>NZ_JALGQE010000010.1 GCF_022810405.1 Rhodococcus sp. ARC_M5
GTTAAGCACGCCGCCAGCGTTCGTCCTGAGCCAGGATCAAACTCTCCGTAAAAGACCTGCGAAACAACAACCCCCGAAAAGGGCTGCGAATCAGTCAAAGACATCAAGTCAAATCACTAGCAAAAAAACTCAACTAGCATTTCAAAACAACACCCGACAACAACCACCACAAGCGGATGGCTGATACATCGAATGCTTTCACCAAATAAAATTCGGCACTGACATTCATCGACACACTGTTGAGTTCTCAAAGAACACGCACACACCATCACTACCGTATGCACGGTAACTCCGGGGCTTACACGCTCGAACCCCAGACATGACTCATTACTTTCGAGCCTTGCCTGGGTTGGTCAGTGCATACTCCGTACAACCTCGTTGTCCCTGTCCGTGAAGACCGGGTCGGTGTCCGTGTCGCTCTGACTCGACAAAAGTTACGCGAAGACCAACGCATACGCAAATCGCCAGGTCAGATGTTATTTCCGTGTGAACATCTTGCGCACGGCGTCGATCAGATGATCGCGACGGCGTCTATCTCGACCAACATCTCTTCCCTGGGCAATCCGGTGAACACAGTCGTTCGACTCGGCAGGACGTCACCCGAGGTGTGCGCCGACACGAAGTGCCCGTAGGCGTCGTTCATGGTGGGAAAGTCTTCCCGCTTGGTCAGATAGACCCGCAACATCACGACGTCGTCGAACGTTGCGCCGCTGGCCTCGACGATGGCTTTGACGTTCTCGAGCGTGCGAGTGGTCTGCGCAGCGACATCACCTGGGTACAGATACTCGCTGGTGGTTGGGTCGACGGGCCCCTGCCCGGAGACCTGTACGAACGGTCCCTTGCGGACTCCCTGGGAGAAGGTATGGGCCGGCGCAGGAGCACCCGTGGTTCGAATTTCGATCTTCTCGCTCATTGCATCCCTTTCGTATGACTCGGATTTTCTGTCGTTTCGTTCCGTTCTCGGCTGGGTCGCCAGCCCAGTCCCTCGGAGATCGCCGCTGCCGCGCGTTGCACATCGGGGAGCGCCGCAAGCACCTGCTGGTGATCGAGCACCATGTCGGGCACGGACATCGACACAGCCGCAACCACGTCACCTGTTCCGTTGCGAAC
Organism: Rhodococcus sp. ARC_M5; assembly: GCF_022810405.1. Lineage (GTDB taxonomy): Bacteria > Actinomycetota > Actinomycetes > Mycobacteriales > Mycobacteriaceae > Rhodococcoides > Rhodococcoides navarretei. Next base: position 1,111 of record NZ_JALGQE010000010.1, read on the forward strand.
TGCGCAGCCGATGCAGTTGACGAAGGACTCGTGCTCCTCGCGATCTTCGGCGAAGCCTTGCTCCAGCACGAGTTCGAGCTCACGCAGATAACCCTCGGCCGTCGTGATGGTTCGTTCCGTGAACGGCGTGTAGGTGATGCCGTCTGCGATCTTCGCGCGCTCGGCCTCGGGGCGAGCGGAGATCAGAATCTTCCCCACGGCTGTGCAGTGCAGCGGTGCAGGCTTTCCGATCCGCGAGTACATACGAACGCTCTGTTGGGCGTCGAACTTGTCGATGTAGATGACAACGCCCGCCTCGTAGGTGGCGAGGTGGACGGTCTGACCGGTGATCGAGTTCAGTTCTGCCAAGTGCGGCCGCGCGATGGTCCGAACGTCACGCTGTTCCAACGCATGATTGGCGAGCTCGAACAGCCTGGATCCGAGCTGATATCGGTGATCCGCGTCGTGCTGGACGAATCTGTCGGCTTCCATCGTGCGAAGCAGCCGAAGCACGGTCGTCTTGTGGACCTCGAGCACCGACGCCAACTCGTCCAGTGATCGCGGTCCGTCGCCGAGCAAGCCGAGAAGTGTCATCGCGCGAGCGAGGCTTTGACTCACTGCGGCACCTCCGACCGACTCACGGCCATGGCTGCGTAGTCCAGCCTCGCCCAATCGGCGTCGTGCAGTTCCGCCAATTCGGTCAGCACCGCCAGGGGCAGCACCGACGCAATGTCGCCGTGCCCGGTCAGGGCTCCCGCTGCGCACAGATGCCCGAACCGAACACGCGCGACAGCACTCTTACCGAGCAACAATCCGGTCAGGTAACCGCCCGCGAAGGCGTCTCCGGCACCGATCTTTTCGACCACGTCGAGTTTCAGAGCAGGGACGTCGACCCGAGAATTTCCCTCGAACGCCGTCACCGTGTGTGCGTCGTTCTTGATGACCAGGTGTCGTGGTTCCGGAAACAATTCGCGTAGCTCGGCGGGATCGGACGTTCCGAACACGAGTCCTGCCTCGTCGGCACCCATCGACACCACATCGCTTCCCCGAACATGTTCACCGAGCACGCGTGCAGCTGCGTTCGGTCGAGATTTCCACAGAGCCTGCCGATAGTTCAGATCGAAGCTGACGACTGTGGGTGAATCCATCAGGCATCTCGTTAGGTCGGCCGCGGTTTCCGAGATGGCCACGGTGATTCCGGTGAAGTGAATCAAGTCTGCGCCGGCGATCAGGTCCGAAGCAGTATCGCGAATATCACTGGGAGACAAAGCACTCGCAGCCGAGCCGGCACGGAAGTACGTCATCGCACTGTCTCCGAACGCAAGGTCGTGACGGTCGCCGGAGCCAGAGCCGCGTTCCTTCACGTACATACCCGTGGGTCGCTCGGCGTCGATCGCCACACCGGAAGTGTCGACGCCCGCCCCTACCAGTTGCCGAACCAGGTATCGGCCGAATCCGTCGTCGCCCACTCGCGAAATCCACGATGCATCGACGCCCAGCTGGCCGAACACCCTGGCCACGTTGGCTTCCGCACCCCCGGACGTGCGGTGGAACACGGTCGATTGCTCCAGTGGGCCCGGCTCGGCAACCAGAACGACGAGGCCTTCGCCTACACACACCGCTCGTGGTGCTTTCACGTCGATCTCCTCGAACTCTTGCGGGAACGCTGACTTTCGTTGCAGACTACAAAGCATAAACACATTGCGCAACTAGCGTTGCAGAATACGCAACGTATCTGAGATTTCCCGGACCGAGGAGATGACCGTGATCGACACCGATGCCGTCGAGGCACTCAACCGAAGAGTGCTCGGACCCGAGCACAAGGCACTGCCCCCGAGATCGTGGGGACACACCATCGAGAGCTTTCTCGCCACGTCGCCACGGCTCTCCGAGTTCACGACGCCGATACTCACTTTGGATCGAGAGCGAATCGCATCGAACATCTCGGTCATGGCCGAGTGGACGGCGCGCGCGGGCGTGCTGCTCGCACCCCACGGCAAGACATCGATGGCCCCTCAACTGTGGAAGCAGCAACTCGACGCCGGTAGCTGGGCCATCACCCTCGCAACCGGGTGGCAGGTTCAGGCGGCGCGCGCGTTCGGGGTCGAACGTATCGTTCTTGCCAACGCCGAGATCGACCCGGTGGCATTGACGTGGATTGCGGCCGAACTGGATTCGCATCCGACCTTCGAGTTCTACTGCTGGGCGGACAGCGTGGCGACGGTGCACGAGATGGACCGCATTCTTTCGACGCAGGGAACCCGCCCGGTCTCGGTCGTGGTCGAACTCGGTGGCCCGCACGGCCGAACCGGCGCGCGCACGATCGAGGAGGCAACCGCGACAGCCCGTGCGATCGCGTCGTCCTCCCGGCTCACCCTGGCCGGGGTCGGCGGCTACGAGGGCGCACTGAGCCACGACCGCTCGGACAGTGGCCTGGGGGCAGTTCGGACATACCTCGACAACGTCGCTGCCCTCCATCGCGCCCTCGATGCCGAAGGGTTGTACGGCAAGCATGCGATTGTGACCGCCGGCGGGAGCGCCTACCAGGACCTCGTTGTCGAGCGGTTACATTCCCTCACCACCGGGGAGGGGGTATCTACCGACGTAGTGCTGCGCTCGGGAGCCTACGTGGTGCACGACGACGGCTTCTACTCGCAGATCTCACCACTCACTCCCGCCCGAACCGACGCACCACTGATGTCTGCGATGCACGGATGGGCACGCACGGTATCTCGTCCGGAGCCCGGGCTCGCACTGCTCGACGCAGGAAAGCGCGACTTCCCCTTCGACGAAGGAATGCCTGTCGCGCAACATATTCGAGGGACCGAGATCCTCGACCCGAGGGCCGAGGTCACCGCGCTGAACGACCAACACGCCTTCCTTCGACTCCCGGCCGAGGACAACACTGCGCTGCCGGTGGGGTCCGTCGTACGCCTGGGCCTGTCTCACCCCTGCACGGCCTTCGACAAGTGGCGACTCGTTCCCGTCGTCGACGACGCGGACGGCGAGGACCCCCACGTGGTCGACCTCGTGCACACATTCTTCTAGAGAGACGAAACCCAATGCCCAGCACTCTCTTTCGCGGTGCCGATGTCATCGACGGCACCGGAGCGCCACGTGTGCGTCGCGACGTTCTCGTGAGCGACGGAATCATCACATCGATCGCCGAACCCGGAACCGTGCCCGGTGCCGACAAAATCGTCGACGCCTCGCCGGGCCAGGTCCTCTCCCCCGGGTTCATCGACATGCACGCGCATTCCGACCTACGTTTGTTGACCGACCCCGACCACTTTCCGAAAATCAGTCAGGGCGTCACGACCGAGGTCATCGGACAGGACGGCATTGCCTACGCTCCGATCGACGACGCGACGCTCGACGTGGTGCGGCGTCAGATCGCCGGATGGAACGGCAATCCCGTCGACCTCGACTTCTCGTGGCGTTCGGTATCGGAGTACCTCACTCGCCTCGATCAGGGAATCACCCCGAATGCTGCCTACCTCGTTCCCCAGGGAACATTGCGATACCTGGCGGTAGGTGCCGATCAGCGACCCGCGACGCCGTCCGAGATAGCCCACATGCAGGAGCTGTTGGCACAGGGACTGCAGGAGGGTGCCGTCGGAATGTCCAGCGGTTTGACGTACACGCCCGGAATGTACGCGGACACAAGTGAATTACGTGCACTGTGTGAGGTCGTCGCAGAATTCGGCGGTTTCTATGCACCCCACACTCGTTCGTACGGCGCAGGGGCGCTCGACGCGTACCAGGAGATGCTCGACCTCTCCCGCGACACGGGATGCGCACTGCACCTGACGCATGCAACGATGAACTTCGGCGTCAATCGGGGCCGGGCACGCGAGTTTCTCGACCGCGTCGATTCTGCCATCGCCGACGGGTGCGACGTCACCCTGGATACGTATCCGTATCTGCCCGGAGCCACCACTCTGTCTGCGCTGCTACCGAGTTGGGCGATGTCGGGTGGCCCGGATAGCGCACTCGAACGACTCGGCGATCCGGACATGCGTCGACGCATCGCACAGGACGTCGACGTCGACGGGTCCGACGGCTGCCATGGCGTCACCGTCGAGTGGGAGACCATCCAGCTCAGTGGAGTGGCGAATCCGGAGCTCGATCGCTACGTCGGGCGCACGATGTCCGACATAGCGGCCGAGGCGGGTCGGTCCCCGGTGGACGTGTTCTTCGATTTCCTCCGCCGAGACGCGCTGGCCACCACCATCCTGCAGCACGTCGGCCACGAGGAGAACGTCCGAGAGATCATGGCGCATCCACGCCATATGGGCGGCAGCGACGCGATCCTGGTCGGCGAGAAGCCGCACCCACGCGCCTGGGGAACGTTTCCCCGCTACCTGGGTCACTACGTCCGGGACGAGCAGCTGCTCTCGCTGGAGGACTGCATCAATCACCTGACCGGTCGTCCCGCTGCGCGGCTCCGCCTGCGCGCCCGCGGCACGATCGCCGAGGGGCACGCAGCCGATCTCGTCCTGTTCGACCCGACGACCGTGCGCGACACGGCCACGTTCGAGAACCCGAAGCAACAGGCCGAGGGCATCAGCCACGTCATGGTCAACGGCGCGTTCGCCATCGACGATCGACGGCCCACGCATTCTCTGGCAGGCCACGCCCTGCGGATGAATCCCACCGGAAAGCAAACATCATGAATGCATTGACGACGATTCTCGAGGACCGCGCACTGTCGGTGGTCCGCGCCCCGCACATCTCCGATCCTGCTGCGTTGGCAGATGCGCTCGCGCGCGGGGGAATTCGTGCGCTCGAGCTGACTTTCACCACACCCGGCGTCCTCGAACTGATCCGCGCCGCATCGGACGCAGGTGCAGTCGTCGGGGCGGGCACAGTCCTGACCTCCGACCAAGCGCGGTCCGCGATCGATTCCGGGGCACACTTCGTCGTCACTCCCGGGCTCCGCCCCGACGTTGCCGCGATCGTCACGGACGCCGGGATCCCGCTGATGATGGGCGCGTTCACCCCGTCGGAAGTGATGACCGCCCTGGATCTCGGAGCGGATGCCGTGAAGATATTTCCGGCACGAACCGTCGGGCCCGCGTACTTCAAGGACTTGCTCGGCCCCTTCCCCGACGCTCGACTCGTTCCGTCCGGCGGAGTCAACGCAGGCAACGCCGCCCAGTTCCTGACATCCGGTGCCGTCGCAGTGACTGCAGGCACCGATGTGGTTCCACCGGCGTCGGTCGCGGCCGCCCAGTGGGACGACATCACCGCACGAGCACAGGCGTTCGTGACGGCTATCAGTGCAGACATCAAGGAAGGCTCGTCATGAATTCTGTGGTCGACTGGCTCAGAACCTCCACGCCCGGTCTACTCGTGTTGTGCGGCATCGCAATTGCCGTACTGCTCGTAGTGATCATCAAGGTCAAGCTCGAACCGTTCATCGCGCTGCTCATCGTCGGCCTCGGCTTGGCGCTGGCTGCCGGTTTGCCCGTGAACGAGATAGTCGGCACTGCGATCAAGAGCAACGAGTCGTTGCTGGAGACCGGATTCGGCGGAATTCTCGGTCACATCGCCGTCATCATCGGGCTGGGAACGGTGCTCGGCGCGATACTAGAGAAGTCCGGTGGCGCACAAGCACTGACCGCCAAGCTGCTGGGTGTCTTCGGAGAACGCGGAGCACCCGTCGCAATGGGTCTGCTGGGGTTGATCTTCGGCATTCCGGTGTTCTTCGACATCGGCATCTTCGTGTTGGCACCGCTGGTGTACGTGGCGGCGCGTCAGGGCGGAAAGTCGTTGGTGCTCTACGCACTGCCGATGCTGGCCGGCTTGTCCATGACACACGCTTTCCTGCCGCCGCATCCCGGACCGGTTGCCCTCGGCGGCTTGCTCGAGGTGAACCTGGGATGGCTCATCCTGTTCGGATTCGTCTGCGGCATCCCAGGATTCATCGCGGCCGGCCTGGTGTGGGGCAATTGGATCGGAAAGCGCATCATCGTGGATGTACCCGACGACTTCATCAACGACGGGGACGACGCGAGCTCCACCGAGGGCGGAGGTGCCGGAACGGTCACCACCAAGCGCCCCGTCGTCACGACGCCGCCGTCGGTGGGCACCATCGGAGCGATCATCGCCGTCCCGCTGGTCCTCATCCTCGGTGCCACGTTCGGCAGCATTCTGCTCGACCCCGGCAACCTGCTCGAAGTTCTGACGTTCTTCGGCACACCCGCCGTTGCGCTGCTCATCGCCGTGTTGATCGCGTTCTACGTGCTGGGAATCCGCCGCGGATCGACGGTCCAGGAACTGAGCAGACTGACCGGAGAATCCCTGCGTCCGGTGGGCATGTTGCTGCTCGTCGTCGGAGCAGGCGCGTTCTTCGGAAAAGTCATCTCCGCCACCGGGATCGGTACTGCCTTGGCCGACACCATGGCTGCTGCAGGTCTTCCGATCATCGTCCTGGCCTACATCATCAGCTGTGCACTACGCGTAGCGCAGGGCTCGGCGACAGTGGCCATCGTGACGACAGGTGGAATAGTCGGCCCCCTCGTGGCAGCTCAGGACTACTCGGCTCCGGCCGTCGCGCTGATCGCCATGTCCATCGCGGCGGGCTCGATCATCGCCAGCCACGTCAACGACGGCGGCTTCTGGATCATCGCGAAATTCTTCAACCTGACCGTCAAGCAGACACTGCAAACATGGACGGTCCTCGAAACGATCCTGTCCGTGGTCAGCTTTGCGGTCGCGGGAGTTCTCTTCGCGATCATCGCCTAGAGCCAGTGGCGCGATCGGGTGCCCTGGGCGGCACTCACTCGCGCCCCTGCGTCCGCACTTGATCACCGACGAAATGTGTGTTCTCCGCAGACATCTCCCGGCTACCGGATCGCCCGACCAGGTCGTCGATTCGGTCGTCGAGACTGTGCGCGCGGGCCATCGCGTCGGACGTGCGCGCCTCGGTCTCCGAGGACTCGACCACATTCGCGAGTCGAACCAGTGCGGCCACCCGTCCGGTCAACTGTGTCCACACCACTTCCAGTGCACCGCGACGGGATTCGACCTGGGCGGCGGTATCCTCATCCACCATCGTCTCACCGATTCGGTTCAGCTCCGCCGCAACAGCGCGCAACGACGTCGCATCGACCGAGATCTCGGTGAGCTCGACAAACAGATCCAGCTGATTGCGCTGGATCTCGAAGTACGTCGACTGCCACGCCGGCGACCGACGCACCCGATCGAACGAAGTGCCGGCCAGGAACAGCAAGGTGTCGTATCGATCGTCGAACCGGTCGTCCTTACGATCGACGAACTGGTCGACAAATCCGGTCGCCCACTCCACCCGGTCGGCCACCGGGGTCCTCCGGGCCAGCGAGCTCACTCGATCCGTGGCCGCGTCCACCAGTGACAGGCCACGTTCGGCGATCGGCCCGAACTTCTGAGGCGCGGGCGTTCTCGTCAGGGCGTCGAACACTGCGTCCCGCTGGTCCAGATCGAGATGCACACCCTCTCGCCGTTCTTTCCGCGCCGCACGCACTCCGGTGGCGTAGTGCCGATTCGACATCACCACGGTGGTGCGGTGGTGATTGATGCGCTTGGTCAGCTCGGCGACTCGCAGCCGGTACGCCAGAGCCGATCCAGGCTTGCTCGTCGTGTCCTTGGCGCGCCACCGATCGCGCTCGTCCACCAGACTGCGCAGCGCGCCGAAGCCTCCGATCGACGGCAGCGAGCGTCCGGCATGCCAACGGTGAACGAGCACTGCTCGGGTGGCCTCGTCGACCTGCCCGGCCGCGATGGCGATAGCGGCCGCATCGGACAGTGGCTCGGAATGGCCGGGCAGCCGGCAGTCCGCACAGCGGCTGTGAACCTCGTCGTCGAATCGGGCACGCTGTTCGGCCGACCCACTGCCATCGAACTCGGACATCGCTTCTCCTAGGTCACGCCGCATCGCGAGTGTCGTCTACGGATCGCTCGCACACGAGTGTTCCAGAACTTCAGATCAGACCGCGTAGCGATTGCTCGGTCTGCGGCTTCTTCTCGGCCAGCAGTGTGCGCGCCACGTCGAGGCCTTCCCAGACGTTCCACATGAGCACACCGCGAACGACAGCATCGTCATCGAGGTAGTAGACGACGCCTTCCTTGCCTACCGACTTCCAGTCCTCGACGACGTTCAGCGACATGGATACCGTGCCGATCGCCTGATAGCCGTCGTCGTAGACGTCGGAATAGAAGTACGGAGTGTACGAGTAGGACTCTGCGGCGCCGGCCATGTTGCGTCCGGCAGCCTTGCCCATCTCGGTTGCGTTGTCGACATGCTCGATGCGTCGGCGTCCCAGGATGGCGTCGGGATAGTTGGCCACGTCGCCCGCCGCGTAGACGTGTTCGTCGGCGGTCCGGAGGAACTCGTCGACGACGATGCCGTCGTCGACCGCCAACTCGGCAGTGTCGGCCAGTTCTGTGCTCGGACGGACGCCGAGACCGAACACGACGCCGTCCGCCTCCACGGTCGAGCCGTCGTCGAGCTGCAGTTGTACGCGCGCCGACGCCTCGGCACCGGAGACGACCTTGGTCCCTCGGCGCACGGTTACTCCGTGGCCGGCGAAGCCCTTGTCGAAACCGGCGGCCAGACTGGGCGGGAACATATGCCCGCCCAAGACGGCGTCGGACGTCACGAAAGTGACCTTCACACCCTGGAGTGACAGGGCCGCTGCGATCTCGGTGCCGATGTAGCCGCCGCCGACCACCGCAATGTGATCAGCGGTCTTCGTGAGCTCGCGTAGCGCTCGGTAGTCCGCAAAAGTGCGGAAGTACACAACGCGTGGGCTGGGGGCGAGTTCGAGCTGGTTCGGTACGGCTCCCGTGGCCAGAAGCAGCGTCCCGTACTCGTGGCGATCTCCCGATTCCGTCGTCACCGACGAGTTCGAGCGATCCAACGACACGACCCGAGTTCCGGTGTGCACCTCTGCACCGGTGTCGGAGACGGTGTCGAGCGGAACCTGATCACGGCCGAACTCAGGGTCGGTCCACAGCTTCTTCGACAGGGCGGGTCGCGTGTACGGCTCGTCCGGGTCCGCGCCGAGTATGCCGATGGTTCCCGCGTCGTCCTGCTCGCGGATTCCGCGAGCGGCGCTGTCGGCGACCATTCCCCCGCCGATGATCAGGTAGTCGTAACGCATCGTTCACTCCTCGAAAGTCGACGTGATTCGCTCCATGGGCTACCCGGGACAGCGCCGGGGCAATCTTCGCGCTGTTCGGCTCGACGAATCTCCTGGTACTGGAACCGACCGGACTGTATGCAGCATCACACCCCGAAGAGGTTGGCCCAGGCCCGTCGAGTGGGCATGTTGGTCATGGCGAGGAAACATCGTTTTTACTCGAGACGAGCTGTAACAGTTCCGGCCGACCGAACGACTCACACCTCAGGACGCGAACAAAAGGAGACGATGTGACTGTTCAGATCGATTCGCTCGCAATTGGCAACGAGACCGCCGATATCGCGACAGCCGACGTCGACCAGCTCTTCGACGAAGTTTCAACGCTGGACGCCACCATCCTCGACGCCATCGAGCGTCGCACCCGCCTTGCCCGCACACTCGCTGCGGCAACACCCGACGCCACCGCGTCGAGCCAGGAAACCGAGCCGTACGCCGAGCTGGGTAACGACGGTCACGTTTTTTCGCGCATGCTTTCCCGCCTCGCGCAGATCACCCGATAACGCCCCTTTCAGCTTCGCAGTCTGCGACCCCGCCGAGCACCTGCTCGGCGGGGTCGCGTCGTGTCGGGGCGGTGCGGCCGGTGACTTTTCGGATCTGCAGCTGTCAGTACGAGCAAGACCGTTGTTCGACGGTTCGAAGCAGCAGGTTCCCGCAGAAAAGGTGTATCCATGTCCCGAATGCTGTTCGCCAACATGCCCGTCCGCGATGTCGTCGCCACCCGCGCATTCTTCGAGGGTCTCGGATTCGAATTCAACGATGTGTTCAGCGACGAGAACTGTGCCTCGATGGTCGTCAGCGATCAGGCGACCGTGATGTTCTTGGCCACTTCTCGGTTCGAGGACTTCATCTCGGACTCGATCTGCGACACGGGCTCGGCTCGGGAAGTACTGATGTGTGTTTCGGCCGACAGCCGCGAAGAGGTCGATTCGCTCACCGACGCGGCGATCGCCGCGGGTGGATCGAAGTGGATGGAGCCCCAGGACCACGGGTTCATGTACGGCCGGGCGTTCCGAGATCTCGACTACCACGTGTGGGAAGTGATGTGGATGGACCCGTCGGCCGTCCCGGAGAGCTGACCGACCTTGTGCCTAGAGGCGGTCGGGTAAACCGAAGCGATCGAACAGACTCAGATCGAAGAAGCAGGCCACGTGCCCGACCCCTCTGGCATCGACATCGAGAACATGCAGCTGGAACGGCCGGTGCACACCGCCCTCACTCAGCATGTAGAGCCCGTACGCAGGTTGACCGTTGGCAGAGGTCGACACCATCCGCATATCCCCCGCCCCGTTTGCAGGGCAGTTGTTTCGAATGAGCGATCCGATCGTCTCGCCACCCTGGTACCACCCGACGAACGGCGGCATTTCCCACACCGCGTCCGAGGTGAACAATGTGACCAGTCGGTCGATGTCGTAGCTCTCGAAACACTCCACGTACTGGCTGAGAAGTTTCTGTAGCTCCGCGGATTCGATGGGCTCGACGTTGTCGAGCTCGGGCGCGATCTCGTCCAGGCGCTCCCGTGCTCGCTGCAGGAGGCTGTTGACGGCGGTCGTCGTCGTGGCGAGAACTTCGGCAACTTCCGACGCCTTCCACTGCAACACTTCGCGCATCAGCAGCACCGCGCGTTGCCGCGACGACAGATGTTGCAGGGAGGCGACGAAGGCGAGCCGCACGGACTCCTTGGCCACCACGATGGAGGCGGGATCAGTTGCATCCGCCAGATCGGAATCGGCGATCGGCTCGAGCCACGGAATCTCGTTGTTCTGCACGAGTTCGTCGGTGGGTCCGGAACTCGGTGCACCCAAGCCGGTCGGCAGAGGACGCTTCGCCCGACCCTCCAGCGCGGTGAGGCAGGTGTTGGTTGCGATGCGGTACAGCCACGTGCGCAGGGACGAACGGCCCTCGTAGTTGGCGTACCCACGCCAGGCGCGAATGTACGTTTCCTGCAGCAGATCCTCGGCATCGTGAATCGACCCGGTCATGCGATAGCAGTGCGCGAGCAACTCACGACGAAAGGGATCGAACTGCTGGACGAAGTCGTCCTTCTGATCCGAGGCCACGGTCATGCGGTAGAGCGTAAACCGGACCCGGTCGCGCCACAGGTCGAACGCGCGCCGCCGAAAGGATTGCCGACTCTTCTGCGTTAACCTCGGCATCGTGACATCGGCAACGAGTATCGACGACTTGGTCGAAGAGCTGTACCTGCAGCGTCGTCGAGCGTGGGAAGCCGCTCTCGTCACCGCGCAGAATTTCCTCGAGACCATCGCCGACGAGATTCTCGAGGACGTCGATCGAGACCGCTTGAATGCGCAGACGGCTCGCATCAAGGACCCGGGCAGATCGGCCGACAAACTGCGCCGCTATCTCTCCGAGGGGCGAATCGACGAGCCCACCGACGCGGACGCCGTCGCCGAGGCGTTGCCCGATCTGGTCGGCGTCAAGGTGCTGTGCAAGACCCCGCGCGATCAGCTGTCGTTCGTCGCTGCGCTCGAGCGAGCATGCAACGACCCCGAGTGTTCTGTGCGGTTCGCGCAACCACCCACCGACTACGTCGCCTTTCCCAAGCCGAGTGGCTACCGCGCGTACCACGCCGTGTTGGTCGTTCGAGTGGCCACACATCAGGGTGATCTCGACGTGAAGGTCGAAGTGCAGGTCAAGACCCGCCTGCAGGACGCCTGGGGCGAGCTGACCCACGAGGACATGTACAAGCCCGGTGAGGCACTCAAGCCGACCAAGAAGCACACCGATTACGCCGCGCACATGGCCCACCTGCTCGATCAGGTGGATGCGATGGCCGATGATCTTGCCGCGCAGCTCGACTCGTTGACAGCCGCGTCGAAGGATGGGGGCGTGCTCGCGGCCGACCCGATTCCGAAGGATCCGGACTTCATCAGCGCCAGGGTCACCCGCACCGGTCCACGCTATGCACTCGCCGTCGGCCCGGACGGCCGCAGGGGCCTCGTTCCCGCTCGATCGGTGAAAGCGGTCATCGGCTCGACCGACCGGATCGCCGTCAACGATTATCTCGAAGTGGGCGACTTCATCGATGTGGTCGTCGAGGACTCCGAGGATGCGCTCTACTATCACCTCACCTCGCAGCCGCCACGGCGCAAACCTGCGAAGAAGCGCAAGCGCTGACCTGGAGTTCTCAGGAACATCTCACGTCGGTCCGGTAGACATGCCTTCTCGTGACCACTACCGAGAATTCCACGGTCGTCACCGATGCCGACACTGTCGACACTGCGGCCGATACGAGAGGGTCCGCCAACCGGTACGCGAGGTTTCGCACAGCCGAGACGGTGGTGCCGGCCATCTCGTTCGCCGTTCTGGCGAGTCTGTACGCGACGATGTCCGTGCTGGGGCATCGCCAACTCCGCACATCCGGGTTCGATCTGGGGATATTCGTCCAGCAGATCGCGTCGTACTCGCAGTTTCGGGTGCCGACCTCCGACCTGCTCGGGACCGGGTTCAACACCCTGGGCGACCATTTCTCCCCCATCACCGCGTTGCTCGGCCCCGTCTATCGATTGTTCCCGCACGCCGAGACGTTGCTGATCGCGCAGGCCGTGCTGTTCGCACTGGCCGTGATCCCCATCGCTCGGCTGGCGGCTCAGAAGTTCGGCACGACCGTCGGCGTCGTGATCGCCGCGGCGTTCGGACTGTCGTGGGGTGTCCAGGCGGCGTTGAACTTCGACTTCCACGAGGTGGCGTTCGCGATGCCGCTGCTGGCGATGTCGATGGTCGCGCTGGTTCGACGCCGCTGGCTGCCTGCCCTGGCCTGGGCTCTACCTCTGGTATTCGTCAAGGAGGACATGGGCCTGACGGTGATCGTGATCGGCGCTCTGGTGGCATTGTGGACGACCGGAAGAACACGCATTCTGGGGGCGCTGACGGCTGTATGGGGGCTGGCCTGGGTGGTTCTCGCGGTCAAGGTGATCGTCCCGGCGCTCAGTTCGGACAACTCGTACGACCAAGGCTCCAAACTGCCTCCACTCGGTGAAGGCATCGCCGACACAGCGCACGGGTTGGTCGCAGGCGATTCCCGAGCGGCCACCGCCTTTCTACTACTCGCGGTCACCGGCTTCTTCGCCCTGCGATCCCCGCTGTTGCTGGTCGCCGTACCGACGATCGCGTGGCGCTTTCTCAGTGACAACACCAACTTCTGGAAGCCGATCTACCACTACAACGCGATTCTGATGGTCATCGTGTTCGTCGCCTTGCTCGACGCGTTGGCGCGTAGCCACCGGCACGGTCAACTCACCGAACGAGGCCGAAAGCTGATCGTCGCGTTCGTGGCAGCGTTCGCGGTGATCGCGTTGCCGTTCCTGCCCATGTCGCGGGTGGTGCAGGCGCAAGAGTGGACGATCGATCCGCAAGTGACGACCGTCCGAGAGATATCCGAGTCGATTCCCGCAGGCAATCGAGTGGCTGCGTCGAACAATCTCGTCGCACAGCTCGTCGCCGACCACGACGTGTCGGTCTTTCCGCAGCGCGCCACCGATTCGACCGTCCCGGATTGGATCGTCGTCAACCAGCAACGGCCTGCAGGGTGGCCGACGGACGAGACCGGGGATCTCCAGGCAGTCGACCGGGCGCTGTCGACCGGATACGACGTCGTCTACTCCGTCGACGGTATCGAGGTCCTCCACCGCCGGTGAGTCGTCCCGATTAGTGTTTGAGCCGATCGACCCCTCGCTCGACTCACCGTGACGACAATCGCAAGGCAGGTACAGATTATCGACGCTCGAACCGGCGATCTCGGCGCCACCAAGACCGCATCGAAGCGCTCGCCGTGGAATCGCAAGAATCCCTACCTCGCGCAGATCCTGAGCAACCGACGCCTGTCCGGTCCCGAGTCCGCCAAGGAAGTCCGGCATTTTGCGGTCGCACTCGGCGAGAGCGGCATCGCCTACGAGGCCGGCGACGGATTCGGCGTCAAACCGGTCAACGACGCGGCACTGGTCGCTGCCGTCATCGAGCGTCTCGGAGTGCCGGCCGACACCGCAGTCCACACGAAGTCCGGCGAGATCACCCTGGCCCACGCGTTGACCACGGACTACGAGATCGGTATCCCGTCGATGGATCTGATCGAGGCGGTGGCCGAACGCGCCGGTGACGCCGAACTCGACCACGTTCTGCAGAACGGCGACCGAGCATCGTTCGACGCCTGGACATGGGGTCGCGACGTCGTGGACGTTCTCGACCTCGATCGACCGGGCGCATTCGATCCAGCCGAATTTCTCGGTTTGCTGCGTCCACTGCAACACCGGGTCTACTCGATTTCGTCGTCACCGATCGCGCACGCGGGCACCGTACATCTGACCGTGTCCACAGTCCGGTACCGATCGGCCGAGCGTGATCGCGGCGGCGTCTGCTCGACGTATCTCGCCGATCGCGTCGGGGACGGACACCAGGCCGGGGTGTTCCTGTCGGCCAACAAGTCCTTCCGCCTCCCATCCGACGACACCCCGATCATCATGATCGGTCCGGGAACCGGAGTGGCACCGTTCAGAGCTTTCCTGCACGAGCGTCGCGCACGGGGCGCTACGGGCGAGAACTGGCTGTTCTTCGGCGATCAGCATCGGTCGAGCGACTTCCTGTACGAGGACGAGCTCGTCGATTTCGAGCGAGACGGCCTGCTGACTCGACTCGATCTGGCCTTCTCTCGCGACCAACCGCAGAAGATCTATGTGCAGCACCGCATGCCCGAGTCGGGTAAGCAGCTGTACGGGTGGCTCGAAGCAGGTGCGCACCTCTACGTGTGCGGTGATGCGGCCCGGATGGCCAAAGGTGTCGACGAGGCACTGCACGAGATCGTCGCCGAACACGGTGGTCGCTCCCCCGACGCGACCGAGGACTACGTCAACGACCTCAAGCGATCCAAGCGCTACCTGCGCGACGTGTACTGACGAGCCTTTCTTGTCGGACCCCCTCGCTACGGTCTCGGATACAGGCATCAGTTCTCGTCCGAGAAGAGGGTTTGCATCGTGACCGCACTGCAGAACGGCCATTTCGACTCCACCACCGCGCTCGCGTGGGCCACGTTCACCGAAAACCTGCATGCTCGTCTTCGGACATTGCCGCGGCGGGACTACATCACGATTTCGGCTGCACAGGCGAGTCCCGGGGAGCGTGGCTTGCGGCCGTACATCGATGTTGCGGCGACGGACGGCGGTCCGCTGGTGTCGGTGGCAGCGCTGCCGTCGCTGCTCTACCCGGATGCCCCCGACGCAACGGCCCTTGATGTGCAGCTCCTCAACTGCGGTTGGCTGGATCGAGGCAAGCCGGTCGCAGACGGGTCGATCATCGATCTCACGCGCACCGACGACCGAGCAGATGCGGCGCTCGTCGCGGAGATGATCACGCGCGCGTTCCGCGAGATCTGGAACGTGCCGCACCCGTCGTTCCTGAGCGCTTGGGGTGTCGGGGCCGACGGGACGTCGTCCGGGCCGGTCGACCTACAACGCGGATTCGTCGGTCGGACGGCCGGCACAGCGACCGAAAGCCCCTTGGAGACAACCGACGACGTTCCTGCCGAGCTGAGGTCACTGCAGGCGTTGTGCCAGTTGGTCGGTCGGCGCGTCGACGCGCGCACCGTTCGGTCGGTGTGCGCGGGCGGCGATATCGACGCGCTGAAACTTCGAGCACTGTCGCTGCATCGATCGGCTGCGGCACGCGCCCGCCGATCTGCGGACTCCGGCGCAGAGAACCCGGTCGCCGTGTCGAGAAATCTTGCGCGTACCTGGATGTTGGTCGCACGCAGCATCGAGGCCGTAACCACGGCGGACCGCCACGCGTGCCGCTGACGAGTTACAGAACCCGACGAACTACAGAATTCTTCGGCGCAACCCGCTCGCCCGCAGCACTTGACGCTCCACACCTGCCCGGATGGCCTGCTCGGTACCGATGACCCGGACGTGCGAGCGCGCCCGGGTGATGGCGGTGTACAGCAGTTCTCGGGTCAGCAGCGTCGATGCCTCGGCGGGCAGCAGAACCGAGACGGTGTCGTACTGACTGCCCTGACTGCGGTGGATCGTCATCGCGTAGACGGTATGTACCGAGGAGAGCACGTTCGGGTGGATCAACACGTGGCCGCGTCCTCGGGCGAACGCCGCCATCGGAGTTCCGTTGTCACCCATCACCACTACTCCGGTATCTCCGTTGTAGATCCTCGCTTCGTGGTCGTTGGCCGTCACCAACAGAGGTTGCCCGGGGTACCAGAGCGAGGGATCGAGAAACGTTCCGCTTCCTTCCCCTACCCACTCCATTGCTTGCCGGTCCCATCGCGAGACGCCCCATCGACCCTCGCGGTGCGCGCACAGGAGGCGGTGTTTCTCGAGCCCGAGCAGTGCTGCGGTGGCGTCTCCGCGTGCAGCGGCGGCGGTCACCTCGGCTGCGGTGTCCACAACGTCGGATCGCAGCGCATCGACGTCGTCGGGGCCCTGGAACGAAATCTCCTCCGCGCCCGACTCGAGCAGCGCCATCACGTCGTCGCCCCGACCGTCTCGCACGGCCACGGCCAGGCGGGCGATGGCCCCGCCGAACCGTCGGCCACGACTGAGCCGAACTACGCCGCCGCGCAATCGATCTCGCTCGAACCCGCTGAGAGCGGCCTCTGCAGGGTCCTCGGCCGCGGCGAAATCCTCGTCCACGAGCTGCGCCAGCACCGGATTCTCGGTGCCGGTGACCGGCCGGGCCACCAGATCTGCAAGCACTGCTCCCGCGTCGACCGACGTCAGCTGATCGGGGTCGCCGACGAGGATCAGCCGAGACTCGGGGCGCACCGCTTCGAGCAGTCGGCACATCATCGTCAACGACACCATCGAGACTTCGTCGACGACGATCACGTCGTACGGCAACCGGTTCTCGGCGTCGTGCCGAAACCTCGTCTTGCTGCCGGGCTTCCACCCCAGAAGGCGGTGGAGCGTCATCGCCTTCAGCTCCGCCGGAAGCTCGAGTAGATCGGCCTGTTCGGATACGGACTCCTGCAATCGGGCCGCGGCCTTGCCGGTGGGTGCGGCCAGTCCGATGCGTAGGTCGCTCCCGTGCTCGCGGACGAGCAGCGCCAGGATGCGCGCTACCGTATGTGTCTTTCCCGTTCCCGGCCCGCCGGCGATGACCGTGGTCCACTGCGTTGCCGCCAGGGCTGCAGCTATCCGCTGTCGATCGGGAGCGGCCGTCGGCAAACCCGATTCGTCCACGAACAGCGTCGAAAGGGCGTCTCTGATCTCGTCGGCACAGGCAGTCGGGTGGGACTGCGAACGAGCGTCGAGAACATCTCGAACGGTGCTCTCCTGCAGATGATATCGATCCAGGTACAGCAGCTCACCTTGATCTGTGTCGACCAGTTTCAGCGGCCTCAGCGGTCCATTCGAACTGCCGACCACCAGTGGGCTCACCCTCAGTGCTCGGAGTACGTCGTCGAGTTCGGGCCACGGAAGGACGCTCGGATCGACATCCGAATCCTCGTCGACGGTGACGTCACGCAGTCGTCGCAGATCCAGGCACACCGAGCCGGATCGCACCGAGCGCACGGTAAGGGCAGTGGCGAGCAGTACCAACTCCGACGACTCCCCGGCAAGGGCACCGAGCCGCAACGCCACGTGCACATCGGATGCCGACAGCACACCCGCGTCGTTGAAGACACGCAGAATCCCACTGCCGCGCAGCGCAATCGAGACCCTGGTCATCGGACCACCCTCCCGCCGAGCAGGTCCGACAGCTCCACCACCAGAGCTGCGGGCGGATCCCAGTCGAACACCCCGCACCCGGCGGGAGTCCGGGGTCCTACCATGCCCCGAACGAACAGGTAGCGAATGCCACCGAGGTGCACTGTCGGATCGTAGTCCGGTTGACGCCATCGCAGATATCGATGCAGCGCAACGGCATACAGGATGGCCTGCAGCGGATAGTGCGAGCGGATCATTTCCTGGGCCATCTTCTCGCGCGTGAAGTTACCGGTGGTCAGATCCCCCCGGGCGAGACGGTTCGTCTTGTAGTCCACCACGACGTACCGCGGTCCGGGCACGCGAAGAACCGAGTCGATACTTCCGGTGAGAAAGCCGCGCAGTGGTGTCGCTTCCAGATCGTCGAGCAGATCTGCGTACGACGCGAGCACGTCCGTCGGGTCGAGGTGGTGCCGCAACAGGCGCGCCACGGACTTCAGCGTGACCGTGGCTGCCACCGGATCGTCGCCGCCGGCCAAGGGCAGCTCGAAGTCGAGCTCGGCCAGATGATCGGACGGCGCTGTGTCGGCGAGGGTCCCGAATCCCAACGGTGTCTGCATCACCGGCAGTAGGGCCGCGGCCAGAGCTACCGGATCGACCTCGGCCATCCGCGCTGCGACAGCCGCTGCACAACGGCGCTCCAGTTCCGCGAGTAGATCGGGCGCGGAGGTGTCGACGTGTTCGAGCGCCTCGTGCACGAGCGTTCCGAACGCCGCACCGGCGGGCATGCCGTTCATCGGTGACGCAATTCCCTCCGGCTGTTCGCCCTCACCAACCGGTGGTTCCGCAGGCTCGTCGGTCTTCTCGGGGTGCTCGGCCTCGCTGGTCACTCCCGTCTCCGACTGGACGGGTGCGGCATCGTGAGCGTGAGCGGTCAACGCGGAGTACGACGTTCGACGCCACAGTAGGTCGAGGGTTCGATCGAAGCGTGCGGCAGCGACGTCGAAGTGCGCCTGTTCGGGTCGGATCCAGTGCTCGCTCGATGGTGCACCCGGGCCCACCGGTTCGACCGAGACGAGGTCGGCTGCCGACCCGACCCAGGATTGCAGCCGGTTCGCAGTCGTCGCGTCGTCGAGCACCTTGTACGACCGCTCCGGCTGCGCAATTCCGGGGATGCGACCGAACAGCATGCGGTGCAGCGAGGAGGTCGCGGTGTTCCGGCCCGGTGCCCACCACAGCACGATCTGGCTCTCGGCACGTGTGAGTCCGACGTAGAGCAGTCGCAGTTCCTCGCCTGCCTCCTCCTGATCGTTGAGCACCTTCCTGGCCGCGTACCCCGCACCGGACGGTCCGCCGACGTCTCGGATGCGTTCGCCGTTCTCGTGCAACAACAACGTCGACGGCTTGCTGAAGTACAACGCGTCCCAGGCATACGGGAGATAGACGACCGGAAATTCGAGTCCCTTGCTGCCGTGTGTCGTCATGATCTGCACTGCGGCGGAATCACTGTCGAGCCGGCGACTGCGATCGGTCGACCCGCCGGCCGCCGGTTCCTTGATGCGGTCCGTCAACCACCGGGTGAGGGCGGTGATTCCGAAGGACTCGGATACCGCTGCGCGATTGAGCAACTGGGCGATATGACGCAGGTCGGTCATCGTGCGCTCGCCGGCCTCGACCGCCAGCAGTCGGGCGTCGAGTCCGGACTGGGCCGACACCCTCTCGAACACTGCTGCGAATCCGGCCTGATCGAACAGCACCGAATACTCACGCAGTCGACTGCTGACCTGCGACAGAGCGTCCTCGGCCCCGGAATCGAGCTGTGCAGCAGTCCATCCGAGCAACGGTGTCAAGGCGGCGAGGCGAACGCGATCGGTGCGATGAGGTTGTTCGATCGCCTGCAGCAGCCACAACCAATCTCGGGCGCTCTCGGTGCCGAACACGCTGGTGCTGCTCGACACGACGGACGGAACCCCGACCGCGTCGAGTGCGTCCCGAATCAACGCCACCTGCTTGGTCGTTCGGGTCAACACGGCGATATCCCGCGGTTCGATCGACCGGGGCCCGTCGGGTCGATCGATCACGGCATGTCGGGACAGTAGCTCGACGATGTCCGCCGCAACGTCTGCCGCAACCCGAGATCGAAGTCGGTCCACTGCGGGAAAACCCTGCCGCAGTGGACCAGCGCCGGTTCGGGGGAGATAACGCACCCGCAAGGGAGGATGCCCGACCATGCGCGAGAGCGGGTTTCGCGCCTCGACTCGGTGCACCACGATGTCCTCGTGGCCGAGGGCTGCGCCGCCGTACAGATGATGCAGGGCGTCGAGCAGCCCCGAATCACTACGCCAGTTGGCCGTGAGCTCGTAGAGGTGGTCCGCGGTCTGCACCGCGTCGAGGTAGCTCAGTACCTCGGCTCCGCGGAACGCGTAGATGGCCTGCTTCGGATCGCCGACGAGGATCAGCGTCGTGAATCCGTGAAACGCCCGCCGCAGGATGTCCCATTGCATCGGGTCGGTGTCCTGGAACTCGTCGATCAACACGACGCGGTATCGATCTCGCACTCGCGCGCAGGCGGCCTCGCCGTGTACTGGGTCGGACAGCACAGAATGCAGAAGTCCGAGCAGATCGTTGTAGTCGCGCACCCCGAGTAGACGCTTGCGACGTTCGACTTCACGTCGTGCTTCGCGGGCGAACCGCACCCGCAGAGCGGGCTCGCGGTTGTCGTCGTCCAGGTCCTCGGTGTCGGGATACAGAGTCGACTGCTGGTCACCCACGGCCGCCAACGCCAACTGCTGAGCATCCCGCCTGCTGAATGCCGGTGCCTCGTCGTCGCCGCTGAACATCTGCAGATACAGATCGTCCACGACCTGCTCGAGGAGATCCGAGACCGATTCGACGAATGTCGATTCGGGTTCGCGTTCGCCCGCTATGCCGAGTCCGTCGAGCATTCGTTGGCAGAAGCTGTGGGTGGTGACGATGGTCCCGGCATCGAAGTCGGACAGAGCTTTTCGCAATCTTCCTCGACGCCTGTCCACTTCGGCGTCGTCGACGGCGGCCAGGAATGCCACGAGTGGATCCTCGGACGCACGAGCGGTGCCCGGGTCTGCCAGGTCGCGGGCGATCGACGCGAATCTGCTGCGGGTGCGATCCCGTAGTTCCTGGGTCGCAGCCCGACTGAACGTCACCAGGAGCAGATCCGAAATCTCGGCGATTCCTTCGGCGATGTAGCGCGCGGCCAACCCGACGATCGCATACGTCTTGCCGGTTCCGGCGCTGGCTTCGAGGACGGTCGTTCCGGTCGGCATCGAACCGAGCAGGTCGAATCCACGGGCGGTGGTCATGCATTTCCCATGTTCTCGGCGGCCAGCAACGGATCCCACAGCTTTCGAGCCAGAACGCCGAAGCGGCTGTTCTCGTTCGACGGCTCCGTCTCGTCGGCGAGCGGGACCGTCGCGAGCAAAGTCTGGAACGACAAGGTCGGACCGTGGACGTACCGCAACGATCGATCGGTTCCGTCCCCGAAGTCGCCGCGCCATGCCCAAGTGGCCGAGTCGTAGCCGTCCTCGATCGAACCGCCTCCGAACCGCTTCTCCGCGTACGCAGATGCGGTACCGGTCGAGATCGGCAGCGGCGACGCCAGTCCGCGATCGCGCAAGTCCACCAACTCCCGCAGCACGGCGACAGGGTCACGCGGGGCCCTCATCGAAGAGCGACGAGGCGGGCGCATCCCGCTCGCCCGGCCGATGGTGACGGCGGTCCACTCCCCTGTCTCCGATGCGGCTACCGCGAGCAACCGCACCCACGCGGCCAGTCGATGCTTGGCGGCCAGGCGCGAGTACGAGGAGCGCGCGAGAGTGTGGCCGTGAATTCCGGTGACGGTGCCGGTCAGGCGCCGTCCGTCGCCCAGCTCGACCGCGACGTCGATGGTCTCGGCCGCGCCCGTATGGAAGGGCGCGGCCGCGTCGGCGATGATCCCGACGATCTGTCTGATGTCGGACATCTCCCGTCGGCCCTGGTGGAACGGCGGCAGGGTGCCGCGCCGCCACTCTGCGTCGGCGAATTCTCCGATGTCACCGCCCGCGAGCACCGCGGCGAGCATCCGGTCGCCGATACTCCACCGGGACAACGGGTCCAGTTCGATGTCGAGACTGTCGGCAAGATCGTCCTCCAGCTCCGGAACGCGGAAGCCCAACCGTTGGCGCAGGAACGCCTGCACCGGATTCTCGACGAAGGCGATCAGTTCGGCGAGGCCGACGTCCCCGCGATGAGCCGGCGGGAGTGGATCGGGCAGGAAGGGTGTCGCCGGACCGGGCGTTCGTTGCTGAGACACCGCTCCGGCCAGGGCTACCGCGTCGAAACTGAACGGGTGCTCGGCCTCGAAGTTGAGGGGGTCGAACGGCTGCAGCGGATGCCGATGTTCGACGCGTCCGCCCGCGGTCGCCTCGAGCACGTCCATCAACTCGCGCAGTGGGATCGCGGGCGGCTTCGCCGATCCGTCGACGGGGTCCGCTCCGGTGTAGAACAGCAGTAGTTTCTCCTCGGCCGACATCACCGCGTCGAGAAGTAGTTGCCGATCCTCACTGCGGATGTCTCGTTCGCCGACGGCTGGGTCGCGGGCCAGAATGTCGTCGCCGTCGATACTGCCCACCCGGGGGAACACCTCGTCGTCGAGCCCGAGGAGCACCACCACCCGATGCGGTACCGATCGCATCGGAACCATGGTGCACACGGTCAGTTCACCGGTGCGGAAGTTCGCCCGGGTAGGTCGCCCGGCCAGTCTGCCGGCCAGCATCGCGCGCACGTCCGCGAGCCGAAGTTCGGCCGCGCTGCCGTGTTCGGTGGCGTCGGCTATCTCACGATGCGCTTGTGCCAGTTGCCATTCGTCGGCCGTGGGCACGTCGGCGAGGAGATCGAGGGCGCGGCTCAAGTGCTGCGTCCATTCGGCCACCGACGCCGGGCCGGCAAGCGTTCGGAGAACCGAGGCCAGTCGATCGACGAGTTCGGCGAAGCGGCCGGCAAGGGTGATGTCGTTGCTGTCGACGTCGTCGAGCGGCAGTGCGAGGTCGAGGTATTCGTTCCGAGTCTCGTCCGCGGCCACCCCCAGCAGGATGCGATCGAGCGCCGACTTGAAGGTGTTCTGCCGAAAGTTGTTCAAACCGAACGCTTCTCGTTGCCGAACCGTCAATCCCCAGCGGGCACCTGAGGTCGTCACCCAGTCGCGCAGGCGCTCGAGATCGTCGTCGGTCAACGAGAACTTCTCGCGCACCGGGCCACTGGCGGCGAAGTCCAACAGCTCGCTCGCCGTCACCCGTCCCTCCGAGAAATCCAGCACCGTGGCGACGACGTCGAGGATGGGATTGGTGCGGCGTAGGCCCCGATCGGCGAGGCGCACGCGCAGCCGATGCCCTGGATGTACCAGCGCCGCCTGCCCGAAGTTCGCGCGGATCAACGGCGCGTAGGTCTCGACATCCGGGCACATCACCAGGACGTCCCGCGGTTCGAGCGACGGGTCGTCGGTGAACAGATGCAGCAGCGACTCGCGTAGTACTTCGACCTGTCGCGCAGGCCCGTGACAAGCGTGAATCTGCACCGTGTCGTCGGCGGCGACTGTGCCGTCGCCGGAGGGAGGGGCGTCGGCCGTGATGTCCGATTGCACTCGCCCGAGCAGGGTGGGTGCCGGGTGCGGGCCGTCGTGGTGCACGGTACGAGTCGCCGCCGAAGCGATCACCGCCTGGAGTTCTCGCACGTCGCGCGACAGACTGGCCAACAGTGGGTGTTCGACGGCCAGAGCCGTCGTGTCGTCTCGTCGGCGAGTCACGCGCTGCCGATCGGCGAGGGAGTTCCACATGGTCGGGCTCGGATGCGGAATCCAGATGTGCACGTCGCGCGCGTGCGACAGCGCTCCGAGTATGTCGAGCTGATCGGTCGTCAGTCGGGTCGGGCCGAAAACCGACAATCGACTCGGTAGCTCCACCGATTCCGGTGCGTCCCGCAGTCGTTCGCATGTCTGCGGCAGTCGTTCGGCTGGACTCGGGCTGCCGATTCGCTCCCGCACCATGCCCCACACTCGTGGTTGCCAGAGCAGGTCCTCGTCCAGGTCGCCGCCGTGTCCGTCGGTGAAGCGTCCGGCGAACCAGTCGCGCAGCATCTGAGGTCGTTGAGATCCGTAGGTGCGGAACAGTTCTGCCACATGCGATGCCGTCGACCAACGGCGTCCCGCACGATGATCCTCGGAACCGGCCCCCAGGTGCTTGGACAGCACCGCGGCCCAGGGTTCGGTGCGGCACTCGTCGATCACCTCCAACGCGGTCCAGAGCACTCGGCCCACAGCCCAGGGGTCGTCGTCGGGATCGATATCGTCGACCGACGCGATGGCGCGCGACACCAATCGCGCCGGGCTCGGGAAGTCGATGTTGGCTGCAATGCCCGCACCCTCGGAGCTGCCCAGAGTGCTCGACAGTCGCTGAGTGAGCCAGCGCTCGACGCCCTTCGCCGGAACCGACACGATCTCGGGCGCGAATGGATCGTCCAATGGCACGGACAGAATGTCGGCGAGTGCAGCCGCCAGTGTTCCGGCGCGTTCGGCGCGGTGGAGCGTCAACACCGTTGCGGTCCCCTGCCTGCTCGTCCTGGTGCCCGATTTCGGGCTCGTGACGACCCTACTCGAGGCACCGACAGGTTCTGCGCGATGAGTTGGGTCGCCGGACCCGGTCCATATCTGCGAACCCGAACGAGACGAAGGAGAACGCAATGATCGAACATGCGCTTGCCGTGGTGGCGGTACGCGATCTCGACTCGGCGCGGGGCTGGTACGAGAGGCTCTTCGATCGCCGCGCCGACAACAATCCGATGCCGAGTCTGGTGGAGTGGCAGGTGGCCCCCGCTGCCTGGCTGCAAGTGACGGTCGATTCCGAGCGGGCCGGCTCGTCGTTGTTCAACGTTGCCGTCGGAGACATCGAGGTGTTCGTCGAGGCCGCTCGTTCCCGCGGCATTGACTTCGGCGACATCGTCGACGCGAACAAGGGAGTCAGACTGTCGACGGTCTCCGATCCCGACGGCAATTCGATCACGGCGATCGGCGGCTTTCGCGAGCAGTACTGATCGGCGGTTGCCGTTCTCTCACGGAATGTAACGGCGAACCCCGTCGGTGCGACATGGTGAACGGAAATGCGACCGACCGGTTCGATCAGAACGAGACGGTTGCTTCCGGTCTCGCGGGTCATATCTCGGCCGCGACATCGACACCTCTCGCGACCCGAACGGACCCTCCACATGACCAGCGCCTACCCGCCACCCTTTCAGCGTCCGGCACCCGAGGCACAGACGCCTCGCCGCCCCCTGCTCGGAAAGATATTCGCCTGGACCGCAATCGTTTTCGGGGCGTTCTTTCTGATCGGAGCGATCGTCTCGTTCGAGTTCGGTGCGGTACTGGTCGGCGCGTTGCTGGTCGGCACCGGAGTCATGTACCTGCGCTCGTCGCCCGCGCGGGGTAGCAAGGTCTGGGTGGTACCTGCCATCGCCGTCCTCCCCGCACTGTTCGTGATGGGGCTGACCACCACGACCGAACCCGAGACCACGACCGCCATCGCACCGGTCGCGGCCGTGCCCGCATTGCCGACCGTCACGACGACCGTCGCACCGACGCCCTCCACCACGACACCGGCCCCGACCACGACAACCGCGGCTCCGACGACCGAAGCCGTGGCCGCCGCCGTCGAGCTACCGACGACAACGGAGTACATCCCACTGCCCGATCCCGAGCCCGTGTACATCCCGGAGCCCGTCTACACACCTGAGCCGGTCTACACCGCCCCCGCGCCGTTGGCCACAGTGCCTTCCGTTGTCTCGTACGCCAATTGCGATGCGGTCCGTGCGGCGGGTGCAGCCCCGATCTACGCCGGGGATCCGGGATACAGCACCAAGCTGGACCGTGACGAAGATGGCGTCGGCTGCGAGAACTGACCACAGTCAACCCACCAAACGCCGCGTCAGGTCCGCCGCTTCTCGGGTGTAGGCGACCAGCATGACGAGGTCGACAGACGGCCGTGCTGCCTTGACGGCAACCACCTGCTGGGTGACGGCATCGTGCGTCGGCCATCCGTACGAGCCGCCGGAAATCAAGGGGAACGCGATGGACTTCAGGTTCATCGACGCCGCGAGAGCCAGACTGCGGACGTAGCACAGCCGCAGCAGTTCCGACCTGTCCTCGTGCGGGGAGTACCGCGGACCGACGGTGTGGATGACGCACGCTGCACGTAGCCGGCCCGCGGTGGTCGCGACGGCTGCGCCGACGTCGAGTCCGTGCGGCAGGGTGGTGGCCCGCAGTGCCTTGCATTCGGCGAGGATGTCCGGCCCGCCGGCGCGGTGGATTGCACCGTCCACTCCGCCACCACCGAGCAGTCGTGTGTTGGCGGCATTGACGATCGCATCTGCGGCCACGTCCGTGATGTCGCCCTGGACGACGTCGATGATCGTCATGAAATGTCCTTCGCTGCAATGATGTTCGAGGTGATTCGGTCGAGATCGTCGGCTCGCAACCCTGGGTAGCCGTGAACGATGTCGCGCCAGTCGCTCGGCACAGCCGATGCGCCCCAACGCGCTCCGAGGAGCCCTCCGGCTATGGCCGCCGTGGTGTCGGTGTCGCCGCCTGCGCGGACACACGATTCGAGAGCGGCGGGCAGGGGCCGATCCGAATCGGCAGACCGATGGATCGCCCACCACGCCGTCTGCAGAGCGTGCACCACCCAGCCGTTGTTCGGGAAGTCGGCCGGCTCCCCCTCCTGCGCCTGATGGATCAATGGTTGCCAGAAGTCGCGAACGTCGGGGACGGCATCGTCCAGAAATTCGGTCACGCCGTCGTAGGTCGAGTTCAGAACCGCGTATCGAATTGCGTGACTCCATAGTTGGCAGGCTTGACCGGCACGGGGGTCGGAATGGGTGAGGGCACTGATCCGCGCCGCGGCATCTCGACAGCCGGCCGGGTCGTCGAGGTAGGCGAGGGCAACCGGCGCCGTTCGCATGAGCGATCCGTTGCCGCCGGTTCTACCCGACAACGACGCTGCCACCGCAGTCATATCGGCACCATCGCGAGTCGGCCGCGACAGCACCAGACGAGTCTGGTTTCCCACGTCGGGAGGGTTCTGGGCGAACCAGTCGCGGAAGTGTGCAGCGATGTCGTCCACGTCGCCACCCTGCTCGAGTGCGCGCGCGACGCAGAGCGCCATCGAGGTGTCGTCGGTCCATTCCCCCGGGGCCCAGTCGAATGTGCCGCCGCCGATCATGGCGATGGTTGTCTCGGGCGTCGGATATCCGAACTCGTAGCCCGCGCCCAACGCGTCGCCCACTGCGGTTCCGAGCAGAACGCCCCTCGCTCGATCGTGCTGAACGTCCGTCAAGTGCATGAGTACCCCTTAGATCGATGTTGCGCTAACTATAGATCAGATTCGCGCTAAGATGCAAGGCATGACGTGGAGAGACCGAGGAGGCCAGGCCCTGATCGACTACCCGCGACCCTCGGTGGCGGTCGATGTGGCAGTACTGACCGTCCGCGAACGGCGATTGCATGTGGTCGTGGTGCCCTCGGAACGAGGCCTTGCACTGCCGGGTACGTTCCTGCACCCCGACGAGACTCTCGCCGACGCGGCCGACCGCGCGTTGAGGACGAAAGCAGGCATCGTCGACCTCACGTTTCATCAACTGAGAATGTTCGACGCCCCCGACCGCGACGATCGCGGCTGGGTGCTGTCGATGGCGCACAGCGCAGCAGTGTCGATCCGATCACTCACTCCGACAACCGAATCCATGCTTGTCGACGACACGAGGCCGGCGTCTCCGCTGGCCTTCGACCACGACGACATGGTGGCCGAAGCAGTGGACGACCTGCGCGGTCGTTACGCGCGTGAGGTCGATCCCGCACTGTTGATGGACGCGGAATTCACACTTCTCGAACTCCGCGAGCTGTACGAGATCGTCTTCGATCGCCCGCTGCCGAAAGACACGTTCCGACGCCACGTCATCGGTGCGTTGCAGGGAACGGGCACGACGTCGACCGTGGGCGGCGGGCGCCCCGCCGAACTGTATCGCCGCGCGGCGGACTCGACTCTCCCTCCGTCCACGGGCTCGTTCCTACTCGGCTGAGGGCATGGATCGACGAAACCGGACATGACAGCAGATAAGCTGCAAGCCATGGGATCGAAGCGGCCTGCCAACCGCGGACAGAAACGTGCAGAAAAGACCAAGGCCCGGCAACGGCGTCACCAGCAATCCCGACCGGCTCCGAGCGGTGTCGAGACCGAACGCATCGCCGATCTGATCGACGGATTCGTCGAATGGCTCGACGCGAGCGAGATGGCAGAACAGTCGGAGGCGATCTCTCGGCTCGTGTCGTCGACACTGACCCAGCTTGCCGGTGCTCGTCATGGCTTCTCCCCCAGTGCCTGGCTGCCCGCCGATGCGCACCTGCTGGTCGATGCGGCCGAACGCATCCTTCAGGAGGAGTCCGAGACGGCCGAGGACACCGCGGTCAATCTCGTTCTCACCTCGCTGCAGTACCTGACCTTCCTCGACGAGACCGATCTCTGGGACGGCAGCCCCGAGGAGTACGCGCACTGCATGGAAGACCTCTCGGACTTCCTCGAGGGCGACGAACCCGACATGCTCGATGCCGACGACATCGACCTGCCCGACGTTTCCCTGGCCCAAGAACTCGCGGCGATCTCGGGGCTGCCGCTGCTGCCTGCACTCGACGAGATCGTCGCGCGCGTGGCCGACGGATTGGCGGTGGGCGACGATGCCGACCTGCAGCGCGCCGTGGGCTCCGCCCCGCTCGATCCTGCCCGGCTCGATGCGGGTGCAGCGGTCGATTACTGGTCGACGGCCATCGCAACAGAACTCATTCGTATCGACGGAGACACCGCCCGGCCCGGCGACAATGCACATTCGCTGGCCGACCGTGGAG
The DNA here is from genome assembly GCF_022810405.1 of Rhodococcus sp. ARC_M5. Taxonomy (GTDB): domain Bacteria; phylum Actinomycetota; class Actinomycetes; order Mycobacteriales; family Mycobacteriaceae; genus Rhodococcoides; species Rhodococcoides navarretei. The sequence goes on from NZ_JALGQE010000010.1 coordinate 29,892, forward strand.
CCGAGACCGTGCACGAACTGGTTGCCGAACACGTCCGCGTGCAGCTGTCGGGAGATGGCGACGACCCCGATGTGTCACGGTCGTTGGCCAACACGTTCGCGGTGCAGACGCTTCTGGCCGCCATGACCGACGAGCTGCCGATCAACAACGAGGGCGAGGATTACGCCGAGCTGGAGGGCGAGGACCTGCGTACCGCGCAGCTGATCGACCACCGCGTTCGATCCCTCATCGAGCAGGGCATCCTCGTCAGGATCGAGGAGGTACTCGCCGTTCCGCACGCGTTGCGTCCGGCGGTGCTGGACGGTGTTGCCGAGGCGCAGCCGTTCGGAGCGATCGACGAGGAGTCGCAGGACGACCCGCTCTACGGCTCGGTCGAGGATTCGGCGTCGTCGTGACGGCCCCCGCGAGCGCCGAGACCGTGTCGGTGGTCGCCGCTAGCGTCATCGACTGTGCGTTACGTCAACGCGATCTGGGTAAGGAGCCGACATGAGCGATTCACTCGAGTTCGACTTCGACGTCGATGCTGCCTGGATGCAGTTCCAGCGCAAGCTCGGCGATTACGTCAGCGCGATGCGCGACGGCGATGCGCTGGTGATCGAGTCACGTTACGACACCACCGACGGCGTGCCCGACACCGCCGCCTGCGTGCAGTTCTACGCCTGGGATCTCGATATGGTCCGCTGCGAAATTCCGGCGAACGAGCACCTACACAGTAGCCGCGCCATCACCGACGAGCAGCGAGAAGCACTGGGCCAGATCGGCTTTCGCATGTCGGTCGATTCCGAGCCCACAGCACCGCACGTGGACCGCAATCGCTCGTGGTCCGATGATCTGGCAAAGAAGACCGTCGCGGTGTTCCGCGACATCTGGGGTCTGCCCCACCCGTCCTTCCTCGGCTCGCGCGCCACCGGTCGCTACGACGTCCCGAGTTTCGACGCCACCACTGCCGAGTCCGGCCCGACGATCGTTCCACAGTGTGTGCAGCCGAAGGGCAAGGAACACCTACAGCAACTCGTCGATCGAGCCCTGGAGCCATGGTTCGGTTTCCCGCCGGATCACGACCCCGACGGAGACATCCCCCTGCGGTTCGTGGGCGGCACCGCCTACGTGTCGGTCAAGCCCACCGAACCTGTGGTCGAAATCAATTCGACGCTGGTGCACGCTGTGTCGGGACGAACCCGCGCAGCCGAGTTGCTGGTCGATCTCAATCTGCAACTGCCCGATGTGATGCTGCACCTGGTTCAGGACTGCATCGTCGCGCAGGTACGGGTCAGCGGGTCACCCTTCGTCGCCGACCACCTGCTGTGGGCAGTGCGGATGCTCAGTCACGTGTGGGAGCAGGTCGACGAGAAGTTCGCCGAGGATTTCGGCGGCGCACTCGGGGAACCGACGCCACCGCCGATCGACGCGGAGGACTTTCCGGAGAAGCTGCTCGAATTGGTCGAGCTCGTTGCCCGATCCGAAGAACCCCTCGACATCGACACCGTCCTTGGATGTTGCTCTTCCGATCGCGATGTCGTCGTGTCCTACCTGCGCATCAGCGCCGAGCAGGAGGCCTCGTGGCGCGGTATGGCCGTCGCCGCGGATCTCGGTGACGAGCACTGCGACGTCGACGAGGCAGACCGAGAGGCCGGCAAGTGGGGACGCGTTGTAGCTGCTCTGCGCGAGGTACTTCGCAGCACACCCGAGCAGGTCACGCCGGTGGTCGACCCCTCGGCGATCCAGTTGCAGCTGTTCGAGACCGACGAGGTCGCGGAGATTTCCGACGAGCGTTCGGACGATCAGTAGACGGTAGACGAACAGGATTTCACTCGCGCGCTTCCCTTTCGTGTTAACTGGGGTTACATTAACTCTATGTTCGCACCTCGTTTGGAGAAGCCATGACACTGACGACAGGCACTACGTCCGTTTCGGTCGATACCGACGCCAAGGACGAACAGCAGTACAACGAGACACTCACGTTGCTGTCCGAGGGTTCTGTGCACAAGCACTTCGACCCGTACGTGGACATCGACTGGGAGTCCGAGAAGTTTGCGGTGCCCGCGAACGATCCTCGCTGGGTCCTTCCGGTCAAGACGGACCCGATCGGTGGCCACGCCTGGTACCGCGCGCTTCCCCTCGAGAAGCAGATCGAAATCGGCATGTGGCGTCAGGCCAACGTCGCCAAGGTCGGTCTTCAGTTCGAGAACATCCTGATCCGCGGCATGATGCAGTACGTGTTCTCGCTGCCCAACGGCTCGGCCGAGGCACGCTACTGCACCCACGAATCCATCGAAGAGTGCAACCACACCCTGATGTTCCAGGAGATGGTCAACCGCGTCGATTCCGACGCCCCCGGCATGAGTCGGCCCATGAAGATGCTCTCGCCGTTCATCCCGCTGTTCGCGACGCTGTTGCCCGAACTGTTCTTCGTCGGCGTCCTCGCAGGCGAGGAGCCCATCGACCACATCCAGAAATCGGTCCTGCGGTCCGGTGAAGACATCCACCCGATCATGCAGAGCGTCATGGCCATTCACGTCGCCGAAGAAGCGCGCCATATCTCGTTCGCACACCAGTTGCTGCGTCGCCGAGTCCCCAAGATGTCCAAGGCCGGACGGTTCTTGCTCTCGTTGGCCTTCCCGATCACGATGCGCATCCTGTGCGACGTCATCGTCATCCCGCCGAAGAAGTTCTGGACGAAGTTCGACATCCCGAAGCAGGTGAAGAAAGACCTGTTCTGGGGCACCCCGGAATCGCAGCATGCACTGCAGGACTACTTCGGCGATGTCCGCATGCTGGCCACCGACACCGGCATGATGAATCGTGCTGCTCGCCTGATGTGGAAGATGTGCGGAATCGACGGCAAGGCCTCACGTTTCCGTAGCGAGCCCGATCGCAGCTCGAGCCAGTTCGCCGCCTAGGTCTCCAGCCGCACAGCCCTCTCGCCGCTCAGCCTTCTTGCCTCTGCCGTCAGGAACCCCTCATGCCCCACGTCGTCACCCAGTCATGTTGCAGCGACGCATCGTGCGTCTACGCGTGTCCCGTCAACTGCATACATCCCACCCCCGACGAGCCGGACTTCCTGACGGCAGAGATGCTGCACATCGATCCGCAATCGTGCGTCGACTGCGGCGCGTGCGTTTCGGCCTGTCCGGTCGATGCCATTGTGCCGCAGGCAAAATTGACCGAGGCGCAACTGCCGTTCTTGACGATCAACGCGGATTTCTACAAGCAGGAGCGTCCCCCTCGGCCGATCCTGGCACCTGTGACGCCGGCTGCATCGGTCTCGCGGGATCGCCAGCCGCTTCGAGTGGCGATCGTCGGATCCGGTCCGTCGGCCATGTACGCGGCGGACGAGTTGCTCACTCAACCCGGCGTGAGCGTCGATGTCTACGACCGGCTTCCGCAACCGCACGGACTCGCTCGACTCGGCGTCGCACCCGATCATCAGAAGACGCGTCAGGTGTCGCGTCTGTTCGAAACCATCTCTGCGCAAGAGGGATTCACCTACCACCTCGGAGTCGAGGTCGGTAAGGACATCACCCACGACGAGTTGATGGACAGCCACCATGCCGTGATCTACGCAGTCGGGGCATCATCGGATCGCGAGCTCCGCATACCAGGCGCCGAACTGCCCGGGCGTACGTCGGCAACCGACTTCGTCGCCTGGTACAACGGGCACCCCGATCATGCGCACCGCACGTTCGATCTCTCACACGAGCGCGCCGTCGTCGTCGGTAACGGCAACGTGGCACTCGACGTCGCCCGCATCCTGACGATGAACCCGGATGCGCTCGCCCAGACCGACATCGCACCGTATGCCTTGGAAGCCTTGCGTCACAGCGCAGTTCGTGAGGTGGTCGTCGTCGGCAGGCGGGGTGTGGCGCAGTCTGCGTTCACCGTTCCCGAGTTCGCCGGATTGCTGACCGTTCCCGACATCGACCTGGCCATCGACCGCAGTGAACTCGCACTCGATCCGGTGACCGTCCGGCTCGCCACGACCGACGACCTACCCCACGCCGTGGCGCAGAAGCTTCAACTGCTCCGCCACGTCGACGAATCACCCGAACCCAGCGCCAGAAAGCGCATCACGCTGCGCTACCTGCTGTCCCCCACCAGCATCCTGGGCACCGACCGGGTGACAGGCATCGAGTTCGATCGCATGGGCCTGACCGTGGACAGCGACGACGTGGTCCGCAGCATTCCGACGGGGGAAGTCGACCGCATCGACGCCGGCCTCGTCCTCACGTCCATCGGCTACCGTGGCGTCGCTCTCCCCGGCGTTCCGTTCGACGACCGCGCCGGGATCATCCCGAACGCCGGCGGACGCATTCTGCAGGAACCGGGCGGACCCGTCGAGGTCGGCCGCTACGTCACCGGCTGGATCAAGCGCGGTCCCTCCGGGTTCATCGGGACCAACAAATCCTGCGCCCAGGAAACCGTCGGCCATCTCGTGGACGACTTCAATGCAGGCCGTCTCACCGACCCGATCGAGTTGCCCGACACCTGGCCGACCGAGTCGACCCGGGGCGCTCTGCAACGCTCGAAGGAGATGCTCTCGGCGCTGCGCCGGTCCTGATTACTCACCCCCCGGTTGGGATCAATGCGGCTTTCGGTCACTCCAACTGCAAGAAAGCCACATTCATCCAGGTGACGAAGGCCGCAGAACCGGGGAAAGCGGCGTGAGGTTGAACCGTCTACCATCGGGGTAGCTACAGTCATCGGCCACCGATTCACGGCGGGCCAACACCTCGAGGAGCACGAGATGCCGGCCCTGCGACGCATCTTCACCAGGACTGCTGTCCCAATTGTCGGTATCGCTGTGGCCTTGGTGTGCGCAGCACCGGCCCAGGCCTTGCCGACACCCGGCGACCTCTCGGATGTTCCGGCCCGAACCTCGCTGTCGTACGAACACATCCCGACGGGGACGTACGTGGGCAGCGCGGAGGACAGCTCGGCGCGCCCAGGACTGTCGACGGTCAAGCTCTACATGGCCGACTACGTCGTCCGCTTCGGCGACGGTTCGCCCAGAGACCTCGACCTGGCCGCCAGGATGGTCCAGGTCAGCGACGACGGTGCCGCTTCGACGCTCGACAACAAATACCCCCAGGCGATTTCGGCAACCGCCGCGGAATACGGACTCACCTCTACCTCGCGGGGCGGTTTCTGGGGCAACTCGTCCACGAGCACAGCCGACACCGTGCGATTCCTGGCGGCGAAGAAGCGCACCGATCCCGCCAGCCCCGTCCTCGCCTGGATGAACACCGCGGCTCCTGTGGCACGCGATGGAATGGTTCAGGACTGGGGCACCAAGCAGTTGTCCGGCGTGACCGGGACCAAGTGGGGATGGGCCGACGACCGATCGAGTGTGGTCGCGTCCGCGTCGATCGGCGATGATTTCGTCATTGCGTCCAATACATACGGACCGACCCGATCCAACACCGACGACGTCATGGCAGGTCTCGGCGGCGTCGAGTTGACGGCACCGCCGGCCGCCGCTCCTGTTCCGAACCTCCCCGTCATTCCCGGCCTGCCGTCGGTCGAAGAATTGCTGCAGATGCTCGCCCCTCGCTGATACGTTCGAAACTCTGTCGGACCCCTCCCCTACTCTGCGATCTACCGAAAAGTTCGGGGACCACACCGGGGGACGTGGAGGGGACGACGATGAGTCGTATCGATTCGGGCAGCATTTTCAAGTACACACACGCCACGAATAAGCGCGAGAGTGCCGATCCGCACGAATTGCTGGACAGCGGAATCGGTTTCGCCCAGTTGGGTTCGTCGGCGAAGGACATGACGCAGCTGATCGCGGAGCGCCTGTCCGCCGCAGACGAAACCGATCCGGCGTGTTCGGTGCACGATCGGGCGGCGACAATACTCGACGGCGCACTCGACACGGCTTTCGAGAACGGTTGGCAGCCTGCCGAACTGGTGCACGTGACGCGTCAATGCGCCGGAGGCGACGGCACAGTGGTCATGGTCGAGGCCATCGGCGCACACGCGGAGCGAAGCTCGGCCGAACGCCTCGCTCCGGATTCCTGGCGCGATCAACTGTCCGAGCTGCACATCGACCACGCGGGGGGCACGACTGCCGAGCGCCTTCGGCGGTGGCGTTCGTACAACCGACGATCGTCGGCACAGTCCTGGTACACCCTGTTGCTCGTACTCGGTTGCGCAACATGGTTGTTGCCCCTCGAAAAGCTCCTGCCTACCCCAGCTCGTTGGACATCGCAGTCGGTAGCAACCGGCCCCAGACCAGCCACGGACACGAAGATGCTCGGCAGAATCCGGGGGCTGCTGGCCAAGGCCGAGTCGACGCAATTCCCCGCTGAGGCCGAGGCATTGTCGGCCAAGGCCCAGGACCTGATGACGCGCTATGCGATCGACAGCGCGCTTCTCGATTCGGAGCACCCTCACAGCCTGATCGACGATGTCGTCACCCGACGCATCATGGTGAGCAATCCGTACTCCAAAGCCAAGCTGCTTCTGCTGCACTGCGTATGTCACGCAAACGGTGCCAGGACACTGTGGAAGAAGAAGTACTTGCTGGCCACCGTGATGGGTCTCCCCGTCGATCTCGATCTGTGTGAACTCCTCTACACCTCGTTGCTGGTCCAGTCGGCACGCGCACTCGACGAGGTGGCCGATTCGCCGGCAGCGAGGACCCGCAGTTTCCGTCACGCATTCTTGATCGCGTACGCCCACCGAGTCGGCGAACGATTGCACGAGGCGCGCAAGAGAGCTACTGCGGCTGCGACGCAACAACACGGATCGGCTCTGGTGCCCATCATGGCGGAACGATCCGACGCCGTGGACCGTGCCTACGCTGCCCGGTACCCGTCGACGAAAACGATCACGTTCGGCAGCGGCAATGCGGAGGGATCGTATGCCGGCCGTGCCGCCGCCGAACGCGCGGACCTTACCGGTGGGCGCGAGCGGATCGACAAATCCGATCTGGCCTCATGAGTGCGCGCTACATTGACTGCCATGACCGGTCTCGATACTCCCTTGACGCCCCTTCGCTTTCTCGAACGCGCAGCGGAGGTCCATCCCCACAAGACCGCCGTGGTGGACGGGCCGAGGACGTTCACCTACGAGCAGTTCGCCGCCGACGTCACCCGGCTCGCGCACGCACTGCGCGCGTCGGGTGTAAGCCACGGAGATCGAGTGGCGTACATCGCGTCCAACTCTGCAGAGCTGTTGTTCGCGCACTACGCCGTTCCCTTGGCCGGTGCCGTTCTGGTCGCAATCAACACCAGACTGTCGCCCGCCGAGGTTCGCTACATCTGTGACCATTCGGGTTCGGTTCTGCTGGTGGGTGATTCGGACCTGCTGACCGGACTCGGAACCGATCCCATCGCCGATTCGGTTCGTGAGATCGTCGAGACTCCCTCGGTGGACGGCACCTACGGCAAGTTGCCGCACACCACGCGATACGACGCTTTCCTGGGTCGTGGCTCGGACGAACCGATGGAGTGGGAGGTCGACGACGAGACCTCCACCATCACGATCAACTACACCTCCGGCACCACCGGTCGGCCCAAGGGAGTGATGTACACCCATCGCGGTGCCTACCTCAATTCGCTCGGAGAACTGCACCACCAGGGATTCGGGATCGACACTCGCTATCTGTGGACGCTGCCGATGTTCCATTGCAACGGGTGGTGCACCACTTGGGCCGTCACTGCTGCGTCGGGCACGCACGTCTGCCTTCGCGGTGTCCGCGGCGATGCGATCTGGTCCGCCATCGACGACGGCGTCGACCACCTCGCCGGCGCGCCGACCGTACTGACCACTCTTGCCACTGCAGCGCAAGCACATTCACTCGACCGGCCCTTGACCATAGTCACAGCGGGCGCTCCCCCTAGCCCGACGATCATCGGCAAGATTCGTGCGCTGGGAGCAACGCTCGTGCACGTCTACGGACTCACCGAGACCTACGGTCCGTACTCGGTCTGCGAGCCGAAGCAGGAATGGCTCGAACTGGACGGTGACGAGCAGGCCCGACGCTTGGCTCGGCAGGGTGTCGGGATGCTCACCGCCGACCGGTTGCGCGTGGTCCGGGAGACGCCTGGCCCCGGCGGAGCACTGATCGACGTCGAACCCGACGGCGTGGAAATGGGCGAGATCGTCATGCGCGGCAACAACGTCATGAAGGGCTACTACGCCGACACCGCCGGCACCGGGCAGGCGTTCGCGGGCGGCTGGTTCCATTCGGGCGATCTCGGGGTGATGCATCCCGACGGCTATGTTCAGTTACTCGATCGCGCCAAGGACGTGGTCATTTCCGGCGGGGAGAACATCTCGACGATCGAGGTGGAACAAGCGCTCGCCAGCCACCCTGCCGTCGCCGACGTCGCGGTGATCGGGGTGCCGGACGACAAGTGGGGTGAGCGGCCCAAGGCCTTCGTGGTGTTGGCACCGGGCGCGGAAGTGTCGGAGGCGGACCTCGTAGCGCACGTCAAATCTGCCATCGCCTCCTACAAAGCCCCTCGTGCAGTCGAATTCATCGTCGAGCTACCGAAGACATCGACCGGCAAGATCAGGAAGAAGGAACTGCGCGACGCTGAGTGGGGCACGTCCGCTTCGAAGATCAACGGGTAGCCCACTCCGGTCACGCCATCTGCACACCGGCGATTTGTGTGACCCCGCCCGTGCCGTCGAAGGACAACTGCCGAAACGCCACCTTCTCGACGAAGAACCTGTCGTGGCTCACCAGAATCACCGCGCCGGGAAACGCCATCAGGGCACGCTCGAGCACCTGGGTGCTCGGCAGGTCGAGGTGGTTGGTGGGCTCGTCGAGCACGATCACGCCTGCGCCGAACAGCAGACACTGCGCCAATGCAACTCGTGCCTTCTGTCCACCGGACAGAACACCGATCTTCGATTTGAGATCCATCTCGGAGAACTGCAGCAGTGTCAGAAAGCGATGGACCTCTTTCTTGGTCGCCGTCAGTGCGAGGCTGCCCGGCATCGCGTTGACCGAGTGCGACACCGTGTCGTCGAGATCCAGATCGGCGAGCACCTGGTTGTAGTAAATGAACGACGGTGCCTTGGTCTTCCATTTGATCTTGCCGCTGTCCGGTTGCTCGGCTCCGACGAGGATGTCGACGAGGGTTGTCTTGCCACAGCCGTTCGGTCCGGTGATGGCGATACGGTCGCCTCGATGCACGGTGAACGAGATGTTCTCGAAGAGTCGTTGCTCGCCGTAGCTCTTGGAGATCCCCGTGATCTCCGCCAGGTTGTCGTGGACGTGCAGTCCGCCGTAGATCGCGGTGACCACCGTGTCGACCGGGCGCGGACTCTTGCTCTTCTTGATGTTCGCGAGCCGCCGCTTGAGCACCCCGCTGGGGTTCTTCATTGCTTCCTTGCGATCGCTGATCGCTTCCTGCTCGTAGGCCAGCAACTGTTGCTCGTTGCTGAACTCGCGCTCGAGATTCTTGAGTCGAAACTGCTTCTGCTGAACGTATTCCGAGTAGCTACCGTCGTAGGTCTGCAGGTGATGGTTCTCGATCTCGACGATGCCGGTGACGACCTGTTCGAGGAAAGCGCGGTCGTGCGAGACGACCAGAAGCGCTCCTCGGAAATCACGCAACCAGCGCTCCAGCCACGCGATCCCGGCCACGTCGAGGAAGTTGGTCGGCTCGTCGAGGAGTAGAACATCCGGCGCTTCGATGAGAATCTTTGCCAGCGCCGCTCGGTTGCGCCAGCCACCGGACAACCGATCGACGGGCAATTCGCGCCGCTCGGTGTTGAATCCCAGCATCGACAGCACCGTGTCGATCTGCTGGTGATAGGTCCAGCCGCCGCTGTTCTCCATGGCGTCGAGTAGCTCGGCCTGGCGATCGACCAGCTTGTACATCTGCTTCTCGTCGAGGTCGCCCCCGAGTGCGGCTTCGACCTCGGCCAATTCGACCTCGATCGCGTGCACAGTGCCGAAGAGAGATTCGAGCTCGGCTTGGATGCTGCGATCGCCGTCGAGTTCGGAGAACTGCGAGAAGTACCCGATTCGCGCTCCCTCGGTGACATCGACCGTTCCGGAATCAGGTGTCTCGCGCCCGAGAAGGAGCTGCAGCAGAGTGGTCTTGCCCGTGCCGTTACGGCCGATCAGACCGATGCGATCGCCGTCCGCGAGGCGGAAGAACACCTCACGCAGCATCACCTTCTGGTCGTATCCCTTGGCAACATCGTTCAAGCGGATCCAGCTCAAGCGTTCACTTCTCCTGAAAACACGGGTCCGCTGAGTCGTCGAACCGGGCGCGCTCACTCTAACGTCGGCGTGTTTCGAATCGGATTTCGATCGAACGACGCATCGTTACAGTTTCGTTCTCATCGCCACCGAATCGCACTCTGTGGTGGCGATACGCGTCGGTCCGACAATTCAGCCAGCGCTGTGTGCTGGTCGTTCACGCCGAATTCGGAAAATCACCGTGCTACGTTCAAGTTCGGACAAAGCAATCCCCAAGCAGTACACAAGACTGCAACCGGTCCGGCCGAAGTGTTGCGCGTATCGCTCCCGGCACATCGGCGCAGGTCCGGTTTTCGCACAGTCAAGAACCGGAAGGCCCCACGCATGGCACACAGTGTGCTGAACACAGGCTCGACGAAGAAGATCATCACCACCCTCGCCGGTGCCGCACTCGTTGCAGGCAGCCTCGCAGGATGTACCTCCACCAACACCGACGACGGAGCCGATCGACTGCAGTCACTGCGCGATGCCGGCACCATCACAGTCGGCGTTGCCGGTGAAGCGCCGTACAGCTTCGAGGAGAACGGTGAATTGACCGGCGCAACAATCGCTTTGCACCGCGAGATCTTCGGCAATCTCGGAATCGACACCGTCGAGGGTGTCAACGCCGACTTCGGCGCACTGATCCCGGGCCTGCAGGCCAATCGATTCGACGTCGTCAGCGCGGGAATGTCGATCCTTCCGCAACGGTGCGAACAGGCCGCCTTCGGCGACCCCGAGTTCAATTACACAACCGCTCTGATGGTCCCGACGGGCAATCCGGCAGGTCTGACCGACATGCAGTCCGTCGCAGACAGTGGCCTGCGGTTGGCCACGATGACCGGAGCGATCGAGTCCGATTATGCCGAGGCACTGGGCATTTCGAGTCAGCAAGTCGCCGCACCGCAGGACGGAATGGACGCCGTCACCTCCGGTCGTGCAGACGTGTTCGCCCTTACGGCCATCTCGCTGAACTGGATGAAGACCAACAACCCAGATGCTCCGGTGGATGTCACCGAGTCCTTCGTCGCCGAGATCGACGGCGAGCCGCAGGTGGGAGCCGGTGCGACCGTATTCCGCACCGACGATCAGGAGCTGCTGGACGCGTACAACGAGGAGCTCGCGAAAATCACCTCGAACACCGATGCGTACCTCGACATCGTCGGGGACTTCGGCTTCACCGCCGAGGAGCTACCGGATCCGAGCTTGACCACCGCCATGCTCTGCGAGGGCTGATCGCTGCTGCAGGCTGATCGCCCGTGAACGAGAACATCGAGAACTTCCTGGATTCGTGGCCGCGAATCCAGGAAGGCATTCTCACGACCGTCTATCTGACCCTCGGCGGAGCCGCTCTCGCCTTCGCTCTGGCACTACTGCTGGGCCTGGCAGCGGGAAATCGGCACATGTACGTGCGCGCCCCCGCTCGCTTCGTCGTCGAATTCTTCCGGGGCACATCGTTGCTGGTTCAGCTGTTCTGGCTGTTCTATGTGTTGCCGCTGTTGGGTTTTCAACTCGAAGCCATGTTCTGTGGAATCCTCGCGCTCGGTCTCAACTACGGTGCCTACGGTGCCGAGGTGGTGCGCGGTTCCATTGCGGCCGTCGCGAAGCCGCAGTGGGAGGCCGCTCTGGCGCTGAACTTCTCTCCGTGGCAACGGCTGCACCGCGTCGTGTTCCCACAGGCATGGGTGCAGATGATTCCACCGCTGACGAACCTGCTGATTCAGCTACTCAAGGGCAGTGCGCTCGCCAGTTTCGTTCTGCTGCAGGACCTCACGTACCAGATCACTCAGCTGCGACGCACCACCGGCGACACGCTCTTCGCCTTCGGAGTCGGACTTGTCATCTACTTCATCATCGCCTACATCCTCACGCTGTTCATGAACCTGCTCGAGGTGCGGGCCAAAGGACGTCTCGGATCCGGGCCGTCGATGCGTGAAGTGCTGCGCCTGAAACCCGAACGCGCCGACCAGAATGTGGGGGTGGGTCGATGAGCGTCGACTGGAGCTGGGAACGCGCGTGGGACGCCCTGCCATTCTTGCTCGAAGGCTTCAAGATCACGCTGCTGGCCACCGTGCTCGGATTCGTCCTCGCTGCGACTCTCGGTCTGGTGATCGCGGTGGTACGCCACTCGGGGCCGAAATTCGTCACCGTTCCACTTCGGATGATCAGCGAGTTCATCCGTCTGACACCGCTGATCGTGCAGCTGCTGTTCGCGTACTACCTGCTGCCACAGTTCTCTGCGTTGCAGATCGGTATCACCGTCCTCGGTATCCACTACTCGACCTACATGGCCGAGGTGTACCGCGCCGGCATCGACGCCGTCCCTCCGGGACAGTGGGAAGCCGCTCGCGCACTGTCCTTGCCGAGTACCCGGACGTGGCGCGCGGTGGTCCTGCCCCAGGCAGTGCGCAGCACAACGCCTGCGTTGGGCAACTACGCGATTTCGATGTTCAAGGACACGCCGTTCCTGTTCGCGATCACCGTCGTCGAGATGGTCACAGCGGCGCAGCAATACGGCGCGAGCACGTTCCAATACCTCGAGCCGATCACGTTGGCCGGCGTCATCTTCCTGTTGGCGAGCTACCCGACATCGATCCTCATCAGAAGACTGGAGAAGTCCCTTGCCTACTGACGATTCGGGCACCGTACCGATGATCAAGTTCGACAAGGTGGTCAAGCAGTTCGGCGATCACGTCGTTCTCGATCATCTCGACTTCCAGGTTCGCCGCGGCGAACGCGTCGCGTTGATCGGGCCCAGTGGCTCCGGTAAGACGACGATTCTGCGTTTGCTGATGACCATCGAGAAGGTCAACGACGGTGTCATCTGGATCGAGGACGAGCCGCTGACGCATCAGCGCAAGGGCGACAAGCTCGTCGTCGCATCGGAGAAACACCTTCGGAAGGTTCGTACCCGCATCGGCATGGTGTTCCAACAGTTCAACCTGTTTCCCAACATGACTGTGCTGCAGAACATCACCGAAGCTCCCGTTCACGTACTCGGCAAGAGCAAGGCCGAGGCCACCGAGCGTGCGCGCGAGCTTCTGCAGACGGTGGGGTTGGCGGACAAGGAGAATGCACATCCGACCAAGCTGTCCGGCGGACAGCAGCAGCGCGTGGCTATCGCCCGGGCGCTGGCCATGGATCCGGACATCCTGCTGCTCGACGAGGTGACCTCGGCGCTCGATCCCGAGCTCGTCGCCGACGTACTGGACGTGCTGCGCACCATCGCCGAGACCACCGACATCACGATGCTCATCGTGACCCACGAAATGGGCTTCGCTCGCGACGTAGCCGACCGTGTTCTCGTCTTCGACGAGGGCAAGATCCTCGAGGAGGGACCGCCGGCGGACATCTTCAGCAACCCACAGCAGGAGCGAACGCAGCGATTCCTCAAAGCTGTTCTTGCAGAGTGACGAACGTGTGACCATGGGCTGGGTCGACTCGAACGGTCACACTCATCGGTTCGTGACATCGGCGAGAGAATCGACGGGCGGCGATACCACCACAGGGTCGCGACCCGACCACAGATCCAGCACGGCTTTGGGACGCGCCAACATCTCTCGCGCATAGTTACGCACCACCGCGAGGGTATTGCAGTCGATGCACTCCGCCGTGACTCCGTCGACGTCGAGGTCCATGTCCTCACACAACGCCACTGCTCGCGACACGTGGAGGGGCTGGCTGATGATCAGTCCACGCTCGACGCCGAACGTCTCCTTCGCGCGAGCGCACGTGTCGTAGGTGTCGATGCCGTGATCGTCTCCGATGATCACGCTCGGGTCGATTCCGTGCTCGACCAAGTAGTCGGTCATCGCTTGGATCTCGTTGCCGGAGTTGCCGTCTGCGTCACCGGAGACCAGAATTGCCTTGATCTTTCCCGCCGCCATCAACGCGATCGCAGTGTCGAGACGTCCGGAGAGAAACCGCATCGGCTTGCCGTCGCGCACCTGTGCACCGAGGACGATGGCCACCGGCGCGTCGGGCGCATCGTCGACGTCGTACACCTTCCCCGCCGTCGCGTATGCCACCCAACCGGCCGATGCCAGAACGACGGCAACCAGGGCGGCGACCACCGCACAGATGGCACGAACGAGACGTCCGGCCAATCCTCGGGGCTTCGATTCGGTACTCATGATCTCGTTTCGTCGGCGGGAAGAAACCTCAAGCTAACCCACGAAGACGGCGTCCGAGCGTCGCCGAGGCGCACCCATACCGATTCCACAGTGATCCCTCAGAGCCCGCCCCTGCTTGATTCCACAGTTCGGAGACGGAGTACCGTTCGGTCAGTGAATCCGCTGCTGACCTCTCGACGGTACGTCGACTTGCGTCTGCAAGCCAGCGCTACCTGTTGACGGTCCTCTAGACCGCAACCTCTGAAGTTCGGCCCATTCGGCCGACCAGCACTTCTGTCGCTCACCGCTGTCGACAACTCCCCTTTTCGAAAGGCATATCCATGTCTGCGCCCAGCGCTACCCGAACGCGCCGTGTCCCTACCTGGGCAACCGCGTTCGGTCCACAAATCGTTGCCGGTCTCATCCTCGGTGTCGTTCTCGGACTCGTCGCCCGCTCGATGCCCGACGCCGCCGACGGCAACGACAACTGGTTGGTCGGAACCCTGTCGACCATCGGTTCGAGCTACGTCAAACTTCTCACCGTCGCGGTGATCCCGCTGGTGTTCACGGCGATCGTCAGTTCCATCGCCAACCTGCGTGAGGTCACCAATGCTGCTCGTCTGGCGATCCAGACGCTGTGGTGGTTCGCCATAACAGCATTCATCGCCGTCATCATCGGCATCGTGATCGGCTTGGTCGCGCAGCCGGGCTCGCGTACCAGCGCGGGTGCCGAGTCGGCGGGCGATCCATCGAGTGTCGGGTCGTGGTGGTCGTTCCTCACCGGATTGGTGCCGAACAACTTCCTCGCACTCGGCGCGAAAACCACGGTCGCCGAGAGCGGTACCGCAACCACGTCGTTGAGCTTCAACATCCTGCAGTTGCTGGTCATCGCCGCGGCCATCGGAATTGCCGCTCTGAAAGTCGGCAAGAAGGCCGAGCCGTTCCTCGCGTTCAACGCCTCGTTGCTGGCCATCGTGCAGAAGGTGCTGTGGTGGATCATTCGCCTGGCACCGATCGGCACGGCGGCACTGATCGGCAACGCGGTGGCGACATACGGCTGGGACGCAATCGGTTCGCTCGGCGTGTTCACCGTGTCGATCTACATCGGCCTGGCCGTGGTCTTCTTCGTGGTGTACCCGGTGATCGTTCGCGCCCACGGCCTTTCGGTGCGCAACTTCTACTCGGGCGTCTGGCCTGCCACCCAGCTGGGCTTCGTCTCGCGTTCGTCGATCGGAACCCTTCCGCTCACCGAGCGCGTCACCGAACGCAACCTCGGAGTACCGCGCGAGTACGCGTCGTTCGCGGTGCCACTCGGAGCAACGACGAAGATGGATGGTTGCGCTGCAATCTATCCCGCGATCGCGGCCCTCTTCGTTGCTCAGTTCTACGGCATCGATCTCACCATCACCGATTACCTGCTGATCATCGTGGTCTCCGTGATCGGTTCTGCAGCAACGGCAGGCACGACGGGTGCGACGGTCATGCTCACCCTTACGCTGTCGACACTCGGCTTGCCTCTGGCCGGAGTCGGCCTGCTGCTCGCGGTGGAGCCGATCGTCGACATGGGCCGCACCGCAGTCAACGTGACAGGTCAGGCATTGGTGCCGACCATCGTCGCCAAGCGTGAGGGAATCCTCGACCTCGAGCGCTACAACGCTCCGCGGAACGGCGACCCCTTCGTCGACGAGGAAGCGGAAGTGGAACTCGCTCGCTGACAAGGTAAGTCGATTTGCGATTCCCGACGACCGAGCACCTGGGTCGTCGGGAATCGGCGTCTAACGCGGTGGTGTCAGCGCTTCGACAGTGGATGCAGTCTCGGCATCCGACGCCTCGACACTGGCGAAATAGTGCTGAAAGAACTCGCGCATCGTCTTGATGATCTCGATCTGCTGTTTGATCGCGAAGCGCGCGGAGCGTTCTTCGCCAACAGCCAGGCGATGGAACTTCGCTTGAAGTTGTCCGCGCCAGTGGACGAGATTGTGGTTCAGCCCGTACTGCTCCATCGTTTTCAGCGTCCCATCGATGCCGGAAAGAACGGTTCCAAATCAACTGCGTGTCGATTGACCTCGGTGCACGGTTCGCCCTCCAGGTCGCGTGAACCCTTCTTTTGCAGGTCGAGCACGATAAGACCATCGCCTGTACCGAACGCGACTGCGCAACCGACCAACTGCATGTCGTCGGCGTGGCGCAGTTGAGTTGCGGTGCGCCCGGACAATTTCAAGTCCACCCCGCGTACGAACGACGGGCTGAGCAGAAGTTCGTCGACGGACTCCAAAGACGACAGAACTGCAACGTAGTACCAGCTGTTCAGCGCTACCCCATCCCAGGTGCAGCCCTTCCAACCGGGATACGTCGTGATTCCTGCAAAGTCCGGGCGCTCGGTGCTGACGTCCAACCCACTCGCCGTCACTGCAGATTTGGGAATACTGCACAAATCGAATGGCTCCGGGCCGGCCACCACCGTCGTCGATGCCGCCGAGGAGTCTTCACTCGCGGCGGGTGTTTCCTGCGTCGAGCCCGCACAACCGGTCAGCATCACTGCCGAAGCACAGAGCACCGCCAGTCGGTGCCCACCCAGTAGCCGCATTCGTTCAACCTCTCGACGAAGACGTCACTGAACGGTTGGACGCGCCGCGAGCGCAATCGGTTCCCTAGACAGTCTGTGAGGTTCTGATCTCCTGTGCGCCCTCGGAAGCGAGGCTCCGGCGTTCCGCCGCCCACACCCACAGGGCCAGCGATATCAATGCGATCACTTCGGCTACGACGAGCACCCGCTCCACATAGCCGAGGGTGACCACTCGGTACCACGGGCGTGATCCGGTGGCGCCGACGGCGAGCGCATAGAAGATCGGGAGCAGAGTCACGACCGAAAGCGCGCTGAGTGCCATGGTCACTCGCGCACGAACCGCCCACACCCCGTCTCGAATCCACGGGCGAGAGAACGCGAACACCGCAACGGGGATGCTCACGAACGCGACCGCCGCGCCGAGTCGATGGATCGTGCCCCCGATGCTGAGCGCCGCATCGTTCGACCAATCCTGCTTCGGCACAGCGACAACGGCGACAAGTCCCACGGTCCACAACACGAGGCCGATCGACGCGGCGGAAGCGGGCCGAGTGAGGTGGTGCCGGAGTGCGACGGCGAGAGTGAGAGCCGAACCGAACGCGAGCAGAACGACGCCGATCGAGAACACCCACTGCTGCGCGCCGAGTCCGTATTCGCTGATCGTTCGGCGCAGATGGGAGGGCGTCTGCCATGCCGTGTAAAGATCGAGAACCAGCACCACGAGTGCGCCCAGAACGATCGACAGGGTGCCGATCAGGGCCGGTCGAATCGGCACAACGACTCCCCTTCCGGAAAGCGTCGATCGCCGTCCTCACACCATGGTGCCTGAAAGTCCGGAGTACCCCTTGACCTCGATGACAGGCAGGCATAACGTACAACCACATGGTTGTAGATGTGTTGAGTGATGCCGAGGTCGATCGCCTGTTCCAGGCCTTCGCCGACACGACGCGGCGCGACATCGTCGCGAAGGTCACTGTCGGTGAACGGTCCGTATCGGAGTTGGCGGCTCACTACGCCATGAGCTTTGCCGCTGTACAGAAGCACGTCGCGGTTCTCGAACGCGCCGCAGTAATCACCAAACACAAGCGCGGCAGGGAGCAGATCGTGCGAGTTCGATTGGACACCATCGCAAGAGCGCGAGCACTGCTCGACATTTACGAGGAGATCTGGCGACAACGCGTCGACCGGATCGATGACCTTGTTTCCCAGGACGAGAAAGGCTGAATCGTGCCGTTCATCAGTTCACACAAGGATGCAGAGAACCTGACAATGACCGTGATCGCGGAGTTCGACGCGAAAGTCGAACGCGTCTGGCAGATCTGGGAGGACCCGCGCCAGCTCGAACGGTGGTGGGGCCCGCCCACATGGCCTGCGACCTTTGTCTCGCACGACTTCGTTCCGGGCGGCAAGGCGTCGTACTACATGTCCGGGCCGGACGGCGAAAAGGCCGCCGGCTGGTGGCTTTTCACCGAAATTTCTTCTCCGACCACTCTGTCGTTCGATGACGGGTTCGCCGACGACTCCGGCGATCCGTCGTCGACGCTGCCCGTCACCCACGCAGTCGTAACTCTGGAGGACGTAGACGGCAGAACGCGCATGACCATCCGCTCGCGATTCGACAGCGCGCAACAACTCGAGGAGCTCGTCGCGATGGGCATGGAAGAGGGCATGAGTCTCGCGCTAGGTCAGATCGACGCCATCGTCGCCGAGTGATCGTGCAGCGTCGCGATGCGACCGTCATGCGATCAGCGCTCGACTGCTCCCCCACAGGCTGAAGCCGAGCAACAAGAAACCAGGCAGGACTGCACCGATCGTGTCGATCGAACTGTCGGCGGCACCCGCGGCGGCGAGGATCAGGGCGAGCACGCCGAGCACTGTCAACGCCGCGCCGAGGCCGGCAAAGAAACGTAGTTTCCACACCAGAGCGAGCGCGACGAAGTGCACGCCCACCACCGTCGAAATCCAGGCGACCGCAGCCTGCGGTGCATCGAGTGGACCGTTGATGATCGCGAGACCGCCGAAGATGGCAACCACCTCGATAGCGACCACAACCCAGTACCCGCGGCCGAAGCCGCCGCGGGTACCGCCCTCCGGTGCGGGGGCCGGAGGCACTCGCCACACCGCAAGAAGCACGGCGACCAACGCCACCACTGCGACGACGCGCACCCCGATGGTCAGCGTCGTCGAAAACGTATCCGAATTGACGAAGACGAAGACCAGTCCGAAAACGGCTCCGATGATCGAGCCGATCTTTTCGGGAGCCATGCGTGCGCCGGATTCCATGCGGCCCACCGTCGCACAGTTTCACCGCCCGAACAACGGGTCGACAAGCTGCGACCTGCCCTGAGCCAGATCGACGCCGATTGATCGTGGTGAATGAAACTTCGGTCTCTGCTACGAATTTCCGTGCACGTGCGGCGAAGCCGCTCTACTCCGGTACGGAACTGACGGTGAACGGCTCGACGGGCTCTCCCCCACGCTTGTCGAACTGACTGTTCACCACATACAGCCGATCGTCCATCGCCGCAACGGTTGTCGGGTACGCGAACGATGGGTCCGTGATCTCGCCGGTGACCGCGCCGGTTCGGCCGTCGTCGTCCAGATCGACCGTCGCGATGAGACCGTCGCGATTGCGAACGACGTACAAGGTGTCGTCGTCCATCTCGAGCCCATCGCCGTTGGTCAGCGTCGCACCACCCAGGTCGACCTGACTGACCTCTTTCGAGGTCTTGTCGATGCGATACAGGTTGCCGGTACTGGACTGCACGACGATCAACGCCGATTCGTCGTCGTTCTCGACGATTCCGTTGGCGTTGAATCCCTCCCCGTACGTGAACGGAGTGCCGTCGAAACTCACGAACGTCTCCATCGGAGCGTCCTGAGTTCCGGCCGTCATCTGCTCGACGGGAATGCGGAACAACGCCGGGCTCCGCGAGTCCGTGACGTAGGCATCGCCGTTGTCGGCAATGGCGACATCGTTGAGGAATGTCGCGTCGGCACCGAGCCCGTTGGTGAAGGTGGCAACCAGATCACCGGAATCGGCGTCGTACACCCACACCTTGCCGGTGGCTCCACCGGCGATGACCAAGTAGTCGGCGCGATCGTCGTCATCGGTCACGTCGATTCCTGCGGCCGCGGTGCGTCCGTCCGCGCCGCCCGGCAAGAAGACCGAGACATCCGGCGAGCCGTCGGTCCCACGAAACACTGCGCCGTCGGACGTGGACGTCACATAGAAGGTGTCGTCCGCGGCGGCGATGCCTTCGGGGAACACTGCGCTACCGGGCAGGTCGTAGACCGTCGCAGAGCCCGAACTCGGTGATGTCGACGCCGGCGCGGAGGAATCACTGTTAGTGGTCGGTGCCGGCTCCGCGGTATCCGAGGACCCGCAGGCGCTCAGCAACAATGTGGCGACGGCAACAGCAGGGGCGATACGAGAGACTCGGTTCACACGTCCGAGTGTTCCATATGTCTCATTCTCCAGGCATTTGTCCTGGTGAAGAGGTTTCCGGTCCGCCAGTTTCGTACAGTCGAGACCATGAGTGATCTCTCCTCCCTTGCCGCAGCCGACAGCGACCTCGGAGGGATCGCCGGTTGGGCAGTGAGTCTGATGGAGGCGATCGGCGGCCCAGGCGCCGGAATCGCCGTCGCAGCGGAGAACTTCTTCCCGCCCCTTCCCAGCGAGATCATCCTGCCCCTCGCCGGGTTCACGGCATCTCAGGGCGGCATGACGCTACTGAGCGCGGTGTTCTGGACGACGGCAGGCTCGGTGATCGGCGCACTCGTCCTGTACTGGCTAGGCATCAAACTCGGCCGCGATCGGATGTATGCCATCGTCGAGAAGATGCCGTTCGTCGGGACGGAGGATCTGACCAAGGCCGAGGACTGGTTCACTCGCCACGGCCGGTCCGCCGTGTTCTTCGGCCGCATGATTCCGATGGTCCGGTCGGGCATCTCGATCCCGGCCGGAGTGGCACGGATGCCGATTCTGCAATTCACCCTCTACACCACGCTCGGCAGCCTGATCTGGAACTCCATCTTCGTGCTCGCCGGCTACTTCCTCGGCGAGAACTGGCACTACGTGGAGAACTACGCCTCGGTGTTCCAGTACGTCGTCATCGGCATCGTTGTGGCGTTGATCGCGTGGTTCGTGGTGAAGAAAACGAAGTCCAGGCGCGTCGAGGTGCAGTAGATCCTCATAGCTCGTCGATATCGATGAACCCGTCCTGTAGAGCACGCACCAGCAACGTCGCTTTGGTCGGAGCAGTTCGCCCCACTGCCGTGTATTTGGCTCTGATGCGAGTCAGGTGTGTGTTGACGGTTCCCATCGAGAGATAGAGCGAGCGCGATGCCTCGGCTTTGGAATCCGAAATGAGCCAGGTCGTGAGCACTTCTACTTCGCGAGCGCTGAGCCGTGGGTCGGGTGCGTCTCCGACGCGGATGTCGAGCACTGTCATGGAGGTCCTTGATGTCGGGCACCACCGCTGTCCCGGTGGCGCGAGCACGGCCAATGACACCGCACTCACTCCGCTGCGTCACTCCGAGTAATGACCTAGGTTGCTCTCATCCGAGAGTGAATGCTGTCACCTGCGCCGCCGAGCTCGGCCTCACCTCGGTAAAGTCCGCCTCCATGACCGAGCTCGACGCGACCGCCGCCCACTTCGTCGAGGCGGGTATCGCATTGTTGATCGCGCATCCGCAGAGGATTCTCGAGCGCGGACTACGGATCGAGGACATCGTCCACGAGGCCGACTCGTCGACAGCAACGTTCTTCCGCAAGTTCAACACCAAATCCGACTTCCTCACCACGGTCGTCGAGCATCTGTCCCGAACACCCCTGCCCGCCGACGTTCGCGACACCGTTCACACGCAGATGACGAACAGCGGCGCATCGATTCGCGCAGCGGTGTCGGCGCTCGTTGCGCACTACTTTCCGGCAATCGTCGACCAGAAGAGCACCACTGCGACTCTTCTCGACCATGTTTTCCGCGGACCTGCTTCCGCGGCACTCGCCGGCGGCTACCGCCTTCGAGACGACGCCCTACTGGACGCGTTCGAGGCACTGTTCGATCCCGAAGGTGGGGCCTTTCGCCGTCCCTTCACGGCCCGATCGTTCGCTGTGACGGTCAATGCCCTCGTCGACGGATTTCGCATCCGAAGTCAGGTGGACCCCGCTTCCGTATCGGCAGACGTGCTGTCCGACGCGGTGCTCGCCTTCCTCGGGGCCGTCGTCGACACGTCGGGACATCATCAGCACCTCGATGATGTCGTGGGGGACGTCGGCGGAGTGCCGGTCGAGGAACGGCCGATGCCTCGTGATCCGCGTGCTGCGATCGTCACCGCTGCCCGTGACGAGTTCGGAAAGCGTGGCTATTTCATGACGCGTATGGACGACGTCGCCGATATCGCAGGAGTGCCGAGGGCGGCCTGCAAGACACTCTTTCCGACCAAGCCGTCCGTCATCGTTGCGGCGTTGCAGAGCCGAGTCGATCGTCTTCGCGAGTCGGTGGCCGACGACCAGTTGCTTGGCCTCGACGAGCTCACGATTCTGCAGAATCACATGCTGCGGTGCGCGCAACTCGCCGCCGACGAACTCGAATTCATGGACGCTCTCCTCGTCGCCGTCGCACACGACACGTACGGCGAGCCGGAGGGACTGATCTCGATCAAGGAGAAGCTCAACCTGCCGGCGATCATCGCACCGGTCATCGCACGAGGGCAGGACAGCGGTGTCTTCCGAAAGAGCTTCGGTCCAGTCGATCTCTCGGCAGGCATCACCAACACTCTGTTGATGCGGTGCTTCACCCGACGACAGAACAGCCCGCAGGACAACGCGACGTTTGTCGGTGAACTTCTCCTCGACGGACTCGGTACGCACTGAGCACCGACCGACTCCGTGTCATCGAACCCGCCGAATTCCGTCGGCGAAGTGGTCGAGGGCAGCGAGGATGTCATCTGCCTGCCACACCCGGTTTCGGCGACCCTTCGACGTCTGATGCAGAACACCGGCCTCGTCCAGCTTGTCGATCGCTCGCTGAGCCGCAATCTCGCTGACCCCGAATGTGCCTCGCACATAAGCGCTATCGACAACCGGTTGCGCTGCCAGTGCGTCGAGGAGTCGCCACACCACCGAGTCGCTACGTGCCCTTGTGAGTTCGGCGTACTCGGCCCTGGCGGCTGCAAGGTCGTCGACCAACCGCCGCCCACCGGTGACGGCATGGAAGGTAGCCCCAGTGAGACTGCGGACGATCGCTTCCACATCGCCCCTCCGATAGGCGTCGAGGCTCTCGAAGTAGTCGGCCGTATCGGTCAGCAATCCAGCCGAGAACGGAACCGTCACTCGCTCGGTCACCTCGGCCCTCCGAAGCATTCCGTATCTAGGACTCGGCCTCCATCCGCGACAGCTACTTCGCCGGGGAACCCATCCATGAGCGAACGGAAAAGTGTCGCGGTCGGGTCATACGTTGCCAGGTGCCAAATACCGCCGACGTTGTCCGTTCACCCGAATGCGAAAGCGGTTTGATCCTGCGGTAGTCGATCAGCAGTCGCCTTTAACTCCACCTGCTAAATCCACCCTTGCACTCTCCTGGAAACGGCAGGCCGATGACGCGATTTGCTCAACTACTTCCGGCCCGGGTAAAGGAATATCTGTAGCCTGCCTCATAACCAACTCGCGGACGCTAGTCAGGCTTACAAAGTAGTTTCCGAACACCATCTGGAAATCGGTAGCACTGTTACGGACGTCCTCTGATGCAACGAAAGAAATTAGGAGTTCCTCTTTCGCGAATTCCGCGAATTGATCTCGTAACAACTGCACCCCCGAGTCGTACTCGGCAATATCTGGTGACTCGCCACGCCCGAACAATTGAGCGACCTCTGCCGCTCTGAGCCGAACATCCTGCATGCTCGCAGCAAAATCGACATATGCGGCTGTACGCTGCTGCCGAAGATAGTCAGTCTGGTTCCGGGAAGCTTGCCCTTCGGCCTCCCGCTCGGCTGCATTGGTACTTGCGTAGTAGGTGCCGGCGATACCGGCTATCGCAACTAGTACCGTCAGCGCAGATGTGATTATTAAAGACTTGGTGGTGCTGCTGCGCGAGCTATTCCCCAGGGAAGTAGCTGTCGTATCTGCCAAGTCTGCCGCGTATCGCGTGGCGTCCGCCGAAATTTCGGCGGCACGGACAGTCCCCCAGTAGGAACCGTCGCCGGAGCTTTCCCGCAGTTCACGATCTCTCCGATTATTTGCATTCGCTAACTGACTACCGGGTCCGCGTCTTCTTGGCATGGCCGGAACTGTAACTCGGGGGTATACCAAATCCAACACGGTCCTTTAGCTCTGCCAGAATTCAACTGTTTGAATGAATCAGATATCCGCAGTTGCAGAATCTTAGAACAGAGTTATAAAGTCCGTCCATGAAAATCCGACACTTTGGACTTTGCGTGGGCGTCGCCATCGCAGCAGCGCTGGGATCAACCCCCGGACTCGCCCAGGCCGCACCAGACGCACCGTCCGCAATCAATGCGGCACCCAGCATTCCCCGGGCTCATTTGGACTCCGCTCTGGACCAAGTACGGCTTGGACTGACAGAGGTTGCGTGTTGGTTCGATCCGACTGCATTCACAGGAAGCGATGCGTGCGGTAGCGGCCCCTACCGTTGCCGCCCGGCAGCACCCAAGCCGAATTGTCCGCTATATCAGTAGACATACGCACGGATTTTCTCGTTTGTGCTCTACGTGGGCCTGATGTGTCAGCACGGTGGTCGAGCGCAACGAGGATCTCATCTGCCTGCCACACCCGGTTTCGGCGGGCCTTCACGTCCGATGCACAACCTTGGCCTCGGCCAGTTTGTCCATCGCACACTGTGCCGCGATCTCGCTGAAACCCGAATGTGCCTCGCACATATAGGTTGTTGATAGCCGGTTGCGCCACCAGTGCGTCGAGGAGTCGCCACACCACCGAGTCGCTACGTGCCACAATCCGATCGGCGCACTCGGACCTTGCGCCAGCGAGGTCGTCGACCCACCGCCGGCCACCGGTGACGGCATGGAAAGTGGCCGCGGTCAGACTGCGCACGATCGCTTTCCATCACCCCTCCGATAGGCGTCGAGGCTCGCGAAATAGCCGGCCGTATCGGTCAGCAATCCAGCCGACAGCGGAACAGTCACTCCCTCGGTCACCTCTACTCCACGGAGCATTCCGTGGATGATCGCTGGGCCGCTGCAGCCGTTTCCGTCCGTGAACGGGTGCATTGTCTCGAATTGCGCATGTGTGACGGCAACGTAAAGGATGACCGGCAGGTCCGAGCGGGCCGCGAATTGATCGTCCAGCGCGGCCGGACACCGATCGTGACGCGACGGTACGAATGTCGCGCGGTGCGGGCCGATCTCGGATCCCCCGATCCGTACCTCTTCGGTTCGCCACCGGCCTGGTCGAGGGTCGCCGCTGGGCTCCATCAGCGCATGGTGCATTGCCAGGACACTCGATGCATCGATCGACGTAGCCTCCCCGAGGGCAGCTTCCATGGCGCGCACGTCTGCCAAAACGGCCGACGCGTTCCGTGTTGTGGGCGAAACTAATTCGGCTAGCCAAGCCTTATTGCTCCAAGGTTTGGTATGTCGGGCTCACGCTCACGTCAAGGCCGTCCGGGATCCCCGAGCTTCTGTGCCGCCTTGCGTCATCCGCCGTCCATGCCGCAAGGCCCTCGATAGCAGTAGCCAGAGCAGCGACGACGTAGACGACACTGCCCGTGACCGTCTTTCGAAGGCTCTCGAGCTCTGCGATATCGGCTTGTCCTCGACTTGCCGGCTCCCGATCCACGACCTTGCGCACTCTGTCCAGCCTGGTTGCAGTCGGGGGATCATGCGCAGTGGATGTAGCGGCGAGACGCCAGGAGGTAAGTGCCTCTCGAACGAAGTGGCCGTGCGCTCCCCGCCACGCCGGCTTGCCGAGATCGACCAGTGCGTCGTCGATCGCACGCTGATCCTTCGACCGACGATCGAACGGGTTCCATCCCATGTCCACTCCCCACGCAGTCAGTCCTTCGGAATACGGTAACGACTGCCCATGAACACGAAGGCCGCGTATCCCAGAATCGCCACCACATAGAGCACCGTCGGCACCACGAAGACCCAGACGCTCACCGACGCATCGGTGGTCGTACCCGCAACGACGCATATCCAGGCGAACAGCAGTGCAGTCGCGACACCGATCCAGTCGAGGTCCTCGGACATCTTGCGATTCAGTTCGGGCCGATTATCGGCGGAGGTCCAGTACTCGTGCAGTCGTCGACTGGGCAGATTCACCATCTGGGCCGGGACCTTGGGAAGCCACCAGCCGACGCTCGCGAACAGCCCGATCATGACGAATCCGGTGCCGCCCATCGTGAGGAGAAAGGAAAGCTTCGAGTCCATCCGATCCACCTGACCGGATCCGTCGAAGTGAGCGGGTATCTCGTCGCCCGCGGTGACGGCGACCCAGGCGAGAACACCGATGAAGACGAGACTGGACAGCAGCAGGGCAGCGCGTGAGAACTTCATCGACAACCACTTTAGTGCCTGTGAGTCGCTCCGCAGGCTATGCTCCTGTGCCACAGACGGCACCTGTCCGCACCACTGCCGGAGGCATCGATGCCCAACAACGAGTTCGGGGACTTCCAGACCCCGATCGAGTTGGCGCGCGCGTTGGTGAACACACTGCCTCGACAACGGTGGACTCGCATCCTCGAACCCACCTGCGGTGTCGGGAACTTCCTGTCGGTGATGGCGCAGAGTCATCCCGAAGCAGAGCGCGTCGGGATCGAGGTACAGCCCGAGTATGCCTCTTCCGCATCACAATTCGGCAGGATAGTCACTGCGTCGATCTTCGACTTCGACCTGGCGGGTGATGTCGACTGGACATCGGAGCCAGGCCCGACTCTCGTCATCGGAAACCCACCGTGGGTGACCAACTCACAACTGTCGGCGCTCGATTCCATCAATCGCCCTTCCCGCGCGAACACCAAGAACGCTCGCGGGATCGACGCGATCACTGGAAGCTCGAATTTCGATATCGCAGAATTCATTTGGATCAAACTCGTCACCGAGTTCAGCGATAGACCGGTGACCGTAGCGATGATCTGCAAAACCCAGGTAGCTCGAAACGTTCTGTTGCACTGTGCTCGACACAGCCTTCCTGTTACCAGCTCGAGTCTGCGAATGATCGATGCGAAGAAGTGGTTCGACGCAGGAGTCGATGCCTGCTGGTTCACGGTCGAACTCGGGCCGGGCAGGACCGACTACACCGCGCATACATATCCGCGCGTCGACGCGTCACAACCGGACAACAGAATCGGGGTTGTCGACGGCCAACTGGTCGCGAACGTCGAGGCCTACCGACGCAGCAAGCAATTCGACGGTGCCAGCCCTCGCACCTGGCGGCAGGGCATCAAGCACGACGCCACCGCGGTGATGGAGTTGATCGAAAACGGCGGTCCACAAACCAAACTGGGAAGCAGCGTAAGCATCGAACCCGACTACCTGTTTCCATTGTTCAAGTGCACCGATGTCTACCGGGACAAGCTGAACTCGGTGTCCAGGTGGATGATCGTTCCGCAATCGCACACCGGTGACGACACCGCGCAGCTGGCGGACAGCGCGCCGAAGCTGTGGAAGTACCTGACCGACAACGCCGCCGTGCTCGACGGACGGAAGTCGTCGATCTACCGACGTCGCGCGCGGTTCTGCATATTCGGTGTCGGGCCGTACACGTTTGCGCCGTACAAGATTGCGATCTCCGGGTTCCACAAGATTCCACAATTCAGGATGGTCGGCCCCTACGACGGCACACCGGCAGTGTTCGACGACGCCACCTACCTGCTCCCTTTCGAGGATCCCGCATCGTGCGCAGTCGCCCACGCGCTACTGACCGGACCTGAAACCACCGATCTCATTGCTGCTCTGGCATTCTGGGACAGCAAGCGGCCGGTAACGAAGAAGCTTCTCCAACGCATCGACCTTTCGGCCATCGCCCGAGCAACGGATCCCGCCGCTCTTCGGGAGCGTTCCGCCACCTCCGCGGCCGCGCACGGTCTAGTGTTCGAGGCAGACTCGCTCACTCGCGCGGTCGATCTTGCGAGGGGACGCACACTGTGACAGCCGATCCCCCTCAGCGACAACCCGTTCCGGAGCTGGGGCTACTACTCATCGGCGGAGTCATGTTCCTCGTGGCTACCGTCGTGAGGTGGGATTGGCTGCTCATATCGTCCATTTTCCTCAGCGTGTTCGCCGGATTTGCAGCGTTGATCTCGCCACGATTGTTCCGTCTGAGTCGTCGAACCATCGCACTGCTCACCGTCTTCGGGCTCGTCCTTACGGGTATCGGTGCCGCGTACATGGTGAAGGACGCGTCGCAACCCGTCATCTTTTCTCCCGGGCTCCTCCTCTATCCAGGCGGAAGCCTCACGCTGTCCGGAATCATCAACCTGCTGTCGGGCCACTCGCAGAAGTCGCGCCGCCATGTATTGCGAGGCCGTCGATTGCGAGACGCCGACTCTCGCAACTGACGGACGTGACCCACATCTTCTACGCCGCGTATCAGGAACGCCCAACGAGGGCCGAACTTGTGCTTCCCAATCTGGAGATGCTCGTCAACGTGGTCTCCGTGATCGAGGACAGTTCTCTCGATCTGCAACACGCCGGCCTGATGCGCATTGCATAAGGGAGCCACCCTGTGAACCACCCGAATGGACCGGATAGTTTGAATCGGCACGAACGCCGATCGAGACCTACGGGAGAACAATGCATCCGTTCGACACAGCAGTCGCCCTCGAGACCATCGGCGACGGGACCTACCGCGGCAGTACGTCAGCGCCGTACAACAACATGGTCGGCCCGTTCGGTGGCCTCACTGCTGCAACGTTCGTTCGAGCCATCGAACTGCACCCGGAATGCCTCGGATCACCGGTCTCGCTCACGGTCAACTTCGCCGGTCCCGTCTCCGAAGGCGAATTCGAGATCTCCGCACGTCCGGTGCGAACCAACCGAAGCAACCAGCATTGGTATCTCGAACTGACGCAGAACGGTGCGGTGGCCACCACGGCTACAGCGGTGTTCGGGGCACGACGTGACACCTGGGACAACATCGAGGCGACGGTCCCTGACGTTCCCTCACCCGCCGACACGAAACAAGGCGGTCTTCCCGACGCCATCGCGTGGGCTCAGAACTACGAGATGCGTTTTGTTGCAGGTGCACTGAGCGAACAGGAGTCCGCAGACTCGACCGAAACTCTCTGGATCCGCGATACACCGCCGCGGCCGATGGACTTCGCAGCCTTGACCTCGCTGAGCGATGTGTTCTATCCACGAATCTTTCAGCGGCTGGGCAAGTACGTTCCAGCGGGCACCATCTCGTTGACAACCCACTACTTCGCGACGCCCGAGGATCTCGAGCAGCACGCCGACGGGTACGTCCTCGGCACCGCACGAGCGCGCCGGTTCCATCAGGGCTATTTCGATCAGACAGCCGAACTGTGGACCGAGGGCGGGAGTCTGCTGGCCACCAGCCACCAGGTGGTCTATTACAAGGTCTGAACCGCCGAGGACTGCTCCAGCACCCGGCGCACAGCGCCACGCGCACCGCCGTCCTGCAACGAACGCTTGGCTCGCTGATACGCACCTCGTAGTCTCGGGCTGGACACAAGATCCCCGAACACCGCTCGGTTGGTCAAAAACGCTCCCGGGTTGTCGTGGTCTTCCCACGACAACCGTTGCAAACGTTCGGCATCGGCGTCGATCATCGGAACGTCCCCACGCTCGTACACCGCACACCACCCGGCGAGGACCAGGGCGGCGTGATCGACGGATCGATCCTCGGCAAGCCGGTCGCGGATCACCGGCAGAACGAATTTCGGGATTCGCGCGGAGCCGTCGACGATCTGCCGTTGGAGCGTGTCACGAACCGCAAGGCTGGAAAATCGTTGCAGCAGTTGCCCGATGTAGGCATCGAGGTCGATGCCCGGTACCGGCGCGAGTGTCGGGGCGGCCTCGGCACGCATGTACGACGCGACGAATTGGCGCAGGTCAGGACTGGCCATGACGTCGTGCACGTGGGTGTAGCCGGCCAGGATACCGAGGTAGCTCATGGCCTGATGAGAACCGTTGAGCAGACGCAGTTTCATGTGTTCGTACGGGGCGACGTCGGCCACGAGTTGCACGCCGACGTCGGCGAAGGGTGGTCGACCGAACGAGAAGGAATCTTCGAGTACCCACTGCGAGAACGATTCCGACTGGACCGGCCACCGGTCGTCGATGCCGAAGTCACGTCGCAGGTCGTCGACGACGGTGGCCGTCGTGACCGGGGTGATGCGGTCGACCATCGAATTGGGGAATGCGGCCGTGGCATCGATCCAGTCGGCCAGGTCGCTGTCGTGGTGGCGAGCGAAAGACGTCAGCGCGGTGCGAGTGACCGTTCCGTTGTGGACGATGTTGTCGCAGGACATCACCGTGAACGGCGGAATTCCGTGGAATCGGCGGGTGGCGAGGGCAACGGTGAGAAACCCGAAGACACTCGACGGCGTGGAGAGGTCCTCGAGGTCGGCGAGCACCGCGGGATCGGTCGGCTCGAACACTCCGGTCACATCGTTCACGCCGTAGCCGGCCTCGGTGATGGTGAGCGAGACGATCATCGTGGCGGGTGAGCTGAGCAGGTCGAGCACTCCCTGCGGATCGTCGGGTGCAAAGACGAAGTCCGCGACCGAACCGACAACTCGCGCGTCGCGTCGGCCATCGGGGTCCACGGTCACGACGGTGTAGAGATGATCCTGAGCATCGAGGATCTCCCCGATTCGCCTGTCTCCCGGCAGGACTCCCACTCCACACAGCGCCCAGTCGAGATGACCGGCGGCGAGAAGGCGATCGAAGTAGACGGCCTGATGCGCACGGTGAAACGCACCGACCCCGAAATGGACCACGCCGCAGTGCAGTTCGTCCGCGTCGTACTCGGGCTTCGCGACGCCCGCAGGCAGATCCTTCGATGTGCTGCGACGAAGCTCGATCATGACAGGTCCTCGGGGTCGGACGAACGTGGTGCGCGGTGGCGCTCCCGGGCAGGTTCTGCCACCAGGAGCACCACCGCAGCTGAAGGGGTTACACGTCAGGGATCAGCATGACGACTTGTAGACGTACTGCGCACCTTCTCCATCGATGTTGTCGGCGGTGATGACGTGGAAGCCGGTCGAGATCTCGGCGGTCACCGGCTGGTCGTCGATGGCGGCCATCGCCTGCGCGACGCCATCGGTACCGATGGTGTCGGGCTGCTGCGCGATCAGTGCCTGCACCGTTCCTTCACGAAGCTGCTTGACCTGCGCGGGGCCTGCGTCGAAGCCGATGATCTTGACCTGATCCTGTTTGCCCGCCTGCCGAACTCCGGTCGCGGTGCCCTCGGCTGCGAACGTGTTCGCGGCGAAGATGCCGGTGATGTCGGGGTCCTTGGCCAGGGCGGCCGAGACTAGACGAGCAGCTTCGGCCGGGTCGTTGTGGCTGTATTGCACGCCGAGGTAGTCGAAGGCCGGGTTGGCACCGACGGCTTCCTCGAAGCCCTCCACTCGGGCGTCGGCAGTGGAGATCCCGGGATCGGTGGAGATGACGAGCACCTTGCCGCCGGCCGGGCTCAGCCGCTCGATCGCGTTGAACGCCTCGGCCCCACCGCCCTTGTTGTCGGACGAGATGGAGGAGACCGCGATGGACGGGTCTTCCAGGGTGGTGTCGACGAGAACGACCTTGATACCCGCCCTGGAGGCTGCCTCGAGGGGCGCCTGCATGGCGGCCACGTCGGTGGGCGCGATGAGGATCGCCGAAGGCCGTGATGCGACAACCGAATCCACGATCGGCTTCTGCAGGGTGGGATCGAACTTGACCGGGCCCTGCGTATCGACGGTGACGCCTGCATCCTTCGCCGCAGCTTCGATTCCGCACTGCATGCTGATGTAGAACTCGTCGCCGCTGACGCCCTGAATGAAGGCGATGTTGCCGCTGCCGCCACCGCTTCCGGAGTCGGACGAACAACCCGCCAGGAACATGGCGGAGACCGAAGCGACACTCAGTGCAACGACGGCGGTGCGTGATGTGATCATGGTCGACTTTCTTGTCAAGGGTTTGCGATAGAGGGAGTTTCGATGCTGGCCGGAGCTAGGGACTTCGGGACCAGAGTTTCTTGAGGGAGCTGGGCGATTGACCTCGGCTCGCTGCGTCACGTCGACGCTGATCGAAGTAGACCGCTGCGATGAGGACAGCACCGACGGCGACCTGCTGCCAGAACGGCTGGACTCCGACGATGACGAAGCCGTTCTGCAGAACGGCAGGAATGAACAGTCCGACGACGGTGCCGAACATGGTTCCGATGCCGCCGAAGAGGCTCGTTCCACCGATGACCACTGCCGCAATGACATTGAGGTTGGTCTGCGACTGACCGGCGATAGCCGTGGTGCCGTACTGCGACAGGGACAGAATGCCTGCCAGTCCGGCGAGAGTGCCCGAGAGTGCGTAGACCTTGACCAGGTGCATGTCCACCTTGATGCCGACGCGTCGAGCAGACTGCTCCTTGGAGCCGACGGCAAAGGTGTACAGACCGAACTTGGTTCGATGCAGCACGATTCCGAAGATCACCACGAGCACCAACGCGATGCTCGAAATCAGGGGAATGGTGGTGGCCGGGAAGTTCCCGTAGCCGATCGTGTCGACGAGAACCGGTGGTACGTCGCGGATGTCGACGCCCCCGGTGATGACCTGCGAGAGCCCGAGAGCGCCACCCAGGGTCCCGAGAGTCACGATCAGCGGAGGCACGTTGGCCTTACCGATCAGGAAACCGTTGAGCAATCCCCAGCAGAGGCCACACCCCAAGGCAACCACGATTCCGACGGCGGCTACTCCCCACCCGTCGCCGCCGATCGCGGCCATGGTCTTGGCCGAGACGACGCCGGAGAAGACGAGAACGGAGCCGACCGACAGATCGATGCCACTGGTGACGATCACGAACGTCATGCCGATTCCGAGAACGGCCAGGATGGATACGTTCTGGATGATCTGGCGGATGTTGCCCCACTCGGGGAAGCTGCCGGGAGCCATGATCGAGAACACGAGACAGATCGCAGCCAAGACGAGCACGATCTGGAACACCTGAACCCGGGCCAACTTACCGAGCGCTTCGACGAGATCGAAGGAGTGGCGAGACGGTTTGTCGCCGGGCGGGATCGGCTCGAGGGAGGGGCTGATGGTCTGGTTGGTCATCGTGTGGCTCCGGTGGTTGCGCCGGTCATCGCGCCGACGAGTTCTTCCATGGTCGTGTTCTTGGCGTCGAGGGTCGCCACGCGCTTGCCCATTCGCAGCACCTGCACCCGGTCGGCAACTTCCATCACGTGCGGCATCGAGTGACTGATGAACACCACGGCCACTCCCCTGTCCGCTACGCGGCGAATGGTGTCGAGCACGTTTCGGGTCTGCACCACGCCGAGCGCTGCGGTCGGTTCGTCCAGAAAGACAACACCTTTGGCCCAGGCCACCGCACGCGCGATCGCAATGGCCTGCTGTTGGCCACCCGACATGGCTCCGACCGGAACGGTGAGGCTACGCACGGTGGCTCCGAGTTCGTTCAACGCGTCCTGCGACTGCTTGCGCATCGTCGAGACATCGAGAAAGCCGAGATGGCCGAGCAGCCCTTTCGCGGGAAGTTCCCGGCCGAGGAACATGTTCTGCTGCGCGTTCAGGTGCGGCGCGAGAGCGAGATCCTGGAACACTGTCTCGATGCCGAGTTCGGCTGCGACGGTGGGGCTGTCGAGATCGACCGCGGTGCCGTCGAACAGGATCTCGCCGGTGTCGACGGCCAGGCTGCCCGAGAGCGCCTTGACCAACGTCGACTTGCCTGCGCCGTTGTCGCCGATGAGGGCGACGACCTCGCCGGGGTAGATGTCGAAATCGGCGTCGTCGAGAGCACGCACGTTTCCGAAGCTCCTCGACAATCCCCTCGCTTCGAGGATCGGTGTCGCAACAGGTGCAACGCTGGCCATGGATACTCCTAGGTCGAATCGAGAAGCTTGGATGCGGGATGTCCACCCCCCACCGGTGCCGGTGCAGCACGGTCGGTGATCGTGGTCTGCGAGGCAGGTCGAGCTCCCTGCGGGGCTCGTTGTGTAAACGAGTGTGACCCACGCAACCCGCATTGTCACGTGTTTCGCGAAAATTCATGTCACCGGTGACATGACACAAACTCTGCACACCGATCGAGCCGCACCGTCGGCCCGCTATCGGACCGCGCGGTACCGTCTCTGAACTGCGGGAATTTGCGATATGACCGATTTCTACACTGACGCAGCCGGGCTGGGGTACCGTCCATGACACCGATGACATACACGGCCTCCGAGAAGCCGATGACATCGATGACATGACCATTCGGAGACAGTGAAGGTAGACCCCCATGGCGAAGTTCGACGGCCGGAAGATCTTGGTGACAGGTGCCAGCGGAGGCATCGGATCGGCGACTGTCCGGCGGTTGATAGCCGACGGTGCCGACGTCGTCGCCGCGGGCCAATCGGTCGATGCACTGAACAAGCTGGCCGACGAAACAGGCGCAACGCCCCTGGCCTTCGATCTGACCTCCGAGGACAGCGTCCGCGAGGCTGTCGAAGGCCTCGAGCTGTACGGCGTGGTGAACTGCGCAGGATTCGGCGGCGAGATCGCCACGCCTCAAGACACCGACATCTCGATCTTCGACAAGGTCATCGCCATCAATGCGCGCGGCGCACTGTTGGTCATCAAGTACACCGTCCCGGCCATGATCGCGGCGGGTACCGGCGCCATCGTCAACGTCTCGAGCCAGGCGAGCCTGGTCGCCCTCACCGGCCACATCTCGTACGGCTCCTCGAAAGCAGCTCTGGACAACATCACTCGCGTTTCTGCACTGGAGCTCGGCCGACACGGGATTCGAGTCAACGGTGTCAATCCGACGGTCGTGATGACAGAGATGTCTGCGTTCTACTGGGGTCGTCCCGAGATCGAGGAGCCCTTCCTGGCTCAGATGCCGCTGGGACGGTGGGCCACCGAAGACGAGATTGCCGCGCCGATTGCCTTCCTGCTGAGCGATGATGCTTCCATGGTGACCGGAGTGTCGTTGCCAGTCGATGGCGGCTACACCAGCCGCTGACGAGACGATGACGAGCAGACGGGGGTAGATCATGACCACCATGCAAGACGTCGCGGCGCTGGCCAGGGTCAGTGCCAAGACCGTCTCACGGGTGTACAACAACGACCCTCACGTCGACCCCGATACCCGTGCCCGCGTCACCGAGGCCCTGAATTCGCTGAACTACGTGCCCAATACGATGGCCACGTCGTTCCGCAACGGTCAGGCGGCGGCCATCGGAGTCGCCGTCCCCGATATCGACGATCCCTTCTTCTCGTCGATCGCACGAGCCATCGAGGAACGCGCCCGCGAGGACGACATGGCCGTTCTGGTCACCAGCCTCGGTCATGACGGCGATCAGGAGCAGGCTCTGGTGGAGTCACTGCTGCGTAGGCAGCTGAGTGGTTTGATCATCGCGCCGACCGGTGCACATCACTCCTACCTGGAGCGGTGGATCGACAAGACCCCCACGGTGTTCGTCGATCGGGCTCCCGATGGACTCAAGGCAGACAGCTTCGTCGACGACGACCACGGCGGGGCGGTGTTGGCCACCGACCACCTCCTCGACCTGGGACATACCCGCATCGCGGTCATAGGTGACAGCGCCGGCATCCCGACCAGCCGAAACCGGCTCGAGGGTTATCGGGAGTCGTTGCACGCACGCGGAATCGACTTCGACGACACTCTCGTCGCTCTGGGTGTGTTGGACCGTGAGGATGCCCGGGTGGCATTGACCGACTTGATCGCACTCGAAAGTCCGCCTACCGCACTGTTTCTGTCCAACGCGCGAGTGGCGATGGCATGCGTTCCTGTTCTGCAGCAGATGAATTTGCTGCATCTGGCGTTCGTCGGATTCGGCGACTTTCCCCTTGCCGATGCAGTGATGCCACCGGTGACGGTGATCGATCAGAATCCCGCTCGTCTCGGCCGGTTGGCCATCGAGCGACTACTGGGGCGGATCGAGAATCCGAGCAAGCGCTACAAGCGCCGCAACATTCTCGGGGTCGAGCTGATCGAGCGTCGATCCTGCACGCCCGGAAACGATCACCGCTGCGACTGATCCTCGAGGGCGTGCGCGACCAGGTCGAACTGCAGCGGGGTCGACAGTTCAGCATCGACCCGCAGATGCGGAACGAGCGGCTTCTCTGCCGGGGCGTCCACCGCCCGATGTGCATCACGTTCCGCTCCGCGCGCGGCGCGTCGACGTGCCAGCAGCTCCGGTGAGCCGTCGACGTGCACGACCAACGTCGCAGCGGGGGCGAGCTGCACGACCAGCCGTTCCCACTCCGCGCCTGCGGTCAATTCGCGGGTGAAGGGTGCGACCAGAACAGGCCGCTGACCGATCTCCACGAGGTCGTGCGCAGCAGCGAGCAGCACTGCGTATCGGCCGGCTCGAATACGTTCCGAGTGCGGGCCCGCACTGTTCCAGTGCGGGCCGTCCAACACCGAATCCAGCTCGTCGAGAAGCGGATTGGTGAGACTATCCAAGTCGAGTAGGGCGGTTCCGAACCGTCTCGCCAACTCTCTACCGAGTGTCGTCTTGCCACTTCCCGCAGCACCGGCAACGACCAGAACCGGCAGCCGTTCGCGATCGATCACGGAAACGTCTTGACAGACATGAGTCATAGCGGGAATCATACAAGACAACGTTGTCTCGCACCGTTGCTACAGCAGACACTTTCCCTCCGATCGAGAGTTCACGTGACCGAGCGCGCAAGCATCAAAGACGTCGCCGCATTGGCAGGCGTCAGCTTCAAGACCGTCTCCCGCGTCGTCAACGGCGTGGACACAGTCTTGCCCGAGCTCCGCGAACGCGTCGAAGCCGCTGTGCAGACACTGAACTACGTCCCCAATTCGGCCGCACGGTCACTGAAGTCGGGATCGGGCAACACCATCGGTATCGTCGTCGACTCCATCGACGATGTGTTCTTCGCTTCCCTGGTCAGTGCCGTCGAGGATCGAGCCCTCGAACACGGACTCGCGGTGATCGTCGGCAGCACCGGGTTCGACGCCCAACGCGAACGTGACCAGCTCGCGTTGCTGGCCGGCCAGCACGTCCGCGGCATCATCCTGGCGCCGGTCGGTGACCACAGCGATTTCCTCGTGCCGCGTCGTCGAACACTTCCCACGGTGACCATCGACCGTTCGATCGCGGGATTCGATTCGGTCATCGTCGACGACTACGGCGCTGCCAAGCGTGCCGTCGAGAAGCTGGTCGAGGGCGGCCACACCCGAATTGCGTTGCTCGGCTTCGACGATCGACTGCAGACCGCACAGTTGCGCCGTGAGGCGTACTTCGATGTTCTCGCGGACCTCGGTCAGAAGCCCGAGGCCGCTCTCGCTCCCCCGGTGTCCCACGCCGCGGATTCGGTGCGGCCGGTGGTCAAAAAGCTGTTGGCACTACGTAACCCACCCACCGCCTTCTTCGTCGCCAATGCACGACATGCCACGGCCGTGGTCTCGGTGCTGCACGAGATCGATCGCACCGACGTCGCGATGGTGTCATTCGGTAACTTCTCGCTCGCCGACGCCGTCAGCCCGTCGGTGACCTGCATAGACCAAGACCCGTATCGCATCGGCACACTCGCGTTCGATCGCCTGGTCCAGCGGTTCGACGATCCGTACCTCGAACCGGAACAACAGGTCGCACCGACCACGCTGGTGGAAAGACTCTCGCATGCACTCCCCCTACCCGTACAGAAATGAGACCAACTCCGTGAACCCCAGACTTGTTGCGGGACTGGACCTCGGAAGCACCGGCGTCAAAGTACTCGTCACCGACGATGCCGGCACCGAACTGCTCATCGAGCAGAGTCCCACACCGTGGCGACACGGCCCGGGCGGAACCACCGACCTCGCTGCCGAGGACCTACTGACCACCATCGGGCAGTTGCTGTACGCCGTCGCGCGTCGACTGCCCGACGTCACCGGTGATTCGGCTGCCCGCATCGACGCCATCGCGGTGTCCGGAATGGGCGAGACGGGCTTCCTTCTCGATGAAGACAACGTTGTCCGCGCGCCGGCTTTCGCCTGGTTCGATCCGCGCGGTCAGCAGCAGGTCGACAACCTGCCGTCCGAGTTGCGCGATCAGTTCGCCGGCAAGACTGGCCTTCCCGTCGGCGTGCAGGTCTCCGTCGTCAAGATCGCACACCTTCGCGACAACGGACTGAGCTTGAACGGACTTCGCTGGTTCAACTTGCCGGAGTTCGTCGTACTGTCCCTCGGCGGGCGTGCCGTGGCCGACTACTCGCTGAGTTCGCGCACCGGACTACTGGATCAGGACACGGGTGAGCCGTGGGCAGAGATGTTGGCACACTTGGGCGTCGGTCCCGACTTCATGCCGCCGCTGGTCGACGCCGGAACAGATCTCGGAACCGCCGACGCGACAACACTTCCCGAGACGATCGCCGGCGCTCGATTGACCGTGGCCGGTCACGATCATCTCGTCTCCGCCGTATCCGGCGGAGCGATCCCCCACGACCGGTATCACGTGTCGATGGGTACCGCCGAGGTTCTACTGCGGGTACTCGACACCCCGTTGACCACCGCCGCACGGAGCAGGCTGGCCGAACATCTCATCAACTCGGTGCGCCACGTGGTGCCGGGCCAACACGTCCTCGTTGCCGGAGTCAAGACCGGCTTGCTGATGCGACGGGCGTTGCAGCTGTGCGACATCACCGACAGAGCCGGGCGCGATCTGCTGGATCAGCGAGTGTGCGCCTTGCCTGCGGGTGGGCCGTTCACCGACGGCGGTATCGACATCGCGGGTGCCCGCAACGACGACGGCGTTCTGTCCATCACGGTCCGCACCGACGGAATCGATTCGGCCGAGCTGTTCCGTTCGATTCTGTTGCACGGCAACGATGAAGTGGCTCGACTCATCGAGGCACTGGACGCAGAGGTGCCGCCCGCCCGGACGACATTGCTCACCGGCGGCTGGGCCGGGATGGCCAGCGTTCGAGACGCGCGAGCTCAGGTGTTGCCCGGCGTCTCGGTCTCGACCCGTTCGCAGGACACCGCCTACGGGGCAGCACTGTTCGCTGCCCGCCTACTGACGCTCATAGAAATCTGAGCCCACATTTCTGCAGTGAG
Source organism: Rhodococcus sp. ARC_M5 (assembly GCF_022810405.1). Taxonomy (GTDB): domain Bacteria; phylum Actinomycetota; class Actinomycetes; order Mycobacteriales; family Mycobacteriaceae; genus Rhodococcoides; species Rhodococcoides navarretei. Next base: position 69,014 of record NZ_JALGQE010000010.1, read on the forward strand.
ACAACGTTGTCCCACCTGCGCTCGACCCCAACACCCACCAGGAGAAGAAGATGAACGAACTCACCACACTCGAACGTCGCGGAATGGCTGCCATCTCCACCGCAGACGGCAACATGCTCATCGTCGCCGGAGATCAGCGCAACGGCATGAAGGCCGTCATGAAGGACGCCACCGACGGACCGGGCTCGATCACCGTCGAGCAGCTCGCCGAAGCCAAGGCCGATCTGGTTCGCTACCTCGGCAATCACGCACCGGCGATCCTGCTGGACCCGGAGGTGGCACTGCCGAAGATCGTCGACGACGGTGTGCTCTCGCGGGGCACCGCTTTGGTGGTCGGCATGGATGCATCGGGCTTCGAGGAGACCGATGGTCTGCGCTACACCCGCTTCGTGGACGGCGTCACCCCCCGCGTCGTGCGTGACCTCGGCGGCGACGTCGCAAAGATGCTGTTCTACATGCGCCCAGAGAAGCAGGGCGTCGATTCCCGCGTGGCCGAGGAGATCCGCGACCTCGTCAAGGCGTGCTCCGCCGAGGGTCTACTCCTCATCGTCGAGATCCTCACCTACCAGCTCGAGAACGAGTCCGACGAGGACTACAAGGCCGGATTCGGCAAGATCATCGCCGACTCCACGCGCATCTCGGTCGAGTGCGGTGCCAAGGTACTCAAGCTCCCCTACCCCGGTTCCGCCGAGGCCTGTGCAGCCGTTACCGAAGCAGCACAGGGTGTTCCGTGGGCCGTGCTCTCGGCGGGCGTCGATCACGAGACGTTCATCGAGCAGGTCCGCATCGCCGTCGCCAACGGTGCCCGCGGAGCAATGGCGGGCCGGTCACTGTGGAAGGACAGCATGGCTGTCTCCGCCGAGACCCGCGAGGATCTACTCACCAACCGCGCACTGCCCCGACTGCGCGAACTGAACGAGGCCGTCGACAACTGACATCGTCCTTCGACCGAGCCCGGACACCCCGTCTCGGGCTCGGTCGACGCCGTTCTGGGTAGCGTGAACCCATGAACGACGTCTCGAAGCACATTCATATCGTCGCCGCTCCCGGCGTGTTCGCCGACCTCGCGACGGCGCAGGAATTGGTCGCCAGGGCGCTGTCGGCCCGAGGATTGACGGGCGGAATCGTCGACACCGCAACCGGTTCCGATGAGGTGATCGTCGTTCCAGGTGACGGAATCCCGATCGACATGTCGCCGTACAACAGTGCGGTTCGGGTCGACCTGGGCCAGTGCACACCGGACAGATCACCGGGCATCCGCACGCACATTCGCGGCCGCGGACTCGACGGTCTGCGGTTCGCGATCGACAGCGTGTACTTCCACCGCTTCCACCGCGGCACGATCCTGTCCTACGGAGACCACCCCGAGCAACGCGTCGAACTTCGGGTGCCCGAGGGCGACGGCCCGTTTCCTGTTGCCGTGCTGATCCACGGTGGATATTGGCGGTCGCGGTGGGAATTCGACCTGATGGACGCGATGGCCGTCGATCTGACCGCGCGGGGCTACGCCACGTCGAACGTCGAATATCGTCGCCCCGACGAACACGGGTGGGATGTGATGACCGGCGATGTCGCGTCCGCGATCGCAGCGTTGGAGACGGCACCCGGCGATCTGGATCTGTCCCGAGTAGTTCTGTTCGGCCATTCGGCGGGCGGTCAACTTGCGCTGCGAGCCGCGGCTGATTCGATGGGACTGACGGTGATACCTGCTCTCGCAGTGAGTCTGGCCGGTGTACTCGATCTGCGGGTCGGCGATGAGCGCTGGCTCGGCGAGGGTGCGGTGTCGAATGCGATCGGTGCGCGATTCGCCGGTGCGCAGGAGAGGTACGAGGCATCGTCGCCGATCTCGAGGCTTCCGCTCGGCGTCCCGCATCTTGTGGTGAGTGCCCTGGACGACGATCCCAATCTGCTCGAGATCAGCCGGGCGTACTACGCCGCGGCGTCGGCCGGTTCCGATTCGGTCGCCTCGATCGAGGGCCCGGGCGGCCATTTCGCCGTTATCGATCCCGCGTCGGACATCTATCGAGACACCGTTCGCGAGGTCGACGCCCGAATCCGAGGTACCCGCGACCACGCGTCCGAGTAAGTCCGTATCGTGCATGGTGTGACGCGCAGCACAACGACGTGTATGCCGAGACTTCAGGAGCGAGATCGATGAAGAGCACCATGCAGGACACCCCACTGTCCATCGGCCAGCTGGTTCGATTCGGGACGTCCATTCACTCCTCGGCCGAGATCACCACCTGGACCGACAGTGGCCCCACCACGGTGACCTTCGGGGAATTGGGAAGGCGAGCAGCGCAGCTGGCGCACGGCCTCCGGTCGATCGGCATCGACGACGATCAGCGCGTCGGAACGTTCATGTGGAACAACGCCCCGCACATGGAGGCCTACATGGCGATTCCTGCGATGGGTGCGGTATTGCACACACTGAACATTCGGCTCTTTCCCGAGCAGCTCACCTACATCGTCAACCACGCCGAGGACCAGGTGATCATCGCCGATGCGAGTCTGCTGCCTCTGCTGACGCCCCTGCTGCCGACGTTCGAGACCGTGCGTCATCTCATCGTCGTCGGAGTCGACCCGGCGCAGGTCACTGCACCCGACGGTATCGACGTGCTGGGCTACGAGGACCTGCTCGGAGGCAAGCCGGAAGAGTTCGACTGGCCGGAGCTCGACGAACGATCAGCTGCCGCAATGTGTTACACCTCGGGTACCACCGGCGACCCCAAGGGGGTCGTGTACTCGCATCGCTCCATATATCTGCATTCGATGCAGGCGTGCATGACCGACGCGATGGCGATCGCGCAATCCGACAAGGTCTTGGCCATCGTGCCGATGTTCCACGCGATGTCGTGGGGCCTGCCGTATGCAGCGCTGATGGTCGGTGCTTCGTTGATCATGCCCGACCGGTTTCTGCAGCCGGCCCCGTTGGCGGAGATGATGTCGACACTGCGGCCGACCGCCGCGGCAGCCGTTCCGACCATCTGGCAGGCTCTGCTCTCTCACCTGGACGAGCACCCGGCGGATCTGTCGAGTCTGCGTGACGTGGTGGTCGGCGGTGCCGCGTGCCCACCGAGCCTGATGAAGGCATTCCACGAGAAGTACGGGGTGCACATCTCGCAGGCGTGGGGCATGACCGAGACCTCGCCGCTGGGCACCTCCGGCAAGCCCGACGCCGGCCTGTCCCCGGAGGACGAGTTCGACTTGCGCTGCACGCAAGGGCGATTCGTTGCCGGGGTGCGAGCACGACTCGTCGGCGATTCCGGTGAGGTGTTGCCGTGGGACGGCAAGACCGTCGGCGAACTCGAGGTGCGTGGCCCATGGATCACCGGCAGCTACTACCGAGCCGATGCGGACGACAAGTTCGACGACGGTTGGCTGCGCACCGGTGACGTGGGAACCATCTCCGAGGGCGGCTACCTCCGCCTGACGGATCGCTCGAAGGACATCATCAAGTCCGGTGGCGAGTGGATCTCGTCGGTGGAACTCGAGAACCAGGTGATGGGCCATCCGGCCGTGCGCGAAGCCGCCGTCATCGGTGTGCCCGACGCCAAGTGGGACGAACGGCCTCTGGTCGCCGTCGTCGTGCGCGAGGGTGCGTCGGTGACGGCCGAAGAACTGAGAGAGTTCCTCGACAGTCGCGTCGCGCATTGGCAGTTGCCCGAACGTTGGACCTTCATCGACGAGGTCCCGAAAACCAGTGTCGGCAAATACGACAAGAAGAGGCTGCGGAGTTCCCATGCCGACGGAGCGTTGGAGGTCATCGAGTTGGTGTAGCGGCTCACCTCACTCTTGTGCGACAAGCCCGGTCGATGCGATGTGTCAGCAGCGACCGGGCTTGTATTGCGTCGAGGACTATCCGGTCACTCCGGTCAGTTCGTTGGGTGTGTGAGCGAGTTCGCCGGTGGCCGTGACCGTTCCGGTAGCCAGGTCCACAGCATGGACTGAGTTGTCGGCAGGCTCGGACACGTAAGCGGTGTCGCCCTGGACGAACAGAGCCGGCCGCGGCTCCTGCCATTCGGTGGGCTCTTCCCACGCGTCGACCACCGGGATGGTGCGTGTGACGGCCTTGGTGTTCACGTCGATGACGTGCAGCGCACCATCGGTACCGAGGACGATGGCCTCACCGGCCGGGCCACGCCCGAGAGAGCGGAACGTGTAGCTGGTGCCGAGGTCGACGAGCGACAATTCGCCGGTGACCGTGTTCGTCAGCGACACGCGGGTCGGACGCTCGAGTTCTGCATCGGGATCGACCTTGTAGTCGCCGAGGAGGATGGGTGACTCCTCGTCGCCGGCCTGGTTACCGATGCGGCCGTAGGTATCCGGGCTCTGCACCTTGGTGATGGCACCGTTGCGGTAGATCAGCAATCCGTCCTCGCAGCCGACTACGACGGTCTCGTCGGCGGCCACGGCTTCGCCGTGCACGCCTGGGCATTCTTCGTTGCGGGCGATCTCCTTGCGGTCGGCGTCGAGCACGACGATGCCGGTGCGCTCGTCCTCGTTGCCTACTGTCGTCAACAGCGATCCGTCCGAGAGCTCCACGGCCACGCCGTGATGCGCCTCGGGCGTGGTGTAAACCTCGGTCTCGGGCTTGCTACCCGTGAGCAGTGCCGCGGAATCGAACGCCTCGACCTTGCCGGTGCCGTCGTCGAACAGGACGGTCTTACCGTCGTGGCGGACGACGTGTCCCGGAGTTGTGGCATCGAACGCGATGTCGGTCAAGGCGGGGGTCGAGGTGTAATGCTCCGAGCCTTCGGTCCAGGTGCCGGCATCGAGCGCCGTGAATGCGCCTGAACCGCTGACGAACACATGGCGGCCGTCTCCAGCCGGGTTGAGACGAGTGAATCCCTCGATACCGCTGATGTCCTCGACGGTATCCAGAGTCTGGGCGTCGAGAATCAGTACTCCGCCGTCGTAGCTGGTTGCAATACGCGGCGTCGCTTCCGAGACGCTCTGCGCTGCTGCGGTTTCGGCAGTTGTGGTGGCCTCTGTTTCGGTGGCCGAGTCCGACGAGCAGGCCGCAAGGAGGGCCACCGAGGTGCCCAAGGCGATGACTGCGCCGACAGTTCGTTGAGTGCGATAGTTCTTCATGACTCAAAGAGGTACAGGTTTTTGCAAACGATTGTCAAAGAGCTTGATGCGCACGATTGCATGTGTCACAACGTCTTTCGACTCTAGGACAGACCGATGGCGATGGCGGCAGTATTGAACTCCATCATGTCGAGATATGTCGGAGCCTCGGAATTCTCGTCTCCGAGCGATTCGGTGTACAGCGAGACGACGTCGATCCGAACCCCCGCCTCCGACGCCATCACCTGCGCCAGTCGATCCGGTTGCGAGGTGTCGACGAAGATCGTCCGAACGCCTGCCTTCCGTACGGTGTCGGCGAGCTCCGACAGGTCGGATGCACTGGGTGACGCAAGAGTGGTCCCACTGGGAATCACAGCCCCCACCACCTCGAATCCGTAACGTTCCGCCAGGTAACCGAACACGTGATGATTGGTCACGAGCTTGCGTTTCTCGGGAGCAATCGCATCGAACTGCTCGGCCATTCGGGCGTCGAGTTCGACCAGTCGCGAATCATATTCAGTAGCAGCAGAATCGACATCAACGCCGTCGATGTTGGTCGTGATCGCGTCTCGGATCAATGCGACCACGCCGCGCATCCGTTCCGGGTCGGTCCAGATGTGCGGGTCCTGCGTCCCAGTAGATTGCCCGCTCACATACGGAATCGGGTCGGCGGCCGGGCCGGCCTCGACAATCGGGATCCCCTCCGCGCGGGCCGCATCGACAGTCGACACGATGCCCTCCTCCAACCCCAGCCCGTTTGCTATCACCAGATCGGCTCGCGAGACGCGGGCGGCGTCCGAGGCCGAGATGTCGAACGAGTGTGGGTCGGAGTTCGGCGGCATGAGCACCATCACCTCGGCCTGATCGCCGACGATGTTCGAGGTTATGTCGCCGAGAATGTTGGTGGTCACCACTATCGTCGGTGCCCCCGAGGTCCCGGAATCGGAGCACGCGCTCAGCAGCAGAAGCACCGGCAATGCCAATACCAGAGCCCGTTTCACGATCCGACCACACCGATCGAGGCGGGCATGAAATCGAAGTCGAATGTGCGCGCGACGCGGCCGCTGTCTCGATAGTCGATTTCGATCACGGCGTTCCCAGCCGGGTCTGCGACGTAGGCGCGGGTGCCTGCCACGTGAAGCGACGGCGCGGGGTCGGCCTCGTCGTAGGGTGCAGACAGCACTGGCGTCGAGGACATTTCGGCCCCGGTGATGGCGTCGAACACTCGAAATGTGCCGTCGGCCTGCAGAGACAGAATGGTTTTGCCATCGCTCGACACCCCGGTCGAGAGCGCCTCTCCCGAAGTGCGCGCCTGAACCCACTCGCCGGTTCTGGTGTCGAGCACCAGCACGCCGGTCTCGGTCGGGGCCGCGACCAGCGAGCCGCGTGTTCCTTCGGCGAAGGTGAACGCACGCTCGTCCAGGTTCGGGTACGGAAACTTCGTGGTGGAGAACTCGTCGTTCGTCGCGTCCACCTTGACCACGCCGTCTGCGCAGGCCACCACGAAGTAGCTCGAGAACACCGCCTCTCCGTGCATCTCGGGGCACGAAGCATCCAGCGCACGAACAGGATTGCCCGCGGAGTCGCGTAGCTCGAGTCCGCTGGGCAGATCGTCCTCGGTGCCACCGGTCGAGACTACGACGTGATCGGACAACGGGACGGCAATGCCGTGGTGGGGATCGGTGTCGACGGTTGCTGCGACCGCCGCGTCACCTGCACCGAGAGAATCGAAATCGACGACATCTGCCGTACCTGAACCGTCGAAGAAGACTGCAACCTTCCGATCTCCCGCGATGACGTGGGCGGGGCTTTCTCCCTCGAGCGCCCCGAGATCGACGGGATCCTTGGTGTACGAGTGCGAGTGGTCGCCGTGCTCGATGGTCCACGAACCCGGGTCGAGAAAACGTGCTCGGTCATCGTCTGTCGCGACGATGTAGCGGCCGTTGATCGTCGTCACGCGCGATGCATTCTCGACGTCGAACGAATGCACGGTCGCTTCGGTGGCGAGATCGAGCACATCGATCTTGCCCGAATCCGCATCGGCCACAACGAGCCTCGGCTCGGGACCTTGCACTTCGGTGGACCCGGCCTCGGCTGCCAGGTCGCTGCCCGGCTGAGCGGAACCAGTCGACTCGACGGGCGAGTCCTGGGCGGTGTCGGTACTGCCGCACCCGGCGACAACCAGTCCGACGACTCCGAGGGTCAGAACACTTCTACGCACGTACGCTCACTCCAAACAATCTATTGATAACGATTGTCGTTTACGATAGTCCACTATCGACTGTTCGTCCCAATCGACTCCCGAGCCGATCGAGCAGCGGCCACGACGAAGAACTGCAGCACCGCAAGGCCGGCGATTGTCGCACCGGCCGCGGTGTCGGCGTTCCAGGACACGAGGAGGCCGAACACCGTGGCCGACCATCCGAGGAGCGTCGCGATGATCATCGACACGGCAATGGACCGGCCGAACAGATATGCAGTGGCAGACGGGGCCACCAGCAATCCGAACACCAACAACGTCCCCACGATGCGGAAGGAGGCGACAACCGCCAACACCACCAGAGCCAGCAGCACGATATGCGCGAGGCGAGGCCGGAACCCGAACGTGTGAGCTTTGCGCTCGTCGAACACCAGAGCAACGAACGGTCGGTACGCGAGCACCGACACCGCAAGTGCAACCGCCGATGCCACGACCAGGAAGACCAGGTCGGCGTAGGTCGCCGACAGCACATCGCCGAACAGGAACGACGTCAGATCGGTGGCGAACGACCGCGCCCGCGAGACGATCACCACCCCGAGAGCCAACATTCCGACGAACAACAAGCCGATTCCGGTGTCCTCGGACAATCGCGAATTGCGCGTCACCCAGGCCACTCCCCCGATCATCGCGACCGCGCTGATGGCGGCTCCGACGAGGAGGTTGGCACTGAGAAGATACGCGACGGCGACCCCGGGGAGCATGCCGTGCGACACCGCCTCGCTCAGAAATGCCATGCCGCGCAACACAACCCAGGTTCCGACGAGGGCGCACAGAATCGAGACGAGCATGCCCGCAACAAGGGCGCGCTGCACGAACGAGACAGCGAAGGGGTCCAGTAGCCAATCCACGAGACCGAACCCTATGCGATAATGATTATCGTGAGCGAATCAGTAGTCGTGCAGTCCCTTTCCGTTCGGTATCGAAACACGACCGCTCTGCACGACGTGAGCGCCTTTTTCGAACCCGGTTCTCTCACAACTCTTGTCGGACACAACGGCTCGGGAAAGTCGACGCTGCTGCAAGTTCTGGCCGGAATCGTGGAGCCATCGACAGGGTCTGTGCATACCGGCATGCGACGCGTCACGTACGTGCCCCAACGCAGCGAGGTCGACGACCGGATGGCTCTCAGCGTCGGCGAGGTCGTTGCCATGGGCACCTGGCCTCGGCGCGGCCTGCTTGGGCGTGCGTCCGCTGATGATCGCCGATCCGTGGACCTCGCGCTCGAGCGACTGGGACTGACCGCGCTGCGCTCACGACGACTCTCGGCACTTTCCGGCGGGCAACGTCAACGCGCGCTACTCGCTCAAGCACTCGTCGAGCAGGGTGAACTCGTACTGCTCGACGAGCCCACCACCGGCCTCGATGCCGAGGCGCGACAGATCATCGACGGTGTGATCGACGAGGAGGTCGGTCGCGGCGCAGTTGTGGTGGTCGCGACACACGACGCAGACAGTGCGGGTCGCGCCGATACGACCATCACCCTGGGACGCGGTGAGGTCTTGTCGATCACTCGGTAGTGTCGCGCTACCCGCTCCAACCCCAGTTGTAGGGGTTCACCACGACTCGGTACCACGTATCGGTGTTCTCGACGTTGGTGCAGGGCACCACGACGTATGACTGCGACGCCTTCTCGAGCGACAGCGCCTTGTTGCAGAAGTACTGCCCACCTTCCCCGGACTGCTCGGCGCGATAGACGGGACCGTAGTGCCACTCGTCGGCACCGGCGGTCGCAACTCCCATCGTGGCTCCGGCTGCAATCGGAAGCGCGAGGAGTCCGGTCATTACTGCAATGCGTCGGCTGGTGCGGTTCATGGAGGGCCTTTCGTCGGTGGTACGGGCTGCACAAACGTCGGCGGCCGTATTCCGGTCACTGACTCGATCCCTTCATGGGTGACGTCGCGCGGACAACGAGTCGCGTTACCACTTCCGAGTGAGGAAGGTCGGCTAGCTGTCGACCTCGACGCCGTAACGCACAGCCAGTTCCGCCAATCCGTCGTCGTAACCCTGGCCGATGGGCCGGAAGCGCCAACCGCTCCCCCGGCGGTAGATCTCGGCGAGCAACATCGACTGTTCGGTCGTGGCCGCGTCGAGCACCGCCGTGGCGACAGTCGAATCGACTCCATCGAGGGACACCGACACCGCGCCGACGTTGCCGAACGTCTTGTCGCCGTCTGTGGCTGCAGCGATGACAATGCGGGCGCAGTCCTCGGGGACGAGCGTCAGATCGATCCGCACACCCTGCTCACTGTCACCGTCGATCGACATCGACACGGCACCGTCCGAAGTGGCCGGAGCGTTGTAGAACACGAAATCCTCGTCACTGGACACCAATTCGTCGTCGTCGACCAGGAATGCGACGCCGACCTCGCAGAGAACACCGACTCGTTCTTCACAGCCCCAACATATCGCGTAGTCGACGCACGCTCATCGCACCAGCTCGCTCTTCTTCCGGCAAAGAGTCGAGAAGGCGCGAGCCCCCGCGTCTTCCATAAGATGTGCGTGTGACTCCGCACCGCACAGATCGCGACCTCGCCGAAGTGATTCCACTGTTCGGTCGCCGGGGATCTCGTACCACCACCGCGGACTTGGCCGACGACGTCGAGCCAGCAGTCGAGTCCCCGGTCGAACGGGTGACGCCCCACGGCATCGAGCCCGCAACGCCAGACGCCGACGAAGAGTTGGCAGCGCTGACCGCATCGAAGCCGATTGCGCAGCTTCGCTCACTCCTCGGCTGGCTCGGTACGTCACGACCGATCACGGGCACGGGTGTTCCGCGGCCAGGGTCGGTTCGCGAGCTGGCGAAAGCCGTCGGAGTGGAGTTGGATGGGCGGGCATCGAGGTCGAAATCTATGCGAGAGATTCCAGGGTTGATGACACTGTGGGATGCGGCAAAGGCGGCCGGACTGATCGAGTTGACCTCCACCAGAGCCGTTCCCGGTCCACATGCCCATCAGTTTGCCCACTCACTTGCCAGCTCCCTGGCCGCTCACCGAACGGCACTCTCGCACGTCATCGGTCGTCACTTCTTCAGCGAGGATCCCCTCCGTCCGTCCCCGGCCGTTGATGTCGTTGCCGGACAGATCGTTCTCGCCGCGATGACGAGCACTCCGCGGACGCGGCTCCCGGCAGTCGGCCCCGTCGGTGCCGGGGATCTGTACGAACACATCGCGGCGTTGATACTTCGCGGCATGCTGGAGCAATTCATTGCCGACGGGTGGTTGGTCTGCGACGGCAAGTACACAGTGCCGCACCCTTTTCGCCCGGCAGTTCTGGATGCGATGACATCACTTCCCTACTACGAAACGGATGACACCAGCCGATGATCATCACCGGGTTGTTTTTCGCGGAGTACGCACGGGTCAGCGAAGACATGCTCGACATTCTCGGCGGCGTCTGGGATACCTGCACGGTTCCACGCGACACCCGCATGCTCGAATGCCGACTGGTCGCGCTGCTGCAGACGGGACCCGACGACATCGGTAAGGACTTTCCCGCGACACTCGAAGTGCTCGACGCGAACGGCGAACACATCGTCAATCAACGTGGCCTTCAGATCCCCGGCGCCGGCTTCACCGGGGAGAATCGCTTCTGGTTCCTACCGATGCAAATGGTGTTCCGCGACGAAGGACGGCACAACTTCATCCTCAGCGCCGGTGGGGCCACCGCGAGCGTCGGGCTTCGCATCGCCTTCGGCTGACGTCGGGACGCGATGCTCATGGCCGCGCCGACATCCGACCCCGATCGCATTCTCGGTACCCCTTGCTATGGGAGGCACCCAGGTCCTTTCGAGGACACGAATTGCATACGCTGTTTTTGAACACCGAGGAGAGCATGTGAACAGTCCATTGCGCGGAGACCAGTACTTTCTCGCACTTGCACTCGAACAGGCGAGGATCGGTTGGGAGGAGGGCGGGGTTCCCATAGGCGCGGCACTCGTTCACGATGGCGAAGTTCTTGCGGTCGGTCGGAACCGCCGAGTCCAGATGGACAGCGCAATCCGTCATGGAGAAACCGACTGCATCGAGCGAGCGGGGCGGCTTCCGGCGTCGGTGTACCGAAAGTCGGTGCTCTACACCACGTTGTCGCCATGCTTCATGTGCGCGGGAACCGCTCTGCTGTACGAGATTCCTCGGATCGTCGTCGGTGAGAACCGCTCGTTCGAGACATCGGAGAGCTTGCTACGCGAGCACGGCGTGCAGGTCGACGTCGTCGACAACGTCGAATGCGTGCAACTGATGGAACGCATGCTCGCTGAGCGCCCGAGCTTGTGGCTCGAGGACATCGGGAAGGACGCATGAGCGGTGCCGCCGAACCGGTTCTGTCTGTGCTCGGGTGACTCAGCGAACCAGCGCCTGCCAGGTCGCCTCGCCCGCGCGGTACCCCGCCTCGAACAGCCATGGCCACTCGGAGAAGTCCTCGGGATCGACCACCACAGTCTCGACACCGCCGTTCCCTCGCCGCTTCGGCATGTTCTCGGGGTGGAATGGGAACCGATCCTTCAGATACGCGGGCTCGAGACTTTGTCGGAATATCATCCACGTCCGCGGCGTGAAGCCTACTGCTTCAGCACGTTTCGCAAGGTCGATCCAGGCTTCGGCATTGGCGTACCTGCCTTCGAGCACCAGCCTTCGCGTCTCGATCATCGGGAACACGCCGTACCAGATCGGCGGGTAACTCAATAGCGTCTGGCACCAAGTACGACGGCGTTCCGGCGGAATGGGTTCCCACTTCGCCTGCGCTGCTTCGAGTTCGTCACTACCGGACATCGTTCACCTCGCCCCGGAGGTAAAGCCCTCCATCGACTTGCACGCCTGCGGTTGCGGGACGCGCCGGTTCTTCCCCTGGGGCACCCTGTCGATGGAGACGGGGTTGCCGAACAGCCGGCCAGGTACCTACGGCTATTGCTCTTGAACCTTCATCGACAATAGCCGAGGGGTACGGCTTGGACAACGAATTTCCATCACTGTCGACGTTCAGCTCGAATACCGATTCAGCCTCTGGACAGAATCTGCTCAACCACTCAGCGGCACCGCTCGACTCGGACCTCAGCACGAGATTTCACTTGCCCAGACCCTCCGCGATCTCCCCGATGGACTGCAACGTCCGCTGATCGGCATACTCGGCTTCATCGAAATAGCGCTTGAACACGGACCGCATCAGTTCGATGACCTCGATATGTTGCATCAACACGACGCGCAGTGATCGATCACCACTGAAAGCAATCCTCTCGAACTTTTCACCGAGCTGCCGGGCCGAATCCAAGGTGCCGAACGCCTCGACGTCGACCAAGTACTCCGTCTTGCGCGCCATGTCTCCTAAATGCCTGATGTAGGCAGCGCATACCTCGTCGCACTGGAACGCAACGCCTTCTGGAATCTCGAGCTCCCCGGCCTCTGCCTGCGTCGATAGCGACTGCCACTGCTGCATCGAAGCCGCCAGCTCGTTCGTTTCTGACCCCATCAGTTCCTCCCCAACTAGTTCGATGAAGGCATGGATGGCCGGAGCGAACGCGCCAACCGTTCCACCTCGACACACGGATCTCCGAGGGGCTCGGTCGCCAGAAAGCCGTCGAGGACGAGGTAGAACACGCCATTCAGGTGCTCGAAGACGATGCCGCAGTTGACCTCGTCGTACTGAGTAGTCCGGCGGAACCGCAAACCGTCGAGGCCCTCAATCGGCTCGAACTGCCCGAAACGTCCACTCCCACGCAGATAGTCCAGACTTTCAGTGGACGAGAAGATTCCGAGGTGATACCACGGCGTTGGCAGAGGGTTGGTCCAGATACACGTCATCCAGTCTTTTGAGATCGGCAGATCCCCCACCAAGTTCGATGACTTCGTCTCCACGGCCAACCCCGCGTCTTCGATGGCAGCGTCTGGGATGGTGCACGGATCCCACGCCCCGTTCGCCGGAGCGGTTGGCATCACCGATGTCGTCGACGGTGCTGCAACGGGTATGCCTTCGGTCGCCCCTCCGCAGCCGGTTGCCACCAGCATCACGCCGGCCGCACTCCCGATCAGCAATCGCATCTTGCTCACAGCACTCCGTCCATCGGAACCCACCCTTGATGTTGGACGCAGCTACCGCGACATCGGTTCCATCGGATCGGACACAGTTGTGCCTGGCGTTTCCCGATCGGTGCGACGATTGCCCCGCCCGAGTGGACACCGTCGCACCCCAGGGCGAAGCCGCGGCAGGGAACGAGCCATCCTTCGACGACCGGGCAACACTCCGTCCGAATTTCTCTACGAAGATCGGACATCCGTCATCATTGACGCGTGATCAAACAGGGAAGTGGTTTTGCTTTGCTCGGCGCGTTGATTGCAGTGCTGGGTCACTCGGCGACCGCGACTGCGGGGTACTCGGCGTACGTCTCCGGCGGGTCGTTCTATGGTCCGGACACCACGCTGGGGCCGTGGGTGCAACCCATTGTCGCTGCGTCAACCGGCGCAGTGGTCGGGATGCTCGCAGGCCTGGTGCTGTACCTGTGCGGCTTTCGATTCGCTGTCGATCCCTGTCGGCGAGTAGGGCTGGTCGGCGTTGCCGGTCTGATCGGAGTGACGCTGGGGATGACGCCCGTACTGATTCTGGTCGGAACAAGCTTTTCCGGTCTGAATTCGAGCGTCTCGACCGAGTACTTGCTGCCGATATACGCAGGCACCGGAGTTTTGGCCTACGCGCTCGGAGTCGCCTCGGTTCGGTTGCTGCTCAGGGCAAGTCACGATCCGTTGTCGTCCCGGACGACCAAGGTCGTGGCTGCCTTTCTCCCGGTAGGAGGTGTCCTCGCCACTCTCGTCGGAACGGGGACTGCCTGGATTCGCGGATTCTCTACGACGGCATCGACCTTCGTCGCCGTGATCGTGGCGGTGCTGTGCGTACTCGTGGCAACCTTTGCACTCGCGCGGGCGTGGGCGTTGCGGACGACAACGTAGAAGCTCGAGTGCTTTTATCTCGTTCGCAACTTCGTGGGCGTACGTGCCTGTCGCAAGCTGAATGTGGCGATGTGGTTCTGGGATGCTGGATTGATGGCGACTACGTACCGGGACTACCTATGGTTCAGAGACGAAGAATTCGGCGGATGGCGATCCAACGGACATGTCGTGAGCTTGATCCGGGATGCCACCGCCGACGGTGTTCTGGATGCATTAGGTGCCGTCGGTAGGCGGCGCACCGGTGTGGGCTATGCCGGCTTCGATCAACGGTCGAGGGAATTCGAGAGGCTGGGGCTGGTCCGACCGGACCCGAGCGCGGATCAGACCGTGCAGACCGTGGGCGTTGCCGACATCGGGAAGGGGTGGGTGCTGTTGATCCAGCAGAACAGTGACTACCTCGGTGTCGATGACAAGCTTTTCGGCCCCGTGACCGAGCACCACGAGGTGGTCAGCCATTTCAGCAACGTCAACGCCCTCACACGGTTCATGTGGTGGCGTGATGGGCAGCTCAAGGTCTCGTTCGAGCCGATGATCCCCACGGGGGACCTCGAGCGTGCTCGCACAGCTTCACCCGCCGAGGCTGCGACCGTGCTGGCACTCATCACCGAAGTCGGTGGCATCGATCTCGACGACTATTACGGAACCAGGACCGAGTTCTTCCATATCGAGGGATCCTTTGCCCTCGCTGAACGACTCACCGGAGTCGAAGTGAGCAAAGAACTACTCCGATCCGCCGTGTTCACCGTCGCCATGATGCCTACCAGCGCCGAACCGGAGGACCCATACGCTCACGAACTGCCCCCACGAACCCCGCTCCTCGGGAACCACACAACCTGGGATGAGGTACATCGGCTCTACCGATCCACGGCCGACGCGACTGTTCACGCAACGATGGTGCTCTCCGAAACCCAAGGCGGTGCCGAGGAACGCCACGAAGTCGAGTTCTGGTATTCGCCCTTCGACGGCACACGCCAAGTCGACGCTCACGGACTGCTGTCGGTCGTCGGCAACGCCGACCACTGGCACCGCGGCCCCTTCAACCCCGTCACCTCGCCCGAGGACCTCCTAGCCATACACCGTCGCTGGGAGCCAGAAACACCATTTCACGTCGTCATCGACCCCACCAGTCAGGCGACGCCCACCAAGGTCAACGGCAAACGAGCGTGGGAGTTCGTCTTCCCGCCCGGGTTCTGGGGCGGGCCACTCACGATCGCTTTCGACGCCCACACCGGCATCCCCCTACGCGCTGAAAGCACCCATCGCACCGAAGAACTCAGCAATGTGGTGCTCTACGAATCATTCAGCAACGACCTGTTCATAGTTCCCGACTGACACGCAATGGCCACCCGCACAACGGAAGTCGCCACCGCTGGTTGCACTGGTCGCGATCAAGTGGCAGAGAGCGTCGTCGGTACAGACGAACTTTGCCGGGCCCACTGACACCCTGGATCGGTTCGCATCACGATCTCAGGATTGCCTCGGTCGAAGCGGGCGGCCAGGCCGTTCTACCTCAAGACAATTCATGAACGAGAGAGGAAGCCGATGATCATCACCGGGTTGTTTTTCGCGGAGTACGCGCGAGCCTCCAACGACATGCTCGACATTCTCGGCGGCGTCTGGGATACATGCACGGTCCCTCGCGACACCCGTATGCTCGAATGTCGGCTGGTCGCGCTGTTGCAGACGGGACCCGACGACATCGGTAAGGACTTCCCCGCGACGCTCGAAGTACTCGATGCGAACGGCGAACACATCGTCAATCAGCGCGGCCTTCAGATCCCCGGTGCCGGCTTCACCGGCGAGAATCGATTCTGGTTCCTGCCGATGCAGATGGTGTTCCGCGACGAAGGAAGACACAACTTCATCCTCAGCGCCGGTGGAGCCACGGCGAGCGTCGGGCCTCGCATCGCCTTCGGCTGATTTCGGCCCACCATGCTCATGCCCGCGCCACCATCCGCTTCCGACTGCGTTCTCGGTGCCCCTCGCTATCGGACTTCATTGGCCAAACGCCGTCCAGCGTCGATCAACCACCGTCGTGGATCCGCCATGGCCGTCTCCCCACTGCCGGCAAGTTCCGTCAGCGACACGGTCCGCACCTCGACGTCCGAATCCACCGCCCCGGCGACCACCGCCACCGGAACTGAAGCGTCCGAACACATCTGGACCACATGTCCGACCAGTTTGCCCGTCAACGACGTGCGATCGAACTTGCCCTCACCCGTCACCACGAGGTCCGCTGCAGAAACAGCAGCCGACAGTCCTGTCAGCTCCGACACCCGTTCCGCACCGCCGGATACACGAGCCCCCAGCGCGCACAGCCCAAATCCCACTCCGCCCGCAGCACCGGTCCCCGGCATGAACGGGTCGGCCGGCAAGCCGGCGTCGGCGAGCAACTCGGCCCAGCGCTGCAATGCCCCGTCCAGCATCTCGATATCCGCGGCCGACGCACCCTTCTGCGGCCCGAAGACCTGTGCGGCACCGTCGGGTCCGAACAACACCGCGCGCGTATCGGTCAGCAATTCGATGTCGGACGGCACTCCCGCGAGGCCCGACGCATCCACCGACCGGGCGGCCAGCAGACCGGCACCGCCCTCCGGAACGTCCTGACCCGATTCGTCCAGCACCCGAACACCCAGTGCCCGGAGCACTCCCAACCCACCGTCGGTGGAGGCCGAGCCCCCGAGTGCCACCGAGATTCGATCCGAACCGCACTCCCGGATCACCTCTCCGAGCCCGCGCGTCGTCGCGGTCAGTGCATTCAGCGACTCCATCATCGCGATGCCCGAGGACTCCGCCAGCTCGATCACCGCCCGGCCGCTCTCGAGCGTCAAACATCGCGCGTCGACGGGCCGACCGTCCGGGCCGCAGACACCGGACACCGACGACCACGTCGAGCACGCCGAGCACGCTGCAAGCACATCGAGTGTCCCTTCGCCCCCGTCGGCCTGCGGCATCGACACCAGGTCGTCACCGTTGCGGACAGCCGCCCACCCCTCGATCAGTGCCGCGGCGGCATCGACGGCGTCGATGGTGCCTTTGAAGGAATCGGGGGCGAAGAGAACTCTCATGCGATCAGACTGGGCAGAACCAGATCGCGGTAGCGCTGCTTCATCGTCTCGATCACCTGGTCACCGTCGGTCGCCCACACAGCAGCGTTGAAGATCTCCACTTCTACATCACCCCGGTATCCAGCGCCTCGAACCCATCGGCCGATGGACTCGAAGTCGATCACACCATCGCCCATCATTCCGCGCGAGAGGAGGGGGTCGGCTTCCATCGGCACCAGCCAGTCGCACACCTGGTACGAGCTGATGCGGCCACGATCACCAGCAATTCGGATCAGTGACTCCAGATCCGGATCCCACCACACGTGGAAGGTGTCGACGACGACGCCCACGGCCTCCACTGGGTGCGGCTCGGCCATCGACAATGCTTGTCCCAGTGTGGAGATGACCGCGCGGTCGGCCACGAACATCGGATGCAAGGGTTCGAGCGCGATGCGCACACCCCGCTCGAGTGCGTACGGAACGAGCAGAGCCAGCCTCTCCTCCACCCGAGCCCGAGCTCCGGCAAGGTCGCGATCGGGGATGCCACCCATGACCATCACGAGCTCGGGTGCCCCGAGTTCGGCGGCTTCGTCGAGAGCGCGACGGTTGTCGTCGAGACCGTCGTCGTCGATCGCCGTGAGGAACCCGCCGCGACACAGGCTCGACACCCGCAGACCGGCGTCCGAGATCAGCTTGGCCGACTCACTCACACCGGCTTCCTGAATTCGATCCCGCCACGGACCTATTGCACCCAGCCCGGCTCGAGCGGCACCGTCGACGGCTTGCTTCAGCGTCCAGGCGTTCGTCGTCTTGGTGTTGAGAGACAGTGCTGCGTAGGGGTTGTCGAGGTCGAACGGTGCGATACTCACGACGCTGCCCCGTTCAGTTCAAGGTAGAGCCCCATGCGGTGCGCGGCCAGCGATGGATCCGCCAGCAACCCTGCGCGATCGGCCAGGACGAACAGCGTCGTCAGATGCTTCACGCTGCGTCCGGATGCCAAGCCGCCCACCATCGAGAACCCAGGTTGCTTGCCGTTGAGCCACGACAGGAACGCAATTCCGGTCTTGTAGTAATACGTGGGAGCGCCGAAGATGTGCCGGCCGAGTTCCTGCGTCGAGCGCAGAATATCCTCGGCGCGAGCCGTATTGCCGAGGTCGAGTTCCTGCAATGCCGTCGACGCCGCGGGGTATATACCGGCGAAGATGCCGAGCAGCGCATCCGAATGATGCTGTCCGTCACCGATGATCAGCTCGGGGTAGTTGAAGTCGTCGCCGGTGTAGAGGCGGACGCCGTCGGGTAGCCCGGCTCGCAAGGCGATCTCGTGCTGGGCGTCGAGCAACGACACCTTCACGCCGTCGACCTTGGATGATTGCGAGGCGATCAGGCTCTCGAAAGTCGCAGTGGCCGAGGGGATGTCTGAGCTCCCCCAATACCCGGCGAGCGCCGGATCGAACATCGTTCCGAGCCAATGCAATACGACGGGATCGTCGACCTCGTCGAGCAGGGTCGAGTAGACCGACAGATAGTCGTCGGCAGACGTCGCGACCCGAGCCAGAGCGCGTGAGGCCATGATTATGACCTTCGCGCCCGACTCGGTGACCACCGCGATCTGCTCGCGGTAAGCGTCGAGCACGGCAGCAAGACCGTCCTTGCCCGACGGCAGTGTGGCGAGGTCGAGCTGATCGGTTCCCGCACCGCAGGCGAGTGACCCGCCGACGCGAGCGGCTTCGGATCCGGAGCGGCGGATCAGCTCGGACGTCGCGGCCCAGTCCAGGCCCATGCCGCGCTGGGCGGTATCCATCGCGTCGGCGACGCCCAGTCCGTAGGACCAGAGTTCGTGGCGGTAGGCCAGGGTGGCGTCCCAGTCGATGTCGGCGGGAGCCCCAGGAGTGTTGTCCCCCATAGCACTAGGGATGACGTGTGCGGCGGCATATGCGACGCGTGAGGTGATGGGTGCGGTGGGTTTGATCCACTCGCCCGGTTCGCCGAGCGCGTAGAACCCGTGGCCCGGGAGGATGATCGACACCCGGGAGTCGACGGCGGTCACAGCGCGATCTCCGGGACGTCGAGGCGGCGGCCCTCGGCGGACGATCGCAAACCGAGCTCGGCCAACTGAACACCGCGGGCGGCGGAGAGCAGACCGTAGCGGTGCGGTCGTTCAGCGACGACGTCGCGCAGGAACTCTTCCCATTGCAACTTGAAACCGTTGTCCAGGTCGGCGTTCGCGGGGACCTCGAGCCACTGGTCGCGGAACGGTTCGGTGACGGGCAGATCTGGATTCCACACAGGCTTGGGGGTGTGCGAACGATGCTGGGCGACGCAGTTGCGCAACCCCGCGACCGCCGATCCGTGCGTGCCGTCGATCTGAAATTCGACCAGTTCGTCTCGGAACACTCGCACCGCCCACGACGAGTTGATCTGGGCGACAACGCCGTTCTCCATCTCGAAGATGCCGTAGGCGGCGTCGTCTGCGGTGGCGGCGTATTCGTTGCCCTGCTCGTCCCAGCGCGTCGGGATGTGGGTGGCGGTCTTCGCGGTGACGGTCTCGACCTTGCCGAGTATGCCTTCGAGCACGTAGTTCCAGTGGCAGAACATGTCGACGACGATGCCGCCGCCGTCCTCGGCCCGGTAGTTCCAGCTGGGTCGTTGGGCGGGCTGACCGTCGCCCTCGAAGACCCAGTAGCCGAATTCGCCTCGTAGGGAGAGGATGCGGCCGAAGAATCCTTCGTCGACGAGCCGCTTGAGCTTGACCAGTCCTGGGAGGTAGAGCTTGTCGTGCACGACGCCGGCCGTGATGCCCGCGTTCTGCCCGATGCGGGCCAGTTCGATGGCTTGTGTCAGTGTTTCGGCGGTCGGCTTCTCGGTGAAGATGTGCTTGCCGGCTTTCATCGCCGACGAGAGTGCTTCGGCGCGCCGCGAGGTGACCTGGGCGTCGAAGTAGATGTCGATGGACGCGTCGTCGATGACGGATGCGCTGTCGGTGGTGTACTCGGCGATACCGTGCCGGGTGCAGAGCTCCTGGAGCTTGGCTTCGTTGCGGCCGACCAGGATCGGCTCGACCTGGATGCGCGTGCCGTCGTCGAGGAGGAGTCCACCGGCGTCGCGGATGGGCAGGATGGACCGAAGGAGATGCTGACGGTAGCCCATGCGGCCGGTCACGCCGTTCATGGCGATGCGCAAGGTACGGGTTGGTGTGGGCATGAGAGATTGCCCTTTCTGTGCACTGATGACGAAGGACGTGGGACGACGGCGAGCCATGACGGATGGGGCCGTATCGACGGTGTGGCGGAAAGTCCACTACGCGTCGTGAGGAAAAGTCAGCTTCGGAATGCGCTTTCCAAGCTATGCTGTCGGAGTCGATCGGTCAAGAGGTGACCGGCGATCGGAATGATTTCGCAGGGGGTGAGTGTGCATGGCCGCAGTACGACTCAGCGATGTGGCCGCGGCGGCGGGCGTCTCGCAGGCCACCGCGTCGCGGGTGCTCAACGGCTCGTCACGAGTACCCGGCGAGGGTGTGGCCGATCGCGTGCGCGCAGCAGCGGCCGATCTCGGCTACATCGCCAACGCTCAGGCCCAGGCGCTGGCCCGGTCGTCGACGGGCTTGATCGGGCTCGTGGTGCACGACGTGGCCGACCCCTACTTCTCGTCCATCGTTCGCGGCGTGCAGAACGAGGCTCGCGCGGCCGACAAGCTGGTACTGCTGGCCAGTACCGAGCGCGATTTCGCTCTCGAACGGCAGTCGGTCGCCACCTTCATCTCGCACCGCGCCGACGCCATCATCCTGGCCGGCTCGAGGCAGAGTGGCGACTTGGACCGAGCGTTGGAGCAGGAGTTCGCGGCATACCGCGACAACGGCGGCAGGGTGGTGGTGATCGGGCAACCGGTGCCGTTCGCCTCGGCGGTCGAACCCGAGAATTTCGCCGCATCGGCGGCTCTGGCGCAGGCCCTGCACGAACACGGCCATCGCCGCTTCGCGATCATCGGCGGACCGGGAAACATCCGGACCTCGACCGATCGTCGCAACGGCTTCGTCGAGACACTGTGCACACACGGCCTCACACCGGAAATCGAAGTGGCCGGGGACTTCTCGCGAGACGGTGGCTACAGCGCCGCGCGGCGCCTGGCGGCTGCGCTCGAACTCTCCCCCGGCCACGGCACACCTCCCTGCGTATTTGCGGTCACCGACGTCATGGCCATCGGGGCAATCGCAGCGTGGCGCGAGCTGGGCCTGAGCGTGCCGGAGGACGTCTGCGTCGCAGGATTCGACGACATCCCCACCCTGCGGGATCACTCCCCGAGCCTGACGACCGTCGCTCTGTCGTTGGTCGATATCGGCGAACGAGCCGTGCAGCTCGCCCTCGATCCGCAGAGTCGCCCCGGAAGCCGGGAGTGGGCACCGGGGACCGTCGTCCTGCGGCGCAGCACTGCCCTGAACAGCTGATTGTCCGAATTGCTTGACACTGTGGGCGCAATCACACTACGTTGGGCGACAGCTTCGGAAAGCGCATTCCAGCGGGAGTAGACGGACCCGCCCTCCTACTAGCTCGAGGACTCCTTATGACGACAACATCGTCGGTCGAAGTCCGTTCTGCCACTGCGTCGGTTCCTCCACCCGCACCGACCCGTCGTCGACGGTTCCCTTCGCTCCGCAATACCTGGTCCGGTCTGTGGCGGCCACTGGCACTCGTGGCTGTGCTCGTCGCCGCCTGGTGGGCCGTCACCGCCTCCGAACTCGTTGCGCCCTATATTCTCCCGTCACCCGGTGACACGTGGTCGACGATGGTGGACAACGCCTCCTACCTCGCCGGCCACACCTGGGTGACCACCTACGAGACCATTGCCGGCTTCGTCATCGCATCGGTGGTCGGCATCGCCGTCGCGGTGGTGATGATCTACTCGTCCTCGATCGAGAAGACGATGTATCCGCTCATCCTGTTCGCGCAGGTGATCCCGAAGATCGCCATCGCGCCGCTGTTCGTCGTGTGGCTCGGCTTCGGCCCCAGCCCCAAGATCCTCGTGGCCGTCCTGATGGCGTTCTTCCCCATCGTCATCGCTGGAATGGCGGGATTGCGTTCCGTCGATCCCGAGATCCTCGAACTCACCTCGACGATGGGTGCGAGCAAGTGGAAGACGTTCTGCAAGGTGCGTTTTCCCGCGTCGCTGCCCCAGCTGATGTCCGGCCTGAAGATCGCCGCAACACTCGCGGTGACCGGAGCGGTGGTCGGTGAATTCGTCGGTGCCAACGAAGGTCTGGGGTACGTGATCCTCCAGGCCAACGGAAACATCGACACAGCAATGCTTTTCGCTGCACTCATCATCATGTCCCTACTGGGAATTCTCCTCTTCCTGATCATCGAGATCGGCGAGAAATTCCTCATCCCCTGGCATGCATCGCGTCGCTCCACCGCGTCCGTCGGCGCTGTGTGACCGCATGATCTCCCTACATCGAAGGACACATTCCATGAAGCTCAAGAACGTTCTGGTGGCGACCGTCGCGTCGTCCGCTCTGTTACTCGCCGGATGCAGCGGAGGAGGTGGCGGCGAGGAAAAGGCCCCTGGCACCGACGGTGAGACCACCGCGACCTCGCTGATGCTCAACTGGTATCCCTACGGCGAGCACGCCCCGTTCTACTACGGCGTGCAGGAGGGAATCTTCGCCGAGCACGGTATCGACCTCACCATCACCGCCGGCCAAGGATCCACCAAGACCGCCCAGGCAGCGGGCTCGAACCAAACCGACTTCGGCTGGGCCGACACCGCGGCCGTGATGTCCAACATCGACAAGGGCGTGAAGGTCAAGAGTCTCGGCGTATTCCTGCAGACGACGCCGTCGGCTGTGCAGGTCTACGCGGACGGACCGATCCAGACCACCGCCGACCTCGCCGGCAAGACCATCGCCGTGTCCGCAGGTGACGCCCCCACCACCACATTCCCCATCTTCCTCGACCGCGCCGGAGTTCCCGAGGACCAGGTTCAGCAGCAGAGTCTGGACTCCGCAGGCAAGATCGCAGCGATGCTCTCGGGTCAGGTCGACGGTCTCATCGGCTTCGCACACGACCAGGGGCCCAACATCGCGAACAAGTCCGGACGCGAGATGCGCTATCTCCGCTACTCCGATGAGGGTCTGAACTTCTACAGCAACGGCCTCATCGCCAACACGTCGACCATCGAGAACTCGCCGGAGCTCGCTCAGGCGATGGTCGACGCCACCCGCGAGTCGTTCGAGGCAGCCATTGCCAATCCTGAAGCGGCCGTGGCGTCGATGGTCGGTAAGGACCCGCAGACTCCGCCGGAGTCGGTGCTGCTGCAGCAATGGCAGGAGACGATCCCTCTGCTCACGACCGAGAACACCGAAGGAATGGCACCGGGCGTCAACAGTGACGAGGACTGGGCCAACACCATCAGCATCCTCAGCGACGCCGGACTCACCGAGACCGGAGCCGAGGCGTCGACGTACTGGGACTCCAGCTTCACCTCCAACGAGGAATGAGACGCAATCATGAACGCCATCACCAGTGAACGGCCGACAACGATGACCGAAACCGCGGTATCGGTGGACAACCTGACCGTCCAGTTCTCCTCCAAGCGAGGTGACGTCACCGCTCTCTCCGACGTCGACCTACAGGTCGGCAGGGGCGAATTCGTCTCCATCGCAGGGCCGTCCGGCTGCGGTAAGTCCACCCTTCTCAAGGTGGTCGCCGGTCTCACCGGTGCCTCTCGCGGTTCGGTGGAGTTGGCAGGCAAGGAGGTGCATGGCCCCCAGCGCAACATCGGTTACGTCTTCCAACGCGCGGCGCTGCTGGAATGGCGGACGGTGCGGAAGAACATTCTGCTTCAGGGTGAGATGCGCGGGATGAACCGCAAGGCCGCGGCCGCGAAAGCCGATCAGCTCATCGAGATGACCGGTTTGACGGGCTTCGAGGGAGCTCTCCCCCACGAGCTGTCCGGCGGCATGCAGCAGCGCGTATCCCTGTGCCGTGCACTGCTGCACGAGCCGGAGGTGCTGCTCATGGACGAGCCGTTCGGTGCGCTGGACGCTCTCACTCGCGAGAAGATGAACGTCGAACTGCACCGCATCTGGCGGGAAACCGGAACGACGGTCATGCTGGTCACCCACTCCGTCGCCGAAGCGGTCTACCTCGCCAACCGGGTGGTCGTCATGAGCCCGCGGCCGGGTCGAATAGTGGACATCCTCGACGTCGACCTGCCGGTGCATCGGGACTACAGCGCAACGATGGAGAAACCCGAATTCATCAGTGTTGCAAATACTGTGCGTGATCTCCTGGGAGCGACAACGAGCGCGGACTGAGCGCTCACGCACGACAGCCCCTGCAGACCTGTTCGGTCTGCAGGGGGCTGTTCGTTCGGACGGTGACCGGCTCTCGTCGACGCTCGACGAGTCGATTCCCCTGCTGGATTGACTAGGCTCGGCATTCATGACGACCCTCGATCTATCCCGCGTCATCTCCCGAATCGCCGACGCAGTATCGGGCGTATCGGACGACGGTGACCTCTCAGCGTTGCTCGCTGAACTGGAGATCGATGACCGGACTCGCACCTACATTCTCGACCGCGCTCGCTCGACTCGCGAAGAGCTCACTCGATTGCGCCGCCGTGAGTACGAACTCGGTGCCCTGTTCGCCACCGCACGCGACCTCGCCGAAGTCCGCGACATAGACGGGCTGTTGGAACGGCTCGTGTCCCGGGCACACGACATGATGGGCAGCGACGTCACCTACTTGTCCGAGTTCGACTCGGAAACAGCGGACCTGCACGTGCGGAAAACGAATGGATCGGTCACTCCTCAGTTTCGGCGTTTGCGGGTGCCTGCTGGTACAGGCCTTGCCAGCCGAGTGGCCGAGTCGAGAAGCGCGCAATGGGTTCGCCGCTACAGCGAATACGACGAGGGGACTCACGACACCGACATCGACGATGCCGTGTCCCTGGAGGGCATCGTCTCCATACTCGGGGTACCGATGCTCTCGGAGGGCCAGGTTCTCGGCGTGTTGTTCTCCGCCACCCGGCAGGAGCACGTCTTCGCGCCCGAACAGATCGCACTGCTCTCGGCGCTCGCCGACCACGCGTCGATCGTCCTCCAATCTGCAAACACCCTCGCCCGCCTTCGCGCGTCCGAGGATGATGCCCGCAGCGCGCTGCGCCGGCTGACGGACCACGTCGCGGTGCGTGATCGCTCCAACACCGTCCATCAAGAGTTGGTGCAGGCAGTGCTCGTCGGTGGCGGATTCACCGAGGTGACAACGACTCTGGCGAAGGCTCTCGGTCGCTACGTCACCATCGTCGATGCCGACATGCGAGTGCTTGCCTCCTCGGAAGCGGGCGTACACATTCCGGCTACTCTCAGCACACCGAGCATCGTGCGCCTCGCCATCGACCGCAGTCGCGCCACCGGCCACTGCTCGTACATCGAGTCCGACGGCTCCGATTTTCAAGTCGTGGCGGCAGTGACCGCTGGCGAGCTCTTCTTCGGCGCAGTCCTACTCAGTACAGGCGATTTGGAGTTGGGGCCGGTCGACGACCGAACGATCGAACGGGCAGCACAGGTGGCTGCACTACTCACGTTGCAGCAGAACGCAGTCGACGACTCCGACCGACGCGCCAGACACGAACTGATCGCGGACGCACTCGACCCATCCGCCGGGCGCCGGCGCGACTTCGATCGACGCGCTCGCGCCCACCACGTTGATGCCGCCACTCTCGACACAGTGCTGCTTTTCGTTGTCCCGCTTCAATCACGTTCGATCGCAACATCTCTGATCACGACACGCTTCCGAGAGGGTGGCTTGGTCAGCACGTACTCGGACGCCCTCGTTGCACTTATACACAGTTCGGCACCTGCCGAGGCGGCCGCGGACGCACGGCAGTCGCTTCTCGCCGGAGGCGTTAGCCCGGTTCTTGTAATCGTTCCTCCGCGAGCCGACTCGGTCGAGCGACTGTCCGCACGGTTCGAGGTCGCCCAACGGACTGCTCGATTGCTGGAAGCCCTGGGCATCGACGACCGGGTGGTCACCACCGAAGCGTTCCTGCCGTACATCGCAATGTTCGGATCGCAACCCGAAGCAGTACACACCTTCATCGACCACATCATCGGACCGGTCATCTCCTACGACCAAGCTCACGGCACCGATCTTCTCGTGACACTGCGTGCGTTCGTCCGCAGCGATTCGAGCCCGACAAAGACTGCACGGGCCCTGAACTATCACACCAACACGATTCTTCAGCGACTCGACAGAGTGAGACTGATACTCGGAGACAACTGGCGTGACGACGAATCTCTGTTCCGTATCTCCACGGCAGTGCGACTCGAGGCCCTGCGAGTATCGACCAGTCCACACCCATAGGTTCAGCGCCCATTTTGAGCGCCGATCAATGTGTCGAAACTACATATCCCAAGTCACATGCCGTACGTAACGTTGCGCTCGCTCACCAAAGAACCTCGTCTTCACCGACAGGTCCAACCGAACGCGCGGAGGATCGAAGTGCCGATCAGTAGTCGAATTGCAGGATTCAAAGACTTGTCACCGGTGGAACGTCGCCGCGCACTGTCGGATCGCACCGGCCTCGATTTCTCGACGTTCGCCTCACTGGACCCCACCACAGGATTGTCCGTAGAGCAGGCCGACCACATGGTCGAGAACGTTGTCGGTGTGCTCGGCATCCCCGTGGGCATTGCCACCAACCTAGTGGTCAACGACCGCGAGTATCTGGTGCCCATGGCAACCGAGGAGCCCTCGGTCGTGGCGGCCGCCAGCAACGCGGCCCGGATGACTCGTCCGCGCGGCGGTTTCACTGTCTCGCACACCGGCCCGGTCATGCAGGCACAGATTCAGTTGCTCGATGTGCAGGATCCCGAGGCGGCTCGACTCCGGATTCTCGAAGCCCGTGACGACATCCTCTCGTTGTGCAACGCACAGGATCCGACTCTCGTCCGATTCGGCGGCGGAGCCCGTGACCTCACGGTCCGCGTCCTTTCCACCCGCACGGGAATTCATGTCGTTGTACACATCGTCGTCGACGTACGAGATGCCATGGGTGCCAATGCGGTCAACACGATGGCCGAGGCAGTAGCACCGCGTGTCGCCGACATCGCGGGCGGCCGGTCGCTGTTGCGAATTCTCACCAACAAGGCAGACCTCCGCATCACACGGGCCCGTGCAGTGTTCGATCGCGACCTGCTGGGCGGGCCGGAAGTGGTGGACAACATCATCCATGCCTCTGCATTCGCAGAAGCGGATCCTTACCGCGCCGCGACTCACAACAAAGGCATCATGAACGGGATCAGCGCGGTGGTGCTGGCCACCGGAAACGACACCCGCGCTGTCGAGGCCGGGTGTCATTCGCACGCCGTCGGTGCCGACGGCCGCTATACGGCACTCTCGCATTTCGAGAAAACAGCGGACGGCCACCTGTCTGGAACGCTGGAAGTCCCCATGGCCGTCGGCCTTGTCGGAGGTGCCACAAAGGCACACCCGGTTGCACGGACGGCAATCGAAATCCTCGGTGTCACGTCGTCGACCGAACTGGCATCGGTGATCGCCGCCGTCGGATTGGCCCAGAATTTGGGAGCATGTCGGGCGTTGTCTGCGGAGGGCATACAACAGGGTCACATGAGACTGCATGCAAGAACCGTTGCTGTCACCGCCGGTGCGACGGCAGACGAATTGGACGATGTCGTACAGCGGTTGATCGGCGACCGATCGATTCGCGTCGAGCACGCCGAACTGGTTCTCGGAGAACTACGCAACGGCAGCTTGGTATGACGCCGGTTCCCGACGCCGCGCGTAGCCCGCGACCTGACGTTCATCGTGATCCGGCGTTACCCGCAGCAGTGCGCGTCTACGAAGTCGGTCCACGCGACGGTTTGCAGGCCGAGCCCCACATCGTGCCGACCGCGACGAAGGTCGAGTTCTGCCGACGACTCGTTGCAGCCGGCGTGACGAATCTCGAACTCACCAGCTTCGTCTCTCCTCGTTGGGTGCCGCAACTCGTCGATGCCGAAGATGTGATGGCACAAGCGAACTTGCCGCAGTCAGTCCGTCAGGTTGTGCTGGCCCCCAACGCACGCGGGCTGGATCGAGCACTGACATCCGGAGCCTCCGAGATCGCCGTGTTCGTCAGCGCAACCGAGACATTCGCCCAGAACAACCTCGGTACATCCGTTGCCCATTCCTTGTCCATGGCCGAGACCGTTGTTGCAGGTGCCGCGGCAGCCGGCGCAGCCACTCGCGGATACGTCTCCATGTGCTTCGGCGACCCGTGGGAAGGGTCGGTGGATCCCGTACGCGTCGCCGATGTCGCCGAACGATTGATCCAGATGGGGGTGGGTTCGGTGTCACTGGGTGACACGATCGGAGTCGCGACGCCCGCGCACTTACATGCTGTGCTCGACGCTGTTGTCGAACGCGGCATTGCCGTCGAGCAGATTGCCCTGCATCTACACGACACCTACGGGCAGGCACTCACCAACGTCTACGCCGGACTCTTGGCTGGGGTAACCGAATTCGACTCGTCTGCAGGAGGTTTGGGCCGCTGCCCGTACGCCCGCGGTGCCACAGGGAATCTGGCCACCGAGGATCTCGTGTGGATGCTCGACGGACTCGGCATCGACACCGGGATCGACCTCCACGCCATGGCCGACGTATCCGTATGGCTCGCAGAGCGCCTGGACCGGCCGAGCACGTCGGCAGTCGTTCGAGCTCTGTCCGCAGCACGCACCGGTGCTCCGCAGCACGGCAACACAACGCTCTCACCCATCCGCTGATTGCATCTCCCCTAGGAACTGACATGTCCAACACCCAAGGCCTCCCCGAGGCCGACGCCAAAACCAAAGAGCAGCGCCGCCATGCCGTCATCGGCAGCTCGGTGGGCACCATCATCGAGTGGTACGACTTCACCCTCTACGGCCTCGCTTCGGCACTGGTGTTCGCGCCGTTGTTCTTTCCCGGTGCGGGAGATCTCGCCGGCATGCTGGGCGCGTTCGCTGCATTCGCAGTCGGGTTCGGCGCACGGCCCATCGGCGGTCTGATCTTCGCGCACTACGGTGACCGCGTCGGACGCAAGATGACGCTCCTGGTCACCTTGATGATGATGGGCGTCGCAACGACGTTCATCGGGCTCCTCCCCACAGCCGAATCCATCGGCGTCTGGGCACCTATCCTGCTCATCGTGCTGCGTATCTTCCAAGGTGCAGGAGCCGGTGCCGAATTCGCAGGTGCCATGACCATGGCCAGCGAATCCTCCGACCCCCAACGCCGCGCGTACACTGCCGGATTCCCCGGTGCCTCGGTCTATATCGGAATGGCACTGGCAACAACAACATTCGCCCTGCTCACCTTGCTGCCGGATGAACAGTTCCTGTCGTGGGGCTGGCGTGTCCCCTTCATTGCCAGCGCCGTGATCGTCGCGTTCGCACTGTATTTCCGTTTGCGTGTCACCGAGACCGCCGCATTCGAGGAGGCCGAGAAAGACGGTGCCGTGATGAACTCCCCGTTGGCCGGGGCCATCAAGAACCACTGGCGCGTACTGATCTGCGGCATGGCCCTGTTCACGTTCACGCTGCCGTGGGTCTACATCGTGCAGACGTTCTCGGTCTCCTACGTCACCGGTACGCTCACCGTCAATCCGACAGCGGCATTGGTCGCCTTGATCGTCGCAGAGCTACTGACCATCCCTGCCACTCTGTACTTCGGCAAACTGGCGGACCGCATTGGCCGCAAACCAGTTCTCCTCGGCGCGGCCGTGTTCGGCATCGTCCTCTCCTTCCCGCTGTTCTGGCTGTACGGGACCGAGAACATTCTGCTGGTCGGTGTCGGCCTGGTCCTCGGTCTCGCGATCATCCAGGGCGCAACGATCGGCGTCTCCGCTGCGCTACTCGCCGAGATCTTCCCGACGAATGCTCGCTGGAGCGGTATCGCAATCTCTCGTGAAATCCCGGCAGCCGCAGTCGGCGGTACCGCGCCTCTCGTCGCCACGGCACTCGTCGCGACATCCGGCGGAAGCCCTTGGCTGGTAGGCGCATACCTGATGGGGCTCAGCATCATCGGATTGATCGGAATCGCATTCCTGCCCGAAACTTTGCCCTCGAAGGTCGACGCAGACACACTGGATCCCATCATGGTCGCGGACGTCGAACCCGTCAGCTGATCTGCACCGAGAATCAACGGAAGAGAATTATGACTTCGCTAGCTCCCGACTTCGTAGGCGACGCCGGATCCTTGTCCGGCGTGGTGGTACTCGATCTATCCCACGTGCTGGCCGGCGCATATGCAGCTCAGATGTTTGCCGACTTCGGCGCAACCGTGATCAAGATCGAGAACCCGACAGGTCCCGACGTAGCTCGCGGCTTCCCGCCGTACCTGAAGACCGACGACGACGAGTTCAGCGCCTATTACGCCCAGTACAACCGAGGCAAGCTGGGCCTGACGCTCGATCTGCGTGCCGACGAGGGCAAAGCCGTTCTGAAGGACCTGGTGGCCAAGGCCGACGTACTGATCGAGAACTTCCGGCCCGGCACAACCAAGAAATTGGGAATCGACTACGCCGTGTTGGCCGAGATCAATCCCAGGCTCGTCTACCTCGCTATTTCCGGGTACGGCCAAACAGGCTCTCGCAGCACACGTCCGGCGTTCGACAATACTGCGCAGGCGGCGGGCGGATTGTGGTCGATGAACGGTCAGGTAGGCGAGGATCCCGTGCGCGTCGGGGTCACCATCGGAGACCTCTCGGCAACCATGTTCGGTGTGATCGGCGCACTCACGGCGCTACGCCACGCGGAGCGGACCGGAGTCGGTCAGCTCGTGGACGTCGCCCAGGTCGACAGCATCGTGGCGATGACAGAAACAGCCGTTGTCGACTACACCGTCGACGGTAAGACGGCAGTGCCATCAGGAAACAAACATGCCTGGGTGAGACCGTACGAACTGTTCCCCTGCGCCGACGGGCAGGTGTTCTTCGGTGGCTACACCGACAAGCTGTGGAACGCCAGCTGCGAACTGTTCGGTACACCGGAGGCTGCGGTCGATCCCGAGATCGACACCATGCGAAAGAGATTCGATCCCGACGTCTATGAGCGCAGAGTCAAGCCGCTGATCATCAGCTGGTTCGACGGACGAAAGCGATCCGAACTCGAAGACCTCGCTGGAGCAGTCATCCCGCTCACTGCCATCAAGAACATCGGTGAGGTGGTGGACGACGAGGGCACCGCGGAACGTGACATGATCGTCGAAGCCGACTACGGGAAGTTCGGCACACTCCGAATGTTCGGGCAACCCATCAAGATGGGCGTTACTCCCGCGAACCCTGCACGCAGAGCGAACGGACTTGGTGAGCACACTGACTCGGTCCTCGCAGGATTGGCCGGGTACTCCGCGGAACGAATAGCCGACCTGCGCAATGATGGCGTCGTCTGATGGCAGTGGTCCGCACCGACGAGATAGGACTTACCCCCGCACTCGCCTACCGGGGAACATTCGCTGCTGATGCGGCAGAGCCGAACCCAAGCGGTGAGCTTCCTCCAGGATGGGAGGGGATCTACTTTCCATTCGACGCCGAACTGGACGCGCTCCGGCCCGACGGCTCCCCAGCCGACGACGGAGTGCTACCGGTAGTCGATCTGCCTCGACGCATGTACGCGGGCGAGGACACCGTCTTTCACCGGCCGATCCACTACGGCGATGCTGTAGAGCAAACAGTGACGGCCGGCTCGATCACTGAAAAACAGGGGCGCGGTGGACGCCTTGTATTCGCCGATGTAGAACGCACCTACAGAGTGGATGGCGAACTCGCGATATCGAGTGTCTGGCACGACGTGTTTCTCGACGCCGCGAAGCCCGGTGACACGGCCAAGCCCCCGACACCAGCACCTGACGTCGAGTGGTTGTGGTCGGAACCGCTTGTTCTCGATTCACGGCAATTGTTCAGGTACTCGGCGATGACCTTCAATACTCACCGCGTTCACTACGACCGAGACTGGGCACGATCGATCGAAGGACTCGATGATCTACTGGTGCACGGGCCCCTGATACGAATGCTGCTGCTGGACTTTGCGCTTCGATCACAGACTGCTGCGCGGCCGCGCAGCTTTTCCATTCAGATGCAAGCACCGATGTTCGTCGATGCTGCTGTCCGCATGGTGGGTAACGAGACCGACAGCGGTAGCGAAGTATTCCTGCTGGACTCCGAGGATGGAGTACTGGCTCGCGGGAGTGTCGACACCTGAGGTACCCGGAGTCCCCGATCGCCTCATCCGGCACCGTGTACAAATCCTATGGCGCAGCCGACGCGGTGCGAACGACGCCTCGAACCGGTGGGGCCACCGCGAGCGTCGGGCTTCGCACCGCTTTCGACTGATGTCAGGTCCTGATTGTCTCCCGCGCGGCTCCTCGCTCCACCACTCGGCGAGCAGTTCGGGCCACAGCCTCGTCGATCAGGAATCCCTTGCTGTCCACGGCCACTCCTGAGGTGGCATGTTCCAGGTCTGCCAGCAATTCCTCTGCTTCCCGTACCTGGTCTTCGGACGGCACGAACACCCTTCGCACAGGCGCGAGTTGAGCCGGATGAATACACGCACGGCCGACAAAACCGAGACCGGCCAGGGTGCGCGTATCAGCCTCGAACGCATCCGCATCGCGGAAGTTACGCGAGACAGCAGCAGGCGGCGGATCGATTTCTGCCGCCACGCTGGCTGCCACCACCTGAGCACGCGCGAATGACAGTGACTCCGCGGAACCGTCGACGCCCAGATCCGCGGCGAGGTCCACTTCCCCGATTTGGAGAAACTTGACCCGAGGCGCACGAGCAATCTCGAGAGCCGCGAACACCCCGGCGGCCGTCTCGATGAGGGGCGAGACCACCGCGCTGCTGCCACTCAGTAGAGCATCGGCCTGCTCCACCTCGCGAGCAGACGACACCTTGGGCAGCCAAATGCCGGTCAGGTTCGGGTGCAACACCGCTCGAATATCGTTCTCCTGCAATGGCCCTGGGTTCACCCGCACCCAGATCTGCACGTCGCCCGGATCGCAGGCAGCAACCCACTCGGCCACCGTCGCGCGGGCGTGATCCTTGTTCGCCGCAGTGACGGCGTCCTCGAGATCCAACACCACCGCGTCGGTGCCCGATGCCAGTGCTTTGTCGAAGCGCTCCGGGACGTCCCCGGGAACGTAGAGGTAGGTCAGAGCCGTCCTCATCCGATGACGCCCGTGCCCGCGACGAGAGACTTCGCGATGACAGTCCGCATGATGTCGTTGGTGCCCTCACCGATGGCCATGAGCGGGGCGTCGCGGTAGAGGCGCTCGACGACGAACTCGGTGGAATAGCCGTAGCCACCGTGGATACGCATGGCTTCGAGGCTGGCGGTGATGGCGGCCTCGGAGGCGAAGTACTTCGCCATGCCGGCCTCCATGTCCACCCGCTTACCCGAATCCGCCTGTGATGCAGCCCAGTACGTCATCAGACGTGCAGCCTGCAGCTGGGTCGCGATGTCGGCGATCTTGAGCTGGATGGCCTGGAACTCGGCGATGGGCTGACCGAATGCGGTGCGCTGCTTCGCGTATTCGAGCGCAGCATCATAGGCGGCCTGAGCGATACCGACACTCCGTCCGGCGATGTTGAGGCGACCGATCTCGAGACCGGACAGTGCTTGCTGCAAACCACGACCCTCCACACCACCGAGAACCGCGTCGACGGGAACGCGCACATCGGTGAACGTGATCTCACACGACTCGGTGCCCTTGTAACCGAGCTTGCCCATGTCGCGCTGCACCTCGAAACCGTCGGTCGTGGTGTCGATCAGCAGCAGCGACATGCCCTTGTGAGCCGGCGTGGTCGTGGTGTCGGTCTTCACCAGCACCGGAAGCACATTCGCGTGGCGTGCGTTGGTGATCCACGTCTTGGCACCGTTGACGACGTAGTGGTCGCCGTCGCGCTTGGCGGTGGTCTTGATCCCCTGCAGGTCGGTGCCGGCACCGGGCTCGGTCAGACCGACGCCCGTTCGCCACTCACCGGACGCGAGCTTGGGCAGCAGAGTCTTCTTCTGCTCCTCGGTGCCGTGCTTGCCGATCATCCAGCACGACAGGTTGTGGCTGCCGAGAATGCCGGCGACGCCCATCCATCCGCGGGCCAGCTCCTCGTACACCAGGGTGAACGAGACCTTGTCGAGGTCGAGGCCGCCGTACTCCTCAGGCGTCGTGATCCCGAACAGGCCCATGGCCTTCATGTGCTCGACGATCTCCGTGGGGTATCGGCCCGTCTTCTCCCACTCGTTCGCGACGGGGATGATTTCCTTGTCGACGAAGGTGCGCAATGCTTTCCGGAAGGCCGTCTGCTGCTCGTCGTACGTGAAGTCCATGATGATGTCCTGTCGGTTGAAGTGTCAGGGTGCCGGCGCGATGGCTGCGGCGAGATCGAGAATGGCGGTCAAGTCGGTTTCGTCGACCAACCCGAGGACGCGGTCGGCCAGCTCGGTGGCACGAGAGTCGTTGCCGCAGTTGCCGAGAAACTTCTCCAGCAGACGGTCGTCGCTCAGCGGGAACCCGGCGGATCCCTGACTGCCGCCGACGGAGGCGTCGAGCACTCGTCCGTCGGTGAGCGTGAGAACCGCCCTGCCCGACGCGGCCGCCGCGGGAACCTCGGACGGGAGGTTCGTCACCCGTACTTTGCGGGCGGTGACCAGGACGTCCTCGCGTCCGATGGATTCGTCGGTGTACGTCGAGACGGTGATCGCTCCGTCGTGCAGCAACGCAGCCACACTCCACGGGAGGTCGAACTTGCCGTCGTAGGTACTGCGCGGCGACGCGACGCCGGTGTTGGGTCCGCACACGAACGGACTCGAATCGGGGTGAACGAACACCTCGATATCGGCCACGTCGCTTGCTTGAACCGCCCTGTCCCCGAGCGCCTCCGTCACTGCGTCGAGCGTCACGTGCATCAGCTGACAACTCGGATACGGCTTGATGCCGATCCGGGTGGCTTCCCACCGCGTGCCGAGTCCGTCCGTCAGTGCCGCGAAGTTCGTCGGCCGATCGGTCAGCGCTGCGTAAATTCCGCGTCGACCTTCGAGAACCGACGACGGACCGGTCGCACCGGCGGCCGCGAGTCTAGCAGCCAGAACACCGTTCATGCTCGCCGATCCGGGGTGCAGCGCCTTGGTGTCGGCGTCGGTATCGAGAAACTCGAGCAGCCCCGAGCTGGACGATCCAGCGATGCCAAGAGCGTTGACCAACGTCTCGGTGTCGAACTTCGAGAGGTGTCCGGCTACGAGCGCGGCCGTCAACGGTCCCACCGCTGCCGTGGCATGCACGCCGCGAGCGTGGAATCCGTGCGGACTGACTTCACCGAGGCGACAGGCGGTTTCGAGACCGAGAGCCGCGGCGGTCAGCACATCTGCACCCGAGGCCGATACCTGCTGTCCGACGGCGAATGCCGCAGGAAGCGATACCGCCGTCGCGTGGACCAGTGCGCCCGCATGCGTGTCGTCGAAATCCAGAGAGTGCAGCATCACCCCGGTCGCGAAGGCGGCTGCCGGCGCGGACAGTCCGCGAGTACCAGTGAGTGGCCGGGCTTCCTGCGGCCCGCCCAGGGCGTCGGCCACCGTCCAGCCCGGTCGGCCATAGCCGAGACGTTGGGCCGCAACGGTATTGCCGACGCCGTCGAGTAGGTGACGCGCGGCCGCGTGTCGGACGTCCTCGGACAGATCGGCAACGGTGACACCCGATGCCCACTCCGCCAGGATCGTCGAGGTCACGCCCGCACCTCGTCCTTCGCCGTACCGAACGCACCCTCCGCCTTCAGTTTCGCGACCCGTTCGTCGTCGTAGCCCAGTTGGTCGCGCACGATGTCGTCGAAGTGCTCGTTGCGCTGCGGCGCGCGGCGATACTGCTTGGCCTCGGAACCGAAGTTGACCGGGGACGCGACCTGACGCACCGTGTCGTACACCGGATGATCGGTCTCGACCACGAGATTGCGCGCAATCGTGTGGGGTTCGGTCAGCGCATGCTCGACGTCGTTGATCGGCCCGGTCGGAACCCCGGCAGGGCCGAGTTTCGAGAGCCAGTGATCGACGGTATTGGTGGCGAACACATCTTCCAGGATCGGCAGCAGCACGTCCTGATGCTTGCCGCGCAGCGAGAAGTTGCTGAACCGTGGATCGGCACCGAGGTCCGGGCGATCGATGGCAACAACCAAACGGTCCCAGAACTTCTCCTTCGCGCAGCCGACGATGAGCCAGCCATCCGTTGCCTCGAAGGCCTGAAACGGAACCAGAGACGGGTGGGCCGAGTTCTTCGTACGGATCGGCTCGAAGCCGGCGTTGAGATGCCAGGTCGCGGGATAGGTGAGCAGAGACATCGCGGTGTCGTACAACGAGACGTCGCAGTCCCCACCGATGCCGTCGCGTCGGGCAGCGTGCAATCCCGAGAGCAGCGAGATCGCGGCGACGAATCCACCGGAGTAATCGACCAGGGACAGACCGGATTTGGTGGGCGGGCCGTCCGGGTCGCCGGTGACGCTCATCCAGCCTGCGAGACCCTGCAGAATGTAGTCGTAGCCCGGCTCTTTCGCGCGCGGACCGGTCATGCCGAAGCCGGTGAGGCTGCAGCACACGATCGCGGGATTGAGGTGCTTGAGCTGGTCGTAGGTGATGCCGATCTTCTCGGGCACGTCGCCGCGGAGGTTCGAGTAGACGGCGTCGCTGGTGCGGACGAGGTCCTCGAACACCGCTCGACCGCTCGGGGCCGAAAGGTCCAGTGAGAGAGAGCGTTTGTTCCGGTTGAAGCTCTCGAAGAACAGAGAGTCCTCGCCCTCGTTGTAGGGCGGAACGTAGCGGCCGACGTCCCCGCCGACACTCGGGTCCTCGATCTTGATGACATCCGCGCCCAGATCGGCCAGATGCAGGCTGCCGAACGGGCCTGCGCCGTACTGCTCGAGGGAGATGATGCGGACGTCTTCGAGTGGCCTCATGCGTCGGAGTCTTTCGTCGTGGGGAGTTCGAGCGGTCCGTTCTTCGCTTCGGGGAAGTAGTTCTGCCCGATGCCACTGTCGCGGGTGGCGACCATGACCGAGCGCTTCCACGAAATGACCTCAACGCCATCCTGATTGAGGC
The DNA here is from genome assembly GCF_022810405.1 of Rhodococcus sp. ARC_M5. Taxonomy (GTDB): domain Bacteria; phylum Actinomycetota; class Actinomycetes; order Mycobacteriales; family Mycobacteriaceae; genus Rhodococcoides; species Rhodococcoides navarretei. The sequence continues at coordinate 106,439 of NZ_JALGQE010000010.1, forward strand.
CGCGGGTGATCATCGAAACGATGCCGGCGTAGGGGCGCGACTCGGATTTGCGCAACCCGGTGCAGATGCTTTCGGCGTACAGGGTGTCACCTGCGTAGACGGGGTGAGACATCTTGATGTCGGTGAAGGCGAGGTTCGAGATCGCGTTCTGACTCATGTCGATCACCGAAAGCCCAAGCACCACAGAGACTGTGAAGCCGGAGTTGACGATGACCTTCCCATCGGTGATGGGATTCTGCGACGCCAGATGCGCGTTGAAGTGGTTCTGGTTGGTGTTGAGCGACAGCAGGGTGACCCACGTGTTGTCGGTCTCCGAGATCGTCCGCCCGAAGGGATGTTGGTAGACGTCCCCCACGGCGTAGTCGTCGAAGAAGCGCCCCAGAACGGCCGGATGGATTGCCACCGTGTCTCCTCGTGTCAGTTTGGCGAGTGCCTTACCTAGACCATAAACATCAGATGTTTACGGCGTCAAGGGTTCGACGAAACCGGTGGACGACAAGTTTTGCGACGAATCGCTCCGTAAAGAGCAGATGTTTCAGGAGGTGCGCAGTCGGTCCATCTGTCGGTACGAGTCGCCGAGGTGGTCGAGGTGCTTACGCATCAGGTCCATCGCAGCCATGGAATCCCCGGCGGCCACCACGTCGAGCAGACCGCGATGGTCGCTGTCGACGCACTGCCAGAAGCCCTCGGGTGCGTGGTCGCGGCCGAAGCGGCCGGATAACACTCGGAATACGGGAGCCGTGATGAGCTCGAGCAGCGGGTTGTGCGCTGCACGGAGCAGGACCAGGTGGAATTCCTGGTTCTTGGTGAACGTTTCTGGGCCCTGCACGTCGTTGGGGTCGAAGATCGACGCGTTGAGCTGCTCGAGATGCTCGTCGGTGCGGCGGAACGCAGCGATGCCGGCGGCCGGCACCTCCATCAGGTTGCGCACTTCCATCAGCTGATCGACCGTGACGGTCTCGGCGGCGGCCATCAACGCCACACCGGTTTCCAGGTGCTCACTGATGTGCCCGACGCTGGGGACGGCCACGAAGCTCCCCCCGGTCACTCCCCTGGTCGTCTCGATCAGATTTTGGCTGGCCAGCGACCGGAGCGCTTCTCGGATGGTGCTGCGTCCGACGCCGAATTCAGCGGTCAGCTCGGCCTCGCCGGGTAGCCGCTCTCCCGGTTGCAGCTCACCCGACAGAATGCGAGCACGAAGATGGCCCGCAAGAACCGCGTACGCGGGGACGCTCTTGGCTGAGCCCTTGAGCGATGCCGGTTCGGCCACTTTTTCCACCTGCTTCTCGACGACGGCTGACGATGGGCCCGAGCCTAGCCTGGCGGGTCTATCGACATGCACCGATCACTCGCAGAGCGGCCATCACGTCGATTCCACGTCATACATCAGACTTTTGAGGCCCGAAACTGCGCAGATTGATGCGTTGTTGCCCAAATATGCGCCTCTTGACTGCCTATATATCTTATGTTTAGGTAGACGCCAGCTGTTACTTAGGTCTCACCACACCTGACGTTGTGGCACCCGACATTCCAGACCTCGGCGATACGCGGACTACATCCATTCCGTGCGACGCCGATCATCCAGCGAGGACGCAGATGCACTTACGCCGAGCCACGTCCATCATGGCAGCACTGACGCTGTCCACTGCATTGGTGGCCTGTGGATCCGATCCCGGTCCCGACGCGGACCCGGCCAACCCGGTCACGATCGACGTCACCGTCTCGGCAGCGGCCGAAATCTACAGCATCCCTTGGCTTGTCGCGCAAAAGCAGGGACTGTTCGAGAAGCACGGTGTGATCGTGGAGAACATCGTGCCGGGCAAGGGCGGCAGCGCGACGATGCGAACCCTGCTCGACGGCAACATCCCGATCGGCGAGGTCAGTTACCCGTCGATCGTGCAGGCGGATGCGGCCGGCTCCGAGCTGCGCATCGTCGGCGGCGGCACCCAGGGGCCGTATCCGATGAACTTCTATGCGCTCGCCTCGAATCCGAACATCAACACCATCGAGGACGTGCGTCGCTGGGCCTACACCCGACCCAACTCTGCGTCCGACGCCCTCACGCGCCTCATTCCCTCACTCGCGGGCGTCGAACCGGGACAGATCGAGCGGGTTGCCTCCGGCGGAATCGGTGAAGGCTTCGCACTGCTCGAAGCCGGAAACGTCGATATCGCCCTCGTCCCCTCAATCGTCGCCGAACAGCGACCCGAGGACTTCAAGCTGATCGTCAGTAGTCCCGACTACATGTCGCGGTTCCTGCAGTCGACGATCACCACGACCAAGGACTACGCCGCGAGCAACCCCGGCGTCGTGCGCGCGATCAACGCCGGCTACACCGAGGCGGTCGCGTCGATCGAGGCCGATCCTGTTGCCGCTGCCCAGATCTACGCGAACTACACAGGCTTCGACGTCGAGTCGGCCACCGCAGTGGTCGAACGCGCGTCCTCGGTCGGCACGTGGGGCGGCGGCTTCGATACAGCGTCCGTCGAATCCGCCCAGGACGGCGTGGAAGCGTCGGGGAGCGATCGCGTACCCAATTTTTGCACTCTGTTCGACCCGGAGTTCCTCGCCGAAGGAGTCGAGAACGATGTTCCCGGCGACTGCGACTCCTGACAGCATTTCCCACCACCAGAAGGTAGCGACGTGACCCAAGCAGCGACTCGACCCCGCCCCGACACCACCTCCGCCATCGCCGTCGCATCGTCGGTGTCGCGACACTTCGGCGACGTGACTGCCCTGCACGAGATCGACTTGTCCATCGGCCGAGGCGAATTCGTCTCCGTCGTCGGCCCCAGTGGCTGCGGCAAGTCCACTCTGCTCGAGGTGTTCGCCGGATTGCAGGATCACGACGGCGGCACCGTGCACGTCGACGGACAACCGCTGACCGGCCCGCGGTCCAAGACGGCAGTGATCTTCCAGGAATCGGCGACGTTGCCCTGGCGGACCGTCCGCGACAACGTCGCGTTCGCTCTCGAAGTCCGGGGCGTGGGCAAGAAGGAACGTCGGTCCCGCGCCGACGACTTGCTGAACACTGTGGGGCTGAGCAAGTTCGGCGACCACTACCCCACCCAGTTGTCCGGCGGTATGCGCCAACGTGTGGCCATCGCGCGCTGCCTGTCCATGGAGCCCGATCTGATTCTCGCGGACGAGCCGTTCGGTGCACTCGACGAGCAGACGCGACTGGTGATGTCGTACGAGCTACTCAAGATCGTCGAAAAGCTCACGTGCGGAGTCTTGTTCATCACCCACAGCATCCAAGAGGCGGTTCTGCTCTCGGACCGGGTGCTGGTGATGAGTGCGCGACCCGGTCGATTCATCGACGAGGTGGACATCGACCTCCCGCGTCCACGATCCGAAGATGTACTGGCCAGTCCCGAGGCTGTTGCTCTGCACGAACGTATTTGGTCGCGGCTACGGGACGAGGCCAAGAAGACGATGAGCATCGAACCATGAGTGCCCCCACGCGCGAGAGCACGCGCGCCTCTGTGGTTCCCGGATACATCCGGCCTGCCCCCTCCAGACAACTCGGTCTCCCCGCATGGGGATGGACCGTGCTCATCCTCGTCGCCGCACTTGTGGCCATCGACATCTCGGCACGGTTCTTCGCCTCACCGCTGGACATCGTTCCGGTGACCGACATGATCTCGACGTCGCTGAGTCTGCTGACCGACCCTGACTTTCTGATCGACGAGTTGGGACGGACGCTCGGCATCATCGTTCTGGCGTTTGTGCTCAGCTCTGTGCTCGGTGTCGCCGCCGCCTACGTTCTGTGGCGGTACGAGTTGTGGGACAGAGCGTTTCAGCCGTATCTCAACGTCTACTACGCTGTCCCGACGTTTGCGCTCTACCCCATCATGGTGGTGTTGTTCGGCGCCGGTGTGGCTCCGATCGCCATCCTGTCCACCATCTTCGCCTTCGGTGTGGTGGCGTTGAACGCACGTACCGGCTTCAACTCGGTGTCGCCGATCGTCACCAAGCTCGGCAAAACACTGATGCTCACACGGTGGCAGTACTTCCGATCGGTTCTGCTTCCGTATGCGTTGCCGAGCATCGTGACAGGACTCAAGCTCGGGCTCTCGTACGCCGTCATCTCGGTGTTGGCCAGTGAGTTCATCCTGTCGACGCAGGGTCTGGGCCACTTCATCTCCATTGCCTACGACGGGTTCGACATCGCCGACATGTATGCCGGGATCCTCATCGTGGCGCTGATCGCATTGCTCTCGACCTCGCTGATCTCTCTCGCGCTCAACCGATTCGATTGGAGGCGCCGCTGATGAGCAGCACCTTGGACAGAGTAGCCACCGCCCCGACCGCTCCCCCGAAGGCCGTCTCGTCCGTAGGCCGCGACAACGCCCGACGGTTCCTCCCTCCCGTGGTCGTGGCCGTCCTCGCGGTGCTGATCTGGTGGGTCGCGGCCGTTCTGGTCGACAGTCTCATCTTCCCGACGCCTGCCGAGGCCATGGCCTCGCTCGTCGAGGACCTGGGCAAGGCAGACTTCCGCGCCAATGTCGGCGACTCGCTGCGCATTCTCGTGCTCGCGTTTCTGGCCAGCACGGTCGTGGGTTCGCTGCTCGGGCTGACGCTGGGACTGAGCCCGTTCTGGACCAGAACCATCGCCCCGATCGTCTACTCGATCAACAGCATCCCGAAGATCGTGCTGTACCCGATCTTCCTGTCGTTCCTCGGTATCGGTGCACTGAGCCGATTCGGCTTCTCCTTCTACGCCGCCTTCATACCGATGTTCCTCGTCGCGGTCGAGGCCACAGCATCGGTCCAACGAATCCACCTCAAGATGGCCGCATCATTGCAGGTGAGCTGGCCCAGGTTGATCCGTCAGATCGTGATTCCGGCAGTGCTGCCCGCGCTGGCAACCGGTATGCGCATGACATTCGGCTTGGCTTTCCTGGGTCTGCTTCTCGCCGAGATGTTTTCGTCGTCCAATGGCATCGGATACGAACTGCTTCGCAACGTCAGCCTGGTGCGCATGGAGAACATCATGGGTACCGTCGTGTTGATCCTGGTGATGGCACTACCACCAACGATTGCCCTGCAGTGGTTGGAAAGCCGCATCACGTCGAAATACGGCGGTCGGTGAAGGAGACCCGCGTATCGCTGCTGAATCGATTGGTTATGCCCCAGGGCGTCGAACAGTTCTGAGCCAATGATGCCCACCTAGAGCGGTCACTATTGCGGCGCGAAGCTAGCAGTAGTTGATAGAGATGCCAGAGCTAATCGCATACTCCGACTTTCGCAAACAGCGATGCCGTCCAGGGCCACCATTGTGCACGACCAGCGTTTGATAGTTCCGCCGACCAAGCTGTGGGATCAGGGCGCCCCAACGCCTCATCGTCGACTCCACCGGGACCGGACCGCATGCCAAGGGCCCGATCAATCACTGCGGCGATTATGCCGACGGCAACTCTCTCGCCAAAGGGCTTGCGCCGATGCTCCGTGACCTCGCAGAATCCCCCAAACCTATGGCCGAGCTCGAGGTCCACGAGGGCGTCATCTCACTCACTCATCGAGATCAAGTTCCCGAACGAAGGCACGCCGATCCTCCTGGCTCCGACCAATGCTCGTATGTTCGTCATCCTGCGTCTGCTCGGTGGGCTCGCCGGCGTCGTGGCGCAAGCAGTGGACGGCAACATGCCTGCCGATCAGGAGACCATCCGTTACACGGGCGAGTACGGCGACGGCAACTGATACGTCGTACCGGAGGTGCCCGGCGACGGTTCGGGTGGGCACCACTATGTGGACAGCGAAGACACCATCTGTGTCGTGCCCGATTCTCGCAAGCTGCCCACCGAGTTCACCGAAAGCCGCCTCCCGTTTCGTTGAATAGCTCGGTCTGGCTGAAGATTCCGGCGGTGCCAGGCGCTACCGCGGCAGGTCCGTCCGATACACCACGTTGTCTCCGTGCTCCATGTGTGCGGGAACCAGGTCGCTGTAGGCACCTCCGCGACTTGTCATCGGTGCGAACCGCTCCTTCGGGAAGTCGGGAAGCATGAGACGCGAGCATGGGGTTCAGATCGACGTCGTCGACGCCCCCCGATTCGTACAGCTCATGGATCGCATGCTGGCGGAGAGACCAGGCCTGTGCTTGAAGACATCGACGAAGAGGCATAAGCAGTACACCTGACCAACAACCAACTCGTGTCGCTGTCGAGGAGGGACTGGCCCTACTTCGGATGCTCCTATCGATGTCAATGGGCGGTCCCGTTCGAGCATGAGGCGTTATTGCTGTTCCAGCCATCCGTCCAACGTCGGCGAAGGCACGGGAGATGGTCCGGACGCCCGGTTTGAAGACTGGTCGTCCGAACCAGCTCCACCGGGGTCACCGACAGGCCACGGCGGCGTTGAGATAGCGCCAGGCGCAGCTGTAGGTAGAAAAGTCCACGCCCTTCATCAGCTCCGTCACACTCGTCCGTGGCGGCACGCGTCACCGAATGTTCGACAGAATATACGCGGTACGTTCAGGTTCGAGAATCATTACGTCGTGCCCGCAGTCGATGTCGATCCAGTTCCAGTCCCGGTTCGCCTGGATCCAGGCCCGAACATCTGCCAACGGAGCGTACGAGGGTGCGGTAGCAGCGACATACGTGGCAGGGATTCCGTTCCCGACGGGGTGGTGCAGCCGAACCGAGGTAGTGAAAGTAGCAAACGGATGAGGTGATAAGCGATTCCTAATCCATTCCGCCTGTGGATGATCGAGGGGAATACCGAACGACGTGGTATCGAAGTTCGGTAACACCACTGCGCGACCGTTGTCGACTGCAAGCGCTTCACGGGCAGCCGCGGATGCATTGTCGAGTTGACTCAGCGGAGTTTCGCCGTCGAACAGAATCATTGCATCGATGTAGACAAGGTGGTCGATACGCTCGGCGATTCGATCGGCGACTGCTGTGACCACTGCGCCGCCAAAACTGTGGCCCACCAGCACAACATCATTGAGGTCGGCATATTCGATGTGCTGGACAACATCTTGGACAAAAGTTTCCAGGGTGATGTCGTAGCTCAGCAGGTGACTGCGTTCCCCCAAACCCGTCAGCGTCGGTGTTGTGACCGCGTGTCCTTCGGACCGCAGCCGAGCGGCAACGTCGTTCCAACACCATCCGCCGTGAAACCCCCCGTGCACCAAAACATACGTTTTTGTTGTCACTGCAACCTCGACGACTTGTCAGTGGCTTTGGTAGGCAACGCCGTTTCGGTAGGCAACGGGGCCTTGTGAATATCTTCCAATGACTGCTTGACGGTGTCGACCTTGAACGCAAGAAGACCGACCATGAGAGCAAGGATCAGCAGGACGACGAGAGCGATGACTGCCTCTGGCCCCCAATACTTGACCAGAGCCACCGTGATGAAGGGCATTGCAATGGCAGCGGCGCGACCCGACATGCTGGCAAATCCGGTACCCCTGAGACGCAAGCGGGTCGGGAACAGCTCTGGCGTGTAACCGAACTGACCGAGCGAAACGAAGAAGTACACCGCGGTGACGAGAGCAAACCCGAGTCCGATGACAAATATGTCTTCACGTGCGAACGCAAATGTGATTCCGAAAACGATTATCGCGGCGCAGGAAAAGATGAGTCCTTTGGTGCGAGAAACTTTGTCGGCCAGCACTACGCACACCAGCGACCCCACGAGCGCGCCGACACTCATTGCAGTGGTGAACGCGAGCGATCCGGTGATAGACATGCCTTGGTTCACCAAGAATGTCGGGATCCAGGATACAAATCCGTAGACGGTCACGTTTATCGTCACAATCAGCAGGGATGCGACGAACAGCCTGCTTCGCACCCCACGAGCAAAGAGAGCACTCAGTGGCGTCCGCGATTGAGTTCTTTTCTGAGTCAGGTGTTGATCCGACCGCACAGGGGGCAGAGGCCCATGAGACGCTGCGACCCGTTTCTCGATGCTGGCGATCACTTCTTCGGCCTCCTCGTGACGGCCTTGAGCTTCGAGCCAGCGCGGCGACTCCGGCATGTTTTTTCTGGCGACCCAGACGGCCATGGCGGCAACACCTGCAATGCCGAACATGTATCGCCACCCCAAGTTGGGGATCACGAACAGGCCCACCACAGAGGCCACCGGAAGTCCGGTCGCGATGACCGTTGACAACATCGCTGCCCATCGTCCGCGGCGCTCCGGCGGGACGAATTCACCCAGCATGCCCATTGCCACAACAAGTTCAGCTCCCAGGCCCAACCCCATGATCAGACGCATCGAGATGAGAAATTCGATGTTCGGCGCGAATGCGGCTGCAAGCGACGCCAAGCCGAAGATCAGGAGATTGTACTGATAGGCGACCTTTCGACCCCACCGATCTCCGACGAGCCCACCCGCTGCAGCACCTACCATCATTCCGACGAACGTCGCAGACATGAAAATGGCGTTCTGGTCGATCGTGGAGAAGCCTTCGTCGGCCATGGCGGCTATCACGCCGCCGGCGAGGTAGATGTCGAAGGCATCGATAAACGCGCCCGCGCCGATCAACCCAAGCATTGACCAGTGGAAAGACGATATCGGTAGTCGGTCGAGACGAGGCCCCGAGTTGACTACGTGCTGATGTGTCATAGCTTCTCCAGTGCCCTGTGGGCAGCATTGTCGTGGATGACTCGTGGGTTGTGGTGATCGAGGTCGGTAATTTCGCACAGGCGTGATTCCGCAAGGGTGGTTAGAGAATGGTGCGACCGTGATGAAGAAGTTGAGAGGCTGACCACATTGCCTCCGCAATGAGATGCACGTTACATCAAGGTCACTGTAATCATATGAGGTTTAGGCCGTCAAGGGTGCGTTTCGGCGTGTTTTGGTGGGCTTAGCGCGGCCAGCAGACGGACGTTCGAGGTTAAACATCTGATCTTTGACGATGCCCTGACACATGAGACGGCGCACCAGGCAAGTTGGTCACGACGCACGCGGCCCTGACTGCCAACCTTCCCGAGCGAAGCCTCCACGGTGAGCTGCAGCAAGATGCGCGTCTACCCCACTGGCGTCGAACAGCGAGGAGTTCGATCTCGGGCGCAGCACGACTCGTGAGGCCGTTAGCGCTCTGGCCGGTCGAAATCTGACCCAAATCACCCGCGAATTACCAGCTTCAGCAAATTCGTTGTCGAGCCCGGTCGCCGCATCCGTCTTTTGATTGCATGGCGGAAGATCCGGACGCGACCACGCACCCGACGCGTTCCGGAAGTGCGTCGGGCGTTGATCACCGTGCTGTCCCCGAAGTCGCCTCCTCGGGTGAGTCCATTGCGGCAATGTCGCTTATGCGGCGACACCTCGATCATCTCGTCGACGATTACCTACAGATGGACCACATCTGAGATGCTCGACCCTGCCTCGGGATGCGCATACATCAGATAATTGATCTCGATCCATATCTGGATTCACGCACGACCGGCCCTCAGCGCCAGCATGCCACCCATCAATGCAGCCCTTGACACCTGATACATCCGATGTTTATGGTCGGCAAGACGGAATTGACCACTTGTCGCGGAGGTAGGCAAGGAAGTGTCGATGCGTCAAGCCCGTCCTGGGACGGTTTTCGCACATCGCATCAAGCGTGACGCTCATCGACCTCCGTTGAGTTGCAACATCATCGGCATCGGCAACACCTCATCTTGGCTGCTGCCGATGGCCACCAACCAGAATTATTCCAACCTCTTGCCTCGCAGAACCTGAAGACGGAAAGTCATGTCGTCTCATACTTTTGGTTGACATCACTTGTTGCACTTTGCATTTCACTCCTAGGCAAGACTGTGAACGGCACTTGAAGCTCGCGATTATCGACATCACGATGATCGAACCGCTCTGTGCGGGCGCACCCTGTACCCGAAACTCAGATCATCTCGGCTACGACGACAGCGCACCGCAGAACCCAGCGCACAAGGCGCATTCGGAACTATCGACGCGGAGACGACGGCATGAACTCGACAGAACTGGTCCATTGGGCACACGGTTTGACTCTCGGTGCCATTCCTACCGAGGTGCAGCACAGTGCAACGCGGCATCTGCTCGACGGCATCGGAAATGCGATTGCAGCCAGGCGCCTCGGATACGGGGTGCCTGGTTGGACGGTCGCTGAATCATTGGGCGGGCCCGAAGAGGCACAACCGCTGACCGGAACGCGTGCGCTTTCGGCGCCTGCCGCCGCGATGTCCAGCGCGATTCTGGTGCACTCCATAGACTACGACGACACACACGCAGGCGGCGTAGTCCATCCAACAGCGATCACATTGCCCGCAGCGTTCGCAGTCGGGCAACAAGTCGGTGCGACGGGTGCAGATGTTCTACTCGCCGGCGTCGTCGGACTCGAAACCGCTTGTCGGCTCGGCAGTGTCAGCCCACATGGTTTCCACGCGGGAGGCCTGCACGCCACCGCGGTAGTGGGTCCCTTGACCGCTGCGCTGGTGTCCGGACGCCTTATGGGTCTGACAACTGCGCAATTGATCGCCGGTCTAGGAATCGCGGGTTCGTCGAGCAGCGGGCTCATGGAGTTCCTCGAGACTGACGCCAACACCAAGTCATTGCACCCTGGAAACTCCGCACTGAACGGCATCATCGCCGCTCGCCTGGCGCAGGCCGGGGCGACGGGCCCGCACTCTGTGCTTGAGGGAAAGTGGGGCCTCTATGCCACATTTTCCCGTCGCGCCGTCGACCTCTCCGTCATCACTGACGCGCTCGGGAGCCGTTGGGAAACTGCCAATATTGGAATCAAGTCCTATCCGAGTTGCCAACTGATGCATGTCACGCTCGATGCCATCTCGGCCGCAGTATCTGCGAAAAATGTGGATGCCTCGAAGATTTCGGACATCGAAGTACACGTGCACCCGGATTCACGGACCTTCGTCTGCCGAGACAGTGCGGGCGTTACGCCCCCGGTCAGCACGTACGACGCCAAATTCGATCTACCGTGGAGCGTCGCAGCCCTTCTGCACGACTCTGCTGTGGACATCGGCACTTATACCGAAGAGTCCATCGGAAGGCCCGACGTCATGGCGACGGCGCGCATGGTGCGCGTCATCGACGCGCCGACCGACGGACCGGCAGTGGCCGCTCCGGGTCGCGTAGTTGTGAAACTGACAGATGGTCAGGTGCTTGTTGGTACCGTGCCCGGCAGTCGTGGCGGAGCCGCCTTCCCATTGACAGACGAGGATCTACGAGCCAAGTTCACCGCGAACTGCGGTGGCCATCCATTGGCAAAAGAATTGGCAGACAGAGTTTTCGGACTATCTGACGAGAGTCGGCTCGACGGCATTCTGGCACTCACCGCCAACATCACGTTCGGCACTGAAGCAGCCGTCACATCGTTCTGAACGTCACGAGACCGATCGTGGCCACCCCTGTCGTAGTGGCGGGACATGCTCCATCCAAGACCATGGTGAACGCGATGACCGTGCAGTAGGCAAGGCATCTCTTGGACTTTGCAGTGAAGGCAGTGAATCCTTTCCGTGCTATGTGGCAACGGATTTCACCGGATTCGCAGTACCGTGTACGGCATAGGAGGGTGCGCGGATAGCGCTGAAGCTTGCCCACCCTGCCCGACGATGGCCGCCGGGCGGATTCTTCCACCACGCTGGATCAACGGCTTGATGAGATTCTCGGTGCCGATCGGCTCCCTGCATGCGCAAGGGAGGAGTCCGCCCGCCTCGACAAGGGGAGCGATTTACGGACGGACCGAACGTAACTCCCGTGCCAACGAGCCTCGGTTCGGGTGCTTTGGGGTTGACCGAGGAGGTGGGCCCAACACTCAGCGAACAAATTGGTCGACGTACTCCACCCCGAGGCCGACCTCCGCGTAGTGGTTTCGTGCTGCTTCGAGTTTGGTGAAGACGTCTTCGTATCCCACTGCATTGCCTTCAGGGTCGACGTACACGTATGTACCGGTCACGTGAAACAGGGTGACCATCTCGTCGACATCTTCGGGCACCACGAGGGTGTGTGTTTCTCCGGGCGGCTCGAAAGCGTAGCCATTTGTGTCCGCGACCCAGTCGTGCTCCAGGTAGTGCCACCTGCCCTTTAATGGGAAAGCATGAACGGGGCCCGCGTGGCGATGTCGTGACAGCACTCCACTGCGCCTGACACGCAACAGATTCACGAAGTACCCCTGTGTAACGGACAGTAGAAGAGGGCGAAAACTTACCTGCTCAGCCTGCGGAACCCAGAGGCGCTCATCTGTGTTTTCAAGGTCGAGCACTTGTGGGACTACCAAGTCGTCGACCATTCCGCGTGGTTGATCACCTCGGAAAGGCTCTACAACACCTTGTTTCGGTCCAGCCATCATGCGGTCCTTCCGTTGGCGTTCAAATCAGTGCTTGCGTCTACCTCGACTTTGTCGATGGCCACCATCAAAGAGGCGAGCGACGGATAGGGGTCGCAGTTTGCCCGGTGCGGCGAATCGAGTACCGATTGCGCGAGGACGCGCCTGTTCGCATCGGAGGGCTCGGTGTCGAGCTGGGTAAGCGAACACGGCAAACCGATCGCGGCCACGTATTGCCGTACCGCCGCATAGGATGCGTGATCCTCGTGTGCAAGTTGCACGAGGAGGCCGTACGCAACGTGAAAGCCGTGCAAGTGGGCGTCCGAACCTGGGCACGCCATGAGCCCGCGAGTCATGGCGTGCGCCATGGACAGTCCACCGTTCTCGAATGCCATCCCCGACATCAGTACACACGCCTCGACCACCCGCTCCACAGCATCCGGCGAACCAGACACAGCATCCGCTCCGTGTGTTACCAACTCGTCGAAACATCCGTCAGCAATGAATGCCGGCAGTGCGAGTGCGCGCTGGCGGTGCGAGTTCAGGCCCGCAGCGCGCGCGCATGCCTCGGCTTCGAACTTCTTCGCCAGAGCATCACCGATTCCGGAGAGAAGGAAGCGGATGGGTGCGGCTGCGATAACTGTCGTGTCCACCACGACCAACTCTGGGTTCGCCTGCATATGAGGCGTATCGACGAGTTGATGTTGTTCGTCGTACAAGGCGATGACGCGGGAGGTGGGACCGTCATTCGACGCGATCGTCGGTACGGTCACGATCGGCACGTCGAGCGTGCGCGCAATACCTTTTCCCTGGTCGAGGACCTTGCCGCCGCCCGCGGCAACTATTACGTCCGGCGAGTGCGAGCGAGCATGCTTGGTAAGCGTATCGATATTCGACCACGTCACCTCGCCGTCGACGCTTTTCATCAAGGTCGCGACCCCAGCTTCATTCAGCGATGCTGCAAGCCGGACGCCGATCGTGTCGGCCAACTGCATGTCGACTAGCAGGTATGCGCGGCTTCGACGTAGCGCGACTAGATTTCCGACTTTGTCCAATGCACCCGGGCCTTGGACGTACCGCGTCGGGGCAACAAACGTGCGCAGCGCCGGAGGGATAGGTGCCGCAGCGCTCAGTGCTCCCACCTCCCGGTCACAGCGGCTTCAGTGATCGCATCGACGTCGAGGCCGAACATTGCATCGAGGTACGTTTGCGAACCGCACGGGTGGAAGCGGTCCTGCAAGCCGATGCGTACCACGGGTCGGTGGTCGATGCCGGAGTCGTAGAGGCTCTCGAGAACGAGAGTGCCGAGCCCGCCAGTACGCAAGTGATTCTCGACGGTTATCAGGCGGGGCACCTCGGACGCGAATTCGACCACGCCCTCGACGTCGAAAGGTTTGATGGTCGGAACGTGCAATACACCGACGCTGACACCCTGAGTTTCGGCCAGACGTGCGGCGTCGAGCGCGCGAGCGGTCATGAAGCCGGTGCTGACAATACCCACGTCACTGCCCCGACGCAGAACCTTGGCCTTCCCGATCTCGAACTCGTAGTTCCCGTCGAGGACTACAGGCACCTTTCCGCGCAGGTTCCGGATGTAGAAGGTGCCGGGCGTCGACGCCGCAGCGGTTACGACTTGCCGGAGCTCGACCGCATCGCAGGGGTCGATGACCGTGATGTCAGGTATCGACCGCATGACGGCGAGGTCTTCCAATGCCTGGTGGGTGCCGCCGTATGGGTTGACCAGCCCTGGGGCACCGCCCATGACTTTGACGTTGGCTTTGCTGTGCGCGCATGCAACGGCCATGAAGTCCAACGCACGGCGGGTGAGGAATGCCGCGTACGTTGCCGCGAACGAAACCTTTCCTACTTTGGCGAGCCCCGCCGCGATCATAATGGTGTTCTGTTCCGCCATTCCGGCATTGAAGTACCTGTCCGGGAACGCGTCTTTGAAGGGGAGGATGTCGCTGTATCGACCCATGTCGGCCGTGATGCCGACGATGTCGGAATTAGTGGCACCGAGCTCCGCCAGTGTGTTGCCGAACGGCGCCACCTCGTACGGGCCGACCACGTCGGCCACTTCTCCCATGCCTCCGCTGCGGCCTTTCAGCTCAACCATGGTTCTCCTCCAGCTCGTCCATCAAATTGGTCCATTCGTCTTGTGCGACGCGAACGAAGTGCGCGCGTTCGCGGGCGACGAGGGTGGGTACCCCGTGCCCCGGAGTCGTTCGCAGGACCACGACTTTCGGTCCGCTGCATTCGCGTAATTCGTCGATCGCGGTGACCAGAGCCGCCATGTCGTTGCCATTGACTTCTCGTGCGGACCACCCGAAAGCCTTCCACTTGTCGGCAACCGGTTCGATCGGCATCACCAACGCACCGTCGGCCTGAATGCCGTTGCAGTCGACGAAGGCCCACAGGTTGTCGAGCTCAAATCCACCGGCAGCCATTGCTGATTCCCAGGTCGATCCTTCTTGGAGTTCACCGTCTGACAGTTCCACGAGAACGCGTGCGGAGGAGCCGTCCAATCGCAGGCCCAATGCCATACCGACGCCCTGACCCAGTCCGTGGCCGAGTGACCCGCTGGTGATCTCAACGCCAGGCGTCTCGTCGAATGTGCTCATGGGAAGTTCGCTGCCGTTCAAGGCGTAGGTCGCGAGATCTTCCTCGTCGAGCACGCCGATCTCGGCCAACACCGCGTACAACGCTATCGAGTAATGGCCTGTCGACAGGAGAAAACGATCCCGCGCAGGATCATCCAGCTGCTGTGGGTCGAATCGAAGTTCACGGAAATAGACCGCAGCAAGTAAGTCGGCGATGCCCAGGCCCTGCGCGATGTACCCCTCGCCTTTGTCTGCGGCCATGCGGAGCATTCGGCGGCGCAGCGAATACGCTGTGTCCTCCAGCTCCGCCACAGATTTGGTTGCGATTTCAGTGGTCATGACAACTAAGCTCATTTCTGTTGATTTGGATCAGTAGAAGGTGCCATCAATGATGGTTCCGCCATCGACGGGTATGCAGGCACCGTTGATGTACGAGGCCGCCGGTGATGCCAGGAACACAGCGACGCTTGCGATTTCGTCGGGATTACCGAGGCGGCGCATAGGTATCCGACGCGTCATGAGCTCTTCGTCCAAGAGTCCGTTCTCGAAACCCGAACGCATCATCGCGGTTTCGATAAATCCTGGGGCGATAGCGTTCACACGTATTCCATCTGGACCCCATTCGGCAGCGAGTGTGCGTGTCAGCCCGATGATTCCAGTCTTCGCAGCGTTGTATGCCGCGCGTTGCGGCATGCCGAGGCTCGAACCCAGGGATCCGAGATTGATCACCGACGGCGCGTCGGATGCCTGCAACAGGCCGTGCAAAACACGGGAGCATCGGAACGTGCCGCCAAGATTGACATCGAGTACCGCGAGCCATCGCTCGGTGCTGAGTTCCTGAGTGGCACTGCGCGTAATGAGGCCTGCGTTGTTCACAAGAACATCCAGCCTCCCGCCGCCCCACTCCGCGGTGGCAGCGGCCATCTTCGCTACTGCACGGTCGTCGGTGACATCAGCTGTGGTCCAGTCGACAGCCTCGTCGCCGAATTTTTTGCGGAGGCTGATACCGGCGGCTCGGACGGCGTCCTCGGCAACGTCCGAGAGCATGACTCGGTAGTCGCCGGTCAAGAAAGACTCGGCCATGGCGAGACCAAGGCCCTGAGCCGAACCGGTTATGAGGACGTGTCTAGGCATGGAGGTCACCGGCAGCTACTTTCGGTCGTGAGTTGGCTGCTCGGCGTTGCCGAACGAGGGAGTACACGATGGACGCGAGCGCCAGGGCCAGGATGGCGGCCGTGAGTGGCTGCAGCATCCAACTCAAACTGCCGTCGCTGTTGATCATCGACCTGCGGAAGTTCTCCTCGGCAAGCGGACCGACGATCACCGCGATCAGGAGCGGGGCAACCGGATAGCCGCCCTTGGTGAGCAAGTAGCCGAGCAGTCCGGCTGCAAGCATGACGATCACGTCGAACACGTTGGTGCGCACCGCGTACGATCCGACGACTGAAAACACGATGACAAGAGGCCACAGGTATCCCGGTGGAATCTGTATGACTCGGACCCACAGTTTGATTCCAGCCAGGCCGATGACAAGCAGACACACGTAAGCCAGGGTCATGGCAACGAATGACCCGTAGATCAACTCCGGATTGCTCTCGAATAATCCGGGCCCCGGTTGTACGCCTGCAATAATGAGCGCCCCCAGCAGGACTGCGGCTTGGGTGTTACCCGGAATGCCGAGCGCGAAGGTGGGCACGAGCGAACCCATGTTGCTGGCGTTGTTCGCGGACTCGGCCGCGGCAACACCGCGAGGGTCGCCCTTACCGAACTGCGACGAGTCCTTAGCGAAACGCTTTGTCTCGTTGTACGCCATGAAGCCGCCGACGTCCCCGCCGACACCAGGAAGAAGCCCGGTGACGAAACCAATACCTGTGGACCCTCCGACAGTGGGACCCAGGCGTTTGAGCCAACCTTTGCCCAGTCCGAACGAGCCGATCGACTGCTTGCGAGTTTTCGTCCCACGCATTCGCTCCAACTGGTTCAGCGCTTCGGCGACGCCGAATATGCCGACGAGGAGCGGGATGATCTCGATCCCCCCAGAAAGCTGCGTGCTCCCGAAGGAAAATCGTGGGAAACCGGCAATCGGGTCAAATCCGATGAAAACGATGAGAAGCCCGAGAAGGGCGCTGACGAACCCCTTCGAGATGGGCGCTTCGCCGCTGATCGAGGCGATGATGGTGAGAGCCAATACCGCTATAGCGAAATACTCGCCGGAACCGAAGTTGAGGGCATAGTCGGCCAACACCGGTGCGAACAGCGCGAGCAGGATTGTCCCGACGAGCCCGCCGATGACGCTCGCCACCAGAGAAATCGTCAACGCTTGCCCAGCTCGGCCCGTCTGCCCCATTGGGTAGCCGTCGAGCGTCGTTGCCGCCGAAGAAGGGGTCCCTGGGGTTCGGATCAATACTGCGGGTATCGCGCCGGAGTAGCACGCGCCGTTGTAGATGCCCAAAAGGAGTACCAACCCGGTGAGCGGATCGAGGCTGAACGCGAAAGGAAGGAACAACGCCATTCCTACGGTGGCCGACAACCCCGGCACGGCACCGATCGCGATACCCAGCAGCACTCCAAGGGGAATCATGATCAAGACGTCCCACGACGCGATCGCGACGAACCCGTCGCTCCACCCGCTCACAGTGTGACGCTCCCGATGCGTGTGGCGGGGAGAGGTACCTCGAGCCCGTAGCGGAACAGCACGTACACGCCGACGCTCATCAGGACAGCCATGGGGAGCACGACCAGAGGCCGGCGGATCCCGATGAGAGCCATCTCGGCCATGAGAAACAGAGTGGTAGCGACCAGGAATCCAAGTGAACGAAGCGACAGGATGTAGGCAAGGGCGAACACGAGGGTCGCTACAACGCGAACTGCCCCGCCCCCTCGGGGTAAGCGTTCGTGTGCGTCACGGTGCCACAGCAGGAACACTGAGAAGATGACAAGCCCGATCCCTACAAGTTGAGGCAGCGCGCCCGGACCGGGGTCCGAGCTCAGTCCAGGCTCGGGAAGCGTTCGCGCACTGATGATAACGGCGATCCCCAGCGCAAGGGTGAGCAGCGGCGCTACCGGTGAACCCGGAGAGTGAAGCGCGTCGACCTCAGCGGGGTCCTTACCAAGGACCTCCGCGTCGCCGGTTGGACTTGTCACTTGCCCAGACCAAGTTCGTCGATCAGGCTGCCGTAACGCTCGTACTCGTCCGCGAGGTAGCCATCGAATTCAGTGGCGTCCATGTAGGAGGCGTTACTGCCCTGCCGTTCCAGGAACTCCTGGAATTCAGCAGATTCGAACGCCTCACCGAAGCAGTCGCTCAGCGTCGCCACGACGTCTTCGGGAGTTCCGGCGGGTGCTGCCAGACCGTAAATGGATCCGCCTTCGACGTCGATTCCTTCCTCGGTCAGGGTCGGCGCGTCGGGCATAGCGTCGATTCGCTCGTCGGAGGCAAGGGCCAGCGCAACTAAGTCGCCGCTTTCGACTTGGCCGAGGACGTTCGACGCATTGGATACGAGTAGGTCGACCTCGCCGCTCAAAGCGGCGGGGATGGCCGCTGCGTCACCGCTGAAGGGGACGTTGACGAGCTGGCCCTGCACGTTCTCCGCTCTGGCGACGTCTTGGAAAGTGATCGCATACGGGCTGGCCGGGCCGGAAGTGGCGACGCGGATACGCTCGCCGTTCCTGGCCGCTGTGATGACGTCTTGCACCGAGGTGTACGGCGATCCTTGCCGAACAAAGAATCCGTGAGGATCAACGATAAAGCGAATGATGGGCGCGAGGTCTTCATGCGTCACGTCGCTCAGTCCCATGTGATCGAGCGCGCTGATCTCGGTGGGCGTGGTGCCGAGGGTGTAGCCGTCCGGCTCTGCTCCACGAACCGATTGCAGGGCAATGGCCCCTGAACCGCCCGGTTGGTTGCTGATGATGATGCTTGTCCCGCAAGTGTCTTCGGCCGCGGATGCGAGTGCGCGCGTATTGACGTCCGTCGATCCTCCCGCATCGAATCCGATCACAACTTCGATGGTCTGCGATGGAAAATCACTGTCCTGCTGCGCTTCTGCGCCACATGAGGTCAGCGTCAACGCAGATGCGGCGACTGCCGCCAGGCCGGCCGACCGGATGCTGGGTCGTTTGCTCATCGGGGCTCCTCTTACGACAACTTTGTCATTCCGGAATCCGGATGTATCATCCGGAATACGGTTTAGTGTGGTCTGTGTCATAGAAGCTGTCAAGATGAAGCTTGTATCGAGAAGGGGGATGGCATGCCTGCCGAAGCTGGGCGAATCGATCCGAAGAATCATGTGGCGTCTGTGGCCAAAGCGTTGGCACTGCTGGAGTTGTTCGGCGACGCAAACGAACTGAGCCTCAGCACACTTGTCGAACGAGGCGGGTATACACGGACCACCACACACCGACTCCTGTCGACGATGGAGCTGGCCGGGTGGCTCGAACGCTCGTCCGACAAATACCGACTGACGCTGACGGTGTTTCGGTTGGGCAGCACTGCCGTCAACGGTTTGCAACTGCGCAACGAGGCGAGTCACGTTCTGTCCGAGCTGGCGTCTCACCACGGTGAGGATGTGTACCTGGTGGTGCCCGACGGTCCGCGTGCGGTGTGTTTGGAACGGATCGAGGGCAAGACTCCGATTCACATCATGGTTCTCGACGTCGGCCGTTCCCTGCCCCTGTTCGTTGGGGGCGGTCCGGTCGCCCTGCTTGCTCACCGCGAGGACGAATTCCTACCCCGCGTCCTGAGCGACGGGCAATGCGTGACGCCCACCGGCCAGATTCTGGATGAAACGACCTTGCGCCGAACACTTCTCGAGACACGTACTCGTGGTTACTCCCGCAGCATGGAAGACGTGACTCATGGCGTCGGAGCGTTCGGTGCCCCAATCTTCAACGATCGCAGTGTTGCGGTCGGCGCAATCAGCATTGGTGCCATGGTTGAGAACTTGGTTACGCGTGAGGCCGAACTGAGCAGCGGACTCCTACAAGCCGCTCTCGAGATTTCGAAACGCATGGGGTACGTCGGCTAGGTTGCTGCCCTCCGCGGTGAACATGGACGATGGGTCGCTGCATGCGTGACTCGCCGTCATTGCCGACGCGGTGTCGGGGGTGCATGTCTTGATGAATCCAGTCCCGCGAGGCCACCTTGCGGGCTTCAGCGGAGGGGAAGGCGTCTTTTACATCCATTCCCAGTAGACGGCCCTCATGAAGCTTTCGACTTTCCGTTGCCTGCGTTCGATACGGCGCAGTTGGCTAGTTTTGCTGCAGGGACCAAGTCCTCCGCAAGTAGCGTTGCGCAGTAATCGGATTCGCTCCCCCTGGGGTGTGAGTGCGGTAGTGATGCCATGGGCCGCAGAGTCCCCTTGGGGCGCACTAAAGAACTCAGAGGCTTCTCTTTGCGTTCATCATCGACAATCTACGAAAACCCATCACTTGCTTGTGCGGCTCCCAATGATCGACGAGACATTCGATGACCGATTACGACTGGTGACCCGGTCGGTAATCGCAGTGGGTCGGGCCACGCCAAGAGCGCTCCGGCCCGTCACTCGAACCCAGCACCGACGGCCGACCGGACCAACGCCGATACCGCCGGCGATCGGACTTCGGCCGGCCACGCAATGACCGTCGTGATCATCGGCGCGTCAACGACAGGCACGGCCACATGCTCGGGCCACTGCCACGCGCGACTCGATGCTGGAATCACCAGCAGCGCCTGACCCAGCGCGACCAGCTGGGCGATCTGCGCTTGACCGCGCACCTCAGGCCCGGGCCCCTTCGGATAGGTGCCGTCGAGCTGCGGCCACCGGGCCATCGGTAGATCCGGGACGTCACGGATATCGTCCATGGCCAGTTCGTCTTTCGCGGCCAAGGGGTGATCACGCGGAACGATCGCGACCTGCCCCTCGGCGAGGAGGTCCTCGGAGTCGAATCCGACGAGGTCATCGACGGGGCGATGCATCAACGCCACGTCGGCATCACCGCGACGAAGATATTCGGCCTGCTCACCGACTTCACACAACATGACTTCCACGTCAGCGGGGTGCGCTTCGAGAACGCGGCGTAGGAGCTCGTGCGACGCACCGGCTTTGGTCACCAGCTTGACTCTGGCACCGGCCGCTCGTGCTCGCTGCGCTGCCGCAGCGACCGCGTCGAGCGCCGTCGCAGCGTCCCTCAGGAGCACGGCACCGGCAGCAGTGAGTGAGACTCCGCGACGATTCCGATCCAGGAGGGCGACGCCGAGTCGACGCTCCATCCTGCTTATCGCTCGCGAGAGCGGTGGCTGGGCGATCCCCAGGCGCTGCGCTGCGCGTCCGAAGTGCAGCTCCTCGGCAACGGCGATGAAGTACTGGAGTTCGCGTGTTTCGAGATTGTCCACTCGAACAGCGTAGCTGTGATACCCGTTGAGTATCACTGGTTGGTCGATCGGTATTGGACGCACCTGCGCTCGACGCCGACCATGGACCGCATGACAACAAAGACCGCGCTCGTCACCGGTGCCAACAAAGGGATCGGCTTTGCTATCGCACACGGACTCGGACTGCAGGGAATCAGAGTAGGAGTCGGGGCCCGCAACGATGCACGACGACAGGACGCGGTCGACAAGCTTCGCGCTGCGGGCATCGATGCCTTCGGAGTCCCCCTCGATGTCACGTCGGACGACAGCGTTGCGGCCGCGGCGGACTCCATCAGCGACCTGGACATACTGGTGAACAACGCAGGCATTTCCGGCGGCTACCAACAGAATCCGACGACGCTTGATATCGACGTCTTGCGGACTACGTTGGATACGAACGTTTTCGGAGTCATCCGAGTGACGAACGCACTACTCCCGACGCTTCTCCGGTCGGCCTCGCCACGCATTGTCAATGTCTCGAGCAACATGGGCTCGCTCGCGCTACAGACCGGCCCGATAATGGCGGCATATGCTCCATCCAAGACCATGGTGAACGCGATGACCGTGCAGTACGCACGGCAGCTCGCGGACACTACGGTGATCGTGAACGCATGCTGCCCAGGTTACGTGGCAACGGATTTCACCGGATTCGCATCCACACGCACGCCGGAGGAGGGTGCGCGCATCGCACTGAAGCTCGCCACCCTGCCCGACGATGGCCCGCGGGGCGGATTCTTCGACGACGCCGGATCGGTGGCCTGGTGAGACTCTCGGTGCCGATCTGATCACCGTGATCGCGGCGATGTGCACCGGAGCAGACAGTATCGACGACATCCGACTCCTCCGATCCGGCGGCAGGAGACACCTCTTCGACTCCATTTATGCACCCTCGACCGTCGCAGAGTTGCTGCGCGGGCACGGCTTTGTCCCGCGCGCAGGTAGACCTAAACCCATTCCGCTGCTGCGCCTGAAACGCTTATTCGAGTAAGTGCGCCGTATGGGTACCCCCCAATGCAGCGAAGCGACCGCCGCCCAGGCAAGCGCCGAACTACACCGGCGCTTGCCGCTTCATGGAGTGCCGTACTGCTACTCGGAGCACGCCTCGATTTGCGACGAAGTCTCAGCGTTCCCGAGGCAATCCAAACCACTGTCCAAATCGTCGACAGCTCCGAATACAATCGTGATGCCCCAGATCCCGAGGGCGATCGCAAGAATAGACACAACGATGCCTGAGATCGACGTCTTCTTGTTGGTAGCTTTGTTCTTTCGCACCCTGGAGAGTCCCGCAAAACCGAGCGCAAGACCAATAATCCCCAGGATCAGGCAGATGAAACCGGTGAAGGGAATGATGCCGAAGACCAGTCCCACGACCGCCAGGATGAGCGATGCCAGACCGAGGCCGTTCTTCTCCGGATTGACGGGTTGCTGCGGTGCATACCCTTGGTTGTATCCCTGCTGCGGTTGCCCATATCCAGGAGGCTGAGCCTGTGAGTACATGTTTGGGTCGTAGTTCTGCCCGCCCTCGTTAGAGCCAGCCGGGTATTCCGGATTCGTCATCGTTGCCCTTTCGTAGTAACTCATGTCACATCGATAGAATCCCGAAGTTCGTTACTGCGTTCGACGAAACAAATCTCGGCTAGGCACGCGACCGACTCTGGACGAGGTGTACGTCGCGTCCAGGTGCCAGCGAACGATGCGATCGTCGTCGAAATCCGTCGCCCGTCCAACGGATGGTATGAATTGCACTCAACCAGCGCACTGATCTGGCGGCCCACTTGCTGGCTCGAAGTAAAGCACTAGGAAAAATGCTTGGTTGTTCTTGTGCCGCACGTCGAGGCCGTCGCCAGGCAGGCAGCATCCATCTCGCCTACTTCCCTTTTGCTCGTGTGCGGTCCTCGGCGGAGAAAGCCCACACCGAAGGCACGCCGTGAACGGACGACCGCTCCCGATGCTTGTAGTCCGCGATCGAACCGTCACGTGAGCGAGCCGAGCCAGAACCGCTGATCGCCAATTGAATTCAGTGTCTACGTATCTCGCTTCCTCATTGGTACCTTCACTCTGCCCGTATCAATCTGCACAACGAGCCACGTCACCACACCGGTTGCCGACCAGCCCACAACGAGCACGCTGTCCAGACATGTGTTCGTGGTTCGTGGTCTTCTCCAGTCCATCGCGTGTGATGCCGTCATCGTGCCCACCAGCTCGAGCTTTCGCCCCCGCGAAGCGTGGTTCTCAGTTCTCGGCGTCACAAACCGCACGGCCCCGGATGGTGCGACAAACGATCGAGCACGGCTCTTGCCCACCGCCTCGAATCACGGCCCCGCGTGGCTGCTGAATGCGGCTCACGACGGGCACAGATCGGTCGACTGGTGGTCGACGGTCTCACGGCCGCGTTCGGCAGAATCGCGGCCGATCTCGCATTGAACAGCCTCGGTGACGGTCGGGTTCGTCCCCTCGTTGCTCTTCCCGCTTTGGGCGTGGGTCAGGATGGATATACGGGTGTCCGAGGAGGTGATCCGCGCTCTGCATTCGACGGCGATGGCGTTTGTCGCGCATTCGGACTTCGACGTCGTGTTCGTGGTCGAGAATGCAGCCGACTACGCTGCGTTGCAGTCCATACGCAAGGCCGCATCGAACGAAGGGCGTGATGAAGCCCGCCGGCTGGCCGAGCTCGTTGCAAACGGTGACGTCGCACTGTTTCTTGGGGCAGGCGTCAACATTCCCAAAAGCCTGCCTGACCGTCTGCCCGGCGTTCGGCTTCTCAACGCACTCGGCCGACGGTCACCTATCGCAGACTCTTATCTGAACCGCCGGAATCAGGTTAATCTCCACACCCTCCACTCGGAAGCGAAAGGCGTGATCAGAAACTTCACTGACCAAAGGACAGTGCTTCGTACGCACACTGCGTACAAACACCGATTACCGCGCACTCCACTTCGCGTCACTTAGCATGCGCTAACATGGCAAGGTCTTGAATACCTTCGGCCAGCTTCTCATGCTCGCCACGAGGATAACTCACCGCATTAAGTCCATAGACCTCAGTGAAAAGATAGCGCTTGTACGCTGGAATTTCACCGTCGGTAACGATGACGTGCCCTGGACTGCGCCCGTGCACTCCAAAAAGAGACGACAATATTAGCCTTAGATCTGGATCATTTACGCTGTATCCAACAAATAGCGCCATTCGAGTCAAGAGCAGCGACTGTAGGACATCGAGCGCGAGAACCCCGTCCCGCCGCATTGACACATATTCACTCTCTGTCAACACAATTTTGGATCCTTGCTTTACCGATCCATGTAGCTTTAAAATAATATTTTTACCCTGCCGTATTGCGTTGTCAATTCCAGGTTCATAGAATTGGATAGGATCATAGCCGCCCACCACAGCGCGCTCAAGAATATGGTCAAAATTGGTGGTAACTATCACGGGGGGCGCTAAATCAATTAGAGCGGCATGCAGCCCAGAGGGCTGAAATTGATCACCCGGCGGACCGTCACAGAGGTTTGCGATGGTATCACGATAGTGATTTCCATTTCCGTCGCGCTTTGCTATATAAGAAATATGTTCGGCAGCCTCAAGATACTTTCCCTCCCCTATCAGTGGGTTGACTGCAGACGCTAGCTCATCCGTTGAGCAGATCTCAGCGGCCAACGACTGCAGTAGCTTCTGCCAGTCTAACGGGCGTGCGCCTTGCCCATTTTCACTAGACATTGACGCCCCGGCACCGACAAAAAGTACTACATTCGAGCTACCAACCTGCTGCACCAGGTCTTTGGGCCATGCCATTGAATTCATAGAGAACGTCCATGCCCTTCGATCGAAGCAAGATTCTCCAGGAGCCTGTCGCCTATCGCAGCCAACCTCACTGAATATCTTTTTTGCTGACTAAACTGCGCTCCAGTCAGTCCATCCGATGAAGTGAGGCCAAAAATCGGAGCATGCGCAGTCTGCGCTAAAGGCACCATTGAGAACATATAAGGCACCACACCGAGATCGTAATCTGCAATTTCGGTACCTAGACTTTTGGCGAGAAGTTGGGCCCGTTCAGGAATCTGCTTCTTATACAAGTCATAAGCTTGCACTGTCCGGGCTTTGCCCTCCGTGGATCTTGTTAGATACTCCTGGGTTGTGTAACCCGCGAATACCGCCCGTACCCCAGGATGCTCCCACATTTGTATGCGCCCGGATTCGAGATCGGGATTTTCGCTTAGCGTTGCCGCCACACCACGAGAATAGGTCTTGCTCCAATTCGTGAACCAAGTTTTTAGATTATCAAATGAGTACAAGCTGAATAGATCTGGCGAAACTGGCGTGATGAAGACATCAGATCCAATAAGGACAGAGCGGTTAAGTGCGCCGAGACTTGGTCCGACATCAAATATAACAAAATCATAGTTTGCCGAGTCTACGAGCTGAGAAGCCCAATGCGACCTAACTGCTGCACCATAGTTTCCGCCCGCGAAGGAGGTCCACGATTCGCTCAGGATGTCTTCGAGGAGAGAAAGAAAAGGATGGCCGGCCAAAACATCGACTTTAAAGTTTTTACTCCGAATTACTGGAATATTCTTGTCGATCTCGGAGTTTCCAATTCGCAATTGGTGAATTGTCTTCAGAATTGTCCGATCATTAGCATGGCTTGAGTTAGAGTAGATATCACCCCATTCAGACTCCGAAAGCAGGATTTGGGTCGAATTACACTGCGGGTCACAGTCTACGAACAATACGCGAGCGGATCGTTTAGTAGAGAGATAGTACGCCATGTTGACTGCCAGAGTGGTTTTTCCGACGCCACCTTTATTATTAAAAAATGCGATCGACTTCATCTTAGGCATCCTCCCTACCGAGTCGCTCGCGCCGAGCGATGATACGTCACGCTACCTTATCAACAGAGCTTGAGGAGCACGGCCCTGTCCGCGGCAACTTCTTCACTTGGAACCTGCAAAAATAATGAGCCACGACGAACTGCCAGATCAGACTTTCACATCGTTAGTTACTTCTCGCAGTCAGGCAACGACACTTGTAAGAACCAAGGCATCCGCGCAAACAACCTGGAAGCTGGTCGCTAGACTTTTGTCAGAGCTGTTAAGCGGCCCAAACATATCCATTCACTGTACTGCGAGATCTAGGCTGAGGCGTCTCGCAAGGTAACGACCCGATGCGTCGAGATTTCCAAGTCCTAGTTTGCCCATGAAACCACTGGTCTCATAATGATTAGGGATCCTTTACCGGTCTCAGCCCCGCGCCCTGATGAGCGCCAACAGGGATTCAAGCCAAGTCCGCTCACAAACCACCCTGCGAAGTGGACGCACGTACTATTGACCCATAACATAGATTGCATGGTAGTAGCAGACCCGCTACCCTCCACAACATGGCAACCCGCAAGAACATCAACGCTCTGACCGAACTCGGAGCTCGGCGGCGTGCGCTGCGCGCCGAGCTCGACGCCATCGACGAGGACATCAACAAGGCGCTTAACAAGACTTACAAGGAGGGCTACACCTGGCCGGAACTTATGGAAGCGTCGTCCCTGTCCCTCGGAACACTGCGCGTGCGGCTGCAAAAGCTCGGCCTAACAGACCCCACAGCGGCGACGCGCCGGACCGAATCAACGCCCGTTGCACGCGAGCGGAAGGCAGCCCAGCGAGCAGCGCAAACCGCAAAGTGACCAAACCTTGTGAATTACCGAGAGCCATGGTCGGCTCTGCTGGGTGCCCGGGTCCTAAGTCGTCGCGCCGCTTATCTCCGGCTGCCGCGCTGCCGACCTTGGCCCGCAGAAACGCCGAGTCGGACGCCTCAACCTCCTTTGTGAACGTCACACCGACCGAGGACCACGCTCACCCCCTCGACTGACGCCTCGCGGCTCGACACCTCCCCGCCCATGAACCCACGTGAGGGTAACTTTCAGTGCAAACGCACTCATCGAGGAGACCGCACCACTGATGGACAAGACAAACGCAGCCCTGATCTGGAACATCGCGAACTTGATGCGCGGACCGTTCCAACCGAACCAGTACGGGGATGTGATCCTGCCGCTGACCATCCTGCGCCGCCTCGATTGCGTCCTCGACCCCACCAAAGCCGCGGTCCTCGCCGAATTCGAGAAACGCAAGCATTCGAGTGTTGCGCTCAAACCCTTCTTGACCGCGAAATCGGGTTACTCGTTTTACAACACCTCCAAGTGGGACTTCGCAAAGCTAGCCGCAGACCCAGAGGGGTTGGCCGACAACCTGGTCGACTACATCGCAGGGTTCTCCTCGAACGTCGGCGACGTCTTCGACGGTTTCGGCATGGACGCGTTGATTGCGGACCTGGACAAAAGAAACCTCCTGTTCCTGATCGTCAAAGAGTTCGCGAACGTTGACCTGCATCCCAACGCGGTCTCCGCCCACGATATGGGCTACATTTTCGAGGAGCTGATCCGCAAGTTCGCGGAGTCCAACAACGCCCAGGCCGGTGACCACTTCACCCCACGTGAGGTGATCCGGCTGATGGTCGAATTGCTCTTCCAGAACGACGACGAAGTACTCACCAAAGCCGGCATCGTCCGGACCATCTACGACCCTGCCGCCGGTACCGGCGGCATGCTCTCTGTCGCTGACGAGCACCTTCACGATATGAACCCCAAGGCCCGCCTCGTGATGTACGGCCAGGAGATCAACGCTCGCTCCTATGCGATGTGCAAGTCCGACATGATCATCAAGGGCCAAGACATCGACAACATCTACCTCGGCAACACCCTCACCGACGATCGATACTCGGGAAACACATTCGACTACCTACTCTCCAACCCGCCCTTCGGCGTCGAATGGAAATCTGCGCAAGAAGCAGTAACCGACGAACACGACAAGCGGGGACACGCCGGACGATTCGGGCCGGGCCTACCCAGGGTCTCCGACGGATCGCTCCTGTTCCTGATGCACCTGATCTCGAAGATGCGCGCCCCACGTGATGGAGGCAGCCGATTGGCGATGGTGCTCAACGGATCCCCACTGTTCACCGGCGGAGCCGGATCGGGCGAATCGAACATCCGCCGCTGGATCATCGAGAACGACCTGCTCGATACGATCGTGGCGCTGCCGGTCGACATGTTCTACAACACCGGCATCAGCACCTACATCTGGATCCTCGACAACAACAAACCCGCCGACCGCAGGAGCAAAGTCCAGCTGATCGACGGGTCGACCATGTTCGCGAAGATGCGCAAATCCCTGGGCTCCAAGCGCAAAGAGCTCCGGCCCGAAGACATCATGACCATCGCCCAGCTGTATATCGACCAGGTCGACGACCCTGGTAGCGCTGATGAGCCGTCGCGGTCGAAGGTGTTCAACGGTGAGGACTTCGGCTACTCGACCATCACAGTCGAGCGACCCTTACAACTGCGGTTCGAGCTCACCGCGGACAAGGTTGACGAGGTCCTCGCCCAGAAGCCAATCGAAAAGCTCAAGGCGGGGGAGCAGGCTGCGATCCGCAGTGCATTGACCGGCCTGATCGGTTGGGAGTGGAACGACCGCGATGGCTTCGTCGACGAACTGAAGAACGCGTTACGCAAAAGCGGGATCACCAAACCTGCTGCGGCTCTGGTCAAGGCGATCTGGTCGACAGTCGGCGAGCGCGATGACAACGCGGTGGCCTGCGCCGACTCCAAGGGAAACCCCGAACCCGACCCGGCGCTGCGTGACACCGAAAACGTGCCGCTCACCGAAGACATCGACGAGTACTTTGCCCGCGAAGTCCTGCCACACGTACCTGATGCGTGGATCGACCACGACAAGACGAAAATTGGCTACGAAATTCCCTTCACCCGCCACTTCTATCGCTACATTCCGCCGCGGGACCTGACTGAAATCAAAGCCGACCTGGAGATTCTCGTCAAAGACATCACCGAAATGCTCGCCGAGGTCGGGCAATGAACTGGCCCGTGTACGCCGATTACAAGGAGTCGGGTGTGGCGTGGCTGGGGGAAGTTCCTGCGCACTGGTCATTGCGACGACTCGGGAGTCAATTCGCGGAACGTAAGACGACAGTAAGTGACCAGGACTACGAGCCGTTGTCCGTCACCATGTCAGGTATCGTCGCTCAGCTTGACACTGCTGCGAAAACCGACAATGGCGAGAATCGCAAGCTTGTGCGGGCTGGGGACTTTGTCATCAACAGCCGGTCGGATCGTAAAGGGTCGGCGGGGCTGGCCGTCCGCGATGGGAGCGTGTCCGTCATCTCGACTGTTCTCAAGCCCAGAGCAATATCGGGCCGGTTTGCTCACCACCTACTCCGAAGCGCGGCTTTTCAGGAGGAGTACTACAGGTTCGGTTCTGGAATAGTTGCCGATCTTTGGTCGACGCGATACTCAGCGATGAAGATGATCAGGTTGGCAATACCTACCGCGGCGGAGCAAGAGAACATCGCGGACTTCCTGGACCGGGAGACCGCCAAGATTGATGCACTGATCGACAAGCAGAACCAGCTGATCACTACCCTGCGCGAAGACCGCACCGCCACCATCACACACGCGGTCACCAAAGGCCTTAACTCCGAAGTCGAGACGATTGGCTCCGGCGCTGCATGGCTGGGTAGCATCCCCGCGCATTGGACTGCACCACAGCTCGGCATGCACGCGGCTGTGGGCAATGGTGCGACTCCCTCGCGAGAGAGGGTTGATTTCTGGACGAGCGGCACCGTGCCATGGCTCAACAGCAGCCATGTGAACCGTGATGAAATTACCGATGCAGATCAGTTCGTAACCGCTAAGGCACGCACTGAGTGTCATCTGCCTCTAGTCTCGGCAGACTCGGTTTTGGTTGGATTGACTGGCCAGGGTAAAACGCGAGGGATGGCCTCGATCCTTAGAACTCCGGCCACGATCAATCAGCATCTTGCGTACCTGACTCCTACTGGATCTTCTCTAGATTCAGAGTATCTGCACAATGTGCTGGTCTCGGCCTATCGAGTGCTCAGAGACGTCAGCGAGGAAAACGGAAGCACTAAAGGCGGACTCACGTGCGCTGCTCTGCGAAAACTTCGCATTCCAGTTCCACCCGTTGACGAGCAACGAAGAATTGTTGCGTACCTCTGTGCTGCGACAGCACGGATCGACCTGCTTACCAGGAAGTCAGCGGAAGTTGTCTCAACGCTGCGCGAATATCGTTCAGCGCTGATTACTGCTGCGGTGACCGGCAAGATTGATGTTCGAGAGGCTGCATAGGTTATGGCTCAGCACAACGAGATCGAGTTCGAGCGGGAGATCTGCGAGCACTTGGCTGCCCACGGCTGGTTGTACTCGACCAGCGACTCCGGTTACGACCGAGAGTTGGCGTTGTTCCCCGAAGACGTGTTCGGTTGGCTAGCCGACACCCAACCCGAGCAACTGGCCAAACATCTCAAACCAGATCTGACGGGTTCGTCATTGAAAACTGCCAAACACGGTGTGTTGCAGGCGCTGGCAAGGACACTCGACGCCGATCCCGCGAAGGACGGCGGCACCCTGTCGGTGCTGCGGCGGGGATTCAAGCACATCAATGCCAAGTACTCGATGTGTCAGTTCGCGCCGAACACAACTTTGAACAATACCACCGCCGAGAAGTACAAAAAGGTGCGGCTGCGGGTGATTCGGCAGGTGCACTACTCAAGGAGCTCTAACAACAGCATCGATCTGGTGTTCTTCGTCAATGGATTACCTGTCGCCACGGCGGAATTGAAAACCGATTTCACGCAGAACATCACCGACGCGGTCCTGCAGTACAAGAACAACAGGCTCCCGAAGGGCGAGCCGCTGCTGGCCTTCGGATCACGTGCGTTGGTGCACTTCGCGGTTTCCAACAGCGAGGTAGAGATGACCACCAAGCTGGCCGGGCCCGGCACGGTCTTCCTGCCGTTCAACCGCGGCAACAGTCACCACAGGGGCAACCCAGCCAACCCCGAAGGCTCTCCCACTGCGTACCTCTGGGAGACGATCCTGCAGCGCGACACATGGCTGGACATCCTCGGACGGTTCATGCACCTCGAAATCCGCGACAGCGTGGACCCGATCACGGGAAAGAAGTCACGGAAGAAGACGATGCTCTTCCCTCGGTATCACCAGTGGGAAGTCGTCACCCTTCTCGTCAAAGCCGCTCGCGCCGAGGGACCCGGCCACAAATACCTGATCCAGCATTCGGCCGGGTCCGGAAAGACCAACTCCATTTCGTGGTTGGCGCATCGCCTTTCGGGGCTGCACAACGCCGAAGATGAGAAGGTGTTCGACTCGGTCATCGTCGTGACCGACCGCACTGTCCTCGACTCCCAGCTGCAGGAGGCGATCAAGCAGATCGACAAGGTGCATGGCGTCGTCGCTCACATCGACGGGCTCGGCGGCTCGAAATCGAAGTTGCTCGCTGATGCCCTTGCGGCACGGACACCGATCATCATCGTCACCATCCAAACGTTCCCACACGCCTTGGAGGCGATCGCCGACCGCGCCGAACTGGCGTCGCGCTCGTTCGCGATCATCGCCGACGAGGCACACTCCTCGCAGGCAGGGGAGGCCTCGAAGCGGCTCAAGGACGTGCTTTCGCCGGGAGAACAGGCGGAGCTCGACGACGGCGGCAGTTTCGATACGCAGGACATCCTGGCGGCGCAGATGACTGCCCGGGCATCGACCCCGAACGTCTCGTTCTTTGCGTTCACGGCCACCCCGAAAGGCAAGACCCTGGAGCTCTTCGGGCGCCCCGGCCCGGACGGGCTACCGGCCCCGTTTCATCTGTACTCGATGCAGCAGGCCATCGAGGAGGGCTTCATCCTCGATGTACTGTCCAATTACACCCCGTACAAAACGGCGTTCCGTCTTACCCACAACGGCCGGGCCTACGAGAGCGATACCGACCGCACCGGCGGGACCGTAGCGGTGAAAACCGACGGGCCGGCGGATCAGAATCTGGTGGACAAGTCTGCGGCCATCACGTCGGTGATGAACTGGGTCAAGCTGCACCCGACGAACATCTCTCAGAAGGTGCAGATCATCGTCGAGCACTTCCGGGCCAACATCGCCTGGCGGCTCGACGGCAAGGCGAAGGCGATGGTGGTCACCTCCTCCCGCAAAGCTGCTGTGCGGTACAAGGTCGCGTTCGACAAGTACGTCGCCGAGCACGGTTACACCGACGTCGCCGCATTGGTCGCATTTTCGGGGGAGGTCATCGACCCCGACTCGGGGCCGGACAAGCTGACCGAAACCTCGATGAACCCGGGGCTCGAAGGCAGGGATCTGCGCGATGCTTTCGACACCGACGACTACCAGGTGATGTTGGTGGCCAACAAGTTTCAGACCGGGTTCGACCAGCCTTTACTGGTGGCGATGTACGTGGACAAGAAACTCTCCGGTGTGGCGGCGGTGCAGACACTTTCCCGGTTAAACCGGACCCTGCCGCCGAAGAAGGATCAGACGTTTGTTCTGGACTTCGCCAACGATCCCAGGGACATCGTCGACGCCTTCGAGCCGTACTACGAGGCCACCACTCTTTCGGGCGTGACCGACCCGAACATCATTCACACACTGGCCAGCAAACTGGACATGGCCGCGATCTACACCGACAGCGAAGTCACCGGCTTTGCGGACGCCTTCGTGGCGAATAAGGGCAACAACGCCCTGACCCGGTGGATCACCCCGGCTCGACAACGCTTCCGTGACGGCGAGACCCTGGCTGTCACCGACAACGATCAGACTGCACGCGATGAGCTGGACATGTTCCGCAAGGACGTCTCGACCTACATCAAGCTCTACGATTTCCTGTCCCAGATCGTCGACTACGAGGACCCGCAGCTCGAAGCCCGTTCGCGGTTCCTCAAGCATTTGGCCCCGACGATCACAAGCGAGCAGATCAACCACGAAATCGACCTGTCGACAGTCCAATTCGACTACATCGATCAGCACAAGCAAGCCACGGCCAAAGCCAAGCTCACGGGGGAGGCCACGGTCGATCCGATGCGTGAGGCCGGCAGCGGCACGGTACGCGACCCCGAACTGGTGCGGATCGAGGAGGTGATAACTAAAATTAATGACCTATTCTCAGGAGAGCATACTCAGGCGGATACTCGCGCGGTTGTCACCCACATCCGAGACAAACTGACAGGGAACGAGACGCTTCGAGAACAGGCTCAGGCGAATTCACTTGCACAGTTCTCGGCAAGCCCCGATATCAGCTGGGTCTTTACCGGAGCCGTGATCGAAGCCATGAAAGCGTCTGAGGACCTTTCGGGGCAGATCCTGTCTAGCGAAACCATTTCTCGGACGTTGCTCGACGAGCTGCTACCTGGAATCTATCGAGCGCTCCAGAAAGTTACTTAGTCGAAATCGCTACGCTTTTCGCTTAACCCGGGGAGAGCAGTGGGGAGTTTAAATTGGCCCGCGCCGTACGGGTCGAGTCGTGTCGTCCTGGCATGTCCCCAGTAAACGGAGGTATCTCGCTTTAAAGTCTGGTTGCCCAGCAGCATGCCCGACCGATTGCGTCCACCGCTGACGACGGTGATGCCCGAGGCCGGGTGTAATTCGAGTATTGCCTCCGGACCGATACCCCGGAAGCCGGCCACACCGATGGACGTCAGAAACGCGTCGACCGGCTCTTCGACAGTCCTGTCGGCCGATGACTCGGGAACGTGCGGGGTCGAGATGCCGTCGAGCAGCTCCTGCAATGACGTCCACCCTTCGAGGGCTGCAAGAACGAAGTACTTGACCTCATCGGACAGCTCATTGTCCGCGTCGATCACCACATCGACGAGTGGCCTGTCGACAGCATTGTCGGCAACGGGCACCGGCACTCCCCTGTTCGTTCTGATGGCTAACCAGACCCCACAGTTCCATATGGTGCCGACAGAGCGCAGGGACATGACCCAACTCCGATTCACCGTCAGCTCGAGCCTGGGAAGGTTGGTCTCAGGAAGGCACGAACGTGAGGATCAGGTTCAGGCCCCCGAACCGCAGTCGACGGGCACGATCGCCCCGGTCACCGCGGAAGCCCTGTCACTGAGGAGCCACGCGGCGGCCTCGGCAACTTCGCGGGCCTCCGCCATGCGACTCATCGGTGACGCAGCGCTACTGGCTGCAATGACACCGGGTGTCTTCGCCTCCCATTCGTCCATCATTTCTGTTGCAGTTCCTCCGGGCATCAGACCGTTGACACGGATTGCCTCAGGGGCCCAGGTGACCGCGGCGGTTTCGGTGATGCTGTTGAGCGCCCGCTTCATCGCCCCGTACGCAGGAAGCGGCGGAACGGCACGGCGGCTGCCGATGCTCGAGGTGTTCACGATGGCACCGCCTGCACTCCGACGCATAAGGGCGGCTTCGGCATTCATCGCGGTCCAGTGGGCGCGGAAGTTGACGGTGAACTGCTCGTCGAGGTCGTCTTCGGTGGTGGTGTCGAGGGGACCTATCTGCTGCTGGTTGACGCCACCATTGTTGAACGCCCCGTCGAGTCGTCCGTGCAGCTGCTCGACGCGGGCGACGGCGGCACGGATGCTGTCGGAGTCAGCAAGGTCCATGGAGACCGCGTCGGCGGTACCCCCGGCCGTTCGGATTCTCGTCACGAGCTGATCGAGAGCATCGATGTTGCGGGCGGCGAGCACAACCGCAGCTCCCTCAGCCGAGAATAGTTGAGCCGCAGCGGCACCGATTCCTCGGCTTGCACCGGTGATGAACATGACTTTGCCGGACAGGAGGCCGGCTGTACTGGAAGTTGTTTCGATGGTCATGGTGCAAGCATCGAGGCGCATCGACACCGGATACAGGCACAAACGGTACTAGGGTCCGACGCTCGACTCGGTGCACAATCGAACTCATGGACAAGCAGGAACTCGGGGCGTTTCTCCGGAGTCGCCGCGAAAAGCTTCAACCGCAGGATGTCGGTCTACCGTCAGGCCCTCGCCGCCGGACCCCGGGTCTTCGCCGCGAAGAAGTTGCCGTGCTCGCGCATATTTCGACGGAGTACTACGTGCGCCTCGAACAAGGCCGCGCACCACGCCCGTCGGCAGAGGTGCTGGCAGGCATCGCGGCCGCCCTGTACCTCGACGACACCGAGTCCGACCATCTGCACGCGCTGGCGGGCACCGCGCCTGCGAGGTCAGGTGTGCATCGGCGCGATGTTCGGCCCAGCATTCTCACGCTCCTGGAACGGTTACCGCAGACCGCCGGCATCGTCATGTCGGCCGCGTTCGAGGTTCTCGCCTGGAACGATCTCGCCGCAGCGCTCATGGAAGATTTCGGTGCCCTGACCCCTCGTGATCGCAACCTTGCCCGCAAAGCTTTTCTCGGCACCGAGCAGCCGAGCGAGCGGCTCTACGGCATTTCCGACGACGTCCACTTCCGCCACAGCGTGGTCAACGAACTCCGCACCGCACTGACCCGGTATCCCACGGACGAGACCGTGTCCGACCTCGTCGCGGAACTCCTCGACGGCAGCCCCGACTTCGCTCGACTGTGGGAACGACACGACGTCGCAGTCTCCCCCGCCCTGCGAAAGACCTTTCGGAACACCCCCGTTGGAGAGATCACGGTGGACTGCGATTCGCTGAAACTTATCGAACTCGACCAGCACCTGATCCTGTATACCGCTGCTCTCGGCACCCCTGATGCCGACAAGTTAGCGCTACTGGCAATGATCGGACCGCAGGGAACTGATCACCGCGACGAACCAGCCGGGACCCGCACCGAGTGACCTTGTCCGGGTGACGGCAGCGTCGAACTGTCGGTACCCGATGCTTCGATGGCGGTATGTCACGACTCGACGAGGGGTTCCCGCCTCCCACGGCCTGTGTGCAGTGGTGTCAGCACCGCAGCTACGACCTGCATGTCCTCGACGACGGCGTGGAGGTGGACCTGGATTGGTGGAACGGACACCTCGACCGAGCAGGTCATGATTTTCGACTGCGCGGCCGCAACCTCGATGGCGAAATCGTCGAATACGGCGGTGCCACCGTGCAGCGCAACGATCTGCGAATCGGCACCGATCTAGCTGTAGGCGAACATGATTCGCTCGGACTGCTGTTTCTCTGTGCGGCCTGGCAGGGCAGCCATCGGCACCGCAGAGCGATGCGGCGATTCCCGGATGTCATGAACCCGCACCTCAGCCGTCCCGACGAGAATCCCGTCGCGAAGACTCTCGCCGTGCTCGACAGTTGCGTCCGCAATCGCGTAGTGCCCGACCATCCGAACTCGACCTGGTCCGGCTGGCCTGATGCCCCTGGTGTGGGAATGTCCTTGATGGCCACGTTCCTGTGGGCCGTGAAGGCGTCGGTCCACGGCGGCCCGGCGCAGCTGATCGACCAATACGGAGTCTCGACACTCATCCACGAAGGGTGGCTCGAAGATCCGTCGGTCACCGGCTTCACTCGTCGTCGTTACGACCGCTACGTCGAACTCATCACCGCATGGGCCACCGACATCGGTACCAGCCCCGAACTCGTCGAAATGTGGCTCGTGCAGCGCTGGAGCGCCCGACTGAACGAAGCCCGACACGGCCGCTACACCGCGCCCACATTGTTCTGAACGGTCGAGTACCGACGCACCTGAGACCGACTTGAGCCCGCTCGTGACGACGCCCCCGACGGCAAGCGGCCATGATGTAGCGATGAGCATGCAGCTGCACGGGCGACTCGGTCAGGTGCATCCCAGATGGTTCACCACGGCATTCTGGGTGATCCTCGTGGTGTCCACGTATTGGTTGGTCTTCAACTCGGATTGGCAATGGTGGCTTCTGCTCGCCGCATTCGGCGGAGCGGCCAATTACTGCTGGTGGCGGGTGCGACGGCCGCAAAAGCTGCGCGCATTGTGGGCACTGGCCTGTGGCCTGATCGCTACTGCCGCCCTGCTTTCCGCCGGGTGGGCCCTGCTGACTCCTTTCTCGGTGTCCACTGAAAGCGTAGGAAACAACCGAGTCGTCTGCGGCTCCATCGTGAACAGGGTCCAGGGCGACGACCTCCGCGAAACCGACGGCACGTCGGGAGAACTCATCGTGCGGGATCGACCGATCCCACAGAGCGAGTTTGTACGCGTATGTGCCAACGATGCGGACTACCGCACGAGTGACTTAGTGGGGGCTACCGTCATCGGGCTGTTGTTCGCCGTTCGCGCGACCGGCCACCTCGTTCGGCGAGCTGACATCGCGACGGACGAGGCGGCACAGCCGTTCAGGTCGTGAACCGTTCACGGCGTCCTCGGCAGCCTCACTTTCCTCACCCGACTGGCATCGACAATCGGTACAACATCTCGCGCGAAAGCAGTCCCTACGGAAAGAGTTTTGACAACACGACACCGGCGGACGTGGGTGCAGGTGCTACCGCGCCATTCCCACCGACGCACTGTTGGCACTGACAGGCATCGGATGGAGATCAGAAGCGGGGTTGTCAGGACACTCGACCATCTTCTATGGTTATCCGTAATTACGGAATGACGGATAGGAGAACTCAATGAGACGCTCGATCTGGATCTCGACGACCTGCGCGGCCGTGCTGTTGGTAGGCGGATGCGCCACCGCCGCCGACTCGAATGCCGCCACTCCAACGCCGGAGAACTGCGCTCCCGTCACCTCGACGGACCTCGCCACCGAGGACGGGTGGATCGGACTGATCGATCAAGCACCCGACACCATCAGCCTTGTCATCGACGACGGCCGCGGCCGAACCGTCGAACATCGTGCCGACCAGGAACAGGTGCTCGCATCGGCGATCAAGGTGGTGCATCTCGCCGCCTACGCCCGAGCAGTCACGGACGCCACCATCGACCCGAACGAGCAGGTGCTGCTTACTGATTGGGAACGCTGGTACGTACCCGGTACCGACGCCGGCGCGCACCCGGCCGCCTTGGACAGGCTGGGCATCGCGAACGACGGCATCGCGGCCACAGATCCCGAGGCCACGGTACGCATCGACGACATGGTCACGGCCATGATCCAGGAGAGCGACAATTCGGTTCCCGACTATCTCCGGTATCGACTGGGCGACCGAGCGATCGTCGACGCCGCCGCGACCGGAGGGTGGGAGAACTTCCAGGTACCGAGTCTGGTGACCGACATTCTGTCGCTGTACGACCCGGCCCTCGCCGACGGTAACCGATGGGAGACCGCGCAGATGTGGGCATTCGACCCGCAGTTCCGGGCGCAGGTCAGCGCAGCCATCCAACCCTCGACCTACGAGGAACAAGCCGACCGAGTGCAGAGCACCTTCCGCGGCGGCTCGGCAGAACAACTCAACGGGATGTATCGCGCCTTCACCGACGGCACCTTCGGCGATGCGTCCGACACCATTGTGCGCCAATTGGAATGGCAGCCCGCAGGCGACAGCGTTCGCGGAGTCGGCTTCAAGGGCGGCAGCCTCGCCGGCGTTCTGACCCAGGGATTCGAGCTTCGCCGCAACGACGGAACAGTCGCCACCACAGTGTGGCTGATCGATGGCCTTTCCGCGGACAGATTCGATCAGGCCATGACCCAATTCGGCGTACAGCAGCAACTCATCGTCGACGCGATGCTCTCGCCCGAGGTACTCGACCGGATAGCCTGCGTGGTGTGAGCGCAGAGTTCGAATCGAGACTGGCAGAGCTGGAGGCGCGCGTTGCCGAGCTGGAACGGCGCGACGCTCCCGAGCAGCTCGAGGCCGCCCCGTCGACGGGCGGCATGATCGCCTACCAAGGCGACGTCCATCTGCACGGCACGGTCCGCTGGGACATCGGCTACTCCCCCGACGCCATCGTGGAATTACCCGTTCCGTCGGCATCAGAAGTGCTCGCTGCTCTGGGACATCCGGTGCGGTTGCAGATCGTGCGGACACTACTGCGCGGCCCCGCGAACGCGGCGGATCTCCTCTCAGCAGTGGGGCTCGGCTCGTCCGGCCAGATTTATCACCATCTCAAGACGCTCAGTTCGGCGAACATCGTGGAGCAGCACGGCCGAGGAGACTATCGAATCGCCGCCAAACGAGTTGTGCCCCTATTGGTTTCGATGCTCGCTGCCGCGGATATCGCTGGCGATCTGGGTACGTGAACGCCCATAGCATCGCGTGTCAGGGCACGAACAACACACCCAACCCGGGAATCAGAGCGTTCGATGCCGGCGGGGCTTGCCACTGCTCCCGATTGTGAGTGACCGTCACGACCACCGGGCCAGCCCCGGTCTGCGCGGTCACTTCGAGAGGCAGATTGACCGGATATCTCGGCTCCGCGTTGATCGGTAGCGATGGGTTCTCGAGGGCTTCCCAGTGCCGTAGATCGACCGCTCCGACGGCTCCGGTGTCGAGATTGCGCCAGTTCACCGTCAGGAAGCGGTAATTGAACTGGTAGTAGTACGGCCTGATGGCGGCGGCCGCGAAGCGCACCTCACCCGGCTTCTCACCTACTGTCGCCTCGATCGGAATCGTCTGAACGAGTCCGCCCGGGACACCGGCCGGACCGAACTCCGGCCCCGTGACGACAGGAACCAGAAGCTCGGACGTCGTGGGTGCCGCCGTTGCCGTACCAGCGCCGACACCCAGAACCAGTGGCACGGAGAGCGCCAGCGCAACTACTCCGCGTCGTAAAGATGTTCGCATTGTTTGCCTTTCGATACGCGTTCGGATCAGGGGACGTAGATCAAGCCTTTGCCCGGGATCAGCGTGTCGGCGTAGGGCTCGCCGTCGTAGTAATCGCGGTAGTGGGTCACGGTGATCTCGACCCAGCCACTTCCGGTGGGCAGAGCTACTTCGCGCGGGTACTGCTCACTGTGTAGCGGCGGCAGGTCGTTGAGCGGGCCCGGGTTGGGGTTGTCCTGCCAATGCCGAAGTCCCGCGCTTCCACGGAAGCCGATGTCCCAGTTTCGCCAGTTCACACCGAGACTTCGGTACGGATACTGGTCTGCATACGGCGCGATATTCGCCGCGGACAGCAGCAGAACACCCGGCTCGGTACCGACCGTGGCCTTCATCGGAATGGTCTGAAACAACCCACCGGGCACGGCACCGGGTGCGATCTGGAAACCGGTGACCACCGGAATCTGGAGCAGCGTGGTCTGCGGCGCTGCCACGGCCGTTCCCGCGCTGCCCAGAATCAGTGGGATCGTCAGTGCGATCGATACGACCGCTCGCCGCAATGACTTTGGCATACTGCATACCTTTCGCTCATGTCGCACAACGAGATACCGGGTCGTTCGTGACATCGAACCAAGAACTCCAGGTTGAACCTGAAACATCAAGTGGTTCTTGAGTCTTTACCCGACCCACCCTCGCAGCCAGAGCGACAAAAGGACCGCTCGTATACCGATTCGTGACGGGGTCGTGACACGAACGACGTTAACAGACCACTTGGCCCGTTCGATTCAATGATCAGAGGTGACGCACTCCGCAGCCACCGGTGAGGACCATCGAATGAGGCAAGTCCGCACAATCGTGGCCACATGCGCGCTGATCGCCGCTACTGCTTTCGCAGCCACGGCCTGCGGCTCCGAGGAGCAGGCGAGCGCCGAAGCAGCGCCCGTCACCAGCTCAGCTGCTCCGTCGGCAAACGGGTACTCCGACTCCGACGGTGGAAGCGGCGCAGGCGGAATCGCACAGGCTCCAGACGTAGCCACCCCAGCACAAGCGATTCCCACTGCCGCGGGCACGCCAGCCGTATCGCCCGCCCCGAACCGCGACGATGTCAATGTCGATGCACGCGACTTCGAGCAAGCCGGAGGACAGTACTTCTTCCAGTCCCCCAGCGGGAACGTGCTCTGCGGATTCAACTCCTCCAATGCGCCCGGGACCATAGTGGGCTGCCAGGTCCGCTACTCGGTGCCGGGCAACACCGGCCGCGAGTGCCTCAACACCGAGAACAACACCTACGGGGTGAAAATCAACCAAGACGGCACCGTCGAACAGATCTGCACCAATCAGGGCATCTTCGTCGGCGGACCTGAACGCCCTCGAGTCTTGGAATACGGCCAGGTCATCGGAGTCACCGGCACATTCTGTCGCTCCACCGAGGCCGGCATCACCTGCTACGACGGCGACCGAGGCTTCATGATCTCCCGCGACGTCAACATCGCATTCTGATGAGGGAGTTCTGGAA
This sequence comes from Rhodococcus sp. ARC_M5, assembly GCF_022810405.1. Taxonomy (GTDB): domain Bacteria; phylum Actinomycetota; class Actinomycetes; order Mycobacteriales; family Mycobacteriaceae; genus Rhodococcoides; species Rhodococcoides navarretei. Next base: position 147,716 of record NZ_JALGQE010000010.1, read on the forward strand.
ACTCACGCTGACCGCAGTGCTCACCACTGCGGCACTGACGGCGTGCGGCAGTCAGGAAACACCCGCTGCTGATCCGGCCCCAACCACCAGTGTGGCCGTACAGATGCCCGCGCCTCCGCAGGTGACCATTGCTGCGCCGACCGACTCCACCGATGGCGACTCGGAAGGTGTGACAGAAGCACCACAGGCGCCCGAATCGAACCCGACCGCTGCCGATCCCGCGAACAACACGGCTCCCATCACCCCCGTCGACCCCGCCCGATACAGCGCGTACGGCAATCAGGTGGGCTGGAAGTCGCCGTCGGGCAACATCTATTGCAAGATCGGCGACAGTGAATTTTCGTCCGGTTGCCAAGCAACAGACGCTCCGATACCCGACGGCGCGAACTGCGTCACCCCGTCGTTCACCATCGACCAACTCGGTAAGGGCTTCTACATGACCCCGGGGAAGGTGACGCCGACCTGCTTCAACCAAGGCGAGTTCGGGGTCGAGAACGCACAACCGTTGGAATACAACACATCCATCACCTTCAACGGGTTCACGTGCTTCTCTCGCGTCGAAGCGATGATCTGCGACGCAGGCGGTGGACACGGATTCGTGTTGTCAATGCAACAGGCGACGTCGAACTGATGATGGGACACAGCAGGTGCACCGTCGTCGCCGCCGCCATTACGTGTGCCGGCTTTCTCCTGACGGGATGTGGCAGTTCGGACGCACCGACGGATGCGATGCCGTCGGTCATCCCCACCGTGGTCGCGGGTGCGCCGACAACATCGACGGGCGCGTCAGAACAACCCTCCCAGCCGCCGAGAAGCAACGATCCCGACTCCGGTTCCGTCGCAACACCATCGACCGAGACCATACCGATCACCCCCGTCGACCCGGCCGTGTACGCCGCGCCCAATGACCAGGTCGGTTGGAAGTCGCCGTCGGGCAACATCTTCTGCAAACTCGGATCGACCGCGTTCTCGTCCGGCTGCCAAGCCACAGATGCGCCGATACCCGAGGGTGCGGACTGCGACAAGCCACCGTTCTCGGCCGACGAATTGAGCAAAGGCTTCTTCCTGGATCCCGGGCTGGTGACGCCGGTGTGCTTCAACCAGGGCGCATTCGGAGTCCAGAACGCTCGATCACTCGACTACAACACGTCCATTTCGCATCTCGGCTACACCTGCTACTCCCGAGTCGAGGCCATGATCTGCGACGCGGGTGACGGACACGGATTCGTGCTGTCGATGCAACAGGCGACCTGGAAGTGATCGGCACTCACACTGCCCCGATACGGGAGACCAGACGACAGAAAACACCAGGTCCAGACCCGGCGGAAAAATAAATACTAATTTAGTATTGACGTAGATGGGTGGCATGGGTCACTGTGAAGGGACAAAGTCGTCTTCCGAACATCGAGGTCATATGCAGTTGAAGTGGAAGCTCGGTGCCGTTCTCGGTGCTGCGCTGGTCGCCCTCTCGGCAACGGGCTGCGCCGACCGGATCGGTGAGAACGGACGGATTGCGGTCGTCTACCTCAATGCGGAGGGGTATTACGCCGGCGTGGCCCGCGGTGTGGACGACACCTTTTCCGCGGTGGGCGACTCGCCTCAACTCCTCGAGGCCAACATCCGATCGGACGCGTCGCAGGAAAGCACCTTCGTCGACACCGTCGCGTCGGTCAAGGCCAACGCACTCATCATCTCCCCCGCGTCGGCCACCGCCTCCATCCCCGCGCTGGAACTCGCACACGAGAACGACGTGCCGATCATCTGCTACAACACCTGCGTCGAGGACTCCGCTGCGGAGCGGCTGGTGTCGGCGTACGTCCTCGGCGATCCGAAAGAGTTCGGTGCGGCGTCCGGACGCCAGATGGCAGCTCACTTCCAAGAGCTCGGACTCACCGAACCCAAAGTGGCCGTAATCAATTGCGAGCAGTTCGAGGTCTGCATCGAACGTCGGATCGGTTTCGAGGAAGCACTGACAGCAGCAATCCCGGGGGCAGAGATCGTCGCCAACCAGGAGGGTCTGACCCTCGATGAGGCAGTGCAACGCGCCGAACAGGTGCTCACCTCCTCCCCCGACATCAACGCCTTCTACGGCGAAGCAGGATCACAGACCATCGGTGCCGTCCGTGCCGTCGAGTCGCGCGGACTGTCCGGCAAGGTCGTGGTGTTCGGCGGCGACATGTCGACCCAGGCGGCCGGAATGCTGCAGAACGGCAGCATCCTCAAAGGCATCGCCGACATCTCGGGCATCAAGGTCGGCGAACTGGCGGGCAACGCAGCACTCGAGGTGCTCGACGGAAACCTCCCGCCCGACATGATAATTCGCGCGCCTATCGACGAGTACGTCGGACCGGATGCAGGCGGCGAGTGGATCGAGACGCACCCGGACGGCATTCCGTGACCGGCCGCAGCGTCACCGACGACCAGAGCCCGCGCCGAGAGGACACCATGAAAGACCAGGCACGCCCCGGCACGGACATCGTCGCCGAGATCGAAGGACTGACCAAGCACTACACGGGAGTTCGCGCCCTCACCGACGCCTCCATCACCATCGCCGTCGGCGAAGTCCGAGCCCTGTTGGGACGCAACGGAGCCGGCAAATCGACGATGATCCGGCTGCTGTCCGGAGTCGAGATCGCCGACGCCGGAACGATCCGCATCGACGGCGCGCTCCTCGGAGACGGTGGCGTCCGGGAGTCGACCAGCCTGGGCATCGAAACCGTCCACCAGGAACTCAGCCTCGTTCCGTCACTGACGGTTGCGGAGAACATGTTCCTCGGCGTCTGGCCCCGCTCCGGCGGCCGAATCGACTACGCGCTGATGCAACGCGAAACCGCAAGCGTCTTCGACGAACTCGGCCTGGACATCGACCCGCTCAGCCGAGTCGAAGCACTGCCTCTTGCCGAACAGCAATTGGTGGAGATTTGCCGAGCTGTCCGTCGACGCCCTCGGCTGCTCATTCTCGACGAACCGACCAGCGCACTCGCCGCTGCGGAAGTTCAGGTCGTGCTGCGCACCGTCACCCGCATCGCCTCCACCGGCGTCGCCGTGGTGTACGTCAGCCACCGACTCGACGAGATCCGTCAGGTCGCCACCACCGCAACGGTCATGCGCGACGGCCGCATCATCGACACCGTCTCGCTCGCGGAAGCCACCACCGCGCAGGTCGTGGACCTCATGGTCGGGGGCATCACCGAGACCGAGGTGCGCGTCGAACGTCACGTGAACCGCGCCGACACTCCCCTGTTGTCGGTCCGCAACCTTTCTCTGCCACCGAAGATTCGGGACGTGTCCTTCGATGTCCACGCCGGTGAGGTACTCGGCCTGGCCGGGCTGATGGGATCGGGACGCACCGAATTGCTCCGCGCGATTGCCGGATTCGACCCTATGGTCTCGGGCTCGGTTGTGGTGGAGGGGAAAACGGTCGACTCCGTCTCGCCGTCGAACATGAAGAAGCTCGGCGTCGGTATGACCCCAGAGGACCGTAAAGGTGCCGGCATCATCCCGATGCTGGGAGTCGACGAGAACATGGTGATGTCCGACATGCGCAGCGTCAGTCGTGGACCAACCATCGACTACAAGCGAGTTCGATCGGCAGCAGCGGACCTCATCTCCCGCTTGTCGATCGCCACCGCCAAGGGTGCCACCCCCATCGTCAACCTGAGCGGCGGCAACCAGCAGAAGGCCGTCATCGGCCGCTGGCTGCACGCGGGCAGCCGCATCCTGCTGCTGGACGAACCGACCCGAGGTGTGGACGTCGCAGCCAAGGCCGAGATCTATCGCCTCGTACGCGAACTCGCCGACGGCGGTGCCGCCGTCGTGTTCGTCTCCGGCGAACTCGAAGAAATACCACTGGTCTGTGACCGCGTCATAGCCATTCGCGGCGGAGAGGTCGCCGACGAGCTGACCGGATCCGCCATCACCATCGATTCCGTTCTCGCCGCCGCCATGGCGGCGTGACGTGACGACCCCGAGCGACGACGAGAGAAGGACCGACATGGTCACCATCGACAAGGACCGCCCCGCAGGCGACGGAACGAAGAAGAGCAGCTGGCTGAGCTCACGCTCGCACCAGCTGAACGAGATCGGGCTGGTCGTCGCGATCATCGCCCTCTACATTGTGCTCGGCCTCACCGCCGCTGGATTCATGGACGGTGCAAACCAATTGGGCATCCTGCGTGACGCGGCGACGATCGGTATCGCCGCGTGGGGCGTGACGCTGGTGATCATTGCCGGTGAGATCGACATCAGCATCGGACCTGCCGTCGCCTTCGCATCCGTGATCGTCGCGATGGGTAGTGCCACATGGGGATTCGGCGTCGTCGGTGCCGTGCTGCTCACCTTGGCACTCGGCATCGCGTGGGGCGCACTGGCAGGCTGGCTGGTGGCGGCCTTCAAGGTCCCGTCCTTCATCGCCACACTCGGATTGTGGAGTGTCCTGGGTGGTCTCGGGTTGTACCTCACGGACGCCCTACCCGTCGTGCTGCCCGAAAGTGGCCTGTTCGACCTCCTCGGCGGTTCCATCCTCGGTATTCCGACGTCGGCAGTCGTCATGCTCGTTCTCTTCGTCGCGTTCGTCTACATCGCCAAGTTCACCGCCTACGGCCGCTCCATCTACGCGATCGGTGGCAACGCGTCCGCCGCTCGACTGTCGGGTATCAACCTGACAAAGGTCCGGATCCTGCTTTTCGCCACCACCGGATTGCTCTCGGCCATCACGGGAATCCTGCTCGCTGCACGCTTGGGAGCCGGCTCCGGAAGCGCCGGCTCCGGGCTCGAGTTCGACATCATCGCGGCCGTCGTCATCGGCGGCGCAGCACTCGCCGGTGGACGCGGCACCATGCTGGGCACTTTCCTGGGCGTAGTTTTCATCACGGTGATCGGCAACGGTCTTGTGCTCCTGGGCGTGAACTCGTTCCTGCAGGACGTCATCCGCGGCGTCATCATCGTCGGTGCCGTTCTCATCAACGCACTCATCGGCCGGCGCAGCGCCGCGGCGATGCGAACCTCCTGACCACACCGTCCCAACCAAGAATTTCAGCAGGAGAACATCGTGACCACAGTCGAGCAAGATTCCCCCGTCGTCCCCGAGACGATGACCGGCATCTACCTCCCGGGCGACTCCACCACGGAACGACGTACGGTCTCCGTGCCCACACCGGGACCGGGCCAGCTGTTGGTGGAGGTCGGTGCCGCCGGTATCTGCGGTACGGACATCAGCTACATCTACCGGGAGTACAAGACGCACCGCGGGATCGATGGACCCGCCTACCGCGGCGTCGTCTCCGGTCACGAGCCGTCGGGTCGCGTGGTTGCGGCGGGACCGAATTGCGCACGGTTCACCGCCGGAGATCGGGTCATCGTGTACCACATCGCCGGCTGCGGGCTCTGCGACAACTGCCGCCGCGGGTACTACATCAGCTGCACTGCGGATTCCCGTGAGTCGTACGGCTGGCAACGTGACGGGGGCAACGCCCGCTACGTTCTCGCAGAAGAGCGGACGTGCGTCCCACTGCCCGAGGAGTTGTCGTATGTCGACGGTGCCTTGATCGCATGCGGATTCGGCACCGCGTACGAAGGTCTACGACGTGTCGGAGTCAGCGGAGAGGGCGATTTGCTGGTCGTCGGGTTGGGACCGGTCGGATTGGCGGCCGGCATGATCGGGCGCGGGATGGGCGCACGACGAGTGGTCGGCGTCGAGTTGTCCGAAGTACGCCGCACCTGGGCGGACTCCCTCGGGATCTTCGACGCCACTGTCTCCCCCGACGAGGCCGACGCCCTTCTCACCGAGATGAGCGGTGGTGCCGGGTTCGGTTTCACCATCGACGCCTCGGGCTCGGCACCGGGCCGCACTACCGCCGTGCAACACGCGGCCGAATGGGGCCACGTCTCGTTCATCGGTGAAGGTGGCCGCTTCGACACGGAAGTCTCGGACACGTTGCTGCACAAGCAACTGACGCTGCATGCCTCCTGGGTCACGTCGCTGCAAGCAATGTCCGACCTTGCCCACAACCTGGTCGCCTGGGGTCTACGACCAGAGACGGTGGTGAGCGATCGCTTCTCCCTCGACCAGGCCGAGGAAGCGTTCGCTCTGGCCGCCGGCGGCAGTCGAGGCAAAGTCGTGTTCGTCTCGAATTCGGTTCGGTGACAATGCACATGCCCGCGGAGGTCGCCACCGAGATCGACGAAGGCGGTGGCTCTCGACCCGACGTCGTGTGGATCGACAACGCCGTACTGCGCCTCGGGTTCGTCCCCGCACTGGGTGGGCGCTTGCTCTCGATGCGCATGCGAGGCCAGGAGTTGTTGTGGCGGAACGCGTCTCTGCTCGATGACGCATTGCATCCGGTCGGGTCACATGTCCCCGAACCCGTGTCCGGCGCGATGAGCCTGTGGAACAACTACGGCGGCGACAAGACATGGCCGGCACCGCAGGGCTGGTCGGCGTCGACCGAATGGGCGGGACCGCCGGACCCCGTACTGGATTCCGGCTACTACGACTGGACCGTCGACCGCACCGACAAGTCGACAACCGTGACCATGACCAGCGGCCACGACCCACGGACCGGCCTCACCGTCACGCGCGCGGTCAGCGTGACCCGCGGGCAGAGCGCCTACGACGTGCACCTGTCCGCGCAGAACACCTCCGAGAACAACGTGCGATGGGCGCTGTGGAATGTCACCCAGCGCGCGGGCGGCGAACCCGGGTCCGGCGGTGTGGACATCGGCATCGAGCCCGGTGATCACCGAACAGTCGAGTTGGCCGTCGGCACCGGCGCACCGCGAGTGGACACTCTGGGCACCGACCGACTACACGTGGCGCACCAGGACGTCGTCGGCAAGGTCGGTGTACCCGGAGCCAGCGGATGGTTGGCGCACAGCGCTTTCGGCACCACCGCGACCCAGACGTTCACCGTCGACCCGACTGCCGAGTATCCGGACCAGGGCTCGCGGGTCGAGGTCTGGATGGAGCACCCCCTCACCCACCCGATCACCCACCTGGGTGGCCTGCACCCCAGCGCTCGCATCGTGGAGATCGAACTGCTCGGCCCCTCGACCGCACTGGCACCGGGTGATCGCACCGACTACCGCTACCGCAGTGGCGTCTCCGAAGGTTCGGGCGACGTCCGCGCCGTCACTTCGGTCGGACACTGGGAAGGCGACGACCGCTTCTGCAGCTACATCTCCGGCCACCTGGTCGTCGACGGTGAGGCCGTGGCATCTGTTCGGGCGGGCGATGCTCTTACCATCGCGGTTGTCGGTGATGTGATGCTGCGGGACCACACGGGAACCGACTACGACGTGACCCCGGCACGGAAGGACACTCCATGACACGCACCGTTCTCATCACCGGCGCGGCCGCCGGTATCGGTGCCGCGACGGCCCGTCGGATGGCGGCATCGGGGTGGTCTGTCGCGTTGTTGGATCTCGACGATCGAGTCGATGAGGTTGCAGCAGAGATCGCGTCGGCAGGTGGGCGAGCTCTCGCGTTCGTCGGCGATGTCACGTTAGAGAACGATTGGAACGATGCGCTGGAGCAGGTGCACGTCGAACTCGGTCCCGTCGACGCCCTCGTGAGCAACGCCCTCGCCACCGATCGGGTGCCGCTGCACGAGATGACGCTGGCCTCGTGGCAACGGCAACTGGACGTCAACCTGACCGGAACGTTTCTGGGTGTCCGGGCATGCTTGGCCGACCTGCGGCGAGATCGCCGAGGCTCGATCGTGCTCGTCTCCTCGGTGCACGCCAACTTCGGGCTCCCCGCCGTCCCTGCCTACGCGGCAACCAAGGCCGGGCTGACGGGTCTCACCCGCCAGCTCGCGACCGAATACGGTGGCGAGGTCCGGGTGAACTGTCTGCTGCCCGGACCGGTGCTGACCGCGCAGTGGGACGGGATCTCGGATGCAGACCGCGCAGCCAGTGCGGCCCAAACCGCGACCGGCCGACTCGGACAACCGGACGAGGTGGCGGCGCCGATCGAATTTCTGCTCGGCGACCAGGCGTCGTTCATCACCGGAACCACTCTCGTCGTCGACGGCGGGTGGAGTATCACCAAGAATTCGGCATGAGCGACAGTACCGATGGCGTGAAGGGGATCGCATGACGGGCTACACAGGACGCGGATTGCACGGCACCACAGTCGAACTGCTCGGCTCACGCATCGTGGACGGCACCATCACCCCTGGTGAGACCCTCGACCTCCGCGCTCTGGGCTCGGAGATGGACCTGTCGATGACCGCGCTACGGGAGGCCATCAAGGTGCTTGCCGCGAAGGGTTTGCTCGATTCTCGGCAGCGACGCGGCACCTTCGTCCGTGACCGGGCCGCATGGAATGTGCTGGACAGTGACGTCATCCGGTGGCGGCATGCCGCGGGCGATGCGGCGGCAATGCTCACCGAGCTGGCCGAGGTTCGCGCCATCATCGAACCGTCGGCGGCAGGCCTCGCTGCGCTGCGCCGCACCGACGACGATCTCGCCGACTTCGAGGCAGCGCTCGACAACATGGAGGCAGCGTCATCGGCCGGTGCAGACCAGGCGGCCGCGGCCGACCTTGCCTGGCACGCGATACTGCTGCGCGCGGCCCACAACGAAATGCTCGCCAGCATGAGCATCTTCGTAGAACCGGCCTTGATGGTTCGAGACTCGTTGGTGCACAACCACACCGAAGACAATCCGGTTCCCAGCCACCGCGCCGTCGTCGACGCCATCAGAGCGAGCGATGCGGCCGGTGCGGTCGAGCTGACCCGTGCGCTTCTCGACAAGTCCGTCGACGACCTGTCGCGCGTGCTCGAACTGATCAACAGCAAGGACCACGAGTGAAGATCACTGCAATCGACACGTTTGCTGTCGCACCCCGCTGGCTGTTCTGCCGTGTCGAGACCGATGCCGGCATCGTCGGGTGGGGTGAGCCCGTCGTCGAGGGCCGCGCCGACACGGTGCGCGCCGCCGTCCGAGAGCTGGCCGAGCTCCTCATCGGCCGCGATCCCCGCACGGTCGAAGCGCACTGGCAGGTGATGACGAAGGGCGGTTTCTATCGCGGCGGACCGGTACTGTCCAGCGCAGTCGCCGGACTGGACCAGGCACTGTGGGACATCCTCGGCAAATCACTCGACGTGCCCGTCCACCAACTGCTCGGCGGCGCGGTGCGCGACCGAGTCCGCGTGTACGGATGGATCGGCGGGGACGAACCGGCCGAGGTGGCCGACGCAGCCCGGGCGCAGATCGAGAACGGGCTGACTGCGCTGAAGATGAACGCGTGCGGCCGAATCGGGCGTCTCGCCACCGCAGCCGAACTCGATGGTGTGGTGGAGCGCGTCTCGCAGGTTCGAGCGGCGATCGGCGACGGCAACGACGTGGCGATCGACTTCCACGGCAGGGTCGGTGTCGCGGATGCGCGGCGACTGCTGCCGGTGTTGGAGCCGCTCCGGCCGCTGTTCGTCGAGGAACCGGTGCTCCCGGAATTCGCACACCGACTCCGAGACATCGTGTCCAGCAGCAGTGTTCCGATCGGCACCGGCGAACGGTTGTTCTCACGCGCGGAGTTCTTACCCGTCCTCGAAGCCGGCGTGACCGTCGTTCAACCCGACATCTCCCATGCGGGCGGCATCTCCGAGGTGCGGCGCATCGCCACGCTCGCCGACACTTTCGGGGCTCTGCTGGCACCGCACTGCCCACTCGGTCCGATCGCGTTGGCGGCGAGTTTGCAAGTCGCGTTCGCAACGCCGAACTTCCTGCTGCAGGAGCAGTCCATCGGCATTCACTACAACGAAGGCAGCGCGGAACTGCTCGACTATGTGCTCGACCGGTCGCCTTTCACCTTCGTCGACGGTCACGTCGAGCGTTGGACCGCAGCAGGTTTGGGCATCGAAGTCGACGAAGACGCTGTACGTCGCGCAGATGCCGTTGCCGAGAGCTGGCACGGCCCGATCTGGCACCACCCGGATGGTTCGTTCGCCGAATGGTGACGAGCTCTACAGAAACGAGAACTTCCATGACCCTGTTGGACGACCTTCGCGAGCACCGATTGCTGGGCATCATCCGCGGTACCGACGCCGCAGCGTCCATCGACACCGCCCTCGCCCTCGCCGACGAAGGGGTCCGCCTCTTCGAGGTGTCACTGACGTCGGCCGACGCACTGCGGGTCATCGAGACTGTTGCCGCTCGCCTCGACGGGAAGGTTCAGCTCGGGGCCGGCACAGTGATCGACCCGGCGGACGTGGCGCGGGTACGAGACGCCGGCGCGACCTACGTCGTCACCCCCGCCGTCGCACCGTCGGTCGAAGTTGCTGTCGCCGCGGGTATTCCGGTGCTGTGCGGCGCACTGACACCGACGGAAGTGGTCACGGCCGTCGGCCTCGGCGTCGACGGCGTCAAGATCTTCCCGGCGTCGGTCTTCGGACCGCAGTACTTCAAAGATCTGCGGGCACCGTTTCCGGATGTGCCGCTCATCCCGGTCGGCGGGGTCGGGGCCGACGCAATCGCGGCGTACTTCGCCAACGGGGCCACTGCTGTCGGCGTCGCCAGTCCGCTGTGTGGCGACGCTCCGAACGGTGGCGATCTCGGCGGACTTCGCGAACGCGCGCGTGCGTTTCTCGACGCTGTTAGAACCGACCAATGACTGCCGACCTCGACGTCGTGACCATCGGTGAGTCGATGGTGGCAGTTCGGTGTGCAGGCCTGATCAAGTTCGGTGGCGCAGCGACCGTCGCGATGGCCGGGGCAGAGACCAACGTCGCCATCGGTCTCGCTCGGCTCGGCCATCGAGTCCGCTGGGCCGGACGGGTGGGTGCCGACGAATCCGGCGAACTGATCCTCCGCACACTGCGAGCCGAGAACGTGTTGACGGAAGGCGTGGTTCGCGATCCCGATCACGCCACCGGGCTGGTGATGTTCGAGCAGCGCCTGCCCGACGTCACCCGCGTCGAATACCACCGCGCAGGCTCGGCCGGATCACGGCTCACCCCTGCCGACGCCGATGCTGCGTTGACCGAGTCGCCTCGCATCCTCCACCTCACCGGCATCACGCCCGCTCTGTCGACGGATGCCGCCGCCGCGATCGAGACCGCTGTGCGGCGGGCCCGCGCCGACGGTGTGATCGTGTCGTTCGACGTCAACTTCCGGTCCCGGCTGTGGGACCTGGATTCAGCGTCCGCGGTGCTGCGTCCGCTCGTTCTTGCTTCACGCATCGTGATCGCATCCGAGGACGAATTGAATCTCGTCGCAACGCATCCGGACGAACTGCTCGACGCCGGGGTGCACGAGGTCGTCATCAAGAGAGGGGCCGACGGTGCCGCCGTCCACACCCGCGATGGCGTCGACGAAGCGCCCGGCCACCAAGTGACAGTCGTCGATTCCATCGGAGCGGGCGACGCTTTCACCGCGGGATACCTGTCCGGTCGCCTCGACGGGCTGTCCATCACAGGACGACTCGCTCGAGCTAACACATTGGGAGCGTTCGCAGTATCGAGCCGCGGCGACTGGGAGGGGTTGCCCACACGCGGCGAGCTCGATCTGATCACCACCGAATCCGGAGCGGCGCTGCGATGACTCTCGTGGGTGAATGGGCACCGCTGTCCGACGCGCGATACGAATTGGGCGAAGGAGCAAGACCCTCGGGAGCCGGATTCGTGTTCGTCGACCTACTGTCCGGCGCGTTGATTATGGATGATGGCTCGGTGCTGCACGACCTGGACGTACCGCTCGGGGCGGTCGCACCACGGCCGGGTGGAGGATGGATTGCCGCTGCGGGCAACGGGATCGCGTTCCTGGACCGGTCCGGCGGCGAGGTCGAGTGGGTTGCCGACCTGCTGGTCGACGCACTGGTGCCGATGCGCATGAACGACGGGGTCGCCGATCCGCACGGCCGATTCTGGGCAGGTGCCATGCCGTACGGAGACCATCCCGGTACCGGGTTCCTCGTGCGCGTCGACGTCGACGGCAGGACTCATCGCGTCCTCGACGGACTGACGATTCCGAACGGTCCGGCCTTCTCCGCGGACGGATCCGTCATGTATCTGGCGGAGAGCACGGCCGGAGTGATCACCCGGTACGACGTGGCCGACGACGGCAGTCTCCTTGCCCCAACAGCTTTCGCCGAAGTCGGTGACGCCAATCCGGATGGAATGACCGTCGACGCCGACGGGTGCCTCTGGTCAGCGCTGTGGGGTGGGCATCGTCTTCATCGGTATGCGCCAGACGGGGAACTCGTGGACGTCGTTCCGGTCCCTGCCTCTCAACCGACCAGCATCGCCTTCGGCTCGGGGCGCATTCTGGTGACCAGTGCTACGACCGGCCTCGACGAGCCGGGTCCTTGGGACGGTGCGACCTTGATTACGTCCACCACCGTAGGCGGTGTGCCGACCGCGATGTTCGGCCGTTGACCTACCCGACCGCGGTGCCCTCGAGTTCGACCAGCAAACTGGGAATCGCGAGCCGGGTCACCCCGAGCAGGGTGCTGGTCGGCTTGACGCCCGCCGCGCCCAGCCGCGCTGCCAAATCGCCGTAGTGCGGCAGCAACGCGTCGACATCGGTGGTGTAGACGTTGAGCCGCACGAGATTTGCCAAGGACATATTCGCTTCGGCGAGAACGGCTTCCATGTTGTCGAGGCACAGGGACAACTGCGCGCCCATGTCATCGGGGTGCTGAGGCGAACCGTCATCGCCCGTCGCTGTCTGGCCGGAGAGGTAGAGCGTCCGAGCCTGCCCCGAGACGATCTCCCCCTGGTTGAATCCCATGTCCACCGACCATCGCACCGGGTTGACTGCCGTTCGTTCCATCGCGGCGCGCTCCATTCGATCGTTCGGGTGAGTGTGCACCGTCGAGCCTTGCACGGAATTTGGACATCGTCGGCGTTATAGGCCCATACGGTCTTGCGTACTAACGGCGTTCAGTCGACATCCACCTGATCAGCGAGCCTCGTCCAGTCGAGGCTCCATGACAAAGTCGTCGAGATCAGCCCGCCGCGTCATCTCCCAGTAGTCGACGATGCGCCACGGCAGCGTGGAGACCACGCGTCCGGCGTCGTTGCGGTACCAGTTGTCCATGCCGCCGTGCGACCAGATCATCTTCGCGTGCGCCTCGTCGTGCTTGCGGACATACTCCGTCTCCACGTCGGCCTTGCACTCGATGGCCCCGATCCGCTTGTCCACCATGTCGATCAGCACATCGATGATGTAGCGCACCTGACATTCGGCGATGGTGATGTAACTACCCCCGTGACCCAGCACGGTTCCGGGACCGCAGGTGATGAAGAAGTTCGGAAAGTCCGGGACGGTGATGCCGAGGTACGCGTGCGCATCCTCGGGGCCCCAGATATCTCGAATGGACTCCCCCGATCGTCCGCGCACATCGATCGGCGTCAACAGCTTGTGCGTCTCGAAGCCCGTCGCGAGGATCACGACGTCGACCTCGGTCTCCGAACCGTCCTGCGCAACAACCGAGTTGGTGGTGATGGACGAGACTGCGTCGGCGATGAGGGTGACGTTGTCGCGCTTGAGCGCGGCGTACCAGCCGTTGTCGAGCAACATCCGCTTGCCGAAGGGTGGGTAATCGGGAAGCGACTTCTCGATGAGGTCCGGTCGGCCGTCGAGTTCACGTTCGATGTAGCGGGTGAAGACGCGTCGATGGGCGTCGTTCACCGGGTTGATCGAGCGCTGCGGATGCTCCCACTCGGGATCGACCTGCAGCGAGCTGTGCACCCGATCGTTGAAGTTCCAGGCCAGCCTGGTCCGGTACCACAGCCGATACAGCGGAACGACATCCATCAGGTAGTTGGCATCGTCGCCCATCTCGGTGAAGTACACATCGCTCGACGACACCCACTGCGGCGAGCGCTGAAAGACCGTGGCATGCCCCACCGTCGACGCGATGGCCGGCAGCACCTGCATGGCACTGGCCCCGGTTCCGACGATGGCGACACGCTTACCGGTCAGATCCAGATCGGCCGGCCAGTTCGCCGTGTGGAAGATCGGGCCGTCGAACGACTCGAGCCCGGGAATGTGGGGCACCTTCGGCCGATTGAGCTGGCCGGTAGCGGTGATCACCACGTCGGCGGTCAGCGTGTTGCCGTCGACCGTCGTGACGGTCCAGCCCTGCCTCTCCGCGTCGTACTCGGCGGTCGCCACCTCGGTGTCGAATCGAATGCGTTGCCGCAGATCGTGTTCGGAGGCAACGTCGCTGAGGTACTGCCACACCTCGTCGCGCTTGCCGAAGTGGGTGCTCCAGGCCCGCGGCGCGAAGGAGTAGGAGTACAGGTGACTGGGGGTGTCGACGCCGGCACCGGGGTAGGTGTTCTCGAACCAACCACCGCCCACGTCGGAGTTCTTCTCGAGCACTGTGTGACTGATGCCCGCGTCATGCAGCTTGATGGCCGCGAGCATTCCGGAGACGCCGGCACCGATGACGATGACCGACAGATCGTTCGGAGCCGCCACGGGAGTGTCCGCGACGGTGAAGCCCATGTCCTCGGCGACCATGACGCCGAACTCGGGCGGAACCTGCTCACCGACGGCCACGCTGATCATCTCGACGAGGTGCTCCGAGTCGGGTGAGGGCACCGCCATGGGCGCGCCCTCGTGGAACGCGCAGATCACATCGAGCGCTGCGGAACGGATGCGGTCGGCAACTGCATCATCGAATCCGCCCGTGTCGTTGTTGTCCATCCCCCGACTACGCGTAGGGCGATACGGATCGGCGAGCCACATGGGATCGCCGGTCAACTGATAGAGCACCGCCACCAGCGTGGGCAGGTTGGCTGCGGTGAGAGCCCGCGAGAGTCGGTCCCGATCGACTCCACCCACGGTCTCCGCTGCCGTTGCTGCGTCTGTGGACACCGGTACCTCCTGTTGCGCGCTGCTCAATCCGACTCCGACAGCTCAACTAACCACGGTTAGGCAACCTCGCGCAAGGGATTCGTGGTCTCGAAATTCGCAGCACCTGAACCCTTGACAATGTGGCCCACGCCACACGATGCTTCATGGCACTACCTAACAGCGGACAGGCGAAGGGAAACACCCATGGAACTCACCGAGGCGATGCGCACCACCGGCACCTGCAGGCGGTACCTCAGCGATCCTGTTCCCGACGAGGTGTTCAAGGCCGCGTTCGACGTCGCCCGCTTCGGCCCGCAGGGCGGCAACCGTCAGCCCGTGCGATGGATCGTCGTGCGCGACGCTGCCCGCAAGCAGGCCCTCGCTGACCTCTACCTCCCGATGTGGGACGCCTACTTCGCCGGCATCACCGGCGGAACCGTAGCCGTCGGCGCATTGCCCAAGACCGTGCAGGACGCCGACTACTTCGCCCGCCACCTGGCCGAGGTGCCCGCCATCGTGGTGGTCTGCGCCGCGCTGGACGGACTGCATCCCACCGACCACGAACTCGGCCGACTCTCCGTCGTCGGCGGCGCGTCCATCTACCCGACGGTTCAGAACCTGTGCCTGAGCCTGCGCGATCAGGGCGTCGCGACCGCGGTGACGACGTTGCTGTGCCACGAGGAGCCCGCCATTCGCGAGCTACTCGGCATCCCGGACGACTACATCACCGCCGCACACATCGCCGTCGGCTATCCCGAAAAGTCGTTCCCGCGCAAACTCACTCGCGATCCCGTCGAGCAGATCGTTGCGGCAGAGACTTTCTCGCAGCCGATGTTCGACTCCGCTGCCCTCTCCCCTGCCCTCTGAATTACGCTTCGAACCTTCAGGAGATCGCCGTGCCCGGTACTGCCATCCACCACCGCTCCCCCATCGGCCGCGCCACCATCGGCGATCAGCTGCGTCGCCATGCGCGGACGCAGCCGAACAAGGTGGCGTTCATCAGCTACGCGGCGGACGGCACCCGCGAGGTCACCACCTACGGCGAACTCGATTCTCGCGCAAACCAGTTCGCCAACCTGCTGGTCGATCTCGGGGTGACAGCAGGTGACCGCGTCGCATCGATGGCTCGTAACAGCGTCGACGTGGTGGTGGCGTACTACGGAACCCTCAAAGCGGGTGCGGCCTTCACCGGCATCAACGTGATGTACCGCGCGGCCGAGGTGAAGCACCAACTCGCACACGCGGAACCGACTGTGGTGGTGGCCGACCCGGCCTACGCCGAGATCATCTCCTCGGTGAAGCCGGACACCACCACCCTGGTGACGTTCGGTACCGAGTACGCCGCGCTGACGGCGAACACCCCGTCCACCGAGCCCGGCGTCGACATGGACGAGAACGACGTCGCGATGGTCATCTACACCTCGGGAACCGAAGCGGCTCCCAAGGGCGTGATGATCCCGCACCGCAACTTCCTCATCTCCACCGCGCCCGCGTGGAGCTGGGGCCTGCGCACCGGACCGGAGGACACCTGGCTGTTCGTCATGCCCTTCCACACCATCGCCGGACTCGGCTCGATGACCACCCTGACGCTGATGGGTGCCACTCTGGTGCTGCCCGCAACGGTCGATCCGGCTCAATCGCTGCGCATCATCGCCGCCGAGAAGATCTCCGTCATCGCGCAGACGCCGACGTTCTATCTGGCCTTGGCCCGTGATGAGCAGTTCGGGCCCGAGTCCGTGAGCCAGGTCAGGCGCTGCCTCACCTACGGTGGCCAGGTGTCACCGCACACGATCAGCGCCTGGGCCGCCGCAGCACCCGAGGCCATCTGGGGCACCTACTGGGGACAGTCGGAACTCTCGCAGCTGGGCTCGGTCGGCTGGTTCTCGACCCTCGACGACATTCCCGACGGCGACGCGTCGTGGATCGGGAAGCCCGTCACCCACCTCGAGATCAAGGTCGTCGACCCCGCGGGCAACGAAAGTGAGATCGGTGAATTGCTCTGCCGCACTCCATCGGTGATGCTCGGCTACTTCAAGGACCCCGAGCGCACGGCCGAGGTATTCAGGGACGGCTGGGTACACACCGGCGACATGGTGCGCATCGACGCCGACGGCAACCTGTTCTTCTACGATCGGATGAAGGACATGATCAAGTCGGGAGGGATGAACGTGTCGTCGCAGGAAGTGGAACGCACCATCCACACGCACCCGGACGTGCTGCGCGCCGCCGTCGTCGGAGTTCCCGACCCGTACTGGTCCGAGGCCGTGACCGCCTTCGTCATCGCCCGCGACGGGGTGACCGCCGACCCGGCCGCGATCATCGAGTTCTGCCGCACCGAGTTGGCGTCGTACAAGGCTCCGAAGTCGGTACACATCGTGGCCGAACTACCCGTCGACCCGCAGGGCAAGATCCTCAAGCGTGAACTGCGACTGCTGGCGGCGGTCGAGGAGACCGTATGACGCAGCCGGCTGATGTGAGTCCACTGCCTCGCCAGATCCGCACGCGCCAGCGGCGAGACGACATCGTGGCCAACGCCGCCAATATCTTTGCGCGTGAGGGCTACTCGAACGTGGGGATGCGCGATATCGCCGACGCCGTCGGTATCAAGGGTGCCAGCCTCTACCACCACTTCCCGTCCAAGGAAGACATCCTCTTCGCGATCTGCCTGACGGTCACCCAGGAACCGGCCGAGGAGAACCTGCCGCTGCTCGACGCGGCCGGAACGCCTACCGAACGCCTGTCGTCTCTGGTGCGCGCGCACCTGGTGCATCTGAATCGGCGACGGGTGGAATACATCGTCGGCCTGCACGAGTTGGCCTCACTCACACCCGAGCACCGCACTGTTATCGAGGATTATCGCCGTCAGTACCAACGACGCGTCCGCGATGTCATCACCGCCGGAATGCGCAGTGGTGAATTCACCGTCCCGGATGCGCGTCTGGCGTCGTTCGCCCTGACCGACATGCTCAACGGCATCAGCAACTGGTTCCACGACGGCGGCGAACTCAGCATCGAGGACGTCGCCGACAACTACGTCGAACTAGCCGTTCACCGCGTTCTGGGGGCATCACATGGCAATTGACGGTCACTGCGAGCCCGAATTCGCGGCGGTGCGTGACGCGCTTGCCGCCAACGTCGAGAGCGGAGCGGAACTCGGCGCGTCTGTGGTGGTCGACATCGACGGCCACACTGCCGTCGACCTATGGGGCGGGTATCGCGACACCGAGCGCAGCCTGCCCTGGGAGTCGGACACGATCACCAACGTGTGGTCGACGACCAAGATGGTGACGTGCCTGGCGGCGTTGATGCTGATCGACCGTGGAGTGCTGGATCCCGACGCGCCGGTCGCGACGTACTGGCCCGAGTTCGCAGCCGCAGGCAAGGAGAACATCGCGGTTCGGAACCTGTTGTCGCACACCTCCGGAGTATCGGGATGGGACCGGCCGTTCAGCGAAGAGGACCTCTACGACTGGGAACTCTCGACCTCGCGCTTGGCCGCGCAGGCTCCGTGGTGGGATTCGCGCACCACATCGGGGTATCACGCAGCCAGTCAGGGTCATCTGATCGGCGAAGTCGTCCGCCGCGTCACCGGAAAGTCGTTGCGGCAGTTCGTCGCCGACGAGATTGCGGGTCCTCTCGGTGCCGACTTCCAGATCGGTGCCGCCGAGGCCGACTGGAATCGAATCGCCGATGTGGTTCCGCCGCCCCCGCCGACCGGCGATGCCGTGCCCGATCCGACGATGGTGCGTCGCAGGACGTTTCTCGGACCGTTGGTGCAGGCCTCGTCCGCGAACACCCCGGCGTGGCGTGCCGCGGACATGGGTGCGCTGAACGGGCATGGCAACGCACGCTCGGTTGCACGAATCCTATCGGTCGTCTCCCGCGGCGGAACCGTCGACGGCGTAAGGCTGCTCAGCCCCGGCACGATCGACTCGATCCTCGAGGAGCAGTCCAACGGAGTCGATCTGGCGCTGGGCATTCCGTTGCGCTTCGGCCTGGGTTTTGCTCTGCCGCAACAGGAATCGATGCCCTACATCCCCGACGGCAAAATCTGCTTCTGGGGTGGCTGGGGCGGATCGCTGACCGTTCTGCACCCGGAGTCGAAGCTGACCATCTCGTACGTGATGAACCGAATGGGTCCCGGCATCATCGGTTCGGAGCGAGCGGAGCAGTACGTGCGCGCGGTGTACGACGGCCTCGCCTGACTGCACTCAACGGGTCTAGGGCGTGTCTGCTGAAGGTGAGACGGCATCGCGTCCACCACTGCTCTCCTCAGTCGATGTCGAGGATGATTTTCCCGTAGGCGGTGCGCGCAGCCAACTCCTCGTGCGCTTCCCCGGCGCGATCCAAGGCATAACGCGAGTTGATACGCGGGCGCAGCACCCCCTTGCCGACGAGATCGAGCACAGTACGCATCTCGTCGCGCGTCTGGGTATGCGAAGAGATGTAGGAGATCTGGCGGCGGAAGAACTCGATGATGTCGAACTCGACGACCTCACCCGCGTGCGCACCGATCGACACCAGACGGCCGTACGGGCGCAGCATGAACATCGACTCGGTGAAGGCTGTCCCTCCTACGCCGTCGAAGACCAGCTCGACCCCGCGTCCACCGGTGATCTCGTCGACGGCGGTGCGCACATTGGTTGTCGTGTAATTGATGACGTGATCGGCACCGTCAGCGGTCGCCTGAGCCAACTTGTCGTCTCGGCTGGCCGTACCGATCACGGTCGCGCCGGCTGCCTTGCAGACCTGAAGTGCAGCCGATGCAACGCCACCCCCGATCGAATGGATCAGCACGGTCTCTCCCAGCTTCAGCTCGGCGCGGATCATGAGCGCGTGCCAGGCGGTGCCGAATGCACTGAGTGCGGCTGCCGCCTCACCGAAGTCGACGTTGTCGGGAAGCGTCAGGCAATGGTCGGCCGGTGTCAGGATCTTCTGCGCGTACGTGCCCGGTATGTGCTCTCCGAGCAATTTGCGGTTGACGCAGATGTTCTCCATGCCCCGTTGACACCACTCGCAGTGGCCGCAGGTGCGAATGTAGGAGACGGCTACGCGCTCACCGATCCGAGCAGGGTCCACGCCGTCGCCGACCAGGGAGATAACGCCGGCACCCTCCAGGCCCAAGGTGTGCGGCATCGCGAAGTCGAAACGCGAGACGCCCTCGCGCACATCGATGTCGACGTGGTTGAGCGCGGTCACCTTCAGATCGACCACCACTTCACCGAATCCCGGAATCGGATCCGGAAGCTCCTCGATCTTCAGGACTTCGGGGCCGCCGTACTCGCGGAATACCAGTGCTTTCATGCCATCTCGTCTCTCCTAGTGCGCATCTTCAGAGTACGGGAGGGCCACCGGCGTAAACGAGGCAGCGGTGGTGGTCGGTCTCCGAAGTCGCACTGTCGATCCAGCCGGCGATGTCGAACCAGCGATGGCGCGCGAATCTATCTGGCGGGAACCGTGATTCCTCGCGCGTCGAGGATAGGTCGAACCCCCTCGGCGAAGTGGTACGCCTCCTCGAGATGCGGGTAGCCCGAGAGGATGAACTCGTCGAACCCGGCATCGTGGTACTCCCCGATCAGGTTCGCGACCTCCTCGTGCGAACCGACCAAAGCCGTTCCTGCGCCGCCACGAACCAACCCGACACCGGCCCACAGGTTCGGGTATATCTCAAGCGACTCCTTGCTACCACCGTGCAACGCGGCCATTCGACGCTGCCCTTCGGACTGCGAGGACGAGTGCAGCGCATGCGTCTGAGACACCTGCTCCTCGGGAAGCTCGTCGAGGAGCTTCTGCGCGACGGCCCAGGCCTCGTCGGACGTGTCGCGGCTGATGGTGTGCAGGCGAACGCCGTAGGTGAGCTTGCGGCCCTCGGCGTCCGCGAGCGCCTGCACTTTCTCGATCTTGGCGCGAGCGTCGGCCGGCGGCTCGCCCCACGTCAGGTACGTCTGAACCCGCTTGGCCGCGACGGCCAGAGCCGGCTCGGAGGAGCCGCCGAACCAGAACTCCGGCAGCGGGTCCGGTGCTTCGGACACCCGCGCATCGGCAACCTTGAAGAACTCACCCTCATGATCGACCGAGTTCTCGGTCCAAATACGTTGTACGAGTTCGAGAAACTCGTCGGTGCGAGCGTATCGCCGGTCATGGTCGATCCAGTCCCCGAAACGACGCTGCTCGACGTCGTCGCCGCCGGTGACGATGTTGAACAACACTCGACCCTCCGAGAACCGCTGCAACGTCGCCGCCTGCTGCGCCGCCAACGTGGGCGGCGTGAGGCCGGGACGGAAGGCGACAAGGAACTTCAACCGTCGGGTGCTCTGCAGTAAAGCAGCAGTGGTCAACCACGCGTCCTCGCACCATGTTCCAGTCGGAGTCAGCACCCCCTCGTAGCCGAGGCGGTCCGCGGCCTGAGCCACCTCGGTGAGGTACCGCAACGACGGGCGACGGAACCCGGCCGGTTCGCGGAGGTTGCCGGATGCGTGGGACGCGCCGACGATGGAGCGGCCGTCGCCTGCAGTGGGAAGGAACCAGAAGATGCGTGCGCTCACGAGTGGAACTCCTACGGCGTGGTGGGTGATCAGTTGGTCGAGGCGGTCGCGTCGGCGATAGCGTCGTTGTAGCGCGTGTCGACGAAGTCCGCGAACGTGTTGCCTCCGGGGATACTTCCGCTCTGGACGAACGCATCGAAGAGCGCCCGCTCGGATTCGATCACAGTGTTGTCCAAAGCAATTGCGGGTCGCTGGCTTCGTCCCTGCGCCAATTCACCCGCAGCCGGGTCGATGCCGACGGCCGCGGAGTACGCCGCCGCCCACTCGGCCGGATTGGCGTCCGCCCATGCGGACGCCTTGGCGAGACGAACCACGAAGTCCTGCAACGCCGTGTTCTTCGCGGGATCGTCCAGTGCCTGCTGCGAGGCGATACCGAAGCCGTAACCGTTGGCCACACCCTCGGCGGTAGTCAGCGTCTTCGAGCCGTTCTGCACCTGCGCAATCGCGGTGAACGGATCCCAGATCGCCCAAGCATCGACCTCGCCCGAGGTGAATGCCGTCAGCGCATCGGCAGGCTGAAGGAAGACCAACTGCACGTCGTCTGTGGTCAACCCTGCCTTCTGCAACTGCAGCAGGACATGACCGTGCGCGGAACTTCCCTTGCCCACCGCGATCTTCTTGCCCCGCAGGTCTGCGAACGACGCAAGAGTCGAATCGGCAGGCACGAGGATCTGATCGCCACTCGCATCGTTGGTGTAGGCGGAGACCACCTTGATCCGTGCGTTGGCTGCCACACCGAACAGCGGAGGCGTGTTACCCGTGACCGCGAAGTCGATCTGTCCTGCCGTCGCGGCCTCCACCTGAGGCGGGCCGGAAGTGAAGGTGGAGAACGCGACATCGTAAGGAGCCGAGTCGAGCTCACCCGATGCCCGAAGCAGGGCTTCGGTGCCACCCTTCTGATCGCCGACGTCGAGGGTGACTGTGGCGAGCTGGTCGTTGGAGACGAGTTCGGGGGCTGCGGTGGCCGTAGTATCGCTGCCACGGGAGACGCAACCGGTGAGCCCGGCGACCGTCAAGGTCAGGGCAGCGAGTATCCCGACTGTCCGCAGCGATCGAGAACGAGCGTGTGACGACATGCGTGAAAGATCCTTCTTATCAGTGAAATTGATGGCGTCAGTGGACGCCGAGGGCACCGAGCAAGTGAGTGCGAATGCGAGAGAATCCGGCTGTTCCCCGGTCTCGGGGACGAGGCAAGTCGACGGGGACGGTCTCGGCCACGGCACCCCCGTCGAGCACCACCACTCTGTCCCCCAACGCGATGGCCTCGTCCACGTCATGGGTGACCAGCAAGATGCCGAAGCCGTGCCGTCCCCACAGATCGAGCAGGAGCGACTGCATGGTCAGTCGAGTGAGTGCGTCGAGCGCGCCGAACGGTTCGTCCAAGAGCAGCAGTTCGGGCTCCCCCACCAACGCCCGCGCCAGCGCAGCGCGCTGAGCTTGCCCACCGGACAACGTGAGTGGCCAAGCGTCACGCTTGTCGGCAAGTCCCACCTCATCGAGAGTCGCGTCCGCAGCAGTCAACGCGTCGTTGCCGGTGACTCCCGCTGTGTTCAGACCGTAGGCCACGTTCTGACGAACCGACCGCCACGGGAACAGGCGTGGTTCCTGGAAGGCCACCGCGGGGTGCCCATCGACACGCCGCTCCCCTGTGTGATCCGTCGACAGTCCCGCCAGGACACGCAGAACAGTCGACTTGCCGGAGCCGGATCGTCCGACCAGCGAGACGATCTCACCACGCTCGATGGACAGGTCGACGCCCTTCAACACGTGACTGGATCCGTAGAACTTGTCGATGCCGTGCAGGGTGGCGACGGAGGTCGTCGTCGTAGTCATGAATCAAGCATCCAATCGGTAACGGAGGGATCGTTTTTCGAGGATTCGCACGATTCCGTCGGTGGCGATTCCCATCAGTGCGTAGACGACGAGTCCGAAGATGATGGTGTCCACACGCAGGAAGTCCCGCGCATTGTTGATGATGTAGCCCAACCCGGATTCGGCGTTGATCTGCTCGGCCACGATCAACGACAACCAGGCGATGGCCAACGATTGCCTCAATCCCACCAACAACTGTGGGGCGATGCTGGGCAGGATGATCGTGGTGAACCGCTGACGCCACGAGAAACCGAGTACGACGGCCGTGTCCAGGAAGTCACGATCGATCTGACGGATGGCCGAGAACGTGTTGAGGTACAGCGGAAATGCGACTCCCAGAGCGACGAGGAGGATCTTGGGAGTCTCGCCGATCCCGAACCACAGAATGAACAGCGGGATGAGGCCGAGGTGCGGTAACGCGCGAAGCATCTGCAACGGCGGGTCGACCGTTGCCTCGGCGAGCTTGGACAGTCCGACGAGCGCTCCGAGCGCCACCCCGATCAGCCCGCCGATCAGGAGTCCCTGAACAACACGCGTTCCGGAAATAGCCAGAGCGTCGGCCAATTCACCGTTACGCAGCAATTCCAGACCCGCATCGAAGATCAGTGACGGTGCGGGCAGCACTCGTTCGGAGAGGACTCCGGCAGCACTGGCGATCTGCCACAGGACGAGGAGGACGACGGGCGACAGGGCGCGCAGGACGGTCCATCGGTACCGCTGCCACGCAGAGTCTTTCGGCGAGACGGGTGCGGAGCCGACGTCGGAGGCGTCGCCGTCGCGCGTGTCCACGGGTCCCGCGGGAGCGGCGTACGACGTCATGACCATGGGTACAGGCCTTCCGGTTGAGTGCGAGTGGTGTCGAGTACTCACACTCGGTCACGCCGGGCTCTACGACCAGGGTTCGAATCAGCGTGAATGCAAGTCGGGCAGACTTGCTCTCATGACCGTCGAGCCCATTCACACCGAACGCCTGACGCTGCGTCTGTACGAACCCGACGACGCAGACAGGGTTCTCGCCTACTACAGCGATCCAGAAGTCTGCCGCTATCTGCTCCACGAAGCGTGGACCCACGCCGATGCGGTTGCGGCGGTGGGTAAACGGATGAAGCGGCAAGGATTGCACACCCAGGTGCTGGCGATGGTCGTCGAACACGAGCGAACGGTGGTGGGCAACGTCGAGGCCTGGTTGATCGACGGTTCCCCGGCGCTCGTCGAGCTCGGGTGGACGTTCTCCCCCGCCGTCGCGGGCCGCGGATATGCCACCGAGGCGGTCAACGCGTTGATCGAGCACGTGTTCTCGATACCCCAGATCCACCGCGTCAGCGCACAGCTGGACGGACGCAACGACGCGTCGGCCCGGTTGGCGGCCCGCGTCGGGATGCGTCAGGAAGCGCACTTTCGCCAGAACTGGTGGTGCAAGGGTGAATGGACGGACACCCTCGTGTACGCGATGTTGCGCGAGGATCGCTGACGTCCATCATGCAACGTTCACCTCTGCGTCGGTTCCGCGACATCGGCCGGTGACCGTGGTGCGACAGTCTCCGGGGAACTTCACTCGAACTCATGGGAGTTTCACCGAATGGTCTCGCGTCGCAGAGCTGCTCTACTGGGCACACTTGCATTGATCTCTGTTGTGTCCACGTCGATGGGTGCCGTTGCCACGGCTGCCCCGGTTCGGACCGCATCTCCGCTGTGCCAGGTCGCAGGCCTGCTTCCCTCCGGATCTTCGGCGGGCCTCGGTTACCAATGTGCAGAAGCGGGTGAGCTTCTGAATCTCCCGATCGGTGAGGTGCGCGCGACGCAGCCCTCGCTCGGGTACGACGAGGTGTACTACAAGCTCGGTCGCTACACACTCGGCAAGGACGAAATCAACAAGAAGTTCGACGACTGGTGCGAGGCCAACGGCCAGGAAGAGGCCGCCTCCGCGTTACCCGATGCACGACTGGACAACCCGTCGTCGTTCACCTGCACCGTCCCCGTCGGCCAGGAAACGCCCGACACCATCGCGCCGATGAAGACCGTTGTCATCGGGCCTGGTGGCGTGCCGTACCTGACCGACGGACACCACACGCTGACCTCGTTCTACGAAACGGCCGACGGTGGACCGAATCTGCATCTTCGACTTCGGGTGGTCGCGAACCTCAGTGACCTGAGCACCGCCGACTTCTGGGCGCGAATGAAGGCCGAGAAGTGGGTGTGGAACTACGACGTCGACGGCAACGAGGTTCCGGTGGAACAACTGCCGTCGGGAGTCGGTCTCGCCAAGTTCCAGAACGACAAGTACCGCAGCCTGACGTATTTCGCGCGCGACATCGGGTTCACACCCGGAACCATTCCGTTCCAGGAATTCTATTGGGGTGCATGGGTGCGCGACTCCGGTGCCGTCGACATCAGCGGATGGGACAGCACCAACCTGGCGAGCTACCTGAGCACCGTCGAGTCGGTGTCGCGCGCCCAGGTCGCCGCACCGAAAGACGCGGTGATCGACAGTGGCCGCACCGCAGCGGAACTCGGCGCTCTGGGCGCGTGGAACGACGGGAAGGCAGCCTCCAAGGGCGAATTCGGAAAGCTGTCGGCACCGTACTCGGACGACAAGCCGGGCAAATTGGCCTACGCATTGCAGTACAAGATGGGACTGCCGAAGTAGTTCGTCCTTCGACCCGACCGGTGCCAGGTCAGGTACGACAGTTCTGGAGCCACCGATTCCTTACCCAGAACGAGCTTCTCATGCGATGTGGGCTTATTCAGCACATACCGCACTGGCGGTGACAGTTCGAGGTCACGTGGCCTAGTTGGTTTCGATGCGGTCCAAGTAGGCCTTTCGAGCATTGCTATCGACATCCTGGAGCAGGACGTGCTCGGCGCGCAAGACTTTGATGATCGGAGCGAGCATTCGGCGCGGCAATACGTTCTGAAGCTGACTGACCTTGCCGGCGAGACGAGTCACCCGAACCTGTGGCTTCGGGTGGGCGATGAGATCGGCGATCGCGTCGGCAATCTCCTGTGGTTCCGCGTTGCGCAGCAACTTCGGCTTGCCGGCACCTAGCGTCAACTCCGTATTCACGAATGTCGGCATGACGCAGGAGAATTCGACTCCACTGTTGCGGTATTCCCGGCGCAGGGTCTCGGTGAGTGCCTTCACGGCGTGCTTCGTCCCGCAGTACGCGGCCACACCGGGGAAGTAGCCTTCCCCCGCCAGCGACGCGATATTGATGACGTGACCAGCGCGGCGCGGCAGCATCCGTTGCAGTGCCTGCTTCGAACCCCACATGACGCCGAGGACGTTGATCTCGACCTGACGTCGGGTGATCTTGTCCGACTCCTCGTGGAACCATCCGGTCGGCATGATGCCGGCGTTGTTGACCAGGACGTCGATGGGACCGAGTTCGGACTCGACCATATCCAAGAACTCGGCAAACGATGCGGGGTCCGTGACGTCCAGTCGCGCGTACGCCGTGATGTCGAGTTCGGTGACAGCCTCTTTCATCTGCACTTCGTCGATGTCTCCGATAGCGACGCGGGCACCGTCTGCGACCAGGCGCTTGGCCGTGTCGAAGCCGATGCCACGGGCACCGCCCGTGATTGCGATTACCTTGCCGGAAATGTTGCTGCTCATGCGTGGTCCTTGTCCTTTGTGCGGCCGAGGATTCGGCCGAGGTCTCGTGCAACCAACATGCGCAGTAGTCCACCCACTGCTTTCATCTTGGTCGGGCTGTAGGGGTACCAGAGTGGTTCGGCGTGCAACGTCGGAACTCGCGGTGCTGTTATCGACTGAACCCGGCAGTACTTCCGAACGCCTTGTGCCCCACCCAAACGCGCCCCGACACCGGAGTCCTTCCATCCGCCGTGCGGCAGCCCGAACTCGAACAAGTTGATGAAGGCGTCGTTGATGTTGACTGCGCCGGCCTCGATCTGTCGCGCAACGGCCATGCCGCGTTTGATATCACTGGTCCACACCGTTGCGGACAGGCCGAACGGTGAGTCGTTCGCCAGCCGGATCGCCTCGGCCTCATCGGCCACTTTCATCACCGGGATGGTCGGACCGAACGTCTCGTCCCGCATGCAGGCCATCGAATGGTCCACGTCGACAAGGACAGTGGGCTCGTAGAACGTGCCGGTCGAACCCGGTTTGCCTCCGGTCACAGCGCGCGCCCCCGCTGCGATGGCCGAGGTGACTTGACCGTCGACGATCGTCTGCTGATCCGTAGTCGCCAATGCGCCCACGTCGTGGGCAAAGGACCGGTCGTCGGCACCTTGGCGTAGCGAGCCGACTTTCCGTGCGAGCTTTGCGACGAACTCGTCGTAGATCGGGGCTTCCACGTACACACGTTCGACAGAGATACACACCTGCCCAGAGTTCATCAGTCCGCCCCAAGTGACACCGTTGACCGCTCGATCGACGTCGGCGTCGGCCAGCACGATCGCCGGATCCTTGCCGCCGAGTTCGAGGCTGTACGGCTTGAGTTGCCCGGCGCAGGCCTGGGCGATCTTGCGACCCGTCGGGGTGGAACCGGTGAACTGGACGTAGTCGACCGCGTCGACCACCGCTTCGCCAGTAGCGCCCAGCCCGGTGACAATTCTCAGTATCGGCGGCGCGCCGATGTCAGTCCAGCCGCGCTCGATCAGCTGCGCAGTCAGCGGTGTCACCTCCGACGGCTTGATCAGCACGCCGGCGCCGGCCATCAGTGCGGGGATGCCGTCGATCAGCGGCATGACCAGCGGAAAATTCCACGGGGTGATGATTCCGACGACAGGATAGGGCCGAAAAACCTTGAGCATCTTCTTCTGCATCGTCAGGAGTCCATGTGCCCCGACCGACTCGTCGGCCAGGAATTTCGCGCCATTGGAGTTGTAGTAGTTGATCAAATCGGCCATCATCGGCGCTTCGATTCGAGCTTCCGCCCGCGGTTTTCCGGTCTCGGACTGCAACACATCGGCGATCTCGTCGGCGTGATCGAGCAGCCAGTCGCGGAACTTCGCCAACCACGTGCTGCGCCCCTTGGCTCCGAGTGCCTCCCACGCAGGCTGCGCTGCGCGCACGTCACCGACGATCCGTTCCACTTCGGCTCTGCCGACGTTCGGTACCGTTCCGACCGCTCGGCCGTCTGCCGGATTCACGATCTCGATCTGCGGGTCTGTCGTAGTTGCGGACATTGTCCCTCTACTCCTCGATGGCAACAAGAAGTCCATCGTCATTCTTTTCCGAGTGCGTCGATAGAGAGAAATATCCAAGTAGCCGAGTCACGATTGTGCGCGGTGCACAATTGTGGGGTGACCGATTTCAACCCGACGTCCTGGATCGGCGAGCTCGCGGCGAATCTGGTGAAGATGAGCGACGTTGCCGCCGTCATACAACGTCTCAACGACGAAATAGCTGCGGAACTGCCCCTGTTCGACTCCGACCTCGAACTTCGCCGCGACCTCGACGCCAGCACCGCAGGACAACTGCGGGCCTTCGTCGCGTATTTGCTTGCCGATGCCGATGACGTGCGTCCTGCAGTCGAGGCTGTGCACCTCGCCTGTACGATCGCGCGCCGAGGAATGGAGCTGTCAGTTCTGCTCCGGATCTACCGGCATGGGCAACAGGCTGCACTTCGGTATGCGAACGAGATGATCGAGACCCAGGATTGGCCCGAGGAAGGCCGGGTCGAGATTTTGACCGAGGTCTGGTCGCGCGCGACCGACTGGTTCAGCTTGTGCGTCGAGCAACTGATCACCGCTTACGCGGAAGAGCGTGAGCGATGGCTGCGCAGTGCGCTCACGCGGCGAAGGCAACAGGTCGAGGCGGTCCTGCGCGGAGACGCCGTCGACGTGACCGCGGCGGAAACCTCACTCGGCCATCCACTTCGACGCCGCAACACCGCACTCGTCATCATTGCCGACAGCGAAACCGACGGCACGACAGGGCTCGAAGAATCAGCTGTCCGGCTGGCCGCAGTATTGGGCGCGCCCCGACCGCTGCTGGTCCCTGTCGGGTCGCGCACCCTCTGGGCTTGGCTCGCGACCGACCACACACCCGATCTGACTCTGTTGAACGCGACCACACGTCCCAAGGACATACGGATCGGTATCGGCATCACCGCCAACGGAGTAGAAGGCTTCCGGTCCAGCCACCGGGAAGCTGTTGCGGCACTCCAGGCCGATGCACGCCAGCTCGTGTTGTACTCGGATGTAGAACTGGTCAGCCTGCTCTCCGCAGATCGAACGGCACTGTCGACCTTCATCGACCGCACTCTCGGACGGCTGGCAGACGATGTCCACGCCCCGCTTCGGGACACCGTGATCGCCTACCTTGCGGAGGGTGTCGGCGGTGCCTCGACAACACTCGGCCTGCATCGCAACACCGTTCGCTATCGACTAAGGCAAGCCGAGGACCTTCTGGGACACAGTCTGGAAACCGGAAGACTGGAACTGCACCTTGCCCTGGTCTGCGCAACCGCCGACACACAGAGCTTGAGCTGACCGACAGAACCGCATCACTGCCGCTTCGGAACGCCCTTTCGGGTGGAAGTCCGATCCGCTTCAGCCTCCGCCGATGGGAAGTCCGGTGAGCGCGAGGAAGTCGTGGACCCAACGTCGTCGACGCCATCGACGACGAACGCCGCCGCATCGAGCGCGTTCGTGCAGCGTAAAGGAAATCTATGCCCATCAGGCATGGATAACTGGCATATGAAGTCTTAGACAACAGGTACGTGCTGGACCAGAGTGATAGCGAACACATTCGCCAAACGATGGGATCTACTTCATGTCCAGAGCACCGTTGTCCGGAATCACAGTGATCGAGCTGGGTCACTACATTGCCGGACCGCTCTCTACCCAGATCCTCGCCGACCACGGGGCACGAGTCATCAAGGTGGAACCCATGGGTGGGGAAGCCGCGAGATCGGTGTTTCCCATCCACGAGCGGGAGAGCGCGTATTACGCCGCTGTCAACCGGGGCAAGGAGTCGGTGACCCTGGACCTGAAGCTAGAGGAGGACATGCGCCTGTTCGAAGCGATGTTGGCATCAGCTGACGCGTTCGTGACGAACTACCGCATCGCGACGCTCGAGAAGCTGCAGCTCACTCAGAAGCGACTCTTCGAAATCAATCCACAGCTGGTGTTCGTGCCCATCAGCGGTTACGGATTGGACGGTCCTTTGGCAGACAGGCCGGCGTTCGATGGCGCGATCCAGGCAGCGAGCGGCCTCATGCACGTGACCGGTGAACGCGGCGGTCAGCCCTTGCGTAGCGGCCTGTTCGTCCCTGACCACGTTGCTGGCATGCACGCGGCGTTCGCAGTACTGATGGGAGTTCAGGCTCGACTGTCCTCGGAAGTCGGGGGTGTGTACGACATTTCGATGTTGGACGTCACCGCGAGCATGCACCTGTTCAACTTCTCGCTTGTCGAGCAGTTCGGCGAGTCGCCGACGCGCATGGCGAACGCAAGTCTGAACACGTTCAGTGATGTGTTCGAGGGTTCGGACGGCTTCGTCTACATCGCAGCTGTGACTGATGCGATGTGGTCGAACCTCTGCGAGGTGATGGACCGCGCTGAACTCGCCGAACCCGGCACCGGATACCCCTCGGTTCACGACCGTCGAAACAACTACGACTACCTGGTGGGTGCGGTCCAATCGTGGGCTGCCACGAAGTCGATCGATGAGATGCAGGCCCTTCTGCTCGAGA
This sequence comes from Rhodococcus sp. ARC_M5, assembly GCF_022810405.1. GTDB lineage: Bacteria > Actinomycetota > Actinomycetes > Mycobacteriales > Mycobacteriaceae > Rhodococcoides > Rhodococcoides navarretei. The sequence continues at coordinate 178,605 of NZ_JALGQE010000010.1, forward strand.
ACAACATCCCGTTCGCCCCCATCGCGACCGTAGATGAAGTACTGGAGAACGAGCAGCTTCGTCATCGCGGCAAGTTCATCGACGTCAAGTACAACGACGAGAGTTTCACGACGTTCGGACCGATCATTCCCACGCCCGCGGTGCCCAGCCATCACGTGGGCAGCGCCGGTGAGTGCAACGAGAGCATCCGCGAAGAGTTCGGTTCGCGAACTGTGCCCGCTGACGTCTTCTCCTGACCGAGAGCCACATCCCCATCGGCGACCGAGAAGGTATGCCGCGAATTCCATGACCACGCAGTGAGTGGACACCCCGTCTACTTGAAACCGATAAGCAGGCACTGAAAATGACTCACATACATCGCCGATACTTCGCGCCTCTCGCCCTCGGCGCCGCGGTGCTCCTCGCTGTCAGCGGGTGCAGCGGTCAGGTGGGTGGAGCAAACGCAGCACGCTCCGACGGGCTCCTCACGATCGCCACATACCCCGTGGGTTCGGGAACCTACAACGAGCTTGCCGCGGTATCTGACGCGATGACTTCGGAGACCGATCGGTCCATCCGTCTCATTCCCGCGGACACTGGACCAGGTCGAGTCACCATGGTGATGGAAGGGCTGACGGACCTCGGTCGTCTGGGTGAGGAGTACTGGGACGCCTTCGAAGGTGCGAATGATTTCGCCACCGAGTCATGGGGGCCCACGGAGCTGAACGTGGTGTGGCACATTCCTGCATCGCTCGGAATCGCCGTCCCGGAGGACAGCGATATCAGGGTGCCAGCGGACCTCGAGGGTGTGCGCGTTCCCTACGTCGTCGCGAACCCTTCGGTGAACAACAAGATGGACGCAGCGTTGGCGTTGGGAGGCTTGACTCGGGACGACGTCGAAGAGGTGACCATCGGCGGCTACTCCGAAGTTCCTGAAGCTCTGCGGGCCGGACGGGTCGATGTCATCCCCTTCAACTCGACGGCGTCAGCGATGCGAGAGCTGGACGCCCAGTTCGGGTTCAGATGGCTGGATCTGGAAGCCGCCGATGCACCAGCAACTGAGGCGACCGGCGAGATCGCGCCGACAGTGACCATCGAAGAAGTCATGAATGCGGCCGGGATGACAGACGGAGCGAGTGCCGATGCGCTGACGTACGGGATCCCGATCGTCGCACGGCCCGACCAGGACGCAGACTTCGTCCATCAGTACATCGTCGAGTTGGTCGGAACGTTCGACACCTACGCCGACAGTCTGACAGGAATGGGCAGTCACAAGATCGAAAACGTCGCTCACGAACCCTCGGTAGTTCCGTTCCACCCTGGACTGGTCCGGTTCCTCGAAGAGAACGATCTGTGGACCGCGGAAGCAGAGCAGAAGAACGAGGAGCTGAACTCGCGTGCAGACTCCCTCAGAGCAGAGTGGAAGAAGTACATCGATCAGACGCCGCAGGACGACGTCAACGATGTGACCTGGACGCGTTGGAAAGAAGCACGCGTGGACGACTAGGAGTCCTCGGAGCCAGTCGGGGCCGCTACCAGCGAGCTCGCAGAAGCACAGTGCCGCCCACACGCCCTATCGCCCTCCGCACGAGGGAGTGGAGCACACCCCAGACGCGCGAAAACACCTGCCGTGCAATCTATTGAACTGAATGGAAAATGATGAGGGAAAACCTTTCGCCGACATCGAAGTCGGTCATTGTCGGTCTGACGATCATGGGAACCACGGTCGCTCTCAACCGCGCCTTCGATCTGAATCTCGGGGGCATCGTTCTCTTGAAGAACTCGTTCCTGTTCTTCATCCTCGCGGCGTTCCTACCGATCGTGTTCATCGCCTTCGCCGCATCGAAATCCGCAGCATCACGTCGGCTTCCCGTCTACGACGCGGTGCTCGCCTCGACGGCCTTCACCGTCTGCTTCGCGCTCGGCCTGAACGGGGAGAACATCATCACCCAGGGCTGGGACTTCAACGCACCCACGTGGGGAACCATCGCCGCCATCGCGCTGTGGGGTCTCGTGCTCGAGGCGCTGCGGCGAACCGCCGGAATGGTCGTGACCGTGATCGCTCTCGCGTTCTCTCTCTATCCGATGGTGGCCTCTGCCATGCCCTGGCAAGTGTTGCGTGGCCCCTCGTTCAGTCTCGAACGCACGGCACAGATTCACGCCATGGGCAGTGACTCGATTCTCGGACTCCCGCTCCAGGTCACCGGCACGATCTTGATCGGCTTCTTGATCTTCGGCGTGATACTGCAGCATTCCGGGGGTTCGCAATTCTTCTACGATCTGGCGCAGGCCGCGTTCGGGCGGTATCGCGGTGGATCAGCCAAGGTCTCTATCTTCTCCTCAGGCTTGATGGGCATGGTCAGTGGTTCCGCTGTATCGAACGTCCTCACCACCGGACCGATGACGATCCCGGCCATGAAACGCTCCGGCTTCACCTCGCGATACGCCGCAGCTGTGGAGGCGAGTGCGTCGACCGGTGGAACCATCACCCCTCCTCTCATGGGCTCGGCAGCTTTCCTGATGGTGTCGTTCATCGGAGTTCCATACTCCGACATTGCCCTGGCAGCGGCGATACCTGCGTTCTTGTTCTTCCTCGGCATCTTCGTGCAGATCGACGCCTACTCGGCCAAGCAGGGTTTCGTCGGTGGATCGAGGTCAGGGGCCTCGGTGCTCGGGCGGACCTTGGTGGGCGGTTGGCCGTACGTGACAGCTCTCGTCGGCCTGGTGGCGCTGCTGGTTCTCACTCAAGATGAGACGCAATCACCCTTCTGGGTGGTGGCCTTCCTGCTCGTCTTCGTGGTGGGGCGCCACCTCACCGCTCGCCGTTCTGGCGGCGATCTCCTGAAGATCCTCTTCGAATTCATGCTCGACGCGGGGAAGACGATCGCTCAGATCGTCGGCATCATCGCGGGCGTCGGACTCATCGTCGGAGGACTCTCGATGACAGGTGTGTCGTTGTCGCTCGCTCGAGAACTGGTGTCCTCGGTGGGAGGAAGCGTCATTCTGATCCTCCTCGCGGGCGCGATCACGTCATTCGTGCTGGGAATGGGAATGACCGTTTCTGCGGTGTATGTCCTTCTCGCGATCGTGATGGCTCCGGCCTTGGTCAAACTGGGGGTGGACCCGATCGCCGCTCACCTGTTCGTCATCTATTGGGCGACAGTGTCCTACATCACCCCGCCCGTAGCAGTGGCTGCGTTCGCGGCCTCCGGCATCGCCAAGAGTCCTGCAATGTCGACGGCATTCATCGCGATGCGTCTGGGGGCGGTGAAGTACCTGGTTCCGTTCGCGTTCGTCTACAACCCTGCGCTCGTGGCGCAAGCCGGCCTCGGCGAGATCGCGTACACGGTCCTCTTCGCCGCCGCAGGAGTCTTTTTCCTGGGTTGCGCGTTCGAAGGATGGGCGATCGGAGGCGGGTGCCGCCTCACGCCCATCCCCCGTGCGCTGGTGGGGCTCGCCGGACTGGCCGCGTTCATTCCGGAACCGATCTCCAGTGTCTCCGGGATCATGTTCGGCGCTGCGATCATCGCTTTCTTGCGCACGCGCTCTCAGAAGCACAAAGACGATCACGTTCCCACAAAGAGTCGTGCCGATCGGATGACACCGGCGCAGACCCTCTGATTCGAGTCACTACCCGAACGACACCACCGCTTCTCCCTGGAGCGACCGCCGACGCTGGGTGACGGACAGCCACAGCCGTGAAGGCTCTGACGTCACTCGATCACTACACATGTGGAGGATTCATGGAAGACACGAACTTCGAAGGCCTCGCGGAGATCGCTCGCGACTTCTCGGCATTCAAGGTCCTGTATCAGGAGAACCTCCCGGACCGGGTGCACCTCATGATGGATCGGCCTGAGGTAAGGAATGCCATGGACGAGACATGGGTCAGCGAGTTCCACGCAGTGTGTGACTGGCTCGAGCAGAACCCGCGCACCCTGATCATCTCGGGAACGACGTACGAGGACCCCAAGAGCGGTTCGCAGAAAGGCGTGTTCGCCGCCGGCGCCGACCTCCGGCAGATGCGAGAGCGTCGACGAGACCACGCGCTCCGGGGGATCAATTCTCGGCTGTTCCATCGCATCCACGAGTTGCCGATGCCCGTGATCGCCGCGATGGACGGGTTCGCGCTGGGAGGGGGTGCTGAACTGGCGTGGGCCTGTGACTTCCGCATAGCTACGCACAGCCTCGAGATCGGGCAAACCGAGGTCGGTCTCGGTATCTCCGCTGCCGCCGGCGCCATGTGGCGTCTGAAGGAACTCGTTGGGGAGCCCATCGCACTCGACATGCTCTTCACCGGGCGCATCTTGAACGCCGACGAGGCGTTGGACCTGCGCCTCGTCACAGAGCTCCACGACCCGGAGAATCTCCTGGTGGGAGCGCACGCTCTTGCTGACCGAATCGCGTCGCAGGATCCTCTGGCCGTACGCATCACCAAGCGCGTGTACCACATGCCGAAGTCGGCTCATCCTCACGTCGACGACCTGGCGCAAGCAATTCTGTTCGAATCGGAAGCGAAGTTCGAACGCATGCAAGCGTTCCTCGACCGCAAGAGCCGTCGGACAGCCCAGGAGGACTAGGTTGTGCACCCGGACACGAGTGTGTTCGGGTCACGCCTCGCATGTAGCCAGACCACTACGCTCGGGATGACCGTGGCACGAGCGTGCCGGATCCTCAGGCTCACCGCACTCACGTGATGGACTTGATCCGCAGCCCGTGCTGATGTGCTCCCGTCCCGATCACTGCGGTCGTGGTTGAGGTCGAACTGTTCATCAGGGTGGAGGTGTCAATGGACATCGGGAAGTGACCACAGGCGGTCACGAGAACTGCCCATGGGTGGCCAACAAGAACTGACCGGTGGCGGACACGAATCTGCCCATGTCGGGTTTGTCCGCCACCGGTCGAGCATCA
>NZ_JALGQE010000011.1 GCF_022810405.1 Rhodococcus sp. ARC_M5
GGGGGTAAGGCCCCCGGCAGACCACCGGGTTGATAGGCCAGAACTGGAAGTCGGGTAACCGATGCAGGTGACTGGTACTAATAGGCCGAGGACTTACCACAAAGAAGCTACGCGTCCACTGTGCAATGTCTGAAACAACACACGAGTTGATTCAGCAAGCACAATCGAATACACGAATCCGCCACCCACACGTGTGTGGGTGGCAGGTTCGCTCGTGACACTGTTTCGCAGAGTTACGGCGGCCATAGCGGAGGGGAAACGCCCGGTCCCATTCCGAACCCGGAAGCTAAGCCCTCCAGCGCCGATGGTACTGCACTCGACAGGGTGTGGGAGAGTAGGACACCGCCGAACACCCGTTGTAAAAAGGGGACCCACTTGGTGGGTCCCCTTTTTGCGTTTGTACCGAAATCCGAAAGGACGCCCGTGTCGGAAGACAACAACGATCGTCGCCCCTCCCGAGGGGACGGCGGCAACCGCCCGAGCGAGTCCCGAGACCGCAACCCCCGCGCTCAGGACCGCCGCGGAGACTCGCGTCGCTCGGACGGTCCTCCCCGCAGGCGTGGCGGTGAAGGTGGGTTCTCGGGCGATCGCCGCGGAAACAGCGCGTCGTCGGACCGTCGACCGCCGCGTCCCGATGAGCCGGATCTACCCGACGAGGTCGAAGCCGGACAGCTCGAACCCGCAGTACGTCGAGACCTGCTGAGCTTGGACAAGAACAACGCAACCGCCGTCGCACGTCACCTCGTGATGACCAGCAGGCTGCTCGACGACGATCCGCAGTTGGCGCTGCTGCACGCGCGCGCTGCTCGTCAGCGAGCCGGCCGCATCGCCGTAGTGCGCGAAACCGCAGGGATCGCTGCTTACCACGCCGGCGAGTGGGCCGAAGCATTGTCGGAGCTCCGCGCCGCTCGGCGGATGGCCGGCGGACCGGGTCTGATCGCTGTGATGGCCGACTGCGAGCGCGGACTCGGCCGACCCGAGCGCGCTATCGAACTCGGTCGCAGCGACGAAGCGCGTGAGTTGACCGGCGAGGAAGCGTCGGAGCTTCGGATCGTTGTGGCAGGTGCCCGAATGGATCTGAACCAGTACGACCAGGCCGTCGTCACTCTGCAGACCCCGGACCTCGACGCATCTCGCTCGGGAACCGCGGCTGCTCGCCTGTTCTACGTCTATGCAGATGCTCTCGTTGCGGCGGGTCGCGTCGACGAAGGTGTGAAGTGGTTCCTCAACGCTGCCGCAGCCGATGTCGATGGTGAGACCGACGCGGAAGAGCGAGTCGAGGAGCTGTCCGGAGGCAATCGGTGACGATGCTGCGTGATCTCCACGACGTTCTACTGCTCGACCTCGACGGCACCGTCTATGCCGGCAAGGACCCTATTCCCGGTGCAGTGGAAGCACTGTCGGGTGGTTCGGAGAAGCAGTACTTCGTCACCAACAATGCCAGCCGAGCCCCCGAGGACGTTGCCGAACATCTGCGTGTTCTCGGCTTCGACACCACGGCAGAGTTCGTCGTCACCAGTTCCGAGGCCGGTGCCCGTGTGTTGGCGGGCAAGCTGGACCCAGGTTCTCGCGTGCTGGTCGTCGGCACCGACGCGTTGGCGGACGAGATCACCAAGGTCGGTCTAGAACCGGTCAGGTCTGCCGACGACGACCCGGTCGCAGTGGTGCAGGGTCACTCGGTCGACACGGGCTGGAAGATGCTGGCCGAGGCCGTCCTCGCCATCCGTGCGGGTGCGCTGTGGGTGGCCACGAACATCGATGCCACCCTGCCGACCGAGAGAGGACTCGTTCTGGGGAACGGGTCGATGGTCGCAGCGGTTCGCAACGCCACCGAGATCGAGCCGATAGTGGCAGGCAAGCCCGCTGCCCCGATCATGCACGACGCCATCGAGCGCAGCGGAGCACGCTCAGCACTGGTCGTCGGAGACCGGCTCGACACCGACATCGCCGGCGCGAACGAAATTGGCCTGCCGTCGCTGCTGGTGTTGACCGGCGTCAGTACCGCTGCCGAGTTGTTGCGTGCTCCTCGGCATCTGCGGCCCACTCACATCGGCACCGATCTCGGAGTCCTGAACGAGGACGAGACGGCGTCGTGCGTCGGTAGCAAGACCGGCTGGACGGTCGGCATCGAGAACGAGGTGCTGTCGGTGCGGTACGGCGGCGACGGTGCGCCGAATTCGTTCGAGGGTGCGCTCGCGACACTGAACGTCGCCTGGTCCGGCTCGACCTTCTCGGACGTTCACTTCGAGGGGGATCGACTCGACGATCTGCGTTCGCTGCTCGGGTGCTGACACAGCATTCGACCGCGGCGTTCGGAGAGCGGCGGCGATCGGGCGTTCGTCGGACCCATCCGATAGCGTGAGAGGCGATGAGCGCGTCTATCCCACTACCAGGACAGCACCGGCCGAGCAGTGCCGGCGATGAATCGTCGGCAGATCCGGACACCGTTCGCACCGAAGTTTCCTCGCTGCTGAATCAGCTCACGATCGAGTCGACGGACCACGAGGGATCAGAGACTGTGGACGCCGACGCCCTCGCGCGCGACGCAAGTCTGCTGGACCGGGCGCACGAGGTACTCGTGCGTGCCCTGACCACCGTCGACAAGACCTGACGTGGCTCGTCGCGCACGTGTAGACGCCGAATTGGTTCGGCGTGGACTCGCCAGATCCCGTGAGCACGCTTCGGAGTTGATCGAAGCAGGCCGAGTGAAGATCGCCGGGACCGTGGCCTCCAAGCCCGCGACTGCGGTGGAACCGGGTACGCCTCTGCTGGTCGTGGAAGAGGACAACGAGGTCTCGTGGGCCTCACGCGGCGCACACAAGCTGCTCGGTGCACTCGACGCATTCGAGCCTCTCGGTTTGACGGTCGAGAACGCTCGTTGTCTGGACGCCGGTGCGTCCACCGGTGGGTTCACCGACGTTCTACTCAGTCGAGGCGTTCGTGAAGTCGTTGCTGTCGACGTGGGGTACGGGCAGCTGGTGTGGCGCCTGCAATCCGACGCCCGAGTGCACGTCGTCGACCGCACCAACGTCCGGTCGATCGACGCCGACACGATCGGTGGACCGGTCGACGTGATCGTTGCCGACCTGTCGTTCATCTCGTTGAAGCTCGTTCTTCCCGCATTCGTCGCATGTTCGAAGCCGGGCACCGACATGGTGTTGATGGTCAAGCCGCAGTTCGAGGTCGGCAAGGATCGAGTGGGTTCCGGCGGTGTGGTCCGAGATCCCGCGCTGCGAGCCGAAGCCGTCGAGGACGTGGCCAAGGCGGCCGTCGGTTTGAACCTCACGGTGCAGGCAGTGGCAGCAAGCCCACTGCCGGGGCCGTCGGGCAATGTCGAGTACTTTCTGTGGCTGAGGGCAGGTGCAGGCGAGGAATCGCCACGCGCCGACATCACGGAACTCGTCCGGCTCGCGATCGAGGAAGGACCACAGTGACTCCGTCCCATGCGGCACCGGAACTGGAGTCGACCCGAGAAATACTTCTCGTCGCCCATCCCGGTCGACCGGACATCGCCGAGACGGCCCGCCGCGTAGGCAAGGTGTTCGACGAAGCAGGTATCTGCCTTCGCGTGTTGGTGGACGAGGTCGAGCCATCGAAGATCGAGGCTTCCGATACGGAGGAACACGACCACGTGTTCGTTGCGGACATGAAGCTCAACGTCGTCGAGTTCGGCCCCGACGCGGCCGCAGGCTGCGAGATGGTCCTCGTCCTGGGCGGTGATGGCACCTTCCTGCGCGCAGCCGAGCTCGCTCGAGCAGCCTCCATTCCGGTGCTCGGCATCAACCTCGGACACGTCGGGTTCCTGGCCGAGGCGGAGGCCGACCATCTCGAAGATGCGCTGGCTCGCGTCATCGCCGGTGACTACCGCATCGAGCAACGCATGACGCTGGACATCGCGGTTCGCGTCGGAGATCAGGTGGTCGATCGCGGCTGGGCGTTGAACGAGGCGAGCATCGAGAACGGGTCCCGGCTCGGAGTGCTCGAGGTGGTTCTCGAAGTCGACGGTCGACCGGTGTCCGCCTTCGGGTGTGACGGCGTGCTGATCTCCACGCCGACGGGTTCGACGGCCTACGCGTTCTCGGCCGGTGGACCTGTGGTGTGGCCGGAACTCGAAGCGATACTGGTCATTCCGAGCAACGCACATGCTTTGTTCGCGCGCCCGCTCGTGACCAGTCCCGAGTCGATCGTTGCGGTCGAGATCGATGCCGGCGGACACGCGGGATTCGTGTTCTGCGACGGCAGGCGCACTTTGAGCCTGCCTGCCGGCGCTCGCGTCGAGGTGGTGCGGGGAGCGTCACCGATCAAATGGGTTCGACTCGATTCGGCACCGTTCGCCGATCGCATGGTCAAGAAATTCGAACTGCCCGTGACCGGGTGGCGGGGGAGAGCGAGGTAGGGATGCTCGAAGAGATTCGGATCGACAGCCTCGGAGTCATTTCCGGTGCCAGCGCACAGTTTCACGAGGGACTGACTGTCCTCACCGGCGAGACCGGTGCCGGTAAGACCATGGTGGTCACCAGTCTGCACCTGCTGTCGGGTGCCCGCGCCGACGCAGGCCGGGTTCGGCTCGGAGCGCAGCGCGCGGTGGTCGAGGGACGATTCAGTACCGACACCGCGTCGGAGCAGGTGATCGAGGACGTCGACAAGGTGCTCGAGTCCTCGGGAGGTCAACGCGACGAGGACAATTCGATCATCGCCGTACGTACCGTCAACTCCGACGGTCGTTCTCGTGCGCACCTCGGTGGGCGCAGTGTGCCCGCGTCGGTGCTGTCCAACTTCACCGACTCGTTGCTGACGGTGCACGGTCAGAACGATCAGCTGCGTCTGCTGCGTCCCGACCAGCAGCTCGGCGCACTGGACAGGTTTGCCGGCGACACAGTGGCGTCGCTGGTCTCGAAGTACCGCACCGCGCGCAAGACGTGGCTCGACGCGCGCAACGAGCTGATCGATCGCACCGAACGAAGCCGTGAGCTGGCACAGGAAGCGGACCGGCTGCAGTTCGGACTACAGGAGATCGACTCCTTGGCACCGGAGCCGGGCGAAGATCGCTCGGTGGCCGAGGACGTGCGCCGGCTGGGGGACCTCGATTCGTTGCGGGAGACCGCGGAAGGTGCTTCGGCGGCACTTGTCGGGAGCACCGAGGAGGCGTCGGACACGGCCTCGGCGTTGTATCTGCTGGGCGAGGCGCGCTCTCGCCTCGAACACGCCGAGGACGCCGCTCTGACCGAGCTGCTGCCGCGACTGAACGACGCGATGGCCATCGTCGGCGACATCGGGGCAGACCTCACCTCGTACCTGACGGATCTGCCGTCCGATCCGGGCGCGCTCGACTCGATCCTGAATCGACAGGCCGAGCTGAAGTCGCTGACGCGGAAGTACGCCGCCGATGTCGACGGTGTGATCGCCTGGGCGGAGGATGCCCGTGAGCGCCTCTCGCACATCGACACCTCGGCCGATGCTCTCGCCGAGCTGAGCTCCAAGGTCGACGCGGCTGCGGTCGACGTTGCGGCAGCTGCCGCCAAGCTCAGTGCGGCACGGGCGAAGGCGTCGGTGAAGCTCTCGAAGGCGGTCAGCGTCGAGCTGGCGGGCTTGGCGATGGGAAAAGCCAAGCTGCAGATCGATGTTCGCGCACTGCCTGCCGGGCCGTCGGACACGGCTCCGATCGTCGTCGACGGTGCCGAACTGCATGCGGGCAGCAATGGCGTCGACGAGGTCGAGTTTCGCCTGTCCGCGCACGACGGTGCCCAGGCTCTGCCGATCAGCAAGAGTGCGTCGGGCGGTGAGCTGTCGCGGGTGATGTTGGCGCTCGAAGTGGTGTTGGCGGGCTCGGACAAGGGCGCGACGATGGTCTTCGACGAGGTCGACGCCGGAGTGGGTGGCCGTGCGGCCGTCGAAGTCGGGCGTCGACTCGGCCGATTGGCTCGCACGCACCAGGTCATCGTGGTCACCCACTTGCCGCAGGTCGCAGCGTTTGCCGACACGCACCTGGTGGTCGACAAGACCGATGCGAAGAAGGGTGCGGCGAACAGTGGGGTTCGGACGCTGTCGTCGACGGAACGCGTCGTCGAGCTGGCGAGAATGCTCGCGGGTCTGGACGATACGGAGACCGGTCGCGCGCATGCCGAGGAGCTGTTGGCCACCGCAAACGCCGATCGAGCCGCGCTGTAACTTTTGGTGCTGATGTGATCAGTGTGGTAGTTGTTTCGGCGCGCCTCCATCGCCGGGCGTGTCGATCGGGTCATCATGGTCCTCATGAAGATGCCGGCACTGCTGTCACGTAGTCAGGATTCGCTGCCCGGAATCACTGGGATCGCGCGAGTCGATCGCAACACGGCCAAGCTCCTCAAACGGGTCGGCCCCGGTGACATCGTCGTGCTCGACGAGCTCGACCTGGACCGGCTGACCGCCGATGCGCTCGTCGAGGCAGGGGTGCTCGCGGTCGTCAACGCGTCGCCCTCGATCTCCGGGCGCTACCCGAACCTGGGTCCCGAGGCCATCGTCGCCAACGGGATCACCTTGATCGACTCGGCCGGCACCGAGATCTTCAAGAAGATCAAGGACGGCACCAAGATTCGCCTCAACGACGGTGGTGTCTACACCGGCGATCGGCGCCTCGCCAAGGGTGACGAGCAGAGCGAAGCCGAGATCTCGGACAAGATGATCGAGGCCAAAACGGGTCTGGTCGACCATCTGGAAGCGTTCTCGGGCAACACGATCGAGTTCATTCGAACCGAGAGTCCGCTGCTCATCGACGGCGTCGGCGTGCCGGACATCGACATCGACCTCAAGGGTCGCCATGTGGTGATCGTGGCCGACGGTCCCGGTCACGCCGAGGATCTGAAGAACCTCAAGCCGTTCATCAAGGAGTACTCGCCCGTCATCATCGGCGTCGGCGCAGGTGCCGATACCGCGATGAAGGCGGGTCATCGCCCTGATCTCATCGTCGGCGATCCCGAGGACGTCACGGCGCAGACGCTCAAATGCGGTGCCGAGGTGGTGCTTCCGGCGGATTCCGACGGACACGCGCAGGGCCTCGAACGCATTCAGGATCTGGGTATCGGTGCCATGACGTTCCCGGCCACCGGTGCCGCTGCCGATCTCGCACTGTTGTTGGCCGATCATCACGGGGCCTCGCTCATCGTGTCGGTCGGTAGTCCGGCCAGCCTGGACGAGTTCTTCGATCGCGGTCGACGCAACACGAACCCGGCCGCATTCATGACGCGTCTGAAGGTCGGTGCCAAGCTGGTCGACGCCAAAGCTGTGGCGACGCTGTACCGCAGCCGCGTGTCCGGCGGCGCGATCGCCCTGCTGATTCTGGCGGCGCTCGTTGCCGTGATCGTGGCGTTGGCCGTGTCCAACATCGGCGGTGAAGCGTTGGATTGGGCAATCGATCTGTGGAACCGGTTCGCTCTGTGGTTCCAGGGGTTGCTTTCGTGATTTCGCTTCGCCAACATGCCATTTCGCTGGCAGCGGTCTTCGTGGCACTGGCCATCGGCATAGTGCTCGGTTCGGGTCTGCTCTCGAGCGGACTGGTCTCTGGCCTCCGAGACGACAAGACCGGTCTCGAAACTCAGGTGGACGATCTGCAGGCGACCAACAATCAGCTCGGTGAGCAACTCAACTCGGCCGACGGCTTCGACGCCGCGGTGTCGGGCCGGGTGTTGCGAGATGCGTTGGTCGATCGCAGTGTTGTGGTCATCACCACCCCCGATGCCGACCCCGGGGATGTCGACGGAGTCACGCGGTCGATCGGAGCGTCGGGTGCCACCGTCACCGGCCGGGTGTCACTGACCGATTCGTTCGTCTCCGCTGCGAACGGTGACGATCTTCGTACGCGCCTGACCAACGTCATTCCGGCCGGCGTGCAGTTGCGCACCGGCGCGGTGGACCAGGGCAGCCTCGCCGGAGACCTACTCGGTTCGGTGCTGCTGCTCGATGCGGAGACCGCTCAGCCACAGTCGACTCCCGAGGAGCTCTCACTGGCGCTGGAGACGCTGCGTAGCGGTGGGTTCATCGCCTACGACAACGGTGCCGTCGCGCCCGCTCAATTGGCTGTGGTCGTCACCGGTTCCGGCACCTCGGACGTGGAGGACGGCAATCGCGGTGCCATCGTCGCGCGGTTCGCTGGTGCTCTCGACTCACGTGGCGCAGGCGCGGTACTGGCGGGCCGATCCGGCGCGGCGGAGGGCAACGGCTCCATCGCTGTCGTGCGGGCCGATTCGGCGCTGTCGTCCGCGCTCAGCACCGTCGACAACGTCGACCGTGAAGCAGGACGGATCACCACTGTTCTCGCCTTGGCGGAGCAGCTGGACGGGGCGTCGGGCCGCTACGGCACCGGGCCGAACGCGAACGCCGTGACCGTCGGAGCGCCGGCGAGCTGATCGCCGGCGGAACGAGCGTGTCGTTGGCGGTGAGGTAGGTACTGGTGTTACCGTGAAGTCCCGTGGGTAGCAGGCCCAATTTCCACGCTTCACCTCTCTTATCAGCCCCCTGATAGGAGCAAGCCCTGCAGACTCGTCACGGGAGCCTCATTGTCACGCCTTCAGTCGCGTTCCGACACCAAGCACATTTTCGTCAGTGGGGGCGTTGCGTCCTCACTCGGAAAAGGCCTGACGGCATCCAGCCTCGGCCAGCTACTGACCGCACGCGGACTGCGCGTGACCATGCAGAAGCTCGATCCCTACCTCAATGTCGATCCCGGCACGATGAACCCCTTCCAGCACGGTGAGGTCTTCGTTACCGAGGACGGCTCCGAGACCGACCTGGACGTCGGACATTACGAGCGGTTCCTCGACCGCGATCTGTCCGGGTTCGCCAATGTCACCACCGGCCAGGTCTACTCGACGGTCATCGCCAAGGAACGCCGCGGTGAGTACCTGGGCGACACCGTTCAGGTCATCCCGCACATCACCGACGAGATCAAGCGCCGCATTCTCGCGATGAACGGCCCGGACCTCCAGGGGCACCAGCCGGACGTCGTGATCACCGAAATCGGCGGCACCGTCGGAGATATCGAGTCGCAGCCGTTCCTCGAAGCAGCGCGTCAGGTGCGCCACGACGTCGGCCGCAACAACGTGTTCTTCCTGCACGTGTCGCTCGTTCCGTTCCTGGCTCCGTCCGGTGAACTCAAGACCAAGCCCACCCAGCACTCCGTCGCAGCACTGCGCAGCATCGGTATTCAGCCCGACGCGTTGATCCTGCGTTGCGATCGCGACGTGCCGCCCGGACTGAAGAACAAGATCGCGCTCATGTGCGACGTCGACGTCGACGGCTGCATCTCCACGCCCGACGCGCCGTCGATCTACGACATCCCCAAGGTGCTGCACAAGGAAGGCCTGGACGCGTACGTCGTCCGTCAGCTCGGTCTCCCGTTCCGCGATGTGGACTGGACCATCTGGGGTGGACTGCTCGAGCGTGTCCACCAGCCACGCGAAACCGTGCGCGTCGGCTTGGTCGGCAAGTACGTGGACCTGCCCGACGCCTACCTCTCGGTCACCGAGGCGCTGCGTGCCGGTGGATTCGCCCATCGCGCGAAGGTCGAGATCAAGTGGGTTCCATCCGACGAGTGCTCGACGCCTGCGGGGGCGCAGGCCGCATTGGGCGACGTCGACGCCGTGCTCATTCCCGGTGGTTTCGGTATCCGCGGCATCGAGGGCAAGCTCGGGGCCATCGAGTTCGCACGCACACGCAAGATTCCGTTGCTGGGTTTGTGCCTCGGACTGCAGTGTGTGGTCATCGAGGCGGCTCGTTCGGTCGGTCTGACCGATGCCAATTCCGCCGAGTTCGATCCGGACACCAAGGATCCGGTGATCTCCACCATGGCCGATCAGGAAGACGCCGTCGCCGGTGACGCCGATCTCGGTGGCACGATGCGCCTCGGTGCCTACCCGGCAACCCTGCAGAAGGGCTCGGTCGTCGCGGCGTCGTACGGCACCGAGAGCGTCTCGGAGCGGCATCGTCATCGTTACGAGGTCAACAACGACTACCGGGACCGAATTGCCAAGAGCGGCTTGGTGTTCAGCGGTACCTCTCCGGACGGCCACCTGGTCGAGTTCGTCGAGTTGCCTGCCTCGGTGCACCCGTTCTTCGTCGCCACTCAGGCGCATCCGGAGCTCAAGAGCCGGCCGACCCGTCCGCATCCGCTGTTCGCGTCGCTGATCAACGCCGCGCTCGAGTACAAGGCCGCGGAACGTCTGCCCGTCGACG
Organism: Rhodococcus sp. ARC_M5; assembly: GCF_022810405.1. GTDB lineage: Bacteria > Actinomycetota > Actinomycetes > Mycobacteriales > Mycobacteriaceae > Rhodococcoides > Rhodococcoides navarretei. The sequence continues at coordinate 10,207 of NZ_JALGQE010000011.1, forward strand.
TGCATGGAGATGCCGTGCAGACGGAGGAATCGGACGCCGCCGCCGAGACCGTCGGATGACCGAGTCCCGGCACGAGTTCACCACCCTCGACTCGTCGGTGCCGTACTCCGGTGCCATCCTCGCGCTCCGGCTCGATCAGGTCGCGATGCCGAACGGTCGTCAGGCCGAGCGTGAGGTGATCGAGCATCACGGTGCGGTCGGGATTCTGGCCGTCGACGATCAGGACCGAGTGGCGATGATCGAGCAGTACCGGCACCCCATCGGTCGACGCCTGTGGGAGTTGCCTGCCGGTCTGTTGGACGCGCCGGGGGAGCAGCCGGTGCTGGCAGCCCAGCGTGAGCTCGCCGAGGAAACCGGGCTCGCCGCCCAGACGTGGTCGGTTCTGGTCGATGTGCTCGCCTCGCCCGGGTTCACCGACGAGGCCGTGCGGATCTTCCTCGCTCAGGATCTGACCGAGGTCGATCGGCCCGAGGCCCACGACGAGGAAGCAGACATAAAGCTTTCCTACGTGCCACTGGACGAGGCCGTCCGTCGCGCGCTGTCGGGCGAGATCGTCAACGCATCCGCCGTGGCCGGCGTGCTCGCTTTCGCTGCGGCGCGCGCCACCGGTACCGAACTGCGCCCGGCCGATGCGCCGTGGGCGGATCTACCCACTGCGTTCGAGAATCGGAAGAGTTCACGAAAGTAGCCACCGTGATCGGGCAGCAGATCGGCACGTACCTCGACCATCTGGTGGTCGAGCGCGGTTCGGCACCGAACACGGTGTCGTCCTACCGTCGCGATCTGGTGCGGTACGAGCGCTTTCTGAGTGGTTACGGCATCACCGATCTGGCGAAGGTCGCCGAGAACGACATCACCGAGTTCGTGCTCTATCTCCGGCGCGGCGACGACGAATATCCTGCTCTCGCAGCGAGTTCGGCTGCTCGGACGTTGATCGCGGTGCGGGGTCTGCACCGATTCGCGCTGGCCGAGGGCATGGTCGACCGCAACGTCGCGAGTGAGGTCAAGCCGCCCCAACCGGCGAAGCGACTACCGAAGTCGCTCCCCGTCGACCAGGTCGTGGCGTTGCTCGAATCGGCGTCGGTCGCGGGCTCCGACGCGCCACGAGGGCTGCGAGATCGAGCCTTGCTGGAACTGCTGTATTCCACCGGAGCTCGCATTTCCGAGGCCGTCGGGCTGGACGTCGACGACATCGACACCGAGGCCCGCTCGGTGCTACTGCGCGGCAAAGGCGGTAAGCATCGCATCGTCCCGGTCGGACGACCCGCGATCGAGGCCGTCGACGCCTACCTGGTGCGTGGGCGGCCGGGGCTGGTCTCGCGCTCGAACCCTGCGCTGTTCCTCAACGTCCGGGGCGGCAGGTTGTCTCGGCAGAGCGCGTGGCAGGTGTTGCAGGATTCCGCACAAAGGGCGGGAATCACCGCAGGGGTCTCACCGCACGTCCTTCGACATTCCTTCGCGACTCATCTGCTCGACGGTGGTGCCGACGTCCGCGTCGTGCAGGAGTTGTTGGGGCATGCATCGGTGACGACGACGCAGATCTACACCCTCGTGACCGTCAACACGCTGCGCGAAGTGTGGGCCGGCGCGCACCCGCGGGCGAGATAGCACGAGGCCGGCGGTCGTGTGTCAGCGTGTCCGATGACATTGCCGGCGCACCAAGCGGTAGCGTTTGCCAGATCTACTCGAAGACGAACGGGACAGGGGAGCGCTGGAACGTGTCGACACCGCAGCCGCCAGCGGCGGAGTCAGCTTTGGATCATCCACATCTCGACGGCGCCCTGTTCCAGACGCGTCAACCGGAATCCAGTCGGGAGACACGCGACATCATTCCTGCTCCGAACGAGCTCGGGCCCACGGGTCGTATGACCCGGCCGGTCCCGGATCCGCAGCCGTTGTCCAGTCACGGCCCGGCCAAGATCATTGCAATGTGCAACCAGAAGGGTGGCGTCGGCAAGACGACATCGACCATCAATCTCGGTGCCTCGCTGGCCGGCTACGGCCGCCGCGTACTGCTCGTGGACCTCGACCCGCAGGGCGCACTGTCCGCGGGATTGGGCGTCGCACATCACGAGCTCGATCTGACGGTCTACAACCTCCTCGTCGAAGCGAAGGTCTCGGCCGACGACGTGTTGATGCGCACCCGCGTCGAGAATCTCGATCTGCTGCCCAGCAACATCGATCTCTCCGCGGCCGAGATTCAGTTGGTCACCGAGGTCGGCCGGGAGCAGACGCTCGGGCGGGTGCTGCATCCGATTCTCGATCGTTACGACTACGTCCTCATCGATTGCCAGCCGTCCCTCGGTCTGTTGACGGTCAACGCGCTCACGTGTGCCGACGAGGTGCTGATCCCGATGGAGTGCGAATACTTCAGCCTCCGCGGGCTGGCGTTGCTCAACGACACCGTCGAGAAGGTGCGCGATCGTCTCAACCCACGTCTGAAGCTGGCCGGCATCGTGGTGACGATGTTCGACGCCCGCACGCTGCACTCGCGTGAGGTGATGACGCGAGTGGTCGAGGTGTTCGGCGACGTCGTCTACGACACGGTGATCACTCGTACCGTCCGATTCCCGGAAACCAGTGTCGCCGGAGAACCGATCACTACCTGGGCTCCCAAATCCGGCGGCGCACAGGCGTACCGCGCCCTTGCGCGCGAGGTGATCTACCGGTCGGGTCCGTGACCGTCGACGCTGCCGACGACGCCCCGATCGAGGTTCCCGCCGACGCGGATCCGTCGAAATTCAGGGTGCGGTTGCTCAACTTCGAGGGCCCGTTCGATCTGCTGCTGTCGCTGATCAGTCAGCACCGCATGGACGTCACCGAAGTGGCGTTGCACACCGTCACCGACGATTTCATCTCGTTCACCAAATCGCTCGGTGCCGATGTCGGTCTCGATCAGACGACTGAGTTCCTCGTCGTCGCCGCCACACTGCTCGATCTCAAGGCGGCACGGTTGCTGCCCTCGGGTGATGTGGAGGACGCCGAGGATCTGGCTCTGCTCGAAGTACGGGATCTACTGTTCGCGCGGTTGCTGCAGTACCGCGCGTACAAGCAGGTTGCTCTGCTGTTCGGTGAGCTGGAAGCTGCTGCGTTGCGGCGTTATCCGCGATCGGTGTCGGTGGAGGACAGGTACGCAGACCTGATTCCCGAGGTGCTGCTCGGCGTCGACCCGGCCACGTTCGCTGACATCGCCGCAGCGGCCTTCAGACCCAAGCCGATTCCCCAGGTGGGACTCGATCACATCCATCAGCACGCGGTCTCGATTCCCGAGCAGGCGGCGTGGTTGCTGGAGAATCTGCAGGGCCGAGGCCTGAACGAGTGGGCGTCGTTCTCGGAGTTGGTGCAGGACTGCGAGGTGCAGGTGGAAATAATCGCTCGATTCCTGGCGTTGCTGGAGCTGTTCCGGCAACAGGTGATCGCATTCGAGCAGCCCGAGCCGCTCGGCGATCTTCGAGTGAGTTGGACCGGTAAGGACGAAGGACCCATCGTGGTCACGGAAGAGGACTACGCATGAGTGCCGATCCCGAACTCGAGCTCGAGGACGTCGAGGATTCCGAGGAGCTCGACGACACCACTCTCGCGTCGGCGCTGGAAGCTGTGTTGCTGATCGTCGACACTCCCGCCTCGGACGAGCAGCTCGCCTCGGCCGTGGGTGCATCGGTGGCCCGCGTGCGCGCGGCCTTGACGGCGATGGCCGCTGCACTGACCGAACGAACCAGCGGAATCGACCTTCGGTACGCCGGTGACGGATGGCGTTTCTACACCCGAACCGCCTATGCGCCGTACGTCGAACGGCTGCTTCTGGACGGCGCTCGGTCCAAGCTCACACGCGCGGCATTGGAAACCCTGGCCGTGATCGCATATCGTCAACCGTTGACCCGCGCGCGAGTCAGCGCCGTGCGAGGAGTCAATGTCGATGGAGTGATGCGTACGTTGCTCGCCCGTGGACTGATCTCCGAAGCAGGAACCGACCCGGAGACGACCGGCACGATGTACTGCACCACCGAGTTGTTCCTCGAACGGCTCGGGCTCGCATCGCTCGGTGATCTACCCGAGCTGGCACCGCTGTTACCGGGTGTGGACCTGATCGACGAGATCAGTGACAGCATGGACACCGACCCGAGAACGACCCGCTCCACCAAGAACCGCGGATCGAAACCCGATCCGGCAGCCGAGCTCGACTCGGACGACTGATAGGTAAGACAAGTGAACAAGCCCGCTCGCCGTGATGGCACACCGGACCGTAACAAGAGACAAGACCCACGCAAGAAGCCGACCGCAGGTAGGTCGGACACTCCGCGTGACGCGCGCCGCGGAGATCGCACCCGCGACGCTGCACCCCGTGACGGGGCTCCCCGTACCGGAGCACCTCGCGCTGGAGCCCCGCGCACCGGGGGACCTCGCGCAGGCGCACCCCGTACCGGAGCTCCTCGCACAGGAGCCCGACCTGCCCCTCGCCGTGGCGTCGAGCAGGACGACTCGTTCGACCACAAGCCTGCCGAGACCGGCGTCAACGACCGCAGCAACGACGCTGTTCCTCGTAAGAAGCCCTCGCGTCCCAAGCCGCCGAAGCCGCAGAAGAAGCAGGTTCCGTCGACCACGATCAGCAACGCCAAGCCGGCGAAGCATCAGCACACCGATTCCTCACCGCGCAAGCACGTGCCTGCCGGCGAAGGCGTCCGGTTGCAGAAGGTGCTCGCACAGGCCGGCGTCGCGTCGCGTCGCGCAGCCGAGGAACTTATTGCCGACGGCCGCGTCGAGGTCGACGGACGCATCGTCACCGAACAGGGCATCCGCATCGATCCGAACATTGCTGTGGTCCGGGTCGACGGCACCCGCGTGGTCGTGAAGGAAGAACTGGTTCATCTCGCGATGAACAAGCCGCGTGGATGGCAGTGCACCATGTCCGACGATCTGGGACGCCCGTGCGTCGGCGACATCGTGTCCGAGCGGGTTCAGGCGGGGCAGCGACTGTTCCATGTCGGCCGCCTCGACGCCGACACCGAAGGGCTGTTGCTGTTCACCAACGACGGTGATCTTGCCCACCGCCTGATGCATCCGTCGTTCGAGGTGTCGAAGACCTACCTCGCGACGTTGTCGGGCACCATTCCCCGCACGCTCGGCAAGCAGCTGCGTGAGGGCGTCACCCTCGACGACGGCCCGGTGAAGGTCGACGGTTTCCAGCTGCTCGACATCTCCGACGGCAAGTCGCTCGTCAAGGTGACCCTGCACGAGGGCCGCAAGCACATCGTGCGTCGGTTGTTCGACAAGGTCGGCTTCCCGGTCGGACGACTCGTACGTACCGATGTCGGCAACATCGTGCTCGGCGATCAGCGTCCAGGGACACTGCGTGTTCTCGGTCGCGGCGAGATCGGCAAGCTCTACGAATCCGTAGGCCTGTGATGAGTGCGCTCGTCGTGGCGATGGACGGGCCTTCGGGCACCGGGAAGTCGTCGGTATCGCGCCGGCTCGCGTCGGCATTGGAAGCAAGCTACCTCGATACCGGTGCGATGTACCGCGTCGCGACGGTGTGGGTGCTGCGTTCGGGCGTCGAGCCCACCGATGCGGAAGCAGTCGCGAAAGCTGTTGCTGCGCTTCCCCTCGAGATCGGCAAGGACCCGCTGTCCGAAACCGTTCTGCTCGACGGTGAGGACGTCAGCGGCGAAATCCGCGGCGATGCGGTCACCAAGGCGGTCTCGGCCGTCTCTGCTGTGCCTGCGGTGCGCGAGTTGTTGGTGCAGCTGCAGCGCGACCTTGCGAGCTCCTCGACGCGAATCGTGGTGGAGGGCCGCGACATCGGCACCGTCGTTCTTCCCGACGCCGACGTGAAGGTCTTCCTGACTGCCTCACCGGAGGCGCGGGCAGAGCGTCGCAACAAGCAGAACATCGAACAGGGTCGCGGCGACGACTACGAATCCGTGCTCGCGGATGTGCAACGCCGCGATCATGCAGATTCGACGAGAGCAGTGTCACCGCTTCGTCCCGCCGAGGATTCGGTGATCGTCGATACCAGCGAGCTGGATCTCGACGGCGTGATCGAGCGTTTGCTGCTCGTGGTGAACGACAGAAGTGGAGCAGTCCAGTGAGTGAAGAATTCTTCTCCGGCGCAGCGGAAACCGCGGGCGACGGAACATGGAGCGACGAGGGCGAGTGGGAATACGTCGACCTCAACGAGGGCGAAGACGGCGAAGACGCCGTAGCCGTACCGACTCTCGCCGTGGTGGGCCGACCGAACGTCGGCAAGTCGACGCTCGTCAACCGCATCATCGGACGGCGTGAAGCAGTGGTCGAGGACGTTCCCGGCGTCACGCGCGACCGCGTGTCGTACGAGGCGAACTGGAGTGGTCGACGCTTCCTGGTTCAGGACACCGGCGGTTGGGAACCCGACGCCAAGGGTCTGCAGGCATCCGTTGCGCGCCAAGCCGAGTTGGCCATGCACACCGCCGACGCGATCCTGTTGGTCGTCGACGCACGTGTCGGTTCGACGACGACGGACGAGGCAGTGGCGCGAGTGCTGCGCCGGTCGAAGACGCCGGTTCTGTTGGTGGCCAACAAGGTCGACGACGGCCGGACCGAGTCCGAGGTCGCCGCACTGTGGTCGCTGGGGCTGGGGGAGCCGCTGTCGGTGTCGGCCACGCACGGCCGCGGTACCGGTGATCTGCTGGACCGTGTGCTCGAGGCGTTGCCCGAGACCCCGCGTGAGGGAATCCCCGGTGGGGGACCCAGGCGCGTCGCTCTGGTCGGTAAGCCGAACGTGGGCAAGTCCTCGTTGATCAACAAGCTCTCGGGTGACGAGCGCTCGGTGGTGCACGATGTTGCCGGCACCACTGTCGACCCCGTCGACTCGTTGGTGGAATTGGGCGGCAAGACATGGCGATTCGTCGACACCGCCGGACTGCGCAAGCGCGTCAGCCATGCCAGTGGTGCCGAGTTCTACGCGTCACTGCGGACGAAGTCTGCTATCGAGGCCGCCGAGGTCGCGATTCTGCTTCTCGATGCCTCCGAGGTGATCTCGGAGCAGGACATGCGTGTGCTCAGTATGGTCGCCGATGCCGGCCGCGCATTGGTGCTGGCGTTCAACAAGTGGGATCTGGTGGACGACGATCGTCGTCAGCAGCTCGAGAAGGAGATCGACCGCGATCTCGCTCGGGTGCCGTGGGCGCAGCGCGTGAACATCTCGGCGCAGACGGGTCGTGCGGTGCAGAAGCTGGTGCCCGCTTTGGAGACGGCTCTGGAGTCCTGGGACAAGCGTGTACCGACCGGCAGGTTGAACACGTGGCTCAAGGAAGTCGTGGCGGCCACTCCGCCGCCGATGCGTGGTGGACGTCTGCCGCGCATCATGTTCGCGACGCAGGCCAGCACACGGCCGCCGACGTTCGTGCTGTTCACCACCGGCTTCCTCGAGGCCGGCTACCGCCGATTCATCGAGCGGCGTCTGCGTGAAGAGTTCAACTTCGACGGCAGCCCCGTACGCGTCTCGGTGCGTATTCGCGAGAAGCGGGAACGGCCGGGCAAGGGCAACAACCGCTGAAGTAGTCCGACCCCGCCCCTGAGCAGGCGATTTCCTCTCAGGGGTAGGGCTGGGGTAATCTCAGCAAGCGCCTTTCGGGGCGCGGCGGGCTGTGGCGCAGCTTGGTAGCGCACTTGACTGGGGGTCAAGTGGTCGCAGGTTCAAATCCTGTCAGCCCGACATAGATCGATGTACGTCAAAAGCGGTTCCGGAGCGGTCCGGGACCGCTTTTGTCGTTCGAAGAATTGGCTCGCTGCCGCTCAGTGTCACTACTCGTTCCTTGGTTGCTTTTCGGTGTCCACAGACGTCCGCCTCGACCGCCCTGACTGAGCCGAGGGTTCGGGCGCTTCGACCGCGTGAATCTCGAATCCCGGATCAACACCTTGTGGGAACCGCTCGAGCCCTGACGGCGGTCGGCCACGTGCGTTCGCGCCGAGCGTCCTGGGTCCTTATGCCGGGTGATTCAGTTGACCTAGCAAGGGCCGGTGTCCACCTTGTAAATTGCAATTTCCGCACCGTCTGGCGTGAAACGCCAGTTCAGCATGGTTTCTCTCGTCATCCCTGACGGTCACCTGCGCTAGGCAGCAGATATGGACTACCCGACCAGCCCGAGCAACCTCGGCAACCGCTTCCAAGGGCACTACGGGGTTCGTATCGTCGGCTGTGGAGCCCTACACGCGGCGTACGTCGCCAACGCCTATGCCGGCGTGATTGAATTTGCGATCGAACATCCCCCGGTGACAACCGAATTCGCACTGGATGTCGTTGTCGCGTCCCTGCCGCTGTGGATGCTGGAGGCCCCACTCGATCGTCGACGTAGTTCGCGCGCGTCGCCCCCCCGGGTGTCGGAAGTCGTCCGCCCGATTCCGAGATGTTTCATCGCGGTAGCGCGTCAGCGCGTCGGAAGGCCGGGCAGTAGCATCGAGAATGTCGATTCGAGTGCCTGTGGAAGGTCGCGCCCTGGTCCGCCGATCCAGTATTCGTGCGCCGTCAACATCGCCGCGAGCACGGCATGTCCGACGGCGATCGGGAACAGGTCCGTCTTGGAAGAGCCGCTCCGAATAGCGGCGAATTCGGCCGCCGCATCCTTCCACTCGGCAAATCGAAACGACGCATGCGTTTGGACGGACGGTACTTTCAGCACCAATTGTGCCCGCTGGTAGGCCCATTGGTGCTGCTCCGACGGGTAGGTCAACGCCGCGACAATGGACCGCGTCAACACCTGTTCATAGGGAGCAGAGCCGTCGTCGGCCGCCAAGTTCTCGCGTAGCCGGGCAAGTTCAGAGGGCGATTCCACCCACAGCACGTCTGCCTTGGTCGGGAAGTATCGAAAGAACGTGCGTCTGCTGACTCCGACTGCGGACGCGATGTCCTCGACGCTCGTTTCGTCGAAACCCTTCTCGAGGAACAGTTGTTGTGCCGCAGCGGCCAGTTCGTGCGGACTGGTCGCCGACGGACGCCCTCCGCTGTCACCGTGTGCCATTCGATCATCCTCGCATCTCGAAACGCGTACCTTCTGACACTGTGTGACATAAGCTGAGATCCACATCACACGTTCATGTCAGGAGCGCAGCATGGGTTCACTCGAGGGCAAAGTCGCCTTCATCACCGGAGCTGCGAGGGGGCAGGGCCGCAGCCACGCGATAGCGCTTGCAAAGGAAGGCGCGGACATCATTGCCGTCGACGTCTCGACCCAGGTCGACACCGTTCCGTACCGCACTGCAACCGCCGATGACCTGGCCGAAACCGTTCGGCTGGTCGAGGCACTCGATCGTCGCATCATCGCCTCCGAGGCCGACGTTCGCGACCTGGCCGCACTGACCACAGCAGTCGACTCCGGTGCCGCTGAACTCGGTCGCGTCGACATCGTCATCGCGAATGCCGGCATCAACACGATGTCGCCGGCTCTCGAGATGGAGGAAGTCATGTGGCAGACGATGATCGACATCAACCTCACCGGCGTCTGGAAGACCGTCCGTGCCGCGGCACCGCATATCGTCTCGGGCGGCCGCGGCGGATCCGTCGTTATCACCTCGTCCTTGGCGTCGATGGTCGCGAACGAAAACATCGCCCACTACACCGCCGCGAAGGCCGGCCTGGTGGGTTTGATGCAGGTACTTGCCAAGGAGTTGGGGCCACAGAGTATCCGCGTCAACACGATCCATCCGACGACCGTGGCCACCCCGATGATCCTCAACGACGCAACATTTCGCCTGTTTCGCCCCGACTTGGCCGAACCGACCCGAGCCGACTTCGAGGAAGCCGCACTGACGCTCAACACGCTCCCCGTTCCCATGATCGAGTCCGAGGACATCTCCAATGCTGTCCTCTACCTCGTCTCGGACGCCGGGCGATACATCACCGGAACCACACATGTGGTCGATGCAGGAGGACGACTCTGATGGGACTTCTCGACGGCAAGACAGTTCTGATCACCGGCGGCGCGCGTGGACAGGGTCGTGCTCACGCGCTGGTCTCGGCCCGCGAGGGTGCCGATGTCATTCTGGTCGATATCGCTGATCAGATTGCGACGGTTCCGTACGCGATGGCGAAGGAGAGCGACTTGGCCGAGACGGTGAAGCAGGTCGAAGCCTTGGACCGGCGGGCACTGAGTGTCGTTGCCGACGTTCGGGATCAGAGCCAGATGGACGCGGCGGTGGCGTCGGGGATCGCGGAGTTCGGCAAGATCGACGTACTCATCGCGAATGCCGGAATCTGGACCCAGGGCCCGTTCTGGGAACTTTCCGAGCAGTCGTGGGACGACATGATCGGCGTCAACCTCACCGGCGTCTGGAAGTCGGCGAAAGCTGTTGCCCCGCATATGATCGAGCGTCAGGCCGGTTCCATCGTCATCACCTCGTCCGTGAACGGACTCGAACCCGGTCAGAATTATGCGCACTACGTGTCGGCGAAGCACGGCGTCATCGGGTTGATGAAGAACATTGCGCTGGAACTGGCACCCCACGGAATTCGATGCAACTCGATCAACCCGGGCGCGATCAAGACCCCCATGACCGACCATCAGGGTGCCTGGGACATGTTCGCCGGTCACGAGGGCGGGACCGAAGAGGACATGATGGCGGGTGGTTACAGCTTCCATGCGTTGAAGGGGCGCACGTTCATGCCGCCCGAGGTGATCGCGAACACCGCTCTATATCTCAACTCGGACCTCGCCGCCGCCGTGACCGGTGTGACGATTCCAGTCGACGCCGGTCATATGATCTTGCCCGGTTTCAACCACGCGCCTGTCGAATAAGAGTGATTCACAAGGATATTGCGGGTGTTCGGCCGGGGCAGAGCCGAGGATTCGACCATTTCGGTCACTTCTGCACTCGCTGTCGGATACGTTCGAGGTATGTCCTCCGCAACGGACATCCTGCCGTGAACGTACCCGGCCAGTTGCCGAACCGTTCTGTGCCCGAGATGTTTTCGACGATGAACAAGGAAGTTCGATCATGGGAAAGCTCGACGGAAAAGTAGCCTTCATCACCGGTGCCGCACGCGGCCAGGGGCGTAGTCACGCTCTGAGGCTGGCGCAGGACGGTGCCGACATCATTGCGATAGATATCTGCCGACAGATCGAGACGGTCGCGTATCCGATGAGCACATCCGAGGATCTGGCGCAGACCGTGAAGGAGGTGGAAGCGCTCGATCGCCGCATAGTGGCCAGAGAAGCCGACGTTCGCGATTACGACGCACTCAAAGCCGTTGTCGACGGTGCCGTCGCCGAACTCGGGCCGATCGACATCATCCTGGCGAATGCCGGTATAGCTCCGCAGGGCGCGAAAGCAGTGAGCGAGGCGACAACGTTCCGCGACGTTGTCGAGGTCAACCTGTTCGGGGTGTGGAACACGGTGCAGGTCGGCGTGCCGAGCATGATCGAGAAAGGGCAGGGAGGTGCGATCGTCCTGACGAGCTCGACCCAAGGACTGTCGGGCGCGGGCGGCAACGGCACCGGCGCAGGCGACGGCTACGCCGCCAGTAAGCACGCGGTCGTCGGGCTCATGCGCACCTTTGCGAACTGGCTGGCCCAGTACTCGATTCGCGTGAACACCGTGCATCCGACGGGCGTGAACACGCCGATGGTGATCAACGACGTGATGCAGACGTGGCTGACGGAGAACGCAGACGCTGCCTCGATGATCGGAAACCTGATGCCAGTCCCCATGCTCGAAGCACTCGACATCAGCAACGCGATCGCCTGGCTGGTTTCGGACGACGCCCGGTACGTCACCGGAGTCACCTTGCCGGTCGACGCGGGCTTCCTGGCGAAGTAGGCCGATCGATCATGGGAAAGCTCGACGGAAAAGTAGCCTTCATCACCGGTGCCGCGCGAAGTCAGGGCCGCAGCCACGCGCTGCGGCTCGCACAGGAAGGTGCCGACATCATCGCCGTCGATCTGTGCGATGTGGTCGACACCATCGAAATGTATCCGCCCGCAACGGAAGCCGACCTTGCCGAGACGGTGAGGCAGGTCGAGGCGCTCGACCGCCGCATCGTCGCCACCAAGGCCGACGTTCGGGACTCCGCAGCATTGCGCAGGGCCGTCGACGGCGGCGTCGCCGAACTCGGTCGCCTCGACATCGTCCTCGGCAACGCCGGCGTCTTCGAGATCGCACCGGCTCTCGATATCACCGACGATGCCTGGCAGAACATGATCGACGTCAATCTGACGGGTGTGTGGAACACATGCCGTGCCGCGCTACCGCATCTCATCTCCGGCGGTCGCGGCGGTTCGATCGTATTGACCAGTTCGACGGCAGGTCTCAAAGGAACGCCCAACACGGTGCACTACACCGCCACCAAGCACGGGGTCGTCGGCATCATGCGCGCGCTGGCGAACGAGTTCGGGCAGTACAGCATTCGCGTGAACACCGTCCATCCGACCGGCGTCGATACGGTTATGATTCAGAACCAAAAAACCTGGGGGCTGTTTCTTCCGGACGATCCGAATCCGACTCGCGAGAAGGCAGAAGCAATCTTCGCGACGACGAATGTCCTACCGATTCCGTGGGTGGAAGCGATCGACATATCCAACGCGATCGCCTTCCTCGTCTCGGACGACGCCCGCTACATCACCGGCGCGACACTTCCCGTGGATGCGGGGTACACGATCAAATGAGCGCAACATTGTCGATCGGTGAGGTACGGCAGCGAATCGCGGCGCGCGTCGTCGGTCGTGATCGTGAACTCGACCTGCTTCTGGCGGCAGTCGCGGCCGGTCGAGACCTCCTCATCGAGGGCCCGCCCGGCACCAGCAAAAGCACTCTGCTCGGCGCGATAACGGCCGAATGGAATATCCCGCTGCTCTTCGTCGAGGGCAACGCCGATCTGACGCCTGCGCGAATTGTCGGACATCACAACCCCGCTCGCGTACTGCGCGAGGATTACAGTGAGGACAACTTCGTGCCGGGCCCGCTGATCGAGGCGATGCGGACTGGCGGATTTCTCTACATCGAAGAGTTCAACCGCGCACCCGAAGACACCCTCAACACGCTGCTCACCGCGATGGCGGAACGACGTATCGCGATCCCCCGAGTGGGGACGGTCCACGCACTCCCGACGTTCCGCGTCGTAGCGTCGATGAACCCGTACGACAACGTCGGCACAACTCGTCTTTCCACGAGCGTCCACGACCGGCTGTGTCGCCTTGCCATCGGGTACCAGGATGCCGAGGCCGAACGCGGAATTGTTGCTCTCCGAACAGAATCGGACTCGTTCCGCCTCGTCGCAGACGCGGTGGCGATAACGCGGATGACCCGGGAACATGAGGACATCATCCAGGGCAGCAGCGTACGCGGGGCGATCGATCTCACGCTCGTCGCCCAGCAGCTCGCTGATCTACGGGAGGTGACGATTCCCGTGGACTCCGATGTCGATCCGCCCCGCAACTTGCCCGAGGACTATCAGCAGTCGATGCTCGATGCGATGTACGTGGCACTGTCCGGGCGCATCCACGTCGACGAGACATCGGACGCCACACCGGAAATGATCCTGTTCACCATCTGGCAGGATTACTTCGTTCTCCGCCCCGCCGCGGCCGCCCCCGGTTGAAGAGCCGTCGACGCCGACTCGCCGGTAGGCAAGCCCGGAACGCGCATCACCTCGCGGACGCTGAAACCGTTGCGACGCAGGCCAAAACAGCTGACCACGCCACCGTCGCTGTTTCGTCCCGGTGGTGGCAACGGGGCGGTCTTGACAGCACAGGGCCGCAGCAGGCCGGGTAAGGCGTCAGGCGAAAACAACCCGTCTGCCCCGGGAATCACCGAGGAGTCGGCCGAAACGATTCCGTTGAAGGACGCTACCGACGAGGAGTCTGCCGCCGACGCAGCGACACGAGCCCGCGCGCGCACGATCGCTGCCCGCCTGTCGGTTCGACGTCCGCGCCTCGACATTCGCGCGCGACGCGGCGTCGGCGAACTGACGTCGCTGCGCTACCGCGGCGGCAGCGACGAGGTCGATCTCGACCACACGCTCGACGTGTTGGCAGCCAATCCGATACCCGAGGACGACGACATCGTCGTCCGAGAACGCCTGCACACCAAGCGTTCCATCGTGCTGGTCGTCGATATTTCTGGGTCGATGAAAGGCGAACGGGTACGGACGGCGGCTGCAACCGTCGGCGCGCTTGCCGGCGAGATGACCCGGGACAACCTGGCCGTCGTCGCATTTTGGTCCGATGCGGCCGTACTCACCCGTTTCGGAGACCCGAAAACACCGCTCGGAATTCTCGACACCGTTCTCCGCATCCCGGCACAGGGGCTGACCAACGTCCAGTTCGCACTGGAAACCGCGGTCGGCTTGTTACGCACCGTCTCCGTCCCCGACTCGCGGGTACTACTCCTGTCTGATTGCGTGCACAACGCCGGCCCCGATCCGCGCCTCACCGCGTCCAGGATTCCGCGCCTCGACGTTCTCCTGGACACGTCTGGAGAGAACGACGTCGACCTCGGTCGCGATCTCGCGCGAATCGGACACGGTCGAATTCGAACGATCGACACCTACCGCGCCGTCGGACCCGCACTGAGCGCACTGCTGGGCGAGCGTCGCTGACACTGGACTCCAATCGGATTGGAACACCACCGAGGGCAACGGCTCGGAAATTCGGAACGAGTGATCGAGGCTGATATCAAACGTTCGACGCATACCTGCGTCCTTCATTGGCTCGTCGCACGCAAGCCAGGCGGGCAGATGTTCGACCACGATGACATCGCTCGTTGGGATTGTGTGCGAGGCCTGTGCCACGGGTCGGAGCATTCTCGCCGAACGGATCTTCATGCAACGAATCTCGAACTCTCGATGACCCTTCAGAACCATGTGCCGTCGGATAACGGTGCAATGCGGATTGCATTATCCGGCCCGGCTGGTCGAAGACATCAATTCAGCAACGTTCTGACGCTGCACGAATGTCTGTGAACTCCGGTAGGTTTTCGACCGCGCAGTACGCCCACCGAAGGGTCCGTCGCGGACATCTCGACGGCCGTGGCTGCCGGCCTCGTAGGTCCGGGGTGGTGCGCCCGGCGGAGGTCGTGACGCCGACGATGTGGCCGACCGCAGTACAGACGCTGCGCTCGATCGCGGCACTGGGTGAACAAGCGGGACGTGTGTTCACGCTGGAGAATCTCAATGCCGCCGTCGACCATCCGGGGACGCCTTTCGCCAAGGCCGCGGACACTCTCGCGTTGATGCGGGCTGTCGACAGCCCATTCCTGAAGATGAACCTCGATCTTCGTCACGCCAAGATCGGCGAAGGGAATCTCATCGCACTACTTTAGGAATCGTTGCCATACATCGGACGATAACGCCTGCTCAGCGCTATGTGGTGGGTCCGGGTGGGGCCATCGAGAGTTAGTCGATCTAGCTGGGGGTCAAGTGGTCGCAGGTTCAAATCCTGTCAGCCCGACAGATTGCATTTGGAAGGCGGCTCCGAAGAAATTCGGAGCCGCCTTTTTCGTTCGAGTGCGGCGAGAACACATACCTCTTCCCGCTGTGTCGGAATCGCTGGAACAGAGGGTCCGGCGAGGTCCTGACTCGGCGTCCGGGGTCGTCTCACACCGCAGAAATGTCCGACGGGTGCTGGGCCAGCGGGCTCACATCGATCCTCATGTACGGAAACAGCGGCAGATTCCAGAGAATCTCGTGGAGCCGCTCGTTGTCGCGCACGTCGAAGATGCTGAGGTTGGAGTACTGGCCGACGATGCGCCAGATACTCACCCATTCACCGTCGCGCTGCAGCTGCTGCGAGTACGCCTTCTCTCTGGCGAGAGTGTCGGTTCGTACGTCCGCATCGAGGTCCTGCGGCAGCGCGACGTCCATTTTCACTGCAAAGAGCATGTGTATCAGGCCTTGTCGAGTACGAAGTTGTACGTCACTTCTTGGCCGCCGTCGACCTCACGAGGATCGAGGATGAGTTCGGGCTTGACGGCGTTGGCCACGTCGTCGTCGTTGTGCGCGTCGCCGGGGAAGTAGAGCTGCGTGGTGATCTGCTGATGTCCGGCAGCCGCAACCTTGAGGTGCAGGTGTGCTGGACGCCACGGGTGCCAGCCGGCCGCGGAGATGAGGTTGCCGCAGGCACCGTCCGTCGGGATCTGGTACGGCGCAGGCTTCATCGTGTGAATCCAGAACTGGCCCTGATCGTCCGCGGTGACCGTGCCGCGGAGGTTCCACTCGGGGATGCCAGGGGCGAACTGCGAGTAGAAGCCGTCCGAGTCGGCGTGCCAGATTTCGATGACCGCGTGCGGCAGCGGGCTGCCGTCGACGCTCGTGATCTGACCTTGGAACAACAGCGGTGTGCCCTGCTCGCCGTCGCGGGTGGGCAGGATTGCTGCGGATCCGAGCTCGGGCGCGTTAGGGACGTAGTACGGGCCCTCGATGGTGCCCTTGCTGCCCTCGCGGGTTTCACCGGCAACTTCTTCGACGACGTGTTCTACCCAGACGTCGAGGAACAGTGGCCACTCGCCGGTCTGACCGACGTTGATCAGCCATGCCTTGAGTGCGTTGTACTCGTCGTAGGTGACCTTGTGCTCACGGATGGTGTCGTGGACTGCCGAAATGACCTGACGAGCAAGCGCACTGACGCGCTCGGGCGGGGTGTTCGCGGCTGCCTGCTTGTCGGACGTGAAACGCTCGGTGGCGTTCGCGCCCGACGCGGCCGCGGTGGCCACTTCGGTGGCCGAGTCTGTCGAGGGGGCGTGGTCGATGCTCATGGAGAACTCCTTGGGTGAAAGTTGTGCTCTTCGGGGCTGAAGATCAGTGGTCGGTTCGGTACTTCGCGAGTTTGTCGGGATCGATACGGACGCCGAGGCCGGAGCCGGGCAGTACGTGCAGTTCGCCGTCGCGGATGACGAGGCTCTCGGTCAGGAGGTCGTCGCTCATGTCGAGGAAGTTCGAGAGTTCCCCGGCGCGGCGTGAAGTGAGGTCGAAGGCAGCACCGAAGGCGACGGTGCAGGCCGTGCCGAGTTGGCCGTCGATCTGGTTCCCCATCACCACGTCTACGCCGAGTCCCTCGCACAGATGGTGGATCCGCTGGGACGTCGTGAATCCGGTGCGCGCAGTCTTGATGCTCACCGCGGTTGCGGAACCACCGAGAATCTCTCGGGTGACCTCGGCCGGGGTGGTCGCGGATTCGTCTGCCACGAAGGGGATGTCGAGTTGTTGGACGAGCCAGCGGCGACCGAGTACGTCGTCGGCGGGGCACAATTCCTCGGCCAGCGTCAGCCCCAGGTCGGCCATGTCCTTCATGGCACGTGCAGACTCTGCTGCGGTCCACCCGCGGTTGCCGTCGACGTAGAGTTCGGCGCTGTCGCCCAGTCCTTCTCTGAGAGCGCGTACGACGGCGGTGTCCAGATCGACGGGACGACGGCCGACCTTGACCTTGAAGACCTCGATTCCGTACGTCTCGCGCATTCTGGTCGCTTCGTCCACCATTGCTGCGGGCGAATCGAATCCGAGCATGTGGCTCACCCTCATGCGGTCGGTGTAGCCGCCGAGAAGTTCGGTGACCGGTAGGTCCAGAGTCTGCCCGAGGGCATCCCAGATCGCCATGTCCACTGCCGACTTTGCCACCGGATTACCGACTGTACGAGCAAGTTTCGCGTTGACCATCTCACGGGACGTGAGCGGAAGGCCGATGACGGCCGGCGCGAACAGCGTCTCGATCACCGCCACCACCCCGCGCTGCGTCTCCCCGTAGGTGAACGGACGCGGTGGAGCGTCGGCGACACCGACGATGCCGTCGTCGGTATGTACCCGAACGAGTACGTGCTCGGCCGCGCTGACCTCGCCGCTGGCGAACTTCAGCGGCTTTCGGTACGGGATCGAGTAGGGGATCGCATCGACTGCGACGATCTTCATGACATGTCCTTCAGCTGAGCAGACGGAACGGATGGTTCGAGCCGAGGGAGCACTCCTGCGTCCTCGAGGGCACCGACGAGCGCATCGACGAGCGCCGACGGCCGATCTCGGCACCAGGCCAACGCCAGATCGATAGTGCTCGCGCCGGCGATATCGCGGAACACGACGCCGGTCAACTGCAGGGCGCGGACGGATTCGGGAACCAACGCAACGCCCAACCCGGCCGCGACGAGCGCGAGCAGCACCGAGGTGTCCGGGGCCTCGTGTTCGCGCCTCGGGCTGAAGCCCGCGGCGCGACAGCTCGTCACCACAGCTTCGTTAACCACCGAATGCGTGTCGGCGTACATGACGAAGTCCTCGTACGCGAGGTCGGCGACGTCGAGCGCCGGTTCGGTGGAGAATCGGTGATCGACGGGCAGTGCGAGCACCAACGATTCGGTGGTGATCTTCCGCAGCACGAGATCGTCGCCCGCGACAGGTGGCCGCAGAACCGCAACGGCCAGATGTTCCGAGCGAAGACCGTCCACCTGCGCGGGGGTGAGCAGGTCACCGTGAATTTCCAGGGCGATACCGGGGAGTCTCTGCTTGATCGCACGCGCTATCGGAGGCAGTTGATCGAAGGCCGCAGTACCGGTGAAGCCGATGCGTACCAACCCGTATCGGCCATCGGCGATCCTGCGCACTCCTCGCGCGCTTTGCTCCAGATTGTCCAGGTTGCGAAGTGTCTCTCGATAGAAGAACTCGCCTGCCGGAGTCAGGCTCACCTGACGGGTCGTTCTGGCCAGCAGTGTCACACCCAGCTCGGCCTCCAACTGGCGAACCGATTGAGACAACGCCGGCTGAGCCAGATGCAGCCGCGCAGCGGCTTGGCCGAAGTGCCGAGTCTCGGCCACGGCCACGAAGTGGTACAGGTGCCGAAGTTCCATGACCGAACCTTTCTGTGCGTGGTGGGGTGACCCTGACCACAGTAGGGCTGCAATCCATCGTTGACAAAGACCTATTTTGCGCTGATTGATAAGTGACAGCGATCAATGGTCACCCAGGTTGGGCCTAGGCAAAGCCCTGGTGTGACGACAGCCACTCCCTGACACAGTCGCTTGTAATCGAACTCGAAGCGCCTGGAGGAACCCGATATGACCGACATGCTGGATCACGTACAGAACACGATCGACGGAGCGGTGATCGACGACGTCGCTGCCGGCATCTACCGCGCCAATCGGAGCATCTTCACCGACGAGGAGGTCTTCGAGCTCGAGATGAAGCACATCTTCGAGGGCAACTGGATATACCTCGCCCACGAGAGTCAGCTCCCGAACAACGGCGACTACTTCACGGTGCACATGGGGCGACAGCCCGTTGTCATCACCCGGGACAAGGACGGCGAGCTGCACTGCCTCATCAACGCCTGCGCGCACCGCGGTGCGATGCTGTGCCGACGCAAAACCGACAACCGCACCACGCTCACCTGTCCGTTCCACGGTTGGACGTTCCGCAACGACGGCACGTTGCTCAAGGTCAAGGACCCCGACGGTGCCGGCTACCCCGACACATTCGACGTCGACGGATCGCACAACCTCACCAAGGTCCCCCGTTTCGAGAGCTACCGCGGCTTCCTCTTCGCGAGCCTGAACGACGACGTCTCGACCCTCGCCGAGCATCTCGGTGACACGACGAAGGTCATCGATATGCTCGTCGACCAGTCTCCCGACGGACTCGAAGTTCTGCGCGGATCCTCGTCGTACACCTTCGACGGAAACTGGAAAGTGCAGGCGGAGAACGGGGCCGACGGCTATCACGTCAGTGCCGTGCACTGGAACTACGCCGCGACCACCTCGCGCCGAAACAACGGCGAATCCAAGAACACCACCAAGGCGCTCGACGCCGGCGGCTGGGGCAAGTCGGGCGGCGGCTACTGGTCGTACCCCAACGGCCATCTCTGCCTGTGGACCTGGGCGGCAAACCCCCAGGACCGCCCGCTGTGGGACCAGATGGACGCACTGAAGGAGAAGTTCGGCGACGCCAAGGGCGAATTCATGGTGAAGGGTTCACGCAACCTGTGCCTGTACCCGAACGTCTACCTGATGGATCAGTTCAGCACGCAGATCCGGCACTTCCGGCCGATCGCGCCGAACAAGACCGAGGTCACCATCTACTGCATCGCACCCAAGGGTGAGAGCAAAGAGGCTCGGGCACATCGGATCCGGCAGTACGAGGACTTCTTCAACGCTTCCGGCATGGCGACACCCGATGACCTGGAAGAGTTCCGCTCGTGCCAGCTGACGTTCCAGGCAACCAATGCGCCGTGGAACGACATGAGCCGCGGCGCGGAGCACTGGCTCACCGGCCCCGACCCGGTCGCCGAGGCACTGGATATGCCCGGTGTCATATCTGCAGGCGTCAAGAACGAAGACGAGGGCCTGTTCCCCGTCCAACACGGCTACTGGCGCAAGACCCTGCTCGCTGCCCTCGACAAGCAGCGCGCAGCCGACTCCGCACCCGTTGCAGCACAGGGGGTCTGACATGACTGCCACCGTCGACAACACCGACGCCGCACAGGCTGCCTCGTCGCGCCTGATCACCCAGACGTCCATCGAGCAGTTCCTCTACCGCGAAGCGCGCTACCTCGACGATCGCGAGTTCGAGAAGTGGCTCACGTGCTACGCGGACGACGTCGAATACTGGATGCCCTGCTGGGACGACAACGACTTGCTCACCGAGGATCCCCAGACCGACATCTCGCTGATCTACTACGAGAACAAAGGTGGGCTGGAAGACCGCGTGTTCCGCATCCGGACCGAACGGTCCAGTGCCACATCGATACCGGAGCCTAGAACCAGTCACAACATCAGCAACGTCGAGGTGATCGAGCGTCGGGGAGATATCGTCGACGTGCGATTCAATTGGCACACGATGTACTTCCGCTACAAGACCATCGATCCGTACTACGGAACCTCGTTCTACACGATCGACTTCTCCGGCGACTCGCCACTCATCCGGCGCAAGACCGTGGTGCTGAAGAACGACTACATCCACCACGTCGTCGACATCTATCACTTCTGATCGACCGGCCGTAATCCCGAGGAGTTCCATCGTGAGTCATTCCGTCGCACTGTCCTTCGAGGACGGCGTCACCCGCTTCATCACCTGCGAGGATGAACAGACCGTCGCCGACGCCGCCTACCGATCGCGGATCAACATTCCTCTCGACTGCCGGGACGGTGCCTGCGGCACCTGCAAGGCGCTGTGCGAATCCGGTGAGTACGACGGCGGTACCTACCTCGACGACGCGCTCTCGCAGTCGGAATCGGACGAGGGCTACTGTCTGCCCTGCAGCATGAAGCCCACTTCCGATCTGGTGCTGCAGATTGCCAGCACCTCGGCGGTGGCCAAAACCCAAGCGGCGACGCATGACACGGTCGTGGCCGCCGTGGAGAAACTCTCTCCCACGACGGTCAGGCTCGCTGTCGAGGCACCGGCAGCTGGCACGCTCGCCTTCCTCCCCGGTCAGTACGTCAACATCACCGTCCCCGGCTCAGAGGAAACCCGGTCCTACTCCTTCAGTTGCGTCTCCGGATCGGAGGAGTTGGAGTTTCTGGTCAAGCTCACCCCGGGCGGACTGATGTCCACCTACCTGAGCGACACCGCGGCCGTGGGCGACAAGATCTCGTTCACCGGCCCACACGGCAGTTTCTTTCTGCGCGAGGCTCAGCGACCTGCGCTGCTGTTGGCCGGCGGCACCGGATTGGCTCCCATCCTGTCGATTCTGCGTACGATGGCGGCCGAATCGAGCTCTCGTTCCGTGCATCTCGTGTACGGCGCCAGCACCGACGACGATGTCGTCCAGCTGGACGAGCTCGCTGGCTTGGCCTCGACATTGGATGGATTCACGTGGGATCACTGTGTTTCGGACCCCTCTACCACCGCTGCCAACAAAGGATACGTCACTGCTCTGTTGACCGAAGCGCATCTCAACAGCGGCGATGTCGCGGTGTACCTGTGTGGGCCGCCTCCCATGGTGGAGGCCGTCCGAACGCACTTCACCGAGGCAGGCATCGAACCGACCGGCTTCTACTACGAGAAGTTCGCGCCGTCCTCGGCAGCTGCGAAGGAGAGTCTCGACGACGACACCGATTCTGCAACAGCGGTTCTGGCGAACGACGACCGGACATCGACCATCGACGCGGCAGTCGGCACAGCCGATGCCGACGTCATACCTGCGGCATCGGCCGACCTCGAACCCGCTGTCGATGGCAGGAGCATCTTCGGACGAGCCGTGTTCGGCAGTCGGGTGGCGGAGCCTCTGCGCTCGCACGGCACCGGCATGTCGGCAACAGAGGAGGCAGACACCCTGCGCGAGATCGCCGGTCAGCGCATCGCCGTGGCCGGGTCCACTGCCGGTCGGGTCGGATTGGACGAGAGCGCCGATCTGCTGCAGACACCGGAGGCACACTCCGTTGCAGCGCAGCGCATCTGGCCTTCACGGGATATCGAGCCGCTCGTCGCACGCAGTCCCGAACCTGCCCCGGCTTCGAGTTCGGGGTACGAGATCGGCGAGGAGCATCCCTCGGTACACGAGTCGGACGCAGTGTTCGAGGCCAGGCGCGCTCTCGAACTCGGTGCCCTCGAACTCGTGATCGGCCGACTGTCCTCGCAGCAGATCTCCGGATACCGGCTGTTGGCCGAGACCACCACTCGCTACGTCGACGGCGATCGGTTCGTCGATGCCGCCGCGTACACCGAGACCAACGCTGCTTTTCACGACTACCTCTTCACACAAACAGGCAACGAGCATCTGCTGCAGGCCTATCGGGCTCTCGGCGTCAAGGCTGCCATGGAGGACGTGTTGCGCAACGCGACCTGGTGCGATCCGCTCTGCGCTCAGGACCACTTGGACATCGTCGACGCGTTCGAGGCCGGGGATCGCGAGCGCGCACGGACATTGATCGCCGATCACGCCGACCGTTCGAAGGCGACGATGAAACGCGCCATGCACGAATCCCGGACGAACAAGAGACCCAAGTTCGTCAGCCCAGGTCGATTCGCAGGCAAGGTCGTGCTGATCACCGGCGCGGCCCAGGGCATCGGGGAATTCGTGGCCCGACGGATCGGAGCCGAAGGCGGAGCACTGATTCTGGCCGACCGGTCCGAGTTGGTCGAATCTCTCACCGAGGAATTTCGGCAAGACGATGTCGAGGCCACGCCAGTGATCGCCGACCTAGAAACCTGGAAGGGTGCTTCGTCGGTGGTGGACGCTGCACTCACCGCGTACGGACGCGTCGATGTGTCCATTCACGTCGTCGGCGGCACCATCTGGGCCAAACCGTTCGCCGAGTACCCGCCGGAGCAGATCGAGAAGGAAATCTCCCGGTCGCTGTTCCCGACCCTGTGGTCCTGCCGCGCGGTGATCCCGCACATGATCGAACGCGGTGCCGGCACCATCGTCAACGTCTCCTCGGTCGCCACCCGCGGCATCCACCGGGTCCCCTACGCAGCCGCGAAAGGGGGCGTCAACGCCATCACGGCGACTCTGGCTCTCGAGGCGGCTCCGCACGGTGTTCGAGTGGTCGCCACGGCCCCCGGTGGTACCGACGCACCGCCGCGACGCGTCGCTCGTGGGCCCGCGCCGTCGACGGAACAGGAAAAGGATTGGTACCAGGCGATTGTCGACCAGACTGTGGAGTCGTCACTGCTCAAGCGCTACGGAACTCTCGACGAGCAAGCCGCAGCGATCTGCTTCCTCGCCTCCGACGAGGCGTCGTACATCACCGGCACCGTGCTCCCGGTGGCCGGCGGCGACCCGGGCTGAGTCATGACCGTGTTGGTTCGATCGCCGGACGCACTCGCGCACCACGGATACGGTGACGTCATGTCCCCTTCACCGTTGATCGGCCGCGGTGAACTGCTGGACGTCCTGATTCGGGCGGTCGAAGCCTCGGCGACGACGTCGGCTTTCGTAGTGCTGACCGGCCCGGCAGGCATCGGAGCATCGTCGATTCTGCGTGAAGTCGAACGGACGGTCGGCAGCGAGGGGGAGCACACGGTCGTGCGCCGTGCAGCTTCGGTGCCGTGGGAAACACAGGTGCCGTTCGGCCTCGTCATGCAACTCGTCCCGGGAGTCCGGATCGATGGGACGAACCCGGTCGAGTGGGGACACCGCATCGCCGACGCTTTGTCGACGGACGGCGTGACGATCCTGCTGATCGACGACGCGCACGACTGTGACCCGGACTCGCTCCGTGCCCTCGCCTCCGCCGTTCGGCACCATCGATCCGCGAGACTCGCGGTCGTATGTACTCGAAAGCCTTTGCCCGACGGCTGTGTCGAGTCGCACCGGGTTCTCGATCGCGCTGCCGACCTGTCCGTGGCGGTACCGTCGCTGACGGTGTCGGCCGTAGCCGAACTCGCAGCACTTCAGGGGATCATCCTGTCACCGTCCTCGGCTGCTCACCTGACACGTCACACCGGCGGACGTCCTCGGCACGCCGTTGCGCTGCTGGACGAGGTGCCGCGCGAGACATGGAAGGGCGTTCGCCCCGACCTACCTGCGCCCGCCTTCGTGGAAGCAGACGTTCGGACCGCTCTCGCTCTCTGCACCGACGATGCTCGGCGTCTGGTCTCGGCTGCCACCGTTCTCGAAGACGGCCGACCGCTGACCACGGTGTGCGAGGTCGCCGGCATCGACGATCCCTGGCCTGCTGTCGATCTCGCCGAACAATGTGCCCTGGTGACCGTCCGACGCAGCTCCGCGGCGACCATCCTCGAGGTTCACGATCCAACGATCCGCGCCGCGGTGCTCGCGACGATGGGCAGGGTCGAGCGCGCGCAGGTGCATCGAGCCGCTGCAGCAGCCGAGGCCGATCCGGCCGATCAGCTGGCGCACCTGGTCCACGCGTCGCCACTGCCCGATCCACTGGTCTCGGACCGCTTGGACGCACTCGCAGCGACACGTGCAGGAATCGGCGAATGGGCCACGGCGGCAAGGCTGTACCTTCTGTCGAGTCGATCGACCCAGGAACCGCATGCGCGCGAGGATCGGCTCGTTCGCGCGGTGGACGCCCTCATCGGCGCCGGTGACATGCGGACGGCGTCGGACTACATCGCCGAGATCGAAAGTCTCCGCGAAACCCCCACGCGCAATGCCGTACTCGGCTATCTGGCCATCCTGCGCGGGCGCCCCAACGAGGCCGAAGCTCGACTCACCCGGGCATGGCAACTGGTACGGACGCGGCACGACCCCGAGGTGGCCGCTGTGATCTGTCATCGGCAGGTACTGCACAATTTGGCGCGCTGCGACGGCGCCAACCTCGTGCTGTGGGCCGATCGCGCAGTCGAACTCGTCGGAGCCGACCACGCAACCGCGGTGGAGGCGCAGTCCATTCGAGGCCTCGGTCTGGCGGGCACGGGGCGTGTCGCGGAAGCGCTGAGCAGCTACCGAGACCTGTGGGGTCACGCCAGTACCGGGGCCGTCGGACAACGGGTGCAGATGGGTGCGGGCTGGCTCCACTTCGCAACGGACCACATCGATCTCGCACGCTCGGAACTCGAAGCCGCAGCACCCACCGACTTCCTCGGCGGTTCGACGCGAATCTCGTTGTGGGCTCACGGTTGGCTGGCGCGCATCTATTTCGTCACCGGCGAGTGGGATGCGGCGCTTCGGTTGGTGGGAGCTGGTTCCGACCTGGCCGACCGTTCCGGTGCCGCATTGATCGTTCCGCTGCTCCAGTGGACCGCGACTCAGATCCACGCGCTCCGCGGAGACTGGGTGGCCGCCGCAACCAGCGCACACCGCGGTGATTCCGGCGCACGTGACTACGAAATCATGAGGGTGCCATCGGCTCTCGGTCGTGCGGCCATCGCTGAGGCTCGAGCCGACTATGCCGGGGTTCTGCGCGCCCTTGCCCCGTTGACCGAGCAGTGGGCTCAGTTCGACGTATCCGAACCCGGTTTCTGGGCGTGGCCCGATGTGTACGCCAATGCGTTGATTGTCGAGGGCCGACTCGACGAGGCGCACGAATTTCTGATTCCACACGAGGCCAGAGTGCGTGATCGTGGTCATCGCTCCGCACACGCCCGCCTTGCCTGTGCTCGTGGCCGACTGCACGGCGCAATGGGTGATCTCGATTCTGCCCGAGCATCATTCGAGGACGCCTTGGCCTCGTTGGCACCGCTGCCCCTGATGTACGACCGCGCCCGAGTCAACTATGCCTATGGGCAGACCCTGCGCAGAGCCGGGAAACGACGCGAGGCCGATGCCGTGGTCAGCGCGGCACGCGAGGGCTATCTGGCATTGGGTGCCACCACGTACGTACGACGGTGCGACCGTGAACTCAAAGCCGGTGGCGTACACGCCGTTCTGAAGGACAGAGCTCACGATGCATTGACCCCCCAGGAGGACGCCGTCTCGAGCCTGGTCGCCACCGGAATGACGAATCGCGAGGTCGCCGCCGAATTGTTCCTGTCGGTCAAGACTGTTCAGTTCCATCTCACCCGCGTGTACGCCAAGATGGGCATCCGTTCCAGGGCCGAATTGGCCGCTGCCCGTCCGACCGACGAATCCTCGACAACATGATTGGAGCACAACAAGTTTCGCAATGTCGAGGTAAGCACTAGGCAAAGCCCTGGTGTGACATGGCGCACAGATTGGGACAGTTATCCCACCCGCTCGGCCATCAGCGCCGATTCAGCTTCCATGCGGTACTCCCTGACCGAAAAGGACACCCGATGACTGCACCGGACTCCACCGCCAACACCAGTTGGGCAAGCGAACGACACCGCCGAAGCGTGCTGTGGATCGTCGCACTGTCGACGGCGGCAATCGTTTTCGACGGCTACGACCTCGTCGTCTACGGCACCGTACTACCGACCCTGCTCGCCGATTCCGCCCAACTCGGAGCACTGGATCCGGAGACTGCAGGCGCGCTCGGTTCCTACGCTCTGATCGGAGTCATGGTCGGCGCGTTGACGGCCGGAGCCTTCGGAGATCGGATCGGCCGTCGCAGAACGATGTTGACGTGCATCGTCTGGTTCTCGCTCGGAATGGGGGCGACCGCACTCGCACAGAACATCACCATGTTCGGCATACTTCGGTTCCTGACGGGCATCGGAGTCGGCGGACTCGTCGCCACCGTCGGTGCCATGATCGCCGAATTCGCACCACCCGGACGGCGAAACCTGTTCAACGCCATCGTCTACAGCGGCATTCCGGCCGGCGGTGTGCTGGCGTCCCTGGCCGCGATCACCCTGCAGGATTCGATCGGCTGGCGCGGCCTGTTCTGGATCGGCGCACTCCCGCTGTTCGTGCTGTTGCCGCTGGCGCTGCTTCGGATGCCGGAGTCACCGCGGTGGCTGTTGGCGCACGGACGCATCGCCGATGCACAGGAGATCTGCGCTCGGACCGGCATTCCGATGCCCGAGGCCGAGCCCGTTGTCGCCGGCGATCGCGTCGGATTCGCAGCACTCGCCCGCAAGCCGCTGCTTCGCCCGACGGCTCTCCTCGGACTGATGAGCTTCTCCGGCCTACTGCTGACCTACGGCCTCAACACCTGGCTGCCGCAGATCATGTCCGAGGCGGGTTACAACGCCAAGGGCTCACTGTCATTCCTGTTGGTGCTCAATGGCGGTGCCATCATCGGCGGGCTGATCGCATCCCGTGTCGCCGACCGCACCGGACCCCAACGCGTCATCGCGGTCACCTTCTGCCTTGCGGCACTGTCGTTGGTTCTGCTGACCCTGAACTTCCC
This sequence comes from Rhodococcus sp. ARC_M5, assembly GCF_022810405.1. Lineage (GTDB taxonomy): Bacteria > Actinomycetota > Actinomycetes > Mycobacteriales > Mycobacteriaceae > Rhodococcoides > Rhodococcoides navarretei. The sequence goes on from NZ_JALGQE010000011.1 coordinate 37,810, forward strand.
CCTCGGCGTCCTGCTCGTCGCCGTGGCCGGTGCCGGCATCGGTGCCATCGGTACTCAGGTGTTGATCTACGGATTCGTCTCGAACTACTATCCCACCACCGCCCGCGCGGCAGGTGTTGCGTGGTGCGCCGGATTCGGCCGGCTCGGCGGCATCCTCGGGCCGCTGCTCGGCGGAATTCTGCTCGGGGCCGGCATCGCGTCGTCCACCGCGTTCTATATCTTTGCCGTCGTGGCGCTGCTCGGCGCTCTCGTCACCACCGCGGTTCCGGCCGTGCGGGCCCTGCGCCGATCCGATCCAGTACCCAGCGAGGCAGTGAAAGTGGCTGAATGACCAATACTTTCGAGCGTCTCACCTCGAGCGAGCTTCCGGAGCGTCGCCCGCCGAGTCTGCGTGCTTTGCGCGCCGACTTCGGCGGGCAGTACGTGGGCGCGGGGGCCACCGGTGTGCTCTTCAGCGCGACCGGTCCCGTTGCGGTGATCATGGGCGCTTCGGCAGCCGGCTCACTCACCGCCGCGCAGACTGCGTCGTGGGTATTCGGAGTGTTCGTACTCAACGGCATCCTGACCGTCGTAGCAAGCTGGGTGTACCGGATGCCGCTCAGCTTTTTCTGGACCATTCCGGGCACCGTTCTGGTCGGTCAATCATTGGCCTCGCTGACCTGGCCGGAAGTCGTGGGGGCCTACCTCGCCACCGGAGTCCTCGTCATCGTTCTCGGAGCCACCGGGGTGGTCACGAAACTGATGGCATTCCTGCCGCACAGCGTCGTGATGGCGATGGTGGCCGGCGCGTTCCTGTCGTTCGGAACCGGGCTGGTGCAGTCTGTTTCGGCCGACGTACTCGTCGCCGGCACCATGGTCGTGGCGTGGTTGGCGTTGACCCGCTCCGAGACGTGGTCGAAACGGGTGCCTCCTGTCCTGGCGGCTCTGGTTGCCGGTCTCGGTGCTCTCGCGGTCACCGGCGGATTCACCCGAGTGAGCGGTCCTGCGGCAGACCTACCCTTGATCGGCTTACCGGAACTCGTCGCGCCGGCGTTCAGTGGTGCAGCAATGGCGCAGTTGGTGATACCGCTCGCCATCACCGTGGTCGCGGTTCAGAACGGTCAGGGTGCTGCAGTATTGAACGCTGCGGGCCATCGGCCCCCGATGACCGTCGTTACCATCGCCTGCGGGATCTGGTCGCTTCTCGTGGCGCCGCTCGGTGCGGTGTCGACGTGTCTTGCCGGCCCGACCAATGCCTTGCTCGTTGCTGTGGGTGACCGATCGCGGCAGTACACCGCCGGAATGACCTGCGGCGCATTGGCCATCGTCGTGGGTGTACTCGCGCCGCTGCTGGTGCGCGGTCTTGCCGTGGTACCCGCAACGTTTATCGCCGCTCTCGCAGGTCTGGCCATGCTCGAGGCACTGCGCGGTGCGTTCACTGCCGCGTTCTCGGACTCGACCGGCCGGCCGGTGCTCGCGCCCCTGATCACCTTGCTGGTCACCATTTCCGGTATCGATGTCGCAGGACTCGGCGCGCCGTTCTGGGGGCTGGTCGCAGGTGTTGCCGTGACTTACCTGCTCGATCGCCGTCAGTAGGGGATTGCACTGCGATCGTCGTCGTTCGATCGCTCTGGACTCCGAGCACGACAGACTGCATGGGTAGAACGGTCAGTGTCGATGATTCCTCTGGATCTCGATGGGTGTGAGCTTGCCGAGATGTCGAGAATGTCGAGCACGAGAAGCCTTTGCTGTCGGTGCCCTGTGCGACTCTGCACGGCATGGCGATCTGCATGGCGTGCGATCTGGAAATGCTCGATTCGGTGGGTTGCACTTGGCGGCCCAGCCGGATACCCAACGGGAGAAGAAAGTGTCACGACTGCGGCACCCCGCCGGGGGCCGCTACACCACCCGGGGTGCGACGGCGAGCGCTGCCGGTGTGGCCAGATGCTCTCGTGCGGCAGCGGGTGCGCGGTGGATGAGTGCGAACGTGAAGACGGCCACGACTACGTCGACGCCCGCTGCAGGTGGTGCAACGAACCGTTCGGACAACTCCGCGTGGTGGACGGTCGATGACACTGCGACCGAGAAGCTACGAGTAGTCGCGAATGCCACCACTTCAGCGACAGCAAGAAGCACATCGATTTGCATATGGGCTTTCGTGATTCGAGGTGCGACTCGCGGGTGTAGAACTGAAGCAGGACCGAGCAGTGATGTCCAGCTGCCAGGTCTGTCATGCGGATCGTCCGCTACGCGTAGACCCATGCCCCGAGGTCGTGCGCGGAAACGACACCTGCGACTCGAGGGAGCACGATGTCCGAATTGGCACAGACCCGCCCAGGAATCGACGTACCCGCTCCGCCGGTTTTCGAGTCGGTCGACGACGAACGGCAGCACCGAAAGCAACGACTGGCGGCCGCTTTCCGGCTCTTCAGTCAGTGCGGCTTCGACGAAGGCGTGGCGGGGCATATCACCGCTCGGGACCCAGAGAAGACAGACCACTTCTGGGTCAACCCCTTCGGTATGCATTTCAGCATGATCAAATCGAGCGATCTGATCCTGGTCGATCACGAGGGTCAGATCGTCGAAGGCAATCGTCCGGTCAACCGTGCCGCTTTCGTCATCCACTCCCAGGTGCACGCGGCTCGACCGGACGTGGTTGCGGCCGCTCACGCACATTCGTTGTACGGCAAGGCGCTGTCGAGTTTGCGGATGGGGCTGGCACCTCTGACTCAGGACGCCTGCGCGTTCTACGACGACCACGCCGTGTTCGACGACTACACGGGTGTCGTTGCAGAGTTGGAGGAGGGCAGGAGAATTGGTGCGGCGCTCGGTCAGCGCAAGGCGATTGTGCTGTCGAACCACGGTCTGCTGACGGTCGGTCGGACCGTGGACTCCGCGGCATGGTGGTTCATCACAATGGAGCGGTCCAGTCAGGCGCAGCTCATCGCCATGGCGGCGGGTGAACCGAAACCGTTGGATGACGTGACGGCGAAGCTGACGTACAACCAGGTGGGTCTCGAGTACGCGGGGTGGTTCCAGTTCCAGCCGATGTACGACCGAATCGTTGCGCAGCACCCGGAGCTGTTGGACTGAACGGCGTCTCCGTCCGAGCAGCCGAAACCCCGCTCAGTGGAGCGGCACCCGGCATCCGAGAATGGTTCGAATTCGATCGGCGGTTTTCTGTCTACGCTTTGCCATCGGGTGTTGAAGACACCGCCGAACATCGCCTGTCGGGACGCAACGCGAGTTCGTCTCGCAGCGCCGCAATGTGGGAGGTCAGCTCCGCCACTTGTTGCTGGTTCGCGTCGTCCTGTTCGGCGACCTTGGTGCAACCTCTGAAGCCCTGGATCCCGTCTGCACCGGAAGCGTCATCCGTCGGGGCCCCGGCCGATTGACCGGACCGGCTGAGGCGAACCAACTACACCGAACCCTCGTCGGGTTGACTAGTCTCCAACATAGGCAACGTTTGCCTAACTTCGACGATGGGGAAAGTATGCGGATCTTCAGAATCTCACCGATGCGAGCGCCCGCCTCTCGGCACACAGTGGCCACGGCTTTCGCAGTGCTCTCGTTGGTGGGTGTCACAGCATTGAGCGGATGCTCCTCGTCCGACGATGGGCCGGCGGAGTCGAACGGTGCCACCTCGGAGTCCGGTTTCAGCTTCGTGGACGGCCGCGGAGAAACCGTCGAACTCGACGCGGTCCCGTCACGCATCGTGGCCAGTGAACAGGCCGCGGCAGCGTTGATCCCGCTGGGCATCAAGCCGGTCGGTATCTGGGGAGGGAGCTCCTTCGAGTCGTCGATTCCGCTTCGTGGCCTCGATCTCGATGGCATCGAAAGCGTGGGACAGGCCTACGGCGACATCGACGTCGAACAGGTCGCAGCCCTCAGGCCCGATGTCATCATCACCGGCTGGTACGCCGGGGACGCCTACGGTGGCCTCGGTCTGGAAAGCTCCGATCTGGCCGAGAACCTCGAGCAGGTTGCACCGTTCCTCGCGGTCTCCGCGCAGAAGCCGTCGTCCGAGACGCTGCAGGATTACGAGAGCTTGGCCACCGAACTCGGCGCCGACGTCGATACCGACGCAACCCAGGCCGACCGCGAAGCCTACGACTCCGCAGTCGCGGACCTGAAGGAAGCAATCGCTGCCAAGCCGGGTTTGACCGCGATGGCAATCTCCCCATCGGACCAGTACTACGTCGCGATAAACGCCGAGTTCCCCGAACTGCGCGATTACCAGAACTGGGGTCTGAATCTTCTCGAGTCCGACGTCCCGCGCGCCGCCGACTCGGGATCCTTCACGCCGGTGAACTGGGAGAATGCCGGTGAATACCAGCCGAATCTCATTCTGCTGGACACGCGTTCGTACTCGACCCCGCTGGCCGAACTGGAGGCCGACCGGCCGACCTGGGCGCTGGTGAACGCTGCGAAGGCCGGCAACATTGCCGACTGGACGACCGACGCGACCAACAACTACGCGAGCTACACCGCGCAGATCATCGACCTGACCGCGGCAATCGACAAGACGACCGTCTAGATCCACCGAGCCCGATCGAAACCGGCCCTCTACCTCCACCTCGGCCCTCGAGGTGGAGGTATTTCATCGGATGCGGCTCCAGATGTAGTCCGCCACTCGTTCGCCGAACACCGACCAGTTGTGAGCCTGACCGAGCTGTGCATGCTCGAGGTCGACAGAGTGGGCATCGAGGGTCCCGGTGATTCTGTCCTGCCACTGACGGTCCCGACGACGCTGCATCTCGACGGGCGTTCCACGAGACGCTCCGATCAACAGGGCGTCGCCTGCGTGGCGGCCGACCGTCGGCGGTATCGACAGCGCAAGGTGACGGCCGAGGGTGCGCGCCAACCGGCCCTGCACCTCGGAGGAAAAGCTCGACAGCAACGGATCCGTCTGCATATGGCGACGGAAATTGTTCTGTGCTTCCTCGATGCCGTTCTGCGACAACATCTCACGTTCGGCGGTGTCCGCCTCCGCGACGTCGGCGTAGGAATCCAGCAGTACCAGCGAGGCCACTACGGCGCCCTGTTCGTGCAGACGCGCAGCGATCGCATGTGCGAGTTGCCCTCCGAAAGACCACCCGAGCAGGTGATACGGACCGTGCGGTCGAACGGCTCGGATCCGCGCCACATGGTCGTCCACCAGTGCCTCGATCGAAGTCAACTCGATCGCTTCGTCGCCGCTCTGCAACGCCGGGTCCTGAATGGCATACACCGATATCGACGGATCGAGGTACCGCAAGGCCCCGATGTAGGACCAACTGAGACCGCCGGCAGGCTGCAGACAGAACACCGCGGGATCGCCTGCGCGGCGCAGCACCACCAACGGCGCAAGCATGCTGTCTCCGCCGCCGTCGATCACCGCCCGGGCCAGACCCGCGACTGTCGGGTGGGCGTAGATTTCGCGCACGCCGAGTTCGAGATCCACTGTGCGCAGTCGGGATGCCAAACGGACGGCGGCCAAGGAATGCCCACCCAATGCGAAGAAGTCGTCGTCCCTGCCCATCTCGCTCACGCCCAGTACATCCTCGACTGCGTCGGCGATCAAGGATTCGACATCGCCGCGTGGACGGTCGACCGACTCGATGTTCTCCGACGGCGGCGGCAGCGCTCCGGCGTCGAGTTTCCCGTTGACCGTCAGTGGCAGGCTGTCGACCACCTGGACCGATGCTGGGACCATGTAATTCGGAATCAGTTCCCGCAGTCCGTCTTTCACCGAGGACGCGGTGATGTCCGACGGTAATGCGTCGTCGAGAAGGATGTATGCAGCCAGTTCCGCAGTACCGGCCCGCTCGAACACGGTCACCGCAGCGCGCACGATGCCGGGTAGCCGCAGGAGCGCCTCCTGTATTTCCCCGGTCTCGACGCGATGTCCTCTGATCTTCACCTGGTTGTCCGCGCGGCCGTGATAGGTGATCAACCCGTCGGGGTCGCGCGATACCAGATCGCCGGTTCGATACATACGGGAACCGTTGTCGGTGAACGGGTTTGCCACGAATCGTTCCGCGGTCAACGCAGGTCGTCCGTCGTATCCGCGCGCGAGGCCCGCACCCGAGAGATAGAGCTCGCCGATGACTCCGGGTGCCGATTGCCGTAATGCGGTGTCGAGCACGTGCGCGGTCGTGTTCAGAATGGGACGTCCCAGCGTCGGAGTCGACCGGTCCTGTACGTCGGCACCGAGCGCGTTGATGGTGTACTCGGTCGGCCCGTAGAGGTTGTACCCACCGGTCCCTGGTGTTTCTCGCAGGTTCGACCACAGGCGGTCTCCCACCGCTTCGCCGCCGAGCGACACGAACACCAGGCCCGGGGCATCGTCGTCGTTCGGCGTCGTTGCCCGGCAACGCGGACGGGCCAGGAGACCGGCGTCGACCAGATGCTCGCCGTACGTCGGTGTGACGTCGAAGGCATCGATCTTCTGCGCGTCGAAGTAGTCGAGGAGAACTACCGGATCACGCCGCGTCTGCTCGTCGATGACGTGCACGCTGTGCCCCTCCAACAGCCAGAACAACTGCTCCCACGACGCGTCGAACGAGAAGGACGTGGTGTGTGCGATCGCCAACTGCCGATTCCCGGCCCGAGCGACGACGGGCTCGAAGATTTCGGTGCGATGGTTGACGAACATGTTCGTCAAGCCGCCGTAGGGGACCGCAACGCCTTTGGGGCGCCCGGTCGATCCCGACGTGTAGATGATGTAGGCAAGCTGGTCGAGTCGCCGCGGGACATCGCCGGGTGCCGGCAGTCCGTTTCCTACACCGTCGTTGTCGAGTTCGATCACGGCTGCCGACTGTTCTGCCGCGATGCTCTGCAGCCGTACGGCCAGCGAGCTCGTCGTCAGCACGACGTGCGGACGCGATTCGCGCACGATGTACTCGATGCGGTCGGCAGGCATCTCCGTATCGACCGGGACGTAGGCCGCGCCTGCGGCGAAGACACCGAACAGTGCTTCGACCATGAGCTCGGTGCGGGGGAGGAAGAGCATGACCCTCGATTCCCCGGCGACGCCATGCGATCGCAACAACGCAGCGAGGTTCAGCGCACGCGCATGAAGATCGGCAAAGCTCCACCGGACGTCGCCTGCCACCAACGCCACGTCGTTCGGTCGATCTGCAGCGCGTGCAGCGAACAGATCCCACACGGTGTGCTCGGGTACAGCCGAGTCCAGAGTGCCCGAGTGTTGCTGCGTCCACGCGAGCTCGTGCGGGGTGAGCAGAGCGATCCTCGCCGCTGCCTCGTCCGGCCCTGCCGTCAACGCAGCCAGCGCAGCCCGGTAGGTGTCGGCGATGGCTGCTGCCCGTGCATCGTCGAGGGCGTCCCGTCGATGCATCATTCGCACCCGGGCACCGGATTCCACCGGTGCGACCACCACCGTCATCGCGTAATGCGTTGCATCACTGAGCTTCTGGTCGACCACCCGAAGTGCACCATCGGGACCCAAGCGCTCGTCGGGCGGCACGACCGGAATGTTCTGGAAGACGAACAACGTATCGAACAGTCCACGATGCCCAGCGCACTGCTCGAGATCGGACAGCGCAAGATACGGATGGGTCAGCAGCGGTCGTCGTTCGTCCTGGATGCGGGCCAGATGGTCACGAACAGCGAGAGCGGGATCGATCCGCACCCGCAGCGGAACCGTGTTGAACAGCAGGCCCAGTAGCTCGTCGATGCCGGGGATCTCGGCCGGTCGACCGGACACCACGGTTCCGAACACCACGTCGTCCTGGCCGGTGAACTTCTGCAGTGTCAGTGCCCACGCCAGTTCGTACACGATGCTCGTCGTGACGCCGGTCTGCGCAGCGAGTTCCTTCACCTGGCGGGTCAGTGAGCGATCGAGATGAAAGACGGTGTCCGCCGACCGGGCCGGGTCGACCGATGCTGCCATGTTCCGAGGAGCGAGCAGTGTGGGCCCGGGCGTACCGGCGAGCTGGCGTCGCCACATCTGCAGGCCCGCATCACGATCGCGAGTTCTGAGCCACATCATGTAGTCGTCGTACGACGCACGGTGGGTTGTGTCGACGTGGCCAGGCCGGGTGTACTCGTCGAGAATGGCCCGCAGGAATCTCCAGATCGACCACCCGTCGAGAACGAGGTGCTCGATGGTGAACACCAGTGCACTCTGGCCCCCGGGGAGCAGCGCCACTCCCAGTCGAACGAGCGGCGGCTGCACAGGGTCGAATCCCTGTGCAGCCTGCCGTCTTTCGAATTTTGTCAGCTCAACCTGGGCCGAATCGGCGTCGAAATGTCGCAGATCCGTCGTCGTCCAGGGCATCCTGGCCGTCCTCGGTACTGCGGCAACGGTGCGGTCGCCGAGCTGGACATACCCCGCACCGACCTGCGGGTGTGCAGCGAGTACGGCGTCGGCGGCACTCCGCAACAGATCCGTGTCGAGTGAGCCGGAGAGCCGCATCACCGTCTGCGACACGTAGATGCCCTCGCCCTGTCCACCCAGCTGCTGATGGAAGAGCAGCCCGTCCTGCAACGACGTCGTCGGGTAGATCGCTCGGAGCGGGCCGAGGAGCGACTCCACGTATCGACGCTCCCGCGTGTCGAGTCCGGCCATGTCGGTACTGCGGTCGATACCGTCTGCGAAGACGTTGTCCACCACGCGATTGACTCCGGACCCCACCGCGTTCACCCTGGTCGCGATCGCCGTCGCCAGGCGTGCGGCGTCGGGGACGGCGAGGCCGGACACAGAACATGCGCACGACCACGAACCGGTGTCCGCTCGAAGGAACCTGACGTCGACCCCGGGCTCGGCGACACTCTGCATTTTCCCGTCGACACTCGAAACATGGATGCGGACCTGCAGATCCGCATCCGGTAGGTCGTCGAACACACCAGGGGTGTGGTCGCTGAGGTGCGCGGCGACCCCGAAGGATGCGGCGTGCTCGGGGTCGGCGTCTGCGCCGAGCAGGGTGCCGGCATCGATGACGACAGGGAGACCACGACGCAGTGATCCCACTGTCCTGTAGCCCTGTTCGGTGCCTCGGTCTCGGTCGGACTCCTCGACCCACACCACCATCGACGCGAGTCCCACGACGTCCGCCATCACCTCGCGCAACGACTCGAGGACGGCTGTCCGGATCTCGACGGTGCCCGGAAGTCCGCTCGTCGACAGTGCTGCGACACTCTCGGCACAACCGTTCGCGGGCGATGCCTGCATCGGCGCGAGGGACGCCGCGTTGTCTCGCCTGTCGAGCACGTCCACAGCCGCGTCCACGATGTCGAGCCACGACTCGGCGTGATCGACGATCGAGAGGTCCTCTGCCAGATCCTGATCGAGCGAGGCCCACCGCGCCGACGGAGCCACCAACACACCCACCACAGAACGATCACTCGTCAACGCAGCGAGGATGGACGGCCACGATTCTTCGTCGACCGCCGCGTGGGCCATCTCGACTCGCAGAGCATTCTCGCCGATCCAACCGGCTCGGAGCGCGGCGTCGGCCGACGCCGCGAATGTGGTTCCTTCCGTGGCAATTCGAGACATCTCGAGGATCTCTGTCACCGACATCGAAGTGCTTCGAGGCGTCCCACCGTCGGTCTCGAGACCGGTGCAGAGCGCGTCGTGCCGAAGACAGAGACCGATGAGAGACGCTCGCGCACGGCGGGCCTGCGACTGCGACAGGGCGAGCGTGCGTGACCACCTGCCGGGGCGCGGTCGTACGCGTAGTGGACTGTGCTGCGGAGCTGGGGCATTCGGTCTGGTGACCAGTTCCGAGATATGCCGGGTCGGATCGGCGACCGCCTGAGCCGCGATCAGCGTCATGTCGTCGAGAAGCGTCTGAACGGTTCTGTTGTCGAACAGCTCTCGGCGGTAGACGATGTCGAGGCCGAGTCGCCCTGATTCGCCTCGTGGACCGATTGCTGCGATCAGATCGAACTTGGCCGACGCGTCGTCCGGGGGGCGGAGGACTCCGTCGACGCGCCCCAGCGACACCGGCTGCGGCCGCGTGTCCACCTCGGCAATCATCACCTGGAACAGCGGATGCACACCCGGAGTTCTCGTGGGGCGGAGCCAGTCGACGACCTCGTGGAACGGGGTGGCGCGATTGTCGACGCAGTCGAGCGTCGAACTTCGTGTCCGCGCGGTCAACTCGGCCACGGTGGGATCGCCGGTGAGATCGGTCGGCAGAACGACGGTATTGACGTAGAGCCCCACCGCGTCCGTCACCGCGTCCGGAGGCCGGGTATCGACAGCGGTGCCCATCGGGATCCGATCGCCGCCGCCGTGGGCACGCAGCGCGAGAGCAGTGACGATCTGGAGAAAGATCAGGCGGCTGATGCGATGCGTGGAGCAGAACTGCTCGATGTCGTCGGCGAGGAACGTGGGCAGTACCGTCTCGATGAGCTGCCCCGAGGTCGACGGTACTTCGCTACGAGCGTGGTCGAGCGGAAGATCGACGGGCTCGACGTACGGAGCGAGTGTCGTCGTCCAGAACGGCTGCGTTGCAGTGACATCGGCGACGCCTTCCTCCTCCGCGTACTGCGCATAGTCCACCGCCGGTGCTGCCCAGTCCGGTGCCTCGCCCCGTGCACGCGCGTCGTACGCGATCCTGAGATCGTTCAACAGGATCGGCACCGAACCGCCGTCGGCGGCGATGTGGTGCACCGTCAGGACCAGTCGCGAGCTGTCGTACAGATCTGCGGCGAAGGGGATCTCGGCACCGAGGTCGAACGTGCGTGGACGGTAGGGCTCACCCCGACGGTCCGCTACCTCGACCGCGGCATCGGGCTGCAGGTGGCGCACCACCCGGCCGGCGTCGTTCGAATACACACTGCGCAGCGAGGCATGGCGTGTCGCCACATCCGCGAGGGCATCGGCGAGGACGTCCAGATCCGGATCCGACGTCAGATCGAGGTGGACCGGCATCGTGTAGGCATGGCGGTCCGTTTCCATCTGGTCGAGGAACAGCATCCGCTCCTGTGCGCTCGATGCCGGCCCGGTACGTGCGGACGCGTGGGTGTGAGTCATCGGTGTGCTCCTGATGCGAGAGTTCCGAGAAAGTGATCCGCCACTGTGGACGCGGTGAGGTCCTCCGAGAGAGCGAGGTGGTGAACGGACAGCTCCGCGGACCATCCGGCGCTGTCGTCTCGTGCTACGTGGATGCGAACCAAGGGGCCGGTGTCGACGTCGATCGTGGGCAGGACGTCCGCAGCTCTCTCTACCCCTGCCACGTGCACGACGGTCTCGAGGTTCACCGCGTCGAGATGTATCTCGAAGGCCTTCCACAATCTACGGCGTGACCGGTCGATGCGGGTGCGCAATGCCGGGAAAGTCTCCATCAACGCTGTTGTCGCCCTGCGGACTTCCGCATCGAGGTCGGTCGCAGCCAGATCGTCGGGGGAGGGGATGTGGGCCCGCACCGTATCGATGCGGTCGTCGATGTCCAGTCCCGATTTCACCGCGGCCCTGGCCAGGTCAGGCAGGGGAACAGGGATGTCTGCGCGCGAAATATTCTCGCGTGCAGTCGTTGTCGTCTCCTCATCGCGGAGGGAGGCCTCGGCGAGCGCTGCGACCGTGCGCAGATCGAAGATCTGCATCTCGGTGATCCGCCTGCCGCGTCTGCGTGCGAGGGTGACGGTGCGTATGGCACTGATGCTGTCGCCGCCGATTCGAAAGAAATCGTCGTCGATTCCGATGGCGGCGGCCTTGAGTCCGAGCGCTTCGGCGATGGCCCCACGAATTGCGACCTCGCCGTCGCTCGTCGGTACCCGATCCTTCGACGCGGAGTCACGAAAGTCGATGGAAGGAAGGCCTTTACGGTCGAGTTTCCCGCTCGACGTCAGAGGGATCTCGTCCAGGATCGCTGTACGGGCCGGAACCCATGACGCGGGAAGGATCCGTGTGACCGTGGCGCGAACATCGCTTTCGAGCAGAGTTCTTCCGGATTCCGGGACGACGTATCCGACGAGTCGTGGACCGGCCGGCGTGACCTGTACGGCGGCGGCACCCGACCGGACACCGGGATGGGTGAGCAGAGCTGCCTCCACCTCGGCCAGTTCGATGCGTTGGCCCGCCAGCTTGATCTGGCCGTCGGTGCGGCCGAGATACTCGATACTGCCGTCGCGTCGTTGCCGCGCGCGGTCGCCGGAGTGGTAGAGACGAGCCCCGGGAACGTCGGCACGGGGGTCGGCCACGAATCTGCTCGCGGTCAGTGCGGAGTTGTGTCGGTAACCGCGGGCCAGTTGTGCTCCACCGAGATAGAGGTCTCCTTCGGCGCCGGGCAATACCTCGGTGAGAGTGTGATCGAGTATGCGGCAGTGGGTGTTCCACACCGGCATGCCGATCGCCACGGCGAGGCCTGCGACCGGGCCGTGCGCCGAGACGTTCTCGGCGGTCACGTCGATGGCGGCTTCGGTTGGCCCGTACAGATTCAGCAGGGTGGCCCGCGGAAAGACAGTGGCCACCGACTGTGCGTGTTGCGATAACAACGGCTCGCCGCTGCAGACGATCAGCCGCAGCGCTCTGGCGTCGAGGACTGGGTTCACAGGTTCGGACGTTGCTGCGGTGAGGAATTCACCGAGCATCGAGGGGACGAAGTGGACGATGCTCACGTCGTGAGTCGAGATGAGATGCGCCAGACGCCGTGGATCTCGGTGGCCACCTTCTTCCACCACGACGACCGACGTTCCGGTGACGAACGGGAGAAAGATCTCCCAGCCAGAGACGTCGAACGACGCAGGGGTCTTCTGCAGGAACACATCGGCAGCAGTGATCTCGTGATGCTCAGCGGCCCAGAGCAAGCGGTTCACGATGGCCGAATGGGAGACAGCGACGCCCTTCGGTCGTCCGGTCGACCCGGACGTGTAGAGGACGTACGCCGGGTGGTCGCCGTGCAGCGGGCGTCGACGCTCGGCGTCCACCACAGGATGGGTCGGTAGCGCAGCCAGCAGAGTCGCAATCGATGGGTCGGCGAGGTCGATCAACGGCACATCCGAGGTCGGAAGACGTGCTGCGACATCGGCGGTGGTGAGGATCGTGGCGGCCCCGGAGTTGTCGAGCAGGTACCGAATCCGTGCTTCGGGAAGTTCGGGATCGAGGGGCACGTAGGCGGCTCCCGAGAAGGTCACGGCGAGAAGCGAGACGATCAGTTCGGGTGACCGATCGAGTGCGATGGCCACGACGTCCTCGGGTCCGTGACCGGAGTCGATGATCAGCCGTGCCAGTGCAGCTGCTTCGCCCAGGACGGAGCCGAGCTCGCGGCGACGATAGTCGAAGATCAGCGCGGCACCGTCCACCGGGGATGTGCGGGTGATGATCCTGTCGAGAGTCAGGTCCGGTTCGATGTCCCGTCGAGCACCGTCGAGTCGGGACAGTGTGGCGTGGTCCTGGGCGTCGAGCAGATCCAGTGCGTCGACCGGCAGGTCCAGCGAGGCAGGCATGCGTCGCAACACCGTTTCGATTCGCCGCATCAGTGTGTCGGCGGCGTCATCGTCGACAACATCGGTTGCGTACTCGACGATGAGTCCGATCGCCGAATCATTCTCTTGCAGAGTGATACTGACGTCGTATTTCGCCGTCCCGGTGTCGACGGGCAGCCGTTCGGTCTGCACGTCGCCGAGAGTCAACGACCCCCCGCCGTCGCGGTGCGGTTGATGGATCACCATCACCCGAACCGGTGGCTGCTCTCGCAGCGCAGGCAGTGCAGCCACGACCTCCTCGTACGGTGCCGTCGAGTGGGCGAGCGCGTGCAACGTCTGGTCGCGGGTACGCGCGAAGAGCTCCCGCAGTGTGGGGTTTCCCCGTAGGTCCGCGCGGAGCAGAACGGTGTTCAGGTGGAAACCCACCTCGTCGTCGGGGTCACCGTCGGTATCGTCGCGGCCCGTCTTCGGGGACCGGATCGACATCGGCGACGCCGTCAGGAAGTGCTCACCCGATCCACACGCGCGGAGTGCGATCGAGGTGGCCACCTGAGTGGCCATGTACATGCTCGCCCCGCACGTACGCGCCGCCGCCCGTACCGTCGCGGCGACGTCGTCGGCGACCACTCGTCGGATCGTCCGTCCCGGCCGTGCGCCGGAGTGACGGGCGGCGCGCCAGCCCGGCACGTCCAGGACCGGCGGTAGCGGCGTCAGATGTGAGCGCCACGAGACGATCTCGGCATCGTGATCCTCTGCGACCACCGACGGATGGAGCGTTGCCGCGCCGAGGTCCACGGGTATCCGGCCGGCATGGCGCGCTGCGTAGGCGCGTGAGAGGGTCCGAAGCAAGGCCGGCTCGGACCATTCGTCCGTGGCGATGTGATGCACGGCGAGAACGAGCGTTGCGCAATCCTTCTCGTCGTCGTGAGTGAACACGTGGGCGCGCAGTGCAATCGACTCCGACGGATCGAATCGTTCCTGCAGCGACTGTTGGATCGCCTGCGGCACACCGGACGACGACACCACGTGAGGCCGCAGGGTGGGTACCGCACGTTCGTCGTACGGGTCGAACGTCTCGACCGTCAGTGCTCCGTCGTTCTCGACGTACAACGACCGCAGTGAACGATGACGTGCGGTGACATCGGCGAGCGCCTGCTCGAGGGCGGGTCGGTCGAGGAGACCGGTGACGCGGAACGCCAGCGGCACGGTGTACGTGCCACCATGACCACTGAGTCTGTCTGCCAACCACATTCGACGCTCGCCTGCGTTCATCGGCCGGGTGCGCTCATCGGTCTGCACTGCGCTGGCGTCGTTGTGCTCTTCGTCGGTGCACGGCGGCGTGTCCGCTGCGTCGATGTAGGCGGACAGTGCCGCGACCGTCGGGTGATCGAACACTGCCCGCACCGATATCTGCATGTTCAGATCCCGGTTGATCCGAGTGACCAGACGCATTGCGGCCAACGAGTCTCCGCCGAGGGTGAAGAAGTCGCTGTCCGGGCCCATGGAGTCCACCAGTTCTTGCGGGCCGGAATCGCGGGCGAGCAGGGCCGCGATGTGACCGGCCAACCGCAGCTGCTCATCGGTCAGCGGGCCCGAGAGTGCACCGATGACGTCCGGAGCGGGCAGGGCACGGCGATCGACTTTACCGTTGACGGTGGTGGGGAAAGCATCGAGCACCATCAGGTGCGCGGGAATCATGTGCTGGGGGAGTACCGTCGCCAGATACGCGCGAACACTACGAGAAAGGTTGTCCGAGTTCGTGTTCGCAACGTCCGTCGGGACCACGTAACCGCAGAGAATCGATGATGTCGCTGCGTGCACGAGTACGACGGCAGCGCGAACCTGGGGATGTGTGGCTGCGGCCGCTTCGATCTCCTCCAGTTCGACGCGCATGCCGCGGATCTTGACCTGGTTGTCCGCTCGGCCGAGAAAATCGAGTGTTCCGCCGTCCGTCCAGCGAGCACGGTCACCAGTTCGGTAGGCACGTCCGCCGACCTCGGCGGCGAAGGGGTCCGCGACGAATCTCGCTGCAGACATGCCCGACGCACCGACGTAGCCGCGTCCGAGCAGGTCACCCGCCGCGTAGAGCTCGCCTCCCATCCCCAGGGGGAGCGGCCGGAGGCGGTCGTCGAGCACGTACAACCGGCAACCCGGATTCGGCCGCCCGATCGAGGTGGATATTCGATCGGATCCGCTGCCGTCGTACACCACATGGGAGACCCCGATGGTCGCCTCGGCCGGACCGTACCCGTGATAGAGGGTCCCGTTCATGCGAGCCCGGAACCGGGAGAACAGTTCCGGGGTGAGCACTTCACCGCCACACCAGACATGACGTACCCCCGCCATTGCGTCGGTCCCGGCGCTGGTCTCGAGGAGCACGTCGAGCATGGAGGCGACGAGATACACGAACGTCACTCGTTCACGGGATATCAACTCCAACAATCGCTGCGGGTCCCGGTCTTCGCCGGGGCCCGCGACGACCACGGTTCCTCCCGAGCAGAGCGGGAGCAGGAGCTCGTTGATCGAAATATCGAATGCGAGTGGAGCTTTGAAGAGACTGGCATCTCCCGGGCCCACTTTCAGAATGTGCTCGATCTGCCATCTCATCCGGCTCGCGATGGCCTCGTGCCGGATCATCGCCCCTTTCGGCCGCCCCGTCGAACCCGAGGTGAAGATGACGTATGCCAGACCGGCTCCGTGACGGAGCACCCCCGACGGCGGGGTGGAAGGTCGACTCTCGTGCTCCCATCGATCGAGAGCCACTGCTACCGACAGCACTTCCGTGTCCTCGTTCGACTCCGAGCTACCCGGTCCTCGCAGTGCCACAACGATGTTCGCATCGCGGACCACCGCACGTCTGCGGGCCTGCGGCCACTGCGGGTCGAACGGGACGAACGCCGCCCCTGCGGCGAGGACGGCCATGACGGAGACGACCATCTCGGCGGACCGAGTCATGTCGATCGCCACGCGTGCTTCCGGTCCGACTCCCGCCGCCACCAGCGAGTGCGCGAGTTGACTCGAGCGGTGCCGCAACTCGGAGTAGGTCAGTCGGGTCGGGCCCGCTACGACGGCGGTGGCGTCGCCCGTCCGAACTGCCCAGGATTCGAACATCTCCACGACGTCCTGGTCGGCGTGGCAGTGGCCGGTCTCGTTGACGTCGGTGACGAGCATCTGCAGGTGTTGCGGAGAGGCGAGGGGCAGCGAGTCGATCGGAGCCTCCGGGGCGGTCGTCGCGGCGTCCAGAAAGACCGCCAACGCGTGCGCATGGGCCCGGATCTCTGTGCCGGCGCTCGCACCTCGTACCTCCATCGCCAGCCACGAGTCCTGGGGGTTCGCACGGTCGACAGTGCCTTCCACCACGAATTCGAGGTCCGTCACCGGACCGAGCCAGCACTGGCGCAGTCGCGCTCGATCGCCGCCGAAGGTCGTGTCGCGTTCTGCAACAAGCACATTGATGCCCGGTGCCACCAGTGAGGAGTCCCCTCGGCGCAGTCGAAGCAGCTCGGTCACCATGTCGGGTGCGACCGCGGTGTGCGGTCGCATCTGCGTCAGGGTCCGCTCAACGTCGGCAAGCACGTCGACGACAGTCCTGGTGCTCTTGTGCTCGAGCACGAACGGTACGACGCTGGACGTCATCGCGATCGGAGACCCTGCCGGGGCATGACCGCCGATGGCCAGTCCGATGGATTGCGGCCCTGGAGGTCTGGTCGTTGCGGCGTACGCGCTGAGCAGACCCACGAGAGCACGACGCGGCGATGTATGTGCGCGATCGGCCAATGCGAGGACACGCTCGACGATGTTCTCCGGGAGGTCGATCGCCGCGTGGGATACCGACAGTCCGGTGTGCTCGAGCAGGCCCTGATCGTCGGGCAGGCTCGCGATCACCGCATCCCAGTAGTCTCGGGTCCCGCGCGGCGACGCGGTGTCGGTTCGAGAACGGGCCGATCGGTCCCTGCGATCGTCGTTGTAGGCGTCGGCGACGCGTTCGGTGAGCGCAGCCACCGACTGCCCGTCGATCGCCACGTGATGGTAGGCCTGAATCCACCACAGTCGCCCGTCGTCCGCGGCGGCGACGATGTGATGATGCATCGGGCCCGTGTCCGGCGACCCGATCCTCGACCGCGCATCGGCCACCAGCGCAGCGAGCTGCGCGTCCGATCCGGTCGTCGTACGGGTTTCGATGCGCCCGGGCACTGCGGCGACGATGTCGAGATCGCCGTCCGATGACTGTGTGAGCGCCTGATCGAGATGCGGTAGCGCGGCAAGGGTGGCGCGGACCGCACGGTGGAGACGCGCGGAGTCGGTCGTCGTGGGAAGTTCGAGCCGCCACGCCAGCGCGTAGGTGCCCTCGCCGTCGTCGATCTGGGCGGCGGTCCAGACTGCTCTCTGCGCGGGGGTGATTCGAGGTGCGTCGAGCATGGTCATCCGGGTCTCCTCGTCGTGGGTGCGTCTACTCGGCATCTGCTGTGCCTGCCCAGGCCGACCAGAGACGCGCATACCGGCCGTCTGCTGTCACGAGGTCGGAGTGGGTGCCGGATTCCACGACACGACCGTGCTCGAGCACCACGATCGTGTCGGCGGATGCGGCCTGCGTCAGTCGGTGTGCCACGATCACCGTGGTCCTGCCTTCGGTCGCTGCCGCTGCGGCCTCTTCGAGCATGCGAGCTCCACTGCTGCCCGCCTCCGCGGTGGCTTCGTCCAGAATCGCCACGGGAGGATCGGACAACACCAGTCTTGCCAGTGCGAGCTGCTGCCCCTGGGACGCGCTGAGCGGGTGACCGTTCTCCCCGATGCGGGTGTCGAGACCGTCCGGCAGAGCCCGGACCCAGTCGGCGGCGCGGACCCGCCCGAGGGCATCCCACAGATCGGTATCGTCCGCATCGGCGTTCGCCAACCGCAGATCGTCGGCGAGAGGACCGGCGCTGACGTGGACGTCCTGCGACAGGATCGCGACATGTCGCCGGAGACGATCGGGTCCCAGGTCTCGTAACGGCATGCCGCCCAACGTGACCGAGCCGCTGTCCGGTTCGAGGGAACCGGCCGCGAGAAGCGCGGCCGTCGTCTTTCCGGCACCGGTCGAACCGACCACCGCCAGCGTCTGTCCCGCTGGAACGGTGATCGTGACTCCGTGCAGAACATCACCGCCGGTGGCGTACGCGAAGGTCACGTCGGACAGCTCCACTGTGGCATCGCGCGGCTGGGCATCGGTGCCTTCCGATCGCGTCGACGCCATGTCCGCCACGCCGACCAGACGGTTGAGACTGGCACCGGCGGACTGGATGTCGTCGAACAGGAACAGCACCGTGCCGAGCGGATTGAACAGGCGGTGGAACATCAGCGTTGCGGCGGTGACCGCGCCGAGAGATACCGAATCGCCTCGCACCAAGAAGAATCCGGTGCACAAGATGATGGTCAGGCCCACCAGTTCGGCGCGGTTCTCCTTACCGACGAAACGGGTCAGCAGCGTGAACGTCGCGATCGAGAAGTCTCTGGCTCGTTCGGACTCCGTCTCCACCGTCGCGATGGCGTCGTCCTCGCGCCTGTACGCACGCACCGTCCGAGCACCTTGGATGTTGCTGATCAGTGCCTGTGAGCGATCACCCATCGCGGCCCGTTCGGCGGCATAGAGAGGACCGCTGCGCGGTAGATACCAGCGAAGTGCAATGACGTACAACGGCAATGCCAAACAACCGGCAATGCCGAGACGCCAGTCGATGCCGTACATCGTGACCACCGACACTGCAATCAGCAGCGCCGCGTTCACGACGGCGGGCAGGACCCCGGTGACGGCGCGAGTCACTTGGGAGACGTCATCGCTGATCCGCGAGAGCACATCTCCGCGACCTGCCCGTTCCACCGTTCGGGTGGGAAGGGTGAGAACCCGACCGACCACGTGTTCGCGAAGATCCGCAACCACGCCCTCGCCCAGTTTCGCCACGAGGTAGGCCATCAGTCCGGCGAACACCCCGTTGACGATCGCAGCGATCATCACCAGAACCACCACCATCACGATCCGGCCGGCCGGCGCGCCCGCGACCACCTCGTCGACGAGGCGACCGAGAATCACAATCGGGGCCAGAGCCGATACGGCAGAGACGATGCCGACAAGGGGAGTGACCGTGACGAGTCCGGGCCGGGTCGCGAGTTGCCCTCGCAGCCACGACCACGATCGTCCGGCCTGTGCGATGGGCAGACGGGTGTCCTCGGTCATCGCAGCACAGCCTCGGCGTAGTCGTCGGCCCGTTCGAGAAGAACGGAATGGGGCGCGTCCGCCGCAATTCGGCCGTCGCGTAGCACCACGACCCGATGGGCGACGGACAACAATGCGGGACTGCTGGTCACGATGATCGTCGTCTTCGGGGTCTGCACGGCGGGCCCGTGACGAAGCGTCGCGATGCCCCGAGCGACGGCGTGTTCGGTCACCGAGTCCACCGCCGTCGTCGGCTCGTGCAACACCAGCACGGCAGACTCCGCGAACAGGGCCCGAGCCAGAGCGATTCGTTGTCGTTGCCCCCCGGACAGATTCGCGCCACGCTCGGTCAATCGCTGTTCGAGTCCGTCTGCATGGGTTGCGACTATCTGGTCTGCACCCGAGGCTCGGAGTGCTTCAGCGAGGCTGTGGTCCGTATGCCCACGTCCAGCGGTGATGTTGTTCTTCACGGTGTCTGCGAACAAGTCCGAGACGTGCGGCTCGACCACGATCGACCTCCGAACCTCGGAGAGCTCGATGTCCTGGGTGGGGGTGCCGGCGAGCAGAACGTCGCCGGCGATGTCCGCGGGCGATACTTGGCCGGACAGGACCGCCACGATCGACTCCGCATCCTCGGGCCCGTAGGCCAGAATTGCCACGATCTCCCCCGAAGCGATATGGAGGTCGAGCCCCTGCAGGGACCGGTGCGCAACACCGCGAAAGGCGAGATCGAGCCGCTGTCCAGTGACGCGCTCGGTGCCGTGGTTCAGAATTCGCTCTGCTCCGAGTACCAGGGCAACGCGATCGGCGGACGCCCGTGCGCGGGCGATGATCGCGGGGGTCGAGGACAGCACACCCAGCGGCTCGATGAGGAACTGCGCCAGACCAACGACGGCAATCAATTCGCCCACGGAAATTCGTCCGGTGAGAGCGAAGTAGCCGGCAAGCCCGGCGACGGTCGCCGCAACCACCGCGCTGACACCGGTGGTGATCCCCAGTTGTGTCGCCAGCGATCGCGCCGTGAGCAGTGCTGCCCGAAGGGCTTTCGTGCTCGCACGCCGGTAGCGCGTCGCCGCTTCGGTTTCCGCACCGATACCTTCGATCGATCGATGCCCACTGACCAGGTCGGTGGCGAGTGCGGTCGCCTCGGCGACCGTCCGCTGTTGTTCGGCCGCGCGCCGCGTCACGCGCGGTGCCACGAGCTGAAGAACGGCGACGAAGACCGGGGTGCCGACGAAGATGGCCAGCCCCAGCGGGACGTCGATGACCATCAGCGCAACGGCGGTGGCGATGACCGCTGTCGCTGCGGCGGCAATGCGCGGGAACAGATCCAGGAACCACGCCGACTGTTCGGCATCGGTACTGGAGATGGTCAGTAACTCACCACCCCGCAGAGTGGTGTCCAGGCCCCTCGGGTCGAGAATTCGACCGGTGACCTCCATTCGGATGCGATGTGCCTCATGCTGTAGGGCAACGTTCAGGAACCGCATTCCGAACTGGTAAGCCGTTGTCAGACAAACAAACAACGCTGCGAGTCCGAGGATGGACACGACGAACCATGGGACGTCGCCCGAGGTGATCGCCGAGTCGATGATCCACCCCAGGGTGATCGGAACTGCAGTCTCGGCCAGTTGGTGGATGCAGATCAGTACGGTTCCGATGCTCACTCGGCGCACGTTGCGCGTCAGTGTTCGACGGACGATGCGCACGCCGGTCATGGTGTCCTCCATGTCGGCTCTCATGCCGTGGGCGTGAGATAGCCACCGCCGGTCACGAAATGGTCCAGCGCATCGAGATCGTCCCCGCCGTCCGTGCGCACTCGGTCGATGACGAGTCCGTGGTTGGTACCGCGATGGGCGTCGGGACCACAGACGATCACCATCCCGGTGCCTTCCTTGATGAATATCCGGCCTGGCGTTCCGCCGTAGATGCCGTCCGAGACATGAGCGGCGATGATCCGAATCCGTTGGCCTTTGTGGAAGGTGTACGCGTTGGGGTATGGATCGGACATTGCCCGCACCAGCCTGTCCAGGTCCTCGGCGGACCAGGTCCAGTCGATGCAGCTGTCCGATTCGTGACGTTTGTGGAAGAAGGTTCTTTTCGACAGATCCTGCGGCGTCCACGTGGCCGTTCCGGTCTCGATGCGCTCGAGCGCATCCAGCAGCACCTCGGGAATCAGTTCGATCGTCGCCTCGACGAGGTCGGTGGAAGTGTCGGTCGGTCCGATCGGAACGGACCGCTGGGTGATGACGTCGCCGGTGTCGAGTTCTCCGTCCATTCGGTGTGCAGTCAGTCCGGTCTCGGCGGCGCCGCTGATCAATGCCCAGATGACAGGAGAGAACCCGGTGAACGCGGGCAGCAGCGAATCGTGCAGGTTCACCGTTCCGTGCCTGGGCATCGCGAAGATCTCCGGAGGCAGCCAGGTCCGCCAGTTGTTGGCGACGATGATGTCCGGTGCCCACTGTCGAAGTCGGTCCACCAATGCCTCGTCGGGCCGCTTCGCCACATGCACCTCGATGCCGTGATCCCGTGCGAGATCCTCGACGGAGTCAGACCAAATGCTCTCGTACGCTTGCCCACTGACTGGATGTGTCACCACCGCGACCACGTCGTGGTGTGACTTCACCAGCGTCTCCAAAGTCTTGTGACCCCAGGTCTGAAAACCGAACAGCACTACCCGCATTGGCTCATCTCCGTGTCTTTGCTCCGGCGAGTGACATCCTCACCTTGTTCCGGCCACCGAGGTCTTCCGTGCACAGCGAACCCCCGGCCAATGGTTAGGCTAACCTACCATCAACCGGCTCGGGTCGATCGTGTCGGCGGTGCCGTGATTGAAGGTGTCGAAGTCTGGGCACAGACAAGACATGACCGACAACGCAAAGCTCACAGTCGAACGGACCATCGAAGCTCCTGTCGACGCCGTATTCGATGTTCTCTCCAATCCCGAGCGGCACCAGGCGCTCGATGGGTCGGGCTTCGTACGCAGCGTGGATCACGCCGACCGGATTCAAAAGGTCGGCGAAAAATTCACGATGAACATGCAGGGCGATCACATGGGCGGCGAATACCAGACCGACAACCACGTCACCGGCTACATCAAGGACAAGCTGCTCGCCTGGAAGACCGCACCCGCCGGCAACGAGCCTCCCGGCTGGGAGTGGCTGTGGGAGTTGGAGTCTCAGGGCCCCAACGAGACGCTGGTTCGCCATACCTACGACTGGTCCAAGGTCACGGACAAGAAGCTGCTCGAGCAGATCAAGTTCCCCCTGGTCACCGAAGACCAACTGAACGACACACTCGCTCGACTGGCAGTCGAAGCGACGTCCTGATTTCGGGCCGCACTTCTATGGTCAGCCGAAGAACGCTGTGCAATCGAGACTTTCGATCGGCATCCAGCGTCGAGGAACGTCTTTCGATGTAGTCGCGGCCGACAGATCGACTCCACGGACGGCCAACGCCGACGTCGGCATCTGATCGACGATCAGACTGATGGCGTAGGTAGCGGCCGTCACGTGGAGGCAAGGGTCGATTCGGCCGGAGCACGTGCACGATGCTTCGGTGCTGTCTGGGACCGGCGGCAGCTTGTTCGCGACGAGTTCGGCGTGGACCTCGTCGGGCAGGTCACCGCTGGTTGCACTGCCGGGCGTGTGGCGGGCGAGGATGCGCAGCACGGACTTCCGTTCGATTGCCGTATATCGGGGGAGTGCAAGCACGGCAATCTCGCTCCTCTTGCCTGCGGACACGACGCAGCGAAACTCGCCGATGTTGTTGTGGTCCATGGACACTGCATCATTGCGCACCAGGCTGCGTGCTCGCGGGAGCATCGGATTCGGCCGGGTGACAGTAATGGGCTCGACTCGGCGGACCCATTCTCTACCCCACGGCGTCGATCCGAAGCCCGCAAGTTGCGGTGTGGTTACCATCAGCGCGACACCGCCCTCAGCGACAACGTCTCGCGCAGAGTCGCATCGTCGAGCGCGGCGAGAGCCACCTCGTTGTTGCTCTCGGTCAAACCAGCGATCGCCTCTTTCCTGGTATGGAGTGAAGCGATGTGCTCCTCCAGTGTTCCCTCCGTCGTGAGTGCCATGACCGTCACTCGCGACTTCTGCCCGATGCGATGAACCCGGTCGGTGGCCTGCGCTTCGACGGCGGGGTTCCACCATCGGTCGTAGTGAATCACCGTGCTGGCACGGGTGAGATTGAGGCCGTACCCCGCCGCCCTCAGACTGAGAACCATCACGGGGGATCGATCGCTGTTCTGAAATTCGTCGACCATCCGGTCGCGCTCGTCGACGTCGAGACCGCCGTGAAAGAACGGAATCGGGACCCCGGTGAGGCTTTCGAGATGCTCCGCCAGGATCTCCCCGGTCCGGCGGTACTGAGTGAACACGAGTGCAGCCTCCGAGGAATCGGCGAGTTCCTCGACGATGTCGGTGAGCCTGTCGAGTTTGCCGGAGCGATCGGCCAACCGAGACAGGTCACCGTTGACGAGCCCAGGGTGGTTGCAGATCAATTTGAGCGAGGTCAGCAGCGCCAGCACTGCCGACCCTCGGCCCCGGCTGGTGCCGAAGCCGGTATCGAATGCTTCCTCGACGGCCGAGTTGTACAGCGTCACTTGCTCGTTCGATATCGGGCACAGGACGTCCATGTGGTGTTTCGGTGGTAGGTCTGTCGCGACCTCGGCTTTCGTCCGGCGAAGGACGACCGGTGCGAGCGCGCTCGACAGCTGTGCGAGTGCGGCCGCCGAGCCTCCCTGCTCGACGGGTGCCGAGAATCGTCGGGTGAATCGAGCCCGGGTTCCGAGCAATCCGGGATTGGTGAGATCGAGCAGAGCCCATAGTTCGTCCATGCGGTTCTCGACGGGCGTGCCGGTCAGGGCGATGCGAGTGGTGGACTTCAGCCGACGCGCCGCTCTCGCTATTTTCGTCCGGGAGTTCTTCATGACGTGCGCCTCATCGAAGAACACTGTGTTCCAGGCTATTTCACTCAAACGGTCTGTGTCCGTGCGCAGGGTGGGGTACCCGGTGACGGTCACCGCGCCTGCGTGGGAGCACTGCTCGAGTGCTCGGGACGGTCCGCGGTACACGTTGACGATCAGTTCGCCGTCGGAGAAGTTCTCGATCTCTCGTCGCCAGTTGCTGATCAACGATGTCGGGCACACAATGAGATAGCTGCCCTCGCCTCGCCGTGCTCCGACGATCATGTGTGCAATGGCCTGGAGTGTCTTCCCCAGCCCCATGTCGTCGGCGAGAATTCCGCCGCCTCCGACCTCCTGAACGGTCGGCATCCAGGCCGCACCGTGCACCTGGTAGGGCCTCGGAGTGAAGGCCGACGCATGTTCGAGCAGACGGTTCTGCATGTGCAGACTGGCGCGGAGTGCGTCAACGGCACCATATGCCGTCACCACGCTCGACCCGCCGGGGTTGGGAACCGCGTGCGCCGCAGGCGGAAGTGCATCGACGAGCGCTCGCGGAACCCCACTCACGTCCGGGTTGTGCTCGAGGTGATCAAGGATTTCCAACCATCCGTGTGCCGACAGATCTTCCGCAGAGCCGGCTGCGGTTCGGAGCTCGCGACTATTCGCTCCCACGAGGTGCGCACCCACAGTGCGCACGGCGATGGTTCCGTCCGCGCCGGGAACCGCGAGCTCGATGGGAGTGGACTCTCCTGCAGGCGTCGCCCCCGGTGTGCTGTGCCAGACGGCGAAACAATGACGGTGCGGTAGATAGGTGACGTGCGGAGCTGGGTCTGTGTCGGCGGTCGAAAGCATGCACCCTCCGGCGAAGTTCGCTGCCTCGGCCAGGTCCGAGGCTGCCAACACCGTACGCCGTCCGGTTGCTTCTCGCCGCATCCGATCGCGTTTGACAATTCCGAAAATTGCTGTCCTGCAGTGCTATCGAGCGCCATCCCGCATGATGGATCGGATCAGGATTGCTCTCGAGAACACCACCACGTCGTCCGGCCACCCACCGTTCCGCGCGTCATCGGCGCACCACATCGAGGGCAGGCCGCATCCGTTTTCCGGAACGGAATGATCTCCCCGGTGTGTACACCACCCTTCTTGATCGCCGATCTGATCGCGCGGCGCAGAACAACGCGCAGTTCGTCGAGCTCGTCCGTGGTGAGCGTCTTGGCCCGCCTGGACGGGGATTGTTCGCTCTGCCAGAGCACCTCGTCGGCCAGTAGATTGCCCACGCCCGCAATCGCCGCTTGGTCGAGCAGACGTGCCTTGAGAGGCGCACCGCTGGAACCGATTCGGTGACGGAAGTCGTCGCGCGTGATCTCCGCCGCGTCCGGACCGAGAGCGTCGATGTCGGGTTCGAGTCGAACCCGGCCGAGGCGGCGCTTGTCGAACAGTCGAAGCTGCCCACCGTCGTCGAACGTCATGGAGAACCGTGTCCACTCCGGCTTGTCGGTCGGACGCTCACCGACATGAGGGTCGCCACCCCCGTACTGCGACGTCCGCTCCCCGTCGGGAGCGGTGACAATGACGCGTCCACCCATGCCGAGGTGAATGCCGAGGGTCGGACCGCTGGAGCCGTCGGCCGTGACGGTTTCGCACCACATCGCTTTGCCGCGCCGACGCGCCTCGGTGAGCTTCCCGCCCGTCAGTGCACGGGCGATATCACCCGGCATGTGCGGTCGGCACTCGAACGTGTCGGTGTCGTCGATGCTGACAATGACGCGACCGAGAGCTTTTTCGACGACCTGTCGGGCGTTTTCGACTTCGGGTAGTTCCGGCATGGCTCCGGAGTACCCAATTCGTCGGCACTATGCGCGGGTACCATTATCGGTCATTCGACTCGTTCGTCGTCTCTCTCAGGCACCGCCAGAGGCCCAAGTTCCGCGTCGAGCACCTTCTGCACGACGCGCATCGCCGCCAGTGCGGCAGGCGCACCGCAGTACCCCGCCGTGTGGATGACGGTTTCGGCGGTGTCGACAGATCGTGGCAGGGGTTTCGAGCGGAACGCAGGCGGAGGCGAACTCGGCTACGGATCGATCTGTTCGGTGTCCGAGCGCGGAGCATCGTGATCAGGTGGAGTGATCCCACGCTCGCGTGGTGAGCCCATGAAGGCCGATCCTCCGACAGCACTGTCGATTCCGTGAAAGCGACCGCGCCGCATCCGCGAGCGAAGTATGCGAGCAATGACGACGAAGAGTCCCAGAACGACGGCGAAGCCGGCGACTACGGCAATCAGCGCCAACGATGTGTGCATGACGGCCTCCGATCCTGATCTTCGGTAACCCTACGGGTCGCTGACAATTATCAGGCATGGGACCGGCTCGGGTGATGGAACCAGGACAGAGGTATCTGTCGATCTGCTCAGCGCAGAGAAACCGGCCCACCGTCACGGTCGTCGCGTGAAGGCTGTGTGTCGTCGGAGACTTGTTCTGTGCGAGTTGCTTCGAGGAACAATTGAAGAAAGGAAGAATGCGCGCCTCTTTCCTGGGCGGGCCGTCTCTCTCGGGGGTCTTCCGATGCCTTCGACATAGCGATTCGCGTTCCTCCCGTGTCGGCGAACAACAGTCTCAGATTCTGAATAGTTAAGCAACTGAGACTGTGAGTACAACGCGCGGCACAAAGTGGGCGACCCACGAGATGTGGCGTCGCCGAGGCATCTCGGGTTCGAGCAACGGCATCGATGGCGACGTGGGTCCGATCGCTGTTCGCAGTCGATTCGCGGCCCGTTGGCTACATTCCCGCGGCGGTGGGCGGTTCGATCAGCATCCTCTTGATCACCTTGCCGGTCGCGGTTCGGGGCAGTTCGTCCAGGAAGGTGATGTCGCGGGGAACGCAGAAGCGGCTCAACCGATTTCGAATGTAGGCACGCACCATGTCCGCATCGAGGCCGGCCGATCCGCGACCGACGACGAATGCGGCCAATCGCTGCCCGTATTCAGGGTCGGACACACCGACGACCGCGACCTCGCCGACCTGAGGAAGATTGGCGATGGCATCCTCGACGGGGCCGGGAAAGACGTTCTCGCCTCCGGAGATGATCATTTCGTCGTCCCTGCCGCAGACGAACAGCCGTCCGTTGCAATCGATGTAGCCGAGGTCGCCGGTATCCATCAGGGCAGCTCCGCGGGCGGACGCCGTGGGGGGCGGTTCGGCGTTGGTATAGCCGTCGAACAGCATGTCGTTGCCGACGAATATTCGGCCGAGGATTCCCACCGGAACGGCAGTGCCGTTCGCGTCGAGTACCGCGACCGTCGTACCAAGAGGAGGGCGTCCGGCGGTGGCGGGGGCTGCGCGCAGGTCGTCGGGGGTAGCGATCGTGGCCCACGAGACCTCGGTGGAACCGTAGAAGTTGTACAGCACGTCACCGAAGACCTCCATGAAGCGGCTGACGGTCGATCCGGTCAACGCGGACCCGCTGCACGCGACGACCCGCAGGCTCGAGGTGTCGTAGCGTGATCGAACCTCGTCGGGCAGGTCGAGAAGTCGCTGCAGCATGATCGGAACCGCGATCAACGAAGTGCAGCGGTGTGTTTCGATGGCGCGTAGGCATTCTTCGGGGTCGAATCGATCCTGGAGAACCACCGTCGCGCGGAGTGGTGTGCTGATCTGCAGCGCCGCCAATCCCCAGCTGTGGAACATCGGTGCCGCGATCAACATCCGCTCGTTCATCCGAAGTGGCATTCGAGACAGCATTGCCGCGACGGTTCCGAAGCCCTTCGGAGTGGGACGAACCGCCCCCTTCGGTGCCCCGCTGGTCCCCGAGGTCAACACGACCACCGAGCCGGGCCGATCCGGCCTGGTGAACGTGGCGGACGGCGCTGCGACGTAATGTTCGAGGGTGCGCCGACGCGGAACGGCGGTGTGAGACGACAGGCTGACGCGGGTGACGTCGTCCGGTAGGTAGCGCACCATCGGGTCGAACTCGTCGTCGACGAACAGTGCTCGGAGTTGGTGGCGGGCGGCGATGGTTTCGATCTGGCGCGCCGCGAGACCGGTATTGAGAAGGACCACCTCCACTCCGAGCATTCCGCATGCGACGGTGCACTCGATCATCGCGGAGTGATTGCGGGCCAGGATCCCCACGGTGCTTCCCGGACTGATTCCGGATGCGTCGAAACCTGCTGCGATGCGATGCGCTCGGTGGTGGATCTCGGCAAATGTGCGGGTTCCCCGGTCGTCGATCACGGCGATCTCGTTCGGTGACTTCGCAGCCGCGGCAGCGAAACCACCTCCCAGGGTGAAGCCCCACTTCGCCAGCGAGTTCAGCTGCCGATACGCGCGGTCGGGACGTGCGGCCCGGATGACGCCGGTCCCCACCATCGTCTTCATGATTGCCAGCGGTAGCGACCGGGAGTCTCCGGTGTTCGACACGAATGACGTCGGGGTACCGGACAGAGAATTGTCCAGTCTGGCCAGACCGCCCATCACCCACTCGATCACAGCGCGATTGTGTTCGGGTTGGGGTGAGTAGGACCCGGCCAGGCCCGCTCTGAACACCGTGACGTCGATCTTCGTCTCGCCGGCCGAGCGGGCAGTGAGGGTGAACCTGATGAATCCACCGGACTCGACATGCTCGATGGTGATGATCGGCCGGTTTCGTCTGTTCACCACCAGGTCGAGGGCGTGCTCGACACCGCCGACTCCGCATCGGTAGCCGTCCGTGGCCTCACGGAGAATGCAGTAGTCGAGCCCGGGGAAGTAGCGCGGGTACAACTCGACCGCGCTCAAGACCCCGCATACCTGCTCGATGTCGTGTGCGAAGACCGTGCTGCAGTCGATGACGTCCGAGACCATGCCCCAACCCCCGTGCCTTGCCGAGCCGACGGCAACGCCGACTCAGCACCGACCAGGGGATGGCGGCGCGCACCTGAAACGGGACATCCGCCTGGATGAAGTCGCCATCGTAAACCCAAATCACGGTTGTCGGGGCAAAATCAGCCGAACTCTTCCGGTCGGATGCGTGAAAGTTTCAGAGTTGAATGCCCAGCGACCACGCGAACACCGTGTAGGCGGCGAGAGTGATCAATGCGATGGCGATCAGATTGAGCCAGAAACCGCCCCGCATCATCTGACCGATCGTGATGTAGCCACTGGCGTAGGACACCGCATTCGGCGGAGTCGCCACAGGCAACATGAACGCACAGGTTGCTGCCAGTGCGACGGGGACGGTCAGGACCAGAATATCGATGTTCATGCCCATCGCGACGCCACCTGCGACCGGTAGGAAAGTCGCGGCCGTCGCGGTATTGCTGGTGATCTCGGTCAGGAAGATGATTGCGGCCGTGGCGATGACCACCAACATGACCAGCGGAATCGTGTCCAGACCGCCCGCAACGCTACCGATCCACTCCGTAAGGCCGCTGGACTCGAACTGGGCAGAAAGCGCGAGCCCGCCGCCGAACAGGAGCAACACGCCCCAGGGCAGCTTCACGGCGGTCTCCCAATCGATGAGGCGCACGCCCTTGTTGCTTCCGCTTGGGAGCAGGAACAGAAGCAGCGCCGCAGTCATGGCTATTCCGGTATCGGAAATCGGGGCATCTTCGAAGATCAGCGGAACACCCACCCAGGACGCGGCCGCAAGACAGAAGATGACCGCGACCCGGATTTCACCCTGGGACATTCTGCCGAGGCCGTCGAGTTCGCCTCTGATCAGCTGTTTGCCACCGGGTATGTCGTCGATCTCCGGCTTGAACATCACGTGGGTCAACAGGAACCAGGCGATCACGAGAAGGATCACGGCGAGCGGAACTCCGGCGATCATCCATTGCAGGAACCCGATGGTGATTCCCTGACCCTCGAGGTAGCCGACCAGCAAGGTGTTGGGCGGGGTGCCGATGATGGTTCCGAGGGAGCCGATCGACGCCGCGTAGGCAATACCGAGCATCAGTGCGGTGCCGAAATTGCTTTTGATGACGGCCTGAGTGATGGTCTCGGCGTCCGGGGTCGTTTCATCGTCGGAGCCGGGAACAGCTCCGGCCTTCTTGCCGATGTCGAGTACCAGTACGAGGACCGAGACACCGATCGGAATCATCATCACAGCGGTGGCCGTATTCGAAACCCACATCGACAGAAAGCCTGTTGCGATCATGAACCCGGCGATCACCATCGTGGGCTTCGTGCCCATGGCGTTGACCGTCAGCAGCGCGATGCGGCGATGCAGATTCCACCGTTGCATGGCCAGCGCCAACAGGAACCCGCCCATGAACAGAAAGATGATGTTGTTGCCGTACGAGGCACCGACATCGTTGACGGCGACGCCGGAATCGAACACCGGAAAGACCACGAGGGGTATCAGGGCGGTTGCAGGGATCGGAACGGCCTCGGTCATCCACCAGATGCCCATCAATACCGCAGTGCCCGCGGTCAACCGCGCCGGGTGAGCCACGTCCTCGGGAAGCACCAGATAGACGAGAACCGCCAGCGCGATACCGGCACCGAGCCCGACCCACTGGCGGGTGCGGCGACCGGGTTGCACCTCGGCTTCTCGTTCGCCGGCCGATCTCCGATCGACTTCGTCGAACTCGTGGCCTTCGGATGTGGGCCCGGCCTTCGCGTCGTCGCCGATCTGCGTCATGGGACCTCCTCGGTGTGGACGTCTCATCACCCTAACCAATGAATTGTCCAGAAAGTCCGAATCGGCGCGCGGCGCTACCGGGCGATGTCGGGCTTGTTCACCGCCGCATCGTTGTCCAGGACCGGATCCCACACGTCGCCGGGAAGATCGCCCGGCAGGTGACTGTTGCCGCGTCCGACGAACTTGTCGTCCCGACCTTCACGCCGCATGGCTT
Source organism: Rhodococcus sp. ARC_M5 (assembly GCF_022810405.1). GTDB lineage: Bacteria > Actinomycetota > Actinomycetes > Mycobacteriales > Mycobacteriaceae > Rhodococcoides > Rhodococcoides navarretei. The sequence continues at coordinate 69,107 of NZ_JALGQE010000011.1, forward strand.
CGAAGTCCGCCAAGGCACCGAAGGCCCATTTGCCCAGCAGCGCAATGGCTACCAGATTCACGGTGGCCATCGCGGCCATGGCGACGTCCGCCAGCGCCCACACCGTCGTCAGCGCGGACAGTGAGCCGAAGCCGATGGCCGCAAGCACAATGGTGCGCAACAGATTGAGGAGCTTGCCCTCGACGCCGAGAAAGTTGAGGTTCACTTCCGCGTACGAGTAGTTCCCCAGGATCGACGAGAATGCGAATGTGAAGATCAGCAGCGTCATCGGAATCGTCGTCCACGTTCCCAGTTGAGCGGAGATCGAATCCTGGGTCAGGACCGCGCCGGCCACGCCACTCGGGTTGCCGATGTCGTAGACGCCCGAGACCAGAATGATGAATGCCGTTGCGCTACAGATGACGATGGTGTCGAAGAAAACTCCGAGCGACTGGATCAATCCCTGCTTCACCGGATGCGACACCGTCGCGGTCGCTGCGGCGTTGGGTGCACTTCCCATACCTGCCTCGTTGGAGAACAGTCCGCGCTTGACTCCGTTGAGCATGGCCGCCAAGATTCCGCCGGTAGTGCCACCGATCGCTTCGTTCAGGCCGAATGCGCTGGAGACGATCTGACCGAACACCGTCGGAATCTCACCGAGGTTCATCGCAACGATCACGAGCGCGAGAAGTACGTAGACCACGGCCATGACAGGCAGCACGTACTCGGCCACCCGCGCGATTCGCCGGACACCACCGAAGAGGATCGGAGCGGACAGCACCACCAGGAACACTGCGATCCACCCCGCGTCGATGTTCATCGTGGACGAGAACGACTCGGTGATGGTGTTCGCCTGCACCATGTTGAATGCGAAGCCGAACGCGAAGATGAGCAGGCACGCGAAGACGATTCCCCAGCGACGCGAACCCAGGCCCAGTTGGATGTAGTAGGCGGGGCCTCCTCGGAAGCTGCCATCGGGATTACGCACCTTGTACATCTGCGCCAGAGTCGCCTCGATGAACGCCGTCGCCATACCGACCACCGCGACGAGCCACATCCAGAAGATTGCGCCGGGTCCACCGAGGGTGATCGCGATGGCAACACCGGCAATGTTTCCCGTACCCACCCGGGAAGCGAGACCGACGCAGAATGCCTGGAAAGCGGAGATGCCGCCTTCCGCGTCCGAACGAGATCCGCCGATTGCCTTGAACATCGACGGCAGCAGTCGAACCTGAACGAACTTGGTGCGGACGGTGAAATACAGTCCGACACCGATCAACAAGTAGATGAGAAATACGCTGTACAGACGATCTGCCAAGAAGTCGATTACTGAACTGACGGTATCCACGGTGCCATCCTGTAGTGCTCGGTGTGTGGGTGCGTCGACAGCACATTACTCGCAGATGGACGTAAGTTTTCACCGAACAGAGCCGCACGGTGTCGAGTTCGACGGTCGACTCAGTGCTCCGCAGGAGCCCAGATGTCGCCGAACGGAATCGAACGCGCCAGAATGCGTTCTGCCGCACGATGTCCCGACCTCAATGCGGCGGTAACGGTTGCAGGATCGTCGCTCCAGGTCGCCTCACCGGCGAGGTGAAGCACATCTCCTATCGGCGTCGCCATATCGTCGTGATCGCGTGAACGCGAACCCACCGTCATGTACGAGTACGAGCCGTGCGAGAACGGATCGTCCTGCCAGCGCGTGACATACACGCGGTCCGGCGTGACGACACGCTCGCCGTACAGGCCGCGCAGCGCCTCGAGAACCGAGTCCGCGATGCGCGCGTCCGACCAGTGCCGAGTCTGCTGTGCGCACGGTCCCGCCGCGAAAGTGAGCAAAGTGGGGTGCCCGTGCGGAAGAGTGACGTCGTACCAGGAGTGCCACCAGTGTCCGGCCTCGCCCTGCTGCCGTACGGCATAGACGTTTTCGTCCCAGAACGCGGTCGGGAATTGTAGAAACACTTTCTCGAAGGAATTCATGGCGAGACGACTCAACGCACCCGAAACAGGCTCGGGTAGAGGAGGTTCCACAACGAACGACGACGACTGAAGTACTCCGATCGGCACTGTCACCACGGCGCGTTCGGCCGAGAACATCCCGGCCCCGGTCTCGACGAGAACCCCGTCTCGGCCCCAACGGACGTGCGTCACCACGTGTTCGAGACGGACGTCGAGTCCTTCGGCCAGCCGAACAGCGAGTTCGTCGTAGCCGTCGGGAAACACGACTTCGTCGCCCTCGATGGCGTCGTCGTCCAAACCGTGCGCGTCGAGGAGATCTCGGTCCACCCCCAATTGTTCTTCGGCTCGATGCCCGAGGAACTCGCGCACGCGATCGACTCGTTCGTCGTTCCAATCAAGTTGTCTCAGAGTCGTTTCCACCGCGTCGCCGAACGACGTCCCCGGGGACGACTGTGCAATCGTCGTGGCGAACCGTTCGTCGAAGTGACGAACGTCGTCGGCGAACCGTGCGACGGCCTCCTCGCTCAACCTGGTCCCGGTGGGGGAGTAGTACGCGATAGGTCTGCCGTCCGGTTGGTAGCTGCCGACGGTGAATTCGGATGTTCGTATCCCGAAAGCGTGAACGGCATCGGCGAGCGGATTGTTGTCCGTCCCGTGAATCCAGGACGCACCCACGTCGAGAATGTCGTCGTCCGTACGTACCGTCCACACTCGACCACCGACGCGGTCTCGTGCCTCGAGGACGATTACACGCTGACCGGCGCGATGCAGAAGTGACGCAGCGACCAAGCCGGAAATCCCTGCGCCGACCACGAGAGTATCGACGTGTGTCACCGTCACTCCTGTCTACCGAAGGCCATGGGCTCAGTTCCCTCGTCCGGAATTGCCGTTCCCGTTCCCGGAGTTTCCGTTACCGCCGTTACCGCCGTTGCCGGAGTTTCCGTTACCGCCGTTGCCGTTGCTCGGCGGTAGCGGGGCAGGCACCGCAGGCTCGATCGGAACCGGATCGGCCGTGGGCACGGGTGCAGGCGCGGGTGGGTTCGAGAAGACCGGAATCGAGGTCGCAGGTGCAGATGCAGGAGTCGTGGGTTCGACGGTGGTCGACTGCACGAGTGTCGGTGTCGGTGCCGGTGTCACCGGCGACATGGGCTCCGGCTCCTCTACGGTGCCCACCGCGACCCAGATGATCGCCGCTCCCAGCGTGACGAACAGCGCCGCCGCCGCGGGAATCATCCACCGACGGCGCGGAGACTCAGGAGCGGTCGACGCTGTGACATCCGAGGGCCCAACCACGTCGGTGAGTTCGACGGGCATGACGGTTGTCCGGGGAGGGGGTGTCGTGCTTCGCGCGAGTGCGCGCAATCGGTGTGCGACGGCCGCTGCATCCGGTCGATCCTCGGGGCTCCGGGATGTCATCTCCGTCAACAGCGTGTGCCACTCGGGCCCGAGTCCCCCGGGTACGGCCGGATCGCGGTGCAGGCGCGCCACCGCTGCCGAGACGGCGCTCCCCTCGAACGCCATTGTGCCGGTGAGGCATTCGATCAGAACAAGACCGAGCGTATAGATATCGGTTGGTGGGCCCGCGCATGTACCCGTCGCCTGCTCCGGGCTGAGATAGTGCGCAGTGCCGACAGTGGTGCCGTGCTCGGTGAGCCGTTCGGCGTCGACGATGCGGGCGATGCCGAAGTCCGCGAGTTTTGTGCACGGTCCGCCCCCGGCGTCCGGAGTCCGAGCAACGAGAATGTTGGCCGGTTTGATGTCGCGGTGCACCACACCTCTGGCGTGGATGTAGGCGAGCGCCTCCGCGATCTCGCATCCGATCTGCGCAACGTGGGACACCTGCATTCGTCGGCCCTCGCGATGAGCGCCGAGAGTCGAACCGTCGATCAGTTCCATCACCAGGTACGGCACCATAACCCCGGTCGCATCGAGTGCGGTGCCCGCGTCGTACAGCGTCACCAGGCCCGGGTGTGAGAGCGATGCCAGAGTCCGAATTTCGGCATCGATGCGCTGGGCAGTATCCGGCGGCTCACCGCTGCGGAAGATCTTCACTGCTACGGATCTGCCGAGGACCTGGTCCTCGGCGTGGACGACGTCGGCCATTCCACCCCGCCCCAACACGGTGCCGAGTCGGTAGCGGCCCGCGAAGAGGTGATCGTGAGGAGTGCGAGGACGAGAGTCCGGTCCCACCATGATTCACCGCCGTTCGTCGACTCTTTCGAGCACCTTATAGCGAACGAATCGACGGGCGGACTGCAGTCCGGTGCCGCAATCACGGTCGGGTCGGGCATGATGTCCCCCGGGTGGGGACATATCGAGCAATATCGAGAGAGGGTCCACCCATGCGTCCACGTTCGTCGAACGCGGAGCTGTCGCCGATGTCGATCGCCATCACATCGGCTTACCAGCCGATCGTCACTCTGGACGGGCGCGCCGTGGTCGGATTCGAAGCGCTGGTGCGCACGTGTGGGGACGGTCCACCGATCGCTCCGACGGAGCTGTTGAGTGCCGCACGTGAGCAGGGATCCACCGCGGATTTCGATTGGCGGTGCAGACTCAGCGCCCTGGGAGGTGCCGTCGCGGCAGGCTATCCCGACGGGCTGGCGCTGTTCGTCAATGCCGAACCCAGCGCCCTCGATGCGGCACCTCCTCCGGACTGTCTACCGACCCTTGCCGCCGCGTCGCATCTGTCGATCATCGTAGAAATAACCGAGCGCGACCTGATGGGCGATCCGGCCGGGCTGCTCAGGGCGGCCGAGCACGCCCGAAACCTGGGGTGGCGTGTTGCCGTCGACGACGTGGGGGCAGATTCGTCCAGCCTGGCACTGATCCCGTTGCTGCGTCCCGACGTCATCAAGCTCGATATGGCACTCGTGCAGGGCCGTTCGAGCAACGAGACCGCCGCCATCGTCGCGGCCGTGGCCGCCGAGGCCGAGCGCACCGGGGCTCTGGTGCTGGCCGAAGGAATCGAAACCGAACTCCACGAGAGCTATGCCCGCGCGATGGGTGCGGTTCTGGGACAGGGCTATCTGTACGGCGCACCGGAAGCTCTGCCGGAATTCGGTGCAGTGTCCGAGCCTGGCCGATCGCTCGACCTGGACGCGACGGTCACCGTGCGCGCTCCCGTGGCAGTGACACCGTACGGCCTCACCCATTCGCTCGGTGCTCGCAGGCATGCCGATTCGACTCTGCTCGACGCGATCGAGAACAGTCTGCTGCACAGTGCGTACGGAACCGGTTCGTCGACAGTGGTGTTGGCGACGGTGAGTGCGTCGACCGGACTGACGGCCGCGCGTGCTGCGATCTTCGACGACCTTTCCGCGCGCACGGCCCTCACGGCGGTCTTCGGCTCGCATCCCGCACCGTCACCGCACGACTTTCGGACGGTGGTCGTGGGCACGGACGAACCGTTGGCGCTGGAACGTTCGATCGTGATCCTTGCTCCGATGTCGAGCGTGGCGCTCATCGCGGTCGAGCGAGGCGTGGCGGCGGATGGCACCGCCCTGTACGACTATTGCCTCACCTACGACCGCCATGTCGTACTCGATGCTGCAACAGTCCTTTTGAGACGAATACCGGCCAGATCTTCGATGTGACCCTCCGGCTCGGTCAAGATCACGTAAATTATCGCGCGAAATTCAGTAAATCGCGTCGCCTGCGGTCCGCGTGCTGTTGACTCGAAGTCATGAGCTCTCACTCCCTCGCAACCGATTTTCTGGCCGCGGACGGAGGCACACTCAAGTCGATCGAAACGGCGATCAACAACGCATTCGATCCGATCTCTGCCGCGGTGTCGAACTTCGTCTTCTTCACCGTGGACATCGGTGGTGCTGCCGTGCCCTTGATCGTTCTGTGGCTGATCCTCGGCGCCGTCATCTTCACTGTCACCTTCAAGTTCATTCAGTTTCGCGGAATCAAGAGGTCCTTGATCCTGGTGAGCGGCAAGGAAGACGAGGCCGACGCTCCCGGAGAAGTAAGCCACTTCAGAGCCCTCACTGCCGCGGTGTCCGGGACCGTCGGTCTCGGTAACATCGCGGGCGTCGCGGTTGCAGTGACGCTGGGCGGACCCGGTGCCACCCTGTGGATGATTCTTGCTGGCCTGCTGGGCATGGCATCGAAGTTCGTCGAGTGCACCCTGGGTGTGAAATACCGGGACATCAACGAGGACGGCACCGTCTCCGGTGGACCGATGAAGTACCTCACGAAGGGACTCGCGGAGCGGGGTCTTGCGAAGGTCGGCAAGGTCATGGCCGTCTTCTACGCCATCATCATCACCTTCTTCGCCATCAGTGGCGGCAACATGTTCCAAGCCAATCAGACGTACGCACAGGTCCGATCCGTCACCGGCGGCGAGGACGGGTTCCTCGGGTCCGACGGTGCCAAGGCCGTGTTCGGTATCGCCATCGCGCTCATCATCGGGCTGGTCATCATCGGCGGTATGAAGTCGATCTCGGCGGTCACCGCCAAGCTGGTCCCGACCATGGCGCTGGTCTACATCGTCGCGTGTGGCGTCGTCATCGCCGTCAACTTCCGCTCGGTTCCCACCGCGTTCACTGCGATCTTCGACGGTGCATTCTCGCCGGAGGGTGTGGCCGGCGGTGTACTCGGTGTGATGATCATCGGGTTCCAGCGCGCCGCGTTCTCCAACGAAGCAGGACTGGGTTCCGCGGCCATCGCGCACTCGGCCGTCAAGACCCGCCACCCGGTCACCGAGGGCTTCGTGGCCATGCTCGAGCCCTTCATCGACACGGTCGTCATCTGTACTGCGACCGCACTGACCATCGTGATCGCCAACACCGTCACCTGGCAGGATCAGCGCGCGATCGTCGCGGAGACGGGCGAGCTGCCCGCCGGCGGTGTCACCCTCACGTCCGACGCCTTCGAGACGGTGCTGCCGTGGTTCCCGTACGTCCTGACGATCGCGGTCGCGTTGTTCGCACTCTCGACCGCAATCACCTGGGCCTACTACGGACTGCAGGCATGGACCTCGTTGTTCGGGCGCAGCCGCCTCTCGCGGACCTTCTTCAACGTCATGTTCTGCGTGTTCACGGTCATCGGAACGGTGCTGTCGCTCGGCTCGGTGTTGGACTTCGCCGACGCGACGCTGTTCCTGCTGGCTTTGGTCAACATCACTGGCCTGTACCTGCTGTTGCCGGTGGTCAAGCGTGAACTCTCCGAGTACATGGCGATGCGTCGAGGCGAGCCGAACAAGGTCGATGCCGAGGCGTGACATGGATCGGTCGACAGGTCAGCCGCCGGGGCCGGTACAGCCTTGGCGGCGGGCCTGTTCGATGAACACCGCAGTCGCGATCCCCGGGAATCGAGGGGAGCCTGCCGGCAGTGGACCGAGAACGTCGAACAGCCTATCGAGCCGTTGATAGAGTGTCTGCCTCTGTATCCGAAGGCTTTTCGCGGTCTCGGTCTTGCTACCCCAATGGGTGATGTACGCCAGCAGCGTCGCGTACAACTCTCCGTGCCGCTCCCGATCGTGTGCGAGCAATGGTCCGATCTGATCGTGCACAAACTTCTCGATTGCGGATTTCCCCGACATCGACTCCACCAGTAGGGCAAGTGCGAAATTGCGCGCATCGCGGATGCGGTCGTGGGGGCCGAGGTCCAGCGCGAGTACTCCTGTGGCGGTGTTGAAACATCGGCGCAGACCGCGCCGATCGGAGGCTCCCGGACCGACGGCGGCTCGCCGAATACGCAACTGCGGCGCCTGCAACATCGACAGCAGAACCGGCCGTCGGGCGTCGAGCACATCCTGGCTGGCGAAACCGAGAACCGCGACGTGTCGGTCGCCGATCTTCTCGCACCAGTTGTTCGGCGACACCGATCCCACTGTGCGCTGCCACGTGCCGGCGGCCGGGTCGTGGTCGAATTCCACCGACACCGTCAGGTAGGCGTCGTGTTCGGGCATACCCATGCGCTCGGCGACGCCGTCGAGGTGGCCGATGACATCGGAGGCGGGGTAATCCATCGCTGACAACAGTGAGAAGAAGCGGGTGCGCAGTCGGTCTTCCACCCTCGCCGGGCGCGCGCTGAGCAACGCGATCGACAGGATTTCCGGAGCTCTCTCCAGTCCGGCGTTGATCGAATAGATGTCGGCGTCGGGTCCTGGAGCCACGGTCAACACCGCGACGTCGCGACCGCCACTGGTGACGGGCACCTCGAACGAGGTGAAATCGGATGGCTCGCTGACGAGTCCGGATTGCCCGATCAGATCTCCCGACGCCGAATGCAGCGTCACCGACGACCGAGTCTCGACACCGAGCACATCGAGAACGGCGTCCACCGCCCCGTCCGTTTCGATCGAGGCCGACAACAACCGCGACATACGGTTTGCCAACTGCAGCCGACGCAGAGCGGAGTCGGCAAGTTGACTGTTGATGCTCTCGCATACTTGTACGAACGGCACACGGCGTCGGAGATGCACCACTGGAAAGCCGATCCGTTCGGCATGCTCGACCAGAAGTGGAGGAATGACGTCGAGGATTCCCCCCGTCTCCACCGCGATTCCGACGACTCCTGCGGCATCCATCGACTCGAGGTACGTCACCAGATCGGCGTCGGAACACGCGCCGAAGTGCACACCCTCCATCAGAATCAGCTCCCCGCCACGCAAGAGCGGTGCGATGTCGAGTTGCTCGCTGGCATGAACCCACCGCAGAGACCGCGTCGAAGAACGCCTTCCCGCGACGAGTTCGGGTCGCGCCGCGGAAAAATAGACGTCATGGAAGGCGTCGATCACATTCACAGGTGACATTCTGTCCACCCGCTGTTACGAGTGGCTTACATTGCGTAAGGGTTCGGGAAACACACGGGCACGAGGCTTCTCACCAGGCCGACCGAACCGCCGGTCGACCGCATCCCGAGGAGCTCACGGTGACCACACATTCCCACGACGTCGAGGATTCGCTGCAACCGATTCCCGAGAGCCAGAGAACCACCGTGCTGTCCGGTCAGTTCTGGATATGGGCTGGTGCGAACATCGCACCGATCAACTGGGTGCTGGGCGCGCTCGGCATCAGCATGGGCCTCGGCCTGGCCGACACGCTGACAGTGCTCGTCCTCGGAAACGTCATCGGAATGGCGATCTTCGGATTCTTCGTTCTGCTCGGGCAACGAACGGGAACGACCGGAATGCTGTTGGGTCGGTCGGTCTTCGGCCGTCGAGGCAACTATGTCCCGTCCGCAGTCCAGGCCGTGGTGGTCGTCGGCTGGTGCGCGGTGAACACATGGATCGTCCTCGACCTGGTGATGGCTCTGTTCGGCGAACTCGGATGGGTCGACCCGGATGCCGCGAACGTCGGATGGAAGGTAGCGGTGGCCACAGCCATCATGGCGGTCCAGGTCGGTATCTCCATGGCCGGATACCGGGCGATCGCGGCTTTCGAGCGCTGGACGGTTCCGCCCACCGTCGTGGTGCTGGTTCTGATGTCGATCGTGGCCTGGTTCCACCTCGACATCGACTGGAGTTACTCCGGTCCGGACGGCGTCGCGTTGGCTGGCACCGAGCGCATCGTCGCCATGTCGGCCGTGATGACGGCCATCGGAATCGGCTGGGGCCTGACGTGGCTGACCTACGCCGCCGACTACTCCCGCTTCGTCAGTACGCGTGTTCCGCGACGCAAGCTGTACCTGGTCAGTGCATTGGGACAGTTGATCCCCGTCGTGTGGCTCGGTGTGCTCGGAGCGACGTTGGCCACCACCAACGGCTCCGTCGATCCGGGCAAGCTCATCGTCGAGAACTTCGGTGCGCTCGCCATCCCGGTGCTGCTGTTGGTTCTGCACGGCCCCATCGCCACGAACGTCCTCAACGTTTACAGCTTCGGTGTGACGGCGCAGGCCCTCGACATCAAGTTGAGTCGGCGGACGCTGAACCTCGTGGTCGGCGTTCTCGCACTGGCCGCGAGCGTGTTCTTCGTCTTCCAGGAAGATGCGGCGCAGACCCTCGACGCCTGGCTCGTCGGGGTGGTGGGGTGGGTGGCGACATGGGGCGCGATCATGCTGGTGCACTACTACGTCTTCGAGCGCGCCAGCACCCGCTACGGCCATCTGTTCGACGAGGTGGGCTCGACGAGGATGCAGGACGTCAACTGGCGTGCACTAGCGGCGTTCGCCGTGGGAATCTTCGGCACCTGGATGTTTCTCAACGGCATGGTCCCGGCATTGCAGGGGTTCGGTTCGCAGGCGCTCGGCGGTCTCGACATCTCGTGGCTCGTCGGCGGTAGTGCTGCAGCGTTGACCTACTACCTTCTCGCACGAAAGTCGCATCGACAGTGGATGATTCGTCAGCAACAGTCCGAGGAGCAGGCTCCGACACCACAGCCGGTCGACTAGCTACTCGCCGTCATCGCACCGCACAGTCAAGGAAGGAAACATGGGAATCTTCATCAGGAACGCGCACGTCATCACCATGGACTCGTCCACCGGTTCCGAACCGATCGTTCGCAGCATCCGGATCGAGAACGACGTCGTCACTGCAGTCGCCGGTGATCTCGTGCCCGCCGACGGCGATACGATCATCGACGGCCGCGACAGGCTGGTGACACCGGGTTTCGTCAACGCACATACACATTCCTGGGAGACGTTCTACAAGGGCAGATACGACAACTTGCCCCTCGAGATGTGGATGGCCATGGCCTATCCGATCCTCGGCGACAGTCGCGTCGAGCCCGATCTGGTTCGTCTGCGCAGCACGTTGTTCGCAATCGAGTCGCTCGAAGCGGGCGTGACGACGATCGTCGACGACGTTCTCGAAAACCCGACTCAGGATTGGGCGCAACTGTCGGCGGTGTTCGACGCCTACGAAGAGATCGGCATCCGAGCGAACATTTCCGGACACGTCATCAGCAAACCGTTCGTCGATACCGTGCCGTTCATCGCCGGCTACCTGTCGCCCGAGGTCACGTCCGAGATTCGGTCGCATCCGGTTCCCACCACGCAGGAGTACCTCGCATTCAGCAGGAGAGCATTCGAGCAGTATCACGGTCGAGGCAACGGTCGTCTGCGATACATGGTCGCGCCGTCCGCACCGCAGCGGTGCGGTGCGGACCTTCTGGTCGGTGCCACGCAGTTGGCGACCGAATTCGACGCCGAATGCCACATCCATGTCCTCGAGACCAAGACCCAGTTGGTCACGGGAACGGAGATGTACGGCGGCTCGCTGGTGGAATACATGGATCGGATCGGCGCACTGTCGCCCAATACCACCCTGGCGCATGGCATTTGGCTGACCGAAGACGATTTGTCGATGATTGCCTCGGCGGGTACGTCGATTTCGCACAATCCGATCTCGAACCTCAAGCTCGGATCGGGAATCGCCCCGTGGCACGCCCTGCGTACCGCGGGCGTGAACCTCGGATTGGGAACCGACGGATGCTCGAGCAGTGATTCTCCCCGGATGCTCGACGTCGTGAAAGCTGCTGCGCTGCTGCACAAGGTGACGAATCCGGACTTCACCACCTGGCCCACGGTGGACGAGGTATTGCACGCAGGCACCGTCGGCGGGGCCCGCAGTGCGCTCCTTCAGGACACCGTGGGCACCGTGGAGGTGGGGATGCAGGCCGACCTGGTGATCTTCGACCTCGACACCATGGCTTTCACGCCTCGGCAGAAGCTCGACCGGCAACTGGTGTACTCCGAGAACGGCTCCTCGATCGATACCGTGATCGTGGCGGGCCGGATCGTCGTCGAGGGCGGACGCGTCACCACAGTCGACCGTTCGGCGGTGCTGGCCGAACTCGCCGAGCGGCTCGACGAGATCGTGGCACGCCAGAATGCACTCGATTCGTTGAACAGGCCCCTGCTGGATGTGCTGGCGACCATGTACGACAGGGCGATTGCGACCCGCGGCACCGTCAACCGATTCAGCGACGACGAACGCGCGTGGCTCGTCTGAACGGCGGTGCCGGAAAGCGCTGAACGTTCGGTACGCTGATCCCACGGTCGAATCGGAGCGGGTGTCATGAAGGTCGATTTCAAGAAGACGCTCGACGCATATTCGTCACGGCACAACACCTTTCGTACCCTCGTCGTTCCGCCGCTGACCTACCTGATGATCGACGGACACGGCGATCCGAACACTGCGCCGGAGTATGCCGAAGCAATCGGGGCGCTCTACCCCGTGGCCTATGCTCTCAAGTTCGCGAGCAAGAACAATCTCGAACGGGACTACGTCGTCCCGCCGCTCGAGGCTCTGTGGTGGGCCGAGAACATGACGTCGTTCACCACCGAGAGGGACAAGAGCGAGTGGAACTGGACCGCCATGATCATGGTGCCCGACTGGATCGACCGTCCGATGTTCGAGGCGGCGATGGCGACCGCCGCCTCGAAGAGCAACTCGGATGCGTCCAGCAGGGTTCGGTTGGAGACTCTCGACGAGGGTCTGTGCGTGCAGACGCTGCACATCGGGTCCTACGACGACGAGGCATCGGTACTCGACGAGCTCCATCATCGATTCATTCCCAGTTCTGGATTGACGATGACGGGTAGACATCACGAGATCTACCTGAGCGATCCTCGCCGCGTCGAGCCTGCGAAGCTGCGCACCATCCTTCGCCAGCCGGTACGGCATTCGGCGGAGTCGGCGTCGCTCTGACACCATGACCGTCATGACCAACGCGGTGCGCCCGGCCTCGTTCACCGCCGGGACTCTCACTCTCCTCGGGGCGCTCTACTTCGCGCAGGGAGTGCCGTTCGGATTCTTCACCCAGGCCTTGCCGGTGGTGCTCCGGGAATCTGGGTTCTCCTTGGTGAAGATCAGTGCGACCGGTGTGCTGTTCCTACCATGGGCGCTCAAGTTTCTGTGGGCACCGTACGTCGATCGCTACGGGTCCAGGCGGCGGTGGCTGCTGTCGTTGCAGGTTTCGGCCGCGGCGGTGGCCCTGGCGTTGTCCTTCCTCGATCTGTCCTCGACGCTGCGCTGGCTGTTCGTCGGCATCTTCGTCATGAATGCTCTCTCGGCAACGCAGGACATCGCGACCGACGGCATAGCGGTGCGCACGCTCACCGCGGCGCAGCGGGGGCTGGGCAACGGCTTACAGGTCGGTGCGTACCGGATCGGAATGGTGTGCGGTGGTGGACTGCTGTTGTGGCTGTTCACCTTTGCCGGATGGCGCGTGCTGTTCGTCGCGATGGCCCTGCTGATCGTGCTGACGACGGTCCCCGTGTGGTGGATGCGCAGACAACTCGATGCAGCCGACGAAGACTCCGACCCGCATGCCGAGCGCCCGACGCCGGGGAAGCTTGCCGGTGCTTGGTGGTCACGGCTTCGTAGACCCGGCATGGTCGCATTCATTCTGCTGATCATCGGGTTCAAGTTCGGAAACTCGATGGGATCGGCGCTCGTGGGTCCGTTTCTGTCGGACAGTGGACTGTCACTACCGCAGATTGCTCTGGTCGAAGGCGGTCTGTCGTCGGTGGCCGCGCTCGGTGGAGCCGCTCTGGGGGCATGGTTGTCGTTCCGACACGGACGTCGCCGGGCCCTGCTGGTGGGCGGCGTGAGCCAAACGCTGAGCCTTGCCCTTTATGTCGTTGCGTCCCTGGGCATCGGCGGCTTTCCGCTTCTGGTCACCGCCAACATCACCGAGCACGTGCTCGGTGGAGCGGCCACCGTGGCGGTGTTCGCCCTGATGATGGACGCCTCCGAGAAGCGCTTCGCAGGAAGCGATTACACGCTGATGGCGTGTGCGATCGTCTTTGCACAGGGCGCGGCCGGGATTGCCGCCGGTGTGGTCGGCGACCTGCTCGGCTACACGGCGATGTTCGGTTCCGCGCTCGTCCTGTCCGGTATCGGCTGTGCACTGTTGCTGGTGGCAATGGATCGGGGCTGGGGGCCCGAAGGCCTTCGGCAGGTGGTCCCGCCGAAGATCATCGTGAAGTAGAGGCCGGAGCGGTGCTCAGCTCCCGCTGGAGGATCCGGCGATGTTGACCATCCACTGCGTGCCGAACTTGTCGGTCAACATACCGAAGGTGTCGCCCCACGGAGCCTTCTCGAGACCCATCGTGAACTGCGCGTCGACGGCCAACGCGTTCCAGTAGCCCGTCAGCTCGTCCTCCTCGTCGCCGCTGAGCGAGACGCTCATGGTGTTGCCGGGGGTGTGTTCCATCGACGACGGAGTGTCTGCTCCCATCAGAGTGAACCCATTCGGGGTGGTCAGCTGGCCGTGCATGATCTTGTCCTGATCGGCGGGATCCTCGCTGGCTTGTGCCTCACCGAGTGTGGTGACGGTGAGCTCGCCACCGAAGACCGAGCGATAGAACTCCATTGCCTCGCGGGCGTTGTCTCGGAACGACAGATAGGGATTGAGAATGGACATGAGCACGGTCTCCTTCTTCGCTGGACGAGCTACTTCGTTGAACTGCATCGACGACAACCGTCGAAACAATAGACACGCCCCACGACGGAAAGTCACCGCAGACGACTAGATGGAGGCGTCGGTGTCGGCCAGAATCGCGCGCAGTGCCGCCACGTGACGTCGATACGCCGTTCTGCCGTCCTTGGTCAACGACAACCACAATCGACGCGAGTCCGTGCGCGATCGCTGCTGCTCGACGTATCCCGCATCGACCAGAGCGGCGACCTGTTTGCTCAGCGCCGATGCGCTCAACCCGCTGTGCTCCTTGACGATCGCGAGTTCCACCGTCGTCGCCGCGGCCAGAAGGGCGCAGATTCGCAGTCGGTGGGCGGGGTGAATGATCGGATCGAGATCGCTCGTCATCGACGTGTGCTGCGGTAGTGCAGGATCGAGCCGATCGAGTAGATCGACGCGGCCGCGGCCGCGACCAGAACCACCGGCCATGCCGGTCCGCTGGGATTTCCGACAGCCTGCGCCAGTGCGACGCAGAGCGCCGAGAGCGCCACGCAGGTGAGGAAGCCTCGGTTGGTGGGTAGGGCCCACGGCGTCCCCATCCGATATCCGGTGATGACGTTGACCGCGATGATCACCGCGGCGAGTCCGAGCAGCGAGGCAGGGCTGTCGAGCAGCGCGGTCAGTGCGGATGCTGCGAGCAGTACGGCATTGACCGGATACAGCCACACCGGCCAGGGAGTGTCTCGTACCGCGCGTTGAACTCGGTCGATGTCGTCGAGAGCTGTTCGTGCTTCGGCAGGCGTGGGTTCTCCAATGCTTTCCATAGTGGAAACTGTATTGGATGGTTTCCACTATGGCAACAATCTGCCGAGGATCAAGTCTCGGCCGGCCTCGACACTTCCGCTTCCCATCGCGCCCGTCGCTCGTCGTCGGACTGCTCCCACCACGGTGTTCCCCGCTCGCCGAGAGCGACTTTGGCGGCCTGTACCCCCGCGCGAGATTCCGGTGCCCCCGACGTGCGTTTGACCTCCCTGCGCCACGCCATGAGGATCGACCTCAACTCGGCATTGCGATCCTCCGGTATGTCAGGATCCGTTGCGCGCCAGCGTCGACCCTTGATGACGAGGTAGCGACCGTCCTCGGTGCGTTCGGGTTCTTCGGCCATCGGTCCACCCTGCCATGAGTCAACTGCTCAGATACTGCGGCACGGCAATTGCGTCGAGTCCGAGCGCCACGGCGGCGCGAGCGGTGACCGGGCCGACCAGATTTCCCGTTCCGTTGTAGCCGCCGAACGCGACCACGCCGTCGTCGACGAACGTGCACAGCGGGCGTCCGTCGGCGGTGAACCCGACGGATGCGGCCCATCGTGCATCTACCGAGACGGGCTCTCCGGCAAACGATGTCGCGACAGATTCGATGTAGTTCTGCACCTGCGCGGTCGGTTCACCGGACGGTGTCCACTCGTCCTCGGCAAAGAGGTCACGACCGCCCCCGACATACAGCCGTCCCGACGCGTCCTGCTGCGCGTAGTCGTAGCCCCATCGTCCGTACACGGGGCACGGCAGTCGTCCCGGCGTGATGGGCGAGGTGGCGAGCATCTGCAGACGTGCGGTCCTGACCCGGCCGTCGAGCTGGGGGAGTACCTGTTCGAGTCGGCCGTCGACGGCAACGAGAACCAGGCCGCACCGAACCACTCCGTTCGGCGTCGTGACCGCTCCAGGCTCGATGGCGGTTGCAGGCGTGTGCTCGTACAGTCGGGCGCGGCCCGAGAACAGGGACGCCAACCCGAGCGCGCGACGCGCGGGATTCATCACCGCGTCGTCCGGCAGAAAGATGCCGTGCCCCAGATCGCCCGAGTACTGCTCGACGGCAATGTCGTTCTCGCGCAAACACTGTGCCAGCGCGTCGCAGTCCTCCGAATCGGCGAGTTCGATCGGCGCACCGGGGACTCCCGCGAGTCTGATGGATCCGGTGCGGCGGACGACGTCCGATCCGAGAAGCCCTTCCAGCGAGTCGATCTCGGCCAGAGTCGCTCGATACAGATCCAACGCGCAGGGACCCCATGCTGCGAGCGCAGTGTGCAGAAAGGTCGCAGGACCACCGAGCAGGAAGCCACCGTTCCTTCCCGCGGCGCCGGCAGCGATTCGTCCTGCGTCGATTCCGACGACATCGACACCACGGTCGAGGAGGTCGGTGACAGCGGCCAGACCCGAGCCACCCAACCCGACGACACACACGTCGGCGTTAACGTCATGCTCGATAGCGGGCACGCCCGGCCAGTTGGACACGACCGGGTCGTCGTCCCATGCCGGGCGGGACATCGCGCTGGCCTTCATCCCTCGATCGTATCGACGGATTCGGCGCGCGGATGGTTTACGATTCCGGCACCCGCATCCCAGCACCGGTAAGGACCGTCCATGCGCACTGTGATCGTGACCGCGTTCGTTTCGCTCGACGGCGTGATGGAAGGACCGGGCGGCGAGGTGGGCTATCGCAACTCCGGTTGGACGTTTCAGGGCATCGAATTCGACCCGGCAGCCTACGAGATCAAGGGGCGCGAGCAAGAAGAAGCCACTGCGCTGCTGTTGGGCCGCACCTCGTACGAGGCATTTGCGCCGATCTGGCCGACGATGGACGATTTCGCCGGGTACAACACGATGCCGAGGTACGTGGTGTCGTCGACGCTCCAGCAGGACGACTCACGTTGGCCGGCAACCATTCTGCGCGGTGTCGACGACGTCGCCGAGCTCAGGAACTCCGATGGTGGGCCGATCTCGATACACGGCAGCGCCACCCTGGGACGAAGTCTCGCCGACGCCGGCCTCGTCGATCGATACCACCTGCTCGTATTTCCACTCCTGCTCGGGGCGGGAAAGCGACTGTTCAGTGCGGCCGACAAGGACACCACGCATCTCGAACTGGTCGAACACGAGGTCTACGGCAACGGAATTCAGAAGCAGGTGTTCGACGTACGTCGATGACCCGGTGGGGCGGGTCTCAGACGTCGTCGCTTCGGATGGTGCGCCGCCGAACGGAGACGAGTTGCAGCTCGGGACGTGAGGCCGCCACACGCTCGATTCGATCGAGGACATCGGTGACGTGGTCGCGATCGCCTGCTACGACGGACGCGCCGATGCCTGCTCGTCTGTGCAACTCGCGGTGGTCGGTCTCCGCGACCGACACCGCGAACTTGCGTTGCATTTCGGAGATCACCGGTCGGATCACGGAGCGCTTCTCTTTGAGTGAGTGAACATCTCCGAGAAGGAAGTCGAATTCTATCCATCCAATCCACATATGCCGTCCATTCTACCGCCGGAGGGATCCCCGAGCGCTCCGAATTCGACTGGGCGATGCATCGGGTGCGCACCAATCGCCGAACATGTTCGTACACTGGCGTCATGGCAGCACCGGCGGAACACGGTTCCTTGCCGCAGAGTCTTGTCGAAATGGCGACGCGCCAGGTCCGATCCGAGGTGCTCAGCGGCGCGCTCGAACCCGGATCCCGCGTTGTCGAGGAGACCCTGTGCGCGCGCCTCGGGATCAGCCGAGCACCGGTACGTGAGGCGTTGCGACTGCTGGCCGAGCAGGGTCTGGTCGAGCATCTCCCACGTCGCGGGTTCCGAGTGACGGTGTGGTCGGCAGAGGACATTCTCGAACTCTTCGAGTTGCGTCAGGTTCTCGAACGGCATGCGCTCGAGCGTGCGCTCCCGCTCGCGTCGTCGCGCGGCGGTGCGTTCGCGCCGGTACGAAAGGCGCTCGACGAGATGCGTGACGCCGATGCGCGGGGCGACACCCTGGAGAAGGACGATGCCCACCGGCGTTTCCACGAGGCCATCGTGGCGTTGGCCGGCAGTCGCCAACTCGATCTGGCGTATGCACCGATCCTGCTGAAGTTGCAGCTACCGATGGCCCGCAATCTCCGAGAAGAAGCCCGAGTCGCCAACCCGGTCGACGGGATCCGGCGTCACGAGTGGTTGCTCGACGCCATCGAATCGAACGACGTGTCGGTGGCGCTCGCTGCGTTGAAGCAGCATGGCGAATTGACCTACCTGCATCTCGAGAGTATTTCCTAACAGACTCGAAACACAGCAACAACCTGCAGTAACAGGAAACTGTCGACAATCGACGGTATGAATTCAGACCTGGGACCGGCACTCGGCTCGACCGTTGCCGAGATGCTCGCGGCGTACCGATCCCGCACGTCGACTCCCACGGCAACGGTGGAGGCGTTCTCGACCGCTGTGGCAGCACGCGGTGACGACGGAACGTGGATCACCGTCGTGGGCCGTGCGGACTTGCTCGCGGCCGCCGCGGCGCTCGAAGCACGAACGGACGCAGTGTCGCTGCCCCTGTACGGAATTCCGTTCGGCGTCAAGGACAGCATCGACGTGGCCGGATACCCGACCACCCTCGCCTGTCCCGACTACGCCTACACACCGGATTCGACGGCCCCGGCAGTGCAGGCGTTGGTCGACGCCGGAGCCATTTTCGTCGGCAAGACCAGCCTCGACCAGTTTGCGACCGGGCTGAACGGAACTCGTACGCCGCACCCCATTCCGCGGAGCGTCTACGGCAACGACATGATCTCGGGTGGCTCGAGTTCCGGTTCGGCCCTGGCCGTGGCCCTCGGGCAGGTGCCGTTCTGTGTGGCCACCGACACCGCAGGATCGGGTCGAGTGCCTGCTGCGCTCAACGGCATCGTCGGCTACAAGCCGTCGCGCGGCCTGATCAGCACCGTCGGACTCGTCCCCGCCTGCAAGTCGCTGGACTGCATCACCCTGATGGCATCCACCGTCGAGGACCTCGACCTCGTGTTCGACGTCATGTGCGCCGAGGATCCAGCGGACGGTTGGGCACGTCCGCGCGGAGAGAAGTACGACGGGTGTGAGATCACCGTCGGACTGCCGGACCTGCAGCAGCTGGACTTCTTCGGCGACGCGGCCATGTTCGCCGCCCATTCGGTCGCGCGCCGGTCGCTCCCCGAGCACGGATTGCGCACCTTCACAGTCGATCTCGCACCGTTCCTCGATGCCGGTTCGCTACTGTATCAAGGGCCGTGGGTCGCCGAGCGATTGGTCGAGTTCGACCAATTCCTCAGCGAGAAGCCCGATTCGATCGTTCCCGTGGTCCGCGAGATATTTCTGGGAGGGCGGAAGTACAGCGCCGCCGATGCCTTCCGTGCGCTGCAGACACTGCAAGATCTTCGCGCTCGCGTCGCCCAGCTCTGGACGTCGATGGACGTGATGATCGTGCCGACCATCGGCACCACCTTCACCGTGCCGGAGGTTCTCGCAGACCCCATTGCGTGCAACACGAAACTCGGTCACTACACCCACTTCGGGAACCTTCTCGACCTGACGGCCGTGGCAGTTCCCGTAGGGCTCACCGAGGACGCTCGACCGGTCAGTCTCATGGTGATCGGGCCTGCGTTGGCCGACGATACTGTTCTCGCGGTCGCGGCCCGGTTGCTCGGAGAAGCGCGCGCCGTCTCACCGCCTGCCGCAGTCGAAGGGTCGGCAGTCGAGACAATCGACATCGTCGTTGCCGGGCACCACCTGTCGGGGGAGCGGGCCAACCCGCAGTTGCTCGAACTCGGCGGGTCCCTGGTCGAGGCCACCTCCACCGCGCCCACGTACACACTGCTTCGGATCGGATCCGCCGATCCGACACCCGGTCTGCTTCGAGTTCCATTCGGCGGCAGCGCAATCGACGTGGAGAGGTGGCGTCTGCCCGCCACTTCTCTTGCGGTACTCGCGGGCAGAATGCCGGCGGTACTCGCTCTGGGACGAGTCCTGCTGGCCGACGGTTCCGACGTTCTCGGCTACGTCTGCGACGCCACTGTGCAGACCGGTGCGGAGGGGCACACCGTCGACGACATCAGCGAGTTCGGTGGCTGGCGGGCATATTCCCGGACGATCAGTTCTGCTCACGACACTTCCATTGCAGCACAGGAGATCTCATGACTTCAGTACCCACGCCGGTGATGTCGATACCGTCGGCGTCACCATCGGAGTTCACCGTCGATGCCGCAACGACGGCACTGCTGGTCATCGACATGCAGAGGGACTTTCTGCTCCCCGGGGGATTCGGTGAGAGCCTCGGCAACGATGTCGGCTTGCTCCGGACCGTGATCGAACCCCTCGCAGCTCTCATCGCTGTCGCACGAGAAGCCGGCATACCCGTGATCCATACCAGGGAGGGGCATCGACCGGATCTGTCGGACTGCCCGCCGGCGAAGTTGCGCCGCGGCACGCCATCCCAGCGCATCGGTGATCCAGGGGCGTTCGGCCGCATCCTCGTTCGCGGTGAGTACGGTCACGACATCGTCGACGAGCTGGCACCGCTCGAGGGCGAGGCCGTCATCGACAAGCCCGGCAAAGGGGCGTTCTACGCCACCGAACTCTCCGAGGTTCTCACGAGCGCCGGAATCACGACGCTGCTCGTCACCGGTGTGACGACCGAGGTGTGCGTGCACACGACGGTGCGGGAAGCCAACGATCGGGGCTACGAGTGCCTCGTGGTGACGGACTGCGTCGGTTCGTACTTCCCGGAGTTCCAACGAGTGGGCCTCGAGATGATCTCGGCGCAGGGTGGAATCTTCGGTTGGACCGCGGCGTCGGAGGACGTCATGACTGCATTGGCTGCATTCGTCCCCACGTCGACGAGTCGATAGGACCGAACATGAGCATGGATGTCAAGGACTCACCCGCTGCAGGCTCCTCGTCCTCGTTCACTCTTTCGTGGTGGACGAAGGGCGACACCAACGCATTCTTCGGACTCGGCTTCAACATTTTGGTCAATGTGCTCACTCTGACGACGTTGAGCATCGCGGTGGTCGGAATTCCAGGAAGTGACGTCCTCGGGACGCTGCTGCCTGCCCTCGGGATCGCCCTGATCCTGGGGAACCTGTACTACATGGTTCTCGCTCGTCGACTTGCCAAGCGCGAGAATCGAACCGACGTGACGGCGCTACCGTACGGTCCGAGCGTTCCGCACATGTTCATCGTCGTGTTCGTGGTCATGCTCCCGGTCTACCTGTCTACGGGCGACGCGCTTCAGGCGTGGGCGGCGGGGCTCGCGTGGGCCTTCATGATCGGCATCATCGTCATGATCGGAGCGTTCGTCGGGCCCTACATTCGCAGGATCACCCCGCGCGCGGCGATGCTCGGCACGTTGGCCGGCATCTCGATCACGTTCATCGCGATGCGCCCGGCCGCACAGATGTGGGAGGCCGCCTGGATCGGGTTGCCCGTTCTCGCAATCATTCTCATCGGCTTCTTCACGGATGTGAAGTTGCCCGGCAACATCCCGGTCGGGCTCGCCGCGCTCCTGGTGGGCACGGCGATCGGCTGGATCGGCGGATACATGTCCGTGCCGGACGTGACCGAGGCGGCGAGCAACATCGCCCTCGGCCTCCCCGATCTACGCCTCGACCTGCTCCTCGACGGTCTCGGCAATCTGGCACCGCTGCTCGCGACCGCAATTCCTCTTGGCGTCTACAACTTCACCGAGGCGATGAGCAACGTCGAGAGTGCATCTGCTGCCGGAGACAACTACAACCTGCGCAGTGTGCTGCTCGCCGACGGCTTCGGTGCAGTCGTCGGCTCGGCCTTCGGATCGCCGTTCCCGCCCGCGGTCTACATCGGCCATCCCGGCTGGAAGGACGCGGGTGGCCGAACCGGATACAGCGTCGCGTCGGGCGTCGCGATCGGGCTCATGTGCTTTCTCGGATTGTTCGGATTGCTGGCAACGTTGCTGCCGATTCCCGCGATCGTGCCGATTCTGCTGTATATCGGGCTGCTGATCGGTGCCCAGGCATTCCAGTCGGTGCCGAAGCTGCACGCCATCGCGGTGGTGGTGGCACTGCTACCCAACCTTGCGGAGTGGGCGGTGGGCCTGATCGACAACGCACTCAGCGCGGCAGGCACATCGGCCACGGAAGTGGGAAGCGAGGCACTGGGTCAGGCGGGTGTCGTGTACGACGGTCTGAAGACGTTCGGCTCGGGAGCCGTACTCGCCGGACTGATGCTGGGCACCATCGTCACGTTCGTTCTCGACAAACGGTTTCTTGCCGCCGCCGCGGCGGGTGGGGTGGCCGCAGCACTGTCGTGGGTCGGTCTGATCCATTCGCACCAGGTGGGGTGGGCAGCCAATCCCCAGGTCGCCCTGGGCTACTTGTTCTTCGGGCTGGTGTGTCTGGCGTACTCCCGGCTGAACCCCGCCCCTAAGCCGACGGGCGAGCCACAACCGGTCGGAGAGTAGGGCTTCCCGATGCGGGCCGCGCGGCCCGCATCGGGAACTTCTCTAGCGTGTGCCGACGAGGTCGAGCGCCACGAGATCCGACAGGTACTTCTCGATCAGTTCGCGTCCGAGGTGCGGAATATCCCCGACGGCCGAGGCGAACTCGTCGGCAGGCAGGATCGCCCCGGACGACGGGTGTTGCGGTTGTGCGTACGAGTGGATCAGGGGGAGCAGCGAGTGCGAACGCTGCTTCTCCGGGAGCTCCTCCACCGCAGCACTGAATCTCGCGAACCAGTCGTCGTAGTTCTCGACGATCTCGATGTGGCGACCGGCCTCTTGAAGCCAATCAACGAACGTGTCCAACGAGATGTTGTCGTCGTGCGGGTTGAGGATGTCGAAGGTTCGGTAGCCCGGCAGATCATCGCCCGCGATCGACGTGATGGCCGACGCACTGAAATCGGCCGGCAGTCCGTCGTAGTGAGCCAGTGGTCGCCCCTTCTCGTCGGTCGGTGCCCCGGTGTCGGTGGCGTAGAACGTGTGCGGAGCCAGACCGGTTGCGACGACCGACAAGATCAGACGCGTGAACACGTCCGGCACGTTGAGCTGGCCAGTCCACGTGCTGTGCGCCAGGATCATGTCCGAGCGAAAGACCGAGACGGGTAGGCCGAACTGGTCGAACGCGTTGTGCAACAGCACTTCACCGGCCCACTTGGAGTTGCCGTAGCCGTTGGCGTACGAATCGTCCACGGCCCGCGACGGACTGTCGACGCGGATGTCGCCGTTCTCCCGGAAATTCTCGACGCCCGCTGCGACGGCCACCGTCGACAGGTAGGTCACCGGCTTGACATGGTCGGTCAGCGCCAGCCGAATCACCTCGGCCGTTCCGACGACGTTGGGTCCGAAGAGGTGCTCGTACGGAAGTGCGTGGTTGACCAGCGCTGCGGGGTGGACGATGCGATCCACCCGTTCGGCCAGCGCCTCGAATACCTCGTGGTCCACGCCGAAGTGGGGTGTCCCCAGATCGCCTGCCACGACCTCGAGCGCAGTGTCGGCCAAGGTTCGAAAACGCTCCGACAGTTCTGCGTCTCCACTGTCGAAGGCTGCGTCGAGTCGAGCCCGCGCGTCGGAATCGGAGCGTCCGCGCACCAGGCAGACCACCTTTCCGCCGACCTCGGCCATGCGCTCCAGCCATTCCAAGCAGAGGAAGCGACCGAGATAACCGTTGGCACCGGTCAGCAAGACCGTGCTGGTCTGTTCTCGTGGGCCAGGAACATGGTGTGCGGCGTCCAGGAGAGCGTCGTCGAGAAATGCCGACAGACGCAGATCGGAGGCGCGTGCAACGACGGCGCCGCGTCCGTGCACCGAGGCGAATGTGGCCGTGTCGGAATCGTTGTCGCGAGCCGAGGAAATGTACTCGGCCAGCGCTGCCAGGTCCATGGCGGGCCCGGTGATCACTCCGACCGGAACATCGACATCGTAGATCTCACGCAGGAGCGTCGAGAACGTCAACGCCGACAACGAATCTCCGCCCAAGTCGCTGAAGTGTGCGTCGGGACGCACATCGGATCCGGCGCATCCCAGCAGGGCCTGTGCGGCATCACCGACGGTGGTCAGCACCGGGGCGTCGGCACCGCTGCGTCGAAGCTCGCGCAGGCGTTCGTTCTGACCCGACTCGAGTTCCGCGTAGCGACGCTCGAGTTCGTCACCGTAACGCTCTACGAGTTTGGGCCGCAGTTGCTTGCCTGCACCGGACAGCAATCCGTTGTCCTGTGTGAACGGTACGTCTTCCAGCACGACCTCGCGCGGAATCTCGTACGAATTCAGCGCTTCCGCGCGGGCGATGTGCTGAAACGATTCGATGATCGAACCCGCAGTCGTATCCGGTTGGGCCGGTACGACAACTGCCAGGAGATACGCCCGTTGGCCGTTGCCGTACAGAAAGATCTGATCGACCAGCTCGCTGGTACCGAACAAGGCTTCGAGGCGCGCCAGTGCCACGAATTCGCCCTGAGCCAGTTTCAGAACGTTCTTGCGGCGGTCGACGTAGACGAGTCGGTCCGGCTCGATCTCGGCGACGACGTCACCGGTGCGATAGAAGCCCTCGGAGTCGAAGACGTCGGCCGTGACGTCCGGGCGCTTGTAGTAGCCGGGAATGATCGACGCCGTCTTGAGGAGGAGCTCACCGCGCGGATGCGGGGTGTCGGTGGAGAAATAGCCGAGTTCGGGCACATCGTCGAGCTTGTATTCGATCACCGGCGGGCGTTGAACGACGCCGTCGTGCAACACCATTCCGGCTTCGGTGGAGCCGTAGTTGTCGCGGACCTCGATATCGAGCAGCTCCGTGACGAAGTCCTTGACCTCATCGGCGATCGGTGCGGTGCCGACCATTGCTGCAAGGACACGGCCGCCGAATTGTTCGATCCTGTTGCGCTCGAGGACCTCTCGACGCGTCCTGTCGGCATCGCCACCGGCAGAGCGTTCGACCTCCCGGTCGATCTCGGCGAGGACGTTGTGCCGAATCATCTCGCATACCCGGGGGATCAACAGTGCCATCGTGGGCCGAGCGATCGCGAAATCCTCGAACAGGGTGGACAGGTCGCTCGCCCCTGCGAAGTGGACTGTTCCGCCGGCCGCCAGCGTGGAAAAGACGAGGCCACGGCCAGCGAGGTGACTCATCGGAAGATAGTCGAGAGTGATGACCGGGAAGGCCGGCCGGTCCGTGGACTCGGAGGACGCTCCGGTGTGGTGCCAGGCCCCGGTCCAGGCTCCGCACACGATCCGTTCTGTGTGCATCGCCCCCTTGGGGGTTCCGGTGCTGCCGGAGGTGTAGATCAGCGTCGCGAGTCGGTCGGGATCCTCGGCATCGGGTATCGGAACCTCCGGTAGTTGCGCGCCGTCGCGAACCAGCTCGGTGAGCGGCCTGACGACGATTCCCGCCTGTTCGGCATCGCTGCGTGCGGACTTCATGATCCGTGTGTGCGCGTCGATCGCGTCGTCGTAGTCGAGAACGACGATGCGCCGAATGGACCGACAATGCTTGGCGACCTGGACCGCGACGGACAGGTTGTCGACATCGGCTGCGAGGACGACGGGTTCGACCTCGTCGGCGATGGCCGAGAGCTGGCCCGCGGTGGCACCGGCCTGCAAGGGAACGGCAATCGCGCCGAGGCGGATCGTGGCCAATTCCGCGATGACATAGTCGGCACTCGCGAATCCCAGGGTTGCGAAGAAGTCTCCTGGAGCGATACCGAGTGCGTCGTGGCTCAGCGCCGAGGCCAGTGCACCGGCGTCGTGCCACGCTCGGCCATAGGTGACGGTGTCGAAACGCGGGAGCAGGCGAACGGCGTTCTTGTCGTCGATTCGGGCGATCTCGCGAGCCCGGCGGCCGAGGGCCGGTCGATCGGAGTAACGCGTCATGATCTCGGCAACCACGCGGGCCAGGTTGGGCGACAACTCCTGGGCGGCGTCGGCCACCGCACTGTCCGGTTCGGCAGCTCGAAACTCCTGGTCGGACTCGTGCAGCTCCTGGAAACGACCGCGTTGCCTGCTCCGACGATCCTGTCGGCTGTCGACGGCCAGTGTGTGCGTCATGCTCGACTCCCTCCGACGAAGCGCACCCAGCGTTCGGGGCACCTCGCGATTGTCCGCTCAATATCGTTATCAAAGGTAAGTATATGCCGCCGAGTACTGCTGCAATCGTGACGCTCCTCATAGTCCGATAAGTCGTAAAAGTCTGGCTGCCTGCGCTTTTGGAGCCCTGATTGCGAATGTGGACCGGTGGCCGCGGCTCACGTGGGTACTCGATGAGAGCGGAAGGCCCCGACTTGTATGGTGAATCCACAGTCATGTGCGTCACAGTGCTCGTCACCATCGTGCGCACGTGTCACCCCTCGCGATCGGAGAAGTGAATGTCGGACGTCCTCTCGCGGCGCGACCTGGATTTTCTGCTGTACGAATGGTTGGACGTGGCGGCACTGACTGCTCGACCTCGCTTCGCGGACCACTCGAAGGAGACCTTCGACGCGGTCCTCGACCTCAGTGCCGACATCGCCCGCAAGCATTTCGCGCCGCACAACAAGAAGGCGGACGCGCAGGAACCGACGATGAACGCGGACGGTTCGGTCGAGCTGATACCGGAAATCAAGGAAGCGCTCGATGTCTATGCGTCGGCGGGACTGATCGCCGGGCAGTTCGACGAGGCGATCGGCGGCATGCAACTGCCCGCGACCGTCTCCAGAGCGGCGATGGCGTTCTTCCAGGCCGCCAACGCCGGGACCTCGTCGTACCCGTTCCTCACGATGGCGAACGCCAACCTGATCGCGACGTACGGCACGCCGGATCAGGTGCGAGATTACGTCCGGCCCATGCTGGAGGGCCGCTGGTTCGGAACCATGTGTCTGTCGGAACCGCAGGCCGGATCGTCACTGGCGGACATCACGACCAAGGCGGTGCCGCAGGACGACGGTAGCTTCCGTATCACCGGTACCAAGATGTGGATTTCGGGTGGAGATCACGAACTCACCGAGAACATCGTCCACCTGGTGCTCGCCAAGACGCCGGGCGGACCGGCGGGGGTGAAGGGGATCTCTCTGTTCATCGTCCCCAAATTCCTTCCGAACGGCGACGGCGGCACAGGCGAGCGCAACGACATCGTGTTGACCGGCCTCAATCACAAGATGGGCAACCGCGGCACCACCAACACCCTGCTGGCGTTCGGCGACGGAACCCACTCGCCCGGTGGGCAGCCCGGCGCAGTCGGCTTCCTCGTCGCCGAGGAGAACCGCGGTTTGTCGTACATGTTCCACATGATGAACGAGGCCCGGATCGGTGTCGGATTCCTCGCTATCGCCCTCGGCTACGTCGGCTACCTGAAGTCGGTGGAGTATGCGAAGACCCGTACTCAGGGCCGACCGCTCGGTGCCAAGGATCCGGCCGCACCTCCGGTCGCGCTGATCGAGCACGCCGACGTCCGTCGAATGTTGTTGGCGCAGAAGTCCTACGTCGAAGGGGCGCTGGCGCTCGGGCTCTACTGTTCGCGTCTGGTCGATCATCAGGACTCGGCGTCCGACGAAGCCGAAGCAGCGCAATCGACTCTGCTGCTCGACGTACTGACGCCCATCGCCAAGAGCTGGCCGTCGCAGTGGTGCCTCGAAGCCAACAGTCTGGCCATTCAGGTGCACGGCGGCTACGGATACACCCGCGACTACGACGTCGAGCAGCACTATCGCGACAATCGCCTCAACCCGATTCACGAAGGTACTCACGGTATTCAAGGTTTGGATCTGCTCGGGCGCAAGGTGATCATGCAGGGCGGTGCGGGATTGGCTCTGCTGGCCGAACACATCGGGGAGACGGTCGAGCGGGCGCACGCAGCGGGCGGTGATGCTGCACGGTACGCGGCCGAACTGCACGCACGCGTCGGCAGAATCGTCGAGGTGACCGCGGCAGTGTGGGGGACCGGCGATGCCGCCGTGGCGCTGGCCAACTCCACGGCCTACCTCGAGGCGATGGGTCACACGGTCATCGCCTGGATGTGGCTGGAGCAGTTGCTGGCCGTCGGCACGAAAGCCGGAGACTTCTACGACGGAAAGCGTTCTGCAGCACAATACTTCTACGTCTACGAATTGCCGAAGGTGGACGTTCAGCTCGATCTGTTGGCGAGACTGGACCGCACCACCCTCGATATGTCACCCGCTTGGTTCTGAGTCGAGTACAAGGAGATTCATCAACATGTCGATCTTGGACAAATTTCGCCTGGACGGTCGCGTCGTCATCGTCACCGGTGCATCCTCCGGACTGGGCGTGGCATTCGCGAAAGCGGCCGCCGAGGCGGGAGCGGACGTGGTGCTCGCCGCACGCCGAGTGGACAAGTTGGCGCAGACCGCCGAGTTGATCGACAGCGTCGGAGGTCGTTCGATCACGGTCGCCACGGACGTGGTCGACCCGGATCAGTGCACCGCAATGGTCGAGGCCGCGGTGACGGAGTTCGGAAAGGTCGACATTCTGATCAACAATGCCGGAGTCGGCACAGCCTTCCCGGCGACCCGAGAAACACCCGAACAGTTTCGCTCGGTGATCGATATCAACTTGAACGGGTCGTACTGGGCAGCGCAGGCCTGTGGGCGGGTGATGGCACCCGGCAGTTCGATCGTGAACATCTCGAGCATTCTCGGGCTGACCACCGCAGGCCTCCCGCAGGCGGCCTACAGCGCGAGCAAGGCAGCGATCATCGGCCTCACCCGCGATCTCGCACAGCAGTGGGGCGCGCGAAAAGGCATCAGGGTCAACGCTATTGCGCCAGGGTTCTTCCAGAGCGAGATGACGGACTCGTACCAGCCGGGATACCTCGACTCGATGGCTCCGCGAATGATCCTCGGACGCAAGGGCGATCCCGAAGAACTGGCCGCCACCGCGATCTGGCTCGCCTCGGACGCCGGGGGATACGTGACGGGTCAGACCATCGCGGTCGACGGCGGGATCACGATCACCTGACGGTCATCCTTCGACGGCAGGCACGGCAATTCCCTCGCGGATCAGTCTGCGCGCAACCACCACTGCGTCGTCGGTGTCGAGTCCGGGCAGCGCATCCAGGCGGCACGAAGCGCCCTTCGTCAGGGTCTCGATCGCGTCGGCGCACTGAGACGGCAGCGTGACCGTCTTGTTCCGAAGCACCATCGAGACGCCGTTCTTCGTGTGCATGATCCGCGCGAAGATGCCGGGCCGCAATCGAATCGAATCCTCACCCCGCAGCGCGCCCATCGCGGCGACGCTCGCCAGTGGGCGCACCGGTTCCGGTCGGACGAGGTCGTCGTGACGATCTGCGAGGCGTTCGGCTAGTCGACGTACCGCGTCGGGGTCTCGGTCGATCTCGTCGAGCGCGGCGCGCATGGCGTCCACGACTCGGTGTACGTGCGGAACCAGGGACTCCGGGTCGGAGTGGTCGAGGCCGGCAGGGAGGGGAGCACGCAGACTCTCGACGTCGCCGAGCGACTTCAGTACGTGGTGGGCCAGGTCGTAGTCGTTGTACGACGCGACGCCGATGGTGAGGTGCACCGTGGTGTCGCCGAGCGCTTGCGCCGAGTGGATCCACCCGCGCGGCAGGTAGAGCACATCGCCGGGCTCGAGAACGATGTCCAGTTCGGGAGTGTTCGATGCGTGGTCTTCGACGGCCGACCGCCGATCCGACCACGGTTGATTGTTGAGCGGATGCACGTGCACCGGCGAGTGAATGCTCCACCGCTTGGTCCCCGCGATCTGCACGACGAACACATCGTGCACGTCGTAGTGCGGTGAAAAGCCCTGCGACGCAGCCGGTGTGACATACGAATTCACCTGCACGGGATGGCCCAGCTCGCGAACGAGATCACCGACGAAGTGAATCAGCGGGGGCCACAGTCGATGCAGGCCCTGAAGTACCAGCGTATTTCCGGCCGCGAAGGCTGCCAGCACCGCTGCGGAGTCGACCTGGTCCGTCACCTCGGCACCGAACCCGCCGGACGACGTGAACTGCGACTTGTCCAGCAACCGACCGTCTTTGGCCATCCGCACGAACGGAGTGCGGACTCCGCGTTCGGAGATCAGCTCGTCGACCGCGTCGAGCGTCATCAGATCGTCGAACGAGTCCGAGAGATCAGCTGATCGGGTCAGCTTGGGAGCAACGCCCCAGAACCGATCTGCGAAAGTCCCGAGATCGATACCGGTGAGACGACGGAGCGCGGACCGGTTACCCGATCCGCGCTCGCCGCTCGACACAGTGCTCAAGCGGTGCCGTCCGCACCGCCGTCGTGCCCGTTGGGGTTGGAACCGCCGTCGGCCGGGCCTTCGCCTGCGCCGGCCGGGCCGTCTGCTCCGCCGTCATGTCCGTCGGGGTTCGATCCGCCGTCGGCCGGGCCTTCGCCTGCGCCGGCTGAGCCGTCTGCTCCGCCGTCGTGACCGCCGGGGTTCGATCCGCCGTCAGCGGGTCCTTCGCCTGCGGCTCCGCCCGTGGTGGTGATGTCGTCGTCGTTGATGCTCATCGAGGTCCTTCCGATTGTGGAGGTTCGTGTGTCCTTGCGGCGCGAGAACACCGGAGGTATTGACGCAAACTCAGCTTCTCAAACAGCGGTGGCGTCGTGAATCTCAGGCAGAATCGTCAGCGATCTCGGGTGCGTTCTCCCGCGTTGCCATCCCGCCACCGCCTCCACCGTCGACCGGTCCTGGGCGGCCACCCTTCGGTGTGTCCGACGCCTTCTCGGAGTCTTTCGGGTTCTCGTTCTCGGTGTTCTCGTCGCGTCCCATGGTTCGACAGTAGACCGCCGAGCAGGCCGTGGGACGATGGAACAATGGATCGATCCCCAGCGCAGCACGTGGTGCTGCTCGACGACGAAGGCCGCGCTGTCGGTTCACAGGACAAGACGACCGTGCACACGCTGAACACACCACTGCACTTGGCTTTTTCCAGCTACGTGGTCAGATCGGACGGCGCGGTACTTCTCACGCGCAGAGCGTCGAGCAAGAAGACGTGGCCAGGGGTGCTGACCAATACGTGCT
The DNA here is from genome assembly GCF_022810405.1 of Rhodococcus sp. ARC_M5. Classification (GTDB taxonomy): domain Bacteria; phylum Actinomycetota; class Actinomycetes; order Mycobacteriales; family Mycobacteriaceae; genus Rhodococcoides; species Rhodococcoides navarretei. The sequence continues at coordinate 100,132 of NZ_JALGQE010000011.1, forward strand.
GCGGGCACCCCGCCCCCGGTGAGCGGCTCGACGATGCCGTGGTGCGCAGGATCGGTGAAGAACTGGGACTGCGGGTCGATTCGGCGGAGTTGGTTCTGCCGCACTTTCGGTACCGAGCCGTCATGGACAACGGAATCGTGGAGAACGAGATCTGCCCCGTGTATCGTGTGCTGGTGGACGAGCAGGCGACACTCGACCCGGATCCACTCGAGGTGGACGAGACTCGGTGGGTGACGTGGCGTGAATTCTCCGAAGGGGTACTCGGCGGCAGTATCGACGTATCACCCTGGTGTCGAACGCAAGTGGAGCAATTGACCGCGCTTGCCGAAGAGCCACTGGCCTGGCCGGTGTCGCCGGAAAGTCTCCTTCCTCCCGCCGCCCGTCCTACCGATACCCGCTGATCTCGCCTGGCCTCTAGGGTTCGTGTTGTGAGTATCGTCGCTTTCGGTCAGCCGAACCAGGACCTTCTCGATCGGGATTCCGTCGCGCGCGAACTCGCACGCTTCTCCTCTCGCACTGTCGAATCCGCCGGACTGCGCGCCGCTGCGGTGGCCGTTGCGATCGGCGGAGCGCCAGGGGACCGGCGCATGCTCCTGACGAGGAGGCCGGACCGATTGCGAGCACATCCGGGCCAGTACGCCCTACCGGGCGGCGGTGTGGATTCCGGTGAATCCGCACTGCAGGCATGTCTGCGGGAATTGGCAGAGGAGTTGGGGATTCGCGCCGAGGAAACAGACGTGCTCGGCAGGTTGGACGACTACGTCACCAGGTCCGGGTATGTCATCACCCCGTTCGTGGTGTGGGTCGGTGATTACTCGTCCACGTTGCTGCCCAGCGAGGACGAGGTTGCCGAGGTGTTCGAGGTGACCGTCGACGAGCTCGACGTGGACGCCCAATTCGTGTCGATTCCCGAATCGACGCGGCCGGTGATTCGGTGGCCGTACCGGACCGGGGCAATTCACGCTCCGACCGGCGCGATCGTCCATCAATTTCGCGAAGTGGCACTGCACGGTCGACACACCCGAGTCGCGGACTTCGAGCAGCCCGTGTTCGCGTGGCGCTAACGTGACCGAACGACCCGAGTCCGGAGAACGGCCGACCGCGACGAGCAGGACGAGAAGAAGGTGATCGCCGATGACCGACAATCGTGAGCTCGAGGTGACGGACCGCATCGCGACCGTCCCCAATCTGCTCAGCGCCATCCGGCTACTGGGCGTTCCCCTGTTCCTGTACCTCCTGCTCGGCCCTGGAGCCGATGGATGGGCGCTGGTGATTCTGCTCGTCAGCGGTGGAACCGATTGGTTGGACGGCAAACTCGCTCGCATGCTCGGTCAGGCATCGAAACTGGGTGCCGTTCTGGATCCGCTGGTCGACCGGCTCTACGTCGTCAGCACTCTGGTGGCCTTCGTTCTTCGCGACATCATTCCGTGGTGGGTCGCCGCGATATTGATCGGACGCGATGTCGTCCTGGGATTGACGATGTTCGTCTACCGCCGCAGGTCCTTGCCACCTCCGGACGTCATCTACCTCGGTAAGGCCGCCACCTTCGTGGTGATGATCGCGCTGCCGGTGTTACTGGTGTCCGCCGGTAGCAGTGCGGTGGCCGACGCCGCAGGTCCACTCGGCTACGCATTGCTGATCTGGGGCACGGTGCTGTACACCTGGACCGGCCTGTTGTACCTCGGCAAAGCGATCGCTGTCGCCAGGGCCGTCGATCCGACCGTGGCCGGCACCTGACGGTGGAGCCTGCAGAACGACCGGAGGCCAGACCGGTACCGAAGAGAAATCCCGTTCCGTCACTGCTGACGTCCTTGCTGACCGACCATCTCGACCCGGGGTACGGCGCCGCGACCGCCGAACGAACTGCGCAGCACACCCGTAAGCCGCGGGTACCTGCGGCGGCCTGGCTGCTGACCGGTGCCGTCGTCGTGGGGGTGATCTTCGGCGTCGCGTTCTCCCAGCTGGCGTCCGGTGCGGACGTGGATCGCGCAGGTGCCGACGCCTCGGCTGCGGTCCGTGCTGCACAGAACCGCAGCGCTGAATTGGGGGCCACGCGAGAGGAACTTGCCGAGCAGGTGTCCTCGGAGCGAGACAGAGCTCTGCAGTCCGACGCCTCGGGCAGTGCCTTGTCGGACAGGCTGAGCGCCGTCGAATCCGCCGCGGGCATCGACACGGTCTCGGGCCCGGGGCTCTCGGTCGTCGTCACCGAACCGGTGGCCGACGACGACACGACGGATGGCTCGGTTCGCCGTGGTTCGGGCGCGGCCGTGCTCGATCGAGACATCGCTGCGATCGTCAACTCGTTGTGGGCGAGCGGCGCAGAGGCGGTCTCGGTGGACGGAATCAGAGTCGGACCCAACGTGACCATCAGGCAGGCAGGCGGGGCCATGCTGCTGGACAATCGCCCGATCGGCTCGCCCTACGAGATCGACGCGATCGGCCCGCCGCAGCGCATTCAGGTGCAGTTCGTCGTCAGCGATGCGTATCTGCGGATGAGCACGGTGGCGCAGTTGTACGGTGTCGGGTTCGCGGTGCGAGCGGCCGACGATCTCGAACTCGGTCCCGCGGTTGTGAGAGAGTCGTTCGAGGCAGAGGAGGCAGGCCCACGATGACGGAGCACGACCCACCGAGCGCCCCACCGGCAGAGTCCGGCGTTCCGGCATCTGCAGACGCGCCGATCACCCCTTCCCACGGCTTCTACGCCCTTGCCGCGCTCGCCGCGTTGATCGTGGGGGTCGTGATCGGCACGGTCGCGGGGCCGCAGGTTCCCGCAGTGGTCGCGCCCTACCTGCCGATCGCTGTCGTAGCGGCGATAGACGCGGTGTTCGGCGGTGTACGAGCCTTTCTCGACGGCATTTTCGACGCCAAGGTGTTCGTCGTCTCGTTCGTTTTCAACGTCCTCGTCGCAGCCTTGATCGTGTGGCTCGGCGACCAGCTCGGGGTGGGCACTCAGCTGTCCACCGCAATCGTCGTGGTACTCGGTATCCGGATATTCGGCAACGCGGCCGCAGTGCGTCGCCGACTGTTCGGTGCCTAGGCCGTGATGGCAGGCAACGGACGACACGGCTGGCGCGCTCGACGTCCCCGTGCAGACGATCGAAGGCGCGGAACGGCGTTCGGCGTTCTCGCTCTTGCGCTGCTCTGCGTCCTGGGAGTCGGCATCGCCACGCAGGTACGAGAGACGAGCACGTCGGACAATCTGGAGAATTCGCGGCCCGAGGACCTTCTTGTCGTGTTGGACACCCTGACCCGACGTGAAGCGTCGATCCGCGACGAGATCAGCACTCTGCAGGCCACTCTGGCCACTTTGCGCCAGTCCGGGTCGGGATCGGAGGCGGCCGTGGCGGAGGCGCAGGAACGATTGTCCGCGTTGTCGATTCAAGTCGGCACCGTCGCCGCCGAGGGGCCGGGCGTCGCGTTGGTGATCGAGGACCCGAACTCGGGCGTCGGATCCGAGGTGCTGCTCGACGCCATGCAGGAGTTGCGTGCAGCCGGTGCCGAAGCCCTCCAGATAGAGGGCGGCGATGCTGCCGTCCGTATCGGTGTCGATTCGTGGATCGCGGGACCTGCCGGTCGAGTGGTGGTGGACGGTCGAGAGCTACGAGCTCCGTACACCTTCACGGCCATCGGTGATCCACCGACGCTCGCGTCGGCGCTGAACATTCCCGGCGGTGTCGTCGACACGGTCACCCGCAACGGAGCGACATCGAATGTCACTCGGTCGGACCAGGTCACGGTGTCCGCCTTGCGGGATCCGCGCCCGCGTCAATACGCTCAGCCCGGTAATTGAACGCCCGATCGCCCCGGGCCACGATCGAAGGGAATGCCGCGTTGAGCGACATCGATGCACCAGCTGATCTGTACTACACGCCCGAGCACGAGTGGGTGCAGCGCACGGGGCCCGCGACGGTGCGCATCGGCATCACCGATTACGCGCAGGCTCAGTTGGGCGACGTGGTGTTCGTTCAGCTTCCCGCGGTCGGCGACACCGTCACCGCGGGCGAGTCCCTCGGCGAGGTGGAATCGACCAAGAGCGTGTCCGACGTGTTCAGCCCTCTGACTGCGAAAGTGATTGCCGTGAACCAGGATCTGGACGGCGAACCGGAGAAGGTGAACTCGGGTCCGTACACCGCGGGCTGGTTGATCGACCTCGAGGTTTCGACACCGGAGGAGTTGGACGCGGCAGTGGCACAGATGCTCGATGCCGCCGGATATGCTCTCATCACGACCGAGTGATCGGCCGGCCGTCGACACCAGCCAACCGGCCACACGGTCCCCACTGCGCAGGGTACGGTCGACACCGAGCGAATACCCTGTCGGGGCGAAGGTCCAGGATGCTGTACGACAGCTACGCAACACCGAACGCCATGCAACACCTGATGTGAAGACCATGTACTGCGTTACCCGCGGCGTTCGCTGCCCGGGTGAACGGACTGAGAAGGAGTAACGGTGAGCCAGAACGACAACGACAGCAACTACGGGGAGTCGCCGGCAGAGACCACCTCGGTCTTCCGTGCTGATTTCCTCCAGGAGCTGGACAACTCCGCGGCCGCCCAGAGCACCGAAGCTCCGGTATCGGGTGTCGAGGGATTGCCTGTCGGTGCTGCTCTGCTCGTCGTCAAGCGCGGACCCAACGCCGGATCGCGGTTCCTGCTCGATCAGCCCACCACCTCGGCCGGTCGGCACCCCGACAGCGACATCTTCCTGGACGACGTGACCGTCAGCCGTCGGCACGCCGAGTTCCGGCAGGACGAGGACGACTTCCAGGTCGTCGACGTCGGCAGCCTCAACGGCACCTACGTGAATCGGGAGCCGGTCGACTCCGCAGTTCTGGCCAACGGCGACGAGGTGCAGATCGGTAAGTTCCGGTTGGTGTTCCTGACGGGACCGCGGGGCGGCAACGGATCTCAGGTCGGCGACACGTCTGCGGGTGCAGGAAGCCAGTGACCGCCGTCGGGCAGCAGTCCAACGGGGGGATGTCGATTGGCTCCGTCCTCGATCGACTTCGGCCCGACTTTCCCGATGTCACCATTTCGAAGATCAGATTCCTCGAGGCGGAGGGCCTGATTTCTCCGGAGCGTACGCCGTCGGGCTACCGGCGGTTCTCGATCGCGGACTGTGAACGTCTGCGATTCGTGCTGACCGCCCAGCGGGATCAGTACCTTCCGCTCAAGGTGATCAAGGAGCAACTCGAAGCGATCGATCACGGGGTCGCCACGGTGGAACGGGCGGACGCTTCGGTGAAACGTCCGCGGTCGTTGACGGTGGCCGCGGGCGAAGTGTCTCCCGAGGAGTTCCTGCGGGATCGGGAGGTTCGGATCAGCAAGGCCGATCTTCTCGCTCAGGCCGGTATCGACGACGGATTCCTGACCGAGCTGTTGCGGGCCGGTCTGATCACTCCCGGACAAGCCGGTTTCTACGACGACGGTGCAGTGACGCTCGCGCGAACGGCACACGCGATGTTGCAGTTCGGTCTCGAAGTTCGCCACCTGCGCGCATTCAAACTCGCGGCGGATCGCGAAGCGGGGCTGGTGGCGCAGATTGCCGGGCCGGTCGCGAAGGGCCGAGACGCCGGTGCGCGTGATCGCGCCGAGGAAATGATTCGTGAATTGGCCGCGTTGTCGTTGACCTTGCACACCTGTCTTGTCAAAGCAGCCGTGCGCGGTGCCCTCGACCGGTGACGCGCCCTCGTGTCCTTTCGAATTCCAATAGACTCGGCTGCGACGGGCCGAGCCAGTAGTCGATGCAGCCCGGAATTTCTCGAAGTGAGAGGCAGACACGATGAGTGAGATGCGTGTGGTCGGTATCCGTGTCGAACAGCCGCAGAATCAGCCCGTGCTCTTGTTGCGCGAGGCCGACGGTGACCGGTACCTCCCGATCTGGATCGGTCAAACCGAAGCTGCCGCAATCGCTTTGGAGCAGCAGGGTGTGCAGCCCGCTCGTCCGCTCACCCATGATCTCGTCAAGAACCTGATTTCGGCTCTGGGTCATCAGCTCAAGGAAGTGCGGATCGTGGACCTTCAGGAGGGCACGTTCTACGCCGATCTCGTGTTCGACAAGGACATCAGAGTCTCGGCTCGGCCGTCGGATTCGGTCGCGATCGCACTTCGGGCCGGGGTGCCGATCTTCGCGGACGAGCCCGTGCTCGCCGAAGCCGGCTTGATCATGCCCGACGAGCGTGAAGACGAGGTCGAGAAGTTCAAGGAGTTCCTCGAATCGGTGTCACCGGACGACTTCAAAGCCACCGACGGGTAACAGAAGAGTCTCAACCTCAACTTTAGGTTCAGGTTTACGGCGCGTTGCGTTGAATCTGCCCGATCGTCCCCATAACGTTCGTGCCAGTGAAGTTCATCGCCGCTGCTGGTCGGATCCGGCGCAGTTCACGCCTCGTCGGTACCTGCCGGGGCGTACTCTGGCCTGGTACACGGTATGACTTCACGCGAGTACACCGGGACATAGTCGGTGTCTCGGACGGATCGCAGTACTGACTCGATCCGAACGCAGTGAGACATCCGAGAGGGAGCAGTCAGTGGGAGATCAGCCGCAGCAGCATCACGGCAGTCGAGAGTCCGAAGCCGCAGGCCGGACCGAGGACACGCCTGTCGGTGCCGATGCTCGGGTCGACACCCCCGACCAGCCGTCGAACGCCCGAGTCGATTCGCCCCAGGACATCCAACCCGGATTGTTCCCGGACGACTCCGTCCCCGACGAACTCGTGGGCTATCGCGTGCCGAGTGCCTGCCAGATCGCCGGCATCACCTACCGCCAACTCGATTACTGGGCCCGCACCGGGCTCGTCGTGCCGTCCATTCGCGGCGCGGCCGGGTCGGGAAGCCAGCGGCTGTATTCGTTCAAGGACATGCTGGTCCTCAAGATCGTCAAGCGGTTGCTCGATACCGGTATCTCCTTGCAGAACATTCGCGTCGCAGTCGATCACCTGCGCCAGCGCGGTGTGGGCGATCTCGCCAACATCACGCTGTTCTCCGACGGCACCACCGTCTACGAGTGCACCTCGGCAGAAGAAGTGGTCGACTTGCTTCAGGGCGGTCAAGGTGTGTTCGGCATTGCCGTGAACGGCGCAATGCGCGAGCTCACCGGCACCATCGCAGACTTTCCGGCCGAACGAGCGGACGGCGGCGAGAGTCAGCCGAGTCCCGAGGACGAGCTCGCGTCGCGCCGCAAGAATCGCGCGAGCCGCAAGACCGGCTAGACTTTCACCGTCGCGCCCACGCGGGAGAGTTCCGAGGCATCCAGTCTCGGACGCCGAAGGAGCAATACCTCCCCGTCAATCTCTCAGGCACACGGACCGTGTGGACTTCGACAACTCTGGAAAGTGGTGGGAGCACCCATCCGCCCAAGGGGAAAGGTGCCGACGAGCCGCACTGGCGCGTCGTGTCCGACCGAATCTCTCAGGCGCACGCGTCAGCGGGCACACGACAGAGGGGGAGGAGCGGCCGTCGCCCATGCCTCGGTCGTCCGACGCCTCGTCTTTCCGGCACCTGGGAGCTCAACGTGACCGATCGAACCACCTCGCCCGCATACACTTTCGTCGATCGACACATCGGTCCCGACGCAACCGAGTTGGTCCGCATCCTCGACTCCATCGGCGTCGACAGTCTCGACGAGTTGGCCCGCAAGGCAGTTCCCTCGTCGATCCTCGACACCGTGGTCGACGGCGTGCCCGACGGCTTGGCGGCGCTTCCGCCTGCCCTGAGTGAACACGAGGTGCTTGCCGCACTGGCCGACCTCGCCGGGCAGAACACCGTGGCGACGTCCATGATCGGGCTCGGCTACTACGACACCCTGACCCCGCCGGTGCTGACGCGCGGGATTCTCGAGAACCCGGCCTGGTACACCGCCTACACGCCCTATCAGCCCGAAATCAGCCAGGGTCGACTCGAAGCGTTGCTGAACTTCCAGACCATGGTCGCCGATCTCACCGGCATGGACGTGGCGAATGCGTCGATGCTCGACGAGTCGACCGCGGCGGCCGAATCCATGACCTTGATGCGCCGCGCCAACAGAGCGTCGAAGTCGCCTCGGCTACTGGTCGATTCCGACATCTTCCCGCAAACCGAGGCCGTACTGGCCACTCGCGCCGAGCCGCTGGGGATCGAACTGGTCTACGCCGATCTGACGGAGGGCCTGCCCGATGGGGAGTTCTTCGGAGTGTTGGCGCAGGTGCCGGGAGCGTCGGGGCGGCTCGTCGACCTGACCGCGACCATCGAGGCCGCGCACGAGCGCGGCGCGCTGGTCGCCGTGGGCGTGGACCTGCTCGCCGCCACCGTGGTGACTCCGCCCGGCGAGATCGGCGCGGACGTCTGCTTCGGAACCACGCAGCGATTCGGCGTCCCGATGGGATACGGCGGACCGCATGCCGGGTATCTCGCAGTGAGGTCCGGTCATTCCCGTCAGCTACCCGGCCGTCTCGTCGGAGTGTCGCTCGATGCGGACGGCCAGCGCGCCTACCGATTGGCGCTGCAGACACGCGAGCAGCACATTCGCCGCGAGAAGGCGACCTCGAACATCTGTACCGCTCAGGTTCTGCTGGCCATCGTCGCCGCGATGTACGCCAGCTACCACGGTGCAGACGGACTGCGCGCCATCGCAACTCGAGTGAACGCGCAGGCTCGGACCGTCGCGGCAGGTCTGCGGGAGGCAGGCATCGAGGTGATGCACACCGAGTTCTTCGACACCGTCCTCGCAGCGGTCCCGGGTAAGGCTCAGGCGGTTGTCGACGATGCCAAGCAGCGCGGCATCAATGTGCGACTGGTCGATGCCGGCCACGTGGCCATCGCATGCGACGAGGCTACGACGCCAGAGCACATCGTGAGCGTGCTCTCCGCATTCGGTGCAGAACTCGCGGGTATCGGGGCAGAGTCGCTGCCGGCGACCATGACCCGCACCTCGGAGTACCTCACCCACCCGGCATTCACCCGGTACCGCACCGAGACGGCCATGCTTCGTTACCTGCGTGCGCTGTCCGACAAGGACATCGCGCTCGATCGAAGCATGATTCCGTTGGGTTCGTGCACGATGAAGCTGAACGCCACCGCGGAGATGGAGTCCATCACCTGGCCGCAGTTCGCCCGTCAGCACCCCTTCGCTCCGTCCTCGGACGTGCCCGGTCTGCTGCGGGTGATCGCCGACCTGGAACGGTGGCTCGTCGACATCACCGGTTACGACGCTGTCAGCCTGCAGCCGAACGCGGGAAGCCAGGGTGAGTACGCGGGACTTCTCGCCATTCGTCGTTACCACGTCGGCAACGGCGATACCGAACGCACCGTGTGCCTGATCCCGTCGAGCGCGCACGGCACCAACGCGGCCTCGGCCGTGATGGTGGGCATGCGCGTCGTGGTCGTGGCCTGCCGCCCCAACGGTGACGTCGATGTCGACGACCTGCGCGCCAAGATCGCCGAGCACGCCGACACCCTCGCCGCGATCATGATCACCTACCCCTCCACCCACGGCGTCTACGAGCACGAGATCTCCGAGATCTGTGCAGCGGTTCACGACGCAGGTGGTCAGGTGTACGTCGACGGTGCCAACCTCAACGCTCTCGTCGGACTGGCGCGTCCGGGCCGGTTCGGTGGCGACGTCAGCCATCTCAATCTGCACAAGACGTTCTGCATCCCACACGGCGGCGGCGGACCAGGCGTGGGGCCCATCGGTGTTCGGTCGCACCTGCAGCCCTACCTGCCCGGTCACCCACTGGCCCCGCAACTTGGTTCGGGACCGACCGTGTCCGGAGCCCCGTACGGCAGCGCGTCGATCCTGACGATCACCTGGGCGTACATCGCCATGATGGGCGCGACGGGACTCCGGCAGGCGACGCTGACGGCGATCGCGTCGGCCAACTACATCGCCCGCCGCCTCGACGAGTACTTCCCGGTGCTGTACACCGGCGACAACGGCATGGTTGCCCACGAGTGCATTCTCGATCTGCGAGGTTTGACCAAGGACACCGGAGTCACCGTCGACGACGTTGCGAAACGGTTGGCGGACTACGGCTTCCACGCGCCGACGATGAGCTTTCCGGTGCCGGGAACTCTGATGGTCGAGCCGACCGAGAGCGAGAACCTCGAGGAGATCGACGCGTTCTGCGATGCGATGATCGCCATCAGGCGAGAGATCGATCGCGTCGGATCGGGCGAATGGACGGCCGAAGACAATCCACTGCGCGGGGCGCCCCACACGGCGCGATGCCTGGTTGCCGAGTGGGATCACCCGTATTCACGGGAACTCGCTGCCTACCCGGCGGGCTACGATCGTCCGAAGGTATGGCCCGCGGTGCGACGCATCGACGGTGCGCACGGTGATCGCAATCTGGTGTGCTCGTGCCCGCCGATCGAGGCGTTCGCCTGAGCCGAGAACAGAGCCCGCCACGTCGACGTGGCGGGCTCTGTCGGACTCGCGTCGGAGGCTTCTAGCCCCGGGTGAGTTCGAGCATCGCGATCTCGGGCGGAGCAGCGACGCGGACCGGTGGACCCCACGCGCCCGCACCCCTGGTGGTGTACAGAGTGGTGTTGCCGATCGTGTCCAGCCCTTCGACACTGGGCTGTTGTAGCGGCACCAGATAACGGATCGGCCAGATCTGACCCCCATGCGTGTGCCCGGACACCTGCATGTCGACTCCGAGGTCCGATGCCTCCACCGCCTGCAACGGCTGATGTGCCATCAACAGCACGAATCGATCGGGGTCGATCCCGTCCAATGCCGCGGCGAGATCGGGTTCGTACGGTGCCGGTGCCGTGGCGTCGTTGATGCCGGCGATATCGATGGCAGCGTCGCCACGAGTGATCGTCGTGCGTTCGTCGCGCAGCACATCGATGCCGAGCGTCGACCAGAAGTCGAGCCATTCGCCGCCGTCGCCCGCATAGAACTCGTGGTTGCCGCTGACGGCGAACACACCGAGCGGGGCGTCGAGGTCGCGGAGCGGCTCGAGGTCTTCGCCCACCAGAGCAACCGTGCCGTCGATGAGATCGCCGTCGAGCAGCACGACATCCGGATTCTGGGCGTTGATCGAATCGACGACCTTCCGCACGAACCCCGCACCGCGGGAAGGGCCGGCGTGAAGGTCGGACACCAATGCCACTCGGACGCCGTCGAATTCGGTCGGTAACCGGTCGAGTGCGACGTCGGTGTTCGTCGCACGCGGAGTTGCCGCCTCGACGAGTCCGTACCCCACTGCGATCACGCTGACCAGTGCCACCACAGCGGAGCCGATCCTCGACACACGCAGACGGACCGCAGACGAATCGCGGTGCCTCGCAGCGAAGACCACTCTCACGACGGTGCAGATCACGGCCACCAGCAGAGTTCCCAGGAACAGGTAGAGCACTACGGCGAGCCAACTGAGTCCGACGAACGCCGGACCTCGTGCCCAGGACGGATCGAACTCCGAGCCGCTGCCGAAGCCGATCACCGCGCCCAGCCAGAGGAGCACCAGCACGGCATCGACAGCCAGTTTGGGACGTGTCGGCATCCTGGTGACGGACAGAAATCGCCAGTGGAGAAACAGAGTGACGAGGAGTAAGAAGACGCCGACAAAAAGTACACGAGACATGTTCTAGTACAGCAACTTTCCGAGTCGATCGATGAGGTCTGGCGAATCCGATGTCGATACTGCTTCCACAGTGCCGCCGGTTCGGGCGGCGATGTCGTCGAACGCGGAGGCATCGGAGTTGTCCCCGATCCGCACGATGTTCACCGCGACCGGACGCGCCGGATCGGCCGCGGCGGTCAGGTCGGTGAGCAGATCCTGCGTGGACAGGGGCGAGTCGTCCGGGCCGTCGGTTATCAGCACGACGGAATTGACGCGGCCGGGAACGTATCCGGCCACGGCGTCGAGATACGCGACCAGTACGGACGCGTAGGTGAACGACCCGGTTGCCGGCGTCAACGTCGCCGCGGTGGTGGAGAGTGCAGCGCGTCTGGGAGTAGTTCCTACCGGAACCGTCATCGGACCGGTCGAGACATCCACTCGGAAAGGCAGCGAGTTGCCCAGGTCCTCGCTGAAGCTCCACAGACCCAGCTCGGTGGCGTCGGGCACTCGCTGGAACTGCTCGTCGAGGGCGCGAACGGTGTTCTGCAGCCGAGTCGCACTACCTTCGGTCGTGCCCATCGACTCGGATACGTCGAGCAGTACCGTGGCGCGGCGCGGCAGGACCGGATTTCGCAGCACGGCCAGCAGTGCGTCGGCAACCGGTCCGGAAGGGGCAGCGACGACGTCCGGGTTCACCGTCTCGCCGACGCCGAAGCCCGTATCCGTGAGCAATTGCGCGCCGTCCGGCTGCCGGACGAAATCGACGAACGCGGCGGCAGCCCGGGTCGATGTCTCGTCACCGGAGAGGACAGCCGCGGGATGATCGGCAACGGGGGTGGGACCCTGAGGCTCGACGGCGGTCAACGTCGACGAATCGGTCGATGCCAGCTGCTGCTGGGTGACCGGAACCGCGTGGATGGGGGCGTCGGGGCCGGACGCGTTCTCCAGGGCCGCGAGTGCGTCGTAGGTGGTGGCCGCAGAGGTTGCCGATGCCCCGGTATCGGTGAGAGCCAGCTCCGATACCGCCGAGATCAGTTCTCTCGACGAGACCTGATCGACGGTCAGAGCGGTGGCCGGATCACCGCGTACCCCGGCAGCGATCGCTGCTACCGCGAGTGTGGTTGCGCCGGTATCGGATCCGGTCGGCAGCGCGAGGCGGAGTGCGCCCCATTCTCCGAGTCCGAGGGCCTGCGGGTCACGTTGCAGTCGGACCAGATCCGCCCAGCTCGCTCCGGCAGCGGTCAGAGCGTCGGCCACGGCGGGCGGTGTCGCGAGTACGACCGGACTCGACGCGAGTGGCCGCGGGGTGCCGTCGATGGTTCCGCGGTCTGTCACGGCTTCGACGTCGCCCGACGACTGAGGTATCCAGAGTCCTGGCCGAGCACCGAGTGCTCCGACGTCCCAGTTGTCGATACCGGCATTCAAGGCCGTCCGCACGGCATCGGAGGCGGTGGCTCGAACCTGCACTGTCACACAGTGATCCCGCACGACCGGTGCGGTGTCGTTGAACCGAGCAGCCAGCTGTTCGACAGGTCCGGAGATGTCGGGATCGGCGGCGACAGTGAGCACCGCCGATCCCTCCACACATGTGTCGGCAGCTTCGATCCCCTGATCGGAAATGCGATCACGCAGTTGGAACCACCCGAACACGGCCGCAACGACGACCGCGATCGCGATAACGACGATCACGGGTCCGGCGGCTATCGAACGCCCGCGCCCTGTGTTCCGATGTTCACCCACGTGATCGCAAGACCGTCAGGCGTTGACGGACTTGTACTCCCGTCGGCGACGATGCAGGATCGGCTCGGTGTAGCCGTTGGGCTGGCTGGTGCCCTGGAAGATCAGGTCGCTTGCAGCCTGGAAGGCGATGTTGGTGTCGAAGTCGGGAGCCAACGGCTTGTACGTCGGGTCGGATTCGTTCTGTCGGTCCACCACCGGGGCCATCCGCTTCAGCGACTCGCGCACCTGGTCTTCGGTGACGATGCCGTGGCGCAGCCAGTTCGCGATGAACTGACTCGAAATGCGTAGCGTCGCACGGTCTTCCATCAATGCGATGTCGTTGATGTCGGGAACCTTCGAGCACCCGACGCCGTGGTCGATCCAGCGCACCACGTAGCCCAGAATCGATTGCGAGTTGTTGTCGAGCTCGTTCTGCTTCTCCTCGTCGGTCCAGTCCGTGGACGGCGCGAGAGGGATTTCGAGGATGTCGTCGACGGTGGCGCGCTTGGCCTGTGCGATCTCGTGCTGACGGGCGAACACATCGACCTTGTGATAGTGCAAGGCGTGCAAGGTCGCTGCGGTGGGCGAGGGAACCCATGCGGTGTTGGCACCGGCCTTGGGGTGGCCGATCTTCTGCTCGAGCATGTCGTGCATCAGGTCCGGCATGGCCCACATGCCCTTACCGATCTGCGCCTTGCCCTCGAGGCCTGCGGCGAGGCCGGTGTCGACGTTGAAGTCCTCGTAGGCAGCGATCCACTTCTCGCCCTTCATCGCTCCCTTACGGACGACGGGACCAGCCTCCATCGAGGTGTGGATCTCGTCGCCGGTGCGGTCGAGGAAGCCGGTGTTGATGAACACGACCCGCTCCGAGGCGGCCTGGATGCACGCCTTGAGGTTGACCGTCGTGCGGCGTTCCTCGTCCATGATGCCGACCTTGAGCGTGTTGGCCGGCAGTGAGAGAACCTGTTCGACTCGGCCGAACAGCTCTGCGGTGAAGGCGACCTCGTCCGGTCCGTGCATCTTGGGCTTGACGATGTACAGCGAACCGGTGCGCGAGTTGGACAGCACGTTGTCGGAGGTCAGCGAGTGCATGCCGGCCAACGAGGTGAACAGAGCGTCGAGAATCCCCTCCGGCACCTCGTTTCCGTCGGCGTCGAGAATCGCGTCGGACGTCATCAGATGGCCGACGTTGCGGACGAACAGCAGCGAGCGTCCGTGCAGCGTCAGTTCCGAACCGTCGACCGAGGTGTAGGTGCGGTCCTTGTTCATCGCGCGAGTGAAGGTCTTGCCGCCCTTGGCGACTTCCTCGGTGAGATCGCCCTTCATCAGACCGAGCCAGTTGCGGTAACCCAGCACTTTGTCGTCCGCATCGACTGCGGCGACGGAGTCCTCGAAGTCCATGATGGTGGTGACAGCCGACTCGAGCAGGACGTCCTTGACACCTGCGCCGTCGGTCTTGCCGATCGGGCTCTCGGGATCGATCTGGATCTCGAAGTGCAAGCCGTTGTGCACGAACAGGATCGCCGACGGCGCGTCCGGGGTGCCCTGGTAACCGAGCAGTTGCGACGGTTCCTTCAGGCCGACCGTGTTCCCGTCGGCCAAGGTCACCGTCAACGACGCCGCGTCGACGACATATCCGGTGGTACCGACGTGTGAGCCGGAACTCAGGGGCAGCGCCTCGTCCAGGAAGTCACGTGCGAAGGCGATGACCTTGTCGCCGCGGACCCTGTTGTAACTCGAGCCTTTCTCGGCTCCGTCGGTCTCGGGAATGGCGTCGGTTCCGTAGAGCGCGTCGTACAGCGAGCCCCACCGGGCGTTGGAGGCGTTGATGGCGAACCGAGCGTTGAGCACCGGCACCACGAGCTGCGGGCCGGCCGTCGTGGTGATCTCGGTGTCGACACCGGAGGTGCTGATCTGGAAGTCGGCCGGCTCGTCGAGCAGGTAGCCGATCTCCTTCAGGAATGCTTTGTAGGCGGCGCGGTCGTAGTTCGGGCCCGCATGCTCACCGTGCCAGGCATCCACCTTGCCCTGGATCTCGTCGCGGACAGCCAACAGTGATTTGTTCTTGGGAGCGAGATCGGCGATCACCGACGCGGCACCGGTCCAGAAGGCATCCGAATCTACGTCGGTACCCGGCAGCGCCTCCTTCTCGACGAAATCGAATAGGACCTTGGCGACCTGAAGTCCACCAGCCTGCACACGATCGGTCATGAATTCCTCACTCTTTCCGGTCACGGACACCGGTCACCGGTGTCCCCACGACAACGCTGTCGATGTTACTCGGCGGTAGGTCCGACGCCGAACTCGCCGCCGATCAGTAAATTCTGGCATCGAGCGATCAACGCCGAGCGTAGAGGTGCCGCTTCGCTGGACAATTCCCCCTGCGCGCGCACGTATTCTGCTCGACCGGCCGCGGTCTCGATCCGAATGGGTTCGAGGTCGTAGTCGCTCAAGTCGTACGGACTCGCCCGCATGTCGATCGTTCGGGCATGCAGAGCGAGCTCGAAGCAGTCGGTGAGGAACTCGGAATCGATCAGCGGCCCCAACTTGTAGCACCACTTGTACAAATCCATCGAGGCATGAATGCAGCCGGGTTGTTCGGATGTCAGACGCGACTCCGAGGACAGCGCGAGAGCATTGCGCGGCGCGGCATCGGGGGTGAAGAACCGAAAGGCGTCGTAGTGGGTGCACCGCAACGTCATCGAATCGACCACGGCATCGGTCCCGTCATGTCCGAGCCGCAGCGGCACCTGCTCGTGCCGTTGCGCCGAGGTGCCCCCGCGGTAGACCATCGCCCACTCGTGCAGTCCGAAACAGCCGAGAACGGGTGGTCGCTCTCGGGTGGCAGCGAGCAGTCCGAGGGTGAATTCGATGCTCGATCGGCGTCGCTCCACCAGGTCCGATCGCACTCGGTAGCCCGGTCCGTCGTCGGTGTCCACGTGTTCGTAGGACGCGAACTCCGCGAAATCTCGCGCACGTTCACCGGTGAGGACGATGCCGTGACCGGGATTCCACCGGCGCAGCTGGCCCGGGCGGTGACTGTAGTAAGTGAACAGGAAATCGAGCACAGGATGAACGCCGCCGTGGCCCCGATCGGTGAGATAGTCGCCGACGAGGTTCTCCACCCGTGCCGCGTGCGCGGCGCGCCGAGTGGTCCACTCCGCCTCGGTCAGCAACGTCGAGCCGTGCATTCACGCGTTCCGTGGGGGAGCGGTCACGGACTCGACGCTCGGCGAGGATTGACCCGGGCGAGGACCGGCCACCCGGTGCGTACCGTCGCGAACCGTGCCGACGAATTCCTCGACCAGGTCCTCGAGCGCGACGATGCCGACCGTGGCACCCGTCGCGTCGTGTACGGCACCCAGATGGCTGCTGGCACGACGCAGCTTGGTGAGGGCGTCGTCGAGCACCGTGTCGATGGAGACCATTGGCAGGGCCCGCACATCGCTGCGGGGAATGACCGTGTCCGGTCCCGCCGCTTCGTCGGCCATGTCGTCGAGTACGTCCTTGAGATGCAGGTAGCCGACGAGCGCGCCCGAGGCGTCGCGCACTGGATAACGGGAGAATCCGGTTTCGATGACAGCGCGTTCGACGGAGCCGAGAGTGGGTCCGAGGGTGTGATCGGGCCCGGACAGCTCGATGCTGCGAACCTGCTGGGAAGGAATCAGAACCTCACCCACCGTTCGCCCGGACGTCTCGAGCGCCTGCCGCAGCCTGCGATGTTCCTCGGCATCGATCAATCCCTCGGATCGCGATTCGCCGATCATCTGCGACAACTCGACCGCCGAGACCGAAGAACTCAGCTCGTCCTTCGGCTCGATACGCAGCAGCCGAAGGGTCAGGTTGGCGCACAGGTTGTAGAACGAGATCAGCGGCCGCGCCACCTTGATGAACAGGAGATGGATCGGCACCAGAATCATGGCGGTGCTCTCCGGACCCGCGATCGCGATGTTCTTGGGCACCATCTCGCCGACCAGAATGTGCAGAACGACCACGAGGGTCAACGCGATGGCGAAGGCGATCGGGTGCAGGAACGACTCGGGAATGCCGACCGCTTCGAGCGGAACCTCGATCAAGTGTGCCACCGCAGGCTCGGCCACACGACCGAGAAGAATCGAGCAGATCGTGATGCCGAGCTGGGCGGCGGCAAGCATCTGCGAGAGGTTCTGACCGGCCTCGATGACGCTCTGGGCACGCTTCTTGCCCTGTGCAAGTAGCGCCTCCAGGCGATCGCGGCGGGCCGAGATCAGGGCGAACTCGGCACCGACGAAGAACGCGTTACCGGCGAGCAGCAGAACGGCGAGAGCGACTCCGAAGACATCACCCATCGATCTCACCTTCCGATCTCATCCGAGCCACAGCCGCCGCGTCGACGGGCAGGAGCACCACCCGGTCGATGCGACGACCGTCCATCCGAATCACTCGTGCCACCCATCCGCCGTCCCGTTCCAGCGGATCCTCGTTCGCCGGGGGAGGCAGCAGAACTGCGTCCCCCTCGCTCGGGATCCGACCCAACTCCGTCAGGACCAATCCACCGATGGTTTCGTACTCGCCCTCGGGCGCGGAATATCCGGTGGCCGACGCGACCTCGTCGATGCGCAGCAGTCCGGCGCAGTCCCAGCCGTCTCCCGAGCGGGCGACATCGAGCTCCGGCTCGTCGTGTTCGTCGCGCACATCACCGACGATCTCCTCGATCAGATCCTCCATCGTGACCATGCCCGCTGTGCCGCCGTACTCGTCGACGACGAGCGCGACCTGCATACCGTCGGCGCGTACCCGTTCCATCACCGCGTCACCGTCGAGGCTGGACGGTACGACGGGAACGTCGCGCGCAAGGGACTCGACCGTCGTCGTGCGACGGTTCGCTCCCGCAACGGTGAACGCATGCTTGATGTGGACGACGCCGACGGTGTCGTCCAGGTCGCCGTCGACCACCGGAAAACGCGAGAATCCGGTGCGTGCAGCCGTTTCGATCAGATCGGCCACGGTTGCGTCCGTGGCGAGCGTTTCGATCTTGACTCGCGGCGTCATCAGCTCCTCCGCCGTGCGGTCGCCGAACTGCAACGAGCGATCCACCAGTCGGGCGGTGTTCTCGTCGATCGATCCCTGCCTCGCCGACGTGCGAACCAACGAACCCAGTTCCTGCGGAGAACGCGCGGATCTCAGCTCCTCGGCCGGCTCGATGCCGAGTCGGCGTACCAGCCAGTTGGCCGAGCCGTTGAGACCGTTGATGGCCCACTTGAAGATCAGCGAGAACCCGGCCATCGCACCGGCGGTGACACGAGCGGTCGACATCGGTTTCGCGATGGCGATGTTCTTCGGGACCAGCTCACCGAAAATCATCGAGAACGACGTGGCCAGGATCAGCGCCACCGCCAGAGAGATGCCGGCCGACAGGGTTTCGGAGGCACCGAACGCGTCGGCCACCGGCCGAATGAAGCCCGCCAGTACCGGTTCGGCCAGATATCCGGTGATCAGTGTCGTGATGGTGATGCCGAGCTGCGCGCCGGACAGCTGAAAGGACAGCGTCTTGTGGGCGTGCAGAACCTGGCGCGAGCGCAGGTCTCCGTTCTCGGCCTGTGACTCGACCGCGCTGCGTTCGAGAGCAGTGAGGGAGAACTCGGCAGCGACGAACAGCGCGGTGCCTGCAGTCAGGGCGACGAAACCCAGCAGGCTGACGATGGTGATGATGGTTGCCACGGCTCAGCGCCGCCGAAGTTGAGACAGGAGTACGGCACCGCCGGAATGCACGTGGCTGTCGAATCTGGTGTCGCCGGGTTTCTCTCCCGGCTCGATAGAGGATCCCTCCGAAGTGGAACCGTCGTCGTGCTGCTCTGCAGTTGCCGAAACGGCAACCGAAATAGTGGGTGCCTCGGGCACCTGATTCCCTTCTGTCGGTTCGCGTTGCGGTCCCACTCGCCGTGGATCCGACCGCTCGGCCGGCCATGGAGAATCGAATGCTCGATTTTTGATGGCCGGCCCGCGCGAACTGCTGTGTCTGCTGTAGGAGAGTCTAACCGTGCGTGCCCGTCACCACCCGGAGGGCAGGGGCCGTCCCTCGGCGAATCCGGCCGCGGACTGAACTCCCAGAACTGCTCGTTCGGCCAACTCCGGGAGGGAACGGGCTCCGGCATACGTGCAGGTGCTGCGAACTCCGGCGCAGATGTGGTCGATCAGATCCTCGACACCGGGCCGATCGGGATCGAGGCGCATCCGAGAACTGGAGATTCCTTCCTCGAACAAGGCCTTGCGAGCCCGGTCGAACGCTCCGTCGGTGGCGGTACGGGCGGCAACGGCTCGCTTGGACGCCATGCCGAAGCTCTCTTTGTACCGATTGCCGGACGCGTCGACACGCAGGTCGCCGGGGGACTCGTAGGTGCCGGCGAACCACGACCCGATCATGACGTTCGCAGCACCGGCAGCCAGTGCCAACGCAACGTCACGCGGGTGGCGCACACCGCCGTCGGCCCACACCGAAGCACCGAGTTCGGCTGCAGCAGCGGAACAATCGGCGACAGCCGAGAACTGCGGGCGCCCGACGCCGGTCATCATTCGTGTCGTGCACATCGCTCCTGGACCGACGCCGACCTTGACGATGTCCGCGCCCGCCTGCACCAGATCGCGCGTGCCCTGGGCAGACACCACGTTGCCGGCCGCCAGGGGAACGCCGAGATCGAGTGAGCGCACAGCAGCGAGGGCTTCGAGCATCTTCTCCTGATGCCCGTGAGCGGTGTCCATCACGAGCACGTCGGCACCGGCCTCGACCAGCGCAGTCGCCTTCTCCGCCACGTTGCCGTTGATGCCGACGGCCGCCGCGATTCTCAGCCGCCCCGACGCATCGACTGCAGGTGCGTAGATACCGGTCCGAACCGCGCCGGTCCTGGTAACGACACCCGCCAGCGTGCCGTCGTCCTCGACGACGACGGCGAGGTGTGCATGTGCTGCCTCGATCTGCTCGAACACTTCCTTGGGGGACGCATGGCGGGGGACGCGGACGAAGTCGGTAGACGCCACGGAACTGAGCCGGGCGAATCGGTCGACGTCGGTGCAGGCGCTCTCGGTGACGACTCCGATGGGCTTGCCGTGTTCGACGATGACGACCGATCCGTGTGCGCGCTTGTGCACCAGCGCCAATGCGTCGGACACGGACGCATTGGGGCCGAGGACGACAGGTGTGTCCGCGATCAGGTCACGACTCTTGACGAATGCGACGGTCTCGGCGACGGCCTCGGTGGGGAGGTCCTGCGGGATCACGGCGATCGCTCCGCGGCGTGCGACGGTCTCGGCCATCCGCCGGCCGGACACAGCGGTCATGTTGGACACCACGATCGGGATCGTCGTTCCCGAGCCGTCGACCGTACCGAGGTCGACATCGAACCGCGACGTGACGTCGGTTCGGCTGGGGACGAGGAAGACATCGTCGTAGGTGAGGTCGTAGGGCGGATGATGACCATCGAGGAACTGCACGTTGATCGAGACTACCGGTCGGGCGCAGCCGACGGTGCCGACGCCCCGGCCACCGACTCCGATTCGATGCGCGTCGACGCCTGGGTCCGCGACAGCAGAATCGTCGTGACGAGCATGACGGACACCGCCACGGCAATGGTGGGGAGTGCAGCCCCCTCGGTTCTGATTCGCTCGTCCAGGACCGTGATGCCGATGAACGCCGCACCGAGAGGCTCGCCGATCGTGACGGCCGGCAGTGACGCCGACAGCGGCCCGACCTGAAATGCGCGCTGTTGCAGATAGAACCCCAGGACTCCTGATCCCACCAGCGCGTAGGTCTGCCAGGCACCCAGTGCTCCGAGCAGGTCGCTCTCGACGAGATCGGTGACGAACTTCGTCAGGGCCGCAGCCAGACCGAACAGCAGACCTCCCGCTGCCCCGAGCAGCAGGGCTCGCGCGCCGGGGTTGCTCACCAGCAGCCCGACCACGGCAGCGCTGCCGATCACCACAGCGGCGCAGATCAGCGGCCCGATCCAGTCGGAGAGAGGGGCGTCGGTAGTGCCCTCACTGGGATCACCGACGACAATGAACACCGCAAGGGCGGCGGCCAGAAGGACAGCGAGCGCCCAGGTGGAACCAGGCAATACACGGCCCGCCAGTTTCGCCGACATCGGGAGTGCGAACAGCAGGGCAGTCACGAGCAAGGGCTGCACGACGAGGACGGAACCGACCCAGAGCGCAGCGATCTGCACCGCAAAGCCGCCCCCGTCACCGAGTACGCCCACCCACCATCGCGGACTACGGATCAGCGCCGAGAACAAGGACGTCCCCTCGGGAACCGAGGCTGCGGCGCTCTGCTGCGCCACCGACGCGCAGGCGAACAGGAATGCAGACACCAGGGCGAGCGCCACAGACAGCCACGAGGCGGTCACCCGCGTCGTCCTCTGCTTCCGCCCCGCCTGCCCCCGGTCCGGCCGCTCCGCTCGTGGCGGACGGAGCCTGCGCCGCGCCGTGAACCGCGCGGCGGCGGTGGTTCCGCTGCCTGCGGCGGCAACGGCCGGCCGATGGGGGTACGCGCGCCGGTCAATCGACGCCAGGAGGTGGGATCGGTCTCGGTATCGACCACCGTTGCCGAGACACCGGCATCGTCGGCCATGGCGCACACGTGCTCGACCTGTTCGTCGGTTGCCAGCGTCACGACGATTCCGCTGGCACCGGCGCGTGCAGTTCGGCCTGCGCGATGCACGTAGTCCTTGGAGTCGAGCGGAGGGTCGACGTGCACCACGAGGGTGACGTCGTCGACGTGTACCCCCCTGGCTGCGACGTCGGTTGCGATCAGTGCAGTCGATTCGCCGTCCCCGAAAGTGGCGAGCGAACGTGTTCGATGCGCCTGAGTCTTGTTGCCGTGCAACGACGATACCGGTACACCCAACCGTCGACAGTCATCGGTGAGCCGATCGACCGCATGGGTCGTGCGGACGAACAACAACGTGCGACCGTCTCTGTTGGCAAGTGCGGCCGCCACGTCGGTCTTGCGTGCAGCGTCGATCCTGAACACGTAGTGCGCAATGTCGGGCTCACTGACCGACTCCGCTGTGGAATGCTCGGCCGGATCGGTCAGGAACTTCTCGACCAGACGGTCGACGTCCTCGTCCAGGGTCGCCGAGAACAGCAACCGCTGGCCGACGGCCGGTGTCGCGCCGAGAAGCGACTCGATCTGAGGCAGAAATCCCATGTCGACCATGCGATCCGCCTCGTCGATCACCGTCACCTCCACGCGATCCAGAGCGATCGAACGTCGCTCGAGCAGATCGTTGAGACGACCGGGGGTGGCGACAACGATGTCGATTCCGCGCTGAATCTCTCGGACGTTGCGCTCGAGCGGAACCCCGCCGACCACACCGACGCTGCGCAGGCCGAACGTCGCACCGTGGACGTCGAGGACTTCGTGGATCTGGAGCGCCAATTCACGAGTGGGTGCCAATACCAGTCCGCGCGGTGCACCGGGCTCGCTGCGACGGCCGGCAAGCCGAACGAGAAGCGGGAGTCCGAACGCCAGCGTTTTTCCCGACCCGGTCGGAGCACGTCCGAGTACGTCGCGACCGGCAAGCGCATCGGGCAGGGTTGCGGACTGGATCGGAAACGGCTCGGAGACACCCGCTTTCCTGAGCGAGTGGACGAGAACCACAGGCAGTCCCAGGTCTGCGAACGATCGAACGGATTGACCCGGCATGGCTGTGACCCTACCGCTGCGTCGATCACGCGTCGGAATCTTCTTGTCGGTACCCGACGCGATACTCCGTGTAGAACGCACGTTCGAGTCGCGTTCGACATCGCGATTGCCGAGGGGGCGATCGCACGCAGAGGGTGGGGGAGCTATGTGCAAGATGTGTCAAGGCTTCGGCGTCGACGAGTACATCGGTGACGTCAGGCGCACCATGGAGCAATTCGGGTGGGCTCTGCAGTACGTGGAATCCGAGGTCGACCGGGAGGGTATCCACCCGGCGTTCTGTTACACCGTCGGCCTCACCGACTTCGGGAGTCCGGAAATAGTCCTGACGGGGCGTGGGCCGACCGAGTCCTCTCGAATACTGAACGCGCTCGGCGCGTCGGTGGCTTCGGGGATGCTGGAACTCGAAGCCGGAATCGGTTGCTCAGCAGCAGGATTCGAGTTGTTCACGATCGATGTACCGGAATGTGCAGACATCCTGTACACGGCATCCGACTTGTACGGCAAGGGCTGCTTCAGCGCCGTGCAGGCGGTGTGGATGGATCTGGAAGGTTCGTTGCCCTGGGAGGGCATCCCGTCGACGGTGGTCCAACCGGTCCTCGGGCCGGTGCCCATCTGACCGAATTCCCGGTGGTGCATCGGGGGCGCTGCGTACTGCACGCAGCGCCCCCGATGGACAACGGTGGGTCAGGCTTCGACCTCGGAACGATCGCCACTCCACAGAGTGTGGAACTTGCCTTCCGAGTCGGTTCGCTCGTAGGTGTGCGCCCCGAAGAAGTCCCGCTGTCCCTGCGTCAGAGCGGCCGGTAGACGCTCTGCCCGCAATGCGTCGTAGTAGGAGAGCGAGGACGCGAACGCCGGCACCGGAATGCCCAGCGAGGCCGCAGTGATGACGACCCGGCGCCAGCTGTCGATGGCGTTCTCGATGGCATCACGAAAGTACGGAGCCAGGATCAGGCTGGGGAGTTCGGCGTTGTCCTCGTATGCATCCTTGATGCGATCGAGGAACCGAGCGCGGATGATGCACCCACCACGCCAGATGGTGGCGAGGTCACCGGGGTGCAAGTTCCAGCCGTATTCTGCACTGCCCGCCGCGATCTGGTCGAAGCCCTGCGCGTAGGCGACGATCTTCGATGCGTACAGAGCCCGGCTGATGTCGTGTGTGAACTGCTCCGCGTCGGTGGGCTTGTCGGCAAGCGATCCCGAAGCGAGTCCGACGGCTGCCTTGCGCTGAGCCCGTGACCCCGACAGCGCCCGAGCGAACACCGCCTCGGCGATACCGGTGACGGGAACACCCAGATCCAGGGCCGCCTTGACGGTCCACCGGCCGGTGCCCTTCTGTTCCGCAGCGTCGACGATCACATCGACGAGAGGCTGACCGGTCTTGGCGTCGACCTGGCGGAGCACCTCGGCGGTGATCTCGACGAGGTAGCTCTCGAGGTCCCCGTTGTTCCACTCGGTGAACACGTCTGCCACCTGGGCAGGCGTGTAGCCGAGGGCGTCGCGGAACAGGTTGTACGCCTCGCCGATCAACTGCATATCGGCGTACTCGATGCCGTTGTGGACCATCTTGACGAAGTGGCCGGAGCCGTCGGGGCCGATGTGGGTGCAGCACGGTGTGCCGTCGACCTGTGCCGCGATGGATTCCAGCAGCGGACCGAGTGCCTTGTAGGACTCGGCCGGACCACCCGGCATGATCGACGGGCCGTTGAGCGCGCCTTCTTCACCGCCCGAGATGCCGGCACCGACGAAGAGCAGCCCGCGCTCCTTCATGGCCGCCTCGCGGCGAATGGTGTCGGTGTAGAGAGCGTTGCCACCGTCGATGATGATGTCGCCCTCCTCCATCGCGCCTGCAAGCTCCTCGATCACCGCGTCGGTGGGGTCGCCTGCCTTGACCATGATGAGCACTCGGCGCGGCTTCGCGAGAGCGGCGACGAACTCTTCGATGGTTTCGGTGCGGATGAAGGTGCCTTCGGAGCCGTGCTCGGAAATCAAGGCATCGGTCTTGGCGACACTGCGGTTGTGCAATGCGACGGTGTGGCCGTGGTTCGCGAAGTTGCGGGCGATGTTGGAGCCCATGACGGCGAGTCCGGTGACTCCGATCTGAGCCAGTTCTGTCGGTTCTGCTGCTGAGGTCATACAGACAGCTTTCCCTGCCGAGCAATTTCGCGCGAGCCAACCCCCCGGGTCTGCGTCGAACCCAGTCCGACAGAACGACAACGGGTGCCGCATTCGCGAAGAATGCGGCACCCGTTGTTGCAGTTCCGGTCGGATCACGACCTCACGGTGACGAACCGATCAGTGGCTGCGAGCCGGACCGTCGAAACCGTCGTACGAACGGCGTTCCGTGCGGCTGCGGAAGCCTCCGGAGCGGTGCTCGTCCTGGCGGGGGCCGGACGCGGGACGACGGTTGTCGGAGCCACGGTACGAGCTCGAGTCGGAGCGACGCGGACGGTCTCCCTGGTAGCCCTCGCTACGTGGGTTGGAGCCCTGGTAGCCGCCGCCGCTGCGGGGATTGGAACCCTGGTAGCCCTCGCCACGCGGGTTCGAACCCTGGTAGCCGGTGCGGGGACGGTCTCCCTGGTAGCCCTCGCCGCTGCGCGGGTTGGAGCCCTGGTAGCCGCCACTGCTGCGGGGGTTCGAGCCCTGGTACCCGCCACTGCTGCGCGGGTTGGAGCCCTGGTATCCGCCGCCGCTGCGTGGGTTCGATCCCTGGTAGCCGGGACGACTGTTCCGGTCACGGGGAGCGGACTCGGCGCGCAGGGGCTCACCGGTCGGCTTCTTCGCCCCGGTGATGCTGTTCAGCTCGGCCGAACCGGGCGAGACGTTGACGGCGGTGGCCTTGACGCCGGCCATACCGGTCAGACGCAGAACCTGACGACGCTGGTTGGGGAGCACGATCGCGACAACGGTGCCCTTTTCTCCGGCGCGTGCTGTGCGTCCTGCGCGGTGCAGGTAGTCCTTGTGGTCTGCGGGCGGGTCGACGTGAACGACCAGGTCGATACCGTCGACGTGGATTCCGCGAGCAGCGACGTCGGTGGCGACGAGAACGGGGGTACGGCCGTTCTTGAAGCGCTCGAGAACGCGGGTGCGCTGATTCTGTGCCTTGCCACCGTGCAGTGACTCCGCGGCGATACCGAGCGCACGTAGACGGTCGGTGATTCCGTCGCAGCCCAGCTTGGTACGCGCGAACATGATGGTGCGGCCGCCTTCGCGGGCACCGATCTCGGAGAGAACCAGATCCTTCTGACCCCGGTCGACCATGAGTACGTAGTGATCCATGGTCCGGACGCTGGCTTTGCCGTCCTGGGTGGAGTGCTCGACGTGATCGGGCAGGAACTGGCGTACCAGCGACTGAACCTCACGGTCGAGGGTTGCCGAGAACAGCATGCGCTGTCCGTCTGCCGGAGTGTCGGCGAGGACGGCACGCACCTCGGGCAGGAAGCCCATGTCGGCCATCTGATCGGCCTCGTCGAGGGCGGTGATCTCGATGGAGTCCAGGATGCAGGTGCCCTGACGAAGGTGATCGGCGAGGCGGCCGGGGGTGGCGACGAGAACGTCGACTCCGCGTCGGAGCTGCTCGACCTGCTTGTTGAACGGGGTGCCGCCGACGGCGGGCATGACTCGCAGGCCCTGCGCATTGGCGTAGGGAGCGAGAGATTCGACGACCTGGAAGGCGAGCTCGCGGGTGGGAACCAGCACCAGTGAACGCGGGCGCTTCGCGGCCGGTCGGTCGGTGTGCAGCGACAGGCGTTGCAGAATCGGCAGGCCGAAGGCAAGGGTCTTGCCCGAACCTGTCTGCGCGCGACCGAGGACGTTCTTGCCGGCGATCGCGTCGGGGAGCGCCTTCTCCTGGATGGGGGAGGGCACGGTGATCGAGTTGCGCGCCAATGCGGCGACGACTGCCTCGGGCAGTCCGAGATCGGCGAAGGTGAAGGCCGGTGCCGCTACGGGCGTCGGGACTGCCGTGGCGTCGGAAGTGGTGGAAACGGGTGTGTTGGAAACAGCGTGGGTCACGCAGTAAAGCCTCTCCGGATTACGGGCACGCCAATAAGCCCGAAGCTGAGAGCACCCGAAGAACCGGGAAACACGAAAAACAGCCAGAACACATTGATACGAGCCAGGGCACTGTCACCTGGCCATCAGAATGCAGCTGAGAACTGCATAAAGTGGGGCTGTTTGTGCCATTTCGATTGCTAGGTCGCGATGGCGACCGGTCTCTACTGTACGGGACGTCTCGCGAATTGTTCGACTCGAGTCGATGTGACCTGTGCGACCCCGATCGCGTGCAGACTCACCCGACGAGCTTGCTCAGTTCCTCCAGCCACGGCATGGCGACGTAGATCGTGGGGAGAACGAGGATCACCACGGCCGCTGCGTAGGCAGCCGCGGCGATGCGCACATCGCTGCCCGGTCCGCTCAAGCGTTGAACACGGATCAGGGTGTGCGGTCCACCGGCCGCCATCGCACCACGCGGTGCGGTGGACCCGGCACACGTGACCAGTGCCCTGGCCAGCGGAGTGGGGCCGGTCACCTTGACCGCCGAATCGTCTGCGAGCAGCTCGACCAGCAATTGCACGCTGCCGAGGGCGGATTTGCTTCGGACGATCCGCGGAAACGCTTCGTTGACCGCGGTGAACGCCTCGAGGACCAGGTCGTGGCGGGCCCGAAGATGGGACCGCTCGTGACTGAGTATGGCGGTCACTTCTGCCTCGGAGAGGCTGGCCAGTGTTCCTCGACTGAGGACCACCCGCTGGCGCAGACCGGGCAAGCAGTACGCAATCGGTTCGGCCGCGTCGATCACTCGAATGTCGGCATCCCGAAGACCACGAAAAGGGTTCTCGCCCAAGTCGCTTCGATCCAGAAGATCTACGAGTACGCGGTGCCTGGACCGGCGGCGGCGAGTTCTGATCGCTACCTGAACGACAGAGAACATCAGTTTGGCGCCGATACCGAGCGTGATCGCGAGGACGACGACGTAGAGGATCCACAGAGGGAGACCCAGTGCGTCGATCTCGTCGGTCGGGGCCGTCGTCGGACGGCCGTCCGGACCGGGAACCAACAGCAGTCCGCCGATGGCGAGGCCGGAGCTGAATGCAGAGAGAACAGCAGCGAGAGCAATCGCCTGCCACAGCACGAGGGCGGCGCGGGGTGACCGGTACGGCCACGTCGCCCGAGCGAGCACCGCTGGAACCGGCCCCGCCAGAATCAGCGCGAGTACCGCAAAAACCAGGGCAGTCGTCGAGTTCATGTCCTCACTTACTACGGCGAGCGTCAGTCCCTCGGACGGCTATCTCCAGCCGAAGGGGACTCTGTAGTCGATTGTGCCACTTCCAGCGCGGCAAGTGCCTCACGGAGTGCGGCGGCCTCGTCGGCCCCCACCTGCCCGACGAAGTGCACGAGAGCCGCTGCGCGTCCACCCGATGCCGGTGCCTGCGACAGAGCGTCGACCATGAGGCTTGCTACCAACTCGTCGCGGCCGTGCAACGGCGCGTACCGGTGTGCTCTGTCGTCGCGTTGCTGGACGACCAACTTCTTCTTCGCCAGCCGCTGCAGCACGGTCATCACCGTTGTGTACGCGAGTTCGCGATGCGTCGCGAGCGCCTCGTGGACCTGTCGAACGGTCTGGGGATCCGACGACTCCCACAGATGGTCCATCACTGCGCGCTCTAGTTCACCAAGACCAGCCATTCGTCCGAGTCTACGGCTACTCCGACGCTGATGCGTACTACTCGTAGTAGTACCGAGCTGTCGGGTGGTGTGGGATCGGTCATAGTCGCTGCCGCCCGATTTCGGCGGGTCCCCACCGGCGAGGTGTCGTGGACGAATATTCTGACGACAGTTCGTGCCGCATCTCGGTCCGAATCCGTCAGACGAGCGGAGCTTCACGTGGATTGGTTCGATTCCCTTTCTTTGATCGACGGACCGTTACCTGTCATCGTCGCAGTGGCCGGAGTTCTGGGCGGTGTCTGGCTGCTCGTCTCTCGCTCGCGGCGATACATGACACGTGGGCTACCGATAGTGGCAACGGCGGCCGTTGTGGTCACCGTGATCGGTTACGTGGTCGTCGAAAAGGTGTGGCGACCGCTCCCGGATCCGATCGAGACGTCCATCTATGTCTGGATCGGGGTCGGCCTCGGGGCCCTGATCGCGGTGATCCCACGTTCGATGGCGGCGCACGGGGTTCTCGGTACGCTCGCGTCGCTGGTGGCGGCCGTGCTCGTCGTGGCAGTCTCTGCGCTGAACGTCAACCTGAAGTTCGACGCGTATCCGACCGTGGGTACTGCGCTGGGGGTGGAGTCCGCGACCCGCATTCAGTTCTCCGACGTTCCTCCAGCGGTTTCTCGAACCGTCACCGGAACGCCGCTCGATTCCGTCTGGACCGCACCAGCGGGAATGCCGTCCGCTGGTCGCCTCACCTCGGCTGCCATCCCTGCTACGGCATCGAACTTCTCTGCCCGAGACGCTCAGGTATATCTTCCCCCTGCATATTTCTCGGATCCACGTCCTTTGCTGCCGGTACTCGTACTCCTCGCCGGTCAGCCGGGTGACCCGGAGGACTGGCTCAACGGCGGCAAGCTCGCCGAGACGATGGACAACTTCGCCCGCGACCACGCCGGCCTGGCACCGGTTGTGGTCGTGGCCGACGGCACCGGTTCGCCGATCGACAACCCGCTGTGTGTCGACTCTCCGCTCGGCAACGTCGACACGTACCTGTCGCGCGACGTACCGGACTGGATCGACAGTGCTCTTCAGGTCGATCCGGATCGCGCACAGTGGGCGATCGGTGGACTGTCCTACGGCGGAACGTGTTCCATCCAGATGGCGACGAATCATCCCGACGTCTATCCCACCTTCCTCGACCTGTCGGGTCAGACCGAGCCCAGTCTCGGCGACAGGGATCGCACCATCCGCGAGGCTTTCGGCGGAAATCCGGCAGCGTTTGCTGCCGTCAACCCACTCGACCTGCTGAAATCGCGTCAGTACCCTGATTCGGCCGGTATTTTCGTCGTGGGGTCGGACGACAACGACTACAAATCCGGTCAGCAGGAGATGTACAACGCTGCGAAGGCCGCCGGGATGGACGTGCAGTACGTGGAGGTACCGGGCGGGCACAGCTTCGCGGTGTGGTCGGAAGGGCTCCGCCGTGAGCTCCCATGGCTGGCAACGAGAACAGGGTTGATTTCGTGAACGTGACCGATCCGGAACGACCGTCTGCGGCGGACGCCGAACCACCCACGCCCGCCGAACCGTCCTGGGTGTCCGAGCGCACGGAATCCCTGAGGTCGGGTGCGTCTGCAGTCATGCGCCAACTTCGGCGGGTGTGGGCGCTCATCGTGTTCGGTGCCGTGGGAGCACCGGTGAGTTTCACCTTGCTCGCCGTCGTCTGGGTGATGGGCATCGTCGCTGCGGTCGTGGACAACCGGGGCGAGATGGACAAGTACTTCGCCGTGGGCATCATGCCGTTCGAGCACTGGCACCTGTGGACCCCGCTCACCTCGGGTCTGACGGCGCCCAACATCGCCGGTTGTGTGGTGGCCACAGTCGGGGTGCTGCTCGCCGCTGCACCGATCGAGCGCCGGATCGGATCCCGTCGCTTCGCCGTCGCAGCATTCGTGACGCAGGTGGCCGGCTCGCTGCTCGGTCTCGGTCTCGCGGCCCTGGCCAAGACCTTCGACGCGGACTGGGGCTTCCGGTTGCACGTCGGAACCGCTGTGGGCCCGACGACCTGGATCTTCGGCGTGGTCCTGGTCGCGACCTCGCGCATGGATACGTTGTGGCGCAGGCGAATCCGCGTCGGCGTGCTGGCCCTGCTGGTGACGTTGGCATTGTTCGGTGGACACCTGCAGGACGTCGTTCGGCTCGCTGCGGCGGTGATCGGTCTGATCGTCGGACCATGGATCGTCGGGCGATCGGCCCGCGGACCTCGATTGGCGGGTACCCAACGCGAAGGTCGGGTGTTGGTTGCGCTGATCGTCGCCGCGAGTGCCCTCGGCCCGGTGCTGGCTGCCCTGAGTCCCAACGCTGTCGGGCCGTTCGCGGTACTTCGTGATGTAGTGCGGGGGGTGCCGTACACGGCGGCCGAGGTGCGCGAAATCTGCTCCGACGCGACCACCGACCCGGTCGAATGCCGTCGTGGTCTGCTCGATCTCAGACTCGGGGGAGTCGGCCCGACGATCCTGAGCATCATGCCGTCCTTGTTCCTGCTCGTGGTCAGTGACGGCCTGCGTCGAGGCAGGCGTTTCGCGTGGGCGATGGCGGTGGTCTCGCAGGGAATTCTGCTTGCACTGTCGGTGGCCAACTTCGCAATCCGGTTTCTCGAGTCCGGTGACGATCAGTCCCTGTTCTACGGATTGGAATCGCCGACGGCGTACCGCACTGCGGTCCCGTTCCTGCTGCCACTGATCGTGCTGCTGGTCCTGATCGTCACGCGCAAGTTCTTCGACGTCTCGGCACCTTCGGGTACCTACCGTCGATGGGCGGCCTCGGTGGTCGGAGTGGCGGTCGGACTCGCCCTGATCTACTCGATCGGTGGGTATCTGGCCCGCGACGGGTTCGCCGATTCGGCGTCCTTCGGCGGGTTACTGGCGGACTTCCCGCAACGATTGATTCCCCCGGTCTATCTGCAGTGGCTCGAACCCGCCCTGCTACCTCAGAGCACGCCGACGACCCTGCTCTTCGAGTGGACCGGCGTGGTGTTCTGGGTGGTGGTGTGCGTGCTCGCCGCCAGCACGTTCCTCACCCCGGTGTACGGCACCGAGACCGATGCCACCGAACGCGCGCGCGGATTGCTGATGTCGAGCAGCGGGTCTGCTCTGTCGTGGATGACGACCTGGCGCGGCAACAAGTACTGGTTCGGTCCGGACGGCCGTAGCTACGTCGCCTACCGAGTCATCTCCGGTGTGGCACTGACCACCGGCGATCCCGTCGGTCCACGGGAGTCCCTGCGGGACAACGTCGTCGACTTCGCGGAGTTCGCGTCGAGGAACGGATGGATTCCATGCTTCTACTCCGTCACCCCCGACGTCCGCCGCATCACCGATTCCCTCGGCTGGGGCGGAATCCAGGTCGGTGAGGAAACGGTCCTCGACCTGGACGGAATTGCCTTCACCGGCAAACGATTCCAGGATGTGCGGACTGCACTGAACAGAGCGAAAAAAGCCGGCGTCGTCGCAGAGTGGATTCGTTTTCCTTCTGCTCCGCTGGCGATCACGGACCAGATCACTGCCATTTCGGAGGAGTGGGTCGCGGACAAGGGCATGCCCGAGATGGGCTTCACCCTCGGCGGTCTCGAGGAGGTCGACGACGAGAACGTGCGGTGCCTGATCGCCGTCGACGAGCAACGGACCGTGCACGGCGTGACCTCGTGGATGCCGGTCTACGAGGATGGAGTCATCGTCGGTTGGACGCTCGATTTCATGAGACGGCGATCCGAAGGGTTTCGACCCACGATGGAATTTCTCATCGCATCGGCCGCTCTGCTGCTCGAACAGGAGGGGGCCAGATTCCTCAGTCTCTCGGGAGCGCCCCTGGCCAAAGTCGACGAGAAGCAACCCGAACACGTGGCCAGTGCCGAGCAATCGACGCTGTCGGGACTGTTGGAGCGGCTGCTCGATGTCCTCGGACGCACCCTCGAACCCGTCTACGGATTCCGTTCTTTGTTGGCGTTCAAATCGAAGTTCCAGCCTCGCTACGAACCGATGCACATGACCTTCGCGGATCCGGCCGCACTGCCCAGTATCGGCAACGCGATCGGCCGCGCATATCTGCCGGACGTGTCGATCGGTCAGGGTGTCAAGCTGGTGCGCACCATGATCGAGCGGTGACGCCGGCTCGTCAGTTGGCGGTGAACGGTTCTGCAGCAGAACGGTGCAGTGACTTCACCGGCCCGCCGACCGACCCGTACACGTGCCGAGTGCCGATCGGAACGACGAGTGGGCGATCGGACATCGGGTCCTCGATCACGGCGGCTTCGAGGCCGAAGACGTCGAGCAGAAGCTGCTCGGAAATGACGTCCTGCGGCCGACCCGAGGTGACGATCTGTCCCTGCTTCATCACGATCAACCGGTCGCTGTAGCGAATTGCCAAGTTGAGGTCGTGCAGCACCATCACGATGGTGCGGCCGAGTTCGTCGTGCAGCCGGTCGACGAGGTCCAGGACTTCGATGGAGTGCGCCAGATCGAGGTACGTGGTCGGCTCGTCGAGGAGCAGAATGTCGGTGCCCTGGGCCAGCGCCATCGAGATCCATGCGCGCTGCCGTTGGCCGCCGGACAGTTCGTCGACGGGCCGGTCGGCGAGATCTGCGACCCCGGTCAGTTCCAACGCGTTCGCCACCTCGGCCTCGTCGTCCGAGCTCCACTGCCGGATCCACGACTGGTGCGGATGGCGACCGCGCGACACCAGATCGGCGACAGTGAGCCCCTCGGGAGCGGTCGGTGCCTGAGGCAGCATTCCCAGTGTGCGAGCCACCTCCTTGGTCTTCATCGACGAGATCGCCCGACCGTCGAGCGTGACGCTGCCGGCCTTGGGCTTGAGCAGGCGGCCGAGCGAACGAAGCAGGGTCGATTTTCCGCAGCCGTTGGGACCGATGACCGTGGTGATGACACCGGTGTGAATTTCGAGATCGAGGTGCTCGACGATGATGCGATCGCCGTAACCGAGGCTGAGGTCTTCCGCGATCAGGCGCGAGGTGTGGCCGATTGTCATATGGAAGCCTTTCGATTACTGCGAACGAGAAGGTAGAGCAGGAAGGGTCCACCGAGGGCGGAGGTGACGATTCCGACCGGGAGCTCCACCGGCAGAATGGTGCGCGCGATGAGATCGCTTGCCACCACCAACAATCCACCCAGTAGTGCCGAGGCGATGATCGGCGGGCCCGGCGTTCGCAGAATCCTCAGCGCGATCTGGGGGGCGGCCAGCGCTACGAATCCGATGGGTCCGGCCGCGGCGGTGGCGATCGCCGCGAGCGCGACAGCAGCGAGCAGCATCATGGCTTGGCTGTGTTGCAGGCGCACGCCGAGCGATCGCGCGTTGTCGTCACCCAGGCGTAGCGCGCCGAGGGTGAACGTCGCGATGACGGTGCCACCGCCGACGAGTACGACAGCCGCCGCGACCGGCCAGACCGAGGCCCAGTTGGCACCGTTGAGCGAGCCGTTGAGCCAGACCTGAGCGCGCGAGACGTCGTTGATGTCGGCGCTGATCAGTAGCCAGCCGATCACGGCCGTGAGCATGGCGTTGACGGCAATTCCCACCAGAATGAGCCGGAAGCCGTCGACGCCTTTTCGCCAGGCGAGGGTGTAGATCGCGATTGCGGTGAGCAGACCGCCGATCAGGGCCGCGAGTGGCAGGCCCAGAGTAGCGAGCAGACCGCTGAAGCTGCCGCCTCCGCCGAGCACGATCAATGCGACCGCTGCGGCACTGGAACCGGCGGTGATACCGAGGATGTCGGGGCTGGCGAGCGCGTTGCGGGATATCGACTGGGTGATGGCCCCGGATATACCGAGTGCCGCTCCGACCAGCAGCCCGGTCAGAGATCGCGGCAGGCGCAGGTCCATCACGATGAAGCGCTCGATCCTCGAGCCACCACCGAGCAGGACGTCGAGGACCTGAGCTATCGACAGCGGAAAGTCGCCCCGGCCGATGTTCACGCACATGACCAGCATCAGTGCCACGGCCAGCAGGGCGGTGGTCAGAACCATGAGCGGCCGTCGGACGGTCGAGATCGGGCCGAGGCGAAACGGAGGCCGAGTGCGAACCGCGCCGGTACCGGACGGGGGCGCGGGGGACCGTACATCGGCGGTCACAGGCCGACCAGCTTTCTGCGTCGAACGAGGGCGATGAAGAAGGGCGCTCCGATCAGGGCCAGAACGATGCCCACCTGTAGCTCGCCCGGGCGCACCACGACGCGTCCGATGACGTCGGCGATCATCAGCATCACTCCGCCCATGAGCCCCGCGTAGGGGACCAGCCAGCGGTAGTCGGGTCCCGTCAC
Source organism: Rhodococcus sp. ARC_M5 (assembly GCF_022810405.1). Taxonomy (GTDB): domain Bacteria; phylum Actinomycetota; class Actinomycetes; order Mycobacteriales; family Mycobacteriaceae; genus Rhodococcoides; species Rhodococcoides navarretei. The sequence goes on from NZ_JALGQE010000011.1 coordinate 135,064, forward strand.
CGCCCGAGCGATGTGCGGCACGACCAGGCCGACGAACGCAATGGGTCCGCACGCGGCAGTCGCTGCGCCGGTCAACAGCGTGATGGCGAGGATTCCGACAGTTCGGGTGATCGCGATGTTGGTCCCGAGCGAGCGTGCGACGTCCTCACCGAGGCTCATGACATTCAGGCCGGGAGTGCTCGCGAGTGCGATCAGAATGCCGATCACCAGGAAGGGCAATACCTGCCACAGCACGTCGAGGCCGCGTCCTGCGACCGATCCGACCACCCAGAAGCGGTAGCCGTCGAGGCTGGTCTGATCGAGCAGTACGACTGCGTTGGTCATCGCTGAGAGAAAGAACGCGACGCCCGCTCCGGCCAGCGCCAGATTGATCGGACTGGATCTGCCCGATCCGATCGACGACAGTCCGAACACGACGACGCTCGCCACCGCAGAGCCGGCGAACGCGAACCACAGGTACTGACTCGGTGAGGTGAATCGGAACAGGTAGATGGCCATCACCACGAAGAACGCCGCACCGGCATTGAGGCCGAGCAGGCTGGCGTCGGCCAACGGGTTGCGCGTGTGCCCTTGGATGAGGGCACCTGCGATACCGAGCGCGATGCCGACGACCAGTGCGAGCACCGTGCGGGGAATCCGCAACGTGCGCACGATGATGTCGGTGTCGGTGCCCGTCGAATTCAGCAGGGCGTGCGCGATCTCGGCGAACGTCAGTGGCCGGGCACCGATGGCGATGCTCGCGAGTATCCCGGCCACGAGAGCTGCGACCAGGACGGCCAAGCCGAGCAATCTCCGCCGTCGAATGGCTGCGACCGAACCGTCCTTGGGGATGGGCTCGAACCCGTCCGCGACTGCCGTCTTGTCACGCACCACCTCGGACGATGCAGCACCTATGCGGAACTGGCGTCCGAGGGCACGCCGCGCGCCGATCGGGTCGTGCGTGGTGCTGTCACGCAGCGTCAGGCCCATCCAACGTCGACCGGTGCTCTGGCCTTCGTTGCCGTCGCGGTATCCGCGGTTCCAGACGAACAGAGCCAGCGCGACGCATACGGCGATCGTGCCGAACACGAATCGGTCCGCCTGGCCGCCACCGTTGTCGTCACGGAGCGCGTCGACGATCGACCAGCCTACGAAGAGCGGGAGCAGCACGATCAGGGCATCGATCGCGGCAGCGGCGATGCGAGAACTCCGCGGCGGCGGTCCCGCGGGCACGTCCTGGGTCCCGTACTGCTCGTCGGGAGACCGGCGAGCGCCGTGGGGACCGAGTAGCGGAGCAGTTGTCACTGTGGTCGTGACTCCTCGCTGTATCGAAGGGACTCGGTTTAGGTTACGGAACCCTTGCTCGCCGCGTGAGGCGAGGTAAGGATAGCGGTACCTGTCCCGTTTTGAGATCTGGTTAGGCTAACCTACATACAGGGGTCGAGGTGCGATGCGTGCACCCGCCACGAACTGCGAGGAGATTCAGGTGTCAGTTGCAACCGCGGAATTCACGGGCTGGGCCGATGTGCATCGATTCTCGAATCGATCCGGCGCGGCGACGTTGTTGGCCGACTCGTGTGCAACCCTGCGCGCGCTGAATCCCGATTATCCGCGGATGTACGCGGTGGCAGCGATGGCGAACGAGGGAAAGCGACGCTGGTGGCAGTTGGCCGTGGGCCTCGACGACGGCCGCGTTGAGCAGATGTACCGACGGTCGCTCGAGGATCTCGATGTTCCGGAGGCCGCGGCAGTGCAGGTCGCGACGGCCTTGATCCACGCCGTCGTCGGCCGCGTGACCGCGCTGCTGGTTCTGGAGGCACGCGCCTGGGATCCGGGCATCGACAATCTGTGGATCCACATGGACAGCGACGGCGGAATCGATTGGGCGGGAGTAGGATCGCCGATCCTGAGAGTCCTACCGGAGGACCCGGCTGCGGGTGAGCCCGGCACGGTCACGCTCCCATGCGAACAGGCCTTGTTGGTCTGGACGGCGCACCGTTGCACGACCTCGCTCGGTGCGGTCCACCGCGCGGTGTCGGAGCGCGCACCGCTGGACGCGCGAGTCTTCTGGGCTCTGGTGGGCGACGCCATCCTCGGGGCCTCGACGTACGTGCCGATTCTTGCGGGGGCGGGCGCATCTGCAGGTGCGCGCAGAGGTCAGATGTTGCTCGACGCGATGGTCGCGGCGGGGGCTCCCGTCCGGTCACGCGTCGGGGTGCCTGGCCGGGTGCGGCTGCGGGCGTCGTGACTCCCTTGCGCATGAACTAAGGTTTGCCTATGCTGACTTGATACCAACGGACCGCGCCGGAGTCCTGAGGGCTGCAGTGACTCCCGGTCCTTGCCACGGTGGGCCTCTCGTTCACAGCGAACGAGAGGCCCACCGATTTTCGTGGGTCGATCGTCGTGTATCTCTGAGTCGGAGTCGACAGTCGAGTCGGCCGGACCATTTCGACGCCACCGGAGGCAGAGCTATGACGGACTCGAACGGCATTACTGGGGAGAGCACCTTCGACACCATGACGCCGGAGCAGCTCACAGAACTGTGTGGACGAGGATTCGACGGGGTAGTCGGCCTGCGATACCTCGAGGTGTCCGGCGACGAGGTGTGCGCGGAATGGACCGTCACCCCGCAGCTTCATCAACCGGCCGGAATCATGCACGGGGGCGTGCTGTGCTCGGTGGTCGAATCGGTGGCCAGTATCGGTGGATCGGCGTGGTTCGGCGCGCGCGGACACGTGGTCGGAACCAACAACAACACCGATTTCCTGCGCGCAACGCGCTCGGGAACCCTGACCGCGCATGGACATCCGATTCACCGGGGTCGCACCCAGCAGCTCTGGCAGGTCGACATGACGGACGAGAACGGACGCCTTGTCGCCCAGGGCAAGGTCCGGCTCGCGAATGTCGAAAACACCGCGCATCTGGGACAGTGAGGCCCATGACCGGACACAGCGACAACGCCGAATCCTCCTCCGAGTCCAGGGGCACCGCATTGACCCCCGACGCGTTCGATCGCCTGGAGTCACTGTTCGGTCCCATCGATGACGAACTGGCACAGCACTATCCGGGTGACCGAATCGGCGGTCAGCCTTCGCACACCGTCTACGTATCGGCCGCGGACGCTTCGGCTGCCGTGCCGGCCGAATGGGGCGCGGCCGCCCTGGCCATCCTGGACGCCAACCCCGAGGCATTCGCGGGACTCGACACCGCCGACGCACTGCCACTCGTGCGTGACCGGCTCGGCAGTGCTCCTGTTCAAGATCTCAGATTCGACTTCGAGGACGGCTACGGGTGGCGGTCGGACGCCGTCGAGGACGGTCATGCGCGCGCAGCCGGTGCCGCGCTGTCGGCGTTGGCGCTGGATCCAGCGGGCCCGACATGGCTCGGAGTACGCGCCAAAGGGCTTGCTGCACATGAGCGTCGGCGTGGTATTCGCACTCTCGAGCTCGTTCTGGAGGGAGCCGGGGGAGTGCCCGACGGCTTCGTGTTCACCGTACCCAAGCTGCGCGCCGTCCAGCAGGTGGCCGCAGTGGTGGCCGTGTGCGAGGAACTCGAGCGGGCCCATGGTCTACCGGATCGTGCGCTTCGGTTCGAGTTGCAGATCGAGAGCCCACAGGCGGTGATCGGGGCCGATGGCACGACGACGCTCGCGCGGGCGATCACTCGGGCGGACGGCCGCTGCACTGCCCTGCACTACGGGACCTACGACTACAGCGCCGCCTGCGGAATCACTTCTGCGCAGCAATCATTGGCGCATCCGGTGGCAGACCATGCGAAGAGCGTCATGTTGGTGGCGGCGGCGCAGACCGGGGTATGGGTGTGTGACGGCTCGACCCAGGTGGTGCCGACCGGCGATCCCGATCAGGTCGCGTCGTCCGCTCGGCGGCATTTCGATCTGGTCACCAGATCCCTCGAGCGCGGCTTCTATCAGGGGTGGGACATGCATCCTGGGCATCTGGTGACACGGTGGCTTGCCACCTTCGGCTTCTTCCGTCAGGCCATGCCGGTCGCTGCTGCTCGGTTGGGCAGCTACCTCGATCGTCAGGGTGGTGAGGTGATGGACGAGCCGGCGACGGCGCAGGCTTTGGCAGGCGTACTGGTGCGGGGTCTGGATTCGGGCGCGTTCGGCATCGCCGAGCTGCAGAACGTTGCTGCCGGCATCGACCGAGACGTGCTGCGCGGACTGCTCGATCGATCGGTGACCGTGCCGCTCGGATGAGGTGCGTCGGCGCACTCCGCTGCCGACGGGTCGCAAGCGTGTCAGAATTGCCGGGCACCATCACCGATCGGGACGGAGAACTCCAATGCGGTTGTCTCCGCACGAGCAGGACCGACTGCTCGTCAGTTACGCGGCCGAACTCGCTCGCCGTCGTCAGGCACGCGGCCTGAAGCTCAACCACCCCGAGGCGATCGCGGTCATCACCGATCACCTCCTCGAGGGTGCCCGCGACGGCCGATCGGTCGCAGACCTGATGTCCTCGGGTCGTGAGGTTCTCGGTGCCGACGACGTGCTCGTCGGGGTTCCCGAGTTGCTCCCCGAGGTGATGGTGGAAGCGACTTTTCCGGACGGTACGAAGCTGATCACGGTGCACGAGCCGATCTCGCCGACGCGGGGTGACGGCCACCTGATCCCGGGCGAGATCATCACCGTCGCAGGCGACATCGAGATCAACGAGGGTGCCGAGGTGATCTCGATGATCGTCGTGAACGCGGGAGATCGACCGGTACAGGTGGGTAGCCACGTGCATTTCCCGCAGTCCAATGCAGCTCTGCAGTTCGACCGTGAGCGGGCATACGGTTGCCGGCTCGACATACCCGCAGGCACAGCGGTGCGTTTCGAGCCCGGCATCGAACAGACGATTCGGCTCGTGCCCCTCGGTGGCACGCGCGAGGTACACGGATTGAGCATGACACCTCCCGGAAAGTTGGACAGCTGATGGCGCGCATGAGTCGCAGTCGATACGCCCAGTTGTTCGGCCCCACCACGGGTGATCGAATCCGTTTGGCGGACACCGATCTTCTGATCGAGGTCACCGAGGACCGCAGTGGCGGACCCGGCAACGCCGGTGAGGAGGCCGTGTTCGGCGGCGGGAAGGTGATCCGTGAATCGATGGGTCAGTCCCGAGCCACCCGCGCCGACGGTGCTCCCGACACGGTGATCACCGGGGTGGTGGTTGTCGATTACTGGGGAATCATCAAGGCCGATCTCGGTATTCGCGACGGACGCATCGTGGCACTCGGCAAATCGGGCAACCCCGACACCATGACCGGGGTACATCCCGATCTCGTCATCGGCCCGTCCACCGAGATCATCGCGGGCAACGGGAAGATCGTCACAGCAGGCGGCATCGACTGCCACGTCCACCTGATCTGCCCTCAGATCAAGGAAGAAGCTCTCGGCGGCGGCATCACCACCGTCATCGCAGGAGGAACCGGCCCCGCCGAAGGCAGCAAGGCCACCACCGTCACCCCTGGCGCGTGGCACCTCTCCCGAATGCTGGAATCGCTGGACGACTGGCCGATGAACATCGTGCTCCTCGGCAAGGGCAACACGGTCAATCCGGACTCGATGTGGGAGCAATTACGAGCGGGCGCATCGGGATTGAAACTGCACGAGGACTGGGGATCGACTCCGGCCGCGATCGACGCGTGCCTGCGAGTGTGCGAGGACGCAGGCGTTCAGGCAGCACTGCACTCGGACACCCTGAACGAGGCCGGCTTCGTCGAGACCACCCTCGATGCGATCAAGGGACGCGGAATTCACGCGTACCACACCGAGGGTGCGGGCGGTGGGCACGCACCCGACATCATCACCGTTGCGGCGCAGCCACATGTGTTGCCCAGCTCGACCAACCCGACGCGTCCCCACACCGTCAACACGCTGGACGAACATCTCGACATGCTGATGGTGTGCCACCACCTCAGTCCTTCCATTCCGGAGGATCTCGCCTTCGCCGAGAGCCGAATCCGACCGTCGACCATCGCGGCCGAGGATCTGCTGCACGACATGGGTGCGATCTCGATGATCGGTAGCGACGCCCAGGCGATGGGCCGGATCGGTGAGGTGGTTCTGCGAACCTGGCAGACGGCACACGTGATGAAATCTCGCCGTGGGTTCCTGGCCGGTGACAACGGAGCCGACAACAACCGTGTCATGCGCTACGTCGCGAAGTACACCATCTGCCCGGCCGTCGCACACGGCCTGGACGACGAGATCGGTTCGATCGAACCGGGGAAGCTCGCCGACCTCGTGCTGTGGGATCCGGCGTTCTTCGGCGTACGTCCCCACATGGTGATCAAGGGCGGCATGATCGCCTGGGCTGCCATGGGCGATGCCAACGCGTCCATCCCGACCCCGCAGCCCGAACTGCCGCGTCCGATGTTCGGGGCGTCGCCGAAGGCGGCCGCTGCGACCTCACTGCATTTTGTTGCCCCACAGGCGATCGAGGACGGACTCGCTGGACGTCTCAACTGTGATCGACGGCTGGTTCCGGTCAAGAACGTGCGCGGCGTCAGGAAGTCGGACATGGCACACAACGACGCTCTGCCCGATATCCGAGTGGATCCCGACACCTTCACCGTGCGGATCGACGGTGACGTGTGGACAGAGCAACCGGCCACCGAACTGCCGATGGCGCAGCGATATTTCCTCTTCTGATGTCCGATGCCCGACTACGAGTGACGACGCTTCTCTCGCTTGCCGATTCCCGCCTGCCCACCGGTGGCCACGTGCACTCCGGGGGAGTCGAAGAAGCCATCGCCTCGGGCTTCGTTCGAGACATCACGACGCTCGAGGCCTTCCTACGACGGCGCATCAGGACTTCCGGTGCCACCACGGCGTCCATTGCCGCATCGTTGGTGCACGGGTCGTCGAGCACGGACGAGGCCGATGCCGAATCCGACGCACGAACTCCGTCCCCGGCAGCCAGGTCTGCCTCCCGTGCTCAGGGCCGTGGATTGCTTCGGTTGGCCAAATCGGCGTGGCCGCATCATGATTGGGCGTCGATCGGGCGGAGGCCACACCTGGCGGTTGCCGCTGGGCACGTCGGACTCGCGGCGGGCCTGTCGGTTGCCGACACGGCCGCGGTACAGGTGTACATCACCATGACCGGGTCGGCGATTGCAGCACAGCGTCTCCTCGCGCTCGATCCGGCCGAGGTCGCGGCGTGCACCATCCGGTTGGGCGAGTTCTGCGACGACGTGACGGCCGCGGTGTGTCGATGTCTGCCGGAGCTGATGGAGTTGTCGGATCCGTTGCTGGACATGTTCGCCGAAGCCCACGCCGTCCGCGATCGGCCGTTGTTCGTATCCTGATTACGGTTCCATTTTTTCTCTAGTGACAAGGAGTTCGACATGCCCCCGCACCTGATCGACGGTGAGCCCCACGACCACGGTTTGGATCGGCCCAAGCGCGCACGGGTGGCAGGCGATGCGCTGCGCGTCGGGATCGGTGGTCCCGTCGGGTCCGGCAAGACGGCGTTGGTGGCTGCCCTGTGCCGCGAGCTGCGCGACGAACTCTCACTGGCCGTACTCACCAACGACATCTACACCACCGAGGACGCGGATTTCTTGCGTCGGCACGCGGTGTTGCCCGACGAGCGCATCACGGCGGTGCAGACCGGTGGCTGCCCGCACACCGCGATCCGAGACGACATCACGGCCAATCTCGACGCCATCGACGATCTGATCGAGAACAACCCGCCCCTCGATCTGATTCTCGTGGAATCCGGTGGCGACAATCTGACGGCGACGTTCTCGTCCGGTCTGATCGATGTACAGATCTTCGTCGTCGACGTTGCCGGGGGAGACAAGGTGCCGCGCAAGGGCGGTCCCGGTGTCACGTTCTCCGACCTGCTGGTCGTCAACAAGACGGACCTCGCCCCGTACGTCGGAGCCGACCTCGGTGTCATGGAGCGCGACGCGGCCCAGGTGCGCGAGGGACGACCGACTGCGCTGATCTCCCTCACCGACGATCCGGCGGCGACCATGGTGCTCGAGTGGGTGCGGGAGCAGCTGAAGGTGATCGCCGACGCCGACGCGCATGCCCACACGCACTGAGCGTCGATGCACACCGAGCTCTGCATCGACGCGAGCCGCACCCGGAGCCCACGCATCACCTCGGTGGGAGGGCTGGCCGGCCGACAGACGGGACCGGACACGGTTCACCTGATCGGAACGGCGGCAACGCCTCTGGGCGGTGACACCATCACCGTGAGAATATCGGTGGCGGCCGGCGCCCACCTGGAGGTGCGCAGTGTCGCTGCCTCGTTGGCGATGCCCGGTGGGCTGCATCGTCACTCCTCCGCGCAGTGGCACTTCGAGGTCGGAGCGGGCGCGTCGTTGATCTTCGATCCCGAACCAATGGTCGTGGTATCCGACGCCTCGCACTCGGTGGTCAATACCGTTGCACTGCAGGAAGATTCAACATTGTGGCTACGTGAGAGGACGCAGATCGGACGATTCGAGGAAGCATCGGGTCGGTGGAGCAGTGCGATGCGATGCGACGTCGGCAACAGCCCGTTGTTGCGTCACCGAGTGGAACTGGGTGCGGGATCGGTTGCGCACGACGCGCTGTCGGCTCCGCTGTCGATGTCCAGCACCTTGCAGTATCCCGATGACCGTTCGTCCGAGGTCGATCTCGCCGACGGGACCGTCCGGCTGTCGCTGGCAGGAGGCGGTTCGCTCAGCACCTCCGTGGGACGCCGACTGCAGCCCGCCGGAGCCGATCTGTGAGACCCGCACACTTCGAAACGAACAACGCATCGGCCGACGGTGTCCCGTCGGCCGATGCGTGTTCTCGAACACTTCGGTCGGCGGCCGATCAGCCCGCTGCGTCCTCGCGTTGCCGTTCCACCTCGGCGGTGCGCTTGTCCACGTCACCAGCACGTTCGATGGAGTTGAGTTGCTCGATGGCCAGTCGCGCGAACACCTGCTGCTCGGTCGACGCCATCTGAGCCCGACCGCGGCCGAGGAACGTCACGAACCACGAGATGACGGTCGTGATGCGGCTGCGGTAACCCACCAGGTAGTAGAGATGTAGCGCGAGCCACATGAGCCAGGCGATGAAACCGCCGAATTCTAGCTTTCCGACCTTGGCGACCGCGTTGAAGCGCGACACCGTTGCCATCGAACCCTTGTCGAAGTACTTGAACGGGGCCCGTTGGGCGGGATCGTCCTGGCCCTTGACCGACGCCTTGATCAGCTTGGCCGCGTAGGTCGCTCCCTGGATGGCGCCCTGCGCCATGCCGGGAACGTCCTTGACCGACATCAGGTCGCCGATCACGAACACGTTCGGATGGCCCTTGACGGTGAGGTCCGGTTCGACCAGCACGCGTCCGGCGCGATCGGTTTCCGATCCGGATTGGTCGGCGAGCTGCTTGCCGAGGGGGCTGCCCTGCACGCCTGCAGACCAGACCTTGCACTGCGACTCGATGCGACGCGTCGTGCCGTCCTTCTCCTTGACGGTCAGGCCGTCGTTGTCGACGTCGGTGACCATCGCGTTCAGCTGGATTTCGACGCCGAGCTTCTCGAGCCGCTCGGCGGCCTTGCGGCCCAGCTTCTCGCCCATCGGCGGCAGCACGGCGGGCGCGGCGTCGAGCAGGATGACGCGGGCGTCACGCGGATCGATGTTGCGGAAAGCTCCGTCGAGGGTGCGATCGGCGAGCTCGGCGATCTGCCCGGCGAGCTCCACGCCGGTGGGACCTGCGCCGACGACCACGAAGGTCATGAGGCGGTCCTTCTCTTCTTGATCGTCGGAGAGTTCGGCCTGCTCGAACGCACCGAGGATGCGTCCGCGCAGTTCGAGAGCGTCGTCGATGGTCTTCATGCCGGGCGCGAACTCGGCGAAGTGATCGTTGCCGAAGTACGACTGTTGTGCGCCCGCCGCGACAATCAGGCTGTCGAACGGAGTGACGGTGATGCGTTCGAGGAGCTTGGACGTGACCGTCTTGGCCTCGAGATCGATGTTCAGCACGTCTCCGAGCAGCACCTCGGCGTTCTTCTGCTTGCGCAGAATGACGCGGGTGGTGGGGGCGATCTCGCCGACGGACAGAATTCCGGTCGCGACCTGGTAAAGGAGAGGCTGGAAGAGGTGGTGTGTCGTCTTGGCGACGAGGGTGATGTCGACGTCGGCTTTCTTGAGCGCCTTGACGCCGAACAGACCTCCGAACCCGGAACCGATGACGACGACGCGGTGACGCTTCGATTCGAGCGGTTGGATGCTCATTACCTGCTCCCTAACGATTGCTGTGTGAGGTCAACGGTAGTCGCCATCCATCGCGACGTCTCGGCGAGGTCGTCGTGTCTGTGGTTGCATCTCACACCTATCGGCCGGCTGCGGCGCGCTTCGCCAGTTCCACGGTCGCGGCCCGCAGTTCGGCAGCCGAGTCGATCGGAGTCGCATAGCCGACCCTTGTATACGCGATCCCGCGTGGCGTGAGCACTTTCAGATCCAGTCCGTACCGGTCCGCGGCCGTGCACTCGGCGGATGTGGCGTCGGGAAAGCCTCCCAATTCGCGAGCCATCGCGTTCAGCGACGACGCGTGGTCGGCGTTGAGGTGCTCGATTGCGTACGCCGAGGTCGGCGACACCGGATCGGGCGCGGCCTCGGAATACGCGTCGGCAGTTGCCGAATCCATCCGGCCGTATCCGCCGACCCAGCGGACTCGCTGCACGCGCATGACCCAGAGCGTGAAGTCGCTGTAGTCCAGGTAGTACTTCGCTGCTGGTACGCCGTCGAGATGCGCCGCGCGTGCTGCGGCCAATTCGTCCCCGTCGGGCCGTTCCACCACGCCGGCCAGCGTGATACGGCCCGACGCCAGGGGATCGGTCTGCGATTGCGGTGCGACGATCGACAGGCTCATCCGTTGATCGCCTGCGAGGTTCCGTCCGTGCTCGGCCATCCGGGAGACACACAGAACTGGAGCGCCGTCGAGCAACCCGTAGGTGACGAACGATGCCCAGGGATCGCCGTCCGCGGTCAGGCTCGCGAGGGTTGCGGTGTTGGTGGACGCAGCGATCGTGCGCGCTTCCTCGGCCGCGGAGGGACGACGGTCGTGGACCACCGGTGCTAGGGGAGGAGGGACGGACGGGGCGTCACCGGGATCGCCGTGATCGAGTGCCATGCGGTGAAGCTTACGGCGACGACCTAGACGAGGTCTGCGGCATGAATCAGCGCGTCGGCGACGAGTGCGACACCGAGCACGACGAAGATGACGCGCACCGTCGGCGGGCCGTACCGCATCAGCGCCCGCACGGTTGCCGTGAACGCGCGTCTGGAACGTCGACTCTTCCTCGACGCCAGAATCAGAACGAGGATGGGCGGTAGTAGCCCGATCACGCAGTAGACGACGACGATGGCCGGCCACCACGGCGGCCGGGGATCGTAGGTCGAGAGCATCGTCAGCCCGGCGAGATAAGGCACTGCCGTCGGGCCCTGCACCAAACCGATCGTGAGTCCGGTCAGGGCGACGACGGGAATGCTCGAGCCGGCTCGGGCTGCCCACGCCGGTGGGCGCCGTTCGGCGGTGCGCAGAGCACCGAGAGTGATCAGCACCAGCCCGATCACCAGCTCGGTGCGATACCGGACCGTAGGAGTGATGGTGATGTCGAACAGATCGGTGAAGAAGTCGATGCCGAGAACGGTGAGTATGCCGAACGTGGTCGTCGCTGTGAACACTCCGCCGACGAAGGCCAGCCCGGCTCGGAAAGGAGACCGGCGGGTGGTTCTCGCGTGCACCGCGATGGCAGCGGTCACGCCGATCAGCAGCACGTCGAGCGAATCGAGCAGTGCGAATCCGACGAGCGCAAGCAGCAAGGTCACCATGGAGTGTCCAGGATATCGGTCAGCCGAAGGTGACCTTCTCGGTGACGACGGCCACGGCAGTCCGGCCGGGAGCGGTCTGGTTGTCCCAGTACATGTTCGTGTGCGCGATGACCTGCGCAGGTGGCGGCGCACCCCAGTCGGACAGATCCTCGGCAGTGTGTGCGTCGCTCACCAGCGTCACGTCGTATCCGCGGACGAGGGCTCCGTGCAGCGTGGACCTGATGCAGAAATCCGTGTGCGCCCCGGCGATGACGACATGCCCCACGCCCGAGGCGGCGAGCTCGGTTTCGAGACCGGTGTCCTCGAAGGCATCGCCGTGCTTCTTGTGGACGAGCGGATCGCGCGGATCCATCGGCAACTCGTCGAGGAGTTTCCAGCCGTCCGTTCCGAAAGCCAGCTCCTTCTCGGAGGAGTGCTGCACCCAGATCACCGGAGTACTGGTGTACCGGGCGCGGGACACCAGGGTGACGATGTTGTTGATGACGCGCTGCCGGTCGTGCACGCCGACCAACACGTCGTTCTGCACGTCGATGATCACCAGTGCGGTTGCGGGCCGGTGAAGCAGGGTGGTCACGGCATCTCCCTTGTTCTCGGGTTCGGTTGCACGTCAGCTCCCGACGTACGCAGCCAGGTGCTGGCCGGTCAGAGTCGAACCGTCCGCGATCAAATCGGAGGGCGTTCCCTCGAACACGACGAGTCCGCCGTCATGGCCGGCACCGGGACCTAGGTCGATGATCCAGTCGGCGTGGGCCATGACGGCCTGATGATGCTCGATGACGATCACCGACTTGCCCGAGTCGACCAGGCGGTCCAGCAGCCCGAGGAGTTTGTCGACATCTGCAAGGTGCAGTCCGGTGGTGGGTTCGTCAAGCACGTAGATCCCGCCCTTGTCGGCCATGTGCGTAGCCAGCTTGAGGCGTTGCCGTTCTCCACCCGACAGAGTCGTCAACGGCTGGCCTATCTTGAGGTAGCCCAACCCGACATCGTTCAGGCGCTGCAGAATCTTGTGTGCCGGGAGCAATTTCGCTGAGCCGTCGGAGAAGAACTCCTCGGCCTCGGCGACCGACATCGACAACACCTCGTCGATGTTGCGACCGCCGAAGTGGTACTCGAGTACCGATGCCTGGAATCGCTTGCCCTCGCACTCCTCGCACACCGTGGCGACCCCGGCCATCATCGCGAGGTCGCTGTAGATGACGCCGGCGCCGTTGCACGTCGGGCACGCGCCCTCCGAATTGGAGCTGAACAGCGCAGGTTTGACGGCATTCTCCTTGGCGAACGCCTTGCGAATCGGTTCGAGCAGCCCGGTATAGGTTGCAGGATTGCTTCGACGCGACCCTCGTATCGCCCCCTGATCGACCGACACCACATCGTTCGTCCCCGAGAGTGATCCGTGAATGAGCGAACTCTTGCCCGAGCCGGCGACGCCGGTGACGACTACCAACACACCGAGTGGAACGTCGACGTCGACGTCGCGCAGATTGTGGGAGTCCGCGCCGCGAATTTCGAGCACATCGGAGAACTCGCGGACGGACTCCTTGAGAGAAGCCCGGTCGTCGAAATGCCGACCGGTGACCGTGTCGCTCTGACGCAATCCGTCGACGGTGCCCTCGAAACAGACGTGTCCGCCTGCGCTTCCTGCACCGGGACCCAGATCGACGACGTGGTCGGCGATGGAGATCGTCTCGGGCTTGTGCTCGACGACGAGCACGGTGTTTCCCTTGTCCCGCAGCTGAAGCAGCAGATTGTTCATTCGCTCTATGTCGTGGGGATGCAGACCGGTGGTCGGCTCGTCGAACACGTAGGTCACATCGGTCAACGACGACCCCAGATGGCGAATCATCTTGGTGCGCTGGGCTTCTCCACCGGAGAGTGTTCCCGACGGGCGATCCAGGCTCAGGTAGCCGAGCCCGATCTCCACGAACGAGTCGAGGGTCTCACCCAGCGTGGTCAGCAGCGGTGCCACCGACGGTTCCTTCAGGCCACCCACCCACTTCGCCAAATCGCTGATCTGCATCGAACACGCGTCAGCGATGTTGACGCCCTTGATCTTCGACGACCGAGCGCCTTCGTTGAGCCGGGTGCCGTGGCAGTCCGGGCAGGTGGTGAACGTAATCGCGCGTTCGACGAAGGCGCGGATGTGGGGCTGCATCGCCTCGACGTCCTTGGACAGAAACGACTTCTGGATTTGGGGCACGAGCCCCGAGTAGGTCACATTGATGCCCTCGACCTTGACCTTCGTCGGCTCGCGATAGAGCAGATCGTCGAGTTCCTTCTTAGTGAACTTCGAGATCGGCTTGTCCGGGTCGAAATACCCACAGCCGCGGAAAATTCGGCCGTACCAGCCCTCCATGCTGTAGCCGGGGATCGTGATCGCGCTCTCGTTGAGTGACTTGCTCGCGTCGTACAGCGCGGTGAGATCGAAATCGCTGACCGAGCCTCGGCCCTCACAACGCGGGCACATGCCACCGGTCACGGAGAATGACTTCTTCTCGGTGGTCTGCCTGCCGCCCTTGTCCACCTTGTACGCGCCTGCACCGGACACCGACGCCACGTTGAACGAAAAGGCCTGTGCGGAGCCGATGTACGGCTTTCCGACTCGGCTGAACAGAATGCGGAGCATGGCGTTGGCATCGGTCGCGGTCCCGACGGTGGAATGGGGATTGGAGCCCATGCGCTGTTGATCGACGATGATGGCCGTGGTGAGTCCATCCATGACGTCGACGTCGGGTCGGCCGAGCGTCGGCATGAATCCTTGGACGAAGGCACTGTAGGTCTCGTTGATCATGCGCTGCGATTCGGCGGCGATGGTACTGAACACCAAGGAACTCTTTCCGGAGCCGGAGACGCCGGTGAACACGGTCAGTCGCCGCTTGGGCAACTCGACATCGATGTCCTGAAGATTGTTCTGCCGGGCCCCCTGTACCCGAATCACATCGTGACCGTCGGCAGCGTGCGGTGCCGTGTCCTGCGTGACCTTCTTCGTCGCCATGAGGGCTCACGCTAGTCGTACCGGAACGTGCACGCCTGTCGATTCCTGATCGATTCCGGTGGCCGACAAGGCGTCGTCGAGCCGACCCAATTCACCCACGGAGGACTCGAGCAGAGGGCGCCGCACGGTCGCGTCGGAGATGACGCCGATCCTGACGAGCGCGGCCTTGGCCATGATGGCACCCTGCGTCGTACGCATGATCGCGTCGGTCAACGGCAGGAGCGATCGCTGTACTGCGATCGCCCGATCCAGGTTGCCGACGCGGACTGCCGCGATCAGTTC
This sequence comes from Rhodococcus sp. ARC_M5, assembly GCF_022810405.1. Taxonomy (GTDB): domain Bacteria; phylum Actinomycetota; class Actinomycetes; order Mycobacteriales; family Mycobacteriaceae; genus Rhodococcoides; species Rhodococcoides navarretei. The sequence goes on from NZ_JALGQE010000011.1 coordinate 150,141, forward strand.
GGCGTAACGGTCTGCCACCACGTTGCCGGTGACACTGACCAATCCTGTTGCACCAGAGGCAAGGTAGGGGAGCGCGAGTTCGTCGATTCCGCAGTAGTAGGCGAGGTCCGTCGAGGACATGACGGTCATGGCCTCGTACAGATCACCCTTCGCGTCCTTGACGGCACCGATGAGGGGGTGGCGGGAGAGTTCGATGAGCGTCGACGCCTCGACCGCCACACCTGTCCGCGCAGGGACGTCGTACACCATGACGGGCAGCCCACCTGCCTCGGCGATCGCGACGATGTGCTCCGTGATGCCGGCCTGGGTGGGCCGCGAATAGTAGGGAGCGGTGATCAACAGTGCGTCGGCTCCGGCTGCTGCTGCGGACCGGGCCATCTCGATCCCTGTCGCGGTGTCGTTGGTGCCTACTCCCGCGATCACTCGAACAGCGTGACCCGAGTGCCTGCGAGCCCGAGCGATCAGCTGTGAGGTCTCGTGGTTCGTCAGGGTAGGTGCTTCACCGGTCGTTCCGGCGACGACGACGCCGTTGCATCGTGTTGCCATCAGGTGCGTCAGAAGCGCATCGACGCCCGCTCGGTCGAGCGATCCGTCGGGGTGCATGGGGGTCGCCATGGCGACGAGGTTCGTGCCGAAGATCGTCGAGGCCGGCGACGGAGTGGTGGTCATGGTCCGAGTGTGGACCGCTCGATAGGTGAGGTCCAGCGATGCATTTTCCGCATTACTACGTACTGTTGCTTCATGATCGACGTGAGTGCACTACATGCCCTGCGCGCTGTGGCAACCCTCGGCACTCTCGCCCGGGCCGCCGATGAACTCGGCTACACCTCATCGGCGATTTCTCAACAGATAAAGCGACTCGAACGGCAGATCGGCACTTCGGTACTGGCACAGGCCGGTCGGGGCGTCGTGCTCACCCCCGCAGGTCGGGCGGTGGTCGAGTCCGCGGGGGAGGTGTTCGACGCTCTCGAACGGTGCGTCGAGGCGGCTCGATCCGCCGACGAGGGCGTCGCACGTGGGGTCGTTCGGCTGGTCGGCTTCTCGACCGCGGTACGGGGTTTGCTGGCACCCGCGCTGATCGAGCTGAATCGACGGTATCCCGACCTGACGGTGCACATCAGCGAGGAGGATCCGGACCGTGCACTGCACAGCGTGTATTCCGGCACCGCAGATCTGGCGCTGGTGCACGACGCCGACGGAGTTTCGGTGCCCGCTCCTCCCTCGGTCGTTCGGCAACCGATTCACACGGATTTCGGCGACGTGATCATGAAGCGAACCCACCCACTCGCCCGACGCGAGACCGCGTTGGCCCACGCCGAACTCGCGCGATACCCGTGGGTGACGAGCCCGGCCGGGACGGTGTGTCACCAGTGGTTTCGTCGGCTGTTTGCCGAAACGTCCGCCGAGGTCGACGTTCGCCATCTCGTGGACGACTTCTCCACGCAACTCGCGCTGGTCGAAGCGGACGATGTACTCGCTCTCGTGCCTCGTCTCGCGCGTCCGTTGCTCGGTGCCGGTCTCGTGGCGGTTCCGCTCGAGCGCGCTCCCGCTCGTCAGGTGCAGGCCGCGTGGCGGCGCAGCGCCGACGCCAGCCCGGCAATTCATGCTGTGCTGGACGTTCTCGATTCGGCGTCGCACTGAGTGGTCAGAACCACCAGCTGTCCGGTTGCTCGTGTCATCGCCACGTAGGTGTCGACGGCACCGGCGATTCCCGATCCGAACGAATCCGGGTCGATCAGGACGACCAGATCGAATTCGAGTCCTTTCGTCAACTGTGGTGTCAGTGAGCGGATGCGCTCCGAAGACGGGAACGCAGGATCACCTACGACGCACGCGATTCCGTCGACGTTCGAGTCGAGCCATCGATCGAGAATCGACGACAGATCTGCCGCGTCGCCGTACTCGACGGGCACACCGGTGCTGCGGATGGAGACCGGAACATTGGCGTCCGGCAGCGCCGCGCGGATCACCGGCTCGGCTTCGGCCATCACTTCTCGTGGGGTGCGGTAGTTGACGCCGAGGGTGGCGACGTTCATGTGGTCGAATCCCACTCTTCCGAGGCGTTCGAGCCAGGACTCCGCGAATCCCCGCCGCGCTTGTGCGCGGTCTCCGACGATCGTGACGCTGCCGGACGGGCATCGGCGCAGGACCATCTGCCACTCCGCGTCGGTCAACTCCTGTGCCTCGTCCACGACGATGTGTGCGAACGGCCCGGCCAAGGGATCCGAGGGGACCTCCTCGAAGCCAGCCGAATCGACGAGCGCATCGCGAATTCCGTCCTGCCGCAACTGGGCGGCCATCATCTCGTCGTCATCGGCGGCCATGAGTTCGTCGACGACGCGGTCCATTCGCGAGCGTTCGTGTACAGATGCGAGCTCCCGACGCCGAGTGCGCCGCGCATGCTCTGGATCTCCGAGCCGCATCCGTGCGGTGTCGAGCAGCGGTAGATCGGCCACCGTCCACTGTGCCGAGTCGGGTCGCTGCAGCGCACGTACCTGCTCGGAGCCGAGCCAGGGAGCGCACCTACGGAGATATGCCGGCACGCCCCACAGATCGGCCACGAGGTCGGCGGCGTCGATGATGGTCCACGATCTGTCGAGCTCCTTTCGTAGATCTACGTTGCGCTGCAAAGACGTTCGAACTTCGACGGGATTGTCGCCGTCGTACCGGTCCGTCAGAATCGTCAACAGCAGATCCCAGATCTGCTCCCGGGCTTCGTTGTGCGGTGTGTCGGGCGCGGGTGCCGAGAATGCCTCGATCCAATCGTCGGGAGTGAGCGTCAGATCGGCCCACTCCGTTTCCACGATGATGTTCCTGGTCGGCGGCTGCTCGTAGAACGCGACAGCAGCCTCGATCGCCGTATGCATCTCGGTGGTCGCCTTGAGCAGCGCTACCGCCGGATCGGCTTCCTCCAGGGCGTCCGCTCCCTCGTCGACGAGGTCCCGGAGAGTGCAGGTTTGCACACCGTCCTCACCCAAACTCGGTAGAACATCGGATACGTAGGCGAGGTACGGCTCGTGTGGGCCGACGAACAACACTCCACCGCAGTTGTGTCCGAGTCGCGATTGTGTGTACAGCAAGTACGCGGTGCGGTGCAGAGCAACGACGGTCTTTCCGGTTCCAGGCCCACCGTCGACGACCAGCGCGCCGCGGGCATCCGCTCGAATGATCGCGTCCTGATCTGCCTGGACGGTGCCCAACACGTCCCGCATTCGCGGTGAACGTGCGGTGCCCAGACTGGCGATGAAGGCCGACTGATCGTCCAGCGCAGCGTCGGTGATCGGTCCGGTCAGGTCGAACACCTCGTCCCAGTAGTCGGTGATGGAGCCGTTCGTCCAGCGATATCGACGACGACTCCGCAGCCCCATGGGATTTGCGTGAGTGGCACCGAAGAAGGGTTCGGCTGCGGGGGAGCGCCAGTCGACGAGTAGTTGCTCGCCCGAGGTTCCCAGCAGTCCGAGTCGTCCGATGTACACCGGCTCGACCGAGTCGGCGACGACCATCCGGCCCAGACACAGATCGACCCCGTAACGATGTAGGGAGCGAAGGCGTGCGTTCAGTCGATGGATCTCGAAGTCACGCTCCATCACTTCCTGCCCCATCCGACCCATCGACTTCTGCACGATCGTCAGACGTTCCGCCGTATCTGATCGAGACTTCTCGATACTCGACTGTATTTCCGAAAAGTGTTGCTGATCAACCCCTATCGCATCAGCGGTGTTCTTGTGAGTGAGGCTTTCCGGGAGCGCGAAGATGGGTGGTCGCTCAGGTTGCACAGGACTCCGATCGATGACTACGTGGTTGCAGCGAGCCATTCTGAGCCCTGTACGGGGTCTTGCCGCAAGCCCCGGGGTGCGCTATACCTTGAAAGGGAAAGGGGGGGACAGGCCCTTTCCGAACCCATCCCGCACCGGTGACACCAGGCGACGCAATCTCTGATCCGATATCGGATCAGGCCGTCAGCCCCATGCCGCGGTGAAGTTCGAGTCGATAGATCACGCCGCCGAACAGAAGCAGTTGCAGTGCCTCGTCGGCGAAGTAACTGTCGATATCGTTCGGCTTCAGTCCCGGATGGTCGTCGAGGTGGTCCCGAAGAGTTGGTAGAACGGTGTCGACACCGACGACGAATCGTTCGCCACCGACGTCTGTGATCACCGCGCGGCCGAGGCCGTCCCATTCGTCGACTCGAGCCCAATGTCGAATTCCGCATCCCTCGACGGCCTCGATCAGAAGACGCTCTGCGAAGGGCAACAACGACTTTCGATCGGCGTGGGCGGCGCGTACCGACGCCAGAGCCTGACGATAGGGGAGTGTGTGCGCCCTCGCATAGGTCCGCGCTGCGCGCTTGTCTGCGTGGTTCTTGGTCATGAGAGTTCCAATCCCTGTGTGCACCAGTCCCGCGCACTGCTGCACCGGTCGGAAACCATGAACACGGCGTGCAGATAGAAACCAGCATTGTCGATCGCAGATCCGTGAAGGACCTTGCCCGTGGAACGCTGACGGAGGCGACGCGGGTGCCTGCTGCAGCTGGGGTGGCTATGCGAGTAGCTCTGGTTGGGCACGGTATCACGAACGTCGGGACGGCCCGGGATTCATCGATCGCCGAGAAGCAGATCGGCGATGGCACCGGCCCCGACCGGTCGGCCCAGGAGGTATCCCTGTGCGAAGTCGCAGCCGGTGGCGGCCAGTGCGTCCAGTTGCTCCTCGGTTTCGACGCCCTCGCCGACGACGGTGACGTCGAATGCGCGAGCGAGCGCAACGATGGCCGAGATAATCGCGCGAGCCCGAGGGGCAGGCAGCCGGGCAATGTACGACTTGTCGATCTTGAAGCACTCGAACATGGGGTAGCGGTCGAGATACGACATGGAGCTGTGGCCTTTGCCCATGTCGTCGAGTAGTAGAGCTACCCCCATGGCGTGCAGGGCCGAGACGGTGTCGGCGACCCGCTCGGTGTCCGCGACCCACACGGTTTCGGTCACCTCGAGTCCGAGAGCGAAGGCAGGCAGTCCAGTCTCTGCCAGTACCGACGCGACCTCGGTGGGGAAGTCGGGATCGCGGAGTTGAAGCGCGCTGACGTTGACGCGAACCACGATGTCGGAGAACGTTCGCCACCGCGCCGCGGCCGTGCATGCGGTACGTAGCGCCCACGCGCCCAACGGTGTTGCAAGACCGTTTCTTTCGGCTACGCCGACGAACTCGCTCGGTTCGATGGGCCCGAGTTCGCGGTGATTCCAGCGGGCGAGTGCCTCCACCGCAACGATTTTCCGTGTGGCGATGTCCACCAACGGTTGATAGGCGAGAGTGAGCTCGTCGGCTCGCAGCGCCGCTCGCAGATCGATCGACAGTGACCTGATGCGGTCCGCGTCGTAGAGATCGGTGGGATCGAACACTGCATGCCCACCGGTGCCACTGTCCTTCGCACGGTACATGGCCAAGTCGGCGCGGTGAATCAGCTCGTGCCGGGTCGAACTCGGTTCGGACACAGCGATACCGATGCTGGCACTCAAGGGGATGGGCACGTCCTCGGCCGAGAAGGGAACGGCGATGGAACTCGTGATGTGTCGTGCGAGTTCCTCCGCATGGGCAACGCTGTCCACTCCCTCGCAGACGATCAGAAACTCGTCTCCGCCCAGGCGCGCGATGGTGTCGGCGTCTCGGATTGCCGACGCCAACCGTTCGACGAACTTGACCAACGCCCTGTCTCCGGCGTCGTGTCCCAGGCTGTCGTTGATGATCTTGAAGTCGTCGATGTCGAGCAGCAGGAGCGCGACGGTGCCCGACTGTTGTCTGGCTCGGTCCAGTGCCGAATCGATGACCTCGTATGCAAGGGTGCGGTTGGGCAGACCGGTCAGGGCGTCGTGCGTACTCCGTCGTCGCAGTTGGAGTTCGAGGTCGATGCGTCGTATCGCTGCCGATACGATGCCGGCCACCGAGCTGAGGAACGACACTTCCTCGTCGCGGTAGAGACGGGCCTCGACGCTGTGGATGGAGAGAACTCCCCATGGTTTTCCGGCGGCGGTGAAGATGGGAACTCCGACGCCGCTGCGGAGGCCGAGCGAGATCATCGTGTCGGTACGGAAACGCTTCTCGGCGTGACTGTCGCTGCACACGACAGGCTCCGAGAGCGTCAGGGTGAATCCCACCAACGAACCGTCCCCGGACGGAATGTCCTGACGCCTGCCAAGTGCACCGCTGGCGGCGTCCATGGTCAAGTACGGGTCGGTCGGGTGTTCGAGATGCGCGATGGCGGAGTTTCCCACGCCGATCAAGGTGGCGGCAGTGTCCGTTGCTGCAGTGAGCAACCTGGGTAGCTCGGCAATGACGGCGAATCGGCTCAGATCGGCGAGGGCCTTCTGCTCCTGAGCGTGACGACCGGCGATCACCGCATCTGCCGCAATCCTGGCACTGCGCTGCTCTACCGTGTGTCGGTGACGAATGGTGGAGGCAACCAGGTCGGGGCTATCGTCGTGACGATTGATCACATAGGACGAGACCACCACCGGAATGCCGGTGCCTGTCACGTGATGGCGAAGCTCGCAGTAGCCCTCCCACTTGCCTTCGGAGAGCAGACCGGCGGCGATGTCGCCGGTGAGATCGACTCCGTCCGGGGTCAACAGTTCCAGGGCAGACAACGTGCCGAGATCGGCCACGTCCGTGACACCGATCAGCTCCGAACCCGCCGGATTGATGTACAGAATCTTCCCCGTGAAATCGGCCAACGCGACGAAGTCCGGAGAACGTTCCAGGAAGGATCGAAGACTTACCGGATCGTCCGGAAGATCGAACATTCGGCCCTCCGATCCGTTCAGCTCGGGATACGAGCGGCACCGGGCCCATGGTATTCGGCGTTCGTGGTCCTCGTGCTCGAACAGTCGTCGAAGTGCATGTGCGGGACGGACAGAATCGCTTTCAGCTGCACATCAGTCGGCCCGTTGCTGGGCGTCGAGGGGATTCTTGGCGACGATGAGCGCCACATTGCCCACCATCGTGACGTCGACGTGCTCGAATCTCTCGGACAGAAGCTGCCGTAAGCCGGGCAGATCGTCGCACCGATTACCGAACGCACCGATCCTGTTGTAAGCGAACATCAGTGCCGCACCGAGTGTCGTGTATTTCTGATCGACGCCGATCACGGTCGATCCGAACAACACGCCATCGGGGGTCAGCACATCGGCCAGGTTCGTCAGCGCTCTGGACTTGGTCGACCAGTCCCCGGGGAGACAATGCAAGACGTAGTTGATCGACGCCGAATCGAATGTGTCGACGTTCTCGGGCAGCGGCAGCATCACATCGTGTTCGATCAGTGTCGGCGAGACGTCGAGACGCGAGGCGGTGTGCTCGAGTGAGTTGGCATTGAGATCGACGAGGGTGAGGTCGATATCGGAGGGTAGGTCGATGTTGGCAAGGACCCAGCCCGATCCGGGGCCGACTTCGAGGTGGCGGCGACCGATGTGCTCACGATACAGGTCGACGAAATGTTTTCTGTTGCAACGCCACCCGTAGTCGTTCGAGAGTCTGATCACCCACAGGTCGTAGATGGCGAGGAAAAGCTTGCTGTACGGGGCAGCGCCGGGTCGGGTGGATGGCGCGGTCATCGAATCGTTGCCTCGGAGCCGTTGGGTTCGGCCACATCTTGCTCCGAGGTGCCCGTGCGAGGGTGATCGATCAACGCCTGCAGCCGGGACACTCGGACGACGGGATCGATGGGCATGGTGGGCAGAGTATCGCGTCGACTGTACTGCCGGGCACCTACGCTGAGCTGATGATGATGCCGCTGTACGCGGGGCGAAAGGACCTGCGGCTGGGCGGTGCAAACACTGTCCGGTGACGTCGGGGCCCATATCGACTCTCGCGGAGAAAAGGGAAACGTGATGATTGCTCGCAAGTCTGTTGTTCTGGCCGCGACTGTGTGCGGGTTGGCTCTCGGCGGTTGTGCGAGTGGCGATTCGGACACCAGTGCCGCGCCGGACACGACGTCCGTGCCCGTAGGGACGACAACGTCGCCTGTGGGGACGACCACAGAGTCGCCAACTCGGCTGGAGGTCGAATCGCCACAGGAATCGGCAGTTGCTCAGCCGACGCGAACGCCGGAGGAAGCAGCGGACCTGGTGCCCGGTGGTGGCGGTGCAATCTTGCAGCCGTCGGGCGACGAACCAGGCAACGTCGATCCTGCGACGTTCCGGACGGGGAGTGATAAATACAACTTCACGTCGCCGACGGGCAACATTCACTGCGGCATCTGGGACGCCGATGGACCCGAGGGGCGAGTGGGATGTCAGGCCGTGGACGGCAGGAATCCTTTCGAGGGACCCCAATGCTCGAATGCCGAGAACGACAAGGTCGCTGTTCGCGTGACCGCCGCGGGTTCGGAAAGCATGTGCACGACGCAGGGCATCTATGTGGATGCGAACGCGCCGGTGCTCGAGTTCGGCCAGGTGCTGTCGGTCGAGGATGTGGTGTGCCGGTCCGGGCCCGACGACATAATCGGCTGCACCGCACCAACGGGCGGATTCACGTTCTCCCGAGGTATCAACTACACCTACTGATTCGGACGTTGCGGGGTATCAGCCAACAGGCCACACTTGGACCCACCATGACGAACTACGATCTGCGCGCGAATCCACGGAAATTGCGGCCGCGGCCAGCGGTCCCGCGCGAGGTGGCGGTCGAGTTGACGTCGAGTGGGGTGCCTGTTGCCGAGCGCGACTTCTTCATCGAGGAATTCCGAGGGGTCACGATCGTGATTGCCCTTCCCATGGTGAGCATCGCTGCGCTGGAAGCAGCGGAACGTACGGTCGGTGAGTTCGTCACGGGCGACACGCGATTCATCTTCGTGGTTCCGGCCGATTCCGTTCCGGAGGTCACCACCGCGGTCGGAGGTGTGGCCATCGACGGCGTGACGGTCTGGAACGACGAGTCCGTCGCCCGTCTGTGGCTCGCAATCGCAGACTCGGAATGTGTCGTGATCGGTACGAAGGCAGCCGCAGTCGCACGAACCGCCGGCACTGTATCTGCGAGTGTGCGGGCCTCGAAGATGGTGCTGACCGATCCGGGTGGGGGTTGGGGTGATCCTCCTCGCAGCTTCGCCGACATCGACCTGCACCGCGAGCGCCTGGTCGCCCACCTGGCCGAACGGGGACTCGACGATTTCCCGCCCGCGGCCGAGGCGGCACTTGTCGGCGGTGCATACAGCGTAAATCTCTGTCGTGCTGAGGATCTCGAATTCGAGCTGTTCACATTCGACGGCCGGGGGACCGTTCTGACTCAAGGGCGCTACCTTCACTTGGCCTCGCTGCAGGTGGACGATTTCTCTGCAATCGAGGCGCTGGTCGCACAGGGAGTACGAGAAGGGGTTCTCAAGCAGCGCAGCCGGATCGAGATTGCCAGGATGGCGGTCGGAGGACTCGGCGCACGAGTGCTACGAACCGGGCACCTCGCCGGCATCGTCGGACTCGAGGTTGACCTTTATGCCGGAACAGGATTCGCCGAAGTATCGGGTCTGATCACAGTCGCCGAGTTTTCCGGACTTGGAGCGGGTGGCTTACTGATGGACGGATTGTTGGAGGTCTGCCGCACCAGGGGTATCGCGAATCTGTTCGCGGTGACAGTCAGTGGTGAGGCCGCAGAATTCTTCGGCAAGCGCGGCTTCGTCGAGGTTGAGCGCAAGGCCGTGCCCGCAGCGAAATGGGAAGACTACGACGCTGATCGACTCGAGTCTGCTCGTTGTTTTCTGCGATCAGTAACAACCACCGAGATGACCAGACAGTCGGCACCGTAGCGGACGGTTCCGAACCAGCCTTGGAACAGTCGGTCATCGATCACGGTGCTCCACAAGGAAGTTAAGCACGGGCCGGGGGACAGGAACCTAGACCTCTCCGAGGCGTTCCTGTGTCCGGGCGGTGCGGGCTGTCGCAGGAGCGAGAAGGTAGGCGAAGAGGTAGCTCGACGCTGTCATGGCCGCCTGTGCGATCCACCAGGGCGGGAATTCGTCCGTATCGGTGGAGATTTCACCAGCGGTCACGGCCAGCCAGCACAGGGCCGCAGCGGTCACCAGTGTGACCGCTGCCGCGGTGCACGTGGCGAATCGGTGTCGCCAGCTGCGGTGCGATCGAGCGGGCCACACGCGATTCGACCACAACGCGTAGCGGCCCCCGCCGACCGCGATCACGCCGACCAACAGCCCGGCCAGAGCACCACAGAACGCAGGAATCAGCAGCAGCGCCAACCATGACATGGACCCTTCCAGAGCCCAGGGGAGCATGACAGCCACACCTGTGCAGGCACCGGTGAGAGCAGCGACCCTCAATTCCTTCTCGACCCAGTCCACTGTTCCACTAGAACACGTCGGCAGTCACTTCGGCCTCGAAGTCGCCGTCTCGCCGCTCACGTTCATACATAGACCAGTTCACGCCGGACAGTGCATATTGCCTCGACTCGAACTGTCGATCAGGACTGCCGCTCGACGCCCCTTGCAAGTCCCTCGTACGTCTCCTACGGGTTCATGCGTCCATGATCGCTGTCACTTGTGCGGCGAAATGTCCGAAGCCCGGTCAGGATTGCGGCCGCAGCAAGCAAACAAGCAGCCACCCATGACCAGGCCGAAAACTCACCGTCCTGAGTTCGAATCACCGAAATAACGGCCCACAGCAACGCCTGCGCCGACCAGAAGAGAACCCACCATTTCCCGCTCGGAAAATTCACCCTCGACTCCTCGCATTCTTGGAGAGATCCCGTGCACTGTTCACAGTGAATTGTGGTCGTTCCATCACAACAAGCAAACGGCGATGCGAGGCCGCTCCGCAGACACAAAGGACAGAATCTGCGAGCCAGGGGCACCTGTGAAAATACAGGCTAACCGCTATGCAACGTTCGACTGGTTGAGTGTCGTGTTCCGTCGTTCACCGCGGATCGTGCAGACAACGTGCGTCCGCGCCGTAGTATCGGTGGTAGAGAGCAAAAGGTTGGTGGCGAAAGATAGTGCCCCATGGGGTGGTGTAATTCGGATCGGTGAACCATCCGGTTCATGATCAACGAGTTGTGTTGTATGTTAGGCGCTTTCGAGCTGAGGTGTCAACGACTCAGCGGTCGTGTCGGTTGATA
>NZ_JALGQE010000055.1 GCF_022810405.1 Rhodococcus sp. ARC_M5
CGAAGTTGTATCTGTCGCCGGTGATGGATCTGTTCGACCGCCAGATCATCTCGTATTCGATCGGAAAGTCTCCGACGACGGAGTTCACCAACCGTTCCCTGCGGGCCGCGTTGGGCACCCTCGGCGAACAGGAGTGTCCAATTGTGCACTCGGATCAAGGTTTTCACTATCAGCACTCGTCGTGGCGGCGGTTGCTGGCCGATGCGGGAGCGATCCAATCGATGTCCCGCAAAGCGAACTGTTACGACAACGCGATCATCGAGAACTTCTTCGGTCACCTCAAAGAAGAGATGTTTCATCACGTCCGATACTCGAACCTCGACGCCTTGCACACCGCGATCGAGGACTACATCGACTGGTTCAACAATGACCGCATCTCGCTACGTCTCGACGGCCTGAGCCCGGTGCGATACCGAGCCCAGGCCCTCGCAGCCTAGGATTTGCTTTAGCAGTCCAACCCACGGGGTCCAGTGCA
>NZ_JALGQE010000012.1 GCF_022810405.1 Rhodococcus sp. ARC_M5
AGGTCGCCGCGCTACTGAACAACCGCCCCAGAAAAACCCTGGGATGGGATACTCCCCTCGAGGAGTACAACAAACGACTGCTCGTTGCGACGACCACGTGAACCCGTCACGAAGTTCCGCTCACATGGACTACTTGAACGCGGGTCGGGCGTAGAAGCAGACCGCGATCATGCCGACGATCAGCACGACGGCGGGCAGGATCAGCGACTGCGCCATGGCGGTGGTGAATCCGTCGCGCAGCATCTCCGGCACACGACCGGCGAATTCGTTTGCCCCCGTTGCAGATCCACCGGTCGGCAGCTCTGCGGCCAGCCTCGATTGAATGAGCGCGCCGATGCCGGCGCTACCGAGAACCGAGCCGATCATGCGGGTGGTGTTGTAGATGCCCGAGCCGGCGCCCGCCTGACTCATCGGCAGATTGCGGGTTGCCGTGGCCGCCAAGGGAGACCAGATCAACGCATTCGCCACACCCATCGCCGCGACCGGAAGCAGCAGTCTCCAGATTGCGGTGGTAGGCGTCATCTCGTACGCGAACCACAGTAAGGCGGCCGCGAGGATGAACAGCCCCGAACCGGCGATGTAGCGAGGATGCGTCTTGTCGACGAGCTTGCCGACATTGGGCGCGAGGATTCCGGTGAGCAGCGCCATCGGCACGAACAGCAACGCCGACCGGGTAGGTGTCAAACCGGTGACACTCTGCGCGTAGAACATGATCGGCAGCATCATGCCGGACATCGCGAAGCCCATGGCTGCGATACCGATGTTGGACAACGAGAAGTTACGGTCACGGAACAGTGCCAAGGGCACCAGCGGCTCGTTCTTGTTCACGGACTGCCAGTAGACGAACCCCGCGAAGACGAGCAACCCGACACCGATGAGGATCCAGACGCCGTTACCCCAGTCGTACTTCTGACCCTCCTGGATGCCGAAGACGATGCAGAAGAGCCCGATGGCGCTGAGCGCAACTCCCAGTAGATCGAACTTGTGATCGTTGGTCGGCAACACCGGAACGAACCTCAGCGCCAACGCAATTGCGACGATTCCGACCGGTACGTTGATGAAGAAGATCCATTCCCAGCCGAGCGAGTCGACCAGAACACCGCCGAGAATCGGCCCGACGAGCGTCGCGACGCCTGCGACTGCGCCCCATGCTCCCATCGCAGTTCCGCGCTTCTCCGCCGGAAACACACGGGTGATCACGGCCATCGTCTGCGGGGTGATCATCGCAGCGCCGAGACCCTGAACCGCGCGCGCCGCGATGAGCATCTCGATCGATCCCGACAGTCCACACCACACGGACGCGAGGGTGAAGAGCACGAGGCCGGCGATGTACAGGTTCTTCGGGCCGAACTTGTCCCCCATCCGACCCGTGACCAGGAGTGGAACGGCATAGGCCAGGAGGTACGCGCTGGTGACCCAGATGACGTTGTTGATGTCCGTGTTCAGACCGCTGAGAATCGCCGGCTGAGCGACGGCCACGATGGTGGTGTCCACCAGAATCATGAAGAACCCGAGACACAGCGCCCACAGGGCGGGCCACGGTCTGATGTCGTTGTGCAGCGGGGCGGTCTCGACGGCGTTCATTGCGTTCTCCTGGTTCCCCGAGGCGTCGGGGTCGTGTGGCAGTTCCCCGAGGCGTCGGGGTCGTGTGGCAGGTGCCGATCGGTCAGGGTGGTGTGCTGTGCGGAAAGGCATGCGGCCACTCGAGCTCGCCGCTGTCGACGCGATCGATGTAGCTCGTCAACCACTTCACTTCAGCGTCCAGCATGTGGTAGGTGTAATCGATTCCAGCCCAGTAGATTTCGGATACGTTGCGTTCTCGCGCCAGGCGCTGGAATCCGGACAGTTCCTCGATCTCTCGAGCCAGGTCTTCGGTACGCGCACGGAGCAACGCGATCGCCTCGGATGCCGGGAGGTTGTGCATCTCGGACAGGCCCAGGGTGAACTGTGGATATTCGCGCACCGGGGAGCGAAGAATCTCGGCCAGCCGGTCGACGAGAACCCGCCTGCCGGCGGGCGTGATCTCGTAGGTCGTGCGCTCGGGACGGTTACCCCCGCGGTCGGTTCCGACCTCGGTGATCAACTCTCGCCCGTGGAGTCGAGCAACTGCGTGGTAGAGCGAACCGGGGCGAATCTTGACGATCCGGTCCTCCTTGCGCTCGAGAAGGAGCTGATACATCTCGTAGGGATGCATCGGCCCCTCCGAGAGCAGGGCGAGGACCGAGACCCCCAGCGGATTCACTGCGTCCCCTCGCATCGAACCTCACCCCACATCTGCATATCCCCATCGAATTATTCCAGTTGGAATATAGGGCCATGGTTCGACGGAGAGCAACCCGGACAATGCTCTGACCTGGGCATCAATCGGACATACTGCACACAATGCCCCATCGAGCACGTAAAAGGACACCGTCCGTAGTCGATGTCCCGTTCGAACAGACGAAGGCCGGATACTCGGAATTTCTTCCGTGTATCCGGCCTTGTCACCGAATTTCTGGTGGAGATTACTTCGAGAAGGTCACTCCGCCAGGAGAAGTCGGGTTACGAAGCTTGAATCAGATGGCGCGGACGCCGGTAGCCTGGGGGCCCTTCTGACCCTGGCCCACCTCGAACTCCACGCGCTGGCCCTCGTCGAGCGACTTGAAGCCGCTACCCTGAATCTCCGAGTAATGAACGAAAACGTCCGGTCCGCCACCATCCTGCTCGATGAAGCCGAAGCCCTTTTCGCCGTTGAACCACTTCACACTGCCCTGCGTCATTCTGTAAACCTTCTGTAAGCGAGCTAGATCTTCACGTCGAAGCTCTAATCTCAAAAGTGAGTCTGCCATCTATCGGCGCTGAGCGAAACACCGGGGGCGAAAAAGTTCGAAAGATTGCTTTGGGACGGTGAAACCGAAATGGTGCCCAGCGGCCCTGTGGCTACAGTTTCTGTGGTGAATTCCCCTCTACCCGACGCGGGCCCATTCGATCGGCACAAACTCGACATCGTCCGGTTGGCCTGGTGTCGACGTTTGCAGATGGACGATCGGGCCCTCGACACCGACGCGGACCGCGTCGAACATGTCGTTGCCACCGAGGACATCACCGTGCTGCGACTGGCCGAGACCACCGCGATCGTCGGTCCGCCCTGGGCCGTGGATGCCTCCCGCGCTCTCGCCGGCCAGGCCGGTACCGACCGCGACTGGGTCTCGTCACTGCTGGGCAGCCGCTCGGAGCGCTACGAGATCGATACTCACACGCTGGCCTACGGCACGGACATCGGCCATTCCATCGACGTGCACGACCCACTGATCTCCCACGATGCCGCGCACGCTCGCAACCTCGCCGCGCACTGCAGCGAGGCCGACGTCGCCGAGGCGTTCGGAGAGCCGGTCTCGCGGAACTGGTTCACGTTGCTCGGTGACGACCGACCGGCCGACTCGGCGCACTCGCTCGCCTCGGCCGGCTACTCGGAAGAGCAGCTGATCCTGGCCGACATGCGCGTCCTGACCGACCCGGATCATCGCCGACGGGGTCACGCTCAGGTGGTCGGCCGCCTGGCTACCAACGACGCCATCGACGAGGGCTTGATCCCGCAGTGGCGATCACGACCCGAGAACACCACTGCTCGACGCCTCGCCGCGCGGCTGGGCTATGTCGAAATCGGCGCGTGCCACACTGCGGTGCTCGGACCGTGACCCGGTTGAGGTGGCTTCGAACTGGGTAGCGTCGAGAAGAGCGCCAGCGGCGCCAGAACGTGAACGATGTGAGGAGTTCGAAAGCATGGCCGACGATGCCGCATACGTGGAACCGGGCAAGGAATTCAAGCGCGACACCAACTACATCCCGACGCGAATTACCGCAGACGGCCGGGACGGCTATCCGGTGGAGCCCGGACGGTATCGTCTGATCGCCGCGCGAGCCTGCCCGTGGGCTCATCGCTCGATCATCGTTCGTCGGCTGCTCGGACTCGAAGACGTTCTGTCACTCGGCATTCCGGGGCCGACCCACGACCCGCGCAGTTGGAACTTCCAGGAAGAGCCGGGCGGCGTCGACTCGGTGTTGCAGATCCCGAGGTTGCAGGACGCCTACTTCGCCCGCTTCCCGGACTACGAACGCGGCATCACCGTGCCCGCCATCGTCGACGTTCCCAGCGGCGAGGTCGTCACCAACGACTACCCGCAGATCACCCTCGACCTGTCCACCGAATGGACGCAGTACCACCGCGACGGTGCCCCCGACCTCTACCCCGAGGCACTGCGGAGCGAGATCGACGAGGTTGCCGACCTCGTGTTCCGAGACGTCAACAACGGTGTCTACCGCTGCGGATTCGCCGGATCCCAGGAGGCGTACGAGAAGGCCTACGACCAGCTGTTCGCCCGCCTCGACTGGCTTGTCGAACGCCTGTCCACGCAGCGGTACCTCGTCGGCGACCACATCACCGAGGCCGACGTGCGGCTGTTCACCACCCTCGTACGCTTCGATCCCGTCTATCACGGCCACTTCAAGTGCAACCGGAGCAAGCTCAGCGAGATGCCGGTGCTGTGGAACTACGCACGCGATCTGTTCCAGACCCCCGGGTTCGGCGACACGGTCGACTTCGACCACATCAAGCGGCACTACTACGAGGTGCACACCGACATCAATCCGACGGCAATCGTGCCCAAGGGCCCGGACCTGGCGGGGTGGCTCGAACCCCACGGCCGCGAAGCCCTGGGAGGATCGCCGTTCGGCGACGGAACCGCTCCCCCGCCGCCGAAGCCCGACGAGCTCGTTCCGCCCGATCACTGGGTGCGCTGACGCTCCCTGCCGAACGGCCAACCACACTCGCGACCGAAAGAGGCATCGATGGCAGGAAAGAAGGACGACGCACAGGTCGAGGTCGGGGGCGGAGGCAAGCTCGAACGTGCGCTGGTCAACATTCTCGACAACGCCAGCCGCCTGCAGGGACCGGCCGTCGAGAAGTACGTCGCGCACGTGCGTCGAGCACACCCGTACGACACCCCGGCTCAGATCATCGAACGCCTGGAGAAGCGATTTCTCCTCGCGGTCACCGGCAGCGGCTCCGCAGTGGGCGGCGCAGCGGCGATCCCCGGCGTCGGGACCGTCGCCTCGCTCGCCGCAGTGGGTGCCGAAACCGCCTTCTTCATCGAGTCCTCGGCACTGCTGACTCTGTCGGTTGCGTCCGTGCACGGCATTCCGGTGGAGAACCACCAGCAACGACGCGCTCTGGTGCTGTCGGTCGCACTGGGCGAATCGGGCATGCAGATCGTGCAACGGACAGTCGGAAAGACCGCCAAGAACTGGGGACCGCTGATCACCTCCCGCATCCCGGGCGGCTCGATGACGAGCATGAACAAGTCGCTGGTGAAGAAGTTCATCTCGAAATACCTCGCCAAGCGCAGTGCGCTGCTGGTCGGAAAGATGCTGCCCGCCGGAATCGGTGCGGCGATCGGCGGGGCGGGCAACCGCGCAGTGGGCAAGGGTGTCATCAAGAACGCACGCGACGCGTTCGGTCCACCCCCGGCCCGGTTCCCGGAGAATCGCATCATCGAACCGGACGAATGAGAATGCCCGGAATCTTCGAGAGGCTGCTGCGTTGACATCGAACATGACCTCCACACCTGAACTCGGCAAGTACGGCGTCTGGCGACTGCACTCGGCGTTCACGCCGGAGTTGTCCCGCGCCATCGAGTCCTTCGGTTACGGGACCATCTGGCTCGGCGGCTCCCCGCCCGCGGATCTGACGACCACCGAGGACATCCTCGACGCCACGGAGACGGTCGTAGTCGCGACCGGCATCGTCAACATCTGGTCGGACGCAGCGGCCGACGTCGCCGCGTCGTATCACCGGATAGAGAAGAAGCACCCGGGACGATTCGTCCTCGGCATCGGTGCGGGCCACCCGGAGGCGGTGCAGGAGTACACCAAGCCGTACGACGCTCTGGTGGCGTATCTCGACGAACTCGATGCCGCCGGAGTTCCGGTGGAGCGGCGCGTGCTCGCCGCGCTCGGCCCGAAGGTGCTCGCGCTGGCCGCCGCCCGCACCGCCGGTGCGCACCCGTACCTCACGACGCCCGAGCACACCCGTGAAGCACGAGAGGCAGTGGGACCGAACAAGATCCTGGCACCCGAACACAAGGTGGTCCTCGAATCGGACCCGGAGAAGGCCCGCTCGATCGGCCGACCACCGGTCAACAACCCGTACCTCCACCTGCGCAACTACACCAACAATCTGAACCGGCTCGGTTACTCCGACGAGGAGATCGGCGACGGCGGTAGCGACCGACTCATCGACGCACTGGTAGCGCACGGTACGGCCGACGCGATCGCCGCCCGATTGAACGAACACCTCGACGCGGGCGCTTCGCACGTGACGCTGCACTCGCTCCCCGACGATGCCGATCCGCTCGAGACCTACCGAGAGATCGCCGCGGCGTTGCATCGCTGACGGAAGAAGGCGCTCTCGCGACGGTGTCGGTCGCACCCCGTAGCCTCGGGTACCGGTTGCCGCGTGCAACCGGTGCTCGAGGTGACCAACGGCCAGGGGGAATGCGCACAGATGACCAGCTATCCGGGAGCGGCGCTCGAAGCGCAAGCACTGACCAAGCAGTTCGGCACAGTTCGCGCGGTCTCGGACCTGAGCTTCGTCGTGCCGCGGGGCACCGTCACCGGATTCCTCGGCCCCAACGGATCGGGCAAGACGACAACGCTGCGCATGCTGCTCGGACTCGTGGCTCCCACCTCGGGTGTCGGCCTCGTCAACGGCGCTCCGTTCCGAACGGCGACCCACCCGGCTCGCACGGTGGGAGCCGTCCTCGACTCTCTGAGCCTCCACCCCAAGCGCACTGCAGCACATCACCTGAAGATCTACACCGCCGCGATCGGCGTGCCGGACAGTCGCTCCCTCGACGTGCTGCATCTGGTGGGCCTCGGTGACGCCGCCGACCGCGCCGCAGGCGGCTTCTCCCTCGGCATGCGACAACGCCTCACATTGGCGACCGCGCTGCTGGGGGATCCGGAAATCCTCGTGCTCGACGAACCCGCAAACGGTCTCGACCCCGAAGGAATCGCCTGGCTCCGCGACTTCCTGAAGGCATTCGCAGCGTCGGGGCGCACTGTGTTGGTATCGAGTCACATCCTGCGGGAGATCGAGCAGACCGTCGACAACCTGGTGATCGTCAGCGCCGGTGCACTCGTGTACCAGGGTTCCATCGCGCAACTGCGATCGACGCGTCCGAGCCGCGTCCTCGTTGCCGCATCGGACCCCGCGGCCCTGGCATTGGCGCTGGCATCGAGCGGGTTCAACGACAGCCAACTGCTGCCCGACGGACGCATCGGCGTCGCCGGTCCCGACGCGGCCACGATCGCCCGCATCGCGGCCGACGCCCGGGTGACGATCTTCGGCACCACCGGTGAACACGTCGACCTCGAGCAGGTCTTCCTCTCGATGACAGCGGGCCAGTACACCGCGGCACCCGTTCCGCAGAATCCGTACGGCGGGCCGCCGCAGGGTTACGGTCCACCGCCGGGCTACGGCCCACCGCCGCAGAACTGGAACGGGGGTCCGCGATGAACGCGTTGCTGACGTCGGAGATCCGCAAGGTCACGACGCTGAAGTTCTGGTGGGCACTGGCCATCGCACCGATCGTCGTCGGGGTGTTCGCGTCCGTCATCACGTCGGTGATCGCGAATCAGCTGGGCGAATTCGAGGAGGACCTCGACATTTCCGGCGGGGTCGCGTCGATCGGCCTCTACGTCGCCGCCGGTGCCGCGATTCTGTTCGCCGGCATCTTCGGTGCCGTCAACGCCGGAACCGAATTCCGCCACAAGACCATCACCACCAGCTTCCTGACCGCTCGCGGCCGCGACGGGGTGATCGCCGCCAAACTCATCGTGACAGCGCTGTTCGGGCTCGGGTACGGCCTGGTGGTACTGCTGGCCAGCTTGATCTGCCTGCTGATCTTCAACGAGCGGACAGTGCTGTTGGACGGCGCGTTCATCGGCGTGGTGGCGTCGTGCCTCCTCGCCGTCGTGCTGTGGTCGATGATCGGCGCCGGCCTTGGTCTGCTGCTCAAATCTCCGACGTGGGCCGCGATCGTGCTCGTCGCGTGGCTGCCGTTCGGCGAGGGCCTGATCTCGTTGATCCTGTTCGGACTCGGGCTCGGATCGGTCGCCGTGGCGCTCCCGTCGAACCTGACCCTGCCGACCATGGCAGCGACTCAACTCGACGACGCAGGCGATCTGGCGTCGTGGCCGTGGGCACCGCTCGGTCTCGCGCTGTGGGCCGCAATTCTCATCGGTGTCGGCTGGTTTCTGGCCCGCACCCGCGACATCGACTGAGGTCGGTGAGGGACCAGGTGTTCGCAGGCGAACCGTGTCGGTGCTCGGGTCTACCGTGTTCTATCGATGGCACACAGTAATGCGGTGAAGGACCGTGCGGCACCCGGCCGCAGCTCGTCGGCACTCGACGGCGCAGAACCCGCGTCGAGTGCTCGGCGCGGGTGGATCAGACGTCTGATCGCGCAGTGCATGCTGCATCGGCGCACCGCACTCGGCGCGCTGGGCGTGACGATGATCGCCGCAGTCATAGACATCTCGTTCCCGCTGCTCACCCGATTGGCCATCGACGACGCGACCGCAGGCAGGGGCGAGAAGATCGCCACCGTCGCCGCCGCCATCGCACTGTTGGGTGTGGTGCGGTTCGCGTGCCAGTTCGGTCGACGCATGCTCGCCGGCCGGCTCTCGATCGACGTCCAGCACGATCTGCGCCTCGACCTGCTCGCCTCACTGCAGCGACTCGACGGACGCAAGCAGGACGAGATCCGCACCGGCCAGGTCGTCTCCAGGTCGATCACCGATCTGCAACTGGTGCAGGGCCTGCTGGCCATGGTGCCCCTGTCGGCCGGAGCCGTTCTGCAGTTCGTACTGGCACTGGTGGTGATGGCGTATCTCTCGCCGCTGCTCACCGTCGTCGCGGTCCTCATCGTCCCCGCGGTGAGCATCGTCGTCTATCGCATTCGTCCGACTCTCTTCGCGGCCACGTGGTCGGCGCAACAGCGCGCAGCGGATCTGGCCCAACATGTCGAGGAAACCGTCACCGGCGTTCGAGTGGTCAAGGGGTTCGGGCAGGAAGCCCGGGCGGTGGACCGCATCGAAGCGCTGGGCCGCACGCTCTTCGCCGAGCGCATGCGGTCGGCCAAGATCAACTCGCGCTTCGCCCCCTCGATGGCCACCATCCCCCAACTCGGCCTCGTCGGAGTCATCGCCCTTGGCGGTTACCTCGCCCTGCAGGGTCACATCACCATCGGCACGTTCCTGGCGTTCGCCACGTATGTCGCGACGCTGTCCGCCGTCACCCGCACCGTCTCCTCCGTGGTGATCATGGCCCAGCTCTCCCGCGCGGCCGTCGAGCGCGTCTACGAGGTGGTCGACACCGAACCGTCCGACCCAGAACCTTCGAAGCCGGTCGCGCTGCCCGACGGCCCGCTCGGTGTCCGCATCTCCGAGGTGACCTTCGGATTCGAGCCCGAACGCGATGTGCTCACCGGCCTCGACCTGAGCATCTCGCCCGGGGAAACCGTCGCCGTCGTCGGACACGCGGGCTCGGGGAAGACGGCACTCGCCCTGCTGCTCCCCCGCTTCTACCGACCGTCGGAGGGGCACATCGAGCTGACGTCCGACGGGACGGCCATCGATATCGACGACCTCGACTCGACGTCGCTGCGCGCGGCGGTGTCGCTGGTGTTCGACGAGCCGTTCCTCTTCTCCGACACCATTGCCGCCAACATCGCCCTCGGTAGGCCCGACGCCACCACGGAGGAGATCGAGAACGCGGCGCGCCTGGCGCAGGCGTCGGCCTTCATCGACGCGTTGCCCGAGGGCTACGACAGCCTCGTCGGCGAACGCGGCCTCACCCTCTCCGGCGGTCAGCGCCAGCGAATAGCCCTGGCCCGCGCTCTTCTCGTCGAGCCGCGCATTCTGATCCTCGACGACGCCACCTCCGCGGTGGACGCCGAGACCGAGGCATCGATCTTCGACGCGCTGCGCGGCGTCCGTACCCGAGCGACTCTGGTGCTCGCGCATCGGCGCTCGACCCTGACCCTGGCCGACCGCGTCGCCGTCCTCGACAACGGTCGCATCATCGACACCGGAACTGTGGACGAGCTGGATCAGCGTTGTCCGCTGTTCCGGGCCCTCCTGGCCGGCGGCGACGGCGAATCGAACGACTACGCCGCCTCGGAGCCGACCGCGAGCCCGTCCGCCGAGATGCTCTGGCCCGACACCTCTCCGGAATCGTCGGTCGCAGCCGCGACACCCGCGCCCGGAGGCGGCGGTGGTCACGGAACTGCGATGGCCGGGGCATTCGGCTCGCTCGCACCGACACCGGCGATCTCGCAGGCAGTCGCGGCACTGCCGCCGGCCACGGAGCAACCAGGCGCATCGGGAACCGAACTGCGTCGACCCGACCCGGAGTTCCGGTTGTCGCGATTGCTGAGCCCGGTGCGATTGTTGCTCGCGGGTGTGGTGGTGCTCCTCGCACTGGACTCGCTGGCCTCGATCGCCTTTCCCTCTCTCGTTCGCTATGCGGTGGACAGCGGAGTGGCGAGCGGAGACTCCAACACCCTGTGGATCGCCACCTCGATCGGCGTCGTGCTGGCAGCGGCGAGTTGGTTCGTCGTCTGCTGGACGACGGTCATCACCGCGCGCGCAGGTGAGCGAGTGCTCTTCGGACTCCGTGTGCGTAGCTACGCGCACATTCAGCGGCTGGGTCTCGACTACTACGAGCGCGAACTGTCGGGCCGCATCATGACCCGGATGACCACCGACGTCGACGCGCTCTCGTCGTTCATCCAGACCGGCGCATCGACGGCGGTGGTGAGCGTGCTGACCGTCGTGGGCATCGCGGCCGCGCTGCTGTTCACCGACCCGGTCCTCGGGTTGGTGGCACTTGCCGTGGTACCGCCTCTCGCCGTCGCCACCGTGATCTTCCGGCGTGTCTCCTCGGCCGCGTACTCGACCTCCCGCGAGCGCATCTCGATCGTCAACGCCGATTTTCAGGAGAACGTCACGGGACTGCGCGCCGCGCAGGCGTACCGACGCGAGGAGTACGCCGCGTCCCGGTTCGCCGAACGCTCCGACCGCTACCGGGCGAGCCGAATGCGATCGCAGACCGCCATCTCGGTGTTCTTCCCGCTCATCACTCTGCTCTCGGACATCGCGCTCGCCGTCGTGGTGTTCGTCGGCGCACACCAGATCGCCACGGGCACCACCACAGCGGGCACCCTCGTGGCGTTCGTGCTCTATCTCGGGCTGCTCTTCGGACCGATCCAGCAGCTCTCGCAGGTGTTCGACGGCTATCAGCAGGCCCGGGTCGGTATCGGCCGGATCGGCGACCTGCTGCGCACCACGAGTTCGATCGAAACCGCCACCGCTGCGGCCACCACGGCGCTTCCCGACGGACGCCTGCGCGCCGATGTCGATCTCGTCGACGTCGGCTTTCGGTATGCCGGAGCACACTCCGATGCCCTCAGTGAGGTAAATCTCACCATCCCGGCGGGCACCACCGTCGCGTTGGTCGGACGGACCGGGGCAGGTAAATCCACGGTGGTGAAACTGCTGGCCCGGTTCTACGATCCGACCTCCGGGTCGGTACGAGTCGGTGGCCACGATCTGCGCGACTATCGCCTCTCGGACTACCGGCACCGACTGGGCGTCGTACCGCAGGAAGCCCATCTGTTCACCGGAACGGTCGCGTCGAACATCGCCTACGGCAGGCCCGATGCCAGCCGCGCCGACATCGAGGACGCGGCTCGATCCGTGGGGGCACTGAGCACCATCGCTGCACTTCGAGGCGGTATGCATCAACCGGTCGGCGAGCGTGGCCAAGGGTTGTCGGCGGGTCAACGCCAGCTGATCGCACTGGCCAGAGCCGAGTTGGTCGACCCGGACCTCCTCTTGCTCGACGAGGCCACCGCCACCCTCGACCCCGCAACCGAACGCACGGTGCTCGCGGCCGGCACTGCCGTCGCGCGTACTCGAACGGCCGTGATCGTCGCGCACAGATTGGCGACCGCCGCGCGAGCGGATCTGATCGTGGTGGTCGACGGCGGCCGTATCGTGGAACAAGGACGGCACTCGGAGCTGCGGGCCCAGGGCGGCTTCTACGCGAAACTGTGGACTGCAGCCGAAACGAACCGGGGGAATAATTCGATAGTCCAAGGAGTCATCGACAACGAGGCCGATGGTTACCGGTGAGTACATATCACAGCTACGTCCCGGACGCACGTGAGCTGGACCAACGGTCTAGCCTGGACACGTACGCGCGCTGAACGGGAACGAAGACAGAAACGAGGCGAACTACTGCCGTGAGCAGCAGCTCTACTACCCAATTCGGACAAAACCAATGGCTGGTCGACGAGATGTACCAGCGATTCAAGAAGGACCCCTCATCCGTCGACGCGAGCTGGCACGAGTTTCTGTCCGGTTACGACCCCGATGCAGTGACCGACGAGACCACCGGCTCCAACGGTGCGGCCGGTAACGGCGCAGCCTCGAACGGTAGCTCGACCAAGTCCGCTCCCCCCGCAGCACCCGCGCCCCCAGCCAAGCCGGCCGCCTCTGCTCCCGACAAGGCCGAAGCACCGAAGGCAGCACCGAAAGCTGCCGCTCCCAAGGCCGAAGCCTCGAAGCCTGCCGCTGCTGCCAAGCCCGCCGAGAAGAAGGCAGCTCCCGCCAAGTCTGCTCCCGCCAAGCCCGCCGCAGCAGAGTTCGGTGAAGAGTCGAGCAAAATTCTGCGTGGCGCTGCCGCAGCGGTGGCGAAGAACATGTCTGCCTCGCTGCAGATTCCGACTGCAACCAGCGTGCGTGCGATCCCGGCCAAGCTCATGGTCGACAACCGCCTGGTCATCAACAACCACCTGGCACGTACCCGCGGCGGCAAGATCTCGTTCACGCACCTGCTCGGCTATGCGATCGTGCAGGCCGTCAAGGCGTTCCCGGGCATGAACCGCCACTTCGCCGAGGTCGACGGAAAGCCGAACGCCGTCACCCCGGCCGCGATCAACCTCGGTCTCGCGATCGACCTGCCCGGCAAGGACGGTAACCGTTCCCTCGTCGTCGCTGCCATCAAGAACACGCAGGACTTCACGTTCACGCAGTTCTACAACGCGTACGAGGACATCGTGCGACGTGCCCGCGACGGCAAGCTCACCGGTGAGGACTTCCAGGGCGTCACCATTTCGCTGACCAACCCCGGCGGAATCGGCACCGTGCACTCGGTGCCACGTCTGATGAACGGTCAGGGTGCCATCATCGGCGCCGGTGCCATGGAGTACCCGGCCGAGTTCCAGGGTGCCAGCGACGAGCGTCTCGCCGAGTTCGGCGTCGGCAAGCTCATGACGCTGACCTCGACGTACGACCACCGCATCATTCAGGGTGCAGAGTCGGGCGATTTCCTCAAGACGATCCACAACCTGCTGATCAGCGACGAGTTCTACGACGAGCTGTTCCACTCGCTCAAGATCCCGTACGAGCCCATTCGTTGGCGCAAGGATCTGCCCGAGGGCACGGTCGACAAGAACACCCGCGTGCTCGAGCTCATCGCGGCGTACCGCAACCGTGGCCACCTGATGGCCGACACCGATCCGTTGCAGTTCACCAAGGACAAGTTCCGGATGCACCCGGACCTCGACGTGATCAGCCACGACCTCACGCTGTGGGACCTCGACCGCGAATTCAAGGTCGGTGGATTCCACGGCAAGGACAAGATGAAGCTGCGGGACGTGCTCAGCGTTCTGCGCGACTCGTACTGC
Source organism: Rhodococcus sp. ARC_M5 (assembly GCF_022810405.1). Lineage (GTDB taxonomy): Bacteria > Actinomycetota > Actinomycetes > Mycobacteriales > Mycobacteriaceae > Rhodococcoides > Rhodococcoides navarretei. Next base: position 13,794 of record NZ_JALGQE010000012.1, read on the forward strand.
CGCCACGTGGGCGTCGAGTACACCCACATTCTCGAGACCGAGCAGGTCTCGTGGCTGCAGGAACGCGTCGAGGCCAAGCACGTCAAACCGACTGTGGCGCAACAGAAGTACATCCTGAGCAAGCTGAATGCCGCCGAGGCATTCGAGACGTTCCTGCAGACCAAGTACGTCGGCCAGAAGCGTTTCTCGCTCGAAGGTGCCGAGTCGGTCATCCCGATGATGGACTCCGTCATCGACCAGAGCGCCGAGTACGCCCTCGACGAGGTCGTCATCGGTATGCCGCACCGCGGCCGTCTGAACGTGCTCGCCAACATCGTCGGCAAGCCCTACTCGAAGATCTTCACCGAGTTCGAGGGCAACATGAACCCGGCCGCCGCACACGGCTCCGGCGACGTGAAGTACCACCTCGGTGCCGAGGGCACGTACATCCAGATGTTCGGCGACAACGACATCAAGGTCTCGCTCACCGCGAATCCGTCGCACCTCGAAGCCGTCGACCCCGTCCTCGAAGGTCTCGTCCGCGCCAAGCAGGATCTGCTGGACAAGGGCACCGGTCAGGGCGGCTACTCCGTACTGCCGCTGATGCTGCACGGCGACGCTGCATTCGCCGGCCAGGGCGTCGTCGCCGAGACGTTGAACCTGTCCGATCTGCGGGGCTACCGCACGGGCGGCACCGTGCACATCGTCGTCAACAACCAGGTCGGCTTCACCACCTCACCGGAGTTCTCGCGTTCGTCCGAGTACTGCACCGATGTGGCGAAGATGATCGCTGCGCCGATCTTCCACGTCAACGGCGACGACCCCGAGGCCTGTGCCTGGGTCGCTCAGCTCGCGGTGGACTTCCGTCAGAAGTTCCACAAGGACGTCGTCATCGACATGATCTGCTACCGCCGTCGCGGTCACAACGAGGGCGACGACCCGTCGATGACGCAGCCGGCGATGTACGACGTGATCGACACCAAGCGCAGCGTCCGCAAGAGCTACACCGAATCGCTCATCGGCCGTGGCGACATCTCGCTCAAGGAAGCCGAGGACGCACTTCGCGACTACCAGGGCCAGCTCGAACGCGTCTTCAACGAGGTACGCGAACTCGAGAAGTACACCCCGGAGCCGAGTGAGTCGGTCGAACTCGACCAGCAGCTGCCGGCCAAGCTCACCACCGCGGTCGACAAGGCCGTGCTGCACCGCATCGGCGATGCGCACCTCGACGTTCCCGACGGGTTCAACGTGCACCCGCGCGTCAAGCCGGTGCTCGAGAAGCGTCGCGAGATGGCGCACGAGGGCAAGGTCGACTGGGCCTTCGGCGAACTGCTCGCACTCGGATCGCTGGTGGACGAGGGACGCAACATCCGCTTCTCCGGCCAGGACACCCGCCGTGGCACGTTCACCCAGCGCCACTCGGTGATCATCGACCGCAAGACCGGTGCCGAGTACACCCCGCTGCAGAACATCGGCAGCGACAACCCCGGCAAGTTCATGGTCTACGACTCCGCGCTCAGCGAGTTCGCAGCCGTCGGCTTCGAGTACGGCTACTCGGTGGGCAACCCGGACGCACTGGTGATGTGGGAAGCGCAGTTCGGCGACTTCGTCAACGGTGCGCAGTCCATCATCGACGAGTTCATCTCCTCCGGTGAGGCCAAGTGGGGTCAGCTCTCCGACGTCGTGCTGCTGCTGCCGCACGGCCACGAAGGTCAGGGTCCCGACCACACGTCCGGACGCATCGAACGCTTCCTGACGCTGTGTGCCGAAGGATCGATGACCGTCGCGCTCCCCTCGACCCCCGCGAACTACTTCCACCTGCTGCGCAGGCACGCGCGTGACGGCATTCGTCGCCCGCTCATCGTCTTCACCCCGAAGTCGATGCTGCGCAACAAGGCAGCAGTGAGCAATATCGAGGACTTCACCGACGGCAAGTTCCACTCGGTGTTCGACGAGCCCACCTACGACACCGGCACCGGCGACCGCAGCGCGGTCAAGCGAGTGCTGATGGTCAGCGGCAAGCTCTACTACGAGCTTCTCGCTCGCAAGCAGAAGGACAATCGCGACGACGTTGCGATCGTTCGCGTCGAGCAGCTCTACCCGGTGCCGGTCCGCCGCATCCGGGAAGCACTCGAGAGCTACCCGAACGCAACCGAGTTCCGTTGGGTTCAGGAAGAGCCTGCGAACCAGGGTGCGTGGCCCTTCTTCGGTCTCGCACTGCCCGAGCTCATGCCCGAGAAGCTGGTCGGCATCAAGCGCATCTCGCGTCGCGCAATGTCCGCCCCGTCGTCGGGATCGAGCAAGGTGCATGCCGTCGAGCAACTGGAAATCATCGACGAGGCCTTCAACAAGGTCGGCGAAGACTAGACAGTTCGGTAACAACAGCGGCCCACTCCTTCGGGGGTGGGCCGCTGTTGTCGTTCGTACGCACCCAACTTCGCCGTCAGTGGACCACTACATACGTCTGGGCAGTGCAACGGTCCATTGACGCACACCTCGGTTGTGCGTGAATGGACCCTTGCATACGTCTGAGGGGTGCAACGGTCCATTGACGCGGCAGGGGGGGGCGGGGGGGCCGGGGGCGGGGATCAGGGGGCGGGGCCGGGGCGCTCAGGCGTCGGTGTCGGTGTCCGCGTCGGCTCCCAGGAGTGCGGAGATCATGCTCGGGGCCAGGGCCACGGCGGGCAGGGCGTTGACATTGAGGTCGATGAGTTCTTCGCGAGTGATGTGCGGATCCCGGAGCCAGGTGATGGTCGCTTCCTCCACGAAGGCGATCCAACCGCGGACGGCGAGGTCGATGGTGGGGGTCACTTCCATATCGAGTCCGGCGAGTTGCGCGAGCGTGCGCTCGGCCATGGTGGTGCGGGTCTGTTCGAACACCTCGCGCATCAGGGGATCTCCGCTCGCGGTGCCACGCAGCAGGGAGATGAACGTATCGCGCTTCTCGGCGACGTAATCGACGTAGTTGGCGATGGAGTCGCGCAGGATCTCGAAGGGGTCGAGTTCGGGATCGGGAGCAGTGCGCTCGATCATCGACCGGGACGCCTCACGAACTATTTCCAGGTGAAACTCCTGCTTGGAGGCGAAATAGTGGAACAGTAGACCCCGGGAGACGCCTGCTTGGTCTGCGATGTCCTCGACGGAGATCTGCTCGAGCGGGCGGTCGGCGAGCATTTCGGTCCCGAGCTCGATCAGTTGCGCTCGTCGTTGCTGCGGACTGAGCCTGGTCCTCTTCGTGGTCGATGCGCCGGGGCTGTTCACGAACGCCATGCAACCACCCTACTGAATGTTAGTCAATAACTATTGACTCACACTCAATAAGCTTCTACGCTCCCCTACATGAGTCTTCCCGTAACAGATACTTCGGACCGTGCAACGACGCCGCGTCACGTCGATACGCTGATCATCGGCAGCGGCTTCGCAGGCCTCGGTGCCGCGATCAAGCTGACGAAGGCAGGTAAGAAGGACTTCGTCGTCATCGAACGCGGCCACGACGTCGGCGGCACCTGGCGCGACAACACCTACCCCGGTGCCGCCTGCGACGTGCCGTCGCACCTGTACTCGTACTCGTTCGCCCTGAACCCGGACTGGACCCGGTCGTTCTCCACGCAGCCCGAGATCCAGAAGTACATTGCCGGAGTCGCGCGCAAGTACGGCGTCATGGACAAGCACGTATTCGGCACGGACGTGACCTCGGCCCGCTGGAACGCGGAGACCAACCGCTGGGATGTCGAGACCACCTCCGGCAACTACACCGCGAAGATCGTCGTCTCGGCCGTCGGCGCACTGTGCGAGCCGAACCTGCCCGACATCAAGGGCATTCACGACTTCAAGGGCGACGTCTTCCACTCCGCCCAGTGGAACCACGACGTCTCGCTCGCCGGCAAGCGCGTCGCCGTCATCGGCACCGGTGCGTCGGCGATTCAGATCGTGCCGGCCATCGCAGGCCAGGTACAGCATCTCGACGTGTACCAGCGCACCGCGCCGTGGATTCTTCCCCGCGCCGATCGGCCGTACACCAAGCTCGAGCGCTTCGCCTTCAAGCACGTTCCCGGATTCCAGCGTCTCTCTCGCGCCGGCATCTACGCGATGCGTGAGACCCAGGTCGTCGGTCTGGCCAAGGCTCCGGCCTTCATGAAGCCCCTGCAGTGGGCGTCGGAGAACCACTTGCGCACCCAGATCAAGGACAAGGCGCTGCGCGCCAAGGTGACGCCGAACTTCCGCATCGGCTGCAAGCGCATGTTGATCTCGAACGCGTACTACCCGGCACTCGCCCAGAGCAACGTCGACCTCGTCACCGACGGCATCGCGGAGGTGCGCGAGGGCTCCATCGTGACCAAGGACGGCACCGAGCGCCCGATCGACGCGCTCGTGGTCGCCACCGGCTTCCACGTCACCGACTCCCCCGCCTACCAGGGCATCACCGGTAAGGACGGTCGCACGTTGGCCGAAACCTTCGACGACGGTGGCCAGCAGGGCTACAAGGGCGCAGCGGTCGCCAACTTCCCCAACATGTTCTTCCTGGTGGGGCCCAACACCGGCCTCGGACACACCTCGATGGTCTTCATGATCGAGTCGCAGATCAACTACCTGGTCGACGCGTTGAACACGATCGACAAGCACGACATCGGCACCATCGAGGTGCGCAAGGACGTGCAGGACGAATACAACGTCACGCTCCAGGATCAGCTCGCCAAGAGCGTCTGGATGAACGGCGGGTGCGCCAGCTGGTACCTCGACAAGCACGGCAACAACACGACACTGTGGCCGGGCTTCACCTTCGAGTTCCGCAGAATGACCAAGAACTTCGATCTCGATGCGTACCGTAGCGTCGCTACCGCCGACCTGCCCTCCGGATCGTCGGCCAACACCTCCGCCGGCAACAACACAGACAAGGTGTCCGCACGATGAGCACATTCACAGGCAAGGTCGCCGTAGTCACCGGCGCGGGTTCGGGAATCGGCCGGGCTCTGGCCCTCGAGCTGGCCGGGCGGGGAGCGAAGTTGGCACTGTCCGACGTCGACACCGCAGGACTGGACGAGACGGTCCGACGCGTCGAGGCGTTGGGTGCCGAGGTCAAGTCGGATTTCTTGGATGTGTCCCAGCGCGAGACCGTACTGGACTACGCCGAGGCCGTCGTCGCGCATTTCGGCAAGGTCAACCAGATCTACAACAACGCCGGGATCGCGTACCACGGTGACGTCGACAAGTCCTCGTTCAAGGACATCGAGCGCATCGTCGACGTCGACTTCTGGGGAGTCGTCAATGGCACCAAGGCATTTCTGCCGCACATCCAGGCCTCCGGCGACGGCCACATCATCAACATCTCCAGCCTCTTCGGCCTGCTGGCCATGCCGTCGCAGTCCGCGTACAACGCCGCAAAGTTCGCCGTCCGCGGATTCAGCGAGTCGTTGCGGATGGAAATGCTGATCTCCAAGGCACCGGTCAAGGTGACCGTGGTGCATCCCGGCGGCATCAAGACCGCCATTGCCCGCAACGCCACGGTCGCCGAGAACTTCGATCAGGCCGACGTGGCCAAGTTCTTCGACAGCAAGCTCGCCAAGACCACCCCGATCGACGCGGCCAAGACCATTCTCAAGGGCGTCGAGAAGGGCAAGGGCCGGGTACTCATCGGTTCCGACGCGATCGCCCTCGATCTGCTGCAGCGCATCACCGGTTCGCGATACCAGGGCCTGATCGCGGCGGTATCCAAGCGCGCGCTGCCGCGCACGAAGAAGTAGGCGCGCCCGTGAAGTCCTTATACGTTCCCCTGCCGATCGTCGCGGCGGCACTGAAGCCGTTCTACCGCCTTGCGCTCAATCCGCGCCTGTCTTTCCGGGCGCAGCGGGCACTTCTCGAGGCCGCGGCTCCGGCGCAGACACTTCCGCACGGAACGGTCTCGCAGAAGTTGACGCTCGCGGGACGCAAAGCCGAGCGTGTCACCGTCGGTGCGACCGAACGCGACACGGCAATCCTCTACCTGCACGGCGGCGCATACACGATCGGTTCGATCAACACGCACCGGTCGCTCGCGGCGCATCTGGCGCGGGAATCGGCCAGCGCGGTCTACGTGCTCGACTACCGGTTGGCCCCGGAGAACCCGTACCCGGCAGGTCTGGACGACGCCGTGGCGGCGTTCCGCGAGCTGGTCCGGTCCCACGGATTCGCAGCCGAGCGCATCGCCATCGCCGGCGATTCGGCCGGTGGCGGTCTGACCGTCGCCACCGCCCGGCGGCTGGTGGACGACGGCACCAGCCCGGCCGCCCTCGGCCTGATCTCGCCCTGGGTCGATCCCGGTGCGCGCGACGCCGTCAAGGACCGCGATCTCGTGGTCAACACCGGATGGTCGTACAGCTCGGCCGATGCCTATCTGGGTGCAGGCGATCCACTGGACCAGGGCTTCGCCCCACTGTTGGGAAACCTGGACGGACTGCCCCCGATCGTCATGCACGTCGGCACCGACGAGGTGCTGTACGCGCAGATCACCGCGTTCGCGGACAAGCTGCGTCTGTCGGGCGTTGAGCTCGAACACGTGGAGTACAAGAAGCTCTGGCACGTGGCCCATCTACAGGCATCGATCCTGCGTGAGGCGGCTCAGGCCGTCCAGCACATGGGCTCGTACCTCGGCCGCAAGGTCAGAGCCACCCCCACGGTCGGCGCGTCACAGGTTGCGCTCACCGAGCCAACGGCCGGCGACCTCGCCTGACGGAACACCACTGCGGACCTCGCCGATCATGTCGGCGAGGTCCGCTGTCGTCAGCTCCCCAGCCACCACCGAGAACGACTCGAGCGCACTCTCCTCGAGCACTCCGTTGGAATAGAGCGGCACCACGTTCTGCGCTGGGTAGACGCTGTCGTCGTCGGGCAGCGTTGTCAGGTCTTTCGCCAGCGGGCCGAACGACGCGGTGCGAATGGCAAGTGCGGCCACCGCCCCGGAATTCAGCTCGTCGACCGCGAACTGTGCGTCCGGATACACCATGAACTCCGAGAAGCCGGCCCCGGTGAAGCTCGGGCTGCCCACACCCTCTGTCCTGACGTCCATCGGATGTACCTCCCCCTCGACCGTCCCTACCGTCACGTCGGTACGACGCAGAAATTCGGCCACCGTCGTTCCGTCGTCCACCGCATTGTCCGACGCCACCGCGATGGCAAGTCGATCCTCTGCTGTCACGTAATCCCCCACCGACAACCCGGCGGGCAGTGATCGGTTCAGTTCGGTGTACACGTCCTCGGCCTCGGTTGCCGATGATGTGGCGTCGAAGGTGCGGAGCAGGTCCCCGGTCAGATCGGGAACCATCGTCACCTCACCGCGGTCCAGCGCCGCGAGGTAGTCGGCCCGATCTCCCAGGTCTTCCTTCACCTCGACGTCCGTTCCCGTCGACCGCAGTCCCCCGGCGTAGATCTGGGCGAGCAGCTGCGAGAGGTCGGTGCTGCCCGCTCCGACGACTATGGGCCCGGAAGCCGGGTCGGTCGACGTGCCCGCACTGCAACCGCCGAGCAGCCCGGCGATCGACATCGTCAGGGCGGCTACCAGAACCGACGAACGCACTGTCATTTTCTCCTGTTCACTGCCCGGGTGGTTTACCGATCTCGGCCGCGGGGCACTAGTGCGAACGAGACGGTAGTCGAACCAACCTTATGGGCACGCCGAATTCGACTACCATCCCGAGCAGCCCGAGTCCTGGTTCCTTCGATACCCCCGCAGCGCGAGTGGGGTCGAAGGAGATGGGTAGGACTGTGCCCGAACCGATGGAAGGACATCATGACCACCTCCCGAATCACGCGCGCGTTCTCCGCTCCGAGGGCAGTGGCTGCCGTTGCCGCACTCGCTCTCTCGGTCACCGCACTGACCGCCTGCGGCGGAAATTCGGACCCACTGTCCAGCGGTGGCGGCGAGAGCAACAGCGACACGAACTCCATCATCATCGGCTCGGCCAACTTCCCCGAGTCCGAAACCGTGGCGAACATCTACGCCGAGGCGCTGCGCGCCAACGGCTTCGAGGTGAGCACCAAGCTCAATATCGGCAGCCGTGAGGCATACATTCCTGCGGTACGCGACGGGTCGATCGATCTGATCCCGGACTACACCGGAAACCTGCTGCAGTACTTGGACGAATCCGCGACCGCCACGTCCTCCGAGGACGTTCTGGCCGCATTGCCCGACGCACTGGGTGACGATCTCACCGTGACGGCGCAGGCTCCCGGCGAGGACAAGGATGCCGTCGTCGTCACTCGCCAGACCGCCACCGAGCGCAATCTCACCACCATCGGCGACCTCGCTCCGTTCTCGTCCGAGGTGACCTTCGCCGGTACCCCGGAATTCCAGGAGCGCACCGGCGGTCTGCCCGGTCTGCGCGACAAGTACGGTCTGGACATCTCGCCCGGCAACTACATCCCGATCTCCGACGGCGGCGGCCCGGCCACGGTCGAGGCGCTGGTCTCCGGGCAGGTCGTCGCAGCGGACATCTTCACCACCGCGCCCTCGATCGCACAGAACGATCTGGTCGTTCTCGAGGATCCGGAGAACAACTTCGCCGCGCAGAACATCATTCCGGTGCTGCGCACGTCCAAGCAGTCGGACAAGCTCACTCAGGTGCTCGACGCCGTGTCGGCACAGATCACCACCGAGGAGCTGATTGCGCTGAACACGCGAGTGTCCGGTGACGAGAAGGTAGAACCCGCGGCAGCAGCAGCGGATTGGGTCGCGGACAAGGGTCTGGACCAGCCGGTCAGCTGATGATCACCTTCGAGCAGATCAACAAGACGTACCCGGACGGCACCACGGCGGTCGACTCCCTGGACCTGGTGATCGAGCCACACTCGTTCACCGTGTTCGTGGGGCCGTCCGGGTGCGGCAAGACCACCTCCATGCGGATGATCAATCGCATGATCGCACCGACCTCGGGCGTGATCACGGTCGACGGTCGCAACATCGCGGACACCGACGCGGTGAAGTTGCGTCGCGGCATCGGGTACGTCATCCAGAGTGCCGGGCTGCTGCCCCACCGCACCGTCGTCGACAACGTCGCGACGGTGCCGGTGCTCAACGGCGAATCCCGTCGTGCCGCACGCAAGGCCGCGCTCGACGTCCTCGAGCGCGTCGGGCTCGACCCGGCATTCGCCTCGCGATACCCGGCGCAGCTGTCCGGTGGGCAGCAACAGCGGGTGGGCGTGGCCCGCGCACTCGCCGCCGACCCGCCGATCCTGTTGATGGACGAGCCCTTCAGTGCGGTTGACCCGGTGGTTCGTGAGGAACTGCAGACCGAGATGCTGCGATTGCAGGCCGACCTGCAGAAGACCATCGTGTTCGTCACTCACGACATCGACGAGGCCGTCCGGCTCGGCGACAACATCGCCGTCTTCGGTCCGCAGGGCCGGCTGCAGCAGTACGACAAGCCGGAGACCGTACTCGCTGCCCCCGCAACGTCGTTCGTGGCGTCGTTCGTCGGTCGAGATCGCGGATACCGGGGCCTGTCGTTCCGCTCGGCACAGTCGGTGACGATGCACCCGATCCACACGGCGACGCAGGACGAGATTCACGGTCTACGCCTCGATCAGGGGCAGTGGGTCCTGGTGGTCGACGAGCAGCGTCGCCCGCTCGGGTGGATCGACGCGACCGGTGTCGAGAAGGTGCGCGACGGCGGAAGCATCGACGAGAGCACGGCGGCGGGAGGATCTCTGTTCCTCGAGGGCGGCGACCTGCGGCAGGCACTGGACTCGGCCATCTCCTCCCCGTCGGGAATCGGTGTTGCGGTCGATGCATCCGGCGCGGCCGTCGGTAGCGTCGACGGTGCCGAGATCCTCGAAAACCTTGCAGAACAACGCAAGGCCGAGGACTCCGAGCGCAACCGGCACCACTTCCTCGCTACCGGGGACACCGAACAGTGACCTGGCTGTTCGACAATTTCGATGTCGTACTCGGCTACACGAAGACACACCTGTATCTCTCGCTCGTCCCGCTGTTCGTCGGGCTGGTCATCGCCATCCCACTGGGCACCGTCATTCGCAACACTCGCTGGGTTCGCCGAATCACGTTGACAGTGGCCAGTATCGCGTTCACCCTGCCGTCGCTCGCGCTGTTCGTCACCATCCCTGCAGTGGTCGGTCTACCGGTACTCGATCCGTTGAACGTCGTCATCGCTCTGACGGTGTACTCGACTGCCCTGTTGGTGCGGGCGGTGCCCGAGGCACTCGATTCGGTACCGTTTGCGGTGGTCGACTCCGCCCAGGCGATGGGCTACTCGTCGCTGCGACGAGCGGTGGCCGTCGAACTGCCACTGGCACTTCCGGTGTTGATCGCGAACATCAGAGTCGTGGCGGTCACCAACATCTCGCTGGTCTCGGTGGGCTCGGTGATCGGCATCGGCGGTCTCGGGCAGCTCTTCACCCAGGGCTACCAGCGCGATTATCCCGACCAGATCTTCGCCGGCATCATCTCGATCGTGTTCCTGGCGTTGGTGTTCGACGCAGCCCTGTACCTGCTGGGCCGTCGACTGACTCCGTGGACGCGGCTGAGCACGGGCTCATCGAAGAAGAAGGCACGCGCATGAATCTCTTCTCCGAGGCGTTCTCGTACATCCTCGACGGCGGAAACTGGGCCGGTCCCACGGGAATCGGCGCACGACTGATCGAGCACATGTGGTACAGCCTGCTGGCAGTGCTGCTCTCCGCGGCCGTCGCGGTTCCCGCCGGTCTGCTGATCGGTCACCTACGCCGCGGCGAGGCCGTCATCGTCGGACTCGTCAACGCGCTGCGGTCGCTGCCGACCCTCGGCATTCTCGTGTTTCTGGTTCTGGTGATCGGATTGGGTCTCGTCCCCCCGATCATCGCCTTGGTGCTGCTGGGCATTCCTCCGCTGTTGGCCGGCACGTACTCCGGCATCGCCAACGTCGACGCGAACGTCGTCGACGCCGCACGTGCGATGGGGATGACCGAAACCCAAGTGCTGTTTCGGGTGGAGATCCCCAACGCGCTGCCTCTGATCCTCGGCGGGTTGCGCAACACCACCCTGCAGATCATCGCCACCGCGACCATCGCGGCCTACGTCAACCTCGGTGGGCTCGGCCGCTACATCTTCGACGGGCTTGCGCTCTACGACTACGGCCGCGTTCTGGTCGGTGCCATTCTGGTGGCGCTGCTGACCTTGATCGTCGACGGCCTTCTCGCCCTTGCTGTCTGGTCGTCCGTTCCGGGAACTGGTCGTCTGCGGCGGATGCCAACCGGACTCGCGAAGGTCTGACTCGTCCGACGACGAAAAGACACCGGCGAACCACAGGCCCGGGTGGGGGCCGGGTTCGCCGGTGTTTTCTTTCCGTTTTCCTACGCGACGCCCTCGGCTCGCGCTGCTGCCGCAACTGCGTCCGCAACGGCCGGGGCGACACGAGGATCGAGTGGGCTGGGCACGATCTTGTCCGCAGCCAACTCGTCGCCGAGAACCGAGAGGATTGCCTCGGCAGCGGCGAGCTTCATGCCTTCGGTGATGCGGCGGGCACCCGCGTCGAGCGCGCCCTTGAACACACCGGGGAAGGCGAGAACATTGTTGATCTGGTTCGGGAAGTCGCTGCGTCCGGTCGCGACGATCGCGGCGTACTTTCGCGCCACCCCGGGATGGATCTCCGGATCCGGGTTGGACAACGCGAACACGATGGAGTCCGGGGCCATCGATGCGATGTAGCTCTCGTCGACCTTGCCCGCGGACAGACCGAGGAACACATCGGCTCCGGCCAGGGCGTCGGCCGCTCCGCCGGACAGCGCACGGGGGTTGGTGCGTGCCGCGAGATCGGTCTTGACACTGGTGAGGTCGTGGCGGTCGGAGGAGACGATCCCCTTCGAGTCCAGCACCACCACGTCCCGGATGCCGGCCAGGAGCAGCATGTTCGCGCACGCGACGCCCGCTGCCCCGGCTCCGGAGATGACGACCTTCAGCTCGGAGGTACTGCGGCCCTGAACCTTCGCGGCCCCGTTGAGCGCGGCGAGGACCACGATCGCGGTGCCGTGTTGATCGTCGTGCATGACGGGGCAGTCGAGTGCCTCGATGACGCGCTTCTCGATCTCGAAACAGCGCGGTGCCGAGATGTCTTCGAGGTTGACGGCACCGAAGCTGTGCCGCAGGCGCACGATGGTCTCGACGATCTCGTCGACGTCGTTGGTGTCGAGCACGATCGGGATGGAGTCGAGACCGGCGAACTTCTTGAACAGCGCGGCCTTGCCTTCCATCACCGGCAGCGACGCGCGAGGACCGATGTCGCCCAAACCGAGCACTGCGGAGCCGTCGGAGATGACGGCGACGAGGCGATCGGTCCAGGTGTATCGCTTGGCCAACGCGGGGTCGGCAGCGATGGCGCGGCTGACCTGGGCGACTCCGGGCGTGTACGCAATGGACAGATCGCGCTGGGTCTCGAGGGGTGCCGCCAACTCGACCGACAGCTTGCCGCCGAGGTGCCCGGCGAAGATCTCCTCGTCGGTGATCCCGGCGGGAAGGGCCGGTGTGGTGGGTGTTGCTGTGCTGTCTTCGACTGCCGTCACGGTGAAAGCTCCTCGCACTGTCGACCTCGACCAGCAAGGCGACGCATGTCAACGAAGTGATGATGATGGGGATGAGGGCGCTCGGAGTGCGCCAGTGCTGGCTGCAAACTGCCGAGAGCGTGTCTCGCATGTGAGGCGGGTACGCCTGCACGATCAGCGATGGGCTGTAGCCCTGTCGGTGCCCCAGTGTGCCACATCGTCGCCCTAACTGACCACAGAGTCAGGAACGGGTTCTCACTGCCACCATTGCGTCCACAGCACGAGGCCGGTAGCGACGAACACGACCATCGCCCCGAGAAACGCGGCAAATCCGCGACGGTGATCGGTGATGCGCTGGGCAATCACGGCCACGACCGCGGCGACGATATGCGCGGCGACCGAGAGACCACCCGGCCCCGGAAAACCGCGAGTGTGGCCGAGATACTGCGTGACGGCGACGGCGATGGCCAGCACCAAAAGTCCCGCGGTGACGATGCCGCTGAGCCCGCGCAGGAATCGCAACCCGGCCCCTGCCCCGGTCATCCGCCGGCCACGAATCCGCGAACCGAGTCCGCGATCAACTGCACCGCGATGGCAGCGAGCAACAGTCCCGCGATGCGGGCCAACAGGGAGATACCGCCCTCTCCGAGCAGCCGGATGAGTACCGTGGAGAATCGCAGTACGAGGAAGAACAGAACGTGAATGGTGATGATGCCCAGGGCAATTGCCAGCAACGATCCTGCGTCACCGTCGGCCTGGCTGACGTAGACGATCACGGCGGCGATGGCACCGGGGCCGGCCATCAGCGGAGTCCCGAGCGGCACGAGTGCGACGTTGACGTCCTCCGCGGCGGTGTCTCCGCCCGCGCCCTTTCCGGTCAGCAGCGACAGGGCGATGAGCAGCAACAGCAACCCGCCCGCACCCTGCAGTGCCGGAATACCGATGTGCAGATAGCTCAGGATTGCCTGGCCGCCGATCGCGAACACCGAGATGACGGTCAGCGACACCGTCGGTGCCTGCCACGCGGCCTTGTTGCGCGCTTCCTTGCTCTTGCGGCCCACCAGCGACAGGAACACCGGGATCGCGCCCGGGGGGTCCATGATGACGAAGAGGGTGATCAGCACCGTGAGGTAGAGCGTCACGTCGAATGTCATGGGCGGGCCGCCGCAACCAGTCGGTCGTAGTGCTCCGGGGCGGTGGTGTATTCGCCCAGCTTCACCGTCTTGTTGGTTCCGTGGTAATCCGAGGATCCGGTGACGATCAGATCCAGCTCCTCGGCGAGATCGGCCATCACCGCGGTGTCCTCCGGCGAGTGATCCATGTGGTGCACTTCCACTCCGCCGAGACCGCGAGCTGCCAGTTCGCGAATGTGATCGAGGTCGAGGATGCGGCCGCGGGCACGAGCTCTTGCGTGCGCGAGCACACTGACACCGCCCGCCGCGGCGATCATGTCCACCGCGACCTCGAGGGGGGTGTCGACCTTCTCGACGTAGTACTTGCCGCTGGTCGCCAACGGACCGGCGAACGCAGCGTCCATGTTCGGAACGTACCCGGCGTCGATCAGCGCACGGCCCAGGTGCGGTCGCCCGGCCGCCTCCCCGGCCGAGGCCAGCACCGCGTCGGGGTCGATGGGCAAACCGTCCGCCGCCATCTTCTCGGCAATGGCACGCAACCTCGTCACCCGCTCGCTCCGTAGACGAGCGCGCTCCCCGGCGAATGCCTCGTTCGCCGGGTCGAACAGGTACGCGAGCAGGTGCACCGGAACCGGCTCGCCGTCCTCGCCTCGTCCACTGCAGGAGAGTTCCATACCGCGCACGAGCGTCAGTCCGGACGGCAGCGCAGAGGCAGCCTCGTCCCAGCCCGCGGTGGTGTCGTGGTCGGTCAGAGCCACCACCGACAGTCCCGCTTCGGCTGCGGCGCGGACCAGCTCGGCCGGGCTGTCGGTGCCGTCGGACGCCGTCGAGTGGGTGTGGAGATCGATGAGCACCTGCACAGTGTTTCAGGCCCACTCTCTCGTCGTTTTGCTGGCGTACGATTGCCCGCCATGCCGTCCCTTCCCCCTCGCCCGTCGCTGCCCTCACTGCATCGACGTACCGCCAAGGCAGATCACGAGCCGACACCGCGAATTCCGGTGCCCACGGCCCGCGCGATCGTCGACTGCGCGGTCTATGTCGACGGCGCCCGGCTGCCCGGCAGATTCACCCACACCTCGGCCATCGCAGAGGTGCGGGCCCGCGGCGAGGGATTCGTGTGGGTCGGTCTGCACGCGCCCGACGAACACCAGATGAGTGCCATCGCTCAGTGCTACGGGCTGCACGAGCTGATGGTCGAGGACACCGTGCACGCCCACCAGAGGCCAAAACTCGAGCGCTACGACGACGTCGCGTTCCTGGTGCTGCGCACGGTGAAGTACGTCGAGCACGAGTCGGTGACGACCGCCAACGAGATCGTCGAGAGCGGCGAGATCATGGTGATGGTCGGCCGTGACTTCGTCATCACCGTCCGGCACGGTGAGCATTCCGGGTTGGCCGGCGTGCGTCAGCGTCTCGAAGCGAACTCCGAACAACTCGCGCTCGGACCGTCGGCGGTGCTGCACGCGGTGGCAGACCACGTGGTCGACGAGTATCTCGCGGTGACCGAATCGATCGAGCGAGACGTAGACGGGATGGAGGAGGAGGTGTTCTCGCCGCACCACCACGTGCCCATCGAGAACATCTATCTCCTCAAGCGGGAGGTGGTGGAGCTTCGCCGGTCGGTGACACCACTGTCGACGCCGCTGGCGCGGCTGGTGCAGGAGCCGAGCGTCCCCAAAGCCGTGCGGCGCTATCTGCGCGACGTACAGGACCATCACACGACGGTTGCCGAGCGCATCTCCGAGTACGACGAGGTGCTCAGCTCACTCGTCGACGCCGCGCTGGCGCGTGTGACCATGCAGCAGAACCTGGACATGCGCAAGATCTCGGCGTGGGTGGCGATCGCCGCTGTGCCGACGATGGTCGCGGGCATCTACGGGATGAACTTCGACAACATGCCCGAACTGCACTGGACGTACGGCTACCACCTGATGGTCGCGGTCGTGTTGTGCGTCTGTATCGGATTGTGGCGCACGTTCCACAAGAACGACTGGCTCTAGCAACGTTCGGAAATTGGACATCGTCCAACGTGCGGACGCGATTGTTGGCGATTCCCCCGAAGCTCCACGGGTGTTGAGCCCCCCGGCCCTCACCGGATGACACTGCACAAGACGTGCAGTTCATTTCGGAAGGTAACGATGAAGATCCGCGCTCTGGCGGTGGCCTCGGCCGTCGCCGCACTCTGCTCGTTCACCCCGGCGGCAGCATCGGCCGAGACCGGTTCCGGACCAGGGCAGGCGGCCGTCGGCCCGCCGCTGACCGTCGCGGCGGCCGAACTGGACAAGGCCCTCACGTGCACCACCGATCTGCGCGACGCCACCCGCGATCCGGTCCTCCTCACCCCGGCCTTCGCCACCGATCAGCAATCCTTCGGCTGGAACTATCTTCGATCACTGCCCGCTGCAGGGATACCGGTGTGCAGCCTGTCCTTCCCCGACGAGGGGTACGGCGACCTGCAGATCGCCGCCCAATACGTCGTACATGCGGTTCGAACGATGGCGGCCGACAGCGGTCGCCAGGTGGTCATGATGGGTCACCAGCACGGCCCACTGGACGAGCTGTGGGCGTTGACGTTCTGGCCGGATCTGCCCGCGCTGGTGTCGGATTTCATCTCGCTCGCCACCCCGTACAACGGCACCGACTCGGCACGGTCGGGATGTGACGACGCGCAGGAGTGCCCGCCGGCGAACTGGCAGATCGCCACCGGATCGAAGTTCCTCACCGCGTTGGCGGCGCGTCCGTTGCCGGACGGGCCGGGCTACACCTCGATCTACACGCAATTCGACGAGTTGATCTATCCGCAACCGCGCGCGAGCACCCTTGCCGGAGCGTCGAACATCGCCGTGCAGGACATCTGCCCACTACGACCGGTCGAACACTTCGGCATTCTCGGTGACAACGTCGCGTACAACATCGTGCTCGACGCACTCGCCCACGACGGACCCGCTGTGCAGAAACGCATTTCGAAGAACCTGTGCTTCACCACGACGATGCCCCAGCTGCGCTACACGCTGGAATCGTCGATCACCGGATTCGCCTACGGCCTCGGCGTTCCCCAGCATTTCGAGAACGACTCGGTGGACGCCGAACCCGAGTTGGCGTCCTACGCGCAGTAGGGGCGGATCAGAGGCTGGCTGCGGACCGGTTGGGATCGCGCACGTCGATTCCCGCTTCCGTCCACGCCTCGCGCAGCGCGTCCGCGCCGCGCAACCGCACCCAGGCCGCCTCGGTGCCGGTGAGAGGCACGGCAGCCAGAAAGCGAACCGGATCGTAGGGCTCGGGCAGAGTCAGATCCGCGATATCACTGTCACCGAGCAGCACGGCAGTGAACGGCGCGTTGGTCCACAGCGGCTCACCCAGATCGAGCAGCGCATCCTCGACGAGCACGACGCCCTCCACCGCGGGTGACGCGGCGAGCACGGCCAAGGACTTGTGCACGCCCGACGCCACGCCTGCCCCACCGCGAAGTGTCAGCACCAGTTCTGCACGGGGGCCCCGCGAGGGATCGGCAACGAGTTCGTTGGGGTCGGCCATGGGGTGCCGAGAACAGCCGAGACTGACGTACCGGACCACGTCGGAGTCCGCGCCGAATCTCAGGACGTCCAGCGACTCGAGGCCGAGGAACGTCACCGACGCCGACGACGGGTTCTCGTCGCCGATTTCGGTCACCAGATGTGCGCGTACCGCTGTAATGACACTGTCGCTCACCTGACCCATCCAACACCACCGATGCCCGAGAAGTCCGTTCGGAGGTGCCCCCGCACCGGAGGTGGGTACCGTCGTACCCGTGGTCTCCGTTCTCGCAGTTGCCGACGAAACGATCGAATCACTGTGGAGTCCGCAGGTGAAGTCGCTCGCAGTGGACCTGATCCTCGGCGCGGGCGACCTCCCCTTCGACTACCTCGAGTACCTCACCGACGCGTTGAACGCGCCGTGCGTCTTCGTCCCGGGCAACCACGACGCGGACCTCACCGGATACTCGGCCGGGCGCGCGGGGTGGATGCGCGCCGGGCTGCCCGCCACCTGGCCCGGACCGGTCGGCGCCGTCAACGTCGACCGTCGCATCGTCTCCGCGGCCGGTCTGCGGATCGCCGGTCTCGGCGGGTCCATCCGCTACAACGGTGGGCCCAATCAGTGGACCCAACGGCAGCAACGTCGGCGCTCACGCACCCTGACCCGAACGTTCGCGTGGCATCGCACCGTACGCAAGGATCTTCGGCCCATCGACATTCTGCTCACCCACAGTCCACCGCTCGGGGTCGGCGACGACACCGACCCCGCGCACATCGGTTTCGACTGTCTGAACGAGGTGACGCGTCGACTCTCCCCACAGTTGTTGTTGCACGGTCATATTCATCCGCACGGTCATACCCCGGACGATCTGACCCTGCACGACGCCGCGGTGATCAACACCGTCGGATACACCCTTCTCGAGATCGAACCGGGCGACAGCAGAACGGATTTCGAGGCACCGAAGATCGTGAGGCGCAGACATGGCACGTGACACCGGATTTCCGGCCGCGGATGCGGAGAACGACTTCACCCGCCAGCGCCGACGCGCCGACGTCGCCCGGCTGGTCGGGTGGCTCCGGCGTCAACCCGACGACGTCAACACCATTCTGCCGTTCGACGAGGTGGTCGCCGCCCTCGGCAAGGTGGGCGAGCGTCACCTCGGCCTGCAGGTCATCCGCGTCGACACCATCGTCGGAAGTGTCGATCGCACGCGCGATTTCGATCGATTCTTCCGGCCGACGTCAGCGCGTATCCGCGAACGCTGGCAGCGACTCGCGGCCGCTCAGCGCCGAGGCGAGGCGATGCCGCCGATCCAGGTCTACCGCATCGGTGGGATGCACTTCGTCGTCGACGGTCATCACCGAGTCTCCATCGCCTTCGCGATGCACCGGACGTCGATCGATGCCGTCGTCACCGAGATCATCACGCGCATCTCACCCGAGGGCATCACTCGACGCGGCGACCTGCTGATCAAGGATCACCGGCGCATCTTCCTCAGTCGAGTGCCGTTGGTGGGCCGGGCCCGCGAGGCCGTACAGGTCACCGACCCCTTCGACTACGCCCAGCTGAGCGAATCGGTGGAGGCGTGGGGATTCCGGTTGATGCAGGAGGTCGGCGAATTCGTCGACCGCGGTACCGTCGCGCGGCGTTGGTTCGGTGAGGAGTACCTGCCGGTGGTGCGCATGGTGCGCGCGGCCGAAATCCTCGAGGATCGCACCGACGCGGAGGCGTACCTGTGGATGAGCCGGGAGCGTTACCGCCTGGTACGCGAACACGTCTGGAACGACGAAATCGTCAGCGAACTCCGGCAGAAAGCGCTGGGGAAGCCCAACCGGGGCCAATGACCCCGTCGAACCGGCCGTAGGACTACGCCCTCGCGAGCCCCACGGTCGAGCCGTAGCCGATAATTACTTAGATGCGTTCAACATTTGTGTTCGATTCGGATCGTTTTTCACACGTAACGAGGTAGCTCTTCCATGTCCACCCGCCGCACGCTGCTGCCCGGACTCTGCTTCATCGTGATGACTCTCGCTGTCCTGCAGACGATGGTCGTGCCCATCGTGGGCACCATCGGTACCCAGCTCGGCGTCGGCACCACGGCAGCGGGCTGGGTACTGACGGCCAATCTCCTCGCCGCGGTCATCGCCACCCCCGTCATCGGCCGGCTCGCCGACCTGCACGGCAAACGACCCGTTCTCGTCGGCGTCCTGACCGTCGTGCTGGCCGGGTCGCTGCTGGCAGCGTTGACCGATTCACTCGTCTGGCTGCTCGTCGGCCGTATCCTGCAGGGCGTCTCGTATGCCCTCTTCCCCATCGCTCTGGCCGTGTTGCGCGACGAAATGCCGCGCGAGAAACTGGTCGGATCGATGGCAATCCTGTCCGGCACGCTCGGCGTGGGCGGCGGATTCGGACTGGTGCTGACGGGGCTGCTCACGGCCGACGGCGCCGACTACCACCGCGTGTTCTGGCTCACCGTCGCCATCGTCGTCGTCGCTCTCGCCATTGCCTGGTTCGGCGTGCCTGTACGACCACGACACGCCAGCGGATCCGTCGACTGGTGGGGTGCCGTGCTCCTGGCCGGCACTCTTCTGCTGCTGTTCCTCGCCCTCACCCAGGGCCGCACGTGGGGCTGGGGTTCGGTGGCCACCATCGGCTGCGCTGTCGCAGGCGCACTGTTGGGAACGGTCTGGTGGATCTTCGAGAAGCGCATCGATGCACCGCTCGTCGCGCCCCGCATGCTCACTCACGGTCCACTGTTGGCCACCAACGTCGCCACGCTCTTCGTCGGCATCGGCATGTTCGTCAATTTTCTCGCCTGCTCGTACTTCGTGCAGACCCCACGCGCCATCGCGGGTTACGGCTTCACCGCCAACGTTCTCGAAGCGAGCGTCGTGTACCTGCTACCCGGTGCTGCGGTGGGAGTGGTTGCGGCGGTGATCAGCGGTCGACTCATCCGATCGTTCGGGCCCCGCCGAGTGCTGATCGCAGGAGCGATGATCGGGCTGATCGGGTTCGCCTTCGTGGCACTGGCCCACGATCACACCTGGCAGCTGATCACCGCAGGCATCGTCATCAACATGTTCGTCAGCCTCGCCTTCGCGGCGCTGCCCAACCTGCTGATGGCCGAAGTCAGCGCCGCCGACACCGGCGTGGCGAACAGCGTCAATTCGATCGTCAGGACAGTCGGCACCTCGATCGCGAGCGCCACGTTGACCACCGTCCTCGCCATGTTCACCATCGAGGGGACGGTCGTTGCCCGCGAGAGCGTCTACACCGCAGCCTTCGCCGCAGGCGCGGTGGCCTGCCTCGTGGTCGCGCTCGTGGCGATGGCCATCAAGAGCACTCCGGCGGCTCACGAGTCGGTCGTCGTCGGTGCAGGCAGCGAGCATGTGAACGAAACTTCGTAGTCCACTACGAAGTTCCGTTCACATGCGGCGCAGCCGCTCTACAGCGTCAGGTTGGCACCCGAGGCCTGGTCGAACACCGAGATCTTCGCCGGGTCGAACCACAGTTCCACCTGACCGCCCTCGGTGGCCTTGGACTCGGCGGCCAGACGCGCAACCACCTGTGCGCCACCGAGATCGGCGATGCCCGCATCGGCCGCGAGTTCCTGCAGTTCGCTGGATTCGACGCGTGCGCCCTTCAGGGTGAAGTAGACGTACTTGTCGCTGCCCATCGACTCGAGCACATCGACGGTGGCGGTGAAGGTGGCACCGCTCATCTTCTGATAGCCGTCGATCAGGGCCGCGTCCTCGAAATGCTCGGGGCGGATGCCGACGACCACCTCGCGGCCGGGGTTCTTGGCCTTGATCGCATCCATCCGCTCGAGCGGGATGTCGATATCGCCCAACGCGGTCGAGACACCGTTCGAGGTGAGCTGTCCGGGAACGAAGTTCATCGAGGGCGATCCGATGAAGCCGCCCACGAACAGGTTTCGCGGCTTGTCGTAGAGCTCCTGTGGGGAACCGATCTGCTGCACCAATCCGCCCCGCAGCACCACGACGCGATCGCCGAGGGTCATGGCCTCGGTCTGGTCGTGGGTGACGTACACGGTGGTGGTGCCGAGCCGCTTCTGCAGACGCGAGATCTCGGCGCGGGTCTGCACGCGCAGCTTCGCGTCGAGGTTGGACAGCGGCTCGTCCATCAGGAACGCCTTGGGTGTACGAACGATGGCGCGGCCCATGGCAACTCGCTGACGCTGACCACCGGAGAGATTCGCCGGCTTGCGGTCGAGATGCTGGCTCAGATCGAGGATCTTGGCTGCCTCCTCGACCTTGCTGTTGATTTCCGACTTCGAGAGCTTGGCGAGCGTCAGCGGGAAGGCGATGTTCTGCCGCACCGTCATGTGCGGGTACAGCGCGTACGACTGGAACACCATCGCGATGTCGCGATCCTTCGGTGCCTTCTCGTTGACGCGCTCCCCCGCGATGCGCAGCTCGCCGGACGAGATGTCCTCGAGACCGGCGATCATGTTGAGGGTGGTGGACTTTCCGCAACCGGACGGCCCGACGAGGATGATGAACTCGCCGTCGGCGATGGTGATGTCGACGTCGCTCACCGCCGCTGCGCCGTCGGGGTAGAGCTTGGTGACTTTGTCGAGAACGATTTCGGCCATGACGGTTATCCCTTCACTGCGCCGGACGTCAAGCCCGCCACGATACGTCGTTGGAAGAAGAGCACAAAAATGATGATCGGGATCGTGATGACGACGGCGGCCGCCGCGATCGATCCCGTGGGCTCCTCGAACTGAGAGCTACCGGTGAATTGCGAGATGGCCGCCGGGACGGTGACCGAACGTTCCGTCGCCGTCAGCGAGATGGCGAGCAGCAGGTCGTTCCAGGCGAAGATGAACACCAGGATGGCGGCGGTGACGATGCCGGGTGCGGCCAGCGGGGCGATGACCTTGCGGAACGCCTGTGCGGGCGTCGCGCCGTCCATCTTCGCTGCCTTCTCCAGCTCCCACGGAATCTCGCGGAAGAACGCGGACAGGGTGTAGATCGCCAACGGCAACGCGAAGGTGATGTACGGAATGATCAGTCCCGGCCAGGTGTCGAACAGCCCCAGCGAGCGGGAGATGTCGAACAGCGGTGTCACCAGCGAGATCTGGGGGAACATCGCGATCAGCAGTGCCGCACCGACGAGGGCCTTCTTGCCCGGAAAGTCCAGGCGAGCAACGGCATACGCGGCCATCGTGCCGATCACCACGGCGATCACCGTGGTGATCAGACCGATGCCGATGGAGTTCACCAGGGCCGAGGTGAACTGGTTCGTCTGGAAGATGCCCTTGTAGTTGTCGAAGGTGATCGAAGTGGGGATGAACTTGCCGTCCGCGATGGTCGCCGTCGACTTGAACGAGAGACTGATGATCCACAGCAGCGGTACGAGTGCGTAGATCAGGACGAGGACGTTGACGACCGTCCAACCGACCTTCTTGCGAGGCGTAACAGTGGTCATTACTTGCGGCCTCCGTCGTCGGATCCCGGTGCCGATGCACCGAACAACTTGATGAACACGAACGCGATGATCGCGACGCAGAAGAAGATCAGGATGCTGATCGCCGACCCGAGTCCGAGGTTGAACGCACCGAACAGATTGTTGTAACCGAGGATCGAGACCGATCCGGTTTCGTTGCTACCTCGGGTGAGGACGTAGATGTTGTCGAAGATGCGGAACGCGTCGAGGGTGCGGAAGAGCACCGCGACGAGAATCGCCGGCTTCATCAACGGGATCGTGATGCGCATCAACCTCGTCCACCCGCCTGCTCCGTCGACCTCGGCTGCCTTGAGCAGATCGTCGGGCACCAGCGCCAGTCCTGCCAACAACAGCAGCGCCATGAACGGCGTCGTCTTCCACACCTCGGCCAGCACGACGATGGCCAGGGACGGGAACTGCTCGGTGAGCGGGGCACTCCCGTCGGGCAGCAGATTCGCAAGGTAGCCGGTACCCGGGGTCCATGCGTAGTACCAGCTGTACGCCGCCGCGACGGTCACGATGCCGTACGGAATGAGCACCACGGTGCGCACCAGTCCACGGCCGAAGATGGTGCGGTGCATGACCAGAGCCACCGCGAGGCCGAGGATGAACTCGATGATCACCGAGATGATCGTGATGCCGGCCGTGACGCTGAAGGCCGTCCACCAGTAACCGTCGGAGAGCACCGTCACGTAGTTGGAGACACCGACGAATTCACGATCCTCGGGAAAAGCGAGGTTGTACTTCTGCAGGCTGAGCCAGAACGCGTAGATGATCGGATATCCGGTCACCGCGATCATCAGCAGGGCGGCAGGTGCGATGAGCAACAGCCCCAGCCGACGTTCGGCCTTCTTGCCGTCGGAGACGTTCTTCAGGGCAGCCTGCTTGTCGGCGGGCTGCGACTGAGGCTGCGACTCGGTAGGAGCACTCATGGAATCAACCCTTCGGAATTGACGGCCTTGGTGACCAGATCTGCGAGCTTGTCCACGTCGGCCACCGGGTCGATGTCCTGCGGCGGGTTGAGCGCATCGGTCAGCAGAATCGAGATGCTCTGGTACGCAGGCGAAACGGGCCGCACGGCTGCCGACTCGATGGAACCGAGAACCCCTTCCCACGCGGGATAGACGGCCTGGAACTCCGGATCGTCGTACAGGCGTGCAAGCACCGGCGGCACACCACCGTTGACGGCGTTGTTGCGCTGGTTCTCCTCGTTGGTGAGGCACTCGACGGCCTCCCACGCGAGGTCCTCGTACTGGGTGGTGTTCGCGACGCCGATGTTGAACCCACCGATGGTGACCTTGGCGGGCTCACCGGGATTGACCTCCGGGTAGGGAGCACTACGGAAGACCTCGGCGATTCGCGCGTCCTGCTGATCGGCAGGCACACCGGACAGATCGAGGAACGAGACGGCACCGGCGATGGCGTTCTCCTTCAGACCGGGCAACACGAAGGGGTAGTTGACCTGGAAGGCCATCCGGCCGGATTCCATGCCGAGCCGGGCCGTGGCCTCGTCGCTCTGCGAGACCGATGGATCTCGACCGTCGGCCGTGGCCACTCGTTTGATGATCTCGAGTGCCTTCTCGGTGGCGGCGCGATGCTCGGGGGTGTCGTTCAGTGTCACCGTCGTTCCGTCCTCGGCGACGACCGAACCACCCGCGCTCTCGAGCAGCGAGTTGAACCAGACCATGAAGCCCTCGTACTGCTTGGCCTGAACACCGATCTGGCCCGGCTTACCCTCGGCCGCGTTGGCCTCGGCCACGTCGATCAGCTGATCCCACGTCTGCGGCGGCACCCCACCCGGCACCTCGTCCGGCCGGTACCAGAGCAACTGCGTGTTGGAGTTGAGTGGAACCGCGTACAGCTGGTCCTGCCATTCCGCGGTGGCGAGCGGGCCTTCGAGCGTCGAACCGTCGCGCAGCTTCGCAGACAGGTCCTCGGGAACGGGCAATGCCCATCCGGCCTCGGCGAATTCGGCCGTCCACACCACGTCGAGCGTCATCAGATCCAGCGTCTTGTCGTTTCCGGCGAGACGCCGCGCGAGTTGGAGCCGCTGATCGTTTGCGCTCTTGGGCAGAGTTCTCTGCTCCACGCGGTATCGGCCGTTCGAGGCGTCCGAACACACCTGTGCCGCAGCGGCGTACTGCTCTGCGCCGTCTGCGGCAGTGTAGAAACTCAGAACCGGAACCGAACTGTCGGACGAACCACACGCTGCGAGCAACGGACTCGTCACCAGAGCCGCTGCTGCCAACACCCCTATCCTCGTTGCTTTTCCACGCCTACGACCACGATGTCTCGGCACTTTCCGCCTCCGTACGTTCAGTTACTCGCGCAGCACACTGGGTGAGACTGCCGTGCACGAAAGAAACGTAACCGAACTCACTGGCATCGAGGGCGATTTGGGGCTATTCCGTTACCTGTCGGTTGCCTGGTCGTCCACCAGGTGTGATCAGATCGACAGTTTGGCGAGCAGGTCGCGTGCTTTCTCCGCGGTTCGGGGCTCACAGAGGACGTCGTACCGGCCCGCGACCAACTGCATGCTCGACGCGAAATCTCGCTGCCCCTTGGTGGCCGCATACGGAATGGACGCCGAGATCAAACCGAAGATGATGCCACCGCCGACGCCGATGAGCAGGGCTCCGAAGATGTTCTCGCTGAAGATTCCGAGCACCAGACCGAGGAACACACCGAGCCATGCGCCCGAAACAATGCCTCCACCAATCACTTTGGGCCACGTGAGGCGTCCGAGAACGCGTTCGACCTGCATCAGATCGACGCCGACGATCGTCACGTCCTGTACCGAGAACTCTTCGTCGGACAGATAGTCGACGGCACGCTGGGCCTCGGCGTAGGTGGGGTACGAGCCGATGGGCCAACCGGAAGGCGGCGTCGGCAGGCCCTGCCCCGGGCGGCCGGACTGCGAGAGGGGATTGGTCATGACTCCATTGTGCCCCGAAACGGACACCCGGCACACCCGTTGTGCCGGTTCACAGCGCGGGCGGCTCGATCAGGACGAGGGCGCGACGAAGGCCGTCGTGCGCGTCATTCCGGCCGCTCGCCCCTTCGCCGAGACCACGAGCGCCATCTTGCGACTCGCCTCGTCGATCATCTCGTCGTCGAGCATCACCGCGCCGCGACCACCGCCTGCCGCGGACGTGTGGAACTCGTACGCGTCGAGAATCATCTCGGCCTTGTCGTAATCGGCCTGACGCGGCGCGAAGATCTCGTTGGCCGCCTCGATCTGCGTCGGGTGCAGCACCCACTTGCCGTCGAAACCGAGACCGGCCGTGCGGCCCGCTGCCCGTCGGAAGGCGTCGAGATCGCGAATCTGCAGGTAGGGCCCGTCGATCGCCTGCAAGCCGTGCGTCCGGGCCGCGAGCAGAATGGTCATCAGAATGTGGTGGTAGGCGTCGCCGGTGTCGTATCCGACCGGCTGCTCACCGACTACGAGGGTGCGCATGTTCACGCTGGCCATCAGATCCGCGGGACCGAACACCAGGGTTTGCACCCGGGGGCTCGCGGTCGCGATCTCGTCGATGTTGCGCAGACTGCGCGCGCTCTCGATCTGCGGCTCGATTCCGATGGCGCCGACGTCGAGTCCGTGCTCCCTCTCGATCTGAGTGAGCAGTAGGTCCAGCGCCTGCACATGCGCGGCGCACTCGACCTTGGGCAGCAGGATGGCGTCGAGAGTGCGTCCGGCACCGGAGACGACATCGATGACGTCGCCGTACGTCCACTGGGTCGTCCAGTCGTTGACGCGTACGACCTTGAGCTGATCGCCCCAGCCGTCGGAGTTCAGGGCGTCGACGATGCGCGCCCGTGCCTCGACCTTCGCAATCGGCGCGACGGCGTCTTCGAGATCGAGAAAGATCGCGTCGGCAGGGAGACCCTTGGCCTTGGCGATCATCTTGTCCGAACTGCCCGGAACGGCCAGTACCGACCGACGCATGCCCGAAGCACTCACGAAAGCACAACCCCTGTCTGATTCACATTCTGTATTGCGAAGCCTCTAACCTTGCCATCATGGCAGCACTGAGCAAGGTATTCGCGGCCAGGCTCGCCGGCCTGGGCGTCCTGGGCCCCGACGGCGAATCGATCGGCCGGGTCCGCGACGTGGTCATCTCGATGCGCGTCGGTAGAGCGCAACCGCGAGTCCTCGGCCTCGTGGTCGAATTGGCAACTCGGCGAAGAATTTTCGTACCGATGCTCAGAGTCACCAGTATCGAGCCCAACTCGGTTCAGCTCACGACCGGAAACGTCAGTCTGCGTCGATTCACGCAGCGCGCGAACGAGATTCTCGTGTTCGCCCAGATCCTCGACTCCAAGGTGCGCGTCGACGACCCCGAGCTCGACGAGTTGCACGACGTCGATTCGATCGTCGTCGACCTGGGGGTCGAGCTCACCCGAACGCGGGATTGGGTGGTGGCCAGGGTCGCCGTACGCAAACAGCGGCAACGGCTGGCGCGACGCGGTGCGATCCACGTCGTGGACTGGCAGCACGTGCAGGGGCTCACGCAGAACGAGCTGTCGATGCCCGATCAGGGTGTGGCGCAGCTGCTCATGCAGTTCGAGGACCTACGCGCGGCCGATGTGGCCAACGCGATGCGCGAGCTGCCCGTCAAGCGCCGTATGGAAGTCGCTCGGGCGCTCGACGACGAGCGCCTCGCCGACGTCGTCCAGGAACTGCCCGACGACGATCAGGTGGAGTTGATGCACTACCTCGGCGTCGACCGTGGTGCCGACGTGCTCGAGGCCATGGACCCCGACGACGCTGCCGATCTGCTGGGCGAGCTGCCCGAGACCGAGGCGGAATCGCTTCTCCGCCTGATGGATCCGGAGGATTCCGCACCCGTCCGTCGCCTGCTCGAACACTCCCCCGACACCGCCGGTGGCCTGATGACACCCGAGCCCGTCATCCTCACCGCGTCGACCACGGTGGCCGAGGCGCTCGCCCGGGTACGTAACCCCGACCTGACACCCGCGCTGGCGTCGCTGGTGTTCGTGGTCCGGCCCCCGACCGCAACACCGACCGGACCGTACCTCGGCTGCGTCCATCTGCAACAGCTGCTGCGAGAACCCCCGGCGAGCCTGGTCGGCGGAGTCGTGGACAGCGCTCTGCCGCGCTTGTCCCCCGACGACAGTCTCACCGCCGTGACGCGGTACTTCGCGACGTACAACCTCGTCTGCGGCCCTGTGGTCGACGACGAGGACCACCTGGTCGGGGCCGTGACCGTGGACGACGTCCTCGATCACCTGCTGCCCGAGGACTGGCGAGATCAGGAAGTGGCCGGACAGTGAAAGAAACAGCACGCCAGAGAATGGACACCCCGCGTGGATCGCGGTTGTTCAACGTCAGCCTCGACGTCGACCTGGGCAAGTCGGGCGAGAAGGCCGCGAGGTTCCTCGGTACCGGTCGCTACCTGGCGATCCAGACCGCCATCGTGATCGTCTGGATCTTCCTCAACGTCGTCGCCATCAACCTGCAGTGGGATCCGTATCCCTTCATCCTGCTCAACCTCGCGTTCTCGACCCAGGCCGCGTACGCGGCTCCGCTGATCCTGCTGGCCCAGAATCGGCAGGACGACCGCGACCGCGTCTCGCTCGAGGAGGACCGATCTCGCGCGCAACAGACGAAAGCCGACACCGAGTTCCTCGCCCGCGAACTCGCAGCACTGCGCATCGCCGTCGGAGAGGTCGCAACCCGCGATTACCTGCGTCGCGAACTCGACGAGATCAAGGCGCTACTCGAGCAGGCGACCGGGCAGCCCGTGGCGATTCCGAAGAAAGCACGGAAGAAGGCAGCAGCACGCGTGGCCGACGACGCGTCGAGCGACACCGATCTGCACTAGACGGGCCTCCGCGCCTGGTAACGGCCCGATAACGGAACAGTCTCGAATCAGGTACCCTCGATCCCGGTCATCAGGTCGGGCCCCGGTTGTCATCCGGGGAAATCAGGAGGTACAGCACGCGTGGGTCGTCACAGAAAAGCATCGAATTCCAAGGTCCGACGGAACTCGGTGATTGCTCTGGCAGGACTCGTCCCCGCAGGACTCGTCACTGCCGCCACCAGCGCCGGAGCCACCGAATACATTCCGTTCGTCAGCACCGAGACGGCTCCGGCCGCGCAGGAATCGAACTCGGTCGTCGAGACTCCGCAGCCCATCGCCCTGGACCAGCAAGCGCAGCCGGTGGCTCAGGCCGAGTTGCCGGTGCCCGCTCCGGTCCCAGCACCGGCCCCGGTGACCCCGCCCACACCCGAGCTCCCCACCAACCTCGCGGTGAGCCCCATCGCGATTCCGGTGGTCAACGTCTCCGCCTACAAGAACGCCGAGCAAATCCTGGCCCAGCAGCAACCCGGCTGCGGCATCAGCTGGACCGTCATCGCCGGAATCGGCCGCGTCGAGTCCACCCATGCCAACAACGGAAAGGTCGACGACTCGGGCGAGCTGCACGAGCCCATCCTCGGCCCGCGCCTGAACGGCACCCTGGCCGGAAACCAGGTGATTCGTGACACCGACGGCGGCGCACTCGACGGTGACGCCGAATACGACCGCGCAGTCGGACCGATGCAGTTCCTGCCCTCGACGTGGAACCTCTACCACGCAGACGGCAACGGCGACGGCGTCTCCGACCCGCAGAACCTCTACGACGCTGCGCTGGCCACCGGCATGTATCTCTGCGACAACGGGACCGATATGCGCGACCTCGGATCGACCACCAAGGCGATCCTGCGCTACAACAACTCGATGGCCTACGTTGCGAACGTGCTCGCATGGTCGGCCGGATACGCCACCGGCATCATCCCGACCTCGGACCAGCTACCACGCATTCACTGATCAGGTGTCCGGCTGCCCTGCTGTCCATCGACGCAGTGCCCACCGCCTAGCATGAGGTAATGGCTGTACTGACCGAATCCGACGTTCGGACCGCGCTCACGAAGGTGATCGATCCCGAGATCCGCAAACCCATCACCGATCTGGGGATGGTCAAGAGCATCGACATCGCCGACGACGGAGCCGTCGGGGTCGGTATCTACCTCACGACGTCCGGCTGCCCGATGAAGACCGAGATCAGCGACCGCGTCAAGAACGCGGTCGCCGACGTCGCGGGCGTCGGCACGGTGACGGTCGAACTCGACGTGATGAACGACGAGCAGCGCACCGAACTCCGCAAGTCGCTGCGCGGCGACTCCGCAGAGCCGATCATTCCCTTCGCGCAACCCGGATCCCTAACGCGCGTGTACGCGGTGGCGTCGGGCAAGGGGGGCGTGGGCAAGTCCAGCGTGACGGTCAATCTGGCCGCATCACTGACCGCTCGTGGACTGTCGGTCGGCGTGCTCGACGCCGACATCTACGGTCACTCCGTGCCCCGGATGCTCGGCAACGACGCCAAGCCAACGCAGGTCGAGAAGATGATCATGCCGCCCCAGGCACACGGCGTGAAGTTCATCTCCATCGCCCAGTTCACACAGGGAAACACCCCGGTCGTGTGGCGCGGGCCGATGCTGCACCGCGCGTTGCAGCAGTTCCTCGCCGATGTCTTCTGGGGCGACCTGGACGTACTGCTGCTCGACCTCCCGCCGGGCACCGGCGACGTGGCAATCTCTGTCGCACAGCTCATTCCGAGTGCCGAGATCCTCGTGGTCACCACGCCACAGCAAGCTGCGGCAGAGGTGGCCGAACGCGCGGGGGCAATTGCTCTGCAGACTCGGCAGCGCGTGGCAGGCGTCGTGGAGAACATGTCGTGGCTCGAGCTGCCCGACGGCACCCGCATGGACATCTTCGGGTCCGGTGGCGGTCAGGACGTATCGGATCGACTGACCAAGGCCGTGGGTGCGAGCGTTCCTCTGCTGGGCCAGATCCCCCTCGACACCGCCGTCCGAGAAGGCGGTGACGCCGGGACTCCCATCGTGCTGAGCAATCCGGAATCGCCCGCGGCTCAGGCACTGGAGGCCGTGGCTGCAAAACTGGCAGTGCGCGAGCGCGGTCTGGTCGGAATGTCACTCGGCATCGACTCGGCGCGCAAACTCTAGGCGGGCGGCGTCGCCCGCTTCCCCTGCCGCGTCAATGGACCATTGCACCGATCAGACGTGTGCAGTGGTCCATTCACGTCGGACCCATGACTGCGTGAATGGACCGTTGCACCGCTCAGACGTGTGCAGTGGTCCATTGACGAGAACGAGGGGCGGGGTCCGGACGGGGTGGGGCGGGTGGAACTACGTCGCGTCCGCGTCGATCGGTGGAGTATCGCCCGCCGACAGCTTCGGCTCGTTCTTGCTCATCGACACGGTGTTGCCGGACGCACCGCCCGAGGACACGCCGTTCTGAGGCGTCGGGCCGCCTGAATTCTTCGGCTTGGCGTCGAAGGGCTTGCCCTTGAAGGTGTCGTCGAGGGGATTCTTGAAGACCGAGTCGTCGCCGTCGAGCAGGTGTTTGGTGATCACTGCCCGCGGGGTCATGCCTCGGAGTTGGTTGAGGTCCGCGAGCGGCTTGCGCAAGTCCTCGAAATCGGTGCCGAGCTCGTCCTTGAGCTGCTGGCTGGCACCGTTGGCGTAGTCCTTGACCTGCCGAATCGACTTGGACACCCAGCTGATCGCGCCAGGAAGGCGATCCGGGCCGAGGATGACGAGAGCTGCTACGAGGAGAATGACGAGCTCTCCCCAACCGATGTTGCCGAACACGTCTGTCAGCCTACGTCGTCAGTCCGAAACCGGCGTGACGGAGAGGTCCACCAGCCGTCCCGAGCGGACGAGCTGCACCGGAACCGACTCACCGATCGTGGTGGCCTGCACGGCAACGACCAACTCGTCGGCGTCGCCCACCGTGCGATCGCCGACCTTGGTGATGACGTCGCCTTCCACGATTCCGGCCCGCTGGGCAGGCCCGTCGGCGCGGACGTTGGCGACCTCCGCGCCGGCGGAGGTGTCGTTGATGACCGAGCGAGCGTTGATGCCGATATCCGGGTGCCGCATGACGCCGTCTCGGATCAACGACTGCGTCACCTCGAAGACCTCGTCGACCGGGATCGCGAAGCCGAGGCCCACCGATCCGCCGCTCTCGCTGCGGATCGCCGAGTTGATGCCGATCACCCGGCCCTCGAAGTCGATGAGCGGGCCACCGGAGTTGCCGGGGTTGATGGCAGCGTCGGTCTGCACGGCGTCGATGACGGCGTCGGTGTCGGTGCCTTCACCCGACAGGGCGACGGGTCGGTCGAGCGCGCTGACGATGCCGGACGTGACGGTCTTGTTCAATCCCAGCGGTGAGCCGACGGCGATCACGTCCTGCCCGACGCGAACGTCCTCGGAACGACCGAGTTCGGCGACGGTCAGGTTGCCGACATCGGTCTTGAGGACCGCGAGGTCGGTCTTGGTGTCGCGGCCGACGATGTCGGCCGGCACCTTGGTGCCGTCGGAGAACGTCACTTCCAACGTCGAGTTCTCCGGGTCGGATGCGGCCAGCGAGATCACGTGATTGTTCGTCACGATGTAACCCTCACCTGCGATGACGACGCCCGAGCCGGTGCCGCCGGTCTCGCCGAGCGTCACCTGGATCGACACGACGGACGGCAGGACGGCGTCGGCGACGTTGCTGATCTGCCCGCGCGGGATGTCGTCGCCGCTGGACTGGGTCAGTGTCACTTTCTGGCTGGTCAACGCGCCGGTCACCTCGGCGGTGAGGCGACCGAAGAGGCCGCCGACCAACCCGATGACGAGAGCGAGAACACCGAGCACCACGAGGGCTCGGACGGACACCGATCGGCCGAACAGCACATCGCGCACACCGAGCTTGGTGCCCGGCGGGAGAACGGGCGGGGGCGGCGTGTCGAGCGCCGCGCTGCCGAGGGACACCCGAGCGGTGGGGTCGCGCCACGGATCGGCCGGAGCCGACGGAGCGGTGTCGCTGTCGGTCTCGGCGTTCGGATCACGTTGCAGCGATTCCTCGGTGTCGTCCGGACGTCCGAATGCCTCGGCGAGAATGGGATCGGGAGGCCGCACCGAGACGCGCGACGGCAGTTCCTCACCGGGCCTGCGCTCGGAGAACGAACCGTCGACGTTGTCGGGGCGTCCGAATACCGATGCCGACACCGGATCGACGGACGGTCGATACACCGGACGCGGTGGCAACCGTGGACCTTCCGGACCGATACCGTCGGGCTCGGTCTCCGACGGGTCGGTGCCGGTCGTCTCGGTGCTGGTCGAATTCGATGTCACGCGTCCGGTTACCCCTCGCATACGTCGGTGTGAGAGTTCAGTATCACTCGAGCGGTCGGCTCGGCTCGATGCAGGTGAGAAGTCGTCGCGTGGATCGCGATGCAGTCAGCGTCGGCGACGACGGACGTCGGCGACAGCCGACATGAACGATCGCTTCGTGTGGGCCGGCCGGTCCTCGCCTGCGCAGGACGGAATCTGACTGAGCAACCCGAGCAGCGAGTGTGGCATGGACAGCTCACCCGCCCCGCGCAACGCCTTGCGGGCCTGCTGCTGGGCTTCGACCTCGGCGGCGCATTCCGGGCACTCGGACAGGTGTTGAGCAGCACGGAGGTAGGCGGGCATCCGCAGTTCACCGTCCACGTACGCCGCGACGGCTTCACTGGCCAGATGTTCGGTGGAGCTGAATTGCCTTCGCTTGCGCGCCTGCGTCATCCAACCCTCCTCGTAGCTAGTGGACACTTGCGTGACCTGAGTCGACCTTCCCGTGCACTCGAAGGTACTCGCGTAGCGCCTGGCGTCCACGGTGAATGCGGCTGCGAACCGTTCCGAGCTTGACGCCCAGTGTCGCACCGATCTCCTCGTAGGACAGTCCTTCGATGTCGCACAGCACGATTGCGGCACGGAACTCCGGTGCCAGCGAGTCGAGTGCGGACTGCAGATCGGGGTCGAGGCGCGCGTCGTGGTAGATCTGCTCGGGGTTGGGCCGGTCGGAGGGGACGCGGTCGTAGTCCTCGGGGAGGGCTTCCATACGGATGCGGCTGCGGCGACGAACCATGTCCAGGAACAAGTTGGTGGTGATGCGGTGCAACCAGCCCTCGAAGGTGCCGGGCTGGTAGTTGGAGAGGGAGCGGAACACCCTGATGAAGGTGTCCTGCGTCAGGTCCTCGGCATCCTGGGCGTTGCCGGACAGCCGGTAAGCCAGTCGGTAGACGCGGTCGCCGTGTTCGCGAACCAATTCGTCCCAGGACGGCATGGTGGAGTCCTCGCCGGTCGCATCGAACACTGCGGTGCCGCTGAGATCGTCGGGCGTGGGTACGGACTCGGGTAGACGCGCGGTGTCGCGATCGCCGTTGATCTTGTAAATAGTTGGATCCTCCTGCTCAGGACTGCGTACGTCCTTCTGATTCAACCGACGACTACCCTCGGATGTTCCAGCTCACACTTCGCAATCGAGACGGACCTTCGATTCCTCCACAGCCTGACGGACCCGCGTGTGGGTCCGGTATGAATCACCTGAGGCGCACCTGAGAATGTGTGCGTGAGATTGTGCCCGGGGCACGATAGCCTCGGGTCGTGCCGACCAACGCCGAGAAGATGCTCGCCTACGCCGAAGACTCCGCTCAGGAGGACGAGGTTCTCATCGCAGCCAGAGAGCGAGCCGTCGACCTCGGTGCCGCCCCGGTTCCACCGTCGGTCGGCGCAATTCTGTCCATCTTCACCCAGATGCTCGGTGCGAAGACGGTCGTCGAAATCGGCACCGGCGCAGGGATCAGCGGTCTGTGGTTGCTCGACGGGATGCGCGCGGACGGCGTTCTCACCACCATCGACACCGAGCCGGAGCATCAGCGCGCGGCCCGAGAGGCGTTCCGCGCGGGTGGAATTGCGCCTTCGCGTACCCGGCTGATCAACGGCTGGGCCCTCGACGTGCTCCCCCGACTGGCCGATGACACCTACGACTTGGTGTTCATCGATGCCAGCCCTGCCGACCATCCGCACTTCGTCGCCGAGAGTGTTCGACTCCTGCGCCCCGGCGGAGTTCTGGTGCTGCACAACGCGTTACTGGGTGGACGCGTGGCCGACCCGACTCAGCGCGACGCGACCGCAGTGGCCGTTCGATCCGCAGCCAGGGCCATCGCCGAGGACGAGCGCCTGACGACGGTACTACTGCCTCTGGGTGACGGGTTGATCTGCGCGTCCAGAGCGTAGGTGCCTACGGCAGTGGTGCGGTTATGTGCCCTCTACGGCACCTGACCGCACCACTGCCGCAGGCACTCAGATCCAGACGCCCTTGCCGACGGAGACGACTCCCCCGGCGCTGACGTTGAAGCGCTCGCGATCGCGTTCGTGGTCGACGCCGACGATCTCGCCGTCACCGACGACGACGTTCTTGTCGAGAATCGCATGCCGAACGACGGCACCCTTGCCGATCCGGACGCCGGGCATCAGGACGCTGCCCTCGACGGTCGCGCCACTGTCGATCATGACGTTGGAGCTGAGTACCGAGTTGCGGACGGTGGCAGCCGACAGGATGCAGCCGGCACCGACCACCGATTCCTGAGCCAAGCCGCCCTGGACGAACTTGGCGGGCGGCAGGTTCTCGGCCGATCCACGAATGGGCCAGCGGCGGTTGTAGAGGTTGAAGATGGGGTGCACCGACACCAGATCCATGTGGGCGTCGTAGAAGGCGTCGATGGTGCCCACGTCTCGCCAGTAGCCGCGGTCGCGTTCGGTGGCACCGGGAACGACGTTGTCGTTGAAGTCGTACACCGAGGCGACGCCGGCCTCGACGAGTGCCGGAATGATGTCACCGCCCATGTCGTGGTCGGAGTCGACGTTCTCGGAATCGGCCTTGATGGCGTCGACGAGAACCTTGGTGGTGAACACGTAGTTGCCCATCGACGCGTACGTGACGTCGGGGTCGTCGGGGGTGCCGGGCGGTTGAGCCGGCTTCTCGAGAAATTGGGTGATCTTGCCGTCGGAGTCGGAGTCGATGCAGCCGAACGCAAATGCCTCGCTGCGCGGAACGCGGATCCCGGCCACGGTGACGCCCGCACCGGAGTCGATGTGCTGCTGCACCATCTGCTCCGGATCCATCCGGTACACGTGGTCGGCTCCGAAGACCACGATGTACTCGGGGTCCTCGTCGTACACCAGGTTCAGCGACTGGAAGATGGCATCGGCGCTGCCGGTGTACCACCGAGGCCCGAGACGTTGCTGTGCCGGGACCGGAGTGATGTACTCCCCGGCGAATCCGGACAGTCGCCACGTCTGCGAGATGTGGCGATCCAGTGAATGGGACTTGTACTGGGTGAGCACGCAGAGCCGGAGGTAACCGGCGTTGACGAGATTGCTCAGCACGAAGTCGATGAGTCGGTAGGCGCCCCCGAAGGGAACGGCTGGCTTGGCTCGGTCCGCGGTCATCGGGTAAAGGCGCTTACCCTCTCCGCCGGCAAGCACAATCCCTAGTACGTGCGGTTGTGTCCTCACCCACTCAACCTATCCGCACCGAGAGAACCTTGCTACCAGTACACGCACAACTGCCGGGGAATGTAGGTTCGTTCACGTGCGAGTAGCGATGATGACCAAGGAATACCCGCCGGAGATCTACGGTGGCGCAGGAGTTCATGTCACGGAGTTGACCGCGCAGCTGAAGTCGCTGTGCGACGTCGACATCCACTGCATGGGAGCCCCGCGCGACACCGCACAGGTGCACGACCCCGATCCTGCACTCGCCGGTGCCAACGCTGCCTTGACAACGCTGTCGGCCGAGCTGCGGATGGCCAACGCGGCAGCGGGTGCGGACGTGGTGCATTCGCACACCTGGTACACCGGCCTCGCCGGCCACCTCGCGGCAGAACTGTACGGAGTTCCGCACATCCTCACCGCGCACTCGCTCGAACCGCGACGGCCGTGGAAGGCCGAGCAACTCGGCGGCGGCTACCGCATCTCGTCGTGGTCGGAAAAGAATGCAGTGGAGTACGCCGACGCCGTCATCGCCGTCAGCGAGGGCATGGCAAAAGACGTGCTCGACGCCTATCCGCGCCTCGACCCGAGTCGAGTCCACGTGGTGCGCAACGGGATCGACACCGAGCGGTGGTTCGCAGATCACGGCACTGCGACTCTGGACGAGATCGGGGTGGATCCGAACAAGCCGATCGTCGCGTTCGTCGGCCGCATCACCCGGCAGAAGGGTGTGGGTCACCTGATTGCTGCCGCCCACCACTTCGATCCGTCGATCCAGCTCGTACTGTGCGCGGGCGCACCCGACACTCCGGAGATCGCCGCGGAAACCGAGCGAGCGGTGGCGTTGCTGGCCCAGCAGCGCAGCGGCGTGTTCTGGGTCAAGGACATGCTGCCCACCGACAAGATTCGCGAGATTCTCTCTGCCGCAGCTGTGTTCGTCTGCCCATCGGTGTACGAGCCACTCGGCATCGTCAATCTCGAGGCGATGGCCTGCGAAACCGCGGTCGTGGCGTCGGATGTCGGCGGCATCCCCGAGGTCGTCGACGAGGGCCGCACCGGTCGCCTGGTGCATTACAACTCCTACGAACCCGATGCCTTCGAGCGGAACCTGGCGGACACCGTCAACGAGGTAGCCCTCGACCCCGCACTCGCGGAAGCGATGGGCAAGGCCGGCCGCGAGCGAGCGGTCGCCGAATTCTCCTGGGCATCGATCGCGAAGCAGACTCTCGCCGTCTACAACGACGCGCTGGCGCGGCGCGGCTGATTCGTCGCTCGATAGATCGACACCGTCACCGACGCGGTGACCTCGGTGGTGTCGGGAAACTGCGCCAGCGCAGCTGCCCGAGCAACGGGGTCGCCGTGCCGCGCCGACGGCCCCATGCCGATCAGCGCGTCGATGTCGTTGCGCGAGAGCATCATCGAGTACTCGAGCGGGGATTCGGCCACCGGCTCGAACAGACCGGACAGCGATTCGCCGAGGCGACGTGTCTTGTCTTCCTCGACGCCGATGAGACCCAGCGGTCCACGCAACTCACGCTGGTGTCGCGACGTGGGTGTGACGATCACCAACACGCCGTCGTCGACGAGGACTCGATTCAGTTCACCGGCGTTGCGCGGCGCGAACACGCACGTCACCGCGGACAGTGCGCCCGACCGCACAGGTAGGCCACTCCAGATGTCCGCGACCACGGACCCCAGCCGCGGATGGGACCGTGCGGCACGCCTGGCCGCGAACTTCGACACGTCGACGCCTATCCCCCGCGCATCGGCGTGGGCGTCGAGCACAGCCGCGAGGTAGTGACCGGTGCCGACCCCGACGTCGAGCACGACGTCACTGCCCTCCGGGACACCCGCCGAGACCGCTGCCGCGATCGGATCGAAATGCCCCTCCCCCAGGAACACCTCACGCGCCGCGATCATCTCGGCCGAGTCGCCGCTGAACTTGCCACCGTCGCCGGTGAGCAAACTGACGTAGCCCTGCCGGGCGACATCGAACGAATGCCCTCGATCGCACCACAGCGTTCGATCGGTGTCGCCCACACCGAGCCCCGAGTCGAGCTCGCGTGCTCGACACTGCGGGCACACCAACGCGTCGACGACGTCGGTCAGCACCGAACACCCCTCTCACATCGAAAGCACCCACACTCGTCGAGACAACACAAAGCCCCGCTTGCCGTGGCGGCGAGCGGGGCTGAGCGATGATCGATCGACAGAGCTATCAGCCGGTGACACCCTTCAATTCGTCACCGAGTGCCGCGGCCTCGTCAGGGGTCAATTCGACGACCAAACGGCCGCCCCCCTCGAGCGGGACACGCATGACGATTCCTCGTCCCTCTTTGGTTGCTTCGAGGGGACCGTCCCCGGTCCGGGGCTTCATCGCCGCCATCCTCTGCTCCCTCCAGATCTGCGCCCACCAGCTCGGCGCCTAGGCCTAAAAGATAAATTCGTCGCGGGGCGACGGGTGTTGACACCTATTCTTCCCTATCGCCGTCGATACCGGGAAACGGAGTCGGTATTCGCGACCTGCACCCAGCACCCCGACAGGTGATCGTCGACCATTCCGGTGGCCTGCATCAAGGCGTAGGCGGTTGTCGGACCTACGAACCGCAGGCCCCGCCGCTTCAGTTCCTTGGCCAGAGCCGTCGATTCCGGGGTCGAGCCGGGCACATCGGAGAACTCCGTCAGGCGAGCCGACCTGGGTTGGGGCGCGAAAGACCACAGCAAGGAGTCGAGGTCCGTGTCCTCGAGATCGACGATGGCGCGCGCGTTGCTCACCGCTGCGTCGATCTTGAGCCGATTGCGCACGATGGACGCGTCGTTCATCAGTCGTTCGACATCGGCCTCGCCGAACCGGGCCACCAGCTCCGGATCGAAACCGGCGAAGGCGGTGCGGAAACTGTCACGCTTGCGCAGGATCGTGATCCACGACAGGCCCGACTGGAACGCTTCGAGACAGAGCCGCTCGTAAAGCTCGTTGCGGCCGTGCAGCGGCTGCCCCCATTCGACGTCGTGATAGTTGCGATACACGTCGTCGTCGGTGGCACCCCAGGGGCAGCGCAGACGACCGTCCGGTCCGGCGACCGCGCTCACCGCTCGTCCGGTCCTGCCTCGACCGGGGACGGGGTGATGGTGTCCTGCGACTGCTGTGCCGCGGACAGTCGCGACCGCAGCATGTCTATTTCGCCGCCGAGTCGCTCGAGCGCCCAATCGACCTCGCTGGGCTTGTATCCCCGCAGGGTCTGCTGGAACTTCAGCGAGTTCACGTCGGCTCCGGTGACGCCCTCGGCGGGGAGCACGGTCGCGGTGGTTCCCTCGGGCAACGGGCCCAGTTCCTCACCGCGACCGAACACCACCGATGCCACGAAGAACAGTGCAGCGGCGACGACGGCGATGACGACGACGTAGATCAGCAGCGTCAACATGCCACGATCTTGTCAGACCGTCCGACACGCTAGGTCAGCGAGTTCATCGCCGGTCGGTCCTGCAGCGACACCTCGGTCGAGAACGGCTCGAACGAGTCACCGTCGACGCGGAACTGCATCAGACCGGCCCCGGAGTCGACCATCCCGCACCGATTGAGCATGGTCCCGACGATCTGTCTGCTCATTGCCCCGAGTTCGACCAGCGGGCGATTGCGGTGCTTGCGTACACCCAGATTGACCTGGCCTATCGCCCGCAGCCCGAGCCTGTCGTAGGTATCGAGCAGCAGCCCAATCTCCACTCCGTAGCCGGGTGCGAACGGCACCGCGGACAGAAGCTCGCGGGTACCGGCGTACTCGCCGCCGAGGGGCTGAATGACACCGGTCAACTCCGGTCGCAGCGCAGCGAGCAGCGGCCTGGCCACGAGCTCGGTGACACGTCCACCGCCGTTGGCGTCCTCGGTTCCACTGGTCCGCAGCGGACGGCGATAGTAGCCCTTGACCAGATGGATACCGTCGCCCATCAGCAGTGGGCCCAGCAACTTGGGCACGAAGGCCGGATCGGGGTTGATCAGGTCGGAATCGACGAACGCGATGAGGTCACCGGTCGACGCGGCGACGGATCGCCACAGCACTTCGCCCTTGCCCGGTACCGGGTCGACGCCGGGTACAGCTTCTTCACGGCTGATGACCCGCGCGCCGGCCGCCGTCGCCCGCACAGCTGTCTCGTCCGTGGAACCGGAGTCGAGCACGATCAGCTCGTCGACGAGGCCACCGAGCAGCGGGTGGATCGTATCGATTACGGCAGCAACAGTCTGTTCCTCGTTGAGTGCCGGTAGTACCACCGAGACCGTGCGGCCCGCCTTCGCGGCTTCGAGCTCGGCGATGGTCCATTGCGGGGTGTCCCAGCTGTTGGTCTCGGACCACGCCCGGGTCACGTCCGTTCGATCCGCGAGTGTCATGCCAGACCCCTGACCGTCCGCGCCGGGGTTCTCAGCCCCTGGATCGCTGCCACCATGTCGACGACTCTTCTGGTCGACGCCACCTCGTGCACCCGGAACATTCGGGCTCCGCCTGCTGCGGCCAATGCTGTCGCTGCCAATGTTCCCTCCAACCGGTCGGCGAGTTCTACCCCTAGAGTCTCGCCTACGAAGTCCTTGTTGCTCAGCGCCATGAGCACAGGCCACCCGGTGTTTACAAGATCGTCCACGCGACGCAACAACTCGAGCCCGTGATAGGTGTT
Source organism: Rhodococcus sp. ARC_M5 (assembly GCF_022810405.1). GTDB lineage: Bacteria > Actinomycetota > Actinomycetes > Mycobacteriales > Mycobacteriaceae > Rhodococcoides > Rhodococcoides navarretei. The sequence goes on from NZ_JALGQE010000012.1 coordinate 54,447, forward strand.
TTTCCCGAAATCGTGTGTCGGATCGATGAGAATCGAATCCTTTTTCACCCCCTCCGCGACTGCGTTCTCGGCGGCGGCGGTGACTTCGGCGATGACGTCGGCCACCACATCGGCGTACCGAACCCGAAACGGGCGCGTGCGAGGTACCGCTCCGCCGGTGTGCGAGCAGACGATGCCGACGCCCTCGGCGGCAGCGACGCGCACCAGTTCGGGGTCGGCCCCGGCCCACGTGTCGTTGATCAGATCCGCCCCGACGCCGCAGGCCAGGCGAGCGACCTCGCTGCGCCAGGTGTCCACACTGATCAGCAGCTCCGGGTAGGCGTCCCGAATCGCCTCGACGAACGGAACGACACGGCGAATCTCTTCCTCGGCATCGACGACGTCGCCGGGACCGGCCTTCACTCCGCCGATGTCGACCATGTCGGCACCCTCTGCGACAGCCCGGTGAACCGAAGCCATCGCCGCGTCGTCGGTGAAGTTCGCACCCCCGTCGTAGAACGAATCGGGGGTGCGATTGACGATCGCCATGACCAATGCGCGATCGTCGGCGACCGGTTTGCCGCAGAGGGTGCTCATGAAATCAATAGTGGCACGGGCCTAGCCCTTGGGTGCCTTACCTGCGGCGACCTCGTCGACGTAGCCGTCGTACGCCTTCTCGTAGCCACCGGACTTACCGCGCAGCACGTACAGATCGCTGTCGCTGTCTTCCTCGTAGCCGAGCTTGCGCAGGGCCACCTTCTGGCTCTTGAACGTCGACGTCTGCTCGAGGGTGTCGACGACCCTGACGAAGAGCGGCACCGCGTACGTCGGCAGCTTGTCGTAGAGGTGCTCGGCCACGGACTTGCCGTCGAAGGCCTCGCCCTCGCGGAGAGTCACCGCAGCCATGCCTGCCTTGCCGTCGGTTCCGTCGATGTCGACGCCGTACACGACGGCACCGTCGACCGACGAGTGCCCACCGAGGGCACCCTCGACCTGCGTGGTGGCCACGTTCTCACCCTTCCAGCGGAAGGTGTCACCGAGGCGGTCGACGAACGCGACGTGCATCCAGCCCTGCTTGCGGACCAGGTCGCCGGTGTCGAACCACGCGTCGCCGTCCTTGAATCCGTCGCGCACCATCTTCTTCTCGGTGGCCTTGTCGTCGGAGTAGCCGTCGAACGGTGCCCGGTCGGTGATCTTGGACAGCAGCAGTCCCACCTCGCCGTTGCCGACCTTGCGCAGCTTGCCGTCGTGACCGCGCTTGGCCTTGCCGGATTCCTCGTCGTACTGGACGACGGCGTAGGGCAGTGGGCAGATACCAGCGGTCTTCTTCATGTTGAGGGCGTTGATGAACGCGATGTTGCACTCGCTGGCACCGTAGAACTCGGCGACGCGGGAAATGCCGAACCGCTCGGTGAACTCCTCCCAGATCTCCGGGCGCAGTCCGTTGCCGACGATCAGCTTGACCGAATTGTCACGGTCGGAGGGCTTTTCCGGCTGCGTCAGCAGGTAACGGCACAGTTCACCGATGTACGTGAACGCGGTGGCCTTGTTGACGCGGACGTCGTCCCAGAAATTACTGACCGAGAACTGCTTGCCGATGGCCATGGTCGCGCCGCCTGCGAGCACCGAGGACAGCGTCACCGTCAGTGCGTTGTTGTGGTACAGCGGCAGGCAGCAGTAGATGACGTCGTTACTGCGCAGCCGGACGCCCATGTTGCCGAGCCCGGACATCGACTTGAGCCAGCGGAAATGGCTCATCAGGCTGGCCTTCGGCATGCCGGTGGTGCCCGAGGTGAAGATGTAGAACGCCTTCTCCTTGGCCTGGATCTCCGCGGTCACCTTCGGGTTGGCCGTGGACGCCGTCGCCGCGAGTTCGGCCAGCTTCTTCAGTGGCAGAACCGCTCCCACCTTCGGCTCGGCGTCCAGCGAATCGAGGGCTTCCTGCGTGTTCTCGTCCAGTACGAGAACCTTGGCGTCGAGAATCCCGAGGCTGTGCTCGAGCACGTCGCCGCGCTGGTTGTAGTTCAGCATGCCCGCGGTGGCACCGAGCTTGACGGCGGCGAGCGCGGCGAACAGCGCCTCCGGACGGTTCTTGCTGAGGATGCCGACGACGTCGCCGCGCTCCACTCCGTTGTCGGCGAACACTGCCGCGTACTGGTTGACGAGCTCGTTCGCGTCCCGGTAGGTGATCGACTCGCCCTCGAACCGCACGAACGGACGGTCGCTGCTCTTCGCGGCGGCGTCCTGGAAGATCTGACCGATCGACGCTTTGTGGTCGGGCTTGCGGGTGAATCCCGCCAGGCCCTTGAGCAGACTAGGCACCTCCGTCACCATTTTCGGCAACGCGACCGCGAGGTCGGTCACTCCGATTTTCTGACGGGCATCGACAGCCATGAACTCCCCTTTGAAGACGATGTGAGATTCCTTACCCTACTTGAGAGTAACAACTTTGAGCACCTCACTCCGTGGCCGAGCTTGGTGACCTGTCACAACGTTGCGCAGGCGTCCAGAGCTGCTGCGACAGTCGTGGTCCTGACCAGGGCGTCCAGGGCGCGCTGCTGCACGAATCCCGTCTCACGCAATCCGTCTATCCACTGCATCATGCCGTCGAAATGTCCGAATGGGTCGAGCATCACCATCGGCTTGCTGTGCATGCCCAGGTAGCCCGCAGTCCATGTCTCGAACAGTTCCTCCAACGTCCCGATCCCACCCGGCAAGGTGATGAACGCGTCGGCGCGGTCCTCCATGATCTTCTTCCGCTCACGCATGGTGTCGGTGACGATCAGCTCGTCGGCGTCGACATCGGCGACCTCGCGGTGCACGAGCGCTTTCGGAATCACGCCGACCGTGTTGCCGCCCGCTGCTCGCGTCGCCGCCGCGACCGCGCCCATCATCGAGACGTTGCCGCCGCCCGAGACCAGCTGCCAGCCTCGTCGACCGATCTCGGTGCCGACCTCGCCGGCCAGGTCGATGAACGAGGCGTCGACGGGACCCGACGCGCAGTAGACGCAGACACTGAGCAAGCCTTCGGTCGTGCCGCGATCGCTCACTGCTGGGCCTCGCGGACGATCCGGACAGCCTCGTCGACGCTGTCGGTGCAGTGGATCAGTTCGAGGTCCTTCTCGGACACCTTGCCTTCTTTCACGAGAGTCGTCTTTATCCAGTCGAGCAGTCCTGACCAGAAGTCCTTGCCCAACAACACGATCGGGAACCTGGTGACCTTCGCTGTTTGCACCAGGGTCAGCGCCTCGAAGAGTTCGTCGAGGGTACCGAAGCCACCGGGTAGGCACACGAATGCCTGCGAGTACTTCACGAACATGGTCTTGCGGACGAAGAAATATCTGAAGTTGACGCCCAGATCGACCCACTCGTTGAGGCCCTGCTCGAACGGTAGCTCGATCCCGAGGCCGATCGAGTACCCGTCGGCCTCGCTCGCGCCTCGGTTGGCCCCTTCCATCACGCCGGGTCCGCCGCCGGTGATGACGGCGAAGCCCTCCTTCGCGAGCGCGGCTCCGAGCTGCCGGGCTCGGGCGTACTCGGGATGGTCGACGGGGGTGCGCGCCGAACCGAACACCGTCACGGCCTTCGGGACCTCGGCGAGCGCACCGAATCCCTCGACGAATTCGCTCTGTATACGCAGTACGCGCCAGGTGTCGGAGTGAATCCAGTTCCCTGGTCCTCGCTCGTCGAGCAGTCGTTGATCCGAGGTGGACGTCTCGGTGTTCCGGCCACGACGCAGTACGACGGATCCCTTGTGCTTGGCCGACTTCTCGGTGCTGTGGCCGTCGGAACTGCCGAATTCCTCGAAACTATCTGGCCCCTGGTCGCTGTTCATGGCGTTCAGGCTATCCGGCAGAGAGATAGCTCCGGAGAACCTGTGTGACGTGAGTGATCTGCTCGACGGGTACGCGTTCGTCGCGCTTGTGGGCAAGATTGGGGTCGCCGGGTCCGTAGTTGACCGCCGGGATCCCGAGCGCCGAGAACCGGGAGACATCCGTCCAGCCGAACTTGGCCCGGAACTGTCCGCCCGCGGCCTCGATGAGAGCGGCTGCTGCGGGTCGGTTCAAACCGGGAAGCGCTCCGGGCGACGAGTCGGTGACCTCGAAGCCGAGATCCAGTCCCTCGACCACCTCACGAACGTGTTCGACGGCGTCGTCGACGTTGCGGTCAGGCGCGAAGCGAAAATTGACATCGAGTTCGGCCGCATCGGGGACGACGTTGCCCGCGACCCCACCGGAGATCCGGACTGCTTGCAGCCCTTCCCGATACACGCAGCCGTCGATATCGACGGTGCGTGCGCGATACGCCGCGAGTCGGTTCAGGACCGCACCGAACTTGTGAATTGCATTGTCTCCCAGCCAGGAACGAGCACTGTGCGCCCGTGTTCCCGACGCCGTCAGTCGAACCCGCAGCGTCCCTTGGCACCCGGCCTCGATGAACCCGCCGGACGGTTCGCCGAGGATCGCGACGTCGGCAGCGAGCCAGTCGGGAAGTTCGCGTTCGATGCGGCCCAGTCCGTTGCGAGCGGCGGCGATCTCCTCGCAGTCGTAGAACACCAGAGTCAGATCGTGCGCAGGATTGTCGATCGTCGCGGCGAGGTGCAGGAACACCGCGTCGCCCGACTTCATGTCGACGGTTCCGCACCCGTGCAGGATGTCGCCCTCGGCGCTGTCGTGCTCACGCCTCGACGGCACGTTGTCCGCGATGGGAACCGTGTCGAGATGCCCGGCGAGCATCACCCGCGACCCGAGTCCTCGATTGGTTCGGGCCAGAACTGCGTTGCCGCTGCGGATGATCTCGAAGCCCGTGGTCTGCTCGCGGAGCGCCTGCTCCACCTCGTCGGCGATGCGCGATTCGTCCTCACTGACACTGGGGATGTCCACCAGTGCCGCGGTGAGGTCTATCGGGTCGGCATGCAGTTCGAGCGTCACGGGAGAAAACTCTAGGCCGTGGATCCCGGAATCTCGCGGACCACGCCGTCGAAGCCGGCACCGAACAATCTTCCGCTCGAGAATCCCTGGTCGGAGCGTCCGTACGTTACGACGCTGGTCAACCGTGTACCGGTGCCGATGACACACGTCGCCCCCGGCGCATCGATGCGGATGACGGAGCCGCCTGCGTTGAGCGGCACCACCGGGCGTCCGGCATCGTCGAGGGTCAGCCCGTCCGGGGCCGCGAAGCTGTCGAGACCCGACAGGTCGAGCACGCTTTCCGGTGCCGAGGGGTTGGCGATCGGAATTCGGCTGACCCCTGGGTTCACGAACGTTCGCGAGACGTACAGGTACCGATCGGCGGCGTCGAGCACTGCGCCGTTGGCGCTGGGGAAGCGCGCCCATGCTGGGTCGACCGCGCCGTCGGGGCCGATCCGGCCGATGAGCGAGCCGAAGTCGTTGGTGGCGTACACCGTTCCGTCGGCGGCGACGGCAAGTCCGTTCGCCGCACTGAGACCCTTCGCGAAGGGAGTGACGGCAAGGGTGTCGACGTCGAGTCGAACGATCCCCGCGGACTTGACGACGTCGCCGACGAAGACGCGAGGGTCGGCTCCGTAGCCGACCAGCAGGGTGCCGTCGGGCATCCATGCCAGAGCTCCGCCGCCGCCGCTGGGGACCTTGGCGATGGGGTACGCGGGCCGGCCCGGCGCGTCGATGCGGTACACCCGGCCGGACACGATGTCGGTGACGTAGGCGCGACCCGACGCGTCAACGGCAAGGCCCTCCAGTGCAGCCCCCGGAATTCTTGCGACCACTGCCGACTTCCCGCCGACTCCGACGCAGTTGGGTGCGGCAGCTGCGGCACCGGAACCGGCAACCACGCCGGTCACCGTCAGAAGTGATGCAGCGATCACCGAAATTATCGAACGCATGGCTATTGACCTGCTCGAACTCATGACATCCCCCGCCTACGGCGACCCCCTGTCAGCCGATGGGCATGTCTACCACGCCTCGGCGACAACCAAACCGAAAGCGACTCCGAGGATGATCGTCGCGGCCAGCGTCGTCACCAATCCGGTGAAGGAGACGCCGTCCATCATCACTGCTGCGGCTCCTCGGCTGCGCGAGCCGGTACGGGTGATCACCGGTGAAACTCTGTCAGCTCCCCCGCCCCCTACCCGTCCACCGGCATCCCGATGCGATCACACTCGGCAGTCGAATCGGTAACGAACCGACGCGGCATCAGGATCGGAATCCGGAAACAGTCCGAGTACCCGCGATGACGGGTGAACCCGCGCGCGAAACCCACCGCGTATTCTTCCTGCCGTGAGCGCACAGGGAGCATCAGCAGTAGGAATTGCCAACATCACGACGTCGGGTGTCGTTCTGGACACCTGGTTTCCGAGCCCTGAGCTCGGGTCGGGCTTCGAGGCCGGCACCACCCGACTCGAGGGTTCGGATGTCCCCGAGGAGCTGGCCGCTCTCGTCGGACCGGACGAGGCGCGCGGCGTCGAGGTAGTCGCAGTGCGCACCAGCATCGCCTCGCTCGACGACGCCCCGATCGACGCGCACGATGCATATCTGCGACTGCATCTGCTCTCGCACCGGCTGGTTCAGCCGCATGGGCAGAACCTCGACGGAGTGTTCGGCCTCCTCGCCAATGTCGTATGGACCAACTTCGGCCCCGCGGCGGTCGACGGCTTCGAAACGGTGCGCGCGAAGCTGCGCGTCCGCGGTCCGGTGACCGTGTACGGAGTCGACAAGTTCCCGCGTCTGGTCGACTACGTCGTTCCCACCGGCGTTCGTATCGCCGACGCCGACCGCGTTCGTCTCGGTGCTCATCTGGCCAGTGGAACGACGGTCATGCACGAGGGCTTCGTCAACTTCAATGCCGGCACGCTCGGCAACTCGATGGTGGAGGGCCGCATCTCGGCGGGCGTCGTGGTGGGCGACGGTTCCGACGTCGGCGGCGGTGCGTCGATCATGGGCACGCTCTCCGGTGGCGGCAAGAACGTCATCTCCGTCGGAAAGAGCTGCTTGCTGGGCGCGAACTCCGGGCTCGGCATTTCGCTCGGTGACGACTGCGTCGTCGAGGCGGGGCTGTACATCACCGCCGGAACGAAGGTCAGTGGTCCGGATGGAACTGTGGTGAAGGCGGCGACACTGTCCGGCAAGTCCAACCTGCTGTTCCGTCGCAACTCGCTGTCGGGTGCTGTCGAGGTGGTGCCGTGGAAGGGCACCGGCGTCGAACTGAACGCGGCATTGCACGCCAACGACTGAGAGTCCGATTCACTCGAATCATTCTGTTGAACAACCTCTTCCAGCCCCGCACCGTGTTCTCGGTGCGGGGCTGGAGCTTTTCTTGGGGGTCAGGCGATGTGGGGTCCGGCTCGGGCGTGGGATTGTCTGGGTTGTCGGTAAGGGTCGACGGTGGCGGGTGGTACGAACCATGGGTGGTTGTCGGTGCCGATGAACACTTCCCAGTCGGAGTGGTGCATGAGTCGGTGGTGGAATCCGCACAGTAGGACCAGGTTGTTCATGTCGGTGGGGCCGCCGTCGGCCCAGTGCCAGATGTGATGTCCTTCGGTCCAGGCGGCGGGTTTTCCGCAGCCGGGGAAGGCGCAGCCGTGATCGCGGGCGGTGAGGGCTTTTCGTTGTTTTGCGGTGACGGTGCGGGCGGTGCGGGCGAGGTTGAGTGGGTTGCCGTGTTCGTCCAGGACGATGGCGGTGAGAACGCAGTCGCAGGCGAGTTGGCGGGAGGTGTTGCGGGAGAGTGGTCCCATCAAGGGGAGCCAGCCGACTGACGTGCCGTCGCCGAACAGGTCCCTGTAAGCGCCGCGATCCGGGGCAGCGTCGCTTCCGCAGCTACTGTCTGTGTCGTCATCCGACGTTTCTTCAGCATCGGGGTGGATGGGGTGTCCGGTGTTGATGTCGACCGGATCGACGGTGTCGGATTCGGTTGCTGCGCGTGCGGTTTCGTCGTCGGCAATGTCATCTTCGATGTCGTCGGCGGTGTCGGCGCTGTCGCGGAGGTCGGTGAGGTCGCGCAGGTTGATGTGCAGGTTCAGGTGGGGGCGTTCGCCGCCTTCGATGGGCCGGCTGCTCGAGGCGAGGTATTGGTCGAGGATGTGCCCGAAGGCGTCGGCGCGCCGTTTGGCGGGGGTGCGGTCGTCTGGGGTGCCGTCTGCGGCGGGTCGGGGTTCGGTCAGGGGTGAGAGTGCGGTGAGGAGTTTTTCTCCGGTGACAGCGTCGACATCCATCTTCGCCACCAGACGTCCGTTCAGGGTTGTCGACGCGAACAGTTCGTTGCGGTCGGTGTTCTCCGGTGGTGGTGTCTTGCCGCCGAACTCGTCCTCGAGTTTGGTGATCGCTGCGCGGATCCGGCCGGTGCGTGCTTCGGGCCCGGTGGCGGCGGCGATCATCGCGGTGCGGGCCATGACGCGGCCCTCTTCCGGGAGGTCCTTCGGTGGGGTTTCGGCGAAGGTGAGGATCAGCGCGGCGTGATCGACGGACATCACGCCGGTGTTCACGGCGTCGGCGATATCGGGAAACGCAGCCATACCGCGGGCGAGGGCGACGATCTTGGTGGCCTTGGACGGTGACAGCAGGGTAGTGGACGTCAGCCAGCCGGCGGGTCCGGGGAATCCCAGTTTCTCACGGGAGACGCGGGTGTCGATCTCTGCGACGAGAGCGATCCGCCGGGCCTCCAACAACTGAATCTCATGGGAGACCGTAGCGGCGTCGGCGAGCAGTTCACTCTCGCTCAGTTGCCAGATCTCCGTGGTCATGGACGCAAGTGTATCGAACGTGCGTTCGACTGGCAAGCATGATTGAATCGAAAACTGTTGTCCTGCTTAACTATTGGCTATCCAGAACCTGTCGGTAGGGTGTGATAACGACCGACGTCGTAGACCTCCCAGCGCTAGAAGCACTGTCGCGAGTAACGCCGAGCCGACGACATAAGGCGCGACGTCGAACTTCGATCACCCGCACCCCGACGCGTCAGCCGATGGTTCCCAGCGAAGCAAGAGTCTTGACAACCGCCCGCGCCGCCTCGGCACCCTTCGTCTCCAGGTGCGCGGTGAAGAAGGCCTTGTGGTCAGCGTGTTCGTGGAAGTGGTGTGGCGTCAGCACCACCGAGAACACCGGCACGTCGGTGTCCAGCTGCACTCGCATCAGGCCGTCGATGACCGCCGTTTCGACGAAGTCGTGTCGATAGATTCCGCCGTCCACCACCAGCGCGGCGGCAACGATCGCCGAGTACTTTCCGGTCTTGGCGAGCCGCTGTGCGTGCAGCGGGATCTCGAATGCCCCGGGCACCTCGAACACGTCGATGGGCGTCTCGCCCCGACCGAGCTCCTTCAGCTCGACGGCGAATCCCACTCGCGCGCGATCGACGATGTCCAGGTGCCAGCTGGCGTGGACGAAGGCAATGGATCCGGCGAGTGGAGTGGTCATGGGTGCGATGCTAGCGGTATCGCTCGTCGAGCAAGTCGAGTGTCGGGCCATCGAATTCACCGGCGAAGTACTTCTGCAACACTTCGCCGAATACGGACGGACCCTCGGTAGCTTCGGCGAACAGCGTCATCGACGAATGCAGCTTCAGGTTGTCGGGATAGCCGAAGATCTCTTCGACCGTGCGCCCTTCGACAGCCACCACCAGCCGTGCCGCCTTCTTCAGGCGCGGCCCAAGCACTTCGTGCGAGAGGTACAGTTCCGCCTCGGTCAGATCCGCGATGCCGAAGTGCTGAGCAGTCGCGCTGCGCCCCAAACCGGCCAACTGCGGGAACACGAACCACATCCAGTGCGTCTGTTTCCGTCCCGCTTTCAGCTCCCGCGTCACCACAGTCCAGACGGGATCCTGAGCGTCGACGAAGCGTTGCAGGTCGTATTCGGTCATGCCGTTCAACCTAGCGGTCCATTGCCGCTTCGGATTTCAGCTCGCGGCAATCAGACGACAGGTTTCAGCCCAGGGCACTCAGCAGCACGGCATCGAGTTCCCCGGCCGGCAGCATCGGCAACATGTGATGGCTGCTGCCGGCCAGGATGACGGTGTGTGCGTTCGGGAGAACCGTCTCGACAGCGTCGGCAACACGAGAACTGTTGTGCACCTTACTGTCACCGGCAAAGACGACGGTGACGTCCGCGGCCAGCGTCGCCCATCGATTTCCTTTGGGGCGGCGCGGAACCACTGGTTTCGCCGACGGGAAGTCGGTGCCTCGCTCTGTGAGATCGAGCCAGTCGGCGTCGAGCGGAGCCTTCTGCGTTTCCCACCGGATCAGAGAACGCATACGTTGGCGAGTCGGTCGCACCAGAAGTGGCACCGCGTGCAGCAGGTACGCGAGGCGCATGCCAGCGAAACACGAAGGGGGATCCAGCAGGACGAGAGCGCGGACGCGCTCTGGCCGGTGCAGTGCGTACGCGAGCGCCATCATCGCCCCGTACCCATGTCCGACCATCGAAGTCCGCGTGACCTCGAGGGTTTCGAGAACCTGATCGAACCAGCACATCAGGTCATCGACAGTGCGGATCGGTTTCTGACCGACAATGCTTCGTCCGGGCTCACCCATCGGGTCGATTGCGAAGACCCGGTAGCCCAGGGCCAGGGCGGCGACATTGGCGAACCAGACGGTCGAGGTTGCTCCGCCGCCGGGCAGTAGCACCACCGGAGTTCCATCGAGGGGGCCTACGGCGTTGACTCGAGTTGTGCCGTAGCCGGATTCGACGTCGATGGTGTCGATGGGCAGCGGCCACTTCGACAGCACGCGTTCGTAGGCCGTAAAGAATCCGTCAGCTGCGGAGCTATCCCTGAACCGACTCACTGAACCTCCCAAATATCTCGATAATCAAGATACTAGATCATCGTGATAGTTCTGGGCAGTGCTTTTCATCGACGCTGATTCCTTGGACGAAGAACTGCGCGATGCTCCATCGGCCGTGCACCGACTACGTCCGCTCGCAGTGAATATCGATCTGCGGGGACAGGGGTTCGGTCGCGCGACTTCATCCAGTGAGGGCGACGTCCCGCGCGAAACGATCTACAATTTCGACACCAGGAACGTTCTCAGGCACCACCGCACTCACATTCAGGACACACAACCTAGGTGAACCCGCGCAGCAGTGTGTCGACGGTGGCGTCGAGCAGATCCTCGGTCGGGACGCCGTCGAGCAGGTCGCCGGTGGCCAGCATCGCGAGTCCGTGCACGCTCGCGAATGCCACTCGCGCAAGGATCTCCGGTGGAGCCTCGGTGATCACACCGGCTGCTATGGCTTCGCCGAGCAATGCCTCGGTAGCGGTCATACTCTCGTGCGCAACAATTTTCAGCTTCTCACTGGCGTCGGGATGATGCTTGGTGCTGTACATGACGTCCAGCAGCTCCGGGTGTTCGACGGCGAATCCCACGTAGGCGCGGGCAACTCCACGGAACCGAGCCATCAGCTCACCGGGCCCCGTTGCCGCTGTGACCATCCGGCGGTTCAGTTCCTCGAAACCGTGCAGCGCCAGCGCATCCAAGAGCGCTTGCTTGTCGCGGAAGTGGCGCGCCGGGGCACCGTGACTGACGCCGACATCTCTGGCCAGCTGCCGAAGCGACAACGCCTCGACTCCGCCGTGCGCGATGCTCCGTTCGGCCTCGCCGAGCAACACCGCGCGCAGGTCGCCGTGGTGGTAGCGCTGCGTTGCCATGCATTCACCCTAGGCGATGTTGGCGTTGACAACAATGCTGACACTGCCTACATTGGCTGCCATGACTTCCACAGCGCTCATCACCGGAGCAAGCTCGGGCCTCGGCGAGGAATTTGCCACCCGCTTCGCCGCACGCGGCGAGAACGTCGTCCTCGTGGCACGACGCGCCGATCGGTTGAACACCCTGGCGCGGCGCATCGAAACCGAGCACGGCGTGACGGCCACCGTCGTGGTCATGGACCTGGGCGCGCCCGGTGTCGGCGCAGCCCTGCGAACCACGCTGGTGGACAAGGGAATCACCCCCACAACCCTCGTCAACAATGCAGGCTTCGGGACGCACGGAAAGTTCACCGACGAGGATCCTGCGCGCATCGCCGCCGAGATCGCACTGAACGTGAGCGCCTTGGTCGACCTGACGCACGCATTTCTGCCGAACCTCACCGGCGCGTTGATCAACATCGCGAGTACTGCTGCGTACCAACCCACCCCCAACATGGCCGTCTACGGTGCCACGAAGGCCTTCGTCCTCAACTTCACCGAAGCGCTGGCCTTCGAGCACCGTACCTCGTCGCTGAAGATTCTCGCGCTCTCCCCCGGCCCCACCCGCACCGAGTTCTTCGACGTCGTCGGAACCGGCGACGCCGCGGTGGGTAACTACCAGACCTCCGAGCAGGTGGTCTCGACGGCTATGCGCGCGTTGGATTCTCGCCGCACCCCCGCCAGCGTCGTATCCGGCCTGTCCAACAAGATCAGCGCCGGCGGTGTGCGTTTGGCCCCACGTTCACTGGCCGCGAAGATCAGCGGTCGCCTGCTGAAGGCCTGAACCGCTAACCGCGCGTACGACGCGAATCGATCACTCCCGTATCGAATCCGGCCAGATGCAGTCCTCCGTGGAATCGGGCGTGTTCGATCTTGAGGCACCGATCCAGGACAACGTTCAGTCCCGCTGCCTCGGCGTCGCGTGCCACCTGCTCGTGCCACAACCCGAGCTGAAGCCAGATCGTCTTCGCCTGCGCTGCAATCGCTTCGGACAGAACGTCGGGCAAGTCGTCGTACTTGCGGAACACGTCCACCATGTCCGGTCGCTTCGGGAGATCGGCGAGCGTCGGGTACACGGGCGTGCCCTCGATGTCGGCAACCGTCGGATTCACGAGAAATATCTCGTAGTTGCTCGTCGACGACAGATACCGGTTGACGAAGTAGCTTGCCCGCGAGGGATTCTTGGACGCACCGACGATCGCGACGGTCTTCGTCTCACTCAGGATGCGTTGCCGCTGCGGCGCGGACGGGCCCTGCCAGGTGCGTTCGCTCATGACCGCGCCTTTCCTGTTGCCAGTGTCAGGGCCTGATCCAGGTCCCACAGAATGTCCTCGGCATCTTCGAGTCCGACGCTGATGCGTATCAACTCGGGACCGACACCTGCTCCGCGCAGCTGCTCGTCGGTCAATTGTCGATGCGTCGTGCTGCCAGGGTGGATCACCAGCGTGCGCACGTCACCGATATTGGCCACATGGCTGGCGACCTGAACGCTCTCGACGAACGCCTGACCGGCCTCGCGGCCACCGTCGATTCCGAAAGCGAATACCGCACCAGGGCCGGCGGGGAGGTACTTCGCTGCGCGGTCGTGATGCGGATGCCCCTCCAGCCCAGCCCATCTCACGTACTCGATCCGGGAATCTGCTTCGAGCCATTCGGCGACCACTCGGGCATTGCCGACATGCGCGTCCATACGCTGCGGCAACGTTTCCACCCCCTGGATCAAGGTGAACGCCGATTGCGGTGCCAACGCGCCCCCGATGTCGCGCAGTTGCTCACTGCGCAGTTTGGTCAGAAAGCCGTACTCCCCGAAGTTTCCCCACCACGACAGCCCGCCGTAGGAGGCCACCGGTTCTGTCATCTGCGGGAATTTGCCTGAGCCCCAGTCGAATCGACCGGACTCGACCACCACTCCCCCGAGCGTCGAACCGTGCCCGCCGAGAAACTTCGTCGCCGAGTGAATCACGATGTCGGCACCGAATTCGATAGGCCGGCTGAGCCACGGCGTCGCCATCGTCGCGTCGATCACCAGCGGAATTCCGTGATCGTGGGCGACGGCGGCGAGACCGTCTATGTCGGCGATCTCCCCCGACGGGTTACCGATGACCTCGGCGTAGATCAGCTTGGTCGAATCCGTCACCGCTGCTGCGTAATCCGACGGATCGGTACCGGGAACGAACGTGGTTTCGACGCCGAAGCGGCGCAGCGTCACGTCCAGCTGGGTCACCGTGCCGCCGTACAGCCCGGCCGCGGCGACGATGTGGTCTCCGGTGCCGGCAAGCGCAGCGAACACTGCGAACTCGGCCGCCAACCCACTGGCGAACGCAACCGCTCCGATGCCGCCTTCGAGGCTCGCAATGCGCTCCTCGAAGGCGGCGACGGTGGGGTTACCGATACGACTGTAGACATTGCCGTACTTCTGCAGAGCGAACAGATCGCCTGCGTCCGCGGAATTCTCGAACACGTAGCTCGCCGTCTGGTAGATCGGCACCGCACGCGAACCGGTGGAAGGATCTGGCCTCGCTCCGGCGTGAATTGCTCTGGTACGCAGGCCGAATGTCCGTTCGCTCATGACGTCAGGCCGTTTCGAGAACGGTGTGGATCGGAGTGGGATTGCGCGTCAGATCCAGCACGGGGCAGTGATCGTCGACGGCCTTCTGCAGCTCCTCGTACCGCTCCCGTGACTCGGGACCGGAGACGGTCACGACGACGCGCACCTCACCGAACCCGGGACGAACGTCGTCGTCGAAACCGAAGAAGCCGCGAACGTCGAGGTCACCCTCGGCCTTGGCCTTGATGTCGTCGACGACGATCCCGAGCTTCTCCGCCCAGACGCGGTAGGTGACCACCTGGCAGGACAGCAGCGACGCCAAGTAGTACTCGACCGGGTTGGCGGCGTTGTTCTCACCGCCGAGGGCAGGGGGCTCGTCGACCTCGACGGTGTACTTGCCCAAGGTGACGGTGCTGGCGACAGCATCGTGCGCGGTGACCGAAGCCCGGAAGACTGCCTGCGCGTTCTTCGGATCGGCCTGCACGGCATCGTCGGTGGCAGCGATGACGCCGCCGAGATGAGACACAGATGTGGTCATGGGAAATTCCTGTTCGATTCGAGGGTTGCCGGAACGACCCGAGGAGCGCGAAATGCTCGTCGGGGATGGGTTCGATCGACAGTTACGAACAGGAAGAAGTGCAGATGAGACCGAAGTCGATGGTGCGACGACGCACGAGCCTTCTGGCTGCGTCGATCACGTGTGTCTCGGTCACGATGCCGACAATAGCCTACGAGAACTGATCCGCGCCGACGTCCGTCTCATCGTCGACGATCGCCGCGACGATACGTGCGGCCACCGCATCCGGCGTCAGACCCTGCGGTAGTTTCGGTGCCTGCCCGGCGATCGGCCGTGTCGCCAGTCCCGTCTCGGTGTGCGGCGGACGCACGTCCACTATTCTGATCTTCGACTTACGTGCCTCTGTACGAACGCTTTTCAGCAATGCGCTCACCGCGGCCTTGGTCGCCGAGTAGGCACCCATGTTCGGCATCGGCTTGTCGGCCACGACGGCGCTGATGTTGAGCACGAACCCGCCCTGATCCAGGGTGGTCAGCGCTTCGCGAAGTACCCGCAGCGGCGCGAGATAGTTGAGCAGCAGCAGTTCGTCGACAGTGTCGTCGTCCACTTCGGTCACCGGACCGAACGCCACGACACCTGCGGCGATGACGATCCCGTCCAGTCCACCGTGGTGTTCGACGGCCTCAGCGACCACCGAGCGAGCCGAATCCGGCAGCGTCAGATCGGCATCGACCGTGTGATGGTCCGACTCGATGCTCCGGCCGCTCACGGTCAACCGAGCACCGGCCTGCGCGAGCTGCTCGACGATCGGGCCGCCGAGACCGCCACTGGCACCGAATACGAGAATGCGTGCACCGTCGAGTGTCGTCATACTTTCGAGGCTAACGGCCACCTCACACCCCCGCTGACGACGGCGTTCATCAGAGCAGTTCGGCTGCGCGGCGGACCACATCGATGCAGATGTCGAGATTGAGCGGGCTCAACGTCGAGAAGCCTTGAGCCACTTCGCCTTGCTCGAGCACCACCACCCGGCCCGCCGCGACGCTCGGCAACGAGGTGAACAGTCCGGTATCGACGATCCCGGCCGAGCCGAAGTCGAACACGACGAGTACGTCGGCATCGGCGAGAACGTCGGCGTTCTCAGTGGAGAACTCGGGGCGCGGGGCGTCCGCGGTCGCTCCGTCGGACAGAGCGGCGACCGTCGTGAACCCGGCTCGTCGGAACAGATCCACGGCGGGGATGGACTCGTGCCCCAGCCCGTAGAACATCGACGTGTCGTAGGCGGCGATCAAACCGACCGTGGCACCGCCGACGTCGAGCCCGTCGAGCGCGGCGGACATTCGCGCCTCGGTGTCCGCGATGAGTTCGTCGGCGCGATCTCGCCGATCGAGTGCGTCGCCGATCATCTCGAGGTTGCGCCGCCAGTCGAACGACGCGATCTGGACAACGGGGGCGAGCGATTCGAGCTGAGAACGAGAATCGGCCACCCCGTCGTCTCCGATGATGAGATCCGGTTCGGCTGCGGCGATGCGCTCGGTGTCGATCGACTCGCCGAGGGAGATCCGCTCACTCGACCCGCCGAGTTCGATGAGGGCGTTCTCGTGCCACTCCCAGGACCTGTTCGGTGCGCCGATCATCTCGGCGAAGCCCTCGCGCACCCCGAACTGCACGGGAACGACGCCCAGCGCGAGCACCGTGTCGAGATCCCACAGGTTGGCCACACACGCCACCCGCGGCGGCCGACGGTCGATCACGACGGACTCACCGGCATCGTCGACGATCGTACGGGGATAGCCGTCCCCTGCAGTCCCGTCGCCCGACGGCTGCTCCTCACCGCTCCCGCATCCGGCCAGCAAGGCCGCAAGCGCGACGCTGCCGATGAGGAACTCACGACGCGTCGCCGCCTCGATCGTGTTTGTCTCGAACTGGGTTTCCCCGATAGCGAATGCAGGCGCAGGTGCGGTCATGACCCGGAATAGTAGGCATGCCTAACCTAGGTCGTCAAGAGGATGTCAGCCGAGCAGCTTCTTCTGAACTTTGCCCATGGCATTGCGCGGGAGGGAGTCGACCACTCGAATCTCGCGGGGCCGCTTGTGAATCGACAGCTCGGTGGCCACCAGATCGATCAGCACCCGATCCTCCACATCGGTACCGACGACAAACGCCACGATGCGCTGACCGAGATCGGCGTCGGGCATACCGACCACGGCCACCTCGTCGACGCTCGGGTGGCCCAGCAACACGGTCTCGATCTCCCCCGCGCCGACGCGATAGCCGCCGGATTTGATCAGGTCCGTCGACGCTCGCCCGACGATGCGGTGGAAGCCGTCCGGCTCGATGAGGGCGACGTCTCCGGTATCGAACCAGCCGTCCTCGGTGAAGGTCTTCGCTGTCGCGTCGGGGTTGTTCAGGTAACCGTCGAACAGCATGGGGCAGCGGATCTGCAGCGCGCCGATGGATTCGCCGTCGTGCGGCAGGATTTCGCCCTTCTCACCGCGCAACCGTGTCTCGACGCCCGCGACCGGCAGTCCCACCGAGCCAGCGCGCCGCTCCCCGTCGGCGCGGGTGCTGATGGTGATGAGGGTTTCGCTCATGCCGTATCGCTCGATCGGCGCCTGCCCGGTGAGTTCACGCAGCTTCTCGAACACCGGAACCGGGAGCGGCGCACTGCCGGACACCAGCAGTCGGGCGTGGGCCAGGGCGCGGGCGGACGTCTCGTCCGCGGCGATGCGCGACCACACGGTCGGCACTCCGAAGTACAAGGATCCACGCGCGGCCGCGTAGAGCTCCGGCGTCGGCTTACCGGTGTGGATCAGCGGGCTGCCCACACGCAGTGGGCCGAGGACACCGAGGATGAGACCGTGGACGTGGAACAACGGAAGTCCGTGCACCACAGTGTCTCTCGAAGTCCATGCCCACGCCTGCGCCAACGCGTCCAGGCCGGCGGCGATGGCACTGCGCGAGATCAGTACGCCTTTGGGTGGGCCGGTGGTACCGGAGGTGTAGAGGACGAACGCGACCGAGGACGGCTGCGGTTCGGCGTAGCTGTGCCACGAGCGTGCGTGCTGACGCACCGGCAGGACCTCCAGCCCGGAGGTGTCCGACGGTGCCTCACCGAGCCATGCCTGGGCACCCGAGTCGCGAAGGATGTGCTCGCGTTCGGCGATCCCTGCGTCCGGCGGAACCGGCACCACGGTGACTCCGGCGATCAGCGCGCCCACGACCGCGAGCACCGTCTTGACCGACGGCGTCGCGTAGATCGCGAGGCGGTCGGCTCGCGAGATGCGTTCGGCAACCGAGGTCGCCGCACCCAGGATGTCGGCACGGGAAAGCGAGACACCGTCGATGGTGATGGCGTCGGGAATATCGTCTCCCCGCGCAACGGCGAGTGGGTTCAGTGAACGAAGCAGCACATGGCTACCGTACATACATGGACGTGGACGGAATCGACACCGGCGACTACGCCGAGTACATGACGGTCGCCGCCGGTGACCTGCAGGCGGGCGTCTATCTGATCGGGACCGACGCCGAGCAGGACGCCGATTCCGAGGACGAACTCGATCTGGACCTCGACGACGAGGACTCCGAGGACGACGACATCGACATCGCACACGTTACCGACGGCGCACCGCGGCTCGTCTACTCGGTGCAATCCGACGACTTCTGGACCCGAGTGGAACTGGCCGATCTTCGAGCCACTCAGCTCTACGAGGAAGCTCATGCCCGTAACCCCGAGGTCAATACGGAGCCGAAACGCTTCACCACAGTAGAAGCCTTCGGCAGCAACGAACTTGTCTACATCCTGCGCATCCGACGCGGCGGCTGGGACGTGGGCGAGCCGGACCTCGAGCCCTGATCCACGCGGCCCCTCAGTCCTCGCAAACGCGCGCGCATTTGCCGAACGCGAGCGGTTTCGCGTCACGATTCTGCGCGCATATGGCAAATGCGCGCGCGTTTGCGAGATCCAGGCCGCGCCCCCGCACCCGTCAGTCGTGAAACTCGAGGCTTGCCACTTCCCCTACTTGCCGTGATCCACTAGGCCGAGGACGCCACCGTTCCGACGCCGAGGGCAACCAGGATTCCAGCGCTGATGCGATCCAGCCAGTCGGCCACCGCTGGTTTGCGCAGCAACGCGACCGCGCGTGAGGCGAGCACGGAGAACACTCCCATCACCAGTGCAGCGACGACCACCTCGACCAGTCCGAGCGTCATGGCACCTGCGAACGTGACCACGGTGAGGAACTGCGGCACCACCGCGAGGTAGAACAGTCCTACCTTGGGATTGAGCGCGCACGAGAGAACCCCGGCACCGAACGCCGACCACGCGGACGCAGCGACGGGCACCAAAGGCTCCCCGGCCACCTTCTTCTTCCGTCGCGCGCGAATTGCCTTGACGCCCAGATACAGCAGGTACAGCCCGCCGAGAATCTTCACGACGCGATACGCCGTCGCGGACTGCTCGACGATCGCCGCCAGCCCGACGGCCACCAACACGGCCCAGAACA
Source organism: Rhodococcus sp. ARC_M5 (assembly GCF_022810405.1). Classification (GTDB taxonomy): domain Bacteria; phylum Actinomycetota; class Actinomycetes; order Mycobacteriales; family Mycobacteriaceae; genus Rhodococcoides; species Rhodococcoides navarretei. The sequence continues at coordinate 73,651 of NZ_JALGQE010000012.1, forward strand.
GTCCACCGATCGCGACGCCCATCGCCGCGGCGATGCCTGGCCTGAGGCCGCCGATGCTGTAGCGAAGCACCAGAAACGAATCGGGCCCGGGCAGAATCGCCAGCAGAAAACACACTCCGGCGAAGCTGAGCAACAGGCTGAGGGTCATGGGTACATGAGAACACCCGGGCCGACCCGGAGCCAACTGATTTCAGTGTCCACAATTCGCATCGAGAAACGGGATCCCGCTCGACGAGCCGAATAGTGGACGCTCAGCGCACCAGAGAAACCCGACTACCCGCGTAGGCGAGCTGCCGCAGCGTCGATGCGCTCGTCCGTGGCCGTCAGCGCGATACGCACGTGCAGTCCACCGTCCGGCCCGTAGAACTCCCCCGGCGCGGCGAGGATTCCGCGCTGCGCGAGCCAGTCGACAGTGTCGCGGCACGGTTCGCCCCGCGTGGCCCACAGGTAGAGCCCCGCCTCGGAATGGTCGACGGTGAATCCCGCTGCCTCGACGGCGGACTTCAGAATCGTTCGGCGGGCCCGGTATCGCTCACGCTGAACGCTCTCGTGCTCGTCGTCGGCCAGCGCCGCGGTCATGGCGGCCTGGATCGGCAACGGCACCATCATGCCGGCGTGCTTGCGCACTTCGAGCAACTCGGCGACGAGGGAGGCATCACCGGTGACGAAGCCGGCGCGGTAGCTCGCCAGGTTCGAGGTCTTCGAGAGTGAGTGCACGGCAAGCAGATTGGTGTGATCACCGTCGCACACGCGGGCATCGAGGACGGACACGGCGTCGGCGTCCCAGGTCAGACCCAGGTAACACTCGTCGGACACGACGATCGCGCCGCGTTCGCGGGCCCAGGCGACGACCTTGCGCAGGTGCTCGACTCCGAGCACCTTGCCGGTCGGGTTGGACGGAGAATTGACGAAGATCAGCGACGCCCGCTCGGGCCCGAGCCGATTCAGGCCGTCGGCCCGGATCGTGCGCGATCCAGCGAGCAGCGCCCCCACTTCGTAGGTGGGATATGCCAATTCGGGGATGACGACCAGATCGTCGGCTCCGAGGCCGAGCAGCGTCGGCAACCAGGCGATCATTTCCTTGGTACCGATGGCAGGCAGCACCGCGTCGGGCGTCAGACCGGTGATCGAGTACCGACGTTCGAGCGCAGCCACCGCGGTCTCCCGCAGCGCCACGGTACCGACGGTCGTCGGGTAACCGGGTTCGTTCGCCACAGAATTCAGCGCTGCACGGATCACCTCTGCGACCGGATCCACCGGTGTACCGACCGACAGGTTGACGATGCCGTCCGGGTGCGCCGAGGCCTTGTCTTTCGCGGCGGTCAGCGAGTCCCATGGAAAATCGGGCAGCCCCGCTGCCACCGCTGTACGTACCAAGGGAGTCAGTTCTCGCCCATGGGAGGCAGAGCCTTGATGAACGGCGGGTCGTAATCGGTCTTGCCTAGCTTCGCTGCGCCACCGGGAGATCCCAGGTCGTCGAAGAAATCGACGTTGGCACCGACGTACGCGCTCCACTGCTCGGGTACGTCGTCCTCATAGAAAATGGCCTCGACGGGGCACACGGGCTCGCAGGCTCCGCAGTCGACGCATTCGTCGGGGTGGATGTACAGCATTCGGTTACCCTCGTAGATGCAATCCACCGGGCACTCTTCGATGCACGCTTTGTCCAGTACATCTACGCACGGTTCTGCAATCGAGTAAGTCACTGCTGCTCTCCCCTCCTGTATCGATTTCGGGCGCTCGCGCGCCCTGAGCATCCTAGTATCGCCGTCCGAACCTGGAGCAAACCGACCAGGGTGACCTCACCTGGCTCGGTCGGCTCACTTCCGTAGCTGCTTCGCGGGGGCTCTTTCGCCGACTGCAGAGGCCGTACGGTGGGCGGCGAGCCACTTTCGGCCCTGTTTCGCGGCACGCGAAAGTGCACCGCGCTCGCCGAGATATCCGGCGACACCGCCGACGAGCGGGATGGCACCGAGCACGCGGTAGATGCCGCGGGGGTGCGGACGCTTCTCCAGTTCACCGGCGACGTCGCGCAGCACGTTCGCGATCTGCCACATTCCGCGCAGCAGCGCGAACGGACCCGACTTGGGCGACTCCTCCTTCTCCGGCGGAGCACTGTCGGCCAACGACGTCAGATCGCGCTTGCACAGCACCGACCCGAGCAACGCCACGTGCGTCTCACGATCGGTCACACCCGATTCGCGGGCCACGGCCACGAGCACCATCGCCTGATTGGCGAAACCGAGCAGATCCTGGATCGGCAGACGGTTGACCAAGATGCCGAACACGCCGGGGAACGCCACGGCCACGGTGTTGAGTGCGCCGATGCGATTGACCCACCACTGCGAGCGGGCGTCGCTGTCGAGCTCCTCCCAGCCTGCAGTACCCGGGAAGTCTGTGGTGTCGAAAGCCTTCGCGAGAAAGTCGATGACGTTGTCGAGCGTCGAGTCGTCCGCGGAGGACTGCCGAAACGTTCGTCCCTTGAGCCCGATCGGGTCGCGTGTCGCGAGGATGTCGAGCACGGGATGGATGATGGCGACGGCACTGCTCAGAACCGCGGCGACTCGACGGTCGTCCATGTCAGACAAGCTCCATTTCGAAAAGGGGACCCGAGGGTCAGATCAGGCCGGCAACCGACACGGCCGGGGCCGGGTCGTAGGTGGTGGTGCGCTGACGAACCGGGCGTCCGATGCCGTCGGCGATCTCGTGCAGTTCCGCGACGGTCTTCTCCGAACCGTTCTGCGAACCCGCCATACGCGAGATCGTCTCCTCCATCAGGGTCCCTCCCAGATCGTTCGCGCCTCCGTTCAGCATCGCCTGTGTACCCGTGATTCCCAATTTCACCCATGACGTCTGAATGTTGTCGATTCGGCCGTGCAACATGATGCGAGCCAGGGCGTGCACCGCGCGGTTGTCACGATTGGTCGGTCCCGGTCGCGAGGCCCCGGCCAGATACAACGGCGAGGACTGGTGCACGAACGGCAGCGGCACGAACTCGGTGAACCCACCGGTCTTGTCCTGGATCTTCTTGAGCACGTTCAGGTGACCGACCCAGTGCGACGGATTGTCCACGTGCCCGTACATCATCGTCGAGCTCGAACGCAGTCCCACCTCGTGCGCGGTGGTGATCACTTCGATCCACTCGGCGGCGGGCAGTTTGCCCTTGGTGAGCACCCACCGCACCTCGTCGTCGAGAATCTCCGCGGCGGTACCCGGGATCGAATCCAAGCCGGCCGCGCGCAGCTCGGTGAGCCACTCGCGAATCGACTGACCACCGCGCGAGGCCCCGTTGACGATCTCCATCGGCGAGAACGCGTGCACATGCATCGACGGCACCTTGGCCTTGACCGCCCGCACCAGATCGGCGTACCCCGTCACCGGAAGTTCGGGGTCGATCCCGCCCTGCATGCAGACCTCGGTGGCACCGACGACATGCGCTTCCCACGCCCGATCCGCCACCTCGGTGGTGGACAGGGTGAAGGCATCGGCGTCGCCCTTGCGCTGCGCGAACGCACAGAAGCGGCACCCGGTGTAGCAGATGTTGGTGAAGTTGATGTTCCGGTTCACCACGTAGGTGACGGTGTCTCCGTTGACCTGCCTGCGCAGATCGTCGGCCAGCGCAGCGACAGCGTCCATGCCCGGGCCCTCGGCCGTTGCGAGCGCGAGGTACTGCTCATCGGAGAGCCCGGCCGGGTCCTTCTCCGCTGCCGTCAACGCCGACACCAGGTCCCGGTCCACCCGCTCGAGCCCGGCCAGATCGCGCACCTGCTCACGAATGGAATCCCAGTCGCCGAACGCGTTCGCCAGATCCGAGCGGGTCTCGGTGTTGCGGCCCTGAGTGTCGATCTCGGTGTTCAGATCGACGCGGCCCGAGGACTCCCACTCCTCGTCCGGTTCCTGCCACGGCAGACCCGTCGGGTTCACGTTCTCGCGCGCCATGCCGGTCTCCGGATCGGCCAGCGCCCGCACGTGCGCCGAGATCCGCGGGTCGATCCACGGAGCGCCGGCGAGCACGTACTGCGGCTGTGCAGCAACACGTTCCACCAAGCGGTAGCCCGCCTTCTCCGACAGCTCTGCCAGGGTGTCGAGGTTCGGCCACGGCCGCTCGGGATTGACGTGATCGGGAGTCAGCGGCGAGACCCCGCCCCAATCGTCGACGCCCGCGCCGAGCAGCGCCGCCGTCTCCTCCGGCTCGACCAGGTTCGGCGGAGCCTGGATGCGCATCGACGGGCCGAGCACCATGCGCGTCACTGCGATCGTCGCCAGGAATTCTTCGAGACCCGCGTCGGGCACGGACCGCATCGCGGTATCGGACTTGGCCAGGAAGTTCTGCACGATGATTTCCTGCACGTGCCCGAACGACTTGTGCACCTTGCGAATTGCCATGATCGACTCGGCCCGGTCCCGCAGCGTCTCACCGATGCCGACGAGGATGCCGGTCGTGAACGGAATGTTGAGCCGGCCCGCGTCGGTCAACGTGCGCAGCCGAACCTCGGGATCCTTGTCGGGGCTGCCGTAGTGCGCCTGCCCCTTCTCCTCGAACAACCGGCGCGAGGTGGTTTCGAGCATCATCCCCATCGACGGAGCCACCGGCTTGAGTCGCGAGAGTTCCTGCCACGACATCACTCCTGGGTTGAGGTGCGGCAGCAAGCCGGTCTCCTCGAGCACCCGGATCGACATGGCGCGCACGTAGTCGAGAGTGGAGTCGTAGCCGCGGGAGTCGAGCCACGCCTTGGCCTCGGGCCACCGCTCCTCCGGTCGGTCGCCGAGGGTGAACAGCGCTTCCTTGCACCCGAGCGCGGCACCCTTACGGGCGACGTCGACGATCTCGTCGGGATCCATGAACATCCCGTGGCCGGAGGCATTGAGCTTGCCGGGGACGGTGACGAACGTGCAGTAGTGGCACTTGTCGCGGCACAACCGCGTGATGGGTACGAACACCTTTCGCGAATACGAGACCGTCTCGGGACGACCGGCCGACTCCAGCCCGGCATCACGAACCCGAGCAGCCGACGCCATCAGGTCCACCAGATCGTCCCCACGCGCATGCAGCAACACCGTGGCCTCGTCGACGTTGAGAGACACCCCGTCGCGGGCACGACGCAGAACGCGACGCATGGCAGAGGCGGCTGGAGCGGAGTCAGGCTGCAAAGTCACCAGTCGATCATGCGCCTTCCTGGTACGCACGTGCCACCCGCGGGTCGGACTGCCGCCCTCGTGCGCGGGTGAGGGCTAGGTTTGTACCCGTGACAACGATGACCGATCCACAGTGGCAACCGTCTCCGCGTGCGCGTCTGCTCTGGGCTCTCAGTGCCGGTCTGCTGTGGGTACCGGTCTTCGTCGCCCAGGTCGTCTGGGCTGTCGTCGACTCGACGTGGACCACCTGGCCGCATGTCGCCGTCCTCGTCGCATCCATCGTGCTGGCCGTCCTGAACATCGCGGTCGTGCCGCAGTGGCGGTACCGCGTGCATCGCTGGGAGATCAGCGACACCGCGGTCTACACCCGAACCGGCTGGCTCAGCCAGGAGCGACGCATCGCACCGATCTCGCGGGTGCAGACCGTCGACACCGAGCGCGGACCGCTCGACCGCATGCTGGGGTTGGCGACGGTCACCGTGACGACGGCGTCGTCCGCGGGTGCGGTGAAGATCACGGCGCTCGACCAGGATGTCGCCGACAAGACGGTCGCGCGACTCACCGACATCGCCGGCCGCACCGTGGGAGACGCCACGTGACCGACCAGGAGCACCTCCTCGCCGTCGAGGAGGAGCAGCCTTGGCTGCGATTGGACAAGCGAATGTTGTTGGTGCATCCGGTGAACGAGGGCATCAAGATTCTGCCGGTGCTGCTGATCTCGTTCTTCGTCGGTAGTCAGAGCGGGAACCACTTCTGGAGTCTGGGCCTTCTCGTGGTCGTCGTGGTGTTCGCGATTCTGCGGTGGTTCACCACCAGCTACCGAATCGGTCCGGTACACGTGCAACTGCGCACCGGGGTGCTGCAGAAGAAGGTGCTCTCGATTCCGCGCAACAGAATTCGGTCGGTCGACGTCGAAGCGAACGTTCTGCACCGCGTACTCGGCCTGTCCATCCTGCGCATCGGCACCGGCCAACAGGCAGGCAAGGGTGAGGCCTTCGAGCTCAACGCCCTCGATACCGCACTGGTGCCCGCACTGCGCGGAGATCTGCTGCAGCGAGTCTCGGGGCAGATCCCGGCGACCGACGGAACACCCAGCACACCAGCGGATTCCGGGGCGGAGATTGCGCACTGGCAGTTCTCATGGGTGCGGTTCGCGCCGTTCTCCATCACCGGTATCGTCACCATCGCCGCAGCCGTCGGCGTACTTTTCCAGTACGGGCTCGGGCAGACACTGGCCGAATCGTCGGTGGTCTCCACCGGCATCGACTCAGCCGAGCGATTGGGAATCGCGGTGTTCGTCGTCGTGGTGCTGATGGCACTGCTCGTCGTATCGAGCATCTTCGCGTGCGTCCGCTATCTGCTGGCCTACGCCAACCTCACGGTGATGGACCAGAAACGCACCATGCATGTCAGCCACGGGTTGTTGCGCACTCGCCAGTCGACACTCGATCGCAAGCGGCTGCGCGGCACCTCTCTGTCCCAACCGTTGCTGCTTCGTGCGGCCGGTGGAGCAAGACTGGACGCCATCATGACCGGCGTCAGCGCCGAGAAGAAAGAATCGTCCCTGCTGCTCCCCCAGGCCCCGCGCGCCGAGGCGCTACGCATGATGACCACCGTGCTCGGCGAGGCCGGTCTGCACGGTAGTGCCGACCAGCCGCTGCTGCAGCACGGACCCGCAGCGCGTCGCCGCCGTTACACCCGGGCAGGGCTGCCACTCCTGGTCATCGCTGCCGGCCTGGGAGTTGCACAGTATTTCGGCGCGCCGATTCCGATCCTCGCGTGGACAGCGATCGCGGTGTTGTTCGTCGCTGCATTCGGCCTGGCTCACGATCGCTACCGAGGCCTGGGCCATGCCGTGCTGCCTGGCTGGCTCATCACCCAGCACGGTTCGCTCGACCGGACTCGCCACAGCCTCGAAGCCGCAGGCATCATCGGTTGGACCGTGCGGCAGACATTCTTCCAGCGCCGCGCCGGGGTGGCAACCATCGTCGCTGCCACTCCCGCAGGCGTCGGACATTACGAGGTGATCGACATCCCCATCGAGAATGCATGGGCGATGATCGACGCCGTCACCCCGGGAGCCGGGGACGTCTGGCTGCAACGAACCTGACATGACGCGACCGCAGAGCATCGAGGAACTCGACCTCGCTGTGTCCGAGTGTCGCGCCTGCCCTCGCCTGGTGCGGTGGCGCGAGCAGGTCGCCGCCGAGAAGCGGGCCGCCTTCGCCGACGAAACATACTGGGGTAAGGCAATTCCGGGATTCGGCCCGGCCGATGCATCGATGTTGATCGTCGGGCTCGCCCCGGCAGCGCACGGTGCCAACCGCACCGGGCGGATGTTCACCGGAGACCGAAGCGGCGACGTGCTGTACCGCGCGATGTATGCCGTCGGGCTGGCCAGCCAACCCACCGCGACGCACATCGGAGACGGGTTGACGCTCAACGGGGTTCGCATCACTGCGCCGGTGCACTGCGCTCCCCCACAGAACAAGCCGACGCCCGCCGAACGCAACACGTGCAGGCCCTGGCTGGACGACGAACTACGGTTGCTGCGTCCGACTCTGCGCTCGGTGCTCGTTCTCGGGGCATTCGGCTGGCAGTCCCTCTTACCGACACTGGCCGCCAACGGGTGGGAAATACCCCGTCCCGCACCGAAATTCGGCCATGGTGTGCGACTCGACCTGGGCTCGATCACCGTGTTCGGGAGCTATCACGTGAGCCAGCGAAACACCTTCACCGGACTGTTGACTCCGACGATGATCGAGGATGTGCTGCGGAATGCGGGTCGGCATGCACGCTTGCTGTGATCGCCTTCATCCGGAACATGAACAGCAGCACACCGGCGGGGCCTGCACCGGCGACGATGAGCAGCATCGTGCGCCAATCGGCGAGGAGAAGAACGTCGTTGCCCGGGCCGCCGAACATGCACAGGACCACCGCGAAAAACCATCCGACAAGGGGTGACGCCACCCAGATCGGCCGTTCCGCTACTTTGCGTGCGGCCAGGACCAACGCGACGTTGGCTATCCCGCCGAGCAGCGCGCTGATGGGAAATTGCACCGACCCGAGGTAGGTCGGAAGGAAGAAGACCGACAGAATTCCGGACAGGAAGCCGTCGAACACCAGTACTGCGACGGTCGCCCAGGACACCAGGGCGACAGTATTGGATGCGGCCTTCGAGATCATGCGCCCAATACTGCCTTGACCCTGGTTGTTTCAGTGCACCGGTACTCAGGAAACCGGCGGGTATCCCAGCGAGGTCAGCAGGTTGCTCGCGCCCATGGCGATCTGTCCCAGTACGTACTGGTACAGATCTGCCTGCGCGCCGAACTGCGGCTTGAGAGAATCGACGAACGCGACGATGGCGTCCTGCACTACCCAGTTGTACATATGTGTTCCGCCCCTGCTCTGGTGAGATCAGTACTGGTGTGTATTTCAGTGATGCGGACCACAGCTTAGTACGCCGGCAAACAGATCGTTCTCTCTGCCCGTCTCATCGGGATCGAGTTCACCGCGGACGAGCACGTATTGCTCGTCGAGCAGGATCGGCTGGGCGATGTCGTTGGAGAGCGCGTACTCGCTGCCCGACGGCGCGACGGTCACCTGCGTGGCGTGGGCGCGGAGCGCATCCCTCTTGGCGTCGAGTACACCGCGGATGTCGATGCTGGTGGTGATCGTGCTCTCCGGAACGCTCGGCAGCTCCCCGTCCTCCGGCAGTCGCCATCCCGACGGGAGGCCGTCGATCGCGGCCAGCCCCGAGTGCAGCTGGTCCTGACCGGTCACGGTCCAGTAGAACTTCGATACCTCCCACGGCGCTCCCGCGTCGGGGTAGGAACCCGTCCCGCAGACCTCGACGGCCTCGGTCACCAGTGAGTGCACCTGCTGGTGATCGGGATGTCCGTATCCCCCTTCGGGGTCGTAGCCGACGACGACCTGCGGCCGCAGCTCACGCATCACCGCCACGAGTGCTCCGAGCGCCTCGTCGCGATCGGCATTGACGAACGCGCGCGGTTTGCGTGCAGCCGTCGTGCCGGCCATCCCCGAATCTCGCCAGCGACCGGCTCCGCCGAGGAACCGGGGTGGATTGCAGCCCAGGGCCGCGAGTGCGCGATGCAGTTCCAGGATTCGGTAGCCACCGAGCTGATCGGCGCGATCGACGACCAGATCGGCCCAGGTCTCGCCGATCACTTCACCCTCCTCGCCCAGCGAGCAGGTCAGCACGGTCACATCGGCACCGGCGCGAACATAGTGGGCGATGGTGCCGCCGGTGGTGATGGTCTCGTCGTCCGGATGCGCGTGGACCAGAAGCAACCGCTGCGGCTCCGTCATCGTCTGCTCAGCACTTGTCTGGCCCGTCATCGATCCGTCACTCACTGTCGCTCCGCCGTCTCTCGCTGTCTTCCCGTCCCCGCTCGCCGAGTAGCTGCGCCAGGTGCGGTAGCGAGCTCGCGCGCACGTCGGGTGCGGCGAAATAGGCGGGGTACGGGCTGTTGCCCCGATCGATCCAGGCCGTGGTCATGCCTGCACGGTGTGCGCCGTCGATGTCCCAGGGGTGCACGGCGACGAGCATGGTGTCCTCGGGCTCGGCCCTGCACTGGTCGAGTGCGTACCGGTAGGACTGCGGGTGCGGCTTCCACCGGCCCGCCGCCTCGACCGACAGCAGCGTCTCGAATTCGCCACGCACCCCGGCTCTGTCGAGCAGAGTCTGCGCCACCGACGCCGAGCCGTTGCTCAGCGTCAGCAGTCGGATACCGAGTGCTGCCAGGGCTCTCACACCCTCGACCACGTCGGGATGAACGTCGAGATCGGTGAACCCGGTCATGATGTGCTCCACCGCGTCGTCCGTATCGCGATTCAGCGTGGCCTCGGACAGCAGCGTCCGAAGCGCACCGGCACCGACGGTGGCGAACGGCCGAGCGGCGTCCGCGGCCGCGAGCGCAAAACCGTCGCGCAACACGCTCGCGAACCACGTGGGGAACAGCTGCGGCGACGCTCCCACGTCATCGAATCGTGTCGCCATCGGAGCCATATCGGACAATGTCTCGTTCACATCGAACACGATCACCCGAGGGCACCTCGGGATGGTCACCGGGGCGTCCGCATCCACTGCGCGGCGTCGGCGAAGATTCCGACCTCCACCGGGCCGGTCAGCGAGACGCCGGTGATACCGGGCACGGCCGCGACCACCGACGAGTCCTGCATGATCGGCAGCGTGGACGCCAGAGACCACAGCGCCGGCTCCACGTCGTTGGTGGCTACAGAGGGATCGAGACCGCTCACCAGGGCCCGGTCGATTCTCGGTTGCAGTTCCGGCACGCACAGCCCGGACAGGTTCCGCGGGGCCTCGATACCGGTGTCGCCACCGTCGGAGCTCTCCTCGACGCAGCCGAAGCGGGACGCGAGGGCCGTCGCGGGGTCCACTCCTGCACTCGTCCATCCGACTATCGCGTCGACGGTTCCCTCGGTCAACGCCGTCGAATACAGCTCGTCGGCGGGCAGCGGGGTGACGGTCGCATCGATCCCCGCTCCGACGAGTTCGTCCGCGGCGGTGCCGGCGACAGCGAGCGCGATGTCGTCGTTCTCGACGGCACCGATGACGAATCGCAGGGCGGTGCCGGTCGCGTCCGCGATGCGGGTGCTACTCGGCACCGGAGCGCCCGTCGTCGCGGCACCGGTGGGAACCGCGGTCGTGGTCGGTGCGGCGGTGGTCGCGGCACTCGGTGTGGATGTCACCAGCGCATCGGGTGTCGGCACGAACCCGGCCCGTTCCAGCAGATCGAGGGCAGCCGTCGTGCCGATCGGAGCAGGCGCTGTCGCGGAATAGCCTGGGTCGGACGGAGAGGACAGCTGTGCTGCTGCTCGACGATCCGTCGCACCCCCTGCCGCTCCGACCGTGGCCAACAGGTTCGGATCGAGCAGGCCGAATATTCCTTGTCGCACAGCAGGATCGGACATGTTCGGCGCTCGCCCGTTGACAGTCATGGACAGCACGCGCGATTGCCTGATGGTGTCGGTCCGCACCCCGGGAATCGCCGAAAGCTGCGCCCGCAGCGCCGCATCGCCACGAACCTGGGCGATCTGGGCATCACTCGACCGCAGAGAATCGGCCAGCTGTGCCGGGGTGCCTCCCCGACGGATGAGGATCTGATCGGGTGCTGCGGGCTCGTCCCAGAATCGGTCGTTCCGCTCGAGCAGAATTTCGTCACGACCCTTGTCGACGGTCTTGATGTTGAACCTGGAACCGGAGACCGGCACGTTGTCCGTCAGCCCCCCTTGGAAACCGCCGGGCGAGTCCTTGAGCAGGTGCGAGGGGACCAGATCGGAGAACAGTCGCTGCCAGGCCGGATACGGCGAGGACAGCGTCACGTCGACCGTCTTGCCCCCGCCCGAGGACGTGACGTCGCTGATCAGGTCGTATCCCGCGGGGTCGACGACACCGGGCTGGGCGATCATCTGCTGCCACAGGTAGCGGAAGTCCTCGGCGGCGATCGGTGCGCTGTCGGACCACTGGGCCTCGTTGCGCAGTTGGTACCGGATGGTGAACGGCGCTTGCGACGTCACCTCGGCCGAAATCAGCAACGACAGGTCCGGCTCCCAGGTGGTCGCCCCGGTGTCGGAGTTCCGAACCGGGCGGAACGGGCTGGGCAGCACCAGCGAACTGACCGCTGCCGTTGCGGGCGACTGATCTGCCAGCAGATGTGGGTTGAAGCCGATGCCGACGTCGTCGATGGCGACGACGACCGGATCACCGGTCTCGGCCGGAACCATCGTCGTGCTGACCGAGGTCTCGACACTCTCGATCGGGGGCGGCGGATCCGCGGTGCACGCGGTGAGTACCAGAGCCATGGCAGGAACCAGAACCGTCGGTATCAGCACCTTGCGCAACGAGGATCTCCTTCGTGGTCGGCTACCTTGTGCGACAGAAGCGACGCGCCCCACAAGGGTGACACGTCGCTTCTGCTGCACGAAGTGAGTCTTACAGAGCAGCCTTGTCGCGAGTCTTGCTCCGCGAACGCTCACGGGCGCGCTCGTTGGAATCGAGGTGCACCTTGCGGACGCGGACGACCTCGGGGGTGACCTCGACGCACTCGTCGCCTGCACAGAACTCCATGGCCATTTCCAGGTCGAGCTTCTTGGGCTTGGCCAGGGTCTCCATGACGTCTGCGGAGGACTGACGCATGTTGGTCAGCTTCTTCTCGCGGGTGACGTTGATGTCGAGGTCTTCCTGACGCGGGTTGATGCCCACGACCATGCCCTCGTAGGTGTCCGCGCCCGGCTCGACGAAGAACGTGCCGCGATCGGCCAACTGGATCATGGCGAACGGGGTGACGGTGCCGTGGCGGTCCGAGACGAGCGAACCGGTGTGGCGGGCGCGGATCTCACCGGCCCACGGCGCGTACCCGTGGAAGACGGCGTTGGCGATACCGGTGCCACGCGTGTCCGTGAGGAACTCGGTGCGGAAGCCGATCAGGCCACGCGAGGGAACGATGAATTCCATGCGAACCCAGCCTGCGCCGTGGTTCGTCATCTGCACCATCTTGCCCTTGCGTGCGGCGAGCAGCTGAGTGACGGCACCGAGGTACTCCTCCGGTGTGTCGACCATGAGCTCTTCGAAGGGCTCGTGCAGCTTGCCGTCGACCTGCTGGGTGACCACCTGGGGCTTGCCGACGGTGAGCTCGAAGCCTTCACGACGCATCTGCTCGACGAGGATGGCGAGCGCGAGCTCGCCACGACCCTGGACCTCCCACGCATCGGGGCGACCGATGTCGAGGACCTTGAGGGAGACGTTACCGATGAGCTCCTGGTCCAGCCGGCTCTTGACCATGCGCGAGGTGAGCTTGTGGCCGCTGACGCGTCCGACGAGTGGGCTCGTGTTGGTGCCGATGGTGACCGAGATGGCGGGCTGGTCGACGGTGATGCGCGGCAGAGCGACCGGGTTCTCCAGATCGGCGAGCGTGTCGCCGATCATGATGTCCGGGAAGCCCGCGACGGCGACGATGTCGCCTGCGACACCCTTCTCGCCGGGGACGCGCTCGACGCCGATGGTGTTGAGCAGTTCGGTGATCTTGGCCTTCTGGACGACGGGCTCGCCGTCGACCTCACGCATCCAGCTCACGGTCTGCCCCTTGGAGAGCTGGCCGTTGTGGATACGAACCAGGGCGAGACGGCCGAGGAAGGCCGACGCGTCGAGGTTGGTGACGTGGGCCTGCAGCGGCGCGTCCACGTTCCCCTTGGGCGCGGGGACGTAGTTGAGGAGTACCTCGAACAGCTCGTCGAGATTCTCGGCGTCGGGAGCGTTGCCGTTCTGGGGCTGAACGCGCGACGCCTTGCCCTCGCGGCCGGAGGCGTAGAGAACGGGGAGGTCGAGTGCGAGTTCGGCCGCCTCCGACGCTTCGTCGTCGAGGTCGGACGCGAGGTCGAGGAGCAGATCGTGGCTCTCCGAGACGACCTCTTCGATGCGCGCGTCGGGACGGTCGGTCTTGTTCACGACCAGGATCACCGGCAGCGAGGCGGCAAGCGCCTTGCGCAGCACGAAGCGGGTCTGCGGAAGCGGGCCCTCGGATGCGTCGACGAGCAGCACGACGCCGTCGACCATGGACAGGCCGCGCTCGACCTCTCCGCCGAAGTCGGCGTGGCCGGGGGTGTCGATCACGTTGATGACGGTGATGGTGCCGTCGGCATTGCGCTTGTGAACGGCCGTGTTCTTGGCCAGGATCGTGATGCCTTTTTCTTTTTCGAGGTCACCCGAGTCCATGACGCGGTCGATCGCTTCGGCACGTTCCTCGAACGCGCCGGACTGCCGAAGCATGGCGTCGACCAGGGTGGTCTTGCCATGGTCGACGTGTGCAACGATGGCTACGTTGCGAAAAGTGGTGGTGCTGTCGATGTTGTCTGCACTGCTTGGGGCGCTCACGCGAAAAATTCTCCTGGAGTCGAATGCGGGCTCTTGTTCGCTAGCGGGCTTATGTCGCTAGAGAAGCGCGCTGCACCGCGAGGTTCTCGCGACTGATCGAGTTTACCCGTAGTCCGACGGTGCCCCGCGCCACCCTCAGGTCTGTGACCTGCGCCACCCATTAGTCTTGGTGCTCATGGGCAAGGTAAAGGCCGCAGATGTCTCGGGAATGAAGCCCAAGAAAAAATGCTGCCGCAAGAAGGTTCGGTGCGTCACATGCCCGGTAGTCATCATGCGAATGAAGAAGCTCGAATCGGCGGGCGCAACCAAGAAAGATCTCAAGAAGGGCCTGAAGACCGCTCGGGCGAAGTGAGCAGGATGTCCAGTAGCTCGGGTAACCACAGTCGGTCGGCATCGACCAGGTCCATCGTCGGCAGCATTGCCGCGTCCACCCAGCGCAGAGCCGAATGTTCCAGCGCCGCAGGGGTTCCCGAGACCAGGGTGGCTCGATAGGCGCGTAGGACGAGTCCCCCGGCCAGGTCGACGTCTCCACTGAGCGCGGCACCGATCGAGCACTCCACCCCCAGTTCTTCACGCAGCTCGCGCGCCAGCGCCGCGTCCTCGGACTCCCCCGGCTCGACCTTGCCGCCGGGCAGTTCCCACAGGCCCGCCAACTCGGGCGGACGAGTTCGTTGCGCGAGCAACAGCGTGCCCTCGTGCGTCAACGCGGCTGCGACAACCACAGCGGTGGGGGTACCGGACATGCCACCATCTTTCTATGACCGAACTGCTGACCGACCGCGACATCGAGGACGCCCGGCTCACGGAGTGGACCGTGGTGGAGAAATCCATCACCCGAACCGTCGAACTGACGTCGTTCCGAGCAGCGATCGAGGTGGTGAACCGCGTGGCCGACGCCGCGGAGGAGGCGGACCATCACCCCGACATCGACATCAGGTGGCGGACGCTGACGTTCACGCTGTCCACGCACTCGGCCGGCGGTCTCACACAGAAGGACGTGGATCTGGCGCGTCGGATCGACCAGCTGACCGCGCACTGATGCGTCCCGCATAGACGACCCAACCGAGGAACAAAGCAGATCCGACCACGTCGACGGCACCGGCCCAGGCCTCGAGGCCAGGACGAGGGATCGTCCAGATCGACTCCTGGAAGAAGCTGAGCAACCACGGCACCCCCACCGTGACCGTCACCAGCCAGTAGCCGGCGACGATTCTGGCTCCGGCGATGTCGCGCAGCGGCCCGTGCACGAGCCAGAGCACCATCGGAATCACCCAGATCCAGTGATGCGACCACGAGATGGGCGACACCAACAAGCCCAGGAGTTGGACGATGACGAGGGTTCCCAGGTAGTCGCGGCGATCGAGTGCTCGCCACGCCAGCACAGCGAGAACCGTGGCGATCACCGCGGCGGCGATCCACAACGGCCCCTGGCCGACGTCCTCACCCACGATCCGGCTCAGCGCTCCGCGCAGAGACTGATTCCAGACCGAGCCGACGGGGCCGATGCGGTCGGCGTCGCCGAGCAGCGTGGTGAAGTAGGTGGAGGCCTGGTGCCCCAGTGCCGCGTAGCTGACCACGACCGTGAGGGCGAACGCCACCGCAGAGAATGCTGCCGCTTTCCATCGCCGCGTCGCCAGGAAGTACAGACCGGTGATGGCGGGAGTCAACTTGATCCCTGCGGCGACACCGACGAGCCCGCCTGCCACCCACCACCGACTGCTGCGTACCGCGAGGATCGCCAGCAGCACCAAAAACACGTTGACCTGGCCGTAGTCCAGCGTCGTCCGCACCGGTTCAGACCACAGCCCGAGTGCGGTCCAGAGCATTGCGATGCGGACCCAGCGCGACTCGGCGGCTCGCTCGTCGCCGAGAACCATCGACAGAACCAGACGCACCACTGCGAACAGTGCGAGCATGGTCGCGGCCTGCCACAGGACGCCGACCACCGTGAACGGCAGGTAGTGCAGCGGGAAGAACACGAGCGCGGCGAACGGCGGGTACGTGAACGGGAGCGGGAAGTCCGGCGTCTGAACCGAATACGTGTAGTCGTACAGATTGCCGCCGAGCAGAGCAGCGGAGCCGTCGACGTAGACGTGCAGGTCCACGAGGTTCATTCCGTTGGGCGTCGCGAACGCCCAGACGAATCGGCTGATCACCGAGACCGCGAGCAGAACGGGGGCCAGCCGAACGAGTCGGTTCACTGTGCGTGCGGTTCCGTTCGGTATCGATGCCGTGTATCGATCGTCGAGCTTATAGGGCGCCGAACACCTGCCCTAACCGCGGATGCACGCGAGTAACATTTGCATCACCTTTCACACTGACAACTCCAGTAACAGGTTATCGTGTGCTTCTGCGGAGAATTCGCAGCGTGCGACCAATAGACTGCCCTGGCATAGCTGCGACGGGGAAGGGCTCCATCGACAACGGCTGTACATCGGGGATTGCGCTACATAGAGTGACCCCTCGAGCACCGGCTGTCGCCGAGGGCCCGCGTCATGATCAGAATGGGGAACATCACCGTGCTTCGTACCCGCGGAACGCGTCGCGTAGTTACAGCTTTGGCCGTAGCCGCAGCCGCCGCACTAGTCGTGCCGACCAGCGTATCCGCGCAGCCGTTGGTGCCCATGGCACCGGCAGATCTGCCCGCGGCACCGGCCGATCCCGCTGATCTCATCGCCCAGTTCCTCCCCGCCCCGGGTGAGCCCATGCCGAGCCTGGCCGAGGTGGAGGCACTCGCCTCGTTCGCACCCGCCATCCTCGGTGCCGCAGCCGGACCTGCCGATGTCGGAGCCGCTCCGGCCGCCGACCTGTTGGGTCAGGCCCGCGCACTACTCGAAACAGCGCAGCTACCGGACCAGGTCAAGGCGCTGCTCGAACGAGTCATCACCTTCCTGGACGGCTCCGGCGGCGGCGGCCCGGAACTGCCGACGGACGGTCCCGTCATCGCCCAGTTCCTCTACCCGACACTCGGCGTGGGGTGCATCTCCGACACCGCCGATTCCGTCGGAACCGCACTGGCCGTACCCGGCCCCGCCACCTTGCCGCCTCCCGGACCGGGTGCAGGCCAGGCCGGCTTCGTCTTCACCGCCCTCGGCACCGCGCCGATTGCCGCAGAGCAGGCAGCTCCTCTGACGGTGACCTGGCTCAACATCGACAATCGCCGCTCGGGAACTCAGGATCTGACCGGCGCGGCGATGATCAACACCGACGGCCCGGCAACGCTGTCTGCCATCGCCGACACCGGCCCAGGACGCGTCCTGTCGGTCGTCTCCGGATCGATCACCACACAGTCGAAGGAAGATCCCGCGTCGGCTCCGCGGAGCTGCACCTTCCTGCCCACCATCGGCACGGTCTACGTCCCGTAGCTCGCACGCACAGACCACCGCAGTTCGCCCCCGGCCTCAGCAGAGGCCGGGGGCGAACTGTTTTCTGTGGGCGAATGCGGAATGCAGCCGTCCGCCCGGAACGCACCGAATATCGCTTTCCATTCGGTGCGTTCGGAAGGAATTACATCGATGGCATTTCAGAGAATGTCGGCGGCGGATTTCGACCACTGCCCGTAATCGGCTTTCAGAACATTGTTGATGTCGACTTTGACCCCACCCACGAAATCCTTGTCGATTCGAATCTGATGAATATGCGCTGCCGGGTGAACGAAGCCTTTGGGGGTTCCCCAATTGTGCTGCCAAAACCACTGACCCAGACCGGCCACCGAGGCCAATTCGATGGTCGGTGAATTGGCATAGATACCGGTTCGCTCGGCTCCGATCACCGACTCCCAGCCCAGGATGTACGGCGCGATCAGAGTCGCGAACTCCACCGCGGTGGGGTTGTCGTCGATCGACACGTAGATCGGGCGGTCCTCGGGACCTCCGGCGGCCGTGTGGAGTTCGAGGCCGCGAGTGGCATGCTTCACGCCCGCCGCGTATCCCCCGCGCCAATCCGATGTGGTCCCTTTGCCGAACTGGTAGTTCGAGACCACCTCCAGCCCGGCAGAGGTGAGCGAGTCGGCCTCGGACTTGCGCATCGGCTTGCCGATCATCCAGTTCGCGTCGGGTCGGCGGTCGGAGACGTAGCGGACGGCCCCCAGGTGACCGGCCTCCTTGATCGCCGAGGCCGACGGCACTCCACCCGAGTAGTCGACGAGCGTTCCGAGTCCGGCGTCGGCGTGCGCGGTCGCTGTGCCCACCGCAACCAGGCCGACGGCGGCCGCGGACCCCGCGGCGGCGTACTTGAACAGTTCACGTCGCGACACCTGCACAGAAATCTCCATTGCCGTTCGATCGCCGCGGCGCGCCTACTCGAAAATGTGCACAACCACTGCTAGCTTTCGTCGTTTGTCGTATCCCACCACAAACCCATCGGTACCGCCAGCCTCACTGCTCACACCCGCAACGTCTCCCTCCGGCTTCACACGAGCACCTCGGGCACCCCCGTCACGAACATGAATATGGTGGAGAGACGATGCACGGACGAACGCGCTGAGGAGTGAATGGACATGGGCGTAACGCTTGCCAAAGGTGGAAATGTCTCGCTGACGAAGGAAGCCCCGGATCTGACCGCCGTGAGCGTCGGGCTCGGCTGGGATGTTCGCGCCACCACCGGCGGTGACTTCGATCTGGACGCCAGTGCCATCGGCCTCGGCACGACCAAGAAGGCACTGAGCGACAACTATTTCGTCTTCTACAACAACCTGCGATCCCCCGACGGTGCCATCGAGCACACCGGCGACAACCGGACCGGAGAGGGCGAAGGCGACGACGAGAGCATCGACGTCGACCTAGCAGCCTTGACCCCTGAGGTCGACTCCATCGTCTTCCCGGTCTCCATCCACAACGCCGACGCCCTCGGCCAGAACTTCGGTCAGGTCGTCAACGCCTTCATTCGCGTGGTGGACAAGTCGGACGGGCGTGAGCTCGCCCGCTTCGACCTCAGCGAGGACGCATCGACGGAAACCGCCATGGTGTTCGGTGAGCTGTACCGCCGCGGTGCCGAATGGAAATTTCGCGCCATCGGCCAGGGCTACGCATCGGGTCTCGAAGGAATCGTCCGGGACTTCGGTATCGACGTGGGTTGAGCGGCAGACGGACCGTCTCGATTGGACAACGGAATCCGTCCTGGCTTGTGACGTCGAGATGATGTGTGGTGATATCAGCGCAACCGCAACATAAGCCACATCAGTCACAGGAGTCACACATGTCTCGTCGCCTCAGCCGTATGGCGGGCGCGCTCGCGCTCTCCTGCGCGGCATTGCTCGCAGTTCCCGCCACCGCGGCAGCGGATCCGGCACCGGCCGATCCGCTGGCACAGGCGATCGCCGCCCTGCAAGGACAGGGTGGTGCCTCGCTCGACGCGGCGAACGCCATCGCCGAGTCGCGCACCCCGGTCGCCGAGGATGTGAGCGCCGACCCGTTCGCCGCACTGAACGCAGCCAACAAGGCTTTGACCGACTTCGGCATCACTCCGTTCTTCTACCCGACCGCAGCCATCAACTGCGCTGCCACACCCGGCGCACCGCTGGGAATCGTGCCGGGCGTCGCCGGTGGTGCCGGCGGACCGTGGCCCCAGCTGACCGTGCCACCGATCGCCACTCTGCCCGGCCTGCCGTCGATCGCCGTGCCCGAACTCAACGCGGTGAACAAGGGCGAGACGATGTTCGCGTTCGTTCCGGCCGGCATCGTGAACGACTCGGCCGACAAGTCCGGCATGCAGGTGGCGTGGTTCAACGTCAATACCCTGCAGGGTGGCTTCGCCGACTTCGGCGGGCTGACAACCACTCTCGCCCAGTCCATCCTCGACAACTCCGGCATTCCGGCAGAGTTGAAGGAACTGGCTCGGCCTCTCGTGGTCAACGCACTCAATGCGTTGCCCGCCGCCGGTGCACGCGCAGTGCCCGTCGAGACCGGATCGGGAACCGTCCTCGCGGCGGTGTTCGGCACGGTGAACCACAAGGCGCTCGACGGTACCGACAAGAGTTGCTTCTTCTTCCCCACTGTCGGTCTGATCAACGTCGCCTGACGCTTGCGCTCGACCCCGAAAGGCCCTGCAGCACACTGTTGCAGGGCCTTTCGTTGTTCAGTCGCGGCCGATCCGGCCCAGCCTGCCCAGTACTGCCTGCATCTCGGTGCGTTCCGAGCGTGCCGCCCATGGGCGCTGCCGATTTCTTCCTCGCATCTGCATCACGGCCCCGGTCAGAAGGTCACCGTTGGGGGCGAAGTGCACCCGCACGTTGTCGTTCGGTGAACGCCCCAACGCGAAACCCGGGTAGCCGCTGCAGAATCCGTGCGGAAACAACGGGGCATCGGGATCGTTGTACTTGCCGCCGACGAACACCGGGCCCCCGGTGCGGAAATCACGGCACTGCGCGATGAATCCATGGAAGGCACGATCCTTCTCACGTCCGTAGTAGGCGATACCCACCCTCCCGGACCCCGTGGCGGTGATCGCACCGAAGCGGGCATCACGCACCCCCGGTGCCGATACCACCACCGGCCTCGACCAGCTCACCGCACCGTCGGAAGACCATGCTGCATGCAACAATCCGTCGCGGTCCGGCCACACCGCGTACACGTTTCCGTCGTCGTCGACCGCCATCGACTCCGGTAGCAGATAGCGCGATCCGTGTAGCAGAAAGTGCAGAGCATTGTGATATTTGGCCAGTGCCGAACCCGGCACCATTCGAACGTTCCAGCTCAGGCCCTCGTCGTGACTGACTGCAACGGCGAACCGTCGACCGTAGCGGCCACCGATGTAGACGGTGCCGTCCGGACCGACGACGCCCTTGCCGAACGAGACGTACTCCCGGCTCGGCAGGCCGGGGATGTTCTTCGGGTCGATGTCGAAACCTCCGGCCACCTCCCACTTCACACCGCCGTCGAAGGACCGCCAGATCATCTGACGGGTGACGTTGATCAGTGGCCGGACTCGCATCGAGAACGGCGTCGGCGCGGAGAGATACGTGATCCTCCCCTCGCGTGAAGGACGTGGCCCAGCGAATACTTTGGCGTCCATCCTGGCCTTCGACGCCACTTTCCTCGTGCGCCAGGTTTCGCCGCGATCGTCGGTGACTCCGAGCACGAATCCAGTCCTCAGCGGGTGCGGGGACAGCGCATCGAATCGGCCGGCATGCAGATACAGTCGGTCGTCGACGTCGTCGAAATACATGTAGGGCCGATGTCGGCTGTTCTGCACGCCCTGCGGAACCGATGCGCGCCACGACTTTCCGAAGTCGGACGACCGCAGCACACCGATGCCGTCGACGGTGAAAGCGGGGGCAAGGAACACGGTGTTGTCGGCCGCGACACCGAGCGTGCAGGCCGCGGAGCCGTACTCGGTGTACGAGACGTCGGTGACGTAGTCGGCCGACGCGGCCGCGTTGGTCGACGAACGCAGTCCTGCCCGATAGCCCGAGGCGACTCTCGGCGTCACGATACCCACCATGCGGTGTCACGGCGTCGCGAACACAGGGCTGGTCGATGCACTGGCCAAGGCTAGCGCCGATAGTGCCGGTAGACGGCGAGGCCATCGAAGAAGTTCCCGGCCGGTCGTGGTGACAGTTCACAGATCAGTACCGGACAGTCTGTAGTCCACAGGTGCGTGGAGGGAGAATAGGCTTGGCGCGTGCCCCGCATTCGAGCCGACAGCCGTCGCCGCGAATCGACACGACTGCATCCGGCGGATGCACGCGCATACTGGATGGCGTCGAAGATTCCCAGTGACCAATTCCTGCTGTACTGCTTCGATCACGGCTCCGCGGACATCGATACCGAGGTGACGCGACTGCACGAGCGCAGCGGTCGCATCGAGGTATTGCGCACGCGCATCACCGACGCGGCTTTCGGCCTCGAGTATCCCCACTGGACCGAGGCGAGTCCGCCCTCCGATGCGATCTCCGTCCACCGGACAGCCCGCACCTGGCCGGAGTGTCTCGATGCGGTCGCTGCGTCGTTCCGACGGCAGGTCGACCCCCGAGATTCCGTGTGGCACCTGCACCTGTATCCGAACATCGTCGACGCTCCCGGCGGCACGGCCCTCGTTGCGGTGCTCCAGCTTTCGCACGCAGCTGCCGACGGAACACTGGCATCGCGGATTGCCCGTGACCTGTTCGGCACGCATTCCATTGCGGCATCACCGGCCCGCACAGAGCCTCCGGTCGTATGCGAGATGGCATCCTCAGCCCTTGCCGCTGTCGCTCTTCCGCTTCGACTGGCACAGATGGTTCGCGGCGGCGTCCGTGCCCGACGCGACGCGCTCGACCTCGAGCAGGGCACCGACTCGGGGGCGATCCCACCGCCCGCGCCCTCCCGCGCCCTGACCGCCCTCGACGTTGCGCCCACCGGCCGGACCTCCGTGCGCACCATCGTGCTCCCGAAGGCCGACGTGCACTGTGGCGGTACCACCGTCACCACCTTCGTGCTGACCGCAATCTCCGTTGCGCTGCAATGCTTTCTCGGAGATTCGGTGGATCTGGCCGCCGAGGTCACCCTTGCCCGGGACGCACGAGCCGACGCTCGCAACAATTTCGGGAACGTCGGCGTCGGTTTGTTCACCTCCGAATCCGACATCCGCAGCCGAAGCATTCTGATCTCGGCGGATCTGGCGGCCCGCAGACACCGCGCGAATCATTCACTGTCGGAGGCTGCCCGCTCGTCACAGGACGACGTCGAAGCACATGTGCCGGCATTTCTGGCCGAGTGGGGCGTCGCGCAGTTCGATCCCACCGCCGTCCCGTCGACGGTCACCGGGAACACCGTCGTGTCCAGCGTCTCGCGTGGTGCCGCAGACCTCGCTCTCGGCGGCGGCTGCGTCCGATTCACCGCGGGCTTTCCCGCCCTGTCACCTGCCATGAGCCTGACCCACGGAGTCCACGGCATCGGCGATACCGTCACGGTCGGCATCACGTCCAACAGCGCAGCCGTGCCGGACCCCGATGGCTACGAGGCGCTCCTGCGGGATTCCCTCGACGAGGTACGCGTCGCACTGGGATGAATCCGGATCGAACTGCCAGACAGTTCTCAGCATTTGTCGGGCGTCGGGCTCAGGTTCCCCCACCAGACTGAGGGCCATGAGCCAGGAGAAGGTGACCGTACTCGCCGTCGGAGGTACCGGGGAATCACATCCGTCCGACCACCGGACGCGGGTGACGGGCCTGCTGTCCTGTGTGGTCGCCGAACTCGACGACCGCTTCGTCGGCCGGTGGGTCGGCTATCCGGCGTCCTACGGACCGGTCGCGCTCGGCGGTCTGTGCTTCCGACACAGCGCAGAACTCGGTGTTCGACGCCTGCGTCGTGCACTGGAAACCACGGCGGGGCCGATTGCGCTGATCGGCTACTCGCAGGGAGCGACGGTGGTGCGCGAAGTCCTCGGCCTCGTCCACGACGGGACGATCGACGGCAGCCGCATCGTTGCCGCAGGTCTGATTTCCGATCCTCAGCAGCCGGTGGGTGCCGTCGACGGATGCACCGGGCGTGGCGTCGCAGGCGCGGGTCCTGCTCTGCCCGAGTCGATTCCGGTCGAGTGGATCGGCCTCGCCTCGGACATGATCTGCAACGCCAGCGACGACAGCCTCGTCCGCGACATCGCCGACCTGACCCGATGGATGTCGTTCCGCACCCCGAAGACATGGCTACGTGAACTGTGGAACCTCGTGCGCAGCAACAGTTTCCAGAACGCTACCCGAACTCGCCTTCGCCCCTCGCAGTGGACGAAGGATGTTCGACGCCTCCGCACCGCGGCCGGCGAAGTGGCCGGCTACCTGCCGCAGTCGTTGCGCTGGAATCGATTCGAGTGGTCGAATCCCGGCGGTGGCCGCCACATCGCGTACGCGCGGGAGGACTATGCAGGTGGACTGACCGGCTGCCAGGTTCTTGCGCGCTGGCTCGGTGAGCAGCACGAGCGGATCGGCACGTCACTGCAACAGTCGAAAGTTGCCTGAGCCTGTTCTCGAAATCCGGTTTCGATATCAGCTTCGCTTGCACAGGCAGAAGATGTGCCCGGCCGGATCACGGAACACCCAGAACGAGGGCTGCGCGTCGTCGATGAGTTCGGCCCCGGCGTCGACGACGAAATCCCTGGCCTGTTCCATGTCGTCCACCACTAGGTCGAGGTGGATCTTGATGCCCTCGTTCGGCCAGTCGATGGGGGTGAAGTCCGCTGCCTTCTGAAAAGCGAGGCGCAGTTCGCCGGGACCGTGCGCCACCACCCAGTCGCCGTCGTCGCGCACCGGCTCCCATCCGAGGATGGTGCTGTAGAAACGGCCGAGCGCAGCCGGATCCGGGCAGTCGAGCACGGTGTAGTCGACGGTGATCCTCGGTGGCGTCATGGCGGACAGAGTAGCGGGACTCGACCGGGTAGCGTCAACATACATGCCAGTCGGTTTTGTATCAGTGATCGTGCCGTGCTTCGACGGCCTGCCGGACCTCGACGTTCAGCTTGCCGCGCTCGCCGCCCAGAATTACCACGGAGAGTTCGAGGTGATCATCAGCGACAACGGGTCCACCGATGGATTGCGCGAGCATCTCGAGCAGCTGGAGTCTCCGTTGGATCTCCGCTGGATCGACAGCTCCGACGTCAGGGGCACCCCACACGCGCGGAACGCCGGCATCGAGGCCGCTCGTGGAGACTTCCTCGTCTTCACCGACCAGGACGATGCCGTGTATCCGAATTGGCTCACCGCGCTCGCCCGAGCCGCAGAGACGTACGACGCCGTCGGCGGTCCGATCGAGGTGCGGACGCTGAACTCACCGGAGG
This sequence comes from Rhodococcus sp. ARC_M5, assembly GCF_022810405.1. Taxonomy (GTDB): domain Bacteria; phylum Actinomycetota; class Actinomycetes; order Mycobacteriales; family Mycobacteriaceae; genus Rhodococcoides; species Rhodococcoides navarretei. The sequence goes on from NZ_JALGQE010000012.1 coordinate 98,450, forward strand.
TGGCGACATGGCGCGTGGTGCCTGCACCGGACGATCGATTCGAGACGACGTATCTGCCGTACGCCCACGGGAACAACTTCGGAATGTGGCGGCACGTCGTCGATCGAGTGGGCACGTTCGACGAGAGCTTCCTCGGTGGCGGTGAGGACGCAGACATCTCATGGCGAATTCAGGAGGCAGGCCTCTCCCTCGGCCACACCCCCGACGCGCTCGTTGCCTACCGCCTGAGGACGACGGTTCGCGCCGCGTTCCATCAGGGCGTCGGCTACGGCCGTTCCGCCTGGGAGGTCACCCACAAGCACGAGCAGAACGGAGCCCGTCAACCCCATCTCCGTGAGATGGGGTTGTTCGCCTACGGGCTGGCGTTGCGCAATCCCTGGTTGCCCAAGCGCCTGTCACCGCTACCGAAGGGAATGTGGGCGATGAGCATGGGAACTGTGTACGGATCGCTGTCGCCGAGGATGCGGCACGCCCTGACGAACTTCCGGCTCAGCCGCCGAGCGCAGGGGCAATAGTCTCGAACCACGCATCGTGCAGGTGCTGCTCCCAGTGGTTCCACCAGTGCACACCGGTACCGGTGATCTTGACGTTGGGTCGACCGCCTGCCGCCTGCAGCAACGGAACGAATGCACGGCTGCTCATGCCGGCTGCCGTCTCGAGCGGCACCATCTGCGCGAACCTGACGGGGTCGAAGCGGCTGCTCGCCGGGTTGAACACAGGGTCCGTAGCCGGTGAGCCGCTCCCCGAGGAGACGAAGACTGCCGTGTTGCGCAGTGCGCCCACGTTCAGCGACGGGTCGTTACGGATCCAGTCCGCGGACGGCCAGGTGCCCCACATGTTGCGCGCGTTGCCGCCCATTTCGCCGACGGCGACCGAGATGCCCTGCGCGAACCCGGGGCTGCTCGCCGTCGGGTAGCCGCTGAACGACGCCACCGCCTTGTAGAAATCCGGACGATGCGCGGCCAGGTTGAGCGCGGAGGTTCCGCTCATCGACAGTCCTGCGACGGCATTGTTGACGTTGTCACTGCCGAACCGATCGGCCATGACGGGCGGCAGCTCCTGAGTGAGGAAGGTTTCCCACTTCACCCGTCCGAGCTTGGGGTCGTCGCGCTGCCAGTCGGAGTAGAAGGTTCCGCCGCCGCCGAACGGAATGACCACGTTGACGTGCTTGTCGGCGAAGAAGCGCTCGACGTCGGTCTCGATGAGCCAGCCGCTGTTGTCCTCGGGTGCGCGCAGGCCGTCGAGCAGATACAGCGTGGGCGCTGGTCCGCCCCCGGCAGCTGTGAGCACCTTGATCGGGATGTCCTTGTCCATCGACGGCGAGTAGACGTAGACGAGCTCGGAGTCGGCCTTCGCCACACCGGTCCCCATCAGCACCGTTGCCATCGTGGCGACCAACACCGCCACCACAGCGAGCACCAGACTTCGCATCCGAGCATGCAGCATGAACATTGTCCCCTTGTTCGTATCCAGCCGACCGTCTCGGGGAGGGTAACAGCCCGGTCACGGCATCGCCTCTTCTAGCGCAGCGGGCTGTCGACGATCCACCACGCCGCGTAGGGCGGCAACCACACCGAGCCGGCGTCGTCGACCCCCAGATCGTGCTGCGAGAGCACCTCGACCGGGGCCGGAATTCCGAGTTCGATGAGCTGCGCGTGCGGGAACGACCGGTGTTCGGCCGTCACGTTGTAGAGGGCGACCAGGGTGCCGCTGGGATGCCGCCTGCGCACCACGAGCAGACCGTCGTCCGATTCGCTCTGCACGTCCACCGGTGCCTCGGCGTGCAACATCGGCAGACCGGCGCGCACCTTCGCAATGCGCGCGATACCGTCGAACACTCGTTGCGCGTCACTCCCCTGCTGGAATCGGCCGGCGCGGTCGGCGTCGGTCACGCGGGGACGATGCACCCACCGATTGTCCCCGGCGTGAGCGGGTTCGTCGGCCCAGTTCGGGTCGCCAGGGGAACCGAGCTCGTCGCCGCCCCACACGACCGGAATCCCACCCCACCCGGCGATGACGGCGTGCGCCAGGAAGATTCGCCCGAATGCGCCGTCGGGATCCAGGCGGGACGGTCCGAGGCCGGTGAGCGCGGCCGCGGTTCCGCTGATCCGGCGGTCGCCGGTGTCCGGGTTGTACTGGAACACCAGGCCTTCGGCCCAGGAGCCGTCGAATTCCCCGGAGTACCAGTCGGCCAAGAAGTGGCGATGGCCTGCGCCCGAGAGCCCGAGTGACGCTGCGTCCCCGTCGTCGATGGCCCAGCCGATGTCGTCGTGGCAGCGAACATAGGTCACCCAGGTGCCACTCGGCGGAGTCGGCGGGAGTGCGGACAGGGCGTGACGCGCCAAAGCCGTACTGCCCGTTGCCAACATCGACCACACCTGCACCATCAGCGAGTTGTGGTACGCGATGTCCGAGACGCGCCCGGTGTGCCGCCCCTGTCCCAGGTACGGCAGCAGGTCGCGGGGTCCGACGATCGCCTCGGCCTTGAAGAGCGTGGCCGGAGCAGCGAGTCGGGCGGTGGCGCGCAGGGCCTGGGTGATCGCATGCACCTCGGGTTGGTTCTGGCAGTTCGTGCCGAGCCGCTTCCACAGAAACGCGATCGCATCGAGCCGCAGCACTTCCACCCCGAGGTTGGCCAGATGCAGCACGATGCTGGCGAACTCCTGCAGCACAGCAGGATTGGCCCAGTTCAGATCCCACTGCCATTCGTTGAACGTCGTCCACACCCATTCGCAGAGCGTGTCGTCGAAGGTGAAACTGCCGGGTGCGAAATCGGGAAACACCTCGGGAAGCGTGCGCTCGTACGAGTCCGGGGTGGTGCGATCGGGATAGATCAGAAAGTAGTCTCGATACCTCGGATCACCGGCACGCGCCTTCTCCGCCCATTCGTGTTCGCGAGCAACGTGATTGAGTACCAGATCGACCACAAGACTGATGCCGCGTCCGCGTAGCGTCTGCGCGAGCGCCCGCAAGTCCTCGTTGGTGCCGAGATCCTCGCGCACCGCGCGGTAGTCCATCACCGCGTATCCGCCGTCGTTGTCGCCGGGCCGCGGTTGCAGCAGCGGCATCAAGTGCAGGTAGGTGACGCCGAGCTCGGCCAGATGGTCGAGCCGTTCGCCCACTCCGCGCAACGTCTGTCCGTACCGGTCGACGTAACAGGCGTAGCCGAACATGTCCGGCTGCTGAAACCAATCCGGTTCGAGCGATCGGCGCTGGTCGAGTCGGTGCAGATCCTCGGGGCGGGCGGCATAGGCGTGCGCTGCGATCTCCACCATGGTCGCTGCGACGGCGTCGGGATCGGGGTAGACGGCCGTGACCGCGTCGTGCAGATCGGGGAACCACTGCTCGAGTCGCAACTCGAACGTTTCCCGTCGGTGGGCGGGAAGTTCGGCGAGGATGTCGCGGGTGACGTCGGAGACGGCGGGGTGAACCATGGACTCATTCTGGCATCGACCCCGGCGTGCGGACGCGCATACATCCGGTTACCGCGGGGTATCAGAGCGGCATGTCATTGCTGACCCGCACGCTGGACACGATCCTCGACAGAGCAGTCGTTCCCGGATACTCCCGCATCGGTGCGACGGTGCGTCGACGGTTCTGGGCCGCGGATCCGACGCCCTTCCCCTCCCCCATCGACATGGTGGTGACCGGTGCGTCGTCCGGGTTGGGCGCAGCCACGGCGAAGGAACTGGCCAGGTTGGGGGCACGGGTCCACCTGGTCGGTAGGTCGGCCGATCGGCTGGAGTCCGCGGCCGCCGGCATCCGAGCCGAGGTGCCCGACGCCTCCCTCGTGGTACGCGAGTGCGATGTCAGCAATCTCGACTCCGTGGCCGAGTTGATCGCGGCTCTGGCGTCCGAGCTCACGTCGGTGCATGCTCTCGTGCACTGCGCCGGGGTGATGCCGGACGGGAGACAACTGTCTGCACAGGGACACGAATCTGCTTACGCCACCCATGTTCTCGGGCCGGTGGCGTTGACGGTGGGACTGCGAGAGCTGTTCGACGCCGGATCTCGGGTCGTCTTCGTCTCCAGCGGCGGCATGTACCCGGTGCCGCTGCAGTCCGCGGACTTCGAATACGCGGACGGCAAATACTCCGGTATGACGGCATACGCCAGAACCAAACGCATGCAGGTGGTGGTGGCGGAGCAGTTGGCCGAACGCTTTTCGCTCGAAGACGATCCGGTGGTGCACAGCATGCACCCGGGCTGGGCGGCGACGCCCGGGGTCACCGGCTCGATGCCGTTGTTCGGTTCGGTGATGAAGCCGATTCTGCGGACCGCACGCGACGGGGCAGACACCATCGTCTGGCTCGTGGCAGCGGATCAGGCATTGACCAGCACCGGTACGTTCTGGCACGACCGGGCCCCGCGTCCGACTCATTACCCGTCCTGGCGTGGAGATTCACCACGCGTGCGAGATGCCTTGTGGGCAAGCGTGGTCGAGGCAACGGGCATCGAGCTCTGACGGCTTCACGGCTGGACTGCCGACCGCTGTCGCCCACCGAACACGTTCCGAACGAGCATCAGCACGGTCAAGCCGGTGCCCCAGCCCATCATGCACAGAATGACACCCACACCCGATTGACCGGTGACATCGGTGCTTGCTTCGATGCAGAACGCAGTGGCGAACCCTGCCGTCGTGCCCAACGCAGCGACGTGTCCACCGGTCTTCGCCCAGCGCGACATGCGTGCGGCAAGAAGGCACAGCACTACGACCGTCGCACCGCACGCGACGACTTGCCAGGACGGGAATTCGTTCGGTGCCGGCAGACCCGGGCCACGGAACTCGCCCCGGTAGTCCGCGGACCAGCTCAGCCACCCTGCGCACGCGGCGAAACCCGATGCGACAGCGACCGATCCGGTGGCCCACAAGCCGAGCGGGCCGCTCCCCTTGCTCTCTCGACGCTTCGAGAACACCGCCCACAGAACAAGAGCCCAGAACGTCGACGGCACACCGACGAACACGAAGACTATCCACAGGAACTGAGACCACGAAAAGTCGACTGCCATGCCCCGACGCTATCCGACGAGCACCGATTCTCTCGGATCACAGACCCAGCAGATCGGCGGACCGTCGCAGGCGCATCAGCACCTGAAGATCGAGAGCATCGTCCGGGTCGCGCCACTGCGTACCGATCAGCCGGTCGATCGCGTCGAGCCGTTGATAGAGCGTGTTGACGTGTACCCCCAGGCTCGACGCGGTGGCCGAATGATGGCGACCGTGAGCCAGATACGTCGACAACGTCTCCATCAGCGGGACCCCGCGCTTGTTCTGTTCCGCGAGCAGCGGCCCGAGCTTGTCCTCGGTGAGTTCGTCCAAGTGCTCACGAGCCATGTGACTCAGCAGGATTCGGTAGATGCCAAGGCCACGCGCCGAGGACACGTCCCCATCCCGGCCGAGGGTGGTCAGCACGTCTACAGTCTGTTGCGCCTCCCGGAACGCCGCCGCCAGAGCGTCGGCACCTCGCGCGGGCTCGGAGATCCCGACGGTGGCACGGGTGGCGATCATGCGGCGGACGGCAGCGGACTCGCGAGCAGGAACGACCAGCAATACCCTCGAACCCTGCTCTGCTACAACCGATCCCGGCGGCAGTGCAGCCGCTTCCAGCTCGGACCTCGACGCGTTTCCCTGCGCGACCGCCACACAATACGTCACGTCCGGAGCCAGTCCGGCGCGGTGGAACTGCCTGCGTTCATCGTCGGGTGACGAGGTCGGATGGAGCAGCAGGTCGAGCAGGAATGCGTCCTGCGCACGGCGTGCGGACTCCGCCGCCGCGCGCTCCTCGGCCAGCGAGAGCGCGATGGCCGGCACAGCCCGATCGAGAAGTAGGTGGGTCCGGCTGTCGTCCGGTCCGACGGAGATCAACGCCCCCAGAAAGCGTCCGGCAGCCACCACCCTGCGTGCGGTCATACCGTCGCCCACGGCAGTATCCGCGCCCGCCCTACAGCGTTCGACCATGGCGTCGACCTCGATAGCTCTGTCCTCCAGCGCAACCGGTACGGACGCGCCATCGGCCACGAAATACGCCGGGCATTCGGTGGCCGACGCCACCTCCCGCACCAGACTCCGTACGCCGCCGCCCTGGAGCACCACCTGGGTCAACGTACGGTCCCACTGCAGGGTCTGTTCCAATTCCGCGGTGCGGAGCGACAATTCGGCGTTGAGCGTTTCGAGCTTGTCGATCGCTCGCACGTTCTCGATGGCGATGGCCGCGTGTGCGGCCAGTGCCGACAGCAGCGCGATCTCACTGTCTGCGAAGTCCCGCTCCTGCCGCTTGCACGCGAACAATGCGCCGATCACTCGGTCGCCGACCCGGAGGGGCACGCCCAGTAGTCCGCGCATGTTCTCCGACCGCGCAGCACTGTCCGCTCCCGTGATGTGCCGAAATGCAGGTTCGCTCTGGTAGTCGGGTGTCCAGGACGGCGAGGCCCCGCGCACGATCAGGCCGACGAGCCCCTCGTCCAGCGTGAGCCTGATGCCCACCAGCTTCGGCGTCAAAGCACCACTGGTGACCTCGATGACGAACTCGTTCCCGTACACCGAGCCCATGTAGGCCAGATCCACGCCCAGAAGTGTGCGGGCCTGGTCCACCACCTCCTGCAGCAGGATCCGATTGTCGCGCACGGTCGTCAGGCGCACCGCGATGTCGTTGAGCGCCGAGAGTTCGGTACTGCGCTGTCTGCGCTGATCGAGCAACGCGCGCAGCCTGGAGGCCGCGTACGCCTCGGCACCGGGATGTTCTCGACCGTGGGCTTCCAGTTCGTCGATGGACGCATCGTCCAGCAGTAGTTCCATCCATGACTTCGCGGGCGACATAGAGAAAACCTACATTGGCCGAGACCCAGGTCACAGCTAGAGTCGAAGCATGTCGCTCGTCGAACAGTTGTCGAACTCTCTCCCCGCGGATCGTCTCGTCGTCGATCCCGACGTCATCGCCTCGTACCAGCACGACGAGGCGGAATGGGCCCCGTTTGCGATGCCCCTTGCCGTCGTGCGGCCCCGCACCGCCGAGGAAGTGCAGGCTGTCGTTCGTGCGTGCCTCGCTCACGGCGCGCCCGTTGTCACTCGCGGGGCGGGTACCGGGTTGTCCGGTGGCGCGAATGCCACCGAGGGATGCGTCGTGCTCGCACTCGACGGTATGGACGCGATCAAGGAGATCGACCTACTCGAGCGCTACGCCGTCGTGGAGCCGGGAGTGGTCAACGATCATCTGCGCGCAGCCGTCGCCGAGCAGGGTCTGTGGTATCCCCCGGATCCGGCCAGCGCGCCGTGGTCGACCATCGGCGGCAACGTGGCCACCAATGCGGGCGGGCTGTGCTGCGTGAAATACGGCGTGACCCGCGATTACGTCATGGGCATGCAGGTCGTCACCGGAACCGGCGAGCTGGTGCGGCTCGGGCGCAAGACCGCGAAAGGTGTTGCCGGATACGATCTTGCGGGGCTGATGGTCGGGTCGGAGGGCACGCTCGGCATCATCACCGAAGTGACACTCAAGCTGCGCCCGCTGCAGGATCCGCAACGCACCGTTGCGGGCTATTTCGATTCGATCGTCGACGCCGGACGTGCCGTGGCCGCAGTTGCCGCCGCCGGATTGACGCCCTCCGCGTTGGAGCTGATCGACAAGCAGTGCCTCATCGCCGTCGACGCCTGGAAGAACATGGGCCTGTCGGTCGAGGCCAATGTAGTGCTGCTCGGACGAATCGATGATCCTGGCCTCATCGGAGACCAGGAAGCCGAGAAGATGCTCTCGTGTTTCGACGAGGCCGGGGCGACGTGGTCTGCGGTCTCGACCGATCAGGAGGAGGCCGACGCGCTGTTCGCAGCCCGACGGTTGGCGTATCCGGCGATGGAGCGGCTGGGTCCGGTATTGACCGAGGACGTGTGCGTACCGAAGAAGCATGTGCCCGAGATGCTGTCGCGTATCGAGCAGATCGGCCTTCGATACGAGACGACGATCGCCAACATCGCCCATGCCGGTGACGGAAACCTGCACCCGCTGCTCATCACGCCACACGACGACCTTCCGGCTCGCGAGCGTGCCCAGGCCGCCTTCGCCGAGATCATCGACGCTGCTTTGGAACTCGGCGGCACCGTGACCGGTGAGCACGGAGTAGGGCTGCTCAAGATGGACGGTCTGGTGCAAGAACTCGATCCGGTGGTGTTGGACATGCACCGCGCGGTGAAGAAAGCCCTGGATCCACACGGAATCCTGAACCCGGGCAAGGTGTTCGCGTCCTGATGTTGTTCAGGTCCTACGGTTGCGTCGATAGATTGCCGTTGTGCAGCACCGTCACCAGCAGACTCGGTAGGCCGTTGACCAGAAGAATTACGGCAACCATGAGACCGATTGCCAACCACGGCTCGCTCAGCCAGAAATAGTTGCCGAGCTGGAGCGCACCGTAGATACTCAGCAACCATCCGGCAGTCTGGGCACCGCGGACACGTCGGGCGGGTCTGACCGGATACGAGCCGTTCACGGCTGGCAACCTACGGCCGTAGTTCTCACGAGCGGCGATTCGAGCTGCCACGACGTGAAGCAGAACAGCGAACGTGATGGCACACAACGCAAGCACCACGTATCCGTCACCCCTGTCGTCCGGTTCCTGTCAGCGCAGTCTCGCAGGCCGAGCAGTGATACGCCAGGGACGAGGGCCTAGTTCGGTCGGACCACACGGTTAGGCTGCGGGCATGGTGCGAACGGTGTGGTGGGCGTTGGCCGTTACCGCGGTGGCCTTCACTGCGTGGAACGCGGCGTCGTTGACCATGTTCGACGTATCGATGGCGTGCTCCAAGATCGGCGAGAGCAGTTCCTATCAGTGCAGCGACCGTGCCGTCGATGTGCTGGGGGTATGGCCCCTGATTGGCGTAGGGCTGTTCCTCGCCACGCCACCTGCAATGGCAGCGATAGCACTGCACAAGCGGTTCTCCTGGATCGCCGTCGCCGCCCTCGTTGTTCTGTTCATGGCCGGGATCGCGTTCGTGACCCACGACTCCTACTCGAGCTTGCTCGTCTTTGCTCTTCCTATGGCGATCATCGGATCGATAGCCGCCGCGTTCCAGCGAAGCGTTCCACGCTGTGGACGCCGGAATGAGCTCCTGGCGCAGTGACCCAGTGATGACATCAACCCGCTGCCACAGCGGAATCTCGCGGCGCGGTCGCATCTCGATCGCGCGAAAGTGATAGCCGTTCGGAGACACCGTCGGTGCGAGGCTCTCGCCGGGAGCCCTTGTGTTGCAGTCCTATGTCCACGCTGCGATCCTGTGGACGTGCGAGTAGCTCTCATAGCCGATATTCACGGCAACATCGCGGCGCTCGACGCCGTTCTCGACGACATCGAACAGCAGAGCGTGCACTCGGTGGTGAACCTCGGCGATCTGCTGTCCGGCGGACTGCATCCCCGTCGGACTGCGGACCGGCTGATGGCGCTGGACTTCCCTACTATCGCCGGCAACCACGATCGCTATCTGCTCGAGCAGGACCCCGAGTCCATGGGTAGTTGGGATCGGCACGCTCACGATCGACTCGACGACGAGCATCGACAGTGGCTGGACTCGCTGCCCTTCTCACTCGAACTGGGCCACGGAATCCTGGCAGTGCACGGAACTCCCAGCGACGATCAGCAATATTTCCTGCACTCGGTGGACGCCAACGGCTCGCGCGAGGCAACCGAGGCCGAAATCCTCCAACGAGCAGCAGGTTTCACGGACCGATCCGTCATCGCCTGCGGGCATACCCACCTACAGCGACAGTGGACTCTCCCCAGCGGCACACTCGTGGTCAACCCGGGCAGCGTCGGCACCCCCGCGTACGACGACGATCAGCCCTACCCGCACGTCATGGAATCCGGGTCGCCGCATGCGCGTTACGCCGTACTCGACGATCACGACGTGGGCAGCTGGACTTCGTCTTTCGAGCTGGTCGAGTACGACCACGTCGGTGCCGCCGCCGACGCCCGCGCACACGGCATGAACAACATCGGCCGATGCTCTTCTCACCGGTTTCGTCGGTCCTACGCCCCGATAGCCGTCACACTGAGCGCGTGAAGATCACCGACGCTCAGCGGCGACACCGGCTCGTCGCGCAGCACTTCGCCCGCGCCTCGACCACCGAAGCGGTGGTGTCGTCACTGCTCGCATTGCATGCCACCGACCCGGCGACGGTGTACCTCTCGGTGTTGGCACGTGCTCGATCGCTGGGACTGTCCGATGTTCGTGATGCGATGTACGAACGCCGGAGCCTGGTCCGCCTGATGGCGATGCGGCGCACGATGTTCGTCGTCGCACACGAGGACGTCCCGATGATTCATGCCGCCGCAAGTCTCGGGGTTGCGCGCACGATGCGGGCACGCTTGGTCAAACAAGTCTCGACGCTGCCCACCGAGCCGATCATCGACAACGTCGAATCCTGGCTTGCCGCAACGGAAAAAGAGACCGAGGGCGCGCTGCGTGCGATGGGAACTGCGACCGGAGCGGAGCTGTCCGCTGCAGTTCCCGGACTGAAGACGGCGTATCTGCCGACCACCGACAAGGTGTACGACGTCAAGCGATACGTCACTTCCGAGGTATTGGTGATGATGGCCGCCGAGGGCAGATTGGTGCGCGTCGAACCTCGGGGCGCGTGGACTTCTCGACGCCACGCGTGGGCACCGATCGACCACTGGTGGCCGGACGGGATTGCCCTCCTGGACGAGACCGAGGCCAGGGCGGACCTGGCTCGACGCTGGCTGGAGGTGTTCGGACCAGCAACCCTGGACGACCTGCAGTGGTGGACGGGTTGGAACAAGACACAGACTCGCGGCGCGGTCTCGGGCCTCGACACCGTGGCCGTCGAACTCACCGAAGGCGACGGAATCATGTTGCCCGGCAAAACCTTCGACAAGCCCGCCGGCACCAGTGTCATGCTGCTGCCGGCACTCGATCCCACGCCGATGGGCTGGAAACACCGAACCTGGTATCTCGGTGAACACAAGGCACCACTGTTCGACACCTTCGGCAACATCGGCCCGACCATCTGGTCCGACGGTCGCATCGTCGGCGGTTGGGCTGTCACCGGCTCCGGCGAGGTGGCCACCGAATTGCTCGAAGACGTCGGCTCGACGGTGTCGAAAGCCGTTGCAGCGGAGGCCGAACGTCTCACCACCCTGCTCGACGGTACCGCGGTGGTCCCGTCGTTCCCGACGCCGTTGGAGAAGAAGTTGAGAAACTGATCATTCACGAACCAGGTGATGCTGAGGCTCGACAAGGCCTGAGCCCAAAGGTCAGGTAAAGTCACAAACTATGCCGAACGGTCTTGTTTCCGTCATCATTGCCGTACACAATGGGTTGCCCCATCTGGACTGGCAGCTCCAAGCTCTCGCCGCCCAGGACTACAAAGGCGAGTTCGAGGTGATCGTGAGCGACAACGGCTCCAGCGACGGCACTCGTGGATACCTCGAAGCCTTGACTCCTTCCTTCCCCTTCCGCTGGGTCGACTCATCTGGCATCCGGGGTGCGGCTCATGCACGAAACGTCGGCATCGACGCCGCTCGCGGCGATCTCTTGGCAGTCCTCGATCACGACGACGTTGCCGATCCCCATTGGTTGAGCGCGATTACTCATGCGGCCGAGAAGTTCGATGCAGTAGGCGGGTCGATCGAATTGACCACGCTGAATTCGACCGAGGTGGCGACGTGGCGTCGGATGCCGCCTCCAGAGAAGCGCTTCGAGACCTTCTACCTTCCCTACGCACAGGGGAACAACTTTGCCCTATGGCGCACGGTGGTGAACAAGATCGGATATTACGACGAGGAGTTGATCGGCGGGGGCGAGGACGTGGACTACTCCTGGCGGATACAGGAGGCCGGTCTGACGTTGGGACACGTGCCTGATGCAGTTGTGGCGTATCGGCTACGTCCCACGATGCACGCCTCATTCCGGCAAGGAATAAATTACGGCAGAACGTCTTGCCAAGTCGTTCGTAAGCACGAACACATGGGTTGCCCAAACCCATCTTGTTTGACGCAGATTCCGGCAATACTGGCCACGATCTTCTTCCTCGCGATCCTTCGAAATCCCTGGCTACCGAATCTGCTCAGCCCACAACCCCGTGGATTGTGGGCTCATAACATCGGCCTGCAGTGGGGCGCCCTATCGACACGCGTTCGATTCTTGCTGCAACCGAAGGACGCCGTTGGCTCCGAATACAGCACTTCGAGGCAAATCCGTCTTTCTCCGACTCGGAACAGGTCGTCATGACACAGCACGCCCTCAACTCGATCCGCGACGACACACGTGCAGTTCTTCACAACCATATCCACACCGGCGATCGCATCGCGTTATTGGATTTCCCAATCCATGAAAATGCTGGCGACTCTCTCATATATGCAGGTGAGCGGCGCTATTTCGGTGATCTGCAGGTGCGAGTCGATTACTTGTCGGATATCTTTGCGCACAGCGACAAGATGCTCCGCAAAAGAATCGGCGACCGAACGATTTTCCTACACGGAGGGGGAAATTTCGGCGATCGCTGGCCCCTCCATCAAGAATTCCGTGAACGTATAGTCTCGCGGTTCACAGCCAATCGGATAGTCGCTCTACCTCAGGGAATCGACTACGCACGGTCGGACGCACTGAAGGCCACCGCCGAGGTCTACGGACAACACCCTGATCTGACGTTGCTGCTACGTGAACGTCGTTCGTACGAAATCGCCCTCTCTGCATTCCCCGAGAATCGAATCGAGTACTGCCCAGACCTCGCCTTCGGAGCATCTATCGCGCGCAGTCCTTCTGGCTCGAAAGTTGACGTGGTGAAACTTTTCAGAGAGGACTCCGAACGACTGGACCACGGGTCGGTCCACCTCGAGCACTCGTCGGCGAAATTCGACTGGGGCCAGCAGAGAATGGTTTCGGTTCGCTCCCATGCGATTACCTTGCCCACCAGGATTGTGTCCAACTTTCCGAAGTCCACGAAAATCCTCTACCCTGCCCTCGTCCAGTCCTACGGCCGACTGATCAGACTCAATCTTTCAGTTGCACAACGCATTCTCAACTTCGGATCGGTAGTGCTGACCGACCGCCTTCATGCTGCTGTTCTGGCAGCGATGATGGGAAAGCAGGTAGTTGCGATGGACAACGCCAACCAAAAAGTCTCCGGAATTTATGACGCATATCTGCACCGGTTCGATAACGTACGCTTCGCGTCGAATGTCGATGAGGCCGCTCAACTGGTTTCGGACGCGGTGGCTCGCGCCGAGTCGATGCGATAGCGCTGCTGTGATGGAACAGTCACAACCTGCACACATCGCCTCATCCCGCCACCGTGAGGTCGGTATTCAGAGACGGTAGCGTCCCTCGGCCCAGGCACGGGCTGCCGGCGGGGTCACCTCGTCGACAGGTTCACCGTCGCGGAAGTACTGCGTGTGCAGAATTCGACCTGAGTCGACGGCTTCCCGCCAGGCCTGAGTCGGGCCTTCGCCGAACCAGAGCCACGGCGTGATGTCGTCCATGATGACTACCGTGTCTGCAGTAGCGAGCGCACGCAGATCGTCGAGGTCTGCGCGGGCACCCTCCACCGAATGGTCACCGTCGACGAAGATGACGTCGAATCGCACGTCCGGGTGTTCCTTCGCATAGGCCGCGATGGTGGTGTGCGAGTCACCCGGAATCAAGGTGTGGCGGCCCGGAAAGTGTTCGTCGATATGGGCTTTCGCAGCGGCACTGTATTCATACGCGGCCAAGTCGAAGGACACGACAGTCACGTCGGGAGACGCTTCCAGGAACGCCCAACTCGAGAAGCCGGCATTGAACCCGACCTCGCAGATCAGCTCGGTACTCGGCCGGGCCGCAAGCGAGGACAGATACGTCTGCTCCGCCTCATCGGCTCCACGCTCGAAAGGTTCTCCAGCAGTGGCCGTTCGATGCACCAATGCTTCGAGTTCCTGCAGACCCATCTACGTTCTCCTATCGTCTGATCGGAGCGTAGCCGAGATCGCATCCGGGCACTGACGACCACGCTCACAGGTGAAGCTACCGATAGACGTCCCGACGGTGAGCAATTGCGACCACTCGCACCACAACTCGGTCTTCGTAGATTTGGTACACGACGCGAAACTCACCGCGGCGGGCCGAGAACTTACCTCCCAGTCGATCTCTCAGTGGCTTGCCTACTTGATACGGATTCTCCGCCAGCGGGCCACGGATGAACTCCCAGCAGGCGACGGCGATCGATTCGGGTAGCTGGTCGGTGAGCGCCGTGCGAGCCGCGGCGGTCAGTTCGATCGCATAGCTCACTTCGGAAGCCGACCACGCTCACGCATCTCGGCAGTGACGTCGTCGAGGGAGTAGACCTCGCCTCGATCCTCCGCCGCCTCGGCGTCCCTGATTTCTGCCATCAACGACTGATCACCGAGGATTTCGAGCGTCTCCATGATCGAGTCGTAGTCGTCCGCGCTGAGCAGGACCACCGCACGACGACCCTGCCGGGTGACCTCGATGCGCTGATGAGTACGGACGGCTTCATCTACGAGTTTCGACAGGTTCGCCCGAACTTCGGCAAGCGGCAGGGTCGTCATGTACAGAATTCTAGCGCGAATGGCCATGCACGCCGCGGTCCTGCTGGAGCTTCCGTCCTGGCGGTAGTTTCTTCGAGCCTCGTTGTCCCGCCGGGACCTATGGTCGACCGAACGCGTTTCAGTCGACCACCGAACGGACAATCCCGGCGATACGCTGCGCAGTCGCCTCGTCCACGGTCTCGAAAAACCATGCCGCCGGCATCAACTCCCCGTCAACGCCACCGGCAGCGCGGAAGGCCGCCTTCTCGGTGATGGCCAGATTCAATCGATCGTCGTTGCGCAGCGTCACAAGCGCCGGCGTGCTCGCCGACGTCGCATAGGCGGGCATTCCGTACCAGATCCTCGGCTTCAACATGGGGGCGGCGGACACGATGATCTCGTGCACCTGCTTCATGACCGAACGCCGCGGTTCGTCCATCTTCGAGATCTTCTCGATCACCTGAGCCAGGTTCTTTTCGTCCTTCGACGACATGTCATGTCCTTTCGTCAACCGATGTCGAGCATCGGCGGAATGAAGATGGCGCATTTCTGCGCCGCACCCCATCCGGACATGTCCTGAGCTGGTCAGGCCTCTCCTCGATGATTCACGTGGTTGCCACGTGGAAGCGCAGTCGGTGGCGCCTACCACCGCGGTAAGAATAACTGACACTCGGTCGTACTGCGCCTCGGATTCTGCACATTCGTCGATCAGACGTCACGGCTCGAGCCCCGCGGCCAGCGTCGGCCAGCTCTTCGCAAGCTGGTCCGCCCAGTACGGCCACGAATGCGTACCCGGGCTGCCCAGATCGAACGTGGCCGGGATGTTCAGCTCGACGAGCCTGTCGCGCAACAGTCGTGTGCAGAAGTCGGTGCCTACTTCGATCGCCCCGCCGATCACCAGCGTGTCGAGGTCTTCGAGCGTCTCGTACCGCTCGTGCGGACCGGGGAGGCCGCTGGCAGAAAAGAGGTAGATGGACATTCCGCGCAGCGCTTCCGCGTTCACCAGTAGGTCGTGTGCGGCCCAGCCCGCGTTGAAGGGCCCACCGAGCATGTTGTTCGCGTTGCCGCCGTACCCGGCGACGATGCTTCTCATGACGGTTTGCCCGAGTATGCCCTCGGACAGAAAGCACCCGCTGTACGCCGCGACGGCCGAGTACTTGTCCGGATTCCGGGCGGCCAGCATCATCGCCGACTGAGCGCCCATCGACAGGCCAGCCACACCGTCACTGCCGTTGCCCTCGAACTCCGCGTCGATCAACGGCGGAAGCTCCTGCGTCAGGAAGGTTTCGAAGCGGTAGCGGCCGAGGCGGGGGTCGTCGTTCTCCCAGTCGGTGTAGAAGCTCGCTGGACCGGCAAGCGGGAGAACCACGTTGACGTTCTTGTCACGGAAGAACTCCGCCGCGTTGCCCTTGCGAAGCCAGATGCTGCTCGACGGTTCGTTCTCACCGGATCCGCTGAGCATGTACAGCGTCGGGCGCGGGCCTTTACGTTCCGCGGGGGTGAGAACCTGCACCTCGATGGTCCGATCCATGCTCGGCGAGTACACCGACAGCCACGTCAGCGTCGGGCCGGTATCGATTCGGTTCTCGATCCGCGCCGGCTGGCTCGGTGCAGGACTTTCGGTGTCGATGTCTTGAGCAGCGGCGGGCACGCCCGCTACGACGGTGAGCAGAACTGCGATCATCACCAGAACCGGCCGCACGCCGAACATAGAACCCCCACTGCCCGCGGCGCTCTGCGACCGCTGTTGTCGAGGCAGTCTTGCACGGAGGAAGGGCGAAAATCGGACAAACCGTCGGCATTTTGTGAAAAATCCGGGATTCGGATTGTTTTATGCCGCACGATTGGAGTAGTTCAGCACCTACCGAGGCCGCGAGCTGCCAGTGGGCGGCCCACAAGCGACATGCCCGGGTGACCTACTGACGTCGCGGGTCAGGCTAGACGTTGAAGCGGAACTCCACCACATCGCCGTCGGACATGATGTAGTCCTTGCCCTCGATGCGTACCTTGCCGGCAGCCTTGGCCGAGGCCATAGAACCTGCGGCAACGAGGTCGTCGAACGAAACGATTTCTGCCTTGATGAAGCCGCGCTCGAAGTCGGTGTGAATGACGCCTGCTGCCTGCGGGGCGGTGTCTCCCCGGTGAATCGTCCACGCGCGGGCTTCTTTCGGGCCTGCGGTGAGGTAGGTCTGCAAGCCAAGAGTGTGGAAGCCGGCGCGAGCGAGAGCGTCGAGACCGGGCTCGGTCTGTCCAACGGATTCGAGCAGTTCCGCTGCCGATTCCTTGTCCAGCTCGAGCAATTCCGACTCGATCTTCGCGTCGAGGAACACCGCATCGGCGGGAGCGACGAGGCGAGCGAGTTCGCCGATCTTCGCGTCGTCCGTCAGCACCGACTCGTCTGCGTTGAACACGTACAGGAACGGCTTGGTGGTGAGCAGCTGGAATTCACCGAGCAGCTCGAAGTCCAGCTTCGCCTTCGCCGAGAACAACGTCTTGCCGTCGTTCAGCACAGCCTGTGCTGCCAGCGCCGCGTCGAGCGCGGGCTTGCGATCCTTCTTGATCCGCACCTCTTTCTCGAGGCGCGGGATGGCCTTCTCGAGAGTCTGCAGATCGGCGATCGCGAGTTCGGTTTCGATGACCTCGATATCGGCGGTCGGGTCGACGCGACCGTCGACGTGCACCACGTCGTCGTCGGCGAAGACACGAACGACCTGGCAGATGGCGTCGGCCTCACGGATGTTGGCGAGGAACTTGTTGCCCAGGCCTGCGCCCTCGGACGCACCCTTGACGATGCCGGCGATGTCGACGAACGACACCAGCGCAGGCACGAGCTTCTCCGAACCGAACACCTCGGCCAGCTTCTCGAGCCGGGGATCCGGCAGCGCGACCACACCCACGTTGGGCTCGATGGTGGCGAACGGATAGTTCGCGGCCAGCACATCGTTGTTGGTCAGTGCATTGAAGAGGGTGGACTTGCCGACGTTGGGCAGTCCGACGATTCCGAGGGTGAGGCTCACGGTCTATGGAGTCTACTTTGACGACACCACCAGCTCGGACAGTGCCCGGCCAGCGTCTGGGCCGTGGGCCGCTGGAGCCGGTTGATCCGACCGAGTTCACCGGTCACGAGGTGATCGCCGAACTCGGGTCCCAGCTCGCCAGGATCGGCAGGACTTTCGCCGTACTCGACCCTTCCTCGACCGTGTAGACGACCAGACTTTGATCCGGCTCGCTCGGCGACGTCAGAAATTCGATCCCGAACTGCAGAGTGCCTGCCGCCGGGTGCTGAATGATCTTGGTTGCACCTGCGAATTCGGCGACCTCGTGATCGCTCCACCATTGCTCGAAACAAGGCTCGGACGAACGCAATTCGTCGATCAACGCGACCAAGGTCGGGTCTCCCGGTCGACGAGCGAGATCGCGACGCAGCGCCGCGACCGAGGCCGCCGCGAACTGCGACCAATTGACGATTCGCTCGCGGGCGATGGGATTGCGAAACAGGTAGTGGAACAGCGAGTTTTCAGCAGACGGTTGCAGACTCAGTACCGATCGAACCAGCGAGTTGCCGGCCAGGATGACCCCGCTACGCCCGAGTAGCAACACCGGAACGTGATCGAGTGCCTTCATCACCTGGAGCAGCCCTGAATTCGGGAGCTGCGCAACATCCTCGGTGGGCACAGCCGGGGACGCGAGATCGAGTAGATGTGCACACTCGACCTCATCGAGCTTCAACGCACCGGCGATCGCCAGCAGCACCTCGTTCGACACGTTGGCCTGGCGACCCTGTTCGAGTTTGCTGTAGTAGTCCGGACTCACTCCGGCCAGCGATGCCAGCTCTTCTCGCCGAAGCCCAGGCACCCGTCGAGCACCGGGATACGTACGAAGCCCGGCCTCGATCGGGGTCATGCGGTCGCGCCGATCACGCAGAAATGCGCTAAGGGCGGACCTGTCTCTGTTCACGAATTCCACAGTAGCCACATGGGCGATTGCCAACCTGGTCATGACAGACCTAGGCAGAACGACGCCTGGTTCGCTGCCTCGACCGACCGTAGACATGGCGTCATGACTTCTTCTACTTCTTCGCAGCTGCTCGGACGCACCGCCGTTGTCACCGGATCGACCAGTGGGATCGGTGCTGCCATCGCGCTCACCCTCGCCGCCGAGGGGGCATCGGTGGTCGTCAGCGGCCGCGACGCCGAGCGCGGCAAGGCCCTGGCTCTCCGCATTTCCGAGACAGGCGGCACTGCGACCTTCGTCGACGTCGATCTCTCGGGCAGCTATCAGGAGCTCCGCGAGTTCGCCGCCCGCAGCACCGACGCTCTCGGCGGCCGCGTCGACATTCTTGTCAACAACGCTGGCATCTATCCGGCCACCGCCACCGCGGACCTGCCCGATGATCAGCTCGACGCGATGCTTGCCGTCAACGTCCGAGCTCCACACGTGCTCGTCGGCGCGCTCGCTCCCGCCATGGCCGAGCGCGGTAGCGGAGTCATCGTGAACATCGGGTCGTGGATGGCCACGATGGGCAGCCCATTCGCCGCGATGTACTCCGCCACCAAAGCGGCCGACGAGCAACTGACCCGCAGTTGGGCAGCCGAGTTCGGCCCGCGCGGCGTGCGGGTGAACTCCCTCGCGCCCGGGGCCACCCTGACCCCGGGCAACGAGGATGCGCGTCAGGTACTCGACGCCATGACGGCCGGCACACCGGCAGGCGCGGTGCTCTCTCCGCAGGACATCGCCGACGGCGTTCTGTTCCTGGTCTCGGACAACGCCGCAATGGTCCACGGAACGACGCTCTACGTCGACGGCGGCATCTCGATCACCCGCGGGTGAGCGGTGATCCGTCACATGGTCGAGACGACCAAGCCGATGAACGCGAGGTAGAGAACGATGAAGGCACCGAAGATGATCAGCGACAGCTTCCCGAAGAACCCGGCACGATTCGACGAATGCTGCGCTCCCTGAACATCTCCCATCATCCACAGCGGGTGCACCTTCAGTGCGTGATTGAACGCCGGAATGGCCAGCGGCCAGAAGAAGATGATGGCCACGACGGCCCACCCGGCATTCGACGACGGCAGGGTGGGCGTCCGCGCAGGCGGAAACGGTTGTACAGCTGAAAACGGTTGCTCGTACGGACCTGTCATGAGAATTTCCCCCCGATTGTTCGATGACGGACAACCAGTAGGACGCCGCATCGTCACGTCTGGTTCCATCGGTCCCTACGTCAGGCGTTCTCCGCCGGGGGTGGTGGCGAAGATGTGGGCATGTGCCTCGTCGATACGAACGTGGACGACCTGCCCCTTCTCTGGAGGGTTGCGCCAGTCGACGCGGGCGACCAGATGCTGAACCTGACCGTTGATGGTGGTGTTGCCGAACACGAATGCCTCGGATCCGAGTTCCTCGACCACGTCGATGGTCAGTTCCAGACCGCCCGAATCCGCGATCTGGACGTGCTCGGGTCGAATTCCGAACACCACTTCACGCCCTCTCGCGGCCGTGAGCACGTCGCGAGAAACGGGAACCAGTTGCTCGCCGATCTGCACGCCGCCGTCGGCGATGGGCACGGTGAACAGATTCATCGACGGTGAGCCCATGAACCCGGCAACGAACACGTTCACGGGGCTTCGGTAGAGCTCGCGAGGAGACGCGCACTGCTGCAGAACACCGGATTTCAGCACCGCCACCCGGTCGCCCATCGTCATGTCCTCGACCTGATCGTGGGTGACGTAGACGGTGGTGGTTCCGAGCCGGCGTTGCAGCTGAGCGATCTGGGTGCGGGTCTGCACTCGCAGTTTCGCGTCGAGGTTCGACAACGGCTCGTCCATGAGGAACACCTGTGGCTGACGAACGATGGCTCGCCCCATGGCAACTCGCTGGCGCTGCCCACCGGAGAGCGCCTTGGGTTTGCGGTCGAGGTAGTCACCGAGGTCGAGCATGTCGGCGGCCTCCCCGACGCGTGTGCGGATCTCGGACTTGTCGGTGCCGGCGAGTTTGAGTGCGAAGCCCATGTTCTCGGCGACGCTCATGTGCGGGTACAGCGCGTAGTTCTGAAAGACCATCGCGATGTCGCGATCCTTGGGCTCGGAGTGCGTGACGTCGGTGCCGCCGATCATGATGCGGCCGCCGTCGACCTCCTCGAGACCGGCGAGCATGCGCAGCGAGGTGGACTTACCGCAGCCGGACGGGCCGACGAGGACGAGGAACTCGCCGTCCTCGATCTGCAGGTCGAGCGCGTCGACTGCCGGCGTACTGGATCCGGGGAAAAGCCTGGTTGCGCGGTCGTACGAGATTGTTGCCATGAGATTGAAATCCCTCCACCGGCAGGAACGTGCCGGACGATCCGAGTGGGCCGAACAGGGGTGAGCGCGGGGTCTCTCCTAGTGGTCTCGGGTGGCCTGCGCCGGCGGCCGCGTTCGGTTGGGCACCGGTCCGGTGCTGGCTCGAACGGTCAAGGTGATCGGTGCGGTGACGGCGCGGGGTGCGCCCTCGCCTGCGACGGGGTTCAACACGTCGAGAATGAGGCGAGCGGCGATTTCGCCTTGCTCGCGTACGGATTGGCGGACGGTGGTCAGGTCAGTCAGCGCGGCGACGGGATGATCGTCGATCCCGACGATCGAAATATCCTCCGGGAACCGCATACCGCGTCGACGCAGAGTTCGCATGACCCCGAGTGCGAGTTCGTCGCTGTGTGCAAAGACTGCGGTCGGCGGATCGCCATGGGCAGCGTCGAAGATATCGTCCATTGCAGCCGCGGCGTTGAGTCCACCCCAGTCCACATCACGGATGAGCGAATTGTCCACGGCGACACCGGCGGCGGCCAGTGCGTCGACGTAGCCCTCCGAGCGCCCCGATCGCATCGGCCACCCCGGCTGGTCGGGATCGTGTGCGGCGATCATCGCGATGCGTCGGTGGCCGAGCTCGACGAGGTGGTCGACGGCCATTCGACCGGCCTGATAGTCGTCGATGCAGACGTACGGATACGCGGCACTCTGCCCACCTGCCGCGACGATCCCGACGCCCATCAGCTCGAGCCTCTCCTGCTCGACGCGATCGACCGGAAAGGCAACCACCACAACGGCATCGACTTTTCGACGCGCGGGCAACCTACTGAAGAAGTCCTGGCGATCCTCGGGTCCCCCGACCTGATAGAGCAGCAGGTCGACGTTGGCCGCGGCGAGCACCGTCTCGATTCCATTGACCATCTCACCGAAGAACCAGCGTTCGACGTGCGGAACGACCAACGCCACTCGCTGCGTTCGGCTCCCACTCGCCAGGCGTACCGCGTCCGGCGACACCACGTAGTCGAGGCGTCGGGCGGTAGCAAGAACTTTGTCTCTCGTCGCCGCCGATACGCCGTAGGAATTGTTCAGGGCGCGTGAGGCGGTGGTGAGGGAAACGCCGGCTTCACGAGCGATATCGCTCAAGCTCAGGGATCCACGTTGGTCGGTCACGAGGCGAGCGTAACCCCAACCACTTGATTTCGGAAGCGCTTCCGACATATGCTCCGGAAGCGCTTCCGAACTGTGATGCGCATCTCACTGCGGAGGTACGATGAATTCACATCACACAGCTGGATCGAGGTGGATGCGACGCCTCGCGGTCGCCGCCTGCGCCGCACTTCTCCCCACCGCGGCGGCCTGCGCACCGCCCGGCAGTGGTAACACCACCAGCTCTCCCGCGGCTCCCGTCGAGGTCAGTACCGATCTCGGCACCGAGCCGATCGAGCTGACCCTCTACGACGGTGCAGGCCTGAAGGCGATCGACGAAGCCCTGATCACAGCGTTCACCGAACTCCACCCGAACGTGACCATCACCGCCCGCTACGACCCGGACGACGTTCAGGCAGTCAACGCACCCCGCGTGATCAGCTCCGCGGATCCGCCCGACATCGCGCGGATCATCGCACTGCCGGCTGCGGTGAACAACAACCAGCTGACCGTGCTCGACCCGTGGGCCGAGGCCTACGGATGGAACGATCTGCCCGCGGGCCAACTGGCCATGTATCGCGTCGACGAGAACGGCGTCCGAGGCAGCGGGCAGCAGTACACGATGGCCAGCGGATTCACCGTCACCGGTCTGTACTACAACAAGGCACTCGCCCGCGAGATCGGTATGACCGAACCACCATCCACTCTTGCGGAATTCGAGACTGCGCTCGCATCCGCGAAAGCCGCAGGAATCCTCCCCATCATGGCCGGCAACAAGAACGCTCAGGTCACCTTCGCCGTCCAGATGATGCTCAACACCTACCTGGGGCGAGATGCCATGAACGACTGGGTCTTCAACGCTCCGGGTGTAACCCTGGACACTCCGACCGCAGTGGACGCAGCATCGGTGGTCGCCGAGTGGGCGCAGCAGGGCTACTACCCCGAGGACACCAACGGCACCGACGCCACCACTGCCGCAGGCAGATTCGCCGAGGGCGAGGGACTCTTCTACGCGTCGGGAAACTGGGACTCCTCGACGCTGCAGACCAAGTTGGGCGACAACGTCGGCTTCATGCTGCCACCCACACGAGACGGAAGCGTGCTGGCGATGTCGGATCCGGTCTCGAATTTCGCGATCCCATCCGGTTCCGACAACAAGAACGCCGCCGCTGCGTTTCTCGACTTCCTTCGCTCGGACGCCGGTCGGCAGGTTGCCGTCGATGCCGGGTTCGCACCGTCCGGCACCGGCGACGTGCCCGCCACCGAGCCCGGATCCGTGGGCGCGGACGTCCAGGACGCCTTCGGGCGACTCGTCGACGGCAACGGCCAGGTTCAGTTCGTGCAGAACGCCACCAACGGCATGACCGGAACATGGCTGCCGCAGGTCCAGATGCTCGTCGCGGACAGGACCACGCCCGCCGAGATGATGAACGCCATTCAATCCGCCTACGAGCAGGACCTTCTGAAATGACCGCCACCACGCACCGAACCCAGTCCTCCACGGCCGCAACGATGCCGAGACACCCAGCCGGGCGAGTGGAACGAATCACCCGCGCACGACGCGCCCTCACCGGCTGGCTGTTCGTCCTCCCCGCAGCGTTGGTCTACGGCGTGTTCGTTCTACGGCCCCTGTTGACGACCATCTGGTATTCCTTCTACAACTGGGACGGCATTTCGGTCGGCAGCTGGGTGGGGCTCGACAATTACGGCCGCGTGCTCACCGACCCGCAGCTGCTGTCGTCGATCGGCCACGCGTTCTTCCTCATCCTGTTCTTCACCGTCTTCCCGGTCATCGGCGGCCTTCTCGTCGCTGCTCTGTTGCAGGAGATCCGAATACGCGGCCTCGGAACTGCTGCCCGTACGTTGCTGTTCCTGCCGCAGATCATTCCCGGCGCAGCAGCCGCAGTGGCCTGGGTGTGGATGTTCTCCAGCAACGGAACCGTCAACCAGGCGCTCTCGGCGATCGGCCTGGAGAGCATCACTCGGTCGTGGCTCGGCGACTTCGACTGGGCACTGCCCGCCGTCGGAATCATCGGCACCTGGCTCGGATTGGGCTTCTGCACCATCCTGCTGATCTCCGGCATCGGAAAGATCGACACTTCGATCTACGAGGCCGCCCGCATCGACGGTGCCGGCTTCTTCCACACCTTTCGCTACGTCACCGTCCCAGCACTGCGAGCAGAAATCGGTGTGTGCGTCACCGTCACCGTCATCGCCGCCCTCGCCAGCTTCGACATAGTGTTCATGTCCACCCAGGGCGGTCCTGGATACTCCA
This sequence comes from Rhodococcus sp. ARC_M5, assembly GCF_022810405.1. Lineage (GTDB taxonomy): Bacteria > Actinomycetota > Actinomycetes > Mycobacteriales > Mycobacteriaceae > Rhodococcoides > Rhodococcoides navarretei. The sequence goes on from NZ_JALGQE010000012.1 coordinate 122,681, forward strand.
CCACCGTCCCCGGCGTGCAGATCTACCAACTCGGATTCACCGAATCCCGGGTCGGGCTCGCCAGCGCACTCGCCGTCGTCCTCACCGCGTTGATCCTGGTGGTCATCGTGCCCCTCCAGCGCATCTTCAGGGAGAAGTGACCATGAAAACCTCCGTACGTCAACGGGTTCCAGGCCTGGTACTGCTGATCGGCACGATGATCTTCTCGATCCTGCCGCTGCTGAGCATGCTCTCGGCCGCGTTGCAACCGCAGGGCACCGTTCCGCTCGGCCTGTCCTGGCCGTCGGACCCCCAGTGGCACAACTTCGTCGACGCATGGCGGGTAGCCGAGGTGACACCACTGTTGATCTCGAGCATCATCCTGGTCGCGGGGGTGGTACCGGTCGCGGCCCTGTTCGCCGCGATGGCCGGCTACGGACTCGGTCAGCTGAAAGTCCCCGGCGGTACAGCGGTGTTCCTGCTTCTCCTCCTGGGCCTGACGCTCCCGAGGGAAGCGACGATCGTTCCGCTCTACTACCAGCTGCGCGAGATGAACTTGCTCAACACCCGATTGGGGCTGATCCTCGTACTCATCGGAACGTTCATGCCCTTCGCCGTCTTCTGGATGCGCGCGCACTTCCTGTCGATGCCCAAGGAACTCACCGAAGCAGCATCACTCGACGGCGCGGGTGCATGGAAAGCATTCCGATACATACAGATTCCCCTGGCAGTACCGGCCCTGGCGTCGATGTGCCTGCTGCTGTTCCTGTGGACGTGGAACACGTTTCTCCAGGCCATCGTCTTGATCGACGACCCGGCCAAACGAACGATGGCGGGGGCGCTGCAGAACTTCGTGGGTCAGTACTCCACCGATGTGGTTCTGCTCAACGCCGGCTCGTTGCTCATCATGGCTCCCACCATCGTGGTGTTCCTCATCTTCCAACGCCACTTCGTGAAAGCGATGATATCCGGTGCCGTCAAGGGCTGACCTCACGACCATCGAAAGCTGCACTCCCAGAAAGAATATGATGACCGACATCCAGAATTCAGTTCAGCCCGTCTCGACGAGCGACATCGATGCCGACTGGTGGCGTCAGGCAGCGGTCTACCAGATCTACCCGCGCAGCTTCGCCGATTCCAACGGCGACGGGATCGGCGATCTCCGCGGCATCACGAACAAGGTTGCGTACCTGAGCGATCTCGGGATCGACGCGGTGTGGCTGAGTCCCTTCTACCCGTCGGCGCTGGCCGACGGGGGATACGACGTGGACGACTATCGCAACGTCGATCCCACCATCGGCACGCTCGACGAGTTCGACGAACTGGTCGCGGGTCTACACGACGCTGGAATCAGGATCATCGTCGATATCGTCCCCAACCACACCTCGAATCGGCACGCCTGGTTCGAGGAGGCACTCGCATCACCGCGTGATTCGAAGGCCCGTGCACGCTACATCTTTCACGACGGTCGCGGCGAGAACGGTGAACTCCCGCCCACCGACTGGACGTCGATGTTCGGCGGCAGCGCTTGGGAGCGCATCATCGAGCCGGACGGAACGCCCGGCCAGTGGTACCTGCACCTGTTCGCCCCGGAGCAGCCGGACCTGAACTGGGACCACCCCGAAGTCAACGAGGACTTCCTGACGACCCTGCGATTCTGGTCCGACCGAGGTGTCGACGGCTTTCGCGTCGATGTGGCGCACGCCCTCAAGAAAGACATGAATGCGGCTGTGCACGGCAACTGGACCACCGATCCCGACGAGGTCTTCACCCGCAGCGACCATCCCCTGTGGGACCGCGACGACGTCCATTCCGTCTATGCCGCATGGCGAACGGTGTTCGACGAGTACACCCCGCCCCGCATGGCAGTCGCGGAGGTATGGGTACCACCCCATCGAGTGACCAGGTACGCGTCGCCGACGGGGCTCGGGCAGGCGTTCAATTTCGATCTCCTCAAGGCGGATTTCGACGCCGACCAGTTCCGCCGGATCATCGAGACCAACCTGGAGTACGCAGCGCAGTCCGGTGCGTCGTCGACCTGGGTTTTCTCCAACCACGATGTGGTCCGCCACGCCACAAGATACGGCCTGCCCAAGGGCACGGGCGGCAAGGACCAGCACGGAAACAACAAGGGCACCGACGGTATCGATTGGCTGTTCGGTGGCGGCGATCCGGCCGAGGTCGACGCAGAACGTGGCCTCCGCCGCGCGAAGGCCGCGACCCTGCTGATGCTCGCCCTTCCCGGCTCGGCATACCTGTATCAGGGAGAAGAGCTCGGTCTACCCGAAGTCGGCCAGATTCCCGACGCCGATCGTCAGGATCCGATCTTCTTCCGCAACGGTAGCGAGGTCGGCCGCGACGGTTGCCGAGTTCCGTTGCCGTGGCAGTCCGACGGTCCGTCCTTCGGATTCGGTTCCGGCGATGCGCACCTGCCGCAACCCGAATGGTTCGCCGAGTATGCCGCGAATGCGCAGATGTCCGAATCGGATTCGACTCTCGGCTTGTACCGCGCCGCTCTCGCGTTGCGCCGCCGTCTGCAGGGCGCGGAAACGCTCGAGTGGATCGAGACCCAGGACGATGCCCTGCACTTCGTTCGACCCGGTGGCTGGCACATCGTGACCAACTTCGGCACCTCGCCGGTAGAGCTTCCCGGTGGGGACGTCCTCGTCTCGACCGTTCCACTCGAGGACGGCAGGCTCCCCGCCGAGGCGACAGCGTGGGTCGCGGGCCCGCACCTGACGCTCGTGCGGTAGCTCAGACCAGTTCGGCCGTGGCTGCCGCGAGAGTGACGATGGCATCCCAATCTTGTTCTGCGACAGCCGCGGCCGGAGTGAGCCACGATCCCCCAACACATCCGACGTTGGGAAGCGCCAGGTAGCTCGATGCATTGGCGGTGGAGATTCCACCCGTCGGGCAGAAGCGTGCGGCCGGGATCGGCGAGTGGATCGACTTCAGGAAATTCGCGCCGCCCGACGCCTCGGCCGGGAAGAACTTGAGTTCGGTGTAGCCGGCTTCGAGGAGGGTGAGCACCTCGGACACCGTTGCGGCACCGGGCAGATGTGGTAGTCCGGTGTCGCGCATGGCCTTCGTCAGGGAAGGCGTGCAACCGGGCGAGACCAGGAACTGAGCACCCGCGTCGGCGGCCTGCTTTGCCTGGCCGGGAGTGATGATCGTGCCTGCGCCGACGAGGATCTCGGGGACCTCCGCCGCGATGCGCTCGATGGCGTCGAGTGCCACCGGAGTCCGCAAGGTCAGCTCGATCACGGGCACTCCGCCCTGCACCAGGGCACGGGCGATCGGAACGGCGTACTCGAGATCGTCGATGACGACGACGGGAATCACGGGTACGCGGTCGAGCAGGGATACAGTCACGTTCTTACCTTCTTCTGGAGTTACAGGGCTCAACGCATCACGAACATCGCGCCCTCGTCGGCCGGGCCGACGAGCGCACGCATCCCCGAGAACAGATCACGGCCGGTGCTCGACCACTCGTCGGCGTCCAACACGCGACCGGTGACCGGTCGAGCCTCGAACTCGTCGAGCGGAACGTCGATCGACAATGTGCCGTCGAGGGAGTCGAGAGTGATCATGTCACCGTCGAGAATTTTCGCGATCGGTCCCCCACTCGCGGCCTCGGGCGTGAGATGAATTGCTGCAGCGACTTTTCCGGAGGCACCGGACATCCGGCCGTCCGTGATCAGCGCGACGGACCGCCCCTTGTCCTGCAGGATTCCGAGTGCCGGGGTGAGCTTGTGCAACTCGGGCATGCCGTTGGCCTGCGGGCCCTGATAACGCAGCACAGCAACGAAGTCGCCGTCGAGAAGCCCTGCGTCGAATGCCTCCAGGAAGTCCGCTTGGTCGTCGAACACTCGCGCCGGTCCGGTGACCACCCGATGTTCGGGAGCCAATGCAGAAGTCTTGATGACACATTTTCCGATCGGTCCGGTCAGCATCTTCAGTCCGCCGTCGGCACTGAACGGCTCGTTCGCACCACGTAACACGGTGTCGTCGTGGCTCATTCGAGTGCCGTCCTGCCACATCACCCCGTCGCCGTCGAGCTTCGGCTCCTGCGTGTAGCGGCGCAGACCCTGCCCGGCAACGGTTTTCACATCCTCGTGCATCAGCCCGGCGTCGAGCAGAGACCCGATGACGAACCCGAGTCCGCCGGCGGCGTGGAAGTGGTTGACGTCGGCTTTGCCGTTGGGGTAGATCCTGGCCATCAGCGGAACCACAGCCGACAGATCGGACAGGTCCTGCCACGTCAGCGTGATACCCGCAGCCTTTGCGATGGCGACGAGGTGCATCGTGTGATTGGTCGAACCACCGGTGGCCAGCAACGCGACGCAGCCGTTCACGATGGACTTGACGTCGACGACCTCCCCCACCGGGGTGTAGTTGTCGCCCAACGACGTCAGACCGGTGACGACATGGGCGGCTTCGCGGGTCAATGCGTCGCGCATCGCGGTTCCGGGGTTGACGAACGACGAGCCGGGCAGATGCAGACCCATGACCTCCATGAGCAGCTGGTTGGAGTTGGCCGTTCCGAAGAACGTGCACGTGCCACTGCCGTGATACGACGCGGCCTCGGCGTCCAGCAGTGCCTCTCGACCCACCTTGCCCTCGGCGTAGAGCTGGCGGGCTTTCGCCTTCTCGCCGTTGGGAAGTCCGGACGTCATCGGACCGGCGGGCACGAACACCGCGGGGAGATGTCCGAAACTCAATGCGCCGATGAGCATTCCGGGAACGATCTTGTCGCACACGCCGAGCATGAGGGTGGCGTCGAACATGTCGTGGGACAGCGCAATTGCCGTGGACATCGCGATGATGTCCCGACTGAACAGAGACAGTTGCATGCCGTCGCGGCCCTGGGTGATGCCGTCGCACATGGCGGGGACGCCCCCGGCGAACTGCGCGATGCCGCCGGCGTCGATGACGGATTTCTTGAGCACAGCGGGGTAGGTCTCGAACGGCTTGTGCGCAGAGAGCATGTCGTTGTAGGCGGAGACGATCGCGATGTTGGGCTTGACCATGCCGCGGAGCGCCTTCTTGTCGGCCGTTCCTGAGGCTGCGAAGCCGTGGGCGATGTTGGCGCAGGCGAGTCGGCCACGGGCCGGGCCGCGGTCTCCGGCTGCCGCGATGCGAGCGAGGTATTTGGTGCGATCGGACTGGCTGCGGTCTGCGATGCGGTCGGTTACCTGACGCAGAACCGGGTGAAGTGTGTCCATGAGTATCTCCGATGTTCGGTCTCTCACGACTGAGCCTAAAGCCAGTTAAGTACATCGGCAACCCAACTTATGTTTTTCAAAGTTCTAAGTAGCAATTCTTAGGGTGTTGCCGTAAAAGTTGCCAGTTGGTTGAATGGCGTATATGTCGATGCCGCGCCTGAGCGCTCCACCTGCGACTGCAGGTGAGATCTTTGCTCTGGTTCGCGACGGAGAAGCCGATACCCGCGCGGAGTTGGGCCGGATCACCGGACTCTCCAGGTCGGCAGTCGCCTCCCGCGTCGCCGCACTCACCGGCCTCGGCTTGATCATCGAAACCGAGGACACCCACTCGACGGGAGGGCGTCCCCCGGCGCGACTGTCCTTCGACGTCGACGCGGGAGTCGTACTCGCCGCCGCGATCGGCCGCAGTCGCTCGCAATTGGGCGTGTTCACTCTCGGCGGGGAGTTTCTCGCGAGCGATACCGTCGAACAGGAGATCGGCATCGGCCCGGACGAGCTGATGCCGCAGATCACCAAGCGCTTGCAAGCATTGCTCGACGAGTCGCACCGAACCGAACATCGAATCCTCGGCGTTGGCCTGTCCATCCCCGGCACCGCCGACACCGCACGCGGGTGCAGCCTGGACTCGCCGATCATGCACGGCTGGGACGGTGTGCCGCTGGCCCCGTTCTTCGCCGACACCACGTCGGCTCCGGTGTTTCTCGACAACGACGCCAACGCGATGGTGCTGGCCGAACGCCGGGACAACCGAGATCGCTTCCAGAACGCCCTGTTGGTCAAGGCCTCGACGGGCCTCGGTGCCGGGATCGTGGCGGGCGGCGCGTTACAACGTGGATCACTGGGCGCGGCAGGCGAATTCGGCCACACCAAGACTGCAGCCGCCGCCGGGGTCGCATGCCGGTGCGGCGACAGCGGTTGCCTCGAAGCCATCGCAGGCGGCTGGGCGCTGGTGCGCGCACTCAACGAGCAGGGCCGAGAAGTGGGCCACATCCGCGGCGTCGTCGACCTCGCGGTGAGCGGCGACCCCGAAGCACGCAGACTCATCCGTGACAGCGGACGCCACATCGGCGAAACCCTCGCCGGGGCCGTGAATCTGCTCAACCCCGAGGTGCTCATCATCGGCGGCGACATGGCCAACGCCTACGACATCTTCGTCGCCGGACTGCGCGAGACCGTCTACGGAAACGCCACCGCCCTGGCCACCAAGGCCCTCACCATCCAGTCGACCACCCACGGCGACCTCTCCGGAGTCATCGGCAGCGCAGCACTGGTATTGGATCAGGTACTCAGCGCCCGGGCCGTCGACGACGCCCTCGGCAGCTAGCACCAGGCGGTCGCCCGGCCCGGTTGCCGCTCGTCGCACTCCAGCGACCGCCGGGCGCACCACGAAGCCTCGATTCGAGGACGTGCACCTGCGCCACACATAGGGTGATCGCAGTCACACCTGCGAGCTTGGAGATCCCCCACATGTCACTGAAAGCGCCCGACGATCCACACGTCGAACTGCTGAAGACAGACCCCGACCTACCACCGGTCGGAGTCGTCGAATCACATCCGATGACGACGGCAAAGCGTCTGATGCTCGTCGCCATCGGCCTCCTCGGCGGTGTCGCGTGGACGATTATCGCGATCGTGCGCGGGGAGAACCCCAACGCCGTCTGGTTCGTCATCGCCGCGGTGTGTACGTACATCTTCGCTTTTCGCTTCTACGCCAGGCTGATCGAACGCAAGATCGTCTTCCCCCGCGACGACCGCGCCACTCCTGCCGAGATACTGGAAAACGGCAAGGACTACATGCCGACGGACCGTCGGGTGCTGTTCGGCCACCACTTCGCCGCGATCGCCGGAGCGGGCCCGCTCGTCGGACCCGTCCTCGCCGCTCAGATGGGCTACCTCCCGGGCACCATGTGGATCATCATCGGCGTCGTGTTCGCCGGTGCGGTGCAGGACTTCCTGGTGCTGTGGATCTCCACTCGCCGCCACGGCCGCAGCCTCGGTCAGATGGCCCGCGACGAACTCGGAGTCGTCGGCGGCACCGCCGCCCTGATCGCCGTGTTCACCATCATGATCATCCTGATCGCCGTGCTCGCACTGGTCGTCGTCAACGCCCTCGCCGAAAGTCCCTGGGGCGTCTTCTCCATCGCACTCACCATCCCGATCGCGCTGTTCATGGGCGTCTACCTGCGCTTCCTGCGACCGGGTGCCGTCACCGAGGTCTCGCTGATCGGCGTCGTCCTGCTGTTGTTCGCGATCATCGCCGGCGGCTGGGTGTCCGAAACCGACTGGGGCGACAACTGGTTCACGCTGTCGAAGGTGACCGTCGCCTGGCTGCTCATCGGCTACGGTCTGCTCGCCTGCATCCTGCCGGTATGGCTGCTACTCGCACCACGTGACTACCTGTCGACGTTCATGAAGGTCGGCACCATCGCACTGCTGGCCGTCGGAATTCTCATCGCCCGTCCCGAGATCCAGATGCCCGCGATGACCACCTTCGCCACCGAGGGCAACGGCCCGGCGTTCGCCGGCTCGCTGTTCCCGTTCCTGTTCATCACCATTGCTTGCGGTGCCCTGTCCGGCTTTCACGCACTGATCTCCTCGGGCACCACGCCGAAGTTGCTCGAGAAGGAAAAGCAGATGCGGATGATCGGTTACGGAGGCATGCTGACCGAATCGTTCGTCGCCATCATGGCTCTGATCACCGCCTGCGTTCTCGATCAGCACCTCTACTTCGCACTCAACGCACCGACTGCGCTCACCGGCGGGACTCCGGAGACCGCAGTGCCATACCTCAACGGACTCGGCTTGAGCGGCGGTGACATCACCCCGGCCGAATTGAGCCAGGCCGCAGCCGATGTGGGCGAGGAGTCGATCATCTCCCGCACCGGCGGTGCCCCGACCCTCGCGTTCGGCATGTCCGAGGTACTGAGCCAGGTCTTCGGCGGAGCGGGACTCAAGTCGTTCTGGTACCACTTCGCGATCATGTTCGAGGCGCTGTTCATCCTCACCACGGTCGATGCAGGCACCCGCGTCGCACGCTTCATGCTCTCCGACAGCATCGGCAACCTGCCCGGTGCATCGGCCAAGAAGTTCAAGGATCCGTCGTGGCGTCCCGGTGCCTGGATCTGCTCGATCATCGTCGTCGCAGCCTGGGGCGCAATCCTTCTCATGGGCGTCACCGATCCCTTGGGCGGCATCAACACCCTGTTCCCACTGTTCGGTATCGCCAACCAGCTGCTGGCAGCCATCGCGCTGACGGTGGTACTCGTCATCGTCGTCAAACGAGGTCTCTACAAGTGGGCGTGGATCCCCGGAGTTCCACTGGCCTGGGACCTCATCGTGACGATGACGGCGTCGTACCAGAAGATCTTCTCCTCGGTCCCGGCCATCGGTTACTGGACGCAGCACTCGCAGTTCCGCGACGCCAAGGCTCAGGGCCTCAGCGAGTTCCGCACCGCCGGGACACCCGAGGCCATCGACGCGGTCATCCGCAACACCTTCATTCAGGGCACGCTGTCGATCATTTTCGCGGTACTCGTCCTGGTCGTCGTGTTCGCCGGAGTGTGGGTGTGCATCAAGGCCGTTCGAGGAGACACCCTGCCCGACAACGAGGAGCCCGAGGTGCCGTCGAAGATCTTCGGTCCCACCGGTTTCGTCCTCACCCCGGCCGAGAAGAAGATCCAGGCCGAATGGGACGAGCTGATCGACGCCGGCACCGTCCGTCGACCCGGATCGGCGCACTAGATGCGCGGGCTGTGGTGGTGGATCACCTCGGTGATGGGCGACCACGATTACGACCGCTATGTCGCCCATCTGGCCCGCCACCATCCGGATCAGGAACCGCCGACCGTGCGGCAGTACTGGAAGGACCGGCACGCGGAGGCGGACCGAAACCCCGGGGCCCGATGCTGTTGACACGGTGATGTCCGATTCCCGCTAGCACCGACGCGTCCGCGCTGACACAGTAGGTGCATGAGCAGCGAACGGCAGGTGCAAGAACTGGACTTCGATCGGTGCTATCGCGCGGTCTCCTCGCGTGACGCACGGTTCGACGGCCAGTTCTTCACCGCCGTCTCCACCACCGGCATCTACTGCCGACCCTCCTGCCCGGCCCGTACACCCAAGCCGAGCAACGTCTCGTTTCTGGCCACCGCAGCGGCGGCGCAACAATCCGGCTACCGCGCCTGCCGCCGCTGCCAGCCCGACGCCACCCCCGGTTCCCCACGGTGGAACATCCACTCGGACCTCAGTTCTCGCGCCATGCGGTTGATCTCCGACGGAGCCGTCGAACGCGGGGGTGTCGACGGCCTCGCGAGCACCCTCGGCTACTCGAGCCGGCAACTGACCCGCGTGTTGACGGCCGAAGTCGGTGCAGGCCCGCTCGCTCTGGCCCGCGCGCACCGCGCCCACACCGCTCGCACACTGATCCAGACCACGGACATGTCGATGGCCGACGTCGCCTTCGCGGCCGGGTTCTCCAGCGTCCGGCAATTCAACGACACCATCAAGGAAGTCTTCGCCGTCGACCCGTCGACGCTGCGTCGCGAGGCACACCGCACCGCCGTACCGACCGCAGGCGGAACCGTCACGCTACGGTTGCCGTACCGCCCACCGCTCGATCGCGGCTGGATCGAGTGGTTCCTTCGAGGCCACGTGGTCGATGGCATCGAATCCTTCGCCGAGGACGGCGAATACGTGAGATCCCTGAGCCTGCCGCACGCCGCCGGACTCGTCGCACTACGGGTGATGGACGGATTTGTCAGTGCCGCAGTGACATTGCAGGACATGCGCGATCTGGCTCCTGCCGTCGCCCGCATCCGGCACCTGCTGGACCTCGATGCCGATCCACTCGCCGTCGACGACGCCCTGCGCGCAGACCCGCAGTTGGCAGCGAGCGTCGACGCCCACCCGGGCATTCGCGCCCTCGGAGTGGTCGACGGCGCAGAGATGTTGCTGCGCACGGTGATCGGACAGCAGATCTCCCTGAAGGCCGCGGCCACCCATACCGCCCGGCTCGTCGACGCTCTCGGTGCACCACTCGATCTCGGCAACGACACGGTCACCAGGTTGTTTCCCGAACCTGCCGTCATCGCCGAACGAGGCCACGAGGTACTCACCGGACCTACCGCCCGGGTCCAGACCGTCATCCGCGTCGCCGACGCCATCGCGTCGGGAACCGTCGTGCTGCATCCCGCGCGAGAAGGGCCGGAACTGGAGCGAGAACTACTCGCGCTCAAAGGAATCGGCCCCTGGACCGCCCGGTACGTCGTGATGCGGCTACTCGGCGACCCCGATGTTCTGCTCGATACCGACCTGGTCGTCCGCCAGGGCGCACAAGCCCTGGACATTTCGCTGAAGGACTCCGCCCGCTGGGCTCCGTGGCGTTCGTACGTCTCGATGCACCTGTGGATCACCGCACTGGAAAGAAGACGAGCATGACTGCCACCGCCGCCACTCAGGACACCCCGATCGGGCCGTTCAGCACCATCGTCGACGCCGATCAGCGCGTCCTCGCATCCGGGTGGACCGCCGACGTCGAGGAACTGCGCGTCCTGATCCACTCGACGATGCGCCCCGAGACCGTCCGCGCTGTGTCCGATCTCGGCGACGTGACCCGCGCCGTCGACAGCTATCACCGCGGCGAGCTGAGGGCTGTCGACTCCGTGGCCGTCGCACAACGATCCGGCGAATTTCTCATGCATGCCTGGGGCGTATTGCGCACCGTCGAACCCGGCGCGCCGGTGACCTACTCCGAGTTCGCCGAACTGTCCGGGAGACCGGCGGCCATCCGCGGAGCTGCGTCGGCATGCGCTCGCAATGCCGCTGCACTGTTCGTGCCGTGCCACCGGGTGGTGCGCATCGGCGGCGCACTCGGCGGTTTCCGCTGGGGACTGCCGGCGAAGAAGTGGTTGCTGGCGCACGAGGCCGCCTGACCGCTGCCGCCTCAGGTGGCGGTGGCCCACGGCCGAACGGTCCCGGGCGTTATGGTTCTTCACGAACCGCCAACCGCCGACTGTGAGGACCCCACCGTGACCGAATCGGCAGTTCCCGGTAGTACGTCGAAGTCCGAGAAGCCCGGCAGTGATCGCGGTGACCTCATCGGGGTCGGCGGTCTGTGGCTTGCCAAGTGGTCGCTCATTCTCATTTCGATCGCTGCCGGAGCGTGGGTACTGGGCTGGCTGATCGGCCACCTCTGGGTGATCCTGCTGCCGGTTCTGCTCGCTGTCATCGTCGCGACGGTGCTGTGGCCGCCGGCGAAACTGATGATGCGTCTGGGATTTCCTCCCGCACTGGCCGCGTCGGTATCGCTCGTGGTGTTCTTCGTCGTCATCGGCGGCATCATCACCCTGATCGTTCCGTCGGTCGCCGAACAGGCCCCCGAGTTGGTGGACCAGGCGTCCGGCGGTATCGCGCAGGTTCAGGACTGGTTGAAGGGGCCGCCGCTGAACATCGGCGACGACCAGATCGACTCGGCGGTATCGGCGATCGTGTCTCGGCTACAGGACAGCGGGGAGGTCATCGCCACCGGCGTCTTCACCGGCGTCTCCGCGGCCGGCTCGCTGTTGGTCACTCTGGCGCTGGTGTTGGTGCTGACGTTCTTCTTCGTCAAGGACGGCCCGAGGTTCCTGCCGTGGCTGCACGGGTTCTCCGGTGGCCGCGCCGGACGCCACCTGGGCGAGGTGCTCTCACGGATGTGGGCGACGCTGGGCGGATTCATCCGAACTCAAGCCATCGTCAGTTTCATCGATGCCTTCTTCATCGGACTCGGACTGGTCATTCTGGGTGTTCCGCTGGCGCTGGTGTTAGCGACCCTGACGTTCATCGGTGGCTTCATCCCGATCGTCGGTGCGTTCGTCGCAGGTGCTCTCGCGGTACTGGTCGCCCTGGTGGCGAACGGGCTGACGACTGCGTTGATCGTGCTCGCCATCATCGTTGCGGTCCAGCAGTTGGAAGGCAATGTGCTGCAGCCGATCCTGCAGAGCCGCAGCATGAACTTGCACCCGGCGATCGTGCTGCTGGCCGTGGCGGGCGGCAGCTCACTGTTCGGCATCATCGGCGCGTTCCTCGCCGTCCCGGCGGCCGCAGTGGCCGCTGTGCTGATCCGGTACCTGTCCGAGCAGATCGACGAACGCTCGAACGAACCGGATCAGGACGAACTCGAAGACGAAATCCCGCCGCCCGATGGGCTGACCGAGGAGCAGGCCGGTCTGGACGACGAGGACGAGTCGAAATCCGACAAACCTGCTTCAGGTCAGGACGCGACGACCTGAAGGGTGGATCCGGAACGCTCCCGCTTGACGTAGAGGCGGCTGGGAATGCGTTGCCGCATCTCGTCGACATGGCTGACCACGCCCACGACTCGTCCGCCTGCACGTAGTTCGTCGAGAACCGCCATCACGGATTCGAGCGTGTCGGCGTCGAGTGTGCCGAATCCTTCGTCGATGAACATGGTGTCGAGGACGACACCGCCGGACTCGGCGGCCACGACGTCGGCCAGGCCCAACGCGAGCGAGAGCGACGCGAGAAACGCCTCACCGCCCGAGAGTGTCTTGGCCGAGCGCACGACGCCGGTGTAGTCGTCCCTGATGTCCAGTCCGAGACCACCCCGTTTTCCGCGGACGCCGGCCTCGTCGGAGTGCACGAATTCGTAGCGCCCCGAGGACATTCGACGCAGCCGCGCGGATGCGGACTCGGCCACGTCCTCGAGCCGCGACGCGAGTACGTAGGAGCGCAACGACATCTTGCGCGCATTCTGCCCCCGACCTGCCACCACGTCAGCCAGGTTGGCGAGTTCGTCGAATTCGGCGCGTTGTGGCGCGATGGCCTGGGCGGCGGTGAACAATTCGGCGATCAGGCGTTCCAGGTCGTCTGCGCGCCTTCGGCTTTCCGCCACCGTCGCAGCAGCAGCCCGGACCGCGTCGTCCAGCTCGGCGCACGCCTGCTCGAGCGGTTCCAGGTCCACCGGCGGTCGACCTGCCACGTCCACGATGGCGGGCTCGCGCAGCACGTGCTCGGCATGCGCACGCGTCTCCTCTGCGGTGCGCAGTTCGGTCTCGATCTGCTCGACGCGGTCGGCGGCCAGCACTGCCTCGGCCGCTGCGTCGACCGACTCGAAGTTCGACGCCTGTACCCGTCGGTCCAGTTCGGCTGCCAGTGCATCCGCCCGCACGGTGGCGTCGAGCCAGGCGATGCGCGCTTCCTGAATTCGCCGGGCACCGTCGATCAGGTTCTCTCGCTCCGCGATTCGATCTGCCAGCGACGCGCCCTCGTTCACTTCCTCGGCCACCGACGCCCGCATCTGCGCCAGCGATTCCTCGGTAGCCGAGATGCGTTCGTCCACGGCACCACGCGAGGCAACGAGGTCGTGGAGCGTGACCGTCAGCGCCTGCGACTCGCTCCGCAGTCGGTTCAGTTCTGCGGTTGCCGGTTCGACATCGACGGCCCGCGCTCGGGCGTCCTGCACTGCAGTGGTTGCGGCATCGAGCATCTGGGTCAACTCCGCCGCGGAGACCCCGCCGGTACGGTCGTGCAGCAGGTCGACGCCACGTCGCGCTTCCGCAACCTCCGCGACCGCTCGATCGAGCGCAGCGGCAGCCTTGCGTTCTGCGGCAGCGGCCTTGTCTTCCTGTGCCTTGGTCACCGTCGACGTGGACGCTGCAGCGGGATGCGGGTGCACCTCCGATCCGCACACGACGCACGGCTCCCCCGCCTCCAGACGGGCCGCCAGCTCGGCCGCCATCCCGTCGATGCGTCGCTCACGGAGATCGAGCAAATGCTCCCAGGCCGTGTTGTGCGCTGCCGCGGCGGCGTCGCGGGCACGTTCGGCCTCGGCCAGAGTCGCGCGCTGACGAACCAATTCGAGTGCAGACTCGGCCGCCGCGCGGGCCCGACCGCAGCGCTCCTCCAGGCCCGGCAACTCTGCCGCAGCCGAGGCGGCTCGGGCCATCCGTGATTCGACCGCCGCGATCTTCTCGGGCACGGAGGCCTGCGACTGCACGGTGCGCTCGATCGCCGCCGCGGTGGTGCGTTGCTGCGCGCGGTAGTCGGCGAGAGTGCCGTCGAGTCGGTCGGCCTCGCGGGCAAGACCGAGCAGCGACTGCAGCCGAGCGACATCGGTGGTCCAGTCGCGCACGAACTGCGCGACGACAGCGCGCTCGTCCGACGGATCGGTCGGCGCGGGCGGCCAGTGCAGTGCAGCGTGAAAGCGCTGCCCCTCCGCCGTTGTCGGTAGGCCACGCTCCGCCGCCGCGAGTGCGGCGGTGGCCGCGTCGGTGGTCAGGCGTGCGAGGCGAAGGTCTCCGGCCGCGTCCGCGATCGGTCCTGCGGCCGCGGAGTCGGCGAGCTCGGTTCTGCGCGCCAGTCGTGCCGCCTCGCCCTCCTCGTAGTGCGCGAGTTGACCCTCGGCGAGAGCGCGTCGCCGCTGCAGATCGAGAACGGTGGTGGCCTTCGCCAGGGCTGCCGACGCACGCCGAGCTGCCGCGTCGATCAGCACCGCCCGGCCCTGCGCGAGGGTTCGATTCTGCCGGGCATCGTCCAGGACGTCGGCCGCCCACTCGAGTGGATCGGGCTGTTCGCTGTCCTCGCTCGTGGGCTCGGGCTCTCCCGACGCCTGCGATACGCGCCCCAGCATGATGTCGATGGCGTGGTGGGCGTCGGCGAGTTCGGCGGCGAGCTCCCGGCGGCGCTGCGCGAACCACTCTTCGACGTCACCGAATCGGCCTGTGTCGAAGAGTCTTTCGAGTAGGTTTCCGCGTTCGTCGCTGTCGGCTCGGAGGAATCGCGCGAACTCGCCCTGCGGCAGCAGCACCACCTGAAAGAACTGGTCGGCGCTCATCCCGAGCAGCGCATTGACGGCATCACCGATCTCATTGAGCCGGGTGAGGTTCTGCCCGCGGCCGTCGAGCCAGGTGAGACTGGCTTTGGCGTGCTGTTTGGTAGTACCCGTGCTTCGAAGCTTGGGCCGCAGGAACTCCGGGCTGCGCACTATCCTGATGCGTCGCCCACCGAGCGTGGCCTCCAACGTGACCTGTGGAACCGCGCCCTTGGCTGCGTGATCGGACAGCAGTCGCTTGCCCTCGCGACGGGCTCCGGGCACGGTTCCGTACAGCGCGAACGCCACGGCGTCGAGCACCGTCGTCTTGCCCGCTCCGGTGTGGCCGTGCAACAGGAAGAGCCCGTCTGCTCCCAGCGCATCGAAGTCCACCGTCTCGGTGCCCGCGAAAGGGCCGAAGGCGGTGATCTCGAGTGAATGCAGCCTCATGCGGCACCGCGGCCGGCGGCGGTGGCCGGCCCGCGGGTGGTCTCGGCCTCACGGTGGACGGAGGCCAGAGCGCGAGCCAGGAGTGCGGACTCCGCTGCCGTCGGCACACTGCGCATATCCGTCACGAACGAAGTGGCGATGTCGAGATCGCTACGGCCGCGCACGCGGTCACGGTAGCGAAGCTCGCCGGACCCCTCCGGGCGACGCCATTCCAGGTGGATCGCATGCGGGAAACGCTGCTGTAGCAAGCGCATTGCGTCGACCGGACGTACCTCGTCGGTGAGCACGGCGGAAACGTAATGATCCTCGAACTCGGAATACGCTGTGCCCGTTGTCAGTTCCTCGACGGTGCCTTCGATACGGGCGAGTCCGCGCACCACCGGCAGGTCAACTCGCTCTACGCTGCCGAGCCCGTTCGCGTCGAGGTCGAGAATCCACACCGCCTTGCGGTGCGACCGCTCGCCGAACGAATAGGGCAACGGCGAACCGGAATACCGCACCCGGTCGGTCAGTGTCTGGGGGGAATGCAGATGTCCGAGCGCCACGTAGTCGACCCCGTCGAACGCCGACGCCGGCGCGGTTTCGATGCCGCCGGAGGAGATCGACCGCTCCGAGCCGGTCGCCTCACCGCCGACGATGAATGCGTGGGCGAGCACGACCGAGCGAAGGCGTTGCCCTGCTTCACTTCTCGCAGCGAGGTCGCCGCGCACCCGATCCATTGCGGCACCGAGCACGTCGGAGTGAGTACGTGCGGTGGGAACGTCGAGTTCGAGGCGCGTGGTTTCTGGCTCGAGATACGGAATCCCGTAGAACGCAACGCCGCCGTGCTCGTCGTCGATGACGACCGGGGTGGCGACGTCGCCCACCCGGGTCATCAGATGCAACCCGCCGGCCGAGGCGAAAGCAGCGCCTGCGCCCAGCCGTGCGGGTGAATCGTGGTTTCCCGACGTCGCGACGATCACGGCACCGGCCGCACGAATCGCCTCGAGCCCGCGGTTGCAGACCAGGACGGCATCGGCACTGGGAACAGCGCGGTCGTAGATGTCGCCGGGCACCACCACCACATCGATCGATTGTGCCGCAACCAGTTCCGCGATGGACGCCAGCACAGCGCTCTGATCGGCCAACAGGTCGACACCGTGAAAGGTGCGACCGATGTGCCAGTCCGAGGTGTGCAGGATTCTCATACGGACGACGCTATCGGGAACCACCGACAAACTCCTCGAGGTGCCTCGGCCTGTCGGACGTGAGCTGCTGTCCACAGCCTTCGAGAACCGAAGTTGTCGGTACCGTCCTGCATCATCTGCCCCATGAACATTCTCACCGCGTTCGGCCTGCTCGTCGCCCTCGGTATCGGCGCGGTCGTCGGCTGGTTGCTGCATGCCTCCCGGATGGGCGATCGTGCCGTACGAGCCGAGGCACAGCTGTCCGCGCTGCGTGAGCACGAGAGCATGCTTCGGCAGTCGCTCAGTGCGGTCAACGAGGATTCGGCGCGGCGCAATTCGACCGTCATCGGTCAGCAGGTCTCGCATCTGGTGGAGCCCTTGCACGACGCCGTCGATGCTCTCTCCGAGCACGTACGGCAGGTAGAGCACAACCGCATCCGGGCGTATGCGGGGCTGTCGGAGCAGGTCACCGGTATGCATCGCGCGTCGATGCATCTGTCGACGCAGACCGGTCAGCTGGTCACGGCTCTGCGCGCGCCGCAGATTCGGGGCAGGTGGGGCGAGATCCAGCTCGAGCGCGTCGTCGAGCTCGCCGGCATGGTCAAGCACTGTGATTTCGACACTCAGGTCGGCAAGGACGGCATCCGACCCGACATGATCGTGCGTCTCGCCGGCGGTCGACAGATCGTGGTCGACGCCAAGGTGCCGTTCGCGGCCTACCTCGACGCCGCTCAGGACGAGGAACCCGGCACGCGCGAGAAGAACCTACGTCGCCATGCCAAGCAACTGCGCACCCACATCGATCAGTTGGCCGACAAGGCGTACTGGCAGGCATTCGAACCGACGCCGGAGTTCGTCGTGCTGTTCGTTCCCGGCGACCCGTTTCTCGACGCGGCGCTGACGTCGGACGCCGGTCTGCTGGAGTACGCCTTCGGCCGGAACGTGATCCTGGCCACCCCCACCACCCTGGTCGCGCTACTGAGGACCGTCGCGTACACGTGGAAACAGGAGTCACTGGCCGAGGACGCTGCACGCATCCAGCAGCTGGGACGTGAGCTGTACACGCGTATCGGCGTCGTGTCGACACACCTGGACAAGCTCGGTGCGCACCTCGGCAAGGCCGTCGAGTCCTTCAATTCCACCGTCGGGTCCGTCGATACCCGGGTGAGCGTGACGGCAAGAAAGCTGCACGAGCTCGAGCTGTTCGACGCCGAGCCGGTGGACATCGCCCGAGTGGACGAGCGACCGAAACTGTCCGATTCGTCCCGCTACCGGCACGACTTCGGTCATGTCAGCGATGCAGTCGGCTGAACAACGGCTAACCTCGGGGGGTGTCTACCTCCCAACGTGCCCGCTCCGGGGTACCGCTGGATCACCGATCCATCCTCGCGACTCTGCCCGGCGTACCTGCATGGGGTGCCGTCGCGATCGCCGCGGGACTGACCTTTCTCGGATTTCTCGTCGATGCCGCCCGCGGTACCGAGCTGACCGGTGCGTTCGCGTTCATGTACGTCCTGGGCTGCATAGCAGGCGTTCTTCTCGTCCGTTTCCGTGGACTGTTCACGGCGATGGTGCAAGCCCCACTGATTCTGTTCGTAGCGGTGCCGCTGTCCTACCAGTACTTCACCGACAACGCCGGCACCGGACTCAAGGACATCATCCTCAACGTCGCCATCCCGCTGGTCAACCGCTTCCCCTTGATGCTTCTCGGCACCCTGGTGGCCGTCGGACTCGGAGCACTGCGCATCGTTCTCAAACGGCAGAACACGCATGCCCCCGCACAACGACGCAGCCCGAAGCTCAGCGACGACAAGCCCACCAGAGCACAGCGACGAGCACAGGAAGAGCGCCCCGAACGATCTCGCAGGCGAACAGCCGCAGCCGATCGCACCCCCGACTCTGCGGCCGAGGCCACCGACATCGTGCCCGGGCCGTACGTCGGTCGCAGAAGCACCGATTCTCGCCCGCGCAACGCCACCGACCCTCGGTCGACCTCTCGCCCCGGCTCGCGTGGCACGGCTGATTCACCGGCGACTCCGCGCCGCTCGTCTGCACCGACATCGCAGTCGCGATACGCCGCCACCGACTCCCCTCGGCAGGACCGCAAGCCCGAACACCAGACGCCGGAGTACCCGCGAGCGCAGTATCCGCAGGCACAGCCCCGGCCGGCACAGTCACGTGAAACACAGTCACGTGGAACACAGTCGCGTGAAACACAGCGGCCGCAGCCGTCCGAGTCGCGCTACGGATCAGAGCCTCGTCATTCCGGCCAAGCCCGGTATTCGACCGAACCTCGTCGCGAGCGGTCTGCCCGGGTTCACGCTCCGCGCGAGGTGGCGGATCCCTACAGCACCGGACCCCGGCCCGTCGTGACTCCTCGGACGAGCGCCTCCTCCGCAGACGACAGCCAGGGCGATCACGCTCTGCCCACTCCGCATCGGGACGACATTCCCCCGCATCCGGTGCCGCGGGTTCGCTACCGCGACCGTCCCAGCGACTAGGCCGCACGAGAAACGCCCCGTATCGGTTCCCTCACTTCTGGGCAGGGGTTCCGATACGGGGCGTTCTTGTGGGGCCTTGCCACTAGCGAGCGGGGCGCAGCTCGCGGGGTAGGGAGAACACCAGAGTCTCGTTTGCCGTGGTGACCGGCTGTACGTCGGCGTAGCCGTGCTCGGCGAACAGTTCGATGACGCCCTGCACCAGAATCTCGGGAACGGACGCACCCGAGGTGATGCCGATCGTCTCGACCCCGTCGAGCCAGGCCAGATCGATTTCCTTCGCGTAGTCGACGAGGTAACTCGCCCGCGCACCGGCACCGAGCGCAACCTCGACCAACCGCACGGAGTTCGAGGAATTCCTGGAGCCGACGACGATCACCAGATCGCATTCCGGTGCCATTGCCTTCACCGCGACCTGACGATTCTGGGTGGCGTAGCAGATGTCGTCACTCGGCGGGTCCTGCAGCGTCGGGAAGCGCTCACGGAGCTTGGCGACCGTCATCATCGTCTCGTCGACGCTCAACGTGGTCTGGGACAGCCAGATGACCTTGTTCTCGTCTCGGACGGTGACACTGTCGACCGAATCGGGGCCGTCGACCAGCTGAATGTGTTCGGGAGCCTCGCCTGCGGTGCCCTCGACCTCCTCGTGGCCCTCGTGGCCGATGAGCAAAATGTCGTAGTCGTCTCTGGCGAAGCGCTTGGCCTCCTGGTGCACCTTGGTCACCAACGGGCAGGTGGCGTCGATGGTGCGCAGGCTGCGGTCGGCAGCGGAGGCGTGCACCGCAGGTGAGACGCCGTGCGCGGAGAACACCAGCAGCGATCCCTCGGGAACCTCGTCGGTCTCCTCCACGAACACTGCGCCACGGTCGGACAGCGTCTCGACGACATGTCGGTTGTGCACGATCTCCTTGCGCACGTACACCGGCGCACCGTGCTGCTCCAGCGCTTTCTCGACGGTCTCGACCGCTCGATCGACACCCGCGCAGTAACCCCGAGGCTCTGCGAGCAGCACTCGTTTACCCCCGGCGTACGAGGACTTCCCCGCGCCGGCGGAGTGTGCAATACCAAGATTCAGAGGAACAGCCGAAGACATACCTACCAGGATACGTGCACCCAGCACGCCTGCCTCGCTTCCGGCGTCCTCCAGCCCCCGCTGCGAGGGGTCGTACCGCCTGTCGGCTACCCAAAGTTCACCGTTTCGGGCAGTCTGGTGCACATGACTCGAGTCCCCTTTGCAGCGCGTGTGGCTGCAGGCGTCGCCGTGACCGTCGTGGAAGAGGCTCGCAAGCTTCCCGGTTCCGCCCTGATGCTGCCGATGACGGTCGTCAGCGAGGCACTGGCGCGCAGCATGCGATTCCAGCAGCAGGTGACCGCGTTGGCCATCAAGGGCGATCTGGTGATCGCGAGCCTCCCGGTCATCGGGACCCCGAGCGAGCAGCAGCCTGCCTGGGCCAGCTTCGACGAGGACGGGGACGAGGCCTCGGTCACGGAGTCGATGTTCGACGCCGCTGTCATCACCGATGACGTCGACGTGCCCGACGCACCCGTTGCCGAGCCCGTCGCGGCGAACGGCCGCTTCGCGCTGTACTCGACGCCTCCGCTGGACGAGCCGGTCCAGGACACCGCGGCCAAGCGCGGTCCCGCAGCAGACAAGCCCGAGATCGTCGAGATGATCGACTTCGACACCCTCGCCCTTGCTCAGTTGCGCGCCCGTCTGCGCACACTCTCGATCGAGGAACTCGAAACACTGCTCGACTACGAGAACGACACGCTCTCCCGCGCACCCTTCCAGACGATGCTCGCCAACCGCATCACCACCGCCAAGGCCAAGTGAGCACTCCCCCACCCCAGTCCGGTCCCACCCAGCCGGGTGCAAGCACCGCCGAACAGCCATGGCCGGTGCGTACCGTCGCCATGAAGGTCGCCGGCTGGATCGACAAGCTCGGCTCCATCTGGGTCGAGGGCCAGCTCACGCAGATCAACGCTCGTCCGGGCACCAGGACGGCCTTTCTGACGCTGCGTGATCCGTCGGCCGACATGTCGTTGTCGGTGACGTGTTCGCCACAGCTGCTCGACCGTTCTCCGGTTCCACTGACCGAGGGTGCGCGCGTCATTCTCTACGGCAAGCTGTCGTTCTTCACCGGTCGAGGGACGATTTCGCTGCGCGCCACGGACATTCGCGCTGTTGGCGTCGGCGAACTCCTCGCCCGCATCGAGCGGCTCAGAGCCCTGCTCGCCGCCGAGGGCTTGTTCGACCCACGCCTCAAGCGTCCGCTGCCGTTCCTGCCGGGCACCATCGGCTTGATCACCGCTCGCGCCAGCGCGGCCGAGAAGGACGTACTCACCGTCGCCCAGAGGCGTTGGCCTGCGGTCCGATTCGAGGTTCGCAACACTCCGGTCCAGGGCCCGCAGTCGGTGCCGGCGATTCTGGACGCACTGAAGGATCTGAACGACGACCCCGGCGTCGACGTCATCATCCTCGCCCGCGGCGGCGGTAGCGTCGAGGACCTGCTGCCGTTCTCGGATGAGGCTCTGTGTCGCGCCATCTCTCGGGCGACGACGCCGATCGTCAGTGCCATCGGCCACGAACCCGACAGCCCGCTCAGCGATCACGTCGCGGATCTGCGGGCCGCAACCCCTACCGATGCCGCCAAACTCGTGGTGCCCGACGCCGTCGCCGAACAAGCCCTCGTCTCGGAACTGAGGTCGAGAAGCGCTGCAGCGCTGCGTAATTGGGTCGAGCGCGAGGCGCGCGGATTGGACATGCTCCGACACCGGCCGGTGCTGGCGGATCCACTGGCCTCGCTCGAGCAACGTCGCGAGGAGGTTCGACGCCTCCTCGACGCCGCCCGACGCGACGTGCAACGCGAACTCACCACCCAGGACACACTCGTCGAACATCTTCGGGCGCGGCTGTCGACGTTGGGACCGGCTGCCACACTGGCTCGGGGCTATGCCGTCGTACAGCGGGTGGTTGCGGGTTCGGATCCCGAGGTACTGCGTTCGGTCGAGGACGCGCCACCGGGTACACAGATCAGAGTGCGGGTGGCCGACGGTGCCGTCACCGCCGCAGTCATGGGACGAGTCAGATGACAGAAGGAGTACGGATGAGCGAGAACGACAAGCCGGTATCGGAATTGGGCTACGAAGAGGCCCGCGACGAACTCGTGGGTGTGGTGAAGATCCTCGAGCAAGGCGGGCTCGATCTCGACGCCTCCCTGGCCCTGTGGGAGCGAGGGGAGCAGCTGGCCACTCGCTGCGAGGAGCAACTCGCCGGTGCCCGCAAGCGTATCGAGACCGCGCTCGCGAGCACCGAGAAGGACAGCTAGGGCGCGAGCGGTTCGGTGACTTCCAGAGACTCTGCGAGCGTGGTGAAGTCCTCCGTGCTCGCGGTGCCGCCCAGCAGGATTCGCACGTCGCCGAAGTCCGAGACCCAGTACGTCCGCGAACCTTCCTCGCCGTAGACCACCCAGTCTCGACCCGACACGCTCTGCGCGCCCGACGCGTAGACCGTCTCGTCGCCTGCCACGAAGGGAACCAGCACGTCCTCGACGGCGCTGGTCTGGGTCAGCTGGAGATACGCACCCGATCCGGTGATGTATCCGACAGTCGACACCGGTCCGCCGTTGTCGCCCGAGATCGTTGCGCTACTGCCCGAATTCGGCGTCCAGTCCTCGGGAACGACCGGATTGCGCACCGGAAAGCCGATCTGCGATGCGTCGTACTGCAATGCGGTATCGATGTCGAAGTTCGGAATGGGCCCCTGCTTGGGCCCGCCGGGGCTCAGCGAGCACTGACTGGCGATACCCGCAATCAGCAAACATGCGATGACCAGCGGAATGAGCGACCAGACCATGTCGCGGCTGTTGTTGAGAATCCGAGGTTTGCTGTTTGCCACCTCACCAGTATCCCCTGTGCGCGGCAGTGCTCGGTCGGCGCGTGCCTCACACCCGACCCGACCCCACCGCGGACATCACAGAAGTGAGATAATCGCGCCTGGGTAACACCCCACCAACCAGGAGGCTACAAACCGATGACGGCCAGCACCGAGTCCACTCGCGCCATGGCGCCAGATCGCAACCTCGCACTCGAACTCGTACGCGTCACCGAGGCCGGTGCGCTCGCCTCGGGTCGCTGGGTCGGTCGCGGCGACAAGGAAGGTGGCGACGGAGCTGCGGTCGACGCCATGCGTCAGTTGGTCAGCTCGGTCTCGATGCGTGGCGTCGTCGTCATCGGCGAGGGTGAGAAGGACGAAGCGCCGATGCTCTACAACGGCGAGCAGGTCGGCAACGGCAACGGCCCCGAGGTCGACTTCGCCGTCGATCCCGTCGACGGCACCACGCTGATGGCCAAGGGCATGCCCAACGCCATCTCGGTTCTCGCCGTCGCCGAGCGCGGCGCGATGTTCGACCCGTCCGCCGTCTTCTACATGAGGAAGATCGCCGTCGGACCCGACTTCGCAGACGTCATCGACATCACCGCACCGGTCGCGGAGAACATCGCCCGCGTCGCCAAGATCAAGAAGGGATCGACCTCCGACGTCACGGTGTGCATCCTCGACCGGCCCCGGCACGCCGAGCTGATCCAGCAGGTGCGCGATACCGGCGCTCGCATTCGACTGATCTCCGACGGCGACGTCGCCGGGGCCATCGCCGCCGCTCGGCCCACCTCACCCATCGACATCCTGATGGGTACCGGCGGAACTCCCGAGGGCATCATCGCGGCGGCCGCCATGCGCTGCATGGGTGGCGCGCACCAGGGCATGTTGGCTCCGACCGACGACGACGAACGCCAGAAGGCCATCGACGCCGGGCACGATCTCGATCGCGTCCTGTCCACCGAAGACCTGGTCTCGGGCGAGAACGTCTTCTTCACCGCGACCGGCGTCACCGACGGAGACCTGCTCCAGGGCGTCCGCTACTCGGGCGGCGGCGCACACACGCAGTCCATCGTGATGCGCTCGAAGTCCGGCACCGTTCGCATGATCGACGCGTACCACCAGCTCAACAAGCTCAAGGAGTACTCGACCATCGACTTCGACGGCGACACCTCCGGCGCCATCCCGTCCTTCTGACCGTCCGCTCGACGAAGTTTCCGCTCCCCTACCGAGGCAAGAGGTCAATGACAGAGAACGAACAGCAGTTCCGGATCGAGCACGACACCATGGGAGAGGTTCGCGTTCCCATCGATGCGCTCTGGCGTGCCCAGACGCAGCGTGCAGTGGAGAACTTCCCCATCTCGGGCCGTCCGCTCGAGCGCACCCAGATCCGCGCGATGGGCCTGCTCAAGGCGGCCTGCGCACAGGTCAACAAGGATCTCGGTCTGCTCGACGGCGCCCTGGCCGACGCGATCGTCGCCGCGGCAACCGAGATCGCCGACGGCAAGCACGACGACCAGTTCCCGATCGACGTCTTCCAGACCGGCTCGGGCACCAGCTCGAACATGAACGCCAACGAGGTCATCGCGTCGATCGCCAAGGCGAACGGCGTCGAGGTGCACCCCAACGATCACGTCAACATGTCGCAGTCCTCCAACGACACGTTCCCGACGGCAACTCACGTCGCCGCCACCGAGGCTGCCGTCACGTCGCTCGTGCCCGCGCTGCGTCACCTGCACGAGGCACTTGTCGCCAAGGCCACCGAGTGGAAGCACGTCGTGAAGTCCGGCCGCACCCACCTGATGGATGCCGTTCCGGTCACCCTCGGTCAGGAATTCGGCGGCTACGCCCGTCAGATCGAAGCGGGCATCGAACGCGTCGAGGCCACCCTGCCGCGCCTCGGTGAACTGCCCATCGGCGGCACCGCCGTCGGCACCGGCCTCAATGCACCCGACGGCTTCGGCCCGAAAGTCGTTGCAGAACTGGTCAAGTCGACCGGAATCGACGCACTCACCGCAGCCAAGGATTCGTTCGAGGCGCAGGCTGCCCGCGACGGACTCGTCGAGGCATCGGGCGCACTGCGCACCATCGCGGTCTCGCTGACCAAGATTGCCAACGACATTCGCTGGATGGGATCGGGACCGCTCACCGGACTCGGCGAGATCGCCCTTCCTGACCTGCAGCCCGGCAGCTCCATCATGCCCGGCAAGGTCAATCCTGTTCTGCCCGAGGCTGTTACGCAGGTCGCGGCCCAGGTCATCGGCAACGACGCCGCAGTCGCATTCGGCGGCGCATCGGGCGCATTCGAGCTCAACGTCTACATCCCGATGATGGCGCGCAACGTGCTCGAATCGTTCAAGCTGCTCGCCAACGTCTCGGTACTGTTCGCAGACAAGTGCGTCGTCGGCCTCGAAGCCAATGTGGAGCACCTCAAGACCCTCGCCGAGTCCTCGCCGTCCATCGTGACGCCGTTGAACTCCGCGATCGGCTACGAGGAAGCGGCCGCCGTCGCCAAGCAGGCACTCAAGGAGAAGAAGACGATCCGTCAGACGGTCATCGACCGTGGACTGATCGGCGACAAACTCAGCGAGGCCGAACTGGACAAGCGCCTGGACGTCCTCGCCATGGCGAAGGTCAAGGACTAGTTTTCCCGTTCGCCCTGCCGGACCCCCTGAACGCGTGAATGGTCCATTGCACCGCCGAGACGTGTGTGCACCGCTCCCCGGAAGTTGGACTGAGTAATTCAGTTCCGACTACCGGGGAGTTTTGTATGCGTGCACGAAGTTCACTTACCGAGGATCAGCGGGTCGCGGCGGTAGCGTTGTTCGAGGATGGTGTGGGTGCCGTCTCGGCTGCTGCGAAGGTCGGTGGCGGGGCAGGCCCAGTGATCTTGCTCTACGACCGGTGGCGGGTTCGAGGGAGGAATGCGTTGGTGGAGAAACCGGATCGACAACACTTCTCGTTCGAGTTCAAACTTGCTGTGGTGCAACGTGTTTTGGCTGGCGAGAACAAGATCGAGCTCGCATGTGAGTACGGACTGTCGTCGGCGAAAATCATCGAGCCCTGGGTCCGCGGATACCGCCGCGACGGCGACGAGGCGCTACGACCGAAGCGCGCGGGACGTCGACCGGCACCGTCGAGTTCTGATCCCGGCGAGGCCAGCGAGCTCGACCGGTTGCGTGAGGAGAACGAGCGGTTGCGCACTCAGGTGGCGTACCTGGGAAAATTGCGGGCCTTGAGGGAACAGGGACGACGGTGAAGGTTCTCGCTGTCATCGCCCTCAAGGCGCAGTACCGTCTCGATGTGCTGCTCGACGTCGCCGGCCTGGCCCGGTCGACGTTCTTCTACCGTCAAGCGCAGTTACGCCGACCCGACCCGAAGGCTGCGCTGAAAGCCGCGGTGACCAGGGCTTTCGAGAACAACCACCGACGCTACGTGCACCGAGTCCTCGTCGACGAAGGGTGGCGGGTGGCGAAGAAGACCGTGCTCGCGGTGATGCGCGAGCTCGGGTTGGCGTGCCGTGTGCGGCACCGTCGACGGTATGTCTCGTATCAGGGTCAGGTCGGGGCGGTCGCGGCGAACATCCTCGACCGTCAGTTCACGGCGGCGACCCCGAACGAGAAGTGGGTCACCGATGTCACCGAGTTCCGGGTCGGGGAGGCGAAGTTGTATCTGTCGCCGGTGATGGATCTGTTCGACCGCCAGATCATCTCGTATTCGATCGGAAAGTCTCCGACGACGGAGTTCACCAACCGTTCCCTGCGGGCCGCGTTGGGCACCCTCGGCGAGCAGGAGTGTCCAATTGTGCACTCGGATCAAGGTTTTCACTATCAGCACTCGTCGTGGCGGCGGTTGCTGGCCGATGCGGGAGCGATCCAGTCGATGTCCCGCAAAGCGAACTGTTACGACAATGCGATCATCGAGAACTTCTTCGGTCACCTCAAAGAGGAGATGTTTCATCACGTCCGATACTCGAACCTCGACGCCTTGCACACCGCGATCGAGGACTACATCGACTGGTTCAACAATGACCGCATCTCGCTACGCCTCGACGGCCTGAGCCCGGTGCGATACCGAGCCCAGGCCCTCGCAGCCTAGGATTTGATTTAGCAGTCCAACCCACGGGGTCCAGTGCAGTGCAATGGACCATTCACGGTTTCGAAAGGGGCGAACCTCAGGCCAGGTGCGCGAGTTCCTCGCGTGCCTTCAGGCCGTCCTCGCCCAGATCGGTGCGATCGAAGATCTTCCAGCCCGCGAGCAGCGGCTTGAACACCTTGTCGCGTTCCTGATCGGCGTCGTAGATTCCGGCTTCGGCGAGGGCGGCGGTGCTGCTGCCGCGGTCGGGGAGGTCGACCTCGGGGATCTTGAATCCGTTGATGCGGTCTGCGATGGCGCGGGCGGCCTGATCGGGCACCACGGCGAAGGCCTCGTCGAGGATGCTGGCGAAGAATGCCGACTGCAGCGCGTCGTCGTCGGCGATCTTGCCGAGGATGGTGGCGAGCACCGGGTCCTTGCCGAGGGCGATGGTGTTGCGGTTCCGCAGCGAGGCTGCCGCTTCCTCGATGGCGAAGTGCGCGAGGATGTCGAGCAGACCCTGGCTGGGCGCATCGAATCCGAGTGTCATGTGCTCCATCCGAACGCGCTCGAGGGCGACCGGGTCGACCGCGCGCGTGAGCACCAGAAAGTTGCGCAGCACGATGGACTGCCGGTTCTCCTCCGAGGTCCAGCGGCCGGTCCACTTCCACCAGGCTCCGAGGCCGGTGAGCGCGTGGGCCAATTCGCGGTGGTACGCGGGCAGGTTGTCCGCCACCAGCACGCCGACCGTGGCGGACAGGATTTCGACATCACTGAGGTGCGACTGCTCCGGCGTCCAGTCCTCGCCGCCGAGGAACGCGAAGTTCTTGCCCTCGTCGAACGGCGCGAGATCGTGGGGATGCCAGTCGCTGGCAGCCTCGATGTGGCGTCGTAGATTCTCTTCGACCGCGGGCTCCAAACGGACCAGCAGATCACCGTCGGACAGGTTCGTAGACATGCGGTAACCGTAGCGCCTGCGCCCGAGCGCCCGACGTCGCGCCCCTGACCATTGTGAATTGTCCTAACGCCCAGGTCGTCGCAGGTCTATTCTCAGGTGCATCCAGTCATCGAAGTGAGGACTCCTCATGATGCGGTCGGGTCGAAATTTTCTGTGTCTTGCTGTTGTGTGCTCGATGGTCGCGCTGGTCGGGTGCTCGAACGACGCACCCACCGCATCCAGTCCCCCGACCTCCGAGCCCTCCCCGCCCAGCGACCTCTCCCCCGGTCAGGTCGCGGGCGTCGATGTTCCTTCCGGTCGCATCGACGAGGCCGTCGGCAAGCTCGACGGCATCACCGAGGAGCTGATGGCGTCGTCGAACATCCCCGGTATGGCCATTGCCATCGTGCACGGCTCGGACGTCGTCTACTCGAAAGGCTTCGGCGTTCGCGAAGTGGGCACGGACGACCCCGTCGACGGTGACTCGGTGTTCCAGTTGGCCTCACTGTCCAAATCGGTCGGTGCGACGGTCATCGCGTCCCAAGTGGGAGCGGGTGTGATCGACTGGTCGACGCCGGTGGTCTCGCAGTTGCCGTGGTTCGCGCTCGACGACCCGTGGGTGACTCAGAACGTGACGGTCGGCGACTTCTATGCGCACCGAAGCGGCCTGCCCGAACACGAAGGCGATCTGCTCGAGGACCTCGGCTACGACCGAAGGCAAATCCTGGAGCGGTTGCGCGAGGTACCCCTCGACCCGTTCCGGTCCACCTACCACTACACCAACTTCGGCATCACGGCTGCGGCCGAAGCCGTCGCCGCCGCGTCGGGAAAGGACTGGGACACGCTCAGCCAGGACACGATCTACGGCCCTCTGGGCATGACCTCGACGAGCTCGTCATTTGCGGACTACATGGCTCGGGCCGATCGGGCCGTACCTCATGTCCTCGTCGACGGCGAGTACCAGGCGAAGTATCAGCGACAACCCGATCCACAGACCCCGGCCGGTGGCGTCAGCTCCTCGGTGAACGATCTCGCGAAGTGGCTGACGATGCTCGTGGCCGACGGGACCCACGACGGCCGACAGCTGGTCGATCCCGACGCCCTCCTGCCTGCCGTCAGCGCGCAGATCGTCTCGAGCCCCTCCGCGACCCCGGATTCACGCGCCGGCTACTACGGCTTCGGGTTCAACGTCTCCACCAGTGCGGCCGGCCGCACGACGGTGAGCCATTCGGGAGCGTTCGCCCTCGGAGCCGGCACCAACTTCGTGTGGATTCCTTCGCTCGACGTGGCCATCGTCGTACTGACCAACGCCGCACCGATCGGTATCGCCGAAACGGTGACTGCCGAGTTCGCGGACCTCGTCCAGTTCGGCGAGGTGCGTGAGGACTGGCGAACGCTGTACAAGAATGCCTTCGCCGGAATGAGTGAGCCGGAGGGCGAGCTCGCGGGCACGACCCGTCCCTCGAATGCTGCTGAACCACAAGCCCTCTCATCGTACGAGGGGGTGTATCAGAACAGCTACTGGGGGCCTGCGACGGTAACGGAGGTCGACCAGAAGCTGACGTTGACCCTGGGCCCCGATGGAACCACATACGAACTGATGCCCTGGGACGGTGACACGTTCACCTTCGAGCCGAGCGGTGAGAATGCACCCGACGGGTCCATTTCCCAGGCGACGTTCGACGCGAATACGCTGACACTCGAGTTCTTCGACGGCGATGGATTGGGGCGGTTCACGAAATGACCGAGACGCAGCAGGCAACCGAGACCGTAGTGGATCTGTTCGACGCGTTGAGAAGTCGAGATACCGAGCGCGCGATGTCTCTCCTCGACGACCGGATCGTGTGGCACAACGTCGGATTACCGAAGGTACGCGGTCACTCGAACGTGGGCAGGTTCATGGCCACGCTTGCCAAGCCTGCGTTCGGCTTCGACGTGATCGTGCACAACATCGCCGCCGACGGAGCTGTCGTCCTCACCGAGCGCACCGACGTTCTGATCTGGCGGCGGCTCCGGATCGAATTCTGGGTGTGCGGAACCTTCGAGCTGCGCGACGGGAGAATAGCCGTGTGGCGAGATTACTTCGACAACGTCGACTTCCTGAAAGGCCTTGTGCGCGGCACATTCCGGGCCGTAGTGGGCCGGTGACCCAGGTGAGCGGAACTTCGTAGTGGGCTACGGGCGGATTCGAGCGGTGGTTGCAACGTGCCTGATCATTAGGGATGTTTGCGATGGTTCACCCGGGTTTCTCTCATCAGGTTCGGATGGCGTTCTGGTCACTGCGTAGCAGT
>NZ_JALGQE010000013.1 GCF_022810405.1 Rhodococcus sp. ARC_M5
ACGAGGTCGCCGCGCTACTGAACAACCGCCCCAGAAAAACCCTGGGATGGGATACTCCCCTCGAGGAGTACAACAAACGACTGCTCGTTGCGACGACCACGTGAACCCGTCACGAAGTTCCGCTCACATGCCGCAGGCTCTAGCCTTCGAGCAGCTTTTCGGTCGCGGCCAGCAACACGCAGGTCGCGACACCGTCCATCGACTTCTCCAGCTCATCGAGCGACGGGAAGCTCGGAGCGAGGCGAATGTTCTTGTCTTCCGGATCTTTTCCGTACGGGAAGGCCGAGCCGGCGGCCGTCAGAGCAATTCCGGCGTCCTTGGCCAGCGCGATCGAGCGCGCAGCCGTGCCCTCGAGCACATCGAGACTGATGAAGTAACCGCCCTTGGGTTCGGTCCAGGACGCGATCTTCGACGCACCGAGCCGGTCCTCGAGGATCTGCTGCACCAGTGCGAACTTGGGCCGGAGAATCTCGCGATGCTTGGCCATGTGAGCCCGCACCCCCTCGGCGTCGCCGAAGAAACGCAGATGACGCAGCTGGTTCAGCTTGTCCGGGCCGATGCTCTTCTTGCCGAGGTGCTTCTGATACCAGGCGAGGTTCTCCTCGGAGCTTCCAAAGAAGCTGACCCCGGCACCGGCGAACGTGACCTTCGAGGTCGACGCGAACACGAACGGACGGTTGGCGAACCCGGCCTCGGTGGCCATGCCCAACACGTCGTACGACGGCGCGAATTCCTCGGTCAATGGATGTACCGCGTAGGCGTTGTCCCAGAACAGGCGGAAGTCGGGCGCAGCCGCGGGCATGGTGGCCAGCGCGCGAACAACTTCTTCCGAGTAGACCGCTCCGGTGGGGTTCGCGTAGTTCGGCACCACCCACATGCCCTTGATCTGCGGATCCGACGCCACCAAGTTGGCGATCTCGTGCACATCGGGGCCGTCGGGTCCCATCGGAACCGGAATCATCTCGATGCCGAAGCTCTCGGTGATGGCGAAGTGTCGGTCGTAGCCGGGAGCCGGGCACAGGAAGCGCACGTTCGGCTCGGCCGACCAGGCTCGCGGCGAATCGGGCAGACCGTGCAGCAGCGCCCAGACGACGAGGTCCTGCATGATTTCGAGGCTGGCGTTGTTGCCGGCCAGCAGATTCTGCACCGGAATGCCGAGCAGCTCACCGAAGATGGCACGCAGTTCCGGCAGGCCCGCGAGGCCGCCGTAGTTGCGGCAATCGGTGCCGTTGCCGTCCTTGTAGTCCGCGCCCGGGAGCGTCAACAGCTCGGCGGCGAGATCGAGCTGCTCGGGTGACGGCTTGCCGCGCGTCAGATCCAGCTTCAGATTCTCGGTCTTGAGCTGCGTGTACTTCGCGCTCTGCCGCTCGTGCTCGGAGGCAAGCTCCTCATGATTCATCAGACCCAACTGGGTTTGCGCTGGCATGCGGAGCGGCCTCTCGGTGACTGGGTTCCCCGGACAATTCAGATGTCACTGAAGTAAAGGGGACCCCGCGCACCCGGCAGAGCCCATTGACCCTTGCTGCCTTCCGGCCCTGGGGGAGTTCACAGGATGCGCGCCGCGCGGGATCCGTTGGCAAGTGTAGCCGCCTCCCGTCGGGCAACGCATCACCACCCTTCACGCCTCCCGATTTGGGAGATGGTGGGGGTAACCGGGTAAGCTCCCCCACGGAGGATTCGCCTAGTGGCCTATGGCGCTCGCCTGGAACGCGGGTTGGGTTAACGCCCTCAGGGGTTCAAATCCCCTATCCTCCGCCAGAGAAGCCCCCGTGACATGTCACGGGGGCTTCTTGCTGTTCGGGGTTGTTCACCCGTCTGCCTTGGTTCGCGCGCACCCCGTTCGCGTCAATGGACCCTTGCACCGGTCAGACGTATGCAGCGGTCCATTCACGCAGTTCACGATTCCGCGTCGATGGCACATTGACGCGCACAGACGTGTGCAGTGGACCATTGACGCGGAACGGGGTGAAGCGAACCTAACGAGCCGACCAACCACCATCCATGGTGTAGGACGCTCCAGTGACCATGCCTGCGTTCTCGGAGGTCAACCAGCCGACCAGTGAGGCGACTTCGGCCGGTTCGACGAGTCTCTTGATGGCCGCCTCGGTGAGCAGGACCTTCTCCAGTACCTCGTTCTCAGGGATGTCGTGTGCCTTGGCCTGGTCGGCGATCTGCTTTTCGACCAGCGGGGTACGGACGTATCCCGGGTTGACGCAGTTGCTCGTCACACCGTGGGTGGCACCTTCGAGGGCCGTCACTTTCGACAGTCCTTCCAGTGCATGTTTGGCGGTGACGTAGGCGACCTTGAACTCCGACGCGCGCAGCCCGTGCACCGAAGAAAGGTTGACGACCCGGCCGAACCGGCGGGCATACATCCCAGGCAGCGCCGCACGAATCAACAGGAACGGAGCCTCCACCATCAGCGTCTGAATGCGACGGAACGCACCGGGGTCGAAGTCGACGATCGGTGCCACCGTTTGGATACCCGCATTGTTGACGAGGATGTCGACGTCCAACCGGAGATCGTCCAGCGCGGTGGTGTCGAGCAGATCGACCGACCACACCTCACCACCGATCTCCGACGCCAATTCCTTTGCGGCAACGTCGTTCACGTCGGCGACGGTGACGCGTGCACCGCGTCCGGCGAGCTCGCGTGCACACGCGGCCCCGATGCCGGACGCTCCCCCGGTGACGAGGGCGGAGCGTCCGTTCAGGTCGGTCATCGCTGTGCAGTCTTGTCGAGCAGGCCAGCCTTCGCCAGCTCGGCCTCGGTGGCCAGGTTCTTGGCGTCGGCGATGTCGATGCTTTCCAGCGCCAGTCCCTTGGTCTCCCGAGCGACGACGACGGCCACGACGGTGATCGCGCAGGCCACGGCCAGGTACACCGCGATCGGTACGGACGAGCCGTAGATGTCGAGCAGCTTGACCGCGATGATCGGGGCCAGCGAACCGGCGACGATCGAGGTGACCTGGTAACCGAGGGACACACCGGAGTACCGCATCCGCGTCGGGAACATCTCGGCCATGATGGCCGGCTGCGTGGCGTACATGAAGGCGTGGAACATCAGGCCGATGATGATGGCCAGCATGATGACGACGTTGTGGCCGCTGTTCATCATCGGGAAGGCGAAGAAGCCCCACGTGGCCGCGGTGACGGCACCGGCGAAGTAGACCGGGCGACGACCGACGCGGTCGGCGAGCTTGCCCACCAACGGAATTGTGCAGAAGTGGATCGCGTGGGCGATGAGCATCCACCACAGGATCGTGGAGGTGTCGGTGCCCACTTCCACCGAGAGGTAGGTGATCGAGAAGGTGACGACGAGGTAGTACATGACGTTCTCACCGAAGCGCAGACCCATCGCGGTGAAGACGCCGCGGGGGTAACGCTTGACGACCTCGAAAACGCCGTACGACGCGGCCTTGATGACCTCGGCCTGCTTGTGGGCCTCGAGGAAGATCGGGGCGTCGGAGACCTTGGTGCGGATGTAGTAGCCGACGAAGACGATGACGGCAGAGAGCCAGAACGCGACTCGCCAGCCCCAGCTGAGGAAGGCCTCGTCGGACAGGGTGGTCGTCAGCACCAGCAGCGCGACGGTGGCGAGCAGGTTGCCTGCGGGCACGCCTGCCTGCGGCCAACTGGCCCAGAATCCGCGGGACTTGTTCGGGCTGTGTTCTGCGACAAGGAGAACCGCACCGCCCCATTCGCCGCCGACGGCGAAGCCCTGGATGAATCGCAGGGTCACCAGCAGTGCCGGCGCCCAGTAGCCGATCGCCTCGAAGGTCGGTAGGCAGCCCATGAGGAACGTGGCTCCGCCGACGAGGACGAGGCTGAACTGCAGCAACTTCTTTCGGCCGTATTTGTCGCCGTAGTGGCCGAAGACGATGCCGCCCAACGGACGCGCGACGAAGCCGACGGCGTAGGTGACGAAGGCCGCGAGGATGGCGTCGAGCTCACTGGTTCCGGCGGCGAAGAAGATCTTGCTGAACACCAGCGTCGCGGCGGTTCCGTAGAGAAAGAACTCGTACCACTCGACGATGGTGCCCGCCATCGATGCCCCGACTACCTTCTTGAGGCCTGCGGGGGTGGCATCGGGGTCCGGTTCGGACCGTCCTGCCAGCGGCTGATCGACGCTCATTGACTCTCCTGTGTTACTCGGCACTTCGGGTTCATGCTTGTGACAGACCACACATCGGCGGGTTGCTCTGAGTATTGGTGCAGATCTTTGTCGACGCAAGAGCCATGAACGCAGGTCGGATCTGCAAAACTGCAGACATGACGCTCGGTGGTGCGAAGATCCCCAGTGCAGACGACCTACTTGTGCTCCTCGCTGTGAGCCGAACCGGTCGCTACAGTTCCGCGGCCGACGACCTGGGCATCAACCACACGACCATTTCCCGACGCATCGCCGCGCTCGAGGACACGCTCGGCGGGCGAGTGCTGACCCGCGCCGGCGGAGGCTGGGAGCTCACGCAGCTGGGCCGCGGCGCATTGACCGCGGCCGAGGCCGTCGAGGACGCCTTGCGCACGTTGGTCTCGACCGACGCCGGTGCGCTGGAGGGTGTGGTGCGCATTTCGGCGACCGACGGCTTCAGTGCCTATATCGCCGCCCCGGCAGCCGCGCGGGTGCAGCGAACGCATCCTCGGGTGTCGGTGGAGATCGTCGCCGTAACCCGGCGTGCGTCTCAGCAGCGATCGGGTCTGGACATCGAGATCGTCGTCGGCCAACCGCAGGTGCACCGCGCCGAGGCGATCCGGCTCGGGGACTACCGGCTCGGCCTGTACGCATCGGAGACCTACCTGGACGAGCACGGAACGCCACAGGTCCCGGCCGACCTGGCCGCGCACCCGTTCATCTACTTCATCGACTCGATGCTGCACGTCGACGATCTCGACCTGGCCCCTAACTTCACCCCGACGATGCGCGAATCGGTGACCTCCACCAACGTGTTCGTCCACGTCGAGGCCACCCGCGCGTCCGCGGGTATCGGACTGCTGCCGTGCTTCATGGCCGACCGTCACTCCGACCTCCAACGAATCCTGCCCGACGCCATCGCCGTGAAACTGACCTACTGGCTCGTCACCCGGAGCGAAACACTGCGACGGCCGGAGGTCTCGGCGGTGGTGGACGCGATTCGCGCCGTGGTCGACGAGCAGCGCGCTGCTCTGCTGGGCGAGAACTGACATCGCTGCGGCGTATACCGTCGAGAACAAGGAACCGTCGTCCGAGAAGGAGCATCCCCATGGCCGATATCGACTTCTATTTCGATCCGGTGTGCCCGTTCGCCTGGATGACCAGCAAATGGGTCCGCAAGGTCCAGGCCCAGCGCGACTACAGCGTCGACTGGCGGTTCATCTCGCTACGACTGCTCAATTCCCATATCGATTACGACTCGCACTTCCCACCCGAATACGAGGCCGGGCACACCGCAGGTCTGCGACTGTTGCGGGCGGCGGCCGCTGTTCGCCGTGAGCACGGGTCGGCCGCGATCGGACCACTGTACGAGGCACTCGGAACCCACATCTTCGACACCGAGGTGGTGCCCGACGACGCTGCGAGCCACGGACATCGCGGCACCGCCGCGTTCCTGGGGCCGATCCTCGAAGAACTCGGTCTACCCACCCATCACACTGCGGCACTGGATGATTCGACTCTCGACGAGGAGATCCGAGCCGAAACCGATCATGCGCTGTCGCTGACCGGCAAGGACGTCGGCACACCGATCATCGCCTTCGAGCCGCCGGACGGCGTTGCCTTCTTCGGTCCGGTGATCAGCCGTCTACCCAGCGACGAGGAGGCAGTGCCGCTGTGGGACAACGTCATCGGTCTCGCTCGCTTCCCCGGCTTCGCCGAGATGAAGCGCAGCCTGCGCGAGCTTCCCCAGTTGAAGGCCCTCGGGGTACAAGAAGACGAGGCGGGCGTGCAGCAGGACTGGCACGGTGGAAGTCGACGCCAGAAGAAGTGAATCCTCAGCTCGACACAGATCCCACGCGAACCTGAATGTGTCCGCCCCGTACCGACGCGGAGTGCAGCAGCTCGAGTGGTGGCGTCATCGCCGTCCACGGGTGAGCCTCGATGTCCGATCCACCGAGTCGACACGCAAGCTTCGCGAGCGGAGTCCAGGCCGCGGCTCGTCCGACGGGTCGCTGCATGTCGACGACGGCCACCACTCCGCCCTTGCGAGTGTGCGCGATCATCGAGTCGAGAGCCGCCTGCCACGGCGACATCAGTGACAGCGCGTAGGTGCTCAGAGCCGCATCGAACGGGGTCTCTCCCAGATCCGCGCCGGTGAGGGCTGTGGCGTCGGCTGCAACGAGCGTGACGTTGTTCCAGCCGGACCGGTCGGCTCGCCGTCGGGCCTGTTCGAGCATCTGCGGGCTGGCGTCGACTCCGGTGATCGATCCGGTGGGTCCGACCATCCGCTGCAACCCGGCGAAGTTCAAGCCCGTCCCGCAGCCGAGATCCAGAACATGGCTTCCGGCAAGCAGATTCAGCAGCTCGAACGCCGCCTCCCGGCCGGCGCGATACACGGGCCATTCGAAGGAGATCACGTCGTACAGGCGGGCCGACATCGTATATTTCGTCGGTCGTCTCATCTCGGTCCCTCCAGGGCGCGGGCATAGTGGGAGGCATGGGAATCCGTCGTTCGTCTTCGAGTGTGCCCGAGAACCGCGCCGACGTGGTCGTGGTGGGCGGCGGTACCGCCGGCATCGTGGCGGCGAAGACCGCGGCGGGCTTCGGCGTTCGCGTCGTATTGATCGAGCGCGACCGCACCGGCGGCGACTGCCTGTGGACCGGATGCGTGCCGTCCAAAGCACTGCTCGCGGCGGCTTCGGTGGCAGCGACGGTCCGGTCGGCGTCCCGGTTCGGCATCGACACCGAGCCACCGCGCGTGGATTTCGGGCGCGTGATGCAGCACGTGCACGGGTCGATCGCCGAGATCGCGCCGATCGATTCACCGGAGGCCCTCACCGAGGCCGGAGTACATGTGATCAGCGGTGACGCCGTGTTCACCGGTCCGAACACCGTTTCCGTCGGCACACGGCTGCTGCACTTCGGTCAGGCGATCGTGACCACCGGCGCGCATCCCACGGTGCCGGCGATCGACGGCATCGAGCACGTGGACTACCTGACCAGCGACACCCTGTGGGATCTGAAGGACCTGCCGCAGCGACTGCTGATCGTCGGTGCCGGGTCGGTGGGTTGCGAAATGGCGCAGGCATTTTCGCGCCTCGGTTCGGACGTCACCCTCGTCGGACGGTCTGCGACGATCCTGCCCCGCGAGGACGCGTCGGCAAGCTCGATTCTGACGCAGGCACTGACCGACGAGGGCGTGCGGGTGCTGACCTCCACCGCGGTCGTGCGCATCGACGACGGTTCGGCCACCACCGACACGGGTGTCGAGATCGAATTCGATTGGGTGCTCGTCGCCACCGGACGGACTCCGCGGACCGCGTCCCTCGGGTTGGATTTGGCCGGTGTGGAAGTGGACGACAACGGATTCGTTAAGGTCGACGAGCATCTGCGCACCACCAATCCCCGCATCTGGGCGGCCGGAGATCTCACCGGTCACCCTCAGTTCACCCACACTGCCGGTGTGCACGGCAGCCTGGCTGCGAGCAACGCCACACTGGGCCTGAACCGAAAAGTGAGCACGACGGGAACTCCACGGGTGACGTTCACCGATCCCGAGATAGCCTCGGCGGGAATCGATGTGCGGACCGCAAGGGAGCGAGGGTTACGGCTGCAGAACCTGGACCACCATCACGTCGACAGAGCCGTAACCGAGAGGACTACGAACGGTTCGACGATGCTGGTGCTCGACGGCAAGCGACGCATCGTCGGTGCCTGCGTGGTGGGTCCACGTGCGGGCGAGACGATCGGGGAGCTGATTCTGGCCGTCGAGCAGGGGCTACGCACCCGCGATCTCGCCGGGGCCACGCACCCGTATCCGACGTACAACGACGGGCCGTGGAACGCGGCGATCGCGGACGTCAAGGCGCAGTTGGGTTCTCCGGTGATCTCGCGAGCAGTTGGGGCCTTGGCCAAAGGCCGGAGCCTATGGATCAGGAGAGGGCGCGATACCCGGCGATGATCCGTTGACCGGAGCTCACCGCGACCACCACCGCCCAGACCACCGCGATCTGCCACGAGATTCCCGGCAACAGCAGCCAGAGACTGTGCACCGCTATGGTTTCGGCACCCTCGGCCAAACCGCCGAGGAACGACAGCGAGCGGCCGTCGTCGATGGTGCGACCGGTGCGCTCGGCGATCGAGGAGAACGCGAGAAACGCGGTGCCGTTGATGTAGTACGCCAGCAGCACCAGCAGGAACGGCCACCAGGGGGCGTCGTATCCGGCCGAGGCACCTACCGCGACGCCCACCACCGTCGTGCCGTAGACCACGAAGTCAGCTGTGATGTCGAAGAATCCGCCGGCCCCGGCTGTTGTCGCCCGCCTGCGTGCCAGCGGTCCGTCCAGGCCGTCGGCGATGCGGGAGACGATCCACAACACCAACGCAAGCCACCAGAACTGCAGGCCCGCCGCCAGTGCACTACCGAGGCCGAGCACCAGTCCTGCGGCGGTGATCCGGTCCGGGGTGATCGCGGGGCGGTCGAGGGCGCGGGCACAGCGATCGAGTGGCGCTTCGAGGTGGCGGCGCAGAAAGCTGTCGATCATTCGGCTGCACCGGTGAGTCCCAGGCGGCGAGCCAACAGGGCCGACCCGGCCGCGATAGCCAGGACGGCGAGCAGTGCGATGGCGAACGGCCACGACAGCGGGGACGTTCCATACGCACCGAGCGCGGTGTACGCGACGGTCGCGGGCACGATGCCGATCATGGTGCCCACCACGTAGTCCCGTTGCCCCACCGCACTGACTCCGGCCGCGTAGTTGACCAAGGAGAACGGCAGCGGCACCAAACGCACGAGCAGCACCGACAGCAATCCCCGTCGTCCGAGCATGGCGTCGAGTCGGCGGAGCCTGTCCCATTCGGTGCGGGCCACCTGCCCGCGTCCCAGCGCCCGCGCTCCCCAGTACCCGAGGTACGCCCCCATCGTGGCGGCGAACACCACGACGGTTGCGCCCACCGCCAACCCGAACAGCAGTCCCGACGCAATGGTCAACGTGCTGGCGGGGAACGGAGTGGCCGACAGAACGGCATAGAGCACGACGAACAGCGCAATGCCCCAGGGCCCGGCCGATGCCACTCGGTCACGGATGAACGACGGATCGGGTAAGTCGACGGTGCCGAGCACGACCACCAGAGCGATGACGACCACGGCAGCCGCGAGCAATTTCAGGGTGGTGCCTCGGCGACTACGCGTCGGGCGGTCCTGCGTCACGGTGTGTACCTCTCGTCCGGCGGTCAGGATCCATTGTGCACACGACCGGTACGCCCGCGTGTTCAGCGGTTGTCTCATTCGACCGATTACGGTGGTGAGGGCAGCGTCGACGACGGCTGCTTCGGTTGATCTGGAGGGCCCACGGTGATTCGATCAGTACGGTGCGCAGTGACGATTGCGGCGAGCGCAGGGCTGCTGCTCACGGCCTGCGCGGCACCATCATCGGAGGCTCCGCGCGCCGAGGACTTGTCCTGGAGCGAGATCCAGGAGCAGGCACAGGGGCAGACCGTCTCGCTGTGGATGTACGGCGGCGACGAGCAGGGCAATGCCTATGTCGACGACGTGCTCACTCCCGCGGCCGCCGAAGAAGGCGTCACGCTGCGCCGGGTGCCGGTGGAATCGACCACCGACGCCGTCAATCGCATCCTCTCCGAGCGACAGGCCGGGGTCACCGACGGCGAAGTGGATCTGGTGTGGGTCAACGGCGCGAACTTCGGCACCGGTAAGCAAGCCGGGGCGTGGCTGTGCGGCTGGACGCAGAATCTGCCGAACATGGAATTCACCGATCCCGAGGATCCGCTGTTGCTCGACGACTTCGGTACCCCGGTCGAGAATTGCGAATCACCCTGGCACAAAGCTCAATTCACCTTGGTTTACAACGCGGCCGCGATCCCGGATCCGCCGACGACGTTCGAGGGCGTGCTCGACTGGGCCCGCGCGAACCCGGGCCGCTTCACCTACCCCGCTCCCCCGGACTTCACCGGCTCGGTATTCGTGCGGGAGGCCTTGATCAACGCCTCCGGCGGCGTCGACGAGGTTCCGGCACAGTTCGATCAGGACTCCTACGATCGCCTGGCCCCGGCATTGTTCGATCAGTTGAACGAGCTCGCCCCGTCACTGTGGCGCGAGGGAACGACGTATCCGCAGTCTTCCTCCGAGCTCGACACCCTCTACGCCGGTGGCCAGGTCGACATGACGATGACCTACGGCCCCGCGACGCTCCCCCAGCTCGTCGCCGACGGCACCTATCCCCCGGAGACCCGTGTCCTCACTCTCGACGAGGGAACCGTCGGGAATGCCAGTTTCCTTGCCATCCCGTCGACGTCGGGGAAGTCGGCCGCCGCGCAGGTGGTTGCCAATCTCGCGTTGTCGCCCGAGCAGCAACTCGCGAAGGCGACGCCGGACGTGTGGGGGCAGTTCACCGTTCTCGATATCGACCGATTGCCCGATGACGCCCGCTCGCAGTTCGAGGCGCTGCCGAGCTCGACGGTTCTGCCCTCCTACGAGGAGCTGTCGGAAAACGCGCATCCCGAACTCTCGGCGGACTGGGTGACCCCGCTCGACGAGGGTTGGCGACGAAGCGTGCTCGCCGGGCAGTGAGCGCGTCCACGAAGAGCTTTCGCGGCACAGCGGCGGTACTCCCCGCCGTCGTCTTGGTCGTTCTGGTCGTCGGCGGCGGTCTCGGCACTGTGGTGCTGCAGAGCCTGGGGCTGATGCCGTTGGTCGGAACGCCCGAACTATCGGTCGACGCGTACGCCGCTCTGGGCGGTGATCTGTGGCGTTCGGTGGCGTTGACGCTGTCCATCGCCGTGGTCTCGACGGCGTTGGCCTCGGTGGTCGGGTTGGCCGCGGCGCTGACGGCGTTGTCGGGTGGACGCGCCGCGTTGGTCGCTGCTGGGGTGACCGTCACGGTGCCGCACCTGATCGGCGCGGCGGCGATGGCGCTGTTGCTGGCAGATTCAGGGATGCTGCCCCGCATCCTCGGTATGACCGACGGTAGCTGGCCGGAGTTGGTCGGTGGGAAGTGGTGGATCGCCGTCGTCGCCGAATATGCCTGGAAGGAATCGGCTTTCGTGGCCGTCGTCGTGGCCGGGACGCTCGCCACTCGCGTAGCTGCATTCGACGAGACGGCCGCGACCTTGGGTGCCGGCCGGTGGGCTCGGCTCCGTTTGGTCACGCTGCCGTTGGCTCGGCCCGCACTGATCGCATCGGCGGCCATCGCGTTCGCGTACACCGTCGGCTCCTACGAGGTGGCCCGCATCCTGGGGCGACCGTATCCGGAACCGTTGTCGGTGATGGCAATTCGCCTGTTCACC
Organism: Rhodococcus sp. ARC_M5; assembly: GCF_022810405.1. Classification (GTDB taxonomy): domain Bacteria; phylum Actinomycetota; class Actinomycetes; order Mycobacteriales; family Mycobacteriaceae; genus Rhodococcoides; species Rhodococcoides navarretei. The sequence continues at coordinate 11,438 of NZ_JALGQE010000013.1, forward strand.
TCGATCGATCTCCAGACGCGTCCGCAGGCAGCCGCTGCCGCGACGATCGCCACCGCTCTGACGGTGGTGGTCGCTGTGGTGGCACTGCACTATCTGCGCAGATCGGCGGCGTGGAAATGAATAGGGTTCTTCCCGCTGTCGGCAGGTCCGTTCTGGTCGTGTGGTTCCTGCTGCCGCTGATTCCGGTTGTCTTGTGGGCCATCAGCAATCGCTGGTCGTTTCCCGGTTCGGTTCCCCAGGAATGGGGATTCGACGGTGTCCGCAGCGCCCTCGATGCCGGGGGCGTCGATGCTTTCGTGCGGTCTACCCTGCTCGCTCTCGCTGTGGCCGCCATCGCAACACCATTGGGCGCGTTGGCCGCTCGCGCCCTGGTGAACGGCACTGTGCGCTTCCCCGCTGTCGTGGCCGGTGTTCTTTTCGCGCCTGTGGCCCTGCCCCCGTTCGCCGTGGCCTTGGGACTCGATGTTCTGGTGCTGCGCTCGCGCATTCCGAGCACCGTGGCAGTGGTCGCGTTGCTGACCGTCGCGGCGATTCCCTACACGACTTACCTGATGCGAGTGGCATTCGGCGCGTACGACATCGGCTACGAGGAAGAAGCTCGCACACTCGGTGCGTCGAGTGCCATGGTGCTGCGGCGGATTCGCATTCCCCTACTGGCTCCGGCGTTGGCGGGGGCGGCGTTGCTCGCGTTTCTCGTGGCGTGGAGCGACTATGTGATCACCTTGTTGATCGGTGGAGGCAGACTGGTCACCGTGCCCATTCTTGTCGCCTCGTTCGCTGCCGGGACCGGTAATGATTCGGTGGTGGCTGCGCTGTCGGTCGCCGCCGTCGTACCGCCGTTGTTGCTGGTGCTCATGCTCGCCCGGCTACGTCGTAGGAGTGCACGATGAGCGTCGAATTGTCCGTCCAGGGGCTCACCAAAGTGCATGCCGGCCAATCGGTTGCGGCTCTGAATTCGTTGGATCTCACCGTGCCGCCGGGGTCGTGTACGGCGATTCTCGGGCCGTCGGGCTCAGGCAAGAGCACGGCACTACGGCTCATTGCGGGCCTGGATTCACCCACCGCCGGCACGGTGCGCATCGACGGTCGCGAGGTCAACGGTGTTGAGGCCGAGAACCGCGGCGTCGGGATGGTGTTTCAGCGCCCGATGTTGTTCCCGCACATGTCGGTACTCGACAACATTGGCTTCGCCTACCGCGCTGCCGGGGAGAGTCGCAAGCGTTCGCGCGAACGCGCCCGCGAGTATCTCGACCTGGTGCATCTGGGTGATATCGGGGGCCGAGCAGTGTCCGAGGTGTCCGGCGGGCAGGCGCAGCGGGTGGCGTTGGCACGTTCACTTGCGGGTTCACCGCGAGTGTTGTTGTTGGACGAGCCCTTCAGTGCGCTGGACCCAGTGTTGCGCACCGAGATGCATGATCTGGTTCGCGAATTGCGTTCGACGCTGGATCAGACTCTGTTGCTCGTCACCCACGATCAGCAGGAGGCGGCGGTGCTGGCCGATTCGGTGGCCGTGCTTATCGATGGTCGCCTGGAGCATCACTCCGATATCGCGACGGCCTACACGCGTCCGAGAACATTGGCGGTCTCGCGGCTGATGGGCGGGATGAACGAAATCGAGGGACAGTGGGATGGGGTTGGGGTGCATCGTTCCGATCTCGGGGAGCTGGAGGTCGAAGGAGTTACTCTGCCGGCCGGGCCGGCCGTGTTGCTGGTGCGTCATGAGCTGATCACGTTGGATGACAACGGGATTCGTGGGATTGTTTCGGGTCTGCGGCCTACCGGATTTCGTAGCATCGCTGACGTGACGGTGGGCTCGGTGACCGTGAGAGTGGAGTTGGCGGCGGGATCTACGGTAAAGGTAGGGGATGCAGCGGGATTGAAGATTCCGGGTGGGGCGCGGTTTGTTGTTGCAGGCTGACTGTAGGTCAAGAATGGTCGACAGCCATTCGCAGCGGCAACATTACTTGGTCAGCTTGGGATGCCTGGCGGCGTCTCTGAACCACAGTGATCAGGGTTCGGAGTCGACCGATTACCAGACACGTTCACGGCGGCGACTTCGTGCTGCCGTTGCTTCATCGATCGTCACCAACGCTTTCCGGCCTGACGAAGGGCGTAATGATGTCAGTAACAGCACTGAAGCGTCCGTGATGAGGCACGCCAGCTTGAGTTTGGTGGCGATGTCGTTAAACAACGGCCCGGCCGTCCTGCCTCTTTCAACGATCCCGTGTCTGTGGCCCGACTAGGGTTGTCCGATGTCACCGGTACGGTGAGCGGCATCAGGATGGGAAGAAGGACACCATGGCGGCGATGACGACGTCTCTTCGGGGCCGAGTCAAGAACACCGGTCTGCCGAAGAGCCATGCGCTGCTCCCGCTACTGGAAGCCGCCGTCAACGGCATACAGGCTATCGACGCGAGGTTCGTGGGCGACAGCTCCCGAGGTCGTCTCGACGTGAAAATCGTCCGCAGCCCACAAGCGGGGTTCGACCTCGAATTTTCCGGCCCAGGGCGGGCTCCGTTGGAGCCCATCGTCGGATTCGTAGTCACCGATAACGGTGTGGGGTTCAATGCGGAGAACATGAAGTCGTTCGAGACACTGGACAGTGACTATAAGTCGGCCGCCGGATGCCGAGGTGTGGGTCGCCTGTTGTGGCTCAAAGCGTTCAGCAAGGTGATGGTGAAAAGCACCTACGAGGACGAGCACGGCAACCTTCACGGTCGGCAGTTCAGGTTCTCGGTCGAGCGAGAGGTTGAGCCCATCGACTGGGCCGAGACGATGGACGATTCGGGGACGACCGTCGAGCTGGACAGCTTCGGCCCCGCGTACCAGAAGAGCGCGCCCAAAACAGCAGCGGCGATTGCCAGAGAGGTATTCGAGCACTGTATTTGGTACTTTTGCGGCCTGGTGGCGCGCCCGAGATACGGGTGATCGACGACGGCGAAGTGGTGCTACTCAAAGAGCTGATGGACGAGTTCGTCTTCTCGGAAATGCCGACAAAGACGGTCGAGGTCAAGGGCCAGAAGTTCGACATGGTCAATCTCTGCCTGAAGTCGTCGACTCGTAAACAGACCCCGAGAATATTCTGGTGCGCGGCTAGCCGCGTAGTGACGGAGGAGAACATCATCGGGAAGGTCCCCGGGCTCTACGGTCGGCTCACGGACCAGAACGGTGCGGACTTCACCTACGTCTGCTATCTCTCCTCGGACTACCTTGACGCGAACGTCCGCGCTGACAGAACGGCGTTCGACATTGACGAGACCATCGACGGCGAAGCAATCGAGGGCGAGATTACGCTCAATGACGTGCGAACAGCCGTGCTCGATGAGGTAAAAGTACTGCTTGCGGGCGCTCTGGCGACAGCCCAAGACGAGGGTAAGTTGCGGATCAATCACTACGTCAGCAATCGTGCGCCGCGGTACCGGCCTCTCCTCAAGCGAATGGAATCGTTAGGGCTAACAGTCGACCCGTCAATGAAGGACACTGAGCTGGAAGTGCTCCTTCACCGCGAACTCCAGAAGCTCGAAGCCGAGACCCTTGCTGAGTCACAACAGATTTTCGCCGAGCACGGTGCCGAGCGGCCCGCAGAGTACCAGGCGCGACTCGACGGGTACCTGGCGAAGGTCACTGACATTAACCAGTCTGACCTTGCGGCATATGTGGCACGGCGGCGGGTGATCCTCGAGGTCCTCGAGAAGCTCATCCGCTCGAATGAAGAAGGCAAGTACTGCCGCGAGGACGAGATTCACAATCTGCTGATACCGATGCGGAAGGACTCCAACGAGATCGGGACAGACGCCTCGAACCTGTGGATTATCGATGAGAGACTGGCCTTTCACGACTACCTCGCGTCGGACAAAACGTTCAACAGCATGCCCATCACAGACTCGAAGTCGACGAAGGAGCCGGACATCATCGCCACGCGGCTCGCCGGTAGCGCCGTGCTTGCTGCCGAACGCCAGACGGTCCCGCTCAGTTCGATTGTCGTCGTAGAGATCAAGCGCCCCATGCGGATCGATGCCTCGGAGGGAAACAATCCGATCGATCAGTGCTTGGGCTACGTGAAACAGATCCGCGAAGGGGGTGCCAAGACGAGCGAAGGCCGACTGATCCCGAGGTCGGAGGAAGCACCCGCATTCTGTTACATAATTGCGGACCTCACTCCTAAGATGATCGACCGTTGCGAATTGGCGAGTTTGCGTCCGGCCCAGGACGGTCTCTCATACTTTGGGTTCAACGATGCGCGACGCGTGTACATCGAGGTCATCAGTTTTGATGGTCTCGTTAACGGAGCCTCACAACGGAATCGTGCGTTTTTCGACAAGCTGGGACTGCCTGCGAGTCACTGAGAACTTCAACCGCGATGCCGGCCGGGTGACTAAGGCAACCGACACAGCCACCGAATGGTTAAAAATTAAGGTTTAATCCGACATGGAGACAACGAGATTCGTTGATCACGAATCGGATGGTGCACGGGCCCGAACCACACCACTCATGTTCGCTATCAGGAAGTCATGACCTGATCCTCGGACGCCGTGTACAGGGTCCAAAGTGTCATGACGGCCCGAAATTGGCCGTCAGCCGACAGGTGGGTTGGGGGAATCCCAAATGCGCGCGTACATCTCAGACACCAACGGCCACACTTCGTTTAGACCGTCCTCCACGGAGTCCACAGCAGCGGCGAGGTCGCCGAAGATGACGAACTCGTGGGGTACTACACGACGTGCTGAATCGCGCCGCCCGAGCGGATCTGAAATTCGCAGCGCGACTTGACCGTTTTGCCGGTTCCACGCGCTCGGTGCGTCTGACAGGTCACCGAAGACCTGTTCGTAGGCCAGCAGAGGATCGCTCAGTCCGGCATCGAGAAGGAACCGGAAGCCCCAGGTCCGACCCCGAGTCGCCCAGATCAAGCTCTCCGGATGTGCGGTACTGTCACTCACTTCGCATTCCTGATCACTTTATCGATGACGCCATGCTCGAGATCGAGCTTGAACTGCGTCAGAGTCGCTCGCAGGTAGTCATGCTTCGCGCGCGCCTGCTCGTTCATTTCTTCGAGTTTCGGTCCTACCAGCTTGACTGCTTCTTTCAACATCGGGAGCGCCACGGCCGCGACCTTGCCGGCGTTGCCTGCTTTGGCCAGCAACTTCTCGATCGGCGCGAATTTCTGATCTGCCAGGCCGGCCGCCAACAGCTCGGCACCGTCAGCGAGCGACTTGAGCACTTTGTAAGGAATATTGTGCTTTTGCTGCCACTGCACGCGACGTTCCAGCGGAAGAAGAGACGCAACCGGGAGTACGAGATCGAGACCAACGCGTTTCGTCAGGTCGATGTCGATCGGTTGCTGATCATTGGACCTCAGCTCGAACTTGGCGGACGAGAGCAACATGAAGTCTTCACCGATTGACAAGGCGGCCGGAGTATCGATGAATTCGGCGATGGTTGATCGAAGGTGTTCGATGTCCTCTGCCGCCTCAAGGATGACCAAATCGCGAAATGTGTCGACATTCCAATCCGGCAGCAGATCAGCTTTCGACAGGGCCAGGATCCAGATTCGGGGGAACTCGACGATGGGACCGTCCTCCAGCAGGTCGTTCTTGAGTCGGAGGAGCCCTTGACGGAAGTTGAACATCAGCGACTTCAGATACAGCTGTTCTTGGCCTCGATGATCGAGCAATTTCTGCCCGTCTACCAGAAGAATTGCGACATCGGACTTGAGCAGGGAACGGAAAGTGTCGGTACGTCGGTCGCGTTCTTCACCGCTGCTGGGCTCCTCTTCGAACCACTCGCCGGGATAGTCGTGCCACGCAAGACGCAGGACGTCAAACGGCCTTTTCTTGGCTGCGTCGCTGTCTCCGCCCCTAAGTTTGACCGAAAAGTAGTAGGTCGTGCTCCTGAAGCGGGTTTGTATCGGCGCAGATGCTTTGTCCCGCATACCGAGGTAATTCTTGTAGAGCCGAACCCCTTGTCCGACGTCATCAGCGACGAGATCCCACAGATCGTTCTTGAAGGACCCTTCCTGGGTCGGTCCGAAGAACGATGAAACAAGAACGGTCTTGCCCGAGCCGCTCTCGCCGAATACGGCAATGTGCTGCTCTCGAACTTTGGGGAACTTGGCCATGCCAGGACGGTACACAACGCAGCCGACAGCCTCGGTCTCGATAGGAGCACAAGCGTGGTCCCGCTCTTCTGAGTTGACGGCATCCGAGCACTGGCCGCGCTCGACATCCGGCTGATCACCCTGAGCAACGGTTGGGACCCACCCGCAGCACTTCAGCACACCGGACCTTGAGGCGACCTCTCTGCTCCACCTCGAGCAACTACTGCAGCACGCGACCTAGAGTTGTCCCCATGCCCGCCGGACGCTTCGCTCCCAGTCCCTCCGGCGACTTGCATCTCGGCAATCTCCGGACCGGCTTACTAGCCTGGCTCTTCGCCCGCTCCACCGAACGACGGTTCGTGATGCGCGTGGAAGATCTCGATCGCGTGAAAGCCGGCTCCGAGCAACGTCAACTCGACGACCTCGCCGCGATCGGCATCGACTGGGACGGGCCTATCATGCGTCAATCCGAGCGTCGGGAGATCTACGACGCCACGATTCGCACGCTCACCGCCGCGGGGCTCACGTACGAGTGTTTCTGCACGCGTCGGGAAATCCTGCAGGCCGCATCCGCGCCCCACGCACCCGACGGCGCGTATCCCGGCACCTGCAGAAACCTGACCGCTGACGAGAAAGCAGCGAAGGACCGCCCACCGGCCATCCGATTGCGTTCGCAGGTAACCGAATTCACCATCGTCGACCAGCTGCACGGCCTGTTCCGTGGTCAGGTCGACGACTTCGTCCTGCGTCGCTCCGACGGTGTACCCGCCTACAACCTCGCCGTCGTCGTCGACGATGGCGCACAAGGCGTCGACCAGATCGTGCGCGGCGACGACCTTCTCACCTCCGCGCCACGGCAGGGCTACCTCGCTCAACTCCTGGGCCTGACCCCCGCGACGTACGTTCATGTGCCCCTGGCTCTGAACGTCGAGGGCAAGCGCCTGGCCAAGCGGGACGGCGCGGTGACACTGCGCGAGCGGCCCGACGCGTGGTCGCTCATCACCGCCTCGCTCGGCAAACCGAATGCGAAGAACGCCGAGGAACTGCTCGAACAGTGGAAGCCGACGCTGGTACCGCGCGAACCGTGGGTGTTCGACCCCGCGAATACCTGACCTACCGACCGATCGAGATCACGTTGCAACGCGACAGGACCCAACTGCGCACGAATCGGACGTACAGTGACCGCGACAACTCATCCCGAGGGAGAAGGACACCATGACCTCAGGCGGCTACGACCCCGACAAGGATCCACAGAACCCCGGTGGTTATCCCCCGCCGCAGGGCGGCGGCTACCCACCACCCGGCAACTACCCACCCCCTGCGCAGGGCAACTACCCACCTCCGGGCAGCTACCCGCCTCCTCCCGGCGATTACCCCCAGCAAGGCGGCTACCCACCACCCGGTGGTTACCCACCGCCCCCGCAGGGCAACTATCCACCGCCTCCGGCGTTCGGTGAGTCACCTATGCCGACGCAGCTGTCCGTGGGAACGGCCATCGGCTACGCCTTCAACAAGTTCAAGGACAACGCCCTCGTCTGGGTCGGCATCGTCCTGGTCGCCGCGATCATCCAGGGCGTCTTGAACGTCGTGTTGAGCTCCGACAACGTCGTCTTCAGCCTGATCTTCAGTGTCGTCGTCGGCGTCGTCGCGCTCCTCATTCAGGCGGCACTCGTCCGCGGCGCTCTGCACGAGGTGGACGGGATCAAGCCTGCATTCGGGTCCTTTTTCCAGTTCGGCAATGTTGCCGCCGTCATCATCGCCGGCGTCCTCGTCGGCATTGCCACCAGCATCGGCTTCGTCCTGCTGATCATCCCCGGCATCGTCATCACGTTCTTCACATGGTGGACCTTCCAGTTCGTCATCGACCGCGGCGACGAGCCGATTCCCGCCATCAAGGCAAGCGCTCAGGCGATTGCCTCGAACGGTGGAACCCTTTTCGTGCTGGCCCTCGCCCTGGTCGGCATCAACATTGTCGGCGCACTCCTGCTCGGCATCGGCCTGCTGGCCTCCATCCCGATCACGATCATCGCCGGCACCTACGCCTACCGCGTCACCGTGGGTGGCCGCGTCGCCTGACGTGCAATCCGCCTCGATGGGCGCGCATCCCTCACCGGGGATTCGCGCCCATCGTCGTCTCGGTGCTTGGATCGAGCAGTGACTACTACCGAACCCACCGCCGCCAACGGCGGCACCGAGTCTGGGCAGGCCACGTTCGCTCACATCAGCCGGGGCTACTACCCCACCATCGTCGCGCTTTTCGTCGCGACGCTGCTGATCTCGAATGTGGCCGCCAGCAAAGGTGTCGCCTTCTTCGCCTCCTCCGACGTCATGCTCGGACCACTGCAGATCCTGCCGATCAATACCGACGGCGCATTCTTCCTGTTCCCCCTCGCCTACATCCTCGGCGACGTCCTCAGCGAGGTCTACGGCTTCAAAGCAGCTCGCCGCGCGATCTACCTCGGTTTCGGCTCCCTGATCCTCACCTCGGTGTGCTTCTGGATCGCCATCGAACTTCCCGCCGCCTCGTTCTACGAGAACCAAGAGTCACTCGAAACCGTCGTCGGTGTCGTGCCCCGACTGGTTCTCGCCGGCCTCGCCGGCTTTGCCGTCGGCCAGCTGCTCAACTCCTACGTCCTGGTCAAGATCAAGGAACGCACCAAGGAAAAGCACCTGTGGGCGCGCCTGATCGGCTCGACCGTCGTCGGCGAATTCTTCGACACGCTGATCTTCTGCGCCATCGCCGCAGGCGTCATCGGCATCAGCACATGGACCGACTTCATCAACTACGTCGTCGTCGGATTCCTGTGGAAGACACTCGTCGAGGTCCTCGTCCTGCCCATCACCTACCGCGTCATCGCGTACATCAAGAAGCGCGAACCGTCGTACCAGGATGGCTAGGACGCGACCCATTCCGTACTGAGGTCGAAGTAACGCTCCCGGGCCGTCTCGAACGTGGCGACGGCCCGGGTGCCCGGCCAGTCTTCCGGCGTCATGGACGGCGGAAGGCCAGGGTCGACGTAGGGAATGACGCGCCATTCGTCGAGCAACGGGACGAACGTGACAAACGCGTCGCGGGGATTCCGAGCCGCGGACCCGCCGTCGAAGGCCTCGAGAAATGCCCGATGACGATCGGCGATGCCGGCCAGATCCCACCACAGCTCGGCGCTCTCACGCAGCGTGGCGGGAGCCGCGATCTCGGACGCAACGAAGGTCGTGACGTACTGCGACAGCTCCAACGCCTCGACGATGGCAGCGGCCTCGTCTGCGAGATATTCCGGTGCGATCCACAGACCGGGTGAGACTGTGCCGCAGCCTATTCCGGTGAGCCGACGCCTCAGCTGGTGGCGTGCGGCGCGTTGAGCCTCGGGAATAGTGAACGAGATCAACCGAAACGGATCGCCGTCGGCCATCCGCCGGAAGCCGAAGATCCGTCCGTCACCGCGCGCGAACATCGCGTCAGCCTGCTCGGTGATGAGATAGCCGCTGCGGCCGTCTCGATTACTCGATTCGACGACGCCCTTCTTCTTCAATCTGGTCACCGCGATGCGCGTGCTCTCCGGTGGCACCCCGAGCGCGTCCATCCAGACGACAAAGTCGGCGATGGCGAACCAGCCTCCGAGCGGGCGAACGTATGCCCCGAGTACGGTACGCACCAACGAGGTGGCGCTGCCCGGACGAGAGTCGAAGTCGTCGAGGATGGCCCCGGCAGTGCTAGGCGCGGAGTTCGTCACGGATAGCCACGATTCCCAGATACACCTCGCGGTACGAGGTACTCAGGGGGCTCAGTCCCAGTCGAATACCCTGCGGCGCGCGGTAATCCGGGATGACGCCGTGCTCCCACAGGCGAGCGGTGATCGCCTTGAACTCGGGATGGTCGATGGTGACGTGACCGCCGCGTCGATTCGAGTCCTCGGGTGAGGCGATCTCCACCCCGAGCGGTACCAGCATCTCGCGGACCAGTTCGAGGGCGTATTCGGTGAGTGCGACGGACTTCGCGCGTATCGCGTCCATCCCCACCTCGGCGATCATCTCGATAGTGTCCTGCATTGCGATCATCCCGAACACCGACGGTGTGCCACTGATGACGCGTCGAATACCCTGTGCCGGAACGTAACCCTGCGCCATCTCGAACGGATCGGCCCGGCCCATCCACCCCCAGATCGGCTGAACGAAATCGCCCAGAAGATCACTGCGCACGTACGCGAAGGCCGGCGATCCGGGTCCTCCGTTGAGGTACTTGTAGGTGCACCCGACGGCCAGATCCACTCCCCAAGAATCGAGTTCGAGCGGTACCGATCCGACGGAATGACACACGTCCAACAGCATCAGCGCGCCGGCTGCGTGCGCGATACGGGTTGTCTCGGCCACGTCGACGAGGAAGCCGGACCGGTATGCGACGTGGGTGATCACCACCAAGGCGGTGTTCTCCCCCACCACCTCGGCGAGTTGTTCCGGTTCGATACCACCGCGGCGGTCCGTCTCGATCCATCGCAGAGTCATATTCGACTCTGCCGCAATACCTTCGAGCAAGTATCGGTCGGTCGGAAAGTTGTCCCGGTCGATGACGATCTCGGTGCGGCCAGGCCGCAGGGCGATCGCCGCCCGCGCCAGCTTGTACAGCAGTACCGTCGTCGAATCGCCGATGGTGGTCTGGCCGGGCGCAGCCCCGAGGGTGGCGTCGGCCAGGGCATCGCCGATGGTGACGGGGAGGTCGAACCACTGCTCGTCCCAGCCGCGGATCAACCGTCCGCCCCAGGCGTCGGTCATGAAGGCATTGATGCGTTCGACGCTGGCCTTGGTGGGCCGGCCCAGCGAGTTTCCGTCGAGATATGCGGTGATCGACGGGTCGTCACTACCGAGGAACTTCTCGCGATAGCTCCGGAGCGGGTCCTTGTTGTCGAGCTCTAGCGCACGTTCCGTCATCGTCCGATTTCCGTTCTGACAGCCAGCAATTCGGGAAAGAAGGTGAGTTCGAGTGCCTTCTGCAAAAATCCGACGCCACTCGAGCCTCCCGTCCCGCTCTTCATTCCGATGGTTCGCAGCACCGTGCGCATGTGTCTGAAGCGCCACAGCTGGAAGTTCTCCTCGAGATCGACGAGCTCCTCGAAGGCCTCGTACACCGCCCAATGTTCGGTGTGGTTCTCGTAGACGAACTTGATCAGCGGCATCAGGCCCTCGTTGAACGTGTACGCCGCGGTGACGTCACGGTCGAGGGCCGATGCCGGTACTTCGTACCCCTGCCGCGCCAACGACTGCCAGAAGGCGTCGTACAGGCTCGGCTCGTGCAACAGAGCCGAAAGCAATTGGTGCGCAGCGGGATCGGACTCGAAGACCGTCAGCATGCCAGCGTTCTTGTTGCCGAGGACGAACTCCACGGCCCGGTACTGGTACGACTGGAAGCCCGAGGAGTTGCCGAGGAAGTCGCGGAACTGGGAGTACTCCGTCGGAGTGAGCGTGGCGAGGACGGACCACTGCTCGGTCAGTGTCTTCTGGATGTGCTTGACGCGGGCGACGCATTTCAGCGCGGTACCGATGTCGTCGGCATCCAATGCCGCCCGCGCGGCCAGCGTCTCGTGCAGCACCAGCTTGAGCCACAGTTCGGTGGTCTGGTGCTGAATGATGAACAGCAGTTCGTCGTGATGCTCCGGGGTGCTGACCGGCTTCTGGGCGCTGAGCAACGTGTCGAGGTCCAGGTACGCGCCGTAGCTCATGCGGTCACTGAAGTCGGTGACGACAGTCTTTTCTATCGCGCGAGTATTGGCTTCGACGCTCATGGATCGTCCTCGAGGTGGTGGGCTGGTGAGTCCACCGTATTACACATATGTGCCGCCCGCTAGATATCCGTAAGTAAGTCGATCGGCGCGTCCATCAACGGTCGACAACGGTGGTGGTGCGCTCGGCGAGGTTCTGTGCGATCCACTCGCGGAGCGTCGTGGTCGGGATCCCGTGCCGGGCATTGAACGTATCGGCCTTGTCCCATGAGACACCGCGTCCCTGCGCGAAGACGGCACGATACTTCCGGGTCATGTTGTCCGGGTCTGCACCGAGTTCTGCCATCAGGAGCGGTTCCGACCACACCTGGAGCGCGAACGGACGGCCGAGGACTGCTTCGAGGGTCTCGGCGAGTTGGCCGTAGGTGATCGTGTCCCCGGCGACGAAGACGATCTCGTCACGGATGCGCGGCTCGGCGAAGAGGATCTCCGCGGTGAGCGCGCCGATATCCTCCGGCGTGGTCACGGTCACTGCGGTGTCGACGGTCCCGAGGGCATTGACGGTGTCGTTCGAGAGGTCGACCATCCCGGAGCCTGCATCGAAAAGGTAGTTCATGAACATGCCGGTGGAGATGATCACCCACTCGGTGTCGTGCTGTGAACGGAGGAGATCCCGCACGTCGAGCTGGGAGTCGAAGATGTCCTGGGGGCTGCCCCGGCCGATGACGTCGAAGTCGACACCGAACTGCCACGGGAAGTATCGCGGAAGCTTCGCTTGCAAGGCCGCCTGCGCGACTTTCATCGGAGTGTCCAGTCCTGCGGTGATCCCGGTGCAGCCGATGACGGTGTCGTAGTCGGCGAAGACCGCAGCGAGGTCATCGACGGTGTTTTCGACCAAGTCACCACGAACGATGCCTATCCCGAGTTCGCGGATCTCCGCGACGTCGTGCTGCTTGGCCGGGACGGTCGAGTCTATGGTGGTCCCACGGAGCAAGACGTCGACGGCAGATTCCGCGACGCCAGCGGCTCGACGGACGACATTACGTAGGACGGGCATGCCGAGTTCACCGGCTCCGATGACGAGGATCTTCCGTGACGGGCCATTCCAGTCGTTGGTCATGTGTTCCTTTCTTCGGCTCCCCGAGGATCGGGTGCCGAACACGTCTGCGACCATAAACGTTGACATCACTGTCAAGGTCAAATCGGTGGCCACCGACGGAAGGACCCCGGCATGAAAATCAGTGAGGCAGCGGATGCGATCGGAGCGCCGGCACGGATGCTGCGGTACTACGAGCAGCAGGGACTCATCGACGCTGCGCGGTCGGCAAACGGGTACCGCGACTACTCCGACGAGCAGATCGAGCACGCACGCCACGTGCGCGCGCTCGTCGAGGCAGGTCTTTCCACGCGAATGATCAAGATCGTCCTCGACATCGAAACTCCTGAGCCGGAGCGCTATTCGGCGATGGGTGGTCGCGCGGCTGCAGAGGAGCTCGCGCGTGAGTTGCGGGTGGTGGAGAACCGAATCGTGTGCCTCGAGAAAAGCCGCGATGCCGTCATCGACTTCCTCCGTAGCACCGACCACGCAGACCTCCTTACCTAGAAGACGCACTGGAGGACCACGGCCGAGTCGCCCTGATCTGGACTCCGCGGTAGTCGACCTCGATTCGGGTGTCGATACCGCCGCCCGCTGAACTATCCTCGACGTAGTCGGATCGAGTGAGGAATCGAAGTGCGTAGAGCGTCAGGACAGTTGGAGGAGTCGATCCTCGAGCTGCTCGGCGAGCACACGGAACTCTCGGTGGCCCAGGCCCGCGAGCATCTGGACTCCGAGCTCGCCCACACCACGGTCATGACCGCGTTGGTGCGCCTGCACGGCAAAGGCCTCGTCGATCGCGAGCGGCGTGGGCGGTCCTTCGTCTACACCCTCAACGCCCCGGTCGACGAGATCCCCGCGCTTCGGGCCGCGATGCGAATGCGCACCGAACTCGACACGAGAGCCGAACGAGCGGATGTGTTGGCCAACTTCGTGGCCGCACTCGATCCGGAGGACGAGGCGACGCTGCGCGAGCTGCTGGCCAAGTCGGATGCAGCCGAGCACCACCCATGACCCTGCTCCTGGTCGTGGCCGTCCTGCCGTGGGTGCTGTCGCTGGTGCTGGGGTTCGGAGCCGATCAACTCGACCGTCGACTCAATCCGTCGACCGCCGTCGTCCTGTTGCCCATCCTGTCGATGGTCACCGCGTTTGCAGTCGCCGCATCTCTGGCCGCGGTTGCCGCGGTGCTGCTGGCGTCAGGCGAGCTTGCCTGGATAGCGGTGGGAATCATCATCTCCGCGTGGATGGTCTGGCGTGTGGTCGAGGTCGCCCGCCATGTTCGACGCGTTGCCGTCGGCGCGTCGATCGCATCCGAGTTCGGCGACGAAGCGCGGGCGACGGGCGGCATCGTCGTGGTCGACTCCGACGTTCCCGACGCTTTTGCCGTCCCCTCCGGCGGAGGTGCCGTCGTGATCACCACCGGCCTCGCGGAAGCTCTGTCGGACAACGAATTACGCGCCGTGGTCGAACACGAGCGTGCGCACCTACGGCATCGCCACAGCGTGTGGATTCAGATGTGCGAAATCGCGGCTCGACTGGATCCGATTCTTCGGCCGGTTCCGTCGAAGGTCCGGCACGCCGCCGAGCGTCAGGCCGACGAGAGCGCAGCGACTCTCGGCCGTCGAGATACGTTGTCTGCCATCGCCAGGACTGCGTTGCTTCGCGCTCATCTCGACCACGAGACCCGCACCCTCGCCAGTACCGGCGGTGACGTCGTTCGCCGCGTGCAGGCCCTCAGCGAACCAGCACGGCACCGGCCCGACCGCGGAATCCTCGCCGCCGGAGTGGTTCTGATCCTTGCGTTCACCGTCATCTCGGTGGGCTTGTTCGACGTGGTCCAAGATGTGGTGGCACCCGAAACCGGAGAAGCCGCCACCTCGATTTTCCGCTGATCTCAGATACCCGCGACGCCCGCGAGTTGGCCGATCGCATAGGTGACGGCCATCGCGATCGCACCACCGATCACGATGCGAGTCACCGCCGGGCGACTCGGCGCTCCACCGAGGCGTGCGCTGATGGTTCCGGTCAACGCCAGAGCCAGCAGCACCACGACGAACGTCACCGGGATACGCAGCGAAGCAGGCAACAACAGGATGGACAGCAACGGGAGCAGTGCCCCGCTGATGAACGACACCGCCGACGACGCAGCCGCCTGCCACGGATTGGTCAGCGCATCCGGGTCGATTCCCAGCTCGACGTCCACGTGTGCGGCAAACGGATCGTGTTCGGTGAGTTCGCGAGCGACGGTCTGCGCAGTGTCGGCCGACAGGCCCTTGGCCTCGTACAGTGCCGCGAGCTCGGCCAGTTCCTGCTCGGGTTGCTCGTCGAGTTCTCGGCGTTCCTTGATCAACAGCGAACGCTCGGCGTCACGTTGTGTGCTCACCGAGACGTACTCCCCGAGCGCCATGGACACGGCTCCTGCGACGAGGCCGGCAACGCCCGCGGTCAGCAGCGATCCTTTGTCGGTGGTGGCGGCTGCGACACCGACGACCAGACCGGCGGTGGACACGATGCCGTCGTTCGCACCGAGCACCCCGGCCCGTAGCCAGTTCAGCCGACCGGACAGATCTCCGTGCGGTTCGTGCTCGTGCAGGCTTGGCTCTGGCTCACTCATCGCCGGCCGTCACCGATACGTCGTCCCACGCGGCGCGCGCGCCGGACTCACCGATTCTGTACACCTGGACGATTGTGGTCGCTCCGATCACCACTGCCAAGACCACCACCGCGATCGACTGCCACCGCACGGGCGCGTTGCCGCGACGCTCACGCAGATGCAGGAACACGAGTGCCGCGGCGACGACGACCAGACCGACGGAGAAGTAGATCATCCAGTCGCCGATCTCGGTGTGCTGTTCGACCGCAGCGGTCTCGGGCACTCGCTTCTCCAGCCACTCACCGGCCTCGGTCGTCAGCGGCGTCAACACCAACGTGAACACCGCCAGGGCCGCAATGAGCCACACGAGCCTGCTGCGCACACCGGACCAGATACTCGCCGCGATGGCGAGCAGCGCGGTCAACGGTGCCAGCACCACGATGAAGTGAACGAGCAGAATGTGGGCCGGTAGACCGTTGAAGGTGGACATGCGTTCTCCCGCTGATTCGAAGTCGCGTGCACCTCACGCACCGCACATGCTACACATCATGTAGTAGTTGCGCCGACGGTTCGAGAGCTGCCAGGGCTCGCCATGCCGAGTCGGGTGCTGCAACCATCGCATGCAAGATCTGCTCCAGACGTCGCCCCAGTGCGACAACGGAATTCGCGTCGAACAATTCTGTGGGATAGACGATATCGATGTCCGTACCGATAGCGCCCCTGGGTCGTTCCGCGGGCTCCACTCCTGTCTTCCCTTCGCCGTCCCGACGTTCGGTGACGTGAAAATGAAGGTCGCACTTGGCGATATCGATCGGCCGCGGTGTGATCTCGAAGCGCACGTCCCCGACGTCGAAAGTCGCGGCATTGAACACGTCCCACGACAGCGCCACCTGAAAGATCGGGTGCCGCCCATCCGTCGAGTCAGCAGCGAGATCGGCGACGACATCCTCGAACGGCACCGATGCATGGTCGAAGGCCCGTAGTTCGCTCGCACGGGCCAACTGCACAACGTCCCCGACCGTCGCGGCCGCGGCGATCTTCGTCCGGATGGCGACGGTGTTGGTGAAGGTTCCGACGAGTTGCTCGAGTCTCGGGTCGTCGCGACCGGCAACCGGGGTACCGATGACGATGTCGGTGGATTCCGTCGTCCGGGCGAGCAGAATCAACAGTGCTGCGCGCAGCACGGTGAATCGTCCTGTCCCGCAACGCTGTGCCAGATCGGTCATTCTCTCGGTGGTGTCTGCGTCGAACCGAAGCGACGTGCGAGCGCCGGAGAAGTCCCAGTCCTGCGTGCGACTGCGGTCCAACCGCAAGCCCCTGGAGCTGGGTATGTCCGCCAATTCCGCGCGCCAGAAGTCGAGATCGGCCGACACATCGCGGTCAGCGGCCCAGACGCTGTAATCGGCGTATTGCAAGGGTAATTCGGGCCACGACGGTGCCGTTCCGGCAATCCTGGCGTGATAAGCCAGTACGAAATCCGACGCCAACAGCCCCAGTGACCACCCGTCCGCTGCACTGTGGTGGACAGCGCATGCGAGCACGTGGTGATCGGGCGCTACTGCGAACAGGCGAGCTCGGATCGGAAACTCGGTGCGCACGTCGAAGGGGTGCTCGAGCGTGTGCACCACCGCGGCGTCATCGAAGTCGACAACGTCCAGGTTCGGTACCGCCGCCCCCGACGAATCAGGCTCGACTATCTGCACCGGAACCCCGTCGATATCCGGGTAAAGCGTCCGCAGGGTGTGGTGCCGATCGATCAGGTCGGTCATCGCCTGCAAGGCTGCCGCTGCGTGGAACTCCCCGGAAATCGTGACCGTGAACGGCAGGTTGTACAGCGGAAGCCGTGCGCTTCGATCGATGTGGCGTTGCTGCGGCGCAAGCGGAACTGCAACTACGCCCTCCGCTATTCCGCGTTCGGGCCGCGAATTCTGCTGCCTCCCAATACGTCTACGATCGTCGATACATCGAGCCAAGGACTGAACGGAGGGCGCACCGGCGAGGTCGCGCACGCCGATGTCCACCGAGGCCTCGGCCCGCACGGATGCGACAACTCTGGTCGCCGCCAGCGAGTCGCCGCCGAGGTCGAAGAACGACGCAGCGCAATCGATGCCGTCCGTTCCGAGCACGCGCGCGAACGCTACGGCCACCATCTCCTCGGTGGCACCGGACGGCTCGGTTCGAGCACCGGTCGTCGACGGGGCGAGGTCCGGAAGAGGGAGTGCGCCGCGGTCGACCTTTCGATTGATCGTCAGCGGAATCTCGTCGAGTATCGAGAGGGTCGCCGGCACCATGTGCGCAGGCAATCGCCCCACAAGCTCCCGGCGGATGTGCTCGGTGTCGAGCACGTGTTCGCTGCTCGCGGCAACGACGTAACCGTCGATACGCAGGTCGCCAGTCCGACTGCGACGCAATGCCGATGACGCCGCAGCCACCTCGGGATGCGCCCGTAACGCTGCGTCGATCTCGCCCAACTCGACGCGATTTCCCCGGATCTTGATCTGATCGTCGGTGCGGCCGAGGAATTCGAGCGTACCGTCGCCGCGCAGACGCGCCCGATCTCCACTGCGGAACATCCGACTCCCGTTGCTGCCGAACGGGTTCGCGACGAAACGCGCCGCTGTGTCCGCGGTGCGGCCGAGATATCCGCGCGCAACGCCGGGAGTCTCGATGTAGATCTCGCCGACCGCGCCCAACGGAACGGGCCGCAGAGTGCGATCGAGAAGGTGAATCACCGCAGCCACCATGGCTCGTCCGATCCCGTCCGCGCTGCCCGGATGCAGTGGCTCGGTCATCGTGACACTGCAGGTCGTCTCCGTGGGGCCGTAGGCGTTGAGCAGTCGTCGACCCACCGACCAGCGGTCGACCGCGTCCTGCGGTGCCGCCTCACCGCCGATGATGACAGTCCCGACACCTGCCAGTGCCGCAGGATCCAACGTCGCCAGAGCCGAGGGCGTGATCAGCAGATGGGTAATTGCCTGCTGAGCAATCACATCCGACAGTTCTGCGCCGCCGTAGCTATCCGGCGGTGCGATCACCACGGCCGCGCCCGCGGTTGCTGCAGCAAGCACTTCGACGATGGCGGTGTCGAATCCGGGTGAGGCGAGATGACAGACTCGTGACTCGGCGTCGATGTCGTAGCTGCTCCGAATCTGTTGCACCAGAGCAGCGATGCCATCGTGGGTCACGACGACGCCTTTGGGAGTGCCGGTGGAGCCGGAGGTGTAGATGACGTATGCCGCGTGGTGCGGTGTCGTCGGCGCAGCTTCATCGTCCGGGCCTCCCTCCGCGAGAACATCATCGAGGTTCAGCCACTCCACCTCACCGAGCTCTCCGCCGCCCGTGCACAGACCCAACACCGCCCCGCTGTCACGCAACACGAAGTGTGCCCGCTCGCGGGGATGATTCGGGTCGACCGGAACGTACACCGCACCCACGCGTGCGATCGCCCAGAACGCGACGACCCCCTCGATAGATCGGCCGATGCGCACACCGACCCGGTCCTCCGTACCGATCCCTCGGGCAGTCAAGGTGGATGCGAGTGCGCAGACTCGTGCGGCCAGTTCTCCGTAGGTGATCGAGACGTCGGCGTCCTGGAGTGCAATTCGATTGCTGTGCTGTGTGATTGCCGTCGAGAACACCTCGTTCAGTGATCCCTGTTCCGTCGTGGTCGCGCCCACCGACGCGGGCGTCGTTCGTGGCTCCTCGGGCAGGAACAGGTCGAGGTCTGCTACCGCGGTGTCCCCGCAGCCGGATTCGGCAAAACGGTCGAGAAAGTGCAGGAACCGTTCGTGGTGTCGGGCGAGGTCGCTCGGTGTGTACGCGGCAGGGTTGGCCTCGAAGTCGATGCGCGGACGCGCTCCGCCTCGACCGGGATAGATGTTGACGGCGAGATCCGACACGGGGCCTGTGGTCAGGATGTTGATCTCGCCGTCGAAGTCCCCGACGGCCACGGTGTTCGCGAACATCATCACGTTGATCGTCGGACCGAAACGCCCTGCGTGCAGGGAATTCCCACTCTCGGACACCGGCGGCCTGCTGCGCTGATGCCGGAGCACGCCACCGATGGCCACCTCGGTGGCCTTGATCACGTTGTTCACCGTCGCCGCTCCGACGCCCGGCAACCGCAACGGCACCACATGCGACAGCGAGGACCCGGCCCGGCGCAACATCGCTGTCGGCCGCGCCGAGACCGGCAACGACAAATCCACGTCGTCGGTGTCGTTCATACGCGCCAGGTACGCGGCGAATGCCGCGATCACCACCGTCGACGTCGCATGACCCGAAGCGGTCGGAGCAACCGATCGATCCTCGCCGACGACGATCGGCACCGACGCAGGCCGAGCCGTCCGCCCGAGAGGCTCGGCATAGCCCAGGTCGGTCGACTCCCAATGCGCTCGATCGCGTCGTGCGCGGGTGGAGGTGCGGTAGCGCTCGTCCTCGGCGACAAGCGCGGCCGGGGTCGTCGGATCGATGGCCGCAGGCTCGACGCCACCAGACGCGGCGGCATACAGGGCCGCGGCCCGCTCGAGCACCTTCATCGAGGCATAACCGTCGAGCGCGATGTGGTGGGCTCTGGTGTACCAGAAGACGCGATCGTCCCCGACGCGGAGGACCCGCAACCGCACCAGCTGCCCGTCCATCGAGAAGGGCGTCCGACAATCGTCGTTCATGCACTGCATGGCCGCATCGGCCGGACGGTCGTGTCCGCGGAGATCGAGGATCTCGACCCTTTCGGTCTCCCGAGGCTCGAACCGCTGCCTCGGACTGCCGTCGACCTCGATGATTCGCATCGTCGACGACGAGAACTCTCGATGCGCCCGACTACCGCACTCGACAAGCACGTCGACGTCCACAGCGCCGATGATGTCGACGTAGTACGCAATGGTGAAGGGCACGTCCGGCATGAACTGTTGGGCAATCCAGATGTCGGCCTGGGACGAACTCACAGGTAAGACGTCGTCGTTCATGGTGGACCCCCACGGCGATTCTGTTACTACACACTCGGTAGTAATAGGCTACCTCGCCGAGTCAGCGGCCAGGTGTCGCCGGCACCCGGCAGCGGCCTGAAGTCGCACAACACGGGGATTGCCCTAAGGTGACACCCGTGCTGCAGAGCAACCACTATCACCATCTGATGTTCGGTCCCGCTGCGATTGCGCGACAGAAGGTCGACGGCAGTTACACCGCCTACGGCTCACAGACCGAGCGACCCGATGACGGCCCGACGCCTCTCGACACTCGCGAGAAGGCCATGATTCGCGCGCTGGATCAGTTCCAGATCGCCACCGTCGCCGAGACCGGGTGGCCCTACATCCAGTATCGAAGTGGGCCGAAAGGCTTCCTGCAGGTACTCGACGACCGAACGTTGGGCTTCGCCGACTTCGCCGGCAACCACCAGTACGTCACCGCCGCCAATCTCGATCACGACGACCGCGTCGCCCTGCTCTTGGTGAATTACCCTCTGCGTCAACGCCTCAAGCTCTACGGACGGGCACGTACCGTCGAGAAGACCGACGATCCCGAACTGCTGGACCGACTGCGAAAGATCGGCGACACGACCGTCGCCGCCACGTGTGAACGCAGCGTCGTCATCGACGTCGAGGCATTCGACTGGAACTGCACCCGCAGCATCATCCCCCGCTACGACGCGGCATACCTCGCGGACCTCTCCGAGGTCTACCAGCGCAAAGCAGCCGAACGGGAACAGGAACTGCTACAGCGCATTTCGGAGCTCGAGAATCAGCTCACGCAGTCTTCGATGCATAGAAGCGACCCAGGAACTCCGTCTTGAATTCCGCGAAGCGTCCCTGATCGATGGAGGCTCGGATGTCGTCGACCAGTTTGACCGTGAAACGCTCGTTGTGGATGGTGCACAGCGTCGACGCAAGCATTTCCTTGGCCTTGAACAGGTGGTGGATGTACGCGCGGGTGTAGTGCGCGCAGGTGTAACAGTCGCAGTTCTCGTCGATCGGGGTGAAGTCGCGTCGATGCTTGGCGGTGTTGATGTTGAAACGTCCCGACGGCACGTAGATCGCCGCATTGCGCGCCACGCGTGAGGGATTGACGCAGTCGAACGTGTCGGCACCGTTCTCGATGGCGGTGAAGAAATCGTCCGGCTCGCTGATGCCGAGCATGTGCCGCGGCTTGTGTTCGGGCAGTTCCTCGTTCACCCACCGGGTGATGGTGCCCAGGTTCTGCTTCTCGAGTGCGCCGCCGATGCCATAGCCGTCGAAGCCGCGTCCCGTCTCTCCGGTGATCGTCTCCAGATCGTGCGCGGCCTTGCGTCGTAGATCCTCGTACTGCGCGCCCTGCACCACTCCGAACAACGCCTGGTACGGCTTGTCGGCACGCTCGACCGTCAGACGTTCGTGCTCGAGGACGCACCGCTTGGCCCACGCCTGCGTCCGATCGACCGACTTCTCTTGGTAACCGCGGGTATTCATCAGCGTCGTCAATTCGTCGAACGCGAACATGATGTCGGCTCCGAGGCGATGCTGAATCTGCATCGACACCTCGGGGGTGAACCGATGCTTGGAGCCGTCGAGGTGGGACTTGAACGTCACTCCGTCGTCGTCGACGTGCGCGAGACGTTCTTTGCCCTCGGCGATGACGTCGTCGGATTGCACGCGCGTGGCGTCCATCGAGATGACCTTCTTGAACCCGACGCCGAGCGACATGACCTGGAATCCGCCGCTGTCGGTGAACGTCGGCCCGTCCCAGTTCATGAACTTGCCCAGCCCGCCTGCCTCGTCGACGATGTCCGAGCCCGGCTGCAGATACAGGTGGTACGCGTTGGCGAGCACAGCCTGCGCGCCGAGCTCCTTCATCGCCTCCGGCAGCACCGCTTTGACGGTCGCCTTGGTTCCCACCGCGATGAACGCGGGGGTGGCGATGTCACCGTGCGGGGTGTGGATGGTGCCGGTGCGGCCGAGCTCACCGTCGAGCCGGGTGCCGATATCGAAGCCGAAACTGGAGGAACTCACCGCGTCAGTATGCCGCTGCGCGGCAGTGGTGCGGTTAAGTGCCCTCTGCGGCACTTATTCACGCCACTGCGGCGGAGGCGCACTCAACTGCTGTAGAGCCGGTAATACGCACCCTTGGCGTCGAGCAATCCTTCGTGATTGCCCTGCTCGACGATGCTGCCGTTCTCCATCACGACGATGGTGTCGGCATCACGAATGGTCGAGAGGCGATGCGCAATAACAAAACTGGTGCGATCGTTTCGCAGCGCTGCCGTCGCCTTCTGCACCAGCAGCTCGGTGCGAGTGTCGACCGAGCTGGTGGCCTCGTCGAGAATGAGGATCAGCGGCTTGGCCAGGAAGGCACGGGCGATGGTGATGAGCTGCTTCTCACCGGCGCTGACGTTGTTGCCCTCCTCGTCGATGATCGTGTCGTATCCGTTGGGCAACGAATGGACGAATTTGTCGACATAGCTGACCCGAGCTGCTTCGAGGATCTCTTCCTCGCTGACGGTCGGGTCGCCGTAGGCGATGTTGTCGCGGATAGTGCCACCGAACAACCAGGTGTCCTGCAACACCATGCCGGTTCGTGAGCGCAGCTGGTTGCGCGTCATCTGGCGTGTATCGACACCGTCGAGTGTGATTCGGCCGGAATCGATCTCGTAGAACCGCATGATCAGGTTGACCAGTGTGGTCTTGCCGGCTCCTGTCGGTCCGACGATCGCCACCAGATGTCCCGGGTCGGCGGTGAGCGATAGATTCTGGATGAGCGGCTGCTCCGGCGAGTAGCTGAACGAGACATTGTCGAATTCGACGCGTCCGCGACGCTCCGTCGGGCTGGACGCAGGCACGACGTCCGGGTCTTCCTCGTCGGCGTCGAGCACCTCGAAGATGCGTTCGGCGGACGCGACTCCGGACTGAATCAGATTGATCATCGCGCCGACCTGCGACAGCGGCTGAGTGAACTGCCGCGAATACTGAATGAACGCCTGCACTTCGCCCAGGCTCAGTGTTCCCGACGCCACGCGAAGACCGCCCACGACGGCGACGACGACGTAGTTGATATTTCCGAGGAACATGATGATCGGCATGATCAGACCGGAGATGAACTGCGCCCGGAAGCCTGCTTGGAAGAGCTTCTCGTTGCGGTCACCGAACTCGCGTTCCACCTCCGCCTGGCGGCCGAACGCCTTGACGATCTCGTGGCCGGTGTAGGTTTCCTCGATCTGGGCGTTGAGCTTGCCGGTGTGCTGCCACTGCGCCACGAAGTGCGGCTGCGACCTCTTGGCGATCAGCGCGGTCACCAGGAACGAGGCCGGGATCGTCAGCAGCGCAACCAGAGCGAGCAACGGTGAGATCCAGATCATCACGCCGAGGATGCCGAGCACGGTCAAAATGCCGGTGATCAGCTGGCTCAGTGTCTGCTGCAGGCTTGTCGAGACGTTGTCGATGTCGTTGGTGACGCGGCTGAGCGTCTCGCCTCGGGCATTGTTGTCGAAGTACTGCAGCGGCAGGCGATGCACCTTGGCCTCTACGCTGCCGCGCAGCAACAGGATTCGACGTTGCAACGCGATGTTGAGGATGTAGCCCTGCCCCCACGCCAGCAGTGCAGACGCCACATAGAGTACGAGCACCCAGAGCAGGACCGTTCCGACGGCACCGAAATCGATTCCCGCACCGGGTGTGACGTCCATGCCCGAGACCAGATCGGCGACGGTGTCGTTACCGGCGGCCCGAAGGCCCTCGACCGCTTGTTCTTTCGTCTGACCCGGTTCGAGATCTCCGCCGACGACTCCGTTGAAGATCAGGTTGGTGGCGTGCCCGAGGACGGTCGGCGCAGCCACGCTGAGGACGACGCTGACAATTCCCAGCACGAGCATCAGGCTCAGCAGGAATCGTTCCGGAGCGAGCAAACCGACGACGCGTTTGAACGAGCCCTTGAAGTTCTTGGCTTTCGTGGCCGGCAGCGCCTTCGCGACGCGGCTGCCCTTCTTCTTCTCGGTGGAAGGCTCGGCCGCGGAATCCTTGCCGGCTGTGGAATCTTTGGTGGTGTCGATGTCGGTCACAGTGCACCTGCGACTTGCCGCTGGGAGTCGACGATTTCGGCGTAGGTGGGGCACGTGTCCATCAGTTGCTCGTGGTTACCCACGCCCACCGGCTTTCCGTCGTCGAGCACGAGAATCTGGTCGGCGTCGACGATGGTCGACACTCGTTGAGCCACAACGATCATGCATGCATCTCGTGTCACCGGACGCAGCGCCGCGCGAAGGTTGGCGTCGGTGGTGAGGTCGAGAGCGGAGAAGGAGTCGTCGAACAGGTAGATCTTGGGCTTGCGTACCAGCGCCCGGGCAATGGCGAGCCGCTGGCGCTGACCTCCCGATACGGTGGTGCCGCCCTGCGCGACGGCAGTCTCGAGGCCGTCGGGCATCGCGCGCACGAAGTCGGCACCCTGGGCGATCTCGAGCGCCTCCCACAATTCTGCGTCGGTGGCGTCGGCCTTGCCGTACCGCAGATTGCTGGCGATGGTGCCGGAGAACAGGTACGGCTTCTGCGGCACGAATCCGATCTCCGATCGCAGCAGGTCCAGATCGAGTTCGCGAATGTCGACACCGCCGACCCGCACCTGACCGCCGGTGACGTCCATCAGCCGTGGAATCAGATTGACAAGAGTCGACTTACCCGATCCGGTGCCGCCGATGATGGCGGTGACCTTGCCTGCCTCGGCAGTCAGATTCACCCCGCACAGCACCGGGTATTCGGCTCCGGGATAGGAGAATTCGGCCCCGACGAGCTCGACCGTGCCCGGTGAGGACACGAACGTCCGGGGATTCTCGGGCAGCACCACCGAGGATTCGGTGGCCAGAACCTCGCTGATGCGATCGGCACACACCGATGCGCGCGGCACCATCATCGCGATGAACGACGCCATCATCACCGACATCAGGATGAGCATGATGTAGCTCAGAAGCGCAGTGAGCGAACCGATCTGCATCGTGCCGTTGTCGATGGCGTGACCGCCGAACCAGATGACGGCGACGCTGGTGACGTTGCTGATGAGCATGACTGTCGGGAACATCAAGGCCATCAACCGACCGACCTTGAGTGCCGTCTCGGTCAACGAGGTGTTGGCCGCACCGAAACGGTCGACCTCGAACTGTTCGCGAACGAAGGCCCGCACGACGCGAATCCCGGTGATCTGTTCGCGCAATACGCGGTTGACCGCGTCGATGCGCTTCTGCATGGAGCGGAACGCCGGCACCATCCGAACGATGATCAAGCTCATTGCAATCGCGAGGCCGGGCACTGCGATGAGCAGAATCCACGACAGGCTGATGTCCTCACGCAGTGACATCACGATGCCGCCGATGCACATGATGGGAGCCATCACCACGATGGTGAAGCCCATGATGATCAACAACTGCACCTGCTGCACGTCGTTGGTGTTGCGGGTGATCAGCGACGGGGCGCCGAATTGGCCGACCTCGCGAGCAGAGAACGTGCCGACGCGGTGCAGGATGGCCCCGCGCAGGTCACGTCCGACACTCATGGCCGTGCGAGCACCGAGGAACACCGCTGCGGCAGAACTGATGATCTGCACTCCCGACACCAACAGCATCACTCCGCCGGCGGACACGATGTAGCCCGTGTCGCCGACGGTCACACCGTTGTCGATGATGTCGGCATTGAGGCTGGGCAGGAACAGCGCCGCCAAGGTCGCGACGAGTTGCAGCAGGACCAGCGCGACGATCGGCATCTTGTACGGAGCCAGATACGTGCGCAGCAGGGGGATCAGCATGACGGCCGAAGATTACTCGTACACATGGATAACAGTCTCTCCGTTTTTCGAGTGTTGCGGGTAATCTTCGGCCGACCGGCCGGCGGGAACTAGGCAGTCTTCTCCGGGGCCGTCTTCAGCTTGGCACCTTCGATGTCGACGTTGGGCAAAATCTTGTCCAGCCACTTCGGCAGCCACCAGGCCTTGTCGCCCAGCAGCGCCATCACCGACGGAATCAGCACCATGCGCACGACGAACGCGTCGAAGAAGACGGCCGCCGCGAGCGCGAAGCCGATGGACTTGATGAACGAGTCCGGCTCGGCGATGAACGCGGCGAACACCGAGATCATGATGACCGCGGCCGAGGTGACCACTCGTGCGCCGTACTTGAAGCCGTTGACGACGGCATCCTTTGCGGCGGCACCGTGGACGAACTCCTCACGCATGCGCGAGACGAGGAACACCTGATAGTCCATCGCGAGGCCGAACACGACACCGATGAGGAAGATCGGCATGAAGCTGACGATCGGCTGCGGGTTGGAGATCAGGCCGAGCCCGCCCTCTTGGAAGATGAACACGGTGGCACCGAAGGTCGCGAGCACGCTGAGCAGGAATCCGAGCGTTGCAGTCAGCGGCACCAGGATGGAGCGGAACACCAGCATCAGCAGCACGAAGGCCAGGCCGACGACCACTGCCAGGTACGGAATCAAGGCGTCCTGCAGCCGTTCGGAGACGTCGAGCTCGAGTGCCGTCTGCCCGGTGACGCCGTAGGAAACGCCGTCGCTGGCCTGCACGCCCGGCTCGGCGTCGCGCAGATTCGCCACCAGGGTCTTGGTCTGCTCGCTGTTGGGCGAGGATGACGGTGTGACCAGGATCTGCGCGGTGTCACCGGCCGGGTTGACGGCGATGATCTGCGCGTTCGTGACGTCGGACTGCTCGGTGATCGTCTCGACGACCTTGCCGAACGAGGCAGTCCGATCGGCCTCTGTCACGCTCGACGCGTCGGCGATGACCAGGAGCGGTCCGTTGCGTCCGGGACCGAACCCTTCGTCGACGACGTCATAGGCCTGACGCGCGGGGGTGGACGGATCGGACGTGGCGATGGACGGCAGAGCCAGCGACAGACCTGTGGCCGGTCCTGCGATGACGCCGAGCAGGACGATGCCGCCGATCAGGCCGACCGCGGGACGCTTGACCAAGAACCTGGCCCACCGAAGTCCGTTGGTGGGCTTGGCATCGGGAGATTCCGGGTCGGCAGTGTTGACGAACTTGAGCTTGCCTGCGAAGGCCTTGCCCTTGTAGAGGCCGAGCATGGCGGGCAGGAATGTCAGTGCGATGAGTACCGCGATGAACACCGCGAATCCGGCTGCCAGACCCATTTGCGACAGGAACGGGATGCCGACGACGCGCAGCGCGACGAGGGCGATGAGCACGGTGGCACCGGCGAACACGACGGCCGAGCCTGCGGTTCCCACCGACCGGCCGACGGCCTCCTCACGGTCGTCGGTGAGCGTCAACTCGTGTCTGTAGCGAGCCAGGATGAACAGGGAGTAGTCGATCGCGACGGCCAGACCGATCATGATGGCGAGCACCGGTGTGAACGTCGACAGATCGGCGAAGCCGGATGCCGTGGTGATCGCCAGGCTCGAGATGCCGATGCCGACGATGGCGGTGATGAGCGGCAGGCTGGCGGCCGCGGCGGATCCGAACATGATGAGCAGCACGACGGCGGCCACGGCCAGACCGACGAGTTCCGACGTTCCGCCGGGCGGGGCGGTGTCCTGCGCGACGGTTCCGCCGAGCAGGACGGTCAGGCCGGCGTCACGCGCGGGCTGTGCTGCCTCGTCGAGTTCGGTGCGGATCTGGTCGGTGACGTCCGCGAGCTCGACGTCGATCGGCACGGTGACCGTTCCGACGTTGCCATTGGGGCTCAGCGGTGATGTGGCTGCGGCGTCGGCTGCTACCTCGTCCGCCGGGGTACCTGCTTCCGCTGCTGCCTCGGTGTATCGCTCGATGGTGGACTGATTGGCAGCGACCGGATTGGCCAGCGGCGGAGCACCTTCCGCAGGCTTGGCGGCGTCGATCTTCTCGATCTCGGCGATGGTGGCATCGATGGCCGAGGTGTACTGCGGGGTGTCCAGCGTTTGCCCGTCCGGGGCTTGGAAGACGTACTCGGCGTTGACGGCGGTGAGCGGATCCTCGGCGTTGCCGAAGCGCTCCTCCTGCAGGTCCAGTGCGGCCTGTGCCGGTGTGCCCGGGATGTTGAACGAGTTTGCTGTGGGGCCGGACAGCGTTGCTGCGCCCACTCCGGCGAGAACCAGAATCGCCAGCCACAGTCCGAGGACCATGCCCTTACGCCGGTACGCGAATCTTCCGATTCGGTAGAGATAGGTGGCCACGGTCAAGCTCCTCGGTTGTGTTCGGACGTGGGGGTGTGAGGTTCGGGGTCAGGAGTGGAGCCTGCGGAACGACCCTTGGGTTCTGGCAGGCCGGCGCGCAGTTGGTCGAAGGCGTCCTCGATGAGGGCCCTCGGTGTCGATGCGCCTGCGGAGTCGGTGACCCAGATGTTCAGTGCTGCCGTGACGGCACCACCGACGGCCATCTGGAGCAGGTTCGGGTAGAGGTCGGTGTCGATATCGGTGCCGGTTCGCTCGGCGATGGCTTCGCCGAGTTTGCGGGTCAGCGATTGGTGCATTTCGAGTTTGCGTGCCATCAGGGCGGGGTTGGCTTCGATGAGCCGTGCTGCCGCGAAGGTGTCGTCCAGATCCCGGCCGGGGTCCGCGACGAGGTTGATTGCGATGTGCCGCAACGAGTCCCAGATCGGTTCGGTCGACGGCCTGGCGCGCAGGAGCTCGAACCACTCGAGGGCAGACACCTCGATGTGATGAAGAACTGCTTCTTCCTTGTTGGAGAAGTAGTTGTGGAACGTGCGGGTGGACACTCCCGCCTCGTGCGCGATGGCGTCGGCGGTGACCGCCTCGAAGCCGTGCTCCTTGCCCAGACGCACGGCGGCCATGCCGAGGGCGTCGCGGGTGGCAGCCTTCTTCAGATCGCGAAGGCCCGTCGGAGAAGTCACGCTTACCAACCTACGGAACTTGCACGGTTCTGCAAGTTTGCAGTGGAGTGCAATTTTGTCGATCCCGACACAGCTGGCAACAGATGTGACTCAGGTCATCGACGCGCCCATGCGGTCGGCTCGCTGACCAGCTCTTTCACAAAGCCCGGCAGATCGTCCTCGACGATATCCGCGAGCGACACCGCCTCGAGCACCGCGCGAAGATTGACGCGCACCGCCAGCCAGACCCGGGTGAGCGGCTCGGCGGGGCCGGCATATTCCGCGTCCTCGGGCCGCTGCCCGCGCACCGACGCCAGCGGCCCCTCGACTGCCCTGATCACGTCGGCAACAGAAATGTCCGACGCCTCCCGCGCCAGCCAGTATCCGCCGTCGGGTCCCCGTCTACTGCACACCAGATCTGCGCGACGGAGATCCGAGAGCACCGATTCGAGAAACTTGTGCGGGATACCCTGCGCGGCGGCCAGGGCCTCGGCCTTCGCCGGCCGCTGCCCGCCGACGGCCGCGAGTTCGACGAGCGTCCGGACCGCGTAGTCCGCCTTGGCCGTGATGTGCACGCTCAATTCCTATCATTCCGATAGGAATGTGGCGAGCAGTTGCCGCAGTGAGCCGAGCTGTCAGGAACCGTCCGGTATCGCGACGACCACCTCGTTGCGACGGAAAGGTGCCAAGGTCCAGGGCGGATCGTAGAACCAGGTCATCGGCTCACCCACCATCTCGATGCCGTGGGCGCGCAGAGTGTCGGTCAACGCCGCCAGCTTCGGTTCGACAGCGTCCCGGCTGCGGCCACCGCTGAAACGCAGCACGGCCACTGTCTCCGCCGGAACCGCCGTCAACGTCACGCGGTCGTCGTCGGGCGTGGGCAGCGTGTCCATCGTCCACTCGGCCGGCATGAAGAACCGAACGACCCAGCCGTCGCTGCCGGACGTGCTCGACACGGGAGCCGTCATCGCTATCTTCTGCGAGCCTGCGGACGACTGGCTGACAGGAGCGGTCATCGCGACCTTCTGCTTACCCCCGTTTCCGCCGAAGATGTACCGGGCCAGGCGACGAAAACCCTCCTGGCGCGCCTCGTCTTCATCGGCGTCGACGGTGGTCTGGGCCGCGATGCGTGGTTCGTAGCGACGAATCTCCACCGCATCGGTCAGTCGCCGGCTCGTGTGCGGTGGTTCCTCGGTGCCGACCCGAATTCCGACGACACCCACCACGGACTCGACTACCTGTCCGGCCGTGGACGCGATTTTCTGCAACAAGTCCGACTCCGCTCTCTTTGCCGATAGGTGCGCACCTTCCACGGTACGAGCCGTAGGAAAGCTGGACAGGCAGCGTTACACTTTTCACCTGGCTGTCACGCACTGGAGGTTCGATGTACGAGTGGATCGGTACGGCGTGGAACGCACTGCCCGAGCCGCTGCGCGATCCCGTGGCGCTGGCCATTCCCGCATTCGCGCTGCTGTTGGCGATCGAGTGGATCGCAGCCGCAAAGCTCGAGGACGGTTCGCGGGGCAGTTATTCCGCGAGGGATGCGCGGGCCAGCCTCAGCATGGGCCTGGTGTCGATCGCGACCACCACGGCGTGGAAGGCACTCGCCCTGATCGGGTACACGGCGATCTACGTCTACGTCGCGCCGTGGCATCTCCCGGCCGACGCCTGGTACACGTGGGTGATCCTGATCCTGGGCGTCGACCTGCTGTTCTACGGCTATCACCGCATCGCGCATCGAACCCGACTGATCTGGGCGACGCATCAGGCCCACCACTCGAGCGAGTACTTCAACTTCGCCGCGGCGCTGCGTCAGAAGTGGAACAACAGCGGCGAGGTCATCATGTGGCTTCCGCTCCCCCTGCTGGGAATGCCGCCGTGGATGGTGTTCGTCGGATTCTCGATCAACCTCGTCTACCAATTCTGGGTACACACCGAGCGCATCGACCGGCTGCCGCGTCCGTTCGAGTTCGTCTTCAACACGCCCTCACATCATCGCGTCCATCACGGCCGCGATCCGCAGTATCTGGACAAGAACTACGGCGGCATCCTGATCATCTGGGACCGCCTGTTCGGCACGTACGCCGAGGAGGTCGAGCGCCCCAACTACGGCCTGACGAAACCGGTCGACACGTTCAACATCTGGACCCTCCAGACACACGAATACCGCAACATCGCGCGAGATGTTGCGGCATCGCGGTCATGGAAGGAACGCGTCGGATATCTCGTCGGACCGCCGGGATGGACGCCTGCCGGCCCCCGAGAACGCGCTACTGCTGATTCAGATTGATCAGGAAGTCGATGGTCCCGGACGGATCGACCGTGACGAAACCGAGTGAAGGCGGCTCGATCTCGTAGTCGGACCACGTCGTCGGAATGGCACCCGACGCGATGAGCGTGTCACCGGACTGCAGTACCTCCATCTCGACCGAGACCGGACGCGTCTGATCCTTGAGCGTCAACGTGCCCTCCGCGGTGACGGTCATGGTGGTTCCGTCCCGAGGGAGGTCGGACAGATCGATCGGCGAGTCGATGCTGAACGTCGCCGTCGGGTAGGTGGCGGTATCGAAGATGTTGCCGCGGAACTGGCCGTCGCGACGATCGCTGTCGGTGCTGATCGAGTTGGTCATCAC
Organism: Rhodococcus sp. ARC_M5; assembly: GCF_022810405.1. Lineage (GTDB taxonomy): Bacteria > Actinomycetota > Actinomycetes > Mycobacteriales > Mycobacteriaceae > Rhodococcoides > Rhodococcoides navarretei. The sequence goes on from NZ_JALGQE010000013.1 coordinate 43,354, forward strand.
GACCACCTGGCCCTCGGTGAGGGTGTCGTCGGCTATGACCACATTGCCTGCCACCTCGGTCGTCGATCCGACCACGGTGACGTCGGAGCCGTTGAGCAGCTCGTCGACGGTATAGCCCGCGGCGGTCGTGTTGGCAGCGTCGCCCGGGGTGACGATCCACCGTCCGTCGATGCTCTCGGTGCTCGCGGCCTGCGCGCCGGAGGTCGACACGGATGCTGCCGGTGCGTCGTCTTCCTGCAGAGACGCATAGATCTTGGGGCCGAAGTACAGCCCGAGCGCCACGACGGCGACGACAACTACTCCTACGATCCACCATTTCTTGGTCATGACTGCCGATGGTAGTTGCAGCTTCAAGCCGGTGGGGAACGAGCGGCCTGGCAACTCCCTGAGAGTTTTGTCCGTTTACCCCGTGAACATGTGTCGGTACCGGCAGGCACAATGGTCCACATGGATCCGGTGGGCGCGCTTCGAGAGATCGGCTTCTGGCTCGAACGATCACGCTCGGACACCCACCGCGTCAAGGCATACCGCAGGGCTGCCGATGTGGTCGAATCCCTCAGTCCCGCACAGCGATCCGAGCACGAGAAGGCAGACACCTGGTCCTCACTGACCGGCATCGGAGCCAAGACCTCGCTGATCATTCGACAGGCTCTGACCCAGGACGTCCCTGATTACCTGCTCGAGCAACGGGCTGCCGCAGAGCCCATCGGCGACAACGATCTTCGCGCCGCACTGAAAGGCGATCTGCACACCCATTCCAACTGGTCCGACGGCGGCAGCCCCATCGAGGAGATGATGCGCACGGCTGCGGGGCTTGGTCACGAGTACTGCGCGCTGACCGATCATTCCCCACGCCTGAAGGTTGCGAACGGCCTCACCGCCGAGCGTCTGCGCGCCCAGCTCGACATCGTCGCCGAACTCAACGAGCGGCTCGCACCGTTCCGCATCCTCACCGGGATCGAGGTGGACATCCTCGACGACGGCTCGCTCGACCAGGACGAGGGACTGCTCGCCGAGCTGGACGTGGTGGTGGCGAGCGTGCACTCCAACCTGCGAGCCGACTCCAAGACCATGACCAAACGCATGGTCACCGCCATCGCCAACCCTCATGTCGACGTCCTCGGCCACTGCACCGGACGGCTCGTCGAGGGCGGACGCGGCACCCGACCCGAATCGACGTTCGACGCCCCCGTGGTGTTCGAGGGCTGCCGTCAATTCGGCACCGCAGTCGAGATCAACGCCAGACCCGAACGCCAGGATCCCCCCGAGCGACTGATCGACATCGCCCTCGAACGCGACTGCCTGTTCTCCATCGACACCGACGCGCACGCACCCGGGCAACTCGACTGGCAGGGCTACGGCTGCATCCGCGCCGAAGCACAGGGCGTCCCTGCTGAGCGCGTGATCAACACCTGGCCGCTCGCCGAACTGCTCGAGTGGACGGCTCGGCGCGCGTGAACCGTCGCCACTTCCTCTCCTGCGTGCTGACGGTCGCACTGGTCGGTTGCAGCTCGGCCGACACCGACTCCTCACCGAGCACCGCAGAGACCTATTCGGCAGCGCTGCAACCGGTTTCGAGTCCGACCAGCGACCCACTCAGATTGAAGTACGGGTACGAGCCGGACAACATCGGCGATCTCTACCTCCCCGACAACACCGCCATCTCCCTCCCGGTGGTGGTGATGATCCACGGCGGAGGGTGGCAGGAAGAACCAGACCTGTCGTACTTCCAGCAGATGGCGACGGCCATCGCCGACGAGGGCATCGCCGTCTGGAACGTCGAGTATCGGCGTGGGCCGAACAACTGGGCCAACACGCTCTCCGACGTCGACGACGCCACCGAGGCGCTGGCAACCGTCGTACAGGACGCAGCAGGCGGGAGGCTCGATCTCGATCGCGTCCACATCGCCGGACACTCGGCCGGTGGGCAGCTGGCCGCGTGGGTGGCCGCTCGACACCTGATGCCGGTCGATGCGCCGGGAGCGGAACCGAGAATCCGGCCACGCAGCGCCACCATCATGGCCGGCGTCTTCGACATGAAACGAGCCGCCGACATCGGCGGCGACAAGTTCGTCCCCGCCTTTCTCGGCGGCATGCCCAACGAAGTGCCCGGGCGCTACAAGATCGCCTCCCCCATCGAATACCTCCCCCTCGACGTTCCGCTGACCGCGCTGCACGGTGACGCCGACCGAACCGTCTCGGTCAACCAGAGCCGCGTCTACGTCGACGCCGCCACGAAGGCGGGCAGCACCGACCCCGAGCTAGTCGTTCTGCCCGGAGCCGGACACGGCGCGTTCCTCGACCCGAAGAACGTGGCCTGGTCGACGACGCTCAGCACCATCACGGGGCGGGCGCAGACCCTGCTCTGAGGTCCAGGTGGTACACAGTTGCGATGAAACGAAGAATCGTGACCGGATTGCTCGGGCTGATCATGGCCGTCTCGGTGGCCGGATGTAGCAGCGACCCGTCGAGCGAGGAAGCGTCGACCACTACAACTGTCGCCACGACCACCACTGCCGCCGCCTCCACGACGGTCGCCGAGACCACCACGGTCGACGCGCCTGCACCCGCTCCTGCACCGGCCCCGGCTCCGGCCGTCGAGCCGCCGCCTGCTGCCGAGCCTGCAGCTCCGACGGATGCGACCTCAGGGGTCACCGGTGAAGCGCTCTACCAGCAGACCTGTACCCAGTTCATGCCGTCCATCGATGCGCTGGAGCAAACCGGAATCTCCGATCGCGCCAAGTCGGTCGAGGGTCTGCGCACCGAAATGACCACCGCGCCCAGCTGGAACGACGTACCGCCCGGCGATCAGAACGAAATTCTGCGTGGCCTCGACGCCGCCGGTGCGGGGCAATGCTGAGCGTCTGAGTCGCTGGAGTTCTGCCCGGCTGGGCCCGGTCCGGCAATCCCGCCCCGGTGATCCCGCAAACGCGCGCGCATTTGCCAAACGCTCGCGGTCTAGGCAGCGAACTTGCTCGCGTCTGACGAATGCGCGCGCGTTTGCGAAGAAACCTGGACGCAGAGGACCGCCAACCGCAACGGTGTACCAGATACCCGCGCACTCCTCAGTGCGCCCACTTCCGCACAGTGATCCCGCCCCGGTGATCCCGCAAACGCGCGCGCATTTGCCAAACGCTCGCGGTCTAGGCAGCGAACTTGCTCGCGTCTGACGAATGCGCGCGCGTTTGCGAAGAAACCTGGCCCGGCGCAGCCCCCACCCCACGCGCACAAAAAAACTCCCCACCCGACGGATCGGGTGGGGAGCTGTGGCGGTGGCGGAGGGATTTGAACCCTCGGAGGGGGTGAACCCTCACACGCTTTCGAGGCGTGCTCCTTAGGCCGCTCGGACACGCCACCGCAGAAGACTGTACCGGAATGACGGCCTGAGGCTAAATCGCCTGCTCAGCTGACCAATGGGTCGTTTCGCAGGCTCCACTCCCGCGCAAATCTAGTTGCCGGTGAGCTTGTCCTTGATGTTCGAGGCTGCGTCCTTGACCTTCTCGGCACCGTCCTTGAATGCAGCCGAGGTCTGATCGCCCTTGCCCTCTGCTTCGAGGTCCTTGTCTCCGGTGGCCGAACCTGCGGCTTCTTTCGCCTTGCCGCCGAGGTCTTCGGACTTGTTCGAGATCTTGTCGCCGATGCCCATACTTTTCTCCTTCACAGAAGTAGAAGCACGTCGTTGCGCTCCCGCCTTCTACAGTCCACACATTCGCGGTCCGCGGCCAGCATGTGACGAGATCGTTATCTCTGGCGGGCGAAGAATTGCGTCAGGACTTCGGCGCATTCGGCTTCCAAGACACCGCCTCGAACCTGAGGCCTATGGGTGAGTCGACGGTCTCGCACGACGTCCCACAGCGAGCCGACGGCTCCGGTCTTGGGCTCCCAAGCCCCGAACACCACTGCTCCGACGCGGGCGAGGACCAACGCCCCGGCGCACATCGTGCAGGGTTCCAACGTGACGGCCAGCGTGCAGCCTTCGAGTCGCCAGCCGTCACCGTGGACAGCCGCTGCTCGACGCAACGCGATCACTTCAGCGTGCCCGGTGGGGTCGCCCGACGCCTCCCGCGCATTGCAGCCCCGGGCGATCTCACGTCCCGAGGCGTCGAACACGACGGCTCCGACGGGGACGTCGGCATCCGATGCCTCGGCCGCGGCCGACAGCGCTGCGCGGATCATGTCCGCGTCGGACACCGGCATCGGTTACCGCCGCAGCTTGTTCACCGCTGCGGCGAACTCGCTTTCGAAGCCCAGTCGTTCGGCGATGGACTGCAATTGCTCGTCCGGGTAGTCGTCGGTCTCGGCGACGATGATGCCGAGCACGGCCTCGGGTAGTCCGAGGTCGGCCAGCAGGGCGAGGTCGCCTTCTTCGTAGGGTTCGATGTCGTCGAGTTCGTCGGGGTCGACGTCCGGGATCTCGATGTTCAACGCGTCGAGAACGTCCGCGGCAATTTCGTAGTCCACGGCGGCGACCGCGTCGGACAGCAGGAGGCGGGTGCCGTTCGGTGCGGGACGCAGAATGACGAAGAATTCCTCGTCCACGTCGAGCAGTCCGAACACTGCTCCCGAGCTGCGCAGTTCACGCAATTCGGTCTCTGCCGCCGACAGGCTGGTCAGTGCGTCGTCGGACAGCGGCGTCACGGTCCACTTGCCGTCCTCTCGGACAACTGCAACGCCGAATCCCTCGAGGTCGTCGTATTCCGGTGCGGATGCGCGGTTGTTGTTCGCGCGCTGTGCGGCCATGCGCGCAACGGTAGTCCGGTAGGGGCCGGTATTCGAAGTCCACCTCCCATCGACGGCGCCCACCTGTGCCAATCTGATCGGGTGACTTCTTCCTCGGTGTGCGTTCTCGGTCTCGGACTGATCGGTGGGTCGATCCTGCGCGCAGCACACGATGCCGGCCGGCCGGTGTGGGGCTGGAACCGATCGGCCGACGCGATCGCCGGTGCTACAGCCGACGGCTACGACGTGGGTACCGACCTGAAAGCTGCTTTGACCAGGGCATCCGATGAAGATGCGCTGATCGTCATCGCCGTCCCGATGCCTGCCGTCGACTCGGTTCTGGCAGCCATCGCCGAGCATGCACCCACTGCTCCGCTCACCGATGTCGTCAGCGTCAAGGCGGAGGTCGCTGCCGCGGTGACTGCTCGCGGACTACAGGCTCGCTACGTCGGCGGGCATCCGATGGCAGGCACCAATCAGTCGGGGTGGTCGGCCACCGACCCCACCCTGTTCACCGACGCGGTGTGGGTGGTGTCCACCGACCGCGGAGTCGACGCCGACGTGTGGGTCCGGGTGGCCCAACTCGCCCTCGACTGCGGTTCGGTGGTGGTTCCGGCCGAGAGCGTCGAGCACGATCGAGCCGTCGCCAGAATCTCGCACCTTCCGCATCTGCTGGCCGAGGCCTTGGCGATAGTCGGGGCGGCGGGCGGACCGCTGGCGTTGGGCCTGGCTGCGGGCTCCTTCAAGGACGGGACGCGGGTGGCGTCGTCGTCGCCGAATCTCGTCCGGGCGATGACCGAGGGCAACGCCGCCGCTCTGCGCACCGCGCTTGACGAGGCACTGGCCGCGCTCACTGCCGCGCGGGAAGAACTGAACGAAGGCTCGACGAAAACCCTGGTCGACGCCGGGAACGCAGCGCGCCTGCAGTACGAGCAGCATCAGCGCTTCGAGATCAACGACATCACCCCGGGCGAGCCGGGGTGGCGGGAAAAACTGCAGGACGCGGGTCGACGCGGTGGCGTCGTACGTCAGATCCGCTCGGCAAGTCCCGGGTAGTCGAGAACGAAGCCGTCGGCATCGACCGTGACCGACGACGTCGACACCGGTGAGATGACGTGGATGCCCTCGGAACCGCTGCTGTAGGTCAGCGTGGCCTCCTGAATGCTGAGGTCGAGCAGGTTCACGTACACCGTGGGCACCTCGAGGTCCTGGACCTGGGTGTGCAGACCGAATCGGCGGATCGGCAGGGTGTTGAAGAACGGGCTGAGCACCATGTCGACGTCGAGCGCGCCGCTGTAGGTCGAGCGCTGGTGGCTGGCGCTGTTCTCGACCATCCAGTAGCCCTCGTCGTCGCGGCTGACGGAGGCCTGCCGGTCACCGGACGCCAGCGAGGTGCGGACCGAGAGCCGCTTGGTGACGCCGTATTCGTCGGTCACCAGGTCGTAGGACGCGCTGAAAGCGGGGTGATCGCTGCACGCGGCACCGATGATGCGCCCGGCAGCCTTGATGCGGTTGCCCGCGAGCTGGACCCGCACGGACTCCATGCGGGGAACGTCGTGCGCTCGCCACGTCAGGATCGACGGCCAGGTTTTCGCGTCTGTGGAGTCGGTCGCGGGGATGGATACATGCTCTGCACCCGATGCTTGAGTGATCACCCACCTACGGTAGGCGACGAGGCCCCCAGAAGATCAAGCGGACGTGCCTTTTCTCGCAGTTCATTAAGGTTGTGCCCGTGACGACAGAGAACACCGGCGGCGGGCAGTTCGATTTCGCGCACTCCGAGCAGGCCGCGAAGAGTCGACAGGACAAGGCGACAGCTCTGGCGCGCTACGTGTGGGATCGCGGCATCACGGGTGCCGAGCTGCTCGACCTCACCGACGCCGTCCGCAGGAAGCTGGCCCGCGCCGCCGACCTGCACCCACCGAGCACGATGGAAACGTGGACCATCGTGGCCGGGCTGCTCGACCGCAAAACCGCGTGGGCAGCCGAGCACCCAGGCCACGACGGTGCGACGCCCCAGCACGCGGACGAGAAGATCATGTGGGTCAAGCCGCCGATCACCCCGTGGACTTAGACGAGCGAGTCTTCCCACGCCTCGTGTAGGTGCGCGAAGCGTCCCTCGCCCGCGATGAGGTCCTCGGGCGTTCCGTCCTCGACGATGTCGCCGTCGGCCATGACCAGTACCCGATCCGCAATCGCCACCGTCGAGAGTCGGTGCGCGATGATCAGCGCCGTCCGCCCCTGCAGGATGGTCTCGAGCGCGCGCTGCACCAGCCGCTCGCTCGGGATGTCCAGACTCGACGTCGCCTCGTCCAGCACGATCACCGACGGTGCCGCGAGGAACACCCGCGCGAAGGCCACCAATTGCCTTTGGCCCGAGGACAATCGGCCACCGCGCTTGCGCACGTCGGTGTCGATTCCCTCCGGCAACGAGGCGATGAATTCCGTCAGTCCGACGGCGTCCGCAGCTGCCTGCACCTCTGCATCGGTCGCCGTGGGGCGTCCGAGTCGAATGTTGTCTGCCACCGATCCGGAGAACAGGAACGACTCCTGCGTCACCATCACGACATTGCGACGCAGGTCCTCGTCACCGATCTCCCGCATGTCGACGCCGTCGAGGCGCACGGCTCCGGCCGTCGGATCGTAGAAGCGCGCCAACAGCTTTGCCAGTGTCGACTTGCCTGCTCCGGTGGCTCCGACCATCGCGACCACCTGACCTGCGGGTACGTGCAGCGAGAATTCCGGCAGCACGACGCGTTCCGAACCGTAGGAGAAGTGGACGTCGTCGAACGTGATGTCGCCCTTCGCCGTTCCGATCGATACCGGGTTCTTCGGGGCAACCACCGACGGCTCTTCCTCGAGTACCCCGGAGATCTTCTCCAGCGCAGCCGCGGCCGACTGGTAGGCGTTGAACACCATCGCCAGCTCGTCGAGTGGCCCGTAGAACCGGCGAAGATACAGCACGTAGGCCGCGAGTACACCGATGTCCATGTGGCCGTTGATCACTCGCCAGCTACCGAACACCAGGATGATCGCGAGCGTGACGTTGCCGATCCACCGCACGATGCCGGTGTAGCTCGCCATACCGCGCAGCGCTGCGGTGGTGGCGTCCCGATACTCCGAATCCTCGGTGTTCAGAATGGCATCGTTGCGGCCCTCGCGCCGGAACACCTGCACCGCGCGGATGCCGCCCATGGACTCGACGAAGTGCACCACGACGCGTGCGATCGCCACCCGTGTTCGACGGTATCCCTGGCGTTGTCGCCGCTGCGACCATCGCGTGACGAGCACCAGCGGAACGAATCCGGCCAGCACGATCATCGCCATCGGCACGTCGAGGTACACCAGGATGATCGCGATCGACACCATCGACAGGATGGCCGTCAGAGCATCGTTGAGCGCGCTCTCGAGCAGTGTCTGCAGAGATTCGACATCGCTGGTCAGTCGCGAGATCAGCCGTCCCGAGGTGTAGTTCTCGTGGAAGGACAGACTCAGCTTCTGGGCATGGTCGAACACCCGTCCGCGCAGGTCGTACAGGATGTTCTGGCTCAGTCGGCCGGAGACGGTGAGAAATGCGTAGGTGGTCAACATCCCGAGCAGACCGAAGCCGGTGTAACCGCCGACAGCCCACAGCATGGGACCCCAATCACCCTGTTCCGCAGCGCCGACGCCGTTGTCCAGCGCGTACGCGATGAACAACGGACCGGCAACGTACGTGATGTTGTCGACCAGAATGATCAGGAAAGACAGCAGGGCCTGCTTCTTGTACGGGCGCACCAGCGAGGCGAGCAACCGACGAGAACGTCCGGCCAGCACCAGGTTTCCGGTGGCGTCGACCTCGGTCTCCTCGCCGCCGACGCCACGCCAATCCGCAACTGCGGTCTGCTCAGCCATGGACCGACCCCATCACCTCGCGGTACCGCGGCGACGACGCCAGCAGTCCCTCGTGTGTTCCCTGCTCCACGATTGTTCCGTTCTCGAGATAGAGCACGCGGTCGGCCAACGCAGCGGTCGACGGCCGGTGTGCCACCAGCACTGTCGTCGAGTGCGCCAACACGCGCCGCAATTCCTTCTGCACCTTTGCTTCGGTGTCCACGTCGAGCGCGGACAGCGGGTCGTCGAGCACCAATACCCGAGGCTTGCCCAGCACCGCCCGCGCCAGCGCGAGCCGCTGCCGCTGCCCGCCGGACAGACTCATGCCCTGCTCACCGATGCGAGTGGCCAGACCCCAGGGCAGCTGCTCGACGAAATCCGTTGCGTGCGCGATCTCCAAGGCCTCGGCGATCTCGGCATCGGATGCGCCGGGCGAACCGAGCGCGATGTTCTCGCGCGCACTGGCCGAGAACAACACCGGGTCCTCGAACGCCACCGTGACGATCGAGCGGAGATCGGCCAACCGCATCGAGGCCACGTCGATGCCGTCGATGGTGATGGATCCCTCGGTGGCGTCGAACAGACGGGGTACCAAGTTCGTCAGCGCAGTCTTTCCACTGCCGGTATTGCCGACGAGTGCGACGGTCTCCCCCGGCTCGACAACGAAGCTGACGCCGGTGAGCAGCGGCGAGGACGCGTCGGGAAAGGTGAATCCGACGCGATCGAATTGCACTCGGCCACGGATTCTTTCGGGCAATTCGACGGGGTCGACCGGATCGGTCACGGTCTCGGGAGTGTCCATGATTTCCCAGTAGCGATCTGCTGCCGTACGTGCGTTGTTCAGCTCGGCCAGCAGGTAGCCGAACGATTCGATGGGCCACAGCAGAAAGGCGACGATGGCGATGGCCGCGACCAACGTGCCGACCGTCATCGTGCCCTGCACGATCGAGTACGTCCCCACAGCCAGAATCGCGCCGATGGTGATCGGTTGCAGCCCGACAATGACGGCCCAGATGATCGCGAGGTAGCGCACCTTCTTCAGCTCGGTCCCGCGCAGAGTACGAGCCTGCAGCAGAAACTGCTTGCCCAGGTGCGCACTTCGCCCGAAGGCCTTGAGGACACGAATACCCTGGATGGATTCCTCGACCGTCGTCGTGACGTCGCCCGCCTGATCTTGAGCCTCACGGGCCACCACGCGATACAGCGTCTCGAACTTTGTGCAGGCGATCAGCAGCGGTATCGACGTCACCAGCATGATCAGCCCCAATTGCCAGGACTGCACCAGCAATACGCCGATGCCCACCACGAGCGTCACCGAGTTGATGATGATGAACGGGCCGATGAAGGCCATGAACCGCCGCAGCGAACCGAGGTCTGCGATGGCACGCGAGAGCAGCTGACCCGATTCCCAGCTCTCGTGAGCCGAGACCGAGAGTCGCTGCAGCTTGTCGAATACCGTTGCGCGCGCTGATATCTCGAATTGGCTCGACGGGCGGGAGACCAGATAGCGGCGAACCCAGATGCCGACTGCGTCGATGGTGCCGAGTAGCAGGACGAACGCCGCGGGCCACCAGACGGCAGAGAAGTTGCGATCGGTGATGGGGCCGTCGATGACGCGTTGCATCACCAGCGGAATCACCAGACCGGTCATGGTCGCGATCAACGAGACCACTATGGAGCCGATGTAGAACCACTTGTACGGCAGCAGGAACGGCGCGAAACGACGCAGTGAGCTGGGCGGCTTCGCGGTGTCCGGGTACGACTGATCGAGGGTTCGGGTTTCGGGATCGAGCACACCCGTAGACACAGGTTCTTCTCCTTATTGCTGTGCTCGCATGATTTCATTGCACAGGCTCAGTTTCCAACCGATTTTTCGGCCCTCGCATTCCAGTGTGAAACCTCGAGCACGGTCGAGGTCAAGCGCGACTACCGTCGATGTCCACAATTCGGGCCCGCCCACGGCATCCCGCTTCTGGGCACAAATAGTGGACACTCAGCGCACCGACTCTCGAGTACCGTAGGACCGTCGGGCGAGAGAAGGGCACACGTGAGCGCACGGTCGATGGTCGGGTTGTTCGCGGGGATCGGCGGGCTCGAGCTGGGGTTGGCCGACGCGGGGTGGACGACGCAGTTGCTGTGCGAGATCGATCCCGGTGCCGGAGCCGTCCTACGAGCGCGGATGCCCGAGATACCCCTGCACACCGACATCACCACTCTCCGAAGCCTGCCCGCCGGCACCGAACTCGTCGCCGCCGGCTTCCCGTGCCAGGACCTCTCCCAGGCCGGACGCACGGCAGGTATCACCGGTGCCCGTTCCGGGTTGGTGGACGAGGTGTTTCGGCTGGTCTCGCGTCGACGCGGTCCGCGGTGGTTGTTGATGGAGAACGTGCCGTTCATGCTGCAGCTCGGCCGCGGGGCCGCCATGCGACACATCACCGACGCGCTGGAGGACCTCGGCTACATGTGGGCCTACCGCGTCGTCGACGCCCGTGCGTTCGGTTTGCCGCAGCGTCGGCAGCGGGTGGTGATGCTGGCCTCGCGCACCGACGATCCGCGCGAGGTGCTGTTCGCGCAGGATGCAGGCCCGCTGCCCGACGGCGACCCGAGCACCCAGCCGTGCGGCTTCTACTGGACCGAGGGCATTCGCGGCCTCGGCTGGGCCGTCAATGCGGTCCCGACCCTCAAGGGCGGATCCTCGCTGGGCATCGCCAGTCCCCCGGCCGTTCGGCTGCCGTCCGGGGAGATCGTCACTCCCGGCATCATCGGGGCCGAGCGACTGCAGGGCTTCGATCCCGAGTGGACACTGCCCGCCGTCCAGCAGCCGGGCGTCCGCAGTGGGCATCGGTGGAAGCTCGTCGGCAACGCCGTCAGTGTGCGGATGGCGTCATGGGCGGCGAGCGCACTCGACGATCCCAAGCCGTACGACGCCTCGAACGATCCGGCTCTTCTTCCCGGGCAGGCCTGGCCGACAGCGGCGTGGGGCCGTGATCGCACCAGCTACCGGGTCGCCGTGTCGACCATGCCGGTGCACGAGCCCTACGAGGATCTGATCGGCTTTCTGGACGACTCGAAACTGCTGTCGGCACGCGCGACGGCCGGCTTCCTCAAGCGCACCCGAGCCGGCAGCCTGCGTTTCGCCCCAGGATTTCTCGACGACCTCGACGCCCATCTCGAGCGTATGGGCGGGTACGCCGATCGGGTTCCGGTGTGAGCGCAGACCGGCCCGCCACCGACGCCAGAACCAGTGCGCGGTTGAGCAAGCAGAAACGTCGCGACACCAAACCCGAGGTGGCGCTGCGGCGAGCGCTGCACCGACGAGGCCTGCGCTACTTCGTCGATCGCGCGCCGCTGAAGGGCATGCGGCGTCGGGCAGATCTGGTCTTTCCCAAACGCAAGGTCGCGGTCTACGTCGACGGCTGCTTCTGGCACAGCTGCCCGGTGCACGCCACCAAACCCCGCAACAACGCGCAGTGGTGGGCCGACAAATTGGCGGCCAACGTCGCACGCGATCGTGATACCGACGAGAAGCTGCTCGCGGAGGGCTGGCGCGTGGTGCGCATCTGGGAACACGAGGACCCCGCTATCGCCGCCGATCGCGTCGAGAACGAACTCCACGGAGACTGAAACCTTTTCCCGTCCCCGCGCGTCCAACCCCATGATCGGTTGATTCGAGTTCGGGGGAAAACGGTGCGTAGAAATTGGTTGTTCGCGGCGGTTGCGCTGGCGATGTCGGTATCGACGAGTGGATGCGCGGTGGTCCTGCTGGGTAACGCGTCCTCGGCGGGCGGTTCTCCGCCGCAGAACCGGTACGGGTTCGAGATGTCCGAGGCGGACCGGTACCTCACGGATTCGGCAGAGTTCGTACGCAGCCTCGACCCCTGCGGCTTTCTCACCGAAGACGATCTCGCCGCCCTGGGCACAGTGGTGCAGCTGCGGCCCGATGGCGAGTTGAGCACGTGCATCGCCGACCTGGCCACCGAGCGATCGAGCGTCACCGACTCCGTCACGATCGACCTGGACGGAATTCGGCCGATGCAGGACGACGCCGACCTCGAACAGATCACGATCGGCGGCGAGCAGGTATATCTCGACGAAATTTCGGAAGGACTGTGTCGCATCAGCTTTCCTATCCGCGACGAGTTCGACACGCCCACCTCAGGGCCCACCGAGTCGGGCCGCAGCTTCGCCATGATCGACGTGTCTCGCGCTGACGACGACGCGTGCACCGCGGCGAAACCCCTCGCCGAGACAGCCCTCGGCCTGCTGGCCGACCCACCCCTACGCGTCGATTCCAAGTACAACCTTCCGCTGGCCACGAAAGATCCGTGCAGCGTCCTCGAACACTTACCCGCAACCTGGACGGTGGACCGATGGAACCCCACCTCGGATCCGTACCACTGCCACTTCATGGTGTCCTCGACAAAGTTCGAGGACACACTGGCCATGCTCGACGTCGAACTCACCTACGTCGACAGCGCTCTTCGTTCGACCGAGAGTGAGCCCGTCCAGCAGGGCGGCTACACCGTGAGCACACGCGGCTCGGACTCGGCGTGCTTCGCGGACGTAGTGCTGGGCAACCCTGTACTCGGTATGCCCGAGACGGAAGACTCCGCCGCGCGGTACGCCCGCACGGTTCCCGCACTGTCCGTCTCGACCGATAGCTGCGACTCCGCGGTCGCACTGGCGGTGGCAGCTGCCGATGTGCTCACTGGCTAACCTTGGTCGGTGCGTTCGAGAACTGAAGGCGTGGACATCCGCCGCGTCGCAGCGGCGATCTGCTTGATCCTCGCCGGACTGCTGTATTCCGCGTGGGTGGCCGAGTTCTTCCTCGACACCGGTCTCGACCCAGCCACGTCGTTCCTCAGCGAACTCGACGCCCGCGATCAGCCGTACCGCGAACTCTTCTCCACCGCAGACGTCGTCACCGGCTCGCTGATGATTCTCGCCGCGGTTCTCGGCTTCCTGGCAACCCCGCGTCGACGGCTTTTCGTCACCGGCTGGGTGGCGTCGGGCACCTTCGGTATCGCGACCATCGCCGACGCGAAACTCCCCCTCGAGTGTGTGGCGGCCGACGATCCGAGTTGCCCGATCGAGCCGAGCGGATTGTTTCCGCAACTTCATCATCTGCACGCACTCACCAGCACCGTCGCAGTGTTCGCGATCTTCACGGTCATGGTCGCGTTCACGCTCGCCGCGTTCCGTTATGGGGTCGATCCCCTGCTTCGGACGCTCGGTGTCGCGGTACTGGCTGTCACGACGCTGGCCACCGCGTGGCTGCTGATCGCCGACAATCTGCCCGGCGACTACGGCCTCGGCATCGCGCAACGGGTTCAGGTGGGCGGCATGTCGGCGTATCTGGTGGTGCTGGGGTGTGCGCTTAGACTCGGCGCATGTCTTTCACCGCGACCGAACTGACCGGTTCCAAGGTAGAGCAGTACGAGCAGCTCACCGAGCAGGCCCGTGGCCTCGTATACGAGGAATCGAACCTGATCGCCAACGCAGCCAATCTTTCTGCGCTGGTGTATCACGCTCTGCCCGAGGTCAATTGGGTCGGCTTCTACCTGTTCGACGGCACCGAACTGGTGGTCGGGCCGTTTCAGGGGCAGCCTGCCTGCGTGCGCATCGCCCTGGACAAGGGCGTCTGTGGCGCGGCGGCGACCACCCGCGAAACACAGCGAGTGGCCGATGTCCACGCCTTCCCCGGCCACATCGCGTGCGACGCCGACACTCGCTCCGAGGTGGTCGTACCGCTGTACCAAGGCGAGACCCTGATCGGTGTGTTCGATCTGGACAGCCCCGTGCCGGACCGCTTCGACGCCGACGATCAGGCCGGCCTCGAAGCGGTCGCCGCGGTGTTCGTCAACTCGCTCGGCTAGAGGGCACCTGCTGCGGCCTCGAAGAACCAGGCCAAGACCAGCGCACCCGGATCCACGACGCCTCGCGCGGCCTCACCGACATAGCTGGCGCGGCCGCGGTTGGCGGTGATGTCCTTCGTCGATTCGGCTCCGGTCTTCGCGGCGTCGGCTGCATTCTGCAGGGTGCCGCCGTCCTTCTCGAGCGCATCGACGGCAGGGGCGATGGCGTCGACCATCGTCTTGTCGCCCACCCGTGCGCCACCGAGTTCGGTGATGCTGTCGAGGCCCGCCCTGGCGGCCTTTCCGACAGCCGCGAGATCGGGCTCGGATTCCAGCATCGTCCGATAGAACTGGCGGAACCAGATGCCGAACAGCGCGCCCGACGTCCCGCCCGCGTGCCCCAGGTAGGCCTCGCTCACTGCCTCGAATACCGTTGCTGCCGAGTAGTTTTCCTTGACGGCGTCCAGATCGAGTTGTTCGAGGGCGGCCACCATGTTGGTGCCGAAGTCACCGTCGCCTGCCTTGCGGTCCAAGTCGGTCAGGGCCGGTTCTTCGTCGAGCACCCGCTGAACCCACGTCCCGATCCACGTCGACACGAACGCCGATACCGCCCCGGTGTCGGAGGGCTCGAACGTGGGTCCGAATCCGCCGCGTTCGGCGACCGGTTTCGCGCCACGACTGTGAGCGTTGGGCCAGCCGGGTGCGTCGGTGGGCGCGTCCCAGAGTTCGAGCATCTCGTCGTCGGCACGCACGAGGGTGATCGAGGCACCGCCCATGTTCAATGCGGTGACGAAACTGCCGACGAGCGAGCGGGATATCTCGATCCCTTTGCCGTGCAGGTGCTCCGAGAGTTCACCGAACAACAGGTGCAGCTCCAACGGGTGCGTTGCCCCGAGCCCGTTGACGATCGCGATCACCGATTCGCCCGAGTTCAATCCGAGCGAGTTCACGATGGGATCGGTGAGTTTCGCGACGATCTCCTGAGCAGGCAGACCGGGCACGCGATCGGTTCCGCGCTCTCCGTGTATCCCGATGCCCAGTTCGATTTCTTCCTTGGGCAAATCGAACGAAGGTCCGTCGGCACCCGGTAGCGTCGGCGGGTCGAGCGCGACCGCCATGCTGCGTGCGTTCTCCGCTGTTCGACGCCCAAGCGCGACTATCGCCTGCAGGCTGTCTCCGCGTTCTGCCGCTGCGCCGCACACCTTCTCGACAACGATGGTCGCTGCGGTGCCGCGTCGACCGGGTCCGTCCTCACTCTCGCTGGCAACGTCGTCGTCGACGAGAATGACGTCAGCGACGATGCCGTCCTCCTGCAACAACTCTCGGGCGATCCTGAAGTTCATCACATCGCCGGTGTAGTTCTTGACGATGTGCACTACCCCGCCGCCGGCGTCCACGGCCTTGGACGCCTCGTGCACCTGGAGGGCGTTGGGTGAGGTGAACACCAAGCCCGGGCATGCGCCGGTCAGCATGCCGCGACCGATGAATCCGGCGTGCAATGGCTCGTGGCCGGACCCGCCACCGGACAGCAGGGCGACCTGACCGTCGGAGATGCGGTAGCGCCGGGTCAGAAATCCGGGGTCGGCATGCCAGGTGACGTCGTCGGTGGCGGCGACGAAACCGCGGAGGGCGTCGGCGACGAATGTTCGAGGGGAATTGGAGAACATGACTCCACCCTAACCACCTGCGCCGCGTCCCTTCGTCGGTTCTGCGGGACGGATACAGTCGGGGCATGACTACCGAGACCTGGACGCTCGACGCATCGGCCGGCGGGCAGCTGGCTGTTCGGACGGATGTCACCGGAAGGGCATCCAAGATGGGCCATCGTCTCACGATTGCGGTGACATCCTGGACTGCGACAGTCGAGTGGTCCGGGGACGCACCTGCCGCGGTGTCCCTGACAGCCGAGGTCGGCTCACTCGAGGTGATCCACGGCGAGGGCGGACTGACACCGTTGATCGGGCCGGAGAAGATCGTGGCAAAAGCCAACGCGCTCAAGACCTTCGATGCCGATCGATATCCAACCATTCGATTCCAGTCGTCGGAAGTTACTTCTGCCGACTCCGGGTTTCGACTGGTCGGTACGGCCGAAATACACGGTGTCTCGAGGGAGATCGCGGTGGATGTGACCGCCACCGACCTCGGCGATCGATGGCACATCGAGTCCGAAACCACTGTGCGGCAATCTGATTACAAGATCACGCCGTATTCGCAGATGTTCGGAGCCATGAAAGTGGTGGACGAGGTGATCGTGACGTTCGACGCCGAGTATCGCAAGCCCTGAGCCTTTTCAATTCACCTGCAATGGTGGACACTACGGCGGTGAGTCGAAATCGTTGGATGACCGGATCGTGCGTCTCGGCCCTGGCGCTGGCCGCAGCCCTGACAGCGGGTTGCAGCAGTCCAGCGACCACGTCCCCGGACGGACCTCCCGGAGTGAACGTCAACGGAGTGGGAGAAGTCCAGGGAGCGCCGGATACGTTGACCACCCAGATCGGCGTTCAGGCCACGGCCGAGGACGTCACCGCCGCCATCGAACAAGCCAATACTGCGGTCGCCGAGGTGACGGACGCGGTGATCGCAGCCGGCGTCGCTCGCGAGGACATCCGGACTCAACAGGTGTCGATCGATCCGCAGTACTCCGGCGCGCTGCCGGGCGGCACCTCGGACATTTCCGGATATCAGGCCACCAACACCCTGCAGGTCACGGTGCGTGACTTGTCGACGGCATCCACAGTCCTGGGCGACGCCACCTCGGCCGGCGGAAACGCGACCCGGATCTCCGGGGTCTCGTTCGAGATCGACGACGATTCCGAGCTGATCACCGATGCGCGGTCCAGGGCCTTCGCCGATGCCCGCGATCGCGCCGAGCAGTACGCCACGCTTTCAGGCGGCGAACTCGGTGACGTTCTGTCGATCACGGAGTCGATCACCGGCCAGGAGCAACCGAGGACGTTCGGCGATTCCGCCGCCAGTTCGTTCGACATGGCGGTGCCCATCGAACCGGGGCAGCAGACCGTCAGTGTGTCCGTCCAGGTGAAGTGGGCGTTGAACTAGCGGAGTGAGTTGCTGCCGCTGCAACGGTTGCTCCACTGAAGTGGTTGCAGACGGGGATTCGCCGACTCACGCCCCGGAGTGGAGCGAAAGTTGCAGGTCGACTATCCGGCTTGCGGTGGCGGCAAGCGATAGTTCACCGGCGTCGCCGAGAAGTCCACCGGATTGCGGACGCCGTCGGACGCGGCTCCCGGAACCTGGACCCGCGGTTCGAGCCCCAGCGATACCGCGAACGCGAACGCCTCCTCGAGGGAATTGACCGGCCCAGCGGGCACGTTGCAGGCCATCAGTTCTCGGTACCAGTCGTCCGCGATCCGCGTCTGCAACGCCGTGTTCAGCAGGTCGACCAGCTGATCTCGATGTTCGACGCGAGCAGAGTTGGACGAGAAGCGCTCGTCCTCGGCCAACGCAGGCAATCCGAGCACCTCGACCAGGGCCGCGAATTGCCGGTCGTTTCCCACCGCCAGCGCCAGCGGGCGATCGGCGGTCTCGAACACTTCGTACGGCACGAGCGAGGGATGCTTGTTCCCCATCGGGACGGGCACGACGCCTGCTCCGAGATAGGCCGACGACTGGTTGCTCAACGCGGACAGCACCGACGCCATCAGCGAGGTGTGTACCTGCTGGCCCGCACCGGTGTTCGTTCGATGATGCAATGCGGCAAGGATTCCGCTGAGCGCATGCAGTCCGGTGACGATGTCGACCATCGCCACACCCACTTTCGTGGGAGACGAGGCATCGGAACCGGTGACGCTCATCAACCCGCCGACCGCCTGGACCACCAGGTCGTATCCCGGCAGCGCTGCACCTCCACCGGTGCCGAATCCGGTGATCGAGCAGTAGATCAGACCTTGGTTCGTGTCCGAGAGCGTCGAGTAACCCAGCCCCAGCCGGTCCATCGCACCGGCTCGGAAGTTCTCGATCAGGATGTCCGAACCAGCGACGATCTCACGTGCCTCGGCGCAGCCGGCCTCGGACTGCAGGTCGATGACACGAGAGGTCTTGTTGCGGTTGACGGAGTTGAAATACGTTGCTGTACCTGCGGAGTCGTACGGCGGACCCCACGATCGAGTGTCGTCACCGATTCCGGGTCGCTCGATCTTGATGACCTCGGCACCCATGTCGCCGAGCATCATCGTCGCGTACGGCCCTGCGAGTACGCGCGAGAAATCCGCGACGACGAGCCCTGCGAGTGGACCGGTGGCATTCGTCATCGGTCCACTGTATTGCGCGACAGGCTGCGGATCAGGTCAGGTCCGGAACGAACGCTCCCAGGACGGCAACCATCGTCTCCACGATCTGCTCGATGGGTGGGCGAGGAGGAGCGGTACGGGACCAGTCGGAGACGATCTCGGTGAGCGCTCCGAGGAATGCCGTTGCAGCCGAACGGTATCCACCCGGGGGAACAAAATCGGGACCGACTTCCGAACGCAGGGTGTTCTCGAAGAACTCCACCCACTGTGCACGGCGACGCGCCCGGTGCTGTTCGACGGCATCGCTGACACCCAACATCTCCAGATAGGAAATCCGCGCTCGGCGTGGATCGTTTCCGATCGATCCCACCAGGGCTGTCATGGCGGCAACGACCAGGGCGCGACGATCTCGGTCGACCTGATCGTCGAGGGCAGCCACGACGGCGGCCAGCGCATCGTCCTGGATCAGGTCGTAGACGTCCACGAGCAGCGCCTCACGGTTGGCGAACGCACTGTAGAACTGGCTGCGTGCCAGACCGGCAGCAACGCAGATATCCGACACCGAGGTGGCTGCGTAGCCGCGTACCCCGATGACCTCGATTCCGGCCTGCAAGAACCGTGCACGACGATCGGCTTTCCGAGCAGAGGAGGATTGTCCGGCGTAGATGCGGCCCTGATCATCGGCGACAGTCACCGAGGGAGTCTACAGGCGACGGACCGTTCGCAGCCCCGTCGACGATCGGTTCCATCACGACCCGATCGGCTTACCGAACAGTCCTGCGATTATCTCGCCTACAGCATCTACGAAGAGCGGGTGTGCACGCGTGTCGAGCGCCATCGAGCCGACATCGTTGGTTCGGCAACCCGGTTCCACCGGCACACCGGCGAATCGGTCGCGCATCCACAAGACCGCGCTCGGAAAGGCGATCAGCTCGAGGGTGATGTGCTCGCTGAAGTGATCGCGGGTGTACGTGACATCGGCACCCGGACGGCTGCAGTACGAGTCGACCATCGTGTTGACCGGTCCGATCGGCACCAGCCAATCAGGGTTGGAATGGTAGACGTAGAGCGGCATGTTCGGTGTGGTGCTGCCGAGCTGCATTGCAGACAGTGCCTTCTTCACCACTGGATGTTGAATCGGGTCGCCGTCGGTGTGCAGGAAGCCTTTGAGATTGACGAACGGCAGCAGCGCTGACGAGTAGCCGACACAGAGATTGTCCTTGGCCGCGAACAACGCCCTACCGAAGGGGTCGATGTGTTCGTCGATGAAGCCGGCCAACTCGGGATCCTCGCGACTGGCACCGATGATGCCGGCGGCGACGATGCCCGAGCCCAGGGTGTTGTTCGCGTTGTCGACCAATGCCCCGAGTTCGGCCGGGGTGCCGCCCTCGGTGACTCCGACTATGTCGAGTTCGGGAGCGTAACTTCCGGCCAGTTCGGCGGCATGTCCGGTCGCTATCGCGCCGCCGGAGTAGCCGCTCATCCCCACCTTGGTGGCCTCCCCGGCCAACTGCATCGGCTCGAAGTTCTCGGCCGCCCGGATACCGTCGAGGGTGATCCGACCGGCGACCGGCCCTGCGGCGAACGAGTTGTTCGGACCTTGATGATCGGGTACCGATACCGCCCAGCCCTGCGCCAATGCGGCTTGCACTTCGAGGAATTGGGCCCCCGACGTCACCGCGCCTGTGACCGGCCAGGGAATCGCGCCCGCACGCATCGCATACGAGGGCGCGCAGTACGCAGCGAGTGAATCCTCGGCCAGCTGGATGGAGATCAGCGGCCGCGGTGCCGCGGGCACGCCGCGGGGCTTGATGACCGTGGTCACCGCAGCTATCGGCTCGTCGCGTCCGTTATTGGACCGGAACGACAACTGCCAGGCGTCGACTTGAGTGGGGATGACGTTGAGGGTGGCCAGCTCGACGGGCCGTGCAGCGATGATCTGGCCTGGCGCGGCCGCGGCCACCACGTCGGCGGGCGGAAGGTAGAAGTCGGTGTCGAACTCCGGAATCTTCGGCCACGTGAACGGTGCCAGAGGCGGCTGAACCGTCACCTCGGGCGAATCGCTCGCCTCGGGTGCAGCGGCAGCGGGGGTGGTCATCGCGGCAACGGCTGCGGCCGCGGTCACCAGGCTGATCGCTACCCGCAGCGTCCAAGATCGGGCAGAAGACACGGCTGTACTCCTTCGCGCCGGACAACGGGGTCCACAGGAGGCGCGCCCGGCGACAGTTCGTAGCGCATCCGGCCATCTTGGACACCGATGTCCGAGATGGTGCTGAGAACTGTAGAGCGAAGTGGCGTGGATAACAATCCCCGGCTCGAAAAGAATTCAGAAGTGAATCTGTTCCAACTGCGACCGGCTGCGTCCAACCGTCACACGACCGAGAACGACCGCTTCGCCAAGCCGAACTGGAAGCCGGTGATCGCCGTGGTAACCGGAGCCTCGGGATTTTCGGCAGCACCGAGGGTGACGAACAGCGGAGTGAAATGTTCGACGGTGGGGTGGGCATAGGGCATTCCCGGCGCGGCGTTGCGGAAGTCCGCCAATGTGTCGACGTCACCGCGCGACAATGCGTCCGCGGCCCAGAGATCGAAATCCTCGGACCATGTCGGCACTGTGTTGGTCACGAAGTTCTCCCGCGACAGGAACGGCAGTCCGTGCGTCATGAAACCCGAACCGATGACCAACACTCCCTCGGCTCGAAGTTCCTTCAGCGCAACGCCTATCGCCATCAGCCGGTCGGGAGCATGCGTCGGCAGGGACAACTGCAGAACGGGAACATCGGCGTACGGGTACATCACCTTCAGCGGCACCCAGGCACCGTGATCGAGCCCGCGCGAGGTGTGGCGGTGCAGGTTCTCCGACGCGGGAATGGCAGCGGCCACCCGCGCAGCCAGCGCCTGAGCGTCGGGCGTTCGATATTCCATCGAGAAGTAGCGCTGCGCGAATCCGCCGAAGTCGTAGACCAGCGGAGTTGCGGCCGCCGATGCGGACAGGCTCAGCGGGGCCTCTTCCCAGTGCGCGCTGACGATGAGAATCGCCTTCGGCTTGGGCATCGACTGCGACCAGGTGAAGAGTTCGTTCATCCAGAGTGCGTCGTCGAAAACCGGGGGTGCACCGTGGCTGATGTAGAGGGCAGGCATCGGACCGTCGTTCGGGGTCCACGTCTGCTGGGACCGACTCGCGGGTGCGGTATCGGCGAGAAATGCGTCGAACGCTGCGCCCGCGACCGGCGGGTTGATCACAGATGTCATGGCGGGTCCTTCGAAGTGCTCAGGTTGAAACTTCAAGTTAGCACTGATGGGGCATTCCAGCCAGCATCGCTACGCTCGGATGCATGCCGGACGCCGTCTATCGCGCTCCCATGCCGAACGGTGTCGAACGCGCCCTCACCTACGGACTCTGCGGCATGTCGGCCGACGACGAACGATCGCTACGACGCGTCGAGCGCTTCGAGCACCTCCCGGACGGATCTTTCGTCTGGACGCGTACCGAGAGCGGCGAGTTCTTTCTCGGCCAGATTTCCGGCCCACTGCGGGAAGATCGCAGCGCCGACGCGGTGGCGTCGAACATGATCTTCGTACGGAACTGCGAGTGGACGAGCGAGCCGATTCCCGAGCACGAGGTACCCGCCGCCACGCTTCGGACATTCGCGCGCGGCGGGCGAAACTTTCAGCAGACACACGACCCTCAGGTCGCCGCGGAGTCGGCTAGCGCGTGGCGAGCGCGAGGTCGCTGACCTGGGGATCGATCTGCACGACGGCGTAGCCCTGAATCTCGAACTTGTTCTCGCCCTCAGGTGGTCCGAGCACGGCACGCACGATCAGCGTCGCGGCGGCAGCGACGAGTGCGATCACGACGACCACCGCTGCCACGATCAGCAGGGTCCGTGGGCCACCGAACAGGTTCTTCGAGCTCATGGGTCCATCATGAACCCTTCTGGAAGAGACACGAATCGCGCGTACCGAAGTAATAAAGGTGTTGATCAGATGAGTTCGTGGTTACAGTGAATCCGTGACCGACGCACCCGAGCCCGATTTCTGGTCGTTCATCGACACCGCCAACACCACGCTGGCCCGGGACTACGGGTTCGAGCACCAATTGGCCACCGAGGTTCTGCTGACGCTCAACCGGGCGTCGAACATCGTCACCTACGACTTGGAAGCGGCGGTTCATCGCCCCCGAGGCTGGTCGTGGTCGTCGTTCCGACTGATGTTCGTCACGTGGCTGGCGGGCCCGATCGAACCCCGACGAGCCGCCGAACTGACCGGTATGAGCCGCGCGGCCGTGTCGAACCTGTCCAAGACACTCATCACCGGCGGCCTGCTCGCCAGTACGCCCGACGAGAAGGACGGGCGTTCGGTGCGCCTTGCCCTCACCGCGCAGGGGCACGACGAGATGGTCGAGGCGTTCGCCGAACAGAACGAACGGGAGAACGCGTGGGCCAGTGCGCTCACCGAACCCGAACAGCGGATCCTGGTGATGCTGTTGACCAAACTCATCACTCACCGCAGCCAGTTCGACGTCCGGGGACGCAACTGATGGTTGCGTAGATCACGTCAAAGTAGTTAATGTATTTATTACAAGCCTGAACAGAGCACAGGAGCGATGACGTGGCCTACTACCGGCAGCTCGGATCGATACCGCCGAAGCGGCACACCCAGCACCGAACGCCGGACGGCAACCTCTACTACGAGGAGCTGATGGGCGAAGAGGGCTTCTCCTCGGACTCGTCCCTGCTGTACCACCGCCACATACCGTCGGCCATCGTCGACGCCACGGTCTGGGACCTCCCCGATCAATCGACCACTCCTAATCATCCGCTCAAGCCCCGACATCTGAAATTGCACGACCTGTTTCCGGAGTCCGTTGTTGCCGACACCGACGTGGTCACCGGACGACGCCTCGTCCTCGGCAATGCCGACGTCAGACTGTCCTACGTCGTTGCCTCGAAAACCTCACCGCTGTATCGCAATTCGATCGGCGACGAAATGGTCTACATCGAATCCGGTTCTGCCACCGTGGAAACGGTATTCGGGGCGCTGCAGGCACGGCAGGGTGACTACGTGCTCATTCCGCGCGCGACTACGCACCGCTGGATTCCCGACGGCACCCTGCGCGCCTATGCCGTCGAGGCCAACAGTCACATCGCGCCGCCGAAGCGCTTCCTGTCGAAGTACGGCCAGTTGCTCGAGAACGCTCCCTACTGTGAACGCGATCTGCACGGCCCCACCGAGCCTCTACCCACCGACGGCAACGACGTGGAAGTGCTTGTCAAGCACCGCGGTTCGACGGGCATCGTCGGAACCCGGTTCGTCTACCCCAACCACCCGTTCGACGTGGTGGGGTGGGACGGCTGCCTGTACCCGTACACGTTCAACATCTCCGACTACGAACCACTCACCGGCCGTGTGCATCAACCACCGCCGGCACATCAGGCATTCGAGGGGGCCAACTTCGTGATCTGTAATTTCGTTCCGCGCAAGGTCGACTACCACCCACTGGCAATCCCGGTGCCGTACTACCACTCCAACGTCGACTCCGACGAGATCATGTTCTACGTCGGCGGAGACTACGAGGCCCGCAAGGGCTCCGGCATCGGACAGGGTTCGATCTCGGTACATCCGGGCGGACATGCTCACGGGCCGCAACCAGGAGCGTACGAACGCAGTATCGGTGCCGAGTTCTTCGACGAACTGGCCGTCATGGTCGATACCTTCCGCCCGCTCGAACTCGGCGAGGGTGCACTCGCGTGCGAGGACGCTGGATACGCGTGGACGTGGGCCGGCCGGGGACCGAACCGATGATCCCGAAGTTCTTCCATCGCCTGTGCGACGACGCCGCCATCTTTCCACCCGGTAACGCACCGCTCGATGCTGCTGCGGCACAACACCTCGAGTACCGAGCCGGCGCGTTCGCAGACCTTGTCGGCCCGCTGGTCGTGCCGATGGATCGGGTGAACAAGCTGGACCTGGGTGCTCGGATGGAGGTGGCGTTGACCGCACCTGCCGGTCCGGGCAGCGTGGAGGCAGGCCTGCGGGTAGCCGACCGCACAGCCGGCGTGACGGTCGTTGCCGTCGAAGTGGCCGTCCCCGAAGGCACGAACATCGACGCCTTGCGCACCATCACCCAGGACATCGACATCTATGTGGAAATTCCCCGAGACTCCCGACGCGACGACATCTTCGACGCCGTCGACGAGTTCGGGTATCGCGCCAAATTCAGGACCGGCGGCGTCACGGCCGACCAGTATCCGAACGAGCAGGAGCTCGCCGCGTCCATCTACGAGGCGGCACAGCGCGAGGTCCACTTCAAAGCCACCGCGGGTCTGCACCATGCCGCCCGTAATACCGATCCCCACAACGGGTTCGAGCAGCACGGTTTCCTCAACGTGATCCTTGCGGCGCAGGCCGCCCACAGCGGCGCACGCGTCGGTGAGCTCGAGAAGATCCTGGCGATCCGGGACGCCGACGTCCTCGCCGGGCTCGTCGCCGGGATCGAGGGACAGCGCGCGTTCGCCTCCTTCGGCACCTGCAGCATCCGCGAACCCCTGGACGATCTCGTCCGCCTCGGACTCGTCCCACCTCAGTGAACCAAGGAGCGCGCCGTTCATGACGCACATCGACATTCCCGCCGATTCCGAGTTCGGAATCCACAACCTCCCTTACGGCATCTTCAGCACTCCAGGCACGGACGCTCATGTCGGAGTTCGCTACGGCGACAATGTGATCGATCTTTCTGCAGCTTTGAATGATCCCGATTTTTCCTCATCCAGCCTCAATGCATTCATGGCCCGCGGACGAAGCCGCTGGGTCGAGGTACGCACGGCCGTCACCGACATGATCGTCAGTGGCCAGACCCCCGCGGAATCGATCGTCTCGGTTTCCGATGTCACGATGCACCTGCCGTTCGAGGTGGCCGACTACGTGGACTTCTACGCCTCCGAGCACCACGCAGCCAACCTCGGCCGGCTCTTTCGTCCCGATGCCGAACCGCTGCTACCGAATTGGAAGCACCTGCCCGTTGCGTATCACGGACGGGCAGGCACGGTTGTCGTCTCCGGCACCGACATCACCCGGCCTCGCGGGCAACGCAAGGCACCCGACGAGCCGTCGCCAACGTTCGGTCCGAGTCGGCGACTGGACATCGAAGCCGAGATGGGCTTCGTCGTCGGCGTTCCGGCGGATGGTCCGATATCACCGGATGAGTTCTCCGAGCACGTGTTCGGAGCCGTCATCGTCAACGACTGGTCGGCTCGCGACATTCAGGCTTGGGAGTACGTGCCGCTGGGGCCGAACCTCGGCAAGAGTTTCGCGACGTCCATCTCGCCCTGGGTGGTTCCGCTGCTCGCTCTGGAGCAGGCGCGAACCTCTACGCCGGTTCAGGATCCCGAGCCGCTCGAGTACCTTCGCGAATCCCGTTCCTGGGCTCTCGATATCGACCTGACGGTCTCGTGGAACGGCCACGTCGTGTCCCACCCGCCCTATAGTGCGATGTACTGGTCGCCTGCTCAGATGCTGGCGCACGAGACCGTCAACGGTGCGACATCGCGAACCGGTGATCTGTTCGCCTCGGGCACCATCTCCGGGCCGGAGAAGAACCAGCGCGGCGCGTTCATCGAATTGACCTGGGGTGGAGCGGAACCGGTGTCGCTCGGTGCCGACACTCGAACGTTCCTCGAAGACGGCGACGAGGTGGTCATTGCCGCCAGCGCTCCGGGGCCGAACGGATCGCGCATCGGCTTCGGGGACGTCTGTGGCCGGATCTTGTCGGCCTGACAGCAGTCGAGACGCCTACCACAACCCAGTAGGTCGCGGTAGGCCCCAGCGGTGGATTTCTTTTTCGAAATCCGTGACCCTCGGGTGGATGCCCGTGATCCCCGTAGCCCGGAAACTTGCATGTGTCGCGCAGTAATCGAACATCGCAAGAAACCCGGGAGTGCAGTGAACGTCATGGTCCGAAACACGCTGAGTCGACGAACCTTGTTGGCGGGTTTGGTGTCTGCGCCGATTGTCATGTCGGCGGGATGTGCTGCGAATCGGTCGACTCCGGGGTCCGCCTCTTCCGGAGTCGAGGCCACGACGTCGAGTGGCGGTCGCCGGCCACTACCGGTGCCGCCCCTGGCGGACTCCAGCGTCGATGCCGCCGGTGTCCGCCACTTCACGCTCACCGCACAGGCCGGCAGCACCGAGATGTTGCCGGGCGTGCAGACTCCGACATGGGGTTTCAACGGTTCGATCCTGGGGCCGACCATTCGGGCCCGGCGCGGCGAAACGATCGCGTTCACTATCGACAACTCCGTGCCGGAGGACACCACCGTGCACTGGCACGGCATGCACGTCCCGGCGCGATACGACGGCGGACCCCACCAGACCATCACACCGGGTGGACGCTGGGAGCCGACGTGGACGGTGAACCAGCCGGCGGCAACGCTGTGGTACCACCCCCACCCACACGGTGCCACCGAAAAACATGCCTACCGGGGTTTGTCAGGAATCTTTTTGGTCGACGACGAGGACACCGACTCTCTCGATCTGCCGAAAACCTATGGTGTGGACGACTTCCCACTGATCATCCAGGATCGCCGGTTCACTGCAGACGGTGCTCTCGACGAGTCCGACCCGACCGATGCAGGCCTGCTCGGCGACACGATCATCACGAATGGAATCGCCGGCGCGCACGTGCAGGTGAGCACCGAACTGGTGCGACTGCGAATCCTGAACGGGTCCGGAGGGCGGCTGTACAACCTGGGATTCGCTGACGACCGCGATTTCACGATGGTGGCCAGCGACGGTGGACTGCTCACCGAGCCGCTGCCGCTGAGCCGCATCACGCTCAGCCCCGGAGAACGAGTCGAGATCGTCGTTGCGGCGGGCGGTGGTTCTCCGATGATGTTGCGCGCGTTCTCGTTCGACGATCAACCAGGAATCGACCGCGACACCGCGTCGGAGTACGGACTCACCGATTCCTTCGACGTTCTCGAGCTCCGACCGGTCCCCACCCCCGAACGATCCCCGGCGTTGCCGGCTGTGCTCGCCGACATTCCCCGCCTCGACCCGGCCACCGCAGTCGCCGAGCGTCGCTTCGACCTGCAGTGGTTCATGATCAACGGCGAGCAGATGGACATGAATCGCGTCGATTTCACCTCGGCCGTCGACACCACCGAGGTGTGGACGATCCACAACGCAGACAACTGGCCGCACAACTTCCACGTGCACGATGTCCAGTTCCAAGTCCTCGCTGTGAACGGTGAGAAACCGGTGCCTGCGCTGGCGGGGTGGAAGGACACGATCTACGTTCCTCCCGGCACCACGATCCGGTTGATACTGCGGTTCACCGAGTACACGGACCCGACGTTTTCGTACATGTTCCACTGCCACCTGATGAGGCACGAGGACCAGGGCATGATGGGCCAATTTCTGGTCCTCGGACCGAACGAGACTGCAACCCCGATGCAAATGCCTGCAGAAACACCCATGCAGCACGGCGGCCATTGAGCGCCGTCGACCGATCGGGCACTGCCGATGTCAGCCGCGCCGATACGCCCACACGGCCAGGCGAACTCTGTTGTTGCACTCGGTCTTTGCCATCAAATTAGCCACGTGTGTCTTGACCGTCGAGACCCCCAGATGCAGACAGTCCGCGATCTCCTGATTTCCCAAGCCCTCACTGACAAGCCTGAGAACCTCGATCTCCCGCGGGCTCAGCTCGACGTTCTCGGTGCGCTCGACGGCGCGTCCCTCCTCGACTGCCCGGTTCACCAGCCTTCGCAACAGGAATGGGGAGAACGGGAGTTCGCCGTCGGCGACGCGACGGATGGCGTCCAACAGTTCGGCCGGTTCGGTGTCCTTGACGAGGAATCCCGCTGCGCCCGCCGCAAGAGCCGGGTAGAGATGATCGTCGTCGTCGAAAGTGGTGAGCACCAGCACCTTCGGTGCTGATCCGGAATTCAGGATCGCTCTGGTGGCCTCGATTCCGTCGAGGCCCGGCATCCTCAGATCCATGAGGATGACATCCGGTGACATCTCGGCGGCCAGACGAATTGCCTCCGCGCCGTTGGCACCTTCGCCGACGACTTCGATATCCTCGGTCGACTCACAGAGCATCCGCAGCCCTGCCCGGACCAGGCGCTGATCGTCGACGATGAGTAGGCGAATCATCGTCCACGCTCGCCGTCGGACATGGTGAGCGCGGCACGGACGGACCAGCTGCCGTCCTCGGCTCCGACCTCGAGCTTGCCCCCGGCGAGCGCGACACGCTCTGCCATTCCCGTCAATCCGTGCCCGGCAGGGTCGACGGCCCCGGCAGGGTCGTCGAGACAGCTGATTACGCACGCGATCACGCCGCCGTGCTCGCGGACGACCGAGACAGTCACGGGTTGGGCAGGATCCGCGTGCTTCATGACATTGGTCAACGACTCCTGAACGACCCGGAGCAGGGTGAGCCTTCCGATCGTGTCCAGCTCGCCGAGGTCGGTATCCACCTCGGCGTCGACGGTGATTCCCGTGGCGCGGGTGCGCTCGATTGCTGCAGCGATCTCGGTGGACACAGCATCTGTCTCCACCAACGAAACCTCTCCGGGCGAGGGATCCCGAAGCGCTACGAGAAGTCGGCGGATGTCGTCCAGAGCACCCGAAGCCGTGTCGTGGACGTCGTCGAGCACACTTCGAACGCGCGGGTCCGCCTCCGCCACGACATGCTTCGCGACACCGATCCGCAACACGATCGACGCCATGTGATGGGCCACCAGATCGTGCAACTCTCGGGCCAGCGCGGCGCGCTCGGCCAAGCGGGCCCGCGCCGAATCCTCCAGCCTTCGCATGTCGGCGTCGGCGGCTCGCGCCCGGTACGTGGCGGCCAAGCGGCGCTGGGCCCGCAGATACAGCCCGAACAACA
Source organism: Rhodococcus sp. ARC_M5 (assembly GCF_022810405.1). Taxonomy (GTDB): domain Bacteria; phylum Actinomycetota; class Actinomycetes; order Mycobacteriales; family Mycobacteriaceae; genus Rhodococcoides; species Rhodococcoides navarretei. Next base: position 72,942 of record NZ_JALGQE010000013.1, read on the forward strand.
ACGGCAGACCGACAACGGCGAGAGTCTCGACCGCAGTGGCAGGACGCCAGAAGGTCGAGGAGTCGCCGGCGGCAATCCCCCACAGAACCGCTGCCGTCCACGACACACTGGCCACGACCACCGGAGCGGACCGTGTCGAAAGCATCGCTACCTCGGCCACACCGGCCGCGCCGAGATAGGGAACCAGCTCCGACAGCCCCCACGCGTCAGTGAGGAACATCGGCACCGCCAGCGCCGACAGCACAAGCGAGACCGGCAGCGGCCAACGGCCGCCCCACAGAAAGACGATCGCAGCCGCAAGCGCCATCGACCAATACCAGAGAGGCACTCGGTACTCGCCTGGAAAATTGCTGGCCAGCAGCAGCAGCGGCACCAAGGCCACGGGCACCCAGCGCACCCACGGCACAAAGTTGCGGCGCGGGGACATCTCGATCACCCCTCCGGTCCGCGAGGACGAGCCCAATTCAATGTTGTCCATGCCGGATCAACCCCTTGGACGCCGCCGATGCCACGGCAGAGGTTCGTGAATCCACGCCCAACTTCGTGTAGATGTGGGCCAGATGGGATTTGACGGTGGCCTGGCTCAGGAACAGCCGTCGACTGATCTGCACGTTCGAATGGCCGTCTGCCACCAACTGCAGCACTTCGATCTCACGCAACGTCAGTGTGCTGCCGGGTGTCCGCATCCGGTCCATCAGTCGAGATGCAACGGCAGGCGCGAGCGCCGACCCTCCCGCTGCTGCAGTGCGCACCGCTGCGCAAAGATCATCGGGCGGTGCGTCTTTGAGTAGGTAGCCCACGGCGCCCGCTTCGATGGCGGCGAGGATGTCGGCGTCGGTGTCGTAGGTCGTCAGCACCAGTACGTGCGGTGCGCCGGGAGAGGAAGCAATGGCGGCAATGGCGTCGACGCCGTGCATACCGGGACCGAACTGCAGGTCCATGAGGACCACGTCGATCTCGAGTTCGGCGGAGAGTCCGATCGCCTGCTCGGCAGTCGTCGCCTCGGCGATGATCACGAAGTCCGGCTCGGTCTCGAGTACCGCGCGCAACCCTGCGCGAACGATCGGATGGTCGTCGGCCATCAGAAGACGGATCATGTTCGCACCTCCAATGGCACAGTGACGGCGACGGCGGTGCCCAGGCCCGGTCTCGATTCCACCACGAGGGTGCCCTGCAGTGAGCGAGCACGTGACCTCATTCCCGGTAGCCCGAAACCGCGATCCCCGCTGCTGACGGTGTCGGGATCGAAGCCGACACCGTCGTCGACGATATCGAGAGCCACCTCGGTGTCCATGAAGCTCAGGGTGACCGCCACCCGGGTGGCATCGGCATGCTGCGTGGCGTTCGCCAGAGCAGACTGAGCGATGCGCAGCAGCGCGACCTCGTGTGCTGTCCGGAGGGGTACCGGAACACCCGACAACTGCCAATCGACCGCTGGTCCGGTAGCCGCAGAGGTGCTGGCGCACAATCGTTCCAACGCCGAAGGCAGTGAACCGTTCTCCAGATCCGGCGGGCTCAGCGCACGAACGAAGCGCCGTGCCTCCTCGAGGTTGCTCGACGCCGTCTCACGGGCCTGTACGACATGCGTGTTCGCCTCCTCCGCACGCTCGGGGAGCAGACGTTCCGTCGCGCGGAGCAGCAAGTGGATACTCGACAGCCCCTGAGCCAGGGTGTCGTGGATTTCTCGGGCCAGTCGTTCACGTTCGGCGAGCACCCCGGCTTCGCGCTCCGCCGCTGCCAGCTCTCCGCGAGCGGCGGTCAGCTCCTCGATGAGCGCGCGCCGCTGTTCGCTCTCGCGGTAGAGCGCTTGGTAGCCGAGAACAACGGCGATGGCAACCGCGGCACCGAGCGACGGGCCCACTACCGCTCCGACCGCGAAACCTCCTCGATGCCAGCAGAATCCAGCGATCGCCGTGAGGGTGGTCCAGACAACCGCCGTCAGGCCCCACGTCGTCGGCAGTAGATGGAGCTGGAGGAAGAACAACGGGAACGCGAGATAGACGGCTTCGGGGCTCACCACGAGCAGTGCCGTCCACACCATCCCGACCGCCAGTAGCCATCCCGCGGCAGTGGCACCGGAGTGACGCACTCTCGGCCAGGTTGCCCCCACCGCGTACACCATGCCCAGAACCACGGCGAGAACGATGACCGCAGTCAGGTGCGGTACGCGCTCCTGGACCGCTCGCACGACCGACAGCGTCAGCAGTGCGGCCAGCATCAGATGTAGGCACCCGCGCAGGATGCGCATGACAGGGGTGAGCGACGACGGATCCATAACGACGTCCAGGTTATGCGGTTCGCAGCCGGCCGACATCGGCCAAAAGGTGTAGCGGGCGCTGATCCTTCCGGCTCTCGAGATGCACTCTCCCGGTCGATGCCTGCGTAGCCCCGCTGCGGCGACAGTTGAACGCAGTTGCCGGATACCTGATTCGGACGTCCGTAAGAGAGGCAGAAAAACGTGTTCGTCGCATGGAGAGACCTCAGATTCGCCAAGGGGCGGTTCGTTCTGATGGGGACCGTCATCGTCCTGATCACCATGTTGGTCGGTCTGTTGTCCGGACTCACCGCGGGATTGGGAAGAGAAAGCACGTCGGCGATCACCGAATTGCCTGCTGACCATCTGACGTTCTCGGCTCCGACGGAGGGCAACTCGGTGTCGTTCACCGACAGCACCGTCACCGAATCCACGTGGCAGCAGTGGGCACAAGTGGATGGGGTACAGCGAGCGGAACCACTCGGCATCAGCACTACCAAAGCCGAGGCCGGCTCGCGCAGCGCCGCGATCTCTGCCTTCGGCGTGCAGCCGGGCTCCACTCTGGCGCCGCAATCGGACCGAATCCGCACCGGCAGCGCAGTGCTGTCGACGTCGGCCGCAGACGAGCTGAACCTCGGGGTCGGTGAGGATTTCGTCCTCGGTGGGCAGCGCCTGACGGTCGCTGCTGTCGACGGCGACGCCTCCTACAGCCACACCCCGGTGATCTTCATGGACTTGGAGGCATGGCAGACCATGTCCAGTGGAGCCCCCGCAGGCCCACTGCGCGCGACCGTGGTCGGATTGAGTACCGACACCGATGTCGACCTCGCTGCGGCCGACGAACGGATCGGAACACACACGGTGCCCACCGCGGACGCCAAGTCCGCCGTCGGCTCCTACAGCTCGGAAAACGGTTCGCTGCAACTGATGCGCGCGTTCCTGTTCGCGATCTCCGCACTTGTCATCGGGGCGTTCTTCACCGTGTGGACCATCCAACGCAGTGGGGACATCGCAGTTCTCAAGGCTCTCGGAGCATCTACCGCATACCTGCTCCGAGATGCCCTCGGTCAGGCCGTCGTGCTGCTGACCGCCGGCACCGTCGTCGGGACGGGTCTGGCCGCAGGAGTGGGCGCACTCGTCGGCGGCACTGTGCCGTTCGTCCTGGACCCCGGCACCGTGGTGCTACCCGCGCTGATCATCGTCGCCCTCGGCGCAGTCGGCGCGGCTCTGTCCATCAATCGAATTACCTCCGTTGACCCCCTCACTGCACTCGGGAGCGCACGATGAGCCTGCATCTGACCGGTATCACTCTCACCTACCCCGACGGCGACGCCCGGCTCACTGCGTTGGACGGCGTCGATCTGCACGTCGAGAAAGGCACGATGACCGGCGTCATCGGCCCGTCCGGCTCCGGCAAGTCCAGCTTGCTCGCTGTGGCGGCCACACTGATCACCCCTGACAGCGGTCGTGTCGTGATCGACGGAACACCCACTGCCGCAATGACTCGCAGAGAATTGACAACACTACGGCGCACCAAGGTCGGGACCGTCTTTCAACAGCCCAACCTGTTGCCGTCGCTGACCGCCATCGAGCAGTTACAGGTCATCGCCCACCTCGGTAGTCACTCACCCCGGGACGCCGAAATGTCCGCACTCACGCTCCTCGACGCTGTCGGCCTCGGCGATCACGCGCACAAGAGGCCGCATCAACTCTCCGGCGGGCAACGACAGCGGGTCAATATCGCCCGAGCCTTGATGAGCAACCCTGCAGTACTGCTGGTCGACGAACCCACAAGCGCACTCGATCACGAGCGCGGAGCTGCAATTCTCGATGTGATCACCACCTTGACCCGCACCAACGCCACCGCGACCGTGGTGGTCACCCACGACCACGCACATCTGTCCGACATGGACGAAGTAGTCGAAATCGTGGACGGGCGGCTGCTCGTCGGCTCTCCGTCCACTTGACGTGGCGAGCCGAAGGGCCCTGCCTGCCGAACCTCACTCAGAAGTGGGCCGGTAGGCGGGGGCCTTCGGCTTTCGATCGGGTTCTGCTGTGTTCAGCAATGGCATCGTTCGGAACTCGACCAGTTCCGAGAGCACAACCACGCTGGTCGACCGCGCGATCGTGCGAGACTGGTTGAGCACGATCAATGTTCGCTGCAAGTCGTCGTGCGACGCAGCTGCGACTCGGCACAGCACATCTCCCGAACCTGTGGTCGCGAAGGCTTCCAAGACGCCGGGAATCTGCTCCAGAGTGGCCACGACATCGCCGAGCGCTCCTTGTGCAATCTCCAACGTGACAAACGCCTGAACTCCGTAACCCGCTGCAGCCAAACCGATTCGCGGTCGATAGCCGGTGATGACGCCACTGTCCTCCAGCCGCTGCAACCTCGCCGTCACCGTCGCCCGTGCGACGCCGAGCGTCCGCGACAGCTCGAGCACACCTATTCTCGAATTGTCCTGCAGCGCAGTGAGCAAGGCTCGGTCCAACTCGTCCAGTGTGGATTCCATGTCGCACCTCGTCACTCGAATGCTTTTCTAGACGGATCGTATAGCAATCTCTGGATTCACCTGCTCGATCTGCACAGCTCAGATAGCAGAACTGGGATTGATTGACGGCCCATCTGTCAGATGTTCTGCTCATCGGAACAACTGGTCGACACGACACTGCATCGGCAACAGGGAGCCCTCATGAGCCTCGACAACATCCTCAACGACGACGAAAGACTGGCCGATCTCGACGCCGATCAGCTTCGACAGCTCGTCGGACTGGTGGACTACGACGACAAGCGAGATCCATTTCCCGTCAGTGGCTGGGACGCCATCGTATGGGTGGTCGGCAACGCGACGCAGACCGCGCATTTCTTCCAGTCCGCGTTCGGCATGGAGCTCGTTGCGTACTCAGGTCCGACGACCGGCCAACGTGACCACCACGCATACGTACTCAAATCCGCTGCAGTGCGTTTCGTCATCAAGGGAGCCGTCGACCCGGACAGTGATCTGGTGGCACACCACACCCGCCACGGCGACGGCGTCATCGACATCTCGCTGGCCGTTCCCGATGTCGACCGATGCATCGAGCATGCGCGAGCCCAGGGCGCGCGAGTACTGCACGAGCCGACCGACATGTCCGACGAGCACGGCACAGTCCGCACCGCGACCATCGCGACCTACGGCGACACCCGACACACCTTGGTCGATCGCTCGCGTTACACCGGCACTTATCTGCCCGGCTACGTACCGCGGACGTCGACGTTGCAGCGACCGGAAGGCGCTCCCAGGCGCATCTTCCAGGCTCTCGATCATGTGGTGGGCAACGTCGAGCTCGGCAAGATGGACGAGTGGGTCGACTTCTACCACCGAGTCATGGGCTTCACGAACATGGCCGAGTTCGTCGGAGCCGACATCGCCACCGACTACTCGGCGTTGATGAGCAAGGTCGTCTCCAACGGCAACCACCGCGTGAAGTTCCCACTGAACGAACCGGCCATCGCCAAGAAGCGCTCCCAGATCGACGAGTACCTCGAGTTCTACCGCGGCCCGGGCGCACAACATCTGGCGCTCGCGACCAACGACATCCTGTCCTCGGTCGACGCACTCCGCGCCGCCGGCGTCGAATTCCTCGCCACTCCCGATTCGTACTACGAGGATCCCGCATTACGCGCCCGTATCGGTAACGTGCGAGTGCCGATCGAAGAGTTGCAGAAGCGCGGAATTCTCGTCGACCGAGACGAGGACGGCTACCTTCTGCAGATCTTCACCAAGCCGCTGGTGGATCGCCCGACGGTGTTCTTCGAGCTCATCGAACGCCACGGCTCGCTCGGGTTCGGGATCGGTAACTTCAAGGCACTGTTCGAGGCCATCGAGCGCGAGCAGGACGCTCGCGGCAACTTCTGACTCGTGACCTGTTCGACGCCGCCCACTGTCAGCGTTCGGTGGGCGGCGTCGTTCGTCCCAGACCGCCTCGGTCCTCGTCGAAGATCAACCACGTGCGGGTGGCTCGGACTCCGTCGAGCGATTGCAGCCCTTCCAGCACCACCTGCCGCAGACTCTCGTTGTCGGGAGTCCTGATGAGTACCAACACGTCGAAATCCCCTCCGAGCAAACTGAAATGGTCGACGAATTCCATCGCCCTCAGCCCCTCGGACACGGTCCGCCACGAATCCTGACGGATGGACAGCGCGATGAACGCCGAAGTCCCGAGTCCGGATGCTGCATGGTCGACCTGCACGGTGAACCGCTCGATGACACCCGCATCCTTCAGATGGTCGACGCGCGTATACGTATGTGCACGAGAGAGATTGAGACGATCGGCCAGCACCCGCATCGAGACCCGGCCGTCCGAGGTCAGCTCGGCGAGGATGCGACGATCCGTGTCGTCCAATTCCACACGTCTCGAGACGTCGTCCATTCGTCCGCTCCTACCTCGTGGTTCTTTGCCTCGACCCGACAGATAGTCAGTTCGCACCTGGAATGTCAGCAATATGTCTGCAATCCTACGGCTATAGGACTTCTTCCTCACCGAATCGGCCAGAATCGCCGTACAAGCCGATTTCAGGAGAGTGCGACATGACGACCGTCGAGAAGGTTCCGGCAACGTCCTACCAACAGTTCATGCCTGCCGACCGTCCCGTGCAGTACCTCGCACCCGATGGGACGGGCGTGGACAGTGCCGCCCGCTACGCACACCCGTCGAACGAGCGTCTGCTCGAGATGTACCGCTCGATGGTGCATGGTCGCCGATTCGACCAGCAGGCAACGGCATTGACCAAGCAGGGCCGGCTCGCGGTCTATCCGTCCTCGCGCGGACAGGAGGCATGTCAGATCGCCGCGGCCCTCTGCCTGGGCGAGCAGGACTGGATGTTCCCGACGTATCGTGACTCGATGGCTCTCGCGGCGCGAGGCGTCGACCAGGTGGAGTTGCTCGGCATGCTCGCCGGCTACTGGCACTGCGGTTACGACCCGACCGCCTACAAGGTCGCTCCCCAATGCACCCCTCTGGCAACACAATTGCTGCACGCGACCGGTTTCGCGTACGCCGAGGCCAAGCAGGGACGAGACACCATCGCCCTCGCGTTCTGCGGAGACGGAGCGACCAGTGAGGGCGACTTCCACGAGGCCCTCAACTTCGCGGCGGTGTTCCGCGCCCCGGTGATCTTCCTGGTGCAGAACAACGGCTTCGCCATCAGCGTTCCCCTCGCGCGTCAGAGTGCGGCTCCCTCGTTGTCGCACAAAGGCGTCGGCTACGGCATCGGTAGCGAGCAGGTCGACGGCAACGACCCGATCGCGATGATGGCAGTGATGGACGAGGCCGTGAAATACGTCCGAGCAGGCAAGGGACCGGTGGTGGTCGAGGCGCACACCTACCGCATGGATGCCCACACCAATGCCGACGACGCCACTCGCTACCGCAAGGCCGACGAGGTCGAAGGGTGGTTGGCTCGAGATCCGCTCTCTCGCCTCGACTCCTACCTCGAAGCCCAGGGTCTGCTCACCGACGAGATGCGCGAGCAGATGACGGTATCCGCCGACGCCGACGCCGCGGCGCTTCGCGCGGGCATGAACGTCGAGCAGGACGTCGACCCCGAGGATCTGTTCCGGTTCGTCTACTCCTCCCCCACCCCCGGCCTGACCGAACAACGCAATCAGGTCGCCGCCGAGATCGCTGCAGGAGAACTGTCATGACCACGATGACCATGGCCGGAGCCCTCAACGCCGCCCTGCGCGACGCGTTGACCGAGGACGAGAAGGTCGTCGTGTTCGGCGAGGACGTCGGCACGCTCGGCGGCGTCTTTCGCGTCACCGACGGCCTGACCCGAGACTTCGGCGACGACCGCTGCTTCGATACCCCGCTTGCCGAGTCGGGCATCGTGGGATTCGCGATCGGAATGGCGATGTCGGGCTACAAGCCCGTGGTCGAGATGCAGTTCGACGCCTTCGCCTACCCGGCGTTCGAGCAGATCGTCTCCCATGTTGCCAAGCTGCGCAACAGAACTCGTGGCTCACTCACCGCGCCGATGGTCATTCGGATTCCGTTCGCAGGCGGTATCGGCGGCGTCGAGCATCACTGCGACTCGTCCGAGGCCTACTACGCCCACACCCCCGGCCTGAAGGTCGTCTCCCCGTCCACCGTCGCCGACGCGTACTCACTGATGCGTGACGCCATCGCCGACCCCGATCCGGTGATCTTCCTCGAACCGAAGCGGCTGTACTTCTCCAAGGACGACATCGAGCTGACCAAGACCGAGCCGATCGGCACCGCCGTCGTGCGCCGCGCCGGTACCGACGTCACGCTTCTCGCATACGGCCCCACCGTGTCGGTCGCCATGCAGGCAGCAGAGTTCGCGGCCGAGGACGGCCGTAGCGTCGAGGTGATCGACCTACGATCGCTCAATCCGTTCGACGACGAGACCGTCGCAGCCTCGGTACGCAAGACCGGACGCTGCATCGTGATTCAGGAAGCGCAGGGCTTCTCCGGTGTTGCCGCGGAGATTGCGTCGCGGGTGTCCGAGCGTTGCTTCCATCACCTGCACGCTCCGGTACTTCGGGTGACCGGACTCGACATTCCCTACCCGGCACCGAAACTCGAGCACTTCCACCTGCCGTCCGCGGATCGTGTGCTGGACGCGATGGACCGATTGCAGTGGAACGATGCTCCCGACCTCAGCAAGGCGGTCACGGTATGAGCATGCAGGTATTCCTGCTCCCCGATCTCGGTGAAGGACTGACCGAGGCCGAGATCGTGGAGTGGAAGGTCAAGCCCGGCGACACCGTCACCATCGATCAGGTCGTCGTCGAAGTGGAGACAGCAAAAGCGTCTGTCGAGGTGCCCTGCCCGTTCGAGGGCGTTGTCGGCGAACTGCATGCGGCCGAGGGCACCTCGCTGGCCGTCGGCGCTCCCCTGATCAGCATCACCGGCGGTGCTGTCGCCGATGTGTCCGCTGCCCATGAGCGTTACCGCGAAGAGGAGAAAGCCGGCTCGGGCAATGTGCTGATCGGCTACGGCACCGGACACGGCCCGACCGGCCGTCACAAGAGAGCGGCTGCGCCGCAGGTGAGCGGAAGTTCGACCCAGGCTACGAATTTCCGCTCACGTGCACCGAAGGTGCTCTCCCCCATCGTTCGGAGCATGGCGTTGCAGGGTGGGCTCGATCTGGCGAGCATCGATACCGCCGGCGGCCACGGCGTGATCACCCGCGCGGACGTCGAGCGCGCCTTGGCCGGTTCGAACGTTGCTTCCTCGCCGGAGGGCGTCACGCGAATCCCCATCACCGGGATTCGTAAGACCATCGCCGACAAACTCTCTCGCAGTCGTTCGGAGATTCCCGAGGCGACCGTCTGGGTCGACGTCGACGCGACGGCTCTGCTGCAAGCCCGACGCGACCTCGACGCCTCCATCGACGGCGTGAAGGTGACGCTGCTGGCGGTGCTGGCAAAGCTGACGATGATCGCGCTGTCCAAGTTCCCCGAGCTCAACAGCACGGTCGATACTGCGGCGGGCGAGATCCAGCGTTACGAGAACGTCGGACTCGGTATTGCCGCGCAAACCGATCGCGGATTGATGGTTCCTGTTGTGCCGCAGGCCGACAAGGCCGATCTGAAGGAACTCGCCGAGCGGCTGGCCGAGCTGACCGAGCTGGCGCGAACCGGTTCCTTGCCCGCAGCACGACTGAGCGGCGGAACATTCACGCTGAACAACTACGGAGTATTCGGGGTCGACGGCTCGGCCGCGATCATCAATCACCCCGAGGCCGCGATCTTGGGCATCGGACGCATCATCGACCGCCCGTGGGTGGTCGACGGCCAATTGGCCGTCCGCAAGGTCGCACAGCTGTCGTTGGCGTTCGACCACCGCGTGTGCGACGGCGGAGTGGCGGGCGGGTTCTTGCGCACCGTGGCCGATTTCGTCGAAAACCCCGTCGTGGCATTGGGATCCGTCCGATGAGTGACGTGGACGTTCTCATCCTCGGCGGCGGCTCCGGCGGCTACTCCTGCGCCCTGCGGGCCGAGCAGCTCGGTCTGTCGGTTGCACTGGTGGAGGAGGACAAGCTCGGCGGCACCTGCCTGCACCGTGGATGTATCCCCACCAAGGCACTGCTGCACACCGCCGAGGTTGCCGATGCGGTGCGCGGGGCTGCTCACGTCGGCGTCACTGCATCGTTGACGGGTGTTGATATGCCTGCGGCGCTGGACTATCAGCGCAACGTGGTCGCCGGTCTCTACTCCGGACTGCAGGGGCTGTTGAAGCGTCCGGGCATCGAAATCGTGTCCGGTCGTGGCCAGGTGGTCGGTCCTCGTACCGTCGAGGTGGAGGGTCGACACATCACCGGTGCCTCGCTGGTTCTCGCCACTGGGTCGTATTCACGCACCATTCCCGGTATCGAACTGGGGCCGCGGGTGCTCACCAGCGACGGGGCGATGTCGTTGGATCGGGTGCCGGAGTCGGTCGTCGTGCTCGGCGGCGGGGTCATCGGTATCGAATTCGCCAGTATCTGGGCCTCTTTCGGAGCCAAGGTCACCGTCGTCGAGGCCCTCGATCGTATCGTGCCGGGTGAAGACGAATGGTCGTCGAAGCAGCTGACCAAGGCACTACGCAAGCGCGGCATCGACATTCGTACCGGAACCAAGGTCGAGACCGTCACCGAGTCCGCCGACGCAGTCTCTGTGTCATTGTCGTCCGGCGACACCATCTCGGCCGATCTCGTGCTCGTCTCCGTCGGTCGTGGACCTCGCACCGACGGTCTCGGGCTGGCCGAGCAGGGCATCGCCACCGAACGTGGCTTCGTCACTGTGGACGACAACCTGCTCACAAACGCAGACGGTGTCTATGCCGTCGGTGACATCGTGGCGGGATATCAGCTGGCTCACCGCGGTTTCCAGCACGGCATATTTGTCGCCGAGCACATCGCCGGCTTCGCCCCGGCACGTATCGACGGTGATCTCGTTCCGCGCGTGACCTATTCGCACCCCGAGGTCGCGTCGGTCGGCCTCACTGAGAAGGCCGCGGAGCAGAAGTACGGCACCGTCACCTCGGTGGTCTACGACCTCGGCGGCAACGGCAAGAGTCGCATCCTGTCCACTGCCGGCGGAGTCAAAGTGATTCGCGCACGCGACGACGGCCCGGTCGTCGGCGTCCACCTCGTCGGTGACCGCGTGGGCGAGCTGATCGGCGAAGCGCAACTCGCGGTGGCATGGGAAGCACTGCCATCCGAGGTCGGTGGCTTCGTGCATGCACACCCCACGCAGAACGAAGCACTCGGTGAGGCGATGATGGCGCTGTCGGGACGGCCGTTGCACGCGCACAGCTGAACGCGACAGCTCAGTGGACTACGAGGTCGATCATTTCGTACTCAGTGAGATCGATTGCTGTCGATCTGTCCCCGTGTCCCGTTATGGTGGGACGCAACAACAATCGACCTCACTGCTGATCTGATCTTGCCGAGAATGCAGCTCACTTCGGTCGAACAGGGGACTCTGCCTCGAGGTCGGCAAGCAGTTCCAGGAGGTCGGCCGTGGAGAGCTGTTCGATGAGTCGATCGACGTCGTGGTCGTCGGCGACCGTCTCTGGGCGGTCGTCGAGGACCGGCACCGGTCCGGTTTCCTCGTCGACCTGGAGTTCGGCGAAGATGCGATCGACCAGCCCGCTCACCGTAATGCCCTTGAGCAGTTCCAGCACCGGCACGTCGACTGCGATGACCGCGGCGATCCTGGACTTCAATTCGATCGCCATCATGGAATCGAGACCGAGGTCATTCATCGTCGCGTCGCCGCCGACATCGTCGAGTGGCAGGTCGAACACGCCGGCGACGATCTGGGTCACGTAACCCGCAACAACGCCGAGCTGATCGGCCTCCGGCGTGCCTTTGAGCACGTCCAGTAACGAGAACCCAGCGCCCGCATCGTCACTCAGGGCGTCGGCCCTCCCCAATTCGGCGTAGATCGCAGGCAGCTGACCGGCCATACCGGTTTTACGAAGACGAGCCCAGTCCGCGGAGATGGCCACCACGGTGGGCACCTCCTGATTCATCACTCGGTCGAGGATCCGGCCGCCGGCCTCGGGGGTGATGAGCTCGACGCCTCGCATCTCGTACATCTTCTCCAGTTTCAGTTCCTCGACCATCCCGACCGACCACGGCCCCCAACCGATTGTCAGCGCAGGCAACCCCTTGGCTCGCAACTGACAGGCAAAGACATCGAGGAACGAATTCGCGGCGGCATAGTTGCCTTGACCGGGCGAAGCGATAACCGATCCAGCCGAACCGAACATCACGAAGAATTCCAGGTCGTTCGCATGGAAGACGCTACTCAGGACGCGGGCACCGTCGATCTTGGGAGCCAGCACCTTCGCGAACGACGCCTCGTCCATGTTCACCAACAGCTGGTCCTCGACAACGCCAGCGGCGTGGATGACGCCTCGAACCGGCCGGCCACCCTGTCGAGTGTGATCACGTGCCCACCGTTGCACCTGCTCGAGGTCGGTGATGTCGACACTTGCCGTGGTGATGTGCACGCCCAACTTCTCGATCCCTCGAATCGCGTCGACCACCGAGTACTGCGCGTCGTCGACAGAAATCTCCGACCATCGGCTGCGTGGCGGAAGCTCCGTACGGCTGAAGAGCGCGATATCGCGAGCTCCACGCTTCGCGAGGTACCTGGCAACCACCTGACCCAGCGCCCCCAAGCCGCCGGTGACCACATAGGTCGCATCCGGCGTCAGCTTCGTGGGAAAGGCCTTGGTCAACCCATCCATGGGGAACAGCCGCGGGACAAAGGTCTCGGTGCCACGAAACGCGACTTGATCCTCGGCACCCTCGGTCAAGATGTGCCTGCAGAGTCGTTCGGCGGTCTGGGCCGGATCGTCGGCGTCGTCGATGTCCATCAGACCGCCCCACTTGTCGGTCAGTTCCTGGTGGCCGATCACCCGCCCCAGCCCCCACAGCGGAGCCTGGTCGACGGCAAGTCGATCGGTTCCCGGCACCGGCTGCGCATTCGCGGTGATCAAATAGAGACGCGGACAGACGGTCTCGTGCCGTGCCATAGCCGCAGCGAGGTGGAGGGCCGCGAAAACACCGACCCTCCGTCCTGCCTCAGCCGCGCCATCCGTCCCCGAGTCCGCCGCATCGGGAACGTCCAGTGGCCAACAGTTCACGATGCCCGCGAGGTCGCCCTCTATCTGCACATGCGCGTCGATGAGATCGACGAACTGCTGCGGCTGACCGCCATCGATCCGATACTCACCGTCGACCTCGACGAGCCGGTCCACGGCGCGGTGAACGGCCGTGCGCACCCGCTGTCCGCTCTCGCGGAGTTGTCGAGCCACGAGTGAGCCGATGCCAGAGGAATCGGACAGGACCAACCACGAAAGATCCTTGGCCGCGATGCTTTTGCTCTCGTCCAGTTCACCTCCCGCCACCCAGCGAACGTCGAGCAGACCCTTGTCGACGTGCTCGGGCGACATACCGATCGACGAGTTGAGTGACGCAACGGTGAAGCCCTCGAGCGAGACCAACAGCTCACCGGTCCGACTCGAAATGGTGATGTCACTTTCGATCACCGAACTGCTCACCGACACCAACCGCACCTCGACCGTCATGGTCTGCTGCGGAGCCCCATGGACGGTGGCTCGTCGAACGCCCGACGGCAGGAAAGCCTCCGTACCGAGATCTTTCCCGGAGATGGACATCGCCAGGAGAGTCTGCAGCGCACCATCGATGAGCGCTGGATGGAACCGGTACCTGTCCAGGTCCGAATGGATCGATTCGGGGACGACGAGTTCGCCTGTCGCCCAACCGTCCCCTGCGGTGACGCGGCGTACGGACTGGAATGCCTCGCCGTACTCGAAGCCGAAAGCACGGCTGCGCGCGTAGAACTCGTCGAATTCGATGACGACGCTCTCCCCGGGGTGCTTCGGAGCCGGACCGACACGGCACCCTCGGGAGATCGTGTTCAACTCTGCTGTCGCCGCAATCACCCAGTGCAGGTCGCCACCGGTAGTGGCCGTCATCGCGGCGAACTCGATCACGCCGGTGGCCCGGTCGAGGGTGGTACGTACTGTCGGGTCGCAGGTCTGATCGAGTATCACGGCGTGCTGCAGGTTCAGGTTCTCGACGCAGAAGTCGGTCGAGCCGAACGCTTCTTTTCCCGCTGCCACTGCCATCTCGATGAATGCTGTGCCCGGCACGAGGGTGCTGCCCTGCGCCTTGTGGTCAGCGAGAAACGGGAGGGTCGCCACGCTGAGTTCGGCCTCCCATGTCGGGTGCACGTCGAGGACCGGCTGACCCAGAATCGGATGGACCGGGTTGTAATGCAACTCCTCCACAGTCTCCGGAGTCTCGTTCCAGTAACTCTTAGCCTGCCATGGGTACCTCGGCAGGGAGAGCAGTCGCGCACGAGCTTTGGGATAGAACGCATCCCACGCGATCGGATGTCCGTGACAGTGCAGGTCACCGACGAGTTCCATCAGCGTCCGACTGTCATCCTCGTTGCGCTTCTGACTTGCCAGGACGACGACCTCGGAGTCCCGGCCTGCCGCGATCTCGACGATGGCCGATGCCATCTGCGGGTGCGGACCGAGTTCGACGAAATGTGTGTAGCCGTCGTCGAGCATCCGACGGAGCGCCGGTTCGAAGAGGACCGTCCAGCGCGTGTTCTGCCACCAGTACGCGCCATTCGCAGCCTCCGCGTTCAACAGCTCACCGGTGACCGTCGAGTAGACGGGAATCTTGGCGGGCGCGGGCGAGATGTCGCTCAGCGCGGTGAGCATATCGTCGCGAAGCGGGTCCATGTAGTGGCTGTGGTACGGCACATCGACGTTGAGGAATCGGTTGAATATCTCGACCTCGGTCAGCTGTGCCGCTATGGTGCCGAGGATGTCGCGATCGCCTGAGGCAACCACGGCCGACGGGCCGTTGATCGCGGCGATCGAGACCCGAGACTCCATCTCCTCACGCGTCGTGGCATCGATGGTTTGCATGAGCGAGTCGGCGCTGAGACCGATCGCCAACATCCCGCCCAGACCTTTGACGCGCTGCGCAGCCTCACTGCGTTGGAGGATCACCGCGATCGCCTGCTCGAACGTCAGGATGCCCGCGAGGTAGTGCGCGGCCACCTCGCCGGCGCTGTGTCCGATAACGGCATCGGGTACCACGCCGAACTCACGGAGCTGCTCGGCCAAGGCGACCTGGATCGCGAAGTTGGCCGATTGCGCCACGTTGGGTTCCGCCATGCGCGATTGCGACTCTTCGGCTCGGAGTTCGTCGATCAACGACCAGCCCATATACGGCTGCAGGGCGCGATCGCTGCGCATGATGCTCGCGGTGAACGTGGGATACACATCGAGCAAGCCGCGACACATCTTCCACCACTGTGCACCCATGCCGGTACAGACAAAAGCCAATTTCGGTGTGTCCGAACGCGATCTCCCCGCGTTCACGGGCTTCTTTCGGTCGCTGCCGTCGGCGATTGCTGCGAGCTGACTCCGTGCATCGTCGATGCCGTCGACGACCAGGGTTCGCCGGTAACCGAGGTGGGATCGCCGCTGACCGAGGGTGTAGCCCAGGTCGGCCATCGTGATGTCGGGGGTTGCACGAAGGTATTCGGCCAACTGCCCGGCGGAGTCGGCAACTGCATCGTCGGCGCGCGCCGAGATCGGTAGAACCGCCAGCGGGAACGACGGCCGATCCTCTTCGGCCCCGGCATCGGCATTCTCGGGTGGTTGGGCAAGCACGACGTGCGCATTGGTGCCGCCGAAGCCGAAGGAGTTGATCCCGGCCAGTCGTTCGCCGTCACCGGTCGGCCAGTCGCGGCCGACGGACGGGATGTCGATGTTGAGCTCACCCAGCGAGATCTGATCGTTCAGCGCATCGAGGTGGAGATTCGGCGGTATGAACGCCTGTTTCACGACGAGCGCCGCTTTTATCAGTCCTGCTATGCCGGCACCCGCTTCGAGGTGGCCGATGTTGGTCTTGACCGAGCCGATCAGCAGCGGTCGGCGTCGAGGATTGCCGCCGGCCAGTGCTTTGGCCAGTGCGCGGGCTTCGATGGGATCGCCGACCGGGGTGCCGGTTCCGTGCGCCTCGACGTAACCGATGTCGGCCGGTTCCACCCCCGCGCGTCCGATGGCCGCGGTGATCGCTGCCTCCTGGGCTTCTTCGCTGGGAACCGTGATGCCATCGGTACGGCCGTCTTGTGACACGCCGCTGCCCAGGATCTGCGCGTAGATTCGATCACCGTCGTCGAGCGCCTGCTCCAGTGGCTTGATGATCACTATTGCTCCACCCTCGCCGCGCGCATATCCGTTCGCGGACCGACTGAAGGACTTGCAGCGTCCGTCGGGGCTGAGGAATCCACTCTTGGATTCCGCGACGAACGTGTTGGGGCCGATGATGACGTTCACTCCGCCGGCCAGTGCCATCTCGGACTCACCGTTCCAAATACTCTGCGCGGCAAGGTGTACGGCGACCAATGAGCTCGAACATGCGGTGTCCACGGTCATGCTCGGGCCTCGCAGGTCGAACGTGTACGAGATCCGGTTCGACAGCATTGTCATCATCATTCCGGTGGCAGAGTGCGGCTTGAATCGGTAACGACTGCTCCGGCCGTGGTTCTGCAGCAGTTGGTAGTCGGTGGTGAACCCTCCGATGAACACGCCCACCTGCTGTCCGGCCAGATCCTCAGCGCGAATTCCGCCGTCCTCGAACGCCTCCCAGGTGGCACGCAACAGGAGACGCTGCTGCGGATCGAGCGAGTGCGCCTCCCGGGGCGAGATCCCGAAGAACTGGGGGTCGAACTGATCGACCTCGTCCAGAAAACCACCACGTTCGGTGATCATCTTGCCGTTCTTGGCCGGATTCGGATCGAAGTATTTCGCGGAATTCCATCGCGCTTCAGGAATGATGCCGGTGGCGTCGACACCCCCACACATCATGTCCCAGAATCCTTCTGGCGTGTCGGCCCCGCCGGGGAACCGACACCCGATTCCTACGATGGCCAGGGGTGCTCGCGCTGCTGGTTCAGTTGACATCGTGATCTCCGACCATCGCGTGAAGTTCGTGCTGGACTGCCGCAAGGAGTTCGTCCCGCGACACGTTGATGAACAGGTGCGGACCGTTCACGGTCACATGTGTTGCCCCCTGCGAGGTGTGCCGATCCCACCCACGCAGCATCGGCGGGCGGACACGGACGTCATCGCTGCCCCCGAACACGGCCAACGGGACCTCCAACGGAGGCTCGTCGGCGAACTCGTAGGTCTCGCACAGCTCCAGGTCAGCCCGCAGCGTCGGCAGGAGCGCCGCCATGATCTGTGGGTTGGTCAGCGTCGCCGCGGGGACACCTTCCCTGTGTAGGACCGCCTGCAACACGTCGTCGGGCCACCCGTGGATAGGTTTTCGGTCGCTCTCGAGGTGCGGCGCACGAAAAGCCGCAAGAAGCAGCTTCTTCGGAACTGCCATCCCCCTCCGACGCAGCTCTCGGGTGAACTCGAAGGCGACCAGTGCCCCCATGCTGTGACCGAAGAAGACGGTGTCCGGGGTGACATGCGGTCCGACGTTGTCGACCAGGTCCGCTATCAGGGGGCTCAACCTGGTGTACGCGGGCTCGTCGATGCGACCGTCGCGGCCCGGTAGGACGATCGGGCACACGTTCACGGGAAGCATGTCTTCCCATCCGCGAAACGCCCCTGTGCTGCCGCCCGCATAGGTGAAGCACAACATCAACGGCCCCGCGTCGGGGTTGTCGCGGCCACCCAACCACCTGTTGTGCACCCTGCGGAATGCGGTCAACAGTTCTGCGCGTTTGTCGCTGCTCGTCGACCCCGGTCGCACCACCGGATCGATCAGCTTGTCAGTCGTCAATGGGTCAGCTCCTCGACCCGACCCCGACGCAGTTGCAGCAATCGGACTCGGCTCATGCGGGCACCCTTGCCTGCGGACCACCGAACGTGATCCAAGAGCCGTCTATTGGCTCCGGGTAGGCACCCACACGATATTTGTTCACCAGATCTGCGAGTTGCTTGTCCGCCCGCCATCGGGTCAATTGAGCGGTCGCGGCCGGATCGGTCGAATCTCTGAGCTTGTCCATCACCGTGGCACCCAGCTGTCCGGCACATTGTTCGAGAAGTGCGACATTCTTCAGCAGCTGATCTTCGAACTCGCCGTCGGAGAGGTCGGTGGCCATCTGCTCGTGCAGCTCCAGGAAGAATCCGAAAAAGAGATACGGATCGGCGAAATGATCGGAGACAACCGGATTGTCGATCGCCGACCACTCGCGGAAGAATTGCTCGACTCTGCTGTGAAGAGTACGTATCTGGACCAGTCCGGTGAGGATGGGCGGGCTCTGGAACATACGTCTCAGCTGGTCGTGAAAGTACATGGTGCCGGGAACCGCCCAGTAGATCATCGTGTCCCACAACACCTTCGCAACCATGACCTGCGCATTGCCCATCACCGCGAACTGGTCCTGGTAGATCAGTAACCACATGTCGCTGACCAGTAGGTACACCTGATCGTGGATGTCGGCGAGAGGGCCGATGTCTTCGCCGGCGTGGTCACGCGCGACGAGGTCGGTGATGAGACCGTTGCTGATCGCCATCAGATCACCCCCCGAGGAGTACAGCGGGTCGATCGAGACCCCTGCCTCACCGGTCAGGCACCACCGGTAACCGGAGAACACGCGTTCGGCACCGTAGGCGTAGTCCCGCATCGCTCGGAAGTCCTGGAGCTTCTCGCGATTGGCGACGATATGCGCGGCCAGCTGCGGTTCGTGTACCTGCAAGAAGGCGAGTGTCTTCTCGAACGTACTGATCGAGGTGAACGGGTGGACCTTGGCGTCGGCAACCACACCGACACTCGTGGAGCCCGAGGCAAGCGGAATCAGCCATACCCAGTATCCCTGGCCCATAAGATGATTGGTGGACAACCGGCGCTTACCACTCGGCACCTTGTCACGCCATTCCGCATTGTCGGACCAGTTGTCGACGTCGACGGGGCCTTCGAGCCTGAACCAACTCGAATTGGCCTCGTGCGGGAGCGACTTCTGCAAACCAAGTTGGCGCTTCAGGATGGACGCACGCCCACTGGCGTCGATCACCCATCGGGCAGCCAACCTGCGCTCGCTCCCACCCTTGGTGACGGTGATCGAGTGCGGCTCGTCGCCGGTGCCGAGCGCGACGTCGACCACCCGGGTGCCGGTCTCGAAAGTCGCACCAGCCGACTGAATACGCGTACCCAACTCGTTCTCGATTCGACCACGATCGAGCTGATACGTGGCCAGGGGTGCCTCACCCGTCTGGCCGTACTCGACTCGCTTCGCGATATCCTCGTTGTCGCCGTACGTGAAGAACATGCGCAAGCCGAATTTCCGTATCTGATCGCTCTCCAGGTGCTCCCCGAGTCCGAGGATGTCCCGCAGGTAGTGCGCCTGGATCTCCACCGTCGACTCGCCGACCTTGTGTGTTGCTTCTTTGACCGGGTGCACGCTCTTCTCCACCACGGTCACCGACAATCCCGGCACCTTCTGGCGCAGTTCCAGAGCCAGGGTGAGCCCGCATATCCCACCGCCGAGGACAGCCACATCGACGGTAGTGGGATCCGCGGTGGCGGTCGAGCCAGCTGAGTCCGGCATGATGTCTCCTTCGATTAGGTGGATGACTGCACTGGGGCCGAAGCAATGATCCAGTCAGTACTCAACGGGTTGACGCCCTGCTGGCGTCGATAGACCGATCGCACATCTCGCAACAACGGATCCTGTTGCCACGCTTGAATTTGGCGCATCACCGCGTCGTCGGAGAATCTGTTGCAGTTCTCAGCGATGATGAGCTCTACCAGTTGCCCAGCGACTCGGCCGAGCAACTCGGCATTGGTATCGAACTGGGCAGTGACATCGGGGATTTCGTCGATCATCGTTGCGTGCAGCACGCGCATGAAGTTCAACGGCGAGTACGCGTCGACGAACTGGGCCTGCGGCCGACCTTGTTCGATGGCGGCCCACTCGCGGAAGAATTGTTGCATTCGGTTACTCAGACCCACCATCCGTTCCAGACCGGGCACGATCGACGGGTCGTCGGCAACGGTGACGAACCGGTCGTTGACGTAGAGGAAGCCCAGAAATCCCCAGTAGAGCGCCACGTCCCAGATGATCTTGGAGGTCATCACCTTCGGTGCTGCCATCAGCGGGTACTGGTCCTGATATATCGCCAACCACATCTCGGCGAGAGTCCCGAACAACGTGTTCACGGTCTTGGAACGACCGATGACGTTCTCGCCGTCGAGGTCTCGGACGATCATGTCGGTGATCAGCCCGTTTCCGATGGCGATCAAGTCCAATCCGGAGGAGTAGAGCGGATCGAGAAAGATCGCGGAATCACCGGTCAAGCACCAGCGCTCCTTGCCGTCGAAGAATTTCGCTGCCCCATGGCTGTAATTCTTCATGACCCGAAAGTCCTGGACCCGGTCCTCCACCTCCGCCAACGCGTCGGCGCATTGCGGCTCGTACTCGCGAAGCCAGGCCGTCGCCTTGGGGAGAGTGTCGAAAGCCGAGGCTTGATGGAAGGCGGGATCGGCGACGATGCCGATGCTCGTCGACCCAGAGGCCAGCCTGATTATCCACACCCAATAACCCTGCCCCATCAGGTGATTCGTGGACAGCGCCCGATCACCGTCGACGATCCTGGCGTGCCAATCGGGATCCGAACTCCACTGCCCGATGTCCAGCTCTGCAGCCACGCGGAGCCATACCGCATTGCATTTGTGCTCATTGGACCGACGCAGATCGAGCTGCTTGGACAACGTCCGATTCCGGCCGGATCCGTCCACCACCCAGGTGGCGGTTGTAGTGAATGTTCTGTCGCCCGTGCGGACAGTGAGCGAATGAGGCCGACTGCCTGCGCCGAGCTCGATCGACTGCACCCTCCCACAGGTGATGTCGACACCATCAGCGGCGCACCGCCTCGCGAGCTCGTTGGCGAGGCGACCACGGTCGATCTGGTAGGTGACGAAGGGAATCCGTGTCGAGCTGCCGACCTCCAGCCGCTGCGCTATGTCGGTGTTCACGCCGTCGGAGAAGAACATTCGCAAGCCCATCTTCGGCAGCTGCGACGCCGACAGGTGCTCACCCATGCACAGTTTTTCTCTGAGGTAATGCGACGCAACCTCGACTGTCGACTCACCGACCCTATGCGTGGCCTCAGGTGCAGGCCCGGTGTCCGAGTCGACCACGAGGACACGAGTCGGCCGGGTACGAGATATCTCCAACGCCAAGGTCAGACCCGCTACACCACCGCCCACGATCACCACATCATGATCCGGTCGCGGTGTGTCCGATTGCGACAGATGCTTCGCGATACGAGCGGCGAGCGCCGCACGCGCTTCCTTCGACAGCCCTGACAACTCCGATTGCACGGTCACCTTCATGCCCTTTCACTCGTCTCGAATCACTCGAACGCACAACCCGTCAGGAGGAATGCAGGTCGGCCAGATGCTTGTGGTCGGCCGACCATTCTCGTCGAAGACCAGCCCGCCAATGCTCGTAGAGATCTGCGCCCGCGACGCTGCCCAACCCGTCGGTCCACCGCGCATCCGCGCTCGCGACGAGCGTCGACGAATCGCACTCCCAGATCGCGTTGCATGCCAAATCGGTATGAGCAGAACGTTCACCGGCTCGCACTCGCCCCACGGCACCGACCACGACCCCAGCAGCAAAGTGATCGGCGAAGTCGCCCGCCTCCCTGACAAGGTCACGGACCCGCGAGAAGTCGTCCACGCCACCGGCGTAGGCCAATCCTTCCCCGATGCCACCCCACAGATCAGCCTGGCGCCCACGCGGGAACGTCTTGATGGATTGCTGAAATCTGCCCGGATGCCCGCCGGTGCAGATCCACAGGCTCCTGCCCACCCCCTGGTCGTAAGCCCGCAAGCCGTATCCCACGAGTTCACCGGGCTGTTCCCTCTCGGTGATGACCCTCTTCCAGTTCACCATGCCGTCGAAAAATCCGTAGCCGTCGACGACCAACCAGCGTTGCATCGGATCCTGTCGATCGACGAACTTGTTCGTGTCGCGTCGCACCAGTCGAACCGGCATCCCCTTGGCGAGATACCCGAACCCCATACCCGCACCGATCTGGACGAGCAGTTCGTACTCCGCGCCGGCGAGTCGCATGAACGAATCGAAACGGTTCTTGAAAGGGAGGAAGGAATCGAGCATGATCAGGCCCATCCCGGCACCCTCGTATATGAACCCTCGATACTCGATCGTTTCCTTGTCGAGCTCCCTGAGCAGCTTTTCCTGACTATTAGTATCGACAGCTAGATATAATCCTTCGAAGAACTTCTGCACCACGAATTGAAAATAATCCCAGTCGGTATCATTGTCGTCCAACGCACCGAAACGCTGATTCGACAGCTCCCTGAACGAATCCAACTTGAGGTGCGTGAAGGGCTTGATAAAGGTACTCAGTCGCATGACACTCGCTTTCGTATTGCCCTCTCGACCCCTGGTCGGTGTGCACAGCTTCAGATATTTCGTTAGTTCAGATCAGATACTGTTACTCATCATTTGCTTGGACACCGAATTACGACTCATCCCGGTTGGGCAGTGCCCCAGAATGGGGAATGAGAAACGGTGCCAGCTTCTCGATCGGTCGGGCAATGAGCGCGAACAGCCAACCACCCATCGCCGTCAAGCGAGCTTTGACAGGCCCCCCACGCCGTCGAGAGACTCTGGGGGGTAGCGCACGGAACATGGCCGACAGGGCCAACAGGGGACGAATGAAGATCTTGAGCTCCGAAATCTGGCCCCGCTCATCGAAAGTCGCAAGAATCATCCCGTCCACCGGCGTCCCGCGCACCCGGCCGGAGAAATTGAAGCTCCCCGTCGACTCGTTCACCAGCGGTTCGCCGGAGTCGCGATCCTCCAGGATGGCGAACACGTCGCGGTGGAGTGCCACTACTTCGTCCCGGCCCTCGAAACGAACGGTGGACGCGAACGGCGACCGACACACGACGTCAGGTGCAAGCAACTCGCCCATGGCGTCGGCATCCCCGGCCTGATCCGCCGTACGCAATGCTTCAATTCCCGCTCGCACCGCTAAAGATAAAGGACTCAACTCAGGAATAGAGCCTGGAATAGACAAAACGATACCTTCCCCCGAGGTTCGATTGTGCACTTCAGCGCCTATAAGACGCCACTCCGTAGGAGAAGTCAAGCGGTGCCGCAGATCGGTATCGTGGTATCAATTAATTGCAGTGATGTTCGCCAATTCTCCGCTAATCTGGACCGCGTCGACCACACAACACTGCGACGGCAATTGTCAAAAATTGAACTTTACCGAATCTGGAGTTGTGCATGACAAATCGAGAGAACCCCGTTGTTCAGGGACGACTCAAGCGAACGCTGCCGCTGGCGGGGTTGACGGCGCGCACCGTCGGCGAGCGGTTTGTCGCGGAAGTGCGCGAAAGAACCGGCGAGTCCGGTGCGATGGATCGCTTCCACGAACGCACGGCGGCGCGATACACCGACCTTCTCGGAAACTCCAAAGGCGCCATGATGAAGATCGGGCAACTACTGTCCATGATCGACCTGGACGGCGGCGGGACGACCGGACGATCGCCCTACCAGGAGGCCCTGACCCGGCTCCAATCGGACGCACCACCGATGGCACCCGAACTGGTTCGCGATGTCCTGGCCGCTGAACTCCCCACGGCCGCAGACCTGTTCGTACACTTCGACGAAGAGCCGATCGCCGCAGCGTCTATCGGCCAAGTCCACCGCGGGGTATTGCACGACGGTCGTGACGTCGCGGTGAAAATTCAATACCCCGGTGTTGCGCAGGCGATTCGGGAGGACCTGGCCAACACCGAGCTCATGGCGACCCTGGTGCGGTTCGCGACCTCCGCATCGTCCGGCGGAAGCACACTGTTCGATCACCGTAGTCTCGTGCACGAGATGGCCGAGCGTATCGGCGAGGAGGTCGACTACCGACGCGAAGCGTCCACTATCACCGCTTTCGCGGACCTCTACCGCGGGCATCCGTTCATTCATGTTCCCGACGTCGTGCCCGAGGCCTCCACCGATCGGGTCTTGACCATGACCTATCTCGACGGGATGGGCTGGGCAGCAGCGCAACTGGCAGATCAGGAACTGAAGAACACCTGGGCCGAAGTGGTGATCCGGTTCAGCGACGGCAACTTTCGCCATTCCAACCTGTTGTACGCCGACCCTCACCCCGGAAATTACCGGTTTCATCCGGACGGTTCGATCGGATTCGTCGACTTCGGCTGTGTCAAGGTGCTTTCCGAGGACAAGCGCAGGCTGTGGGTCTCGATCATGCGCAATGTGATCGACGGTGACATCATCTCGCTGCGGAACGACCTCGTGACCGCGGGCTTCATCGCCGCTGGATCGCCGTTGACCGCCGAGGACATCTACGAGTGGTATTCGCAGGTGCTCTACGAGGTGGTGCTGGCACCTCAGCCCGCCACCTACAACGCGAAGAGCGGTGCCCGCACCGCACGGTGGCTGTTCGACCTCGACTCCGACAATCCGCTCTCGCGGATGGTAGTTCCGGAGGACTACGTTTTCGCTCCCCGCATCTATCAGGCCATCTCCACCATCTGTGGTGCTCTCGAAGCGACACTGCCGGCCCGCGCGATAGCCGACGACATGGACGGTGTCGCCGAACCCGTCACCCGACTGGGGCGACTACACCACGATTGGGTTCGTGAACGTGGCCTACCGTCCGCAACCGATATCCATGAATCGACGCTGACGTGACGACCAACGCGATCTCCAGGACAGCGTTCTTCTGCTGCGGTATCCGGGCACAGGATGCAACGTCTCCACACCCGATCTGCGAAGACACCTACGCCGAGGGTTTCATGACCGACGAGGGTCGTGCCATCCTGGCGCGATTCGCAGGCACCAAGCGCCGCAACGTCAGCAACGTGGTGCGGGCGCGCATGATTCAGGACGACATCGGCGAACGCCTGCAGAAAGACCCGGAAATCCAGGTCGTCAACATCGGGGCCGGCTTCGACAGCCGCGCCTACCGGCTCACCGGGGGAAGATGGTTCGAGTTCGACGAACCCGCGATCATCGACCACAAGAACAGCCGGCTCCCCACCAGTTCGTGCCCGAATCCGTTGCGGCGCATCGCCGTCGACTTCTCGGCCGGCGACCTTCCTATCGCGTTGCAACAATGCGACCCCGACGCCGAGACACTGGTCGTCATCGAGGGCGTTTTCATGTACCTCGAGGCGGCCGAGGTCATCGACCTCCTCGGCGTGCTTACCGACGCCTTCGGACGCCACACGCTGATCTGCGACCTCATGGACAAAGCTTTCTTCGACAAGCACATCGGAAAGCTCTACGACCAGATACTCGCCCTCGGTACCGAGTTCAAGTTCCTCGAACCAGAACCGGAGCGGATATTTCTCTACCACGGCTACCTGCAACCCGACACACCGCGTTCGATCGTCGGCAGGGCCCGTGAGTTGGGGGCAGTCACCGTGCCCGCCATGGTTTTCAACACCGTGCTGAGAAGCCTGCGCGACGGGTATCGAATTCACACGTTCACAGTAGCGAGTTCCCCTCGAGTTCAGGGCGTGCCCGGCAACCGTTGAGCCAGACGAACATGCCGCGCCACTGCTTGCATCGTTGACATCGACTTCGATGCAATTGCACACCGCCATTTTCGGGTGCACGACCGGAAACTCTATGTGCGAGACCCGTCCACACCCGCGTGAGCCGATGGGCTGGTAGCCGGTTCATCCCTCATCGCGAAACGGTCATGCCACCGCGCGAGCGGTGCCGGTGCCCACCAGTTCGCGCGGCCGAGGATTCGCATGAATGCCGGCACCAGCAACATGCGGATGACGGTGGCGTCCACGAGGATCGCAATGGTCAGACCCACTCCGAACATCCGGATGAACGACACCTCCGCGGCGATGAGGGCGGCGAACGAGATCGACAAGATCACCGCGGCTGCTGTGATGACACGCCCGGTTCGAGCGACCCCCAATGCAATAGCCTCGCAGCTGTCTTCGCGAGTACCACTCGAGGCGGCCCAGTACTCTCGTATCCGCGACATCAAGAACACCTCGTAATCCATCGAGAGCCCAAATGCGATGCAGAACATCAACACTGGAATGTTGGAGGCGATCACCCCGGTGGGTGTGGTGCCCAGGCCGCCGAGGTGGCCCTGGCCGAATATCCATACAAGCGCACCGAAAGTAGCGGTCAGCGAAAGGAAGTTGAGGACAAGGGCCTTGATGGGCAACAAGACCGAACCCGTCAACATGAACAGCAGGACGAAGGTCACGAGGGCGATGATGCCGATGACCCACGGCAGCCGGGACATGATGCCTGCTACCGCGTCGCGGTCCAACTGCGCTCCGCCACCGATCAACAACGACGATCCGCCCGCGGGGACGGGCACCCCGCGTAGGGCATCCAACTGTGCATCCGCAGATTCGCTGTAGCGTGGTGCCCCGGTCTGGACGGTGAGAAGTGCCGTTCCGGCGTTCGTCCCCGTTGCGGTGAGCGGGGGCCCGACTCTGATCCCGCCGACGTAGGTGCCGGTAGGTGCCGAGACCGCGGTGACATCGGCGACACGCGACAGACCCGAGGCGTAGCCGCCGAAGTCTGCGTCGGTGAGGGTCGACGCCTCCTGCAACACCAGATACAGGGTTGTCGCCGCGTCGTCGCCGTAGTTCGCGCGCAGCTCGTCCCCCACCTGACGGGCCGAGGTCGACGCCGGTAATGCTCGGTCGTCCGGAAATCCGAGCTTGATGTCGAGGAACGGCAATCCGAGGATCAACAACGCCGCCACCGCAACTCCTGCGATGGGTACCGCGTGCGCCATCGCGTTTCGTGCGACACGATAGAAGAAGGTATCGGTGATGGCCACCGGTTCCGGCTGCGACCGGCGCGTGACGCGGCGCAGCGCCGTCCGTGCGTCGAGAGCATCGATACGGTCGCCCAGCACGGTGATGACTGCGGGCACGATGACCAGTGCAGCCACCGCGCTCATCACCACAACCGCCACACCTGCATAGGCGAACGACCTGAGAAAGTACATGGGGAACAACGTCATACAACCGAGCGACAGGGCGACGGTGAGGGCCGCAAACAGCACGGTTCGGCCCGCGCTTGCCATTGCACGCTCGAGCGCATCCGGACGTCCGTGTCCGGCGGTGACCTCCTCGCGATACCTGTTGATGATCAGGAGCGAGTAGTCCACCGCCAGACCGAGACCTAGTGCGGTCGCCAGATTCAGCGAGAATATCGACACACTGGTCACGGAGGTCAGTGCGCGCAATATCGACAGGGAACACAGGATCGAGAAAACCCCGACCAGAAGGGGAAGCGCCGCCGCATACAATCCACCGAAGATCCACACCAGCGCCACGAAGATCAACGGAACGGCGATCAATTCGGCGACTATCAGGTCGCGCTGTGTCGTCGCGTTTATCTCATCCGACGCCACGGCCAGGCCACCTGCGAGGACGGTGACCCCATCACGGTCCTGACCGATGCTCGAAACCAACGCGACCGCGCGCTGTTGCGCTTCGTCCTCGTCCCCGGCAATTCCCGCAACGATCAACCCCGATGTGCCGTCGATGCTGAACAATCGTGAGGCCAGCAGCGGTGGAGCTCGCCAGGCGGAGACGAAATCGAGCACCACCCCAGAGCCGAGCAGGTCCCTTTCGAGTTCGCCCGCAACCCGGGTGACCGCCGGACTCCTCGCCCCCTCATCGCTGCTGAGAACAAATACCAGCGACTGCTCGCTGATGCTGTAGTTCTCGACCAGAATGTCGGCTACCCGCGAGGAGTCCGACGACGGATCCCGCTGCCCGCCCGCCGACAGATGTCCCGCAACCGGGATGCCGAATATCGCGGCGGCGAAGCCGATCAGAAGCGCGGCAACCAACACCGACCGTGGCGCGTGGGCGGTGAATCGCGCACACCTTGTCAGCATGGTCGACTCACCGCCTCTTCCAGTGGCTGCTCCCCGGACGGGCCGAACATGTACCCCGACCTGTGAAGTCGACGCTCGAACAGGCGCTGCAATGGGGTTGCAACGAAGGTCGTGACCAGGGTCATGAGAACCAAAACGGTGTAGAGGCGCGCCGAGATGATTCCCGCCTCGAATCCGATGTTCACCAGGATGAGCTCCATCAGTCCCCGGGCATTGGCGAGTGCGCCCATCGAACCGGCCTCGAACCAACTCATTCCCTGCCACCGAGCGGCCAGCCCGACAGCACCGAACTTCACCGCGAACGACACGACCAGGACCACGGCCGCCACGAGAAGTGTCGAGGCGTCGAAGATCAGATTCAGCTGGGTGTTCAGCCCCGAATAGATGAAGAACGCAGGCACCAGAACGTACGCGGTCAGCGGCTCGAATCGATTCCGAATCGTGTCGAGAAGCGGACCTCGCGGCATCACGATCCCGGCGATGAATGCACCGAATACCGAGTAGATCCCGACCAGATCGGTGAACCAGCTAGCCGCGAACACGACGAGAAGGACGACGGTCACGTGCGTGATCGGCATATCGCCGGTGGTCCCACGGTCGCCGTGGCGCGGTGTCCAGGTCGCGAGTTTGGCGAGTAGAGGGCGACTTACGTAGATCATGAAGAGCAGATATGCCAGTCCCCCACCGACGGCGACGACTGCGCCCAGCGGGGTGCCCTTCGCGGTAGCTACCACGGTTGCCAGGAGGATCCAGGAACACGCATCGTCGATGGCAGCACACGACAACGCCATGGTTCCGAGTCGGGTGTTCGCCAGGCCCGAGTCGTAGACGATCCAGGCCAGCATCGGAAAGGCGGTGATGGCGACCGCCGAGGCGAGGAACAATGCCCCCTGCCAGGCGGCCACCTCGTCGGTGAAGAAGCCACCGCGGCTGACCAACCACCATCCCGCAGCACCACCGAGAATGAGTGGCGCACCGATACCCGCGACCGATGTCGCGCCCGCCTGCCGCGCATGGTCTCGGAGGATTTCGGTTCGGAAGGAGGCCCCCACCAAGAACATGTAGAGCACGAGGCCTAATTGACCCACCACATAGATGGCGACGATATTCGGGTGGGCGATGGTCTCGCTGCCGATGGTCAGTGTGGTGGGGAACAGCCATTGTTGTGCGCCCGGCAGGACCCAGCCCAGAATCGATGGCCCGAGGACAAATCCGGCAACCATGATCGCGACTACCTGCACTTGAGCCAACCTGCGAAACAGTGGCCACAAGAGACGGTACATCAGCAGAATAACTGTTATCTGAAGAAAGAAATGACCGGCAATGCTCAATAGTGAAGGCAATGGCTTCCTTTGCAGTTTCAGCGCTCAGTAGGCAAACGATCCACGCGACGCCACGTCTTTCGACAAGGCTCGTCTTACAAATTCACTGTTCCCGATGCTGACGAAAGTCCATGCCACTGAGGCCCGCCCCCGATTCCCCCCCACACCATCATCCCCGTCGCGGCCGGTGAGGAACCTTATCGAGAATGTCGCAACATCGTCAATGGTCGGCGCACTTTTCGAGCGCGTGGGGGACCGCGAATACAACTGATGCAAATTTCTTCGAGCCTTGCAAAGGAAATAGGTGCACCACCCCAGGTTCGATGCCGAATCCTTCCGGTCGCGAAGGATTCGCACATGCCTGACAAGATCTGTACGGAGATGCACTCGAGGGTCGGGCTATTGCCCGCGGCTATACATTTACGTACTGCAGCTGCCGCGGCCATCGCCATCTCGAAGACTGCGCACCCGAACTACATGATCACCAGTTTCATGGATATATTGCGCACCGATTTCATTGCGGGCGAGCCGACCTGACTCGTCCTGCACACACCTATGCGGTCACCTGCAGAATGAAACGACGAAAGCACCGGAACCGTTGCGGTTCCCGAGCTTTCGGTCGATCAGCCTTTGAGGTGCAGCGTCGACTCGTGGCGCGCTCACCGTACCGATTGTCATTCGAGTTCCATTCCCGGGCGGTATCGGCGGCGTCGGGTATCACTACGACTCGGCGCACAGCTGGAGACAGCAAGATCGGGCCTTGCGCCGCACTTGCATTTTGCAAGCATCAGAGCATGAGCCTGTTCATCACCTGCCCCGTCGAGAACGTCGAGCGCGCAACGTCCTTCTACACAGCCCTCGGTTGGACGCTCAACCCCGAGATGTCCGACCACAACGTGTCGTGCTTCGCCATCACACCGGGGCAGTACGTCATGCTCGGCAGCCGCGAGATGCATGCGAGCGTGGGTGGCACCGAGGAGCTGATCGGCGGACCCGACACCCCGTCGAAGGTCACGGTCTCGTTCGACCTGGGTAGCCGCGAGGCGGTCGACGAGCTCACCGAGCGCGCCGGTGCTGCCGGTGGACGCATCGGAGACATCGACGATTACGCGTTCATGTACCAACGCCAGTTCGACGACCTCGACGGCTACCACTACTCGCCGTTCTGGATGAAGACGGACACCGATACGGCCGAATGAGCGACCTCTCCGCTGCCCTCGACATCGTCGGCGCGCGGTGGGCACTTCTCATTGTCGAGCGGCTACTCGAGGAGCCGCAACGGTACGGCGATCTGCAGCGCGACCTGGGCGTACCGACGAACATGCTTGCTACCCGACTACGCGAACTCGAAGCTGCCGGAGTGTTGAGCCGTCTCCCCCTTCGGCACAACACTCGGGCCTACGCGCTGACCGAAAGAGGCCTCGCCCTGCGTGACTCAATTGTCGCACTCGAGCGATGGGGCAAAGATACTGCGCCACAGGTTCGTTGAGCTCCTGGAGAGCGTGAACACCGTAGGGGCCACGTATACGACGACAGCCCCGCACCTCTGCTGGTTGCGGGGCTGTCGTCATCGATGGGTCAGACGTTCAAATCCTCGTCTCGTCTGTTCTTGATGCGAGAGGTGGCCACGAAAGAGATCGCCGCCAGGATCATCAGGTAGATCGAGATCGACATCGAGGTGCCTGTTCCCTTGAACAGTGCCTCGGAGATGGTCGGAACGAAGGCTCCACCGAGCACGGTGCCGATCGCGTAGCCGATGGATGCACCACTGAATCGGACTGCAGCAGGGAACATTTCGGCGTACAGGGCCGGCTGCGGACCGTAGGAGAGTCCAAGTCCGACGGCGAAGAGACCGAGGGCCACGTAGATCCACTGCAATTCACCGGTGTCGACCAGCAGGAAGAACGGGATGGCGCACAACACCATTGCCGCGTTTCCGAGGTTCATGATGGTGGTCCGAGCGTAGCGATCGGACAGATGCGCGCCGAGGAGGGTGAACACTCCCCAGACGATGGCCGCGAACAGACTTGCCACCAACACGTCCACGCGAGCGAGACCGTGTTCCCTCGTCGAGTACGCGACGATGAAGCCGCCGACGATGATGTAGCCGTTGCCGTTGGTGCCGATGAACGACAGCGCGGCCAGCATGACCTGCTTCTTGTTGGTGCGCCACAGTGCGCGAACCGGAGTGTGGTTGCGCTCCTTGCGTTCCGAGAGCTCCTTGAACACCGGAGTCTCCTCGACGCGACGTCGGATGTAGAAGCCGACGAGGATCAGCACGAAGCTGATCAGGAACGGGATGCGCCAGCCCCAGGCCTCGAACTGCTCCTCGCTGAGCAGGCCGGTGCACAGCGCCAGAGTTCCCACCGCGATGAGCATGCCGAGTGGGACACCCATCTGCGTTGCGGCACCGTAGATTCCACGCTTGCCCTTCGGTGCATGCTCGACGGCCATCAGCGCCGCGCCGCCCCACTCGCCGCCGGTGGAGAATCCCTGCAGGATGCGCAGCACGATCAGAATGATCGGAGCCCAGATGCCGATGGTTGCGTAGGTCGGCAGCAGTCCCATTCCGACGGTGGCCGCACCCATGAGGGTGAGTGTGGCAATGAGGACTTTCTTGCGGCCGATCTTGTCGCCGAAGTAGCCCGCGACGATGGCTCCGAGAGGCCGGAAGATGAAGCTGATGCCGATGGTGACGTAGGCGACGAGCTGTCCGGACGAGCCCATGGGCGCGAAGAACAATTGGGCGAAGATCAGCGACGCTGCCTGCGCGTAGATGAAGAAGTCGTACCACTCGACCGTGGTTCCGACCATGCTGGCCATCGCGGCGCGGCGATGCTCGCGCGACACCCCGGTAGGCGTCTCGACCTGTGTTGACATCGACTTGTCTCGTTTCGTTCGGGCTCCGGCGCTCGGATACAGGAGCGGCGATTCGGAGTGTCGTGAGGCAGGGTAATAGGGTTGGAACACGAACAATTTCGGCGACCGAAAACCGGATATAACTCACCGTCCATTCGGTCGGTAATCACTGTGACCGTCGACACGATGGTTTGTCAAGGTGGCGCAGGCCATGACGAGCGTGGCCGCCCACAAGTTCGTCGAAATCTACCGACCGAAGCGCGAGTGTTCGTCCGAAACGACGCAGACACCGCCAGTGACGCCGGTCATACTCGAACTCATGACTGCTCCGACCACCCTCGTTCTACATTCGCCGGTCATCGACGAACTGATGCGCGCCCTCGGTGCCGACGCGGTGGTAACCGACCCGGACGTTCTGGAGAGCTTCCGGCACGACGCGGCAGCTCTCTGCGAATCCACCCTTCCGCTTGCCGCGGTACTTCCTACCACCGAGTCGGACGTCCGGGCAGTCATGAGCATCGCGTCCGCGCATCGCATTCCGGTGGTGCCGCAGGGTGCTTTGACAGGTCTGGCGGGTGCTGCGAACTCCAGTGCCGGGGCAATCGCACTCAACACCCGCCGCATGAACAAGATCATCGAGCTCGACGTCGTCAACCGCGTCGCCGTCGTGCAACCCGGCGTGACGAACAAGGAACTGAAAGACGCTGCCCGAGAACAGGGTTTGACGTACCTGCCCGACCCGTCCAGCTGGGAGGCGTCGACCATCGGCGGCAACATCGCCACCAACGCAGGTGGGCTCTGCTGCGTGAAGTACGGCGTCACAGCACGGTTCGTGCGTGGTCTGCGTGTCGTACTCGCCGACGGCCGCGCGACGTTCGTGGGTCGCCGCACTGTCAAAGGTGTCGCGGGCCTGTCTCTTGCGGACCTGTTCGTCGGTTCGGAAGGAACCCTCGGCATCATCACCGAGGCCACTGTCGGTCTCGACTTCCCCAATGCAACCCCGCTCACGATGGCCGCTACCTTCCCGTCCACTGTCGCGGCAGGAGAGGCAGTGTCGCGGATTCGTGCGGCAGGTATCACCCCGAGCCTGTTCGAGCTGTTGGACCGCACCACCATTGCCGCCATCGATGCCTACGCGCGGATGGACTTCGGAACCGACGCCGCCGCAGTGCTGATCGCCCAGTCCGACATCGGCGAGGGTGCCGTGGAAGAGCTAGAGGCCATCGCCGCGCTGTGCACCGAATCCGGTGCAGTGGACGTGGCGGTCGCCGAGGACGAGGTCGAGTCGGAGCAGCTGGTTCAGGCCCGTCGACTGGCCTACCCCGCGCTGGAGCGCCTGGGTTCACCGTTGGTCGACGATGTGTCCGTACCGATTTCGCAACTCGCTACGATGATCGACGAGGTGGGTCGGGTGGCTGATCGGCTGGGCATCGTCATCGGAGTCGTCGGCCATGCCGGCGACGGCAACATTCATCCGACGGTCATCGTGGATCCGACCGACCCGTCCTCGTTGGCCAAGGCTCACCGAGCATTCGACGAGATCGCGGCCTTCGCTCTCTCGCTCGGTGGAACCATCACCGGCGAGCACGGAGTGGGACTGCTCAAGCGGGACCTTCTCGAAACCGAACTCGACTCGGTCGCAGCCGAACTACAGCGTGGCATCAAGGAACTACTGGACCCGCACTATCTGCTCAACCCCGGCAAGGTCCTCACCGCCCGGCCCTGAGCCGGAGCGACATCCACACGAGCAATCGTGTGTCGGGATCATCGAGATCGAGATCGAAGAGTTCCTTCGTTCGCCGCAGCCGGTAACGAAAAGTGTTGGCGTGCAGATACAGCGATGCCGACGCTGCGGCGACATTGGATTCGTGCGCAAGTAGCGCAAGTACCGTCGCGCCGTAGTCGGTACCTTCGGCAGCGTCGGAGGAGAGCATCCGTTCGACGGCCGGAATCGCCAACGGTACGTCCGACAGCGCATCGGTCGCCCTGTTCAGGGTGACCGGCACCCGGCTCTGCTCGAATGTCGTTGTATGCGCCCCATTCTCGACCGCATCGAGTGCCCAGCGTGCGTGACTACGCGCCACCGCGGGCCGCGCATGCGGACCGCCGATCGCGAAGGTCACCGGCACCCCGAACGCTACCTCCGCGCGGCGTCGGACCTCCTCGGCCTCCTCGGCGACACCGCGGTCGTCGTCCCTCGCCACGACGAAGAACACGACGTGTTCGTCGACGATGAACCCGGAATCAGCATCACCGCCGAACGTGAGCTCCAACAGGCCCCCGAGCTGCACGAGCAGGACATCGGGTTGCGCCGAGTCCACCCTCGCAGCCACTACCGCGAAGCAGCTACCGGGCGAGGTGACGACGGCGGGATCGGTCAACAACGCACGTGCCCTGGGGTTACCGGGTCCGGCCGGACTACGTCGAGCAAGGAGCAATGGCACCGCAGCAGCGGCCGCGCGAGTCAATGCGGTCACCGCCCCACTATCGGGTGGGCCGGACGGGGCGGTGGACACGATGCACCAGATGGAGCCGAGGTACTCGCCGTCGGCCGAGACCGCTACTGCCAGACGCGGTAGCGCCCCGGCCACATCGACCACGTGGACAGCCGAACTGCGTCGGAAGTCCGGATCTATGTGGTGCACCATGTATCGAGCCGGGACCTGCTTGCCCAGAATTCCGTCGCGCCGCACGTCGTCGATCGGCTGGCCTGGAACGGACGAGTATGCGACGACGTAGCCCTGTGGATCCATCACCGACACTGCGCCGCCCACTGCCGTGGCAGTTGCGTCTGCCAGCGCCGAGAGATCTGCAGTGGTCATCGACTCACCGTACTTCCACGTGCGGGATCGCTAGCGCGCTATGGTGCGACTGTCGCCTCGGAATTCCGCGATCAGCTCGCCTCGGCACGTCACCGAGACGTCGTACAGTCCGTTGCGGCCGAACCTCGCACGCTCGACGGCGTCGGCGACGAGCACATCTCCTACCTTCGTCGGACGGAGATAGCGGATGTCGCAGCGGGCCGCGACGGCCGAATCGTCGTGCGAATTACAAGCCATTGCGAACGTCGTGTCCGCCAACAGAAAGACGTAGCCGCCGTGGGTGATGGCGTACCCGTTGACCATGTCCTCGGTGACGACCATCGACATCCTCGCATGGCCAGGTGACAGCTCGATCAGTTCGATGCCGAGCTTGCGGGACGCGGCGTCGACCTCGAACATCTCGCGGGCGATAGACGAATCGGTCACGGCTGCAACACCGATCGCTCGTTTTGGGTGAACATCGTGACGCCCCCGGTCGCGAAGTTGCGCAGATCCTTGCCTGCCGCTGTCATCTCGGGCGAGGCCAATCCTGCCTTCAGCGATGCCTCGTCCGCGAAGTACAGACTGGCGATCGCGTAGTACGGCGGTGGTGAATCGTCGAGCGAGTCGAGCGTGCCCCAGGTGAAGTCGACCAGCCCTGGAACTGCACGCGCGAGGGGCACGTGCACGTCTGCGTAGTGACGATCGAATGCCGCAGGGTCCTCGGGCATCCCGTAACAGACGGCCACTCGCACGCTCATGACGCGACCTCGGGCTTCGCGACGAGAGTGAGAACATCGTAGGTGGCGACGGGATCGCCGTCCTGGTTGACGACCACTGCGTCCCATCGCACCTCGCCGTAGTCGGCACTCTGACGCGGAGTGATGAGCTTGGCCGTCAACGTGACCGTCAACGAATCCTCGGCCTTGACCGGCGTCAGGAATCGCAGGCTGTCGACGCCGAAGTTGGCGAGCACGGGGCCCGGTGCCGGGTCTACGAACAGCCCGGCGGCCAGTGAGACCACCAGGTAGCCGTGCGCCACGATGCCGCCGAACAGCGGATTGGCCGCTGCCGCCTCGGGATCGGTGTGCGCGTAGAAGGTGTCGCCGGTGAACTCGGCGAAGTGATCGATGTCCGCGCGGGTCACCTGTCGGGGCCCACCGATGATGGTGTCGCCCAGCTCGAGTTCACCGAGGTTCTTCCGGAACGGGTGGACGTCGCCGGTCGTCTGCTTCGCGCCGGTCACCCATTTGTTGCCGATGGCCGTCAGTACGTCCGGTGTTCCCTGAATTGCGGTGCGCTGCATATGGTGCAGCACGCCGCGGATGCCACCGAGTTCTTCGCCGCCGCCTGCGCGACCGGGCCCGCCGTGCACCAGAACCGGAAGCGGAGACCCGTGCCCGGTCGATTCCTTGGCGTCCTCGGAGTTCAGGACCAGGATGCGTCCGTGGTACGGCGCACTGCCCAGGACGATCTCGCGCGCGATCGCAGAGTCCTTGGTCACGAGAGACGCGACCAGAGAGCCCTTTCCGCGCGCGACGAGGTCGAGCAAATCTGCGGTGTTCTCGTAACCGATGACGGTCGATACGGGTCCGAAGGCCTCGATCTCGTGCGGTTCGGGTGCGGCCTTGTCGCCGGCCTTCAACAGAACCGGTGCCATGAACGCGCCGGGTCGCGAATCCACGGCGTCCGGGTCGCCGAAGACGACCGTTGCCGACTTGGTAAGTCCACGAATGGATTTGAGGACTTCGTCGCGCTGGTCGATGCTGGCGAGTGCACCCATGGTGACGCCCTCGTCGGCCGGATCACCGACGACGACCTTCTCCAGCTTTGCCTTCAGCGCCTCGATGACAGGCTCGACCGAGGCTTGCGGCACCAGCACACGGCGAATGGCCGTGCACTTCTGACCGGCCTTCGACGTCATTTCGGTGAAGACACCCTTGACGAACAGATCGAATTCCGGATCGTTCTGTGCCACATCCGAACCGAGTATCGACGCATTGAGAGAATCCGCCTCGGCCGTGAAGTGCAGTCCCTCGCCGACGACGTTGGGGTGTGAGCGCAGGGTCGCAGCGGTATCGGCGGATCCGGTGAACGCCACCGAGTCCTGGCCGCCGAGGTGGTCGAGGACACCGCGGGCGCTGCCACACAGCAACTGCACCGAACCCTCGGGCAGCAATCCCGACTCGATGATTCGGCGGAACACCAGCTCGGTGAGGTATGCAGTTTGGCTGGCGGGCTTGACGATCGACGGCACACCGGCGATGAACGCGGGTGCCAGCTTCTCGAGGAAGCCCCAGACGGGGAAGTTGAAGGCATTGATCTGCACGGCGACACCGCGCCGCGAGGTGTAGATGTGCTGACCGAGGAAGGTGCCCTTCTTGCCGAGCTGCTCGATGGCACCGTCGAGATAGACCGTCTCGTTGGGGAGTTCGCGTCGGGCCTTGCTCGCATAGCTCAGCACGGTTCCGAATCCGCCGTCGATGTCGACTCCGGAATCGCGGGTGGTGGCTCCGGTGTGTCGGGAGAGTTGGTAGAACTCCTCCTTGCCGGCCATCAGCGTCAGGCCCAACTGCTTGAGCAGGGCTGCACGCTCGTGGAACGTCAGTGCTGCGAGCGCTGGGCCGCCGACGGTGCGGGCGTAGTCCACCATGCCTGCGACGTCGAGACCGCTGGACGACACCCGGGCGATCTCACTGCCGTCGACGGCGCTCATCAGCGGCGCTCCCTCGTCGGTCGCGGAATACCACGCTCCCTGGGCATAGCTTTCCAGAAGTCTGCTCACAACGCCTCCATCTCACCGTACGTTCGGTCGGTAATTACCATCGCCGTCGGACGCCGAGATGTCAAGGACCGAGAGCGGACCTGAGCGTTCACGATCGCAGCCGGTCGACGGAAAGCCGCGCCTGGTCGTCGATATCGAACGCTCAGGTCCGGTGGCGGGGCATGGCCCTATTTACGTGCGGCGCAACCCGTCGAAGGTCAGCGCCACGACGGCGTCGGCCAATTCCTCGACGGATCCGCCGGTGCGCGGGCGATACCACTCGATGAGCGAGTTGACCGTGCCGAACACGAGCTTGGACGCGAGTGCCGGATCCACCCCTGGACGAAGGTCGCCCTCCTCGGCGGCGGCGACCACGAGCCCGGTGACGAACGAGTCGAATTCGCGGCGACGGGCGAGGGCGCGGCGCTCGACGTCGGTGTTGCCGCGGACTCGCAGCAGCAGCGTCACGTAGGGCAGTTCCGCACACAGGATGTCCACACTGCGTCGCACCAGGTATTCGAGGCGGTCGATGTATCGCCCGGTCGTCGCCCGATCCTCGGTCGTCACGGCGAACAGAGCATTGAGAGCGCGCGACAGCGCGAGTTCGAGCAACTCGGACTTGCCGGACACGTGGTGATAGATCGAGGACTTGGTGATGCCGAGCCGCTTCGCCAGAACCTCCATGCTGGTGCCGTCGTATCCACGGTCGTTGAAGACCTTGACCGCCACTGCCAACAGCGAGTCCAGGTCGTATCCCGGCCGCCCTGGCTGTCCGGTCTTGCGCGGCGCGCGTGCGGTTGTCATTGCCACATCTTCTCAGTCGGCGCCGGATTCCACAGCACCGTGGGCAGCAAACCTTGCCAAACGACCGAATGTTCGGTTATTAATGACGCAACCGTACGAAGGAGATCCCAGTGGGCGAAGTATTTCTCGTGGCCGGCGCACGTACTCCGCACGGACGCTACGGAGGAGCCCTTGCCTCGGTGCGTCCCGACGATCTGGCCGGGCTGGTCGTCGCCGAGGCAGTCCGGCGAGCCGGTGTGCCCGTCGACCGGATCGACGAGGTGATTCTCGGTGCCGCGAACCAGGCAGGCGAGGACAATCGAGACGTGGCGAGAATGGCGGTTCTGCTCGCAGGACTCCCCCACACGGTGCCGGGATATACCGTCAACCGCCTGTGCGCGAGCGGCCTGACGGCAGTGGCCAACGCCGCGAGCACCATTCGTAGCGGCGAGGCCGACATCATCGTCGCCGGTGGCGTCGAGTCGATGACCCGCGCGCCCTGGGTCATGGCCAAGCCGGGAACCGCCTGGGCCAAGCCCGGAGAGATCTTCGATACCTCCCTCGGCTGGCGTTTCACCAATCCGACCTTCGCCTCGCACGATGCGGGGACCGATCCCAAGATCACCCTGTCGATGGGCGAAACCGCCGAGGAGGTCGCGCTCAGCGAGGGCATCACCCGCGAGGAGTCCGATGCCTTCGCCTTCCGCAGTCAGCAGCGTGCCATCGCCGCCCAGGATGCCGGACGCTTCGCCGACGAGATCGTGCCCGTCACGACCAAGAACGGCGTGGTCACCGAGGACGAGACGCCGCGACGCGGAACCACGCTCGAGAAGCTCGGAACGCTGAAGACCGTGTTCCGCAAGGACGGCATCGTCACCGCCGGAACGTCCTCACCGTTCACCGACGGTGCGTCGGCGCTGGTCGTGGCCTCCGAGGAGGCCGTGAACAAGTACGGCCTCGAGGTACGGGGCCGCATCGTCACCAGTGCGAGCGCAGGCATCGCACCGCACATCATGGGACTCGGGCCGGTGCCCTCCACGCAGAAGGCGCTCACTCGCGCCGGGTGGTCTGTCGATGACCTCGGTGCCGTCGAACTCAACGAGGCCTTCGCCGCGCAGTCCCTCGGCGTCATCCGTCAGTTGAAACTGAACGAGGACATCGTCAACGCCGACGGCGGGGCGATCGCACTCGGCCACCCCCTCGGCTCGTCGGGTGCCCGAATCCTGTTGACGCTGTTGGGTCGCATGGAACGCGAGAAGGCGTCCCGCGGGCTCGCGACCCTGTGCGTCGGCGTCGGGCAAGGCGTGTCGATGTTGATCGAGGCACCGTGAACACGCTCGTCGTCGAGGAGCTGACGGACCGCGTTGTCGTCACTCTGAATCGCGAGAAGCAGCGCAACGCAATTGATTCCGAGATGATCGGCGAGTTGCACGAGGTGTGCGGGCTCGTGGAGCAGGATCCGAGAATCGTCATCCTGACCGGCGCGGGCGAGCACTTCGCCGGCGGTGCCGACATCAATCAGCTGCGCGCCCGCACCCGCGACGACGCATTGCGCGGTATCAACCGAAACCTGTTCGACCGCATCGCCGCACTCCCCCTGCCGACGATCGCTGCCGTCCGCGGCTACGCCCTCGGCGGTGGAGCCGAGCTGTCCTACGCCTGCGACATCCGGATCGCGTCGTCGACTGCCGTGTTCGGCAATCCCGAACCGGGCCTGGGCATCATGGCTGCCGCCGGGGCCAGCTACCGGTTACCGACGCTGATGGGAGTCTCCGTCGCGAAGCAGGTACTTCTCGGTGGCCGGACGCTCGACGCACAGGTAGCACTCCGCTCCGGCCTGGTGCTGGACGTCGTCGACGAGCCGTTGGCCGCAGCGCACGCACTGGCGGATCGCATTGCCAAGCAAGCACCTCTGGCACTGAAGCTGACCAAGAAGATCCTCGATGCACCCGGTTCACACCCGTGGGCCGACGACATCGCGCAGGCCGTTCTGTTCGAGACCGAAGACAAACAACGCCGCATGACGGCATTTCTGGAGAAGAAATGACAGTTCCTACGCACGTGGCCGTCGTCGGTGGCGGCCGCATGGGTGCAGGTATTGCCCAGGTTTTCGCAGCCCTCGGTTCCACCGTCGTCATCGCCGAAGCAGCCGACCAACAAGCAGCCCTCGGCCGAGTCTCGACCGGACTAGCCCGGGCCCATGAGCGCGGCAAGCTCAGCGAGGACCCCGCTGCAATTCTTGCTCGGGTCTCCACCGTCGCCGGGCCAGCGGATCTCCCGGCCGACCTCGATCTGATTGTCGAAGCGGTGCCCGAGATCCCGTCGCTCAAGGTCGAGGTACTGGCTCTCGTCGACAAGATCGCCGAGCCCCAGACCGTCATCGCGTCGAACACGAGCTCTATTTCCATCGCCGAACTCGCCGCAGCACTCAGTGATCCGAGTCGCTTCATCGGGATGCACTTCTTCAACCCGGTTCCGGCGTCGACTCTCGTCGAGATCGTGCGTGCGCCGGCCACATCTGCGGATGTGGTGGAGCGGGTGCAGCAATGGGTGTCGCTCC
Organism: Rhodococcus sp. ARC_M5; assembly: GCF_022810405.1. Lineage (GTDB taxonomy): Bacteria > Actinomycetota > Actinomycetes > Mycobacteriales > Mycobacteriaceae > Rhodococcoides > Rhodococcoides navarretei. The sequence continues at coordinate 114,256 of NZ_JALGQE010000013.1, forward strand.
TGGGCAAGACCGAGGTGCTCGTCAACGACTCCCCCGGCTTTGCGACCTCCCGGCTCGGCGTCTGCCTCGGGCTCGAAGCCATTCGGATGCTGGAGGAGGGCGTCGCCGACGCCGAATCCATCGATCGCGCCATGGAACTCGGCTACAAGCACCCGATGGGTCCGCTGCGTTCCACCGACCTCGTCGGGTTGGACGTCCGGCTCGCGATCGCAGAACACCTGGCGTCGACCCTCGGCGACAGGTTCACTCCCCCGCAGTTGTTGCGAGACATGGTTGCTCGCGGCGACATCGGACGCAAGTCCGGTCGCGGCTTTCACGATTGGACGAACACATGACGGTACGGTTCGACATCACCGACGGCCTGGCGACCATCACCCTGGCGCGGCCCGAGGCGCACAACGCACTCGACGTCGCGACGAAGCTCGCGTTGGCGGAGGCGGTCCAGAGCGCCGCTGTACCCGAGGTGCGCGCGGTGCTCATCACCGCAGAGGGCAAGAACTTCTGCGTCGGCCAGGATCTCGGCGAGCACGTCTCCGCACTCGAGGCCGACCCCGCCACAGCGATGGATACCGTCGGTGAGCACTACAACCCGGTCATCCGAGGGCTCGCAGCGCTCGAGGTGCCGATCGTCGTGGCCATCCCCGGCGCGTGCGTCGGCGCAGGTCTGGGCATCGCACTCGCTGGAGACATCCGAGTCGCCGGTACCAAGTCCTCGTTCGCGACGGCGTTCACCGGTATCGCCCTGGCCAGCGACTCTGGATTGAGCTACACGTTGGTCGAGGCACTGGGATCGAGTCGGGCGGCGGGTCTGATGCTGCTCGGCGACAAGGTCACAGCCGCCCAGGCCCTCGACTGGGGCCTGGTGCATCGCGTCGTCGACGACGCGGACGTTCTCGAAACAGCACGCACACTGGCCACCTCCCTCGCGTCCGGTCCGACCAGGGCCTACAAGCAGGTCAAGTCGCTGATCGCGCGATCCGGACTGTCCGACGCACTGGACCGCGAGGCGCAGGCACAGACCGCTCTGGGCCAGACCGTCGACCACAGAGCCGCCGTCGATGCCTTCCTTGCCAAGAAAAGAGCCTCCTTCGTCGGCATGTGAGCGGAAATTCGACCCCTGCTACGAAGTTTCGCGCACGTGCGGCGAAGCCGCTCTTGTGCCCGGGGTCACTTCCGGGCATACTGGTTACCAACCGATCATTCGGTAATGAAAGTAGGACTTATGACCACGTCAAACACCCTGTCCGCCGAGACGCTGCAGGACGGCTTCGACGACACCGTCGCCCGTGAGCAGCGCGTCGAGCCCCGCGACTGGATGCCCGACGGCTATCGCAAGTCGCTCATCCGCCAGATCGCTCAGCATGCGCACTCCGAGATCATCGGAATGCAGCCGGAGGGCAACTGGCTCACCCGCGCGCCGTCGCTGCGCCGCAAGGCGATCCTGATGGCAAAGGTGCAGGACGAAGCCGGCCACGGCCTCTACCTGTACTCCGCCGCGGAGACGCTCGGGGCAGACCGCGCCGACTTGACGGTCAAGCTCATCGAGGGCAAGCAGAAGTACTCCTCGATCTTCAACTACCCCACCCTGACGTACGCCGACGTGGGTACCATCGGCTGGCTCGTGGACGGTGCGGCGATCTGCAATCAGGTTCCCCTGTGCCGCAGCAGCTTCGGGCCGTACGCACGCGCGATGATCCGCGTCTGCAAGGAGGAGTCGTTCCACCAGCGCCAGGGCTACGAACTGCTCGCGACGATGATGCGCGGCACCGACGAACAGCGCGCCATGGTGCAGGAATCCGTCAACCGCTGGTGGTGGCCGGCACTGATGATGTTCGGCCCGCCGGACGACGAGTCCCCCAACACCGAGCAGTCGATGAAGTGGGGCATCAAGCGCCACACCAACGACGAACTGCGCCAACGCTTCGTCGACATGTCGATCCCGCAGGCGAAGGCACTCGGAGTCACGTTCCCCGACCCGGACCTGAAGTGGAACGAGGAGCGCAAGTCGCACGATTTCGGCGAGCCCGACTGGTCCGAGTTCATGCAGGTGATCAAGGGCAACGGAGCCTCCAACGTCGAGCGCATTGCGAACCGTCGAGCAGCCCACGACGGCGGAGCCTGGGTCCGCGAGGCCGCGACCGCATTTGCCGAAAGGAACGCAGCATCATGAGCGAGTTCACCGCAGAGGGCGGCCACGGAGCAGTGCCCACCGAGGGTGTTCCGGTCGAGCCGAAAAGGGAAGCGGTCAAGGCCGATTGGCCGTTGTACGAGGTGTTCCTACGCGGCAAGCGCGGCCTGAACCACGTGCACGTCGGATCACTCCACGCTGCCGACGACCACATGGCACTTCGTCACGCTCGCGACGTCTACACCCGCCGCAACGAAGGCGTCAGCATCTGGGTGGTTCCGTCCAATTCGATCGTCGCGTCGTCGCCGTCGGAGAAGGATCCGTTCTTCGCACCGAGTGGCGACAAGGTCTACCGCCACCCGACCTTCTACGAGATCCCCGACAACGTCCCCCACATGTGAGACCCATACTTCAAGAGGACAAGCACTCATGACCGATCACGACAGCGCCTACGAGGGCCTCGTCGACGAGGACTCGCACGGGCAGTGGGCATTCGGGACGAGCTTCGACGATCCGCTCGCCGGCGTCGATACCACCGTTCCCGACGACGTCGACCTGAAAGCTCTTGCCGCATACTGCCTCATGCTCGGTGACGATGCGCTGATCAGCTCGCAGCGCCTCGCCGAGTGGAGCACTCGCGCACCGGAGCTCGAAGAAGAAGTGGCGCTGGCCAATGTCGGCCTCGATCTGCTCGGGCAGGCCCGGCTGCTGCTGGCCCGCGCCGCGAAAGCCGATCCGACGGTGGTGCCGGTCGTTTCGGCTACCTCGCCCGCACCCGCAGAGGATGCTCTCGCGTTCTTCCGCGACGACGCCGACTTCCGCAACGTTCGGCTCACCGAGCTCGACAACGGTGACTTCGCCAAATCTCAGGTGCGCCTGCTGGTGTTCTCGACGTGGCGGCTCGCTGTCTTCGCTCGCCTGCAGGAATCCCGCGATCCCGTTCTCGCCGCTGTCGCGAACAAGGGCGTCAAAGAACTGACCTACCACCGTGACTACGCGGCTCGATGGGTCGTCACCCTCGGTTGCGGAACCGACGAATCGAAGCGACGCGTCCACGAGGCCGTGACGCGCATCTGGCCGTACGTCTCCGAACTGTTCGTCCCGACGGACGAGGAGATCGCGCTGGCTGAGGTCGGTGTCGCCGTCGACCCACGCGACGTTCGCGAGGAGTTCGATTCCGTTCTGGCGCAGGTACTGCATGCAGCAGAATTGGATGCACCCGAGGGCAAGTCCGTCGGCACCATCGGCGGCCGAGGCGGTCGGCGTGGAATCCACACCGAGGCGTTCGGACCGCTGATCGCCGAGATGCAGGTCGTGGCGAGGGCCCATCCGGAGGGAGTCTGGTGACCACACTCGAGAAAACCGCACGCGAGATCGCCGCGACCGTCATGGACCCCGAGATGCCACTGCTCACCCTCGACGATCTCGGCGTCCTGCGCGACGTCGAGGTACGCGAGAACGGCAGTGTGCTCGTCACGATCACTCCGACGTACTCCGGATGCCCCGCGATGGCGACGATGCGCGACGATATCGCCCACAAGCTCCAGGATCACGGTTACGCGGATGTCGAGATCGTCACCAGCCTCTCCCCCGCGTGGAGTACCGATTGGATCTCCGAGGAGGGCCTGCGCAAGCTGCGCGAGACCGGTTACTCCACACCAGGACCGGCTCCCGCTCGCACCTCCGGCCCGGTTCCGTTGACCCTGACCGTGAAGCCGCGCCGAATCGACTGCCCCCAGTGCGGTTCCGCGAACACCCATCTCACATCCGAATTCGGCGCAACGCTGTGCAAAGCCCAGTACCGGTGCGACGACTGCCTCGAGCCCTTCGACCACGTGAAGGAAATCTGATGACCGTCACTGCCGAGTCGGAACTGAAGAACCTGCGCAACAAGCCCTTTCACACCCTGACGGTTGCTGACGTCGAATCCCTCTGCGACGACGCCGTAGCCGTCACGTTCGACGTGCCCGACCACCTCACGGACGAATTCGACTTCCGCCCGGGACAATCCCTGATGCTCAGCCGCACCGTCGACGGCGTCGAACATCGCCGCTCCTACTCCATCTGCGCTCCGGCCGGTGCGCGTCCCCGCGTCGGTGTCCGTGAGGTGAGCGACGGTTTGTTCTCCTCGTGGCTGGTCCACGAGGTCAAGGCCGGCGACCGCATCGACGTCCAGGGTCCGACCGGCACCTTTCATGCGGATCCCACCCAGGCCGGTAGGCACGTCCTGATCGCGGCCGGTTCCGGCATCACACCGATGCTGTCCATCGCTGCCTCCGTTCTTGCCAACCCGGACGCCGAAGTGGTTCTGCTGTACGGCAATCGGCGGACCCGGACCGTGATGTTCGCCGAGGAGATCGCGGACCTGAAGGACCAGTACGGTAGCCGGTTCGACGTCATTCACGTCCTGTCCAGGGAGCCGCGCGAGGTCGAACTGTTCAGCGGAAGACTCGACGCCGAACGACTGCGCGAGATACTCGACACCGTCGTCGCGACACCGGACATCGATCATTTCTGGCTGTGTGGCCCGTTCGGGATGGTCACCGATGCCCAGCAGGTCCTCGCAGACCTGGGCGTGGCCAAGAGCAGCGTTCACGCCGAGCTGTTCTACGTCGACGACGTACCCCCGCCGCAGGAGACGCACCGCGAGCCGGGGATCACCGGGCCCAGCAGTGAGGTCACGATCATCCTCGACGGCCGCGAGGTGAAAGGCGCACTGCCTCAGGACGAGTCGATCCTCGATTCGGCAGAGCAGCTGCGCTCGGATCTGCCGTTCGCATGCAAGGGCGGCGTGTGCGGCACGTGCCGCGCGAAGGTGACCTTCGGCGAGGTCGACATGCGCCGCAACTACGCGCTCGAGGACAACGAGGTCGACGCCGGCTTCGTGCTCACCTGCCAAACCTTCCCCGTCAGCGACACCGTCACCGTCGACTTCGACGCCTGAGACCACGAGAGAGCAATCATGACCAGCGTCTTGTCCACCCCGACCGACAGCCCCGACATCGAGCACGCCAGCCGCGACCGGATCTCGACGCTGCAGCTCGAGCGCCTGCGGTGGTCGCTGCAGCACGCCTACGACAACGTGGCGCACTACACGAAGGCGTTCGACGATGCCGGTGTACATCCCAGCGATCTGAAGGACCTGAGCGATCTGGCGAAGTTCCCCTTCACGTCCAAGCAGGACCTGCGGGCGAACTACCCGTTCGGCATGTTCGCCGTGCCGCAGAACCAGGTCTCACGCATTCACGCGTCCTCGGGCACCACCGGGCGACCCACCGTCGTCGGCTACACCGCCAAGGACATCGACAACTGGGCCGATCTCATCGCCCGCAGCCTTCGCGCGGGTGGCGTCAAGCCCTCCGACAAGGTGCACGTGGCCTACGGATACGGGCTCTTCACCGGCGGCCTCGGTGCCCACTACGGCGCAGAACGGCTGGGCTGCACGGTCATTCCGATGTCCGGTGGCATGACCGATCGACAGATCCAACTGATCCAGGACTTCGAGCCCGACGCCATCCTGGTCACCCCGTCCTACATGTTGACGATCGTCGACGCCATGGTGAAGAAGGGTATCGACCCCGCCTCGACGTCTCTGACGACCGGAGTGTTCGGTGCCGAGCCGTGGACCGAGGAGATGCGCACCGAAATCGAGAACACTCTGGCGATGGATGCCGTCGACATCTACGGCCTGTCCGAGGTGATGGGACCGGGTGTGGCGATGGAATGCGTCGAAACCAAGGACGGACTGCACATCTGGGAGGATCATTTCTACCCGGAGATCATCGACCCGGTGACCGGCGAAGTCCTGCCCGACGGCGAGGAGGGTGAATTGGTGTTCACTTCCCTGACCAAGGAAGCGATGCCGATCGTGCGGTACCGCACCCGGGATCTGACGCGTCTGCTGCCGGGCACGGCCCGCACGATGCGTCGGATGCAGAAGGTCACCGGCCGTACCGACGACATGATCATCCTGCGCGGCGTCAACCTGTTCCCGACGCAGATCGAGGAGCTCATCCTGGGTGTCCCCGCGCTCGCACCGCAGTTCCAGTGCGTGCTCGATCGCGCAGGCCGAATGGACAACCTGACGGTGCGGGTGGAGGCCAGACCCGATGTGCCGTCCGATCAGTACGCCGTTCTGGGCGTGACGCTGCAGAAGCTGGTCAAGAACCGGATCGGTGTGACGGTGAACGTCGACGTACTGCCGCAGGCCGCGTTGGAGCGTTCGATCGGTAAGGCCCGCAGGCTGATAGACAATCGCCCGGCCGTATGACATGAGCCCGGTGGCACAGGATTTCGAGCAATGGCGCGAGAACGTCTCGACGGCGTTCGTGCCGCTCGACGCTGTGTCCACCGGGCAGTCTCCGTTCCAGGGCACCCTGGTGTCGTCGACGTTGGGTTCGCTGCAACTGAGCGAGGTCGCGGGCCGCGAGGTGGACGTCCGCCGCACACGCGCCACCATCAAGCGCGCCGATCCCGGTCTGATCAAGGTCGGCCTGCAGTTGACCGGCCGCGGCACGCTGGTACAGAACGACCGAGAGGCCGTGCTGGAGCCGGGCGACTTCGCGGTGTACGACACCAGCGCCCCGTACGATCTTCATTTCGTCGGGGACTTCGAGATGTTCGTGGTGATGTTCCCGCGCGACGCGCTGCGCATCGATTCCCGTGAGTTGACGACCGTTGCGGCGCGGCGTATCGAGGGCGATCACGGCGTCGGCGCGCTTGTTTCGCCGTTTCTGTTCAATTTGCGCCGCAACGCCGCCGACGGAACTCTGCCGTCGACGCCGATGCTGGAGAACGCTGTCCTCGATCTGCTCTGCGCCGCTCTCGACGACGTAGCTCCCCACGAAGCACCGGGTTCGACACTGTTGATCGAGGCCAAGAGTCTCGTCGAGTCGCAACTGTCCGATCCCACGCTGTCCACGGCGTCGATCGCTGCGCGACTGCATATTTCGACGCGCTACTTGCAGAAGTTGTTCGAGTCCGACGGCCGCACGGTGGCCGGCTGGATCAGATCACGACGACTCGACCGATGCCACCGCGAACTCCGGGATCCACGCTTCACCGCAGACAGTATCGGAACCATCTGTGCGCGTAACGGTTTGATCGATTCCTCGAACTTCTCGAAGCTGTTCAAGGAGACGTACGGCGTGTCGCCGCGCGAGTATCGCGTCGGGTGAGGGCAGAGGTCGCCCTCACCCGACTACGAGTCACCTCCCGAGGATCAGATCCGAGGCCCGCTCACCCACCATGATCGACGGCGCGTTGGTGTTGCCCGACGGCACCGTGGGCATGATCGACGCGTCCGCGACCCGTAGCCCCTCGACGCCGCGAACCCGAAGGTCTCCTCCGACAACGGCATCGGCGTCCGACTCGGCTCCCATCTTGCAGGTGCCGACCTGGTGGTGGTACGTACCGGCGGTCTGTCGGACGTAGGCCCGTAGGTCGTCGCGAGTACGCGCACCCGGTCCCGGAACCACCTCCGCTTTGCGCCACGGAGCGAACGCGTCGGACGCACCGATCTCGCGGCAGATCTCCACCGCGTCGACCATCGCTTCGAGGTCGTACGGATCGGCCAGGATGTTCGGATCCGCCAGTGGCAGTTCACTCGGGTCCGTGGACGCCAACCGCAGGGTCCCCCGCGAGCGGGGAGCGACGATCCCAGGTGCGATGGTGTAACCGTTCTCGGGCACCGGGTATCCGTCTGCCGGATACGGAATGTGCATGAACAGGGGCTGCAGATCGGGTGCAGCACCGGACCATCCGGTGCTGCGTGCATACAGCTGCGCCTCGAGCAGATTGTTGGTGCCGGCGGCGAGCGGCTCGAGCGACTCGTAGATGTTGCTCAGCAGCAAATGGTCGTGCAGGTTCTCGCCGACGCCCGGCAGGTCGACGACTGTGTCGATTCCCAGTTCGGCCAGGTGCCCGGAAGGCCCGATTCCACTGAGCATCAACGTCTTCGGTGAGCCGAGAGCTCCGCCGCACAGAATCACCTCTTGATCGGCGAACGATCGCTCCAGCTCGGAACCGCCCCGGCTGAACTCGATTCCCACCGCTCGGCCGTTCTCGAGCACCACCCGGTGGACGAGCGCTCCGGTGGTGAAGGTCAGTCCAGGGTTGTCGAGCACCGGTCCGACGAAGCTCTTCCACGCGCTCATCCGCTCGCCGTCGCGGGTGGTGGTGTGGTTGTAGCCCGCACCGACCATCTCGTCGGCGTTGAAGTCGTCGATGAGCTTGTGCCCGTGCTCGACGGCCGCGTCGACGAAGGCTGCCGCCAGCGGATGCGGGGTACCCATGATCGACACCGGCAGTGGCCCGTCACCGCCGTGGAACTCGTTGGCACCGAGTTCGTGTGACTCCGAACGCTTGAACAGCGGCAGCACGTTCTCCCACGACCATCCGGCGTCACCGCTGGCCGATGCCCACCCGTCGTAATCGCTCGAATGCCCCCGGACGTAGATCATTCCGTTGAGAGACGAGCTGCCACCGAGGACGCGCCCGCGGGGCCAGAAGATCCGCCGATCGTTGGCATGCTTCTGCGGGGTCGTGAACAGTCCCCAGTCCTGCGGTCCGCCCAACAGCGTCGGCCAGCCCTGCGGTGAGTGGATGGCCGGATCGGTGTCCACGGGACCGGCCTCGATCACGTGGACGGTGTGTCCCGCGTCGAGGAGCCTTCTGGCGATGACGCTCCCGGCTGATCCTGCTCCCACTACGATGTAATCCGTCGACATGCGCTGTCTCTTTCTGTTGTGACCGTCGACACAACAGTGGTCGAATCCGCGTGCACAAACATGTCGCTGTGCGCACACATTCTGGGTCAGATGCGCACCATCGAGAGCGAGCGATCGGAGCGCCGTCAGAAGACCATCGGCGCCATTCCCAGAATCATCAACGCGGAACCTGCGGTCACTCGTCGTCCGGGCGGGCTCGTGCCCAACAGGTGGATCGTCATGGCCGTCCAAGCCACCAGAAGCAGCGCGGCGATGATCCTCGGATCCGTCTCGACTCCGTGCCGGTGCCGCGTGGACGCCTGCGGGTCCGCGTGGGAATGCATGGACGGCAGCATCATCAACAACACAGCCATGCAGGTCAGATCCACCGCGCACGGAATCGATCGAGTTCTGTTCGGCCGGTCTGCGGTGACGTGGACGGCAGCCGCAACGAGAGCGAGTATCGATATCAGCGCCACAGATGGGTCCATGCCGAACACCACCATGGCGGCCATGACGGTGCCCATGCACAGGTGAGCCCACCGGACCCGCCCCGTGTGGTTGCGGCGTCCGATCAGGGGAAGAACCGCTCCCACCGCACCGAGTGCCATCAGCACCGTCATGACCATCGGTGTCAGCCCGTCGGCTCTAGGTCTCGGCGGCTGTCCGCGGGGTTCCGTGCGGTCACTCGTGCCGTCACTGTTCCTCCCGCGAAGGACGCCGCGACGACGATCAACAGCAGGGCGGCGAGCACTGCCGAACCGCCGATGAGCAGCGTGAAGTTGTCCAGCACGAGGGCCAGGATCGCCACCAGCCCCACGGTTCCCAGGGCCGGGGCGACAACGGTGTGCCAGGTGCGGGTATCCACGGTCGATCGACGGAAGAACGCGATGATCGCGCAGCCGGTGAGGATCATCAGAACCAGAATGCTCACGGTGGCCAGTCCGGACATCCAGGTGAACAGTTCCAACACCGGGTCTGCACCTGCCAATGCGAAGACCACGAGAACCACAACTGCCGAGACGGTCTGGAACAGCGATCCCATGTGCGGGGAGCCGTGCCGAGAGTGGGTGCGTGCCAACATCGACGGGGCGACGCCCTTGCGGGCCAGTGCGAACACGTACCGTCCGATTGCATTGTGGAACGCCAGGAGTGCAGCGAAGAGACTGGTGACCAACATGATTTCCATGATGTCCGCAGACATGGGCCCCAGGTATTGGGCGGCAGCGGCGAAGGTCAGCCCCGCGGTGTCGTCGGCAGCGGCCTGCGCGACGGACGCACTGCCGAAGGCGAGCACGACGGCCCAACTCGACACCGCGTACACCAGTCCGATGGTGACGACGGCGGCGTAGGTCGCGATCGGAACGGTTCGCGTGGGGTTACGCGCCTCCTCGCCGTAGATCGCGGTGGCCTCGAAGCCGATGAACGAGGCGATGGCGAACATCAGAGCGATTCCTGGAGATCCGCTGAAGAAGGCCGAGGGAGTGAATGATTCGACGTCGATGCCGGCGGCGCCGCCCTTGGCGAACACCGCGACCGACAGGATCACGATGATGCCGATCTCGAGCACCAGCAGCACCCCGAGCACCTTGGCACCGAGATCGATGCTGCGGTAGCCGAGCAGCGCCACGATCGCGACGAGACCGAGCGCCCACAACCACCACGGCAGGTCGGATCCGCCGTACTTCACGACCAGGCTGTCGACGGTCGACGCGGCGAGGCCGTAGATCCCCGCTTGAATAGCGGTGTACGTCAGCAGCGCCAGACCCGCAGCACCGAGGCCCATGGTTCGGCCGAGCCCTTTCTCCACGTAGGCGTAGAACGCACCGGTGTCCACCATGTGCCGGCTCATGGCCGCGTAGCCGACGCTGAAGATCAGCAGGACGATCGCCGCGACGATGTAGGCGAGCGGAGCACCTGCACCGTTGCCGGTGGCGATCATGACCGGCAGAGCCCCGCCGATGGCGGTCAGCGGCGCGGCAGCCGCGATGACCAGGAACACGATTCCGACGACACCGATGGATCCACGCAGTGCGCCGGCCGTCGAATTCGGTTCGCTGTCAGACATTCTGCTCACCGCTCTCGCAGCTCGTGGCGGTGCAGTGCGCGGACGTGGTTCTCGGCACATCGAGGGTGGGGTTGCGATCGAAGAATCCTGAAGGCTTCAGTTTGAAGCCGGTGTAGTCCACCGGCATGATCGGCCAGTCCTCGGGGCGCGGGAAGTGGGTGAGCCCGAAGGTGTGCCACAGCACGATGTCCTCGTCGACGAGGCTGCGGTTTGCTTCGACGAACGCGGGCAGACCCGCTCCCCCATGATGCTGGTTGACGAAATCGCCTGCGGCATAACGTTCTTTCCGATCGAACTGCGTCACCCAGAGATGCTTGGTGGCGAACGTGGCGCGTCGTGCGATCGACGAGTTGTCGTCGGCGAGAAGCAGCGGCTGCCCCTCGGGGTGCAGCGTGTATCCGACGGGCTTTCCGAGCCGGCTCATCGAGGTCGGATTGGTGACGTGCCAGACGCGGCCGACCCTGCCGTCGGCGATGCGTTGCGCCTCGGCTTCGGTGGCGAGCGGTGTGTGTTGCAGAGCAAAGGCATTGCCGTGCAGGTTGTCCGGGCCCATCGACACTCGGCGGGTCTCGATCTCCTCGACGGAGTTGCCGATGCCGTCGACCATCATGTCGAGTCGCGCACTGAACAGGTGCTGGTGGCACGGCGCTCCGAGCCCCGGGGCGATCTCTGTCGCGTAGGGGTAGTCACCACCGGGATGCCCGGACGTGAACACGATTCCTGTTGCCTTGACCTCGAATTCGATGGTGCCGTCGAGGTACAGGTACCAGAAGAAGCCGTAGTCGTAGTTGCCGATGGTGGTGAAGAAGGAGATCACGAGTCGGCGCTGGCGGCGGGTCTCCTGCGAGCCCGACCACAGATCGGTGTGCTTCCACAGCACCCCGAAGTCCTCCTCGTGCATGCACACGGCATTGGTCAGCGTTTTCGGATTGCCGAATTCGTCGGCGATCACGGCATCGAAGTACGTGATGTCTCCGACGCAGTCGCAGCCGAGTTCGAGTGAGTTCGCGTACCGTCCCACCAGGTACTCACCGGTGTCGAAGTAGTTCTGCCACGACCGTACCGGCGACGGATCACCATAGGGCACAACCATTTCTGCGATCGAGGCGCGGTGGATGATCGGACGCACGGCACCCCCGTCCTCGAAGCCGATCTGGTGCAGCACCAGACCTTCACGCACGTCGAAGCCGACTCTGAACGACCACTTCTCCCAGTCGACGCGATTGCCTCGAACCGTGAAGCTCGGACCGTCGGGTTGGGTGATCTCGATCGGCTTCTGCGTAGTACGCAGCGGGCCGGTGACGGACAGATCGTCGAAATTGCCCGACTCCTCCGGGATCGGAACCGCACCCAGGTCGACGACCTTGTCCACCGTCCGATTCATCACGTCGACGAACGCGACCAGACCGTCGATGGGATGTGCCCAGGCATGATCGGTGGGGTAGTCCTGACGAAATGCCAAGCCGCGCAGTATGCGTCGACCATGCTCACCCGGGTAGTCGAACACCCCGGCAGACAACGGCGCAACTCGAACGTTGGCCACGTCCAGTCCACGGGCAGCCAGCGCGGCGAGCCAGTCCGGGTCGGTGGAGAGCACACTTTCGACGAGCTCGAATTCCTCGTCGAGCACCGGCATCTGGCCGTCACGGATCGCGTCGAGCCGAGTGGAAGCGATCACCTCGCGGTCGTCCAGCGATACCAGAAGGTCGACGGCATCGGGTGTAGAGATGTCGTGCAACAGCACCCGAAAGGCACGTCGGGTGGTCGGTTCGGCGACGTACAACTCGGCCTTGTCCGGTTCGTCGAGTCCGACGTAGACGAACCTGGTTGCGGCCGTGACGAATCCGGCGGCGTCGACGATGGCGCGAACCTGGGCGATCTCGTCTTCGGTGGGCAAGGACAAGGCGTGGTCGATTGCGTGGGGCGTGAGGGTTGGCATGGGTGTTCCTCGCGGTGTTGGGTATTGGTTCTACAGACGTTGAATAAAGAAGACCTGCGGAAGGGATGCGAGCAGCCCGCACACGGGGTGGCTACAGCTGAGCTATGAACCGGTCGAGCATCTCGAACTGCCGGTCGGCAGTGGTGTCATCGGGGGTGAGCACGCCGAGAATCTGCATGCCCATCATCATGTTGAGCAACATTTCGACGGCGAGATCGACATCGAAATCGCCGGCGTCACCTTCCGCGCGGGCCTGCTCGAGAAACTCCGCCATCCGCGTCCGCCACGACACCAGGGATCGATGGTTCGTATCGTCCATGTGCTCGTCGTACATCGCGCGCTGCCACAGCGACACTGCAATTCTCGCCTCGAGCAGCGTCTCTGCGGTCGTCGGCATCACTTCTCGACAGAAGATGCGGAGGGCATCAAATCCTGTTGCATCACCGAGAGCTTCGTCGATTCGGCGGTTCGTTGCCTCGAAGACGTGCTCGAATGCAGTTCGGAGGATCTCGTCCTTGCCCGCGAAGTAGTGGCTCAGCGCACCGTTCGTGTATCCCGCCTCGGTCGCGATGTCCCGCATGTTCGCGGCATCGATCCCCTTGGCAGCGATCAAACGCCAGGTTGCCGCGGTGATCGCGCGGCGGCGTTCGTCGTGATCCACGAGCTTCGGCACAGCCCTACGGTAGCGGCTCCCTGCTCGGACCTAGGGTTCGGGCATCGTCATCATCGCCTTCCGATTCGCTCGAACGTTGTTCTACGTCCGTTGAACTAAATCTTGCGACCTGTTCGTTACGGATCGCGTGTCCTTCGGTAAACACCGCGTTACCCCAGGTGAGCGGAACTTCGACCCCTGCTACGAAGTTCCGCTCACCTGCGTCAGCTCCTCACCTGCGAAGCTCTACAGAACGATCGTGACGACCTTCTCCTCGGTGTTGGCCTCGATGCCGGCCCATCCCAGCTCACGGCCGGTGCCACTGGTCTTCATGCCGCCCCACGGGAGTGCGGGATCGATTGCGGCCCAACCGTTCACCCACACCGCTCCAGAGCGCACCCGAGCCGCGAGAGTGTGGGCGCGCGAGACGTCACGGGTCCAGATGCTCGCGGCGAGTCCGTATACCGTGCCGTTGGCGATGGCGATGGCCTCGTCGGCCGTATCGAACGGAATCACCGTTCCGACCGGTCCGAAGATCTCCTCCTGGGCGATCTTCATGTCGTTGTTCGCGTCGGCGAAGATCGTCGGCTCGACGAAGTACCCGGCACCGTCGGGACGGCCGCCACCGGCTGCCACACGCGCTCCGCCGTCGCGTCCGGACTGGATGTACCCGAGGACGCTGTCCCGCTGCTTCGCGTTGACCAGTGCCCCCATCGTCGTCGACGAATCGAAAGGATCGCCCAGAACCTGGGCCGACGCCGCAGCGGCCAATCCGTCGACCACCTGCGAGTACAACGAGCGGTGCACCAGCACTCGCGTGCCGGCGGCGCACACCTGGCCCTGATTGAAGAACAGTCCCATCGCGGTCCCGTTGATCGCCGCTTCGAGATCCGCGTCCTCGAGAATGATCTGTGGGGACTTGCCGCCGAGCTCGAGAGTTGTTCGCTTGAACGTGTCGGCAGCTTTCTTCGCGATGAGCTTGCCGACCCGCGGGCTTCCGGTGAAGCTGATCTTGTCGACGTCCGGATGTCCGACCAAGGCGTCGCCGGTCACTTCACCTAGACCTGGAACGACGTTGACGACTCCGTCGGGTAGACCTGCCTCGTTCATCAGACGCGCCAGATGCAGGATGGACAGCGGGGCGTCCTCCGGTGGCTTGACAACGACGGTGTTTCCGGTGGCCAGCGCAGGCGCGAGTTTCCATGCCGCGATCATCAGCGGGGTGTTCCAGGGGACGATCATGCCGATCACACCAACGGGCTCACGAACGGTATAGGAGTGCGTCGGCTTCCCGAAGTAGCCTGCCGTCGGGATGGAGCTTCCGGTGATCTTGTCGGCCCAGCCGGCGAAGTGTCGGAAAGTGGCTGCGGCATTGGGAATGTCGAGCATGGCCGGCTGGCCGACCGGCTTACCGACGTCGAGGGCTTCGAGGCGAGCGAGGAGATCGCCGTCGCGCTCGATCAGATCGGCAATTCGGTTGAGCAGCTGACCGCGGACCACTCCGGGCGTCGCACCCCATTCGCCGCCGAGCTGGGCGCGAGCCGCTCGCACCGCAGCATCGACGTCCGATGCCGTGGCAGCAGCTACCTCGGCCAGTGGCTGTTCGGTGGTGGGGTTGATGTCGGTGAAGGTGCCT
This sequence comes from Rhodococcus sp. ARC_M5, assembly GCF_022810405.1. GTDB lineage: Bacteria > Actinomycetota > Actinomycetes > Mycobacteriales > Mycobacteriaceae > Rhodococcoides > Rhodococcoides navarretei. Next base: position 129,386 of record NZ_JALGQE010000013.1, read on the forward strand.
CCGTCGGATGCACCGCGCCACTGGCCCGCAATGTAGAGCTCGGTGGCGGTGCCGGTCGGCAACGACGGTGCGGCCGATTCTTGAACTGCGGTCATATTTCCAAGCTCCTTCTCGGGTGCCGATCGCGGCACCTGTCGCGTGTCCGGTCCAGACTGCGCCCGGACAGGCGAGAAGGTCTTGTGTGATCGCGCACACATTGTGCGACAGATGCGCACCGTCCTCCAGCCGATGCGGCGGCTGGATTCGTCGAACAGCCCGGCTCAGATCCCGAGTGACCCAGCCAGTGTCGGCCAACTCTTGGGCAACTGGTCCACCCAGTACGGCCACGAGTGGGTTCCGGTCTCGGTGAAGTCGAAGGTGGCGGGAATGTTCAGCTGATTCAGACGATCGGCCAGTCGATGGGTGCAGTAGTTCGCCCCCACCTCGATGATTCCGCCGATCACCACCACGTCCAAAGCTTCTACGGTATCGAAACTTTCGTACCGCCCCGGCGCTCCTGTGCCCACCGACACGTACACGTCGGTGCCGCGCAGGCTCTCGGCATTGACGACCGAATCGTGCTCCACCCATGCGGGATCGAGCGGGCCGCCCCACATGTTGTCGGCATTTCCGCCGAATGCTCCGACGATCGCGCGAATACTCGCCTGGCCCAACGGCTCCGACGACGCGAAGCAACCGCTGTACGACGCCACCCCGGAGTAGAGATCCGGGTTACGAGCGGCCAGCATCATGGCCGACTGCGCTCCCATCGACAGTCCCGCGATCGCGTTGCGTCCGTTCCCGTCCACGGCTGCGTCGATCAGCGGCGGGAGCTCCTCGGTCAGGAACGTCTCCCACTGGTATCGGCCGAGCTTCGGATCGTCCCGTTGCCAGTCGGTGTAGAAACTGCCCGGGCCGGCCAGCGGTAGTACGACGTTCACGTTCTTGTCGGCGAAGAATTCGGCCGCTCCACCCTTGCGTAGCCACATGCTGTTGTTCGGGTCTTCCTCACCGATTCCGCTGAGCATGTACAGCGTCGGCCGCGAGCCGGTCTGCACTGCCGGGGTGAGTACCTGGACGTCGACGACGGCACCCATGGCCGGCGATTCGACACTCAGAGTCCGCAGGGTGTCCGACGCGATCGACGTGTCGACGATCCGGGCGACAGGGGCATCAGGAGCGGCGGTCGCCACGGCCGTCGAGGACAAGGTCAAGGCTGCGACGACGACGAACGGGGTGAAGATGCGTCGACGACGCATGGCGATCCTCTCGGGGTTTGTCACAGTAAACGGGGAATCGACATGGAGCATTGCACAGCAACCAACCGGATGGAACGCCGAATATGCGAAGAAGAAATCCGGACCGACCGGCACTATGACAACCCCGCGTCGTACGGGCATTCCCCCTTCTTTTGAACGCTTTTCGGGCATCGAATCTGCGACGATCGATCGATTAGTCCACTAATAGTTAGTGCACGAAGAAGTTTGCGTAGCCTGGTCCCCGTGACCACCACCGAAGATCCGCTCGCGCTCGATCGCCAGGTCTGCTTCGCGCTCGCCGTCGCCAACCGTGCGGTGCTCGCGGTGTATCGGCCATTGCTCGAGCCGATGGGAATGACGCATCCGCAGTATTTGGTGATGTTGGCTCTGTGGGGAGAGTCGCCGATGTCGGTCAAAGCCATCGGATCGGCACTGCAACTCGACTCCCCCACTCTCTCGCCACTTCTCAAGCGTCTGGAATCGATGGGGCTGCTCACCCGCAATCGAAGCGTCGCGGACGAGCGCGTCCTGCTGGTCTCCCTCACCCCGGCCGGAGCCGCGCTGCGGACCGAGGCCGAAAAAATCCCACCCGCCGTCGTGTCGAAGCTCGGAGCGTCACTCGCCGAACTCGACGATCTACGACGCGTCCTCACCCGCGTCAACGACGCCGCCATCGCAGCAGGAGCACTGTCATGAACAAGAACCGCACCCGTCCGTCCCCCGGCCAATGGCTGGGGTACGCCGTCCTCGGCCGCAAACTCCCCGACGAGATGCAGGATTGGGTTCGACGCGACCTCGTCGGGCCGGGAGCGACACCGCGTCACATCCTGCGGTCGATGATTCCGTTCCTGCCGATCTTCATCGGATTCTTCGTTCTCTTCCCCGGCGCCATCTGGCTACGCGCCTCGATGGTGTTGCTCAGCCTGCTGCTCGCGCTGTTCTACACGGCGGCCTACATGGACCAGAACCGCGCCCGGCGCCTCGAGATCCACGGGCTGCCGGCCGATCTGAAGAGCCCGAAGAAGATGGCCGAGATGGAACGCGAGCGAGAGAACTACCGCCGCAATCACTGAGTGCCGCCACCCCCGAGGGCACTCGATGTCACGTTCGGTGGACTTTTCGGGGGGTCGATGTCACATTTGGTGGACTCGGCCGGGGGTAGGTCAGGACGGCGGTCGACCGTTGTTGCTCAGTCCGGCGGTGAAGTCGTCGATGATCATCGAGGCCAGGTCCCGGGTTTTGCGGTTGGAGTTCTGCGACAGTTCGGTCAGTTGGGTGAAGGCCGCGTCCGAGTCGATGCGATACACCGACATCAGGATTCCCAGTGCCCGGCCGATCGTTCCGCGGGTGTCGAGGGCTGCCCGCAGCGTCGAGGCCTGGTTGCCGCTTTCGACGAGGATCTGCTCGCGCATACGGGAGAGTTCGAGGTGTACCCGGACGCGGGCCACGAGTTCTCGATCCTGGAACGGCTTGACGATGTAGTCGTCGGCACCGCGGCCCAGGCCGTCGAGCACGAAGTCGGTTCCGGCTCGCGCGGTCAACAGGATCACCGGCACACGCTGCAGATCGGTGTCACGGCGGATGTCGTCGACCAGGTCCAGGCCACTACGCCCGGGGAGCATGACGTCGGTCAACACGATTCCCGGTGGCGTCGATCGAGCCAGGTCGAGTGCGATCTCGATATCGCGTGCGGTGGCGACCGTCCATCCTTCGCCGGTCAGTAGTCGCACGAGGTAGTCGCGCATGTCGACGTTGTCTTCGACGAGCAGGATGTCCGCTCGACCAGTAGTCGCCGTCGTCGATTCGTGGGCGGAAAAGATCGCGGACACCGAATCGGTGGGTGTTGCCGATCGTTCGACCCCCGTAGCGGCCTCGACGGGCACCCGCGGCACGACCACGGTGAACGTGCTCCCGACGGCCTCCTCGCTCTCCACGTCGATGCGCCCGTTCAAGGCCGTGATCAGGTCCGATACCAGCGCGAGGCCGATGCCGAATCCTTCGATACTGCGTGCGTCCGCGTGCTCGACTCGGTGGAACCGATCGAATATGAGCGACAGCTCGTCGGCGGGAATCCCCAGCCCGGTATCGGCGACCACGAGGCGGACGGTGTCGTTCTCGGCGTTCAGCCGCACCGATACCCGACCGGACGGGGTGTACTTGACGGCATTCGCGACCAGATTGAACACGATCTTCGACCACATCTCACCGTCGGTGAGCACGACGACGTTCTCGGGCGTATCGACGACGAGCTCGAGACCACTGTCCGACGCCACCGCCGCGAACAGCGTCGCGCAGTCGCGCGTCACCGCGGTGAGGTCGGTGGGTTCGAGTCGAGCCTCGAGTCGGCCCGCATCGGCAGTGACGACATCCAACAGATCGTCGACGAGTCGGCGCAGTCGCACCGCTGCGCGATGGACGACGTCGAGGGACTGTCGATCGGGTTCGCTCAACTGCGAGGACGCACTCTCGCGCACCGAGTCCAGTGGTCCGGCGAGCAGGGTCAGCGGCGTTCGGAACTCGTGGCCCACGGTCTCGAGCAACCGCGACTTCGCCGTATCTGCCTCGGCCAGCGCCACGACGCGTCGCCGCTCCATCTCGAAGGCCTGCGAGGCGGTCAGCGCAGTCGATACGCGTTCGGCCACCACTCCGCAGAACGACACGATCGAGTCGTCGACGACGCGATGTCCGTTGACACCGATCAGCAGGGCCCCGACCGGCTCGATCCGGCCCGCCATCGTCAGCGGCGTCACGACCGCTCGCGGCACGTTACCGACGACCTCCGTGACCTCGCAGGGGACCGATCCGTCGACCACCCGAACCACGTCTGCGTACTCCCACGTCGACGCCTCGCAGCCGGTGTCGCCGCTCGTGGCGATGTGTGTCAGCCGACCGTTCTCGGCCAGGTCCTCGCGCAGATAGGCCGCTACCAGCGGGAACTCACGGGGTTCGCTTCCGAGAACTTCCACGGCGGCGCGGGCGATGCCCGGTGGGCCGGTCCCGTCGCCCATGTCGAGCGACCCGAGCCGGAGCAACGCGTGCATCCGGCGTTCGCCCAGTACCTGCATCGTCACCTCGGTGGTGGCGACGAACACCCCGAGGACTGTCCGATTCGGACCGAAGATCGGACTGTACGAGAATGTCCAGTACGTCTCCTCGAGGTAGCCGTATCGCTCCAGGACGAACATCTGCCGAACACCGTGCACCGGCTCGCGACCGTCCACCACCTGCGCGCACAGTCCGCCGACGTAGTCCCACATCTCGGACCAACAGTCACTGGCACGCTGACCTGCAGCCTCGGGGAACTTCGCCCCGAGAAAGTTCGTGTAGGCGTGATTGAAGATCTGCACCAGATGCGGACCCCACCAGATCAGCATCGGGATTGTCGACGGCATGACTGTGCGCACGGCCGTCACCAGCTCGTACGGCCACTGGTCCACCGGCCCCAATTCGGTCGCCGTCCAGTCCAGCTCCCGGAACGTGGCGTCGGTGGCGTTGTCACCCGGAAACAGCTCGACAGGGCGGGCCGAACCGTCGTCGGGTCGTGCGGAGTTCATTGCCTCGTCCTTCGTAACCAGCGTTCCGCGGGAGTTCGGCGGTCGCAATCTCGGCATCGATAGTAGCCGAGCGCCAGGTATGCAGGCGTTTCGCTCATCCTCAGCGGGGGTACTGGGGCAAGCATGCCCTCCTCATCAAGTCTCCCGTACCCCCTGGGCGTCTCGCGTCTGTCGAACGACGGCGCAAACCTTGCCGTCTACTCGGAAACTGCGGACTCCGTGTCCGTGGTCGTACTGAACGACGACGGAACAGAGCGCAGTACAACGCCATTGACTCTGCGCACCGGTCACGTCTTCCACGATCTGGTTCCCGACGTGACGCCCGGTTCGCGGTACGGGCTACGCGTCGACGGCCCGTGGGATCCCGCGTCGGGACTGCGGCACAACGTGGCGAAGTTGCTGCTCGACCCGTACGCCACCGCCGTCACCGGCCAGGTCGACTGGAACGAGGCGGTCTTCTCGCATCTGCACGACGAGCCGGAGACCCGCAACGACGAGGACTCGGCCCCATACATGCCGTATTCCATTGCCGTGCAATCGAATTTCGATTGGGAGGACGACGAGTCGCCGCGGACACCGCTGGATCGAACCGTCGTCTACGAAGTGCATGTGAAGGGCTTCACCGCTACCAATCCCGATGTGCCCGAAGAGATTCGCGGTACCTATGCCGGCTTGGCCCACCCGGCCGCCATCGCCCATCTGAAGCGTATCGGGGTCACGGCAGTGGAGTTGCTGCCGATCCACCAGTTCGTCCAGGATTCGCACCTGCTCGAAGAGGGGCGACGGAACTACTGGGGCTACAACTCGGTCGGCTTCTTCGCGCCGCACAACGAATACAGCAGCAGCGGCGACACCGGCGGCCAGGTGGACGAGTTCAAGGCATTGGTCAAAGCTATGCACGACAACGGCATCGAGGTCATTCTCGACGTCGTCTACAACCACACCGCCGAGGGCAATCACCTCGGACCGACGCTCTCGCTCAAGGGAATCGACAACGGCTCGCACTACCGACTGGTCGACGACGACCGAAGTGCGTACTACGACACCACCGGCACCGGCAACAGCCTGAACGTCGGTCACCCCGCGGCCCTGGCACTGATCCTGGACTCGTTGCGCTACTGGGTGACCGAGATGCACGTCGACGGTTTCCGCTTCGACCTCGCGAGCACCCTGACTCGTCAGGACTCGGACCTGGACGTGCACAGCGCGTTCCTCAGCCTCGTCCATCAGGATCCGACGCTCGCCCCGGTCAAGCTCATCGCCGAACCGTGGGACACCCAGGGCTACCAGGTGGGCGGCTTCCCGGCCCGCTGGTCGGAGTGGAACGGTAAGTTCCGCGACGACGTCCGTGACTTCTGGCGCGGTGAGAGCGGCACGCTACCCGCACTTGCTCAGCGCGTCACCGGCAGCCCGGACGTCTACGAGAGCACCCGTCGACCCACGTTGGCCAGCGTCAACTTCATCACCGCACACGACGGCTTCACGTTGGCCGACCTCAACTCCTACGACGACAAGCACAACGAGGAGAACGGCGAGGACAGTCAGGACGGCGAATCCGACAACCGCTCGTGGGGTTGCGGAGCCGAGGGCCCGACCGACGACGAGGGAATCAATGCGCTGCGCGCCCGCCAGCAACGCAATCACCTTGCCACACTGCTGCTCTCGGCCGGCGTTCCGATGATCCTGGGCGGTGACGAACTGGGCCGAACGCAGAACGGCAACAACAACGCGTACTGCCAGGACAACGAGGTGTCCTGGTTCGATTGGAGCACGGCCGACCAGGATCTCATCGACTTCACCACCCACCTCATCGCGCTCCGTGACGAGCACCCGGCTCTGCGCCCCACGTGGTTCCGGCACGACAGCGATTCCGACGAAGACGGGGCCGGTCCCGATACGGTCGACTTCTACCGAGCCGACGGCCAGAAGCTGGCCGACGAGGATTGGGCGGACGGTAACGCACAGAGCATTCTGATTCTGATGCGTGGAGGCGACGGTGACGCAGCCTTCGCGTGGATGGTCAACAGCTCCTCTGCAACAGTGGAATTCACTCTGCCGGAGGGTAAGTGGAGTCAGTCGACCTCGAGTGACCCGGACCAGGCCTACGAGTCCGGTGGCCCGTCGATCCTGATCCGCGAGCATTCGTTCACGTTGCTGCAGGGCTGACCTGTCCACCGTTCGACAACACTGATTCCATCCCTCGGACTCGGACCGTCCGGCCCGCGCGATAGAACCGTCGGGCCGGACGCGAGCGCACGTGTGGGCGTACGAGATTCCCACTCGGGCCGATCAAGCGGCAGGCAGTACCTTCGTGAACAGCACGGCCCCGGTCCCGTCGCACAGATTGACGGTGAGTTCGCGCGAGTCCCCGTCGATGAGCACCTCACCGAAATGCTGAAACGAGTCGAGGGGTGACGCGTTCTGCTCCGGCGGCGCGTGCACGAACACTGCCTCCGGGCCGAAGGTGCCGTCCAAGTCGTTGGGACCGAACGCGCCTGCGTTGAGTGGCCCGCTGACGAATTCCCAGAACTCGCGGAATTCCTGGTAGGCGGCTCGTTCCGGCGAATAGTGGTGCGCTGCTGTGTAATGCACGTCGGCTGTGAGCCAGACGGTGCCGGTGACGTCGTTCCGGTCGATCGCGGTGAGCACCTGTGCGATGTCGGTCTCACGCCCCAGTGGCGCACCGGAGTCGCCGTTGCCGACGCCTTCCTGCGCGTCCTTCCCATCAGGCACGACGAGTCCGAGGGGCAGGTCGTTCGCGATGATCTTCCACGTCGCGGTGGAGCGGGACAGCTCGTCGATCAACCACTGACGCTGCGCCGAGCCGAGGATCTCCCCTGACGCAGCGGTGTTCGCACCGTTCGCGTCCTTGTACGTGCGCATGTCGAGGACGAAGACGTCGAGCAGCGGCCCGTACGCGATCTTGCGGTACACCCGGCCGTCGACGGCTTCCGTTGGCGCGATGGGCAACCACTCGTGAAACGCCTGCAACGCTCTCCGCGACAGCACGTCCACCTCTTTCACCGTGTATTGCTCGAGGTCGAGGATCTCACCGGGGTACCAGTTGTTGACGGTTTCGTGATCGTCCCACTGGACCATTTGAGCGACAGACGAATTGAAGCGGCGGTAGTTGTCGTCGGTGAGATTGTAGGCGTACTGTCCGCGGTACTCGTCGAGCGTCTCGGCGACCTTGGACTTGGCCTCGCTCATGGTGTTTCGCCAGATACGGCCGTCGGGAAGTGTCACGCGCTCCTCGAGCGGGCCGTCCGCATAGATGACATCGCCGCTGTGCAGGAACAGATCCGGCTGCCTGTCGGCCATCGCCGAGAAGATGGTCATACCACCGATATCGGGGTTGATGCCGTAGCCCTGGCCTGCGGTGTCGCCACCCCACAACAAGCGGATGTCGGATGGGCGGTCGGGAGCTGTGGAGAACACTCCGGTCACGGGTTCCGACGTCGCACCGTCCTCGCCCTCGAGCGTGACACGATAGTGAACCTTCTGTCCCGCAGGCAATCCGGTGAGGCGCAGCACTCCCGTGCCGTCGGACTGCGGGGTCAGCAGTGGCCCGCGCATCGTCGACACCGAGGAGAACGAGTCCGTCGCGGACGTGTCGACGATCATCGTCGCCGGAGTATCGGAACGTGCCCACACCAGCGCTCCGTCGGCACGCACATCACCGCTGGCGACTCCGTGTGTCAGTATCGGCCGGGCGCGAACCAACGCCGGGCTGCACGCCAGCACCGGCGTGGCAGCGGCACCGAGAGCGGCATATCTGAGAAGGGATCGACGGGTGAGCTGCATGCCGTCCACCGTCCAGCATCGACATGAACGGCTCGTAGCGCTCAGGCAGACAGCCGAGTGTGCGGCCACAGGGTCGGACAGACAACTTCCGAGCCCGACCCTGCGGCGCTACCTCGTCGAACCGTTACGACCGAAGAGCTCAGCTCACCCCGAGGCGCACGTCCGGCGCTCCGAGTCGTGCTGCATCGGCCGTGTCGTCGTCGGGCTGCTGCTGTGAATCCCGTTCTGCCAGAACACGAAGCCGGTAGTGCTCGATCTCCTCGGCCACATGCTGATCATCCCAGCCGAGGATCGGCGCAACCAGTCGAGCCACCTCTTCGGCCGCCGCTTCACCACGATCGGGTACCTCGATGGAGATGCGGGTGCGTCGGGTCAGGATGTCGTCGAGGTGTTGTGCGCCCTCGTGACTGGCGGCATAGACCACCTCTGCCTTGAGGTACTCCGGCGCGCTCTCCAAAGGCTTACCGAGCTCGGGATCGGCGTCGATCATCTCCAACAGTTCACCCATCAAAGTGCCGTACCGACCGAGCAGGTGCTCGACGCGTGAGACGCGCATACCGGTGCGTTCGGCCGTCAGATTGCGCGAGTTGAACGCACCGAGGTAACCGTCGGCACCGACGAGCGGAATGTCCTCGGTGACGCACTTCGGTACCGTCCGCTCGAGTCCGTGCACCGCGGAATCGACTGCGTCCTTGGCCATCACGCGATAGGTGGTGTACTTGCCACCGGCAATCACCGTCAGCCCTCGTACCGGGCTGGACACTGCATGCTCACGGGAGAGAGTGCTGGTGGAATCGGATTCGCCGAACAGCAACGGTCGCAGTCCGGCGTACACACCGACGACATCGGTGCGGTCCAACGGATCGGCGAGCAACTTGTTCACGTGGCCCAGGATGTAGTCGATATCGCTCTGGCTCGCGGCCGGATGAGCCAGATCGAGCTTCCAGTCGGTATCGGTGGTGCCGATGATCCAGTGACTGCCCCACGGGATGACGAACAGCAGACTCTTCTCGGTACGCGTGATGATGCCGGTGGCACTGTTGATGCGATTGCGCGGTACCACCAGGTGCACGCCCTTGGACGCGCGAACCTGGAATTGTCCACGGCCACCGACCATCTGCTGCACCTCGTCGGTCCAGACACCGGCCGCATTGATGACCTGCTTGGCCCGGACCTCGAAGGAGCGGCCCGTTTCGAGATCGCTGGCCACGACGCCGACAACCTTGTCGTCCTCCCTGAGGAATCCCGTGACGCGAGTGCTGTTGGCGCACAACGCGCCGTAGGCAGCTGCGGTACGAGCGAGCATCATCGTGTGCCGTGCGTCGTCGACCTGACCCTCGTAGAACTTCACCGCACCGCGAATCGCCGAGCGCTTGCCGGACGGGAAGGACTCGAGCGTCTTCTTCTTGCCGAGGTGCTTGTGGTGGCTCGGCACGCCGCGTCCGGCACCCATGACGTCGTACACGCCGATGCCGAGCCCGACGTACGGACGGTCGATCGCCTTCTCGAGCGGGTAGATGAACGACACCGGGCGAGCGAGGTGCGGGCACAGCTTGTTCAGCACCAGCGATCGCTCCTTGAGCGCCTCGAACACCAACGCGAAGTTGAACTGCTCGAGGTACCGCAGACCGCCGTGGAACAGCTTGCTCGAGCGGCTGGATGTGCCGGCCGCGTAATCACGCGCTTCGAGCAGACCGACCTTCAGTCCGCGCGTCACGGCATCGAGTGCGGTGCCCGCTCCGACGACGCCGCCGCCGATCACCAGGATGTCGAGCTCTTCGGCCTCCATCCGCGACAACGCATCCGCTCGTGCCTGTGGACTCAGAACCGGTGTGCTGGAACTCATTCTTCATCAACCCAATCGAGAGTACGTGTTACTGCCTTCTTCCAGCCGGCGTACAACTTTGCCCGCTGGTCTTCGTCCATGGACGGGGTCCATGTCTTGTCCTCGGCCCAGTTCTCGCGAATATCGTCTTCGCTCTCCCAATAGCCTACGGCGAGTCCGGCAGCGTATGCCGCTCCGAGAGCAGTGGTTTCGGCCACGACGGGCCGCACCACCTTCACATTGAGGATGTCGGACTGGAACTGCATCAGCAGTTCGTTGACGACCATTCCGCCGTCGACCTTGAGCACCTCGAGATCGACACCGGAGTCGGCGTTCATGGCCTCGATGACCTCACGCGTCTGGTACGCGGTGGCCTCGAGCACGGCACGGGCCAGGTGGCCCTTGTTGACGAAGCGCGTCAGTCCCACGATGGCACCGCGGGCGTCCGCTCGCCAGTGCGGAGCGAAGAGGCCGGAGAATGCAGGCACGAAGTACGCGCCACCGTTGTCGTCCACCGACCGTGCGTCGGTCTCGATGTCGGCGGCCGAGGAGATCATGCCCAGGTTGTCGCGCAGCCACTGCACCAACGAACCCGTCACGGCGATGGAACCTTCGAGTGCGTACACCGTCGGTTGGTCGCCGATCTTGTAGCAGACCGTGGTCAGCAGGCCGTTCTTGCTCATGACTTTTTCGGTGCCGGTGTTGAGCAGCACGAAATTGCCTGTGCCGTAGGTGTTCTTGGCCTCACCGGGAGACAGGCAGGCCTGCCCGAACGTTGCTGCCTGCTGATCGCCGAGGATGCCGGAGATCGGCACTCCGCGGAACGGACCGCGCTCGCGGCCGGTGCCGTACACCTCGGAACTCGAGCGGATCTCGGGCATCATCGACATCGGGATGCCCATGTCTGCACAGATACCCTCGTCCCACTGCAGGGTGTCGAGATCCATCAGCAGGGTGCGCGAGGCATTGGTCGGATCGGTGTAGTGCAGTCCGCCGTCGGTACCGCCGGTCATGTTCCACAGCACCCACGTGTCCATGTTGCCGAAACACAGTTCTCCCGCTTCGGCTTTCGCTCGTGCGCCGTCGACGTTGTCGAGGATCCACTTGATCTTGGGGCCGGAGAAGTAGGTGGCAAGAGGCAGGCCGGTCTTGGCGGTGTACTTGTTGGCGTCGCCCCCACCGAGGGCGGTGGCGATGCGATCGGTACGGGTGTCCTGCCAGACGATGGCGTTGTAGATCGGCTTGCCCGTCGCGCGCTCCCACACCAGCGCCGTCTCACGTTGGTTGGTGATACCGACAGCGGCGATGTCCTCGCGCGTCAGATCCGCAGCAGCCATGGCACCGGCCGCGACGGCACGCACGTTGTCCCAGATCTCCGACGCGTCGTGCTCGACCCATCCGGCCTGCGGGAAGATCTGCTGGTGTTCCTTCTGATCGACCGCGACGACGGCACCCGCGTGATCGAAGATCATGCAGCGTGAAGACGTGGTTCCCTGATCGATCGCGGCGACGTACTTTCCTGCGAACTCGGTCATGGCTTCTCTCCTGTGGTCTGGGTGTCTGCTGGGAGTCGTGAGGGCGGCTCGGGCGTCGAACCTTCTTCTTTGCGGAGGTTCCTACCGATGAGCAAGTCGTACAGGATCACTCCTATCGGTCCGCCTACGAGAGGTCCGACGATCGGGACCCAGAAGTACAGGCCGCCGTATTGATCTCGCCAGGCTCCACCGTATCCGGTGATGTACGACGCCAGGCGAGGTCCGAAATCTCGGGCCGGATTGATCGCGTATCCGGCGTTGGTGGCCCATGCGAAGCCGATGGCGACGACGATGAGGCCGACGATCAGCGGAGCCATGTTGGCCATCGGTGCGGTACCGAGCGAATCGGTCACGGCCACAATGAGGAACAGCAGGATCGCCGTGCCGATGATCTGATCGATCAGCGCCGAGGACACGCTGACGGGCAACGTTCCGTTTCCGGGAAGCGTCGAGAAGATCGTCTGAGTGGCCGTGGTGTGCCCGGGGTCCACTGCGTTGATCATGTCGTTGTAGTTCCAGCGGACCAGCAGTGCGGCCACGAAGGCACCTGCGGTCTGCGCGAGAACGTAGGGCGCAACCATCTTCCAGCTGAAGCCGCGGAAGAGTGCGAACGCGATGGTGACCGCGGGATTGAGGTGCGCGCCGGTGATACGGCCCGCGACGTAGATGCCGAACATCACGCCCAGCCCCCAGGCCCAGGCGATCGAATCGTGGTCTCCGAGACTCCCCGATTCACCGCCCGAGACCACCTGCGCGACGACGCCGACGCCGACGCCGAACAGAATGAGAATCATGGTTCCGGCGAACTCGGCAGCCATGTGCGCCGGCAGTCCCCATTCCGGTTCCTTACGAGCCATTGTGTAGCCTCCGCAAAGTTGGTGATGCACGCC
>NZ_JALGQE010000014.1 GCF_022810405.1 Rhodococcus sp. ARC_M5
TCCTACCGCCAACGCACCCGACCCGGAACAGTTGACCCCACCACCGACAACGAGCATCCTCAATAACGCGCCACGGTGGTCCCTACCCTCTGGCAACCAGGTGGTCCCATCACCCTGGCAAGCGACAGGGCCGGACCTTGGTGCAACGAAGCAAACCGGTGGTGGCCACCCAATCCGGCATTGCGGTGCTGCGTCTGGCGCGCCAGATCGATACGTTGACCGACCAGACTCGGGCGGAATTGAACGACGACGGCATGGCTGCTCCGATTTCCCTTGCCGTCAATGCGGATTCGATGGCGACCTGGGTGTTGCCGGCACTCGCGCCACTGGCGTCCCAGACGACCTTCGACCTGCATCGGCAAGATCAGGATCGGACCGCTCAACTGCTGCACGACGGGATCGTCTCCGCCGCAATAACGTCCGTGGCCAGTCCGGTTCGTGGCTGCACTGTTCGACGCCTCGGTGCGATGCGCTACCGGCCGTCGGCCACACCTGAATTCATCGAACGGTGGTTCCCTACAGGTGTGACGGCCGCTGCGTTGCGCGTCGCCCCAGTGGTCGTGTTCGATGCCGACGACCGGTTGCAGGACACCTACTTACGCCGCTACGGTATCGACCACGACGAGCCGCCCCGCCACCTGGTGCCGGCCTCTGCGGACTACGCGCAAGCCGTCGATCTGGGCTTCGGCTGGGGCATGATCCCCGATCTGCAGGCTCGCGACTCGCTGAAGTGCTTCGACGACAACGGAATCGACGACGTGACGCTGTACTGGCAGCAATGGTCACTGTCCTCTGCTGCACTCCAGCGAGCAGCCGATGCAGTCGCAGAGGGCGCAGCACGAATGCTGTTGTAGGCGTTTGTGACCTGCCGGGCTGCCCGATAATCGCTGTACCAGGCGAACTCCCGTTGCTACTTTGTGCCGATGACCATTCGCTATCACGTGACCTCGGTGCTCAACCGTGAGTCGATTCGGCAGCACGGACTCGACTGGCGTCGCATGGGTGCTGCTCGCGGTATTGCCGGTAGCCACCAGCCCGAGCAGGAAGGTTGCTTTCTGGCAGCCGATGCGTGGGAACGTGATTGGTTCGTCGGCATGAACAACACCGGAGGTCCGGTCGATGTCTGGGAGGTCAGCGGCGTCGAAGACGGTGATCTGCGGCAGTCGCCGGAGAACTTCTACTTCCGTTCCGGTGTCATTCCGACGTCACAGATTCGATTGGTGCAGAAGGACATCGAGCCCGAGCGCTAGAGCATGCTCAGCACCCGGTCGATGGACTCGACTGCCTGTGTCAGTTCGGCTTCGGTGATCGTCAGTGCAGGGCGGAATCGCACTGCCGCGTCGCCGCAGCCGAGCGCCAGGACATGTTCCTCGGTGCGCAAGAGCTCGATCACTCGGTCGCGGGTGGAGGCATCGGGCAGCGAGAAGGCGCACATCAGACCGCGTCCGCGGACCTCGGATACAACTGAGTGTCGAGTTGCCAACTCCTGCAGCATCGTCAGCAATACGTCTCCGAGCTGACCGGCACGAGAGATGAGCTTGTCGGATTCGACGACTTCCAGGATTCGACGCGACCGCACCATGTCGGTGAGGTTGCCGCCCCACGTCGAATTGATGCGTGAGCTGACGGCGAAGACGTTGTCGTCGATGTCGTCGACGCGACCGCCGGCCATCACGCCGCACACCTGGACCTTCTTGCCGAAGGCGACGACGTCCGGGACGACGTCGAGCTGTTGGAACGCCCATGCGGTGCCGGTCATTCCGGCTCCGGTCTGCACTTCGTCCATGACGAACAGCGCATCGAACTCGTGGCAGAGGGCGCGCAACTTCTGCAGGAATCGAGGCCGGAAGTGATGATCCCCACCCTCGCCCTGGATGGGTTCGATGATGGCGCAGGCGATGTCGTGCGGACTGGCCTCGAACGCCGCCCGCGCCGCTGCCAACGATGCGTCCTCGAGTTCGTCCATGTTCGCGTCGGATCTGATGAACGGGGACGGAATTCTCGGCCAATCGAACTTCGGGAATCGTGCGACCTTGTTGGGGTCGGTGTTGGTCAAAGACATCGTGTACCCGGAGCGGCCGTGGAACGCGTGCTCGAAGTGCATCACCTGTGAGCCCAGGGATGGATCGATGCCGTTGCGCTCGTTCCAGCGTGACTTCCAGTCGAAGGCGACCTTCAGCGCGTTCTCCACCGCCAAGGCGCCGCCTTCGACGAAGAACAGGTGGGGCAGTCGATCGTCACCGAGGACCCGCGCGAACGTGTCGACGAACCGTGCCATGGGGACGGTGTAGATATCGGAATTGCTGGGCTTGTTCATCGCCGCCTGCATGAGATCCGCCCGAAAGTCCGGGTCGTCGATCAGAGCGGGGTGGTTCATGCCGAGGGCGTTGGACGCGAAGAACGTGAACAGGTCCAGGTAGCGGGTGCCGTCCCTGGCGTCGACCAGGGTGGACCCGGTCGAGGCATCGAGGTCGAGAACCAGCTCGAAACCGTCGGCCAGGAGGTGTTCACCGATCACGTTCCGAACGTTGGAGGCGTCGATGGTCGCTCCGGTGCGCTGTAATACTTGCGTCATAAGGACGAAGATACGCGTTAATATTCCGTAAGCAAGCCCAAAAAGCAGGAAATTATACGGTTGTGACCGTCATCGGTAGGCTGATCTCCGACGGTTCGGTTCTCTTCACGGAAGGTGTACGCGCATGTCTGCATCCATCACCCACGACGAGTTGAGTGTGCGCACTCGCGCCATCCTCGACCGGCTGGGTGCCACGATCGCGCTCGACGCCCCCGCGGGACCGGACTCGATCGTCGCGCGCTCGCCGATCACCGGTGGGAATTTGGCGTCGCTGGCGTCGGCCTCTGCGTCCGATGTCAAGACCGTCGTCGCCGACGCGCGCACCGCGTTCGTGTCGTGGTCGCAGGTGCCGGCCCCCGTGCGTGGTCAGGTGATCAGGGAACTCGGTGAACTGCTGCGCGTACACAAGGAGGATCTGGGCGCGCTGGTGTCCATCGAGGCCGGGAAGATCGTCTCCGAGGGGCTCGGTGAGGTGCAGGAGATGATCGACATCTGCGACTTCGCCGTCGGACTGTCCCGTCAGCTGTACGGCAACACGATCGCCACCGAGCGGCCCGGGCATCGGATGATGGAGCAGTGGCATCCGCTCGGTGTCGTCGGCGTCATCACCGCGTTCAATTTCCCGGTCGCGGTGTGGAGTTGGAATACCGCTCTCGCTCTCGTCGCGGGAGACACGGTGATCTGGAAGCCGTCGGAGAAGACTCCGCTGACTGCCGTCGGAGTGCAGGCACTCTTCGAACGCGCCGCCGCCGCGGCCGGAGTGGACCCCAAGATCGCGCAGCTGTTGATCGGTGATCGCGCGTCCGGCGAAGCGCTGGTGGACGATTCGCGGGTTGCACTGGTCTCGGCCACCGGTTCGACGAGAATGGGCCGGGCTGTTGCACCTCGTGTCGCCGAACGATTCGGCCGAGTGTTGCTGGAACTCGGCGGCAACAACGCGGCGATCGTGACGCCGTCGGCCGATCTCGATCTGACGACGCGTGGGCTGGTGTTCTCGGCTGCCGGAACGGCAGGTCAGCGGTGCACCTCGCTCCGACGCGTCATCGTGCATTCCTCCGTCGCGGACGAACTGGTCGGCAAGCTGGTTGCGGCGTACCAGACGTTGTCGATCGGATCACCCTTGGCCAGTGACACTTTGGTCGGCCCGCTCATCGATGCGGGTGCTTTCGCGGGCTATCAGAAGGCGCTGGAGGCCGCGGTGTCCGACGGCGGAACCGTCGTGGTCGGTGGGGAGCGGGTGAACGTGGTCGACGAGTACTCGTTCTACGTTCAGCCCGCGATCGTGACGATGCCCGCGCAGACCGACATCGTCAAGCACGAGACGTTTGCGCCCATCATGTACGTGCTGACGTACGAGACCCTCGACGAGGCCATCGCACTGCACAACGATGTGCCGCAGGGTCTTTCGTCGTCGATCTTCACCACCGATCTGCGCGAGGCGGAGCGTTTCCTGTCCGCAGCCGGCTCTGACTGCGGTATTGCCAACGTCAACATCGGACCCTCCGGCGCGGAAATCGGCGGTGCCTTCGGCGGCGAGAAGGAGACCGGCGGCGGCCGCGAATCCGGTTCGGACGCATGGAAGGCCTACATGCGTCGAGCGACGAACACGGTCAACTACTCCAACGAACTGCCCCTGGCGCAGGGAGTGAAATTCGGCTGACGGCATGATCGGCAGTATGAAAGTACTGTCGATGATCCTCGCCGGCTTCGTCGTCGGCTATGCGATCAGTGATATCCGACCGTTCTACTCCCTGCTGAGCAGCACGGCCGAATTCGGTTCACCGGCAACGATCGTCAACGGGCTCACCGTCCTCGCGCTGACCGCGTGCCTGACCAGCGTCGCGCTGGCGCGTTGGAATGCACGGGGTGTGCTCGTGTTGGCGATAGGAGCTGTATTCGTCGTCGTGTTCCGGACAGTCGGCATGGTGACCGGATTGGTCGGCGACTGGGCCGGTGCTGTGGGAGCAGGCGTAGTGCTCGGCGCGTCCGCCGTGCTGGCGGGGCGACATCGCGGAGCACAGGCATCGCTGGCGGTCGCCGCTGTAGGAGCCGGTCTTCTCGGTAGAGCGCTGGATGCCTTGCTGCAAGCCGACGACGGCCCCGTGTTCGTGTGGGATGTCGTCGGTGCCGAGGACGCGGTGGTTCCGGAGCGGGCGATCATCATGGTGCTTGCGGCTCTGGGTGCGGCGATCTCGCTGTACGTGGCACACCGCGACGTGGCTTTGCAGTCGCACGAGACCCGAAGAATTCTGCTGGTCGGTCTTCCGTTGCCTGTGGTTGCCGGTGTTCTGAACTGGTTCGCCGACGGTCACGACAGTGGGGAAGCCGTGTGGCTCGGTGCACTCGCCGGTATGACAGCCATTGCGCTGTTGGCGTCGTTCGTGTTTCCGGGTCGGGACGGGCGCGTGCTGTTGGTGCTGTTCGCGTCGGCGACGGTCGGTTCGATGGGATTTGCCGTCGAGGATTCGCTGCAATTGGCCTTAAGTGCCGCGTTGCTGGTCGTCGGAGCGGGGATCGGCTACCGGTGGCCGCAGGTTTACGTCGGACTGGGCGGGCTGTTCGTCGTTGCAGGCGCATCCCTGGTCGAGGGCTACCTCGATCTGCCGTCGGTGTCGCAGTTCGCCCTGCCGTTCGTCGTCGCGTACGCACTGGTGTCCGTGCTGTCTGCTGCGCCGGGTTCATTGGCCGTCGCGTTGCCTGCGCTGTTCACCATGACCCTGCCGGTGACGGTGTACGCCGCAAGCTCGCAGATCGCCTCTACCTACGACCGCGCAGTCGCCACGCGCACGATCGAGCCCGACCACCTGGTGTTGTCGGTCGCCGGGCTGGCGGTCGTTGCAGTGGTGACGGTTGCCTGCGCGGTGCTGATGCGTCGGCCCGCCGTCGAGAGCGGCCATAGCTGAGCGAACGGTCGAACACGACTCCCGAAACGCCCGACCGGTCTGGGCACCGTGGACGTAGCCTGCAGGTGATGTCCGATCACAGCGGGAACACAGATCTGCCCGACGACGCCTCCGACGTGACACTGGGGTTCTTCCTCGCCGTTGCGGTGTTCTTGCCTTCGTATTTCGGCGCGACGCTCATCACCGACGCGTTGCTGGGCCGAGAAGGACTGCCGCTGTCTCCGTTGTTGTGGCTGTTCGTGGCGATACCGCTGGCGACAGTCATGGTGCATGTGGAAGATCGGGTCCAGAGCCGTTCCGACTGGGACCGGCTCGAGGGTTTCTGGTACGGCGGCGGTGCCTGTGCACTGACTGTGCCGCCGCTTGGGCTGGCCCTGCTCGCGCCGCTTCCGACGCTGACAGGTCTCGACCGTGGCGGTCCGTCGATGGTGGTGTTCGTGGCGGTGGCGCTGCTGATCGTGGGCATCGTGGTCCGAGGGAAGCTACGCGGCACGGCCTGAGGCCCGTCGCACTCTCGATGTGAAAACACAGAGCCCGCCCACCCAATGATTGCGGTGGACGGGCTCATGAGCGATCTGCGAGCAAACGGACTACGACGCAGGTACAACCTCGGTGGTCGTCGGAACCGCGGTCTCGGTCGCTGTTTCAGCAGCCGTTTCGGTCGCGGTGACACAGAGCGGCGGTGAACCCTCGACGGGGGTCTCACCCTCGACAGGGACGGTGCACTCGGGGGTTACGACCGGCTCGGATGCCGGTGCCGGTGCCGGTGCCGGTGCCGGTGCTTCTGCTGCGGGTGCAGGCACAACCGGAACCGTGGTGGTCACGACGGGCGTCGAGGTTGCCGGCGCGGTCGTCGTGGCCGTCGGGGTTGCCGTGGCCGAGGTGGTCTTCGGGGCCACGATCGTTTCGATCGCTGCACGTCCGGCCTTCTCCTGCACCTCTTTGGTCTTCACCGGCTCGCCCCTGTTGGCCTCCTCCAAGAGCTCGGTCAGCCAGGCGGCGGCGTACTGAGCCGATGTCAGTGGCTTGCCGTTGGCGGCGTCGGCGTCACGCCAGTAATCGAAGTGGTGTCCCGATCCCGGCCCCAACGTCAGACCGTACGGATCGTTCATGATCACCGGGACAGTGTTCTGGTTGGACGAGATGAAGCCGGTGATCTCGCGGAAGATCTTCTGCGGTAGGTACACCATGTCGATCATCTGATCGGTCCTGATGGGCTCCTGCTCGCCGTCGACCTCGGCTGAGACGGGGGTGGTGACTGCGCCGGGCTCGTAGCCGGGCTCGGACACCTTGATCAGCACGTCGAGGAACGTCTCGTCGCTCTGCATCCAGTTGGGCTGCGAGGCGATGTCGTTGAAGGCGTTGACTGCGATGCGGCCCAGTGCCAGCGCCAAATCCGCTCCAGTGGCGGGCGTCAGCTGCTCTCTCTCCAATGCGTCGGCATTGACCTGACGACCGATGTTGGCGGCCAGGTGAATCAGCGACGTGTTCTCCGGCAGTGCGCAGGTGAGGTCACCCTCGGAGCAGAAGGACGCCACTCGGCCGTCGAGTGCTCCGAAGCCACCCGATGTTCCGGGCAACGCGCCCTGGCCCGAGATTGCGGAGTTGCCGTTCTGGTACTTGGTGTCGAAACCGTCCGGGTTGCCGAACGGGTTCTCGGCACCGGGGAACGGGCCCTCTCCGGCGACACGGCCGGCGTCGGCGAGAATGACCACCCCGACGACCTGGGAGGGGTCGACGATGCCGTATTTGCCGTCGGCTCCGGCAACCTGGTTGCCGACCTCCATGGCGGTGCGACGAGCAACGTCGGCACCCTCGCTGTAGCCGACGATGGCGAAACGGGTCTGCGGGCAGGACGCCGAGATGGACTTCATGATGGTCTGCGAGTTGGTGACGCCGGTCTGCACGGCGTTCTCGTAGCTCGCCATGTCGGCCGGGTATTCGACGTACACCGCGGCGTACGAATCCGGAACGACGTTGCCGTTGTTGGGTGCCCGCACGACTTGGTCGATCCAATCGCTGGAGTAGTCGCCGGACATCGCGGCAGGCAGCCGTTCGCCATCGGGGGTGGTGAGCCACTTGACGCCCTCGCGCGGAGTGTCGTTGCGTCCGCCGATGGCGATGCTGACCATGTCGTAGCACGTTGCCGTCGACACCAGTTCGATCGACGCTTCGGTGGTCGTGGACGGAGCCGACCACGGTGCGGCCACTACTACTCCGGCACCGAGTGCTCCGATCGCGAACGCGCTCAGCGCAACGCGCACACGCTTCGACTTGCCAACATTCATGTTTTCGATCCCCATCACGTCCGCCCGAACCGTTCCCGACTGCAGTTGCCAGTGGGTTACCCGGGATTTCGTCGGTCGGGTCGTTTGCGTTACAAACCGCGTCATTTACCGTCGTACGCATGGGTTTTCACCCTCGAATGACATCGACGGGATTCGACCTGCCCGACGGCACCCACTGTGTTCTGCGTGAGGCGGTGGCGTCGGACCTCGGTGATGCGGTGGTGGCAACGCTGCAGCTGACGTCCCACGCCAGTCGAACGGACGCCCATCGCTTCTACCGGAGCCTGGGCTTCGTCGATTCCCATGTCGGCTACAAGATGCACCTCGAACCTACCGTTTAGATACCCTGGGGGGGTAGGGTGGCGATGTGAACTCAGGACGGCAGGAACTCGACGCACCCACCAGGCTCGTCGGATTTGTCGTCGGGATTGCGTTCCTGTTCCTGGCGGCCCTGTTCGTCGGCGACAAGATCGGACCCGACGCGCAGGCGACGGCAGCAACGCCGCACACCGACCACGGCGCACACGACGACACCACTGCCTCGGCGGCAGTTCCTGCCGGGCTGCAGGCGACCCAGGACGGCTACACGCTGTCGCTCGATCGGGCCGTGGTCGAGTCCGGCCCCGACGTACCGCTCGCCTTCACGATCAGCGGACCGGACGGAGCTGCTCTGACCGACTACGACGTCGTGCACACCAAGGAACTGCACCTCGTCGCCGTGCGGCGCGATCTGACGGACTTCCAGCACGTACATCCGACGCGAAACGCGTCGGGAACATGGTCGACGGCTCTCGATCTCACCCGGCCCGGGCCGTACCGTCTGTTCGCCGACTTCACTCCGGCCGGCGGGGAGAATATCACCCTCGGAGCCGAGCTGACCGTTCCCGGTGACTATCGGCCGCAGGCCCCGAGTACACCGAATGTGACATCGAGTGTCGACGGTTACGACGTGACGCTCGCCGGCGCGGTGGTCGCGGGGGAGGAATCCACGATTGCCTTGACCATCGATCAGAACGGCCGTGAGGTCACCGACCTGGAGCCGTACCTCGGCGCGTACGGACACCTGGTGGCCCTGCGCGCCGACGACCTCGCCTACCTGCACGTACATCCGGAGGACGGGCCGCCGGGGCCGACGGTCGACTTCGCCGTCGACGCACCGACCGCGGGAACATATGCGCTCTATCTGGACTTCCAGCACCGGGGAGTCGTGCACACCGCCGAATTCGTCATCGAAGTAGAAGGGAATCAGGGATGAGTACGGAAACCGAACTGATTCTGGGTGGCATGACCTGTGCGTCGTGCGCCAACCGCATCGAACGCAAGCTCAACAAGCTCGACGGAGTATCGGCGACGGTCAACTACGCCACCGAGAAGGCGCGCGTCACCAGTGACGGCGTGGCCACCGACGAGCTGATCGCGGCCGTCGAAGCCGCCGGCTACACCGCCACTCTTCCCGCGGCCGAACCAGCCGACGAACTCCCCACCGATCCGCTGAAGCAACGCCTGATTGTCTCGGCGGTGCTCAGCGTGCCGGTGATCGCGATGGCGATGATCCCGGCGTTGCAGTTCACCAACTGGCAGTGGCTGTCGTTGACTCTCGCCGCGCCCGTGGTCGTGTGGGGCGCACTGCCGTTCCACCGCGCGGCATGGACCAACCTGCGGCACGGCACCTCGACCATGGACACCCTCGTCAGCATGGGCACCCTCGCGGCGTTGGGGTGGTCGCTCTACGCACTGTTCTTCGGCACCGCAGGCACGCCAGGCATGACGCATCCGTTCGAGTTCACGATCGCGCGGACGGACGGGGCGAGCAACATCTACCTCGAGGCCGCGGCGGGTGTGACCACCTTCATCCTGGCCGGGCGATGGTTCGAGAGCCGGTCCAAGCGTCAGGCCGGGGCGGCGCTGCGTGCCCTCATGGACCTCGGTGCAAAGACGGTTGCCGTACTGAAAGACGATAGGGAACACCAGATTCCGATCGAGCAGTTGGCCGTCGGCGATCTGTTCGTCGTTCGTCCGGGTGAGAAGGTGGCCACCGACGGCACCGTCGAGAGTGGATCCTCGGCCGTCGACCGATCGATGCTGACGGGTGAATCCGTGCCCGTGGAGGTCGGCGTCGGCGATGCCGTGGTCGGTGCGACGCTCAACGTGGGTGGTCGAATCACCGTGCGAGCACAGCGAATCGGTTCCGATACTCAGCTCGCCCAGATGGCGAAGGCCGTCGAGGACGCGCAGACGGGCAAGGCGCAGGCGCAGCGTTTGGCCGATCGCATCTCCGGGATCTTCGTACCGATCGTCATCGCGATCTCGGTTGCGACGCTCGGATTCTGGCTCGGTGCAGGCAGTTCCGCGGCAGGTGCGTTCACCGCTGCGGTTGCGGTGCTCATCATCGCGTGCCCGTGTGCGCTCGGACTGGCCACACCCACGGCACTGATGGTCGGCACCGGGCGGGCGGCGCAACTCGGCATCCTGATCAAGGGTCCGGAAATTCTCGAATCCACGCGACGCATCGATACTGTCGTGCTCGACAAGACAGGAACCGTCACCACCGGTGAGATGACTCTGCAGTCGGTGCACGTGGCCGACGGCGAGGACGAGAACGTGGTCCGTGCCGTGGCAGCGGCGTTGGAATCGGGTTCGGAGCACCCCATCGCCCGAGCCATCGCGGGTTCGGCCCAGTCCATGACGGTCGAGGAATTCACGAACCTCGAGGGCCTCGGCGTGCAGGGCGTCGTCGATGGCCGGGCAGCGGTCATCGGGCGCCGCTCGTTGTTGGCCGACTGGTCGATGCCTCTACCGGCGGAATTGGCCGATGCCTTCGAGACGGCCGAACACGAGGGCCGCACCGCCGTCGCCCTCGGCTGGGACGGCAGGGCCCGCGGCGTGCTGGTGGTCTCCGATGCGGTGAAGCCGACCTCTAAGCAGGCCGTCGCGGAACTCCGAGCACTCGGCCTGACTCCTGTCATGCTGACCGGCGACAACGAGGCCGCCGCGCGCACGATCGCTGCCGAGGTGGGAATCGACCAGGTCATCGCCGGTGTCCTGCCGACGGGCAAGGTCGATGCCGTCACCGACCTGCAGGCGTCGGGCAAGGTCGTGGCGATGGTCGGCGACGGCATCAACGACGCAGCCGCGCTGGCCACGGCCGACCTGGGTCTCGCGATGGGTACCGGCACCGATGTGGCGATCGAGGCCAGCGACCTGACGTTGGTGCGTGGTGATCTCCGGGCCGTCGGCGACGCCATCAGGCTCTCCCGGCGCACGCTGAGCACCATCAAGGGCAACCTGTTCTGGGCCTTCGCCTACAACGTCGCGGCGATCCCGCTGGCCGCGGCGGGCCTGCTCAACCCGATGCTCGCGGGCGCTGCGATGGCGCTCTCCTCGGTGTTCGTGGTGAGCAACAGCCTGCGGTTGCGCCGGTTCCGTTCCTCGATGTGACCGGTTGGTAGCAGCGAACGGCTTGCTAGTACAGGATGGAGCCATGTCCGACGCACACGATGTCCCCATCCGCGACGAATCGATCAGACTGGGTCAGTTCCTCAAGCTCGCCAACCTCATCGAATCCGGTGCCGAGGCGAAGGGCGTGATCGCCGACGGTTTGGTCAGCGTCAACGGGGATGTGGACGTGCGGCGCGGACGGCAGTTGCAGCACGGTGATGTCGTATCGGTCCAGGGTGGGCCCTCTGCCCGCGTGAGCAAGGAAGAGGCACTGTGAAGGTCGGTAAGAGCGGACTGCCGCGCAACGAAGTTCCCGGGGCGTTCGACGTCGGAGCGAAGGCGTACGACCGACTCGTCGGAGCGAACCCCGGTTACCACGAACACCTGCTCAAGTCGGCCAAGCGGCTGCGGATCCCGAACCTGGGGGCAGGCCTGCGTCTGCTCGACATCGGTTGTGGCACCGGCGCATCCACTGCAGCGCTGCTCGAAGCCGCGCCGCATGCGGAGATCGTCGCCGCCGACGCGTCGGCCGAGATGCTCGACGTCGCGCGGAGCAAGGAGTGGCCGTCGAACGTGACGTTCGTGCACTCACGCGTCGAGGATCTGGCGATGAACGGGGTCGACGGTCCGTTCGACGCCATTCTCGCTGCGTACCTCATCAGGAACGTCGACGATCCGGACACGGAGCTGAAATCGCTTCTGTCGCTGCTGCGTCCGGGCTCGACCATCGCATTCCACGAGTACTCCGTGCATGATTCGCTGCGGGCCAGGATCTCCTGGAACGTGGTGAGCTGGGGCATCATCATTCCGCTCGGCTGGCTGGCGACGCGCGATGCGACCCTGTACCGGCATCTGTGGCGCAGCGTGGTGACCTTCGACGGCGCATCGGCCTTCATGCGGCGGATGCAGCGTGCCGGCTACACCGGTGTCGCCAGAGAAACCATGACCGGTTGGCAGAACGATGTGGTGCACACGTTCCTCGGTTCTCGTCCCGCGGAGGAAGAGCGTTGACCGATTCGAAAAAGGTCACCCATGCTGCCGCGCCGGGCTATTCCAGTGCCGGTCAACTGGCGGACATCCCGCACGTGGTGGTGGTCGGTGGTGGTATCGCAGGTTTGAGTGCTGCGACCGCACTGGCCGAGCGCGGGGTGAAAGTGCACGTGGTCGAGCGCGAGAGCTACCTCGGTGGTCGCGTCGGCGGGTGGGACACGACGCTCGAGGACGGGTCGCCCGCGACGATGAGCCGTGGCTTCCATGCGTTCTTTCGGCAGTACTACAACCTCCGAAACCTGTTGCGCCGCACCGATCCCGGGTTGGCGCGGTTGCGTCCGGTCGACGACTACCCGCTGATCGACGGTGACGGCCGAATCGACGGATTCAAGGGGCTGCCGGATACGCCGCCGCTCAACGCCTTCGCGTTCGTCAAGCGCAGTCCGACGTTCCGGTGGAAGGATCTCACCGACCTCAACGGCATCGCAGCGCTGCCGCTGATGACGGTGAGTGTGCCCAAGACCTTCGACGAGCTGGACACCACTCCGGCCGCAGAATTTCTGCGCAACATCAACTTCCCCGAGGCGGCACGGCACCTGGCGTTCGGAGTGTTCTCCCGAAGCTTCTTCGCCGACCCCGAGAAGATGTCCGCCGCCGAGCTGGCGATGATGTTCCACATCTACTTCCTCGGCTCCTCCGAGGGGTTGATCTTCGACGTTCCCCGTGACCCGTACCCGCAGGCGCTGTGGAACCCGTTGGGGGACTACCTCGCCGGTCTGGGCGTCGACATCAGGACCTCCACACCGTGCGGCGAGATCACCCGCGGCGGTTTGCGCAAGTTTCGCGTCGACGCAGGCGGCATCATCGACGCCGACGCGGTGGTACTCGCCACCGATATCGCCGGACTGCAGCGGGTGCTCGAGCAGTCCACGGAGCTCGGGACGCCGGAGTGGCGCGAACAGATTGCGGCCCTGCAGAACACGCCGCCGTTCCTGGTGCACCGAGTCTGGTTGAGCAAGGCCGTCAACGCTGATCGTCCCGCCTTCATCGGCACCGGTGGTATGCCCCCGATCGACAACATCAGTGTGCTCGAACGATTCGAGGACGAGGCGGCGCAGTGGGCTGCCCGCACCGGCGGCTCCGTCGTCGAACTGCACGCCTACGCCGCCGAGGAATCCGAGGAGGTCACCCGGCAGCAGCTGATGGATCGGATGCACGAGATCTATCCGGAAACCGCTGCTGCAGAGGTCGTCGCAGAGCGATCCGAGTGGCGCGACGACTGCCCCATGTTCGGCCTCGGCGCGTTCGCCGAACGCCCGACCGTCCGCACCCCCGAACCCGCACTGGTACTCGCGGGTGACGGCATCCGCATCGACCTGCCGGTGGCACTGATGGAACGTGCGGCCACCACCGGTCTGCACGCTGCCAACACGCTTCTGGCGAGTTGGGGTATCACCGGTCACGACATCGAAACAGTGCCCACGAGTGGACGATTCAAGATGTTCGACGCCATCGAAAAGCTCATGAACAGGTGAGTTCAGGCGTTCGGATCGAGGGCGACGATCTGTCGCGTCCGGACGTGCACGCGCTGCTGACCGAACATCTCGCGGACATGCATGCCACCTCGCCTGCCGAGAGTGTGCACGCCCTCGATCTGTCGAGTCTGCGCGGACCGGACGTCAGCGTGTGGACTGCCTGGGAGGCGGACGCTCTGCTGGGAATCGTTGCTTTGAAGGAGCTTTCACCCGATCACGGTGAGCTGAAGTCGATGCGGACTACGGGGGCGGCGCGGGGCCGCGGTGTGGCGTCGAGTCTGCTCGTTCATGTTCTCGACGACGCGCGCCGACGCGGGTACGGGCGGGTGAGCCTGGAGACGGGAACTCAGGACTACTTCGCCGCCGCCCGCAGGTTGTATGCGCGGCATGGATTCGCCGAGTGCCCGCCGTTCGCGGAGTACGTGGTCGATCCATCGAGTGCGTTCTTTTCGTTGTCTCTGTAGATGTTTCCGATGAGAAGGGCCGGCACCGAATGCTCGGTGCCGGCCCTTCTCGTCAGGCTGCGTGCTGTGTGTGCGGGTAGAGATCGTCGTCGAGAGGCTCGGCTCGACACTGATCGAGCACATCTGCCGTCGAGCATTCCCTCGTGCTCGTCTCGACGCCCACCACCGTGCGCCACCAGCGCTCACGGTCGGTCGATTCCGTCCACACCACCGCCTCGGATTGCATTGCGCATCACCCCCACTGCCGTGTCGTGGTCGGTTCGATTCAGGTCGTCTCGTGTTCGATGGACTTCTGCTCGCTGGGCGACTCGGCGCGAGCGATATCGATCTTTCGAGGTTTCGCACGCTCGGCGAGCGGAATCGTCACCGACAGAACGCCGTTGTCGTAGGACGCAGCGATGCGTTCGGTGTCGACACCGTCACCGAGTGAGACCTGGCGACGATAGGTTCCGGCGAAGCGCTCCGAGGAAATCCACTGCACACCCGAGCTTTCCGGTGCCGAACGATGCGCGGTGAGCGTCAAGGTGCCGCGATCGACGTCGACGTCGATGGATCCCGGGTCGATGCCGGGCAGATCGGCGCTGAGTACGTAGTGATCATCGACCTTGTACAGATCCATCGGCATGAATCGTGGAGCGCGGTCCGAACCGGAAGAGACACCCAGCATCGCCGAGGCCAGTGAATCGACGTCACGGAACGGATCGAATCGAAGCACAGCAACCACCTCCTGTACGCAGATGCGCTCACCCCTGTGGTGAGTCGCTCCTCAACTGTGCAGAACAGAAATTAGCACTCTCACCCTTGGAGTGCCAAGAGTCTTCGGGCAGTTTCTCGAGAAATTTTCAGCTTCAATAGTGCTGTGGCGCAGCAGGGGTCGAGTTCGCGGCCCGACTGGCTGACAATGATCGGTCGCGGACTCCACCACCGCTTACACTCACGCTGGTGATGACCATCGTGCCGTACGTCGAGCAGTACCGAGCCGAGGTGCTCGCGCTGTCACTTCGCGCGTGGGAACCGGTGTTTCCGCTCGTGCAGGAGTCCGTCCCTCCGTTCGTGTACGACTGTTTCTATCCGGCGGGGTGGAGAGCGCGTCAGTACGACGATCTGGCGGCCGTCGTCGACGACGAACCCGAGAACGTGGACGTTGCTCTGGACGGTGACAGTCCGATCGGCTGGGTCTGCACCCGACTGCACCCCGACGACAACATGGGTGAGGTGTATGTCCTCGTCGTCGATCCAGCCCGGCAACGAGACGGTATCGGTCGAGCGCTCATGAAAGGATCGTTCGAAAGGGTGAAGGCAGCCGGACTGCGGATGATCATGGTAGAGACCGGTGATGATCCCGGCCATGCGCCAGCGCGAGCAGCGTACGAGGCGAACGGTTTTCAGCGATGGCCTGTTGCTCGGTACTTCAAGGATCTTGCCGACGGATCGTAGCGTGGTCGGGTCGGAAGATCCGTGATACTTAGCCCTTGCGCTAAGTATGACTACAGCGATAGTGTGCCTTATGGCTCAGTATTCGGAAGTTCTCGACGACGTGTTCCAGGCCTTGGCGGATCCGACGCGGCGCGCGGTTCTGGGTCGGCTCGGGTCGGGACCGGCAACTGTGGGGGAGCTCGCCGAACCGTTCGACATGACGTTGCCGTCGTTCATGAAACACATTCGTCTGCTCGAACGCAGTGGCTGGATCACTACGCGCAAGGTCGGCCGCGTCCGTGCGTGTTCGATCGAGCGAGCCAACTTGGACGTGGCCGGTCACTGGCTGGAAGACCAACGGGCCGTCTGGGAATCCCGGACGGATCGCCTCGAACAGTTCGTCACCGGCTCCTCGAAAGAAAGTGAAGCGCAATGACATTCATCGATCCTGCTTTGGACCTGACCATCTCCCGCGTCATCAAGGCTCCACGCGCTGCAGTCTGGAGTGCGTGGACGGACCCGTCGAAATTCGAGAAGTGGTGGATCCCCGCGCCCGCGTTGTGCCGCGTCGACGCCTGGGATCCTCAGCCCGGTGGTGCCTTCCGAACGCTGATCAGCGAATCCGGTGGCGACTTCGCGCCGCACATCGACGGTTGCTTCCTGGCCGTCGACGACGGTGAGCGCATCGTGTTCACCAACTCGCTCGTCGAAGGGTGGCGGCCGGCACCGCAGCTGTTCATGACCGCGGTGATCACCCTCTCCGACCACCCCGACGGAACCAACTACCACGCCCACGTGATGCACCGCAACGCAGAGGACCGAAAGATGCACGAGGAGTACGGCTTCCACGACGGCTGGGGGACCGTCATCGCACAACTCGCCGAGTTCGTCGAAGGCTAGATCAGGCCCGGCCCTGCGAACGCAACTCGTAGCGTCGCTCGGCGTAGTCGAGATCGTCCTTCCACAACCGTGCAGCGGTGAAGTTCATCGCCGGACGCAGGAGCCCCGCTGCCTTGCGCGCCATCTGGAATCCCGGACGATCCGAGCTGGCAATCGTGGCCTCGATGACGGCGGTGCGCGGGGTGCCATCGGCTGCGGGGGCAAGTGGCGTCGCGTGCGTTTCGACGACGCTTCCCGCTCCTTCACCGTCGAGGATGCGCATCACGATGGTACGAGGGCCTGGGCAGACGAACTCGGCCCGCACCGGCACGCCGATGCCCCGGCTGACGCGGAAGGTCACGTCGACGAGGAAGCGATCGTCCTCGTCGGGCACGTCGATCTCGGTAGGCGCACTGACCACCTTCAGGCGTGCGAACGAGTACGG
This sequence comes from Rhodococcus sp. ARC_M5, assembly GCF_022810405.1. Lineage (GTDB taxonomy): Bacteria > Actinomycetota > Actinomycetes > Mycobacteriales > Mycobacteriaceae > Rhodococcoides > Rhodococcoides navarretei. Next base: position 16,934 of record NZ_JALGQE010000014.1, read on the forward strand.
GTGGAACCACGCTCCGTGCCAGGGGTCGAGACGATTGGCGATGATGTCGTCGGGCTCGCACTTGCCGACGAGAGTCACCACCCCGGCGATGGCAGTCGAGGACGGCGGGCGGATCGGAACCACGGGGACGGGCGTCGGCTCCTCACCGCCGAGCTCGTCGAGCCGCACCCACACCAGAACCCCGTCGTCGAATGCCGGAACAGGACGCCAACCGGGCTTGCCCTTCGGCCCGAGCGCAAGACCGTGCCAGCGACAGACCAACGTGTCGCACTCGATCTTCGCGGTATCCAGCGCCGCACCGAGATGCGGACATGCGCCGGGGCCGATGTGCACCTTGCCTGCCGAGTCGCGCCAGGCCACGAGTTCGGTAGTGCCGACATAGCGACCGAACGGCTTGTCGGCCTTGACGTCGCGACTGGCGGCGAACACGAACCAATTACCGGAGGTCCGAGTCTTCGCACGCTTCAATGCGGACTCGATGACCTGCGGATTCGCACCCTTCCAGGTGGGCTCCTGCTTCGCCCACGACTCCGACGGCAACGGCTGCAACGGCATCGTCTTCGGCCACCGTCGTCGTACTGCATCCAGCGCGGTCATTGCTGCTCCCAAAGTCGACAGTCGATTTCCCGTGTTCCGTCCCCATTGTTCCCGTTCCTGGGTACTCAATGTGACATCTGGTGGCCTTTTCGGGGGTCAATGTCACATCGAGTGGACCAACTGACCGCTGCAGAGTCAGTTGACGCCGACCCATCGAAGTCCCGCAGTAGTGACAGCTGCGGCGAGAACGATGACGACGAAGGGTGCTTTGCGCCAGGCGAGCACGCCGGCAACGGCGACGCCTGCGGGTAGTGCGAAGCCCGCGAAGTCCCGATCCACAAGGAGGGTCGATGTGGCGATCAGTGCCACGAAGATGACGGCGACGGCAGTGGTCATCACCTTGTCGATGCGAGGCGAGATGGTGACTCGGGTTCGGAGTGCCGGCCCTGCGATGCGGAGCGCATAGGTGCCGATGATCAGCGCGATCAGGGGAGTCGTGAGGTTCATGCGGATTCCTTCGGTGCAACAGGAGCCGTGGACAGCATGGCCGGGACGACAGCGATCAAGGCCAGGAGCACGGGCAGCCCGCTCGGCAAGAACATCGACGCGACGAGAGCGACACCCGCTCCGAGAAGAGCTGCAGTGCGGGTGGCCTTGTCTCGAAGGGCAGGCATGATCAGTCCCAGCAGAATCGCCGGGAATGCGGCATCGAGACCGAGCGCGGCAGTGTCGGTGATCGCTCCTCCGCCGAGAGTGCCGATGACTACGCCGATGTTCCAGGTGACGAACAGACCGATGCCGCACAGCCAGAACGCTATTCGACGACTGCCCTCGTCCTTTTCAGAAACACTGAAGGCCACCGCCTCGTCCGTGATGAGGTGAGTTCCGAGCAGCCGCTTGATCGGCGACAGGTTCTGGAAGACCTCGCCGATGGAGAAGCCGAGCGGAACGAGTCGGGTGTTGGCGAGCAACGCGCTCGCGACGGCGGCAACGGGATTGCCGCCTGCCGCAAGAATGCCGACGAAAATGAACTGGGAGGAGCCCGCGAAGACCACCAGCGACATCACGACCGGCAACCACAGGGGCAGGCCAGCGGCCACCGAGATGGCACCGAACGATGCTCCGACGAGCGCGTCGGCCAGACAGACGAGCGCTATGTCGCGGATGTTGACCCCGCCGAAGCTCGTGAGCCAGTTTCTCGAACCGCCTGGGGTTCGCCATGTCGAACGCATGGTCGTTATAGTGGACGATGTTAGGCTGTTCGTCAAATCAAACGCGCGTACCGATGGAGTGAACGAATGGCGGATACCGGACCACCGATCGCGGCCATCGCTGCCGCTCTCCAGCAGGAACGACGACGGGTCGGCCTGTCTCTCGCGGAAGTGGCTCGTCGAGCAGGAATTGCCAAATCGACTCTGTCACAACTGGAATCGGGTACCGGGAACCCGAGTCTCGAGACCCTCTGGGCGCTCAGCGTCACTTTGGACGTGCCGTTCTCCAGATTGGTCGAACCCGCGAAGCAGTCTGTCCGTCTGATCCGTGCGGGGGAGGGGCCGAGATTCGCGTCGGACAGGGCGGACTACTCGGCGACGCTGCTGGCGTCGTCTCCACCGAACGCTCGACGGGACATCTATCTGATCAGCGCGAACGTCGGTGAACCGAGGCGCTCGGACCCGCATTCGCCGGGAGTTGTCGAACATGTGGTGCTCAGTGCCGGGCGGGCGATGGTGGGGCCGATGGGTGAGGCCGTCGAACTGGCTCCGGGTGATTACGTCGCCTATCCCGGCGATGAGCCGCACATCTTCGAGGCGCTGGAGTCGAACACCATGGCAGTGATGATCACCGAACACAGCTGACGTGGGTGGGAATAGTCAGCGAAGGCACCTCGTTGGACTCTTTCGACGGCGTTCGCTTGGCAAGCCCCGGGCCTCACCCCATTTGTCGCTTCGAGCGACCACTCGCCGAGAGGCGTTTGCAGCGGACGTCGTCCCTTACTTTTCGTGCACCTGAGCGCTCACGAACGATCAGGTGCGGTGCAACCAGCCCTTTCTGCGTGCGGAGGGTGTGAAAAGCGCGTCGCGAAGCGTTGAATGCAAACTCAGTTTCCCGGAGTGAGTGCGGTGATATTCGCAGACGTCTGGTCATCGGCAGCCTCGGTCTCGTCGAAGTAGCGACGAAACAGCATCCGCATCGATTCGATGACGTCGATGTGCTGCTGAAGGATCACGTCGAGAGAGCGATCGGTGCCGGTGGCCTTCTTGAGGAATCTGTCGCGCAGGTCCTGGGCGGATTTCAAGTCGCCCCAGTCTTTGGCTTCTGCCAACGCGAGCGCGTCGATCTGCATCTTCTCCAGGTGCGCGAGGTAAGTGACACATGCCGCGTCGCACTTGGCAGCGACGTCGGCGGGAATGGCCACGGTGCCTTCGTCGGCTTGGGCATTGAGGTCCCGCCAGTACGTGAGCAGGTCCGGTTGGGAATCGGCCACGAGTTCGACGCCTTTCGTATCGGGATGGTCTAGGTGGGAAGTTCGGAATCGAGAGCGGCCACGACCGTGTTCAACTCGGTGCACGGGTCGTACGGCGGGTTGCCAACCTGTGTGCCCGTGATTAGTGTCGCTCTGATCAATTCAGCACCTGCGACGAAGGCGACACCGCAGTTCAGAGCTGCATCGGCCGCAAGTTGTTGGTACTGCGTGGCGTCGCGTGTGCCCACCCGGACAGGTTGAAGTCGATTGAAGTAGCTCGGATCGTCGACAAAGTCCAAGGTCTCGAAACCGACGAAAACACGCACGTAATACTTGCTACTCGGCGGCCGGCTTTCCCATCCGCATATCTTGAATCCGTTCTGATCGCGGCCGAAGATTCCTGACTCCTTGGTACTGACGTTCAATCCTGCACGCTCGATGGCCTCGTCGGGGATGGTGCATGGGTCCCATGGCGTCGGCGTGGAGGCGGTCGTACTAGCCGCCGCACTCGATGTCGCTGTGGCGAGGGCGTCACCGTCGGTGGTGTTCGCGCAGCCCGCGAGCAGCAGAAGTGCTGCCATCGCCGGCGTCCATCGTTGTGCCCTGCCCATTGCTCTTGTCCGTTCCTCGGAGAACACCTAAGTGCTTGGACGCACGCCGGCGGGCAACGGTTCCCGGGACGGGCGAGGTGCCCGCTTACGCGCCTGACGCTCGATTCACGCCGGCGGTGGGTATCCACACCTCTTCGACGGGGTGACGATGGACTTCGAGAGGGGGAGTTTCACCGCGACCATGGGATCGTCGGGTTCGGGGAAGTCGACGCTCCTGCACTGCGCAGCGGGGCTCGATCGCCCTACCAGTGGCACCGTCGCGATCGCAGGTTTCGACATTGCCGACTCGGACGAGAAGGCTCGGACAGAGTTGCGACGACGACATGTGGGATTCGTGTTTCAGGCGTTCAATCTGGTGGGCTCACTGACCGCTGCGCAGAACGTCGAACTGCCCGTGCGGTTCGCCGGTCGCCGGGTCCCGGCGAGCTAGGTGACGGCAGCGTTGGCCGATGTCGGGCTCGGGGATCGTGCGTCGCATCGTCCTGCTGAGATGGCGGGCGGTCAGCAGCAACGGGTCGCCCTTGCGCGCGCACTGATCACCCGCCCCGATGGGTGGTCGCGGGGTGTTCGGCTCTCGCACTGGTGGCCACCGTGGCTGTGACTCGACGGGTGCTTAGGTGCGGGCGGGATAGCGGGGGTCCGGCGACAGCGGCGGTCTCTCAGTTCTTCGGAGTGAGCGCGGTGATGTTCGCAGCTGTCTGGTCGTCGGCAGCCATGGTCTCGTCGAAGTAGCGACGAAACAGCATCCGCATCGATTCGATGACATCGATGTGCTGCTGAAGAATCACGTCAAGAGAGCGATCGGTGCCGGTGGCTTTCGCGAGGAACTTGGCTTGCAAATCCTGGGCAGACTTGAGGTCGCCCCACGATTTTGTCGTTTTCAATGCAAGTGCGTCGCGCTTCATCTGTTCGAGGTGTTCGATGTAGGTCGCGCACGCTGCGTCGCATTGTTTGGCGACGCCAGCTGGAATGGTGATGGTGCCGGCGTCAGCTTGGGCGTTCAGGTCTTGCCAGTGTGCGATGAGGTTCGGCTGGGCATCGATCATGGTTGATGCATCCTTCGGGCGACAATTCTTAGGCGGGAAGTTCGGAATCGAGTGCTGCGACCACCGAGTTCAGTTCGGTACACGGGTTGTACGGCGGGGTGCGGACCAGCGAATCTGTGTTGAGCGTCGCCATTATCAGTTCCGCTCCGGCGGAGAAGGCAACGCCGCAGTGCAGAGTCGCGTCCGCAGCGATTTGCTGATACTGGGTGGCGTCGCGAAAGCCGATCTGAACAGGCTGAAGCCGGTCGAAGTAGCCTGGGTCATCGATGTAGTCGATGCCTTCGAGCCCGGCAAAGATGCGCACGTAGTACTTGTTGTTCGGCGGGCGGTCCTCCCATCCACAGATCTTGAATCCGTTCTGATCTCTTCCGAACACCCCCGACTCCTTGGTGTCGACGTTCAATCCTGCACGCTCGATGGCCTCGTCGGGGATGGTGCATGGGTCCCAGGGCGTCGGCGTGGAGGCGGTCGTACTAGCCGCCGCACTCGATGTCGCTGTGGCGAGGGCGTCACCGTCGGTGGTGTTCGCGCATCCCGACAGCAGCAGAAGCACCGCCATCGCCGGCATCCATCGTTGTGCCCTGCGCATTGCCTCACCCATTTCTCGCGAACGTCTACGGTCTTGGACGCGGCGGAGCTCCTGATGGTTCCACTACCTTCGCTTCGGACTTGGGCATTCAGAATCGGCGTCGATCGGCGGGTAGTTGCGCGCGGTGGACGATAGTGAACCAGCAGGTGCGGCCGCAGCTCTACGACGATTGTCATGGGAGCCGTCGAATCGATCTTTCCCTGACGGTCCCGCTGACAGATCTACCTCCCTTTGGCATGGTGGAGGGATGCAGCGGCGCGTGGGCGAGAGTCGGTCCACGAGACCGGTCTCAGGGGTAACCCCTGGGTACATCACGAGAATCGAGCACTGCGTCCGAAGCTGGTCCGCACGCTCCGCGTGCTTTGCAGCTCCGAGGACGAAAGATTTCGGTCGCCCCGCGCCGTTGCATGTCACTGCGTTGCACCCGATCGGTAGACATCCGTGACCGAGCGGGAATTTACCCCGCGAGCAGCAGCGACACTGGCGCGCCTGGCTGCCGATGCCGAATGGACGCGGTCCGGACTCGAGGAGGCGTTCGAGCCACTCGTCCCGGCCAAGGCGTCGTGGTTGGCAGATCGGGTCGTCAATCTGTATCCGAGTCCGCCGTTCGACGAGGCGTCGATTTTCGTTCTGCTGCGCGACCTTCCGTTCATTCCGGAGCCGTCGGTATCGTCACAGAGACCGACTCGTAACAGTGACAAGCCCTGGCGATTCGAGGTACCGCGGTACGAGACCACCGGCCAGCTCGCGCGATCGCTGGATCTGACGATCTCGGAAATCGAATGGTTCGCCGATCTGCAGGGCAGGCTGCGCACCGCACCGTTCCCGTTGCAGCACTACCGATCTGCGCGACTCGACAAGCGTCAGGGCGTCCGCTTGCTGGAGGTGCCGAAACCGCGTCTGCGTGAGATTCAACGAAAGATACTGCGCCGCATACTCGATCGAATCCCGGCGCATCCAGCCGCGCACGGCTTTCGCAAGGCGCGTAGTCCGCGTACCTTCGCGATGCCGCATTCCGAACGCGACGTCGTGATCTCGGTGGATCTTCGACGCTTCTTCCCGTCCATCGGGTTCGATCGAGTGGTCGCGATCTTCGAGGCCGTGGGCTACCCGCGAACGGTCGCAGCCACACTCGCGGCACTGTGCACGACGGTCACCCCGGCATCCGAATTGATCGGGATGGACCGTCCTACTGCGGCGAGGCTACGCACCACCCACCTACCGCAGGGCGCGCCCACATCACCTGCTCTGGCGAATCTGGCTGCGCGACAACTCGATATCCGAGCAACGGGCCTGGCCCGGTCCGTCGGTGCCCGCTACAGCCGATACGCCGACGATCTGGCGTTCTCCGGTGGTGCAGACCTCGACGTCGACAGACTGCTGTGGCTGATCTCCCAGATAGCCCACGACGAAGGCTTCACGATTCACCCCGACAAGACCCGGGTCAGGCGCGCACATCAGCGGCAACAGCTCACCGGACTCGTCGTCAACTCGTGGCCGGCAGTACCCCGACAGGAATACGACGATCTCAGGGCGCTGCTGCACAACTGCATCACCACCGGTCCCGTCGAGCAGAATCTCCAGGATCGCAACGACTTTCGAGCGCATGTCTACGGGCGAATTGCCCGAATCGGCGAGACGAACGAGACCCGTCGGGCGAAGTTGCTGAACATGGCAACGCAGGTCCAGTGGTTCGAGTAGCTGAATTGGGGTAGGCGAATTCAACATACTCATCTTCCCCAGGAGCCGCTATGAACGACCTGACCTTCACCATCGGACACGAGGAACTGGTGATCCGGCAGCGATGGGAAGTCGTCAGCATCATCAACGACATTCTCGTTGCCGTGTGGTTCATCATCGGCAGCATCCTGTTCTTCCACGAGAGCACCACTGTGGCCGGCACGTGGTTGTTCCTCCTCGGAAGTATCGAACTGCTCATTCGGCCGCTGATTCGCCTCGCTCGACGCGTGCACCTGACGAGGATCGGGCGCGGCCAGTCGGCCTCGGACAGCGACGAGGACTACTGACCGGTGGCCCGACCCGGCTCACTGTGCAGTGACTCGCAGCAGCACCCCCGTCTGCGGGAACAGCACCGGTAGTGCCACGCCCGCCCGCGCCAACATCGAACCCGTCAGTTCGACGTCGCCACCGTCGGCGATCCACGGCGGTAGTTCGGTTCCGTTGCCGAGATCGCTCAGGGAGTGCACGAATTCGACCCGGTACCTGACGAAGGGATCGAGACCGGGAAGCCGAACCCGATCGGTGCGGTCCTCGGGCGAGGTGTCCATCCGCACCACCGCATACGCGGCCTCCGAGAAGTCCGCTGCGACGACACCGTGCACCCACACACTCGGGTCGGGATGGTCGGCGCGTACCACGTCGCCGGTGTGCAGTAGCCCGCGCATTTCCTTGTACAGCGCAGTCCACGACCTCAGGTATTCGTGGTCCTCCGACGAGAGCTCGGTGACATCCATCTCCAGTCCGGCGTGACCGAAAAGGGATGTCAAGCAACGGAACTGAAGAGTCGACCATCGACCGGACGTGTGCGCTATCTGGGGTCCGACATGCGAGCCGATCAGCTCCGGCGGCAGCAACTGCGTCGTCCACCGTTGCAAGCGTTGACGTTCGAGTGGATCGTTGGTGTCCGACGCCCAGACCCGGTCGGTGTGTTCGAGGACCTCGAGGTCGATGCGCGCACCACCGGAAGCGCAGGATTCGAACTCGACGTTCGGATGTCGGGACCGAAGCTCGTCCAGCAACCGGTAGAACGCCGAGGTCTGAGCATGCACCGCGGCCCGTCCGTCGGAATCGACCGCCAGCATCAGGTCTCGGTTGTGATCCCACTTCACGTAGTCCGGCCGCTCGGTCGTCAGCACCGAATCGATCGACGAGAGCAGGTAGTCGAACACCTCGTCGCGAGTCAGGTCGAGCACGTGCTGGTGACGCCATTCGAGTGGAATCCGCCCGGGTGCCGTGAGGAGCCAATCAGGATGCGCCCGAGCAATATCAGAATCCAGGTTGACCATCTCGGGCTCGAACCACAGGCCAGGACTCATGCCGAGCCCGCGGACGTGATCGAAGAGGGGTGCCAGCCCGTCGGGCCAGACTCCCTCGTCCACCTGCCAATCACCCAGTCCGGCCCGGTCGTCACGTCGGTGCCGGAACCAACCGTCGTCGAGCACGAATCGTTCGACGCCCACGTGCGCGGCGACGTCGGCGATCCTGCGGAGCCGGGCGAGATCGTGATCGAAGTAGACGCCTTCCCACACGTTCAACACCACCGGCCGCGGCGAGGTGGGATGTGCGGGCCGGGACCTCATCCATCGGTGCAGCGAATGCGCCGAACCATCGAGTCCGGCAGCGGAATACACGAAGTGCACCCACGGCGTCGTGTAGGTGTCACCGCTCGGCAGCACGACCTCGCCGGGAGCGAGCAGCTCTCCGCCACCGAGCACGCCGGAGGCCTGGCCGGCACGTTCGGGCAGACGCTCGGCCAGATGCAGGTGATCGCCGCTCCACGCGACGTGAGCACCCCACACCTCGCCGCTGCGAAAGCCGAAACCTTCGCTGCCGGCGGTGAGGACCAGGGTGGCGTCGTGCCCGGTTCTTCCGCGACGCGACGCGCGCACGGTCGAGCCGTGGTCGAACCGTCGACGCTGAGGGGTGCGCTCACGGCAGTGCCGTCCCGTCAGGTCGAGAAGTTCGGTTGCAGTGTCCGGCAACGGCATCAGGGTCACGACGCCGTCGACGGTCAAGGGTCCGCCGGAGTCGTTCCGGACACTCTGCCGAACTCGCAGTGATCCACCGACCTCGAGGGACAACTCGATCGACCACGAGATTCCCAACTCGTCATCCGACGCGTCCACAACACAACCGAATTCGGTAGCGGCAATCCGCACGTCCGCCCAGCGTGGGTACTGCACGGTGCCGGAGCGGTGCAATGCCTGAGCCGGTGTTCCCTGCCAGGCGTCGTCGCCGCCGGGTGCGAGGGTGAGCCACCGTGGCACGTCCACGCTCGAATGCGGGACAGCGGGGATCGCGGCCTTGCGCAGCTCGGTGAGGTCGTTCTCGGACAGCTCGCCCAGATCGGAACCCCAGTGCAACACGGCCGGAACGGCGGTGGACGACGGTCCGAGGATCACCATGACACCGTCACGGCGAAGGACGGAAAAACTCACTTGTTGGCACCCATCGTCAGACCGGACACGAAATGGCGTTGCAGCGCAACGAATACCAACACTGTCGGCAGAGCCACCATGACAGATCCGGCGGCGAGCAAGTTGGTGTCGGTGAAGAAGCTACCCTGCAGGTTCTGCAGCGCCGTCGTCACCGGGAGCTTGTCTCCGCTGACCATCAGAGCCAGTGCCCAGAAGAAGTCGTTGTAGATCCACGTCACCATCAGCGTGGCAAGGGCGGCGAGGGCAGGCCGGCACAGCGGCATCACCACCTGCCAATACTGGCGGAAGAGGCTTGCTCCGTCGACGGTGGCGGCCTCGAGCAGTTCGTGCGGAACGGTTTTCATGTAGTTGCTCAGCACGAACACGCAGAATCCGGTCTGGAATGCGACGTGCACGATGATCAGGCCCCAGTAGCTGTCGTACAGCGAACCGGACGAGCTCATCCAGTACGGAACGGGAATTGCGTTGTACAGACGGAACAGTGGCGTGAGCAGTGTCTGCTGGGGCAGCAGGTTACCGGCGATGAACACCGCGAGCATGAAGATGTTGAACTTCCAGCTGAAGCGCGCCAGGATGAACGCCGCCATCGAGCCGAAGAACAGGATGAGCAACACCGACGGCACGGTGATGATCAGCGAGTTGAAGAAGTAGTGCGGGATCCCGCCGATCTGCCACGAATCGATGTAGTTGCTCAGCGTGTAACCACCCACGGAGAGATAGCCGTTGAGCAGTACGTAGTCGTAATCGCGGAACGAGTTGTACACCGCCCACACGAGCGGAAAGAGCCAGACGATCGCCATGACGGTCAGCAGCACGTACATCGCGATCTGGGCGGTGCCTGCGCGCCGACGGTTGGCGACGGCGGCGCGGTTGCGGGTCAGCGGATCACGCTCGGGAGGCGCTGTGCGGGTGAGTGAAGTGGTCATCAGTCTTTGCTCCGAAGAACGATGGCGAGGTACAGGGCGATGAAGACGAGAGAGATGAGAAGCATGACGGTCGCGAGGGCCGAGCCGAAGCCGATGCGGCCTGCTTCACCGACGACGTTGGCCGTGACCAACGCCGATATCAGTTCCAATCCGTTTCTGCCCCTGTTGATCACCCAGACCAGGTCGAAGGCGCGCAGTGCCTCGATGACGGTGATGACGACGATGAGCAGATTGGTGTTCTTCATCAGCGGGAAGATGACGCTGAAGAACGTGCGGATCGGCCCCGCGCCGTCCATCACCGCAGCTTCGCGGACGGACGGATCGATGGCCTTGAGGCCGGCCAAGTACAACAGCATGATGTAGCCGGTATGACGCCACCCGGCCGCGACCATCACGGCCCAGATGTTGATGTCCGGGTCTCCGAGCCAGTCGACGTCGGTGCCCAGCAGGCTGTTGAGGACGCCGCCTTCGGTGGAGTATATGAGCTGCCAGATGAAGCCGATGAGGGCCATAGACAGCACCACGGGAATGTAGAAGATGCTCTGGTAGAGCCGAGATCCCTTGAGGTTCTTGTCCAGCAGGATCGCCAGCAGGATGCCGATGACGGTGGGAACCAGGAACAGGAACACGAGCCAGAGCACGTTGTTGTGCAGAGCCTGCTGGAACGGGGGGTAGGCCTGCACCGCGTCGACGTAGTTCTGAGTGCCGATCCACTCGATGCTCGACGTGCCGCCGATGCCGTCCCAACGGGCGAAGGACAGGATCACCGTGAAGATCGTCGGAATCCAGACGAGGCCGATGACGATCAGCGCGGGAAGCCCGAGCATGAGAGCGATGGTCCACTTCTCGCGGACACTGCGCCGGACCTTAGGGGACGCAACCCGTTCGGTGGTGGTCATGGCTGTACCTGATCTCGAGGTCGGCGGGATGGGAAAGTGACGTCGTTGCGGCTCATGTCGTTCCGAACACCGCCGACTTCTGGCGTTCGATACTGCGGACCAGGCCGTCGACATCGTTGGGGTTGCCGATGAACTGCTGCAGGGCCGGGATCATGACGATGGATGCGAAATCGGGACGGGTATCGCGGTCGAAGAACTGGGTGATCTCCTCCGCGTTCTGCACGAGGTCCGCCGATTTGCGAACCAGCGCAGGGAAACTCGACAGGTCGGCATCTCGGTGAGCGGGAATGGCCTGCGGATCCTGCTTCGCGTAGGCGACGGCAGGGTCGGGTCCGGTCATGTAGGTGAGGAAGTCCTCGGCCCCCGGGCGGTTGCGTGGGTCGGTGCGCATCATGAACCCGTCCATCGGTGCCTCGACCGTGGATGTTCCGACGGCGGAGTCGAGTTCGGGGAAGGTGAAGAAGTCCAGATCGTCGCGTTCGGCACCGGCGGGGAAGCTCTGCGCGACGAACATGCCGGCGACCAGCGAGCCGACGCTCTTGTTCAGCAGTGCCATCTGCGCATCGGCGATCTTGCGGCCCAGTGGCTGTGGCTGGTGGAACGGCAACAGTTCACGCCAGGTGTCGAACACGGAGCGCACGCGATTGTCCGTCCAGCTCACGTCACCGGCAAGCAGGGTTCGGTGGAACTCGACGCCGTTGAGTCGCAGGTTCAGATAGTCGAACGTTCCGAACGGCGGCCACCCGTCGCGGGCACCGAAGCCGAGTGGGGTGAGGCCGTCGGCCTGCATCTGCTTGCTCAGCGCCACCCACTGGTCGTAGGTCGCCGGGGGCTCGTACCCTCGCTCGGCCCACAGGCTCGGCCGGTAGAACACCGCCCACGGGTAGTAGAAGAACGGGATCAGGTACTGCTTGCCGTCCATACCGGTCGAGTTGTCGCGGAAGCTCTCGTTGAAGCCGCCGCCGTGGTTGGCCCAGATCGGCGACAGGTCCTCCACCAGACCCTTCTCGGCGAAGTACTTCACCCGGTACCCACCCATCCAGGTGATGACGTCGTCGGGGGTGCCCTGGAGGTAGTTGTTGACGTTCTCCTGGAAGGACGTCGAGTCGACGGTGTTGACGGCCAACTCGCGCCCGGTCTGCTGTCGGTACATCGCGACGAAGTCCTCGACACCCAGCTTGGAGTTGGGGTCGGACAGGCGTGACCCGAGCGTGGTGACGTTCGGGTCGACGCTGTTCGAGCATGCCGACAGCGCGCCACCTGCGGTGATCGCACCCGCAGCGACGAGTGCGGACCGCAGGAAATCGCGTCGGGACGGCTGCCACGTACGCGGCCACTCGTGTGGGTTCATGGAAGTCCTTCGACGAAAAGTATCGATAACGATCAGAAGTGAACATCGCAGCTGTGCGTTCTGAGGTGTCCATTCGACCATTCGGGGTGATGCAGGTTACAGAAACACGACGGCTGGGCGTCTGTCAAGCCTTCGATAGCCCGCTCACCTGCGTCAGTAAGAAAATGTTCATTCATGTTGACATCTGAGAACGCCTCGTTCATATTGTGAGCATGGACACAGCGCGACGCAGCACCTGGCCGACCCAGGGAATCTCCTTCGGCGGCGACTACAACCCCGAGCAGTGGCCCGAGGACGTCTGGCGGCGCGACGTCGAGCTGATGCACGAGGCAGGCGTCGACTTCGTGACCGTCGGTGTCTTCTCCTGGGCGCGCCTGCAGCCGACCGCGTCGACGTGGGACTTCGAATGGCTCGACCGCGTCATGGATCTGATGCACGAGGGCGACATTCGCGTCGACCTGGCCACGGCGACCGCGTCGCCCCCGCCGTGGTTGGCCACTGCGTACCCGCAGATGCGCCCGGTCGACGATCGCGGCTACCGGTACGCGATCGGCAGCCGCCAGACGTGGAGCCCCAGTTCTGCTGTCTACCGCGAACATTCACTCGCGCTGGTCGAGAAGATGGCGCACCGCTACGGCGAGCACCCCGCGCTGGCGATGTGGCACGTCTCCAACGAACTCGGCTGCCACAACGCCCTGTGCTATTCCGACGACAGCGCGCACGCGTTCCGAGAGTGGCTCAGCGCCAGGTACATCGACCTCGAGACCCTCAATACCGCCTGGGGCACCGACTTCTGGAGCCAGCGCTACAGCGACTGGGACGAGATCGTTCCGCCGTCGGTGAGCACCACGTTCGGCAACCCGACGCACCAACTCGACTGGCGGCGTTTCTGCTCCGACGCACTGCTCGAGCAGTACCGCGCCGAGAAGGCCGTGCTGAACCGGATCACCCCGGACGTGCCGGTCACCACGAATTTCATGGTGGGCATGGGCCAGGGCCCCGCGCTCGCCGGCAACATGGACTACGCCTCCTGGGCCCCGGAACAGGACATCGTCTCCACCGACCACTACCTCGTCGGCCCCGAGACCGGCGACGGCGCAGCGCATCACAAGCTCTCGTTCTCGGCGGATCTCACTCGAGGCGTTGCCGGCCGTCGACCCTGGTTGTTGATGGAGCATTCCACCAGCGCCGTCAACTGGCAGCACATCAACCGCGCCAAGGTCCCCGGCGAGATGATGCGAAACTCGCTGGCACACATGGCCCGTGGAGCGGACGGCATCGCCTACTTCCAGTTCCGTGCGTCCAAGGCAGGGGCGGAGAAGTTCCATTCCGCACTGGTACCGCACGCAGGCGAGGACTCCGCCCGCTGGCGTGAGGTCGTCGAGCTCGGCGCGGCTCTGCGTCGCATGGCTCCGGTGGCAGGAAGCACCGTCGATGCTCGCGTGGCCGTGCTCTTCGACTGGGCCTCGCAATGGGCGTGCGAGCAGGAGGGTCATCCGTCGATGGCCATGCAGCCCATGGAGATTGCTCGACGCGCACATCACGCATTCACCTCCGCAGGCGTGACCTGCGACGTCGTTCCGTCGTCGACGGATCTGAGTGGCTACGAGATCGTCGTCGTACCGGCCCTGTATCTGTGCAGCGACGAGACTGCCGCGCGGATAGCCGACGCGGCCGATGGCGGCGCGCAGGTACTCGTCACCGCATTCTCGGGAATCGCCGACGAGGACGACCATGTGCGACTCGGCGGCTACCCGGGCGCATTCCGCGAGCTGCTCGGCGTGCGCGTCGAAGAGTTCTTCCCGCTCGCCGACGGAGAGGCCCTGGCCCTCGACGACGAGACCGTCGGCGAGATCTGGAGCGAATATCTCACCGCGTCGGAGGACGTCGATGTGCTGGCGCGGCACACCGAGGGACATCTGCGGGGCGTCCCCGCACTGACCAAGCGCACCGTCGGCAACGGCGCCGCCTGGTACGCGGCCACCGTTCCCGACGCAGCGGGCTGGGCCACGCTGGCCGACAAGCTCTGCGCTGCAGCCGAAATCGACACCCGACGCGATCTCGGATCCGATGTGGAGATCGTGCGACGATCGGCAGGGGAGCAGTCCTGGCTGTTCGTCCTCAACCACGGAACCGACAAGGTCAGCGTGCCTGCCTCGGGTACCGATCTGGTCAGCGGCGCGCAGATCGACGGCGAACTCATCCTGGCTGCCGGTGCGAGCGCCGTGATTGCCGAAGCACGCTGATGCTTGCCCACCAGCGTCAGCAGAAGATCCTGGACCAGGTGACGGCCCAGGGCGCTGTCAAGGTCGCAGATCTGGGAGCCGCACTGTCGGTGTCGGACATGACCATTCGACGCGACGTCAACGAGCTCGTCGCTCGTGGTCTGGTCGAGCGGGTGCACGGCGGCGTGACGTTGCCGCGGTCGGCCAGCGTGTTCGAGCCAGGGTTCTCGGCAAAGTCCGAGCTCGATCGAGATGCCAAGGCTGCCATCGCCCGTGCCGCAGCGCGTTTCGTTCGGCCGGGGACATCCATCGGGATTTCCGGCGGCACTACGACGCACGCCCTGGCACAGGAACTACTCGATGTTCCGGACATCACCGTCGTGACGAACTCACTGCCGGTTGCGGAGGTCTTCCACACCGGTGGCCGGACGGATCAGACCGTGTTGCTCACCGGCGGGCAGCGGACGCCGTCCTACGCGCTCGTCGGACCGCTCACGGTCAGTGCACTGCAGAGTATCCACTTGGACATGCTGTTCCTCGGAACACACGGTGTC
The DNA here is from genome assembly GCF_022810405.1 of Rhodococcus sp. ARC_M5. Lineage (GTDB taxonomy): Bacteria > Actinomycetota > Actinomycetes > Mycobacteriales > Mycobacteriaceae > Rhodococcoides > Rhodococcoides navarretei. Next base: position 32,314 of record NZ_JALGQE010000014.1, read on the forward strand.
GACATCGAATCCGGACTGACCTGCCCCAATCTGATGGAAGCACAGACCAATCAGGCACTTGTCGCGTCGTCTCGACGCGTCATCGTGCTCGCCGACCACACCAAGTGGGGTGTCCGCGCGCTCGCCAACACCATCCCGCTCTCACGCGTCGACGTGTTCGTCACCGATGCCGGACTCGACCCCGGCGTCCACGACGCGTTGTCCGAGACGGTCGACGACGTGGTGATCGCCGGAGAGCAATCCCCCGACACGAACGAGGAACGAGTACTCGATGACCGCGCATGACGCCACCACGCACTCGATGCGCAAGACGTCGACCACGCTGGCCGACGGTCGTGAGCTGATCTACTACGACGACACCGAGCCCTATGTTTCCGGCGACGCCACTCGCGATCTGGTCGACACACGAGCCCTGTCTCCGTCGATGTCGGAGTCGCAGATGCGATTCGATGTCCTCACCGGTGAATGGATCGTCATCGCCGCACAGCGGATGGATCGCACGTTCCTGCCGCCTGCCGACGCGTCGCCGCTGGCACCGAGCCGCCCGGACCGCCCGGCCACCGAGATTCCGGCAGCCGATTACGACGTGGTGGTGTTCGAGAACCGTTTTCCGTCTCTGTCCGAAACCGCAGCGCAGCAATCACTTCCGAGCGAGGTCGACGGTGAGTCGCTGTGGCCGCTGGCACCGGGAACCGGGCGATGCGAGGTGATCTGCTTCGCCAGTGACCCCGATGCGTCCTTCGTATCGCTGGAACTCTCCCGGGTCCGCACCATCATCGATGTCTGGGCCGACCGCACTACCGCCCTGTCCGCCATCCCCGGAGTTCAGCAGGTCTTCTGCTTCGAGAACCGCGGCAAGGAAATCGGCGTCACCCTGACCCACCCGCACGGTCAGATCTACGCCTACCCCTACCTCCCGCCGCGTACCGATGCGCTGATTCGACAGTCCCGCAAGCACGTCGAGCGAACGGGCCGTGTGTTGTTGGCCGATGTGCTCGCGGCCGAGCTGCGATCGGGTCGACGCGTGGTCGTCGACGCCGCACACTGGGTCGCGTACGTGCCTGCAGCATCGCGCTGGCCTGTAGAGGTGCACCTCGCGCCGCGTCGCGACGTCGCAGATCTCGCCGAGTTGAGCGGTCCCGAGCGGGACGAACTGGCCGGTGTCTACCGGGATCTGTTGCGCGCGGTCGATGCGTTCTTCGAGGGCGTCGACGAGGTGCCGTACATCGCTGCCTGGCATCAGGCGCCCGTCGGAGCCGATCGTGAACTGGGACGTCTGCACCTGCAACTGTTCTCGATGATGCGCTCACCCGGCCGGATGAAGTTCCTCGCCGGTTCGGAATCTGCGATGGGAGCCTGGATCAACGACACCACTCCCGAGCGGATCGCAGACCGGCTGCGTGAGGTACTGGCGTGAACTGGCTCGATGTGATCGCCGAGGAGGATCTCGCCGACGGTGCGGCCGCGCTGTTCCGCAACGCATTCGGCGGTGATCCCGACGGCGTCTGGATCGCCCCGGGTCGCGTGAATCTCATCGGTGAGCACATCGATTACGCAGGCGGGCTGGTGTTGCCGTTCGCGCTGCCGTACGCCACTGCGGTGGCCGTGCGCCGCCGCGAGGACACGACAATGCGAACCGTATCGACGCACACGAACAAGACGTGGACCGGTGAGCTCGGCGAGATCGGCCCGGGGAATCCGTCGGGCTGGGCTGCCTACGTGGCCGGGGTGTCCTGGGCACTTCAGGAGCACGGCGTCGGCGGAGTCGACGTGGCCGTGCATTCCTCGGTGCCGGTGGGTTCGGGGCTGTCGAGCTCGGCCGCCCTCGAATGCTCGTTCGCCCTCGCGCTCGACGACCTGTTCGATCTTCGGCTCGACCGAAAGCTGCTGATCGAGGCCAGTATTCGCGCCGAGAACGAGATCGCAGGCGCGTCGACGGGCGGCATGGATCAGAACATCGCGATGTCGGCCGAAGCGGGACACGCACTTCTGCTGGACTGTCTCGACGGTTCGACGCGTCAGATTCCTCTTGATCTGGCCGGGTCCGGCTCGCGGCTGCTGGTGATAGACACCAATGCGCCGCACCGCCTGGTCGACGGTCAGTACGGCGCGCGTCGGGAGGCGCTCGACATCGCGTATGCCGAATTGGGTGTCACGACACTGCGCGGGTTGGATCTCGACACGGCCGTCTCGGGCCTCGTCGACGACACCCTGATCTCCCGAGTTCGCCACGTCGTCAGTGAGATCGGCCGAGTGGAGCAGGCGGCAGCGCTTCTCGACCGCGGTGCCGCAGGAGCTGAGCTCGGTGCGCTGATGACGGCGTCGCACGTGTCCTTGCGAGACGACTACGAGGTCAGTTCACCCGAGCTCGACAGCGCCGTCGACGCGGCGCGGCGCGCAGGCGCATACGGAGCTCGGATGACCGGCGGTGGTTTCGGCGGCTCCGCCATCGCCCTGGTTCCCTCGAATCTGGTCCAGGCCGTGGCAGACGAGATTGTCTCCAGCGCAGCACGATACGAACTGCCACCACCCACGTTTCTCACCGCCGAGCCCGCCGGCTCCGCTCATCGATTCTTCTAACCCATACAAAGGAGCATTCCCATGGCACAGGTCACGTACGAAGGAGCCACCAAGCTCTACCCGGGATCGGATGTCGCAGCAGTCGAGTCGTTGGACCTCGCCATCGAGGACGGCGAGTTCCTGGTGCTCGTCGGGCCCTCCGGTTGCGGAAAGTCCACCTCCCTGCGGATGCTCGCCGGTCTCGAGGACGTCGACTACGGTGCCATCAAGATCGGCGACCGCGACGTCACCTCACTGGCCCCCAAGGAACGCGACATCGCCATGGTGTTCCAGAACTACGCGCTGTACCCGCACATGACCGTCGCCAAGAACATGGGCTTCGCGCTGCAGATCGCCGGGATGGACAAGGCCGAGGTGGGTCGACGCGTCGACGAGGCCGCGAAGATCCTCGATCTCACCGACTACCTGGGCCGTAAACCCAAGGCGCTCTCCGGTGGTCAGCGTCAACGTGTGGCGATGGGTCGCGCGATCGTGCGGAACCCGCAGGTGTTCCTCATGGACGAGCCGCTGTCCAACCTCGACGCCAAACTCCGCGTGCAGACGCGCACCCAGATCTCGCTGCTGCAGCGCAGGCTCGGCACCACCACCGTGTACGTCACCCACGACCAGGTCGAGGCGATGACGATGGGTGATCGCGTGGCGATCATGAAAGCCGGTGTGCTGCAACAGTGTGCGAGCCCCAAGGAGCTCTACGAGCGGCCGGTCAACGCCTTCGTCGCCGGGTTCATCGGATCACCGGCCATGAACCTGTTCGACGTGGACGTCGTCGCCGGCGCTGCGAAGCTCGGATCGCTGTCGGTGCCCATCGAGCGCACCATCGCGGACCGGATCGACGGCAGCCGGGTCACGATGGGCGTCCGACCGGAAGCGTGGACGCTCTCGGATTCCGGTACCGACATCGTCGTCGACGTCGTCGAGGAACTCGGTGCGGACGCCTACATCTACGGACGGACCGTCGAGGACGCGTCGAATCTCGGAACCGTGGGGGCGCAAATCATTGCTCGCATCCCGGACATCACGGCTCCGTCGCAGGGTGACGTCCTTCGAATCGCGCCGCGCGCGGAGACGGTGCACTACTTCTCGACCACCACGGGACTGAACCTGCGCCCCTGAGCGGTCACCGATGCAAAGCGAAGGCGGGTATCTGTGACGGTTCACTCGACACTGGCCACCCCGACGGTCGACCTGCGCGAGCAGTGGCTGGAAGCCCACAACGAGTGGGGGTCGGGCCTCCACGAGGACGGCTTCGGCTTGAGGCCGAGTGCACGAGGTGGACAACGCGGCCTCGATAGCCACCCTGGAGCGGGCCGGAGGCAAGCAAGTCGGCCGTCTGTGGTCGGTGGTTCGCGTCTGGATTCCCGTGCCCTGACGAATCGGGTGGCAACTGACCGCGCTCAGCGCGGTCCAGTGCACCCGATTGTGCGCGCTTGACCCTCACACTGTGTGAGACGAGAACCTCGGAGGGTCATGTTCAGCATTGGAGAGTTCGCATCGATCGGCCGGGTCTCGGTTCGTATGCTTCGGCACTACGACGAGATCGGGTTGTTGACGCCGGCACGGGTGGATCCGTTCACTGGTTATCGCTCGTACGACGGTTCGCAGTTCGAGGTTCTGGGACGCATTCTCATGTTCAAGGACCTCGGGTTCAGGCTCGACGAGGTGACGCAGATCGTGCACGGCCAGGTCGGCGTCGACCGGCTACGCGAGATGCTCGCCGCCAAGCGCGATGACGTCGCTCGTCGACTCGATCTCGACGCCGCTCGATTGCGTCGCATCGATGCGCGGCTCTCCGACACCGAAGGGATTTCGATGATCACCGTGGACACCAAAGCATTGCCGAGCACCCGCATTGCCGTCGTCACCGAGACCGCTGCCGGGTTCGGGCCCCAGAACATCGGCCCGGTCATCGGCCCGATGTACGCCCGACTCGCCCAGACGCTGGCTGGGCACGGCGTGGCGTTCGGGCCGTCGTCCATTGCCATGTACGAGGCCGTCGACGACGGGGACGGCACCGGCATCAGCGTGCATGCCGCATTCGAGGTGGGGCCGGAGGTGGCAGCGGCCGAGGGGTACGAGGTTCGCGAGCTTCCGCCCGTCGAGCTGGCGGTGACCACCGTTCACCACGGTTCCATGGCGACGATCGGTGAGACCTGGGAGCAGTTCACGGCGTGGATCGAGGCCAACGGCTACGAGCTCTCCGGGATTTGCCGTGAGTACTACCTGGTGTCCGAGCCGCAGCCGCAGGAGAATTGGGTCACCGAACTGCAGCAGCCGGTGATTCGACGTCAGGACGCCTGAGCGAGCTCGACGAGTGCGGTGCACTGGCAGCCGCCGGTGACCTCCTCGCACTCGAGCACCAGGAAGTGGCGCACGTGCTCGAGGTCCACGCAGTCCGGCTCCGTGCACTCCGCACCGCCGACCGCGTGGATCACGAGTGTGCCGTTGCAGGTATCGAAGCGTGCGGACATGCGAATCCCTTTCTGTCGTTTCCTCTACATCCTTGATATCACCGGGCTCCGACAAGTTCGGGAGAAGACGAGCGTGTTCGACGCCTGAGCTGGGTAACAACCATCACCGTCAGAGCCGGAATCCAGGCGTATCCCAGGGCGGTTCTGATGATCGTTCGGTCGCCCAGCCATGCTCCGGCCGATACCAAGACAGCCGCCCACACGACTGCAGCCAGCAGGCTGAGCAGCGCGTATTCGCGGTGCCGCAGTGAGGAGGTCGCTACGAGTCGGGGAGTGACGGTGCGGATACCCCCGATGAGGTGTCCGGCAGTGGCGACAGCGCGTGGCCGCGATCGCGCCTGAGTGGTCAGCCCGAGGACGACCCTCATCACCGCGGCCGGCAGCGCGGACTCCACTCGTCCGAGACCCGACACCGTGGCTGTGCGGCGACTGTGCCAGAACGCCCACTGCGCACCCATGCTCGACGCCACCGCCGCAGTGACGACGGCAGGTAGCCACGGCACGACGCCGATAGAGGTCAGTACCCCGAGGGTGATCGGGACGCTGTTGCCCGGTGTGAAGAGACCGAGCAGCGTCGCGGACTCGAATGCCAGCAGTACGAACACGATGGTGAAGACGACCCACACGGGAACGGACGACAATCGGTCCACGTCGAGGATGTTGAGGTTCATACCTGTCGAATCTGGTCGTCCGTACCGCGGAAAACACCACGATCGACCCACGGATCGACGGTAGGGCTGGCCCTACCCACAACGGTGGGTTCACCGTGGGGACAGGTCCACTACGGCGCACTTAGGCTGATCCGCATGAACGAGGCACTACCGATTCCCCTGAATCCGCTCAGGGCATGGATATCGCCGCAGTGGTGGCTGGCGGTGGCGTCGTTGCTGGCGTCGACTCTTGCCGGGCTGGGCGGCTGGATGATCCTGGGACTGCTGGTACTGGCGGTGTGCGCATTGCCGTTTGCGCTCAGCGGCGTGCTCGTCTTCGCGCTGACGATAGTGGCGCTTCGATGGATGGACCGTGTAGCGCGCGCCGGAATCGGTTTCACCGGTGGACTTCTCATCGAGGGTCCCGAAGTGACCGTGTACCCCACCAGTTGGCGCACGTTCGTCTGGTGCCTCCGCGACATCGGGCTGTGGAAGTCGCTGTGCTACTGGCTCGTTCGCATACCGGTATCGGCCGTGCTGCTCTTCCTGCTGCCGGCGCTGTTCGTGGCCCTGCCGGTTCTCGCGGCGGCGCCGGTCGCGTGGATCGTGACGAACCCGGTCGCCAATGGGCTCGAAATTGGCGAACGGGTGGGCTATCCGTTCGTCGCGTTGGTCGGCTTCGCCTCCCTGGTCACTTTTGTTGCCGGGGTGCCGCTGCTGCTCACCGCCTTGGCAAGACTCGACTGGTGGAGTGCTACAGCCCTTCTCGGCCGATCCGAATCCAGTAGGAGAGTGGACGAGCTGACGGTGAGTCGAGCTCGCGTCGTCGACGCTGCCGACGCCGAACGCCGTCGCATCGAACGCGATCTGCACGACGGGGCCCAGCAGCGGTTGGTCTCGGTGGCAATGTCATTGGGACAGGCGAAGTCACGCGTCGCGGCGACCGACGATGCGGTCCTGAAGGAATTGCTCGACGACGCCCATCGGGAGGCCAAGAACGCGATCGGTGAGATCCGCACCCTCACCCGTGGTCTCCATCCGCCGATCCTGACCGACCGCGGTCTCGATGCCGCACTCTCGTCCGTCGCGGCGCTGTGTGCGATTCCGGTGACCATCGACATCGACCCGGACCTCTCCGGTGATCGGCGCCCGGACGCCACCGTCGAGTCGACCGTCTACTTCGTCGTCTCCGAGGCCCTGACCAATGTCAGCAAGCACGCACAGGCCGACCACGTCCGAGTCGACGTCTCGAGAGCCGATTCGGCAGTGCGAGTGACGGTGATCGACGATGGTTGCGGCGGAGCATATTCCGCCCCGGGCGGCGGCTTGGCCGGGCTCGGGGACAGGCTGAGCGGGATCGACGGAACATTGTCCATCACGTCGCCGTCCGGCGGCCCGACGCGGCTCGAGGTGAGCATCCCGTGCGAGTGATCATCGCCGACGACTCGGTTCTGTTGCGAGAGGGCGTCGCTCGACTGCTGATCGACGGTGGAGCCGACGTGACAGGCAAAGTGGGCGACGCGTCTCAACTGCTCGCGGCCATGTCTGCTGCCGATCCGCTTCCGGATGTCTGCGTGATCGACGTACGCATGCCGCCGACCTTCCTGGACGAAGGCCTGCGCGCGGCTCTGGTCATTCGCCAACGGTGGCCCGCCGTCGGTGTTCTCGTGCTCTCTCAGTACGTGGAGGAACGGTACGCAGCCGAGCTCATCCGGCAGAGCACGGACGGCGTCGGATACCTGTTGAAGGACCGGGTGGCCGACGTGGACGAGTTCGCCGATGCCGTGCGGACCGTTGCCACCGGTGGAACCGTCATCGATCCCGAAGTGGTGCAGCAGATTCTGGCCCGGGCCCCGCGGTCGGATCCACTCGATTCGTTGACCCCGCGGGAGCGAGAAGTGCTGACGGCCATGGCCGAGGGCAAATCCAATGCCGGCATCGCGACCGCGTTGGTGGTCGGTCAGGCAGCCGTCGAGAAGCACATCGGAAACATCTTCGCCAAACTCGGCTTGCTCGGGGACAGTGCTGATCATCGCCGCGTCATGGCGGTACTACGATATCTGGGAGCAATACAGTGAAGAAAGCGTTGTGGCGCAATGTTGTTGCTGTCTCGGTGGCCGTGGTGGTCGTGGGCACTGCAGGTGCTGCCACGGCGGCGGCAATCGTCGAAGGCTTCAGCACGCCGAAGATGCAGTCCTTCGATTACGTCGAGAACCACGCCGTCGCCGGGAACAATCTCGCATTCACAACGAGATTCGCTCATGTGACGGTGTCGATGAGCCCAGATTCCGATGTGCACGTACGGGCCGACGGGTCCTACCGCGGACATATTCCGACGGTCGACATCAGTGACGACGGGTCGCAGGTCGCTGTGGAGTGCTCGTACCGACAACGTGGCAGCTGCGATATCGATGTCGAGCTTCGGATACCCGCCGGGCTGATCCTCGATATCGATGGGGCAGCAGGTGACGTGGTGCTCTCCGACGTGGACGCGCAGACGTCGGTGTTTACCTCGTCGGGCTCGGTGGTAGCTCGTGGATCCGCCGGAACCCTCGATGTAACAACCAGATTCGGTGATGTCGACATCGCCGACGCCGCAGTATCCGTAGTGGAGGTGGACACGACATTCGGCCAGGTCGTTCTGGATTCGAGGGTGCCACCGGACTCGGTACTCGTGCGGAACATTCAGGGTGACAGCATGATCGAACTTCCGGCGGCCGAGTTCTACGACGTCGAGGCGACGTCGGAGAAGGGAGATGTCGACATCGACGTCGTCGACGATCCGACTTCACCGAGGTCGGTGTCCATCACCAGTGAAGAAGGCCAGATTTCGGTGCAGCGGCGGTAGTCTCGGTCAGTGACTGCTGTTCAATGTCTGCTGTTCAATGACTCCGGCGCCACGCACTGAAGGAACGGACAGAGGACGTGGTGGGACGCACCAGCCACGGCCACGGATGCAACTCGACCGGGGCGGTGGCGTCGGCGATGCGGGAAAAGCCGGGAACGGGTGCCCACGTGGTGGCCAGGGACCGTCCGGAGAGCTCATCCGAGACTCGGCCGCGACGGACCTCCAACGGCCGGGTGGACGCGATCTCGCCGAGCGTCTCGGCGAGAAACACCAGTCGCTTGCCGGAGAGCCTCAGTTTGCGTAGCAGTGGCTCGTCGAACACGAAGACGGCAGGCCGATCGGTGTCGGCGGCCAGCGCTGGGTCCGCGGTGCCGAGAGATTCGGCGGTCAGCCAGACCTGTTCTGCATCAGTACCTTCCACGTGGGCGGGCCCGGCGGGAATCGGAGCCTTGTTCAGATCGGGACCTTCGACAGCCGGCCCGAGTTCATCGTCGGGCCAGTTCTCGATGGGACAAGCATCTTTCAGTGCGCAGTTGCGGCACAGCGACGGTGCTCTCTTGTTCACCTGCCACCGGCTGAAGCCGTAGACCTTCCCGCTTCCGGTACCGACGGTCCATTGCCAACCGAGGCGGTTGGCGGCGCGGGACCCGTCGAGCAGGTGGGCGAACATCTCGTCCTCGCCGTCGCGCCACGTCGCACCGGCGCGGACGGCCCATTGGGAGGCCAGCCACATGCGCGTTTGGTTGACAAGCCAACCGTCCTCGTGCAATTCGCCCACCACCGAGGACATGCAGTTCATCTCTTCGGCCCAGGGCTGCGACGTCCAGTTCTGTGGCCGCGGTTGTTCGCGGCGGAGAGATTGTCCCAGTTCGGTTCCGACTCGTGAGTACAGGTGGCGGGCGTACTCCTGCCACATCAGCTCGTCCCGGTACCTGGAACGGTCGCGTGGGGGAGCGTCGGACACCGAGTCCCAGACCTCTCGTAGCGTGAGCAGCCCGTGGCGAATATACGGGGACATACGGCTCGCTCCACGGCGATTCACCGGGAGAACGGTGCTGCGGTCTCGGGCGTACCCGGTGATGTCGAGTCCGGCCAGCGCGGCATCGGCAGCGGACTGCCCGCCGCGAATGCCACCCGCCGTGATGGCATTCGGCCCTTCGCGTGTCAGATCGCCCAGATGCTCGGCAACCCAGTCGACGACGTCCTCGGTGGTGGAGCCGTCGGCAATGGACGGCGGAGTGGGTAGCTCGGACATGCCGTCGGACTTCCCCGTCGGTACGAAAGGGAAACGCCGGTCGTCAGGGGCGCGGCAGTCGGCGATGCAGTGGGTTGGATGTGGTCCTCGTTGCCGATCTGGCGGCCGGCGGTAGGGATGAGACGACAGCAGGCGTGTCGGCCGTGGCGCGCGAGGCGTCGTGCGCCTGCATCGCAGCGCTGTTTCCCCGTCCGAGAGCGGGCGAGGAGATTTTCCGAGCGGCCGCCTGCCCGCACTGGGGGCACGTCACCTCGGACGGCGCGTCGGCCATGGAGAATCGCTGCTCGACGGGGTCGCAACGCTGTGCGCAGCGGAAGCTGTAGGTGGGCACGCATCCGAGGATAGCTGTAGGCGTCGCATCAGCAACGTTCCGGCACAACGTCATACAAGATTTACACGTCAGAAGCGACCGGATCGGCCGCGACAGTGCAATGATCGAGGCAGGAGAATCCGCGCAACCGGAGGTGCCTCGTGCCCGAACTGCTGTTTCCGCTCGACTCGACGAAGAGTTTCACCGAGCAGGAGGTCGTCGGTCACAACCGATGGCATCCCGATATCCCGGCGGCGGTCACGGTCAAACCCGGCACGTCCTTTCGGGCCCACTGTCGTGAATGGTTCGACGGTGCCATCCGCAACGACGATTCCGCCGAGGACATCCTGAATGCGCCGCTCAACAACGTGCACACGCTGTCCGGGCCGTTTCATATCGAGGGTGCCGAGCCCGGTGACCTGCTGATCGTCGACATCCTCGACGTCGGTCCGATCCCGCAGGAGGATTCGGGTCCGCTGGCCGGCCAGGGCTGGGGGTACACGGGAATCTTCGCCAAGGAGAACGGCGGCGGATTCCTCACCGATCGATTCCCCGACGCGTACAAGGCGATCTGGGATTTCTCCGGGCAGACCACCACGTCTCGACACGTTCCGCACGTGAAGTACACCGGCATCACCCATCCCGGGCTCATGGGGACCGCGCCCTCGGCGCAATTGTTGGCCAAGTGGAACGCTCGTGAAGGTGCGCTGATCGCCACCGATCCGAATCGTGTTCCGCCACTGGCTCTTGCACCCGAGCTCGACGGGGCAATTCTGGGATCGTTGAGCGGTGACGAATTCGCCCGCGTAGCAGGCGAAGCCGCACGCACGGCACCGCCACGCGAGAACGGTGGAAACCAGGACATCAAGAACCTCACCAAGGGAACCCGCGTCTTCTACCCGGTGTTCGTGCCGGGCGCGAAGCTGTCCTTCGGTGATCTGCACTTCTCGCAGGGAGACGGGGAGATCACGTTCTGCGGTGCCATCGAGATGGGTGGCTTCATGGATTTGCACGTCGACCTGATCAAGGGCGGCATGGAGACCTACGGGGTGAGCGAGAACGCGATCTTCATGCCCGGGAACACCGCACCGCAGTACTCGGAATGGATTGCCTTCTCGGGTATTTCGGTGACCGAGGACGGTGAGCAGAAGTATCTGGATTCCGACCTGTCCTACCAGAATGCCTGCATGCATGCGATCGACTACCTCACCAAGTTCGGCTACAGCCCCGAGCAGGCGTACCTGTTGCTGGGTTCGGCCCCGATCGAAGGACGCCTGTCCGGGGTCGTGGACATTCCGAACTCCTGTGCAACGGTGTACATCCCGACCGCGATCTTCGATTTCCCGATCGCGCCTTCGGCCTCCGGGCCGTTCCAGATCGACCCGGGAATGGGAGCGCCGAGGGCGCAGTTCTGACGCCGTATGCCGACATTGTGGATGCTCGAGGACCTGGAACCCTTCCCCGACGAGCCTGTTGTAGGTGCGGTGTTTTCGCCCACGACGTACTGGGCGTCACCCGAGCAGATGCAACTGCCCGCTGAGGTGTGTGCCGAGGTACCGGCTCGGGTGGAGGCCGTCGTCACCGACGGCCGGACGGAGTGGGTAGCGCACCTCGACAACGGTTTCACCACGATGATGGGCGACGGCAGCACGGTTGGGGACGTGATGTTGCACGGGTGTTTGGTGTGGGACAGGTACCTATGGATCGATTTCTGGGCAAGGCCGCGGGGCAGTCTTTGCCTGCTCGACCGGGCCGGATTCCTCGTGCAACGTCAGAAATGGACCGCGACCCGACACCCCGGCGCATTCAGTGTGACGTACGAGGGTGGTCTGGAGTACCACCAACGGGGTTCAACGCCAGAGGGATTCGGAGTTCGGTGGGAGGCATCAGTCGTCGAGATTGTTCCGTCGGGTGGCTAGCCGTCGTCGCCGTGGCCCGCAGTGATGATCTGGTCGGCGCGGGTCGGCCGGGACTCGATGTCGGTGAGCGCCAGAATGCCGGCAACGGTCTCCGCGCTGCCTCCGAGGAATGCACACGGGAAGTCGAAGTGCTGAGCCACGCACCACGCGTGGTCGGCGGGCCACCACAGGTGCGGCGACAATCCTTCGAGTGTGTCCGCTGCGCGTGAGACCGGTCCCCTCAACAGGAAATAGTTGTAGCCGGCGATGGCTGCGGTCGGTGCCTCGTCGCGAATGTCATCGAGGGCGGTATTGCCTTCCCAGACCGCGAACCAGCATGTGTCCGGTGTGTTCGTGCTTCGAGCGAGTACCTCGATGATGGACGCCTGTTGATCCTGCCAGGCAACAACGGGTTTCGCCGGCACCGTAGCGCCACGCGTGCTGCCGCGAGCGGGATACTGAATGCTGGCATAGGCGTCGAACACAGTGGGGACCAGCGAGCCCACTGTGGTTGTGGCGACGATGGCGAGGTTGTTGTTCACCCACTGTGCCTCCGAGACATCCTGTTGCAGATCATCACCCGACCATTCCGCCCAATCGGTATTCGATTCCATGGACGCGACGCTACCGACATTCGGTGTGGGTGGTCGACCCATCTCGCAGGTGAAGAATGGCTAGGTTACGGATCCTGCCTGCTTGCTTCGCCCCCGCCAGAGCGTTGTCAGCGTCGCTACTGTCGGAATCAGGAAGACTGCGTACGGTGCCGCAACCGCCCACTGTTCGAGCGAGGACAATTCGGGGCTCCAACTGCTCGGGTCGCGACGGACTGAATCGCCGAAGTTTGCGACGACCGAGTTCAGCAACATCAACAGGTAGAAGGCCATCGTCAGAGTCAATCCAACGGTCGCATACCAACGGCCGTGACGGAGATTGTCAGGTGAGGTGAGCTCGAAGCCTCCGCTTACGGAAAAGAAGGCCGCTGGAATGAGAAGGACCAATCCGGCTGCTGTCGTGATGTTCCAGGTGCTCACAACGTCGCCGATGGCGTAGTAACCGATACCCAGTGCACCCGCAGCCAGGCTGAGGCACCACCAGGCCAGTGGAAGTATCCCCGCGAATATCACCCAGCGGCGAACTCCGCTCGGGTGATCAGGGAGGGTCGGCATGTCGACATTCTCTACCAATGTCATCGCACAGGTTTCTGGTCCAAAGCCCGGCGACTGCCTTCTTGGCGCAATCGCAATTGTGTTCGAAAGTGTGTCGGTGGGTCGCGATAGATTCTGTTCATGCTTTCGGGGGACGGCGGATCAGGGGTGGACGGCATCGAGACGGTGCCGCCCGCCCCTGAGGTGTCCGATCCCGAACTATCGGTGCTGGTGGATCGTGTGGAGTCCGCGGTCGCGGAGTTGGCGGAACAGGCGTCGGTGTCGTGGACGAACGCCGACCGGCGTGCGGTGATCCAGCGCATGGAAACGCTCACCAGGTCGGTGACCGCCTACTCGCACACCTGGCTGAACGAGCTGATCACCCAGCACGGCCTCGATGTGTATCCGGGGTCGGTGCCGTGCTCGGTGGCGTGGATGCTGCGGATCACCCCACGCGCAGCAGGCGCACGAGTGCGACTGGCTGTCGAATTGGGTGACCGCACCGCATTGTCCGGTGAAGTCCTGCCGCCGTTGCTGCCGCACACCGCTGCAGCATTGCGGGCGGGGTTGCTCGATGCCCAGCATGTGCAGATGATCCGCGAATTCTTCAAGCACTTGCCTGCCAGTGTGGATCCGCAGACCCGCGATCTCGCTGAGGAGCAGTTGGTGGGCTTCGCGTCGACCAGACGGCCCGACGATTTTGCGCCGTTGGTGGCGAACCTGGACTCGATCCTCAACCCCGACGGCGATCACGACGAGGACGAGGACGAGGACGAGGACGGTAAGCCCAAGCCACGCAAGCGACGCGATGCCTTCTTCTACCTCGGCGAACAAGGTTCAGACGGCATGTCGGAAGGCAAATTCTGCGTCGACCCCGAGTTGCGGGCTTACCTCGAGGCCCTGTTCTCCAAAGCCGCGAAGCCGGGGGTGAACAACCCGGCCGACCCGACATCGGTCGTCCGCGATGAGACCAGCAGCGATGAGACCAACAGCGGCAGCGACGAGAAGGGCGGAAGCAGGAGTCGCGGGAACGGTAGCGGCACAGCGCCTAAGCCCGAGCCCAGCGATGCCAGTTCCAGTGATGCCGGCCTGTGGCACAGCAACAACTGTGGCAGCGACGGCGACTGCGGCGACAACTGCTGCGATGAGGGCAACTGTGGCGGCGAACGTAACCGTCGCGACTGTGGTTGCGGCACAGAGCCAGATGACACGACTGACTCCGACGCAACCGACACCGACACCGACACCGACACCGACGATGCACCGGACCGCACTGCCCCCGGTAGCGACGAACCGGATACCGCGGTGCCGGATACCGCGGTGCCGGATACTGCAGCGCGGGATGCCGCCGCCGCACGTGATCGACGCACCCAGAACGAACGCCGTCACGACGCCCTGAAACTGGCGCTCCGACACACCCTCGCCTCCGGCACACTCGGCACCCACCGCGGCCTGCCCGTCACCGCCATCGTCACCATGACCCTGAAAGACCTCGAAGCCGGCTGCGGCTACGCGAAGACCGCCACCGGATCACGCGTATCGATCCGCGACTCCATCCGCATGGCCTCCCACGCCCACCACTACCTGACCATCTTCGACGACCACGGCAGAGCCCTCTACCTCGGCCGCTCGAAACGCATAGCCTCCGCCGACCAACGCATCATGCTCATCGCCCGCGACCGCGGCTGCAGCTTCCCCTCCTGCACCCGACCCGCGACCTGGTGCCAAGCCCATCACGTGACCGACTGGGTCGAGGGCGGAAACACCGACATCGACTCCCTCACCTTCGGCTGCGACATGCACCACGCACTCGTCGGCACCGGACCTAACACATGGGCCACCACCAAAACCACAGCAACACATCGCTATCCAGGCCGCACCCTCTGGCACCCACCCACCGGAATGGACCCGCGCAGGCGCGGGCTGATCAACCACGCACACCACCCCGAAGAAGTCCTCTACCCACCCGACCACCACGACGATCCCGGCGACGAACCACGACAACCCGCCTGATGACCTACACCACCATCAGGGCACAGCTCTGCCTGTCGTCGGTGCATGGCAGCCGCCGCACCGGGCGTACGCGAAAATAGTAGGGCTTCAGAGTCGTGCCCTGCGTACGGTAAGCGCATGATGGTTCTCGCGAGCAGGACGGCAGTGCTGTCGCCGCCGGCACGCGTCGTCTGGAAAGCGTTGATGCGTCCCGATCTGCATCCGTTGAACAAAGGATTCGCCTGGCCGGTCATGTTCCACGACCAGTCGCTGCCTCGGATTGTCGAGAGCAGCGAGTTCGACCGGGTCGTGTGGAGCTCGCCGTGGCCGACGGTCCCGGATCTCCTGCTGCAGTTCGATGTACGCCCGGAGACCCGGCTTCGCTGGACGTTGTTGGCCCACACGCCCGCGCCCGGGCAGCAGACCGTCGAGTGGCTCCGCGATCAGGTCAGTCATCTGGTGAACGTCGACCTGCGAGAGGCAACGTCACACTGAACTGCTATCGGTTGCCGCCGGTCGGTCCGTAGGGATAACGCTTGCCGACTGCGAACCACAGGATCGGCCCGACAATGGGCAGAATCAACGCAACGACTACCCATGCAGGCTTCGCCACGAATCCCAGAAAGGGGTCACGGACGATCGACACCAAGGACATGGCGAACAGTGCAAATGCAACCGTAACGCCGACAGAAGTCATGTCCCACAGGGTAGATTAGACATCGTTCCGGTAGCGAGGGGTCAGCTTCACAACCGGCTTGAGCGTGAGTTGTCGAGCATCTCGGCAATATCGAGATGCACAGGCCAGCTCATCACCGGGTCGTCGGGTCGAAGTGCTCGGACTCCACGCGCGATGACCAGGATCCGACCGGTGTCGTCGACGGCGACGTTCGGTCTGGTTGCAAATACCGGGACACTCGTCAGTGGTGTGAAGGTCGACGCGTCGTAGACGGTGAACAACCAGAACTGTTCGGTTCTATCAAAAGTGACAGGGCCGGGTAGTGGCCACCAACCCGTCGACGAGGTGCCATCGGGCGGATGTCCTATCGTCCAAGCGAGGTCACCGAGTTGTCCACCGTGAAACTGACTGCGGCCCAGAATTTCTTCCTCATCAGCGATGCCAAGATCCGGTTCGACGACGGCGACGTCGACACCGCGAATCAAGCGCACAGGATCGCCCGCAAGATAGGGATATCCGTGTCCGCGAGGCAGCTGCGGAATGCTGGGTCCGATCGTCGAGTGTCCTGCACTCGTCACCCGCACCAGACGTACCACTGATTCCCCACGGGGTTGAACGGAGACGATCCAGGTATCACGTTCCGCAGCAACCGAATTGATGTAGCCGTCGAATGCCGCAACGTCGGTGGACCCGCTTCCGGGTGTGTACATGCGCCACGTAGTGTCGCCGGTGCAGACCAGCAACCGGTCGTCGTTGATGGCTCCGACGTGCGCGGGCAGGGAATCGATCCGAACCGCCTCGTGGCCGCGGGAAATCCAGAACATTCCATCCACTCCGCCGACCCAGCACCCTGCATCGGTGGCCCAGATGGAACGGGTGTCACCGACTTTGGCCGGTAGAACATGCTCGACGGCAACCCCTTCCGTATCGATGCTGACGACCAGCGGCAATTCGGCGTCGAGGACCCAGGTGACGCCGCCGGCAGCGGCCACGTTGCCCGGCACGATGCTCGGGCGAGTCGGCAGAGGTGGAACGTCGTCGAGATCGAGAGTGACCATGACGCTGTTCTCCTGGTCGATGGGGCCACCGTCCTCGCGCATCGACTCATGGCCGAAGATTCGGCGGACTTCCTCTACGTCGCGGGTGGCACGGTACCCAGGGCATATGACCCAGCCCTCACCTGGAATCGACCTGTAGCGCTCCGACACCAGCTGAGCGCGGGTCACTCGACCGCGGAAACGGCCCTCGGTGTCATAACCGAAGACGCCGTAGAAGCGTCCGGTCAGCTCGACTCGGCCTGTGCGGGGGATGAACCCGCGCCACGACGCAGTCCAGCCCTCGCCGCGCAACAACCCGGCCCACTCCCAGCGCCGCGCGGAGTTCTGCCCCGTGTATTGCAAGATCGGTTGATGTCCGGAGGGTTCGAGGCTCGCCGATATCGTGACGACATCCGCTTCGGTATCGGGCAGCTCCACGAAACGGAGTGCGCCGGTCAGAACCGCACCCACCTGCGGCGGGGCGATCTCACCGTCGCCGATCACCGATGACGAGATATGCACGACGAGCGTGCGACGGTCGCTCATGCGCCTTTCAGTGAAGTCATGCACGTGAGGCTAGCGGCATCGTCAGGTCACTGCAGCGAGATCGGGTCCAAGGGTGGCATTCCAACGCCGGGCGAAAGCGATAAGCTCGGTCCCCGAGGCGAAGGGGGTTGGCGATGAACGGGAACAGCAATCCCACTCTGCCGTTGGCGTTCGATCTCGCCTGGATGGCCGCGACCGTGGTGTGGCTGTTGCTCGTCGGTGTTGCGTGGGTATCGATTCTGCGTACTTCCCACCGCCGGCGCGGTGCCGCGTTCTGGTGGTGTCTTCTCGTATTGCTCATGCCGTTCACCGGCGCGCTGATCTGGTTTGTCGCTCGCCCGCGTAACTCCGATACCGATCAGCGGACGAGTTCGTAGCGCGCCAACCACAGCCCGGGCCGTACCTGTTGATCCTCGGCGTGCACGAAGCCGAAGGACTCGTACAACCTGCGGGCCGGTGGATTGTCTCGCCCGGTGGCAACTCGCACGTGTTGTCCCACAATCGATTCCAGCATCACCGCGACCAAACTCCGTCCGATTCCTCGTCGGTGCGCGTGGGGAGCCACCACCAGACGGTCGATCTCCGTCTCGGACCACGCTGCAGCGCCGAGGATTTCGTCGCCCTCCCGAGCGACGATCCAGTGGACCTGTGCAGCGCACAGATCGTCCACCGACTCGTGCAGCAGTGGGATTCGGTCGTCGCCGATCAGTCTCGCTTCGACTGCATACGATCCCTTCTGCATTGCGAGAATGTGTTCGGCCAGTTGCCGATCCGAAGCGGGGTCGACGCAAACGATCTCAATAGCGGCCACCGGCGGGGGCAGGCAGGGCGTCGAGTGTGGCGAGGTTCTCGGCGCTCAACTTCAGAGACGCGGCACCCGCGTTCTCGTCGAGACGCGACGTACGTCGGGTGCCGGGAATCGGGACCACGTGCTCACCCTGCGCCAGAACCCAGGCCAAGGCCACCTGCGCCGGGGTCGCGCCGAGCTCGTCGGCGACGGCTGCGATGGCGTCGACGATCACGAGGTTCGCATCGAGATTGTCCTGGCTGAAGCGAGGCAATCGTGATCGGAAATCGTCTGCAGCGGGGGTAGTTCCGCGAAAGTTGCCGGTCAGGAAGCCGCGACCCAACGGTGAGAACGGAACGAATGCCGCACCGTTGTCCTGCGTCCACTTCAGCGATGTGGCGAGGTGATCGCGCGTCCACAGCGACAGCTCCGACTGCACCGCAGAAACAGGGTGCACCTGCTGGGCGCGATCGAGCTGCTCGACGCTGAACTCCGAGACGCCCAGTGCGCGAACCTTTCCGGCCTGCACGGCCTCGGCCATCGCGCCGATGCTGTCCTCCACGTCGACCTCGGGATCAGGCCGGTGCAGGTAGTACAGATCGATGTGGTCGACGCCCAGGCGGCGCAGCGAATCGTCGATCGCCGAACGTAGATGCTCCGGCTTGCCGTTGGGGCCCGAAATGACCGGCTCTCCGGCGTCACCGACGTGGGAGACGAGACCGCCCTTGGTCGCAAGGATCACCTCGTCGCGTCGGCTGCCGATTGCCTTGCCGACGACCTCCTCGTTGGTGAACGGTCCGTACACATCGGCCGTGTCGATGAAATTCACACCCAGGTCCAGGGCATGCCCGATGACGCGATCGGGGGTCTCCGTTCGATCGTCGGCCTTGTATGCCCAGGTCATTCCCATGCAGCCCAAGCCGATGGCACCCACCTCGGGGCCGTCGTTCCACAGGGTGCGGGTCAGTACTGTGCGTTCGCTCATGTACTCGACCATACGACGGTAAATGCGTTGTCGCTCGGACTCGCCGGGCGACTAGCATCGCCGCATGGCTCTTCCACACTCGAAGGTGTATTTCGGCGATCGCTTGGTGGACGCGCAGGAGGCGACGCTCGGGGTCGCAACCTCGGCCGTCCTGTATGGGCTCAGTGTCTACACCGTGTTCCCCGTGCAGGTGGACGGTGATCGGCGTACCGCGTTCCGCTTGCTCGATCACTATCGACGCCTCGTCGAGTCCTGCAAGATCATCGGCATCGACACTTTCGCGTCGGAGTGGACGTTCGATAGGTTCGTGCAGGCAACGCGCGACGTGATCGCCGCCAATGCTCCGACTGCTGAGGTCTACGTTCGCGCCACCGTCCACGTGGACGAGTCGATTCCCGGAACGCGGGTACGTGGTCTGCACACCACCGTCTCCATTTTCCTGTACGACGCGAATCCCATTGTCCCGCAGAATGGTATGCGGCTGAAGACGAGCGTGTGGCGTCGTATCCCCGACAATGCCATTCCCTCTCGTGCCAAGGTGAACGGAGCGTACGTCAATTCCGTTCTGGCGAAACAGGATGCGATCGACAGCGGCTTCGACGACTGCATCTTCCTCGACATCAACGGTCACGTCTGTGAACTCAGTGCCGCGAACATCTTTCTCGTCCGCAATGGAGTGCTGGTCACTCCCGATGTCACCAGCGATATTCTCGACGGCATCAATCGTCGGACCATTCTGACCCTGGCGCGCGAAGAAGGGCTGACCGTCCAGGAGCGCACCGTCGACCTCACCGAGCTGTACATCGCCGACGAGGTCTTCGTCTGCGGCACCTCGGCGGGAGTTGCCCCGGTGTACGAAATCGACGGTCGTGCAATAGGAACCAAGGAAACCGGCCCGGTGACGCTCACCCTACGAAAGCGTCACCAGGCCGCGCTCACCAGCGACGAAGTACACGGCTGGGTGAGCGAGCTGTAACCGCTACGCCGGGCAGGTCGAGGTGAGTCCGGCGATCAACGCTTCGGCGGCCGGCTGTTCGAGTGGATCGGCGGCCGGGTTCGCGCCGGCAGTGGTCCAGGCCAGCGAGACCTGTCGCTGTCCGTCCGGGCTGGAGAACGCATATGTGCGGTAGCCGAAGCCGTTGCCGCGGTTGCCGAACACGAGTTCAGCCGATCCCGGGTTGCAGGCGTCCCCGCCCAGCAGCAGGCCGAGTCCGTACGTGGATGGCGTCACGACCTGCATTTCGTCGATCAGGTTCTGCGGGATCAGCGTGCCGTCGAACAGCGCTCTGAAGAAGGTGTTCATGTCTGCCACGGTGGAGACCACGGCAGCCCCCGACGACCAGATACTGGCGTCGTACTCGGTGACGTCGGTGTAGTTTCCGTTCTCGACAACGTAGCCGTGCAGGGCATCGGCGTCGAGAGTGGAATCGGTGGGGTACGTCGAGTCGGTCATCTCCAGGGGATCGAAGATCCTGTCCTGCAACGACTGTCCGATGGACTTGCCGTCCAGGTCGGCGATGATCTGTCCGAGCAGGACGTAATTGGTGTTGGCATAGCTGAATTCCTGACCGGGCTCGCTCGCCCAGGGCATGGCCACCGCCCGGTCGATCAGTTCGTCGTCGGTGACGGCATCGGTTGCGCGTGCGGCGATCTGCTCGGCGGAATCGAATCCGGTGAAGTAGTCAGGAACGCCACTGGTGTGATCGAGTAGTTGGCGAACGGTCACCGGCCTGGGCAGCAAACCGGGAAGTAGCTCGTCGACCTGCTGATCGAGCTCGAGCTTCCCCTCGTCCACGAGCTGCAGCACCACTGCGGCAACCATTGCCTTGGTGACGCTGGCGATGCGGACCGGGTCGTCGGCGGAGGCAGGGTCGGTTCCATCGCGTTCGACCAGACCGGCCGCTCCCGACCAGGAATCCTCGCCGTCGCGCACCTGCGCAACAGCGGCGACGGACCCGGCGTCGACCATCGCGTCCAAGGCGGCCTGAACGTCGTCGGTCCTGATGCTCCCGCTCGAGGGCGTGGTGGTGGTCGGCTCGACGGCTGATGGCTCGTCAGATGATGTGCATCCGCTGACCAGCAGGGACGTCGAGACGGTGAGGGCGGCGAGGATTCGTAGCTTGCTCATGTCTTCGACGCTATCGCCGTCGAACGAAGTATTTCAGTGTCAAATGTCAGTAATTGCCGATGCTGGTCAGCGATCGACCTGCCCCGCACTCGAATCGAGCAGAACCTTCGCCGCAGCCTTTGCTGCAGTGGCAGATTCGGCCAGCTCTGTGATGGCCGCGGTGGTTTGAGCACCCTCGGCGAGCAGCGCGATCTGTAGCCCGACGGCCGGCGCGCAGCCGGCTTCTACGGCCAATCGGGTGACGTAGTCGATGAAGTTCTTCTTGTGCTGATGCGCGGCGTCGGCCACCTCGGGCATCGTGGCGCCCAGTTCGCCGAAGGAGTTGATGAAGGCACACCCGCGGAAGTCGTCCTCGCGAAACCAGTGGTCCAGGAAGTCGAAGATCGACAGAAGCTTGTCTCGGGGGGACTCGTGGGCGGCGGCCTCGGCATCGATGCCGTCGTTCCACTGCTGGGTGCGGCCACGAAGCACCTCGGCGACGATGGCGGTCTTCGACGGAAACAGTGAGTACATGCGCTTGAGGGAGATGCCTGCACTACTGCGAAGTTCGTCCATGCCGACAGCCTGAATGCCTCGCGCATAGAACAATTCGTCCGCGGCGTTCACCACCTGTGCCCGTCCGATTTCCGTACTGGTCATCGTCTACCCCTTGCCGAGAGAACCAACGTTCTCTACAGTAGTCCACACGCGGTGAGAACGACCGTTCTCCCGCGTCGGACTTCACTCACGAAGGAAGGCGACACCATGGCGTACATCAAGGTCGACACCGAGAACTCCACCCCCGTCGAGGTCTACTACGAGGATCACGGCACCGGTCAGCCGATCGTGCTCATCCACGGCTACCCACTCGACGGCAACTCCTGGGAACGTCAGTCGCGGGCGCTGCTCGACGCCGGCTACCGCGTCATCACCTACGACCGCCGCGGCTTCGGCCAGTCCAGCAAGCCCACCGTCGGCTACGACTACGACACCTTCGCCTCGGACCTGGACAAGGTACTGACCGAGCTGGACCTCAGTGATGTCGTTCTGGTCGGATTCTCGATGGGCACAGGCGAATTGGCTCGGTACGCCGCAAAATTCGGCACGGATCGCGTCGCGAAGTTCGCATTCCTCGCCTCGCTCGAACCGTTCCTGCTGCAGACCGACGACAATTCGACCGGCGTTCCACAGTCGGTGTTCGACGGCATCGAGACCGCTGCTCGGGAGGATCGCTTCGCCTGGTTCGAGAACTTCTACAAGGATTTCTACAACCTCGACGAGAACCTCGGCAGCCGTATCAGCGAGGCCACGGTGCGGGCGAACTTCGCCACTTCCGCAGCCAGTGCGCCGGTCGCGGCCTACGCCGTTGTGCCGACCTGGCTCGAGGACTTCCGCGGCGATGTCGCGAAGGTTCGTGAATCCGGCAAGCCCACGCTGATCCTGCACGGAACCGCGGACAACATCCTGCCGATCGATTCGACGGGCCGTCCGTTCCACGAGGCGTTCCCCGAGGCGACGTACGTCGAGGTCGAGGGCGCTCCCCACGGACTGCTGTGGACGCACTTCCAGGAAGTGAACGACGCGCTGCTCGCGTTCGTGAAGTAGTGAATCGGGGCGGCAGGCATCAGGCCTGCCGCCCCGACCGGCACTAGACCGCGACGACGCCGTCGTGGTCGCTGTACACGATCTCGCCCGGGTTGAACGTGACGCCGCCGAAGCTGACCGGCACGTTCTTCTCACCCGAGCCGGTTTGCGTGCTCTTGCGCGGGTTGGTTCCCAGGGCCTTGACGCCGATCTCGAGGGTGCGCAGAATCGCGGAGTCGCGCACCGCACCGTTGACGATGACACCCGCCCAGCCGTTGGTGACTCCGCGGCCCGCGATGATGTCGCCGACGAGGGCAGTGTGAACGCTGGCATCGCCGTCGACCACCAGCACACCACCGTTGCCGGGCTCGCTGAGAGTTTGCTTCACCAGCAGATTGTCCTGGAAGCAGCGGATGGTGGTGATGGGCCCCGCGAACTCGGTGTGCTTGCCGAACTGGATGAACTGGGTGTCGCAGCTGCGGATATCGGGACCGATCTCGTCGGCCAGATCAGCGGTTGCCTTGAATTCCACAGGTGACGTCATGCGCCACAGACTATCGTCCGAATATCAGCCGCGGCCGTGACGGCGTTCGTAGTCGTCGCGAGTGCGGTCGGCGCGGGTCTGCGCCTTGGCATTGATCAACTGCGGATCGAGGCCGTGAATCAACAAGCGATGTCGTCGATAAACATTCATCAGGGCGATCGCGAAGTAGACCAACGGGATGAACAGCAAGGCCATCATCGCCAGCGACATCCACAGCGGCCCCGGGATCAGCAGGAACAACAGCAGCAGCGGGATGACGGGCACGGTGAACCGCGCGAGGTAGCGGACCTGCGCGCCGTTACCCACCAGATCCTCACGAACCCAATCCTGCATGGACTCGGGCAGCGTGCGACCGAACGAATAGCCCAGAAACTGCAGCGGGGTGGGCGTCGTGCGTTCGGTGGTCATCGCGCAATGCTAGTCCCACAAGAGTTGGTACAAGTCACCGTTGACTGCGGATTCTCTCATATGTGACGATAGCGTCAGTTCAAGTCATGAGAGAAGGACGTGCACGGTGATCGATCGCAGGACCCTGCTCGGCGCGCTGGGTGCCGCGACGATCTCCGGGGTGGCCCTCTCGACGTTGCCGTCTGCGACAGCATCGGCAGCACCCGCTTCGGGCAACGGCGGGATTGTCGACGTCCACTCGCACATGGTTCCCGACTTCTATCTGAGAGAAGCCCTCGCGTCGGGCATCGTTTTTCCCGACGGCATGCCGAAGTGGCCGAGCTGGTCGGTGGGCGAACACCTGCAGATGATGGACGGCTGCGGTATCGACAACGCCGTGCTCTCCGTGTCCTCGCCCGGAGTCCATTTCGGCGACGACCGAAAGGCCGCCGATCTGGCCCGACGCGTCAACGATTTCGGGGCCGGAGTTGTCGAGGGGCAGTCACGCCTCGGATTCTTTGCGTCGCTGCCTCTTCCGAACGTCGTCGACTCGACGGTCGAGGCCGTTCGTGCACTCGATCAGCTCGGTGCCGACGGCGTCACGGTGATGTCGAACGCCGGTGGAATGTACCTGGGCAACGCCGTACTGACGCCACTGCTGGCCGCGCTGGACGCGCGATCGGCGGTCGTATTCGTTCATCCCACGTCGCCGCCGAATTCTGCAGCGGCGTCGCTCGGGCGACCGGCTCCGATGATCGAATTCCTTTTCGACACAGCGCGTACCGTCGTCGACCTGATTCTGTTGGGAGTCGTCGACAGGTTCCCGAACATCCGCTGGGTGTTCACTCACGGCGGTGGAGTTCTGCCACTACTGGCGGATCGGGTCGACTTCTTCCGAACGCAGGTCGGTCTGGGAACGCCGACGACACCGGATGTACTGCAGCGCTTGTGGTTCGACCTCGCCGGTACGCCGGTCCCGCGGCAGCTGCCCGCGCTGTTGTCCACCGTCGGACCCGATCGTCTGGTGTACGGCAGTGATTACTGCTTCACGCCGATCACCGGCGTGCAGGAGCAACTGCGATCCCTCGACGCCGGTGAAGCGAACGGTGGCCTCGAGAACTGGCGTGCGACCACATCCGGCAACGCCCGCCGACTGCTGAATCTCTGATCCGAAGGAAGCAGGCACTGACGATGAAAGCGCAAGCACTGCAACCGTTCTCAGAGTACTGGGATTGGCAGATGAATGCCGCCTGCCGCTCGATGCCGGTCTCGATGTTCTACCCGCCCCTGGGGCTGCGGGGATACTCGCTGAGAAACCTCGAGCGGCAGGCGAAGCTCGTGTGCGATGGATGCCCCGTGATCGCGCGCTGCCTGCAACACGCACTCGACTCGGATGAAAAGCACGGAGTCTGGGGTGGATCGACCCCACACGAGCGGTCCGCGATGGCGCGCGTCAACCCTGCCGAGCAGCGTTCGCGACGATGACGTCGCGAAGGTACTGCGCCAAGCCTGAGGCAATACCGTTGTAGTGCTTGGCAAATCGCTCGTCGGCGATGTACATCTCTGCCAGGTTCACCTGCATCTCGTAACCGCAGTCGTAGTACCGCTCGATCGATGCCCGATGACGCTCGGCCAGTGCCCCGGCCTCGGTGGAATCCGGCGAGACACCCCGCTGCATCGCGGCAGCGAGATCCGCTTCCAGTAGGTCGGCCTCCTTTTTGACGGCCTTCCAGTCGTCCTTGGTGAACGACGCCGTCCGCTGTTGCGACTGCTTCCACTCGTCGGTCTCGCCCCAGCGCTGCTCGGCTTCCTCGGCGTAGTCCTCGCCGGGCCAGTTGTCGCCGAAGATCTCTCGCTGCTCCTCGGGAGTCAGTTGCATACCCATCTTTTTCGCCTCCATCATCTTGTCCACGGCCGCAGCCATTGCGTGCAAGTGATCGATCCGCTCGTTCAGAAGGTCCCGTTGCCGACGTAGATGAGCCAACGCGTCGACCGCTGGATCGTCGAGCAACGCTGCAATGACCTCGAGCGGAAACCCGAGTTCGCGGTAGGTCAATACCTGATGCAGCCGTTCGACATCGGCGGACGAGTACGTCCGATAGCCCTTCGGCGTTCTGCCCGACGGCACCACCAACGAGATCTCGTCGTAGTGATGCAGCGTTCTCACGCTGACACCCACCAACTTCGAGACCGCGCCGACCTGCATGCCGACCTGGACGTCGACCGAACTGTTCGCGGACGAATCACTCACGAAGGACACTGTGCTGCCTCCCGTGGCGTGAGGGTCAAGCGCTCTTATCGAACCACGCGTTCGCATCCCGAGGTGGATTCTCCGGCGAGCCGTTGCGCGAGCCAATCGTATGCGCCGGGACGACCGTTGGTCTGCGCCAGCGAATGATCCCCGGGGACCAATTCGAGGCGAACCGACGCTCCCGCAGCGCACCACTGGTCCTGCACGGCCTCGGCGCCTTCCTTGGGAATGAGGAAGTCCTGCAGGCCCTGGTAGATGTACACCGGCGCGTCGGGCTTCGTCTGGCCCATGCGGTTCTCCTCGACGACGGCCGTGGTGATCGGATGCGCGAAGACATCAGGAACGTTGGAGAGGTTTCGCTGGTCCAACATCAACAGTCCCGAATACGACAACACATCGACGCACTGATCCTTCTGCGCCAAAGCCAGTCGTTTCCCGTTGTCGTTGGCGAGCTCCCGCATCTCCGGGTACTCCCGGGACAACCCGATCGTCGCCGCAGTGAACAGGCCCGATCCGATCTGACCGTTCAACGAGGTCTGCAGAATCTTGTAGTCGGTGGGCGGACCGCCGAACGCGACGCCTGCGATGTTCAGCTCGGGCGCGTACTCCGGGGCCAACTGCGCGGCCCAACCGGAGGCGATGGCACCGCCGGAGTAGCCGGTGATACCGATCGGCGCATCCGCGCTCACGCCCGCGCTCTGGGAGGCACGGAGGCCGTCGAGCACGGTGTGTCCGGAGACGAGACCGGCCGAATAGGCCTGCCGCGGGCCCTGGTAGTCGGTGACGACCACCGTGTAGCCGCGGTCGAGCAGAATTCGAACCTGGTCGATTTCCTTGTTGTTGCCCCGCGGCAACGTGTAGGACGGCGCGCACTGATTTCCGAGCGAATCCGTCGCCTCGTTGTACGCGATGACGGGACGATCTCCGGCTCCGGTCCACGGCGCGGTGGGCGTCAGTACCGTCGTCGCCGCTGCGATGGGCCGGTTCTTGGAGTCGGTGGAGCGGAACAGCAACTGCACGGACGACGCCTCGGGCGTGACCGCGACGTCGCGACGGTTCAGTACAGAGCCGGGCTGCTGGTTCTCGTACCCGGCAGGCGGATCGAACCATGGATCACCGAGTGAGGTGGGGAGATACGCATCCGGATCGCTCGGCGGAGCGATGAAATCCTGCAGTGGATCGGCCTGGGCCGATCCTGCGAACGACAGCATCAATGCTGCGGCTCCGGCCAGAACGAATGCCTTGCGCATGTATTTCCCACCCTGTAGCTCCGTACGCCCCGACGTCCGGTAGACCACTGACCATCGTGCCACAGGATTCGGGAATTTCGGCCCTGTGAAGTGAGCCGAAGACCAGGTAGGTTGTCTGTTACTCAGAACACTACTCACCAGTAGGGACACGTCCATGCCAGCACCGTCCGCCTCGACCTTCTCTCGGCTCGCCGATCTCATCGCCATCCCAGACGCCGAATCGCGGCCGACGAAGACCATCACCGAGGTGTTCACCGGTAAGGAACTGGCGACCATCCCGGTCGGCACCGCCGCCGACGCGACGGCTGCGATCGCGCGCGTTCGCGCAGCTCAGGTGGCCTGGGCCAAGCGCCCCGTGTCCGAGCGCGCCGAGATCTTCCACCGCTACCGTGACCTGGTGCTCGCCCATCGCGACGAGCTGATGGACATGGCGCAGGCCGAGACCGGCAAGTCCCGCGCCGCTGCCCTCGAGGAAGTCCTCGACATCTCGATGACCTCGCGGCACTACGCGCGCACCGCCGCGAAGCTGCTGGCTCCGAAGAAGGTCACCGGCATGCTGCCGGTGCTGACCAAGACTCGGGTCCGCTATCAGCCGAAGGGCGTCGTCGGGATCATCTCCCCGTGGAACTACCCGATGACCCTCGCGGTATCCGACGCCATTCCGGCTCTGTTGGCAGGCAACGGCGTTGTGCTCAAGCCCGACAGCCAGACGCCGTACTGCGCCCTGGCCTGCGTCGAACTGCTCTACAAGGCCGGTCTGCCCCGCGACCTGTTCGCCGTGGTGCCCGGCCCGGGTTCGGTGGTGGGAACCGCCATCGTCGAGAACACCGAATACGTCATGTTCACCGGCTCCACCGCTACCGGTCAGCTCCTGGCCGAGCAGGCCGGCCGTCGACTCATCGGATTCTCCGCGGAACTCGGCGGCAAGAACGCGATGATCGTCGCCAAGGGTGCCAACCTGCGTGAGGTGTCCGACGCGGCCGTCCGAGCTTGCTTCTCCAACTCCGGCCAACTCTGCATCTCCATCGAACGTATCTATGTCGAGAAGTCGATCGCCGCGGAGTTCACCGAGAAGTTCGGTGAACGGGTGCGCAAGATGACTCTCGGAGCCGACTACGAGTTCGGCATCGAGATGGGCAGCCTCATTTCCGAGGACCAGATCAAGACCGTCTCGACCCACGTCGACGACGCCAAGGTCAAGGGCGCGACCGTGATCGCGGGCGGCAAGGCTCGCCCCGACATCGGCCCACTGTTCTACGAGCCGACCTTGCTGGCGAATGTCACCGAGGACATGGAGTGCGCGGCAACCGAAACCTTCGGGCCGCTGGTGTCGATCTACCCCGTCGTCGATGTCGACGAGGCCATCGAGAAGGCCAACGACACCGAGTACGGACTCAACGCGAGTGTGTGGGCCAAGACCAAGTCGCAGGGCGAAGCCATTGCGGCGCGGCTGCATTCGGGCACCGTCAACGTCGACGAGGGCTACGCGCCGACGTGGGGAACCACCGGCGCACCGATGGGCGGCATGGGAGTGTCCGGCATGGGGCGCAGGCACGGTACCGAGGGCCTGCTCAAGTACACCGAGTCGCAGACCATCGCGACGACGCGGTTGCTCAATCTCGGTGGGCCGCGGGGACTTCCGCCGAAGCTGTGGGCCAAGATCATGCCGCCCTTCGTCAAGGCGCTGAAGTACATCCCGGGCCGGTAGTACAGCCCCGGTATCGGGGGCGACGAGGGACGGTCTAGGTCGCGCGTAGGACCGAGATGCTCAGGGCCCTGGTGTAGATCGAGTCGGTGTCGACTCGATCGAACATCGGCCACGACTGTCGATCGATTCCCTCGTCGTCGAACGTCGCCACGGGGATGTCCCACACGGTCGATCCGGTTCTGACGTCGATTCCGCGCAGTACTTCCGGTCCGAACAGTGTGGCGACGTCACCGTCGAGCGCACCGACCTCGGCGAACCGCCCCGACTCTCGGCTCCACAGCGTGGTCCCGGTGTCGAGGTCGATCGCCCACTCGGTGGCGGTGTCGTTGTTGCGCAGCAGTGCCACCGAATCGGTGACCGCGTAGGCGAGGCCGTTGGTGGCCAGGAACGTCGCGGCGGGGCCGGCGACGTCCGGCGCAACAGTCCAGACGAGGCTGTCGTCGGTCCACACAGGATCGGGATTCGACGGTCGATAGCCGCCCGTCCCGAGCAGCAACGGGGTCCCCTCGGAGGGTGCGTCGAACGTCGGCTGCTGCAGGGTCACGGAATCCGTTGCCGCGAGCACGGTTCCGTCGGTGTCGACGATCTCCGAACCCGTGACCGCTTTGGGATCCGAGCAGTCCGTTCGGACCACCCGCACTGTGCCGTCGCGCGCGGCAGTGCCCGAGCGTGCACAGCTCGGAGTTGTTCTGGACCACAGGTTCTCGCCGGTGTCGAGGTCGAAGGCGAACACTCCCCGGTCGTCGTCGTACAGCCCGATTCCGTGCGCGGTGTGCAGGGTGGAAGCAAAGTGCATGCTCGACGAGGTCGCGGAATCGAACTGCACCGACCAGTCTGCATCGAGGTCATCAGCAGTACCTCGCGATACCGTCGCCCGGTCACCCTCGTCCACCGCACGCGAGGTGTACACGTGGCCGTCCGAGGTGGTCAGATTCGTGATGGGGAACGCTGCGTCCCGCGTGGTCGGTTCTCCGGATTCTGCGTCGACGGTGAGGATTTGGGACCTCGTGCCGGCGTTGCCGCGATAGCAGACGATCCGACCGTCGACGAATTCCTCACCGCAGCCGATGATGTCCTCCGCAGGGGTGCGCCATCGCACCGCGCCGTCGGCGATGTCCAATCCCACCAGGGTGGCGTCGGCGATGTCCCGGCCGTCGAGACGGCCGACGAGCGTGACGACCGTCGAGCCGTCGGAGATGGAACCGGATTCCGTCGAGTCGGTGGCACTGCCCTGGACGGGATCGCGAAATTGACCACCGTCGATCCCCACATCCGAGGGAGTCAGAGTCCAACCGAGGCCGGGAGCAGATCCTGTTGCACCGTCGACGGGGGTGCCGGCCGTGGGCTGCTGCTGCTCGGTTGTGCACGACGCGCAGACGAGCGCTGATACCAGGACCGCGACGGCGGAGATCCGGAGGCCGCGTGTCATGAAAGATTCTCCCGCCTGTGCAGAACCGACATGGTGGTCTGTCCGTTCTGGCGAGCATAGAACGAAAATTCCCCGCACTCTCGGTGAGAGTGCGGGGAAATTCTGTGATGCCGGGTCTAGTTGACGCTGTGTCCGTTCAGTCCGGCGTGTGCGTAGTGATTGTGACTATCGGGAATGTGGTTGTCTCCCAACACCCGAGCGATCTGTTGCTCACTGAGCCCCAGGCGACGAAGCCGCTCGCACACTGCATCGAAATCGAGCATCTTCGCGTCGAGTTCCTGCTGCAAGGCAATCACTTCGGCGCGGATGGTCTCGGCCTCGTCGAGTGCGGCCAACGTGTCCTTCGGCTCGGGCAACAGCAGAGCGAGCAGTCGATCGCGAGCATCGGTGCTCAGGCCCTCGAAGGGCCGCCGTCCCGGCTGAGCCTCGTGCCGACCCTCGGCGTGCCGGCTGTCGAGGTGGCGGTCAGCGTCGGACTCGGGGGAGAGGTAGTCCTGGGTGGCACCGAAGGACGGAATCTCGGCGAGCTGGTCCTGCGGCTCGTCCTTGGGTCCCTGCGCAGGGGTCGAGGCGATGTCGATCGTCTGGCGCAGTGGGCGATTCGGAATGAAGACGACTGCGATCAGCGTGACGATCGCAACGAAGCCGGCGATCATGAAGATGCGACCGGTCGCGTCACCGTATGCGGTGCGGACGACTTCGAGGACGGGCGCGGGGAGTGCGGTGAGATCGAGTGATCCACCGCCGCCCGACGAGCTGTCGACACCGAGTTGGGCCAGGCCGGCTGCGGACTTGTCTGCCACTCGGGTTGCCAACAGCGAACCGAGAACCGAGACGCCGATCGCGCCGCCGAAGGTGCGGAAGAAGGCAACCGTCGACGATGCCGCACCGACATTCTGCACACTGACCGTGTTCTGCACTGCGAGAACGAGATTCTGCATCAGCATGCCGGTACCGAGGCCGACGATGGTGATGAAGATGCCGACCGTCACCAGGCTGGTGGCGTGATCGATGGTGCCCAGGAGCAGGAATCCGACGACCAGCAGGACCGAGCCGGACACGATGAACGGCTTCCACTTTCCGAACTTGGTGATGAGCTGTCCCGAGCCGACGGAGGCGACGAGCATGCCGAACACCAATGGGATGGAGAGCAATCCGGCTTCGGTGGGGGTGTAGCCGCGAGCGGTCTGGAAGTACTGGCCGAGGAAGGTGGTGGCTCCGAAGAGGCCGACACCGACGGCGATCGAGGCGATGATGGCCAGGCCGGTCGTGCGCTCGGTGACGATCTTGAGCGGGATGATCGGCGACTTGTGCCGTGCCTCGACGATGATCGTCAGGACCAGCAGCAGTACGCCGCCGCCCACCAGGTAGGCCGTCTCGCGGGAGATCCAGGCGTAGTAGTCGGCCTTGCCTGCGAACGACACCCACACCAACAGAACGGAAACGCCTGCGGTGAGCAGGAGTGCGCCCAGCCAGTCGATCGAGACGTTGTCCTTGCGGACGGTCTTGATGTGCAGGGTCTTCTGCAGCAGTCCGAGGGCGACGACGGCCAGCGGCACGCAGACGAAGAAGCACCAGCGCCAGCCGAGAGGGCTGTCGACGATGACACCGCCGAGGATGGGGCCGCCGGACATCGACACGGCCATGACGGCGCCGGTGTAGCCGGAGTAGCGACCGCGATCACGCGGGGAGACGATGGTTCCGATGATGGCAATGACCAGTGCGGTCAGACCGCCCATGCCGATGCCCTGCACCACGCGTGCGGCCAGGAGGACGGGCACGTTGTGGGCGAAGCCGGCGATCAGCGAGCCGGCGACGAAGATGACGATCGCGCTCTGGACGAGCACCTTCTTGTTGAACAGGTCGGCCAATTTGCCCCAGATGGGCGTGGAAGCGGCGTTGGCCAGCAGGGCCGTGGTGATGACCCAGGCGTACGCGGTCTGCGAGCCCTTGAGGTCACCGATGATGGTGGGCAGCGCCGTCGAGACGATGGTGGTGCTCAGCAGCGCCGTGAACAGCGCGGCCAGCAGGCCGGTCAGGGCTTCGAGGATCTGGCGATGCGACATCGCGTCGGGATCGACGACTGCCTGATTGGGCGGAGTATCCGCGCTAGGGGATGTAGTCATGTCTTATCTCGCAATCAATTCAATGCGGGCCACGTCCTGGTGCTGGGCGTGGGCGTCTTCGGTGAAGGTGTCGTTCAATCTGCGGATCGAGTCCAGTGCATCGAGTGCCTCTGCCTCGCTCCAGCCGCTCAACATCTCTGCCAGGCGACGTGCTCGTCTGTCCCAAATTTGCTTCAGTCGAGCTTGGCCTTCGTCCGACACACAGACCCGAGACGCACGTTTGTCGTCGGGATCGGGGTGCCGATCGATGTAGCCGAGGTCGACGAGGTCTGCGATCTGCCGGCTGAGGGCCGACTGGCTGACACAGAGCCTGCTGGCCAGGTCGGTCTGTCTGCATTCGCCCTCGGTCGCCAGGATGGCCAGAACTCCGGTCAGCGCCTGCGGCAGGGGTGAATCCTCGACTCCGGTGGTCACGGCCCGCTTCAGCGTGCGCCCGAAGAGAAAGACCTCTTCGACCAGCGACTCCGCTGTTGTGGATCGAACTGCCATGAGTGCTCCAACGATGAGTGTCCGTTTACTTGCTGTCTGCAACCATATATATAGATACATGCGCTAAGCAAACAATATTCCTGTCTGGTGGGTCACAGGTCTGAGATGGACTGCGGTCGGGAAAGTGAAGTTCTGCCAGGCTGATGGCGCTGATCGCGACTTCCCCTGCGACGCGATCGAGCGAGTCTCCTATGAGGACGCTGGTGTCGAGCACCGTCCTCATCGCTGCCATGGGTCCTGCATCGAGTCGTCGATGTCGATCAGATCGCCCGCAAGGGTCGGGTCGTGTTCCGAGTCGAAGACATCGGCTACGTCGTCGAACGTGTTCCATTGCTTTCGCTCTGCCGGACCCAACACGGCGCTCGGTCGTCCTGCGACCGTGATCAGCAGCGACTCGCCGGCCTCCGCGCGCTTGACGTAGTCGAAACATCGTCCACCATGTGCGGGATGTTCGTTGCGTCAGCCTCCGCGGGGAACTCGAGAAACGTCCCCGCGGGGACGCTTTCGGAGCTATACAGTCCGAACATGGACGTTGTGCGCGCGATGCCACTGCTCACGGTCACCGATCTCGATGCGGCGCTGGACAAGTACGTCCAGGTCACCGGCATGGAGGTGGTGATGAATCACGGCTGGATCGCTACGCTCGCTCCGCCCGATGACAATTCTGCCCAGCTGAGTCTGATCACCACCGATCCCACCGGACCGGTCAATCCGTCCGCGTCGATCGAGGTGGACGACGTGGACGCGGCGTACCGGGCAGCGATGGACGCCGAACTCGAGATCGTCTATGAGATCACCAACGAGGAGTGGGGTGTACGCCGATTCTTCTTTCGCGACCCCGGCGGCAACGTGGTGAACGTTCTTTCTCACCTGTGACCCGGACGCAGCAACTCTCCGTGCCGGATGCCGCGAAGAGTGCGGGTGGCCACGGTGAGCCAGGCAGCGAGCAGTAGGACGTACAGGGCAACGGCCAGAGCCTGCACCGCACCGAAGTTCAGCGCATGTCCCAGTGCAGTGGCTCCGGTGACACAGGTGCCGACGGGAAAGGTGAACGACCACCAGGTCAGCGAGAACCCCAGGTTCCTGCGTGCCGCGTGCACGGTGAGAGCCGTTGCGAGAGCGAACAGCAGCATTCCGAAGCCGCCCATGATCAGCCCGTAGCCGATGCCGAAGACATGAAGTCCGACCGCGACCGACGACTGTGCGCCGGTGAACACCATCGACGCATCGGTGCCGAGCAGGTTCGCCGCGGTGATCGACTGGCCGATCAGCCCCAGCGTGATCCACACGGTCGGAGCCGCGTCGACGGGCGGCAGACCGCCGTGCAGCAGACGGCCGTAGATCAGAGTCAGCGTGATCATCCCGACGATCAGCGACAGCCCGAACATCGCGTAGCACGCACACAGCAGCGCCAGCCGCCACTGGCCGTCGGGCACGTGGGGGAGCAGCAACGCACCGGTCGACGCCGAGACCATCGGCGGCACCACGGGCATCAGCCACGCGGGCAGGGCCGCGACGTCACGGTGATCGGCCGCGGTGATCATCCGATACGGCACGACGACGCTGGTGAGCAGACCGGTGATCGTCCCGGCGATCCACAGCGCGGCGAACAGTGTTGTGGCCGCAGTGGATCCGAGCAGGTCCGCTCCGAGGAGACCTGCGCCCGCGCCGACGGTGAGCATCGCCATGGGCGGAGCGCCGTAGAACTGCACCATCACCGGGT
The DNA here is from genome assembly GCF_022810405.1 of Rhodococcus sp. ARC_M5. GTDB lineage: Bacteria > Actinomycetota > Actinomycetes > Mycobacteriales > Mycobacteriaceae > Rhodococcoides > Rhodococcoides navarretei. The sequence continues at coordinate 67,089 of NZ_JALGQE010000014.1, forward strand.
GCCGGGCGTATGCGACGGCGTGGTCGCGATGCGCGATCCAGTGCATCGCGAAGGCCGCACCGATCACGACCAGCGCGGTTGCTGCGATCACCCACACCGCAACGGCGAAGACATGCAGTGCGGGAGACTGCACCGGCAGCGTCGCGGCTGCGGTGGCCACGATGCCGGTCCCCATCACCGCGGCGAACCAGTTGGGGGTGATGTGCTCGAAGGGCTGGTGTCGCACCACGCGGGTAGGAGCTGTCACGGTCATGTCTTCAGCCTGCGCGTGACGGATCATCTCCGGTAGGTAGCGAATTGCCCCTCGCCCATAACTCAGGGTTATAGCTGGGTCTTCGCCGCCACGGTGAGCAGTTCCGCAGCCGGACCACTCGGCGCGCGGCCGGACGGCCAGATCGCCTTCAGCTCACGATGCAGAGTAAGTCCTGGGATAGGTACTCGGACCAGGGTTCCGGCGGCCATTTCGGTGGCGACGGCCAAAGAGCTCAGCACGGCTCCACCGATGCCTGCCCCGACGGCGGACTTGATCGCCGTGGTCGAGGAGACCTCGAGGAGTGGCGACGTCGGTTGTCCGAGACCCGCTGCAACCAAGGCACTTTCGTAGGCCGAACGCGTTCCCGACCCGGCCTCCCGCGTCACCAGTGCGGTGGCGACGATCTCGGCGACCGACGGCGCGGTGACGGCCCACGAGTGGTCCGGTGCCACCACGAGTACCAGTTCATCGGTGGCAACGGTTCGGTGGTCCAGAGCTGCCGGGACGCTGGGGCTTTCGATGAAACCGAGGTCGGCGGCCCCCGCGAGCACCTTCTCGGCGACCACCGTCGAGTTACCCGAACTCAGCGCCGGGACGATGTGCGGGACAAGCGTGTGCAGCGTGACCAGCCAGCGCGGCAGAAGATACTCTGCGACAGTCTGACTCGCGGCAATCCGTACATGGCCGACGCGTTCGGCGTGCAACGTGGCGATGGCCGTCGCCAAGTCCTCGGCGGACCGAACCACCGGCGCAGCCCAACTCGCGACGAGCTCACCGAGTTCGGTCAGTACCGTTCCTCGCGCTCCGCGCCGCAGCAGCGGAGCGCCGACGCGTCGCTCCAGCGCACGGATACGTGCACTGGCCGCCGGCTGTGACATACCGTGAGCCCGCCCCGCTCGCCCGATGCTGCCGAGCTCGGCCACCGACAGCAACAGATCGATGCTGGTGAGATCGGCAACGTGAGGGGGAAGCGGCACGAGGCGAGCCTACTTTCGTCAGTACTCGCTGAACAGATCCAGCTCGGCGTCGTCCTCGGGTTCCACATCGGGTTCGTTGTCGGGACTGTCGTCGCTGCGCTCGTGCAGCACCGAACCCACCAGTGCGGTGACGTCGATGGCGGCGGGATCGGGGATGGGATGCCCCTCGACGAAGGCGAGTCGCTCGGCTGACAGGTAGGCCAGGCGCACGGCCTGGACCACGAGGACGCGTCGTAGACCCTCGGAGACCTCGCCGCGTTCGCGAGTGACCGCGGCCAGTCGTGAGATGGTCTCGGCGCGGCGAGCAATACGAATGTCGGGATGGCCGCGCTCACGTCGGGTCTGTTCGGAAATCAACGACCGACGTAGCGACGCGGGGAGTGCGATGGGCTCCGAGACCGGCGGAATCTTCTCGTTGAGGATCGCCTTGTGCCTCGACCTGTCGATGGCCTCGAGGTACGCCGTGTACTCGTGAGCATTCAGATCACGCTCGGCTGCGCGGAATTGATCTGCGCCGTCGGACTTCTTGAGGTCCTCGTACTGCCACAGCGGCCAGATCTCGATCTCGGCGACCTCGAAGACGTCGAGCACCCGCATCGCAACTGCGTCGGTTCGCTGGTTGGTCAGATGCCGCTGCACCCGGACGCTGAGCTTCTCCTTGGTCTGCCCCACGTAGATGGGCTCGCCGTCGTAGTCGTAGAACGCATACACGCCCCACTTGGCCGCCGACCATACCCGACCGTGATCATCCCTCTCGCTCAGCACTTCTCGCAGAGCGGTACGAAAGGACTGCACATCGTCCGCGGGGAGAGTGCTTTTGCGCGGCGCGACGGCAGACGACCGCAGCGAGGACTTACCGTGACTGGACATGCGCTGCAGCAGAATCGAAAGATCCGGTGACCAGCGGCATCAGGTAATGCTCGGCCAGCCACGCGACCACGGGAACGCACACCGCGTCCCCGAAACCGAAGAGCGCCTGGTTGTTTCGCAGACCGTCGAGCGTGTAGTCTCCGGCACCCATCAGGCGGGCGTATTCGAGTGGTGTCATCCACCGCACCTGCAACCGGCCGTTGCCCATCTTGACCACCGCCTGCTTCGACGAACCTCCGCGCGCAGTACGGAGGCAGCCGGAGATGTCGTCGGGGCGAGCCTCCCAGACGGCGACGCCGTTGCGGGTGCGACGGTAGGCGGTGCGGTAGCTGACCTTGCGCGCCTTCTTCAGAATTTCGATGCGCTGCAACTGGATCGGCGACAACGACTGCACGAACGCCGCTGTACGGGTGGCGTCCCACCACCGCTCGTCGCGGTAGTCCATGCGCTCGACCAGATCTCCCAGACCGCTGGTCAACGGAATCGGCGGACTCGGCAGTGGTGCCCGATGCGTCAGCAACGTCGAATCGCCGTATACGGCCTGCAACCAATCCGGCCGAAGCTCACTGTTGGGGTCGCGGGCATCCTCCGGCGGATTCTGTGCACCGATCAGAAACAAACGTGGACGCGACTGCGGGACGAAGCGTCGAGCATCGATGGTGAGGACGTCCACCGAGTAGCCGAGCTCGTTGAGCTCGCGAACCGCTGCGGCCAGATCGTCACCACCGTGGCTGGTCGCCAACCCGACGACGTTCTCGAGCGCCACCACCTGTGGCCGAGCATCACCGAGCTCGGCCAGGACCCGCGTGAAATGCCGGAAGGTCGAGGAGTTCTTGCCGGCGAGACCGGCCCGGCCGCCGGCCAGCGACAGATCGGTGCACGGAAACGACGCCCACGCCAACGACAGACCGTCGGGTAGATCGTCTCCACTGGTGCGAGCGACATCGCCGAGTTGAAAATGGCCGGCATCGTCACCGAAGTGCTGGCGATACATGTGGTGCTTGTCGCGTTCGATGTCGTTGGCCCACGAGACCTCGAAGCCGGCCTGCTCCAAGCCCATTCGCACGAGGCCGATACCGGCGAAGAACTCCGCGACCGTGTGGATCCGACCGAGCGCAGGTGCCGAAGAACCACCCGGCACCACAGTCAACTTCGGCATTCACTCAGGCTAGTACAGAGTGCCGACAAGGTTTCGGCTGCTGCCGGCTCACGCAGTGGTCGCCAGCGCCGCAGCCAAGCCGAACGCCACCGTCAGCAGGCAGACGTGCGCGGCCGCCCGCCCCACCGAGTGTTCCACCGTGGATCGGTGTGCGGACACGGTCGCCAACCACGTCCCACGGATCCGGCGAGCGAATGCGATCAGGATCACGGTGATCAGAACTTTGGCGAGAACGATTCGGCCGTAACCGGTCTCGACCAGGGCAGTGAGGCTGTCCAGCTTCAGGGCCGCGTCCAGCACCCCGGTGGTGGCAACCCCGACGACGCACCAGAACGCGACTCGCGAATAGACCGGCAACAGCGTCGCCCATGCCGATTTGCTCCGCAGACTCAGCGCCATCGCTCCCAGTACCCCGAGCCAGACCGACGCGCAGACCACGTGCACGGCAACGGCAATGGAGCCGAACGCGAACTGAGACATGTGCCCCGTGATCGGCCGAGCGACCAGGGCCAGCGACGCCAGCACGACCACCGGAATCGGAGACCAGCTCGCACTCAGCCGATACCCGGCCACCCCGATGGCACACAGCGCGAGGGCCAGGATCACCGTCGCCGTACCCAGTCGACCCACGGAGATCGAGGTGGCGAACGCGGTGAACGCATTCGGCGACAGGGTCAGTGGCGTGCGTCCGGCAGAATCGGCGGCCGCCACAGTCAGCAGGACGAACTCGGTTACCGCCCACAACCCCGACAGATAGCCGATCGAACGCCACATCACCTGCGAGTCCACGGCGGGGCGTCGAGACTCGGAATTGCCGTCCAGGACAGCGAGAATCCCGAACCCCAACACCACCGAGCCCGACGTCACCGCAATCACCCGCAGCCACGACGACCCGTCGGGAAAGGTGGGGTACGCCATGGCGAAGGCCACCGCGACCCCCAGCACGGCCGCGGCTGCGGCGGCGAGTATCAGCCGAACGCTTCTCTCGCCCACCGCAGCCACGTCGGTGCTACTTCCGGTTCTTCGGCTTACGCACGCTTTTTGGCTTACGCAGCGCGAATGCCAATGCCCCGGCGAAAGCCAGAACCGCCACTGCGATCAGCGCAATCTGACCGTAGCCGCCGAGGAACGAATTCTCGGACTCCTCGGAGCTTCCCGACGCGTCGGCCGGTGCCCCGGGAGTTCCCGACCCCTCCTGCGTCAGCGTGAACGTCGCAGTACCGCTCACCGGATGGCCGTCGGCCGAGGTGATGCGATACGCGAGGGTGTAGTCGCCGACCGGTCCCAGTTCGTTGACGTCGACGACGACGCTCTGACCCTCGATGCGAGCGTCGCCCTCGGACCAGATGTTGCCGTCGGGCCCGACGACGTTGAGCGTGGCGAACTGCGACTGCGGAACCTCGTTGAACGACACGGACGCCGTTGCCGGAGACGCGTCGAGGGACGAGCCGTCGGCCGGGCTGTACCCGGTGACCTGCGAGTGCGCCGACGCCATCGGTGCGGCGACCAACAGCGTCAGCAGTGCCACCGCCGAGACGACCAGCGCTTTCGTGGAAATGGCCATGGCCTTCACGAGCGCCGCGCCCGTACTGTCGCGCCGATGCCGAGACCTGCGCCGACGGCCCCGAGCACGAGGCCGACGCCGGCGAGCCAGCGGGCGGTGTTGTCGGACGAGGATGACTCGGCCGACGCCTCGGTGGTTGCGGTGGTCTCGGTGTGGGCACCACCGTGTGCATCAACGCTCGACGCGGCGAGAGTCAGAGTGGGAGCAGGCAGTTCGGGTTCGCTCCCGTCCTCGGTCATCGGCTCGTCCCAGTTCACGACCTCACCGTCGGTGTAGGTCTGGGTGGCCGGGAACGAGACGGTCTCCTCCTCGGGCAGCGGGCCCGCGGAGAGCAGGAACTGCTGGAACTGGCCTGGCCCGACCTCGGAACCGGGGTTCGCCGTCCACGTCACCGACACCGCGAGATCGGCGGAGTCCTTCTCGACGGTGGACGTCCAGCCCGGAACGGGCTGTGTACGAGCAGAATTGAGGCCGGGAAGGGTCACCTTGACCGAACTGGTCGAGGCGGTATCGGACTCGGTGGGGACGCGGAACGTCAGCACCGAGTAGCCGCCCTGTGCGGCGTCGGGAGCGGAGACGACGACGTGTGCGGACGCAGCGCCTGCGCCGATCAGCAACGCGCCGACGGTGGCTCCCGAGACGAACAGGGCACGGGAAAGAGAGCTCTTCATGGGTTGGTTCATTTCTGTGCAGGGATGTGCGGAAAAAGGATGTCGGTCAGTAGACCGAGACCGGAGGTCCGCGACGAGAAATGACCCAGTCCAGGGCGGTTCCGTCTACCGACGGAACCGCGACGGACATGGACACGCGACCGACGGCGGAACCGTCGGGCAGGGGAGTGAGGAGCGCGAGAACCGCTCGGACGATGGAGGTGATCGGGCCGTAGAGGCGTTCGGCCGCGGCGATCATCAGTCCGGCGATCACCGAGGCGGCCGCGTGGAAGGCGATCATCGCGGTGCTGGGAAGCAGGGGGTGGTGGTGCATCTCTGCCGCGCCGAGGCTCAGCGCGATGTGGGCGAGAAGTTGGCCGGCCATCAGGGCCGGGAGCAGCAGAACGGTGGAACGCTCGGGTAGCGCCGTCATGGCACCGACTCCGATGCTGACGACGATCAGCAGGGCCAGTGCGGAACCGTCGGCCCAGCCGCCGCCGGCCATGCCGTGTGCGGCCACCGCGAGCGTCGCGGTGACGATACCGACAGCTCCGCCACGAAGCGGGGCGGCAGAGCTGTCGGTCACCGGTTGTTCAGGAGGTCAGCGCACGCCGAGACGGGCGAGCAGATCGGCTTCGATGCCGTCGAGCTCTGCGGAGATCGCGGCGTGTGCGGTCTTGCGGCGAGCGGGCGGCATCTGCTCGGACGCGCGGACGGCGGTGGTGAGATCGTCCAGACGCTCGCTGATCGCGGCACCGAAACTCTTGGTCTCGGGGTCCGAGTGGCGTGCACCGATGGTGTCGAGCGACTTCTCGGCACCGGCGATGCGGGCACTGAGCTTGCCGCCGTGGCCGGTGTACTCGCTGAGCTGATCGGGAGCGACACCGAGCTGCTGCGCCTTGCGGCTGTCGAGCTGCGCGCGAACGACCGTCGCACCGCGGTACAGGATGGGGGCCAACACCGGAATCAGCAGTCGAGCGATGCCGAGGTACTTGCGGATCTGAGCCACGCTCAGCGTTCCCTGCACCGCAGCCTTCTGCTGGGCTTTCAGAGCAGACACCTGCGCTTTCTCGACGTTCTTCTGCGACTTCGCCTCCACCGCGCTGAGCTTGCGCTGCGCCTTGGCGATCGACTTCAACTGCTTGCGCTCGTTCTTTGCGCCGAGCTTCGCTTCCAACGTTGCCTTGTGCTTGAGTGCCTTGGCCTCTGCCTTACGAGTGGCTCGACCCTTACGCTTGCGGAACAAACCCATCGACAAGGCTCCTGACGTGTGCTGCTAGGCGGAAACGGTGCGTTCCACACACCTTATCGGGCGGTGGTGTTCACAGGCTGACGGGCGGTGATCTGTACCGGCTGTCGGAGGGCTGACCTAGTGTCTAGCAGTGTGAACGGTCAACGAGGTGCGGCAGCCACATCACCGGTGCCCGTGCTGCTCGACGCCGGATCGTTGACGCGGTGTCGGCATCGTCTCTATCTCGACACGGCGTACGGGTCGTTGTTGCGCGGCGAACCCGAGAACCCAGGGGTACGGCAGCGCCGAGAAGCAGCTCAGGCTCACCGGGAGAACGTCCGCGCGCAGTTGGCCGTGGACGATCCGATGCTGTGGATCGAGATCGACGAACCCAGTGCCCGCGACGCTGCCGACGCCACCGTCGCCGCCTGCCGAGCCGGAGTGGAACGCATCTGGAACGCGGTACTACCCCTCGAACGTGACACCGGCCGACGCGGTCGCAGCGAACTGCTCGTCCGCGACGCGGCGGGTGGCTACATTCCGGTGATCGTCGTCAACCACAAGGTCACCGACCCCGGCCGCGGCGCGCGCACCACCCCACTGGACCGGTGGTCTCCGTCGATCGACGAGACCCGCAAGGTGCGCAGTCAGTTGCGCGACCAGCTCCGGCTCGCTCATCTGTATCGCATGCTGACGCACGAGGGCCTGGCCACGGCCACCCCCGTCGGCGGCGCAGTGGGCTACAAGGGCGAGTGCATGCTGGTACACGATCTCACCACCGTCCTCGACGACTACGACACCCGCTTCGCAGACCGGCTCTCGGTGGCCCAGGGTGCCGCGTTCACAGTTCCTTCCCAGGTGAGTGAATGTCGGTCGTGTTCGTGGTGGTTCGACTGCAAGCCGCAGCTCGAGGCCGTTCGTGACGTCTCGCTGGTCGCCTCCGGGTCCCGCGCCGATGTGCTGCGCAGTGCCGGCGTGCGCACCATCGACGAGTTGGCGCAGTGGACCGGCCCGGCTCCCGAGGAATGGCCCTTCGGAAACTTCGACGACGCCGTGTCCGCGGCGCTGGCCTGGCGAGCCGACGTGCCGTTGCTGCGGCGCTCGGAGACCGTGACGGTGCATCGCGCCGACGTCGAGGTGGACGTGGACATGGAGAGCTATCAGGAACACGGCGCGTACCTGTGGGGCACGCTGCTCACCGAGGCGGGCGGTCCGCCGCCGACGTATCGCGGTTTCGTCACGTGGGATCCGCTGCCTACCGTGGACGAGGGCCGCTCGTTCGCGGTGTTCTGGAACTGGTTGATGGATACCAGGGCCGATGCGGCTGCGCGCGGCAAAACCTTTGCCGCGTACTGCTATTCGCGACAGGCGGAAGACAAGTGGCTGCTCGATTCGGCGCGCCGTTTCGCCGACGTTCCCGGGGTTCCCACCGAGGCGCAGATTCGCGAGTTCATCGACAGCGAGCAGTGGGTGGACATCTACCAGGCCGTCAGCGATCAGTTCATCTGCCCGAACGGCAAGGGCCTGAAGAAGATTGCGCCGGTCGCGGGATTCGCCTGGCGTGACGACGAGGCAGGCGGCGAGGCGTCGATGGGTTGGTACCGTGAGGCCGTCGGCTACGACGCGGAGCCCGATCAGACGCAGCGTGAGCGACTGCTCGTCTACAACGAGGACGATGTTCTGGCGACAAAAGTGTTGCGCGAGTGGATGTCCGACCGCGCCGAGAAAGAGATTCCGACGGTGGCGGATCTACGCGCCCGCGCGTGACCCCACCTCGACAGGCGGGGCCACGCGGAGTGGTCGGTGATTACCGCGGAGCCATGCGGATCGCGCCGTCCATGCGGATGGTCTCGCCGTTGAGGTAATCGTGCTCGGCGATCATCTGGACCAGCTGCGCGTACTCGGTGGGCTGCGCCAGACGCGAGGGGAACGGCACCGACGCCTCGAGGCCCTGGCGGTATTCCTCGGTGACGCCGGCCAGCATCGGGGTGTCGACGATGCCGGGGGCGATGGTGTTGACGCGGATGCCGACCTGCGCGAGGTCGCGAGCTGCGGTGATGGTCATCGCGTGCACGCCGCCCTTGGAGGCGGTGTAGGCGATCTGCCCGATCTGTCCCTCGAACGCCGCGACCGATGCGGTGTTGATGACGACGCCGCGCTGGCCTGCGTCGTCGACGGTGGCCTGCGACTGCATCCGATTCGCGGCCAGTCGCATCACGTTGAACGTGCCGAGCAGATTGATGGTGATGACGGTGCGGAACAGCTCGAGATCGTGCGGTCCCTTCTTGGACAGGATGCGGCCCGCCCAGCCGACGCCTGCACAGTTGACGACGATGCGCAGCGGCACACCGGATGCGACGATCGTGTCCAGCGCCGCCTCGACCTCGGCTTCGCTGGTGACGTCCGCGGGGAGCAGTGTCACCCCGGCCGGGACACCGTCCCCGGCGCGCTCGATGGACTGCGGCAGATCCAGACCGAAGACGGTGACGCCCGCGGCGGCCAGACGTGCGGCCGTTGCGGCACCGAGGCCCGATGCCCCGCCGGTGACAAGTGCTGCTGTTCCTGAAATTTCCACGTCGTACGATCCCCTTCGCTCACGGTGGCGGGCCGCGGCACAGGCTGCGACCTCGTAGTCGCTTGCACCATAACCGGCGGGGGACCTCATGTACCGGTGGGCGCCCGCTTCGACAGTCGAGGGCTACTTGATTCCGCTGCGCGCGAATCCGGCGATGAAGTATTTCTGGAAGAACAGAAACAGCAACGCCATCGGCACGACGTTGATCAGCGCGAACGCCATCGTGGCACCGTAGTCGCTGTTCGCCTGGCCCTGCAGGTACAGCAGCCCGATGGGCAACGTGAACAGTTCGTTCTCTCGCAGGGCGATCAACGGCCACGCGAAATCGTTCCACGATTGCAGCAGGCTCATGAAGGCGAGGACGGCGATCAGCGGTCCCGACAGCGGCAGCACGACGCGTCGGAAGATCTGCCATTGACCGGCACCGTCCAGACGCGCCGCCTCGAGCAGTTCACGCGGAATGCCGAGCATGAACTGGCGTGCGAGGAACAGCCCGAACGCCGATGCCGAACTCGGCAGGATCACCGCCCAGTACGTGCCGTACAGGCCGAGCCCGACGACGATGCGGAACAACGCCACCATGATCACCTGCACCGGCAGCACCAACGTCGCCAGCGCGATGAAGAACAACGGCGTCGAGAACCGGAACTTCAAGTGCGCGAACGCATATCCTGCGAGCAGACTCGTCACCACGGTGATGATCGTGACCACGACGGCGATGGCGATCGAATTTCCCAGCCACGTCGCGACCGGGAACGAGTCGAACACGCGGGTGACGTTCTCCCACGTCACCTGGCGTGGCCACAGCCGCAGCTCGCCGCCGCCCAGCAATTCCCCGCGAGTCGAGAACGCCACGGCCAGCATCCAATACAGGGGCGCGACGGTGATCAGGCCGATGACGGCGATGATCACGGTGCGCAGCACCAGTGCGCGACGAGCGGACGCGTTTCTCGGCCCGCTCATTCGACCAGATCCTTCGTTCGGCTCGCGCGCCACTGCGCGGCGGCGAACGTGAGGGCGAATAGGAACAGCACCATCCCGATCGATGCTGCATAGCCCTGGTCTCGGGTGACGAAGCCCGTCTCGTAGGCGTACGTGACCAGCACCGACGTCGCCCCGCCCGGTCCACCGCCGGTGAGGACGAAGACGAGATCGAACACCTGGAACGAGTAGATGACGTTGAGCACCAGCAGGAAGAACGACGTCGGCCCCAGCAGCGGCACCGTCACGTTCCGAAAGCGTTGGAACGCGTTTGCGCCGTCCAACCGGGCTGCCTCGTACAGGTCCGGACCGAGACCTTGAAGGCCGGCCAGGTAGATCAGCATGTTCAGCCCGGTGCGCCACCACACGGTGGCGATGACGATCGATGCGAAAGCCGGACCGGGAGAGGACTGCCAGTCGATGGCAGGTAGCCCGAGGAACCCGATCAGATTGTTGAGCACGCCCGAGTTCTGGTCGAACACCAGAATGCCGATGAGGCCGGTCGCGACGCCCGAGACCGCCATCGGCAGGATCACGAGCGATCGCCACAGCGGCCGGGCGGGTAACGCGGAATTGAGCAGTACCGCGGCGATGAGACCGAACAGCATCGACAGCGGAGTGACCAACGCCGTGAACAGCAGCGTGTTGACCAGCGCCCGCCAGAACAGCGGATCCTCCACCAGGCGTGCGTAATTCGCCGCCCCGACGAACTCGCCTGCCCCGAATCCGTCGGTCTGCTGCAGGCTGACGACGAACGCGGCGACGAGGGGAACGAGCACGAACACGGCCAACAGTGCATAGCTGGGGGCCAGAAATCCGGCGGCCGCGAATGCTTCTCTCCTGGCACCGGCGCGCTTGGTCTTCGCTCGTACTACAGCCGTCATGCGCCGGTGACCCCGGCGATGCCGCTCTGCAACGCGGAGACGGTGGCGGCGGAATCCTGGGAACCCGCGAAGGCGAGATCGAGCTGCTCCTTCAGAACCGGAATGATCGCCGACATCGACGGCGATGCCACCTGGGCCGCATCCTGAGGCTGCACGGTGGTGGCTTGCGCCGCGAAGATCGGGGCCAGCTCCGAGCGGATGTCGAACTCGAGGTCGGAGTTGAGCAGGTCGGTGCGCGTCGGCAGCAGCGACGCGGCCCTGCAGAAGTTGCGCATCTGCTCCTGCTGGGTGACGAACTCGAGGAACGACGCCGCCAGCTCCGGCTGTGAGGTCTGCGACGTCGCGACGAGTGCATTGCCGCCGAAGTCGCCGCCGCCCCGGCGATCTCGCGGCGCGTAGGTGGCCGTCCAATCGAAACTGGCCGTGGCTTCGGCGTCGGGCAATTGGAACGCACCCGACCACACCATGGCGACCGATTGCGAGAACCAGGCCTCGCTGGCGTAGCTCGACGACGCGATGGTGTTGTTTGCCGGCACGTAGCCCTTCGAGAAAAAGGACGACGAGAATTCGACGGCCCGGCGCGCCTCGTCGGAGTCGATCAGGGGAGTCTTCTGGTCCTCGGCCAGGAAGGATCCGCCCGCTTGGAACAGCAGGCTGAGCCAGCGGGTGACGCCGTTGCCCTGCCAGTTGTAGGCCCACGGGTACTTGTCGGCCGGCAGCGAGGAACGTAGTCGATCGCCGATCGACGCCAACTCGTCCCACGTCCAGGCGTCGTCGAGAGTTGTCGGGACCGAGTCGATACCGGCCTGCGACAACAGGTTTCGATTCACCAGAATCGCCGAGGTGTCGGTGTGGTGGGGCAGGCCGTAGGGGATTCCGCCGTTCTGCACGGCAGCCCACGCTGTCGGCGTGAACTGATCCCGCGTGTCCGACGCCAACAGCGGCGACAGATCCAGCAGTTGGCCGCGGCCGGCGTACGCGCCGAACGTGTAGTACGGAACGCGGAAGATGTCGGGCGGATTGCCCGCCTGGAGCTGGGCGTCGATGTTGGTGAACATCTGCTCGTACGGCACTGCGTTGAGAGTGATCGTCGACCCGGGATTGGCCGCCTCGAACGCGCTGATCGAGTCCCGGAAGCCGGCCAGCTCGGCATCGGTACCCCACGTGGTGAACGTCAGCGTGCCCTCGGTCTGTTGCGACGGGCTGGACTTCACGAAGCCGCATCCCGCCAACAGCAACGGCACTGCGGCAGCACCGGATCCGATCAGAAACGAGCGACGATCGAGTGCCATTGAAGATCTCCGTTCACCGGCTGCAGCTGTACAGACCGACTGGTCCGCCGCAGAGTAGCCAGGGGAGCAGCGGTCCAAACCACCGCTCAGCGCCGGATGTGACCGGCTTCGTCGTACTCGACTCGCTGCGTCCCGTCGCCCAGGTCGTCGAGCAGAATCGTCGCCGCCACGGTCCGTCCGGGAGGCAGGAGGCGGACCGTCACCGCGCCGGCTTCGGCGGCGTCGAGCGCACTCGATGCAGCGGCCACGATGCGGTCTCGTGCGTCGTCGTCGAGTGCGTCCGGGGTGCGGTCGTCGAGCATCGTCACGTCCACTCCGCGCGCCCGAGCCGATCGCGCGGCGAGAATGAGGTCGGGCTTCACGAGACCGCGGGCGCGCAGGGTGTCGCGAAGTTCGGCTTCGAGCAGCCGGCACGCGAGGATTTCCTCGTCGGTGGGATCGGGACCGTCGGCGATGCGCTGCAGCAACGGACGGGCCAACGCGTCGAGACTGGCCAGGCGGGCGTCGCGTTCCTCGAGGACGGCCGCGGCCGCAGCCTGGGACGCGATACGCACCGTCGACTGCTTGCGCAGTTCGAAGATGGCCGCGGCCAACGGACGGATGGTGAAGGCGAAGAACGTCGCCATCAACAGCGGCGCGATGTTGATGGCGCTGAACGACAGCCCGTACAGAAATCCCTGACCCGTCACCACCGCCCACCCGATAGCCACCGACATGGTCAGTGCCAGCCCGAGCCACGCGGCCAGGGTGCGACCGCGAACACACATGAAGGTGTAGATCACCAATGGCATGCCCAAGGGCCACGTCTGCAGGCTCCCGGCAAGTGGTACCGGCAGCACCGCGAAGACCAGCGCGGCTGCGACGGGGCCCGATGCGGTCATCAGTGCGGTCGCCCGCACGCTCGGTGGGTCACCCGGCGCTCTGAGCAAGAGGATGACCGCGGCCGAGAGCACGAGCACCGCTGCGTATTCGGGCCACACGGCGGACACCCCGGTCAGGGTCGTGGATGCGCACACCAGGCACGCGAGGACGAAGAATCCGGCGACCGCATAGGCTGCCGTCGACTTCATCGACAGCAGATCGCGAACGTCCACGCCGTTCATCGCTTCCAGCCCAATCGCACGGTGGTGCCTGCGGCGGAGGAGTGGATGTCGGCCGATCCGCCGTCGAGCTGACGCATCCTGCCTTCGATACTGACGGCGACACCGAGTCGGTGCGGGGGCACCGAGCGTCGATCGAAGCCGATGCCGTCGTCTTGCACGGTGATGTGCATCGACGACGGGGTCAGCTCCACGGCAACCGAACGGTGCGATGCCTGCGCGTGGATTCGACTGTTGCGCAGTGCTTCGGCCAATGCGGCTGCGATGGCTCGTACTGCATCGGCTGGATACTGCTCCGTCCGCACGAGCACGTGCTCGTCCACGGTGAATTCGATCGACTCGTCGACTGTCGTTGCGGCAGAACGCAGCTGAGCCAGAGCCTCGTCGGCCGAGAACGTCTCGGCGGCGGTGCCGGTGGTCAGGTCATCGAGATGCATCAGAGCCGAGCGGGCCTGACGCGCCAGGCTTGGCGTGCGGCCATGTCGAGTCACGGCGAGCAGGGACGACATGACCTCGTCGTGGATCAGCGCGTCGAACCGCTCGCGCTCGACCTCGCGGGCGGTGGCCGCGGCTGCCCGGGCGGCGTCGTTCTGAGCCGACGAGATGGTGGCATCGAGAATGCGCCCGGTGCGTACCGCGGCGAGGGTTGCGGCCACGAACACCGTGCAGAACATCATCGCGAAGAGGATGTCCGCGACCGCATTGCTGCGGGGGAACGGTTCTCGCACAGCTTGATTGGTGAGCTGCACGACGACGACGCTGACGGTCATCTGGACGAATGCCGGGACCGGGGGCCACACCGTGGCGGCCGCGAGTGCTGCCAGGCCGGGAAATGCCGCGAGAAACGTTCCCCCCTGGTCGAACGTCGTACCGTCCCAGGCAATCCACCACAGCACGGCCCATACCGGGAACGCCAGCGCGGCGATGGAACCGGCAATGCGGATGACTCCGATGCTGGGGTGGAAGGTGGAAGCCGCGAACACGAAGCCGGTGCCGAACACGACGACCACTGCTGTCGGAGTCCACCATCCGGGAATTACGCTACCGGTGCGTGCGATATCGGGGATCAACAGCAACAGGTACGCCCCATAGCCGACACCGACGAAACGACCGATGATTCTGATCAGCCGGTCGGTCGAGCGATGTGCGGCGTCGGTACCGATGACCTGCTGGTCGATGTTCATTCACCCCTCCGGAGGAGGAGTGTAAACCAAGGTCAGGCGTCTTCGCTGGTGGTCTGCTCCAACGATTCCCGCGCTGCCCTGGTGCGGGAGCGTCGAACGAACACGGCGACGACGACGGCGGACATCACGACGACCACTCCGGCGGCAATGTACGGGGCTGCGGTGCCGGGCATGAGGCCCTCGAAGAACAGGACGGCACCGAAAACGAAGAACAGGATAGCTGCGCCGTACTGAATCATGCGCTCCGGCAGGTGCTTTCCGAGAACCGCACCGACCACGATGGCAAGCGCATCGGCCGCGACCATGCCGACCGTCGAGCCGATCCACACGCCCACCCAGTCGTTGTCGGCCGCGAGGGTGACGGTCGCCAGCATCGTCTTGTCACCGAGCTCGGCCAGGAAGAACGCCGACGCGATCGCGAGGAACGCGGACTTGGTGACCCGGGAGGCTTTCGCGCCCTCGTCGTCGGACAGGGAGTCGCCGCGCAGCGTCCAGAGCCCGAAGATGACGAATGCGATGCCGCCGACGATGGATATCGCCTCGGTGGGGATCGACACCCCGAGGAAGTGCCCGACCGCCACCGAGACCAGGTGCACAACAGTGGTGGCCACGGTGATGCCGCCGATGACGACGTACCACTTGTAGCGCAGGGCGAACGTCATGGCCATGAGCTGGGACTTGTCACCCAGCTCGGCGACGAAAATGACAGCGAAACTCAACAACAATGCGGACAGCACAGCGGACTCCTCGGTCGTCGAACGGACCGAAGGTCTCGCCCACCGGAACTGGCCGGTTCAGGTGCCGGGTCGCTTTCGAGCAACCAGTATGTCGACACGTTGATTGGGGGCTACTCCCCTTCGCTGCAGACGACTGTAGGAGGTCGATCGTGAAATGTCCAATGCCGCAATAAGTTTGGGTTCCCGAAACCTCGTGTACGGGGAGCGGTCACGACGCGAGGAGCATCGCCAAAACTGCGGTGTCGGGATCGCTGATGGGATCGAGACCGACCCGGCTGACCATCGAGGTCACGGTGCCGTCGGACTCGGCCTCCACCCAGGCCGCCCGGTGGTCGAGCCCGAGGTGAGGAAGGCCGGGAAGCAGGACGCACCCGGACGCCGCGCCCGCACACTCCGGGAGCGTCGGCGTGGTCTCCGAGGGCGGATGCAGCATCAGTAACGCAGCAGGTTGATGCGCGGCGAACCGTCCGGGTGCCAGCGCGAAATCGCCGATCACCGGACCCTCGGCGACGACCAATCCGACCGTGCCCGGCTCCGGGTCGTCGGGCAATTCCTCCCGCACGCCGAACACCGTCGACGTGGCCAACAGGCCCGGCATCGAGGCCACCCGCACGGCGAGGGCCAGAAACTGAGCCCATTCCTTGGTGGTGTCCGGCCAGCGGCCCGAGATCACGAATCCGCGCAGCAGACCGGCGGCATGAAACGGTGAAACACCGATGAGATCTCGCTCGTCCATCTCGATCTTTCCTCCCAGACAGGTACAGGGCGCTAGCCGGGTACACGACGTTGGGTAAAGAAGAGAATGACCCGAAAGCGGCTGGCACACAAGATGGGGAGAGTGCCAGCCGAAACGTGGCCGCCCCGCTGCGCATTGCCACCGGATACGCTCCTTCGATGAAATTCGGGAGAATCGGTGGGCGGCTCGGTGTTGCGGTCGCGTCATGCCTGGTCGCCATCGCGGTCACTGCGTGCAGAGCGGACGCGTCGAGCACCCAGGAGAACCCAGGTGACGTCCGCACCGTGCAGCACGCATTCGGTGAGTCGAGTATTCCGGTGGATCCGCAGCGCGTTGCCGTGCTCGACGGGGACCGCACGATGGAAGCGGTCGTGGCTCTGGGAGTGCAGCCGGTCGCAGCAGTGAAGCCGCCGCTCACCGGTGACTACGCGCCCGTCGTACGTGCCCTTCTCGCCGACGAACCGGTGGACATCGGATCGGCCGACTCCGACATCGACATCGAGGCCCTGACGGCGGCCGGACCGGACCTGATCGTGATGCGAACGGAGGGTGAGGACAGTCGCGCGTTGTTCGACCGCGTCGCCCCGATCGCACCGACCGTCGTCGTGGACTACGCGCCGGCGTCGTGGCAGAGCACCCTCGAGCAGGTGGCGGAATTCTTCGACTTGCAGGACACGGCCGAAAACCTGTTGGCCGACTATCGGCGCACGGTGAACGAGTCGCAGGCTCGGGCACCGCGCGAGGGCAGCACGTTGACCATCGCACGGGTGCGCGCCGACTCGCTTCGGTACATGACGCAGGACGGCTCGTTTCCTTACTCGGTGCTCGCCGATCTGGGCTACAGCGCCCCGCCGCAGCAGGACCGTGGGTCGGACGCGGTGCAGACCGTCGACGTCAGTCCCGAACTGATCGACGTGCTCGACGCCGACGACATCGTGCTGCTGACCGACGCCGGGACGGAAGACGCCGTGGCGCAACTGCGGCAGAACCCGCTCTTCACCGGACTCGGTGCCCGGGTGACCGAACTGCCGTCCAAGGACTACCTGTTCGGCAACGTACTCACCGCGCAGGCGTTGGTGGAGACGGCGGCCGGACTCGGTGGCTGACATGCCTCCATCGCAACGCTGGGGCGGCTGCGCCGCGGTGGCCCGAGAGAGCGACGAGTCTCTTCGCGGAACGGCGGCCAGGGCCGACGGGTGGGTGCTGATCGAACACCGAGGTCCGTGGGGCACAGAACCGTGGGGGCCCGACGGTCCGCTGGGTCGAATCGGCGTCGAACTTGCCCGTCGCTGTTCGGCGGCACGGGTACGTCCCCAACTCGTGCGCGACACTCGGCTGACGCGGAATTCGACCGATGTGCGGCGAATCTTCCTCGTGCA
Source organism: Rhodococcus sp. ARC_M5 (assembly GCF_022810405.1). Classification (GTDB taxonomy): domain Bacteria; phylum Actinomycetota; class Actinomycetes; order Mycobacteriales; family Mycobacteriaceae; genus Rhodococcoides; species Rhodococcoides navarretei. The sequence continues at coordinate 84,661 of NZ_JALGQE010000014.1, forward strand.
TTCGGGCCGTTCGGGTCCGTGGGCTGAGCAGTACACGGTCGACGCGGTCGAGCAGATGCTCGAGCTGCCGCTGGAAGCCGCTTCGGGCGATACCCCACCCGGCCTGGGGATATCTGTCGATCAGCCGCTGTACCTGGTGTGTACGCACGGGAAGAAAGATCCGTGCTGCGCGGTGTTGGGTCGTCCGGTGGCGACCGCTCTGAGTCGACCCGACGGACGGGTGTGGGAATCGACGCACCTCGGTGGGGACCGGTATGCGGCGGGAATGGTGGCGCTGCCGGAGGGCAGCTACTACGGCAACCTCACTCCGGCGAATGCTCGGGGCGTGGTGGACGGTCACGACCGTGGGCAGTTGTCTCTGCAGCACTACCGGGGTCGGTGCACCGACGACACGGCGGTCCAGATTGCCGAACACGCAGTACGCACCGAATACGGCCTCACCGGAATCCACGACGTGCGTCCGACGGCGGCCACCGCGTCGGACAGCGGGATGGACGTCGTCGTTGCAACGACGACGGGCTCGGTGCAGGTGCGCGTGACTCCGAACCCCGAGGCTCCGCGCAGAACGACGTGCCGCTCGGAGGCTCTCGCGACGCCCGACCACGGAATCACCTCGATCCGACCGATCTCGGCAACCGAGCGGGTATGACTTCGAAAAGCGACAGGGCCACCGCATCCGTTGCGGTGGCCCTGTCGGCGAGTGCTCGACTGTCGGCACTCCGGCGGAACTACGGGAAGATCAGACCCGGGGTCTTCGACGTCGCGGCCTCGAAACGAGCCTGGACGTCGGCCCAGTTGACGACGTTCCAGAACGCCTTCACGTACTCGGCCTTGACGTTCTTGTACTGCAGGTAGAAGGCGTGCTCCCACATGTCGACCTGGAGCAGCGGGATGATGCCCAGCGGCACGTTGGCCTGCTGATCGTAGAGCTGGAAGGTGAGCAGCTTCTTGCCCAGCGAGTCGTAACCCAGAACGGCCCAGCCGGAGCCCTGCAGGCCGTTGGCGGCAGCGGTGAACTGTGCGCGGAACTTGTCGAACGAACCGAACTGGTCGTCGATCGCGGCACCGAGCTCACCCTCGGGCTTGTCGCCACCGTTGGGCGAGAGGTTCTTCCACCAGATGGAGTGGTTGACGTGGCCACCGAGGTGGAACGCGAGGTTCTTCTCGTGCAGGAAGATGGATGCATGGTCGTCGTTCTCGCGCGCCGCGGCGAGCTTTTCGAGGGCCGTGTTCGCGCCTGCGACGTAGGTGGCGTGATGCTTGGAATGATGAAGCTCGTTGATCTCGCCCGAGATGTGCGGCTCGAGGGCGGAGTAATCGAAATCAAGGTCGGGCAAGGTGTACTCGGACACGTGGTTCCCTTCTCTAACGACGCCGTACCCATCATGTGATGCGGGCACGTTCGTCCTACTGCGGATCTTTCGTAGGGTTCAACCCAATCTCATTCCTACCCCCAGTGCAACAGTTGTAACCGAGATGCTTTTCTCGGAATAAATTCGTGTGAACGAGACAGTCGAATCCTTGGCTGTGAATTCGCATCGAATATCACGAAACAGTTGCGGAGCGGCTGCGGATTGGTCCGAAAGGTGAACGGAACCTAAACTCGCGGGTGTGAGTGGGGACCGGCCGGGCCAGAATGCGGTCGACGAGTCCGTCGCCGCTCGGCCCTTCGCGGCACCCCGAGTGCAGATGGACGGTGCCGACCTCCTCCGCGCCATCGCAGCCCTCGCCGTCCTCTACTCCCACATCTCGTTTTGGGTGATCGACGACCTGGGCGAATCCTGGTGGTTCCTCGACGCCTCCGCGGCCGTCCTGAATGGAATGCTGGGCCTGACCCTGCATCTGTCTCTCGTCGGAGTAGGCATCTTCATGCTTCTCACCGGCCTGTTGGTGACCAGATCCGCCATGAGGCAAACCCGTCGGGACTTCATGGTGGCCAGGCTCGCACGCCTTGTACCCGCCTTCTGGTTCACGCTCGTGCTCGTACTGCTGATAGGAGCCGCCGAAAACAACGGCGACATCGGTATCAGCATCGTCGACGCGGCGTTGAATTTCGTTCTGGGCGGATTCTTCCTGACCCCACAGGTGCTGGTGCTCGGCGTGACGTGGACCCTCGTCGTGCAAGCAGTCTTCTACCTCTACTGCACTGCGATGCGATCGGTGCTGCGCAGCGCCCCGTTCCTGGTACCCCTCGTCGGAGCGGTCCTGTGTGTGTCGATCCTGCTGTACAACCTCACCGTCCCCGAGGGCTGGGCCGTACCCTTCCTGACCCGGGTCGCGGCGATACTTCCCACCTTGTTCCTCGGCCAGATCATCTATCTGGCCTGGGCCCGGCTGGTGGCGTGGCGATGGGTGGCCCTCGCTGTGCTCGCACAGGTGGAAGTGGTCCGACTCGCCATCCACGCCGACGCATTCTGGATGGGCTACCGATACCTGTGGACGCTGTTCGTCATCACCGTGGCCGTCGTCCTGCTGGCCCGATACAGCGGGTCGATCACCCGCTGGCCCCTGGTCCACTGGCTCGGCACCCGTAGCTACGCCATCTACCTGCTGCACACGCTCGTGCTGTACCGCACCTACAACACGGTCCAGCCGAGCCTCGGAACCTCGGCGGCAGTCCTCGTGTTCCTCGCCATCACCGCCGTCCTGGCCGAGATCACCTACCGCTGGATCGAACTACCCGCGGCACGACACATCAGTGCGACATACGCACGCCTACGCGCCCGATCCACCGCCTGACCGAGGCCCCTTGGGTACTCGATGTGACATCTGGTGGCCTTTTCGGGGGTCGATGTCACATTTGGTGGACTTCGGTGGGTGGACTCGGGCGGGCGGGGTTCGGTGGGGGTCAGAGCTGCGGGAGAACCTCGGAGGCGACGAGTTCGAGGTGATCGAGATCGGTGAGGTCCATGGTCTGCAGGTACACGCGGGTGGCTCCGACCGCTCCGAAGCTGCCGATTTTGTCGACCAGTTCGGCGGGGCTACCGGCGGCACCGTTCTCGCGTAGCTCCGATACCTCGCGGCCGATGGCGGCGGCGCGTCGGGCAATTTCTTCTTCGGTGCGGCCGCAGCACAGGACGAGGGCGTTGGAGTAGACGAGGGAATCGGGGTCGCGGTCGGCCGCGGTGCAGGCAGCGCGGACGCGGCCGAACTGGGTCTCGGTGTCGGCCAGCGAGGCGAAGGGAATGTTGAACTCGTCGGCGTACTTCGCGGCGAGGGCGGGGGTGCGCTTCTTGCCGCCACCGCCGATGACGATGGGCGGGTGCGGGGTCTGCACCGGCTTGGGGAGCGCCGGGGAGTCCGTGACGGGGTAGTGCGTGCCGGCGTGCGAGAACGTGTCGCCCATCGGGGTGTCCCAGAGTCCGGTGATGACCGCGAGTTGCTCCTCCAGCCGGTCGAAGCGCTCGCCGAGCGCCGGGAAGGGGATTCCGTAGGCCTTGTGCTCGTCCTCGAACCAGCCGGCACCGAGGCCGAGGTCGACGCGGCCACCGCTCATGGCGTCGACCTGCGCGACGCTGATGGCGAGTGGTCCCGGGTACCGGAAGGTGGCCGAGGTGACGAGGGTGCCGAGCCGAATGGTCGACGTCTCGCGGGCCAGGCCGGCGAGGGTGATCCACGCGTCGGTGGGGCCCGGGCCGCCGTCACCGCTCATTGCGAGGTAGTGATCGGAGCGGAAGAACGCGCCGTAGCCGAATTCCTCGGCTGCCTTCGCGACGCGAAGGAGGTCGTCGTAGGTGGCACCTTGTTGCGGTTCGGTGAAGACGCGTAGCTCTGTCGAAGTCATGTTCGCCAGCCTAAACAGCGAATCCACAGGGCCGCAGACGGTCGCTGTGTCAAATCACCATCGATCCACAGCCTGCGTTGGTACTCGGTACACCGAGGGACCGACTCGACGCTCTGACCTGTGGATAGAAACCGGCACAGCCCCCGATTCTGTGCATCAACCTGTGGATACTGTGGATAACTTCTGTGACTCGAGTGACGTAGGTCATAGTGGGTGCGCGCTTCGGTCGGCGGGACACGGGTGGCAGCCCCGCGTGACGCCGTGACAAGATCGAGGTGTGTCTCACCCCGAGCAGTCGCCCGCCGTCACCGTCGACCGACTCCCGACGCCGTTCCCGGAAACGGCGCTGCTGCTCGACGTGCGCGAGGACGACGAGTGGCAGGCGGGACACGCACCCGACGCCGTCCACATCCCGATGGGCGACATTCCGTCCCGTGCCGGCGAGATCGACAACCAATCCGAGGTCTACGTCGTCTGCAAAGCCGGCGGACGGTCGGCTCGCGTCGTCGAGTACCTGAATCGGGTGGGATTCGATGCGATCAACGTCGACGGTGGGATGCTCGCCTGGCAGGCCGCAGGTCGACCGATCGAGCGCGACGACGACTCCCACGAACCGAGCATCATCTAGATGACGGCTCCGCGGGGACGCGCGCAGGCGTTCCAGGTCTGTGCCCGCTGCAGCACTCGCTGGGCGGTCGGTGCACGGCCGGGCACGTGGTGCCCCCGCTGTCACGGCGTCCTGCTCTCTCCGGTGTCGAGCCAGGCACCTGCTCAGGGCCGACGAAACTTCCGCTGGGTAGCCCGCCCGGCACCCTCTCCGACGCGGGCCGCACGCCCGGCCGGATCCACGACCCCGACCCCGACGCCGCACTACGACTCGACGCCCACCTGGGGGTTGCGTGACATCCCGCGCGATCCCGAGGGGAATCGCTACGTCGGTCGCGTCGAGCGGTACGCCGCGAATGCGCAGAACCTGGTCATCGTCACCGCGATGTTGCTGGCGCTCGCCGCGTTCGCCGAGGCGTTCCGTTACGGCATCCTGCTGTACAACCGCGTGCGACTGGTCTCACCGATCACGTTGGCCGTGTCCGACGCGTTGGTGTATTTCGCCCAGGTCGGTGCGCTCGTCATCGGGTTGGCGGCGCTGATTGCCTCGTCCTGCTGGTTGATTCAGCAACGCCGACTGGCCTTCGCTGCGGCCGGCTCCACGGAACCACGGTCGGTGCGGTGGATGCTGCTGCTGTCGATGCTTCCAGTGGTCCGCATCGTGATGCCAGGGGTCTACCTCACCGAGGTGGTCCGTCTACGGGCCGCTGCCGATGCCGATCTGCACCGTGAGCTGACGCTGGTTCGCATCTGGTGGGCCGTCTGGGCCGCGAGCAACGCGCTGGTGATCGTTCAACTGCTGTGGAATTTCCGCGATTCCCTCCAGGCCCGCGCCGACGGAGTTCTGCTGTCGGCATTCGTGGCAGTGGTGGCCGCCGTCTCGGCCGTACTGACCCTGGCGGTGATGCGCCGACTCGAAGGCCGCACGCTGCGCGGCTCCGCTGTGTCGCGTCCGACTCGCTGGGTGATCGCCACCGACACTGCGCCGAAGCCGAAGCAGCAGCCCGACACCGAAACAGCCGACACCGAGAAAGCCGACACCGAGGAAGCCGACACCGATCGGAAGGAACCCGAGGCGGTGACGGCGTCGTGAGTCCCGACCGGCGTGGGCCGTTGGTCGTCGCGCATCGAGGTGCGTCGTCGGCCAAGAAGGAACACACCCTCGCGGCGTACGACCTCGCGCTGCGCGAGGGAGCGGACGGGGTCGAATGCGATGTGCGGCTCACCAAGGACGGCCACATCGTGTGCGTGCACGATCGCCGCGTCGATCGGACCTCGAACGGCACCGGCATCGTCAGCGAGATGGACTTCGCCGATCTCGCCCGACTGAACTACGGCGACGCCGACGAACCCGCTGAACTCCTGACGCTGCACGACCTGATCTCGCTCGTCCTCGATTGGACCAGCAAGCCGGTCAAACTCTTCATCGAAACCAAGCATCCCGTGCGGTACGGCTCGCTGATCGAGAGCAGGGTGCTCGACGAGCTGCACACGTTCGGGATCGGCGCGCCCGCCTCGGCCGACCACTCGCGGGCCGTCATCATGTCGTTCGCGCCGTCGGCCGTCTGGCGCGTACGACGGTCGGCTCCGATGCTTCCGACGGTGCTCCTCGGCGACAGCTCGCACTACCTCGGTGGGGGAGCGGCGACGACCGTCGGTGCCACCGCCGTCGGGCCGTCCATACGGGCTCTGCGCGAGCACCCGGCCATCATCGACCGCGCAGCCGCGTCGGGCCGGGCCAGTTACGTGTGGACCGTCGACGAAAAAGAGGACGTGGACCTGTGCCGCGAGCTCGGCGTCGGGTGGATCGCCACCAACCATCCCGGTCGAACGCGAGCCTGGCTCGAATCGAAGAACGTGTAGGTTTTCTGGCGTGGGTAAGAGCAAAAGAAACAGTGGACCTAAGCAGGACAGCAATCGAGCAGCGAAGCTGGCGCAGCGCGAGGCCGAGCGCGCGAGCATCGAATCGTCGTCGACTCGCCCGTTCGAGGGTCTCGCCGCCGAATGCGACCTGGTAGCGCTGCGCGAGTTCGTCCCGTCGGCGACGGCAACCGCGCCGATCACAGTGGACGGTCGCACCATCACGCTGGCAACAGTGCTGCCCGGTGCCGTCGCGGCACTGGTGCGCGAAGAAGCGGATACCGTCGAGGGATTCGTCGGCCTTCAGGTACAGACGCAGTCGAAAGACGTTGCAGCAGATATCAGTAGCGCACTCGGCTGGGTGTCCACTGCCCCCGCGGGCGAGTCGCTCGAAGCCGCGAAGATCACCGACAGCACCCCCGCGCTGACCGAGGTGCTCGACGCCTCCGCGCTACTCGAGATCACCGTCCATCAGGACTTCAACTGGTGGATTCCCGAAAGTGCCACTCCCGCAGCCGATGTGACTGCCACCGTGGAGCGTGCGAACCAGGCGATCATGCCCTCGGCTCGGATCGAGGCCGACGGTGTCGTCGCGGCCTGGTGGGTGGATGCAGGCGACAAGGCGCACATCCGGTGGGTTCGTCCGGAGAGCGAGGACGACGTGATGCTTGCCCTCGCGCGTCTGCACGCTGCGGGTGATCTCAACTTGGGTGAGGGCTCGCGCTACGCCGGTTCGTTCCGGACGCACGGGGTGCTGGTGCCGGTGTTCGATCTCGATCCCGAGATGCACCCCACCGAATGGGCAACGCCCACAAAGGAATTCGGAGACAAGCTGAACGAGGCGCTGGCCGTCGATGCACCGCTCACGGCGGCGCAGTTGCGCTCACGCGACGGCCTGCGTGGACGCCAGGTCACTCTGCGCTAGAACGAGAGCCGGGTGGCCGCCCGAACAAGAGTTGCTTGTTCGTTCGGCCACCCGTATGAGCGCGAGGGTTCGCGCGTTACTCGTGTTGCGTTGCTGCGGTGCGGATCAGAGCGATCCACCGGCAACCGTGGGGGCACCTGCGTCGGCGACCACGCTGGTGTTCATCTCACGGGCGACGAACTGCTCGAGATCGAACAGGTTGTGGCCTGCGCGATCGGCGATGTTGAGCAGAGTCTTCATGCTGGCAACTTCCTCCACCTGCTCCTTGAGGAACCACTGCATGAACTGCTCGCCGAGGTAGTCGCCCTCCTCGCGTGCGGTGCTCGCCAGCGCGATGATCTGCTCGGTGACGGTCTCCTCCTGCGCCAGCGCCAGTGCGATGGCCTCACGGGGATCGGTGAAGACGGACTTCGACGCGTCGACGCCGGTCAGCTCGACCGTGATGTCGCGATCGAGGAAGTACTGCACGATCATCATCGCGTGGTTGCGCTCTTCGACCGACTGCGCGTAGAAGTGCTGCGCCAGCTGCGGCAGGTCGACATTGGCGAAGTAGACCGCGGTGGCGATGTACTGCTGCGAGGCGTTGAACTCGTTGCGAATCTGGTCGCGAAGAAGTGCGTGGAACTTGGTGTGGCTGGTTTCTTTGATATCTGCGCTCATGCGAAGGACAATATGCCTGGTCAGAGGGCATTGTCATCCAAGTCGAACCTTATTGAGGCGAACGTGGCCTAATACAGTCGATCCTAAATGTCCGCTCTGAGCAGGGCACACGCTACGCTCGCCCGGCCTCTTTCGGGGCGTTGGTGGCACGGATCACCGAAGCGCCGATCTCGCGAGCGACGTACTGCTCGATGTCGAACAAGTTCGAGTCGGCCCGGCGGACGATATTGAGCAGGCTCTGCATCGCCGCGACCTCCTCGACCTGCTCGGTGAGGAACCAGTGAGTGAACTGCTCGCCGATGTAGTCGCCCTCGGCCCGGGCAGCACCCGCCAGCGCAGTGATCTTCTCGGTCACCGCCGACTCCTGCGCCAGCGCCAGTTCCACCGGTTCGACGACCGACTGGAATGCCGTCACCACGTCGTCGATGCCCGACGCGTCGACTTCGAGTCGATTGTCGATGAGGAAGCGGATCATCATCATGGCGTGCCGGCGCTCCTCGGCGGACTGAGCGTAGAAGCGCGTGGCCAGCTGTGGCAGATCGTTGCGGTCGAACCACACCGCGATCGCGACGTACTGCTGCGATGCGGTGAACTCATGCCGTACCTGAGCGCGCAGCAGGTCGTGGAACGACATACCGGGTGTGGCGGTGGGCTGGGCGGACGGCGATGTCATGGTCCACAACCTACCGGGCTGGTGGGAGTGGAGCCTGCAGGAACGACCGGTACAGCGGGCCGCTCAGGGGCCGCCGGTCAGCAGTTCCGGCGGAATCTCGCGATCCTGCGCGATGGCGTCGAAGAATGCCGGCGCGCGAGTGTCGTCCCACAGCAGCACGTTTCCGACGTCGGAGTCCTGGAATCCGCCGACCGGCACCGTGGTGGTCACCGGGCCTCCGCGCATCGCCCAGGCCAGTGCTGCGAGGTTCCAGATGTGATCTCCCTCGTCGACGCTCAACGACGACGCGGTATCGGAAACCAGCGGCCACAACCGCAGTGGGTTGAGGAAAGTCGAAGCGCTGGTTGCCTTCTCGAGGAGGGCGGACATGAACGCGCGCTGATTGTTCATCCGGTCGATATCGGCCAACGCCGTCGCGCGGGATCGGACGAACCCGAGCGCCTCGGACCCGGTGAGTTCCTGACAGCCGGCGGGAATGTTGATGCCCGCCAACGGATCGTCGATCGCGTTCTGTACGCACACGTCGACTCCGCCGACGGCGTCGACGATCCCGGCGAAGCCGCCGAATCCGATCTCGGCGTAGTGATCGATGTGCACACCGGTTGCACCCTCGACCGTCTGCACCAGCAGTGGCGGCCCGCCGAATGCGAAGGCCGCGTTGAGCTTGTCCTGGCCGTTGCCGGGAATCGACACGTACGAATCGCGCGGCAGGCTGACCATCGTGGGCGCGCCGCTGCCCTCGGGGATGTGAATCAGAATGATCGTGTCGGTGCGGCTCGGGCCCACCTCGCCGCCCGTCGCCAGTGCGGCTTCCTGCTCGGGCGTCAGGCCGGCTCGTGAATCCGATCCGACGAGAAGCCAGTTGGTGCCCGGGGTGTCGCCGATGCGTCCGGGGTACGAGGTGAGGGCGTCGACTCGCGTCAGCGAGCTGTCGACGTAGTAGACGACGCCGCCGATTCCCAGCACGAGCACCAGCAACACGATGAGGAAGCGTCGACCCCAGTGTCTCCTCTTGCGCGGCTTCGCGACCCTCGGTGGCCGTGAATCACGTTGTGGCCGTGCCGGTTCCGGTCGTCGCAGCGCCCGCTGTGCAGGTGCGGCCGGTTGCCTGCGTTCCTCGGTGAACGGCTCGGGTTGCTGACGCGGTGCATAGCCGGTGCGACCCCGATCGTCGTTCTGCGCGCGTGGGTACTGCCGCGTCGAATTCGGCGGGGTCGACTGTGCTGGATACGACTGCGCCGATCGGGGTTCGGGTGCCTGCGACCATGCCTGCTGCGGGGGCACGGGAGGGCCCTGACGCGACGGCGGCCGCGGTGAGGCGGGACGGCCGTCGCGTCTGATGAACTCGGTGCCCTCCAGTGCCGGCCCCTGTGGCTGACCCGGCCGGTACCCCCGTGGTGGCGGCGGCTGCTGGCCGGGCGGTCGGCGGTTAGGGCCCTGCCCGGGCTCCGGACCGGGCGGCTGCTGACGAGGTCGTGGCCGATCGGGCGGCTGCTGCGGGGGTGGACCTGCGGCGCGACCCGGTTGCGGCGCTCGACCCGGTTGGGGAGCCGGGTCCGGCCGACGGTGTCGACTCGGCGTCGATCGGTCCGGTGGCGTGCGCCGGTCTGGCGCGCCGTGCCGTCCGTAGCGATCGTCGTCGTTCACGGGTCGACTGTAACCGTCGCCGCGGAAACAGCGGCCTTCCTCGGCGACCGATTCACGGGAGCCACGACAGATGTTCGCGCAGGAGGGCGTAGCCGACGAAGGCCACGATGTCGATCAGAGCGTGCGCGATCAGCAGTGGCCAGAGCCTGCCGGTGCGCTGCCAGTAGCGGCCGAACAACAGACCCATCAGGAAGTTTCCGACACCGCCGCCCACGCCTTGATAGAAGTGGTAGCTCCCGCGCAGCAGCGAGGAGCACAGCAGGGACGCGTTTTCGCTGAGCCCGAGCCTGCGCAGCCGGGAGATCAGGTACGCCACGACGATGATCTCCTCGGCACCGGAATTGGCCAACGCGTACAGAATCAGTGCCGGAACGCGCCACCAGTGGTCGTCGAGGGCACTGGGAACGACGTTCAGATTGAAGCCGAGGGCGTTGCCCACGAGATACAGCGCCAGGCCGGGCAGCCCGATCAGTGCGGCCAGTCCGACGCCGTGGCCGAGGTCGATCTTCAGCCGCGGCCTGCCCAGTCCGATCGCTCGGGGTGCCAGGTCGGCTCGCCACAGCAGGTACAACCCCAGGGCTCCCCAGGCGTACAGACGCAGAATGCTGAGCAGCTGGAACAGCAGATCGATCACACTGAAGCTCGACCGCGACGAGTTCAGCGCCACGGTCTGATCGGAGAGGGCGACGGTCTGCAATGCGTCCTCGATGAGCGAGAGGATGCTGCTCATACCGCTCAGGCCGAACGTCACCAGCAGGACGATCGCGATCTCGACCTTGATGGTGGTGCGTTCGCGGGCATCGGGCGGGGGAGCGGCGCTCGCAGGCGGCGGTGGCGTCAACCAGCTCTTGAAGTCGATCACCGCACGAGTCTGCCCTGTTTCGAGAGATCGGGTGTCAGCCGCGGGCGCGTAGCCCGTTCAGAAACGGGCAGCCGGCGAGCACGCGGAGTGCGCGACTGAGCGAGAGTACGTCACGGGCGGGCTCGGCGAATCCGAGCCGGACGTCGTTGTCGCCGCATTCGCCTTCGATCCGCAACCGAATGCCGTAGCGGTCGATGCCGAGCGGCCGGATTCGGCCCTGCCGCAGTGACGGCGGGAGGCGTCGGGCCAATTGGGCGAGCAGGTCCGGGTGGTCGGAGTCGAGGTGCTCGAGCCAGCTGGTCTCCATCTCCCAGAAGGGATCGGGTTCGGCCGCCAGCAGCGTGTCGACGTCGACCGGCTCGGCTCCCGTGCTGTCTGCGACCACGGCGGAGGTGACGATCAGCCGCATCAGCGAGGTGGTGTGGCCGACGTCGAGCAGGGCCGGGTGCGGATGTTCGGCGGCTACCGCTCCGGCCATGGGCCGCATCAGCGATTCCGGGACCGGGCGCAGATCTCCGCGAAGCCACACCAGCGATCGCACCGGTTCACGCAGGGCGAGTGGCGCATGATCGGTGAGTTCGAGGACGGCAGGTACTCCGGCACGGGAGGATTGCCACGCGACCGCGCCGTCGAGGGAGTCGGTGCGGACGGCGAGGATCATCTCGCCGTTGGGTCGCAGGTGGTGCAGGGACGTGATCACCGGGTCGCTGCCGTCGATGGCCAGGGCAGCGCCCTCGGCGCGCATGCACGCACTGCGCACGCGTTCGGCAGTGGTCGGTCCGGTGGTGGTGGTTGCGCCGAGCATGGGCTCCTCCGATGCGTTCGGTACCTGCGTTGGTCCAGTAGGTGAGGCAAACCTAAGTTATGCGTCCCTAAGTTATACCGGTGTGGCGAGGATCGCAAGAGCAACTCGGGGCTACGGTGAAGGCGTGCCGATTCCGTTGACCCTCGGTGTGCCCCACCGACCCGACCCGAACGCTCTCGTCCACGCACTTCTTCAACCGGTGTGTTCCGACGGCGACTCGCTGGCCGCGGCCCCCCGTGGTGCCGAATACGGACCACCCGTCGTCCGGGCGTCGACGCTGCTCGCACTGCCCGACGTCGAGAACTTCGGCCGCATCGTGGTGCACCTCGACCTCGATCCCGACGAGCTCCGTGCGGGTCGGACCGGCGGCTACGAGGCCGTCCGCTTCACGGTGGACGCCTCTGCCGAGCATCTCGCCGATGCCCTCGCGCTGCGATTGCCCTCGCCGCTCGTCGTCTTCCCGATGTTCGACGCGATCGACGTGGCCGAGACCGCGGAGGCCGTCGTCCTCGCTCATCGGACCCCGGGCATTGGCGTCGCCGACACTCCGCGGCGCATCGCCGACGTGCTCGCGGTGGTCTCGCACGCCGATGTCGGCCTGGTCGCCCGCGCCGACTCTGGCGACGAGGTGCTCTCGATCCTCGCTGCGACGGTGGCGTCGTTGCGCGGGGACGACATCGCCGCGGCCCTTGCTGCGCCGAACGTCGCCGCACTGCGAGCGCTGATCCCCGAGGCCGCCGAGGCGGTGCGCGAGGTACTGCTCGGAATCGAGATCGTCGACGCCGCCCGCGCTCGCGCGCGACTCGTCGACGTCGGTTTGATCGCTTCGTCGACGTCGACAACGTAACCTCGAGGCGTGCCTCGCATCGCTTACTTCGGCCCATCGGGAACGTTCACGGAGATGGCGCTGGCGCAGTTCGAAACGCTCGGAACCTTCGGTGCAGTCGGTCTGAACGGGGCGGTCGAGCGGGTATCGGCGTCTAACCCGCCTGCAGCGCTCGAGGCCGTGCGCTCGGGTGCGGCCGACGCGGCCGTGGTCCCCATCGAAAGCTCCATCGAGGGTGCCGTTCCACCGACGCTCGACGCGTTGTCGGAAGGTCGCCGGTTGCAGATCGTCGCCGAGACCGAGATCGAGGTGGCGTTCACCATTCTCGGCGGCCCCGGCGTCACCCTCGACTCGGCTCGCACCGTCAGTGCCTACCCCATCGCACTCAATCAAGTGCGTCAGTGGCTGCAGACCGCCATGCCCGACGCCGTGGTGCAGTCTGCGTCCTCCAATGCCGGTGCAGCAGAGGATGTTGCCGCCGGAATGGTCGATGCTGCGGTGTCGACGCGGCTTGCCGGTGAGCGCCTGAAGTTGCCGCAGTTGGCCGACGGGATCATCGACGTCGAAGGTGCGCGGACTCGCTTCGTGCTGGTGACCACACCGCAACCAGTGCCCGCGCGTACCGGTTCCGACCGCACGTCGGTGGTGCTGGAGCCGCCGAACGACCCGGGCACACTGCCGGCAGCGTTGGCAGAGTTCGGAATTCGCAACATTGACCTGACCTTCATCGAATCACGGCCCACCCGTTCACGATTCGGGACCTACAGGTTCTTCGTCGATTGCGCCGGGCACATCGACGATCCACTCGTCGCGGAGACGTTGGCCGCCTTCCATCGCAAGATGCCACTGCGCTTTCTCGGATCTTGGCCCACCGCAACGGGAACGGGTGGATCGGTGCCGCCGCCGATCGACGAACACGTGCAGTGGGTCGCCGAGATTCGTGCCGGACGCGGTGATCTGTGATGGGCAAGCTCATTCTCGTTCGGCACGGCCAGACGAAGGCCAACGTCGCGAAGGTATTGGACACCGCACCGCCAGGAGCCGAGCTGACCGAGCTGGGCCACCAGCAGGCGGAGGCCTATGCGCAGACCTGGGTCGGTCGCCCGCCGGCGATGTTGGTGTCCTCGGTTGCGTTGCGCGCCAAGCAGACTGCCGGCTACATCGAGCGAGCGACCGGAGTTCCCCTCGTGGTGACCGAGGGAATCCAGGAGACGTTCGCCGGCGAGCTGGAGGACCGCGACGACCAGGACGCGCACCGGGCGTTCACCGAGATCTTCGGTCGCTGGCACACCGGAGATCTGGCGGCGACGGTGCCCGGAGGCGACAGCGGACATTCGGTGTTGGAGCGATACGTCCCTGTGCTCGACAGTCTCCGGGCGCAGTATCTGGGTGACGACACGGGAGGCGACGTCGTTGTCGTCAGCCACGGTGCCGCGATCCGATTGGTCGCGGCGGTACTGGCCGGGGTCGACGGCACGTTCGCGGCCGACAACCATCTCGACAACACCCACACCGTCGAGCTGCTCCCGCTGCCAAGCGGAGGGTGGGCGTGCGGCAGGTGGGGCACGATCCTGCCGCCGTTCGAGGGCAAGGGCAGTGACAACGCGGACAACCCGATCAGCTAGCGAGCAGATCCTGCGCCGATGCGATCAGCTCGGCCACAGCCGCGGTCACCCTGCGATCCGTTGCGCCGGTCAGCGAGCTCCACGACGTGCCGTCGGCGGCGAGGGTGGAGGTGGCGACGATGCGTCCGGCTCGGGTGTCGAACAGAGCGACGGGTCTACCCGCCACGAGCCGGCTGCCGTGCCTGCGGGCGACGGCGGTGATCTCGGTTCTGCCGGCGCAGGTGGCCATCGCCGACGCCAATGCCGACGCGCGGTCGCCCACTATTCCGATGCCGTGTAGCCGAGACGCTGTCGCTCCGACGTCGGACGGTGCCGCATCGAGCGCCTCGGCGAGTAGATCGGTGGGCGCGTTGATGCTGCCCAGGTCGAACGTGGCGGCCGAGCCGATCGACATCGCGAGGTCTCGGGCCGGGTCGCCGTGGACGACACGGATGGTGACCACGTCGCCCTGCCGCAGCGCCGACACGGTGATCCGGTCGTCGGACGCGACGCAGATCCGCGTGCTCGGGGCGGGCGCGCCGCTCTCGACGTCGAACACGCGGGCCGAGATGTACCAGCGTGGTTGTTCGAGAACCCGCAGCCAGTGCCGAACGTCGTCGTGAACGCGGCCCCCGGCCAGCAGCCCGGCCGACTCGAGAGCGCAGCGGCCACGTTCGAGCGCGGAGTCCCTCGCGGCGGCGTCGTCGAAGCGCGGGAACACGTTCAGGACGACGGGCAGTTCGGCGATCGACAGCTCGTCGACCAGGAAGTCCATCGCGTCCGTGCCGAGTGAGGCGCTCGGCACCGTGTGGCCCACCGGCACGGTTCCCAAGTCGATCAACGGCCGTTTCCGCTGGTATCGGGTGCAGGAAGGGGCGGATCCGCGCCGATGACGGACGGCGCAACGGTGCGGCCGTCCGCGAAGTGCTCGAACTGCTTGAGGTAGTCCGGGGTCTCGTGCTCGTCGTCCTCGGCCTGCCCGCGCGTACCGGAGGCCGGAGCGCCGGCCGCGCCCGTCCCGCGCTGAGCGAGGCCGCCATCGGTCGATGCCGGTGCGCCGAACGCAGTGGCTCCGCCCTGGCCCGCAGCTGCGGGCATCGAGCCGCCACCCGCAGGACCCAACGCGGAACCGAGCATTCCGGCACCGCCGCCGAATCCGCCGGCTCCACCCACTCCGCCGAACGACACCGGACGCGTCGACGCCGGGCCGACGGCAGGAGATGCCGAACCACCGGGTGTGAAGCCGCCGCCCGTTCCGGCACCACCGGACAGTGCACTTCCTCCGATGTTCGATGCGGCGGTGGCGACGGTGGACACGCCGGTACTGGCGATGGAGGTGGCAGCGCTACCGATCTGACCTGCCGCCGCGGCCACACCGGGGTTCTGAGTTGCGGCCATCAGACCGCCGATCGCGGCCTGAACTGGCGAGGTCATCACGGCGTTGGCGAACTTTCCGAGGCCGCTGCCGGAATCGGACACGATGGCAGGCGGATGATCGAAGGTGGTCTTGACGATGCGGTGCGAGTTGACCAGCTCGAAGCCCTCCATCACCAACGCGGCGCGGATGTCGAGCAGTCGGTCGGCCACCTCGGCGGCCTCGTAGCTGCCGTTGAGTGCGCCGCCCGTCGAGGCAGCGGTGACCTTGGCGGCCTGCACGGCTCCGATTTCGATCAGCGACGGCATGGTTGCCAGGGCTACGCCGTAGGTGGTCCCGGCGGCGGGGGCCTCGACCGAGAGCGCGGCCGCTTTCAATGCCGTTGTGCCGGTCCACGTTGCGAAACGTGCGAGTGCGGCCTGGGCGAGCAGTGCCGACTCACCCTCCCAGCCCGCGGTCAGGGCCGCAGTGACAGCGGCGATGCTCGCCGATGCCTCGGTGAACGCCGCGGCAACCGAACCCCATGCTCCGCCGGCGACGTGCAACGGCACCGGTCCCGGCCCGAGCAATCGCGTCGAATTTCCCGTCGCCGTGCGTGGCAGCCACACCACACCTGTCACTCCGAGCGTCATCCCTCAGCCCCCCATGATGTTCGAGCCCTGCATCCAATTTTTGCTGCGGTCGAGTTCGGCGCGTCAGATGCCGGGTAGGCCGGGCAGGCCCCCGGCCGTGTCGTCGTCGGTGGCCACGTAGTCCGCGGCTTGCTTCCGCAGTTCCTCGGCCGCTCGATGTAGTTCCGAAATACCCTGTGCTGCAGCCGGCCCGAAGGTGTCAGCCGCGGTGCCGAAGAACCGTTCGGTGAGCAGAGAGACCTCGTCGGTGCCCGGCGGTAGTGGCCGCACGGGGATCGCCGTCGCGGTGACGGCGGCCTGCAACCTGGCGGCGACCGCATCGAGCTCCGAAGCAGCGAGCTGCAGTGCCACCGGATCCACCTTGATGACGGTCATGAGCCACGCCCCCTGATCGAAGAACTTTGCGCTGTCGGTAGGTAGGACGCCGCCGTGTTCGGTTTGGTTCCCCCGACGCGAGAAAAACTCAGACGAACTTCTGGGCCACCGAGCCGACGGTCCATACGCCGCCTCGACGGCCGAGTGCGGTGAGTGTGAGCGGGAAGACGTCGATCCGCCAGAACGAGGACACCGGGGCCTCCAACACCACGATCACCACGGCTCGGACGACGGCAGGAGAGGTCACCGCCAGGGTCCGGCCGGGAGTCGAGCCGACGGTGCTCAGCCACGTCTCGACGCGAGAGAACAACGCGTCGAGGGATTCACCGCCCGGTGGAACGAACGCCGGGTCACTCAGCCAGCCCATCGCGTCGGCGTCGGGCAGATCGGTCATCTCGAGACCCGACCATCGGCCGTAATCGATGTCGGCCAACCCGGGTTCGACCGAGATGTTCGAGCCGAAGCGTTGCGCAGTGGAGATCGATCGGGTTTCCGGGCCGGACAGCACGCGGTCGACGCGAGGAGGATCGGTCACCGCGGCGAGATCGCGCTGTCCCGCGTCGTCGAGTGGTTCGTCGCCGGGGAATCGGCCGGTGTGCATCGCGTCGGTTCTGGCGTGGCTCACCAGCATCAGTCGGGTCACGGGCGCAGACACTCGGCCATTCTGGCATCGAGCTGCGGTAGGCCACGACAGCGATTGACACAGCGTCGCGTTCGGTGCCACAGTTCGCAGGTTAGACGCGATGTACGCAGGCAATCCGGTGAAAATCCGGAGCGGTTGCGCCACTGTGATCGACGTCGGGCATATGTCCGAATTCGAGAGTCAGAAAACTCGTTCATCGCATGGCCGTCCCCGTTTTCGAGCGGGGACTACGGGACGCACAATCCCAGGAGGACACCATGGCAATCATTCACGCACCCAGTAATACGACGGAGTCGGCTGCCCTTGCCGTCATCGTCGCCGCAACGATTCTGCTCGCTTTCGTCGTGCTCTACCTCGTCGGCTTCGATCAGGGCGCGATCTCCCGCAGTGGCATGTACATGCACGAACTGATGCACGACGGCCGCCACCTGCTGGGCCTGCCATGCCACTGACCGGGACATTCGTTCAATTGCTGATGCGAGGTCTGCTCGCCGGGCTTCTCGCCGGCCTGCTCGCCGGAGCAGTTGCCTTCGTCGTCGGTGAGCCGCACATCGACTCGGCCATCGCCATCGAAGAAGCAGCCGGCACCGACGCCCATCACGCCGACGCCGCCCCTGCCGCGCACTCCCACGGCGACGAGGCGCTCGTCGGTCGGGACGGACAACGCGTCGGACTGTTCCTCGCTACCGGACTCGCCGGCCTGGCCCTCGGCGCGATCTTCGCCTCGGTACTGCACTATGCCCGACGCGTCAGCTCCCTCCCGGGCTCGATTCTCGCGCTCGTCGGGGCAGGCGGCGGGTGGTTGGCCATCGAAGCGGTGCCGTTCTTCAAGTATCCGGCGAACCCGCCGGCCGTCGGCGATCCGGAGACCATCACCCAGCGCACCTGGCTGTGGTTGGCGTCGGTGATTCTGGGTCTGCTGGCCGTCGTGGTCGCGGTGTACGCGGCGAAGGCGGTGGCATCGCAGAACTCGGTGGCGATTCGCGTCGGCGCGCCATTGCTGGCGTTCCTGGTGATCGTGGGACTCGGCTACGCGCTGCTGCCCGATGTGAACGAGGTGGCCGCGGACTTCCCGGCAACCCTGCTGTGGGAATTCCGACTGTCGTCACTGGCCACCCAAGCAACGCTGTGGCTGACACTGGGATTGGGATTCGCATTCCTCACCGATCGGGCAGTCCGCCCTGTTCGCCGAGAGACAGTCGCGGCGTAGCCCGTTTCCGCGTCAATGGACCATTGCACGGCCCAGACGTATGCAAAGTGCCATTGACGCGGTGTGGCCGGCCCGGGTCGGTCCGGGTGAATGGACCATTGCACTGCTCAGACGTATGTGCACCGCTCCCCGGAAGTTGGACTGAGTAATTCAGTTC
>NZ_JALGQE010000015.1 GCF_022810405.1 Rhodococcus sp. ARC_M5
TCCTACCGCCAACGCACCCGACCCGGAACAGTTGACCCCACCACCGACAACGAGCATCCTCAATAACGCGCCACGGTGGTCCCTACCCTCTGGCAACCAGGTGGTCCCATCACCCTGGCAAGCGACAAATCGGCCGACTCAGATCAACGCCGAGCTCAGCCCACGTCTGAGTCGCGCTCACGATCGGGCTGCGCCGGGCCACCCCTGAGGTCAAGTCCCACTCGAATGCCCACGCCGAGGGCCGATCACGCAGAGGAGCCAGACGATTAGCAACCTGAACCCACACGCCATGAACGCGACCAGACACATCGTCGGCAATCGGATCAACGCCAACCGTCCGCGAACCATGACTACACCGAACAGGGCTCCCATTTCGGCACACCTGCATGACAGCATCCAGTACGGCCTCGGAATCTCTACGCCAAGTATTTCGGTTGTCCTCATTCCTGGATATCTCGGAGTCGGACCCCGGTGTCATCGCGGGATCTCGTGGCGGGCCGAACCCCAGGGGAGGAAGAGGGAGTAAGCCGCTCAACAGCGGCAAGCGCCCGCATCAGCCGCGCGGGTGACCGCCTGCGGTCGCGTCGAAATGTCGCTATCTGTTGTCGGGCTGGTCTCGACCGGGCCGAGTTACGTCAGTGTGTACAACGCCTGGGGGCTGGCTGCGTAGGCGGTGTCGTAGTCGACCGCGGTCAATGCCTCGACGGACCCGGTTGCGGAACGCTTCTGCCAATCGGCGCCGTTGCGACTACGCCAGGCGTATCCGTCGGTGTCGATCCCCCACAGTGCATCGCCGGCACCGGCGAGCAATACCAAGTTCGGTGCGTCGAGGACAGGAGAGAATGTTCGGGCCGTGTCGGTGCTGTGCTGAAGTCCATCAGGTGTCACCGCCCATACTCCGGAGCTCGTAATCGCCAACGACGCCGCGGGCGCAGCGGCGCCGGGAGTCCAGGTGGAGCCGCTGTCGGCGGAGACGAGTAGACCGGTACTGCCATCGAATCCGACGAGGATGCGTCCATCGGCAGCCAGCGCGTGGAAGTCGACTTGTCCCTCCAGTGACCGATCCGACCACGACATTCCGCCGTCATTGCTGCTACGCAGTCCCAGTGGGTTCGCCGCCGTGCTGGATTCGCCGGGATGACCGGAGGTGAAGAGGGTATCGGTGGCCGGTACACCCGACAAACCCATGAAGTCATCGTCGGAAGAGCCGACCCTGGTCAGGTTTCCGGACGAACCGATGGCGAAGAGTCCTGTGTGGCTACCAGCGAGGACGGTGCCATCGGCGTTGACGTGCAATCCGTGCACATGAGCCAGTGAGGAGGTGAAGTCGACCACTGCCGGATCGGCCGCGCCGTCAGTCGCTGCCGGAGCGGAACATCCAACGAGGGACAGAGCTGCGATCAGAGACGGCAGCAGGATGCGGGAAAGCGAGATGGACATAAAGTGCGGTTCTCGTTCTGTCGATGAGGGCTCGGTGATGTAATCGCTTGAGCGTCAACGCCAAGTGATCTCCCGGTCAGGCGCGGTGAACATGACCGGATACGGCGGCTGAGGTGGACGTGACTGCTCGGGCGGTATGTGCGGGACGACGTAGACGCATCGACCTTCATCTCCATTCACTTAATCTCCAATCACTGAGGCGATGTACGAGCGCGGATCGTTCGGCGGCGAACAGCCGTGGCAGCGACATCGCACCGACGATCGGTATCGGCTGAGTGCGAACAATTCCGACACCTTCACCCGCCTCGCCGTGGCGAGCACTCAACTACTAACCAGCATAGTATTTCGGGCAGGTCAGGCCGAAGTGCCCATCCGGTTCGGTGTCATCGCAGATGCGCCGGTGCGTCGCCCGGGGTGATGCCGACGTGGACGTGGTCGCTGTGCACGTCGTCGGTGAAGAATCCTGGACGGTCACCGTTGAGGTCGGTCGGACCTCCGACCTCGGTTGCGCCCAGTAGGGCTGCCGCAGTGACGAATTCGGAGATCGTTGGGTTGTTGAAGGGATCGTCGACAACGCGCCGACCGTTGATTTCTCGGATGTCCACCGCTCGTCCCACTGCGTGGTTGGACAAGCGCGGGTGCGGGAAGACGGTCTGGATGTGACCGGTGTGCATCACCTGCACTGCGTAGGTGAATCGATCGGCAAGTCCGAGCATGATCTGGAGCACATTGTTGTTGATGCGTCCGGTTCCGATGTCGAGTCGTGCAGGCTCGGAGAGCGTGATGCGAGGGCTGCTCAGCACCGACGACGCAGCGGCGGTCAGTGGTACTGGGGACCCAAGAGAGGTCAAAGGGTTGATCTTTTCCACCGTCCAGGCCGCGCCAGCGGCGATGTCGCGCTTGAGCCGGATATCGAGTGCCATCTGCCGGGTCGTCTCAGCCGGCTGCGCGAGCGTGGGGCGTTGTAGGAGTTGGTCGAACAGCACGATCACTGCAGCACTCTCTGGACCGATTCCGGCGTACTGCGGATACACCACTCGCAGGGTGCTGGCGAGGGCCTCGTCGGGTTGAAGCAGTGCTGCCGTCGCCGCGACTTCGAGCGATACCCCTGCGGTGCGCAAGCTGTCGAGTACTCCTCCTCCCTCGCTCCAGCTGCCACCTGCTTCGAGGAAGCTCGTCGCTGCGCGTTTGATCTCGGGCATCACTTCGCCAGCTGTCGGCATCCACCGCCCCGGATTCACCGGGGCCGATGATCGACTGCTCGGTGCGCTCACGGCCGGGGACCGTGCGGGAGATGCGTTACTGCTCGGTGCGAGGCTGGGGGATTGTCTGTCGGCGGTGTTGATGGTGCAGCTGACTGTGAGCGGCAAAACCGCTGCGGCTGTGAGCAGTTGTCGACGGCTGACTGTGATGGCGTTTCCTTTCGTGCGCGGGGGTCTCAAGGGTGAGTGTCGTGGGTGATCACCGCGGCGGCGGTAGCGGCAGGCCGGGAATGTCGATACTGGGCGGCGCTGGCGTGGGCGTGCGGTCGGGGGCGGGGGAGCCGTCACTGATGTACAGCGTGATCAGCGATCCCGGGATCGCCGCGCCGGATGGGGATGTGCCGGTAGCGGTACCGCGAGCGCCCTGACCGGTGGTGGTGACGACGGTCACCTAGAATTCTGCTGCTTCCAATCTCGATGTGGCCGACGACTGGCTCATGCCGCTGACCTCAGGTACTTGGCCGTTGGCGGAGCCGCGGACGTATTTGTCGTCGACCGGTGGCAGCTCGATGGGGCCGAAGTTCGTGGCGATTGGGTCCATCGCGTCGTACCAGGTTCGTGCGGGTTCGTTACCGCCGTAGAGGTTCCCGGAGCTGCAGGGCCGCAGTGGGAAGGAGCAGATCTGGCCCGGTGTCGGTGAGTCACCGTAGGTGTAGACGGCGGCGGCGTAGCGGTTGGTGAAGCCGAGGAAGCCCGAGGATCGGTTGGATTCGGTAGTGCCGGTTTTCCCGGACATCGGCAGCGTCCAGCCCACGGACCCGGCCGCCGATGCCGAGGTTCCTCCGGGTTGGTCGTCCTTGCTCATCGCGTTGGCGAGTGTGTTGGCCAGGCCGGGTTCGACGACCTGCTCGCACGCTTGTTGTGTGACCGGTACAGCTACACCCTCGCGGTCGGAGATGGAGTCGATCGGGTTCGGCGGGCACCAAGTACCTCCCGAGGCGAGGGTAGCTGCGACGTTGGACAGCTCGAGCGGGTTGACCCAGGTAGGTCCGAGTGTGAACGAGCCGAGGCTTTGCTCTTTCTGGAGGTCGGCCATGCTCTGCTCGTCGAATCCAGACGAGCCGGGGAGGGTGTAGGAGCGAAGCCCTAGCCGCACTGCCATGTCGACTGTCGGTGTGACACCGACGGACTCGAGCAACTTCACGAACGCCGTGTTCGGTGATTGCGCCAGTGCGTCGGTGACCGTCAGCGCCGGTGGGTAGTTTCCGACGTTCTCCACGCAGTAAGCGCCCGCCGGGCAGTTACGCGCGCCGCCGTCGCCCAACCCCCTGACCTCGACGCGCCGGGGAACCTGCAGTGTGGCGTTGGTGCCGAGTCCGCGTTCCATCGCGGCGGCAGTGGTGAATATCTTGAAGATCGACCCGGCGCCGTTGCCTACGAGTGAATACGGTTGCGGCTGAACCGTTTCGTCGGCGTCGGCATCGAGTCCGTAGGTGCGACTACTGCCCATGGCGAGGATGCGGTGTTCGTCCTGTCCGGGTGCGACGACATTCATCACGGTGGCGACACCGTCGAGGTCGGGATCTGTGTTCGCGGTCAGTGCGGCCTGGGTCGAGTTCTGCACCGCCGGGTCGAGAGTCGTTTTGATCAGATAACCGCCCTCGTCGATCTGCTCGCGGCTGATACCGGCGTCCTCAAGATATTGGAGTGCGTAGTCGCAGAAGAACCCTCGATCACCGGCGGCGATGCATCCACGTGGGAGGGTGTTGGGCTCGGCCAGCACCCCCAATGGCTCGGATTTGGCGGCCTCGAATTCTGCGGCTCGGTTCGGGATGGTTTCGATCATGTTGTCCAAGACAAGGTTTCGGCGGCTTGTGACTCCCTCGACGTTGGTGTACGGGTTCAGTGCCGAACTGGACTGAACCATCCCTGCCAGCATCGCTGATTGCGTCGCCGTTAACTCGCTGGCATCGACACCGAAGTAGGTTTGCGCGGCGTCTTGGATGCCGAACGAGGCATTGCCGAACGGAACCAGGTTCAGATAGCGGGTCAATGTCTCGTCTTTGGTCAATTCTCTGTCCAAGGACAACGCCATTCGGATCTCGCGGATCTTGCGAGCCGGCGTGGTCTCGATCGCGGCACGCCGCTCGGCGTCGGTGTCAGCGACGACCAGTAATTGATAGTTCTTCACGTACTGCTGATCGAGTGTCGATGCGCCCTGCTCGACCTGCCCGCTGGTGGTGTTGGTCAAGAACGCTCGCAACGTTCCCTGCCAGTCCACGCCCTGGTGTTCTGCGAAGCGCCGGTCCTCGACGGAGACGATCGCAAGCTTCATCTCGTTGGAGATCTTCGCGCTCGGCACTTCGGAACGGCGTTGCTCGTATAGCCACGCGATCGGGTTGCCTGCCACGTCCGTCATCGTCGAGATGGCAGGAACTACGCCCTCGGCGAGTTCGCCGGAAACGTTGTCGTCGGTGTCAGCGGCGCGGTTCGAGACGTATCCCAGGCCACCGACGATGGGGAACAACACTCCTGCAAGCAGCACGCCTGCGAGCGCAGTGCATCCCACGAGTTCGAACACCGTTCGTCGGGTGCTTGACATCATCGTCTCGTTTCTGTCGACGGGGCAGTGCTCGCGGTCGTCCGGGTTGGTGGGACCGACAAGGGGAGCGGAGCACGGCCGCAGCGGCCGTCTAGCTCTCGCCGGTAGGTCTGCATGGTCCGGCCATCTCGATCGAGACGGTTTCCGCTTTTCTGCCATCCGAGGCGCTCGTAGAAGCCGCCTGCATTGTCGGCCACCCCGAGATCGGTGGACAGCTCGGCGCAACGTGCACCTGCCCGCGCAGAGTCGGATTCGAACCAGTCGAGCAACTGTGCACCCACTCCGATCCCTCGCACCCGTGGGCTCACCGCTATCGCAACGACGACGGCGACACTGTCGGCCGGGGGAGTCTCGGGTTCGCCGTTCGGCAGTGGGATGGGCCGAGCGCGCGCCACCGCTCTGCACCAGGGGCGAAGACGCGTACGAACGAACCGCATGGCGGTGCGCGGGCGGACTGCCATCGCCGCACCGGCGTGTGCAGCCAACGGCAGCACGGTCATCTTCTCGCGCAGTAGATCACCGATATGGGCATGGTGATCGAGGGTGCCGAGGAGGAATCCGACGACGGCGCCTTCGCTATCGGTTGCGACAAGAGCGATGGCGTGTCGTCGGTTGACGAAGCTGCGGTGCCACCGGCGCAGGAACCGTGCTCCCAGCTCGGGGAGCAGGCCAATCGGTAGCTCGTCGAGGTGCAACTGCGCGCTCTGCGGTAGATCGTGCGGCCCGGCCTCGCGAAGGACGATCGCGACTCCGGGAGGAGGCGCGGCGGGGTTGGGATGAGGGAAACAAAGGTGCGGCGTAGACGATGAAACGTTGAAGAAGATATGCATGGCGTTGTCCTCGACGAGGCAGGCTCGCGCCCTCACCGCGGAGGCGGCGCGCGAGAAGAAAGGTGGACCGATCTGCGCAAACGCAGACCTCTCACACCCTCAGAAGGCATGCCGCGTCGAGCACGGACATCGGCGCAGGGGGAGAGACCGACCTCTCAGTTGGCGACGATCTCGATGCCTGTAGACCTCGAAGCTGGTGCAGTAGCACTGTCCATCCGGTCCGGCGCAGCAACATTGCCAGCCCTAGCGCAAGGATCGCCACCGCTATGTGGACGGACCCGATCAGGGATCCGTGATTGTCGTGATGACTGGACGCGCTACCGCCGATCCCCTCGTCCTGCTCCGGCGCCGACGTGTGCTCGATTTCCGGGACGCTCTCGATGACCGCAGCCAGCGGAGCGTGGCCGGGCTCTGCGGTGGTGTGTGCGACCTGCGACATCATCAGCACCGCCACTGCCGTGGCCGCCATGATGGACCAGAGCAGAATTCGGCGAATACACTCGCTCAACCGAATCGGACACACACGACGAAAATAGCAGATCCATGTCGCCGTCTACCCGCGCTAGCGACGAATACCGTGTGCGGTGACGCCTCCAGCGTTCCATGCGGGCCGCACCCTCAACTGCCAGGCATTGTTGGGTTCGACGTTGGCGCAGGGCCGTGGTGACCCAGAGGGCGGCGGGCCCGTCATCGAGCAGGTGCGCGGCGGCGCGATCCACGGTGACCAGTACATCCTCGTAGGCCAGTCGTAGTGGCGCTCGCTCATCGAGTTGGGACATCGCGACATCCTCGATCAACTGCAGAGGGAACCGCGCCGCTTCGTACTCGGCACGCAAAACAGCTAGTGCAAGTGTGCCTGATCTCACCGCACAGGTATTACTCCGCGGGATGAAACGCGTTTGGACGGCATGAGTAGAAGAACCGATCCGCGC
Source organism: Rhodococcus sp. ARC_M5 (assembly GCF_022810405.1). Taxonomy (GTDB): domain Bacteria; phylum Actinomycetota; class Actinomycetes; order Mycobacteriales; family Mycobacteriaceae; genus Rhodococcoides; species Rhodococcoides navarretei. Next base: position 7,007 of record NZ_JALGQE010000015.1, read on the forward strand.
CTACCGTGGGGCCGAAAGCGGCCTAAACCGAACCGCAGCCCGGCAGCGTTCCGGATGGACCAAGTACCACGTTTGTGGTTGCAGCACTTACCCTCTCGCCCAGGCGACTACCGCACACAACTGCACACGGCCCATCAACTACTATGTTGCATAGTAATTGAGATGCAATCGTCGAAAGGGTGTGGCGGTGTGACAGCTGATCAAACCCCGGCGCTCACATCGCAGGGACGGTTACGCAGAGCAATCGCTGCGGTGCGCAACAGGTGGCGGCAACTGACCTCGATGCGAACGGCACTGGTGCTGCTGTTTTTGCTCGCTATCGCAGCAATCCCAGGCGCCCTGCTGCCACAGCGCAATCTCAACACCCAGGCGGTTGATTCCTACATCGCAGCGCGCCCGGCTCTCGGGGCCGTCATGGACACGCTGGAATTGTTCGACGTATTCGGAAGCTTCTGGTTCACCGCCATCTACGTCCTACTGTTTGTGTCGTTGATCGGCTGCCTGACTCCCCGAATGATCGAACACGGTAAAGCCCTTCGCGCACAGCCAGTTCGCGTACCCCGAAACCTTTCGCGACTACCGCTTCATCATTCGGGCGCTCTCGCCGGTAGCCCGAAAACCGTCATCGACGACATCGCGCCCCACTTGAGAGGGTGGCGTACTGCCGTTAGGCCCGAGCCCGATGGGGCGCTCACCCTCTCCGCCGAGAAGGGCTATACCCGCGAAGCGGGAAACCTACTTTTTCATTTCTCGCTGATCGGTCTGCTCGCGGCCATCGCCATCGGCAAGCTCTTCGGTTACGAAGGATCGGTCATCGTCATCGCCGACAACGGGCCCGGTTTCTGCAACACCTCGCCCGCCATCTACGACTCCTTCCGGGCCGGCAACAGCACCGACGGAACCGGGCTGGAGCCGTTCTGCATCAGAGTCAAGGACTTCAACGCCGACTACCTTGAGAACGGCCAGGCAGAGATGTTCACCTCGAACATCTCCTACCAGTCCGCCGACGACATCGCCGCAGACACCTGGCGCGACTATCAACTCAAAGTCAACGAACCCCTCCGGCTCGGAGATGAACGCATCTACCTCACCGGCCACGGATACGCCCCCGAATTCACCGTGACCTTCCCCGACGGTCAGAGTCGAACCGAGGCCCTGCAGTTCCGGCCCGACGACGCCACCACGTTCCTGAGTAGCGGGGCGTTGCGTTTCGATCCACCCGGCGGGACCTATGCCACCGCCGATGAGCGACGCCGCGGCCAGATCGCCATCGAAGGCCTCTTCGCTCCCACTGCGCAATTCAACGGAACCCTGCTCTCCTCCCGCTTCCCGGACTTGGTCGATCCTGCTGTGGCAGTGGATATCTACAAAGGAGATACCGGCCTCGACACCGGCATACCCCAGTCGATCTTCTCCCTGGACCAGGAGATGATCAACCAGGGCCGACTTGTCAAGCAGGATCGGGTGAACCTGCGTCCCGGTGAATCGACGACCCTCACCGACGGCACCAACATTCGATTCAACGGCGCCAAGGAATTCGCCAACCTGCAGGTCGGATACGACCCCGCACAGTTGTGGGTGCTCGTGTTCGCGATCACGATGATGACCGGACTGTTGGTCTCGCTGGTGATCAAGCGACGTCGAGTCTGGTTCCGTGTACTCCCGGCCGAAACAGGCCGATCGAGCGTGGAGATGGGCGGGCTCGCCCGTACCGATCACGCCGGATGGGGACCCGAATTCGAGACCCTCCGCACCGAAATCTGGACGCCGCGGACAAAGAACCACTCCGAGACCCTCGATACAGAAACGGTGTAGCGCCATGCCGATCGACGACAACCTCGCCCGCTGGAGCGACATCAGTTTCGAGACCGCCTTCGTGGTCTACCTTCTCGCCGCGATCCTGTTCATCGCACAACTCGCAACGACACGAACAGCGACTCTGAGCCGGGCCTCGAGTCTGCATCCGCAACTGATCGCAGCGACATCATCGACACCGGGATACGTGCCGGTCCCCGAGCGAAGAGCCCCGTCCGAACGCCTGGGCCGCACGGGACTCGCCCTGGTAATGCTCGCACTCACTTTGCATATCGGGTCGATCGTCCTGCGCGGGATCGCCACTGGCCGCCCGCCGTGGGGAAACATGTACGAATTCGTCTCCGTCACATGCGCGGCCGGCATACTTGCCGGACTGATCGTGCTGCGCTCGGAGCAACTGCGCACACTATGGTTGTTCGTCCTCGTGCCGACCTTGATCCTGCTCTTCATTGCCGGAACTGTGCTCTATGCCAACGCGGCGCCCGTCGTACCAGCCTTGCAGTCGTATTGGCTCCCCGTGCACGTCTCGGTCGTCTCGCTCGGCAGCGGGGTGTTCCTGATCTCCGGTGCAGCCAGCACATTGTTCCTGATCCGGATCCGATATCCCAACAACAACGCCGTCCCCGACAGCAGAGTGGGCCGGATCGTCGCTCGTCTCCCCTCGGCGCACTCGCTCGACGTGCTGGCGTACAAGACCACCATCTTCGCGTTTCCCCTGTTCGGAATCGGTGTCATCCTCGGCGCGATCTGGGCGGAGGCCGCGTGGGGTCGGTTCTGGGGCTGGGACCCGAAAGAGACGGTCTCATTCATCGCGTGGATCATCTACGCCGCGTACCTGCACGCCCGGGCCACCAGCGGGTGGCGTGACACCCGGGCCGCGTGGATCAACATCGCCGGATTCGTGGCCATGCTGTTCAACCTGTTCATCATCAACATGGTGGTCTCCGGACTGCATTCGTACGCGGGTTTGAACTGATGTCGCCTGCTAGCCGCCGCCCTGTGCTTCGGCGAGGTCATGCGGCACCGGTCGCGTCAATCCCGCGTCGACCCGGCCGGTGTTGCCGACCGGGTATCGACCGGACCAGGATCCAGGAGCCACGACCACGATCCGAATCAACTGACTGCCTCGTGTCCGTAGTGCATTCCGGAGAGGGAAGTCACAGTGCCCCGAGCTTCGTCACCGGCCAAGACTGGGGCATCGACCGCGTCACCGATCCCACGATGTTCGAGACATCGGCGCAGATCCGTACTGCAGCAAAGGCGTCGACTTCATGAGACTCGGCCGCCCTACGGGGGCTCGCACACGCGAACAGAGCAGTCTGCCCGCCACGGCAACGGCATCCATCCTTGCCGTTGTACTCCTGGTCTCCGGATGTTCCGCAGGCGCCGACGCCGTGCCCTCCGGAGGTAGCTTCGATTTCGTTGCACCCGGTGGTCAAACCGACATCGTCTACGATCCCCCCGAAACGCGCGGAACCATCGGTGAACTCGCCGGACCCGATCTGATGGAGGAAGGTAAGAACACCGCTCTGTCGGACTATGACGGCGAGGTGGTCGTGATCAATCTCTGGGGTCAGTGGTGCGGCCCCTGCCGCGGCGAAGCCGACGACCTCGAAGAGGTCTACGAAGCAACCCGCGAGCGCGGTGTGCAGTTCCTCGGTATCAATGTTCGAGATCCGCAGAAGGACAAAGCGCAGGACTTCGTTGTCGACAACAATGTCTCCTACGCCTCGATCTACGACCCCTCGATGCGGACGCTGATCGCCCTCGGCGGGAACTACCCGACCAGCGTGATTCCCTCGACGCTGGTACTCGATCGAGAGCACCGGGTGGCGGCAGTGTTCATGCGTGCCCTCCTCGCCGAAGACCTGCTCCCTGTCGTCGAACGGATAGCAGACGAATGACTGTTCTTCTTGCCCAAGGCGGCGTTGGCTCGACGTTCCAAAATCTGGCATCGAGCGGACCTCTGGTACTGGCGATCGCCGCATGTATGCTCGCCGGGCTGGTCTCGTTCGCGTCACCGTGCGTGGTGCCCCTGGTGCCGGGCTACCTGTCGTACCTGGCGGGCATCGCAGGTGCCGACGTGCCGTCGCTCGCCGCCGCCTCGACTGGTGAAGCACCGCCGAAGCTGGCAAGCCGCTGGCGCGTGGCAGGTGCAGCGGGGTTGTTCGTCGCCGGCTTCACCATCGTCTTCGTCCTCGCCACCGCCTCGATTTTCGGGGTCATCGGCACCCTGCGCATCAACGAACAGGTGCTTCAGCAGGTCGGCGGTGCCATCACGATCATCATGGGCTTGACGTTCATCGGGTTCATTCCCGCATTCCAACGCGACACTCGATTCGCGCCGCAAACCATCTCGTCTCTTGCTGGAGCGCCGCTGCTCGGTGGCGTGTTCGCGCTCGGCTGGACGCCGTGCCTTGGCCCCACGCTCGCCGGGGTGTTGTCCGTTGCCGCTGGCACTGAAGGCGCAACCGCAGCGCGCGGCGTCACTCTCATCGTCGCCTACTGTCTGGGACTCGGTCTACCGTTCGTGGTCCTCGCGTTCGGCTCGAGTTCGGCGATGCGCGGTGTCGGCTGGCTACGGCGGAACTCGCAGAGAATCAAAGTGGCAGGCGGAGTGATCATGATCGCCGTCGGTGTCGCCCTGCTGACGGGGGTGTGGGGTCTGTTCATTGCCTGGATACGCAATGAATTCGTCAGTTCGGTTGTGTTACCCATCTGAGAAGGAAGCCGAGCAGCCGCACGTGCAAGATCACGCCTCCCCAACTGCCAGTGCCGGTGGTATCGAACCCACTCTCTGTCGACGGCGCGCCCCCGCCGGGCCGCGATGACCCGATCCGAGAGCCGCCCCCTGTCCCTACCGCGGATCTGCGTGTCCCAAGGACCCCGCAGGCGGGTGCATCAGCAGGGGAGGGCATGTTTCCGGGGCCGTGTTGATCGGTGTGGCAGCTAAAAGGGCCAGGTCCTTCGAAACCGAAGGGCGGGGCTCGGTATCGGCCGAGCCCCGCCCTACGGTTGATAGTTCCCAGAATTGAGAGTTACTGGGCGAGCAAACTTTCCATTGTGGAGATTTCGCTCTGCTGCGCATCGATGATTGTGGAGGCAAGCTCCTTGGCATCAGCATTGGAGCCGTCGGCCAACTCGATCTGAGCCATCTCGATTGCCCCCTTGTGGTGCTCGATCATCATGGTGAGCCACATGGAGTCGAACTCCGCTCCGTTGGCGGCCGACAACATGTCCATGTCTTCCTGGCTCATCATGCCGGTCATGCCACCGCTCCCCATGTCCATACCGCCCATGTCCATTCCGCCCATGTCCATTCCGCCCATGTCGGCGGACGCTGCGGGCTGTCCCCATGCGGTGAGCAGGGCATTCATCTGCTCCATCTCCGGTGCTTGAGCTGCTTCGATGGCCTGGGCCAGCTCGATGACCTGAGCATTCTCGGTTCGGCCGTCGACAAGTGAAGCCATCTCCACCGCTTGTGCATGGTGGGGGTACATCCCTTCGACGAACGTGACATCGGCATCGTTGAATTCGGCCGATGCTTCGGCGGAATTCTCGGAGGACGACGAGGCCGGTGTATCGCTGCTCGACATGCCGGGCATGTTCATTTCGCCGTCGTTACTGCTGCAGCCAGCGAGAACTGCGGCGGCGACAGCGGAGGCCGCCGTTATCGCGATCGTGAAGCGGGTAGGTCGATTCGAACGCATAACAAACTCCTGAAATTGTTGGGGGGTGGTTCGGATCGACAGGCGCACTGGCCTGTCGATATCTGTGTCTCACACAACGGTGAGTCACCTGTCAGATCCGAAGCACAGACAATTCGGAGAGAGTGAATATGGTCCAGGGTGGCGGGTGCCCGGTTCGATGACGAACTGCCGACAGTCGCGCAGCGTGGACGAGAGAACCGGCGAAGCCCACAACGATTGCCCGTAAGACGGCCAACGCCGCGACAGCACCGATGATAGCCAGACACAGATGCATGACCGAGCTGTGATCGCCACAGCCGTTCCCGCAGTGTGCTGCGGAACCACTCTCCGATGCTGTCGCAGATGATGCTCCCGAATGCTCGTCGACGGCAGGTGGAGCGCTCACCGTCGAGGTCATCGAGTGTTCGCCGATACTCGTCGCCGTTGCGAACGACATCGGCGCAGAATGCATGAGAAGGACTCCGAACAGCACTATCGAAGCGCAAACAGCACCTAGGAGCCACTTCTGGTTCATAGGTTCCGTGGCTGAAGTCCTCACCGGTTCGATCTTACCGGTCTGCCACACGGGCATCCGGTCTCCTCGCAGTCGCGGCGTCCGGACCGTGGACATCGAATCAGGTGGCGATGGGCCGGTTGATTGCGGTCACTTCATCCCAGGGAACGGGCGCGACTTTGACGACGTCGCCGCCGGTGGGGGCGTTGACGTATTTCCCGTCGCCGATGTAGATCCCGATGTGTCCGATCGGTGAGTAGAGAGAGATGAAGTCACCCGGTTGCACTGATTCGCGGGAGACAGGTGTGCCCGCTCGTGCTTGGTCTGCGGCCACGCGTGGAACGGTCAGTCCCAGTTGTTTGTAGGCGAAGTAGATCAGTCCGGAGCAATCGAAGGACCCCGGCCCGGTAGCTCCCCAGGAATAGGGTTTGCCGAGTTGGTCGAGGGCGATGCGCATCGCCTCCGCTGATGTTCCACTCGCAGCCGAGACGGCGGCGGGTAGCTCGGAAGGATTCGTGGTGCCGGGGCTGACGATGGCAGCTCGATCCGCATCGGTGAGGGCGGCGAATTGGTCGGTGATTTTGGCGATCTGATCGGCCAGGTCGGTCTGGCGTTGCTCGAGGTCGCGTTGTGTACGTGCGGCGTCCGCCTCGGCTACCGCAGCGGACGCCTGTGCTTGCCGGGCTTGTTCGAGCTGGTCTCGCGCTTCGTCGTCGATCTGTGTCGAGTCGGCGAGTGCAGCGGCTCGATCGGCGAGGATCCGGTCCAACAACACCATCTGATCGAGTAGTTGCTGTGGGCTGTCCGCGACCAGAACGGCCCCGAGAGGGGATTGCGGTACACCTTTGTACGCGGCGTCGACAGCTGTGGCCAGTGCTCGACGGTTGGCAGATGCGGCCACTTCGGCTTCCCGAGCCGCCGCCGAGGTCTCGTGGGCGAATTGAACTGCGGTACTCAGTTCGCCGCGGCGACGATCGAGGGTGTCCTGCGCGGCGTACATGCTCTCGGTGAGAGTGAATGCGGTCGCATTGAGTTCAGTGAGTTGTCGTACGGCTTCGGATGCGTTCGCCGGGGGTGCAGCGGGGTCCGCCGAAGCTGGAGCATTTGCCGAAAATGCCGCGGCAGCAACGATGATCGAGGCGATGAGGGTAGCGCGGACACGCCGCGTCGGGCCTGAAGAAGAATGCACAGAAGAAATCCTCTGGGGTCGGTGTGGGTTCCCTGCGTCACCAGCGAAGGAAACGGAGCGCGGTGAGAGCCGCATGGGACTGTGTCCGGCCTCGCCGGCACCATTGTCGGGTATCGGCAGTCGTAGAGGGTTCCTCACGGTCGGCTGAGGCTTTCGCGTCGACGCTCGACGCCTGTGCCGTATGGGCGGCGAGTCGGCGTCGTTGACCCCGACTCACCGCACCTGCAAACTACTATCATTCATAGTAGACGGTTGGGTGGTGTCCGCTGACCGGGAGAGGGATGACGACTGTGACGATGCGTGACTGGCCGGCGCGCCGTTGGGTGGCCGCGTTACTGGGCGCGATGGTGGCCGCGCTGGTCGTGGCGATCCCCACCGGGATCATCCACACTGCGTTCTACGTTCGAATGACCCCGGTGTTGTGGTGGAACTATCCGGTGTGGATTGCCACCGCAGTTCTCAGTGGCCTCATTCTTGCGACATACGTGAGCACTGGGCTGGCGTCGTCGGTTTCTTCCCGTGTAGGGGTCAGTGCGAATGCGTTGTCGTTGTTGGCAGTCGGATGTCCGATATGCAACAAACTGGTAGTGGTGGCGGTCGGGGTGAGCGGTGCTCTGGATCTATGGGCACCCGTGCAGCCCGTAATCGGAGTGATGTCGGTGGGGGTGATGGTGTGGGCTCTTCGACTGCGAATCCGCGGGGAACGCGCGTGCCCTACTTCTCGCGTAGGTCAGGAGTTCGGCAACTCCGCTGGCTTTGGCGGTGCAGGCGCAGCAAAATTGTAGGATTTCTCGCCACGTCCTATCCGCGGTCCGGCAGCAACAGACGACGAAGGCGACCGCTTCTCGATGCGCCATCTGCGGTGTTGGGCTGTGCCTGCGACACCGGCAGGCGGGCGTCGGCCAGCAATCCTGCCACCCCGGCGGCCACGCAGGCCGACGTCACCACTATCAATGCCGGATTCGTTCGCCCGGTCAAAGCGTCCCCGAACAGCACCGCGGCGATCGTACCGGGCAGAATCCCCACGACAGTGGCCGTCGTGTAGGGCAGCAGGCGCACCGCGGAGAGTCCGGAGCAGTAGTTGACCAGGGCGAACGGTGCCGGGGCAATGAGCCGCAAGGACCCGACGGCCAGCCACCCCCGCCGAGCCAACCGGGCATCGATGGACTTGACCGCAGGATTCGTCAGCCGCTCCTGCACCGCGGTGCGCCCGAGCGCGCGCACCAGCAGCAACGCCAGCACAGCGCTGACAGTTGTGGCGGCGATCGTGACGGCGACCCCGGTGGCGGGACCGAACAACAGTCCGGCGCTGAGGGTGAACACCGTGCGCGGTACCGGGGCAATCGTCAACACCGCCTGGGTCAGAAAGAACACCACCACGAACGACGGGCCCATCGACTCCGCCCACTCGCGCACCACAATGATCGACGGGCGGGGTACGAGGGCGGCAGCCACTGCCAGTATTGCCAGCGCTGCCACGGTGGCGAGGACTCGGCGATCGCGCAGAATCGCCGATACGGTTTCGGTCATGACGGTCTCTGCCTGCGCCGCCTCGCCGAGGTTTCCGACAAGCACGCGGGAGTGGACGGCGAGGAATGGCTTCGCACTGCCGGTGCTCAGGAGCGGACGAGCCGTGAGATCGCGTCGGTGGCCTCTTTGATCTTCGCGTCGGCTTGGGGACCGCCGGCGATGGCGGCGTCGACCACGCAGTGGCTGATGTGAGCTTCGAGCAGGCCCATGGCCACCGCCTGCAAGGCTTTGGTCATCGCCGAGACCTGGGTGAGGATGTCGATGCAGTACTTGTCTTCCTCGACCATGCGCTGCAGTCCTCGGGCCTGGCCTTCGATGCGCTTGAGGCGTTTGAGGTAGGCGTCCTTTTCGGTGATGTAGCCGTGCGCGGCGTGATCATGGCCGTCGGTCTCGGCGGGTGCCTGCGCGGCCGCGGGAGTGGCCATGGTGTCCTCCTGGAATCCGAGTGTCATGCCGAGCATCCTCGATTATGCCCGCCCGGGGTATGGCGCGAGAGGGTCGGTCCGTCGAGTCGTCGCTGGGCCGCCGCCACAGCGCACATCACCGCGCAGCGGGCCACCGCTCGGGTCGCCGGGTGCCGGGTGATCTGCACCAAGGTCGTTGTCACGAAGGACATGGCCCTCTCCTTTCGTAGGCAGCATCGGGGTTGTAGCGGTGGGGTGGGGTGGCGCGCCTGCATGCCACGCCCACCCCAGCCTTTTGGGTGCTTGTTCTACCCGCGCGGTTATCCGGTGAGGGACTTGAACCGGCGCAACCGCAAGCTGTTGCTGACCACGAACACCGACGAGAACGCCATCGCTGCACCGGCCAGCATCGGATTGAGCAGCCCGGCCGCAGCCAAGGGGAGGGCAGCCACGTTGTAGGCGAACGCCCAGAACAAGTTGCCCTTGATGGTGCCCAACGTTCGGCGGGACAGGCGGATAGCATCCGCTGCTGCGCGCAGATCACCGCGCACCAACGTCAGATCGCTGGCTTCGATCGCAACGTCGGTACCGGTGCCCATCGCCAGACCGAGGTCGGCCTGCGCCAACGCGGCGGCGTCGTTCACGCCGTCGCCGACCATCGCCACTACCTTGCCCTGCTCCTGCAGCCTTTTGACGACGTCCACCTTGTCTGCGGGCAGCACCTCCGCGATCACTTCGTGGATGCCGACCTGGTCGGCGATGGCACGCGCGGCGGCTGCGTTGTCGCCGGTGAGCATGATCGGCGTCAAACCCAGGCCCCGCAGCTGCTCGATCGCCTCGGCGGAGGTGGGTTTGACCGCGTCGGCGACGACCAGTACTCCGCGAGCCCGACCGTCCCAACCGACTGCGACGGCGGTCTTGCCCTCGGATTCGGCTGCACGCATCGCACTTTCGAGTTCGTCCGGCAGCTGCTGCGCCCGGTCGGCGAGGAGGCGGGCCCGTCCGACGATCATTGCGTGGTCGTCGACTATGCCCTGCACCCCGAGGCCTTCGATATTTATAAACTGCTCTACCGGTGGCAGGGCTCCGACCTTCTCGCGGGCACCTTTGGCGATGGCCTGGGCGATGGGGTGCTCGGACGAATCTTCGAGTGCACCGGCCAGGCGCAGCACCTGCGCGGTGTCCTCGCCGTCGGCGGTGATCACGTCGAGCAGAGTCATCTTGCCGGTGGTGACGGTGCCGGTCTTGTCGAGTACCACGGTGTCGACACGGCGGGTCGATTCGAGCACTTCGGGACCCTTGATCAGGATGCCGAGCTGAGCGCCGCGGCCGGTGCCGACCATCAGCGCGGTCGGGGTGGCCAGGCCGAGGGCACACGGGCAGGCGATGATCAGGACGGCGACGGCTGCGGTGAACGCGGCCGCGATCCCACCGCCGGTGCCGATCCAGAAGCCGAGTGTCGCCGCGGCAAGGGCGATCACGATCGGGACGAAGACTCCGGAGATCTTGTCGGCCAGACGCTGAGCTTGGGCTTTACCGGTCTGAGCGTCTTCGACGAGTTTCGCCATCTGTGCGAGCTGGGTGTCCGAGCCGATGCGGGTCGCCCGGACCACGATTCGGCCACCGACGTTGACCGTCGCGCCGACGACCAGATCATCGGGTCCTACCTCGACGGGCACGGATTCGCCGGTCAACATCGAATTGTCGACCGCGGAAGAGCCGTCGGCGACCACGCCGTCGGTGGCGATCTTCTCCCCGGGGCGGACGACGAACTCGTCACCGACGATGAGTTGATCGGTGGGGATGCGCTGTTCGACACCCTCGCGCAGGACGGAGACTTCCTTGGCACCGAGCTCGAGCAGGGCACGCAGGGCGGCACCGGCGCGTCGCTTGGAGCGTGCTTCGAAGTAGCGGCCGGCGAGGATGAAGGTGGTGACTCCGGCTGCGGCCTCGAGGTAGATGTTGCCGGCCCCGTCGGAGCGGGAGATGGTCAGCTCGAACGGGTGTGTCATGCCGGCCGTTCCGGCGGTGCCCCAGAACAGGGCATACAACGACCACCCCAGTGCTGCGATGGTGCCCATCGAGATCAGGGTGTCCATCGTTGAGGTGGCGTGCCGCAGATTGGTGAAGGCGGCCTTGTGGAACGGCCATGCCCCCCACACCACCACGGGTGCGGCGAGGGTCAAGGAAAGCCACTGCCAGTTGGTGAACTGCAGTACCGGAACCATAGCCATCGCGATCACCGGCACGCTGAGCACCAGCGATATGAGCAGGCGTTGGCGCAGCGAGGCGGTGGGGTCGATCTCGGCTGGCCCGGCCGCGTCGGGGTCGGTGGAGGAGGCGGCGGGCGCGGGGACCGTGGCGGTGTAGCCGGCCTGCTCGACGGTGCCCACGAGATCCTCGGTCGAGACATCACCGACGTAGTCGACGCGTGCTTTTTCGGTGGCGTAGTTCACCGTCGCGGTGACACCGTCGAGCTTGTTGAGCTTTTTCTCGATCCGGTTCGCGCAGGAGGCGCAGGTCATACCACCGATGTCGAGTTCGACTCGGCCGTCGGCGGTGGGGTGGTGCGTGACGGGATTCATCGTCGCTCCTCTCGGGGTGTGGTGGTGTGTCAGTGTCCGTGCCCGGCGGGCATCGGCTCCGAGGCGGCGGGCACCGCGGCGTATCTGCTGTCGGTGACCATCAATCCTCCAGGTCTCTGATTGGCGACGGGCCCGCCCGCAGTGGACACCGCGGCGGCGTCGTGAGTCGAGGTGTCGTGTGTGTCGGGTGGTGCGGCACCTTCGGGGCCGAAGGCGTCCCCGGCTCCGAAGGCGAGCCCGAAGACCGCGGCTAGGGCGATGGTGAATCCGACGAACTTCGATGATGCGTTCATCGTGCGAATCTCCTGTCCGGGTCTGGTGTCGATCAGGAGGCGAGCTGGTAGCCGGCCTCGTCGACTGCGTGGGCGATGGCCGTCTGCTCGATCGGGGTGTCCGAGTCGATATCGACTCGGCCGCTCGCGAGGTCGACATTCACGGCGGTCACACCGGGGATGCCGCTGATCTCCTCTCGGACCGAGGAGACGCAGTGCCCGCAGGTCATTCCGGTGACGGTGACGGTGGTGTTCATCGATGCCCTTCTTTCTTCGATTCGGAATGTGATCGAGGTCGTCGCGACCCACTTACAGATTTACCATACCCCCCTACGGTATGCAACGAGATGTGCCGCACCGGTGCTACGGCATGACCCTGGGCACTGACCGGAACACCGCCCTCGGATGCGGGAGCGGCACCCAGAATCGAACGTCGCACCAGAGCCTGCATCGGCGGGCGTCCTCGACTCCGGCTACTACGAACGCGGATTACGCGCGCGCAGAGATGCCCACAATCTTCTCGATGATGTCGCTTCCGTCCTTGCCGACGTCGAATCTCGTGCGGACAGAGTGTTCTTTGGGTGATGATCATCGTCATCGCCATACTGGCCACGATCATGCTCTTCGCATACGAGCGTTCGGCCATCACACCGGTAGTCGGTGCGCAGGCAATCCATCGGCGTTCTGTCCTGGCTGCGGTCGGCGTCGCCGCGTTGACCGTACTGGCGTTCGACCTCGGGATGGGTGGTTGGATGCTGCTGCTGCACTACACCGAGACCATGCCACCGGCCACCGATGCTGCGTTCTGGATGCTCATGCAAATCGGTATCGTCCTCGGGGTGGTCACGGGTTACCCCGTCGTCCGTCGCCTCCAACGTCACCGCAGTACCCCCGCCTGAGGTGTGGGTGGCCCGCATTCGCGTGAATGCGGGCCACCGGTCGGTGGATAGACGTGAACGGTGCCGCGTCGATACCCTCGTGTTCGGCAATCATCGTCGAGGTCTTGGGTGTGGGCAGTGCATGGGTGTGGGCAGTGCAGGCCATTTCCCGGCGTGCACTGCCGCTAGCCGGTGGCCGGTACCTCGCCGCTTTCGGTCACTGTGGTCTCGGTGGGGGGTGGGGTGAGCCGGTCGGATCGATCGAGCGCATAGAGAGCGGCCACAGATGCCGCCCCGACCAGGGTCAGTATCGCCCAGATCAGTGCACCCAGATGCGCGTCGCTGAGAAGCCCGAAGACGGCTCCTGTACCCAGATTACCGAGCAGGATGCCGACCCCGACGATGGTGTTGTAGAACCCGTAATGGGTGGCCACCAGCTTCCCGCCCGACAGGGTCACCACCGTGTCCATCTCGAACGGAAACACCGCGGCGGTGCCGACCGCCAACAGTGCAGCGGTGAACACCAGGGCGCCGGCGGCGGCCCACCCGCCCAGCGCGGCCGGGCTCGGCAGCACGATCAGCGGGAGGAACGCCAGCGCCATGATTGCCATACCGACCACCACGCTTCGCCCCGAACCCCACCTGCGGGACAACCAGGACGTGATCCGGAACTGCCCGGCGATCGCGACCACGCCGGAGACCACGAACAACGAGGTCACCAGAGCGGTGTCGGACCTGCCGTCACCGACTACTACCGCCGCCTGCAGCGGCAGCGCAAGATAGATCTGGAACGAAAGCACGTAGGATCCGATCATCGCCAGCGCGAACAGCACGAAGGGTCGGTTGGACATCACCACCCGCCAGTCCTCGAGTACCGATGTCGTGGCCCCGGCAGTTTCGGCCCGGTGCGCGGGGAGCGTCCAGATCTGCACGATCGTCAGCACAGCAAAAATCGCGGCCGCGGCCAGTGAGGTGACTCGGAAGTCGAGGGTGGTCAGCGCGAGACCGATCAACGGGCCCAGCAGAATCCCGGCCTGATAGAACACGTTGAACACCGCGAACGCCTCGACCCGCCGTGGACCGGCGTCGGCGGCCAGGTACGCCCGTACGGCCGGGTTGAACAGCGCACCGGCGAACCCGGTTGCGGCCGAGGCGAGCAGGATCGCCGGCAGCGATTCCGCGGCCGCGAGCAGTACGAAACCGGCGACCCGCAGCAGGCAGCCGGCGACGATCAAGGGTTTGTATCCGAGGCGGTCGGCGAGGGTGCCGCCGAGCAGGAACATCCCTTGCTGGGAGAAGTTGCGCATACCCAGCACCAGCCCGACCGCCCACGCCGCCAGGCCCAGGGGACCGGCCAGATACCCGGCCAGGTACGGCATCAGCATGTAGAAACCGACGTTGATGGAGAACTGGTTGACCATCAACACCTGGCTGGGCCGGTCGAAGCTACGGAACTGAGTCAGAAGGGTTTTCATCGAACGCTTTCGGTGGGATCGACGACGGTGGGATCGACGACGGTGGGATCGACGACGGTGGCGCACCGCGTCCACGACGTCACAGTCTCATCGGTGGGGTGGGCGATGGTCGTCGGCTCGGTCGGCGGGTCAACGTCGAGCAGGCCATGCTCGGTGCAGTACTCGTCGTTGTAGATGGTGTCGAAGTAGCGCTGCGGTCCGTCGGGGAAGACCGCCGCGACCCGGGTCTCCGGCGGGCTGGTGCGAGCGATCCAGCCGGCCGCGAGGGCCACGGCCCCGACGCTCCAGCCGCCGCTGGCGTGGTGCGTCGCCGCCAGGGTGCGGCACGACCACACCGCTTCGTGCGGGGCCACCCAGTGCACCTCGTCGAAGGCGGGATAGTCGATATTGTCGGGATAGATGCTCGAACCCAACCCGCGCATGAGCCGAGTGCTGGCGGGTTGCCCGAAGATCGTCGATCCGATGGTGTCGACACCGACCAGTTTCAGGTCGGGGCAGAACTGCCGGAGCACCCGGGCCACCCCGGCGGAGTGCCCTCCGGTACCCACCGAGCAAACCAAGGTGTCGACGCGGCCGAGCTGGGCGATGAGTTCGTGAGCGAGCGACTCGTACGCCTCGACATTGTCCGGGTTGGTGTACTGATCCGGGCACCACGACCCTGGATGTGTATCGAGGAGTTCACGGACCTTCTCACGCCGGGCCTGCTGCCAGCCGCCGTCGGGGTGCGGTGTGGTGACCAGTTCGACGCGGGCACCGTACGCGGCGAGCATCCGGTGCACGATCGGTTCCAGTCCCGGGTCGGTGACGAGGGTGACGGGGTGGTGATGGGTGATCCCGGCCAGGGCCAAACCCAGGCCGAGGGTTCCGCTGGTGGATTCGATGATCATCGAACCGGGAGCGAGGTCGCCGCGGGCCTTTGCTTTCTCGACCATGTGCAGCGCGGGGCGGTCTTTCATCCCGCCGGGATTGCTGCCTTCGAGTTTCGCCCAGAAACCGCGGCCGGAGTCCGCGAACGGTTCACCGATCCACAGAACGGGCGTGTTGCCGACCATCGTGCTCGGTTCCGGGCAGTTCTTGGCGGTCGCCAACATGTGGCCGGCGGAGGACGGTGGCACGAGTGTGGAGCGAACAGCACTGTTCATGAGTAATCCCTGTATGTGACCTGCGAGGGCGCAGTAAGTGAGTGATGGGCAGCACGAACTGGGCCATGAGAAGAGGAGTCCTCGGATGGCCCGCGGGCTGCTGATCAGCACCTGTTGATACAGAGTTCGTTCAAGACGGTTCGGCCGTGCCGGATCGGAATGGGTAGATCCGGTGGGGCTCGCGGGTTGCGCGGGGCAGACATCGCCACCAACACCACAGCGAAGGCCATCGCTGCGACCGCGGCGATGGTCGATGGGCGGGGCGGGTTGTCGGATCGGGGCATTGCGATGACGGTGTTCGTATCGTGCGCCATGTGGGGCGATCCGACGTCGATGTGCGCGTGGTTCGGGGAGAGTTCCGCGGCGGCCTGAGACGAGGACGAAACGATGTGTACGCCGTCGCTGTGATGGTCCTGTTCCCAGGCGATGCCGCATTGAGCGATGGTGTGAGCCAACAAATACAGGACAGCGGCGACTGCGATAACCGTCCGCAGGCGCGGCGGGCCCAGCGCAGAGATTCTCACAACGCCTCGACGGTAGCAGCCGGAAACTGGGTTGGCCCAAACCCATTCAGGGTGCCCCTGATGTGCCGCCGCCGAATCGGGCGGTCACACCGCCCGCCCGCAGGCACCACATGTTTCTGGTCACGTCGAACACGGCCAGGACGATCGGGGCGGTGATCATGATGGCCGCCAGAGCAGATGCACCCGCATATGTCGGCGTGCTGCGGCGCGGTAGAAGCCAGTCTCCATCCCGGGGTCCAGCACGCATCTTGTGCGAGCCGAGGGTGGTCCGTGCACCGGTCGATGCCCGGCCACGAAGGGCACCGCGAAGGACAAAGGGCACAGCGAAGGTGCGCGGTCGATATCCCGGGGTATGCATCGACGTCGCAGAGGCGCGGTGTCGGCGGGGGAGCCGGTCCGGGCTCACCGCTGTTACTACTATCGTGCATAGTAGCAACCGAGGGTGGTCAGGTGGCGCTATGCCGTACATGAGAAAAGAGCCATGCAGGCATGCTCGATATCGAGTCCAGCGCAACAACAATGAACCGTCACCGACGAACCCGACGTCGTGCGTTCACCGCGATAGCAGGCAGGTCATCGTCCGCGGTATCTGCTGGTGTGCTGTTGTACGCGGGCTTTCCACCTCGGTCGCTGTGGTTCCTCGCGCCGCTGGGTATCGGGGTTCTTGTTCTCGTCATCCGCGGCCGTTCCATCCGGGCGGCATTCTTCTACGGGTATCTGTCGGGGCTTGCGTTCTTTCTGCCCCTTCTGCCCTGGGTGGGCGTCTACGTCGGCGCCCCGCCGTGGCTGGCGCTCGCGGCGATCCAAGCGATAGCAGTGGCACTGTTCTGCGCTGCAGCGGCCGCAGTGTCCGGGTTGCGCTTCGAAGCGCTGTGGATCGCCGCGATCTGGACCGCCACCGAAGGTCTGCGCGCACGGATTCCGTTCGGGGGATTTCCGTGGGGGAGATTAGCTTTCGCCCAAGCAGACGGCCCTCTGCTCTCGCTTGCCGCGTTCGCCGGTGCGCCCGGTGTATCTTTCGCAGTCGCAGTGATCGGCGCGGCACTGGCAAGTGTGGTCCGCC
Source organism: Rhodococcus sp. ARC_M5 (assembly GCF_022810405.1). Lineage (GTDB taxonomy): Bacteria > Actinomycetota > Actinomycetes > Mycobacteriales > Mycobacteriaceae > Rhodococcoides > Rhodococcoides navarretei. Next base: position 24,087 of record NZ_JALGQE010000015.1, read on the forward strand.
AGGTACGCTCGCCGACGTCGCGATTCGCAGTCGGATCGGTGGCCACTGTAGTGATCGTGCCAGCTCTGGCTTTCGCGCTCACTCCCGCTGGCGACGCAGGCGCAGCGCGTGCGACGGTCGCCGTTGTGCAAGGCAACGTTCCGCGGTTGGGTCTGGACTTCAACTCGCAACGTCGAGCAGTTCTCGACAATCACATCGAGCGAACAAGGCAACTCGGGGACGACATCACCGTCGGCAGTGTGCCCGCTCCCGACCTGGTGATCTGGCCGGAGAATGCATCCGATATCGATCCGCTGCGCAATGCCGACGCCACTGCCGGGATCGACGCTGCAGCGCGGTCGGTCGGGGTGCCGATTCTGGTCGGTGCGGTCCTTGGCAACGACGACGGCACCTCGACGAATACCTCGATCGTGTGGGATCCGGTACTCGGACCGGGGGAGCGACACGACAAACGCAAACTTGTTCCTTTCGGAGAGTATCTCCCGATGCGATCTGTGATGACGGCGTTGTCCTCGTACGCCTCGCAGGCCGGTAACTTCGTTCCCGGGTCGGGCGACGGTGTCGTCGATATCGCCGGAATTCCGACGGCCGTCGCCACGTGTTACGAGGTCGCGTTCGATGACCTGGTCACCGAGTCCGTGCGTGCGGGGGCGCAGCTGATCACGGTCCCCACCAACAATGCGACGTTCGGGCGCACCGACATGACCTACCAGCAGTTGGCGATGTCGCGGCTGCGGGCGGTCGAGCACAACAGGACTGTTCTCGTTGCGGCGACCAGTGGGGTCAGTGCCGTCATCGACCCACAGGGGAAGGTCGCAGATCGTTCGGGCTTGTTCACTGCGCAGACGTTGGTCGCTGATGTTGCCCTGGAAACGAGATCGACGTGGGCGACAAAGCTGGGACCGCTTCCGGAGTACGCCGCGGTCGTTCTTGCTGTCGTGGGGTGTGCTCTCGCATGGAGAAGGCAGCGTTCGCCGGCCGATGGTCTCCGACCGTCGACGTCCGGTGCTACCGCGCTGTGAGGCACGAAACCACTGCGGGGGACATCGAACTACTAACCATGATAGTAATTACCCCACTCGTCGTGTATCTTTTCGTTATCGCGTCGTGATCCGTTCGATACATCAGTGAGGTGCGCACGTCGATGATTACGCCTCGCTCCATTCGATTACCGAGGACTCTGCTGTGGCACAACACCGTATGACCCGCATGACCGACCGACGTCGACAGTTGATGGACTGTGACGTGCAGGGAGTGGCGGTGACGCCGAGAGGGCGGCATCGCGCTCGGGCGCGCGCCACCGAGCGCCGCGGCAGTGTCGCTGTCGGTATTGCGGTGGCAGCGGGCGCTCTGGTCACGGCGGGTGCCCAATATGCGAGTCCCGCACAGGCGCAGGCAGTCCCCGTGCACGAAGCGACACCGATGCAGGACCCGGTGGCCGAATACTTGCCTCAGATCCTCGCCATACCGGAGATCTCCAATATCAACGATGCGATCGAGCAGTTGGCGAAGGGGCAACGAAGGGCAGAGGAGAGCGCTGCGCGTGATGCAGCGGCGCTGCGACCACTCGTCGTTCGTCCGGTCGCCGGGACCCTGACCTCGGATTTCGGTCCACGATGGGGGACTACGCACACCGGGCTCGACATCGCCAACGCTATCGGAACTCCCGTCTACGCGGCAGCCGACGCTACCGTGCTCGACTCCGGTCCTGCAGACGGATTCGGCCTCTGGGTACGTCTTCAACATGACGATGGAACGACAACGGTCTACGGGCACATCGATCAAACCTTGGTGACAGTGGGGCAACGAGTACAAGCCGGTGAGCAGATCGCCACCGTCGGCAATCGTGGCCAATCGACCGGGCCTCACCTGCATTTCGAGGTCGTCGACGCGGCGGGGAGCAAGGTCGATCCTCAGGAGTGGCTCGCCTCTCGGGGTGTCGCGCTGTCCGACGCGGCTGTTCGGTCGTAGGCCCCCGTTTCACCTCTCGGGCTCGCAGTAGGTACGGCGAACTTACCGGAATGCGGGCGATCGTACTGCGCTCCCGCTGAACATGTCGAGGCACCGAGGGTTCAGGTCCGATGGTGAAAACGAGACCGCAGAGACGCATCCGAAGTCAGTGCAACAGTGCGGAATTCGTTCCCATCGGCGGGCCGTGCGGTCGAGGCTCGACTACGAGTCACGGTCCGAACCGGTGATGGTGGCTCCGCGTTCCGCGAGCCAAAGTCTGGGGTCGACCTTGTTGCCGGCGGGTGTGTCGACCTCGAAGTGCAGATGTGGACCGGTGGAGATACCCCGGTTTCCTACCGTCGCAATTTCTTCACCAGCAGTGACGCGTTGACCTACGGTCACGAGGTTGTCGTTGTTGTGCCCGTAGGTCGTTACGGTGCCGTCATCGTGGCGTATACGCACCCAGAGTCCGAAGCCCTGGGCCGGTCCCGCGCTGATCACCTCGCCGTCCGCAACGGCGACGATCGGTGTACCGGTGGAGTTGGCGATGTCGATTCCTTGATGGGCGCGGCCGTCGCCGAAGGTCGAGGTCAACGTTCCTGTTGTCGGCGCACGATACTTTCCGTTGCTCGACCCTGTTGTGCCGGTAGGGGATTGCGGGGCGGCCGACGGATGATCGCCCGCCTCGGGTGTCGTGGTTTCGGGTGTCGTTGTTTCAGATGTCGTGCCGGGTGCCGACGTTTCAGGCACAGTGGCGTCGGGTTCGAGCGCGGGCAGTTCGGGCGTCGACGGGTCGGCGGCCGACTCGGGGTCCTGAGTGTCCTGAGTGTCCTGAGTGTCCTGGGTGCCTTGGGCGGTCGGTTGTTCGGTCGAGGGCTCGGCGTTCGACCTGCCGGGTGGGACCGCCGCATGTCCGCGCGACGAGGTGTGCGGGGTGGCCGGATCGTGGGGAGTCTCGGCGGCCGCGAGTGTGGATGCAAGTGTGGCGACGTCCATCGACGACACCAGTCGGGGGAGAACTGTGGGGTCGATGTCGTCGATCGGCGCGAGACAGGGGATCAGTCGCGAAAGGGCTCCCGTTGGTCCGTCAGCTGTATCGGTGGCTCCGATCGTGCCCACGAGGCAGGAGACGATGCGGCTCTGTGGGCCGGCCAGGTCGTCGAGAGCGCCGTTGGCGCGAATCTCGCGTAGTGCGCCGACGACGAGATCGAGGACCTCCTGTTGGACGTGCGGGTCCGATTGGGCCTGCGCGGGGAAGGCAGGCGGCGGCGCAGCCGGATCGGCGTCCGGGGCTGCAGACGCCGTGGGTGCCAGCGCGAGGATGCCTCCCACGAACGCGGTACCGACGAGGATGCGAGTACCCCACCGAGTTCGGTGCGCCATGTACGAGGACGAGGGCAGAGGTCTCATGTCGGTGGTCCTCCTGGACGGCAACTGCATACCTGGCAGTAATTCAGGTCGCCTTCGAGTCAAGGCGACACGCCGCATCACTATTACACCCTTTCCGCACAAGCACCATCAGTCACAGTGAATTACATCGGTAACATTCGCACCCTGCGACCCATTTCGATCGTCGGGTTGTTTCTCGGGAGCCGAAGTTCATGTACGTAATATCTTCTGCGCCAGAAGGACTCGGCGTCGCTGGACGGCCTTCATCGTGCGCCTCGATGGGGACGGTCGTCTTCGGCGAACGGCCGGAGAGCTGTGTGCTGGCACTGTGAGGCCCGAGGGCGAAGGGGACCGCGAAAGCGTTGACGGCGTGCAGGATCCACGTTGCTACTATCGAAGATAGTAGATCGTGTAGTATGACGCTGACAGACCGGAAGACATCGTCGAGGTGAACGAGACAGAGGTGCAGGGTGCAGCGGGTGACGACACGCTGGTCCCTACTTGCGATCATCGTCATCGTGACAGTTGTTGGAGCGCTGGCATTGTGGTCTCGAGATCCCTCGACCCAGTCGGTGGGGTCCGCAGGATCGGCACCTCACGTCGAGGACGAGGATCTCCCGTCGGCAGTGATCGCTACCCGTGCTGCCCTCGAGCCGTGCCCGACCTCGTCGCCGGTTCCGTCCCCCGTAACTGGCGAGCTCGTCGGTACGTCCGCACGATGCTTGGGAACGTCGGACTTATCCGATCTGGGGACCTCCCTGGCTGGGCAACCCACATTGCTCAATGTCTGGGCGTCGTGGTGCGGTCCGTGTAGACAGGAGATTCCGGTTCTGGCCCAGTACGCCGCAGAACCGGATGCGGTTCGGGTCGTCGGTCTCAACGTCCAAGACGATGCCGATGCGGCATTGAGCCTGCTCACCGAGCTGGGAGTGCACTATCCCTCGTTCGATCAGGCCGACGCGGCGTTGCAGACACTTGACGCGCCCCCTGTCCTGCCCCTGAGTTTCTTGGTCCAGAGCGATGGAACGATCGAGCGCATCACCTCGACGCCGGTGTTCTACGACCCGAGTCAGGTGCGGGAGGCGGTAACAGCGCTTGTGCGCTGATCTCAGCACGAGCACGAGCACGAGCACCAGCACCAGCAACGCGGCGAGGATCGAACGCCCGCCGGCGGACGGACTTCTACAGAATTGGGAGATGTGTATGACCGGGCAGCGGGCAGGTGCGTTCTCGCTCACGCGCCGCAACTTTCTCGCGCTGAGCGCGGCCGGAACGAGTGCCGTCGTGTTGGGGGCATGCGGCAATGGCTCGTCCGCAACAGCAGTCGTCGGACCGGACTCCGATGTGGTGGGACAGGCCGAGGACGCGCGCCGCTCGGCTACCGGCAGACAAGTCGATATTTCCTTGAGTGCTCAGCCCAGCACGATCGACCTCGGCGGAGTGCAGGTACAGACCTGGACTTTCGGCGACAGACTCCCCGGTGCCGAGATTCGCCTGAGCCGAGGTGATGTGTTGCGCGCACAGCTCGACAACCGCCTCGAGCAGGAGACGACGATCCATTGGCACGGAATCGCCTTGCGCAACGACATGGACGGAGTGCCGGGCCTGACTCAGCCGGCTGTGGCTTCCGGTGACTCGTTCGGCTACGACTTCACCGTGCCCGACGCGGGCACGTACTTCTTTCACCCTCACGTCGGTACCCAACTCGACAGAGGACTGTATGCACCGCTGATCGTCGAGGACCCCGCCGACGGCTCGGACTACGACCTCGAAGCCGTCCTGGTCCTCGACGACTGGCTCGACGGGGTAGCCGGCGACCCCGATCGAGAACTCGAACGGCTGCGCAGCGAGGGCATGTCGATGGGCGGCATGTCGATGAGCGCGCCCACCGCCCAGTCGCCTCTCGGTGGCGACACCGGCGACGTGAGCTACCCGTACTACCTGATCAACGGCAAGATCGGGGCCGATCCCATCGTGCTCGGCGGACGGCCGGGCCAGCGGCTGCGCCTGCGCATCATCAACGCAGCTGCCGACACGGCCTTCCGTTTCGCAGTGGGGGGGCATCCTCTCACTGTTACTCACAGCGACGGATTTCCGGTTCAGCCCGAGCAGGCGCAATGCTTGTTGATAGGGATGGGAGAGCGTTACGACGCAATCATCACCTTGCAGGACGGGGCGTTTCCGATTGTCGCCGCCGCGGAAGGTAAGGACGGGAGCGGGTTCGCTGTGTTGCGTACCGGGCCAGGCGCCGCGCCGCAGTCCTCAGTCCGGCCTGCCGAACTCTCTGCAGCCCCGGTGATGGCTGATCGACTGAGGTCGCTCGATACGGTCCGCTTGTCCGCACGCGAGCCGGATCGCACGTACGACATCGCTCTCGGGATGGAGATGGGCGGGTACACCTGGACGCTCAACGGTGAGACGTACGAGCAGCACACCCCCCTCGACGTTCGCGAAGGCGAAAGAGTACGACTTCGCTTCGTCAACGCCACCACGATGTTTCATCCCATGCATCTGCACGGACACACCTTCGAGGTTGTCAACGGTGCCGGATCAGGCCCCCGGAAGGACACCTCGCTGGTCTTGCCGAACCAAACTGTCGAAGTCGACTTCGACACCGACAATCCCGGCCAGTGGCTTCTGCACTGCCACAACCTCTATCACGGGGAAGCGGGAATGATGACATCGGTGTCCTACCTGGCGTGAGCCTACGGCCGCATTCGTGTTCGAGGCATGCAAACCTCTCGGACCAGGGTGCTCGCTACCGAAGGATCACGTAGCTGGCTCGTTCGACGGGATAGAGTGAACACGCGCCTAGGAGGCACTCATGCAGGGTTTGGGAGAGCTCGAAGCTCTGGTGATGGACGTGGTGTGGAATACCAGCGCCGCAGTCCGGGTTCGTGATGTCATCGATCAACTCGAGGACGGTCGAGAACCGGCGTACACCACGATTCAGACGGTGCTCGACAATTTGCACCGTAAAGGCTGGGTACACCGACAACGCAACGGACGGGCATATTGGTACGAAGCCACCCGAAGCAGGGAAGAAGCCGCCTCCGACGCCTTGCGAATACTTCTCGAATCGACCGGCGACCCGACGAGCGTGCTGCTGCACTTCGCCCGCGGCGCTTCCGATGACGAATCGAAGGTGCTCACCCGCGGTCTGAAAGAGCGTAAGAGGTGACTGCCGTACTCCTGTGGGCCCTCGGTGGGCTGTTGGTTGCGGCTGCCGCGCCATTGCTGATGAGGTCGATGATCGACAGAGGTATCGATGCGCACGTCACGCTCTTGACGTGGTCGGCGCTCGTTGTGGGCACCTTGGTCAGCATTGCGGTACCGGTCGTGCTCAGTGCGATCCCCAGTCATGGGGGCGTGACGACCCTGGTCGACATCGCACACCAATGCTGGCTCGCCCTTCAGGGCGACATACCTGCCCGCGTCGAGGCCATCGTCGGGGTTGTCGGGATTGCGATGTTGGGCTGCGGCGCAGTCCGCTGGATCATTCACCTGAGGCGCGCAGTGTGTGAGCGACGGCGAGTGTACGAGCGGCACATCGATCTGCTGCGCATCATCGCTGGAGGCGTCGGGTTTTCCGGTTCGAATCAACCCGCGTCGACCTTGTGGCTTCCGTTGGACAGTCCTCTCGCGTACAGCGTCGCGGGACGACCGGCGATGGTCGTGGCCAGCGAGGGGCTACGTACGCAGTTGACGCCTGCTGAAGTCGAGGCGGTCCTCGCACACGAACGTGCACACATCGATGGCCGGCATCATCTGCTCGTAGGCATTGCCGAGTCGGTGGCCTATGCGTTTCCGTGGCTACCGATCATGCGAGCGTCACCTTCGCTCGTGCGCGCTCTGGTCGAACTCGACGCGGACGCCCGCGCAGCCCGCTCGCACGGACGAGACCCCGTGCGGCGCGCTCTGACTTCGCTGCGCCCGCACCCTGTTCCTCTGCCCGCCCTCGGTATGGTTTCCGATGCCACCGTTGTGCGGCTCGATCGTCTCGCCGTGGACCGAGTGATCCCGCATGCTCCCCTCCGGTGGGCGCGGGCGTTCGTAGCGTGCACCGCCGTTGCCCTGCCTGCGTTACCAGTAGTGGCCCTGCTGGGGGCCATGACGTTGGCATCCTGCGCGGTGGGATGAAATGCCCCGCGCGGCACTACAGATCACGGGAGCGAGTCCGCAATACTCGCCCCTCGGCTTTCGGGTGCGGGAAGCGATCATCATGAGACCGACGAGCGCGAGGACCATCGCCATCGGATAGCCGACCGCGAGATCCTGCCATCCGGCGCTCGGAAGTGACCCGAAGCTGCCCGAGATGAATTACGACGTGGGTCGCACCGATCACGACACCCGCCATCAGGACCACCCAACCCCGACCTTGACGGCGGCGCTCACGCTTGTACTCCTCGGTGTAGAGCGCCCGCGTCCTCCGGCGGCCGCCGTCTCGTTTTTGGCCTGTCATCGCGCGCCTGCACGTCCACACGCTATTGCTCGTGAGCGAGTTGGCCGACGGAGCCGAAGCACCGCCGAGAAGGCATTCCGCAAGCGGCGGCATCCCTGCGCTGGTAGCGCTGAGCGGGACAGCATGCGCGAGAGGTTCTGATTCGGCGGTACGGGGAGGGGGCCCGTTCGACTCCGTTGCGCCCGGTGGCAAACCGATATCGACTACTTCCCGGCAGTAGCGGGACCATCGGCGAATTGTCCGGTCCCGACCTGGTAAACCCTGACCAAGACGATCTCGGCATTCGATTTCATCGGACACGTTCTGGTGATCAACCTCCGGGGTCGGCACTGCGGAAGGTGATTGATCATTCTTCGATGGTTCGTCCGGTGTGTCGCCACGCGAGCATGCCGCCTTGTAGTTCGACGACATCGGTGTAGCCGAGAGCGGCCAGGTCTTTCGCCGCGGTGGCGCTCATTGTCCCGGTACGGCAGTAGATCGCCAGCGGTGTGGTCCGGTCGGGCGGCAACGTCGCGGCCTGTTGTCGGATCTGGTCGAAGGGAAGGCTCGAGTCGGTTCCAGGGAGCTGGCCCTCGTTGGGGGTATGGACGTTGATCGTGACTCGGCCGGGATCGGCGATTGCGGCGGCGAAGTCAGCGGGATCGAGCAGTTCTGCCCGTGTAGCAACGGGCATTGACGCGGTGGGCTCAGTGGCCTCGCCGCCGGTACATCCAGCGAGTGCAAGGACGAGGACAGTCAGTATCGATGCCGGACTACGGAGCGTCGATCGGGACACCGAATGCGGTGCCATCGCATCGAGGTGATCACCGAAAGGCACACGCATAAAAATACGTTCGGTGATCACGAGAGCACCTGCGACGCTGCGAGGACGCCGATGAGGACCGCGCAGCAGATGAGCGAGACAGTGAGTCGGCCTCGACGAGTGTGCGCGTCCACTCGAAACAGAAACAGGCCTTGCCGGACCAATGTGTATGCGGCAATACTCCCCAGGAAGACCAGCCCTCCGACGGGAAGGTCGACCTGAAGTACCGCGGCGAGCGCAACTCCCGCGATCAACAGGGCTGCAGCGGCCTCGTAGAGCTGAACCGGAATCCTCCTCGTCGCCAGGGTGCGATCGGACGAAAACAGGCCCCACCGAGATCGAGTCGGACGCCCCGAACAGCAGCCCGCCAAGAAGCATCCCGGACGACCGATCGCCATGCCGAGAAACAATCCCGGGGTGGTTGCATCCAGGACTGCGCCGACGTCCATACCCCCGAGTGCTCCGCCGATGACCAAGGTGCCGAGCGAAACGAGGAGGAAGCCTTGTATGCACGCTCCTGCGCGGATGAAAGTAGATATCGGTCGACGGTGCAAGATCAAGTACCAAACCTTGGCACCGATATATCCCAAAACGCAACTCAGAGCTGAAATTGCAACAGCAGCAGCAACATTGGCATCCATGCGTGAGAGCAGGAATCCCTGAACAATCAATGCAACCACCGCTCCCGCGGCTACCAACGCCGGCCAACTCCACACCCGCACAGCGGGACCGTATGTCAGTAGCGCAGTGCGCGCGGTGAGCACAGAGTTCTGCTGCCGTTCGCTACTGTCTGCGCCCCCGTCGATGCGTCGCGCACTCACCTCCCACTCCCCGCTGGCAATGCCCTGAATACGGGTGGTCGCGGCGAACCGGCCTCCAGCGGCAGGACGTGATTTCACGACCAGAGTCCGATCGAAACCGACCTTCTCGGTCGATGCATGGCCCTCGACTTCCACCCGCGATCCAGTGAAGCGAATCGCCACGTCGTGGCTGGGCTCGGCATCGGCCCCGCCGACACCCCAGTACGTCACCGCAAGCCCCAGCGGCTCGACCTGGGAAATCTCATCGGTACAACTGGTGGCTGGTGAGCGCTTGGGTGCGTAACTCTGCGGTGCGGGCGCAACAGCTTCAGGCGTGCGGGCACGTGGGCGCTCCGGCGGCGCTGCAGTATCGATCGTCGGTTCTGCGGCCTGGGCCGACGCTCGCGGTGGGGTAGTGGAGGCCGGCGCGAAAGCCCGGGCGACAGTGGGATGGAGTGCACCGCTGCCGGGCGAGTGGCCCCTGCTTCGAAGATAATCGGCGGCGGCGACGCTGACCGCAGAATGTGGGGCCACCGCTGAGAGGGGATGCCTTGGCTGGGGCTCAGTACGTATGGCACCGGGGTGGGGAGCCGGTGGGCCGCCCCCGGATCGTGTCGCCGTGGTTCGTCGTTTGTGCGCTTTCGATCGCGACTTGCTGGATTTCTTTCCCACAGGTTGCCTCCATCATCGCCTGTCCGGGCGACGGCGTCTCGACAGCAGTCAACTACTATGCTCGATAGTAGCTGAACTACTAAGCGTTATAGTAGGAGCTGCGGGATGACCACACTCCGCAGGTCAGCAGGTGGCTGGTGCGAGAGTGAGGAGCAGCAATGATGAATATGGGCACCATGAGTGGCGGATGGACGATGATGGCAGGAATGGCCGCGTTCTGGCTGGTCGTGATCGCTCTGTTGATCTGGGGTGCGGTTCGGCTGATGTCCGCTCGCCCGCAATCGGGGGAGGACGCGCAGGAAATCCTCGATCGTAGATTCGCGGCCGGGGAGATAGATCGAGATTTCTATCGCGCAGCGGTCGCAGAATTGGCGACCGCTGCGCTGCGCAAGCGTGCCGACACTCGGTAAAGAGCAACTGCGGTGTGACGGGCAGGCATTTTCACCGCATGTGACCGAGTTTGCGGACTGGATATGTCGGTGCGCGCCGGCTGGCCGGTAGGGCAGGGCTCGCCCGGGGCCGGTGAGCGGCAACTGTCGGCGCGTTCGAAGGCGCACCGAAACGATCAGATCGAAAGTGGAACCGAACGTGAGTGATACACCCATCTACGACTTACTCAACGCTACATCGGCGTCGCCGCAGCCCCATGGTGAACGAGACAGTATCGCTCCACCGTCCGATCTGCGGCGTCAGCGATCGACCGAACGAGCAGTTCCGCGATCTTCGAGAGTCGACACGCGGGCTCGCCATGCGCGCCGTGACATGGCGTAATTCGCCCTGCCCTGCCTCCAGTCGGTGAGAAGACTCGTAACGGAAATCGCAGCGAACGCCGATGATCCACGCGCGTGTGCAGGTACGCCCGTCGCTGTAAGGCTCAGCTGTGCCGCGGATGCATGCGCCCCTTGACCGAATCGGTATCGACATCCATGCCCGTCCGTGAGCATGACAGCGACCGCGGGTGCACCTGGTGGCCAGCCGACTGGCGCTCACGCGTTGACAACACCCTGACGGTTCTTCCCAATGAGATCAGGAAGGGGTATGGTTCGACTTGATCGACATATACCCCTATGGGGTATATGTTGTCCGAGATGTCGAAAGCTACGCATGATCATCACGCACTGTCAGTTACGCCGGTATCGATGTACGGCCACTGTGAGTCGTCGGTCCGCAACGACGTCAACGCCGTGATCGGAATGGACACTGTCGCGTTATCGGCGGCGGCAGGGACATTCACGGTCACCAGTGCAGCCGCGCTCGTCCAGGCGCAGATCATTGTCGCCCTCGACGCCGAATACACAGCCGAACCAGAACCCACGAGTTCATGGGATGAATGGATATCGAACTCGATGGATGAGAGGACTGCACGATGAACGATCACACACACTCCGACGTCGACTCCGCGCGGACGGATCCGCCGAACAGACTGCAGCACAGCGGGCATGAAGAAGGACCCGAAATGCACACGGACGGGGCAGAGAAGGCGACTCCGCAGTCGGACCACGACACCGGCGGGCACAACGCAGAGCACGGCGGGCACACCGGTCACGGTGATCACGTCGGTATGTTTCGTCGCCTGTTCTGGGTCATGCTGGTCCTTGCCGTTCCGGTGATCGTTGCCTCGAACATGTTCGCGATGCTCCTCGGCTACTCATTGCCCGACGCAGCGTGGATTGCCTGGGTCTCTCCGGTGTTCGGAACGGTGATGTACGCCTGGGGCGGGTCTCCGTTCCTCTCCGGAGCAGTCAGCGAAATCCGTTCCCGTGCACCGGGAATGATGCTGCTCATCGCCCTCGCGATCACCGTCGCATTCATTGCGTCGATGGGAGCGAGCCTCGGCCTGCTCGATCATCAGCTCGACTTCTGGTGGGAACTGGCCCTGCTGATCGTGATCATGCTGCTCGGGCACTGGATCGAGATGAGATCACTCGCCCAGACCACCTCCGCTCTGGACTCGTTGGCGGCGTTGCTCCCGGATGTCGCCGAACGCGTCGAGGGCGACGATGTGGTGCCGGTGCCCCCGTCCGAGCTGCAGCTCGGTGATGTCGTTGTCGTCCGCCCCGGCGGCCGCGTACCGGCGGACGGCACCATCGTCTCCGGATCGGCGAGCATGGACGAATCGATGATCACCGGGGAATCACGCACCGTCCGCCGCAGCGACGGCGATCAAGTCGTCGCCGGCACTGTCGCCACCGACTCAGGTCTGCGCGTCCAGGTCACTGCAGTAGGGGAGGACACCGCCCTCGCCGGCATCGGCCGCTTGGTCGCCGACGCCCAGAACTCGACCTCGCGCGCTCAGCGCATCGCGGACACCGCCGCTGGCTGGCTGTTCTGGTTCGCTCTCGGTGCCGCGATCATCACCGCTGCGGTGTGGACTCTGGTCGGGATGCCCGACGACGCCGTCATCCGCACCATCACCGTGTTGGTCATCGCCTGCCCGCACGCACTCGGACTCGCGATCCCGCTGGTGGTCTCCATCGCCACCGAACGTGCCGCCCGCGGCGGGGTTCTGGTCAAGGACCGGCTCGCACTCGAAACCATGCGCACGGTGGACACCGTGCTGTTCGACAAGACCGGGACCCTCACCAAGGGTGAACCCACCGTCACCGCAGTCGAGGTGACCGGCGGGCGCACCGCCGACAACGTTCTCGCGCTGGCCGCTGCCGCAGAAGCAGATTCCGAACATCCACTCGCCCGTGCCATCGTCGAGGCCGCACGCGCGCGGAACCTGACGGTCCCGGCTGCAGCCGGCTTTCAGTCGTCCCCCGCCGTCGGGGTCGCAGCCGACGTCGACGGCGTCCGGATCCAGGTCGGCGGGCCGGCACTGCTCGAGCAGGAACACGGATCCGAACTCGCTGTCGCCGACCGGTGGCGCGGGGACGGGGCGATCATCCTGCACGTCCTCGCCGACGGGGCCGTGATCGGTGCCCTCGCGCTCGCCGATGAGATCCGGTCCGAGTCACGCACTGCGGTAGACGCGCTGCACGCGCGAGGAATCGCGGTCGTGATGATCACCGGTGATGCCGACGCCGTCGCGAAGTCCGTCGCCACCGAGCTCGGTGTGGACCGCTACTTCGCCGGGGTGAAACCGGAAGACAAGTCGCACAACGTCGCTGAACTCCAGAGCGAAGGCCGTACGGTGGCGATGGTCGGCGACGGAGTCAACGACGCCCCGGCTCTGGCGCAGGCCGATGTCGGTATCGCGATCGGGGCCGGCACCGACGTCGCAATCGCATCGGCCGGAGTGATCCTCGCCAGCGACGACCCGAGGTCGGTGTTGTCGGTGATCGAACTCTCGCGCGCCTCGTACCGAAAGATGAAGCAAAACCTCTGGTGGGCAGCGGGATACAACCTCATCTCGGTTCCGCTCGCGGCAGGAGTGCTCGCGCCGGTCGGGTTCGTGCTGCCGATGTCGATCGGCGCGATCCTGATGTCGCTGTCGACGATCATCGTCGCTGCGAACGCACAATTACTGCGTCGACTCGACCTCACACCCGACACCATCACCGGAGCGGTGAACGAGGGGAGTTCCAACCCTCCGTCGCAGCGCACACCGTCACTGTGAGAGCTGATCTCGTACCGGGAACGCAGCCCTGACAATTGTGGAACGTTGATGGCCGCACCTTCTCCGCCGGAGAGGATGCGGCCATCGTTGTCTATAGCGGGCCGGGTCAGCCGAGCAGCCGCTGCATGGTGTCGATTTCCTGCTGCTGGGTGGCGACGATGGTGCGGGCCATCTCCAGGGCGTCAGGATTGGAACCGTCTGCGATTTCGGTGTTGGCCATCTCGATGGCGCCGGTGTGGTGGGCGATCATCATCGTCAACCACTGGCGGTCGAATTCCGGTCCCGACGCTGCCATCAACGCGTCCATGTCCTGAGCGGTCATCATGCCGCTGCCGGAGTTGTGGTCCATCCCGCCCATGTCACCCATGTCACCCATGTCACCCCTGTCCATGTCGGGCATGGGCTGGCCCCACTCGGTGAGCCAGGTGGTCATCTGGTCCATCTCGGGCTGTTGCGCGGCGGCGATCGCCGATGCCAGCGACAGCACCTCCGGGTTGTCGGTGCGGCCGTTCGCCATGTCGGCCATCTCGACTGCTTGGGCGTGATGCGGGTACATCATCTGCGCGAACATCACGTCGGCATCGTTGAACTCTGCGGACGCGCTTGCTTGGGCCGAGGACATCGGTGCCGAGGACATCGATCCCATCGCATGGCCGTCCATCGACGAATCGGCCGCGTTGTCGCTACAGCCGACGACGAGGAACGCGCTCGCGGCGGCAGCAGCGATCGAGGCAATGACTTTGGTACGCATGAGGAAACTCCTTGCAAGAGTGGGTAGTGCAGAGAATTGGATGTCGTTCGATCCGCCGACAGACACGCGTCTGCCGGGCTCCCTGTCACACTCGCAAGGTCACCGATCTGTCCAACTCCCATAACGTCCACGGCGGCGCACGCTCAAGCGTGGAGTCGGCCCGTCCAATGATCCGGTTCACCGATGTCGGCGCCAGGTCGAGGGCTGCGCTCATCGCCGGGACCGTCAGCGCGGGCCACGACACCGTCGTGCCGACGCAGGGATGCATCATCTGGTGCCCCGACGGGCAGTCATGTTCCCCGGTCATCACCGGAACCGTGGCGTCCGTGTGGGACGGTGCTGCGAACGAGGCATGGCCGCCGCTCATCGATGTGGACATCGAGCCGGTCACGGGCATCGACATCGGTGTCACCGAATGCATCAACAGGACACCGAACACCGTCAGTGCAATCAGTAAAGCTGCCGTCGGAGCTGTGCCCCGTCGACCGTGCCGATTCACTGAGTGCATGCGGCCGATGATACCAACATATACCCCCTGGGGGTACGCCTGTCTCGTCGCGTTCGGTCGTCGAAGCATTTCGTCATGTCTTCGAGGTGTCGAGTCCGAGATCTGTTGCGCGGTTGTAGTCGTCGTCGATGAGCACCACGCTGCGATGTTCCCGGTCGAGTAGTGAGGCCGCGATCGAGGCGCGATAGCCGGAGGCGCAGTGCACCCACACTTTGCCGTCGGGAACTTCTGCGAGTCGGTGCGGCAGTTCGTGGAGGGGAATGTTGATCGCACCGGGGATGTGGCCGTCCGCGTATTCGGACTGTTGACGGGTGTCGAGCACTGCAATGTCCGAGTCCTCTGCGGCGAGTCCGGCGAAGTCGGACACTTCGTAGGACCGTACGCGCCCGTCGCTGGCGAGCGAATGAATCTCTCCGACAGCGGAGCCGGAGGGGTGGTCGATGCCGATACGTGCCAACTCCCTTGTGGCCTCGTCGATTTGATCGGATGTGTCGCCGATCAAGGTCAGCGGCGCACCCCACTGGTAGAGCCAGCCGAGGTAGGTGACGAATGTCGTCGACAGCTCGAAGCCGAGGGAACCGTCGAGATGTCCGGCAGCGAAGGCGGTGCGTGCGCGGAGGTCGACGACCCATTGTCCGTCGTCGATGCGGCGGCGTAGTTCGTCGGGGTCGACGGGTTCTGGGGTGGACAGGTCGATCGGTGCGGGGCCTTCGGTGTTGATGACGCCCATGTGGGCGTAGTACGCGGGGTAGGCCGACAGTCCTGCGATCAACTCGTCGACGTAGGTTTGTTCGTCCTGGGTCAGCGCGGGATTGGACTGTTGCTGTTCACCGATGGTCGACGAGTCGCCGCTGGTGGGGGTCGCGGAGCAGAAGCTACCGAATCCGTGGGTGGGGTAGACCTCGACGTCGGCGGGGAGTTCGGCGGCGATTCGACGGACCGAGTGGAACTGGGCATGGGTGAGCTCGTCGGTGTGTTCGGAGCCGAGTAGGTCGGTGCGGCCGGTGGATCCGTAGAGCATCGAGCCGCCGGTGAAGATCGCGATCGGTTCGTCTCCGAGTTGCAGTACGTAGCTGACGTGATGATGTGTATGGCCCGGGGTGTGCATGACCTGAAACGTCGCCGATCCCGCGTCGACGACATCGCCGTCCCCCACTGCCCGTCGCTCGAATTCGACCGGGTCACCCTCGGGCACAACGTATTCGGCTCCGGTGGCGCGTGCGAGTTCGAGTCCGCCGGTGACGTAGTCGTTGTGGATGTGGGTTTCGAGTACGTGGGTGATGGTGGCGTTCTTCTCCGTGGCCAGTGCCAGGACGCGGTCGATGTCACGTTGGGGATCGATCACGACGGCGATGCCGTCGTGGCTGATCAGGTAGCTGCGGTCGCCGAGGCTCGACGTTTCGATGATGGCGATGTCTGGATCGGTGGTGCTCACGGGGTACTCCTACGGTGTAATCGGGTCGGCCTCGTTTCTGACGTGAAACGTCCTCGTTCAGGCCAGTGCGAGGAAGAGCTTTTCCAGTTCTGCTTCGGTCATGGGCTCTTTGTTGTCTGCGGTGTCGCCGGTCATGCATTCACGAAGGCCGGTGGCCACGATCTTGAATCCGGCTTTGTCGAGGGCGCGGGAGACGGCGGCGAGTTGAGTGACGACGTCTTTGCAGTCGCGTCCGTTCTCGATCATGCCGATCACACCGGCGAGTTGGCCGTGTGCGCGGCGCAGACGGTTGAGTACCAATGCGATGCTGTCTTCGTCGCCGATCATTGCGGTCTCCTGAGGGTGTGTGATGGTGGTAGTCCTTCCAGATTACCCCCGGGGGCATCGGTTCGGTGTGTGCAGTCGGTCATGAAAGAACGAGGGTGTCGACAAGTACATAGCCCGCGACGGCGAACACCAGGTAGGCGAACCACGTGCGCAGCTTGTCGGTGTCGATGCGTGTGCTCAGTTTTCCGGCGACCAGCGAGCCTGCGATCGCCGCACCGGCGAACGCGGCTGTCAGTGGCCAGTTCCCGCCGAGCCCGTCGGCCTGAGCGATCAGTCCGGCGGCGGAGTTGGCGACGATGACCACCAGCGACGTTCCGACAGCGACACTCATCTCGATTCCCAGCAACAGCACCAGAGCGGGGATGATCAGAAATCCTCCGCCGACGCCGAACAGTCCGGTGAGGACACCGACCCCGAACCCGGTCGGTATGGACCGTGGTGCGCATCGCCGCCAATCGATCCCGGAACTTCCTGTCTTGCAAGCGGTTCCGACATCGTCGGTGCTGCGCAGCATCCGCGCCCCGGCGATGATCATGACGATCGCGAAGCCGATCATCACTGCGGCCTCGGGCAGATGCCTGCCCAGGACGCTGCCGACCAGCGTGCCGACGATACCGGTGGCCGCGAAGATCGCCGCCAGTCGCCATTCGACGAGCTTCGCCCGCACCTTGGGGA
This sequence comes from Rhodococcus sp. ARC_M5, assembly GCF_022810405.1. Taxonomy (GTDB): domain Bacteria; phylum Actinomycetota; class Actinomycetes; order Mycobacteriales; family Mycobacteriaceae; genus Rhodococcoides; species Rhodococcoides navarretei. The sequence continues at coordinate 41,420 of NZ_JALGQE010000015.1, forward strand.
TGGCCCCGGTCGCCGAGGCGACACCGATCACCAGCAACGATGTCGGTATCGCCTCCGACAGGTCCATTCCCAGGGCGTAGACGAGAACCGGGACGGCGACGATCGACCCACCGCCGCCGAGGAGACCGAGCAGGATGCCGACGGCGACGCCGAGGACCAGGGCCAGCGTCAGGGTCATCAGCTGTGTGCTGTGTCCTGGCCACCGAGTGCGTCGATGGCGGCCTGGAGCTTGGTGGTGGCCTCCGCCGCGACGTCGGAGAGTGCTGGTTCGCCTGTCGCTTGTACCATGATGTCGGGGTTCATGGCTTCGACGATGATCGATCCGGGTGCGCTCGTGTCGGCGCGGACGACGACATTGCACGGCAGCAGCAACCCGATCTGGCGCATGACTCCGACGGCGCGGTGCGCGAGGGTGGGATTGCAGGCACCGAGGATCAGATACTGCTCCATGTCCTCGTCGAGTTTGGCCTTCAACGTGGCCTGCATGTCGATTTCGGTGAGAACACCGAATCCCTGATCTGCGAGGGAGGCTTTGACGGCGTCGACTGCGGTGTCGAAGTCGGTGTCGGTCAGAGTGGTCGAGAGTGCGATGTTCATAAGGGAAGTTCCTTTCGGTCGTCGAACTGCGGTGATCTGGGCCTACCCGATTCGGGGCTGGCGAATACTCGGCACGCCCACCCTGGTGAGAAGCGCGCTGGCCGGGCACCAGCCGACCGCTGCGTAAAGGGCGAGGTTCGCGGCAGCGAACGCGCTGAGCAGTCGCCACTGCGGTGCGTGGAGTTCGCCGAGGGCCAGGCCGGTGGCGGTGACGCCGGCGGCGAGGGCGGGGACGATACGTTCGATCGGCCAGCCCGCGAACGCGGACGAGCGAGTGGTGTTCGGATCGATCATGATTGCTCCGTTCGGGTTGTAAGGGTGGTCAGTGCGAGAAGCTGATCGAGGGCAACACCTTGCGCAGCCAGGCCGGTGACCACCATGCGGCGTGTCCGCTCAAACGCAGCAGGACCGGCAGCAGGATCAGCCTGATCAAGAAGGCGTCGAGCAGTACCGCGACGCCGAGGATGATGCCCATCTCCTTCGGTGGGAGCGGATCGGAGAGTGCGAAGGTGAAGAACACTGCGACCATGACCGCGGCGGCGGCGAAGATGACCCGGCCGGAGTGGGCGAGGCCGTCGACCTGAGCGGCTTTCGGGTCCCCGGTCTTCTCGTAGTGCTCTTTCGCGGTGGCGAGCAGGAACACGGTGTAGTCCATGGCGATGGCGAAGATCATCGCGAAGAAGAACACCGGACCCCAGCCGTCGAGGAAGCCTTGCGGGGTGAATCCGAGCAGTGATGCGCCGTGCCCGTCCTGGAAGATCAGTTTCGCGACCCCGAACGCTGCGGCGGTCGAGAGCAGACTGACGGCGGTGCCGAGGATCGCGATCAGGGGTGCTTGGAGTGCGACGAGCAGCAGGATGAAACCGAGCGCCAGAATGATGCCGATCACCAGCGGTAGGTAGTCGTTCAGTGCTTGCTGTAGATCGAGGTTCTCCGCTGGGGCACCGCCGACCAACGCCGACTCCGGGAGTTCGGCGCGCAGGTCACCGAGGATGGTGCCCATTCTCTCGTCCGAGGGGTCAACGGTGGGAAGTGCTTGTAGCAGTGAGTAGTTTGAGCCGTCCGCGGCAGGCTGGGGCGGGGTGACCATCGAGATTCCGTCGACGGTAGTGGCTGCGGTGGCGGTCGCGGCGGCATCCGCGGACGGGACGACGATCTGCAGTGCGCCGGGTGCGCCGTCACCGAACTGGGCCTGGACGAGCTCGTAGCCCTGGCGAACCGGTGCGTCTTCGGGGACGACGGAGATCGAGGGCATTGCCACTTTCAGTCCGAGGACCGGAAGGGCCAGCGCAATGAGGATGCCGACGGACACCAGAGCGAACGGCCAGGGGTGCTTGTGGAGCAGTTCACCCCAGGCTGCGAATTTCGGGGAGCGGTGCTGCTGACGCTTGGCGTAGGGCAAGGATGCGGCGTTGACCTTGGAGCCGAGTGCACCCAGGGTTGCGGGGAGCAGGGTCATGGTGGCGATCAGCACGAACGTCACTGCGAGCATGATGCCGACGGCCATGGTGCGCACCGCCGGTGCGGGAACGAGCAGGACGGCCGAGAGGCTCACCAGGACGGTCAGTCCGGACAGGACCACGGCTTTGCCTGCGGTGTCCATGGTTTCGGCGACCGCGGCACGCGGATCGGCGTTGCGCAGTGCGTCGCGGAACCTGGCGACGATGAACAGGGCGTAGTCGATTCCGAGGGCGAGGGCGAACATCATCGCGAAGTTCATCGCCCACACCGAGATCGGCGTGACGCCGTTGAGCAGAACAAGTCCGCCTGCGGATGCGACCAGGCCGGCGACGGTGAGTAGCAGCGGCAATCCCGCGGCGACGAGAGAGCCGAACGCGAGCACCATGATCGCCAAAGTGACCGGCCAGGAGAACAATTCGGCCTGGATCATGGCGTCGTGGTTGGCTTTGTTGAAGTCCGACCACAGTGCTGACGACCCGGTGGGGTAGATCTCGATACCGTTGCCGGACAGTGCGGTCAGCTCGCCTTTGACCTCGTCGACGGCTTTGACCATGTCGTCGGTACTCGTGTCTGCGCCGGCGATGAGGATGCCGGTGTGACGGTCGGGGCTGATGGTCATGCCCGGCTGGGGGGCGACGATCTCGCCGAAGCGGGTGTCGCTGTCGAACACAGCCGCGACGTCGGTGAGTGTCTGCTGCATCGCCGGGTCTTCGATCGAGGCGGTGTCGGAGTGAACGACGACCTGCACTGCTGCAGAGGAGTTGCCGCCGAAATGCTGCTGGGCGAGTTCGCGTACCTGGACGGATTCGGATCCGTTGGCCTGCCAGCCGGCCCCGGCCAACGACGAAAACACCGTTGGTGCAGCTGATCCAAGGGCGATTAGGGTGATCAGCCAGATACCGAACACCCAGCGGCGACGCGTGACCATCGCGCTCCCCAGGCGGCCGAGTGCGCCAGGTGCAGGTGGCCGGTCACGGTCGTGTCGGTCGGTAGCCGCCGCGGTAGCGGGCACGGACATAGCATTCTCCTAAATACGGGTGGGGGTATATGACAAGGCCACGAAGGCCCAAAAGCTTCCTCGAAGACTTAAAGGTGAGGTGTCAGCGATGAAACAGGGAGTGAAAAAAGCCGGTGCGCCTAGCTGGATCGGGTGCCTCGCTCGACGAGCAGGTGCACTGCTGCGGCGGTGGGACATTCTTCATGACGCTGTCGATGTGGCGCCCGCAGCCGGCCCAGGTGGTCTTACCGCATGTCGGGCATGCGACGGGGTAGCACATGGCAATCCTTCCTGGCGGGGTGTACCTACTGTTGCACATACCTAGGGGGGTATGCAAGTACCCCTAGGGGTATAAATCATCGATGCGAGGGTGATGAATGGGAAGGTTCACCGCCGCGGGCGAAAGGGGAACGTTCGCATTTCGTGTAGGAAGACCGCGACTGCTCGAGACGGACTACAGGTCTACCTTTAACAGTGGCTGTATGACACCCACTTCTGAACAAGTGCAGCTGACTTCTGAAACTGACAATTCGATCGACGCTCGGACCAGCCTGTCGGTGTCCTGGTAGATAGTGTTGGAAGTAATCCCAGTTTGATCGCAGATTCCGAGACGAAGGGCTCCAGGTGGACGAAAACCTCATCGGGTACGCCCGGTGCTCCACGCGAGGACAGGATCTACGAGCGCAGCGCACAGCCCTTCGCAAGATGGGCGTCGACACCGGCAACATCTACACCGACCGCGGATACACCGGTCGCAACCGGGAACGTCCCGGCCTCACCGAAGCCCTCGCGGCAGTGGGGGAGGGGGACACCTTGGTGGTCACCAAACTGGACAGACTCGGTCGATCGGTCACGGACCTGAACGCCATCGTCACTGAGCTCGACGCAAAAGGTGCACGGTTGATCTACGGTGGCCAGGTCTACAGCCCTGGTGATCCGTCGAGCAAGATGTTCTTCACCGTCCTCGGTGCGATGGCCGAGTTCGAGGCCGACCTGACCCGCGCACGCACCCGTGAGGGCGTCGCGATCGCCAAAGAGCAGGGCCGGATGACCGGACGCAAGCCCAAACTCACTGCACTGCAACACGAACGCATCCTCAAGGACTACGAATCCGGCGAGTTCGGTGCCGTGAAACTCATGGAGCTGTACGGCCTGAGCCGATCAGCTGTCTACGCCGCCCTCATTCGGGCCCGCGAGCAACGCGACGGAGCACCCACACCCCGCGCTACAACTGCCAGGAGCTGACACACAATGAGCACCGACGCCAATCTCCACACCATCGACACGATCGGTGGCGCTCAGTTCGGCCTCGCCGCCGAGGCGACTTCATGACCGCCGAACGGGTGGTCGCACGATGCGCCTGGTGCGACCAGTGGCACTCCGAGACTCCAGCGAATTTGGTGCCGGCCGATCCGGTCTATCACGACGAGTGCCGCCCAGCCGGCGTGCACGGCTGGACCGCCGCCGATGCTAAGGCTGCTGGCACTGCTCGGCCCAGTCGATAGACCCTGTACACCGAAGTGGTTGTAATGCAATGACTTCGGCCGCGACGTCCATTTCCCGATCGCGCAACAAGAAGCGCAGAGATCTGCGGATCTCCTCGCGCACGTGTGGCCACACCGAATACATCATCCGACCGCGAAGGCCCCGGCAGTGCTCCAACACCGCCGGGGCCGGTCGATCACAGAACGGACCTGCGATCAATGAACAACGCTAATACCCACCCTGATCAGAACACCACCGAGGACACCCGCGAGATTCACCCTGCTGTCATCACCTGGGCGCTCGTCATCGGATTGATCGTCGCCTTTGCGGTTACCGCGTCCAGTTTCAAGTTGAGCTTCACTACCCTTCTCGACTTGGGGTCCATGGCCGGGCTACGCGATTCCGCGTGGGTCATACCGGTAGTGCTCGACGGACCGATCCTGGCGGCCAGCATCTTCCGTATCGCGCTGTCCCAGCACACAGACCGCGCCACCGTTCGCGGCCGCCGATTCATCATCGCCGTCTTTGCCCTCGCTGGAGTGGCCAGCATGGCAGGAAACGCCTACCACGCCGTCCTCACCGTCACCGACCTAAATGCGGCCGTCGCTGCCATGATGGGTGCCCTCGCTCCGCTGATGGTGATGACCATGGGCGAGATGATGTCCGTCGCCATCAGTGCTCCCCGTCGACGCATCATCACCGCGGCACCGGTTGCAGGCGATAATGCTTCGATCGGGCCGGCCTCCATCGCCGCCACACAGGACCCGGCCGTCGAGCGCCCTGCATCGCGGCCTTTCGAGGCTATGGGAGTGGAGGAAGACTTGGACAACGGCCTGCTCAAGCCTGCCGTGTGGACCAGTGTCCATCTCTACCTCGCGAACCCCGACTGGTCATTCAGTGATATCGCACGCCACCTCGAGCTCCACACCTCGACTGTCTCGCGGCACATCAAGACCTGGACTCAGGTACAGCAGAACATCGCCGCCGAACGCAGCACCGCAGCCCCCACCGTCGCAGCTGACCAGGCGCACAGCGCCACCACCGATGTCGATGGCGACCATAGCGCCGACGAAGCCATCGAAGCGGGTTCGGGGTACGACGCGGACGATTACGACTCGATAGCTGCCGGTCGTGACTACGCGGGCGCGACGCGGTGACCGAAGAGCGCTCCGCCAGAACAATTGCCGACGTACTGAACTGAGCGGCAACAGAATTCACGCCTGACTCGGTGATCGCGATACCTGCCCACTTGCGGGCGGCGTCTGTAAGTGTCCCGTTGGATTGTGTGACCCGTTGTGGGAGTGAGAGATCGTCGTGTCGTGCGTTTGCGTCGATGGGGCCCGACTCGATGCGATGTACCGCCCGTGCGTCCTATAGTGCGGACATGACGCGAGAACTGCCCGACGGGGAATCGTTGTTGATCCGCACAGACTTCTCCGACAACGCCCGGTGGAGTGACACTGTCGAGGCGGCGACGCAGCCGACAGATGAGGGGTTTGTCGCCGGTTTGACCGTGGTCGACGACGCGGAGTTCGACCGACTCACGCTCGGCGAGTTGGCCGTGATCATCGGGTCCCCACCGCCGTACTACGTGTTTCTCGCCGACGCTGCGACGATCACCGATCCGGAACACGCGATCCTTGCCGTGGACACCGCAGACGGTTCGTCGGGCTACCCTAGTTTCCGGGTGCATCCGTCGCAGATGGCGTCGGTGGAGAACAACCTGTCGTTGGCGAACATGGACTTCGAGGACTTCTCGTCGGCGGTCGGTGCGGATGGGGTGTTTCGCGGATTCGAGCCACCGGCTACGACGCGCACTCCATCCACGGCAGCACTGCTCGACGCCATCGAGCAGTCCTCGCTGTCGCCGGAGGCGATCGAGGTGTACCGCGCCTCGCTGGAGCAGTGGCCTCGACCGGATGTGGACGGGAACTACATCCCGGACGTCGCAGTGGGTCAGGCCGAGTTGGTCGGTCAGCAGCAACGCAACGAGTACCGGTACAACTCGTGGGTGATCGGACTGGAGGAGTCGATCGCGGCCCTCGCCGGTGGCGGCGCAGCCATCGGATTCGCCATCGTCGCCGCGAGTATTCGCGATCGCGTCGGTGGTTACTGCAGTGCGTGGGTAGACCCTGTCACCCTGGCACCGGTCGCGATTCTGGCGACGGGGCATCCGCCGCAGCGGACGCGCACCTGAGCGAGGCGGCCGCTCTCAAAGTGCTTTCGGCGACAACACCGCTCCGGTAACGCCGGTCCTGGTGACTGCTGCGCGCTATCACCGAACACTATTCGGGGCGAGCACCGTAGGAGCACTGCCACTCGCATCACGGTATGCCGGGGTCGACCCGCATCACCACTATCGAAGAACGGGAAGAGACATGGACGCCGAACAGGCGCGGTACGAGGTCACCGAGATCAAGGTGATCCGGGGTGCTGAGTCGAAAATAATCGCAGGTAAGCAGCAGGAAGGTTGGGAGCTGGTCGACCGACAGGATGGCATCCTGCGAACCACCTTGACCTTCCGTCGGCCAAAGCCGAAGCCCCCCTGGCGATTGTGGGCCGCACTGGGAGGGGTCGGGGTCATCCTGGCGGGCATCATCACCGTCGGGGCGCTCACGGAGGATGACGATGCGTCCACGACCGACGCCGCAGCGGCCTCGAGCGCCGAACAATCCTCTCCGCAGCCTGATCCGGAACAGGAAGCGGAACTTTCCCCGGCTGACCCGATGATTTGCGATACAACGGGAATCGAACTGTTTCCCGAACCATGCAAGTTCGGGCAGACCGCGATCTACAGCAGGAAGGTGCGATCGGGCCAGGTCCAGCTGGAGATCACAGTGGGCGCACCGGTCGAGTTCATCATGAGTGAAGACGCGAGGATCCCGTACGACCTTCCGCCGCAGCCTGTGAGCGTCTACTTCCCGGTCACCGTGAAGAACACATCGCCCGACTCAACCATGCCGGATATGGTCTCTACCCAGGCGACAAACGCCGAACAGGGTGCGTACGACGGCATCCGGGAAGTGCGAGACGGCGACGTCGGCTTGCGTTCGGTCACCTCCGCTCTCAGCCTGCCCGTGGGCGAGACGCTGACCGTCAAGGAAGGCTGGAACATGACAACGCTCGATGGTGTGCAGTACAGCCTGTCGATCGACGGTCAGGCCGGATACACCGTCGAGTTCGCGCGGTGATCCTGAAGTAATGATCAGTGTGCAGCGTTGAATGCTTCTTCGATCGCAGCGGGAATGCGGCCCCGATCGTTGATCTCGTAACCGTTGTCTGCGGCCCATTGCCGGACAGCTCTGGTCTGAGCCGGATCACGTGTGGCTCGGCTGTTCGAGGGTGCTGCAGATGGAGCCGTGGAGGTGGGGGTGTGTCGACGCTTACGCCCGCCGACACGGGTTGCGTGCTCGATGTAGTAGCCGATCTTCCGATGAAACTCGCTGGCGTTCTTCGCCTTCAGATCTACGAGGTAGTCGACACCGTTGACGGAGAATTCGATCGTCTCGCCTGATTCGTCGTCGATGACCGAGCCATCGATATCGTCGACCAATTGGGTGAATACTTTTTTTGCCACGGTTCGATGCGGCCTCTCTCGAGTAGAAACACATTGCTGTCGACAACCACCCTAACCAGACCGAACCCGCAGGCAGATGCACCAGATGAGGAATGTGGAATAGGCACTTCCTCCGTGTCGACCACCGCACCGCCACTCAGCCAAATTTTGTCTAGTCAACTTGACTAGAAAGTGTCCAGTCGGATAGACTAAAATCATGGTTACCGAGCAGCCCACGCGGAAAGTGGTCAAGGCCCTCAAGGCGGCCGGGTTCGCCTCGGTCCGCACGGTCGGCTCGCACAGCACGTGGGTGTCGGCCGATGGCGCAGTCAAGGTGACTGTTCCGGATGGGCACCGGACGATCTCGCCCGGCGTCTACCGCAAGATCCTCGCAGCCATGAAGGAGGCGCAGCAGTGAGCAAGACCTACACGGTGTCGGTGACCCGAGACGGCAAGTGGTGGATGATCGCCGTCCCCGAACTCGACGCCCTCACTCAAGCCCGTCGCATCGATGATGTCCCCACCGCGGCGAAAGAACTCATCGCCCTCGAAACCGGAGTCGCCCTCGCCGATGTCGAGATCGAGCAGCACATCGAACTCGAACCCGGGGGAGAGGATCTCGCGGTCCGCATCGCCGAGATCGCGACACAGCGAGCACGTCTGGCCGAGGACGAAGCCCGCGTCAAAGCCAGCACCGAGGCCTTCGCGAAGAAACTCGCCACCGCTCAGGTACCCGTCCGAGACATCGGATCACTTCTCGGCGTGACCTTTCAGCGAGCCAGCCAACTCGTCAACAACTGACCTGCGCATCGAAAGTTCGGTCCCTGGCAACTGCACCGGTTTCACAGTTGAGAACGACTAGAGTCGGTACCATGCCAACTCTGCCAGAAGGCCAATCCCTGCTCATCCGTACGTACTTCGGCAATGACGGTGCCTGGGAACAGGTCGCGCGAGAGGCCCAAGCGTCGCACGTACAAGACAGTGGTTATGAGGCTCAAGCCTTTCTGACGACGGTCGATGACCCGGAGTTTGCCGACATGTCGGTGTCACGCATTGTCGGCCTGGTGGAATCTCCGCCGCCGGACTATCTCTTCGTAGTCGACCAGCGGGCATGTGACGAGCCGGAACATCCAGTGCTCGTTGTGGATACAAGTGCCGATCCGGAAGACGAGGCAGCTACTTTTCGGGTTGTACCGAGCAGGCTCGCGGTAATCGAGAACAACTTGTCCATCGCAAATCTGAGCTTCGACGACCTCCGTTCCGGCTCTGATCCTGACGGGGTCTACCGCGGAACCCGAAAGCAATCCACTGAAAAGAGCCAAGTCCGTCGCGAGGATTTGATCGCCGCAGCTGACAACGCAGAAGACTCGCCGACGGTCCAGCAATTGCGAAAAGACCTGAGGACAAGGTCTGTGCCGGTCTGGCCGGCAAAAGTTGTCGATGATCTCCGGGACAGGTACGACTCGATTACCGGACAGACCTATGACTTGAAGCTGACCGTGGGATACAAAGAAGCGCTCGATGTTCTCGCTGAGGGCGGTTCCGCGCTGGGCATCCACTTCGCTGCCACCAACAGCTACTGGACTATCTACCTGGATCCGAACAATCTGAGCTTGCTGGCCGCCATGAAGGTGATCTATCCGTCGTGATCGCCGCCCGCCCGGGATTCCGTGACCGACCACAAAATCACCAGAGGCGCGCTAGTCCTCAAATTGATGCAGGGACCGGCGCGCCTCAGGGAGCGGGATCAGGAGATGGTGAACTCGCTGATCTGTGTTGTTCCATCGCTGGCGTAGACAGGAACCGTCTTCGGAGCCGATCCGAGGACATCGGTACCGCCGACGTTCTGCTTTTCGAGCGCCGTCGCCTCGTCGGGTGATGCTGCGGCCGTGTCGAGTGCGGACTTCTCGATGAAACCTTGGACCCCGTCGGTACCGATTGCAGCGACCAGATCAGGCAGTTCTGCGTCATTCGCAGCAGTGTCGCCTGCGCCGTACGACTGCCCGGAGGCGTTTGTTCCTGATTCGACGGTGGTTTCGTCCGTGGCACTTGGCGCTGCCGAGCGGGCCGCCGGGGCGGTCCAGTTGACGGGATTACTGGGGAAGGTGAGAGCTTCGCGGTACGCGCTCACTCCGTCCCACACCGCGGTGAAGCCGTGGCTGTTGTACGAGCCGGTGCCGCATGTTGCGGTGGTGCCGATTGTCAGTGATGCGGCACCGGTGAAGCTGTACTTGTAGCCCACGGCTTCACATAGAGCGCCGCTTTTGAACAACCGAGCCCGTACCCCGATGTCACCGGGTGCTACCTGCTGACCGAAGACCGAGTAGATCTTGGACTGCGCCGTTAGGTTCGGTGAGTTGATGATGGTGGAGGTGTTCAGAAACTGAACGCCGGCTCCGTTGCTGCCTGCCGGTCCGACCCATCCGGTGACCGTCTCCGCGTGCGCGGCACCGGGTACAGCGAGCGTCACAGCACCGAGTAGCGCGGTGATCGTCAAGGTCTTGCGAAGTGCGTGAATTTTCATTCTATGGAGCCTTTCGTGAGGGGTTCGGAGCTCAGCTTTGAGCGTTGACGTAGAAGCCGTCACCAGGCATGACCCGGTTTGTGCGGTAGAACTCGGCCATGAAAGTGCCTTGGTCGGTGTTTTCTGCAAGTGGAACCCACCTGACGGTTGATCCGTACCCTCCTTGTTCCGTGGACGCGAACGGGTACTCGTCGCACGAGGGGCTATCCATGTCAGTGGGTTTGTCTCCCAATAGGTTCAACCGCTGCAGAGACGAGGAGGGGCATGCCGCCTCTCGGTTCGCTGCGTTGTTTGCCGATGGACCGCGAACAAGTGGGTTTCCCGAACCGGGAATGCCTGACTCGTATGCTGCCTGACCATCCAGAATGGTTCCTGTGATTGTGGGGAACCGCGCGGCGGTGTACGTGACCGTGGGTATGAACGACGGGTTGACGCAGCCAGTGCCGTAGTTGACCGCCGTGGCGGCGTCGCACCTGATCTTTTGGTTGGTCGTGCGGGTCCGTCTCGGCTCGTCCAAGTCAGGCACGGGGGTATTGCCCTGATAGTCGAAACGCATTGTCGTTACATCGGTGTTGGAAGTTGCGTTGCCCTGGGTGTAGTGCTCCCATTGGTTGAAGGCGGTCGATCCGACTGCCATAGGGAACCTGAAAGGCGTCCACCCCTGGGAAGTATTGCCCGATCCCCTCAGCGCGATGAGCTCGAACTCGAAGATTCCGGGAACCGTCAGTTCGGGGTTGGTCGAGACGACGTTGGCGTACATCGTGATGACGGACTCTTTGGTGGGTGTTTGAACCGGTGAGCGAACATGCAAGATGATGTTCGTGAGCCAGCTGCCGATCGGGGTCAATGGCCCACTGGGAGGGTTGTACTGCACGTACTGAGTCACCGTTGCCTGGTACGTCTTGCAGGACTGGAATCGGGTGTCGCGGCAGTCGAGTGGGGGTGCTTGGCGAGCTCCAGGGCCGGCCTGTGTACTGCGGCTCTGCATCACCTGGTTGTAGATCGCCGCCGCTTCGGCGGGATCGGTCACTTCTCGGGAAGATCGGTCCTCGGTCAGCGGCTCACCGGTCGGAGTGCGCGGAATTTCTTCCGGTGGAACAGCTGGGATCGAGTCCGAACTTTGAGGTATGGGAACGTCGCCAGGTTCGGGACTGCTTGACGATTCAGGTACTCCGGATTCGAGCTGGCTAGCTTCTGGATCTGTAGGTGCTGGATCCACTGGTTGAGCATTGACGGCGACGTTGGGGCCGATTGCGAATGCAATCACAGCTACGCAAACGAATGCACGATGCGACCAGCGCGATCGAGGACGAGGTTGCAGTGTTTCTACACCTGAATTCTTCAACGGATTCCTCGTAATGCGTATGCCGATCGTTGCACGCGCACAGCGCTTTACAGCGCTGGACGACGTGATGCGATCGAGTAGCATGAACGCCCGATGGAGGGCGTGGAGGAGGCCCCGACTGCTACAAGGTACCTACCTCAGGCGCTGGTTGAGCGTGGATCAAACGCTATCAAGATCCGACATATCTGGCAACGAAACAGCTCATGCGGTCTGTGGTCGCAGAATCCACAGTATGGCGCGCGAGTCGTCGGCGAGGTCGATTGCCCTCGCCGTGACCGGGACCGACGCGTACTCGTCTGCATTGGTGAGAAGACGCAAGCTCAGTGCTTGTGTTGCACCCAGGGGCGCGGTCAGCAGTGCCTGTGCGGACGCCCTCGCGTTCTTTCTGTCCCCTGGATGAAGAACAGGCTTTCCGTCCGCAAGGTGGTCGGTTTGCCAGGCTATGTCCGACGGAGAGTCGCCGTACCAGTACAGGAGCCGGAGCGAGTCCGGATCTGCAATCGCGCGGTATTCATTGGGATCGCAAAGTGATTGAGCGACAAGCTCACCCATGTTGGCGGCGTCGCGATCGGAATGTTCGGGGTTGTTCGAGGGTCCGAGGTCGACGGACACGCCTCGAATGAACCGGCCGGAGTGTTCCGTGTCGTGGGCTGGATCGCCGTAGAAGTGTGCGGTGAACTGAATCTTGCGATGAAGGCCCGATGGGCGTCGTTCGATACCGATCTCTTGCAGCACGGTTCCGGTGCCACCCGACACCAACCGTGCCAGCACCGATGCTGTTGCGTCACCGAGGTCCAACTTCGCCAAGCCGTCCGGAATCGGTCGGACGAGATCGACCCCGAGCTGTGCCCATGACTGGGATTCGCTCACGATCGCGCTGCGCCGTGCGATACCTGCGTTCAAGTCCCAATGGAAGGCCCACGCCGAGGGTCGCCCGGTTGGCTCGGCGGAGCGGTGTGCGACCTGCACCCAGACTCCGTACACCACACCCGATTCGTCGTCTTTGATCGGGTCTACCGATACCTGACGCGATCCCGAAGCGACTCGGACAGGATCTGTGGACCGTACGGCTCGAGTGACCGCAGCGAGCACGACGTCACGATCGGACTCACGGATGAACGTCCTCAACGCCACACGGCTCTTGGCGCGGGCACCGACTGCCACCACAGTCGGGCGGCGCGGATCCATGACGTCAACGAGTAGCCAACTGTTAGGTGACGGCATTTGTGTGCCTTTTCCTAGCCTCATCGCTGCGCGTGGCACACCGAGTCCAGGTGCCCACGCAACTGTGCATCTGTGACCGAAGTGACCAAACCAACCAGCAGCTCACAATAATGGCGCTCAGAGTTCGAGGCAGCTGATTCGAGAGGTGTGATCGAGATTTCAGCAGTGATCGGACCGGCCGACTCGGCGAACTTTTTGACAGCCCTTCGGGACCGTTCGCGCATGGGACGCAATACTGCTCCCGTGACAAGTGACCGCAACTTCGACCCTGATTCCGACCATGGGCAGGCAGGATGACGCTGCCGAGCGGACAGCGCGCGTACCGCTACGACGGCTCTGACGACCTGATCTACGACACGGGAACCACGCCCGACGCCGCTGCGTCGAACTAGGCATGGACCCCATCGAACGCGCGGCCATCATCGACGAGGGCTACGACCCCGACGACCCGGCCGTGCGCGCTGACCTCGATCACGTCAGGCGTCTGCTCGCCGAACATCGCCACCTGACGGCCGACCCCGAACTCTCCCTCGACCACCTCGTGAACGCCGCCAGGGTTCGCGAACCAGGGCCAGCTGCGGGCGTACGCAGGTAGTTCGACATCGAACGTATGTTCGCATAGATTGAGGGCACTGATCCGTTCGGCGAAAGGTCGCACTCATGGCCGGTACCGCCGACACGATCCCCGACCTGACCAGCCTGGACAAGGCTGCACAGCTCGCCGCTCTTCGCCGCAGCATGGCCGCGATCCCCGGACGCCGCGACCACGCACCCACCGACTCCGACGACTCGCCCGCATTCGCCCCCTCGCAGCCGAACGCGCAGGCCGCCGCGACCGACGGCGATGAGCGAGCCCTGAGCGGCCCCGTGCGCTCACGAACCCTCAAAACCCTGCCGGTACCCATGCCGCTGTCGGAACTGCTCCCGCGCGGCGCGTTGGCCCGGGGAACGGCCCTGTCGATCACCGGTGCCGGATCGATTCTCGTCGGACTCGTCGCCACCGCCACCGCGGCCGGCCACCACGTCGCCCTGATCGGTCAACCCAAGTTCGGGCTCCTCGCCGTCCACGAACACGGCGGGGACTTGTCGAAGATCGCCCTGATCGACCCCGGCCAAGCAGACCCTCTCGACGCCTCAAATATCTGCATCGATGGGATCGATCTGGTCATCAGTACCGTCCACGGTCGCGACGTGCCGCCGACCCGTGCGCGTGCCCTGTTGGCCCGAAACCGTACTCACGCAGGGATATTCGTAATCACGGACGGTCGAATGCCTGGTCTCGATCTGACGATTTCCTCTCGGCCGGTCGGCTACGGGGGCATCGAGCAAGGCAGGGGCCGTATCCGCTCGATCACCGTCGAGACCACCGTTCACGGACGCGGAATCACCCAGCGCACAGGCCGTTACACCCTCACCGCACCCATGTTCGGCGAACACGGCTTACGTTGGACCCCCGCGGTCACCGACGCAGTCGCCGAACATGGGCCGCACCGATTGGCGGTCGCGCAATGACCCCCGACCTGTACGAGAACTGGCCCGTGAGCTTCGATCCCCCCACGCGCCGTATCGTCGATCCACCTCGGAGAGTCCTGGTCAACATATTGTAGACGGGGTTTGCCTCTGACCACTGTGCATCCGATTAGTATCCCGCTGTTTCGGGCCATCACCAACGAGGGTTCGACACCTGCCCGAATCACGCTCGGACCATGAGCTGCCGCTGTAGCGGAGCCACCGCGGATGAGGATTTGGCCCGTCGACAGCCAAGACAGGCTAAAACGTCAGTGCAGTTCGGGAATAAGTCATACACCCCCGAACTGCACTGGTGGGACGTGAAGATCAGCTTCCGGTCCAGTCGACTGAAGTCACACACCTACCTTGGTGGCACTGGCGGTTCGGAGCTGACGGGCTCCGATTCGCGGTTCGGATCGAACGGAATCTCGTTGTCGATGGCATCTCGCATTGTTGCGACCGGCGCTGGCTCATCGGTTGATCGCCGCGCAGTTCCATCGCTGACGGCAGCAACTTCCTCTGCTGACAACGTCACTTTGCCCGCGCGTGGAGCGACCGTGTACCAGTTTTCGGACGGCAAGAAGCCAGCCGACATAAGGTATGTTGCTCCCGGCTCGATCAGTGGGTCATCGTCCAGTAAGTACAACGTACCGTCGGTGCCATACCCGCCTTGCTGATTGACGAGTATTTGGCCCGCGACGTCACCCTTTAGGGTCTGAAGCACCTCAACAGAAAACTGCGTCTCGGGAAACGGCCCAACTGCCTTCGTACCGACTTGCTCAATCACTGTTCCGACGAAGACCGCGTCGGCCCAACCGGCAAGCTGCTGAGGGTCTGTCACATCGAAAGCCGAGTCCATTTCCACTGCTTGTGTGCGCGTAGTCACGCTGGCAGTCGTGCCAGCATCTCCAGGTTGCGTGCCTGCCGAAGTGCTGCAGCCAACTAATACAATGCAGGCGAATAAGCTCGCAACGCCCACCGTGCCGTACTTTGATCCTAAACTTCTGACCTTCATCATGTCATCCCCAGAGTTGACGGTAGGCGGCTTGATCCATGAACTGCGGCGCAAAAACCGATGAGTTTGAAATCGGATCCATCAGCTGACTTTTGCAGTTATGCGCCAAACCGAGCGCATGACCCATCTCGTGTGTCATAACGTTCCGTTGATTACTGGCGTTACCGAGCTTCGCTGTATTCATTTGAATAGTGTCCACCCCAAAGTCGGTGTTGCTGTATAGCCCGGCCCATGTGACGTCCGGACGGTTGGCGTCGGAAATTTCCACATTAGTGAGCGTCGGGTTCACAGGGTCATAGGGGGTAACCTGGACGCTCCCAAGTGCATTCCAAGCAGTGGATGCCTGCGAAATTGCGGTCGTGTATTGGGAAGATGACTGATAGGTGAGTTTGGAGAAGAGGACTGAGCTGTAGCCCAATGTCGGCGGCCTGCGTCCTGACGTCAGATACTGGCCGTTCTGGAAGTTCTGTCCGGAGCGCCATATGACTCGTAACCATCATTGGACGTTGTTCCATCTTGACACAGGTACTCATCACTGCTCGGGAAGCCCAAGGGTCCAAGCTCGTAGTTCTGCGCAGCCCACTGATCGCGAATGTTACCCCAGGTGGCATAGGCAGATGTGGCTCCGAACTTGTATGTAATCGCGCCGCCCTGGAAGTTGTTGTACCGCCCGCCAGAAGCAGGGCTCTCACGTGTGACCGGGTACCCGAGTCGTCCACGTTCGTCGCTTCGCTTCTCGTACTGATACGGGCCGTTGACATACGTTCTGTACTGACGCGATGGCAAATTAAGCCACTTGTTCATGATCAAGCCGCCGATTTGACGACCTTTGTTTGGGTCGACATTCGGCGACCAGTAAATGCGATTAGTAAACCCGAATTCCTGCCACCGCCCCTCGTTGCTGTTTCCTGCGTAAAGCTCGCCACTGGTGGGTTCTCCGATACTCGAGGTGCCGCCTTGGCCGTATTGGTTAGCACCAGAAAGGAAATCGATAAATTCGCGTTCGATGGAGCCGAATACCCACTGGTTGTTGCGAAATTGATCGGCGTTCGCAACGCCAGGTGTAGAAACTAGCAATGCAAGGGATGTAATTAACGCACCGATAAGTGACATTCTTCGAGCGACAATTTGATTTCGCGTCCGATGCTGCCTGAAGCGGACATTGATCAATGGGCTTGGATCGCCAATATGCGACTTGAGAGGTAGCCTGCTCGGTTTCATGGAGCTCCCACAGTGAAGGGCATCAAGGACGAACCGAACAGTACGGTCAGTTTGCCCACCGTTGGAGAGACACGCGAACACGAGTTTGGTCACAATTCGGTCACCGTGACCGCCGCCAACTCGACGGCGGCTAGACTTCGAACGCATGAGCAATACAGGTTCTCGGTGGCTACGGCCAGCTGTCCTGCTGGTTCTAATCGGCGTCTTGCTCGTTGGTGTTGCATTTGGGGCGACCAGCCAGGTTGGGCTCGGTCGCTCGGCCTCAGAAATTTGCGAGAATGCTTATCCGGGGGCTGTCGACGTCGAGTCCAGTCGTCCCCTCCTACCGCTAGTCGTCGTGCGTTGCGCTGCACAGGATTTTGACACGCGTGTGGAGACTCATGAATTTGATCCGCTGTCAACGCTTGTCCTCGCGGCTGGGATCGCAAGCATTGTCGTTGGTGTATCTGCCATCCGACGTCAAAAGCTGAACGAGTCATCTCAAAAAGGACAGCGGTGAACATACTCGGAGTGGTCTGGTCTGATTCGCTGTGTGAGAACTCGAATTAATTCTGGTCGGAGGATACTTCCTCCCCGACGCCCAGTATCTTGCAGCTTTATCGGTGGATCGAGGCTTAGCGGTCCTGCCGGCCACACGCGCCCACGACAGCGTCCGCGGAGCTCGAGCGTGACTGCAGGGAGGTCACCCCTGACGTTGTTTCCAGTTCTTTCCGTAGGGCGTGGTTGTCGAGTGTTAGCCGCTGGATGACGGCCAGTGCGAGGGTGAGGTCTTGAGTCAGCGCCGCGTTGTCTCGTTGCACGCGTTTGTTGGAGGCAAGGAGTTCGGTCCGGTCGTCATGCCGTGTGGCGACGGGAGCTGCGACGGAAGCGGCTCTGAGTTCGGCAGCGATAGCGGGGTAGTGCCGCCAGAAGGTTGCGTTGGACAGACCCAGTCGACGGGCAAGGCCGATGACAGTGGCGCGGCCGCCGGCCGATGCTGCGTCTTCGATGTGCTCTGTCATCACTCGACGGACGTCCTGCTCGCTCGGGAGGTCGATGCGTTTACTCATCGGATTGAGTTCGGATCGTGTCGGTCGACGAACTGATTTATCTGCTCACTCCGTTGCCGTAGTCGATGCTGCAGCAACGGAGGCAGCGACGGTGTTCGTTCGAGCTCGCGCTCGATATCGGAGCTCTCCGAACGCAACTCGTCGAGGTTGCCTGAGGTGAGCGCGACGTTGCGGCATTCGAGAGGTCGACAACCACCGAGCGTCGGCGCGTTCTGGCCCGAAAGGTTTTGTGCGCGTGTGCACAGTGCCTTGTCCGGATCGTAGACGCAGGTGGCGTATCGGCCTGGATAGATTGCTGGGTCGAATCGGCGTATCAAGCGGTCGTGCCGACGCCGGTCGGTGACGACCTGTCCTTGGTATCGGATATTCGACTCGAGCTCGCTCAGACGTCGGCGGGCTTCGTCGGCGGCGGGTCCAACGAGATCGGTGTGTTCGTGGGCATCGATCATTGCCATCAGACCCTCCCCTCGGGCAAGGGCCTCCTCTGACTCGACTTCGGCGCGGAAACCGCTATCCGATGTGCCGGCGTAGCCCTCGAACATCTGGACAGCTTGGTGGCGATATTGAATTGCCCCGGCAATGGATCCGCCGGGTTGGCGTGCGATGAACCAGGCGAGTGTTCGTCTGAACTGGCGGGTTGTCAGCCGCCACGTTTGGGCATTCACAGCCGGAATGTCCTCTGCGAGATCATGTGCGCGACAATAGCCATCGATCCAGGACACCAGATTGTTGATGTGGTCGTTCGTGGTCTTGGTCAAATTGACGTGAGCGGCGGTTTTGCCGATCCGCACAGCGGTGCCATGAGTTGAGGGTGCGAACAGCCGGGTTTCGTTACGGGGTTGGAGGAGTTCGAGGACCGCCACGGCGCGGGCGGCCGGAGCGCCGACAACCCAGGTCGCTTGCACTCCGGTGGGGTCGCGTTCACCTTTGAACGCCAGGCTGGTGATCATCCACCGGTAGGGCCTGCCGTGAGGGTCACGTTTGACGCTGATGCAGCCCCGCTGCAGATGCTTGATCTCGCTGTCACGCATGCCGGACAGGAACGCGATGATCACGTAGCAGGCTGCGCTCAGCGCCGACAGCAGGTGCAAGATCCCGGCCTGCCGATCACGCCGATTGAACAGGATGCGGTCAATCCAGGGGGACCCGTTGATCCGCCCGTTGATCACCACGTCACACGAGACATCGTTGTCGACCCCGACCAGTCGAGCTGTGTCCTCGATGAGGTCATGGTAAGTCCGCAAGGTCGAGCGATCGCATCCAAGCAGGCGGGACAGGTGGCGAAAGCTCGGTTGGCCGTTGTGTCCCGGTAGTGGGCGTTCTGCGTCACGGTATTCAGCTAACAGATGGACCAGATCCTTCTCTACCCAACGCCTTGCCTCGGGCGGAACTACCCCTTCTTGCAATCGAACTCGTCGCCACTCGCGGTCTGCCGCGAGAATGTCCGATGCAAACTCATCGACGAACCGCAGACTCCAGGTGAGTAGGGGTCCGAGCACCGCCTCCGGAATTCTGGCGGTCGCGTTGTCTGGCCCGCTCCTGTCGCCGGACTCGCTCCAACCATCGATGTGGTACGGGTCGAAAGTCAGCTGATCGGTAACCATGAGTCCGCGGTAGCGATAGAGCGACCGAACCGAACTGCGATAGCGATCACGAACCGTGAGAGTGGGTTGCGTCGCGAGCAAATGCAGTTGGTACGCAATCAAATCGGAAGGTTGCAACTCCGATAGCAGCGGCTGGCGCAGGTTGGGTCGCGAAGCGAGCCAGGAGAAGAAGTGGCGGAGCGTGGGCAACATCGAGGCAATCGTCGCTACCTTCGGTAAGCCGCGTCCTCTGGCGGGTGCAGGCCCGCCCAGCAGCCCGATGAAAAGTTCTTTGGCCACGGTGCGATAGACAGACGGCACGGATGTGAAGTCGAGGATCAGAGCAACATGATGTTGCTGAAAGAAAGCTGGACTGAGATCCCAGACGTCCTCTACGAATCGGGAAGCTCGGCTGAGTTCTGTCTCCGGGCGCACCGGCCGCCCGTTCAGTACGCATCGTTCGTCGAACGGGTGCGACGTCGACGGTTGAGGGTGGGCGTTGGTCATGTTTGCTCCCATGGTGATTCGACGAGATCGAGAAGTGCATCGGTGGGTTTGATCTCCGTTGCCGCCAGGATCTCGGACCGATTGAACTTCGAGAGAACGTCATGGCGGATGGCCGCCCACGTCGGTCCGTATCGGACCCACCAATCGGCCTCCGACAGCTGATCGCGGCGGGCCGCCAGCGCATCGAGCAATCCGAGCAGTCCAGGAAGGTGATCAGGCGTGATCACGCAGTTTCCGCAGTGAAAGCAGTCGAGAAACGATGCGCGACAGCTTCTCCCGGTGGCGGGATGGTGGTCGTGATCCCGGCAGGCTGACCAGGCGGTATCGGCTGCGTCTGTGTGCGTCGGCGGGGTATCCCCGTGAGGATTGGTGGCGGAGCGTTCCGGCTGCACGTTCAGTGTGCCTCCTGCAACGTGCAGCGCCCGTCTGTGTGCTGCCAGAGCGCTCGATTCGGCGTCGCTGACGGCAGCCGCAACAACGGTGTGTGCCCATTCCTGTGTTGTCGGGTCTCCGCGTAGATAGTTCCGGAACAGAACCGGGATGGTGTTGCTCCGGGCAGCGGACGGGAGGTGACCGCCGATCTGTTTGGTACGGCGCACGTCTGCCGTGGTCTTGATCCGGTTGCCGGTGACCGCAAGCGGAGCCGGGGGCGTTCCGTCGACGACGTCAGCGTGGAGGCAATGCCGGGTGCGCCATCCGGCAAGGTTGATTGCTGTCGCGGTCAGTTCGCGAGCGAATGGGTCGAAATGTTCTTCGATACCGCGAAGGCCGGTGTTGTGGCCGCTACGCCAGATCGACCAAACGGATGCGCTGCCAGAAGTGTTCCTGCTGCGAGTGGTCAGTTCGTGTAGCAGTAGGTAAAGACCGCCGGGATAGTGCAGTTCGCGACCCGGTGGCCCGATCTCCCACGTCGCGGTCTCGAACCATCGGTGATTGCCGCGGCGGCGTTTGATGACACGGACTTCGACGGCGCGTGTCTCCAGGATTCGGTGTTCCCAGGGGAGCTCTTTGATGGTTTCGATATTGCGGCCGGTCAGCGCCACCATCAACACGAGCATTGGCGCGAGGTCCCGGATCGTCATATAGAGCCGGCTCGCAAGCTCCAGTCTGACGACGTGCGCGCTGAAGCTCCGGCTCGGGGGTACGACTCCTGATTCCGCAATCGCGACGAGCTCTTTGTCGCCCTCCAAGCCTTCCTGTTCACCCGTTTGTCCTATTGCAGCTTCCGAGAGTCGAATTCGATCGCGCAATGCGGTGATGTCTGACCGAGCGGCTGAGAGAATACGATCGAACTCTCCGTCCGAGTAGCCAGGTTGGCCAATCCGGGTCTGCCCGATTTGGCGGCAGGTGTAGTCGATCACTGATGAATTCACCGTATCGACCAGCGGTGGCAACGTCAGGAACTGTCCGAAAAGTGCGATGCCTCGCCAGGCGTAGACGTCCTTCTGCGTGATTCTGCGCTGGTTGTAGACAGATTGGAGGTGGGCGGTCTCCAGCAACGGTGGTCCGGTCGGTGGATCCGGCAGTTCCGAGAGGGATCGCAGCATGGATCGCACCCTCGTAACCAGTCCCTTCGCTGAGCTGAGCGTCCTGCTGCGTCCCGTCGCCCCGAGGGCAAGGGCCAGAGCCTCTGCAACTGCCGTGTGCCAACCGGGCAGCGCCATCTTCGCGACGTCCACCAGCAGAGTCCGGCCGTCTTCACCATCGAATCGGACCGTGAGGCCGGAGGCGATGGCGTGTTCGCCTTCGGTCGGTGTGTACGGGCCAGATGGGAGCATCGCGCGGCGCCCGGTGCCGGTACTGCCGCGACCGTTCACTGTGTTTTGTTCTCAGTGGCGACGTCGAAGACGTCGAGTGGAGTGTCGCGGGGATCTTCCCATGTGTTGGGCACCAACATCATTCGCGTTTCCATTTCCAATTCCGACAGCGCGTGTAAGTAGATCTGTGTTGTCACCACGGAGCGGTGTCCGAGGCGACGTCGCACCCAGTCCAGAGGGTCACCGAAGATCTGTGTCCATTGCCCTCGCTGTTCGGCAGTCATTTCGGTCATCGCGCTGATATGTCCGCGCTGTAGCTGTTCCAGAGTCACCACCGCGAACGTGTGCCGCAGGAGGTGAGCATGTGCAGTCAGAGGAACTCCTGCTCGACGACACCGTGTGTTGGCGACTGCGAACATGTCTTTCCAGGTCGAGACCGCGATGGGGGTGCCGAACTCCGACAGCCAGAACGCGGCCGGCGTCAAGCCATCGGGCCCGTCGATGAGCAAGCGGCGTCGTTCGTCGGCATCGAGGTTGGAAACTTTCACGGTCGATCGCAGACCGGACCGAGTCTGTACGACGACCGGCGAATGCGGATCAGGGATCACGAGCGGGCGGCGAACCTGTTCGTACCGTCCGCAGGCGCGTGCGCGGGCGATGACCTCCGCGCGATCGAGTGTCGCGTACCCGATCAGGTCGGCGATCACGGATTCAGGAACGTAGACTCGGCGGGCCGAACGACCTTTGGCGATGGCCGTCGGCAGCCAAAAACGTTGATAGCCCCCGAGACCGCGAGCTGTTGGCACATCGAATACCGTCAGCGCCGCTTGCTCGGACAACCGCATGCCGGTGCGCACCATCAAGTCGCAGAATGATGCATTGCGCGCCGCCCAGCGACCGCGAAACCCGGTGTCGTGGACACCGTCGGCGCGATATCCGCGAATCCCGACATCGCGCCATAAACGGTAGGACTGGGGTGGGAGCCACTCGATACGATCCGTCGCGGCATCGTGCGAGTAGGTTGCCGGTGTTGTGGTCGAAGAGTCATGACGGACGAGGCCCGCGCCGAACGGCATTGGTCGTCGAACTCTCTGCGGCACAGGGTTGTTCAATATATGGCCCGCGCGGACCTGCCATCGATAGAACTTGTCGACTGCGGCAACCTCTCGGTCCCATGTCGCACCTTGTATGTGCGGCCCTTGAGAGTCGATCCTGCGCCAGCGCCAGTACGCCAGATGGTCAGCCTCGTTGACGTCGCACCAACGAGCTCTGTCTCGTGAGACAGCAACGAAGTTCAAAAACGCGGCTAGATCGCGGGCGTAGCCCACCTGGGTGTGGCGCGCCTTCGCCTGCATATCGACTGATCTGAAGAAGGCATTCAACTCGATGTCATACTCAAATGATGGGTCAATGAGGAACGGCGTGCCGGCCACCAACTCTGGCCGCGCGAACCCAGGCCACTCCAAATTTGTGTCCGGCACCGCTGGCCGCGGCACCAACTCGTGTGGAGTGATACAAACACGCCAACCAGGTCTCGGCATGGTGGGCAACAGTACGTGGACATCTGTCCATCCGTGCACAAAACGTGGCGCTCACCGTCGCGGGGTCGTCCGGAGGATCCTTCCGAGACGGGGTGCCTCTCAAAGTCCGCTCGGAGGGGCTCGCGATGGACGTCAAGGCCCCCGGCCTGCTTCATGCGTGGGTGAAAACAACACGCGGACAGTGGCTTTGCTGTTTGAGCTTCGACATACCGATCGGAAACGGCAAGGGCTTCCTTCGCCTGGAACAACAGTGGTGCCCCGCCGAAGCGGCAACCCCGGTCGCCTGATCGAAGCGCCTAACGTCAAGATATCTTGACGAAACGGAAGCGTCAAGATATCTTGACGATATGGAATCCGAGAAGGCCCTCACTCCGACCGAGCTGACCGAGCTCTACGTCGAATACAAGGCTGCGCTGCTCGATGTCGAACTCGCGGAAACGTTGCGGGACAGTGGAAGCAGGGACGCCGCAATCTG
This sequence comes from Rhodococcus sp. ARC_M5, assembly GCF_022810405.1. Lineage (GTDB taxonomy): Bacteria > Actinomycetota > Actinomycetes > Mycobacteriales > Mycobacteriaceae > Rhodococcoides > Rhodococcoides navarretei. Next base: position 65,266 of record NZ_JALGQE010000015.1, read on the forward strand.
GGAGTCGAACTCCGAGAAGCGGGTGGCCGACGCTGTCTCCGACGTCGACGCGCTCGAAATCAATGCCTACCTGGCCTCGACGATGATCGCTGACCGCTACGCCATCATCGGACGCCTCCGCAGCCAGGAGCGGCCGGTGCCGTGGTCGAAGATCGGCGAGATCCTCGGCATGAGCAAGCAAGCCGCACAGCAGTGGTACGACACCTACAACCTGCGACCCCGCATTGAAAACCCCACCCGCAAAGCGGGTCCGTCCTGAGCGCAGGCATGGTTCGCCCTGTGATGCGAAACGGGTCGGCGGCAATACGGACCTTGGTGTCGGGCGCTGAGTAGTTTCCACGAAAAGTGTTGCAGCACTTGACCGTACAGCGAAACGCTGTAAGGTTGGGGTATGGAAGAAACACGCAAGGATCTGACCGCGATCACCTCCGAGTTCGGAGACGAACGAGCCGACGGCCGGGTGGGGGTGACGATCCGCTGCGTCGACGGAGATATCGACTTCCTTTCGGCAACAACCGATTCCGATTCCTGGACCCGTGCCGCGTCGGTCGAATTGTTGACCGCGCACGGCTACGAGGTGATCGGGGACTGGTCCGACATCGGCACAGACGATCCCATCTGGGAGGCCACCGTGACTCGGACCGGGCCGCAGGCCGACGTCGCTACCGACATCTTCGGTGAATTCACCGCTGTCGAGTGCGACCCCGAGCAGGCGGTCGAGTGGCTGTTCGGCATCGAATGCGACGACGACTGCCCGGAGTGCAACCCAGCGTGACCGACCGGCCCGAATCGACGAGGCACCGGGCAGCTGGAATCTGCCCGGTGCCCACCGCATCACATCACACCAGGGGAGAGAGAAACCAATGACCATCACCATGCCCGCACCGGCCTCCACCGGCTACACCCTCGTCGACGCCGATCCGAACGAGCTCGACATCACCGCCAACGTCCGCACCGGCGTCGACATCACCGCGGCACCCGAGTTCATCGCCTCCATCACCGAACTCGGCGTCCGCCAGGCCGTGCTTGCAGTGCGCCGCGCAGACGGGACCCTCGCCGTTCACGACGGGCAACGCCGCGTCCTCGCCGCCCGAGAAGCCGGCCTCACCTCCATCCCGGTGATGGTTCGTGATCAGACCGCCGACGAGCGGGCAGCAGGCATCGAGCGCATCACCGAGCAGATCAACCTCAACGACCAGCGCGAAGCCCTCACCAAGGGCCAACACGCCGCAGGCGTCGCCGAGCTGCTCGACCTGGGACTGAACGTGCAGAAGGTCGCGACAGCGCTGCACGTCCCCAAGTCGTACGTCGAGCAGGCCGGTCGCGCAGGACGATCCGAGCGCGCCCGCCAGCAGCTCGACGACCGTCAGCTCACCCTCGAAGGGGCCGCGATTCTGGCAGATCTCGAAGACGCAACCGAGATCGAGCCGTGGGTCACCGACGCTGTGGAGAGAGTCTTCGAGTTCGGCTACGGCATCGAGAACCGTCTCGCTACCATCAAGCGTCGAGTCGACGAACGAGCAGCCACGCGAGTTGCCGCCGCCGACCACATCGCACGCGGATTCACCCTGCTCCACGACGAACCGTCCACCAGCGAGGGGGAGTGGTTCTCCCCCGTAGACCTACGTACCGCCGACGGCGGCGCGGTCCCGGCCGACGCACCCGAGCAGGCACCGCACCTGTGGCATATCCACGTCCACGCGACCGGTGCCATCTGGGTCGACAAGGCAACCCGTGTCGAGGTCACCGAAGACGACATCGACTTCGACACCGAGGACGACGACGACGCCGAACCCAACGGCGAGCGGCGGCACGCCAACACTGTCGAGAAAGTGCCCGGCTGGAGCTACGAGTTCTTCCTCCATCACGACAACCGCGCTGCGGCTGGCCTCGAACTCGCACCCGAGCGAATCGCCGCCAACGGCTCATCCGAGGACGATGCTCAGGACGGGCTGACCCCGGCCCAACGCAAGGCAGCGCGCGCCGAAGCCGAACGCCTCGAGAAAGAGCGGGCCGAGCGTCGAAAGGTCAAGGTACTCAACCGTGCCGGAGCGACCGCGACCGAAGCCCGTCGTACGTTCCTCACCGGCCTGCTTTCACGCAAGGACGTCCCGAAGAACGCCACCAAGTGGATGGTGAGGGTGCTGGCCACCCACGGTGATGTGTTCACCGAATCCAAATGTGGGGAGCGCTATGCCGACATCATGGGCTCCCCGCTACGCGAGGTACCGCAGAAAGCCGACAGTGCCACCGTTGCGCGTGCAGAGGTGCTGCTCCTCGCCCGTGTGCTCACCGCGTTCGAGGCCCGACTCACCGGGCCCCAGGACGCCAAGGACTACTGGCGGTTCTCCGCCAAGCACTACCGAGGCATGGTCGGCATCGACAGCTACCTGACCTTCCTCGCCGACAGCGGGCACACCTTGACCCCTGTCGAGCAGGCCGCAATCGGCAACATCACCGTCGACGACGCCTACGCCGCCGTTGACGACGACGCTTGACCGAAACCCCCATGGGCCCCGACCATCACCCGATGGCCGGGGCTCCTCGCGTTCGTCAAGATATGTTGACGAATAGTTGGTGTGTCAGCGGAACGGCGTTTCCGAACAGTGAACGTTTCGCGCTGCTTCGTCGTAGCCGTAGCGGCCTAGCATCGACTTGGCGGCCAGGTAGTTCTCGTATTGGTACGGACCTGGTCCGACGTACAGGCCAATGACGGCGTCCTGAGTCAATCCTGTCACTTCTCGGTACGGCACCAGGCCTGTCGCGCCGGGACGAAACTCGGGCTCGTCGAAGAATCCAGGCTGAACGAACCGCCATTCTCGTTCCTCACGAAACCCCTTGTGTTTGACGCTCGCCGCAACGAACGCCAGTGCCTGAACGGCAGCATGGACGTTGCCCGATGTAGGCACCTTGGTCAAAGCCGGATCCATCAATTCGGCGATGAACGAGTAGGTGGCGTCGATCAGCGGCTGCTCGAGGGCATCGGAGAGATATTCCACTCGGTGCAATCCAAGTCCAGCCCGATGGACATTGGAGCCGTCCAATGGGGGAAATTTCGCGGGGTCGAAGCCGATCGCGAATCCTCCTGTGCCCTGGCCATATCCGCGCCACTGGCTCAACATGTCGGGATCTTCCGAGAACGAGACAGTGCAACAGTGGAGGTAGTCCGGATACTCGCGATCGATGATCGACTGGATTGCGTCGCAGACCATGCTGATAAATGTCTCTGCTACTGGATTGCTTTGGAAGAGTCCGCGGCCGCCCCATTCGCGGAGGTAGTCCAGGATGAGATCGAGGCCGTGGGTCAGTTCACGGCGGTCGTTGAGGAACTGTGCGGCTGTCGCCCGCAGGACCGGCTTGTACGAGCCGGACCCCACGACGTTCGGATCTGGCTTCTCTCCGACGTTGGTGAGGATTCCCAGCATTCCGGCGGCGTCGGTGTAGTGCCACAGTTGGTCGGGTAGCGACATCGACTGTTCCGGCGGCGTTGCTGCCGAGGCTGCATCAACGTCCTTCTCCGGTGACGTCACCCGCGTAGGTCTGTTCGTGCGCCGCTGCCGGGCCGGTCGGCGATCCATTGCTCGATTGCCTTCTGCGAGTACAGCGGGGCATTGGAGATCCGACGTATCGGCTTCGGGGCCTGCCCTCGTGCGACGTAGGATCGCCACGTCGACGACGTGATTGCTTTACCGGTCCGGCGTTCGATCAACGTCAGGACCTCGGCGAGTGACAGTTCGTCGGCATCCATCACTGTCCCCTGGATGCGCATAGTGGTGCGGTACTCGACATGCCTGCACCTTACAGCGATCCGCTGTAAAAACTTCGCCGAACCTCTTGCAACCTTACAGCGCAACGCTGTAGGGTTTGGGTATGACCTCGACGCCCATCGAACTGCGCCAATCCGATTGGCAGTCAACGCTGTTCGATGACTGCGCGTTGCCCGGTTGCGCTACCCCGGTCGCCGTGCCGGGGGACGTGTGCCAGTCCTGCCTCGTGGCGTTCGGGGACATGCTGAACGTGCGAACCGACGGACCGGCCCACGATCCGGAGCGGGTCCGCGCCGAACTCGCTGCCCGTGACGCGAGCACCCGCGACCAGTACCGCGCGCAGGCTGCCACCGTGGCTGCCGCGCAGCAGGTTTCGACCCGCAAGCGCAACCAGATCTGCTGGCTCTGCGACGAGCGGCGAACCTGCACCGCTACCGACGGGCGCTGGGAATGCGCCGACTGCCAGGCCCTGCCGGTCTGAGTAGCTGCGCAGAGCCCGCGCCTCTCTCCTTCATCTTTTCTCCGCCCGACCTGGGGAGCACCCATGACCGCCACCCTCACCGCGCCCACCACGACCGCGCGTCGCCGCCTCAAAGGAGTTGGAATGAAACTGATTTCGCTCGATAACCAGTTCGACGGAACGATCGTCGACATTCTCGGCTACCGCACCGCGCCCGCAGGCCGCGTCGAGGTCACCGCCATCCTCGACGCACCCGGTGCCTGGTACAGCCGCACCTACCCGGTCGTTCTCGACGCCAGCGACGTGCGACTCTCGCTCGCCGTGCAGTCCCTCACCCGTCCCGAGCTGGGCGTGCGGTGATGACCGAGACCGCAGGCCAGATCGACATCTTCGAGGTGCTCGCCGCCGCCGAAGCCGATGAACAGGAGCTGCACGTCCAGCGATACGGCATCCCGATCCTGTTCGCCAGCCCCACCCGAGGGGTGGCAGCTCGCATCGCCGAATTCGAGACCTGGGCGACCACCTGGGGACGGCACGGCTCAACCGCCGCAAACTGCCAGTGGCGCAATGTATTAAGAGAATATCGGCTACATTTATCTATCGCGAACTCGCGTGTATTGATATAGAATTGAGCTATCGAGATAATTAACTCGAAAAGCGATCGATTCCGATCTCCGCATGACTCGAATCACCTCTGTCCCTGCTCGAACCCGGCCCGCGAAACGAGCCCATTCGATGACGCCCCTGAGCGCAGTTCCCCCACCCGCCGACGAGCCCACGCGCATCCCCGCACGGGCACTGGCGTCCGTGGACGACGACGCCGCCGTCGACGACTGGAGCGCAGCCCACCAACCCTCGACCGACCCCGAGGCCCTGCTGCTGTCGGCATTGATGTGGAGCAACCATCCTGGTGGTCCGACCGCCGAGACCCAACGCATCGTCGCCGCTGTCACGGCCGCCGACTTCGACACCGCCGCCTATGCGCGACTGTACGAGGTCATCGCCGCACTCGTCGCGGCCGGCGAACAGCACGACCCGGCCAGCGTCACCCACGCACTGGCCCGAGCCGGATCCGGCGGGCACGTAGGGGACTCGCTCCGCCATCGCCTCACCGGCGCGGCCACCGCCGGGGGACACGCCGCCGCTGCGGCCCACTACGCCGACATGGTGCTCGCCCAGGCATACCGGCGCAGCTATCGTGCCGTCGGCGAATCCATCGCCCAGGCAGCCGACGAGCTACCCGAGGAATACTTGTTCGACCACATGGTCGAGCACGGTCGCACTCAACGAGCACTGTGGAACCGGCTCAACGCATTTCGCGGTGCACGATGACCACCCCCAGCGTATCGGCGCAAGGTTGCCGGTAGACCAATCGTCAACACATCTTGACGTGTCGGTGAGCGCCACCGAGCAACAACGCCGCACCGCCTGCCCGAAGAGGGTTGAATATGCCGCTGCTCTCGAACGCCGGGTACGCCCCCTTCTGTTGATCGGTTTGCAGCACCGCGATGTGAATCCGGTCCGCCGAGATGTGTATCTGTCGCAGCTCGCCGGTCATCTCACTGCCGCTCCACCGCAGTGGAACGAACGTCACCTGGCAGCCGATGTCCCCGCCGTGCAGCCGATGAGCAGGCTTGCTCTCGATCTGTGGTTCGGTTCGCAGCCTGTGCCGCCCATGACCCATGCCCGGTGCTCAGCCGAGTCCATGATCGACCACGCGCGATGTCGCTGCGGTATGCGCCGCGGGCGGTGGTGTGCGCAGCGTGGACGAGGCAGCTCGCGCCGATCCGGTCGAGCGGGTAGGCGGGGGAGTGACCAACCCGCGCGGACGCGTCGACGCACGCTCGACATCGACCGAGCCGGACGGGGCTGTCGCGGAGATCGGCGCAGTCGCAGAGGTATCGGCCTGTGCGGCCGGCCTCGTGCGTGCTTGCAGCTCCTCGAGGTCGGCGGCGAGTGCTGTGATGTGTTCGGCGTCGGCGACCGGGTCGAGTACAGAGATGTTCGCCCGCAGGTTCTGCAGCTGTGTTAGGCGGTCGACGGCCATGCGGTCGGTGTCCGAGACGTCCGCGTCGTGGGTGACCCGCAGCACGGTGTCGTTGCGCATCGGTTCGATGGTGCCGCCGAGATCGGCGGCGAGCTGCTCGGCCACACGGTGTGCGTCGTCGGGGACGTATGCGCCGACGTCGGTGCGTGAGTTGGGGATCGGGCCCGGGCGCGTGGAGTACACCTGCACGTCGAGAACCGCGACAGCGTCGGGACCCTCGACCGCCGAATCGGGAAGCGGAGGTGACGATTCGACGACGGCGGCTACTGCTGCGGTGACGTTGCGGGGTGCAGGGATCACGGTGCGCAGGACACCGTTCTTGTAGGCCGGGAGTGCGGTCAGGTCGGCCGCGAGCTCGCCGGGGCTGCCGATGAACTCGACATCACGGCGTGAGGTTCCGTCGGCGACCGAATCGATGACGACCGAGACGGTGTCGAGCTCGTAGGTGTCCGCCACTGCCGCTGCTTGGGTGAGCGCGAACTGTCCAGCGGAGCGGGAGGTGTAGAACGATCCGCGAGCGAGCACGAAACCGGGGTCGCCGTACTGATCGATGTTGGCTACTTCGACGTTGAATTCGGGCTGAGGCATGTCGATGGTCCTTCGAGTGGTGTGGGTGTGCACCGCCGCGCGGGCGGATGCCGGAGGGAAGAGCAGGGAAGGCGCGAGCGTGGCCGGGCCGCGGTGAAACGTCGGTCAGGACACAGGCGGTGACGGCGGCGGCGAGGACTGCGTATCGGCTGGTGCGCTGACGGACTGCGAGTGCTCGACGGGGGAGTGTTCGGCACCGATGCGGCGACGCGGCGTACTGCGACCGGACGCGCGCCTGGAAGTCTTGGAGGACTTTTTGCCGACCGGTGCCGGTGCGGGCAGCGGCAGGGCGGTGAGTTCGGCGGCTGTCCAGCCGGCCTCGATCGCTTCTTTGTAGGCGGCGGCGTGTTCGGCGTTCGCACGTTCGGCCGCGCGGGTCGCTTCGGCGACCTTCTCGCGTGCATCGGCGGCGGCTTGGGCGGCGTCGAAGAGCGACTCGATGTATTTGGTGCGGTTCTCGATCGCGGCGCGGGCGTGGGCCAGTGCGGTGTCTTTGTCGACAGCAGGAGAGACAGAAGAGGTGATGGACATCAGATGTGAGGGCCTTCCAGATTCGGTGCGCGGATACTCCCCACCGGACAGGCACCGATCGCTCCAGCCCGCAGCGCAGTGAAGGCGTAGTGCGGGGTGGATCGGTACGGGTGGGGCGCGCTCGAACGTGACCCTCATCGACGCTCGAACACTGCAAAGTGTAGATCATTCGGCTGTCCGCTGGCCGCCCAGCCGAACACACTCGTCGATTGATCGAACGCTTCTACTGGCGCGGGACAAGCAGCAAACCAAGCCATGTAACGCTCGATGCTTTTACAAAGAAAAAGTGTCGATGGCGCTCGCCCGAAGCGCATCAGACGCTAGGAGACGCTATGTCATCGCCGCATTCTCGAATCGCTACGTCAGCCGTGTTGTTCTGCGCCGCGCTTGTGGCTTTGGCGGGATGCTCGTCAGGTGACGCAGCGGACAGTGCGTCGCCTACCAGTGCGTCCAGCTCGGTGACGACTGAGTCTGCTGCCACGAAGCCCAACCGGCAATCCGCGACGACGACTACGACCCCTTACTCAGTTCCCCGGACTTCAGATCGCAGCGAGCCCATCGCCGCGGAGGTCGTCGAGAGCGGGTGGTCACTGAACGAGAGCGGCACCCAAGTTTCCTACGGCGTCCGTGTCCGTAATACCGGCCCAGCAGCCTCGTTCCCGTCCGTTACTGTGACGGCGCTCGACGCGGATGGTGTTCCCCTCGAGACCAAGCAGAGCGAGCTCGGAAGTTACGTTGCCGCCGGCGCTGATTCCTACATCGGAGGAACCCTCATAAATTCAGCCGACATTGCTGATCTCCAGATCACGACCGATCCAGGGCAGAGCCTCAATCGCTCTCAACAACCCGTCGTGGTCACCGGCGAAGCGACGATCAGTGGCTCCGGGTACTCACCTCGCATCGTCTTGACAGCCCAGTCGAATAGCTTGGAACCTGTCGATTCACCCGCCAGGATTGACATGGTCTTCCGGGACGACAGTGGCGCGATCGTTGGCGGCACCTGGGCGTATACGCAGAGCGCGATTCCCGTTGGCGGCACCTTGAAGGAAGCGCCCTTCATCTCGGGATTTGCGCCCTCCGATTCGACCTCGGTCGAGGTCACCATCTCTGAGTGACGGCCTGGACGTGGGGAGTTCGCGTAGCGCGGAAGTTTGAGGCACCTGCAGCGGCTCGGGCCGACGCGGCGTGCGGTCAGTAGTAATCGTTGCCGTATGGGTCGCGGTGGTACCCGCGACGGGGGCGGTCGGCGACACCGCTGGCACCGCCGAGCGCGAACAGGGGAAGCATGAAGACCAGGACAGCGATGAGCCCGATCATCGCTGCCATGAACACCGAGAACACAACGGCGATACCGATGAGGAACGCGATACCGAACACGATGCGCAGGATGTTGGCGATGAAGCCCTTCCATCCGGGGTCGGTCTCGCCGAGGTACGGCACATACCAGATCAGGAAGCCGGCACCGGCGACAGCGAGCAAAGGGAGCGGGCCGACGTCGTCGGTGAAGAGCGAGGAGAGCGTCATCGCAATAAGTCCTTTCGTGTGAGGACTGCGGACACCCGAATCGGTGTGCGGCCCTGGGCCTGATGAAGGTCTGTCTACTGCACGGCACCGACACAGTCGGTGATGCGCAGTCGATCAGAACAAGGTCGGTGGTGCTTGCGCGTCGAAGCTGTATCCGGCGAGTGCGGCGCGGAGTCGGTCCGCGTCGTAGCCGTCGCGGAGTGCGTCGCGGATCGCAACGGCGCGCCCGTATCGTCCTCGCGGATCTCCGCCTGCGGGCGTCGGTCCGATGTGGCGTCCGGTTGCAACGGCGTGTGCAAGGTTCGCCGATTGGGTGCCGCGCTTGAGGTGACCGTCATCGACTCGCACACACAGGGTTTCGTCGCAGTCGTGTTCGCCGACGATCCCGTCCCCGAGGTCGCCGTGCGCGAGCAACAGCGCGAACCGGTGCGCAGACAACGTTCGCGGTGTGTCGCCGTCGGTGAAGGTGAAGCGCCCGTAACCGTCCGGAAAGCTGACGGCCGATCGCCACAGCCAGCACGTCGGAGTGATGACCACTTTCGTCCAGAACCGTGCCACGGTCTTGGCGGTCAACGGTCCCTGCAACGGACGCCACGACCGACGAACCGACATCTCCGGTTCGACGACGGTGTCCCCGCCGAACAGTGCCAGTTGCGTCGTCGCGGTCACGGTCAGCGTCCCGATAATTGGTGACCGTCGGCGAGGTGTCGACGCCGCGCGTTCCGCAGCACAACGAACGCAACGGTGGACGCGTCGGCAAAGGTCGATGTCGTATTCGATCCTCCGGCCGCGAGTTCGATCGTCGGGGCCTGGTAGTCACGAAAACTCGCGTCGGGAACGGACAGTGGCGCGGGTTTCTCGCGTCCACCGAATCGGATGGTGGCTCGCTCCATGAACCCTCGGGTGTCGCGGAACGAGATCGCGGGCAGCCACATTCCGGACCCCTGCACCGCCGACGCGTAGGCGAGGTCGGTGTTGATCATCACCGTGCCCAGGTGTGCCGATTGCAACAGAGACAGCACCGACGGTGTGACGCCGAGTTGGTGTCCGAGAGCGGTGCCGAACAAGTCGGTTGCGGTCTCGACGCCGATCTTGTCCGACACGCGGATGCGTGCGTTGTCGGTGTAGACCGCGTACGTCCCGTGACTGTCGAAATCAGGCTCGAGCCACACCAGCGCCGCGTGGCGCTGCACGACCGACGCGGGTTCGGCGATCGCAATGCCCGTAGCGGCGGCGACAGGTGATGTGAGGTGCGGGTGCAGCAGTGCGACCCAGTCGGCGGCGGACTGACGCTGCGGGCCGAGCGTGAACTCGGCGTCGAGGCGTGCCGCGGTGTGCACGCGTACCCGGCCGGTGTCGTCGACGTGGATATGCGGAACGGTGCCGTCGCTGCTCCAGGCGAGCACGTTCGGATCCGTGTCCGGTGTGTGGGGAGCGGGGTAGCCCGCGTCGGTCAGTGCCGCCACCAGTTCGCCGGTGTAGACGCTCATCTGTGTTCTCCGTTCGTGTCGTCGGCCGGTGCCGCGACGGTGTCCGGCGACGAGCCGGTGCCGGTGTCGGAGTCGTCCGAGTCGTCCGAGGGATCGGTGTCGGCGGTGTCGGTGAGCAGGGCCAGAAGTTTGCGTGCTTCCCCAGTCGTGATCTGCGTGAGCGTCGCGGCGGCGGCGAGTGTTCCTTCACGGGTGCGGATGTCATCGAGCGCCCGGGCCATTGCGAGTTTCGCGGCGTCGATCTGCTCGGCGGCGGTGAAGAACGCCGTCAACGACGCCATGTTCGCCGCGTCCCGGCGCTGACGATCCGCGAGCACCTTCTGCTGCGCCGCACGCGCCCGAGCACGCGCAGTCATCCGAGCCTGTGTCGACGCCATGCGGCCAACCATAGCCCCAGACCCCGTCAATTTCACAGATCCTGACACAACCTCCTGCCACATCACCGATCCATCACCACCGAAACCCCAGTTCACCGGCCCAATCCCGCCCGTCACCGTTTACCGATCCAAAGCCAGAACCAACCCACACACCTCATGCACTATGGAGCTACACGCGTTTTCACTGGTACAGTCCGCGTTTGTGATGGGTCTGCACAAGCTGACCGCTGGGGACGGGTACGAGTACCTGACCCGGCAGGTTGCGGCTGCCGATTCCACCGAGCGTGGGGCCTCCTCACTGGCCGATTACTACTCCGAAAAAGGCGAGTCACCCGGCCGCTGGGCCGGGGCCGGCCTCGCTGGTCTGGGGTCGGTCGCGGCCGGCCAACAGGTGTCCGAAGCGCAGATGAAGGCCCTGTTCGGTGAAGGACTGCACCCGAACGCGGACCTGATGTTCGAGCTGGCACTCGCCCACGGCGCGTCCCAGGCCGACGCCGCCCGGTCGGCGAAACTGGGCCGGGCGTTCAAGATCGACTCCGGAGCGACCGCGTATCGGGTGGCGTGCGCGGAGGCGTTCGTGGCGCACAATCTCGCACGCGGGCAGAAGTGGAACGCGGCGATCGACGACGCCGACCGCGCGCGGATCCGCACCGATGTCGGATCGAAGATGTTCGCAAAGGAGTACGGACGCGCTCCGGCCGACGAACGGGAACTGTCCGGGTGGGTAGCGAAGGTCGGCCGGCAGAAAACCAGCGCTGTAGCCGGTTTCGACTTGACGTTCACACCGGTGAAATCGGTGTCGGCATTGTGGGCGGTCGCCCCGCGCGAAGTCTCGCAACAGATCGAAGCCGCGCACGAGTCCGCGATCGCCGCCGCGGTGACGTACCTCGAGAAGCACGCGTGCTTCACCCGCGTCGGGACCGGGGGAGTGGCGCAAGTCGACGGCAACGGGTTGATCGCCGCACAGTTCACCCACCGCGATTCACGCGCCGGGGATCCGAACCTGCACACCCACGTCGCGATCAGCAACAAGGTCGCCGCCACGATGCCCGACGGCACCACCAAGTGGCTCGCACTCGACGGGGCCGCGTTGTACCGCAACAACGTTCCCGCCTCCGAGGTCTACAACACCGTCCTCGAAGCGCAGTTGCGTGAACGCATCGGCGTCCGGTTCACCGAGCGAGCGTCGACCGATCGCAGCAAACGTCCGGTCCGCGAGATCGACGGTATGGACACTCGTCTCGCCGAGCGGTGGTCCTCGCGCAGCGCCGCGATCAAACTCCGCACCGCCGAACTCGCGCGCGCCTTCCAGGCCGATCACGGACGTGAACCGACCGCCATCGAAGCGATCTCCCTCGCCCAGCAAGCGACGTTGGAAACCCGTGCCGCCAAACACGAACCGGTCTCGCACGCCGACCAACGCAGCGGCTGGCGAGCCGAAGCGATCGAGATCCTCGGCTCACAGAAGGCGCTGTCGGAACTGGTCTCGTCGATCACCGCGCACACCGCCGCCGAAGCGACAACGGACTTCGATCACGCCTGGGTGCGCGAGACCGCAGAACGCTCACTCGACATCGTCTCGCGGAAACGATCACGGTTCCTGCGCCACAACATTCGCGCCGAAGTCGTGCGGCAAGTACGCACCTTCGACCCACCGGCCGAGCGCATCGACGCACTCGTCGACGCGGTCACCGACCTCGCGTGCGGGGACGAGTTGTCGATCGACCTCTCCGGTGCCGCCGACACCGACCCCGCTGCCGATATCGCCCCGGATGTGATGCGCCGACGCGACGGTGCCGATGTGCACACCCGCCACGAATCGCAGTTGCTCACCACCGCAGCAGTACTCGACGCCGAAGCGCGCATCGTCGCCCTCGCCGGACGCACCGACGGTATTGCGATCGACGACAAGCACGTCGAGATTGCGTTGCTCGAATCCGCAGCAAACGGTCTCGACCTCAACGCCGGCCAGCGGTCGCTGGTACGTGCAATGGCGACCTCGGGAGCGAAAGTGCAACTCGCGCTCGCACCCGCAGGCACCGGCAAGACCGCGTCGATGAAAGCACTGACGACTGCGTGGCAGAACGCCGCCGGCCGCGTCGTCGGGTTCGCGCCGACCGCTGCCGCCGCCGCAGTCCTGCGTCAAGATATCTTGACGACTACCGACACGTTGGCGAAGTTCGTCGACATCACCCAACGCTTGCGCGAGGGCCGGTCGGTGAAAGTTCCGCAGTGGTACACCGACATCGGCGAGGACACTCTCGTCATCGTCGACGAGGCGGGCATGACCGGCACCCTCGATCTCGACGAAGCAATCACTGCACTCGTCGAGCGCGGTGCAACGGTGCGGTTGATCGGTGATGATCAACAGCTTGCCTCCGTCGCCTCCGGTGGTGTGCTGCGCGATATCCACGACCGCATCGGTGCGTTGTCGCTCTCGCAGGTCGTCCGGTTCCGAGACCCGGCCGAAGGTGCCGCATCGCTGGCGTTGCGTGACGGCGACGAGGCCGCGATCGGGTTCTACATCGACCACGGACGGGTCCATGTCGGGTCGATTGCGACGGTCACCGACGACGCCTATACCGCGTGGGCGGCCGATCATGCGGCCGGCAAGGACGCGCTCATGCTCGCCCCGACCCGCGAGCTCGTCGCCGAACTCAACACCCGCGCCCGCACCGACCGCCTCGCCGCCACCGGCAAGCGTGTCGGCCGGGAAGCTGTGCTCGCCGACGGGCTCATGGCCAGCGTCGGGGACGCCGTCCGCACCCGCTCGAACGACCGTCGCAACCCGCTCTCGCAGACCGACTGGGTCCGCAACGGTGACCGCTGGATCGTCGAGAAAGTCGGCCGGGACGGCTCGCTGCGGGTCCGGCATATCGAACTCGGACGCAGCGTCACCCTCGACGCCGACTACGTGCAGTCCGCCACCGAACTCGGCTACGCCGGAACCGTGCACTCCGCGCAGGGCTCGACCGCCGACACCTGCCATGTCGTGGCCACCGGCGACGAAACCCGCCAGCTCGCCTACGTCGGACTCACCCGCGGCAAGCAAGCCAACCACCTGTACTTGGCGACCGCGTCGGACGGCGACCTGCACACCGCGATGACCGAACGCGGAATGCTTCCCCCGACCGCGGTCGACGACCTCCGCGAGATTCTGCGGCGCGACGGCGCACAGGTCTCAGCGCACTCCACTCTCGCCGAAGCCGACGATCCGCACCTCAATCTCTCGCCGGCGGCGCGGGCCTACGACTACTCGGTGGCCACCGGCTCCGAAGTGCACCTCGGCCCGGAGGTGATGGACTCGATCGACGTCGCCGCCGAACAAGAAGCACCGGGTCTGACCGACGAGCCCGCATGGCCGACCCTGCGCGGACACTTGGCGATCCTCGGTGCACACGGACGCGATCCCGTCGAGGCGCTACGCAGCGCTGTCCGCTCGCGCGAACTCGATACCGCCCTCGACCGGGCCGCAGTTCTCGACTGGCGTCTGGACCCCAGCGGCAAGCATTCCTCCGCCACCGGGCCGCTGCCGTGGCTACCCGCCATCCCGACAGCAGTACACGATCTGCCCGAGTGGGGTGCCTACCTCGACGCCCGCCAGGAACTGGTGACGGCGCACTGCGCACGCATCGCAGCCGACGTCGCCACATGGACACCGACGACTGCACCGGTGTGGGCGCGCCCGCTGCTCACCGACGAACCCGACCTCGAACTGCTCACCGATCTCGCGGTGTTCCGCGCCGCACACGACGTCGACCCGGCAGACCGGCGTCCGACCGGACCCGAGCAACTCGCCGCCGCATCGGTGAAAGCGCAACGCAGCCTCGACCGCCGCGCCGCCGAAATGATCGACACCGGAAACGATGCAGTCGCCCGATGGCGTCCGTTCGTCGACGAACTCGACACCCACATCGCCCGCGACCCGTACTTCCCGATCCTCGCCGACCGACTCTCCGCCGCCGCACGCGCCGGAATCGAAGTCCACACCCTCGTCCGCGACTCACTCGCCACCTCGCCGCTACCCGACGAGCTGCCCGCTGCCGCACTGTGGTGGCGACTGTCCGGTGAACTCTCCGTCGCCGCGCTCGACGCCGACACCGACGGCGCAGTCCTCGAACCGTCCTGGGCACCGGTACTGACCGAACTGCTCGGCTACACCGCCGCCGTGCGGGTGATGTCCGATGCGGCGTGGCCCTCGCTCGTGGCGACCATCGACGACGCCGACCCGACCCTGTGGACCCCGGGACAGTTGCTCGGCACCGCGTACGAGTTCCTGCACGGCGGCATCGACCCCGTCGATCACGGTGTCACCCTGCCCGCCCACGAACTCGCCACCGCCCTGACGTGGCGGGCCGAGATGCTGGTGCGCGAGAACCACCTCGCCCGCACCTACACCCCACCCACCGCCGAACCACTCTCGATAGAGGACGAAGAAGCCGTCCCCATCGTTGACGACGCGGTCTCCGACACCATCGGCGGTGAGCTGCCCGACGAGTTCGTCATCCCGGCACCACTACCCACCCAGGCTGCCTCGACCGACACCGTCGTCGACGGCTCGACCCCCGCAATCCCGGTCGACGCAGACGCCGACTACCTCGCCTCCCTCGCCTCCCTCGACGCCCCCGTCGACTACGACCAAGCACCACCGCCGGAATACGACGGCGGCTACGACGACGAGTACACCGGACTCGACCCCGAGGCCGACGCACCACCACTCGACATCGAGGTCGCCACGTTCGAGGCCGGTACCGACGACGCCGAAGCCGACGTGTGGGATGCACTGCGCTCGCAGATCGAAACGATCGAGCTGCCGTACCCGACGGTCACCACCGACGAACGAGTCCGCCTGCTCACCGCAGATCTCGATGACGCCAAAACCAGATACCGGGAGCTGCGTAGTCGGATCTCCGACGGCACCAGCCCCGCACAGTTCCATGCCCGCACGATGCTCGCCGAGCTGCAGGAGCGAGCAGACAGGCAACGCCCCGCCCGCATCGCCATGCTCGACACCCGCCAGGAGTGGACCGACCGCGAGTTCGAGGCCGAAGCGCTCTGGCATCACATCGATACCGTCATCCGGCCCGCCGTTGCCGCTGGCGTCGCGGCTGCCGGGGACGACGACGATGCCCGCGCCCTCGCTCAGCGCGGTCTGGACTGGGAGATCTGGCGTGCCGGATTCGTCGACGACACTGCGACCGCCGCCCGCGCCCGTGCACACGCCGCCGCCGCGGAGTACGAGCGCGTCACCGCCGGGGACGGGGGAGAAGTCACCGCCGTCGACGTCACCACCGCACGCCTGGCAGCCGAGAGCATCGACCTCGCCGCGCTCGCCGAGCTCAAGGCCGACGTCGACCGCACCGAAGCGATGCTGTGGCGGGCCGAACAGGCAGCCGTGCGTGCAGCGATGACCGACACTCCGACCTTGACGCCGCACGCGCAGCCCTCCGTTGAGGCTGTCGATGCACCAGCAGCCGACGCAGTCGAGCAGCTTGAGCAGACGGCCCCGACAGGGCTGGCAGTAGAGGACTCCACCGAGCCTGCACCCGATTCTCAGCCTGTGCTCTCGCCGGCCGATGCCGCTCTGCTCGCGAAGATGGAACAGGACCCGATCCGGTTCGTCTCGGACTCCGAGCTGACTGCGTTCGTCGACCGCGCCGGACGCGGACGCACCGAACCGACCGTGGTGGCCGACACCGAGAAGCTGTATGCCCGACTCGACGAGCAAACCGCGGCGATCGCAGCAGCGCGCGAGATCGCCGGCGAACTACGTCGTATCTCAGCGCAATACGAGGCCGCACATACCGAGCACACGTCGCTCACCGAGCAGCTGTCGATCGCGAAGCGACGCGAACGTAAAACCCTCGAACCCGCAGTCGACGACGCACGCTTACGCGAAGAACGCCTCGCCCGCCAGGTACGAGACACTCAACGCGCCGCCCGCGACGCCACCGGACGTGTCCAGGCCGATACCAGCGAATGGCCCGCGATCGTTGAGCGTGCCGCCGACCCGGACCGCCGCACCGCAGACCTCGCCGCCGCCGCTGTCTTCGACACTGCCATCACCGAACAAGGTCGACGCCTCCGTGCAGTGACGCTGGCCAGCGACCGGCACGCTTCCGAACAACGCATCCGAGCATCTCTCGGGACCGGTAGAACGGTCGAGGCAACCCCCATCGACGGGGTCACTGACCAGCGCGTCCCCCTTGTCGAGTCCACTGATCCCGAGACACAGCAGAACATTGCACGCCTGCTGGCAGATGCGCCAGGCCCTGGACAGACCCAGGGCGCTCCGGAGGCTCGGTATCCGTCGTTCCAACCCGATCCCGCGACGGAGGAGCGCCGGATCGACCGCGATCACGGACTGTAATCACACCGCCATATGCCATGTTCCGACTGTGGACAAGGGCCGCTTCGAAGCCTTGTCTGCGCTTCTCCACATGAGCTGTTCGGTCTGGCGTTTTTCGGTAGTCAGCGCTGGCCTGTAGCGCATTCATGGTTCGATGCATCAGGCGTCGCAGACGCATCGCCCCGGCGGTGCCCGTGAGCCGATAGACGTGTGAGTGGCTCCACGGACCTAGGCCGGCCGGGGTCGGCGTTCCCTCAGCGTTGAGCATCGCAGCAATCCGCCGGAAGGAAATCCCGAGGTCGCGAAGCTGCAACACACGGAGCAACACCTCAGGTGGGCACAGCATCGGCCGGCCCCGCCCGCGTGTTCCTTTCGGCGGTCGGACAGAGCTCATGACGGGTCGCCGCGATCGAAGAACGCGCGGACCATGTCGCGCAGAATCCGAAGCACGGACCTGGCGCGCACGGCATGGTGGGGTCGGCCGAACAGGTCGACCACGACGACGAACCACAGCAGCAGTGCGACAATCAGTAATGGCAGATCAGCAGTGAAGGTGAACACGAGTGTCTCCGTGGATAGGTTTCCACGGGACTGCGCGTCAGAAGTCAGGCGCAGGCCAGTCCCGTAGGCGATCGATGGCTGGTGATCGACCTACGGTTGGGGCCACGCGTGATGTGCGGGGTTCTGATAACGGTGCGTCCGGGTGGTCCTCCGGGCGCGTGATAACTCCTGGTGGCGGCGCGTAGCCGCTCGGTGGCCTCCAGCTCCGCGACCAGGCGCATGACTGCGTATGTGAGCTTGGTCGGCCGTTCTTCTGTGGCCCGCTTCTGCTCGAGCAACGAGCCCCGCTCGTGAGCTTCGCGGATGGTCGCAAGGATTTGGTCGTATCGAGGGCGTACCGAGCTGTTGAAGACAGCGAACACGCCACGCAGCTGTTCCTGAATGCGGGAGGAATCGTGCGCGGATGCCATGACTTCGACAGTAGCGGTGGCCGCTGCGTGTATCGCATATTCAGGGCGGAACGAAATTCCAGTGAAGTCTGCGGACCGCCTCAGTACGTTGGCCGTTGTACTCTCTGTGCCCCATTCTCATGATCGGATATCCATGAACCCACAGGAGGTCGCCGACGCGGAGTATCGCCTCGTCGAAAACGCGATGGCATTTTTACGACGGTCGGTGCTGGGCATGAGCAATGCAGACGCCCACAGCGATGTCACGAAGGAGACGTCATTCGCCATTGTCGATCTGGCAATCGCAATCGAAGTCTTGCTCAAAGCGCGACTCCTGCGCCACGACTGGAAACTGTTGTGCACCAAAAAAGGTCTCGATGAGGAGCAGCTATCTCGAACCGTATTGGACGGGACGGCTCACACCGTCGGTCCCGATGCTGCTCTGACCCTGCTGAAGAATGATGTCGGCCTCGATCTTGAATCCGACGGACACGCGGCGTCGGCGCGGCAGGTCGGTGGGCTTCGCAACCGAGCTGTTCACTTCACCCTGACTCAGGGAGTGCGGCCCATCGCGGTCAAGGCGTCCTACGGTAAAGGCCTGCACTTCGTCCTGTGGTTCCTCGACCGCGAATTTCGCGGAAACCAGGTTGCTGACGACCTGGTAGAGGACGTTATCGAACAGCTAACCGACGTCGTCGGCCGCATCGACGAGCTGGTCAAGGCACGCAAGGGGAAAATCCAAGATGATCTCGACGCCGCCGATGTCTGCATAGAGTGCCCGCGCTGCCAACAACAGACGTTGATGCTGACCGCGGACCACCAGGTGCAGTGCGCGTTCTGTCTTTGGAAGCCTGCCGACCCCACCGTTGCGGCGGAAGAATACGTCGAGAACGTTCTCGGAGTAAGCCATCGGACCGTCCAGCAAGGAGGCGAGTGGCCCGTCTCGATATGTGTCGCCTGCTCTGAGAAAGCACTGATCGAAGGCATCGAAGAGACGTACAGACGAGCAGATCCCATGGACGCTTTCCCGTGCGACGGTCCGGTGCGCCCTCACTGGGGTTGCTTCGGCTGCGGAATGACCGCGGGCTACCAGGAGATCGATCGTTGTACCCGTTGTAACGAGCCAACCGTGGAGGGCGGCGACGGGGTATCGATGTGCGCCGATTGTTGGGGCATGGTCTTGGAAAGCGAGTAGCGACTTAAACCTGCGCTACTCCGTGCCCGTTCGCGCGGGCGGGTACCAAAGCGTGAGCTGCCGCTGGCCCGGTTCGACAGGTCATCCGACCCCGGTGTCAGAACCTTGGCACCCTCCCCGTGCTGCGGCCCAGTCCTTCCAGCGGTGAACGCCGTACGGCTACGGGCAGGGTCTTAGAACCACCGGGTTGATTGGGTGCAAGATATAGGGCTCCACGAAGCAGTCATGTATAGAACCCAATACACGGTAGGGTGAAGTTCCCATCTCCAAGGACGACTGTCACGGCGCTACGCCGGGCTCCGATCTGGAGAATCTCCTATCGAAGGAATGAACCATGCCACTGGCAAAATTCGCGCCTCCCACACGTGTGGACGAGCCCGAACCTGACATTCTCACGCGCGGGCAGGCCGCATCCCGCTTGGGCATTGCGATGGGGGCGGTCGACAAGCTCATCGCCGCCCGCGTCTTGGAGACGTCCATCCGAGCTGAGGTGGTCCAACGTCTCGAACGGCGCAGCTACCTCGTAGTCGAAGCAGGCGAGCTGACGGTCCTGCGGACAGATGCTCGGAAACCGGCCTACCCCGGCGAGGACCGCCGCTGGATCGGTTTCAGCACCGAGCATTCCCCGGAGGAGCTTGATGCCACCAGCCTTCGCTGGTGGCGTTCACACCCGAGAAGAGTGATCGACAACGAACTGTTCGTCGTCACCGTCGCGACTGTCCCGGTCGCCGTGTACAAGATCGAAGGCGTCGAAAACGAACAAGTACGTCCCGGAGAAGACAAGCCCCGGTTTCACTACCGCGGCACCCTGTTGCACCGTGTCTACCCAGGCCTGGTGGACCGGCCTCTCAGTCCGGCGGTCCCCGTCCAGTACAAAGATCGAGTGCGACAGATCATGAGCAGCAGAATCAAGGTCGTCAGCGGAGGACCCATCGGCTACCTGAATGCCGGATCATGACCAGCGGCGGTCCGGGCTCGACCGGAGGCGTGGATCGGGACACCTCAGTTGACATCCTGGCGGACGATGCGGTCCGTCGTATGAGGGTGGGCGAGGCGATCGTCGCGGTGATCGGTCTTGTGCTGCTTGCGATTGCGTTCTGTTTGGGTCGCCTCTACGAGGTTCCTGGTCCGTTGGAGTTCTGGAAAGTCACCGCGCAACCTTTGGCTGTTGTCACGGCGGGTCTCTTCGCGATCAGCGCAGCCGTGGTGACTTTCATTGCGTACCGCCGCACCAGTGACTCCGCGGCTCACTCCGCGAACCTTCAACGCGAGAAGGAGATCAGAGCCGAGGCGCTGGACAGATGTTGGGAGAGGTTCCGGTTCATTTTTGAAAATTCCGAGACCGAGGGAGGCGACGACCCGAAGTTGCCCCCGGAGGTCATCTTCGAGGTGGTCGATTTGCTGGGGGATGAGGCTGAGAAGCTCAAGGATCAGGTGCTCGTTCAGTTCATAGCTCAATGGGGGGAGTACTACGCCGACGCCCACCTCCTCGCATCCACAGCTCCCGACGATCCGAGCTGACGTGCATTTTTGGTGCACCAAGCGCACACTGAACTGTGTAACGCGGGAAACCGTAGGGAGCCGACGACGATGACGAACTTAGAACAGCGCATTCACGACCTACCGCCTGACCGCTTCGCGCGCAGCGCACACGCCGCAGCGAAGCTGGCCGTACGGTCCGCGAAGCGTGCGGGCAAAGAACCCCCAGCAAGCGCACTCTGGCTCCTGAAACAGTCGCCTGAACAATTGCAAGCCCAGCAACAGAGGCGTCTACAGGAAGAGTCCACTGAGCGTGAACAGGCGGGACCGGTCGACGATGTCGCGGCATTCGTGGGCGCGCTGACTCGACGTTGCAGCGTTGTTGGTGCAAGCAAGGATCGCGTGCCAGATGGTGAAACACTTCACGCCGCTCAGGATCTGATCGCAGCCCGAACAACACTGGTCCATCTGGACGGTGATGCGCTGTTCGTACCCCCGGCTGGCAAGGCGGTTTTCATCAGCGCCGAAAGCGGTGAGATTCGTCCGGGCGCAAAAAAGACATGGAAGGTGCCAAGCTTCGAGGCCATGGCCGGTGACCAGACTGCGCACGAGCCAGAAGGAACGTTGCACGAGAGCCCTGCATCAAAAGGGCAGCGCCGGTAGCTTACCGAAAGCGGGTAGAACAGACGGTCCGTCAAGATATCTTGACGGACCGTCTGTTCGTAGTTCCTCTGCTCAGTCCCCCGCGCCGTAGTCGTGGCCTCTTTCTGTCCCATGTTCGGGCCCGGATTCAGGAGCTTGGTTGCCGGCACCGTTCCAGGGTTTGGCCGTTCCAGGGTTGTCGTCCACCGCGCGCAGGAAGTTGCCGGGCCGGGTTGATGTGTCGCCCGATCCCAACTGTCCGTCCGCGACCGCACTCTGCGCGGCCGCAAGCTGAGCAGCAATTGCTTTGTCGTGCATCATCGCTCGTACATCATCGGCGCTGCCCATTCCGAGGTCTTCGACGAGGGCGGGGGTCGGGTTGAGCATGAGCGACCACTTGGGCTCACGGCCTTTCGCTGCGGCACGTTCGGCGCGTGCAGCATCGCGGGCGAGGGCTTCGGGGCTGGTCTCGGCCTCCTTGATCTCGCGCCGCAGACGAGCGACTTCGTTCGAGAGATCCTTGAGCTGAACCGCTTTCGGGAAGTCCGAGAGCTCGACGAGTTCGAGGTCGTCGAGGCGTTGCTCGTCTCGATCAAGGGAGCGTTCGGCCTTGGCCAGGTCGGTGTCGACGGTGTACGCCATGTTCTCCACCCGCGTGAGCAGCCCGAAAGCGTGCTGGCTGCGGTCACTGTCCCCGATCTTCGGGTGTAGGTCGCGGGCTTCGATCACTTTCGTCGACGACCCGAGTCCGGAGAACGACAGATACAGCGCACTGTCCTGGGCGGGACGGGAGGCCTCGATCGGGAATCCGCTCATCTCCGCGATCACCACCGTCTTGGTCAGCCCTTCGCCCTTCAGGAACCGATAGCTGGTCTGCAACGCCATGGCCATCGCATTCGCGGCGTCGCTGCGTTTGTCGTAAAACACCCCGCGAATGGTCATGCCGGGCCACTGCTCGACCTCGCGCCGGCCTTTGAGCACCGGTGCCGCCTCGGCCAATTGGGCGACCCGCTGACGCGTGCGGGGTACTTCGCGGCGCAACCGGTCGCGGTCACGCTCGATCGAACGTTGCTCGGCAAAATGCGAATCTGCCTCGGACTGAAGCTCCTGGAGCTGGGAGTCGAGCTCGATCTGCTGGATGTACCGATCGTCGCCGGTGGCAAGGGCCTTGGTCATCGCCGAGTTCTCGGCAAGCGAATCGCTGTCGAGGTCCACCACCCGCCGCATCGAGCGATCCGCTCTCTTGAGCTGCTCGATGAAATGCGCCTTGCGGTGCACGGTCTGCCACATGACGGTGTCGAAGGTCTTCTCGGCGACGTAGTTGAACACCTTCACGTGCGCGTTCTGGTTGCCCTGCCGGATGATTCGGCCCTCGCGTTGTTCGAGGTCGGCCGGTCGCCACGGCACGTCGACGTGGTGCAGCGCGATCGCACGGTCCTGGATGTTGGTGCCGGTTCCCATTTTCTCGGTGGACCCGAACACCACCGATACCTTTCCGGTGCGGCACATCTCGAACAGGCGGGCCTTCTCCGACGGCTTCGGGTAGTCATGGACGTAGGCGATCTGAGCGTGCTCCATTCCGCTGGCGAGCAACTCTTCGCGGATCCCGTCGTAGATCGACCACGACCCGTCGGCTTTCGGGGTGGAGCGGTCGCAGAACACGATCTGCAACGCACCCGGTGTCGGGTGGGGTTCGCCGGATGAGTCGAGGTAGGTGTTCTGGCTGGAGTCGTCGTGCACGTCCAGGATTCGTTGCGCGACGATGTGCGCACGGGAATGCTCCGGCGGTGCCGGATCGAGGTGCGCGACCCTGGGGTCGAGGGTGGCGTTGCGGCCGTCGTTGGCGATCTTGAGCGCATTGTCGATATCCGGGCGTTTGGCGTCGGCATGGTCGGCGCGATACCCGAGGTCGGCGATGAAGTCCTGCACTTCGAGCGCAGGGGTGAAGGTGACGTCGGTGTTGCGGCCACCGTCCTTGACGGGCAGGTTCGCCGGTACCTGATCGCGGGTGACGGCATCGGTGTAGACGCTGGTCATCCCGATGAGATCACCGACGTTGGTGAATTCCCCGACCCGGGTCACTGCCCGCAGTCTCGATCCGGACGAGTTCAGCTCGACCCGCTCGACGGTGTCGGTGAACGTTGCTCCCCAGTCGTTGATCTGGGCGACCCCGGCGTCCTCGAGGAGATCCGGACGCAGGTAGTGCTGCATCACCCACAGCTCGGCGAGGGAGTTCGCGACGGGGGTGCCGGTGGCGAACGTGGCCACGCGTTCGACGTACTCCTCCGGCGGGATGCCCTTGGTGATCGCTTCCTCGCGGCGCATCGACCTCAGATAGTTCAGCTTGAGGTCCATGTCGGTGGCCCGGTGCGAGCCTTCGTTGGCGAGCTCGGTGACCCCGGACGCGCGGGCGAGGTTCTTGAACTCGTGTGCTTCGTCGACGAAGAGGTAGTCGCAGCCCGACGCCTCGAACGTCAGCCCTCGGTCCTTCCCTGCCTGTTCGAGCGCGGTTTCGAGTTTTTCTTCGAGCCTGGTCTTCATCGCTTCGAGTCGTTTAATGGTCAGATCCGACGTCGCGTCGACCAGCGCTGCATCGAGGTCGGCGACTTGGGTGCGGATGTATTCGGCTTTGGTGCCGGGATCGACCCCGATCGAGGAGAACGCCGACCGCGGGACGATGACCATGTCCCAGTCCTGCGAGGCCGACTGTGCGACGAGCAATCGGCGCCCTTCGGCGTCGGTGGCCGCCGAT
Organism: Rhodococcus sp. ARC_M5; assembly: GCF_022810405.1. GTDB lineage: Bacteria > Actinomycetota > Actinomycetes > Mycobacteriales > Mycobacteriaceae > Rhodococcoides > Rhodococcoides navarretei. Next base: position 89,417 of record NZ_JALGQE010000015.1, read on the forward strand.
CCGGACAGGATTCGCGCGCCGGGATACCACTGGCCGGCTTCGCGGACGACCTGGTCGATGATGTGGTTGGGCACCACCACCCAGGGCTTGTCGGCCAGCCCGAGGCGCTTGAGCTCCATCGCGCCCATGAGGATGGTGCCGGTCTTGCCGGCCCCGACGACGTGATCGAGCAGTACCGTCGGCTCGGAGACGATCCGTGCGGCGGCGTTGCGTTGGTACGGGTACGGCGAGTACTTCTCACCCAAGCCCGGGAAGGCCATGTGTGCACCCGAATGCACCGGCGCGACGAGGGAATTGAACTTGTCGTTGTAGATGTCGAGGAGCTGTTCGCGGCGCACCTCGTCGGCGTGCAGCGCCCACTGCCCGAACTCCTGGGCCAGACGTCGCGCCTTGGACTGGGCGGCGCGGGTTGCGGCATCGTGCACCGTCGGCGCGCCGGCACTGTCACGGAACTCTTTGGAGCTGGTGATCTCGATCGGGTCGCTGTTGAGCAGATCGGTGAGCATCGCGGGCCAGCCGTAGTCCCCGGCGCGCATACCGGCGTTGCCGATACCGCGGTCTTCGGCCGGGCGGTGCTCGAAGTTGTATTTCGTCGACCATGATCCGCGTTTGGGCACCAGACCCCACTTGAGGTCCTGTTCACCTGCACCCGGATAGTGATCGACCGCCACGGTCCATCGCCCCGATGCCCGTTCGATGGTGACCGGGACATCTGCCGGTACCTCGAAGGTCTCGCGGACGAACTGGGTGTAGGTCTCGATCGGCACCCACGGAGCACCGAGAGCGACATCGACATCGGTCTTGCGCGGCGGGATGACCGCGGTCAATGCGTCGACGTTGGCTTGGTAGCGGGGATCGAGGGCGGCGATCTCTTCGGCGTCGGCGAGCTTGGTGCGGACATTGCCCGACAGATAGCTCGATGACGACACCCACCGTGCCGGGTCGGTCAGAGTGCGGAAAGCGCGTCCTTCCATCTGGGTCTCGGCGTGCTCGACGGTGGTGCCGAGCAGTTCGGCGATCCGCCCGACATCGAGGCGGGCCTGTTCGTCGAGGCTGATGGCCATCGCCTCGTCGACCGTCTCGGCGTGGCTGCGCAGCTCACGCGAATGCAGAACGTCGGTGTGGAAGATCGCCGCCTTGCGGGCGGTCATGGTCTCCTCGTCGAAATGCTCGAGGGAAAGCACCGCAGCGAACGTCGGATCGGTGCGTAGCGCTTTGCCGAGGTGGCTCTGCAGCTTGGTGGGCTGTCGGGGATTGATCCACGCATCGTCGGACAGTCGGTCGTAGACGTCCTCGGGAATATCACCGGCATACGGGTCGCCGGCGACCCCTTCGTCCTTGCGCCATGTCTCGATCGACTTCGCCAGAGCGGCGTCGTGCTGCGATTCGGTGAGGTCCTTGGGTATCGACATCTTGAACCGGTTGATCGGGCCGTAGCGGGCAACGTATGCGTCGTACTGCTCACCCAGGATCTCCCGCAAGGCCTGCCGTTGACTGAGGTCGGTGGGGCCGCGTTGCGCGTCGATCAGGGCGTGGGTGGTGTCGCGGAGCGCGAGCAGCTCGCCCCATTCGGCGACCTGCTTGGCTCCACGAGTGTTCACCGGCTCCCAGTCGCGCGAGTTCCAGCGTTCGATGGTCTCCATCTGCGCGTCGTGCCGCAGCGTTCCCACCGCCAGCTCGTCCTCGGCCGGTCCGTTCCCGATCGCCAGCAGTCCGCGCTCGAAGTCCTCCCGGGTCGGGCCGAGGGTGTCGCGCCACGATGCGGTGAGCCCGAGCCCGTCAGCCTTCGCGACATCGACGATCGCGGTGAGCCGATCCTCGACCAGTGAAGCGAGGTCGACGTCGCTGTCGGTCGCGTCGACGGACAGAGTCTCGTTGCCGTACTGGCCGTGCCCGACCCGTAGCTCACCGAGCACCCACTCGGGGTGGTCGGTGTAGACGGCATTGATCGGCACACCCTTGTCCTCGCCGACATCGTCGAAGGCGGTGGCGTTCTCGAGCTGCAGGAACCGCTCGGTCAGCGGCGCAGGCTTCACCCCGTCAGCGCGGCGACGCAACACGAGAATGTCGGTGACGACCTCCGTCCCGGCGACGCGGCGGAACGCGTTGGACGGCAACCTCACTGCCCCGACGAGGTCGCCGAGGGCGGCGATGTCGCGGCGGGCCCGCTGGTTCTGGGCGTCGAGGGTGAAGCGGGAGGTCAGGACGGTGACATAGCCGCCGGGGGCGGTCATCGCCAACGATTTGACGATGAAGTGGTTGTGGATCGAGTGCTTGGCCTGATTGTGGACCGGGTCGTAGAGCCGGTAGTCCCCGAACGGGACGTTGCCGATCGCCGCGGTGAACGAGCTCGCCGGTGCGGTGGTCTTCTCGAATCCCTCGGCGCGGATCTGCGCCGACGGATTCAACGCCGCGGCGATCGCGGCAGTGGTGGCGTCGAGCTCCACCCCGACCATCTGCGCCGAGCCGGGGGAGTGGGCGATGAATGTGCCCGACCCGCAACCCGGTTCGAGAACGCGGCCGCCGGTGAACCCGGCCCGGATCGTCGCCTTCCACATCGCCGCAGCGATGGCCGGGTCGGTGTAGTGAGCGTTGAGGATGGTCCGCTGCGCCTGCGCCCACGCTGAGTCGTCCAGCAACGAGCGGATCTGCTCGCGTTTGGCCGCCCAATCGTCGCGGCGCGGGTCGAAGACCTGAGGGGTTGCACCCCAACTCGACCAACGGGCCAGTACTGCTTGCTCGTCGGCGGTGGCATATCGATCCTGCGCGGTCACAGCGGCCAGCACGCGCAGGGCGTCGATGTTCGCTGCCACACGGGCTTTGGCTCCGGACGGCACCAGAATCTCGGTGCCGGGCCGGAAATCCACGGGCTCGACATTCCACAGTCGCTCGGCGACCGTCTGCGTGTCGACCGCCATCCCTTCGGTGGTGTCAGGGACTGCGGTAGTCGCTGCGGGATCGGGTGTCGGTTCGACTGTGGGGGAGTCGGTCTCGACGCTGAGTGGGGGAGTGCTCTGCGCGGCGAGGAGTTGGTCGACGCGGCGACCGTCGACGGCGATCAGGTGCCGACTCTGGTTGCCGTAGCTCACCGCTGCAGCGTGATCGTCGGGCCCGAGAGTCTTCTGATTCTCTTCCGGAATCAGCGACACATCGCCTGCGCGGCGCAGCTCCATCAGTGCATCGGTGACCTGGTCGGCGGTCAGTGTCCCGTCGAGGTCGGCGCGTATCCGCGCCAGCCGCACGTACGCTTCGTCCTCGCTCGCGAGCCGGCCGTAGGCGTCGCGTACCAGCTCCGTCGCGGACGGCGGCAGTGCCGGGCTGTCGGCGGCGGTGTCCGGGGCGACCTCCGGTGTGGGCTGGAGCTCGCGCCCCTGTCGGGATGCGGCGTCGGCGGCGAGGATCTGGGGATCGACCGGTGCCGGTAGCGGTGTGCCGCCGACATCGACGGCAGTGGGGTCGATCGGTGCGGCCCCGTCGGCGTCGAACGAGAACAGATCGAGCTGGGCGTCGGATTCGCTGCGGCGGTTTACTTTCCGCTTGCCGCGTGCTCGGCCACCCTCTCGTCGAGCAGGCTCGTGAACGACGGATACAGCAGGTGCTCGGTCGACGTCGGGTAGGGCTGGTCGTCCTCCATCCTCGCCGCCAGCAGGTGCACCGCGTAGTACTGGAACCGACTCGGCTTGTCCTTCCACAACAGCCGCATCAGCCGCCGAGTCGACTCGATCGGGTCCTCGCAGTTCAGCGGGTTGCGCCACCGCTCCGGATCGCTCTTGTGGACCTGGATCCGTGCCCGATCCCGTTCCGCTTCGGCTTCCGGGCTCTCCTGATCCGGCGGGTAGGCCTCCATCTCCTTCGGGAGCTGGTTGTAGATCTCCTCGTTGATCACGAAGTCCGTCGCCTGCGCCCAGGCCTGGTTGATCAACCCGACCTTCTCCATGTACGGGGGCGGTTGGCCGTTGTCGCGCATATAGTTCCGCAGCACTTGCTGTTCCATGTTGATCTTCATGTTGTCGATCCGCTCCGCGATCCGCTCGCTCTCGCTCTCGAGGAACGCCTGCTGATCGGTCGGGCTCAACTCCGGCGGCAGCCCCTGATGCTGGAGGTAGAGCTTCATGATGTCCTGCGTTATCGGGTCGATCATGGGTGTCACTGTCCTCTGTCTCGGCGAACAAATCGAGTTGGAAATTGTCGGAATCTTTGGCCACAGCGTGCGCTCCTGAAGATGGGCGAGAGGTGTATGCGACCCGCGCAACCCGAGACCGGGTGGGGGTCGTTAACGTCGTCGTCGGCTGGAGGCGCAATCTCCGGCCACAAAGGGCCCTGGTGGGTCATGCAGGACCCACCAGGGCTTCTGGCTGTTTCGGGTCAGGGGTTGTGTCAGGTTTTTCAGCCGGTGAGCTCGTCGAACCAGCCGGCCGGGGCCTGCACCAGGTTCAGCCGAATCGGCGGCGTCTTCTGATGAGAGTCACGGCTGCACAGGTACATCGGGCCGTGCTCGGCATCGAGCATCGTGCGTAGCTGCGGGTCGGCGTGATGAACCCACCACCCCGACATCGCGGCCCCGTCCTCGGCCGCGGACGCTGCCTCCCATGCCGTCCACAGTGCGTGCAGACGCACCACGACCTCGGGATGCTCGAACCACCGTGGGCAGAACACCCGGTTCTTCCCGGCAGACGACGAGAGCTTGCGAGCCACGATCGCCGACAGCCACGTCTCGAACCAGGCATCGAAGCTCGCGAACTTCGTCGACGCAGCCTTCTCGGGAACCGAATCGGAATCGGAGTTGTCGGGATGGTCGCCGGGGAAGTTCTCGTCAGGGAAGTCGTCGTCAGCGGTCACAGGAACGGCTCCTCGTCGACGTCGTCGATGGTGGCGGTGGCGTGTACTCGATCGGGGACGTGGATCTGCTCCTTGTCGGGGATGCCGTACATCGCGAACGAGGCATCGATCGCGTCGGCGTTGGGGCCGTCGGACCAATACATCTTTTTCACCAACACCGGTCGATTGCCCGAGATCTGCACCAGTGCCCGGGTTTTCGGGATCGCTGCGAGGTCGTCGACGGTAAGGATCGGCTCCTTGGACCAGGACTGCGACTTCGATGACGACCCACTGTCGAACACCCCGCCGCTGCGGGAGGCCGACCAGCGTTCGACGTCGTGATCACCGACGAGCGCCGACAGCTCGGAGAGAGTGTTCTTGTCCTTCACACCGCCGCCGTACCAGAGGAAGTTCGCGGCATCGAGGAGCTGCTTGACCCCGTCCTGCCCCCACACCTTCTGGGCCTGAGAGAGGTTCTGCACGATCGTCATCACGCAGATCCCTTGCGATCCGAGGTGGGAGTACCAGGCGGGGAGCTCGGGGAGTCGGCAGACGTTCGCGGCCTCGTCGAGGACGCCGAGCATCGGCACGGGAAGTCGCCCGCGCGGGCTGCGGCGAGCGACGCGCTGGGCGGCGTCGATGATCGATCCGATCAGCGCAGTGGTCAGCGCCGACGACGAGTCGGGGCCTTCTTTCGACAACGCATACAGCGTGTCGTTACTGGTGACGAAGTCCTCGACGACGAACTCGCGCATCGAGTGCGGGTACCGCACCGATCCACCGATCTTGGTGTCCGGTGCGCCCTCGAGGGAGATGTCGCGGCGGTTCGGTGGGAGAACCGAAATCGCGTAGGCCTGCTCCTCGAGCAGGCCGATGAATCGACGGGCCATGTCGTACAGGCCGTCTCGCTGGCGCGGGTTGAGTTCGCTGGTCGACTTGAGCCGGTTGGCGATGATGTGGTGGCCGTGGACCGCGAGTAGACGCTGGGGAAGTTCGTTCGCCTCGTCGGAGAGCCAGCCGTAGACGTGCAGCAGATCTCCGTCCGCACACGCCGCTGCGAGCATCATCTGCGCCAATAGCTCTTGCGCTCCGCCGTCGAAGTAGGCATCGACGCGGGCCGAATCGTCCTTCGATGCGGCAGCGAAGTAGGAGGCCAGTTTGCGGGCGTCCATGATCGTCTCGATCGCGCGCAGCGGGTTCCACCAGAATCTGTCGTCGCCGGTGCGGGGGCCTTCGGCGATCCCCTGTAGGTCGTACCGCCACACCGCGCCGAGCAACTCGCGGACAAGGCGGGTGAAGTCGTGCCCGTCACGCTTGTTCGAGGTGAACAATGCCGCGCCCGGTGCGGTGCACAGGGCGTCGATCGCCAGCGCCGCGGTCTTACCCATGCGAGGCCCGGCGAGGGCGAAGAGCATGTCCTCCCACGACATGTACACCCTCTGGTTGCCTTGGACGGTGCGGCCGACGATGACCCCGATGTCGGCGTCGTCCAGCGTGTCTCGGCCGGCGAGGTCCGGTCGCAGTTTCTTCGCTCGTTCGAGTGCCTGCTTGCCGGTCACTCCACTGAGCTTCGATGCGGGACCCATCAGTCGGGCCTTGGCGTCGACATCGTCTTTCTTGTCACTTCCGGCCGCGCGTGCCGCTGCGGCGACCCCGGTGAGACCGGAGGCGATGATCACCGTGATCACGAAGATCACCGTCGAGACGGTCGGCCAGGTGAGCTGTCCGCCGGCTACGGAGAACAGGGCAACGAACGGATTGCCGGGGATCTGCTGGCCGGTGTCGGTGAACGCGTTCCCGAGCCACAGCGACCCGTAAGCCAGGGCGATGAGCGCGATCGCGAGCAGGACTGCGATGAGAGGCAGCATCGACGAGGACGCGCCGGCACCCTGCGAGGTCGCCTTCTTCGTCACCATGCGTCCACACCTGTTTCGACGGCTGTGTCGACGCCACGGTCGATTTCGATGACGCGGGCGACCCGGTCGGTGATGTCGATGACCGAGTCCGACGAACGCTCCTGGCGCGGTGTGTCGAGCATCAGATCGGCCAGACGTAGCGGTTCGACGGCGGCGGAGGTGGAGGACACGTCGAGGGTGTGTTCGGCGATGTCGTCGAAGTCGAGGCCATCGAGCTCGGCAGGCAACTCCAGGACGTCCAGCGACAGACCCGGCCGGAGCGCCGCATCGTCGATACCGTTGTCGACCAACCGCTCCCGCCACGCATCCTCGTGCACCGCAGTGCGATCGACGGTGGCGTCCGCCCACTCCTGCTGAACGGGATCGGTGAAGGTCTGCGCGGTGATCAGCTCGTGCGCTACACCGGCCGCAGCGAGATATGCCGCCGCCCGCACCAACGACACGTCGGAATCGAGCAGCCCGAATGCTCGACTGTCACTGCGCGGCTCGTAGGAGTGCGACCGACTACGGATCTCCTCGCGGCGGACGTGCGCGCGATCGGCCAGGCTGCGGCGGCGGGCGGCAGCCAGAGTGGCGCGGCGACCGCGTTCGTAGGCGGCGGCAGCGATCTGCGAGCGGCGCTGCAGCTCCGCGATCGAGACAGAGCGTGTGGTCATCGACGTTCACCACCGTCGGTGGTGAACGAGATGTGATGAGTGCTCGGCGGGAGCGAGTGAGGAATCGACATGGAGGGCCTTCACTGGGAGCGTCGGCCAGCCCACAGCCAGAAGACACCGACACCCGAAAACGGTGTGGTGCAGCGCTGTTGCTGGATGGACGCTCGACCGTGACCCTCATCGACGGTCGAACGTGCTCACCATAACGCATGGCGCGGGTCTGTCGCAGCCTTCGGCGCTCGAATGACTCAGGGAGTGTCAGTAGACTTCGCGCATCTCGGTGAGGTGTCGTTTGAGCGTTTCGAGCTTCATGACGTCGGTCTGCAGCTTGGCGAACGCCCCGTGCAGAGTCTTCGTGTTTTCGCGGTCGTACGAGTGGAAAAGCGATGCGCCGCGAAGGTCGTCCCCGAGTGGGCCGTCCAGATCTTGCTGGGCCTCGTTGACGTCGAAACGGATCGCTTCGACCTCGGTCTCGATGGTGCGCACCCTTCGGTCGACGATTGCGAGCTGGTCGGTGTAGAGCTTGAGAAGCATTTGCTCGACCTGCGTCCAGCTCGGAGCATGAGCAACGTGCATGTAGATGTGTCCGCGCCGGGATCTCACCACTCCGTCGACCAGTGCGCGCGCAGCAACGAGTTCCTGCAAAACCTGCACCCGGACGCCGCACTCTTTCGCAGCGGACGACAAGGTGACGTACTCCGGGTTCTCGCGTGGGTCGACTTCATCGCTCGGCATGGGCAAGAGCGTACGCAGTGGCCCAGACGAATTCAGATTTCGCGTATGTGCGTGAGCTTCTGCGTGAATGTATTCAAGATTATCGGCCCTATTTATGCTATAATAAATAGATTGAGATAGTAATTCTAAAGCGTTTTCGACTTTGCATTTACCGCTCAAAATAAATTAGGAGGATTTCATTGAATAATGACTCGAGAGAAAAAGAGTAAGAGTTCTAAAGCGTTGACAGCGCTGTATAAAATCAGCATTTTAGTATGCAGTGCTGTGAATGCAATTGCGAACTTAGTCGAATACTTCGGCTAACCGGAGCGCTCCTGAAGGCTGCCCGTCTGGGCTGGGTGTCGCCCGGGAGAGGGATGCGACCCAACCTGGCGCACGTGCCGGTTGGGTCGCAACTTCGGTAAGAACCGCTCTACACGTATGGCCATAATCCGAGACAGAGGGACCAGGTGAACGAAACGCTCGGGTAAGTCCCGTGGGGTGGTGGACATTCGGTGAGGCGGCGTAGCCGCAGCTCGGGCGTGTCGTACCCGTGTTGTGGGTGGGCCATCGCGTAGTGATGAACGAGTTACCTCTCACAGTGACTCGACC
>NZ_JALGQE010000016.1 GCF_022810405.1 Rhodococcus sp. ARC_M5
ACCACAACGCACGCTCGGAAATGCTCCGCAAAGCCGTCACCGGGACCCGCCAACCGCTACAGTGATCACCGCTACCGGGTGAGCACTTTCACTGAGCGAGGTTGAGCATTTTCGCTGAGCGCCGTCAGGGGTACGTCCGGCTGTACCAATGCGGAGACCATGAACGCCAGGACGAGTGGCCTGTCCTCTGGCGCGATGCTAATGAGCGCCCACAGGCTGTCAAGGTTGCCATCTGTGGTCGGCGGAGAGTATTGGCCGGTCAAGGCTGTCCTACGGAACAGCACCGGCACATTTTCGCGAGTCAGTGACCACTCGCCTGCCTGGATAACGATGACCGACTCGTCGATATCACCCAGGTCGATGTAAACCGCGTCGTTGTATTCAGCAGTCCGAAGGTACGCGTTCACCACGGGCCCGTCAGTTGCGATGCCTTCGAGGGTTGCTACAGCGTCTGTGAGTGCTGACGACGAGGCGATCTTGCTTTCGCGTCGATAAAATTCACGTGCCAGCTCGGCCCGCAGACCGCCCCTGCCGCCTTTGATCGGCCGAATAACATGGCCGGCGGGACCACGTGCGAAAGCCAACCCCTCCGGTGTGCAGCCAAACGTGTAGCGATCGAGCGCAATTCGCATAAGAACTGTCGCCGTCGAACTTGAACGAACCACACCGCGGGACGCGGCGACTGTTTCGCCTGAGTCCCCAGCCGCAGCCGCAGGATGGACAGCAGGCTCAGGCCATTCCGAGTAGACGAAGATCGAACCCAATTGCTGATCTTGGGTCGTCCTTTGTGCCGCGTCGTCAGCGGTGCCCTGCTTATTCGGAGCCAAGACGATCACCACCGTGGTAAGAGCGTTGCCGAGTACGACGCCAGACGTTGGCGGGCGCTAGGGGCGAACTTGGCCGTCTCGCTGGACCGTATCCTGCGCGCACGATCAGACCACGATGGCGGGCCTCTCCGATCAATCGAGCAGATTCATAGCTGTGATCGGGATGAGGAAGATCTCCCGCAATTTCAGCAAGGACAAAGCACCGGTTTCTTGGCAGCCTTTGTATGAGCGCAAGTCCGGCAAGGATGTAGGGCGAGAGTTCTCGCCTATGCTTGTTCATGGTGACCTTCCTGTCGGTAGGGAACCGGGCCCCCGCGTGGTCTCGCTGCTCGAACAGCAAGGCGGGGGCATTTCCGGTTTAGGGGTACTGAGCAGCTAATAGGACCTCAACCACTCAGTTCCTAACTGTGCTGATCCGTGCGGCAAAAGCGGTTGCGCTCGACCCAGCCGTTAACGTCCTCCCAGCGATACATGACTTTTCGATTCCCAGCTCTTACGAAGTCGGGACCGTTTCCTCGGTGTCTCATCTGCGCCATGCCCGCGACAGTGGTGCCGATGAAGTCAGCAACCTCACGCGGCGTAGCAAGTCTTGAACCTATGTCCATTTCGTCTCCTCATGCTTCGTCATTCGACGATGCTTGATACTGCGCTTCTAGTCATGAGTTGTCAACCTACGTCGAACGACGTAGCCTGCTGTTATGAGCAGTAAACAGTCTGCGCTCTCGCGGCTAATCGGCCTAAACGCCAAAGGGTTTCGCCTGTCAGCAGGTGTGACTCTCGACGAATTTGCGCTGTCGGCACGGCGGGTAGGGCTCCCTTGGACGGAGTCTCGGGTCGCCGATTTCGAGTCTGGTCGAGCCTCCCCCTCAGTACCCACACTCATCGCGGTTTGCCTAGCGCTGTCTGAGGCGGGTTGCCACGACGTGACCGTAGCGGCTCTGTTGTCGACGACCGAGAGTGTCGATATCAACGACTCCTTGACTGTCAGCGGGACTGAACTAGCAGGCTGGTTCTCCGGCAAGTCGATTGAGCGATTTCCAGAAGCCTCCCTACAGATACGGCGTGACCTAACGATCCCCGTCAAGAAGGAAGGCACGGTTCGAGCGGTACGAGTCAAGCGAGAGGCGACAATGCGGGAGTTATCTACCGCAGCCGCCATCTTGGCCGTATCAGGAAGCGCCGAAGAGCGCGTCCGCAAACGTCTTGGGCTTTCCAAGCGCGGTCTCGCGGAGCTATGCGCGGTTACGTGGGGACGGAGCTTTGCCGCCGAACGCGATGCGCGCGCTGGAGAGGGCGCAAACGCGCAATTACGCGGGAGCATCGCGCGCCAACTTCGGGCAGAACTACAAGAAGCCATCGATCGTGGCGACTGTAAGTAGCTACGACACTGCGCATGGGACGAGGTATCGCGTTCGTTACCGCACGCCAGATCGCAAGCAGACCGACAAGCGCGGCTTTAAGACCAAACGCGACGCCCGGGCGTTCGCCGCGACGGTAGAAGTTGAAAAGATGCGAGGCGAGTACGTGCCTCACAGATTGGGCATCGTTTCAGTGGAGGAAATCAGCGCGGGCTGGCTCTCTCGCAAACAGGTAGATGTCAAACCGTCCACGTTCAAGTCACTTGACACAGCTTGGCGCGTACACGTGCAACCTCGTTGGGGGACAACGCGGCTAAATGAGATCGACCTGGACGCGGTGGAGCGCTGGATTGCCGACCTGACCCGCTCGGGCAAAGGCGCAACGGTGGTTATACGGGCTTACGGAGTCCTCGCAGGGATTCTCGACTCGGCCGTCAAGGCCAAGCGACTCGCAAAGAATCCCGCTCGCGGAGTGGAAAATCTGCCACGAAAGACCAGGAAGTCCCACGTCTACCTCGACCACGTACAGGTGGACCAACTTGCGGCCGCCGCCGGCAGACATAGGGTGCTGGTCCTGTTGCTGTCGTACTGCGGTTTGCGGTGGGGCGAAGCAATCGGACTGCGCGTTCAACATCTCGATCTACTACGCAGGCGTTTGAACGTTGTCGAGAACGCCGTCCAGGTGGACAACCAGATCCACGTCGGTACGCCCAAATCTCACAAGACACGGTCGGTTCCCGTTCCACGATTCCTGATCATCGAGTTGGCGCGAGTCTGCGAGGGAAAGTGCCGCGGCGACCTCTTGTTCCCCGGTCGCGACGGTGACTACCTCCGGCGGTCTGTGTCGTCTACAGGCTGGTTCACACGGGCTGTTTACAAGTCCGGGGTTCCTCGGCTCACCCCTCACGACTTGCGGCACACTGCCGCAAGCCTTGCTATCAGTGCGGGAGTGAACGTCAAGGCGCTTCAGCGAATGCTCGGCCATGCGTCCGCTGCGATGACGCTTGATGTTTACGCCGATCTGTTCGACGACGACCTCGACGCAGTCGCGGAGGCGCTCGATCTGGCGGTATCAGCGCTACTGCACAGCAAGGCCTGAGTAGACCGCAACCCCTGCGGTCCCGATCCGAATCGACTAGCCGTACGAATGGACCCGCTGTCTGGTTTGTTGCGACACACCGGCCCACTAGCAGGAGATATTCCGGTTTTGTGCAAGAATATGAGGACGCAACCGGAAGCGAGACACCGTATGACTCAGCCCGTACCTCTGCAGCCGCCAACCGTCATCGGGCCGGATGAAGCAATCAGCTATCTCGAAAGAATGGACATAAGCCTCACCGACATCACGGAGGCCATCGAAGCGGGAGAGGTCGCAGCCGGGAACGTCACAAACTACTACCCCGTGACAGCTGCAGGGCTCAGTCGGTGGATGACGGTCGTCGCTCTCCTTCGAGAACGCCTCGCCGACGGTGGTAAGTGGTCGCCGCAGAACCCCCAGAACCGACCCATCTCGAAACACACGAACAAGCAGTACACGTTGTCGACAGTGGGCGGAGATGACGTCACGGGTATTGCCGACCATCCTCGCGGCCCAAATGCCGCGCGGAGGAAGGGGCGTTCAACTGCCGAGGCTGTAAACGGGACCGCGTCGTTGATCACCGTTCAGGCTCTGCGGGGCGATACCGGAGCCTTGGACTCGTCTGCACCGCCGAGCGGCAACTGGTTCCTGATCTATCACCGCGCAGAGGGGTCCATCAGGCGCGAGATCTCACTACCGTTAGGCTTCGACGAGTCACTTGGCCAGTTCACAGGATGGCGTGTGCGCGTTATCCTTCCGAGCTGGGAACCGCAGAACATCCCAGGCAAGAAGCCGCTCGACGTAGGAGGTCAGGATGTCGACTTCCGAGTGGTCGAGGCCGGATAGTTCCTATCTCGATCCGGATCGGATCCGTATCGCTCGTGCGCGACGCGGACTCACAAAGACCGAGTTGGCGAGAAAACTCGGCCTCACGCCACGCACGATCACTAAGTACGAATCTGGGAGCGCTCCTGCCTCAGCCGCAGCGTCAATAGCTGAATCGCTAGATTTTCCGGTTGAGTACTTCGGCCGGGGAGGCGCACCCAGCTTAGAGTCGTCTGAGGTCAGGTTTCGTGCTGCTCGGCGTGCGACCGCACGCGAGCGCGAGGCAGCCGTTTCGGCCGGCATCTCTGGTGTCGAGATAGACAGATGGATTTCTTCTCGTTTTGTCCTGCCCGAAGTCGACCTACCGTCCTTCGCGGGAGAGGATCCGCGAATGGCTGCGCGCCTCCTGCGGGGTATGTGGGGATTGGGTACGAAGCCTCTGCCAAACCTGGTCCAGTTGTGTGAGTCACGCGGCGTGAGGGTCTATAGCCTGCCCCCCTTCGCCGACGCAGTGGACGCGTACTCGGTCTGGCGCGGTACTTATCCGTACGTATTCCTCGCTAGACGCAAGACACCAGAAAGAATCCGGTTTGACCTGGCACACGAACTCGGACATCTTGTGCTGCACAGCGCCGAATCAGAGGAGACGACCGCCCAGGAACGCGAGGCCGACGCTTTCGCATCTGAGTTCTTGATGCCGGCCGCGAGCATCCTTGAATACCTACGGCAGAACCCTTCCGTTGACGATGTCATCGAGACTCGCAGTCAGTTCAAGGTGTCGGCGATGGCACTTGCGTTCGCAGCTCACAGAGCAGGCCGAATGTCCGAGTGGGCCTACCGCCACTGCTGCATCGAACTGTCTCAGCGCGGGTTCCGCAAGGATGAGCCCGGCGGAATGCCGACCTACGAGATCTCGCGCGTCTTCACGCAGATACTCGATCGCTATAGGTCGAGCAGCATCACGGCGCGAACAATCGCCAACGATCTCCACCTGCCCATCAGCGACGTTCACGCCCTGACCTTCGGCGTGGAACTCCGGACAGCCCAGGAGACAGAGGTACTGAGCGATTCCGAGCGTGAAGTTCCGACCGAACGGCACCTACGCGTCGTCTAGTTACTGCTGTGCGCCGTCGAGGCGGGTTGATCGATTCCCCGGTTCGTCCATGCTTTGTTGCAGATCGGTGCGCAATTCCCGCTGAGTCTGTCGCATTAGCCGGAGACCCGGCAGGCTGGCCGGTCGCTGGTTCCTGACTCGCTTTACTGGGGCGCTTGTGGGCAAGGTGTGGGCAACCCGGGCGTTGTTAGCCACCATAACCACAAAGAAAAAGCCCTGACCTGCACCGTTCGGTGAGATCAGGGCCTTGCTAGGTGGCGGAAGCGGAGGGATTTGAACCCCCGGACGCTTTTACACGTCTCTCGCTTTCAAGGCGAGTGCATTGGGCCGCTCTGCCACGCTTCCGTGTGCGATCTTAAACGGCCCGGCGGCCCGAGACCCAATCGCCCCTCATAGCCCGCCCCTCATCGTAGCGGTGTCGAGCCGGAGGCGTCCATCGCGGCGTCGACCTTCTCGAAGATGTCACCCAGCACCTCGAGTTCGTGGGGCGAGAGGATGTCCAGGAGGTGCCGACGTACGCCGCGGACGTGGGTGGGTGCCGCCTCCGCAAGTCGCCGACGGCCTTCCTCGGTGATCACCGCGAGCACGCCCCTGCCGTCGTTGACGCAGGTGCTGCGAGTCACCATGTCCTGCAGTTCCATGCGCCTGATCTGATGCGTCAGGCGACTTCTCGAGGACAGGACACCGTCGGCCAGCTCGCTCATTCTGATGGAGCCGTCGTCCGATTCCGACAGCATCACCAGAATGCGGTATTCCGCCATCGACAGATCGTGGCCGTCGTGCAGCTCCCTGTTCAACACCCCCATCAATCGTTGCCCGCCGTCCATGTAGGCGCGCCATGCTGTCATTTCCGCAGTATCGAGCCACTGCGGGTCCCCCCCGGGACCAATGGCTGGTTCGGCCGTCACGCGTGTCATCTTAGGCAGGAAATCTACCCACGAGTAGGTTGCCGTGGTTCGGGGCCCTGTTCGGCACCGCGCCTTAGGGTCGAGGTATGACAGACCCCAACATCGACCCGCCGTACGTTGCCGCTGCCGACAGGTACGAGTCCATGCTTTTTCGGCAAGTGGGCTCCCGCGGGCCGAAGCTGCCGGCGATCTCGTTGGGGCTGTGGCACAACTTCGGTGACGACGTACCGCTGATGAACCAGCGCGCGATCCTGCGTCGCGCATTCGATCTCGGGATCACGCACTTCGACCTGGCCAACAACTACGGCCCGCCGTACGGCAGTGCGGAGAAGAACTTCGGCCGCATCTTCTCGGAGGACTTCGCCGGATACCGCGACGAGCTGATCATCTCGAGCAAGGCAGGCTGGGACATGTGGCCCGGCCCGTACGGTTTCGGCGGTTCCCGCAAGTACCTGCTGTCCTCGCTCGACCAATCGTTGACGCGCATGCGACTCGACCACGTGGACATCTTCTACAGCCACCGCCCCGACCACGACACCCCCATCGAAGAGACTGCAGGCGCTCTGATCAGCGCGGTTCAGCAGGGCAAGGCCCTGTACGCGGGCATCAGCTCCTACAAACCCGAGGGGACTCAGAAGATGGCGGACCTGCTCGCCGACGCGGGTGTTCCCCTCCTGATCCACCAGCCCAGCTACTCGATGGTCAATCGCTGGATCGAGCCCGAACTACTCGGCACCCTCGACGCAGTGGGCGCGGGCGTCATCGCGTTCTCACCTCTGGCCCAGGGCATGCTCACCGACAGGTACCTCGACGGTATTCCTGCGGATTCACGAGCAGCACAGGGTAAGTCGTTGAACCCGGACTGGCTCACCGACGACCACATCGGACACCTTCGGGCGTTGAACGACATAGCCTCGACCCGCGGCCAATCCCTTGCCCAACTCGCCCTGAGCTGGGCCCTGCGCGACCCGCGGGTGACCTCGGTACTGATCGGCGCATCGAGCGTCGAACAGCTGGAGAACAACGTGGCGGCGCTGGACAATCTCGACTTCACCGACGCCGAGCTCACGCAGATCGACCAGCACGCCGAGGACTTCGGAATCAACCTCTGGGACCTGTAGGAGTGCCTGCGGTAGTGGTGCGACTCTGCCTGCGGGTCGTTCCGCAGGCTCCACTCCCGGGTGCTCCAGAGGGCACTTAACCGCACCACTGCGCCGGAGGCGCACTATGGAGACATGCGTGCCATCACACTGAAAGAGTTCGGCGATCCCGACGTCATGGAATGGACAGAGGTTCCCGACCCTCGTCCCAGCCGCGGGCAGGTGATCGTCGACGTCTCGGCCACCGCCGTCAACCGCGCCGATCTGATGCAGCGTCAGGGCAACTACCCACCGCCCCCGGGTGCGAGCGAGATTCTCGGACTCGAATGCTCGGGCATCATCTCCGAACTCGGCGAGGGGGTCAGCGGCTGGAACGTCGGCGACAGGGTCTGCGCCCTGTTGGCCGGCGGTGGTTACGCCGAGCAGGTCGCCGTGCCCGCCACCCAGCTGTTCCCCATCCCTCGTGGTCTCGATCTGCATGTGGCAGCGGCACTTCCGGAGGTGGCGTCCACAGTGTGGTCCAACCTGGTGATGGACGCGCACATGCGTTCGGGACAGGTCTTGCTCATTCACGGCGGCGGTAGCGGAATCGGAACGCACGCAATCCAATTGGCCAAGCAGATGGGCGTGACCGTTGCCGTCACGGCCGGATCGAAGTACAAGCTCGACATGTGCGCAGACCTGGGTGCCGACATCCTGATCGACTACAAGAACCAGGACTTCGTCGCCGAGATCCGTTCGCAGACCGAGGATCACGGCGCAGACCTGATTCTGGACAACATGGGTGCGAAGTACCTCGATCGAAACCTCGACGCCCTGGCCATGGACGGCACCATCGTGACCATCGGCATGCAGGGTGGTGTGAAAGGCGAGCTGAACTTTGGCAAACTCCTCGCCAAGCGCGGATCGGTGCACGCCGCCGGGTTGCGTGGCCGCCCCGAAACCGGCCCGTCGAGCAAGGCGAACATCGTCGCAGACATGACCGCACACCTGTGGCCGATGATCTCCGAGGGACGCGTCACCGCCGTGGTGCACG
Source organism: Rhodococcus sp. ARC_M5 (assembly GCF_022810405.1). Classification (GTDB taxonomy): domain Bacteria; phylum Actinomycetota; class Actinomycetes; order Mycobacteriales; family Mycobacteriaceae; genus Rhodococcoides; species Rhodococcoides navarretei. The sequence continues at coordinate 8,247 of NZ_JALGQE010000016.1, forward strand.
CCGAGATCCCGATAACCGAAGCAGCACAGGGACATCGAATGCTCGATGAGGCCGAGACGATCGGGAAAGTGATCCTGCGAATCCAGTAGCCCGACCCGCTGATGTGAGCGGAACTTCGTAGTGGGCTACGAAGTTCCGCTCACGTGCGGCGCAGCCGCTCTCAGAGGGCGAGTGCAGTGAGCGCTTTGACGAGCTGATCGATCTCGTATCGGGTGGTGTACGGAGCCAGACCGATGGTGACGGCACCACCCTCGTCGTTGACGCCCAACGCGTCGAGCAGCCGACTGCCGCCGTGGACTCCGCTGACACTGCCGATTCTTGCCTGCGCGAGTTGCTCGGACACCTTCACCGCGGGCATTCCCTCGACCGTGAAACTGACGGTGGGAACACGGGTGGGTGCGTTGCCCAGCACCATGACGTGATCCAAGGAGTTCAGGGCCTTCATCAGGTAGTCGAATAGACCGTCGTGGTAGTACTGCAACGATCCGATCGACAGCTCGAGCCGCTCACGACGCGTTCCCGTCGCAGCGTCGTCGAGATTGGCCAGGTAATCGATGGACGCCACCACACCGGCCAACAACGCGTACTGGTGCGCGCTGACCTCTAACCGCTCCGGCCCCTTGGCCGACGGGTTCAGCGACATCGACGGCAACTGTTCCAACAGCGTCGGATCACGGAAGATCAGCGCGCCGACCGACGGCCCGCCCCACGCGGCCGCGTCGATCGCGACGATGTCGGCCCCGAGTTCCTTGATGTCGACGTGGGCGTACGGGGCGGCTCCGGCGGCGTCGACGACGATCAGCCCACCGACCTCGTGCACCAGATCAGCCGCGACTCGAACGTCGGGCGCACTACCGACGATCGGCGACGCCGCAGTGACCGCGACGAGCCGAGTGGTGGAGGTGATGAGGTCGTCGAACTGCCACGTGGGCAACTCACACGTATCGATTTCGACTTCGGCCCACTTCACGTGCGCACCGGTTCGGCTGGCCACTCGCAGCCACGGGGCCACGTTCGCTTCCTCGTCCAGACGCGAGAGCACCAGCCCGGTCCCCAGACCGAGCCGCGAGCTCATCGAATCCGCGAGCCACGACAGCAACGTCGCGCGGTCCGGTCCGATGACGACCCCGGACGGATAGGCCCCGACGAGATCTGCGATTGCGGCGCGAGCGGATTCGAGCAGAGCGGCACTCCGCTTGGCCGCGATATTGCCGGCCGAATGATTGGACGCACTGTGCCGGAAAGCCGTCGAGACGGCCGTCGACACGCGGTCCGGAATCAACATTCCCAGCTGAGGGTCGAGATGAATCCACCCGTCGCCGAGGGAGGGAATGGACCCTCTGACCCGTGCGACGTCGTACCCCATGCCGGACACTCTAAGCGCCGACCGGTAAAGCATGTGTTCCACGTCCTGTTTCGCCAGGGAACGGTTGCCCACTTCGCACGCTCGATCCCTCCCTGCTTCCACTGTTCCCGACGACCGAACCAGGATAATCGCCCCGGACGATCGCGCAACGACGAGCGACGCGTAAAGATGGGTACATGACCCAATCCGAGTCGAACAGTGCCCCCGGGGACCACGTCGTTGTGATCGGCCCCAACGGAGAGCCGCTTGCTTTGAGCCGCGAGGAGGCCACGGCCGCAGCTGCGCGCGCCGCCGGATCGTCTGCGAACGGAGATTCGGACGACGGATCGGGCCTGTCGGAGATGGTCGAGCAGCCTGCGAAGGTGATGCGCATCGGCACGATGATCAAGCAACTGCTCGAGGAAGTGCGCGCGGCACCGCTCGACGACGCCAGCCGCACCCGTCTCAAGGAAATCCACAAGTCGTCGATCCACGAACTCGAACAGGGACTCGCGCCGGAACTCCGCGACGAGCTCGAGCGTCTGGTGCTTCCTTTCGGCGACGATGTCGTCCCCACCGATGCGGAACTGCGCATCGCCCAGGCTCAGCTCGTCGGCTGGCTCGAGGGACTGTTCCACGGCATTCAGACGGCCCTGTTCGCACAGCAGATGGCCGCCCGTGCCCAACTCGAGCAGATGCGTCAGGGCGCCCTGCCTCCCGGCGTGATGGGCGCACCAGGTGGCACCGGTCACGGTGGCAGCGGTACCGGCCAGTACCTGTGACGCGCTCGGAGTGAGCCGAGAAGACGATTGCAGGTAGTGTCGACCGTCGTGTCGGCACCAGCGAAGGATCCCGAGAGCGAGGCAGGAGATCAGATGCCTGCTCCGGTTTCGGACTCACAGACTTATCGGCGCGCGTTCGGCGACCTGAGAACCGGTTTCAATCAGCGCGAACTGTGGCTGCACCTCGGGTGGCAGGACATCAAGCAGCGGTATCGCCGGTCGGTGATCGGCCCGTTCTGGATCACCATCGCCACGGGCGTGCAGGCCATCGCCATGGGGTTGCTGTATTCGGTCCTGCTCAACATCGATCTGCGCGAGTTCCTGCCGCACGTCACGGTCGGCCTGATCGTGTGGGGCCTGATCAGTGCCGCGATCCTCGAAGGCGGAGACGTCTTCGTCGCGAACGAGGGGCTGATCAAGCAACTGCCGAGCGCGCTCAGCGTGCACATCTATCGGCTGGTGTGGCGTCAACTGCTGTTGTTCGGGCACAACATGCTGATCTACGTGATCATCATCGCGATCTTCTGGCCCGAGGGTGGGCTGCACTGGACCGTGGTCTTCGCGATCCCCGCGTTGGTGCTGATCCTGCTCAACGCCGTGTGGGTGTCCATTCTGTTCGGCATCATCGCCACCCGTTACCGCGACATCGCTCCCATTCTCGGCAGCTTCGTCACGCTGATGTTCTTCATGACGCCGATCGTGTGGACCACCTCGGGCCTGCAGCAGATGGGCGGCGAGGCCGCGAATCGCGCCAAGCTCGTCGAGATCAACCCGCTCTTCCATTACCTCGACATCATCCGGGCCCCCCTGATCGGCGAGGATCAGCAGGCGTACCACTGGTACATCGTGCTCGGATTCACCGTCGTCGGCTGGGCGCTGGCCATTCTCGCTCTCAAGAAGTACCGGGCCCGCGTGCCCTACTGGGTTTAGGGGTCAGCAGTTGTCCATCAGCATCAGTACCCATGACGCATGCGTCGACTTCCCCATCTTCGACGCCAAGACGCGGTCACTGAAGAAGGCGTTCCTCGGCAAGGCCGGTGGCGCGATCGACCGCAACTCCTCCGACGTCGTCGTCGTCGAGGCCCTCAAGAACATCACGATGAATCTGAAGGACGGCGACCGCGTCGGACTCGTCGGACACAACGGTGCAGGCAAGTCGACCCTGCTGCGGCTGCTCTCCGGCATCTACGAGCCGACCCGAGGCAGCGCGACCATCCGCGGCCGCGTCGCGCCGGTGTTCGATCTGGGCGTCGGCATGGACCCCGAGATCTCCGGCTACGAGAACATCATCATCCGCGGCCTGTTCCTGGGGCAGACCCGCAAGCAGATGCTCGCGAAGATGGACGAGATCGCGGACTTCACCGAACTCGGCGACTACCTCGACATGCCGCTGCGCACGTACTCGACGGGCATGCGCGTGCGCGTCGCGATGGGCGTCGTCACCAGCATCGACCCGGAGATCCTGCTGCTCGACGAGGGCATCGGAGCCGTCGACGCCGAGTTCATGAAGAAGGCTCGGCATCGCCTGCAGGAGTTGGTGAAGCGCTCGGGAATCCTGGTGTTCGCCAGCCACTCCAACGAATTCCTGGCTCAGCTGTGCGATACCGCGATGTGGATCGATCACGGCCAGATTCGGCAGCAGGGCGGCATCGAGGACGTGGTGCGCGCGTACGACGGTGACGACGCGGGAGACCACGTCGCGCAGATCCTGAAGGAGATCGAGCGGGACGACCGGCAGTGAGTGGAGCCTGCGGAACGAATAGGGGATCGAGAACGTGAGCGACAAGATCGTCGGGGTCATCGTCACGCACAAGCGGCGTGAGTTGTTGGCGCTGTCGTTGGACGTGATCGGTGCGCAGACGCGTCCGCTCGATCATCTGGTCGTCGTCGACAATGCCGACGAGTCCGCCGTGCGTGAATTGGTCGAGTCGATCGGCCTGCCGACGACGTACCTCGGCTCGCAGCACAACCTGGGCGGCGCAGGCGGATTCGCGCTCGGCATTCTGTATGCGCTCTCACTCGGTGCCGATTGGGTCTTTCTCGCCGACGACGACGGCCGACCCGAGGGCCCGAAGGTGCTCGAGACCCTGTACGACTGTGCCCTCACCCACGGACTCGACGAGGTCTCCCCCGTCGTCTGCGACATCGAGGATCCGGACCGGTTGGCGTTCCCGCTGCGCCGCGGCGTCGAATGGCGTCGACTGCGATCGGAATTGATCGACCCGGCGAACCCGGACGACGATCTTCTCGAAGGCATCGCATCGCTGTTCAACGGCGCTCTGTTCAAGGCGTCGACGATCGACGCGGTCGGCGTGCCCGATCTCCGTCTGTTCGTGCGCGGTGACGAAGTGGAAGTACATCGTCGACTGCAGCGTTCGGGGCTGAAGTTCGGCACGTGCCTCACTGCCGCCTACGTCCACCCCAACGGGGCCGAGGAGTTCAAGCCGATCCTCGGTGGCCGGATGCACACGCAGTACCCCGAGGACGCGACCAAGCGCTACTTCACCTACCGCAATCGCGGCTACCTGATGTCGCAGCCGGGCATGCGAAAGCTGCTGCCGCAGGAGTGGATTCGGTTCACCTGGTTCTTCCTGATCACCACTCGGAACCCGAAGGGTCTGGCCGAGTGGTTCCGGTTGCGCGGGCTGGGGCGTCGGGAACACTTTCGTAGGCCCTGACGCTGCCGCCAAGGGGTGCGCGCACCCACGTGATACCGCTACCGTGTGCCCATGACGGAACCTCGGAAGCTCGCTGATCGCATCAAGTCGTCGGCACGGGAGAAGCTTCAACGAGCGATCGGCGAGGTTCTGGCTCAGCAGACCGCACAGCTGGCCGAGCAGACCAGCGATCAGCAGGCGACATTGCTCGACGTTCTCGAACGTCAACGGCGTGAGATCGAGGATTTACGCGGCTTTGTGCGCGGGCTGGAGCTACGCATGCGCCGCGACCTCTATTTCGCTTCCGAGGTCGAGGCCGCCGCCCAAAGTGCCGAGTTCGCCGAAGAAATGATGTCGACTGCTCCCACCTTTCCGTTGCCCCACGCGACGTTGAGATTTGCGCTCGGCGAGGTGTCCATCCGCGGTATGGCACTCGAATTCGGTGTGGCCAGCGGCACGACGCTCGAGATCATCGCCGAAGAATTGGCGTCGCGTAAAGACATCACCGTAGTCGCCGGATTCGACGTGTTCTCCGGTCTACCCGAGACCTGGCGAACCGGCTTTCCGAAAGGACTGTTCGAGCAGGAGAGCATTCCCGAAGTGCCGGGCGCGCAGATTGTTCCCGGGTTGTTCGAGGACTCACTTCCGGGATTTCTGAAGGGCCACCACGAGAAATTGGCGTTCCTGCACCTCGACGCAGACCTGTACTCCTCGACGGTCACGGTGCTGGACCTGGTGGCCGATCGACTGGCCGTGGGCACCGTCATCGTGTTCGACGAGTACTTCAACTTCCCCGGCTGGCGCAACCACGAGTACCGGGCGTGGACGGAATTCGTGGCACGTACCGGAACCGAATTCGACTACCTGGGATACACGGTCGACAACGAACAGGTCGTCGTACGGATTCGTAAGGCACCAGTGCGTCGATCTCCGCGGTCCTCGTAGCCTCACCGCTGACGGGAGCGCCCAAATGTAGTATCGATGCGTCGGGTCGCAGGGACCTGCACGAGCGACAATATTCGATGGAGCGTTGATGACAGAGACAGCACCGGACATTGCACGCGACAGTGCACATGTGGAGGCGCGTCTGGTCGGACACGACCCGCAGGCCCGATTGGTCGCTCAACGTGGCCTGTTCGGTGGCCCGTCCACCCTCATTCGAGATGATCTGTACTTGCACGTGGGCTCCGGCAGAGCTCATCGGTCCAGGTTCGAGGTATCGATAGAGCCCAACGCCAAAGCCGACACCAATACGTATTTCGGGCGATTTCCGGCGAGTTACTGGCAACGATGGACCGCCGTCACCGAGGTTCAGGTGACATTCACGTACAACGGCTCCGGACGAGTGTCTCTGGTGGCTTCCGATGCGGACGGACGCAGCCGGACGGTCGCTGCGATCGACATCGAGGGCGCAGGGACCGCCGAACTGTCAGGTGCACTCGATCGCTTTGTCGATGGTGGGGCGTTGTGGCTTCGTTTCGACACCGACCGGTTTGCCCTGACGGTTTCTCAATTGACGTGGAATGTGCCGTCGCCCAACAAAATTCGTCCTGCTGCTGTGGTGGTGTGCACCTTCAATCGGGCAGACGAGTGCGCTGACACCGTAGCGTCGCTCGGGAACGACAGTCAGGTCATCGAGGGGCTCGACGCCGTGTACGTCGTGGATCAGGGTACCGACCTCGTCGAGAAGCGCGAGAAGTTCAAAGCCACGGCAGAGCGACTCGGGGACAAGCTCGTCTACATTCGCCAACCCAACCTCGGGGGTGCGGGCGGCTTCACCCGAGGCATGTACGAGGTGACCGACGTTGTCGGCGCGGAACACGCCAATGTCGTTCTGATGGACGACGATATCTTGTGCGAGCCCGAGACAGTCTTGCGCACAAACGCTTTCGCCAACATGACCGTAGAGCCGGCAATTGTCGGAGCGCAGATGCTCGGGTTGTTCCACCCCGACTGCGTTCTTGTCGGTGCTGAACATGCGGATCTGAACGGTCCCAAAGTAGGAATTCCGTCCAGCAATGCGTTGGTCAATGCCAGCGTTGTGAAGAAGAAGCAGGAAATCCGTGTAGACGCCGGATACAACGGTTGGTGGACATGCCTGATTCCTTCCGAGATCATCTCCCGAATCGGCTATCCCCTACCGCTCTTCTTTCAATGGGATGACGTCGAATACGGACTTCGCGCGTCTCGAAATGGTTTCGCCACAGTGACTCTTCCCGGGGCCGGCGTATGGCACGCCGACTTCTCCTGGAAGGACTGGGACGAGTGGCATCGGTATTTCAACATCCGAAACGGCCTTCTGACTGCTGCACTGCACAGTGAATTCGACGGAAAAATACTGTTTCGCAGCTTGTCCCGCGATCTACTGAAGTTTTTGGTCGGAATGCAATACGGACTGGCGTTCACACAGATCAAAGCCATCGAAGACTTCATGGAGGGTCCCGCCGCATTCGCCGACGGTGGCGTCGAGGCAGCCAGCATGATCAGGCGCGAACGCGCTTCCTACGCCGAGACCGTGCGTCACTCCGCTGCACACGCACCGGACCTCCAGAGCGCCGACTACCAGATAGCCAGCGCAGCGCCGTGGCCGAGCATGGAGGGCCTCGTCCTCGCCAAACGCCTGCTGCAGCAGCTGCGCGGACGCGTCAACCCGCATCCCGTGGCTATCGCGAGTCGGGACGCGCACTGGTGGCACGTCTCGCTCTTCGGTCATGCCGTCGTGACCGACGCCTCTCAGGAAGGCGTTCGCGTTCGACGGCACAACGCCGAACTGATGAAGCAACTGCTCGTCCGGGGTCTCCGTGCGCAATGGAAGTTGCGGTCCCAGGCTCCACGAATACGTGACAGCTACCGCAGTGAGTTCGAGTCCATGACGGACCGGTCCAACTGGGCAAGGCTGTTCGGCAAGTAGTCGACGTCTACCCCGCTTCCCACGCCTGTTCCAGCAGCACGCGAGCGGCATCGGCAGGGTGCGTGTACGGCCACCAGTGGCCCGCATCGACTCGGACGACGCGCAGCTGTGGGATCCATCGATCGAGACCGTCGGTCAGGTTCGTCGACAGCATGCGGTCGTGGGTCGGTACGACCACTGTGGTCGGCACGTCGCATCGAGGGTCGGGTCCGCGGAGCACACGCCGCAACACGTTCGCCCGGTACAGACCGATGCCGCGCTGTTGGTCGGCCACCGTCGGAGTCGGCTCACCCTCGACATTCAGTCGCGCCAACAAATCCGGCACGCGGCTGCGCAGAACGGGAACATGAAACCCGAAGACGTACCAGGACCGGGCCAACTGCCCGACCAGCGATGGCCATCGATGCGGCCGCACCAACCGCGCCCGCGCCACCTGCCGCAGGTGATCCAGACTGGGTCCGGACACCGATGTGTACGACGCGAAGGCGGTGGTTGCCCGAGGCGAGGCCATCGCCTCCCACAGCTGGACCGACCCCCAGTCGTGGGCGAAGACGTGCACCTTCCCGGTGAGCTCAGGAATCGACTCGACCACCGCGAAGACGTCTCGCGCCAGCTGCTCGATGGACACGTCCGCGGCGGGCTCGAGCGCGGACGCCCCACTGCCCCGCGTGTCGTAGGCGATTATTCGAACCGCGTCGCCGAGTTCGGCGATCAGCGGATCGAACACGTGACGGTTGTCGGGATAGCCGTGCACCAGCAGCACGGTCGAGCGCGCAGCCGGGTTCCCGTATTCGAAGACAGGAAGCTCGGCACCCGATATGCGCACCGTCCAGTGGGTCATCCGACGTCGCTCAGAGCGTGCAGAGTGCCTCCGCGCAGCAGGTGAGCAATCATCTTCAACCGCATGGCCTCCTGCTCGGGTTGCGGATGCACCACAGCTGCCAATGCCTCGCCGTCGAGCAGGTGGACCACGGTGAAGATCACTGTCTCGAGCTGTCGTGGATCGATCACACCGGCCACCGGTAGCGTGCGAGCAAGTTCGGCGATCTGCTCGTGATAACGAACAGTGAAGGGCTGCAGCCTCTCTCGCAGCTCGCTGTCGCTGCGCGCGGCAGTCAGGAGCTCGTACCAGGCACCGTTGATCGGGGCGCGGCACGCAGCTCTGAGCAATTCGAGGCAATGTTCGATGGACGCGCTACCGAAACCGGACAGCCCATGACGGAACTCCACGAACTGGCGTCGCCGAACCTCGTCCGCCGCGGCGACGATCAGATCGAGCCTGGTGTCGAAATGCCGGAACATGGCACCCGACGACACCCCTGCACGGCCGACGATCTCACTGACACTGGTTGCGGCATATCCCTTCTCGCACAACGACACGATCGTCGCGTCGAGCAACTTTCCGATGGTCTCGGTCCGACGCTGTTGTTGACTCGGGCTCACACACGCTCCCGGCGACGAGGAGCCGTTGGGGTGCCTGCCCGCAGGAAGCTACCTGCCCGCTCCGACACCCCGAACCAGGGCGCAAAGGTGCCGCCGGAGAACACTACTCGGCCCGCGATCAGAGTGGCGGTGACAGCGCGGTCGTTGCGATTGACCATTCGGCTCAGGCCACCGAACTCCGGCATGATCTCCTCGCGGTAGGCCAGGACATCCTCGTCCAGGCCCTCGGGATCGATCACGACGATGTCGGCTCGATCCCCCACCCGCACATGACCGGCATCGACACCGTAGAAGTCGGCCAACTCGCCGCTGAGCTTGTGCACGGCCTTCTCGACCGTCATGAACGGCTTACGATCGCGCTGCGCGTCGTGCACGCGGTGCAACAACCGGATGCCGAAGTTGTAGAACGCCATGTTGCGCAGATGAGCGCCGGCGTCGGAGAATCCCACGGTCACCCCGGGCTGGTTGATCAGCTTGTCCATCTGCCGCTTGCGATGATTGGCAACAGTGGTGTGCCAGCGTAGCTTTCGGCCGTGCTCGACCACCAGATCGAGGAATGCGTCGACCACGTGCACACCGCGCTCGGCCGCGACCTCCGCGACGTTCTTGCCGACGACCGACGCGTCGGGGCACTCGGTGATCTCGGCGTCGGCGAAGTCCCGATGCCAGACGCGCGAGCTGAACTTCTTCTCGAAATCGGCACGGAACCAGCGGCGGTAGGCCTCGTCCGAGAGCAACTCGTTGCGGCCCAACTCTTCTCGCAGATGCAGCGCGGCGCGGCCCGAACCGAACTCCTCGAACACCACCAGATCGATGCCGTCGGAGTAGACGTCGAACGTGGTGGGTAGGTGCTGCCAGCGGAACTGACCCTTGCCCGGTCCGTTGACGATGCGAGCGAGCGGGCCGAAGACGCGATGGATCCAGGGCGACGCCTTCGCGTCCGCCGCGGCCAGCAGCGAGATCTTGAGCGGAGTGCGCCCGATCCCGGTGGCCGAGGCGAGGAAGAACAGCATGTCGTATTTGGTGTTCAGGTTCGGGATGCTCTGCAACAACCGACCGCGTCGACGCAGAATCTTGTGCAGAGAACGGAATTCGCTCCAGTGCGCGTACGAGGATGGCAAGGAACGAGACCGGTATCGATCGCCGTCCAACTTGTCCCACGGGTTCGTCATGGTCGACATTCCGAGCAGCCCGGCGTCGAGCGCCTTCTCGAGCGCGTCGGACATGGCATGCCATTCCTCGCGGGTGGGCTTCTGACTGCGATCGGTCGAGCGGTCCAGGCCCATCACGTGTGCGCGTAGATCCGAATGACCAACCAAAGCAGCAATATTGGGGCCGAGGGGCAGGCGCTCGAGTGCTGCGATGTACTCGTCGGGGCTCGTCCACGTCTTGTGCGTATCGACGGCCTTGAGCACATGATCGCGCGGCAGCGCCTCGACCCGACTGAACAGATCCGCGATGTCGACCGGAGTGGAGTAGAGCGTCGACAACGAACAGTTGCCCAGGAGAACCGTCGTGACCCCGTGCCGGACGGACTCTTCGAGCCCCGGCCCGACGAGCACCTCCGCGTCGTAATGGGTGTGCACGTCCACGAAGCCCGGCGTGACCCACTTGCCGGTGGCGTCGACCACCTCGGTCGCCGGGCCCGCCTCGAGCGGAGTGGAGGACACGGCCCGCACGACGCCGTCGACGATGCCCACATCGGCACGCACTCCTGGACCGCCGGATCCGTCGTAGACGGTGCCGCCGGTGATGACGACGTCGAACGAAATATTCGGGTTCATGTGACCTCCGTCATAGGATGACGAAACTCTAACTTAGAGAGTGATCACTCGCAATAGCCGTGGGTCTTCCGACACCTCGGAGTTGCGCGGCTCGACGTTTCGGCTCGAGAGCAGGGCGAGAGATACAGTCGAGTGTCTTTGCCCGAACTCACGGAGTTGACCTTGCCCGCCACGGATACACAGATCGCGCCCGCTGCCCTGCAAGACAGCAGGGGAGAGCGCCTCGCGTGGGGAGCAGCGGTCGCTGCAGTCGTCATCCTCGGTTATCTCCTGGTGCTCAGCGTCGATCCCCGCTTCTTCTACATCGACGACACCGAATCGGGTGCTGTACCCAACTGGCTCCAGCTCGGGCGCATCATGCGCGACGGGCACTTCCCCTCGCTCGTGCTCGATCAGTGGATGGCGGGCAACTACCCGGTCGAAGGGCAGGGTGGGCTGTGGAACCCCGTCCAAATGGCGATCAACTACATCTCGCCGTCGATCGACAACCTGGTACTACTCGCGACGGCCGTCAAACTCGGATTCTCGATCCTGCTGGCCTGGGGCGTCTACCGCGTCGCCCTCGTCTACGGGGCACGTGCCCACTGGGCCGCGGTGGCGGGCGCGAGCGCACCGTTCGTCGGCTTCACGCTGTTCTTCGAGAACACGTCCTGGGTGACCGCTCTGATGGGCACGGCGTGGATCATGAACGCGTGGGCGAGCTCGGTGTCCTACGCCCGCGGCCGGTCCGGCCCGATCGTGCCGTTCGCCTTCCTCTACCTCGCCATCAGCGTGGGATACGTCCACGCCGCGGTGATGGCCGGAGTGATGATCGGATCCGTCGCCATCGGCGAACGACTGTTCCAGCGGCTGTGGCGTCCGGCACTGAAGGTGTGCGCGGTCGGCATCGCTGCCGCGGCCTGCGGGGCCGTCACCTTCCTGCCCGGGGTGCTGACGTCCGCGGTCACCTGGCGTAGCGGCGACGAGGGCACTTTCAACGACAACTTCCTGACGGCACCGTGGTCGGAATCGCTCACCGCGAGCATCCCGACCGCCGTGACGAGCATCGAATCCTGGGCGGGCGAGACCACCGAATCACCGGTCACGTACATCGCCTGGTTCGTGGTGCCCGCGCTGGCGTTCATCGCATGGCGTCGGGTGCCCACCGCTCTGCGTGAGCTGGCAGCCCCGCTGATCATGCTGGCGTTCGCCTTGATCTTCACCGCAGGCCCCAGCGACATCGGACCGATCCGCTGGCCCGCCCGCATTCTGCCGTTCGTCGCCCTCATCGCGCTGATTCTCGTGGTCACTCTCATCAGCCGGTACGGAACTCTCGACCGATTGCGGCCACGGCTGCTCGCGGCCGGCCTGCTGACGCTGGTGCTGCTGCTGCGCGCCGGTTCGTCGGGCCCGGAGTTCTTCGGTCGCCACGTCCTCGCTGCGCTGGTGATCCTGCTCGTCGGCGCGCTCGCTCTGCTGTTGGCCCACCGATTCTCCACCCGCGCCACCGCGGCACTGCTGCTCGTGACGATCGCGCCCGTCGCGATGTACCAGGTGGCCACCTACGAACCGCCGTTCGCCAAGTGGTGGCTGCCGGCGTCACAGTCCGAGGCCAAGGCCGAATTCCCGCAGTGGCAGGGCGCGACTCTGCAACTCGGCAGCCGTGCGCTCACCGAGACCGAAGCCGACGGACCCGACGACCCTCGGTTGCCGTGGGATTCCCAGGTGTACGGCAACTCCGCCAAGATCATGGGCCTGGACTACGCCAACGCCTACACTCCCGTCGGCTATCTCGACTTCGCCAACCTGCTGTGCTTCGAGCACGAGGGATCGACCTGCAAGGACGCCTTCCGGCGCGTGTTCGAGATCGAGCCGTACACCGGCAAGACCTACGCCGACCTGATGCAACTCGATCGAATCGTGCTGCAGAAGAACCAGTATCCGCTCGCCAACTCCCGCCCCGCACCCGCAGGCTGGATGTGGGTGACAGCTCCCACGCCCGCGTCCGCGCGACAGATCTACGTCCTCGAACGCGTCGACGGGTTGATTCCCGCCACGTCGGGACGCGTCGTCGCGACTGTCGACGCAACGGCCGAACCCCGATCCTCCGACCCGGACTCCGAGCACGTCGACGTCAGCGCACCGAACGGCGGCAGCGTCGTGTTCTCGCGTCTGGCCTGGCCCGGTTACACCGCAACCCTGAACGGTGAAGAGCTGCAGACGAAGGGGTTGGCCGACATCTTCCTCTACGTCGACCTGCCGCCCGGTACCGAGAACGCAGATCTGCACATCACCTTCCGGCCGCCGGGCGAACGTCTCGGACTGGCCGCGATGGCGGGCGGGGTGATGCTGCTGGCCGGTTTGGTGGTGCTCGATGTGCGACGACGCAGAAATTCGAGTTATCTGGAGTTCGGCGCAGGGACGTCGAACAGATAGGCTCAGACCTCGTGATGTCCGCCGCTGCTGCTGTTGATCCGCACCGCATCTCGATCGTGGTTCCGGTCTACCAAGGTGAGCGGACCCTCAGTGCGTTGATCGACGAGATCATTCCGTTGACGCAGGTGACACATACTCCGGTCGGACGGCCGATGATCGTCGAGGAAGTTCTGCTCGTCTTCGATCACGGACCCGACAATTCCGCTGCGGTGATTCGGCGTCTGACCTCTGCGCACACGTTCGTTCGCGGGGTGTGGCTGAGCCGAAATTTCGGTCAGCACCCCGCCACCCTCGCCGGCATGGCGTCCAGCGGCGGCGAATGGATCGTCACGATGGACGAGGACGGCCAACACGACCCTGCCGCCATCGGCGGAATGCTCGACACCGCCCTCGACCAGCAGTCCACCGTCGTCTACGCCAAACCGACCAACGTCGCACCGCACGGGATGTGGCGCAACGCAGCCTCCAAGGGTTCGAAGTGGCTGATCGCCAAGGCGCTGGCCGGTGACAACACCATCGACTATCAGAGCTACCGCCTGGTGCTCGGTGAGGTCGGCCGCTCCGTCGCCGCCTACGCCGGTTCCGAGGCGTACCTGGATATCGCACTCGGGTGGATCGCGGGCGACGTCACGACCAGCCCGGTGGCGTTGCGCGAAGAGGTGGACCGTCGATCGGGCTACCGCTTGCGCACCTTGCTCTCGCACTTCTGGCGGATGGTGCTCTCCAGCGGCACCAAGGGCCTGCGGCTCGTCAGCTTCATCGGCATCGCGTTCGCGCTGCTCGGACTCGTTCTGGTGGCGTACGTGCTGGTGTCGTATTTCGTCTTCGATTCGGGCGCCGAGGTGCGAGGGTGGGCGTCGACGATGGTGATTCTGCTGTTCGGCTTCGGGGCCACGCTGTTCTCCCTCGGTGTGGTGGCCGAATACGTGGGCGTCAACGTCAAGACCGCCATGGGCAAACCGCCGTACCTGATCGTCACCGATCCCGGAAACGGGCCGCTCGGTCGTACTGCGCCATCGCCCGAACCTGCACCGCCGGCGTGACCGCGACGCACACGTGGGTCGTCGGCAGCGGCGGACTACTCGGCGCTGCGGTGACCCGAGAGGCCGGTCGTCGCGGGCACCGGGTGCACACCAGCACCATCCCGTGGTCGGACAGGGCGTCTGCCGAACAGGCACTGCTGCAGCGCTGTTCGGAATTCTTCGACTCATGTGCCGACAGTGTGTGGAACGTCGTGTGGGCCGCGGGCGCGGGTGTCAACGGAACCAGCGCAGCGCAGTTCGCCGAAGAGAACGATCTGATCCGAGCCGTCCTGGCGCGCATCGGGGCCATCGCCGCCGACCGTGCGGGCGCCGGAACCGTGTTCCTCGCCTCGTCCGCCGGCGGTGTCTACGCCGGCTCGACCGGTGCCCCGCATCACGAGGGAACGAACCCGGTTCCGTTGGGCGACTACGGCTTCGCGAAGCTGGAGTCCGAGGCCATCGCAACCGAGTTCGGTGAACGCACGGGCATCAACGTGGCCATCGGGCGGTTCGCGAACCTCTACGGGCCGGGCCAGAACCTCGCGAAACCGCAGGGCCTCATCTCGCACCTGTGCCGCGGATACCTCATGGCCTCACCTGTATCCATATACGTGCCGATGGATACGTTGCGCGACTACCTCTACGTGTCCGACGCGGCCGAGATGGTTGCGGACACCCTCGCCCTGTCTGCCACACAACGACTCTCGCCGACGATCAAGATCTTCGCCTCCGGTGAGGCCGTCACCATCGGCTCGATACTCGGAGCGTGCCGGACGGTGTTCCGGCGTCGACCGAACGTGGTGCTGGCGGCGTCCCCGCTCGCGGTGTTCCAAGGTCGCGATCTACGGCTGCGGTCGACGGTCTGGCCACAGATCGATCGACGAACTCACCGAACGTTGCCCGCAGGCATCGCGTCGACCCTGTTCGCGACGCGTCAAGCATTGGGGGTCGGTCGATGACCGAACCACAGACTCCTGCTCCCCCGGCGGGCATGAACGGCGCGCCGGGGCCGCTGATGCGCATCGTCAAGAATCAGAAGATCGCGTTTCTGCTCGTCGGCGGTGTCAACACCGCACTGGGTACCGCATGGTTCATCCTGTGGCAGTTGCTGATCGGTGAGCAGTACGGATACCACGCCGCGATCGTGCTCGGCTATCTCTGCAATGTGCTGTGCGCGTTCGCGATGTACCGATACCTGGTGTTCCGCGTGCGGGGTCACTTCCTACGTGATCTGCTGAGGTTCTTCGTCGTGAACTTCGGCGCGTTCGTCGCCAACATCTCCCTGATGACGATCGCCGTGTCCGTCTTCCACTTCCCGCCCATCCCATCACAATTGGTCGTCACAGCAGTGATGGCAGTCGTGAGCTTCTTCGGCTACCGCGACTTCTCGTTTCGCAGAAAGAGTCAGGCCCCCACACCATGACCCCCCGTGTTTCCGTAGTCGTCCCTGCCTACAACAACGCCGAGTATCTGGCCGAGACCATCGATTCGATTCTCGCCCAGACGTTCACGGACTTCGAGCTGGTCATTGCCGACCACTCGTCGACCGACGGGACCCTCGCCGTCGCACAGAAGTACGACGACCCGCGCATCCGCGTTCTCACCACACCCGCGGGCGGCGGGGCACAGGCCAACTGGAATCGCGTCACCGAGGAAGCGTCGGGCGAGCTGCTCAAACTCGTGTGCGGTGACGACACCATCCACCGCACTGCACTCGCCGCCCAGGTACAGGCTTTCGACGACAGCCCGACCGCCGTTCTGGTCGCTTCGCAGCGAACGCTGATCGACGCCTACGGCAAAACTGTCATTGCCGCCCGCGGGCTCGGCGGACTGCACGGAACTGTCTCGGGTCGAGTTGCCGCGAGAACGGCAGTACGGGCCGGAGCCAACATCTTCGGTGAACCCGGCGGCGTCATGATGAAGCTCTCGGAACTGCGCGCAGTCGGACTGTGGGACAACAGTCATCCGTATCTGATCGACCAGGCCACCTTCATCGCCGTAGCGCTGCGCGGCGACATCGTTGCCATTCCACAGCCGCTGGCGTCGTTCCGCATCAACTCGGGACAGTGGAGCGTCGAGCTGGCCACCCAGCAGGCCCGTCAGGCCGCGGACTTCCACCGCTCATTGCAGGCAAGCGATCCGACGTTGCTGTCCGACAGCGACGTACGCATCGGAAACGCCAAGGCTCTGATGACGTCGTTCATGCGTCGTGCGGTGTATCTGCTGCTGCGCCACCGGATGTCGCGCAGCAGCTAGGCCCCGCCTCAGGGCAGTACGGACTCTTTGGCTGCGTAGGTGGCTTCGGTGGCGTCCTTCTGCGGTCGCCACCACTGCTCGTTGTCGCGATACCAGTCGACAGTTGCTTTCAGGCCGGCGCGGAAGTCGACATAGGTTGGTGTCCAACCCAATTCGGTGCGGAGTTTGGTCGAGTCGATGGCGTAGCGCAGGTCGTGGCCGGGGCGGTCGGTGACGAAATCGAAGGCGTCGGGGGCGTTGCCGGTTTCCTCGAGGATCGCTTCGAGGACGGTGCGATTGTTCGCTTCGCCGTCGGCTCCGATGAGGTAGGTCTCGCCGATGCGGCCGCCGTCGATGATGGCCCAGACGGCGCTGTTGTGATCGTCGACGTGGATCCAGTCGCGCACATTCTGACCTGCCCCGTAGAGCTTGGGGCGGGAGCCGCTGAGGATGTTGGTGATCTGACGCGGGATGAACTTCTCCACATGCTGATACGGGCCGTAGTTGTTGGAGCAGTTGGAAATGGTGGACCGGACGCCGAACGAGCGGGTCCAGGCACGCACCAGCAGATCACTCGACGCTTTGGTCGAGGAGTACGGGCTCGACGGGTTGTACGGGGTCGATTCGGTGAATCTCGCCGGGTCGTCGAGTTCGAGGTCGCCGTAGACCTCGTCGGTGGAGATGTGGTGATAGCGGACGTCGTGTTCGCGGACCGCGTTGAGCAAGGTGGTGGTGCCGATGACGTTGGTGTGCACGAACGGCCACGGGTCGGTCAACGAGTTGTCGTTGTGGGATTCGGCGGCGAAGTGGACGACGAGATCGGTCTCGCGGACGAGGCGGTCGACCAGATCGGCGTCGGCGATGTCGCCGTGCACGAACTCGATGCGATCGGCGACGGGGTCCAGGGAGGCCTTGTTGCCGGCGTAGGTGAGCTTGTCGAGCACGGTGACCTGGGAGTCGGGACGCTGCGCGAGGGTCTGATGTACGAAGTTCGCGCCGATGAACCCGGCCCCACCCGTGACGAGAATTCTCATGAACAGGCACTTTACCGGTGGATACTCGTGCGGGCCGTTCTTGTCGCGGCCCACAGACCGTTCCAGCGAGGGTGTCGCTGCACGGGATGCTCCACTCGACGCCCCCGCGGTGAGGATCCCGGCGACGAGACCGTCGAGTGGAGCAACAGTTGCACCGCTCACGTGGTCGATTCGAGCGACGGCCGATCTTGTCCGCCACGCGTGCTAGCTTCTGTTCGACTTCGGGGGGAGTACGTCAATGGGTCTCGGCAAAATTCTGATTCGTCTCGCGGCATCGGTAGCGCTGCTGTTCGGCCTCATGTGGGCAATTCCGCAGCTGGCACCGGAGGTGCCGGAACCGTACAAGGGCGTGCAGGCTCTTCCGCCGGTGTCGCCGGACCCCACGGGCTCGGCGACCGCCCCGCCACCCCTGCCGCCGGGGTTTCCGTCGATGAACCGACCGCCACCGAAAATCGAGGTGCCCGACGGGCAGCCGCAGCCCATCGCCACGAAATTCGGCTGGACCTACGACATTCCTGCGGACTGGGAGAATTGGAATGACGGATTCTCCGAATGGGTCGGCGAGGACGGATCGACCGCAACGTACGGCGCAATGGGCCTCCATGGTCGATTCGATTGCGAAGGCGGTGAGTTCGAGTCTTCGGCGATCAGCGGAATGACCGGTCGCCGCACCGGGGACTTGACGGTCCTCGCCTATCAAGAGGCGCAGAAAGCGTCGATGATCTTCACCAACCAAGACGGGTCACTGGCACCCACTGTTCAGATCAGCGACCCCGAATATCTACAGGTCGACGGAGTCCCGGCCGTCCGCTACACAGCCCTGGTGGAAGACATACCGGATTCGCCGTACTGCCCTCCTCCTCGTGCGACATTCGACGTTGTCACCACTACCGGTTTCGCCACGGCAGAGGTCGCGGTCTTCGTCGTGCTCGCCGACCGTGATGTCGAGAACGCACTCACCGATGAGGACGTCGACGGCCTCGTCTCGTCACTGAGAAGGAGCGCGACGCAGTGACCGAACCGCTGATCGCCAGATCCTCGGAAATCGCCGGCCTCGGGAATCTTCTCGATCGCATCGGCGCCGACACCCTGGCCAGTCACCACTATTTGCTCGACAACGCGGGCCTCGGCGAGAACGTGGTCGGGCAGATTTTGAAGCGACTTCAGCCGTATCTCGCACGGTTCCAGGAGATGACACGCACTCGGCAGGTTCACCTGTCCGTCAATTGCGGGGAGATGGGTGCCGAGCTCAACAAGGCTGCCTGGTTGTATGCCGATCAAGATCAGCAGAATTACGACCTACTCAACGCGCACACATCTCTGCCACCGCTACCGGGCATCGACCGCGGCAGCTCAGATCACGCCGCGGCCGGCCATGTAGACGAATTCGACGGTGCCGCTGACTACGGACATCCTCACGGAATCGATTATCCGCCAACCAATCCTGCCGTCGACGATCTCCGCGACGTGCTCGCCGATGCCTCCGAGTGGCTCGGTGAGATCGACCGAACGATCTTCGAACTCTCCGGATGGAGTCCGCTGCGCGAAGCGACCATTCCTGTCACCGGAAACTGGAACGAAATTCGCCGAATCGGTCAGGCGTACCAGATCGCGGGCGACGCGATGGAAGCTGCCGGTGGATCGTTTGCTGCAGGGGTGCGCCGCGTGGACAGCTATTGGAATGGCGCTGCCGCACAGGCATTCACCGACTATGCCGACCGACAACTGGCCGCAATGCGATGGGAAGGGCCTGCCGGACGGACGATCTCCGCAGTGTGCGGAGTGATATCCGAACAACTGCGCAACGCCGCCCTCGCCGTGGTGCGCAAGATCGTCGAATTGCTGGAGTCCGAAGTTGCCGTCGACAACGCCCGCGGTGCTTTGAAGGTCATGATCAAGAAGGTTCCGGTGGTGGGCACCGCCTGGCAGGTCGAGAGCATCGTCGAAATATGCTGGAAAGCAATGGATTTGACCAAAGAACTCATTGCAAAGATCGAAAAGGTGGTCGACGACTTCGGCGCGTTCCTCGACGCCCTCGGCGACCCCGAAGGCCAGGTGGGCCAGAAGATCGACGACACAATGCGCCCGTTGAACGACTTCCTCGATTACGGCAAGCAAGCCGTCGAAGCGGGTAAGACCGCGGATCTACGACCGATGCTCGACACGCCGGACGAGAACTTCTCCGTCGGAACCGGTGACGAACCATGGCGGGACGCATGATCGAGTACATGCCTCCGCACGCGCGAGCTGCATACGACCGTCTGATGACATCGTGCGGCAACCTCGAGGCCACACGCACTCGGGCCCTCGACACCGACCTCCAGGCCCGAGTGGGAACCCGTACTGTCACCGCAGAACTGCTGGCCCGACTGGCGTCTTCACCCCGGGCGTCAGCAGCAATGACTCGATTTGCCGATCGCGTCGCGTCGGGTGAATGCAGCTGGGAGCGCATCGAGTTGGAGGCGTCTCCGCTACCTCCTGAGGTCGACGACCTGAAGGGAGATCCGCAGATCGACTGGCCGGCCGAATGGCCGACACAGAACACTGAGGACGAGGTCGGAACTCAGCCGTACCGAATCCCGTGGGAATGAGCCACCTGCAGCGACGTCTCAGGAACGCGAGACAGTGCGTCCGGCGAAAGCCGCGAGGCGCTCATAAGCATTGGCCCCGTCCGGTGCGGGCTGCGCCGGGTGGAAAGCACCGGCGCGGCGTTCCTCGGTCAGATTCTCGGACATGAAGGCCATTCCCTCCTCCGCCACGGTCGAGTCGAAATCATCGGTGCCGCGACCGAGCGCGGTCGCGAGATCCCACGCGTGCACCGAGAATTCCGCTGCCACCATGCCGAGCGGCAGCGGTGAACCCGAATCGATCACTGCCAGCAGCTCATCGGTGCGCTCGGTCCACAGCGGGGTCGGGTCGGAGACGGACTGCGGCGAGATCGACCAATCGATGTCTTCGCCGCGGGCCATCGTCACCAACTGACCCGCCGTGTGCACCAGGTGGTCCGTCAGGTCGGCGACGGTCCACTCGGTACAGGGCGTCGCCGACGTTCTGGCATCGCCCTCAGCTGCCGCGAGAAGGGTGGTGACCTGCCTGATACCGGTTTCGATCTGGGTGCGGCTCGTCACGATCGTTGTCCTCGGTCCTCTCGGCGGGCGGGGTATGCGGCGAGCGTACGTGCACCTCATAGCTCACGCAGCGGAAACGGAGCAGGCACAACCGCGCGGTCGGCCGGAGGGTCTGGAAGACTTCGCCCTCATGCGGGGAATCATTCTGGCGGGCGGCACGGGCTCACGGCTTCATCCGATCACGATGGGCGTGAGCAAGCAGCTCGTTCCCGTCTACGACAAACCGATGATCTACTACCCACTCTCGACGCTGATCCTCGCCGGGATCCGCGAGATCCTCATCATCACCACACCCCAGGACGCCGATCAGTTCACCCGCTTGCTCGGTGACGGCTCCCAATTCGGCATCTCACTGACCTACAAGGTCCAACACGAGCCGAACGGCCTCGCCCAAGCGTTCGTCCTCGGTGCCGAGCACATCGGCACCGACAGTGCAGCACTGGTGTTGGGCGACAACATCTTCTACGGCCCCGGCCTGGGCACCCAACTCTCGCGCTTCGACACCATCGACGGCGGAGCCGTCTTCGCCTACGAGGTCTCCGACCCCACCGCCTACGGCGTCATCGAATTCGACGCCAACCGAAAAGCGATCTCCCTCGAGGAGAAGCCCGCCGCCCCGAAATCGAACTACGCCGTCCCGGGCCTGTACTTCTACGACAACGACGTCATCGCCATCGCCCGCGACCTGCAGCCCTCCGCCCGTGGGGAGTACGAGATCACCGACGTCAACCGCCACTATCTCGATGCCGGCCGCCTGCAGGTCGAGGTCCTGCCCCGCGGCACCGCCTGGCTCGACACCGGCACCTTCGACTCCCTCCTCGACGCATCGAACTACGTGCGCACCATCGAACAACGCCAAGGACTCAAGATCGGGTCCCCCGAAGAAGTCGCCTGGCGACGAGGGTTCATCACCGACGACGAACTGCGCGCCCGAGCTGAGACGCTCGTCAAGTCCGGCTACGGCCGCTACCTGCTGGATCTGATCGACCGAGGGAACCGATGACCTTTCGCGAGTTGAGTATTGCCGGTGCCTACGAGTACACCCCACGTCAGTTCGGCGACGACCGCGGCGTGTTCTTCGAATGGTTCAAAGCATCGGCGTTCGAGGAGACGACCGGGCGGTCGTTGGATCTGCTGCAGGCGAACTGCTCGGTCTCCGCCGCCGGGGTCCTTCGCGGGATTCACTTCACCACCAACCCACCCGGTCAGGCGAAATACGTCACCTGCGCCCGCGGAGCGTTCCTCGATGTCATCGTCGACCTGCGGGTCGGATCCCCGACGTTCGGGCAGTGGGACAGCGTGCTGATCGACGACATCGACCGCAAAGCAGTATTTCTCTCCGAAGGCCTCGGCCACGCCATCTTGTCGTTGGAAGACAACTCCACCGTCATGTACCTGTGCAGCCTCGAGTACACCCCGGCACTGGACCGCGACATCAACCCACTCGACCCGGCGCTGGGCATCGACTGGCCCACCACCGGCCGCGACGGCTCAACTCTGACCTACGAGCTCTCCGACAAGGACAAAGCCGCCCCCACCCTCGCCGAAGCCCTCGAAGCAGGGAACCTCCCCATCTTCTGAGCAAGTCGTCGTTGGGGCGACACCGCGGCCGTGCCGGCGTCGCCCCAACACCCGATGCTGTGCGCTGCGAAGGCTACGAACGGTCTGTCCGTCGACCGCGCCTGCTCCACAAAGGCTCAGCCGCAGCAAGTTCCGTTTCTGTCGCAGTTCGGAACGGAGACGCCGAGTGGTCGACCTGCGGGTGCGCAGCCTGCCCTCGTGTGGCTCGCAAACTGAGTACCACGGAGATCGCAAGAATCGACGAGATGACACCGAGCGAGACGGCGGTGGGGATGTAGAACACGTCGACCTTGAGTGCCATCTTGATGCCGACCCAGATCAGGACCAACGCCAGTCCCACCTTCAGGTACACGAATCGGTGCATCAGGTCCGCGAGCAGAAAGTACATCGCGCGCAGGCCGAGAATGGCGAATGCGTTGGCGGTGAACACCAGGAAGGGGATGTCGGTGACGGCAAAGATCGCCGGGATGGAATCGACAGCGAAGACGATGTCGGTGACCTCGACGAGGACCAGCACCGCCAACAGTGGAGTGGCCAACGCGACGCCCCCGATGCGCACCACGAATTTCTGCCCGTAGAACGCGTCGGTCATGGGAACGTAGCGACGAAACAGCCGCAGAGCTCGAGACTGCTCAGGATCGAGGTGCTCGTTGCGTTGACGCACCATCCGGTAGCCGGTGAAGATCAAGAACGCAGCGAAGAGGTAGAGCACCGCGCTGAAGCTGGCGATGAGGGCAGATCCCCCGGCAATGAAGATGCCGCGAAAGACCAGAGCACCGAGTACACCGAAGAACAGGACGCGGTGTTGCAGCTCTCTTGGCACCGCGAAATACGTGAAGATGATGGCCCACACGAATACGTTGTCGACCGCCAGCGACTTCTCGATCAAGTAGCCGGCGAAGTATTGCTGGCCGAACTCTGCACCGGCAGTGGCCCAGATCAATACTCCGAAACCGACGCCGAAGGCGACCCAGATACCTGACCAGACAGCCGCTTCGCGCACTCCGATGACGTGTGCTCGCCGATGAGCGAACAAATCGACCGCGAGCATGGCGACGATGAAGCCGAGTACTGCCACCCAAGCCCAGAATGGAACGGACATGACAACCTCCAGTTCTGTGAACTGGAGGTCTCTCCCGCCCGACGCGGGCCGCTCGCCGGGCCCGGATTGCCGGGCCGTGGTGACGACGAAGCTGCTGGGGGATACTCCCCTCCTGGGGCCATATTGAACCAGGACCTCGGCCCGGGATCAAGGATTCTTAGCGCACCTCAATATTCACCGAATCTTGAAGATCACGAACCGCTGAACGAGGAAGTTGATGACCGTCGCCGTTCCCTGCGCGATGACGAAGGCCACGTTGGCGTACCAGAAGCCGTCGGGAAGGGCCTGGTAGAGCCAGGTATAGATGCCGACCTGGACGGCGAAGGTGACTCCGTACAGCGCGACGACAGCGAGGAACCGGGCACGCGACGGTGCCGCGTTGAACGTCCACCGGCGGTTGATCAGGTACGCCGTGGTGGTGCCGAGCACGAAGCCGATCGCCTTGGCCAGCGTCACACCGACGCCGAACACGAAATGCAGGATCAGATTGACACCCTGGTCGACGATTGCCGACAGCACACCCGTGGCCAAGAACCGCACTACCTGGGTCTTGAGATCGAGGGCCGCGTCGGCGATGTTTTCGGTCAGCGGCAGCTCGACGGGTAGCGGGACGTGATGCTGCAACTCTTCGTCCTGGGGCGACCAGTCGTCGTCCGTCGAGCCTTCTTCTGCGGAGCGGTCGGGGGTGGGCACGAGGACTGACACTAGCGGCTCGCCGTTGGCAGGTGGCGTTCCTTGCCGGTCCTCATTCGTCTACGACATATGCAAGTAGCTTGTCCATGTGATGACGGCGCACGAAGTTTCGGCCAAGCACTGTTCGTGCTCCGGGGCGGCCGGACCCCGAAACGACTCACACCTGACGTCGACGTTCCTCGACAGCGCGGTAACTGCATTCTGGCGGCTACGACCGTGATCTCTCCGGGCAGAGTTGGTCTGGTGACGTCACAGTCGAATGTGGCCGACCTCGCTACGCTGGTGGGCACCCTTCGTCATAGACCCAGAGATGCGCTTCGCCCGCGATCAGAAACGGACGGTAGGTCCGAACGGAGTCGGCCTCGCGGTCGGGCTGCGGTGCCGCGGCGACCAAGTAACAGGACCTGTTTCCTGGAAACTTCCACGATCCCGGTGGCGACATACCCACTGCCGAGTGGAAGCCGTTCCACTCCAGACCGGCATTGATGTCGGTTGCTGGCACGCCGGCGGCGACCAACGCCTCGGCAGCATCCCAGCGTGCACCGTCGTAGGCGAATCCGGCGGCGGTGATGGCCGTCGAGAATGCTGCGAGAACTGCGAGAACAGCGCCCACCGCAACTCTTCTGATGATCAGCTGGCTACCCCGAACCTGAGCAACAGAATCCGCCGGACGCTTGGCGAGCACCATCGCAAGCAACGGCGGCACAGCCAGCAGCCAGTAACGGTCGTAGAGAGTCTGACCGGACAATGCACTGGCGAGGTTTCCGAGAACCACCAGTGTCACGAATATCCCCAGAACGGGGTCGGTACTGCGTGCCCGCTGCACCAGGATGCCGGCCAGCAGCACTGCGGAGATACATGCGAGCGAGACAACCAATGTCCATGACGAGATGGGGAAAATCTCTGCAGGACGGCTGTTTCCTGCTGCCCAGTAGGGGCCCGCCGGATCCAGGTAATTACCGACGAAGAAGGCTCTTCTCCCGAAGTAGTCCACGGCCACGACCGCAACAGCCGCCGTTACCACTGCGGCCAGAAGCGGGACCCGCCCCCACCTCCACGGGCGGGCGACCAGCAGCAATGCCGGTGACACAACAAGCGCCAGCAGAAAATAACCCTGTGCCAATACGGTTCCGCCGACCCTGATCAGGTTCTCTGGAACCGCAATCACCGGTGGGTCTCCGGCACCGTACGACTGGCGCCCGAGTTCGAACCCGACCATTGCCAGACCGAGCACAGCGCCAACGCAGCCGATTGTGATCACATCTCGCCGCCGGTGTGACCTCAACGCGAACGTGATGCCGACCAGGAGCACCGCTGCAGGCGCTGCAAGCGCTTGCTCGCGGATCGTGAAGCCCCAGAATCCGACACCGATCGATGCCACGAGCAGCGGTATCGACTGCCCCCGCAGAGCCCTACGTCCGACGGCGAGACAGACCATGATCGCTGCCATCGCGGGTACGTCGAGCATGAAGCTCGTAGCAAGCAACCCGAACCCAGGCCAGACCGCGACGATCAGTACCGCGAGCGAGGCTCGGACCCGTCCTGCCGTGGTGACGACCAGGTCGTACACAGCCGCGAGTGCGACCACGCTCAACGCCGCTACGAAGAGATGTTGGGCCACCAAGGAACGGGCAAGTGGCCCCAGCACCACGAATTGCCCGAACAGCGCCGACCTGTTCCAGCCCAGCAGTTCGATGTGCCCGCTGTATCCGAAAGTCTGCGCGATCCGGCCGTAGGACCAGGCGTCGTTGTGCGGAATGGCCAGCCCTCCCGAGACCGTCGCGAGAACCAGTGGCACCGCCACACCCAACAATGCGGCCGACGCAAGCAATATCCAGACGGCCCAACCAGTCGGCTTGACGCCGCCTTCGCCGGCACGTGAGGGTTCGCCCCGCAACGTGTCCACCGTGGCAGGGGGAGGAATTCGCGTCATCGACAACCTTGTTCGGTCAGTTCGCCCGCGTGCGGCTCGCTGAAGTTCGGATCCGCTGGCGCGTCGGTGTGGGACGGACGACGACCGCAGTCTGGCAACTTCGTCAGTATGCCGACCAGAGCTCACATGGCTGGGCGACACCCTGACCGGCAGACAACATGATTCCGACATGGATACAACCGTTCCGTGCAGGATTCTGTGCGCTGAGACGACTACCCCCTGACCGGACCTCACTCCGTCGAGGTTGTGCATGGAAGCAACCAACGGCGCTTGTGCTGAACAGACACTTCTCCCCGGCCGGTCGGTGGATCTCAGCAGTCGTCAGTCCTGGTGAGCTGGTTCCCATCGCAATGCGGGTACCCTCTTGAGCGATGTCCACGACAGCCGACGACGCACTCTTCCCCCTGGAACCACAGGCCGGGAACACTGCGCCGCTACCCACGCAGACCCGCACACTCACCGGTTGGGGCCGCACTGCGCCCTCCACGGGAGAGGTGCTCTCGACCTCCGACCCCGAGCTCATCGCGAACGCGGTCAAGCAGGTCGCCGAGCAGAACGACTCCAAGCCGGCCCACCTCCGACGCGGCGTCATCGCCCGCGGCCTCGGCCGCTCCTACGGTGACAACGCGCAGAACTCCGGCGGCCTGGTCATCGACATGAATGCCTTGAACGGCATTCACAGCATCGACGCGTCGACGCGGATCGTCGACGTCGACGGCGGCGTCAACCTCGACCAGCTGATGCGAGCGGCGCTGCCGTTCGGTCTGTGGGTACCGGTGTTGCCGGGTACTCGTCAGGTCACCATCGGTGGTGCCATCGGCACGGACATCCACGGCAAGAACCATCACAGCGCGGGTAGCTTCGGCAACCACGTCCGGTCGATGGAACTGCTCACCGCGGACGGTCAGATCCGCCATCTGACACCGTCGGGCAAGAACGCCAAGCTCTTCTGGGCGACGGTCGGCGGCAACGGCCTGACCGGCATCATCCTGCGCGCGACCATCGAGATGACGCCAACGGAAACGGCCTACTTCATCGCCGACGGGGACGTCACCAGCACCCTCGACGAGACCATCGCCCTGCACAGCGACGGCAGCGAGAACAACTACGACTACTCGAGTGCCTGGTTCGACGCGGTCGCTCCGCCGCCCAAGCTCGGCCGCGCAGCCCTCTCCCGTGGATCGCTTGCAACGCTGGACCAGCTGCCCGCCAAACTTCAGAAGGACCCGCTGCGGTTCAACGCCAAACCGCTGGTGACGTTCCCGGACGTGTTCCCCAACGGCCTGGCCAACAAGTACACGTTCTCCGCCGTCGGCGAGGTCTGGTACCGCAAGGCCGGCAACTACCGGAACAAGGTTCAGAGCCTGACGGCGTTCTATCACCCGCTGGACATGTTCGGTGAGTGGAACCGCGCCTACGGCTCCAAGGGATTCCTGCAGTACCAGTTCGTGGTGCCGCCGGAGGCCATCGACGAGTTCAAGAAGATCATCGTCGACATCCAGAAGTCCGGGCACTACTCGTTCCTCAACGTGTTCAAGCTGTTCGGACCCGGAAACAAAGCGCCACTGAGCTTTCCGATTCCCGGATGGAACATCTGCGTCGACTTCCCGATCAAGCCGGGCTTGAACGAATTCGTCCGCGAACTCGACAAGCGGGTGCTCGAATTCGGTGGTCGTCTCTACACCGCGAAGGACTCGCGCACCGACGCCGAGACGTTCCACTCGATGTACCCGCGGATCGACGAATGGATCAAGGTTCGCCGATCCGTTGACCCCACAGGCGTTTTCGCCTCCGATATGGCAAGAAGGTTGGAACTGCTGTGACGATAGATGCCGTCGGTAACCCCCAGACGATTCTGGTTCTGGGTGGCACCAGCGAGATCGGTCTCGCGATCACCGAGGAGTACCTGTCGAAGTCCCCGGCACGTGTCATCCTCGCTGCGCTGCCGAACGATCCGCTGCGCGAAAGTGCCGTCGCACAACTGACGGCCAAGGGCGCGAAGGCCGTCGACGTCATCGACTTCGATGCACTCGACACCGCCTCGCACCCGAAAGTCATCGACGCGGCCTGGGCCAAGGGTGACGTCGACGTCGCCATCGTGGCTTTCGCCGTCGACTTCGATGCCGAGCAGCTCTGGCAGGACCAGCGCAAGGCCGTCCTCGCCGCGAACATCAACTACACCGCCTCCGTCTCGGTCGGCGTGCTGCTGGGCGAGAAGATGAAGGCGCAGGCCTACGGCCGCATCATCGTCATGTCCTCGGTGGCAGGCGAGCGGGTACGTCGCTCCAACTTCGTCTACGGCTCCACCAAGGCCGGACTCGACGGGTTCTACCTCGGACTCGGAGAAGCGTTGCGCGAGTTCGGACCTCGGGTCACCGTCGTTCGCCCGGGCATGGTGCGCACCAAGTTCAGCGCGCACGTCAAGGAAGCCCCGATGACGGTCGACAAGGAGGTCATCGCGAAGCTCGCGGTGAACGCGTCACGCAAGGGCACTCCACTCATCTGGACTCCTGCGCCGTGGCGTCTGGTGATGATGGTGCTGCGGCACGTACCGCGGCCGATCTTCCGCAAGCTGCCCATCTGATTTCGATGACAATCGGGGTTGCACCGGCTCGAAGAACCGCCTCTGCCGTCGGCGAGATCGCTGCCGGTGTTCTTGTCGCCGTCGTGGTGGCGACGGTCGGGTTGTACGCCTTCTCACTGGTTCAGTGGCCTGCGTTCAACTCGTCCAACGTCACCCGCGCCATCACGACGCTCGGGCAGGTGGTTGCCGCAGCACTGTTCGCCGCGTCGATCTACCTGTACCGGATTCACAAGTGGCCGTGGATCGCTCGGCTCGCAGCGTGGATCGGGCTGAGCGGATTCGTCACCGTCACCCTCGGGATGCCGCTGGCTGCAACCAAGCTCTACCTGTTCGGCATCTCCGTCGACCAGGAGTTTCGCACCGAATACCTGACGCGGCTGACGGACTCGGCGTCGTTGCGCGACATGACGTACGCAGACATTCCGCCGTTCTACCCGGCCGGCTGGTTCTGGCTCGGCGGACGCGTCGGCAATCTGCTGGGCATGGACGGCTGGGAAGTGTTCAAGCCCTACGCAATCGGGCTGCTCGCCGTCACCGCTGTCGTGTCGTTCGTGCTGTGGAAGGCCCTGATCCGAGCCGACTGGGCCGTCGCCGTCAGCGCCGTCACCACCGCACTCGTCGTCGCCCACGCCTCCCCCGAGGCATACAGCGCCGTGATCGTGATGCTCTTCGCTCCCGCGCTCGTCCTCGCCTGGGGAGCGCTGCACCGCACCGCATCGGGTGGGTGGGGAGCGGTGGTCGGCACCGGGCTCTTCCTCGGCCTGGCCGCGACGTTCTACACCCTGTACCTCGGTTTGGCGGCGTTCACCGTCGTACTCATGGCGCTGTTCGCCGCCGTCCTCGCCTATCGCGAGCGGAAGTCCTGGAACGTACTGGTTCCCATCGCGATCAAGGTCGCCGCGATCGCCGCGATCTCGGGCCTCATCGCCGCGACCGTGTGGCTGCCGTACCTGGTCGAATTCCTGCGCGGCGCGCCGAGCACATCGGGCACGGCCCTGCACTACCTACCGGAAGCCGGTGCGACACTTCCGTTCCCGATGTTCGAGTTCTCCCTGATGGGCGTACTGTGCCTCATCGGCACGGTGTGGGTGGCGGTTCGATTCTCGTCCTCGCGCCGAGCGCAGGCACTCGGCGTCGGCGTCGTCTCCATCTACCTGTGGACGCTGCTCTCCATGGCCGCCACGGCCGCGGGCACCACGTTGCTCTCGTTCCGCCTCGAAGCCGTGCTGATCGTATTGCTCGGTAGCGCAGGCGTTTTCGGCTTCCTCGAAGGCAGCCACGCGATCTACCAGGCCATCAACGAGCCACCGAAGTTCCGTATCGCCGCTGTCGTCGTAGCGGCCATCGGTGCCATGACCTACGCGCAGAACATCCCCCAGGTACTGCAGACCGAGATCACCGTCGCGTACTCCGACACCGACGGCGACGGCAACCGCGCCGACATGCGCCCACCGAGCGCGGTCTCGTACTACCGCGAGGTCGACGCCGCCCTGACCGAGCAAACCCAGCGCCCGCGCGACGAGACCGTCGTACTGACCGCGGACACGTCGTTCCTCAGCTACTACCCGTACTTCGGCTTCCAAGGACTGACCTCGCACTACGCCAACCCACTGGCGCAGTTCGATCAGCGAGCCGGCGCCATCGAGCAGTGGACCGAACTCGAGACACCCGATCAATTGATCGACGCGCTCGACAACAGCCAGTGGCGTGCGCCCGACGCCTTCCTGTTCCGCCGCGGCGCGGACGGCTACACGTTGAGACTGGCCGAGGACGTCTACCCCAACGATCCGAACGTGCGCCGCTACACCGTCACCTTCCCCGATTCACTGTTCGAGGACCCACGCTTCACCGTGACCGATATCGGCCCCTTCGCTCTGGTGGTGCGCACGAGTTGAACGCGAACGCACTACCTCGGCGATGCGGTGTGAGATCGAAATTCCCTCGGTGAGCGTCCGGTCCATCGCGTGAAGGCGTGCGAGAAACTGGCGACGTCGCTGTAGCCGAGTTCGGCGGCGATCTCCCCTACCGTCACCGAACTGTCGAGCAGACGCACGGTCGCGCGCTCCTGAAGGAACGCCTGGCGCACCGCACGGAACGTGGTTCCCTCGTTGCCGAGCTTCCGTTTGAGGGAACTGGTCGAGATGGCCATTCTCCGTGCACAGTGCGCACTGTTCGTGCAGTCGCGGTCGGTGTCGAACAGCGCGCGCACGGTGTCCGTGTACGACTTCGCGCGACGGCCGTCGACAGCCTTCTTCAGTTCCGCGATCCCGAGTTGATACGACAACGAATCGGAGAACCGGCATGCCTCGGCGAGGATGGACGCAGGCACGAAGACGAACGGTGACGGCGCATCGAACACGATCCGCCGGATCTCGTCGTCGTCGAGCGTATCCCGCACCGGCGTCGGGATATCGAGGTGAAGTTCGACCGCGTGCGCCGAGCCGGCGAGCATGCCGATCAAACGAAGAAGGCACGAACCGGCGTACGCGACAGCAATGCTGTCGAGCCCGTCGTCCCCCGTGCGCCCGGCGAGTCCGATGGTCAACCCTCGATCGGTGTGGTGGATGTGCACGGCGAGAGCCGTGGAAATCAGCGGTAGGAACTCCAGCAACTCGACCATCTCTGCCACCGATCCGGCACTGATCAGCGGGAGACTGAGACGGCCGAACGACGTGGGCTGCACGTATCGCGCGAACGTCGCGCCGAGCCGGAACCCCTGTTGGCGGTCGAGATCCGGGTACACCTCCCGAAACCACCGCAGCGGCACCTGTCCGTCGCGAGTGACCAGCTCCGTCATGCTGACGCCGTCACGAACCAAGATGCGCCGGAACGCCGCTTCGGCCCGCTCGCCCAGCGCGCCACTACCGAGCAGCTGCGCGAAGGCGAGCGGGGGCACTCCCGACTCCTCGACTCCCACGTGAGCCAAATTAACAACAAATCGACGCGTTCGAGCCTGGTTCGGCAAGACCGTCGCAGAGAGACTTGGAACACAGTTACTCAGCGAGGAGAACACCATGGCCGACGTCACCTTTGTCACGCACGACGGCGAGAAGCACGAGGCGCCGCTGACCGAGGGCACATCCCTCATGCAGATCGCCGTCGACAACAACATCCCGGGTATCGACGGGGACTGCGGCGGCGAAGCAGCCTGCGGAACCTGTCACGTCGTCGTCGACGAGGCATGGAGCGACGTCGTCGGCACCAACGACGAGGTCGAGGAAGACATGCTCGCCATGAACCCCGAGCGTGAGCCGACATCTCGGCTCTCGTGCCAGATGACCGCGCGCGAATCCTGGGACGGCTTGACGGTCCGCGTTCCCGAATTCCAGATCTGACCTGCGGACCGGAGGAGAGAACAATGAGTATCGCCGACACCGTCGCGACCACCGCGAGATCCATCATCCCGATGGAACTGCAGATCCGCGGCGCGCACCTCTACGACAAGACGCGCCGGATCGTGACCCGCACCGACGGCCAGGTCATGTTCACCGAGACCCCTATACCGCCGGTCGACGACGTCGATCTCGCCGATATCGACCTGAGCAACCCGTTTCTGTACCGCCAGGGGCTCTGGAAGTCGTACTTCGAGCGGGTCCGCAACGAAGCGCCGGTGCACTTCCAGCCGAACAGCCCGTTCGGGCCTTTTTGGTCCGTCACCCGGCATGCGGACATCATCGCTGTCGACAAGAACCACAAGGTGTTCTCGGCGGAGCCGTTCATCATCATCGGCAAGCCCCCGCGCTTCATGGATATCGCCATGTTCATCGCGATGGACCCCCCGCGGCACGACTCTCAGCGTGCCGCGGTCCAAGGGGTGGTGGCCCCGAAGAACCTCCGCGAGATGGAGGACCTGATCCGGTCCCGGGTTCAGGAAGTCCTCGACGACCTTCCCGTGAACCAGCCGTTCGACTGGGTTCGCACGGTGTCCGTCGAACTCACGGCGCGGATGCTGGCGACGTTGCTCGATTTCCCGTACGAGCAGCGACACAAGCTCGTGGAGTGGTCGGACCTGGCGACGGCAATGGAACAGACCAACGGTGGCCCCTCGGACAACGACGAGGTGTTCGGTGCCATGGTCGACGCGGCCAAGGGGCTGAGCGCTCTCTGGCACGACAAGGCCGCTCGGAAAGCAGCAGGAGAAGAGCCCGGCTTCGACCTGATCTCGTTGCTGCAAGCCAACGACGACACGAAGGACCTCATCGACCGGCCGCTGGAGTTCCTGGGAAATCTCACCCTGCTCATCGTCGGCGGTAACGACACCACACGTAACTCGATGAGCGGTGGGGTGTTGGCGCTCAACGAGTTTCCCGATCAGTTCGAGAAGCTGAAGGCGAATCCCGATCTCGTACCCGGCATGGTGTCGGAGATCATCCGCTGGCAGACCCCGCTGGCCTACATGCGCAGGATCGCGAAGGAAGACACGATCCTGAACGGCCAGTTCATCCGCAAGGGCGACAAGGTGGTCATGTGGTACGCCTCTGGCAACCGTGACGAGCGCGTGTTCGATCGGCCGAACGACTTCGTCATCGACCGCAAGAACGCACGCAACCACATCGCGTTCGGGTTCGGCGTGCACCGGTGCATGGGCAACAGGCTCGCCGAGATGCAACTCCGAATCCTCTGGGAAGAACTACTGATTCGCTTCGAGAACATCGAGGTGGTCGGGAAACCCGAGTACGTGCAGTCGAACTTCGTGAGAGGCATATCCAAGATGATGGTCACCCTCACCCCGAAGCAGCAGGCTTAAGTGAGCGCCGAGCGCGCAGTGATCGTCGGCGCCAGCCACGCCGGCGCTCAGCTCGCCGCACATCTGCGACGCGAGAAGTGGGCGGGGGACATAGTTCTCATCGGTGACGAGGGGACATTGCCCTACCAGCGGCCTCCCTTGTCGAAGGCGTATCTGGCCGGCACCTCGACCCTAGAGGCCATGGCCATCCGCGGAGCGGATTTCTACGACAAACAGAACATCGAGCTGGTCGATGGTTCGGTGACCAGCATCGATCGGGAGGCTCGCACGGTCACATTCGATACCGGAGTCACGCAGTCGTACAGCAAGCTCGCCCTGTGCACCGGTGCGCGAACTCGCCGATTGACAACTCCCGGAGCAGATTTGGCGGGCATTCACTACCTGCGCACCGCCGCCGACTCCGCATCGCTACGCTCGGCCGCGACGCCGGGCACACGGGTAGTCGTCGTCGGTGGCGGTTACATCGGTTTGGAAACCGCAGCGTCCCTCCGGGCATCGGGTCTCGACGTCACCGTCGTCGAGGCTGCGGAGCGTGTTCTGGAACGCGTCACCGCACCGGTGGTCTCGGAGTTCTTCACCCGAATCCACCGCGAGGCGGGCGTAGACATTCGAACGCGGGCCCTCGTGGAGGAGTTCCGCGGAGACAGCCATGTGCGCGAGGTCGTGCTGGCCGGCGGAGACACGCTACCGGCAGATCTGGTCGTCATCGGAGTGGGCATCGTGCCCAACACCGAACTCGCCGAATCAGCAGGAATCACCGTCGAGAACGGCATCGTCATCGACGATCGGGCACGCACCAACGATCCCTACATCGTCGCCGCCGGTGACTGCGCCGCCTACGACGTTCCACGCTACTCCCGACGCGTTCGCCTCGAATGCGTCTCCGCCGCAATCGAACACGCGAAGGTGGCGGCATCGACCATGACCGGAGGGTCCGCCACCATCACCGCGCTTCCGTGGTTCTGGTCCGACCAGTACGACCTCAAGCTTCAGATCGCCGGACTCAACACCGGATACGACGAGGTCGTCATCGACGGCGACCCGGAGCGCGATCGCGACTTCACCTGCTACTACCTCCGCAGCAGCGAACTCATCGCCGCAGACTGCATCAACCGCCCGCGCGATTTCATGAACAGCAAGAAGAAAATCGCCGAGCATTCCACAATCGAACGCGCGGAATTGATCGGATAGGTTGTATTTCGGCCCGCTCGCATTGCCGGGAGCCGGCGATCCTCACCGTGTGACCCAGGTCGTTCGAGTTTTCGCCCATCGTGATCTTTCTGTAACCTCGACGCGATGACCACCCACGACCAGAGCGTTCTCGAGCGGCAGCCGACTACGGCACCGGCTCGACACTCCGGCGTCGGACGTGGTGATGTCGTTGCGGCAGTCGGATTTCTGATCGCCGCCCTGTACGTCCTGCAGGGTCAATGGCGCAATCTGGGTGGCGGCTACCTCTACAACAGCGGCCAGGACCAGACGATGTGGGAGTGGTTCTTCTCCGTCGCCGCGCATTCGGTTGCTTCACTGGACAACCCGCTGTGGAGCGACCTGCAGAACTACCCGCTCGGGGTGAATCTGATGGCGAACACGGCGATGTTCGGTATCTCCATCCCGCTTGCCCCGATCACGTTGCTCTTCGGACCCACCGTGACCTGGGCGATTGCCCTCACCGTCGGCCTGGCCGGCACCGCGTTCGCGTGGTACTGGTTGTTCTCTCGTCAGCTCAACGCGTCCAAGGGTGCCGCTGCCATGGGCGGTGCGCTGTGCGGCTTCGCACCCGGCGCAATCTCCCACGCCAACGGCCACCCCAATTTCGTGGTTCTGTTCCTGCTTCCGGTCATCGCGATGCTGGTCACGCGCATCGCACACGGCGGCGGAACCACCAAGAACACCGTCGGACTGGGCCTGATCGTCGCGCTGCAGATCCTGCTCGGTGAAGAACCCCTGCTGATCTTCGCGATGTCGTTCGCCATTTTCGCCGTCGTCTACTACCTGTCGCGCCCGCGTTCGCTGTGGCCCGCCGTCCGCAACGCCGTTCCCCGACTCGCGGTGTCGGCCGGTATCGCGTTGACGCTCGTCGCATTTCCGCTGTGGTGGCAGTTCTTCGGCCCGCAGTCGTACTCGTTCCTCGAACACGGACCGATGGGCAACGACGCCAAGGCCCTGTTCCAGTTCCCGGCGCAATCCCTCGGCGGCGAGGCGACGCCGGGGCAGAACGTCCGCATCAACGCCACCGAGGAGAACGCGTACTTCGGCTGGCCGCTGCTGGTGCTGTGCCTCGTGGCAGCGGTGTGGATGTGGCGCGTCGCGTGCGCCCGGGCTGCCGCCGCGACCGCGATCGTCATGAGCGTGCTCTCGCTCGGTGCAACGCTGGTGATCGGCAAGGACGACACCGGCATCACGCTGCCGTGGACGAAGCTCGCCGAGTACCCACTCGTCGAATCCGTGCTCGAGACCCGCTTCGCGTTGGGCGCGGTGCCCGCCCTGGCCCTGCTGCTCGTTCTGGCCACCGACCGCACCGTTCGCAACGGACTTCGCCCGCTGCCTGCGTTCTGGATCGCCGGACTCGCCCTCGCCCTCGTACCACTGATCCCGACGCCGCTTCTTGCCGTCGACAAGTCCCCGACCCCGCAGTTCTTCGCCGACGGTGACTGGCAGAACTACGTCGACGACGGTTCCGTCGTCACCGTTCCCCTGCCACGGCCCGAGGATGCGCGTCCGCTGCGCTGGCAGATGGACGCCGACATGGGCTTCAGGCTCGCCGCCGGATACTTCGTCGGACCGAGCGACAAAGAAGACAAGGTCGCCAAGTACGGGGCCGTCGACCGTCCGACGGCGTTGCTGCTCGGCTCGGTCTACGACTCGGGCAACGTCCCCGAGATCACCACGGATCAGCGCAGTCAGGCTGCGCAGGACATGGCCTTCTGGGAGGCCGACGTCGTGGTGCTGCCGCCGAGCGAGAACACCATAGCCCTGCGCACCACCGTCACCGACCTCGTCGGTGTCGAGCCTCGATACACCGGTGGCGTGTGGGTGTGGGATGTGCGGACGCTCGTCCCATAGCATCGTCGGCGTGCCCGAGACCGCTCCGAACATCGTGACCGCCCGACTGGTAGCGATCGTCACCGGCATCATCGGTGCGATTCTGGCCATCGCGACTCCCCTGCTGCCGGTTCAGCAGGACGTCGCAACCCTGTCGTGGCCGCAGAGCTCGTTCGGCAGCGTCAACGCCCCGCTGGTGAGCTACTCGCCCGTCGACCTCGAGGCGACCGTGCCGTGCAGCGCGGCCACTGCTCTCACCGACGGCGGCACGCTGATCTCCACCGCACCCATCGCAGCTGCGAAGTCCGAGCAGAGGGCACTGATCGTGCGGGTCGACGACGGCCGACTGCAGGTTCTGCTGCGTGATCGCGTCCTCGCCGAGGCTCCCGTGTCCGAGCTGTCCGAAGACTGCGCACTGACGGTGTCCTCGAACGCCACCAGCACGATCGTCGACCTCGACGGCGAGGCCAATACCGTGGACGGCGACATCCGGCCGCAGGTCGTCGGCATCTACACCGACCTCACCGCTCCGGTCGACGGCCTGAACGTGCGCGCCGACATCGACTCGCGGTACTCCTCCAGCCCCACCACGTTCAAGTTGCTGGCCATGATCGTCGGCGCGCTCGCCGTCATCGCCTCCCTGTTCGCACTGCATCGGCTCGACGGCATGGATGGGCGACGCCACCGCCGATTCCTCCCCTCCCGCTGGAAATCGATCACCGGCGTCGACGCCGTCGTGGTGGGTGTGTTGGTGCTGTGGCACTTCATCGGCGCGAACACCTCCGACGACGGCTACCTGCTCAACATGGCCCGCGTCTCCGAGAACGCCGGCTACATGTCCAACTACTTCCGCTGGTTCGGTGTCCCGGAAGCGCCGTTCGGCATGCCGTACTACGACATGCTCGCCGCCCTGGCCAAGGTCAGCACCGCCAGCATCTGGATGCGCTTGCCCGCCACCATCGCGGCGCTGCTGTGCTGGCTGGTGATCAGCCGCGAGGTCATCCCCCGCCTCGGCCGCGCGGTCGTGACCAACCGGGTCGCGCTGTGGACCGCGGGATTCGTGTTCCTCGCCTTCTGGCTGCCCTACGACAACGGCCTGCGCCCCGAGCCGGTCATCGCCCTCGGCGCGCTCCTCACGTGGTGCTCGATCGAGCGCGCCATCGCCACCGGACGACTGCTGCCCGCCGCCGTCGGCACCCTGATCGCCGCGTTCTCGCTCGCCGCCGGACCCACCGGACTGATCGCCGTCGCCGCCCTGCTCGCCGGCCTGCGCCCACTGGTGATGATCGTGGTCAAGCGTGCTCGCCAGGTGGGACTGCTCGCCGTTCTCGCGCCGCTGGTCGCGTCGGGACTGGCGGTGCTGATCGCGATCTTCGCCGACCAGACTCTGAGCACCGTCCTCGAGGCGACCCGGGTGCGCTCGGCCATCGGACCGAACGTGCCGTGGTTCGAGGAACGCGTCCGTTGGGACGCGTTGATGACCATCTCGCCCGACGGCTCGCTCGCCCGACGATTCGGCATGTTCGCGATGTTGCTCTGCATCGTCGTGTGCATCGCGGTGATGCTCCGCAAGAACGGACGCATCCCTGGTACCGCCACGGGGCCGTCGCGTCGGATCCTCGGAATCATCCTGGGCGCACTGGCTCTGATGATGTTCACGCCCACCAAGTGGACCCACCACTTCGGTGTGTACGCCGGTCTCGCGGCGTCGTTGGCCGCGTTGGCTGCTGTGGCCGTGACCGCGGCGACCGTCCGATCTCCGCGCAACAGAACGCTGTTCACCGCCGCTGTCCTGTTCCTGACGGCCGTGGCATTCACCAGCTCCAACGGGTGGTGGTACGTCTCGAGCTACGGGATTCCGTGGTTCGACAAACCGCCGTCCGTTGCCGGAAAGGGCTTTTCGACGATCCTGCTCGGACTGACGGTGTTGACGTTGCTCTACGCCGCCTATCAGCACGTCCGATTGCCTTATCGCAGAAAAGAACCCACCACGCGTCGACGCTTCGCGCCGTCCGCGCTGACCATCGTCGCCGGTGGGGTCGTCGCCTTCGAGGTGCTCTCGTTCGTCAAAGGCGCTGTGGCGCAGTATCCGGCGTACTCCATAGCACGCTCGAACTTCTCCGCCCTCGCCGGAAACTCGTGCGGACTCGCCGGTGACGTACAGGTGGAAACCGACGTCAACGGCTCGGTCCTGCAACCGATCGATCCCGCAGCCGACGCATTGGGTGCCGGTGGGAATACCGGATTCACCCCCGACGGTGTCGCCCGAGACCTGACCGCAGACTCCGAGGACACCGCGCAGGGCAGCGCCAACTCGATCCGCCCCGAGGACTCCGAACAGAGTGCGGCGGCCACCTCGTCGAACTCGGCGGGCACCTCCGGTGGAACCAACGAGAACGTCGGAATCAACGGCAGCGCGGTTGCTCTGCCGTTCGGACTCGATCCGAGCACCACACCGGTACTCGGCAGCTTCGGGGCCACCGAGCCTGCATCCCTGACCTCCGGTTGGTACGTGTTGCCGGGGGAAGGCGACCTGATCACCATCGCCGCCGCCGGCCGCATCCGATCGGTGGACAAGGACGGGATCGTCACCCCGGGCCAACGCGTCGAACTGGAATACGGACGCCGCGACGGCGATGACGTGCTCGCGCTGGGACGGATCACCCCACTCGACATCGGTCCGTCGCCGTCGTGGCGCAACCTGCGGGTCCCGATGAACGACCTGCCTGCCGACGCGGACGTCGTGCGTATCGTCGCCGAGGACAACGACCTGGCCGGCGATCAATGGCTCGCCGTCACCCCGCCGCGCGTGCCGAAGACACAGACGCTGAACTCGTTGGTCGGATCGACCGATCCGGTGTTGCTGGACTGGGCCGTCGGACTCGCGTTTCCGTGCCAGCGGCCGTTCGATCATCGCGACGGCGTCGCCGAGGTACCGGAGTACCGGATTCTGCCCGACCGCACCGGTGCCGAATCCACCAATGCCTGGCAGGACTCCATCGGCGGCGGCCCGCTCGGTTGGACCGAACTGCTGCTCGACGCGCAGACACTGCCGTCGTACCTCGCCGACGACTATGCCCGAGATTGGGGATCGATCGAGAGATACATGCCACTCGATCCTGACGCGACGACGGCCGAGATCGCCGTCGAGCAGCAGTCTCGGTCCGGATTGGCCAGCGACGGACCGATGAAAACCGACTGATCCCCTGGTTCCAGGATTATTCCCGGGGACGGTGCCTGTGTGACCTCTTCGTCACGCTCGCATAACATCGACTCTCGTGCCCGACGTCGTGACAGATTCATCAGCTGGTCCGCCCGTCCCCGCTCCACTGCGAGCCTCGGACGAACTTCGTGCTCAGGTACGAGTTCCCCGGCTGATCGCCATGGTCGCCGGCGTGCTCGGCGTACTGTTCGCGCTGATCACTCCGTTTGCACCCGTCACGCAGACCACCGCCACCATCGAATGGCCCCAGAACGGGCTGCTGCAGGACGTGGACGCCCCACTGGTGTCCCAGGCACCTCTGAGCCTGACTGCGACCCTCCCGTGCTCTGCCGTCGCCTCACTCCCCGCGTCGGGCGGGCTGTTGCTGGCGACTGCTCCCCCGCAAGGCGAAGGCGCCGCACTGAACAGTCTGTTCGTTCGCGTCGGCGAGGCGAACGTGGACGTTCTCGACCGAAACGTCGTCGTCGCGACGGCACCTCGCGCCGACGTCCAGAGCACCCGCTGCGCGGCCATCGAGATCACCTCGAACGACGAGTACACCTCGGCGGCCTTCACCGGAATCACCGACGACGACGGCCAGCCGATCCAGGGCAGGCTCGACGGCGACCTCCGTCCCCAGGTCGTCGGCATCTTCAGCGATCTCAGTGGCGCGGCTCCGGCCGACATGTCCGTCACCGTCGACGTCGACTCCCGCTTCTCGTCGTCGCCGACGCTGCTCAAGTCCTTGATCATGATCCTCGCGATCGCCTGCACCCTGCTGGCCATCGGCGCACTCGGTCGGCTCGACGGCACCGACGGTCGCGCGCACCGCCGCTTCTTCCCCTCTCACTGGTGGAAGTTCACCGGCGTCGACGTCACCGTTCTCGGCGTGCTGGTGGGCTGGCACTTCGTCGGCGCGAACACCTCCGACGACGGCTACTTGCTCACGATGGCCCGCGCCGCGGACCACTCCGGCTACATGGCCAACTACTTCCGCTGGTTCGGCGTACCCGAGGCCCCGTTCGGCTGGTATTACGACGTACTCGCAGTCTTCGCCAAGATCTCGACCGCCAGCCCGTGGATGCGACTGCCCGCCCTCATCGCAGGCGTCCTCTGCTGGATGGTGATCAGCCGTGAGGTGGTGCCACGCCTCGGACGCGCCGTCCGCAAATCCAACGTCGCCCTGTGGACCGGCGGACTGGTGTTCCTCGCGTTCTGGCTGCCGTACAACAACGGTCTGCGTCCCGAACCGATCGTCGCCCTCGGCGCATTGCTCACCTGGTGCTCGGTGGAACGATCCATCGCCACCGGTCGACTGCTCCCCGCCGCCGCAGCATGTCTCATCGGAGCCTTCACCCTCGCCGCAGCGCCGACCGGATTGATGTGTGTGGCAGCACTTCTCGCCGGGGCCCGCCCCATCGCGCGCATCGTCGTCCGACGCCACCGCCA
Organism: Rhodococcus sp. ARC_M5; assembly: GCF_022810405.1. Lineage (GTDB taxonomy): Bacteria > Actinomycetota > Actinomycetes > Mycobacteriales > Mycobacteriaceae > Rhodococcoides > Rhodococcoides navarretei. The sequence goes on from NZ_JALGQE010000016.1 coordinate 49,339, forward strand.
GGTCGGCACCCTCGCGATGCTCGCCCCGCTGGCTGCAGCAGGCGTACTGGTACTCGTCGTCGTCTTCGCCGACCAGACGTACGCGACGGTCATCGAGTCCACCCGAGTCCGCACCATCATCGGCCCCAACGAGGCCTGGTACCAGGACTTCCTGCGTTACTACTACCTCTTCGTCCAGACCGTCGACGGCTCGGTCGCACGCCGCTTCGCGTTCCTGACGATGATCCTGTGCCTGTTCACGACACTGTTCGTGCTGCTTCGCCGCCGACGCATCCCCGGCATCTCGAACGGACCGGCCTGGCGACTCCTCGGCGTCGTCCTCGGCACCATCTTCTTCATGATGTTCAACCCCACCAAGTGGACTCACCACTTCGGTTCCTACGCCGGAATCGCCGGTGGCCTGGCCGCGCTGACGGCCGTCGCCGTCTCGGCCAGCGCCCTGCGCTCGCGGCGCAACCGATCGCTGTTCACAGCCGGGCTGATGTTCGTTCTCGCACTGTCGTTCTCGGGCATCAACGGCTACTGGTACGTCTCGAGCTACGGCGTGCCGTGGTTCGACAAGACGGTGTCGCTGAGCGGCAACGAATCGGGCACCCTGTTCCTCATCCTCTTCGGACTGGTCCTCGCCGTCGCCGCATTCCAGTACCTGCGCGAGGGATACGCTCCCCCACAACCGAAACCGACCTCCGCGCGCGGCAAGCGCATCCGTAAGTTCGCCGCCGCACCGCTGACCGTCATCGCCGGAATCATGGTGTTGTTCGAGGTGCTCTCGCTCGTCAAGGGAGCCGTCTCCCAGTACCCCGCCTACTCGCTGGCACGATCGAATGTGCAGTCCGTCCTGGGTAACTCGTGCGGACTCGCCAACGACGTGCTCGTCGAGTCCAACCCCAACGCAGGTGTACTGAGCCCACTGCCGGAGGACTTCGACCCCGTCGCAGGCCCCCTCGGCGGATCGAGCTCCACCCTGCGCAACTTCACTGCCAACGGCGTGCCAAGCGACCTCAGCGCCGACGCCGTGGAAGTCAAACCAGGACAGGGCAACACAGACCAACAAGCCGTCGGACCCGCCTTCGAGGAAGGCCAGAGCTCCGGAACCGCAGGAGGCACCGGCGAAGTCGGCGTCAACGGCTCGTCCGCCGCCCTGCCCTTCGGACTCGACCCGGCCACCACACCGGTACTCGGCTCGTACCAGGAGGGCATCCAGGAGCCCGCGGAGGCGACGTCGAGCTGGTACCAACTACCTGCTCGTAGCGATGATGCTCCCCTGGTCGTCTTCTCCGCAGCCGGCCGCATCTGGTCCTACGACGACACCGGAGCACTCACCTACGGACAGTCCCTGCTGCTCGAATACGGCAAGCGTCAGCCCGACGGCAGCGTCCAGGCCCAGGGCACCTACCTGCCCCGCGACATCGGACCGGCACCCTCGTGGCGCAACCTCCGAATCCCGTTGGCGGACATCGCACCCGACGCCGACGCCGTCCGCATCGTCGCCAACGACCCCAACCTCACCGGCGACCAATGGCTCGCGTTCACCCCGCCCCGGGTGCCGGTGATGGAGAATCTGAACACCATGATCGGCAGCGATCAACCCGTGCTGCTCGACTGGGCCGTCGGACTGCAGTTCCCGTGCCAGCGCCCCTTCGACCACCGATACGGCGTCGCCGAGGTACCCGAATACCGCATCCTCCCCGACCGCCCACTCGCCGTCAGCTCCACCGACACCTGGCAATCCGGCGAGAACGGCGGCCCCCTCGGCTGGTCCGAACTGCTCGCCAAACCCGTCACCGTCCCCACCTACCTCGAAAACGACTGGGCGAGGGACTGGGGTTCGTTGGAGCGCTACGAGCAGTACTACCCGAGCGCTGTGCCCGCTGAACTCGAGACCGCCGACGTCACCCGATCGGGTTTCTACCAAGACGGCCAATTGCGAGTATTCGAGGACTGATCGCCCGCCCCCGCCCCGCGTCAATGGACCCTTGCATACGTCTCGACCGTGCAAGGGTCCATTCACGTCTCGGCCTGTAGTGGGTCAATGGACCGTTGCATACGTCTGAGCGCGTGGATGGTTCATTCACGCTGCCGGACGGCTTCACCCGCGGACGCCATCTGACTCCATCGGCCGGCCTTAGCATCCGAGTCCGACAGCGTCGTCCACCTTCCGACCGGTGACAGCCGATCCATCCACAGACAGGTCGTCTATCCACAGACATCCTGTAATACCGCCCAAAGCCGTCTGACGTGTCGGTACCGACTTCCACTCTTCGGGCATGAAGAGACGACTGTGGAACGCAGCTTCACTATCCGAATTGAGCTCGACCGGCGTCGTGACGCGACGGCAGCTTCGCGAGGCGGGCGTGAGTGACGCAGCGATCGATGGCAGGTGCGCAGCCGGCGGCCCGTGGCAGCGATTGCTACCGGGTGTCGTACTGCTGCGCAACGGTCATCCGTCGACACTCGAGCGGTCAGCCGCAGCGCTCGCATACGGCGGACCGTCGAGCATGATCACCGGCTGCGTCGGACTCGATTCGTTCGGATACGGGACCAACGGATCCGCCGGGGAGGTTCATCTGCTGCTACCCGCGGAAATGCGTCGGGCATCGGTGTCATTCGTCCGAGCAGAGCGGACATGGCGGCTTCCAGAGTCGATCACCAAGGGCAGCATCCGAGTTGCTCCTCTGGTGCGTTCACTGGTCGACGCCACGCGAGCCGCGAAATCCGAGGCACGGTGCGTCGCCCTGCTGACCGAGGTGCTCCAACGAGACGGCGTGACCATCGACGAGATCGCCGCCGAATTGGCCGAAGGGCCGCGCCGCTACAGCGCGCTCACCCGCCGTGTACTTCTCGAGTTGCGGGACAACGCGCACTCGGTGGCAGAACTCGAAGACCAACGCCTGTACAGAACCAGCGGTCTGCCTGCGATGACACACAACTGCGACATCTACGCCCGGAGCGGAGAGTTCATCGCCAATACCGACGGGTGGATCGACACCGTGGCGCTGGCACGTGAAATCGATTCCGTGGCCCATCATCTGTCACCGGCCGACTACCAGCGGACCCAAGCCCGACGTAACCGAATGCAGGCCCACGGTCTGATCGTCGTATCCCATTCACCGCAAGACATCCGCGATCGGCCGACACAGGTGCTCGACGACTTACGGATGAACTACCAACATGCTCTCGCCAGACCTCGACCGGATGTCGTGATGCTTCCGCGCGAATCGACCGCGTGAATGGACCATCGGACACGTCTGACCGGTGCAGTGGTCCATCGACGCAGACGACGCCCGCACGTGAATGAACCATCGCATACGTCTGACCGGTGCAGTGGTCCATTGACGCGAACGGGAGCGAAGCGACCCCCGAGGGACGAAGGACCGCCGAACTTCAGTTCTCTAGATGGGGAGCAACGAGTGCTTACGCGGACTCTTGTGCACTTCCTTGTCCTTCAGAATGTGCAGGGCCTTGCGGATTTCGAGGCGGGTGCTCGACGGCTCGATGACCGCATCGATGTAGCCACGCTCGGCGGCGATCCAGGGTGTTGCGACATGCTCGTTGTAGAAGTTGATGAGCTGCTTGCGCAGGGCCGGGGCATTCTCGCCCGCCTCGGCGAGTTGCTTGCGACTCATGATGTTGATGGCACCCTCGGCACCCATGACGGCGATGCGAGCCGTCGGCCAGGCGAGGTTGATGTCGGATCCGAGCTGCTTGGAGCCCATCACCGCGTATCCGCCGCCGTACGACTTGCGAATCACGACAGTCAGTTTCGGCACCGTGGCTTCGACGAAGGAGAAGATGAAGCGACCACCGCGATGGATGACGCCGAGAGTTTCCTGATCGACGCCGGGCAGGAATCCGGGTGTGTCGACGAGGAAGATGATCGGGATGTTGTAGGCATCGCTGAGGCGGATGAACCGAGCACATTTGTCTGCGGCTTTGGCATCGAGTGCCCCGGACAGATGCATCGGCTGATTGCCGACGATTCCCACCGGCCGACCGTCGACGCGGGCGAAGCCGGTGATGACGTTCGGTGCCGTCTGGCCGGACAGTTCGTGGAATTCACCGTCGTCGAAGATGCGCAGGATGATGTCGTGCATGTCGTAGCCGGCGTTGTCGGCGTCGGGCATGAACGAGTCGAGCTTGCGGTCGGATTCGGTGATCTCCGGCTCGAGCCCCGGGTTGATCACCGGTGCTTCTTCCTGGCAGCTCGACGGCATGTAGCTCAGGTAGTTCCGGATCCAGTCGAATGCGGCCTTCTCGTCGGCAGCGACGTGGTGCACGTTGCCGTTGATGGCCTGGACGCGGGCACTACCCAGTTCGTCGAGGCTGACGTCCTCACCGGTGACGGACTTGATGACGTCCGGTCCGGTGACGAACATGTACGCCTCTTCGGTGGCGACGACGATGTCGGTGTTGATCGGTGCGTACACCGCGCCACCGGCGCACTTACCGAGGATCAGCGAGATCTGCGGGCACAGGCCGGACAGCGCTTCGTGGCGTCGGCCCAGTTCGGCATACCACGCGAGGGAGGTGACGGCGTCCTGCACACGAGCTCCACCGGAATCGTTGATGCCGACGACCGGGCAGCCCATCTTGATCGCGAAGTCCATGATGCCGGCGACCTTGCGGCCGAACATCTCGCCGACGGTGCCACCGAACACGGTCTGATCGTGCGAGAACACGGCGATCGGACGGCCGTCGACGGTTCCGTGGCCGGTGACGACGCCGTCGCTGTACAGAGCACCGGGATCGTTGGGGGCCTTCACCAATGCGCCGATCTCGACGAAGCTGCCGGGATCGAGCAACGAATTGACGCGATCGCGAGCACTGGGAATGCCCTTCTTCGCACGCTTCGCTATCCCGATCTCGCCGGCCGGTTCCTTGGCCAGTTCGAGCCTCGCCCGTAGTTCGGCCAACTTCTCCGCAGTGGTGCCACTCAAGATCTACGCTCCGGTTCTTGCAGACTCGATGTTCTCGAGCGTCTTCGACAAATGGGCCGCAATTTTTCCAATGTACGGCTCGTCGACGACGGCGAGGTGATCGCCTCCGACGTACACGATCTCGAGGTCCTTCACCACCGGTCCCCAACCACCGTGCTCTTCGCGGGTGGCGTACGCAGGCTCGAGGGCGATCGCATCGTCGTGGTACTTGTCGGCCAGGTACAGCGTCACGTGCCCGCCGTACTCCTTGAGCTCGGCCGTCTGGATGGCTCGATTGTCGAGCCACGACGTCCGCTGATGCTCGATGATGCCGCCGGGAATCTTTGCCCCACTGAGCTTGACCAGATCGGTGATGATCCGAATCTGGCCCTCGTCGTCGGAGTCGACCAACTTGTCGTACGGGATCGGGTAATCGACGTTGTACGTCTTCTTGGCGAACGCCGCGTACCGCTCCCAGCGCTTACGGACTTCGTCCTTGGTATCGGGAATCGCGGTGCCGGGCATGACGGTATCGAGCAGCCCGACGTAGGCGACCTCGATGCCTTCCTCTTCCATCTGACGCGCCACCTCGTAGGCGAGGATGCCGCCGAGCGACCAGCCGACGAACACGTACGGCCCCTCGGGCTGGATCGCCTTGATCAGCGGCACGTACTCCGCGGCGCGCACGGCGATGGGGCCTTCGACGCGCTCGAGTCCGTACATCGGCGTGCCTGCCGGCAACTTCCGCAGCAACGGCTCGTAGGCGACGGTGGAGCTACCGGCCGAGTGGAACGCGAACACCGGTGTGGCGGTGGATCCTTCGGGCCGAGCACGCAGGTTGCGTACGACGCCGTCGATCTCACCGTCTTCGAGGTGCGGGCGCACCTTGTCGGCCAACTGCTCGATGGTTTCCGAATCCAGCACGTCGTCGAAGGTGATTTCGCCGCCGGCCCGCTCGGTCAGACGGGCGGCCAGCTTCTCTGCCGTCTCGTCGTCGAGGATCGGCAGGGTGTTGAAGATGCCCTTGGCCGATTCCTTCGTCACGACCGCCCACGTCGCGAACGTCATCCGCTCGGCGTTGTCGCGCGGGGGCACATCGGAACCGGCGGCCTCGGCGAACGCTTCCTTGCCGCCCAGGTCGGTCTGCGCTGCGGCGGCCGGAGCCGGTGCAGCGACTGCGGGCGCTTCCTCGGCAACCGGAGCAGTCGCCTGAACCGGTGCAGCCTCGACGGCCGCCTGCTCGGCGGCCTTTTCTGCGGCCTGCTTGTCTGCCAGCGCCTGCACCTCGTCGCGGTTCTCGATCGCGTAGCGCAGGTACTTCTCCACCTCACGCAGGTTCGCGTCGCGCACGGCCTGCAATTGCACTGTGGGAATGTCGAATTCGTACTCCACCCGGTTCTTGATGCGCACAGCGCTGAGTGAGTCGAGCCCGAGCTCGATCAGCGGAACCTCGGGTGGCAGGTCCTCGGGCGCATAGCCCATGGACTCCGCGACGATGATGGCCAGTCGATCCTCGAGTTTCTGGTTGCCGTTGGGATCCCAGCGGTCACCGAACGTCTCCACGACCTCGGGTAGCTCTTCCATCGGCGACGACGAGCGCTGCTCCACCGCCCCAACGGGTTCCGGACGCGCATCTCCGGAGGTGACGACGGCCTCGTGCAGCAGGGTGAAGGCCGAGCCCTCGTGTGCGTGTACCTGGACCGAGGCGCCACCGAGGTGGGAGGTCAACGTGGTGACGACAGTGCCGACCTTCGGCACCGACGCATGGGACACCGAAACGCCCAGTGTCACATCGGAGAACACCTGCGATGCGGCGGCCGTGACCAGTGCATCGAAATCGGCGACGGCCGAGGCCTGGACTTCCCACACGTGACGGCCGTCCGGCAAGGCGACTCGCGCACCGGGAACTCGCGCGTTACCGCTGGAGCTGACCTGCGAGTTGAGCCAGAACTCCTTGCGCAGGTACGCAGTTCGCGGAATCGGCGCGTACGGGCCGGACTCGAACAGGGTCGCCAGTTCCAGTGCGTGTCCGTGGACGTAGAGCTGCGCCAGAGCGGCGAGGAAGGTCTCGGACTCGTCCTCCTTGCGCTTGAGCGTCGGAATCAGAGTCGAATCGGCGACGCCTGCAGCCCATGCCGTGGCCGCCACCGACATCAGCGCGACGGGGTTGGGGGCGAGCTCGACGAACGTCGTGTGGCCATCTCCCACAGCAACATTGACGGCCTGCGTGAACCAGACCGGGTGACGCATACCCTTGGTCCAGTAGTCGACGCCATGGATCGCCGCATGCCCGACGCGATAGTGGGCCTCACGATCGACCGACGAGTAGACCCCGGCAGTGAGTGTGGCGGGTTCGATTCCGGCGAGTTCGGCGGCCAGCTCACCGAGCAGGACGTCGACGGCCGCGGTGTGGCCTGCTCCCTTGACGTCGAGTAGACGGGCCATCTTGCCTGCGGCCTCGGCCATCTCGACGAGAGCCTCGACCTCGGCGCGCGGTCCACCGACGGTGGTGTGCGTCGGTGCGGCGTAGACGCAGGGCTCGACATTGGGGAACTGGTCGGTCAGGGTCTTGACCTCGTCCGGGGTGTACTCGACCAGAGCCATGGCACCCTGCGATGCCGGTCCGAGTCCGTCCTGGCCCTCGGCCAGCAGGCGCGAGCGGGCGTAGATGATGCGCACCGCGTCTTCGAGATTCAGCCCACCGGCAACGTATCCGGCCGCGACCTCGCCCATCGAGTGTCCGATGACGGCCGACGGCTCGGCACCATGCGCGCGAAGCGTTGCGGCCAGGGCGATCTGGATGACGAAAATGGCGACCTGGGAGTTCTCGAACTCGTAGGTCTGCGAGTCGTCGAGGATGATCTCGCGGATGGAGTAGCCGGCTTCGTCGACGAGCAGCTCGTCCACCTTGTCCACCTCGGCGGCGAACACAGTGTTGGTGCGGTACAGCCGCGAGGCCATCTTGCGGTGTTGCGAGCCGAAGCCGGAGAACACCCACACGGCGCCGTTGGACGCGGGTGAATCCGCGGAGAACACGCCGGGGCCCGGCTTGCCGGCGGCGATGGCGCGAAGGCCGGCGATGGCCTCGGCTGTGGTGGAGGCGAGAACCACTGCGCGCGAACGCCCGTGGTTGCGTCGGGCCAAGGTGCGGCCCACGTCGACGAGGGGCGTCGTGCTGCCCTCTTCGGTCTCGAGCCAGTCGGCCAGTTCCGATGCGGCGCGCTTACGACGCGACGGCAGAGCCGCGGACACTGCGAGAATTACTGTCTCCGGCACACTTTCGGACTCGGCCAGGATGGTCTCGGCCTCGGCGACCGGGCTGGTCGTCTCGGAATCGAGTTGCTCCTCGTAGATGCCCTCCACCACGGCGGCCTCGGGATCCACTGCAGCGGGGTCGAATTCGGCCGAGGTCTCGCCCGGGACGTACTCGCGCACCACGACGTGCGCGTTGGTGCCACCGAATCCGAAGCCGGAGACTCCTGCGACGGCCTTGCCGGTGTAGCGCGGCCAGTCGGTGGCCTCCGGGATCACCTTCAGGTGGGCCTTGTCGAAGTCGATGTACGGGTTGGGGCCCACGTAGTTCAGCGAAGCGGGGAGCTTGTTCTGCTGCATCGCGAGGACGACCTTGATCAAACCTGCTGCGCCTGCGGCAGATTCGAGGTGACCGAAGTTTGTCTTCGCCGATCCCAGCAGGGCAGGCTTGTCTGCGTCGCGGCCACGGCCGACCACGCGTCCGAGAGCGTCGGCCTCGATCGGGTCACCCAGAATGGTTCCGGTGCCGTGAGCTTCGATGTAGTCCACGCCCGACGGGTTGATACCGGCGTCGCGGTAGGCGAATCGCAGCGCGTCGGCCTGTGCGTCCGGGTTCGGCGCGAGCAGTCCGTTGGAGCGGCCGTCCTGGTTGATCGCGGATCCGGCGATGACGGCGAGCACCTGATCACCGTCACGTTCGGCGTCCTCGAGTCGCTTGAGCACGACGAGTCCACCGCCCTCGGAGCGGATCATGCCGTTCGCGTCGGAGGAGAAGGCCTTGATGCGGCCGTCGGGCGCAAGCACACCCGTCTGACCGAAGCCGACGGTGATGGGCGGAGCGAGGAGCATGTTGACGCCACCGGCAACGGCGAGATCGGATTCGCCGGTACGCAGACTGCGCACCGCCTGGTGCACGGCGACCAGCGACGACGAGCACGCGGTGTCGACGGCGATGGACGGTCCGCGGAAGTCGTAGAAGTACGAGACGCGGTTGGCGACGATGGCGGTGGAGGTGCCGGTGAGGGCGTACGGGTGCACGGCCGGGTCGCTGACGGCGATGAGCTGGTAGTCGTTCGACGAGCTGCCGATGAACACGCCCACCTGACTGCCCTTGATCGAGCTGGCCGGAATGTGCGCGTGCTCCAACGCTTCCCAGGTCAGTTCCAGCGCGAGCCGCTGCTGCGGATCGACGTTGACGACCTCGTTGGGCGACATCGCGAAGAACTCGGCGTCGAAGGTCTTGACGTCGTCGAGGTAGCCACCCTTGGTGACCGTCGCCTCGACCGCCGCGGCGATGACGGGATCGGAGGTGAATTCCCGCCAGCGGCCGTCGGGCAGATCGGTGATGCCGTCTCGGCCCTCGATGAGCAGCGACCACATTTCCTCGGGAGTCTGTCCGGTGCCCGGGAAGCGGGACGACAGGCCCACGATCGCGACGTCGTGGGCGTCGCCCGACTGCCCGCCGCTGGTGTAGAACGCGTCGTCGACGGTGCCGACCGGCTCGTCGGGTTCGCCCTCGATGATGATCTTGGCGAGCGAGGCGATGGTGGGGTGCTGGTAGACGACGGTGGCGGTCAGCGTGACCCCCACCAGCTCCTCGATCTCACCGCTCAGTGCGACGGCATCGCGAGAGGACAGACCGAATTCCTCCATCGGACGGTCGTCGGAGATGGCCGACGCCGGTTGCCCGGTCGCGTCAGCAACCCAGTTGCGTAGCCAATCCCGCAGCTGGGCGACCGTGAGGTCCGTCCCGTCGGCACTCTGAATCTTGTCTGTCTCTTGTTCAGCCATTACTCACCAAGCTATGTATCGAAGGAACGGGAGGCCCAGAGATCAGTCGGGCAGTTCTGCGTCCGGGAAGGCCGTCTGCTGGTAACCGCCGCGCAGCGTGCCCTCGATGTAGGCGGCCTTGCATGCGCGTCGGGCGATCTTGCCGCTCGACGTACGCGGAATGGAGCCGGCCGGGACGAGCAGGACGTCGCGCACGGTGACGCCGTGCCGTGCCGATACTGCCGTGCGTACCTCGTCGGCGATCGGAGCCGGATCTGCCTTACCGGAGCCGGGAGCGCGCTCTGCCACGATGACGAGCTGCTCGGAGCTGTCGTCCGAGTCCTTGGTCAGGGCTGCTCCACTGAACTCGAACACGATGTCGGGGAGCTGGTTGAGCGGGACGGCGAAGGCAGCGACGAAGCCGGGGCGCAAGGCCTTGCTGGCTTCCTGGGCCGAGAACTCGAGGTCCTGCGGGTAGTGATTGCGGCCGTCGACGATGACGAGGTCCTTGACGCGGCCGGTGATGTAGAGCTCGCCGTCGTGATAGACGCCGAAGTCGCCGGTACGCATCCAATTGCCACCCTCGGGAGCACCGTCTGCATGCGAGCCCTCGGCATTGCGGTGGACGAGCTTGTTGTGGAACGTCTCCGAGGTCTCGGTGTCGCGGCCCCAATAGCCCTTGCCGATGTTCTCGCCGTGCAACCAGATCTCGCCGACGTGCTCGTCCGCAACCTCGGTGGCCGTCTCGGAATCGACGATGGCGGCCCACTGACTGCGGGCGACCGTTCCGGTGGACACCTGTGGGATGGCACCGGGAGCATCGGAGGCTACGACCACGAAGTTGCCCGCATTGAGCTCGACGCGGTCGACGTAGACGACCTTGGCCTCGTCGGAGTGCTTGCTGGTGGAGACGAACAGCGTCGCCTCGGCCATGCCGTAGGACGGCTTGATCGCGGACTTCGGCAGACCGTACGGGCCGAACGCCTCGTTGAACTTCTTCATCGACGACGTGGTGACAGGCTCACTGCCGTTGATCAGTCCGATGACGTTGGACAGGTCGAGGGCCTCGCCGTTCTTGGGCAGACCACGCTGGGCGGCGTGCTCGAACGCGAAGTTCGGCGCTGCCGCGAAGGTGCCCGCGCCGTCGGAGACTGCGGCGAGTTCCTTGATCCAGCGCCAGGGACGCTGCACGAAGGCGCGCGGGCTCATGATGGTGATGTACTTGCCGCCCAGCGCCGGGAGGATGACGGTGAGCAGGCCCATGTCGTGGAACATCGGCAGCCAGGTGACGCCGCGGGAGTCGTGGTTGATCTCCATGCTGTCGACCATCTGCAGCGCATTGACGCCGACCGCGCGGTGCGTGATCTCGACGCCGGCCGGGGTCCGCGTCGAACCGGACGTGTACTGCAGGTAGGCGATGTCGTCGAGCCCGGCCTTGGGCTCGACCCACGTCTCGCCGACGCTGTCCGGGACGGCGTCGACGGCGATGATCCTGGGGCGTTCCGCGGCGGGCAGTGCACGGAAGAAGGCGCGCACGCCTGCGGCCGAGTTGCTCGCGGTGAGGATGGCGCTCGGCTTGCAGTCACCGAGGACGGCGTGCAGGCGGTCGGTGTGACCGGGCTCGTCGGGATCGAACAGCGGGACCGCGATGGTGCCCGCGTAGATCGCTCCGAAGAAGGCGATGACGTACTCGAGCCCCTGCGGTGCCAGGATGGCCACTCGATCACCGGGCTGGGTGACCTGCTGGAGGCGAGCAGCGACAGCTTTGAGGCGGGTACCGAACTCGGCCCAGGTCAACTCGTGTGCTTCGCCGTCACGTTCCCGGGAGTAGTCGACGAACCGGTACGCGAGCGTGTCGGAATTCTCTTGCACGTTCACCTCGACGTGGCGGACGAGCGTCTGCCCTTCACCGATGGTGATGTGGCCGTTCTCATCGATGAAATCATCGAACGTGTGGCTCATTACTTCAATCTCCTCCGACACGAATCCGCTGCCACACAGCCTGCGTGACCTGGGCCCGCACCACCGGCTACGTGCATGCAGACACCGAACAGCGTTTTATGTTACTGACTAGTAGCTCTTACGGTGTCGGTTTGGCACCTGGTTTGAAAGGCCAGCTACATGGTACCGACACGCGCCTACGTCACTCGCCTTTCAGCAAGTCGACAACCGGCGCGAATGCTTCCATTTGAGTAGGGAAAACCCCGACATAGGACATCGTGGTTCGCGCGCGAACGTTACGGATCTGATCGGCGATTTCCTCGTACGTCCCGAATGCGAGGTACGGCGACGAGAGAATGTCCTCGACGGTGAGCTTGACGTCGACGTCCACGTTCGGTGGGTAGCCGTTGTCGAGTGCCGCCAGCGCCATCTCGGCCATCTGCTCACGATCGTCGGTGACGACGATCGTGGTGATCGCCCAGTTCAGTTCGATGTCGTCGAACCGGTCTCCCGCGGCCGCACGGATCAGCTCGACTCGCTCGAGGGTCTTCTCGATGGTCATGCCCGACAGCAGAAGCTTGCCTTCCTTCGAGGTGCTCGGCACCACGGAGATGATGTCGGCGTGTTTGGCCGCCAGGGCGAGCATTTTCGGTCCGCCGCCGCCGATGCAGATGGGAGGACGCGGACCCTGCCGAGGCCGAGGGCTGCCCTTGAGTCCGGTGATCGTGTAGTGCTTGCCCTCGAAGTTGCACTCCTGACCGCGCAACAGCACGTCGAGAATCTCGAGGGTCTCCTCCAGCTTTTCGATGCGCACACCGGGGCGGTCGTACGTGATACCCGCCTTGTCGTACTCCTCACGCATCCAACCGGCACCGAGACCGAGTTCGAGCCGCCCGCCCGAGAGCACATCGATGGTGGCCGCATCCTTGGCCAGCACCGCGGGATGCCGGAAGCCGTTGGCCAGGACTGCCGTGCCGAGCCGGATCTTGTCGGTGGCGACGGCGAGTGCTCCGAGCGCTGCGATGGGACCGACCTGGTTGCCCAGGTGGTCGGGAATCATGAAGCTGTCGTAGCCCAGTTCCTCGGCCTGTTGCGCCAGCTTGATGAACTTCCGAGCCCCGCCCTCCTCGGCATTTCCCTCTCCGCCTGCAGCGAAGCGAAATTTGCGCGGCCCTGCGGTCGCGGCCTCGGCGGAACTCATCTATTGCTCTCCTCGCAAGTGTGCAGCGGTCTGGTTTCGGCGGCGAGAGCAGCCCGGCCGGGGCTGATCTGCGCAGGTCCAAGGCGTCACTCTAGCCGCTGGCCGGAGTCGATCACACCGGCTGGGGGTTTCACGGCTCAGGTTTGTGCCCGGCACCAGATCGCCATGCGTTGCGTTGTGACGTTTCCGTTATAAAGCGTCGTCGCTCACGAATGCGCGGGCATCGGGGCGTTCTCGATCAGTCCGGCGGCCCACGCAGCGGTCCACTGAGTGGCCGTCGTACCGGATCCGTCGACGACGAAACTGTTGTACGACGCATGAACGGGGTTGCCTGCAGCACCGATCAGAATCTGGATGCTCTGCGGAATGTTGCGGAGCGACAATCCATCCGACGGTGACGAGCAGATCAGGTCGCCGGGAGCGCAGATCTGATTGGTCCGGTCGTCGAGAGCACCGAAGCCACCTTCCCGACGCCCCGTCATGGTGATGCCGGGCAGGTCGAGTCCGCCGAGTGCGACCTCGGCACCGACTCCGTCGAGCGGGACGACATCGGTACCGGAGACGCCGTCGCGGCGACCGTCGGCGATGAGGGTGACCCCGAGAACCCGATCGGCGGAGATGGGACCGTTGCCCGCGCCGATGTCGGCCGCGATGTCTCCGGCGATGACCGCGCCCTGGGAGAACCCGGCGAGGACGAAAGTGCTCAACGGGCACCGCGCGCTGACATCGGACATCTTCTGCACGGCGACTGCTTCGCCCTCGGTGCGGCTGTTGTTGTAGGACTGCTGGCCGTCCGGCGGCAGTGCGATGGGGTTCGAGAATTGAGCCACGTACGGCACGGTGTAGACGTCGGCTCGCGAGCCGGGGAACTGCTCCTGCAACGGGCGAGTGACGTTGAGCATCAACGACACCGGATTGGCCGTCGGGTTGTACGGATCGTCGGTGGCCGACGATTCCCAGGTACCGGGGATGGCGATGACCTGGACGTCGGGGCAGTCCGCCGGTTGTGACGTCGGCTCCTCGGGCCCCGGCGGCACCGGCGCACCCGGATCCTGCGGCAGCCGTCCGGCAAGCAGGTACCAGAGGGCGACGATGATCAGACCGATGATCGCCGCAACGGCGATCACCGGAAGAATTCTGCGCTTACGCTTGGCCATCACCGTGGATCTCTACGGCCTGCAGTAGGTCGCCTGCGCGGCGGTGATGTAGGTCTGGGCTGTTTCCTGAGCCTGCGTCTCACTCATCTGCGTTCCGGCGGCACTGGCCTCCACGCCGACATTCGCAGTGACGAACGTCGAGATCTCCTCCGCCGCGACGCCCTGGGCCTGCGCGGCGCAGATGTAATTGGCCGTCGACACCGCGATGTCACCGTTGCCCGCCGGGGTGACGCCCTGCTTCTTCAGCTCGTCCAGGAAACTCGTACCGCGGTCGTCGATCTGGCTTTCCGTCGGACCCGGGAAATCGTCCGGAACGGGCTGCGGCTGCTCGGGCGGCGCGGTGGCCGCCTCCCCCGGACTCGTGGTCGGCGCAGCGGTGGTGGTCTCGGCCGCCGACGTCGTCGAACTCGCCTCGGTCGTCGTCTCGGCGGCCGAGGTGGTGCTCGTCGGAGCGCCGGTGGCCGTCGAGTCGTCGCTTCCGCAGGCCACCAGCAGCGAGCTCGCCGCCACAGCCATCACACCGAGCGACAGAGTTCTGGCCAGGGAATTACGCGTCATCGATCGAAATCCTTCGGTCGTCGGGTTCGCAGGCGACAGTACCGCCACGCTCTGAGAGGACTCTGAAGAGTCATGCACTCGACTAGGGCGCGATCGTGGCAACGCCGTCCTTCAGCGTGATGATGCCGAACTGGAAGTTCTGCTGCTTGCCGCCGCCGTCGATATCGAACTGATCGCTGGTGGGGTAGCCCAGTCGGCCGCCCTCGTAGCCGACCGATCCCCAGGCGTCGAAGATCGGGCCGTACGGGGTGGACCAGGCTCCGCTGAGCGGGCTCCAGTAGATGTTGCCCGTCTCGAACTGGTTGAAGCGTCCGCCGTCCCGGATCGGGCCGATCTCGTTGGACTTCGGGAACCCGAGAGGTCCACTCTCCCAACCCAATTCACCGTACTTGCCGAGGATCATGCCCTGCACCGAGTGCACTCCGGCATCGGGCGAGGTGTAGATGGCACCGATCTCGAAGCCCTGCACCGAGCCGGGCTTGTTCGGTGTCTCGACCTCGTCGAGCACCGGGTATCCCAGCGGTCCGCCCTCGTAGCCCTGGGCGGCCCACTCGTCGAGCACTGTGCCCTTGACCACGTGGGCTCCGGTCTGCGGCGTGAAGTAGACCATCCCGTTCTGGAAGGCGTTGAACCGTCCACGACCGTCGGGGGTTCCGATCTCGCCGGTCGTCGGGAAGCCGAGCGCACCCTCGGGGCCCCTGTTGCCCTGATAGATGCCGCCGATGGCACCGGCGACGACCTGCGCACCGGTATCGGGGGTGAAGAAGACCCGGCCGAAGGTGAAGTCCTGAGCACGACCACCGGCAACGTTGTACTCCGCGGTCAGGCACGGGCCGAGCCACGAGTTGGCACCGCTCGCATTGCCGATCAGTCCGGCGGCACTGCACGCGGGCTTGTCGACCTCGACACCGAGTGCGGTGGCGAGCTGTGGCCAGAGCTGGTGCAGCTCGAACTGCCAGTACGGCCACGAGTGCGTGCCCGACGGCCGGTAGTTGACCTGAGCGGGAATGCCGAGCTGATTGAGCTTGGTGGCGAATGTCTGCGAGGTCAATCGCGAGAGGATCTCGAGACCCATGCCTGCGTAGTTGGTGCTCACGCCAGGGATGGGCGACGGCTGATCGTACGGTCCGGCCGATCCGTTGCCGCTGGAGATGTAGAGGCTGACACCCTCGAGCTTGTCGGCCAACACGTATGGATCGTGCTGTGCCCACAGCGAATTGGACGGTGGCCCCCACATGGCGCTGGAGCTGAAGCCGCCGGCGTCGGTCATCGCGTACTGGATGGCCTGCGGCATACCGAGCGAGGTGGTGCTCAGGATGCCCGAGAGCGAGCCGGCGAACTTGAAGAAACCGGGGTTGCGCGCCGCGAGGAACATCGCGGACGTGCCACCCATCGACAGTCCGACGACTCCGCGGCTGTCGGTGCTACGCCAATCGCGTTCCAGGATGGGCGGAAGCTCCTCGGTCAGGAACGTCTCCCACTGGTAGTTCTTGCCGTTGTCCTGATCGACCCAGTCGGAGTAGAAGCTGGACTGGCCACCGATGGGCAGGACCACGTTGACGTTCTTGTCGGCGAAGTACGACTCGGCGTCGGTCTCGGCCGTCCAGCCGTTCTCCTGATCCGTGGCGCGCAGACCGTCGAGCATGTACACCTGCGGGAACGTGGCCTGTGGGTTGATGTTCCAGTCACGTGCGAGCAGCAGCTGAACCTGAATGGGCGTTCCCATCGACGGCGACTGTATCCACAGCGCGACACGACGATCGGAGAGCCAATCCACCGATGTGACGGTGGCACCGGATGTCTGCGTATAGGCGGGCCCGGCGAGCGCTACCGGGGCCGTTTGGGCGACGGGGGTTGCGGAGGCAACCGTCGTCGTCGCGAAGGGGATCATCAGCGCGGAAGCGACGGTCAGTGCTGCCGCCGCTCGTCGAGCCCGTGTGCCGGCCGATGGCGTCCGACCGAACCGAACAAGCTCAGTGCGCATGATGGTGACTCTCTTTCGACGTGACTTTCGAAGGTCTCCTATCGAGACATGCTTCGTATGTCTTTCTACACGTGCGCGCTGCCGACGACCTGCAGACGCGCTGTGACTGGTGGTGCAATTGTGAACTGGGGCGAGGATGGCGATCACGGCCGAGACCGAGAAATGCCGCCCGGCGCACAGACGCAGGGCGGCATTTCTCGAAGATCACGTGTCGATCGGTGTCAGGCGTTGAGCGCGTCCAGGATCTGGGTGCGAGCCTTCCACAGCTCGGCTCCCCAGTACGGCCATGCATGGATGCCGTTGGACGGGAAGCTGTACGTGGCCGGGATGCCCAGAGTGTTCATCCGGATCTGGAACGCACGGGTGTTGGCGAGCGACAGAGCTTCGAGAGCCATGCCGTTGGCCGTGTTGTAGAAATCGATCGGCGCGGCCGGACGATCGAACTCGCCGGGCAGACCGCTGGCTGCCGAGATGTACAGGGACATGCCCTCGAGTCGCGGCGCGAAGACGAACGGGTCGTTGCGCAGCCACGCCGGGTTCCACGGCGGTCCCCACATGGAGTCGACGTTGAAGCGACCTGCGTCGAGCATCGCAACGCGGATGGCCTCACGCATGCCGGGTGCCGAGATGTTGAGGTAGCCCGAGAGCGAACCGGCGAACTTGAACTGATCGCGGTGGTACGCGGCCAGCGTCAGAGCGGCCGAACCACCCATCGACAGTCCGAGGACGCCGTTGTTGCTGCGCGAGACTCCGTAGTTCTCGAGGAATGCGGGCAATTCCTCGGTCAGGAACGTCTCCCACTTGTAGGTGACTTCCTGGCCGTTGAAGTTCGACGAGGTGTACCAGTCGCTGTAGAAGCTGGATTGACCGCCGACGGGCATGACCAGCGTCACGTCGTCGTTGGCGAACTGATCCTGAGCGTTGGTCTCGAACGTCCATGCATTGCGATCGTCGCGTGCGCGCAGACCGTCGAGCAGGTAGAGAGCAGCGTTTCCGCCGCGAGCGGCCCACTGGACCTGAACCTTGATGGGGCCCATCTCGGACGGGACGATCAGGTCTTCACGGCCACCGGCCGGGGCCTGATGCGCGATGGGAGCGGGCGCTGCGGCAGCGACGGTTCCACCGACGACACCGGCTGCGATGGGAAGTACGAGCGCTGCGGCACCGACGCCGAGCAGGCGCTGACGCCAGCGTGAGGACGCCTTCGGAGTTCTACTGAGGCCGGCAAATCGCATGAATCGTGCTCTCTCTCATCTACGCGGTCTCCGCTCTCGTAGCGGCCCCCGGCAATCGAACAGGGCGAACTGGTGGCCCCGTGAGGCCGAGTGAAGCTGGATCTCGGAAAAGCTGAGGTTCTGCTGTGAGAACAGGCGAACCGCTCGATGGAGGTTATTCCATCGAGCGGTTCCAAGGCAAAACTGTGATCAGCGTCCCAGTTTCACTTCGTCGTATCTCCGGAACAGGAGACTATCCTGCGTGGTCCCTGCTGAACAGCCCTGAAAAGTCGTGAAATCTCACTACGGGCCGAAAAACAGGCGACGCGACCGAATGTTCCGCGACCGGGTTGCCTATCCGATATTGGCGCTCAGATCCGGTGCCATGACACGAATCTGCTCGCCCCAGTAGCCCCACTGGTGGGTGCCGACGGGCGGGAAGGCGTAGGTGACGTTGTTGGCGCCGATACTGGCCATCCGGATCTGGAAGGCCCGGCTGTTGGCCAACGCGATGGCCTCGAGGCCCATGCCGTTGGCGGTGTTGTAGTAGTCGATGAAGCTCTGCGGGCGATCGAGTCCACCGGGCAGACCGCTACCTGCGAACACCCACACGCGGGTGCCGTTGTCGCGCAGACGAGGCGCGAAGACGAACGGGTCGTTGCGCAGCCACGCCGGATCCCACGGCGGTCCCCACATCGCGTCGATGTTGTAGCGACCGGAGTCGAGCAACGCCAGACGCATCGCTTCACGCATACCGGGAGCCGAGATGTTCAGGTAACCGGACAGCGAGCCCGCATAGCTGAACTGGTCGGGGTGGTACGCGGCCAGCGTCAGCGCAGCCGAGCCACCCATGGAGATACCGATGACGCCGTTGCGGTTGGGGTTGAAGCCCCAGTTGGCGCGCAGGTTCTCACGCAGGTTCTGTGTCAGGAAGGTTTCCCACTTGTACGTGGTCCGCTGGCCGTTGAAGTTCGACGGTGCGTACCAGTCGGAGTAGAAGCTGGACTGTCCACCGACCGGCTGAACCACGTTGATGTTGTAACCGGCGAGCACGGCACCGGCGTCGGTCTCGTGCTCCCAGCCGGAGATGTCGGAGGTGGCCCTCAACCCGTCGAGGAGGTAGACCACGCGGTCGGTGTTGCCGTCCGCGGCGCGCCAGACGCGACTCTTGATCGGACCCATGGACGAGTCCGTCCAGACGTCGATGGCATTGCCGTCGAAGGCCGCGTTGGCAGTTGCGCCACCGCCGGCTACAGCCAATCCCAGTGGGAGGACCACCGCCATGAGCATGGACGTGGCGGCGCGGCGTCCCCAGGACCCCCGTTGCTTGTCCTCGGACCGGCTCTTCCTTCTACCCAGCATGCACTCGACCTCTCAGCTGCTTCGTCGTCACATCGGTTACGCAATCAACGCTTGATCTCGCAAGTTCGTCATGCATGCGCCCGACCCCAGGGTCTGGCGCATACATATCCTCCGCACTTATCGCACGAAGTACGTCGTCCGTTACAGGATCGAGACAGCTCATCTTGGCGTCGAGACCATTTCGGCGCAACCCGGTGACTCTTTCGTGTTCGGACATCTAATTGTCGGCCTTCAATATCGGGGCCGGAAGATCACATCTCTGTATTTCGTACTTCGGCACCCGATCGAACCGATATCCGGCATAGAAGAACGAGCGCTTGACATTGCGGACGAACAGATCCTTGGTCAACGGAGCCCGATACGAGGTGAGCAATTCCTGGGTGTCCGGGCAGGTCAACGCCACCTGAGCCTCGGTGACCCAATCCTCGTCCATGTACCAGGGCAGGTACGGATGGACGGCGACGAGTCCCAGATCGGCCACCACCCAGTCCGGATACAGGTTCTTGTCGTGCCCGATGCGACCGTCCTCCAGCCGCTCGGTATGTGACGCCAACGGATATGCCAGACCCATCTGGTCGATCACTCGCACGTCGAGGCCGACGTTCATGCTGGTCATTCCGAGGTTCAGGAAGAATACGGTGTGACCGAAGCCACCCTCGGGGATGGGTAGCGGTGGCGGCACGACGTCCCAGTAGGTGAACTGCGCCGACGGCAGCAGGAGTCCACCGTCCGGGGTGTCCTCGATCGCCTCGACCATCCCACGCATCCGCGGGTAGTCGAGGTAGTCCGAGGCCAGAATCGGGTGAGCGTGCCCGGTGTTGAGGGAGTAGAAGGCTCGTTCGTCGACGATGCCGCTACGGCCGACGATCGAGCCCTGCGGCATACCCGTCGTATTGGCAGCAGCGACGGCCCAGACGACGATGGCACCCCAGACGATGAGATCGGCCACGAAAACTGCCGTGGCGCGATCCGCAGACCAGCGTGTCGGGAGGGCAACCGGCAGCACCGAAATCGGCAGCAGCAGTGTGAACAATGCCGGTAACAACGTTCGGCCGTGCATGAAATCGCCACCGACGCGAATGGCGTACACGGCGAGGATGAATCCACTGATCAGTGCGAACACGACGACGGCGGTGGGCGTCCGCAGCGCAGCAAGCCAGCCACCGACGGTCCGGGGCAGGGACAGCCGAACTCGAGACGCCGATAGGACGGCACCGACGACCAGCAGCGCGAGCGGCAGCCACAGCAGGTACGGGCCCACGAGGTTGGACAGGTACTCGAACCCCTGCGACCACTTGGCTCCGCCTGCATCCTTCGACACCGCGGTGTTGGGGTACGGCAGGCCGTAGTAGCCCATGCGCCAGATCTGATAGAGCACCGGCACGGCTCCGGCGACCGCGAACACTCGGAGCCTGGACAGCCAACTCTGCGGGGCCAGGAAGATCATCGCCAGCGCCAGCACCGCCACGATGGACAGTTCCGGACGCACCAGCGGGCCGAGCCCGGCGAAGAAGGCCAGCAGCAGCAGCTCGCCGCCGCCGGAGCGGCGCTGGCCCCACCGAACCATCAGCAGCCACAGCATCGCCAACCAGAAGATGACCAGACAGGTCTCGAGGCCGGACGTCGCGAAGTCACGGGCGGGCGGAACCGCAATGTAGACCAGAACTCCGGCGGGTAGGAACAACGTGCGAGACGCGGTACGGCCCCGCAGTGCGAATGTCCCGATCATCGCGACGACCACGGCGGCCGTGGACAGCACGAGCGCGATCGTCAGGACCACGTATTCGAGTCGACCCTCGCTCAGCCAACTGCCGGCATAGACGAGGTAGGTCCAGATGGTGCTGGTGTTCGTTTCCACCCGTTCGCCCGCGTTGAACACCGGTCCGTTGCCTGCCAGCAGGTTGCGGACGGTACGCAGAACGATCAAACCGTCGTCGGCGATCCAGCGGCGCTCCCACGCACCCCAGAGGAACAACGCCCCGGTGACCACGGTCCCGATCCAGAAGACGGGCCTGGTGATCGATGCCCGAGCGGAGTTCTCTTCTCGCGTGTCTCGCTGGTCAGGCGAGGTAGACAGCGACACCAACCACTCCGATCCACGCTATGGCGAGTAGCTGGAGAACCCTGTCTCCCAACGCGATCTCTTCGGGTTCGCCTGCCTCGCCGCCATCGACATCCACTGCATATCGCAGGATTGCGATGGTAAACGGAATCATCGAGATGGCGAACCAGTTCGCCCCCGTGCCCGCATCTTCCTGGAACGCCCACAGGCCGTAGCAGATGACGACGGCCGTCGCGGACAACGTCCAGACGAATCGCAGGTAGGTGGTCGTGTAGTTCTCGAGCGACTTGCGAATCTTCGCGCCGGTCCGTTCGGCGAGCTGCAGCTCCGCGTACCGCTTACCGGCCGCCATGAACAGCGAACCGAACGCCATGATGAGCAGGAACCACTGCGACAACGGAATCGAGGCAGCAACCCCACCGGCGATCGCACGGAGCAGGAAGCCCGAGGAGACGATGCAGATGTCGAGCACGGCCTGGTGCTTGAGGCCGAAGCAGTACGCCAGCTGAATCGCGATGTAGACGCCGATGACGAGCGCCAGCTTCCAGTTCGCGATGAACGACAGGCCGATGGCGAGACCGAGTGAGACAACCGCCATCGCGTAGGCGATGTTGACCGGCAGTACGCCTGCGGCGATGGGTCGGAACCGCTTGGTGGGGTGCGCGCGGTCGGCTTCGACGTCCAAGGCGTCGTTGACCAGGTACACCCCGGATGCGGCGAAGCAGAACACGACGAACGCGAGCGCG
Source organism: Rhodococcus sp. ARC_M5 (assembly GCF_022810405.1). Taxonomy (GTDB): domain Bacteria; phylum Actinomycetota; class Actinomycetes; order Mycobacteriales; family Mycobacteriaceae; genus Rhodococcoides; species Rhodococcoides navarretei. The sequence goes on from NZ_JALGQE010000016.1 coordinate 71,502, forward strand.
ACCGAGAGCAGCACGTCGGGGTCGGTGACCGAGCCCGCCGCGAGCGGCGCAGCGAGCACCAGGACGTTCTTGACCCATTGGCGCGGACGAAGTGCCTTGACGATGCCATCCGCCAGGTTCTTCGGCGGTGCGCCTACGGGTGCGGCATCCTCGCTCATTTGTCTCCTTCGAACTTCACGACGGCCGCAGCCGTCAACGCGCCGAGTGCCGATCCTGCCAGCACATCGGTGGGGTAATGGACTCCGAGCACCAAGCGCGAGAGCAGCATGGGTGGGACGAGGACCGCCGGTAACGGTAGCCCGGTCACCCGGCCGAGGAGAACCGCGGCGGCTGTGGTGGATGTCGCATGGGAGGAGGGGAAGCTCAGCTTGCTGGGCGTCGAGACGTTGATGCGGACGGCCGGGTCGTGTGGACGCGGCCGACGCACGATGCGCTTGATGACGATCGACGCGGCGTGGGAGCCGACGGCTCCGACCGCAACCGATGCCCACTGACGCCGACGCGGCTTGTCCAGTGCGGCACCGATACCGGCGATCGCTACCCAGCCGAGTGCGTGTTCGCCGAAGTGCGACATACCCCGGGCGACGGTGATCGCGCCGGGGGCACTGCCGACGGTGCCCTGCACCTTCTCGAGGATCCGGACTTCCGTCGGGGCCTCGGTCTGGCCCTTACGCCTGGTAACGAAAGACACGTTCCCACGTTTCCTTACTGGTCAGGTGCGGCACGGCATCGCGGTATCGAGCCTTGAGGGCCGGGAATTCGGCTGCCAACTGCTTGCGCAGCGACAGGGCTTCCTTGAGCAGCGCCGCCGCCTGCTGACGATCCCGCTTGCGGTACACGACGCCCCGGCCGTCGGCGGTGGTGACGGTGACGCCGTCGACCTGGGACAGCAGGAACCAGCGCGCGTCGAGAGTCGGCACGTTGAGCTGCGGACGCTCGAGGTGTTCCGCGCGCGCAGGCCGTGCGTTCTTGTACAGGCCCCTCACCAAGCGACCCGCAATCGCGCCGACGTTGGTGGGCAGGCTCACGTTGCCCACGTCCTCCTGCGACGGGACGGGGAGATCGGTGGACGAACCGATGACCACTGCGTCGGAGTAGGTCTTGCGCAGCGCGTGTACGTCGCCGAGCGACGTCGGCAGGATCTCGAGGATGTGCTCGGGGCCGGCCAAGAAGTCGCGGATGGCGAGGTTCTGAATCGCTACGGTCGAGTACTCGAGGCACAACAGATGCTTGACCGTCGCCTTGCCGGTGTCCAGCACCAGGTCGCGGCCGTTGGTCTTGGAGTGCAGCGCAGCCACGACGAGACGGTTGCGCAGGTGGAAATAGGCCTGCCAGTCGATGGCGTCGTCCTTGTCGGTCCACGCCATATGCCAGATGGCAGCTCCGGGGAGCGTCACCGTCGGGTAGCCGACCTTCTTGGCCCGCAGACCGTATTCGGCGTCGTCCCACTTGATGAACAGCGGCAGCGGCTGCCCTATCTCCTCGGCGACGACGCGCGGGATCATGCACATCCACCAGCCGTTGTAGTCCACGTCGATGCGGCGGTGCAGCAGCTTGGATGTGCGGAGCGGGTACTCGCTGAAGTCGTGGTCGTATTCCACGTTCTTCGCCGCGGTCCACATGAAGTTCTTCGGGTTGATCACTTCGCCCATCACGTGCAGGTGACTGCGCGCCTGCAGGTTGAGCATCTGCCCACCGACAAGCGTGGGCACCTTGGCGAATCGAGCCATTGCCAACGAGCGAAGGATGGAATCGGGTTCGATCTCGATGTCGTCGTCCATGAAGAGGATGAACGGGCAGTCGGTGTTCTCGAGGGCCTCGTACATGATGCGCCCGTAGCCGCCGGATCCACCGAGGTTGGCCTGATCGTGCATCGCGAGACGGTCACCGAGGACGGCTGCGGCTTCCTCGAACCCCGGCTCGTCCCTCGCCTTGCGGGTGCCCTGATCGGGCATGATGACGGCCTTGATCACATCGAGTACGAGCGGGTCGGATCCCAGAGCAGCCAGAGCCTTCACCGCATCGGTCGGTCGGTTGAAGGTCGGAATTCCGACGGCGACCGACGCCTCACCGGGGGCGTGCACGGACGCGTACCAGCCGGCGCTCTCGACGACGACCTCGGTATCGGAGGTGACGTCGAACCAGATCCAGCCGCCGTCCTCGAAGGGCGCGAGGTCGATCAGGAATTCTTGTGCGGCGTCACCGTCGACGGCCTCACGGCCCTCGACGTGGATGCGCGACGCGTCTGCCTTGGACCGGTAGACGTCGATACGGCAGTGCCCGGACACCTCGACGCGCAGCACGACAGAGGTGAGGGTGCTGTAGCGACGCCAGTAACTGGCCGGGAAGGCGTTGAAGTAGGTGCAGAACGACACCTCGGACTCGGCACCGATGGCAACGGAGGTCCGGGACAACGAATGTGCCCGACGCGAATTCGTTTTGGCTTCTTCGAGGTACAGCGTCCGCACGTCGAGCGGCTCGCCGGAACGCGGCAGCAGCACGCGCTGCAGCAGGGACTTTCCGAGTACGGGCACCGCATCGACGGCACCATCTTCCAGTAGGTGCTTGGCGGTCATTTTTCGTCCAATCCCAGAGGTGCGCCGGTCTCGAAGTGCGGGGCCAGGGTGTTCTCGTACATGTTCAGCGCGCTCGCGATGGCCATGTGCATGTCCAGGTACTGGTAGGTGCCGAGGCGTCCACCGAACAGCACTCCGTTGGCGGCTGCTTCGGCCTTGGCGCGGTCGCGGTAGGCCTCGAGCTTCTGCCGGTCGTCGGGGGTGTTGATCGGGTAGTACGGCTCGTCGCCGCTCTTCGCGAAGCGGGAGAACTCGCGCATGATGACCGTCTTGTCGGTCGGGTACTGGCGCTCGGGGTGGAAGTGGCGGAACTCGTGGATCCGAATGAACGGCACATCGCCGTCGTTGTAGTTCATCACCGGGGTGCCCTGGAAATCACCGGTCGGCAGCACCTCTGTCTCGAAGTCGATTGTGCGCCAACCCAATTCGCCCTCCGAGTAGTCGAAGTACCGATCCAGCGGGCCGGTGTAGACGATGGGAGCGTCGGGGCTCTCGGCCACGATCTCGGCCTTGACGTCGAACCAGTCCGTGTTCAACCGGACCTCGATCTTCTCGTCGGCGGCCATCTTCTCGAGCCACGCGGTGTAGCCGTCGACCGGCAGCCCCTCGTAGGTGTCGTTGAAGTAGCGGTTGTCGAACGTGTACCGCACCGGCAACCGGGTGATGTTGCCCGCGGGCAGGTTCTTCGGATCGGTCTGCCACTGCTTGGCGGTGTAGTCCTTGATGAACGCCTCGTACAGCGGACGCCCGATCAACGAGATCGCCTTCTCCTCGAAGTTCTGCGCATCCTTGGAATCGAACTCACTCGACTGATCCTCGATGAGAGCGCGCGCCTCGGCAGGCGAGAAGTACTTGCCGAAGAACTGCGAGATCAGACCGAGGCCCATCGGGAACTGATACGACTGGCCCTTGTGCAGAGCGAAGACACGGTGCTGGTAGCTCGTGAAGTCGGTGAACTGGTTGACGTAATCCCAGACTCGCTTGTTCGAGGTGTGGAACAGATGCGCACCGTACTTGTGGATCTCGATACCCGTCTCGGGCTCGGCCTCGGAGTACGCGTTGCCGCCCAGGTGGTGGCGACGATCGAGTACGAGGACACGCTTGCCCAACTGGGACGCCGCCCGCTCCGCCACGGTCAGTCCGAAGAACCCGGATCCGACGACGATGAGGTCGTATCGGCCGGTCACGGAGGCGTCGGAAGAGGTGGTCTCGGGGCTTACAGCAGTCACGGGCAACCAGGGTATCCGACGATCGTGACCGCTCCACCCCACCAGGTGCCCGGTGTCATTCGCTCAGGCGCCGGAGCAGGTAGGTATCCATCACCCAGCCGTGCTCGGACTTGACCTGCTCGCGGGCTCGGCGGATATCGCCCAGCACGTCGTCCAGCGGCCCGGCCACCAGCTTCTCGTCCGCCGTCCCCAGGTTCGCACCCCAGTGGATGCCCCATCCTGCGCCGGTCAGCGCGCTGCAAGCCAGATTGCCGTCGAGCATCACCACGAGATTGTCGAGACCGGCGGCGACATCGCCCGCCAGGTTGCGGCCGGTGGTGATCACGATCGGTCCGCCGATGCGGTTGAGGACGAGCCGATGACTCGCCGCCAGCATCGACACGCTGGAGATTCCGGGTGTGACATCGAACTCGATGTCGCCGCGCAACGCGGCCAACCGCTCGACGACGCGGATCGTGCTGTCGTACAGCGCGGGGTCACCCCAGACGAGGAACCCGACGACGGTGCCTTCGGCGAGTCCGTCGAGCACCTCGGCGTAGGCGCGGGCGCGGGCATCGTGCCAATCGAGGACGGCGTTCTCGTACTGCTGCGGTGACCGGTCCCGGGGCGGGTCGGGCACCTCGATCACCCGGTAGCTGCCGCCGTGGTGACGCTCGAGCAGCGCCTGCCGTGCAGCCCCGAGATCGCCCACCGACGCGCCCTTGTCGGCCACGATGAACACGTCCACGGCCCGCAGTGTCCGGACGGCCTGGACGGTCACCTGATCCGGATGTCCGCCGCCGATGCCGATCAGATGGATCTTCACGATCGGTCCCGACACGCGTCGTACAGGTGGGATTCGGCGACGACACGTCGAGCCAGGGCCGGGCCCACCAGAATCACCGCCGCCTGACGAAGACCTGCGGCCTCGACCTGATCGGCGATGTCGGCCAGAGTGCCGCGCAGAATCAGCTCGTCCGGCTTGCTGGCGTGGAAGACCACCGCGGCGGGGCACTCGGGACCGTAGAACCCGCTGAGTTCGTCGGCGATGATGCGCGTGCGAGTGATCGCCAGGTGCAGCGCCAACGTCGCTCGGGTGGCGGCGAAGTTCTTCAGCGCCTCGGTATCGGGCATTGCCGTCGAGCGGGCCTGCGCGCGCGTCAGCACCACCGACTGCGTCACCTCGGGGACCGTCAGCTCGACGCCCAGTGCGGCGGCTGCGGCCGCGTAGGCCGGAACGCCAGGGGTGATGTCCCAGGGCACACCTGCGGCATCGAGTCGGGCGGACTGTTCTGCGATCGCGGAATAGAGCGACGGGTCCCCCGAGCACAAGCGCGCGACGTCCTCGCCGCGCTCGTGGGCCGCGACCAGCTCGGCCGTGATGGCGTCGAGGTCGAGCTTCGCGGTGTCGACCTGTCGGGTGCCGGCGGAACAGTGGTCGAGAATGGCGTCGTCGATGTAGGTACCGGCGTAGACGCAGACCGGGCTCGATCGCAGAAACTCGACGGCCCGCAGCGTGAGCAGGTCGGCAGCGCCTGGTCCGGCTCCGATGAAGTGCACAGTCACAGCTGGAAAGCGTAAGTCACGCGCCCGACGCGCCGCGCCACCGGAACTTCCCGCTTGTGGCTAACTGTCAAGCTAAGGTTTAGCCTTGTGTCTGATGGGACTCATGTTGCTGATGTGATTCATGTTGTTCAGCAACTGGAGATCCTACGACGCGTACCTACCAACAACCAGGGAGTACCGCCTTGCCGAACCGTCGAACGAAGCCGTCGATCGTTCTCGGTGCTGTTGCACTGTTGGCCGTCGCGACCCCATTTGCGGTCGCAGGCCTCACCGACAGCACCACAACCGGAGTTCGACCGGCCAACGAGACAACCCCGGTCACCGTTCCGACCAAGATCGTCGAGACCGCGCTGAGCGCTGCGCCGGACATCGTGATTCCGCTGCAGGAGCTCACCGGACTGCCGTTGCCCGACCTTCGGCTCTCCGATCTGAAATACCTACCGCTGCCGGACTCCATCGTGATCCCGCCGATCGAAATCCCCGACATCCCCGGCCTCACCACGCCCGCGCCGGGTGGGGCAACCGCGCAGGCCCCCATCCCCAGGGTGGACGCCTCTGCACCGGTGAATCCCCTGCCGGTCAATCCTGAGGCTGCCGATCCGACCGGCCCACCGCTCGGTGCCGCCGTCAAGGAGATCTCGCAGGACACCCCGTTCAGCATGGTGGCGCTGACGTCCGAGCAGCTGGACGGTGCTTCCGCTCAGGTCCGCCGGCAACTGGAGGACGGCTCCTGGGGCCCGTGGCTGGAAACCGCGCCGGTGGATACCACTGCGAGCGACGCCGTTCCCGCTGCGGAAAAGCAGGGCACCGAGCCGATCTTCGTCGGACTGACCAACGCCGTGCAGGTGTTGCTGACGCCACTGACGAGCAGTGCAGCTCCCGAAAGCTTCGCGACGCCGCCGGTTCCCGAGGTTCCGGTGGTCGAACTGCCTGCTGTCGACGCTCCGGCCGAGGCTCCCGCTGCTACGGAACAGCCACTGGGCTACACGCCTGCGTCGTCGAGCACGCCCCTGCGCCAACAGGATCCGGCCCCGCTCGATCCGGCTGCACTGGATCCGGCAGCAATGGATCCGGCTGCGGCCGAGCCCGCACCGGCAGATCCGGCAGCGGATCCCGACCAGGCGAGTACCACCGAACAACTGGCGGCGGCCGTCAACGACATCAGTGCCGTACTCATCACCCCTGGAACGTCGCCGGTGGACTCGGCGTTGAGCGACATCGCCACGCCCGTCGCCGGAGACGCAGGCCCGAAGGTGATCACCCGCGCTCAGTGGGGTGCCGACGAGTCGATCCGTTGCGCCACACCGACGATCGACGACTTCATCGGCGGTGCAACCGTGCACCACACCGCAGGCAGCAACGACTACTCCAAGTCCGAATCCGCCGAGATCGTCCGCGCCATCTACGCGTACCACGCGCAGACGCTCGGTTGGTGCGACATCGGCTACAACGTCCTGGTGGACAAGTACGGCCAGGTCTTCGAGGGTCGCGCGGGTGGATTGGACAAGCCGGTTCAGGGCGCACACTCGGGCGGATTCAACGAGAACACGATGGGCATCGCCATGATGGGCGACTACTCCAGCGAGGATCCCTCGCAGGAGACCATCGACTCCGTCGGCAAGTTCCTCGGATGGCGACTCGGCAAGGCCGGTCTCGACCCTGAGGGCACCACCACGATGACCTCGGAGGGAACGGATTTCACGTTCGTCGGCCGCGGCCAGAGCGTCGACCTGCCGGTGATCTTCGGTCACCGCGACGTCGGCAACACCGAATGCCCCGGTGACGCCGGATACGCACGACTCGGGGAGATCCGCGACATCGCTGCGGCGAACCTCGGTGGCGGCGATGCCACTCCGGCATCGCCCGACACTCCCGATACCGCACCCGATACCGCAGTGACCGACCCGGCTCCGTCACGTCCGGGCACCGACGCCAGTTCCACTCTGGGCGAGAACATCCCGGCCCTGGTCGCCGAGTTGCAGCGCCTCGCCTCGACGAGCCCCGTCGCACAGAAGTGGTTGGCGTCAGGCGCAGAAACCGGCGCGCTCGGCGTACCGGTTTCCGGTCTGGTGCAGGTGAGCGGCGGCCGTGAGAAGGCGCAGTTCGCCAACGGCGAGATCATCACCAACATGGCCGGTCAGGCCGTGGCCGTCATAGGAAAGATCTTCCAGCAATACGTGCAGCAGGGTGGCGTCGACGGCATTCTCGGCCTGCCGATCACCGACGAGTTCCGGGTGCCGGAGGGCTTCCGAACCGACTTCGAGAACGGTTCGCTGATCTTCAACGAGCTCACCGGAATCGTCACCACGGTGATCAAGACGTACAACGACACCTACAACGCGGAAATGCAGAACCCCGTTGCCGCGCCGGTGGAACCGGCTCCGGTACCCGAGCCTGCTCCCGCACCGGAGCCCGCACCCGCGGGCTGAGTTTCACACAGTCGACAGGGGCCGAGTCACCACGGTGACTCGGCCCCTGTCGTGTTCGGGACGCCCGAAGACCGGCGCGTCACCACCAGCGTTCGAGGACGTGCGCCACTCCGTCTTCTGCGTTGGTGACGGTCACTTCGTTCGCCGCCGCGACGGCAGCGGGATGCGCGTTACCCATCGCGACGCCCAGTCCCACCATCGACAGCATCGGCACGTCGTTGGGCATGTCGCCGAAGGCCACGATGTCGTCGACATCCACCGAAAGCGACTCGGCTACCTTGGCCAGGCCCGACGCCTTGGTGATGCCCGGTGCCGACAGTTCGATGAGGCCGTTGTCGGTGGAGAACGTGAGGTCGGCGCGACCGGAGATCAGCGGGGACAGGATGTCGGCCATGTGTCCGCTGGTGGAACCGGACAACCGGATCAGCAACTTGACGGCCGGAACGTCGACCACGTCGTCCTCGGTCATCTCGACGTTGTCCGGGTTGAGCCACGCGTGCTCGTAGCCCGGGGAGCTGACGAACTGCGGGGTGGCCGAGTCGTATGCCGTCCGGCCCACCCGTTCGGCGGCCAGTCCGCAGCCGGGCAGCGCGCGATACGCGACGTCGGCCAACCACTGCAGCGTCTGAACCGACAGGGTCTCGGCGCTGAGTACGCGATCGTTGGCTGCGTCGTAGATCACCGCACCGTTGGCGCACACCGACATCGGCGCGTATCCCAGCTGATCGACGACGGGGTGGATCCACCGCGGCGGCCGGCCGGTGGACAGCACGAAGGGAACTCCGTCGGCGACGACGGCCGAGACGGCGCGCCGAGTACGTTCGGTGACACGTTCGTGATGGTCCAGCAGGGTGCCGTCGACGTCGCTTGCGACGAGTCGGGGGGCGAGGCGGGTGGTGTTCGGCGCGTTGGTCATCGTGACGTCATTCTGCCCTAGTGTCGAGGTGCCCTGTTTTCGACATGCACGTCTTCGATGTGGAAGGAACGGTAGATGACATCCGTGAACCGCCAGATCCGATTGGCTCAGCGCCCGGTGGGACGTCCCGACGAATCGACGTGGGAGCTCACCGAGGAACCGATTCCCACTCCGGGCGACGGTGAGTTCGTCGTCACCGTCGACTACGTCTCTCTCGACCCGGCGATGCGCGGCTGGCTCAACGATGCACGCTCGTACGTGCCGCCCGTCGGGATCGGCGAGGTGATGCGCGCTCATGCCGTCGGCCGCGTCCTCGAATCTCGGCATCCCGATTACGCTGTGGGCGAAGTCGTTTCGGGCTCGTTCGGCGTCACCGAGCATGCGATCTCGGATGGGTCGGGTGTGCAGAGGGTCGACGAGTCGATCGCACCGGCACCCACGTGGCTCGGCGCACTCGGGTTCCCCGGACTGACGGCCTACTTCGGTCTGATGGACGTCGGCAAGCTCGCCGAGGGCGACACCGTGGTGATCTCCGGAGCCGCCGGTGCCGTGGGCAGCATCGCGGGTCAGATCGCGAAAGCGAAGGGAGCCACCGTGATCGGGATCGCCGGTGGACCCGAGAAATGCGCGTGGCTCACCGAGGAACTGGGTTTCGACGCGGCGATCGACTACAAGAACGAGTCGGTGTACAAGGGTCTGAAGGCAGCTGCACCCAAGGGCATCGACGTGTACTTCGACAACGTCGGCGGTGAGATCCTCGACGCGGCCCTCTCTCGGCTGCGCAAGGGAGCGCGAGTGGTCTTGTGCGGAGCCATCTCCGGCTACAACGCGACGGAACCGCAGCCCGGCCCCGCGCACTACCTGTCCCTGCTGATCAACCGCGCGTCGATGACCGGTTTCATCATCTTCGACTACCTCGATCGCTACCAGGAAGGTGTCGACGCTCTGTCCGAGCTGCTCACCAGCGGCAAGATGACGGCACGCGAGCAGATCGAGATCGGCGGCGTCACCGCCTTCGGGTCGACGCTGAACCTGCTGTTCGACGGTGCCAACACCGGCAAGCTGGTTCTCGAGGTCGGCGAACGCACCCACGACTCGGAATTATGACGACGCCTCGTTCGTTGAACCCCACGTATCGATCGATAAAGAGCTAGGAGAACAACGATGTCTGCAGCCACCGAAACCGCCATTCTCGCCGGAGGATGCTTCTGGGGAGCCGAGGAGCTCGTCCGCAAGCTTCCGGGAGTGGTCTCCACCCGCGTCGGGTACACCGGAGGCGAGGTTCCCAACGCCACGTACCGCAACCACGGCAATCACGCCGAAGGCCTCGAGGTCGTCTACGACCCCACCCAGACGACGTACCGGGATCTGCTGGAGTTCTTCTTCCAGATTCACGACCCCACCACCAAGAACCGTCAGGGCAACGACATCGGAGCCAGTTACCGCTCGGCGATCTTCTACGTCGACGACGAGCAGAAGCGCGTCGCCGAGGACACGATCGCCGACGTCGACGCCTCGGGTCTGTGGCCGGGCAAGGTCGTCACCGAGGTGAGCCCGGCAGGAGATTTCTGGGAAGCCGAGCCCGAGCACCAGGACTACCTGCAGAAGTACCCCGAGGGCTACACGTGCCACTGGGTGCGTCCGGACTGGAAGCTGCCGCGTCGGGCCTGAGCGGCTGCGCCGCATGTGCATGGAACTTCGTAGCCTGCTACGAAGTTCCACTCACATGGGTGGGCGTAACGCCCATTCCGGACGATCGACGGTCCACAGGTAGAAGTACCGCGCGCGTATCGGCCGAACTTGCGACACTGATCCGGTGACCTCCGACAGAACCCCTCGGTCGATGGCCGACGTCCTTCGTTCGCCGCGTTTCTGGCTTGCCCCCATTCTCGTCGTCTCGGCGTTGATGTCGTTTCTCGCTGCCCTGTACCTGGGCGGCGTGCTCGACCCAAGGGGCAATCTGCACGACCTCCCCATCGCGATCGTCAACCAGGACGAGGGCGACACCCTCGCAGGCGAGCAACGCAACATCGGCAACGACATCGTCGACGGTCTGCTGCAGAACGTCGATCCGGAGAAGGTCGATTTCCGGGAAGTCGGTCCGGCGCAGGCGCAATCGCTACTGTCGACGGCCGAGGCGTACGGCTCCATCGTCATCCCGAGCGATTTCACCAAGAGGATGGGAATCCTCGCCCAGGCGAGCGTGATTCCCGGGGACGTCGAGAAGCCGATCATCACGGTCTACACCAACCCGCGTGCCGGCAGCTTCGGAATGTCGCTCGTGACCGGGGTGGCGACGCCGGCCTTCGATTCGGTGAATCAGACTGTGGGACAGCAGATCACCGAGCAGGTGCGCCAGCAGCTCGGTGAGACTCAGCTCGCCGGTGCGAGTGCCCTCACCCTCGCGCAGCCGATCGATGTGATCGTTGCCCAATACGATCCTCTGCCCGACGGCACCGGCGGTGGCCTGTCTGCGTTCTACTACGCGCTCTTGCTCGTCCTGGCCGGCTTCACCGGTGCGACCATCGTCAGCGCCCTCGTCGACGGCCTACTCGGATTCACGCCGACCGAGATCGGCCCCAAGTACATCCACCGCGGACCGACCCTGATCAACCGCTTCCAGACGCTGCTCGTGAAGTGGCTCGTCATGATCGTCCTCGCCATGCTGGTGTCCGCCCTCTATCTGCTGATCAGTCATCTGCTCGACATGCCGATCACGCACGCCTGGACCCTGTGGATGTACGGCGCGTACGCGATCGCCGCGGTCGGAATCACGGCACTGGCGGTGATGTCCGCGTTCGGCACGGCAGGACTGCTGATCAATCTGATCGTGTTCATCATCCTGGCGTTGCCGTCGTCTGGCGGCACGATCCCCCTCGAAGCGAGCCCGCCGTTTTTCACCTGGCTGGCGCAGTTCGAGCCCATGCACCAGATCTTTCTCGGCACTCGCTCGATCCTGTACTTCAACGCCTCACTCGACGCGGGATTGTTGCATTCGGTCGGCATGACGTCTCTCGGCCTGCTCATCGGGCTCGTGTTCGGTGTGGTGTTCACCCGCATCTACGACGCCAAAGGCCTCGACCGAAGCCTCGATTCACCCGGCGCTCACAGGTGACGCCAGTACACTCGATCCAATGCTTGCTGTGAATCCAGCCGGGAGCGTTGCACCCCGACGTGCCTTCCACGCGTACCTCGACGTCGCCATCGTCGTTCTCGTACTCGTGGGCACCAACCTCATCGCGCACTTCACCACGGTGTGGGCCAGTATCGCGACGGTTCCGATCGCCGCTGTTCTGCTGGTCGTCCTGGCGAACCGTCGCGGTCTGGGGTGGGCCGAACTCGGACTGTCTCCGAAGCAGTGGAAGACAGGATCTCTGTACGCACTCGGAGCCGTCGGGGTCGTACTCACCGTCGTCGCGATCGGTGCGTTGCTGCCACTGACTCGGCCCTTCTTCATGGCCGACCGATACGCAACCGTCTCCGCCGCCATCGTCGCGTCGATGATCGTCATTCCGCTGCAGACCGTGATCCCGGAAGAACTCGCGTTCCGCGGGGTGCTCCACGGCACGCTGGGTCGCATCTACGGCGCACGCGGAGTCTTCGCGGCAGGGTCTCTGCTGTTCGGTCTGTGGCACATCGCATCCTCGCTCGGCCTGACGGCGGGCAACGTGGGGCTCAGCGGATTTCTGGGCGGCGGACTGTTCGGGCAGATCGTCGGTATCGCACTGGCCGTGGTGGCCACTGCGGCGGCGGGCGTGGTGTTCACGTGGCTGCGCAGCCGTAGCGGGAGTTTGATCGCGCCGATCGCCCTGCACTGGTCGTTGAATGGACTCGGTGCGCTGGCCGCCGCTCTGGTCTGGCACGCGTCGGTGAGCTGAGCGACATGAAAGACGAGCTGCATCAATACCTTCGGATTGCTCGCGAGAACATGCTGTGGAAGCTCGACGGCTTGTCCGAATACGAGAAGCGGCGCCCGATGACGCCGACCGGAACCAATCTACTGGGCTTGGTGAAGCACCTGGCGATCGTCGAATACGGATACTTCGGGCTCACGTTCGGTCGCGAGTTTCCAGCTCGTTTCGCGGAATTGGAAGCAGAGGGCATGGCCCGGCTGAATTCCGACATGTGGGCAACCGCCGAAGAATCGTCGGAATCCATTGTCGCCCTCTATCGGAATGCCTGGGAACACGCCGACGAAACCATCGCGGCCAACGACCTCGACACTGTCGGACGCGTCCTGCACTGGCCCGTCGAGAAGCAGGAAGTGACTCTGCACCGAGTCCTGGTCCAGATGATTGCCGAGACCAACCGGCACGCTGGGCACGCAGACATCGTGCGCGAACTGATCGACCAGTCCGTCGGCATGCGTCTCGGCAACGAAAACATGGCCGACGGCGACGCAGCGTGGTGGGCCGCATATCGAGCCGAGCTGGAAACCGTTGCCAGAGAAGCTGATTGACCTCATCCACTGACGTCAGATTTCACCAACCCCTTCCACACCCCACCGACAGGTTCTGAGTCTCGAATAATTAAGCAGGGCAACAGTTTTCGATTAAACGATGCTTGCCAGTCGAACGCACGTTCGATACACTTGCGTCCATGACCACAGAGATCTGGCAACTGAGCGAGAGTGAACTGCTCGCCGACGCCGCCACGGTCTCCCATGAAATTCAGTTGTTGGAGGCCCGGCGGATCGCCCTCGTCGCCGAGATCGACACCCGCGTTTCCCGTGAGAAGCTCGGATTCCCCGGACCCGCAGGGTGGCTGACCTCCACCACCCTGCTCTCGCCGTCCAAGGCCACCAAGATCGTCGCCCTCGCCCGCGGGTTGAAGAATTTTCCCGATATCGCCGACGCCGTGAACACCGGCGTGATGTCCGTCGACCACGCCGCCCTCATCCTCACCTTCGCCGAAACCCCGCCGAAGGACCTCCCGGAAGAGGGCCGCGTCATGGCCCGCACCGCGCTGATCGCCGCCGCGACCGGGCCCGAAGCACGTACCGGCCGGATCCGGGCAGCGATCACCAAACTCGAGGACGAGTTCGGCGGTAAGACCCCACCACCCGAGAACACCGACCGCAACGAACTCTTCGCCTCCAAGACCTTGAACGGACGTCTGGTGGCGAAGATGGATGTCGACGCTGTCACCGGAGAAAAACTCCTCACCGCCCTCTCACCCCTGACCGAACCCCGACCCGCAGCAGACGGCACCCCAGACGACCGCAGCCCGCAAAACGGCGCGCCGACGCCTTCGGACACATCCTCGACCAATACCTCGCCTCGAGCAGCCGGCCCATCGAAGGCGGCGAACGACCCCACCTGAACCTGCACATCAGCCTGCGCGATCTCACGGACCTCCGCGACAGCGCCGACACCGCCGACACTGCCGACGCCGACGACATTGCAGATGACATTGCCGACGACGAAACCGCACGCGCAGCAACAGAATCCGACACCAACACAGAGGTAAGCGATCCGGTCGACATCAACACCGGCAACCCGATCCACCCCGACTCCGCTGACGAGCCGGATATTGGAACCGCCGACCCTGACAGTGGCACCGCCAGTCGCAGCGGCAGTGACACCGCCAGCGGCAGTGAGGGTGACCGCTGTGCGACCGATCGCGGCGCTTACAGGGACCTGTTCGGCGGCGGCGCGTCGGTCGGCTGGCTGCCGTGGATGGGACCGCTCTCCCGCAATACTTCCCGACAACTCGCCTGCGACTGCGTTCTCACCGCCATCGTCATGGACGAGAACGGCAACCCCCTCAACCTGGCCCGCACCGCCCGCACCGTCACCGCCAAACAACGCAGAGCCCTCACCGCCCGCGATCACGGCTGCGCCTTCCCCGGCTGCGGCAAACCCGCCGCCTGGACCGAAGGACATCACATCTGGCACTGGGCCGACGGCGGACCCACCGACATGGACAACCTGGTCCTACTGTGCGGATTTCATCACCGCCTGATGCACCACTCCGACTGGGAAGTGTTCATCGGCATCGACAACCACCCGTGGTTCGTACCACCGGCCACCGTCGACCCGTATCGACAACCCAGACAGTCCCACGCCCGCGCAGGCCCCCACATCGCATAGGCCCCAGGAAAGACTCCAGCCCCGCACCGAGAACACGGTGCGGGGCTGGAAGAAGTTGAGCTCAGGAACCCGAGGGAGCTGCCGGCGGTGCGGGAGGAGTCGCGCCGTCAGCGGGAGCCGGGGGTGCAGGCGGAGTCGAACCGTCTCCCTCAGCACCCGGACCTGGCGGCGTCGCACCGTCAGCCGGTGCGCACACAGCACCACCGGGGCCACCTGCGCCCGGTCCGCCCTTACCCGGGCCACCCGCGGGCGGAGCAGGCGGAGTTGCACCATCCCCCGGTGCCGCAGGAGTAGCGCCGTCCGCAGATCCCGGTGGTGCCGGGACAGCAGGAACCGTCGAGCCGTCACCGGCTTCCGGAGCCGCAGGAGCAGCCGGCACCGCAGGTACATCCGACCCGCCACCACCATCGGTCCGCTGCCCGAGCTCCGAGGACGACGCCACCGTGGACACGCCGGGCGAGACGTCGGGTCCGGTGGCAGCGAAGACTGCCGCGGTCACCAGGGCACCGACGGCCAGACCCGCTGCGGCCGTCGCCACCAGCGGCACCCGTCCCTTCCACCGCTTCGGCGTGGTCTCTCGGACCGGCTCCGGGTTCGATGCTGCGGGAATCGGCTGGGTCTGATCGTTCACGTTCACTCCTTGTTCGGACTGTGTCGTTCGTTTCGGTCTGTCATCGACACTGCCGCCGCTAGCTGAAGTCACCCTGAAGCCGGGCGCATCTTCAGGATCACTTCAGCTGGTGGGTGACAATCGAGGCATGACATACAGTTCCGCTCCCCGGGTGATGGTGGTGGAGGACTCACTGCCCATCCGAGAAGCACTGGTGGCCGCATTCGAGGACGCAGGATTCACGGCTGCGTCCCTGCCCGACGGCGACGACTTCGAGACCACGATGGCAGGCTTCCGCCCCGATGTCGTGATTCTCGACGTCATGCTGCCCGGCGCGCGGGACGGGTTCGCGTTGATCGACGTCGTTCGGCAGAGCACCGACGCCGGAATCATCATGGTCACCGCGAAGGACCGGCTGGAAGACCGGCTGCGCGGACTGAGCGATGGCGCAGACGACTACGTGATCAAGCCTTTTCAGCTCGACGAGGTGGTGGCACGAGCGAAATCGGTGCTGCGCAGACGGGGCAGATCGTCGGACGCAATCCAGGTGGGCGATCTACTGGTGGACGAATCCGCGGGGGTCGTCACCCGCGCCGGCAGTGTCCTCGATCTGACGGCGACCGAGCTCCGCCTGGCGACCTTCCTCGTCGCCCAGCGTGGCCGCACGGTCTCGAAAACGTCCATCCTCGAATCGGTCTGGGGCTACGGCGCGTACGACGGCAACCTGGTGGAAGTGCACATCAGTGCGTTGCGTCGCAAGATGGAAGCGCATGGGCCGCGGTTGATCCATACCGTCCGCGGCCTGGGTTATGCATTGCGGGCTCCGCAGTGAACCGCACGCCCACGCCCTCGTTGCGCACGCGGGTGGTCGCCACCGTCGTCGTTCTGTTCGCGGTGTTGCTGCTGATAGTCGGCGTGTCGGTGGATGTCGTTCTCGGTCAACAGCTTCGGCGTGATCTGGAAGCTCGGTTGACCGACCGAGCAACCCGGGCCGTCGAACTCGTGGAGAGCGGCGTCGAACCCGGCGATCTGGTGCAGTCCCTCCAGGGCGACGCCATCCGAGTTCGTGTCACCACTGCGGACGGCACGGTCTACGGCGCTCCCGGCACCGGGCCGCCCGGACCGGATGTTCGGCCCGCAACCCCGGCTCCGCCTGCCGGGCAGTCGAGAGCTCCCGGCCCTCCCTCGCCTCCCGATCCCCCTGCACCCCCGTCGGATTCGTTCGAGATCACCGAATCGTTGCCCGATGGCTCGACGCTGTCACTACTCGGCGACACCACCGCGATCGCCGATGTTCGCCGACAACTGCGCATCCTGATGGTGGCTGCCGGAGCCGTGACGCTGCTGTTGGCCGCAGCCACGCTCACCTATGCCGTGCGGCGCGCACTGTCACCACTGGATTCGATGACCGCCGTCGCTCGTCGAATCACCAACGGCGACAGAGGGAGAAGGCTACTACCGTCGAAGCCCAAGACGGACCTGGGCCGTACCGCCTCCGCCGTCGACGAAATGCTCGACGCCCTGGAGGACGCCGAGCGTAAGGAGGCTGCCGCCGCGCAGTCGGCGCGGCGAGCAGAGGACGAGATGCGCCGATTCCTCGCCGACGCCGCACACGAATTGCGCACTCCTGTCGCCGGGATCTCGGCGTTGGCGCAATCGTTGCAGCGCGATGTCGAGCATCGTCCCGATCGGGTCGGGAGGTGGAGCGAGCTGCTGGTCGGCGAATCGAGCAGGGCCTCCCGCTTGGTGGGCGACATGCTCGATTCCGTTCGTGCAGAGAACACTTCGGAGTTGGAACTGGCGGACGAGGATCTCGCCGACATTACGCGGCGCACCGTCGAGCGCGCGGCACTGTTATCCCCTCAGGTTCGGTTCGAGGTCGACGGATCGCAACCGGTGCCGGTCCGGGTGGACGTGGGCCGCGTCGAGCAGATTCTCTCGAACGTCCTCGAGAACGCCGCTCGATTCACGCCGCCCGGAGGTTCCGTCCGAGTGACGACAGGGGCCGATACACACGCGTTCGTCACCGTCGACGACGACGGTCCCGGCGTCGACGAGGCAGACCGCGAACGCATCTTCGAGCGGCTCGTCAGACTGAACTCGGCACGCGACCGATCCTCCGGAGGCGTCGGGCTCGGCCTCTCGATCGCACGAACGTTGGCGCGCGCTCATGGCGGCGAACTCGTCTGCGCCGCAGGGCCTACCGGCGCGAGGTTCCGCCTGATACTGCCTGGCCTCACCGGTCGTTCCGCGGGGTCCACTCCGGCGAACCACCGATAGCTATTCGACGATCAAGTCCATCAGCAGGCTGTCGTGCCAGCCGGTCGGCCCCTTCTCGTATTTGCGCATGATGCCGACCGGCTCGAAACCGACTGCGCTGTAACAGGCTATCGCTACCGCGTTGTCGGCGGCCGGGTCGATCACCAGCCGATGATGCCCCAGTTCGACGGTCAGGTATCGCACCAGGGTGCCCACGGCGTCCTGTCCGATACCGCGGCCGTGCACTGCCGGATCCAGAAAGACGTCGATCGACGCGTGCCGGTACATCGGATCGGTCTCTTCGCCGTACTGGATCAACCCAACTGCCGCGCCGTCCAATTCGACGACCAGGCGGTGTTCGTCGGGGTTGTCGAACGGCCAGTTCTCGTCGGCGTCCTCGTCGCTCCACCGCGCGTACACCTCGGGGGTGTGCAGTATTCGGCGCAGCTCCGGCACATCCTCCGCGGTGACGGGCCGCAACACGACCCGCTCACCACGAAGGTTCATCGCGAAGCTCTACTCGGCCCGCTTGGCAGCACGCGCTGCGAGATCCTGGGCGTCGAGCTCGTCCGCTTCTTCGAGAGTCGGAGCGCTGCCGCCCAATCGGGCCGGAACCCAGTACGCGCCCGGCTCGTGGTGGTAGTTCTCCTGTAGCTCGAGCAGCATCTTCTGCATCACGGTGCGTAGCCGGTCGGTCAGCTCCTGGGGCGGGCCGACCGGTGCCAACGGCTCACCGACGGCGATCGAGATGGGAGTGTTGGTGCGGCCCAGTCGCTTCGGGTAGCCCTTGGTCCACACGCGCTGTGCACCCCAGATGACCGTCGGGATGATCGGCACGCCTGCCTCGATCGCCATCCGCGCTGCGCCGGACTTGAATTCCTTGATCTCGAAGCTGCGACTGATGGTCGCCTCCGGGTACACACCCACGAGCTCGCCGTCGCGCAGGCTCGCCACGGCTGCCTTGTACGACTGCGCTCCTGCCCCGCGATCGACGGGGATGTGCCTTAGCGCGCGCATGATCGGCCCGGAGATCTTGTTGTCGAAGACTTCCTTCTTCGCCATGAACCGGATGTAGCGCTTCACCCGGCGCGGCGGTAGTCCGGCGTAGGTGAAGTCCATGTATCCGGTGTGGTTGACGGCGATGACGGCTCCACCGGTGGCAGGGATATGTTCCTCGCCCTCGACCTCGAATTTCAGGCCCTCGAACGCGAACACTGCACGAGCGATGCCGATGACTGATCGGTAGACGGGTTCCACAGTCCGTTAGCGTAGTCGGTGGACGATGCCGGACAAAAGGTCCGGGAGATGACAGGTCCGGCCAGAATGCAACGGGGGAGAAACGACGTGAAGAACAGTGCGGCATCACCAGGGCGGACCCGGGTAGTCCGAACCGCGCTGCCGCTGATCGCAACTCTCGCCCTGGTAGGAGCCTGCGATTCCGCAGTCGGACTGCCGTCCGAACAGTCCGGGGCGACGAGCAACACCACCGAGGCAACGACGTCGACGACAACTCCGACAACGGCCATTGCGAGCACCACCACGCCCCCACCGATCCCGCCCGGCCCACCCGTCGGCGAGGTTCCCGGCAACCCCGACGCTGCGATGGCGCTGCGGCCGTTCGTCAACGATCTGACCGGTGGCGGTATCGGCGTCGTCACGGCGCGGTGCTGGACTGTCCCGCCCACCGACATCCCGACGATGTACGTCGACACCGCCGCGATTCTCGCTGCCGTTGCCACCCCTGGCGTCGACGGCCAGTTCGCCGTCACGTGGACCGGGCCCACCGCTACGGTCAGTGTGAAGCGCAGTGAGATCGCGTCCGGCTACGCGTGCCCCACCGTCTACGCCACCGGCACGGCCCCTGTGTTCGACGCGGCGGACGCCGTCTACACCGTCGACCGCTACCTGGGTCGTCTCGCCGGGCTGCCCGTCGCCCCCGACGATGTGGAAGAGAACTTCCCGCTCGTCTGCGACGGTCGACAGACCTGGGACCCCCTCGGTACCGGTGTCCCCACTGCCCCACCGCTGGTGGAGAACCCGAACATCCTGCCCGGCATCACCTCGTTCGATCCCGACAGCGTGTTCGTCACCGGGCAGAACGGCATCTACACCCAGGTCAACGCAGACATCATCGACGCGTCCGGGGTGTACCAGAACCGCACCTTCGTACTGGCCGTCGGCGGCGAGGGTTACTGCATCGGCGACATCGCCTGAGCGAGTCCTATTTCAGAACGTCCGTGCCGACGAAGGGTACGAGGGCCTCGGGGACCCGGACGGTACCGTCGGCCTGCTGGTGGTTCTCGAGGATCGCGACGATCCAGCGGGTGGTGGCGAGGGTGCCGTTGAGCGTCGCCGCGGTCTGCGGCTTGCCGTTCTCGTCGCGGTAGCGCACGCCGAGGCGTCGGGCCTGGAACGTGGTGCAGTTCGAGGTCGAGGTCAGCTCGCGGTAGGCCTTCTGGGTGGGAACCCATGCCTCGCAGTCGAATTTGCGGGCAGCCGAGGAGCCGAGGTCGCCGCCTGCGGTGTCGATGACGCGGTAGGGCACCTCGACGGCCGCGAGCATCTCCTTCTCGAATTCGAGCAGCTTCTGGTGTTCGGCGGCTGCGTCCTCGGGCTTGATGTACGAGAACATCTCGATCTTGTCGAACTGATGGACTCGGATGATGCCGCGGGTGTCCTTGCCGTAGCTGCCTGCTTCGCGGCGGAAGCACGACGACCATCCGGCATATCGCTTCGGGCCGTCGGCGAGGTCGATGATCTCGCCCGAGTGGTAGCCCGCGAGAGCGACTTCGGAGGTTCCGACGAGGTAGAGGTCGTCGGCTTCGAGTCGGTAGATCTCGTCTGCGTGGGCTCCGAGGAATCCGGTTCCCGACATGATCTCCGGCCGTACCAGCACCGGCGGGATCATCATCGTGAAGCCGTTCTTGACGGCTTTCTGGGCAGCGAGTTGGAGCAGACCCTGCTGGAGCAGCGCGCCGTAGCCGGTCATGAAGTAGAAGCGTGAGCCCGAGACCTTGGCTCCGCGTTCCATGTCGATCAGGTTCAGTGCCTCGCCGAGTTCGAGGTGATCCTTGGGCTCGAAGTCGAACTCCGGGATCTGTCCGACGGTCTCGAGAAGAACGAAGTCGTCCTCGCCGCCTGCGGGCGTGCCGTCCTGAACGATGTTGGAGATCGCGCGGTGGGCTGTGTCGAGGGCCGCGTCGGCCTCGGCTTCGGCGGCCTGGGCCGCCTTCACTCGGGCAGCCAGCTCCGAAGCCCCGGCGAGCAGACCTGGACGGTCCTCGGCGGAGGCCTTACCTACCTGCTTTCCCAGCGCCTTCTGCTCTGCCCGCAGCTGATCGCCTGCGAGCACTGCGGCACGCCGCGCTGCATCTGCGTCGAGTAGCGCGTCGACGAGAGCGGGGTCCTCGCCTCGGGTGCGCTGCGAGGCGCGCACTGCGTCGGGGTTCTCGCGAAGGAATTTCAGGTCGATCACGAGAGGGAACCTTACTTGCCGAGCAACCCCAGGTAGTCCTCGCGTCCGAACATCGTCGCAGCATCGACGGCCGACGGGTGACCGCCGTGCGGGTCGGCTCCACCGTCGACGAGAACACGCACCACCTCGTCCTCACCCTTGAACACTGCCCCGGCGAGTGGAGTCTGTCCCTTGTCGTTGGACTTGTTCACATCGGCACCGCGCTCGACCAGCACGCGCACCGCGTCGGCATGCCCGTGATAGGCGGCCAGCATGACCAGCGTGTCGCCCGACTCGTTGTGCAGATTCACCGGGACGCCTGCGTCGAGGTAACTCGCGAGCGCGGCCGCGTCGCCGGTGCGGGCCATGGCGAACAGTCGGCCGGCAAGCTCGCTGAGGTCGTCGTCACGTGTTGGGTCGCTCATGAGGACCGAACCTACTCGGGCATGATGGAGGGTGATGTCCGTACACGAATCAGACCCCCCGACGGGCGAGAAGTCTCGACGAACACTGTCTTCGACCACCGCCCGACGCGGGCTCGCCATGGTTGCGGTCGGCGCGGTCCTTGCTGCGGGGGCGACGGTTCTGTTCTCCGACGGGTTCTCCCCGCCCGAGAAGATCACCACCCACACGACGGCCACCGGGCCCGCGACCGACGGACCGGTGTCGGCGACATCCTTCGGTGCGGCCGATCCGGGCACGTGCCTGCAGTGGACGCCCACCGATGATCCGGAGACCGACCGACAGGACCTCGCCGAGGTTTCGTGCGCCGATCCCCATCGCTTCGAGGTTGCCCGCGACATCGACATGAGCGTCTACCCCGGCGTCGAGTTCGGTCCGGGATCGACGTACCCCGGTTCCATCCGGTTCGGCGAGCTGCGCGACGAACACTGCGCGGCCGCCGTCGACGACTACGTCGGTGCGAAGTTCGATCCCAGCGGACGCTTCGGCGTCGGACTGATGTTCCCCAGCCAGACCGGCTGGGCCAAGGGCGAACGGACGTTGCGCTGCGGTGTGCAGATGCCGTCGAACACCGGAACTCTGATGGAGATGACCGGTTCGATCCTCGACCAGGACCAGTCGAAGGTCTGGCCGACCGGTACGTGCGTCGGCATCGATCAGAACGTGCCGGCGGATCCAGTGGACTGCTCGGCCCCGCACGCGTACGAGGTGGCGTCGGTGATCAACCTGACGCAGCAGTTCCCCGGCGGGCACCCGTCCGAGGGTGATCAGGACGCGTATCTGGAAGGCACGTGCACCGACGCCGTCAATGGCTACCTCGGTTCGGACACCGCCTTGCGCGACAAGACGCTCACCCTGTTCTGGGACACGATCGACGTCGCGAGCTGGCTCGCCGGAAGTCGCCAGGTGACGTGTTCGGTGGGCAAGGAACTCGATTCCGGCGGCTTCGCGACCATCGTCGGCACCGCCAAGGGCGACATCCTCATCAACGGTGCCGCTCCCGTCCCGCCGCCCGCCGCTCCCGACGGCCGCGCACTGCCGACACCGTTGCCCGGTGCCGCACCTATCACCACCGGAGGGTGACATTCCCACCCACATGACCCGCGTCGACTTCGAGGAAGCCGTGTCCGACGCCCTCGACACTCTGCCGCGTGAACTCACCGACTTTATGAACAACGTGGTCGTCCTCGTCGAGGAGGAACACCCGACCGAAGATATCCTCGGGTTGTACGAGGGCATCGCCTTGACCGAACGCTACGAGTACAGCGGACACTTGCCGGACGTCATCACGATCTACCGCAAACCGATCCTCGAGATGGTCGACGACGCCATCGAGGCTCGCCGCGAAATCGCCATCACCGTGGCCCACGAAATCGGACATCACTTCGGCATCGACGACGAACGATTACATCAACTCGGATTCGGCTGACGGCACTCGCCCCCTCACCCCACCCAAACGCACACCCGTCCGCATCCCCCGACGCGTGAATGGACCACTGCATTGCACTGGACCCCGTGGGTTGGACTGCTAAAGCAAATCCTAGGCTGCGAGGGCCTGGGCTCGGTATCGCACCGGGCTCAGGCCGTCGAGACGTAGCGAGATGCGGTCATTGTTGAACCAGTCGATGT
>NZ_JALGQE010000017.1 GCF_022810405.1 Rhodococcus sp. ARC_M5
GGTCGCCGCGCTACTGAACAACCGCCCCAGAAAAACCCTGGGATGGGATACTCCCCTCGAGGAGTACAACAAACGACTGCTCGTTGCGACGACCACGTGAACCCGTCACGAAGTTCCGCTCACATGCGCGCAGCGCCTATGCGCCCGAAGGCCCGAACTCTTCGAGCATTTCCGTCACCAGTGCCGCGATCGGTGAACGCTCGCTGCGGGTGAGGGTGATGTGCGCGAAAAGTGGGTGGCCCTTGAGCTTTTCGATCACTGCAGCAACGCCGTCGTGTCGTCCGACTCGCAGGTTGTCACGCTGCGCCACGTCGTGGGTGAGTACGACGCGTGAGCCCGAACCCAGCCGGGACAGAACCGTCAGCAGGACGTTGCGCTCGAGTGACTGTGCCTCGTCGACGATGACGAAGGAATCGTGCAGCGAGCGACCGCGAATGTGCGTCAGCGGCAACACTTCCAGCATTCCGCGGGCGATGACCTCCTCCATCACCTCCGGGCTCGCGAGCCCTTCGAGGGTGTCGAAGACCGCCTGACCCCACGGACCCATCTTCTCGCTCTCGCTACCGGGGAGATAGCCGAGCTCCTGGCCGCCGACGGCGTAAAGAGGCCGGAAGACAACGACTTTCCGATGTGAGCGACGTTCGAGGACGGCCTCCAGCCCGGCAGTCAGCGCCAGAGCGGACTTGCCTGTACCGGCTTTTCCACCGAGCGAGACGATGCCGATGCTCTCGTCGAGCAAAAGATCCAGCGCCACTCGCTGTTCTGCCGATCGACCGTGCAGGCCGAATGCCTCACGCTCACCGCGCACGAGCTGAATCTGCTTGTCGGGCGTGACGCGACCCAGCGCACTCTGCCGTCCGGCAAGCAGTCGAACTCCGGTGTGGCACGGCAGGTCTCGCGCCTCGGCCAGGTCGATGACACCGTCGTTGAACAGTGTGTCCACGGCGTCGGGCTGCACGTCGAGCTCGGTCATGCCCGTCCACCCGGACGGGACGACGTCGTGTGCGTGGTACTCGTCGGCGGGAAGCCCGACAGCACCGGCCTTGACGCGCAGCGGGATGTCCTTGCTGACCAACACCACATCTTTGCCCTCGGCCGCCAGATTCAGGGCGCACGCGAGGATTCTGGAGTCGTTGGAGTCGGTCCGGAATCCGACGGGAAGAACCGAGGGATCGGTGTGGTTGAGCTCGACTTGCAGTGTGCCACCGGACGTTCCGATGGGAACCGGCTGGTCGAGTCGACCGAACTCGACGCGAAGGTCGTCGAGCATGCGCAAGGATTCCCGCGCGAACCATCCCAATTCGTGATGGTGGCGTTTGCCCTCCAACTCGCTGATCACGATCAACGGAAGTACCACATTGTGCTCGGCGAACCGAATAACTGCCCAGGGATCCGAGAGCAGGACCGAGGTATCGAGCACGAATGTCCGAAGAGGGGCGGAAACGGAGCGTGAAGTGGTCACGTGGGGCTCCTACGTCTGCGCGGTACCGCGCAAACTCTGTCGCTCGGCCGGTCGGGTCCGATGTGTCAGGTGACACGAGGACCGGGTACCG
The DNA here is from genome assembly GCF_022810405.1 of Rhodococcus sp. ARC_M5. GTDB lineage: Bacteria > Actinomycetota > Actinomycetes > Mycobacteriales > Mycobacteriaceae > Rhodococcoides > Rhodococcoides navarretei. The sequence continues at coordinate 1,554 of NZ_JALGQE010000017.1, forward strand.
GCCCTCTCGCGCTCACTAGCTCAGTCACGTATCAGAACCTCCCGCACAGGTAGCTTCCCCGCTGCCTGTTACTGCCGACGGTACCGCCGAAATCGCGTGGGGGCTCGCTGGAAGTCTGGCGTGTCGGTGAACAACGCGTTACGTCGACATCGCCCCAGGTCGGCAGCCAACCGGTGCCGAACGCGCCCTCCCCGGACGCGTCAATGGACCACTGCATACGTCTGAGCGCTGCAACGGTCCATTGACGCAGACCAGCGTGCTGGGTGAATGGACCACTACATACGTCTGAGCGCTGCAGTGGTCCCTTGACGCGAACCGGGGCGGGTGAGGGTGGGCGAGAGCCAGGGTCAGCCCAGCAATCCCCAGTCTTCGAGGCCCTCGTACAGCGGCGTGCTCTGTGCCAGTTTCACGACGCGATCCTTCAGGGAATCGCTGGCCTCGCCGGTGGCCAGGGCCGTACCGATGATGTCGGCGACCTCGGTGAACTCGGCCTCGCCGAATCCGCGGGTGGCCAGTGCACCGGTGCCGATGCGCAGGCCGGAGGTGACCATCGGCGGGCGCGGGTCGAAGGGCACTGCGTTGCGGTTGACGGTGATGCCGACCTCGTGCAGGAGGTCCTCGGCCTGCTGCCCGTTCATCTCCGAGTTGCGCAGGTCGACGAGAGCGAGGTGCACGTCGGTGCCGCCGGTGAGGACCGAGACGCCCTTGTCGGCGACGTCGGATGCGGTGAGGCGCTCGGCGAGCAGCGAGGCACCGAGGAGGGTGCGCTCCTGACGTTCCTTGAACTCGGGCGTCGCGGCGATCTTGAAGGCGACGGCCTTGGCTGCGATGGCGTGCATCAACGGCCCGCCCTGCTGGCCGGGGAACACTGCCGAGTTGAGCTTCTTGGCCCATTCCTTCTTGGCCAGGATGATGCCGGAGCGGGGTCCGCCGAGGGTCTTGTGCACGGTGGAGGAGACGACGTCTGCGTACGGCACGGGCGAGGGGTGCACGCCTGCGGCGACGAGTCCGGCGAAGTGCGCCATGTCGACCCACAGCAGGGCGCCCACTTCGTCGGCGATAGAGCGGAACGCAGCGAAGTCCTGGTGGCGCGGGTAGGCCGACCATCCGGCGATGAGCACCTGCGGCTTGGCGGCGATGGCCTGCTTGCGCACCTCGTCCATGTCGATGCGGTGGTCTTCTTTGCTGACGCCGTAGGACTCGACCTCGTAGAGCTTGCCCGAGAAGTTGAGCTTCATGCCGTGGGTGAGGTGGCCGCCGTGTGCCAGGTCGAGGCCCATGATCTTGTCGCCCGGGTTGATCAGCGCCATCAGCACGGCCGCGTTGGCCTGTGCGCCTGCGTGCGGTTGCACGTTGGCGAACTCGGCACCGAAGAGTTTGTTGGCGCGGTTGCGCGCGAGATCCTCGACGATGTCGACGTGTTCGCAACCGCCGTAGTAGCGGCGGCCGGGGTAGCCCTCGGCGTACTTGTTGGTCAGGACGCTGCCCTGGGCCTGTAGCACCGCGCGGGGGACGAAGTTCTCCGACGCGATCATCTCGAGAGTGTCGCGCTGACGTCCCAGTTCACCGGCCATCGCCTCGGCGACCTCGGGATCGAGTTCGGCCAGTGACAGGTTGTTGACGTCAGTCATAACAGGAGTCTCCAAGGGACAGCAGAGTAAGGGGCTATGCCAGTTTACGAGACGCGCAGTGCACCGGGTGTCAGTGGCTCGTCGAGCAGCCTGCCGAACAGTTGCGCGCGCGCACTGGCCGTCTCACCACGGTCGAGCCAGCCGGCGAGCAGCTTGTAGCCCTCGACGTAGGTGCTGATGTAGGCGCGCCAGAGCGGGGAGGACAGAAACCGCAGGCTGTGCCGGGCCCGCTGGGGTGATGCCAGTGACCATCTCTCGAGGTACGCAGCCACGTCGTCCTCGCTCTTGTGCTGATCGTGCAGCAGCAGCGCGGCATCCTGCCGAACCCCCAACAGCTGGCTCGACGCGGCCGCGAGACGCTCGGCCTTCTCGCCGTCGAATCGCAGCCCCAGATCGGCGTAGATCTCCTGCGCCCACAGTCCCCAGCCTTCGCCGACGACGGCTCCGAGCGCGTGATCGGCCAGCCCCTCGGCCATCAGACACTGCGGGGTGTTGACCAGGAACAGCGTCTGCTCGAGTTGGCCTGCGCCGACCAACCCGGTCTCCTTGCGGCAGTGCTCGGTGTGGTGTCCGGGATAGGACTCGTGCGCGATCAGGTGGGGCAGGTTGGCCATCTGCTGTTCGATGTCGGAGTTGATCGCGACGGTGGACTGGAAGTTGCCGAGGTAGTAGTTGAAGCCGGACCACGGCTTGTCGCCGACTACCTCATACGTCACCTTCTCGTTCTCGGGCAACGAGTATTCGGCGCGGACGCGGTCGCGCAATGCGGACGAGAACGCCTCGACGCAGTCCTGCAGTCGGTCGGCCGGAATCACGTCGGCGCGGCGATGCGCGATCAACCGTTCACCGAGCGAACCGGGACCGGCGAGGACCTCGTCCATCTTGCGATGAGCCTGCAGGTACTGGTCCTGATCGCCCGGAGCGATGCGGACGTCGAAGTAGGAGTACACCTCGTCGACGAAGCCGATGTCCTCGCCTGCGAACTTGCGCGCCGAGCATTCGAGAGCGCGCAGGTGAACATCGAGGAACGTCGTGCGCTCGGGTGTCAGGTCGACGTTGCCGAGCTCGGCGCGCAGTGTCTGTGCTCGACGGATCAGCTCACGCGGCTCGGGCGCGGGGGCGTTCTCGGTGGTGCGACGCAACTCGGGATCGCCGGTGTACGCGTCGACGAATCCGTCTTCGAGCCGGTCGAAACTCAGGCCCAGCAGCAGGTATTCACGAACGAGGGAAGCAGCATCCATATCCGAACCCTAGTACGGCGAACGACCCCGCCCGTGCGTGACGGACCGGCACCGAGCACAATCGGGAACCATGCGACTCGCGCTCGACAGGAGCTCAGCCGATTCCTCTGCAGCTCCGACCAGTTGGAGCCGTGCGTGAGCGAGTCCAGTCCGTACGTCGAGTTCGACCGTGTGCAGTGGCGCACGCTGCGCCAATCGACGCCCCTGGTGCTGACCGAGGAAGAACTCGTCGGCCTGCGCGGTCTCGGTGAACAAATCGATCTGGACGAGGTGGCCGAGGTCTACCTGCCGCTCGCACGATTGATCCACCTCCAGGTCGCCGCCCGGCAACGACTGTTCGCCGCGACCGCGACGTTCCTCGGCGAGAAGCATCCCGACCGTCAGGTCCCGTTCGTCATCGGTGTCGCGGGGAGCGTCGCCGTCGGAAAGTCGACGACGGCCCGTGTGCTGCAGGCACTCCTGGCTCGGTGGGACCATCATCCGCGGGTCGATCTGGTCACCACCGACGGATTCCTGTATCCGACGGCCGAGCTCATGCGTCGAGGCATCCTGCATCGCAAGGGATTTCCCGAGAGTTACGACAGGCGCAAGCTGCTCAGATTCGTCACCGAGGTCAAGTCCGGGGCCGAAGAGGTGGGCGCTCCCGTCTACTCGCACGTCTCGTACGACATCGTCAAGGGTCAGTATCACATGGTCCGGCAGCCCGACATCCTGATCGTGGAGGGGCTCAACGTATTACAGACCGGACCGCGGTTGATGGTCTCGGATCTGTTCGACTTCTCGATCTACGTCGACGCTCGGATCGAGGACATCGAGAGTTGGTACGTCAAACGCTTCCTGGCGCTACGCAAGACGTCGTTCACCGATCCGTCCTCGCACTTCCATCACTACGCCGGCCTATCCGACGATCACGCGCAGATCGCGGCCGAGGATCTGTGGCATTCGATCAACCTGCCCAACCTCGTGGAGAACATCCTGCCGACGCGACCGCGGGCGACGATGGTGCTGCGCAAGGACACCGACCACGCGATCAACCGGCTGCGGCTTCGAAAGTTGTAGATCCAGGTCGTGAGCGGAAATTCGTAGCAGGCTACGAGCTGGAGTGCAGCCTGCGGAATGACCAGACAGTCCAGCCGTGCACGTCAGATGCCGAAGCGTCGGTGTCTGGCGGCGAAGTCGCGCAGTGCGCGCAAGAAGTCGACGCGACGGAATTCGGGCCAGTAGGCCTCGGTGAACCAGATTTCCGAGTACGCGCTCTGCCACAGCAGGAAGCCGGAGAGTCGCTGCTCGCCCGAGGTGCGGATGACGAGATCCGGATCGGGTTGGCCGGAGGTGTAGAGGTGGCTGCCGATTTCGTCGACGTTGATGGAGGCCACCAGCTCCTCGCCGCTGACGCCCTCGGCGATCTTCTCGCTCACCAGTGACTGCACGGCGTCGGCGATTTCCTGCCGACCGCCGTATCCGACGGCGACGTTGACGTGCGTTCCCGACCGACCCTCGGTGAGCGCAGCTGCTTCCTTGAGTCGCCGCGAGGTCGACGCGGGCAGCAGATCGAGGGTGCCGACGAGTTTGACGCCCCAGTTCATCTCGGGCCCGCAGATCTCCTCTACGACGTCGGTGATGATGTCGAGCAACGAATCCAATTCGTCGGCGTCGCGGCGGAGATTCTCGGTGGAGAGCAGGTAGATGGTGGCCATCTCGATCCCGGCGGCGTCGCACCAGCCGAGCATCTCGGCGATCTTCAGGGCCCCCATGCGGTGCCCGTGCGCGACGTCGGTGAACCCGTTCTCCCGCGCCCAGCGGCGATTGCCGTCGCACATCACTGCTACGTGACGCGGGTGCTGAACTCCTTCGAGCTGGCTCAGCAGACGCCGCTCGTACACGTTGTAGAGAACGCCGCGGACCTTCTGCGGAATGATCACCACTGCTTCGTCACCGCTGCTCTCATCACCACGAAGGATCACCTTACGCCGACGTCTGCGAGCCGGTCGCCGGTACAGTAGCGTCGGAACCTACGGTTGCGTAGGTTCAGCGGACGGCACGGGAGGCAATCTTTCATGACGATGTTCGGACTGGACGAGATACCGGTCAAACCTCGCATGCGCGGCTGGATTCACCTGTACGCGTTCGGCGTGGCAGTGGTGTGCGCGATCACTCTCGTCACGCTCGCGTTCAGCATGGTCTCGGTCAGTGCGGGTGTGGCCGTGAGCGTGTATTCCATCACCGTCTGCGGCGTGTTCGGGGTCAGTGCCACCTATCACCGTGTGCACTGGAAGACCACGGCGTCGCAGATCTGGATGAAACGCGCCGATCATTCGATGATCTTCCTGTTCATCGCTGGTAGCTACACCCCGTTCGCCGTGCTGGGTCTGCCCGCCTCGACCGGACGCACGCTCCTGATCGTCGTATGGGTCGGAGCCCTGGCCGGGGTGGCTCTGAAGATGTTGTGGCCCACCGCTCCCCGATGGGTCGGGGTACCGCTGTACCTGATTCTGGGCTGGGCCATCGTCCCGGTGGCTCCGACGCTCATCGAGCAGGTCGGGTACGCACCGTTTCTCCTGCTGCTCGTGGGTGGGATCTTCTACAGCGTCGGGGCGGTGCTGTATGCCACCAAGTGGCCCAACCCGTGGCCGACGACATTCGGCCATCACGAGTTCTTCCACGCGGCAACGGTCTTGGCGGCGATCTGCCATCTGGTCGCCGTGTGGCTCGTGCTGTTCTAGGCACCCATCAGCTGGTTCTGTACGCCTCGTCTCGGTACATCGACGAGCGCGGTCATCTCTGCAGCGCGAACGACACATCCTCGGCTGAGGTCACGGGACGGTCGCACACGAAGCCCCGACACACGTACGCCGTTTCCAGGCCGTCGACGGGCGGACGATCCATCAACAACACGGACGAGTTCGTCACCCCGGCGACCACCACGGAACCACCCGGAACCGATGCCCGGACGGCGGAAAGCAGGTCCCCGCCCGGTGCCGTGGACACCGCAACCTGAATCGGACCGCGAACGGATGCTTCGGCGACGGCCAGCCAGTGTCCGCCGGACCTGGGCGCGCGTTCGAGAATCGACGCCGATCGTGCCAGCGACGCACCCGCCAGCTCGCCGTAGCGCGCCGAGGACGTGTGATCGACCAACGCAGCTGCAGTGAGCAGCGCCTCGGCCATCGTGGAAGCACCCGACGGCGTGGCCCCGTCGATCGGGTCACGCGGCCTGGTCACGAGGGTCTCGGCGTCGTCGGCGGTGTCGAACCACCCGCCGGCATCGTCGGGGTCCGCGAAGTGCTCGATCGCAGCATCGATGACCGACGTCATGCGCTCGATCCACACTGCGTCTCCGGTGGCCTGGAACAGCGCTGCCGCGGCGACCGCGAGACACGCGTAGTCCTCGAGCACGCCGGTGGCCTCGCCGACTGCGCTGCCGAGTGAAGCCCGACGAATCCGACCCGCCTCGACGTGACGGGCGAAGAGTTGCTCGCCGCATTCGACCGCCGCGTCGACCCACCTCGGGTGCCCCAGCCCGGTGCCTGCCTCGACCAGTGCAGTGATCGCCAAGCCGTTCCACGCGGTGACCACCTTGTCGTCCCGGCCCGGTTGCGGCCGCGTTGCGCGGGCGGCCGACAGCGTGCTGCGCACCCGGGCGAACCGGTCGTAGTCCTCGGGTTCGGCAGGCAGCTGCAGAACCGACATGCCGGCCTCGAACGTGCCTGCGGAATTCACCGCGAACAAGCCGGCGGCCCAGACGCCGTCCTCGAAGCCGAGGGTCTCGATCAGCTGCGCCGGAGTCCACGCGTAGGTCAGACCCTCGATACCTTCGGTGTCGGCATCGAGTGCCGATGCGAAACAGCCGTCGGCCGTGCGTAGTTCGCGGAGCATGAACTCCGCAGTGTCCGACGCCACCCGCCGGGCGAGCGGATCGTCGTCGACCCGAGCTGCGTGGGCGTAGAACCGCAGCAGCAAAGCGTTGTCGTAGAGCATCTTCTCGAAATGCGGGACGACCCATTCCGCGTCGACGGAGTAGCGCGCGAATCCACCGCCGAGCTGGTCGTAGATGCCCCCGCGCGCCATGGCCGACGCGGTGCGACGAACGACGCCGAGTACCTCGTCGTCGCCGGTGCGCTCGTAGTGCCGGAGCAGACCCTCGAGCAACGCGCCGGGTGGGAACTTCGGTGCCCGGCCGAAGCCGCCGTAGGTGGTGTCCTCGTCGGCGCAGATCGCAGAGACCGAGGCCGCCAATGCGTCGGCGTCGATCGGTCGTCCGCCGGCGGGCACGCCTGTGCTGTGCTTGCGCAGTTCGGTCACGATGTCGGCGGAGGCGTCGAACACCTCCTGTCGCCGCGTCGCCCAGGTGTCGGCGATCGCGGTGAGCAACTGCTGAAACGACGGCATTCCCTGCCGCGGGGCAGGCGGACAGTACGTACCGCAGTAGAACGGTTCGGTGTCGGGGGTGAGGAAGCACGTCATCGGCCACCCACCCTGACCGGTCATCGCGACGGTGGCGTTCATGTACACCGAGTCGAGGTCCGGTCTTTCCTCACGATCGACCTTGATGCACACGAAGTGCTCGTTCATCAGCGCCGCGGTTGCCTCGTCCTCGAACGATTCGTGTGCCATGACGTGGCACCAATGACACGCCGAGTATCCGATCGACAGCAGAATCGGAACATCGCGATCGCGGGCGGACTGCAGAGCCTGCGGGCCCCACTGCTGCCAGTGCACCGGGTTGTCCGCGTGCTGCCGCAGATACGGGCTGGTGGACTCACCCAGGGCATTGGCGTCGAGCATCAGGTCTCGTCGGGGACGGCGGGTTTGGGTCGATTCCGTTCCGATGGGGCCGCATCCGCTATACCGCCACGATCGGTGCCCTCGTCGAGAGCCTGATCCAGCGTCGGATCCTCCTGCTCGAACGTGGCAGGCAGACGCTTGATCTTCTTGTTCATCGACCAGATCAACAGTGCCGTTCCGACCAGCAGTGCCACCAGTATCACCAGACCGATCGGCGAGGACTTGCCGAACTCGGGGCCGGTGGGCTGCTGGGCGAGGATCGAAACGATCATTTGTCGGTCTCTTCTATTCCGGCGAACAGGTCCGTCTCGGGCAGCGACGTCGTGACCCGAGTGCGTGCCAGTTCGAACTCCTCGGTGGGCCACAACTTGCGCTGCACGTCCAGCGGCACGGCGAAGAAGGATCCGTTGGGATCGATCTGCGTTGCATGCGCCCGCAGGGCATCGTCGCGCTGATCGAAGTGATCACCGACGGTGACCTGCGTCGTGATACGACCCATGATCTCGTCGCGCTGACCGTCCCACCGCTTCAGCCAGTCGACGAACGGGCTTTCTTCACCGCGGTCGATGAACCAATCGTGGAAGAGCTGCATGCGCTTACGGATGAACCCGTGCGAGTAGTAGAGCTTGAGCGGAGTCCAGGGCGCACCCGCATCGGGGAAACGCTCGGCGTCTCCTGCTGCTTCCCACGCCGCCATCGAGACCTCGTGGCACCGAATGTGGTCGGGGTGGGGGTAACCGCCGCGCTCGTCGTAGGTGGTGATGACGTGGGGCTTGAACTCGCGAACGACCTTCACCAGGGCCTCGGTCGAGACCTCCAACGGAACCAAGGCGAAGCAGCCGTCGGGTAGCGGTGGCATCGGGTCGCCCTCGGGCAATCCGGAGTCCTCGAAGCCGAGCCAGGTCTGCTGCACGCCGAGGATGCGGGCAGCCTCGGCCATTTCCTCGCGTCGAACATCCCGGATGCGCTCGTGCACGCCGGGAATGTCCATCGCCGGATTGAGGATGTCTCCCCGCTCGCCACCGGTGAGGGTCACGACCAGAACATCGTGTCCTTCGGCCGCGTAGCGAGCCGTTGTCGCAGCGCCTTTGCTGGATTCGTCGTCGGGATGGGCATGTACTGCCATGAGCCGCAGTCCGGACACGTTCTTCCTCACCTCGGATTCGCCTGATTCTTGCCTGCCCCTATAGTTCCACCTGACGCCGACAGGCCCCCAGCGGCACCCCCGAATCGATCCCGAGAGCGGCCATGACCAACGCACTTCCCGCAGGTAGATACCCGTCGGGTTCCGGCCCCAGCGGTATTCGGCAGGCCCCGAAACGTGCGACGAAGATCGCATTGGTGGCCTTGGTCCTGCTGGTCGGGGTGGGCGTGGCCTACTACGCGTACAGCAAGTTCTCGGTCAAACCGATCGAGGGCAGTCAACTTTCGTTCGACATCGTCGACGACTCCACGATGTCGATCCGTTTCAGCGTCACCCGACAGGACCCCGAACAACCGGCCGTGTGCATCGTCCGTGTTCGCTCACGCGACGGCTCCGAGACCGGCAGGCGTGAGCTGTACATCCCACCGGAGCCCAGGTCCACCACCGTGGAGCTGACCACCGAGGTGACGACGTCGGCTGCCCCTGCCGTCGGCGACGTCTACGGCTGCAGCCTCGATGTTCCCGAATATTTACGAGCCCGATAGGCGAACTGCCTGTTCGTGGTAAGGTCAGGTCATACACGGCCACCGCAGTAGGTGCCGTGTATTGCTGCATTGCGGGCAGGGTTCACCTGCGAACGATGACGACGGCTCCAGGATGTGGGCCGACCAAGGGGATCCAACCATTGGAGTCCCCTGTTCGTTGCGTGCCCTACCTGCTCAGAGACCGGAATCCGAACTCGAGATTCCGACTACGAGGGAGTGATCGAGATGACCGAGACCCAGGTGACCTGGCTTACCCAGGAATCACACGACAGGCTCAAGAGCGAACTCGACCAGCTCATTTCCAATCGCCCCGTCATCGCCGCCGAGATCAACGAGCGTCGCGAAGAGGGCGATCTGAAGGAGAACGGCGGCTACCACGCGGCGCGCGAGGAGCAGGGCCAGCAGGAAGCACGTATCCGCCAGCTGCAGGAGCTGCTCAACAATGCGAAGGTCGGCGAGGCACCCACTCAGTCCGGCGTCGCCCTGCCCGGGTCCGTCGTCAAGGTCTACTACGACGGCGACGAGTCCGACACCGAGACGTTCCTGATCGCCACCCGCGAAGAGGGTGCCCGCGACAACAAGCTCGAGGTGTACTCCCCCGCGTCACCGCTGGGCGGATCGCTCATCGACGCCAAGGTCGGCGACACCCGCGAGTACACGCTGCCCAACGGCAAGACCATGAAGGTCACGCTCGTCAGTGCGGAGCCGTACCACACGTAAGCCTTCGCACAGAGGACGCAAAAGCACCCCCGGCCGCCGAGCGACCGGGGGTGCTCTTCTGTCCGAATGCTGTCAGGCGGTCATCGTCTTCTGGTACTTGCGTACCGAGAGCGGCACGAACACCACGAGCATCAACACGACCCAGATCAGCGTGTAGAGCACAGGGTTCTGCAGTGGCCACACCTCCGGCGGCGGTGCCATCGGGTTGGTGTTGCCGAACTGCTCGCGCACCGCCAACGTCACCGACGAGATCGGGTTCCATTCCGCGATGGTCTTGAGCACGCTCGGAAAATTGTCGATCGGGACGAAGGTGTTGGCGATGAACGTCAACGGGAAGATCACGATGAACGACGCGTTGTTGAAGATCTCCGGGGAACGCACCGTGAGTCCCACCAGCGCCATCACCCACGAGATCGAGTACGCGAACAGCAGGAGCAACACGTAGCCGAGCAATGCGTCGAAGAACGAGGACGTGATGCGCCAGCCCACGATGAGTCCGGTGATCGACATGATCGTGATGGTGACGAGGTTGTTGCCCACATCGGCCGCGGTGCGCCCGATGACGACGGCCGACCGCGCCATCGGCAGCGACCGGAACCGGTCCATGACGCCCTTCTGCAGATCCTCGGCCAGTGACGACCCGGTGAGGGAGGCCCCGAAGATCATCGTCTGCACGAAGATGCCGCCCATCAGGAAGCTCTTGTAGTCGATGCCGGGTACGTCGATGGCACTGCCGAAGACGTAGGCGAAGAGCAGCACGAACATGATCGGTGACAGCATCGCGAAGAACAGCAGATCGGGAACTCGCTTGAGCTTGATCAGGTTTCGCTTGGTGATGATCGCGGAGTCCAGGAAAACGTTGCTCATTTCTCTTCCTCCGCCGTCTCGGGCTCGCCGGTGGTCTGACCGGTCAAGCTCAGGAACACATCGTCGAGGTTGGGCCGTCGCAGTCCGACGTCGACCACGCCGATGCCCGCCGCGTCGAGTTGAGCCAGGGCAGTGGACAGGTCTTTCGAGCCTCCGTTGACCGGCATGACGATCCGGCCCACCTGTTCGTCGAAAGTGGGTGGCTCGACGCCGATCGGGGCCAGGATCTGCATCGCTCGATCTACCTGAGATCGATCGGTGAGCACGAATTCGACTCGCTCACCGCCGGTTTGAGCCTTGAGCTCGTCCGCCGTACCGCGGGCGATGATCTTGCCCTTGTTGAGCACGATGATCGAATCGGCCAACCGGTCGGCCTCCTCGAGGTACTGGGTGGTCAACAGGATGGTCGTGCCGTCGCGCACGAGGTCTGCGATGAACTCCCACATGGTGATTCGACTGCGCGGATCGAGTCCCGTGGTGGGTTCGTCCAGGAACACCACCCGCGGCCGACCGATCAGGCTGGCCGCGATGTCGAGTCGCCGACGCATACCGCCCGAGTACTGCTTGGCCGTGCGATCGCGTGCGTATTCCAGATCGAATCGCTCGAGCAGTTCCCCTGCTCGCTTCTTGGCCTCCGCTTTGCGCAGTCCGAACAGCCTGCCGACCATCTCGAGATTCTCGTATCCGGTCAGATACTCGTCCACGGCCGCGAACTGGCCGGTCAGTCCGATCGTGCTGCGCACCTCGTTGGCCTGAGTCGCGACGTCGAGCCCGAAGATTTTGGCCGAGCCCGATGTCGCCTGCAACAGGGTGGCGAGAATCCGGACTGCTGTGGTCTTTCCTGCACCGTTGGGGCCGAGCACACCCAACACCGTGCCCTCGGGAACGGTGAAATCGATCCCGTCGAGCGCGACGTTCTTTCCGTACCGAAGTACGAGATCCTCTACTTCTATAGCGTTCGCCATTGCCCTGTCCCCGTTTCTCTCCTGGTCGGTGTAAGGACTTCCGAACGCGTAGAGATTAACCGGTCTTGATCGGACCGGGCGTCCACAGACCCGAACGCTGGATCTCTTCCGCTGTGATCTGTGCCGCTTGCGCCGACTCGTCGTACGGGCTGTACTGCTCGATCGACCCCCAGTCGCGGTCCCAGTCGCCGGACAGATACGACGGGATGGTGCGGGCTGAGGCCACGATGTCGATCCACCCGAGTGGACCACCGCCGAAATGGTCCTGCCACGCGTTGGTGATGACGGCACCGCTGCGATCCGGCAACACCCGATACTGCGGAACTTCGGCGACCCCGAGGCGGTGCTCGAACGGACGCTGGCACGGGAAATTGAAACCGACCTCCCAGTCCAGCAGCACCGGAGCGTCACGGCCGACGACTTCGTTCAACGTCTGGGTGCGCGGAACCCGCGGCGGGGTGACCGCCAACCACTGGTCGGGATCACGATGGTCGTCGGTGAGCACGAGCCGAACAGTGTTGATGCCGGACGGAATCCGATCCATGGGCACGCGCAGGTTGCGCCACGACGGCGTCGGGCCGATATCGATGGGTGTCACGCGACCCTGCGCCCGGCCGTCGACTCCGTACTCGAGTTCGAGGCTCTGCCCGTAGGTGACGATACCGTCGGAGTCGACCGAGCGGATGCGTCCGGCGGCGGCGATGGAGATCAGGTCGCCCGGATCGGACGGCAGCGCGTACCAGCCGGTCGTCAGCGTGGCGGGGGTGTCGGATCCGAACGAGCCGAGCACCGGAACGGCTGCGGGATCGAGGCCGTACGGCAGTGCGCTGCCGCCGGTTCCGGCTCCGGTGGTCGACGTCGGCTGCTGTTGTTCGTCGGTATCGACGGTGTTCGAGGTGCCCGACGCCGAGGACTCCTTGTCCGCGGTGAGGTCGCCCGCCACGCCATCGGGGGTGAACCCGTCGTTGTCGGCACCCAGGGCGGCGAAGGCGTCCCCGCTGACCGGTTGCAGCACATCGGCATTGGGGTTCGTCTCGAGCAACACGTCGTTCGCCAGACCGCACGTGTTGCCGGCCAGCGCCGACAGGTTCGATTTGGCGACCGAGTACGACGGCCATTGCGCCACAGCACCCTTGGCCATCGACGCGACGGCCACCAGCACCATCAGAGCGGCCGCGACAGCGACAGGCGGTACCGACCACCAGCGCGCCAAGGGCTTGTCGGTGCGCACGTACGGCGCGCGCAGATGGAACCAGACGGCTGCGAGCAACAGCAGCAGGGTCAGGCCGAGGAACATGGTCGAGATACCGAGACCGGCAACGAGGATCGGCTTGTCCCAGAACGGAACTCCCCACGCCGAGACGTACCAGTATCCGTTGGTCCCGGTGAACGCGACGGCCATCAGGAACGACACGGCGGCGGCGAACAACAGTCGATTGCGCCGTGATCGCAGCACTGCCGCGCCGGTCGCCACGGCTGCCAGTACCGCCACCGATGCCGCGAGGCCGGCGAATACGCCGAAATGATGTGTCCACTTGGTCGGGGTGATCATCATCAAGGCCATCGCCCCGACGGTGATGCCGACGATGCGCCGTCCCGGACCCGTTGCGGTGCCGGGAATCTTGCCGCCCTTGCGCAGCATGGCGACGACCACCGCGATCAGCGAGACGATCATCACGAACACTCCGAAGCGGCGCGCGAGCGAGCCGTCGATGTCCATGTTCATCAGCCACTGGTAGCGCAGATACTCGTCGAACCAGGCCTGGCTCGGCCCGACCGCGGTGTGCACCCGCTGCATCTCGAGCATGCCGGCCACGGTCTGGTTGCCGAACGCGAACACCAGCACCACCGTGCCCGACGCCACCAACGGGGCGAGCAGCGTCGCCGCGCCCAGTGTTGTACTGCCGAACTCGCGAGCGCGGGCGACGACGATCTGCAGCACCGGCCTGGCTCCAGCTATGAGCGGAGCGAAGCAGATGAAACCGGAGGGTCCGTGGGTGACCGTCAACGCCGCGATGAGAATCGCCGCGGCCGCAGGCAGCAACCTGCGCGTTGCGATGGATCGCTCCACCGAGCACCACGTCAGCAACACTCCGAGGGCCACGAACGGTTCCGGGCGCAGGCCGTTGTTGTACGGCAGCCAGAACGCGAGCAGCACCAGCCCGCCCGTCCACAGCGCGGTTTTCGAAGCGCGAGCGGCGGCACCGAACCGAGGTATCACCTCGCGACTGATGACGAGCCACGCGACGACCGCGCAGATCAGCGTCGGTAGGCGCATCCAGACACTGGCCGTCGAGACGTGCGCCATGAGTCCGAACATGTCGTAGAGCGGTGTGCCGAACGGTGTCTCGGGCACACCGAAATAGCGGAAGTAGTTGGCCATGTACCCGGCGCTGTCCGCCGTGCGCGCCATGCCCAATTGGTAACCGTCGTCGGAGGTGTTCGCGCCGATGAGATGCCACACCAGCAGCGTCCCGATCACCACGGCATCGGCAGCGCCGAAGGTCCACCATCGACGCGGGAGGAAGCGTCGGGCACGTCGGCCGTCGGACAGGTCGAGGCGGTGCAGTGCCACCAGAGAGATGCCCGTGGCGAGTACGCCGACGATCATCGCGAACCACTTCAGCGCGCTCGGGGTCGACGAGAACCTACTGTCCAGCTCGGCCTGCAGCTGCAGACCGGGAATGTTGCCCTGAAGATCGCTGAACACTCCGACCAGCTGTGGCCGAAGGTCCCCCTCGCGCGTCACGGTGTCTTCACCGGCCAGTCCGACAGTGGTCGTGGTGCCGTTCGAGGTGATCGTCAACGAGCAATCACCCGCAGTCGATGGGCTCAGTTCCGTGACCGGCTTCTCGAGGAGAACCGAATCACGCAGCGTCACCTTCAACTGCGACGCCTCTGCGCCCGTCACTCCACTGCCCGTCACTTCTGCGACCAGGCCGTATCGATAGGCGTCGGGCGATCCTTCGGGCGAGGTCGACAGCAGCAGCCCGCCGTCGGGGAGCCTGTTCGCGGCGACACACGGGACCGTCGCGTCGACGCTGATCGGGGTGTAGCCGACGAGTGGAGCCTCGACATTGCCGATCGTGTCCGACTGTGGCCACGTCAGGGAGGACTGCTGCTGCTCGATCGGCAACAGCGGTATCGCGATCGTCAGCAGAATTCCCAGGACAGCGGAGACGATCGCGACGAGCCGAGCCATGCAAATATCTCCCACCGATGTCCTGGTTCAAGTCGCTGCTCAAAGTACCAGTGCCACCTGTGCGGCCCGGGAGATCAGTTCTCCACGTGCACCGCATACCCGGCCGCACCCAAGGCATCGAGTACCGAACCGCGATGGTCGGGTCCGCGAGTCTCGACGGTCAACATCACGTCGACCTCCTCGAGGCCCAGGCGTCCGCCGGTACGGGAGTGGACGACGTCGACCACACTGGCCCCGGCGTCGCGAACCACACCGAGCACGCCGGTGAGTCCGCCCGGCTTGTCCGAAATCGTCACGCGTACAGCAAGATAGCGTCCACCGGCACGGAGACCGTGGGTGATGACGTGCGTGAGCAGTAGTGGGTCGATGTTCCCGCCGGAGAGAACGGCACACACCGAGCCGGTCAATCCGAGCTCCTCGGCCGAGTGCATCATCAGCGCCGCCACGGCAGCGGCACCCGCTGGTTCGACGATGAGTTTGGCGCGCTCGATGCACAGCACCAGAGCCCTCGACAGCGCGTCTTCACTGACGGTGACGACGTCGTCGACCCAGCCCTGCACGTGATCGAACGGCACCGATCCGGGCAGACCGACCGCGATGCCGTCGGCCATCGTCGACATCGATGTCAACGCGATCGGATGCCCCGCCTTCAGCGACGCCGGCCACGCGGCGGCGCCCTCGGCCTGGACGCCGACGACCCTGATATCGGGCTTGGTCAGCTTGACCGCCGCGGCGACACCGGCCAACAGTCCCCCGCCGCCGGTGGGAATCACGATGGTGCCGACGTCCGGCATCTGCTGAAGCAGCTCGGTCCCGAGTGTCGCCTGCCCCGCGACGATGTCGAGGTGGTCGAACGGATGGATGAGGGTGGCACCGGTGCGTTCGGCGAATTCTCTGGCCGACTTCAGCGCCTCGTCGACGGTGTTGCCCACCAGATGGACCGTCGCTCCGTATGCCTTGGTGGCCACCAGCTTCGGCAGCGACGCCCCTACCGGCATGAACACCGTGGAGGCGATCCCCACCTGCGACGCCGCCCAGGCGACACCTTGAGCATGATTGCCTGCGCTGGCCGCGACGACCCCGCGTGCGCGCTGCTCGGCGTCGAGCCTGGCGATGCGGTTGTACGCTCCGCGGGGCTTGAACGATCCGGTGCGCTGCAGGTTCTCGCACTTGAGACGCACCTCGTGGCCGGTGAGGTCCGACAGAATTCGCGAGGCTACCACCGGCGTCCGGCGCATGACCGGCTCCAGCAGCTCCTCGGCCGAGGAGATATCCGACGCGGTCACCCGCACAATTTCCGACACGGTCGCAGTATGCCAGGAACAATTACTCTCGCGACGTCATCCACCACCGGTCGTCACTACAGTTGTGGAGCGCGTGCCGCACCACAGCGAGCCGCGACAGGTGCAAAGGATTCTCGGTGATGACGCATGCTGGATCCGACGAGGTCAGCGACGATCTCGAGATGCGTGGCAGCCTCGAGATCAAGAATCGGGCGATCTCCCGAACTGCCATCACGGCGGCCTTGAAGGACCCCCGGGTCACCCGAACCACCGGCGGAATGTCGCGGCTGACCGGTCGAGAACTCCCCCGCGCCGACGTCACCCTGGGCGAGGACACGATCGCCGTCAACCTCTACATCGGCGTGACATGGCCGTCGCAGATCACCGAGGTCACCGAGGCGGTGCACGCGGAGGTCGAAGACGCGCTGGCGACGATGACGGGTCTGCACGTGCATCGGGTGAACGTGCTGGTATCCGACACCACCCTCGCCAGCGGTCCAGCACCTGTGTCGAATCCCGATGCTTCGCAGACTGTTTCCCCCCGACCTCCCACCGCAAGCCCGGCCGCGATGCCGGTGGCCCTGCTGTTCGGGTTCGTTCTCCTGGGCGTGGCCTTCGTCGCCGGCCGGGAGTTCCTGATCGCGCAAGGAACCATCGGCGGCAGTCCGTGGATCGCCGACGCGATCGGCTGGGTCGCCGGATTGCACTGGCAGGGTTGGATGATCGCCGCCGCGATCGGCAGCGCCGTCGTCGGATTGCTCCTCGTGCTCATCGGCGTCAAGCCGCGAACGAAGACACATTCCGGTCTCGGTGGGTCGGCGTCGACCGTCTGGGCCACGCCCACCGACATCGCTCGATTGTGCAGTGCTGCAGCACAGTCCACCCGCGGGGTCGTGGACGCGCACACCGTCGTCACGCGCAGGAAGATCGACGTGCGGGTGGAGCGCGATCCTGGTTTCGAGGTCGACGGCATCGACTCTGCGGTCCGCGAAGCGCTCGCTCCGGTGCTGTCGGTTGCCGCGGATGGGCGGCGATCGACGGTGAAACACACGTCTGCGCCGCCGACGAGGGTCACGTGATGAAGACGTTCGTCGCCGGGGTGGACCGGCTTCTCGCCGTTGTCGCCGGGCTTGTGCTCCTCGCCGGTGGTGGCTTCGCTCTTGCCTGGCACCACGACGCCCCATGGGCGCGAGAGATGCTCTCTCGCTTCGATCGTGTGCGGATCGCCGAACTGCCCGAACAGGGCTGGTGGGTGCCGACGTTGGCAGTGGTCGGGTGCAGCGCGGTGGTCATGGCACTACTCCTGTTGATCGGCAACATCTCGCCGCGCACGACCGGAACGGCAAGTGTCATCGAGGAGCCGCATTTCTCGGCGCATGTGGACCTGAGCTCCATCGCATCGGGCGTGGCGGCGGAGTTGGCCGAGTTCCCTGGTGTTCGACGCGCCCGCGGTACTGCGATCGACGATCGAGGAATGCCGACCGTCGCCGTGTCGGTCTATGCTGCAGCCGATTTCGACGTCGTCGCCTTCACCGCCCAGGCCGAATCACGAGCCGCTTTCGTAGCCGAATCACTCGCCGGTTCGCACGTCGCTACCCGTATTCAGCTGCACGTCGACAAGCGGCGGTAACAGTCCGGGCGGTACGGTAGGGCCATGGTTGCATCGACGCGCAGTAGGTTCGAGCGATGGTCCGGTGGGATGCCTCTCGCGGTCCCGGTGGCATTCGGAGTGGTGCTGGTGATTGCCATCGTCTCGTCCGAGCTCGGTGGCAGCTCGCTCTTCTTCTTCGCTCCTCTGGCTTTCGTCACCTCGGGAACGGTGTTGTGGCTCAAAGCCCGACGTGACACGACACGAGACCACCTCGCTCACGCCGCAGTCGGATCCGCACTGCTGGTGGGCTGCGGCGGCGTCGTCGCCGTGTGTGGTCTCGCGGGCGGCCTGATGCTGGACTCGCCGGTGTTCTGGGCATCGATCGCGGTGGCTGCGGCAATCGCGGCTCCGATCAGCGCCGGCATCAGTCCGTTCTAGTGCCTGCGGCAGTGGTGTGCTCATGTGCCACCCGGGGCACATGATCACACCACTGCCCACGGCACCTACAGTCGCGGGTCCACCGGCTCGGATTCCAGTGCCAGGACGGCGAACACGGCCTGGTGGATCGAAAAGAGCGGCGCACCGCGCACCGAACGATCCAGCGCTTCCATTCCCAGTGCGTACTCGCGTAGGGCCATCGACTGCTTGTGTCCCACGTTTCGATTACGCAGTGCAGTCAGTCGATCCGGATCGGTGTAGTCGGCACCGTAGATCAGCCGCAGGTACTCCCGGCCGCGAACTTTCATGCCGGGCTGCATCTTCCCGCGTGGAGCGTTCGCCGCAGGCTTGACCACCATGCCCTCACCGCCCTGTGCCGTCAACTCCTCCCACCACTTCTCCCCTGCAGCAACCGAATCCGCGGACGACAGATCGACCTCGATTCGACGGGTGGTGGCGAACACCTCGGGAGCAGCTGCCACCAGCCGGTCGGCGACGTCGAGGTGCCACGTGTGCGGTCGATCCGCATACGTCTCGACATTCGACGCCAGCACCTGGAACGGCGCGATCCGAACTCCGTCGAGCCCGTCCGTCGGCCAGACGTACCGCCGATACGCGGCGGTGAACTCACCCAGGTTGCCCTGCCGAACGGTGTTCCGTTCCTGCAACTCCTGCACATTCAGACCGCGCGATCCGGCCGATGCCAACACCGCCGCCTCGGCCTCGATGTTCGCCCGAGACACCGCAGCGACCGCGGCGTACTCGGTCTTGATCAGGCCCTCCGCCTTGGCAGACCACGGCATCAGTTCGCAGTCGAGAATCAGCCAGCTCGAGGCCAATTCGTCCCACACACCGGCCTTCTCGATCGCGTCGGACACCCCGGAGATCAGCTCGCCGGTGAGCGACTCGTCGAACACCGGACGACCCGTCCGCGTGTACGCGGTGCCGAGCACTCCCTCCGGCGCATCGAACTTCTTCCGAGCGGTAGCTGCATCTCGACACACCACCACGACCACCCGCGAGCCCATGTGCTTCTCCTCGCAGATCACCGTCGACGCACCGACCGCCCGATACCCGTCGAACGCCTCTGTCGGATACTCGAGATAGCCCTCCCGGTCCGAGGTTCGGCTCGGTGCCATGGTCGGCGGAAGATAGTGCAACCACTGCGGAGCCAATGCGAACCGACTCATCACTTCCAAAGCGCCCGCGGCATTCTCGGACCGTATCGACACGCGACCACGCAGCGACGTCTCGACGCCCGTCGGCCCGATCACATCGGACAGATCGAGAGACGCGGCATCACGGGTGAACGCGCCCATCGGACGCGCCGGCTCGTACCAGACCTTCTCGGCCGGAACCGGGACGATCTCACGCTCCGGATAGCGCAATGCCGTGAGCTTCCCACCGAAGACACACCCCGTGTCGAGACACGCAGTGTTGTTCTCCCACTGCACTTCCGGCACCGGCGTGTGCCCGTAGAGCACCGTCGCCGAACCGCGATAGTCCTGCGCCCACGGGTACCGCACCGGCAGCCCGAATTCGTCGGTCTCACCCGTGGTGTCACCGTACAGGGCAAAGCTTCGAACCCTGCCCGACGCCCTGTTGTGGTACTTCTCGATCAGACCGGCGTGCGCAACGACGAGCTTTCCGCCGTCGAGCACGAGGTGCGCGACGAGTCCGTCGCAGAATTCGAGGACCTCCCTGCGGAAGTCTGGAGATTCGGCGTCGAGCTGCTCGAGAGTCTCGGCAAGGCCGTGCGAGGTAGTCACCTTCCGCCCCCGCAGCGCCTTGACGAGCTTGTTCTCGTGGTTGCCCGGCACTGCCAATGCCGCGCCTGCACCGACCATCCCCATCACCAGCCGCAGCACGCCGACCGACTCCGGCCCGCGATCGACGTAGTCGCCGACGAACACCGCGGTACGACCGGGCGGTGGCGTCGCGCCGACCGCACGGCCGACCTCGTCGCGCTCGATCGTGTAACCCAGTGCTTCGAGCAGGCTTTGGAGTTCGTTGAGGCAGCCGTGGATGTCCCCGATGACGTCGAACGGCCCCGTCAGCCCACGGCGATCGCTGCGCAGCGGCGTCCGAACGAACTGCGCCGACGCCACCGCCTCGACACCGTCGAGTACATGGACCGAGCGAAATCCTTCCTTGGACAGACCACGCATCGAACGCTGCATCTGAGACTGCTGGCGGCGCAGTACGTCTCGGCCGAACGCTCTGTCGGTCCGTTCTGCGTTGCGCTGTGCGCACACCGATTCCGGCACATCGAGTACGACGGCGACCGGGAGCACATCGTGTTCACGAGCCAGCGCGATCAGCGCCTTGCGCGCCGCCGGTTGCACATTGGTGGCGTCGACGACGGTGAGCAGACCGGCCCGCAGCCTGGTCGCGACGAGGAACTCCAGCAGCGCGAACGCGTCCTTGGTTGCGCTCTGCAGATTGGGGTCGTTGCTCACCATCCCTCGGCAGGCATCGCTGGACACGGTCTCGTACGGGCCGAAGTGCTGCGCCGCGAACGACGACTTGCCGGACCCACTGATACCGATCAGGACGACGAGGGACAGATCCGGAATGTCGAACGTACTCACTGGGACTGCTCCTCTCGGGTGAAGACGGCCATCTGGGTCGGGGTTCCGTGCACGTCGTCGACCGGGCCGATGCGGTCGAAACGAACCGAGTAGGCGTGACCGTCGGCCACCGATGATGCCCACTGCTCGAATTCGGCGCGGGTGAACTCGAATCGGTGATCGACGTGACGGAAGGTTCCTGGTTCGAGGCCGGGATACAGCACGTTGTACTCGGAGTTGGGTGTGGTGACGAGAACCGTTCGCGGACGCGCCTCGCCGAAGACCGAGCGCACCAATGCCGGCAGTCGATCGAGGTCGACGTGCTCGATCACCTCCATGAGCACCATCGCATCGAATCCCTGCAACCGAACGTCGCGGTAGGTGGCCGAGGACTGGACCAGTTCGATCCGAGTTCTCTGCCGATCGGACAGGTCGTCCAGACGCAACCGGCGGTGTGCCTTCACGAGTGCACGATCACTCACATCGGCGCCGAGAATACGGTCGAAAGAGTTGTCCGCGAGCAACTCTCGCAGTAGACGACCCTCACCGCAGCCCAGGTCGATCACCGACTTCGCGCCGACGCCTGTCAGCGCCGCCAGTACGGCGCGTACCCGCTGCTCGGCCAACGTCGGATCCCGCGGGGCAACGTCGTCCTGCGGGGCGTCGGGCACGAGTCGGTCCAGCGCCGACGCCACGAGTTCGCGACGGTGCGCCAGGTAGCGGGATGCGATGAGCGCTGACTCCGGGTGATCTCCCAGCCAATCCCCTGCTGCGCGAACCAGTTTGTCGGCCTCGTCCTCGCCCACCCAATAGTGCTTGGCGTCGTCGAGAACCGGGAGAAGAACGTACAGGTGCCGCAGCGCAGCCGACAGCGTGAACGTGCCGGTGAGAACGAGATCGACGTATTCGGAGTCGCCCCATTCCGGCTGCGTCGGATCGAGGGCAATGGGTGTCGCGTCTACCGTCCATCCGAGGGGACCGAAGAGCCGATCCGCGAGATCGGTTCCGCCCCGCGACGGCGCGGCAGGCATCGACATGGTCAGATCGAGTGCTGCAGAGGCCAATTCAGGCTTTCCGGTGCACACACCGGCCAGCGTTTGCTTGAACAGTCGCGACAGCGCTACCGCCAATGCGGACGCGGCGTCGGCATCGGCGAGAACAGCGACGGTGGTGCACTCAGCCGAGACCTCGGGATACAGCACCGTGGTGGCACCCATCGGCAGGTTCCAGCTCTGCACACGATCGGGGTGCTTGTGCAACAGATACCCGATGTCCGAGGCGTCCGGGAAATCGGTTGTGGCATTTGCAGTCACGGTCAGTAGCACCGCAGCGACGTTACGGGACAGCCGAGCCCGATGCGTCCCATTTTTTGGGGTGCCCGCGCTCAAATCGGCCGCGTGAATGGACCACTGCATACGTCTGGGCGGTGCAAGGGTCCATTCACCCACCTGTGGGTGGCCATCTCCGGACCGCGTGAATGGACCGTTGCATACGTCTGAGCGGTGCAAGGGTCCATTGACGCGGGCGGCGGAGCCGACCGCACGCAAAAGCGGCACCCACCCGAAGGTGAGTGCCGCTTTCGTAGAGCAGGGTGAAACTAGATCACTTGACGATCTTCGTGACGCGACCGGCTCCGACGGTACGACCGCCCTCACGGATGGCGAAACGGAGGCCGACATCCATGGCGACCGGCTGGATCAGCGTGACGGACATCTCGGTGTTGTCACCGGGCATGACCATCTCGGTGCCCTCGGGAAGGGTCACAACGCCCGTAACGTCCGTGGTACGGAAGTAGAACTGCGGGCGGTAGTTGTTGAAGAACGGCGTGTGGCGGCCGCCCTCGTCCTTGGACAGGATGTATGCGTTGCCCTCGAACTCCGTGTGGGGAGTCGTGGTGCCCGGCTTGATGATGACCTGTCCACGCTCGACGTCTTCGCGCTTGATGCCACGAACGAGGAGGCCGACGTTGTCGCCTGCCTGACCCGAGTCGAGCAGCTTGCGGAACATTTCGATTCCGGTGACGGTGGTCTTGGTCGAGCCGGGGCGGATGCCGACGATCTCGACCTCTTCGTTGACGTTGACCGAGCCGCGCTCGATACGTCCG
Organism: Rhodococcus sp. ARC_M5; assembly: GCF_022810405.1. Lineage (GTDB taxonomy): Bacteria > Actinomycetota > Actinomycetes > Mycobacteriales > Mycobacteriaceae > Rhodococcoides > Rhodococcoides navarretei. Next base: position 24,640 of record NZ_JALGQE010000017.1, read on the forward strand.
GTGACCACGGTGCCACGGCCGGTGATGGTGAAGACGTCCTCGACGGGCATGAGGAACGGCTTGTCGGTCTCACGGACGGGGTCCGGAACCGAATCGTCGACGGCCTGCATGAGCTCCATGACCGACTCGCCCCACTTCTCGTCACCCTCGAGTGCCTTGAGTGCGGAGACCTTGATGACCGGTGCGTCCTCGTCGAACTCCTGCGATGCGAGGAGCTCGCGGACCTCCATCTCGACGAGCTCGATGATCTCGTCGTCGTCGACCATGTCGGCCTTGTTCAGTGCGACCAGGATGTACGGAACACCGACCTGGCGGGCGAGCAGCACGTGCTCGCGGGTCTGCGGCATCGGGCCGTCGGTTGCTGCCACGACCAGGATTGCGCCGTCCATCTGAGCCGCGCCGGTGATCATGTTCTTGATGTAGTCGGCGTGACCCGGTGCATCGACGTGCGCGTAGTGGCGCTTCTCGGTCTGGTACTCGACGTGGGAGATGTTGATCGTGATACCACGAGCCTTCTCCTCCGGAGCCTTGTCGATCTGATCGAAAGCCGAGGCCTCGTTCAGGTCCGGGAACTTGTCGTGCAGAACCTTGGTGATTGCAGCCGTCAGCGTCGTCTTACCGTGGTCAACGTGACCGATGGTGCCGATGTTGACGTGCGGCTTCGTCCGATCGAACTTCGCCTTCGCCACTGTGTGTCCTCCTGGACTGATCTGTGCGAGCCCCTGCGGGGCAAGCACGCGTATGTGTTGTTTCTTATTACAGGTCGAGCGTGGTCCAGCAAACGAAGAGAATTACTCTCCATTCACCTTCGCAATGATTTCCTTCGCTACGTTCGCGGGAACTTCTGCGTACGAATCGAAGACCATGGAGTAGTTTGCGCGGCCCTGCGTCTTCGACCGAAGGTCTCCGATGTAGCCGAACATCTCCGACAGCGGAACCAGTGCCTTGACGATACGGGCACCGCTGCGTTCCTCCATGGCCTGGATCTGACCACGGCGGGAGTTCAGGTCGCCGATGACCTCACCCATGTAATCCTCGGGCGTGATGACCTCGACGGCCATGACGGGTTCGAGAATGACGGGGCTGGCCTTGCGAGCGGCTTCCTTGAACGCTTGTGAGCCGGCGACCTTGAAGGCCATTTCCGACGAGTCGACGTCGTGGTACGCACCGTCGAGCAGTGTGACCTTGACGTTGACCAGGGGGTATCCGGCGAGAACACCGTACTGCATGGCGTCCTGAGCACCTGCGTCGACCGAGGGGATGTACTCCCTCGGCACACGACCACCGCTGACCTTGTTCTCGAACTCGTAGGTCGCGCCGTCTTCGCCCTCGAAAGGCTCGAGCTTGATGATGACCTTCGCGAACTGGCCGGAGCCACCGGTCTGCTTCTTGTGCGTGTAGTCGTGCTTGTCGACCGTCTTGCGGATGGTCTCGCGGTACGCGACCTGCGGCTTGCCGACGTTGGCCTCGACCTTGAACTCGCGACGCATACGGTCGACGAGGATGTCGAGGTGCAGCTCGCCCATGCCGCCGATGACGGTCTGGCCGGTGTCCTCGTCCAGCTTCACCGAGAAGGTGGGATCCTCTTCGGCGAGCTTCTGGATGGCTGTTCCCAGCTTCTCCTGGTCGGACTTGGTCTTCGGCTCGATCGAGACCTGGATGACCGGGTCCGGGAAGCTCATGGACTCGAGGATGATCTGGTTCTGCGGATCGCAGAGCGTGTCACCCGTCGTGGTGTCCTTGAGGCCGATGACCGCGTAGATGTGACCGGCAGATGCGGTCGCGATCGCGTTCTCCTTGTTGGAGTGCATCTGGAAGAGCTTGCCCAGACGCTCCTTCTTGCCCTTGGTCGAGTTGACGACCTGAGCGCCGGAGTCGACCTTGCCCGAGTACACCCGGACGTAGGTCAGCTTGCCGAAGAAGGGGTGCGTAGCGATCTTGAACGCGAGAGCTGCGAACGGCTCGTCTGCGGACGGCTTGCGAGTGATCTCCTTCTCCTCGTCGCCGACGGCGTGTCCGATGGTCTCGGCAACGTCGAGGGGAGACGGGAGGTAGTCGATGACCGCGTCGAGCATGGGCTGAACGCCCTTGTTCTTGAACGCGGATCCACACAGGATCGGGTACAGCTCGCTGTTGACCGTCATCTTGCGGATGGCAGCCTTGATCTCGTCGATCGTGAGCTCTTCGCCGCTGAAGTGCTTCTCCAGAAGCGCCTCGTCGGACTCGGCCACGGTCTCGAGCAGCATTTCGCGGTACTCGGCTGCGCGCTCCTTGAGATCTTCGGGGATCTCGATGGTTTCGTAGGTCTCGCCCAGCTTGGTTTCGCCGCGCCAGATCTTCGCGTTCATCTCGACGAGGTCGACGATGCCTTCGAAGTCACTCTCGGAGCCGATCGGCAGCTGGATGACCAGCGGCTTGGCACCGAGGCGATCGATGATGGTCTGCACGGTGTAGTAGAAATCCGCACCGAGCTTGTCCATCTTGTTGACGAAGCAGATACGCGGCACGTCGTACTTGTCGGCCTGGCGCCACACCTGCTCGGACTGCGGCTCGACACCTTCTTTGCCGTCGAACACTGCGACAGCGCCGTCGAGCACGCGGAGCGAACGCTCCACCTCGACGGTAAAGTCGACGTGCCCGGGGGTGTCGATGATGTTGATCTGGTTTTCGTTCCAGAAGCACGTCGTGGCAGCAGAGGTGATCGTGATGCCACGTTCCTGCTCCTGCTCCATCCAGTCCATCGTGGCTGCGCCATCGTGAACTTCACCGATCTTGTAGGAGATACCGGTGTAGAAGAGGATGCGTTCGGTAGTGGTGGTCTTGCCGGCATCGATGTGAGCCATGATGCCGATGTTGCGGACCTTGAGTAGGTCGGTCAGCACGTCCTGTGCCACGAGTTAACCCGCCTTGGTGTTGGAAGAGGTATTGCCTGAGCTGATCAACGCTCCGGCGGCATCGGATAGTTCCGAATACCGCCCGAGCGAGGAGATCACCAGCGGTAGTGGGCGAACGCCTTGTTGGCTTCGGCCATCTTGTGAGTGTCCTCGCGACGCTTCACAGCGGCACCGAGGCCGTTGCTGGCGTCGAGCAACTCGTTCGCCAGACGCTCGACCATGGTCTTCTCACGACGAGCGCGCGAGAAGGTGACCAGCCAGCGCAGTGCCAGCGTGGTGGAGCGGCCGGGACGAACCTCGACGGGCACCTGGTAGGTGGCACCACCGACGCGACGGCTGCGAACCTCGAGGGCCGGCTTGACGTTGTCGAGTGCACGCTTGAGCGTGACGACGGGGTCGGTGCCGGTCTTCTCGCGAGCCTGCTCGAGCGCCTGGTAGACGATGCGCTCTGCGGTCGACTTCTTACCGTCGAGAAGGATCTTGTTGACGAGCTGCGTGACCAACGGCGATCCGTAGACCGGGTCGTTGATCAGCGGCCGCTTGGGTGCTGGGCCCTTGCGTGGCATATCAGCTCTTCTCCTTCTTGGCTCCGTAGCGGCTACGAGCCTGCTTGCGGTTCTTGACACCCTGGGTGTCGAGCGAGCCGCGGATGATCTTGTAACGCACACCCGGGAGGTCCTTCACACGACCACCGCGAACGAGCACCATCGAGTGCTCCTGCAGGTTGTGACCCTCACCGGGGATGTATGCGGTGACCTCGACCGAGGAGGTCAGGCGAACACGCGCGACCTTACGGAGAGCGGAGTTCGGCTTCTTGGGGGTGGTGGTGTACACGCGAGTGCACACGCCACGGCGCTGTGGACTGCCCTTGAGGGCAGCGGTCTTCAGTTTCGCGACCTTGTCGGTGCGACCCTTGCGGACCAGCTGGTTGATCGTTGGCATAAACCGGCTTTCTTCGTGTCGATAAACAGGGATCTAGCAGTTGGAGCAAGAGAACACTGCTCCTCACCCGGTACTGCTGCTGCTCCAGTACTGCTATCGCGGGTCTCTTGCACCCCGCGGTCGGGTGTGTCGCATACCCCCACACGTCCAGCCGGTTGCGCGCTCTTCGAGCGAACGTGCGCACGGCTGTACCTCGCATAGGCACACAAACGGTCCGGCCAGGCCGGACACGACCCATAACGATACCCGGCAGCGTCGCCTCGGGTCAAAACACCCCTCGTGTGGGTTCGCGGGCTATCGACTGAGGTTCAGCGTGAGGTCGGCGAGCTTGGCGGCGGCCTGACAGGGATCGGGATGCGCGACGTCCGGCTGGTACTGCACCCACCACCCGAAAATGCCCGCCCGATCCGCACCGGCGGAGACCCCGCACGAGTCGGGGTCGTTCGGGCGCTGGGCCTGGATTGCCTTGCGTCCCTGGACCGTTGTGTCGGTGACGGTGTACATCAACTTCTCGTTGGCGGCCCGCTCAGCTGCGAGAGTGCCGGACTCGAACCAGTTGAACGTCACCTTCACCGTGCCCGCGGAGCCGACGAGATCCCACCGACAGATGGCCCCGAGGAAACCCTGAGCGATGAGGTCGGCACCGACAGTGTCGGTGATCTGGTCGTCGGACACGGCGTCGCACTCGGTCAACAAGTCGGTGAATTCTTCGCCACCCGAGCCACCGAAGCTCGCCGGTCGCGCGGTCCCCTCGACGGTCTGGGAGCAGCCGGCGGCGAGTAGCAGGGTCGCTGTGGCGGCGAGGACGCGTCTCGTTCTCATTGCTTGCGTTGTCATTGCTTGCGCTCCACGGTCAGCTGTGCGAGTTCGTTTCCGACATCACAGGGTGGGCGCGCCGCAGGTTGGTCGGAGTACGTGATGGACCAGTGGAAGAAGTCGTCGCCGAACTGAACGCCGATCTCGCACAGTGTGCCCCGCTCGGCCTCGAAGCCGGGGTTGCCGTCGATCTCGATGTCCTTCGCCGGACGGCCGATCAACTCCGAACCGGCCCGTTCCCGGCCGATCGGGCTACCGCGGTACCAGGAGAAGCTGACGCCGGGTCCGCCGAAGCCGACCGTCTCCCACTGGCAGCCGACGGAGTTGCGGGTGATCTGCCCGAACGGGCCCGCCCCGAACGCGGATTGCACCTCGGCGTCGGTGATCGATCCGCATTCGCCGAAGAAGGGGCCGGGCTCGTATGCGGAGGTGGCTGTCGTCGACGCCTCCTCTGAGCCGGCAGCGTCCTCGGCACCGGCGCAACCCGCAACCAGCGCGGCGACCGCGGCGATCACCAGTGCCACTCGCTTCATGCCGTCCTTCGCCTGTTCGATGCTGCAGTTCGACGTCGCACTGAACCTATCAATCGGACGGCACCTCAGTCATGTGCCGTGCAGTGCGCGTCCCCGGACATAGACGCCGACGATGGCCGGCTCGCGCATCGCCATCAGTAGCGCGAACAGGGTCTGGTCGCGGGCGAGTTCGGGATCGTCGGCGCGGACGCCGTGGTCGATCGCCGTCGCGAGCTGCGGCCACGCGGACGGATCGACGACGACGAAGTCGGCTTCTTTGCCTGCGTCGAAGTTGCCGATTCGGCTCTCCATGTCCAGCGCGCGGGCCCCCGCGAGGGTTCCGGTGAACAGCAACTCCGCCGGGTGCAGCGACAGTCCGGCGTCGCCGGCCTCGGAGATGTGCACCTTGAACGCATCGGCGAGGACCTGCGGCAGCAGCCATTCGTCACCTCCGCCGAAGTCCGAACCGATGGCGATGTTCACCCCCGCGGCGACGGTTCGCTTCCACGGCATGGTGCCCGAGCCCAGGAACTGCTGCGAGGTAGGACAGTGCGCAATGGAGGTGCCGGTTTCGGCCAACCGCTCGAGTTCGATGTCCTGGCAGTGCACCGCGTGGGCCAGGATGGTGCGCCGACCCAGGAAGCTCTTGCCGCCCACCTGCGATCCCGGCAGAAACTTGCCGTCGTAGGTGTCGAGGTAGGTGTCCACCCCGTAGGCGTTCTTGGTGGCGTCGATCTCGCCGGTACCCGGCCGGTTGTTCTCGTTCAGGTGCGTGTGGAAGTAGACACCTCGGGCGCGGACGGAATCGTAGAGCTCGCCGAGATTCTTCAGCGTCTCGGTTGTCACCGAGAGCGAGAACCGCGGTACGACGGCCACATGCAACATCGCCGTGTCGACGTCGCCGGTATCTGCCGCGTGCCACTTCTCGATCTCCTCGGACACCAGTCGGATGGCCTCGTCCTCACCGGTGATCAACGCCTGCGCCGACGCCGGGCCGGTGGTCTGAACTCCGCGTCCACTGACGATGCGCAGCCCGTGCTCCAGCGTCTCGGCGAACAGCGAATCCTGCGCGTGCGGGAACGCCGATCCGAACACCATCGCCTGCGTCGTTCCGGCCCGGATTCGCGCGGCGCAGAAATCTCTGGCCGCCGCGGCGGCGAACTCGGGATCGGCGAAGCGAGACTCGGACGGGAAGATGCACGTGTTCAGCCATTCGAGTAGTTGCCCGCCGCCGTAGGAATCACCCGCATAGGTCTGCGGAAAGTGAATGTGGGTGTCCACGAATCCCGGCAGCAGAAACCCGGGACGATGATCAGCGATCTCCCGGTGCGCGTAGTGCGTTGGCAGAGAATCGAACTCGCCACAGAACTCGATCGTGCCCTCGCCGGACACCACCAGCGCACCGTCGGGAATCGACACCAACGACGCGGCAGCGTCGAGCACCGTGGGCGATCCGGCGACGTGAAAGATGTGGCCGCGGTGCACGCGTGCGGTATCGGAAGTCACCCGCCAGACTCAAGCACAGGTCGGTCGGCGCTGCAGACCGTGTGGGTTCTAGCGAGCTCCCACCGACGCTGCGGACAGCCGCGAGTTCAACGATGTATCCAGTACCTCGGCCCACGATCTGACGACCTCGGCACGGCGTCGCGCATCGTCGGTGAGCACATCGGCGAGACCCAGTCCTCTAGCGAGGTCGAGGGTTGCCTGCACCAGACGGTGGGTGACGGGATCGTTGTCGTCGACACCGAGGTTCTCGACGGCCATCTGGTGGGCACGACGGCCGAACCGTTCCTCGAGCGGCACGATGCGATCGCGCAACTCGGGGTCGGCCGACGCTGCCGTCCAGACCTGCAGTGCGGCTTTGAACATCGGGCCGGTGTAGTACTCGACGAGCCGCTCGACCACGAGTTTCGTCCGGCCGGGACCCGGCGGGATCTCCTGGGCCTCGCGGCGTGCGTGGTCCATTCGAGTGTCGAACATGTACTCGAGGGCTCCGGTGATCAGGTCCTCACGCGTCGGGAAATGGTGCTGGGTCGCGCCGCGAGAGACGCCGGCGCGTTCGGCGACGACGCCCACGGTCGTGGCGCTCCACCCCTGCTCGGCGAGTGAATCGATCGTCGCCTCGAGCAGTCGCTGACGCGTGACCCTGCTGCGGTCCTGCTTGGGTTCGCGCGCCATCACCATCGCCATACTCCCTACTGCTACCGACGCTCTGCCGACCTACTTTTCGACCACCCAGGACGGCGGCCTCTTCTCCAGAAAAGACATCATCCCCTCTCGGGCCTCGTCCGATGCAAACAACCTGGCCGATTGCTCGGCGACGGCCGTTCCGCGTTCGTCGATCTCGCGTCGGATCGCTGCCGTGGTGAGCTGTTTCGACTCGGCCAGGCCCTGCGGCGAGCACTTCCGAAACATGATCATGTAGTCGGCCACCGCGGCCGCGGGAACGGCGTCGGCCGCGGTGACCAGGCCGATCGCCTCGGCCGTCGCCCCGTCGAACGTCTCCCCGGTGAGGAAGTAGTGACTCGCCGCGCGGGACGTCAGCCGCGGCAGCACGGCCACCGAGATGACCGATGCCGCGAGCCCGAGCCGCACCTCGGTCAGTGCGAACGAACTCTCGGGTCCGGCGATCGCGATGTCACACGCCGCAACCAGGCCCATGCCGCCGGCCCGCACATGTCCGTCGATGTGACAGATGACGGGTTTCGGGGTGTCGATGATCAGCCGCATCAGATCGAGCATCTGCCGGGTGCGTAACTCCGGGGACGCACCGGCCTCTCGGAGGTCGGCACCGGCGCAGAACGTCGTGCCGGTGTGACCGAGCACGATCGTTCTGACGTCGTCGTCGTGCGCCGCAGCGATCAGGCCCGCCGTCAGTTCCTCGACCAACACCGAGGACAACGCATTTCGGTTCTCCGGCGAATCCAACGTCAAATACGCCGTGCTCGTGGAGTTCTCGGCGAGAACGGCCATCAGTAGCTTCTCGGCAGTCCGAGCGAGTGCTGGCTCACGAAGTTCAGAATCATCTCCCGACTCACCGGTGCGACGCGCGCGATACGAGCCGCTCCGAGCATTGCAGCCAAGCCGTACTCACTGCTCAACCCGGCACCACCGTGGGTTTGGATCGCCTGATCGAGCGCCTTGATGCTGGCCTCGGCCGCAGCGTATTTGGCCATGTTCGCAGCCTCGGCAGCGCCGAAGTCGTCGCCGGAGTCGTAGAGCACCGCAGCCTTCTGCATCATCAATTTCGCCAACTCCAGCTCGATCTTGCACTGCGCCAACGGGTGCGCCAAGCCTTGGTGGGCCCCGATCGGCGTCTTCCAGACGGTGCGCTCCTTGGCGTACTTCACTGCGGCATCGATGGCGTACCGGCCCATTCCGATGGCCATCGCGGCACCGAGGATGCGCTCGGGGTTCAGTCCCGCGAACAGCTGCATCAGGGCAGCGTCGGCCTCACCGACGAGTGCCTCGGCGGGCAACCGGACGTCGTCGAGGAACAGCACGAACTGGTGATCGGGTTCGACGATGTCCATCTCCATCTGCGTCTTCTGCAGACCCGGAGCGTCCGTGGGCACGATGAACAGGGCAGGCTTGAGCTTGCCGGTCTTGGAGTCCTCGGTGCGCGCGACGATCAAGACAGCGTCGGCCTGATCGACACCGGAGATGTAGATCTTGTTGCCCTTGAGGACCCACTCGTCGCCGTCACGGCGCGCAGTGGTGGTGATCTGATGCGAATTGGATCCGGCGTCGGGCTCGGTGATGCCGAAGACCATGATCTTGGATCCGTCGGCGAGGGCGGTGAGCCACTCCTGCTTCTGATCGCCCGTGCCGTACTTGCCGATGATGGTGCCGCAGATGGCAGGGCTGACGACCACGAGCAGCAGACCGGCACCGTGCGCAGCCAACTCCTCCTGCACGAGAGCGAGTTCGTAGATGCCTGCGCCGCCGCCGCCGTACTCCTCGGGCAGATTGACGCCGAGGAAGCCGAGCTTGCCCGCCTCGTTCCACAGCTCGGTCAGCGGCTCACCCTTGCGCGCCTTGGGCAACACGTAGTCGATGTAGTTGTAGCGCTTGCCCAGTGACGAGACTGCGTTGCGCAGTCCCTTCTGCTCTTCGGTTTCGATGAAACTCATGCTTGCTCTGCTCCTTCTGATACCACGGCCAGAACTGCACCGACCTCGACTTGTTGACCCTGCTGAACGTTCAGTTCCGTGAGCACACCGTCTGCAGGTGCGGTCACCGTGTGTTCCATCTTCATCGCCTCCAGCCACAGGATGGGCTGACCGGCGGTGACGGTATCGCCCTGCGCGGCAGCGATTCTGATGACGCTGCCCGGCATCGGAGCGAGAAGTGAACCAGCCGCGACCTGGTCGGTGGGGTCGGTGAACCGCGGGGCCCTGATCAACCGAACCGGACCGAGCGCCGAATCCACGAAGACAGCCGAACCGTAGCTGCCGACCGTGAAGATACGTCGAATACCGTTGTCGTCCAACGTCACCGAGGTCGGCGTGTGCTCCACCAGTTCGACACCCTCCACCGAGGAGGTGAGCCCGCTGCGTCCGATCGAATATTCGACGGTGATGTCGTTGTAGGTCTTGCGCTGCGGCTGCGACCGCAGGTTTCGCCAACCGCCGGGCAGTCCCCGATTCACGCGTGCTCGTTGGAGGTTGCTCGCCGCGTCGGCCAGAGCAGCTGCGAGAGCGGACAGTTCCTCGCCTCGGCCGTGCGCGATCGGCTGAGCCAGGACGTCGAGGCCGTGCGTGTCGAAGAATGCCGTATCGGTATCCCCCGCCACGAACGCCGGGTGCCGCAGAATGTTGACCAGCAGATCGCGGTTGGTCTTCAGGCCGTGAACGGTGGCCTTCTGCAACGCTTTGGCCAGTAGGTTCGCTGCCTGATCCCGCGTCGGCGCGAAGGAGATGACCTTCGCCAGCATCGGGTCGTAGTGAGTTCCCACCACACTGCCGGTCTCGACGCCGGAGTCCACTCTGATGTATCCAGCTTTGTCCGACACCTCGAACTGCGCACCGGGAATCTCGAATCGGTGCACGGCACCGCTCTGTGGCTGCCAGTCCTGGGCCGGATCCTCGGCGTAGAGGCGAACTTCGATGGAGTGTCCGCGAGTTGCCGGCTGCTCGGCGGGCAACCGCTCCCCCGCTGCCACCCGAATCTGCAGTGCTACCAGATCGAGTCCCGTCGTGCATTCGGTGACCGGGTGTTCCACCTGCAGCCGGGTGTTCATCTCGAGGAAGAAGAAATTCCCCTTCTCGTCGGCGAGGAATTCGACCGTGCCTGCACCCTCGTAGCCGATCGCCTCGGTGGCCAGTGTCGCCGCATGGAAGAGCTTCTCGCGCATGCCGTCGATGCGTTCGACGAGCGGCGACGGAGCCTCCTCGACGACCTTCTGGTGACGACGCTGAATAGAGCATTCACGCTCGCCCACCGTCCACACGGTGCCGAATCTGTCTGCCATCACCTGCACTTCGATGTGCCGGCCGGTCTCGATGTACCGCTCGACGAACACCGTTCCGTCGCCGAATGCCGAGAGTGCCTCGCGCCCGGCCGCTTCCAGCTCCGAATCCAGGTTCTCCAGGTTGCGCACGATACGCATGCCGCGCCCGCCGCCGCCTGCGGACGCCTTGATCAACACCGGAAGTTCGTTCTCGGTGACCGACTCGGGATCGAGCTGGGTCAGCACCGGCACTCCGGCGTCGGCCATCATCTTCTTGGACTCGACCTTCGAGCCCATCAATTCGATGGCCTTGACGGGCGGCCCGATCCACGTCAGGCCGGCGTTCTGCACCTGCTGCGCAAAATCGGCGTTCTCGGACAGGAATCCGTATCCCGGATGCACGGCGTCGGCTCCGGCCGCCGCGGCTGCCGCGATGACGAGCTCGCCGCGCAGGTACGTCTCGGCCGAACTGTTTCCGGGTAGCCGCACTGCCGCATCGGCCTCACGCACGTGCGGAGAGTTCGCGTCGGCGTCGGAGAAGACCGCGACGGTGTCGATGCCTTCGGCGCGGCAGGTAGTGAAGACGCGGCGGGCAATTTCGCCGCGGTTGGCTACGAGGACGGACGTTACGGTCATGGCTTCACATCCGGAAGACACCGAAGTTGGCGGTGCCTTCGATCGGGGCGGTGGCGATGGCCGACAGGCACATTCCCACCACCGTGCGGGTATCACGGGGGTCGATGACGCCGTCGTCGTAGAGGCGTCCGGAGAGGAACATCGGCATCGACTCGGCCTCGATCTGGCCTTCGATCATCGCGCGCATGCCGGCATCTGCTTCGGCGTCGAAGGCTTGTCCACGAGCTTCGGCGGCGGCGCGTCCGACGATGGAGATGACACCGGCGAGCTGCGCGCCACCCATGACGGCGGACTTGCTGGACGGCCAGGCGAACAGGAAACGCGGATCGAAGGCGCGACCGCACATGCCGTAGTGGCCGGCTCCGTACGAGGCGCCGAGCAGAATCGAGATGTGCGGGACGGTGGAGTTGGAGACGGCGTTGATCATCATCGAACCGTGTTTGATCATGCCGCCCTCTTCGTATTCCTTACCCACCATGTAGCCGGTGGTGTTGTGCAGGAACAGAAGTGGAGTGTTCGACCGGTTGGCGAGCTGGATGAACTGCGTCGCCTTCTGCGATTCCTCGCTGAACAGCACACCGCGGGCATTGGCGAGAATGCCGATCGGATAGCCGTGCAGCTCGGCCCAGCCGGTGACGAGCGATCCGCCGTACATCGGCTTGAACTCGTCGAAATCGGAGCCGTCGACGATGCGGGCGATGACCTCGCGGGGATCGAACGGGATCTTCAGATCGGTGGGGACGATGCCGAGCAAGTCCTCGGGGTCGGCGAGCGGCTCGATGACCTCGACGCGAGGCTCGGGGCCCTTCTTCTTCCAGTTGAGCCGGGAGACGATGCTGCGTCCGATGCGGATGGCGTCCTGCTCGTCGACGGCGAAATAGTCTGCGAGGCCGGACTTTCGAGCGTGCATCTCGGCCCCACCGAGCGACTCGTCGTCGGAGTCCTCACCGGTGGCCATCTTGACGAGTGGCGGCCCTGCGAGGAAGACCTTGGATCGTTCCTTGACCATCACGACGTGATCGGACATACCGGGGATGTATGCGCCGCCGGCGGTGGAGTTGCCGAACACCAGGGCGATGGTGGGGATGCCCGCCGCCGAGAGCTGCGTCAGATCACGGAACATGCGACCGCCGGGGATGAACACCTCCTTCTGCGTCGGCAGATCGGCTCCACCGGATTCGACCAGTGAGATCACCGGAAGCCGGTTCTGCGTGGCGATGTCGTTGCCGCGGAACCCCTTCTTCAGAGTCCACGGATTGCTCGCTCCGCCGCGGACCGTCGGGTCGTTGGCCACGATGAGGCATTCGACGCCGCACACGACGCCGATACCCATGACGGTGCTGGCTCCGACGGGAAAGTCGCTACCCCAGGCCGCGAGTGGGCACAGCTCGAGAAACGCGGAATCCTCGTCGATCAGCAACTCGATGCGTTCGCGGGCCAGGAGCTTGCCGCGCTTCTTGTGCCGCTCGACGTATTTCTGACCTCCGCCGAGCAGAGCCTTCGAGTGCTCGGCGTCGATCTCGCTCAGCTTGGTGTTCATGGCTTCGACGCTTCCGGCGTACTGCTCCGATGCCGTGTCGAGGGTGGACTTGAGCACGCTCATGCCTGGTACCCCAATCGTTTTGCTGCCAGTCCGGTGAGGATTTCGGTGGTGCCGCCGCCGATACCGAGGATGCGCATGTCGCGGTACTGCCGCTCGACCTCGCTCTCGCGCATGTAGCCGAGTCCCCCGAAGAGTTGGACAGCCTGATTGGCGACCCACTCTCCGGACTCGACGGCCGTGTTCTTCGCGAAGCAGACCTCGGCGATGAAGTCTTGGTTCTCCTGCATGGACCGCTCGACGAGCGAACGGGTGTAGACGCGGGCGATGTCGATCTTGCGCGCCATCTCGGTGACGGTGTTCTGTACGGATTGCCGTGCGATGAGCGGCTTTCCGAATGTTTCGCGATCACGGACCCACTGCAACGTGAGATCGAGGCACCGCTGTGCGCTGGCATAGGCCTGCGCGGCGAGGGCGATGCGCTCGGTGAGGAACGCCTGCGCGATCTGTGCGAAGCCACTGTTCTCGGCACCGATCAGGTTGCTCACCGGCACTCGGGCGTCGACGAACGAGAGCTCCGCGGTATCGGATGCGCGCCAACCCATCTTGTCGAGCTTGCTGGTGACCTCGAACCCGGGTGTGCCCTTCTCGATGACGAGCAGGGAGACGCCTGCAGCCCCCTCGCCGCCGGTGCGGACCGCGGTGACGATGAAATCGGCTCGGCATCCGGAGGTGATGTACGTCTTGGATCCGTTGACGACGTAGTGCTCGCCATCTTTGACGGCTTTCGTCCTGAGGTGGCCGACGTCGGAGCCGCCACCCGGCTCGGTGATGGCGAGCGAGCCGATCTTCTCCCCCGCGAGCGTGGGCTCGACCCACTTCTCGATCTGCTGCGGGTCTCGGGCGGCAATCAAGTGCGGCAATGAAATTCCGCTGGTGAACAGAGATGCGAACAGTCCACCCGACGCGCCGGCCTGGTGCATCTCCTCGCAGATCACGACGGCGTCGGCCAGATCACCGCCGCTGCCACCGACCTCCTCGGGGAAGCCCGCGCCGAGCAAGCCGAGAGCGGCCGCCTTCTTGTGCAGCTCACGCGGAATCTCGCCGTCGGCTTCCCACTGGTTCATATGCGGCGCGATGTCCTGCTCCACGAAACTGCGAACGGTCTTGCGCAGCTGCTGACGCTCCGGCGTCGTCCAGATGTTCATACGAGTGCTCCCTTGTAGGCAAGTGTTTCGGGGATGTCGATGTGACGCGACCGCAGCCACTCACCGAGCCCCTTGGCCTGTGGATCGAATCTGGCCTGCGATGCAACGCCCTGGCCGAGGATGCCCTCGATGACGAAGTTCACCGCCCGCAGGTTGGGAAGTACATGCCGAGTGACAGTGAGTTTGTCGGCCTCGGGCAGCATCTTCTTCAGGGTCTCGACCGTCAATGCGTGCACCAGCCAGGCGAATTCGTCATCGGTACGTACCCACACCCCGACGTTGGCATTGCCGCCCTTGTCGCCGCTTCGGGCCGCGGCGATGGTTCCCAGTGGTAGCCGGATGGTCGCTTCGTCTGCTCTCGGTGGCGGGAGCGTCGGTTGATCGAGGGGTTCCAACGCCCGCGTGTCCGTCGACGGTGCGATGGCGCTTTCGGTGCCGTCCGCGAGATGCGCAAGGTGCGGCACCTCGGCCGCGTCGACGAATCCTGCCGTGAACACTCCGTACGGCGCGCCGTTGCCCGGGGGTGCAGTCACCGAGAATCCTGGGTAGCTGGCCAGTGCGAGTTCGACTGCCACGGCCGAGAACTGACGTCCGACGGCGTCGGGGTTGCTGTCGCGAGCCACGCAGCGCAGCAAGGCGCTGGCCGTCTCCTCCGTCTCGGCGTCCGGCTTGTCGGTACGCACGAGAGTCCACTTCAACTCGGCGGGTCGCGAGGGGAGCCAAGACTCGAATTGACGTTGCGCCAGTGCTGCTTTCGCCTCGATATCGAGGCCGGTGAGCACCATCGTGAATTCGTTGCGGAAGCCGCCGAGTGCATTGAGCGAGACCTTGTAGGTGGGCGGCGGAGCTTCGCCGGTCACGCCGCTGATGGAAACTCGATCGCTGGATTCCTGCGTCAGGATCGCTGAATCGATCCGTGCTGTCACATCGGGATTCGCATAACGCCCGCCGGTGATTTCGTACAGCAACTGAGCAGTGACGGTACCGACGCTGACGGCACCCCCGGTTCCCTCGTGCTTGGTAATGACGCTCGACCCGTCGTTGTGAATCTCTGCGATCGGGAAGCCCGGGCGCGACATATCGGCAATCTCGGTGAAGAAGGAGTAGTTGCCACCCGTCGCCTGCGTTCCGCATTCGATGACGTGCCCTGCGACCACGGCCCCGGCCAGAGCGTCGTAATCGGTAGGTGTCCAACCGAAGTGGGCCGCCGCAGGACCGACGATCACACTGGCGTCGGTGACGCGCCCGGTGACCACGACGTCGGCACCGGAGTTCAGGCATTCCACGATGCCCCACGCGCCGAGGTAAGCATTTGCGGTCAGCGGGTTACCGAGGCCGAGTTCGGCCGCTCTGCCGAGAAGGTCGTCGCCGTCGACGTACGCTATTTTCGCACCGGAGTCGAGCTTCTCCAGCGCTTCGGCCAAGCCACGTGGGTTCAGACCACCGGCGTTGGCGACGATCTTGACACCCTTGTCGAGTGCCAGACCAAGGCAGTCCTCGGCTTGGCGCAGAAAGGTTTTGGCGTACCCACGGGTCGCGTCCTTCATCCGATCGCGGCCGAGGATGAGCATCGTCAGCTCGGCGAGGTAGTCACCCGTGAGGTAATCGAGTTCGCCGCCCTCCAGCATCTCGCGCATGGCGGAGAGGCGGTCTCCGTAGAAGCCTGAGCAGTTGCCGATACGTACGGTCATGCTTTCTCGAGTCCTGACTGTGTACGTCCGACCCCCGGAGGGCCTGCGAAGGCTTGGGCGATGGTGAGCCAGTGCGCGGCGTCGGGTCCCTCGGCATGGATGTCGAGGTTGTCGCGATGAGCGCGCTGGGTGACGAGAAGGCAGAAGTCGAGAGCCGGTCCGCTCACGCGTTGGGCGGCGTCCTCGGGTCCCCATGTCCACACTTCACCCGACGGTGCCATGAGCTCTACTCGGAACGGTTCGGTGGGAGGGGTCTGCTGGTTGACCATGTAGGCGAAATCCCGCGTCCGCACGCCGATGTGCGCGACGCCGCGGATTCTGTCGGTGGCGACGCGGGTGACGCCCAGTGCGTCGGCGACATCTTGACCGTGGGCCCACGTTTCCATCAATCGCGCTGTGGCCATGGACGCCGCACTCATCGGGGGGCCGAACCAGTCGATCTTGGTCCCGGGCGGAACCCGTACGAGAGCATCGGTCATGGCGTGGCGACGGGTACGCCAGATGCTCAGCAGGTCGGGATCCCGCGACTCCTCCTCGGCGGCTTCGTCGACGAAACCGCCGGGGTTCTCCCACGCTTTCTTCAGAGTGAGCGCGAACTCCTCCTTGGCCTCGATATCGCCGGATGCGCCGGACGTGGTTCGCTCCGCGACGTGATCGGTCCAGGAGAGATGCCCGATCTGATGCGCGACGGTCCAACCCTCGGCCGGCGTCGGTGCCGACCACCGTTCCGGGGTCAGCTCGGCCACCAGGGCATCGAGGTCGTCGCCCTCGGCGCGGAGGTCGTCGACGAGTGTGTCGAGGTCTGCCATGCGCTCAGCTTCACAAAGGGGCGCGAAAAAAGCAAGCACGCCTGCTTGTTAATTCGTTACCTCGCGTTCGCTTGCCGTCTCTACGGTGTCGAACGTGAGAATATCGAGACTTGCGGCCGCCGCCGTTACCCTGACCTTCATGGCTGCCGGTTGCTCCTCTGTGAATCCAACCGCAGCGGACCCGGCCCCCGACGAACCGTCGAGCATCCGGGTGGCGACGTTCAATGCCAGCCTGAACCGGCCCGCCCCCGGGCAGTTGGTGACCGACCTGCAGGGCGAGAACACACAGGCCCGCGCGGTGGCCGATGTGATCGCGGCGAACTCACCGGATGTGTTGTTGGTCAACGAGTTCGATTACTCGGGTGACGATGCGGTTAGGTTGTTCAACGACAACTATCTCGATGGGCAGTATCGGCATTCTTTCACTGCGCCGGTGAACACGGGCGTCGATTCGGGATTGGACCTGGACAAGGACGGCGCGCTCGGCGGGCCCGGTGACGCCTGGGGGTTCGGACAGTTTCCAGGTCAGTACGGGATGGTCGTGTACTCGAAGTTTCCCATCGCGACCGAATCGGTACGTACGTTCCAGAATTTTCTGTGGAAGGACATGCCGGATTCGCTGCTGCCACGCGACTACTACGGCGACGTGTCGGACGCACTGCGGCTCTCCAGCAAGTCCCATTGGGACGTGCCGATCGACGTGAACGGCAAGACGCTGCACGTGTTGGCGTCGCACCCCACTCCCCCGTCTTTCGATGGTCCCGAGGACCGCAACGGCAAACGCAATCACGACGAGATTCGGATGAGTGCCGATTACATCTCGGGTGCGGACTACCTCTACGACGACAAGGGCGTGCGCGGCGGGTTGGAACAGGGTGCCTCGTTCGTGATGCTGGGTGATCAGAACAGCGATCCGGTCGACGGGGATTCGGTGGGGTCGGTGACCGATCTTCCGATTGTCGAATTCGCGTTCCCCGGACCACTACGGGACATGCTGGTTGCAGCCGTTCTCATCGGCGAGAAGACCAGTACAGCAAGCCTGTTGGTGCAGTACGTCGACGAGGAGCTGCCGAGAGTCGGCAATCGTGGCGCGGTGGTGGATTCGGCGGGTGACGTGGTCGCAGTCATCGAGACCACGGGCGTTGAAATCGTTGCGCTGTGCGATGTTTCGCTCCAGCACGCCCTCGACGAGGGTGAAGGATACGTCGATGTCGCGCACTGGCGCGCCGGGCACGAGAGGTTCTGGCAGTCGGCCGAGGTTCGCGAAGAACTGGGCGATCCACACTTCAGCGTGAACGACGACACCCAGGTGGTTCTGGAGCGGTTCACACTCGTGTGACCGCGTGCCCTGACACGGCGTCGGGGTCGGGGCCGGGGTCGACACATCGTGTCGGTGGGTAGGTGTATAGGCACTTGCTCGTCGATCCTGCTCTGCTGCAACACTATTGATGTTGACGAATGCCCCACACCTCGGTACCATCGAACACACGTTCTACTTCTTCTTGAACAAGCGCCGGGGGGCGACTCGAGATGACTACATCTGGATCGACGCGCAGTAGGTTCGCGGCCTATCTCGGGCCGCAATCGAAGCCGTACATCGACAACGCAGTGCTGGGCGAGATCCGTGACGTCGCGATCCTTGAGAATCAGGCGTGCGCTCGCAAGGTCGCTCTGGCCGCTGCCATCTGGGACACGTGCATTCATCAGAACGTGCTCGTCGGTGATGTCATTCAGGACGCGGGCAACTATGCGGCTTCCGAAATTGCGCACGTTCTGGGTTGCTCCAAGACCGTTGCGAACACATACGCCGAGGTCGGAATGGACCTTCGACTTCGGCTTCCGGCCGTCGCCGCCGCGTTCGAGGCCGGCGAACTCGATCTACCTCGCGTCCGCGCGATATACCGCTGCACCCACAATCTGACGCAGGGCGCAGCGACGGCCGTCCAGGGCGAGGTTCTGCACGCTGCCCGACGCTTGTCACCGGGTCCGCTGGCGACGGAAATCTGGTCGATCATGTATCGCATCGCGCCCGAGGAAGCTGCCGCCTTACGCAAGGACTTGAAACGGCACACCAACGTCACGTACACCGACAAAGATGTGCTGTCGACGCTGAAGGCCGACCTCACCGCAGCCGACGCCGCCGCTGCCTGGCAACTCATCAACGAGATGGCCGCCACCGTCTGTCGACGAGATCCACGTACCCGGGGGCAGAAGCGAGCGGCGGCGTATGTTGCTCTGCTGCATCAGGAGTCGTCGATGGCCTGCATGTGCGAACCCACCGACGACAACCCGTGCACGGCCGATACCTCACGCCCGGACCGGCGCGCGCCGCTGACGGTGATCACGGTCGACCTCGCCACGCTCGCCGGTCTGCTGTCCAATCCTGCGCACCTGTCCGGGCACGGCACCATCGATGCCGAGTACGCCCGGGAACTCGCCGACAACGCTCACTGGCAGATCCTCCTCACCGAGGCACGCAACCTCGCCGAGTCACTCGGCCACGGCGAAGACCTGGAATCGCTCATGGACCTCGACCTCAGCACCGACACCGAGAACGGCGCAGACACTGACGACACTGACGACACGGGTGCCGAAGGCAGGTCCGACAGCGGCAGCAGGACGAACCACAGCGGATCGAAAGGTGGCCCACAGACGCCCAGAGGATCGAAAGTACGCAACACGAGGAACAGCCGGTCCGAGGGCAGCAGGTCGCATGTGGTGTTTCATCCACTGGGACGCGGTCGTCGTCGTGTCGGCGGTTCTGTTCCTCGAGCGCCGCGCTCGCAGAATGCCCCGCGTCCACCGCGGAACAGTTGTGTCGCCACGCCGTATCGCGGCACGTACACCTTCGTTGCCGAGCTCGAAGCGGCCATCGCAGCGGATCCCGCTCTCGGGCTCGCGCTGCATCCGGACGGGCATGGCGGCCTTCTGCTGCCGCCACCCGGAGCCCTCACCTATCGGCCGACTACTGCACTGGCGGAGCGTATTCGCTACCGCGATCGCACCTGTCGGCATCCGGGCTGCGACGTCCCGGCCCAGCAATGCGAGATCGACCACATCGTCCCGTATTTCCATCGCAACCCCTCGACGGGAGGCTGGACCATCGACACCAACCTGCACTGCCTGTGCCGCTATCACCACGGCCTCAAAACCATGAGGCTGTGGACTCCTGTCATGCTCGCCGATGATGTCGAGTTCTGGATCTCCGATGCCGGCACCAGCGCAGTCACTGTTCCCGGCACAACGCAACTCGCAGACTTCGACCACCTGCCGAAAGTCGGTCCGAAGCCGAAAGGGACAGCAATTGGGTGTGATTCGCCGACCCCGAAGACGGCGAAACCACAACCGACCCCGATGCCCGCCTCGGCACCCGAGGACGAGCCACCGCCCTTCTGACCGAGTTCAGGGGAGAGCGTTCGGGCGTCAGACCCGATCGGCGTACACGACGATGTTGTCGTCGTAACTCGAGATGTCCGAGTCGAATTGGCCGCCACAAGTGATCAAACGTAGGCCGGGATGGTCGATGTCTCCGTAGACTTTGTCGGTGGGGAACGGCTCCTTCGGGTATTGCTCCACCGCGCTGACCACAAAGCGGACGGTGTTGCCGTCCTGTCTGACGACGGTGACATCGTCGCCCTGTTCGAGTTCACGGAGCCGGTAGAAAACGCCGGGGCTACCATCCCAATCCACATGTCCTGCAACGATCGACGGTCCCAGTTGCCCGGGAGTCGGCGATCCGGTATACCAACCGGCGGGGAATCCTCCCGGGGGAACCTCCATCGAGCCGTCCGGCTGCAGACCCAGACCCATCACGTCGGATTCGACGCCGATCGCACCGATCTCGAGTCGCGCAGGCGGTGACCCGGGGGCCGACGATGACTGCTCTGCAACCTCACCCGACGGGGCGACGGAGGCAGGAGCAGAAGAAGTCGAGGACATCGAATCGTTTTGCGGCGGTCCGGGATCCGAGGGTGTTGCGCACCCAGCAACCAGCGACAACAGCAACAGGAACGCCGCCGCCACCGCCCGGACCACGACCCGATTACGGGTCGTGGTCCGAGCGAATCGAGCCAGAGGTACTGATACCTCGACGGTAGATCTCACCGATCAGTTCCGACGACGAGTCAGAGTCAAGGCTGAGACCGCACCGACCGCGAGCACGGCCAGCAACGTCCACACCGGAACGAACGACGCTCCACTCGAACGGTTTACGGTACTGCCGTCACCGGTATCGACGCCACCGTTCGGGATCTGCGTGATCTGCCCACCCGGGTTGTACGTACCCGGTTGATTCGGGCCGCTCGGTGTGTTCGGCTGGTTCGGAGTGCGCGGCTGGTCCGGAGTATTGGGCTGATCAGGGGTGTTGGGGGTGTTCGGTGTGTTGGGGGTGTTCGGTGTGTTCGGCTGGTTCGGTGTGTTGGGGGTATTAGGTGTGTTCGGCTGATTCGGTGTGTTCGGCTGCTCCGGCACATTCGGGACACCCGGGGTGTTCGGCAGTTCAGGCGTCGGGACGCCCGGGATCGGCGGGATGGTGATCACCGGAGGCACACCCGGGATCGGGGGTAGTTCGATGACTATCGGCGGGGTACCGCCACCATCACCGGGCGTACCCGGCGTACCCGGCGTTCCACCACCATCACCCGGCGTACCCGGCGTACCACCATCACCCGGCGTACCCGGCGTACCACCATCACCCGGGGTACCGCCACCACCGTCACCCGGGGTGTCGCCGTCGTCATCCGGCGGCGTGATCCCACATTCAGCATTGCTGATCGTGTTGGAGTCGAGGGTGACTGCGCCGGTCAGAGCCAGTAGGCGACCCCGCACATCGGCACCCGTCGCAGCGGTGATCGACGCCTGCGCCATGACCGTGCCGACGAAATCGGTGTCGGTGCCGAGAGTGGCCGAACTTCCGATCTGCCAGAACACGTTGCACGGGCTGGCACCGTTGATCAGCGACACACTGCTGCCCGAGCCCGTGACGAGAGTCGATCCTGCTTGGAAAATGAAGACCGCATCTGCATTTCCTTGCGCGTCGAGTACCAGAGGCAGGTCTCCGGTCAGTCCGAGAGTGCCACCTCTGTACAAACCGGCATTCCGTGTTGTGCCCCCCAACTCGACTGGGACCAGTTCCGGTCCCGACCTGCCGGCAGCATCGGTGTATGCAGTCTGCAGAGCGCCTTTCGCGTTCAAAGCCCGTTCGTTCTTGTCGTCGATCACACCGTTGGTAATTTGTTCCGGGAGCAGGCCGGTGACACTGGAAGGCTCTCCATTTCCCGGGCTCACACCCACAGAGCCGGAGATGACGGAGGTGCCCGCGTCGGTGACGGTGGAGCCGGCAAGTATCGCGTAAGGGTCTGCGGCACCGAGCAGGACTTCGGGAACCACGACGGCTGGGGCTGGAGCTTGAGGTTGAGCGTCGGCTGTCGAGACGTTGACCAGCATGAGCGCACTGGTTGCGAGCGCGACAGTGCCGACGAGAGGAACGAACGCCGAGCCCTTCCGTCGGGATGTGGACGGCGCAGGACGGTGTTGCGGAGCGTGCATGTTGGGTGCCGATCTCATGGAGGAGTTTCGCGTGAGACATGCAGTCGCACAACGAATATGGGTATCGAATCCCCCGACGAGAGTCAATTGCGAAATTCCGCGACGGTCGACGATTGTCACTGGAATTCACCAGGGGCGTCGAGGTCTCGCAGAGTCCGTAGATCGGTGGATCGCCGGCCGACTGTCTGCAACCGAGCGAAAGGAGTGGAAGACCAGCGAAGGCTCGTGCCCACTTCGCAAGAAAGAGTTTCCCCGTATCTCTACGGTGTAGAGCTACAGCTGACCATGTGTAAGGTCAAGGGTCAAGCGAAAAACGTTGACGAACAACAAGTTTGTTTGAAGAGCGAAAGCCGATCGGCGTGACGCTTACCGTGTTGTACCGAAAATGGTGACGCATTCATGACGCCCTCGGACCGTTTCAATCAACTTCCACGCGACAAGATCGACCGCGAGTACGTCGTGTCCGCGGCCCTGTCCATCGTCGACAACACCGGACTCGACAGTTTGACGATTCGCAGCCTGGCAACATCGATCGATCGAGATCCGATGACGGTGTACCGGTACGTTCCGACGAAGGAAGCCCTGCTCGACGCAATAGCCGATTCGATCCTGGGAGACCTCGTAGCGGTCGACGGGTCGGACACGAACTGGAGACGTCAGCTCACGATCTTCGGCCGGCACTACCGCGAACTCGCCTTGGCACACCCACGAGCGGCTGTCCTGCTGGCGACGCGCCCCCGGGCGACGCCACTGGGGCTGGGCACCACAAGGTCGCTGGTATCGCTCGAGGGCATCCTGAGCCTTCTGGCCACTGCCGGTTTCACCGTGCCCGAAGCACTTTCGGCCTACCGGTTACTGATGTCCCTACTACGTGGACACGTGCTCAGCGAGACCCAGGAGACAACAGAGCATCCGGACGAGACGGTGGACAGATTGAGCCTCGCGCTGCGGAGATTGCCGATCGACGAGTTCCCCATCATGTCGGTCATCCCCCCGCTCATCACGGAATACGACGGTGCCCACGAACTCGATCGCGGATTGGACGTCCTGTTCGACGGCCTGCGCCACGTCCCGAGCACCTGAGTTCGGCCCGCGAGATCCCAGCTCAGACGCGTCGAATGGGCGCAAAAGTCTGGACGGCGTCTCGAGTGAAGAAATCAAGCAGAAGTGCATTGCAGAGCGCCGGCTTCTCGACCAGTAGCCCGTGCGACGTTCCCGGCACGACGGCCAGTTCGGCAACCGGAACGCTGCGATAGAACTCGGTGGCGTGCTCGATGCTCACCTCGTCGTCGTCGCCGATCATCACCAGCGTGCGTACCGACAGCTCGGCCAGATCCGCAGGCGTCAGTGCCGGATCTGCGCTGTGCATATCATCGAGCCTGCGCACGAAGTCGGATCGCTCGGTCTGGCCCGACATCCCGCCGCCCCAGCCGTCACGGTGGAACACGCTCGCAACGCAGGCGAGACGTTCCACCAGATCCGGTCTCTGCAGCGCGACCATCAGGGCCACCACTCCGCCGTCACTGCACCCCGCCAGCCTCGTCGGTCCGCCGACGACCTGCTCGATGAACGCGATGGTATCGGCGGCCATGGCGGCAAAAGTCAGGGCTGCGAACGTCAACTCCGGGGACAACCCGGGCCCCTCGACATCGGGCGTGCGGCCGTGACCTCGACGCTCGGGCGTGTACACCCGCAGCGTCGACGCCAGTCCCGCGACAGTGGGCTCCAACGCCCGCGCATCGACACCCCCGGGATGCAGAAACACCACCGGATCGCCGTCGCCGAACTCGGCGTACCAAGTTTGCACCGGCCCCAGCTGGACCCAGTTTCCAGTGTTCACGGCATCAGTGTCCACAGCATCAGTGTCCACAGCATCGGTGTTCACAGCATCGGTGTTCACAGCATCGGTGTTCACAGCATCAAACTAGACCCGTACCCGACTCCTTCGCTCGTTCTTCGTCGCGCTCCTGCTGCGCAGCAGCCAAGCCCGACATGGTCCGCAGCGGAACCTCCTTCAGGAACAGCACCAGCACGAACCCGATGAGCATCAGAATCGACACGGCCAGGAACACGTAATCCATGGCGTCGGAGAAGCCGACGCGGAACGGCTCGGCCAGTGCGGGTTCGAGCTTCTGAATGAACGAGCTGTCCTGCAACGCACTGCCTGCCACGGAGGCGTCTCCCGAGGCGATGGCCTGGGCGAAGCCGGATTGCAGAGGGTCGGAACTGGTAGCGGCGCTCTGCACTGCCTGCTGGAAGGCAGGCGTCGAACTCGCGGCGACCAACGCGTCGCCCGTCTTCGGAGTCAGCTGGGTGAACAGCATCGACAGGAACACGGCCACACCCACCGTCGCACCGATCTGCCGGAAGAACGTTGCGGCAGAGGTCGATACACCCATGTCCTTGGGCGGCATCGCGTTCTGGATGGCCAGGGTCAACGGCTGCATCATCGAACCGAGACCGAGGCCGAACACGCCCATGACGACCATCGTCTGCCACAGCGGGGTATCGGCGTGCACGTAGTGGAAGACGAACATCGCAATCGCCATCAGTGCGGTACCGACGATCGGAAAGATCTTGTAGCGCCCCGTCTTCGAGATCATCCGACCCGAGACGATCGACGCGATCATCAGGGCTCCGACGAGAGGCAGAGTCTGATAGCCGGCCAGCGTCGGCGAGGAGCCTTTGACCACCTGCAAGTACTGCGGCAGCAGCGAGATGCCACCGAACATGGCCGCGCCGGCGATGACACTGACGGCAATACACAACGAGAACAACGGGTTTCGGAAGAATCGCATGGGGATCAGGGCGTCGTCGCCCATCTTGATCTCGGCCAGCACGAACGCGATGACGCCGACGATGCCGATTCCGAAGCACAGCAGCGCCCGCGGCGAGCTCCAGCCCCACACCCGACCCTGCTCGGCGATGATGAGCAGCGGCACGAGGCCGACACTGAGAAGCACTGCGCCCCACCAGTCGACGCGTGCCTCGCGGCGGTACACCGGCAGGTTCAGCACTCGCCACACCACCACGAGCGCGATCATGCCGAGCGGAACGTTGATGTAGAAGACCCAACGCCAGCCGGTGATTCCGAGAATCGTCGACTGCCCGGCGAGCAGGCCACCGATGACCGGCCCGAGCACACTGGACGTACCGAAGACGGCCAAGAAGTAGCCCTGATACTTGGCTCGTTCACGCGGCGGGACGATATCGCCGATGATCGCCAATGCCATCGACATCAGACCGCCTGCACCGAGACCTTGAACGGCGCGGAACGCGGCGAGCTCGTACATCGACGTCGCGATCCCGCACAGCATCGATCCGACGACGAAGATCGAGATGGCCGTCATGAAGAACGGCTTGCGCCCGTACAGGTCGGACAGCTTGCCGTACAACGGGGTCGAGACCGTCGAGGTGATGAGGTAGGCGGTCGTCACCCAGGCCAGAACCGAGAACCCGTTGAGGTCGTCGGCGATGGTGCGGACGGACGTCGAGACGATGGTCTGGTCGAGGGCAGCGAGGAACATGCCCATCATCAGACCGGACAGGATGGTCATGATCTCGCGATGCGAATACTCGCCGGTCGCGGGCTTCACTTCAGGCTCGGTTACCATCTCTTGACTGCACCTTTACGTAGCGTTTGCTTGTGTCCTGCAACGATATTCGGGACACCAGCATGCGCTCACAAAGCCGTTCGAGCAAAGGTTTATTTGCGGCGAATCCGGTCGCGCACCTCACGCATCGTGTGCGGGTGAATGCCCTCGGCCGCCAGGACCTTGCGAGTCTTGCGACGCGTCGACAGGACACCGATGATCGCGACGATCCACACGGGAAATTGCACGAGCAACGCCACCCGGAAACCGTCGAACGTGTAACCACCCATCGCGTCGAGAATCCACCCGATCGCCGCGATCACCAACAACGACGCGAGGAACCCGCCGATGTTGACCATGCCCTGCGCCGTCCCCAGATTGGCACTCGGATTGAACGTACGGGCGAGGTCGAAACCGATCACCGACCCCGGGCCACCCATCGAGATCACCACCACGAGCAGCACCAGCAACCACAGCGGCGCAGGCCCCGGCAATGCCAGGACGATCGCCCACATCGTCGCGTTGCTGATCATGATGGCCAGCACCAGCCACGACCGTCGCATCGGATATCGCCCGGTGAGCAGACCGAGCACGATGCCCGACGCCACCGCGGCCAGCACCGACATCGTCAGCAACGCTCCGGCCGTCGACGCCGACAGGCCCTGCGCCGACGTCAGATACGGCACACCCCACAGCAAGGCGAACACCGTGATCGAGAACTGGGTGCCCATGTGCGAGAAGAAGCCCAGCCGGGTACCGGGGCGTCGCCACACCTGCGCGATGGAGGCGAGGGTCTGCCGCAGCGACGTGGGTTCGAACACGGGGGCAGCTCCGGCGTCGGGGCGATCGCGCACCAGAGCCACGACCAACACGAGCGCGAGGAGCCCCAACGCTGCAGCGCTACCGAACGCGAACGTCCAGCCGGGTCCATTCAGCAGGATCAGGAAAGGGACCGCCGAGAGCACCTGGCCGAGCTGGCCGAGCAGTCCCGTCAGCTGCGAGACGATCGGCACCCGCCGCGGCGTGAACCACACCGGCACCAGGCGCAGCACCGAGATGAAGGTGAGCGCGTCGCCCACCCCGACGAACGCGCGCGCCGCCACCGCGACCGGCAGCGACTCGGTGAGCGCCAACGTGATCTGCGCCGACGCCATGATCAGCGCGCCCGCGGCGATCATCTTCCGTGAACCGATTCGGTCCAGGAGCACACCGGCCGGGATCTGCATCCCCGCGTAGACGATCACCTGCAGCACCACGAACGACGACAGCAGGGACGGCGATACGGAGAACCGATCGGCCGCACCGAGGCCCGCAACACCGAACGACGTTCGATGCAGCACCCCGACGATGTAGGCGAAGACGCCGACGCCCCACACCACCCACACTGTTCTCACTCGGTCACGGTTCTCACTCGGTCACTGCCTTCACCGGACGATTGTGTCAACCCGCTGTGAAATGATCGGACTCGGTAGTACCCGAAGCAGGCAGTAGTCGAAGCAGGACAAGGAGTGATGTCGTGGCCAAGCAGCTGTTGGTGCTCAACGGTCCGAATCTGAACATGCTCGGAACCAGGCAGCCCGAGGTGTACGGCCACGCCACCCTCGCCGACGTCGTCGCCCTGTGCGAGAAGACCGCCGCCGACCACGGACTCACCGTCCGCGCCGAGCAGTCCAACCACGAGGGACAGCTCATCGACTGGATCCACGAGGCCCGCGGGGTGGCGTCGGGCATCGTCATCAACCCGGGCGGGTTGACCCATACCTCCGTGGCACTGCGCGACGCCCTCGTCATCCCCGAGGTTCCGATCATCGAGGTGCACATCTCCAACGTGCACGCCCGCGAGGAGTTTCGGCACCACTCCTACGTCTCCCCTATCGCCAGCGGGGTGATCGCCGGACTCGGGATCGACGGCTACAAGTTCGCCATCGAACGACTCGCTTCTCTCGTCTGATACAACTCTCGTCTGATACAGCTCTCATCGGACGCTCAGGATTGCTTGCCTAGACTGGCCGCGTGAACACGAGCAAGAACGTCTCGAAAGACATCAAGGCCATGCAAAACGGCGACAAGAATCGTCGAACTCTCGTTCAGATAGTCGTGGCAGTCGTTCTGATCGCGCTCGTGGCGGCGATCGCTCTGTTCATCGTCAACCGGGATTCCTCCTCGGACGATGCGGCATCTGCCGCCGACTCCGGTGCGTCGTCCGGACCGCAGCTCACCCCCACCTCGCTCACCGAAAACGGTGCGATCCGCTTCGGCAACCCCGACGCCTCCACGGTGATCAGCGTCGTCGAGGACTTCCAGTGCCCGGCGTGCAAGAACTTCGAAGCCCTCAGCGGATCGACGCTGCAGCAACTGGCAGACGCAGGCAATGTCGCCGTCGACTACCGTCCCATCTCCATTCTCGATCGGTTCTCGAACGGAACCATGTACTCGACCCGCTCGGCGAGCGCAGCGATCTGCGTCGCCGAGAACGATCGCGACAGCTGGATGAACTGGCATACCGCGATGTTCGCGCAGCAGCCCGCCGAGAACGGCACCGGGCTGACCGACGACGAGCTCGTCGAGATCGCCACGTCGGCAGGGGCCGACTCCCCCGCCACCGCGTCGTGCATCACCGACGGCAGCTACACCGACTGGGTCACCACTCAGACGCAATCGGTCATCGGCGAAGGCATCAACGGAACGCCGAACGTGCGCGTCAACGGCACCGACATCTCCAACCCAACGCCCGAGAACATTCTCGCCGCCGCCGCAGCAGCCGGTAACTGAGCAGCCACCGGTACCGATCCATGAGAATCCGTGCAGGTGCTACAGTTGTCGGCCCAGCCGCCTTCACCGTCCTCAGTGCTCTCGGGTTGCTCGCCGCGCTCACGCTGACGATCGAGCGATTCAAACTGCTCGAGGACGCGTCGTACGTCCCGTCGTGCAGCCTGAATCCGGTGCTCTCGTGCGGGTCGGTCATGGTGACGAAACAAGCTGCGCTGTTCGGTTTTCCGAACCCCATCCTCGGCATCGTCGCGTTCTCCGTCGCCCTCGTCGCCGGAGTCCTCGCACTCGGCCGCGTCGAACTGCCACATTGGTTCTGGCTCGGGCTGAGCGCGGGCCTACTGCTCGGTGAAGTGTTCGTACACTGGCTGATCTTCGAAAGCCTCTACGAGATCGGTGCGTTGTGCCCGTACTGCATGGTCGTGTGGGCGGTGACGATGCCGTTGTTCGTGCTGGCTCTGAGCCGACTGATCAGTACCGGCTCGAACAACACCGGCCCGAACAACACCGACCCGAGCAACACCGGCACACTCGGCCGCCTCTTCCTGGAATGGCGCTGGACGCTGCTGGCCGTGTGGTACGCAATCGTCGTCGCGCTCATCGGAATCCGGTTCTCGGACTACTGGGCAACCTTTCTCTGAATGTCCCTGCTCTGAATGTCCCTGCTCTGAATGTCCCTGCTCTGACAGTTTCGCAAAACTCATGAGTCGAACGTCTGCACCGTGCATGATGGATGCAGCACCCGAGTGAGACTGATCACAGCTCCTGGCTCGGGGAAGATCGTTCGAGTAACAGGAGTCGATACATGGCAGGCGATCCCTTCGCAGTCATCGTTGCCGTCATCGTGTCGGCCGCCGGCGTAGTCGCCGGAACCGACGCCCCGGCCCCGATTCCGGATCAGGCGGTGCAGGATCAGGCGGCAGAGATTGCCGCCACCGCCGAGGATCAGGCGAAGACGATGAGCGATCAGTGGACAGAACTCCTGGGCACCATGCCCGAACCGGCCGCCGACATCGCCGACCGCACCCTCTCCGACGCCGCCGAAGGCCTGCACACCGCCGCCGAACCGATGCTTCCCGACCTGCCGACGGTGGAAGACATCGAGGCAGCCGACCCAGCGCTGGTCGACCCAGATGCAGCCGACGCAGATCCAGCCGACGCCGCGGCAGCCGGTATTGCTGCATTGTCGACCGACCCGGCTGCGGCCGCCTTGCCCGCCGCAGCTGTGGCTTCTGCCAGTTCTCTCTCTGCCCCTCTGCCGTTCAGTGTGTTCTCGCCGAGTGCTCTCGCGTCCACTGCTGTGGCCACCACCGCAGCCGCACTCGGCGCCGGTGCCGTCCAATTCGCCGGCCGGACATACACCGCCGCCGATATCGCCACCCAGACGGCGTTCATGGCGTCGGCCGAGGCCATTCGGCGTGCGTTGTTTCCCGGTCTACCGGTCACGTTCACCGGCATCAATGTGGGCCCGATCGGTCTGGGTGCGGTAGGAGCCATCACCGCGTTCGTGCCGTGGCTGCAGAAGGCAGGCAACATCTGCGGCGGCGTCAAGGCCACCACGATCGCCGCACTCTATGCCGCCGAGAACGGCTTTCGGCACGGGCCCACTGCGCCGGTATCGAGCACCGGCGCGCAAGGTCCGGGGCAGTTCATGCCCGGCACATGGGCGACGTACGGCAAGGACTACGACGGCAACGGCGTCACCGACGTCAACAGCATCGGCGATTCGGTGATGGCGTCGGGCACCCTGCTGTGCGATATCTACGGGCAGGTCGACGGTTGGAAGCGCGAGGGCAAGGTGTCCGGTGACACCTTGGATCTGACCCTGGCCGGGTACAACGCGGGCGCGGGAGCGGTCCTACGATCGGGCGGAATGCCCTCGGGCACATTCGATTACGAGACGCAGACCAAGCCGTACGTGTCCCGCATCCGGGCGACCGAAGCGCAGTTCGCCGCCATCCTCACCCCGTTCGCCGGACTCGACCTCACCGGAATCGGCGGCCGATCGGTTCAGTTGGCGATGGACTACCTGGGACTGCCGTACGTGTGGGGCGGCGGAAACATCAACGGACCGTCCGGCGGCGGTTTCGACTGCTCGGGTCTGACGTCGTACGCCCTCTACAAGGCCTCGGGCGGAAAAGTGACCCTGCCCCGCACCTCGGAAACTCAGTGGAACGTGGGCACCGAGATCCCCATGGAGCTCGCGCAACCGGGCGATCTGCTGTTCGGAAACTTCGGACCGGCCGGACCGGGTCACGTGGCGATCTACATGGGCAACGGCCAGATGGTGCATGCTCCCACCACCGGAGACGTCGTGCGGGTGGCTCCGGTGTTCGACGGCATGCGGGCACGTCACATCGTCTGACGGTGCACTCGTAGCTGTCCGCGTACAGTGCGAGCGTGACCAATGCACGCGTGGAACCGGCCGGCTTCGACGACGATCTGGCACCGGAGCCGCCGCCCGGTGAGGGCTTCGAGACCAGCTGGCCGGTGCGGACCGGGGACATCGATCCGAGCAACCGACTGCGGTTCGACGGGGTCGCCCGCTACCTGCAGGACATCGGTACCGACAACCTCGACGCCACTCCGCTCGGTAAGACGGACCCGATGTGGATCGTGCGACGCACCGTCATCGACGTCTTCGAGCCCATCCACTTCCCGGACCGCGTGCACATGCGCCGATGGTGTTCCTCGATGTCGACCCGATGGTCCAACATGCGGGTGGCGTTGACGACGCCGAAGGGCGGACGCGTCGAAACCGAGGGCTTCTGGATCAACATCAGCAAGGACACCGGAATGCCGACCCGCATCAGTGACGGGGCTCTGGAAATGCTGGCGCGAACCACCGATCAACACCGGTTGCGATGGAAGGCCTGGCTGACCGAGCCGGTGCCGGCCGAATCGCCTACCGACCTGCACTTCCCTTTGCGCGCAACCGATATCGACCCGTTCAACCACCTCAACAATGCGGCCTACTGGCACGCGATCGAGGAGTTGCTGGTCGATGTGCCCGCGTTGGCCGCGGCACCCCACCGCGCCGTCATCGAGTACCTGACGCCGGTGCTCGCGGGGGAACGCGTCACTCTGCGCCACCGCTACGACGGCGGTGTGTTGACCGTCTGGTTCGTCGTCACCGGAGCATCGGGCGAGCCGACGGTCCGCACCGTGGCCAAGATTGCGCCCAAGGCGTGACGGTCGAGCTTGCCGCGGGGTGTGCGGGGTAGGGAATCCAGGAAGGCGATCACCACCGGCATGGCGGGACCCGGCAGCAGCGCCCTGAGGTGGTGACGAATACTGGATGCGGATGGCGGATCATGTTGCGCAACAACGACTCCGGCCGCCGGAACCTCACCGGCTCGATCGTCGGGCAGGCCGAGCACTCCGGCATCGAGAATGCCGGGGATCGACAACAGTGCCGCCTCGATCGGAGCCAACTCGACGTTGAGTCCGGCTCGAACGATCGTCTCGCTGCCACGGCCGTGCAGAATCAATCGACCCTCGTGGACACTTCCGCGATCGCCGACGGTCATCCACCCGCTTGTGTCCGGCCCCGCAGTTACCGACTCCTGCTTGCCTTCTCGACCCAGATAGCCGTCGAACAGCATGTCGCTGCGCACATGCAGCAGCTCGTTCCTAATCTCCACCTCGACCCCGTCGAACAGCCGTCCGCTGACCTCTGTGCCGCTGCTTTCGATGCGGTCGTAGGAGACGAAACTGAGCTCGGACGCACCGTAGAAGTGCGTCATGGTTGCGTTCGGTAGCGCCGTCGCCAGTGCCGCTCGACCCGACTGCGGCCATCGCGCCGCAGAGGAGAGCACCTCACGGACACTCGGGGCCAGAGCTCCGGAACGCGCGATGTCCCAGGCGATGGTCGGTACCGAATACAGGTGCGTCGGAGCGTCGTCGAGAGCGATCGCCGCTGGGCGTAGGTCCACCGTCGCACCGCGGGTAAGCCCGTGCACCGCACCGTAGAGAAAGTGCGTGTGATCGAGGGTGCCGGATGCAGACACCCGATCGCCCGGCCCGAGATCGAACAGTGCATCGGAGCGATCGAGCGTGGCCGCCCACGACGCCTGATCACGGACGAACAACTTGGGCGGGCCGGTGGTTCCCGAGGTGATGCCCACGAGCAGTTCGGAATTCGGTGCGGGCGGATCGAGCGCCGCGGCACGGCCGGTGGTGAGCTCCTCGGGTGCCAGCACGGTGTCGGCACCCCAACGATGCACTCGTGCGTGCTGACGCGGATGCGCGACGATCAGCGAGGGCTCACACACCGCCGTGACATCGGCGAATTCGTGAGCCAACAGATGTCGATGCAGCAGAACGACACTCACCCCGGCATGCATCGCCGCAACGACGACCACCAACGACCCGATATCCGACGTCGGCAATACCGCGATGCGACGCATCCCTGCCACTGCGGTCGCAGTGCAGGTCACCCGATCCCAGAATTCACGGTAGGTGATCTCCCCGGACGCGTCGACGACGGCTACTCCGAGACGGTCGGAATGCCGCGCTATCCGGGCGGCGAGAAGCTCACTCGTCATCATCGTCGACACCGCGCGCGACGAGGGCATCACCCATGGCGTCGGCGGTACGGAGGGCGCGCACCAGGACCGGCGTTGCCAGTGCCGTCATCGACCACTGCAGTCCGCGGGCCTTACGGGCCTGCGAGACCTCCTGCACGATCGACGCCAGCAGCGGAATGCATCGAATGGCCAAAGCCAGGAGCAGTCCGATGCGTTCCGGATCGACGCCGAAGCGTCGGACAGGGCCGAGCGCTCGGGTGACGGTGTCGAGCATGTCGGTCACCCGGGTGGTGAGCGTGACGAGGGCCGCCAGAGCAACGGAGATCACCAACACCCCGCACACCACCACGGCGCGCTGCCAGGTCGTGATGATCACCTGGAACACCCCGATGATCAGCAGCATCCAGAGCACCGGACGTAGTTGTGCCAATGCGACTTTCAGCGGGATTCGGGCTACCACGAACAGTACTGCGACCACCAGCGCCACGACACCGACCTCGAGCGGGGTGCGCGCGAAGATCACCGTCGCCAGGATTGCGAAGATCAGCGCCAGCAACTTCGATCCCGGGCTCATCCGGTGCAGCAGTGAGGTGCCGGGGCGGTACAGACCGATCATCCGATCAACTCCCGATAGGCCGGGACCGCGGCGGCAGGGGTGCCGTCGAACGCGATGCGGCCGTCGTCGATGACGATGACGCGCTCGAAGCTGTCCAGCAGTGCCAGTTGGTGAGTCACGACGACGACTTGCTGGTCCATCGAATCCAGAGCCTGCGCGACGACGCGTCCGTTGCGCAGATCGAGAAGCGTCGTCGGCTCGTCCGCAACGACCACCTCCGGCCGTCGAATGAGGACGGCACCGATCGCGAGCAGTTGTTTCTGTCCACCCGAGAGCAGATGCGCCGGATGGTCGCGGTGCTGATCGAGACGGAAGCGAACGAGAATCTCCTCGACCCGCTCGGCCACCTCTACCTTGCTCAGACCGGACCTACGCAACGAGAACGCGAGATCCTCTGCAACAGTGGGCATCACGATCTGCGAATCCGGATCGGTGAACACGAACCCGACCTTCTTGCGAACCTGCGCACCCTTCTTCGCGGCATCGATGCCGTCGACCGTGACGCGGCCCGTATCGGGCTTGATCAGACCGTTGATCATCCGCGCGAGCGTCGACTTACCCGAGCCGTTGGAGCCGATGATGCCGATTCGGCGCTCGTCGAACTCGAGGTCGATGCTGCGGAGCACCTGCCGTTCCCCGAACGAGTGCGAAGTGTTCTCGAACTTGATCGTGCTCATACACACCCACTCATGTTGCTCGCTCCACCAGCATCGCTATTCCCTGCCCGCCGCCGATGGCGCAGGCCGCCAGGCCCAGTCCCGGGCCCCCGGTGTGCAGCATTCGAGAGGCCAACCGCACCAGAAGAATTGCGCCCGATGCTCCCCACGGGTGGCCCATCGCGATGGCTCCCCCGTCGGGGCAGATGCGATCCTCGTCGAGGCCCACTTCATCCGAGACCGCCAGCACGACCGACGCGAACGCCTCGGTGATCTCGACGATTTCGATGTCGCCGAGGCCCACCCCGGTACGAGCGAGCAGCTTCTCGATCGCCGGCACCGGGCCGAGACCGGGAAGCGCCGGATCGGACCCTGCGACCGCACTGCCGAGGATCCGCAACGTCGGCATCCCGGCTGCCCGATCGGCCGAGGTGATGGCCAGAACCGCCGCCCCGTCTGATATTCCGCACGAGTTGCCCGCGGTCACCGTGCCGTCGGAGGTGAAGGTGGGGCGCAGCCTGCCGAGCCGCTGGGCGGTCATGTTCGGCCGGATGCGCTCATCGGTTGCGACATCGTTCACGGTGACGATCTCGGCCGAGAAGTCGCAGGCCGCGGCACGCGCGAACGACCGTGCAGCGTAGGCATCTTGGCGTTCGCGCCCGATGCCCCGGATTCGCGCGAGGTCGTCCGCCGCCACCCCCATGTCCGGGTCCTCGAAACCGTGGGGAGCGAAGGGCGCTCGGGTATAGCGGACGGGTTCTGCGCCGTCCACCGGCGGCCAGAATCGCCACGGGCTGGTGCTGGCAGATTCGACGCCGCCGGCCAGAATCAGCGTCTCGTCGCCGCTGCGGATGCGCGACGCAGCCTGCGCGACGGCGTCGAGCCCGGACCCGCACTGCCGATCGACCGTGACTCCGGGAACGCCGACACCGAGGCCCGCGAGCAGCGACGAGACCCGTGCGACGTCGCCGCCGGGGCCGAGACAGTTGCCGAGGATCACATCGTCGATCGGGGTGTCGAGTGAGCCGACCTCTGCTGCAACAGCTTTCAACACCGGCGCGGCGAGTTCCGGTGCGGTGACATCGGCGAACCCATGCCCGGCGATCCCGATAGCCGTACGTTTCGCCGCGACGATGACGGGGACATTCACTGCAGGCACAGTCACTGCAGGGCCCCTCGCGCGATTTTGCCGCTTGCCGTGCGGGGCAGCTGCTGCACCACCGTCCACCGACGCGGCAGTGCTTCCTTGGCCATGATTGCGCGAGCAAAGGCGCGGACGTGTTCGAGGTCGCGGGTCCCATCGAGTTCGATGACGGCAGAGACAGTTTCGCCGAGAACCGCGTGCGGGGTGCCGATCGCTGCCGCAGCTCGGACGCCGTCGAGTGCGGTCAGGATGTTCTCCACGTCCTCGGCGATCACCGTGGTACCACCCACGTTGATCGCCGCATCCCCGCGGCCGTGGACGAGAAGTTCGGAGCCGTTCAGTTCGGCCAGATCACCGACGCCGAACCACCCGTGCGCACCGATCGCAGCGTACGGCGACCGAACGAACAGGTAACCGTCCTCGGTGCGCGCTTCGACATTCCGGAGCAGTCTCAGGGGCGAGCGTTCGGCCACGACCCTCGCCGCCACCAGCGACAGTTCCGCCGATCCGTAGTACTCGACCAGCCTGATGGGCTGCGTCGAGGTGTTCTGAGTCGAGGTGTTCTGATCCGAGGTGTTCTGGCTCGAGATCGTCTGCGCGGCAGCATCATCGAGTCCGGCGCCGGCAGCGACGGCAACCCGCGCGCGAGGTATCCGGCGGAGGACGTCACGGAGTACCGCAGGCACGGCGTGGACAGCGGTGGCCTGCGCAGGATCGTCGGTGACGCATGCCCCCAGCCACAGTGCGTGCACCGCGGCGAACAGATGCATCGTGGCGTGTAGCGGTCCGGTGATGAGCACGGTATCGGTGGGGCGAAGACCGGTGATCTCGGTGAACTCGGGGAAGCTGTCGACCCACGACGCGGCAGTGCGAGCGAGCGGTTTCGGGCGGCCGGTGGAACCGGAGGTCGCCACCAGCAGGAACGCGTCGGGATCGGCGTGCGCAGGGCGCTCGGGACGAGCAGCCGGATCCTCGACCCGCACCGCGCTTCCCTGCCTGGCCGCCGCGAAAACGCAGATCAACGCGTCCGGCAGATCCAGGGCTGACGCGTCGTGGGATAGAGCACCGTGGGATCGAGCGTC
Organism: Rhodococcus sp. ARC_M5; assembly: GCF_022810405.1. Taxonomy (GTDB): domain Bacteria; phylum Actinomycetota; class Actinomycetes; order Mycobacteriales; family Mycobacteriaceae; genus Rhodococcoides; species Rhodococcoides navarretei. The sequence continues at coordinate 61,076 of NZ_JALGQE010000017.1, forward strand.
ATGCACCGGGAGGTGAGGCCACTGCTCGACGGCGGCGTCGAGTTCGGCATAGGTGAGTGTGCGGCCCGCCCAGGCGATGGCTGTGCCGTTGGCGGTGCTGCTGTCGCGGCCTCGACCTCCCAGTATGAGCGTCACGCCTTGATCAGGCCCGGGTACGCGCGGTGGACGCTCTTGGCGACGACGGTGGCGACGACGACTTTGGCGATGTCGCCGGGCAGGAACGGTCCGTTGGATGTGACGGCGGCCCAGAGCCCGACGTCGGTACGCAGAACGAGTCCGATGACGCCGAATGCATAGATGACCAGGATTCCGCCGATCGCGTTGATCAGCAGGCCGAGCGCGATCGAGTATTTGGGCAGAATGCGCGCTGTGAGCAGGCCGATCAGGAATGCGGCCGGTATCCAGCCGATGAGGTACCCGACGGTTGGCCCGGCCATGGCGGCGAGGCCGGTGCGTCCACCGGCCAGCAGCGGCAGACCGATCATCGTCAGGGCAAGGAACACCAGGACTGCGGCTGTGCCCTTGCGGGGTCCGAGGATGGCACCGGACAGGATGATGCCCAGCGTCTGCAAGGTGATGGGGACGCCCGAGAATCCGACCGTGATCGACCCCGGCAGGCCGAGAGCAGCGATGAGTGCAGCGAACACTGCAATCTGCGCCATATCGCGGGCGGAGACATTCATTCGGCTGACCTTACGGCTCGGCCGGCGAGTACTGCTGTCGACATCTGACACGGGTGGCTCCTCGAGGAGTGGGGCCCGCGAACTGCCCCAGAGACTTGAACGGCGTTCAAGGTAGCAGGCCAGCGGCCTGTGCCACACCGGCGCGGGTACCGATCAGAAGGGCGGAGGGTCGTATCGGGCGCGGTCGTACCGAACGCGCGCATGGACGACGCGACAGTGTTCGAGGTAGGACCGCCGCTTCTCCGCCAACTTCCTTCGGTCGATATCCGTTGTTGCAGAGCGAAAGTCGTCGAGAGTCGGAGGTGCACACCCGCTGTAGTCGAGCTCCCAGCGGGTCGGTTCCTCCGGGCTCGATCCCGGCCGGGCCGAGGCCCTTCGCCGTCGGCGAGATGGGCGGGGAGCCGCGATGGACAACTCCGGCAACGTGACTCTGCGCAGACCGAGGGAGTTCGACCACAGAATCGCGCCGTCTGCGAGCATCACCGTCGACCACGCGCCCGAGGTCTTGGCCTGATGATGGAACACGCACACCGGCTGGAGATTGGTCACGATCGTCCAGCCGCCGCGCTCGGGATCGTCGTGATCGAACGGAACCAGATGATCGATCTGACACCGGGCCGACGGCACGTCGCAGTTCGGGAACGTACACGTGCGATACGCAGCCCTGACGAACGCTGCGACGCGGGCAGCGGGCCGATACGTCACCGCCGAGTGCGACGGTGCGGACTCGCCGCCATGACCGTCGGGAAAGATGCCGCGAGCACGCTCGGGTTGTTCGGCAATCCATGCCAGCCACCGTGCGACGAGTCCGTCGTGGACAGACTCCTCCCCCAATATCGGATTCACGGGTGGGAGGCAGTGGGCATCCACGAGACGCGCGGACGGAAGCTCGGCGGCACCGCGCACCCGACCCATGCCGACCACCCGACGCAACAGCGAGGGCGGGGCCGGCGAGAACGGCCCGTACGAACTCGACAGCAAACCCGACACATCGCCACTGCGGGAGCCGGAACCGCCGCCGGGGCCGGCGTCACCGGGCGACTGCCCGTGGCCGGAGCGCGATGGACCGTTGGGGCGATCCGGGTCCGAACTAGCGTCGGGGCGTTCCCGGTCCGAGCCGTCGGGGCTGCCCGTGCCGCCGTCGCCGTTGCGCATACCGCCACCATCCGGGCCATTACCGTCTGGGCCACCGTGATCGCGGCCCTCGCTGTCCGGGCCACCACCATCGGGACCACCGTCATCCGGGCCACCACCATCGGGACCACCGTCATCCGGGCCACCACCATCGGGACCACCGTCATCCGGGCCACCACCATCGGGACCACCGTCCAGCCCATCGTCGTCTGGGCCGTCATCGTCCCGCTTTTCGTCGTCCCGGTTTTCGTCCTCACCCGGGCCGTCATCGTTGGAGCCGACATCGCTGGCACCGTCATCGATCGATCCGTCCTTGTTCGATGCGTCATCGCCTGTGTTGCTTTGTTCGGGCTTCAGCATCTCGACCAGCTCGGTCAGCAGCGCCTGCCACTTCGCATCCGCGGCAACGATGCGCGCCACTTCGGGATCGATGGGCGTGCCGTCGGCGAGGGTCGCAGGCTCCGAGGACAGTCCCAGCAAAGTCTCCACCGCCACCACGATCTGGAGGAGATGCCCGCGCCGAGGAGGAATATCGTCGGCAGCGCCGGCCACCGGGCAGTCGTCGCCGCGATCGCACTGACACGCCAGCGAATGCTCGCCGTGCAGCAACGCCATCAGACCCGCTGCCCGCAGGGTCCCCGCCGATCGTGGGTCGCGCTTACAGACCGTCCCGACGATCTCGACGATGAGGGCGTCCGCTTCGGCTGCTTCGAGATCGGTGATCTTCGCGATGAGTGATGCGATCTCGCCCGGACCGGTGCGGTCGATCCGCACACCGACCTCCTCGGACTTCGCCGTCTCGCGGGCAGCTGCGGCACCGACCGGATCGGCCTTCATCCACAGCCGCCAGATCCGGTTCCGCAACGCCTGCGGACGCATCCGGCCACCAGACGCACAGACCTCGTACTCGATTGCCGCGATCGTCTCGTCACCGGCGCGATGCAAAACCGAGGTGATCGTCACCACCGTCGACCAGTCGAAGCTGCCGGTCACGAAACGCAAGGCCGTCAACGGCATTCGATGCAGACGCTCCGCGACATCGTGTACAACGGACGCATCGCGACGGGTTCCGGTCATCGTCACGGCCAGATCGCACAGGGCACCGCGGACGGTCTCACCCGGATCTCCGCCGGCGGCTTCGGCTGCTTCGAGGCGCATCTCGAGCACGTCGCAGTACGCGAGCACGGTCGCCGCCCGAGCAAGGTTCTCGGTGACACGGTTGAGCGCGATGACATCGAGAAACCCCGCGATGCAGTCATCGACCGGCGGCGTCTCCGCCACCCCCCACCCACCCGTATCGAACATGCATTCGATACTACGAGAGGGGTCCGACAAGAAAATCCGACGAACAATTCGAGCCGTATCGGTATAACTACAACCGTGGGCAGCTACACGATTCGTGACATCCGCCCGGGCGACGAGGAACAGCTCGGCACCGCGCACGTGGCGATCTGGAAGGCGACGTACGCGGGAATGATGAACAGCGCCAAGCTCGATGCGGTGCGTCCCCTCGATCGCATCGAACGATGGGAGCAGATCATCGCCCACCGCGACGAGGCGTCGAGCCGCGGTGTGCTGACTCGGTGCGCCGTCGACACCAGCGATTCACGCATCGTCGGTTTCGCCACCGGCGGCCCACCACGCGACGACGATCCGCCGGCATCGACCGAACTGTGGTCACTGAACGTCGTGCCCGAGCACCACGGCACCGGCGTCGCAACAGAACTCATGACCACCGTGGTCGACCCGGAGGCATCCACATACCTGTGGGTGGCAGCGGCCAACGATCGCGCCGTGGCGTTCTATCGCAAGCATCGATTCGAGCTCGACGGCACCGAGAAGTGGGACCCGTTCTGGGAGTGCCTCGAAGCCCGCATGGTCAGGGCTTGACGGGCGGTTCTCGTCTGGACTCGTCGGGATCGAGTTTTTCGGGGTTCAGCACCACCTCGGCCACCATCGGAGTCGTCTCGACGGTCGCATCGCCGTACCGGACGGCCACCGTGTTCGGCAGGAACGCCTCCAATGCACGCGGGGTGACCCACCACAGCAGTGCCGAGAAGAGGATCAGAATGTTGATCCACTGCAGCACCGTCGCCGCATTATCGGATGGAATGACACGATCGAACACCTGGATGTTCATCACCAGCCCGTGGATGACGATCAACACCCACAGCCGCCGGTAGCGGTAGAACACCCAGACCGCCGCCGCACCCCAGCACAGTGCCCACAGAAAACCACCGCCGCCGAAGTACAGGTAGAGAAAGCCTCGCATTGTGGCCGACAACGCCATGATGGCCCAGATCGGAAGCCGGCCCACGAGCAGCAACACCGGCAGCGCCACCAGAATCGGCTCCTCGCGTAGACCCACGGCGAGAGCAGAAACCACTGCGAGCCAATCGGATTCGACCGAGGCCGGAACCGAGAAGCTGAAGCGGACGATGTCCATGCGAGACAACACGAGTAGCGAAGCAGACGCGGCACCGATCGCGGCGCACCAGGTGAGCGCGGCCTCACGCGCAGTGCCGCTGCGGACCGGCCACACCGCAGGCAGCCTCCGACGTCGAGCGAAGTACACCGCGGCGATTGCCACGGCACCCACCGCCACCTGCGCTGCGCCGACAGCGAGATCGGCCCACTGATCCCCCATCGAGAGCGTCGGAGCCGGCGCGTTGGGCTCGCGGAAACGCCACAGTGCCCCCAGCAGGCTCACCGAATAGACGACGATCCAGCCGACCACCAGACCCAGGAGCATCGCGGCGGTACCGGCAGCGGTCAGACCAGGCCGGGGCGAGCGAGTAGTGGGACCCGCGCGGACACCGCTCGTCACCAGGTCACCACCGTTCCGCTCGATACAGCATCGCCGAACAGCTTGTCTATCACGCCTGGGCCGAGAATTCAGTACTGTCACGGCGATACGGAACCGGGGGTGCCACTCACGGCCGAGTGTCACGCTCGGATGTGTCGCTCGCATCCTTCGTGCCGACGATGTCGTCTCGCAGTTCGGCGAGCAGCCCCTTCTTCGGGGTGCCGCGACGCGATTCCCATACGTCGACCATCGCGAGCACCACCAGAACACAGCCGATCGGGCCGCCCTGGAACCAGAACACTTGCAGGTCCCAAAAGAACAGCGCCAGCGCAGCGCCGACAACAATCGTGACGATGCTGCGTATATCTCGAGCACTCATCGCGTCCCCTCTCATCGGTTCAAACCAGGTTCAATTCGATTGCCGCATCAGCTGCCAGTAGTGCGCCCAGCACCACCGACACCGTCGCCCACACGTCCCCACTCCAGCGATCCACGCGCCGGAGCACGGTCGGCGTGATCGACGAAACACGTTCCTGCGCAAACACTCTGACGGCAAGCAGGACGAGAGCAGGTGACAGCGTCACGAGCACGTACGCCGCGAGCAGCAGCGCCGACAACCCCCACCCCAGCCCGGCATCACCGACCGCGTCGATCGCTGCGAAGTAAGGCAGCATCGTCGCCACCTCCACCGCGCCCACAGCGACCGCGAGCAGGACGACCCCGCGAACAGTTCCCGGGGGCCGCGTCCACCACGCAGTCCTCGGAGCTTGCCGCCGACGGTCACAGACCAGGCCGACGAACAGGAAAGCTGCACCCACCGCCAAACGCGCCCACGCCCCACCCGGCACTCCCACCGAGACGCCGACCGACATGGTCAGCACAACAACACCGATCCCGAGATAGAGCAGTCCCAACACGCTCAGATGCAGCAGAACGACACGCGCACGGAACGACGGCCACAGCATCATCCACAACGGAACCGCAAGAGTCCCGATGCCGATGCTGTCCACCAGCGCGAGTCCGGGCAGCTGAATTAACACAGCTGTACCGTAACAGGATTTCAGCACAGTTGTGTGGAAAAGATTTCCTCGTGCTAGAACAGACCGATGCCGAAGATCGTCGACCACGACGCACGCCGGGCGGAGATCGTCGCCGCCGTGTGGCGCGTCATCGAGCGATCAGGAATGGACGGGGCGACGGTTCGCAGTGTCGCCGCCGAGGCAGGCGTCTCCCCCGGATCACTTCGCTACTACTTCTCCGACCAGGGAGAACTGGTGCTGTTTGCGGCCGAGGCCATGACGCAACGCGTCGTACATCGGTTGGAGGCGCACCCGACCGACGGTGACGGCCTCGTTCGCGCAATCCGCGTCCTCGAGGAATTACTGCCACTCGACGAGGACCGCCGCGCCGAGGCGTCGGTGTGGCTGGAAGCGATCGTGCGTGCCAGAGTCGACGAGCGACTCGCCTCCCTCAAGACGGCCGGGTGGTTCGGCAGCCGGTACCTGTGTCGGCTCGCGTGGGCGCACCTGCACGATCTCGATCGACCGAACTCCCCCGCCTTCATCTTCGTCAGCGCCGCGGACGAACGTGCAGCGGCCGAACTGCATACCTTCATCGACGGGCTGACGCTGCAGGCAGTGACGTATCCCGAGCAACTCGCGGCCGACGAGGTGCGTCGGATGTTGCAGGACTACCTGAAGACGCGGCTCTAGCCGGTCCCGTCAGCTGCAACGAATCCGGCCGGATCCGTTACTCGAGGTAACGTCGATGGGATGCATGTGTCCGACCGCCTCACCGACCACGTTCCCCAGCGCTGGCTCGAGCCCCTCGTCAAGCACGCCGAGGCCCTCAAGTTCCTGATCGTCGGAGCGATCACCTTCGTCGTCACCGTGGTCCTGTTCTTCGGCCTGAAGTGGACGATCCTGCAGGACAAGCCCGTGACAGCGAACGTTCTGGCCGTGCTGATCGCGACCATCGTGTCGTACATCCTCAACCGGGAATGGTCGTTCACAGCGCGCGGCGGACGACGTCGCCACCACGAGGCAGCACTATTTTTCGCCGTTGCCGGAACCGGTCTGGCAATCAACCAGCTACCGCTGTGGGTGTCGAGTTACATGCTGGATCTGCGTTCGCCGAACGTGTCCTTCCTCACCGAGAACATCGCCGACTTCGTCAGCGGATCCATCATCGGCACGTTGCTGGCAACCGCCTTCCGGTGGTGGGCGATGCGCAAGTTCGTGTTCCCGGAGCAGGCGGACGTTCTCCCCGATCCCGTCGCCCTGACCGTTTACGGTGGACGGCATGGCGACCACTAGGACTCTCGTGCTGATGCGGCACGGCAAATCCGGCTACCCCGACGGAGTACCGGATCACGAACGCCCCCTGGCCGCACGTGGCCAGCGCGAGGCCGGACTGGCCGGAGCCTGGATCAGCGAGCACGTCGGCAGCGTCGACGCAGTGCTGTGCTCGACGGCTCTGCGCACCCGCGAAACTCTCGCGGCCACCGGTCTGAGCGACGCTCCCACCCGCTTCGAACGCGACATCTACGGCGGATCCGCCGACGAGATCATCGACGAAATCCGACTGGCCGACACGTACTTCGACGACGTCACCGTCTCGACCTTGCTGGTCGTCGGGCATGAGCCCGGAATCCCCTGGACCGCACTCGAACTGGCGGCCGATGACGACACCGACCTGGCCCGCGAGGTGCGACACCGCTTCCCAACCTCGGCAATCGCAGTGCTGACCACCGAGTCGTCCTGGGCACAGGTGGCGGCAGGGACGGCCACCATCACCGAGTTCTGCATCCCCCGCGTCGAAGAGACCCGCCCGGAATCCTGACTAGCGGTTCCTGAGGTACAGGTAGCCGGCCCCACCTGCGGCGATCAGCAGAATCAACGCGGCGGGGAATCCGAGCAGCCACCACACCAGAGCCAGCACCACCAATGCGGGCGCGGCAGCGATCAACGCAATGCCGGGATTCTCGCGAACTGTCTCCAGCGCGGACTGTGCGTGCACTCTGTCGATCTTCTTGCCTGCCATCGTCGACTCCCGGGTTTCGTATGTCCTGTATGCGTACTTCCACAGTAGCGCGGTCGGCTACGACTTTCGGTGGAGCGCAGCGTCGTACCTTCGGCCGAACCACCAGGTACGACGCCTCCGCGGGGGTACCGCGCGCACGTCGGCTGCGGTGAGATCAGGACCATGAACAATCCGATTCTGCTCACGATCGCGATCTGCGAGGTCGGCTTCTGGGTTCTGGTGATCGGTGGCCTGTGCCTGCGCTACCTGGCGCGTATGCGACGCGCCAGCACGATCACGCTCGCCCTGCTCCCGGTCCTCGACATCGTATTGATCGCGGCTGTGGCGCTCGATCTGCACCGGGGCGGAGATGTCGAATTTGCGCACCGCCTCGCCGGCATCTATCTCGGCTGGACCGTCGTGTTCGCGCACTCGACGGTGGCCTGGCTCGACGTGCGCTTCGCGCACCGATTCGCCGGCGGACCCGCACCTGTCAAGCCCCCGAAAGCCGGTCCGCAGGCCTACCGCAACGAGATCCGGGGATTCGTGAAGTGGTTGATCGCTGCCGCTATCGCGCTGGTGATCACCTACGCACTGGCCTATACCGTGGCAGACTCGCAGCAGGCAGCAGCACTGAAGACCGTGATCCAGCCGCTCGGCGTCATCACCTTCTTCTGGTTCGTCACCGGACCGCTGTGGGTGGTCGGCAAGAAGAACACGAACTCGAAAGATGCGGCAGGAGAACGGAGTCGACTCTGATGCTGGGTGATTCCCGAGTGCTGGGTTTTCACCGCGTGCTGCGCACACTTCGCCCGTCCTGGCGACCACGCAATCCCGTGGTGCTGCCGATCGAGATGCTTCTGGCCACGCTCGTCTACGCCGGATTCCAACTCTCCACCGGCATGGTCGGTGACACCGGAGACGAACTCGTCGGCAGCCCACCCTTGATCGCAGTGAGTGTCGTTGCCCTGCTGGCGATGACCGCGGTGACGTGCGTGCGCCGATCGTTTCCGGTCACGGCTTACCTGTCGGTGGTAGCGATCAGCGTCGCCCTGATCCTGGTTCTGCCGGACCGAACTCTCGGGTTCACCCCGCTGTACTGGTTTGCCATCGCGGCCTTGGCAATTCGGGTGACCGGGCCACGCCTGTTCGCCCCCATCGCCGTCGGGTTGATCCTCGACATCGCTGTCAGCGTCGACACCGGTCCCGGTGGCACGATCGGAGTGATCACCGAGCAGATCGCGAATCTCGCCATCAATTACACGGTGCTCATCGCACTGGGCAAGTACATCGCCCGGAACCGCGCGCAGGAACTCGAGAGCGAGGCTGCACTCGACCGAGCCGAACTCGAACACCGGAGGCGATTGGACGAGACCCTGGACAACGAACGAAAGACCATGGCACGCGAACTGCACGACGTCGCGGCTCACCACCTGACCGGCATGCTGATCCAGGCCAAGGCATCGAAGACGCTCATCACGAGCAACCCCGAGCAGGCACGCGAACTACTCACCGGCGCAATCGGACACGGCCAGCGCACCCTCGACAGCCTGCGTCAGATCGTCGGCATCCTGCGACCGAGCGACACCGACCGTGCACCGCAACCGATGATCTCCGACATCGCCGAACTGATCGAACAGTCACGAATCTCGTTCGCGTCCATCGACGCCGACGTGTTCGGCGATGCCGACAAGATAAGTGGAACAGACAGCGCCGTGCAACTGACGTGCTACCGCATCGTTCAGGAGTCGTTGTCCAATGCCCGAGTCCACGCGCCGAACTGCGATGTGCGCGTCGAAGTATGCGATCGTTTGTCGGCCATCGAGGTCACCGTCACCAATACGATGCCACCGGCCGGCTCCGAACTGCGCGAGTCCCCGGGTCAGGGCTTCGGCATCCCGGGAATGCGGGAGCGTGCCGCACTGCTCGGTGGAACCCTCGATGCCGGATTGTCCGACGACCGAACAACGTGGACCGTGCGCGCTCGACTGCCCATGGGCGGAATGATCTCTCGGCCCCCAGAGCTGTTCGTATGATCGAGATACCAGCATGATCACCGTACTCATCGCCGACGATCAGCCCGTGGTTCGGCAGGGATTCGAGCTGTTCCTCGCCGGCCATCCCGACATCGAGGTCGTCGGGCACGCGAGCTCGGGACAGCATGCCGTGCACCAGGTATCGATACTGCGGCCGGACGTCGTGCTGATGGACATCAGGATGCCGAACGGCGATGGGCTGACCGCCACGCGAGAGATACTGGGGCAGTTCGACAGCGTTCGCGTCATCGTCGTCACCACGTTCGATCTCGACGAGTACGTGTTCGCCGCCCTCGACAGCGGGGCAGCCGGATTCCTGCTCAAGGACACCGATCCCGACGAACTCGCCGACGCAGTGGTCACCGTGGCCGGTGGCGGGGCGGCGCTCTCCCCACGACTGACCCCGCGCTTGATGGCCGAGTTCGCGCGCCGGGGCAAGACGAGTCGAACCACTCCCGTTGCACCGCAACACGACCTGAGTCTGCGCGAAATGGAAGTGGTTCAACTGCTGGCGAAGGGCCTGGGCAACAACGAGATCGCCCGTGCACTGCAGCTCGAACAGAGCACGGTCAAAACTCACGTTGGGAACATCTGCCGCAAACTCGACGTCAATACCCGAGTCCACGTGGTGATCTGGGCCTACCGCAACGGCCTGGTGAGCAGCTAGGCGGCCTTTCGCTCTTCGTCCGAGGTCTTGCCGGTCAGCTCGGTTGCCGAAGCGGAGTGATCGGTGTACTGGAAGTGCGGTCGCTTGTCGCCGATGTACGAGGTCATCCACGACACCACGGCGACGTAGCGGTTGCGGAAGCCGACCAGGTACATCAGGTGCACGGCGAGCCACATGAGCCAGGCGATCGGTCCCGACATGTCGACCTTGCCGAACAGCCGTGCGACAGCGCTGAATCGGCCGACGATCGACATGCTGCCCTTGTCGGTGTATTTGAACGGAGTTCCGGCGTCGACCTTGCCGATGATCATCTTCGCCACGTGCCTGCCCTGCTGCATCGCCACGGGTGACTGGCCGGGGAGCTTGTTCAACGACGTCACGTCGCCGATCGCGTAGATGTCCTTCGCCGAGCCGACCGTCAGGTCGTCGTGTACGAGAAGCCTTCCGGCACGGTCGGTCTCGCATCCGGTGCGCTCCGCGATGGTGGCCGCAAGATCGCTGGCCTGCACTCCCGCCGACCAGATGACCGTCTTGGCCGGGTACGTCCGCGAGGTCTTGGTATCCACGTCCTGCACCGTCACGACGTCGTCGTCGATATCGGTGACCATGCCCCCGGTGACGACGTCGACGCCCGACTTCTCGAGCTTCGTGCGGGCGTACGCGCTGAGCTTGCCGCCGAATGCGGGCAGCACTTCCTTGACTCCGTCGACGAGGGTCACCGTGACGTCGTCGGGTTCGATGTCCTTGAACGATCCGGCGAAGTAGCGGTGCGCGAGGTCCCTGATCTGACCGGCCAGCTCGACACCCGTCGCGCCGGCACCGACGACGACGAAGCTCAACAGCTCCTTGCGGGCAGCCGGATCGGTGGTCAGGTGCGCGGTTTCGTAGCAGCTCAGAATCTGCTCACGCAGAGCGATCGCGTCGTCGACGGTCTTGAGGGCGAACGTGCGGTCCTTGAACTCGTCGCGGCCGAAGTACGCCTGGGTGGCACCGGTGGCGACGATGAGACGGCCGAAGCCGATGGTGTGGCTCTGGCCACCGCCGACGTAGGTCACCTGGTGAGCCTCGGGATCGACATCGACGACGCGTCCGAGACGGACGTCGGCGGAGTCGTACTGCGCGAGGATGCGTCGGATCGGCGGGGCGATCTCACCCGTCGAGAGCATGCCGGTGGCGGCCTGGTAGAGCAACGGCTGAAAGAGGTGCTCGGTGGTGCTGGAGATCAGCGAGAACGTCACACCGGCCTTGCCCAGAGACTTGGCGGCGGCCAATGCTCCGAATCCCGATCCCACGATGACGACGTCGTACGTTTGCACAGCACTTCCCTTTTCGGCTCGAGTCTTTCCCATAACGAAGAACTACCTCCATGAAACTCCGACCTCGGTGGTCTATCAACGCGGAAGTTGAAATAGCATCCATGAGTAGAACTCATGATTGGATGTGTTCATGGAACTGCGGCAACTGAAGTACTTCCTCGCGGTCGGGGAGGAACTGAACTTCTCGCGCGCTGCCGAGCGCTGCTACGTCTCGCAATCGGCGATCAGCCTGCAGATCTCCAAGCTGGAACGAGAGATCGGCGAGCCCCTGTTCGAGCGGACCTCTCGTACCGTCCGATTGACCGTTGTCGGAGCACAATTGGTCTCCATCGCCCGGCACATGGTGGAGCTCGAGCAGGCTGCCCTGGCGTTGACGACGCGTAAGCGAAACCAACTTCGCCTGACCGGAAACATGACGTTCGCGGCCAACGCCATCGCCGCCATCGTCGCGGTACGCGAGCGCCACCCCGACGCCGAGATCGACTTCGTCCTGAAACGATTCGCAGAACAGATCGAAGCGGTGACATCAGGGGACTGTCAGGTGGCGCTGATCCGCGGCAGCGTCGAACGCTCCGGCCTGCACGTGACCGAATTGTGGACAGAGGACCTCGTCGTCGTGCTCGCCGAGGGCCATCCCCTCGCCGGGGAGGACAACCCGAGCCTGAGCCAGCTCGCCGACTACCCGTTGCTGCTGCCCAAACGCAGCGAGCAGATTCTGCTGCACCGGGTGATCGAGCGCGAGATGAAGCGCAGCGGACTGCCGCTGAGCTTCGGCCCGCCCGTGGCGTCCGATCACACCGCCAGCGCCGAACTCCTCAACCACCCGCAATGCTGGTCCATCTTGTATGCCAGCACCGCCGACAGCACCCCCAGAACGGGCCTGGTCTTCCGCACGGAAGCCGACCGTCGGTTGCGGCTACCGGTATCGGCCGTCGTCGACGCGACCGTGCCCGCCACCGACATTCAGCGCGACCTGGTGGCAGCACTCGCCGCGACAGCACCTACCAAACCCACGGCACCGGTTCAGCCCGCCACCCCTGCGAGTTGAGCGAACGCGGCATCGGCCTCGAACAATTCGGCGCGATCGTACGTGGATGTCGAGGACATGATCTCGTCCGCACCGGTGCGCTCGACAACCTCCTCCAGCCGAGGACGGACCTGCTCGGCGGTGCCGAGGATGCTCGACGCGAGGGACGCCTCGATTCTGTCGCGCGTCTGCGGCGTCCACTGCGATTCATCGATCTCCGGCTTCGGCTCGAGAGCCGGGAACTCACCCTCTCGTCTGGACCTGGCCATCGCCCACGCCTCCGGGACGGCCAGCCGACGCGCCTCCTCGGTGTCGGCTGCGATCGTCACGTCGAGCGAAACGATCACGTACGGTTCGGGATTGGTCGCCGTAGACCGAAAGTTCTTGCGATACAACGCCAATGGGTCATCGCGTTGGAGCACCGGTCCACCGACGACGACCGGAAGCCCGGCGCGGGCGGCAACCTCGAGACCGGCTCCGGTCGCGAGAACGAACACCGGCGGAGACGGAACAGCGGGCCGCGCCGTCACCGGTGCCGAACCGTCGAGATACGAACGCAGTTCGGCGATGTCGGCCTCGAAGGTATCGGGCGCGTGACGGTCTCGGCGCAATGCGGTCCGGACCGGTTCGGTGAAACCGAGGGAACGGCCGACGCCGAGATCGATCCGGCCGGGAAAGAGGGACTCCAGCATCAGAAATTGTTCGGCGACGACCAGAGGCTGATGATTGGGCAGCATCACCCCGCCGGATCCGACGCGAATGCGCGAGGTACGCGACGCCACCGCGGCCGCCAGAACCGCAGGTGCCCCCGACGCGATGCCGGGTACGCCGTGATGCTCGGCCACCCAGAACCGATGTAGCCCGATCTTCTCTGCATGCACTGCCCGCTCGACGGAATGACGGAGTGCTGAGGCGTCGTCCATTCCGGATCGAGTGCGGGACCTGTCGAGAAGCGAAAGCAACACAGCTAGGACAACCGCCGAGGCGTCGGGCATATTTCTGGGTATGAGTTGGTGGGTGGTGAAGCACGTCGATGCCGAAGGCCCGGCGCTGATCGGGACGATCATGACCGAGCGCGGAATCGAGTACACGGTGGTCGCGGCGGCGAGTGGGGTCCCCTTGCCCCCAGCCGACGCGGTCACGGGGTTGGTTGTGCTGGGCGGACCGGTGGATGCGTGGGGCGATGTCGCTCACCCTCACATGCGGGCCGAACGCGAATTGATTGCCGAGTGTCTAGAGCGGAACATTCCCGTGCTGGGGGTGTGTCTCGGTGCTCAATTGCTCGCGGCCTCTCAGGGATGTGCGGTGTATCGGGGTCCGGTTGCGGAGTTGGGTGCCGGTGAGGTGACTGCGACAGAGGCCGGCCAACCGATCTTCGGACCGGATCGAATCCAGGTCGTTCACTGGCACACAGATACGTTCGACCTGCCCGTCGGGGCTGTGCTCCTGGCGAGCTCGAATCTCTACCGGAATCAGGCGTTCCGGTTCGGCAGCGGGCTCGGTGTGCAGTTCCACGTCGAGCTCACACCTGCGCAGCAACCGATGCTCGACGCGCACATGCCAGCGGGAACTGCACCGAGCGCACAGGTTCTGGCTCGCGTCGCCGAGGACGGACGAAGAATTCTCGAAACATTCTTCGACGAGGCGTCATAGCGGACCGGATATGTCCGCAATGGCGCTCATCATTGCTTCATGAATTTCACTATGAAGATCGAACTCGTCACGTTGGCCGTCACCGACGTCGATCGCGCCAAGGACTTCTACGTCTCGATCGGCTTCGTCGCCGACCACGATACTCGCCCTTGGGACGGCATCCGGTACGTCCAGCTCACTCCCCCGGGCTCGGCGTGCTCCATCGCGATCGGCGAGGGCATCACCGACGCAGAGCCGGGCAAGGGGGCCGGGATTCTGATGGTCGTGGACGACGTCCAGCAGGCCTACGAGCACCTCACGTCAGCGGGCCTGAACATCGATCCGCCCAAGGACGAGGGCTGGGGCACGTTCGTGTACTTCGCCGACCCCGACGGCAACACGTGGTCGGTGCAGCAGTTGCCCGCACAGTCCTGACGCTAGGGCCGGAGCTGCAGCCGAGCCAGGATGCCACGGTGGTCGGAACCCACGATCGTCACTGCCTCGACCGATCGAACGGCCGGCCCTGCCACCAGTACATGGTCGATGGCGATGACGGGCGGGTACCAGGTGTGTGCCGGGTACGTCCTGAGCATGCCCGCCCCGGTGGCCACCGCCGCATCGACGAAGCGGCCGTCCTGTAGATCTCGGTACCGCCGATGATCCTGCGTCGCGTTGAAGTCGCCCGCCACCACCACGGGACCGTCGTCGACGGGGATCTTGGCCAAGAGCTGGCGCAACAGCCCCAGTTCACGGACCCATTCGGACGGCTCCCTCGGCCACGGCGGCACGGGGTGAACCGCGAACACCAGGGGCCGGCCCGGCATCTCCACCCGCGCGGAGAGTAGTTCTGTCACGAAACCGTCGTGGCGCTGCTCGTCGACGAGCGGGAAGCGGCTGTAGATTCCGGCACCCTCGCCGCCGGGCGCAGCGCTGACGTACGCGTGTGGCAACGACTCGGACAGTCTCGGGCGTAGACGGGCCTCGGCCTCGGGCGTCAGTTCGACGAGAGTGAGCACGTCGGGTCGGTGCTGCTCGATCAGAGCGACCAACGCGTCGAGATCGGCCTGACCCAGCCAGATGTTGGCGTGTAGCACTGTCAGGTTCGACTCGTCGGATCTTTGTGCGAATCTGCGCCGTCGCAGTGGAAGCTGGGTCGCGACCGCGCCTGCCAGTACCGCCGCGCCTGCCGCCAGCCCCCACCACCCGAACGCCACCGCCGCGAGAGCAGTGCCCGGCACCGCGGCGAGCATGAGGACATGTGCCAACGACGCGGCAACGAGCATCCCCTGGCCCCGCGCGTCCACAAGGTGCGCCATGATGCCGAGTACCGCTGCGACGAGCAGTAACAGAGCCACCGATGCCGAAACCATGAGCGGAGTCTGACAGGCAAACCTGAGGCCGAGCTGGGAAGCATCCTCGAGACCGACCGAACTGTTCGCTTTCTCGCGGCAAACACGACACAATCGACAACGCTGTCCGTGAGTCAAGTAGGGGGACTTTCCGTGAACCGAAGGCAACTGCTGCGGTTGGCCGCTGCCGGAATGCTCGGCGCTGCCGCCGCTCCGGTCCTGAACTCGGCCGGCATGGCGGGCTCGCCCACAGCAGGTGCACTCCCCATCGGTGCCGACCGCATCCGATCACTGGTTCCCGAACTGTTCGCCGATCCCCCGCGTCCACCGGATCATTCCTCCGTTCTCGTCATCGGCTCCGGATTCGGTGCCAGTGCCGCCGCCCTTCGGATGGCGCAGGCCGGCACCCAGGTGACCGTCCTCGAACGTGGACTGCGCTGGCCACGCGACCCGTGGCGCGAAATCTTCACCGCCGACATGACCGCCGACGGTCGCGGACTGTGGCAGCAGACCTCGTTCACCAACATCACCGGCATGCCCGTCGGACCGGTCGACCTCTTCGGCGGCGTACTCGACACCACGCGCTACGAGAACCTCTCGGTCTGGCGCGGCGCGGCCGTCGGCGGCGGGTCGATCGTCTACACCGGCGTCACCATCGCCCCGGACAAGAAGTTCTTCGACCTCTCCTTCGGCGGACGACTGAACTACGACGAGATGGCCGCCACCTGGTACCCCAAGGCCCGCTCGATGCTCCGGCCGTCGCCGATGCCCGAGGACGTCTACAACAGCCCGAACTTCGCACACTCGCGCACCTGGGACGACCACGCCCGACGGGCAGGCTTCACCCCTCAGGCAGTCGACGGCAACTGGAACTGGAACGTCGTCCGCGACGAGATCGGCGGCCGCTCGAGGCCGTCCGCGACCGTCGGTGCGAGCACCTTCGGCAACTCCAACGGCGCCAAGCACGACCTGACGCAGAACTACATCCCCCAAGCCGAGGCCACCGGCCGAGCGACGGTATGTCACAGCCACCGCGTAGCGGCGATCGGCTCCGAATCCGGCGGCCGCTACCGCGTCGAGATCGAACGACTCGACCCCTTCGGCAACGTCGTCGAGACCCGTACCGTCACCTGCGACACTCTCGTTCTCGGAGCCGGATCCATCGGCACCACCGAGCTGTTGATGCGGGCCCGCACCACCGGTGCGCTGGCGAACCTCAACGAATTCGTCGGCACCGGTTGGGGCACCAACGGCGACGCGTCGATGACCCGCTCCCTCGGGCCGATGTCCGCCGGACCGCAGGGAGCGCCCTGCGCGTCCCGCATCGTCGACGACTCGGGACTGCCGCTGACCGTCGAGAACTGGTATGTGCCGGGCGTTCCGACGAACCTGGGTTTCATCGGCTCACTGGGCATGACCATCGATCCACTGCGCGGGAACTTCGGATTCGATTCCGCCACGAACCGATTGACGCTGAACTGGCCGAAGGGCGGCAGCCGAGACACCGTCGAGGCCCTACGCGCAGTACAGAATCGGATGGCGCAGGCCGGCGGTACCGTCGTCGCGGCCGAACCGTTCACCCGCGACGTCGACGACACCTTCACCGCCCACCCCCTCGGCGGCGCAGTACTGGGCGACGTCACCGACGGCTACGGCCGCGTGAAGGGCCACCCCGGGCTCTACGTCGTCGACGGTGCACTGATTCCCGGCAGCACCGGAGCCGCCAACCCGTCGCTGACCATCACTGCGCTCGCCGAGCGCAACGTGGCACAGATCATCGCGGACGGGCGCTGACCACTCGAAATGGGTAGACCCGCGCCGAACGGGTAGCCCACAGATATGCCCGTCAACGATCCGACCGAACGCACCATCGCCGACCGCGACGTGGAGAAGCGCTGGAGCGACCCCGGTGCCCTCCGCAAAGCTGCGGGATACTCTGCCGGCGTCGTAGCGGTGGCCGCGGCGCTGACCGCGGTGTTCCTCCTCGTCGACCGCACCAATCCGGTGTTGGCCGCGTCGGTTCCTGCGGTGTGCTTCCTCGGCGGCATCGGGGCTCTGACGTTGGGATACAAGTCCTACCGCGCCGGTGGCACCTGGCCGATCTGGCAAGGCGCGGCATGGTTCCTGTTCACCGTGATGCTGCTCGGGCTTGCAATGCCGATGTTCGCGATTCGTCAGTGACCGTCGGCGTCAACCGAGCTGAATCTCGGGGCGGCCTTCGGGGACGGTGACGGTCGCGGCTGTGCGTACCGCCTTGCCTGGCGTCGACACCGCATCGAGAACCCTGACCTCCGAACGCCATTCGGTGTTCGTCAGCGTGCTGCGGAGATAGCCGCGTCGAGCGTTGCCGTACTTGACGTGCGGTGAGGCTTCGGCGATGGCCGCACCAGCGGTGTCGACATCGGCGCCGTCCTTGCCCGACGCGATCGACGTGGTCGCGATCTCCACACCTTGGATCGGCGACGCCTGATCCTGGTAGTCGCGGCGCAGTTCCGACACGATCGTGCGATGAATGTCGCCGACGATCGACGCGACGTTCTTCGTGCCACGATCCCGAGCCCCGTCCAGGATGCGATGCCGCGAGGCCTCGTATCCGCTCCACGGATCCATCCCGACCTTGCGATCGCTGCCGAGTCCGCGGGCCAGATCGGAAATGACCGTCTGATGCGCCAAGAAGTTCCACCTCGACGGTGATGCGAACCCGTCGAGAATCCATTGTTCCTGTGCCGCACCGGTTATGGTGCGGGACGGATCAGCCGTCTCGGCGTCCTGCGCATGCTCGCCGTCCCCGTGCGCTTGATCGCTGCGGTACTGCCGCGTGTCCAGCACCGAGAAATCCACCAGATCGCCGAACGAGAACCGGCGATAGACCGTCATGTCCGGCCCGACGGGCTTCAGATTCGCACGAACAGGGGTGTTCTCCCACCACGCCTTGAACGCGTCGGCTCTGCGCAACAGGAACTGCTTCGGATCGTCATCGTCTTGGCTGATCTGCGAGGCCCAATTGTTGTCCACCTCGTGATCGTCGAATGCGGAGACGAACGGTGCCGAGGCATGAGCGGCAGCGAGGTTCTCGTCCGCCTTGTACAGGGCATACCGATCCCGATAGTCGCCCAGCACCATGGTTTCTCGAGCCGCCGACTCGGTGCGTGGCTCGCCCTTGCGTGCGCCCTCGTCCTTGATGGCGTACTCGTAGATGTAGTCGCCCAGAAAGAACACCACATCCAGGTTCGACGCCGCCAGATCCTGGTACGCGCCGAAGTAGCCGTCCTCCCACTTCTGGCACGAGGCCCACGCGAAATCGAGCCTGCTGAGCGGCTGACCCAGTGCCGGTGCCGTTTTGGTGCGTCCCACCGGACTGGCGTGCGGGCCGACGAGGAAGCGATAGAAGTACTCACGAGCCGGCTCCAGGCCCCGGACGTCGACGTGTATCGACCAGCCGTCGAACTCGGTGGCGAGCTCGATGCCTTCGCGGGTCATCTGCGCGAAGTTCTCGTCCGCCGCGATCTGCCACCGCACCGGCACAACGCCGGGAGTCATACCACCCAGCGGGGCAAAAGGATCGGTGGCGAGCCTGGTCCACAGCACCACCGAGTCTGGCAGTGGGTCGCCGGATGCCACGCCGAGACGGAACGGGTAATCGGGCGTCACCACGGACTGCGCACCCGCTGTCGCTGTGGTTCCTGCGAGTTCGGGAGTGAACGCCAGCGCTCCCACCAACGCACTCCACGTCAGGAACTGTCGACGCGTGGCCCCCGCCCGCAAGGAGATGTCCTGACCGATCCGTACCTCGTTAGCCCGTCTCACCATCGTTCGAGGGTTTCGCACCAGGGCGAACTGTGCCCGTCATCGATCGAACGGCAAAGTGAACAGACGAAAGACTCTCCCGGTCAGCTACTACCGAACATCGGAGGCAGGACGGGTATCGCCGGGACAGGGTACGCAGCAACGTTCATGACCACGGTGCCGTCGCAGTAGCCGCCGTAGATCGTGGTCTCCCATACTCCCGTCAAGCTGCCGTCGGGTTGCGGGGTGTAAGTGGCTACCGAGCGGGCATCGTTGTAGTCCTTGGGAACGCCTTCGCCCTTGAAGCAATCCCACACCCAGTCATAGGTGTGCACCCAACTCGTTCCGTCCCAGATGTAGTCGATCGGGCGGTTCTGGAGAGACTCGTTCGCCGGTGGTGGACCGGCGACAACGGAGGCGACGCACTCTCCATCGGTGCAGTCGGAGGCGAAGGTGTACACGTTGGAGAAATCCGGTTCGCGCTGCGACGCCGCCGCGCTCGTGCCGGTCTTGCTCGCTGCGAACCGCATCAACGAATAATCGCCGGACCACAAAGGCTCATCACCGGGTGCCGCACCGGCCGGGAGGGCTCCCGCGACGATCCACGCCATGACCATCGCGAGCACGAGCACAGTCTTTCGCATTGGGCAACGATAGCCGTCGAAACCCCGCGCCGAGCCCGAGACGACGAAGTTCGCCGTACCGGCAATGCGCTGAAGATGGGCCTCCCCAGCGTCAGGCCTGAACGACCCACACCATATTGCCGTCGGGATCACGAAGTACGAACATGGGCGGAGCTCCGTCCTCTGTCCCGGAGATTGCGTCCATATCGACACCGCCGATCGCGCTCAGTCGCGCATGTTCCGCCCCGACGTCGGGTGTTTCGACACCGATCGAGGACCCGCCGGGCGAGTCACCCATCGGCGGATTCAGGGCGAGCCGCGCCGTCGAACCGGGCGGTGCCACCTCGACCCACCGATACTCGCCCTCGGGGCCGAAACGCGTGTCATCGCGCAACTCGAAGCCGAGCACACGTGAATAGAACTCGAGGGCCTTGTCCTGGTCCGCGACGGTGAACATGGCCACGCCGATGTTCACGATGGTGCTGGGTGTTTGGTTGGTCATGTCGGTACGGACTCGCGTCACGCCGGAAACTCACCGCCGAGGTCTCATACGACAAAACCCCGCACCGACCGAAGTCGATGCGGGGCTTTGGCTGCTGGCTCTGTCGTCGTGAGCGGAAATTCGTAGTGGGCTACGAAGTTCTGCTCACGTGCGACGAAGTCGCTCTAGCGGTATTCGTTGGAGAAACCGTAGTCGTCGAGCGGCACTGCAGCGCCGGTTCCCTGGCCGAAGCCGTCCGGGCTGTAGTACTGATCGTCGTACGACGGCACCGCGTACGCCGCGGCACGTGCCTCTTCGGTCGGCTGCACCGTGATGTTCCGGTACCGGTTAATGCCGGTACCAGCCGGGATGAGCTTACCGATGATGACGTTCTCCTTGAGACCTATGAGCTTGTCGCTGCGGCAGTTGATCGCCGCGTCGGTGAGCACACGAGTGGTCTCCTGGAAGGACGCTGCCGACAGCCACGAGTCGGTGGCCAGCGACGCCTTGGTGATACCCATCAGGACCGGACGTCCGGCTGCGGGCTCGCCACCCTCGGAGACGACGCGACGGTTGCTCGACTCGAATTCGCTGCGCTCGGTGAGTGAACCGGGCAGGAATTCGGTGGAGCCGCTGTCGATGATCGTCACGCGACGGAGCATCTGGCGCACGATCGTCTCGATGTGCTTGTCGTGAATCGACACACCCTGCGACCGGTACACCTCCTGGACCTCGTTGACGAGGTGGATCTGCACCTGGCGAGGACCCATCACGCGCAGCACCTCGTGCGGATCGGCAGCACCTTCCATGAGCTGCTGGCCGACCTCGACGTGGTCACCGTCCGCCAGAAGGCGCTCGGTGCCGTCGTCGTGCTTGAAGACGCGCAGACGCTGACGCTTGGAGAGCTTGTCGTAGACAACCTCTTCGCCGCCGTCGTCCGGAACGATGGTGATCTTGTAGAAACGATCGCCGTCCTCGAGCTGGATGCGTCCCGACACGTCCGCGATCGGAGCCTTGCCCTTCGGCACACGTGCCTCGAACAGCTCCTGCACGCGAGGCAGACCACCGGTGATGTCATCTCCGGCGACACCACCCTGGTGGAAGGTACGCATGGTCAGCTGGGTTCCGGGCTCACCGATGGACTGTGCGGCAACGATGCCGACGGCCTCACCGATGTCGACCAGCTTGCCGGTGGCCATCGAGCGGCCGTAGCAGGTGGCGCAAACGCCGGTGCCGGTGGTGCAGGTGAGCACCGAGCGAACCTTGACCGACGTGATGCCCGCAGCGAGCAGCGCGTCGATGGCCGGGTCACCGAGATCGTGTCCACGAGCGACGATGACCGTGCCGTTCTCGTCGACAGCGTCGTTCGCCAAGGTGCGGGCGTACGTGCTGGTCTCGACGTGAGCGTCGCGGATCATCTTGCCGTCGGCCGTCTTCTCGGCGATCGTCGTGACGATGCCGCGCTCGGTGCCACAGTCGGTTTCCCGAACGATGACATCCTGCGAGACGTCGACCAGACGACGCGTCAGGTAGCCCGAGTCGGCGGTACGAAGCGCCGTGTCGGCCAGACCCTTACGAGCACCGTGCGTGTTGATGAAGTACTCGAGGACCGTCAGGCCTTCCTTGAAGGAAGACTTGATCGGACGCGGGATGAACTCACCCTTCGGGTTCGTCACCAGGCCCTTCATACCGGCGAGCGAGCGAACCTGAGTCATGTTTCCGGCTGCGCCGGACTTCACGATCATCGGGATCGGGTTGTCGTCGGGGAAGTGGGCCTCCATGGCCTTACCGACCTGCTCGGTCGCGTCCTGCCAGATCTTGACCAATGCGGAGTTGCGCTCGACCTTGTCGAGTGCGCCACGCTGGTACTTCTTCTCGATCTGATCGGCCTGAGCCTCGAAGGTCTCCATGATCTGCGGCTTCTCCGGCGGCACGAGGACGTCGGAGATCGAGATGGTGACACCCGAACGCGTGGCCCAGTAGAAGCCTGCGTCCTTGAGCTTGTCGACGGTCTGTGCGACGACGATCATCGGGTAACGCTCGGCGAGATCGTTGATGATGGTCGACTGACGCTTCTTCGGCATCTGCTCGTTGACGAACGGGTAGTCCGCCGGCAGCAGCTCGTTGAAGAGAACGCGTCCCAGAGTGGTTTCCGCGGTCCATGCCTCGCCACGGGTCCAGCCCTCGGGGAACAGCTCGTTCTCGATGTCACGCGGCGGGCGCTGCGTGGTGAGACGAACCCGAATCTGCGACTGCACCGTGAGCGATCCACGGTCGACGGCCATCTGAGCCTCGGCCGGGGAGGAGTACGCCCCGAACTCGGCCGTGTCGGTCTTGGCGTCGGCGCGCTCGCCGACAGCACCGGCATCGAGACGCGTCAGGTGGTACAGACCCGTCACCATGTCCAGACGCGGCATGGCGAGCGGACGGCCCGATGCAGGCGAGAGGATGTTGTTCGACGACAGCATCAGCACGCGTGCCTCGGCCTGAGCCTCGGCGGACAGCGGGAGGTGGACAGCCATCTGGTCACCGTCGAAGTCGGCGTTGAACGCCTCACACACGAGCGGGTGCAGCTGGATGGCCTTGCCCTCGACGAGCTGCGGCTCGAACGCCTGGATGCCCAACCGGTGCAGGGTGGGTGCACGGTTCAGCAGCACGGGGTGCTCGGCGATGACCTCTTCGAGAACGTCCCACACCTGCGGACGCTGACGCTCGACCATGCGCTTGGCCGACTTGATGTTCTGCGCGTGGTTCAGATCCACCAGACGCTTCATCACGAACGGCTTGAACAGCTCGAGGGCCATCAGCTTCGGCAGACCGCACTGGTGCAGCTTGAGCTGCGGGCCGACGACGATGACCGAACGGCCCGAGTAGTCGACGCGCTTGCCGAGGAGGTTCTGACGGAATCGACCCTGCTTGCCCTTGAGCAAGTCGGAGAGCGACTTCAGCGGACGGTTACCCGGTCCGGTGACCGGACGTCCACGACGGCCGTTGTCGAACAGGGCGTCGACCGACTCCTGCAGCATCCGCTTCTCGTTGTTGACGATGATCTCGGGAGCACCGAGATCGATCAGACGCTTGAGGCGGTTGTTGCGGTTGATGACGCGGCGGTACAGGTCGTTGAGGTCGGACGTCGCGAAACGGCCACCGTCGAGCTGCACCATCGGACGAAGCTCCGGTGGGATGACCGGGACAGCGTCCAGGACCATGCCCATCGGCGAGTTACGGCCGGCCTGGAATGCGGCCACGACCTTCAGACGCTTGAGCGCGCGCAGCTTCTTCTGACCCTTGCCACTGCGGATGGTCTCGCGAAGAGACTCCGCCTCGGCGTCGATGTCGAAGGTCTGCATGAGCTTCTGGATCGACTCGGCACCCATGGCACCGGTGAAGTACTCGCCGTACCGGTCGATGAGCTCGCGGTAGATGAGCTCGTCGACGATGAGCTGCTTGGGAGCGAGCTTGGTGAACGTGGTCCAGATCTCTTCGAGACGATCCAGCTCACGCTGCGCGCGGTCACGGAGCTGACGCATCTCGCGCTCGCCGCCGTCCTTGACCTTGCGGCGCACGTCGGACTTGGCACCCTCGGCTTCGAGCTCGGCGATGTCGGCTTCGAGCTTCTGCGCACGAGCCTCGAGATCGGCGTCGCGCTGATCTGCGACGGCCTTCTTCTCGACCTCCATCTCGGCCTCGAGCGTCGAGAGCTCGTTGTGACGGAGCTCGTCGTCGACCGTGGTGATGACGTAGGCAGCGAAGTAGATGATCTTCTCGAGATCCTTCGGAGCCAGGTCGAGCAGGTAGCCCAGACGCGACGGCACACCCTTGAAGTACCAGATGTGCGTGACCGGAGCGGCCAGTTCGATGTGGCCCATGCGCTCACGACGCACCTTGGCGCGAGTGACCTCGACGCCACAGCGCTCACAGATGATGCCTTTGAAGCGGACGCGCTTGTACTTGCCGCAGTAGCACTCCCAGTCCCGGGTGGGGCCGAAGATCTTCTCGCAGAAGAGGCCGTCCTTCTCGGGCTTGAGCGTGCGGTAGTTGATGGTCTCCGGCTTCTTGACCTCGCCGTAGGACCACTGACGGATGTCGTCCGCAGTGGCAAGGCCAATGCGAAGTTCATCGAAGAAGTTGACGTCGAGCACGTAACTTCCTTTCCCCGTTATGGGTGTTGTGCTGGAAGAGCAAATGAGAAGAACGCCTGCCGGATCCGCACTGGGCGGATCCGGCAGACCACAGAACTACTGAGCGAGGTCGTCGACCGTGGCAGCTTCGTTGCGGGAGAGGTTGATTCCCAGGTTGGCTGCGGCACGCTCGAGGTCTTCGTCGTCACCGTCGGCCATCGTGATGGCTGCGCCGTCCGAGGACAGCACCTCCACGTTGAGGCACAGCGACTGGAGCTCCTTGAGGAGCACCTTGAAGGACTCGGGGATACCCGGCTCCGGGATGTTCTCGCCCTTGACGATCGCCTCGTACACCTTCACGCGGCCGACAACGTCGTCCGACTTGATGGTGAGAAGCTCCTGCAGCGTGTACGCGGCGCCGTAGGCCTGCATGGCCCAGCACTCCATCTCACCGAAGCGCTGTCCACCGAACTGCGCCTTACCGCCGAGGGGCTGCTGCGTGATCATCGAGTACGGCCCGGTCGAACGAGCGTGGATCTTGTCGTCGACCAAGTGGTGCAGCTTGATGATGTACATGTAGCCCACCGACACCGGGTACGGGAACGGCTCGCCGGAGCGGCCGTCGAACAACGTGGCCTTTCCGTCGGAGCCGACCATCTGCTCGCCGTCGCGGTTGGGAATCGTGCTCTCCAGCAGGCCGGCGAGCTGATTCTCCTTGGCACCGTCGAACACCGGGGTGGCGATGTTGCTGTCGGCCGGAGCCGCCAGCATCTCCTCGGGCAGACGCTCGGCCCAATCGGGCTTGCTGCCGTCCGCGGCGATCTGCACGTTCCAACCGGTCTTGCCGATCCAACCCAGGTGGGTTTCGAGGACCTGCCCGATGTTCATACGACGCGGAACACCGTGGGTGTTGAGGATGATGTCGATCGGGGTGCCGTCGGGCAGGAACGGCATGTCCTCCTGCGGGAGGATCTTGCCGATGACGCCCTTGTTGCCGTGGCGGCCGGCGAGCTTGTCGCCGTCCTGGATCTTGCGCTTCTGAGCCACGTAGACGCGGACCAACTCGTTGACGCCGGGAGGCAGATCGTCGTCGTCGTCGCGCGAGAAGACGCGGATGCCGATGACCTTTCCGTTCTCGCCGTGCGGAACCTTGAGCGAGGTGTCGCGAACTTCGCGAGCCTTCTCACCGAAGATGGCGCGCAGCAGGCGCTCTTCGGGGGTCAGCTCGGTCTCGCCCTTGGGCGTGACCTTTCCGACCAGCACGTCGCCGTCACGAACCTCGGCACCGATACGGATGATGCCGCGCTCGTCGAGGTCAGCGAGGACCTCGTCGGAGACGTTCGGGATGTCGCGAGTGATCTCCTCGGCACCGAGCTTGGTGTCGCGAGCATCGATCTCGTGCTCCTCGATGTGGATCGAGGTGAGAACGTCCTCTTCCACGAGGCGCTGCGACAGGATGATCGCGTCCTCGTAGTTGTGGCCCTCCCACGGCATGATCGCCAGCAGCAGGTTCTTGCCGAGTGCCATCTCACCGTTCTCGGTGCAGGGGCCGTCGGCGAGGACCTGGCCGGACTCGACGCGCTGTCCCTCGTCCACGATCGGACGCTGGTTGGCGCACGTGCCCTGGTTGGAACGCGCGAACTTGCGCATCCGGTAGGTCTTGCGCGATCCGTCGTCGGCCATGACCGTGACGTAATCGGCGGAGACCTCTTCGACGACACCGGTCTTCTCGGTGATGACGACGTCACCGGCGTCGACAGCTGCACGCAGCTCCATGCCGGTACCGACGATCGGAGCCTCGCTGCGCACCAGCGGGACGGCCTGACGCTGCATGTTCGCGCCCATCAGGGCACGGTTGGCATCGTCGTGCTCGAGGAACGGAATCATCGCGGTCGCGACGGAGACCATCTGTCGCGGCGAGACGTCCATGTAATCGATGTCGTCGGACGAGACGAACTCGACCTCTCCACCCTTACGACGGACGAGAATCTTGTCCTCGACGAAGTGACCCGAATCGTCGACCGGAGAGTTCGCCTGCGCGAGCGTGTGGCGATCCTCCTCGTCGGCGGTCAGGTAATCGACGTCGTCGGTGACCTTGCCGTCGACGACCTTGCGGTACGGGGTCTCGATGAAGCCGAACGGATTGACGCGTGCGTACACCGAGAGCGATCCGATCAGGCCGATGTTCGGGCCTTCCGGGGTCTCGATGGGGCACATGCGGCCGTAGTGCGACGGGTGAACGTCGCGGACCTCGAGGCCGGCGCGCTCACGAGAGAGACCGCCGGGTCCCAGTGCCGACAGGCGACGCTTGTGCGTCAGACCCGACAACGGGTTGTTCTGGTCCATGAACTGCGATAGCTGGGAGGTTCCGAAGAACTCCTTGATCGCAGCGACGACGGGACGGATGTTGATCAGGGTCTGCGGCGTGATCGCCTCGACGTCCTGAGTCGTCATACGTTCGCGCACGACGCGCTCCATGCGGGACAGGCCCACGCGGATCTGGTTCTGGATGAGCTCGCCGACGGTACGCAGACGACGGTTGCCGAAGTGGTCGATGTCGTCGACCTCGACCGGAACCTCGACGCCGTCGGGTGCGGTCATCGAGGTCTCACCTGCGTGCAGACGCACGAGGTACTCGATGGTCGCGACGATGTCTTCCTCGGTGAGGGTCGACGCCACGATGGGCTGACCCGAGTTGAGGCCGAGCTTCTTGTTGATCTTGTAGCGACCCACGCGAGCGAGGTCGTAGCGCTTGTCCTTGAAGAACAGGTTCTCCAGCAGGGTCTGCGCCGACTCCTTGGTCGGCGGCTCGCCCGGACGCAGCTTGCGGTAGATGTCGAGGAGCGCCTCGTCGGTACCGGCGGTGTTGTCCTTCTCCAGGGTGGCCATGAGGATCTCGGAGAAGCCGAAGCGCTCCGTGATCTGCTCGGTGGACCAACCGAGAGCCTTCAGCAGCACCGTGACGGGCTGACGACGCTTGCGGTCGATGCGGACACCGACGGTGTCGCGCTTGTCGACGTCGAACTCGAGCCATGCACCGCGACCGGGGATCACCTTGACGCTGTGCAGGTCCTTCTCGGTGGTCTTGTCGATCGAATGATCGAAGTAGACGCCCGGAGAACGCACCAGCTGCGACACCACGACACGCTCGGTGCCGTTGATGATGAAGGTGCCCTTGTCGGTCATCATCGGGAAATCACCCATGAAGACCGTCTGGCTCTTGATCTCACCGGTGTTGTTGTTGATGAACTCGGCCGTGACGAACAGCGGAGCCGCGTACGTCATGTCCTTGTCCTTGCACTCATCGGTCGAGGCCTTGACCTCGTCGAATCGTGGGTCGGAGAAGGAGAGAGACATCGAGCCCGAGAAGTCCTCGATCGGAGAGAGCTCGGTCAGGATGTCCTCGAGTCCACCGGCGACACTGCTGTCTCCGCGGGCGGCGGCACGGTCACGCCAACTCTGCGCACCTACCAGCCATTCGAACGAATCCGTCTGTACATCGAGGAGACCGGGTACCTCCAACGGCTCGCGAATGTTCGCGAACGAAACCCTCCTCGGGGCTCCCGGTGTTCCGACAACTGCCTTGGTCTGGCTAGAGACTGCCAAGATGCGTCCTTCCAGCACCTCACGCGGGTCGCTCGTGCAGTGCGACCGCCGCTGTATCTGTTTGCTATATGTGGGGCGAATTTCGGCTGGTGCAACCAGACCGAATCCCCATCACAGCGGCCCGAAAACGTGCTTTCGGGTAACAGCGATCGAGAGGTGGACAGGAGGCAGCCAGCGCAACGTCCAAAGGTACCCCAAATGTGCGCAGAGCGCAACGGGGGCATCAAAAGTAGCACCCGGGGTCCATTCGTGCGCTGACTCGACGAAAGCGTGTCGCCTGCCGTACGCCCGATGCCGCTGCGCTTCAGAACCGCTGGGGGTGCTCCTGACGACAAGAGTGACCCTTGAGCCTTCCTTCGTCAAGAGGTTCGGCCCGATCCGTTTTCCGCGAGACCCGTTTTCCGTGAGACCGCACTCGAACCGGTCGCGTCAATGGACCATTGCACTGCACTGGACCCCGTGGGTTGGACTGCTAAAGCAAATCCTAGGCTGCGAGGGCCTGGGCTCGGTATCGCACCGGGCTCAGGCCGTCGAGACGTAGCGAGATGCGGTCATTGTTGAACCAGTCGATGT
>NZ_JALGQE010000018.1 GCF_022810405.1 Rhodococcus sp. ARC_M5
TATCAACCGACACGACCGCTGAGTCGTTGACACCTCAGCTCGAAAGCGCCTAACATACAACACAACTCGTTGATCATGAACCGGATGGTTCACCGATCCGAATTACACCACCCCATGGGGCACTATCCTCGAGATCGATTCGACGCTCTCTGATCCACTCGCCGCGAACTGTGCAGGTTCTTCGACGACGACTACGCGACAGTGCGACGTAGAACGACCTTCACCCCACGGCGGGGGAGATCGGCCTTCGTCAGGTCCAGTACAGAAGTTGCGCTTCGGGTAGAACGGAGTCGAGTTCTTTCACAAACCACGTCCGCATTTCCGACATCGTGTCCTTCGGGTATACGTACTTCACGCCGCCGAACTTGTTTCTCTTTGCTGCGCGGGCACTTTCGTCCATCTCGAGCTTCGTGCCCGGGTACCAACTCAACAGCACGTCCTTGCTCGACGGCGTGAACCGATGAGTGATGATCTCGGCGGTCAGGTCCAGATCGGGAACGCCGCGCAGCGCGTCGGCGACGTTCGAGAGCAGTCGCCCGTACTGTTCGCGCCACTCCGGAATGGGCATGATCGGAGCGATGGTCAGCCCGATTCGATATCCGGCGAGCGCCAACTGCCGTAGCGCCTCGATCCGAGCAGGCATCCTCGCGGTTCCACCCTCGAATCGATGGGCGATGTCATCGGCGTTGACCGACAGTCGCCGCCCCAACTCTGCGCACGGCCTCGGCGAGGGATCCGGTCACGTGTTCGATACCCAATGGATCTGTGTAGCAAGACAACTCGAACGTGGTTCCCTCGTGGCCCCGCTCTTCGGTGCCGGAGGTAATGGTGCCACGGCCTGCATGGGTACCGATTCCGGCCAGGACGTCGTCGAGGTTGGCGAACACCCTGGTGATGGGCGGCCCGGACAATGACCCCGCCAGATAGCAGTACTGGCAGTGCGCAGGGCATCCTTTCGCCAGGTCGATACGCCAGTCAGCGCTCGGCGGAATCGGTTGCGGTTTCAGCACACTCGGTGGTGCGACCACCACAGCCAGTGTCGTCTTGGCTCGCGCGTAGGTCTCTCGCTCGGTCTCGCCGCGTAACCCGGTCAGACGGTCGCCCGGCAGCACGTCGATGTCGGTCACACCCGCCGCTTCGCACCGGCGAACGATCTCCGCGGTGTGGGGAAGCTCGGACGCGGATCGCGTGATCAGGACGCGCGACGGCGTCCACAATCGAGTGGGGGCAGAGAGAGCATCGTCCATTACCCATGCTCAACGCCCTTCCGTCGTGAATCCTTCCCGTCCGATGCTATGAGACCCAGCTGTTCGACGGAATCTCGTCCGGTCTACCCAACAGATAACCCTGCCCTTGAACAGAACTCGGCAGGGCGTCGAGTTGGGCGAGGGTCTCGATCCCTTCGACCACGCATCCCAGATGCAGGTCTCGGGAGAGATTGATGATCGCCCGGACGATGCTGCTGCTCGTCTCGTCGCTGGTCATCGTGGCGGTGAACGATCGATCGATCTTCACTGCGCTCACCGGCAGCGTGGCCAGGTACCGCAAGCTCGCGAATCCGGTACCGAAGTCGTCGATGGCGATGCCGACACCCAAGGCACGCAGTTCGCCGAGCTGACGCAGCATCGAGGACCCGGACTCGAGCAGCACCGACTCGGTGAGCTCGAGAACGAGGTCCGCCGGAGCCATTCGGTGCCGCCCCAGAGCCGCGCCCACCACCGCGGCCATATCCATGTGTTGAGCCTGCCGGGCACTGAGGTTGACGGCCATCGTGACGGGGATGTCCGATTCCGAATCGGGCGGGTTCGCCGCACGCCACCGCACCAGAGTGCCCAGCGCGTCGTCCAGCACCCGCTCCCCGAGGTCGGAGATGAGTCCGGTGTCCTCGGCCACGGGAATGAATCGGTCCGGTGTGATTCCAGCGCCGTCGTCGTCGCGTAGTCGCGCGAGTGCCTCGAAGCTCGTGAGCGCTCTGCTGCCGAGGTCGTAGACCGGCTGATAGGCAACGGTCAGTGTCGCACCACCGCGGTGTTCGAGATCGAGGGCACCCCGCAAGGTCTGTTCGATGTAGGCACGCTCGAGGGCGTTCGCGCGCAGCGCGTCGTCGAACAATTCGATCCGGTCCTTACCGAGCTGCTTGGCTCGGTACATGGCGGAGTCCGCGTCCCGCAGCACTTCCTGCGCGCTGGCACCCTTGCGAACCAGCACCATGCCCACGCTGACCGACACCACATACTGGCTGCCCTGGTACACGATCGGAGCTGCGAGAACCGTTCGGATGCGCTCGGCTACGCGCTCTGCCAAGCCGGCACCCGCAAGCCTGTCGGAACCACGTTCGGCGGGCAGCGCATCGACGACGAGAACGAACTCGTCGCCGCCGACCCGGGCGATCGAGTCGTTGGCTCGCAGCACCGACCGCAGACGTCGAGCGACCTCGACGAGAACTGCGTCACCGGCAGCATGACCTCCGGTGTCGTTGACGCGTTTGAACCCGTCCAGATCGCAGAACAGCACGGCTGCAGCAGCGCCGGTGGTCTCACCGCGCTCGATCGCCGAGCCGATCCGGTCCAGCAGCAGCATCCGATTGGGCAGCCCGGTCAACGGATCCTGCAGAGCTGCGCGCTCGAGCGCCAGCTCTGCCTCGACGACGTCGGTCACCTCTCGCACCACCGAGAGCACCTCCGCAACCTCCCCAGACGGTTCCCGTCGAAACGGAGTTGTGCGTCGCGACAGCCACCGCAACGAACCGTCGGCAGCTCGCGCCCGATAGCGGATCGTGATGCTTTCCCCCTCGGGCAGCGACGCCGCCTGCCGGTCCGCGGCTCGGACGACGCCGATGTCCTCCGCCACCGCACCGTCCAGATGATCCTCGGGGTCGTCGAGGTCGTCGGAGCGACCGAGCCGGTGCCTCGGTGAAAGTCCGTCGACTTCCCACTCCCCGAGCTGCCCGTCCAACAGCGACCGCAGGCTTCGAGAAGCCCACGTCACCTGGCCGGTGTCCACATCGGTGATGGTCGTGATGTCCGGCGACGCGGTCAACACCGCGTCGCGAAACGCGCGCGCCTGCTCCAATGCGGCGGTGGACTCGCGCTCGGCAGTGACGTCCTCGGAGAGCACCATCGCACCGATGATCTGACCCGAGGCATCGCGCAGCGGCCTTGCTTCGACCTGAAAGATTGCGCCCGTTTGGGGGCTGACGGTATCGAAAGAAGACTCTTCACCCGCGAGGGCCGACCGATAATGAGGCTCGAGGCGGGCGTACGCCTCCGGCGAGACGGTGTCACGCAGCAGTTGGCCCTCCATCCGATGTGGGTCGTAGCCCTCCGCCACCAGGTCAGCCCCCTCGACGAGCACAAATCGCAAGTCGGGATCCACGACGAAGACCGTGGTGTGCGGCAGGTTCGCCGCCAATTGTCGGTACCGTGCCTCGCTGGCATCGTCGAACATGGAGGGCGAGCCGATCAACGGGCCGTAGAAGCGGCGCATCCCCAGGTAGATCACGCCGGCGAGAGCCGTCGACGCCGTCACCGCGACGTCGAGGCCGTCGCCCATCGTCTCCCGCATCGCGTCGAGCATCCCCACGCCGGAGTCGAGATGCGATGCATGGCTGTCGAACCCCGACAGCAGATGCACTGCATGGATGAGGTGGTGCGCAGAGCAGGTCAGAAAGATCGCCGCTGTTGCCACCGCCAGGCGGTTGTTCCGCAACTGCCCGGTCCGCAGCAGTCCGCGGACGATGAACAGCACTATCCCCAGGTACGCCGTAGCGGTGATCCCGTTGAGGATCACCACCCACACCCAGCCACTCACAGCGCGTCCTCACCGAATCGACATCGTAGACACGCACTGCGGTTCCACTCGGTACACGAGACGGGCATGACGCGACCCCCCAGGGTTGTAGCCCAGTGCGTCGCGGGGCCGACCGGGATCGGAGTAGATACTCGCCCCACCGAAAACCGGAGTCGACCAGCGTGTCCGCGCACTGATGATCTGCGAAGATTATCCCAATTCGAATCCTTCCGTCGCCATTGCAACAGTGGGACAGCAGGGTGTCGGCCTGGTGATCTCACCGTCCTGCGCAACCTGCTGTCGAGCGGCGGGCCAAGTCCGCGCTCGGCGGAATCGGTTGAGGTTCGAGCACACTCGGCGGCGCACCCACGGCCATCGTCGTCTTGGCGCGGGCGTAGGTCTCGCCTCGTAACCCGGTCAGACGGTCGCAAGCACGTCGATGTCGGTCACACCGGCCTTCTCGCACCGACGAAACGTTCGAGAACTAAGCACAAGCAAGAAATCACCGAGCTGATCCACGAAAGCAGGCCTCGTCGACGCGTCGACGAGGCCTGCTATACGGGGGTCGCTCAGGAAGCGGAACCGGACGAGAGAAGCTGCAGGATCGGGATATCGGAGATCGTGCTGCCAGTGCTGCTGCCGGTCGAGAGCAGGCTGGAAATGAAGGAAGAGATGTCCATGAAATTTCTCCGTACGCCGAGGGGGATACCACGACGCGGGGATTGAGCCCCGCGACCGAGAGTATGTATATCGGATACAAACGACCCATGTGACGGTTTTTGCCGAACCGAACCTTTCGCGACCCCGCTGCGGGCATCTGCCGAGGGTCGACGCGCCGCTATTCGGGCAATCGACCTACTCGGCGCGCAGCGCGTCGGGTAAGAAGCACTCATGCCTTTCGCCGACGAACTCATCGGCCCGGATGCAGCCCGCACGCTGTTGCGAACCATCCGGACCGCAGCACCGAGCGCAGATCTGTCCGTACTCGAAGAAGCGGTCGATCAGTTGGGACCGCTCGCGCTGCGGGCCCGCGCCGATCTACTGCGCGATGCCCTTCTCGCGGGATTACCCGGCGACTACGCGGAGTTCGCTCGCACCATCCGACGGGCCGCCGAGGATCCGGATCTGCAGGGCTGGTCGATCTGGCCGGTCACGAGCGCCGTGGCATCGAAGGCCGTGGACGAGCAGACATCCGCCGCGTTCGACGACGGAATGTCGCTGCTGGGCGAACTCACCGGTCGACTCACCTCCGAGTTCGCCATCCGCACTTTTCTGCGAGCCGATGCGGATCGGGCGCTCGAGATCGCGCTCGAATGGACGCAGTCATCGGACGAGCACGTGCGCCGTCTGGCGTCGGAAGGTACCCGCCCATACCTGCCGTGGTCGGTGCGCGTCCCTGCGATTCTTGCGCGGCCGGGCGTCACGGTGCCGATCCTGGATGAGCTCTACCGGGACGACAGTGACTACGTTCGGCGTTCTGTCGCCAACCACCTCAACGACTTCAGCCGAGACGTTCCGGATCTGGTCGTCCGATCCGCTGAGCGGTGGCTCGACGCGCCGGACGCGAACACCGACCGGCTTGTGCGACATGCGCTTCGGACGGTGATCAAGAACGGACACCGTGACGCACTTGCGCTACTCGGGTTCTATCCGGCCGACTTGGACGTGGACGGCCCCACCCTCGACGTTGCGGAGCTACGGATCGGCGACAGCGTGCACTTCGAAGCCTCGATCCGCAACGTCGGCACCGAGCCGGCCAAGGTCGCGATCGACTACATCGTTCACCACACAAAAGCCAACGGCGGGATGACAGGCAAGACGTTCAAGCTGACGACGAGAACGATCGCGCCCGGTGAGACCATCGACGTTGCGCGGCAACACTCGTTTCGGACGTTGACCACGCGGAAGTACTACCCCGGCCCGCACTCGATCGAACTCCAGATCAACGGTGTGAGTTACGGTTTCGTGGAGTTCGTGCTCGTCGGCTAGCCGCGGGCTTTGTACCGCCCACATGCAGCACAACGGGTACGTCCGTACGGTCGAAGAGGTGCACAAGAAGTGGCGGTGGCTGGCGGTGATGCTCGGCGTCGCCGTGCTCGTCGCCACGCCCTCGGTGGTCGAGCGCCTGCCCGTCGGCGCGTCGGACATCGGTGCGGCCGAACTGCTCTCTCGCGTCCAGTCCTCCACCGCGACCCCGTATTCGGGTTACGCCCAAGCGGTCGGTGGCGTCACACTGCCGGTCACCGACGGACTCGGCGGCCTACCGGATCTGCTGGGCGACACCACGACCCTGCGCGCCTGGTATCGAAGCCCGGACAGCTGGCGCATCGACACCGTGCGCCTCGCCGGAGAGCGCGGTCTGTACCGGAGCCCGGCGCGACTGTGGAGTTGGGACTACGAACAGAACACGGCCGTGGTGACCCCGGTCCCCGAGCCGAGTCTGCGCCTGCCTCGCCAAGCCGACCTGCTGCCCCCGGAGCTCGGGCAGCGGTTGCTCAGCGAGGCGACCGCCGATGAGGTCACCCGGCTGCCGACTCGTCGGATTGCCGGCCTGGACGCCCCCGGTCTCCGGCTGATCCCCGGCGAGCCGCAGAGCACCATCACCGAGGTCGACGTGTGGGCCGACCCGGAGACTGGGCTGCCGCTGCAGGTCGACGTGCTGGGCGACGGGGCCGCTCGCCCAATCGTCAGCACCGCGTTCCTCGACTTCTCCTCCGCCACCCCCGACGCCGCTACCGTCCGTTTCGTCCCGCCGCCGGGTACCGATGTGCAGCAGCAGGACGGTCTCGACGTCGCCTCGTTCGCCGACCGGATCGACTCCGCCCGTCTTCCGTCGACTCTGTCCGGACTCGGTCTGAGGGACCGCGGCGGCCAGGCTGCGGTGGGAATATACGGCCGCGGTGTGACGGAGTTGATCGCCGCTCCGCTGCCGCGCCGCGCCGCGCGCGGGCTCGTCGAGCAACTGCGGGCTGCCCCGGGCGCAATCGTCGCCGGCGGCAGCGTCGCACTGTCGATCGGCCCGCTCAACGTCCTGATCACCGAGCCCACCGCCGACCGGCGTCGCTACCTGCTCTCCGGCACCGTCACCGCGGAAACCCTGGCCACCGCCGCCCAGCAGCTCGAAGGAGCAGCCACATGATCCGCACGACCGGTCTGACCAAGAGCTACGGATCGGTGCGGGCCGTCGACGGCGTCGACCTGGACGTGCGTGCCGGCGACATCTACGGCTTCGTCGGCGCCAACGGCTCCGGCAAGACGACGACCGTGCGCATGCTGCTCGGGCTGGTCCTGGCCACCTCCGGGCAGATGCAGGTACTCGGCGAGGAGATGCCGCGGCGACGCAGGAGCGTACTGCCCCGGGTCGGCGCGCTGATCGAAAACCCCGCCGCCTACCCCAACCTCTCCGGACGCCGGAACCTCACCCTGCTCGACGCGGCCGGGCCGGGTGGTTCCCGTCGCAGCCGGACCGCCCGCGTCGGCGAGGCCCTCGAACAGGTGGGGCTCGGCGGGGTGGGACGCAGACCGGTCAAGCAGTACTCGCTCGGCATGCGACAGCGCCTCGGCTTGGCGGCGGCACTGATGCGCACGCCCGAGCTACTGATCCTCGACGAGCCGACCAACGGTCTCGATCCACAGGGAATTCTGGAGATTCGAGAGTTGCTCCTGGGCCTGCATGCAAAGGGCACCACGGTGTTCCTCTCCAGCCACCTGCTGGCCGAGGTGGAGCAACTGTGCGACCGAGTGGGAGTGCTCGATCGGGGTCGCCTCGTTCTGCAGGATCAGCTCTCCGCGTTCCAGCAGCCCACCGGGCGGGTGCTCGTGCGCACCCCCGACCCGGCCGACGCGGTGACGGTGCTCTCCGGAGTCCAGAACGCCACCGTGATGCACCGTGAAGGGCAGCAGCTCGTGATCGAACACCCGGATGCTGCCCTGCTCAATCGACTACTCGTCGAAGGCGGGGTGCGGGTGAGTGAGCTGACGACGCAGCAGATGAGTCTGGAGCAGTCCGTGCTGGCCGCCACCGGCACCAGCGCCGACCGAGTCGACGGTCCCGTCCGCTCCACCCGGACGGAGGTGACCGCATGATCGGCGTCGAGCTGCGCGCGATGCTGAGCCGCCCCCGCACGTGGGTCGTCATACTCCTGCTCAATCTGCTGCCCACCATCGTCGCGGGCCTGCTGGCCCTCACCGATGTCGGTCCGCGGCCCGGCGAAGGCCCAGCCTTCCTCTCTGCGGTACTCACCAACGGCCAGCTCTTCCCGCTCGCCGCGCTCGCGATCGTGCTGCCACTCTTTCTGCCCGTAGCGGTGTCGGTCATCGCGGGCGACGCCGTCGCCGGGGAGGCCCAGGCCGGCACCCTGCGCTACCTGCTCGCCCGCCCGGTGGGACGGACGAAGCTGCTGGTGGCGAAGCTGATCTCGGTGGCCGCCTTCGTGCTGCTGGCCGTGGTCATCGTTGCCGCTGTCGCATACTTCGTCGGCACGACGCTGTTCGACACCACGACGTTGGCAGGCGTCTCCAGCGTGTCCGGCACGGTGCTGACCGATCAGCAGGTCGCCGCGCGCACCGTCATCGCCGTGCTCTACGTGACGCTGTCCATGCTCGGAGTCGCCGCCATGGGCCTGTTTCTGTCGACCTTGACCGACTCTCCGCTCGCCGCGACGCTGGGCGCATTGGCGTTCCTCATCGCCAGCTCGCTGCTGCTGACGCTGGACGCCGCCGACGCCATCGCGCCGTATCTTCCGACGCGGTACTGGCTGGCCTTCGTCGATCTCTTCCGCGACCCGGTGCCGACGCGGGACCTGATGCGCGGCGTCGGTCTACAGGGCGTCTACGTCGTGGTCCTCCTGGGAGCGGCGTGGGCGAACTTCACGACCAAGGACATCACGAGCTGAGACGGCTGCAGTCGGCTGTGCCGAGCTCGACGGTGGAGTCGCCGTCCAACTGGGCCGAGACCATCGCGCCGACGAGAGGATCGCGGGGCAGATTTCCGTGGTCGACGGTGGAGTCCGCACACACGCTCTGAACGGGGATGTCGATCGCGCCGTCGAGTCGAGCCGAGTTCGGCGGGGTCACCACCTGATCCAGTTCGGTCCAGATCGACACCCACTGCGGGCCCTCGGGCGTCTCGTCGCCGGAGTTCAGGGCGGTGAGTACGGGGCTGTCCGGGGCGAGTTGTTGGCAAGCGGCCGCGCACTGGTCGGGCACGAACTGGGCCGCCAGAGCCGCCACCTGGGTGCCGTGGTGCGGGGAGCCGAGGGTCACGATGCGTCGGGCCTGCTCGGAACCGCCCAGATCGGCAGCCCAGATCCGGGCGACCACCCCGCCGGCGGAATAGCCGACGACGTCGACCGAGGTCGCTCCCGTCCGAGTCAGAGCCGCGTCGACGGCGTCGCGCAGGGTGCCCGCCTGCACGGTCAGGTCGCCGACGCCGCCGTCGGGCAGGGCTACGACGGTCGCATCGCGGCCGTCATCCCGTAGGTCCGCCGCGAGCACGTCCAGCGACTCGGTGGAACCGCCGAACCCGGGGACCAGCAACACCGGGCCGGGAACGGACTGGTCGACGCTCGCGACGGGGTCGCTCGTGGGGCGCATGACGACGAAAGCAGCCACTGCCGCGACGATTCCGACCAGGAGGAGAGCGAGTACAGCGAACACGAGACGACGGCGAGCCGGGGCGAGGGAGGCGAACACTCCATCCAGTGTGCCTGGAGATCACGCCTGATCGAGAACCACGGGAGGAACGAGCACGAACTTTCCGACGTGGTCCTTCTCCAGGAAGCGTTGCTGCGCCGCCGCGATCTGCTCGAGCGGAAACGACTCGGCCAGCAACGGACGAATCTCACCGGCTTCGATGTAGGACACGAGGTTCGGAAACACGTCCTCGTCCCACGCTGTGCAGCCGAGGAGTGTCAGATCGTTCAGGTACATCGTCCGTAGATCCAAGGCGACGAGGGGTCCTGCGATCGCACCCGAGGACACGTACGTTCCCCCACGAACGAGAAGGTCGAGCAGAGGACCGAAACCGTCGCCCGCGACATTGTCGATCACCACATCGACGCTGCGCGTGCCGAGGGTGCCCACCAGATCTGCGTCGCGCCCGTAGACCTCGTCGACGCCGAGTTCGCGGAGTTGGTCGTGCTTGGCGCGGCTCGCGACGCCGATCACGCGCGCGCCGCGTCGGGCGGCGAGTTGCACTGCAGCAGAACCGACTCCGCCCGAGGCACCGGTGATAAGCACCGTAGACCCTGGGCGCACTCCCGCGCGAGCGATCATGTTCTCCGCCGTGCCGTAGGCACACGGAATGGTCGCCAGCTCGGCGTCGGTCCAATCACAATCGACCACGAAGACCTCGCTCGCCGGAACGACGACGAACTGGGCGAACGCGCCGTCCATATCCGAACCCAGCCAGCGCGTCTCGCCCGACGAGAATCCGTCGACACGCATGCACGATCGAACCAGGACCCGGCGACCGACGATGGATTCCTCGGTCCCGGCACCCGCGCACACGACCCCGCAGCAGTCTGTGCCCTGAATCAGCGGAAAGGGCGTCGCATCGTTCCACCCGCCGTCGGAGTACCAGCCCACGCGCGTGTTGATTTCGGTGTTGTTCATCCCTGCCGCCAGAACTCGCACGAGCACCTCACCCGGACCCGGCACTGGCGTGGGCACCTCGGACACGACGAGTGTGTCGTAGCCCCCGTTGCCGATGGTGACGATGGCTGTCATCAGGTCACGAGCGCTGTGCACCTCGTCAGTTCGCATGAACCGATCTTGCAGGATCGACGGGGCGAACAGGTCGATTCGGCGCTGGCTCGCGCTACCGAAAAGGCCCCTGACACACTGTTGCATGTCAGGGGCCTGCTGGTGGAGCCGCCTAAGAGAATCGAACTCTTGACCTTTTCATTACGAGTGAAATGCTCTACCGACTGAGCTAAGGCGGCGTGCCTTTCGGCGTTGGTGAGTCTAACGGAGGAGCCCGTCGAAACTAAAATCGCCCTCCCCCGAGCCTCGATGCAGGCCTGCTCCTAGCGCAGGACATCCCCGAGCGTCGCCACCATCGCATAGATCGCAAACTTCGGCTTTGCGTTGACCGCCAACGACTCTCGGCATTCGAGGATCGCCTCGATACTCTTCAGCAGCGCCTCGGGCGGCACCGCTTTTGCCATGCGCTCGACTTGCTCGGCCATGTCGGGGTGAGTGGCGGTCGCGGTTGATCCGTACGAGCGCGCAAGGGCATCTCGATACAGGCCCACCAGATCCATCAGCGCGCGATCGAGTGAATCGCGACCGGTTCTGGTGGCGCGCGACTTCTGCCGCTTCTCGAGATCCTTGAGCACCCCGGCGGAGCCGCGCAGCGCGCCCGCCGCACCCTTGCCGGTACCGCCTGCGCCCAGAGCCGTCCGCAGTTCCTCGGTTTCGGCCTCGTCGCGGGAGGCACTCATCTCCTTGGCCTCGTCTTCGGCGGCCTTCACCAGCTCCTCCGCCGCGAGGTACGCCTGGTTGGGGCGGGCCGCAGCCGACGCCAGCGCCAGTGCCCGTTTACGCCGCGCCCGCGCGTCCTCGTCGGTGGCGAGTCGACGCGCCCTGCCCACGTGGCCACCGCTGATCGACGCGGCCCACTCGGCCGTTTCGGCGTCGAGCTTGTCGCGGGTCTGCAGCACCTGCGCGATCGCCGGCACCGTGGGCGTCACCAGCGAGACGTGACGGCATCGCGAGCGCAGCGTCACCGAGATGTCCTGCGGATCGACCGACGGCGCGCACAACAGGAATACCGTCCGCGCGGGCGGCTCCTCGACGACCTTGAGCAGTACGTTTCCGGCACCTTCGGTGAGCCGGTCGGCGTCCTCGACCACGACCACCTGCCACAACCCGGTGCTGGGTCGACGCGAGGCGATGGAGACGATGTCGCGCATCTCCTTGGTGCTGATGCTCAATCCCTCGGGCACGACGCGCCGCACATCCCCGTGGGTACCGGCCATGGTCGTCGAGCAGGCCTGGCAGTGCCCGCACCCCGGAACGCCCTCGGTGGTGCACTGCAGTGCTGCCGCGAAACACAGGGCGGCGATGGAACGACCGGACCCGGGCGGGCCGGTGAACAGCCACGAATGCGTCATCGCCGACGAGTCGACGCCGGTGCGAGCAGCCACCGCTGCGGCCGTCAGATCGGCCTCGACATCCTCTTGACCGACCAATCGATCGAACACACCCGCCATGCACGCAACCCTAGTGGTTGGGGCCGACAACCCGAACCCGCGAACTCGAAGTTACGGACGCGTTCGGCACGACAAACGTCCACAACTTCGAGCTCGACCGGCTATTCGCTGTCGGTCTTCTTCGCCGGGCCCTTCTTGGCCGGAGCCTTCTTCGCAGCAGTGGTCTTGGTAGCGGTCTTCTTGGCCGCGGCTTTCTTGGCCGGAGCCTTCTTCGCTGCGGCCTTCTTCGCCGGAGCCTTCTTCGCAGCAGGCTTCTTGGCCGGAGCCTTCTTCTTCACCGGTCCACGAGCACGCCTGTCCGCCAACAACTCCGACGCACGATCGTCGGTGATCGACTCGACCTCATCGTCCTTGCGCAGACTCGCGTTGGTCTCACCGTCGGTGACGTACGGCCCGAAGCGACCGTCCTTGATCACCATCGGCTTCTCACTGACCGGGTCGACGCCCAGCTCACGCAGCGGCGGCTTGGCCTCACCCTGACGACCCCGACGCTTGGGCTCGGCGTAGATCTTGAGCGCCTCTTCCAGCGTGACGGTGAACATCTGATCCTCGTCGGCGAGCGAGCGAGAATCGGTGCCCTTCTTCAGGTACGGGCCGTAGCGACCGTTCTGCGCGAGAATCTCTTCCTTGGACTCCGGATCGACTCCGACGACGCGCGGCAGCGAGAGCAGCTTGAGCGCATCCTCTAGCGTGATGGTCGCCAGGTCCATGGACTTGAGCAGAGAACCGGTGCGCGGCTTGGGGCCGGTCGCCTTCTTGGCCGGAGCCTTCTTGGCCGCGGCCTTCTTCACCGCAGTCTTGACGCCACCGCCGCCGTCACCGTCGTTACCGTCGTTACCGGACGGCACCGGGACGATGTCGGGCTCGGGAGGTGTGGGTTCGGGTTCCGGCTCGGGCAGGATCTCGGTGACGTACGGCCCGAAACGGCCTTCCTTGGCCACGATGTCGTGAC
The DNA here is from genome assembly GCF_022810405.1 of Rhodococcus sp. ARC_M5. Lineage (GTDB taxonomy): Bacteria > Actinomycetota > Actinomycetes > Mycobacteriales > Mycobacteriaceae > Rhodococcoides > Rhodococcoides navarretei. Next base: position 12,958 of record NZ_JALGQE010000018.1, read on the forward strand.
CGGTCAACGGGTCGACACCGAGCTTGCGTCCCTCTTGCGGTGTGGCGAAGAGCTTTTCGGCGAAGTCGATCGTCAACTCGTCCGGCGGGAGATCGTCGGGCAGGTTGGCACGCTGGCTGATCGGATCGCCGTCGGGATCGTCGTCGTTCTTCACCATGCGCTCGAGGTACGGACCGTAACGGCCTACGCGCACATGGATTTCGCGACCCTCGGAGTCGTCGAACAAGCGGATGGAGTTGATGGTGCGCGCATCGATCTCTTCGAGATTCTGGCCGACCATCTTCTTCAGGCCACCGGAGCGGGCCACCGAACCTTCGGCACCGGTCTCGCCGCCGAAGTAGAAGCTCTGCAACCAATTGCCGCGTCGCTCACGGCCTCCCGCGATGGCGTCGAGGTCGTCCTCCATGCCTGCGGTGAAGTCGAAGTCCACCAGACGCCCGAAGTGCGCCTCCAACAACGCAACCACCGAGAACGCCACCCACGACGGCACCAGTGCGCTGCCGCGCTTGTAGACGTACCCGCGGTCGAGGATGGTCTTGATGATCGACGAATACGTCGACGGCCGACCGATTCCCAGTTCCTCGAGCGTCTTGATGAGCGACGCCTCGGTGAATCGTGCGGGCGGGTTGGTGGTGTGACCGTCGGGATCGAGCTGAGTTGCGGTGACGGCCTGGCCCTGAACCAGTGCGGGCAAACGAGATTCGGCGTCGTCGGACTGTCCGCCGGCCTGATCGTCGACGCTTTCCACGTACGCCTTGAGGAAGCCGGCGAACGTGATGGTGCGACCCGACGCGGAGAAGGTGCACTCCTCACCGGTTCCTGCCGTTCCGGTGATGCGCAGTGTCAGCGTGGTGCCGCGAACGTCGGCCATCTGCGACGCGACCGTGCGCTGCCAGATCAGCTCGTAGAGCCGGAATTCGTCGGTCTGCAGAGCCGAGTGCAACTGACCGGGCGTCTGGAAGACGTCACCGGACGGGCGGATCGCCTCGTGGGCCTCCTGCGCGTTCTTGACCTTGCGGGTGTACTGACGCGGCGACGGATGGACGTACTCCGGTCCGTAGAGCTCGGTCGCCTGGGTGCGTGCCGCCGAGATCGCCGACGCGGACAGCGTCGTCGAGTCGGTACGCATGTACGTGATGTAGCCGTTCTCGTACAGTCGCTGCGCAACACGCATGGTGCGCTCGGAGCTGAAGCGCAACTTGCGGGCGGCTTCCTGCTGCAGCGTCGACGTCATGAACGGCGGGTACGGCTTACGCGTGTAGGGCTTGTCCTCGGCGGACGCGACCGTCAGATCGACGCCTTCGAGAGCCTCGGCGAGGCGTCGAGCACGGGGTTCGTCGAGGACGGTCACCGCGTCGGACTTGAGCTTGCCGTCGGCCCCGAAGTCGCGGCCGGCGGCGACGCGATTGCCGTCGACATTGACCAGACGGGCACCGAAACTGCGCGGCGTGGCGTCGGCTCCGGCGTCGAGCGTGGCGGAGATGTCCCAGTACTCGGCACTCCGGAACGCCATCCGCTCGCGTTCACGCTGGACGACGATGCGCGTGGCGACCGACTGCACTCGGCCTGCCGAGAGCTTCGGCATGACCTTCTTCCACAGCACCGGGCTGACCTCGTAGCCGTAGAGACGGTCGAGGATACGACGGGTCTCCTGGGCATCGACGAGGTCTTGGTCCAGGTCGCGGGTGTCGGCCGCAGCAGCGAGGATGGCCGGCTTGGTGATCTCGTGGAACACCATGCGTCGAACAGGGATCTTGGGGTTCAGGGTCTCGAGGAGATGCCAGGCGATGGCCTCACCCTCGCGGTCGGGGTCAGTGGCGAGAAAGAGCTCGTCGGCGTCCTTGAGCAGGCTCTTGAGCTCTGCGACCTTGCTCTTCTTCTCGGGCGAGACGACGTAGAGGGCCTCGAAATCGTGGTCGACGTCCACGCCGAGACGCGCCCAGGGCTCACCCTTGTACTTGGCGGGGACGTCCGCGGCACCGCGGGGAAGGTCGCGAATATGGCCGACGGAGGCCTCGACGACGTAGTTGCTCCCGAGGTACGGGGCGATCTTCTTTGCCTTGGTCGGAGACTCGACGATGACCAGACGACGTGGCTCGGCGGAGCTGTCCCCCGTGCCGTTGTTACGTGCTGCCACCTTGCTGCCGAACCTTCCCTAGTGCGTTTTCACAGGCAGATTTGCCTGTCCCACTACTAACAGACTGACATACGTCGGCCAAATACTCGCAGATCAGTCATAGATCGTCCTACTCGGCGTGGGGCCAATTGGTACGCGCGTCCACGTTCTGTGGAGCCTCCCCGACGTTCTCGGTGAGGCGCAACAGCCGCCGTCGACCGGTGATTCGCAGGCCCGGATTGGAGCCGCGAGTGCCGATGAGCGTCGGAGCAATGCCCGCGCGCATCAACGACTGAGCGAGGACGGAGTGAGTCTCCGGCGCGTGCGGATCGAGGCCCAACACGTAGCGTTCGCCCTCCGCCTCGGGGCGACCCGACGCGAGCACCCAGGCGCGCAGTTCGCGCGAACCCGGTACCCACCCGGGCGGGACGGCCTTGACCGCGCCCTTGGTCCACAGAGACGCCAATGCGGACAGTTCGGGCACCGACGCCGTACGCACCAGTGGCCTGTCCTCTTCCGATCGACCGAGCTCCGGCGTCAGACCGCATTGCTCGATGAGTTCGGCGATGGCATCCGCGCGCCATTGTGCGTCGACCACGACGGAAATTCGGGCCGATCCCGCGGAGGTGACGACATGGCCGGTGGCAGCCAGCAGCCCACTGAGATCGGTCACCGCGGGCGGCAACGACTCGGCGGAGAAGAACGACAGCTGGTTCACAGCATGGACATTAGGACATCGACGCCCGCGCTCACGGCTTTCGGCACACCCCGGTGGTTCGCGGAAACGAAACATCCCCCTTTCCCATCGGTCCTGTAAGACCGAGGGGAAAGGGGGATGACGGTTCTCGACTCCGAAAAGAAGAGAATCAGACTGCGCGAACGCCCGTTGCCTGAGGACCCTTGGTGCCCTGACCGACCTCGAACTCGACGCGCTGGTTCTCCTCGAGGGTGCGGAAGCCGCTGCCCTGAATCTCGGAGTAATGGACGAAGACGTCAGCGGAGCCGTCTTCTGGTGCGATGAATCCAAAGCCCTTTTCGGCGTTGAACCACTTCACAGTTCCCTGAGCCATGCTTTTCCTTCTCTTTCTAACACCGGATTCGATGGAGCGCACTTTCGGTCCATCGGGCCGGTTCCGACCGCTGCACTTTCTACGAATCCCCCTCAGGATTCCCCCTGACGGACGAGCTCTTCCAGTACCGCGCCCGCAACGATAGATCCTGCGAGCGTAGAACGAACACAGAAGCTGCGACCGGGACAAGTGAACCATGAGTTCAGCGTTCGCAACAGTCGAAAGTCGACCCTTTTCGAACAATTTGTCCGTGTTGTCGAAACGGACAACGTCCGACGGGCGAACAGCCGCTGCCACCAGGGCACGAACGAACCAAGCAGGGTCCGCGCTAGCATAAGGATCCCAGGTCGCGAAGAGCCCGACGGCACTTGTAGATCGAACGAATGCATGGAGACCGGCAGTGAGCGAGACACATCCGCACGGCAGTGCGGATGTCGGGAGTTACGGGCAGCGGTTGCTCGATCGAGTGTTGGCTGGATCGCCCGCGAGCGAAAGCCCGTTGACCCACGTCGCCGAACTGCCGGCACGGGCCTCGCAGTTCGCCTCCTGGCCGTCGTGGGTGGGCCCGGAAGTGGTGCAGGTGATCACCTCTCGTGGGATCTCACAACCGTGGACGCATCAGGCACAGGCGGCAACACTCGCGGCCGAAGGCAATCATGTGGTGCTCTCGACGAGCACCGCTTCGGGTAAATCGCTGGCGTATCAACTGCCGATTCTGACGACACTGTCCACCGATGCCCGGGCAACCGCACTGTATCTGGCCCCCACCAAGGCCCTCGGTGCCGATCAGCTACGCACCACGATCTCGATCACCGACGAGTTACGTTCGGTGTCAGACGAACTCGCCGAGGTGTTCCCCAGCGCGTACGACGGCGACACCCCGATCGAAATACGTCAGTGGGCCCGCGCCAATGCGCGGTGGATCTTCACCAATCCCGACATGCTGCATCTCGGCATCCTCGGCTCGCACGAGCGGTGGTCGCGCTTCCTCCGCAATCTCCGATACGTCGTGGTGGACGAATGCCATTACTACCGTGGCGTTTTCGGATCCAACGTGGCCTTGGTGCTGCGTCGGTTGCGACGTCTGTGCGCACGGTACGGAGCATCCCCGGTGTTCGTGCTCGCCAGTGCGACGACGTCCGAACCGGGGCGAGCAGCCAGTCGCCTCATCGGAGCGCCCTGCGAGGAGATCACCGAGGACGGGTCCCCGCACGGGGCGCGCACCGTCGCCCTGTGGGAACCACCGCTGCTCAAGGAGATCACCGGCGAAAACGGCGCTCCGGTAAGGAAGTCCGCCGGTGCGGAAGCGTCGCGCATCATGGCCGACCTACTGGTGGAGGGTGCCCGAACTCTGGCATTCGTGCGGTCCAGGCGCGGCGCGGAGGTGACCGCGCTGGGAACCCAGAGAATTCTCGCCGACGTCGATCCGCAATTGGTACGACGCGTCGCCGCCTATCGCGCAGGGTATTTGGCCGAGGACCGACGCAAGCTCGAATCCGATCTGTCCGACGGCACCCTACTCGGCGTCGCCACCACCAATGCGCTCGAACTGGGTGTCGACATCGCCGGTTTGGACGCCGTGATCGTGGCGGGTTTCCCCGGTACCGTCGCGTCGTTCTGGCAGCAGGGCGGCCGGGCCGGACGACGCGGGGAGGGCTCCCTGCTGGTGCTCGTGGCGCGCGACGATCCGCTCGATACGTATCTGGTGCATCACCCGGCGGCACTGTTGGACAAGGCCGTCGAGGCCACCGTCACCGACCCCACCAACCCGTACATCCTGGCTCCGCAATTGCTCTGCGCTGCAGTCGAACTGCCGATCACGCTGGCCGAGGCCGAGGGTTTGAGCGCGGGATCGGTACTCGAAGAGCTCGAGCTGAAGGGCTACGTGCGCAAGCGTCCGCACGGCTGGTTCATCACGCCCGAGGGCCAGCAACTCTCACCGCACGGTGCGGTGAACATTCGCGGCGGCACCGGTGTGCAGGTGGCCATCGTCGACGGCGAGTCGGGCCGCATGCTGGGCACCGTCGACGGGGGTCGAGCTCCTGCCACCGCCCACCCGGGTGCCGTCCACATCCACCAGGGTGAGTCGTTCGTCGTCGACGAACTCGATCTCGATGCCGGTCTCGCGCTGGTCCACGCGGAGCAGCCCGAGTGGAACACCTCGGCCCGCGAGGTCACCGACATCTCGATCACCGCGGTGCACGAATCCATCGACTACGGCGAGGTACGCGTCGCGCTGGTGCAGGTGAACGTCACCCATCAGGTCGTCGGATATCTGCGACGCCTCCTCTCCGGCGAGGTACTCGATTCGATCGAACTCGACATGCCTGCACAGACCCTCGACACCCGAGCCGTCATGTACACGATCACACCGGAGTTGTTGGAGCACAGCGGTGTTCCGTACGAACGGTTCCCCGGATCGCTGCACGCGGCAGAACACGCTGCCATCGGATTGCTCCCTCTGGTGGCGACCTGCGATCGCTGGGACATCGGCGGAGTCTCGACGGCCTTGCATCCCGATACGGGCCTGCCCACGGTCTTCGTCTACGACGGATACGACGGCGGAGCGGGATTCGCCGATCGCGGTCACGTGGCCATCGCCGATTGGCTCACGGCCACGAAAGACGCCATCGTCTCGTGCGAATGCCAGACCGGCTGCCCGTCCTGTGTGCAATCACCCAAGTGCGGAAACGGCAACGATCCACTGGACAAAGACGGTGCTGTTCGAGTGTTGACTGCGGTACTGGCGGCCATCACTCGCGAGGGGTGAGCCAGGATTCATTGCACAACCGCGCGTTCACGTTTGACGATGACCACAGCAGCCGCGGCTGTCGCAATGACGACGAGCAGAATGACGGGCAGGCTCAGATCGTGCAGCACCCCGTCGCCGAAGTCTCCATCGAGGAACACCGAGAAGTCCCACAGTCCGTGGAAGAACATCGCGACGACGATCAGCCCGAACCCGCGCCGGAACAGGTAGAGAACGAAGCCACTGAACGTCGCCAGCACAACCTGGAAGATGCCGGACGGTCCCTGTCCCATGAAGATGTTCGGAATGTGGAACAGACCGAATGCGACCGCTGTCCACAACGCGCACCAGGCCTCCGGCCGCCCGCCGCTTCGCATGCTGCGCAGAAAGATTCCACGGAACAGCACCTCCTCGGCGAATCCGACGAGCACCGCCGTCAGCGCCACGGCCACGATCAGGTCTGCGCCGACCACCGCCCAGTCGACGGCGATCAGCCGCGGGACGATGGCAAGACCGAACAGAATCGGCGGCACCCAGAGAACTACCGACATGGGCAGCCGCACCGAGTCCCGCCAGATCGAGTCCCATCGCGCCCAGAAGAGAAACGCGACGAGAAGCACCGATCCCACCGCCAATGGAATGACCGCGGTTCGGTAGACATTGTCGGTGGTGGCGAACCAGTCGCCGTAGTCGATACCCGAGGCGAATTGCATGCCCGCAACGACGATGATGTAGGCAATCACGACGGCGATTCCGACGAGCGGAGTCGGCGCGATGCGGTGCACACGGACCCCCTGCGTCGATTTTCCATGCACAGCGTTCATGGCGTTCTCGCACCTTTCGAGAAAACTGTCGGGTCAGGCAGCCACGACGACGCGGACGCCTCTTGTGTCCACGATGACGCGGGCCGGTCCGCTGCCACTAGTTACTTTGGTCCTCATTTCGAATTCGTCGGTAGACCCTGTGGCCGATCGCACCTCCGGGCGAATGCACGGCTCGGCACGACAACCGTCGTGGCGCAGCTCGAACCGGTGGACACCGATCCCGAAACAGCCTGTGCGCGTGCAACCCGATGCGTATCCAGGGACGGTGTCACCGCCGATGGGTCACGACGGGTCCGTCTTGTTGCGAATGGACAGTGCCGCAGCGGACGATCGGATGTGTTCTTCGGCCGACTTCATTGCGAGCTCCGCATCACCGGCTTCGACGGCGGCCAGAATTTGCCGATGTTCGGCATTCAGCGTGTCTGCCAACGAGTCCCAATCCTCGATCTCCAACAACGCAGCGAGGATGGGCGCACGCATCGATTCTCGGATTGCCGCGGTGAGCGACGCAACGAAGTCATTACCCGAGGCCTCGGCCAACGCGATGTGAAAGTTCGTGTCGGCGTCGTTGAAGACCTCTCGGGTGACACCCCGCGCTGCCATGATGTCCACCGCGTTCCTGGCCTGCTCGAGCTTGTCCTGATCAGGCGCGACAGCAGCAAGGTGAACACTTGCCCGCTCGAGAGCCACTCGGGTGCTGATCAAGTCGTCGATCCTGAAGTTGGCGAGCGCTACGTGCAGGCGAAGGAGACGAGTGAGCGCCGGCCGCGGCAGAGCCGCAACGAAGGTGCCGGCCCCTGGCCCCGATCCCGGTGACGAGCGCAGAATTCCGCTGCTCTCGAGGACGCGTACCGCTTCCCGGACCCCGGCCCGGCTGACGTCGAGCTGAGCTGCGAATTCCCGCTCGGGCGGCAGCGGATCCCCGACCCGGAGATCACCTGCCATGATCCGCTCCTCGATCGCGTCGATGACCAGCTCGTGCGCGCGGGCACGCCGCACCGGCTTCCACGAAAGCGGTTCGTTCTGCGCCCGTCCAGCGTCGTCAGCCATACCGGTCATCCAACCAGAACAACAAATGTGCCCCGAGCCTCTTGACCCCATCGAGTGTGATCCATAGCATTCGTCATGTGGTCAGACCTCACAAACCTTAAAGGTCTCGGAATGGAGCAGCTGTGTACACACCCGATCTCGAACCGCTCGCGGGCAGCATCGGATTGTCCGCTGCGGTGGCGTGTCTACCGCTGCTGACGGTCTTCGTCGCATTGGGCATTCTTCGATGGAAAGCCCACTTCGCCGGCCTGGCCGGGCTCGCCGTCGCGTTGGCCGTCGCGATCTTCGCCTACGACATGCCGGTGAACCTGGCCGGGCTGTCTGCCACCCAAGGCTTCGTCTTCGGGTTGTTCCCGATCGTGTGGATCGTGATCTGCGCGATCTGGTTGTACGAGTTGACCGTGGCGAGCGGGCGATTCGACGATCTACGCCGCATCATCGACGCCATCTCCGACGATCCGCGCATCCAGGCCATCATCATCGCGTTCGGCTTCGGTGGACTACTCGAAGCGCTCGCCGGATTCGGTGCCCCCGTCGCGATCACGGGCGTCATGCTCCTGGCCATCGGTTTTGCTCCGATGCGCGCAGCCGTCGTCGTACTGCTCGCCAACACAGCTCCGGTTGCGTTCGGAGCCATCGGCATTCCGATCCTCACCGCGGGCAACCTGACGGGCATCGATTACCACGAGATCGGCGCGTACGTGGGCCACCAGACCCCGTTCATCGCCCTGTTCGTACCACTCTTCATCGCGTTCCTCACCGATGGTCGACGCGGTGTCGCACAGACGTGGCCGGTCGCCGTGGCCGTCGGTGTCGTGTTCGCCATTGCCCAGTGGGTCAGTGCAACCTGGATCTCGGTCGAGCTGACCGACATCATCGCCTCGCTGGCAGGCATCGCTGCCGCAGTGGTCGTCCTGCGGTTCTGGAAGCCGGCCGGATCCGACGAAGCCCGTGAACGCATCCTCTTGGACCGAGACGGCAATCTCGATTCGGGCAGCTCGGGCAGCTCGGGCCCCGCTCCGATCACACCTGCACCCGTCGCCACTCGCACCCTCGAGGCCACGCCCCTGACGACGCAGCGCGTGTGGCTTGCACTGTTTCCCTATCTACTGATCATCGCGGTGTTCTGCGTGGCCAAACTCTGGTCGCCGGTCACCAGGTTCCTGGCGTCGACCGACATCGCGGTTCCGTGGCCCGGCCTCGACGGCAACATCCTCACCGCGGCGGGCTCACCTGCCACCACCACCATCTACAAGTTCACATGGCTGTCGACACCGGGAACATTGCTGCTGATCTGTGGCGTCATCGTCGCTGCTGTCTATCGCGTCAGCGCTCCCGACGCCGTCCGCCTGTTCGGAAGCACCCTGATCAAACTTCGATTCTCCGCACTCACGGTCGGCGCGGTCCTTGCACTTGCCTACGTGATGAACCAGTCGGGGCAAACCATCACCATCGGTACCTGGATTGCCGGCACCGGCGCATTCTTCGCCTACCTCTCCCCGATCCTCGGGTGGCTGGGCACTGCAGTCACCGGTTCGGACACCAGCGCGAACGCACTGTTCGCGACGCTGCAGCAGACCGCCGCGATCAACGCCGGCATCGACCCCACCCTGCTGGTCGCCGCCAACACCTCGGGTGGTGTGGTGGGAAAGATGATCAGCCCGCAGAATCTCGCCATCGCCGCGTCCGCGGTGGGTTTGGTCGGGCGAGAGTCCGAGATATTCCGAAAAGTCATCTGGTGGAGCCTCGGCCTGCTGCTTGCCATCTGCCTCTTGGTCGGACTGCAGAGCTCGGTACTGGCCTGGATGCTTCCCTGACCCGTCGTTGTCAACATTGACCGAAACACTGCACAGAATCGAGACCATGACATGCCCATCACCCGGCAGATGCCCAAAACTACCGACCTGCGCGAGGTCCTCTCGTTCAAGAAGCCCGATCTGAATCTGCGTCGGCGACGCCTCAACGCCGCACTCACCATCGACGATCTCCGCACCATCGCCCGTCGACGCACCCCGCGCGCGGCATTCGACTACACCGACGGTGCCGCCGACGCCGAGATCTCGCTGTCGCGGGCTCGACAGGCTTTCCGCGACGTCGAATTCCACCCCTCGATCCTGCGCGACGTCTCCCACGTCGACACCTCGACGACGGCGTTCGGCGGGCCCTCCGCGCTGCCGTTCGGCATCGCACCGACGGGGTTCACCCGCCTGATGCAGACCGAGGGTGAGTACGCCGGGTCTGCCGCAGCCGGAGCGGCCGGCATTCCCTTCTGCCTCTCGACCCTGGGCACCACGTCGATCGAGGACGTCAAGGCCACCAATCCGAACGGTCGCAACTGGTTCCAGCTCTACGTGATGCGCAACCGCGACATCTCGTTCGGGTTGGTCGAGCGTGCCGCCAAGGCAGGCTTCGACACCCTTCTGTTCACGGTCGACACACCGGTAGCCGGGTCACGCCTGCGCGACAAGCGCAACGGATTCTCCATCCCGCCGCAGTTGACCGCGTCGACGATCGCCAACGCCATTCCGCGCCCCTGGTGGTGGTGGGACTTCCTCACCACGGCCAAGCTCGAGTTCGCGTCGCTGTCCTCTACCGGCGGCACGGTCGGAGAACTACTCAACTCGGCGATGGACCCGTCCATCTCGTTCGAGGATCTCGACGTGATCCGGGAGATCTGGCCCGGCAAGCTGGTCGTCAAAGGTGTTCAGTCAGTGGCAGATTCGGCCCGTCTCGCCGAACTCGGAGTCGACGGGATCATTCTGTCCAATCACGGGGGCCGACAACTCGATCGCGCTCCGGTCCCGTTCCATCTGCTGCCTCAGGTGGTGAGCGAAGTCGGCTCCAATTTCGAGGTGGCCGTCGACACCGGCATCATGCACGGTGCCGATATCGTCGCCTCCATCGCGATGGGTGCATCGTTCACGCTCGTCGGCCGGGCGTATCTGTACGGCCTGATGGCCGGAGGGCGCGCCGGCGTCGACCGGATGATCGAGATACTGCGCGAGGAAATAGTGCGCACCATGCAACTGCTGCAGGTCAATTCACTTGCGGAACTGACCCCGGAGCACGTCACTCAACTCACCCGATTCGCTCCCCTGCAGTCCGGGTCCCGCACTTTCACGCCACGCTGACCGCTGCGGACATCCCAGCCCGTGGATTCGCGGCTGGGATTCGAGGCCGGGGTTCGAGGCTGGGGTTCGAGGCTTGGGTTCGAGGCAAACGCGCGCGCATTCGCTGAACGCACGCGAAATCGTCGGCCAGACGGGACGATTCCACGCGCACCTGGCAAACGCGCGCGCGTTTGCGATTCTGGCGGGCGGGCCGGCGGACGGGCTGTCCCTCACCCCGGACCCGCCCGTGCCGAGGCGATCGCGTCGGACATCCCGAAGCGACCCAGGAACACCGGCTGGCCGACCGTCACGATCACATCCCACTCGTCGATCGTGCACTCTCGCAGCTCAGTCGACATCCTGCTCGCCACTGATCGCGCCCGCTCGCACGCATCCGCCATCCCACGATCCAGCGCTCCCGCCCCGGCCAACGACGAAAGATCGGCCGCAGACTGCGCCTGATGACGAGCACCCACCGCCGAGCCGACGTGAATCACCATCACCACCACCGCAATCAACGCCGACATCGCCAGCGCCGCCAACACCGTCGCCCCACCCTCGTCGTCCTGCATTCTCATTCGGGCGCAACCGGTTCCGCAGCAGCAACCGCCTCCGCGGACAACGTCAATCCCGGCAGCGGACTCGCCACCTCCACCCGCGCGACGAAGAACTCCCCATCCTCGGTCACCGTGACCCGAGCACGGTCCGGCGCAACCCTCTCCCCCATCAACACAGCCTGGGCCATATCACCCCTGGCCGCCAATCGCGCTGCCTCCCTGGCCGCATCGACGCAGCCGATGTGCATCGTCACCGACACGATCGCCCCGATGCACACCACGATCACCGCGACGATGGACGCGATCGCGAACGCCGCCTCCACCGTCACGGCACCATCGTCTGATCCTCGTCCGCAAGCGAACGAGAGTCCGTCACCGCCCAAGCTCAGACGGCAGTGTTCAGCGCTCGATCGATGATCCCCGTCAGTGCCGTCACGATGCTGTTGCCGGTCACCACCGTGTACAGCACCGCCCCGAATGCCGCAGCCGCGATGGTGCCGATCGCGTACTCCGCGGTCGACATGCCATCGTCCTCCACGCCGAACAGCATGATCCGAGTCTTCAACTCCTGCAGTGCGTTCTCGATCATCTCGATTCCCCTCCCTGTTCTCCGATGCGGCATCTCCGCACCGGACATGTGTGTGCGCGGCGGTCACAGCAGACCGCCGCCCAATACGTTGCCTGCCAGTCCGACCACCACGGGGATGATGCCGAGGCAGATGAAGGCGGGCAGAAAGCACAGACCCAGTGGCCCACTGATCAGCACACCGGCGCGCTCGGCCGCAGCAGCCGAGGCGTCTTCGGCCCGGGTTCGTTGGGTCGCAGCGAGTTCCGTCATCGCCGACGCCATGGACGACCCCGCTCGGGCAGACCGCCGTGCCATCCTGGCCAGAGCCTCGGTCTCCGGATCCTGCGCGACGCTGTCCCAGGCGGTCTGCGCATCGGCACCGAGTTCGAGCAGATCGGCTGCCTTGCGCAGCGCGACACCGAACGACGCAGGTGCGGACTGCGCCGCTGCCGCAGCGGCGGTCGATATCGGTAAGCCGGACCGCAGACATGCGGCGAGCAGATCGAAGGTCGTGGCCACCGCGAGGGGGTCGGGTATCGGCGCATCGACGGCGTCGGTATCGACGCTGCTCTCGGGTGCCAGCCTGCGCAACCCGCCCGCGACCGAGGGCAGTATGATCAACGCCGTTGCCACACAGAGCATCGTCGCCCACATCACGTCGTCACCTTGCCGGTGATCGCATCCGTCCACAGCAGTCCCGCGCAGCCCAGCGCCGTGCCGATGAGTAACAACATTCCTCCGAGCCCACCGCCGAGCAGAATCTGCAACGGGTTCGCGCCCATCAACTGCCCGAGTGCGACGCCGAGGATCGGAAGACCTGCAAGCACCAGCGCGGTGGCACGGGCACCGGCGAGCGAGGCATCGGTTCGTTCACGGAATCGTCTGCGTCCGAGCATGTCCTCGCGGACCGCATCGAGCAGCTCGGCAAGTGCAAGTCCGTGCTCATCGGCCACCCGCCACGCGGCCGCCAATCGGTTCAGCTCCGGGTCCAGCAGCGGATCGGAGGACGCGATGCCGTCGGCCGGTCGGCCACCGAGCCTCGATCGCGAGGCCGCACCGCGCAGTGCTGCCGACGCGATACCGCCGCATTCGTCCGCAGCAACCGCGCTGGCCGTGGCCGGATGGGACCCGACGCGGAGCTCGCCGATGACCACCTCGACCCCGGTTGCGAGCCAGTTCAATTCGTCGGCGCGCCGGCCGCGTTCGAGTCGCCGACGATAGCGCTGCCAACCGGTACCACCCGCCACCGCTGCCGCGCTCACGGCCCAGATTCCGCCGAACAACCACACCGTCACGGCCGCAACCACAGCGCAGCACACCGGCACAATCCATCGCGGCGCGATGGGCGTCGTTCGTACCGGACGAGGCAACCGACGGAAACCGTTCGGCCACAGGCTCACTGCAGCAGCGAGGACCAGCAGCGCGGCCGTCATCGGGAATCTCCGCATCGACGGTCGAGCAGTTCGAGGAGCCGAGCCTCGCCCGGCGTCGCATCGGCGTCCGCCGACCAGGCCGCCGCGATGTGGACGCGCCCGGTGGGATCGACGTCGACCACTCCGATCTCACGTAGTCGTCGAGTACCGTCGGCGCTGCGGTGGACGTGCAACACCACCTGAACCGCCGCGGCGAGTTGACTGTGCAGCGCATCTCGCCCCATTCCGCCCAGTGCTGCGAGGGCTTCGAGTCGAGCAGGCACTTCGGCCGGGGAGTTCGCGTGGATGGTTCCGGCTCCGCCGTCGTGACCTGTGTTGAGTGCCGTCATCAAGTCGATGACCTCCGCCCCGCGCACCTCACCGACCACGAGTCGATCGGGTCGCATTCGCAACGCCTGACGCACCAGCTGCCGCACCGATACTTCGCCCACACCTTCGACATTGGGCGCTCGCGCAACCAGACGAACCACGTGAGGATGGGCAGGTGCCAACTCTGCCGCGTCCTCGACGCAGACAATTCGCTCGGCTGGATCCACCTCACCCAGAAGTGCGGCCAAGAGGGTAGTTTTTCCCGCGCCGGTGCCTCCGACAACGAGAAATGCCAGGCGGCCCAACATGATTCGACGCAACAGCTCGTACCCGTCTTCTGTGACGGCGCCCGATGCGCGCAGCGCTGCAAGCCCCTGAGTCGCCGGTCTCAGCACCCGAAGAGACACACACGTGCCCCCGCTCGCCACCGGGGCCAGGACAGCGTGCAGGCGAACGCCGAACGCTCCCTGCCCCACTCCCGGCAGTCGACCGTCGACCCAGGGCTGCGCATCGTCCAGTCGACGGCCGGCCGAGAGCGCGAGCCGTTGCGCCAGGCGACGCACTGCCGCCTCGTCGACGAAGCGAACCTCGGTGCGCTCGAGACCGCGGCCACGGTCGATCCACACCTGATCCGGGGCGGTGACCAGTACATCGGTCACTCCCGGCTCGGACAGCAGTGGCTCCAACGGGCCCGCTCCGGTCAGCTCCGTCTGCAGAACACGCAGGGCCGCAAGCATATCGGTGTCTCCGAGCACCCCACCCGCTTCCGCACGAATGGCCGCGGCGACGGTAGCAGGGACCGGGGCAACGGCCGAAGCCGCCAAGCGATCACGGACGCGGTCCAGCAGCTCCGCAGTGACGACGGCACTCATGCTGCCCACCCCTGGCCACCGGGCTTGTGCGCGAACGTATCGAGCACCTCGTTCGCAGCAGCGGCTAATCGCGAACGCCGACCGAGCATCAGGCCCCCTCGTTCCAGACGCTCGGCCAACCCGGGCTCGGCGCGCATCGACGCCAACAACGGCAGTTCGAGGGCCACCGCGATGTCGTCCGCTCGAAGCCCGCCCGGCGCAGGCCCCCGCACGACGAGGCCGACGTTGGCATTTCGATCCGCCACATACGCGGCCACCGCCTCGGCGGAGGTCACAGCACGGAGCTCTGCCGGAAGCATCAGCGCGACGAGGTCCGCCGCGTCGTACACAGCGTCGGAGACGTCGCTGGGATGGCGCGGGGCGTCGCACACCACCAGGTCGCCTGCTGCGCGTCCAGCGTCGAGCACAGCTGTCACAGCGACGGCAGTCAGCCCGACGCTGCGGTTCTCGGATCTGCCCAGCGCCAACACCGACAGCCCGTCCCGCGAGGGCAATGCACCGTGCAAGGCGTCAGCGGATACTCGACCACCTTCGACGACCAACCCGGACCAACGGAGACCGGGCGTGTTCTCCCAGCCGAGCAACAGATCGAGCCCGCTGCCGTACCGGTCGCCCTCGACGAGCAGCACGCGGCGGCTCGCGCGACTACCGCAGAGCCCGAGTGCAGCTGCGAACGTCGATGCACCCGCACCACCTCGCGCGCCGACCACGGCGATGACTCCGCCGTCTCCTGTCGGTGCCGACGCCGGCTCGCCCAGTATGCGTACCAACACATCCTCGTCCGCGGGCAGCGAGATCACATGTTCGGCACCGAGCGCGGTGGCAGTGCGCCAGTCGTCGAGTGACGGCGTCGAAGCAGTCACGAGAACGACGCCCGCGCGTCGCGAATATCCGGCCGACAAAGCGGTCTCGGCGGACGCAAAATCGATCAGAACAGTCCCGGCGCGATCCCAGATCGACCGCGTCGAGCTGATACCGACCAGTAAGTTCTGCTCTTCCACAACACAATCCGCGGCCGCAGCGATTCGATACACGTCCTCGCGGAGGCCGCGAAGTTCGATCGACATCGTCACGGCCGGGTGCACGCTTCGTTGCCGGGAGTCCGTTTCCATGACACCAAGCCTGCGTGAGAATGTGCTCGAGATGCGCGCGACTTGGGAAAATGTGGATAGATTCGGGCCTGTGGATGAATATCGGTACTGCTGTACCAAATTTCGGCCTACCCCGGAAAAGAGGACGACCCTCGCCAGGGGGGGAGGAGGCGAGGGTCGTCTGGTTCAGCCCCGGGGGGTCGGGCTGAACACCGCCCGGAATGAACCGGGCTCGTAGAAAATACTACACCCGTGGACGTCCTTGTTTGCAAGTTCAACCGTCGGTTTTTCTCGTCCGTGTCGAGCCGAGTCCGCCAGTGTCACCGCACGACATCCACCGGTCACCACCGGCCACTATGGTGACAAACGTGACCCAAAGCGCGAGTAACGACGACGCCCCGGCCGGCCGACGCCCAGCGCGCGTCGCGGCTTTCTTCGACCTCGACAAAACGATCATCGCGAAGTCCAGCACGCTTGCATTCAGCAAGCCGTTCTTCGACCAAGGACTCATCAATCGACGCGCGGTCCTCAAGAGCAGCTACGCACAGTTCCTGTTCCTGCTCTCCGGTGCCGATCACGATCAGATGGAACGCATGCGCGCCCACATCGCGAGCATGACCGCCGGGTGGGATGTCGAACAGGTGCGAGCCGTCGTCGCCGAAACGCTGCACAACATCGTCGACCCCCTCGTGTTCGCAGAAGCTGCCGACCTCATCGCCGATCACAAGCTCCGAGGACACGACGTCGTGATCGTCTCGGCGTCCGGCGGCGAGATCGTCCACCCCATTGCCGAAATGCTGGGTGCCGACCACAGTATGGCCACGACGATGGTGACCGTGGACGGCAAGTACATCGGCGAGGTCGACTTCTACTGCTACGGCGCGGGAAAAGTCGACGCCATGAACTCCCTGGCCGCACAACATGATTACGATCTGACGTCGAGCTACGCCTACTCCGATTCGATCACCGACGTTCCGATGCTGCGCGCCGTCGGACACCCGACGGCCGTCAACCCCGATCGTGCACTGCGCAAGGAGGCCGCCTCCAACGGATGGCCGATCCTCACCTTCTCGAACCCGGTCTCGCTGCGATCACGGATTCAGACCCCATCCGGAAAAACCGTAGCGGTCAGTGCCGCAGCAAGTTTCAGCGCACTGGCCGCCGGTCTGGTCACCTACGGACTACTCCGTAGAAAACGATGAGGCTCAACCCCTTGATGTGAGGCGCGTCACGGGGTACAAATGACGTACGGAAGAACGGAAGGCCAAGATCGAATCGGAAGAGAAGATTCGCTCTCCCGACCGCCCTTCCCAGCACGGACACCAGGCACCCACGCGGAGCGGCCACCTAATGGCAGAAGCGCTGTGGGCCTGCGAGATTCGTCGATGATCAGCAAGAACCCTGCACCGGTTGCAGGGATGACCTCATCACCGTCGAACCTTCGCCGAGGCCACGTGGTTTTCCACCACAGCCCACCTGAGCACGCTTGGTAACCAGGCGCTCCGTGCTAACGGGCGGCGACGTCGACGCAAGTCGGCATCGCCGCCCTTTTACGTGCGTGGGCTATACCGCAGCTTCGGCAATCGAAGTCGCTTCTGCTGCACCGGCTTCGAATGCTCCGCAGCACAGGATCACCCAACTCCCGACGCCGGTGGCGGTGCCCTCGGCGAATCCCGTCGCGCCGTCTCGGTAGGCATTTGCCCGACGCATCCAGCTCACTTCCGGCACCCCGAGGTTGTGGGGGTCGAATCCCGACGACGCCGCGACCAGTCTCGATGCAGCGCGCGCAACGATGCCGTCGGCGGATCCGAAAGCTTTGAGCGTCAACAATTCACCGTGCACCACGGCTGCGATCACCGGGGCAGGCGCAGACGTTCCACCGGTCACCAGCTGAGCGAGCAGGTCGAGTCGATCACCGACACCGGCCTCGCTGCGGGGGCGGCCGAGCTCGGAGGCGTCGTCGACGAGGTCGGCTGCGGCCAACAGATGGAGTCGCGCGAGGGTTTGCAGCGGTGCGCGCTTCCACGTCGAGAGCGTGTTCTGCAGCGCATCACCGTCGAGGGCGGCCGCGACCCGCAACGCACCGGCGAGAATGGGGTCACCCTCCTCGCCCTCGCGGGGAAAGTCCATCGAACCGCCCTCGAGCGTCGACGACGAACGAGCTGCCCGAACAGCGGCCTCGGCAGCGGTGGCCGGCCAGCCGCGGCGATTGGCCTTGTGCCGATGCACCGCGCCGAGGGCGTCGCGCGCACGTTCGGCGGAGTCGAGAACTCCGGGCAGTTCCAGCAGCGGGGCGAGGGGGTCCGTCACGACAGACGACGGTACCCCCTCCCCTTACCCCCTACTTCGCCCCTGCCGCCAACAGCTCGGCGCGGGCCTGACGACGCTTGGCCTGTTCGGCCGGGTCGGGCACCGGGACGGCCGCGAGCAACCGCTTGGTGTACTCGTTGGTCGGACGACGCAGAATCTGATCGGTCGTACCGAACTCGGCCAACTTGCCCTTGTTCAACACCGCGATGCGCTTGGCCAGCACCTCCACAACTGCGAGGTCATGGCTGATGAACAGGCATGCGAACCCGTACTCCCGCTGCAGTTCCTTGAACAGCTCGAGTACCTTGGCCTGCACCGACACGTCGAGTGCCGACGTGGGTTCGTCGGCCACCAGCAGCGTCGGCTCCAAAGCCAGCGCCCGGGCGATACCGACGCGCTGACGCTGGCCACCCGACAGCTGGTGGGGGTAGCGGTTGCGCATGGTCCGCGACAGGTGAACCCGGTCGAGCAGTTCCTCGACCTTGCGATTTCGGTCTGCCGCGCTGTGCTCGGTGTGCAACAGCATCGGCTCGGCAATCGACTGCCCGATGGGCCAGCGCGGGTTCAGCGACGAACCCGGATCCTGGAACACGATGCCGACCTTGCTCCGCACCGAACGCAGTTCACGATTCGACAGGTTGGTGATGTCGACCCCCGCGATCGACAACGAGCCGCCGGTGAGCTTGTTCAGTCCCACTACGGCCTTGCCGATCGTGGACTTACCCGAGCCGGATTCACCGACGAGACCGACGACCTCACCCATCTCGATATCGAGGCTGACCCCGTCGACTGCCCGGAACACGGTGCGACCCGGGTACTCGATGACACCGTCCACGATGTTCAGTGCCCGGGTGTCCTCGACGGCACTGGGCTCGGCGATCTTCCCGGCTGCCACGGCCTCGATGCTGCTGCCCAGGTGCGGAACCGAGGCGAGCAACTGCTGCGTGTACGGATGCGACGCATTCTTGAATATGGTTTGCGCAGCGTCCGTTTCGACGATGACGCCGTCCTTCATCACCGCGATGCGGTCGGCCATGTCTGCCACCACACCCATGTCGTGGGTGATCAGCACGATCGACGCGTCGATGCGGTTACGCAGATCGCGCATCAGGTCGAGAATCTCCGCCTGCACCGTCACGTCGAGGGCGGTGGTCGGCTCGTCCGCGATCAGCAACGACGGGTCCGAGGACAGAGCCTGGGCGATCATCGCGCGCTGACGCTGACCACCGGAGAGTTGGTGCGGGTAGAAGTTCACCCGCGTCTCCGGATCCGGCATCTCGACGAGCTTCAGGAGCTCGACGGCCCGCGCCTTCGCTTCCTTCTTCGACAGCGAGGTGTGGGCACGGATGGCTTCGGTGATCTGCCAGCCGATCGAATACACCGGGTTGAGAGCCGTCATCGGCTCCTGGAAGATGACCGCCACATTCTTGCCGCGAATGGGTGCAAGCTGCTTCTCGGGTAGCCCGACCAGCTCTTTCTCGCCGAGCTTGATGCTGCCCGACACCCGCGAATTATCGGCCAGCAGGCCCGGGACGGCCATCGCCGTCGTCGACTTACCGGATCCGGATTCGCCGACGATGGCCAGCACCTCGCCGGAAGCGACCGAGAACGAGACGGTGTCGACGGCCTTGCGCCATACCTTCTCGACCTCGAACTCGACCGTCAGATCGGTGACGGTCAGGACCGTGTCCTTCTGGATGCCCATGTCAGTTCCGTTTCGGATCGAGTGCGTCACGGAGTGCGTCACCGAGCATGATGAACGCGAGCACCGTGACGGAGAGGAACGCGGCCGGGAACAGCACCAGGTGCGGCGCCGTCAGGAACCTGGCCTGGCCGAGGTTGATCTGTAGGCCCCAGGAGATCTCGGGCGCCTGCAATCCGATTCCGAGGAACGTCAATGTCGCCTCGGCCGCGATGAACGTACCCACCGAGATGGTGGCGTAGATGATCACCGGAGCCAGCGCGTTGGGAAGGATGTGTCGCACCAGAATGCGGTAGGTCGACGCTCCCAATGCCTGTGCCGCCTGGACGTATTCACTGTTCTTGATCGAGATCACCGACGATCGCACCAGGCGCATCGCCGTCATCCAACCGAAGGCCACCAGGGCCAACGACACGGTGAAGATGGTGCGCTGGGCGGTGACGGTGAGCAGGATCAGGGCACCGAGCAACAGCGGAATCCCGAAGAACACGTCGGTGAAGCGTGCCAGGATGCTGTCGATCGCACCGCCGAAGTAGCCGGCGAGAGCACCGATCAGAACGCCGATGATCAGCACGCCGATCACCGAGAGCACACCGATGGACAGCGAGATCCGCGCACCGTAGATGACGTTGGCGTAGTAGTCGCAGCCCTGGATGTCGGTGCCGAACCAGTGTGCTGCACTGGGTTTCTGACCGGAATTCGACAGCGAACACACACGCGGGTCGATGCCGCGGGCGAACAGCTGCGGGAACACCGCCATCACCAACAGCACCAGCAGCAGGAACGTGCCGATGATGAAGAACGGGCTCTTACGCAAGAACTTCCACGCGTTGCCCCACAGGCTGGCCTGACCGACCAACTCGACGGCCTCGCCGGTGACGACGTTACCGGGCTGGCCCTCGTCTGCGGCGTGCTGAGCTGCGCTCGAATCTTCTTTATTCATAGCGAATCCTTGGATCGAGTACCGCGTAGAGAACGTCCACCACGAGGTTGAAGAAGATGTAGA
The DNA here is from genome assembly GCF_022810405.1 of Rhodococcus sp. ARC_M5. GTDB lineage: Bacteria > Actinomycetota > Actinomycetes > Mycobacteriales > Mycobacteriaceae > Rhodococcoides > Rhodococcoides navarretei. The sequence goes on from NZ_JALGQE010000018.1 coordinate 33,725, forward strand.
AGAACACGAAGAGCGTCACGATGCCGACGACGACGGCACCTTCCTGGCGGGCCAGGCCGTCGTAGATCGCGCGGCCGAGACCGGGCAGGTTGAACACCGTCTCGGTCACGATGGCGCCTCCGAGCAGGCCACCGACATCGGCGCCGATGAAGGTGACAACGGGAATCAGCGAGTTGCGCAACGCATGTCGCACGATGATGCGCCTATTGCTGATTCCCTTCGACTTCGCGGTGCGGATGTAGTCCGCAGCCATCGATTCAGCCACCGAGGTGCGCGTCAGACGAGCCACGTAGGCCATCGACAGCGATGCGAGCACCAATCCGGGAAGCAGGTAACTCGACCAGCCGTCGTTGATGCCGGAGATCGGGAAGAGCCCCAACTTGAGACCGAGGGTGAACTGGGCGATGAAGCCGAGAACGAACACCGGCACCGACACCAGCAGCGTCGTCGAGATGAGCACCAGGTTGTCGAAGAAGGATCCGCGCTTGAGGGCGGCGAGCACGCCTGCGGCGATACCCATGATGGTCTCGATGACGACGGCCACGATGGTCAATCGGACCGTGACCGGAAGTGCCCGCTCGATGGTGTCGAGGACGGGGCGTCCGGAGAAGTCGGTTCCGAAGTCGCCCTGAAAGAAGCCGGCGATGTATTTGAAGTATTGGACGAACAGGTTGTCGTCGAGGTTGAACTCATCTCGCAGCTGGGCGACGACGCCGGGGGCGAGGGGACGATCTCCGGCAAGGGCGCGGATGGGATCACCCGGCAGCGCGTAGACCATCGCGAAGATCAAGAACGAGGAGCCGATCAGGACGGGAATCGTCAGCAGTAATCGGCGAGTGATGTAGCGACCCACTGTGTGTCTTCTCCTTGAACAAGGGACGAACCTGCGCCTCGGGTCTTGCCGGCGCAGGTCGGTGTGGGACGGCTACGCCCCACGGTTGAACGAGACCCGGTGGGTGACAACCGATCACACTCGGCTGCCACCCACCTGGGTGCGTCGTCAGCTGACTACGACGTCCTCGAGGATGATGTTGCCTCGGTTGTCGATCTTGACGTCGGAGACGCGGTCGGACCACACGGCCTGGTTCAGGCCGTAGAACAGCGGGGTCGCGGGCATCTGATCGATCAGGATGTCCTCGGCCTTCTGGTAATCCGTTGTTGCAGCGTCGATGTCCTCTGCGTTGTTGCCCTCGGCCAACGCGGCGTCGAATGCCGGGTCGTTGAAGAAGACGTAGTTGCTACCGGCCGGCGGGGTTGCGGCTGCCGAGTACAACGGGGACAGGAAGTTGTAGATCGACGGGTAGTCCATGATCCAACCCGAGCGGAACGGGCCGGTCATACCCTGGGCGTCCTGCAGCGGCAGGTACTGCGCGAACTGGAGATCGCCGCGCAGTGCGTAGTTCACGCCCAGGTTGTCACGCAACTGGTTGCCCACCGCAGTCATCCACGAATCGTGGCCTGCACCGGCGTTGAACCACAGGTCCACCGGCTGGCTGCGATCGAATCCGGCCTCGTCGAGCAGGCGGTTGGCCTCGTCCGCGTTGAGCTCGCAGTTGGCACCGCAGGCGTCCTCGCGGTAGCCGTCGACGACGGGAGAGGCGAAAGATCCTGCCGGAGTGCGGGTATCGGTGAAGATCGCGGTCGCGATGGCCTGGCGATCGATGGCCATCGAGAACGCCTTGCGCACGTTCGGATCCTGGAAGCGCGGATCGTAGGTGGGGAAGCCGAGCGAGGTGATGTCGGGGCGAGCACGCTCACCGTAACGGTCACCGAACGTATCGCGGGCAGTGGCCCACGCGTCCTCGGGGAGGTCGAGCATGACGTCGAGTCCGCCACCCTGAACGTCGTTGTAGCCGGTGCTCACCTCGGTGTAGACCTTGAAGTTGACGCCTGCGGACTGTGCCGCATTGTCGCCTGCGTAGTCGTCGTACTTGGTGACGGTGAATCCCTGTCCGGGAACGAAGTCCTCGTCGGCCTTGAACGGGCCGTTACCGATCGGGCGAGCGCCGTAGGCGTCGGGGTCGGCATAGAACGCCTCGGGCAGCGGGTCGAATGCCGTGTATCCCAGCGTGAGCGGGAAGATCGCGAACGGTCCGGTGAGCTGGACGGTGAAGGTCGTGTCGTCGACGACGTTCAGGCCGCTCAGTTCGGTCGCGACGGGCTCGGTGGTGTCGCTGCCCTGCAGGTCTGCGTAGCCTTCGATGTTCTCGAAGAAGTAGGAGGCACCGAAAGCGTTGGTGCTCAACGCGTTGTAGCTCCAGGCTTTGGTGTAGGACTCGGCCGTGACGGGGGTGCCGTCGTGGAAAGTCCAACCGTCCTTGAGCTTGACGGTCCAGGTGGTGTTGTCCTCGGACTCGACGGACTCGGCAACGCCGTTGTACTCGACGCTGTTGTCCTCGTCGTTGAACGTGACCAGCGGAGTGAAGAGCGCCTCGAGAACCTGGCTGCCCTCGCTCTCGGTGGTGTTGCCGGGGATCAGCGGGTTCTCGGGCTCGCCGATGTAGATGCTGTAGATACCGTCGGCGCTACCGCCGGAGCCGGAGCCCCCGCCGCCACAGGCGGCGAGCAGGCTCGCACTCATCAGCACAGCCGTGGTGACTACCGCGGCACGTTTGATACGCAAGGAAATCCTCCATCCAGATGTGAACACGGGGTCGTCCGTGCTCAGTTCCTCGGGCGCGACGCCCGGGGTTTCGTGGGCGACCGCATGGCACGGCAGGTGGGCCGTTCCAACGATCTGATGGAATGGACTTTAGACACATCCTGAAACGAACATGTGAACTCCCCCAGTTTTTGCTGACCCGTGAGTAAGCCGGAAACATGATCGAAACGTTTCGGCAAGTCGATTTCTCACACTTCGGACATCCGCGTCGCCGGGGCGGCTCGCCGACAACCACGATGACCGCCCATCGTGCAGAAACTACCGATCACCGCAGATCAGGGGGTTGCAGGCGATTGCAACGGTGCGATTGCGATCACATGTGACTACCCTCACAAGGGGCTCGAGACCGGCACGGAAGTGCAGTTTCATGAGCGAAATGCACCGGACGAAAGTGAGCTATTCGAGATGACGACCAGTACCTCCGGAACCGACGAGACCGCGGTTGCCTCCTACGCACCCTCGGCCGAGTTCTCGGCTCAGGCGAACGCCGGAGCCGAGCTCTACGCCGCCGCCGAAGAGGATCGACTCGGCTTCTGGGCCGAACAGGCTCGCCGACTCCACTGGCACACCCCGTTCACCGAGGTACTCGATTGGTCCGACGCCCCCGTGGCCAAGTGGTTCGCCGACGGCGAGCTCAACGTCGCCTACAACTGCGTCGACCGCCACGTCGTCGACGGCCATGGTGACCAGGTCGCCATTCACTGGGAGGGCGAGCCAGGCGACAGCCGCGACGTCACCTACGCCGATCTGCTCGCCGACGTCAGCCAAGCCGCCAACACCCTGACCGACCTCGGCCTCGTCTCCGGCGACCGCGTCGCGATCTACATGCCCATGATCCCCGAGGCCATCGTCTCGATGCTCGCCTGCGCTCGCCTGGGCCTGACCCACTCGGTCGTCTTCGCCGGCTTCTCCGCCACCGCACTGCGCTCACGCATCGACGACGCCGAAGCCAAGCTCGTCATCACCACCGACGGCCAGTGGCGACGCGGCAAGCCCGCCCCCATCAAGGACACCGTCGACGAAGCCGTCGACGGAGCCGCCTCGATCGAACACGTCCTCGTCGTCAAGCGCACCGACTCCGACGTCGCGTGGACCGACGGACGCGACCTGTGGTGGCACGAGACCGTCGCGAAGGCGTCGAAAGAGCATGAGGCACAGCCGTTCCCGGCCGAGCATCCCCTCTTCATCCTGTACACCTCCGGTACGACGGGTAAGCCCAAGGGCATCATCCACACCTCCGGCGGCTACCTGACGCAGACCTCGTACACCCACCACAACGTCTTCGACCACAAAGCAGGCACCGACGTCTACTGGTGCACCGCCGACATCGGCTGGGTCACCGGACACTCCTACATCGTCTACGGCCCGCTCTCCAACCGCGCCACCCAGGTCGTGTACGAGGGCACACCCAATTCGCCCGACGAGCACCGGCATTGGAACGTCATCGAGAAGTACAAGGTCTCGATCTACTACACCTCCCCCACCCTCGTGCGCACGTTCATGAAGTGGGGCAAGGAGATTCCCGAGGCACACGATCTGTCCTCGATCCGCCTGCTCGGTTCCGTCGGTGAGCCGATCAACCCCGAGGCGTGGCGCTGGTTCCGCGACGTCGTCGGCGGCGGCACCGCCCCGATCGTCGACACCTGGTGGCAGACCGAGACCGGCGCGATCATGATCTCCCCGCTGCCCGGCGTCACCGCCACCAAGCCCGGCTCCGCGATGGCCCCGCTGCCCGGCATCTCCGCCAAGATCGTCGACGACGACGCCAAGCCACTCGGCAACGGCGGCAACGGATACCTCGTCCTCGACGAGCCGTGGCCGTCGATGCTGCGCGGCATCTGGGGCGACATGGAGCGGTACAAAGACACGTACTGGTCGCGCTACGCCGAAGAGGGCTGGTACTTCGCCGGCGACGGCGCCAAGTACGACGACGACGGCGCCCTGTGGGTCCTCGGCCGCGTCGACGACGTCATGAACGTCTCCGGCCACCGCATCTCCACCTCCGAGGTCGAATCGGCACTGGTCACCCACCACAGTGTCGCCGAAGCCGCAGTCGTCGGTGCCGCCGACGACACAACCGGACAGGGCATCGTCGCGTTCGTCATCCTTCGGGCCGGCGAGGAGAACACCGGCGACGCGTTGATCGCCGAACTCAAAGCCCAGGTCTCCAAGGAGATCTCACCGATCGCCCGACCACGCGAGATCTCCATCGTCCCCGAACTGCCCAAGACCCGATCGGGCAAGATCATGCGCCGCCTGCTGCGCGACGTGGCCGAAGGCCGCGAACTCGGTGACGTTTCCACCCTCGTCGACCCGAAGGTATTCGAGGCGATCAAGAAGGGCCGGTAAGCGCTTCGCGCATGTGCACGGAACTTCGTAGTGGGCTACGAAGTTCCGTGCACATGCGGCGCAGCCGCTCTACACGCTGTCGAGCGACTGATCCCGTGTTTCCTTCATGATGATCAACGAGATCAGGGTCAATGCCGCAGCGATGGCAAGGTAGACGCCCACCCAGCCGACGCCGTAGCTGCTCACCAGCCAGGTCGCGATGAACGGTGCCACTGCGGCACCGAGGATCGACGCGGTGTTGTACGAGATTCCTGAGCCGGTGTAGCGCACGTTCGTCGGAAACAGTTCCGGCAGAACGGCACTCATCGGGCCGAAGGTCAGGCCCATCAGTCCGAGGCCGACGCACATGAACACCAGCATCTTGCCAGCCGACGCAGAGGACGGGTCGGCGAACCAGTGGAACGACAGACCGAACAGCACGATCGCCGACGTGATGACGATGAGCGTCGGACGACGGCCGTACTTGTCCGCCAGCAGCCCGGCCACCGGAATCAACGCCGCGAAGAACAGCACCGCGATGAGCTGAAGTTCCAGGAAGTCGGTGTACGGAATGGCCAGCTTCGGCCCGTTGACGTCGGAGACCTTGCCCGTTCCATAGCTGACCACCCACGTGGTCATGATGTAGAACAGCGTGTAGGTGGCGAGCATGACGAAAGTGCCGATGATCAGCTGACGCCAGCTGGTCTTGAACACCTGCGCCAGCGGGGTCTTGACCTTCTGTCCACGCTCGACGGCCAGCTTGAACACCGGCGTCTCCTCCAGCTTGAGCCGGACGTACAGGCCGATGATGACCATGATGGCGCTGAGCAAGAACGGGATTCGCCAGCCCCACGTGAGGAACGCGTGGTCGGTGCCCGAGTTGACGGAGTCGTAGCCCGTCGCGATGACGATGAGCAGGAAGATGCCGTTGGCGAAGAAGAACCCGATGGGTGCTCCCAGCTGCGGGTACATCGCCGCCCACGCTCGCTTGCCCGGCTTGGCGGTTTCGGTGGCCAGCAACGCTGCACCGCTCCACTCGCCGCCGAGACCGACGCCCTGGGTGAAGCGCATGATCGCCAGCAGAGCCGGAGCCCACAGCCCTACCGCGGCGTACGTCGGCAACAGTCCGATCGCGAACGTTGCGACACCCATCGTGAGCAGGGAGCCGACGAGCGTTGCCTTGCGTCCGATGCGATCGCCGAAGTGGCCGAACAGAATCGACCCGACGGGCCGCGCGATGAATGCCAAACCGAAGGTGGCGAACGACGCCAGCAGCGCGGTGGTGTCGTTGCCCGCGGGGAAGAACAGACGCGGGAAGACGAGCACTGCGGCGGTGGCGTAGATGTAGAAGTCGAAGAACTCGATGGACGTGCCGACCATCGAGGCGATCACGATGCGTGACCGCGGCACCTGAGGTGCGGGAATTGCACCGTCGGCGGCGACGGTGTGTGCTGAACTCACGAATGCTCCTGAAGGGGGAAGTTCCCTGAAAATTACCTGATGAACACCTGAGAATTTCACGCGACCGGTCGGTTCGTTGCCGATTCGTGCAACATTCTCGTGTTTGCCCGCGCGGACGCGGAGGTACGCGTCCAAACAAGGGCGAGCGTCGCCCGCACTCCGCGGAACAGTTAACCTGCTACCCAGGCACTACTGTCGATACGATCTTCCGCACAACACCGAGCAGAGCAATTACAAGGGGTCGAGAGTTGAGCGTCAGCAATGACAAGGGATACGGCAACGGCGTCCCGAATACGATTTCGTCGATACCTCTGACCGATGTCGATGCCCGCACCCCTGGTAGCGCCAGCATCGGAAACCTGGTCAAGGACGCAACCACTCAGGTCTCGACGCTCGTGCGCGCCGAAGTCGCCCTCGCCAAGGCCGAGGTCACCGGTGAGGTCAAGAAGGGTCTGCAGGGCAGCGTCTTCTTCATCATCGCGCTGACGGTGTTGCTGTTCAGCTCGTTCTTCTTCTTCTTCTTCGCCGCCGAGCTGCTCGACGTGTGGCTGTACCGCTGGGCCGCGTTCCTCATCGTGTTCGCATTCATGGTGTTGGCTGCGGCTCTGTTCGGATTCCTGGGGTACCGCAGGGTGAAGAAGCTCCGCAAGCCCGAGAAGACCATCGACTCGCTCAAGCAGGCGTCGACGGTACTGCCGAACCAGCACGATTCCATCCCCGGAGTTCCCGGCTACAAGAAGTAGTAGCCCGGCGAATCGAGCAGTATGAATCAGCCCGATCCGTCCACGGTCCGTTATCCGGGACAGTGGATCCATCGCGACATCCACGCCAACGGGATTCGGTTCCACGTCGTCGAGGTCGGCGAACACGCACCGGACGCACCGCTGGTGGTTCTGCTCCACGGCTTCGCCGACTTCTGGTACTCGTGGCGACATCAACTCGAGGCGCTCGCGCGATCAGGTGTTCGCGCCATCGCCGTCGACCTGCGCGGCTACGGTGACTCCGACAAGCCCCCACGCGGATACGACGGATGGACTCTTGCCGGCGACATCGTCGGACTCGTTCGCGCCCTTGGCTATCCGCACGCCACGTTCGTCGGCCACGCCGACGGCGGTCTCGTCTGCTGGGCCGGTGTTGCGCTCCACCCCCGCTCGGTGCGTTCGATGGTGCTGATCAACGCCCCGCATCCCATCTCTCTGCGACGAGCCGTGTTGAAGGATTCGGCGCAGCGCGCCGCACTGCTACCGCACTTCGTTCGCTACCAGGTTCCATTGCGCCCCGAGAGGCTGCTGACCCGGCGAGGCGGCATTGCGGTGCAGGAGCTGATGAGCAGCCGCGCCGGCACCGAGTGGCAGCGGACAGACGATTTCACCGACACCACGTCAAAGATGCGGTCGGCCATCCGGATTCCGGGTGCCGCGCACAGCGCACTCGAATATCAGCGGTGGGCGTTCCGCAGCCAGTTCCGTGCCGAGGGACGCCGGTTCATGGACGCCGTGGACGTACGCACTTCGATCCCCGTCGCGCAGATCAGCGGCGACCTCGACCCGTACGTCCTGCCGACCACCCTCGATCGCGACCGGCACTGGGCACCGGGGCTGACGCGTCGAACAGTGCGGGACGTGGGCCACTACGTGCACCAGGAAGCGCCCGACGTGGTGTCCGAGGAGATCCTGAGGGTCGTCCGCGAAAGCTAGACGATGCAGTCGCCCGTGGCGACGGGCACCGGCGACGCGAAGCTCTGCGCGAGTTCGTCCGCGATCTCCGTCGCGGTCAGCACGAATCCGGTGTCGGGGTCGTCGACGGCGGCACCGAACACCACTCCGAGTACCTCACCGGACGAGTTGACCAGTGGTCCACCTGAGTTGCCCTGCCGCACCGATCCGCGGACGGTGTACACCTCACGTTGGACTGTGCCCGCGCGGTAGATGTCCGGTCCGCTGAGGTTGATGATCTCGCGGATACGCGCCGGGCTCGCCGTGTACGGTCCGCCGCCGGGGTAGCCGAGCACGATGGCGTCGGTTCCGGACTCGGCCGGTATCGGCGCGAACGGCAACACCGGGGCCTGGAGCTGCGAAACCCGAAGCACCGCAATGTCTTCTTCGGGGTCGAACAGGACGACGTCGGCCGTCAGGGGCCCGTTCGGCGAATCGACGGTCACTTCGGAGGTACCTGCGACGACATGCGCGTTGGTCATCACCAGATCGGACCCGACGACGAATCCCGAGCCCTCCAGCGCCTTCTGGCAACTGGGCGCGATGCCGTTGATCTTGATGACGCTCGATTGCAGTTGCACAGGAATCGGCCCAGCGGCGATACCGGAATCGGGTGCGGCGACCTCGGCGACCGGGGTGCGACCGAACGGTCCGATGACGTCCGGGAGCCCGGAGGTGTCGAGCAGCGCCGAGAATTCCTCGGGTACCTGCCGCAGCCAATCGGGCGCCACTTCGTCGACCTGACCGAGCACCGTCGACCCTCGGACCGCGCTCGCGACCTCGGGCTGAGAGGACGACGTCAGCGGTATGGCGAGCAGCCACGCGGCGGCGAGGACCGCGACGGCCTGCAACCCGGCACCGATGGTGCTGTCGACGGATCGCGCTGCACGCGAATGAATTCCGCTGCGCAGTGCCCGTCCGAGGACCATGCCGGCAACTTCACCGACGATCACCAGCACCACGATCAGGGCGATACCGACGAACACTCGTGTTCGCGAACCGTCGACATGTTCGAGCACGTGCGGTGCCACCAGAATTCCGGCAACGGCACCGAGAACGACGCCGAGGAACGCCAGCGCCGACGCCACCGCCCCCTGCCGCCATCCCGACGTTGCCGCCAGCAGTGCGATGGCAAGCACCGCGATATCGACCCACCCTGAACCTGTCACCGATCGAGCCTCGCTCCTACCGCAGTCAAGCTGGCCTCCAGATCGCGTATGTCCCCCGTGTCCCACTCGGGCTCCCAGCCCGACACAGCCAGCAGACCCGCCAGGATACCGCCCGTGAAGCCCCACACCAGCATTCCCTGCACAGCGAACGCGGGACCCTGGTAGCCCGCGGGGTGTCGCACCTGAAATCGGTTGTTCGGATCGAGCAACTCGCGCAACGGAACTCGAACCACTCGCTCGGTCTCACCGGGATCGACGACGCGTACCGGGGTCGGCCGCTCCCAGTACGAGAGCACCGGAACCACGTCGAAGCGCGACGGCGGAACGTAGATTCCGGGCATCGTCGCCAGTGGCACGACGCCCGCCGGATCGAGTCCGGTTTCCTCCTGCGCCTCGCGCAGAGCGGTGCCGATCGGGCCGTCGTCACCCGGGTCGGTGGCCCCGCCGGGGAAGGCGATCTGCCCGCTGTGATCTCGCAGCGTCGACGCACGCTGAGTCAGCAGTACATCGGCATCGGCGGGCAGGCCGCCTGGTGCAGCGGGATCGGCGACGGCCGGGCCGCCGAACAGCACCAACACGGCCGCCGAACGGGTTCGATCGGCCGGCTGCGCCTGTCGTTGCAGCACGGGGTTGATGCCGGTGGTGTCGGTCAGCCCGCCCGCCTTGCCTGCGACGTCGAGCATGCGCCCGAGCCAGTCGGGTGCACTCACGAATCGATCCCGAGGTTCACCCGCACGGCCTCGGCGATGTCGTCGACGCTACGGAAAGGTTGTGGCAGCACCTTGGCGACAGTGCCATCTGCAGATATCAAAACGGAAACGGGCAGCACGTTCGGTGCTCCCACGGCGGCGACGACGCGGCCTGCGCCGTCCTGAACTCCGGGCAGAGTGATGCCGTAGTCGGTGAGCCGCGTCAGACCGTTGGCCTCGTTGGCGTCGTTGTGGACCGTCAAGACCTCGATCTTCTCGCCCACTCGTTCGGCGTATTGCTGCAGGTAGGGCAGCTCTTCGGCACACGGCCCGCACCAGTACGCCCAGATGTTGAGCAGGGCGGGTCGGCCGGCGAGCACCTGGCCGAGGTCGACGTACGAACCGTCGCCGATGCATTCGAGTGTGATGCCCGTCAGCGGGCCGGCTGACGTGCCCGACGGCGTCGGACATCCCGCGAGACCGGCGTCCTGCCTCAGTGGTGCGAGGGCCTCGGGCGTGTCGACTGCGCGACGTTCGTCCGTCCCCGGTGCTCGTTGCCCGAGGCCGGGAGAGTCCATGGGCTGCGCGGTGGGTGCGGCGTCGTTGCGAGGCCACAGCGCGTAGACCATCCCGACCACCAGGATCAGTGCGACCAGTGACCAACGCAGAGCAGACTTGTTCACGGCGCGATTCCGGCGAGGGCGAGGAGGTGATCGGTTTCCGGGCCCTTCACCAGCGCGGCCGCGGCGGCGGGGTCCGTCGGACCGGCCCCGAAGGAGGGGCAGTCCTTGGCGAGGACGCACACCCCACATGCGGGTCTACGAGCATGGCAGACGCGTCGGCCGTGAAAGATGACTCGATGCGAGAGCAGCGTCCACTCCTTGCGTTCGATCAGTGCGCCGACGGCGTGCTCGACCTTGACCGGGTCCTCCTCCTCGGTCCACTGCCAACGCCGGACGAGCCGTCCGAAGTGCGTGTCGACGGTGATTCCCGGAACATCGAAGGCATTACCGAGAACCACGTTGGCCGTCTTGCGGCCGATCCCGGGGAGCGTGACGAGGTCCTTCAACGTCGCGGGCACCTCACCGTCGTAGTTCTCCAGCAGCTTCTGCCCGAGTCCGATCAGCGAGTTCGCTTTGTTGCGGTAGAAGCCCGTGGTGCGGATGTACTCCTCGAGCTCCACTCGATCCGCCTCGGCGTAATCGCGGGCTGTGCGGTATTTCACGAACAGTGCGGGGGTGACCATGTTGACGCGCTTGTCGGTGCACTGCGCGGACAGGATGGTCGCAACGGCGAGTTCGAGGGGCGTGGTGAAGTCCAATTCGCAGTACACGTGCGGGAACGCAGTGTTCAGCGTCCGGTTCATCCGCCTGGCCCGGCGCACGAGCCCGAGGTGAGTCTCCTCGCGTTTGCGCACGTCGGGGCGTTTCGGAGCTGTCGAATCCACTCCCCAACTGTACGGACAAGAATGCGTAACGTTCCTCGCGGCAGCAGTGAGCTGTGTTTGTATCGAGACCTTTTCGGTGTTAACTGGCCGGTATGCAAGGACTCGCCGTGGTGCTCTTTCCGGTACTACTCATGCTCTTCGCACTAGCGATGGAACGCGTCGAGTTCCGGCTCAGCAAGCTCGGCGTCCGGGAGCAGGAAGTGCAGGAGTTCCTCGATCAGGCGAGCAAGTCCGAGGTCGCCACTCTGGCGAACGAGGGCTTCCCGCATGCACTGGCCCGATTCAACACCCGCAAGCGCCGCCAGACCCCGCCGCGGACCGTCGACACGCGCGACGGCATGGTCGACCAACGCGCCAGCTGAACGGACGTTTCGTCCCATTGGTCGTAATTTCGGTGAATTTCGGGTGAACGGGAACAGACGCCCGAGACCTCTGGCAACCTGTGGTGGCGTCGATCACTCGGTTTCCACCGACTCGAAGTAGACTCCCCTGAGGTAATTGTTGTGTTTGATCATCGGATCGACGTCGACGCCTGAACTGCACCGCAGTTCGGTGCATGGCACGAACTGTGAACAAACGCGTTCGGTGGTGCGGGTTGCCGCGTCACCGACATCCCAAAAGGAGCGCAAGTGGACGACGTCCTGGCACGGGCCGGCATCTTCCAAGGAGTCGAACCCTCTGCGGTTGCGGCACTGACGAAGCAGCTGCAGCCTGTCGATTTCCCCCGGGGACACGTGGTGTTCAACGAGGGTGAGCCCGGAGACCGGCTCTACATCATCGTTTCCGGCAAGATCAAGCTCGGGCGACGCTCCCCCGACGGCCGCGAGAACCTGCTGACGATCATGGGACCGTCGGACATGTTCGGCGAGCTCTCCATCTTCGACCCCGGTCCTCGCACATCCTCGGCCACCACGGTCACCGAGGTCCGCGCGGTCAGCATGGATCGCGCTGCACTCAAGGACTGGATCGACCAGCGACCCGAGATCGCCGAGCAGCTGCTGCGCGTCCTGGCTCGCCGGTTGCGTCGTACCAACAACAACTTGGCCGACCTCATCTTCACCGACGTCCCCGGACGCGTGGCGAAGGCGCTGTTGCAGCTCGCCCAGCGCTTCGGCACTCAGGAAGCGGGATCGCTGCGCGTCACCCACGACCTGACGCAGGAAGAGATCGCTCAGCTCGTCGGTGCCTCTCGGGAGACCGTCAACAAGGCACTGGCCGACTTCGCGCACCGCGGATGGCTGCGCCTCGAAGGCAAGTCCGTGCTGATCTCGGACTCCGAGCGTCTGGCACGCCGAGCTCGCTAGCTCTCGCGGAGGTAGGCCAGCTGCGTTTTGACCGACATCCGCGCAGCCGGCCACAACTTCTTGTCCACGTCCGCATAGACGTGCCGTACCACCTGCATCGGTTTCGCGTTCTCGCCGAGCTCGGCGAGCGCCGAACGAACCTGATCCAGCCGCTGCCGACGGTGGGCGCGATACGCTCGCGCCACCTCGGCGGTGTCCGGCAACTCCGGCCCGTGCCCGGGAAGAACGGTCTTCCCCGCTCCGGCTGCTTCGAGCCGGTCCAACGACTCCAGATAATCCGCGAGCGAGCCGTCCTTCGGATCGAGCACGGTTGTGCCGCGGCCGAGGACGGTATCTCCCGTCAGGATTGCGTCGTCGAGCACAAAACTCACCGAATCCGCGGTGTGACCGGGCGTGTGCAGCACCTCGATCCGAAGTCCTGCGGCCTCGATGATCTCGCCGTCGGCCAGGCTCACGCCGTCCCCGTGCAGAAACTTGTCTCCCAGTGCGCGCACCGGAGCCGCGGTCTTTCGGTGGAATCGCTTGAGCCCAGCGGTGTGGTCTGCGTGGCGATGGGTCACGAGCGTCAGAACCACCGCGCCCGACGCGGCGACGGCGTCCAGATGGGCCCGATCCTTCGGACCCGGATCGACAACGATGCACTCATCCGACCCCGGCGCTCGCAGAATCCAGGTGTTCGTTCCGTCGAGCGTCATCTTCCCCGGGTTGTCGGCGAGCAGAACCGACGCGGTGGGGGTCACCTGCCGAAGAAGTCCGTACGCGGGATGCTGGGGGTTCGAGACGGCCATTGAAATACTGTAGGTCGCCGACCCCGAGTGCTGTCCACGCGGACTACCGTCGACACTCATGAAGATCGGACTCGTCGGAGCGGGCCCCTGGGCTCGCAAGACTCAAGCCCCCTCGTTGCTCGCTCATCCTGCCGTCGACTTCGCCGGAGTGTGGGCCCGGCGGCCCGAGGCCGCCGCCGAGATGGGAGCACCGGTCTTCGAGTCGTTCGACGCCCTGCTGGGTGCGGTCGACACGGTCGCGTTCGCAGTGCCGCCCGCTGTACAGGCCGGGTACGCGCTGCGTGCAGTTCAGGCAGGCAAACATGTGTTGCTGGACAAGCCGATTGCGGCCACGGTGGCCGAGGCGGAGGAACTGGCGGCGGCCGTCACGGCAGCAGGCGTGCGGTCGATGGTGACCTTGACTCTCCGATTCGCCCCGGAGACAAGACAATTCCTCGACGCGGCGGCCGGACGCAGCTGGGCAGCAGGATCGGGAACCTGGTTCTCCGGGGCGATCCTCGGCGGGGCGTACGCCAATTCGCAGTGGCGGCACGACGACGGGGCGATCCTCGACATCGGGCCCCACGTGTTCGATCTACTCGACGCTGCACTGGGAACCATTGCGCGCGTTGCCTACTCGCACCGCGAGGTGGCGTCGGACAGTTGGACGGTGGCGCTCGAACACGAAGGTGGGGCCCGCAGCACAGTGCAGTTGTCACTGCGGACGCCGATCATGCCGTCCCTCATGCGCATCGAACTGAGCGGTACCGACGGCGTCGAGACCCTCACCGACCGATCCACCTCGTCGACCGACTGCTTCGCCGTGTTGTTGGACGAATTCCTCGAATCGGTCGACAAGGGTGTCGACCACGCCTGCTCGGTGCACCGAGGCCTGCACCTGCAAAGATTCATTGCCGCCGCAGCAACCTGACTAATCGGGCAGTGGAGTTCATCACAGGGTCACAGCGGCTCCACTCGCGGCGGATACGCTGCCCACGAAGCCGGGGGCTTTGTGCACGCTCTGAGGGGTGGCCACGATGTCGGCAGGCGAACAAGCGATCTCCGGCCGAGTCTTGGTCGGATCGCACCTATCGAGCCTCATCCCGGAAATCGTCGATGCCTATTCCATCGCTCTGGAAGACGCCGATGCACGGCAAGCCTGGACAGACGACGATATGAAAGCGCTACGAAATGCGCGGGGGCTTGCAGAACGACTGTCCGAGGTGCTCGTGCCACGGGCCGTCGAGGGAAGCAAACCCACGCCGACCCTCGATACGCAAGCGATGCAGGGAAATTCGACAGCGGAGGAACTACTGCGATGAAGGCCATCTCACAGACCACATTCGGCGATCCGTCGGTCCTGCAGATCGTCGAGATCGACGCTCCGGTTCCCATTCCCACCGAGGTACTCATCAGAGTGGCCGCGGTGGGACTCAATCCGGTCGAGACAGCGATTCGCAGTGGCGGGTTCGCGTTGCTGGGTGAACCTCCCTTCGTCCTGGGTTGGGATGTCTCCGGCGTCGTCGAATCGGTGGTTCCGGGGGTGACGCGTTTTCAGGTGGGGGACGAGGTGTTCGGTATGCCGTTCTTCCCGCGCCCTGCGAGCACCTATGCCGAACTGGTGGTTGCACCGTCTCGGCAAATCGCACGAAAGCCTCGTACCCTGTCGTTCGAGCAGGCCGCCGCACTACCACTGGCAGGGTTGACGGCGTGGCAGAGCGTGGTGGACGGGGCGCACGTCAGCCCCGGTCAGCGCGTTCTCGTTCACGGGGCCGGGGGCGGTGTCGGACACCTTGCCGTGCAGATTGCCAAGGCCTTCGGCGCATACGTGATAGGTACCGCGAGCGGGCCGCGGGAGGAGTTCGTACGCGGTCTCGGAGCCGACGAAGTAATCGATTATCGGACACAGGATTTCACTCGTGCAGTGTCCGGGGTGGATATCGTGCTCGACTGCATCGGGGCCGACAACGCATCGAGATCACTGTCGGTGCTGGTTCCCGGCGGCACCCTGGTCACCATCGTCGACCGGAGCAACCGAACGCTGCAGGCGGAAGTCGAGCAACGGGGCTTCACCTTCGTGGGAATCTCGGTCGAACCCGATCACGTCGGTCTCGAATCTCTGGGTTCCCTTGTGGATGAGGGGAAGTTGGTCGTTCACGTGGACCGCACCTACGCGTTCGAGCACATCGCCGACGCGCACCGGGCTCTCGATACCAGCTTCCCGGGAAAGATCGTCCTGATTCCGTAACCCACGAACACGCGGACCTCGGCGCGCAACCCGCGCCGAGTACGAAGGTGCACTTCGGCGGCGTTCCGCGTGCCGGCGCGGACAACCTGTGCGCCGGCACGACGGACGCGCTAGCGGAGCTCGACGATGAGCTCCACTTCCACCGAAGAGCCGAGGGGCAGTTCGGCGACACCCACGGCCGAGCGGGCGTGCTTACCTGCGTCACCGAAGATCTCACCGATGACGTTCGACGCCCCGTTGATCACCCCGGGCTGACCGGTGAATCCCGGAGCGGAGGCGACGAAGCCGACCGCCTTGATCACGCGGGCGACGGAGTCGATGCCGACGAGCGCGTGCACGGCGGCGAGCGCGTTCAGGGCGCAGATGCGAGCCGCTGCGGTGGCGTCCTCAGCCGTGACGTCGCCGCCGACCTTGCCCACGGAGGTCAGGTTCCCGTCCACGATCGGCAGCTGGCCGGAGGTGTGGACGAGCGAACCCACCTGCACCGCGGGGACGTAGGCCGCCAGCGGCGGGACGACGTCGGGCAGCTCGATACCCAGCTCGGAGAGTCGTTCGCTCCACTTTGCCACGCGCGCTCAGGCCTTCGGGCGCTTGAAGTACGCGACCAACGTGTCGCCGCCGTTGGGTCCCGCCATGATCGTCACGAGCTCCCAGCCCTCGGAGCCGTAGTTGTCGAGAATCTGCTTGGTCGCATGAATCAGAACCGGTGCGGTGAAGTACTCCCAGATGATCTTTTCGCTCATGCACGTGAGCCTATCGTTCAGCGACCGCGAGGGGTGCGTCACTGCGAACACGTGATTGTCGGTTCCGTCGGACGACCGGCCCCGACTCTCTATATGGTCGGGGTGTGGGTACATCGAACGAAGAGGGATGGCCGGCGAAAGCAGATGCCGCGCGGCTGCATTTCGTATCCGGCAAGGGCGGGACCGGTAAGACGACGGTTGCTGCCGCATTGGCGCTCGCACTCGCTGCAGGCGGTCGGCGGGTGCTACTGGTCGAGGTGGAGGGCAGGCAGGGCATCGCACAGCTCTTCGACGTGCCGCAGCTTCCCCCGCAGGAGACGCGCGTCGCCTCGGCGGACGGCGGCGGCGAGGTCTATGCACTGGCCATCGACATCGAGACCGCATTCCTCGAGTACCTCGAGATGTTCTACAACCTGGGCTTCGCCGGACGCGCGATGCGCAAGATCGGTGCCATCGAGTTCGCGACGACCATCGCACCCGGTCTTCGTGACGTACTGCTGACCGGCAAGGTCAAGGAGTGTGTGGTGCGAACCGACAAGAAGGGCAACCGCATCTACGACGAGATCGTCGTCGACTCGCCGCCGACCGGCCGCATCGGAAACTTCCTGGATGTCACCAAGGCCATGGCCGATCTCGCCAAGGGCGGGCCGGTTCGCTCGCAGAGTGAGGGCGTGGTGCGGTTGCTGCATTCGGCCGACACCGTCGTGCACCTGGTGACGCTGCTCGAGGCGCTGCCGGTCCAGGAGACGGCCGACGCGGTGCGCGAGCTCGAAGCGGCGGACCTGCGACTCGGCACGGTCATCGTCAACCGCACCGAACCGACGTACCTCCCGGCCGAGACGCTGGAGTCGATTGCCGAGGGCGAGATCGATGCCGTGGCCATCCAGGACGGCCTCGCCAAGACCGGAATCACCCTGTCCGAGGCCGACTTCGCGGGCCTGCTCACCGAATCGATCGAGCATGCGTCGACGCTCTCGGCTCAGGTGGAGAGCGCGACCACGCTCGACGAGCTCGACGTTGCACAGATGTCGCTGCCGATGTTGGCCGACGGTGTCGATCTCGGCGGCTTGTACGAACTCGCCGCCAAGCTGGCAGAACAGGGTGTCCGATGACTCGACCAGTAGCAACCGAACTCGATGTCGACCGCATCCTGACCGATCCCACGTCGCGGATCGTCGTCGTCTGCGGAGCCGGGGGTGTGGGCAAGACGACCACCGCGGCCGCGATGGCGCTGCGCGCTGCCGAGCAGGGCAGGCGGGTGGTGGTCCTGACGATCGACCCGGCTCGCCGTCTGGCTCAGGCTCTCGGACTCGGCGATCTCGACAACAGCCCGCAGCCGGTGAAGCTGGGTGCCGGTGCCAAGGGTGAACTGCACGCGATGATGCTGAACATGCGGCGCACGTTCGACGAGATGGTCATCGAGCACTCGACGCCGGAGAAGGCCGAGCAGGTGCTGGCCAACCCGTTCTATCAGACTGTGGCGTCGTCTTTCTCGGGCACGCAGGAGTACATGGCGATGGAGAAGCTGGGGCAGTTGTCCCTGGACAAGTCGTGGGATCTGATCGTGGTGGACACTCCGCCGTCGCGCAATGCACTGGACTTCCTCGATGCGCCGCAGCGACTCGGCTCGTTCCTCGACGGCCGTTTCATCCGGCTGCTCACCGCTCCCGGCCGCGGCATCACCCGCGTGGTCACCAGCGCGATGAGCCTGGCCATGCGCGGCGTCTCCACGGTGATCGGTAGCCAAATGCTTTCCGACGCATCGGCTTTCGTTCAATCACTGGATTCGATGTTCGGCGGCTTCCGCGAGCGTGCGACGCGTACTTACCAGTTGCTTCGCGAGGACGGGACCAGTTTCCTCGTCGTGGCCGCAGCGGAACCCGACGCTCTACGAGAGGCCGCGTTCTTCGTGGAGCGACTGTCGGCGGAGAAGATGCCGTTGGCAGGTCTGGTGGTGAACCGGACGCACCCGACGCTGTCGTCGGTTCAGGCGGATCACGCCGCGACGGCAGCCGATCTCCTCGATCGAATCGACGACCCGGGCGCGGAGTTGACCGCCGCCGTCCTCCGCATCCACGCGCAACGCGCCGTGACGGCAGCGCGGGAGGTGCGATTGCTTCGACGCTTCACCGGTGCCCACCCCCGGGTGCCCATCGTCGGCGTGCCCTCGCTGCCGTTCGAGGTCTCCGACCTCGCTGCGCTCCGCGCGGTGGCCGATCAGCTGACCCGCAAGGGCTGAATCGGCCCCGCCCGGCAGGCGGCTAGATGGCTGCTTGCTGCTGGCGCTGGGTCTCGAAGAACTCGGACCAGGAATCGACCTCGGGGTGCTGCTTGAGCAGGGCCCTGCGCTGGCGTTCCGTCATGCCGCCCCAGACGCCGAACTCCACTCGATTGTCGAGGGCATCCGCACCGCACTGCATCAGCACCGGGCAGTGCCGACAGATGGTCGCCGCCTTGCGCTGCGCTGCACCTCGGACGAAGAGCTGATCCGGGTCGGTGCCCTTGCACCGGGCGTGGGAAACCCAGGCGATGCGTGCTTCTGCTTCTTCTACATCGAGTCGCGTCGGCGCGGTTGTCGTGTGCATGCGGATACCCCTTTGCGTTGCGGACGTCCTCACTGGACGTCCCGGAGGCTCCAAGCAGTTTGTACCTCGTCGGACGAAGCACAAATTCTGGGAGCTGCCCCACATTCATTATCAAGTGTTATGCGAATCACACCGTGTTCATAATTTAGGTAACGCGAGCCCCGAATGCAAGACGGCAAGGTCACATTTCTGGTACGCCCGTCCCGAGCAGGGGCGCAGCACACAGCGCGTGTGGGCCTCTGCCGGTCCGAGCGCCGCACACGTACGCTGTGCTCTGTGTCAGTTGGAAAAACCGTGGCGAAGCTCGCCGGATGTTCAGCGCTCGCCGGTGCCTTGCTCGCCGGCGTGATGTTCCCCTTGGCCGGCGGGTTCGGGTACGCCTCCAACCGCGCCGCCGATACCGTCGACAACGTCTCCGCCGAGCTGGTCGAGGGCGCAGTGCCCGCCGTCTCGACGATGACCGACATCAACGGCAACCCCATCGCGTGGTTGTACGAGCAGCGCCGATTCGAGGTGCCGAGCGACCAGATCTCCAACGAGATGAAGCTCGCCATCGTCTCGATCGAGGACCGCCGCTTCGCCGAGCATCAGGGCGTGGATTGGCAGGGCACGCTGCGCGCGTTCCTGACCAACACCACCAGCGGGCAGGTGGAACAGGGCGCGTCCACCATCGATCAGCAGTACGTGAAGAACTATCAGCTGCTCGTGGTGGCCAAGACCGACGCCGAGCGTCGCGCAGCCATCGAGACGACGCCCGCTCGTAAGATCCGCGAGATCCGGATGGCGCTGACGCTGGACAAGGAACTCACCAAGGACGAGATCCTCACCCGGTACCTCAACCTGGTGCCGTTCGGCAACGCGTCCTTCGGCATCCAGGACGCGGCCCAGACGTACTTCGGCATCGACGCCAGCCAGCTCAGCGCCGTCCAGGCCGCGATGCTCGCGGGCATGGTGCAGTCCAGCTCCGCCCTCAACCCGTATACCAACGAACAGGGCGTCATCGACCGCCGGAACACCGTGCTCGACACGATGATCCAGAACCTCCCCGAACGCGCCGCCGAGCTGGAGGCCCTCAAGTCCGAGCCGCTCGGCGTGCTGCCGGACCCCCAGACCCTGCCCCGAGGATGCATCGCGGCAGGCGACCGCGGGTTCTTCTGCGACTACGCGTTGGAATACCTCGCCAATGCCGGAATCAGCCAGGAGCAGATCGACAAGGGCGGGTACCTCATCCGCACGACACTCGATCCTGCTGTGCAGAACTCCACCAAGGCCGCTCTGGTCGGGAACACCAGTCCCTCGCTCGACGGTGTCGCCACCGTGATGAACGTCGTCGCACCGGGCCAGGACCAGCATCGGGTGCTCGCGATGGGCAGCAGCCGCACCTACGGCCTCGATGCCGACGCCGACGAAACCGTGCAGCCGCAACCGCACTCTCTGGTCGGTAACGGAGCAGGCTCCATCTTCAAGGTCTTCACCACCGCTGCCGCCATGGAGCGCGGACTCGGCACGAGCGCGACTCTGCAGGTGCCGAAACGCGTGGAGGTCAAGGGTGTCGGCGACGGCGGAGCCAGAAACTGCCCCGCTGCCACCTACTGCGTGGAGAACGCGGGCAATTACCCACCCTCGCTGTCCATCACCGACGCACTGGCTCAGTCACCCAACACCGCGTTCGTGAAGCTGATCGAGTCCGTCGGCGTCACGCCTACGGTCGACATGGCCGTCCGCCTCGGCCTGCGCTCGTACAACGATCCGGGTTCGTCGGGCACCGATCAGTCGATGGCCGACTTCCAGAAGAGTCAGAATCTCGGCTCGTTCACCCTCGGACCCACCTGGGTGAACCCACTGGAGCTGTCCAACGTGGCTGCCACGTTGGCGTCCGGCGGCAAATGGTGCCCGCCCACGCCCATCGACTCGATCTTCGACCGCGACGGAAAGCCCGTTCCGGTGGCTCACCAGGCATGTGAGCAGGTCGTCGAGCCCGGTCTGGCGAACACCCTCGCCAACGCTATGAGCAAGGACGACCAGGCAGGCGGAACGTCTGCATCGGCCGCTGCCTCCGCCGGCTGGAACCTGCCGATGGCCGGTAAGACCGGAACGACCGAGTCGAACCGGTCCTCCGGCTTCCTCGGGTTCACCAACAACTACGCCGCGGCCGTCTACACCTACGGCGACTCACCGACGCCCAGCGAGATCTGCTCGTTCCCGCTGCGCCCCTGCGGCTCGGGCAACCTGTTCGGCGGCAACGAGCCGGCACGGACGTGGTTCGACGCGATGGCCCCGATCGCCACCAACTTCGGGCCCGTCACGCTGCCACCCGTCGACCAGAAGTACGTCCGCGGCTCGGCCAACGGCCAGGTTCCCGATGTCACCGGTCAGAGCCAGTCGTCTGCGACGTCCACGCTGCAGAGTGCGGGCTTCCAGGTGACGGCGGTGACGACGGCCGCTCAGGCTGCACGCGGCACCGTGGTGTCGACGTCGCCGTCGGGCTCGGCGGTCCCCGGATCGAACATCACGATCTATGTCAGTGACGGTTCGGTTCGACCTGCCCCGGCCCCGGCACCGGCCCTGCCGAGCATTCAGATACCGGACCTGCCGCCGGGCATCCAGATCCCGGCGATTCCCGGTATCACCGTTCCTCGCTAGTGCCAGCGGCAGTGGTGTGATTAGGGCCCTCCTGGGGCACGTAATCACACCACTGCGCGCAGCGCACTACAGACGGTCTTTGACGGCCTTCGACAGTCGCGATCCGTCGGCCTTGCCCGCGGCGAGTCCCGACGCGACCTTCATGACCTGACCCATCTGCTTCATCGCCGGTCGCTCCCCCAGGTCCTCGGCGACCTGCGCGATCGCGGTGTCGACGATGGTGGCCAGCTCCTCGTCCGTGAGCGGAGTGGGCAGGTACTCGTTGATGATCTGTGCTTCTGCATGCTCGTTGGCAGCGAGCTCGCCGCGTCCGTTCTGCGTGTAGATCTCGGCCGATTCGCCGCGCTTCTTCGCTTCCTTGGCAAGCACTTTGAGAACGTCGTCGTCCGTCAGATCGTGGGCCTCCTTACCGGAGACCTCCTCGGTCTGGATGGCGGCGAGAATCATGCGCAGCGTTGCCAAGCGGAGTTTGTCCTTCGCCTTCATCGCTGCGGTCAGGTCGGTACGGAGGCGAGCCTTGAGTTCGGACATGGCGGAAACGCTACGCGGCGCAGTCGCCGGCTCGCACGTCCATATCCGGTTGCTGCCGTATCGTGGATGAGGTGTCCGCACAATTCAGTCCCTCGTTTCTCCCTACCTCGACCCAACTGCGCGGTGCCTCCACGCAACTGCGCTCGGTTGCCGAGCACGCGCGAGACGCCGTCAGAGCGTCGCCGCTGAAGAGTTCGGTGATCGGGACCGCGGGAGCCGCGGCGTTGAGCGTCGGATATGCCACGCTCATCGAGCGCAATGCGTTCACGCTGCGTGAGACGTCGATGGCGGTGCTGGAACCGGGTTCGGCGACTCTGCGCGTACTCCACATCAGCGACCTGCACATGATGCCCGGCCAGCGGATGAAGCAGAACTGGCTACGCGAACTGGACCGGCTCGAGCCCGATCTGGTCGTCAACACCGGCGACAATCTCTCCCACCAGCGCGCCGTCCCCAGTGTCGTGCAGGCACTGGGACCGATGCTTGCGCGTCCCGGCCTGTTCGTGTTCGGCAGCAACGACTACTTCGCGCCCAAGCCGAAGAACCCGTTCAAGTACTTCGACAAGAACCACAAGCGCACGACGGGCGAATCGCTGCCGTGGCGTGATCTGCGCGCGGCGTTCTCCGAGCGCGGCTGGCTCGACGTGACGCACGTGCGTCGCGAGCTCGAGGTCGCCGGGGTACGCATCGCGGCTGCCGGCGTCGACGATCCCCACCTGAAGCGCGACCGGTACGACACCATCGCCGGGCAGCCCAATCCATTGGCCGACCTGCGCCTGGGCATCACGCACTCACCGGAGCCGCGGGTGTTGGACAAGTTCGCCCAGGACGGATACGACCTCGTCCTCGCCGGACACACCCATGGAGGCCAGCTGTGCCTGCCGTTCTACGGCGCGCTGGTGACGAACTGCGAGATCGACCGATCCCGGGTGAAGGGTCCGTCCCAGTGGGGCGCTCACACCCAGCTGCACGTCTCCGCAGGCGTCGGAACCTCGCCCTACGCGCCGGCACGCTTCTGCTGCCGGCCCGAAGCCACCCTGATCACCCTGACTCCGGCCCCCAGAATGGGTCCGAAAAACGTCTCCGACGAGGGCGTTTCGCGTTCCGAGGCAGTCGTGAGTTAGACTTCTCCAGCGGTACACGGGGTGTGGCGCAGCTTGGTAGCGCGCTTCGTTCGGGACGAAGAGGTCGTGGGTTCGAATCCCGCCACCCCGACAGTTGGACAGAGAAAAAGGACCCACTCGCGTGGGTCCTTTTTCTTTGCCCGATCGACGCTACTGTGAGTCATGCCGACACCAACCCGCGTTCATGTCACCCATCGGTTCTCCTCGCCTCCCGACGTCGTCTTCGCGGCATTGTCCGAACACGAGAACCTGGGCCCATTGTTCTTGGCGAAGATCGACCGTGTGCGCGACGGCGACACCTCGCGCAACGGAGTCGGCTCTACCCGGAGTCTCAAGCTCGGGCCGATGCCCGCGTTCGAGGAAACCACCATCACGTCCGAGCCCAACTCGCTGATCGAGTACCGCATCACCAAGGGCGGTCCGCTACGTGGGCACTGGGGCGTGCAGAAGTTGACGCCCACCGCCGACGGCGGCACCGAGCTCGACTACACGATCGGATTCGACGCGCCCGTCCCCGGACTCGCTGCAATCGTCGGTAAGGCACTGACGTCGAGCATCTCGAAGAACTTGTCCCGGCTGGCTCCGTAGGACACCACACGACGACGAGACCCCGATCGAAGACATCGATCGGGGTCTCGTCGAAAAGTCGGGTCAGCTGGACGCAGCGCGCAGCTTCTCCAGCAGCGGGCCTGCGGCCTCGGCCAGGAAGCGTTCCTGAGTTTCGTCGCCCACCTGCACGAGTGCGATGTCGGTGTACCCGGCTTCCCAGTACGGCTTCACGGCCTCGACGATGGCGTCGAGGTCCGGTCCACACGGAATCGTCTCGGCCACATCCTCTTTGCGCACGAACTTGGTGGCTCCAGCGAATCCCGCCGTCGTCGGAAGATCGGCGTTGACGGCCCAGCCACCGGCGAACCAGCGGAATCGATCGTGTGCGCGATCGATGGCCGCGTCCTTGTCCGGATCCCAGGAGATGGGGATCTGGCCGATGGAGCGTGCCGGTCCTTCGTGGTTGTCCGACCACGCCTTGACGAGGTCGGCGTCGGGTTCGGTGGCAATGAGGTGATCGCCGTACTCGGCGAACCGTGCCACGGCCTTCTCGCCGCCGGCTGCGATACCGATCGGCACCCCACCCTCGGGCATGTCCCAGATCCGGGCGGAGTCGACGCGAAAGTGCTTGCCGTCGTAGGTGACCAGGCCGCCGGCGTGCAGTGCCCTGATGATCTCCAGCGCCTCGACGAACATGTCCTGCCGCTTGTCGATGGACGGCCAGCCCTCGCCTACGACGTGCTCGTTGAGGTTCTCACCGCTGCCGAGGCCGAGGGTGAAGCGTCCGTCGGCCAGGATCTGCAGCGTCGCGGCCTTCTGTGCGACGACGGCCGGGTGGTACCTGATGATCGGGCACGTCACGTACGTCATCAGCTCGACGCGTTCGGTGGCCTGAGCCACCGCACCCAATGTGGTCCAGGCGTAGGGCGAATGCCCCATCGACGACAGCCACGGCGAGTAGTGGTCACTGGCGACCTCGAAGTCGAAGCCGACCTTCTCGGCACCGACTGCGTACTGCACCAGCTCTTTCGGGCCGCTCTGCTCGGTCATCAAGGTGTATCCGAAATTGGTCATAGGTATCTCCTAGATAGTTGCGACGGAACCGGCGTCGACTCGGTAGTTCGATCCGTTGACGAAGGACGCGCGATCCGAGCACAGGAACGTGATCACCGAGGCAACCTCCTTGGGCTCACCGCGGCGTCCGAGTTCCATGTACGGACGCTCCTCGTCGAGGAAGCTCTCGATGGCCCCGTCGCGGTCGGTTCCCTTTTCTTCGGCGCGCTTGTCCATCATCGCGTCGGTCATCGGGGTGTGAATGAATGCCGGCGAGACCGCATTGACCAGCAGGCCCTCCGACGCGTAGCTGCGTGAGAGCCCCTTGGCCAGGGCCAGGACCCCAGCTTTGGCTGAGCAGTAGGGCAATTCGTCGTCGTACGGCTGCACGGCGTCCTCGGAGGTCAGCAACACGACGCGTCCCCAGCCGCCGCGTCGGAGCGCAGGCAGGAATGCCCGCAGCAGCCGAACAGGCCCCATCAGGTCGATGTCGAGGGTGGACCGCCAGCCCTCCTCGTCGATCTCGTGGAACAGTCCCTGAGCGCCGGTCACACCGGAGGATTGCACGAGAATATCGATGTCGCCCACGGCCCGCTGCGTCTGCGCCGCCAAGTTCTCGACGGCCTCAGTGTCGGTCACGTCCGCAGCGAACGCGAACAACTGCCCCTCCGCTGCTTCGAGTTGCGCTGCAGCGTCGTCGAGCGAGGTCTGATCCTTGTCGCTGATCACAACCCGAACACCCTCGGCCAACAGCATTTTCGCGGTGTGCCAGCCGATGCCGGAGTCCGCTCCGGTCACCAGTGCTGTTCTACCGTCGATTCCCAGATCCATACAATCCCACTTTGCTTTCGAGGTCGATGTCAGGCCGTGGCGTCGTGCGAGCGCGCGATGGTCAACGCCGCATTTACCAGGGCCAGGTGGCTCAAGCCCTGCGGGAAGTTACCCAGAAACGATCCATCCGAAGCATCGATCATTTCGCTGTACAGCCCGACGTCGTTGGACATCTCCACCAACTGGTCCATCAAGGCCTTCGCCTCGTCGTCGCGTCCCACGCACGACAGAGCCGACACCCGCCAGAACGCGCAGGCCACGAAGGTGACCTCTTCCTCGGCAACTCCGCTGTAGCGATACATCAACGGTCCGGCACCGAGCTCGTCACCGAGCGCATCGATGGTGGACGAGAGACGTTCTCCACGATCGAAATCCATCTCGGCGGCCAACAGCACGGATGCGTCGAGTCCGTCGGCACCCGGGTACGCGAGATAGGCCTGACGCTCGTCGGACCAACACTCGGTCTCGATGTAGTGCCGGATGCGTTCCTTCTCGGCCTTCCATCGATCCGGTATGCCCGGGATCTCCCCCGCCTCGGCAAGGTGCACGGCGCAGTCGAGCGCTTGCCAACAGCCCAATTTGGAGCTGGTGTAGTGCTGTTCGTCCTCGAGCTCCCAGATTCCGGCGTCCTTGCGCTGCCACGAATCACAGGCCTCGTCGGCGATGGTGGCCAGCAGTCGACCGGTCTGCGCGTCGAGAATGTTCCCCGCGTCCACGTACTGCCGGATGATCGAGAACAGGTCGCCGAAGATCATCAACTGCAGTTGGTCCGCCGCAGCGTTGCCGTTCACCACCGGCCCGATGCCGCGCCAGCCGGGAACGTCGGGTTGTTCCGTGCCACCGGGCAATTCGCCGCCGAGAGTGTAGAAGACGTTGACCAACGGATCGTTGGCACGGATCACCTTCAGCAGCCACGCCACCGCCGCATGGATCTCCTCGCGAAGACCGAATCGTTGCAGCGCGCGGATGGTGTACGCGGCATCACGAACCCACGCGTAGCGGTAGTCCCAATTCTTGCCACCGGTCCGGTTCTCGGGAAGGGAGGTCGTCGCAGCAGCCGCGATCGCACCGGACGGGCTGTGTAACAGCAACTTCAGCGCGAGCGCACTCCGAGCCACGTGCTCCGACCACGGCCCGTCGTACGAGAATTCGTCGGACCAGACGCGCCAGTTGTCGATGGTCCGGTCGATCCCCTCGTCCACGTGCTGCGGATCGGGCAGCGGCAACGGCTCGTTCTCCGTCCCTACGACACCCAGTACGTGCCGCGAGCCCGGGTGGGTATCGAAAACGCCACCGATGTCGCGGTCGGCCACGTGCACGTCCTCGATGCCCAGAGTCCGCACCGCCAAGGTCAATCCGTCCACGCGCAGAACGGTGCCGTGCTCGGTGTCGTACGCCCACGGCGATGCGATGCCGAGCATGGTGCCCGGCGCCACGGACCAGGCCAATTCGACAGTGCCGTCGAGTCCCTCGACGCGACGCGCCAACTCCACCCAGGGCAACCGTCCGGCCACGCCCGTGTTGAGCGAGTCCGTGATCCGGACGGTACCGGTGTCGGTACGGAACGTCGTGCTCAGAACGTTTGTGCCAGCGACGAATTCGCGCCCGACGGTGAATTCGCCTGTCGGCGTCAGTTCGATGTAGCCGCCGTGTGGCGCGTCGAGCAGCGCTGCGAACGGCGGCGGTGAGTCGAGATTCGGAACCGGGAACCAGTCGATCCGGCCGTCGTCGGCGATCATCGCGACAGTACGGCCGTCGCCGATTGCGCCGTAGCTCTCGATGGGAACGTAACCGTCGACCCTGGGGTACGGCTTGCGGAACTCGTTCAAGCACTTGCCTTTTCGCCGGAATAGATGGGGCTTTTCTCGATGTTGGCCAGCAGATCGGCCGGGTCGTCGAACACCGCTACTGCTCCCGCTTCGAGCAATTCGCCGCGCGAGATACCGCCACTGCGAACGCCGATGGCGCGTACGCCCGCGCGACCGGCCGATTCGATGTCCCACACACTGTCGCCCACCATCAGTGCGTCGACAGCCTGGACGCCTGCCCGCTCGAGTGCGACCGCGATGATGTCGGGCTCGGGCTTGGCGACCTCGGCATCGTCACCGCTCGTCACCACTTCGACGGAATCCTCGACCTCGAGCAGATCGCGCAACGTGGACAGTTCGCTCTCGGGAGCCGACGTTGCGAGCACGACGGTGACTCCTCGAGAATTCAAGTCCGCCAACAGTTCCCGAGCACCGGGTAGCACTTCGAGATCTGCCGACGCTGCGGCGTAGTACTCACCGTGCAGCCTCTTCGCCTCACCGGCCAGCGCGCTGTCCGATGATCCGACGAGCGCCCCGAGCAATTTCGACCCATCCATCCCGATGCTCCGGTGGATTCGCCACGACGGAACAGGCCGGCCGGCCTCACGAAAAGCACGCGACCAGGCGTCGACGTGCACGTAGTTGGAATCGACGAGGGTGCCGTCGATGTCGAGCAGAACTGCGTCGACCGTCGGCTTGGAAACAGGCATGTCCGTCGGATACCCGGGGGTGATGCAGGCAAACAACAGGCCCCCCGCTGTGCGCGAGGGGCCTGTCGAAGCGAAGAAACGTCAGCTTGCCTGGGCCTGCCACATCCAGTGCAGCTGCTCGAGCCGAGCTGTGATGCCGATGAGCAGGTCCTGCGTCACCGGATCGGCTTCGCCGGTGTCGGCGATGCGTCCGCGAAGACGCTCGACGACGGCCGCGATGTTGTCGACGACGGCCGGTACGACCTCACTGTCCTGAGTCCATCCGGCACCGAAGCCCTTGGTGCCCGCCGTCGAGGAGACGGTGGCTGCGCGACCATCGGGGCTGACCCCGATAGCGGTGGCGCGCTCGGCAGCCTGGTCGGTGAATTCACGTGCGGCCGTGACCAACTCGTCGAGCTCGAGGTGCACCGACCGGAAGTTCTTACCGATCACGTTCCAGTGCGCCTGCTTCGCGATGAGCGAGAGGTCGATGAGATCGACCACGGTCCCCTGAAGAGCGTCGCCGGCAATTTTCTGCTGACCTGCGTCGAGGGTGCTGGTGATGGGGTTCGTCATGATGTGGCCTCCCTGCCGTTGGACGACGGTATGCATCGCACACCATTATTGTTCTTCCGTCTGTACTACACAACGGCATGTGGCCACGCGTTGTTCCGGATCGACGCCATCATCGCTGTGACGCCGATCCCAGGGTCGAACGGATCAGACCTTGGCGGCTTCGTCGGCGGGATCGTCGATCGCGCCTGCACCGGTGGTCGGCGCGGTCTCGTTCTGCTGCGACCGGACGCCTTCCTCGACCTTCTTGCCGAGGTCGGGATCGACGTTGGTCCAGTACTCGAACACGCGGCTCAGGACGGGCTCGCTGACGCCGTTGAGGACGTGTCCGACGATGTTCCCGACCAGACGCTCGCGCTGCGCGTCGTCCATGACCTCGCGGACCAGTGCTCCGGCCTGTACGAAGTCGCCGTCCTCGGGGTGCTCGATGTATCCGGTGCGCACGAAACGAGGCTCGAAGTCCCACGCGCCGTCGTCGCCGTACTTGTTCGTGTCCGCCGACGGGCCGCCGAACGAGTTCGGCGCGTAGACCGGCGTCTCCGGGGAGTTGAACGAGTACCGCATGTTGCCGTCCTTGGAGTACGAGTTGACCTCGGACTTCGGGGCGTTGACCGGCAGCTGCGCGTAGTTCGCTCCGATGCGGTACCGGTGCGCGTCGGCGTAGGAGAAGACGCGTCCGAGCAGCATCTTGTCGGGGCTGAAACCGATGCCGGGCACGGTGTTGGACGGCTCGAACGAGCTCTGCTCGATCTGCGCGAAGAAGTTCTCCGGGTTGCGGTTCAAGGTCATCTTGCCGACCTCGATCAACGGGTAGTCCTTCTGCGACCAGACCTTGGTGAGGTCGAACGGGTTGTACTTGTAGTTCTCGGCCTCGTCGTACGGCATGAGCTGCACCTTGAGGGTCCAGCTCGGGAAGTCGCCGTTCTTGATGGATCCGAAGAGGTCCTGACGGTGATGATCGGGTGATGTACCCGCAACCTCGTCCGCCTTGTCCTGCGTCAGGAAGTCGATACCCTGATCGGTCTTGAAGTGGAACTTCACCCAGGTCTTCGTGCCGTCCTCGGCGATGAGCTGGTACGTGTGCGACCCGAACCCGTCCATGTGACGGAACGACTTGGGGATACCGCGGTCACCCATGAGCCACGTCACCTGGTGCGCCGACTCGGGCGAGAGGGTCCAGAAGTCCCACTGCATGTTGTTGTCACGCAGACCGGAGTCGGGCATACGCTTCTGGCTGCGGATGAAGTCCTGGAACTTGATCGGGTCCTTGACGAAGAAGATCGGGGTGTTGTTGCCGACGAGGTCCCAGTTGCCTTCCTCGGTGTAGAACTTCAGCGAGAAGCCACGCGGGTCACGCCACGTGTCGGGGCTGCCCTGCTCGCCCGCGACGGTGGAGAAGCGCGCCAGCATCTCGGTCTTGGCACCGGGCTGCAACGCCTTCGCCTTGGTGTACTTGCTGATATCGCCGGTGATTTCGAGTTCACCGAACGCGCCCGCTCCCTTGGCGTGCACGACGCGCTCCGGGACCCGCTCACGGTTGAACTGCGCCATCTTCTCGATGAGGTAGTGGTCGTGCAGAAGAATCGGACCCTGCGTTCCGGCGGTCAGCGACTGATCGTCGCTGGGGACGGGGATTCCCGAGTTGCTGGTGGTCGGCTTGTTGCTGATCGGCTTGGTCATACGAAGCCTCCTGAAGGGCTGAATAGAATCGAAGAGGGCTGCTCTTCGAAAAATCTGTGAAACCGAGCGGCCCTACGCTGGACCGCAGTGTCAGACGGAATGCCTCGTGCAGTCGTCGCACAAACCCCAGAAGACGATTTCGGCTTCGTCGACGACAAATCCGTGGGTGTCCTCGGGCACGAGACAGGGTGCTGCTCCGACAACGCAGTCGACATCGACCACCACATGGCACCCCCGGCATACGAGGTGGTGGTGGTTGTCGGCCGTCCGGCTCTCGTACAGCGCGGCCGAACCGGCAGGTTCGATGCGACGTAGCAGACCTGCGTCGACGCAGGCCCTGAGCACGTCGTAGACGGCCTGAGTCGACACCGAGCCGCCGCTCTCACGGACGGCGGCAGCGATGTCGTCGGCGTCCGAATGCGGTCGGGCTGTGACCGCATTCAGGACTGCAACTCGAGGTCCAGTGACGCGAAGACCGACCGAGCGCAACTGCGCTGCGGGGTCGACGCGTTCGGTGAGCTGCATGCACTCCAGTATGCCCCTAATCTGGACTAAGTCAAGAAAAGCGGCCGACGGCTACCCGACCAGGCGCGCTTCACCCGTCCGCATCGACCCCGACACGATCTGCAACCCGAAATACGTGCCCGACGGCATCCAGCGACTCAACGTCGGGCCCTTGGCGTCGACCTCGACCCTGGCCAACCTCGCCTTGCCCTTCAAACTCGACGAGGCGACGGCCGAGCCGCCGGACACCGGCTGCGCGAAACCGATGGAGCCGAGCATCGGGAACTGCGGCCCGACGCCGCGGGATGTCGTCCGGACCGACCATTCACCGCCACTCGCCCCGGCCTCGCCAAGCACGTCGCCCTCGAAGTCGGCCAGCACCTTGGGCAGGTGCCAGTTGGTCCGGCCCCCGTGCACCGATGTCGCGGAATCGACGGCGATGAACGGCACCGCCATCCGAGGCACGC
The DNA here is from genome assembly GCF_022810405.1 of Rhodococcus sp. ARC_M5. Taxonomy (GTDB): domain Bacteria; phylum Actinomycetota; class Actinomycetes; order Mycobacteriales; family Mycobacteriaceae; genus Rhodococcoides; species Rhodococcoides navarretei. Next base: position 65,295 of record NZ_JALGQE010000018.1, read on the forward strand.
GTCCGACGTCCCGGCGCAGCGCCGGACTCGCCAGGATCTCGCGGTACGGGCCGACCGGCGACGTCGTGTAATCGACGACCATGCACATCGTGATCGGCAACGTCTTCGCACCGGCGGGTGCGAAGTCCGACGACCGGGCCCGATGCCACCAGATCGTGGCGCGGACATTCGCCGGCCACGGCGCTGCCGGACTGGCAGGCCAGTCGGTGCGCTCGGTCTCGGATTCGGTGACACTCCACATCAGGAATCCCTCCCCACGACGGTCAGGGGGAGCCGCAGGGCTCCCGGTGCAGACACCGGCACCACCGGGCGAACCGGCTGCGTGGGTGCAACTTCCTGGTACTCGCTGCCCACTGCGGGACGCTTGTCGGGCTCACCCTTGTTCGGCCACAACGCCATTACTCGCTCGGACTGCGCCGTGATCGTCAGGGACGGATTGACACCGAGGTTGGCGCTGACGGCAGAACCGTCGAGCACGTGCAGTCCTTCGTAGCCGTAGACCCGTTGGTACCCGTCGATCACTCCGGTCTGCGGCGAGTCGCCGATCGCGCAGCCACCGAGGAAGTGCGCGGTCATCGGAATGTTGACGATCTCGGCGATCGATCCGCCCGGGTCACCGCCGATCTTGTCCGCAAGCAGGCGAATGGCCTCGTGACCCTGCGGAATCCACTGCGGCGGTGGATCACCCGCACCGGGCCTGCTGGTGAGGCGACGCCCGAACGGACCCTTCTTCGATCCGAGCTCGAGCGAGTTGTCATCGGTCTGCATCACCAATGCGATGACGGTTCGCTCCGACCAACGATGGACCGACAGGCTGCGCGCCGCAGCGCCGGGGTGACGCAACGCGACGCCGAGGGTCTTGAGGATCCGCGGCACCTTTCCGCCGCCGTCGCTGAGCACGGTCTGCAAGAGACCGATGGCGTTGCTGCCCTTGCCGTATCGCACCGGCTCGATGTGTGTGTGATCGTCCGGGTGGAACGACGACGTGATCGCCACGCCCTCGTGGTAGTCGACCTCACGGCCGCGGGCGGTCGCCGCGAGCACGGCCTCGGAGTTGGTGCGCACGAGCGAACCGATCCGCTCGGACAGCCGCGGCAATGAGCCCTTCTCCTTGGCAGCGAGCATCAGCTTCTGGGTGCCGTAGGTGCCGGCCGAGAAGATCACCTGATCGGCGGTGATCGTCTTCTCCTTGCGACGCAGCTTCCCTCCGGTCCGGCGCGTCACCACGTCGTAGCCGGCGCCGTTCGGCCGCACGTCCACCACGGTGGTCAACGGAAGAACATGTGCGCCAGCGTGTTCCGCGAGATAGAGGTAGTTCTTGACGAGGGTGTTCTTCGCGCCGACGCGGCAGCCGGTCATGCACGCTCCGCATTCGGTGCAGCCGGTGCGCTCGGGCCCGGCACCACCGAAGAACGGGTCGGGTGCAGTTTTGCCACGGTCACCGAAGTAGACACCGACCGGAGTCGAGGTGAACGTGTCGCCCACACCCATGTCCTCGGCCACCTCTTTCATCACCTTGTCCGAGGCGGTGATGGTCGGGTTGGTCTCGACGCCGAGCATCCGGCGGGCCTGGTCGTAGTACGGATTCAGCTCGCGCTGCCAGTCGGTGATCGAACCCCACTGCGGGTCCTCGAAGAACTTGGCCGGGGGTTGGTACAGCGTGTTCGCGTAGTTCAGCGAACCTCCGCCGACACCTGCACCCGCCATCACCAGCACATCGGGTAGCAGGTGGATACGCTGCACCCCATAGCAACCCAGCGCCGGAGCCCACAGATACTTACGCAACCGCCAGCTGGTCTTCGGGAGCTCGTCGTCCTCGAACCGGCGACCGGATTCGAGGACCGCCACGCGGTAGCCCTTCTCGACGGCCCGCAGTGCGGCGACACTGCCGCCGAAACCGGAGCCGATGATCAAAACGTCGTAGTCGCTCATGCGGATACCACCTCGTTGTCTGATTCGAGAGTGTCGGAGACGATCCGATAGTTCGAGACGTCGAACTCTCGCGTCTTGTTGCGGAACCGGAATGTGTAGGTAGGCCACATCGTGGAGTTGCGACCGTTGGCGTCGAGGTACCAGCTCGAGCAGCCACCCGCATTCCACACGGTGCCGTCGAGCTCGGAATCGACCCACGAATTGTGTTGCCGCTGAGCAGATTCGTTGACCTCGACGGCCGCGATCCTGCGGTCCTTCATCTCGTTCAGTGCGGATACCACGTAGTTGGCCTGCGACTCGAGCATGTAGACGATGGAACTGTGCCCGAGGTTGGTGTTGGGGCCGTACATCAGGAACAGGTTCGGGAAGCCGGCAACGGTGGTCCCGAGATGCGCCTGCGGGCTACCGCCCCAGTGCTCCGCGAGTGTCCGACCGTCGTTGCCGCGCAGCAGATGCGACACCGGCGGCTCGGTGGGGGTGAACCCCGTCGCGAAGATGATGGTGTCCACCTCGTGGTTGCGGCCCGAGGCGTCGACGACGCCGTTCTCGGTGACCGACGTCAGCCCCGATGTGACGAGATCGACGTCGGGTCGATCCAGCGTCCGCAGCCAATCGTTGGACAGCAGAAGACGTTTGCAGCCGGGTGCGTAATCGGGGGTCAACGCGGCCCGCGTCGCGGGGTTCTTGACCTGTCGCTTCAGGTTGGCTTTGGCGAACACCTTCACCGCGGGCAGCATCCACGGGTTGTCGGCCAGGACTGTCACGTACGCCTCGCGGTAACCGTAGATGACACCGCGCACCGCGCGGTGCGCCGCGGGAACTTTCTCGTACAGAGTGCGCTCGACCCGGCCGATGGTGCGGTCCAGGCGGGGGATGACCCAGGCCGGGGTGCGCTGAAAGACCGTGAGCCGCTGGGCTTTGTCGACGATTTCGGGCACGAACTGCACTGCAGACGCGCCGGTGCCGATGACGGCGACGCGCTCGCCGGTGAGATCGTGCTCGTGGTTCCACGTCGCGGAGTGGAACACAGTCCCGCCGAATGTGTCGATGCCCGGCACGTCCGGGATCTTGGGGGTGGACAGTGCGCCGGTCGCCGCCACGAGGACTCTGACGCTCGTTGCACCGCGCGAGGTCTCGACGGTCCACCGCCGATCCGTCTCGCTCCAATCTGCCGACAGCAGTTCACAATCGGTGACGATGCGGTCCCGCAGGTTCAGACGATCGACCACCGAACGCAGGTAGTCGAAGAGCTCCGGTTGGCGCGCGAAAGTGTGGCTCCACTTCGGGCTCGGGGCGAACGAGAACGAGTACAGGGAGGTCGGCACGTCGCACGCACACCCCGGGTAGGTGTTGTCTCGCCACGTGCCGCCCACGTCGAATGCGCGTTCGATGACTGTCACGTCGGCATTCGGATCGTCGGCGAGGATCTTCGCCACCGCGGCAAGGCCGGCGAATCCGGCTCCGACGACGAGCACGTCGCATTTTTGGGGCAGTGCAGAATTCACGAGTCCATCACCTTTTCGGACCAGAAGGGGAGGAGCCGATCGCGCAGCTGCGCGTCGGCTTCGGGGGTACGGAACAGAGCCGATACTGCGAGCCCGCGAGCCAGCTCGACGCTGAGCTCGATGGACTCGGTGGACATGCGGCTGCCCATGACGATCTGAGCACCGCTCTGAATGGCTTCGGCGACGCGTCGCTCGAGTGGAACCATCGCCTCGTGCAGAGCCGGATCGGTGCGGGCCGCGACCCACAGCTCGAGGGCAGCGTAGAACAGCGGGCCCGAGAACGCGTCGGCGAGGATCTCGGGTCCTCGCTCCGGATCGGGCTCGGCTTCCAAAATTTCGGAGAGGCGGCGGTCGACGAGATGCTCGACGGCAGCGGTCACCAACGACTCCTTGGTCGGGAAGTGGTGCAGCTGCGCTCCACGGGATACTCCGGCACGCCGCGCGATCTCCTGCGTGCTGGTCTTCGAGAAACCCAGCTCGACGAGGCACTCGATGGCTGCATCGAGCAACTTTGCGCGCGTCCCCGCGGTGCGTTCGGCCTGCGTGCGGCGCGGGGTAGGCGCGCCATCGCTGAGCTCTGTGTCGGTAGTCACACTTGGAACAGTAGCGGCAAAACAACAAACAGTCCAGCCTGACTTTAAGTTTTGTCACAACTCCGCCCATCCGCCGTCAGGCAATAGGTCAGCTCGACAGCCAACCGTCGCACCACCCTGTCGCGCCGGCAGCGGGCAGTGGATCCACCATGATCAGCCATTCGGTACGTCCCCGAGAACGTCCTTCCCGACGGAGCCGAGAGAGTCTCGTTGGTCGGCCTGCCGATGCGGAAGGGAACCGTGGCGGCGTTCATCGCGAGTGCGCAGGCGCTCCGTGACGTGGAACCCGCGACCGAGGCTCACGACGAACTGATTGCGACTCTGCAGGAGATGGCACCGCAGCTGGCGGCCATTGGAGCGTTCGAGGTGGGCGAGCCACGGGACCCACAGATCACGCACCTGGTCAACGCCGCGACGTACACCGACCGACAGACAGTTTGTCCCGACTCGCCGCGGGCAATACCCCGGCCATGCCCCTCCCCTCGCACGGCCGCTTCGAGTACTCCCCCATCGTCGATCGGCCACAGTTCGAGTGGCCGGGCGGCGCGCGGCTCGCGGTGTACGTCGCGGTCAACTGCGAGCACTTTCCGTACGACGACGGGCAGCCCGGCCTGGGCTACACGCCCGCGATGGAGCAACCCAACACCTACAACTGGGGCTGGCGTGAATACGGCAATCGCGTCGGCGGCTTCCGCATCGCAGAGACATTGCAGCAGTGCGGGATTCGACCGACGTTGCTGGTCAACACCGAGGTGTACGAGCACGCCCCGCAGCTGACCGCGGCGTTCCGAGCACTCGACGCCGAGGTCGTCGCGCACGGGCGAACGAATGCCGTGCAACCGAACGATCAAGACGAGGATGCGGAGCGCCGCTCCATCGAGGATGTCACCGCCGCGATCGAACGACACGAGGGAACACCGCCTCGAGGATGGATGAGCCCCGGTGCCAACCCGAGCCGCGTCACCGAGGACCTCCTCGCGGAGCGCGGTTACCAGTACACCTTGGACTGGCCCGTCGACGATCAACCCGTGTGGCTTCAGACCCGCGGCGGGCCGCTGCTCAGCGTCCCGTATCCCCACGAGATCAACGACCTACCGATGTTCGTCCATCACCATCAGACCGCAGAAGCCTTCGAGCACAACATCATCGGTAGCTTCGACGAACTGAAGGAGAATTCGGCGAGACAACCGGTGGTGCTCGCCATCTCCGTACACACGTTCCTGACGGGACAGCCTTATCGACTGCGACGTTTCCGCGCTGCCCTCGAGCACCTGACCGCCAACCGCGACGACGTCTGGTTCACCACCCCCGGCGACATCGCGGCGCACTACCGCAGCCTCGTACCTGCACCCGAGACCCCTACGCCGGGAAGCGACCGATAGTCGACGCGTTCAAGCCGCACCGAGTTCGCTGTGAAGGACCGAGCGGAACCGCTGACAGTGCCTCAGTCGCAACCTCGGTGACCGAGGTCGTCACAGGTCGGCGTGGACCGCCAATCTCAGCAGCGCGTGGGCGCAAGTGCGCGCCTCCCAGTGAGATGAACGCGGTGACTGCAGTCGTCGTCCCCGAGGTCGGTTGCGAAGTTTCGAGGCAGGGGTGGATCGACCACGCCAAGGGCCGGATCGTGCCGTCCGAAGTGCCCGAGACCGTCACTGCCCTCGACGAGATACCTCGCAACCAGAGCGGAACGTTGCTCGAGGGCGCGTTGCGCGCCTGAGCTCACGCAGCTCGTTGCTTTCGACGGTGGTAGCTGGGGATGGGTTGCCTTGTGGGATCGATGGATTCGGGTGGGATGGCGTAGGGGTGTCCGTCGTCGCCCATGAGTAGCTGCCAGTCGCCGTGGTGGACGAGGCGGTGGCATTCTCCGCAGACCAGCGCGAGGTTGTTCAGGTCGGTGCGGCCGCCGTGTTCCCAGAATCTGACGTGGTGGGCTTGGCACCACTGTGCGGGGCGGCCGCACATCACGCAGCAGGTGTCGCGGATGGTCAAGGCGATGCGTTGGTCGTCGGAGGCGAGTCTGGTGGTTCGTCCGAGCGCGAGTGGAACGCCGTTGTGGTCGACGATGACGGGGGTCAGGTCGGCGTCACAGGTGACGAGCTCGGCGAGGGAGCGACTGATCGGGCCGGTCCAGTCGAAGTGGAACGGCCAGTCCGCGTCGCCCGGCTCGGGCGGAGACTTCTCCCCGGCTCTGTTCCCACCGGCACCACCACCGGTTGCAGCGTCGCCGCGAACAGCCGCGTCGCCCGGCCCGGGCACAGACTCCTGCCCGGCACCACCCTCACCGGCTGCTGCATCGCCGCGAAGACCGGCGTCGCCCGGCTCGGGCACAGACTCCTGCCGGGCACCAATGTCACCACCGGCCGCCGCTCCGCCGCGAGCAGCGCTGTCAGGACGCTGGACAGTGCCAGGGGTGCCGTCACCGCCGTCCGAAGATCCCTCCGCGATCGTGCTGGCGTCGACTGAATCCGTTGCTGTACAACAGGACTCCTTCCTTCCGCCGTGGGCGAGCAAGTCCCGCAGCGGAACGATCAGGTGCACCGACGCTCGCGACCCGCCCGCCGACCCGCGAGCGCTACCGCGTAGGTGTCGATCGAGGATCTGATCGAGTGCATCGGCCCGGCGCTTCGATGGGCTACGAGGGTCGCGCTCGCCACCGGGTCCTGGCCGCGGTGCCGCCAACTCCGACAGGGCGGTGAGCAGCTTCTCTGCCAGCAGCCGGTCGACGTCGCCACCGACCTGAAAGCGGCCGTTGGCCAGAGGATGCAGGCCGAATCGGTTCAGGTCCGCGTTCTCCGACACCGGTCGCGGTGCGGGCGTCGGCGAAACAGGCTCAGGTGCAGGCGGTTCCGGATCGGGCGGCCTACCGGTCGAGGTCGCGGCATCATCTCTCCACCGCTCCTGATCCCGCTGTTCCTGTTCCTGCCGTTCTTGTTCGCGGCGTTGCTTCTCGACTTTCTCGTGTCGTGCTCGGGCGTCCTCCGCGGCAGCATGCGCCAATGCCTGCGCGCGGGAGCTCACCTGGCCGGCGGTGCTGCGCATCGCGGTGTCGAGGAGTTCGGCGACGATTGCGTCGCAGCGATCTTCACCCAAGGTCGGGTCGGCGACCAACACGGTGTCGTATCCCTCGGCGATCGCTACGGCGTGCGCGGCGTGAATCTCACCGCAGGCGAGGGCGTCGAGCACGGTGTGGTGATCGTGCAGCCAGTATCCCAGTGCGTTCTGGCGGGCGGCTGATCCGTCGGTGATCCGAACCGATCGGGCGTACCAGCGGGTGACGGACGAGTGCCCGAGCTTCATCGCCAATCCGCGTCGGTCGATCTCGGCCAGCAGCATCAATCGCTTTGCAGCCAAAGCGTTTTCGAGGGAAGTCACGTCAGCGAGCTCGGAGACCAAATCCTGGTCACCGAGCCCGAACACATCCCCCCATGTCTTCACACCACAAAAGCTATACCCGCCCACCGACAGACTTTTTTCGACGACTCCCCTAGAGGGCACGCATACTGTTGTTCCGCGCATTGTGGGTCAATTCCGCCAGGCCGAGCTCTTCGAGGAGCGGCGGCAGATACATTCCGAAGCGGCCGCGATATCCGTTCCTGAGCCCGTACCAGCCGCCGACCGGGTTGTCGGGCGAGCGCCCCCACGCTTCGACCGTGCCCGAAGCAGCCGGCTTCTTCTCGTCCGAGGCACCGAGCAATACCCACTCGGCCCGCTCGGTGAGCCAGCCGTGCAGATCTTCGACTGCCTCGATGCGGTACCGCAGGGTTGTCGACCCCACCTGGCATACGAGGGCGGGTGGCTCGTGGGCGGGATCGCGATACATGGTGTACGCCGATGTGCCGGGGGCTGTGGTGAGAGTCCAGGGATCGGATGTGGTTCCACTGCCCATTGCCAGGGTCCGTTCCGTTGTCGAGTGCGCTACGCGGCAGGGTCAGTGTGGGCCGACCTGCCTGTGAACGCAACAGGCTCCCGACCTCGGAAAGGTTGGGGTAGGAGCGTCAGGGAGCGACGGTGCGGTACAGCAACATCAATTCGTGGTCCTCGTGGTCCTCGTGGTCCTCGTGGTCCTCGTGGTCCTCGTGGTCGAGCATGTGGCGGTGCCACGTGTACCCCTGCAACTCATTGGAACCGCCCATGTCGTGCCCACCGTCGTCGACGCCACCGGGAGGGCCGCAGCACCGGCAGCGACTGCGGCGACGGCCGGCCCTCGCAGGGCGGTTCGTCTGGACACAGAGCCGCTCGCCCGGCCATCTCTCTCCTGGTTGTGATCGGGGACATACTATGTGCTCGTCGGCTTCCGCCGTCACCCCACACTCGGATCGTCCGGCACGTTCCTGCCGGTGGAGGGATCTATTTCGTCATGGCAACAATCTCGTTCGAGCGAACGACCAGGCTTTTTCCCGGGTCCGACACCCCCGCGGTGAACGAGCTCGACCTGCACATCGAGGACGGTGAGTTCCTCGTTCTGGTCGGCCCCTCCGGCTGCGGCAAGTCGACGTCGCTCCGTATGCTCGCCGGGCTGGAGGAGGTCAACTCGGGACGCATCCTCATCGGCGGCAAGGATGTCACCAATTCCGAACCCAAGGATCGCGACATCGCGATGGTGTTCCAGAACTACGCGCTGTACCCGCACATGACCGTCGCCGAGAACATGGGGTTTGCGCTCAAGCTGGCGAAGGCGAACAAGGAAGACATTCGCACTCGCGTCGAGGAGGCTGCGAAGCTGCTCGATCTGGAGCCGTACCTCGACCGCAAGCCCAAGGCGCTGTCGGGCGGTCAGCGTCAGCGAGTTGCCATGGGCCGCGCCATCGTTCGGCAGCCGCAGGTGTTCCTCATGGACGAGCCTCTGAGCAACCTCGACGCCAAACTCAGGGTTCAGACGCGGACGCAGATAGCTCAGTTGCAGCGTCGGCTCGGCACCACGACCGTGTACGTCACCCACGATCAGGTCGAGGCCATGACGATGGGCGATCGCGTCGCCGTCCTGAAAGGTGGTGTGCTGCAACAGTGCGCCACTCCGCGCGAGCTGTATCGCACCCCGGTCAATGCATTCGTCGCCGGGTTCATGGGCTCACCGTCGATGAACCTGTTCCGCGCGCCGGTCACCGACGGCGGCGTCCGTCTGGCCGATCAGGTGATTCCGGTGCCGCGTCAGACCCTCGGTTCTGCCACCGAGGTGATGTTCGGTATTCGGCCCGAGCACATCGAGATCGCGAGCAGCGGAATTGCTCTCGAGATCGACGTCGTCGAGGAACTCGGTTCCGAGGCCTTCGTGTTCGGACGCGCGGACATCAACGGCACTACCGAATCGATCGTCGCTCGGGCCGACTGGCGCAGCCCACCCGAGAAGGGCGACCGCGTCCATGTCCGCATCGACGACGCGCACGCGCATATCTTCGACGCCTCCGCCGAAGGTCACCGCCTGAACTGACCACTCCCGTCGTGCGCGTTGTGCGTAGCTCCAGCTACGCACAACGCGCACGACGTCAGACCAGCAATTCGGCGATCTGAATGGTGTTGAGCGCGGCACCCTTACGCAGGTTGTCTCCCGAGACGAACAGCGCCAATCCGCGGCCCTCGGGAACGCCCGGGTCCTGACGGATGCGGCCGACGAGGGAATCGTCCGCGCCTGCGGCCTGCAAAGGCGTCGGCACATCGACCAGCGAGACACCGGGTGCCGAGGCCAGCAATTCACGAGCACGTTCCACCGAGAGCGGACGATCGAACTCGGCGTTGATCGACAGCGAGTGGCCGGTGAACACCGGCACGCGCACGCACGTGCCGCTGACCAGCAGGTCCGGCAGGCCGAGAATCTTCCGCGATTCGTTGCGCAGCTTCTGGTCCTCGTCGGTTTCGCCGGATCCGTCGTCCACCAACGCGCCGGCCAGCGGCAGGACGTTGAAAGCGATGGGCGCGACGTACTTGTTCGGGGCCGGGAAATCCACCGACGAACCGTCGTGCACCAGCTTTTCGACGTCGCCCATGACGGCGCGCGCCTGGGTGGCGAGTTCCTCGACACCGGCGAGTCCACTACCGGAGACGGCCTGGTAACTCGAGACGATCAGACGCTGCAGGCCTGCTTCGTCGTGCAGCACCTTGAGCACCGGCATCGCGGCCATGGTGGTGCAGTTGGGGTTGGCGATGATGCCGCGGGGCGGGTTCTTCGCTGCCTCGGGGTTGACCTCGCTGACCACCAGCGGCACGTCGGAGTCCTTGCGAAACGCAGACGAGTTGTCGATGACGGTGGCACCTGCCGCGGCGAATCGCGGTGCCTGCTCGCGCGAGAGGGTGGCACCCGCCGAGAACAGTGCGATGTCGATTCCGGTGAGGTCTGCGGTGGACGCGTCCTCGACGACGATCTCCTCACCGCGGAACGGCAACTTCTTGCCCGCCGAACGAGCAGAGGCGAAGAATCGAACCGTGTCGGCGGGGAAGTTGCGCTCCTCCAACAGGGTTCGCATGACAGCACCGACCTGGCCGGTAGCTCCTACGACTGCAACTGTGGTCATCTTCTATCGTCCTGTCCCTGCGTGTACGACGGCTTCTTCGTCGCCGCCGAGATCGAAGGCGGCGTGCAAAACGCGCACGGCCTCGTCCAGCTCAGTGTCGTTGACCAGCACCGAGATACGGATCTCGGAGGTGCTGATGAGGTCGATGTTGACGCCTGCCTCGGCCAGCGCCTCGCAGAAAGTCGCCGTGACGCCGGGGTGGGTCTTCATTCCTGCGCCGACGAGCGAGACCTTGCCGATGTGGTCGTCGTAGAGCACCTGCGCGAAGCCGATCTCGGACTGCAGCTTGGTCAGCTTCTCCACGGCCGTCGGACCGTCCGACTTGGGGCAGGTGAAGGTGATGTCGGTCTTTCCGGTGTCGATCTTGGAGACGTTCTGCAGCACCATGTCGATGTTGATCTCCGCGTCGGCGACGGCGCGGAAGATCTTGCCCGCGTAACCCGGCGAATCGGGGATGCCGACGACGGTGACCTTCGCCTCGCTGCGATCGTGTGCGACGCCGGTGAGAATTGCTTCTTCCACTGGAATGTCCTCCATAGATCCGGAGACGATCGTTCCGGGTTTTGTGGTGTACGACGAGCGCACATGAACGGGAACGTTGTAGCGACGGGCATATTCGACGCAGCGCAGCATCAGCACTTTCGCACCGCAGGCCGCCATCTCCAGCATCTCCTCGAACGAGACGGTGTCGAGGTGCCGAGCGTTGGGCACGATGCGCGGATCGGCGGTGAAGATGCCGTCGACGTCGGTGTAGATCTCGCAGACGTCTGCGTTCAGTGCTGCGGCGAGCGCAACGGCGGTGGTGTCCGATCCACCGCGCCCGAGCGTGGTGACGTCCTTGCTGTCCTGGCTGACGCCCTGGAATCCGGCGACGAGGACGATCGAGCCCTCGTCGAGTGCGCTGCGTACGCGTCCCGGGGTGACGTCGATGATCTTGGCGTTGCCGTGCACGCTGGTGGTGACGACGCCAGCCTGGGAGCCAGTGAACGACCGAGCCTCGGCACCGAGCGAGTGGATGGCCATCGCGACCAGCGCGTTGGAGATGCGTTCACCCGAGGTGAGCAGCATGTCCATCTCGCGGGCCGGCGGTGCCGGGCACACCTGCTGAGCCAGGTCGAGCAGTTCGTCGGTGGTGTCGCCCATGGCCGACACGACCACGACGACGTCGTTGCCTGCCTTCTTGGTCTCGACGATTCGTTCAGCGACGCGTCGGATACGTTCGGCGGTCCCCACCGACGATCCACCGTACTTCTGGACGATGAGAGCCACGCGTATTACCTCCGCTGGATAGCCGACAACCGTTCGATTGTCCGCGGGTCACCTTACCGAGCGAGCGGCCCGAACAGTGGTCCGGGTAGCTCCGAGCTGGGAGTTCAGGGTGGTTCGCCTGCGGATATGCCTGTCCTAACATGTTCGAGTGACCGTTCCCGAGCATCGCCCACCCCCGCCGGCTCGAGGTCTGAAGGTGCTCTTCGGGCTTCCCGCTGTCGGCCGTCGTTGGCCCGGTGGACTGCGCTCGGCTCTCGCGTTCGGGATCCCCGCGATCGCGGCGTGGGTGCTCGGATTCCACGCCGAGGCACTGCTGGTGGTCTCGGGCAGTTTCGCCGTCATCTACGGAGAAGGTCGTCCCTACCGCTCGCGATGGTGGGTGGTTCCGACCGCGGGCGGTGCGTTGACGGCGTCGGTGTGGCTCGGCGCAACGGCCGGGCAGATGGCGCTCGATCTCGGCAACACCGGCTGGGCGCAGATGATCCCGGTGGCGGTGCTGTCACTGCTGGCTCTCGTCGCGGTGTACGTCATAGCCGCGCTGCGACTGGGACCGCCGGGAGCGTTCTTCTTCGTGCTGGTGTGCGCGGTGTCGTCGTACGTCCCCGGAGCCGGCATCGGTGCCGGGCACGCAGCGGCCTGTGCGGCCATCGGTGTCGCGTCGGCGCTGCTGGTGGCGATGTCAGGGGTGCTGTGGGATCCGCGTGGACCCGAGCGCGAGGCCGTCGGGGCCGCGGTGGGTGCCATCGAGGAATACACGGGCTCGCCGACGGCGTCTGCCGCCGACCGTCACGCGGCCGCCGCGCGTCTGCATTCGGCCTGGTCTGCGGTGTACGACGCGGGTGCCGCGCGGTTGTCGTCGAGGCCGGTTCTGGTTCGGAGATTGTTCGACGCGCACCTGGCTTTCGCGGCGACGATCTCCGAACGGGCGGATCCGGATCGCGCGGTCGACGCCGTGCCCGATCAGCTGCCGCTGGCTCGGCCGGGCGTCGGGTATCGGTTGCGGCGCTCGCTGCATCGGGACTCGCATGCGGCCTCTACGGCCATGCGGGTGTTCTGCGCGGCAGCGGCCGCGGGCAGTCTCAGCGTCGCGCTGGGTCTGAGCCGACCGGACTGGGCGATCCTCGGTGCCGTTCTGGTCTTGCAGCAGGGTCCCGATCGGGTGCACGGCACCTATCGGGGACTGCAGCGGCTCGGCGGAACTCTCGCCGGCGTGGCGTTGTTCTCGGCCATCTTCCTCTCCCCGCTGACCGGCCTGGCCGTCATCGTGGTGCTGATGGTGTTGCAGTTCGCGATCGAGGTGTCGGTGGCGCGCAACTACGGCCTGGCGGTCACGTTCATCACCCCGCTGGCCCTGCTGATGGGGACGCTCACGCACCCGGGGGCCGTGTTGCAGGACATCGTCGTCGACCGGATCGTGGAAACGACGGTGGGCGTGGCTTTCGCCTTCGCGGCCCTGTGGCTGCTGCTTCCCGCGGCGTTTCGTCGCACTCTGAGGTGGTCCGACGGCCGAGTTCTGTCGCTTTCTGCCGAACTGTTGACGGTGGTGCGCACCGAGGACGTGGCTGCGGCGAAAGCTCTCGCTGTGCGGCGGGACGTTCAGTTCGAGCTCGTCGGGTCCGCTCTCGCAGGTGCCGAGGCCGCGCACAACGATCGGCGGTGGGCGCACCGGGTGTGGGCCCAGCACGCCGAGGTCGACCGCCTCGGGTACCAGCTGCTCGCGCACTGTTGGACGGTGACCGACGTCGGACGAATGGATGACATCGAGCAGTGGCAACGACGACTCGACGTGGTGACCACAGAATTCGACGCGTCAACCCAGGGGTGAGCCGTCGGCGAGCGGTAGTACACTCGGCCCATGCTGCGAGCTCTCCTTCTTAACAGCCGCGACGGGGTCTGAGACCAGACTGGCTTCCCGTCGCGGGGTTCGTTGCGCCGGTCGAACACATTGCTCTGATCTGTACGGAGAGACGAAGACCATGTCACCAGCCGACGCATTCACCTCGGGATCTCGCACCATCACCCCGCCCTCGCGGCCCGCTCCCAGCGACCAGCCTGCGTGGAACACCCAGAAGAACTCCTCGATGCCCACGTTCCGCTATCGGCCGTTCGCCGAGGAAGTGGAGCCGATCACCCTCCCCGACCGCACGTGGCCGGACAAGATCATCGACCGGACGCCGCAGTGGTGCGCCGTGGATCTGCGCGACGGCAACCAGGCGTTGATCGACCCGATGAGCCCGGCCCGCAAGCGCCGGATGTTCGACCTGCTCGTCCGCATGGGCTACAAGCAGATCGAGGTCGGCTTCCCGTCGGCCAGCCAGACCGACTTCGACTTCGTCCGCGAGATCATCGAGGACGGCGCGATTCCCGACGACGTCACCATCCAGGTGTTGACGCAGTGCCGCCCCGAGCTGATCGAACGCACCTTCGTCGCGTGCGAGGGTGCCCGCAGCGTCATCGTGCACTTCTACAACTCGACGTCCATCCTGCAGCGACGCGTGGTGTTCCGGGCCGAGCGTGATGTCATCAAGAAGATCGCCACCGACGGTGCCCGCAAGGTCCTCGAAGAAGCAGCCAAGTTCCCCGATACCGACTGGCGCTACGAGTACTCCCCCGAGTCGTACACCGGCACCGAGCTCGCCTACGCCAAAGAGGTGTGCGACGCGGTCACCGCGATCATCGATCCCACCCCCGCCAAGCCACTGATTCTGAATCTGCCTGCCACCGTCGAGATGGCGACGCCCAACGTCTACGCGGACTCGATCGAGTGGATGAGCCGCAATCTCGATCGCCGCGACAGCATCGTGCTGTCACTGCATCCGCACAACGACCGCGGAACCGGGGTCGCTGCAGCAGAACTCGGCTACCAGGCCGGCGCAGACCGCATCGAGGGCTGCCTGTTCGGCAACGGCGAACGCACCGGCAACGTCTGCCTGGTCACGCTCGGGCTGAACCTGTTCACCCGCGGCGTCGATCCGCAGATCGACTTCTCCAACATCGACGAAATTCGCCGAACGGTGGAGTACTGCAACCAGCTGCCCGTCGCCGAGCGTCACCCCTACGGCGGCGACCTGGTCTACACGGCCTTCTCCGGCAGCCACCAGGACGCCATCAACAAGGGCCTGGACGCGATGAAAGTCACTGCGGACGAACAAGGTACGGACATCGGAGATGTCACCTGGCAGGTTCCGTACCTGCCCGTCGACCCGAAGGATGTCGGTCGCACCTACGAGGCGGTCATCCGCGTCAACTCGCAGTCGGGCAAGGGCGGCGTCGCGTACATCATGAAGTCCGATCACGGACTGAACCTGCCGCGTCGACTGCAGATCGAGTTCTCCCAGGCCGTGCAGCGCATCACCGACGGCGAGGGCGGCGAGGTCTCGCCCAAGGAGATGTGGGACGTCTTCGCCGAGGAGTACCTGACCCCGATCCGGCCGCTCGAGCGCATCAAGCAGTCGGTACAGGCTGCAGAGGTGGACGGCGGAACCGACACGATCGTCGCGACGGTGAAGGTCGACGGCGTCGAGCAGGAAATCTCCGGATCCGGCAACGGACCCCTCGCCTCGTTCGTCGACGCGCTGTCCACCATCGGCTACGACGTCAGCGTCCTCGACTATTCCGAGCACGCGATGTCCGCAGGCGACGATGCTCAGGCCGCGGCCTACGTCGAAGCCTCTGTCACCTCTCCTGATGGAATCGCCACCACCGTGTGGGGCGTTGGAATCGCGACGTCGATCACCACCGCCTCACTGCGCGCAGTGGTCTCGGCTGTGAACCGCGCACTGAAATAAGTTCGCTGCTCGACGGCACGCCGCTCACCTTTCGGGGTGGGCGGCGTGTTGCATTGTGGAGCCCTCACGAAACGACAGCGGGCGCGGTCGATGCGTGGCTCACTCGGATCTCCGGTCACCGAAAGGGACCAAAGACCCGTGTGCACGGGTGCCGCTAATGCCACACTGGATCTGCCGTCGGGGCACCTTAGAGAATGGAAGTTCGCCATGGACTCTTTCTGGGATTTTCTTTGGCTTCTCATCGTCGGGTTCGCCTTCGTGGCCTACCTGATGGTGATGTTCTCGATCATCGGAGACCTCTTCCGTGACCACAAGACATCCGGGGTCGTCAAGGCCCTGTGGGTGCTCTTCCTCATCATCGCGCCGTTCTTCACCGCGCTGGTCTACCTCATTGCCAACGGCAGCAACATGGCCAAGCGTCAAGTTGCTGCCCTGCAGCACGCCAAGGACCAGCAGGAGGAGTACATCAAGCACGTGGCCGGACGGTCGGCATCGGAGGAGATCGCACACGCAAAAGTGTTGCTGGACAACGGAACCATCGACCAGGACGAGTTCAGGACGCTGAAGGCCAAAGCCCTGTCCTGAACTCCGCTTCCGCCCTGAACGCGTCGAGCACAGCGGCGATCGCGGGCAGTCGTGCGGCTGCGGGCCTCGTCGCGAGTTCGTAGATTCGGCCGGCCCGCACACCGGACAGCTCTCGACGCACCAGACCCGGATGCACGACGGCATAGCGCGGCATCAAGGCCACGCCGTGCCCAGCGGCGACGAGGGTTTCGGTCACTCGAAAGTCGTTGATCCGTTGAACGACTCTCGGCTGCACCCCGGTCACGGCGGCCACCGAGAGCAGCACATCGTCGACCGGAAAACCACCGCGAACGCTGATCCATCGCTCGTCGATCAGACTCCTCAGATCGATCGAATCTTGCTGCGCCAGTGCGTGATCGAGAGGCAACACCAGATCGATGGGTTCACGCATCAGGGTCGTCACGTCGATCCGTGGACCCGCCGTCGACGGAGCCCGATCGTCCCGGTGGGTGAGTACCACGTCGTAGTCGGCGAGTAGTTCGGGCACCGAGGATGCCGGCAGATCCTCGTCGCGGGCGTCGATGTCGACGTCCGAGCCCGCGAGACGGGTCAACACTCCAGGCAGGAGCAGCGCGGCACCGGACGGGAACAGTGCCACGCGGACGCGTCCCCGCGGCGAGGCTCGATAGCGGTCCATCTCCGCTGCCGCGCGGGCCAGAGCAGCGAGAACATCGTCGGTTCGCAGCACCAAGGCACGACCGGCGTCGGTGAGGCGCAGCCGACGGCCGTCGGGCTCGAGCAGTGTCACGCCGGCCTCGCGAGCCAGCAACTTGAGCTGTTGAGACACTGCCGACGGAGTCATCGACAACGCGTCGGCGACCGCGGCAACGGTTCCACGGTCGGCAAGTTCCGCCAGGATCCGGAGCCGCTCCACGTTCATGCAGAAAATCTTAACTGTCTATGCGGATATATTCGATTGTGCTGATCATTTGCTCCCGTCACGATTGACGGCATGACCACCCGCGACCGCCTGCTCGGATTGACCGTCGCCGTGCTGTGGGGGCTGAACTTCCTCGCCATCCGCGTCGGGCTCGACCACTTCCCGCCCTTCTTCTTCGCCGCGCTGCGGTTCCTGGTGATCGCCGTTCCGGTCGTGATCTTTGTCCCGCGGCCGAAGGTGCCCCTGAAGTGGTTGCTGCTCTACGGCTTCGGATTCGGCTTTCTTCAGTTCGCCTTCCTGTTCGCGGCGATGGCGGCAGGCATGCCCACCGGGTTGGCGTCGCTCGTATTGCAGTCGTCCGCGCCGTTCACCGTCGTTCTCGGCGCGCTGTTACTACGCGAACACGTCAGCCGCAGGCAGGCGATCGGCATCGGTGTGGCCGTCCTCGGCATGGTCCTCATCGGGTGGGATCGTGCCCAGAACGCCACCCTGCTGCCGGTGATCCTCACTCTCCTCGCCGGCCTCGGCTGGGCATTCGGCAACCTGGGAAATCGACTCGCCAAGTCCGATTCCCCGATGACGCTGATGCTCTGGATGACCGTCATCCCGCCCGTGCCGATGCTGGCGCTCTCGGCGATCACCGAGGGTCCGAGCACCGGCTGGCACGCCCTCGCCGACTCGTTCGGTCCGCAGGGCTGGCCCGGGCTGGTCGCGTTGGCGTACATCGTGATTCCCGCCACCATCATCGGTAGCGGCCTGTGGAGCATCCTGATGAGCCGCAACCCCGCAGGACTGGTCGCACCGTTCTCACTGCTGGTTCCCGTGGTGGGCATCGCCGGTGCCTGGATCTTCCTGGGCGAGAACCCGTCCGTGCTGGCCCTGATCGGCGGTGCCGTCGTGATCGGCGGCTGCCTCGGCGGTATGGCCGTCCGGCGGCCCGCCGAAGTGCAGGAGAAAGCGCCGGTGTGAGGGGCGGGAGTGGAGCCTGCGGAACGACCCAGGGGTAGAAACCGCCGACGTGAAACTGCACGCTCTTTTGTGCCAGACTCGGCGGATGGTTGAAGTGGGTGAGCGCAGACGTATCGGCGCACGTGGCCGCGTGGCACTGCGCGCGGCGGAGCTGGCGACCTGGGCGTCCCGTAAAGCAGGCCGCGGTAAGGGATCGATGATCGGCGGGCTCGTCGCCCTCAAGATCGATCCGAACATCCTCGGCGGACTCGGCCGTGGTCGACGCACCGTCATCGTCACCGGCACCAACGGCAAGTCCACCACCACCAGAATGACCGCCGCAGCCCTGGCCACCCTCGGCGACGTGGCCACCCAGGCGGACGGCGCGAACATGGACGCGGGCATCGTCGCCGCCCTGCACGCGCACTTCGACGCCGAACTGGCTGCCCTCGAAGTCGACGAACTGCACGTCCCGCATGTGTCCGACGCGGTGGACCCGGCGGCCATCGTGTTGCTCAATCTCAGCCGCGATCAGCTCGACCGCGTGGGCGAGATCAACATGATCGAACGTAAGCTGCGCGCCGGATTGGCCCGGCACCCCGAGACCGTCGTCATCGCCAACTGCGACGACGTCCTGGTCACCTCGGCCGCATTCGACGCCCCGAACGTCGTGTGGGTCGCCGCCGGTGGCGGATGGGCGGGCGACTCGGTCAGCTGCCCACGCACGGGCGAACCCATCCTCTGGGAGGGCGAACACTGGTACAGCACCGGCAGCGACTTCAAGCGTCCGACCCCGGATTGGTGGCTGGACGACGAGAACCTCTACGGACCCGACGGACTCGTCCTGCCGATGACGTTGTCGCTACCCGGAAAAGCCAACCGCGGCAACGCAGCTCAAGCAGTAGCCGCCGCGGTGACGCTGGGCGCGACCGCGGAAGATGCGGTCGCAGCCGCGTCGAGCGTCGACGAGGTCGCCGGGCGCTATTCCACCATCCAGTACGGTTCCCATTCCGTCCGAATGCTTCTCGCCAAGAACCCCGCCGGCTGGCAAGAGGCGCTGTCGATGATCGACCCCACCTGCGATGGACTCGTCATCGCCGTCAACGGTCAGGTACCGGACGGCGAGGACCTGTCGTGGCTGTGGGACGTTCGCTTCGAGCATTTCGAGAACGTCGCCGTCGTCGCCGCCGGTGAGCGCGCGACCGACCTGGGAGTGCGGCTCCTCTACGCCGGTTCGCAGCACACCACCATCGCAAATCCGTTGCAGGCCATCGCTTCCTGCCCACCGGGACGCGTCGAGGTACTCGCCAACTACACCGCGTTCCGTGATCTCGGTCGCGCGCTGGCACGTGAGGTGAAGGATGTCTGAGTCCACCGTTCGCATCGGCCTCGTTCTGCCCGACGTGATGGGCACGTACGGAGACAACGGCAACGCGCTCATTCTGCGACAGCGGCTGCGCATGCGCGAGATCGACGCCGAGGTCGTGCAGATCACCCTCAGCGATCCGGTTCCCGATTCACTCGACGTGTATACCCTTGGTGGAGCCGAGGATTCGGCTCAACGCCTGGCAACGCGTCACCTCACCCGATATCCAGGATTGCAGAACGCCGCGGCTCGCGGTGCCCCCGTGCTGGCGATCTGCGCCGCGATCCAGGTACTCGGCCACTGGTACGAGACCTCCGCCGGAGAACGCGTCGACGGCATCTCCCTGTTCGACGTCACCACCGCACCGCAGGCCACACGCTCCATCGGCGAGGTCGTCACCGAACCTGCGCTCGACGGCCTGACGCAGAAACTCACCGGCTTCGAGAACCACCGCGGTGGAACGACTCTCGGCCTTGATGCGTCCCCACTCGCCAAGGTCACCCACGGTGTGGGTAACGGCGTCGGCGACGGCCGCGAAGGCGTCGTACAAGGTTCTGTGATCGGCACGTACATGCACGGCCCGGTTCTCGCCCGAAACCCGGAGTTGGCGGACTACTTGCTGGAGCGGGCCTTGGGGACGACTCTCGCTCCGCTCGAGCTGCCGGAGGTGGCTCGCTTGCGCGAGGAGCGGCTTCGATAGTGCCTGCGGCAGTGGTGCGGTTAAGTGCCCTGGGCGGCACCTGATCGCACCACTGCGCAGCACTTCTCGCACGGATATGACGCGTCCGTCCACCCCTCCCGCACCAAGACCTCGCGTACCTCGCGGTACACCCCACACGGGTCTTGACTCACTTCCTGCCACCCATAGACCAGCCGAGGGCGTTCGCTGAGCTCGGCGGCGTTGTCTCGCAGACGGTCTCGAAACCTGACATTCCTGGCCGAATGGAATTGTCGACCGTCGAGGCGAACGATGAGCCCACCTTCCGAATATTCGACATCCTCGAACAGCACACGATCACCGACGTGATGGGGTGCCTGACGACGCCCGGACGGCAACCCGTGCGCCCGTTCCACATCGGTTGCGTACCTGAATTCGAGTACGGACTGGACGCCACCAGCCAGCAGCGACAGGGCGTCGAGCAGGATCTTCTTGTACCGCCGCGGCCGCCGCAGTTCGATTTTCCGACGCATCGCCGAGACTGAGACTCTCCCGTTCGTCATTGCCGAGACGAAGGCAGCGGACCCCTCGTGCGCCGTCGGAGCGGATACAGCCAAGTCCAAGACCGTGTCTTCTTTACTCGTCCGCCGCAGATCCGTGTCGACACCGATGTGTTCGATGGCCAACGACCGATGCAACACAACGCCGGGATGGATACACGCATTGCTCAGGGAAGTCGGCCTCATCAGGACATGCCGCAACGTCGGTGGCTGGCTGATGGCAGAGCAATTGCGCGGCACAGTCAGGTGGACGGGTCCGGCAGGCCGACGCAACATCCCCCACTCGTGTGCGGCAGTGTCGTGGCTCAGGATTGCGCTGCCGCCTCCGTACAACAAGGCCGCCTGCAGCTCCATATCCCGACTGAGCGGACCGTTGGTCACGCAGATGACGTTGCGAAACACCCGAAGCCACTGACCGGTCTCGACGTGATGACGGACGGACTTCGGAGTGATTCCGCACGCGCGAAGCTGAACGGTGGTCGCTACGCCATGTTGAGCGTCGAGCAGCGAGCGGAGCAGCTGAGTCTCGTTCTCCATGGCGGGATGATGCACCAGGGGTACGACAGTGGCTTCGCCAGTGGCGTGGTTGAGTCCCGCCTAGGGCACTTAACCGCACCACTGCCGCAGGCACTCACATACGTCGACGCCCGGTCAGAGCACGCCCCAGCGTCAGTTCATCGGCGAATTCCAGATCTCCACCCATCGGCAGACCAGATGCGAGACGGGTGATGGCCAAGCCGGGGAAGTCGCGCATCATGCGCACCAGATACGTAGCAGTGGCTTCGCCCTCGGTGTTCGGGTCGGTGGCGATGATGACCTCGGTGACGTCGACGCCATCGTCCTGAGTTCCGACGCGAGTCAACAACTCTCGGATACGCAGCTGATCCGGACCCACACCGTTCAGTGGATCCAGCGCTCCACCGAGCACGTGGTAGCGACCCTTGAATTCGCGCGTACGTTCAACTGCCTGAACATCTTTAGGCTCTTCGACGACGCAGATCATGGACCTGTCACGTCGTGAGTCGGCGCAGATTCGGCACAATTCCTTGTCCGAGACCGTGCCGCACACGATGCAGAACTGCACCCCGTCACGGATACGCTGCAGCGCGCGCATGAGCCGATCCACCTCAGGTGGTTCGACTGCCAGAAGATGAAAGGCTATGCGCTGAGCGCTCTTCGGACCGACCCCGGGAAACTTGCCGAGTTCGTCGATCAGATCCTGAACCGGACCTTCGTACACCGCCTAGAACCCGGGCAGGCCGGGCATGCCACCGAGACCACCAGCGAGGGGGCCGAGCTTTTCGCTCGCGACGTTCTGCGCTGCCTTCGACGCATCGGCGATGGCACCGATCACCAGGTCCTGCAGGGTCTCGACGTCGCCGGGATCGACGACCTTGGGGTCGATGGCCAGTCCGACCACCTCACCGGTTCCCTTGACCGTGGCGACAACGAGTCCGCCGCCCGCCTGGCCGGTCACTTCGGTTTCCGCGATCTCGGCCTGCGCGGCCATCAGCTGCTGCTGCATCTGCTGGGCCTGCTGCAGGATCGATGCCATGTCGGGCTGCTCACCGGGTTGCACTGTGCCGTCCTCTCGCGTGGGTCGAAGCAGACACCAGCGTAGTCGCACGGGGTTCGAGGACTCGCGTCCGCACACGCCCCACGTCTGAGCATCCGTCACTTCTGAGCCCCCCGTAGCCTGAAGGCATGAACGCGCCGGCGAGCCCAACCCCTCGCAAGCGTCGGGTGACTCCCGAGACCATGGCCGAGGCAGGCATTGCACTGACCCTGTCCAAGGTGACGGTGAAGTCTGTGGCCGACAGCCTGGGCGTCTCGATCGTCGCGATCTACAACAACATCGACGATCTGTGCTCCCTCAAGGCCTTGGTGGCAGAGGAGATTCTGCGCCGGTGGTCGCCGCCGCTTCCCGGTGACGACGAATCGATGCACGACGCGTTGCTGTCACTCGCCTCGGCGATGCGCGAGCTGGTGCACACCAACCCGGGCATCGCGGAGTACCTGATCGGCCTGACTCCCAGTTCCATCGACGGCCTTCGGATGGCCGACGTGGTGCAGACGAGCTACCGGCTGCGCTACGACCTCACACCCAAGCAGGCGACATGGACCGTCATCACTGTCGTCGAGCACGCCATTGCATTGGCAGAGATCGTCTACAACGATGCCCGACGCGATCGTGAGTACGACGACGCAATCGCCGCGCGCACCGACCTCGAGACTCTCCCCGGGGCGTACGACACGGTCGACCGTGGACCCGACGGCATGTTTCTGTGGTCGATGCGCACCGTGGTGGTCGGGACCCTGGCACTCATCCAGGATCCCGACTTCGAGAAGGTCTAGATCAACTCGCGGCGCAGATTCTCCAGCGTCGCGGCCTGGATCTTCTTCAGGCCGAGCGGTGCGAACGTCTTCTCGAAGAATCCGCCGATTCCGCCCGCGCCCTTCCATTCCGTCGTCGTGGTGACCGTGGTGCCTGCGCCGTCCGGGGCTACGGACCAGGTGGTGACCATCGAAGAGTTGGCATCGCGTTCGGTGATGGTCGATCCGGTGACGCTGACGGTCGCGGCGACGTTGCGCACTCGCTTCTCGGTGGCCTGCAGGGTCCATGTGGCCACCGTTCCGTCTCCTTGCCCGCCCTGCACCACCTCGTAGTCGCGGTACTGCTCGGGCAGGATGCGAGGGCGCACCGTCTCGTAGTCGGCGAGAGCGGCGAGTACCCGATCGGGCGTGGTGGCGATGGTTGCGGAACTGGATGAACTGACCTGAGCCACGGAAACGTTCTCCTTCTCTAGCGAACGGGATGTGCGTCCATCCTGCCTCCCCTCGGAACCACATTCGGCATCGCGCCGACACATCTGTGACGTGCTTCACAAGTTGAATCTCGCACCCGTAAAACACATGCATGGCCCAACCATTTGTCCCATTTGCTCCGATTCCCCACTCCGATTCGGCAACAGTTGCGTGAAGTTTCACCGGTCGGACGCCGATGCCGGTGGATACCACGCGGTACGAGATATAGCGTCAGTACGTGGCTTCAGTGAATGCTCTTGGGTAAGTCCCGTGGGGTGGTGGACATTCGGTGAGGCGGCGTAGCCGCAGCTCGGGCGTGTCGTACCCGTGTTGTGGGTGGGCCATCGCGTAGTGATGAACGAGTTACCTCTCACAGTGACTCGACC
>NZ_JALGQE010000019.1 GCF_022810405.1 Rhodococcus sp. ARC_M5
CACCCTACGGGCGGCCTCGACCTTGTATTCGGTCGTGAACGACCTGCGTTTGCGGGACATGCGGACATCCTTCCAGCGGAACCATCGGTCCCGCTATCTCGGTGTCCACCATCCGGGGTGAACCTCAGACGACGCGACAATCAAAGCTACGAAAGAGAAATACATCGAGGCCTGGCGGGTCTACTTCACGAGTACATCTGCTGCACGCCTGGCAGGTCCAGGAGGCCTAGAACCGGCCGCTACCTTATTTCGGGAAGCGATGCGGGACTACTCGAAGTGCCTTGACGACTGGGACGCAGAACATGCGGAACCCACCCGAACGAAAACGAACGAAGAATGGCACAACGAACTCAACTCACTGAGCAAGCAGCTGACCGAGAAGAAAGACGCGTACATCGCGGAAGGCGTGGACCTACTGTCGTCCTGACGACGGGCGTCGCCTAGATGCCCGTTCCTGTGACCAACACAGTTGTAGTCGGGTCGACGTCGTCTGCCCACGCGAGCGTGGGCAGCTCGGCCCCATCCAATCCCGCCAATTCCAGTGCTACCTGAGCGGAGAGGTGCGAGGAATCGATCGACTGACCGTTGGTGATGGCGGCATAAAACTGTGCTGCGTAGTTGATGGCGTCGACGTCGTCGATACTGTCTGCCATGCCTATCGCGAACGGTACGACTTCGGCTACGAGGTCGTCGATCTGCGCCGCTGAGTTACAAGAGTTCAGGAGCACGAGGAGCGGCGGGGTGTCGGTTGCTTGAATGGCTTTGGCGAACGTGCGCGCCGACACGACCACGCCTGGGTGAGCCTCGTCTTGCTCATCCTCGAAAACGATGAGTTCGTCGTCGCTGTGACCAGAAAAGTGCACTACGTGGGGTCGAAACTTGGTGATGCCGTCCAGAAGATCAGCGCCGGTGGCCGCGGGGCGCACATCGAACTCGATATGGTCCCGGTGTAAAGCTGACTCGACGGCGGCCCGGATGCGTTTCTGCTCTCTACCCACCCTCAGATCACCCTCTGACGACGCGGCGAGCATCAACACTCGGAGCTTTTCCGGTTTCGGTTCGGGCAGGTCTCGTAAGGCGGATCTGACGACGGACTCGGTCTGTGAAAGTCGTGTTTCCATCGCAGTGCGATCGCTGACTGCCTTCCGCTCTGCCTGCTGTTGTTCGCGCTTTCGCTTGCGTTCGGCCGCCTCGTTCTCGGTCTTTAGGGCCCGGGCGACCTTGATGCCGAGGGCCGACTCCTCTCTGAGATATCCGGCAGCCTTCGACTGCGCTGCGGCCGCATCCTTACCCGCAGCCTGTGCATGCTTGTCTTCGCGTTCAGCTTTGCTGAGTTTCGACTTGCGGGTCGTTGCGTTGGTCGTCTTTTCTGCGGCCAGGCGTGCGCTCGCAGCGTCTGCGCGGTGCTTCGACTCTTTCGACCGGAGCTCCCCGGCTTTGGTCTCTGCGGCGATGCGCGACTTGCGTTTGCGATCGAGCTGTCCTTGGTACTGACTGCTGCTCATTACCCCTCCTGGTCCGGGTTTCCCCGTAGGTGGCTCTCCACGTTACGAGTAGCCACCGACACCCAGCATGAGAATCCCTAGCGCTCCTGCTCGTTGCTGGGTTCAGGAGTGTCGAATGTTCGGTTGGGGACAGTGTCCGGAGAGTCAGCTAGCCCGCGCTTGTTGCCTGTCGGTATGCCGACGGTGTCGGCGTGCCGAGCTTTGAGCACCTGTTTGATCTCCTCGGAGATGTCGGTCCGGGAGTCGATTTCGGCGGCGTACGCCGCGCGTTGTTCACCCGCGGACAGCGTCCGGGGGCGCTCGATCGTGTCCACCGCCGGCCCTGCTGGTTGGGTTTCACGCAACCGGGCTTGGACAGAGTGCAGTTGCACCTCGGACATCGTCTCGACGGCACGTGCACGCATCAGATCACCCGCAGCCCGGTGAGCGCTGGCGATCGCCTCGACGGTCTTGGACAGCTGTTGCAGCAGCAGCATGTACGCCGCTGTCGGGTCGTCGGTGGCGAGCTGCAGCATGATCAGCGCGGCCCCGCCTGCAGAGATCGTCTTCTTCGGTACCGGGGCGCGTTGGTGGGCCGAGATCTGCGCCGAGTCGGCCAGGGTCCGTGCCGCCGCCGCCAAGGGGCCAGGAGTGGTCTCCACTCGCGCCGACCATGCCGCGAACACACCGGAGGTGCGGCCGGCGGCGCGTGCCCATTGCGCAGTGTCGGTCGCCGGGATCGACGCGAGGTAAGTGTTCCATTTGCCGATGTCGTCGGCGGCGCGGGCGACCAGCTTGGGGTCGATCGGCGCGCGTTCGCGCCCGTCGGTGACGGTGACCGCTGTCCCGCGACGCGTTGCCTTCCACTCGGCTGCAGCCGCTGTACGGGCGTCCTCGCTCTGGTCCCATTCGTCCCGCAACCGCGGCAAGGTGAGGTCTTTCGACAGGCGTCCGCCGCCGTACCAAACCGGTTTGATGCCGTTCGCTCGGTCGGCGGGCGTCGGTGTCGTGGCCACTGAGTAGCCGACCACCTCGCCGGCCGAACCCTTGTCGTAGCGGGGGCGCACCAGAAGCTTGCGTGCACGTAGTCGGCGGACGAACTCGGCTTCGGTCTTCGATGCGGTCGCGCAGGCCCGCACCGTCCGCTCCATCGACTCACGCGCAGTTTCCGGTGCACCGGACCGCCGCGCTCGTGCCGCTTCGGCAGGCTTGATTCCCCGCGTGCCGCGCTCAGCTTCCCGCGAGGCCAGCACCACCAGATCGTGTCGACGTTCGAGGACGTTGCACGCCGCCTGGGCACGCTTGAAGTCGTTGAAGGTATTGACCTTCGTTCCATCCTCGCGGACAGCGGATGCCGCGATGTGGATGTGGTCGCCACCGGCTGTGGTCTTGCCGTGGCGGATCGCGACCCAGCGAGCCGGGGCGCGCGGCGAGTCCGCGTCGTCGAAGTCCATTTCCTTCATGAAGTCGGCAGCGATCGTCGCCCACTTCTCGTCCGACAGCTCGCCCTCCTCGGGGTTGAGCGAGAGCGAGCAGTGCCACACGT
This sequence comes from Rhodococcus sp. ARC_M5, assembly GCF_022810405.1. Lineage (GTDB taxonomy): Bacteria > Actinomycetota > Actinomycetes > Mycobacteriales > Mycobacteriaceae > Rhodococcoides > Rhodococcoides navarretei. The sequence goes on from NZ_JALGQE010000019.1 coordinate 3,031, forward strand.
TCTGATCCGACGTCGCGTCCGCCAACGCCACCGATCGCGGCACTCCGTCGTCGATGGCAGCGTTCATCTTGCGTCGACTCGTCACCGACACCTCGGTACCGAACACCACACGCGCAGTGTCCAGTTCACCCGCCAACGCGATGGCGTCCTCGTGCGACAGCTCGCCCGCCGGGGCCGCGAACACGATGCTCTCGTGCCCGGCGACGACGTGCGGATTCTCGTGCTCGTTCGACTTACCCGGACCGGCGAGATACACCACCAACCCGGTCATCTTCGCGCCCCGAGTGATGTTCGGTATCAACGTCCCACCAGATCGCGCGGCAACCGGTTCACCCGATCGAATACTTGCCGCACCGCCGCGATCGCCGCCGTCGTTTCCGGTGGCACCTCGCCCGTCGCGTTCGCCACTTTCGCGAGCTGGTTCAGGTTCCGTCCGAGTGCCGCGATGAGCTTGGTCGCGGCGAACAGCTCGGCCAGATCCTCACGCGAGACCGTCGAACGCGGGGCCTTGAGAGCGGAGTCGATCAACAGCCGGGCCACCGTCACACCCTGCACTCGGGCAGCCGCCTGGACCGCCATCTCCTGCTCGGCGGTCAACTTCACCACGTGCCGGTACTCGCGGCCGCCGACGACGTTCGACTGACGGGTGCGCAGCCACCCAGCTTTGCGTTCTGCCATCACCCGCTCCTCCCGTTCGCATCTCACATCGGCCCAGCGCAGCAACCCCACACCTGGGGACCACGCGACCAGCGTGTCAGATTTCCGTCAGGAAATCCACACTTAGGGCACCTAAGTTATAGCTTGCTCCGCCAGGGGCACGCTGGTGGCTCGCGGAGCCTGCGGAGTGGGTCGCCAGAAAAGACGCTCAGGACGAGCGCTGCGAGTTCCGATTCCGCGCGCCAACGGTGCGCGGCCGGCGGTTGTCCCCGGTTGTGGATTCGGACCCGATTGTGGGTGCCTGAGATCGAGCGGAGCGGCCTGGGAACTCTCGGACATCCACATGAGGACCACGTCCGATCCCCAGCGGGGGGCAACGATCCGCCGGGACCCCTCTAGGCGTCGGAACCGTCTGGTATGTATTGCCGATGAGAACATCGCCCCGAGCGACATGCGATCAAGGCACGCAGATTCGCAGGCTCGCGGCGGCCGTGTCCTGCGCATGCGAATGCCGAATCCGACCTCGCGTGACATCGCAGGGAGGTCGCAGTGGAGGTTGATTGGCCACAGTTGGGCCGGGACAAATTCGACTACGTCGTCGAGGCACTTATCCGGAAGCAGTGGGACGGCTTGGCTACTGTCACCGTCCCCGACGGACGTGGCGGAGACGAGGGAATCGACATCGAGGTTCGGCGCGGTAGCAAGCTAGCTATCTATCAGCTGAAGTACTTCTCCGATGGCTTCTCGGGCGATCGGAAGACAACCCGCCAACGTCAACTCAAGAATTCGTACGTGAGGGCCGCTGCGCTCCAACCCGACGAGTGGTTTCTGGTTGTGCCAGTCAAACTGACGCCCGGCGAACGACGCTTCGTGACCGACCTCCAGGAACCGGGCGGACCACGCGTAGTTGTCTTCGATCGCATCGAGCTCGACAACCTGATGATCAATATGCCTGAGGTCTACAACTACTTGAGTCGCGACCAGATGCGAGCCAACGCCGAACTTTACGGACGGGAGACCGACTCGCTGTTCAACGGAATCGACGACCTCGCCGATCGAACACTGGCTTTGGGGGAGCTGGTGGACAGCAGCATGGACCCATATTGGGGGTTGAACTTCCGCCGCGACGGCAACGAGTTCAGCTACGAGCTGACACCGAAAACCGCGGAATCACACACGAAAAGCCCGATCAAATTTACCGTCACCACCAGACTCGGACCCGAACACGCTGCGCTGGCCAAGGCACTCAGCAACACGTTCGACTTTGGTTCGTCCGACCCCGTCCTTATCCCGGCTGATGTCGTGCACAGCTTGAAGATCGATGGACCGGAATTCATCGCCGGCACACAAACCAATGTGACAGTCCAGATCAATCCCAACAGTGCACACCCACACATAGGTGCAACCGTTCAATTCGAGTTCGAGGACTCGGCCGGCAACAGCCGTGGTCAATACGAGGGCACAGTCACCCATATCGGGAGCGGCGGAGTCGGCGGCTCTCTCGAAGTCGAATTCTTCAACAGCCACCACACCGTGCGCGTCCTGCACTCCCTGACAAACAACTCCGACCCGATCGACGTCACCAGCCGGTTTCACCTTCGACAGATCAGTCCTCAGGACGCAATCGGCGTGATCGAGATTGGTCAACTGTTGCGAGCTCCCGGCGGCGTTCTCAAGGTGTACTTCGAGGACGACTTTTTGATGTCGATGACGCACAACCAACCGGACACGGCATCCGATCCAGAACTCGATCTGATCAAGTCAATCGCCGAAGATCTGGCGGTCGTACAGCGGCACTGCAACAAATTCTTCAACCTCCCGGTCAATGTCACGCCCAAGGAGCGCATCGATCTTCGGGTTGCTCGCCTGCTGATCGAAGGTCACGCTGCGGAAAGTCCAGACCTCAGCAGGATCACCCTTACTCTCAACGGCGACGACACCCCAGAACTGCGCGCAGCCCTGAGCGGCGAGCACCAGTCACTCCGCCTTGAGGGCAGCACCTACGGCATAAGCATTGGACGAAAGACCCTCGACATCGGACGCGTCTTCATTACCGACCCCCAGGCGTATTTCGTAGACCCCGCCCCAGCCTTGACAGCGCTCGATAACGGAGTAGCGGAGGACGTAAAAGTCGAGCTTGCCCCCGGAGCAACCAGATACTTCCGGCTCATCCTCACGAGCAACGACCGACCCGATCTTTTCGCGAACCCGCCGACACCCTGGGACCTGCCCGGCATCGACCAACCACTCACTCCGATCATCCGATCATGACCGCACCTCCCTAGCCATCAGACGAAGCAGCCCAACCGAATCGGGCCGCCCGACATGCATCTGTCGGACCGATTCGATATTGTTGCCAGTGGATATCGGGCAGCCGTGCGGGCCGTCCGAGACCGCGTTCAGAACAGCGCCACGCATCGGTTTGCGTGTGCGCTGCACGCCGTCTCCGAAAGGTCCGCACATGTCCAGCACTGCTCTCGATCCCACCACCGTTCGCGCCGCCGCCCAGGCCGCCCTCGATGCCCGACTCGGTCTCATCGACGCCATCGTCGCCGCGCAGAACGAACGCACCACCGCCGCGACGAAGGTCGCCGAAGCACAGGCCACCGAACGTGCCGCCGCAGCCACCGAACTCGCCGCCATCAAAGCTGCGATAGACGGTGGCTGGTCCGCCGCCGAACTCCGCAAGGCCGGACTCAAAGTCCCCACCTCCGCCGCGGGCGGCAAGAAATCCAACACCGGAGCGTCCGCCAAGACGTCGCCGCGGCCGCCTCGACTCCAACCGTCATCGACGCCGGCGAAGAACGACAACGACGCTCCCGAGTCGACCGCCACGGACGCTGAGCAGAACTCGTCCGAGAGCTACGCGAACGCGAGCTGACCGATGGCCGTTCTGTACTGGCTGACCGTCGCCCTGGCGCTCACGTCCTTTCTCACGACGGCAATCGCCGGTGCCCGGCTCGGCCTCACGCTCCGGCACACAACCATTTGTGGACCGTTGGACGACCGCATCAGTCGAAACCTGGTCCTGATCGGTCTTCTGTGCGCCGCCGCCACCCTGGCCCTCTCGGCCTGGACATCGTGGGGCCCGAACCCCATTCCGCTCTGACCTGTCTCGCCCCTAATCGAAGGCATCCATCATGGACACCACAGATCACCACTCGCTCCCGCCGGCCACAGAGTCCCACTCGGCCGCGCCCTCGACTCGTACGCTGATCGAGATCGAGATCTCGACCCTCGACCAACACGGCGACCCCGGGTTCGTACTCACCCGCGGGCACTTCCACTCCCCCTCGACTGCGGCCCGGTTCGCGGTGAGCCAAGCGGAAACCGTCGCGGACCTCCGACAGGTCGATACCGTCGCCGCGACGTTCATTCACACCGTCGACGACTCGCTCTGCCTCATCGGGACACCCGGCGAGATAGCGTGCGCTCTGGCGTCGATGTCGGCCTACGCGCCGGGTGTGCGGTCGGCGGAACTGCCGCCACCGGGCTACGTCACCACCTCGATCGGGGTCTGGACCGCCACACCGATCGCGCCGCTTCCCGGCGTCGACCCGGCCGACCTGATCGACGTCACGGTGCGCTCGACTCGGCCCGATCCGTTGCCGGACTCGACCACGGTGGCCGGCGACTTCCCCGCCCACTCGGCGCACATCTTCGCCGGCGCTCTCGCCCGCGAGATCACGATGCGCAGCGGCGGCCACAGTGAGGCGACCGTGAAGACGGTGCCCGGGCAACGACGGTTGATCGTCGAGCACGCGGTGGAGGTCTACGAGGCCGATGCCGCAGCGGTCGCCCGCTACACCCGGATCACGCAACTGCGGGCGAACATCGCTGCCCTCGATCCGGTGGCGGACGCCGAATGCGCGGTCGGCCTCACTGCCGAGCTCCACGTACTGGAGAGCCATACCCGCCGGTCGTTCGATGACGAATCGGGCGCAGTGGCGTGATCGACGTCGGGTGGTATCTGAGCCTCGTCGGGCACCGGACGACCGACGAGATCCCCGGGGTGATCGAGCGCCTGCAGGCGTGCGGGATCACTGCGGAGATCCTCGACAAGGTTCTCTGCGCGCCGGACTCGCTGCTGTACGCACCCGAACGCGACGGCGAGGACTGGGCGCAGGACTACGGCGGACCGATCGGTGCCGCACTGCTCACCTCCGAGCTGCTCGCCTACCTTTCCCATCAGCACCGCCTCGCCGCCCTGATCCATCGGGATCTGGTCACCGAGATGGTGGCCACCGACTCCGTGGCCACTATCGCCGGCCATCTCGGGACCACCGAAGCCGCGGTGTCCCGACTGTTTCTCGTCCCTCCTACGTCTCCGGCCACCGGCGACGCACCGACCGAAGGACCCACACCATGAGCACACCCGACTCCCCCGCCCTGTCCGACCTCGACGCCGTGGAGCTCGACATCCTCGCCGAACTGCGCTCACCGGAAGCGGTAGCCACGTTCGAAATGCTGCACAGCACCGTCCGCCCAGAGGCCGGGCCGCGGTTCGTCGAGCTGCTGGCGATCATCAACGAGCTCTCGGGCCCGAACTTCGCCGTCGACGCATCACTCGATCTGCTCGACGCGGTGCAGGACTCGGGTGACCTCGAGGTGGTCGTCGCGGCCGCCCCCACCGTCGACGATCCGATCACCGCGCTCGCTCTCGCACAGGTCTTGCGGAGGATCCGCGAGGACTGACAGCCACACCACTCCGATCGCGAGAAACAGCGAAACCCCCGAACACACACTGTGGTCGGGGGTTTCGCTGTTCGGGCGGGTTCTAGTGCTGGGGCCAGCCGCGAACGAGCTTGTCGGTGCTCGCGTGCACGGCGTTGAACGCGGCGACGAGGTACGTCAGCCACGACGCTGCGGTCTCCGGATTCGGAACCAGCGTCGACGGGACGGCGTTCTGTTCGTCGTCGGAGAGTTCGTTGAAGTCGCTCGGGTAGTCGGTGGTGTCGCCGTCGACGATGTTCGGTGCGCCGTCGATCTCGTAGGTGATCACGAAGTGGAGCTCGTGCCGGTTCGGGGCGGTGAACTCGGCCGACAGGGCAAGCTCGCCCCACAGTCGCCGGTCGTAGGTGACGGCACCGGAGTTGATCGCGGCCTGCAGCAACCAGTGCGGCATCCACAGTGCTTGCGGGGTACCGGGTTCGGGCCACTCGAAGTCGTCGTCGAGGACGTCGGCTTTGGCGATGTCGAGGGTGAGCAGCGGCGCGGCCGGCGCAGGGGTTCCGTCGGCTCCGTGTGCGGTGGGTGCGGTCATGGCCGGTGCCTCCAGGCTGTCGGTGTGGGTGTGGGTGACGATGAGGACGCCGAGGTCGGTTCCGATGTTCGCACTGTCCCCGAGAGCGTCGAGCAGTCGTTCGGCCAGAGTTGCGGCGTCAGCGGCGCGGTAGGTGCCCAGGGTGCTCCACGTCGCGGCGTCGTACGAGGTTTCCGATGCCGAGCACACCTGCACGGTCAGCGCACCGCTGCCGGTCGGGACGTGCTCGAGGTCGCCGGACGCGTCGACGACTGCAGCGATCTGGTCCCGAACGTGCGCGGGCAGGCCTGCGCCGAGAGTGGCGGCGGGCGTGGTGGGCTCGTTCATGCCGTCTGACGCTACGTGTGGCGTCTGTTCGGCGTGCTCACCTGTCGTTGTCACTGTCCTCGTCTTTCGGTTGTGGCCCGCAGAGCACCGTAGTGCCATCCGCCGGTCGTCCGCGTACACGTATCAGCTCGCCCGATGGTCAGGATGTGGAGGGTTGCCGAAAAGCGTTGAGTCGGTTGAACGCTGCGCGTTGCGTGGTGCCGAGTTCGACCATGTAGTCGAACAGGTCGGCTTCGGGTGCTTCTTCGGCGGCCTGGGTCAGTCGTTGGCCGGCGATGTGGAAGCTGCGTCGGTAGGACTGCGAGAGGACGTTGTCGGCGTAGTGCACGGCGGCGACGGAGTGTGCGCCGGCGGTGACGATGCCCATGAGGCGTTTGCGTAGTGGCGCGTCTTTGGCTCCGTCTGCTCCGGATCGGATGAGTGCGCCGGTGACGGAGGCGAAGTCGTGGGGTTGGCCGGCGGCGATGAGGTCGACGATGTGGCCGTACATGCGTGCGTGTGCTGGATCTTCGAAGTCTGCTGCGGTGAGTGTGCTGGTGATCCGTTCGATGTCGGCTCCGTCGGTGCTCTGGTTGCGCACGTCCATCAGGGCGCACAGGAGCATTGCTTCGGGGTCGGTGGCCGGGTCGTAGCCGGGTTCGACGGACGTGTCGAGGTCCTCGACGGGTGCGAGGTCCGCGCGTGCCTGCGCTGCGGCGTCGTCGCCGGGTGTGGGGACTGCGCGTAGTGCGTTCATCGTGGGCCTCGTGTTCGTGTCGGGTCGGACGTCGTACCGGTGGAACGTTGCTACCGGCTGTGGTGCATTGCGTCAGTGGTCAGGATGCAGCTTTGTCGATGTCACTGCACTCGGTCTCGGCCAGGTTGGACTGACGTGATGTGGGGTGTTCTACGGTGAGTTCGGCGTCGATCTGGCGGTCGATGTAGTCAGGGTCGGGGGTGTAGGCGGGCACGAGTCGCATGGCGGGGCCTCTTCTGTGTTTGTGGGTTTGCGGGTTTCAGGCGGCGGCGAGCTTGTCCAGGGCGTCGATCCGGAACCCTGACCAGTGGGTGTCCTCGTCGACGACGACCACGGGTGCCTGGAGGTAGCCGAGTTCGCAGGTGACGAAGTGGCGGGCGGTGTCGTCTTCTGTGATGTCGACTGTCCGGTAGTCGAGGCCGTGCTTGTCGAGTCGTTGTTTCGTTGCGTCGCATTGGCTGCAATTCGGTTTCGTGTACACGGTGATCGGCATAGTTTTCTCCTTACGGGAATTACTGCTGTTGGCTTCTATTCTACGTCAATAACGGCATTGAATCCAGACCTTGATTACTCCAAATATATTTCAATTATGTTGCTGCACTTCGACTTATCGTTTTCTGAGCAATCCCCGATGCATCCATTTTCGGCATTCCGGAACAGTTACGAATTCCTCTGATTGGGCCTGCCTTACTGCGTTCTTTTCGCTTCCGGGTGGCGCGAAAAAGAGACGGCGGTGCACGGTGTCGACGGTCAATGCCTGGCCGGTGCGAGTGTTCGCCGGGGAGCGCAGCGAGTGCGGGTCGGGCGAACAGTCGTGCTGGGCCCTGTGGGCCGGAGCGTGAGCGGAGTCAGGGGTTGATCCGGAAGCGCGGCGGGTGACGCATTCTCGTTGCGCAGCCAGACGGATCGAAAAGAATCTCTACCCTTTGTATGTGGTGGCGCGGAGCTCGTGCCTGGTGGCTGGTGTTCGTGCTGGTCGGTAGGGTTCTGGGGTATGGAGCGCTCGCGGGTCGAACATGCCTTGTCCAAAGCTGTGGTGAACGCGTCGCTGCCGCCGTCGGATCTGGCGCTCGATGCGATCATGGCCGGTGTTCCGGTCGAGGACACCCGTCCCACCGCCGCCGACGTCGATATGGCGTGGCCGGCCGATCCGACGTCCCTCTGAGCGCTCTCTCGCTCTTCACTTCTCCCTGCTTTGCTGCCGGCCGCCCGGCCCACGTTGGTGTCGACGCTGGTGGGCGTGTGTCGGTGTGAGGGCTCGATGCCCGATGCACCGGCCCCGCGCCCGCGCCCTGACTGCCGAGCGTGGCCACCTCGAGCCGGTGGCCACGCTCGGCTGCGGTGTCAGGTGTAGCTCTGGACTGCGCCGATGTGGTCGGCAACGTAGTCGGGGGTGATGACCCTGCCGATTCCTTGGACCTGCGTCGGTTCCATTCCGGCTGCGAGTGCGGCGGACAGTAGACCGGCCAGAGCGGCGAGCGGTGGCGGTACGGGCATGGTCCGGAGGGTTTTGCCGCGTACAGCGGCGGTGAGCGGTTCCGGGCCGTCGTCGTCGACGAGGGGCGTGACCCGGTCGAGGGGTTCGACCCGATCGGGCGGGGCGATGGTGGGCAGGTTGGCGGGTGCGTGGTCTCGGCGGCCGCCGGGGACGGTGGCCATCCGTCGACGGAGGACGTCGAGCTGGGTAGCTTTGTCGAGTCCGGTGAGGTCTTCGATCACGTCGACGGTGGCCATGTGGATCGACCTTTCGCCGTGCCGGTAGGAACTACCGCCACTGTATCGAACGGGTGTTCGAGTGTCGAATGTGCTGGTGGGCCTGTCAGCGGGGAATTGCGCGGCCGTCTAGGTCGGACGCCGTGAAGGTCCAGGCGAGATGTCGGTACAGATTTAGGGTGCGTTTGACCTGGTCGAGAGCTATGGCGACGGACGGGTGGTCGGGGTCGTGGCCCTCGTCTCGGACGGCGTCTCGGTCGTCGTGGTCCATACCTACTTGGACGCAGTCGGGTTCGAGTTGGTTCCGACAACAGTCATTCGATCGAATGACTGAACTTAACGGGCCTGAGATTTAACAACTAGCGGCCATACAGAAAAGAGCTGGTGAACGTCCCGCGACCTGGGCCGATGTCGACGTAACGCTTTGTTCACCGACACGCCAGACTTCCAGCGAGCCGAACCTCGATTTCGGCGGTACCGTCGCCTTTAAGTCACAACCCGAGAGGGGGTGATGAAAGATGGTCTCTCAGCGTCGGAAGAAGAAAACCCCGGTCAACTGGGGAGCGGTTGCAGCCGTCATCCAGTTGGCCAGGATCTTCATTACGTTCTTCAGTTAACGCAACCATCTGAAGCAAGTTGGCCAGGTTTCCATTGCTACGGGGGCCTGGCCTTCTTGCTGCCCGAGGTTAGTCCAATGTCGGACACATGTCAGTCCAACTGTTCGGCGTGGCGTTTCGAAGTCTTCGAAAAGCCAACTTGAGCACTTCCTCCGGGACGGGCGATTCGGCCCCGCCCGGTGTGGGCGGGGCCCGTCCGGCCTAGAGCTTGAGCGGCTGGATCGGTTCGTCGGTGCGGTGTTTGCCGAGTAGGCATTCCCAGGTCCGGGTGTCGAGCTGCTCGGGTGTGACCCACTGTCCGCACATCGTGGCGTGGTGCACGTCCGCGTGCAGTCCGCCCAGGTTGTGGGTGGCCATCGTCGCACCGCGGTTATGGGCGGCGGATGCGATGGCGGAGAGGCGATCTGGAAGCATGGCGAGATCCTTTCGAGGTTCGGATGAGACGCAGCGATCGGACATGACGAGGGTGGCCTGTCAACCCCGAAGAGCGGAGCGTGGGTTGACTGGTCGGGGTCCCCGGCATGTCAGACTCGGCGTCCTCGTACGACCCCTTTGGTGACCCATAGGGGGCGACGCCGCAGGCGGCGAGGTGGTGCTGCAGGTACACGTGCACTCCGCACGGATGCACAGCTCCGATCTGGGAGACAAAAAAGGGGGCCCGGCCCCGTGGTGGGACCGGGCCCTGGAGGGCCTGGTGCTCAGTGGGTGCACCAGAAGGACCCGACCGGGATGGCCGCTCCCGGCTGTCTGTTGCACCACCCGCAGGTGGTGTCGTGCTCGATCCGGCCGAGCACTCCCTCGGCCTCCTCGATGAGGATGGGCAGCTCTACTGCCCTGGCGAGCGCGAGCGCTTCGGTGGCCCACCGGGCCGCGCGCGGATCCCCAGCGGGGGCATTCGCGGCTGCGCCGATGAGGCCGGTGATGATCTGGTGATCGTTGAGCAGTTCGCAGTTGTTCATGTCAGGGACACCTTCCAAATGTTCGGATGAGACGTCCCCGATCGACATGACGAGGGTGGCCTGTCAACCCCGAAGAGCGGAGCTTGCGGAGCGTGGGTTGACTGGTCGGGGTCCCCGGCATGTCAGACTCGGGCGACTCGTACGACCAAAAATGGTGACCCGTATGGGGCGGCCCCGAAGGGGACGTGCGGACGCGTCCCACGCGTTCGAATACTGTTGCACTGCAACGCCTACGGCTGCCGCAAAACGTCCATCCGCGCACTCGGCGGGATTGCTTTCACTGTGCCCATAGGTCCGACTGCGGGAAATCGAATGCAGCTCAATTACCGTGTCGATGAAGAATGCGGATATCGACGCTGGTTATCCTCGAGAAGACGAATGCGGTTGCGCATTGCGAATGTGTCGATGAAAGGTTTTCCGGCTGTGGCCAAACGAGTGACAACCCAATTGGTGGACGATATCGACGGGTCGGTCATCGACGACGAGTCCGGCGAGACGATCGAATTCGCGATCAACGGCGTCGAGTACTCGATCGACTTAAAAGCGAAGAACGCCAACGAGTTTCACAAGAAGCTCGACTACTACGTCGGGCATGCGACGCGGGTCGGTGGCCGCAAGCGTAAGCCCTCCCCCGCTGCCGCGTCGAACGCGACAGCGGCCGGCGGATCGGTCAAGCGTGATCCGGAGCAGACGCGGGCGATCCGGCAGTGGGCGTTCGACCAAGGTTACGAGATCAGCGAACGTGGCCGGATTCCGGCCGACATCGAAGAGGCGTACAACGCCGCTCACTGATGTCGGTGAGCCGCCTGCGTCGACGTGAGCGGGTGCCGATGGTGGTGCGCCGAGCGGGGGAGCTCGAGGGCGGCGGAGCCCCCTCGACCCGGGCCGGGGACGAGGCCACCAGGTGGCGGGCAGCGTAGAGGTACCCGCCACCGATGCCGGTCCTAGTCGGTGACGCTCTCCTCGCTGAGCGCGTCGTATGCCTGTTCCGGTGTCATCGTCCCGGCTGCGACCTTCTCGACCGGAATCAGCTCGTAGCCCTGCTCGGCCAACAGTCCCAGGTAGTTGTCCTGGTTGGAGCCTCCGACTCGCTTCCACCAGTCCTTACCGGTCCCGCTCATCCGCGCTTCGTAGGCGGCGAGGATCTGCGCGAGCGCAATCACCTGCGCGCGTGAGTCGCTCGCCTTGTCGATCACCGGTGCCAGCGCATCACGTGCGGCCCGCTCTTTCCAATCGCCATAGAGGCTGGTCGTCGGCTCGGCCACGCTCACTCCGAGCAGCTCCGCGAGGTACTGCGACGCCTTGTTCTGGGTGAGCAGTCCCGGCTCGTCGACCAGGGTGTCGGTGATCCACTTCGCGGCCCCCTTCGGCAGGGTCTTGCGAGTGAGGAACTTCGACACGAACTCCTTGCGGACCACAGTCGCTGCGAGCGATGCGACGTTGAGCGCCTTGGTCCGTCGCCGGGCTGCCCGTTCTGCTTCCTTCGCCGCCGCCTCGGCGGCGAGCCGCTTCTGCTCGGCCGCCCGAGCGACTGCCTCGGCGTCGGCGGGATCGACGTTTTCTGCGGGTTCGGCCAGTGCGGCTGCGAGGATCGGCCCCGGCTTCACACCGGCGGCGTCGGGGTCGGCGGTGAAGTACTCCGGCACCCATACCTCGGCGGCGGTGATGTCCTTGTGGTGGTGCAACCCCTCGTCGGGTGTCGCTTCGGGGTCGTCCTGGGTGTCCCAGTCGATGCTGTCCTCCTCGATCACCGCACCTGTCGCGGTGAGGGTGAACTGGTCTTCCTTCGACAGCCACACCGCCCAGTGTCCCGCTGCGCCGTCGATCACGGCGTCGGTCACAGCATCACCGTCGACGGTCACCAGATCGTCTGCACGCAGGTACGGGCCGCCGTAGGCCGGTTCTTCCTCGAGGACGTTCAGCCCTTGCTCGACATACGGTGCGCCTGCTGCGGCGCGGGCCTTGCGGACGGCACGGTCCTCGAGCAGCCGCTGCGCGGTCCACCGGAAGTCGTACCGCGCAACTCCCAGTAGCTTCTCGACGGCGGCGGTGTCGCCCTCTGCGTCGAACACGGCCACGATCGCGGCCTGATCGAGAGTCAGCTGCCCCGCGTCGAGGGCACCGATCGCAGTCTGCGAGCGGCCCGCTGCCCCTGCCGCTTTGACGGTCTCACGCTTGACCTGGACGGCCTTGGCGATCTTGGGCACCGACAGACCGAGTTCGAGCATGTCGGTCACGGCCTTCGCGCGCTGACCTTCGGTGAGGCCGATTCTGCGGTCGTTGGCGACGACCTGCTGGGTGAGGCGTTCGATTTCCCGGTCCTTGGCCTTGCTGGCAGTCGGCACGATCAGCACTCGGACGCTGTCGACCCCGGCTTCGATCGCGGCGAGGGTGCGAACCTGGCCGTCGATGACAACGGTGTGGTCGCCGTCGCGGCGCGCGAGGATCGGCATCAGCACACCGTGCTCGATGATGGAGGCGACCATGTTTCGGAATGCCGGTGACTCGGTGTCGACCTCGCTGCGGACGTTCGGGCCGACCTCGAGGGCGGTGGGGTGCAGGCGGACGACGTATTCGCCCGCCTCCACGACCGGCGTGGTGCCGGTCGTGGAGGCTTGCGTTGCGGCGGTGGTGGTTTCGACGCTCGCGGTCATGGTGGTGTCTCTCTCCTGATAGATTCTTCGGTTGGAGACACCGGGCAGGTAAGGACTGTCCGGTGTTTTCTTGTTGTCCGGGCCTGTACGGGCCTGGGGCTACTTCTGGACGGTGGCTGCCTGGTGGTGGCCTTCGAGCCGTGCAGCGTGGATCTCGGCCTCACTGGCTCCGTTTTCGCGTGCGGTGCACGCCCAGAACGCGGCCCGCTCGAGGTGCGCGTCGACGGTGGTCGACTTCGCGTCCGCTGCGGCCCGGTTGACCTGCTCGGTGTAGGCGGTGACCTGCGCGAGTGCGTGGGTCTTGACCTGCCCCGGTACCTGACGGATCGCGGCCATGACTGCGATGCGCAGTCCCACCGTCCTCGGTCCTGTGATGGTGTCGTGCATGTCGCGTACTTCCCTTCTCAACTGGTGGCCTGACCCTTTGCCCTGCCACGTTTTTTCGCCGTTTCTGGCGTGAGGAGAGAAGTCAGCGCACGGGGACGACGGGGCAACCCCTCGTCTCGGACAGTTTTCGTGGGAGCGCAGCGACTGCTCGACGAAAAGTGTTCGGAGCCTTGGCCGTAGCGCAGCGGAGCGAGGGGTTGAGGCGGCGGCCACGGGTGATGAATGCTCGCCGGGAGCCAGAACCGCAGTGAAAAAACGTCTTCGCTCTTCCACGGTGCGGAGCGCAGCGGAGCTCGATTCGGTGGACACCGCAGGTGGCCTGATCCGCCGGCCGGAACATTTCGGCCGGCGAACCTCCCTGTGCACCTATGCGGCTTGCCCGGTCCCGGTGCCCTCGCCGTCGTCCGACTCGGCGGCGGCAGGATCGAGGGCGTCTGCCAACTCGTGGACGGCGGTCAGCACTGCTTTCGCGGTGGCGGTGACCTGCTCGAGATCTCCTGCTGCCCATCCGGCGATGTAGCCGACGCTGTAGGCGCTGGTGTCGAGTCCGAGCATCCCGGCCAGGACGTAGGCGACGGATTCGGCCTCGACCTCCATCCGGCCCCGGTGCAGGTCCTTTCGGGCTTCGGGGCCGATGAGGTCGGGTGCGTGCATGATCGCGTGCGCTGCCTCGTGGATCATCGTTTTCGCGGCCGCTGCGGGTTCGAGGGCTGCGTCGACGACGATCCGGTGGGAGCCGTCGGTGGTGGTGTAGCCGTTCGCGCTGCTGGGGATCGCCTCGCGGGTGACGGTCCAGCCGCGTCCGGTCATGATCGCGGCCACGCGGTCGTAGATCGCGTCCGGATCAGCGCCGGTGAGCAGCTGGGCGATTTTCTCGGGCTGCGGGTGTCCCTCGATCGGGTCGGTTTGGGAGTGGTCGAACACCGACAGAATCGGGAACGTGGGCACCTTGCGGGTCTCTTCGTCGCCGGTGTCGGGGTCGGTCTCGGTGACGGTGCGGGAGCTGTAGCCGTAGATCCGGATCGCCCTCTCGCCCTTACGGACCTGCCGTCCGCGTTGCTGCCAGGCACGGAATCCGGCGACCTGCGTTGCCTCGGGCTTCTGGGCGAGGATCAGCAGGACGTTGTTGAAGAAGGATGCGGAATAGCATCAGGTGCACGATCGCCGCCTCGCCCGTTGCAGCCGAAACGATCTCACCATGAACTGACCCCCGTTGTGGCCGCACCGGCACGCCATCCGATTCGAGGGCAGACTCGCTCGTATGAAGGTGGAGATCTTGTACTTCGACGGATGCCCGAACTGGCAGGAAGCTGCGGACCGGGTTCGTGCTGCAGCCAGCCTGATCGGACAGTCAGACATCGAGATCGGACACCGGCTGATCTCCTCCGACGCCGAGGCAGCGGCGTCGGCCTTCGCAGGCTCACCGACCATCCTCGTTGACGGCGTCGACGCCTTCGACGATGCCGTGCAACTGACCGAACTTGCCTGCCGCGTCTACTCGACCGACCGCGGCCTGGCGGGTCTGCCGACCGTCGACCAACTCGCCGCGTCGCTGCGATCCAAAGGCGAAGCGTTGCAACGATGAACGCAGCGAAGGGTCGCGTCACGCCGACCCTGTCGAACGCCGAGCGGTAGCGTCCGCGCGGCGACCGTGCACCTCGGCCCGCACGCACTCCCCGAAGGCACGGCAGCGTTCGCTTCCTCGTGCCGTTCATTGGCGTTAGTGTTGCCCATGCGTATGTCCAGAGCGGTCCCCGCACTGCCGGTACGGCACATCGAGACAGCAGTCGCTGTCTACACCCGCTCCTTGGGCTTCACGGCGCAGTACTCCGATCCCACCTTCGCCAAGCTCACTCGAGACGACGTCGAGATCCACCTGTGGGCCGCCGACGACGACAGCTGGAGCAGCCGGCCCGACACCGCACCCTGGCCTGTGTGCAGCGGAGCGGAGACCTTCCTCGCGGGAACGGCCAGTTGCCGCATCACCGTCGACGAGGTCACCGCGCTGTACGACGAACTCTCGCGCGCGGGCGTTCTGCACCCGGCAGACGCCGGCCACCCCGTCGCGACGGACTGGGGGACGATGGAATTCGCGTCCGTGGACGGAGACGGCAACCTGATCACGTTCTCCACGAACACTATCCGGACCGAGAGCTCATTCGTCGACGGTGACGGTGACGCTTTCACCACTTCCTGACCGGCGGTGCCTGGTTTTGCACGATCAGAGTGCGGGGCGTGGCGGGATGACGACGGCGGAGATCATTGCGGCCAGTGCAGCAGCGGCTGCGGCGAAGAGGAACGCGTGTTGGAACCCGGTGTCACCGCCACCCGCGACGAGGCTGAGTGCAGCGATGCTCGAGACGGTGGCCACGCCGATGGATGCACCGAATTCGTGGAAGGTGCTCAGCAGGCCGGATGCGATGCCGGCCTCCTCGGGGCCGATCTGTCCGAGCGCGGTGGCTGAGGCGACGACGAACAGCGCGCCGATACCGAATGCGCCGAAGCTGACGCCGATCGTGGTCGCCGCGGTGGTTGCCCACAGGGCTGGCACAAGTAATCCCAACGCTGCGATGAGCATCCCGGCGGTGCCGAGGATTCGTGCGCCCCAGCGGCCGATGAGGCGTCCGCCGAGGTTCGCTCCCGTCATCGTGGCCACGGCGATCGGTAGGAACAACAGTCCGGTCACGAGGGGGCCGTGCCCGGCGGATTGCTGAAAGTAGAAGGTGCCCAGGAAGAACACTGCGACCATCAGGGCTGTTGCGATCAGGATCACGAACACTCCGGCACCGACGGGACGTCGGCTGAGCAGTCCTAGGTTCATCAGCGGAGAGGACGCGGCCTGCTGTCGCCAGTAGAACAGCAGGTAGAGCGCTGCCGCTGCCCCGGCTGCGGTGAGGGTCTGCGGGTTGGTCCATCCGATTTCACCGGCGACGGTCAACGAGTAGATCGCCGATCCGGTCGCAGCGGTGACCAGCGCTGCACCGAGAATGTCGAGCGCGGGACGCGGCCCGGGAGCTGGGGCGAGGGGCGGAAGGACGCGCAGAAGGCCGAAAATGACGATCAGGCCGACCGGGATGTTGACGTAGAACACCCACGGCCATCCCGGTCCGGCGGTGATCAGGCCACCGAGCAGGACACCGACCGCCGCGCCGCCGCCGCCCAATGCCGACCAGATGCCCAGGGCGCGGTTGCGTTCGTCGCCGGCGAACAGGCGCACCACCACCGACAACGCCGCCGGTGAGAGCATCGCCGCGCCAATGCCTTGGACAATGCGGCCGCCGAGCAGGAACTCGGCATTGGCAGCCAGTCCGGCCGCTAGCGAGCCGGCGGTGAAGACGGCCAGGCCGGCGAAGACGATTGGTTTGGACCCGAACAGGTCCGCGCTACGCCCGCCGAGGAGCATCAAGCCGCCGAAGGTCAGGGTGTATGCGGCGACGACCCACGTGACCGCCTCCCGCGAGAGGGCCAGGTCCATGCCCATCTGCGGTAGCGCGATCGCGACCACTGTGACGTCGAGGATCAGCATGAACTGCGCTGTGCCCAGCAGGGCCAGTGCGAGCCATCGCTTCGGGTGAAGCCCTTCGCCCGCTTCCGGTGTCGTTTTCGACGTGGTCACCACTGCCTCCTAAGTTGTACATAGTTGTTTGAGTTGGACACTGGTACCGTAACTCATACAAACGTGTTCGGGAAGTGAGGGTTCTATGACGACCGATACGTCACAGGTAGGCGGTAAACGAGCCGACGCGGTGCGCAACGTCGAGCGCATCCTCGATGCTGCGATCGTCTGCCTGTCTCGGCGGCAGAACGCCACGATGAGCGATATCGCACGGGAAGCCGGTCTCGGGCGGGTGACGCTCTACGGTCACTTCGCTTCTCGCCCAGCGCTCATCGATGCCGTGGTGGCGCGTGTGATCGATCGCGGTGAGCAGACGTTGGCTGCGGTCGATCTGGGTGGGGATCCCCGAGAAGCGTTGTCCCGGCTCATTCACAGCAGCTGGGAGCTGGTGGACCGGTCACGATCGGTCATTGCCGCCGCCGAGGAAGAACTCCCCCCAGCGCGTATCCGCGAGCTTCACGACGGCCCCGCGAGCCGGGTCGAATCGTTGATCGAACGCGGACGCAGTGCAGGACTGTTTTCACGTGACATGCCCACCTCGTGGCAAGTCGCCGTGCTCCATCAGGTCCTTCACGGTGCCGGAGCCGAGATAGCAGCAGGGCGACTGGATTCGATGGACGCACCCGATCTGATCGTGAGGACCATCCTTGCTCTACTCGACACCCATTGAGGCTTGGGCGCACCACCTTCCGCTCGGTTGGTCGCACACCGTCGGTTCGGTCGGCGTAGATCGGTGAACCGCCGCCCTCGTTCACGCAAGACCTTGCCGTTACCTGTGGCGTTGTCGACGGCGGCGGGCGTCCTGGTTGTGTCGTTGTGGGCGAGC
Organism: Rhodococcus sp. ARC_M5; assembly: GCF_022810405.1. GTDB lineage: Bacteria > Actinomycetota > Actinomycetes > Mycobacteriales > Mycobacteriaceae > Rhodococcoides > Rhodococcoides navarretei. The sequence continues at coordinate 20,786 of NZ_JALGQE010000019.1, forward strand.
GGCGCGCCGTCGATGGTCTATCCGCTCTTAGCGGATCGGTGGCGCGTAGGTGAGGTCGTCACGACCGCGTTGTTCGCTACCTATCCGGTAGCGCTGGTTCTCGCTCTCGTTGCATGTGGGTCTCTCTCGGACTCGATCGGGCGACGCCGCGTACTGCTTGCCGGCGTCGGCATGGTCGCCGTCGGCACTGCGCTGTTCGTGGTCACAAGCGGTCTCGTCCCGATCTTCATCGGCCGCACTCTTCAAGGACTCGGGGTCGGTATCGCGATGAGTGCGGCCAGCGCCGCACTCGTCGAGTTCGCACCGCGCCGCACCGCGGCACTGTCCACTTCCGTCAATACGGCGGCGACGGCCAGCGGTACCGCACTCGCGCTCGTTGTCGGCGGTGCGCTCGTGCAGTACTCCGCCTTGCCCACCACGTTCCCGTTCGCCATCTTGCTCGGCGTGACGATTGCTCTGCTGCCGCTGGTGTGGTTCCTCCCCGAGGAGGCCACGCGCAGCAATGTTCGATGGCGGCCCAGTCGGGTGCGAGCACCCGCGAGAACTCGAATGCAGTTCGCCATCGGTGTTGCTTCCCTCACCGTGGCCTTCATGATGGGCGCGGTGTTCATCGGGCTCGGTGCGCAGATCGTGAGGGATCTCGTCGGTACCGTCGACGCTTTCGTCGCCGCGTGCGCACTTGCGTGTTGGGCTGTTGCCATCGTTCCCGCGTCCATCATCGCCCGCCGCGGTTCGCCGACGTCCGCATCTTTGGCCGGTTCGGTGCTTTCCGCCACCGGGTCTGTCAGCCTCGTCGCCGCAGCCAACGTGGACTTGCTCACAGTCTTCCTGCTCGCTGCGGTCATCAGTGGGGTGGGGTACGGCCTGATGTTCTACGGCGGGCTCGGGATGGTCGTCGCAGCCTCCGAGGCCGAGACGCGGGCCGCGACACTGTCGTTGATGTACTTGGTGGCGTACCTGTCGCAGGGTCTCACTGCGGTTGGGATCGGTGCGCTCGCAACCTTCTGGGGGCTCGACAGGGCGATCGTGGTGGCGATGCCGACGCTCGCAACACTCAGTGTCGCGAGCGGGGTGTTGGTTCACTGGTTCGCACGACCGAGAGCTGACGTCCGACTGGCCAGCTGAACGATGCACCGACGCTACCCCTGGGGGGTATGCCCTGTTACCGCCGAGAGCATGAACTCGACGATTCGTCGCACTCGACGGGGCACAGCCTCGGCGATCGGATTGTTGATTGCAGTGACGGTGTTCGGGGTGTTGTTGATGCATTCTGTGACACCGGCATCGTCGATGGCTGGCCCGATGTCGGAGTCGATGACCGGTGGTCATGCCGCGATGGCGTCGACAGCCCCGGGCAGTAGCTCGGCTTCGGTGATGTTCGGGGAACACGATTGTCCGTCGGCGCATCAGATGATGCATCCCTGTGTGGGAACTCCGGTGTCGTGGGCCGCGTTGTCCGTCCCGACGATGAGCACCGAGACAGGCCAGTCGCCGACAGCGGTGGACGGGATCGCCGGGCGCACAGACTCCATCCTGGAGCGCGCACCGCCGTGGACCTTGTGGGAGTTGGACAGATCGGTGACCTTGCGAGTGTGACAGGGAGCCCGGTAGACGCGCGTCGACCGGCGGACCGAAACACGTCACACACCCCTGATTGTCCACTCTTGCAAGGAGATTCCACATGCGTACCAAAGTCATGGCTTCACTCGCTGCTGCCGCCGCCAGCGCGTTCCTCGTCGTCGGCTGTAGCAACGACTCGACCGATTCGTCGATGGACGGGCATTCCATGGGCTCGATGTCCTCCGCACCGATGTCCTCGGCCCAAGCAAGCGCGTCCGCAGAGTTCAACGATGCCGACGTGATGTTCGCGCAGATGATGTATCCGCACCACGCACAAGCAGTCGAGATGGCCGACATGGCGAACGGCCGCACCGACAACCCGGACGTGCTGTCGCTGGCATCGGCGATCGCCGGCGCACAGCAGCCCGAGATGGACCAGATGACGGCATGGCTGACCGAGTGGGGCCAGCCCATGCCCGACATGGACATGAGTGACATGGGCGGGATGGACCACAGCTCTGGCAGCGGCATGATGACCGCTCAGGACATGGACGCGTTGATGGCAGCGTCGGGACCGGAATTCGACCGCCAGTGGTTGACGATGATGATCGCCCACCACACCGGTGCCATCGAGATGGCGAACACCGAAATCGCGGACGGTTCCAATCCTGACGCCCTGGAGATGGCACGCGCCATCGTCGCCACTCAGCAGCAGGAAATCGAGACCATGCAGCGGCTGCTCGGCTGACCCGGCCCGCCACACAACGATGGCCGCATCCTCTCCGGCGGAGAGGGTGCGGCCATCAGCGTTTCGCAGTCGTCAGGGCTGCGTTTCCGGTACGAGATCAGCTCTCACAGTGACGGTGTGCGCTGCGACGGAGGATTGGAACTCCCCTCGTTCAGCGCTCCGGCGATGGTGTCGGGCGTGAGGTCGAGTCGCCGGAGCAGCTGCGCGTTCGCGGCGACGATGATCGTCGACAGCGACATCAGGATCGCGCCGATGGACATGGGCAGTACGAACCCGACCGGTGCGAGCACTCCTGCCGCGAGTGGGACTGAGATGAGGTTGTATCCCGCTGCCCACCAGAGGTTTTGCTTCATCTTTCGGTACGAGGCGCGCGAGAGTTCGATTACCGACAGCACCGACCGCGGGTCGTCGCTGGCGAGGATCACTCCGGCCGATGCGATAGCGACGTCGGTGCCGGCCCCGATCGCGATACCGACATCGGCTTGCGCGAGCGCTGGGGCGTCGTTGACTCCGTCGCCGACCATCGCCACCGTACGTCCTTCGCCCTGGAGTGCAGCGACGGTGTGGGACTTGTCTTCCGGCTTCACCCCGGCGAAGTAGCGGTCCACACCGAGTTCGGTCGCGACGGACTTCGCGACGGCATCGGCATCACCGGTGATCATCACGACGGTGATTCCGCGGGCGTGGAGTGCATCGATCGCGGTGCGTGATTCTGACCGGATCTCGTCGGCGAGCGCGAGTGCACCGATCACGGCCCCGTCGGCGAGGACGTGCAGGATGATCGCCCCGTCACCGCGCCACCGGTCGGCGACGGCGAGTTCGGATCCGTGTTCCTGCTCGAGCAGCGCGGGCCCGCCGACCTGTACGCGGGTACCGTCGACATTCGCAGAGACCCCGACAGCGGGGGACGACTGGAAGTCAGTGGCCGCCGGGACGGTCAGGTTCCGTGATCGTGCGGCACCGATGATGGCGCGTGCGAGTGGGTGCTCTGAGTCGGCTTCTGCGGCAGCAGCCAAAGCGAGGACATTGTCGGCGGTGCGCCCGTTCGTCACCTCGATTGCGGTGACGGTGGGTTCACCCTTGGTGAGGGTCCCGGTCTTGTCGAAGAGCACGGTGTCCACTGTGCGCATGGTTTCGAGTGCGAGCCGGTCCTTGACCAGAACGCCGCCGCGGGCGGCGCGTTCGGTGGCGATGGAGACCACCAGCGGGATCGCGAGTCCGAGTGCGTGCGGGCAGGCGATGACCAGCACGGTGATGGTGCGGATGACGGCGTCGTCGGGCATCCCGACCAGGGTCCACACGGCGGCGGTGATGATCGCGGATCCGAGAGCGAACCAGAACAGCCAGCCGGCGGCGGTGTCGGCGATGCGCTGAGCGCGCGAGGTCGAGTTCTGGGCGTCGGCGACGAGCCGGCCGATGCCGGCGAGGGCGGTGTCCTCCCCTACTGCGGTGACCTGGATGCGCAGGCCGGAGTCGGTGGCGACAGTGCCGGCGACGACCTGGTCGCCGTCGCTGCGGCGGACGGTGCGTGATTCGCCGGTGATCATCGATTCGTCCATGCTCGCCGATCCGGAGACGATGGTGCCGTCCGCGGGTACGCGTCCGCCGGGGCGGACGACGACGAGATCACCGAGCTGCAGCTCGGCCGGGGATACCTGCACTACGTCGTCGCCGTCGACGCGTTCGGCGGTGTCCGGGAGCAGTGCTGCCAACGAGTCCAGGGCGGAGGTGGTCTGAGCGAGGGATCGCATTTCGATCCAGTGCCCGAGCAACATGATCACGATCAGCAGGGCAAGTTCCCACCAGAAGTCGAGCTGATGATCGAGCAGGCCGAGGCTCGCTCCCATCGACGCAATGAATGCGACGGTAATCGCGAGGGCGATGAGCAGCATCATTCCTGGTGCACGTGAACGGATTTCGCTGACTGCGCCGGTGAGGAACGGGGAACCGCCCCAGACATACATCACGGTGCCCAGTACCGGGGAGACCCACGCGATCCACGCTGCGTCGGGCAGCGAGTATCCGAGGAGCATCGCGAACATGTTCGAGGCAACGATCACCGGGACGGCGAGGACCAGCATGATCGCGAACAGGCGACGGAACATGCCGACGTGATCGCCGTGACCGGCATGGCCACCGTGCCCGGTATGGCCTTCGTGTTCAGTCTGCTCGCCGTGTCCGGTGTGGGCTGCGCTGTGTCCAGACGGGTCGTGGCCCGACTGTGTGCCCGCTGTCTCGGCCACGCCGACATCGGCGTGTGTGTGGTTGTTCATCGTGCGAATCCTTCTCTCCACCGAGTTCAGCGGCTACGCGGTGCGTGAATCTGCGGGTTGCGGTTCGGCTGTGTATCCGGCATCGCGAACGGCGGCGACGACCTGGGCGTGGTCGGGCTCATCGGCGCTTGTCACCGTCAGCGTCCCCGCCGACGCCGATGCTTCGACCGTGTCGACCCCGGCCACAGCACCGACTTCTTCCCGGACCGACGCCTCGCAGTGTCCGCAGGTCATGCCGGTGACTCGGTAATTCGTGGTGATCATGAGGTACTCCTTCATCTTGAGTGATACCCCCAGGGGGTATCTTGCGATGATTCGGACCATACCCCCTCCCCGTACCGTTGAAAAGGGGGCATCCATGTCACAACCGCCTACTTGCATCTGCGTCGATCTCCGGGGGCGGCCGCGGGCTCGTCGGCCATCAGCAGCTGAAGAGCATCACGTGAACATGCATCGAATGACTGTTACATTCATCCAGTGCCGGTCGACCCTGTTGCCAAAAAGCCCGCGTCCGACGCCAAAGGTTCCGCCGACCGCTTCCTCAGTGATGGCGTCGTATTACTGGTTCCGGAGGAAACGGTCCTGGAAGGAATGATCGACGGATGGGAGACGCAGCAACGTGCGCGGATGCTCGCAAACTTGACGATCGAGCGACGGACACAGATCGTGCGGAGGCTGGTCGCATTCACGAACGACTACCCCTGGAACTGGTCGTCGATGGACGTCGAGGAGTGGACCGCACATCTTGTCGATTCGGGGGTCGCTCACTCGACTGTGCGGCTCTACCAGATGGCCGCGTCGCTGTTCTGCGCCTACATCACTGATGTCCGATATCGGTGGGATGAAGTGTGTCAGCGATACTTTCGCGTTCACCCGGTGCAGGTTTTCCACGAATGGAACACCGTCGTCCACCGCGGGGAGTACGAAGGTCGACCAGGAAACCGGCCACTGACGAGGGACGAGTTACAGGCCTTCTTCGACTACTGCGATGAGCGGGTGAACCGGGTTGGGTTGTCCGGCCGCAAGGGATGGCTTGCCAGTTACCGAGACGCGACGTTGTTCAAGGTCATCTATGCCTGGGGGCTGCGTCGCCGCGAGGCAGCGATGTTGGACATCGTGGACTGGACCGCGAACTCCGCGGCCAAAGAGTTCGGCCGCCATGGCGCATTGTCGGTTCGCTACGGCAAAGCCCTCAATGGAGGGCCACCGCGCCGCCGAACGGTACTGACCACGATGGGGTGGGCCGCCGAAGCCGTCGCCGAGTGGGTCACCGAGATTCGGCCCCTGTACGACACCGACCATCTCGCCATGTGGCCGACAGAACGTCGGGCACGCGTCGGCACCGAGTCGATTTCGCACCGTTTCGCCGAGTACCGGGACGCAATCGGACTGGAGAAGCATCTCGGTCCGCACTGCCTACGGCACTCGTATGCGACACACCTACTCGAAGACGGTTTCGACCACCTGTTTGTTCAGCAACAACTCGGACACTCCTGGGGATCTACCACCGCGATCTACACCAGCGTCGGCACCGACTACAAGAACAATGCCCTCCGACGGGCATTGGACCGAGCGTTCACCGCAGAGTAGGACGGAGACAGGGATGCAACAGCCACGCTTGAACTACGACTGGCACCTACGCCGACTGTTGGCCGAGAGGGGAATATTCGCGACGACCGGTTTGGGACCGCTGCTTGCCGAGCGCGGGATCAGTTTGTCCGAAGCTCAGGTGTATCGCCTGGTCACTGGAACGCCGGAACGCCTCAGCCTGCGTACCCTCGCGGCGCTCTGCGACATACTCTCGTGCACACCGAACGATCTGATCGAACCAGTCGCCGAACGGGCGACGGTGCGAGCGACCGGTACAACTACCCATCGGCCCAAGACCGCAGCAACACCATCCGACGCGAAGACGCGCACACCACGGCGAGCGGAAATCAAACGTAAGAAGTGATCAATACTGTTTGTGTACTGTGCAATTCAGTCGTAGACCGCGTCCGGGTGTGCGACCGCTGCAGGAAAAGACGACGACAGCATCGCGGCGCGTGCACCGGCTGCACGAAACCCGACAAGCTGTTGGACGACAACGCATTATGCCGATGGTGTCGCGAGAAGGCGCAGCGAAGCTGCCCGCGGTGCCCCAGCGTCGGTCAGCCCCTGATCGCCATGGACGGCGAACGCATGTGCGCGCGATGCGCGCTCCGCTGCCACCTCGAGCACGTCTTACCACCGACTGCCGACGGGCTCCTGGAACCACTTCGTGACGCCATCATGCAGGCTGAACCGACGACCACACGGCGATGGCTGAACCGCAACACAGACCTATTGCGCGGCCTCCACGACGGCACCATTCCCCTCACGCACGAATCACTCGACCTGCTCCCTCGGCCCAAGTCGGTCGACTACCTCCGATCACTCCTCATCGCTACGGGCATCCTCGACCCCGACGTGCACCGTAGTCTCCGGCGGCTCGAGACGGAGCTCCCGCAACTCCTCAGCGGACTCGACACAGGCCATCGCAAGCTCGCTAGCCAGTGGACGCACTGGGCTGTACTGCCGCGTTTGCGCGGACTCGAAACGCACCGACCGATCGGCACCGCCGTACAGAACGCACGTTGCCAGATCCTCCAAGTCATTCAGTTCCTCAACACACTCGAACGACGAGGAACCGAGATGCCTCGATGTGCGCAATACGACATTGACGCCTGGTTCGCAGAGCCCGGTGCGTCCCGATGGCACATCCGCCCGTTTTTGACCTGGGCACAAAGAACACGGCACCTATCGAAAGAGATTGCCCTCCCGAAAGAGCGTCGAGCCCATGCAGAACTACCGACTGACGCCGAGGATCGCTGGCAGATCGGCCGGCGCCTTATCCACGACGAGTCACTCGACCCGGTAGATCGACTGGCCGGTGCGCTGGTCGCCCTCTACGCCCAGCCGCTACGGCGAATCGTCAGCCTCACCACAGCCGACGTGATTGCCACCGCGACGACCACAGGTCTACGACTCGGTCCCACCGACGTCCTCGACCTGCCAGATCCGTTCGCAGCCATCGCCCGAAATCTACCCCTCAAGCGGCGCACCGGAACTGCGGAACAACTACCTACGACATGGCTTTTCGCAGGTGGCCACGCAGGCAAACCGTTGAGTGCAACCAGTCTAGGAAACAGGTTGCGCGCCATTGGAATCGAGCCCCGAAAGCTACGACTGTCCGCCACCGCACAGCTAGCCCGTGAGCTCCCGCCGAGTGTGCTCGCGGGAATCCTAGGGCTCAACGCTCATACCGTCGCCAAACACACCTTCAAGACGAACGGCCAATGGGCAAACTACGCCGCCGACCGCCGACCCTGAGCGACGGCATTCGCACCCCCGAATACACCATCCCTGCCAGTGCTGTAGGAGTGGAACGAGGCCACGTGGTCGAGGTACGCGCGCCACGTGTCGGAGCTGGTCAGCTCGGCTACCTTGTCGGTGATCGAGGCGTGCAGTGATGCCGCCAGCTCGCGGCGTGCTTCGGCCTTGTCCGCTGTGCTGGTCTTGGTCCGTGATGCCATGACTGGCCCCTCTCCCTCGTGACCGGTCCCCCGGCCTGCTCTGCCAATTTCTTGTCGCCGTCATCTGGCGTGAGGAGAGACAGCAGCGCACGGGAACGACGGGGCAACCCCGCGGCCGGACAGTTTTCGTGGGAGCGCAGCGAGTACGGGACGAAAAGTGTTCGGAGCCTTCGGCCGTAGCGCAGCGGAGCGAGGAGTTGAGGCGGCGGGCACGGGTGATGCAGTATCGCCGGGAGCCAGATGTGCGACAAGAAATCGATGTCTTTCGCGGTGCGGAGCGCAGCGGAGTTCGGTTCGGTGGACGCCCGCAGGGTGGCCGGCACCGCCGGCAGGCGGAATGCGAGACCGCTCGTCGACGTCGGCGGGTGACCACCTCCCACCTGCGGAGCTGGCGCGGTGACTGTGCGGGAGCGACGGAGACCGGCCACGCTCGGTGTCGCGGCAGCTCGTAGACCCTGGATACATTTTTTGTCGAACATTTATCTATTCCGCGCAATTAATCGCGAATATTCGGAAATTAATCAGAGATATCCGCTGCTTTTAATCCGACAATAATTTGCGCTCGATAAGTGCGCAATTAAACTTATAAACCACTCTTGACCTGGGACTATGTGGCGACTTCGCTTTCTTCGAGAGGTTGCGAAACGGCCCTCTATGTGGGACCCTGATGGAGGCGAAGCAACCGCTGAGCCAAGATATCGAGAATCCAACCGAAAGGCCGATATGCCACACGTGTGCGCAAATCACTCCAACAACGGGACGGAATTTCACAACGAGAGGAAACTATTATGGCAGCAGAGAAGAATGATGGGTCCGAGACCGGGCGAGCAGGCTGGAGAGGATGGTCCGCGAGGTTCAAGGGTTCACGACCCGTGAGGACCTTGTCGACACTGGCGCAGGTGCACTGGCGGATTCAGCTGGTGTGCCACATGTTTGGTGTCGATGTGCCGTGGCAGGGTGACGAGGTTTCGTCTCCTGTGTGGGCAGTGCTGCTGGCGGTCTGGGATGTGGTGGGTCCGTGGGTTCACGGAGCCGTTGACTTGCTGATCGCTTGGTTGCAGTTGTTCTAAGGCTGATAAGTAGAAGCACCAGGATCCGGTGGCCGTTCACGGTCACCGGACTTTTGGTTGTAGGGGTTGGCAGATTCAGCAGTGTCGCGCGTGGCGGCTGCGGTCGTTGGCCGTGGCGTTCGGTTCCGATTGGGGCCGGGCGTTGTTCAGTTCCACGAGCGCGAGGAGTCGCGCTGTGTTCGCTGCGATCTCTGCTGGTAGCGGTGGGCCGGTGAGTGTTCTGATGCGCATGAGGGCGAGTATTGCAGTGGGGACCGACAGAGTCGTTCTCTCGCAACGCTTTCAGGTCTGCTCCCCTTGGCCTGCCTATAGGTAGAGCAGGTGGGTGGCGGTGCCGTCGAAGTGTTCGAGGTTGTCCAGGACTCCGGTGTAGTTGGCGGGTCGGCAGGCTCCGAGGCTGACGATGAGTGCGCAGGCTCCGTCGATGGTGACGAGGTAGGTCGGTGGGGTGTTGGTGGGGCTGGTGTCGGCGTGGGCTTGTGCGTCGAGGAGGGCGTAGCGGACGGCGTCGGCGGCGGCTCGTTTCGCTGCGTCGAGGCTGGGTTCTGCTCCTGCGGTGGTGATGGCTTCGGGTCGGCGGTCGGGGCGGGTGGTGACGGTCCAGGTGATCATCGGTGTCGTGTTCCTTCGGGTGGGTGAGCCGGGCGGCGCGAAAGTGCGTTCGGCTTCCAGCATCGCGTACCGAGCGCCAGCGAGGTCCGCGATGCGCAGGCATTTTCCGGAATCTGGGGATAGAGACGTTTCCTGTGGATGGATACAGCTCGGCCCCGGAATCCGTCTCGGGTTCCGGGGCCGGATCAGGTGTGGCTACAAACGTCGTCGCCAGGGTGCGGCCATATCTTCCTGGTGTTCGCGTTCGGCGTCGTCGAATGCGTCGGTGAGGGTGGTCGGGTCGCTCGTGTACTGGTCGCCGTCGGTGAAGATCGCGACGGCCATGCGGTGCACGTTGCGGAGCTCGTCGAGCATGGTGACGTAGCCGAGGCGGTCGATGATGCGCCAGGTGACCGGTCCCATGTGGACCTCGACCCAGTGCATGGTGCGCCGCCGGGCGGGAACGTACTGCTCGCGCGGGGTGACGGCGGTTTCCGGTGGCGCGATCCAGACCACGGACATTGCGGCGCGGGCGTAGTCGTCGCCCGGTCCCCCGGGCTGGGGTGCCTGGTTGTCGATGCGGCCTATGAGGGTGCGTGCGTCGGCGAGTCCGGCGATGAACGCGTGGACGGCGGCGGCGGAGCGGAAGGTCATCATCAGTCGGTTGAAGGTGACGATCATCTGGGCGTCGTCGGTGGCGGCGGCATGGACGTTGACCACGGCTTTCTGGCGTCCGACGATGGTGGCGGTGGTGTGGGTGACCACTGCGCCGTAGTTGTCGGTGTCGGTGCTGCTGTGGGCTTTCTGGGCGGTGGTCTTCGACATCTCGCGCTCCCCTGCTCAACGTGACGAACCGGGTGGCCCGCCAATTTTTTTGCCGTTCTGGCAGAGGAGAGTTGGACCGGCATGAGGGGGCCGGAGTGCAATGGTCGGGCCGGAAAGTTTTCAGCCGGAGGCGTCTGTGAAAAGTTTTCGGAGCCCCTTGGGGCCGGGAGCGCAGCGGACGCCGGCGGTTGCGCGGAGGTCACCGCCGGTCAAAATCGGAAGGCCAGAAGGGAAAACAAGAATTCTTTTCACAGGACGGAGCGCAGCGGAGTTCGATTCGGTGGACGCCCGCAGGGTGGCCCGGACCTGCTCGCAGCGCTCCTTCTCGGTGAGGCAATAGAGAAGGCCCGCACCCTGTGGGGGTACGGGCCTTGTCGGTCTGCGGCTGTGGCCGGCGTCAGGACTGTTCGGCCGGTGGGGTGGTGGGGCGCCCTTCGGCGGCGTCGCGGATCCATTGGGGTACCTCGCGGCCGCTGCGTTCACGGAGTGCGATCGAGGCGCGGGCTGCTGCGGCAGCGACACTGCGCCGTTCGTTCGGGGTCCAGGTCTTGCGGGCTTCTGCGGTGGTCATCGTGGGTCCTCCTGCTCGTTCTGGTTGTCAGTGTCCTCGGTTTCGTCGGGTTCCGCCAGTGCACGTCGGGCGGATCGGTCAGCGACGGCGACGAGGACGTCTTGCTCGGTGGTGGTGATGAGCGGTGAGTCGGTGACGGTGGCGTAGATGTCCCATCCGAGCTCGGCTTCGGCGGGGTCGGCGCTGGTGGTGCGTTCGAGGCACCAGGTGATCCGTTGCCAGGCTTGGGCGCGTTTGTCGGCCACGGTGCGTTGGCGGACTGTCAGGGCGACGCCGACGACGGCGAGGACGCCGACGATCAGGGTGGCCCATGACGGTCCTATACATGTCAAGCGATCCGTGGGCGGGAGCAGTGAATCGTCTGTCAGTCGAGCATGTGTCAGTCGTCGAGTTCGCAGAAGCGCAGGGCGTTCTGGAACGGATCCAGTAGCTCGACGGTCGGTCCACCAGGTGCGGAGCGATCGATACCGGGTCGCAGAGTCACCAGATGGTCTCGCCGACGCAGCTCCCGGTGGAACGCCGCGATGTCGACCGTCGGCAGCCACACAGCGGCCCCTGGTGTTCCATCCCCGTGGTGTTGACTCAGGTCCAGGTGAACACCGCCACGGGTGACCCGCATGTAGAGCGGTAGATCGGCGGCGAAGCGATGCTCGAAGTCGACCTCGAATCCGAGGTAGTCGCAATAGAAGTTTCGTGTCGCGACCTCGTCATACACCCGCAGGATCGGAACAGCCGCCAGCGGACGGGGAGCGAGAAGAGCGGCGCTGCAGCTGTTCCAGTCTCGAAATCCGGCAGTGTGAGCGACGGCCTCGAGTGACTGGGCGTGGGTCAATTGTGCAGCACCTGATTCGGCCAGGAACTTTCGCAACGTTCGTGCAGCGGACTTCAACTCATCGATGGTCATGTGAACGGGCATCAGGGATCCTTCGTTGGAAGCACAACCGAGTCCGGATGCTCGCATTACCGGCGGTCAGCTGCTTCCTGACGGATTCCGATGGTGGACCCTCAGAGCAACGTGTTCACCGAACCCCGGACGGGGCGCGAGCGGCAGGTACGTCAACCTCTGCTGACATGCTGCCACATCCTGCGAGATCAGCGACGAGATCGTTGAAAACCTCCCGCGCCACGAACCGCTTGAGGCACCTGATGACGTCCTTCTTCGACAACCCGTCACCGCGCCGGCGTTGCATGTAGTCGATCGTGCGTTGGTCGTACCGCAGCCGACACACGGTGATCAAGTAGAGCGCTCTGTTCGCGGCGCGATCACCGCCTCGGTGCAGCCTCATCCTCGTCGTCTTGCCCGACGAGGCAGGAACAGGGGCGACACCGCACAACCGGGCGAACGCGGCCTCGGAATGAAGCCGGCCGATGTTCTGCCCCGCGGTCACCAACAACTGCGCCCCGTTGACCGGTCCTACCCCGCACGCTGCGCGCATCGTCGGAGCCGTCGCGGTCACCAAAGTGTCGAGCTCGCGCTCCAGAACGGCGATCTCCTCGGCCAGATCGCTGGCCCGGCGACCGAGAGTCCGCAATGTCAACTTCGCAGCTTGTTCCGGATCGGACAGGCGCGACAAGTCCGGACGCAACCGGGAGCACGCTTCGACGGCTCCCTTCCCCCGCTTGTAGGTGATCGACTCACGCAGAGCCACCGGGGCGGTGATCAGAACATCTTGAATCTGTTGCAGCGCAACGGTACGAGCGTTCACTGCCGACTCCCGCGTGAGAAGCAGCATTCTGATCGATTCCACCGCTCCGGTACTCGACTTCGGAACGATGGCGTCGGCTCCGGTGAGGACGTGCCGAGCAGCCATCTCCGCATCGAGGGCATCGTCCTTCCCACGGCGAGCCCGCGCATGTTTGTTGGTCGTGTTGATCTCCGCGACCGACATGCCACGTTCGAGCAGGTGACGCGTCAGTCCCGCAGCGTACGAACCGGTGCACTCGACACCGAAGCTCGCCGGAGTTCCGAACGTCTCCACCCATTCCGACAGCTCGTTGTAGCCCTGCGCTGTGGCTCCGAACTGGCGCGCTCCGAGCCTCCTTCCACCCCGTGTGAGCACAGCTGCGTAGTGAGTGTCTTTGTGTGAATCGATGCCGACGACGATGTCACCGTCCATGTGATCCGAGCCTTCCCGTTCGACGGACTCGGCGGGCCTTCCGACCGAGTTTCGCGCTGGGTGGGCGGACGCTGGCGGTGGACAAAACAGTGATGGGGCAGAGTCGCTTCAAGGTCCTATGAAGTCACGCCGCCAGGCCCGACCACCGACGAGCGGGCCGCTCGACACCGCGACGACGCGTCTTGGGAAAGACACACCGGTCACTTGTGCGGTAGGTCAATCGTGGTGCCTAGCGACCCTGTGTCCAGTGTTCACTGCTTGTGCGGGCATCAGGGGCGTTCCTTCCAGGTGGTGCGGGGTTGGTGGCCCCGGTGCCGTCTGGCACCGGGGCGGTCGGTTACCGGCGTGAGGTTCCGCGGACGATGTCGCCTTCGATGTAGGTGAATCCGTCTCCGCGGCCGTCACGGAGTGCGAAGTGGTAGTCCGCGTGGACCCAGACGGTATCGAAGTGTCCGGCGTCGGTGAGGGTGCCGAGTAGGTCGCGGTCGGCTCCGTTGGGGAAGAACGCGACTCCGGACGAGGGCGGGTAGTAGCGGTTCAGGGTATCGATCAGGGATTCGACGCTCCGGCATTCTGCGGCCGCGTCGAGGGCCTTGTCGTAGGTGGTCCAGTAGTCGTCGATGTCGTTGGCGGTCATGGCTTCTGCTCCTCGGTCGGTGCGGGTCGGATGGGGTGGTGAGCGTGTGCTGGGTCAGTAGTCCTCCTCCCAGTGCTCCCCTGCGTAGGAGGGGTCGAAATCGGCGGGTGCGTGGGCCGGGTAGCGGCGGCGGAGGTCGTCCTCGAGGTCGAGTCGGTCCTGCCAGTGCTTGTCGCACCTCGGGTGCGCTACTCCGGTTCCGGACAGTGCGTCCCGGTATTCGACGTCACCGGTGCAATCGCGGCCGTCCGCGATGCAGGTGACGGCGTCGGTGTTCGTGGTCTCGGTCATAACTGTTGCTGCCCTCCGGAACTCATGCCGGGTCGGTGTTGCGTCCTCCCCCGCGTTCTTTCGCCGTCATCTGGCGTGGGGAGAGTAGGCGGCGCACGGGAACGGCGTCCTGCCCCTGGGCCGGGAAGTTTTCAGCCGGAGGCGTCTGTGAAAAGTTTTCGGCGCCCGCAGGGCCGGAGCATCGCGGAGTCAGGGGTGGGTAAGGCGGGCCCGGGTGACGCAGACTCGCCGGCAGCCAGATGCCCGAAAGAACGATGCTCTTTCACGGTGCGGAGCGCAGCGGAGCTCCACTCAGGGGACACCGCAGGTGGCCGGCACCGCCGGCAGGCGGGATGCGGGACCGGCTCGCGACTTCGTCGGGTGTCCACCTTCCATCGGTGGAGCACTTCGGGTGATTGCGCGGGAGCGACGAGGCCCGACCACGCTCGTAGCCGCGGTAGCGCCCAAGATGCATGCGGGGGCGGGCAACTTCTAGGTGTCCCCGCAGGCACAACGCGAAAACTATGGATAAAACTATACATAGTTCGTTGCACGACGGTCGATAGTTTGCTACCTTCTCGGCATGACAACAAACGAAGACACAGTGGCAGTGTTCACCGGCAAGAGCCTCGACTCGATCCTGGGTGAGGGTGGGTCTCAGTCGTGGAAACTGGATGCAGCGCGAGCCAGGAAGTGCCAGTACGTGGTGTGCACGCAGAACGCACACAACGTCGAGGCGTACGCGGACGGCACCGAGGATCACGGCAGCGCCTTCTTGGTCGGGCGGATCTCTCGGATCGTTCCCGCAACGGCCGGCGACCCCGCCCGGTGGAAGATTCAGTTCAGCGAATTCGCCCGGGTCAACGTCCCCGACGTGTGGACAGGTGACCGAAATCCGGTGCGGTACACCACGCTGGACGATCTGGGGATCGACCTGACCGATGCAAAGTTCGAGAAATTCGACGATCAGTCCACGAGCACGCAAGCACCGACGACGGAGGTCGCCGCGTTGACGATCCGGGAAGCGAAGGCCGGTCTGGCGAAGACGTACGACGTCGATGTCGACGCCATCGAGATCGTCATCCGCGGATAGTCGAACGTCTGCCTGACTGTCGCAGGCAGCACCGGAAGGTGTGTCGACTGCCACCCTCGCCCGTACGACGAACTGTGGTCGTCGAGGACGAGTTCTGTGCAAATAGGTCGGCACCGGCCGGTAACGTCCGCTCTCATCGACCCAGAAGGGATCCACCGCAATGGCGACGACTGACGCAGGCGATATCGAGGTGCTCGTCGAGTACCTCACGGCTGAGATCACTGAGATGCACGCTGCCCCGGACGGATGGCCGGGGCATGTGGAACTGGCGTTGCTCGATGCGGTCCTGTCGATCAGAGCGGTCTACGGAGTCTCTGCCGACACGGGCGTACGCGGCGCGATCAAGCGGTACAAGGCCGAGTCCGGCAGGCAAAGTTGGGACGACCTCGGTGTACTGGGCGAAACCGACCCGCAGTGGATTCAGACGGTGCTCGGCAACAAGCAGAAGACCGGAGGTGTGCCGAAGGCTGAGGCGATCATCTCTGCTGCCGGCCGGCTCGCAGCGTCGGGCGCACGCCACGCATCCGAGATCGATCGGGACTCTGCAGCGCAGCGAGCCGCGTACTGCGGAACTCGCGGCTTGGGCCCGGTGACGTGGGACTACTTCCTCATGCTGGTCGGCCACGACGGCGTCAAAGCCGACACTCTCGTGACTCGATTCGTGGTGGAGGCGTTGGGTCGCAGACTCGGGAGCGAAGAAGTCTCACGGCTGGTGACCGACGCTGCGAGGCGGATGGACATGCCGGTGTCGGCACTCGACCACTCGATCTGGCGGCACATGAGTAGACCTCGGAAGAGCTAGTTGCGTTCACCTGCCCGATCGAGGGAGAATTTTCATGGCCATCGATTCCGAGTTCATCGGCATCTCGACCCATCGAGTGCGATGCTGCACGACCACCACGGGACCCGGTATGCGTTCGACGTGGCCGAATGCTCGTCGATCGAGTTCACGAACCACTGCGACCCACTCGTGACAGCACCGAAGACTGGCGACGAGCCGTTCACACAGCAGGGGCAGTCGATCGGATCGGACCTTCGCCAGTTCTGGCGTTGGGCGTGCTCGGATCTCATCGGTAACGCTCAACGCGGTGTTCTCGCCGAATACATTGTCGGACTCGCACTCGGATGCGTAGCCGATGGAGTCCGAGTGGAGTGGGATGCTTCTGATCTACTGACCGAAGGGGGAATTCGCGTCGAGGTGAAATCGTCTGCGTACCTGCAAAGTTGGAAGCAGAAGAGGTTGTCGATGATCAGCTTCGGGATCCAGCCGACGAACGGCTGGGACGCGACGACGAACACAATTGCCGCACAACGGAAGCGGCAGGCCGACGTATACGTCTTCTGTGTCTTCAAACAGACCGATCGGGCCACCGCCGACCCGCTCGACCTAGACCAGTGGGACTTCTACGTGATGTCCACCCAGCGCCTCAACTCCACGTGCGGGGAGCAGAAGTCGATTGTGTTGAGCAGTCTGCTCTCGCATGATCCCGTCGAATGTTCGTTCTCCGGACTCGCCAGTGCTGTCCAGGCCGCGGCGCGCGAACAATCCTGACTTCGACCGTGCAGGCTTCGCGGCGGCACACCCCTTTGCACTCGAGGATGCGACACCGGAGCTTTCCGCGTCTGCGGCTCTACCAGGGAGACCCTGCTGGGCCACGACCTCTTCAGTGACCGAAACGCCGAAGAGTCCTCGTGGATGGCGGTTGTCGTCGATGTAAGCGGCATACTCGGTCTGATTGTCCCCGACGTTGAGGTGGTTTCGGTAGGTCATGGCGAGTGTGCACGAGGTTATCGAAGCGTTCCGTGGTGAGCCGTCGAATTCGGAGCGGGGCACCAAGTTCGAGCAGCTGATGGTTCGATACTTCGAGCTCGATCCGACGCTGTCGCAGCAGTACGAGCAGGTGTGGCGGTGGATCGACTGGCCCGACCGTCAAGGTAAGGCCGACACCGGTATCGACCTGGTCGCCCGCGAACGCGACACCGGCGACTACGCCGCGATCCAGTGCAAGTTCTACGAACCGACCACCACGTTGAGCAAAGGCGATCTCGACTCGTTTTTCACCGCCTCGGGACAAACATTTCCCACCGCCGATGGGGATCGGTCGTTCACCAACCGCGTGATCATCTCCACCACCGACCGGTGGGGAAAGAACGCCGAAGACGCGATCAATCACCAGACCATCCCTGTCCAACGGATCGGTCTGGCCGAGATCGCCGAGGCCCCGATCGACTGGGACATCGCATGGCCGCAGGGTGAGCTGACGGTCGAGTTGAGTGAAGCGGTCCGCAACGAGCCCCGCCCGCACCAGGTCGAGGCGATCGACGCGGTCTTCGCCGGGTTCTCCGCCGGCAACGACCGCGGGAAACTGATCATGGCCTGCGGAACGGGAAAGACGTTCACCGCTCTGAAGATCGCCGAACGCACGGCTGCCGAGGCCGGCGGCAGTGCACGCATCTTGTTCGCGGTCCCTTCCATCTCCTTGCTTTCGCAGACACTTCGAGAGTGGACCGCTCAAACCCAGCTCGACATTCGCGCGTTCGCGGTGTGCTCGGATTCGAAGGTCTCCCGCTCCGCCGAGGACTACAGCACCGTCGACGTCGCGATCCCGGTGACCACCGACCCCGACACCCTCGCATCGCACATGGCGCACCGGAAACGCTCCAAAGGACTGACCGTGGTGTTCACCACCTACCAGTCCCTGCCGACGGTCGCTGCGGCGCAAGGCATGGGGGTGGATGCGTTCGATCTGGTGATCTGCGACGAAGCACACCGCACCACCGGTGTCACCGTCGCCGGTGCGGACGAATCGAACTTCGTCCGCGTCCACGACGCCGAGTTCCTGAAAGCGTCACGGCGGCTGTACATGACGGCAACGCCGCGGATCTTCGACGACGCAGTCAAGGAGAAGGCCGCCGACCACTCGGCCGAGTTGTCGTCCATGGACGATGTCGACATCTTCGGGCCGGAGCTGCACCGATTGTCCTTCGGTGACGCTGTCGAGCGCGGGCTGCTCACCGACTACAAGGTCATCGTGCTCACTGTCGACGAGGACCTCGTTGCGGCCCCTATGCAGAAACAGCTCGCCGGGAACTTCGCCGAACTCCAACTCGACGACGCCTCCAAGATCGTCGGCTGCTGGAACGGTCTCGCGAAACGTGCCGGCCGCTCCCCCGACGGAGACGGGTTCGCGATCGGCGCACCCCCGATGAAACGGGCCGTCGCGTTCGCCAAGGACATCGCCGCCTCCAAGCAGGTCGCCGAAGTGTTCCCCGACGTCGTCGCCGCCTACCGCGCCCTCCTCGACGAGAACGAGAACGACGGCGAACAGGTCGACGCCACCAACCGAGACCTCGTCGTCTCCGCACGACACGTCGACGGAACTTTCAACGCTCTCAAGCGCAACGAGCAACTGTCCTGGCTCAAAGCGCCCATCCCCGAGGGTGAATGCCGCATCCTGTCCAATGCACGCTGCCTGTCCGAGGGCGTCGACGTCCCTGCCCTCGATGCCGTGTTGTTCCTGCACCCCCGCAACTCCGTCGTCGACGTCGTCCAATCCGTAGGCCGCGTCATGCGCCTCTCCCCCGGCAAGGACTACGGGTACATCATCCTGCCCGTCGCCGTGCCCGCCGGAGTGTCACCGTCGCAGGCGTTGGCGGACAATCGCCGCTTCAAGGTGGTGTGGCAGGTTCTCAACGCCCTACGGGCGCATGATGATCGGTTCAACGCGATGGTCAACTCCATCGCCCTCAACGCCACCACCAAACAAGCCAAAGCCGGCCAGGGGAACGATCGACTTCTCGGCGGCCACATCGGCCCCACCACCGACTCCGACGAAACGATCGGCGACGGACACCCCACCCCGGACACAGATCCGAAGCCGCACAACGGCGAAGGTCGGAGCGGCGGGGTGGCGTCACAGATGGCGTTGTTCGCACTCTCGGAGTGGCAGGAAGCGATTTACGCCCGCATCGTCGACAAGGTCGGCACCCGCGTCTACTGGGAACAATGGGCCGCCGACGTCGCCGACATCGCCGCCGCCCAGATCGCCCGCATCAACGCCCTCCTCACCGGTGCATCCTCCCAAGTGACGGAGCAGTTCGAGAGGTTCCTCACCGGACTACGTGACAACCTCAACGACTCCATCAGCCGCGACGACGCAATCAGCATGCTCAGCCAACACCTCATCACCAAGCCAGTGTTCGATGCCCTGTTCGCCGGCCACGACTTCGCCGCGCACAACCCCGTCTCGATTGTCATGCAACAGATGCTCGACACCCTCGGCGACGCCAACCTCGAATCGGAGACCACCGGTCTCGACTCGTTCTACAACTCCGTCCGCATACGAGCCTCCGAAGTGACCAGCGCCGAAGGCAAACAGCAGGTCATCGCCGAGTTGTACGAACGGTTCTTCCGCGTCGCGTTCAAGAAGCAGTCCGATGCGCTGGGCATCGTCTACACACCCGTGGAGATCATCGACTTCATCCTCCGGGCCGCAGACCACGTCTCGAAGGAGCATTTCGGCAAGGGCCTCACCGACACCGGCGTCCATATCCTCGACCCGTTCACAGGCACCGGCACTTTCCTCACTCGGCTCCTGCAATCCGGGCTGATCCTCCCCGACGACCTCTCGCGTAAATACCGGGACGAGCTGCACGCCAACGAGATCATGCTTCTCGCGTACTACATCGCCGCGGTCAACATCGAGACCACCTACCACGCTCTTACTACGCCCAGCGGCGAAGAGGGACAGTACGAGTCGTTCGAGGGAATCGTCCTCACCGACACGTTCCAGATCTCCGAAGACGGCGACACGATGGACGCAATCATGTTCCCGCAGAACAACGATCGCATCATCCGCCAGCAGAGTGTGCCGATCAACGTCATCGTCGGTAACCCGCCGTACTCTGTCGGGCAGGACAGCGCCAACGACAACAACGCCAACCTCAGCTACCCCACTCTCGACGCCCGTATCGCAGCGACTTACGCCGCGCGGTCGACAGGAACGAACAAGAACAGCCTCTACGACTCTTACTACCGCGCTTTTCGGTGGGCCACCGACCGCGTCGGCGACACCGGCATCGTCGCGTTCGTTTCCAACGGCGGTTGGATCAACTCGAATAGTGGCGATGGTGTCCGTTTGAGCTTTGCCGACGAACTCGCCCACCTGTGGATCTACAACCTACGCGGGAACGCCCGTACAGCCGGCGAACTTCGACGGAAGGAAAGCGGCAACGTCTTCGGCTCCGGTAGCAAGACCACCATCGCAATTTTCGTTGGGGTCAAAGATGTCGCACATACAGGAGCGACGCAGATTCACTATCGCGATATCGGCGACTACCTCGACCGGGAACAGAAACTGGGCCTGGTCGCATCCAACAACATCGACGCACTCGAATGGGACACCATCACCCCGAACGCCAGCGGCGACTGGATCAGCCAACGCGACACCACCTTCGGCACCTGGCCGGCCATCGGCGATCGACATCAGTCACCGGGTACCCATGTTTTCGCGCGGTACTCGGCCGGCCTTCAAACCAATCGCGATGCGTGGGTGGACAACTACTCGCGCGCCGACCTCGAGCAGAACGTCCGTCGGCTTATCGTCAACTACAACGCGCAGCTCGCGCCGTTTGCAGCGTTCTGCGCCAGTCACAGCATCACGAGCCCACGCGAAGCAGACGTCACAACGTTCCTCGGTTCTACCCCCGCCGCAGCGGCGGGTGATCACATCAAATGGTCACGCAGCTTACGCACCCATCTAGCCCGCGGCCGCACGATTAAGCTGAGCGAGCACGGCTTCCGCGCATCGAGCTACAGGCCGTTCAACCGACAGAACACCTACTTCGACCAATATCTGAACCACGAGCGGTCGCAGCTCCCGTCGATGTTCCCGACAACCCACCACGACAACTACGGCTTCTATGCAATTGGGGTGGGGGCAACGGCAGACTTCTCACTTTTGGCGACAAGCGGGATTCCTGACGTTCAGTTGCTAGGCGCAGGACAGAATGGTCAATATTTTCCTCGTTTTACCTTCGAAAAGGTTCAAGCTGCCGACGCAGGTGGGTTCGACTTCGGCTCCACAGCTTCCGATCTCGGTGCCGACGAGTGGGGATATCGACGAATAGACAACATCACCGGCGAAATCCTGTCGGTGTACCAGGCTGCGCTCGGCAAACCCGTTACGAAGGATCAGATCTTTTGGTCGGTGTACGGGCAACTGCACGTCCCGGCCTATCGGAACACGTACGCGGCGGATCTGAAGAAGATGCTTCCCCACATCCCTCCCCCTGAAAGCTTGCAACGCTTCACCCAGCTCGCCGACGCCGGCGAGCAGCTCGGTGATCTTCATATGCAATACGAGGACGTCGCTCCCCACCCACTCGTAGTCGAGGTGAAAGCCGGTGTCGACGAACACGATCGCGAGACGTGGCGGGTACAGAAAATGAAGTGGCGCAGCAAGTCCGACCACACCGCCATTGTCTACAACTCGAAGGTGACTATCACCGGCATTCCATCCGAAGCCGAGGAGTATGTGCTCGGGTCGAGGTCAGCGCTGGCATGGGTCATAGACCGTTACCAGGTCAAAACCGATAAGCCTTCGGGCATCGTGAGCGATCCGAACCTGTGGTGCGACGAACACAACGACCCGACGTATATCGTCGAGCTGATCAAAAAAGTCACCACCGTCGCCGTCGAAACGATGCGCATAGTTCGCGAACTCGACATATGGAAGGCCGCTTGATGGTCCGGGCTCAGACCATCCAGATCTTTCTACCGGGTGGGGATCCCGCCGGTATTCGGGTCGCGAGCCTGACCACCAGGACTGTCCGGGTCTTCGACATCCCGCGATCGCTGCTGAGCGAGTTTGCGAAGCTACCGGCGTCGACGCAGGTCGGGGTGTATTACCTGTTCGGAGGTAGCGAAGACGAACGGACCGCATACATCGGCCAGACTGGGAACGTCGGTAAACGCCTGGGTGAGCACGGCGAGAAGAACTGGACCCGCGCGATGGTTGCAGTGTCGTTGACCAATGAATGGACGACCACGCACGTCTCCTACCTGGAGTGGTTGTCGATCCGAACCGCTCAACGCGCAGATCGGTACACGCTGACCAACGTCAACGATGCGAGCAACCCGTTCACACCAGCACCGCTTGAGGCGGATTGCCACGAGTTTCTGGACACGATCTCCGTCCTGCTGACCACCCTTGGCGCACCGATCCTCGATTCGATTCGTCCAACGAAGGGTGAATCCAGAGCAGGTGAAGAATCGCCAAACCAGCCTCTCTTCTTCCGTGAGTCCGGATGCGATGCGCAGGGGTACTTGACTTCCGAAGGCATTGTCGTGCAACGAGGTTCCCGTGGCCGACCGGATCTACGTGGCTCAGCTACCGAGCGCGTCAGGACCACCCGCGAGTCTCTAATCACCAGCGGCCGCGCGTCGATCGAAGATGACGCTTTCATATTTCGCGACGACGAGCTCTTCGACAGTCCATCCGCCGCCGGCGCAGTGCTCGTCGGTGGAAGCAACAATGGACGCATCAGCTGGAAGAACGAAGCCGGCGAAGATCTGAACGTGCTCGAGGCCCGTGAGCTTGCCAGCGCTCAGGCGCAACGCGAGGCGTCACCGGCGAGTGATTCGGTCGAGGTCGGAGCGGGAGTGTCAACCGCGTAGTTCCCCCTCAGCTCTAGGATTGCGCAAAATGGCGGTACAGGGTTCGCCGACTTACTCCAAGGATTTCAGCTATGTCGCCGATAGTGCTGCCCTGGTTGCGCATTCGGGTGGCTTCACGCTTCTTGGCAGTCGACAGTGCAGGTGGCCGACCACCGATCTTGCCGCGTTCGCGCGCGGCGGCTAGGCCAGCGTTCGTGCGTTCGCGGAGCAGCTGCCGCTCAAACGAGGCGAGGGCACCGAAGATGTGAAAGATGAGTTCACCTCCGGCGGTAGCAGTGTCGATCTGTTCGGTGACCGATGCGAACCCCACTCCCCTGGATTTCAGCTCGGTCACGAGTTCGATCAAGTGCGGGAGGTTGCGACCGAGCCGGTCGAGCCTCCACACGCACAAGGTGTCTCCGGGCAATAGGGTGCCCAGGAGCTCGTCGAGCGCGGGCCTTGTGGTCGTGGACCCACTCGCAGTGTCGACGAAGAGCCGTTCACACCCAAACGCGGTTAGAGCGTCGCTCTGTAGCGCGGGTGTCTGATCGGTGGTCGAAACCCTGGCGTATCCGTATTTGTGTCCCACAGGGCGAGAGACTGCCACAACTCACTGACACAGGGGGTTCTGACACGATCGGTTTAGCTCACGTTTTTGGCACGACATTCGGACTGGTCGCCTCCGCACCGGATGTCAGTTTCAGAAGACGACTGCATTGTTTCAGAAGTGGACTGCACTACTCGCCTCTCGCGACCGCTAGAGCGTCTCGTTCTTCCCTCGCGAGGGTGAGGTTGCTGTAGAGGGCGGATCGTTTCAATCCGGTGTTCTTGCAGAGTGTTTCGATCTTGAACTGCCGTGTTTCGTATACCTGGAGTAGGTATGCCCGCTCTTCAGGGGTCAGGGTGTGCGGCCGTCCTTTCATCTTGCCGGCCGCTGCTGCGGCCGCGATCGCGTCGCGGGTGCGGGCTCGGATCAGGTCGGACTCGAATTCGGCCATCAGGCCGAGCATGCCGATGAACATCTTGCCCATGGGATCAGCTGGGTCGTAGACCTTGCCGTCGATCAACAGTGCCACTCCCCTGGCGGCGAGGCGGTTCACGGTTTCGTGGAGGTCTCCGGCTGATCGGGAGAGACGATCGAGTTTGGTGACGCAGAATTCGTCGCCTTCGCGGCTGGCGTTGATGGCGTTTTCGAGTCCGGGCCGTTTCGCTTGCCGGCCGCTGACGGCGTGGTCGATGTAGACCCGGTCGCGTTCGACGCCGATCTTGGCGAGCAGTCCAATTTGGACGGAGGTGTCCTGTCTGGCGGTGCTGCACCGCGCGTACCCGATTTTCATGCCCCTCCGACCTGCTGGACTCGTTCTGTCCAGTAGAGACTACGGGAAGCTGGACCAATCAAGTGGACACCTCCAGCGGACGGTTCGGCCGAGAGAACGTCGTGGTCAATCGCTCTCAGTAGCCCGTTCGCGCTCGTCCGGTATGACGATGGTCTAAACGCACACCCAAACCCGCAGGAAGCTTCTCAACCCGGACCCGCGAGACAAATCGCGATGAGCCTGCCGAGGTGATCTCAAGAAGCCCGAGCCGTGCGAGAGACCGTGGAGTGTAATTTCCGAGGCGGACGATTGACGGCACGCCACCGACGCGGCCTGTTTATGCACAACCCGACCAGTGCCCCCCGACGTCGATGACTGCCACGCTTCTGCTGTTGGCCGCCATTGGCAGAGTTGCAGCGGTCCGCGAGTAATCTGCAACGGAAATCCCGTGAGGAGAGGAAGCCCTATAAATGGAACCGCCACCAGGGTCGGGTTCGTTAAACCCCAAAACCGGTCGATACGAATCAGGCGAATGCTACTGGGACGGTCGAACCTGGCGGCGGATAGACGACCAGAAACATAAGAAGCCGCACAAGTGGCCGTTGACGACGCCTCAGTCAGTGGTTGCAGGTGCTGCGTTGGTAAGCGTGCTCCTCCTAGGAGTCGCTCTCGGCAACGCCGACAATAATGAGAACTCTACGCGCGCCATTCAGACGACCACACGCACGCTTCCGCCTTCGCCCCCGGGAGGTTCGGCTCCGAGTGGTGCCGAACGAGCGACCACCGTCCCAACCGTATCGCCCTCACCGGCCGCTGCGGTAACGACAGATCCGAACGCGGCTGCAATCGAAGCAAATCGCGTTGCTATGGATTCTCAACAGGCAGCGGCCGACGCTCAAGCAACACGGCTGGACCGACAAACTTACCCAGCAATCGGCGAACGCGAATTCGGCGTGTTGGTCCGCGATCCAGATGCCGAACGGGGAAGAAGAGTTGTCGTGTACGGGTATGTGACCCAGTTTGACTCGGTCACCGGGACCTCTATGTTTCGGGCAGACACCTCTGCAGTGGAAGGCAACCAGTGGTACGAGTTCGACCACAACACCATAGTGAACTTCGATCCGGTCATTGGACGCGAAATCATTGATGGCGATGTGGTGACGCTCTACGCAGAGGTCGCCGGAAGTCGGAGCTATGAAACCACATTGGGCACGAGCGAAACCGCGTTAGTACTCAAGGCCAACATGATTGACATCACGGGATAGCAACGGCCTCTCCGACTGGACGATTGATTACGAAGATGAGCGGCATGTCGGGGCGTGTTGCGCAGGACTCGACCGCAAAAGTGTCGTCGAGCCGCGCGATCAGGTTGGGCGCGATGCGAGAGTGCCAATTGTTGATGGCGTTGGCGATTCGATCCCACAATCCGTTCGCCGAGGGACCGATGTGCTCTCGGTCAGAGTAGCTGTCCGATGCACCCATTCGGTCGCGTGCGGTTGTCACGATGCCGAGCTCGATATGGACGCGGTGCGCACTCGCGTTCGGCGATGGTTGTCAGGGCAACGCACACCCACCACAGTTGCCCCTGACGTGTGTCGTCGTCACTCGCAGCCGACGCCGTCTCCGTCACCGTCGAACTCGGTACTGAATCCGGGGTCTCCAACTCGGATGGGGGCTGCACCGGCGGCGCGAACTGCGGCGCAGTTCGCGTAGATCACGCTCGCCAGCGCCGGTGCCATACCCACCGGCGCTGGCGCAGCGGGTTGCTGAGCTGGTGTCAGCGCGGGCGCTGACTCGGCGGGGCGGATTGAGGCGGTAGCGCCGCACTCCCCGAGTATGCGAACGATGGCATCGTATTCGGGCGGGGTGACCCAAAGTCCGTACGCGGCTTTGACCTCGACCTGCCGTGAGACGTAGGTACACCGGTACGGCTTGTTGCTCGGCAGCCATGTCGCGGCATCGCCGTCGCCTTTCTGCTGATTCGCCGGGCCGTCCACGGCCTGCAGATTGCGCGGGTCGTTCGCCAGATTCCGCAACGTGAGCTCGTCAAGCTGCTGCGCACCTGTCTGCCAGGCGTTGCTCAGAGCAACGACGTGATCGACCTGCACGGTCATCGAGGTATCGGCACCACGGATGAAGTCGATGGTGGCCCCGGTGTATTCGTCAACCAGGGTGCCTGTTTGTATTGCGCATCCGTTGGATCCCGGTTTCACAGTGATTGCGGTGAGATCCCGTCGAAGTACGTCGTTGCGGGTGTCGCAGCCGTTGCGGCCGTACTCAACGGTTACGTTGTCGGTCCAGGCCTGCCCGAACAGGTCGCGGTCGTAGCCGGTCTTCGGGGCTCGCCCCTTGATCGGCACGGTTGCCAGCATAGTCAGGGCTGTTTGTGCGCTGTCCGCGTTGGTGACCACCGCCGCGGCAGGTACGGATGGATCCACCGGTTCGGGTATGGCCGGCGGATCGACCGGAAGCGTGGGCGTGGCCTCGGTAGTAGCCGCTTCGCGTGAGGTGTCGATTGTCGTATCGGCGGCCGACGACGCAGCATCGGTTTGCGACGTTGCGTCCCTCTCCCCCGACGGATCCACGCAACCGACGACGAGCAGACCGGACAATGCCACTCCGGCGATCCACGGCCACGTCCGCACACTCTTCGATGCGGATGACATAGGCGGCGAACAGCCGGAAAAAGACACAGTGGTGCTCCAGGATCGTTGATGAACGAGTCGGGCGACATCGTAGTTGGGCAGCTGATCAGCAACCGACGCAGTGGAAGTATTCGGCGACGGCTACCGTTTCGCAGTTTCGAGTGCGATTAGCGAAGAACATCACTGCCAAGGAGGTAGCGGTTTCACCCGGAATGAGCCCACATCAGGCGGCCGTAGTCGGCAACAGACGAAAAAGCAGGGTATAGGACCTGGTCATCGACACGTCCCGATGCAAGCCGTTGTCCCACATGCACAGGCCCGAGAGTTGACAGGTCAGATATCGCCCGAGGCTGCTGCCCTGCAGAGTACCGTTACGCGCATGGGGAACAACTTTTACGGCGGCGTTCACCACCATTACCATGGTGGGACGAGAGGTGTTGAACGTCAACCCGATCCGCCGCCCGTCGACACGCGCTCTGTGTGGCGCCAACACCCTATCGTCGGGACGCTGACCTTCGCGATCATGGCCTTCATCGCCCTCGGTGTTGTCATCAACTTCTGGTATGTGTTCGTGCCGCTCGCCGTTGTCGGTGTCGGCGGCTATTTCGGAATCCAGCGGGCCAAGGCGCAGCGCGCAGAGAACGCGGCACTGTCGGCACGGGCACAGGCCGAGCACGAGGCGTACATGCGAGGGTCAGAGGTGGGAATGTTCGGACGGTTCCCGCCGGAGGTGTAACCGATTTGAGAATTCTCGGCGTCGCCTCCGGGGGAGCGGCTGAAACTTTAGCGTAGGTTGTCGTCGGGTTTTCTGTTGATCGTTTACCCGGTCAGTTGTCTTCAGTCCACGTGGTCACCAACTGGGTGGGCAATGGGGTGCTGCTCCCCGGTCGGAGTGCGCATTGTCGCTATGAGCACCGACTGTGTCCGGAGACTTCAGACCACCGATCGAACACGCCTGAACGAAGCCGTGCCGGGAGGACGCGTGCGGTTTCTAACTGGGTGCGCTGGCAACGTAATGGGATGGCATCTCGGTAGGTTGGCGTCGCGGCGGGTCCGGCGCACTCTGTCAGCTATCTGGAGGGGTGGGAGTATCCCAGATTCCCGCATACATCTCGGCTACCAACGGCCACACCTGGCGAAGACCGTCCTCGACGGAGTCGACGACGGTGGCGAGGTCGCCGAAGATCACGAACTCGTGGGGAATCACACGGCCAGCCGAGTCTCGGCGTCCGAGCGGATCCTCGATGCGAAGCGCAACATGTCCATCCTGGCGGTGCCACGCAGTCAGCGCGTCTCCAGCGTCGTCGAAAGCACGTTCGTAGTCCGGGAGCGGGTCGCCGAGTCCGGCGTCGAGAAGAAAACGAAAACCCCAATTACGGCCCCGAGTGGACCAGATGATGTCCGAGGGTCCGGAACTGGTGCTCACTTCGGGTTCCTGATCACCTTGTCGTCGACGCCCTGCTCGAGGTCCAACTTGAACTGCGTCAGTGTCGCTCGCAGGTAGTCGTGCTGAGCGCGGGCCTGCGCGTTCATCTCCCTGAGTTTCGGTCCCACCAACCGCGCCGCGTCCGCCAGGATGGGCAGCGCGACGGCGGCGATCTTTCTTGCCTTTCCGCCCTTACCTGGGTTGACCAGTGCTAGAAGCTTTTCGATCGCCGCAAATTTTTCACCCGTCAGGCCTGCTGCCAGCAACTCTGCGCCGTCGGCGAGCGAGTCGAGCACTTTGCCAGGAATGTCGTGCTTCTCCTGCCATTGCACACGACGCTGAAGCGGAAGAATCGACGCCACCGGAAGGACGAGATCGAGACCGATACGCCGGGTCAAGTCGATGTCGAGCGTCTGTGGACCAGTGGACTCGCGCTCGAACTTGGCGGAGGACAGCAGCAAGAAGTCTTCCCCGATGGACAGGGCAGCGGGGGTGTCGATGAGTTCGGCGATGGTCGATCGGAGCTGTTCGATGTCTGCTGCTGCATTGACGATGATCAGATCGCGGAAAGTGTCGACGTCCCAGTCCGGGAACAGATCGGCTTTCGAGAGCGCCAGGATCCACACCCGAGGGAACTCGACGATAGGCCCGTCCTCGAGCAAGTCGTCCTTGATTCGTAAGAGCCCCTGACGAAAGCTGAACATCAACGACTTCAGGTACAGCTCTTCGTCGCCTCGGTGGTCGAGTAATTTCTGTCCGTCGACCAGCAGGAAAGCGACGTCGGACCGAAGTAGAGAACGGAAGGTGTCGGTGCGCCGCTCGCGCTCCGTCGCGCTGCTGGGCTCGGTTTCGAACCATTCGCCTGGATAGTCGTGCCATGCGAGTCGGAGGACGTCGAAGGGCCGCTTCTTGGCTGCGTCGGTGTCTGCGCCTTTGAGTTTCACCGAGAAGTAATGAGTCGTCGCCTTGTATCGGTCTTGTTTCGGTGCCGTCGCGAGGTCCCGCATGCGGAGGTAGTTCCTGTAGAGCCGATGCCCTTGGCCGATGTCGTCGGCAACAAGGTCCCAGAGATCGTTCGCGTATCCCCCATCCTGCGTCGGTCCGAAAAAAGACGACAACAAAACAGTCTTGCCCGAACCACTCTCGCCGAACACGGCGATGTGTTGCTCTCGAACCCTGGGAAATTTGGCCATGGCAGGGAAGGTACAACACACGGCGTGAGCGCCTCCGCTGCGACAAGAGACCGCAGGTGAAACGTGCAAGCAGTGCCGTCACCTTCGAACCCAGAGCTGCACCTCCTCGGCCGCAACCTACCGGTCTCAGGCACATCGACGACTTTGAAAATCGATGGACGCATGATCAGCCAAGAGGGTTCATCTGCTTCAATTCCGTCATGACCGATCCGGTAGACATCACAACGACAACACCCACCGTTGGTGACACAGTCCAAGTGCGACGCCTAGAAGGCGGCTTCGTTACCGGGACCGTAGTCGAGGACTTCGCCGACTACTTGCTGACCGTCCCCGTCGCCGGCCGAGACTGGGCGATGCCCCATCGATGGGCCGTCGCAACGAACAGCGGAACGCTGATCTTCGCCGACGACGCCGACATCATCGAGCACCACAAATCCGAACCGTCGACGACAACGGCGACACCGAACGACGTAAGCCACAAGACCTGACCGGTGGACATCTACCCAATTCTGGTTGCCTCGGTCATCGGGTCCGCGGCCGTACTAAGCATTGCCATACCAGTCCTGCTGGCCATGACGATCATCGACATCACGCGGGCGCTGCGAAACCGCACCAAAGGTTCCCCAAGCCAACCCCCGGCGTCAGCACGAAGAGCAGCCAACTTCTGACACTGACAAACGTCATCGACACTACTGATCCTCGCGTTGATCGCCCTCGCTGGCGGGAAGTCGATTCACGTCGCGATCACCGTAGGAATCACCCCATTCCCACACGCCACTGAGTGCATCGCGAACTTCGCTACCGCCCCGACGACGGCGTAGGCGCGTGGTACGCATGGCGTACTCACGGAGTCGATCACGGACATCGGCGTCCAGGTCTGGGCCACTGGGCAGATTCAAGGCCCACCACAACCGGCGCCGATACTCCGCACCCGAAATCCCGAACGCCACGAAGATGTCTTCGTCATCGGCACCTCCATAGGGTTCCCAGCGCACCGCGAACCCCACAAAAGTCTCTGCCGACCGCTCGTCCGTCATACCGATGATTCTGGTCGACGTATCGACCCGTCCGCACATCGGCCGCCCACCCCCACCACAGCCTTGAACACCCCGACCTGTGGTGCCGCTTGTGCAGTTCACTTCTGCACTCAGAATGTCAGAAGACGACTGCAATCACTGGTGAAATCCCAGCAAATCGTGCAGCCCACTTCTGAAACTGACACCGGATCTACGTGCAGGACCGGGTGACAGAAACGATCGTTTCTGTCACACCCTCCTGTGGTCGGTCAGCGGTTTGCAACCGCGTAGTCGCGTTCGGCAGCCGTGTATGTGTCGATGTCGGCCGGGTGAAGGTTCTCCAGAGCGTTTCCGGTGTCGGCCGCACTCTCGGCCGGTGCCGGTGGCGTTGAAAGCTGGGAAGCCGCTTTGGTTGCGGCGATCTTCTGTTGGAGGTTCACCCACTTGTCATAGCGGCTTCGGACGGTGGTCGGCGAGACTCCAAGGACTTCTGCGGCCTTGTTGAATTTGCCCATCGCGGTCGGGTGATTGAGATAGACGTCGACGGTTTCCCATACGACTTGGTCGAGGGTTCCGTGCTCGTCGTCGGGTGTCTCGTCGCGCTGTTCGGTGCTGTTCTGCGGCCCGGCTGTCGATTGTTCGGCTTCGGTCGCTTCGAGCACGGCGGGTGTCGCGGATGGGCGTCGGTGTCGGGGTGCGCTGATTGCGATGGACATCATTTCGCTCATGGTCATCACCATCAGGGGGGCGAGTGCGCCGAGTGCGGCCGCGACTCCTGCGTTTAGGTCGGTAACTGTAAGGACTGCGTGGTAGGCGTTGCCGGCCATGCTGGCCAGTCCAGCTAGGGCAAAGACAGCGATGATGAATCGTCGGCCGAGAACTGTGCGGTGATCGGTGTGTTGGGACAACGCGACTCGGAAGATGCCGGCGGCGAGTATCGGGCCGTCGAGGACCACTGGTATCACCCACGCGGAGTCGCGCATGCCGGCCATCGCGGCCAGGTCGTAGAGGGTGGCGAAGCTGAGCTTGAAGCTCGATGCTGTCACGACGAAGGCGACGACCAGGCCGATGACGAGCGCCCAGGTCACGATAGCCGGGTGGATCTCCACCGGCTGTCCAATAGGGGGTGGCGGTGTGACGTCGTCCGCTGTATCGCTTTTCGGGTCAGAGTTACGGTTGTTCATAGGTCACAGCTCCTTGGTTTGTCTGTGGCCGCCGGCCCCGGTGGTGTGACAGCACTGCCGGGGCCCCGCGTCGGATTTCGAGTGTTTCGATGACCAGGTGGGGCGGCTAGGACGACAGTGGTCGGCCCGCAGACAGTGGTACGTCGGATCCCCCGTACCGCTCGCCTTCGTTGTGTGTGAGTTCGCGAGCCTGGGCCTCGCGGACGAGGGCCTTTTCTACGAATTGAGACCACGACTTGTCGTCTTCGAGGTGCGCTGTTGCTTTGTGGACGCCACGTGCGCGGGTGAAGACGTCGTGGTCGATGTAGACGGTGATTCTCTTCGTCCTTGCATCGTCGTCCGCGACCGTGTTCGACCCGACTAACGGAGATACCTGCGGCGTAGCTGGTGGTGGTGGTACCGGACTTCTGTTTTTGGCTTGTAGCTTCGACAGGTCGCCCGTGACTGCCGGCCGCCGCGGTGGCAGGCCCGTTACGACTCGGTCTTGCTTGGGATCGGTCATGCGTTCACCCTCTCTTCGGCCGCAGTGATGCGTGCGATCATTTCTTGTGTGATGGCAAGTAGGTCGTCAGCGACTGAACCGGATGACTTAGGCGCGAGGGATTGCGCCTGAGCCTCGCCACGGATGACCTCGTACCATTTGGGCCCCTTGCGAACGGCGTCGTCGAGTTCGTGCACCAAGAGTCCTCGTTCTCTCGTTGCCTGTGCTGTCGCTTCCGAATGCCTCACCACTCCCGAGAACAGGACACTGTCGTCCTGGAAGGCTTCGGCGACGAGTTTGCGTGCACGTTCCTGTACTGCGGTCGCGGATTTGCCGACTCCCACCAGCACAACTCCCAGCAGGTCAAGGGTGGGGTTGATGTCGAGCACTGCGTCGAGACGGTGAGCGACAGCCGCCAGTCCTTTACGGCTGGATGCGTCGCTTTTGATTGGCACGACCGCCCAGCGCGCAGCCGCAAGGGCGGCGTTCTGCAGCGTCTCGTCACC
This sequence comes from Rhodococcus sp. ARC_M5, assembly GCF_022810405.1. Classification (GTDB taxonomy): domain Bacteria; phylum Actinomycetota; class Actinomycetes; order Mycobacteriales; family Mycobacteriaceae; genus Rhodococcoides; species Rhodococcoides navarretei. The sequence goes on from NZ_JALGQE010000019.1 coordinate 53,519, forward strand.
GGGCGGGCAGTCGATGATTATCAAGTCGTAGTCCTTGGCCAGCGGTGCTAACAGGACGGCCAGTGCCAGCTTCGCGCCGTTCGGGTCCTTCGCTGCCTTAGAGGCCAGGGCCGCTGTGGCCTGCTCGAGGTTGACACCTCCCGTGAGGACGTCGAGGTTTTCTCGGACGCCCCTGACTGGCTCTACGCTTCCGCCGAACGCGAGGGCTGCGGCGAGGGCACGTCCGTGGTCGTCCCTGTCCGTTTCGGTGTACCCAAGATCCTCTGCGAGGTTTCCTTGGGGGTCGAAATCAACGATGAGAACTTTGTAGCCGGATGCAGCGGCCAGGCCACCGACGTTGGCCGAGAGGGTTGTTTTCATGACGCCTCCCTTGCCGTTGATGATGGCGATCACCCGTTCGCGGTCATAGACATCTGCGCTCACGATCTTGATGTTCCCTTCTGAGGTCTCCGACTTGGACGGGATACTGTTAATACTGGCATTCCTGTTATTACAGGTATTGACAGCATCACCGGCATTAGCTCTATTGCTGCGAATCACAGCATTGCCAACATCGCTGGCATTGTCAGCATTCATGGCAATCATGCCATAACTGTCTATACCAGCAATAGCTGTAATACTGCTATTAAGCTACAGCAATGCTGTCATTACTGCCATAGTTGGCCAGAGATGGTCGACCAACCTGTTCAACTTGAGGCGAACCCCGAGGTCAGAGCCGCCCGCAACAATGCTGCTATAACTGCCATTCCGCCCACTCTCCGACTGCATCCCTCTGGCCGGCCGGGGCTGGGGCCGCAGCAGCCATCTTGGCCATGTCTCGTCCCCGCGAAAATATGCACACCGGCCGCGCGTGGCGGGGGGACCGCATCCGACGGGGTCACCTCATCGCCTCCGGGCGTGGCGGCCCCGCATCGTCCACCGCCACGCTAATACTGGCTTATCGAATAACGCCAATGCTGCTAATGCCAGCATTCATGTCGGTGATCGATCAGGAATCTGAACACACGATCACTGCACCCAGCTGATCGCTGAGCAGCTCCATGGCTTCCAGCACAGGATCAGGCTTCGGGGGCCCGGCAGCAAGCATGGCCGCCCACAGCGTCTCCGACTCTTCCCCACGCGGTGGGGGAGCCCCAGAGATCGGAACGTTGACTGGATCTTTCATGAACAACGCAACGGCCGGACCGTAGAAGCGGTTCTCGAGCCACACCTGCCATACGAGCCGTTCGGCTCGGTGTCGGACGATCCTCTCGGCAGCGACAGTTTCCAGGCCGTGAGCGGCCGCTACGTCGTCCAACGTGCGGCTCCCGATGCTCAAGGTTGCGCCGTTCCGTTCAATGAGCCCAGCGGCCGTCAGAGCTGCGAGAATGGCATAACCGTTCGACGGCCGGAGCATTGCGCCAGCAAACACATCGTCGACGTTTGTAGCAAGACCCGCAGCGACCAGCTCGTAGACCATCCGGCCACGTAGACCGAGCACGCTCCATGCCGGGTGGACCGGCTCGACCCGTGCACGCTCGACACGCGCTCGTCCAGGGCCGCCTGTGGTCGCTGGCGTGGTCAAGGCGTAGCGATCGGCCTCCCGACCCGCGCCGCGCGCTACGAGTAGCAGGGGAGAACCTGGGGTCTCTCTAAGAACCCTCAACGCGCTCCACACGGTCGATTCCGACATCAGCCCAGCTGAATGCGACAAGCTGCGACCGCCAACCGCCACGACCGGGACGCCCTCGACCAGGTCGCCGGCCAAAGCCGATGTGTAGGCCAGTGCCTGGACCACAGCGAGTAGGACCGGCCGCTGGCGGGTACCGAGGAATTCTGAGTCGATCCACAGCTGTGCGTGAGCTAACCACTTGCGACGAATTCGATCTTTCAGGAAGGAAGTACCTCCCCCTGTGAGCTTGTTCTTGTGCGTGAGTTGATGGAATTGATGGGCGGTCCCTGCCGCCCAGGTCAGCGCCTTCTCCACGTCCCGTCGGAGAGCGACTGCGGGATCCCTGTACTTCTCGGTGTAAGCGCGGCGGACACCAGCCCACTCCTTGGTAGCGATCGCCTTCTCGATATCCGCAGCGCTGGCACCCCGAAGAACCGCGTGGCTGATGACGGACTGGCGTGCTTCCGAGGGCGTCGGCCAGAGAGCCCTGTTGAGCTTGCCGGTGGCCGCGTAGGTCTCGACGGCCTCAGGGAACGGCGTGGTGCGGTGAAAGCGCGGGTCCAAACGCCGCCCTCGTCCGACGCCGACGAGGCGTTCGTCCTGGGTGAGCGAGGCTGCCACGGCGGCAACTGCGGTTCGGTGTCGGGGAGTGGTCACGCCACCGAGCAGAGCAGTCAAGCGGGCAACGACACCACGGTCGGATCGGACAGTGAACGCGTCGATCGCGTCGTCGAGCGTCCCATCGAGGCGGCGAAATCCACCCTCCCGGCAGGGTGACCCCGGGGGAGTAATGCACCCCTGCTCCACCCCGAGCATGGGAGAACGGTCCAGAGTCATCAGCCGAGCAGCGAGGAGCTCCATCAAGACTTTGACGTCGTCGACCCGCAAAGAACTGTTGGTAGCCAGAGGTACGAGCACGTGGCGGCCGCCGCTCGTCGAGCGATCCGTTACCGTGCGTGCGCCACATTGGTGGAGCCACACCAACACCCGTTCGACATCGGCATCGACCTGCTCGCCCGTGTGATGTTTGGCGTCAAAGTCCAACGCCAACAGACACGTACGTCCCCTGCGGTAGATCGGTACGGCCGCCGGCACCGCCGGCAGGCGCTTCGTCCAGCTCTGACCTTCGTCCGCGAACTCTCCGGTGACGGGGCTCCACAGTCGCATGGACCGACGCGCGGCCACGAGCGGAGACAGACGTCTCCAAATAAGGTCGGACGTCGACATCGTCGACTCGACACGATCGTTAGATCTTGAACCTTCATCAGGGCGCGAGGTACCCTGAGACGAGACCAGCAATAGTCTGTCCCTTCCAGGGGAATGCAGCACCGAAACGAAGATTGGCTCTCCGTTTCACCTCGAGCCCTCGACCTGCCAGTCGGGGGCTCGACTCTTTTCGGTCTGCACGTAGTGTGCGAGCGGGGCCGAGGCTAACCGTCCTCAAGCACTCCGCATTCTTGTCCGGCTATGCGGTTAGCGGCATCACCTCTTGGTTCAATTCGCGTACAAGATCGGGGCGTCCGTGAACCACTGCAAGCAGATCCGCAAGGTACTGCGACGTAGACGTGCAGCCCGCCTCAAGTGCTCGCCGTTCGATCAGGTCACCAACCTCCACAGGGATACGAGTTGCGTACATACGCCTCGACCCCTTGCTCTGCATGGCCATCGCTGACACCTTTCCCGGACGCCAATCCACCTCCGGATTCTGTAACAGATTGCGAATGGCGCCGGTTCGACACGCCGGGAAGCTGTAACAAGATTCCCGGAAGTCCCCATGGAAGGGGCATCCAGCGGCGGTCTTGGGCTGGTTGTGACGGATCGACAAGCATCCTCCGGCCCACGCCGAACCCGATCCGCACCGTCGCGCCTGCCCCAACCGCACCGATAGGGCAGACTCCTAGATCGCGTGGTAGCTACGCGGGGGACTGGCTCACACACACCGAGAGGAACATCGACTCGATGACATCTGATACGACCCAAGCGGGGGCGGCTCCGTACAGCAGCAATCTGTTTCTGAACGTCTACGATCTCTGGGTCATGCGGCTATCGAACAGCTACGCCTGGCGCTGCAACCGGCAGAACTTCCTCGACCTCTACAACGGTCGCATCGGACGCAGACACCTTGAGGTCGGGCCTGGATCAGGTTGGCTACTCGCCAACACAGACTTGCCAGCCGACCTCGATCTCACTCTTACGGATTTAAGCCCAAATTCGCTCAAGCACACCGCGTCTCGACTCCAAATACCCACCACGCTGATCGAGCAAGACGTACTTGAGCCCTTCGCTGAGGGCATAGAGAAGTTCGACTCGATATCACTCAACTACGTTCTGCACTGTTTACCAGGCGACTGGTCGACCAAAGCTGCAGCCTTCGACAATCTTGCCGAGAAACTGAAGCCCGGGGGAGTGCTGTTTGGATCAACTGTGATCGGAGTCGATCAGCGATACACCCTATTCGGCAAAGCTCTGATGACGGCGTACAACAAGATTGGTGCGTTCGGCAATTGGCATGACGATCTGCCGGGACTGGAGAAGGCGCTCAGCAGTCGGTTCGAGCAGGTGAAGGTCGACATGATCGGAAATGTCGCTCTTTTTGTTGCCGAAGATCCGAGAGCCACACCACGGATCTAGCACGTACGAGGCTCGCTAGGACAAGTGACGAGCGGTTCGATCAGGACATCGCGCTGTGCCGGCGCAGCTTTCGCCAAGCTCTGGCAACGTCGACCAAGTCATCGCTCGTAGCGGTGAGGTCGTAGGCCACGGAGCGTTGCGCCAGCACCGTGAGGAGCTCATAGCGTTCCGGAGGCGTCTGACCGGCGTTTTTCGCGGCATAGGCCTGAGCCAGTTCTGCTGCGATGCTCTCCGCATTTAGCTGAAGCGGGTCCGATTCAGTGGACAACGTGGATGCGTTCCACTTGCTGAGCCTGCGTGCTGCATCGTGAATTTCGATGATCTTTCTGTGCAGCTTCATCGCAGGATCGGACTGTCGACTGTCGGCTGTCCTGACCTCGGGGAACTGATCGGTCATGTCTTGCCACAGAAGCTCGATTTCCTTCAAGTTCTTGCTGATTCGGTCCTGGCCTAGCTTTGCGCGCAGTACGGCGGCAACCGGAACCGCACCCATGATCAGTGATCCAGCGACCGCCAGGAAGAAGGTCAGGGCCTTCACATGCATCTCTGGGTCCGCCGACCCAGAGCCCGTCAAGACCTCCTGGAGCGTAAGAATGGGTGTGCTCACCGCGACGAGCGCGAGGCCGACCGCAATTGCGATCGCCAAGCCATAGAGGGCTTTCTCACGGACAGCGGTGTCGGGATGTCGAGCTTCGCGTACGAAAATGCTCATGACAGCAACTGCGACGTACAGCAGTGGGGCGTAGAAGGCGGTCCACAAGACGACTGCCGGCCAACCCAAGTATTGGTCGATCAACTCACCGGCCTTCCGTGAGGGTGTCCCGGAAATGAGGATGACCGCACTGAGAGCAAGCCCGATCGCGTCGTAGATCCGCTGTCGTTTCCACACAGTGGAGGGATCTGCTCCAACCCATAACCTCGACATGCCGTAAATGGTCATGACGATCATGACGATGCAACAGAACGTGAGCTGCTGGAACAGAGCGACGTCGCCTAACGGCTTCGGTAGCTGCCTGATTGCATCTTGCACCGCGCGTTCACGTAGAACCAGGCCGAACCATCCGATGATCAACGAGCGTGTGGTCAACCGGTCGATGATCGACGAGTTGAGCCACGCCACGCGAACCACCAACGTCAGCGCCATCAATATGAGGATTGGCCACGAGATCCACGCTGGGACGGGGGAGGTCATTTCGACCTGAAAAATGTAGAGCGGAGGGGTGACTGGCGTCGATTTCGATTGACCATCGCCTCGACCATGATGTGGTCGGCGAAGGATTCGGCGGCGACTTCCTGGTCGTCTTCGAAGCTGTCACGACCCAACACATTTTCGATGGTGCGCTCCGAGACGTGGGGTAACAGCACCCTGAGCATGGCCCTACTATGTCGGGACTCGGGCAGGCCGGTGTGCGAAAGCACCATATGACCTACCTCGTGACCAATGACCTGGTCTGCTTGATACTCAGCGACGTCGGACCCATACACGATGAAGTCGTCTTGCTTGCGTGCCACCCACAACCCGCAGAGGGTGCCCGTCAGGCCCACACGGCTCAGCAGTGCCGACTCGACGGGCCATAGGACGATCGGTCGGTCACGTTCCTCTGCGATCAGGTCGATGAACTTGTGACGCGACCACGGCTCATCCGACGGCATGTTCGCTGCGATGCGTCGCACAGCCGACCGAATCTGATTCTCTTGGCTCACGGGTCCCGACTCCCTCTGACCTTTTTTTAACCGAAACGATGAACGGCGCTACACGTTACTCCTGGTACCGCCTGCATCGGATGTCTTGCCTTCTGGCTGGTCAGGAAGCTGTTCGAGGATGTTCATGAGATCGTCGGCGCTCATCGCACCTCCGTCCCGCATCGCAAGTAACTGAACGCCGGAATCGCGTAGCTGGGTCAGCACCGACAATTCCCGGTCGTAGCTCTCCGCGGTGCTGTCCCACTTGTTCGCGAGAAAGGAGGCCGGGGCCTCGAAGTACTCAGCGAGAGCGTGGACCATGTCGCTGTCGGCAAATCTCAGACCGGCCTCAGCACGTAACTCTGCTATTTCCGTCTCGAGAACAGGCCGTCCCAAGAGGCTGGAGATCGCCTCGGCTACGACGGCATTGCTGATTTCCGGGTTGTCAGCGGTGTGGTTCGTCTCGAAGAGTTTGTTGATTCTGACGTGTAAGGAGGGCGTTGCCTTAGCCATGTTTATTCCGTTCTTCTTAGCGGCGTCGACTGTCTTTCAGACGGCGCGCGAACCGCTGGGCTGTTGCTTGATCGATTTCGATGGGACTGCCGTAAAGCCAACGGCGGTAAAGCTTTTCTTCGCGTTCTGGATCGTCGCAATCGACAGGAAGCTCCAGGAGCGCCGCAATTGCGGAATCGATTGCCTTGTGGTGCTGCCCATGATTTCGTTCCAGCGTCTCGGTGACGAAGGACCCGGCGATGGCCGAAACTGCAACATCCAGTTTCTGGAGTGCTGCCCGCAGATCATCGACTCCTGAGGTGCGGTCTTCCAGGCCATCGATCTCTCTGTGCATGCCCCTCTGGGCCGCGAGCAGTTTGGTCAGAGGGTCCAGCCCGACCGTGATGTTCCCCGTGCCGGCGTTGTACGGCGCTCGACCCAACACAACCGGCTGCGCGCTTTCCCAATAGACATTCGCGGCGCTTCCGGGCTTCCAACTCAGGCCGGTATCGAACTTTCGCAAGGTGCTCGGTCTCGGGTTGTTGAGCTCGCCGCGTTCGGCCATCAGGACGACGGGCTTTGTGGGCCCACCTGCTTCGCGCAATCCCGTGATGGTGAGGTTCCGTTGCTTTCTGCGAGAGCTGACGCAGGTGGCAAACCATAGTGGGTGTCCCGTTTGCGTCACAGATCCATCCTAGAGCCGAGGTCAATATATGGTCAATAAACTGAGTGGGGTCAATTAACGTGTCGATTCATAACGCCCAGGTCAGGGACATGTGATGCACTCAAAATTGACTTCTACTTGCCCATCGCTCAGGGGGACCATAGTGTTCCGCTCGTGACGACGAAACACGGCGCAATCAGATCGCGCGTTGAGTTTTGTGAATCTAGAAGACTGGGTCCACGGGACGTCAAACGGAGAGTCGTCGGCCCACTTACGACCGCCCGAGACGGTTCGGCTCAGCTGCCACTGGACCGGACTAATTGCGACGAGAACCCCGTGCTGCCGCCAACGTCCTCAAGGGAGTACGTCCGACGGTCGGTTTCGCACGCGCTCGAAGGAGGCAACTACACGCGACACCTCGAAACCAAGGGCGCTAGCAATCTTCCGGGCCATTGCGTCCGACAGCTTCACATGACCGCGTTCGAGTGCGCCGATGTGCTGAGGGCTTACCTCAACTTTGCCAGCAAGATCACCCTGCGTAAGACCGCGAGCTACCCGCAAGTCTCCAAGGTGCTCATCACTGGGATCCACGATCACCACATCGGTCACACGCACTTGCAGCACAGCGAGGCAGCGGGCAAGTGCGGCGATGCCCGGATCCGCCTTTCCCTGCTCCCACTGCGAGTAGGTCGACGCTCCGATACCGCCCCGTCGAGCAACCTCCGCACCACTGAGCCCAGCCTTGGCTCGGGCGTCTCGCAGGCGGCTCGGATCGAAACCGCGGAGGCGGCGCTTCATCGCTGGTACTCCACGGTGAGTCACAATGTCACCCGCCTATTCCTGGTAGCACATAATGTAGTCGTAAAACAGATTGGTTATCGCGGGTTGTTTAAACCGGACTGTCGAAGTAAGGTTTAGCACAGGACCCGAACAAAGAAGAACCCCCGTGGTGCGCGTAGCTGATTGGCGTCCGCAAAGCGCATCCACGAGGGCCGACCCAGCAGATAGGGGTGCGACTACGTCGCGTCTACATGGGCATTCTCAGCCTAACGGACGTCGATGCACGTAGCGCCCCGGAACGGAACGCAACTGTGCTGTCCAGTCATTCACAGACCCTGCAAGCACCAGCGGCCGCGTCCTCGCACTCGAATCAGTGCCGCGCCGTGAACGACCGAGTCCACGGTCTTGCTGTGTGCTCACTGGCCTCGGCTCCGCATTCCACACACCAGCTTCGGTGTGAAGAGACCGGCGAAATAGTCGGGGAATGGACCGACGCGGACACGACGTTCCGCCTGCCCACCAACGAATTCCAGCGCTATGTCGAGTTCAGCGATACACCCGACCACGAGATTCACTACGACGACGTGGCCTGACCCCCAATCTCGACCGGGGTCAGCTGTTGACGCCCGGTCGTGAGCTGCAGGAGCTCCCCGACGCCCTGTAGCTCGACCGATGGACCGGCGCGAGGGTCGCGCAGTGAGCGCATTTCATCATGTTCAGCACTGCGCGACCCCGCCGGGACATCCACCGGATTCCCACACCTCCACTGACAGAAAGGAATACGCCCGATGCCTTGGATTTTCTCGCAGCTCTGGTTCTGGCTCAGTCCGCTGGGCTGACCGCTTCTCCAAACATGCCGGTGGGTGCCTGCGTTGTCGATCGACCTGGCACCCACCAGGAAGCACACAGAAGTTCCACGATCCGGCGTCGTCGACGTCACAGCCCGCAGTTTCTCTCGGTTTTGACAGGAGTCGAAATATTGTCCGACAGAACTCGTTTCAGATCCATCGCCGCGATGATGGCCGTCGCAGCATGCACGCTGTCGGTCACCGCGGCACACCTGTTGGTGACGCCGCCGACTGCCTCGGCCAGCCCAGAGCAGCCGTGGCTCGACGAACTTGTCACCGACTGCCCCGCCCTCTACACACTCGCCGTCCAGGGGACCGGACAGTCCTCGCCGGATGCGCCGATCAAGGCCGACACCGGAATGCTCGGGACGGTCCTCGGCCCGGCACTCGAGGCCGCGCGGGTCATCGGTTCCTCGCTCGACCGGGCGTATGTGCCGTACCCGGCTGCATTCGGCGGAGCGGTTCCCGGCGGCAAGCAGCCCTACACCGTCTCGGTAGAGGAAGCTGCAGCCAACCTCGAAGCTGCAGCCGAGAAGGTCGTCTCCAGTTGCCCAGCAACCCGATTGGCCGTCGTCGGCTACAGCCAGGGTGCGCACGCCGCCTCGAACTTCCTCGAGGCAGTCGGCGCGGGCACCAGCGCAATCCCCGCGGACAAGGTTGCGGTCGGCGCGCTGTTCGGTTCGCCGACCAGGGCCGCCGGTTCGCCGGTCTTCCCTGGCAGCAGTAGCGACGACCCCTCGCCCGCTCCCGGGTCGTCCGGAAACCACGTCGCCGAACTTCCCCCGGTCTCTGCGCCCGCCCCTGCCGGGTCGGGAATCGGACCGACCAGTGACGTCGTGTCGAGCTACGGATCGCTCAGCGGCCGGGTGGCGTCGATGTGCCAGACCGGCGACCTCGCGTGCGATGCACCCGCGAACGCCCCGATCGCACGAGCGGTCACCAATGTCGCGGGCCAGGCAGAGGTCGGCGGTGATCCGTTCCGCGCCGTGTCGTCCATCGGCATGGCATTGGCGTCAACGTCGTTCGGCGTCGCGGTCGACGTCATCAACGAGGACGTCTCGGTACCGAAGAACTCCCTCAAGAACCTGTCGATCGCGCCGAAGAAGTCGCTCTCGCAGCGGTTCGCCGAAGCTTCGGACCCGAAGGCGACTCCGCCGACCGGGCAGGAAGCGATCTCGGCGCTGACCAAAGTCGGTCTGGTCGCGGTCAATGCGGTGGTGTCGGTGGCGAAGAAGGTCATCACCCCGCAGACCATCGCGGAAGTCTCCGCTGCCGGGTTGTCCAATCCCGCAGCAGCATTCGCGGTGATCGCCGCCAAGACAGCCAAGGCCGTGATCGAGCTCGTGCCACCCGCGACATCGAAGCGGGTCGTGCAGCAGGCGTTCAACGTCGTCAAGAACGAAGTGACGGCCAACAAGGATCTGTTCGACCTCGCGGCGTTGACGTCCTACGCCAACACCATTGCCGCACATACCGGTTACGGCACTGCAGCGGCGACTCCACAGGGCGAATCGACGACACAGTTCGTGGCGGATTGGCTCGCGGCCGCCGCAGCCGATTTTGGTGACAGTTCCACCGATACGGCGTCGACGACATCGTCTCCGTCGAGCTCCACCACGACACGCACCGCAACGCCCACGACCTCGACCGGCACCACCTCGGTGCTGCCCTCGACTCGCCCCTCCACCACGCCCGCGAGCGTCACCTCGCTTCCGTCCGCAAGTCCCGTCCAATAGCTCCACCTACTCGAAAGGTCCACTCCTTCATGGGCACTCACAAGATCCCCACCCGTTCGCTGGCCCGCGTCGCTACGGCAACGACCGCCGCATCGGTGATGGCCGTGTTCTGCTACGGCACCGCAGCAGCCGCCCCGGGCGACGCCCCGGCCACCCAGGGCGACATCACCACCGCTGCACCCTCCACACAGGGCCCGCTGACCTCCGATGCACCGTCCACCCAAGGTGAACTGACCGCCCCCGCCCCGCAGCCCGAACGCGTCTACTGGGTGGCACCGCCCGCGCAGTACGACCAGACCGAATGGCAGACCTGGGACGCCTACTACGACGACGAAACCCCAGCCACCACCGGCGGCAACAGCACGAGCTCCGACGACACCGCTGCACAGCCCGCAGAACCGGCCGCACCGGCAGAGCCCGCCGCACCGTTGGACGTGAACACCCTCCACGGCCCGACCGCCATCGACGACCCCACCGCGCCGATCGCCGCACCGGACAAGACGGTCAAGATCGGTGACTTCTACGCCGACCAGCCCAGCTGGCTCTCCGACCAGGACCGCGACCGCACCAACAACTCCACAGCCGTCATCGAAGCGCAGGTGACCGACTTCTGGCGCTCGATCGGTGTCCCGACCGACCGCGCCCAGCGACTCGGTGCCGCCCAGATCGCCGCGGGCGGCGCAGGCCTGGTCACCGGCGCTGTGGCGGCCGGTGTCCCCGGTGCTGTCCTCGGCTCGCTCGCCGGCGGAACCATCGGCGGTATCGGCGGCGCACTCGCCGGCGGCCTGATCCCCATCGCCCCCGGCATCGCACCGATCACCACCGGCATCGCCGGCACCGCAGGCGGAGCAGCAATCGGAGCACTGGTCGGCGGTGTGCCCTCGGCCGCGATCGGTGGCGCAGTCGGTCTCGCTACGGGAGTTGCACTCGGAACCACCTACGGTGCCGGCGATCTCGGTGAGCCGCAGAAGATCGAACTGCCGGACTTCCCGCAGCCCGCGCCTGCACCTGCACCTATCGCACCGGCTCCCGCACCCGCACCGGTCATCGAGCAGGCCGCCCCGGTCTGGACCGTTCCGGACAACCCTGTCGACACAGCACGCGGATTCGTCACGACACAGATCGCCGGTGGCCAGCAAGCACTCGACGCCGTCGATGCCGCTGTGGCCGACGCGACCCCCGCGGTACACGCCGCTGTGGCAGATGCAGCACCTGCCTTCGCTGCCATCGACAACGCGCTCGCGGCCGCCGGATTGTCCAACCCGCTCGCTCCGGCAGTGCCTGCCTGACCTACCCAGTGACCTGCTTCGGGAAGGCCGGTTCCGACCGACCCGCACGCGGCCGGAACCGGCCTTCCCGAAGCTCCCCACTCCACCCGAACCCCTCGCGCTCTCATCGAACGTCTCAGGGACACAGGAGAAAACAATGGCGACCGACAATCACCGCGACAGCACGATGCTGTTCCCTGACCCCCAGGAAAACTTCGACCACTCGCAGTGGCAGCCGGCCGCAGACTCCGCCGTGCACCGGACGACGACCCCCGCACCGCTGCTACCGGCGATGCCAGCAGTAGGCGACCACAATTCCCCGACAACCGATCCGGCACACACCTACGACTTCGGCACCGAACACGACTACGTCGCCGCCGATGCCGACCATGATTTCGGCGACATCGCCCCCGAGACCGCTCCGGTTCCGTACTGGGTCGCCGCACACGTCCCGGCCGACCGCCTCGTGATGGATCAACCACAACGGCGATTTCGTCGACGTCGCACCGCGCCCACACCGGCTCCCTCCGTAGACGACACGACATCGGCGCTGCCGGCACCGGCCGCGCGCCCGCGTCGACGGATCTCCCCGACGTGGATCGCTGCTGCCGGCGTCGCGGCCGCCGCAATGATCGGTGCCGTTGTCATCGTCAACGGCCAGGACGACGCCCCGGCCCCGCAGACCCCGACCGTGGTGGCTGCGCCGACCGCCGCACCGAGAGCGAGCACCACCGCGCCCACCAGCGCCGCCCCGGCTCCCTTCTGCACCACCACCAGCACCCCCGACGCCACGACCACCGACGCTGCCGGGGGACGCGGAAACGCGGTCGATGTCATCGCAGCCTTCGAACACGCCTACTACGTTGAGCGCTCCGGCGCAGCCGTCGCCTCCCTCATGGTCTCTCCGGCACCACCGGAACGCATCCAGGCCGTCATCGACCGCACCCCGGCCGGCACCGAGCACTGCGTGACGATCGCCGCCACCGACAACCCGGACGTTCATGCCGTCGCCCTCGCGCTACGAACGCCGTCCGGCTCCGAATCGGCCATCGCCTCACGGATCACCACCGTCCGCACCGGCGCGAACTACGCCATCAGCAACGTCGAGGAGGTTCGGTGAGCACCGTGGTTCCCATCCGACCGGGCAAAACCCCACCGCCACAGCAGGTCTGCATCATGGTCGGGTCGTCCTCGGGTGGTGCGTCCTCGACTACCACCGCCCTCGGGCTCGCGACCGCCATAACCACACCGAAGTTCCCGGTCGTGGTGGCCGACGCCACCACCGACGGCGGCAACCTCTTCGAGCGCGCCGCCGCGCACACCCTCGACAACCCGGTCACCGCCGGCCTACCCGTCAGCAGCGCCGCCACCACCGCGAACGCAACAGTGTGCGGACCGACCTCGGACCGCAGCGACCTGACCCTGATCAACAGCATCTTCGCCTCACGCGGAGCAGCGCGCATCTACGACGTCGGCACAGCGCTCGACGCACCGCGCGTGGCAAGCCTGCGAGGACAGGCCGTGCTCGTCCTGACCGCGATCGCACGCGCCGAACCACTCACCCGCCTGCGAGGACGCCTCGAGCATATTCGCGCCGCCCACGGGGCGGATGCGCTCGCTCGCACCGTCGTGGTCATCTCGCACACCATTCCCGCCGGCACCGTCGATCTCACCGCCGTCCGTGCCGGACTGACCCCTGTTCTCGGCGCACTGGTCGAGGTGCCCTTCGACAGTGCCCTGGCTGCACCCGGATTGTTCGATCACCGCCGCACCGCACCGGCCACGACGGCCGCATGGTCCACCGCCGCGTCTGCCGCGCTGGCCCTGTCGCTCGCCGCTGCAGACCTCGAGACCGACCAGCAACGAAAGCGAGAGCAAGCATGACCGAGACCATCGACACCACAGACTCAGCGGCTCAGTGGATCTCACCGTCACTGTGGCTGCTCGGTGCCACCCGCGAGGCAGGGGTGAGCACCCTCGAACAGTTCTGGTCGTTCACCGCCGACAGCGAAGGATCCTGGCCACCGGGCGACGACCGCGAACGCGTCTCCCCGTACGTCGTCATCGTCGCGCGCGACAGCTTCAAATCGCTCACTGCCGCACAGAATCTCGCACTCGCACACCAGCGAGGAGAAATCGGGGCCGGATCGGAGCTCCTCGGGTTGATCACCGTCGCATCGGCCCCAACCTTGGACAAGCCAATACGCCAACACCGCGACGTCGTCGGTGGGGCGTTCGAGCAGTCCTGGCACATCGGATGGCATCGAACCTTGCTGTCGGCGTCTGTGGATCGGCTCCCGCGCTGGCATCCCCTCGCCGCCGACGCAACCGCCCCCAACCCAGCACTACCAACCGATATCCACACCGTCGGCATCGCCCTGACCAACGCCGTACACGCACGCATCCCGGCACTGTTCACCGGACAGGTCGCCTCGTGAACGCGAAATCCATCCTCGGATGCCTGATCATGGCCGGCACCTTCAGCCTCTCGCACTATATCTCATGACCGGTTCACCGCTGCTGCCTCTCAACAAGTTTCGGACCGCAGTACTGATGCGACCGATGTTCACCGCTCGACCGAATACGACACGAAAGGCTCGATGATCGCCCATGATTCTCGCAACCGCACAGGCCGTGCAGGACTTCTCGGTCCAGGCCATCGAATTCAACGTCACCGCCGAACTCCCGCCCGGCGCGAACGGACTGCTCAAACTGTTGAACTGGCTGCTGTGGGGGGTGCTGCTGGCCTGCATGGCCGCGATCGTGTTCTCGGGCGGAAAGATGGCCTGGGAGAAGTGGAATCAGGGATCGATCCAGGCCCCGAAGATCCTGCTCGGCGCTCTGGTAGGCGCGATCGTCTCCGGTAGCGCCAACGCCATCCTCAACGCCGTCGCCGGCGGATGACCGGGGCCACCGACGGCGGGACTGTCCTGGCCATGCCCGCCGATGTCGTCGAGAACATCAACACCGCTCTCGGGTGGATGCTCGGGCTCGTCGCGGTGGCCTGCGTAGGAAAGATCATCTTCGTCGGTGCCCGCATGGCGTGGGATCACCAGCACACCCCCGGGGTCGAATCGCCTGTCTCGGCGGAGTTCTTCGCCGCGGTCATCGGATGGATTCTCGCGGCCGTCGCCGCCGGAGGTATCGCCGCGGCCCTACTGGATGCGACCGGCACTGTCTCGAACGATCCCCAACCGAGCCCCACCGTCGTCGACGACATCGAACGCATCAACCCACCTCTGGAAGGCGGACAATGACCATCGCCACTCACCCCCGCACGGGCCGTCGATACCTGACCGCAGGTGCGGCCACCGCGATCACGGTCGGCCTCCTACTGGCCGGGTGCGGCAGCGACGAGACAGAGCCGCAGAGCGACGCTCCCGCCGCGCCGAGCATCGACATCCACCGGGCACCCGAGATCGCGTCCTGGACCACAGCAGGGAGCATTGCGGTACCACTCGGCGCAGCAGACGGGCCGACCTCGGCCCCGGGAGCACCGTTCACCGGCTACACCCAGACCCCGCAAGGGGCAGCTCTGGCCGCGATCGACCAATCGGTCCAGCTCGCCACCGCCGCCGACGGGCGTTGGGCAGAAATCCTGCCCTCTGTAACCGTTCCCGGCCAGGGCCGCGACCTGTGGGCCGGCAACCGGGCTTTGCTCTCCACCAGCGGCATCGATCCCTCCGTCGCCCCCGAGATCGTCGGCTACACGATCGAGGAGTACTCGGCCGACGCAGCCGATGTCTCGATCGTCCAACGCTTTCCCGACGACTCGCTGGCCTCGACCCTGACCCCGGTGACCTGGTCCGGCGGTGACTGGAAGCTCACCCTCCCGGTCAGCGACACCAACCCGGTCGAGGATCTGGCTACCCTTCCCGACGACATCGTCGACCTGGAAGGAACCAGACCATGACCGAACCGCACTACGAAGAAAACCTAACGCCTGCAACAGAACCGACCGAGCCGGAGGGCAAGCGCATCGGCACCGTCGGCTGGATCGGCGTCGGGATGGTGGTGGTCATCATGCTCGCCGGTCTCGCCGTGAGCCTGGTGGTCCTCTCCCGCGACCAGGACACCCCACTGGTCCCGCTCGACGACGGCGGCACTGCGGCGCAGGTGACCCCGCAGGACACTGCCGGTTTGTTCGAGCCCGATCCCGAATTCGATTCCCTCGACCGGGTCGTCTACGTCCCGAAAGACCCGAACGGGGTCGTCCTCGAGCAGAAGACCCCACCTGCCGGCCGCACGCCCGAGACCGCTCCGGAAGGGGTAATGCTCCAACGGGTGCACGGCAACATGGTGCTGCCGTTCTCCACCTCGGACGGGCCGACCGCTATCGATTCCTCCGGTGTGGCAACAGGATTCAGCCACACCCCCCAGGGTGCGGCGTTGGCTGCGGCGCACTACATCGCCTACTTCACCGGCGGAAACGACCGCATCGACATGATCGCAGCGTCGGGTCGGGCCGACGATCCGACCGGCACCATCGCAGAAGCCAAGCGCTACAACGCCACCGGTGTTCTCGGGTCCGTCGCGGACGGCTCCGCATACGTTGCCCTGCCCTCCTTGAAATTGAACTACACCGACGCCCTCACCCGCGTCTCGTTCGGCTACACCGCCACCCTCAAGGACGGCTCCACCCAGTACCGACGCGTGTTCTCGGACTTCATCTGGCGCGAGGACCGCGGATGGGTCATCCAGGTCCGACCGCTGAACTCCCCTCAGGGTTCTACGGTTGGCGGTACCGCCGACCAGACGCCATTCGAGCCGGGGTGGCTGACATGGTGGTAACCCACAAGCCTCGAACGCTTCTGACTTACCTGCTGCGCTCCACGCTCATGTTCGTTGCTGTTTTCGCGCTGGTCGCGGGTAACGCCGGCATCGCGGCCGCACAGGACCCGCCGCCGGATGACCCGTCATTCGTCGAGAACGCCGCCACAGCCTCGACGTGCTCGAACGCCGTCGGGCTCGGCGTCGCCATAGCCAGTGAGATCGCAAATGCGACGGGCGTGACCGACGGTGGGCCGAGCTGCCTCGACGCGGTAGGTGACGTCGCGGCAGCACCGATCAACGCCGTCAAGAATGTCGCCGAAGGTGCGTTCGAGAAAGCCGGCCTGAGCTTCGGCGAAGCCGGCGGCGCGGCACTGAAATTCGCCCTGGGCTGGTGGATCGAGATTCCCGGACAGAACGAGCAGGCCTACCAGAGCGTGCTGTCCACTGTCGGCGGCTACACCTACGACATCCAGCTGGCGTTCCTCATCGTCTCGATCATCCTGCTCGGCGGCAAACTCGCCCTCGCCCGATCGGGAGCCATCCGGCAGGTCTCGGAGGAAGGATTCCGCCAACTCGCCCGCGCCACCATCATTTCCGGCTCCATCGGCTTCTTCGTGGTCATCGGCACCCGGATATCGGACGGGGTGAGCAGCTGGTTCATCACCTCCACCGTCGGGGACGATCCCGCCAAGCTCGTCGAGGCGATGGTGCGTATCACGGTGTTCACCGGATCCGGCGGCATCGCAATGCTGTTCGTCATCGGACTGATCGGCATCCTCGGCGGTCTGCTGATGGCGTTCCTGCTCATCATGCGCATGGGCATGCTCGTCGTCGTCTCGGCGTTCCTGCCGATCGTCGCCGCCGCCGGTGGAACGCGGATCGGAGCGGGAGCGTACGACCGCCTGATCGCCTGGACGCTGGCGTTCCTGCTCTTCAAGCCGGTCGGCGCGTTCGTCATCGGAATATCGGCCATGCTCTTCGCCCAATCGGCCCCCTCTCAGGAAGCCGACGGCGGCATCATGACCGCCGTTATCGGGGCACTCCTGCTGGCCTGCACCGCACTGGTGCTGCCGTCTCTGATGAAGCTGCTGCTTCCCGAAACCTCCGGCGGTGCAGGCGGTCTCGCAGCCGCAGCCGCTCTCACCGGTGCCGCTGTCCAGATCGGCGGCATGGCCGCTACCAGTGGTGCCAGCGCAGGCGCGGGTGCCGCCGGAGGCGCAGCGGGCGGCGCGGCCGGCGGCGGCGCAGTCGAGGGATGGGCCCCGTCGAGCTCGTCCGGATCGGTTCCGGCGTCCTTCGGTGTCGGCCCCTCCGGCGGAGGCGGAAGTGACAGCTCAGAACCGAGCAGCGGCGGATCGGACGGCGGAGGCGGCGGCGGATCGATGCCCAGCGGTACGGGTGCAGGCGATTCCGGAGCAGAGACGGCAGGACGGGCCACCGACGCCGGCGGACCGGCCGCCGGGGGTGGATCGGCCCCGGATTCGTTCGGGTCCGGCGTCGACGGAGCAGCCGACCGCAACTTGGGAAACACCGACGATGACAGGGGATTCCAGATATGAGTGACGCCAGCAGACGCCCGACGACCTACGGCGCGTGGCGACTGCCCCGTTCCGGCGGCGCATTCGGTGTGAGCTTCGCAGTGACCATCATCGGCATGGGCGTGGCCGTGGCCATGATCGCCACGTACCTGTTCACGAGATCGCTCATGGCATCGGGTCTGGTCGTCGCCGCGGGTGCGGTGGTGCTCGTGCCGATGGTGATGAACAAGGACGGTCAGAGCGGCCACCGCCGATTCTCCGGCTGGCGATCCGCTCTGACCTCGAGCCGTCGCGGTGAAGACACCTACGCTTCCGGGGCCTTCTCGAAGGTGCCCGGCGGAATGCTGCGGCTACCGGGCGTTCTCGCCGGTACCGACCTCTACGAGGCAATCGACTCCGCCGGCCGCACGTTCTCGATGATCCACATGCCCGACAAGAACATCTACACCGTCCAGCTCGCCGCGGAGCCGCAAGGCGGAGAGAACTTCGACCAGGAACACCTCGACCGCGCGGTGAACAACTGGGGACAGCAGCTCACCGCATTCGGCGACGTCTCCGACATCCCGTTGGTGGCAGCAGTACTCGAAACCGTTCCCGACACCGGCACAGTGCTCATGGAAACCGTCCGTGGCCGCGTTCGACGCGACGCCCCCGAGCTCGCACGCCAGTCGATGTACGAAACGGCCACCGGCACCGCCAAAGGCGGCGTCCGGATGGCCGCCCGCCTGGCGATCACCTTCGAGGCCCAGACCGACGAGCGTCGCAAGGACCCCGCCGAGCAAGCCGTCGAGATCGCCCGCCGCCTCCCCGAAATCACCTCCGCCGCAGCCGCTGCCGGGGTCATCTGCACCCCCATGACCGCCGACGAGGTCGCCGGAACGGTGCGCCGCTCCTACGATCCCGCTGCCCTCGAAGCCGTCGAAGCCGCTCTCTACTCCGGTCAAGGCACCGGCTTGAACTGGGCGGACTGCGGGCCACGCACGGCGTTCCGAAAACGCGATCGCTACCTGCACGACGGCGCGGTGTCGGTGACCTGGGAAATGCGAGCCGCACCGAAACGCGCTGTCACAGAACGCGTCCTCGAACGCCTGATCCGCCCGCACGCCGAACTGCCGCACAAGCGGGTGACGATCATCTACCGCGTCCACCCCGCCGGCGAGGCCGCGGACGTCGCCGCCAGCGACTACCGCAACGCCCGCGCCCGCCGATCCGGACGCACCGGCCTGGACAACATGAGCGACGTCAACGACGAACGCGCCGCCAACCTCGCCCAACAGGAACAGTCCCTCGGGCACGGCATGACCCGCTTCGCGGTCCTGATCACCGTCACCGGACCCGCCGAAACCACCGACGTTCCCCGCATCGATGCCATCCTGCGCGACGTCTCGGTCCAAGCGCTGCTCTCGGTGCGGCGCAGCAACTACTGGCAGGACGCGGCATTCGCAGTCGGTCTCGGGGTCGGGGTCTCCGCACCCGAACACACCTCCCTGCCGCGCCTGGCCGACGGCTGATCCACACCCACCACTCCTGCGTCGTCGACCGATCGAGAGGACCACCCCGGTGCCCACCACCCACGCCCGACCGCCCAAGCCCGCATCGACCCGCGTCGACAAATACAAGGTCATGTCCGACGCCGACCGCGCCGCGCTCGAACAGCGGTGCGCGGCCGCGACCGGTATCACCGCCTTCTGGCTGCGTGCCCGCCTCAACCGCGACGCCAACCACCGCCGCAACCGGGACCGCGACCTGGCACTGCTCGGTGACGGCACCGACACCGCGCGGTTCACCGAATCCGACGCACGCGGATTCAAAGGCGAAAGCAGCGGCCGCATGGCCATCGTGTTGCCGCCGGTCGAGTACCGCGGCACCACCAAGCAGGTGGCGGGGCTCTATCCGTGGATCTTCGGTGCCTCCGCCCCGATCCTCGGACCGATCCTCGGGCCGCACCTGTCCACCGGAGCTCCGGTCGGCTTCTCACCGCTCGCCGCGAAAGAACGCGGCGCGATCACCGCCCCGGCGTGCATCATCATCGCGCTCAACGGATTCGGTAAATCGACCCTTCTGCGCCGCATCGCCCTGGGAGACATCGCCGCCGGTATCCGGGTGATGTGGCCCGGCGACGTCAAGCCCGACGGACGCAAGCTCACCGAAGCGGTCTGCACTACCGGCGTCAACGAAGTCGGTTACGGCACAGGTTCGTTGAACCCCCTCGACCCCGGCCCGATCGGAGTCGCCCTGGCCCGGTACATCACCATCGATCCGGACCTGCGACGACGCTACGAGTTCGCACTGCACTTCCGTCAGGTCAACCTCGTACTGGCACTGTGCGAGATCGTCCGCCGAAGTCCATTGCAGGACTACGAAGAAGCAGTCATCGACTCCGGTATCCGCCTGCTCTACACACCCGTCTTTGACGGCGGCCGCGGACACGACGTCGAGCGGCCCGCCCGCCTGTCGGACCTGCTCGACCTCGTCGACAGCTGCCCCGAGGAGCTACAGAACGACGTCGTCGCAGACACCCCCGAGGAGTACCGCGGGCAGGTCAAACCACTGCTGAGGACCCTGCGCGCGCTCACCAAAGGCCGGTTCGGGGAAACGTTCGACTCGAACACCACCGTCCGGATCGACATCGACAACCCCTCGACCTGCCTGGACATGTCCGCCGTCCCCGAAGGCGACTCCCTGATGCGTGCCGCCGTTCTCGTCTCGGGCTGGTCGGAGTGCTTCGCCGCCGTCGACGCCGCGCACCTACGCGCCACCAGCGGCAACGGCCCACACCTGGCGTTCTCGATCCTCATGGACGAGCTCTGGCAGGTCCTCTCGTGCGGTCCGACGATGGTCGACCGCCTCGACGGCGTCCAGCGCCTACAGCGCACCAAAGGCGTCGGCGTCATCGCGGTCACCCACTCGGTAGCCGACCTCGAAAAAGTCGGTGCCTCAGGATTCTTCGAACGCTCCCGCGCCCGCATCATCGGCCCCATCCCCCGCAGCGAAGTCGCCCGCCTCTCGGAGGTCATGCAGTTCTCCGAGCGGGAGAAGACGATGCTCACCAACTGGTCGGACTCGGCCGACCTGGGTTCGGCCGCGACCGCGATGACCGCGGCGCGGATTCGCTGCAAGCACTGCTCACGGTCGCTGCTCTACCTCGCCGGCACCCAGACACCGGAATGGGTGCACCAGGACAGCGAAGCGCGGTACTGCGACGCCGTCGACCCGCAACAGGACGCGTACTTCCAGGCGCAGGCCACCGACCGCATTGCCGAACCACTCGAAGCGGTCAAGCAGCCACCCTCCGGGATGGGGCACTTTCTGCTCAAGCTCGGTGAAGGCGGCCGCCCCGGTGTCCCGTTCCGGGTGTGGGTGACCCCGGCCGAGAAGAAGTCGGGAATCCACGACACCGATGAGCGGCTCGACGCGGCCGCCGAAGAGCAGCGACGTGCGGCGGTGACCCGATGACTGCGTTCGGTGGAGGTGAGCGCCGCAAGTACCGGATCGTCGACGACGCCACTCGCGACGCCGCTATCGGCACCGTGTGCGGTGCGATCGAGAAGGGAACATCGTTCACGGCGGCCTGCAAGGTCGTCGCTCAGCATCTCGACGTCGCCGAAACGACGGTGCGCGGTTGGGTGAACGACTCCGGTCGGCGCCCGCGCGCCGATTTCGAGCAGGTCCTCGAGCTGCGCCGCGCCCTCGAAGCCGCAGCCGAGCTCAACCACCGGCTCGCCGCTCAACGCACCAGCGGGTCGATGTTCGGGACGGCGACCAGCTGATGGCGTCGTCGTCCTCTTCCTCGTCGGCCGTGATGGGTGTGCTCGCGGCCGTCGTGGCGGTGATGATGAGCCTGGTCGTGATGATGTCCTTCCTCGCTCAGGACGAAGAGGACCAGGCCGCGATCGGGGCACTCGATTGCATGCCCGGCAGCAGAGCGACCGGACAGACGCAGGGCAACCTCCTTGCCGCGCCCGGGTCGTTCATCAAACCCGTCGACCCCGCCCAAGTGACGTTCACCAGCGGTTTCGGTACTCGCTGGGGTGCCCAGCATCAAGGCATCGACCTCGCCGGACCGATCGGAACCCCTATCTACGCCGCCGCCGACGGAACGGTCAACGCCGCCGGGAACGCGTCCGGCTTCGGGCAGTGGGTCGTGCTCGACCACGTCATCGACGGCAAGACCATCTCCACCGTCTACGGCCACATCGACACCTTCACCGTCGCCGCCGGCCAACCCGTGCGCGCCGGGCAGCTCATCGCCACCCTCGGTAACCGGGGTGAGTCGACCGGCCCGCACCTGCATTTCGAGATCTGGGACGGTGGCCACGCCGGCGGGCAGGCCATCGACCCCCTCGCCCAGTACGAAGCCGCTCCCGCACCGGGGCAGGCTCCCGCTGCGGCGAGTCCGGCACCGGCCGCCCCTGCTGCTCCTGCTGCCCCGGTCGACCAGCTGGCTGGCGCTACCGCAGGCGGTGGTGACCTCTCGGCCCCGACACCGGCGTCGATGGGCTCGGAAGCGAATTTGCAGGTCGGCACCAAACGATTGATGCGCGCCCTGGCCATGAAGTTCGGGGACCGGCTCGACTCGCTCGGCGGGTGGCGAGCAAACGGCGGAGCGGCCACCGATCACCCCGAAGGCCGCGCCGTCGACGCGATGATCCCGAACTACTCCTCCGGCGAAGGCGTCGCGCTCGGCAACGAGGTCCTCGATTACGTCATGGCCAACGCGGACTTCTTCCACCTCGAGTACGCGATCTGGCGTCAGACCATCCATTTCCCCGGCCAGGAGCCCTCCCTGATGGAGGACCGCGGCTCGGACAACGAGAACCACATGAACCACGTCCACATCACAGTCGACGCCTCCGGCTTCGACGACGCAGCCGCGGTCTGGGGACAGCTACCCGGCGGCGGGGCGGGATCGAACGCTGCGGCCACGAGCCCGGGCTGCACCGTCGCCGGCGGAGGCCTCGGTGAAGATCTCGCCGACGGATCGGTCCCACCCGAGTTCGAGCAGTGGATCCGCAAAGCAGGCGGGATCTGCCCGCAGATCAAGCCCTCGCTCATCGCCGCTCAGCTCGACGCCGAGAACGGATTCGCCTACGGCGCAAACGCTCCCGTGTCCTCCACCGGTGCCGGTGGGCCCGCGCAGTTCATGCCGGGCACCTGGGCCAGTTACGGCAAGGACTACGACGGCGACGGACGGGTCGACATCAATTCCATCGGAGACGCGGTCATGGCCCAGGGCCAGTACATGTGCGATATCGCCAAGGCCATCGATGCCGGGATCGCGGACGGACGTGTGGCCGCGCCGAACGGTCCGACCGAGCTGTATCTCGCCGGCTACAACGCCGGCGAGGGAGCCGTGCTGTCCTCGGGCGGATTCCCCACCGGTTCCACCGATTACGTCGTTCAGACCCGCCCGTACGCCGACAAGATCATCGCCGGTGAAGCCAAGTACAGGAAGCAGAACTCATGAACGCCCACTCCAACGCTCGCACCGCACTGGTCCATCGTCGACGACTCCTGCTCGCTGCGGCCATCGCCGCGGTACTCGCTGTCGCGGGCTGCGGTGGATCACCCGATCCCGATCCGATCCCCGAAGGCACCGACGCCCACGTTCAGATCGACCCACTCGACCCCTCCGGCCTCGACGCCCCCGGTGCCGCGACGACAGCGATGAACGCCATTCTGTCCTGGCAACCCGCCGTCGACGACAGCAAGGCCGCCGCGCTCGCCCGCGCACGGCCGTGGATCACCACACCCCTGATCGACACCCTTGATGCACCACAGAGCACAACCGAGCTACGTCCGGACAAGGAGTGGGACGCCTGGGCCCGCTCGAAAGATTCCCTCACCGCCACCTGCTGGCCCGTCGAGGGTGCCACCGCCCCGCCTGCCGGAATGCGCACGGTCATCGTCGACCTCGAATGCCGCCAACGAGTCCTCCACGCCGACGGCTCCTCGACACAGCGACCCACCGAACCGTGGCGCGCCACCGTCATCACCACCCCAAACGGGTGGAAACTGTCCGACTTCCGCTACCGCACAACCTGATCCGCCACACCCACCCTAGGAGAGCCAGCGTGAACAACGACGTCAAAGATCCCACGAACGACACAGCCGCCACGTGGCTGCTCGCCGGAATTGCCAGTGCTGCAGTACTCGTCGGCGGAGGAGCGTCGATCTCTCTGCATCTGGGTAGCGCTCTGTCCGATACCGAACAGAATGTGCCGGCCAACCCTGCCGACGTCGTCTCCCAGCTCTACACCGGTGATCTGGTGTGGCCGACCGGTGCCACCATCGTCGCAGTGTTCTTCGCACTCCTGCTGCTGGTGTTGCTCGGGGCGGTGGCGGTCGGCCTCGCCCGTCGCCGGGCCGGCCGCAGCCGCGTCGACGACGCCGCCAAATATCTCGCCTCCATGAAGGATGTCCGGTCGTTGACCGAAAAGTCATGCCGCGCAGCAGCAGGCAGGCTCGGAACCTCGATCGAGAAGGGTTGCCCTCCAGGGGTGCCGCTCGGTGTCATGGTTGGAACGAACGCCAGGCTGTACGCCGATATCGAATCCACGCACGTCGACATCTGGGGCCCGCGTACCGGTAAGACCACCTCCCGGGTCATTCCAGCGATCCTCGCCGCGATCGGGTCGGTGTTGACCACCAGCAACAAACGCGACGTCGTCGACATCACCCGTGCGTACCGTGCCGAGATCGGCACCGTCCGCATCTTCGATCCTCAGCGGGTGGCGCACGAGCCCCCGACGTGGTTCTGGGATCCGCTGTCCTGGGTGCGATCGGCTACCGCGACCACGGCCGCGACGGACGACATCGACGATGTACTCAGCGACGTATCGGTGCACGAACGCAAAGCCGCGGCACTGGCCAAGCAGTTCGCCGTCGGCGCGGACGGGCAAGCTGCCAGCAAGGACCCGTTCTTCGACCCCGAAGGTGAGGACCTGCTTGCGTCACTGATCCTCGCTGCAGCAACCTCCCGCTACGGCATCACACAGGTGTACCGGTGGGTGACCGACGAGCAGAACCTCGAACCGATCCAGCTGCTCCGCGAGGGCGGCTACTCCCTGATGGCAGACGGCCTCTCCGCCCACTACAACGCCACCCCGAAGCAACGCAGCGGCGTATTCACCACCGCCAAGAAGATGATCAACTGCCTCAAACTCAGCTCGGTGCATCCCTGGATCGAGCGGACCGGACCGGGCGATACCCGGCCCGAGTTCGACCCGGCCACGTTCGCACGGTCGCAGACCGACACCCTGTACAGCCTGTCCAAGGAAGGCGTCGGGTCGGTCGGGCCGCTGGTCACCGCCCTCACCGTCGCGGTGTGTGACGAGATACTTGACTACGCCAGCGAGATCGAGGGCGGGCGTCTGCGTACACCGGTCCTGTTCGCCCTGGACGAGGTCGCCAATGTCGTTCGCTGGCAGGAGCTTCCCGGCCTCTACAGCCACTTCGGCTCGCGCGGCATCATCATCATGTCCATCCTGCAGTCGTGGTCGCAGGGGGTGCGCTGCTGGGGCGAGGACGGCATGAAAGCGCTGTGGTCGGCCGCCAACGTGAAGGTCTACGGCGGCGGTGTCGCCGTCGACGACGGACCGTTCCTGCGCAACATGTCCACTGCCGTGGGCGATCACTACGAACTCTCCGGATCGGTTTCGTCCGGACGAGGCGGTGGGTCGCAATCGCGGCAGCGCACCAAGGTGCGCACCCTGACCGAAGACGCCCTCGAAGCCCTCCCCCGCGGCCGCGCCCTGGTCCGCTCGTCGGGCAATCTGCCGGTATTGATCGAGACGGTGCAGTGGAGCGACGGCCCGTACGCCGACGCCGTGGCCGCCGCGCAGGAGCGAGCCAACCAGGCCGCCGACGACCGAGCCGGCACCGTCCGACTCGACAAAACACCCGAGTTCAGCGGAACCGAAGCCACGCCGCTATGAGCGACGACGATCCCGACTTCGATCCGCTGAGCGAGATCCCCTCACCCGACGAACCCTCGCCCTACGACGACCTTCCAGCGTTCGAAGATGCCCCGCCGTTCGGTCCGGGCAACGAGACAGTCTGCGACGCAACGGAATACGCGACGGCAGACGAGCTGCCACAGAGTCTGCAAGCGTTGGTCGAGCACAGCGTGAACAGACGCATCAGCAAAGAACTCGCCGCCATCGCGGAGGCGCAGTTCGAGGAAGCCCTGACACCCGAGCTGTACGAACGGATGCAGACCGCCACGGCACGCGCACTGGCGGCCCACCTCGAGGAAGCAGCACGTCGAGCCGAAGCGGACGCCGACAACGCCGAAGCGACACCGGTGTACGAGACCCTGCTCGATTTCGTCGACGAGATGATCCGGCCGCACTATCGCCGCGAGGTGGTCGACGGCAACAGCAAAAAATGGTGTCCGCAGTGGTGGGCGCACGGTGAGGCGTACCGGCGTCTCGACGCTCTCTGGAGGGCGTGGGAGCACCTGAGGCAGGACCCGAACACCGGGATGAGCGTGTGGTGGAGAGATCACGCCGACCACCACATGAGCAAGCTGTTCGACCCTCAGGGCCCGTTCTCCGCCTGCAGCGTCAAACACGGACACAAGACGTCCCTGCCGCCGCTGCCCTCAGATCCACCCGACCCGGCCCTGTTCGGAACACCCGCAGATCCGCGAACCGCCGCCCCCGCACCTGAGCTCGTACCCGCCGCATCCGAAGGAGACGAACACCGATGACTCACCCCACCGACGCCCTCACCGACGACCTCGCCCGCGCCCTCCGCGCCACCCTGCAGGTCGCCATGCTCGCCGGCCAGGACATCGCGCGTCGACGCGATAACCGACTCCGTCAGGCGCAACAGGACAGCGAGCAACGCGCCGCCGCCCTCACCGCTCGCCTACGGGCCGAACGTGCCTCCGCTGAGGCTCAACTACGTCCGGTGCATTCACCGCGTTGGTGGACCGCCGCAACCCCGGAGATCCTTGCGAACACCTACCGCACCGCGTACGCGTGGAAGGACCAATCACCGCTCGCCGCCGACACCCTCATCCGCCTCGACGAGCAGCTGGCGCAGCGGCACGGAATCGACACCAGCAAGCTGGGTGTCGACAGAGCAGCCGTCGCGGACAAGGTCGAGGCGGTGATGAACGAACGCATCGCCCGCGAGAAGGCATCGGAGCCGTACACCGAGCGCGGCTTCACCGTCGTCGAGGACCGTCCCGCCGGCCGGGGATTCATTCCCACCTGGGACCTCCGGCAGGCCAGCGGTGAGAACGTCGATCAAGAGACCATCGACACCGCACCTGCTCACTGGGCGGTCTACCTCGCCCGGGACAACGACACGGGCGACTGGACGCCCGAGTACTTCTGCACCGACCCCGACGCGGCCGGCTTGAACCGCCCGATCCCACCGCTGTATCTCGCCTACGAGGACTGGTGGTGGGAGATGGCCGCCGATCACCAGATCGCGGAAATCCACGACCAGTTCGTCCACAACGGCAGCGCCTACGGCATCGCCCACATGCAGGATCAGATCTCTCGCCGCTACGGCATCGACGCCCGACCGTTCGCCGGCCTGCCGGACGACCTCGCAGCCCGCATCAGCACTGTCACCGCCGAACGCGACAAGGAACGCGCCGACGACAAAGGAACCCGAGAGCGAGTCGACGCCGCCGCTGCGATCGCGCAGGCCGACGCGATCGACAAGTCGGCCACCCGCCGCCAGACGAGCGAGGCCACCGCGCAGCGCGCGCAAGAGCCCTCACCCTCACCTCGCGAACAGCAGGAATTCGCGGACGCGTTGGAGTGGGCCAAACAGGCTGTACCCCGC
Source organism: Rhodococcus sp. ARC_M5 (assembly GCF_022810405.1). Lineage (GTDB taxonomy): Bacteria > Actinomycetota > Actinomycetes > Mycobacteriales > Mycobacteriaceae > Rhodococcoides > Rhodococcoides navarretei. The sequence continues at coordinate 81,390 of NZ_JALGQE010000019.1, forward strand.
GACGCCGAACGCTACGTCGACACAGTCGGCCGCCGACAGGACGCTGCACGCGAAACCATCATCACCGGCTGGGAGGTAGCCCAGTCGAAAGGATGGGCCGCAGACCACGCGCCCGCACTTGCAGCTCAGTTCGCGCAGAGCGAGGCGTCGGCGAACCGGGAGGACTACCTCACTGCCAGAACGGAACTGATCGGGGAATGGACGACCGCAGGACGTCCCCACGTCGATGTCATATCAGCGTTAGCGCCGCCTGCGGTCCCATTCAAGTACGACTCGAAGGAACGCCGCGACGCACTGACGGAGACGCTGACAGCCGCCGGCGTCGATCCCGATGCCATCGCAGCCCGGCTAGCCGCTGATCGAGACAACGCCCACCCGATCGGCGCTCCTGTCGCAGGCGCGTCTTTATCGCCGAAGGCCCGCAAGGGTGACCGCAGCGCCGGTGTCGAAGTCAGTACCGAAAAAGGTGACCGATAGTCACAGCCCCGCCAAAGCCCCGCCCCCACCCTGGGGGTGGGGCTTCGCTCTTCTTGAGCTACCCCAGCCAGAAGGGCTGTTCGAGGTCCATTGCGTCCCGCTGCGTGCTTGGGTACCCCAATGGATATGGACATCGCTGTTGGGTGGATCGGGGCAATCAGTGCCGGAGGGGGCGCAGCAATCGGCGGCGCAGTGACACTGCTCGCCAACATACAAACCAATCGAGCTGCGAAAAAGCAACGGGAGCAGGAGCGAGAACACGCCGTCACAGACCGGCAGTTCAATTCACAAGTTGCCTTCCTCGACGCCGCGAACGAGCTCACGGAGAAGATCCGGCAGCACTGGGGAAGCCTGCTCGACGACGATGCCGACTGAGGTTCACCCCGAAAAGTGGACAGTGGCTACGCGGCCATAATCGGCGCGTTCAGTGACTGTTCGTAATTGTGGGGGCTGAGCATTCCGATCGTGGAGTGCCTACGTCGAGTGTTGTAGAAGTTCA
>NZ_JALGQE010000001.1 GCF_022810405.1 Rhodococcus sp. ARC_M5
CGAACGGCTCGACGAGGTCGCCGCGCTACTGAACAACCGCCCCAGAAAAACCCTGGGATGGGATACTCCCCTCGAGGAGTACAACAAACGACTGCTCGTTGCGACGACCACGTGAACCCGTCACGAACTTCCGCTCACCTGGGTTGTACCGGTGTTCGAGGTCAGCGGACGACGGGGTTGGCCCCGTTCAGGAAGATCCAGATGCACACGCCTGCTGCGATGCCGATAGCGAGCGCCAGGAACGAGCCGATCCGCGGTCGGGTTGCCCATCCGCGACGTCCGTCGAACGAGATGCGTCCCGGGCCGGTGAGGATCAGCGCGGCTGCGGCGAATCCGAGAACCGTCTCGTATTCGACGCCGCCGGTGCCGGAGAACTGCAATCCTGGCTCGACGGCCTGCTTGAAGCACCACGCGTTGATGATCGTCGCCAGTACAGCCGCGCCGGCAAGCGGAGTTGCCAGGCCAAGAATCAGCAGCGCGCCGCCGAGGGTTTCGCCTGCTGCGGCCGCGATCGCGAGGATCTCCGAATAGCGGAATCCCGAATCCTCCAGCAGGTTCTGAAATCCGTCGAGACCGGGGCCGTTCCACAAGCCGACGAGCTTCTGCAGGCCGTGGCCGAGAAAGACCGCACCGATTGCCACGCGAAGTACGAACAGGCCCAGATCGGTGGTGCCGCGGCGCGCGGGAACCTCGACGGTCTCGGTGCGAATTTCGGGCTCGGGGGCGACGGCGGCCGCAGTTGCGCCACCTGCGGACGTACCGAGGTACTCGGTGGAGCGATCGGAGTACGCATTCGACGACGTACTGTCCGAGGCAGACCGGCGTTCGGTCGGCGCGTCGGCGAAGGCCGACGGGCGATAGGTCTGCATCTTCTCCGTGGGCTGCGCATCGGCCGAGCGTGCGTCGGACGACGAGTTCGGAAAGTCGAGTTCGTCGTCGGTTCGAGGCAGCCGGTCCGAGCGCTGAGCGCCGAACGCCGTGGTCGGTGTACCGGAGGTATCGGTGCTGTCGGACGCGGACGTCTCGGAGGTGGAGCGCGAGGGAGGAATTTTCTCCGTGGGATTGTCGTACGGGCTCTCGGCCGGTTCGTACGACGTATCCGGCCGGTTGGGGTCGCGCGGTGTATCGGTCACCTCTCCACACTAGAGCCGATGTGCCCTCCACACCGACGTCGACGCTCACGGCCGCGTGGCGAGTCTTCCCGGACGTTCCGTACCGTTCGAAGCATGAAGCCGGTCGGAGCGTCGCCACGAACTGCAACCGCTGCTGTCGTCGCCCTGTCGATGACCGCTGCCCTGCTCGCCGGGTGCGCCCGTTTCGACGACTCGAATTCATCACCCTTCACTCCTGCGCCCGAGGTGGGCGCGGCCGAGCTAGAGCCGACGACGCCCAGCGAGACGACGCCGCCGGCCGATCCCAACTCACCGCCCCCGCCATCCGGTCCGTGTGTCGACCCCGATCCGGCGGTCATCGCGACCTGCCTGGACACCACGGGCGGGCTCGTCGCACTCCCCGACGGTCAGGCGGCTCTGGTTGCCGAGCGTCGCACCGGTCGCATCATGGAGGTCGCGGCAAACCGGACACCCGTCGAAGTGGCACGCATCGACGTGGACGGCACCGGCGACGGTGGCCTTCTCGACATCGCACTGTCTCCGACGTACATCGAGGACGGGTTGCTCTACGCCCTCATCACCACGTCCTCGGACACCAGGGTGGTCCGACTCGCCCAGGGCGATGTCCCGAAGGACATCCTGACCGGTATTCCCCGCGGCGCAACGGGCAATCGCGGGGCGATCGACTTCTACACTCCCAACGAACTACTGGTACTGACCGGCGACAACGGTGATCCGGCTGCGGCTGCAAGCCCGAACTCCCTGTCCGGCAAGTTGTTACGGGTGACCTCGCTGTCCCCGACACCGAGTCCCCCGCGGCCGCAGATCGCACTCAGCGGTATCGGCACGGCGGGCGACGTCTGCACCGACGGCACCGGGAACATCTACGTCACCGACCGCACCGCACTCGAGGATCGCCTGCAGCGCATCGACACACTCGGTGCGGTGTTCTCCCCGGTATGGACATGGCCCGACCGTCCAGGTGTCGCAGGTTGTGCAGCGGGCGAGGGCGGCGTCGCGGTTGCGCTCACGACAGCCAGAGCTGTTGCGGCACTGACGACGGACCCCAACACCGGCGCGGTATCGGCCGAACCGACATTGCTGATCCAGGACGAGTACGGGCAGCTCGGCGGAGCGACGAGCTCAGCCGACGGACAGATCCTGGTGGGCACCGTCAACAAGACCGGACCCACACCCGGACCCACCGATGACCGCGTCGTCAAGGTGCCGTTCCCCGGTGGCGGCGGAGGCGGCTTCGACTGACCCGGACACGACTGCGGCCGAACGCGTATCACGTTCGGCCGCAGTCGATATGGAAGGTCAGGACTGGCCGCAGGCCGCGAGGACCAACTCCTTGACGCGAGCCGCATCGGCCTGGCCGCGTGTTGCCTTCATCACCGCACCGACGATGGCACCGGCTGCCTGAACCTTGCCGCTGCGGATCTTCTCGACAACACCGGGATTGGCGGCCAGGGCCTCGTCGACAGCGGCCTGCAATTTCGTGTCGTCCTTCTCCAGCACCAGGTTTCGCGCAGACATCACCTGCGCCGGCTCACCCTCTCCCGCCAGTACCCCGTCCACCACCTGACGAGCACCGTTGTTGTTGAGCTTGCCGTCCGCAACCAGCGCGGCCACCTCGGCGACCTGGGCCGGAGTGATGGCCAGATCGGTCAGCTCGACACCGGCGATGTTGGCCTGCTGAGCCAGGTACGACACCCACCACGACCGCGCGGCCTGCGCCGACGCACCGGCCTCGACCGTAGCCGAGACGAGCTCGAGCGCACCGGAATTGACGAGGTCGCGCATCTCCTCGTCCGAGACACCCCACTCCTTCTGAATCCGACCGCGGCGCAACCACGGCAGCTCGGGCAACGTCGCCCGGAGCTCCTCGATCCACGCCGCGTCGGGAGCGACAGGTGCCAGGTCGGGCTCGGGGAAGTAGCGGTAGTCCTCGGCGGTCTCCTTCTTGCGGCCCGCGGTGGTGGTGCCGTCGGACTCCTGGAAGTGCCGGGTCTCCTGCGTCACCTCGCCGCCCGATTCGAGCACCGCTGCCTGACGCCGCATCTCGTACCGAACGGCAACCTCGACGCTCTTGAGCGAGTTGACGTTCTTCGTCTCGGTGCGCGTGCCGAATTCGGTTGCCGTCTTCTCCATCAGCGACACGTTGGCGTCGCAACGCAACGAACCCTGGTCCATTCGCACGTCGGACACGTTCAGTGACTTCAACAGGTCACGCAACGCGGTGACGTATGCACGGGCGACCTCGGGCGCGCGCGCACCGGTTCCCGTGATGGTCTTGGTCACGATCTCCACCAACGGCACACCGGCACGGTTGTAATCGAGCAGCGAATGCGACGCCCCCTCGATGCGGCCAGTCGCCCCACCGACGTGCGTCGACTTACCGGTGTCCTCCTCCATGTGCGCCCGTTCGATCTCGACGCGGAACGTACTGCCGTCGTCGAGCAGAACGTCGAGGTAGCCCCCGGTCGCAATCGGCTCGTCGTACTGGGAGATCTGATAGTTCTTCGGCTGATCCGGGTAGAAGTAGTTCTTACGAGCGAACCGCCCCCACGGAGTGATCGAGCAGTTGAGCGCCAGCCCGATCCGAATCGCCGACTCCACCGCGGCGGAATTGACCACCGGAAGCGCGCCGGGGAGGCTCAGGCACACGGGGCACACCTGCGTGTTCGGCTCCGCACCGAACTCGGTGGGGCAGCCACAGAACATCTTGGTCGCCGTACCCAACTCCACGTGGACCTCCATGCCCAACACGGGGTCGAACTTGGCGAGCACATCGTCGTAATCGATCAAATCGACGGTTGCAGCAGTCATGCACGCAAGTTTATGTCCTACCTACTGTCGGTCGTTCCCGCAGGCTCCACTCCGGCAGGAAAGCGCCAGTGATCATGCGTGTTCGCTACCGTGCACGGGTGACTCCCCGGAGAAGCAGACGCTGCCCCGACCGCGCTGATGACACCGGTTCAGCCGAAGAACGCGGCGGCGTCGTCGTATCGGGTCTGCGGTACCCGCTTGAGTTGCTTGGTGGCCTCGGCCAAGGACACCAGGCCGATTTCGGTTCCGCGCAGCGAGACCATCTTGCCGAAGTCCCCCGAATGGGCTGCATCGGTCGCGTTGACGCCGAATCGTGTTGCGAGAACGCGGTCGTACGGCGTCGGCGTTCCACCTCGCTGGACGTGGCCGAGGACCGTGGTGCGAACTTCCTTGTTGATGCGGCGCTCGATCTCGACGCCGAGCTGGTGGGCAACCCCGGTGAATCGAACGTGCCCGAACTCGTCGATACCGCCGTCGAGTAGCTCCATCGAGCCCTCGAGCGGCTTGGCCCCCTCGGCAACGACGCAGATGAAGTGCGAGTCTCCTCGCTGAAAGCGCTTGCGCACCAACGTGCAGACTTCTTCGACGTCGAACGGTTGCTCCGGGATCAGCGTCATGTGCGAACCCGACGCCAGGCCGGCGTGCAGAGCGATCCACCCGGCGTGCCGACCCATCACCTCGACGAGCATCACGCGCTGATGGGATTCCGCGGTGCTGTGCAAGCGGTCGATCGCATCGGTGGCGATCGTCAGTGCCGTGTCGAAGCCGAATGTGACGTCGGTGCAGTCGATGTCGTTGTCGATCGTCTTGGGCACACCGACCACCGGCACCCCCTCCTCCGACAACCATGCGGCAGCAGTGAGGGTTCCTTCGCCGCCGATCGGGATCAACACATCGATGCCGTTGTCCTCGAGTGTCTGCTTGACCCGATCGAGCCCGGCGCGCAACACATCCGGATTGGTGCGCGCGGTGCCGAGCATCGTGCCGCCCTTGGTGAGCAGTCGATCGTTGCGGTCGTCGTTACGCAGCTGCACCCGACGGTCTTCGAGAAGCCCGCGCCATCCGTCCTGGAAACCGACGACAGAGGAGCCGTACCGAGCGTCCGCGGTGCGGACGACTGCGCGAATCACCGCATTCAGCCCTGGGCAATCGCCGCCTCCGGTCAGAACTCCGATGCGCATCGGTTGTCGCCTCTCTGCTCGCAGGTCCGTGAAGCGGACCCAGTGACGGACGTCAGCCTAATCGGGCGTGGGATGCTGCGCGCGTCGGTACCGTTCGGCCCTCACTTCGGTGTGACGACGCCGGTCTCGTAGGCAAGCACGACGGCCTGGGCGCGGTCGCGCAATCCGAGCTTTGCGAGAACCTTGCCGACGTGCGTTTTCACGGTCTGTTCGGCGAGAAACAGCGAGGCCGCAATCTCCGAATTCGACATACCGGTGGCGATGAGTTCGAGAACCTCGCGTTCCCGCGGAGTCAGATCGCTCAGCCGCGGCGACGCGTGTCGCCGCGATCCCCGCCGGGAGGTGACGTCGGCGATGAGCCGTCTCGTCACCGAGGGGGCCAGCAACGCCTCGCCGGCGGCAACGACCCGAACACCGCGAATCAACTCCTCGGCCGGGGCATCCTTGAGCAGAAAACCACTCGCACCGAGAGCCAGCGCCTCGTAGACGTAGTCATCGATGTCGAACGTGGTCAGCATCAGAATGCGTACCGGCGACGGAAGCGATGCGGTGAGAATCGCGCGAGCAGCATCGAGACCGTTCATCTCGGGCATTCTCACGTCCATCAGCACCACGTCGGGCAACAGCCGGGAGACCTCCCGGACCGCCGTTCTGCCGTTGTCGGCGTCTCCGACGACGGAAATGTCGGCCTGAGCGCCGAGGAGCGCACCGAAACCCTGCCGCACCATTGCCTGGTCGTCGGCGATGAACACCGTGGTAGCCACGGGCAACAGCCTAGGCGAGATCGTTCCGAACAACCGATGCAGTCGATATCGGCATGCCGTTCGGAACGTGCACCGCTACCTCGAACCCGCCGTCGGGCAGCGCGGTGGCATGCAGCCAGCCGTGTGCGGCGCGCGCACGATCGCGCATGCCCGCTATCCCGTGCCCACCGGTGTCGGATCCGGCGGTGCGTCCGACACTCGTGTTCGGTGACGGCGCATTGACCACCGTCATGACGACGGTGCTCGGCCCGACGGTGATGTCGACGGTCACTGCGGCTTCGGGGGCGTGGCGGGCAGCATTCGACAACGACTCCTGCAGAATGCGATACAGCGCCAAACCCGTTGTGTCGGCGATGGATTCGACCGCACCGGTGACCGTCCAGCGCACCTCCATACCTGCCTTGCGACTCGCCTCCAGGGTACGTTCGAGGTCCAGTGCATTCGGTGCCGGCGCATCCTGCCACTGCTGTCCGTCGCTGCGCAGGACCCCCAGCATTCCCCGGATCTCGTTGAGCGCTTCCCGTGCGGTAGCTCCGATCGACTCGAATTCCTGTGCTGCGGCAACAGATACGTCATCGAGCCGATACGGCGCACTCTGCGCCTGCACGACGACCATCGACATGTGGTGAGCAACAACGTCGTGCAGATCGCGGGCGATCTTGGCCTTCTCCTCGAGAACGGTGCGTCGGGTGCGCTCGAGTTCACTGACTTCCTCTTGCTGCGCGAGCTGCCTGCGGGAGAGAACGAGCCAGCGGATCAACAGTCCGAACACCACGACTGCGGTCAGACCCACCGACCAGCCGACGCCGTCCGAGCCCGGCATGTAGGCGAAGAACACGAGCATGCTGGCCGACCAGGCCAGGAGAAGCAGCGACGCAGGTGACCTCAGAGCGACGGCGAACAACAACGACAGCAGAACGAGAATGTGCACTACCTGCCAGGGATAGTCGTAGCCCGCAACGCGATCGAATGCCACCGGAATCACCAGCGCGGACAGCGCCGAGACCGCCCACCCCAGTGCGGGATTGATGCGGATCAACGCGAACGGAAACGCGGCGAGCGCGCCGACGATCGGCAGCAACGGTCCCGAAACATCATGTGTCAACGGCAATGTCGGCCACGAGATCGAATACAGCACCGCCGTGACCGTGACGATCAGTACGTCGATCGAGCGGAAGCCGGCAATGCGAGTCGGCACTCGACGCCGCACGACTCCGGTGCCGGGTTCTGTCGCTCTGTTCTTACGCACGGACCGAGCTTAAGGAGTGTGAGCCGACCAGGTCGTCATACCTGAGTATCGGTTCGGTCCACTACCCAGGTACCGGGTCGCGCTCCGAACGCCCTCCACGGGCGCTGCAGAACGAGACCTGGGTCCGATGTTCGACGGGTACGTCGCTCCTTAGCGTCGAACACCATGAGCAGCAACACTTCTCGTAACTTCGCGTTCCTGGCGGCAGCGATCGTGGCGGTCACGTCCACGACCGGCGCAGCATCGACACCGCCGGCTGCAGACTCGACTTCACCGGTTGCGGTGTCACTGCACGCACTGATCACCGAGTCGCCGGACACCGCCGTCCTGAGCATTCCCGACGATTTCACGTCGGTGATGGGGTACCGGCCTCGGGTGCAGGACGGCATCGCGGAGAACCCGCGCGGAGGCTGTTCGTCGCCCGTCCCCCTGCCGTCGGAATTCGATTCCGCATGCAAGGCCCACGATCTGGGTTACGACCTCATTCGGTACGCCGCTGCCACGGGAGCAACAGTGGACCCGCAGTGGCGCAGGTCGGTCGACGCCCAGCTCGAGACGCGCATGCACGCCGCCTGCGTGGACCGGGCCGACGACGGATCCCGTCGAGTATGCGACGCCGCCGCATCGGTGGCGTCAACCGCCGTCGACGTCAATTCCTGGCGACAGTCCTTCGGAGCACCGATGGCCGAACCCATGTTGCCGTTCGTGTCGGGCAGCGCAGGCATCGCGCTGATTGCGCTGTCGGTGACCGCAACCGGCCGGTATGTGCACCGACGCGCACTGTCGGCCGAACTGATGCCCGAGCCGGCGGTTCACGCATGATCGGCTCGATTGCCGGAGTCGCCGCAGTCGGCAGGCGAAGCGGTGCACGGACAGTCGACACTGCATCTTGGCCGTCGACTGGCAGCCGAGTTCCTCGAATCGGAACCTCCGTTGCACTCACCGCTGCGGTGATGGTGTCGTCCGCTCCTTCGCTGCTCCCACGGCCGGCCGCCACCCAAGCCGTGTTGACCGGTGTCCTGATGGCGAGTGCACTCGCCGTGATGTGGTCGGCCCGGCGCGCGCTCGGCTCACGGAAGCCCGATCGGGTGCGCCTGCGGGCCTGGGCGGCGGGTGCCGGGACACTGACGGCGATCGCGTCGTCGGTCGCGAATCTTCGGTGGCAGAACCGACTACGAGCCGCCATGGATTTCGACACGGTCGAGTGGCGGTACGCACTGGACGTCGCTGCAGGGGCGATCTGTGTTGCGCTGCTTCTCTGCGGACTGGGCCGTGCGGCCACAAGAATCGGCGGTGCACTCGGCGGTGATCGATCGGTGATCCTGATTGCGATCGCCGGTCTCATGGCGTACTTCGTTGCCGCACCAGCCGTCTGGTCTGCGATGTCGACCTCGTTCTCTGCCTCTAATTCGGCGCTCGACGATGCCGTGACCACTCCGAGCTCGACAACGAGGTCCGGGGCACCGGATTCGCTCGTCCCGTGGCGCACCCTCGGCAGAGAGGGCCGGAAGTTCGTCTCCGGTGGTCTCGACCTCGAGACAGTACGCACCTACGTGGGGCTCGATTCGGCACCCACGCTCGATCGGCGGGTCGCATTGGCCGTCGCGGACATGGATCGCGCCGGTGCCTTCGAGCGCAGCGTCGTGGTCGTCGCGATACCGACCGGATCGGGGTGGGTGGACGAGAACGCTGTCATCGGAGCCGAGAGCAGGTTCGGCGGCGATGTCGCCACGGTGGCGGTGCAGTACTCGAACAAGCCCAGTTGGGCGACGTTCCTGTTCGCCGAGGACGACGCGCGCCGCTCCGCGAACGCAATGGTTCGTGCGGTCGCTGCGCGAGCGGCGTCGGAATCGACACCGCCCGACGTGATCGTCTACGGCCAGAGTTTGGGTGCGGTGGCGGGAAGCGACGCGTACGTGTCGCTCGAGCGCAGCGATCCCAGCGTCTGCGGTGCCGTCTGGGCAGGTCCACCCGCCGGAGCCGTGAACGCGGAGGGCTCAACGGTAGTGGCCAATTCCTCCGATCCCGTCGTTCGCTGGTCCGCCGAGCTGCTGTGGTCACCGCCGCACACGTCGATCACCCGACCCGACGCACCGACGCCGATGTGGCTTCCGATCGTCGGCTTCGTCCAGACGTCCGTAGATCTCGCAGCAGCACTCGACGTCGACCCTGGTCACGGCCATCGGTACGGAACCGACCAAGGTACGAGCATGCCACGGTGTCGGTGACGACACGTCCGGGCGTCAGTCGAGCAGCCCCAATCGTCCACCGAGCCAATCCATTTCCTGCTCCAGCGCCGGGGCCCACACCTGCATCGAGTGCCCTCCGGGCAACTCGCTGTAGTGCACGTCGAGACCTGCAGCCTGTGCTGCAGAGAAGGCCCGCTCGGTTTGCGGTCGGAACTCCTCGTCGTTGGCACCGACTACGAAAGCACCGGCCGAATCGGGAAAGCTGATGCGCGAGAGAACGTCCAGCGGCGTCGCGCGCTCGAAACGCGCCTCGTTCGCCGGGGTGTCCGCGCCGAATGCCGCTGCGACGGACTCGCTTCTCGTGCCCCGGCGTTGCTCGTCCTCGCCTGAGATGTCGAGAAAGGTGGGATACACCGAGGGCGCAGTCACCGCCAGCTGCAACGCACACGTTCCCCCGTAGGAGTACCCGCCCACCGCCCAGGCTCGCGGATCGGTGGACACCCGAAGATTCGACCGAATCCAGTGCGGCACATCAACGGACAGGTACGTAGCGGCATTTCCGAGGTCCGAATCCATGCACATCGGATTTGCCTCGGTGTCACCCAGGCCGTCGGCCACCACGACGATCGGGGCCGCGCCGCCGTGACGTGCAGCGAAGGCGTCCATCGTCTGGGCCAGACGACCACCCTCGATCCAGTCGACGACATGGCCGGGTTGGCCGGTGAGAAGCACCAGCACAGGTAGGTCGCTCGCTCCGGCGTCGTACGACGCCGGAAGGTAGACGGTCGCGGGCCGCGCGGCGAAATGCGACACCGTGCCGGGCACGTCCACATCCATCAACGTGCCGATGCCCTCGGTCTGGACTGCCGGTCGATGGCCCAGCGCCACGGCCACCGTCGGGTATCGAGTGACGGTCAGATTGGTGAACACCGTCGCCGCGACCAGAAGCGACGCCACGAGACCGAGTGCACTCAGCGGGCCGAACACCGTTCCCAGTGCACGGCCCCGCCTGACCCGCAGTACGACAGCGACGAGCAGCACAGCCGTGACGACAGCGGTTGCAGTCAACGCGACCGCGGGCACTGCACCGGACAGCAGGGGCAGATGAGCCAGATCGACGGCCCACCGATGCAGCACCTCGAACTACCTCAGAGCGCCGCGAGCGGTCTCGTACGCGGCACCGACACGGTAGAGCCGCTCGTCTGCGAACGCCGGGGCCATGATCTGAAGGCCCACCGGTAGCCCGTCCTCGGACGCGAGGCCCGACGGCACCGACATCGCGCAGTGGCCCGCGAGGTTCGTCGGCAGCGTGCACAGGTCGTTGAGATACATCGCCATCGGATCGTCGACCTTGTCGCCCAACGGGAACGCCGTCGTCGGGGTCGTCGGCGACACCAGCACGTCGACCTTCTCGTATGCGGCATCGAAGTCGCGTGCGATCAACGTGCGCACCTTCAGGGCCGAACCGTAGTAGGCGTCGTAGTAGCCCGCCGAGAGTGCGTACGTTCCGATCATGATGCGGCGCTTGACCTCCGGTCCGAACCCCTGCGCGCGCGTGGTGGCCATGACCTGCTCGGCGCTGTGCTTGCCGTCGTCACCCGCGCGCAGTCCGTACCGCATGCCGTCGAACCGAGCCAGGTTGGACGACACCTCCGACGGAAGAATCAAGTAGTAGGCGGCCAACGCATGCACGAAGTTGGGACACGACACCTCGACCACCTCGGCACCGAGCTCGGTGAGGGTGGCCACCGCGGTGTCGAACGACGAGATGACACCGGGCTGGTACTTGTCCGAGTGCAGTTCCTTGACGACACCGACGCGAACGCCCGCCAAGTCACCGCGAGCGCCTTCTCGGGCCGCTTGCACGACCGGTCGAACCGCCGTGTCCACCGACGTGGAATCTCGCGCGTCGTACCCGGCGATGACCTCGTGCAGCAACGCGGTATCGAGCACGGTTCGACCACACGGGCCACCCTGATCGAGTGAGGACGCACAGGCGATCAGTCCGTAACGCGAGACGCTGCCGTAGGTCGGCTTGGTTCCCACGGTGCCGGTCAGGGCCGCCGGCTGACGAATCGATCCGCCGGTGTCGGTGCCGATGGCCAGAGGGGCCTGGTACGAGGCGAGCGCCGCTGCACTGCCTCCGCCCGAGCCGCCGGGAATCCGCGTGGTGTCCCAGGGGTTCTTGGTCGGTCCGTACGCCGAGTTCTCGGTCGACGAGCCCATCGCGAACTCGTCCATGTTGGTCTTGCCCAGTACCGGAATGCCCGCGGCCCGCAGCTTCGAGGTCAACGTCGAGTCGTACGGCGACATCCACCCGTCGAGAATCTTCGATCCGGCCGTCGTCGGCATGTCCGTGGTGGTGAACACGTCCTTGAGCGCGAGCGGCACGCCGGCAAGGGCCGACGCGGGTGCCTGTCCCGCAGACAGCCCGGCATCGACGTCGGTCGCCGCCGAGAGTGCCTCGACTCCCGCGACATGCAGGAATGCGTGCAAGTCACCGTCGACCTCGGAGATCCGGTCCAGATGCGCCTGGGTCACCTCGACCGCGCTGACGTCACGAGCATGAATACGGGTAGCGAGCTCGGACGCATCGAGCTTCGTCAGGTCGGTCATTCGCTCTCTCCCAAAATCTGCGGCACCGCGAAACGGCCCTCTTCGGCGTTCGGTGCACCGGACAGCGATTGCTCCGGCGTCAGGCCGGGAACGATCACGTCGGGACGCGTCACGTTGACGATGTCGCTGGGGTTGGCCGTGGGCGGAACGTCGTCCGTCGCCACCTCCGCCACTGCCTTGACGTGATGAAGAATCGAATCCAGCTGGCCGGCGAACTCGTCGAGTTCGGCATCGCCGAGAGCCAATCGCGACAGCCGGGCGAGGTGGGCGACCTCGTCGCGGGAGATGTCTGGCACCGCGTAGACCCCTTTCACACAGTAGGAGCGGAGCCTGCCGAAGCGGCCCCGTATTTGTGCAGAGCGAACCGTTCAGGTTCGCGAACGCGGTCCAGCCTAGTGCGCAGCACTACGCAGGCTTCACTCACGCCTGGCGGCTGCTCCGGGTGTCAGAATTGTCACGGCTCGCGTTGCGCGAGGTACCGGACAGGTCGAAGATGCAAGGATTGCTCGCGCCGGGGTTCACCGTGTTCCCTTCGCAGTGGCCGAAGTACGCCAGAAGTCGACAAGGGAGCTGCCATGTCCTACCTGCTCCGCGTCCAGCTACCGGACCGTCCGGGCAGCCTCGGATCGTTGGCCGTCGCGCTCGGTTCGGTCGGGGCGGACATTCTCTCGCTCGACGTCATCGAACGTGGCGACGGCTATGCCGTCGACGATCTGGTGGTCGATGTCGCGCCCGGTTCGCTTCCCGACACGCTGATCACGGCCGCCGAGAACCTCGACGACGTCCGGGTCGATTCCATTCGGCCGTACACCGGCGTGCTCGACACACACCGCGAGCTGGAATTGATCGATCGCGTCGCCGCGGCGTCCGATGACCGGCTGCAGGTGCTCGTCGACGGCGCTCCCCGCGTCCTGCGAGTGGGGTGGAGCACAGTCGTCGCCACCAACGCGCACGGCCCGTTCCGTCTCGTGGGGAGCTCAGGAGCTCCCGAGACCCACGCCGCCGAACTGCCGTGGTTCCCGTTGACAGCCCCCGCCGCCCTGGATGCCGACGAAGAGTGGGTCCCCCAGGTGTGGCGCGACATGGACACCAAGATCGCCGCTGCTCCCCTCGGCACCACCGGCACCGTGCTCATGCTGGGCAGACCGGGAGGTCCGGAATTCCGGCCGTCGGAGGTGGCCCGACTCGGATACCTCGCCGGCATCGTCGCGACTGTACTGAACTGACTCGTCCGCGCCCGATCAGTCCTGCGTGTCCGGTTCGGCCGGAGCCACCGCGTCGGGTCCCTCTGTCAACAGCAGGGTGAAACCCGCTTCGTCCAACACCGGTACGCCGAGCTCGATTGCCTTGTCGTGCTTGGAACCCGGGGCTTCGCCGACAACCACGAACGCGGTCTTCTTGGAGACCGAGCCCGCGGCCTTACCACCGCGCAGCAGAATCGCTTCCTTGGCTTCGTCGCGCGAATACGACGTCAGCGACCCGGTGACCACGATCGAGAGTCCCTCGAGGTTGCGCTCGATCGACGCGTCGCGCTCGTCCTCCATCCGCACACCGGCATTGCGCCACTTCTCGACGATGGCCCGGTGCCAGTCGACGTCGAACCACTCGGAGACAGCGGCCGCAATGGTGCCGCCTACCCCGTCCACCGCCGACAGCTCCTCGACGGACGCGGCCTCGATCCGCTCCAGGCTGCCGAATTCTCCGGCGAGGGCCCGTGCGGCGGAGGGGCCGACGTGGCGGATGGACAGGCTCACCAGCACCCGCCACAGGGGCTGATTCTTGGCGGTGGACAAGTTGTCGAGCAGTTTGCGTCCGGTGGCCGACAACGCGCCCGACTTGGTGCGGAAGATCGCCGTCTTCATCAGGTCGTCCTCGGTGAGCGAGAACAGATCGCCCTCGTCCTCGATCGCACCGGTCGCCAGAAGATCCGTCGCTGCTTCGTATCCGAGACCCTCGATATCGAATCGCTGCCGTTCGGCCACGAAGAACACCCGCTCGCGGCGTTGCGCCGGGCAGAACTGTGAATTGGGGCAGCGCAGGTCCGCGTCCCCGTCCTTGGCCGGCGCCAACGGCGTGGAGCATTCCGGACATTCGGTGGGCATGACGAACTCGGTCTCGTCACCGGTCCTGGCATCGGCGACCGGACCCAGCACCTCCGGAATGACCTCTCCCGCTTTGCGAATCGTGACGGTGTCACCGATCAGAACGCCTTTGCGTTTGACCTCCGACGCATTGTGCAGGGTTGCCAGAGACACCGTGGAACCCGCGACCAGCACCGGCGTCATGTACGCGAACGGGGTCACTCGCCCGGTTCGGCCGACGCTGACCCGAATGTCGAGCAGGGTGGTGGTGACTTCCTCGGGTGGATACTTGTACGCGATGGCCCACCGCGGCGCTCGCGACGTCGTTCCCAGCCGGCGGTGCAACGACATCTCGTCGATCTTGACCACCAGACCGTCGATCTCGTGTTCGACGTCGTGGCGGTGCTGGTCCCAGTAGTCGACCTTCTCGATGACGGCGTCGATGCCCTGCACGCGCGCAGTGTGGGTGGAGATCGGCAGACCCCACGCCTGCAGAGCCTCGTACGCATGCCATTGCGAATCGGGGGTGAAGCCGACCATCCGTCCGAAGCCGTGACAGATCATGCCCAGACGTCGTTTCGAGGTGACGGCCGGGTTCTTCTGACGAAGCGAGCCTGCCGCCGAGTTCCGTGGATTGGCGAACGGGGGTTTGCCCTCCTCGACGAGTGCCGCGTTGAGCGCCTGGAAGTCCTCCAACCGGAAGAACACCTCACCGCGCACCTCGAGCAGCTCCGGGACGGGATACTCGTCGCTGCCGGTCAAGGTATCGGGGATGTCGTCGATCGTCCGAGCGTTCAGCGTGACGTCCTCGCCGGTACGCCCATCACCTCGGGTGGCACCGCGCACCAGAGTGCCGTTCTCGTACACCAGGTTCAACGCCACGCCGTCGATCTTGACCTCGCACAGATAGTCCAGATCGGACCCTGCCTCGGTCTCGACCCGCTTGGCCCAGGCGCGAAGCTCGTCGTGATCGAACACGTTGTCCAGGCTCAGCATTCGTTCCAGATGGTCGACGGCGGTGAACTCCGTCGCGAAACCGCCGCCCACGAGTTGGGTCGGCGAGTCCGCCGTGCGCAGATCCGGGTGCGCTCGTTCGAGATCGTTCAGTTCGCGCAGCAGGGCGTCGAACTCACCGTCCGACACGACGGGCGAATCGCGTACGTAGTAACGGAACTGATGTCCACGTACTTCCTCGGCCAGCGTCTGCCACCGTTCACGGTCGGCGGAGGTGGCGGGATCGAGTTCGACTCCGGCAGCCTCGGCGGCATCGTCGGTTCCTGTAGGCAGTTCGGTCGGTTCGGGCACGTCTCGAAGATTATCCGAACCCACCGACAGGCAGGCACCGACTATCTCCCCATCAACCCCAGCAACAGCGTCGCACTGACGAGCGCCACCGCGCAGATACCGGCGGTCAGCGCAAAACCGTTCACGAAGGATTCTGCGTAGATGCCGCCCAGCATGGAGGCCATCACCGACAGCAGCACTCCGGCGGGCAATCCACGTCGTTGGGCGTCCGATAACCGATGCATCGGACGATCATCGCAGAAGCTCCGACCCGAGCGCACCGGCGCGGTGGCCGCGGGTGGTTCGGGTTCTCAGATCTCGTCGATGACCAAACTGTTGCCGCCGGACTGCTTGGACCGGTACATCGCCGCGTCCGCCGTCCGTGCTGCCCTTCCGACCACCGACTTGCCCACGTCCCACAGGGCGGAGTCCTCGCGAAGCAGTGCCATTCCCACGCTGACGGTGACGGGGATCTCGTCTCGGCGGTCGGCGAGCACCCGAACCGCGTCGAAACCGAGATCGACCATCCCCCGCGCGTCGCCGACCATCGCGACCAGGAATTCCTCGCCACCGGTTCGGGCGAGCACACCGCCCTGGTGCCGCACGAGGCGGCGCAGCCGATCGGCGACTCGAACGATCACCTCGTCGCCGCGGCTGTGCCCGAAGTTGTCGTTGACGGCCTTGAACTTGTCGATATCGACTACGAGGAAAGCCATGGACATGGTCCCTCTGTTCGCCTGTTGCCACAGATCGAGCAGTTCGCTGTCGATGCCGCGCCGGTTGTACACCCCGGTCAACGGGTCGAGCACGGACCTCTTGGCATCGTTGGACAGCGTCGTCCACGCCACCTGGGCGAACACGGGTACTCCGACGGTGGCGAGAAGGAGAACCACGGTGGCCGTTGCCACCGAAGGCCCATCGATGTACGCGACCTCACCGTTCATCACTGCCACGAACACGCGGATGCCGAACCCGATGATGAACGTCGCGGTCCACACCAGGTGCGCGACGAGCAATCGAGGGCTGAGAAAGTACGTACAGAACGCCCCGGTGACGGCGAAGAGCACCGTCCCGATCAGCGAGGCAACGGGCGCGTAGAGCAGCAGAACCGACGTGGTCAGAATGTCACCGAAGGCGAGGAATCCCACGAAGAACTTCTTGCCCGGAATCGGGCCCAACACGCACCGTGCGGCGACGAGCACCTGAATCACCAGTACGAAGAAGACCCACCCGATTGCCAGGGAGCCGCGTGGACCGAGATCGGAGAACAGCATCAGAATCGAGGTGAGCGCGTACATGAGTACCGCCGAGCCGAACACGACCCGAATGATCCCGGTCAGCGGTCGGGTCGATCGGTGGTTGATGATCCACTCGAAATCGTGCGGCGCTCGATACCAGTCGGAGGTGGCCGCGGCCAGTTTCGCTACCAGACCTCGACGGTGCCTGCCCGAACGCCGGCGGGAGGCAACCTCATCGAAATCGCGACCACCTGATGCCATTTCTCGAACTCCCACCGATTCAACAGACCCCCGACGGCCATGTGAATAGTGTCACACCTGTTCGACGCCCTAAAAGTCGTGGGCTCGAACGGAGCGAAGTCTGCGGCACAGGACGCCGACGCGCTGTGCGATCTCACAACGAATCCGGTGAATCTCCGAACGCAGCGGCCACGTCCCGGGCGAGTCCTGTTGCGCGACGGGCCCACTCCAGTGTGCTGCCGGCCAATCCGCACGTAGGAGTCACCGAAATCAGCGAGGCGAGAACAGATCTGTCGAAACCGAGGCGGTCGATCAACGTGACACCCGGCTCGGCCAGTTCGCGCCAATGGGGCGGCCGCACGGGGTCTTCGGACGGAATCAACCCGAGCATCAACGTCTTGCCGGATTGCAGCAGCTCGCCGACCCCGTCGAAGTCGCTGCGGCGCAGCGCCGTCGCGTCGACGGCGACCGCAGCGGCACGCGAACGGCGAAGCAGATCGAAGGGAACGTCGCCGTCGCAGCAATGCACCGCGACGGGAAGGTCGATCCTCTCGATCAGCGAATCGAGGAGGTCGAGAACATCCGGTTGTGGGACTGCCCGCACCGAATCGAGCCCGGTGATGCCCGTCAGGCTGCCGGCCAGAACGGCTGCGAGACTGGGCTCGTCGAGCTGAACGACGACGTCGGCTCCCAGGTGATGCGCCAACTCAGCGCAATGCAGACGCAGTCCCTCGCCGAGGGACTCCGCGAAATGCCGTAGGGCCCCGCGATCGGTGAGGGCTCGATGCCCGTGCCGAAGTTCGACCTGCGCTGCCATCGTGAACGGCCCGGCGGCCTGCACCTTGACGGTGCGGCCGCTGCCGCGCAGCCCTGACACCTCCCACAGTTCCTCGAGTACATCGAGATCCTCGGCGAGAAAATCGGCTGCGCGACGGCCGGCGAGCATCGGACGTGGCACCACGCGATAGCCGGAGGTGCGCACGTCGAGTTCGACGTCGACCATGATGGCTCCGGTGCGACCGATCATGTCCGCTCCGAGGCCGCGAGCCGGAAGCTCGACGAGGTGCGGAAGTTCGGCGAACTCGCCGACGACGACGGCTGCAGCTTCACGGATGTCCGTACCCGGCCACGAACCGATGCCGGTCGCCAGCCCTGCGAAAGCGCTCGGGGTCACTCGCGCTCGGATCGAGTGCCCGAGATGGTCGAACTGCCGATGACGATGTCTCCGTGAATGTCCTTGCGGTACAGCACCGCTGCCTGCCCCTTGGCAACACCGGTCAGCGGAGTCCGCAGCTGGATCTCCATCCCGTCGCCCGCGGCCTCGGCGACGGCCTCGGTCAGCCCGCCGTGTGCGCGAACCTGGACGACACATTCGATGGGGCCGGTCGGGGCACTGCCCTCGGTCCACACCGCGCGGTCTCCGCTGATCGCCCAGACGTCGAGCTTCTGCGCAGAACCGACCATGACGGTGCCACTCTCGGGTTCGATCGAGGTGACGTAGCGGGGGCGACCGTCGGCGGCAGGACCTTCGACGCCGAGGCCCTTGCGTTGCCCGATGGTGAAACCGTGTACACCCTCGTGGTCTGCCAGTTCGGCTCCGGTCTCGGAGTCGACGACCTTGCCCGGGCGCACACCGATGTGTGCGCCGAGGAACGCGCGCGTGTCGCCCGAGGGGATGAAGCAGATGTCGTGGCTGTCGGGCTTGTCCGCAACGGCGAGCCCACGCTCGGCTGCTTCCTCGCGGATCTCCGATTTGGGGGTGTCTCCGATGGGGAACATCGCGCGCGAGAGCTGGGCCTGATTCAGTACGGCCAAGACGTACGACTGGTCCTTGTCCGCGTCCACGGCCCGGCGTAGGACTCCGTCGTGCAATTGCGCGTAGTGCCCGGTGGCCACGGCATCGAAGCCCAGTGCCAGGGCCCGGTCCGCCAGAGCGGAGAACTTGATCTTCTCGTTGCAGCGCAGGCACGGATTGGGCGTCTCGCCTGCGGCATAGGAAGCGACGAAATCGTCGATGACGTCCTCTTTGAAGCGATCGGCGAAATCCCATACGTAGAACGGGATTCCGAGCACGTCGGCAGCTCTGCGAGCATCACCTGCGTCCTCCTTGGAGCAGCACCCGCGCGATCCGGTGCGCAGAGCGCCCGGAGCCGTCGAGAGAGCAAGGTGCACACCGACGACATCGTGGCCCTCGTCCACGGCACGGGCCGCGGCCACGGCCGAGTCGACTCCCCCGCTCATAGCAGCCAGAACACGCATCAACGATTTCCTCCTCGAGCTCCGACACCGGCAAGTCCGGCGGCACGAGCACGTTCGACGACCTGCGGCAGCGCCGCAAGCACAGTGGTGACGTCCGAATCGGACGAGCCGGCTCCCAGCGAGAACCGAAGCGATCCGCGAGCCACAGCGGGATCGCACCCGAGCGCGATCAGTACATGACTGGCGCTGGCCACGCCTGCGGTGCACGCGGAACCCGTCGAGCATTCTATGCCCGCCGCATCGAGCAGCATCAACAACGAATCGCCTTCGCAACCCGGGAAGGTGAAGTGCACGTTGCCCGCGAGTCGGTCGTCGCCTTCCGGGCCGTTGAGGATGGCGTCGGGAACGGCATCTCTGATTCCGACGATCAACCGATCGCGCAACGCTCGCAGTTCGGCACGGTGCCGAGCCGAGTTCTGCACCGTCGTTCGCAGCGCGGCTGCCATCGAAACGACGCCTGCTGTGTCCGGGGTGCCGGATCGAACTTCTCGTTCGTGTCCCCCACCGTGAAAGAGCGGAACACACGGAACCTGGCGGCCGAGCAGCAGCGCGCCGATGCCTTGGGGGCCGCCGAACTTGTGTGCGGCGATACTGAGTGCGGACAGACCGCTCTCGGCGAAATCGACGGGCAGATGCGGGACCGCCTGGACCGCATCGCTGTGCATCGGAACCCCGTATTCGGCGGCCACGGAAGCGAGCTCGGCGATCGGCATGACGGTGCCGATTTCGTTGTTGGCCCACATCACCGTGACCAGCGCGGTCTCGTCTGCATGCAAGGCCAATTCGGCGCGCAGCACATCGGCGGTGACCCGTCCCTCGGTGTCGACCGGGAGCCAGGTCACACGTGCACCTTCGTGCGCAACGAGCCACTCCACTGCATCGAGCACCGCGTGATGCTCGACCGAGCTGGCGATGATCCTGGTCAGTGCGGCATCGGAGTCCCGCCGAGCCGCGAAGATGCCCTTGACGGCGAGGTTGTCGCTCTCGGTACCGCCGGAGGTGAAGATCACCTCGGAGGGACGCGCGCCGAGGTCTGCAGCGATCGACTCGCGAGATTCCTCCACTCGACGCCGAGCGGATCGACCGGAGGTGTGCAGCGAGGACGCGTTGCCCACCGTGGCGAACACAGAGGTCATCGCCTCGATCGCGCTCGGCAGCATCGGGGTCGTCGCTGCGTGATCGAGATACACCGGTGGCCGCGGCGGGGCGGAAGCAGTCGTACTGCGCACAGAAGGCATGACAGGCTAGACGATACCCGCTGTCGTGACCGCGGACCTACCCGCGCGAGGTGGGTCCGCGGTCACTGCGATCGACGCTCGGTCAGGCCGCCGCAACCGTCGGCGACATCGGGCTGCGTTCGGCCTCGGCCATCACCCCGTGCACTGAAGGGTCGTAGACGTCCTTCCGGGGTCGTTCCGCAGGCTCCACTCCGTCGTCGCGGCGAATTGCCACCTCGCAGCGCCGCGCCAGGTCGCGTCGATCGCCGCCGGGTGCCTCCGGGGCCGTGAACTCCACCTCGGCACGTACTCCTCGGAGTCGAAAGATACGCCCGATGGACGCGCCGATCGTTTCGTCGCCCACGAAGCATGTGGCGGTGGTCTGCTCGCCGGTCCGGTCGAGGTAGCGCAGCCGAATCGGCTGCACCCAGGTCTCCGAGTCGATCGCGGCCTGCAGCAACGCCGGCCGAAGCGATCCGTATGCACGACCACACCAGGTGGTGGCCTCGGGGAAGACGACGACCGAACCACCGGCGCGGACGCGGTCGGCCACCTGATCGACGACGTCGGGGAGCTGATGCAGTCGAGCTCGATCGATCGGGAGCACCTTCATGGCGCGCGCAAGGCGGCCGAGCACCGGCCAGTCGATCAGGTCGGCACGCGCGACGAACGTCGACGGCCGAACCGCGGTGAGTACCACGACGTCGGTCCAGGAGATGTGACCGGCGACGTGCAGGGCACCCGCAGCGGTTCGGGAGCGTTCCCGCTCGGACCGGGCGTCGAGCACGGTCAGATCGATGCCGATGGCGAACAGCAGTGTGCGAGCACCGATCCGCGTCAGCGAACGGCGAACCCGTGGGAAAGGAACCCCGAGGACGACCAACACCGGCAGCAACCCGAACGCCAGCAGTGCCAGCACGACACGGAGCACGAGGACGATGCGTCCGACCGTCGGTGGGTTCTTCGGCAGACAGCCGTCGCTGCACGGCGAGGACGGCAGCCACGCGTGAGCGTGCGCGATGGACTGCGTCACCGGACACCCGACTCGAACGTTGTTGCGGCCGAGCGCAATCGGTCGAGGTAACGAGTGTTGGCCTCGTGCAGGCCGAGTAGGGCGACGAAATCTGCGACACCGAATTCGGGATCGTGTGCGGGCTCACCGCAGATGGAGGCGCCGAGTCGGAGATAGCCGTTCATCAACGGCGGCATCGACGTTCGTTGTGCGGGTTCGATGTCGACCAGATCGACGCCGTCGACGACGACCCGAGCATACGGCCGGACCCGCCGGTCGATCGGCGTAGCGTGCTTGTCCAACAGGCGGTCTCGAACACTGCGAACGTTGGCCCCGATGGGGTCCCCGGGTGCCGACTGCATGGGCACCGACACGCAGCCCATCACCCATTCGTATCCCGTCACATCGAGGTAGTGCAGAATTCCGGCCCACATCAGCCCGAGCACGGAGCCGGATCGATGATCGGGATGAACTGCCGCCCTGCCCATTTCGACGATATTCATGCCGACTGGATCGAGTGCGGAGATATCGAATTCGGTTGCGGTGTAGTACCCGCCGGCAGACACGGCGGCCTGCGGCGGCAACATGCGATAGCAGCCGACGAACGTGTCGGTCCACGTGTCTCGAACGAGCAGGTGGTCGCAGAATTCGTCGAACCGATCGGCGTCGAGGCCGTCGGTGTCGGTGGGAATGGAAAAGCCCGGCTCGGACGCGAACACCTCGTAGCGCAGACGCTGCGCCGCGAGTCGATGCTCCGGGTCGGTGGACAACACCAGCGAGTAGCGGTCGGTGGCCGGGACGATCGATGCAGTGGAGCTCATGACGGAAGTGGTCATGAGGTGTGTCTAACGAGTCAGGAAGACTACCGGGCGTCGATGGGGGAACGTGTCGGAAGAGTTTGCATGAACAAGGTTGCCCGCCTCACGGGAGAAGGCCCCCACCGTCGACGCGGTGAGGGCCTTCTCGCAGAACAGCGACTGTGGCTATCCCTTGTGCTTCTTCACTGCATCGGTCAGCTGCGGTGCGACGTTGAAGAGGTCACCGACGATGCCGTAATCGGCGATCTCGAAGATGGGCGCTTCCTCGTCCTTGTTGACCGCGACGATCGTCTTCGAGGTCTGCATGCCTGCACGGTGCTGGATGGCTCCGGAGATGCCCAGTGCCACGTACAGCTGTGGTGAGACGGTCTTGCCCGTCTGGCCCACCTGGAACTGGCCCGGGTAGTAGCCGGAGTCCACGGCAGCGCGCGAGGCACCCACTGCGGCACCCAGCGAGTCGGCGAGGTCCTCGACGACGGTGAACTTGTCGGCGCTGCCGACACCACGTCCGCCGGAGACGACGACCGATGCCTCGGTGAGCTCCGGACGGTCGCCGCCGACGATCGGATCACGCGAGGTGACCTTGACGGCCCCCTCTTCCTGCGTGGGGACCTCGACGGTTTCGCGGGTGCCCGCACCGGCCTTCGGCTCGGCCTCGACCGCTCCGGGCCGCAGCGAGATGACCGGGACATCGCCGTTGGCCTTGGCCTCGACGGTGAACGCGCCACCGAAGATGGAGTAGACGGCACTGCCGTCGCCGTTGATCGCGACGACGTCGTTGTGGTAGCCCGAGCCCAGGCGTGCTGCGAGTCGGCCCGCAACTTCCTTGCCCTCGATCGTGGCCGCGGTGATGATCGCTGCCGGCGAGACCGACTCCGCGAGGGCCGACAGCACGTCGACCTTCGGGGTGACGAGGAATCCGTCGACTGCGTCGGATTCGGCGGCGTAGATCTTCTCGGCACCGGCTTCGGTCAGCGCGTCGGCGACCTTGTCGGTGGTGCCGACCGGGCCGGTGACGACCGCGGACGGCTCACCCAGCGCGCGAGCAGCGGTGATCAGCTCGGTGCTGACCTTCTTCAGTGTTCCCTCGACGTGCTCCACGAGCACGAGTACTTCTGCCATGACTTGCTCCTCGTTTGTCTTCGATTGCTCGGTGGGGCGGGATCAGATGATCTTCTGGCCGACGAGGTAGGTGGCGATCTTGTCGCCGCCGTCGCCCTCGTCGGTGAGCCGCTCGCCTGCAGTCTTGGGAGGCTTCGGGGTGGACGAGGTGACTGTCGTGCCCGCGTTGTCGACACCGACGATGCCGTCCTCGACACCGATGTCGGCGAGTGTGATGGTCTGCACCGTCTTCTTCTTCGCGGCCATGATGCCCTTGAACGACGGGAAGCGCGGCTCGTTGATCTTCTCGGTGACGCTCACGATGGCGGGCAACGTGGCCTCGAGGCCGAAGATGCCCTCGTCGGTCTCCCGCTCGCCGCTGACCTTGCCGTCGGCGACGGTGAGCTTGCGCAGCTGCGTCAGGGCCGGGATCTGGAGGTACTCGGCGATGATCGCGGGAACGGCACCGGTACGACCGTCGGTGGCCTCGTTGCCTGCGATGATGAGATCGGCCGGCTCGTCGTTCTCGAACGCGACATTGCCCAGCGCTGCGGCCAGGGCGTATCCGGTCTGGATCGCGTCGGAGCCGTGCAGAGTGGGGTCGTTGAGGTGCACTGCGCTGTCCGCACCCATCGACAGAGCCTTGCGGATGGCGTCGGTGGCGCGATCGGGGCCTGCGGACAGGACCTTCACCTCACCGCCCTGAGCTTCCTTGATGAGCAGTGCTTCTTCGACGGCCCGCTCGTTGATCTCGTCGAGGACGGCGTCGGCAGCCTCGCGATCGAGGGTGTAGTCACCGTCGGTGAGCTTGCGCTCGGACCACGTGTCTGGAACCTGCTTGATCAAAACAACGATGTTCGTCATGGGTCTGCGTCGACCTCCTGGTCATGTTCTGCTGATCGTGAGTGTTCTAACGGTTACTGCAGTTCTACGGTCTGGGACGAGGTTACCTCACCGTAGTTACTCGTGGGTAACTTGCCTCCCTGCCTGTCCGACCATACATCCGCGCCCCGACTGTTATGGAGACCACGTTGGCTTACCTCACCCGCGCCTCCACTAACCTTCCGTCGGTGAACGATTCATCGGCTCAGGCACCGGCACCGGAACCACTCCCCCTCACCGGGGAGCGCACGGTGCCCGGCATCACCGAGGAGAACTACTGGTTCCGCCGACACGAGGTGGTCTACCGCGCTCTGGTCGAACGCTGCCGAGACCGCACCGTCCTCGAAGCCGGATCCGGAGAAGGCTACGGAGCCAACATGATTGCCGATGTCGCGGCGCATGTCCTCGGCCTCGACTACGACGCGTCCGCTGCCGAACACGTGCGCGCGCGCTACCCGAGGGTGACGATGCTGCGCGGCAACCTCGACCGCCTTCCCGTCGCCGATTCCTCGATCGACGTCGTCGTCAACTTCCAGGTGATCGAGCACCTCTGGGACCAGGGCGCGTTTCTCGCCGAGGTGCACCGTGTCCTCAAGCCCGGAGGAACTCTGTTGATCAGCACGCCCAACCGCATCACGTTCTCCCCCGGCCGCGACACTCCGCTCAACCCCTTCCACACCCGCGAGCTCGATGCGGGCGAACTGACCGAGCTCCTCGTGGACGCTCGGCTCGAGGTCGACGAACTCACCGGGGTTCGGCACGGCCGCACGCTGGCCGCCCTCGACGCCAAGCACGGCGGTTCGTTCATCGACGCCCAGATCGAACGAGCCCTGGCCGGCGAACCCTGGCCCGAGGAGCTCACCGCGGACGTCGCGGCGATCTCGATCGACGACTTCGACATCACCGCCGAAAACATCGACGCCAGCCTCGACCTGGTCGCCGTCGCCACCAAGAGCTCGAGCGCGGTGATCGGGTGACATCCGGTGCCACCGTGCCGGGCATGTTCTCCCTCGTGCTGCACTCCCACCTGCCGTGGCTGGCCAATCACGGGCGCTGGCCCGTCGGCGAGGAATGGCTGTATCAATCATGGGCGGACTGCTACCTGCCGCTCACCGCGGCTCTGGAGCGACTGGCCGACGAAGGCCACACCAACGTGTTGTCGCTCGGGATCACCCCGGTGCTGGCCGCCCAGCTGGACGATCCGCACTGCCTGTCCGGGATGCACCACTGGCTCGGCAACTGGCAGCTGCGGGCCCACGAGGCGACCGACCGAGATCTGTCGGTTCGCGAGCACCGAGGTTCCGCCGCCGCGCTCGATCGGTTCGAGACCCGGTGGCGGCACGGTGGGTCCGCCGTACTGCGGCCGCTGATCGACGCCGGGACCGTCGAACTGCTGGGCGGACCGCTGGCACACCCGTTCCAGCCGCTGCTCGATCCTCGACTCCGTGCATTCTCACTCCGGGAGGGCCTGCTCGATGCCCGCGCCCGGTGGGGTGCAACGCCTAGAGGCATCTGGGCGCCCGAGTGCGGTTTCACCCCCGGCATGGAGACCGAGTACGCCGCGGCCGGGGTCTCGCACTTCATGGTCGACGGGCCCGCGATGCGCGGCGATACCTCCCTCGGCACGCCGGTGTGGGACTCCGACGTGGTCGCGTTCGGACGCGACCTGCCGGTCAGCTACCGCGTCTGGTCACCAAAATCGGGCTATCCCGGCCACGGTGCCTATCGGGACTTCCACACCTACGATCACGACACCGGACTCAAGCCTGCACGCGTCACCGGCCGCACGGTCGCCTCGCACGACAAGGCGCCCTACGACCCCGAGCGTGCCGCGGCGACGGTGGACCGCCACGTCGCCGACTTCGTCGATGTGGTGCGCAGGCGCCTGATCTCCGAATCCGAGCGAATCGGCCGCGACGCTCTGGTCGTGGCCGCATTCGACACCGAGCTGTTCGGACACTGGTGGCACGAGGGCCCGCAGTGGCTGGAGAAGCTCATGCGTGCACTCCCGGCCGCCGGAATCACCGTCGGCACGCTGAACGACGCGCGCGAGCATGGGTACGTCGGTGCACCACTCGAACTGCAGGATTCCTCGTGGGGATCGGGCAAGGACTGGCGGGTGTGGGCGGGCGACGACGTCGCCGACCTGGTGGCGCTGAACTCCGAGGTCTCCCGGACCGCTCTCGACGCCATCGACAGCGCCAGGGAGGAACAGCGTCGCACCGGTGGACCCGAACCGCGCAATCGGGTCAACGATCAGATACTGCGTGAGACACTGATGGCCGTAGCCAGCGACTGGGCGTTCATGGTCAGCAAGGATTCCGCCGCAGGTTATGCACGGGAGCGGGCGCACGTCCACGCGCACGCGCTGCGCGAGATCGCCGCCGCCACCGCGAGCGAATCGCCTGCCAGGGCGAACGACTTGGCGCAGCAGTGGAACCGCGCGGACGGATTGTTCCCTGCATTGGACGCGCGCCGGCTGCCCGGTGCCCACGAGCGAATAAGTGCAGGGGGGCCTCGATGAGGATTCTGATGGTGTCGTGGGAGTACCCACCCGTGGTGGTCGGCGGCCTGGGTCGGCACGTTCATCATCTGGCGACCGAGTTGGTCCGCTGCGGCCACGAAGTCGTCGTACTCTCGCGCCGACCCACCGGAACCGACGCCGCCACCCATCCGACGTCACACCACATCGAAGACGGCGTACTGGTGGTCGCCGTCGCCGAGGATCCGGCGCACTTCGTCTTCGGAGAGGACATGCTCGCGTGGACTCTCGCGATGGGCCATGCGATGGTGCGCGCCGGCGTCGCGCTGGGCAAACCGGGACTGGGCGAGGGCTGGCAGCCCGACGTCGTCCACGCTCACGACTGGCTGGTCGCGCACCCCGCGATCGCTCTGGCCGAGTTCTACGACGTGCCGCTGGTCTCGACCATCCACGCCACCGAGGCCGGAAGACACAGCGGCTGGATCTCCGGCCCCGTGAACCGTCAGGTGCATTCCATCGAGTGGTGGCTCGCCAACGATTCCGACGCGGTCATCACGTGCTCGTCGTCGATGAAGGACGAGGTCACCACCCTGTTCGGAGTACCCGAGTCGGCGGTGAAGGTGATTCGCAACGGAATCGACCGATCCACCTGGCACTTTCGGCGACGAGAGCCTCGATCGGAGCCGGCCAAGTTGCTCTACGTCGGCCGGCTCGAGTACGAGAAGGGCATCCAGGACGCCATCGCGGCCCTCCCGCGCATTCGACGAAGCCACCCGGGAACCACCCTGCACATCGCCGGCGAGGGAACGCAGTTCGCCTGGTTGGCAGGGTTGGCGCGCACCCACCGCGTCGCCCGAGCGGTGTCTTTCCTCGGCAATCTGGATCACGCCGAACTGCTCGGATGGCTGCACGGGGCCGACGCCATCGTCCTACCCAGTCGGTACGAGCCCTTCGGCATCATCGCTCTCGAGGCCGCGGCGGCGGGCACCCCGTTGGTCGCGTCGACCGCGGGTGGTCTCGGTGAGGCGATCGTCGACGGTGTGACGGGCCTGTCCTTCGCACCTGCCGACGTCGGCGGGCTGGCCGCGGCCATTCGCACAGTTCTCGACAACGCCGACGCCGCGCAGGAACGGGCCGTGGCCGCCCGCGAACGCCTCACCGTGGATTTCGACTGGAAGCACGTCGCCGAATCGACGGCCCAGGTCTATCTGGAAGCCAAGCGCAAAGTTCGACATCCGCTGGGCCGCCCGCACATAGTCGAACGCGCTCTCCCCGGCCGTACCTGAGCCAGGGTCAGTTCTCCCGCGCCGCCTCGGCCTGTCCGAGAGCCTTCTTGCGAGCGATATCTTCCAGCGCGGCAATGTACTTCGCGCGTTCGGCGGCACCGGCCTCCCAGGCGACCTTGCGATTGCGGACGACCTTGGCCGGCGCGCCGACGGCGATGCTGTAATCGGGGATCTCGCCCTTGACCACGGCATGGGCACCGAGCACGCAGCCACGCCCGATCCTGGTTTCGCGCAGAATCGTCACCTTGGCCGCGATCCACGTGTCCGGTCCGATTCGCACCGGCCCCTTGACGATTCCCTGATCCTTGATGGGCATGTCCACATCGTCCATCCGATGATCGAAATCGCAGATGTAGCACCAGTCGGCCACCAGCGTCGACGCGCCGATCTCGATGTCGAGGTAGGTGTTGACGACGTTGTCCTTGCCGAACACCACCTTGTCGCCGATCCGCAGCGAACCCTCGTGGCAGCGAATGGCATTGCCGTCGCCGATGTGAACCCACCGGCCGATCTCGAGCCGAGAGAGCTCGGGTGTGGAATGAATCTCGACGTTCTTGCCGAGAAACACCATGCCCTTGAGAATCACGTGCGGGTTGGCGAGCTTGAACTTCGCGAGGCGGTAGTACCGAACGAGGTACCAGGGCGTGTACGCCTTGTTGGCGAGCACCCAGTCGAGGGACGCGCGCGTGAGGAACCGCGCCTGTTCGGTGTCGCGTCGCCTCGACCCGCGCCAGCGTGTTCGCAGCGGCGCGTTCCACATACTCGTCATGGACGTTCACCCTAGTTTCTCGTTCGCCCCCTCTCTGCCGCCACCCTCGCGCGGGCTAGGGTTGCCTGTCGACTGTTGTTCGTCGGCGAGTCGAACAACAGCACGGCCCGGCACCATGTCGGGCACGGACTCGAAGCATGGGGAGCGATCGATGCGCGGCGTCAGGGCCAAGGGCAGGACCGGCAGAAGGGTCACTGCAGTAGCGGCAGCGTTGGCACTGGTGAGCGGCTGCGGCACCGACACGTCGGCCATCGAACCGCTGTCCCCCGATTCGTGGCCTGCGGCGCAGGCGAATTCCCACAACAGCGCTGCTACCGCGGTGTCGGTCGCAACTCCTCTGTCACTGGACTGGACGCGCCCCACCGGCGGCCCCGTGACCTCGCCGGTCTCCATCGGATCCACCGGTCAGATGTTCGTCACCGCTGCCACCGAATCCGGCTGCAACCTCTTCTCCTTCGAGATCGAGTCTGCGCGCAAGCGCTGGTGCAATCGCGTCGGGCCGTCCGTCGTCACCGCCACTCCTACCGTCGATTCGGCGATCAACGTCTACATCGGCGACGACGGCGGCATGAACTCGTACAACGACCACGGACAACTGCGGTGGCGCACACCGGTGTACGGAGTGCCCAAGTCCGCCCAGTTCCTCGGCGACGGCAGCGTGCTCTCGATCACCCAGATGGGCCAGGTCAGCGTGCTGGATTCGCAGAACGGGCAGCTTCGGGTGCCGATACTCGATCTGGTTCCGACGCCGAACTTCCTGACCGACCCGAACACCGATTTTCTCCCGGTCGATACCGGACTCGCGCAGTGCACCTCGGGTGAATCCGAATGCCCCGTGCCCGCTGCGCCGGCGGTCGACAGCGCGACCGGAACGATCTACCTGACGCTGTGGCGTCCGGGTTCGATTGCGCCACAGCTCGTTTCCCTGCAGTACGACCGCGACGGTTCCCCCGGACTCACCGAGCGTTGGTCCTCGGACCTGCTGCCCGCCGGAGTCGCGTCGAGTCCGGTGCTGTCCGAGGACGGATCGACGGTCTACCTGGCCGATGTCGACGGGAGGCTGACCGCGTTCGACTCGGCCGACGGTCGACAGAAGTGGACCGAGGGCACCGGGCTCGGCATCGGTGCCAGTCCCTCGATCGCTTCGGACGGCACGATCGTGCCGTCGGGCGGCGACGGCACTCTCGTCGGCTTGCGCGACAACGGTGATTCGGTCGAGCGAGTCTGGGTGCGCGACGACGTCGAACAGGCAGGCAGCGCAGCGCAATCCGCCGACGGGCGTGGGCACACCGTCGTCCGTGAGGACGACGGACTTGCACTGTTCTCGTTCGATGCAGCCACCGGTGAGACGGTGGACGTGCAGCCCGTTCCCGACGTCGTCGGCACCACTGTCGGCACGTCCATCGGACCGGACGGCCAGGTCGTCACGGCGAGCTATCTCGGCGAGATCTTCACCTACACCGGCTGACCGACGGCACCGGGAGCGCAGACGAACGCCACCGCGGACCGATCGACTCGGGCGATCACCACCGAGAGTGCCACGGATCCGCGAAGTTTGAGCTTGGGCCGCAGTATCGCGGGATCGACGTCGACTCCGCGGACCAGAATTTCCACCGAGCCGCAGTCCAACCGATTCAGTTGTTGCCGAAGCACTTTTTCCGAGAACTTCGTCTGCTCCAGAATGGGAAAGCCGCGCACCCCGGTGGGGATCGTGTCGCCGGTCAGATATGCGATCCTCGGATCGAGTTGCCACAGACCGAATCTGGCACCGTAGTGCCGAACCAGACCGGCCCGGACCACTGCGCCGTCGGGGTCGACGATGTAGCGCCCCGGCGGCCGAACCGGGATGTCGTCGGACTCGGCATCGGTCAATTCCAGAACACTGCCGTCGGACCGGAGAACGGACGCGCGACGCCGAACACCGTTCTCGCTCAACCCTTCCGACCAGAGACAGGCCTCACGCACTCCCCCGTCGAGCGAGACCACCTCGATCTCGCCGGTCCAATCGATGGCGTCGAAATCCAGGCCGGGAGCACATTTGACGACCAGATCTCGGCCGCGATAGGCGTCGAACAGGTCCGGTAACGGAGGTTGTAGTGCTGCCGGATCGTGGCGTCGACGGCCGCCCGCTCGGCGTCCGGGATCGGCAACGACGACGGTTCCCCGAGTGATGGGCGTCAGCGCGTCGGCCCGCAGCACGGTGGCACCCGGGACGTTGTGTGCGGCCATGCGCAGCCGAATCGGGTCGAGATCGCTGCCTACTGCCACATCGGCCGTGCTGACCAGTGCGGCTAATTCGCTACCGATCGAACACGTGACGTCGTGCACCCGACGGCCGGCCAGCCGAGTCGCGCGTCTGCGTGCGACCATCGTCGGAGTCGCCTGCTGGACGGCCTCGTCGGTCACCAGCCAGTGATCGGAGTCGAGCAACTTCACTCGGGCCTTGCGCCGGACCGTCACGGTTTCGATCAGTGCACTCGCATGGTCGGGGAAGCGAGTGCGCACCCAGGCCGTGTCTCGCACCGACGTTCGAGCGCCGAGCTCGAGATCGTCGACCGCAGCAAGAGCACCGGCACCGGCCTCGCTTCGGAGGAAGTCGAGGTCGGTGCCGGTGAATTCGTAGCCCACTAGCGGACTCGAGCGCAGAGTGTGCGGCGGTCCGAGCCGATCAAGCGCGAGGAGCGGGCTTGGTGCCGGTGATCATCACGTTGTAGAACAGCCCGCGCGGTACGACGTGCTGCAACACGTTCTCGTCGACCCAACTGAGCGTCTTCCAGCCGCCGAAGGCGAACTTCGCCCAGTTCCAGCCCAATTTGCCCGCGGGAACTGCGGCCTCGAACGTGCGCACCGGCCACCCGAGCAGCGCGGCGGCGAACTCTTCGGTGTTCGCCTGCACGTGCTCGGCACCGGCCGACAACGCGATGTTCTCGAGATCGGAGGGATCGAACGTGTGCAGGTCCACGACGGCCTCGAGCGCAGCGGCTCGCGAGGACTCGTCGAGCTCTTCCTGAGGCTTGCGCCAGCTCGCCAGGAACGGCAGCTTGGTCACGCGAGTGGTCGTTTCCCAGGTGATGCGACCGAGCCAGCGAGCGTAGAAGTTGCCGACTGTGGTCGGTTCGCCCGCGAAGACGAAGCGCCCGCCGGGTTTGAGTACGCGCAGCACCTCGCGCAGGGACTGCTCGACGTCCGGGATGTGGTGGAGCACAGCGTGCCCGACGACCAGATCGAAGGTGTTGTCCTCGTACGGGATGGTTTCTGCGTCGGCCACGCGCCCGTCCACATCGAGACCGAGGTGCTCGGCATTGCGCAGCGCAACCTTCACCATTCCCGGGGACAGGTCGGTGACGGAGCCCTTGTCGGCGATACCCGCCTGCATCAGATTGAGCAGGAAGAAACCGGTTCCGCAGCCCAACTCCAAGGCGCGGCCGTACGGCAGCGCGGACTGCGCCGACGCGTCACCGGACACCGCCTGATCGAACCTGCCACGGGCATAGTCGATGCATCGCTCGTCGTAGGAGATCGACCACTTGTCGTCGTAGGTCTCGGCTTCCCAGTCGTGGTACAGAACCTGCGCCAGTTTGGTGTCCGACCGTGCAGCCTCGACCTGCTCGGCAGTGGCGTGGGGGTTCGGGGCTGGATCGACCTGGCGGTCACCGGCGTCGGCCGAGACCAAGGGCGTCACATTCGAGAGAGATCGATTGACACCGTCGTGGGGGCTTGCAGTCATCAGGCGAGCCTACTATCCAGTAGCTGTGGAACAACTTTTCTCTGTGGACGGCTGCCGAATCACCGTCCGGTGAAGGTCGCCTTGCCCGGGCCGTCGGCCACGAAGGACGTCATCCCGATGGTGCGATCCTCGGTGGCGAACAGGGCCGCGAACTGCTGAGCCTCGATGCGGAGTCCAGTGGTGAGGTCGACGTCGAGTCCCTGATCGATCGACGCTTTCGCCGCGGCGAGTGCCCGCGACGCGCCCGCGGTGAACTGCATCGCCCAGGCGCGGGCGGCGTTGTAGACCTCGTCCGGCGCCACCACCTCGTCCACCAATCCGATGCGCAGCGCTTCCTCGGCACCGACGAAGCGGCCGGTGAAGACCATGTCCTTCGCACGGCTCGGGCCGACCAACCGAGCCAGCCGCTGCGTTCCGCCGCCGCCGGGGATGACACCGAGCAGCACCTCGGGAACGCCGAACTTCGCGTTGTCGCCGGCGATCCGACGGTCCGCACCCAGGGCGACCTCCAGCCCACCCCCGAGTGCGTATCCGGTCACGGCCGCAACCACGGGCTTGGGAATGGTGCTGAGCGAGCCGAGGGCGGACTGCAGATCTCCGGCGATCTCGGCCATCTCCGACGCGGACATGGCCACCATCTCCTTGATATCGGCACCGGCGGCGAAGACTTTCTCGCCGCCGTACACGATGACTGCCTTGACTTCGGCATTCACCGTTGCCTCGCGGGCCGCTGCGCGGATTTCCTCCTGCACCTGCCGATTCAACGCATTCATCGGTGGGCGATCGAGGCGGATGGTGCCGATACCGTCGGATACTTCGAGATTCACGAACTCAGCCATGGGCCGAAAGGCTACCGGGCGTCGTGCCTGCGATCGGACCAGGGATGTCGCGTTCCGGCGTAATAGGCCTCGTCGCCGTCGAAGAACACTCGTACGGTGCCGTCCTCGCGGGTCAATACAGGAAGGACCGGGGTTATCTCGCGTTCGTCCGCGACGACCTCCGCGACGGTGTCGAACCGAGACAGGGCATCCAACTGGCTCCAGGTCGGCGGCAGCAGGATCGTGTGTCCCGAGCGCCAATCCGCCAGTGCCTCGCCGGTCGAGCGCCAGCTGACCGACGCCGCCTCGCTGGTCTCACCGTCCGCATTCTGTCCCTCGGGCAGCACGGCGACGAAGAACCGGGTGTCGTACCGTCGCGCTTCGCCGACCGGAGTGATCCAGTGCGACCACGGCCGCAGCAGATCCGATCGCAGGACGAGGTCGTGTGCGGTGAGAAATTCGGCGAACGACAGCTCACGACGCTCGAGACGGCCCCGCTCCGCAGCGAACGGAGAAGTGTCGGCAACCACGGAATCCGGCGTCGAGCCGGCCAACAGGACGCCGCACTCCTCGAACGTCTCGCGCGCCGCAGCACACACCAGGGCCTGCGCCTTGCCCTCGTCGGTTCCGAAGCGTTCGGCCCACCACGACGGCGGCGGACCTGCCCAGCGGACGTCCGCTGCCGCGTCGGAGAGGTCGACGCCGCCACCGGGGAACACGGTCATGCCACCCGCGAACGCCATTCCGCCGACTCGTTCGAGAAGAAACACTTCGATCTCGGGACGTGAACGCCCGTCCCGAATCAAGATGACCGTCGAGGCATCACGCGCTGGGACGAGATCGGCAGCACTCTTCGAGCTCATATCGGCAAGGTACCGCTGCGCAGCGCGGCGGGACCCGGCGGTACGTCGCTAGCGACGGTGCGCGCCGGCAGCGCGAGTGCGGCGGGCGAAGAACCGACCGTCGACGCGATCGAGTGCGATCGACTGACTGAACGCCTCGGTCAGATTCTCGGCGGTGACGACGTCGTCCACCAGGCCCTGTGCCACCACTCCGCCTTCCTTGAGCAGCAACGCGTGACTGAACCCCGGCGGGATCTCTTCCACGTGATGGGTGATCAGCACGGTGGCGGGGGAATCCGGGTCGGCGGCGATGTCGGCCAGCCGAGCCACCAATTCCTCACGACCGCCGAGGTCGAGGCCCGCAGCAGGCTCGTCGAGCAGCAGAAGTTCGGGGTCGGTCATCAACGCACGCGCAATGAGAACCCTTTTGCGTTCGCCTTCCGAGAGGGTGCCGTACGTGCGAGATGCGAGATGCTCGGCACCGAGACTCTCGAGCATCTCCACAGCGCGTTCGGTGTCGACGGCGTCGTACTTCTCGCGCCACCGCCCCAGCACGGAGTATCCGGCGGAAACGACCAGATCGGACACGAGTTCGTCGGCCGGAATGCGATGGGCCAACGAGGACGACGACAACCCGATCCGCGGCCGAAGTTCGGCGACGTCCGCTTTGCCCATCACCTCACCGAGAACATGGGCGATACCCGACGTCGGATGGATCTCGGCCGCTGCGATGCGCAGCAACGACGTCTTTCCGGCACCGTTCGGGCCGAGGACGACCCAGCGTTCGTCCAGTTCCACCTTCCAGGTGACGGGCCCCACCAAGGTCACGCCGCCGCGGCGAACGACGACGTCGGTGAAATCTACGAGCAGGTCGGGATCCGGTTCAGACACGACGCCTATCTTCCCGCACATCGCCCCTGCATTCACGGCAGGATGTGCACGCGTGTCGCTCAATCACGATCTACCCGCCAGTGCCCACCGGACCGTGGACGAGGAATCGGGCTCCAATCCACCGGGACCACCGTTCCCCCTCGGTGCCACGGCGTTGTCGACTGGCACTCAATTTGCAGTCCACGCGCCCGAGGCCGAGGGCGTCGAAGTGTGCCTGATCGATCCGGAGGGCGGCGAACGGCGAGTAGAGCTCACCACCCGCACTTTCGGGGTTCGGCACGCATTCGTTCCCGGAGTCGAGCCCGGGGACAGATACGGCTTCCGCGCCCATGGCAGGTGGGATCCGCATTCCGGGCGTCGATTCAACGGTGCGAAAATTCTGCTCGACCCCTCCGCCCGTCGGATCAGCGGTGAATTCGGCGACCCGTCGGCTCTGTTGGCCTACGAGGACGATCCGTTCGGGGCACCGAGCACTCGGGATTCGCTCGGGCACCTCCCCCTCGCCGTGGTGTGCGCACCGCTTGCTCGCGGCGGTCGACCGGCGCGCCCGTCCGTGCCCTGGGACCGAACCGTTCTCTACGAGCTGCACGTGGGGTCGTTCACTGCTCGTCATCCGGACGTACCCGACCATCTTCGCGGTACGTACCTGGGACTCGCGCAACCCGCGGTGCTCGAACATCTCGCTCGCATCGGCGTCACCTCGGTCGAGTTGCTGCCCGTACACACCACATTCACCGAACCCGGTGTACGCGCACGAGGCATGCGCAACCACTGGGGTTACTCGACCGGCGCGTACTTTGCTCCGGATCCGCGTTTCGCCGCTGTCCGCGGGGAGGAAGTCGACGAATTTCGCACCATGGTCGACGCGTTGCACACCGCGGGAATCGAAGTGATTCTCGACGTCGTCTACAACCACACGTGCGAATCCGCAGTCGACGGCCCGTCGATCAGCTGGCGTGGACTCGACGCACCCGGTTACTACCTGCTCGACGGACGTGGCTCGGACGTCGATCTGACCGGCTGCGGCAACACTCTCGACTCCGCGTCGCCCGCGGTCGTGCGGATGGTGTGCGACAGCCTCCGATACTGGGTCGAGGACATGGGTGTGGACGGCTTCCGGTTCGACCTCGCCAGCACGCTCGGCCGGCCGGGCGGATGGCGATTCGATTCTCGCGCACCGCTGTTGACCGCCATTGCCACCGATCCGGTGCTGGCGCAACGGAAACTGATCGCGGAGCCGTGGGATGCCACCGGTGCCGGCTATCAGGTCGGCAACTTCGGAGTGGCGTGGTCGGAATGGAACGATCGTTACCGCGACACGGTACGAAACTTCTGGGCCGGCCACCATGGCGTCCGTGAACTCGCCTCGCGGCTGGCCGGTTCCGAGGATCTGTTCGCGAGCAGCGGCCGACTGCCGTGGGCGTCGATCAATTTCGTCACCGCGCACGACGGCTTCACCGCCCGCGATCTCGTGTCCTACGAGGGCAAGCACAACGAGGCCAACGGCGAGGAGAACAGGGACGGAACAGACAACAACTCGTCGGTCAATCACGGCATCGAGGGGCAGACCGATGACCCGTCGATACTGGACGCCCGAGGACGCCATGTGCGCGCCCTACTGGCCACGCTCACGCTCTCCACCGGAACGCCGATGTTGCTCGCCGGCGACGAACTGGGACACAGCCAGGGCGGCAACAACAATGCCTACTGCGTTCCCGAGAATGCTCCGGTGGCCGACGCGTGGGCAATCGACTGGGACACCGCGGATCAGAACATGATTCGCTTCGTGGGCCGACTGCTCCGTGTCCGAGCGAGTGCTCCGACACTGCGTCAGCAGGAGTTCTTCACCGGGCGAGCGACGCCGACCGGTCGCCCCGATCTCGTCTGGTTCGATTCTGCCGGAGTCGAATTCGACACCGACCGATGGAACGACGATTCGGTGCGCACCATCCAGGCCTGGGTCGACGGTTCCGACGTCCGCTCCTATGCGTCCGACGGCGGGCAGGTCGAGGATGCCAGTTCGCTTCTCGTCCTGCATTCCGGCGGACCGGCCGAGATCACGTTGGCGTGCCCGAGTTGGTCGTCCTCGCGATTCGTTCCGGTGCTCGATTCCTCGTGCGTGGACGGAGTCCCGTCGAATACCACTGCGCTGGAGCCCGGTTCGACGGTATCGGTGACCGGATCGACGGTCCTGGTGCTGCGCAGCGCGGGCAGGTGAGTCATGAACAACTGCACGAGCGGACCGACTCCCAGCGCGTAGAGAATCGTCCCGAGACCCAGCGTTCCACCGAGCAACCACCCGGTGAGGACCACTGTCGACTCGATTCCGGTGCGGGTGAGCCGAATCGACCAACCGGTCCTCGCCACCAGGCCGGTCATCAACCCGTCTCGCGGACCCGGGCCCATGCCTGCACCGATGTACAGCGCGGTCGCGAACGCGTTGATCACGATTCCCGACACCATCGCCACGGTTCTGATCGGGAGCCCGTCGAGGTGCGGCAACATCGCCGACGTCGCGTCCACGGCAACGGCAATCACTACCACGTTGCTCACGGTGCCCAGGCCCGGACGCTGCCGCAGCGGGATCCACATCAGCAGCACCGCCACCCCCGTGATCGCGGTGATGGTCCCGAAGCTGAGCGAGAGGTGGCTTTCGAGACCTTGGTGGAAAACATCCCACGGGTTGACGCCGAGCCCACCGGCGATCATCAAGGACATCGACGCCCCGTACAGCCAGAGCCCCACGTAGAGGGCAGCCAACCGAGCAGGAAGCCGACGGCCGGCGAGGACACGCAGTGGTGAGGTCAACATCCTTCCAGTCTCGGGCCTACTGGATACCTTCGGCATAGCCAATACTGAGACAGTGGACCCCGCCCATCTCCGATCACGGGACCGCGATCACCGTCGTGGAGCCGGGTGCCACTTCGGTGAAGCCCGCATCCCGCACCGCCACGGCACGTCCGGCCCGAACGTCGTCCAGTACCCGTCTCCACTGTTCCGGGCTCGCAGCTCGGACCGAACATGCGAAACCCGACGCCGCCCACTCGCGGCATTCCTCCGTGCTCATCGCACCGGCCAGCAGCATCGACGCGTGCCCCACCTGAGCCGCTGCCTTGCCCACGGTCATCGACAGGGAGGCGTCGATCCACAGCACGGGGCCGGGCGAGACCGAAGGTTCGTCCTCGGTCGACACGTCCGTCCCCCCGATCTGCAGCCGCTTGATCCGCGGATCGAGATCACCGACCCGACCGGGCACGAAGGCGCGTGCCGACGCTCCCCCGACGTCGACCGTGACACCCGGAACTTCCTGCGCCGCACGCCACTGTGCACCGCGTGCGCGGCGGGCAACTTTTCGGATGCGAGCCGAAGTCCACTCGGTGAAGGCCTCGTGCCATGACGCGCCGACGCCCACTCGTGGGTCCAGGCACAGCGCAACGGTTGCTCTGGCCGCTGCCTCGAGCAACTCGCTCCGCAGCGGCGGATCGACTTTGGGGATGTGCAGGACCAACGGCATGGCCAGGACCTGCGAGGGATCTTCCGGATCTTCGGCCCCGCCGTACCCCCGAGCGAGCTCGGCGTGGCGCGAGGGGAACGTGTTGTCCGCAGAGAATTGCTCGGCCGTCACCTCGTGCGGTGATTCGCCGGTCATGGGATCGCCGGTCATGGGATCGGGACGCGGCGGACTCCCCCGTCGACTGCGTCCGCAGCTTCGATCTCGTTCCGGGTGACGCCGAGGATGAACAGAACCGCGTCCAGATAGGGATGCGAGATGGCGGTGTCGGCAATTTCGCGCAACGCAGGCTTGGCGTTGAAGGCAACCCCGAGTCCCGCAGCAGTGAGCATGTCGATGTCGTTCGCTCCGTCGCCGACGGCCACGGTCTGCTCCATCGGCACTCCCGACAGTGCTGCGAACTCACGCAGGGCGGTCGCTTTGGCGGCGCGGTCGACCACCTCGCCGATGACCCGGCCGGTGAGCTTGCCGTCGACGATCTCCAGGGTGTTCGCCTTGACGTAGTCGAGTTCGAGTTCGTGAGCGAGTCCTTCGATGACCTGCCGAAACCCGCCGGATACGACTCCGCAGGCGAATCCGAGGCGGCGGAGGGTGCGGACGGTCGTCCGAGCTCCCGCGGTCAGCTCCAGGCTCTCGCCCACTTCGTCGATGACGGATTCGTCGAGTCCGGCCAACACGGCGACCCGCTGCTCGAGCGACTCGGCGAAGTCGATCTCACCGCGCATGGCAGCTTCGGTGACCGCACGTACCTCGTCCTCACGCCCGGCGCGGGCAGCCAACATTTCGATGACCTCACCCTGAACCAGCGTCGAGTCGACATCGAACACGATGAGCCGTTTCGATCGACGCGCGATGCCGGCCCTCTCCACGGCGATGTCCACACCGATTCCTGCTGCGATGGCTGCCAGTCCCGCACGGAGCTGCAGATCGGCATCCGGTGAGCTGTCGGTTGCGGTCACTTGCAATTCGAGGCCCGTCACCGGGTAGTCGGCAATTCCTCGTATGGAGTCGATGTTCGCAGCCTGGCGGGCCAGCTCGCGTGAGATGGTGCTGAACGCTCGCGCGGTCACCGGTCGACCGAGAACGACGACGACGTGGGTCGCCAGGCTGCGGCCGCCGTTCTGCGCAGCGCCGATTTCGACGTCCACGTGGACACCGACCGTCGCCATGGCGTCCTCCAGCTCCTCCTGCAAGGCTTCGGGATCGCGCGGACAGGTCAGCAGAACACCGAGGGTCAATCTGCCGCGAATGACCACCTGCTCCACGTCGACCAGGCTCACGTCGTGCCGAGACAGTGCGGCGAACAGCACCGATGTGACGCCCGGCTTGTCGGGTCCAGTCACCGTGACCAGCACTGTGGTGTCGCTCGAAGTCACCGAATCTCCCTTTCGCGCACGGCCAGCGGCCGGATAGGTCTTCGTGTCACCTGTCGTGGACGAGCGAGCCCGAACACGCCACGAGATTGTCGCAAGCGAAGAGCCCCACCCGGTAGCCGGGAGGGGCTCTCGCTGTGCTGTGGACTACTTGGGGTCCGGGTCTCCGGACCCTTCGTGATCGCTGGTGGCGATCGGAGCCCGGCGGGCCTGTTCGAGGACTGCGGTGGTCTTACCGCCGTGCGCTCCCGGCCCGACATGCGCTTCCGCGCGCATCCGTTCGACCATGTGCGGGTAGTGCAACTCGAACGCCGGACGCTCGGAACGGATCCGAGGCAGTTCGGTGAAGTTGTGTCGCGGCGGCGGGCACGAGGTTGCCCACTCCAGCGAGTTGCCGTAGCCCCACGGATCGTCGACGGTGACGACCTCGCCGTAGCGGTAGGACTTGAACACGTTCCACACGAACGGCAGGGTCGAGGCCCCGAGGATGAAGGCACCGATCGTGGAGATGATGTTCAACTCGGTGAACCCGTCCGAGGGAAGGTAGTCGGCGTAGCGACGCGGCATACCCTCGTTTCCGAGCCAGTGCTGCACCAGGAAGGTGGCGTGGAATCCGAAGAACGTCAGCCAGAAGTGCCACTTGCCCAGAGCCTCGTCCATCATCCGGCCCGTCATCTTCGGGAACCAGAAGTAGATGCCCGCGTATGTCGCGAACACCACGGTGCCGAACACGACGTAGTGGAAGTGGGCGACCACGAAGTAGGTGTCGGTGACCTGGAAGTCGATGGGCGGCGATGCCAGCAGAACACCCGTCAGTCCGCCGAAGACGAAGGTGATCAAGAACCCGATCGAGAACAGCATCGGCGTTTCCAGTGTCACCTGGCCTCGCCACATCGTGCCGACCCAGTTGAAGATCTTCACACCCGTCGGCACCGCGATCAGGAACGTCATGAAGGAGAAGAACGGCAGCAACACGGCGCCCGTGGCGTACATGTGGTGCGCCCACACCGCGATCGAGAGCGCGGCGATCGCAATCGTCGCGTAGATGAGACCCGAGTAGCCGAAGATCGGCTTGCGGGAGAAGACCGGGAACACCTCGGAGACGATGCCGAAGAACGGAAGCGCGATGATGTACACCTCGGGGTGACCGAAGAACCAGAACAGGTGCTGCCACAGCAGCACTCCGCCGGTCGCCGGATCGAACAGGTGCGCACCCAGGTGGCGGTCGGCCGCCAGACCCAGCAGCGCTGCGGTCAACAGCGGGAACGCGAGCAGGATCAGGATGGACGTCACCAGGATGTTCCAGGTGAAGATCGGCATCCGGAACATCGTCATACCGGGGGCGCGCAGGCAGATCACGGTGGTGATCATGTTGACGCCACCGAGGATGGTGCCGAGACCGGCGACGGCGAGGCCCATGATCCACAGGTCCGCTCCCACACCGGGCGAATGCAGTGCCGAGGTGAGCGGGGTGTAGGCGGTCCAACCGAAGTCGGCAGCACCGCCGGGAGTGATGAAACCGGCCGTGGTGATCAATGCACCGAACAGGTAGAGCCAGTACGAGAACGCGTTCAGTCGCGGGAACGCGACGTCGGGTGCGCCGATCTGCAGCGGCAGGATGTAGTTCGCAAATCCGAACACGATCGGCGTCGCGTACAGCAGCAGCATGATGGTGCCGTGCATGGTGAACAACTGGTTGTACTGCTCGTTCGACAGGAACTGCATTCCCGGTACGGCCAACTCGGCGCGCATCAACAGCGCCATGAGTCCACCGACGAGGAAGAACGCGAACGATGTCGCGATGTACATGATTCCCAACACCTTGGGATCGGTCGTCGTCACTGCTTTGTGCAGGAACGACCCCTTCGGTCCCGTTCTCGGCGGGAACGGCCGAGCAGCATCCACCGCGGGAGCGGGTCTAGGCGCTAGGGCAGTCACAGATCCTCCTGATCGCGCGTCCGACCCCGAACCACAGGGCGACGTCATCTAGTCGTGCGCTCCTCGAATCGTAGACCGTCGGACCGACGCTTGCCGAACCGGTCCTACCGTGTGTCGTATTGGACCCGATCGAGCGCGCCCGAATCACGCGATCCGCCTGCGCTGTCGGCCTTTCCGGTACCCCCGGCAACGCTGCGAGCGTCGCCTGTTTCGAGGGCTCGACGGCGTCGGTTCCGGTGTTCTGCGGCGGCCGCCTTCCGATACTGTGTGAGACCACCCGACCTGTCGAAGGAAGTTCCGCGTTGCCACTCCACCCGCGAGTCCCCCGTTCGTGTGCGCCGCGCAGAATCGGCACCCTCGCCGCCGTCTGCCTGACCGGGGCTGTGGCGCTGGTCGGCTGCTCGGACTCCGAGGCACTGGACGACGCGTCCACCATCGTCCGCACAACGACGAACATCGCCGGTGCCGGTGTGGTCGGTAACAACCGCGACACCGTCGGCCTGTGCCCCGAACTCGCACCACTCGACCGAACCGGCGTCGAGGGCGACACCCGACCCGTGGGGCATGCCGAGGGCATCAGCACCATTCCGGCCGACCCGCAGCGCATCGTCGTGC
The DNA here is from genome assembly GCF_022810405.1 of Rhodococcus sp. ARC_M5. Taxonomy (GTDB): domain Bacteria; phylum Actinomycetota; class Actinomycetes; order Mycobacteriales; family Mycobacteriaceae; genus Rhodococcoides; species Rhodococcoides navarretei. The sequence continues at coordinate 42,328 of NZ_JALGQE010000001.1, forward strand.
TCGACGCCGCAGGCCTGGACGCGAGCTGCACGGTCGGAATCTGGGAGCGTGTCGTGGGGGCGGCCACGATCGACCCCGATTTTCGCGGCGACGGAGACCAGCCGCTGTACCTGGGCACCGGATTGGCGTCCGTCCCGTCCGTCGGCCCGGTCGGCGCACCCGACATCGATGCGATCACCGCGCTCGACCCCGATCTGATTCTGGGAGCCGATTCTCTCGGATCCGATACCTACGACACCCTGACGGCCATCGCGCCGACGGTGTTCACCGCAACCGAGCAGGGATGGAAGGACACCTTCCTGCAGTCCGCCGCCGCGCTGGGTCGCGGCCAGTCGGGATTCGATGCACTCGCGGCGTTCTCCGCGGATGCCGAACGGGTCGGTCGTGAGATCGACGCATCTCAGACGCAGGCGTCGGTCCTCCGATTCGATGCGGACTCCATCGAGGTGGACGGACCGAACTCGTTCGCGGGCCAGGTGCTCGGCGAAGTCGGTGTCGGGCGGCCCCAGGTCCAACGCGACGGCACGTTCTCGGTCGAGTCGGACGACCTGTCTTCGGCGGAAGGCGACATCGTCTACGTGCGTTTCGCGGGCCCCGACGGTGAGGCCTTCGGGCGCGAGGTGATGGACAGCGACGCATGGCATGCCCTCGGCTCGGTCACCGACGGCCGAGTCTTCGCCGTGAACGACACGGTGTGGTCGGGTAGCGGCGTCGTCGCCGCACGGGCCATCCTGGACGATCTGTCCGCTTCTCTGAACGCCTACGTCTCCTGACGCGATGCCCATTCCCGAGTTCGTCCGCGCCCTGCGCAGTGTCGTCGGCACGTCACCGCTGTGGCTGTCCGGCGTCAGCGCCGTCGTCCTCGACGACAACGGGCGCGTACTGCTGACCCTGCGCGCGGACAACAACACCTGGGCCGTCGTGTCCGGAATCCTCGAACCCGGCGAGGAGCCTGCACCGGCCGCCTTGCGCGAGATCGGCGAGGAGACCGGAGTGGACGCCACGATCGTGCGGCTGACGAGTGTCGACGTGACGGAGCCGATCACCTACCCCAACGGCGACGTCGCGCAGTACCTGGACATCACGTTCCTCGCTCGATACACCGGAGGTACCCCACACGTCGCCGACGACGAAAACCTCGACGTCGCCTGGTTCGCACTCGATGCCCTGCCGGAAAACCTCACGGCCACTTCGCGATTGCGAATCGAGAAGGCCATTGCCGGCGAGCCGTCGGCGTGGTTCCGGCGCTGACTCGCCCGCCCAACACGAGTGCCCGATGTCAACGATCCAGTGCTCGCCGATACTAAATGTGATATCACTTTAGTATCACCATCGAGAGGGAGGTTCTCATGTCCGCACCCGCAACCGTCGCCGAGAAGCCGACGGGCACCCCGACCACCACCATTGCCGAGCGGCCGGGATGGGACCTGCCCGGCTGGTCGATGCTCGGCATCGGCCTCGCACTGTTCCTCGGCGGAATCGCCGCGTTCGCGCTCGGGCTCGTGTTCACCGTGGTCGGACTCATCGTGGCCGGCGTCGTGCTGTTCGTGCTGTCGCTGCCCGCACTCATGGGTCTGACGCTGGTGCAACCGAATCAGGCTCGCGTTCTTCAGCTTCTCGGGAGTTCGTACAGCGGCACCCTGCGGACGCCGGGGCTGCGCTGGACCAATCCGTTGACGTATCGCAGGGCCATCTCGACGCGAATCCGCAACCACGAGACCGGACAATCGAAAGTCAACGACGCCGACGGCAATCCGATCGAGATCTCCGCCATCGTCGTCTGGCAGGTTGCCGATACCGCACTGGCATCGTTCCAGGTCGATGACTACGAGGAGTTCGTCGCCGTCCAGACCGAGTCCGCCGTCCGGCACATCGCCGGCAGCTACCCGTACGACGCCGAAGGGCGAATGTCGTTGCGGGAGAACGCCGACGAGATCACCGCCGCCATGTCGGAGGAGGTGCACGCACGGGTTCGTTCGGCCGGTGTCGAGGTGATCGAAACAAGAATCAACCGTCTGGCCTATGCCCCGGAGATCGCCCAGGCCATGTTGCGGCGTCAGCAGGCCGGGGCGGTCATCGCGGCCCGACAGCAGATCGTCGAAGGTGCCGTCGGAATGGTGGAGATGGCACTCGGGAAGCTGGAGGAGAAGCACGTCGTCGAGCTCGACGAGGAGCGCAAGGCCACGATGGTGTCGAATCTGCTCGTTGTGCTGTGCAGCGACCGCGACACGCAACCTGTGGTCAACACCGGATCGCTGTATCAGTGAGCCATGGCAGTCGAACGTAAGAAGATTCTGCTGCGGTTGGACCCAGCGGTGCACGACGCCCTCGCCCGCTGGGCCTCCGACGAGCTGCGGAGCACCAACGCTCAGATCGAGTTCTTGTTGCGACGTGCCCTGAGCGAGAAGGGCCGAATGCCCAAGGACGCAGAGGACCTTCGCGCGCCGGGACGCCCACCGAAAGAGTGAGCGTCCCGACGCGCGGACTAATCTCTAGAAGTCCCAGTCCTCGTCTTCGGTGTTGACGGCCTTGCCGATCACGTACGAGGAGCCCGAACCGGAGAAGAAGTCGTGATTCTCGTCGGCGTTGGGTGAGAGCGCCGACAGGATCGCCGGGTTGACGTCCGTCTCGTCCTTAGGGAACAGGCCCTCGTAACCGAGGTTGTTCAGTGCTTTGTTGGCGTTGTAGCGCAGGAACTTCTTGACGTCCTCGGTCAGGCCGATCTCGTCGTAGAGGTCCTGGGTGTACTCGACCTCGTTGTCGTACAGCTCGAACAGCAACTCGAACGTGTAGTTCTTGAGCTCCTCGCGCTGCGCCTCGCTGACCTTCTCGAGACCCTTCTGGTACTTGTAACCGATGTAGTACCCGTGCACGGCCTCGTCGCGGATGATCAAACGGATCAGGTCCGCGGTGTTGGTGAGCTTGGCCCGCGAGGACCAGTACATGGGCAGGTAGAAGCCGGAGTAGAACAGGAACGACTCGAGCAGCGTCGACGCGACCTTGCGCTTGAGCGGATCGTCACCGTGGTAGAAGTTCAGGACGATCTCGGCTTTGCGCTGGAGGTTGACGTTCTCCTCGGACCAGCGGAATGCATCGTCGATATCGCGGGTGGAGCTGAGGGTGGAGAAGATGGAACTGTAGCTCTTGGCGTGCACCGACTCCATGAACGCGATGTTGGTGTACACCGCTTCCTCGTGGGGCGTGATGGCATCCGGGATGAGGCTGACGGCGCCGACGGTGCCCTGGATGGTGTCGAGCAGCGTCAACCCGGTGAACACCCGCATCGTCAGCTGCTTCTCGACGGCGGTCAGCGTTGCCCACGACGGGATGTCGTTGGATACCGGCACCTTCTCGGGCAACCAGAAATTACTGGTGAGACGCTCCCAGACTTCGGAGTCCTTGTCGTCCTGGACCCGATTCCAGTTGATCGCGGAGACGCGATCGATGAGCTTTACCATGGGTGCCTACCTACAGGTCGATGAGCGAGAAGTGAGGACGGAGCTACGTGAAACTTCGCTGATAGGAACACTACCCGTTGTGTCCGACAGTTCCGGGAGGCACTACAAAGTGTGCCCGGAGTGTTGCCGCGAGGAACGACCGGAATCTCGCGAGTCACCGGTCACCACCCCACCGAGCACGGGACCGTTCCGGCCTCGATGGCACCGACCAGTTGCGCGTGATCGCGATCGTTCTGATCGGCATAGGCGTGGGCGAACTCCACCATCGCCCGATCGACCTTGTCTCCGCGACCGAGGTAGTCGGCTATCGCGTCTGCGTCACCACTTCGAGCGTGTGCCCGTGCGAGGACCTCGCCGCATGCCGTGGCGAACTCGGTGAGGTACGGCCCGATGATCTCGCCGTCGGGAATGACCTTCATGTCGCGGAACTGCCGAACGTAGAAGTTGAGGTCCCCCACCGACGTCCACCCCACGAACATGTCGGTGGCGCTCTGCAGCATTCGCTGCCCGTTGACCACCCTGGCACCGTGATTGTCGTACGCGCTCGGTTCGAGAAACTTCTCGAACACCGACGGCCCTGCCTGCTTGATCTGCAGGAAGAACGGATCGCGAGTCCGCCGTTCCTCCAACAGGGCCAGATAGACCCGCATTCCGACACTCCCGACGCCGACAACCTGCCGAACGACGTCGAGGACTCGAAATCTGGACAGCAGACTCCAGATGTGGTCGTCGACGGACTCGCTGTAACCGGCGATCACCGCTTGCACCAGCTCGATCTGGGAATCCCCCACGTGAGTGCGAAAAGGTGCGTCCTCGCGAATTCTTCGACGCCCGTCCCTCGTCTCGGTGAACTTGCGGGACGCACCACGACTGGTGCGGCGCTCGGCTTTCGTTTCGATGAGCTTCTCGGCGTGGCGAGCGATGCCCGAGGAGAAATGCCCGAGCAGTCCGGCGACGTCGATGCGGTCGTACCAGATGTCGATCTCGGGAATGTTCGCGTACGCCCGCATCTTTCGGCAGTATGCCGCCGTCATCTCGGCAACCGCACGATCGGAACGCGACGAGGCCACACCGTTCTCGCGTCCGAGAACCACGAGGGAGGTGGCAAGTCGTTTGAGATCCCACTCGAACGGGCCCGGAAGAGTTTCGTCGAAATCACGGAGGTCGAAATAGAGGTTTCGTTCCGGCGTCGCCCACAATCCGAAGTTCAAGACGTGAGCGTCACCGCACAACTGCACCTCGATGCCGGTGTGCGGGGTCGACGCGAGGTCCGCGGCCATCACGGCGGCGGCACCGCGAAAATATGTCCATGGCGATGCGGACATCCGGGCGTACCGGATGGGCAGCAACTCCTGAACTCGTATCGCGTTCTGCGCAAGAACTGTCTCGAGCGCATCGTGGCCGCGCGTGTCGGGATCCCACGCCGCCAATCCGCGGCGAGGTACCCGACGGCGAGCATGTCGACCGCGTGGCGACGGCTCGGAAGGAACCGAGTCCTTCCGAGCCATAGTCACGTCGACGTCGGATTCGACCTCGCCGTCCGCTTCGGTGCCCATACCTGATTATGGTCCGCATCGCGCTCTGACATCACGGTATCGCCACAGGTCGACCGACCGAATCGGCTGCTACAGCATGCAGGAGACGCAACCCTCGACTTCAGTGCCCTCGAGGGCCAACTGGCGCAGGCGGATGTAGTAGAGCGTCTTGATGCCCTTGCGCCATGCGTAGATCTGCGCGCGGTTGATATCGCGGGTCGTTGCCGTGTCCTTGAAGAACAGCGTCAACGACAGGCCCTGATCGACGTGTTGCGTTGCGGCAGCGTAGGTGTCGATGATCTTCTCGTACCCGATCTCGTACGCATCCTGGTAGTAATCCAGGTTGTCGTTGTCGAGATACGGTGCCGGGTAGTAGACGCGACCGATCTTGCCTTCCTTGCGAATCTCGATCTTCGACGCCACCGGGTGAATCGACGAGGTGGAGTTGTTGATGTACGAGATGGAACCGGTCGGCGGGACGGCCTGCAGGTTCTGGTTGTAGATTCCGTACTCCTGCACCGACGCCTTCAGCGCGGCCCAGTCGGCCTGTGTCGGGATGGCGACGTCGGAGTCGGCGAACAACTTCGCCACCTTGGATGTGGCCGGCTCCCAGACCTGGTCGGTGTACTTGTCGAAGAATTCGCCCGACGCGTACTTGGAATCCGGGAAGCCCTTGAAGTACTGGCCACGAGCCTTGGCCAGCTGATTCGAGGCCTGCAGCGCATGGAACAGCACCGTGTAGAAGTAGATGTTGGTGAAGTCGATTCCCTCGGTCGAGCCGTAGTGGATGCGCTCGCGGGCGAGGTAGCCGTGCAGGTTCATCTGCCCGAGACCGATTGCGTGCGAATCGTTGTTGCCCTGCTCGATCGACGGCACCGAGAAGATGTGCGTCTGATCCGACACTGCGGTCAGACCGCGGATCGCCACCGCGATCGTCTTACCGAAATCGGGTGAATCCATCGTCTTCGCGATGTTCAGCGAGCCCAGGTTGCACGAGATGTCCTTGCCCACATGACTGTAGGAGAGGTCGTCGTTGAACGTCGACGGCGTCGAGACCTGCAGAATCTCCGAGCACAGGTTGGAGTGAGTGATCTTGCCCTTCACCGGGTTCGCACGATTGACGGTGTCCTCGTACATGATGTACGGGTAGCCGGACTCGAACTGCAACTCGGCAAGAGTCTGGAAGAACTCGCGCGACTTGATCTTCGTCTTGCGGATCCGCTTGTCGTCGACCATCTCGTAGTACTTATCGGAGACGTCGATATCGGCGAACGGCACGCCGTAGATCCGCTCGACGTCGTACGGCGAGAAGAGGTACATGTCCTCGTTCTTCTTCGCCAACTCGAACGTGATGTCGGGGATGACGATTCCGAGCGAGAGCGTCTTGATTCGGATCTTCTCGTCCGCGTTCTCGCGCTTGGTGTCGAGGAACTTGTACACGTCGGGGTGGTGGGCGTGCAGGTACACCGCACCCGCGCCCTGACGCGCACCGAGTTGGTTGGCGTACGAGAACGAATCCTCGAGCAGCTTCATGATGGGGATGACACCGGAGGACTGGTTCTCGATGCGCTTGATCGGTGCACCGGCCTCGCGAATATTGCTCAGCAGCAACGCAACTCCGCCACCGCGCTTGGACAGCTGCAGGGCCGAGTTGATGGAGCGACCGATGGACTCCATGTTGTCCTCGATACGCAGCAGGAAGCAGGACACGGGCTCGCCGCGCTGCTTCTTGCCGGAGTTGAGGAACGTGGGTGTCGCGGGCTGGAATCGGCCGGCGATGATCTCGTCGACCAGATCGGTGGCCAGGGCCTCGTCTCCGGCCGCGAGCGTGAGCGCCACCATGCACACCCGGTCCTCGAAGCGCTCGAGGTAACGCTTGCCGTCGAACGTCTTGAGCGTGTACGAGGTGTAGTACTTGAACGCGCCGAGGAAGGTGGGGAATCGAAACTTCTTCGAGTACGCGTGGTTGATCAGAAACTTGACGAACTCGCGCGAGTACTGGTCCAGAACCTCGGGCTCGTAGTAGTTCTCCTCGACGAGGTAGTCCAACTTCTCGTCCAGATCGTGGAAGAACACCGTGTTCTGATTGACATGCTGCAAGAAGTACTGGTTGGCCGCCTCGCGATCCTTCTCGAACTGGATCTCGCCGTTGGGGCCGTAGAGATTGAGCATCGCGTTGAGCGCGTGGTAATCCATATCTCCGTCGCCGCTGACAGTGGGTACGGGTGCTGCGTCGGTGATGGTCGGTGCCACGGCGATGCTCCTACTGGGTATGTGATGTGTGGTGTTCTAGTGCGTGTGGGCAGCGCGTCGGACTTCACGTTCCCAGAAGTCCTCCAGCCCCTCCCGGACCCGCACTACGTCCTCGGGGGTGCCCATCAATTCGAATCGATACAGATACGGGACCGCGCATTTCTGCGAGATGACATCTCCCGCAAAGCAGAAGGAGTCACCGAAGTTGGTGTTTCCGGCTGCGATGACGGCCCGGATCAACGACCGATTGTGCTCGTCGTTGAGAAACTTGATCACTCGTTTGGGGACGTAATTGGTGTCGCGCCCAGCGTAGGTGGTCCCTCCCCCATACGTCGGCACGATGAGAACGTAAGGAGAATGGACACGAAAGGTGCCATCCGGATCACGGAGCGGAATACGCGTCGCTGGAATGTCCAACTTCGATACGAAGCGATGAGTGTTCTCGGACGCGCTGGAAAAGTAGACCAGTGAGTGGGAGGACTGCGGTTGCGAACTCACCGCTCACTCACTTTCTCGTTCTGTTCAAGCAGCGTTCACGGCAAGGGTCTTGATGCGGTCCGGGCGGAAGCCGGACCAGTGATCGTCGCCGGCGACGACGACAGGAGCCTGCAGGTAGCCGAGGGCCATGACGTAGTCACGCGCTTCGGGATCCTGCGAGATGTCGATGACGGAGTACTCGATACCCGCTTTGTCGAGGGCGCGGTAGGTGGCATTGCACTGAACGCAGGCGGGCTTGGTGTAAACGGTGATGCTCATGGTGTCCCTCTTTCCGTTGTCGCCATCGGGTGCACCGACGCGACCGATGTGCTCTGCGTGTAACACCGAGAACATCTCCCGCTCAGGGCGACTTCGACCTGCTCGAACCCGTCTGTGGAGGTTCTTCGAGTAGTGGCCTCTCGGTCGCTCAAACACTACACCTAGTGTTCACGATCTGCCTACAACACGAGATGTTGCGAACAACACGCGTGGTATTCGCTGGTCACGGCCTTGCCCGGCCGTGAAACTCGGACGTCATCGGCGTGTCGCAGGTCACATGGGGTGCATGTTGTTCGTCACAACGAGTCGTAGCCGCCGCCGTGACGCTGCCCGATCGCCTCATCCGCTCCTCGACACGACAAGGGCCCCCGAATTCCTCCAGGGGCCCTTCTCGGTGCAACGCACTCGTCAGCGCTGGCGCGCCTTGAATCTCGGTTCCTTCTTGTTGATGACGAACACCGTCCCGTGTCGCCGGACCACCTGCGCACCGGGCTTGTTCTTGAGCGATTTCAACGAGTTTCTCACCTTCATGCAGCCGACTCTACATGAAAACGATTCCCATGACCGACTGGGTCACGCACTCACGAGTTCGCCGGAGGCCTTCACCAACTCGGCGACGACGTGGCCGATCTCGCCGGAGACCTCGGCGTTCTCACGCGGGTGCGCCGAGCCGAACTTGTCGATGGTGCCACCGATGGAGAGCTGGACATCCTCGAGAACGGTTCCGCCGGCAATGCGCACGGCCTTGCTGGTGTCCTCGTGTGCCCACTTGGCTCCGTTGCCGCTCGGCGACGCACTGATGACGACGACCGGCTTGCCCACCATGGCACCGGCACCGTACGGGCGGGAGAGCCAGTCGATGGCATTCTTCAGCACGGCCGGGATGGTGCCGTTGTATTCGGGCGTGACCAGCAACAGCGCGGAAGCCTTTTCGGCTGCGGTCCGCAGAGCAAGAGCGGCCGCGGGGACCGATCCCTCGATGTCGATGTCCTCGTTGTAGAAGGGGACATCTCCGAGTCCGTCGTACACCACTACCTCGGCACCGGCGGGAGCCACGGTGACAGCAGTCTCGGCGATCTGCTTGTTCACCGACTCGGCGCGCAAGCTTCCGACGAGAACGAGTACATGAGCGTCTGACATGAGGTTATTCCTTCGCGAAGTTCGGATGACGTGATCGTCGTGTCAATTCCTACCATCCAAACGGACCGTGGTCCATTTATGTTCCCGACAAGGTAGGGTTACGGCTGTGACCGGCCCGATGCTGCCCATAGCGGACGAGGAATCCGAACGGTGCGACGCAGCGCGCAACCGACGGCTGCTCCTCGACGCCGCAACAGATCTGGTGGCGACCGTCGGAGCCGACGCCATCACCATGGACGCAGTGGCCACCAAGGCAGGAGTGGGCAAGGGCACAGTGTTCCGCCGCTTCGGGAACCGGGCCGGGCTGATGCGAGCGCTGCTCGACCACACCGAGAAAAAATTGCAGCAGTCCTTCATGTTCGGCGATCCGCCACTGGGCCCGGGAGCCGACCCCATCGATCGTCTCGTCGCCTTCGGCCGAGCTCGACTCGAGTTCGTCAACGTCCAGGGGGAAGTACTGCGCGCCGCGGAGAGCGCCGACGACGCGCGATATTCCGCCCCGGCCCACATGGTCAACTTCACCCACGTCCTGTCGCTGCTTCGCGCAGCCGAGGTGGACGGGGATCTCGAATTGCTCGCGTACTGGCTCCTCACACCACTCGAAGCCACCCTGGTGTTGCACCAGTACCGAGACCTGGGGATGCCGATGGATCGACTGGCCGACGGTTGGGAAGACTTGGTGCGCAGGGCAACTCGCATTCGCTGAGTCCAGCTCAGAGCCTGTTCACTGCCACGGCCGCGGTGTGCAGAGCAGTGCCGTACGAGCGTCCGTGCCCGGCTGCATGGACGGCGAGCGGATGCAGCTGGTGCAGAGCAGTGCGCTCGCGCCACCCGGCTCGTAGTGGCCACACCGTCTCGTAGCCGTCGACGACAACGTCGAGGTGGGGGCAACCGAACAGCGCCAACATCGCCAGATCGGTCTCTCGATGCCCACCGTGTGCCGCCGGGTCGATCAGCACCACTCCCGCGTCGGTCCAGAACACGTTGCCGTTCCACAGATCACCGTGAATACGGCTCGGCGGCTCTGCATCGTCGAAGTCACCGTCCGCGATGCGCCCGCACACCGATTCCACGATCGCCGCTTCGTCCTGCATGACGGTGCCGGCGTCGACCGCGATTCGCAGAAACGGCAGCACTCGTTCGGCCGCGTAGAACCCTCCCCACGACTTGTGCACGGTGCTGCTCATGGGCCGAGCACCGATGAACAGCTGACCCGAAAAAGCGAGGCCGTCGGCATCCACCGGTGGCGCACCGAACCCGTCGGCTCCGGCGGAATGCGTCGCGGCCAGCGCGCGGCCGAATCGTTCGGCTGCGTCGAGCGTGGGACGGGCCGCGACCAACCGCTCGAGTTCGATGTACGTCCGGCCATGCCCGAGGACTTCGACGACAGGGGCCGACGCCTCGCCGAGCCACCTGAGCCCGGTGGCCTCGGCGGCGTAGAAGTCGGGGTGCGCCTGGGGGTTTCGCTTGACGAAGGTATCGGAGGATCCACTCACGACCACCGACACTACGCACGGCGCGAGATCACAGCCGACCCTCGTCATTAGGATGACGTGATGGGACACATCAACTCGGAATTGCGCACGGGGATCATGCGCGAGCTGGCCGTGCAGTCGACCATCGACCCGATCACGGAGGTCCGCAGGCGAGTGGACTTCCTCAAGGACTACCTCGCGTCGACCCCGGCCTCGGGATTCGTACTCGGCATCAGTGGCGGCCAGGACAGCACGCTCACCGGCAAGCTCGCCCAACAGGCTGCGACGGAGCTCCGAGCCGACGGACACGAGGCCGAGTTCGTCGCTGTTCGCCTCCCCTACGGCGTGCAGGCCGACGAGGACGACGCATCGATCGCGCTGAAATTCATCGATCCCGACCGCACGGTGACGGTGAACATCAAGGACGCTGCCGACGCCGCAGCGGCCGCGACGGCGGACGCGCTGGGAAGTGCCGAAATCCGAGATTTCGTCCGCGGCAACATCAAGGCGCGCCAGCGCATGGTCGCGCAGTACGCCCTGGCCGGCGAACTCGGCTACGTCGTCGTGGGCACCGACCATGCCGCCGAGGCCATCACCGGCTTCTTCACCAAGTTCGGTGACGGCGGGGTCGATCTGACTCCGCTCACCGGCTTGAGCAAGCGTCAGGGTGCGGCGCTGCTGCGCGAACTGGGAGCCCCCGAGAGCACCTGGCGCAAGGTTCCCACCGCCGATCTCGAAGACGATCGACCTGCGCTACCCGACGAGGAAGCGCTCGGCGTGACGTACGAACAGATCGACGACTACCTGGAGGGCAAGGACGTCACCGACGAGATCGCCGACAAGTTGGAGAAGATGTTCCTCGCCACTCGGCACAAGCGCACGGTTCCCGTCACGCCGTTCGACGATTGGTGGAAGAGAAGCAGCTGACTCGGGCCGCCGCAGGTCGGTGGCTGGGTGTGCTCAGCCGCCGGCGAAGGGCGGCAACACGTCGACCCTGCCGCCGATCACGCGGTCGAGATCGCGAGTGAGATCTTCGCCCACCAGGTAGGCCGACACCCGGAGAATCGGTTCCATCGGCGCGCCGTGCCGGGACAGGATCAGCTCTCGCAGGTCTGCGAGGGTGGCCCCAACCGGTACGGTCACGTACTCGGACTCGCAGTGCGACGCGTCGACCGCTGCCGCGAAGTACCGCACCTCCACCTGGGTCTCACCCACCGATAGCTCCCATACTGCGGGCGGGGGGTACGAAGCCCTCGGCGTCGATGCCGTGCCCTGCCCACTTGTTCCACATCGCCCCGCGCCACACGGCCGCCACCTCGTCGTCGGTGGCACCGCCTCGTAACGCCGCGCGCAGATCGGTTTCGTCGTCGCTGAACAGACAGGACCGGATCGTTCCCTCGGCCGTCACCCGTGTGCGGTCACAATCGCCGCAGAACGAGCGCGTGACCGAGGCGATGATGCCGACGGTGGCATCGGTGCCGTCGACACTCCACTCCTCGGCCGGAGCCGACGGATCGGCGCGCCCCACCTCACGCAGGTCGAACGCAGTGGACAGCTCGTCGAGCAACGTCTGGGCATCGATCATGTTCGCGCGCGCCCACTCGTGGTCGGCATCTAGCGGCATCTGTTCGATGAATCGAAGCGCCACCCCTTCGTCGAGACACCAGCGCAGTAGGTCGACTGCACCGGAGAGTGTGTCGCGCATCAGGACCGCATTGACCTTCACCGGACCGATGCCGGCTCGCTTCGCCGCTCTGATGCCCGCCATCACCGACGGCAACCGGTCGCGTCGGGTCAGCCGCGCGAAGTCTTCTCGGTCCACCGAGTCCAAGGACACGTTGACTCGGGTCAAACCGGCATCGGCCAGCGCCCCAGCCCGATGCTCCAGACCGACTGCGTTGGTGGTCATCGACAACGGCACGCCCTGCGCGACGTCGGCGCACAACCGCAGTATCTCGTCGAGGTCGCGGCGCATGAGGGGCTCGCCGCCGGTGAAGCGCACGTCGCGGATACCCAGTTCACGCACGGACACCGACACCACTCGAGCGATCTCGGCCGGAGTGAGCAGGTTCGCGGCAGGAATGGCCGGGAGGCCCTCCTCAGGCATGCAGTAGGTGCAGCGCAGCGAGCACTTCTCGGTGATGGAGATGCGCAGGTCCCGGGCCACCCGGCCGAATCGGTCGATCAGGTGCGGAACGTCCGGTCGATCGGACACCGAATTCGCACGCACCGAGGAGCTCGTAGTGCCGAATCCGGGAATGCCCAGTGAGGTGACACTGTCCACCGTCACCTCGTACCTCGCCTTCGTCGAAAATTACGCCTGTCGTTCACGTGTCTACCCAGTATGCCGCAGCCCACACCGGGCGACCGGATCGGCGTGCCTAGGATTGGCACCCATGACGGCTGAGGACATGCGCGCATTCACCGGACCCACGCAGTGAGCGCCGTATCGGTCGAGGAGCATTCCGCCGCGGTCGAGACCGTTCTGGCGGCGCTCGCCACCAGGACTGCGCACCGCATTCCTCTCGCCGACGCGCTGGGGCGCGTGTCGTTCGCAGACGTGCGATCTCCGGTCGATCTGCCGTTGTTTCGCAACTCGCAGATGGACGGATACGCGGTCGATTCTCGGTCCGTGGCGATCGCTCCGGTGACACTTCCGGTCTCGACGATCATCGCCGCAGGCCCTGTCGAAGCGGCGGTGCTGAGCCCGGGCAGCGCTGCGAAGATCATGACCGGCGCACCCATTCCCGACGGAGCCGACGCCATCGTGCCGGTCGAGGACACCACCGTGCACGAAGCCGGGTCCGTGACGATCGAGCGACGCCGCACAGCCGGTGAATTCGTCCGAGAACAGGGCAGCGACGTGCGCACCGGAACGGTCCTGGTCGAGGCCGGCCGGGTGTTGGAACCCCGACACATCTCCGTTCTCGCCGCCGTCGGCTTCGGTGAGGTCGACGTACGCTCGCGTCCTCGCGTGGCCGTCGTGACCACCGGTGCCGAACTGGTCGACGCCGGCTCGACGCTGACGCCCGGCCAGATCTACGACTCGAACGGCATCACCCTCGCCGCACACCTGCGCGCCAGCGGCGCCGAGGTGGTCTCCGTCTCGCGCAGCTCCGACGAGCCGAGCCGCTTTCGCGAGATCCTCGACGCCGCAGCGCAATCGGCCGAGATGATCATCACGTCCGGCGGGGTGTCGATGGGCGACTTCGAGGTGGTCAAGGACGTACTCCGTCCACTCGGCGGCAACTTCGGATCGGTACGTATGCAGCCGGGTGGTCCACAGGGCATCACGGTGTTCGACGGCGTTCCTGTGCTCAGCTTTCCCGGCAACCCCGTCAGTACGGTCGTCTCGTACATCGTGTTCGCGCGCAACATCGTTCGACGAGCGGCCGGCCTGCCTCCGATTCTCTCGACCACCGCCACCCTGCACGAATCGGTGGTGTCTCCGCCCGGCAGACGACAACTGCTTCGTGGCCGAATGCGTGACGACGGCCGGGTCGAGCTCGTCGCCGGCCCCGGCTCGCACCTGGTCGCCGCCCTGGCGTGGGCCGATGTGCTGATCGACATCGATTCCGCCACAACCGAACGCGCTGCAGGATCCGACGTGGAGGTATGGCCACTGTGACCACCGAGAACCCGCAACCTCACCTGTCTCATCTGGACGATCAGGGCCGCGCCCGCATGGTCGACGTGGCACACAAGAAGGAAACCTCACGCACCGCCGTCGCCGCCGGCGAGTTCGTCACCACTGCCGAGGTCATCGCTCTCGTGCGCGCGGACGACATGCCCAAAGCCGACGTTCTCGCCACCGCACGCATCGCCGGCATCTCGGCGGCGAAGCGTACGTCGGAGCTGATACCGCTGTGTCACCAGCTCGCACTCTCGTCGGTGAAGATCTCGTTCGGCTTCACCGAGTCGACCATCACGGTCGAGGCAACCGCGCGCACCACCGGACGCACCGGCGTGGAGATGGAAGCACTGACTGCGGTCGCCGTCGCCGGACTGACCCTGCACGACATGGTCAAGGCCGTCGATCCCGGTGCCAGCATGAACGGTGTCCGACTGATCACCAAGGACGGCGGCAAACACGGGCATTGGGAACGGGACGACGCAGAGGACTCCCCCGACTCCGTGGCTGCGCCGATATTCGAGTCCTCACGGTCCGCAGCGGTTCTGGTCGCGTCCACGGGCGGTGCCCGTGGTACTCGGCCGGACACCACCGGCCCCACCATCGCAGCCTGGCTGACCGATCGGGGCTTCACCGTGCGAGGTCCCCTGGTGTACGCCGACGCCGATATCTCGGCGGGTCTGCACGACGCCCTGGCCGGCGAGCCGTCGCTCATCGTCAGCACCGGCGGTACCGGTGTATCCCCGACCGATGCGACCCCCGAGGCCACGGCGGCGCTCCTCGACATCGACATGCCGGGGATCGCCGACGCCATCCGAACCCGCGGAACATCTGCGACACCTCATGCGGTACTCAGCCGCGGTGTCTCGGGTCTGATCGGACGCACGCTCGTAGTCAACCTGCCGGGCTCGCCGGGTGGCGTGAAGGACGGACTCTCCGTTCTCGACCCGCTCCTCGACCATGTGCTGGCCCAGATCGCCGGAGGAGGCCCCCACGATGAGTGAGCTCGTCGCCCGTATCTCGAACGAACCCTTGAGCACTGCCGAAGTAGAGGCGGCGGTGCAGGATTCGCGTCACGGCGCTGTTGTTCTGTTCAGCGGAATCGTGCGCGATCACGACGGCGGCCACGCCGTGGAGACTCTGGAATACCGCGCCCACCCCGACGCAGAGCGCTTCCTGAGCCGCTGCTGCTCGGAGGTGTCGGCGGAGACCGGGTTGGTGGTGGCCGCAGTGCATCGCGTCGGCGACCTGCGAGTCGGCGACCTTGCACTCGTTGCCGCCGTCGGCTCGGCTCATCGGGCCGAAGCTTTCGAGGCCTGTGCCCGACTCGTCGAGCGCATCAAGGCCGAGGTCCCGATCTGGAAGCGTCAGGGATTCGAGGGCGGACGTACCGAGTGGGTCGGGCTCTAGGAAACTAACCGGTCTCGAGGTAGCGGTGAACCGGAAGCATGGCGGAAGCGTCGTCGGCGTCGTCCGGCCCTCGTACACAGGCACGCAACCGCTGCTCGACGGCCGATGCATCGAGATCGGTACCGATCAGCACCAGTGAGGTCTGCTCGGGCTCACCCCGGGCCCACGACGCGGCCTCGAATCGGATGTGTCGACCCACCGTGTGCACGATGAACTTCTGCGCATAGCCCGTGATGCCGAAGTGTACGAATCCCTTGATGCGGTAGAGGTTTCCAAAAGGATTCTCCAGGAACTCGATCAATCGGCGCGGTTCGACGGGAGTCGTCGTGACGAATTCGGTGTGCGAGTACTGCGCGTGCAGGTGATGGTCGTGGTCGTGGTCGTGGTTCTCCCGAAGTAGCTCGTCGAACGACAGCTGCACCGCCATAGCCGAATCCACCGACCGATCGTCACGCCGATCGAACAGCAGCAGCGGGTCGACGCGACCGAACGCCACGGGTACGACGGGCACGTCTCCTACGACGGACTGCACCGTCGACACCACCGCGGAGCGTTCGGACTCGGTCACCACATCGGACTTGTTCAGTACCACCAGGTCGGCCAATTGCAGGTGCTGGTCGATCTCGGGATGCCGCACGCGGGTCTGCGGGAACTCCACGGCGTCGACGACACCGACGAGCCCGCCGTAGACGATGAATTCGTTCTCGCTACCTCGAACCATCCGAATCAGATTGCGGGGTTCGGCCAGGCCGCTGGCCTCCACCACGATGACGTCGATGGCGGCCCGACGGTGCGCGAGGGCGTCGAACATCGCGTCCATATCGCTGATGTCGACGGCGCAACAGATGCAGCCGTTACCGAGAGAGACCATCGAATCGACCTGGCCGGCCACGAGCATCGAGTCGATGTTGATCGCCCCGAAGTCGTTGACCACAACCCCGATTCGAATACCGGAATCATTGCGCAACAGATGGTTCAGGAGCGTGGTTTTACCTGCTCCGAGAAAGCCCGCAACTATCACCACCGGAATTCGTCGACGCGCCACGGCGTCCGAGACTACCGGTCGGCGAGAATCTGTTTCAGCAGGCCTCGAGCGAACGTCGACACACTGCTCACGTTGTCCGGGGTCACGAGCCCTCTCGAGCCGTCGACCCCGAACGACTCGACATACGGCGAGACACTCTCGAGCAGTCCGGACAAAGCGCTACGCCCCTCGACCGCTGAGCGCTCTGTGCTCGGTGCCGTTGCGGTGGGCACCGTGATGTCGGTCGTCTTCGCCCCGGCCGGAGCTGCCGCGGTTGTCGTGTCGGGGCCGGCCGACGACGCCTCCGCAGTGTCGGATCCGAGAAGATAGTCGATGATTCCGGTCGAAATGGCGATCGCGTGCTTCAGCTGACCATCCGAGCTCTCCAGAAGAGCTGCGTCGTCCGGGTTGGATCCGTTGCCCATCTCGACGAACACGAGGGGCACCGTGGTCAGTGCGGGCCCGGCGACATCGGATCGCTCCTGGATTCCGTTCTCGACTCCTGCGTAGTTGGCGGGCTCGAAGCCTGCGCGCACGTAGGAGTCGCGCATCAGCGTCGACGCCGAACGTCCCCCCTCGGATTGGGCAGCATCGGCAGCCGCGCTCGGAATCGGCAGGGTGGGAACGATCAGATGGAACCCGTGCTTGTCGGCATCGGTCGTCGTACTCGTGGAGTCCGCGTGGATACTCACGGCCACATCGGCACCGGACTCGCCGGCGGCCCGCGCCCTGTCGTCGACGCATCCGCCCCACCCGGTGTCGTCTGCTCGACTCGTCTTCACCGTCGCACCCAGACTCTCGAGGCTCGACCGGACGAGCTCGCTGACCTTCCAGTTGATCGTGTGCTCGGGCACGCCGTCCAATGTGGTCATGCCGGTGGTCTGGCAATCCTTGGTGCCGCCCCGACCGTCGTTCACCTGCCGCTGCAGATTCTCCGAATGTGCGCCGCCCTGGTGACCCGGGTCGAGGAACACTGTCTTCCCCGACAACTCCGTGCCTACGGCGGATGCGGTGCTGGACGGTGTGACGGGTGCCGCGACGGCCGGTGCGGACACGAGCACTCCGACACCGATGATTCCGGTGCACATCAATGCGGTCACTGCAGATTTTGTTGTTCGCGCAGTTCTCATATCGTCGTGGGCCCACCGGTGGAACTGGTGGTGCCATTCCCCTCTCGACCCCTCGGACCCAGCTGATCGACGCGAGTCACCGACTTCGCGGGACACCACACGCCACAACAGACACTTGCGCCTCAAGTGAAGCAGATCTCGCACCCGATGCCTGTCGAGTGATCTTTCGTTAGTAAAACGATTGCGTTTCGTGACCTATCCGTAGCCGTAAACGACCGCTCCAGCCGATTCCCATTCGGTCGCGCACGAACAGACGTACGGACCGCGTTGCGTATTCAAACCGGACAGTTCGTCTTTCTTTTGGATATGGACGAACAGCACCGCTGGGAGAATCCTCGTCGCAATCACGTTGCCGGTTTCGGCGAACCGTCGCTCCGATTCTGTGGGAATTCTGCGAATCCAGTAACAATCCCCCGACCCGCGTGGATAAACACATTGTTCAGCCGTATAGTCGCTTCAGTTCGATCTGGACATCCCCGCATCATCCCCTGCATCATTGGAGAGCTTCAGCATGGCCAGAAAAGTCTATGTGCAACTAGTCGATGACATCGACGAGAAACCGATCGAATCCGGTGGCGAACACATAACCTATTCGGTCAACGGAGTCAGCTACGAAATCGACCTGAGCGACAAGAACGCGAAGGAATTTCACCGCAAGCTCGACTATTACATCGAGCACTCCACCAAGGTCGGTGGAAAGCGGACGAAGAAGTCGAGCACTCCCACAACCGGAGCGAAGCGCGACGCCAATCAGACCAAAGCCATCAGAGAATGGGCCAAGGCGAACGGCCACAATATCTCCGCACGAGGCAGAATCCCCGCCGAGGTCGAGCAGGCATTCGACGCCGCACACTGAGCTCGACCGCCGAATCGGCTCCGGGCACCACGAACGGACGCCGTTTCGACGGTCGGCGGACCCAAGCAACAAAAAAAGCGTCACCCGAAGGTGACGCTTTTTTCGTTGATTTTCTCGGTGGAGCTAAGGGGACTCGAACCCCTGACCCCCACACTGCCAGTGTGGTGCGCTACCAGCTGCGCCATAGCCCCGAGTTACTGCGTGCTACCGCTCATGCGGTTGCTCGAACGAAGTTACACCATCGGTCGCAGCAGCAACAAATCACCTGGTACGGCCGGTTCCGAATACTCGGCGACCGGCCGCACCCGCGCCTCGAGATCAGTTGATCGACGCCAACCATTCAGAGTCACCGAGCGCATCGACAACCTCACCGTCCACGAGGACCCCCGGTGTTCCACGGGCACCCGACGCGGCGAGCGCGTCCCGTCCGATGTTTGCATCCGCCACTGCAGAATCGCGCTGCGCGCCGCTGACGATGCACTCGGTCGCCAGATCACTCGCTCCTACGGAACGAGCGAGTTCTGCGATTTCGGCATCGGTTCGGTCGGAGTCACCGCCTTCTTCGGGGCGGAATTCCGGGTCGAACAACCCGGAGTGAAAGGCGGAGTAGACCCGCGCGTTCTCTGTCTCGGCCACACAGTGCGAGGCCGCGACGGCACGCGTCGAATAGTCACCGGACGCCGACTGTGGATCCAGGAAATTGACCAGGTGGTAATTCACCGAGACGACACCGTCGTCGATTTTCTGAGCCAACTCCTGGCCGTGCTTCACTTCGAGATCGCCGCAGAACGGGCACATCGGATCTTCGAAGACATCGATGACACGCTCCGCTCCCGGACGCGCCAGCGTCACCACACCGTCGCCCGGGAGCGATAATTCGACCGCGGGATTCTTGACTGTTCCGTAGCCATCGTTGCGCGGGGCGTCGCTTCCGCTCTGCCACATGATCGCAACCACGATGACGATCACCACCACAACGAATGCGACGCCGCCCAATACGTATGTCACCGTGTTGGAGGTTGCCTCGGGTGTGTGTTTCGTACTCGATATCTTCTTCTGGCTCACACAGCGAATACTACGTTCGCGCCCGTCAGGTGTGCTCGCGCCCGAGTGTGTCCGGAACTCGCGACCACCAGAGTCCAGCCAGCAACAGCAAAGCGCCCGTCACGGCGAAAGCGGGTCCGAACGAGACCTCTTCGACGATCATCCCGGCCACGATCGGGCCGATGACCGCGCCGACATCGGAGGCCATCTGGAATGCAGCCAGCACGGGCCCCCCGCGCGCCTTCGAGCCGATCACGTCGGCAACCGAGGCCTGCTGGGCAGGGCTCATCAGACCCGATCCGATTCCGGCGATCAGCGACACCACGAGGAACAGCACCGGATCGTGGACGTACCCCATCACGACGGTGCCCACGCCGCACACCGCCAACCCACCCACCATGAAGGGCTTGCGTCCGCGCACATCGGACAGCCGACCTGCACTGGTGAGAACCAGCGCATTTCCCACTGCGAACACGGTCAGCGCGATACCGACGAACACCTCGGATCGCTGCATCGCCTCGACGACGAACAACGGCACCAAGGCCACCCGAACGCCGAACACAGCCCAACCGTTGGCGAAATTCGACGCCAGCGCCGCCTGATACGACGGGATCCGCAACGCGGCGAGCAACGACATCGTGGGCGGTGCCGAGCCTTTCTCCGGCTTGACGAGGTCGGAATTGCCCAGGGTGAAATACACGACGGCCGCGGCGATCACGAGAGCAACGGCATAGATGACGAACGGCACCCGCAGACCGAATCCCACGAGCGCGCCGCCGACGAGCGGACCGCCGATGGTTCCCAACAGGAAGGCGGTCGCATACAGGCCGGAGATGCGGCCGCGACTGGTCGGCGGACTGATCCTGATCAGCAATCCCAGTGCCGATACCGAGAACATCGTTGAGCCGATGCCGCCGAGTCCGCGAAACACCAGCAGCTGCCAATACGTCTGGGCCAGAGCGCACGCACCGGTCGACACCGCCACGATCAGCAGTCCGATCAGGTACACGGGCCGCTCGCCGAGCCGCTGCACCAGAGCACCACTGGCGGGTGCGAACAGCAACCGCATGAGAGCGAATGCACTGATGACCGCAGACGCCGCCGTGTACCCGACGCCGAATTCCCGGGCGAACTGTGGCAGAGCGGGCGCGACGATGCCGAATCCGAGCGCGATGACGAACGCCGCCGACACCAGAACCCAGATCTCCGGTGGGAGCTTGCCTCCGGGTTGAAACGCCGGCTCGGGAGCCGAACTGTCGTGGTCGGGTGGAGGTGAGTCGGTCACGAGCTCTCGAGTGCGGACGACACCAGTTCACGTGCTGCGGATTGAACCCGGGCGAGATGCTCCTCGCCCTGGAACGACTCCGCGTAGATCTTGTACACGTCCTCGGTTCCGGATGGGCGCGCAGCGAACCAGGCGCTCTCCGTCGTCACTTTCAGGCCACCGAGTGCGGCTCCGTTTCCCGGAGCCTCGGTCAGCGTTGCCGTGATCGGTTCGCCTGCCAACTCGGTGGCGGTGATCTGGCTCGGCGAGAGCTTGGCGAGAACGGCTTTCTGCTCGCGGGTGGCCGGTGCATCGACGCGTGCATACGTCGGATTGCCGAACTTCTCAGTGAACTCGCTGTAGCGCTGCGATGGGGTGGATCCGGTGACGGCGGTGATCTCGGACGCCAGCAGCGCGAGGATGATGCCGTCCTTGTCGGTGGTCCAGACTCGGCCGTTGTGTCGGAGGAACGACGCTCCGGCGCTCTCCTCGCCGCCGAACCCGAGCTCACCGGCGAGCAGGCCCGGAACGAACCATTTGAATCCGACCGGCACCTCGAGCAGTCGACGGCCGAGACCTGCGACGACCCGGTCGATCATCGACGAGCTCACCAACGTCTTGCCCACTGCCGCCGTAGGTGACCAATCGGGTCGGTGCGTGAACAGATAGTCGATGGCAACGGCGAGGAAGTGATTGGGATTCATCAGACCACCGTCGGGAGTGACGATGCCGTGCCGGTCGGAGTCGGCGTCGTTGCCCGTCGAGATGTCGAACCGATCGCGGGCAGCGATGAGCGAAGCCATCGCGTTCGGCGACGAGCAATCCATCCTGATCTTGCCGTCGGTATCGAGGGTCATGAAGCGGAATGTGCCGTCCACCAACGGGTTCACCACGGTCAGGTCCAGATTGTGCCGCTCGGCGATGGCATCCCAGTAATCGACACTCGCACCGCCCAACGGATCTGCGCCGATGCGGACCCCGGCTGCCCGGATGGCGTCGAGGTCGAGCACGTTCGGCAGATCGTCCACGTAGGTGCCGAGGAAGTCGTAGCGTGAGACGCTCCCCGCGAACGCCTGCGCGAGCGTCACCCGCTTGATGCCCGAAATGCCGGTGCGCAGAAGCTCGTTCGCGCGAGCGGCGATGACCGATGTGGCATCACTGTCGGCAGGACCGCCGTGCGGAGGGTTGTACTTGAAGCCGCCGTCCCGGGGCGGGTTGTGCGACGGAGTCACCACGATGCCGTCGGCCTTCGCCGCGGGGCCCGATTCGTTGTACCGAAGGATGGCGTGACTGACGGCCGGGGTCGGGGTGTACCGATCTCCCGAATCGACCAGTACGTCGACGTCGTTGGCCGCCAACACTTCCAGAGCCGTCGTCCAGGCGGGTTCCGACAACGCGTGGGTGTCCCGGCCGATGAACAACGGCCCGGTGATGCCTTGCGCAGCGCGGTACTCCACGATCGCCTGCGTCGTCGCAACGATGTGTGCCTCGTTGAACGCCGAATCCAAGCTGGATCCTCGATGCCCTGATGTGCCGAACACCACCTGCTGGCTGGGTTCCGACACGTCGGGAACTCGCGAGTAGTACGCCGTCACGAGCTGCGAAAGATCTACCAGATCCTCCGGCAATGCAGTGGTTCCAGCTCTCTCGTGCGCCACGATGCGCCTCCTCGTTGATCGACGAACCGAAATCCTCGACCAACCCTAGCGCCGCTGCATCCCCCACGAGCTACTTGCTGGGTCCTTTCGGCGGCCGTGGGAGGAAATAGCTGGTCCGCTGCTGGTATTCGCGATACCCCGGACGCTTTTCCATGCTGCGCTCGAGCAACCGCGCACCGGTGGCGAACACCAGGAAGTACGTCATCGCGATGGGCGACAGCAACGTGAACACTCCGGGCCACGCCGACGCCGAGACGAGGAACAGTCCCCACCAGACGGCGGAGTCGCCGAAGTAGTTGGGGTGCCGCGTCCAGGACCACAGACCACGATCCATGACCTTGCCCTTGTTCGACGCGTCGGCCTTGAAGGCCGTCAACTGCGCATCCCCCACTGCCTCGAACGTCCATCCGAGAATCCATACCAGTACGCCGAGTACCACGACCGGCAGAACGGATCCGTGTGCGACGGCGGATACCTGCAGCGGCAGGGACACGAACCACAGCGCAACCGCCTGCGTCAGGTAGATCTTCCGCAGGGCATACAGGGTTTCGTTGCCGGTGGCCTTGGACAGCAGCTCGGTGTAGCGCGGATCCTCACCGTGTCCGCGCGAGCGTCGAAAGACGTGTACTGCGAGACGAAGCCCCCACACTCCGACGAGCACGAGTAGCAGCAGTCGTCGCCACAGATCACCTGTTCCGGTCGCAGCCGAGATCAGTGCGATCAGAACGAATCCGCCGCCCCACGTCACGTCCACGACGTTGTGGCGTCCGATGCGCGCGCCGATGAGGGCGGTGACGATCATCAGAACAGCGGTACCGCCGAGGCTCGCAAGCGATACGGTGAGGAAGTCGGACCAGTTCACCGCGGGCACACCCACACCGGTCGTACCGATTCCATCTCGGACGGTCCGTTCTCGGACCGAACCGCCAGAATCTGGTCGACGCCCATCCTGTTGTCTCGGAAGGCCATTCCGCCGCCGATCAGGTACAGCCGCCACACGCGAGCGACCTCTTCCCCGACCATCGCCACCACGTCGTCGAAACGCGCCTCGAAGCGCTCGGTCCAGACATCGACGGTCCGCACGTAATGTTCACGGAGGGCGTGGACGTCGCGAACCTCGAGCCCTGCCTCCTCGATCATTGCAACGGTCCGCCCCACCGGGCGCATGTACATGTCCGGCGCGATGAACGATTCGATGAATGCTCCGCCGCCGGGATTGTCGCCTTCCCGCCGCGACATCTGCTGAATCAGCACGCGTCCACCAGGCTTGACGTTGCTGTGCAGTGCCGCAGCGTAAGTCGGGTAATTGGCCTCCCCCACATGCTCACCCATCTCGATCGACGCCACCGCGTCGAAGGGCCCGTCCGGAATCTCTCGATAATCCTGAATACGGATCTCGACGTTGTCCTGAAGTCCTCGGTCGGCAATTCGCTTGTCGATGAGGGCTTTCTGTTCGCGCGAGATGGTCACCCCGACGACCTGCGCTCCGTACTCCTGAGCCGCGTGCAGGCTCAGGGACCCCCAGCCGCAGCCGACGTCGAGAAAGCGTTGCCCTGCGCGCTTGTCGAGCCCGATCTTTCGGCAGACGAGGTCGAGTTTGTCGCGCTGGGCATCGTCGAGGGTGTAGTCCGGCGAATCCGAGGTCCAGTACGCGGACGAGTACGCCATGTGCGAATCGAGTACCAATTCGTAGAAATCGTTCGACAGGTCGTAATGGTGGCTGATCGCAGCTCGGTCACGGAGCACCGAGTGCAGCCGCCCCTTCACCGATGCCTGCGACACGGGCGGCGGCAGTGGGCGGCCGAACACTCCGAGATCCTTGGCCAGTTTTGCCAACCGCAGGAGCGACGCCGGCCCCGGTCGGATCGCCGAGAGTCGGCGCTCACGCACCACACCCCAGACGTGATCGAGGGCCGCGGCCAGATCGCCGTCGACGTCCAGCTCCCCGGTGACGTATGCCTGCGCGGCACCGAGTTCGCCGGGGCTCCACAGCAATCGCCGAAGAGCGCTCGGGCTCCACAACAGCACTCGCGGTGCCGATGCATCTCCCGCAACGGATCCGTCCCATGCCTGGAGCCGAACGGGAAGCGGACCACCCACGAGGGGTTCTATCAACTCGGCAATCCGATGTGCGACACCGACACTGCGATCGGTCCTGTCCACGGAAAGTGTCGAGGTGGTCATCGGTTGTCCCTTCGGTCGAGCACGATCTGTTGAACGTCGAGGTACCCGGATCTGAATCCGGCCTCCGAGTAGCACAGGTAGAAGTGCCACATTCGTGCGAACACCTCGTCGAAACCGAGTTCCTCGGCCTCGCTGCGGTACTCACGGAAACTTCGGTCCCACTGGGCGAGGGTTCGCGCGTAGTGATCGCCCATGGACAGACGCTCGCGAACTCGAAGCGAGGTGTGCTGCTCGGTCACTTCCTCGATGGCCCGCACCGACGGCAGGAACCCGCCGGGAAATATGTACTTGTGCACCCAGGTATACGTATTTCGGGTAGCCAGCATTCGGTCGTGCGGCATCGTGATGGCCTGCAGGGCAACCCGCCCACCCGGCGCGAGCAACGAGTCGATCGTCTCGAAGTACGTTCCCCAGTACTGATGCCCGACGGCCTCGATCATCTCGACCGACACGATCGCGTCGTACTCGCCGTCGACCAAGCGGTAGTCGAGGAGATCGATCTGGATCCGATCTGCGTAACCGGCAGCGGCACAGCGCTTACGCGCCAGTTCCTGCTGTTCGGTCGACAGGGTCACCGACCGGACCGTCGCACCACGAGCGGCCGCACGAATGGCCAGCTCGCCCCATCCGGTACCGATCTCGAGCACCCTGGTTCCCTCGCCGACGCCCGCCCGGTCCAGTAGCCGGTCGATCTTGCGGCGCTGAGACTCGGCGAGCTCCTCACTGTCGTCGTCGTTTCCCGATTCGGCGAACAACGCACTGGAGTAGGTCATCGTCTCGTCGAGGAAGAGTTCGAAGAGGTCGTTCGACAGGTCGTAGTGGCGCGAGATGTTCGATCGCGTGTTCTTGGTCGTATTCCGCTCGCTCCGTGGAGGCTTGGGGATATAGAGCCCTCGGAGGCGCTGCAGGGACTTCGGAATCAGGGACGCCATGCGCCGGGCGAAGACCTCGAGCACGGCACTGAGATCCTCGGCATCCCAGTCTCCGGCCATGTATGCCTCACCGAATCCGATGAGTCCGCTGTCGCCGACTCGCGCGGCGAAGTCGTGTGGCCGATAGACGGTCATCAACGGGGCGTCGGCCGAGCCGGCCCCGATCACCTCGCTGTCGGGCATCGCGACACGAACCTGCAATCGCGCGACCGCGCGGCGGAAGAGGAAGTCGGCGACGGGTGCTGCGGCTGCAACCTTCATGCCACCGGGAACCTGGGCGATCTGAGGCCAGACCCGTGGATCCACCAGCGGGCGTGGACCGACAGCGGAACCACCGTACGGGTTCGACACAGAATCGGCCTTCGACACAGTTGTCATCTGTTGGCCCCTTCCTTCTGGAATTCTCGCGCCCCGGGAGGGACAGGTTTCCGAACGATCTTCAGACCCCGCGCCCAGAGCCGAATGCCTTGCCAGCGGATCTGTATCACCACCCGTAACGGCGCACACGGGATCTCGAGTGCGGTGCGGAGAATGGACCTCGACGTCACCTCGCGTCGACGGCCGTCGACGGTCGCCACGAACGGAGGCTGCCCGGGACGTTCGAGAACGATCGACAGGCGGAGTGCAGCGTCCGGCTCGGGCAGCTGCATGGAGTACTCGCCGTCCACGTCGTTGAACGGCGAGACGTAGAACTCCTTGGCCGTCCGCGCCGAGCCGCGCCTATCGGTGTGCAGTAGATACCGGTATCGCTCGCCGTAGGTGTTGTGCACCTCCGCCACCACGCAGCGGAGCTCTCCGTCCTGGTCGTGACACCAGTACACACTCAATGGGTTGAACGTGTGCCCGAACACTCGCGCACTGGCCAACATCGTGATTCGTCCGCCGCCGAGGTCGATACCGCTCTCCGCAAGGAAGGCGTCGACGTTCTGGCGGATGGTGGCGTCGGGGTCACCGAGGTGGTCACGTGGGTCGAACGAGGCCAGCGGTCGCAGTATCCGGGGCAATTCGGGAAGTGCGTCGAGATCGACGAACCAGCTGTAACTCCTGTACGAGAACGTATTTCGAATCGGCGCGCGTCGAACGTGGTCGATCCGAGTGCGATACAACGCCGCCCCGTGTGCGCGGGTGGTCGGCAGAACCGATGTCAGAGCCACGTGGCCCCCACCCGTTGTGCGGCGCGCGCGCCCGACAACGCACCGTCCTCGTGAAATCCCCAGCCGTGGTACGCACCGGCGAATACCAGTGTGTCGGTATCCAATTCGGGAAGTCGACGCTGCGCTGCAACCGATTCGGGGGTGTACTGAGGGTGTTCGTAGGTCATCTCGTCGAGTACCGCGTTCGGGTCGATCCGATCCGCTCCACCGAGGGTGACGAGCATTCTGCGATCGGTGTCGCCCAGGCGCTGCAACCTGGTCAGGTCGTAGCTGACCAGCACCCGATCGGGCCTGGCCGTGCACGACGGGAGGTGGTAGTTCCACGATGCACGCGCCCTGGTGTTCTTCGGCAACACCGACGAGTCGGTGTGCAGTTGCGTGTGATTGGTGGAGTACGGCATCGCTCCCAGGATGCTGTGCTCGAGCGCCGTCGGTTCTGCGAGCATCTTCAGCGCGGCACCGGGATGCACGGCGATCACGGCCGCGTCGAACGTGCGCAGGCGGTCGTGGCCGTCGCGGATCTGCACGGAGTCCTCGGACCTGTAGACCGCGCGCACCGGGGTGTCGAGCAGTACCTCGTCGATGTGCTGCGCAACCCGGCGAACGTATTCGATGGATCCGCCGGTGACGGTGCGCCAGGTGGGTGATCCTGTGACGGTGAGCATTCCGTGGTGCCGAAGGAAGGTGAACAGGTAGCGAGCCGGGTAGGCGAGCGCAGTGTCCGGGTCACACGACCACACCGCCGACACCAACGGTGTCATGAAATGGGACTCGAAGTACGCCGAGAACGAGTGATCTTCGAGAAACTGCGCGAGAGTCGTCTCGGACTCGACCGGTTCGGCACTGTCCAGCAGTTCGTTGGCCAGGCGATGAAAACGCTTGACGTCGAGCAACATCGACACGAATCGTGGCTTGAACACCGCCGTACGCTGCGCGAGAATTCCGCGCATACCCTGGCCGCCCGAGTACTCGAGCCCGCACCCGTCGCAGCGCACGGACATGCTCATGTCCGAATCCTGCGTCGGCACGTCGAGTTCGTCGAACAACCGCAGCAGAGTCGGATACGTCCGGTCGTTGTGCACGATGAACCCGGTATCGACGCCTACCGGACCGTCGGGGCCGTCCACGTAGTGGGTGTCCGCGTGACCACCGAGCCGAGAGTCCGCCTCGTACAGCGTCACCGACGAGTTCTTCGACAGTGCGTATGCGGCCGTCAGGCCTGCGATACCGCTCCCGACCACCGCGATACGACGGCGCATCACGACGGTGTGCCCATGCAGTCGGCCTGCGCATCGGCGGCGATACCGAGAACGAAGTCACGCGTCGCCCTCGACCAGAGCTGCGGATTGCGCAGCATGAAATGCCCACCCGGAACGGAAAGATAGCGAGCGGAAGCCCCGCGCGCCGCCGCACGTTCGGTCGCACGGCGCGAGGTTCTCGGATCGGTCCACTTGTCTGCAGTCCCGTGGACGACGAGCAACGCATGATGCGGCCCGAATCCGTCGGCCTCCACACCTTCCGGCCACCACGGGGCCAGAGCCACCACACCCACGATTTTCCGGGTCGTTTCTGCAGGCTCCACTCCCGCGACAGAAGGGTCGTCGATCAGGGCAGCTGCGGTGCGGCCACCCATCGAATGGCCGACGACCACGACGTGAGCGTCTGGATGCTCGGCGTGGATCCGGTTCAGTGCCCACCGGGCGTCCTCGACCGGTGACCGTTCGGGGGCGTTCCAACCACGAAACCGATACTGCAACTGCTGCACCGATATGCCGTGTGCTCTGCCCGCGCGCCGAAGCATCCAGGTGAACGGCCACATTCGCAGACCGGCCAGGTGCCAGGGCCTACTGCGTGCCCGGCTCACATCCTTGCCGCCGCCGAGGACCAACACGACCAGTGCAGGCTCGGACACTCTTCTGCCGGTGCGCAGAACTGGAGTCGGCTCGTTGCTCATGACCACTATTCGGCACCGCGGTCGCTTCGGGTGGGATGGGTCCTGCCGAGTGGACAGTGACCTGTCCGACACAGAAAGAAGACCGGGCCGAGAGTGTGTCTCTCGGCCCGGTCTTCGTCGGTGGAGCTGCCGGGAATCGAACCCGGGTCCTCTGCTGCATTGCCAGGGCTTCTCCGTGTGCAGTCCGCTATGTCTCTACTTGGATCTCCCGATCTCGCGAACAAGTCAGGATGACGATCCCAGCCACTGTTTGATGTTCCTCATCATCCCGCGGCCGGATGAATCGGTGAGCCCTCTAGCTGATGCCAGTACCCGGACCGAGGGCGAGCCCGGACTGACAGACACGCAGTCGCTACTTAGGCAGCGAGTGCGTAGTCGCGCTGATTGGAATCGGCGCTTATAAGGTTGCGATGACGCTTACGGTGGTCTCTCGCCTGCACCGACACGCTTCCCCTGACTCAACATACAAAGTCGAAACCGTTCAGCCCCGTATGTTCCCGAACACTGTGCCCGGGCTATTCAGTGTAACGCCTCGCATGGCCACATTCATCCCATTAACTGTCGGTCCGGCGATCCGCCGTGTTCGCCGAGGCATCGGCGTCCACCCGCTGCACGACCGTGCGCAACATTCGACGCGCCATCACCAGGCGTGCAGGCAACGAGGCGTACCAGACCGCGCGACCGGCCAGACCACGCGGAAAGAACACCAACCGCTGCTCGATCGTCGGCTGTTTCGCGGTTCCCCCGACCGTCAGGTCGAGCCAGGCCTCGCCGGGCAGTCGCGTGGAGGACTTGAGCCGAGTGGTGTGTTCGGTGCCCGACGCGGATGCGTCGGGTCCGGTGACGTCGCGGTGCCAGCCGGTGAGAATGTCGGCGTCGGCCAATCGTTCGAGTGCGGGCCGGATCGCGGTCGACTTCGCTGCGCTTCGGGCGACGCGGGTGTCGGTGTAGACGACCTCGCCTGCCCACGCCGGATCCGAGGGCAGCGGGTCCGACGGTGCCGCGGTGCCCGTGGCGTCGGTCCACCGCGTCTCCACCTCACCGTCGTCGATCTTGCGCAGTGCCAATCTCACGGAGTCGCGGTAGCCCGTCAGGCCGCCGTCCGGACGGGGTACGACGGCGTCGATGTCCATCTCGTGGCCGACGGCGTCGTATTGCAGTGATTCGATGAGCGGCATCGCCAGCCCCCGCGGAATGGGAGTCACCAGCCCGATCCAGTGGCCGGCCAGTCGCGGCGTCAACACCGGGAGCACGATGATCCGACGCTGCCGCAGACCCGCGACGTCGGCGTAGATGTTCATCATCTCGCCGTACTGCATGACGTCGGGACCACCGATGTCGAATGTCCTGGATTCGGTGATCGGCGCACTCGCGGCCCCGATCAGGTAGTGCAACACGTCGCGCACAGCGATGGGTTGGATGCGGTTGTGTACCCACCGCGGTGTGGTCATCACCGGAAGCCGGTTGGTCAGGTGCCGGATCATCTCGAACGACGCCGAACCCGATCCGATCACCACGCCTGCTTGCAGCACGATCGTCGGAACTCCCGAATCGATCAGAATGCGTCCCACCTCGGCTCGGGACTTCAGGTGTGGTGAGAGCTCTCCGGTGGGCGGGTGCAGGCCGCCGAGGTACACGATGCGCCCGACGCCGCACTCGGCAGCGACAGCCGCGACGTTCTCGGCGCTGTCGCGTTCGGTGTCGGCGAAGTCGGAATGGCCTGCGGTGCCCATGGAGTGCACCAGGTAATACATGATGTCGACACCGGTCAGTGCTTCCTTCAGCGAGTCGCGATCGCTGAGATCGCCCTGAACGATCTCGACGTTCGCCGCCCACGGCACGTTGTCGAGCTTGCTCGGAGTACGAGCGAGCACCCGTACCCGATATCCGTCGTCGAGCAGCCGCGGTGCCAGACGCCCGCCCAGGTATCCCGTGGCACCGGTGACGAGTACGCGGGGAGGCTGTCCGTCGTCTCGGGCCGCGGGGATGTCGGACGACGAATCGGAAGCTGTCATAAACGGGTTCCTTACCCGTCTGCGAGCATGTTCAACCCGCGAGCGCGATCATGGCGATGGCCCCGAGCGCCAACGCCATTCCCACCTTCTGCAGCGTTCCGACCCGTTCGCCGAGCATCACCATCGCCAGCAACACCGTGGCTGCGGGATACAGCGAGGCGATGACGCTCACCAACGACAGCAAACCGCCCTGATACGCGTAGATCATGGCGGCATTGGCGACGACGTCGAGCACGCTGACGAAGGCCGCCAGTTTCAACACGCTGCCGTGCGGAGGTGCGAAGTGTCCCGATGCCAGCGCCACGATCCAGACCACCGCGGTCGCCGACGCGCGTGACGCGGCCAACGGCCACAGCCCGCTGCCGTCTCCGATCTGGTGCAGGAAAATGAAGGCGAACGCGAATGTCACGCCCGAACCGACCGTCAACCAGGCCACGGTTCGGGTGAACTTCATCTCCCGACCACCGGCCACCTCACCGGTCACCTCGTCCGGGGATTCCTTGCTGACCAGCACCACCGCAACCAGCGCCACGGCGATGCCGAGGAACGCGATGACGCCGGGACGCTCGCCCATCGACAGGCCGACCAGCACCGGAATGCCGGCCACCAGAACGGCGGTGACCGGTGAGACGACGGCCATCGGTCCGGCGGCGAGGGCGAGGTAGAACCACCACACCGCAACGCCACCGGCAACACCCGAGGCCAGTCCCCACAACATCGCCGGAAGTTCGATGGTGCCGCCGACGGACGGCGCGACGAGCAGCACGATCACCAGCGAGAGCGGGTAGGACACGATGACCACCCGCAGGGCGGCAACGCGGCGGGATGCGACGCCGCCGACGAAATCGCTCACCCCGTATCCGACGGCAGCTACCAGAGCGAGCAGAACAGCGGTCAGCGCATTCCTTTCACACGACGTCCCAGCTCGCGGGTCACTTCGCGTTCGGCAGTCCGCTTGGCCAACGACTGTCTCTTGTCGTAGTCCTGCTTACCCTTGGCCAAGGCCAGTTCGACCTTGACCTTGCCGTCCGAGAAGTACATCGACAGCGGCACCAACGTCAGATTTCCCTCTTTGACCTTGCCGGCCAGACGATCGATCTCGCGACGATGCAGAAGCAGTTTGCGGTTTCGCCGCGGTGCGTGGTTGGTCCAACTACCGAGCGTGTATTCGGCGATGTGCAGCCCGCGCAGCCAGATCTCACCGTCGTCGACGGTCGCGAAGGCGTCGACCAGCGAGGCCTTGCCGTCACGCAGACTCTTGACCTCGGTTCCGACGAGGGCAACTCCGGCCTCGAGGACGTCGAGTATGGAGTAGTTGTGCCGCGCCTTGCGGTTGGTCGCGATGGCCTTGCGGCCCTTCTCTTTCACTGCAGGGCCCTTTCTCGAGCGTTCGCCACGTGGAGCGGTTCCACGGGCAACCGCTCCAGCATAGAACCGAACGGCAAGCGAATTTATTCGCGCACGTAGAGGCGCAACGTGATGTACGCCGTCACCGCTGCCATGCCGACTCCGACGAGAGCGAGGAACGGCGACACGAGGAGCACGTCACTGTTCGATATTCGAGCCAGGATGTTCGCTTGATACACGTCCGAAAGCACGTCATCGATGAACATGTTCTTCGCCGTGAACAGGCCCGCGATGGCCAGCGCCGAGCCGATCAAGGCCGCCACCACCGCCTCGAGCAGGAAGGGCAGCTGGGTGTACCAGCGAGTGGCGCCGACCAAACGCATGATGCCCACCTCGGTTCGTCTGGTGAACGCGGCGATCTGCACCATGTTGGCGATCAGAAGGATCGCGGCGATGGCCTGCACCGTCGCGATGGCGAAGGCAGCGTTGCGCACACCGTTGAGCACACTGAAGAGCCGCTCGACCAGGTCGCGCTGATTGAGCACGCTCTGCACGCCCGGTCGATTCTCGAAGTTGTCGTTGATGACCCCGAACCGTTCGGGATCACTCAGTCGCACCTTGAACGACGCGGGAAAGCTGTCGGCACTGACCAACTCGGCCAGTTCGGGCTGGTCCTTGAACACGCGCTCGGTGGCGTCCTTCACCGCGTCCTCACGGTTGAGGTACTGCACCGACACCACCGACGGGGTGTTGTCGAGATCCGAACGCAAGGCGGCGCAGGTCTCCTGGGCGCAGTCGGGGTCGGTCGCGGAGATGTCGTCGGTGAGGAAGATCTGCACTTCGACCCGATCGAGGAAGATCTGTTGGGTCTTTCCCGCCATCTGCACCACGAGCAGTCCGCCGCCGAACAGGCCGAGGGAAATGGCGGTCGTCAAGATCATGGCGATCGTCATGGTGATGTTGCGACGAAGTCCGGTGAGGACCTCGCTGAAGATGAAACTTGCGCGCATCGCGGAATCCGAGCCCTTCGATTCGTTCGGTCGTGAAGTCCGATAGGTCCTGGTCGGGTGTCGTCAGCGCCCGACGCCGTAGACCCCGCGGGCCTCGTCACGAACGACTCGTCCGTTGTCGAGTTCGACGACGCGTCGGCGCATCGAATCGACGATGTGGTTGTCGTGGGTGGCCATCAGCACCGTGGTTCCGGTGCGGTTGATGCGCTCGAGCAGCAGCATGATGTCCTGACTGGTGTCCGGATCGAGGTTTCCGGTCGGCTCGTCCGCGAGCAGCACGAGCGGGCGATTGACGAATGCCCGGGCAATCGCCACTCGCTGCTGTTCGCCACCGGACAGCTCGTTGGGTAGACGGTCGGACTTTCCGCCGAGTCCCACGAGGTCCAGAACCTCGGGGACGGTGCGCTTGATCATCGAGCGCGGCTTTCCGATCACTTCCAGTGCGAACGCCACGTTCTCCACGACCGTCTTCTGCTGCAACAGGCGAAAGTCCTGGAACACGCAGCCCATGCTCTGCCGCAGTCGCGGGACGCGTCGAGCGGCCAGCCGGTTGACGTGGAAATCGGCGACGTGGATATCGCCGGAGGTGGGCGTCTCCTCCTTGAGAAGCAGCCGCATGAACGTCGACTTGCCCGAACCCGACGGACCGATCAGGAACACGAACTCACCCTTGTCGATGGAGACCGTCACCTTGTCCAGGGCGGGCCTG
This sequence comes from Rhodococcus sp. ARC_M5, assembly GCF_022810405.1. Classification (GTDB taxonomy): domain Bacteria; phylum Actinomycetota; class Actinomycetes; order Mycobacteriales; family Mycobacteriaceae; genus Rhodococcoides; species Rhodococcoides navarretei. The sequence goes on from NZ_JALGQE010000001.1 coordinate 76,267, forward strand.
GTGGAGGTCTTGTAGGACTTGGAGACATTCGAGGTGCTGATCACGGGTCGCCAGTGTAGTCCTTACTCGCCGGTAACCGCCGGAACTGCTCGGCCGTCGCGGCGAGTCCCGAGGGACGGTAAAGAATGCCTCAGCGAGACGGCGTCGGCGCTGGTTGGGTCGGTATCAACGACTGAATTCCCGGTGGCAGCGGCAGGCCGAAAGTCGTGGTCGTGGTCGGCGCTGCGGTCGACGTCGGCTGCTGTCCGGTGTCATCGACGACGCCGGAAGGTTGCTCTGTTTCGGTGGTCGCGGCAGGTGTCGACGTCGCGGTGGAGGTGCCCGAGACACCGGTTTCGGACTGCGGCTCGGTGTACGGGGTGAGGTCGGCCGGATCGGGGGCAGTCGGCCCCTGAATCTGTTCACTGTCTCTCTCGGCGATCTCTGCGCTGACCTGGCCGTACCACAGACCGGTGAGCACGAAGAAGATGCCGAACGCGAGGGTGGACGTGCGGACGCGGCCGTTGATCTTGGCCGGAATGCGCCACTGCCGCCAGTGTCGTCGTGGGAGAGCGGTTCCAGAATCCGGTGTACTCACTGATCCTCCGTCCGTTCTCGTCCCGATGCTTCCGGTGCCACCCCGGCAGTGCTCACGTCGGGCGCCACGTTGATGCCCTCGGGTTGCAGGGCGGCAGCCACCCGGACCCGGAGCTCGCGTCCCACCTGGAACTGCTTGCCCGGCAACGTACGCGCCACCAAGCGAACATTGACCTGCCCCACTTCGATGCTTTCCACGCCCATCACCGTTGGCTCGTCGAGCAGCAACGGACGAAGGTGCGGATCCGCGAACGCATCGCGGCCGACCGCACGCAGCAGCCCGTTGACCTGAGTGAGATCCGCAGTGCTGGGCACCGGAACGTCGACGACTGCTCGAGCCCAGTCCTTCGACAAGTTGATCGCTTTGACGATCTGGCCGTTCGGGACCGTGATGACCTCGCCGTCGACACTGCGGACCCGCGTCACTCGCAGGGTCACGTCCTCGACGGTGCCCTCGGCATCCTCGGCCGATCCCATGACCGCGATCTGAACCACGTCACCGAACCCGTACTGACGCTCGGTGATGATGAAGAAGCCGGCCAGAATGTCCTGCACCACCCGCTGAGCGCCGAAGCCGAGTGCCGCGCCGAGGACCGTTGCCGGTGCCACCAGCCCGCCGACACCGAAACCGAAACGTCGCAGCACCTCGATGGTGACGAGGATGTAGATGAGAGTGACGGCTACCCAGGTGATGACCTGTGCGAGGGCGTGCCGATGCTTCGCGGCCTCGGACCGCACCAACGCGTCGCTGTGCTGATAGTTCTGATCGATTCGGGCCGTGATCCGCGAACCGGTCCACGTGACGAACCGCGCGGCCAGCAATCCACCGAGGATGTACAGCACGATTCCGAGGCCGTTGAGCTTGACCTCGGGCGTCACGTTGAGCCAGGCCGTCATCGAATTTACTGCTCCCCTCGCATTCGCCAACGGATGCCCGACTCCAGGAATCCGTCGATGTCCCCATCGAGAACAGTAGACGGGTTGTTCACCTCGTACTCGGTACGCAGATCTTTCACCATCTGGTACGGGTGCAGCACGTATGACCGCATCTGGTTGCCCCAGGAGCTGCCGCCGTCACCCTTGAGCGCGTCCATCTCGGCACGCTCTTCCTTGCGCTTGACCTCGAGCAGCTTGGCCTGCAGCACGCGCATGGCCGAGACCTTGTTCTGCAGCTGCGACTTCTCGTTCTGGCAGGTCACGACGATTCCCGTCGGGATGTGCGTCAAACGGACGGCGGAGTCGGTGGTGTTGACCGACTGGCCGCCGGGTCCTGACGAGCGGTAGACGTCCACGCGAATGTCGTTCTCGGGGATCTCGATGTGATCGGTGGTCTCGACGACCGGGAGAACTTCCACCTCCGCGAAGGAGGTCTGTCGACGTCCCTGGTTGTCGAAGGGACTGATGCGGACGAGACGGTGTGTGCCCTGCTCGACCGACAGCGTGCCGTAGGTGTACGGGGCCTTGACTGCGAAGGTCGCGCTCTTGATGCCTGCCTCTTCGGCGTAGGACGTGTCGTAGACCTCGACGCCATAGCCGTGCTTCTCGGCCCAGCGGATGTACATGCGCATCAGCATCTCTGCCCAGTCGGCGGCGTCGATCCCACCTGCGCCGGACCGGATGTTGACCAATGCGTCGCGAGCGTCGTACTCGCCGGACAGCAGGGTCCGCACTTCCATGGCCGCGATGTCCTCGCGAAGAGACGCGCGTTCGGCATCGGCGTCGGCGGTGGCCGACGCAGCTGCCTCGCCCTCCTCGCCCTCGGCGAGCTCGTACAGCACCGGCATGTCCTCGAGTCGCTGCCGAAGCTCTTCGACCCGGCGCAGTTCGGCCTGCGCGTGGGAGAGCTGGCTGGTCACCTGTTGAGCGTGCTCCTGGTCGTTCCACAGGTCCGGCGACGCGGCCTGGTGCTCGAGTTCGTCGATGCGTCGCCGCAATTCCTCGACGTCGAGAACCGACTCGACGGTGGACAGAGTGGTGTCGAGCTCGGCCAGGTCTGCAGAAACGTCGGGATGCACGAGAGTCAAGGTTACCGGCACGCGAACCCGAACCCGACCGCCCCCGAGTATCGGCAGACACAGTCGTGACGTACCCGTCGATAGTCTTACGCGGTGACCGACTACTCCGCTGATCTTTCTCTCGCCCTCCGACTTGCCGACGAGGCCGACGCCATCACTCGTCGACGTTTTCTCGCCATGGATCTCTCGGTGGACTCGAAGCCGGATCTCACACCGGTGAGCGACGCAGACCTGGCCGTCGAGACGATGATTCGCAGCGAGCTTGGTTCGGAGCGTTCCGGCGATGCCTTGCTGGGTGAGGAATTCGGCGGCACGGCCACCTTCAGCGGCCGTCAGTGGGTTGTCGATCCCATCGACGGCACCAAGAACTTCGTGCGTGGTGTCCCGGTATGGGCAACTCTGATCGCCCTGCTGGACGACGGCGTACCTCGGGTCGGAGTGGTCAGCGCGCCCGCCCTGAACCGACGGTGGTGGGCTGCGGTCGATCTGGGTGCCTGGGCGGCCTCGAACGGGGACACCCCACGCAGGATCGCGGTCTCGAAGGTCGACTCACTGGCGGCGTCGAGCCTGAGCTTCTCCAGCCTCGCCGGCTGGGCCGAACTGGGGATCCGGGACAGGTTCCTCGATCTGTCCGACGCCGTGTGGCGGGTACGCGGCTACGGCGATTTCTTCTCGTACTGCCTCGTGGCCGAAGGGGCCGTCGACATAGCGGCCGAACCCGAGGTCTCGCTGTGGGACCTGGCCGCGCTCGATGTCCTCGTCCGCGAGGCCGGTGGCGGTTTCAGCGCGCTCGACGGCACCGCGGGGCCGCACGGTGGCAGCGCCGTGGCCACCAACGGCCTACTGCACCACGAGGTCCTCGCGCACCTGTCCCCCAGCGCGAAGAATCTCGCCTAGAGAACTGCGGCAAGAATCAGAGCGATCAGCGGCGTGATGCCCTGTACGAAGGCAGGCCGGAAGTACTTCGCGCCGCCGGTGGCCAGAACCAGCGCTGCACCGACGATGCTGGCGCAGGCGAAGTAGACGACGGCGTTACCGGCGGACCCGCCCACGATGAGACCGGCCACGATGCCGATGGCGAGAAACAGGTTGTAGAAGCCTTGATTGAAGGCCATCGGCTTGGTGATGTCTGCATCGTTCTGGCTGGCGACGCCGAATTTCGCCCAGATGGCCGGCTTGGACCAGAAGACGCTTTCCATGAGGAAGATGACGACGTGGAGGGCCGCGGCGACGGCGGCGAATATCTGAGCTGTCGGATGCACGGAAACAGCCTGTCACACCGATACGACGCACGGTACGAACTGCGGTTCCGGTCTCGTACGACTCCGCTCCTTACTCGACAGTAGACAGCTAACTTACTCGGGAGTAAGATCTGTGAAGTCCGTGCCCGATGCCGAGGAACTGGTGATCATGAGCAAGCAAGACAGTGTGGTCGACGCGAAGGCCCCCAAGGCGCCTCGCGATACTTCTGCGGTTGGCCTCAACCCGTTCAAGAGAGATGCGATCGGAACCGCGATGCGCGTTCTGACCGCCATCACCGGATCGGAACTGGCGGAGAAGTACAACCTGCGCCAAACCATCGACCGGGTGACGTACGAGAGCACCAAGACCGGGTTCAAGACACTCGGTGCGGCCAATCGCACGTTCGCCAAGGTCACCGGAGGCGGCAAGCCCAAGCGTCTCGACGACGGTGCCGCCAAGAACCTGAGCTACTTCGACCTCACGCCCGACGACGAGCAGCGCATGATCGTCGAGACGGTGAAAGAGTTCGCCGAGGAGATCCTCCGCCCGGCTGCCTTCGACGCAGACCACAGTGCCTCGTCGCCCGAGGATCTGGTTCGCCGTTCCGCAGAGCTCGGCATCACGCTCATCAACGTTCCCGAGGAGCTCGACGGCGCAGCCACCGAGCGTGGGGCGGTCACCAACTCCCTCGTCGCAGAGGCACTTGCCCACGGCGATATGGGCCTGGCATTGCCCATCCTTGCGCCCAGCGGTGTAGCCGTGGCCCTCACCCAGTGGGGAACCGACGCGCAGCAGAAGACCTACCTCCCGGCGTTCGTCGGCGAGAAGGTGCCGAACGCCGCCGTCGTCGTCAACGAACCCCGCGCACTGTTCGATCCGTATGCGTTGCAGACCAAGGCCGTTCGCTCCCCCAGTGGCTACAAGCTCAACGGCGTCAAGAGTCTCGTGCCTGTTGCCGGTAGCTCCGAGCTGTTCGTCATCGCCGCGGAACTCGACGGCCGTCCGGCGTTCTTCATCGTCGAGTCCGACTCCAAGGGCCTCGTCGTCGAAGCCGACCCGAGCATGGGCTTGCGTGCAGCAGGCCTGGGTCGCCTGATCCTCACCGATGTCGCGGTTCCCGAGTCGGCTCTGCTCGGCGACGGAGACGCAGATCAGCGAGCAGCCGAATACAGCGCTGCCATCGGCCTGGCGCGACTCGGTTGGGCATCGCTGGCCGTCGGTACCGGTCAGGCCGTGCTCGACTACGTGATTCCGTACGTCAACGACCGCGTCGCCTTCGGTGAGCCGATCAGCAACCGTCAAGCCGTGGCCTTCATGGTCGCCAACATCGCCATCGAGCTTGACGGCATGCGGTTGGTCACGCTGCGCGGCGCTTCGCGGGCCGAACAAGGTCTGTCGTTCACTCGCGAATCGGCGCTCGCTCGTCGACTCGCCTCCGAGAAGGGCATGCAGATCGGTTCCGACGGCGTGCAATTGCTCGGCGGTCACGGCTTCACCAAGGAGCACCCGGTCGAGCGTTGGTACCGCGATCTGCGATCCGTCGGCGTCGCCGAAGGCATCGTTCTCATCTAGCTCGCCGCCCCGAATTCCATGGCACTCACCCAAGGACATACACGATGATCAATCTTGAACTTCCCAAGAAGCTTCGGGCGCAGGCGAATCAGGCTCACCAGGTCGCTGCCGAGATCTTCCGCCCCATTTCCCGTAAGTACGACCTCGCCGAACACGAGTACCCGGTGGAACTCGACACCATGGCGTCGATGGTCGAAGGCATGTCCGACGCCGGTGGCGAAATCGGCGGAGCCGCCGGTGGCCGCGAGAAGGACAGCGAGTCGGCCAAGCCCAGCAAGACCGCGAACGCCAACGGCGGCAACATGTCCGCTCTGGTGAACGTGATCGAGACATGCTGGGGCGACGTAGGCCTCACGCTGTCGATCCCCTACCAGGGACTCGGCAACTCGGCCATCGCAGCGGTGTCCACCGACGAGCAGCTCGAGCGCTTCGGCAAGGTGTGGGCCTCGATGGCCATCACCGAACCCGGTTTCGGCTCGGACTCGGCAGCCGTCACCACCACCGCTGTCCTCGACGGCGACGAGTGGGTACTCAACGGCGAGAAGATCTACGTCACCGCCGGTGAGCGTTCGACCCACATCGTGGTGTGGGCAACGGTCGACAAGTCTCTCGGCCGTGCGGCCATCAAGTCCTTCGTCGTCCCGCGTGACGCTCCGGGCCTGTCGGTTGCCCGCCTCGAGCACAAGCTGGGCATCAAGGCCTCCGACACCGCAGCACTGCTGCTGGAGGATTGCCGCATCCCGAAGGACAACCTGCTCGGTACTGCCGAGGTGAACGTCGAGAAGGGCTTCGCGGGCGTCATGCAGACGTTCGACAACACGCGCCCACTGGTGGCAGGCATGGCCATCGGTGTGGCACGGGCGGCTCTCGAGGAGCTGCGGTCCATCCTCGTGGACGCCGGAGTCGACATCTCGTACGAGACCCCCGCGTACAACCAGCACGCTGCAGCGGCGGAGTTCCTGCGCCTCGAAGCGGACTGGGAGGCAGCACATCTGCTCGCGTTACGTGCGGCGTGGATGGCCGACAACAAGGAGCCGAACTCCCTGCAGGCCTCGATGTCCAAGGCCAAGGCCGGTCGCTCGGCGGTCGACATCACCCTCAAGGCAGTGGAGCTGGCCGGCACGTACGGCTACTCCGAGCGCCCACTGCTCGAGAAGTGGAGCCGCGACTCCAAGATTCTCGACATCTTCGAGGGAACGCAGCAGATTCAGCAGCTGATCGTTGCTCGTCGCGTCCTCGGAAAGTCGTCGGCAGAACTGAAGTGACACCCGGCTCGTCAGCGAGCCCGCGCAGCAACCGCGAAGCGGCATCGGACCTCGAGTCCGGTGCCGCTTTTCGTGCGCGAGAAGAAAATTTCGGCACCGGTGTCGATATCGTGGTCTGCCGAACGTCGTCATCGTGTACGGCGACTCGCGCCGCGACAACGAGGTACCGAACCCAGGAGCGCACCATGAAGTACATCCTCTTGATCAACGCCGACACCGGGCCCGGAGCAGCACCGGGCTGCAGCAGTGTCGAGGACTGGATGACATACGAGAAGGAGATGAAGGAGGCAGGCGTCCATGTCTCCGGTCACGCGATGGCGGATCTGACGACTGCCACGGCCGTGCGCGTCGACGCCGCCACCGGAGCACGCACCGTCACGGACGGACCGTACGCCGAATCGCACGAGGTTCTCGGCGGCTACGACGTGATCGACGTTCCCGACCTGGACGCAGCACTCGAATGGGCGGCCCGATGCCCTGGTTCCAAGGACGGCGGCACGGTGATCGTGCGGCCCCTTGCCGAATTCTGACCAGCCGAATTCTGACCGGCCGGATACTGCGGTGCTGAATTCCTCGGTGAACGATTCCGAGGTTCGTCGGGCGCTCGACTCGGTGTTTCGAGCCGAGCGCTCGATTCTGCTCGCTTCGTTGGTGCAGCGATATCGCGACCTGGACCTCGCCGAGGAAGTGGCCTCCGACGCTATCGAATCGGCTCTGAAACACTGGCCTGTCGATGGCGTCCCGGTCAGGCCCGGTGCCTGGTTGCTCACCACCGCCCGCCGGAAGGCGGTCGACCGCCTGCGCCGCGATCAGAGCCTGGCCGCGAAAGTAGGAGTGCTGCAGGCGGATACGGATCGCAGTGAACCGAACCGCCCGAATCCGCTCGACGATGCCCTGCCCGACGACCGACTGCAGTTGTTCTTCACCTGCGCGCATCCTGCCCTCGCCGCCGGTGACCGGCTCGCACTGACTCTTCGATGCCTGGCCGGCCTCACCACCGGCGAGGTGGCCCGGGCGCTGCTCATCCCTCCGGCCACGGCAGCGCAGCGAATAGTGCGAGCCAAGAACAAGATTCGGGCCGCACGAATACCGTTTCGCCTCCCGGGCCCGGACGAGCTGGCAGACCGAGTGCCGATGGTGCTCGAGGTCGTCTATTCGATCTTCACCGAAGGCTATTCGGCGACGTCGGGTGAGAGCATCGGGCGAATCGATCTCACCGCGGAAGCACTAGGGATGGGCCGACTTCTTCATACTGCCCTACCGACCGAACCCGAAGTGGCGGGCTTGCTGGCGTTGATGCTGCTCGTCGAGGCCAGACGCGACGCTCGAACCGGACCGGACGGCGACATCGTTCTGTTGGCCGATCAGGACCGGCGACTGTGGAACACCGCGTTCATCGCCGACGGCACGAGACTCGTCGTCGAGGCCCTGGGCGGCGGCCGGACCGGTCCGTACGCAGTCCAGGCCTCCATCGCTGCGCTGCACGACGAATCACCCGACTCGGACAGCACGGACTGGCCTCAGATCGTTGCCCTGTACGACGTGCTCATGACGCTCACACCGAGCGCGATAGTCGCGCTGAACCGGGCGGTAGCCGTGGCGATGCGCGACGGCCCCGGACCAGGCCTTCGGGAGCTGGACCGGCTTGCCGACGAGCCGTCGTTGCGCCGATATCATCCGTATCCCATGGCGAGAGCCGATCTGCTGCAACAACTCGACAGATTCGAGGAGGCGGCAGTCGACTATCGACGAGCGTTGGATGTCGCCCGAACCGCACCGGAGAAGCGCCTGCTCCGCCGCCGACTCGAGGAGGTGAACACCCGTCTCGGTCAGGCCGACAGAACCACGTCCGCCTGATCTGCCGTCAACGAACGGTCTGCGTCCACCAGGCGAGGTTCGGGTTCGCACGCCGTGGATCCTAGGGGGAAGAAGTCTGGTAGACCGGTGGTACACGATCGAGCGAAGGGTGTGACCGACATGGCCGAGTGGGTCAAGAAGATCGAAGAGAACGCGAAGGGCTTCATCGCGGAGGCAGAGCAGGAGTTGACGGCACTCGAGGGTGTGGACACAGTCGATCTCACCGCAGATGGCTCCGAGAGCGCCGACGATTCCGAGGCGGTCACCAGTGACGATGCGCGCGAGCAGGTCTCGGACTGAGCCCTCGATGTCCAGTCGGCGCACCTGGCGCACGACGACACACGACTGGTCTGTCGACGTCGATCGAGACCATCTCGCACATATCCGAGCTCGACCCGACGACTACGCGCCCGGCGGCGTCCTGCACCTGATTCTCGAGGTTCTCGCGTACGCGGCAGACGAGGCCGAGTATCAGGGCGACGGTCATGCGAGCGTCACGCTCTGCTCGGACGGCGTGATCGAGGTGTCCGATACCGGTCGCGGCACCGACACCAGACTCGATGACGGCGTCGCGGTTCGCAAGCCTGTCGTCTGCACGAAAGATGTGCGTTTCTTCGACGAACAACAGCCCATTCTGCTCGACGACGGCCATGCTCGGCGTGGGATGTCCGTGGTCGCGGCACTGTCCGAGACGCTCGAACACACCAATCGCCGGATCGACGGTGCCTGGACCGCACGATACGAGCACGGAATTCCCGTCACCGAGCTGATGCCGACCGCACCGACCGAGCGCACCGGTACCACCATTCGGTTCCTGCCCGACGCCTCCCTGATACCTACGCCCCCACCGACCCCCGACGATGTGCGTGCGGCTATCGCCCCGCACGAATTTCTCACGGTGTCGGTGACGTAGCCGGGATCAGTCGAACACGGACCAGCAAATATTGTTCCTTCTCTTCTGGTCTTCCAGCACGAGTTCCCGCACGCTGTCCGGTAGCCGGTCACGCTGCCACTCGAGTTCTTCTCTGCCCGCACTCGGCTCCGAGCCGTGACGAGCCGCCGCCCGAACTGCCTTGATGGCGTACGCGGCCGCTCCGAGATCGTGTTCGGGCACATGAGCAACACAGGCGGCCTGACCGGCGGCATAGGCGGCGAAACGCGCCGCACCGTGCAGTGGCCGTGCCGCTCCCATCGAATGGCCCCCGAGGGCGCGAGTGGCCATCATTGCGAGTTCGCCGCGCACCCACGCGCGGGTGGCCTCGATTGCTTCGCGGGGCCGCGGATCGGAGGGCTCGACCGTCTCGAACAGAGCGAGAACGTGTTCCGCACACTCGGCCGCCCAGAGCGCGAGGCTTCGATGATCGTCGTCGGTCAGCAGTCCGCCGCGATGCACGGTGATGAGGCGAGGGTCTCTGACGGCAGGGAGAATCATTCGAACCGACCCTCGCGGTGATACCGCGTACGACATTCGTCCGAGTGGCCGACCACGACACCCATCAGAGCACAGAAAAAGACCCAGGACATGTCCTGGGTCTTTTCGTGTTGGTAGCGGGGACAGGATTTGAACCTGCGACCTCTGGGTTATGAGCCCAGCGAGCTACCGAGCTGCTCCACCCCGCGTTGCATCTACGAAGTTACCCTCGTGTGTACGGCGAATGCAAATCACGTGACCACAGGGTTCCCGATCACGTCGACCGGGTTCGTGTGCGCCCGAGCAGACCGACTTATCACGTCCCGGACCGCCGGAAATAGTGCTCCAGGTCTCTTTTCCTGCGTGTTTCGAGTCACATAACGGTCGGGTCACGAAGTAGACTCGATAGCGCCACAAGGTGGTCTGAGCTGCTACGACACCCCCCTGTTTCCCACTATGTGGACATGCCCCGTCTCATTCCGGCTCAGTGACGGTGGTCGAATCCTCGACTACGTTCACGGACGGCCCTACACCGCTGGGCCTGCACCACCCCGCCGCTTCCTTCGCTCTGCCCCGCGGGTGTGGTCCCCAATACGTACGGGGGCAGAGCCGCGACGATACGAAGCGCCTGGTCACCAACGCCACACATCCCGGCGAGGTGATTGCAGGCCAGTCGCGCCAGTCGAGCGCGGAAAGGATTCACCCCGCATGACCACTCAGAACAATGTCGGCAAGCAGACTCGAGTCCGGCGCGCACTCGGAATTGCCACCATCGCAGGTGCCGCCGTAGCAATCCCCCTCGGCGTCTCTGCCGGAACCGCCAACGCAGCCCCGAACAACTGGGACGCGGTCGCACAGTGCGAAAGCGGCGGCAACTGGAGCATCAACACCGGTAACGGCTACTACGGTGGCCTGCAGTTCTCGCAGAGCACCTGGACGGCCAACGGTGGAACCGGGTCACCGGCCAACGCGTCCAAGGCCGAGCAGATCCGCGTCGCGGAGAACACCCTGCAGAGTCAGGGACCGGGCGCATGGCCTACCTGCGGAAAGCAGCTGAGCACCGCTGCCTCCACTCCCGAGCCCGAGTCGGCCCCCGCACCGCAGCCGGCACCCGCACCGGCTCCCGCTCCGGCACCGGCCGTGGCTCCCGAGGTCGCAGCGGCCACGCAGGCTGCACAGGGCGCGTTCGACGCTGCGTCCACGCTTGCCGACCAGTACGGCCTGAGCACGCAGTTCCAGCACCTCGTTGCTGCCAACGCCCCGGTGCTCGCACCCATCGGACGCTGATCACCCGGCAGTTCGCTCGAACTGCCACTGACCTCGTCGCTGTAGCTCGCGCACGAGTCAGGTAACGACAACGAAAGAGCCGCCCCACCATTTCGGTGGGGCGGCTCTTTCGCTCATGTCAGCGGGCCGTAGCCGTACCGATCAATTACCTGCCCCGTTGTACGTGTCGACAGCGACCTGCAGGTTCTCCAGCGCGGTGCCGAGCTCCGCGAGATTTCCGCTCTGCTGTGCAGTGCGCACTGCGTCGAGTGCGGAATTCAATCCGGTGACCGCCGCGTCCCGTGTTGCCGAGCCGCCGGTGGACGGAGCCGGATCCGGGGAATCCGGAGTGGTGGCCTCGGTCTCCGAGGTACCTCCCGATTCGGCCGGTTGTGGGTCCTCGGGAGCACCACCAGGAGCAGTGGCCGCCGCGCCTGTGCCCGCGCCGAACACCTGATCGAGCGCCTCGGACAGTCTGGGCGCGTACCCGACCCTGACCCCACCTTCCGCCCCCGGCTCACGGTAGCTCACCAGGACCTTCGTCAACTGCGGGAACGTCGAGGTCGAAGCATTCTTCCGAGACGTGTACAGCGGTTCCACGTACAGGATTCCGCCGTCGGCAATCGGGAGCGTCAGCAAGTTGCCGTACTGCAGTTCGTTGGACTGCTCGAGCAGCGTTCTGTCCGATGCCACCCGGGCGTCCGAGGTCATCGAGTTCTGCGCCTGCTGCGGACCCTGGGTCTGCGTCTGAGTCGGCAATTGCAGAACCGTGAACTTGCCGTAGTCGTCCGGATCGGACCGGACCGAGATGTACGAAGCCAGCAGTTCTCGGTTGAACCCGACCATGGCGCTGGTCAGCCGGAACGACGGCTCTCCGGTTTCAGGATCGCCGACCAGGACGTAGTACGGCGGCTGATTCAGATCACTGCCGGCACCGCTGTTGCTGGTCGGGTCACTGGGCACTGACCAGAACGCGTTGTTGGTGAAGAACTCGTTGGGGTTGTCCACGTGGTACTTCGCCAACATTTCTCGCTGAACCTTGAACAGGTCCTCCGGGTAACGGAAATGCGAACGGAGCTCGTCCGAGATCTCGGACTCGGGTTGGACCGAATTCGGGAACACACCCATCCATGCCTTCAACACGGGATCGGTGTCATCGACCTGGTACAGCGTCACTGTGCCGTCGTATGCGTCGACCGTCGCCTTGACGGAATTTCGGATGTACGACACCTCGTCACGTGGGAGTGGCCGACCTGTCGTCGACTCGACACTGTCCACCGTCAGACCGTCCAGCGATGCCCGCTGAGCGTAGGGGTAATCCTTCAGCGTCGTGTAGCCGTCGACGATCCAGACGATCTTGCCGTCCACGACCGCCGGGTACGAATCGGTATCGGTGGTCAACCACGGCGCAACCTTCTGCACACGATCACGAGGATCGCGATCGAACAGGATCTTCGAGTCGTCGCCGATGGCTCCGGAGAAGAGAATGTTTCGCTCTGCGTATTTCGCAGCGAACGCCAGGCGGTTGAACCAATTGCCCACCGAGACGCCACCCGAACCGGTGTATGTGTAATTGGATTCGTCGGTGTCGTACTCGCGGTCCCCAGTACCGGTAGCACCCACGATCGCGTAGTCCGGATCTGCTGCGGCGATGACTTCGCCATAGTAGATACGGGGCTGGTCGACCGGGATGACCTGCTGAGAATCCTGCGATGCGATGTCGCTGACCGTGTAGATCGGGTAGCCGCTGTTGCTGTTGGCACCTTCGGCGGTCGGATCCTGAACAGCTGCATTGACCCTGTTGGCAGGAGCTGCAACGAAGCCGTTTCCGTGCGTGTAGACGGTGTGCCGGTTGATCCAGTCCGTCTGGTTGCCGGTCAAGGACTGCGGTGAGAGCTCGCGGGCCGCGACGATGTAATCCTGCAACTGCCCGTCGATTTCGTACCGGTCGATGTCGAGTGTGTCGGGGAAACCGAAGAAGTTCTTCAGCTGCTGCTGCTGGGTGAAAGTGCGGGACAACACATTCGGATCGAGCAGACGAGTGTTGGCGATGGTGGTCCTGTCCGCCTCGCTCTCGCGCGGATTCTGCGAACTCTCCCCGGAATAGTCCTGGTACTCGACCACGTCGTCGCCGATCCCGTACGCATCCCGCGTCGCCGTGATGTTCCGCTGGATGTAGGTGCTCTCTTTCTCGGCCGCGTTCGGGCGCACCGAGAACTGTTCCATCACCAGCGGCCAGACGGCACCGATCAGAATGGACGAGAGCACCAGCAATGCCGTGGCCAAGGCCGGAATTCGGAGATCACGCAGGAAGATCGCCGCAAAGAAGGCGACCGCGCAGATCACGGCAATAGCGAGCAGGATCAGCTTGGCCGGCAACACCGCGTTGATATCGGTGAAGCTGGCACCGCTGAACGTGGGTTCCTTACGACTGCTCGACAGCAGCGTGTACCTGTCCAGCCAGTACGCGATCGCCTTGAGAAGAACGAAGCTGCCGGCGATGACTGCCAGTTGAATGCGCGCGGCGCGAGTGAGAGCACCCTCGCGTCCGGCCAGGCGAATACCGCCGAACACGTACTGCGTCATCAGGTTCGCGAGGAAGGCCAATACGACGGCCACGAACAGCCAGTTGAGGATGAACCGGTAGAACGGAAGGTCGAACGAGTAGAACCCGACGTCGAGGCCGAACTGCGGATCGGTGGTCCCGAAGTCCCCGCCGTTCAGGAACAGCTGCACCGTCACCCAGTTGGCCTGAGCGATCATGCCGGACAGGAAACCGAAGACCACCGGGATTCCGATGCCGAACAAGCGCAACCGGCTCATCACCGTGGTGCGATACCGCGCGATCGGATCGTTGGGGCCGGCCACCGGAACGAATACGGGACGGTTGCGGTACGCCAACAGCAACGCGGCGAACAGGATGAGTCCCACGATCAGAGCGACAACGAGGAAGATCACCAACCGTGTCAGCAGAGTAGTGGTGTACACGCCGCGGAAGTCGACCTCACCGAACCACAGCCAGTTCGTGTAGACGTCGATCAGACGGGGACCGATGAGGAGCAGACCTGCTGCTACCAAGGCCAATACGAGCAAGATCCGGCTTCGCCGCGACAAGGACGGCATACCGGTGGGGGGCCTCATGCCCACGTGCCACACTCCAACTTCGGGCGACGCCGACCGGCGCCGCAGATGACTTCTTCGGCGCACTCGTCGTGCGCCGCATGTCCGTTTCGCCCTACTGTACGTACGTTGATCCTACGGCCGCGACGCCCGTACTGCGGCCACTGCTGGGCCCAGGTCAGGAGCGTCGGTGCCCGTGGAACCATCCGGATGCGAGGATAGTGCGGTGAGCAACGAGAGCAACGGACTGCCCGGCGAAGACCATTTCGGTGACGATTTCGACCCCGATTCCGGTGGGCAGGACGTGGCCGAGGCTCTGGCTCGGTGCGCTCGCGAGGTAGCCGACTTCGTCGACGCAGGAGGATGGCACCAGGCCCCGCAGATGTTCGCACTGGTGCCCACCGCGGCGCTCGCCGCAGCCGAGCCCGGTCTGCTCGACGATCTTGCCGACGGCGCTGCGCTGACTCCGATTCAGCAGCATTCGCTTCCCGAGGACATCACCGGCGGCTCCCCCGCCCTGGACGAGTTCCTGGCCACCTCGACGTGGCCCGACGGTGTCGTCGGATGCGCTCTGGTGCAGGAGATCGTGGTACTCCCCCCGGCCGCCGAATCGAGCCTCGACGAGGCATTGATGCCGCTGCTCGCCGATCCCGATGCGGCCGACGAGGCCGCACGCTCGGCTGCCGAGAACCATCCCGAGAAGAAGGATGCTCGGTTGATAGTCGCGGTACTCAAGGACGGTCCGTCGTTGACGCTGTTGCAGTTGCACCCGGACGAGGACGCCGATCCTTTCGCGCCCATCGATCTTCGCATCGCGCCGGACCTGGCCCCCAACGTGGTACACGGCCTGTACGCGACCTTCGACGTCGTCGACGACGACTGACGACGGCCTGGATCAACTGCAGGACGGCACGTCGCCGCCCGAGCCGAGCGCCTGCAGCGCCTCGACAGCACCGTCCAACGATTCGACACGCACCAGCCTGAGGCCGTCCGGAACGTTCTGTTGCGCCTCACCACAGTTCGCGTCCGGCACCAGGAACGTCGTGGCTCCCGCCTCGCGGGCAGCGATCAGCTTGTACGGAATGCCGCCGATGGGGCCGACGGTTCCCTCGGCGTCGATGGTTCCCGTACCCGCGACGAAGTCGCCGTTGCTCAACTCACCGGGACTGAGCTTGTCCACCACGGCAAGGCTGAACATCAGCCCGGCCGACGGTCCGCCCACGTCGGCGAGATTGAACGTCACGTCGAACGGCACATCGGGTTTCTCCTCGGGCGTGACGCCGAGATAGCCCTTGGAGTCGTCGTCGGGGCGAGCACCGAGCACCACCGAACCCGTCCGTGGCGTGCCGTCTCGCACGTACTCGATGTCGACGGAATCGCCCGGCGCCCGAGAACTGACGGCCTCACGAACTGCCGACGCAGTGGCGACGGGAGTGCCGGCGACCGAGACGAGCGTGTCCCCGACGTTCAGCACGCCTGCAGCAGGGCCGTCCTCGGCGACGGTTGCCACCGCGAGCGTTACCGGCAGATCCAGGTGATGCAGAGCGGCGAGCTCCGCACTGGACTCCGATGCCTCGAAATCCGCCTGATTGCCCTCTTGCACTTCTTCCCTCGTCTTGTCCGGCGGATAGACCTCCTCGCGCGGAACGAGGCCCTGCCGACCGCTGGCCCAGAAGGCGAGCGCCTCGAACAGGTTGAGCTGATCACGCACGGCCACGGTCGTCATGTTCAGGTGGCCCGCGGTCGGATCGACCTCGGTTCCGTCGATCTGCACCACGGGTACCCCGTCGACGTCACCGAGAGTGTTGTAGGTCGGCCCGGGGCCGAGGGCGGCGAACGGAACTGCGACGACCGAGCCGGTGACGCCCAGCACCACCACCGGGACGAGCGCAGCGACAAGAGTGGCGATCCTTCGGTTCACTCGGTAGACACTAGATCCGAATCCCGTCGACTGCGCAGACCGCCCCTGTCGAGCGCGTCCGCGCCGGGGTCTCGCGGCCCGGAGTGTTCGCCGTCAGCGTGACGATCCACCACTCTCCGCGTTCATCGGGCTTGTACCGTTGAGGCATGAGCAATTTTGGTTTCGGTGCCTCCGACGACGACCCGGACAAGAAGAAGGATCCGGACGGTTCGGGCAACCCTGCCGGTTTCGGCTTCGGTGCCGAGGGCTTCGACCCCGCGCAGCTGGGCCAGATGCTCACTCAGTTCGGTCAGATGCTCAGTGGCATGGGCGCTTCCGGCGGGACAGGTTCCGGACCGGTGAACTACGACCTGGCCAAGCAGCTGGCTCGTCAGCAGATGGGTGATTTCAGCCCGGTGTCCGCAGGTGAGCGAGAGGCGATCACCGACGCGGCACACCTAGCCGAGCTGTGGTTGGACGGGGCCACGACGCTACCGGCCGGTGCCACGAAGACCGTTGCGTGGACGCCGGTCGATTGGCTCGACAACACGATCGACACCTGGAAGAGACTGTGCGACCCCGTCGCCGAGCAGATTTCGGGCATGTGGACTTCGGGCCTTCCCGCCGAGGCTCAGCAGATGGCCGGTCCGATGATGGGCATGTTGACGCAGATGGGCGGGATGGCCTTCGGTTCTCAGCTCGGCCAAGCGCTCGGTCAGCTCTCCAAGGAGGTGCTCACCTCCACCGACATCGGCCTACCGCTCGGACCGTCGGGCACGGCGGCGTTGCTGCCGTCGGCCATCTCGTCGTTCAGCGAGGGACTCGAGCAGCCCGAGCGCGAGGTTCTGGTGTTTCTCGCAGCGAGGGAGGCCGCGCATCAACGGCTCTACAGCCACATTCCGTGGTTGCGGCAACGGGTTCTTGCCACAGTCGAGGAGTACGCGCGCGGAATCAAGATGGATTTCTCGGCGATCGAGGAGGCAGCGGCAGGCCTCGACCCGTCCGCGCTGACCGATCCGTCGAAGATCGAAGCCATCCTGCAGCAGGGTGCCTTCGAGCCGCAGACGACGCCGGAGCAGAAGCATGCTCTGGAACGGTTGGAGACGCTCCTGGCCCTGGTCGAGGGTTGGGTCGAGACCGTTGTCGCGGCTGCTCTCGGCGATCGCCTGCCCGGTGCTGTCGCACTCGGCGAAACCATTCGCCGACGCCGGGCGTCCGGTGGCCCGGCGGAGCAGACCTTCGCCACGTTGGTCGGCCTCGAACTGCGCCCCCGCAAGGTCCGCGAGGCTGCGGACCTGTGGCGTCAGCTTCTCGCCGCAGCCGACATCGAGGGACGCGACGGAGTGTGGGCCCACCCCGATCTGCTGCCCGACTCGTCGGATCTGGACAACCCCGCGGCGTTCATCGACCGTGTCGTCGGCGGCGGAACGTCGAGCTTCGACGACCCGATCGCCCAGCTCGAAGCCATGGAGGCCAAAGAGCGCGCCGAGGCCGCCGACAAGGCCGCGGGCACCGACGACAAGGCCGCCGACGACAAGGGCACCGACGACAAGGGCACCGACGACGGTCCCGAGAAGGGTTCATCCACAGCCTGAACCGGTCGGTCTTGCACCACTTCGATCGAACTCGTCGAACGCCTGCTCGCAGGCCCTTCCACCCTGTGGATAACCTGCCCTGAGCGGGCGTTCTTCGCTGTCGTCGCTGTCAGAGTGTGTCTCATGATCACAACGACCGTTCGACTCGATCCTGCAGTGGCGATTCTGCCGCGTCGAGACGGCACCGTGCAGTTGGGCTGGAATCCCGAGAGCAGCGTCGTCGTCACTCCCCCTCCCGGTGCAGAGCCTGGTTCGATACTCGAAATACTTCGACTGCTGGCCGCAGGCCATTCCAGGCCGCACATCGTCTGCCACGCAATGACATTGGGACTGTCCGCCAATCGAACATCGGCCATGCTCGGCGAACTGGAGGATTCCGGTCTGCTGATGCACGGCACGAGCGAACCGGTGCCACCCGACGCCTCGCGACGGACCTCGCCCACCGGACCGGGGTCGGTGAGAACGATCCACCTCGTGGGGCGGGGTCCGATCTCCGACGCATTGGCGTCGGGTCTGAGTCGAACCAGCGTGGCGGTCAGCCGGACGAGTCTGACGCCGACTCGCTACCCACACTCGATCGTGAAGGCGTGGAACTACGACGTCGTCGTGCTTGCCGACGATCTGGTCGCAGAGCCCCGACTGGTGACGGATCTGGTGCGGCTGCGTATCCCCCATCTGCAGGTGCGGCTACGAGACGGGAAGGGCATCGTCGGCCCGTTCGTGTTGCCCGGTCGAACGAGTTGCCTACGGTGCGCAGATCTGACGCGGTGCGATCTCGAACCCGAGTGGCCGCATCTGTCCGCGCAGTTGCTCGGTACCGTCGGTCAGGCCAGCAGTGCGACGGTGCTGGCCACGGCGGCGTTCGCATTCGCTCAGCTGGAGAATCTCATCGGCAGGTCCGACCCCGCGCTACCGGAAACCGCCGACTGCACCATGGAACTGGAGTTCGGTGCCGCTGGGACAACCGTCCACAAACGACTGTGGTCCAAGCACCCGCACTGCGATTGCTGGCACTGAACAAGGCACTGGAAGCGAGCTCACCTCGTTCGATGGGGGTCGAGAGGGGACGGTCCGAGCAATTGTCGGCAGGTTCAGCCATGATGGAGCTGTGTCTGACATACCGCGCCGTGGATCGACTCGTACTGCAAAACTGGCCAGCATTCCCCTCGGGATGGCGGGTCGTGCTGCCATGGGGTTCGGCAAGAAGCTCGCCGGCGGCAATCGTGACGAGATCGATGCGGACATGGCCGCAAAGGCAGCCGAACAGCTCTTCTCCGTCCTCGGGGAGCTCAAGGGCGGTGCCATGAAGCTCGGCCAGATGCTCTCGGTGATGGAAGCGGCTGTTCCGGAAGAGTATTCGGAGCCGTACCGCGAGGCACTGACCAAACTGCAGGCGCAGGGCCCGCCCATGCCCGCGAAGACCGTGCATCGGGTGTTGGACCAGCAACTCGGAACGGCGTGGCGGTCACGTTTCCTCGATTTCGACGACACTGCGATCGCCTCGGCCAGCATCGGACAGGTGCACCGCGCAACCTGGGCCGACGGACGCGATGTCGCGGTCAAGATCCAGTACCCCGGTGCAGATGACGCATTGCGCTCCGACCTCAAAACACTCTCGCGGTTCGCGAACCTGTTCAGCACGGTGCTCGCGGGCACGGACGTCAAGCCGGTGCTCGAAGAATTGACCGCTCGTACCGAGGACGAGCTGGACTACCGTATCGAGGCCGCGAATCAACGTGCCTTCAGCAAGGAATTCGCAGGCGATTCACAGTTCGCGATTCCCAAGATCGTCGCCAGTGCTCCCAAAGTCGTTGTCAGCGAATGGATGACGGGTAGGCCGCTGGCCGATGTGATCGCGAACGGGACGGCCGAGGAACGTAACCAGGCGGGCGAACTGCTCGCATTGTTCGCCTTCGTGTCCCCGGCGCGGGCGAGGTTGCTGCACGCCGACCCTCATCCGGGCAACTTCATGATGCTCGACGACGGTCGGATGGGCGTCATCGACTTCGGGGCCTGCGCTCCGATGCCCGACGGTCTCCCGCCCGTCCTGGGTCGGATGGTCTCGCTCGCACGCGACGAGAAGTACGAGGAACTGGTCGAGTTGTTCACCGAGAGCGGCTTCGTCGTTCCTGGACGCACGGTCACGGAGAAGGAGATCGCAGACTACCTGCGCCCGTTCACCGATCCGATTCACACCGAATCGTTCCACTTCACCCGCGCCTGGCTGCAGAAAGCCGCGGGCACCGCCGCAGATTTCAACAGTGCGCAGTTCCGCACCGTTCGTGCACTGAACATGCCTGCCGAATACGTGATGATCTTTCGCGTGCTGGGCGGATTGGTCGGAATCTGTGCCCAACTCGACGCCTACGCGCCGTACATGGCCATCCTGACCGAGTGGATGCCCGGCTTCACCGACTGATTCGTTCGGCGAAACCGGGCACCGGTCTCGGACGTCATGCTGCGTTCTTGCGCGGCCGTCCACGAGGACGCTTGCGGGCGATGACGACACCCTGCTCGAGGATCTCGCCTCCCCACACGCCCCACGGCTCGGCGCGGTCGAGAGCCGCACTCAGGCAGGTGCGTCGGATGGGGCACTCGGCGCACAGCGCCTTGGCCTGCTCCAGTTCGGCGGGGGTATCGGCGAACCACATGTCGGGGTTCGCCGCTCGGCAGGGCACGGACAGTGCCAGCTCGACCGATTCGGTCGAATACTGTGCAGCGTAGGCACTCTCGGACTCCGGTCGGCATGTCGTCCGGATCGTGGCGGTTGACACGTCGGTCTCCTCTACTTTTCGTGCGGCGTCGTTATCGGTTCGAGGGGTGATGCGAACCTGTCGGCCTCACGCTCGGATAGAGGAACTACCTGAACGAGAAAGGCCACGGTCCGCGAGTGCGGGTCCGTGGCCTGGTGGGGCTTGTCGAAGCGTCTACCGACAGTGAAGTCGGTGTCTGCTGTCGAGCACGGACGCACGTGGTGCGCGGTGACGGCGAGCTGCCTGGGCAACGGCTTTCGCTCCTGGTGCCAGGGCAACCTGGGCGGAATTCGACCCCGAGACCGCGTATGCGGACTCCTGGATGGGGCCGAAAGCGGAGGAACGAATCCACGTCTGCGCAACAGAGCCTGTAGCGGCGGCAGGAGTGCCGAGGGGGGCCACTCCGAAAGGTGCCGTGCCGAGGACAGGGCTGAACGCGACGGTTGCGTTGGCAACGGCGGCGTGCAATGTGTTGATCATTTTCTTCAGCTCCTGTTCTGGTCTCGACGGCGGATTGGACAGTGCGCGGTCTCCCGCGGCACGTGAAACAGACTAAGCCCCCCGCCGAGATCTGCACAAGTTATTTTTGACCTGGGGATTCCCATATTGTGTGGGCCGGCTCGTCACCTGTCCGAGGCCCGCACCACGGTGAGCACTTCGTCGCCGAACCGCTCCAGCTTCTTGGCCCCGATTCCCGGAATCGCCACCAGCCCACGCTCGTCCTGCGGTTGCTGTTCCGCTATGGCGGTCAGCGTGTTGTCGCTGAACACCACGTACGCGGGCACCTTCAGTTCGCGGGACTTGTCCAATCGCCACGACTTGAGTGCATCGAGCAGCGCGATGTCGACGTTCGACGGACAACTGTCGCACCGACCCAGCATGGTCGCGGACGTGCCGATCAGGGGCTTGCCGCACAACCGACACTTGGGCCCGGACTTCTTGGCCGCGGGCGCGGCAATACGCGAGGCGGGTGAATCCTCGGGGATCAGACCGTTGAGAAACCTCGACCGGCGCCGCGATTTGCGTCCGCCCTCGTTGCGGGCGAGCGCCCAGGACAGATGCAGGTGGACGCGAGCGCGCGTGACGCCGACGTAGAGCAACCTGCGTTCCTCCTCGACGGCCGCCTCGTTGTTGGCACTGGGATCGTTGCCGATCGCGTGCGAGATCGGCAGAGTGCCGTCGGCGAGACCGACGATGAACACCGCGTCCCACTCGAGTCCCTTCGCCGCGTGCAGCGACGCGAGAGTGACGCCTTGAACCGTCGGCGGATGCCGTGCCTCGGCCCGTGCGGCGAGCTCACCCAACAACTTCTCGAGGGTGAGGTCGGCATCGTGCACCAGAAGTTCTTCGGTGAGCTGCACCAGACCGCCGAGCGATGCCCACTTCTCGCGGGCCTGTGCGCCGGTCGGCTCGGTTGCCGTCAGGCCGAGCGGGGCCAGGACTGCCCGCACCAGAGCCGGTAATCCCTCGCCCGCCTGCGCGCCGTCGGGCAGATCGTCGCGACCGCCTGCCTGCCGCAACGCGTTGACGCCCTGCCGCACCTCGGGTCTGGTGAAGAAGCCCTCACCCCCGCGCACCTGATACGGGATCTTCATCTCCGTCAACGCCTGCTCGTGCGCCTCGGACTGCGCGTTGATGCGGTACAGAATCGCGATCTCGGCCGGCTCGACGCCCTTCGAGATCAGCCTCTTGATCGCCCGCGCCACACCGTCGGCCTCCGCCGGCTCGTCGTCGTACTCGAAGAACTCGGGCTCGGGTCCCGGCTCGCGCTGGCCGATCAATTGCAGTCGGGTACCGGCAATGCGACCACGAGCGGCTCCGATGACGCGGTTCGCCAGCGACACCACTTCGGGAGTCGACCGGTAGTCGCGTTCGAGCCGAACCACGGTGGCTTCGGGGTACTTTCGGGAGAAGTCGAGCAGATACCGCGGGGACGCGCCGGTGAACGAGTAGATGGTCTGGTTCGCGTCGCCGACCACGGTGAGATCGTCGCGCTCACCCACCCAGGCGTCGAGCACACGTTGCTGCAGCGGCGTCACGTCCTGGTACTCGTCCACGACGAAGCAGCGATAGCGCTCGCGGAACTCGTCGGCCACCGACGAGTGCTCTTCGAGTGCTGCCGCCGTGTGCAGGAGAAGGTCGTCGAAATCGAGCAACATCCCGTCTCCGCCACGAGACTTGAGCTCCTCGTATCCCGCGTACACGGCGGCGACCTTGGTCGCGTCCATCGGAACGTCGCGGCGGTTGCTCGCCGCAACACGCGGATAGTCCTCGGGGGCGATCAACGATCCCTTGGCCCATTCGATCTCTCCGGCGAGATCTCGGATGGCGTCCGTCGACGTCGACACGCCGGCGCGGTTCGCCGCCTGCGAGACGACGGTGAACTTGCGATCGAGAAGCTGCCATCCCGTGTCACCGACCACCTGCGGCCAGAAGTACTTGAGCTGACGCATGGCCGCGGCGTGGAACGTACGCGCCTGCACCGGAGGTCCGTCTCCCCCGACGCCGAGCTCGCGCAGGCGTCCGCGCATCTCACCGGCCGCGCGCGCCGTGAACGTCACCGCCAGCACCTGCCCCGATGACACGTGACCGGCAGAGACGAGGTGGGCGATGCGGCGGGTGATCGTGCGCGTCTTTCCCGTGCCCGCACCGGCCAGAACGCAGACCGGGCCGCGGGGGGCAAGTACCGCCGCGGATTGCTCCGGATCGAGCCCGGCGGTCATCGCGTCGTCAGCCATGGGGTCCATTGTGTCAGTGCGTACCGACAGTTCCACCCGGGCCCGAACGCATCGGCGAACGACCGATGCCGGTAGCGGCCGGAACAATCGCGTCGGCGCTCCTGTTGACTGTTGTCGTGACCACTTCCGAGA
The DNA here is from genome assembly GCF_022810405.1 of Rhodococcus sp. ARC_M5. Lineage (GTDB taxonomy): Bacteria > Actinomycetota > Actinomycetes > Mycobacteriales > Mycobacteriaceae > Rhodococcoides > Rhodococcoides navarretei. The sequence continues at coordinate 99,709 of NZ_JALGQE010000001.1, forward strand.
ACACCCAGCAGAGTCCAGCCGCGTTGACCGTCTACTCCACCACGTGGTGCGGTTACTGCCGCCGGCTCAAGACCCAGCTCGACCAGGCCGGAATCGAGTACGCCGAGATCGACATCGAGCAGAACCCGGAGTCGGCCGACTTCGTCGGCAGCGTCAACAACGGCAACCATGTGGTGCCGACCGTGCTCTTCGCCGACGGCTCGACTGCGACGAACCCCTCTCTGGCCGAAGTCAAGAGCGCGCTGTCGATCTGACCGACCGTCAGGCCGTCGCCGCCCACGCCTCCAGCATGCCGCGTGCGATGGAGATCGAGCCCGGTAGCAGCAACCGAGAGGTCGAATCCGATCCCCAGTCGCCCAGCTCGAGTGCCGCGAGGACCTCTGCTCGATCGAACCAGTGGGCCTCGGCGATCTCGCCGTCCTGAAAGTGCAGCGGTTGCTCCGGGTCGGCGACGGCGGAGAACCCGATCATCACCGATCGTGGAAACGGCCACGGCTGACTGCCCAGATATTCGATACCGGAGACGTCGAGGCCCACTTCTTCTCTGATCTCGCGTGTGACACAGGTTTCCAACGATTCGCCGGCCTCGACGAAGCCCGCCAGCACCGAGAAGCGACGCTCGGGCCACGCGGGTGCTCGGGCCAGCAGTACTCGGTCGCCGCCGTCGTGAACCAGACAGATCACTGCCGGATCGGTACGCGGAAATTCTTCGTGGCCGGTGGACGTGCTGGTCCGCGACCACCCTGCGCTCGACGGAGCGGACGGCGCACCGTCCAGCGAGCTGAACTGCGCGCTCGCATGCCAGTTGAGGATCGCCAGCGCGCCGGTCACCATCGACAACGCGGTGCTGTCGAGGCGATCACCATCGGTACGCAGATCCCCCAGCGTGCCCTGCACCACCTCCACCCGCCTGGCCCACAGGTGTCGGTCCCCGTGGATTCCGAGAAAGACCGCGTCGGGCGTGGGCTCCGCTGCGACGTCCGCGGCAGGGACGAGAACCAGGCCCTTCTCGTCCACCGAGAACCTGCCTCTGCCGTCGACGCTCAGGATGCGAGCAGTCGGCCAACCCGCTGCCAATGCTGCGGTGTCTCGGCGCAGTTCTTCTGCCCTGTTCAGTGGCGATCGGGACAGTCGAGGTGGGTGAGCGAGTTGGAATTTCGGCACGCGCACGACCCTACTTGCCCGCGGTCAGTCACCCACGCGACGGATGTACAGCAGACGATCTGATGCCTCGACCGCATCGACTTCCGGAGTGCCGACCCGGAACAGTTTTCCGCCTCGCACCACTCCGAGGACGATGTCGGTGAGGTGCCGTGGCGATCCGCCCACCTCGTCGCGCTCGACTTCGCGCTCGGCAATGGCGAAGCCCGCCTCCGGGGTCAACAGATCCTCGATCATCTCCACCACGGACGGAGTCGACGTGGCGATCCCGAGCAGACGTCCCGCGGTCTCGGAGGAGACGACGACCGAATCGGCACCGGACTGACGCAGCAGGTGCGTGTTCTCCGCTTCCCTGATGGCCGCGACGATCTTCGCTTTCGGAGCGATCTCACGGGCGGTCAAGGTCACCAGCACGGCGGTGTCGTCTCGGTTGGTCGCCACGATGATGGCCGACGCGTGCTGAGCACCGGTGAGTCTGAGCACATCCGACTTGGTCGCCGAACCGTGGACGGTGACCAGGCCCATGGCGGAGGCAGTATCGAGCACCATCTGGTCGGTGTCGACCACCACGATGTCGGACGCCGACACGCCGTCTCCGAGCATCGCGTCCACTGCGGTACGGCCTTTGGTGCCGAAACCGATGACCACGGTGTGATTGCGCACGCTGCGTCTCCATCGCTGAATTTTGAATGCTTGCCGGGACCGCTCGGTGAGAACCGACAGCGTCGTACCGACCAGCAGGATGAGGAAAAGAACCCGAAGGGGTGTGATGACCAGAATGTTCACCAGTCGCGCCGACGCACTCACCGGTGCGATGTCACCGTATCCCGTCGTCGAGAGCGACACCGTCGCGTAGTAGAACGAGTCGAGGAAAGACAGTTCGCCGTCCTGAGTGTCGCTGTATCCATCGCGATCGAGGTACACCACGAATGACGCGAGCAGCAGGATCCCCAGCGCCATCAGCACCCGCTTGTAGATGGCGCGCCAGGGACTCGATTCCAGTTCCGGTACCCGGAGCACTCCGACGAGGGCGAAGTCGGGCTTGTCGGTCAGCGCGCCACTGTCACCGAGGCTCGCACGCAACCTACCGGCCACGTCGCCCGCCGAGGTACTCACCGATGTCGAGATCATTCACGGCACGCAGCGTAACCCCATGCCAGGTTTCTGTGCCGACGACACAGGGTGTGGCACGGTATGGGCATGACACAGAGATCGAGTCAGGCAGCCGCATTGCGCCTCGCGGGACTTCTCGCCGGAGCCGGAATTCTCCACTTCGTCACTCCGAAGTTCTTCGATGCCCAGGTACCGACGGCGTTGCCAGGCTCGGCGCGGACCTATACGCAGGTTTCGGGTGTCGCCGAACTTGCCGTGGCTGCGACGCTGGCCGCACCGCGGACCCGTCGACTCGGCGGTGCACTCGCGGCCGCCCTGTTCGTGGTGGTGTTCCCCGCCAATATCAACCTGGCGTGGAAGTACGTACAGAGCCCGAAGACCTCACCGGCTCTCAAAGCAGCGATGATCGCCCGTCTGCCGCTGCAGATTCCACTGGTCACCGAGGCTCTGAAGGCTCGTCGGAACGCACCGTAGCCCCCGGCTGCTCGGGCCCGGCCGGCCCTTCCAGCAGCTGGGCCAATTCTGTTGCGTCCGGCAGGTTCTCGGGCGAAATGGTGTGACCGCTGCGCACGTAGTGGAACGCTGCGCGCACGCGGTCGAGCGGCACCGGTTCCGCGCGCCCGATCGACATCAGCTCGGCCCACGCCAGCCGGTAGGCCGCGAGTTGCATCGCTACCGCCCGCTGTTCCGACGCCGTCGGCTCTGCGCCCGTCTTCCAGTCGACGACGGTCCAGCCGCCGTCCGGGTCCGCGAACACTGCGTCGATGCGTCCTCGCAGTACCGTTCCCGCCACGGAGGTCTCGAACGGCACCTCCACTTCGACGGGGCTGCGGAGCGACCACTCCGAATCGAGAAACGCCTGCTGGAGGGTTTCGAGGTCCACATCGGCCGAGGCCCCGGTGTCGGCAGAGCCCGGCAGTTCGTCGAGGTCGAGCAGTCGGGTCGCGCCGAACCTGCGTTCGATCCAGGCGTGAAACGCGGTTCCTCTGCGTGCCAACGGATTCGGCGGAAACGGAAGTGGTCTGCGCAGGCGCGAGGCCAATGCATCGGGGTCGGCCGCGAGATCCACCAGCTGCGTCACCGACAGGTTGCCGGGCAGTGCCACGTCGACTCCTGCGACCGATCTCGCGGCCCGCTCCGCCAGCAGAGTATCGACGTCCGCGGCCCAATTCTCGGGGTCCTCCAGCGTCTGATCCTCAACGGTGACAACGCCTTCGGTCGGTGCGTGAGTGATCTCGGCGAGCGCGCGCAGCACCTCCTGTGCCCCGCCCTCGATCGCCCCCCGCCGTTGGCCGAGCGGATCGCGTGGCCAGGACGCCGTGTGCGGCACGGCTCCCAGTGGGTTCGACGCCCCGTCCTCCGGGGCAGGTGCCCACTGTTCGATTGCCGCGACGTCGGCGAATTCCAGTACGTGTCGGTGCAATTCGTCGAGAAAATCCGAGGGCCCGCGCGGCTTCGTTGCGGTCTCGTCCCAGTGGTGCGCGGAGACCAGCAGTACCCGTTCGGTTCGGGTGAGCGCTACGTAGAACAGTCGGCGATCCTCGGCGAGTCGACGCCTCGCCAACGCATCCTTGTGACTCTTGACGGCGTCTTCCAGATCCTTGCGGTTGTGGAGTTGTTCCAGTTCGAGAACCGGAACCCCCTCCGAGCCTTCGCCGTCGAGCGCACGGTCACCGCGCAACGACGGCGGTAGCTCGGCCATCGCCCCGAGCCAGGTGGAGGACGCGTTCGAGGACGGGAACACGCCCTTCGCCACGTGCGGCACTGCCACCACCTCCCATTCGAGGCCTTTTGCGGAATGGACGGTGAGCACCTGCACACGATGGGGCGCGACGTCGACCTCACCGGGAGCGAGGCCGTCCTCGACCGTCTCGGCCGCTGCGAGAAACGACAGGAATCCGGTGACCGTGGCGGTCGGGTTGTCGGCGTAATCGGCCACCACGTGGGCGAACTCGTCGAGATGTTCCCGACCGACCGCGCCGTGGGTGCTGATCGGTGTGCGTGCCTGAGCTTCGACGCCGATGCCCATGAGCCGTTCGATGTCGCCGACCAATTCCGTGAGCGGTTGACCGATTCGGTCGCGCAGCAGGTGAAGTTCGCCGGCCAGGGCGACGATTCGTCGATGACCGACCTCCGAGTATCGCTCGGCCGGACCGGGATCGGCTATCGCGTCGGCCAGACCGGCTTGCTCCGACTGTTCGCCGGGTAGCGCGCTGCCGAGCGCGGCATCGAGTGCCTCCGGGTCGTCGACGCGACCCGCGGTGCCGTACCCGCCGCGGATCTCGAGTTCTCGGGCGCGCTGGGAGAGCGCCCGCAGATCCGTCGGGCCGATCTGCCACCGAGAGCCGGTGAGGATACGCATCGCCGAGCTACCGGCCGTGGGGTCCGCTACCAGCCGTAGCATCGCGATGATGTCGGCCACCTCGGGAACATGCAGCAGCCCACCGAGCCCGACGACCTCCACCGGCAGCCCGCGGCTGCGCAACACCTCCGCGATCGGCTCGGCATCCGCGTTGCGGCGCACCAGAACCGCGGCGGTGGGCGGGGTGCGATCCTGCTCGAGGGCTGTGCGGTACTCCCCCGCGATCCGGTCGGCGATCCACTCTCGTTCGCCCACAACGGTGTCGGTGACGGCCAGTCGAACATCGCCGGGGACCGCACCCGGACGGGCCCGCAGAGTCGGCACCGGCACACCGACGCGGCGCAGTGGGTCGGTGATCAGGTTGGCCAGGGTCAATGCCTCGGGCGGATTTCGCCAGCTGGTGAGCAGCTCGAGCCGAGGTGCGGGGCTACCGTCGGCTTGCGGAAAGTCGGTGGCGAACCGAGGCAGATTTGCTGCCGATGCGCCGCGCCACCCGTAGATGGACTGCATCGGATCGCCGACGGCGGTCAACGCCAACTGTGGATCGCTCCCGGAGCCGAACAGAGACGACAGCAGGACGCGCTGGGCATGGCCGGTGTCCTGGTACTCGTCGAGCAACACGAGCCGGAAGCGTTGCCGTTCGGCTATTCCCACCTCGGCGTGCTCGGCAGCGACCCGAGCCGCCATCGACATCTGCGAACCGAAATCCAGCGCACCCTCGCGTCGCAGAGTCTGCGCCAGCTGTTCCACCAACGGCAGCAATCCGAGTCGTTGATGCTGCGCGCTCAGGATGTTCAACAGCTCTTTGGTGGGTCCGCCGCGCTGCCGGGGCCCCGGCCCGAGCGTGTACACCAGCTTCTCCAGCTCCACGTGCGCGTGGCGCAGGTCCTCGGGATCGACCAGGTGCTCGGCCAACTGGCCGGAGAGTGCGAGCACCGCCTCGGTCACCGACGTGGGGTTGCGATCGGTCTCCAGGTCGCCGTCCCAGGTACTGACGACACGGTGCGCGAGCTGCCACAGTTCGGTTTCCGAGAGCAGTGTCGCGGACGGTTCGATGGGCAACAGCAAGCCGTGCTCGGTGAGCAATCGACCCGCGTAGGAGTGATAGGTGCTCACTTCCGGCTCGGCACCGAGGATCCGCTCGCGCAGTGCCAGACTGGGATCGAGAGCCCGCACCAGATCGGATCCGGCCAGCCGAGCCAGCCGCGCTCTGATCCGAGAGGTCAACTGCTGTGCGGCTTTTCGAGTGAACGTCAGCCCCAGCACCTGGTCCGGATCGACGAAGCCATTGGCCACCATCCACACCACGCGGGCAGCCATGGTTTCGGTCTTGCCTGCACCTGCCCCCGCCACGACGAGCGTCGGGCCGGGTGGAGCTGCGATCACTGCGGCTTGTTCGTCGGTCGGTGGATGCTTCTGCCCGAGCGCCCGGGCGAGTTCGACCGGCGACACCCGCACCGAACCGGTCCGAATCTTCGTCGATGCCGTCACTGCTCGGTCACCTGCCTACCCGTCTCGTGTGCCGGACAACTGGACTTGACCGGGCAGTGCCTGCAGCCGTCGTTGATCCGCGCCTCGAATGTAGGCCCCTGCGTTGCCGATGCGGCCTGGTGGACGGTGTCTCGCCACTCCTCGAGTTTCTCCGGAGTCGGCACTTGTTGGACGCGCTGTGTCGCCCCGTCCTTGTTGTGGGGCTTGGCGACGAACACCAAGCGCGCACCGCCGGGCTCGCCCGCAGGCTCACCCTCTATGGCACCGGCTGCCGCGGCGACCTGATAGGTGGCCAGCTGATGATGGCCCTGGGCATCCTCCTTGGACATGACGGTCTTGGCCGTCTTGACGTCGATGATCACCGGCCGTCCGTCCGGATCGTGTTCGAGTCGGTCGATGCGGCCACGCAACGCCACCGCAGGCTCGTCCGCGGACCGAGCGTCGAGTATGCCGTCGACGCGCACTTCGACTCCGACCTCGGTGAGCTCGCCGCGACTGCCCTGCAGCCAGGTCTCGAAGGTCTCGAGCATCCCTCCGGTTCGGTCGAGCTCGTGCCGTGAATACCATTGCGATCCGAGATCGACTGCATCCCAGGCTGTTTCCAGGGCCCGGCGAAGTCGATCCGGTGGTATCCGACCGGCCACGGCCTGAACGAGAGTGTGCACGAGCGTGCCGGTGACCGCATGGGTGTTGGTGCCGTCGTTACCGCCATGACGTTCGAGCATCCACCGCAGCGGGCAAGTGGTGAGTTGTTCCACCGTGGACGGCGAGAGCGGAACCGGACCGTCACCGAGTTGCCACAGCGGCGCGTCGGTGCTGGGCCCTGCCACCCCGAACCACTCGTCGGGATGCGCGCCGCGCACGCCGGCATCGGCGAGCGTGGCCAGATGCCGGGCCGCACGGGCACGCTTGTCCGGATCCTGCTCGGCGACAACCGGATCGCACACCACACTCCGGAGTTCGGCCACCAGCATGGGCAGCGCCAACACTCGGTGTGCGGTCTCCGGCCCGGGGAGCTCGGCTGCGAGCTCCGGCTCTCCTCCGTCGTCGAGGCCACGTAGTTCGTCCACGAATCGCGATCGGACGAGATCGGCATCTCCGGTGCTGGAATCGACGGCGGTGACGAGCAAGGTCGACCGAGCGCGACTGCACGCCACCAGAAACAGCGTCCGCTCCTCGGCCAGCAACGGTGCCGACTTCGACAGTCGCCCGTCGAGCGCCGCAGCTGCATCGACCTTGCCGGACGCAAGGTCGATCAAGGTGTCGGTACCCAGAAGGCTGCCGCGTGACCGCAGACCCGGCCACAGCCCTTCCTGCACCCCGGCAACCGCGACGAGCTCCCATTCCCGACCCGCGGCCGAATGCGCGCTGAGTAGCGTCACCGCGTCGGCCCGAACCGTGGGGCGCTGGGAGTTCAGAGTGGGAATCTCCTGCTGCGCAATGTAATCGAGGAATCCGCCGATCTGAGCCCGGGGCAACCTGTCGACGTATGCTGCCGCCGCGTCGAACAGTGCCACCACCGCATCCAGGTCGCGGTCGGCCTGGGCACCCGCCGAGCCACCCCAGGCGGACGCGGCGGACCAACGCCGCTCGAGTCCCGACGCCTGCCACGCCGCCCACAACACGTCCTCGACACCGCGGCCCGTGCGGGCGAGGGCCCGCGCCTTCCGGATGACACCCAGGGCTCTGCGCAACGGGGCGGACTCCACGTCCGAGAGTCCGTTCGTCCACCCGGCACTCCCCCGGGCGTCGTCGGTGAGTACGACTCTGAGCAACTCGGCCGAGTCGCGCTCACCGCCCGATGCGAGCTCGAGCCTGCGCACGCCCCGGCGCAGTCGCCGCAGACCCACCGGGTCGGCTCCGCCGATCGGCCCGGAGAGCAACGCGAGTGCGTCTTCACCGTCGAAGCTCGGGTCGGAGATAGCCCGCAGTACCAGCAGAAGCCCGACGGCCCCGTGCTGGCGGTGCAGCGGCAGCTCCGAGGTCGGGGTGATCATCGGAACCCCTGCGCCGTGCAGAGCCCGGCGCAAGGGTGCGAGGGTGCGCGGCACGGACCGCACCACGATCGCCATCTCGGACCACGGCATGCCGTCGATCAGATGGGCACGACGCATGGCGTCGGCGATGATCGCCGCTTCCTTGGCGGGCGAGGACACCACGTGCACTCGCGCAGCCGGTGCACCGAATCGAGGTGTGCCCACCGGCTCGGGACAGCGGTGCCGACCGAGCCCGGGCAATCTTCTCGCCACGATGTCGGTCAGCTCGGCGACCTCGGGCACGGAGCGGTAGTTGCGTGTGAGCACCACCCGGCGCGGCGAGTCCACCTCGACCACGTCCGCCACGAACGTGGGGTCGGCACCGCGGAAGGTGAACACGGATTGATCGGGATCCCCGGCGACGACGGTCGATTCGGTATCGGTGCCGATCAATCGAACCAGCTGCGCTGCTTGCGGATCGAGGTGCTGCGCATCGTCGACGACGAGGTGACGAATGCGCGCGCGTTCGCTGCGCAGCAGTTCGGGATCGGTGGCGAACGCCAGGAGCGCGGCACCGATCAGCTCGGCGGCGTCCAGACCCGGTGCCGTGGCTCCAGCTGCCTCCACTCCGACGGCACCGCGCAGCAACATGGCCTGCTCGTATCCGGCCGCGAATTTTCCGACGGCGACCCACTCGGGCTTGCCGTGCCTGCGGCCGAGTTTGATCAGGTCTTCCGGACCGATTCCCCGTTCGGCGGCCCTGAGCATCATGTCTCGCACCGCAGTGACGAATCCCGCGGTGCCCAGTGCCGGACGCAGCCGCGCCGGCCAGTCACCTGCCCCGTCCTCCAGATCGCCGCGCAGCATCTCGCGCACCACCGCGTCCTGCTCGGCTCCGGTCAGCAATCGTGGTGGCGGATTGCCGTACAGCGAGGCCTGTAGCCGCAGCACCGCGAAGGCATAGGAGTGGACCGTGCGTACCAACGGTTCACGAGTCGCCCGCAGTGCGTGATCGCCGCTGAAGAGGCCGGCGGTGATGACCTCACGCACCGCGGTTGCCGCCCGTTTGGACTGCGTGAGCACCAGAACCGACTCCGGATCACCGGTGACGATGCGCGAGACCGCGTAATCGGCGACGAGCGAGGACTTGCCCGTGCCGGGACCACCGAGTATCTGCCACGGATTCCATCGTGGAGCGCCCTTCGCAGCCTCGGCTGCCGAGTCGGGTGTCGACGACAACAGCCGAGCTGCCGGGCCGGTCCACTCACGTGCCGGGCGAGCCACCTTGGGTGCACGGACGAGAGTGACCGTCGCGCCGTGTCTGCCGTCCGAGCTCATGACACAGATGCAATCACGAGCCACCGACACACCGGCCGCCGCCCGGACGGAACCCCGGAGGAGATCAGTCGAGCAACCCGTCCCGCAATGCACGCAGAACGGCGCTGGTTCGGTCGTTGGCACCGAGTTTGAGAATGGCCGACGACACGTGGTTCTTGACGGTTCCTTCGGCCAGGTGCAGTGCGTCGGCTATCGATCTGTTGGTGTACCCGCTTGCGACGAGCCGTAGGACGTCGAGCTCACGCGCAGTGAGTGTCTCGGCGACTCCGACGTCGGTCGGGCCGTGCTTCCCGGTCCGAAAAGCGTCCAGCAGTCTCTCGGTGATGGCAGGTTGCGCCACGGTGCGCCCGGCTGCGAGTTCACGTACAGCACCGCCGAGCCGCTCGAAGGTCACGTCCTTGAGCAGGTAGCCCCTCGCGCCCGCATGCAGCGCCCCGAGCACCAACTCGTCGTCGTCGAACGTCGTCAGAACCAGGACCGGTAACCGAATTCCTTTGTCCTGCAATGCTCGGAGCGTCCACAGGCCGTCGAATCGCGGCATCCGCAGATCCAGCAACACCACGTCGGGTGGATCGAGTTCGATGGACGCGACCGCGGCGGCACCGTCGTCGGCCTCACCCGTCACCTCGATGTCGGGATCCAACTCGAGCAGGCTGCGGATACCCTGCCGAACCAGAGTGTGGTCGTCGACGATCAATACCGTGATCACGGTGGAGGCACCGTCGCATGGACCGCGAACCCGCGATCGACCGAGAACGTCACCGTGCCGCCCAGTCCTTCGATGCGCTCTCGGATCCCTTGCAGCCCGTGCCCCGGCTCGAAGTCGGCCGACGCCCGGCCGTCGTCGCGCACCGAGACCGACAGCGCACCGGTCGAATCCGTACGTACCTCGATCCACATCTCATCGGCATTCGCATGGCGAATGGTGTTGGTGATCATCTCCTGCACACAGCGGACCACCGCCACCGCGCGAGCTTCGTCGACCCTGATCTCGGGATCGACCGTCAGATGCACGACCGGTTCGGGCAACTGCGCAACCAGACGATCGAGCGACTCCCCCAGCACCGGAGTCCTGCTGCGCACCTCGCCGACGGTCGACCGGACGTCGCCGAGCAGGTCACGCGCGATGGATCGGGCCCGAACGACATGCTCGCGCGCAGGCTCGGAGACCTGATGGGACGCCACCTCGAGCTCGAGGCTGAGTGCGGTGAGCTGGTGACCGAGCACGTCGTGCAACTCTCGCGCGATGCGCAATCGCTCGTCGGCACGGGACGAATCGTCCAACAACGCACTGGCGGTACGAAGTTCGGCGTGAGCGACCGCAAGTTCCCGACGCAACCGAGCCTGTCGCAGCTGCGCGGTCACCGACAACGCGCTGGCCACCTGCAGCGCTGCATAGATCGACATGATCAGCGCGATCTCCGAGATCCGTCCACCCCGGATCGCGACCGACACCCCCACGCAGCAGGTGTAGACCGCAACGATGACCGCCACCGACGACCCGGTCACTCGATACACGGCGAACGTCGAGGTGAAGACCAGAAGAATGGGCAGCCAACCCGCCGTCGGGGCGGTCAGCACCAGAACCGGTGCCAGCACCACCTGCGCGGCGAAGCACGCGCGCACGAGACGATCCGGCAGCCGATCTTCCCACCACATGCCCGCGGTCTGCGCCGGCAGAAAGGCCGCGAACAGCGCAGCCCAGATCCACAGCGGAACCTCGACCTCGTCGGCGATCGACCGATCGAAGACGACGAGAGCGCCCATGACGACCGCGAGCGCGGACACGAACGCACCGGCCAGAACGTCGGGTCCGAGGCGTCTCATTCTGTCGACCCTATCGCCCGTTTCGTCCGCACACCCCTGCCGAAAGTCACGATCACGATCGGTGACGATCGGCACCTGTGCGCAGGCCACGGCAGATCTAGCGTCGAGATCGACACGATCGAGAAGGGAACATCGGATGGCAGCGATCGACGTTCGAGACATCACGCAGCGGTATCGGGGGCGCACCGCTGTGGCGGGAGTCAGCCTCACAGTCGCCGAAGGCGAGACGCACGGCCTGCTCGGGCGCAACGGTGCCGGTAAGACGACCCTGGTCGAAACCGTTGCGGGCCTTCGTAGACCGAGCTCGGGTGCCGTGCGAATTCTGGGACTCGATCCCGTCACCGACCGCGCACGAGTGCGCGCCGTTATGGGAGTACAGCTGCAGTCCAACGACCTTCACTCCGCACTCACCGTTGCCGAACTGGTCGATCTGTACGCGTCCTTCTACCCTCGACCTGCCGATCGAGGCGCTCTCGTCCGTGCGGTGGGCCTGCACGAGCACCGCCGGGTGCGCTACGAGCGGCTGTCCGGAGGCCAGCAACAACGGTTGTCGGTGGTCCTCGCCCTGATCGGTTCCCCTCGGGTCGTCATGCTCGACGAGCTCACCACCGGACTCGACCCGGATGCACGACGCACCGTGTGGCGACTGATCGAGGACCTTCGCGCAGACGGTGTCACCATCCTGCTGGTCAGCCACCACATGGACGAAGTGCATCGCCTGTGCGATCGCATCACCGTTCTCGATCGTGGGTCCGTCGTGGCCACCGGCACACCGGATTCTCTGATCGCCGACGCCGGCCTCGGAGGCGACCACCGCGCCACCCTCGAAGACGCATTCCTGACGCTGACCGAACGGAGTTCGACATGACCGCACACGACATCCACGCCGCACCTCGTCCTGGCCTACGTGCCACGCGAGCACTCGTCGGGGCCGAGATGCGCATGGTCACCCGGGACACGGCCGGCCTGATCGTCCCCATCGCCCTCCCGGTCCTCGTACTGGTGATGAACGGCTCGGGTACTTCGGCGGAGATCGTCGGTCCGGGCGCGATGACCGCGTTCGATCGGTTCGTGCTGCCGCTTGCCCTGACCATGATCATCGCCGTCATCGGCATCGTGAACATGCCGAGCTTTCTTGCGCTCTATCGCAAGTCCGGCGTGCTGAAGCGACTGTCGACGACACCGATCGGGCCGACGCAGGTGCTGGCTGCGCAGGTGATCACCAGCGCCGTCCAAGCGACACTCGGAATCGGTATCGCTCTGACCGCGGCCGCCCTGCTGTTCGGAATCACGCCCCCGCACAACCCGATCCTGGTCGCGGCAATTCTGGTGCTGGGTGCCGCCGCGATGTATTCGCTGGGGATCGTGGTGGCTGCCGTCGCACCCACCGCGAACTCGGCCGTCGCGATCGGCCTGACCCTGTTCCTGCTTCTCGGTGCGACCGGCGGGCTGTTCGGACCGGTCACAGATCTGCCGGACCCGGTGATGGCCATCGGCGAAGCACTACCCTTCGGTGCCACTGTGTCTGCGCTGGGAGCTGCCTGGTCCGGAACTCCGGTCGACGTCGCCGGACCGATCGGGCTCGTCGCCACCGTGTTCCTCGGAATCGCGTGCGCAGTCGGGTTGTTTCGCTGGTCCTGAGCAGATGCGGCATAGTGGTCGACGTGCCCGAGTTGAACCTGCATACGTTCGGACCCGCAGACGGTCCACAAATCCTCGCCGTCCACGGCGTCACCGGACACGGTGCCCGGTGGTGGGATCTTGCCGAGAACCATCTACCCGAGGCCAGGATCCTGGCACCCGACCTCATCGGTCACGGACATTCCCCGGCCACGCCGCCCTGGGACATCGACGCGCAGGTCACTGCCCTGAAGGCCGTGCTCGACGCCCATGCGCGTGGACCGGTCGTGGTCCTCGGTCATTCGTACGGCGGCGCGCTTGCCGTGCATCTGGCGCAGAGATTCCCGGATGCGGTGCGAGCACTGGTGCTGCTCGATCCTGCGATCGCTCTGCCGCCGGAGGAGCTGCTCGAGGTGGCCGAGGCCACCGCGAAGTCCCCCGATTACACCGACGCCGACGAGGCGCGATCGGAGAAGATCCACGGGGCGTGGGCGGATGTCCCCACCGAACTGCTCGACCGAGAGGTCGCCGATCACCTGGTCCCCGCAGACGGCGGAAAGGTCGCGTGGCGAATGTCGATTCCCGCCATCGTGGCGACGTGGGGCGAGCTGGCCCGCCCGCTGGTCGTACCGGCCGAGAGCATCCCGACCATCGTGGTGCGGGCCATGCGCGTCGAACCCCCCTATGTGACAGAAGAATTCCTCGCTGCTCTACACGACACGCTCGGTGAGAATCTACGCACCGTCGAACTCGACTGCGATCACATGGTCGGCCAGGCCAAGCCGGTCGAGGTGGCCGAGCTGGTGCGATCCGTGCTGTAGATGGCCCCGATCACCGAAGCCCAGGTCGAGAGAGTTCGCGCGTTGGTCGCGTCGATTCCCCCGGGGTTCGTCGCCACCTACGGAGACATCGCGGCTGCAGCCGACCTGTCGAGCCCTCGCATCGTCGGATGGATCATGCGCACCGATTCTGCCGACCTCCCCTGGCATCGTGTGCTCGGAGCCAGTGGTAGACCCGCTCCGCACCTGGCCACCCGGCAGCTGGAGAACCTGCGCAGCGAAGGCGTGCCGGTGCACGACGGGCGTGTGTCTCTGAGATCGATTCGATTCGACTTCGGGGCGCTCCCACCGCCACCTGCGTCGACCACTAATCTCGGGGAATGAACATCAGAGACGGGCTCGGGCAGTTCGATCCACGCCCGACGGCGAAATACGCGCTGTCGAAGGCGAGCGGCTTCGTCGCATCCGCCGGTCTCGTCGTCGACGAGGTCTCGGGTATGAGGGTGGCGGGGCACATCGATTTGACCGACGAGCACTTCACGCCGTGGGGTGTCGTCCACGGCGGCGTCTACACCACCGCCGTCGAGAGCGCCGCCAGTATCGGTGCCAGCGAGGCGGTCAAGGATCGCGGTGAGTTCGCGGTCGGCGTTCACAACGGCACCGACTTTCTCCGCGCCAGCAAAGGCGGCCGCGTCGATGTTGTCGCAGAACCGTTGCAGCAGGGCCGCGTTCAGCAACTGTGGCTGGTCACGATCACCGCCACCGACAGCGGCAAGACCATAGCGCGTGGGCAGGTTCGCCTGCAGAACGTGCCGCTGCCGACATGACAGTGGCCCCCTCGTGAAGCACTCGATCTGCGATGCGATCGTCCTCGCCGGCGGTCGAGGGTCGAGGATGGCAGATCCCGAGCACCCCGCTGCGCCGCAGAAGGTCGACAAGCCTGCCATGACCGTCGGTGGCCGTCGCATGGTCGACATCGCCGTGGACGCGGTGTCGACTTGCCGCACAACGGTTCTGGTGGGCCCGACCCGGAACGGGATATCCGAGCACGTGGTGCAGACCCGCGAATCCCCCGCAGGTGGTGGACCCGTCGCCGCCCTCGCTGCAGGACTGCAATCACTCGACGGCAGGGCACATTCGGAGAGCACAGCAGATCTGGTGGTCGTCGTTGCGTCGGACATTCCGGCTCTCGACGCCGCGGCGGTCCGGTCGCTGATCGATTCCATGGTGCACGCGCAGACCGATGCCGTCTTCGCCCGCGACGAGGCGGGCCGCACGCAGTTCCTGCTCGGCGTCTGGAAGCTGTCTGCACTGCGATCCGCTGTCGCACAGCTGGATTCGGTGGACGGCGCACCGATGCGCGCAATCGTTCCGGTCGATCACCTGGTGATTCCGGTGTCCGGGATCGAGGACTGCGATACTCGCGCCGATCTTCTCGCTGCCCGCCGCGCGGCGCAGCCGACGGAAGCGCTCGAGATCGCCGATGCACTCGCCCGCATTCGGAGTCGGATCGCGCCCCTACCCGTCCATCGAGTTGCGTTGCGGGACAGCTCCGGGACAGTTCTTGCAGAGTCCGTTCTGGCCGGCACGGCGTTACCTGCCGTCGATATCTCCGCGATGGACGGGTACGCCGTCTGCGGCACCGAACCGTGGGCTCTCCGGTCCGATGTCGCGTATGCCGGAAGCTCCGACATCATCGGACTCACCGAGGGGACGGCCGTGCGCATCGCGACCGGCGCTGCGCTCCCGCCCGGCGCAACATCGGTGGTGCGCGACGAACACGTGACTCGCGACACCGACGGTTCGGTGCGTCGGATCCCGACGGTGCCGCAATCCGACGACACGCGCCGACGCGGCGAGGACTGGCTGCCCGGTACCGAACTCGTCGCCGCCGGCACCCCGGTCGATGCCGCAGTACGGTCGCTCGCCGCCAGTGCAGAGACCTTCGACGTCTCGGTACGTGGTCCGGTACGCGGGCGAGTAATCATCAGCGGCAACGAGATTCGATCCACCGGACCACTCGCTCCCGGCGAGACCAGGGACGTTCTCGGTTCGGTGCTGCCCGAGTACCTGGCGCACTGCGGGATCACCGTCGTCGATGTGATGCTGCTCGACGACTCATCGGCCGGATTCCGAGACGTATTGACCCGAACCGATGAGGTGGACGTCGTCATCGTCGTCGGGGCGACCGGAGGCGGTGCCGCAGATCAGCTCCGCTCCACCCTCGCCGGCGTCGATGCCGACACCGTCGTCGGACGAGTACGCGTGCGCCCCGGCGGCTCTCAGATCACCGCAGTGCTGCCCGACGGCACGGTGGTACTCGGCCTTCCCGGCAACCCACTGGCCGCCGTCGGTACCGCGATGCTCACCGCGCCTGCCATCGTCGATGCCTTGACCGGAAGAACAGTGCGTCCCCTACGGCTGGGTCTGCTGTCCAATTCCACCGAGGTTCGATCCGCGGTCCCTCGCGTCGTCCCGGTCACCGCGGACGGCACGCGGTGGCGGGCAGATATCCGGGTCCGCACGGCGCACCTGGCTCACCTCGTCGGACGCGACGCCCTGGCAGTGATTCCGGCCGAGGTCACCGCCGACGAGCCGGTGACCATTCTTCCGTTGCCACACCACTAGATTCATCGAGAGATCGGACACCCTCGCGGTAGCGCGCGACCACGAGATCGACTATCGCGGGATGGACTCCGAGCGGGTCGCCGACGCCGTCGGCGCCGGCGTCGGCCAGGCGGGTGTGAAAAAGCCCGCGCGCCAACAGATACGACGCCACGAACACACGCGGGTGCCCGGCATCTCGCAGAGCCGACACCGCGTCGGACACGGTGGGGGTACTGGTGGCGACGTAACCGATGCGTACCGGAACCCGAGCGACATCGGCCAGCATCGTCGCAGCGCGCCGGTGTTCTTCCAACGCACGAGCGTCGGAGGATCCTGCGGCAGCGAGCACGATGCAGTCACCCGCCTGCCATCCAGCATCGCGCAGTCGGTCGACCATGACCTCGGCCAGCACGGGGTCCGGTCCGAGAGCGCGGGTGACCGCGACCGACGGGTGCGCACTCTCGGCGATCTCTCTCGGCACATCGGTGTGCACGTGGTAACCCGATGCGAGGAAGGCGGGAACAACGACCGCCGACTCGGCGGTGTCGCGTAGTACCTCGGCCGGGGACGGCCCGAGCACGTCGACGAATGCCACGCGCGTGGTACCGATCTGCGTCGACACGGAATCGGCGAGTGCGGCGATCATCTCGACACCACGGGGGTTGCGGGTGCCGTGTGCAACCAACACCAGAGTCGGTGTCATCAGTACTTTCCCCCTTCTACGACGGCCGCACGCGCGTGCACGGCGGGCTCGTCGGAGTCGCAGTCCGATTCGGTCTCGATGTGATCGAGTGCGATGCGATAGCCACGCTTGACCACGGTCTGGATTGCTTTCGGCGCGCCCAGCGAGGACCTGAGTCTCGTCATCGCGGTTTCCACTGCGTGGGTATCGCCGCCGCCGCCGGGCAGCGACGCCAACAGGTCCTCACGAGAGACGACGCGTCCGGGAGTGCGGGCCAATGTCTTCATCAGCGCCATGCCTGCCGGGGACACCGGTCGAACTTCACCGTCGACCACCACGCACTTACCGCGGACACTGACCACGTGTCCGCCTGCATGCAGCCGGCCGGTTCGCCTCGGCAGTTCCTCGGCTATGTGCCGGGCCAGTGCGCCCAAACGCGCCCGTGCGGGCTGCGTGGTGGCCACGTTCAGTTGTTCGAGGGGCGCAGCGGTAACCGGCCCGACGCACACCGGCAGCACCCTCGATCGCATCGAGTGCAGCAGCGGTTCGAGCACGCCGTTCTCGTCGGCGCGCATCAGCATCGACGCCACCGCCGGTGCCGAGGTGAAGCTGAGGGCGTCGAGATCGCCGACGATGACGGCCTCGATCATGCGGTCCATCGGGCCCTGGTCGTCGGGCGCGGTCCAGCGGTACACCGGAACCGGCACCACTTCTGCTCCGGCACAGCGCAACACCTCGCAGAAGTCCGGTACCGGTTCCCACTCGGTGGTTGCGCCGTGCAACTGCACGGCGATGCGCTTGCCTTCGACGCCTTCGGCGAGCAGGTGTTCGAGCACTTCTGCCGAGGACTCCGAGGCGGGCGACCATTCCTCACGCAGATCGGCTGCTCGGATGGCGCCCTTGGCCTTGGGACCACGGGCCAGCAGCCGCGATGAGCCGAGAGCGCGGCCGAGTTCCTCTGCCTGTCCCCATCCGTCCGCTGCCTCGATCCAGCCCCGAAAGCCGATTCCGGTGGTGGCCACGGTTATCTCGGGCGGATCAGCGATGACAGCGGCGGTGACGCGTTCGAGTTCGGCGTCGTCGGCCAGTGGAATGATGCGAATTGCGGGGGCGTGCATCACGGTGGCCCCGCGCCGCTCGAGCAGAGTCGCGAACTCCTCGGCGCGGCGCGACGCGGTGATACCGACAGCGAACCCGGCCAGAGGCGTTGTCGCCCCGGCGATTTCGCTCACGTAGATCCGCCGCGGACGAGCACGACGCCCTCTACGCAGGAGACCTCGAAAGATCCGAGGGTGACCTGCGGATCGTCGAGGCAGCGCCCGTCGGCCAAGGAGAAGACCTGCTTGAGCAGCGGCGATGCGACGGTGGGTTCACCCCCTCGGTCTCCCACCAGTCCGCGTGACATCACTGCTGCACGCCCGTACGGATCTATGTTGCCCACCGCGAACAGTCGTCCGTCGTCGAGCAGAAACAGCGCCGCCTGGGTGCCGCCGCGCAGGAGCACCGCCACTCCTCGTCCCGGAATCAGCGTGTCGAGTGTGCAGGCCGGGGTCCAATCACGAGCGGTGTCGTTCGGTACCGCTGTTGGTGACTTCACTGTTGATGAATCGATGACAGTCATGGCGTACCTCCTGGTCAGCTATTCCACGTTGTCAGTGTTTCTGGCCCGTTAAGTCGCGATTACTCACCTGTGCACATGCACTCAGTTTCGTGACCCGCCGGTTGTCAGGTCCCGCGTTCGCCCTATGCGCCGACTCGAGGCATCCCCATCAGCACCGGGACCTTGCGAGCCCCGGACTCGTCGAACGAGATGGTGGGGTCCGCCTCACTCGGGGCGTTGACGAACGAGACGAATCGACCGAGCTTCTCGTCGTCTTCGAGCACACCGGCCCATTCGTCCTTGTATCCGGCGACGTGACGTGACATGTCTGCTTCGAGCTCTGCGCCGATCCCGAGGCTGTCCTCGCACACGACGGCCCTGAGGTGGTCCAGGCCCCCGTCGAGCGATTCGAGCCACGGTGCCGTGCGCTGCAAACGGTCGGCGGTACGCACGTAGAACATGAGGTAGCGGTCGATGTAGCTGACCAGAGTGGCGTCGTCGAGGTTGGAGGCCAGCAATTGAGCGTGCTTGGGTGACTGCCCGCCGTTGCCGCCCACGTAGAGGTTCCAGCCACCCTCCGTCGCGATGATTCCGACGTCCTTGCCACGGGCCTCGGCGCATTCTCGCGCGCAACCAGAGACGCCGAACTTGATCTTGTGCGGCGACCGTAGGCCGCGGTAACGGTTCTCCAGGTCCACTGCCATACCCACCGAGTCCTGGACGCCGTAGCGGCACCACGTGGATCCCACGCAGCTCTTGACCGTGCGCAGCGACTTCCCGTACGCCTGACCAGATTCCATCCCGGCGTCGACGAGGCGCTTCCAGATCGCCGGCAACTGCTCGACGCGGGCACCGAACATGTCGATGCGCTGGCCTCCGGTCACCTTGGTGTACAGCCCGAAATCGCGAGCGACCTCGCCGATGACGATGAGCTGCTCGGGCGTGCACTCGCCGCCTGGCATCCGAGGCACCACCGAATACGTGCCGTTCTTCTGGATGTTGGCCAGGAAATGATCGTTGGTGTCCTGCAGCGACGCCTGCTCGCCGTCGAGAATGTGATCCGAGGACGTCGATGCGAGGATCGACGCCACGACGGGCTTGCAGATGTCACAGCCGGTTCCCGCACCGTACTTGGCGATCAGCGAGGAGAACGTACGGGTGTCGGTCGCCCGAACTATCTCGAACAGCTCGGCCCTGGACTGAGAGAAGTGCTCGCACAACGACTTCGAGAGCACCACCCCGGACGCCGCCAGCAACGACTTGATGGACGGCAGGCATCCGCCGCAGGTGGTCCCCGCGGTGGTGCAGCTCTTCACGGCGGGCAGATCGCAGGCTCCGTCGGCGACAGCCGAGCAGATGGCACCCTTGCTCACGCCGTTGCAGGAACAGATCTCGGCGTCGTCCGGCAGCGCACCGATACCGACCTGTTCGGCTGCGGGTGAGATCAGGGCACCCGGGTCACCGGGCAACTCACGTCCGACGAGCGGACGCAACAGCGAGTACGCGGAGGCGTCGCCGACGAGGATGCCGCCGAGGAGGGTCTTCGCGTCGTCGGTCACGACGAGCTTGGCGTACGTGCCCTTGGGTGCGTCGCTGAACACCACCTCCAGAGCCCCCGGAGTGGCCGCCATCGCGTCGCCGAAGCTCGCGACATCGACTCCCATGAGCTTGAGTTTGGTGGACATGTCGGCACCAGGGAATTGCGCTGCGCCGCCGAGCAATCGGTCCGCCACGACCTCCGCCGTCGAATATCCGGGTGCGACCAGGCCGTAGCACCGACCTTCGACCGCCGCGCATTCGCCGATGGCGTAGACGGCGGGATCGGAAGTACTGCAACCGATGTCGACCATGATGCCGCCGCGTTCGCCGACCTCGAGCCCGCTCTCGCGGGCCAGCCGATCCTGGGGCCGTACACCGGCGGAGAACACCAGCAGAGCGGCGTCTATCGTGCTGCCGTCGCTCAATTCGATCGTCAGGCCTGCGCTGTCGTTCTCGGTGATCGACGACGTGCCCACTCCCACATGGACGTTCAACCCGAGTTCGGTGACGAGACGGGCCAACAGCGCGCCGCCGCCCTCGTCCACCTGCAGCGGCATCAATCGTGGAGCGAACTCGATGACGTGCGGGGTCATGCCCATCTTCTTCAGCGCGTTGGCCGCTTCGAGACCGAGGAGGCCACCGCCGACCACGACACCGACGGCTCCCGGTCCAGCGGCGTCGGCGCGTGCACGGATCTTGTCCAGATCGTCGAGGGTGCGGTAGACGAAGCACGCGGGCAGGTCGTGTCCGGCGATCGGTGGGACGAACGGATAGGAACCGGTGGCGAGGACGAGCGCGTCGTACTCGACCGTGTCGCCCGTCGAGGTCACGACGGTGCGGTGGTCACGGTCGATGCGATCGGCACGGACTCCGGTGCGCATCTCGACGAGTGTGTCACCGGGATAGTCGTTGCCCGCCAATGCGAGTTCCTTGTGGTCCCAGGCACCGACGTAGGAGGACAGTCCCACCCTGTCGTAGGCCGCCAGTGCTTCCTCGCACAGGACCGTGACCTTCCACTCGGCCGCCTCGTCGCGCGCACGCAACGCTTCGACGAATCGGTGTCCGACCATTCCATGACCTACCACTACCGCGTTCTTCACAACGGGTCCTTCCGATTCTGCGTTGCCGTGCACTGTGTCTCGTCCCTGCCGGTGATGAATCCTCAGACCGCGACCGGTGCGTCGGCATCCGCGGAGTTCGTCCTACGGAGGTAGATCGCCCAGGTGACGGCGGCGCACACGACGTAGAACACGAGGAACACCCAGAATGCCGTGGTGGCCGACTTCGCTTCACCCGAGTACGACGCGCGGAGCACCAGGTTGATGCCCACACCACCGAGAGCGCCGATCGCGCCGGCGATGCCGATGAGTGCGCCGGACATCTTGCGCGACCAGTGCTGCTGCTCGTCGACGGTCATACCCTGCAGCGCAGTGGATTTCGCGGCGAAGATGGCAGGGATCATCTTGTAGACCGATCCGTTTCCGATTCCGGAGAGCAGGAAGAGGGCGATGAATCCGACGACGAAGAGCACCATGACGGTGCCGCTGGCCGCCCCGGGAGTCGAATCGTCCCAGGTACTGGCCGCGACCAGAATTCCGGTGGAGAAGGTCATCGCCACGAACGTGTACAGGGTGATCTTGCCGCCACCGATCTTGTCGGCGAGCTTGCCGCCGAACGGACGAGACAGCGAGCCGAGCAACGGCCCGATGAAGGCGATCTGGGCGGCCTGCAGCGACGCCTGCGCCTGCAGCGCCGGAGTTGCAGGCGCTCCGTCGGTGAGGCCGGCGAGGAAGTTGATCTGGAGAACCTGTCCGAACGCGAAGCTGAATCCGATGAACGATCCGAACGTACCGATGTAGAGGAACGCGATCCACCACGAGTCCGAGAACTTGAGTACGTCGATCATGGACCGGCCGTTGGTCTTCTGGTTGTCGAGATTGTCCATGTACAGCGCGGCACCGACGGCGGCCAGCGCGATGAACACGAGGTAGACGGCGCAGACGATCTCGGGTGCGGTGTTTCCGACGGTGGCGATGACCAACAGGCCGATGAGCTGGATGACGGGCACGCCGATGTTGCCGCCGCCTGCGTTGAGCCCGAGCGCCCATCCCTTTTCGCGTTGAGGATAGAACGCATTGATGTTGGTCATCGAGGATGCGAAGTTGCCACCACCGAGTCCGGCGAACGCGGCCACGATGATGTACGTGGTGTACGACGCCGGGTTGAGCATGAAGTACATCGTCAGCACGGTGGGGATCAGCAACACCAGCGCACTGAAGATGGTCCAATTACGTCCACCGAACTTGGCCGTGGCGAAGGTGTAGGGAATCCTCAGGATCGCCCCGACGAGTGTGGGTACGGCCACGAGAAAGAATTTGCCCGCAGCGTCGATTCCGTAGACCGACAACGGCATGAACAGCACCATCACCGACCAGATCGACCAGATCGAGAATCCGACGTGCTCGGCGATGACCGACCAGATCAGATTGCGCTTGGCGATCTGCTTGCCGCCGGCCTCCCAGGCCTCGACGTCCTCGGAATTCCAGTGCGCGATGTGATGGTCGACAGAGACGGGAACTGTTCCGGGCGGAACGGCCGCCGTGGTGGCGGAGTCGGCATCTGCCGAAGCGCTGCGAGAAAGGCTGGTCACGTGTGGCCTCCTGATCGGTGTGTGGACCGAACATAGGAAAGCCATGTTGCAGCGGCGCTGCGTGCGGTGACTCGCTGATTAACTTGGTCTCACGCGCCCTCGAGCACCGACGTGAGATGAAGTGTCACCGAGCGTTCTGCATCACCAGGTGTCCTCCAGCATCCGCGGTCGGCAGCACAGAAACCCACCGACCAGCAGAACCGCCACGCAGCCGGTCAGCAGAACCAGCGGCAGTCCCCATCCCCCGGACTCGGTGTGCAGCAGCCCGAACAGGATCGGGCCCGTCGAGGACACCACGTAGCCCAGCCCCTGGGTGAATCCCGAGAGCGAGGACGATCCCACCGCCGTGCGTGTCCTGAGGTTGATCAGCGTCAGCGACATCGGGAAGGTCATCGTGCCGAGCCCGACCAGGCACACCCAGACCACCGTTCCGGTGCCGGGCGACCAGTGCAGGCCCGCGAAGCCGCCGAGGTAGCACACCGCGGCAAGCATGACGAGGCCGAACGGATTGCGCAGTTTCGCGCAGAGAGTCGGCGCAGCCAACGAGGTGATCAACCCCATCGCGCCGAAGGCGGCAACCGAGGCACCGGCCAACCCTTCGCCGATACCCGAGTCGATCAACAGCGTCGGCAGCCAGGTGAGCATGGAGTACGTGATCAGCGACGTCATCGCGAACATCATCACCATTCCCCACGCGAGCGAGGAGTGATGGATCCGGCCACCGGACCGGGTGTGGACGGCCGCCGAACCGGCCTCGGCCGAGACGTCCTTCTCGTCGCGGCCGCGTCGGGAGATCACGACGCCGAGCCACGGCAGTGCAGCGGCAACGCCGACGATCGCCCATACTCCGATCGAGAGCCGCCACCCGTGGGCATCCGCGACGGGGACCGCGAGCAGGGGCGGAATCATGGTGCTGATCTGCATGGCACAGATGTAGATGGTGCTCACCACAGCGAGGCGATCGGAGAAATACCGTTTGACCAACGGCGGAATGACGACGTTGCCGATACCCATGCCCGCGAGAGCGATCGCGGATAGTGCCAGCAACGACGCGGTGTTCGGCGCGAACGCGCGGGTGGCCATGCCGACGGTGGTCAGAGCCATGGCCAGCAATGCGGCTCGCTCGAGTCCGGTGCGCTTGGCCAGAAGCGGCGTGGCCAGCCCGAACACGGCGAACATCGCGGGCGGCAACATTCCGACGATGCCGATCACCGTGTCCCCGAACTGCAGGTCGGTGCCGATCCTGCCGAACAGTGGACTGATGGACGTCACCGCGGCGCGCAGAGTCAGTGCGGAGAGAACGATGGCCGCGAACACCAGGAGGCGCCCGCGGACGAGCGACGTACCGGTCGGGGTGGTCTCGGAAACGGTAGGGGCACTCACCGCGTAATCATAGGATGACCGGATCATCGGGTGCAAAGCACTAATATCGACGGCGCAACGTCCCCAGCCCGAGGAGTCCACGTGCGGCAGGTCCAGCGATCGAGCCTGATTTCCCAGGTCACCGCTCAGCTGCGCGACGAGATCACGTCGCAGCGATGGCCGGTGGGCACACGGATCCCCACCGAGCCCGAACTGTGTGAGATGACCGGCACCGGACGCAACACCGTGCGCGAAGCGGTGCAGGCACTCGTCCACGCCGGCATGGTCGAGCGCAGGCAGGGATCGGGCACGTTCGTCATGACGTGCTCGGATCTGGGCGGCACGCTCGGCAAGTACTTCTCGGACGCCCGACACCGCGACGTCACCGAGCTACGCGAAACCCTGGAAGTCACTGCGGCCGCACTCGCAGCCGACCGACGCAACGACGACGACATCCGTGTGATGCTCGGCGCGCTGGAGGACCGCAACGTGGCCTGGTCGAACCCGACGCCACTGGCCGATGCCGTTCGGATCGACGCCCACCTGCACCGCGCCATCGTCTCGGCCAGTCACAACGCGATCTACCTGGAGTTCTACGATTCGCTGCTGCCGGTGATCCACGACGCCATGCGCCACCACGCCATCGAGCACGACAACGATTACGTCGACGAACACACCGCGCTCGTACAGGCGGTCATCGACGGTGACGCCGCCCGCGCGATGCTCGCCGCTCGATCGCTGTTCCACGAGCTGGCCGAACCGCTCGCCCGCGTAGCGAAACTCACAGAATGAGGCGCACCAAGTCCGCTGTTCGCGCGAGACCGGGGAAGGCCTCGGACGTCGATCGCGGATGAAGCGCATGCACTGCGAGACGAAACATCAACGCGCGCAGCAACATCTGCGGCCATTCCGGTAGATCGTCCCAGCGGCCGACCAGACCGTCGTCGGCATCCCCCCAGGACAGTGCGTCGACCACGGCCACCCCGGCAGCCCAGGGTGCAGGACGCCAATACGGGGTGATGTCGCTGATGCCGGGCGCATCGCTGCCCGAGAACAGCACCGTTCCGAACAGATCGCCGTGCACCAATTGGTCCGGTGACTCCACGGGCTTACGCAGCGTCGCAAGCTGTTTGACCAGTTCGAGACTGCTCTTGCCGTCACTGGACGACGGCTCGGGTGCGCCCGCGCCGCGAGCCGAGCGCAGTGGAACGGCCTCCCAGGCCGCTCTGTCCGCTGCGACGAACACGTCCACGTCCGCCCACGGGGCCACCGGGGGCTGAACCAGAAATCGGGGGCGCTCGAGTTGCGCAGTCGCCGCGTGCAAGCGCATCGACAACGAGACGACCTCGTCGTGGCGGGGTTCGGGCTCACCGGCCACGAACGTGTCTGCGCGCCAGCCCGATACGACGTACCGACCGTCGGTGGAGCGCACAGGGCGAGCGAGCCGAACCCCGTCCACCGTCAACGTCTCGCGCACCTTTGCCGACCACGCGGCGCGCGCATGGTCTGCCACCGGCGACAGAACCACGTCACCCAGACGCCATCCGCCGTCCCAGTCCGCACCGAGAGGTGCCGGCTCGACATCGCGCAGCCCGAACGTAGAGATCACGTGCTGAGGAGGTTCGACAGAGCTCACGAACTTCACGGTACCGCCGATCGTGGTGCCGCTGCGGACGACGCGCACACGCACCACATCAGTAGATGGGCAGACCGGGTTCGATTTGCTTGGCCCACTCCACTATTCCGCCGTGCAGGTGGGTGGCGTCGGAGAAACCGGCACCGACGAGGGCGGCGAGCACTTCAGCGGACCTGATGCCGGTTTTGCAGTAGAGCACGATGGGGACGTGTTGCGGCAGATCGGCCATCGCCGCCCCGGAGAGGATTCGGTCCTTGGGAATCAGTCGAGCACCGTCGATGTGGACGATGTCCCACTCCACCGGCTCACGTACGTCGATGAGGGCAACCTCGTTTCCGGACTGCATCATCGCGCGCAGCTCCCCCGGAGTGATCGATTCGCCGGTGGATTCGGCGGCCGGAACCACTCCACAGAACGCCTCGTAATCGATCAGCTCGGTGATCGGCGTTCGATGCGGATCACGCGTCAGTCCGACGGTTCGATAACTCATCGCCAGTGCGTCGTAGATCATCAGTCGGCCCAGCAGCGTCTCGCCGATTCCGGTGATCAGCTTGATGGCCTCGGTCACCATGATCGACCCGATCGACGCACACAGCACCCCCAGCACCCCACCTTCGGCGCACGACGGCACCATGCCCGGCGGCGGAGCCTCGGGGTACAGATCGCGATAGTTGATGCCGACGCCACCCGGCGCTGCGTCCCAGAACACCGATACCTGACCCTCGAATCGATAGATCGAGCCCCACACATACGGGATACCGACCATGGCGGCCGCATCGTTGACGAGGTATCGGGTGGCGAAATTGTCCGTTCCGTCCAGCACCAGGTCGTACTGCCGAAAGAGGTCGAGGGCATTGGACGAGTCGAGTCGGACGCGATGCAGCGTCACCTCGACGCCGTCGTTGAGTTCGAGAATCGAGTCCCTGGCGCTGTCTGCCTTCGAGCGACCCACATCCGACCGGCCGTGGATGATCTGACGCTGCAGATTGGAGAGCTCGACGTCGTCGAATTCCACGATGCCCAGCGTCCCCACGCCCGCGGCAGCGAGATAGAGCAATGCAGGTGACCCCAGCCCCCCGGCACCGACGACGAGCACGCGAGCATTGCGCAGCCGCTTCTGCCCCTCGGTTCCCACGCTGGGGATGATCAGGTGTCGGCTGTACCGCGCGACGTCCTCGGGTGTCAGTTCACCGGCGGGTTCGACCAGCGGGGGTAGATGGACCACGACGCAGCGACGCTCCTCGACTCGACACGGCACCCGATGACCCGGAGCGCCGCGTTCGAATCTAATCCCCGGTCCGTCCCGACTTTCGGCCGATCACCCTCGCGGGTAAGGCCACGGATTGAACCTGCACGTCTTTCCGTCCATCGGCACGACCCCCTCCGGGTCCAAACGCGCGATGTCGTCGTTGGACGTTCCGAAGGTCTGCTGCATCATCACCGGGGCCAAGCCACCGTCGGTCTCGCACGGCTGATGCTGCTGATAGCCGATGGCGTGGCCCACCTCGTGGTTGATCTGATACTGACGGTACGAGCCGATGTCGCCCTGAAAAGAGATTGCTCCGCGCACCCATCTCGGCTCGTTCAACACCACTCGTTCGATGCCCGGGTTGTAACAGGACACCTCGAGCTGGATGTCGTAACCACAAGCCTGCCGGATCGACAGCTGCGACGTCAGCGAGATCCTGAAGTCGGGATCGCCCTGATCGATTCGCCGGAATCCGAACCGTGGATCGTTGGTCCAACTCTTCGGGTTGGCGAGCGTCTGATCCACCAGGCGGGCGAACGACTCGTCGCCGCCGAATCCGACGGTGTCGACACCGTCCTCGACCTCGACCGTGTAGGTGAACACCCGCTCGGTCCCCTGACCCACCTGCTCGGTGGTGCCCAGCACCGTGCGCCAGGTTCCGGCACCTTCCACAGCGAACGGACCACCGTCGGGAAGTTCCCCCGAGGAGATCGACGCGGCGAAGTTGCCGTCGGCCTGCGGTGGCACGCCGATGATTCCGGTTCCTGCCGTCGTATCCGAACTCAGGGTGCCGAAGCCCGGATCGGCGTTGGTCGACTGCGCTGCGGTACCGGTGACGGGGTCGCCGGTACGCACGGCATCGAATACGACGAGCGCGGTCACCACGATGAGAATCGGTACCGCGTACGCACGCCAGCCGTAGGTGGACGCGAACTTGCCGAGCTGGCTCTGCTTCCGTACATCGCGTTCCGGTCGACGACTGCGCTGTTTGACCTCGCGCTGCGTCGGATCCCACTGCGCACGAAGAGGCTGATGGGACCCTCGACTTCCCACCGTGCGCGGGAAGTCGTCCGACCGATCGTCGTACTCGTCGTCGACGCCGCCGGACTGCACACCACCGCGGATCCGCGGCCCGCCTCGGTCAGTCACTCGAACACGATCTCACAATCCTCACCGCCCGCCGCTCGGCACGCCGATGCCGGGGCTGGAACTATCGGGCTTTCGGTACGAAAAACATCCTACGAACAAACCGTTCGATCCGATTCGGCTTTGCTACTTTTCGGAACGATCCCCCAGGATCCCAATGGTGCCGACGGCCACGAGTATCGTTGCCCGTGATCTGCGCTACGAGCGGTCCGAACCGACGGCCACCCGCCGGGAGTTCATGCCGGATCGTTCGTTGTCGAACCAAGACGAGCGCAGTAGTCGACGCGATGGGAACAGAATCAGATGACAGATCTCGACGACCGACGGTCCTCGGACCGGCCGGCGACCACCGGCAATCGGCGCAGCGCACGGCTGCCGCGCGATGCCCGTCGGGCGCAGTTACTCGCCGCTGCGAGCGAAATATTCGTCACCCGCGGATATCACGCGTCCGGAATGGACGAGATCGCCGAATGCGCGGGCGTGAGCAAACCGGTCCTGTACCAGCACTTCCCCGGAAAACTCGAGCTGTACCTGGCGGTTCTGCAGAGCTACGTCGACACCCTGATCGCGGGCGTCCGTCAGGCCCTGCGCTCGACGACGGACAATCGGCAGCGTGTTCGGGCCGCGGTGCTGGCGTTCTACGACTTCGTCGACACCGACACTCAGGGCTTCCGCCTGGTGTTCGAGTCGGATCTGATGGGTGATCCACAGGTCAACGCGCGAGTCGAGCAGGCAACCGAGGCATGCGTCGACGCCGTCTTCGACCTGGTTGCCCACGATTCGGGACTCGATCCGTATCGGGCCCGCGTGCTGGCCGTCGGCCTGGTCGGCGCCAGCCAGTTCACCGCGCGTTACTGGCTCGAAGCCGACCGCCCGATCTCCAAGGAAGACGCCGTCGACACGACGGTCTCACTCGCGTGGGGCGGTCTGTCACACGTCCCCCTGCAGTCGCCGTAGCTCGGTCCCACCGACGCAACGCGCCCCTCACCACATGGAGTGAGGGGCGCGTTGCGTTCCGACCGAAATCTCAGGTGGTGGCGAACCCGACCTTTCGAGGATCGGACGGGCCGATCTCCACGTACGACACCTTGGAAGCCTGAACCAAGAACTTGCGTCCCTTTTCGTCCTCCAACGACAGCACTCCGTCCTTGTCGGCGAAGGCGGTCGACACGAGCGCTTCGACCTCGGCTGGGGACTGCGTGCTGTTCACGACGAGCTCACGGGAACTCTCCGAAACACCGATCTTGACCTCCACGGTCAACCTCCGAACTCTCGACAACTCTGCTCACGCCAGGCTAGTGCAGCGGCGTCGACCCAGCCGCCAATCATCGGTGTGCTGTCAGCGAACACCGGGCTCCGGCGGTCAGTCCAGGCCGAGCGAGGACATGCGTTCCGAGTGCTGCTCCTGCATTCGATCGAACAGCGCCACGACCCCGTTGAGGTCTCCCGAGGCGGTGATGACCAGGTCGGTCAACGATTCGCGGCGGGCGAGCACGAACTGTGCCTGCGTGATGGCCTCCCCGAGCAGACGACGTCCCCACAGCATCAGTCGCGCCTTCTCCTGGGAGCTGGCCCGCACACGGTCGGACACCTCGTGCACGACGAACTCGGAGTGTCCGGTCTCGGCGAGCACCTCGCGGACGATCTCGGCCACGTCCGGGTCGAGACTGTGCGCGATCTGACGATAGAAGTCGGCCGCGATGCCGTCACCCACGTATGCCTTGACCAACGACTCCAACCACGTCGACGGCGTCGTCGACTCGTGGTACTCGTCCAGTGCCCGAACGAAGGGATCCATCGACGCGTAGACGTCGAGCCCGCGGTCCGACAGAGCGCGCTGCAGCGTCTCGAAGTGGCTCATCTCCGCGGCCGCCATGCTCGCCAGGGCAACGCGACCCTCCATGGACGGTGCCATTCGAGCGTCCTCGGCCAGGCGATAGAACGCAGAGATCTCGCCGTACGCGAGCACCGCGAACAGATCCGGAATACCGGGGTGATCGTGTGCGATCGCCGGCTCGGCTCGGTCCGACTCGGGCGACTCGACGAGCGTGGTGGGTGAAACTGAGGACGACGGCTCCGACGAATGGGCTCCCATGGCTGGCAATCGTAGTCCCGTGCGCGACGCCTCGTCGCGGCACGCGTCGGACCGGCCGTGACCTGCCGACGATGGAGAATTCCGTTCGGCAAGCTACCATGGTGCTCGATCGTCGCTCGCGGGCCGATGGAACGGACCGATGAAGCACGCGACGGTCATCGATAATGTGTGCGCACCTGATCCGGGTCGCCATGACGGCTTCGCCGCAGCGAACATCGACGTTCGCGGCCGCGCTGAGGCCGACGGCGACATCACATCGGATCGAGGGCATCGACTTCGGCCGGCAATAGGCCTGTGCCCTTCCTCGTGCGCACGTTCGACCACGAGGAAGGCCAGTCCCCTGAGCAAGATAGTCATCGACCAAGAATCCGATACCGGCGACACCACTCTGTCGGCGCAGCTGGACGACACGCATGTGCCGCCCACGTTCGCCGAGCTGAACGTGGACGCCACCATCGTTCGCGCGCTCTCCGAAATGGGCATCGAGCGCACCTTCGCCATCCAGGAGTTGACGCTGCCGCTCGCCATCGCGGGCGACGACCTCATCGGGCAGGCGCGCACCGGAATGGGCAAGACGTTCGGCTTCGGTGTGCCACTGTTGCACCGACTCGCCACGGACAACTCCGGTACCTCCCCGCTCGACGGCACCCCGCGCGCCCTGGTGATCGTGCCGACCCGTGAACTGTGTGTTCAGGTCAGCTCCGACCTCGAGAACGCGTCCAAGTACCTCAGCGGCGCCAACGGCCCCGTCAAGGTGCTCTCCATCTACGGCGGCCGCCCGTACGAGGCGCAGATCAGCGCGCTCCAGAGCGGCGTCGACGTCGTCGTCGGTACCCCCGGCCGACTGCTCGACCTCGCCAAGCAGAACCACCTGATACTCGGCAAGGTCGGGGTTCTGGTTCTCGACGAGGCCGACGAGATGCTCGATCTCGGGTTCCTGCCCGACATCGAACGAATTCTCGGCATGGTTCCCGACAAGCGGCAGACGATGCTCTTCTCCGCCACCATGCCGGGACCCATCATCACCCTGGCCCGGACGTTCCTGACGCAGCCGACGCACATCCGCGCCGAGGAAGCGGAATCCTCGGCCGTACACGACCGCACCGCCCAGCACGTCTACCGGGCGCACGCCCTCGACAAGGTCGAGATGGTCGCCAAGGTCCTCAAGGCCGAGGGTCGCGGTGCCACGATGGTCTTCACCCGCACCAAGCGCACCGCGCAGAAGGTCGCCGACGAACTGGCCGAGCGCGGATATTCGGTCGGAGCCGTGCACGGTGACCTCGGCCAGGTACAGCGCGAGAAGGCTCTCAAGTCGTTCCGGACGGGCAAGATCGACGTGCTGGTGGCAACCGACGTCGCAGCACGCGGTATCGACATCGACGACGTCACCCACGTCATCAACTACCAGTGCCCCGAGGACGAGAAGACCTACGTGCACCGCATCGGCCGCACCGGCCGCGCAGGACGCACCGGCATCGCCGTCACCCTGGTCGACTGGGACGACATCCCCCGTTGGCAGCTGATCGACAAGGCTCTCGACCTCGGGATGCCGGATCCGGTCGAGACCTACTCGAGCTCGCCGCACCTGTTCACCGACCTCGGGATCGCCACGGACGCCACCGGCACGGTGCGCAAGGCACCCTCGCGCGCCCCGGAGAAGGCGGACGACGGCGAGACGAGTGCGGCTGCGCCTGCGGCCGACGCGTCGTCGGCGACCAAGCCGCGCCGCTCGCGCAGTCGCCGTCGTACCCGCGCAGGGCAGGACGGCGACAACGCTGCCGCAACCTCCGCTACACAGGCCGATGCCACACCTGCCTCGAATTCGGTTGTAGGACAGTCGGATACGGCAGACACGGCGTCCGCCGACACGGCCACCAAGACCGCTCCGCGCCGCCGCAGGCGTCGTCGCTCCAGCGGATCGTCCGCCGAGGCCGGACCGTCGACTGCGAGCGCATCGGAATAACATTCCGCCGTGCTGGCTCCAGAACGTCGGACGAGAACCGACCTCACCGCTGCCGCCGTCATCGCAGTGGTCGTAGTGGTTGCCGCGAGCATCGCCTGGTTCACCGGCGACGCTCGCGGTACCACGTCGATACCGGCCGAGGAGCCATTGCCCCAGGCCGAACCAGCGACCTCGGTGCCTACTGCCCTGACCGAACTGTGGCGCGCGCCCAGCGCGGCGACGGAATCGGCGCGAACCCCGTTTCCTGTCGTCACCGGCTCCACGGTGGTCACTGCCGACGGCGGTTCCGTCCTCGGCCGCGATCCACGGTCGGGTGAGCAATCCTGGTCGTACACACGCGATCTCCCACTGTGCTCGGTGGTCTCGTCGTGGAATACGGCGGTCGCGGTCTACCGTGACGACCGCGGCTGCTCGCAGGTGACCGAACTCGACGGGCCAACGGGAGAACGCACGGCTCAACGCACGTCCGACGCCGACGATGCGGTGCGCCTGTCGTCCGACGGCACCTACGTGACGTCGAGAGGCGACACCCGCATGGAGCTGTGGCGAT
Source organism: Rhodococcus sp. ARC_M5 (assembly GCF_022810405.1). Lineage (GTDB taxonomy): Bacteria > Actinomycetota > Actinomycetes > Mycobacteriales > Mycobacteriaceae > Rhodococcoides > Rhodococcoides navarretei. The sequence goes on from NZ_JALGQE010000001.1 coordinate 132,455, forward strand.
CGGACATGGTGCGCACACTCGAATACGGGCGCGTGGATGCTCCGGTCAATCCGGGGAGCCAGCCGAGAAACGGGTGCACGCTGCTGTCCTCGGCCTCGACGAACTCACGAACAGCGGTGCTCGAACAATGCCCGGGAGAAGCTGCTGCTCGGTTGTCGTTGCTCGACCCGGCACCCGAGGATGCGAGTGAACCCGAGGAATACGGGTCGACGGTGGTGCCCGAGCTCGTTCCCGAAGCGGAGGGACCGACTGCCGGACGCATCATCGCGATCACCGGAAGCCTTGTCGCGCTCTACATTCCAGCGGCGAACGGCACTCCGGACCGAGTGGGCCTGTACGACGGTACGGCCGCGAGAACATCCGAATTCATTCTCCCGGAAGACCTCTCCCCTATCCGGGACTCCCCGAATTTCCCTGCGACAACAGCAGGCTCGGTGTTCAGCTGGTTCACCGGCACCGGAGTCCAGGCGTTCGATTCCACCGGCCTGAGTCCGCTCTGGACCGTCCCTGGAGCCCTCGGAGGTGGAGCGGTCATGGCCGGCCGACTTCTCGTACCCGTGCCCGACGCCATCTCGGTGGTCGATATCGCCACCGGTGTCTCGTTGGCCGACATTCCGGTCGACCGAGGGGGCTACGACGGCCCGATACAGACGTCGGTGATCGGCGATGTGGTCGTCGAACAGCGCGGTGCCGACGTGGTCGCTCTCGGCTGACTCGTTCGCGTCGGCGTGGTTCTACTGTGCCGGGTCGTAGGTCTTCAGATCGGCTGTGCCGTCCCAGTACGCCAGCAGATTCTCGGCGAGTTCTCGATAGGCCTGCGCGCCCTTGTTCTTTCGTCCTGAGAGCACGGTTGCGCCCGATGCACTGGCCTCGGCGAAGCGTACGGTCCGCGGAATCGGCGGCGCGAGAACCGGCATCGAATAGCGGTCCGAGACATCGCCGAGCACATCTCTGCTGTGCGTGGTGCGGGCGTCGAACAGTGTGGGAAGGGCACCGAGCAATGCCAGGTCGGGGTTGGTGATCTGTTGCACCTCGGACACCGTCCGCAACAACTGACCGACCCCGCGATGAGCGAGAGTCTCGCACTGCAGGGGCACGAGCACCGACTGCGCGGCGGTGAGCCCGTTGAGGGTCAGCACTCCCAGTGAAGGCGGGCAATCGATGACGACGACGTCGAAGTCCTCGAGGATCGGCGCGAGAGCTCGTTTGAGTGCGAATTCTCGACCCGCACGCATCAGCAACAGAGCTTCTGCGCCGGCGAGATCGATCGTCGCCGGCAACAGCACGATTCCTTCCGCAGTCTCGATCAGCACGTCCTCGACCTTCGCATCCCCGGTCAGCACCTCGTGCACCGAGGAATCGAGCTTGTCCGGGTTGTGTCCGAGCGAGAACGTCAGGCAACCCTGCGGGTCGAGGTCGACCACCAGGACTCGCCGATCGAGAGCATGCAGCGCTGCCGCGAGGGAAGCCACCGTGGTGGTCTTGGCGACGCCGCCCTTCTGATTCGCTACCGCGAGAATTGTCGTCACGGCCCTGATCCTTGCCTACATCGAGCCGATGAGCGAGGGTTCGGCATCTCTCGGGCGCGTCAGTGCAGCGTGATCGGAGCTGAAGACCGCTCGCTCACGTGCTTCGTCCTGGGCAGGAAGAAGGCGGGAACGAACGTGGCGACGATCAGAACCAACGCAACCATGAAGGTGGTGCCGAAGGCCCTGGCCGAGATGTCGAAGGCCTCGAACTGACTGGTCGCGGTCAGCGCGGGCTTCTGCTGAGCGGTCAACACCACCGACATCAGCGCGGTGCCTATCGACCCCGCTGCTTGCTGAACGATGTTCATCAACGTCGAACCGCGTGCGACCGTGTCGTCGGTCAGCGTCTGTAGCGCGGCCGTCATGATCGGCATCATGGTCGACCCGAGGCCGAGTCCCATGACGAAGAGCGCACCGATGAGCAATGTGTAGGACGTGCTGGTGCCGACCTGTGTGAACACGGCCATGCCTGCCGTGATGAGCACCATGCCCACCAGCACGATCCTGCCGGGACCGAACTTGTCGGCAATCACCCCGGCGATCGGCATCGCGATCATCGCGCCGATGCCCTGCGGTGCGAGCAGGAGTCCGGCCGTCAGTGTCGTTTCGCCTCGAAGCAGGAAGTAGCTGGGGAACAGCAGGCCCGCGCCCATGAAGGCCACCATGAAGAGCGTCGTGGTGATCACGGCCACTGTCAGCGATCTGTTCTCGAACAGTCGTAGATCGATCAGGGGATGCTGCACGCGCAGTGCATGGAAGACGAAGAGCACGATCAACACGAGCCCGACGATGACCGGGACCAGCACCTGCACTGCAAGAACGGTCTCGGTTTCGACGACCGACGACGCGCCGTAGAGGAACAGAGCGAGTCCGGGCGAGAGCATGAGCATTCCCCGGAAGTCGAAGGACTCGGACGGAGTCGGATTGTCCTTGGGGAAGATCGCCACGGCTGCGATCAGCGCGAGGATGCCGATCGGCAGGTTGATGAGAAAGATCCAGTGCCAGCTCGCCGCCTCGATCAGCCAGCCGCCGAGGATCGGTCCCGCGATGGGCCCGATGAGCATCGGGACACCCAGGACGGCCATCACGCGCCCGATTCGCTCGGGGCCGGCAGCGCGCGTCATGATCGTCATGCCCAGGGGCATCAACATGCCGCCGCCGAGGCCCTGCAGCACTCGGAACACGATGAGAGACGTGATGTCCCAGGCGAAGCTGCACAGCACCGAACCGAGGACGAACAGCACCAGCGCGGTGATGTAGAGCCGCTTGGTTCCGAACCGATCGGCAGCCCACCCGGTCAGGGGGATGACGGTGGCAAGGGCGAGCGTGTAGCCCGTCATCGTCCATGCGGCGTTGGCGTAGGTCGTATCGAAGACGTCGGTGAAGGTCCGGAGCGCGACGCTGACGACGGTGACGTCGAGAATGGACATGATGGCCCCGAGTACGACGACCCCGGCGATCTTCAACAACGCACCGTCGAGCTTCTCCGGCGCATCGGACGACGCGGGTTTCTGCAGGTCGGTCATGATTCTCCTGGTCGATGAGAAGGCGCTACGAGGCAGCGGGCCGCACGACGGCAGAGCTGCGTCGCCCGAAGAGCAAAAATGTGAAACGAATGTAACCGGCCGGTAGGTCCGTACTCAATCGGCAAATCGGACACATCTGCAGGCCACCTATGACAAGGGCCACATCCGCGCGGGAGGCATGATCGTTCCATGACCACACACGGCGGCGTCGAGGCAGGCAGAGTCGTTCTACTCCGGCACGGCGAGACCGAATGGGCGCTGGCGGGCAAGCACACCGGCAACACCGACGTCCCTCTCACCAGTACCGGTGAGCAACAGGCCGTCGAGGCCGGATCGCTGCTCGGGCTGCTGAAGCTGCGCGATCCCCTGGTGATCACGAGCCCGCGGGAGCGCGCTCGCAGAACCGCCGAGCTCGCAGGCCTGCAGGTCGATCGAACATGGGATGCGTTGTCCGAGTGGGACTACGGCGACTACGAAGGCATCACGTCGACGCAGATCCACGAGACGGTGCCGCACTGGACCGTATGGACGCATCCGTGTCCGGGTGGTGAATCCATCGGTGACATCGCCGTCCGCGTCGAGTTGGTCCTCTCGGTCGTCCTGCCGTTGTTGAGCGGCCGCGACGTCGTGTTGGTCGGCCACGGCCACTTCTCGCGCGCACTGATCGCCGGCTGGACCGAAGCCCCCGTCACCGAGGGCAAACGCTTCGCCCTCTCGCCAGCCGCGTATTCGTTGCTCGGCTTCGAACACTCGTTTCGCCAGCTCGTCGCGCACAACGTGCACCCTTCGATTCTCACCGCTGCCACGGCACAGAAAGGAAACCGAGGATGATTCGCCGCGCCACCGAGGCCGATGTTCCCGCCATCACCGCACTCGTGCACGAACTGGCCGCGTACGAGAAGTCGTCGTCGCTGTGCACCGTTCGAGACGAGCAGCTTCGTGCCGCTCTGTTCGGCGCTGGGCCGTCGGTGTTCGCGCACGTGGCCGAACACGAGGGGACGGTGGTGGGGTGCGCGCTGTGGTTCTTGAACTTCTCCACGTGGGACGGTGTGAACGGAATCTATCTGGAGGATCTCTACGTGCAGCCCGCCGCGCGCGGAGAAGGCTTCGGAACGGCACTGCTCGCCGCGTTGGCCGCCGAATGCGTCGATCGGCAGTACACGCGGTTGGCCTGGTCGGTTCTGGACTGGAACACCCCGTCGATCGGCTTCTACCGCTCGCTCGGAGCAGAGCCACAGGACGAGTGGACCACGTTCCGGCTGACCGCGGATGCACTGGCCGAGCTGGCCGCACAAGCTCGCTAGCGACTACCTCAACGGAGTTCGTCGTCGACGTCGCTGTACTCGGCGGCCATCCACCGAGAGGACGGCGGGCTGAACAGCAACACCAGCACGCCGAGCACCACGACACCGAGAGCGACGCCGTAGACGGTCTGATGCGATCCGGTCAACAGCGACCACACCACGGGGAGCAACAGCAGCTGCACGACGGTGGCGATGGACCGTCCCCACCGTTTGCCGAGGATCAGGGCGACGCCTGCCGCACCGACTCCGAGGCCCAGCACGCCGAACCACCCCGCGGTGCCGTATCCGTTGGCGACGGCGTTCTCCCCTTCACCGGAGAACGCCCGGGCGAGTAGGACGAACGCGGCCACCAACGAGGCCACGCCCTGCGCTGCGACGAGCGCCCCGGCGGATCGGAACGTGGCCGGCGGGGTGAGGTTCTCGGGAGAGGTGGACACGCGACCAGCCTAGGCAACCGGAGTGGAGCCTGCGGAACGACCCAGGCAACCGGAGTGGAGCCTGCGGAACGACCCAGGCAACCGGAGTGGAGCCTGCGGAACGACCCGGTTAGTGTCAGTGCTCGTGCGTGCGCTGCTGATCGTCAATCCCAATGCGACTTCTACGACGGCTGCGGCTCGGGATCTGTTGGCTCATGCGTTGTCGAGTCGGGTGCGGGTGACGGTTGCGCAGACGACTCATCGTGATCATGCGTCGGAGCTCGCGCGTGGTGCCCGTGAGGACGGGGTCGGCCTGGTGATCGTTCACGGCGGTGACGGAACGGTCAACGAGGTGATCAACGGTTTGCTGGGAGTGCCGTTGCCGACGTCGATGCAGGCGGTGACGATCGGCGCGATTCCGCCTATCGCGGTCGTTCCAGGCGGCAGTGCGAATGTGTTCGCGCGTTCTCTCGGTATCGAAGCGGATCCGGTGGCGGCGACCAATCAGTTGATCGGCCTGTTGGATGCGCGAGCGCGGCGGACCGTGGGCTTGGGGCATTGCGACAATCGGTGGTTCACGTTCAATGCGGGGATGGGTTTGGACGCGGATGTGTGTCGGGCGATCGATGCGAGCCGTAAGGACGGAACGCCGGTGTCGGCGACGCGTTACCTCCGCTTCTCGGTGCAGGAGTTCTTCAAGCACAAGCGCCGTCCGGCTCGGTTGACGGTGGAGGTTCCCGGGCAGGATCCGTTCGAGGGTGTGCACTATGCGTTCGTGTCGAACTCGAGTCCGTGGACGTATTTGAACGAGAGGCCGGTGCACACCAATCCGGGTACCGATTTCGACTCGGGTCTCGGCGTGTTCGGCATGCGGTCGACTGCTCTGTTCCCCACGTTGCGGGTGTCGCGCCAGTTACTGGCAAAGGGTGCAGAACCCAAGTCTCGCAAGCTGATTCGGATCGATGATGTGCCGAGTGTCCGAATTTCTTCGGCGGAGCCGGTCGGTCTGCAGATGGATGGGGACTACCTGGGCGAACGTACGGAAGCCGAGTTCTTCTCGACTCCCGACGCGCTGGAGGTCGTCGCGCCGACCAGGTGAGAGGGCTCATCCCTGGGTATATGGGGCGGCGTACAGCACAGTTCTCGTGAAATCACCAGCGAAATCTGTTCACTCGGGGTACAAAGGAGCGCAGAAGGCTAAAGCGAGCCTAACAGAGTGAGCTTGACCACGGTCACGCGCGTATCCCTTGACTTCACCTGAGTTCGTGAAAGCATTCACAAGCAACAGTGCGGAAACATTGGTTACCCACTCGTGAACAGAAGAGAAACGAAACGGCGCTTCGGCGCCCGGTAAGGAGCAGAGGATGGACTGGCGCCACAAGGCTATTTGTCGCGATGAAGATCCGGAACTATTTTTCCCGGTGGGAAACAGTGGTCCGGCGCTCGCGCAGATCGCCGATGCCAAAGTCGTCTGTACTCGGTGCCCCGTCACCGCTGAATGCCTGTCCTGGGCACTCGAATCCGGCCAGGACGCAGGAGTATGGGGCGCAATGAGTGAAGACGAGCGCCGTGCACTCAAGCGACGCAACGCACGTACGCGCGCACGCAGCTCCGTCTAGGACGCTTACGCAGCAATCGGTATGGCCCGGTACCCGTCAGGGGTACCGGGCCTTCTGCGTGCCAGGGACCACCGGAGAGCGCGTCACGCACTGTTCACCGAACGTGCATCACGGCCTCGGCACGCGCCGCCCCAGAGGAACCCTCAACATCGCGTCGGTTCCCCCACCCGCCGCCGGGTGCACACCGAGCGATCCGTTCAACTCCACCGAGACCAGTGTGCGCACGATCTGCAGTCCGAGTCCGTCCGAGCGCTCCAGGGAGAACCCAGTGGGCAACCCACGCCCGTCGTCGTGGATGACCACGTCGAGCCATTTCGCGGAACGGTCGGCGCTGATCCGGACGACACCGGCCGATCCGGCGTCGAATCCGTGCTCCATCGCGTTCTGCACGAGTTCGGTGAGCACCATCACCAACGGCGTCGCGCGTTCGGCCGAGAAGACTCCCAGCTTGCCGTCGCGAGTCACACGCACCCGCGGATTGACCGTCGCCACGTCCAGCATGATCGGCACCAGTCGATCGACTATCTCGTCGAGGTCCACTTCCTCGTCCACCGACATCGACAGCATCTCGTGCACCAGCGCGATGGACGTCACCCGACGGACGGATTCCGACAACGCAGTTCGCGCTTCCTCGTTCTCGAGGCGACGCGACTGTAGGCGTAACAGCGCGGCAACCGTCTGCAGGTTGTTCTTCACCCGATGGTGGATCTCCCGGATGGTCGCGTCCTTGCTGAGCAGAGCGCGGTCCCGACGCTTCACCTCGGTGACATCGCGGATCAACACGGCCGCACCGGTCGACCTGCCCCGGGGCTGCAGGGCCAGAGTGCGCACGAGGACGGTGGCACCGCGGGCGTCGACCTCCATACGATGGCCGACGTTGCCGCTGAGCGACGACCTGATGTGGTCGGCCACCTCCTGTGAGTCGAAGGGGTCGGTGACCAGCGACCGGGTCACCGAGGCCAGATCTCGCCCGGACAGCTCCGTCGTCAACCCCATCCGGTGGTACGCCGAGAGTGCGTTGGGGCTGGCGTAGTCGACCCGTCCCTCGGTGTCGATTCGAATGAAACCGTCGCCTGCTCGCGGGGACGAGTTCACATCGGTGCGCTCTTCCGGGGTGGGAAAGGTCCCTTCACTGATCATCAGGCACAGGTCGTCGGCACATTCTCGGTAGGCCACCTCTAGCGCGCTCGGCGGTCGTAGCTGGGCCGGATTGGTGTCGCGGGTCAATACCGCGATGACGTGCTCTCCGCACCGCACCGGGATGCTCTCGGTCCGCGTCACGACGCCTCCGCGAACGATCTCGCGCTGCTGCAGAGCCACCATCACGTCCGGGTGCTCCGACTCGGAGATAGTCGTTCCCACGATGTCGTGAGTGAAGACCGTCGGCGCGGTGGTGGGTCGACATTGGGCCACGCACAGCACGTCGGCGGTCCCACTGGACACATCGTCGGTGCCCACCCACAACAGCACGTCGGCGAACGAGAGATCGGCCAGCAGCTGCCACTCACCTACGACGCGTTGCAGATGGTCGACCGCGACGCCGGGAAGGTCGGTGTGTTCGGCCAGCAGGTCACTGAGGGTCGACACGAGATCTCAGGTGGCCCGTGCTCAGGACACGACGGCGATGAGGTCGCCCTGCTGAATGACGTCGCCGACCGCAACGTCCACGGACGTGACCGTGCCTGCCGTCTCGGCCAGCACGGGAATTTCCATCTTCATCGATTCCAGGATCACGAGGGTGTCACCGACCTCGACGGCGTCGCCTCGGGCCACGACCACCTGAAATACCGTGGACACCATCTCCGCGCGAACGTCCTCGGACATCGGCGAACCCCTCTCTCACGTCACCACGAACTGCGCTGGGCACCCATCGGAGACCAGGCCCGTCACAGTAAGCCAATCACACGTGGGAGACTGTAGTGAACAAACGAGAGGAGCCCATCATGGGAAAGCGTGGACGTAAGAAGCGTGCTCGTAAGGGCAACAAGGCCAACCACGGCAAACGTCCGAACAGCTGACGGTTTGCCACAAGCCGCGAGGGGCCGAGAAGCGACTGCTTCTCGGCCCCTCGTCGTTGTACCGCCTGCGACTACTCGGAGTCCGTCTGGCGAATCAACACGGTTCGACGAATCTCGACACTGAGTCGTTCGCGAAGTCCGGCCGGTGCTTGGTCTCCTCCGCACTTGCGTGAGATCAATCGCTTGACCTTCTCTTCGATTCCGTATGCCTCGAAACACGATCCGCACTCGTCGATGTGCTTCTGCAGACGAGATCGGCTGGCTTCGTCGCACTCGTTGTCGAGCATCACCCACACGTCCGCGATCACTGCGGAACAGTCGAGACGCTCGAACTGTGCGTCACCGTCGTCGGTCTTCTCGGTGCCCGTCACTGGACTACCTCCTGCTCGTGCCGGTCGACCGCGCCGTCCCGGTTGAATCCACGCTCGCGCGCGACGCCTGCCAGCAGTCCCCGCAGTTGCTTGCGTCCGCGGTGCAGACGCGACATCACCGTACCGATGGGAGTACCCATGATCTCGGCGATCTCCTTGTACGGGAAACCCTCGACATCGGCGTAGTACACAGCCATCCGAAACTCTTCGGGGAGCGATTGCAGCGCTGCTTTGATGTCGTCGTCCGGCAGCGCGTCCAGGGCCTCGACCTCGGCCGATCGCAGACCCGTCGACGTATGTTCGGCGGTGGCGGCGAGCTGCCAGTCGCTGATCTCGTCGGTCGGATACTGAGCGGGCTGACGCTGCTTCTTGCGGTAGGAGTTGATGTAGGTGTTGGTCAGGATTCGGTACAGCCACGCCTTCAGGTTCGTCCCTTCTCGGAACGACCGGAAAGCCGAGTACGCCTTCACGAACGTCTCCTGAACCAGGTCCTCGGCGTCGGCCGGGTTACGCGTCATCCGCAGAGCTGCGCCGTAGAGCTGATCGAGCATCGGCAGCGCGTCGCGCTCGAAGCGCTCGGTCAACTGTGCCTCGGTCTCGGCCGCTCTCTGCTCCGCGATCGCCTTCTCGTCGTCCGATGCAGCGACGGGATTGCTGGCTTTTGTCACGCTGATCCCTTCGGTAGCTTCCACCGCCCAGGCTACCGCGCCCGAAGTCGGCTTCTGCGAAGAGATCACCCCCTTCAATGCGAGGGGACGTCCCGCGGTCAGCACTGCCATTCGTCATTCCTTCCGCCTGCATCCGTATCTGTCGTTACACAACACAGCTGCCTGCCGCCATGTTCCCGGGCGGCCACTAGAGTCCCGTTGATGGCTGCGTCCACACCCGCTCTGGCCGTGCTCACCGCGCGAAAGGTGGCGCACACCGTGCATTCGTACGATCACGATGCGCGAAGCCAGTCGTACGGCGAGGAGGCGGCCCAGATACTCGTCGAGCGGCTCGGTGTTGATCCCGAACAGGTCTTCAAGACGCTCGTCGTGGAACGTGCAGATCGCTCGCTGGCGGTGGCGATGGTCCCGGTGACGGCACTGCTCTCACTCAAGGCCGCGGCAGCCGCTCTGCGCACCAGGAAGCTCACGCTGGCCGACCGGGCTGCCGCCGAGCGCTCCTCCGGGTACGTCTTCGGCGGGATCTCGCCTCTCGGCCAACGCAAATCCCTGCCCACCGTGATCGACGTCTCGGCTCTCGGTTTCGAAACCATTCTGTGCAGCGGCGGTCGCCGCGGACTGGAAATCGAACTCGCACCAGCCGATCTGGTGCGGCTCACGAGTGCCGTATCCGCGCCCATCGCCGCGCGCTGATACCGAATGAGAGAAGATGGACAGGTGAGCAATTGGACAGCACCCGCCGCCGTCGCACCCGTCGACGCGACAGTCACTCTGCCCGGGTCGAAATCGATCACCAATCGCGCTCTGATCATTGCCTCGCTCGCCACCGGATCGTCGACGATCACCGGTGCACTGCGCAGCCGTGACACCGACCTCATGATCGACGCCCTGACGACGCTGGGAATCGAGATCATCGCTACCGAAGACGACAGGACAACACTGCGGGTGAACCCTGCACCGCTGCACGGCGGCGCTGTGGAGTGCGGGCTGGCGGGCACCGTGATGCGATTCGTACCGCCTCTGGCCGCACTGGCCGACGGCGAGGTGTCGTTCGACGGTGACGAGCAGGCGCGTGTTCGTCCACTCGACACGATCCTCGACGCGCTGCGCGCAATGGGAGCCGATATCGACGGCAGTGCGCTGCCGTTCACGCTGCGGGGCACGGGTTCGCTGCGCGGGGGTTCGGTGGACATCGACGCCTCCGGCTCCTCGCAGTTCGTGTCGGGTCTGATGCTCTCCGCAGCGGCATTCGACGAGGGCATCGAAATCCACCACATCGGCAAGCCCGTCCCGTCGATGCCCCACATCGACATGACGGTCGATATGTTGCGACGGGCGGGCGTCCGAGTCGATACACCCGATACCGGTGGTGACGCGAACACCTGGCGCGTGCACCGAGGACCGGTGACGCCCGTCGAGTGGAACATCGAGCCGGATCTGTCCAACGCCACCCCCTTCCTCGCTGCGGCAGTGGTGACGAAAGGCATCGTGCGCGTACCGAATTGGCCCGAAACGACCACCCAGCCCGGTGACGTCTTCCGGGAGATCCTCACCCGGATGGGCGCGCGCGTCGACCTCACCGCAGGCATCTTGACCGTCGAGGGCCCGGATACGTTGCGCGGCATCGACTTCGATCTTCACGACGTCGGCGAGTTGACCCCGACGGTTGCGGCGCTCGCCACTCTCGCCGAAGGGCCGTCCATCCTGCGCGGCATCGCCCATCTGCGTGGTCACGAGACCGATCGCCTTGCGGCGCTGACCACCGAGATAGTTCGACTGGGTGGGCGCGCGGTCGAAACCGACGACGGCATCAGAATCGATCCGGCACCACTGCACGGCGGCGTCTGGCACGCCTATGCAGACCACCGCATGGCCACCGCGGGAGCGATCGTCGGGCTGCGTGTGCCCGGCGTGGAAGTGGACGACATCGGCACGACGGCCAAGACCCTCCCCGGCTTCGAGATACTGTGGGACGCAATGCTGTCCGCACCCGCACCGACCGGGGTCGGCTCCTGACCGCGCGCCGGTACGACGAGTCCGACGTCCGCATCCGGCCGGGCAAGAGTTCGCGTCCCCGCACCAAGACTCGACCCCAACACAACGATGCCGAAGCCGGCATGGTGGTGTCCGTCGACCGCGGCCGCTGGGGCTGCGTACTCGACGGTGACCCCTCTCGGCCGGTCGTGACGATGCGGGCCCGCGAACTGGGCCGAACCCCGATCGTGGTGGGCGACGAAGTCGGTATCGTCGGAGATCTGTCCGGCAAGGTCGATACTCTGGCCCGAATCGTGCGCGTGGCCGAACGGCGAACGGTGCTGCGCCGCACCGCGGACGACACCGACCCGTTCGAACGCGTCGTGGTGGCCAATGCCGACCGACTGCTCATCGTCGCCGCGCTCGCAGACCCACCACCGCGCACCGGCTTCGTCGAGCGAGCACTGGTGGCCGCGTACGTCGGCGGACTCGAACCCGTTCTGTGCCTGACCAAGAGCGATCTTGCCGACCCCGAGGAATTCACCGCTGCGTTCTCCGATCTCGACGTCCCGGTGGTGCTGGCGGGGCAATCGGAGGACCTCACGGAGTTGACGGCCATGCTCACCGACAAGGTGACCGCGCTCATCGGACATTCGGGCGTCGGGAAGTCCACGCTCGTCAACAGATTGGTGCCCGACGCCTACCGCGCCACCGGAGTGGTCTCGGGCGTCGGAAAGGGTCGTCACACCTCGACTCAGTCGGTGGCGCTACCGCTCCCCGACGGCGGCTGGGTGGTCGACACCCCCGGCATCCGGTCGTTCGGATTGGCGCACATCTCCCCCGAGAACGTCGTCGCAGCGTTCTCCGATCTGGCCGACACGATCGAGAACTGCCCCCGAGGATGCACGCACCTCGGCCCACCGGCAGATCCCGAATGCGCCCTCGACGCACTCACCGGAGACGCGGCTCGACGCGTTGCCGCGGTGCGTCTGCTGCTCGAAGCCGTTCGAACGAACGAAGCCTGGTAGCAACCACCCACTCGGGGTCGGTTGCCACCAGGCTCGAATTCGATGCAGAGCTTACGCGGCCTTTCCGACCAGCCTGCGAATTCCCTTGCGCTTCTTCGTTTCTGCGATTGCGGTGCGCAGACCGCGACGCTTACCGGTCTCGGGATCGACGGTGAACAGGCCTGCCGGCGCGTCGGCCCACTTACGCTCGGACGCGGTCTCGGGTGCGTCGTCGCTGGTGGCCTTGAGGTACTTGTTCGGCAGCGACAGCTTCGCGATGGTTCGCCAGGACAAGAAGTACTGGTGGACGATCGAACCCGTCGTGTACGGCAGGTCGTACTTCTCCGCCAACTCGAGCACTCGAACCTTGATCTCCCGCAGGCGATTGCTGGGGAGGTCCGGGAACAGGTGATGCTCGATCTGGTAGCACAGGTTGCCGCTCATGAACTCCATGACGGGACCGGCATTGAAGTTCGCGCTGCCGAGCATCTGACGCAGGTACCACTGCCCCTGCGTCTCCCCTTCCATGTCGGACTTGGTGAACTTCTCCGCGCCGTCCGGGAAGTGACCACAGAAGATGACGGTGTTGGTCCACACGTTGCGCATCATGTTGGCGACGATGTTCGCCGTCAGCGTGCTCTTCCACGCGGGCCCGGTCAGCAGCGGATGGAGGATGTAGTCCTTGCCGATCTGCTTGCCGACCTTCTCGAGCACCTCGCGCCGCTTCTGCTCGAACTCTTCGCGGGGCACTCGACCCTTGGCAACCTTGCCCAGTTCGAGGTGCTGAAGCGCAACTCCGTACTCGAAGAACAACTGCAGCAGCAGGTTGTAGACGGGGTTGCCGATGTTGAATGGCTTCCACCGCTGATCGCGGGTGACGCGGAGCAGGCCGTAGCCGACGTCGTCGTCCATACCGAGCACGTTGGTGTACTTGTGGTGGATGTAGTTGTGCGTCTGCTTCCAGTGAGCCGACGGCCCCGTGTTGTCCCACTCCCACGAGGTGGAGTGGATCTCCGGATCATTCATCCAGTCCCACTGGCCGTGCATGACGTTGTGCCCGAGCTCCATGTTCTCGATGATCTTGGCGACCCCGAGCATGGCGGTACCGACCAGCCACGCCGGACGCCGACGACTCGCGAACAGCACGGCTCGGCCACCGATGTCGAGCGAACGCTGGAGTCGGATGGTGTTCTTGACGTACCGGGCATCGCGTTCACCGCGGGACGCCTCGATGTCACGCCGGATGGAGTCGAGCTCGTGGCCCAACGCCTCGATGTCGGCATCGGTCAGATGCGCGTACTCTTTGACGTCCGTAATCGCCATGGGAAACAACCTCCTGGCAGTCGTGAACACACAGCTCGCGTATCAGGCCATGTGCAATTCCGTCACCTACCGTACCGTAACTTACGGTTCCGTAGGTTAGCGGCAGAAATCTGTGTGACGATTCACAACCGAACGCGGTCACCCGAGCGACGCAGAGCCTTGGCTTGACGCTTGGCTTCCTTCTTGGCGTTGCGCAAGCTCACGCGCGCCTCCTGCATTGCCGAGCGAAGACCTCGGCGTTGTCCGGTGAGCGGATCGATGCGGAGCGCATGGACTGCGGGCGAATCGCCGACGCGCCATCGCCGTTCGGAGGACGTCTCGGGAGCGTTGTCGGACGTGGCACGCAACCACGAGTCGGGCAGCGACAGCTTGTGAATCGTTCGCAGCGCAAGCAGGTACTGCTTGCCGAGTGACCCTGTGGTGTACGGCAAGTCGTACTTCTCGCACAGCGCGTGCACCTTCTCGGCGATCTCCGAGTACCTGTTGCTCGGCAGATCCGGGAACATGTGGTGCTCGATCTGGTAGCAGAGGTTGCCGCTCATGAACGCCATGACCGGACCGGCTTCGAAGTTCGCACTGCCGAGCATCTGACGCAGGTACCACTCGGGTCGCGTCTCGGTCTCGAACTGCCCGATCGTGAACTTTTCTGCCCCGTCGGGGAAGTGACCGCAGAAGATCACCGCGTACGCCCACAGGTTCCGGACGAGGTTGGCCGTCGCGTTGGCAGTCAACGTGGACTTCCACGACGGGCCGGACAGCGCCGGGAACAAGACGAAATCCTTGCCGACCTGCTTGGCGATCTTGCGCGCGAAGGCGCGGCTCGCCGGAGACTTCAGCAGACCCTTCTCGTCCTCGCTGTCCAACTGCTTCTGCGCGTCGTAGTCGTGCAGCGCGATGCCCCACTCGAAGGTGGTGGCGAGCACGATGTTGGCGAGCGGCTGCACGAGGTTGATCGGCTTCCACGGCTCGTCGCGAGTCATCCGCAGGATGCCGAAGCCGATGTCGTCGTCCATGCCGACGATGTTGGTGTACGTGTGGTGCGAGTAGTTGTGGGCGCGTTTCCACTGCTCGGACGGTCCGGTCTGATCCCACTCCCACGAGGTGGAATGAATCTCCGGATCGTTCATCCAGTCCCACTGCCCGTGCATCACATTGTGGCCGAGTTCCATGTTCTCGATGATCTTGGCGACGCTGAGCATCGCCGTGCCTGCGATCCAGGCCGGCCGATACTTGCTGCCGAGCAGAACCGCGCGGCCACCGAGCTCGAGCAGCCGCTGCAGCCTGATGGTCCGACGGATGTAGGCGGCATCGCGCTCGCCGCGGCTGTCTTCTACGTCTCGACGAATCGCATCCAGTTCACGACCGAACGCTTCCATGTCCGCTTCGCTGAGATGAGCGAACTCTTTGATGTCGGTGATGGCCACCGGGTCCTCCAACAGTTGAGTGCAGTGCCCGAAATATCGGGTATCGACGTGGGCAACCTACGTAAGCGTAACCGAACAGCCTGAGAAGGCAGTGTGCGAAAAACAGACCTACAGTTCCAATGTGCAGTCGCCCGCAGCTGCGGAAATGCACGTCTGGACGCGGTCGCCCTCACTGTGTTCCTTGCCGGAACGCAGGTCGATCACGTGCCCTGCCGTCAACGGCACCACACACGTCTGGCAGATACCCATCCGGCAGCCGAACGGCATCTGAACGCCGACGTTCTCGCCGGCTTCGAGCAGACTGGTCGCGCCGTCGACGGTGGTCTTCTTGTCCGACTTGGAGAACGTGACGGTGCCGCCTGCACCGGAGGTGTCGGCGCGCGAGATCTCGAACCGCTCCAGGTGAAGCCGGTCCTCGATTCCCTCGCGCTTCCAGGTCTTCTCGATTTCTTCGAGCAGAGCAGCGGGCCCGCACGCCCAGGTGTCGCGCGTGCGCCAGTCGGGATACAGCTCGTCGAGAGAGGCCAGTGCGAACTTGCCGTCCGATCGCGTGAGCTGCACATGCGAGGTGAAGTTGGGGTGAGATTTCTCCAGCGCGGCGATCTCGGCGGCGAACATGACCTCGTCCTCGGTGGGCGCCGAGTGGATGTGCACCGTGTCGGGCATGTCACCGTGCCGATCCAACGCGCGCAGCATCGAGATGATCGGGGTGATGCCGCTGCCTGCCGTGACGAACAAGATCTTGTTCGGCGGCGGTACGGGCAGCGCGAAATTGCCCTTGGGCGCGGCGAGTCGAACGATGGTTCCCTGCGGTACGCCGCCGACGAGGTGCGAGGACAGGAAGCCCTCGGGCATCGCCTTCACCGTGATGGAGATCAGCTTGTCTTCCCAGTTCGGTGGCGAGGTCAACGAGTACGACCGCCAATGCCACCGTCCGCCGAGATGCAAGCCGATCCCGATGTACTGACCGGGTTGGTAGTCGAAATTGAAGCCCCACCCGGGCTGGATCACCAACGTCACCGCCGTTGCGGTTTCCTTCTCCACTCGCACGATGCGGCCGCGGAGTTCGCGAGCGGACCACAGTGGGTTCGCAAGATGCAGATAGTCGTCGGGCAACAACGGAGTGGTGATGCGAGTGAAGGCACCACGCACCATGTTCAGCCTCGGACGCTTGGGTGCCGATACACCGGCCGCCGGAGCCTCCAGCCACTTCTTCAGATCCATCGGGTGTTCCATCCCCTCGATCGAGAAACCGATCCGCTTGTGGTCATCGAGGTTACGCTACCGTAGGTTCGGGGCAGGGTCACCTCTGCCGGGTGGCGAATCAGAGCAATTCGAGCAGAAAAGACAGCTCCTGCGGGGCGTACCACGCCAGCGTGTGATCCTCTGCGTCCCCGAGGACGAACTCGGCATCCGCATCACCCATGTCTGCGGCGTCGACGGCCGCAACGGCCTTGGCAACCGCCGATTCGGCCCCTTCGAGATCGACGTGAACCGACGCGACCTGATCCATCCGCAACGGTTCCTTCAATCGGACGACGGCGTCGTCGAGGTCGGGTCGCAGGGTCGGGTCGTCGACGTCGGCTGCGATCACGGCCCGCCGGTACACCACGCCCTCGGCAACCGTCCCGGTGTCCGCCTCGTCGTCGACCGCAGCAGCGATCAGTCTCAAGGAGGCGCGCGCTGCCTCCCCCATCGCTACCTCGGCGAGCTCCTCGTCGTCGCCGGAGGAGTACGCCTCACGCAGCGTCGGGGTCACCGCGAAGGCGGTGCGTGAGACCGGGCTGAACTCGCCCTCCGCCGACAACACTTTCAGGAACTCCAACGTCGCCGGAACGTAGACACGCATTGCAGAAGACCTCACACTCTCGATTCGTTACTGGCGTCGACCAACTCTTCCAGCGCCTCGTGCAGCAACGCCGTCACCACATCCACGTCCGGCATGGCACCTCGATCGGCATTGAGCCCGAAGAACACGTATCCGTCGTACGACGTCAACCCGATACTCATCGCTTGGTTCTCGAACAGCGGCGACACCGGATACATCTCGAGCATGCGCGCACCGCCGACGTAGAGCGGAAACTGGGGCCCGGGAGCGTTGGTCACGATCAAATTGAACACCCGCTGAGAAAGCCGGCTGCCGGCCCGCGCACCCATGGCGTGCAGGCTTGCGGGGGCGAATCCGGAGATGCGCATCAGCGTCTGCGCGGTGACACCCCGACTCTGCTTGGCGTGTGCCTCGGTGGCGTGCGCGATGTGCGAGAGCCGCACCACCGCATTCGATTCACCGACGGGCAGGTCGACGAGGAACGACGAGACCTCGCTGCGATCGTCCTCGGTCGGTTCGGCCGGCCGGTCCGTCGCTTCCACGAAACCGACACGATCTGCGGAGACGTACACCGACATCGGCACCATGGCCCGCACGGTGGACGAGGCAGTGACGGGCTCGCCCCGCGAGAGCAGCCAGTTGCGCAGTGCGCCGGTGACGACGGCGAGCACCACGTCGTTGATCGAGCAGTCGAATCTGTTGTGGATTCTGCGATAGTCCGCGAGCTCGGTCTTGGCGACCGCAAACCTCCGGTTTCGCGAGATGGGGGCGTTCAGCGGACTCGACGGCGCGCTCTGAGTTGCGGTGCGCAGCACCGCCGCGACCTTCCCTGCGGCACGCAGCGCCTCGCCCGCGACACCTGCCACACCGTGCACCGCGCCGCGCAAGGCCTCGATGCTCTCGCCCGGGCGCACCACCAACTCGGTCAGAGCGTCGATGACGAGAGCCGAATCCTTGGGTGCCCGCGCAGGCATCCACAGTTCCTCGGCCATCGGCGGCGGATTCTTGCTCGCGTCCAGGATGACCTGACCGATGTCGAGTGCGTGCTCGCCGTCGACCAACGCAGAGTGGGATTTGGTGAAGATGGCGAAGCGGTTCTTCGAGAGCCCCTCGACCAAGTACATCTCCCAGAGCGGCCGAGTGCGATCGAGTGGGCGAGATGTCAATCGCGCGATCAGATCGTGCAACTGTTCGTCCGATCCCGGCTTGGGCAGCGCCGAACGTCGGATGTGATACGTGATGTCGAAGTCCGCATCGTCCACCCAGACCGGCCGGGCCAGTCCGAAGGCAACCTCGCGAACCTTCTGCCGGTACCGGGGAACCAAGGCCAGTCGTTGCTCGACCAACGTCAACAGACGGTCGTAGCTGAAACCACTGCGTGGGGTCCGAAAGATGGCAAGCGAGCCGAGGTGCATAGGACTGCTGCTGGCCTCGAGAAAGTAGAACGACGCATCCTGCGCTGTCAGCCTGGTCGCCATCTCGTGTTCCGGTCCCCGTCCTCGCATGAAGTACGCGCCGATTCCTGTGGCCGAGCGCGCGGTGTGCTCGAACCTAGAGTACGTGGCGGACGAATGTCGGTCGCGGGGTCGTTCGACGGCCGTGTCGCGTGTGTTTCGTCGGTTCCGGGGGAACCGATCGCGGTCCGGGACCGTCAATGTCGGTGTGAGCGTCATCGAATCCAACGACCCGCCCGAGAGCCCGGACATATCCGGGTCGGTCGCCCGGCTCCGCGCCGAACATCACTGCTTCCTCTCGCGTGCCGCTCCGTTCGAGCCACCGCTCGCCACCGGGGCAGTGCACACGTGGGATCCAGCGACCACCACCGAACCGACGCCGGTCAGGCACCGAGCGACGATGCGCAGCAACCGTTCTCGACGGCGCACCGAGCCTCCCGGCCGACCGCCGGTACCTGCCGATGCGAGGGCTACCGCCGACCGCGCCATGCGCATGCTGATCGAGGTGATCGATCGACGGCGCAGTGCCGATCAGCTATCGCCGTTGTTCACCACCTCGATGATCGATCTGGTGCGGACCATCGTGCGCAATCCGCCACCGGGACGGCGGCTGGGATTCGCCGCGGTACGTCGAGTACACGTGGCGTATCAGTCGGATGTGTCCGCAGAGATCTTCGGCTCCTACACCCGTGGACCACGGATGTTCGCATTCGCCGGCCGAATCGAGCTGGCCATCGACCCGCGCCGTCCCGGATGGACGGTCACCTCGCTGCGCGTGGGATGAGGGTCGCGTCCTCGTGCAGCGACGCGACCCACGACCGCTACTTCTTGCGCTTGGAGCGAGCGGCCTTCTTCGGTGCCTTGTTCTGCGTCCTCGCCGCTTCTCGGCGCTCCCGACGGGTTCCCTCCGCCGCGGACTCGCCGGCGGACCGGGAGGGTTCCGATCTCCGAACGTCGGTTCCGCCGCCCTCGGCCGGCCCGGAGAAGGTCAGTCTCTGCTCGTCCTGCTCGTCGAGACCCTTCGCCCGCAGAGCGGAAGGGACTGCGGGGGCCGACGGTGCGGGAGCCGAAGGAGCGGGTGCCGCAGATGCGGGCGCCGTGCCGGTCGGTGCAGGTGCAGCTGCAGGGGTCGCGGCCGGGCGGCCGGTGCCCATCGGAGAGGCCAGTCCCGGAGCCACGGCGAGCCCCGCGGAGGCCGCGGGCCCTGCCGGAGCCGGGGTCGCCTCCACCTGGAGGTTGAACAGGAAGCCGACCGACTCCTCCTTCAGGCCGTCGAGCATGCCCTGGAACATGTCGTAACCCTCGCGCTGGTACTCGACCAGGGGGTCGCGCTGCGCCATCGCACGCAGGCCGATGCCTTCCTTGAGGTAGTCCATCTCGTAGAGGTGCTCGCGCCACTTGCGGTCGAGGACGGACAGCAGGACTCGGCGCTCCAGCTCTCGCATTCCGTTCTCGCCTGCGATGCCGTCGATCTCTGCCTCGCGGTTGGCGTACGCGGAGCGCGCGTCCTCCAGCAGTGCCTCACGCAGCTCGTCGCGACTCAGATCGCCCTTCTCACCGTCCTCGTTCTCGCCGGCGAGCACCTTGTGGTCGATGCCGACCGGGTAGAGGGTCTTCAGCGCCGTCCACAACTGCTCCAGATCCCAGTCCTCGACGTAGCCCTCGCCCGTCGCACCGTCGACGTAGGCGGTGATCACATCGGTGATCATGCCCTCGACCTGGCCCTCCATGTCGGCCCCTTCGAGGATGCGACGGCGCTCCTCGTAGATGACGGTGCGCTGCTGGTTCATCACCTCGTCGTACTTGAGCACGTTCTTGCGGATCTCGAAGTTCTGCTGCTCGACCTGGGTCTGAGCACTCTTGATGGCCTTGGACACCATCTTGGCTTCGATCGGGACGTCGTCGGGCAGGTTGAGCCGGGTCATGATCGACTCGAGTGCGCCGCCGTTGAAACGGCGCATCAGTTCGTCACCGAGCGAGAGGTAGAAGCGCGATTCGCCCGGATCACCCTGACGACCGGAGCGGCCTCGCAGCTGGTTGTCGATGCGGCGCGAATCGTGGCGCTCGGTACCGAGAACGTACAGGCCCCCGGCCTCGCGCACGGTGTCCGCGTCGGCCTTGACCTGGGCCTTGACCTCTTCCAGAGCAGGCTCCCACGCCGTCTCGTACTCCTCGGGGGTCTCGACCGGATCCAAGCCCTGCTTACGCAGCTTCAGGTCGGCGAGAATGTCCGGGTTGCCACCCAGTACGACGTCGGTGCCACGACCGGCCATGTTGGTCGCGACGGTCACCGCGCCCTGACGACCTGCCTCGGCGATGATCGTCGCTTCCTGCTCGTGGAACTTCGCGTTGAGCACATTGTGCGCGACGCCGCGCTTGGTGAACTGCTTCGACAGGTACTCCGAGCGCTCCACGCTCGTGGTACCGATCAGGACCGGCTGACCCTTCCCGTGCCGCTCGACCACGTCGTCGACGACCGCGTCGAACTTGGCCTCTTCTGTCTTGTAGATCAGGTCGCCGTTGTCCACGCGAACCATCGGACGGTTCGTCGGGATCGGAATGACGCCGAGACCATAGATCTGATGGAGCTCCGCAGCCTCGGTCTCGGCCGTACCCGTCATGCCCGAGAGCTTGTCGTAGAGGCGGAAGTAGTTCTGCAGCGTGATCGTGGCAAGAGTCTGATTCTCGGCCTTGATCTCCACCTTCTCCTTGGCCTCGATCGCCTGGTGCATGCCCTCGTTGTAGCGGCGTCCTACCAGAATGCGGCCGGTGAACTCGTCGACGATGATGACCTCACCGTCGCGAACGATGTAGTCCTTGTCCTTGGTGTAGAGCTCTTTGGCCTTGATCGCGTTGTTGAGGTAGTTCACCAGCGGCGAGTTGGCTGCCTCGTACAGGTTGTCGATGCCCAGCTGATCCTCGACCAGCTCGACCCCTGCCTCGTGCACACCGATGGTGCGCTTGCGGATGTCCACCTCGTAATGGGTGTCGACCTTGAGCATCGGTGCGATACGGGCGAACTCTCCGTACCACTTGCTCGACGCGTCGGCCGGTCCCGAGATGATCAGCGGAGTACGGGCCTCGTCGATGAGAATCGAGTCGACCTCGTCGACGACGGCGAAGTTGTGGCCCCGCTGCACGAGATCGTCGAGCGAGTGCGTCATGTTGTCGCGCAGGTAGTCGAAGCCGAACTCGTTGTTGGTGCCGTAGGTGATGTCGGCGGCGTACGCTGCGCGGCGCTGCACCGGCGTCATGCCGGAGAGGATCACGTCGACCGACAGACCGAGGAAACGGTGCACGCGGCCCATCCACTCCGAGTCACGCTTGGCGAGGTAGTCGTTGACCGTCACCACATGTACACCCTCGCCCGAGATGGCGTTGAGGTAAGCGGGGAGAACACACGTCAGTGTCTTGCCCTCGCCGGTCTTCATCTCGGCGATGTTGCCGAAGTGCAGGGCGGCGCCGCCCATGACCTGAACGTCGAAGTGTCGCTGCGAGAGCACTCGCCAGGACGCCTCGCGGGCCACGGCGAATGCCTCGGGCAGGAGCTGGTCCAGGGTCTCACCGGCGGAGTACCTCTCCTTGAACTCCGCGGTCTTGCCGCGCAGTTCGTCGTCGGAAAGGCTCTCGACGTCCGGGGCCAGGGTTGAGACGTGGTCGGCGATGCTCTTGAGCCGCTTGACCATGCGACCTTCACCGACACGGAGCAGCTTGGAAAACGACAGCGACGGCACGGGCTTTCTCGTCCTCGATCCTCGGTTCAGGGGTACTGGTACGAACAACACTGCTGCACGAAAAAGACTGCTTCTCGAACAACACTGGATACTGCACGAGCTCACGGGTCGGCACCACGGCTTGTGCGCGGCGGGTAACCCGAACGCGTCCATGGTAGGCGGTGTCGCTGCGGACCCGGCAGCCCGACTCACGGTCACCCGACATCGCCGGTACGCGACCGGCGATCACGCCGACACAGCACTGCAGGCCCGACGTGGGGATCGAGTCTCCGGTGTCGAGCCTGCAGCGTTGGACAGATTTCACGGACGGCGAACGAATCACGCCGCCCAGGGCGGTCGGGTCAGGTGAGTCTGATCAAGCCGTAATCGAAGGCGTGCCGTCGGTACACGACCGAGGGGCGATCGCTTGCGCTGTCGTGGAACAGATAGAAATCGTGGCCGACGAGCTCCATTTCGTACAGGGCGTCGTCGACGCTCATCGGTGCAGCCGAGTGGATCTTCGTCCGCACGATGTGACCGGGGCCGCTCTGATCGTCCTCGAAGGAGTCGAGTTTCGTTTCGGGATCGAGTGCAAGCGCGTCGTCCTCCGCGAGCTCGGCAGTGGCCTCGGCGACGGAGACGGGTCTCTTCTCGCCGTAGTGGACCTTGCGACGGTCTTTGGTACGCCGGAGTCTGCTCTCGAGTTTCGACGTCACCGCTTCGAGTGCGGCGTAGAAACTGTCGGCGCACGCTTCGGCTCGAACGACCGGACCCTTGCCCTTCGCGGTGATCTCCACGCGTTGACATGCCTTGGCCTGGCGGCGATTTCGTTCGTGTTGCAGTTCGACGTCGAACAGGTAGACGGAGGGATCGAAGCGCTCGAGGCGAGCCAATTTCTCGGAGACGTATATCCGGAAGTGATCCGGAATCTCGACGTTGCGGCCCTTGACCACAACGTCCGCATTACTCTTGGCGGGTTCTTCCGAGGGCTTCTCGTCGAAGAAAACCGAGGCTTGTGAAGGGGTCGTCACGCGTACCTCCCGATATCGGCCACGCCCACTGTTGGACGTGGCAAGTGTTCATGCCGAATGGGGAACCTTCCGGCATCTCGAGTCCGGGGCATCACCTCACATCTGGTCCAGTCGGTGCGTGTCCGCGACGTTAGTCGGTCATCGACTCGTGTGCCACCGTTCACCCCGAATTGGTTGTCGGCGTGTCCCCCCAACTCACCGTCACGCACTGGCCACCACCAGTGCGCCGGCCACCGGCACTCCGAAACCGGTTAGCACTCTTGCCGATTCGGCCAACGTTGCGCCGGTGGTGATGACATCGTCGATCAGCAGAACCGTGAAGTCCGTCGACCCCGCCACCCGTGCGTCGGATCGAGGACGTACCACCCCGACGGCCTCGATTCGGCCCGCCACGTTGTACTGCCGTTGCCCGGCCGACAGTCCGACCGAATCGCGGACTCCGGCGCTCATGCGGAGCAACTCGGGAACGAGCACTTGCTCCGGTGTCAACTGTTCGGCAGCGACTCGAGCGCATTTCAGAACGGGATCGCCCCCGCGAGCGCGCGCCGCACGAGCCCGAGAGGGCGCGCAGATCAGAATCAGCGAACTCAGTTCGGGTGGATCGATCTCACCTGCCTCGCGTAGATGTCCGACGGCCTCGGCGAGCGCTCGCCCGAAAGGCCGGGCAACCGACCGTCGACCTCGCTCCTTCAGCGCGATGACACCGGTGCGCCGCGGCCCGCTGTACGTGCCCAAGGACCAGCACGGCACACCGGGATCGACACGCGGACGAACGGCGATGGGCGGGACGAAGAGGGCCACGGAACACACCGAGCACCACGACTCCCCCGGCGCACCGCACCCGGCGCATTCGAGGGGCAGCACCAGATCGAGGAGTGTCCGCATGGACCCGGAGTCTGCCCGGACCCACCGACACACATCTGCGGCCGACCTCAGCCGGGCAGAATCGGCACTGCTTTCACCCCGGCCAGACCGGTGACCTCGCGCCAGTACCGGTCGCCGACCGGATCGGCGTTGTTGAGAGCGAAGACCGCCCGCGCGTCTGCGACGTACTCGGTCTCCGGGGACGCATCGACCGCCAACACCGGAGTGGTCAGGTTGCGCGAAGGCAGCGCGTCCATCCGGGAGCCGTCGACGGTCACCTGCACCACCGGTGTGTCGGTGGCGACCCGCGCGATCACGATGGTGTCGCCGGTACTCCAGTCCAAACTCGTGGCGTCGCTGCCGAGTCCGATCGCCACGGCCCTCGGCTCGGTCAACGAGTACACACCCGAGGGCTCGCGCACCACCGTTGCCACGTACACGACGCCGTCGACGATGAGCGCTGCGCGCACTCCGTCGCGGGCCAGTCGCAGTTCGGTGATCCGGTTGCCGAGAGTCGTGACTGCGGTGGCCTCGACCGGTATCACCGATACCTGGCCGGTCGAGGGATCGCGGGCCGCTCGGATGACGTTGGTGCCGTCGATCACCGCCCAGGCCGCGTTGTCATCGGCTCCCCAGGTGGGCCGCGTGATCGATTGACCCTCCGCCACCGGGAACGCGCCGCCGTCGTAATCGCCGACCATGAGCGTGCTCGACGGCGCGGGGGCCGGCCGTCCGGTGTCCGCGACACCGGCCACGAGGGTGCCGTCGTTGGACAGCGCCACCGAGCGCAGGTTACGGGCCTGCCCGAAGTACCCGGGAGCGGGCGTGGTCTCCGCCTCGTCGACGCGGAGCAACGTGCCGGACGCCAGTGCGTGCAGTCCGACGCTGTCGTCGGCGCTGCCGAGCGGATCGAACGAGTCGACGCCTGCTGTCGTCCACCCGTCGGGCTTGGTCGTATCGATCGGTTGACCGTCCGCGAGCAGCACGTAAGGACCTGGCACCTCGGCCGAGGCCAGGGTCCAGATCACCTGAGCGGCGAGTAGTTCCCGATCGCGGTCGCCCTTGTTCTGCAGGCCGCCGAAGTCGATCTTGATTCCGCCGAGCCCGACCCCCACCTGGGAGGTCTGACCGTCGGCCTTGGTGATGGGACCTCGAATACTCACGTCGTCGGAGAGTTCGTTGCTCACCGCTGCCGACAGCGCCGACTTCGGTCCGTCGATGAGCAGCTGCACGAGTTGATTGGCGAGTTGGTCCTGCGATCCGCTGGTCCACCGCACATCGGGCACGAGCACGCCACCGAGCGGATCGACGAAGTAGAGGCTGCGCTGCTGATAGGTGTTAAGAAACGCGGATCGATCGATGACGACGCCCGGCGGCAACTTCGAGATGCGCCACTGACCGTCCACCCGCTTCAGCTCGAACGCGGCGTCGAAGGTGTCCGAGCCTGCCTGGTATTCACCGCCGGAAGCGAGCATTCCGGCCGTCGTCGACCGGATCGTGAACTGCGCGGTGTCGGTGGTGCGCGGCCCGGACAGGGTATCGATCCGGTCGGCGACCACCGTGCGTGCGCCGTCGTCCCAGGTTGCCGACGCCTCCTCCGTGAGAAACTGCCGCGCGGCCTGGTGCCTGTTGGAAGAGACGGCGCTGGCCTCGAAGAAGTCGTCGAGCAAGCGATCCGGCTCGCGTCCGGGTTCGGGGGCCGGAGCGCTGGTGGGCACGGCACCGGCGGTCAACGTGCCGATGGCCTGGGGGCTCGACGATTCGGGAAGGCTGGCGCACCCGCTGGCGAGCGCGACGACGAGCGCCCAGACGGCCAGCACCCGGGCACCACGACCGGTCGGTCGGATCACGTCGCGGGCTCCGACGCGGACGTCTTCTGTGCGGTGATAGCGGGAATCGGTTGTCCTTGAGCGTATTTCTTGGTGCTGGGCTTGAGGGGCAGTGGGGAACCGATCACCTTGTGCCCGCGAACGAGCGGCACTGTGAGTCGGAAGCATGCGCCTTCGCCTACTGCACCCCACGCTTCGAGCTTACCGTCGTGCAGCCGGGCGTCCTCGACACTGATCGCCAGACCGAGCCCGGTGCCGCCGGACCTGCGAACGCGGGAGGGGTCCGAGCGCCAGAACCGGTTGAACACCAGCTTCTCTTCGCCGGGACGCAGACCGATTCCCTGGTCTCGCACCACGAATGCTGCCGCGTCGGCGTCCGAGCGAAGCCGCAACAGCACCGGCTTGCCTTCTCCGTGATCGAGTGCGTTGGCCAGGAGATTCCGCAGAATTCGTTCCACCCGTCGAGGGTCGACCTCGGCGATCACTGCGGTCTCGGGCATGTCGACGATCACCTCGGTACCGGTCTCGCGCGCCAGGTGTCGCACGGTCGACACCGCCGCTCGGGCACACATGCGCAGGTCGAGCTGTTCGGCGGCCAATTCGGCGACGCCTGCGTCGTGGCGGCTGATCTCGAGCAGGTCACCGAGCAAGGTCTCGAATCGGTCGAGCTCGTTGACCAGCAGCTCCGACGACCTCTTGAGTGCGGGCTCCAGGTCGTCGCTGGCGTCGTGAATGAGGTCTGCAGCCATCCGCACGGTGGTCAACGGGGTGCGCAGTTCGTGGCTGACGTCGGAGGTGAATCGGCGCTGCAGGTTGCCGAACTCCTCGAGTTGAGTGATCTGCTTGGACAGGCTTTCGGCCATCTCGTTGAACGACATCGCCAGTCTGGCCATGTCGTCCTCACCGCGAACCGGCATGCGCTCCTTGAGCCTGCCGTCGGCGAAGCGCACCGCGATTCTCGATGCCGATCGAATGGGCAGAACCACCTGGCGCGCGACGAGCATCGCAATCGCTGCGAGCAGTACCAGGAGCACCACAGCGCCGATGAACAACGTGCCACGCACGAGCGAGAGCGTGCGGTCCTCGCTGGCCAACGGAAATATGAGATACAGCTGCAGGGCGGAGATGTCGGATCCGGTGGGTGATCCCATGATCAACGCGGATCCGGAATATCCGCCGTCGCTGTCGGTCACCGTCGCGTACTGCGAGCTGATCAGGCCCTTCTTGACGAAGTCGCGCAGACTGTTCGGGATCTGATCGACGGGACCGACCGACGCCTCGGCGCGGGTGGCGTCGCCCTCGACGATCAGGACCGGATCGAACGACCCCGCCGAACCGGTGGTCGACGCGGCGTCCAGATCCTGGTTGGTCAGAGCGGCTCTTGCTCGTTCGAGGCGTGTCGCGAGTCCGCTCGAATCGTCGGCACCGGCGAGGTTGCCTTCGACGGTGGTGCGCGAACGGTCGAGTTCCTCGGTGGCAGCGGACAGTTTCGCTTCGAGGAGTCGATCGGTGATCTGGCTGGTCAACACCACACCGAGGATGAGGATGACCACCAGGGACAGCGTCAGCGTCGATACGACGACGCGCAGCTGCAGTGAACGTCGCCAGGCATGACCCAGCGACGTACTCAGCGAACGGAACCACCGCAGTAGGGGTGAGAACTTGCCGTTGATCCGCCGCCGAGAATGGGAGAGACGGATCACGGCGGTCCGGCCTTGTAGCCGACCCCCCTCACGGTCAGCACCACCTCGGGGTTCTCCGGGTCCTTCTCGACCTTCGCGCGTAGACGCTGTACGTGCACGTTGACCAGTCGGGTATCGGCCGCGTGGCGGTAGCCCCAGACCTGTTCGAGCAATACCTCTCGCGTGAACACCTGGCGAGGCTTGCGGGCCAGGGCCACGAGCAGGTCGAACTCGAGCGGGGTGAGGGAGACCAGTTCGTCGCCCCGACTGACCTTGTGTGCAGGCACGTCGATGACGATGTCTGCGATGGAGAGCAATTCGGCCGGCTCGTCCTCGGTCCTGCGCAGACGCGCGCGCACTCGCGCGACCAGTTCCTTGGGCTTGAACGGCTTCATGATGTAGTCGTCGGCACCGGATTCGAGGCCGAGCACGACATCGACGGTGTCGGTCTTGGCCGTCAGCATCACGATCGGCACGCCCGAATCGGCTCGCAGGACCCGACACACGTCGATGCCGTTCATGCCGGGAAGCATCAGATCCAGCAGCACCAGGTCCGGCCGGTTCTCGCGCACGGCCGCCAGTGCTTGAGTGCCGTCGCCGACCACGAAGGGCTCGAATCCCTCACCGCGCAACACGATGGTGAGCATCTCCGCCAGAGCCGAATCGTCGTCCACAACCAGAATCCGAGGCTTCATGGTCCTATGGTGTCACTTTCCGCACGCCTGATGGCTGATTGAACAAGTCGGCGGCGAGTCGATCGGGATCGACGTCGGCAGTGACGATCCGCCACGGCGACACCCAGTTCGAGTCGGCGAGCAGACCGTACGCGGCCGAGGTTCGGCTCTGCAGCGAGCCGTCCCGCTCGTAGGCATCCCGGGTGCGAGCGACGTCCGCGCTCTCGCGAGCCGCGGCTCGCTCGGCGGCGAGCGCCACGGGCACGTCGAGAAGGATCTGGACGTCGGGAATCGGTGCGAGGAATCGCTCGAATTCGAGTGACCTGATCCACTCGACGGCCTCGCCGTCGGCGGATTGCTCCAACCGAGCCGCGGTGTAGGCCGCATTGGACGCCACGTACCGATCCAGCAGCACGATGTCGTTGTGCGAGAGCAATTCTCGAATCTCCTCGCGCGCCTCTCGGCGATCGAGTGCGAACAGAAGAGCCATCGCGTGCACGCTGCCCGCGGTGTCGCCGTGCTGGCCGTGCAACGCCTCCGCGGCCAGATCGGCGTGGACCGACCGGTCGTACCGGGGAAACCCGATGCGCACGACCGTCAGACCGTCTCGTTCCCACGCCGAAACGAGCCGACGGGCGAGCGTGTTCTTGCCCGCTCCGTCGACTCCTTCGATGACGAACAGTTTTCCCACCGTCGGACCGGTCCGACGGTCAGTAGCGGTAGTGCTCGGGCTTGTACGGGCCCTCGACGTCGACACCGATGTACTCGGCCTGCTCCTTGGTGAGCTTGGTGATCGATCCACCGAGTGCCTCGACGTGGATGCGCGCGACCTTCTCGTCGAGGTGCTTGGGCAGGCGGTAGACCTCGTTGTCGTACTCGTCCGGCTTGGTCCACAGTTCGATCTGCGCGATGACCTGGTTGGAGAAGCTGTTGCTCATGACGAACGACGGGTGGCCCGTAGCGTTGCCGAGGTTCAGCAGACGGCCCTCGGACAGCACGATGATCGAGTGGCCGTCCTTGAACTGGTACTCGTCGACCTGTGGCTTGATGTTGACCCGCGTGACATCGGGAGCCTTCTCCAGCCCGGCCATGTCGATCTCGTTGTCGAAGTGGCCGATGTTGCCCAGAATCGCCTGGTGCTTCATCTTGCGCATGTGCTCGAACGTGATGATCGACAGGTTGCCCGTCGAGGTGATCACGATGTCGGCCTGCTCGATGAACTCCTCGACCGTGCGCACGTCGAAGCCGTCCATGAGCGCCTGCAGCGCGTTGATCGGGTCGGCCTCGGTGACGGTCACGCGTGCACCCTGGCCCTTGAGCGCCTCGGCGCAGCCCTTGCCGACGTCGCCGTAGCCACAGACCAGAACGGCCTTGCCGCCGATGAGAACGTCGGTGCCGCGGTTGATGCCGTCGATGAGCGAGTGCCGGGTGCCGTACTTGTTGTCGAACTTGCTCTTGGTGACCGAGTCGTTGACGTTGATGGCCGGGAACGTGAGCTCCCCCGCCGAAGCGAACTGATACAACCGCAGCACGCCGGTCGTGGTCTCCTCGGTGACGCCCTGCACGGACTCGGCGACCTCGGTCCACTTGGACTTCGACGCCTCGAGCGAGCGACGCAGCAGTCCGAGGAACACCTTGTACTCGTCCGAATCGTGATCGTCGTCGGTCGGCGGGACGACCCCTGCCTTCTCGAACTGCGCACCGCGCAGCACCAGCATCGTGGCGTCGCCGCCGTCGTCGAGAATCATGTTGGCTGGCTGCTCGGGCCAGGTGAGCATCTGCTCCGCCGCCCACCAGTACTCTTCGAGACTTTCGCCCTTCCATGCGAACACCGGGACGCCCTTGGGCTCCTCGACGGTGCCGTACGGGCCGACGACGACGGCCGCAGCGGCGTGATCCTGGGTGGAGAAGATGTTGCACGACGCCCAGCGCACCTCGGCTCCGAGCGCCACCAAGGTCTCGATCAGCACTGCGGTCTGCACGGTCATGTGCAGCGATCCCGATACTCGTGCGCCCTTGAGCGGCTGTACATCGGCATATTCGCGACGCAGCGCGATCAAGCCGGGCATCTCGTGCTCGGCGAGCCGAATTTCCTTGCGGCCGAATTCCGCGAGCGACAGGTCCGCGACCTTGAAATCGATTCCACCGCGGTGCTCCACGGTGAGTGCCGAGCCTGACGTAACTGAGGTCGTCATCTTGCCTCTCCTGTTGACTGAGTGTCTGCCGTCCAGGCTATCGGGTCCGCGCGTTGGAACTACCGGCTGCCCGGAAGTGCAGGCACGGAGCCGGTGACGCGACGCGATTGCCGCCGCCTGCTCTATCCGTTTCGTCCGGCTCGCGCCAGAATCCGACCCCGTTTGCGGGGCAGGATGTTCGCGCGGGTGATATCGCCCTGGTAGTGCGCCAGTACCCGCGGGTCCATCACCCGACGCCACAGTGGCGGAATTGCGGCAAGCATCACCATCGAGGCGTAGCCGGCAGGAAGCTGCGGTGCCTCGTCGCACGACAACAGCGTCTGATATCGCTTTCCGGGATTGGCGTGATGGTCGCTGTGTCGTTGCAGGTGATAGAGGAAGATGTTGGTGCAGATTCTGTCGCTGTTCCAGCTGTGGCGTGGCGAGCAACGAACGTATCTGCCGCGGTCGTTCGTCTCCCGGAGCAGGGCATAGTGCTCCACGTAGTTCACCATCTCGAGCAGCACGAATCCGACGACGGCCTGCAGCAGCAGATACGGCGCGATGGACCACCCGAACACGATCAGCAGCGAGCCGAAGAGGACCGCGCTGAGCAGCCACGTGTGCAGTAGGGCATTGGTCGGGCTGGCGACCGAGCGGCCCTGACGCCGAAGGCGTTGCGCCTCGAGCTTCCACGCGGAGGCGAGACCGAGAATCGTGCTGCGCGGCACGAATGTCCACACGCTTTCGCCGAAGCGCGCGCTGGCCGGGTCGTCGGGCGTGGCCACTCGAACGTGATGCCCCCGATTGTGCTCGACGAAGAAATGCCCGTAGAGCGTCTGGGACAACGCGATCTTGGCCAACCACCGCTCGTGCTGTTCGATGCGGTGACCCAGTTCGTGGGCGGCATTGATTCCGGTGCCCGCCACCAGGCCCACCGTCACCGCAAGCCCGATCTTGTCCACCACGGTCAGCTCGCCGTACGCCCACATCCAACATGCGACGATCAGCGCAATGAACTGGATGGGGAGAAAGAGATACGTACACCAGCGGTAGTACCGATCGTTCTGCAGCTTCTCGCTGGCGGACGCGTCCGGATTGTGCCCGTCCTCGCCGGCGATCAGATCGATCACCGGAATGATCACGAAGAACACCAACACACCGCTCCACCAGAACAGTGGCATCCCCGTCCAGTAGACCAACTGCGACGGCAGTAGCGCCGATGCCGGGGCCAACAGCCCCAGCATCCACAAATAGCGTTTGTTGTCCTGCCAGCGACCCCATCGTTCACCGGCCTTCGAATCCCGCCCCCCGAAAGCGACACCCGAACCCTCCGTAGAAGTGATTCGGCCGTCCACACTCACTGTCTCGACACCCTCTCATCGAACTTTTCGAGTCCTCCAAGTCTGTTTTCGAGGGTATAACATTCCAGCGGTCGGATGCGAAGCTATCCAAAGTAAACCTCTGAGCGCTGGTCGGAGCGCACAACTGCCGGGCGGGAAGACCCCCGTTCGGGTCAGTGCTCCGACTTCTCGGTACGAGTCTTCTCGGCTTCCCGCAGACCCATCACCGAGTGCCGCCTGCTGTACACGACGTAGATGACGACACCGGCGGCCATCCAGACCAGAAAACGCAGCCATGTTTCGACCGACAGGTTGAGCATCAACCACAGGCACGCCAGGACCGCGAGGATCGGCACCAGGGGAACCCAGGGAACGCGGAAACCACGCGGGAGGTCCGGGCGAGTTCTGCGCAGCACGAGAACCCCGGCAGAGACCAGCACGAACGCGAACAGCGTGCCGATGTTCACCATTTCCTCGAGCGTGCCGAGCGGAACGAACGCGGCGAGCAGGCCCACGATGACACCGACCAGAATCGTCGTCCGGACCGGCGTGCCCTTCTTTCCGGTGTGCGCCAGTGCCCGCGGCACCAGTCCGTCTCGGGACATCGCGAAGAGCACCCGGGTCTGCCCCAGCATCAGCACCATCACCACGGTCGTCAGACCGGCGAGTGCACCGAACGAAATGATGTTCTTGGCCCAGGTCAGCCCGTTCAGCTCGAATGCCGTCGCCAGCGTGGAACTGTCACCGGCCAGATCGGTGTAGTTGACCATTCCGGTCAGAACCAGGGTGACGGCCACGTAGAGCACGGTGACGATCGCGAGCGATCCGAGGATTCCTCGCGGGAGTGCCTTCTGCGGTTCCTTGGTCTCCTCGGCGGTCGTTGCCACCACGTCGAATCCGATGAATGCGAAGAACACCAGCGACGCCGCGGCCAGCAGTCCGTAGGCACCGAACGTGCTGCCGCCTGCTCCCGTGACGAACGAGAGAAGAGACTGATGCAGCCCCTCGCCCGTGGAGCCCGGTTGTGACGGCGGAATGTACGGGTCGTAGTTGGCGACCTTGATGTAGAAGGCTCCGAGCACAACCACGAACAGAACGACGATCACCTTCACCGCCGTGATGACCAGCGACACTCGTGAGGACAACTTGGTGCCCGATGCGATGAGCACCGTCAGGACCACCACGATCAGCAGTGCGCCCCAATCGAAGTTCAGTGAGCCGATCTCGAGCACCGGAGCGGCCGTACCGAGCAGATCGCCGAGATAGAGCGACCACGCCTTCGCCACCACGGCGGCTGCGAGGCCGAACTCGAGGATGAGATCCCATCCGATGATCCATGCGATGAACTCACCGAACGCGGCGTACGAGAACGTGTACGCACTTCCGGCCACCGGCACCGTGGATGCGAACTCCGCATAACACAGCGCCGCGAGGCCACAGGCGATCGCCGCGAGCACAAAGGCCAACGACACTGCCGGTCCCGCAACGTTTCCGGCAGTCCGCGCGGTCAGGGTGAAGATGCCGGCACCGACAGCCACGGCAACGCCGAACACGGTCAGGTCCCAGGATCCGAGCTCTTTCCTGAGTTTCGTGTCCGGCTCGTCGGTGTCCTGGATCGACTGCTCGATCGATTTGGTCCGGAACCAACCCGTCGTGCGCGGGGTCTTCGCGGGCCGGTCTGCTCTGGTCATCGGGTCTCCGTATCGCCACTTCACATCTACCGACGGATCACCGAACACATCCGTCACTTCGATTCACTGTGGCATCAGACTATTGCCTCCGGGCGGACCGTTCGCACCATTACGCAGTTCCAAACCGCAAGCGGCGCAACGATGCCCGAATTGCCCGATCTACACGCGTCCGACGGAGGCCACGAACACCTCGGCGTCGCCCGACTCGGCGGTCACGGTAACGGATTCGTCGGAGGCCGGTATCCACACCGAACTGCCCTGAGACACCGTCAGACCGGACCCGGTCCCGGCGGTTCCCGCCACGACCGTTCCGCTGGTGCACAGCAGAATTCTCGGACCGGATCCGGATAGATCGGCCGTCTCCCCCGCCGTCACCGCCGTCTTGCTCAGGGCGAATTCGGGTGCGGGCGTTGGGTACACGTACGTAGGCCGATCGTTCTCGCCCGGGGTGATGGGCGATATGTCGGCGGGCTCGAAGTCCAGTACCCGCAACAACTCCGGGACGTCGACGTGCTTGGGAGTCAGTCCGCCGCGGAGCACGTTGTCGGAGTTCGCCATGACTTCCACGCCCGTGCCGCGCAGATACGCGTGCAAGTTTCCGGCGTCGAGGTACAGACCCTGGCCTGGTGTGAGCGTCACCCGATTGAGCAGTAGCGCCGCAAGCACTCCGGCGTCACCGGGATACGACTCCCCGAGCTCGAGCAAGGTTCTCGCCTCGGCTGCGAATCGTCCACCGTCCGTACGCGCAGGACCGGACAGGTAGTCGATGCATCCCTGTGCGACGGCAGGCAAGATATCGTCCAACGCCTGGCCGGGCAGCGTGATCCACGAAGTGAACACCGTGCGCAGCCCGGAAGCGTCGGGCTGGGCGGCGAGCAGAGTGCGGTACCCGGCCAGCGCAGGAACGGCCAACGCGTCGAGCAATTCGACGGTGTCGGTGGGTCGCCGGAACCCCGCCAGTGCCTCGAACTCGGTGAGAGCGACGATCAACTCGGGCTTGTGATTCGGATCCCGGTAGTTGCGTACCGGAGAATCTATGGGGACGCCGGCGGAGTTCTCGCGCGCGAAGCCCTCACGCGCCTGGGCGCTGCTCGGATGCGCCTGCAACGACAGCGGTTCTTCTGCGGCCAGCAGTTTCAACAGGTACGGCAGCCGTGACTCGTAGTGCTGCGCAGAGCCGCCGAGCTGGGTGCTCGGATCGTCGTCGATCAGAGTGAGCAGAGGCGTACTACCGCCCTCGTGCACCACGTGCGCGGAATCGGCCGGGTGAGCACCGAGCCAGATTTCTGCCTCGGGATGATCGGACGGAACCGGGCGACCTTGTATTCGAGCCAGGGCGGTTCGTGAACCCCATGCGTACGACCGAACCGCGCCTCGCAAGAGTTGCACTAGCTACCGCCCATCAACAACAGATACGCGGCTGTGGTGTCCAACCGCGTCGCCAACACGGACATCGTATCGAGCACCGAGAGTGTAGCCGGATCCGCC
Source organism: Rhodococcus sp. ARC_M5 (assembly GCF_022810405.1). Classification (GTDB taxonomy): domain Bacteria; phylum Actinomycetota; class Actinomycetes; order Mycobacteriales; family Mycobacteriaceae; genus Rhodococcoides; species Rhodococcoides navarretei. The sequence goes on from NZ_JALGQE010000001.1 coordinate 167,405, forward strand.
GACGGAGCGGGGTTGTCGAATTCGGACCTCGGGCGCTCGCCGCCGAACAGCGGCTGGCTCGAATCGGCGAGCAGTACTTCGGATTCCGGCACACCGGCGATTCGTCGTTCGGTGATCGCACGATCGGCTTCGGACGCCACCACGATCACCCGCATCGGCAGCGCGGGCGGTGGGCCGTCGAGTTGCTCGTCGTGGAAGATCGAGTCGAATGTCGATGGCGCACCACCTGATTCGACGAGCGATGCCCGAACGGAAGCGGCGATGACATCGCCCAACTCCCCCGCACCGACGACCACGCCTGCCACCCGCAGGAGTACCTCGCTGCCGTGCCGAGCGACCTCGACTGCCGCGGGGCTGCCACCCGTCAGTACTGCGCGCCTACCGTTCAATCCACTGGCGAGGGCCTTGGCCGGATTGTGGAACACCTCATTGGACGGGCTGTTTCGCACGGCCTCAGCGTCGAGCAGATCCGCCAGACGAGACAAATTGGGCAGCAACGTCTTCCACGACCCACCGGACACCGCGCCGAGTACGGCAACGAATGCGGCGAGATAACGCATCAGCGCATTGTGGTCGCGAACCGCTATTCGCGGCGGCAACCACATCGCTCGGGGTCCCCGGGCGGCTCGCAGCGGCCCCTCTTCCGGCGCAACCACGACGACTTCCGCCCCGCGGCGCGATGCCGCATCCATCGACTCGGCCAGTCGCGGATCTCCGGCGTCGTCCCCGGCCACCACGACCACGTCGAGCGGGCCGATCCACGGCGGAGTGCCGGTGCTTCGTACCAGTGGCACCCCGAGTCGGTCGCCGAGAGCGGCGACGAGCAGCGACGCGGCCCGGCTGCTGCGGCCGTCGCCGGTCACGATCACCACGCTGCGGGGACGCAGATCCGTCAGTCGAGCGAGGACGGACTCGTCGACTGCGGTGGCGACGGCGCGCACCTGCGCGCCCGCCAGTGCGGCACTGCGCAACGAGCCGTCACGATCGGCTGCGATGAGGGCGTCGGAATCGTCGAGATCGACCAGAGACGACAGTGCTGTCATGGCTGCGACACCTCCCCTTCGTCACCCGCTCGAAACCACTGCATACCCACTCACGAACTCTTGACAACCACTATTCCAGTCCGGCGCGAACGATGCTCAGAATCTCGGTCGAGATCGCATCGACGTCCGCACTCGTTCGCGCTTCCACGTTGAGCCGAAGCAGTGGTTCGGTGTTCGAGGCCCGCAGGTTGAACCAGGCACCGTCGGCGAGATCGACCGTGACCCCGTCGAGTCGGTCGATGCCGGTAGTCCGATCGGCGAACGCTTCCAGAACCGCATCGGTTCGCGCGGCTGCGTCGTCGACGGTCGAGTTGATCTCGCCCGATGCACTGTAGGTCTCGTAGGTGGCCATCATCTCCGACAGCGGGCGATCCTGAGCTCCGAGTGCAGCGAGCACGTGCAGCGCGGCGAGCATGCCCGAGTCTGCACCCCAGAAGTCACGGAAGTAGTAGTGGGCAGAGTGCTCACCGCCGAATATCGCGCCGGTGTCGGCCATCTGCTGTTTGATGAAGGAGTGCCCCACTCGGGTGCGAACCGGTGTACCACCGAGCTCGGTGACCAGTTCCGGCACCGCACGCGAGGTGATCAGATTGTGAATGACCACCGCACCCGGCTCTTTGGCCAATTCACGCTCGGCCACCAGGCAGGTCACCGCGGACGGCGAGACCGGGTCTCCCTTCTCGTCGACGACGAAGCACCGATCCGCGTCGCCGTCGAAGGCGAGTCCGATGTCGGCACCGGTCTCGACGACGAAACGCTGCAGATCCACCAGATTCGCCGGATCGAGCGGATTGGCCTCGTGATTCGGGAAAGTGCCGTCGAGCTCGAAGAAGAGCGGCTCGATCGTGACCGGTAGTGGTCCGAAGACCGCAGGCACCGTATGTCCGCCCATTCCGTTTCCGGCGTCGACGGCGATCTTCATCGATCCGATTCCCGACAGATCGACCAGATCTCGAACGAACTGCGCGTATTCGTCGAGCACGTCTCGGGATGTCACTGTTCCGGACGGCCCGTCGAACTCCGGCACCCCGTCCACCAACTCGGCCTTGACCGTGGCCAAGCCGGTGTCCTGTCCCACCGGCTTCGCTCCCGCGCGGCAGAGTTTGATCCCGTTGTACTTCGCCGGATTGTGGCTGGCGGTGAACATCGCTCCCGGGCATTCGAGCAGGCCGGAAGCAAAGTAGAGCTGATCGGTCGACGCCAGCCCGATGTGCACCACGTCGAGGCCCTGGGCGGTCACGCCGTCGGCGAAGGCCCGAGACAGCGCGGGCGAGGAATCACGCATGTCGTGGCCGATCACGACCGACCGTGCGGCCCCCGACTCGTCGCGAACCAACCGTGCGAAGGATGCGCCGACGTCGCGCACGAACGCCTCGTCGATCTGCTCGCCTACGACGCCACGGACGTCGTAGGCCTTGATGACGGCGTTGACGGACTCTGCGGTTCGGGCCACGAAAATTCTCCTGGTGATCGTTCTGACGACGCCGCACATCGGCGTCGAACATCGAGCGTCGGTAGCGGTGCGATCCACACCAAGTATCGGCAGACCGGCACTGTCCGTTTCGGTCCTGTTCTGCAAACCTTGCCAGACGGCAGACCGACCGGCCAGTCGGACCGCTGCACACCACAACCGTGGCGCGCGGACGGCTCAGGACGTGGGGTCGGGAAGCACTCGAAGGTGCCCGCGCCTGCCCGTTCGGACGGCCGGAGCGGATCGGCGTTCGGTGTCGGACGCCCGCGAGATCGAGCGGTCGGAGCCCTCACGGTCCTCGGATCGGACGCGATCGCCGCGGCCCGCCTCACGCACGGCCTCGGCGAGGGCCGTCAGATCGTCCTCGTCGGGGCTCGACGTCGAGTAGCCACCCTCGTACCGCACCAGTTCCCAGCCCTTGGGCGCGGTCGTGGTCGACGCATGCACCTCGCACAGATCCCAGGAATGCGGTTCGTCGACGGTGGCCAGCGGCCCGACGACCGCAGTGGAATCGGAGTAGACATATGTGAGCGTCGCAACGGCAGAACGGTTGCAACCAGGCCTGCAGCAGCCACGCAGTGATCTCACGAGTGCAGAGTATCCGGTGGGTGCAACCGACCGACCCACCGACACACCGGGCGAGCGCGATAACCTCCCCCTATGCCTCGATACTCGACCCCGCGCAGGATCACCTCCCGGTCCGTTGCTCGGCACGGACGCGGCATCCGCGGCCCGGTTCTGCCCGAGGACATCCCGGCGAGGCGCTCCAGGGCCGAGAAGTTCGATCGACTGGTGCTCGACGCGTTCGCGCGGATCGATCACAAGTGGCACGAGAAGCTCTCGAAGCTGGACATCGCCGTGGACGAAGTTCCCAAGATCAGGGCCTTGGATCCGGAATCTGTGACGTGGCCACCCGAGGTGGTGGCGGAAGGCCCTGTGCCGCTCTCGCGGTTGGTGCCGGCAGGCATCGACAAGCGCGGGGAGACGACACGCGCCAGAGTGGTGCTCTTCCGCAGACCGTTGGAACGTCGCGCGAAGCATGCGGAGGATCTGGAAGACCTGTTGTTCGAGGTCTTGGTGGAGCAGGTGGCGACGTATCTCGGCGTCGACCCCGACGAGGTGGATCCTGCCGGAGAGTGATCGATCGGGCACCGCCCTCTATCGATCGGTTGCGGTGCCGCTCAGCCGATTCCGCGCTTGAGCCGACGACGTTCCCGCTCGGACAACCCGCCCCAGATACCGAATCGCTCATCGTTGGCGAGCGCGTATTCGAGGCACTCGTCCTTGACCTCGCAGCCGAGGCAGATGCGCTTCGCTTCGCGGGTGGAGCCGCCCTTTTCGGGGAAGAAGGCTTCGGGGTCGGTCTGCGCGCACAGTGCGCGCTCCTGCCACTGATCCTCGATTTCCTCGAACATCTCGTCGAAACCCGCGACGACACTGAGAAACGGCTTCGCCGGTGGAACCGACTCGGCGACGAACGGCATCAGGTCGGCGTCGGTATCCGACTCGAGCTCGCCATCGGATACGCCGGCGTCGAATACATCGGTGTCGGATGCATCGGTGTCGACAGCGGCCTCGACGGTTCGGGCAACGTACGCAGAGCCCGCGTCGATCGAGACGCTCGAATCTGCGCCGATGCGGGACTCGGTTTGCGGCGCGTCGTCGACAGCGCTGAGATGTGCAGTGGGTTCGCCCCGCTGATCACGTGTCACGTGCTGGTCATACATCGCTTCCGCCTCCTCACCTGTGGTAGCGCAGATACTTTCGATCCTCGCGTTCTCGAATACCTTGCCCCGCGCCGATATTCGATCGAGCAGCATGTCCGGACGATAACGTCGCGCCCGTCCGACTCTCGACCTCTACTCGACGTCCACTCAGGAACGAACAGGAAGGGAACGAGTGTTCGAAACCAGGTTCGCTGCAATCGAACTCGTGCGGCGAACACTGAATGACATACCTGTGATTAGACACGTCCAGGTGTGTCGCGGTCAAGCCGATCGTACAAATCCAATACCATCACATGCCCGAAATCGGCACTCTCCCCGAATCGAAGCCCGTCGCGTGCGTGTCGCAATGGTTCTCGCACCCGCACCGTCCGCGCGGACGGTGCGGGTGGGCGCTCGCCCAGCACCGCCGCAACCCCATTAGGGTCGTGTGTTGTGAAAGTTACTGTTCTGGTCGGTGGCGTCGGTGGAGCGCGGTTTCTGCAGGGCCTGAAATCCTTGTTCGGCGACGAGTCCGAGCACGAGATCACTGCCGTGGTGAACGTCGGCGACGACGTGTGGATGCACGGACTCCGTATCTGCCCGGATCTCGATACGTGCATGTACACCCTGGGCGGCGGCATCGACACCGATCGCGGGTGGGGTCGCATCGCGGAGACCTGGAACGCTCGGGACGAATTGGCTGCCTACGGTGCCGATCCCGACTGGTTCGGACTCGGCGACCGCGACATCGCCACGCACCTGATCCGCAGTCGCATGCTGCGCACCGGCTTTCCGCTGTCCGCCGTCACCGAAGCCCTGTGCAACCGGTGGCAACCCGGTGTCCGGCTCCTGCCCGTCACCGACGACCGCTCGGAGACTCACGTCGTCGTCACCGACCCCGAGGACCCGAGCGGTGAGCAGCAGCGCGCAATTCACTTCCAGGAGTGGTGGGTTCGATACCGAGCCCAGATTCCGACCCACAGTTTCGCCAACATCGGTGCCGAACAGGCAACTCCGGCACCGGGAGTCGTCGAGGCGATCGCCGAGGCCGACGCCGTCGTCCTCGCGCCGTCCAACCCGGTGGTGAGCGTCGGCGCGATCCTCGCAGTGCCGGGCATCCGCGGGGCGCTGCGCACGACGGCCGCCAAGGTGGTCGGCCTCTCCCCCGTCGTCGACGGTAAGCCGTTGCGCGGCATGGCCGACGAGTGCCTGTCCGTCATCGGAGTCGAGACGACGGCGCAGGCGGTCGGCCGCCACTACGGAAGCCGAAGCGGTACCGGCATTCTCGACGCCTGGTTGGTGCACACCACCGACACGGCAGAGGTCGAGGGAGTGGACGTGCAGTCCGTTCCGTTGCTGATGACCGACCCCGAGACCACCGCGGTGATGGCACGCACCGCTCTGCGTGCGGCCGGACTCGACCTGTGAGCGAGCCTCGCGACATCGAATCGATCCGGTCCGCACCCGGGGATCACGCTCCGGGCGGCTCGATCGAGATCCTGCCCGTCACCGGACTTCCCGAGTTCCGACCGGGCGACGATCTGGCCGCGATCGTCGCAGACCGTGCGCCGTGGCTACGCGACGGCGACATCTTGATCGTCACCAGCAAGATCGTCTCCAAGGTCGAGGGCCGCCTGGTGCAGGCACCTCGTGATGCGGACGAGCGAGACGCCGCCCGCAGGGTTCTCGTGGATCAGGAAGCCGTGCGCATCGTTGCGCGCAAGGGCCGAACCCTCATCACCGAGAATCGACTCGGCATCGTGCAGGCCGCGTCGGGAATCGACGGCTCCAACGTCGACGGTGGCGAACTGGCACTGCTGCCCGAGGACCCCGATGCCAGCGCCGCAGCTCTGCGCGCAGCTGTCGGAGAACTGCTGGGGGTGACGGTGGCCGTCGTCGTCACCGACACCATGGGACGTGCGTGGCGAATCGGTCAGACGGACGCCGCCATCGGGGCTGCGGGCCTCGGCGTCGTGCACGCGTATGCCGGAGCGGAGGACGGTCAGGGGAACGAGCTCGTCGTCACCGAGGTCGCGATCGCCGACGAACTCGCTGCCGCAGGCGATCTGGTGAAGGGCAAGCTGGGCGGGGTTCCGATCGCCGTCGTCCGCGGACTGAGCCCCGTCGCCGACGGTTCCACCGCGGCTACCCTGCTGCGCGGCGGTGAGGACGATCTGTTCTGGCTCGGCACCGCCGAGGCACTCGATCGCGGCCGACGAGAAGCTCTGCTGCGCCGACGATCGGTGCGCTCGTTCTCCGACGAACCCGTCGATCCCGAGTCCGTTCGCGCGGCCGTTGCCGATGCCCTCACCGCCCCGGCCCCGCACCACACTCGTCCGGTTCGGTTCGTGTGGGTCAGGACCCCCGCGGTGCGGCGTCGCCTGCTCGAGACGATGCGTGAGCAGTGGCGCGCCGACCTGACCGCCGACGGGCTCAGCGAGGAACGAATCGCGGCCAGACTGAGCCGCGGCGATATTCTCTTCGACGCCCCGGAGATCGTGATCCCGTTCTGTGTGCCCGACGGCGCACACTTCTACCCCGACGACAGGCGTCGCGCCGCGGAGGACACGATGTTCACGGTTGCCGTCGGTGCCGCCGTCCAGGGTCTGCTCGTCGCTCTCGCGGTGCGTGAGTTGGGTAGCTGCTGGATCGGCTCGACGATCTTCGCCGCAGACACCGTGCGCGCCGAACTGGGCCTACGAGCCGATTGGAAAGCCATGGGGGCCATCGCAATCGGACACTCCACCGAACCGCTGACCGTGCGGGATCCGGTGGTGCCCGGGTCCTCGCTGGTGGAGCTCTGACGTGTCGGCGTCGACGTCGCCTCGTTCGACTCTGTGGAATTCGGTCGGAGCATCGCTCGATCGATGGGCACCGTCCGATTCGAGCGACGAATCGCTCCGGCACACCATGCTGGCGTTTCTCGACAGCAACCCCGACGCCTGCCTGCGCGCCAACGAGGCCGGTCACTTCACCGCGTCCTCGTTGGTGCTCGACGCCTCGGGGACCCATGTGCTGCTGACGCTGCATCCGAAAGTGGGTCGGTGGATTCAACTCGGCGGCCACTGCGAACCGACCGACCGCACAGTGGTCGACGCGGCACTACGAGAGGCAACCGAGGAATCTGGGATTGCCGATCTGAGCATCGATTCGGCTCTGCTCTCGGCGCACACGCACCCGATCACGTGCTCGCTCGGTAAGCCGACGCGGCACCTCGACCTGAGGTTTCTGGTCCGGGCTCAGGATGGCGCGCGAGCAGTACGCAGCGAGGAATCGACCGACCTGCGCTGGTGGCCGGTCGATGCTCTGCCCGAGAACGCCGAGCGCGAGACGATCGACCACCTCGTCTCGCTCGCGGCGCTCCGCTGACCGATCGACCCGCTGGATTCCGTCCGGTCAGACGTCGGTGGAGAAGCGGACGCCACCGTCGGGCAACGTGACCCCGGGCCACACGCGCGCGCCGCGGAGCAACTCGCAGCGGGCCCCGATGTCGGCACCGTCGCCGATGACCGCATCGCGCACCAGTGCGCGGGGTCCGATACGGGCACCGAAGCCGAGAATGGACCGCTCGACGACGGCCCCTGCTTCGACGATCGCACCGTCGAACACGACGGCACCGTCGAGGCGGGCACCCGCCCCGATCTCGGCACCGCGTCCGACGACGGTTCCACCGATCAGCAAGGCACCAGGTGCCACACCGGCACCCGGATGGACCAACGATTCCCCGCGATCACCGTGCAGTGCAGGCGACGGCGCGATACCGCGAACCAGATCGGCCGAGCCCTTCACGAAGTCCTCCGGTGTTCCCATGTCGCGCCAGTACGCACTGTCGACGTGCCCGTAGACCTTCTTGTCCTCGGCCAGCAAGGCGGGGAACACTTCTCGCTCCACAGACACCGGTCGGTCGGACGGAATGGACTCGATGATCTCACGCTTGAACACGTAGCAACCGGCGTTGATCTGATCGGTCGGCGGATCCTGTGTCTTCTCGAGAAACGCTGTCACCCGGCCGGATTCGTCGGTGGGCACGCAACCGAACGCGCGCGGGTCACCCACGCGCACCAGATGCAACGTGACATCGGCATCGGTGGTGCGGTGGGTATCGAGAACCGCAGTCAGATCGGTGCCGCCCAGAACGTCGCCGTTGAACACCATGACATTGTCCGCACGCAGACGCGGCAGCACGTTTCTGATGCCACCGCCGGTGCCCATCGGTTCGGTCTCGAAGACGTACTCGAGATCGATACCGAGCGAGGATCCGTCGCCGAAATGCTGCTCGAACACTTCTGCTTTGAAGGAGGTACCGAGGACGACATGCTCGATACCCGCGGCCTTGATGCGCGCCAAGAGGTGCGTCAGAAACGGCAGTCCCGCCGTGGGAAGCATCGGCTTGGGTGCCGAGAGCGTGAGCGGCCTCAGTCGAGTTCCCTTGCCGCCGACCAAGATCACTGCATCCGTACCTGCAGCGACCGATGGGGAACTATCCGACATGTCCAGCCTCTGTTCTCTCGTCCGATTCTCGTCCGTCGACTGCGCGGGCCCGCAGCGCCGAAGCCACAACGATCTTCGAGCGAAGACCGAGACCCACACGCAAGGCCAATCGTAAGGGCGCCTGCCACGTTCGGGCGTGTCGATCGGCTTGGAATCGGTACGCACTCGTGTGATGTGCGGGCAACATCACTTCCGGATGCCGTCCTGCCGCATGACCTTTCGAATGGGTCACCTCGACGCCGGGCACGTAGACGTTGTGCCAGCCCGCTCGGCCGAGCCGGTCACCGAGGTCGACGTCCTCCATGTACATGAAGTAGCGCGAATCGAATCCGCCGATCGAGTCGAACGCCGACCGCCGCAACAGCAGGCAGGATCCCGACAGCCATCCCACGGGCCGCTCGGCCACCGTCTCGTTCTCCTGGCGATACCGCTGCGTCCAGGGGTTTCCGGGCCAGAGCTTGCCCAGCACCGCGTGGCCCGCACCGGACGTGAGATCGGGCACCGAGCGCGCCGACGGGTATCGGGAGCCGTCGGGCTCGCGGATCAGCGGTCCGAGAGCACCCGCGCGTGGCCACCGCGCCGCCGCGTCGAGCAGACCGTCGAGAGATCCGGGGTGCCACCGCACATCGGGGTTGGCCACGACGACGAACTCCACATCGGAATCGATCTCGGCCACCGCGCGGTTCACTGCTGCGCCGTAGCCGATGTTCGCGCCGGTGCGCAGCAACTTCGCCTCGTCGAACGCGAGTTCGGCGGCCTCGGGCGCACCGTCGACCGAGCCGTTGTCCGCCATGATCACCCGAAGCGGACGCGTCGTCGCCTCACGTAGAGACGTCAGGAACTGGTCAAGGTATTCGCCGGGTGAATAGGTCACCGTCACCACGGCCAGCTCGGAACTCACGCGGGCAAGACTAGCCCGAGGACGCGTCAAACCCTCATGTCGACTGCGCCAAGGCTGCGGCCAACGCCTCCGACCACGGCCGCGCCGGGGTCAGACCGGCATCGACCCATGCCGTCGGTGAGAGCACGGAGTAGGCGGGCCGAGGTGCCGGAACGACGTACTCGGCGCTCGAACACGGATTCACTCGGTCGGGATCGGCACCGATCCCGGTGAACACCGCACGGGCGAGATCGAACCAGCTGGCCTGCCCCGCGTTGGTGTAGTGCAGAGTCCGCGCGCGAAGGTCCGGGTCGGCTTCGATCTCGAGCAGGCCCGACGCGAGGTCGAGGGCGAAGGTGGGCGAACCGATCTGATCGTTCACCACCGAGACGGTCTCGCGCTCGCCCTCGAGTCGACGCATCGTGGTCACGAAATTCTTGCCGGTGTTGTCGTACACCCACGCGGTCCGTACGACCACGGCCTCGGGCAGCTCCTCGTGCACGGCGAGCTCACCCGCGAGCTTGGTGCGTCCGTACGCCGACTGCGGCGCGGTCCTGGAGTCGACCTCGTACGGTTCGGTTGCTGTGCCGTCGAACACATAATCGGTGGAGACGTGGATCAACCGGGCTCCGACACGCCCGCACGCGCGCGCGAGATTTCGAGGGCCGTCCGCGTTGACCGCCGATGCCCTGGCCTCGTCCGTCTCGGCGGCGTCGACGGCGGTGTACGCGGCGCAGTTGATCACCGTCGCCCCCGCGTTCACCGTGGCAGCGACGGCATCGGGGTCGGTGATGTCCAGGTCGGCGGACGAATAGGCGGACACCTCGACACCGTCACCTCGTTCGGCGGCGAGAGAAACCACTCGGCGGCCCAACTGGCCGTGTGCACCGGTCACGACGATCGCATTCACGGTTGCCAAGTGTGGCACGCCGTGTTCGCTTCGGCGAGGCAGCGACCGCCGACCAGTAACCTTCGAAAGGCGGGGGGACAACAACGAAGCAGGCGGGCGTTTCACGCCGGCCGGAAACCAGAGAGGGTCGTCACGGTGCCACGAGATCCAGGCACGCCAGGAGGTGAGCGCACTCCCCCGCCCAGGCGACGCGCTCCCCGGCGACCCGAGGGCCCCGACCCGCGAACCTCCGGTCGCCCGCGTGACCTCGCGGGACGAGCAGCCCATCGACACGGCGACGACGAACCGCGCGACGAACCGCGCGGGGACCGCCGCACCGGCGAACGCAGACAGGGCGAACGCAGACAGGGCAATCGCAGCGACGCCTCCGGCCGGTCTCGGCGGTCAGGGCAGCGCACGCCTCGCGGTCCCGTCGACGGTGCTCAATCGAACGATCGGTCGTCTCGCGGACGCAGCGGTGCGCGATGGCCTGCAACCCACGTCGCGGTCGCGGTATTGTCCATTCTCGTCCTACTGGTGACCGGTTTCGCGTGGCGCAGCGTCGACAGTCTGCGGTCCAACATCGCCACCGCGGGTGGCCTGGGCCTCGGCGGTGCCGCGGACGGTGCCGTCGACATCCTGATGGTGGGCACCGACAGCCGCACCGACGCCCACGGCAACGCGCTGTCCCCCGAGGAACTGGCATCCCTCAACGCTGGTGAAGAGGTGGCGTCCAACACCGACACGATCGTGCTGATTCGTGTCCCCAACGACGGGTCGTCGGCCACCGCCATCTCCATCCCACGCGATTCGTACGTCGAAGTACCCGGCATCGGGATGTCGAAGATCAATGCTGCCTACGGCGCGACCAAGGAGAACAAGCGGCTCGAACTGGTGGAGCAAGGTGTCCCAGACGCCGATGCGGAGGGCCAGGCCACCGAGGCCGGGCGCGAGGCCCTCATCGACTCGGTCGCCAACCTCACCGGTATCACCGTCGACCATTACGCCGAGGTGGGGCTACTCGGTTTCGTGCTACTGACCGATGCCGTCGGCGGCGTCGAGGTATGCCTGAACAACCCTGTTCAGGAGCCTCTTTCGGGTGCGAACTTCCCGGCGGGCGAGCAGAAGCTGTCCGGTTCGCAAGCCCTGAGTTTCGTGCGACAGCGGCACGACCTCCCCCGCGGCGATCTGGACCGCATCGTGCGCCAGCAGGTGTTCATGGCCTCGCTCGTGCGCAGTGTGCTCAGCGCCAAGACGCTGAGCAACCCCGGCAAACTGGGCCAGCTCAGCACCGCGGTCCAGCGATCGGTGACACTCGATTCCGACTGGGACATTCTGCAGTTCGCCACTCGCCTGCAGGATCTCGCCGGCGGAAAGGTCAAGTTCGAGACCGTCCCCGCAGTCGACATCAATGCAACGACCGACTACGGCGAGTCGATCGTGCAGGTGGATCCGGCGGCGGTGAAGAAATACGTCGCAGGGTTGCTCGGAGACGGCAATTCCGCCGAGACCAACGCCGAGAACGCCGACGCTCCGGAAGTCGATCCCTCGACAGTGACGGTGGACGTCGCGAACGACAGCGGGATCGACGGACTCGCCAACGGTGTCGCCGGTTCGCTGACGGCATTGGGATACGTCGGCGGCACCATCGGAAACTACGAGGGCGCGTCGATCTCCGCGAGCCGAATCCAGGCCGCAGATGTCGACAGCGATGCCGCGCGCGCCGTATCGGCAGCGCTCGGCGGACTGCAGATCACTGCCGACGACACCCTCGCAGACGACACTGTGCGGGTGGTACTCGCCGATGATTACGCAGGTCCGGGCTCGGGCCAGGCCTCGACGGCAGAAATCATCGCTCCCGAATCGGGTGCTGCGATTCCCGAGGCACCCGCGGCTCCGATCGACGCCGGTTCCACCGGCCCGATGTGCGTCAACTGATCGATGTCGCTCGCAGCGTGTGAATCTGTATCGGCGAGCGTCATCTAGGGTCGTGGGGTGGCTTCGAATCTGACTCAGACCCTGCTCGACCCGATTCTCGCCGCCGATCCGGCCGGTCCGCGCGTCACGTTCTACGACGATGCGACCGGCGAGCGGGTCGAGGTGTCGGCGGTGACCCTTGCGAACTGGGCGGCCAAGACCGCCAATCTGTTGCGCGACGAGTTCGCGTTCGAGGTGGGTGGCAGGGTGAGTGTGCTGCTACCCGCGCACTGGCAGACGGCTGCGGCGCTACTCGGGATCTGGTGGGCGGGCGGCGAGGTGATCCTCGGGGCCGACGACTCCGCCGACGTGGCGTTGGTCTCGGGCGATCGCCTCGACGAAGCCCCCGACGTCGACGAGGTGCTGGCCTTCTCGCTCGACGCGTTCGGCAAGGCCGTCCCCGATCTGCCCATCGGAATGACCGACTACGCGACGTCGGTGCGGGTGCACGGCGATCAATTCAGGGCCATGGATTCCGGGGGTGGAAGTGCGGCTCTGGACGGGCGCTCGGTGGACGAGGTACTCGCTGCCGCACGTGATCGGGCCGACGCCAGGTCGCTGACCGCATCGGACCGGGTGATGTCCAGCGCACACTGGACCACAGCCGACGAACTGACAGACGGGCTGCTCTCGGTGCTCGTCACCGGAGCGTCACTGGTTCAGGTGGCGAATCCGGACGAGACGAAGTCACAGCGGCGCGCCGAGACCGAGAAGGTCACCGCCACCATCGCTCAGCCGGGCTGACGATAGCCCCCGTCTGCCAGTCCGGCCTCTCTCTCGTATTTGTTGGCCGGGCCCCGATGTCGGGCTTCCTCGGCAAGGTAGCGGAACGGGAAGGTGAGCCCGAAACGGGCCCATTGGTCGGCGTGCACGGACTCGTGTCGCAACACGCGACGAGCGGTGTTGCCCTTCGTCAGATAGGCACCACCGAATGTCGTTCCCCCGCGGCCGAATCCGCCGCGCAGACCCGTGCACACGAAGATCTCGAACTCGTCGTCGAAGCTCGCCGTACCGCGCCACAGCCCGGCGTAGAGCAAGGCGAGCCGGGTCACGAACACGGCCTGCCGACTACCGCGACCTGCGCGCCTGAGCTGCTCGCTCCGTGACACGGTTCCGCTCACCCCAGCAGGGTGGTGCGCAGCGCTTTGTCCTTCTCCAGCACCATCGCCTCCAGTGAGGCCTGGAACTCCGACATCCGTTGTTGCAGAGCCGGATCGGACGCACCGAGGATCCGGACAGCGAGCAGACCTGCGTTCCGAGCGCCGCCGATGGAGACCGTGGCCACAGGAACACCTGCAGGCATCTGGACGATCGAGAGCAGTGAGTCCATACCGTCGAGGTACTTCAGCGGCACCGGAACACCGATGACCGGAAGCGGCGTCGCCGACGCCACCATGCCGGGCAGGTGGGCTGCTCCCCCGGCTCCGGCGATGATCACTCGGATGCCGCGGTCCGCGGCCTCGCGCGCGTAGTCGAGCATGCGCTGCGGAGTGCGGTGCGCCGACACGACGCCGACCTCGAATCGAATCCCGAACTCCGCCAACGCTTCGGCTGCGGCTTCCATCGTCGGCCAATCGGAGTCGCTGCCCATGATCAGGCCGACGGCAGGAGTGGAGTTGGAGGTGTCAGGCATCGTGGGGGTCCCATCCATCGGTCCATTCGGCGTGCGACATCCAGTGCGCTGCGCGTTCGGCTCGCTCGCGCACCGAGGCCACATAGTCGGGGTCGGCGAGCGAACCCGACTGCGAGCCCAGGATGTTGACGTGGCCGATCTTGCGATCCTTGCGCTCGCTCTTGCCGTACAGATGCACCTTCGCATCCGGCATGCGTGCGAACAGGTGATGCAGCCGCTCGTCCATCGTCATCTCGGGCGCATCCGCCGCGCCCAGAATGTTGGCCATCACCGTCACGGGAGCCAGTGGATCGGTGTCGCCGAGCGGGTAGTCCAGTACTGCGCGTAGGTGCTGTTCGAACTGCGAGGTGCGGCACCCGTCCATGGTCCAGTGACCGGAGTTGTGTGGCCGCATGGCCAGTTCGTTCACCAGAAGCTTGCCCGAGGTGGTCTCGAACAGTTCGACCGCAAGGTCTCCGACCACACCGAGCGCACTCGCGATGTCGAGGGCGAGCTTGCCCGCGAACGTGGCGACGTCCTCGTCGAGGTCAGGGGCCGGTGCCAGCACCACGGCGCACTGGCCGTTGCGCTGCACCGTCTGCACGACGGGCCAGGCCGCACCCTGCCCGAACGGTGACCGAGCAACCATGGCCGACAGCTCGCGGCGCATGGCGACCTTCTCCTCCACCATGAGCGGTACGCCCAGGTCGAGCTGTGCGGAGACGATCTCCTCGGCTTCCTCTGCGTCTGCGGGCATCCAGACCCCGCGGCCGTCGTAGCCGCCGCGGACGGCCTTGAGCACCACCGGCCACCCGTGCTCGTCACCGAAGGCGACCGCGTCCTGCGCCCACGAGACCTCCGCATAGGCGGGTCCGGGCGCGCCGAGCTCGGCGAGTTTGCGTCGCATGCGCAGTTTGTCCTGCGCGTAGATCAACGCACTCGGCGGCGGCTGCACGTTGACGCCCTCGGCCACGAGAGTCTCGAGGTGCTCGGTCGGCACATGCTCGTGATCGAAGGTCAGCGCGTTGGAACCGGTAGCGGCGGTGCGCAGAGCATCGAGGTCGTCGTGGTGACCGAAAACGACGTCGGGGCTGACCTGCGCTGCCGGCTCGTCGGCACCCGCGGCGAGCACGCGGAGAGTTTGTCCGAGCTCGATCGCGGACTGATGGGTCATGCGGGCGAGCTGACCACCGCCGATCATCGTCACCACGGGCATTCCGGTCGACGACGGGCGCGCGGCAGTGGGGCGCGGTTCGGTACCTGTCACGGCTCACCATGGTGTCATGTCGCGCGACATCGGTCCGAACCGGCAGCCGCACGCGAGACCGCGGAGTCGGTGCGGACCTGTGGAAACCCTGATGATCAGAGCGTCGGTTCGTCGGATCGAGGGGGTGTTTCGTAGACTTCAGCGTTGTGCCGACGATCGACAGCGTGCTTCATCGCTTACCCACGCCCATTCGTGACCTCGCGATTCGGCACAGTGAGCTGATCAAGTTCGCCATCGTGGGTGGTACGACAATGGTCTTCGACCTCGTCATCTTCTACTCGCTGAGTCTGACGGTGCTCGAACAGAAGCCGGTGATCGCCAAGATCATCTCCGGCGTTCTGGCCACCCTGCTGAGCTATTTCCTCAATCGCGAATGGGCGTTCAAGCACCGCGGCGGACGGGAACGGCACCACGAGGCGCTGCTGTTCTTCGCCATCAGCGGCATCGGCGTGCTCATCGCGGCCGGTCCGCTGTGGATTGCGAACAACATCTTCGACATTCGCGAGACCAGCGAATCGCTGACCACGCTGGTGGTCATCGACTTCGTCCTCAACTACATCATCGGCAATCTGCTGCAGATGGCGTTCCGATTCTGGGCTCTGCGACGGTTCGCGTTTCCCGAGGACAACGCGCGCACGATCCTCGAGGTCGACGCCGAACGCAACGAGGACCCCACCGACGCAGCGGACGCACTCGACAAACCCTGAACCGACTCAGCGCGGTTCGCTGCTTCGCACGGCAGGCGACGGTTCACGCCACGCAGGCACGAACACCGAGAACAGAGCGGGTCGGCGCCGCTGCAGTTCGAGCCTGCCGCCGTCCGCCTCGATCAAGGCCCGGGCCAGCGCGAGCCCGACACCGGTGGAGCCGGCACCGGAGAATCCGCGGTCGAAGATGTGCGGGGCGAGTTCGTTGCTCACCCCCGGGCCCTCGTCCGAAACCTCGACGCAGACCAGAGATTCGCGGCGTCGCTCGGTGCTCTCCTTCGCCGAGACCGCCCGGACGGCCACCGTGCAGGCTCCGTCGCCGTGCACCAGAGAGTTGTCGATCAGCACCGAGACGGCCTCGCGCAATCGCGATCCCGTCACCGACGCCTTCAGATCCTCGTCTCCCCTGATGACCAACGTCCGACCCACGTCCTCGAAGTTTCGCTGCCACTCGATGATGGTCCCGATCAGTTCCTCGACGACCGACACTTCGTGTGCCCCGGCCGCGCCGTCACTGCGAGAGGACCGTACGAGCTCGTCGATGGCCAGCGTCAGCCGATCGACCTGATCCATCGCCTCGTTGGCCTCGTCGACCACCGCCGGGTCCGGGTGCGTGGAGATTTCGTCCAGGCGCAGACGAACGGCCGTCAGGCGGCTGCGAAGTTGATGCGAGACGTCTGCGACCAACGTGTGTTCGCGCTGCAGCCGGCCGGCGATCTCCACGGTGGCCGAGTCGAGAACCTCCGAGACTCGATCGAGTTCGGCGATCCCGTGCCGTCGTGGGTCCGGCCGGAAGTCACCTTCGGCGAGTCGGGCAGCTCGACGTGCCACGTCCTGCAGCGGATCGGCCAAGCGCTTCGCCGTGACGACAGCGACAACCGTGCCCGCCATCGCGGACGCCAGAACGACGAGAGTCACCGCTCCGAGCGCCTGGCGTTGCAGTGAACGCATGTCGTCCGACGGCACTTCGAGTCGAAGCGAACCCGAGGTACCCATCGACAGGGACTCGACCAGCGGACGAGGCACGGACGCTTCGCCGATGTCTGCGCGCGAGGCGGCGTCCTCCGGGGTCGGGTAGATCACCACCAGGCGACCGCCCTGCGGGATCGCCAGCCGAAGTGAACCGATGTCGAGTTGGCCCTCGATCAGCCCCGCCGACCCTTCCTGCGAGATGATCTCCGCCGCCATCCGATCCAGGCGGGCCTGCAGGTCGTTGCGAGTGAAATCCTCCACCCACAGCCACGCGGTGTACATCAGGGGCAGACCGAGCAGCAAAGCCGTCATGACGACGACAGCGAGAATCGAGACCAGAATTCGACGGCGCATCGACCGCTAGTCGCTGTTGATGCGGAATCCGACGCCGCGAACCGTCGCGATACGGCGTTCGGCCACAGGTCCTTCGTCACCGATCTTGCGCCGCAGCCAGGACATGTGCATGTCGAGAGTCTTCGACCCCCGCAGCTCTGCGTCGCCCCAGACCTCGCGCAGGATCACTTCGCGAGAGACGACTTGGCCTGCGTGGTCGAGCAGGACCTTGAGCAGCTCGTATTCCTTGTTGGCGAGGGAGATCTCGGTGCCACCGACGAGGACGCGTCGAGCGGCGGGTTCGAGGCGAATGGCACCGACCTCGATCGGGGAATCATCGCCGGCACCCCGACGACGAAGGAGCGCACGTACGCGAGCCATGAGCTCGGCGAGCCGGAAGGGCTTGCCGACGTAGTCGTCGGCTCCGGCATCGAGGCCGACGACGAAGTCGACCTCGTCCGTTCGTGCGGTGAGCATGAGGACGGCCACCTCGGATCGGTTGGCGCGCACCTGCCGACACACTTCGAGACCGTCCATCCCCGGCAGGCCCAGGTCGAGGATCAGCAGATCGAATTTTCCGTCCAACGCGCGTTGGAGAGTGGCGGGACCGGTCTGTTCGACGGTCACCGTGTAGCCCTCGCGCCCGAGGGCGCGCGACAGGGGTGCAGCGATGGCTTCGTCGTCTTCGGCAAGTAGCACGTCGGTCACATCGGTCACCATACGGTTCGAAGGTGAGAACAGCCTGTGTTACCTGCGTTTGCCCGCGCGCCAACCGGGCTTGGACTCGGCGGCCGAATCCTCGGGCATGGACTCGAACGCCGTCTCCCGCCCGTGCACGGACTCGCGGCGGTATTCCATCGAGTCGAATACCTGCTGGTACAGCAAGGAATGGACTCGTTGCACCTGGGGAATGTCGTCGAACTCGAGTGGATCGTCCGATGCCGAGGCAATGATGAGGGTGCCGGTGCGCAACATTCGATCGACCAGCCCGTGTCGAAACTGCACGTTGCTGATCCGGCTCATCGGAATGTCGATACCGGAGTGCGTGAGCACACCCTGTCGAATCAACACCCGCCGATCGGTGACGATGAAATGGGTGCACTTCCAGCTGATCAGCGGCACCAGACAACGCCACCCGACGATCACCGCCCACAGCACAGCCGTGGCGATCATCGCCACGTTCGCAGCGGTCGATTCGAGCCGTGCACTCGCAGCGCCGAGGGCGACGCCCGCCACACCTGTGGCGATCACGAAGGTGATCGACGGCAGGATCAGCATCTTCCAGTGCGGGTGATGATGAAGCAGGAGCTCTTCCTCATCGGCCAACGCATCTTGGGGATAGCCCACCGTGCACTCCTGACTATTTGCTATAGCTTCCGTCGAGCTGAGATGGTCTCACGTGAGAGGTCGTAGATGGGTGACGTCGCCGGCGGCAACGGCCAACACCGACGGGTTCTCGGTCCCGGTGTGCTCCACCTCGATCACGATGCGCCCGTGCTCGTCGACATCGACCGCCGTTCCGACCTTTTCGTCGCCGCCGGGCAGGTCCACCCGCACGCGCTGCCCGATGGTGCCGCACCTCTCCCGGTACCGGTGAGCGAGCGCATCGGTGTTCCAGTTCGAGTCCCGCCACGAATCCACCTCGGCGGCCATCGCACGCAGAATTGCCCGGACCAACGTGTCGCGGTCGAGAACTGCAGCCCCTTCCAGCGCCAGTGACGTCGCCGTCGGCACAGGCAACTCATCGGCCGTCATCGACACGTTCACCCCGAGCCCGATGACGACAGTGGGCGACGGCCCGTGCGCGGCGACCTCGGCCAGGATGCCCGAGACCTTCTTGCCATCGATCAGTACGTCGTTGGGCCATTTCAGTCGAGCATCGACTTCACCGACGGTGCGCAACGCGTCGACCAGTGCGATTCCGGTCATGAGCGACACCCACCCGAGGACCGCGGGATCGATTCCGGGAAACTTCAACAGCATCGAGACCAGGATCTGCGACCGGGGCGCACCGGAAAACGGTCGCGCATGCCTGCCGCGTCCGCTGCCCTGATGCTCGGCGAGCAGGGCTGTTCGGTCTGCGTAGTTCGCAGCCCCCGCAATCAGGTCGGCATTGGTCGAACCGGTTTCGGCCACCACGTCCAACCGAGACCAGGATGCCTGCGGTCCATCCACCAGCGCCCGGCGAAGCGCGCGAACGTCCAGTGGTGGGCGATCGAGGTTTGTCCACATACCGACCAGCATATGGGCTCGGCGAGGCACGATCGGCTTCGGCGAACCACCCTCGGTCGGGGCCCAGATCACACTCGCCGTTAAAGTGGTGCCCCATGACCAGCGTCCAGGATTCCACTGCACACGGGTCGGCCGAAACCCCCGATATCCATACCACTGCGGGTAAGTTGGCCGATCTTCGTAAACGTCTCGCGGTTGCGGAGATTCCGTCGGGTGAGGCGGCGGTGGAGCGGGTCCATGCCAAGGGCAAGCTGACCGCGCGGGAGCGGATCACCGCCCTGCTGGACGAGGGCTCGTTCGTCGAACTCGACGCGTTGGCGCGGCACCGCTCACAAAATTTCGGGTTGGCCGACAACCGGCCGTTCGGTGACGGTGTCGTCACCGGCTACGGCACGGTCGATGGCCGCGATGTGTGCGTGTTCTCCCAGGACGCGACCGTCTTCGGTGGCAGCTTGGGGGAGATCTACGGCGAGAAGATCGTCAAGGTGATGGACCTGGCGATCAAGACCGGCCGGCCCCTGGTCGGGATCAACGAAGGTGCCGGAGCCCGCATCCAGGAAGGGGTGGTCTCCCTCGGGTTGTACGGGGAGATCTTCCACCGCAACGTCCGCGCGTCCGGGGTGATCCCGCAGATCTCGGTGATCATGGGACCCGCCGCAGGCGGACACGTCTACTCCCCGGCCCTGACCGACTTCGTGGTCATGGTCGACGGCACGAGCCAGATGTTCGTCACCGGCCCCGACGTCATCAAAACCGTCACCGGCGAGAACGTCACCATGGAAGAACTCGGTGGCGCACACACCCACATGGAGAAATCCGGGGTCGCGCACTACGTCGCCTCCGGCGAACAGGACGCCCTCGACTACGTCCGGGACCTGCTGTCCTACCTACCCTCGAACAATCGCGCCGACGCCCCCCGCACCGTGGCGTCGGACCCTGTTGTCGGGGCGATCGAGGACTCGCTGACCGCCGAGGACCTCGAACTCGACACCCTGATCCCCGATTCACCGAACACCCCGTACGACATGCACGAGGTGATCACCCGGATCCTCGACGACGACGAATTCCTCGAAGTCCAGGAAGGTCGAGCCCGCAACATCATCGTCGGGTTCGGGCGGATCGACGGCCGGTCGGTGGGGATCGTGGCCAATCAACCCACCCAGTTCGCAGGCACCCTCGATATCGATGCATCCGAGAAAGCAGCCCGCTTCGTCCGCACGTGCGACTGCTTCAACGTCCCGATCATCACCCTGGTCGACGTACCGGGCTTTCTGCCCGGCACGGGGCAGGAATTCAACGGCATCATCCGGCGTGGGGCGAAACTGTTGTACGCCTACGGGGAAGCGACCGTCGGGAAGATCACCGTCATCACCCGCAAAGCGTACGGCGGGGCATACGACGTGATGGGGTCCAAGCACATGGGAGCCGACGTGAATTTGGCGTGGCCGACCGCGCAGATCGCCGTCATGGGAGCCTCCGGTGCTGTCGGGTTCGTCTACCGCAAGAAACTGTTGGAGGCCGCGAAGAACGGTGAGGACGTCGACGCCCTCCGGTTGACACTGCAGCAGGAATACGAGGACACCCTCGTCAACCCCTACATCGCTGCCGAACGCGGCTACCTCGATGCCGTCATCCCGCCCAGTCACACCCGCGGCCAGATCGTCACCGCGCTACGACTGCTCGAACGCAAACAAGTCACCCTCCCACCCAAGAAACACGGAAACATCCCACTATGAGCGAAGCGAATCACGACGCAGTGAGCGCACAAGCGAATCATGACGCCGCGAGCGCCGACGCAGCGTCCGGAACACCCGTTGCCGTCAGCGTGGTGAAGGGCAATCCGAGTGACGAGGAACTTGCCGCTCTGGTGGCGGTTCTGACGGCGGCCCAGAACGGGTCGCAATCGACGGTCGATTCTCGTCCCCGCGAGCTGTGGGGTTCGCCGGAATCGTTGCATCGTGGCTTCGTGGCTCGATCGGCGTATTCGTATGCCGCGTCGGGTCGCCACCCACGGTGACGGTGGCACCCTCCGACGCTGCGCCGGGCCCCGTTCGTCTGGTCCTGGCGTCGGCGTCGCCGGCCCGCCTGTCGGTGCTCCGCGGTGCCGGTGTGGAGCCGATCGTCCGAGTGTCGGGTGTCGACGAGGATGCACTGAGCGCAGCGCTCGGTCCGTCTGCGTCTCCGGAAACGGTGGTCACCGAGCTGGCCCGAGCCAAGGCAGCGGCAGTGGCCGAGACGTTTTCGGATTCGGCCGACGATCTGGTGATAGTCGGCTGCGACTCGATGCTGTCCATCGGCGGCGAATTACACGGCAAGCCGCATTCGGTCGAGGTGGCGCGCGAAAGATGGCAGTCGATGGCGGGCAACAGTGGCGAATTGTTGACGGGCCACGCGGTGCTCCGAGTGACCGACGGTGTGGTCGTGGCGCAGGCTGCAGCGCACAGTTCGACCATCGTGCATTTCGCGACGCCGTCCTCGGTGGATCTCGAGGCCTACCTCACCTCCGGCGAGCCGCTGCTGGTGGCAGGTGCGTTCACGCTGGACGGCCTCGGCGGCTGGTTCGTCGACCGCATCGAGGGCGATCCGTCGTCGGTGATCGGAATAGGTCTGCCGCTGGTGCGGACGCTGCTCACCCGTGTCGGTACGTCCTTGGCTGCCCTCTGGGACCGAACACCGTCGTAATCGCCCCGGCTCCGCCGGAAGGTACCCGTCGCAGTCGGTCGTTACCGTCAGGGCAGTAGGTCGATCAACTCCCGAGCCCATTCCTCGGCCATGGACTTCGGCTTGACGTTCGACGAGCTGTCGTGCCGAGCGTGGGTACCGATCTGCTTGCCGCCGAGTTCGGTGAGCTTCTCCGCGAGGATCTCGCCGCCACGATTGAAGGTGTCCTCGTAGACCCGGTCCCCCAGACCGAACACCGCGAACTGCAGTCCGGCGAGATCCGGAGCGTCCTCGACGAGTGCATCGAAGAACGGCTCTGCACCGGTGGGGAGTTCGCCGTCTCCGTAGGTGGAGCAGACGACGACGTGGAAGTCGTCGGTGTCGATGTCGGACACCTCGTACTCGAGCATGTCGCGTACCTCGGCGTCATGATCGCTCAGCACGTCCGCAATCTTGTCGGCGACCTCCTCGGCCGTACCGGTCTCGGACCCGAACAACACGACCACTGCCATGGATCGCTCCCCTTTCTCACACCTGCTCGAACACTCGAACAGTCGGAAAGCATAGCCGCACCGGCGATCCGGTCGAAAATCCGTCCTCGCCTGCAGTTGTGACTTGTCTCGAGGTCACCAGAATTCGGGCGTCAGGCCCCAGCGTTCGAACTCCGCCTCGACGAGCCCACGCAGGTGCTCCTTGCTGGGAAACCTGTCCGGATCGAGCCCGGTGACGCAGAGTGTCGCGCGCTCCCCCGATTCGTTCCACCAGGCGCTGACGCCGCCGCCGGTGCGGCGCAGCAGGTCGACATCGGTGTTCTGCGTGATCGACCTCATCGCCACCGCGGTGGCGTCGACACCGCCGATGGTGCGCAGCGCGACGCCTCGTGCACCGAGATTCGAACACAGGCACAGCGGTGCCGATCCCGACGCGGCGAGCTTGGCGACGATCGCGTCCGGCAGCAACTGCATCAACGGTTTGAGAAGCTCGAACGTCGTCGTGACGGTGCGATCGGCCTGGGTTCTGAAGGCCTGCTTGCTCGATGCGCGGATAGCTCCGAGATCGTCGAGGTACGCCCCTCCGGCGTCGACGTGAATCGAGACACCGGAGGTCGCGTTGGCGCGCCGATCTCCCGTGGTCCTGGTACTGACCGGAAGGGCGACGCGAACCCTGTCCTCCGTTGTGATCCTGCCGCTTCCGGTCAGGATTCCGAGCACCACCGCGACCAGCAGACTGTTGGAGCTGCCGCCCTTGCTCGCTGCAGCGGCGGACCACTGCGAGGAAAGACAGTCGACAACGACGGTGCTCGGAACCCACGCCCCGTTCTCGGGTGCGACCAACACGCGCGGACGGTCCGGATCGGCGCTCGTGGAGTCCGGCGCGGCGTTGCTCCGGCCGGCCGACGCCGTGAACCGTGCCCTCGCCGTCTCCACCGCGGTGCGGCCGATCGCTCGTGCCGCACCCGAGAGCGACGCACCGATCCGGCCGAGACCATCGGACACATCGGCTCCCGTGAGCGTCATCGAGGACGCGGAGCTGTCATCGAGTCCGACGCGTACGAAGTCGTCGGGTACAGCGCGTCCGGCGAGCGCAGCCGCGGCGGCAGAGGTCAGTGCCCCACCGTCGCCGACCACGTGCGAGCCGACCAGCGACACGATCGTGCCGCCTCCGTCGACCGAGGTGGCCGACAAGCGCCACGCCGGTCCCCCGATCGGGTCCAACGTCACTGCGGCTTCGTCCTCGATCCACCTGTCGACCGCCGTGCGGTCGATCGACGATCCGATCGCCACGGGATCGGCCGATCGGCGCGCCGCCGTCCAACTGTCACGGGCTCCGGGCATCCGCGTCCGCCGAACGGATCGATCGATGGGACCTGCGGCGAGCATTCGCCACATCGATTCGAGTGCGTCGAGTGCGACGGCACCGTCGAACTTCCAGACGATCTGGTTCACCACCGGTACCCCGAGTACGCATTCCATGCGGAGGAACAGGTCGTCGTCGTACGTCAGTCTTTCCACCTCGAGAGACTATCGCTGCGCGAGTGCAGACGCAGGTGGGCCGCAAATGTGTTTCGCACCATATGTTTTCCGCACCGGGCTACTGCGAGCGAAGCTGATAGGTTGTGATCGCTCTCCGAAACCGACGCGACTGCGAGTGCCCGTATGAAGTTCGTGATGCCCTTCAACGGGAGCCGCGGTGATGTGACGCCCGGTCTGGCGCTGGGCGTCGAACTCTCAGATCGCGGGCACGAGGTGGTATTCGGCGCACCGCCGAATCTGCTGGACTTCGCGCGCACGACAACGGCCGAGTGCGACCCGATACGTGTGGTGTCGTTCGGCCCGGACACCCAGCGCCTCTTGGAGTCCGAGCTGATCAGGGTGCGTATCAAATCACGCAATCCGCGGACCAGGTTGGCAGCGCTGGCCGAGCTTGCCAACTACGGCTGGGACCGAATGACAGCCGAACTCGAGCAGATGGCCGAAGGTTGCGATGCGGTCGTCACCGGTTCGCTGGGGCAGGAAATGGCCTTCAACATGGCCGAGTCTGCGGGCAGTGCTTTTGTGGCACTGCACTATTGCCCACTCCGGCGCAACGACGTCGTGCCCGTGGTTCCGGGAATCACCCTGCCGGGCCGGCTCAATCGATCGATGTGGGCATTGGCAGAGTCGATGCGCTGGAAGTCGATGAAGACCCGAGAGAACGCGCAGAGAGTGTCCCTCGGAATGGCACCGACCGGCGATTCGTTGCCCGTTCGCTCCGAACGCTACGGCGGGGTCGAGATTCAGGCCTACGAGTCGGCGCTGTTCCCAGGGCTCGCCGAGCAATGGGGACCGCTTCGTCCGTTCGTCGGATTCCTCGGCCTGAGCAGTGGACGCTTCGAGGCCGATCCCACGCTGGAGGAATGGCTGCAGGCCGGCTCGGCACCGGTGTATTTCGGATTCGGCAGCATGCCTGTTCCCGACCCGGCCGCCCTCCTGCGCATGATCGAGAACGTCGTGGAAAGACTCGGTGTTCGTGCTCTCGTCTGTGCCGGCTGGAGCAACCTCGTCGGTGCCGATTCTGTTGCGACTCGGACGAACTCCAGCATCAAGATCGTGGATTCGGTCGATCATGGGACTGTTTTTCCGCAGTGCCTCGCCGCGGTGCACCACGGCGGCGCGGGTACGACGGCGGCCACTGCGCGGGCGGGTCTACCGACGCTCGTGTGTTGGTTCAGCGCCGATCAGCCGTACTGGGGAACCGCTCTACGACGGATCGGAGCCGGAGCCAGCACGAAGTTCTCGACACTGACCGAATCCGTGTTGCAGCAGGCCATTACCGATATCACTACCGACCGCGCCAGGCAGGCGGCGCGTCGACTCGCCGACGTCGTTGCCCCGACCACAACGGCGGTGGCTGCAGCTGCCGACATCGCCGAAGCCGCCGCGCGCGACCGCTGACGCAGTCACCAGAAACGCGCGGACAGCTCCCATCGAGCGAACGCCTCGGTCAGGTGTTCACGCAGGACGTCCTCGTCGGCAAAGCGATCGGGATCCATGGCGTGCACGGTCACGGTCACGCTCGATCCCGTCTCGCACACCCAGGCCGTGAGACCACCGTCGAGCGACCGGGCGAATGCGGCATCGGCTCCCGCGAACGTCGCCCTGCCCGAGACTGCACGAGCCCGAACGCCGGCCACCGTGGTGAAGTCCTCGGGGAGGACACCGAGGTTGGACGCGAGCCCTTCGGCACCGTCTCGCGGCTGCGGAACACGCGCAACCACGGCGTCGGGCAGCATTTGGACAAGGGCCTGCGAGATGCCTGTGGGTGCCTGCCCTTCGGCCTGCCTCACGGCGAAAGCGGTGAACGCCGCCTTGCTGATCGACCGAATCGTCGTCAGGTCGCGGTCCGAGGCGTCGGTGACGGGGACGTCGATCTTGACGATCTTGGTGGCGTTGGAACGGGTGTCGGCCGGGGTGCGGTCACTGACCGGCAGAGACCACTGCACCGAGTCGCCGATCGAGGCACGTCCGGCGTTCCCGGACGCTGCCGTCAGGACGGCGATGAACAGCGAATTGGACGTACCACCCCATCGCTCGGCGGCTGCGGTCCAGGCACCCGCGTTCACCTCTGCCACGGCGTGAGGTGATACCCAGTCGGAGTCCATCGCGTCGGCGGGCACCTGTGACCGGGTCGGGCGGGATCGTGGGACGACCGCGTCGGGTTCGGTTCGGGTCGGGATCGGCAGTGCGTCGGCGGCGGCGTTCACCAGCCACCCAGCGACGGACCACGCTTGCTCTGCGGCGTCTCTGAGGTCCGAGCCGATGGCTGCGATGCCGTCGGCGTCAGGAGCCAACCGGCCTTGTTTCGACCGGTTGTTCGCAGCACGGACTGCTTCGATCAGCGCACCGCCGTCGGCGACCATGTGCGACGCGACCAAGGACACGACCGTCCCGCCGTTCGACACCGGTGCCGCCGCCAGACGCCATCCGAGACCGGTTTCGGGGTCGATGTCGGGATCGAGACGGCCGTCGGCCCACGCCGGTATGTCGGCCTCGTCGATGAACTGCGAGTGAAAGTCCAGTGAATGGGAGACGGGTGATCGCACCCATCGAGCACGAGCAGTCGGCACTCTCGAGGAGACCACTCGGCGCGCAAGCAAACCGTCGGACAGGTTGTTGCGTAGATTTTCCAGGTCGTCGCGCCGGACGGTTTCGTCGAACCACCACAAAAACTGGTTATAGACGGGATATCCGATGCCGTGGTGCATTCTCAAGAATAGGTGATCGGCAAATCCAATTCGAGTCACGCGCCGAACGTACTACATCTCCGACACCGAGGCAGCGGTGAGAATTCGCCACTTACCACGTATTAGCAATCGACAATAGGTGCAGTGATATGCACGCCGAATTGTGCCCCGCATCATGTTCGGCCCATCCAGTGATGTGGCTCGTAGTCCGTCGTCCGAGCCGTGCCGCACCACACTCTCCCTGTGAACATTCATGAAGAAGACCAGCAGAAACAGTGATGCAGTCGTACGATAGGACAGTCGGGGCGTCTTCGGCAGGAGATCCGGGATCGACAGGTCAAGACGCTCGACAGTGAGAAGTATTACTTTTACGCGTAGCGAAATAATTTTGGTTTCGCCCTATCGTGTGTTCTGGACTCACTTCGGGTCGACGGCAATGACGTTGTTCTTTCAATGATGAAAGCAGCAATCCAACAGCAAACACATAAACGACGAGTCGACGCGACGGGCACCGCTCCGCTGCTTTACACGCGCGGCTCAACCGTAATCGGACACTCAATACCGAACGAACGCCGAACATCGCTGACCGAGCCCGGAACGGAAGAGGACTCCCATGGAATACACCGAACTCGCCGACTACCCCCTCCCCGCCGGTCGCCTGACCGAGTGGGTCCCCCGCGTCGACGACGACCGCTGGGCGCCGGACCCCCGCGGCCTGTCCTTCACGCACCAGGACCATTGCGAGCGCAGCGCACCGGGCTCGTGGATCGGCACGGTGTTCGAGATTCATCGCCGCTACGACGTCGAGGCAGTGCGCGCAACGATCGCCGCATACATGGCTCGCCACGAGGCGTTTCGCACCAAGGTTCGGCGCGACGAGGAATCCGGTTCGTGGCTGCGCCACACCGCTCCGGCAGATGCGGTGCAGGTGACCGATCGGGCACACACCGAACCCCGGACCGAGACTCAGGTCTTCAGCCACCTGCACTCCTGGTTCGGCGAAACCGTGTCTCCGACGGCGTGGCCGCACTTCGTCCTCGCCACCATCGAACCGGACGACGCATCCCGCGCTCTGGCGAACGGGCCGGGAGAGTCGTTCCTGCTCGCGTTCGCCGCCGACCACTCGGTGATGGACGCCTACAGCCAGATCTATGCCATCAACGAGATCGACCGCCTGTACGCACACGCCCTCGACGGCATCGACCCGGAGTTACCCGAAGTAGGTAGCTATGTCGACTTCAGCCAGTCCGAGAGGACTCTCGGCGAGACGCTGACCAGCGACCACAGTGCAGTGCGCACCTGGCAGGAATTTCTGTCGGTGGAGGACGGACGCTTCCCCGCCTTCCCACTGCCGGTGACGGTCGACGGGGCACCCGCTGCCGCCGATCCAGCTGCTCAGAGCAGCATCTCGTCGTGGTTGCTGACGTCCGACCAGTCGGATGCCTTCAACTCTGCGTGCCGTACCGCCGGGTACAACATGCAAGCCGGAATACTCGCGGCTCTCGCCTTGACGAACTCGCGCCTGTCCGGCCGCTCGTCGTTGCGCACCGTGATGCCGATGCACACCAGAGACGAGCAGAAGTGGGCTGCGTCGGTCGGGTGGTACGTCGGCATCCTGCCCATGGAGATCGAGCTCGACAACGCTCACACCTTCGGGGAGGCACTCGAAGCCGCGGCAACTGCGGGCGCGGCCAACAAGGGTCTGGCACGTATGCCGTACTCGAAGATCGCCCAGATCCTCGAGTCGACGGAGATTCCCCGATTCGTGGTCTCGTACATCGACCTTCGGTTCCTTCCGGACGCCGCGCAGTGGCAGGGCCGCAAGGGCCGGGCTCTGCGAAGCAACTGCCACGCCGACGACGAGGTGTACTTCTGGGTCAACAGGACGCTCGAAGGCCTCAACATCTCCGCGCGCTTCCCCAGTTCGGATGTTGCATCCACCAACGTCCACCGTTTCATCACCGAGTTCGTCGCAGTGTTGACGGCGGTGATCGACTCCGACTGCGGTGCCGATACGGTGCTCACGTCGGCCTCGCAGTCGGTGGTCGTCGCCGCAGAGTGAGCCATCGAATCGGGCCGCGGCCCCAACCGAAAAGGATGAAGCGACGATGATCATCACCGCAATGGGCAGGTGGAATCCCGCTCCCGGCCGTCTGCTCGAGTGGCATCCGACGGCGGCGGCCGAAGCGATCGCCGCTGCGGCACCGGCCGATTCGACTCCGCCGTCGTTTCTCCAGGAGGACCATCTGAAGGCGGCCTGGGCGGCACGCGAACGCGGCGATGTTCACACCGCCTACACCGGGGTCGCAACCGAGATCGACGGTGACGTGGACACGGACGCGATGAGCCGCGCGCTGGCCGCCTACGTAGTGCGTCACGAGGGCCTGCGTTGCTGGTTCGAGATCGAGAACAACACCGTCGTTCGACATCTCGCCACCCCCGAGGTAGCCGCGTTCGAGGTGTCGGACGCCGGTCATGCGACTGACGACGAGCAGTTCCAACGCTATGTGCGCCAACGGTTCTCGTCCGAGGCAACCGCGGACGTCTGGCCCGGGTTCGTCGTCGGTGTCGTCGCCAGGCCCGGTAGCTTCACCCTGCACTACGGTGCCGACCATGCGTTCACCGACGGCGGTTCGCAGGCATTGGTCATCAGCGAATTGGCCGATCTGTACGCCCTCGAGACCGGAGCACAGGTACCCGAACCTGCAGAAGCAGGTAGCCATCTGACCTACGCCGCCGACGAACGGGCACGAGCGGCAACATTCGGGTCCGATGCTCCCGAAATCGCCGCCTGGCGAGACATCTTCACCCGGCACGACGGCCGGATGCCCCGATTCCCACTCGACCTCGGGCTCGCACCCGGTGAGAAAGCCCCGGTTCGCATCGTCGAACGTCACTTGCTGGACAAGGACCTGACTGCCGCATTCGACGCCGCATGCAAGGCCGCCGGGGCCCGGATGAGCAGCGGCATCTTCGCCGCCGTCGGGATCACCGACTTCGAATTGGCCGGTGCCACCGACTACTTCGGGATCACCGTACTGAGTACCCGGCACCACGGTGACTACGGACAGTCTCAGGGGTGGTTCGTCAATTTCGCTCCGGTCGCGTTCGAGGTGGCAGGACACGACACGTTCTCCGACGTCGCGGCCCTGGCGCACCGAGGCTTCGAGGAGGCCAAACAGATCGCCGAGGCCCCGGTGCACGCCGTACTCGGCGCTCTGGCTGCCGACGGCACTCTGGGTAGCGAGCTGGCGGTCAGCCCGAACATGCTCTCGTACATCGACTTTCGCTGGTTCCCCGGCGTCGGGCGAGACGCCGACACACGCGCGAAGCACTTCACCGGAGAAGGTTCGACGTCCAACGCATCGATGTGGATCAACCGAGACGGTGAGCACCTGTATCTGGTGGCACAAACCCCCGATACCGAGGTCGCCGCCGCTGCGGTGCAGCGATACCACGACCACCTCGCGCACGTGCTGAACACCATTGCCCGCGAGGGTGATTACGACATCACGCTCGACCATCTCGTTCAGGAGCCGGCCGGTGCGGGTCACCTCGATCACTGAGTTCACCCCGCGTGCGGGTGCGCTGATCGAGTTCACCGCCGTCGTCACCGGCGATCCGCGACCCTCGCCCATTCCACCGTCGTTCAACCAGCTGTTTCACCTGGGCGATCTGGAGAAGGCCGAGCGCGTCTGGATCGCCGGGTCCTTCGATGTCCAGGGCAGCATCGATATCGAAGCACTCGGGTGGTCATTCGAGCGTTTGATCGACCGCCACGACACCCTGCGCAGTGCGTTCGTCCGCAGAACGGCAGGGGTCGAACGGACGCTCTACGAGCCGGGTGCCGTCGAGATGCGGCAGTCCACTCGATCCGCTGTCGCGTCGGCGTCCACGCTTCGGGATCAGCTCCGAAGCGCACTCCAACTACACTGTGATGCACGGCAATTCCCGTCGTACACCTGTTTCGGCATCGACCGGCCGGACACCTCGACCGTGCTGTGCGCATTCGACCACGCCAACGTCGACGCCATGTCCATCGCCGTGGTCGTCGACGAGATACACACCCTGTACGACGCCCACCGTCGCTGCCCGTCGAGACCGGACGTGGACCTGCCTCCGGTAGGTGGGTTCGTCGAGTACTGCCGCATCGAGGCAACCGAGCCGCGCGTCGATCCCGCGGACGAGCGCATGGTGCGGTGGGCGAACTTTCTCACCGAGTGCGGGGGCACCACGCCGCGTTTCCCCTTCGACCTCGGCCTCGCCGACGGTGACGCCGCGCCACAGGCAACGGCGCTCACCCCCGTGCTCGATGCGCGGCACACCCTCGAATTCGAGCAGCTCTGCGCCGGATCGGGAGCCGGCATGTTCGCAGGCGTCGTCGCTGCCATCGCGCAGGCCGGTGCCGCCATCGGCGGACCGAGCCGCATGCCGTTTCTGTTCCCGCTGCACACCCGCCATCAGCAGAAGTGGTCGCGAGCCCTGGGCTGGTTCACCACCAATGCCCCCATGACCGTCGAGGTCGGAACCCACCTCTCCGACACGATCACCGCCGCCCACAGCGCGTTTCGGGCAGCACTGCCGTTGAGCACCGTCCCGATCCCCCAGGTGTTGGCCAATCTCGGCGATGCGTTCACGCTGTCGCGTCGAGACGTGTTCATGGTGTCCTACATCGACTACACGAGAATCGACGGACACGAACTCTTCGAGGACTCGAACGCACACCACATCAGCAATGCCACGGTGTCCGACGACGCCCAGTTCTGGGTCTCCCGCACCCCCTCGGGACTGGCCCTGCGAGCACGCTTCCCCGACACACCCACGGCACGCGCGGTGATGGCCGCGTTCACCGCCGAACTCGTCGCCCTCATGCGGGCCTGCACAACGAAGCCCGACATCGCTGCCCTGACGCCCTGACGAACCGATTCCGCATAGGATCGACAGTGCAGTCCGTTCACCCCCGGGCGGGCCGCGAGCCGAATATCTTCCGTAGGAGCCGATACGTGCCTGTACCAACCGATTCCAACGCAACGTTCGCCGACTATGCGCATCCGGATCGTCTCGTATCGACCGAATGGCTGTCCGCTCATCTCGGCACCCCCGGCCTTCGCGTCGTCGAATCCGACGAGGACGTGTTGCTCTACGACGTCGGCCACATCCCCGGTGCCGTCAAGATCGACTGGCATCTCGACCTCAACGATCCGGTCACCCGCGACTACATCGACGGCGAGCAGTTCTCGACACTGATGAGCCGCAAGGGTATTTCGCGAGAAGACACCATCGTCGTGTACGGCGACAAGAGCAACTGGTGGGCCGCGTACGCACTGTGGGTGTTCACCCTCTTCGGCCATCAGGACGTCCGTCTGCTCGACGGAGGTCGTGACGCCTGGCTGTCGGAGAACCGTGACACCACGCTCGATGTCCCCGAGTTCCCCGCAACCGACTACCCGGTAGTCGAGCGTGACGACGCACCCATCCGTGCGTTCGCCTCCGACGTGCTCGGCTCGCTCGGCACCGTGCCACTGATCGACGTTCGCTCCCCCGCCGAGTACACCGGCGAGCGCACCCACATGCCCGACTACCCGGAAGAAGGCGCGCTGCGAGGAGGCCACATCCCCACCGCCGTGAGCATCCCGTGGGCCAAGGCGGCTGCACCGGACGGACGCTTCCGTTCCCGCAAGGAACTCGACGAGATCTACTCCGACACCTCCTCGACCGACGAGGTGATCGCCTACTGCCGCATCGGTGAGCGGTCGAGTCACACCTGGTTCGTGTTGACCCACCTCCTCGGATACGACTCGGTTCGCAATTACGACGGCTCGTGGACCGAATGGGGCAACGCCGTTCGCGTCCCGATCGCCAAGGGCGAGGAGCCCGGATCGGCTCCGGCGGCTCGATGAGTTCCCTTCCGGAATCGCTGGCCGAGATCGTCGAGGACTTCGCCGCAGTGGAGGGCCAGGACAAACTGCAGCTGCTGCTGGAGTTCAGTCGCGAACTGCCTCCGCTGCCCGAGCACCTGGCCCAGGATGCGATGGAACCGGTGCCGGAGTGCCAGTCTCCGCTGTTCCTGTCGGTCGACGCGGGAGATCCGGCGCGGATCCAGTTGTACTTCAGCGCCCCGCCGGAAGCGCCGACCACGCGGGGGTTCGCCTCGATCCTCGCGCAGGGACTCGACGGTCTCAGCGCACAGGAGATCCTCGACGTGCCGGACGACTTCTACTCGGCGCTGGGGCTGAGCGACGCGGTCAGCCCGCTACGACTGCGCGGAATGTCGGCGATGCTGGCGCGGATCAAGCGTCACCTGCGTTGACGGGCGACGGTAGCGCGCCGTCGTCTTGATCGATACAACGGGTCGTCGTTAGACTCCGCGGCAGGGCTGCAAGGGCCCTGTCCCCCGATGCGTACGACGAAGGTTGGTTGCTGCCGATATGGAGTTCACGGAGTTGGCGGACTACGCGGTTCCCGCGGGCACGCTCACCGAGTGGATACCCAGCGTCGGCCCGCAGGCCCGCACGCCGGAAGCGGCAGGGTGGCGGCCCGACGCCAGGCCGACGTCCTACGTCCACGAGGCACACCTGCGGACGAGCCTGAGCAGTCCTCGTCGCGGTCGTGAGTCATGGCTCGGCGCGGCCTTCGAGATCGCGGGCCCCTTGGACAAGCCTGCGTTTCGCCGGGCAGTTCTGAACTGGATAGACCGGCACGAGGCGATGCGTTCGAGCGCGTCGATCGACGAGGTGACGGGCGAGATGACGCGGGTGACCGCCGCACAGGGAGCTATCGACATCTGGCAGGTCGAGCAGGAGCGGTGCGCGCAATCGAGCGAGGTCTTCGAGCACCTGCAGTATCTCTTCGACGAGTTCACCTCGCCGTTGATCTGGCCGGCCTATGCCTTCGTGACGCTCGAACCGGTGGACGAGACGCGTCCGATCACCGTGTTCTTCGCAGCGGATCACTCGATCATCGACGGGCTGTCCACGGTGCTGGTGGCCCACGAGATCGCTGCTCTGTACGGAGAAGAACTCGGCGGTGCGCCTGCCGCCCTCTTCGAGGCCGGCAGCTACCTCGACTTCGGTTCCTCCGAACGCGAGAGGAATGCGGAACTGGAGCATTCGCACGACGCTGTGCGGATCTGGCGGGACTTTCTCGTCGACGGCGACGGCGAGCTACCTGCCTTTCCCCTCGACATCGGTGATCCGAGCCCGGACGATCTGCCCCAGGGCGGTTTGTCCGCGTGGGTGCTCGACCCCGATCAGGCCGACGCGTTCTCGGTCGCGTGCCGCAAGACCGGGCACAGCCTGTTCGCCGGTTTGCTCGCAGTGCTGGCCATCACCGGTTCCGAACTGGGCGGCGGCACTCGCTTTCGCACGGTGACTCCGGTCCACACCCGGGACGAGCCCCAATGGGCATCCGCGCTGGGTTGGTTCGTCGGACTGTGCCCCATATCGTTCGACATCGCCGGCACGGACTCGTTCGGCTCGGTGGTGGCAGCGGCCTCGGCCGAGGTGAAGAAAACCAAACCGATCGCCCGCGTTCCTCTGGATCGCGTGTTCACCACTCTCGGCTACTCCGCCCGCCCGCGTTTCGTCGTGTCGTTCATGGATGTCCGGTTCGCACCGGCCGCCGAGCACTGGCCGGACTGGAACGCCCGAGCCCTGCGTAGTAAGCAGTATCAGCACGACGTCTACATCTGGATCAATCGCACACCGCAGGGAATGAACATCGCGGCGCGCTACCCCAACACCGAGCAGGCAACCGCGCGGGTCCACGAGTACGTCGGTGCCTTCCGCGCACTGTTGACCGATGTCGCGGACACCGGGACGGCCCGGTTCCCTGTCGCGAGCGACGAGCGCTCCGATATCGGGCATCTCGACTCCGGTCAGATCGCTACCAATCAGTAGCCCCCGGCGGCTCGCCACCGATGCACTGCAGCTGTGTGGACCGATTGCAGCGATGACAGTGCCGGTGCTTAGACTCCGACGTGACGTTCGCAACGATGCACGCGAGAAATACATCCGTAGGAGGCTCAGTGCCCAGCCATGCCAGTGCTCAGATCACCAAGGTTCTTGTCGCCAATCGTGGTGAGATCGCGGTGCGGGTGATCCGGGCGGCCGCCGATGCCGGGTTGGCCAGTGTCGCTGTGTATGCCGAGCCCGATGCCGATGCCCCGTTCGTACGCCTGGCCGACGAAGCCTTCGCCCTCGGTGGGCAGACATCGGCGGAGTCGTATCTGGTGATCGACAAGATCCTCGACGCCGCCGCCAAGTCCGGTGCCGACGCCATCCACCCCGGCTACGGATTCCTCTCCGAGAACGCCGACTTCGCCCAGGCCGTGATCGACGCCGGACTGATCTGGATCGGACCGTCCCCCCAGTCCATCCGCGACCTCGGCGACAAGGTCACCGCCCGCCACATCGCCGCCCGCGCGAAGGCACCGTCGGTCCCCGGCACCTCCGAACCGGTCAAGGACGCCGACGAAATCCTCGCGTTCGTCGACGAACACGGCCTCCCCATCGCCATCAAAGCCGCATTCGGTGGCGGCGGGCGCGGCATGAAAGTGGCCCGCACCCGCGAAGAAATCCCCGAACTGTTCGACTCGGCCACCCGCGAAGCCGTCGCCGCATTCGGGCGTGGGGAATGCTTCGTCGAACGCTACCTCGACAAGCCACGCCACGTCGAAGCCCAGGTCATCGCCGACCAACACGGCAACGTCATCGTCGCCGGTACCCGCGACTGCTCCCTGCAACGCCGCTTCCAGAAACTCGTCGAAGAAGCCCCCGCCCCGTTCCTCACCGACGCCCAACGCAAAGAAATCCACTCCAGCGCCAAAGCCATCTGCCTCGAAGCCGGCTACTACGGAGCCGGGACGGTCGAATACCTCGTCGGCCAAGACGGCCTCGTGTCGTTCCTGGAGGTCAACACCCGACTGCAGGTCGAGCATCCCGTCACCGAAGAAACCTCCGGCATCGACCTCGTGCTGCAGCAGTTCAAGATCGCCAACGGCGAAGAACTGTCCATCACCGAGGACCCGGAACCACGCGGGCATTCGTTCGAGTTCCGGATCAACGGCGAAGACGCCGGCCGCGGGTTCCTGCCCGCCCCCGGACCGGTCACCACCTTCACCGCCCCCTCCGGCCCCGGAGTGCGTGTCGATTCCGGTGTCGAATCCGGCAGTGTGATCGGTGGCCAGTTCGATTCGATGCTCGCCAAACTCATCGTCACCGGAGCCACCCGCAACGAAGCCCTCGCACGCTCGCGCCGCGCGCTCGCGGAGTTCACCGTCGACGGGTTGGCGACGGTCATCCCGTTCCACGCTGCGGTGGTCTCCGATCCCGCGTTCATCGGCGACGGCGAGTCGTTCGCGGTGCACACCCGCTGGATCGAAACCGAATGGGACAACCAGGTACCCCCGTTCACCGCCGGCCAGCCGATCGACGACGACGACGCACTACCCCGCCAGTCCGTCGTCGTCGAGGTCGGGGGCCGACGTGTCGAGGTCTCCCTGCCCGGGGAACTGTCCCTCGGCGGCAACAACGGCGGGAATGCCGGTGCGGTGCGGCGTAAACCCAAAGCCCGTACCCGCGGCGGTGCCGGAGCAGGAGCCGCCTCCGGAGACTCGGTCACCGCACCGATGCAGGGCACCGTGGTCAAAGTCGCCGTCGAAGAAGGCCAGGAAGTCGCCGCCGGTGACCTCGTCGCCGTCCTCGAAGCGATGAAAATGGAAAACCCCGTCAACGCCCACAAAGCAGGCACCATCACCGGCCTGACCGTCACCGCAGGCGACGCCATCACCCAAGGCACCGTCCTCGCAGAGATCAAATGACGTAGCGATGTCCGAGCTTCCGGAAATTCGGATCGGTACGGCCGATCGGGAGAAGGCCCTCGAGGCACTGAGCCTGCACTTCAGTGAGGGGCGGCTGACTGTGCCCGAATTCGACGAGCGCAGCGCCGTCGTTGCTTCGGCGACGACGCGTGGGGAGATCGACAAGGTATTCGTCGATCTCCCCGCTACTTCGACGTCGCACACACCCGCCCAGCTCGGGAAGTCTCCGGCACCGGCCGAGGGCGGTGCCGGAATCGATTGGCGCGCAGTGGTGATGCCCCTGGTCATCTTCGGTTCACTGGCATTGTTCTTCCTCACCGACTTCGATCAGAATTGGCTCTTCTTCCTTCTCATTCCCCTCGCCGGTGCCTTGCTGTCCGCAGGCGGTCACTCGAAGAATTCGAAGAAAAAGAAGAAGGATCGTTGAAGGCGCTTCTGTTCGATGTGTTCGGCACGGTGGTCGATTGGCGCACCAGCGTGGCCCGCGAGGTCGAATCGGTGTGTGGTTCCGACGTCGACAGCCATGCATTTGCCGACCGCTGGCGCAGCCTGTATCAACCGGCGATGGAACAGGTTCGATCGGGCAGTCGACCGTTCACCCGACTCGATGTACTGCATCTCGAGTCTCTTCGAGTCGTACTGTCGGAGTTCGATGTTCGGCTCGACGACAGTGATGTCGCATCCTTGAATCACGCCTGGCATCGGTTGGATCCATGGCCGGACTCGGTGCCTGGGCTCACCCGGCTCCGCACCGAATTCATCGTCGCTCCGCTCTCCAACGGAAACATCTCGCTGCTGCTGGACATGGCCAAGAATGCCGGACTGCCCTGGGATGCGATCCTCGGCGCGGAACCGGTACAGGCGTACAAGCCCATGCCCGACGCGTATCTCCGCACCGCGGACATTCTGGGTGTCGAGCCGAGCGAGTGCATGATGGTGGCCGCACACAACAGCGATCTCGCTGCGGCCGCGGACTGTGGCTTCGCAACTGCATTCGTCGCCCGTCCACTCGAACACGGGCCGAGTCAGACTGCCGACCTCGTTGCGGAGTCGGACTGGACCTACAGCGTCGACTCGATCGAGTCTCTCGCAACGCAATTGGGCTGCTGACAGCACCTGTCACGTCAGCGGAATCAGCTGGTGCGCGATCCACGCGTCCACATCCCGGTGCGAACGGAAGCGAACAATCGTCAGCTCTGGGCAGCGCACACTCAGTCGCTGCACCCGCTCGGTCGTCAACCGGTAGGTGCTCCAGGCCCACCGGACGATGTACTCGCGATCGAAGAAGATTCGGTGCAACGGCGGTTCGATGTTCCCGTTCCACAGCTCCTGCCTACCGAACCTACGACGGAGTGTGCGAACGATGACCTGCCGGATGATTGTTCGACGCGGTAGGTCGAGCCACAGGAACAGCTCGGCTCGATCGGCGAGACGGTCACGGACGATGTTGTACTGCCACTCGGTGACCCACGACGGGCGTGCAAGAAACTCGTCGACATCGCGCTCGAACGTCGGACGCGGCGTCCAGTTCGGGCCGTGGAACAAGCTGTCGATCTCGACGTGTTCGATGTCGAGCAAGGACCCGATGCGAGCGGCCAGCGTGGTCTTTCCGGAACCGGATGTCCCCGCGACGACGATCCTCGCGGGGCGACGGGACACTGCATCGTGCGGTCCGAGAATCACGGAGAAGACGGTAGCGAATCGTGGGAACCGATAGGTCGTCGACTACGTCGAATGATTGCCACGATCCCGACCATCAGGGGCAACTGCAGAAAAACGATGGCGTTGAGAGCGTCGTTCGGAAGAGGCAGGTAATCGAAGAACTGGGCCGTTCCGGTCACGATGAGCACCAGGTAGGACAGTTGCATCGACAGCATGTGCCGTCGCACCCAACCCGCTCGAGAGCGCCCGAACACGGGCTGCCACCACCCGAACAGCACCAGCGCGGCCGTCAGGATCGACACTGCATGAAACACGCTCCAGCCGCCCCGCAGGTCGGTGATGAAGAACGACGACGCGACCATCACCAGCAGGGCGACGCCGTACACACGCCCCCAGCGCCGGTGACGCGGCGTCCCTTTGCGCGCGAGCAGAATCACGGCCCCGAGCAGAACCGACAGCAGCGCGGCCGAGATGTGCAGCACCGTGATCGGCATCGGCCACCACCTTTCGCGGCCTCGACGCTACCGAATCGAGAGCGACGAGCGTGCTGTACCCGACTGGTTGCGCCCGCTACGGTTGGGCGTTCAGTGCCAGGATTGCCTGCGCCATGTTGTTCACGAACTCTCGACGTGGCATCTCGGGCAGCCGGTCGAGTGAAAGGTACGGGTTCAGGTCTTCGAGCTCGACCAACAGCAGCGCTCCGTCGGCGGTGCGGCATGCGTCGACCCGGGTGATTCCGTGGTCGATGTCGTTCCAGTCGACGAATCGTTGCGCGAACTCTTCGTCCTGAGCAGTAGTCGAGTACGGCTCCAAGTCCCAGCGTCGGCCGGGGTCCGGAGCGTACAAGGAGTATTGCAACGTGCGGTCGATGAAGTAGAACGACACTTCGTACACGAAATCGATTCGCGGCTGAATCAGGCTGCCCGGCTCTGCTTCCGATAATTCGGCGCGCTCGACATGACGCATGCCGATCGAGTCGGCACCCCATTTCGGTTTCACCACATAGGTATTCACCTCGGGTAAACGCGAGACGTCCTGCGGGTCGTCGACGGTAGGGATGACCGGAAAACCATCTGCGAAAAGATCGACCAGGTACTGCTTCCCTCGCTGGTCGCCTTTCCCGGTGAGCTGGGTGAAGACCCTCGTTCCGTTCTCGCGCGTACGACGAGCAAACGCGTCGAAAGCATCCTGGTAACCCAGCACGGGCCCGGAGTTCCGGACCACGACAACATCGAAGGCGTCCATCAGCGCACGCGCTTCGAGTGGATGACACAGCGCAATGTCGACCCACTCGCGGAGCTGTGACGACAGAAAAATATCTTTGTCGCAATAGCGTCGGCCCTTCGACAGATACGCCAGGTCGGTGACGAAGAGAACGCGTGGGCGGGGTGCATGCATCGGGCAAATCCTACCGGTCTCGAGACGTCACGATGTTCGCTTGCGGGCCAACAGAAATGCCTGCGATGTCGACTCGTATCCCATCGGAGCTCGATGCACGCGCACGTCCACCTCGAAGTCTGCGTCGACGAGCATGCTCACGACCGCGTCGGGGTCGAGTCGGTATGCGTCGTACGAGACCGAATGTCCGTAGACATGTTCGAGCCGCACTCGCTCGTCGCCGGACTGAAATGCCAGTAGCAGTGGACCGTTCGGCCTCAGCACTCGATGCAGTTCGGCGAACACGGCAGGCAGGTGCGATGGTGGAGTGTGGATGATCGAGTACCAGGCGACGATCCCCGCCAGGGTGCTGTCCCCCGCGTCCATTACCTCCATCGATCCG
Source organism: Rhodococcus sp. ARC_M5 (assembly GCF_022810405.1). GTDB lineage: Bacteria > Actinomycetota > Actinomycetes > Mycobacteriales > Mycobacteriaceae > Rhodococcoides > Rhodococcoides navarretei. The sequence goes on from NZ_JALGQE010000001.1 coordinate 207,631, forward strand.
ACCTCGAATCGCAGGTATGGGTGTTCGCGCCGCGCGACCTCGATCATGTTGGGCGACAAATCCATTCCTGCTACGTCGACGCCGAGACGGTGCAAATGTTCGGTGATGCGGCCGGTTCCGCATCCCACTTCGAGAACGCCGCCGCTCGACACTCGGTCCGCGAATGTCGCCAACAGTCCGTGCTCGAGATGTCGCCCGTCGAGTTCGTCACGAACGAGGTCGGCGTAGCTCTCGGCGACGGTGTCGTAGGCGGCCCTCGTCATCGAAACATGCTGCTGCTCGGTCACAATGGCTACGGTACCGGCTCACCCGGCGTCGGCAGGTACGAGTGCGTCAGCATCTCGAAGAAGTGCCCGGTCGGGTCGCGGAAGTACACTCCGCGGCCACCGTGGTCGGTGTTGACAGTGCCGGGTTCGGTCATCCGAGGATCGGCCCAGTGCTCGACGCCCCGGTCGACCAGCCTGGTGTAGGCCGCGTCGAACAGATCGTCGCTGACCCGAAACGCATAGTGCTGAAACTGAATATCATCGAAAGGGGGCTCGGCGAATTGAACGAGCGTGCCGTCGGTGAGTTGGACGTTGACGAACGGCCCCCATGACGGCGCCTCTGGCAGTGCGAACACGTCGCGAAAGAATGCCGCAGAATCGGAACTGTTCTTCGCAACGATGATGGTGTGATCGAACGAAATGGACATGCGCTGCCTCCTGGGCAGTACGACGCCTCCATGCCTGACGCAGTCCGTCATCGGCACGCGACGCTGCCGACGATGCTCGCACGGACCCCGAAACGGAGTCAACCGGTGACTTCGCGGCCCCGATTCGGTCTTCTTCGATGACAGCATTGCCGAGGAGAGGAACCCAGCATGGTCGGTCGACTTCTGTTCGTTCACGGTGCCGGCGGATTTCTCGACGACGCGGAGCTGGCGCACGGGTTGGCTCGAGCTCTGCGCCTCGACCTTCGGATGCCGGAGCTGTCCGACACCGCCATGGGTTTCGAAGACTGGGCCGCGCCGGTTCGGCAGCAACTGGACCAGCTTGGACCCGACGATGCGGTGATTGCGCATTCCTTCGGCGCTTCGGTCCTCGTCGGGGTCTTGGCAGAACATCGCCGGGAACGGCCCACACGGGCCACCCTGTTGGCGATGCCGGACTGGACTCCGTGTGGGTGGGACGTGGCCGACTACGCGTTCACCGACCCGGAGCCCGAGACCGACCTGACGCTGGTCCACTGCCAGGACGACGACGTGGTTCCCGTTTCTCATCTGGCGCTGAACTCGAAGGCTCTCCCGTCGGCGACAGTGGTCGAGTTCCCGACCGGTGGTCATCAGTTCGACGGCATGATCGACGCCGTTGCCGCCGAGATCCGCGGAATCGGGCGTCCCCGCGGGGACGCTTTTACTGGTCCCGATCCTCGTAGTCGATGACGAGACCGACTCGGTCGAGCATGCAGGCTGGGTGTCCGCTCACCGATAGTCGTGATCGATTCCCGTTGCCCAGTGCGAACATTCGACGGCAATCACGTCGTCTCTTCCCCGCAGGAAATCCCGGGCACCGGAGTCTCCCGACGCCGATGCCACGGCTGCCTCGACATGTCGACGCGCCAGCACGACCGGATGGCCGGGGCGGCCGTCGAACACTGCCCTGGCGAGGCCGGTTTTCTGCGCTGCGGCGAGTACTGCCTGCACCACCTCGGGTCCGACGTCCGGGGTATCGACCACGTGCACCACCGCGTACTCCGCGTCCGACACCGCCGACAGCCCGGCGGTGAAGGAGGCACTCATACCCTGGTGCCAGTCGGGTGTGTCTACCGCGATCACGCCGTCGGGCATGGGGGCATCCGCCGCGCCCAGCACCACGACCACACGATCGCAGCCGCCGTCGCGCAGTGCCTGCACCGCTGTCCTCAGCCACAGCCCGTCGTGGGCGAGAACTTTGGGCGATCCGTATCGCGTTCCGGCGCCGGCGGCCAGTAGCACTCCGACGGCAACGTCCGACACGATCGTTCCTTTCGCTCTCGATTGGAGTCTTGGATGTTCGCACAACATCCGACTCGAGTACGTCGACAAGTTTGTGCGCGCTCGACTAGCGAGGATAGGCGCGATGACTGATTCTTAGTGCACTTCTCCTGCAGCGTCGCAGGAATCCTGCCCTGTTGCTTCCGCGAGGTGCCCACCCATGTCCGTCAAGCCCACCACACGCAGACGTGTCCATCCTGTCGACGAAGTTCTCCCGGTTCCGAAGCTTGCCGCCTACGGGTTCCAACATGTCGTCGCGTTCTACGCAGGCGCTGTCTTGGTACCGATCATCATCGGCAGCGCGATCGGACTGACCAACGAACAACTGATTCACCTGATCAATGCGGATCTGTTCACCTGCGGCATCGCATCGATCATTCAATCGGTCGGATTCTGGAAGGTCGGCGTCCGCCTGCCGCTCCTACAGGGTGTGACGTTCGCCGGTGTCTCTCCGGTGATCGCGATCGCGATGGCGAACGGCGGCGGCACCGAGGGGTTGCTGTACGTCTACGGTGCCGTCATCGTCGCCGGTCTCGTCACGTTCTTCATGGCTCCGTATTTCAGCAAGCTGCTGCGCTTCTTCCCGCCCGTGGTGACCGGTACCGTCATCACGATCATCGGAGTGGCGCTGCTCCCCGTCGCAGTCAACGATGCAGTGACCAATCCTGCTACTCACGAACAGGATCCGTCCAACGGGCGGTGGATGGCCTACGCGATCGGCACGCTGCTGATCATCGTGCTGATCCAACGGTTCTTCAAGGGCTTCATGGCCACCATCGCGGTGCTGCTGGGCCTGGTGATCGGCAGTGCCGTCGCATTCGTCCTGGGAGACATGAATTTCGACGGCACCTCCGAGGCGTCCTGGATCGGCTTCACGCAGCCCTTCCTGTTCGGTGTGCCCAAATTCAGTGTCGTCGCGATCATTTCGATGATCGTCGTCATGCTCATCATCGCCGTCGAAACCACCGGCAGTGTGTATGCGACGGGTGAGATCGTCGGCAAGCGCATCAAGAAGGACGACATCGCAGCGACTCTGCGCGCGGACGGAGTAGCCACCGTCATCGGCGGTACGTTCAACTCGTTCCCGTACACGGCCTTCTCGGAGAACGTCGGCCTGGTCCGCCTGACCGGTGTGCGCAGCCGGTGGGTGGTGGCCACGGCCGGCGGCATCATGATTCTGCTCGGCCTGCTACCCAAGACGGCAGCCGTCGTCGCATCGATCCCACCCCCGGTGCTGGGCGGAGCCGCGCTCGCCCTCTTCGCGACCGTCGCCGTGGTCGGAATCCAGACACTGTCGAAGGTGGATTTCACCGATCACCGCAACCTGATCATCGTCGCCACAAGCCTCGGGCTCGCGATGCTCGTGACCATTCAACCGACGGTTTCCGAGGGTGTGCCCGATTGGCTGGAAATGTTGTTCGGCAGTGGCATCGTTCTCGGCGCGGTCTCCGCGATCGTGCTCAACGTGCTGTTCTTCCACATCGGCAACCGAGGTCAGGCCGTCGCTGGCGGTCCGGGGAAGGGCATCACCCTCGACACGGTCAACGAGATGTCCGCCGAGGACTTCGCTGCCACGTTCGGCGGCTTGGTGCAGGGCACCCCGTGGGTTGTCGAACGCGCCTACCAGCAGCGGCCTTTCGCCGATGCGCACGGTCTGCGCGAGGCCTTCCAGGAGGCACTGTTGGCCGGCACCACCGAGGAACAGATCGAGCTGATCAACAGCTACCCCGATCTCGGCAGCGAGGACGCCACCGGCACCCTCAACGCGGCGGACCACGTCGGCTTGTCCAACCTGGAGGAGGACGAGCACGACAACATCGTCCAACTCGCCGCCGAATACCGCGAACACTTCGGCTTCCCGCTGGTGATCTGTGCACGGGAGACCGAACGTTACGATCGAGTCCTGGCCAACGGGTGGTCGCGCGTCGAGAACGCACCGTCGGCGGAGCGGTCGTTCGCGATGATCGAGATCGCCAAGATCGCGAACTACCGGTTCGACGATCTCGTGGCCGACGCCAACCCGATCGCGGCCGCGCGGTTCGGGCGCATCAACGACTTCAGATAGCGAGCGAGATGTGCTGCACGAATGGATAGGGCTCGACGGGTTCAATCGGCTCAGTGATCGGCAGGCGATGCATGCACTCTACGAGTGCTGCGCATCGTCGATCTGGGCCCGTCGAGTGGCCCAGGGTCGCCCCTTCGACAGTCGAGACCTGCTGTTGGACAGAGCAGATCGAGTGCTCGCCGAGCTACCCGAGGCGGAGATCGACCACGCGCTCGACGGCCATCCCCGGATCGGCGGTAAGGCCGACAACCCGTCGTCGAAACGTGAGCAGGCTGCGGTGACGACCGCAGGCACCGAGGTACGCGAAAAGTTGGCGGCGAGAAACCGCGCGTACGAGGACAAGTTCGGGCACGTCTACCTGGTGTGCGCCACCGGCAGATCCGCGGAGGACCTGCTCGCTATCCTCGAGGAGAGGCTCGACAACGATGCCGAAACCGAAAGACGGGTGCTCCGCGTGGAACTGGCCAAAATCAACCGAATTCGCCTCGGCCGCATGCTGGGTCCGGAACAGTGACCGGGCTGTCGACGCACGTACTCGACGCCACCTCGGGAACACCCGCGGTGGGAATGCGGGTGCGGCTGTTCCACCCCGAGAAGGGCGAGATCTCCACCGCCACCACCGACGGGGACGGCCGCATCGGGGAAGTCGTACCGGGGCCGATCGATCCGGGCATCTACCGACTCTCGTTCGACACCGGCGACTATTTCGAGGCGACGAAGACACCGAGCTTCTACCCCGAGGTGTCGATCTCGTTCACCGTGACCGATCCCGATGCCCAGTATCACGTCCCATTGCTGCTGTCCCCCTTTGCTTATTCGACCTATCGCGGGAGCTGACATGACCGACCTGACCGGAAAGATCGTCCTCGGATCCAATCAGTACGGCAAGGCGGAGAACCGTGTGGTGCGGATCTATCGGGACTCGCCTCGGCACGAGATCCACGACATCAACGTCTCGAGTGCTCTGCGTGGGGACTTCTCCCCCGCTCACCTGGTGGGCGATCAGTCCAATGTGCTTCCCACCGATACTCAGAAGCAGACCGCATACGCATACGCGAAGACCAAGGGATTACTGCACCTGGAGAGCTACGGCCTCGATCTGGCTCGCCACTACGTCGACGATGTGGAGCCCGTGGACGGTGCCCGCATCGAACTGGAGGAATACGCCTGGGCTCGCGCGGTGATCGACGGCGTCGAGCACGATCACACGTGGACACGCAAGGGTGAGGAGATCCGTACGTCGGCGGTGACCGTCGAGGGCAAGGGCGATGCACAGCGGACGTGGGTGATCAGCGGTTTCAAGGAGATGGTGATTCTCAAGTCCACGGGCTCCGAGTTCCACGGATTCCTCGAGGACGACCTGACAATTCTCGAGCCTACGACCGACCGGGTGATGGCGACATCGCTGACAGCCCAGTGGCGATACACCACCACCGACGTCGAGTGGGACACCGTCTACGCGGGCGTGAAGGCGGCCATGATCGAGCGGTTCGCCAATCTGCAGTCGCTGGCTCTGCAGCAGACCCTGTACGCCATGGGCGAGGCGGTGCTGGAGAAGTATCCGTTCATCGCCGAGATCACCATGTCCGCACCGAACAAGCATCACTTCGTCTACGACCTGGGCAAGTTCGGCATCGAGAACAATCTCGAGGTGTTCAATGCGGACGATCGGCCGTACGGTCTGATTCAGGCAACCGTCGAGCGCGAGGATGCCCCGGATGCCGGAAGTGCCTGGCGGACATACTCTGTCGTCGGATAGAGCGCTGCGCTCACGTATGCAGCGCCGCAGTCCATTCCACCAACGGGGTGAGAGCTCGCCAGGCATCGCGCACCTTCGTCGCGGCCTTGGGTGTCTCCAGCCAGGCCGGCGAGCCGAAATGCTTGCCCGCCGTGAGTGACTTGTGGCGCAGAAGGTCGATGCGCGGGTGGTCGAGCTCGTATCCCCGCGGCTTGGTCTTGAGCTTGTCGCCGCCGATCTCGTATCCGGCCTTGGTCAGCGCCGCCAGTATCCGCTCGAGCTCGGCTCCGCGGACGTCGTCGTCGACGGTGCGGCGGTAGCGGGCAACGCCGTCGGTCGAGGAGTTGTAGAAGCCGCCTGCAACGAACAAGCCGGCAGGGTCGATCTGGACGTAGTAGCCCAGACTGTCGCCGCGAGCGACGAATCCACCCTGATGGGTTTTGTACGGGGTCTTGTCCTTGGAGAAACGGACATCACGGTAGGGGCGGAAGATCTTGGCAGCACCGAACTCGGGTTCGAGTGTCGCGAGCAACGCCGTCATCGGCCCCTTGACCGCAGTGTCGTAGACATCCTTGTGCTCGTTCCACCAGAGCTTGCTGTTGTCGGCTTCGAGGTCCTCGTAGAAGTCGAGTGCCGCGAAGGGTATTCCGGTGAAGCCAGTCATTACTCGATCCTATGCGGCCCCGGTGGCCGACGAACGAGGGATGGATTGAAGCGCGAGATAGACGTCGAGTCGGTCCGAGGTGGAATTGAGGTCGCGACCCAGCAACTCCTCGACTCGCTTGATTCGGTAGCGCACGGTGTTGAGATGGACGTGCAACGACTCGGCTGTTCTGTTCCACGATCCACCGGTGGCCAGAAACTCACGGAGGGTATCGGTCAGACCGGCATCGGTCCGCCGGTCGTAGTCGAGCAACGGAGCGAGAACGTGCTCGACGAACGACCGACGCACGTCGTCGGGCAGAGCCGAGAGCATCGAGACCGCCGACGTCAGTTGCGCACCCGCGGTGACGGTCACCGGGCTCGACCCTTGCCTGCTGACTTCGAGTGCGTGACGCGCCGATCGCAGCGCGCCGTCGATGGTGATTCCGGTCGCTTCGGAACTGACGCCCACGAGCAGACGGCTGTGTCCGATGCCGGAACCCAAGCGGCTCAATCGGGTTCGCAAAGTGTGCGTGAAGTTCGGGTCATCGGTGTTGACGACCGCGACGATGTCGCCGTGCGTGCTGCATCCGACGCATCCGCCACCGAAAGAGGTCAGCGTGTCGCTCAGCACGGTACGCAGCATCTCGCGCAGGTCGATCCGTCCGCTGTGGGCGACCCTGACGACGATCAGAGAACGATCCGGGTCGACTCCTGCCTGACGCAGCCTCGTCAGGGCTTCGGGTCCGGTGCTGTCGGCTTCGATCAACGCCACTGCTTGGTCGGCGATTTCGCGTCGGACCAGCCGTCCCTCCTCGCGTCGAGCACGATCGAGCGCGGCGATGGCCGCGAGTTGGCCGAACGCATCGGAGATGGCGGGTGGGAACGCCGTCATGTCTCCCGCCACCGCGAGGAACCATCGCGTGGTCCGTTGCACGAGCGACGGCCCGATGCCGAAGATACTGTACACACCGCCGTCACTGAGAGTTGTTGTCGTGGGCAGCCTTTCGGAGGAGAGCGCAGCGTCCGTCAGCATGTCCACGTCGGCATCGGAGAACGCCGAGACCTCGGCCACCAGCCGACGTCCGGTCGCCGTGAAGATCAGACACGCCATCCCGGTTTCCCTGGAGGTGTGCAGCGCCAACTCGTCGAGGGCTCTGCCGTCCGCGATCGCGGTGAGCAGCTGCCGTTGCCGGACGAGCGAGGTGTTCAGCGAGGCGATGCGGTCTCCGGTGACACGGCCGACGAGAAACTCGGTCACCTCACCGAACGAGACGGTCTCTGGCACCGCGAGCAGCGGCAATCCGTGTCGCTCGCAGGCGTCGATCAGGTCGGGTGGAATGTGGCCGAGGAGCCCTTCACCGGCGGCCAGTGCCGAAGCCCCCGATTCGGCGACAGCCTGGACGAACATCTCACTGTCAGCAGGCGTTCGATGCCACACGAGACCGGTGATGACCAGCTCGCCGCCGGCGATGTAGCGCGACGGATCGGGCAGATCGGTCGTGTACGTCCATCGGAGCGTGCGGCCAAGGGCGTCGGTATCGGAGGTGAGCAATCGAATGCCGAGCTGCGTGGCGTCGAGCAAGTCCTTGACCTGCACTGCTGTTCCTCCCCCGGCCTTCGCTGAACGCGCTCGAAACAGCTGAGCTCGTAGGTAGAAACAGTATGTGTGTGTTGTTTCCTCCGAGTTTCGGGCGTATCGCCGAACGACCGAAGATCGGTAACAGATACTCACTACAGTTCGAGATGACACATCGGGTGGTGGATCTGCCGGCGTGGTGGATCATCCGGCGAGGACGAGGTGAACGAGGGCCATGGATCTCGGTACTGTCGACGACATTCTCGTTCCCGGCTCCCGCGCGGACCTTCCGCCCGGACGCCCGGACACCGCTGTGCTCGCGGGAGGTACCTGGCTGTTCTCGGAGAAACAGGACCACCTGGCAACTCTCGTCGATGTCACCGCCTTGGGCTGGGAGCCGTTGACCGTCACCGAGACCGGACTCGAGATCGCCGCGACGTGCACCATCGAAACTTTGGCGCGCTACACCTCACCGTGGCCGGCCACCGCATTGTTTCCCCGCTGCGCAGCAGCGTTGTTGGCCTCGTTCAAGATCTGGAAGACCGCCACGGTCGGCGGCAACATCGCGCTGGCCCTGCCTGCCGGTGCGATGATCTCGCTGACTGCAGCTCTCGACGGGGTCGGGCAAGTGTGGTCGGGTGATGGGCCCGATCACGACTACCGCATCGCGATCGCAGACCTGGTCACGGGCCCGCACACCAACGCCCTTCGACCGGGAGACGTGCTGCGCAGCATCGAGATTCCGCTGCACGCACTCCAGTCGAGAACGGCGATGCGCAAGCTCGCACTGTCGCCGCTGGGCCGATCGGCCGCCGTGGTGATCGGGCGGGTCGACGAGGGCGGCGAATTCGTTCTCACCGTCAGCGCGTCGACCGTCCGTCCGTTCGTTCTGCGCTTTCCGAGCCTGCCGACGGCGGGCGAACTCGACGACGCGCTCGCCGCCACCATCGGTCCCCAGCACTGGTACGACGACCCCCACGGGGCTCCGGACTGGCGCCGTCACATCAGTTGCACTGCAGCGCAGCAGATTCGCGAGGAGTTGTCATGATCGTGGACATCAACGGTGTACCGACCGATGTCACTCCGCGGCCCGGTCAGTGCCTGCGCACCATGCTCCGTGAACACGACCACTTCGAGGTGAAGAAAGGATGCGACGCGGGCGACTGCGGCGCATGCTCGGTGCTCGTCGACGGCGAACCGGTGCACTCGTGCATCTTTCCCGCGTTCCGTGCCGCCAACCGGTCCGTCACCACCGTCGCGGGGCTCGGCACACCGGACGACCTCCATCCGATGCAGAGGCGATTCGTCGACGCCGCCGGGTTCCAGTGCGGATTCTGCACTGCGGGAATGGTCGTCACCGCCTCGACACTGACCGAGGACGATCTGGACGAGCTTCCCGAACGGCTGAAGGGAAACCTGTGTCGCTGCACCGGGTATCGCGCCGTGTCCGACGCCGTCTGCGGGGTGGTCAACACCGAGAAGTCCGTCGACGGTCCGGCGTGTGGACGATCCGTCGCGGCACCCGCCAGCACCCGCATCGTCACCGGAACCGAGCCCTACACACTCGACCACACCCCTCCCGGGTTGCTGCACGCCAGTGTTCTTGGAAGTCCACACGCGCATGCCCGGATAGTCTCCATCGATACCACCGCGGCGGAGCAGGTACCGGGGGTGCACCTGATCCTGACTGCGAAAGACAGCCCGGCGACGGCCTTCTCGACGGCCCGCCACGACCGCCGCGTCGACGATCCGGACGACACCCATGTTCTCGATACCGTCGTGCGCTTCATCGGCCAGCGGGTGGCCATCGTGGTCGCAGAATCGGTCGCAGCAGCCGAGGAGGGATGCCGCGCTCTTGTCGTCGAGTACGACGTGCTGCCCGCAGTGTTCGATCCGGAGTCCTCGCTCGCACCCGATGCGCCGAGGATCCACGGGGACAAGGACGCGTCGGCTCGCATCGCGGATCCGTCTCGCAATCTGGTGGCCGAACTGCACGGCAGTACCGGAGACGTCGAGGCTGCAGTTCGCGACGCGGCGGCGGTCGTCACCGGCCGCTGGACCACTCAGCGGATACAGCACGTACACCTGGAAACCCACGGCACCATCGGCTGGTTGGACGAGACCGGAAAGTTGAATCTGCGCACCAGCACTCAGGTTCCGTTTCTGGTGCGCGACGAGATCTGCGAGATCTTCGGTTTGGCACGCGATCGCGTCCGCGTGTTCACCGCGCGCGTCGGCGGCGGGTTCGGCGGCAAGCAGGAGTTGCTCACCGAAGATGTCGTGACGCTGGCAGTACTACGCACCGGTCGACCGATTCAGTTCGAGTTCACCCGCACGGACGAGTTCACCGTCGCACCGTGTCGTCATCCGTTCCGGGTCGACGTCACGGCAGCCGCGAGCGCCGACGGCACGTTGACCGCCCTGTCGATCGACGTTCTCACCGACGCCGGTGCCTACGGCAACCACAGTGCAGGCGTGATGTTCCACGGCTGCGGCGAGTCGGTGGCGATCTACCGGTGTGCCAACAAGCGGGTCGACGCGAAAACCGTGTACACCAACAACATTCCGTCCGGAGCTTTCCGCGGCTACGGGCTGGGACAGGTGATGTTCGCGATCGAATCGGCGATGGACGATCTGGCGCGGGAGATCGACGTCGACCCGTTCGAGTTCCGCAGACGCAACGTCATCGTCCCCGGCGACGACATCGTCGCCGCCCATCACGAAGAAGACGACCTGCAGTTCGGCAGCTACGGCCTCGATCAGTGCATCGACCTCGCCGAAGCCGCTCTGCGACGGGGCAACGGCGAGCACGCCCCGGCGGGCTGGAAGGTCGGCGAAGGAATGGCGGTGGCCATGATCGCGACCATTCCGCCGCGTGGTCACCGGGCCGAGACCTCGGTGGCACTGCTGTCCGAGGGTCGGTACGAGATACGCGTCGGGACTGCGGAATTCGGCAACGGAACCACCACCGTCCACACTCAGATCGCGGCCAGCGAACTGGGCACGTCCGTCGACCGCATCGGAGTCGATCAATCCGACACGGACTCGGTCACGTACGACACGGGCGCTTTCGGTTCGGCGGGCACCGTGGTGGCAGGCAAGGCCCTGTATGCGGCGGTTCGCGCGATGTCGGCTCGGATCCTGGATCTGGCCGCCACCGCGACCGGACACCGGAATTCGGACTGCACCCTCGGACCGGAGGGAGTCCGCTGCGGAGATCGCTTCGTCACCCTCGACGACGTTCTGGCGATGGCGGGAGGCACCCTCGTCACCGCGGGCAACAGCGGCGGACTGCCGCGTTCGCTGGCGTTCAACGTGCACGCGTTCCGGGTAGCGGTGCACGAGGAGACCGGCACCGTGAAAATACTGCAGTCGGTGCAGAGCGCCGACGCCGGAACCGTGATGAATCCACAGCAGTGCCGTGGGCAGGTCGAGGGCGGCGTCGCACAGGCGATCGGTAGCGCACTGTACGAGGAGATCCGCACCGACGGTGCGGGTCTGGTCACCACGGACTCGATTCGCAGCTACCACGTTCCGCAGTTCGCGGACATTCCTCCCACGGAAGTTCTGTTCGCCGACACCTACGACCGTCTCGGCCCGTTCGGCGCGAAATCGATGAGCGAGTCTCCGTACAATCCCGTGGCACCGGCCTTGGCCAACGCGATCCGTGACGCTGTCGGTACCCGACTGTACGACCTACCGATGTCCTCGGACCGCGTGTGGCGGGCGGTCAGCGGTCGTAGAACGTCTGCAGAATGATCGTGCTGCGCGTCTGCACATTGGCGGTGGCCCGGATCTCCTGCAGCAAACGTTCCAGCGCGCGCGGGGACTCGACTCGGACCAACAGGACGTAGCTTTCCTCACCGGCAACCGAGTGGCACGACTCGATGGCCGACAGATGCTTCAACCTGGCGGGGGCATCGTCCGGTTGGGCCGGATCGATCGGAGTGATGGCCACGAACGCCGACAGCGGACGACCGAGGGCTTCCGGATCGACCTGCGCCGTGTACCCACGAATGACGCGTCGGGATTCCAGCCGTCGAACTCTGGATTGAACGGCCGAGACGGACAGGGAAGCCTTCTCCGCCAACGTCGCCAAAGTAGCGCGGCCGTCGGAGACAAGCTCGTCGATGATCAAGCGATCGACGCGATCGAGATTTTCACTCACCTGCGCAATGTAGCCCAGATCGGCGACGAATCAGCGCAGGCGTCCGTTTCTGCTGGTCGAATCGGTGCTTGCGCCTCTTTCTGCTCGAACACCGGAGGTCACACGAAAAGCGGCGGTAGGGCGAGGACCATGACCGCCGACCAACTGACGTGCGTGAGGATCGGTGCCAGAATTCCACCGGACGCGCGCCGCTGCAGGCCCATCACGTAGCCGAGAAGTACCGCGGCGAAGCCGAGCATCGGGTTGCCCGACGCGAGGGTGGCGATGGCGTAGACGACCGTCGAGATGATCACCGGATGCTTGACGCCGATGGCCGAGTACAGCGCTCCGCGGAAGAAGATCTCCTCGGCCACGCCGTTGAGCAGGGCGATGAACACGATGAGCACCAACGAACCCACCCGGGCGTGCGCGAGCACGTTCTCGGTGAAATCGGCGAGCGGCGGAATCTGCCGCACCACGAGACCGCCGAGCATGAACACCCCGCCGACGGCGAGACCGATCAGGATGGGCGTGACGATCGGCCGCCTGATCGATCCCCCGACCTGGATGCGTCCGAGATGCAGCGGACCGGAGAGAAACCCGCCCACCGTCCACACCCCGGCCAACAGCAGAGTCAGTGCGTAGAACACCGGGTCGCCCGGCTCGACCTTGAGCGAGAAGTAGAGCACCGTGGCACCGATCACCAGGGTGATCAGCACGACGATTCGGCGCTTACGAAACGCTGCGTCGGACTGTCGGTGATCGCGCTCGACCGGATCGACCAGAGCGGACTTCATCACGTTGAGTGCGGTCGTGGACCACGTTCCCATCACGCCTCCTCGGTATCGGTCAGTCGGCGCACGACCGACCTCGCACGTCGATTCACGTCGGCCACCACGTCGAGATTGGTACGCACCGCTGCCGCAACGGGCTTCGAGTACAGCAGTCGACGCCCACCGAGTGCTTCGATCAACCCCCAGGTGCGGTCGGAGGACGCCGCGACGCCGCGACGTCTGATCCCCAGAGCGTCACCGCCGCTCCACGCTGCGTCGGTGCTCGCGAGCCGGAGTGGATCCTTCAGCGCACACACACCGGGAGGGTCACCGACCGTTCCCAGCACACTACGGGCCATGGCGTCGGCAATCGTGGTGAGACCTCGGCGGGGGTCGGGTACGAGCTCACGAATCCGACTTTCCGACGTCGTCATCGTGTTGTGCAGCGAACCGACGAGATCCTCGGCGAGTCCGGCGGGAACCGGAATGATCTTTCCGATGACCTTGCCTGCGAGCGAGGTCGGCACCAGCGGCACCGGAACACCGATGCGCTGGAGACCGGCAGCTTCGACGTACGCGAACACCAGATCTCGATACGGCACCACATCCGGCCCACCGATGTCGTAGGAACCCGCGGGAACCGAGTCGGCGTCGGCGGACGCGAGCAGGTAGTGCAGCACGTCGTCGACGGCGATGGGCTGCACGGGCTCGGCGAGCCAGCTCGGCAGAGGCAGCACCGGCAGGCGGTCCGCCAGGTAGCGCAACATCTCGTACGACGTCGAACCTGCACCCAGGACGATGGCCGCTCTGAGCCAGACCAGCTCGACGCCGTCCACCGTCAGAGCCTCGCCGACGTCTGCCCGGCTCGCGAGATGCTCCGACAGGTGGTCGTCGTCGGGTACGAAACCGCCGAGGTACACGATTCGGCGTACTCCCGCCCGTGCGGCAGCCGCCGCGAACTGCTCGGCGGATCGCCGATCCTGCGCGCGATAATCGGACTCGCCGATGGCGTGCACGAGGTAATAGGCCACATCGATGTCACCGGATTCAGCCAACGCGGTAGCGCAGGACTGCTCGTCGGTGACGTCGAGCGATACTGCGGTGACGGAGTCGAAGAAGTCGAAGGTCCGCAGGTTGTCCGGTGTCCGGGAGCCGACCACGACCTCGGCCTCGTCGGCCAACAGAGCTGCCACCAACCGCGACCCGATGTACCCGCTGGCACCGGTGACGAGAGCTCTCATGCTTCGAGGCTAACGGCACTCGAGGCGTTGTGTCGGTGTGGCATTGTCGCTCCTATGGCTCTGGTCTTGGCAGGTGTGGTTCTCCCCGATCCCCTCGGTACCGAAACGGTGCTCCGACGAGGAGTCGCGGTCGCTCGGGCCGGTGCGGGCTGGATGCTCACCACGACCGCTTTCGCGCTTACCCTGCCCGGCCGAATCGAAGCACTGTTGACGCGTATTGAGATGTTGATGACACGCATCGATCACGTGATCGACTCCGCCGACGCCGTGGTCGCCCGCGTGCAGCGGACAACCGGGGCCGCGGACGAGGTGGTCGCGTCGGCGTCGGTCGCCTCGCACACCGCGCTGGAGCTGATCGAGTTGTTCGATCCCATCGCCAAGAAATCCGAACCCATGGCACGAAAGTTCGTCGACAACCTCTCCGAAGAGGAAGTCGACGCCGCGATCGCCATGGTCGATCAACTGCCCGGGCTCCTCGATCACATGGAAGCGCTGCTTCCCATTCTCGCCACGCTCGACACGGTGTCCCCCGAGATTCACGAGCTCCTCGGAGTCACCAAGGACGTTCGACGCGCGGTCATCGGCATTCCAGGGTTCAAGTTCTTCCGCAATCGCGGCGAGGACAAGCTCGCCGACGAAGAACGCGACTCGGAGAACTAACGCACTCGACCTCGGCGCTTCCGGACGATCTTCGCGCGCAGTCGTGTCCACCAGGACGGCGCATCCGAACCCGTCGCAGTCGTGGGTGTCGCGGCCGACTGCGAGCGATGCTCACGCTCCAGTCGGTCGACATCGGCGCGGTTGATCCGCCAGCTCTCCATCCACGTCTCGACATCGACCGGGCCCAGCGGCACGATCGGCGGCGTCGGGAACCGGATCCAGTCGACGATGCGAGCGTTCAACTCGTCCAACACCTCTCGCGCCGAATCCTCGCGCCTGATACCGATCAGTGTCGACGGCAGCCGCTCGATCTCCTTGCGTAGCTGCAGTGCGGTGGGCAGCAACGCATCGGCAGGCAGGTTCTCACGTTTCAAGTAACCGCGGACCCACCACAGCTCGTCTCCGGGATCGCCGACCGGGATCGGCTTGCCGGTGCCCTCGAGGCCCTCGAACGCACCGTTGTCCTGCGCCTCACGAATCTGCTTGTCCACCCAGGACTCGAACGTGACTCCTGGCTTCTTGCGTTCGGTCACCCCATCGACTGTAGATCCGGTGCCAGGCTCTGCGCCACGTCTGCCGCAAACACGACGAAGCCCCGACCCAGTGCGCGGGCCGGGGCTGTCGTCGTACAGCGGTGCTGGTCAGCCGTACTCGGCGACCAATCGATCGAATTCTTCACGGTCGATGACCTGTGGCTCGTTGATGGCGAGCGCCTGCGCGTACTTGCTCGCCAGGTGGTAGTCGCGACCGAGTGGCCCATGCTCGGCATCGTCCTCGTCGGATTGGATGCTCGCGCCCGGAGGCACCTCGTTCTGCAGGCCATTGGTCTTGCTGCCGAGCAGAGCGTCGAGCTTCGCGGAAATCTTCTGCATGGTCTCTTGGTCGTCGGTCATGGAATCGGTGTACCCGAATCGCTCGAATCGACACCGTTCCGCGGCCGGGGAACTGCGTGAGGATTATCTGTCGGTGCCCGGGGGCATGATGATGGGATGGCCAGGCACAGTACGGGCACCGACGCCGCGAACGAGCTGTCGGTGATGAAGAAGCTGTCGCGGCCCACCCGTGAGTGGTTCACCGGAGCCTTTCCAGCTCCTACGTCCGCGCAATTGGGCGCGTGGTCGTCGATCTCGAGCGGTTCACATACCCTCGTGGTCGCTCCGACGGGTTCGGGTAAGACGCTCTCGGCCTTCCTGTGGGCCTTGGACGAGCTGGCGCAACTGGGCGCGGACAGCACCCGCAAGACCAAGGTCCTCTACATCTCGCCGCTCAAGGCTCTGGCAGTGGACGTCGAGCGCAACCTGCGAGCTCCTCTCGTCGGCATCACCCAGACCGCCAAGCGCCTCGGGCTGAACCCACCCGAGATCTCGGTCGGAGTGCGATCCGGCGACACCAGCGCTGCCGACCGCCGGAACATGATCAAGACTCCCCCGGACATCCTGATCACCACTCCGGAATCACTGTTCCTCATGCTCACCTCGGCTGCCCGCGACATCCTCGCCGAGGTCGACACCGTGATCGTCGACGAGGTACACGCCGTTGCAGGCACCAAACGTGGCGCGCACCTCGCGGTGTCCCTCGAGCGGCTCGACGCGATGCTGGACAAGCCTGCCCAGCGCATCGGCTTGTCGGCGACGGTGCGCCCCCACGAAGAAGTGGGCCGCTTCCTGGCCGGCGCAGCCCCCATCGAGATCGTCGCCCCGCCCGCTCCGAAGACCTTCGACCTGACGGTTCAGGTGCCCGTGGAGGACATGACCGAACTGGGCGTGAGCGACCCGAATGCCGACACCTCCGCCGCTCCCCCGGCTCAGGGATCGATCTGGCCGCACGTCGAGGAGAAGATGGTCGATCTCATCCTCGAGCACAAGTCGTGCATCGTGTTCGCCAATTCTCGTCGTCTTGCCGAACGACTGACCGCGCGGCTCAACGAGGTCTACGCCGAGCGGATCGGCGGCGAGGTGGCGACCGAACACAAGCCGCCGTCCCAGGTCGGTACCGCATCCGACGTCAACCACGGTGCCGATCCCCTGCTGGCCCGAGCCCATCACGGCAGTGTCAGCAAGGATCAGCGTGCGCTGATCGAAGACGATCTCAAGACCGGCAGGCTGCGCTGCGTCGTCGCCACCAGCAGCCTCGAACTCGGAATCGACATGGGCGCAGTCGATCTGGTCGTCCAGGTCGAAGCACCACCATCGGTGGCGAGTGGGTTGCAACGCGTCGGACGCGCGGGCCATCAGGTCGGCGAGATTTCCAAGGGCGTGCTGTTCCCCAAGCACCGCACCGACCTGATCCACTGCGCCGTGACCGTCGAACGCATGACGTCGGGCAAGATCGAGGCCCTCTTCGTCCCGGCCAATCCCCTCGACGTCCTCGCCCAGCAGACCGTCGCGGCGTGCGCACTCGAACCCATCGACGCCGAGGACTGGTTCGAATCAGTTCGTCGCACCGGCAGTTTCGCCACTCTGCCTCGTTCGGCGTACGAGTCGACCCTCGACCTGCTCTCGGGTCGCTACCCCTCGGACGAGTTCGCGGAACTGCGGCCGCGGCTGGTGTGGGATCGCGACGCGAACACTCTCACCGGCCGTCCCGGCTCGCAACGGCTGGCCGTCACCTCCGGTGGCACCATCCCCGACCGCGGCCTGTTCACCGTGTACATGGTGGGCGAAAAGCAGTCCAGGGTGGGCGAACTCGACGAGGAGATGGTCTACGAATCGCGAGTGGGCGACGTGTTCGCTCTCGGTGCCACCAGTTGGCGAATCGAGGAGATCACCCACGATCGGGTGCTCGTCAGCCCGGCGTACGGCCAACCCGGACGGCTCCCCTTCTGGCACGGCGACGGACTGGGCCGGCCGGCCGAACTGGGTCAAGCTCTGGGCGAGTTCCTGCGAAGCACCACCGATCGCAGCAACTTGGCCGAGCGGCTGAGCTCCGACGGTCTCGACGCCAACGCCGTGAACAACCTCATCGCCCTGCTCGACGAGCAACTTGAGGCCACCGGCCAGCTCCCCACCGACAAGACGATGATCGTCGAGCGGTTCCGCGACGAACTGGGCGACTGGCGGCTCGTGCTGCATTCCACCTACGGCCAGCAGGTGCATGCGCCGTGGGCGCTAGCGGTCGGCGCGAGGCTGATCGAGAGATACGGCATCGACGCCGCCCCCACCGCATCCGACGACGGCATCATCGTCCGGCTCCCCGATACCGACGATCAGCCGCCCGGCGCGGAACTGTTCGTGTTCGAGCGCGACGAGATCGCAGACATCGTCACCGAGCAGGTCGGCGGGTCGGCCTTGTTCGCATCGCGATTCCGCGAATGTGCCGCGCGGGCACTGCTACTCCCCCGCCGCAACCCGGGTAAACGAGCGCCGCTGTGGCAGCAGCGCCAGCGTTCGGCTCAGCTGCTCGACGTGGCACGCAAGTACCCGACGTTCCCGATCCTGCTCGAGACCGTCCGCGAATGCCTCCAGGACGTCTACGACCTCCCCGCCCTCGAAGACATCCTGGCCAGAATCGGTCGGCGCCAAATCAGGATCGTCGACGTCGAGACACCATCGCCGTCACCGTTCGCCAATTCGCTGCTGTTCAACTACGTCGGCGCATTCATGTACGAGGGCGACAGCCCCCTGGCCGAACGCCGGGCCGCCGCACTGTCGCTCGACTCCGCGCTTCTCGCCGAGCTACTCGGACGCGTCGAACTGCGAGAACTGCTCGACGACAGTGTCATCACCACCACCGAACTCGAACTACAGCGCCTCCCCGAGGACCGCCACGCCAAGGACATCGAAGGTGTCGCAGACCTCCTGCGACTGCTCGGTCCGCTGACCGTCGACGAAGTCGGCCTCCGAACCGACGGCGACGAATACCCGCAGTGGCTCACCGAACTCGCCGATGCCAAAAGGGCAATGGAGGTCTCGTTCGCCGGCCAGAACTGGTGGACGGCGATCGAGGACGCCGCTCGGCTACGCGACGCGTTGGGCGTCCCGCTCCCGATCGGCACCCCGGCCGCCTTCATCGAACCCGTCGACGACCCGCTGGTCGACCTGATCAGCCGGTACGCCCGAACGCACGGGCCGTTCACCCTCGACGACGCCGCGGCGCGATTCGGCGTCGGTACCGCCGTGGTACGGGACGTCCTGCGCAGACTGGCCGTCGACAAACGAGTCGTCGAAGGCGAATTCCGTCCCGGCGCAACGGGTAGCGAATGGTGCGACGCCGAGGTCCTCCGGCGTCTACGCCGTCGCTCACTCGCTGCTGCTCGGCAGGAAGTCGAACCCGTCTCCACCGCCACCCTCGGCCGCTTCCTGCCGGCGTGGCAGCACGTGGACAGCCGACGCCTCAGCGGAATCGACGGCGTCGCGACCGTGATCGAACAGCTTGCGGGCGTGCCTGTTCCGGCGTCGGCCTGGGAATCTCTCGTCCTCTCCTCGCGGGTGACCGACTACAGCCCGGCGATGCTCGACGAACTCACCTCCACCGGTGAGGTGTTGTGGTCGGGACACGGCGCGATCTCGTCCAAGGACGGCTGGGTGAGCCTGCACATGGCCGACACCGCCCCGCTCACCCTCGTGCCTGCAGCCGAATCCGACCTGTCGGAGTTGCAGATTCGCATACAGGACGCCGTCGCGGGCGGCGGCGCGTACTTCTTCCGGCAGCTCTCCGACACCGTCGGCAGTACCGACGACACCGCCCTGCAGGCTGCACTGTGGGAGTTGGTGTGGGCGGGCCGTCTGAGCAACGACACGTTCGCTCCGCTGCGCGCCCTGTTGAACTCCACGACCACCCGCTCGGCCCCGAGTCATAGAGCACCTCGTCGTACGCCGCGGTTGCGCTCGTACCGGCAGTTCGAGCGCCCTGCTCTTCCGACCCGCACCGGTCCGCCGACTGCGGGTGGACGATGGTCACGATTACCCGAACTCGAACCCGACCTCACCGTCCGCGCCCATGCGACCGCCGACGTACTGCTCGAACGCTACGGCGTGGTGACCCGCGGTTCGGTGATGAACGAGGGTGTGCCGGGCGGGTTCGCCACGATGTACAAGGTGCTCACCGGATTCGAGGATTCCGGCCGCTGCCGTCGCGGCTATTTCGTCGATTCACTCGGCGGTGCGCAGTTCTCCACGTCCGACGTGGTCGACCGGCTACGCAGCTACGACGAACCGAAGAAGAATTCCAGCGCTGTGGTGCTCGCGTCGTGCGATCCGGCCAACCCCTACGGCGGAGCACTGCCCTGGCCGAAGGCCGGCAGCGGCGAGGTCGGTGTCGGAGAGAAGCCGGACGAGACGACGAAGCATCGCCCGGGTCGCAAAGCCGGCGCACTGGTCGTACTCGTCCGAGGCGAATTGACGATGTTCGTCGAACGCGGCGGAAAGTCGGTGCTGACGTTCGGTGAAAATGCCGAGGACGTCGGCGCTGCGGCAACCGCATTGGCGGCCACCGTTCGACGCGGCGGTGTCGACAAGTTGCTCGTCGAGCGGATAAACGGTCACGACATCCACGGCACGGATTTCTCCAGGACCCTGACCGAAGCAGGTTTCTCGGCAACACCACGAGGGCTTCGCTTACGCCGCTGAATCATCCGTGACCGACGAAGAACAGCAGAGAGGACACCAACTCCGATGCCCGAGGGCGATACCGTCTGGCGCGCAGCCAACACCCTGCGCGCCGCGCTGGAGGGCCAGCAGCTCACCACCTGCGACATTCGCGTACCCCGTTACGCCACAGTCGACTTCACCGGCGAGACCGTCGACTCCGTTGCCTCACGCGGGAAGCATCTGCTGATTCGAGTGGGCGGCTACTCCATCCATTCGCATCTGAAGATGGAGGGCACCTGGCACGTCTACGCACCCGGCGCTCGGTGGCGTCGCCCGGCATTCCAGGCGCGCATCATCTTGAACACCGCGAACGCGCAGGCCATCGGGTTCGAGCTCGGAGTGCTCGACATCATCGAGGACGAGGAGGAGGCCGTCGGATACCTCGGACCGGACCTGCTCGGTACGGACTGGGACCCCGACGTCGCTCTGTCCAGGCTGGCATCGGATCCGGCCCGGCCGATAGGGCTCGCACTGCTCGATCAACGCAACATCGCCGGGCTCGGCAATGTCTATCGCAACGAGATCTGTTTTCTGCGCGGAATCGACCCTCGCACACCGGTCGGCGACGCCGGCGACCTGAAGAAGACGATCGACCTGTCCTATCGATTGATCATGGCCAACAAGGATCGAAACCAGCGCGTCACTACCGGGGATCGGCGCCCGGGCCGACACTTCTGGGTGTACGGGCGCGAGAACAAGCCGTGTCGACGCTGTGGAAACACCATCGAATTCGGTCTGATCGGTGACAACCCGCTCGAGGAACGGCAGATCTATCACTGCCCGCACTGTCAGAACTGAGGTGTGGCGAGAACGTCCGGTCCATGGTGTCCTTTTCGACGAACCCCGTTCGTCCTTCGTGTGTAGGTCGGCGAACGGCGCCGACCACGACGATTCTCAGGAGCTCACCATGACCGCATACGCAGCCATCGTCTACACCCATGATGCCGACTGGACCTCACCCGACGTGGCGGAAGAGATGGCCGAATACGGTGCATTCAGTGCCGCGGCCGGACCCGCGATCATCGGCGGCGCGGTACTTCACCCCACGTCGACCGCCACCACGGTGCGTGTGTCGGGTGGGAAGGGCGGCGACGTCCTGACGACGGACGGTCCGTTCGCCGAAGCAAAAGAGGTACTCGCGGGGTTCTTCCTTCTCGAGGCACAGAACCTTGACGCGGCAATTGCATTGGCAGCACAGATCCCCGCGGCGTGGAACGGAGCAATCGAAGTGCGGCCGATCATCCCGATGGCTCGGTGAGCACACCGGCCGAGCACCTGGCGGCCGTGGTCCGTGACGAGGGTCGCCGAGTTCTGGCGACCCTCGTGCGGATCACCGGCAGCCTTTCCGTCGCCGAAGACGCAGTCTCCGAAGCCGTGGTGGCAGCACTCGCCCACTGGCCTCGGTCGGGTGTCCCCGACAACCCACGCGCCTGGCTCACGACCGTGGCTCGCAACAAGGCGCTCGACATCGTCAGACGAGAGGCCGGGCGCAGCGCCAAGGAACGGGAGGCAGCGAATCTAGCGCTGCTGAAACAGGATTGGAGTGAGAGCGATCAGAACTCGGTCGGCGACGACCTGCTGCGGTTGGTCTTCACCTGCTGCCACCCGACGCTCTCCGTCGAGGCGCAGGTGGCGCTGACCCTGCGCACCCTCTGTGGGCTCGCCACTGCCGACATCGCCCGCCTGATGCTCGTGCCGGAGGCCACCATGGCCAAACGGCTCACGCGCGCGAAGAAGAAGATCGCCACCGCCAACATTCCGTACCGAGTACCGGATTCGGCGGAGTTGCCGCAACGACTCGAGGCGGTGGCCACCACGGTGTATCTGCTCTTCACCGCCGGGCATCTCGGCGGCGAGACTCTGGTGCGACCTCAGCTGTGCGACGAAGCAATTCGGCTGGCCCGCCTGATGATCGACCTCATGCCGGACGAGCCGTCACTTCAGGGGCTGTTGGCGCTGATGTTGTTCACGGACTCGCGCCGAGCCACGAGGACCGACGGGGAGGGTGGCCTGGTCAGGCTCGAAGATCAGGACCGCTCTCGCTGGAACAGGGAGGCGATCGAGGAGGGCATGCAGTGGATGGACAGTGCGCTGCGGCGCAACGACACCCAACCCAGCCGGTACACCATCCAGGCAGCCATCGCAGCATGTCACTCCGGCGCAGCGACGTACGCCGACACCGATTGGCCTCGGATAGTCGTGCTGTACGACGCGCTTGCGGTTGTGGAGAACACACCGATCGTGGCACTCAACCGAGGTGTTGCCATCGGTGAAAGCCAGGGTCCTGCCGCCGGGCTCGATGCACTCGACGCCATCGAGTCTCTGACCGGGCTTCATCTCTGGCATGCCTGTCGAGCTGTGATGCTCGATCGACTCGGCCGGGCGGAGGAGGCCAGAGCTGCGCGAAGAACCGCTCTGACTCTCGACCCATCGCCGGCAGAAAGGGCGTTCCTTCGAGCGCAACTCGACTCGCCTTCGCGCCCTGATCAGCACCGCGGCGAACAAATCTGACGGCTCGTTGTCAGCGAAGACCAAGCCTGCTCACAGCTTCGCCGATCACCATGGACCGCATGTTGACATTGGCGATACTCACCCTGCTGGTCATGGCCGTCTCCGGCGCAACGGCGGCTCGCGCACCCCGGACGCTGGTCAGACTGCGTTAGATCGTTCGAACCGGCTCGAGGATTTCCTGTCGGGCCTCCGGCGCGACGACACGCAGGGCGTCCGCCGATGCGTCGTCGGGCTGACGCTGCGATTCGATTTCGGCCTCCACCCGGGCTCGGTAGGTCTCGACTTCGCGATCGACCATGGCCTCGTCCCACCCCAGGACCGGCGCGATCAACGCCGCCACCTGACCCGCGCAGTTCATCCCGCGATGCGAGTACTCGATGGAGATCCGGGTACGACGCGACAGCACGTCCTCGAGATGCAGCGCGCCCTCCGCCGCTGCGGCGTACACCACCTCCACCTGGAGGTATGCCGGCGCGTCGGTGAGTGGTTGCAGCAGTTCGGGTTTACCGTCGGCCATGGCCAGCACCTCGTCGATCAACGAACCGTATCGATCGAGCAGATGCGTTACCCGATGCGGATGCAGGTTGTACATCTCACCCAGGTGCGGTGCCTGATTGACCAGCGCGAAGTAGCCGTCGGCACCGACGAGGGGCACCTTCTCGGTGATCGAGGACGCCACCCGCACCGGGATGTCCTCCGCCGCCAGATCGACGGCATCCTCGGCCATCACCCGATAGGTCGTGTACTTGCCGCCGGCGATGGCGATGAGTCCCGGCGCAACACGAGCGACCGCGTGCTCGCGCGAGAGCTTCGAGGTCTCGTCGCTCTCGCCGGCCAGCAGCGGGCGCAGACCCGCGTAGACACCGTCGATGTCCTCGTGGGTGAGCGGCGTGACGAGGACGCCGTTGACCTCGCCCAGGATGTAGTCGATGTCGGCCTTGGTCGCGGCCGGATGCGCGAGATCGAGATTCCAGTCGGTGTCGGTGGTGCCGATGATCCAGTGCGCACCCCACGGGATGATGAAGAGTACGGATTTCTCGGTGCGCAGAATGATCGCGGCTTCGCTGACGATCCGATCCCGCGGCACCACGATGTGCACGCCCTTCGAGGCACGTACCCGAAACCGTCCGCGCATGTTCGACAGCGACTGGATCTCGTCGGTCCAGACCCCGGTGGCGTTGATCACCACGTGTGCGCGCACGTCGGTCGTGGCACCGGTCTCCGAATCACGTACTCGCACACCCGATACCCGATCGGCCTCCCGCAGGAAACCGACCACCTGTGTCGACGTACGCACCACAGCGCCGTAGTGGGCGGCCGTTCTGGCAACGGTCATGGTGTGCCGGGCGTCGTCGACGACGGTGTCGTAGTACCGAATTCCGCCGATCAACGACTTACGCTTGATTCCGGGCGACATGCGCAGCGCGCCGGATCGCGTCAGGTGCTTCTGTTGCGGCACCGATTTGGCCCCGCCCATGCGGTCGTACAGGAAGATGCCCGCGGCGATGTAGGGCCGCTCCCACAACCGATGCGTCAACGGGAAGAGGAATTTCAGCGGCTTGACCAAGTGCGGCGCGAGCGTGGACAGGGAGAGTTCGCGTTCGTGCAGCGCCTCGCGCACGAGCCCGAACTCGAGCTGCTCGAGGTAGCGAAGCCCGCCGTGGAACATCTTGGACGAGCGAGACGACGTTCCCGACGCGTAGTCGCGGGCCTCGACCAGCGCCACCTTGAGTCCGCGCGTCGCCGCGTCGAGAGCCGCACCGGAGCCGACGACGCCACCGCCGATCACCACCACGTCGAACTGCTCGGTTCCGAGCTGGCCCCACGCCTCCACCCGCTGCTCGGGTCCGAGGAACTTCGTATTCGATCGGTTGCTCATCTCGAACGCTCCCTCTCCTTCGAAAATCCTCGCGCAATGCGTGCATGTCAGGCTACCGCCCCAGGTCCTTCGGGCGCAGAACCTGCCGGGCCCGGATCGCGCGGGTCAGAGCATCCCGGTCAGAGCACTCGGGCCGAGGCCGAGTGCGCGGTGCCCAGTCGACGCACTGCTTCCTCCAGCACGGACGGTGTCGATCCGGCGAAGCTCAGCCGGAGCGAGTGACGGTACCGCGCGGCCGAAGCGAACGCACTGCCGGGCACGAAGGCCACTCCGTGGTCGAGCGCCGAATCGAGCAACTCGCTGCTGTCCGTCCCGTCCCGAAAGGAGGCCCACGCGAACATCCCGCCTTCGGGGCGAGAGACGGTGAGCCGAGATCCGAACTCGGCGGCCAGAGCGGACGTCAATGCCGTTGCGCGACTGCCGTACTCACGCCGCAGAACGGTCAGGTGCGCATCGAGCCAGGTGGTGTCGGCGAGCATCTCCGCTGCCATCAACTGTGTCATCGAGGATCCACACAGATCCGCGCCTTGCTTGAGCAGTTCCACTGCCGCACAGACGCCGGGCGGGGCGACGAACCAGCCGACCCGGAGCGTCGGTGCCAGGATCTTCGACGCACTCGACAGTCGGATGACGCGGTCGCTGTGACACGCGATCGGCAGCGGTGGGGCCTCGATACCGGATTCAGTTGTGTCGAAACAGATCTCACCGTAGGGGTCGTCCTCGATCACCCAGAATCCGTAGCGATCCGCCAGCGCCGCGAGGTGGCGTCGACGCTGCTCGCTCATCGTGACTCCGCGCGGATTGTGGAAGTTCGCGACGGTGTGCACCAGCGCGGGCCGCAGCCCCGCCGCCAGCCTGCGTTCGAGTTCCTCGGTGTCCATTCCGGTATCGGTGATGGGAATGGACTCGATGCGCGCTTCGGCGATCGAGAAGACCTGCAGCGCACCGGTGTACGCGGGCTCGTCGACCACGACGGGAGCGCCCGGGTCGATCAGGGCCTGCGCGAGCAACGTCAGCGCCTGTTGCGAACCGTGCGTCACGATGACGGACTCGACCGGAACGGGGACTCCCCCGCGAGCGTGCGCTTCCCTGGCCGCAATGACGCTCCGCAGCGTGCGATGGCCGGATGTCTCGCAGTACTGCACCGCGTCGGGGCGGCGAACCACGGCCTCAGCGGCTGCGGCGATGCGGTCGATCGGTATCAGGTCGGTGGCCGGTAGACCTCCGGCCAGGCTGATGACATCGTCGCGTGCGGTGAGAGCGAGGAGGTCACGAATGGCCGAGCTGGTGAGCGATGCGGTGCGTCCGGCCAAGCCGGCGGGAAGATACGTGGAGGACATGAGAGAGACTCCGGGGCAGCAGGAATGGGAGTACGGCCCGCGGATCCGCTGAGTCGAAGAAGGAGCGGACGGGTGTGTCCGCTCCTTCGACTGTCTCACGTGCTACCGAAATATGAAACGCAGTTCTCGCATTGTGAGATCAGTCCAGATCGTCGTGCGCCATCAGCTGACGCGCGGCCTCGATGACCGAACCGGACAGCGACGGGTACACCGAGAACGTGTTCGCCAGGTCGTTCACCGAGAGGTTGTTCTGCACGGCCATCGCGATGGGCAGGATCAGCTCCGACGCACTCGGGGCGACCACAACGCCACCGATGACGACGCCGGTGGCCGGGCGGCAGAAGATCTTCACGAAACCACGCTTGAGTCCACTCATCTTCGCTCGCGGATTTGTGGTCAGTGGCAGCATCACCACGCGCGCGGGTACATCACCGGCGTCGATCTTGGACTGCGCGACGCCGACCGACGCGATCTCGGGCCGAGTGAACACCGCCGAGGCCACGGTCTTGAGCTTGATCGGGCTGACGGCCTGGCCCAGTGCGTGATACATCGCAATACGTCCCTGCATCGCCGCGACCGAGGCCAGCGGCAGCAGACCGGTGCAGTCACCGGCTGCATAGATGCCCGCGACGGCAGTACGCGAGACGCGATCCACCCGCAGGTATCCGCCCTTGTCGAGTTCGATGCCGACGTTCTCGAGTCCCAGACCGGAGGTGTTGGGCACCGACCCGACGGTCATCAGCGCGTGACTGCCCTCGACGGTGCGGCCGTCCGAGAGCGTGACGAGAACACCGTTTTCGGTGCGGACCACGGAGTCGGCGCGGGCATGCTTGACGAGGGTGACGCCACGTTCGTTGAACGCGTCCTCGAGCACCAGCGCGGCATCCTCGTCCTCGTGCGGAAGGACGCGGTCGCGGCTCGAGACCGCGGTGACCTTGACGCCCATCTCGGTGTAGGCGGAGACGAACTCGGCACCGGTCACACCGGATCCGACGACAACCAGGTGCTCGGGGAGGGCCTCGAGGTCGTAGAGCTGACGCCAGTTGAGGATGCGCTCGCCGTCGGGCTCGGCTCCCTTGACCACGCGGGGCCGGGCCCCGGTCGCGATGAGGACGACATCGGCGTCGAGGATGCGCTCTTCACCATCGGCGAGCACCGCCTTGATCTGGTGCGAGGCCATCCCCACGTGGGAGTCGATCATCTCGGCGCGCCCGGCCAGCAGCTGCACGCCGACGGACCTGACGCGCTGGGCGATGTCGGAGGACTGCGCCTGCGCGAGGCTCTTCACTCGGTCGTGAATCTTCGGCAGCGCCACGGCGGCCTGCGACGGATCGAGGGAGATGCCGAGGTCACTGGCTCGACGCATCTCGGTGCGAATGCCGGTCGACGCGATGAACGTCTTCGACGGCACGCAGTCCCAGAGAACGCAGGCACCGCCGATACCGTCGGAATCGACGAGCGTCACCTCTCCGCCGTGCTGTGCGGCAACCAACGCTGCTTCGTACCCTGCCGGACCACCACCGATGATCACAATCCGGGTCATTGATCCTCTTCTCGCATGCTCGAAATCTCTCGCTGTGTCGCGTCAACGGTATTCCAGAGGCTGCCCCCGCGCGTCGGTAGGGCTGGCTTCGTTCGCCCGACAGGAGGTCGGACCTGGGGCGACGCACCGAAACACGACCACGAGGCGTCAGTGGGCACCGATACGGTTTAGGCTGGCCGACGTGCCAATTTATGCCGCCTACGGATCGAACATGCATCCGGAGCAGATGTTGCAGCGATGCCCACACTCGCCCCTGTCGGGAACCGGGTGGCTGCACGGATGGCGGTTGACCTTCGGCGGCGGCGACATCGGCTGGGAAGGCGCGCTGGCCACGGTCGTGGAGGATCCCGACTCACAGGTCTTCGTCGTGCTCTACGACGTATCCGAGGAGGACGAGGAGAGCCTGGATCGCTGGGAGGGCTCCGAACTCGGCATTCATCGCAAGATCCGGCTGCGCATCGAGACCGGCCGGGAGCCGGTGCTCGCGTGGATGTACGTGCTCGACGCCTACGAGGGTGGCCTGCCGTCCGCGCGTTACCTCGGCGTCATGGCAGAGGCAGCCGAAATCGCCGGTGCCCCAGCCGAATACGTGCGAGACCTACGAACCCGCAACAGCCGCAACGTCGGTCCCGGTACCGCCTCGTAGCCGGCGGTACCGCTCAGAAGTAGTTCTTCATGACCGACGCCACCCACGTCGGCTCGGCCACGTCCTCACGCGCCGGGACCATGGACTGCAGGAACGGCTTGACGTCGAACACCGGTGAGCCGTCGATCGCGTCGAGACCTCGGACTCGGATGCGCAATCCGTCCACGTCGACGATCTGGCACCGCGACACCCCGAGATGATTGGGCCGGTCCTTGACCCGTTGAGCGAGGACGCCCACCCGAGGAAGCGTCGTGTCGCCACGAGGGTGGCGCGAGCCGGTGGTCGTCGCGGCCGGATCACACAGGTGGAAGCCGTAGACCACCTCGAGGTGGGAGAACTCGGCGAGACCGAGGGTCGCGTCGACGTCGAGCACACTCTCGTCGAGGTCGATGACGGACTCGACCGCTCCCCAGTTGTCGTCCACCACCTCGTCCCGATCGGATCGAACCATCCCGATCGGCGACACGTCGAAGGCCATCTCGTCCCCTGCCTCTAGTTCGGATCCAGCGCGATGCCGGTCATCACCTTCACGCCCACCGCCAGTGCTCGTTCGTCGAGATCGAAGGTGGGTTGGTGGATGTCGAGTTGCGGGCCGGTGCCCGGCCACACACCGAGTCGAGCCATCGCGCCCGGCACTCGTTCGAGGTACCACGAGAAATCCTCGCCGCCGCCGGACTGGGCGGTATCGGCCAGCGCGTCGGGTCCGACCCTGCCGATCGCCTTCTCGAACGTGTGCGTGGACGCCGGATCGTTGACCACCGGAGGCACGCCGCGACGGTAGTGCAGCTCGAAGCGGACACCTGTCGGTGCGAGCAATCCGGTGACGATCTCGCGGACCAGCGGTTCGAGCAATGCCCAGGTCTCGTGGTCGCCGGTGCGGACGGTGCCGGTCAGCATGCCGGTCTGCGGAATGGCGTTGGGGGCCTGGCCCGCGACCACCGCTCCCCACACCATGACCGTGCTGGTCCGCGGGTCGACACGCCTGCTCAACATTCCGGGTAGGCCGGTGATGACGGTGCCCAATGCATAGATGAGATCGGTGGTCAGGTGCGGCCGAGACGTGTGTCCGCCGGGTGAATCCAGGCGCAGCTCGACGGTGTCGGCAGCAGAGGTGATCGCGCCCAGGCGCACGCCGACCTGCCCCACTTCGAGCCGCGGATCACAGTGCAGCGCAAAGATCTTGGTGACGCCGTCGAGCGCTCCCGCGGCCACCGCGTCGAGGGCACCGCCCGGCATGACCTCCTCGGCGGGCTGAAAGATCAGGCGTACCCCGTGCTGCAGGTCCGGCAGCGACGCCAGCGCCAGCCCGGTCGCGAGCAGCACCGTGGTGTGTGCGTCGTGCCCACAGGCGTGCGACACCCCCGGCACGGTCGACGAGTACTCCGCGCCGGTGTTCTCCTGCAGCGGCAGGGCGTCCATGTCCGCCCGCAACGCCACCCGGGGACCGTCGGGTCCGATGTCGCAGATCAAGCCGGTTCCGCCGGGGAGCGGCTTGGGCGACAGACCTGCTGCTTCGAGATGCTCCATCACGAACGCGGTGGTACCGAATTCGCGTCGAGCAAGTTCCGGATTGGCGTGAATGTGCCGACGCCACAGCGACAGATCTGCCGTGTGCGCGTGAATCCACCGATCGATCGCGTCTTCGCGGATACTCACGACTGCGCCGCCGAGCGGGCGATCACGCCGTCGAGCAGGCGGGCGCGAGTACCGGGGTCGGCTGCGGCACGCGCGGCGGTTCTGGCGAGACCGAGAGCGCCGTCGAGCAAGGCTCGATCGGCCGACTCGGTGACACACGCGGCGGCGAACTCCGGCTGATGCGTCACCGCCCCTCCTGCATCGAGTCCGACGACGGGATGAATACCGGGTAGAACATTCGTCACGTTTCCCATGTCTGTGCTGCCCAACGGGCGAAATCCTTCCAAATCCGGAGCCAGGGGCGATCGGCCCAACGCTTCGATCTCCTGCCGAAAAGCCGCGACCAGCCACGAATCCGGCGTCAACGCCGCATAGGTGGGCGACACCGTACGGATCTCGTGTGTGCACCCGGTGGCGATGGCTCCCGCCTCGAAACACGCGTACGTCTTGGCCGTCAGAGCGTGGAGCGATTCGGTGGTGTTCGCGCGCAGGTAGTAGAGCAACTCGGCGTGGCCGGGCACGATGTTCGGTGCCACACCCCCGTCACTGACGATGCCGTGCAACTGCTGACCCGGCGAGAGGTGCTGACGCAGCAGCCCGAGTGCCACCTGACTGATGGTCACCGCATCGCCTGCGTTGATTCCCCATTCGGGAGCTGCCGACGCGTGCGCGGCCCGGCCGGTGAACTTCACGGCGATGTCCGCCAGCGCCAGCGAGGTTGCGCCCACGATGTCGAAGGGGCCGGGATGGACCATCAACGCCGCGCCGACACCGTCGAACACCCCACGCTCGAGCATCAACACCTTGCCGCCGCCGGTCTCCTCGGCCGGGGTACCGAGCACACGCACGGTGATGCCGAGAGCGTCGGCGACCGGAGCGAGCGCGAGCGCAGCACCCACGGCCGAGGCCGCGATGATGTTGTGCCCACACGCATGCCCGATCTCGGGCAGGGCGTCGTACTCCGCACAGATCCCGATCACCAGATCGCCGCTGCCGACCGACGCGGTGAACGCGGTGTCCATACCTGCGACGGCCGTCTCGACCTCGAAATCGTGGGCTCGGAGCGTGTCGAGGATCTTGGCGACGCTGCGATGTTCGGCGAACGCGAGCTCCGGTTCCGCGTGAATCGAGTGCGAGAGCGCGACCACTTCGTCGGTCGCGGCGGCCAGGGCGCGGTCCATCACCTCGCCCACGTCGGCACTGTTCGATTCGTCGATCACGAGAGACAGTGTGTCACTAGCGCGGCCGACTGTCGGAACAGCTGTGCTTCAGTCGCGGGCGAAGACGGTCCTGCTACTTCCCGAAGCTGAAGTTGCTGTCGTCGGTCGCGGTGTTCAGCGCGGCGAGCAGATCCACGTGGATACGACTCTTGATCCCGGCCAGGTTCGCACCTCGGGTGCTCGTCAACGCTGCCGCCTTCGCGACCGCGTCGGACACCAGCGACTCTTCCGATGCCGTCGCCTCCACGATTCCGGCGGACACGGCGTCGGCACCGCCGTAGCGGCGACCGGTCGTCATCGCCTCCACGGCGGTCTGTTTGGGAAGCCGGGAGTTGATCAGTGCCGACATTCCGACGGTGAACGGCATGTTCAGGTTCACCTCGGGCAAGCAGTAGAAACCGCGATCGACGCGTTGGATGCGGAAGTCGTGGGAGGTGGCGAACATCGCGCCCGCACCGAATGCGTGGCCCTGCACAGCGGCGACGGTGGCCATCGGGAAAGCAAGCAACCGGGTGTAGAGCGTGTGGACTCGGTCGAGGTACCAGGTGATCTTGTCCAGGTTGGCGAACAGCCAATCGGTGTCGAGCCCGTTGCTGTAGAACTTGCCTGCCGACGTGGTGACCAGCGCCGCGGGGCCGGTCGAGGCCTCGACCTCGTCGAGCAACGCATGTACGGAGTCGATCCAGTCCGGGTGGAGTCGGTTCTCCGGATTGTCCGAGCCGTTCTCGGCACCGAGGAACAGGATGTGGACGTCGCCGTCGCGTTCGAGATAAGGCATGCAGCGGATACTACCCAACGGTAACTTCCGCCGGTCGCACATCCGCGGCGTCGATCTCCTACTGTTGTTCATCGTGGCAATCACCGACGCACATGCGACCGACCCCGTGACCGATCCCGAGGGTGCCGCGCGCACCGCCGCCGACGCACTCGCCGCAGCAACCGGGATCGATACCCATACCGTGGCCATCGTCCTCGGCTCCGGCTGGCAGGCAGCAGCCGACGTGTTCGGCTCCCCCACCGCAACCGTGCGCATGGCCGACCTGCCCGGCTTCGCGCCACCGTCGGCGTCGGGTCACTCCGGCACCATCACCTCGGTGGACGTCGGCGGCACCCACACGCTCTTGTTACAGGGACGCACGCATGCCTACGAGGGCCACGACCTGCGACGCGTCGTGCATCCGGTGCGGACCGCTATCGCCGCAGGTGCCACGACCGTCGTGCTGACCAACGCTGCGGGCGGTATCCGAGACGGCATGAGCGTCGGACAGCCCGTGCTCATCTCGGACCATCTCAACCTCACGGCTCGTTCACCCCTCGTCGGGGCCGAGTTCGTCGACCTGGTCGACGCGTACTCCCCGGAACTTCGCGCGCTCGCGGCCGAGATCGATTCGTCGCTCGAGGACGGCGTCTACGCCGGTCTGCCCGGCCCCCACTACGAAACTCCCGCCGAGATCAGAATGCTGCGCACGCTCGGTGCGGACCTCGTGGGCATGTCGACGGTGCACGAGACGATTGCCGCTCGGGCGAAGGGCGCTCGCGTTCTGGGCATCTCACTGGTGACCAACCTCGCGGCCGGAATGACCGGTGAACATCTCGATCACACCGAAGTTCTCGCCGCCGGTAAGGAGTCCGCCGCCCGCATGGGAGCGTTGCTGCACGAGTTGGTCTCCCGCCTGTGACCGAGGAGCTCACCGAGCGGGTACGGGCTTGGATCGCAGGAGACCCCGACCCCGCTGCTCGCGAGGAACTCGACGGCCTGCCCGATGCCGAACTCGCCGACCGGTTCAGCGGTCCCCTGACATTCGGTACCGCAGGTCTACGTGGCCCGGTGCGCGCGGGACCGAACGGGATGAACGTGGCGGTGGTGACGAAGACCTCGGCCGGCATCGCAGCGTGGTTGATCGAGAACGGTCTGGGTGGTTCCACGGTCGTGGTCGGTCGCGACGCCAGGAACGGCTCCGAACAGTTCGCATTCGCGGCCGCCGAAACCTTCTCCGCCCAGGGCTTTTCCGTGGTGATGCTGCCTCGGCCTCTCCCTACCCCCGTCGTCGCGTTCGCGGTGCGGGCACTCGATGCCGAGCTCGGCGTGCAGATCACCGCGTCGCACAATCCCGCCGCGGACAACGGGTACAAGGTGTATCTCCGCGGCGGCTCGCAATTGATCCCGCCGAGCGACGCCCAGATAGAAGCACTCATCGAGGCCACTCCCGACGCGATCGAGGTTCCGCGGGCGATCGTGCAGCCGGGCGGCTCCGACATCGCTGCGCGCTATCTCGATTCCGTTGTCGCACTACCACGTTCGACGGTTCGGGACATCCGCATCGCGCTGACTCCCCTGCACGGCGTCGGCGGTGAACTCGCGATGGCTGCGCTGCGTGGCGCGGGGTTCCGCGACATCCGGGTGGTCGAAGAACAGTTCGAGCCCGATCCCACATTCCCGACCGTGACGTTCCCCAACCCGGAAGAGCCGGGCGCTGCCGACGCGGTACTCGAACTGGCGGCCGAGATCGAGGCCGACATCGCGATTGCACTCGACCCCGACGCCGATCGTTGTGCCGTCGGCGTGCCGACGGACAGCGGCTGGCGCATGCTGACCGGCGACGAGACCGGGGCCCTGCTGGCGAATCATCTCCTCGTCGATGCTCCCGCCGGTTCACTGGTGGCCAACACCATCGTCTCGTCGCAACTGCTCTCCGCGCTCGCCCCGGCGCGCGGTGCCCGCTACGCCCGCACGCTGACCGGATTCAAGTGGCTCGTCCGTGCGGGCGAGGGCCTCGTCTACGCCTACGAGGAGGCCATCGGGCACTGCGTCGATCCGAATGTGGTGCGCGACAAGGACGGTATCTCGGCCGCGGTGGTGCTTGCGGATCTGGCTGCCGAATTGAAACAGGATCGTCGCACCCTGCTCGACGTGCTCGACGACCTCGCGGTCGAGTTCGGCGTACATCTCGGTGCGCAGGTGTCGCGGAGGGTGCAGGATCTCGCCGAGATCGGGACCATGATGCATCGGTTGCGCAACGCCCCGCCGTCGGAACTGGCCGGACGAGCTGTCACCGTGCTGGACTACGCCCAGCGCGACGACGAACTACGCACCGACGCAGTCGAGATCAGCGGATCGGGGCTGCGGATGATCGTGCGGCCGTCCGGCACCGAACCCAAACTCAAGGCCTACCTCGAAGTGATCGAGCAGGTCGACGGCCCCGAGGACCTGCCGAGAGCGCGGACGGCAGCAGGCGAGATCCTCGCCGAACTGACGGACTTCGCCCAGCACCTCTAGGCGTCGACGAGCCTTCAGAACAGCGCCGACTGCACCGCAGGCAAATCGGACGTGAAGGCCCCGAGTTCGATGCGTCGACCCTTGAGTGCCGCCAGATCGGCGACGTACGTGTCGTCGTCGACGGTCGCGATCACCGCCTGCCCGACGCACGTCCTGATCTCGAGTCCGTGGGAACCCGTTGCGACATCCGCGGGGTAGGCGACGCGACTGATGTTCTCGCTCAACGCTTCCCGGCCTGCGGGCGGGGCCCAGCGTTCGTCGATCGGGGTGCAGCCTGCAATCCCTGCCTCGGTCAGCATCTTGCGGACCTGCTCGGCCCGGGCAGCGGTGGCGGCCTCGAGCCTGCCCACGTCGATCGGCAGACACAGCGAGGCGGCTTTCGCCGTGGACCGCACCGCCTGCCGTAGCCCCATCGATTCGGTCACGAGATCCTCGGCCACCCGGACGGCTTTTCCGTCATCGGCGTGGGCGACGTACCGCGCACAGATGGCACCCTGCTCGGCGAGCCGGCCCCATTTACGCGTGTCCGCTGCCGTCCCGATCTTGAAGGTGCCGTTGGCAAACGCCGCCAGATACAGCCAATGTGGTTGCATGACATGCTTTTCGAGATCCCGCGAGACGAACCCGCTGCGATGCACGGTGTGCACGAACCGAAAGCTGTCCTTGTCGGCGCACGTCGCGCACTGCCCCGACACAACGGCTCGCTCCCGGCCTGGGCACGGTACGTAGCGCGGCGGGCCGTCGGCCCGAAAAGCCGTGCGCCCGGTGCAGTACCGATCGGTCGCCGCACCCGGCGCATGGAAGCCGAGCCTGCGGCCGACCAGTTCGTGGAACTCGATCTGCTCGGTCTCGACGTCGAGCACCCGCAGTCTCGGGCGCGGTTCAGGCGACGCCTCCGAGGGCCAGGAGACTCCCAGGACCAACCGGTCGGCGGTATCGGAGATCAGCGCGGGCCGAACTGACGATCGCCGGCGTCACCGAGGCCGGGAACGATGAAGGCGTTGACGTTGAGGCCGTCGTCGATGCTCGCTGCCACCAGTCGCACCGGCAGACCCGAGGCTTCCAGCGCGGCAACACCTTCGGGAGCAGCAACGACACAGATGGCCGTGACGTCCGCCGCCCCGCGGCCGACGAGAAGCTCGATCGTATGAACCATCGATCCGCCGGTGGCCAGCATCGGGTCCAGGACGTAGACCGGTGTCTGCGACAGGTCGTCGGGTAGGGATTCCATGTACGGCACGGGCTGGTGGGTTTCCTCGTCGCGCGCCATCCCGACGAAACCGACGCGGGACTGCGGGATGAGACCACTGGCCTTCTCCACCATGCCGAGGCCTGCGCGCAGAACCGGGACCAGCAACGGCGGGCGGGCCAGCCGAGTGCCCTCGGTGACCGCGACGGGCGTACGCACCTCGAAGGTGTCGATCGCAGCATCGCGGGTGGCCTCGTAGACCAGCATGTGGGTGAGCTGCCGCAGAGCCGACCGGAACGTGGCATTGTCGCTGCGCTCGTCCCGCATCCTGGTGAGCAGGGCTGCGGCCAGTGGGTGATCGACCACGTGTGTTTCCATGCCGACAAGGATAGGACTTCGGGGGCAGGACGCGAACGGCAAGTCACGGGAACCGAATGGCGGGCACCCGCGTCGAACCAGTTGGGCGTCGCATTCGGCGGCCGTGAATCGATTGCATTCTCAGGGGGCACCGATGGCCGAGCTCGTCGTGGAAACCGAGGGGGTCCTCGCATACGGTGCGGTGGCGTCGACCATGGCCGAGCAGATCGCCGCGGCGGGTGCTGCCGCGGCTGCGTGCGGCCCCGCTGTGCTGGCTCCGGTCTTCGGTTTGATCGGACAGGAGTTTCTCGGCGCAGTCACCGGCACCCATCTGGCGCACACCGATGCCGTGGTGCGCCTGGCCGGCGCTGTGGCGAGCATCGGTTCCGCGGCCACCGCCTCCGCGGTGTCGTATGCCCTCACCGATGCCGGCACCGGCGCAACCGTTGCGGCTTCGGCCGCCGGTATCGCGCAGGACGCACGGTAAGCGCCGATGATAGATCTTCTGGCCCGTCCCATCGTCGATCTACTCGGAGCGTTCGGCAACGGCGCGCTCCCCACCGGCGGACCGGCCGACGTGCTGCGGGTGTCCTCGGCAGCGATCGAGGCGGCGCAGGGAATCGGCAGGGTCGCGGTCACGGAGCTCGCTGCCAACTGGAACGGTGAGGCCGCCGACGCGGCCATTCGCTACGCCGAGAACGCTCATACGAGCGCAATCGCCCTCGCCGACCACGCCGACGACATCGCTGCCGTCGTGGATCAGGCCTGCCGCGACACCAATAGAGGCTTCCTCGAACTGCAGGCGATCGTGCAGTCCTTCGTGGGAATCGCACTGTCGGCCGGGCCGATCATCGCCACCCCGCCCGGACAGACGATGCTGATCACGGCAGCCATCGAGCACCTCGAACGAGCCCTCGTGGTGGTGGCCCGAGTTCGCGGCGAATTGGCCGTCCACACCGCGAAAGTCGGTGAACTGGCCGCTCCGCCGACCATTCCCGCCCCCGTGGTCGGCGGACCGACACCGTCCCCCGGCTCCCCCTCGAATCTCATGACCTCACCCGCGACATCACAGGTGATCGAAGCAGGCGAGAAGCTGGCGAAGACGTTCGCGCAGTCCGTCACGTCGCCTGCGGCCGGGGCCGAGCCAACGAGCACCGGCGGTGCACACAACTACCTGGGCAATCCGGGAGCCGACCCCGCCCGCTCCCGCGAGCACACCGGCCGGGGAGTCGACGTACGGCTACCCGACGGCAGTACCGTCACTGCGCCCAACGCCGAGGCCGCGGGTGCCGTCCGCAGCGCCTTGACTCAACAGGGTGTGCCGTACGCGTGGGGCGGCACCACGCCGGGCAGCGGACTGGACTGCAGCGGATTGACCCAGTGGGCGTACGCCCAGCAGGGCGTCGAGATTCCGCGTCTGGCGCAGGAACAGGACATCGGCTCCGCCGTGGCACCGGGTGAGGTGATGCCCGGTGATCTCGCAGTCTGGGACGGACACGTGGCCATGGTGATCGGCAACGGTCAGCTCGTCGAGGCAGGCGATCCAGTACAGGTGGGACCGATCAGAACGACCAACAGCGGTATGGGCTTCAAAGGCTTCTACCGTCCGACCGAATGAAGGGCCGGCCGATGACGGACTCGGACACCACCGTCGTCAGCGCGGTATCGGGAACTCGATCGGGATCGGTGACGGTGCGCGCCACCGAACACGGACTGCCGATCGGGATCGCGATCGACGAGCGCGAACTGCGATACGGCGGAGGCGCATTGGCGTCGACGATTCTCCAGCAGTGCCTACGGGCGAGTGCGGCCGCACGAGCTCAGCGCCGCACGCTACTGGCCGAGGACGGTGTTCCCACCGAGGTTCTCGATCGCCTCGGTCTGCCCACCCGGGCCGGAGTCGCCGCCGAAGCGAACGAGAATCTCGCAGAGGACTCCGCACCCACGAGTTGGTTGAAGCAGGTATGACCCACAACTACACCACCGAACTCGACACTCTGGTCGGCAGCGCTCAGTACCGACTGGATGCGCTTCGCGAAACGCACGAGCGTCTGGACCGCATCAGAATTCGACGCACCTCGCCGGACAACCTGGTGACCGTCGTCGCCGATGGATCCGGTGCCATGGTCGAGCTCGAACTCGCCGAGAATCTCCGATCGGTTGCCGCCCACGCACTCGCTGCGACGATCACCGGAACGGCCGCGGAGGCCGCCGCCGCCGCACTCGACCAGCGCGAGGCGATCCTGCAAAGTCTGCAGGGTTCCTTCACAGACTCCTGAGATAGGCTTCGCGCCATGGCTGGAGACATCATCCCGATCGAACTCGGTCTCACCGCCGGTGACTTCTCCACATTGTGGGCACCGGAGTGGCGAGAAGGCGACGACGAGTGGGAGGCATTCCTCGGACACGAGGAAGACCTGTACGGATTCTCGACCGTCGCCGAGCTTGCGGCGTTCGTCAGGTCCGACGACGACAACGACCTGGTCGACCATCCGTCGTGGAGGGTGGTCTCCGCACTGGCGGCACACGAACTCGAGCCCGACGATCTACACCGCTTCGATCTGGTGGCGGTACCGGAGCTGGTGGCTTCCGACCCGGAAGCGGACGTTCTCGCCGAACTGCAGGCCACCTTCGACATCGTCTCCTCGATCGGAGATGTCTGCGAACTACGGCCCATCACAAGCTTTTTCGGTTCCAACTCGTTCGTAGGCGCGGTCGGCGGAGGCGTCGAGAGCTTCCTCGGTCGCGAGGGCAGCGAGCTGTGGGACCGCATCGGAGCAGCGGTCGCCAAGCACTGGGACGACGTCCTCGACGCAGTCGATTCCATCGTCACCTCGCCCGCTGTCGACTCCGCTGCCGTTGCCGTCGCCGAAGCCGAGATCACCGCCGCGGCAGAGAACGCCGTCGACGCCGACGATGTCACCGACGACATCGACTCCGATTCCGACGACGACTCGGACGACGACGATTCGGACGAAGACACAGCCGAGGTGGACCGGGATCCGATCGCCGCGGCAGCTGCCGAGGAGACGTTCTGGACCACCGTCGGCATCGACCCGATTCGTATCATCACCTCGGACGACACGGTGTACACCCTGCGGTGCTACCTCGGTGACAAGCCGGTGTTCCTCGGCCGCGGTGGTGCCATCAGCGTGTTCGGTTCCGAGCGTTCGCTGGCCCGGTATCTGGCCGACGACCACGACCACGATCTGGCGCAGGTCAGCACGTACTCGGACGTTCAGACCGCCGCTATCGACGGTTCACTCGACATTCAGATCACCGACGACAACGTGTACGTGCTGCCCGGTCTGGCCGACGATCTCGCCGAGGGCCCCACTGCAGTGGACGTCGACCAATTGGACCTGGCTGTCGAATTGTTTACCGATGCAGCCGATTTCGCCGGTGACGATTCCGTGGACGAGGCGCTCGCCACGTCCACGCCGTTGGGTTGGTACGTCTCCTACACTCTCGAACCCAGTCCCGATCGGCTGGCTCCGAGCGCACCGTTCGACGTCGAGGCCGAGGCGTGGCGCGCCCTCGAGCGTGAGTTCGAGAGCCGACTACGCAAGAAGTAGCCGCCGGTCGGGTCGGGCGGTCAGCCGATCAATACTGCGTAACCCGGCTTGATGACGTCGTCGATGAGCGCCAGTCGCTCGTCGAACGGCAGGAACGCCGACTTCATCGCATTGATGGTGAATCGCTCGAGATCGCTCCAGCCGTAGCCGAACGTCTCGACGAGCTTGGCCATCTCGCGACTCATCGAGGTGTCGCTCATCAACCGGTTGTCGGTGTTGACGGTGACTCGGAATCGTAGTCGGGCAAGCAGATCGAACGGGTGCGTGGCCAGCGATTCGGCGGCACCGGTCTGGACGTTGGAGCTCGGGCACAACTCCAGAGGCATCCTCGTGTCGCGGACGTAGGCGGCGAGCAGACCGAGTTCGTGTGTACCGGCGTCGTCGGTGGTGATGTCGTCGGTGATCCGAACCCCGTGACCGAGCCTGTCGGTGCCGCAGAACGCCACTGCTTCCTGGATCGACGGCAGACCGAACGCCTCTCCTGCGTGAATGGTGAAGTGTGCGTTGCTCGCTCGCATGTATTCGAAGGCGTCGAGGTGGCGGCTGGGAGGGAATCCCGCTTCGGCACCGGCAATGTCGAAGCCCACGACGCCGCGGCCACGGAATCGGACCGTCAGTTCGGCGATCTCCCGCGAACGCGCCGCGTGCCGCATCGCGGTGAGCAGGGTGCCGATCGTGATGTTCTTGCCGCGAACCTTGGCCGCGGAGATCCCGGCCTCGAATCCGGCGAGCGTGTGGGTGACCACTTCGTCGAGGGTCAGGCCGCGTTCGAGATGCTGCTCCGGCGCGAAGCGCACCTCGGCGTACACGACGCCGTCGTCGGCCAGATCCTCGGCGCACTCACGTGCCACTCGGAACAGTCCTTCGGGGGTCTGCATCACGGCGACGGTGTGCGCGAACGTCTCGAGGTACCGCACGAGCGAGCCACTGTCCGCGGACTCGCGGAACCACTCACCCAGTGCCGCGCCGTCGGTGGCGGGAAGATCGCCGTAACCGCACTCGTCGGCCAGTTCCAGCACGGTCTGCGGGCGGAGCCCGCCGTCGAGATGATCGTGCAGCAACGCCTTCGGAGCTGTCCTGATCGACGCGAGATCGAGTGGCGCACTGCCACCGATCGAGGACTGAGTGTTCTCCGCGGTGCTCATGTGACGACGGTAGCGTGCGGCCCGCGCGCACGCGCGCCGGTCATTGCCACTCGGCGAGTCCGCGGATTCCCCCGATCCCTCCCGATTCTTCGAGGTATTTCGTTGCTTTGTTACTCCGATGAAAACAATTCCGTCGATACACAGCGGATCGGCGACGGAAATCGTAGTGTTCATCGCACACACGCGGCCGATTCTTGTCGGGTCCCCTCCGACGTCCTCGGTCGACTCGAACCTCGGAGAGACATATGTCCACTGTGGAACCGCCGAACACCCTTCCAGGGAAGGGACTCAACACCGGCGCACTCGGGTTGGTCGGCAACATCGTCATCGGCCTGTCGGCGGTCGCGCCGGCCTACAGCCTCGCCGCGACCCTCGGCTACGTCGTTCTCGCCGTCGGCGACAAAGCACCCTCGATGTTCCTCATCGCCTTCGTTCCGATGCTGCTCACCGCATTCGCATACCGCGAACTCGGCCGCGACACCCCGGACTGCGGAACGTCGTTCACCTGGGGCACCAAGGCATTCGGACCCTGGGTCGGCTGGATGGCGGGATGGGGACTCGCAGTCTCGGCGATCATCGTGCTGGCCAACGTCGCCGAGATCGCCGCCATCTACCTGTTCGAGTTCCTGGGGCTGTCGGGATTGGCGGAGTCCACCGCCGCAAAGGTCGCCCTCGGCTCGTTCTTCATCGCCTCGATGACCTATGTCAGTTTTCGCGGCATCCTCATCAGCGAACGTATGCAGAACGTGCTGCTGGTCGTGCAGTTCGGAGTGCTCATCGGAGTGTCGGTGACGGCACTGGTCAAGGTGGGGGCAGGGACCGCAGGGCCGCAGGCCATCACGCCCCAGTGGAGTTGGTTGGTGCCGACCGGAGTCACGATGTCCGACGCGGCGCAGGCCATCATCCTGTGCATCTTCATCTATTGGGGCTGGGATGCCTGCCTGGCCGTCGGCGAGGAAACGAAGGACTCGGAGAAGACGCCGGGACGCGCCGCGGTGATCACGACGCTGATCCTCGTCGCGACCTACGTTCTCGTCGGATACGCGGTGCAGTCGTTCGCGGGGTTCGGCGATACCGGCATCGGCCTGAACAATCCGGACAATGTCGACGATGTGCTCACCATCCTCGGCGGCCCGGTCGCCGGCTCGATCGTGGCGTCGCTGCTGCTGTTGACGGTATCCATCTCGGCGCTGTCCTCGACCCAGACGACCATCCTGCCGACCGCGCGCGGAACCCTGTCGATGGCCGACTACGAGGCCCTCCCCAAGCGGTTCGCCAGCGTGCACCCCAAGTACATGACGCCCGGTTTCGGCACACTCGTGATGGGTGCCGCAGCCCTGATGTTCTACCTGGTGCTCACCTTCGTCAGCGCCAACGCGCTGCAGGATTCGGTGGCGTCGCTCGGGCTCGCGGTGGCGTTCTACTACGGCATCACCGCATACGCGTGCACGTGGTACTTCCGCCGGACGCTGTTCTCATCCGTCCGAAACCTGTTCATGCGCGGCATCTTTCCACTTCTCGGCGGGCTGTCCATGACATGGGCGTTCGTCCAGAGCGCCGTGGACATGATCAAGCCCGACTACGGTTTCACCGTCTACGGTCCCGTCGGCGGAGTCTTCGTTCTCGGTGTCGGCATGCTGGTACTCGGCATTCCGCTGATGCTGCTGCGCTTCGTGGGGAACAAGGACTTCTTCCAGGGCAAGACACTCACCGCGTCCACCGAAGTCAAGGTTCCGGACACTTACTAGAAGAGAAGGACCGAAACTCATGAAGATCACCGTCGGCTATCTCGCCACCCCCAGCGGCGACGACGGCGTAGCCCTGGCCATCGCCCTCGCTCGCGCCCTCGACGCATCCATCGACATCGTTCTGGTCATGGCTGTCGACGACCCTGTCATGGAAGGCAGCGGACCGTACCGAAAAATCCTCGAGGCCAGGGCGAAGGGCTGGGTGGACGACGCAGCCGCCCAGGTGCCGTCGGGCATCGAGGCGACCACGCACGTGCTCTCGCACGAGTCGTTCGCCCGCGCCCTCATCGACTTCGCCGTACACACCGATGCCGACCTCATCGTCGTCGGCGGTGCCGGAGACGGCCTGCTGAACCGGCACTCGATCGGTTCGGTCGCCGGTCAGCTGCTGCATGCCTCGGAAGTGCCGCTGGCACTTGCCCCTCGGGGCTACCGGCTCTCGGACGCGCCGATCACCGATCTGACCGTTGCCGTGCCCACTCGGGCCTCCTCCCCCAATCCGTTACCGTTCGCGATCACAATCGCCAGCGCGGCGCACGTACCGGTTCGACTGGTGTCGCTGGTCTCGCTCGAATCGACCGGGGCCCCCAGTGACGAGACCTCGCTGGATACGCGTCGCCGACAGGTCGCTGCCGCGCAAGAGAACCTCGAGCTCGCAGCACGTACTCTCCCCGACATCGACGGCCTGGAGTCGATCGTCGCCGACGGGTCCTCGTTGGACGAGGCGATGGGCAACCTCGACTGGAAGCCGGGAGATGTGTTGTTTCTCGGGTCGAGTCGTTTGGCAACTCCCAAGCGGGTGTTCCTCGGTTCGAGTGCGGCCAAGATTCTGCGTGCTGCCCCGGTGCCGGT
The DNA here is from genome assembly GCF_022810405.1 of Rhodococcus sp. ARC_M5. GTDB lineage: Bacteria > Actinomycetota > Actinomycetes > Mycobacteriales > Mycobacteriaceae > Rhodococcoides > Rhodococcoides navarretei. The sequence goes on from NZ_JALGQE010000001.1 coordinate 250,995, forward strand.
GGTCGTGGTCCCGCACGAGTAAGAGCGGCTTCGCCGCATGTGAGCGATAGTTCGTAGTAGAGAACGAATTTCCGTGCACGTGCGGCGAAGCCGCTCTAACTGTCGAAGCCGAGTCCCAGCGCGTCCATGCCCTTCAGCCACAGTCCCCGCCGTCCCTCGTTCCGGTCGGCTCGGGCGAATGCCGCACGAGTGATGTTGATGCCGATCGACTTGAGGGGCTCGGGTGGGAACGGCAACGGCTTGGTGCGCACCATCTTCAGGCGTGTCCGTTCGGTGTCCTTGCCGTCGAGGAGATCGAGGGCGGTGCGGGCGCCGAAGTGCGACGCGCCGACGCCGAGGCCGGTGAACCCGGCCACCGATGCCACCCGTCCGTTCATGCCGAGATCCCAGAAGGCGCTGAACCGCGAGCACGTGTCGATCGATCCGCCCCAGGCGTGGGTGGCGCGAATTCCTTCGAGGCTCGGGAACATCTGCAGCAGGTGTTCGGCAAGCAATGCGAACTCTTCGGGATGTTGGGTTCGGCGTGGGTCGGTGTCGCTACCGTAGAAGTAATGCGCGTCCCACCCGCCGAACAGGATGCGGTTGTCCGCCGTCAACCGGAAGTAGTGGAATCTGTTGCCGGAGTCGGCCAATCCTTCGCGGCCCGACCAGCCGATGTCGGCGAGCTGCGCCGACGTCAGCGGTTCGGTCATGATCACGTAATCCCATACCGGGACGATCCAGTGACGAAGTTTGCGGCGCAACGATTTCGATGCCGACGTGGCCAGCAGAACCTTGGCGGCATCGATGGTGCCGTAGCCCGTCTTCACTCGAATACCGTTGCCGGATCTGTCGATCGACAGCGCTCGGGTGTTCTCGTGGATGCGAACGCCGAGCGACTCCGCCGCATCGGCCAGGCCCCAGGCCAGTTTGGCGGGGTCGATCATGGCGACGTCGGGGTCGAACAATGCGCCCCGCGCCATCGGCTAGGTGACTCTGGACGCCACCGCATGGGCGTCGAGATATTCCATCGGCTGCGACAGTCGCCTCCCCTCGTCGCTGAGTTCCCTCAGGTCGTCCACCTGCCAGTCGAAATTGGCGATGTCGAGTTCGCCGGTGCGCTCGATGTCGGCGTCGATTCCGTAGCGGTCCGCAGTCGCGCAGATGGCGTCGAGCGTCTCGGTGCCCATGCGCAGCAACTCGGGTAGTTCGTCGGCGTAGCGGTCGAGCCCGTTGCTCAATCCGTGCGTCAGGCTGGCCGCGCAGAAGCCCCCGTTGCGTCCGGTTGCACCCTCCGCGATGCGGTCGCCTTCGAGCAACACGATCGATCTGTCGGGATTCTCTTCGGCGGCGTGCACCGCCGCCCACAGGCCGGTGAACCCGCCGCCGACGATCACCAGATCCTCTGCAGTCGAACCAGTGTGGCGTGCCCGCGGTGCCGGGCGTTCGGGACGGTCGAGCCAGTAGGACTCCGGTGCCGCGCCCGCCACCATCGCCACGCCGCGATCGGTGGGTGTGGTTGCCCATGGTGCGTTCATCGGACATCTCCCTGCCTTGCAGCATCGACGGACGCGAAGACCGTTCTGTGCCAAGACTTTCGGGCCACACCGGTGATGTCGGTCATGACGTGCTTGACGGTGAGGTACTCGTCGAGCGAGTAGCTCGACATGTCCTTCCCGAACCCCGAGGCCCCGAATCCGCCGTGCGGCATCTCGCTGATGATCGGGATGTGGTCGTTGATCCAGACGCAGCCGGCGGCAATCTCCCGAGTCGCTCGGCCTGCGCGGTAGACGTCCTTGGTCCAGGCGGAGGCGGCGAGTCCGAACTCGGTGTCGTTGGCGCGTCGGATCGCATCGTCGTCCCCGTGATGCTTCGAGACCGTGAGCACTGGACCGAACACCTCGTCGCGATAGATCTCGTCCTGCTCACCGACATCGGCGATCAGGGTGGGCGGATAGAACGCACCCCGGCCCTCAGGAACGCGACCTCCGATCACCACTCTCGCCCCTGCGTCCCGGGCCCGATCCACCATCGCCGCCACCCGATCTCGGTGCGCGACGGAAATCAACGAGCCCATGTCGGTTGCCGGGTCGGTCGGGTCTCCCATCACGACGCGACCCATCAACTCCGCCACTCCGGCAACGAAGTCGTCGTAGAGGGATTCTGCGACGATGGCGCGGGTGGCCGCCGTGCAGTCCTGGCCGCCGTTGATCAACGATCCCGCGACGGCTCCGTGGATGGCTGCATCGAGATCGGCGTCTTCGAACACCACCAGCGGTGCCTTGCCGCCTAGCTCGAGCTGCACCCGCGTGCCGTGCGCGGCCGCCTGTGCCATCACGCGCCTGCCGACGGGAGTGGACCCGGTGAACGTCATCAGGTCCACGCCCCCATGGGAGGACAGCGCGACTCCGGCGTCGACACCGGTTCCGGTGACGACGTTGAACACCCCGTCGGGCACACCTGCCTCGGTGGCCAAACGCGCCAACCGCAAGGTGGTCAACGGCGTGAGTTCACTGGGCTTGAGCACGATGGAACACCCGGCTGCCAACGCCGGCATCGCTTTCCACACCGCCATCTGCAACGGATAGTTCCACGGAGTGATCGACCCGACCACTCCGACGGCGTCGCGCCGGATGACCGAGGTGTGCTCACCCGAATACTCGGCCGCGGCCTTGCCGTCCAGGTGCCGCGCCGCTCCGGCGAAGAACTCGATATTGTCGATGCTGCCCGGAACATCGAATTCCGTTGCCAGTCTTGTCGATTTGCCGGTCTGCGCCACTTCCTCGGACACGAAACCGTCCACATCGGCCGCAACCAGTCTCGCCAGCTCCATCAACACAGTGCTGCGGTGCGCGGGAGTGGCAGTGGACCATGCGGGAAATGCCGATCGGGCATGTGCGAGAGCAGAATCGACGTCTTCGGCGGTGGCCAGGCCGACGTCGGCGACGACGGCTCCGGTCGCGGGATCGTCGATCTCGTACCGATCACCGCTACCGTCGACCGAGCGTCCACCGATCCAACAACCAGGAATGTTCGCCATTACTGCAGAGTACCGTCGGTTCCACGGATTCTCTCTGTTTTCAACCTTTCGACAACCGATTCTGTCGTTCAGATCGAGAATCGACACGCTTTTCATCGTCGACGGGTTGTGTTCACGGCCGCGACAGTGACAAGATCGACCCATGCCCGAGCAACCGCCCATCGCACTCGACGACGTCTCCAAGGCGATCATCGAGCAACTCCAGGAGGACGGGCGTCGCTCGTACGCCGCCATCGGCAAGGCCGTCGGACTCTCGGAAGCGGCTGTCCGTCAACGAGTTCAGCGCCTGACGGACTCCGGGGTCATGCAGATAGTGGCGGTGACCGATCCGGTGCAGGTCGGATTCAAGCGGCAGGCCATGATCGGCATCAAGTGCACCGGGGACAGTCATGCGCTGTCCGAAGAACTGTCGGCGATCGATGCGATCGACTACGTCGTGCTGACCGCAGGGTCGTTCGACGTCGTCGTGGAAGTGGTGTGCGAGGACGACGAACAACTCCTGCAGATCCTGAACAAGCAGATCCGCAGCCTGGCCGGTGTCACCAGCACCGAAACGCTGGTCTATCTCAAACTCGTCAAGCAGCAATACAATTGGGGTACACGATGACGCGAACGACATCCGAGCTCGACGCTTCCGCAGCCAGGCATCTGTGGGGCCACTTCACCCGCCACGGCGCAGGGGTCACACCCCCGATCATCACCCGCGGTGAGGGTTCGACCATCTGGGACTCGAACGGCAAGAGCTACATCGACGGTCTCTCGGGGCTGTTCGTGGTGCAGGTGGGGCACGGCCGCGAGGAACTGGCCGAGGCTGCCGCGAAGCAGGCCAAGGAATTGGCGTTCTTCCCGCTGTGGTCGTACGTCACCGAACCCGCGATCGAGCTCGCGGAGAGGCTCGCCGGGTACGCCCCCGGCGATCTCAATCGCGTCTTCTTCACCACCGGCGGGGGCGAGGCCGTCGAGAGCGCATGGAAGCTCGCCAAGCAGTACTTCAAGAAGGTCGGCAAACCCGGTAAGCACAAGGTGATCTCGCGAGCGATCGCTTACCACGGCACCCCGCAGGGCGCGCTGGCCATCACCGGAATCCCCGCGCTCAAGGAACCCTTCGAGCCGCTGACACCGGGCGCGTTCCGAGTGCCGAACACCAACATCTACCGCGCCCCCGCTCCCCTGGACACCGATCCGAAGGCGTTCGGAATCTGGGCTGCGGACCGGATAGCCGAGGCCATCGAATTCGAGGGCCCCGACACGGTTGCCGCGGTGTTCCTCGAGCCGGTTCAGAATGCCGGCGGCTGCTTCCCTCCCCCGCCCGGATACTTCGAGCGGGTCCGCGAGATCTGCGACCGCTACGACGTTCTGCTCGTCTCCGACGAAGTCATCTGCGCTTTCGGCCGGATCGGGTCGATGTTCGCCTGCAGCGACTTCGGCTACGTACCCGACATCATCACCTGCGCGAAGGGAATGACCTCGGGCTATTCCCCCATCGGCGCAATGATCGCCTCCGACAAGCTCTTCGAGCCGTTCGACGACGGCACGTCGAGCTTCGCGCACGGCTACACCTTCGGCGGCCACCCCGTCTCCGCCGCCGTGGCCATGGCCAATCTCGACATCTTCGAGCGCGAGGGCATCAACGCGCACGTCGCAGACAACGCACCGGCGTTCCGCGCGACGCTCGAGAAGCTGCACGACCTGCCGATCGTCGGAGACGTGCGCGGCGAGGGATTCTTCTACGGCATCGAGTTGGTCAAGGACAAGACCACGAAGGAGACGTTCAGCGACGCCGAAGCCGAACGCATCCTGCGCGGGTTCCTGTCCACGGCTCTGTTCGACGCAGGGCTGTACTGCCGCGCCGACGATCGCGGCGATCCGGTGGTACAGCTGGCTCCGCCGCTCATCTGCGGTCAGAAGGAGTTCGACGAGATGGAACAGATTCTGCGCAGCGTTCTGACCGAGGCGGGGAACCTGATCTGACCGACGGCGTTACTGCCCGATGCGGTCGATGACGAGAGGGCTCGGCTCGACCGCCGTGGTCCCTATCTCCCAGCTGGATTCGAGTGCCTGCTGCGCGTATTCGAAGCGCTCGGGGGTGTCGGTGTACAGGGTTGCGAGCCGATCTCCTGCACGCACCCGATCGCCGGGCTTGGCGTGCAGACGCACACCGGCTGCACTCTGCACCGGCTCACCCTGTCGTTCGCGACCTGCCCCGAGACGCCACGCCGCCAGGCCGACGCCCATCGCGTCCAACCCGGTGACGACGCCGTCGGCCGTGGCGGTGAAGTCCTGGCTCTCCCGGGCGACGGGGAGCGCGGCATCGGGATCGCCGCCCTGCGCGGCGATCATCGTTCGCCACCGATCCATGGCGGACCCGTCGGCGAGCTTGTCGGCCGGGTCGATGCCCTCGATGCCGGCCGCGGCAAGCATTGTGCGCGCCAGCGTGATCGTCAGCTCCACGATGTCGGCCGGACCACCTCCCGCGAGTACCTCGACCGATTCCTCCACCTCGAGCGCGTTGCCCGCGGTGAGCCCGAGTGGGGTGTCCATCGCCGTCAACACCGCCAGAGTCCGTACGCCCGCATCGGTTCCGAGCTCGACCATCGCGGTCGCGAGTTCGCGCGCATCGTCGACGTTCTTCATGAACGCGCCACCGCCCACCTTGACGTCCAACACCAGCGCACCGGTGCCCTCCGCGATCTTCTTGCTCATGATCGAGCTGGCGATCAGCGGAATCGATTCGACGGTGCCGGTCACGTCTCGCAGCGCGTAGAGCTTCTTGTCGGCCGGAGCCAGATCGGCACCGGCGGCGCACACGACGGCACCGATCGCCGGATCGGCCAGGATGCGATGCATCTCCTCACCGCTGAGATCTGCTCGCCACCCGGGGATGGACTCGAGCTTGTCGAGCGTCCCCCCGGTGTGCCCGAGCCCTCGACCCGACAGCTGCGGTACCGCGGCCCCACAGGCGGCCACGAGTGGAGCCAGCGGCAACGTGATCTTGTCTCCCACACCACCGGTCGAATGCTTGTCGACGGTGGGCAGCGGTAGCGCGGAGAAGTCCATGCGGGTACCGGAGGCGATCATCGCGCGGGTCCACGTGCTCAGTTCCCGGCGAGACAATCCGCGCAACAGAATTGCCATCGCGAGTGCCGACATCTGTTCCGGCGCGACGGTTCCGCGAGTGAACTCCGCGATCACCCACTCGATCTGCTCGTCGTCCAGAACGCGACCGTCGCGCTTGGCGCTGATGATGGATACGGCGTCAGGCATGGTTGTTCACGCGTCCTTCGTCGAGGTTGTCGGGGCCGAATGCGTTCGGGAGCAACTCTGCCAGGCGAGCCGGTCCCGAGACGGTGTCGACGAGCAGATCCGGGCCGCCGAACTCGTACAGCAGCTGTCGGCATCGCCCGCACGGCATCAGGATTTCACGCCGGGAATCGCAACAGGAAAAGGCCACGAGTCTGCCGCCGCCGGTCGAGTGCAAGTTCGAGACCAACCCGCACTCCGCACAGAGCCCCAAACCGTATGAGACATTTTCCACATTGCACCCGGTCACAATCCGATCGTCGTCCACCAGAGCTGCTGCGCCGACCGGAAAGTTCGAGTACGGGGCGTACGCACGGCCCATTGCCTCATGAGCATTGTCGCGCAACGTATTCCAGTCGATTTCGTTCATGGTTACCCATCCAAGCACGGCGTCTGAATTGATGCAGAGATCCGACCGAAACAACGTCCATCAATTGGGAAGGCAAACCTAACACCGCATTTCGGCACCGTACGAACCTCGAGTCGAATTAGTTCCGTGTTTCGAATGGGTTTACAGTTTCGAGTAAGCGGCTAGTACAACCAGCACTAGGGCCGAATCGCGACAAATCGAGCCAGGCAAGACCGGCTACCGGGGCTCGATGCGTCCACCAACGACGTTGGAGGCATTGCACTCGATGAGTAGCACGACGGAAGTCGCTCCGGTCAAGGAGCGCAAGCGGTCTCTGTACCGCGGGGATCCGGGCATGTGGTCCTGGGTTCTGCACCGCATCACTGGCGTGTTGACGTTCTTCTTCTTGTTCGTCCACGTCCTCGACACGGCGATGGTTCGGGTCAACCCCGAGACGTACGACGCCATCATCGAAACCTACAAGACTCCGCTCGTCGGTCTGATGGAAATCGGTCTCGTCGCAGCAGTGCTGTACCACGCGTTGAACGGCATCCGGGTGATGCTGATCGATTTCTGGTCCAAGGGACCGCAGTACCAGAAGCCGATGCTGTGGGCGATCGCAGTCGTCTGGCTCGTCGTCATGATCCCCGGCGCGGGACGAATCTTCTACAACATGTTCACGGCGGGTGGTCACTGATGTCGACGCAGGGTCCCGAGGCGAAGGTCCTCGGCACGAACTACGACCGTCCGGCCAGCCTGGCGAACCCGCGTTCGCCGCGACGCCAGAGCAAGGGCAACTTCGAGCTCTACGCGTGGCTGTTCATGCGATTCTCCGGCCTGGCACTCGTCGTGCTCGTCCTGGGACACATGTTCATCATGTTGATGCTCGACGACGGTGTGCACCGCATCAACTTCGCGTTCGTCGCCGGTCGCTGGGCCAGCCCGTTCTGGCAGTTCTGGGATCTGACGATGTTGTGGCTGGCTCAGCTGCACGGTGGTAACGGCCTCCGGACGATCATCGCGGACTACTCCCGCAAGGACTCGACGCGATTCTGGCTGACCACGCTGCTGGTGCTGTCGATGATCCTGATCATGGGTGTCGGCACCTACGTCATCTTCACGTTCGATCCCAACATCTCGGCGAGCTAAGGACACTGACGCTTACATGCAGGAACATCGTTACGACGTACTGATCGTCGGCGCAGGCGGTGCCGGTATGCGTGCTGCGATCGAGGCCGGACCCCGCGCTCGCACAGCCGTACTGACCAAGCTCTACCCCACGCGCTCGCACACCGGCGCTGCTCAGGGCGGCATGTGCGCCGCCCTGGCCAATGTCGAGGAAGACAACTGGGAGTGGCACACGTTCGACACCGTCAAGGGCGGCGACTACCTCGCCGACCAGGACGCGGTGGAGATCATGGCCAAGGAAGCCATCGACGCAGTTCTCGATCTGGAGAAGATGGGTCTTCCGTTCAACCGGACCCCCGAAGGCAAGATCGACCAGCGGCGATTCGGTGGCCACACTCGTGATCACGGCAAAGCTCCGGTGCGTCGTGCGTGCTATGCAGCCGACCGCACCGGCCACATGATCCTGCAGACGCTCTACCAGAACTGCGTCAAGCACGACGTCGAGTTCTACAACGAGTTCTACGCACTGGATCTGTGTCTGACCGAGACCGACGACGGTCCCGTCGCGACCGGCATCATCGCCTACGAGCTCTCCACGGGTGAGCTGCACATCTTCCACGCGAAGTCGATCATCTTCGCCACCGGAGGATCGGGCCGAATCTACAAGACCACCTCCAACGCCCACACCCTCACCGGTGACGGCATGAGCATCGTGTTCCGCAAGGGTCTCCCCTTGGAGGACATGGAATTCCACCAGTTCCACCCGACAGGTCTCGCCGGCCTGGGCATCCTCATCTCCGAGGCCGTGCGAGGCGAGGGCGGCATCCTGCGGAACGAGTCGGGCGAACGCTTCATGGAGCGCTACGCACCGACCATCAAGGACCTCGCGCCCCGCGACATCGTCGCGCGCTCGATGGTGCTCGAGGTACTCGAAGGACGCGGCGGCGGCCCGAACAAGGACTACGTCTACATCGACGTCACGCACATCCCCGAGGAAGTTCTGGACGAGAAGCTCCCGGACATCATGGAGTTCTCGCGCACCTACCTCGGCGTCGACCCCGTCAAGGAGCCGGTGCCCGTCTACCCGACGTGTCACTACGTCATGGGCGGTATCCCCACCAAGATCCGCGGCGAGGTACTGCGCAACAACGAGGACATCGTTCCCGGCCTCTATGCGGCCGGTGAATGTGCCTGCGTGTCCGTCCACGGTGCCAACCGTCTCGGCACCAACTCGCTGCTCGACATCAACGTCTTCGGACGTCGTGCCGGCATTGCGGCGGCCGAGTACGCGAACTCGGTCGACTTCACCCCGCTCCCCGAGGAGCCGGCGAAGATGGTGCAGGACTGGCTGGAGTTGATCCTGTCCGACCACGGTCACGAGCGCGCAGCCGACATCCGTACCGAGATGCAGCAGTCGATGGACAACAACGCATCGGTGTTCCGTACGGAGGAGCGTCTCGAGACGGCGCTCAAGGATGTCCGCGCCCTCAAGGAGCGGTACAACAAGATCACTGTCGAGGACAAGGGCAAGCGCTACAACAGCGACCTGCTCGAGGCCATCGAACTCGGCTTCCTGCTCGAAATGGCGGAGGTCACGGTCGTCGGCGCACTCAACCGGAAGGAATCGCGCGGCGGACACGCTCGCGAGGACTACCCCGAGCGCAACGACGCCGAGTACATGAAGCACACCATGGCCTACAAAGAGGGCGAAGGTCTGCTCACCGATATCCGCTTGGATTACAAGCCGGTAATCCAAACCCGCTACGAGCCGATGGAGCGGAAGTACTGACATGAGCGCACCCACACTGGACAAGAAGTCCAACGAGTCCGATCTCCCGCCCGTCCCCGAGGGCGCGGTGATGGTCAACCTCAAGATCGCGCGCTTCAATCCCGAGAGCGGAGACGGTCAGCGCTGGGACACCTTCCAGGTCCCCACCCTGGCCACGGACCGTCTGCTCAACCTCCTGCTGTACGTGAAGGGCTACCTGGACGGAACGCTCACGTTCCGTCGCTCGTGCGCACACGGTGTCTGCGGGAGTGACGCGATGCGTATCAACGGTGTCAACCGTCTCGCCTGCAAGGTGCTGATGCGCGACATGCTCCCCAAGGACTCGTCGAAGACGCTGAACATCACCATCGAGCCCATCAAGGGTCTGCCGGTGGAGAAGGACCTCATCGTCGACATGGAGCCCTTCTTCGACGCGTTCCGCGCCGTGAAGCCGTTCCTGATGACGACGGGCAACGAGCCGACCCGCGAGCGGATCCAGTCCGCGGCGGACCGCGCCCGTTTCGACGACACCACCAAGTGCATCCTGTGCGCGTGCTGCACCACCTCGTGCCCCGTGTTCTGGAGCGACGGCAGTTACTTCGGTCCGGCCGCCATCGTCAACGCACACCGGTTCATCTTCGACAGCCGTGACGAGGGTGCAACCGAGCGTCTGGACATCCTCAACGATGTCGAGGGCGTGTGGCGTTGCCGCACCACCTTCAACTGCACCGACGCATGCCCTCGCGGCATCCAGGTCACCAAGGCGATTCAGGAAGTCAAGCGCGCGTTGCTCTTCGCCCGCTAGTCACCGAATCCGACGACGAAAGCGCCCCTTCGCACACGCGAAGGGGCGCTTTCGTCTGTCCGTCACACGAACGCGCCGAAGCCCGTCACTCCGCGGCCGACGATCAGGTTGTTGATCTGTGCGGTGCCCTCGTAGGAGTACAGGGCCTCGGCATCGGCGAAGAATCGGATGACGTCGTGTTCGATGAGAATTCCGTTGCCGCCCAGTATCTCTCGCGCCCAGCCGACGACCTCGCGCAGTCGCGTCGTACAGAACGTCTTGGCCAGCGCCGCGTGTTCGTCGTAGTGGACGCCGTTGTCCTGCAACTGAGCGACACGAATCGCCATGCCGAGCGAAGCGGTGATGTTCGCCGTCATGCGCGCGATCAGATCGGAGATCAGCTGGAACGACGCGATCGGAGATCCGAACTGTTCGCGTTCGCGCGCATACGCCACGGCTCGTTCGTACGCGCCCATCATCACGCCGACGGCCTGGAAGGCCACTCCTCCGCGGGTCAAACGAAGCACCTTCGCGGTGTCGGCGAACGAGTTGGCCTCGGCAAGCTTGTTGGCGACCGGGACTCGGCAGTTCTCCAGATGGATGTCCGCGTTCTCGACCGCGCGAAGCGAGTACTTGCCCTCGATCTTCTCGGCCCGGAATCCCTCGAAACCCTGCTCGACGACAAAGCCCTTGACCTCGCCGTCGGCCTCGTCCTTGGCGAAGACGATGGTCAGATCAGCGAAGGTGGCGTTGCCGATCCAGCGCTTGCTGCCGTTGAGGATCCAGTGATCTCCGTCGAGTCGAGCGGTGGTCTCGAGTCCGCCTGCGACGTCGGACCCACCGTGAGGTTCGGACAGTCCGAACGCGCCGATCTTCTCCATTCGGCGCATGGCAGGCAGCCACCGCTCGCGCTGCTCCTCCGAACCGAGTATCGAGATACTGCTCATCGCCAGCGAACTGTGCACGCTGAACATCGTTCCCGTGGACGGATCGACCCGGGCGAACTCCATCTCGAGCCAGCCGGTGAGCAGCTTGCGGGAGGCCTTACGGTCCGAGAATGCGTAGCCGAGACCGGCGATTTCGAGCTCAGCGATCTTCGGCAGCAGGTGCACCGGAGAGGCGGCCTTCTCCCAGAATTCGTTCGCCCGCGGCGCGACCTCGTCCTGCAGGAACCGACGGGTGCGCAGGACCGCCTCGGTCTCGGAGTCGTCGAGCATGCTCTGATACCCGTAGAAATCGGATTCGAGAAAGTCCGGCGACAGTGGTCCGAGGGGCTCGTGCTCGCTCATGTTCGGCTCCTTCGTCTGGTGCCTCCGTCGGGCACCGCTACCGATCTTCTACCCGCCGCGCCCGATTCTCACGCATGGACCGGGGCCCTGGCAGGTCAGCGGCGCAGTTCGTCGGAGAGGGTCGCCAGTTCGTCGCCGCCTGCCATTTCCTTGGTGAGGTCGTCGAGCGAGATGTCGTGATGCGCACAGTCCAACGTCTGACGTCCACGATCGAGCAGGACGAAGTGATCTCCGACCAGGTACGCGTGGTGAGGATTGTGGGTGATGAACACGACGCCGAAGCCCTTCTCCCTGGCCGCCGAGATGTACCGGAGAACCATGCCGGACTGTTTGACGCCGAGAGCGGCGGTCGGCTCGTCGAGAATGAGCACTCGGGCACCGAAGAAGATGGCCCGAGCGATGGCCACGCACTGACGTTGACCACCGGACAACGAGCCGATGGGGGCATCGACGTCCGGCAGATCGATACCCATCTTGCGGAGTTCGTCGATGGTTCTCGCGCGCATGGCATGGGTGTCGAGGGTCTTGAGAACTCTGCCCTTGCGCAGCTCCTGGCCGAGAAAGAAGTTGCGCCACACCGGCATCAGGGAGACGACCGCGAGATCCTGGTAGACCGTGGAGATGCCCTGTTCCACCGCCTGCTTGGGCGAACCGAACGTTGTCGGGTTGCCATCGACGAGCAGTTCACCCTCCGACGGCCGATGCAGACCGGACATGATCTTGATCAGAGTGGACTTGCCTGCGCCGTTGTCACCGAGAACGCAGGTGACCTCACCGGCACCGACGCGGAGGTCTATCCCGTGCAGCGCAATGATGTTGCCGTAGCTCTTACCCACGCCTTTCAGCTCGATGAGGGGCGTGTTCGCGGAGGACGTCATGGTCACCTTTTCGCCGCGTAGTTACGGAAGGAGCTGTTCGCGATCACTGCGAACAGCAGCATCGCGCCGAGGAAGAACTTGAACCAGTCCGGGTTCCAGCCCGCATAGACGATGCCCTGGTTGGTCATGCCGAAGATGAACGCTCCGATGAAAGCACCGACAGCCGTGCCGTATCCACCGGTGAGCAGGCATCCACCGATGACGGCAGCGATGATGTAGAGGAATTCGTTGCCCACGCCTTGGCCGGACTGGACGGTGTCGAACGCGAACAGCAGGTGCATGCCGACGAACCAGGCGCAGAAGCCGACGAACATGAACAAGCCGATCTTGACCCGGGTGACCGGGACACCGACGGCTCGCGCCGATTCCTGGTTGCCGCCGACTGCGAAGATCCAGTTGCCGATTCGGGTCTTCATCAGCACCCAGGTCGCGGCGAGGGTGAACACGATCCACCACACGACGGTGATGCGGACCGAGACCCCCAGCAGCGAGAACGAGGACGAGAACACGGCCTTCGCCGAGTCGAATCCCTCCATGTCAGAGATGGACGGGGTGGCGACCTGGCCGGTGACGAGCTTGGTGACGGCGAGGTTGATGCCGGTGAGCATCAGGAACGACGCCAACGTGATCAGGAACGACGGAATCTTCGTCGTCATCACCAGGTATCCGTTGAGGAACCCGACCGCCAGTGCCAGCAGCAGCGCCAACGCAGAGCCCGCCCAGACGTTCAGGTGCAGGTTGTAGGCCAGCATGGAGGCCATGATCGAGGAGAACGTCACCGCAACCCCGGTGGAGAGGTCGAATTCTCCGCCGATCATCAACAGGGAGACACCGATCGCCATGATGCCGATGGTCGAGGATGCGTACAGCACGGTGGCCAGAGCCTCGGGCGATCGAAACGGCGGTGCCACGATGCAGAAGAAGACGAAGATGGCGACCGCGCCGAACAGGGCACCGACCTCCGGTCGAATCAGCAACCGCTGCAACGGTTTCTGCTTCTTGACCCGCTCGTCTGCAATCACGGTGTGTTCGGACAGAGCCGGATCGGCCTGTGTGGACATGATGTTCCTTCCGCGCCGAAGCGACGTACTCAGCGCGTGCCGTTGCGGGCGTACTCGGCGACCGCGTCGATGTTGGTCGAATCGATGAACGCGGGCCCGGTCAGCACCGGGGTGCCGCCGCCGATCGTGTTGCCGTTGTTGAGATAGAGCCACAACGAGTCGATGGCCAGGTAACCCTGCAGGTAGGGCTGCTGATCGATGGCCCACGCCACATCACCGGACTCGATCGCATCGACGAGTGCAGCGTTGGTGTCGAAGGTGACGATCGTGGCGTCGCTGCCCGCATTGTTCTTGGACTGCACCGCGGTCAGCGCGATCGGAGCGGCCAGCGCGATGACGTGGTCGATGGTCGGGTCCTGCTGCAGCTTGGCGGTGATGGTCGACTCGACGGACGGCATGTCCTTGCTGTTGACGTTGAGGATCTCGGTGGTACCTCCGAAGCCCTGGTTCACGCCTGCACAGCGCGCCTCGAGTGCCACGGCACCCTGCTCCTGGATGATGCACAGAGTCTTGCGTGCACCGTCCTCGGTGAGGCGAGCCCCGGCGGCCTGTCCGGCGATGGTCTCGTCCTGACCGAAGTACTGCTGGACTCCCATGTCCTTCCAGGAGTCGTAGCCGGAATTGAACGCGACGACCGGGATGCCCGCGGCGGTCGCCGCCTCGACGGCGGGCGCCATCGCGTCGGGTTTGGCCAGAGTGACCGCGATTCCGTCGACTTTCGAGTCGATCGCACTCTGGACGAGGTTGGCCTGGTTGGGTGCTTCGGGATCTGCGGAGTAGCGCAGCTCGATGTTGTCCTTGGCCGCCGCGGCCTCGGCACCCTTGCGAACCAGATCCCAGAAGGTGTCGCCGGGAACCTCGTGCGTGATCATCGCGATCGTCGCCGACGGCGTGTCGGCGACGCCCGCGTTGCTCCCGTCGTCGGACGACCGAGGAGCACCACCGGTGCTCGAACAGGCAGCGAGAGTCAGTGCCGCGACCGCGCATACCGCGATCGGCCCGCGCCTTTGCCGAACCTTCATTGCACTTCCCTTTCCAACAACCGGCTGTCGAACACCGACGAATCCGACCCGCCGACCTGATCACTGTAAGAAACGATGGGTACCTGTCACGCATCTTCGACGATTATTCGTCGGTCGAGGAAACCGTGTGCGCACCATCGGACCTCGGACGACATGAGAGAACTCTCATCTCGGATTCACGTAGCCACAATCCATCGTCGTCAGACTCGGCTGTGTGCGAACCATCATCGTCTCGGCCCTGGGACTGCTCACGCTCGCCGTACTCGTCACGGCCTTGCTGACGACGCGATCGACGGGCGAGCAGACCCCGTTGCCCGCACCCATCGTCGCACCCGCCGCACCCACGCAATCCGCCCCGGGTACCCCGCAACCCGTTCCCCCGGCACCGGTACCGGGCGAACCCGCGCCGACCACCGCGCCACAGCCGGTGGCACCGGACGGATTCGTGCCCCCACCGCCGCTGCCTCCTGCCGACTGGGACGATGATTTCGACGACGACTGGGATGACGATGACGACGACGACTGACTCCGCTGCGAGACCGACCACGTGATGCGGACGCGACTGCTCGCCCTACGCCCGACGAGCGCCCGAAGCCGCATCCTCTCGTGGGTCCTTCTGCTGGTGCTGGCATCTCTGGCAGCCGTCACCGTCACCACCTGGCTGCTCATGATCCGTGCGACCGACAATCGCATGCGCGAATCGCTGCGCACCGAGATCGCCGAGTTCACCACCCTCACCGACGCAGGCGTCGATCCGGGAACCGGTGCACCGTTCGACGACATCGACGACGTGCTCCGCGTGGTGATCACCTACAACCTCGCCCGGCCCAACGAGAAATTCCTGGGCTACGTGGACGGTACGTTCGCCGTGCAGAGCAGGCAGCAGGCACCGGTGCGTCTCTCCGACGACACCGGCTTCACCGCCGAGGTCGGCACCGTCACCGCGCCGGTGGAGGGTTCGTATTCGAGCGCAGCAGGTGAGGTGGTGTACCTCGCGGTACCGGTCTCCCTGGCGGGCGACCCGGTGACCGGGGTCGTGGTCGCCGCCTACTTCGCCGACCAGGAACGCGCCTCGGCGAACGAGACCGCGACTCTGATGCTCGTCGTCGGCGGCGTCACCTCGGTGCTGGCGGCAGTGGGGGCGTGGTTCGTCGCGGGCCGCATCATGTCGCCGATCAGACACATCACCGCCACCGCCAGAACGATCACCGAGACCGACCTGTCCGGCCGAATCACCGACGCCAGAACGACGGGTCGAGGCGACGACATAGGAGCCCTGATCGACACGCTGAACTCGATGCTCGACCGGCTCGAGTCCGGCGCGGCGAGCCAACGTCGATTCCTCGACGACGCAGGCCACGAACTCCGCACTCCCATCACCATCGTCCGCGGTCATCTCGACGTGCTCGACCACGACGACCCCGTCGACGTTCGCGATACCGTCGCGCTCGTCGACGACGAACTCGATCGGATGAACCGACTCGTCGCCGACTTGTTGCTGCTCACCCGGGCCGACCAGACGAGCTTCGTCACGCCCGTGGACACCGATGTCGACGCGCTCACTCGAAGCGTGTTCGACAAGGTGACCACCCTCGCCGACCGGGAATGGGTGCTGGAGGCGAGCGCAACCGTCCACGCGCCGATCGACGCACAACGACTGACCCAAGCACTGCTGGCGTTGGCGGACAACGCCACTCACCACACGATGCCCGGCAGCCGCATCGGTATCGGTTCACAACTGTCCGACGGCGACATCCGGTTCTGGGTCACCGACTCGGGCCCGGGAATCGAGCGCGACGAGCAGGAAAGAATCTTCGAGCGCTTCGCCCGCGGTCGAAACGGAACCAGACGCACCGAGGGCGCGGGGCTCGGATTGTCCATCGTCACCGCCATCGCACAGGCACACCGAGGACGGGTGAGTGTCGGCAGCGCACCGGGGCACGGGGCCACGTTCACCATCACGATTCCACTGACCGATTCCCTACCTCCGCAGAAGGATCGACCATGGCCCGCATCCTGATCGCCGAAGACGAACCTCGTATCGCCTCGTTCGTGCACAAGGGGTTGCGAGCGAGCGGTTTCAGCACGACGACGGTCTCCGACGGCAGATCCGCGTACGAACACGCCCGCAGTGGTGACTTCGATCTGGTGGTACTCGACATCGGTCTGCCGATCATGGACGGCTTCGAGGTACTGCAGCGGTTGCGTGGAGAGCACTGCGAGATACCGGTGATCGTGTTGACCGCCCGCGACAGCGTCCAGGACGTGGTGTCCGGTCTCGAGACCGGTGCCGACGACTACATGGCCAAGCCGTTCCGATTCGAGGAACTGCTCGCGCGTATCCGAGTTCGCCTGGGCACCAAACGAACCGTCGACACCACCCAGCTCGCCGTCGGTGACCTCACCCTCGACCTGCGTACCCGGCGAGCAGTGGTCGCAGACCGGACCGTCGACCTCTCGGCCCGCGAGTTCGCCCTGGCCGAGACCTTCATGCGACACCCCGGCCAGGTCCTCTCGCGGGAACAACTCCTGTCGCAGGTGTGGGGCTACGACTTCGACCCGGGCTCCAATGTCGTCGACGTCTACGTCCGCTATCTACGAGCGAAATTCGGTGCCGAAAAAATCGAGACCGTTCGCGGAATGGGATACCGGCTGTCGGAAACATGAGCGGCGTCGGCCGGGCCGACGCCGCTCACCGGTCTCAGTCGTCCCGGCCGTTGTCGTCGTCCAGATCGTTGTCATCGTCGTTGTCGTCGTCGTCCAGATCGTCGGCGTCATCGTTCCGGTCGTCCCAATCGTCGTCACGATCGTTCCGGTCGTCCCAATCGTCGTCACGACCGTTCAGGTCGTCGTTCCGGTCATCCCAATCGTCGTTGCGGTCGTCCCAATCGTCGTCACGACCGTTCAGGTCGTCGTTCCGGTCGTCCCAGTCGTCGTAGCGGTCGTCAGCGATCTGCGTCGGAGCCGGCGGCTGCGCTGGGACTGCCGGCTGGACAGGAACCGGATCGGCGACAGGCTGCCGCTGTTCCACCGAGATCGAGGACGGCCGCTGCTGAGTGGGGTCGTCGTCGGCGATCGCGAGTGCGCCGACGCTTCCGAGAGTGACGACAACGGCTGCTGCGCCGACGATCAAGAACTTTCCTGGCATTCTCATGACTGCTCCTTCGATCCGGGTTCTGTGGGCCACCGTTTCGGTGATGACTCAACGATGGCGGTCGAACGTGAGAAGCGAAGGAGCACAACATGAGCGAGTTCTCATACTGAATACGGGCGGGTGCCGCGACGCGAGGGGCGACAGTCGGCCGTTGCCGGTGACGATGTCGAGACCAGAACCGGAGCGGTCGTTCGAGTGATGCTCGCCGGTGGGTCGCCACGTCGACCGACCCCCGAGAGCCTATGGTGATTCGCGATGAAAAGGATCAGAGTGTGCGTGGCCGTATCGGCGGTGTCGATGGTCCTCGTCGGCATCGGTAGTGGACCGGCTCTCGCACAGCCTGCCGCCGAGCCACCCGTCGCGACGACGACACCGCCGTTCACGACGCCCGACACCGACAGCTGCCCGTTCGCGGCGTCGCCTCCCCCTGCGATCGACCTGTCCGAGGTCCCTGCACCGGGAAGCACTGCTCCGCAGCCGCTTCCGATCCCCGCAGAGGCCGTCGGCGGCGATCGACTCGCCGAGTGCGGCGCAGTGCTACCGGACGGTGCTCCCCCACTGCCTGCAGACATCTCGGCCACCGGCTTCGTGGTGGCCGACATGGACTCCGGTTCCGTTCTGGCCGCCAAGGATCCGCACGGGAGGCACCGTCCGGCGAGCACCATCAAGGTGCTCCTCGCGATCGTCGCTCTGAACGAGCTGGACCTGAGTACCCAGATCACCGCGACCGCCGAGGATGCCGATGCGGAAGGCAGTGCCGTCGGCATCGGAAAGAACGGCGTCTACACCAATCTTCAATTGATGCAGGGTCTGGTGATGGCCTCGGGAAACGATGCAGCGCATGCGTTGTCGAGGCAGTTGGGCGGAGACGCGGCCACGGTGGAGAAGATGAATGCCACGGCTGCCGAACTGGGTGCACTCGACACTCGCACCGCCACGCCGTCGGGTCTCGACGGTCCGGGCATGGCGAGCTCGGCCTACGATCTGGCCCTCATCTACCGAGCGGCCATGCGTAATCCGACCTTCGCGCAACTGATTTCGACCGAGACCGTTCAGTTTCCCGGCTACCCGAGGGATCCTATGATCCCGGACGACCAAGACCGGCCCGGGTTCACCCTCTCGAACGACAATCAGCTGCTCTACAACTACGAGGGAGCACTCGGCGGCAAAACCGGGTACACCGACGATGCTCGCCAGACATTCGTCGCAGGAGCTGAGCGGGGCGGTCGACGTCTCGTCGTGACGATCGTGAAAGGCGATGTGCTGCCGATCCGGCCGTGGGAGCAAGCGGCCCGCCTGTTGGACTACGGGTTCGCGCTCGATTCGAGCCGCGGCGTAGGCGAACTCGTGGAGCCGCAGTCGACGTCCGCGGCGACGAGCACACGCGCGCCCGAGGCCACGCCGACTCTGGCCCAGCCGCCCGCATCGGCCTCGGGGTCGAGCTCCCGCCAGTCCGAGATGCAGGCCCAAGGCGACACCGTCGTGCGCATCGCGATAGGTGTCATCGGTTCGATCGTGGTGATCGGGCTGCTGTGGGGAGCTCGACGGCTTTCGCGCAACCGCTGAACCATCTCCGCCACAAGCCGTCGCGAGAGATTCAGCGGCGTCTGTTGCGCAATCCCGCGACACCGAGTGCAGCGAGGGCACCGGCACCCACCAGCGCCAGCCCGCCCGTCACGCCCGGTCCTTCGCTGACCTCGACCCTGGTGTTGATCACGGCCGGTTCCGGTGCCGGAACATGCGCTTCTGCGAGGCTTTCGCGAGTCGTCGCAGCGAACGCCGTGGAGAACAGCACCAGCCGTGACGTCGTGAAGACGAACACCAGCAGACCGATGATCGGTCCGAACACCACGCCAGCGGGGCCACTCGTCACCGACGCGAGGTAGATGGCACCGAGCTGCTTGAAGATCTCGAACCCGACGGCGGCCAGCAGAGCACCTTTGGCTGCACTGCGCCACGACACGGGCTCGCGCGGCAGCCGCGAGATCACCCAGGTGAACAACGCCCACGTGCCCGCCAATGCCAGGAGAATCGAGAACACACGCAGTGCGATACCGACTCCCGGAACGGAGTCGAGATTGGCCCACTCGAGAATGCTGCGCATCACATCACCACCGGCAAGCGCCGAGAGCGCCAGCGACAACACCAGCGCAGTGCCCAGCCCGAGCAACGCGGCGAAGTCCTTTGCCTTGGTCGCGAGAAAACCGCCCTGCTCGTGCTGGCTCTCCCACATGGCGGTCAGTGCCTCCCGCAGGTTGGCGATCCATCCGAGACCTGCGTACAGAGCGCCGAGCAGACCGATGATGCCGACGCTCGTCCGCGATTCGATGGCCGTCTGGATCAACGAACTGATGGTCTCACCGAAGCTGCCGGGCACGTTCTCGGCAACCTGGGACTGGATCTCGGCAAGCCACTCGGGCTGACTCGCCAGCACGAAACCGGCGACCGCAAAGGCGACCATCAGCAGCGGGAACAACGCCAGCACACTGAAATACGTCATGCCTGCCGCGTAGTAGTCGCCCTTCTGACCCTGATATCGCTGCGCCGCAACGACGGTGTGATCGAGCCACGGCCACCGGTTGCGCCGGTCGTCGAGCATGGCCTTGAAATCTGGCATGGCACTCACCTTCTCGCTGTCGTCGGCCGCTGTCGGATCGTGTTGCCACGGTGCTGCACTTCGATACGCCGTTTCGCGAAGGACTGCACGGCGACATCCAGTGTGTCGTAAATGCTATGCGCCCGGAGGCAGGAAACCCACCCGGTCGTAGACCTGAGCAAGCGTTCGACCCGCAACTTCCCTGGCTCGATCCGCACCGGCCGCGAGGATGCGATCGAGTTCGGCGACGTCGGACATGAAGCCGTCCATCCGCTCGCGCAATGGAACTACGAATTCGGTCAGGACGTCCGCGGTGTCGGACTTGAGGTCGCCGTATCCCTTACCCGCGTAACCGGCCACGAGATCCTCGATACTCGTACCTGACAAGGCAGACTGGATGACCAGCAGATTACTGACCCCCGCCTTGTTCTCGGTATCGAACACGATGTCGCGCTCGTTATCGGTCACCGCTGACCGAATCTTCTTCGCCGACACCTTCGGGTCGTCGAGAATGTTGACGATGCCCGCCGGATTCGACGTGGACTTGCTCATCTTCGCGGAGGGATCCTGCAGATCGAAGATCTTCGCGGTGCCCTTGATGATGTGCGCATCGGGCACGACGAACGTCTTCTTGAACCGAGTGTTGAAACGCTGCGCCAGATCACGAGTCAACTCGAGGTGTTGCCGCTGATCCTCGCCCACAGGTACCAGATTCGGCCGGTAGAGCAGGATATCGGCGGCCTGCAGAATCGGGTAGGTGAACAGACCGACGCTGGTGTGATCGCGACCCTGCTTGGCGGACTTGTCCTTGAACTGCGTCATCCGCGCCGCTTCGCCGAACCCGGTGATGCAGTTCAGGACCCACGCCAACTGCGCATGCTCGGGTACCTGACTCTGCACGAACAGCGTCGACTTCTCCGGATCGATTCCCACCGCGAGCAACTGCGCCGCGGCCACCCGGGTGCGGCGACGCAGTTCCTTCGGGTCCTGGGGAACGGTGATCGCATGCAGGTCCGGGATGAAGTAGAACGCGTCGAACTCGTCCTGCAACTCCACCCAGTTCCGCACCGCACCCAGGTAGTTACCGAGATGAAACGAATCGGCAGTCGGTTGGATGCCGGAGAGCACCCGCCGACGCGGACCCTGCGGAGTGTCGATGGAGTCGGAAGAAGACATACCGCAATCTTTTCACGACCCCGTCGACGCCCACTTCCTGGCTCTAGCGGTAGCGCACTGTCACCGGAGCGTGATCGGACCACCGCTGGTCGTACGCCTCCGCCCGCTCGGTGCTCGCTTCCTTGGCGCGCTCGGCCAGATCACTCGTGGCCAACTGATAGTCGATCCGCCAGCCGGCGTCGTTGTCGAAGGCCTTGCCGCGGTAGGACCACCAGCTGTACGGACCGTCGACGTCCGGGTGCAGCGCCCGTACGACGTCGGTCCAGGGAGCCTTCTCGGCGAGCAATCGCGTCACCCACTCGCGTTCCTCGGGCAGGAAGCCGGAGTTCTTGCGGTTGGTCTTCCAAGCCTTGAGATCGGCCTCGGTGTGGGCGATGTTCCAATCGCCGCACACCACCACGTCCCGGTCGTCGGACTTCGCTGCCTTGGCCGTCTTGGCCAGGTACTTCGCGAACGCCGCCATGAAGCGTTCCTTCTCGTCCTGACGCTCGGTTCCCACCTCGCCCGAGGGCAGGTACAGGCTCGCGACGGTGATATCGCCGAAGTCGCCTTCGATGTAGCGACCGACATCGGCGAATTCGGCGGCCCCGATGCCGGTGCGAATCGCATCGGGAGCCGCCTTCGACAGCAAGGCCACCCCGTTGCGTCCTTTCGCGGACGGCTCGGCCGAGGCCAGGTGCCAGCCTGCATCGAGGGCAGGGGCCAGCGCCTTCGTCAGTTCCCCGTCGTTGGCACGGGTTTCCTGCAGGCAGATGACGTCGGCATCGGTGGCCTCGAGCCACGGCAGCATGCCCTTACGAACAGCTGCGCGAATTCCGTTGACGTTGACAGTGGAAACAGTGATCGGCACGCCGACGACGGTAGCGGAGCCAACCGACAGACGGCGGGCCGCCTTCTGGTGGGCGGCACTGGCCCGCTACCGACGCCTGGGCTTGGCCCCGGGCTTGGGCGCAGTGACCACCGATGTCACCTCCGGCACTACCACCGGTTCTCGGTCGATGCGTCGGTAGACGAGGTGCTGCTGGGCGTAGGTCCAGATGTTGTTGCTCACCCAGTACAGCAACACCGCGACCGGAAGGACCGGCCCACCGACGAGCACGCCTGCCGGGAACACCCAGAGCACGAGCTTGTTCATGATCGCGGCCTGTGGGTTGGCGAGCGCCGCTGCGTCCTGCCGGGCGACGGACGCCCGCGAGTTCAGGTGCGTGGCCACCGCAGCGACGATCATCAGAGGGACCGCAACGAACGCGATGCTCCACACCGACGGCACTCCCCCGAACGGACCGAAGGCCTCGAGCACCTCCCGAGAACTGTTGACGGCAGCCGAGATCGGCGCACCGAAGAGCCGAGCGTCGAGGAAGGACTGCACATCGGCGGCGCTGAAGACGTAGTTCGCGGTGTTCGCATTCTCCTGCGCCGTCATTCCGAGATGACCGAATCCGGTTCCGGTTCGGTTGAACGAGCGCAGCACGTGTAGCAAACCGATGAAAACCGGGCCCTGCGCCAGCAGTGGCAGGCACCCCATCAGGGGGTTGAAACCGTGTTCCTGCTGCAACTTCCGCATTTCGGTTGCCTGCCGGGCACGGTTCCCCGAGTACTTCTTCTGTACGGCCTTGATCTGTGGTTGGAGTCTTTTCATGGCGAGCTGAGAACGAATCTGGCTGACGAACGGCTTGATCAGCAGCAAGCGCAATGTGAAGACCAGGAATATCACGGCCAAGGCCCAGGCGAACCCGTTGTCGGGGCCGAGCACGGACCCGAAGACTCTGTGCCAGAACCACAACACCGCGGATACGGGATAGTAGACGAGATCGAGCATGGTGGAGCACCTCACTGTGAGAGAAGTCGGTCGGTTGGCGTCTCGACCGGATCTCGCAGTGGCTCAGGAGACCTGGAGCCACCGGTCCGGTCCACGGACCGGACCGGGGGCTCTGGGCATGGGGCGACCTGGCGCATCGGGTTGCTGTTGCCTGCGGAACGATCCCCGAAGTCGCCGCCCGTCCGCGCCTGCAGCGCACGACGACAGCGGTGCGATCACGGCGAGGTCGGACGGTGCAACGAGGACGACCAGGGATGCCGCGACGAGCGCACCGAACATAGCTATCTGTGCGGCGGGTTGGGCGTCGACGACGGCGAAGACGACGAGCAGGACGGCGAGGACGCCGACCAGCGTCCCGGCGTAGCGTCGAATTGCCAGGTGAAGGGTTCGAGAGTCGAGCATTTTCGGTTCCTTGTCACAGCCTCGCGGACAACAGGTTGCGAAGGTGTGGGGGAACTTTCGAGTTACAGTGCCCCCACCAGTGCACCGGGTGCGCGGGGTTGTGGGCGGCCCGGGGCATCCGGGCGATGTTGACGCCGGAACGCACCTCGACGGTGGCGTTCCTCCGCGGCGGGGCCGACGTTCGGCAGTAGGCGCAGCAGTGCCGGCACATCGACCCGGTGCGCGAGCACCATCAGCGTTGCCAGCGCCGCGACGAGGATAAGGGCCACGTCTGCGGTTGCGGTCGGCATCGTCAGGTACAGCGACACGAGGAGCAGCGACGTGACGACCATGCTCTGGTATCTCATTCCGCACCTCCCTGACGTGTCACCGAACCCGAGTCGTTGCTCAGGGTACAGATACCGAAGGGTCCGTGCACAGGTGCCAGGTATCGCCGACGAACACCGGACCGCGAGCTTCTACGCAGGGACGCACGTAGTCGGGCAGTCGCTCCAGCTCCGCATCGGCATCGGCCGACAACCCACCCACGTAGGACGTATCGATGCGTCCGGTCCGCTCGAACCGATCGACGTTGTGCCGTGCGATGTACGCATCCGGATTCAGAGCCGCCAGCGCGAGCACGGTGAGAACCGCACCGACTCCCACAGCTCTCGGTAGCCAGCGCCCCGACATCCGCACGCCCGACACCAGAACCAGTACGAACACCGATGCCAGCCACCACTCGACGGCCGTGACGAACAACCTCAGCGTCGTGTAGCCGTACTGCTGCTCGTACAACGACATTCGATGCAGGGCCGACGCAACGATCACCAACGACAGCAGGCACAGCGCTCCGAGCAACGCCCGCAACGCAATTCGATCACCCCGGTCTTCTCGCCGAGCCTTCGCGACCGTGACCGCGATGACGAGCAGTGTCAGCACCGTGACCGCGAGCAATTGCCAGAAGCCCTGCCGGGCGTATTCGGCGTTGGTCAGCCCCTCGGTGGTGCGAACGTGTCCCTGCCCGCCGAACAGTGTCGGCACCTGGAACCCGACGAACACGACGAACAGGGCCACCACCGCCCCGAGGGGAACCATCCACTCCCACAACTGCAGTGTTCGACGCGGCGACGGTGCGAGGCGATCGAACCGAGGCGGATGCAGCGCGACGTAGGCGACGGCGAGCGCACCTGCTGCGGTGAGCACGAAGACGAGAATACGACCGACGATCGACGCGGCATCGAACTCGGGTGTCACCGCGCCCAATGCATCCGAGAAACGCTTGTCGGCCGCACCGAACAACGCTGCGAACACGACGAGGAGCGCGATCGTGACAATGGAGACCATGCCGATCCGCACCGGCCGTGGCCCCTCCAGATCGATCGAACCGGCTCCGCGCCCGGTCCACCGAGCCACGCGCACCGGCAGAAACACCGGCAGTAGACCGCCGAGTGCGATTCCCGTCCACGTCCAGGCACGGGAGAGCACCACCACTGCGACCACAACGGCAAGCGTCGTCGACATCGTCACGATCCACTCGGCCGCTCGCAGCGCAGACACGCTCGACAACGCCAGCACTCCTGCCACGCCCGCCCATTCCCACCGCGAGAGCCTGCCGCTGCGCGCTGCGAGCACAACGACCACGAAGGCCAGTGCGGTGATCAGCACACCGAACGTGTTGTCCACCAATGTCACTGCTCCGATAAGCCCGGCAACAGCGGACCCGAGGAGCACCACACGGGGGGCCTGCGCATACCGCAACACCGGCCAGGTGCGAGGACCCCACAAAGAGTGACCGTGCTTCGCTGTCGGATGAATCGGAGTGTCGATCGTGGTCATGGCGCTTCCTTCTTCTGTGTTTCGGGCATGGAAGGTCGGCGGCTGCAGTCCGGGGCCGTACAGTCGCGGTTCGGATGGATCGAGGGAGTCAGTGCTCGGGGATGGCCACTCTGATGTGGCAGCCGAACTCGCTGTCGAGGACTTCGATGGTTCCGCCGTGCAGTTCGGTGGCCCAGCGGGCGATGCCGAGACCCAGACCTGTTCCGCCATCGGTGGATCCGCCGCGAGTGAATCGGTCGAACACCGCATGGCGATCGGCGAGCGCGATGCCCGGGCCCTGGTCGACAACGTCGAATGCGTACGCTCCGCCGATTCGATGGGCCCGCAGCGTCACGGTGCTCGCATCGGGGGAATGCCGCACGGCGTTGTCGACGAGGTTGGTGATCACCTGTGTCATGCGAGATCGGTCGGCCACGACTGTCGAAGCGCCCGGCGAGACGACGATCGACACTCGTTCTCGGTGAACGGAGGTCGCATCCTCGAGGAATTGCCGCACCGCGAACTCCTCCGGGTCGATGGTGAGCACACCGCCCTCCACCCGCGACAGGTCGAGCAGTTCGCTGACGAGGTCTCCGAGTCTTTCGGTTTGGCGCAGCGCCACCGACAGTGTCGCGGGATTCGCGTCGGTCACCCCGTCGACCATGTTCTCGAGCACGGCACGCAGGGCAGCGATGGGCGTCTTCAACTCGTGCGAGACGTTGCCGATGAGTTCGCGGCGGTACTTCTCGGCGGCTTCCAGATCACTCGCCATGGTGTTGAACGCCGTCGCGAGCTCGCCCACCTCGTCCCTGGACGTTGCCCGCACTCGCGTCGAATAGTCGCCTCGCGCCATCGCTGTGGCGGCCGAGGTCATCTCGCGCAGCGGTGACGTCATCCCATGGGCGACGAATTGTGTTGCGGCCAAGGACACGACGAGCGCGGCGAGGAGGGTGTAGCGAAATTGCCAGCCCGCCCCGATCCAGAAGACGACACTCGCGAGCACCAGCACGATGCCCACGACGAGCGAGACCTTGAGCTTGAACGACCGCAACGGATCCAACGGGCGCGGCAGCATGCGCGTCATCGCGGCGACTCCACGGCGTAGCCCACGCCGTGCACGGTGCGGATGAGCTCGCCACCGAGTTTGCGACGCAACGCTTTCACGTGAGAATCGACCGTCCTACTGCTGGCCGAATCGGCCCAGCCCCACAGTTCCGACAGCAGCGTTTCCCGCGAGACCGCAGTGCGCGGCCGAGCGGCAAGATAGGCGAGAATGTCGAATTCTGTTCTGGTCAAGTGAATGTCACCGGAGGAATTGGTCACCCGCCGTTCCCGGTGATCGATCTGCACGTCACCGACTCGAACCGCGTGGGGTTCGGCGGCCACCGAACGCTCGGCACGCCGAACCAGGGCATGCACGCGAGCGACCAACTCGCGCATACTGAACGGCTTACCCAGGTAGTCGTCCGCGCCGACGCCCAGGCCGACGAGCATGTCCGTCTCGTCGGACTTGGCGGTCAACATCAGCACCGGGACCGGGCGGGAGGCCTGGATACGGCGGCACACTTCGAGCCCGTCGAACCCGGGCAGCATCAGATCGAGCACCACCACGTCGGGATCGATCCGGGCGCACGCGTCGACGGCAGACGGGCCGTCGGCGGCGGTGACGACCTCGTACCCTTCGCCGCGCAGCCGAGCTGCGACGGCCTCGGAGATCGTGGGCTCGTCGTCGACGACAAGAACTGTGCGGCTCATGAGAACTGACCCTAGAGGGCGCACGTGGAGGAGCCCGTCGGGAAATGTGGAGGTTCGGTGAAGGTTGAGGCCAGGCGCTTCACGTCGAGTCGGGACACGGTCCTGACACTCCGGCCGGCGTCACCGAGCGGTACGGCGACCAGCCCTTGGCCACCGACCCTGGGCGTTTCTATGCGGCGGAACGCTTGTCCATCCACATGGCGGTTGCCAGCACACCGAGACCGGCCACCGCCAGGCCCGAGCCGACGGCGGCAGGTGCCGTGTAGCCGAAGCCTGCGGCGATCACGGCTCCACCGACTGCCGCTCCGATGGCGTTGGCCAGGTTGAACGCTGCGTGGTTGAGCGACGCGGCGAGCGTCTGAGCGTCCTCCGCAACATCCATCAGACGAGTTTGTAGTCCGGGGACCACCGACGAGCCGGATGCCCCGATCAGGAAGACGAGAAGCAGCGCGGTCACCGGGTTGTGTGCCGCCACCACGAACGCGGCCAGGGACACGGCCGTTGCGGCCAGGCCGACGAAGGTGCCCTTGAGCTGGTACCGGTCGGCGAGCCATCCGCCTGCATAGTTTCCGGCGACCATTCCGAGTCCGTAGATCATCAGGGCGACCGGAACGAGCGCGCGGGCGAGACCGGCGACGTCGGTCAGAGTCGACGCGATGTACGTGTACACCGCGAACATGCCACCGAATCCGACGATGCCCACGAACAGGGTCATCCACACCTGGCTGCGGCGCAGTGCGCCCAGCTCGGTGATGGGACTGGTGGTCGGCATGGCGTCGAGTCGTGGCATCCAGAGGACGAGTGCGGCGACGGTGAGGGCACCGATGACCGCCACGAGAGTGAATGCACTGCGCCATCCCAGCGCCTGCCCGATCCAGGTCGCCACCGGCACGCCGACGACGTTGGCCACCGAGAGTCCCATCATCACCATCGCGACGGCCTTGGCTCGCTTGCCCGGTTCGGCGAGGTGGGCAGCCACGAGGGCCGCCACACCGAAGTACGCACCGTGAGGCAGACCTGCGACGAACCGCGAGGCCACCAACTCGTCGAAGCTGGGTGCGAAGACGGTGCCGAGGTTGCCGAGGGTGAAGGCCACCATCAGTGCCAGCAACAACATCCGGCGCGGAACGCGGGCAGCCAGGGCCGCGATGGTCGGTGCGCCGACGACCACGCCGAGCGCGTACGCGGAGATCATGTGGCCCGCGGAGGGCTCGGAGATCCCCATCGTCGTCGCTATGTCCGGCAGCAGTCCCATCGACGCGAACTCCGTGGTGCCGATCCCGAATCCGCCGATGGACAGCGCCAACATCGCGAGCTTGCGGCGGGTCGAGTGCGGTCGATGACTGACACTCAGGCCACTCGACACCTTGCCGCGCACAGCGCTGACTCGGGACAGAGCGGAATCGGTGACAGTCACAGCGGTACTACCTTCGTATGCATCAGGGGAAACGAGCAAGAACTTCGAGTCGGCGAGCGACCGCGACGGTGGCACGACCCCGTAGGGAACGCACCTGCAGTCCATTGTCTTCCTCGAATCGACGAGCTTTCGAGTTTCTCCGTGGTGATTGTGCTCACCAGAGCATCTGCTCGAGCTCTACCCGAGCCCTTCTTCCTGCGGCACTGCCGTACCCGCTAAGATCTTCGCCAGGTCATGAGTGCCAGCATCGAGCCCCGGCTTGCTGGCCGGCAACCCTCCAACCGCGGTGGGGTGCCCCGGGTGAACGACCAGGCCGATCCGGCACGCCAGTGCCGGATCGACAAGCGCGGGTCCGCAGGAAGCGGACCCACTGAACCTTCGGACCTCAGGGTCCGAAGCCTGTCAGGAGGTTCTCTCATGTGTTGCTGTACCGATACGCCCCGTAGCGCTCGACTTCTCGAGCTTCATTCGACATTCGATTCGTCTTAGACAGACTCGTCTCAGAAAACGGAGTATCACCAGCCATGACCGATTCGACCCCAGACGTCGTCGACGCCACCGGAGCTCCCACCGAGGATCCGTTCACGGACCCCTCGGCCGAGTGGAGCTTCGAGACCAAGCAGATCCACTCCGGTCAGACCCCGGACGGCACCACGAACGCTCGCGCGTTGCCGATCTACCAGACCACCTCGTACACGTTCGACAACACCGATCACGCGGCTGCATTGTTCGGTCTCGCCGAGCCGGGCAACATCTACACCCGCATCATCAACCCCACGCAGGATGTCGTCGAGCAGCGCATCGCCGCACTCGAGGGCGGCGTTACGGCACTACTGGTGGCGTCGGGTCAAGCCGCCGAAACGTTCGCGATTCTCAACCTCGCGGAAGCAGGCGACCACATCGTCTCGAGCCCGCGCCTCTACGGCGGCACGTACAACCTGTTCCACTACACACTCCCCAAGCTGGGCATCACCGTCTCGTTCGTCGACGATCCCGACGACCTCGAGCAGTGGCGCGCCGCGATCACTCCGTCGACCAAGGCCTTCTACGGCGAGTCGATCTCCAACCCGAAGAACGACATTCTCGACATCCCCGGGATCTCGGCAGTGGCCCACGAGAACGGCATCCCGCTGATCGTGGACAACACCGTGGCGACTCCGTACCTGTTGCAGCCGCTGAAGCACGGTGCCGACATCGTGGTGCACTCGGCGACGAAATACCTCGGCGGGCACGGAACGGCCATCGCGGGCGTCATCGTCGACGGTGGCACCTTCGATTGGACGCAGGGCCGTCATCCCAACTTCACCACCGCGGATCCCAGCTACCACGGCGTCGTGTTCGCCGATCTGGGTGCGCCCGCGTTCGCATTGAAGGCACGCGTTCAACTGTTGCGTGACATCGGTGCTGCGGTCTCGCCGTTCAACGCCTTCCTCATCAGTCAGGGTCTGGAGACATTGAGCCTGCGGATCGAGCGGCATGTGGCGAACGCTCAGAAGGTGGCAGCCTTCCTCGCCGGACGCGAGGATGTCGTCTCGATCAACTACGCCGGACTCGAATCGTCCCCGTGGTACCAGCGCGGGCAGGAATTGTTGCCGAAGGGCCAGGGCGCGATCATCGCGTTCGAGCTGCAGGGTGGTGTGGACGCGGGTAAGAAGTTCGTCGACGCTCTGACTCTGCACAGCCATGTCGCTAACATCGGAGACGTGCGTTCACTCGTCATCCACCCCGCATCCACCACGCATTCCCAGCTGACCCCCGAAGAGCAACTGGCATCGGGCGTCACGCCCGGCCTGGTGCGTCTCGCCGTGGGCATCGAAGGAATCGACGACATCATCGCCGATCTAGAGG
Source organism: Rhodococcus sp. ARC_M5 (assembly GCF_022810405.1). GTDB lineage: Bacteria > Actinomycetota > Actinomycetes > Mycobacteriales > Mycobacteriaceae > Rhodococcoides > Rhodococcoides navarretei. The sequence goes on from NZ_JALGQE010000001.1 coordinate 281,557, forward strand.
TCGGATTCAGCGCGGCGGCATCTTGAGTCACAGCTGCGACACAGGCGTTCGTCCGGAGGCGGTTCTTCCGTCTCCGGACGGGCGGTTGGGAACCATCGACATCGGCGGTCTCGATCTCGAGAACGGCGCGCGAATCCCCGAGGTCACCGTCGCGGTGCAGCGGTGGGGCGAACTCGCCACCGACCGCAGCAACGTCGTGCTGGTCGAACACGCCCTCACCGGGGACTCGCATGTGTCCGGTCCGCCGGACGCCGATCACGCTCTGCCAGGTTGGTGGAACGGAATGGTCGGTCCCGGCTGCCCCATCGACACCGACGAGTGGTGCGTCGTGGCGACCAACGTGCTCGGTGGCTGCGGCGGTACCACGGGCCCGAGCAGCGTCTCTCCCGACGGAACGCCCTACGGGTCTCGCTTCCCGGACATCTCCATCCGCGATCAGGTCGCTGCCGAGGCGGCCGTGGCCGACGTCCTCGGAATCGAGCGGTTCGCAGCCGTCGTCGGCGGCTCGATGGGCGGGATGCGCACACTCGAATGGATCGTGGGCCATCCCGACCGAGTGGCTGCCGCGTTGGTCCTCGCGGTCGGTGCCAGGGCAACTGCCGACCAGATCGGTACGCAGACAACGCAAATCGCCGCGATCAAGGCAGATCCAGGATGGCTCGGTGGCAACTATCACGACACCGGCACCTCGCCGACGGCCGGACTCGGCATCGCTCGGCGCATCGCGCACCTGACGTACCGGACCGAGAGCGAACTCGACATCAGGTTCGCAAACTCACCGCAGAACGACGAAGACCCGTGGGCCGGTGGCAGATACTCCGCACAGAGCTACCTCGAGCATCAGGCTGCCAAGCTCGTCAACCGGTTCGACGCTGCGACGTACGTCCTGCTCAGCGAGGCGATGAACCGCCACGATGTGGGCCGCGGCCGCGGCGGAGTGGCCGAAGCCCTTGCGTCCACAGCTGTTCCGACCATCGTCGGCGGAGTCGATTCCGATCGGCTGTATCCGCTTCGACTGCAGAAGGAGATCGCTCGCGAACTCCCCCAGTGCCGAGGACTCGAAGTGATCCAGTCTCGTGACGGACACGACGGCTTCCTCACCGAGGCCGATTCGGTGGCGAAGCTGCTCGCCGAGACGATGGAGCTGGCCCGCCTCGGACGACGCTGACGCCGCTCTTGTCCGGACCGGCGCGTCGGCCCTGAGTCAGTCGGTTCCCAACGGATCGATCGACAGCGACAGGAACACGATCGCTCCGCCGACGCAGCCCAGCGCCAGCACATCGAACCCGCGGCTGCGTACTTGCAGTGTGCCGACACGGGTTTCGGGTAGACACAGCCGCAACACGGCTGCGAGCAGCGCGGCACACCCGAAGATGAACGAACCGCGCCGCCAGCGATCGGCCAGCACCAGGATCAGCGCGGCGAGGACGACGACCGAGACTGCGACGATCGGTAGGTTGCGCGCAACTGCCGCGCGAAATCCCGCGTCGGGCTCGCTCCGCGCATCCTCTGTGTCGTTCACGTCCGGTTCGCTCAGTTCTCGGCGGCGACGCGTTCGGCGCGCTCGACGACATTGGTGAGCAGGAAGGCCCGCGTCAGCGGTCCGACGCCGCCGGGGTTGGGCGACAGGAATCCGGCCACCTCCGCGACACCGTCGGCGACATCGCCGCGCAGTCCGTCCTCGGTGCGGGTCACCCCGACGTCGAGCACGGCAGCGCCGGGCTTGACCATGTCCGCAGTGATCAATCCGGGCACCCCGGCCGCGGCGATGACGATGTCTGCGCGTGAGACCTCGGCCGCCAGATCGCGAGTTCCGGTGTGGCACAACGTGACCGTCGAGTTCTCCGAACGTCTCGTGAGCAGCAGGCCGATGGGTCGCCCGACCGTCACACCGCGGCCGATGACCACCGCGTGCGCACCGTCGAGCTCGACGTCGTACCGGCGGAGCAGGTGCACGATCCCGCGAGGCGTACACGGCAGTGCGGCCTCCTTGCCGAGCACGAGACGGCCGAGGTTGATCGGGTGCAGACCGTCCGCGTCCTTGTCCGGATCTATTCGCTCGAGGGCAGCATTCTCGTCGAGATGTTTCGGCAACGGCAGCTGGACGATGTAACCCGTGCAATCGGGGTTGGCATTGAGTTCGTCGATGACGGCTTCGAGATCCGCTTGGGTGATGTCCGCAGGCAGGTCTCGACGAATCGAGGTGATGCCGACCTTGGCGCAGTCGTTGTGCTTGCCCCGGACGTACGCGGCCGAACCGGGATCGTCGCCCACCAACACGGTCGCCAGACCCGGGGTGATGCCCTTCTCACGCAGCGTCGCCACGCGGGCGGTGAGATCGACGAATATCTCGTCACGGGTCGCTTTGCCATCGAGAATCGTTGCAGTCACCCGGTCATTGTTCCAGGTTCGGCGTCAGCAGCGGCGCGCCGGTCCGGTCACCGCCGTCAGCCCTCGACGACGAGCCCCTGTGCTCCCGCGTGCGCCACGGCCTGCATCAGTTCGATCTTCGCGTTACGCAAGCTCGCGCTCACCCACAGCGATGCGTCGGCGACGGCTCCGCGGAGATCGGCATCGTCGAACTTCGCATCGACGGTACGGGCACCTGTGAAATCGACCGAGCGTGCAGTGGCCTTCCGAAAGTCTGCGGAGACAAGGTTCGCTTCCCGCATCCGGCACCCCGTCAGATCGAGGCCCCGAAGGTCCGCGTTGCCCAGTGACGCGAGGGTGAAGTCGACCTCGTCGTACGTCGCTGGACGCATGCGACTGTCGACGAACATCGACCCCATCATGGTCGAGTGACGAAAAGTGCTGTGCTGCAGATTGGTACGAGTGAAGGTGCACGATCGAAATGCGGAGTTCGTGTGAATCGATTCGGTCAGGTCGGTGCCGGTGAAGTCGCATTCGGTGAACACCACCGACTCGGTTCGGACGCCGCTCATGTCCGCGTCGCGGAAGGTGCACCGCACGAATTGCCTGCCGGTCCACTCCTGCCCGTCCAGTCGCGTGTCGGAAAAGTCCTCGCCGATCGTCTGTTCGTCGTCCACCTGCCCCATACTTCCCGGGTTCGTGATGGCAGAGTGAACCGGGTGTTTCGACTCATGTTCTTCGAGCCCCGCATCCCACAGAACACCGGAAACGCGATTCGCCTGGTCGCCGGGACCGGCTGCGAACTGCACCTGGTGGGCCCGCTCGGCTTCGACATGTCCGAACCGAAGCTCAAGCGGGCCGGGCTCGACTACCACGATCTGGCGTCGGTGACGGTGCATGCCGACCTGCCGTCGGCCTGGTCAGCGATGGCTCCGACGCGTGTGTTCGCCTTCACCGCCCACGCGACCCGGTCCTACGCCGACGTCGCGTACGAACCCGGCGATGTCCTCCTCTTCGGGCCGGAACCCACCGGGTTGCCCGACGACGTCTTGGACGACCCACACGTGACCGATCGACTGCGAATCCCCATGATCCCCGGCCGCCGATCCCTGAACCTGGCCAACGCGGCGGCGGTCACGATGTACGAGGCCTGGCGGCAACACGGCTATCAGGGCAGCGTCTGACGGGTTTGCGTTCGAGCGCGCTCGAAGTCATAGCGTGCGTTTCATGACTCGGACACCTACTCCACCACGAACATGGCTCGTCACCGGGGCATCCTCCGGTCTGGGTCGCGCTCTGACCGAGACCGCGTTGGCAGCAGGTGAGACCGTGGTCGCGGCGATGCGTCGCCCCGAACGCATCGACGACCTGTTCGCCGAGTATCCGGAGTCGCTACTGCCGATCGAGTTCGATGTCCGAGACACCGGGTCCGCGCCCGCCGTGATCGAGGCGGCAATCAGCCGGTTCGGACGGATCGACGTACTCGTCAACAACGGTGGCGTCGGACAGATCGGTTCCGCCGAGGAAATCGACGACGCCCGGCTGCGGGACATGCTCGAACAGCATGTGGTCGGTCCTGCCGCTCTCACCCGCGCCGTGCTGCCGGGAATGCGCGTGCGAGGCACCGGCACGATCGTGCAGATGAGCAGCCAGGGCGGCCGCATCTCGTTCCCTGGTGCGGGCTCGTACTCCGCTGGAAAATTCGCGTTGGAGGGCTGGTCGGAGGCACTGGCAGGCGAGGTCGCACCGTTCGGGATTCGAGTTCTGATCGTCGAGCCGAGCCGCTTTCGGACCGCCTTCAACAGTGCCGACGTGCTCGAACGCGCCACACCCGTGGAGGTGTACGCCGACGTTCTCGGCGATTTCAGGGCGGACATGCTCGCGGCCGACGGTCGGCAGGAAGGCGACCCGCACCGAGCGGCTCTCGTCATCCGTCAGTTGGTCGGGGCAGAGTCCGCTCCGCTGCGTATTCCTCTCGGACGCGAGGCCGTCCGACGGCTGTGCGAGTCGTACCGTCGTGAACTGGTGTCTGTGGAGACCCACGCCGAACTGTCATCCAGCGCGGACTTCCCGGGTGTACCCGAATCCGTCCGCCCGGTCTGACGGCTGCGCCCGGACTATCTTCTGTACTCATGGCGACGACGGACTTGATGAACAGGGCGCTGGCGGCCGTTGCGGATTCGGAGGCACCGTTGACCGTCGAACTGGTTCACGAGTTGATCGAACCCGGCGAACTCTCCGAACCACTCGGCATCGCCGAGGTCTCCGAGTTGCTCGATATCTCCCCACACACGCTGCGGTACTACGAGCGGTGCGGCCTGATCGAGGTTGCTCGCGACGGACTCGACCATCGGCGCTACGACGATGCGGCCGTCCGACGGATCGTCTTCCTCACCCGCAGGCGGTTGTCGGGGATGCCCATGCGCGACCTGCAGCACTACGTCGAACTGGTGGACGGCGGGGAACACACCGTTCCGGAACGACTCGACATGCTCGCCCGGCATCGAGACAACGTCCGACGACGGATCCGCGAACTGCAACTCTCGCTGGTGGCAACCGAATACAAGATTGAAACGTACGGCGGTGCCACCGGTCCGTGACAATCGTGAAGTCAGGTTTTCGATCGTTGCCGGAACCGGACGGCTCAGTAGCCGGCCGCTGCGATGCCGGCAACCACGGGAGCGCGGCCCGCGTTGCGTTCCGGAAGCTGCCGGGTGTCGCCCGTGCGCCTTCTTGTCAAAGGTGAAACTCTTTGTGAGGGTCGACAAATCGACCCGGCCCGAGAGGTAGTTCTTCTGTGACACCGACCTGTCGAGTTCGCCCAGGTACCGGATCGGGCTGGCGGTAGCCTCGAACTATCGGCCGGAATGCGGGCTGTCCGGCGAGGATCGAGAGCCGCCCGGTAACGATTTGCTTTCGTTCGGACGGTGTCGAGGACCACCGACGTTCGGAGTCGACGGGCGTCTCGAACGCGAGCACCGGACGTGCCTCTTCCACCGAAAAATGAAGCGGTGGAACAGAACTCGATCCATCGGACGCAGCGAACGGCAGCAACCCGAACATGCATCGGGCGGCCACGACAGCTGCAGCCGGGGTGCGAGAAACCGGACTTCTACGACGATCCGTCACCGGATGCCGGCGGCACCGTTACACAATCCGCACCTGCCTGCTGCCATGGAGTCCCAGAGCGGGGTACCGTGTGCCGCACCGGCCCGTTTTCGCTCGTGAAGGAGCTTCCTGTTGTTCTCTGTTTCCCTACCCCGCCTCTCGTCCTCCACATCCTCCTCCGCGCGCACGTCGAGTCGGTTCGGTAGTCGAATTGCCCGCACCGCAGCAATATTCGCGATGGGCTCCGGACTGACCGTCGCAGCCCTGTCGGGCACGGCCACCGCGTCGGCAGCCCCCGTCAACTGCGTGTCTCCGCCGTCGGCCAACGACATCCAGGTCGATGACACCGCCAGCTGCGGAGCTACCTCGAACGGCACCGGACGGGCCACCGCAGGTGCTGCCGACAGCGGCACCGCAGTGAGCGTCAACGACGGCCCCGGCGCGACGACCACCTACGCCAACGGCTACGGCGTCGCACTCGGAGCGAGCAAGAATGCGGGCACGGCCTACGCACTGGCACTCGGCGGAGGAATCGCGCACTCGTGGGCCGACGCAGGACAGACGACTCTCGCACTCGCCGGGTGGGGATCCGGTGCCACCTCGGAGGCACGGGGTGTCGATTGTGTCGGACCGCTGTCGTTGGCACTGAACCTCACGAGCGGTCAGTTCTGCGTCCTCGGTAGCTGATTGCCCGATCGCACAACACGACTTCGGTCGAACGGAGCCGATTACCCCGACACGAACCCGTCAAGGTAATCGGCTCCTCCTACATACACGGTGTGACCGGACTTCTCGATCGGCCCGACGGCAGCGTCCACCACAGCCGCCGCGAATTCTGCAGCCGTGGGAATGGGCCTGTTACCGCGAAAATGCGCCTGATGGCTGGTGAGAAAGACGATTCGTGAACCTGGTTCCATGCGGTCGGCGACCGCTCGAGCCATTGCCACCTGCGCGTCGCGATTGATGCTCGTCGCGTAGCCGGGATCTGCACCGAACTGGAGGCCATCAGACGCATCGAGGCACCCTCGTCGACGCAAGCGTGCTGATCAAGGACTTCGACGGCTCACATCGCCTCACCGAACCGGGTGAAGAATTGGGGCCGGCACTCGAACCACTCCGGCAATGGGCACAGCGGTGGAACGAGGACACCGAAGTGACCGATCACCAGCCCTGACCAGACGATTCGGTCCCCTCGAAGCGATTTTTCCGTTTGTGTCGGTGGGTCGAGTTACGCTTCTTTCAGTTCGAACAGGCGTTCTTGTTTCGGCTCACCGGGGGGTGAAAAGGATGGGTGCAGTACCGACTGTGTCGTTGCAGGCGTTGACCGCCGCCGCGCGCGCAGAAAACCGTCAAGCTTCTCGCAAGATCACCGCCTGCTATCGCGTGCACTGCGACTGGATCACCCGCGACACCAAACACCAGCACTACAGCCGGTACGGGCGCACCGAAATGGCAGTGGCGTTGGGATGCTCGGCCACCGTCGCCGAGGGGTATGTGTCCGTCGGCGTTGCCCTGCATACCCGGCTTCCACTGGTGAAGAGCGCGTTCGAGTCCGGGGAGATCGACCTCCCGCGAGTACGGACGGTGTGCCGGATCCTCGACAACCTCCCCGACGAGATCCTCACGATGGTCGAGGACGAGATCGTCGAAGCAGCCCGCCGGTCGTCACCGGGTCCCCTCGAGCAGGAGATCTGGGACATCCTGCTCCGTGTCGCACCCGAGGAAGCGGCAGCGCTACGGGAGTTCGCGAAGAAGTTCCGGACCGTCACCTACACCCCCGCCGGCGAACTCGCCCGCATCCGAGCGGAATTGACCGCACCCGAAGCAGCCGCCGCCTGGCAACTGCTCGAAGAGATGGCCGACACCCTCTGCCCGAAAGACCCGCGCGGCAGGAAAGAACGCCTGTGCGATGCGTTCATGGCCCGCATGCACGGCGAACCCCACCTGGCATGCCTGTGCCAACGCGATGACTGCCCGAAAAAGGATGCGGCATTGCCGGATTGTCGGGCTCCGTTGACGATGATCACCGTCGACATCGCCACCCTGCTCGGACTGCTCGCCAACCCCGCTTACCTGGCCGGACACGGATCCATCGATGCGGATTTGGCGAGGGAGTTGGCGCGCAACAGTCACTGGCAGATCCTGCTCACCGAAGCAGTCACCCTCGCCGAGAAACTCGGACTCGCACACCAGAACACCGAGACGGGTGACTGGGAACGAACACCGAAAGATCAGAAGCAGGAGTCGGACTCGGAGTCGAACCCAGATACCGATACGGCCACGAACACTGAAGCGACAGCAACAACGGCAACCAGCACCGAAACGGCAACCGCAACGACAGCGAGCACCGATACCGCACCGGCACCGGAATCCGCTGCCGGTCAGGGAACAGAACCCGACCGTGGCTCCGATCCCGCACCGTCGCATGCAGCATCGGCGCGAGGCCCGGTCGGCGCATCGAGTTCGACACCCGACCCGACCGGGGAACCACCTCGAACGCCCGATCCAGCACAAGGACCTGCGCCGGTGCCCACGCCGACACCGGAGCCAGCACCCAGCGTTACTTCCGATCGACCCGAAACCCACACTGCTCCAGATCAACCCGACCAACCCAGGCCAGCCCCGGCGACACCGACAACGGGGCCACCACCGACAACAGGCCCCACGCACAGAACAGTCCCCGCGTCGGAACCGAGGACAACGACATCACCGACCCCGAAAGACAGTCAGGCGGAGGACACCCCTGCCCATCCAGCGGCAGACCCCACTCCATCTGACTGCGGCGGCAACGAACCTCAACGACGGACCCAATCGCTGACCTCCGCCGCAGCCCTGTTCTGCACCCACACCCCCGTCGGCCGAGGCACACGGCACAGCTCTGCCCTCGACCTGAACGACATCCGACACCCCGCCCGCAACATGAAGGCCCTCGACCTCCGCTCGATGGTCTGGCCGAACCACCACACCCTCCACACACCCGCCGACATCCACCTCGGCAACGCCTCCCTCGCCGCAGCCCTCGAAGCCGCCATCGCCGCCGACCCCACCCTCGGCACATCCGTCGGACGCGACCCCCTCACCGACCGAGCCCTGATCTACCGACCCGACACCCTCACCACCGCCGCCGTCCGACTCCGCGACCGACACTGCCGCTTCCCCGACTGTCACCGCCCCGCCGCACGATGCCAACTCGACCACATCGACCCCTTCGACCACACCAACCCACTCGGCGGCGGCTGGACCACCGTGAACAACCTGCAATGCCTCTGCGAATACCACCACTCCGTCAAAACAGCCGGCTACTGGACCGCCGTCATGCTCCCCGGCGGAGCCATCCTCTGGACCTCCATCTCGAAGACCACCCGCATCACCCTGCCCGCCAACGCAACCACCGTCCCCAACCCCGACAACGACCTCAGACCACACATCCCCACCCAACCGAAACGATCCGGCATCATCGCCTACCCCAACCCACCCGACAACAACGAGCCCCAAACGGAACCAACAGCCGAGGACACCGAAGACCCACCATTCTGACCACAGGCCGCTCCGGGGAGTAGCCCACGGCACGGCAGACCCGGGACGGCCGGCGCACCACCTGCAGTGCCGGCGAACCGGATCTACGCGGCCTGCAAAACTCTTGTCTTCCCTAGACCTGCATACTCGAGAAATGAGCAATCCACGTGCAACCGCTCGCCCCCGAGCGCTGACGTTGCACGGCCGCATCCGGGTGTTGACGATGAGCGTGGCTGCTCTAGCCGTAGCGGTGAGCGCTCTGGCGATCTATCTCGTCGCGGAACAGGCCCTGCGCTCGCAGATCGTCGACCGCGTCGAACGCAACAGCGATGCCATTATTGCGAGCGCCGCAACGGGGGTACCGGCCAACCTGCTCGGTTTTCGCATCGAGGACACCGAGGGGACCGCGGTGAAGGTCGCGTTCGCGACGACCGACGGCACTCTGGTGACGTCGTCGAACGGCTCGGAGCCGTTCACCAATTCCAACGGAGTTCTGGACGACCCGGAAATGTCTGTCATCGACGGCACCACAACTCAATCCCTGCGCGAAGTACGTGGCTACTACATCTCCGCCAAACGCACCGACGCCGGCGAAACGATCATGGTGGCCGAATCGCTCAGCGCCGCGTCACCTCTCCTGGCCAAACTGACGCTGGCACTGGTTCTCGTCGGAGCCTTTCTCGTTGCGCTCGCAGGCGTCGCCGGTGCCGCAGTCGCACGTACCGGACTCCGCCCCGTGACACGACTGCGTGCCGGCACAGAACGCGTGGCCCGCACAGGAGATTTCGAGCCCATCGACGTGAACGGAGACGACGAACTGGCTTCACTGGCCAACAGCTTCAACGAGATGCTGGCGTCCCTGTCTCGTTCACGAGCACGCCAGGGCCAGCTGATCGTCGACGCGGGCGCGGAACTGATGGAACCGTTGACCGCACTGCGCACCAACATCGATCTACTGATGTCTCTCGACCGGCCGGACACCCCGGAGATGCCGGAGGACCAGCAGGACCGATTGCGCGTCGAAGTGATCGCTCAGATGGACGTCATCATCGGTCTGGTGCACGACCTGGTCGACCACGCCCGGGAACCCGCGCCGACCCCGCAGTGACGCCTACCGCCGATCGAGCCGACTGAACGGCCGTCGACTGTTCAGGACGACACGCGCACCCCGGTCAGCTGTTCGGACGCTTCCCACAACCGGCGCGCGTCGTCCATGTTGCGCAGTGGCTTCCACAGCTCGACCTCGGCCGGCGGCCCGCCGATCAACCGGGTAGGACCGACGAACTGATCACCGCGCGAGGCTGTACTCACCGCTGCGATCACACCCGGTTGCGCGGCGCTGTCCACTGTTCCCGCGATGCCGACACGGGCAAGAACACCGATGAGGCGTCTTCCGGCAGAATCTTTCGGACGCCCCAGACCCGGTTGAGCCGCAAGCAGATTGGTCGGTGAAATTCCGGGATGGGCCATGTTGCTGGTGATTCCCCACCCACCGGCCCTGCTGCGTGCGTCGAGTTCGCGGGCGAACAGGGCCACCGCGAGCTTCGACTGACTGTATGCCTTCATGACGTCGTAGGAACGCTCCCAGTTCAGGTCGTCCCAGTTGATGGTCCCCGATCGCGCCGCGATGCTCGTCTGATGGGTAACTCGAGCACGACCGGCCCGAAGAAGCGGCAACAGGGCCAGGGTCAGTGCGAAATGACCGAGGTGGTTGGTTCCGAACTGCAGCTCGAATCCGTCCTGAGTGACTTGGCGCTCGGGTGGCTGCATGACTCCTGCGTTGTTGACGAGCACGTCGATCGGCCGGCCTTCGGAGACGAGTTCGCTCGCCAACGTGGCAACCGAACTCAGTGACGACAGATCCAACTCGCGGGTGCTGACATGCGCGCCGGTTACCGCAGCCCGGATCGACTCGGCCGCGCGCTCCCCCTTGGCCGCAGAACGCACCGGCATGACGACCTCTGCTCCGGCGCGAGCGAGACGCGTCGCGATGACCGTGCCGATCCCGTCGCTGGCTCCCGTGACGACGGCGCGCTTCCCGTTCAGGTCGGGGATGGATAGATCTGCGATGCGGCCCATATCAAGCTCCTCGGGTGTTGTGGTCGTCCGGCTCGGACGTGCAGAACCCATGTTCGACTACCGTTTCGGGCTTATCCAGGACCTCCCGATCCACTGATACGGCCGGACCGTCGATCGCGTCAGGACAGAACCTGAGTTCCCACCACCGCGAGCAGTTCCAATTTGGCGTAGCTCTCACTGCCGGGCACTGCCGTGTACACCAGAAGCCGATGCGCTTGTTCGGGGTCCAGAAGGGTCTGGCAGTTCAGTTGCAGCAGACCGACCGTCGGGTGCAGAAACCGCTTGGACTCGGGTGGGTGCACCCCCACTTCGCGCTTCTCCCACAGGGTTCGGAACTCCTCGCTGACCTCGAGCAGCTCGGCGGCCAGTTGCGCTGCTGTGGAGTCCGGCCCACGTAGGGTGACGATCTCGCGCAGCCCCGACGCGTACACCCGAGACAGCACGGCGCGCTCTTCGGGTGGATACGACTGCCGAGCCTCAGGGTCGGTGAACCAGCGATACCCCAGACTTCGGTTCGGCCCGGTGCGCAACGACGCATCCCCGGTCAATGCCACGCCCAGCGGCGTCTGGCGCAGAGTTTCACCGAGCTCGGACACGATCTCGGCAGGCGTGTCGTTCAGTCGGTCCAAAATCCGCAGCAATCCCGGGCTGATGTGGTCGCTCGAGGCCCCGCGCACGGGAGGAGCGTGCCCGGCGAGGCGGAACACGTGATCACGCTCGCCCAGCGACAGATGCAACCCCTGCGCAATCGACGCAATCATCTGCTCGGACGGAGCAGGACCGGACCCACGTTCGAGGCGGGCGTAATAGTCGGTCGACATATGACACAGTTCGGCGACCTCCTCGCGCCGAAGGCCCCGCGTTCGCCTGCGCTGTCCACGTGGAAGGCCGATGTCCTCGGGCTGCAAAGACTCGCGTCGCCGCCGCAGAAAAACGGCCAACTCCGGTCGATCGATCACCGCAGACCTCCTTCCGTCGAACGCGGGTGCTGCTTCCGCAATTGTGCCCTCTCCGCGGTGGCTATTGTCGAACGATGAGCGCTCCCTTGACGATCGTCACCGGTGGCAGTCGCGGAATCGGCGCTGCGGTGTCCCGACGGCTGGTGGCCGACGGGCACGACGTGGTAATCGGCTACCGCTCCGATTCCGCTACCGCGCGAGTAGTGGCAACCGAATTGTCGACCGACAGCAGAACGGTGATCGCCGTTCGAGCCGACACCACCGACGAGCAGGCGGTGATCGATCTGTTCGGCGCTGCCGCCGAGATCGGCACTGTCACCGGTCTGGTGAACAATGCCGGCTCGGCGCATGCCGTAGGGATGCTGGCGGACAACGACATCGAGACCATCAGAGCGGACCTCGACGTGAATCTCGTCGGGGTACTCACCTGCTGCAAGTACGCGATCGCGGCAATGGCCGAATCGGGTGGCTCGATCGTGAACATCTCCTCCGCTGCCGCGACCCTGGGCAGTCCGGGAATGTACGTCCACTACGCGGCAGCCAAGGCTGCAGTGGATACACTGACCGTCGGCTTGTCCAAAGAGGTTGCTGCGCTGAACATTCGCGTCAACGCGGTGGCACCCGGAATCATCGAGACCGACTTCCACCGAGATCGACGACGGCCGCAGAAGATGGCGTCGAGCATCCCCCTCGGCCGCCCCGGTGTGCCGGACGAGATTGCCGGTGCGGTGTCGTGGTTGCTCTCCGCCGATGCTCGTTATGCCACCGGAACCGTCGTTCGGGTGGCCGGCGGTATGTGAACGCCTCGGCTGCCACTAACGAGGTGCGATGCGGTGCAGTTCGACTTCGCCGAGCTCTCCGTTCTCGGCGACCGCAGTCATGTACGTGCAGAACGGTTGTCGCCGCCGATCCGTCGGCGATCCGGGGTTGAGCAGCCGTAGCCCGTTGTCCGCGAACGTGTCCCACGGGATGTGACTGTGGCCGAACACGAGCACGTCGGTCTCCGGGTATGCCGCCGCCATCCGTCGTTCACGTCCCGTCGCGGCACCGGTCTCGTGCACCACGGTGAACCGAACCCCGCCGAGCACCACGTCGGCGCGTTCGGGCATCAGCTCCCGCAACTCGTCACCGTCGTTGTTCCCCCAGCACGCAACCAGTCGACGCGACCGCTGCGAGAGCTCCTCGAACGCAGCCAGATTCACCCAATCACCGGCATGGATCACCACATCGGCGTCGTCGACGGCGGTCCACACCTCGTCGGGCAGTACGCGAGCCCGCTTCGGGAGGTGAGTATCGGCAATCAGCAGCAACTTCACCACTCGATTGTGCACGCCGTCGATCGACTACCGCACATAGACCGCAGTGCGGTGTCCCTCGACGACGTGGACGCGAACCGGGGTGTCGAACACCTCGCTCAGCACGTCGTCCTGCATCATCTCCTCAGCAGTGCCCGTGTTGACGATGATGCCGTCACGCATGGCGACGATACTGTCGGAGTAGGCGGCGGCGAAGTTGATGTCGTGCACGATGAGCACGATGGTCTTGCCCAATTCGTCTGCAGCACGACGCAACTGCTTCATCATCAGCACCGAATGCTTGAGGTCGAGATTGTTCAGGGGCTCGTCGAGCAGAAGATACTCGGTGTCCTGGGCCAGCACCATCGCCACGAACGCTCGTTGCCGTTGCCCGCCGGAGAGTTGATCCAGAAATCGCCCTTCGAGGGCAGCCAGATTCAAGAACTCGAGGGCGTCGTCGATGCGCGCCTCGTCCTCGGGACCGAGTTTTCCCTTCGAGTGCGGGAACCGGCCGAACCCGACCAGCTCACGGACCGTCAATCGCGCGGTGATGTGGTTCTCTTGGCGCAGGATCGACAGGTGCTTGGCGAGTTCCCGAGACTTCGCGACGCGAACGTCCATCCCGCCCACGGTGATCGTCCCCGTGGTCGGGTCGAGCAATCGCCCGATGACCGTCAGCAAGGTGGATTTTCCTGCTCCGTTCGGCCCGACGAGAGAGGTGATCCCGCCCTTGGCAATGGCACCGGTGACGGGACCGAGAACGATGGTGTTCTGATAGGACTTGGTCACATCACGAAAGTCGATCACAGCGTCCCCCTACGAAGAATCATGACCAGGAACAGGATGCCACCGGCGAATTCGATGATGACGGTGAGGAACCCGCCGGCGTAGAAGATGTGCTGCATGACGAACTGCCCCAGTAGCAAGGTCAGGAAGCCCAGCAGGAACGCCATCGGGAGGACGTAGATGTGCTTTTAGCTGCCGGTCACCTGGTAGGCCAACGTCGCCACGATGAAACCGAAGAATGTCATGGGTCCCACGAGAGCCGTCGAGAACGCCACCAGCAGCGCAATGAGCATCAGCATCGACATCAGTTCGCGCTTGTAGGACACCCCGATCCCCATGGCTGCCTCCGGTCCGAGCAGCAGTGCGTCCAAGTGGCGTCGGCGCTTCCACAGCACTACTGCGGCGAACAGGCACACCCCGAACGCCAACGGCAGGTAGTCGCCCTTCACGGCGCTGAGTCGACCGAACAGTTCGACCGACAGCATGTCGTATTCGGTGGGTGAGAGCAGGCGTTGCAGAAATGTCGAGATGCTGTCGAATGCCAGGCCGAGCACAACGCCGACGAGCAGCATCAGGAACAGGCTGCCGAGCTTGCCGGAGAACAACCAGCCGTACAGAACGGTGGCGAGTGCGACCATCAATGCCGTCTGGGCCAACAACTTCGGGATGCCCTCGGTGTTGGCGATGACGGTGCCACCGAAGACGAACACCATGAGCGTCTGCATCAGCGTGTAGAGCGAATCGAACCCGATGATCGACGGTGTCAGAATGCGGTTGTTGGTGACGGTGTGAAAGACCACCGTGCCGAGGCCGTGCGTGAACGCCGCAACGGCCATGGCTCCCACCATGTTCAGCCGCCGGGGAAATGCGAAGGCGAACGAACCGCGCACGAACAGGAACAGGAAACACACGACGGCGATCGCCACTATCACCGACAGCACCGCCAACCGCATCTTCGGTGTGAAGCGCGACGCCTCCGGTCCGCGCGGTATCGGTCCGGTGATGCGCGGGCCCACACGGGAACTAAGCACTGACATACCGGCGCTGCCTCACGATCAGAACGATGAACACCACTGCTCCCAGAACTCCGAGAACAACCGATGCGGGAATTTCCATGGGTGCCACGACTGTTCGGCCGACGAGATCGCAGGCCAACAGAAGACCTGCGCCGACGAGTGCGACCCAGGGCAGGTTCTTGCGAACGTCGTCGCCGAGCATCATCGACACCAGATTGGGCACGATGAGTCCGAGAAACGGAATGAACCCGACGACCACCGTGGTGACGCCCGTGGCCACGGCGACCATCGCGACGCCGATCAGAACGATCTGCTCGTACCTCATCCCGACGTTCGTGGCGAGCTCCTTACCGAGTCCGGCCACGGTAAAGCGATGCGCGAGCAGGTATGCCAGCACCGCGATGACGATCACCGCCCACATCGGTTCGTAGAACCCTCGCACTATCCCGCTGAATCCGCCGGACCGCCAGGCCGACATCGCCTGCAAGAGATCGAAAGTCCCGGCGAGAAACGTGGTGACGGCCCCGACGACGGCCCCCAGCATGATGCCGACGAGCGGGACCACCAATGTGGTCCGGACCGGCAGCCGCCGGAGCACGCCGACGAACAACAGCGTGCCGACCAGCGCGAACACCGTGGCGACGAGCATCTTGGTCATCGGCGGCGCGTCGGGCAGCACGATCAAAGTGGCCAGGACACCGAGCCCGGCCCACTGCGCCGTGCCTGCGGTGGTGGGTTCGACGAACTTGTTCTGGGTGATCATCTGCATGATCACCCCGGAGATGCTCATGGCCATGGCTGCGAAGATCAACGCCAGCGTGCGCGGAACCCGCGAGATCAGGAACATGTTTCTGGCTGCGGGGTCGTCGATCATCGTGGCGAGACTGATGTCGTATCCACCGACGAGTAGTGAGGCGACGGTCAGCAGCGTCACTACCCCCATGATCACGGCAAGCAGCAGTCTCTTGTTCGTCATGTCGGTGATCCGTCGTACGGAGTTCGCCCGGCCTACGCGGCGTTCTCGAACGCGTCCGAGATCGACTGGAACGCTTCGGTGTACGCCTGGATGCCCTCGCGGGTGTAGAAGAACGGATCGAGGTAGATGATCTGGTCCTCGGTGGTGAAGGTGGTCTCGGCGAACGCTTCCTGTGCTTCGAAGACAGCCTTGGCCGGGGACGAACCTGGCTCACCGGCTGCGGCGTCGCGGTCCAGAACGATCACCCAGTCGGGGTTGGCCTGGGCGATGGTTTCCGGTGCCAAACCGGAATCACCGTGAACGTCGCCTGCCTCACCGGCGAACACGTCGGTCAGCGTGAGAGGTTCGAGCAGACGGCCGATGCGCTGAGCACCGTTGTCGATCTTGCCGCCGTTGACGTTGGCGAGAAATACCGTCTGTCCGGTGGTCTGCGCCGCAGCAGAAGCCTCGGCCGCGTCGAGGGCCGCGATGATCTCGGCCGCTCTGTCCTGCAGACCGAAGATGACGCCGAGCGTCTCGGTCTGAGTCTTCAGCGTCTCGACGAAGTTCTCGTCGTCGGGCGAGATGTCGATGGTCGGCGCGATCTGGCCGAGCTCCTCGGTGTATTCCTGGAATCGATAGCCGCCGATGATGAGATCCGGTTCTGCTTCGCTCACCACTTCGAGGTTCGGTTCGCGATGGGTGCCGACGTCCAGGATGGCGTCGTTGTCGATCCACTCCTCGAAGCCCGTCGACGGCATGATGGGTTTGGGAAGAGCCACCGGCTCGACACCGAACGCCCGAAGCGTCTCGAACGAGGTGTTGTCCAGTGCTGCCACGCGCACCGGATTTGCCGGAACCTCCATGCTGCCGTTGTTGGTGTCGACGGTGACGGTCGCGGCGTCGGCAGACTCGCCCGTGGTCGAATCGGTGCTGCACGCACCGAGGACAAGCATCGAGGTCGCGGCGGCTGCGACGAGTAGGCGGGGGGCGCGGAACGTTCTCACTTCGGTGTACTCCGTTGCTCGATGTTTACTGGGGCTTTGGTTGAGCAGTAAAGTAGCACTTAGGCAAGGCTATGCAAATTCGAGCTATTCGGTCAGCGGAAGTCCCTCGATCTGGACGCAACGCGCAGATCCATCAGCTGCAGATGATCGGCCACCACGGTCACCGCGCCCTCGGCGTTCTGCACTTTGCCTCGAATCAGCAACGCCGGAGCGGTGATCGCCAGCTTGCGGTACTTGGCCCACAACCCGACCGAGCACACCACGTTGACCATGCCGGTCTCGTCCTCGAGGTTGATGAACGTGACGCCTCCGGCAGTTGCCGGCCGCTGGCGATGCGTCACCGCTCCGCCGACGAGCACCCGGTCGCCATCAGGAATCTGCAGCAGCCGGTTCGCGGGAATCACGCCCAGCGAATCGAGCCGATCTCGAAAGAACTGCGTGGGATAGGAATCCGGTGACACGCCGGTTGCCCAGACGTCGGCCGAGGCCAGATCGAGATCCGACATCCCCGGTAGCGCAGGCGCTTTCGTCGACGCACCGATCCCAGGAAGCAGGCCCGGACGCTCCCCCGCTGCCGCACCCGCAGCCCACAGCGCCTCTCGACGAGTGATACCGAAGCGCCCGAGTGCGCCCGCCGTTGCCAGCGCTTCCGCCTGTGCCACCGACAGTTCGACGCGTCCCGTCAGATCCAGGAACGAGGTGTACGGCCCGTGTGCCTCTCGTGCGTCGACGATCTTCTGGGCCACTGCGGTCCCGATGAACTTCACATCCGCCAACCCCATGCGAATCTCGAGACCGTCCGACTCGAGATTCGCATGGCCGAGACTGGCGTTCACATCTGCACCGTGAACGAGCACACCGTGCCTTCTGGCATCGGCTACCAGAGATTGCGGTGAGTAGAAACCCATCGGTTGAGCACGCAGCAAACCGGCACAGAAGGCAGCCGGATGGTGCAACTTGAACCACGACGAGTAGAACACCAATGAGGCGAAGCTCTGCGAATGACTTTCGGGGAAGCCGAAATTGGCGAAAGCCGACAGCTTTTCGTAGATTCGGTCCGCTGCCGCACCGGTGATTCCGTGAAGATCGCGCATCCCGTCGTAGAACCGTCCGCGCAGCAGTTCCATCTTCTCCGGTGATCGCTTCGACCCCATGGCGCGGCGCAGCTGGTCGGCGTCAGCGGCACTGAAACCGGCGACATCGATGGCCATCTGCATCAACTGTTCCTGGAACAGCGGAACTCCGAGAGTTCGATCGAGCGCCTTCTTGAGCGACGGATGCTCGAAGATCACCGGCTCGAGTCCGTTGCGACGCTTGATGTACGGGTGCACCGAACCACCCTGGATCGGACCGGGACGAATCAGCGCGACCTCGACCACCAGATCGTAGAAGTTCCGCGGCTTGAGCCGCGGCAGAGTGGCCATCTGCGCACGCGACTCGACCTGGAACACCCCCACCGAATCGGCTCGCTGGAGCATCTCGTACACCTCGGGCTCGGACAGGTCGATCGAGGCGAGGTCGATGTCGATGCCCTTGTGCTCGGAGATCAGATCCATCATGTAGTGCAATGCCGAGAGCATGCCGAGCCCGAGCATGTCGAACTTCACCAAACCCACTGCGGCACAATCGTCTTTGTCCCACTGCAGCACACTGCGGTTCTCCATCGTCGCCCATTCCACCGGACAGACGTCGGCGATCGGCCGATCGCAGATCACCATGCCACCGGAGTGAATGCCGAGGTGCCTCGGGAAGCCCTCGATCTGCCGCGCGAGTTCGAGAACCGACTCGGGAATACCGTCACCTTCCTGATCACCGATTCCGGACCAGCGGGTGATCTGCTTGCTCCACGCGTCCTGTTGTCCCTGTGAGAAACCGAGCGCGCGGGCCATGTCTCGGACCGAGGACTTACCGCGATAGGTGATGACGTTGGCCACCTGAGCGGCATGGGTGCGGCCGTACTTGGCGTAGACGTGCTGGATCGCCTCTTCCCGACGATCGGATTCGATGTCGATGTCGATGTCCGGCGGCCCGTCGCGTTCGGGCGCGAGGAACCGCTCGAACAGCAGCTTGTTGGCTACCGGGTCGACGTTGGTGATGCCGATGGCATAGCAGACGGCGGAGTTCGCTGCCGAACCTCTTCCCTGACAGAGGATGTCGTGCGTCTTGCAGAAATGGACGATGTCGTGGACCACCAGGAAGTAGCCGGGGAATTCGAGCCTCTCGATGATGTCGAGTTCGTACTCGAGCTGCGAATAGGCCGCCGGGTTCGCCGACTGCGGTCCGTACCGGCGAGCGGCTCCCTCGAAGGTGAGGCGACGCAGATAGCTGATCTCGGTGTATCCGTCGGGCACCTCGAACGGCGGCAGGCGCGGCGCGATCAACTGGAGATCGAACGAACACTCGCGACCGAGCTCGACGGCACCGCGCACCGCGCCCGGATAGTGCTGGAACAGCTCCGCCATTTCCGTCCCGGACCGTAGGTGTCCGCCGCCGGTCGGTGCCAACCAACCGGCAGCCTCGTCCAAGCTGCTCCGTGCGCGCACAGCCGCCATCGCCATGGCCAATCTTCTACTGCGCGGACTGGCGTAGTGCGCGGCCGTGGTGGCGATCGTCGGAAGGCCGTACCGCCGAGCCAGCGTCGCAAGAGCGTCGTTGCGCTCGTCGTCGTCCGCGACGCCGTGTCGGGTGAGTTCGACGGTGACACGATCGGATCCGAACCGGTCGACGAGAGTGCGCAGCGCGGCCTCTGCCGCCTCCGGACCACCACGCGTGAGCGCCTGCCGAACGTGACCCTTCCGGCAGCCGGTGAGGATCTGCCAGTGCCCACCCGCCGATTCGGTGAGCTCGTCGAGGTCGTACTGCGGCTTACCTTTGACCCCGCCTGCCAGATGCGCAGCAGCGATCCGACGCGAGAGCCGGCGATATCCCTCCTGGCCGCGAGCGAGCACCAGCAGGTGAGTGCCGTCGGGATCCGTCTCCCCGGCTCTGGATCGATGGGTGTCCAGCGAAAGCTCGGCACCGAACACGGTTCCGATGCCGAGAGCTCTGGCAGCCTCGGCGAACCGCACGACTCCGTAGAACCCGTCGTGGTCGGTGATGGCGATGGACTCGAGGCCCAGGCGCACCGCCTCCTCGACCATCTCCTCGGGCTGCGAGGCACCGTCGAGAAAGCTGAATGCCGAGTGCGCATGCAGTTCCGCGTACGGCGTTGCCGGGCGCACCGGCTCGTGATGGCGAGGTCCCTCGTAGGCTTCTCGTTTCCGGGACCAGGCCGGGCTGTCGCCGCCGTCGCCCTCGGCCATCGGCTTGGGACGTCCGGACAGGACGCGCTCCATCTCCGACCACGTGGGTGGTCCGTCGTTCCATCCCATCGAGCCCACCCACCTTCACGCCACCGTCTCATCGAACACTTGTTCTAATGAGAACACGAGGGTCCGACACGGATCAACTACAGTCGAATCGCCACTGACCCTTTCCACCGAATCCCTTTCACAGAGCCGGAGCACAGACGTGACGCGTTGGGCCTCGTTCGTCGTATCGCACAAACGATGGGCACTCGCAGTTGTTGTCGCCGTCGTCGCTGTCGGCGGCGTCTTCGGACTCGGTGTCTTCTCGAAACTGAGCGAGGGCGGTTACGCCGACGCAGGCAGCGAGTCGTCCGAGGTCGCGCGGCTGGTGCAGGGCATCGGCCAACCGACCCCCGACATCGTTGCGATCTACACCGCCCCCGAGGGCAGCACGATCGACGACATCGGACCGCAGGTGCAGGCGACGCTCGACGAGTTCAGCAGTCGATACACCCTCGGCAATGTCAGCTCGTACTGGAGCGCAGACCCGATCAGCAGGGAATTCCTGGTCTCCAAGGACCGAACCAAGGCGCTGGCGACGGTATCTCTCGGAGCGAATTCGGGCGTCACGTTCAACACCTTCGGCGAGCTTCCACCGCAGCTCGCCGTTCCCGGCATCGAATCGCAGTTCGCTGGCGCGTCGGTGGTGGGGGTATCACTCAGCGAAACCCTCGAACGCGATCTGATCCGCTCCGAGATCATCGCTGTTCCCATCACACTGCTGCTGCTCATCTTCATCTTCGGCGGGGTGGTCGCTGCAGCGGTTCCGGTGTTCGTCGGCATTCTGAGCGTGCTCAGCTCGCTGGCGATCCTGCGGGTGCTCACCGAGTTCACCGAAGTCAGCTCGTTCTCGATCAACGTCGCGTCGTTGCTGGGACTCGGCCTGGCCATCGATTACGGACTGTTCATCGTCAGTAGGTTCCGCGAAGAACTGCGCGGTGGACTGACGCCGATCGACGCGACCATCCGCACCGTCGCCACCGCAGGCAAGACCGTCGTATTCTCGGGATTGTTGCTGATCTGCGCGTTCGCCGGGATGCTCGTCTTCCCGCAGGCGGTGATCCGATCCCTCGGGTTCGGGGCCATGGCCGCCGTCGCGAGTGCGGCCGTCCTGTCACTGACCGCGGTCCCGGCATTGCTCGCGATTCTCGGTACCCGCATCAACTCCTGGACGTGGTCGCGCACCGCGTCCGATCGCAGTGATGCACGCGCACACAAGTTCTGGGGCGGCGTCGTCACCCGCGTGATGAAGCATCCGGGCATCGTCGCTGCCGTCATCGTCGCCGGGTTGCTGATCATCGCCACCCCGATCCTCAAGGTCTCACTCGGCGAGGTCGACTACACGGCGCTGCCGAAGGACAACCCTGCGCGCATGGCATTCGAGACTCTCGGTTCCGACTTCGAATCCACCGGAGAGGGCGCAACCGTGGTTCTGCGCGGCCTGGACGGCGTCAAGCCTCAAGGCGCACCGATCGCGGCACTGACCTCCGCCGTGGAATCCACGCCCGGTATCGCCCGCGCCGAATTCCTGGGCTCCAAGGACGATTTCGTGACGTTGCAGGCGTCGTACAGTGAACCGACCGACGGGCTGAGCGAGGCCGAATCCCAATCCGACGCAGTCTCTGCTCTGCGCTCGATCACTCCCCCGGACGGCACCGAGATCCTCGTCGGCGGCGGACGAGCCAACGTCGACGACGGCAATGCGGCGATCGCGAAGTGGCTACCGGTGATGATCGCCATCATGGTGATCTCGACGCTGGTGTTGCTGTTCCTCGCGTTCGGATCGATCGTGCTGCCGATCAAGGCGGTCCTGATGGCCGGATTGAGCCTGGCTGCCACCTTCGGCGCACTCACGTGGGTGTTCCAGGAGGGCCACGGCGCCGGCCTGCTCGGCGTCACCCCCGGACCGCTCGAGTCGACGTTCGTGGTTCTCATTCTCGCGGTCATCTTCGGCTTGTCGACCGACTACGAGGTGTTCCTGATGTCGCGCATGGTCGAGGCTCGCGCGGCTGGAGCGAGTACCGAGGACGCCGTGATCTTCGGCGCTCAACGCACCGGACGCATCGTCACTGCGGCGGCGTTGATTCTGATCGTCGTCACCGGAGCCTTCACGATCTCGGGTCTGTCGATCATGAAGTTCCTCGGCGTCGGAGTCATTCTGGCTCTGATCATCGACGCGACGATCATCCGTATGTTGCTGGTTCCGTCCTTGGTCAAACTCATGGGTGAGGCCAATTGGTGGGCACCCACCTGGATGAAGAAAGTGCACGAAAAAGCCGGTATCGGGCACTAGCACCAGAACTTACTTCGGAGTAAGGTCGGCTCGCATGGCGAACTACATCGTGACCGGCGGTACCGGGTTTCTCGGGAAGAACATCCTGCCCAGGCTGTTGGAACGTGATGCACTCGCCGCGGTCCACGTGCTGGTGCGTCCGGAGTCGGTGGCCCGCCTCGAACGACTGGCACAGCACCTCGACGGCGGAGACCGAATCCACCCGCTGGTAGGCGACCTCACCGAGCCGGAGCTCGGACTCCGAGACGTGCCTACCGATATCGACCACATCCTCCACCTCGGAGCCGTCTACGACCTGACCGCAGGCGACGAGCAGACCCCGACCAACGTGGCCGGGACTGCCGCGGTAATCGACCTCGCCGAGAAGACCGGGGCCCGCCTGCACCACATCTCGTCGATCGCCGTTGCCGGAGACTACCGAGGAACGTTCTCCGAGAACGACTTCGATCTCGGGCAAGGCTTTCCGACGGCTTACCATCGCACCAAGTTCGAGTCGGAGAAATTGGTCCGCGACAGCACCGCGGACTGGCGGGTCTACCGGCCTGCTGCGATCATCGGGCACTCGGAGACCGGAGCCATCGACAAGATCGACGGCCCCTACTACTTCTTTCCGTTCTTCGCACAACTGGCCAAGCTGCCCTCCGTGCTACCGATCACGGTGCCGAAGATGGGCAATACCAACCTGGTACCGGTCGACTACGTCGCCGACGCCATCGTCGAGCTCGTACATCGAGACACCACTCCCGGCAGCGTGTTCCATCTGGTCAATCCGGCACCTCAGTCGATGGCTGAGGTCTACGCCGCATTCTCGTCGGCAGCCGGATCTCGCGCGAGAATCATCGACGTGCCAGGGGCACTGGTCGCTCCCGTCGTCTCTCCCAAATCCAGGGCCGTGCGCAAACAGCGCAACGCCGCCCTCCGCGATGTCGGTGTGCCACCGGTGATGCTCGAACACCTGACTCTGCCCACCGTGTTCGAGTCGGCATCGACACAGAAAGCGTTGCAGGGCAGCTCGATCACGCCACCACCACTGCGAACGTACGCCGATCGCGTGTGGACGTACTGGCGGGAGAACTTCGACCCCAAGCGCAACCGCCGAAACGACCCACGCGGGCCGCTGTTCGGCCGTCACATCGTCATCACCGGTGGCTCGTCCGGAATCGGCCGAGCCAGCGCCGAGGCGGCTGCCCGCAAGGGCGCGGTGGTCATACTGCTCGCGCGCGGTCAGGACCAACTCGACGAGGTGGTCGAGCACATCCGCGAATCGGGTGGCACCGCCCACGGATACTCGTGCGACGTCACCGACACCGAATCGGTTGACCAGACCGTGAAAACCGTTCTGAGCGAACACGATCACGTCGACATGCTGGTCAACAGCGCCGGCCGATCCATCCGGCGCTCACTCTATCGATCCACCGATCGACTGCACGACTACGAGCGCACGATGGCCGTCAACTACTTCGGGGCCATTCGACTGGTGCTGGCACTGTTGCCACACATGCGCGAACGGAGCTTCGGACACGTCGTCAACATCTCCAGCGCTGCCGTCCTGGGACACCCTCCTCGATTCTCGGCCTACGTGGCCAGCAAGGCCGCGCTCGACGGCTTCACCGATGTTGCTGCCGCAGAGACACTCTCGGACGGAATCACGTACACGACGATCCACATGCCCCTGGTGGACACACCGATGATCACCCCGACGGGCGACAAGAACGTCGGCCCCGTGTTCTCACCGGAGAAGGCTGCCGCCATCGTGATCAGGGCACTGAGCGACAAGCCCAAACGCATCGACACACCGCTGGGAACACTCGGGCAATTCGGAGCCATCTTCGCCCCCAAGGGCAAAGACCGCACGATGCACCAGCACTACCGTACGTTCGCCGAATCCGCTGCCGCCAAGGGCGAGGTGGCAATACCGATCGAGGACGGGAAAGTGCCGTACCGAGTGCGACCGTACGACCCGAAAGCTCCGAGCGCACGCATCGGCAAAGTGATCCGACGCGTCGGCAGATTGGTACCCGGCACCAGTTGGTGACGAGTCAGTCCCAGGTACCGCCAGTGTCCACAATTTCCATTTGCGATCGCGGTCCCGTGTGTGGTCGCACAGAGTGGACACTCACGGTGGTGGCTACTACGCAGAATCCTCGCCGCTCACGCAGACGCGGATCCAGAACATGCTCGTCATGCCAGGCGTCTGCGCGAAGCGGCGGTGGTACGACGCGTCAGACAGGGTCGATCGGTGCTGCACGTACGCACTCCCCTCGGGGCGAGTTGGTCGGGCCGATTCGATAGATCCTCCTACGACACGCTGTTGTTCGGTGATGCAGCGCGCTGACATCGCATCACTCAATGAAGAGGGGGTCAGTCTGGGTGATGTTCCGTTACGGGTCCGGTGTCTGAGAAGCTGTCTCGCGTGATCGCAGAGAAGCTGCCGTTGTTCGTGACCGACCGTTCGATCGCTGCTGTTCTGGCGACAGCATTCACCGGCTTCATGTGGTCGGAATACAAGATGGGGATGCGGAAACCGCGGACCGGCTCTTCGAACCGAGACAATGGTTCCGGTCGCGCCGTCGGCCGCGGCCTTGCGCTCTCGTATGGCGGAGGCCTTCTTCTCAGCGTGATCTCGCCGGCCACTGTCTGCACCCGCCACCGACGAGCCGTCTTTGTTACAGGATTGGCCACCGCAATCCTCGGGCAGGCACTTCGGATCTCGGCAGCTCGCACACTCGGAGAGTCCTTCACGTTCGTGGTCCACACGCACCCTGAGCAACTCGTGGTTCGGACGGGCCCGTATCGGTTCATTCGCCACCCGTCGTATGCCGGCGCACTGATCTGTGCGCTCGGCTTCTGTGTTGCGTACGGGAACTGGCTTTCTCCCGTCATGGTGACCTTTCTGGCCGGGGGATATGTGCGCAGAATCCCATCGGAGGAGACGGCCATGCTCGAGGGATTGGGAGACGCATACGGCGAGTACATGACACGCTCGAAACGATTGGTGCCCTTCGTCTTCTAGCTGTTCGAGATCAGCACAAGCTGGTGAACGGCGAGACTTACCGCAACAGAGCCTTTGCCCACACTCGCAGAAATCCCTGACTCAGGTACGCCAGTGAACCGATTGCCAGTATCCATTTGACGGTGCTGACCACGGTGGTGGCACGGACGAGGGTGTCGGTGATCTGATCGCGGTTGTCGACCAGTATCAGTCCGACGATGTTCTCGATGTAATCACCGGCAGCGGAGGCCACGGGCGCAACCGCCAATGCCGTCGTCGCCGCGGGGCTCAGTGACGTCTTCGCCGCCAGGCTGCGTCCGCCGGCCCTGAGTGCGATGGCGTAGATCGCCGGATGCACGAAGTCGGGCAGATAGTGGCTGCGGAACCGGGCGATTTCGGTCTCGTCCATACTGGCCAGGATCTGCCGGTAACGCTGGGCGGACCACGCCGTCTGCACGGCAAGCACTTTGGGAGCTGCGGGGCCGAGGAGTCGGGCGATATTGGCCTGGGATACGACGAACAACGCCGACCAGCCCAGCATTCTGCGATCGAGCGAACCGAGAGTCATGCTTGCAGACCCTAATGCGTCAGGAACGGGAGAACGGCGGCCTCGAACGCCGAGTATCCGTCGCGATGGATGCTGTGTCCGGTGCGAAACGCTTCGACACGGCAGGTCGGAATCTCGGCGACCATCGCGTCGAGCCGAATCGGATCGACCATGCCGCCGGGACCTCCGCGAAGCACCAGCGTCGGAGCAGTGATGTCGGCCAACGACGCCCACCACTGCGAATTCGGCCGACGGAACTGCTCGAGCGCGGTGGTGGTCATCGAGCGATCGAAGGCGAGTACCGCGCGGGGATGCAGAACGACGCTGGTCGCTGCGTGCCAGAGTTCGGTGACCGACGGCATCTTGCCGGTCAGTGTCGGCGGTGCGTCCCCAGGCCGAATCGGTATCGGGAGCTCTTCGAGGACCAGACGGCGGACGAGCTGCGGGCGACGTTGTGCGACGAGCGAGACGGCGTATCCGCCGAGGGAATGGCCGACGAGATCGACTTCGGTGAGCCCGAGGTGGTCGAGCAGGGCCAGCAGGTCCGCGCCGAAAGAGTCGAACTCGTACGTCGACGTGTGCGCGCTCTTGCCGTGCCCGCGCAGATCGACGGTGATCACCCGGCGGCCGTGCGTGGTCAATGCACGGTTGAACCGATCCCAGGTTGTGCTGTCACCGCCCATGCCGTGCACCAGCATCACCGGTGCCGAATTCGAGTTCGCATGCCCCTGCGGGGTGAACGAGCGATACGCGATATCGACGCCATCGAGGTCGACCGTCTCCGACATCATCTGCATTCCCTCGAATGTAGCGGTGCCGCTATTCGTAGATTCCTTCCACCCGCCACCGACCCTCGTCGAAGACCAGCAGCAAGGCCCTTTCGTCGTCGAGCACCACCTGGGCTCGCGCCGTCGGACCCGTCGACGCGTGGCCGCTGTCCCACCATCGCTCGTCCACCGGCCACGGTCCGGCCAGACCCGTCAGTTCCCATTCCTTGGTGCCCCAGCGCAATCGCGACGGCGGCGTATCGAACACACCACGATCGGTGACGCCGATTCCGGTTCCCGCCCGATTCATCAGCGTCACCGTCGGACGGGTCTCGATCACTGCCGCCGGAGCAGGCTCGGGTAGCCGTCCCGGCCAGGGATCCGACGGATCGGACATCGGCACCAGTTCGTCGCCGAGCGGACGCAGCGTGATCCGCTCGGCCGGCCCGCGGCCACCACTGAGCACACCGCCCAGCACCGATTCGCCGCCGAGCAGACCCTGCACCCGCACCAACGCCCGCCGCGCCCTCTCGTCCTCGTCCCCGACACTGCCCCACAAACCCAGCTGCAGCTCACCGGCCGCCACCACCTCGATCGGTTCGAGTCGCAGGACGGTGATCGCGGACGTCGGCTTGTTCTCGCTGCGCCCGGTGATCCAGCCGTCGAGTTGCCACCGCACTCGGTCGGCTGTTCCCTCCGGTGTCAACGGCTCCGCGCACCGCCAGATCCGCGACAGATTCTCGCCGTTACCGGTACTGGCATGCACCAGCAGACGAGTGCACGCGACGGCAGCCGCAGCGAGCTTGGTGTGCAGCTGCTCGGCCAGGCCGCGCCCGGCGAACGCAGCTGCGTCGACCCGATCGATCGGCGGATCGCACAGGTACTCCACATCCAGGTCCGGCGGTAGAGCTCTGGCCGACGGCGGGCGTTCGGGCTCACCTCGGGCACTGCGGTGCGCCAACACGGCATCGGTACCGAAGCGCGACGCCACATCCCCCGGGGACAGTGCAGCGAAGTCGCCGATGGTTCGTAAACCCAAGCGTCGCAACAGATCCACCAGCTCACCGCGATCGGCAGCGGACATGCTCGGTTCCGCCGAGAGTTCTGCCACCGGCAACGGCGCGAGAAAGCCTGCACCCCCGCCCCGCGGCACCACCTGCGCATACCGCGCGGCGACGACCGCGGTGGACAGCTCGTCGGCGATACCGATCTGACATTCCACACCGGCAGCCGACGCTTCGTCGATCAACCGTTCCGCAGCCCGATGCTCGGTACCGAAATACCGTCCGACGCCGCGGGCAGAGAGAACCAACAGGCCCGGTCGCAGCACTTCCACTCCCGGCGCGATGGCGGCGACGGCCGAGACCACGGGCTCGAACAGTCGCGCATCACGATCGGTATCGGCGAGAGCGACATGCACATCCGGGCACCGCGCCTGCGCTTCCCGCCTGCGCAGGCCGCGCTTGATACCCGACGCCCGTGCCGTCGCCGAGCAGGCAACGACCCGATTGGCCGAGGTGACGACCACCGGATGCGTCGCAGGCAGATCGGCCTGAGCCGCTGCTGCAACAGCAGGCCAATCGGGACACCACAGCGCGAGAACACGGCTGGAGCGGTCGATGCTCATGTCGAGACCGCGATCGACAATGGATTCTGCTCGCGCTCCTCGGCATGCCACTCGATGCGGCCGTTCTCCGAACGGAGGTCGAGTCGAACGGTGCGGGGCCGCATCGCCTTGCCGCGGGCGCACACCGACAATCGGACGCCGCGCAGTCGGCCGCGGCCGAGCTCTCGGCCCGTGCCGAGGCCGTCGTATCCGTGCACCGATGCGTCCAGTCGTAGCTCTGCCCCGTCCCAGTGCCCGTCGGTCACCAGCAGCGTCGAACCCTTGCTACGCGCTCTGGCCACCACCGCCCTGGCCCGAGTGGGCGATACCGACAGGCCGCCGAGACCGAGTACCACGAGGTCGACACCGTCGAGCAGAATGGCCGCCACTTCCACCGGGTCGGGACCGGGATCGGGAATCAGGGCCAGCTTGCTCAACTGTGCGCCCATCTCCACCGCGGCCAGAATCCCGAAACGAGGTTGCCCGATGACGGCGACATGCCCACCGGCACCGGTCACCGCAGCCACCAATCCGATCAGGAGCGAGCCTGCACCGGACACCGAGGCCACCGTTCCACGCACCAGGCCGCCGTGCGGTAGCACCTCGATCAGCGCAGTCGGCACCGGAAGAACGGGCCGTTGACGGGTGGGACGCTGCGTCGACGGTTCCGGGTGCACGGGCTCGACGGAGTCCGAATTCTCGATGCGCACCGACGCCGTTTCGCCCCGGGAAGGTACGGCAGCCATCCGGCTACGTAGCAACGCCACGCGCTCCGGCAGCGACAACCCGTCGAGCACATCCGGCGTGACGGAAGCTCCCGATACAGTCATGTCACTCCCCTTCGCGGCGTAGAAAATCGACCCGAAACTTCGGTGTTCGACGAACGCGGGAAGTGGCGTATTCGAACACAATTTCGATCTGCACTCAGTAAAGCCGCTCGGACGGCAACTCGTCAAGGTGATGCCGAAGCCCCTGGTAGATGCCTCCGTTGCGCGGCTGCAGGCACGTCTCGCCATCGTCCACTAACCTGTGGACGTGACGGATCAGCAGCGTGTTCGACGGGGCGTCGGGCCCGACTACCTCTTGGCCGGCAGATACCGCCTTGCCGGCAAGCTGGGAGGTGGAGGCATGGGCGCGGTATGGCTCGCCACCGACACACTTCTGCACCGACAGGTGGCCGTCAAACAGGTCACGTCCACCACTCGGTTGACCCCACAGCAGGCCGTGGAAGTACGCAACCGGGCCATGCGCGAGGGTCGTATCGCTGCCCGACTCTCCAGCCCCCACGCCATCGCGATGCACGACGTCGCTCTCGTCGACGGCGAACCGTGGTTGGTCATGGAATACCTGTCCTCACGCAGTCTCGCGCAGGCACTCGGCACCACCGATTCGCTACCACCGTTCGAGGTCGCTCAGATCGGCGCACAGATCGCCGACGCACTGACCGAGGCGCACGAGGCCGGAATCGTGCACCGAGACATCAAGCCGGGCAACATTCTGATCGCCGATCGCGGCAAGGATCTGGGCATCGTCAAGATCAGCGATTTCGGTATCTCCCGGGCCAAGGGTGACGTCGAAGAGGCCGATGACAGCGTGATCACCGGAACCCCGGCATATTTCGCACCCGAGGTCGCACGCGGACAGGATCCCACCGCGGCCAGCGACGTGTTCTCCCTCGGGGCAACGCTGTACACCGCTATCGAAGGCAGACCGCCATTCGACATCGATCACGATTCGATCGCACTGTTGCACCGAGTTGCCAAGGGGCAGATCATCGCCCCCACCCGCAGCGGGGATCTCACCGGCCCGCTGCTGCACATGCTCGAGCCCGATCCTGCCCGACGCCCCACCATGGCGCAGGCCCGCGACGAGATCATTCTCGCCGCTATCAGCAAGCGCGGCACCATTGCTCAGCTGCGCGGGGTGCCCCTGACGTCTGCGGACGGAGTGGTTCCCGCATGGGCGAGGCGCTCCACACCGGTGTCCGAAAATCGCCGTCCGTCGAGGGAGTTCGGAAGAACCATCGCCGGCCTACCGGCCGTGCAACCCGGTGAGAGCCAAGCCAATCCGGTTCCTTCGACGTATTCGCCACCACCGTTCGACCTGACGAAGAAGAAGAGGAACCCGATCGACGACGTTCTGATGCGCATCGAGGACACCATCGGCGACCGAACGCCGATTCCGTCGACCGTCGTCCTCGCGGCACTCGTGCTTGCCGTGGTGATCGTTCTGATTCTGGTGATTACCCTTCTGCTGTAGTCGAGCCCTCAACGCGACTCGTGCACGGTGATCGCGATCCGAACGCGGCACTGATCTCCGTCGCAGCATCCGATCGCTCCGGGAGAACCACGCACCGTCGGTGGCGTCTCCCGGAGCATCTTGTCGACCAGCGATCAGCCGAGAACAGGCATCACCAACGTCGTCAGAGCGCCGTCGACCGCGGACCGCACCAGCATCGGATGGTCCGGAGCGGCGATATCGAGCATCAGGTCCGGTCCGACGGCCGAGGCGACGGCGGCCTGCAGAACGGCGGCGTCGAAGAACACCGTCATCTCGGACCCGGTGACCCGCGCGGGGACGGCAACACCCTCGACTGTCAGGCCGTCCGGGCCGGCGTCGATCCGCAGTGTGCCTGCATCGAGGGGAACGAAATCTCGTTGCAGCACAATCCTCGTCACGGTCGGAGCCAAACCGTCCATGATCGTCCGCCAATCGGGGAAGTCTCCGTCGACGAGATCGACCTCGTGTCGGGTGTCGTCGGATTCGACAGCCATCGCGCCGTCGGTTGCCGTCAGTACGAGGGTGCCCGATGCGGGTACGACCTCGAGAGAGCCGACCGTTGCAACGCGCGACCAGTGTGCACCGGGCGAGCTCTGCGCCACGAGGCTGCGGGTGGAGAGTCGGTACCGATCCGTCGCGGTGAGGGTGACAGCGGTGCCGTCCACCTCGACCAGCACGCCCCGCAGCACCGGAAACTCCTCGCTCGTTCCGGCCGCAGACGCGACTTGTTTCACCGCCGACGCGAACTCGGCGGCAGCTACCGTTGCGGTGCAATATGTTTCGTCGAACATCCGGCGAATGGACACCGCGGCCTCGGCCGCTGCCCTCGCACGTGTGGCGAGTTCTTCGACATGCCGATCCACGATCTCGACGGCCGCGGCTCCGTCGCCCTCGAGCGCGGAGGTCACCTGATCGAGCGGCATACCGATCTCGCGCAGCTGTCGAATGATGTTCGCCCGCTTCGATTGTGCACGCGTGTAGTAGCGATAGCCGGACTTGGCGTCGATGAACGCCGGGACGAGCAACGCACAGTCGTCGTAGAACCGTAGGGCACTGGGGGTCAGCCCGCTCGAACGAGCGAACGCACCGATGGTCACGAATTCTTCTGCCGAATCAGTCATGGTGAAATCCTGAGGCTTCGGGTTGGTCGAAGGTCAAGCACTATGCGCCCGGCCAGGTATGGCCATGTCGAACACCATGCTCGTCCTCCGGTGACACTCGACAACGGTGTATTCGGCGCGCTGGGGCAAACCACGGAAGCGCTGCCGCGGCCGAAGTATCGTCGCCCTTGTGCACCCTCGCCGCAAGCTCCCCGCCGCTGCGCTGCCGAAGGCGACGCGAGCGCGCTACACGAATCGACGGCGACGACGGCTCGCAAGAGTGGACAACGACCTCACCGCATCCCAGTGGGCCGAACTTCTCGATGCATGGGGAGGGTGCGCCTACTGTCGAGCGACGAGTGCGCCCCTGCAACGCGACTGCATCATGCCGGTTTCCCGCGGTGGCCGGTACACACTCGACAACGTCGTTCCAGCCTGCCCCTCCTGCAACGCCAGCAAACACAACAGCGAAGTGACCGGGTGGCTCAGACGCAAGAGGCTCGACGAGCACACGTTCCTGCTCCGTCACGCGACGATCCTGGCGACATTTCCCCGATCGACGGAGGTCACCTAATCGATTCGACGCTTGTGCGCCCAGCGAGTGAGCGCATTCCTGTTGGACTGCTGGGTCTTTCGGAGAACATTCGATGCGTGAGTCTCGACGGTCTTGACGGAGATGAACAGATCCTCGGCGATTTCGCGATAGGTGTATCCGCGCGCCAGCAACCGCAGCACCTCGAGTTCACGGGGCGTGAGCGAATCCAGCTCGGGATCCAACGGTGGCTCCGGGACGGCACTGCGACCGGTGAACGAATCGAGGACGAATCCGGCCAGGCGGGGGCTGAACACGGCGTCTCCCCCGGCGACGCGTCGAACACCGTCGGCGAGTTCGGAACCGGAAATGGTCTTGGTCACGTATCCCCTCGCACCGGCACGAATGACAGCGATCACGTCCTCGGCGGCGTCGGACACACTCAGGGCGAGGCATACCGGCCCCTCGGAGATGCGATTCAACACGGCCACGCCTCCGCCGTCGGGCATGTGCACGTCGAGCAACACCACATCGGGCTTCGTCGAGTCGATGCCCGATACCGCCTCGGCGACGCCTCCTGCTTCGCCGACAACGTCGATGTCCGCCTCGCGAGCGAGTTCGGCTCTCACTCCGGAGCGGAACACCGCATGGTCGTCGACGAGAAAAACGCGGAAGGGTTCGGTCACGTCGGCTGCTCCTGCTGACTGGATTCGGACGGTTCGGTGGTGACGGCGCTGCCGATGCGGGGCATGAAGATGCGCACTTCGGTTCCCTTGCCGACGGTCGACCGTACCTGCACCGTGCCGCCGCGGCGCTCGATGCGTCCCCGAATGGATTTCGCCAGGCCGCGTCGATCCTCGGGTACTTCCGATTCGTCGAACCCGGTGCCACGGTCACGGACGAAAACGCTGACCTGTTCCGGTTCGGTTTCGGCGAACAGATCGATATTGGTCTCACCGGAATGCTTGGCCGCGTTGACGAGAGCCTCTCGCGTGGCACCCAGCAGAGCGGTGAAGCTCTCGCGCGACAGACCCGATTCGACGTCGTCGGGCAGTAGATGCACGTCGCCGACGGTGATGGGTCGTACCGTCACGCCGTGCTGATCCTCGACTTCACCGGAGATGGTCTTGAGCGCGTCGGCCAAGCTGGAGTTGTCGGTGTCGCCGCCGTCGAACAGCCATCTGCGTAGTTCACGCTCCTGCCCGCGCGCCAGCCGCATCACCTCCTGCGGCTGATCGGACTGCTTCTGGATCAGCGCCAGTGTCTGCAGTACCGAATCGTGCAGGTGAGACGCGATTTCCTCGCGTTCGTCGTTGCGGATACGTGCAGACCGCTCGGCACCGAGCGCGCGCCAGGTTCGCAACCAGATGGGAACCGTCAACAGGCCGACGCCGACGAGAGTGACCACCACTGCGAGCAAGGACGAACGCAGCGCGGCCAGATCGACGCGGGCGAGCACCACCACGCCGAGGCCGAGCACGATCAACGTCGCTCCGCCGACGACCCTCGCCCAGCTCAACACGGTCGGGTGTTGGGGAAGCCCCAACGCCGTTCGCGGTCCCTCCGAGTCGAACTCGCGCCACACCAGGGCGGCACCGATCACCACGACGATGACCGGCACGATGACCGATGCAGCGGTACCGCTGAGCAGCCAGGCGAGACCGACGGCGAGGCCGAGACCGATAGCGGCCAACCCGAGCGCGCGCTGGCGTTCGGCGGCACTCGGGTGCGCGGTGTCCTCACCCGCGGGGGTGAACATCCAGATCAGGCCGTACGCGGCGATGCCGGCTCCAGCGGATGCTGCCAGCAGTGCGAACGCGACCCGAACCTTGAACACGTCTATGCCGAGATGGTCGGCGAGCCCGCCTGCGACGCCGCCGACGATGCGTCCGCCGCCGCGTCGCTGATAGGGGGCAGGAGCGGAGCCTGCAGAAGCGACAGGAAATACAGGAGCGGAGCCTGCAGAAGCGACCGGAAATGCAGGAGCGGAGCCTGCAGAAGCGACAGGAAAAGCAGGAGCGACCGGAATACCAGGAGCGGTGGCCGGCGCGACGCCGGCCACGGGTGGTGCGTTGCGGGCGGCGTCGACGGGTGGGTTGTCGACAGGGTGCACGCCTTCGATCCTGGCACGGATGCGGTGGTTGTCGCATCAGGGTTCGCCCTGATGTTCAGCGGGGTCATCGACTTCGGGGATGAAGATCAGGGGTATCCCTGATGTGTTTCGTGGTCGAGGCAACCACGATGGTTCTCATGAGCAACGTGACCGTCTCGGATCAACTACAGCAGATGTGGCGCACCCGTCCGCACCGCTTGCCGCAACGCGGGCAGGTGGCAGGTGTCGCAGCCGGTATCGGCTATCGCTACGACGTCGACCCCGTTCTGATTCGGATCGCGTTCGTCGTCTCCACCTTGTTCGGCGGTACCGGCATCGTCCTGTATCTGGCGGCGTGGCTGGTGCTCAACCGCGCCGGTGACACGGCGTCGGGCGCAGAGTCTCTGGTCGGTCGGGGGAACAGCTCCGACTCGTCGACCAAGATGGTGGTCGTGGCGGTGGCATTGGTCATCGCGGTGTCGACCATCGGCCCGGTCGGAGTCGGACTCGGCGGTTCGGGACTGATCTCCCTGGTGGCAATGCTCGGCGGACTCTGGTTGCTGCACCAACGGTGCCCGGAGCCGCCGCCCTATATGAGGACGGCGGAATTCTCCCGTAACCGCTACGCGCCGATGCCATTCGGCTCGTCGAGCACGTCGGCCGAGCAGTGGACGGCCGCGCAGTATCGTCCGCCTCAGTTCCAGCACGAGCGCTACACCCCATACACGACTCTGCCGAAGAGCTACGTTGCGACACCGAAGCCTGTCGAGGACACCGGCACCGAGGATTCTGCCGACGCGCACACAGTGAACCTGAGCAAGTCGACCGTATCGGCCGAGAAGCCGAACGACACGTCCACCGACCTGCCCACCGTGACTCCCCCGTCATGGGATCCGCTCGGTGTGGCCCCGTTCGCGTGGGATCTTCCCGAACCGGCCGGCGCTTTCCCGCCTGCGGCGATCGAACGCAAGCGCCGGTCACGGTGGACGGCAAGCTTTCTCGGCCTGGCTCTGCTCGCTGCCGGCATCACCGCGGCGGTGGGTGCCGCAACCGGCGGGGACTGGGCCTCGGCGGGCCGCGTCGGAGCTGTCGCGCTCGCGGTCATCTCCGTGGGACTCGTGCTCGGCGCATTCCTCCGCAAGGGCTCCGGATTGCTGGTGGTCGCCGCACCCCTGGCCGGCTTCGTCGTCCTGGCGTCAGCAGTCGGTCCGATGGACATGGGCAACGGTGCGTCGGGAACGCAGCGCATCGCACCGATCGCCGTTGCCGACCTCGACGACACCTACGACGTCGGTCTCGGTGACCTCGACCTCGACCTCACAGGCCTCGACCTCACCGAGGACCGCACCGTCGAGATTGATGTGGCGCTGGGCAGTGCGCTCGTGACGGTGCCGAACACGATGAACCTCGAGACGACATGCGACACCGTCCTGGGCTCGGCCGACTGCGGCTCCCCCGGTCTACGGGTCGGAAGTGCCGCTCGACCCGACGCACCGGTGCTGACCATCGAAGGCGATGTGGCACTCGGAGACCTGAAGGTAGTGCACCAGTGAAGAAGAACAAGACCGACCGAGTCGGCCACGACTACGACGACGCTGCCACCGAGGATCGCAACTCGAACCGACGCGGACCCTCGGCACTACTGCTTCTCGCCGGGCTGGCCGCCATGGTCGTCGCGGTCGCAGCCCTCATCGGCCAGGGAGCGATCGCGGCTCTGGGCGATGTCCAGTTCCGCTGGGTGTTCGTGGTCGCCGCGGTGGTCGTCGGCTTCGCGCTACTCCTGGGCCCCAGCAGAAGGAGCTGACCCCGCTACTCCCACTCGATGGTGCCCGGCGGCTTGCTCGTGACGTCGAGAACGACTCGGTTGACCTCCGGAACCTCGTTGGTCACCCGGGTCGAGATCGTTTCCAGAACGTCGTACGGCAAACGAGTCCAGTCCGCGGTCATCGCGTCCTCGCTCGAGACCGGACGCAGCACGATCGGGTGCCCGTAGGTACGGCCGTCGCCCTGCACGCCGACGCTGCGCACGTCGGCCAACAGCACCACCGGGCACTGCCAGATCTGCTGATCCAAGCCCGCGACCGTCAGTTCTTCTCGGACGATCGAATCGGCATGACGGAGCGTGTTCAGACGGTCACGGGTGATCTCACCGACGATGCGGATCGCCAGACCGGGCCCGGGGAACGGTTGCCTGCCGACGATGTCCTCGGGCAGGCCCAACTCACGACCGACCGCACGCACCTCGTCCTTGAACAGAGCACGCAGCGGCTCGACCAGGGCGAACTGCAGATCGTCCGGCAGCCCGCCGACGTTGTGGTGGCTCTTGATGTTCGCTGTTCCGGATCCGCCGCCGGACTCGACGACATCCGGGTACAACGTGCCCTGCACCAGGAATTCGACAGCGTCGCCGTGCTCGGCGTTCTCGCCCAGTACCTCGGCGACGGCACCCTCGAAGCTACGAATGAACTCACGGCCGATGATCTTGCGCTTCTCCTCCGGATCGGAGACGCCCTCGAGCGCACCGAGAAACGTATCGACCGCGTCGACGGTGACCAGCTTGGCACCCGTCGCAGCCACGAAGTCCTGCTGCACCTGCTCACGCTCACCGGCGCGCAGCAGTCCGTGATCGACGAAGACGCAGGTCAGCCGATCACCGATCGCCCGCTGCACCAGTGCCGCCGCCACCGCGGAGTCGACGCCACCCGAAAGGCCACAGATGGCCTTGCCCGTCGGACCGACCTGTTCTTGCACCGCCTCGACCAGGGCATCGGCGATGTTGGCCGCGGTCCAGTCCGGAGCGATGCCCGCCGTCTCGTGCAGGAACCGGCTGAGCACCTGCTGCCCGTGCGGCGAATGCAGGACCTCGGGGTGATACTGCACGCCCGCCATGCGCGTGCCCTCGTTCTCGAAGGCGGCAACGGGCGCACCCGCGCTGGTCGCGGTGACGGTGAAGCCCTCCGGCGCTGCCGTGACCGCGTCGCCGTGACTCATCCAGACCGGCTGTGTGGCAGGCAGACCGTCGTGCAGCCGACCGCCGTCCACGCTGAGTTGGGTGCGTCCGTACTCCCGCGTTCCGGTGTGTTCGACGGTGCCGCCGAGCGCCTGGGCCATCGCCTGGAATCCGTAGCAGATACCGAACACCGGGATTCCGAGCTCGAGCAGCGCGGAATCCAGCTCGGGCGCACCCTCGGCGTACACGCTGGAGGGTCCACCGGACAGCACCAGCGCGACAGGGTCCTTGGCTGCAATCTCCTCGGCGGTCGCGGTATGCGAGATGACCTCGGAGTACACGTTGGCCTCGCGCACCCGGCGGGCGATCAACTGCGCGTACTGGGCTCCGAAATCGACGACCAGAACCGGCCGTGCGTGCGAGGGATCGTGTGCAGAGGAGTCGGTCACCGGGTCAGTCTAGTGGGACTGTCGAAGCGCTTACGCAACACCCGAGTGCTCGACGGGCATCGCCGAGGAGCCGGACCTGATCTTGACGATCGGCAGTCTCAGTCCACCCGGAGCGTCCACCGGGACGACGGGCGAGTTGGGGGCGATGGGATCGAGCCGCTGATACGGAAGCCCCTGTGCCGGACGGAGATCCAGCTCGCCCTTGTTGGGCCACAGTGCGGCGGACCGCTCGGCCTGCGCGCTGATGGTCAGCGACGGATTGACCCCGAGGTTCGCCGACACAGCCGCCCCGTCCACCACGCTGAGCGTCGGGTAGCCGTGGACACGGTGGTACGGATCGATGACGCCGTGCGCCGAATCCGAGGCAATGGCGCAGCCGCCGAGGAAGTGCGCGGTGAGTGGAATGTTGAACAACTCACCCCAGGTGCCGCCTGCGACGCCGCCGATCTTCTTGGCGATGCGCCGGGTGGCGTCGTTGCCCTCGGGGATCCATGTCGGGTTCGGCTCACCGTGGCCCTGCCTGCTGGAGATCTTGCGGCCGAAGGGCCCACGCTTGGTGAACGTGGTGATCGAGTTGTCGAGGTTCTGCATCACCAGCGCGATGATGGTGCGCTCGCTCCAGTGCCGGACATTGACGACGCGAACGAACTGAACCGGGTGTGCGATCAACGCGAACACGAACTTGAGCCACCGCGGGATCTTTCCGCCGCCGTCGGTCATCAGGGTCTGCAGCATTCCCATCGCGTTCGAGCCCTTGCCGTAGCGGCACGGTTCGATGTGCGTGTTGGGGCTGGGGTGGAACGAGGACGTGATGGCGACGCCGCGCGTGAGGTCCATCTTCGGATCGACCGCAAGCTTGGCCGCTCCGACGATCGACTCGGAGTTGGTACGCGTCAGTTCGCCGAGTGTGTCCGACAACTTCGGCAGCGCGCCGGTGTCCTTCATCTTGTGCAGCAAATTCTGCGTACCCCAGGTGCCAGCGGCCAATACGACATTGGCTGCGCTGTACGTCTTCTTGCCCTTGCGGAGCCGAGCACCGGTGCGCTCGGTGTCGACGTCCCAGGTGCCGTCGGATCGCGGAACGAGACCGGTGACGGTCGTCATCGGCACGATCTCGGCTCCTGCGCGCTCGGCCAGACCGAGGTAGTTCTTCAGCAGGGTGTTCTTGGCTCCGTGGCGGCAACCGGTCATGCACTCGCCGCATTCGATACATCCGGTGCGCTCGGGGCCTGCACCGCCGAAGTACGGGTCCGGGACGGTCTTTCCGGGCTCGTCTCCGAAGAACACGCCCACCGGCGTCTGAATGAAGGTGTCGGCAACGCCCATGTCCTCGGCGACCGACTTCATCACCTCGTCGGCGGGAGTCATGTGCGGATTGCGTACGACGCCCAGCATGCGGGTGGCCTGGTCGTAGAACGGAGATAGCTCACTGCTCCAGTCCGTGATGTGCGCCCACTGCTTGTCCTCGAAGAACGGTGCCTGCGGCTTGTAGAGGGTGTTCGCGTAGTTCAGCGATCCGCCGCCCACTCCGGCACCGGCGAGGATGAGGCAATCGCGCAGCAGGTGCACGCGCTGGATGCCGTACAGGCCGAGTTTCGGTGCCCAGAGGAAGCGCTTGAGATCCCAGCTGTTCTTCGCGAAGTCCTTGTCCTCGAAGCGTTGGCCGGCTTCCAGGATCCCGACGCGGTACCCCTTCTCCACCAGCCGCAGCGCGGTGACACTTCCGCCGAAGCCCGAACCGACGATCAGAACGTCGTAATCCGTGGCGCGAACAGCTGAACCCATGGTGACCTCCGCTACATCCGTTGCTGGGGAACAGTATGCACACCCCCGTGTGACTACCGCCACAACCGATTCTAGCTGTTACGAGAGGTATCACCAACCCAGGGTCGACTTACGTGGACCACCGACAGCAGAAAGGGCGCGCACTCCCGTGTGACAGGAGTGCGCGCCCCGATGGAGCCGACCGGTCTAGGCCCTGACGTTCAGGCCCACCTTCTGGAATTCCTTGAGATCGGAGTACCCCGACTTCGCCATCGACCGACGCAGGCCGCCGACGAGGTTGATCGAGCCGTACGACTCGCGCGACGGGCCGTGCAACACCTGATCCAGGCTCGGACGGTCGCCGGCCGACATGGGCAACAACGCTCCGCGCGGCATCGACGGATGGGCCGCGGCGGACGGCCAGTACCAACCGCCGCCGGGAGCCTCTGCAGCGACGGCCAGCGGAGCGCCGAGAACCGCAGCATCGGCTCCGCAGGCGATGGCCTTGGCGAGCGCACCGGAGGTGGTGATGTCACCGTCGGCGATGACGTGCACGTAGCGTCCGCCGGTCTCGTCCAGGTAGTCCCGCCGCGCCGCGGCCGCATCGGCGATGGCGGTCGCCATCGGAACACCGATACCGAGCACCTCACCGGTGGTCGTGCCACCTTCGACGGAGCCGTAACCGACGATGACGCCCGCCGCGCCGGTACGCATCAGGTGCAGCGCGGTGCGGTGATCGCTCACCCCGCCGGCGATGACGGGAACGTCGAGCTCGGCGATGAAGGTCTTGAGGTTGAGCGGCTCGTCCTCACCGTGGGCGACGTGTTCCGCGGAGATGATCGTGCCTTGAATGACCAGCAGGTCCAGGCCCGATGCCACGAGAGCGGGCGTCAGCGAACGGGCATTCTGCGGGCTCACGCGCACGGCGACGGTCACCCCGGCATCACGGACCTGGCCCACGGCAGCGGCCAGCAGATCCGGCTGCAGCGGCGCGGCGTGCAGCTCTTGCAGAAAGGCGATCGGTGCGTCGGGATCGAGATCGGTTTCGGCGATGTGGATCAACTGATCGAGCTTGGCCTGCACGTCCGAGTGGCGCGCCCAGAGTCCCTCACCGTTGATGACCCCCAGCCCACCCTGGCGGCCCAACTCGATGGCGAACTCGGGTGAGACCAGAGCGTCGGTCGGATGTGCCAGCACCGGAATGTCGAACCGGTAGGCGTCGAGCTGCCAGGCAGTCGAGACCTCCTTCGACGACCGGGTACGACGGGACGGCACGATGTCGATGTCGTCCAGCTGGTAGGTGCGGCGGGCTTCTCTGCCCATGCCGATTTCAACGAGGTCGCGCACGCGCGCACCTTTCTACTTCGAGAGCGAATCGATTCGGCCGAGGAGCGACCGAAGCGACTATCGGGTGGTGTAGTTCGGGGCCTCAGCGGTCATCGTGATGTCGTGCGGATGGCTCTCCTTGAGTCCGGCCGCAGTGATCTGCACGAACTGAGCCTTCTGCAGGTCCTCGATCGAGGTGGCCCCGGTGTACCCCATCGCCGCTCGAAGACCACCGGTGAGCTGGTGGATGACCTGGTTCAGCGGTCCGCGGTACGGGACGCGACCTTCGATGCCCTCGGGCACCAACTTGTCCTCGGCCAGCACATCGTCCTGAAAATAGCGGTCCTTGGAGAACGATTTCGCTCCCCCGCGTCCCTGCATCGCGCCGAGCGAACCCATGCCGCGGTAGCTCTTGAACTGCTTGCCGCCCACCAGAATCAGCTCGCCCGGGGACTCCGCGGTACCGGCCAGCAACGATCCGAGCATGGCGGTCGACGCACCGGCAGCGAGCGCCTTGGCGATGTCGCCGGAGAACTGCAGACCGCCGTCGGCGATGACCGGAACACCGTGCGGCTTGCACGCGGCGACCGCTTCGAGGATCGCGGTGATCTGCGGGGCACCGACGCCTGCGACGACACGCGTGGTGCAGATGGATCCCGGTCCGACGCCCACCTTGACGGCATCCGCGCCCGCCTCGACGAGAGCCAGCGCTCCGGCGCGGGTGGCCACGTTGCCGCCGACGACCTGCACGCGGTCGCCCACCTCGGCCTTGAGCTTGCTGACCATCTCGAGCACCTGCGAATTGTGGCCGTGCGCGGTGTCGACGATGATGACGTCCACGCCGGCGTCGGTCAGTGCCATCGATCGCGCCCAGGCGTCCTGCCCGACGCCTACCGCGGCGCCGACCAGCAGGCGACCGTCACGGTCCTTGGTGGCGTCGGGGTGCTGCTCGGTCTTGACGAAGTCCTTCACGGTGATCAGACCGGTGAGCGCGCCTTTGCCGTCGACGATCGGCAGTTTCTCGATCTTGTGACGACGAAGCAGGCCGAGAGCGGCTTCGGCAGTGACGCCTTCCTGCGCGGTGATCAACGGTGCCTTGGTCATCACGTCGGCGACGCGGCGATTCTGGTCGACCTCGAAGCGCATGTCGCGGTTGGTGATGATGCCGACCAGCGCGCCGGTCTCGTCGGTGACGGGGAGCCCGGAGATACGGAACCGCGCGCACATGGCGTCGACCTCGGCCAGCGAGTCGGTGGGCTTGCAGGTGACCGGATCGGTGACCATCCCGGCCTCCGAACGCTTGACCGTCTCCACCTGGGACGCCTGATCCTGCAACGACAGGTTGCGGTGCAGCACGCCCATACCGCCGGCGCGGGCCATGGCGATGGCCATCCGCGCCTCGGTGACGGTATCCATGGCCGAGCTGACCAGCGGCACCCGCAGCCGAATCTCGCGGGTGATCTGACTGGAGGTGTCGACCGAGCTGGGAATCAGATCCGAAGCGGCCGGCAACAGCAGGACGTCGTCGAACGTGAGGCCGAGCATCGCGACCTTGTTGGGATCGTCGCCGCCTGTGCGGACGTGGGCTCCGGGACTACTCATGCGAATCTGGCCCTCCCTAGAGCCTGGTTGCACTTCGGCGCGGCGTGCGGCCGGTGAGAGCTCGCAGGCGCACCGCCAGTGCGGTGTTGGAGAACGGATGGAGTTTCGGCACTTGCACTCATCTGTTCAGCGCCGTGAACCATGGTATCGGCTAGGGCATCACCAGTGCGAATGCCTCCCGCTGTGGGTGTCCTTCGAACACCGAAATCGCGGTTAGGAGCGTCGTCGGGGGTGAACGCGCCCGGCATGTCGCATTCGAACGGCTGGCGCAGACCCACCAGTCCTGCGTACCGTGGAGG
The DNA here is from genome assembly GCF_022810405.1 of Rhodococcus sp. ARC_M5. Classification (GTDB taxonomy): domain Bacteria; phylum Actinomycetota; class Actinomycetes; order Mycobacteriales; family Mycobacteriaceae; genus Rhodococcoides; species Rhodococcoides navarretei. Next base: position 324,594 of record NZ_JALGQE010000001.1, read on the forward strand.
CGTGCGCGATCAACTGCCTCCCGGCCTACCCCCGGATCCGTTCGCCGGAGACCCAGCCGACCCGTCGGCCGCCCTCGACGCCATCGAGCCCGGCCAACCTCTGGATCCTCAGGAGCGGCTCGCCGTCGAAGAGGATCTGGCGGACCTGGCCGTCTACGAGGCACTCCTCGGCCACCGCGGCATTCGCGGCCTGGTCGTGTGCTGCGAGGACTGCCAGCAGGACCACTACCACGACTGGGACATGCTGCGCGCCAACCTGCTGCAGCTCCTGGTCGACGGCACCGTCCGGCCCCACGAGCCGGCCTACGACCCGGTTCCCGATGCCTACGTGACCTGGGACTACTGCCGCGGCTTCGCGGACGCGTCCATGAACGACGCTCTGCACGGCGACGGCTTCGACAGCTGACTCACCTACTGTTCACACGAAGAAGCCCGACACGGTGATCGTGTCGGGCTTCTTCGTTGTCCGAGAGGGAGCCGAGAACCCGGTCAGCTACCGCCGGAGGGAACCGACATACGGTCACGGTTCTCCGAGGTGCTGGTACCACCGGCAGTCGCCGTCGGCTGATCGGGCGCGTCGAGCACCGTCGGCGTGACGTCCGTGGTCGTGGCCGGACTCGGAGTCGTCGTCGTCGGAGGAACCTCGGGCGTGGTCGTTGTCGGAGCCGGAGTGGTCGGCACACCCGTGACGTCGGGCGTGACCGAATCCACCGGAGCCGGCGGCAACAGGACTTCCGGGCTGGGAACCGGAGCCGGAAGGATCGGAGCCGGGGGCAGAACCGGCGCAGGCACCGTCAGCGCCTGTAGTTCCTGCAACAGGCGTGCAAGCCACTGATCCAGTTCGGCGCGCTGACTGTCGTCGAGCACAGCCGAACTGCTGTTCGACGCGCCGTCGAGCAGTGCGCGAGCTGCCGTGGTGTCTCCGGACGAGATGAGGTTTTCGGCCTCTTGCAGCTTGGACGTCGTATCGATCTGCGCCACAGTCGAATCCGCCTGCTCGGAGAAGACGACGGACTTGACGCTCCACAGTGGGTCGTCGGGAGTCGAGTTGTACGAGATGACCACCAGACCACCCATCACCACGGCGATCGCGGCAGCGGCACCTGCGATGGGACGCAACAAACGCATCCGTCCGCCACGGTTCGCCGAGCTCGACCGCGCCATGTCGGCGGCGAGCTTCTCGCGTTCGACGGAGGCGACGACAACATCGAGGGAGGGGCCGGCGGGCATCGCCGGCGTGATCACGTCCGCTCGCCAATTGGCGAGCAGAAGGGCGAGTTGGTACTCGTCTGCGTCATCGGTGGCGATCGGTCCGTCGCCACTGATCGCGTCGATGAACGCATCGTCACGACGTACGGCGACGAGGTCCACCGGACCACCGTCCGCGCCGATGTCGGCATAGGGATCGTTCTGATTCGGTCCAGCGGGGCTCACGTGCTCACCGATACGCGAGATTCCGCGACGCGGCGTCTCATCGGGGCCACCGTGACCATTGTCCCTAGCCATACATTTCACCTGCTCTCACAACTTCGTTCTTCAGTTTTGCGATAGCTCGGTGCTGAGCCACGCGGATAGCGCCTGCAGTGCTGCCGACGGCCGCTGCTGTTTCCTCGGCCGACAACCCGACGACGAGTCGGAGCACCAGAATCTCGCGGTGCTTGGCGGGCAAGGTGTCCAGCAGTGCAGTCATCTGTCGACTCGACTCGGATTCGAGAGCGCGTTGCTCCGGTCCGTGTTCCATCGACACGACATCTGGTACTTCGGCGGCCGGGTCCGATTTGTTACGCGAGGCACTGCGATGGGCATCAGCGACCTTGTGAGCCGCGATGCCGTACACGAATGCCATGAACGGACGACCTTGGTCCTGGTAGCGAGGCAAGGCGGTCATGACTGCCAAACAGACCTCCTGCGCCACGTCGTCGGCCGAAAGCTGACCGCGCTCAGCCGAACCGACTCGCGCCCGGCAATACCGCACGACGAGTGGTCGGATGAATTCCAAGACCCGGGACAGAGCCAGTCGATCGCCTTGCGCTGCGGCAACGACGAAAGAGTCCAACTCCTCACCCGCTGTGTTCATCGTCGACAATTTTCCCCGCGTTACAGGTACGCACCCGCCTGGGAGCGCTTCCACGTGGTGGTGGAACGAGACCAAGGATAGCGACACCACCAAGCCAGAACCGAACCACTCGGTCCGCCCTCGACCCCGGTCCTGGTCAGTCGGTCATCGAACCACCGCGACGATCGATCTCGGCGGCCAAGTCGACGGACGCGACCATCCCGGCATCGAGCCCCCCTGTTCCCTCACACAGCATCGTCGCGGCCCAGCGCAAAGGAAGCAGACCATGCATCCCCGCAGCGTAGGCAACCTGGACGGCGGCTTCGTTGGCGCGGGTGATCTCGCCGATGCAGCTCAGCGCCGCTGCGCACACCAGGTCCGTCTTGACGAGGTGGCGTAACGAATCGGCATCGTTGGCGAGATCCCGAGCGCACTCGGCGTGTCGGACGGCCCCTGAGCCGTCGCCGCGCATCATTGCCAGCTCGGCCGCCACCCAAGCCGCCCGCAGTGCCGGACGCCACGACCCGCTGCCGAACGGACCGTCCCGCTGCGCGGCACTGCGGGCCAGCAGGGTCTCCGAGAGATCGAAGCGTCCGCGACCCAGAGCATCTGCGGCCAGCCCGGTCAACGCATCACTGCGGGCCTCGACCGCATCACCGGACTGCGGAGGGCCCGTGAGACCGACGAGAAAGACTGCCCTGCCGTCGAAGTGGGCTGCCCGCTCGTGGTTGCCGACTTGGCGCAGCCACGACGCCCGGGTCGACGCATGCAGCGACGCAAGCTCAGCGTTGTCGGGTCGCCGACGCCTAAGCTCGACTGCGGCCGCGCCATACCGCCCCTGGCCGGCCAACGCGACACTCCGGTACCAGCTCTCCCGAGGATCGGTGGACGCGGGAAGCGGGAATCGGCCGGGGCTACCGCCGAACGCCGCGTCGAAGAGTTCGGACTGCGTCGCGGTGAACAGCGAGCTCTGCTCTGATGGCACGGACGCAAGGGTAGGGCCCGGTGACGACAGCCTCGCGACGCCGGTGCCGATCCGCGCCCGAGTCACACCGATGCAACGCGCCGCAATTCCGTGGGGTGAATTCACTATCGGTCCGGAAAGGATCTCATTGCATCGTTCCGCGCGCACAGAATGCAGTTTTCAAGGAATTAACAATGTGAACAACGGCCGCTTCGGAGTCGAGAATCTGAACGCCGTGTGGCGAATAGGTTAATCGGCATACTCGAGCGCGCAATCGCCACCGACGAATCGCGTACCGTTCGTGCGCCCATTCGGCCGTCGCCCCGCGCTCCGCGCGCTCGTGTCGGACACCTCGCGCGGCGTCGACCGGACGGCCGAACCTCGGACCCGACACGGGGAGCAGAGCCGCCTCGAACCTCGTCTACACGCTCGCGATCAGCGGAAATACCGACGGAGACGGTGCAATCCGGTCGAGCGAGATGTCAATCGGGGAACGCCGGACGCCATCGGTTCGCGCCGCTGCTTCCGACGCCGGATCACCGGTGCACGCTCCATGGTCTCCCGTCTCGGCGGATTCTTCAACAGGAAGGCCACGCATGCGGGCGAGTCGAAGTAAATATCGCCCGTGTTAATTCTTGGACCCATAACTATGCATTTGCCCACGGTTGAGCACTATTGACTCGATTTCGTGGACACACATAACGTTGTCGGCATTCGGATCACGAATCCGGCAAGCCACACCACCCTAGGAGTTTCCATGCCGCAGCCGAATCATCTCCCTGGGCCGAACGCCGACATCTGGGATTGGCAGATGCACGGCCTGTGCCGTGGTGTCGACTCGTCCATGTTCTTCCACCCGGACGGCGAGCGGGGCCGAGCACGAGCACAGCGCGAGATGCGGGCCAAGGAAATGTGCCGCAGCTGTCCCGTACTCGCACAATGCCGTACCCACGCTCTCAATGTCAGCGAGCCCTACGGGATCTGGGGCGGGATGTCCGAGACCGAGCGAGAACTGCACGCTCGTCACAACCGTCGCCGCATCGCGGTGTAGTCCTCCGGACACGCAAGAAAGCCCCCAACCCGTTCGGGTTGGGGGCTTTCTCGTGTCACCGAACGTCAGTGAGCGTGTCCGTGACCGGAAGAGGGCTCGGAGGCCTCCTCCGGCTTCTCCACGATCGCGCTCTCGGTCGTCAGGATCATGCGTGCAACCGATGCGGCATTGACCACAGCGGAGCGAGTCACCTTGACCGGATCGACGACGCCGTCGGCCAGCAGGTCGCCGTACGTCAGGGTCGCGGCGTTGAATCCGTGGCCCTTCGGCAGTTCTGCAACCTTGCTGACGACGACGGAACCGTCGATACCTGCATTGGAGGCGATCCAGAACAGCGGCGCGTTGAGCGCGGTGCGCACCACGGCAACACCGGTCGCTTCGTCGCCGGTCAGGCCGAGATCATCGGCCAGAGCCAACGCTGCCTGAGTCAGAGCCGAGCCGCCGCCGGGGACGATGCCCTCTTCGACGGCAGCCTTGGCCGCAGCCACAGCGTCGTCGACGCGGAACTTGCGTTCCTTGAGCTCGGTTTCGGTCGCAGCGCCGACCTTGATGACCGCGATGCCGCCCGAGAGCTTCGCCAGACGCTCTTCGAGCTTCTCGCGATCCCACTCGGAGTCGGTGTTCTCGATCTCGCGGCGAAGCTGGCCGACGCGCGCATCGATGTCGTCCTGCGTGCCCGCACCGTCGACGATGGTCGTGTCGTCCTTGCTGACCACGACGCGACGAGCGCGACCGAGCAGCTCGAGACCGGCTTCCTTCAGGCTCAGACCCACATCGGCGGTGATGACCTGCCCGGCCGTCACGACTGCGAGATCGTCGAGGAACGCCTTGCGGCGATCACCGAAGAACGGTGCCTTGACGGCAACGGCCTTGATCGTCTTGCGAATGGAGTTGACGACCAGAGTCGAGAGAACTTCACCCTCGGTGTCCTCGGCGATGATCAGCAACGGCTTGCCGCTCTCGGCAACCTTCTCCAGCAGGGGAAGGAAATCCGGAAGCGAGGTGATCTTCTCGCGGTAGAGCAGTACGTACGCGTCCTCGAGAACAGCTTCCTGCGTGTCCACGTCGGTGACGAAGTACGGCGAGAGGTAGCCCTTGTCGAACTGCACGCCCTCGGTGACCGACAACTCGGTGAGCAGCGTCGAGGACTCCTCGACGGTGACGACGCCGTCTGCGCCGACGCGGGTGAGCGCCTCGCCGACGAGTTCGCCGATCTCGGGGTCACGCGAGGACACGGTGGCGACCTGAGCAATCGCCTGCTTGCCCTCGACCGGGGTTGCGGCAGCGAGCAGCGCCTCGGCGACCTTGTCGGCCGCCTTGGAGATACCGGTGCCGAGCGCGATCGGGTTGGCACCCGCTGCGATGTTCTTCAGACCGCCGCGCACGAGCGCCTGCGCGAGCACCGTCGCGGTGGTGGTTCCATCGCCTGCCACGTCGTTGGTCTTGGTGGCGACGCTCTTGACCAGCTGTGCGCCGAGATTCTCGAACGGATCTTCCAGGTCGATCTCACGAGCGATCGAGACGCCGTCGTTGGTGACGGTCGGACCGCCGAAGGCCTTGGACAGGACGACGTGGCGTCCACGCGGCCCGAGCGTCACCTTGACCGCGTCTGCCAGCTTGTCGACGCCACGTTCGAGAGCGCGGCGCGCTTCCTCGTTGAATTGGATTTGCTTTGCCATGTTTCGGTGTTACTCCTTCGAGTAAAGAAACTCGATCGAACGCACACCGCCCCGGGACCGACACGAAAATCGGATACCGGGGCGGGCTGCGTTGTGGCCTACTTGGCGATGACTGCCAGCACGTCGCGTGCCGACAGAATCAGGTACTCCTCGCCGGCGTACTTGATCTCGGTGCCGCCGTACTTGCTGTAGATGACGGTGTCACCTTCTTTGACGTCGACCGGGATCCGGTTGCCCTTTTCGGTGACACGGCCTTCGCCCACGGCGACGACGGTGCCCTCCTGGGGCTTCTCCTTGGCTGTGTCGGGGATGACCAGACCGGAGGCGGTCGTCGTCTCGGCCTCGTTGGCCTGGACGAGGATCTTGTCCTCGAGCGGCTTGATTTTCACGCTCGCCACGTTGAGCCCTCCAAAGTTATGGGGTACGCGTCCGGGGTCGGATCCCCGGACAGCTGTGTGTATGTACTTCTCGTGCGGTTCTGACAATCGCGGCCTGAGCTCGTTCCCGTCGTCGCGGGTGCCGGGACTTCGCTCGGTGCCATCTAGCACTCTATACACGAGAGTGCCAGCACTCAAGGGCTGGGTTCGCCAGGTTCGCGACATCGCGGTCGCACGCGCGGACACGAGGGTGGCCGGGCACCGTCCCACCCGACAACGACGACCCGAAAACGACGGGATTCGAGCCCGAAACGCCCAAGTTCCGCGTCGTTTCTCGCTGTTTTCCCGGCATCGGCAGATCCATCGAAAAGCCTGGTAAGCGGCAAGAAAGCTCTGTCGAGTAACCGACCGAGCGGCACATTACGCTCGCGTCGGAGCTCGAAGTAACGTTACGATAACGGAGCTGTCCGAACGATAACGATCGACAGCTGTGCCGCGACACGGCACACAGACCAGTCGATTCCGGGCGAATACACAGGGGCGGGAGGTGCAGCATGCGGATAGGAGTGGGTATATCCACCGGATCCGAGGTCGTGTGCGCAGCCCTCGTCACCGTCGACACCGACGGCAGTCGCACGGTCGAGTACCGGACCGTCTCGGCCGATCGCCAGGCGAACACCGACATCGGTGATCTGGTCACCTCTGCCATCGAACTCATGGCCTCGCTGATCCCCGGGCACCGCTCGCCCGACGCGATCGCTGTCACCTACCGCACCGAGGAGCACGCTGCGGGCATTCGCGCGGCGCTGGCCCACACCACCCGCGATGTTCGCCTGGTACCCGAGTCAGCGGCCGCGTTCGCGCACCTGGCGACCACCGGACTGGTCGATCGATACGACACGATCGCCCTCGTCGATCTCGGAGCCGCAGGTATGTCGGTCACGGTCACCGACCGATCCGCCGAGACGGTGCTCGCTCACGACCGGTCCGACGTCGTCGGCGGCGACGCACTCAACGCGCTCGTCAAGAACCTCGTGCAGGACATGACCCGAGACAACCTGCGGGACGACCTTCGCGACGACCGCGGCATCGGCTCTGCGCGGTACCGGTCGATCAAGGAACAGCTCTCCCGCGCCGACGAGGTCCGCATCGAGCGCTACAGCGGGATCCCGCTGACCGTCACGCGGGGCGCATTCGACGCCGCCGCCGCCCCGATGGTCGACGCCGCCGCCCGGTTCGTCCGCGAGGTGTTCGACCGAAGCACGCACGAACCCGAGGCCATAGTGCTGATCGGCGGCGGAGCGCAGATCCCCGTGCTTGCCACCACGCTCACCGATAGCTTCCACGCCCCGGTGATTCGACTCGCCGAACCCGACGCCGTTCTGGCCGTCGGAGCTGCTGGTGTCGCCGCAACGGTCGTCGGGAGCAGCTACCAACTCGTGACGGCGACGCGTACCACTGCGGGCCGAATGAGCCGATACTCCGGTGCGATCGCGGCCGCCGTCGTCGCAGGTGGACTCGTGCTCGCCTACGGAGTGCAGACGATGGCCCCGGCCGACGATCAGAGTGTCTCCCCCGCGGGAAGTGCCACCCGACCCGCCACCGAATCGACCGATGCAGGTCGGCCGATCGCCGAGGGGTACTCGCCCGACGAGGACTCGGCGACGACGGAGGGCGTACCCGGAGACCGACCCGATCCGAGGCAGACCACGATCGAGTCCACCGGATCGTCGACGCGTGTCACCACGACCGACGCACCCACCACAACGCCGACTCTGCGTCCGGCTCCCGACCTCCCACCGTTCGAGTGGCCTGTCGATCCCACGTCGAATCCGGTATCCCCCGAGGTCACTTCCGGAATCCCGATCGATCCGTCGACCCCGGTCACCACGATTCCGGTTCGGCCCTCCGAACCGGTGGAATCGTCGACACCGAGCGACACCACCGAGATCGTCCCCGGTCCGACCCCGGAGCCCACAGTCGAAGCGACTCCCGAGTCGACCCCCGTACCGACCGGATCCATCAGCGTGCCGACCACGGATGCGAGCGGTTCGGAGCAGACTCCGGAACTGACGGCACCACCAACAGTGTGGTCTCCGCCGGTATCGGCTCCCTCGAGCGAACCGCTGTCCGCCGCCGTTCCGTCGACATCACGTTCGTTCGATCCGACCGTCGCTGCCACCGAGGACGCTCAGCCGGGCACCTGACTGGTCGCGACCGAGAGACCGGGATCGGTCACGGCGGTGAGCGCAGACGGCTGCGCACCGCCTGCGACGAGGTGCGCTCCCAGTGCGGCGATCATGACACCGTTGTCGGTGCACAATCGGGGCTTCGGGATTCTCAACGTCAAACCCTGGTCGGCACAACGACGTTCGATCAGCGAACGAATGCGGGAGTTGGCGGTGGCACCCCCGCCGAGGACGATCGTGTCGACGTCGACGTCGGTTGCCGCGCGAACGGCCTTCATCGTCAGGACATCGGCGACCGACTCCTGAAAGGACGCGGCGATGTCTGCGACCGGGATGGGGTCTCCGGCACGGTGCCTGGCCTCGACGAAACGAGCGACGGCGGTCTTGACCCCGGAGAACGAGAAGTCGTACCTGGCATCGCGCGGGCCGGTCATTCCTCGGGGAAACGCGATCGCTGTCGGATCGCCCTCGCGCGCAGCATCATCGAGGGCCGGACCACCCGGATAACCCAGTCCCAGGAGCCGCGCAACCTTGTCGAAGGCCTCCCCGGCTGCGTCGTCGACAGTGGTCCCGAGCTCCGCGATCGGCCGAGACAGATCATCGACGTGGAGAAGATGCGTGTGACCACCGGAGACCAACAGAGCCACGCACGACGGCATCGGGCCGTGCTCGAGCGTGTCGACCGCGACGTGGCCGCCGAGATGGTTGACCGCATAGAAGGGCACGCCCCAGGCCGCGGCGTACGCCTTGGCAGCGGCAACCCCGACCAGCAACGCCCCGGCCAAGCCCGGTCCGATCGTCACAGCGACGGCGTCGGGACGATCGATGCCTGCGGCCGCCAGAGCTCGACGCATGGTCGGCACGATGGCTTCGAGATGCGCGCGCGACGCCACCTCGGGCACCACTCCGCCGTACCGCGCGTGTTCGTCGACGCTGGAGGCCACCTCGTCTGCCATCAGCTCGCACGTCCCTGCCGCGTCCCACCGGACGATCCCGACTCCTGTTTCGTCGCAGGAGCTTTCGATACCCATCACGATCATCGGGCTGATCCTTCTGTCTTCTCGGGCCGACGCATGGTGAAGGCATCGGCTCCGCTCGGCTGGTAGTACCGTGCTCTGGTGCCGACGATCTCGAACCCTTCGCGTCGGTACAACTCGATCGCGGGCTCGTTGTCGGTGCGGACCTCCAGAAAGACCGGTCCACCGTGCTCGTCGGCCACGCGAAGCAATTCGTCGAGCAGTCGCCCGCCGATCCCTCTGCGATGATGCGCCGGATCGACACCGATCGTGTGCACCTCGGACTCACCGACGACGAAGGCACCGCGGGTCGGCTGCCCCAGCAGGGAGATGCCTGCGTAACCGACGACCTCGCCGTTCTCCCGCGCCGTGACGTAATGATTCTGTGGCGCCGCCAGTTCCGCGACGAACGCGTCCTCGGCCCACGGGTCGTCACCCGGGAACAGTACGGTCTCGAGATATGCGCACCGAGCAGCGTCTGCCGCCGTCATCGGCTCGATCGATACCGTCACTTCACAGCCTTCGCCGCGGCGCGCTCGTCGAGCGTCTTGGCGTCGGGGCGGCGCAGGTACAACGGAACGAGCGGACCCGGGTCGATACCGCTGCCGATATCGGCGACGGCGACCGCGACCAACCCGGCCGGAGACGGTGCCTGGACATCGCGAATCGGAAGCGCGAATACCGCAGCGTGCGGTGCCGACCCGGCGACCGCGTCGATTCCGACGGGATCGAATTCGGCCGGGGCGACAACGTCGGGTCCCGCCACTCGCGTTCCCGCTTCGTAACGCGCCCAGTAGATTTCGCGCCGCCGCGCATCGGTCACCACCAACAGGGACCCGGGTTCGGAGACATCTGCGGCGATGGCGTCGAGACTGCAGACTCCGTACACCGGGACGCCGAGTGCGTCACCGAACGCGGCAGCCGTGGCCATGCCCACCCGCAACCCGGTGTACGGGCCGGGACCGACGCCGACGACGACGGCTCCCAACTCGGCCGCGACGATTCCCGCCTCGGCGAGGCACTCGAGAATGTTGGGCGTCAGAATTTCTGCATGCGATCGCGCGTCCACCCGAACCCGCGTGGCGAGGGTCGTGACAACCGCACCGGCGTCGGCGGGCTCGGTCAGGTCCACCACACCTGCGGTGACGGCGGGGGTCGAGGTGTCGACGGCAAGTACAAGCACGATATTTCAGATTACCCGTCACCGGGCATACGGTCGCGCACCCGGTACCCGGTCAGCGTCGTTCTCTCGGATCCGCCTCGCTGTCCACCCGACTCACCGTCACGCGTCGAACATCGGAGTCCGGGTCACGCGTGAGACGAACCGACACATGGCCGTCCGTCAACTTCTCGACCAATCCCTCACCCCACTCGACCACGACCACCGCGTCGGTGAGATCGGTATCGAGGTCGAGAGCATCGAGTTCGTCGACCGCCGACTGTCCGGTCATCCCGAGTCGATAGGCATCGACGTGGACCAGCGCAACCGGCGGTAGTCCATGGGCACGTGGGCCGGGCCGATGCTCGCGAGCGATGACGAACGTCGGCGAGGTGACGCGGCCCTGCACCCCGAGGCCGGCGGCTATCCCCTGGGTCATGGCCGTCTTTCCGGCCCCGAGCGGACCGTCGAGTATCACCAGATCGCCGGCGACCAGAAGGTGTGCAAGCCTCGCACCGAACTCGGCAGTGTCTGCGGCAGTGGCCAATTCGGCCGTCGCAGGCAGGTGCAGAGGGTCGTCAGACAACGCCCCACCGCCGCTTCTTGCCCGCGGCCTCCGTTGCCCGGGCCACGAGCCGCGTGATCGCGCCGTTGACCTGTTCCGGGAATTCGAGTTGCACCAGGTGGCCACCCTGACGGACCCGCACCATCTCCGAACGCGGCAGAGCCTGCGCCAGGGCCTCCGAGCTGGCGAACGGAATGATCCAGTCCTCGTCGCCACACACCACCGACACCGGAATGTTCTCGAATTCCAGCAGCGCCTCGGACTCGTCGTGCAATTCGAGCGTCTCGAGGAAATTGACGATCGTGACGACGGACGTGTCGTCGATCATCGACTGGGAGAACGCCACCAGTCGCGGGGAGACTCTGGTGCCGTAGGACGCCGCGCGCAGGATCGGGGAGATCAGCGCACGCACAGCACCGCGCCCGAACTGCACCAAACCGGGCGACGTCCGTACGGCGAGACGGAAGGCGTCGACCGCCGGATTCTGCAGACTACGACCCACCCCGGACTGCGCAAGACCTGCGGCGGTCGTGGAGATCAGCACCGCGCCGATGACTCTCTGACGCAGCACGTCCGAGCGCTGCCGGGCCATGGACAGGATCGACATGCCGCCCATCGAGTGCCCGACCAGAACGATGCGTCCCCTGGGGACCACCGAGCGAATCACTGCGTCCAGATCGAGGCCGAGCTGACCGATGGTGCAACTGTCCGGGCTCGGTATTCCCGAACGCCCGTGACCGCGCTGATCGTAGAAAACCATGCGTACCGTCGAACCCCACTGCTGTTCGAGCGCACGACGCTGAAAATGCCACGACGACGTGCGCAGGCAGTAACCGTGAACGAACACGACGGTCGTCTCGGCGTCGGACGGGCCCACTTCGCGCACTGCGAGCGGCACGCCGTCGTCCGCGGTGACGATACTGCCGCGATCGGCATCCATCAGGTCGAGATTTTCAGTGGCCAGCGGATCCTTGTTGGACCGGAACGCCGTCTCGCGCACCACAATCGCAATACTCTCCAGCAATCCGAGCATGATCTAGATCGTCGCCTCCCCTGCGAGAGCGCCGACGAACCGTCGTCGGACGCGTCCACGAACGCCGGTGACGACTTCGTAGCTGATGGTCTCGAGCGCATCCGCCCAATCCTGAGCGTGCGCCTCTCCCCTGTCCCCTGGCCCGAAGAGTAGCGCGTCGTCGCCGACTGCGACACCCGAGTGATCGCCGCCGAGGTCGACGACGAATTGATCCATGCACACTCGACCCACCGAGGGATAGCGACGACCTGCGATGGTCACCTCGAACCGCCCGCTGAGCCGGCGGACGACCCCGTCGGCATATCCGAGAGCGACGAGTGCGACCACCGTGTCGGCGGGAGCGGTCCAGGTGTAGCCGTAGGACACCGATTCACCTTCGCTCACCTTCTTGATGTTCGCCACCTGCGCCGACAACGTCATGACCGGGCGTAACCCGAAGGTTCCCAGCTCGGGCACCGGCGACAAGCCGTACAGAGCAATACCCGGGCGGACCATGTCGAAACCGAGGTCGGGCCTGGTCAGCGTGGCGGCCGAGTTGGACAGGTGCACGACGGCGGGAGGCGTTCCCCGTCGAGTGGCGCGCCGCACCGCGTCGCGCAGCCGCTCGGCCTGGGCGTCGTTGGCGGGGTGAGCCGGTTCGTCGGAGCAGGCCAGGTGCGAGAACATCCCGGTCAACTGCACGGCGCCGTCGGCCACTGCTGCCGCAGTAGCGTCGAGGACGGCATCGAGATCCGATTCCGCGACCCCGTTGCGGTTCAGCCCGGTATCGATCTTGAGCGAGAGATCCGCTGTACGACCGAGTCGGCGTGCCGCTTCGACCACGGCGTCCAGCTGGGCAAGCGTGGAGACCCCGATTCCCACGTGCGCGTCGATGGCAGCTGCGAAATCCGAATCCGTTCGGTGCAACCACGCCAGCACCGGAACGGTGATGCCCGCGGCGCGGAGTTCGAGGGCCTCACCGATGGTGGTGACGCCGAGCTCCTGTGCACCTGCTGCGATTGCGGCGTGTGCGACTTCGACGGCACCGTGGTTGTATCCGTCGGCCTTGAGGACAGCCATCACCGCGGCGTCCCCGGCGAACTGCTGCAACACGTGAACGTTGTGCGCCACTGCGTCCAGGTCGACGGACGCCACGGCACCCGAACCCGTCCGAGGATCGGTCCTCTCGTCGTCGCAGCCGATAGTCACAACATTCGATAGTGCCATCCGCGCCGCCGATACGACGGATCAGGGCACCACAACTCCTGACACATCGAGCATCGGACGTGGGGCACGCACGACCGCAATCAGACTGTGAGCGAGCGCACGGTTCGGATGGCGTCCGAGATGGACTCGCACAGCGGGCTCGCAGAAATGGGTGCCGCGAACTCTCCGTCCGAACCGTGAGCCGCACGGGCCGCGGCCAGTGCGTGGACCTTCGCTCCGCAGGCAGCCGCAGTGGACGGTGCCATTCCCGACGCGAGCAGGGCTCCGAGTATGCCGGAGAGTACGTCGCCGGAGCCGGCGGTCGATGCAGCCGATCCCCCGGCGTCGCTGATGTACGTCGTCCCATCTGCGTCGGCGACGATCGTCGCTCGTCCCTTGAGGAGAACGGTGACGCCCCAGCGCGCAGCAAGATCTCGAACCGATCCCACTCGGTCGGGTGCAGGGTCGGCTCCCGTCAGGCGGGCGAATTCTCCGGCATGCGGGGTCAGCAGAGTCGCTGCGGCGCGTCCGGCGATCCAGCGTTCGTTGTGCGCGAGAATTGTGAGCGCATCCGCGTCGACGACGACCGGCAGGTCCGTTTCCAGAACTCGGCGCACGATGTCCGCCGACTCCTCGTCGGTGCCGAAACCGGGACCGACCACCCACGCCTGCACTTTTCCCACCGCGTCGAGATCCGGGGCGGCAACGACCTCCGGATAGTGCGACACGACCTCTGCGCCTGCGCTTCCCACGTAGCGGACCATTCCGGAGGTGGCCGCGACCGCTGCGCCCACACAGAGCAGAGCAGCACCGGGGAACGTGGAACTTCCGGCCAGGACACCCACCACGCCCTGCGAGTACTTGTCGTCCGACGCCGTAGGAATCGGCCACACCCGTCCCACCTCGGCCGGCTCGAACGACTCCATCGCCGGAGTCGGCAGGTCCAGACCGATGTCCACGAGTTCGATTCGGCCACAACGAGGTACGGCCAGCACGTGGACTGGCTTGCGGGCACCGAACGTCACGGTCACCTCGGCCGTCACAGCCGGCCCGGGTGCGGCGCCGGTCTCCGCGTCGACTCCACTGGGAACATCCACTGCCACGATCGGTGCGGTGATCCGCTCCACCACGGCAGCAGCGTCGGGGCGCAGCGAGCCCTTGCCGGAGATACCGACGATGGCGTCGACCACGATGTCGGCAGGCCCGCAGTGGGTGACCACTCGTCCGCCCGTCGATCGCAGGGCCGCGAGACCTTCGGCATGCACCCGCGTCGGGTCGAGCAGGAGAGCGGACACCGAGACGCCGCGCCGACGCAGATACGCCCCGGCCCACAGACCGTCGCCACCGTTGTCGCCCGTGCCCACCAGAATCGTCACGCGACGCCCGGCGACACCTCCGGTACGCGCCGCCAACTCCCCTGCCACAACGGTGGCCAGGCCGTACGCGGCGCGTCGCATCAAGGTGCCGTCGGGCAGGGAATTCAGCAGCGGCGCTTCGGCATTGCGAATCTGCTCGGGTGTGTAGTAGCCGCGCATGCGAGGCCTATTCGACGGTGACGGACTTGGCCAGGTTGCGAGGCTTGTCCACGTCGTACCCCCGCGCCTGAGCGACCTCGGCGGCGAACACCTGAAGTGGGATCGTCGACAACAGCGGCTGCAGCAGCGTCGACGCGGCCGGGATCTCGATCAGGTTGTCCGCGAACGGACGCACCGCCTCGTCACCCTCTTCGGCGATCACGACCGTCCGCGCACCACGCGCCTGGATCTCGCGAATGTTGCTCAGCATCTTCGAGTGCAACACCGCCCGACCCTTCGGCGACGGCATCACGATGATCACCGGTACACCGTCCTCGATGAGCGCGATCGGACCGTGCTTGAGCTCGCCCGCCGCAAAGCCCTCGGCATGCATGTACGCCAATTCCTTGAGCTTGAGCGCGCCTTCGAGAGCGACCGGGTATCCGACGTGTCGGCCGAGGAACAGAATGGTCGTGGCCGTCGAGAGCTCGCGCGCGAGCGCCCGAACGGGCTCGACCGTCTCGAGCACCCGCTGCACCAACTCGGGCATCGCTTCGAGTTCGGCGAATTCACGCGCTACCTCGTCGGGATACTTGGTACCGCGAGCCTGCGCCAATGCCAGCCCGACCAGATAGTTCGCGGTGACCTGGGCAAGAAAGGCCTTGGTCGACGCGACGCCGATCTCCGGACCGGCCCGGGTGTAGAGAACGGCATCGGCCTCGCGAGGAATCTGCGAGCCATTGGTGTTGCACACCGCCAGAACACGCGCCTTCTGGTCCTTGGCGTGCCGCACTGCTTCGAGAGTGTCGGCAGTCTCGCCGGACTGCGAGATGGCGACGACCAGGGTCGATCGATCCAGGACCGGGTCTCGGTAGCGGAATTCACTGGCCAGTTCCACCTCGACCGGGAGCCGGGTCCAGTGCTCGATCGCGTACTTGGCCAGCAGACCCGAGTGGTACGCACTGCCGCAGGCCACGACGAACACCTTGTCGACGTCGCGCAGCTCCTGATCCGACAGCCGCTGCTCGTCGAGCACGATTCGACCGTTGTCGAAGTGGCCGAGCAACGTATCCGCCACCGCGGCCGGCTGCTCCTGGATCTCCTTGAGCATGAAGTAGTCGTGGCCGCCCTTCTCGGCGGCTGCGAGATCCCAGTCGATTCGGAACGGACGCCCGTGCGCCTCGTTGCCCTCGAAATCGCTGATGGCATAGCCGTCCGCGGTGATGACGACCACCTGATCCTGGCCGAGTTCGACGGCGTCACGCGTGTGCTCGATGAACGCGGCGACATCGGATCCGAGAAACATCTCGCCGTCGCCGACACCGAGAACCAGAGGCGTGGAGCGACGAGCCGCAACGATCGTGTCCGCGTGATCGGAGTGGGTGAACACGAGGGTGAACGCACCGTCGAGACGACGCAGGACTGCTTTCGCGCTGGCCACGAAGTCGCCCGCAGTCGGGCCTTCGGCGTAGGCACGCGAGACGAGATGTACGGCCACCTCGGTGTCGGTGTCGGACAGGAACTCGGTGCCCACGGACTCGAGCTCGGCGCGCAGCGGACCGAAGTTCTCGATGATTCCGTTGTGGACCACCGCGACGGTGCCGGACGCGTCTCGATGCGGGTGGGCGTTGCGGTCGGTGGGACGGCCGTGCGTCGCCCATCGAGTGTGACCCATCCCCGTGGTGCCGACGAATGTGTCGGTACCGATGTCGTCCAGTTCGGCTTCGAGATTGGCCAGGCGACCCGCCTTGCGCTCGACCGCGGTCGCACCCGCACCGTCGAGGATCGCGATTCCCGCAGAGTCGTAACCCCGATATTCCATACGCCGAAGCGCTTCGACCACCACACCCAGAGCTGGGCGGTGGCCGACGTAACCCACGATTCCGCACATGGTCAATCAGGGTACTCGGCACGGCGCGCACGACCCATTCGCTCGGGTCGACGTGTCCGCGTGCCCCTGACGCGCCGTCGTTCGGTAGCGTCATCTCTCGTGGCGAAACCGAAGAAGCTGGCATCTGCTCTCTCCAAGCGCGGCCCGCACAAGGTGCTCCGAGGCGACTTGGCCCTCGCCGGGCAGCCCGGTGTCGTCTACACACCCGCCGAAGGCTTCGGCCTGCCCGGTGTTGCCTTCGCACACGGCTGGATGCTGCGGCCCAGCCACTACACCGACACGCTGAAGCACCTGGCGTCCTGGGGCATCGTGGTTGCGGCACCGGACACCGAGCGGGGGCTCGTACCGTCGCATCGCGGACTGGCAACCGACCTGGGCACTGTGCTCGACATCATGACCGGCGTGCGTCTGGGCCCCGGAAACATCAGCGTGCATCCGGACAAGCTCGCCGCCGCCGGACACGCGATGGGGGCAGGCACAGCCGTTCTCGCTGCCTCCAGGCGATCCGACATCAAGGCAGTGGCCGCTCTTTTTCCGGCACCGACGGCACCCGCGTCGGAAGAGGCTGCCGCAACCCTGAAGGTGCCGGGACTCGTCGTCGGAGACAACTCGAACGCCGATTCGCTCACCGACAACTCGCTCGCGCTCGCGCAGGCCTGGCACGGGCCGTCCATCCTGCGCCGAGTCGACGGCTCGACGGCGGACGGATTCGTCGAAGGCCGCCGAATCCTCGGCGCGCTCGGCATCAACAAGCCCGATCGCAAGACCCAACAGCGCACCCGCGCCGTCCTCACCGCCTTTCTGCTGTTCCATCTGACCGGCGACTCCGACTACGAAGAACTGGCCGGAACAGCGGGCGAGATCGATGGCACCAGGGCAGTCGATCCGCATGCCCCGCTCGATGCCCAGCCCAAGCCCAAGGCCTCCGCGTCGATCAAGGCTCTGCTCGGACGGGGCTAGTCCGGATCGACAGTCAGATCAGCCAGGTCCGCGGCTGCTCGGCGGGTTCGGTCTCGACATGCGGAGTGGGCTCTCTCCGATCCAGATGAGCCGGTTGCAGCACCGAACCCGACGCCGGCTCGCGGTCGGAGTCCGACCCGCTCACGTCCGGTGACCGTCGTCCGCTGCGCCCGTCGGTAGGAGTTTGAGCCCGGCTCAGAGCCTCGGATGCGCGCGCCATGGCGGCCCGATGCTCGTCGCGTATTCGATGCAACTCCGTGCGCCACCCGCTGTCGGAGCTCACAGCTCCCCTGCTTCGCTGAGGCCCGCACCGGTAGCGGCGTCGGCGGGTTGCGCATCGGCGGGTTGAGCATCGGTGACCGGGCGATCGGCAGTGACCGGAAGCTGCGCGTCGGGCTGGTCCGTGTCGGGTGACTCGGGTGGACACTGCGCCGAGGCATCCGACGCGGAGCCGGACGGCACCACAGGTTCCGCAGCCGGTACTGGTTCTGTAGCCGGCGCAGGTTCTGTAGTGGATACAGGAGGCTGTGCAGCAGGCACAGGTTCGGACGGTTTCGGAGCAGCCACGGCCGGTGTGCCCACCGGGTCGGTGCCATCGGGAACTTCGACTATCTCGGGTAGGCCGAACGGTCCGATTCGGAGCTCGAACGAGCGAGTTCCGAGTCCGGGAGTCTCGAGTTCGAGAGATACGACACCGTTGTGTTCGAGCGCAATGCGGGCGCGATGCCCATCGAGTTCGGCCTCGAGATGGCCACGCTCGTCGATGGCCGCGGACGACGAATGCCCGGGCACCGACTGCGACTGCTGGTCGTCACCTCCCGCCGGCACGGCCGATCCGCCCTCCGGGGACGGGTTCGAGTCCTCGCCCTTCGCCTCGTCGTCGCCAATCGCGCTGTCGATCGCAGGGGCGTCGGAGTCGTCTGTGTCGTGGCCGTCCTGGATACCGTCGATCGTGTCGCTCAGTGCGTTGTCGACGCGGTCGACGATGGCGGCAACCACCCGGTCCACGAGCCCATCCATTGCATCTCTCGGCGTGTCACCGACGCGATCGGCGGCGACACGCGATTCGGCCGGATCCATGCTCTCGGCTCCGACGAGAGCGGAGCCGCCGACATCCGAGACCGACGCCGGCCCGACGGCTGCCGGTGCCGGTGCTGGTGCTGGGCCTGGGCCGGCCGAAGCCGGGCCCACGGGAGAGCAGTCGTGCCCCTGCCGCTGCGCTGCCGGGCCGGGCGCAAGTGCCCAGCCACGCTCGTCGAGATCGCCGAACGATGGCTCGTGAATACCGGCCAGAATATCCACCACCAACTTCAGACAGCCTCTGACTGCAGTGTCGGTGGCCGTGCATGCCCCGACGATGGCGTCGTACGTGCCCTGAACCCGCGGTACGAACTCGTTCTCGATCCAATGTCGACACACCTGGCCGACCTCGGCGGCGAACTCGTCGGACACATCGGCGCTGCGCGCTCGATCGGTGAGATCCGGGAAAGCGGACGCCAACCGCGGGAACACCGTCGCCCTGTCGACCGGGCGACATTCGAGCCCCGACGCAGCCAAGATGGCATCGATCTGGTCGGCATCCTTGCCGTCCACATTGTCGACCGAGAGTCCTCCGACGAGCTCTGCCTTGTCGGTCACGGCATCGCGGAGAACGTCGACGGCCGCACACATCGTCTGATGCGAATCCTCGATCGATCGAGCGAAGGCGTCAGCCTCCTCCTGTTCGGCCGAAAGAAACGTCTGCACAGCCTCACCTGCCTCGCCGTGCCACCTCAGTTGCAGAACCCGCCGCAGCTGAACCTGCTCCACGAGTTGCTCGCCGAGCACTGTAGACAGTGCTCCGACGGCGTCGGCATCGTGACCGAGCGCACCCAAGTTCAGCCCGCGCTGTTCGTCGTATCCGGCACACACATCGACGTACGGCGGGAATTCGACGCCGAAAACGCGGCAGGCCAGAGGCAGAAACCGCTCGAAATACAGCAGGCCGTGCGCGTTCGTGTCGAGAATGTCGTCGACCGATTCCGCACCTCCGGGTTCGGCCGGGGGAGGCGTCACCGGTCCGACTCGATCACGAACGCGGCGGCGTCGTCCTGTCGGTCGTACTCGTTCATCGACGTCGTGAGGGCACTGGAGATGTCGTCGACCGAGGATTTCCATGCCCCGACGGCACGGCCGAGCCCGGCGTGGGCCTGGATGTACAGCGCGCCCAGGTCACCGTAGTTCCGTCCCGCCCCGGCCGGACCGAACCCTGCATCGGCAACGGAAGCGGCAGCTGCGCCGAGGGCGTCGGCCGACACCACAAGTGCATCTGCAACTCCGCGGACGCGATCCACGTCCACCCAGACTCCGCCGCTCATACGTCCCCGTTCCCCCTCGAAGTGCCCCTTTCTCACTATGACGTGCGCCGACTCACATCGGTTCCCCTGGGAGCGGTAACGTCCCGATGTGAAATGTCAGTAACAGGTACCTGAAGCGGCTGCACCAGCTGCTCACCGAACGAGGAGTCCCATGCACATCGGAACGATGCTGAACTACAGCGGTGGTTTCAACGAGACCGTTGCCGAGGTTGCCGAGCTCGAGAAGGCGGGGCTCGACATCATTTTCGTGCCCGAGGCCTACTCGTTCGACGCCGTCAGCCAACTCGGGTTCCTCGCGGCCAAGACGAGCACCATCAAGATCGCGTCCGGCATCTTCCAGATCTACACCAGGACACCGTCGTTGACTGCCATGACCGCGGCCGGTCTCGACTACGTGTCCGACGGCCGTTTCGTTCTCGGCCTCGGCGCGTCCGGACCGCAGGTCGTCGAAGGCTTTCACGGCGTCAAGTACGACGCACCGATCGCACGAACCCGCGAGGTCATCGAGATCTGCCGGCAGGTATGGCGTCGCGAGAAGGTGCAGTACCAGGGCAAGCACTACCAGATCCCGCTGCCGGCCGACAAGGGAACCGGCTTGGGCAAGCCACTCAAGCTGATCAATCACCCTGTACGCGAACGTATTCCAGTTGTCATCGCCGCTCTCGGTCCCAAGAATGTCGAACTCACCGCCGAGATCGCCGAAGGTTGGCAGCCCATCTTCTATTTCCCCGAGAAGGCCGCCGACGTCTGGGGCGATTCGCTCGCAGCAGGCAAGGCCAAGCGAGATCCGTCGCTCGGCGAACTCGAAGTGTTCGCGAGCCCCACGTTGGCCATCGGCGAGGATGCGGAGAAGTACCTGCCCTGGGTCAAGCCCCACCTGGCGCTGTACATCGGCGGCATGGGTGCCAAGGGCAAGAACTTCTACAACTCCCTGGCTCAGCGCTACGGGTACGAGGCCGAGGCCGAGAAGATCCAGGACCTGTACCTGGCCGGCAAGAAGGAAGAAGCGGCCGCTGCCGTCCCCGACGAGCTCGCTCGCGCAGTGAACCTCATCGGTCCGGAAAGCTACGTCAAGGAGCGCGTCGCTGCGTTCGCCGAAGCGGGTGTGACCACCCTCAATGTCGCGCCGCTGGCCGAGAACACCGCGGGCCGCGTCGCGCAGCTGACCGCGCTGCGTGAACTGACTGCCTGAGACGTCAGACCGACGCGACCCGGCCCGCCAGCTCTTCGGCGAGCCGGGTCGCCACGTCCAGTTCGGATGCCTCGACCATCACTCGTACCAACTGTTCGGTACCACTGGGGCGCAACAGAACTCGACCCGATTCCCCTAGTTCGCGCTCGGCCGACGCCACGGCCTCCGATACCGACGGTGCCGATGACACGGCTGCTTTGTCGGACACGCGCACGTTGATCAGCACCTGCGGCAGTGTCCGCATGGCCGACGCCAGATCCGCGAGGGAGCGTCCGGTCTGCGCCATCCGCTCCATCAGTCGCAATGCAGTGGCGATCCCGTCGCCGGTCGTTCCGACCGCGGGCAGAACAACGTGTCCACTCTGCTCGCCGCCGAGCGCGAAACCACCCCGTCGCAGTTCCTCGAGGACGTAACGATCTCCGACGGCTGTGGTGCGCAAGGTGATTCCGGCCTCGCGCATCGCGATGTGCAGACCCAGATTGCTCATGACCGTCGCGACCAGGGTGTCGTCGGTCAACTGACCGGCGTCGTGCATCGCGATGGCCAGTACCGTCATGATCGCGTCACCGTCCACCACGGAACCCGACGCGTCGACGGCCAGACACCGGTCGGCGTCTCCATCGTGCGCGATACCGAGGTCGGCCCCGTGCTCCACGACAGCCTTCTGCAATCCCTCCAGATGCGTCGAGCCGCACCCGTCGTTGATGTTGATGCCGTCGGGCTCGGCGTTGATTGCCACGACAGTCGCGCCGGCTCGTCGGTAGATGTCGGGCCCGACGACCGAGGCGGCACCGTGCGAGCAGTCGACGACAACTGTGACACCGTCGAGTCGATGCGCCACCGAGTCTGCAAGATGCGTCGTGTAGCGAGCGGCCGCGTCGTGCGCGACGTCGATGCGGCCGATCGCGGCACCGATGGCATCGAACGGCTGCGCGTCGTTCCGGGAGCGCCCCTCGGGATCGAGGGCAGCTTCTATCCGGTCTTCCACGTCGTCGTCGAGCTTGTGCCCGCCGGCAGCGAAAATCTTGATCCCGTTGTCGGGCATCGCATTGTGCGATGCCGAGATCATCACACCGAGCGCCGCGTCGTATTCGGCGGTGAGGAAGGCGACTGCGGGTGTGGGCAGCACGCCGACATCGATCACGTCGACACCCGATGCGGTGAGTCCGGCGGACACGGCTGCGCTCAGCATCGCGCCGCTGACACGCGGATCACGACCGACCACTGCCACACGTCTGGTGCCGTCGACATTCGGTGCCAACACGGCGGCTGCGGCGCGCGCGATTCTCAACGCCAGCTCGGCGGTCAGAACCCCGCCCGCCAGTCCCCGAACTCCGTCGGTGCCGAACAATCGCGCCATGAACCGAGAACTCCTTCGAGCGGAGAGAATGTGGTGAGAAAGCCTCGAGGGCAGGCAACCGATACTGCTGGATGCCTGCCCTCGAGGATGAAACGGGTAAGACGCGTCAGCGCTTGGAGTACTGCGACGCCTTACGGGCCTTCTTCAGGCCGTACTTCTTGCGCTCGACTGCACGCGCGTCACGCGTGAGGTAGCCCGCGGCCTTGAGCGGCGGGCGATCGTCGGGTGCGAGTTCGATCAGTGCACGCGAGATGGCCAGACGCAAGGCACCCGCCTGTCCCGACGGTCCGCCACCGTGCAGCAGCGCGACGATGTCGAAGGACTCAGCGCGGTCCACCAGAACGAGAGGAGCCTTGATCAGCTGCTGGTGCACCTTGTTCGGGAAGTAGTCCTCGAGGGTGCGGCCGTTGAGCTTGAATCCGCCGGTGCCCGAAGACAACCGAACACGAGCGACGGCTTCCTTACGGCGACCGACGGTCTGGATCGGGCGATCGAACACGATCGGTGCCGGAGCGGCTGCAGCTTCGATGTCCGAGACGACCTCGGGGTCTTCGACTGCCACGAACTCGTCGGCGGCGATCTCTTCGATGTTCTCCTGCGACGTCACGTCATTTCCCTCCGGCGCCGTCACTGGGACACCTGCTTGATCTCGAACGGAACGGGCTGCTGAGCGGCATGCGGGTGGTTCGGTCCCGCGTAGACCTTCAGCTTGCTCGCGATGGCACTACCGAGCTTGTTCTTGGGGATCATGCCGACGACGGCCTTCTCCACGAGACGATCGGGGTTGCTCTCGAGGACCTGACGGGTCGAGCGCGACTTCAGACCGCCCGGATGGCCGGAGTGGTGGTGGTGGAACTTGCCGTCGAGCTTGTTGCCGCTGATGGCAACCTTCTCGGCATTGATGATGACGACGAAGTCGCCACCATCGACATTGGGTGCGTAGGTGGGCTTGTGCTTACCGCGGAGCAGAGTCGCGGCCTGGACGGCGAGGCGTCCGAGCACGACGTCCGTGGCGTCGATCACATGCCACGTCCGGGTGGTGTCCCCGGCCTTCGGGGCGTAAGTAGACACAGAAAATTCCTGTCTTCATGATGTCGCTGCTGGCCAAGACGAGTGGATGCCCTCGGCGGCCAGTTGAGACCCGAGGACAAGGGCTCGATATGCACGCAAGTACATGGCGAGCCCATACACGCCAACGGGGAACGATACCGGCAGCGGACGCCCAGGTCAAAACGCCTCGACCCGCCTCCACCTCACCGCAGGCGCACGCAGTGCACGCACCGACGCGCCGCCGGCAGCGCCTCGAGCCTGATCACCGGGATCTCGCCGCCACACCTCTCGCACGAACCGTACGTCCCCGTCGCGAGCCGTGACTCCGCCGCATCGATGTCGCGCAGTTCGGATTCGGTGTCGGCGATCAGGGCCGCGATCTTCGCCCGCTCGAACGCGATGGTCGACCCTTCCGGATCGTGTTCGTCGTCGTCGGTGGTCCAGCGAGATCCTTCGATCACCGACGCCAACTCGTCCCGAAGAGAGGCGAGTCGGTGGTCGGCACGAGACCGCTCGGCCCCGAGTACTGCTCCGAAGTCCGTCACCGAACCAGTAGACACCCCGGCAGGCACCGAAACCAGGACACAGAGCGCTCGAAAAGACGGATGCCCCGACCGATTGCGCGGTCGGGGCATTCCTGTTTTCGACGAAAGGTCAGCGAGCCATCCGTGCCTTGTTGGCCATCTCGACGCCGTGCATCGTCTCGCCACCGGTGCGGGCTGCCGCAACGAGGCTCGACAGAATGAGGTTGAGCTCGTCGGATGCAGAGTTCCACTGACGCTGAAGTTCGTAGTAGGACGTCATCGCGTCGCCCTCCCACGACTCGTAGAGTCGCTTCGCGGTGGTGTCCACGTCCGCGAGCAAGTCCTTGGTCACGTTCGCCTGCTTGTTCATTGCCTCGGTCAGCGCCGCGATCTGGGCAAAGTCGTATTTCATGTCGGATCGGTCTCCTTGGTCGAGCGTGGTCGTGTGGATTGTCGTGTGATTCCGGATGTCACGTTCACTTGAACGAGGACAGTCCCGAGTTCAGGGATCCGGCCACCTGGTTCACGGCCGACACGTTGTCGTCGTCGGCGTCCGAGTAGCCGTGGCCGTTGGTCTTGATGTCGGCGGAGATCTGCTCCAGCGCACTCCGCATCTTCTGCGCACTGGTGTCCCACTGCGCCATGACGTCCTGAAAAGACTTGCCCGCCTTGCCGACCCACGCTTCGGCGGTCTGCTCGACGATCGATCGAACAGCGGAATTGGACGCGTTGATCGACACGCTCAGGCCTTCGATCGTGGCTCCGGCAGCGACGAGCTCCTGCGGTGTGACGGTGACGCCGTTCGACGAACCCGTAGCTTCCGGTCCCCCTGGATATCCCACTTCGACTCCTTGTTTTCGATACTCGATTCACGTACGCCCGCGGCGCGCGTGCTGCTCGACCGAGCCGGCCTGTAGTCGGCCCACTCACTCCCCTACATCTCCTTTGACGCAGCAACCCCTCGATTCGGTTCCGGCAGTCTCCGAGAAACTGTGGGCCGATCTCACGACACCGGCACGATGTCCAACGACTGCGTTGCCTGGCCGCATTCGGTGTCGATCACTGCCGGGTCCTCCCCCTCGAACTGACAACCGATGCTGACCTGGAGGTCGGACTCCACGAACACCCGCCAGAGCACCGTCGAGTCGTCGACCGGTCTCTCGATGTAGGCGATCCCGACGCGGCCGCCGAAATCGCGGGTGGGTTCGAGAGAGCCGATGCTCGAATCCGGACCCCGAGCATCGACGGCCGACCGAAGTTCGGTGGCCACCTGCTCCTGAGTCGAACCCGGCAACAGGTCTGCCACGGTCACGACGATCCGCCGCTCGGGCGGGGTCGGCGGAATCAACACCATGCGGTCCTGGTCGTCGGACTTCGTCCAAGTGGCCGACAACCGCATCGACACGCGTCCGTACACGAACGTCACCGTCTCGACCGGCAACGGCGCGGCGGGCACCGTCGTCGGCGTCGGTTCGACGACCGAAGACGGTGACACCGTGGGGGCGACTATCGGCGAAAAGGGTTGCGCTGCAGATGCATCGACGCTCTCGGGCGATCGAACAGCGAAATAGGCTGCTACGCAGATGAATACGACCACCGCTGACACGGCGCTCACCGTCGCGAAAAGGGCCGAACGACGGTTCCTCGACCGCGGCGGGGGCGCGGCGACGTCGTCGAGCCACGCCGCCGATCGCGTCGTCGAGGCACGAACGGGTGGTGTCGGTACGAGATCCGCCCCGGCTCGTCGGTACAGCGACCTGGCGACATCGAGACCGGTCAGCCAGTGCGTGGAGTGATCGACGATGGGATCGGGTCCGACGCTCGACGCCGACACCACGTACACCTCGTCGGGGCAGCGCATGACCGACGACCTGGCGTACTCCCCCACCGCACGTCGCCAGGCGGAGTCGTCGTCGATTCCGAAGGGCAGGATCGCGCCGGTATCCCCGCCGTGCGCCCCGGACTCGTCCAGGACGACGACCGACGTATCGAGAGCACCGACTTCGATGACGACGGCCGCACCGGGCGCTCGTTCACCCGACCACGACAGGGCCGCCTCGGCTGTTTCCACGAGCACCACCTCGCTCGCCGACGACGCGAACGTGGCGCGAAGAATGCCCGAGCGCTCTTCTCCCCACGTGGACGGATACGCGATTTCGAGCACGTCGAGTCGGTCGCGCACCCCTGCACTGTGCAGAGCCGACCACACGATTCCGTGCAGTACCGCCGTTCGGTCCCACGCCGAGACCCCCACCGGGATCGACGCATCGTCGATGCAGAGCAGTGGCGGTATCTCGGCTCCGGCTGCGTGCCGGCCGAACACCAGACCGCCGTCCTCCACTGTCGCGAACGCCGATTCGACGCTCTCTCTCGGACCCTCGAACGCTCCGCTCGTGGCGACGACGGAGATCTCCGCGTACCCCAGATGCACTGCGGCATAACGCCACGCGGGGTTCGTCAACTCGAGTGTCCGAGCTGAACCAGTGCCTGACCCGAGCGGTTGACCAACACGCCACGGCCCGGCGGCAAGGCACTGGGACGCACCGTCCCGAGCAGGTTGCCCTCGTCGCGGCTCCCGCTCATGACCAGTCCCGGCGTCACCAGATCGCGCAACCGTCCTATCACCGGGTCGAACAGGGCCCGGCCTGCCCCGCCCGAACGTCGCGCCACGATCACGTGCAGCCCGATGTCTCGCGCATGCGGAAGATGTTCCACCAACGGGGCCAGCGGATTCCCCGACGACGTAGCGACCAGATCGTAATCGTCGACGACGACGAACACCTCGGGACCATTCCACCACGACCGCTCGCGGAGCTGCTGCTGCGTCACATCTGCACCCGGCATGCGCTCGGTCATGCGGCCGGCGAGGTCGACGAGCATCGCCGTCAGCGTCGCCTGCGACGCCGCATACCCGGCGAGATGCTCGGAATCGACTGTGCCGAGCAGGGTTCGGCGATAGTCCGCGATGATGAGCTTGACGCGGTCGGGCGAGTTCGCCTCGACGAGCGATCGACAGATTCCGCGCAGCAGAGACGTCTTGCCGCACTCGCTGTCGCCGAACAGGACGAAGTGTGGATTCTCTGCGAAGTCGATCACCACCGGTGCCAACTCTGCCTCGTCGATGCCGATCGGGACTCCCAGCTCCGGGGTAGCACCGCGAGTACGCGGCCACGAATGACCGAGCAGATCGAGAACTGCGGACCGTTCGAGCAGCTCCGGCAGCATTCGCACCGGCGGCGCGGGTAACCCGGCAGACGCTGCCGCGATCGCCGCCACCGACTCTCCGACTGCCCGAGACAGGTCGTCGACGGAACTGACGTCGTCCACCCGTGGAAGTGCGATCAACAGATGCAGACCGTCCCTGGTCATACCTCGGCCCGGCCGACCCTCCGGAACGCTCGACGCCTTGGCTCGGCCCATGTCCGAATCCGACGGATCTCCGAGCCGCAGTTCCAACCGAGTACCGATCAGGTCCTTGGTCGCGGGCCGAACTTCCGCCCACCGCGACGCGGTGAGAATCAGATGCAGCCCGAACGCGAGGCCCTGCGTGGTCAGGGTGGCGATCTGCTGTTCCAGACTCTCGAAGTCCGACCTGATGGATGGCCAGCCATCGATGACGAGAAAGACGTCACCGAACCGGTCCTCGGGATCGACGGGTTGCGTCGCGCGTCGCCGTCGGAACTCGGCCATCGAGTCGATACCGCGATCGCGGAACGTCCTCTCCCGCTGCCGAACTACGGCGGCCACCTCGGCCACGGTGCGTCGAACCCGATCGACGTCCAGCCGGTTGGCCACCGACCCGACGTGTGGCAGATCGGCCAGACCGGCCAGCGTTCCGCCGCCAAAATCCAAGCAGTAGAACTGCACCTGCGCGGGTGAATGCGTCATTGCCAGCGCCAGGATCAAGGACCGAAGTGCCGTCGACTTTCCCGATTGCGGTGCTCCGACGATGGCGACGTGGCCTGCTGCGCCGGACAGATCGACGGTCAACAGATCGCGGCGCTGATCGAACGGCCGGTCGACGATTCCGATGGGGGCGCGCAAAGCGCTGAGCGGAGCGACACGCTCGGTCAGAACCGATCCGAGCACCAACCGGTCGAGGGTCGGGGCAGTGTCCAACGGCGGCAACCACACCTCGTGGGCCGGCATTCCGCGACCTCGAATTCGTCCGACGACCACGTCGAGAACCGACGCACCCGTACTCTCCGAATCGACCGAATCCGGTTCGACCGGCGGCGCGCCGGCATCCTCGATGCGGCCGAGGTCGATGACGTCGAGGGGCACAGTGAAGGCGGTGAACGGCTTCGGCCTGATGTCTGCGCCGGGCAGAGTCCGCGTCCCGGAAACGGAGCGCGGCGGTGAATACGGACCGGAGACGTAGGCCGCAGCGAACCTGACGATCTCGGCCGAATCGCACTTGAGGTAACCCGCACCGGGTTGCGCGGGAAGGTGATAAGCGTCGGGGACTCCGAGGACCGAGCGAGACTCGTTCGCGGAGAACGTTTTCAGTCCGATTCGGTACGACAGGTGACTGTCGAGACCACGTAGCTTGCCTTCTTCGAGTCGCTGACTGGCGAGCAACAGGTGCATGTGAAGCGAACGTCCGAGCCGACCGATCGCGACGAACAGCTCGGCGAATTCCGGCTGCTGGCTCAGCAACTCCGAGAACTCGTCTACCACCACGAACAGGGCAGGCATCGGTGCGAGATCGGCTCCCGCCGCGCGCGCCTTCTCGTAATCGGACACATTCGCGAAGTTCCCGGCCGAGCGCAGCAATTCCTGCCGCCGATTCATCTCGCCGGCCAAGGCATCACGCATTCGATCCACCAGCGCCAAGTCCTCGGACAGGTTGGTGATGACGGCGGCCACGTGCGGGGCAGCCTCGAGTCCCGCGAACGTAGCGCCGCCCTTGAAGTCGACGAGTACCAGATTGAGCTGTTCCGGTGAGTGAGTCGACACCAAGCCGAGCACGAGCGTTCGGAGGAACTCCGATTTTCCGGAACCCGTTGCGCCGATACATAATCCGTGAGGCCCCATACCGCTCTCGGCGGATTCCTTCAGATCGATCTCCACGGTGCTGCCGTCGGGTGCGACACCGATCGGTACCCGCAGCCGCTCGCGTCCGCGCCGAGTGATCCAGGCCCGGTCCGGATCGAGTGCACCTACGTCGGCGATCCCGACGAGACTGTTCCATCCCGAGATCCGCACACCGTCGTCGTCCACGACATCGACGACCGACGAGGACGTCGGCACGCGAAAAGGCGACAGACGCCTGGCAACGGCGTGGGCCTGGGTGGTATTCATCGAGTCCGCGACGGCGAACACCTCGACCGTGGTTCCGCTGACCGCTCCGATGGATCCGTTCTCGGCGAACAACTGCAAGCCACGGGACGCAGCCAGTCCGGGGCAGAGGCCGGACAGGTCGACGATCGTGACGGAATCGAGGCCCGTATCGGTGAGGTCGGTCGACCGGTTGTCGAGGAGTCCGCCGTCCACCACTATCACCAACTGCACGACACCGGCGACCGGAACCGCGCCGCGCGCGAACCGATTACGCATCGCCAGCACATCGCCCAGTGCACTCTCCAGCTCGAGGAAGCTACCGAAGATCATTCGCGCGGATCCGGCCCCGTCGCGCAGGGCATCGTGCTGCGTGTGCGGAAGCCACTTGGCCCATTCCCACTGCTCCACAGTGTCCGGACCGCAGACGATTGCGACTGCGACGTGGTCGGGTCCGTGAAAGCTGCACAGCGAGGCCAACATTGCTCGCACCATCGCCCGGGCGTCGTCACGATCTCCCGCTATGGACAGTGCAGCGAATCCCCTCAGGGACACCGCGGTCGGCAGCGCGCCCACCACCGAGTGCGCCCGCACGAACCGTCGCAGTGAGACCGCCGAGACGGGTTCCAGATCCTCCACCGGTCCGGTCTCGGGCGGAACCAATCGGGTCGCCAGGCGCTGATCCCCGCGACCGACTCGCACGTGAGCGAAATCGGGGTCCGACAGTCGCCGTTCCCACATCCGCTCGGTTCCGGCGATCGACCAGAGGGTTTCGGGGGCCGGGTGACTCCATTCGAGAGCTTTGCGCTGCGCCCGCTCGGTGTCGGCGACATCACGGCGAAGCTGATCGAGGTAGCGCAGATAGTCCTTGCGGTCCTCGTTCGCCTCGGCCGTGCGCGCTCCACCGGACTTTCCACCTCCGGCCAGCATCCCCACCATGGACATCAACATCATGGCGGGGAACATCAACATCATCGGGTTCGCCGCCGCGCCGGAAGTGAACATCAGCGCGACCATGCCGACCATCGCTGCAACCATCACCAGTGGCATCAGCTTCATCAGCAGATTGCCCGGCACCGCGCGTGGAATCTCGGGTGGCGGCTGCAGGGCCACCTCACCGCCCGGCGATCGAGGCACCTCGCGGCGCGCAACGCGAACGAAGCGCACGGTACTCATCGGTCCGCCCCCACGGCTGCGCCCCCACTACTGCGTACAGCGACCTCCCCCCGAGGCCGCGTGGACGACAGGCTAACGCATCGAAGACCGAGCGGTCCACAGGTGCACTCATGGTCTCGCGCGGGGGACCTCAGGGCTGCGAGAAATAGAACGGCGTCCGACGCCGTTGCACCGAAAAGCGGCTCTTCGGCCGCGTGCTCGACGAACGAAAGGCTGGGCCCCGACCGTGTCCGTACCCCTGTCCATCCTCGATCTCGCCCATGTGGGCGAGGGCGAAACAGTCCGCGACAGCTTCGACGCCAGCGTGACACTCGCGCAGCACGCCGAGAACTGGGGGTACCGACGGATCTGGTACGCCGAGCACCACAACATGAAGACCATCGCGTCGTCGGCCACGTCGGTTCTGATCGGGCACGTCGCAGCCCATACGCAGCGAATTCGGCTGGGATCCGGCGGAATCATGCTCCCCAATCACGCGCCGCTGACCATCGCCGAGCAGTTCGGCACCTTGGCAACGCTGTACCCGGGACGAATCGACCTGGGGCTCGGTCGCGCACCCGGCAGCGATCAGGTGACGATGCGGGCGATGCGTCGCGACCCCGCGTCCGCAGACCGCTTCCCGCAGGACGTCCAGGAACTACAGGGCTACCTGTCGGCGGAATCTCTCGTCCCAGGAGTGAACGCGACGCCGGGAGCCGGCACCGAGGTACCGCTGTACATCCTCGGCTCGTCGCTGTTCGGTGCCCAACTCGCCGCGGCACTCGGCCTTCCCTACGCCTTCGCGTCGCACTTCGCGCCCGACGCGCTCGAGC
The DNA here is from genome assembly GCF_022810405.1 of Rhodococcus sp. ARC_M5. Classification (GTDB taxonomy): domain Bacteria; phylum Actinomycetota; class Actinomycetes; order Mycobacteriales; family Mycobacteriaceae; genus Rhodococcoides; species Rhodococcoides navarretei. Next base: position 355,984 of record NZ_JALGQE010000001.1, read on the forward strand.
AGGCGGTCGAGATCTATCGCCGTGACTTCCGCCCGTCGGCGCAGTTGTCGGAGCCGCACCTGATCGTCGGTGTCAACGTGATCGCGGCCGATTCGCTGGCCGACGCTCAGGCACAGTTCCTCCGCACCAAGCGCAGCCGCGTCAGCCTGCTGCTGGGCCGGGGCCGAACCTTCACCGACGAGGAAGCCGACATGGTTCTGGAGGCACCGGCGGGCCAACAGATCGCGAAGATGACCAAGTACTCGGCAGTGGGAACACCGGACATGGTGAGGGACTACCTCGACCGATTCGCCGAGCGAACAGGCGCGGACGAGCTGATCGTCGCATCCGGTGTGTCCGACCGCGCGTCGTGGCTGCGCTCGTTCGAGTTGCTCGCACAGGTGAGTGACCTCGTTCCTGCCTGAGCACCGGCGATCGCCTGTCGCCGCGATGTCGTAGGGTTTGCACACCGATGCCCATTGGGGCGGGCATCGGTACAACCGCACGCATCCGGGGGGATCTTCATGACACGTGCCGAGAGCCGTCCATCGGCCGGTATCGCGCCGTCGCGCATTGCACCTACTGCTCCGACGGAATCGAATGCCGTCGGTGATGCCGGTCGGCGCTCGTCCGGCACGCACTCAGTACGTGCGCAGGAAGTCTGCCGAGTGACGGTGCTGGCGAGGTCGACACAGGTGGACATGGCGCTGCCCGTGGACGTTCCGGTCTCGCTCCTCGTTCCGGGGATCATCGACATGATTGCGGGAGTGGAGCCCGCGGAACGACCCGGGAGAGCGGGAGTGGAGCCTGCGGCCGGGGGTGCTTCGGAGGGGTTGCCCGTGGCGTGGACCCTCGCGCGGATCGGCTTCCCACCGCTGTCACCGACGTCGACCCTCGCCGAGTTGTCCGTGCGCGACGGTGAGCTGCTCGTGTTGGGGGTCGCCGAGCGGCCCGTGCCGGTTCCGCTCTTCGACGACCTCATGAATTCTGTTGCGCTGGCAGGCAGTGACGACGTGTCGCAGTGGACGGCAGGTACTGCGCGAACGGTGGGTTCGGTCGTCACCGGCTCGCTCGTGTTGCTGGCGTGTGCAGTCGTGTTGGGCGGGCCGATCCGGGCCGGGGCCGCGAACACCGGCAACGTCGTCGAAGGACTCTCGGCAATCACCGCGTCGATCCTCTTCGCGATCACGGGGATGATTCTGGGGCGGGCGTATCACCAACACGCAATCGCTGTCCTCTTCGGTGGATGTGCAGTAGCGCTGATGTTCACCGGCGGAACTCTGTTGGTACCCGGGCAGTTCGGTGCGGCTCAACTGATGCTGGGTTCTGCCATGGCGGGCGCGACAGCCCTGCTGTCCCTGCGTATCGGCGGATCCGGTTTCGCACTGTTCACTGCCGCGATCGTGTCGGCACTCCTCGTGTTCGTCGCCACGGTATGCACGCTGTTCACGACGATGCCGCTACCGTCGATCGGCACTGCCGCTGCTCTCGTCGGGCTCGCGGGAATCGCGCTGTCCGCTCGCGTGTCGATGATGCAGGCCGGGTTGCCGCTTCCGGCGGTTCCCACCGCAGGAGCGCCGTTGGACACGGTCGAGGAGGCCGAACTCGACGCGATCTCGTTCGCCGATCTGCAGGTGGCCGCCGCTCGGGCTCGCAGCTGTCTGACCGGTCTGTTGCTGGCGTTCACCACCGCCGTGGTTGCGGGAGTTCTCGTTGCGGCGGCAGCCGATTCCGGAGGTGGCGTCCCATGGCCCGCGGTGGCGCTTGCGGCGTTGTGTGCGCTTGTGCTGCTCCTACGCGGTCGTACCTATGCGGTGGTGACGCATGCGGTTCCGCTGGTGGCCGGCGGAACGACGATCCTGCTGGCGCTGCTCGTGGGTGCCGTTGTCGCGCTCCCGGACGACGCTCTCGCGCTCTTCGGTGTGGCTCTGGCAGGAGCCGTGACAGCGTCGATCTTCGGCGCTCTCGTGCCGACCCGAACGTATTCGCCGGTGATGCGGCGATCCGCCGAGCTGCTCGAGTACGCCACCATTGCCCTGGTCATCCCGATCGCAGTGTGGGTCTGCGGTCTGTACAGCGTCGTCCGCGGGTTGTGACACCGCGCAGGCAGCGATGGATCGTCATCGCGGGGGTCACTGCACTCGCCCTGGCGTCGAACGCAGTCATCGGTGTGTCCCCGGCGTTTGCCGAACGTCCTGTGATCGACCCGGCGCAGCTGCCACCCCCGAGTTCGCCCGGTCCGCTCGAACCCACTGAGCAGAAGAATGCCTGCGCCCTTCCCTCCGAGGCCATCGACGCCCAGGAGGTGCCGACTGCGCAGGAGACGCTCGACTTCGCGTCGGTCTGGCCCATCACCCGCGGGGCAGGACAGCTGGTTGCCGTCATCGACACCGGTGTCACGTCTCATCCACGTCTCACCGGTCTGACGTCCGGCGGCGACTACGTGAGTAAAGCTGACGGCTTGTTCGACTGTGATGCGCACGGCACGATGGTTGCCGGTCTGATCGCGGCACAGACTGCACCGGGGAGCGGCTTCGCCGGCGGCGCACCGGACGCACGCATCCTGTCGATTCGGCAGTCCAGCAATGCATTTCAGATCGTCGACAACAGACCGGAGGAAGAAAAGGCCGCCGAGCCGGAGAATGCCGCCGGCTACGGCAACGTGCGCACGATGGCCATGGCGATCCGGACTGCCGTTGACTCGGGAGCAACGGTCATCAACATTTCCGAGGTGGCCTGCGTGCCGGCGGGAGGCGGCGTTGCCGACGGTCCACTCGGTGCCGCGGTTCAGTACGCCGTCCGGGAGAGAAACGTTGTCGTCGTGGCCGCAGCGGGCAACGTCGGCAGCGCGGCCTGCCGGACACAGAACCCGATGACCGACCCGGTCCGACCCGGCACGGATCCGTGGGCCTCGTTCGGAACCATCGCGACTCCGGCGTGGTTCGACGACGTCCTGACGGTCGGTTCGGTCGAGTCGGACGGAACACCGTCCCCGTTCAGCCTCGCCGGTCCGTGGGTCGACGTTGCCGCCCCGGGGTCGAACATGACCTCGCTGTCGTCGACGGGCAACGGACTTGCGAACGGTGTTCTGGGCACCGACGGTGTGCTTCCCATGTCCGGCACGAGCTTTGCGGCACCGCTGGTCGCGGCCGTCGCGGCGCTGGTGCGCGCCCACCGGCCCGAGCTGTCCGCCCTGGAAGTGGTGGACCGGATACAACGAACGGCGCACGCGCCCGCCGAAGGATGGAACCCTCTGGTCGGTCACGGCGTCGTCGATCCGCTCGCAGCAGTCACCGATCTCGTGACGCCCGCTCCGCGTGCGGTCCTTGCGGACAGTGTTGCGTTGAGTGCGCCGCTGCCACCGCCCGCACCGGATCACCGTCCGCGAACAGCAGCGGCCACCGGTTCGATGCTGGTGGCGGTGGTCCTGGCGCTCGGACTCGCCCTGTCGATACCGCTGCGTCGACGCGGTCCGCCCCAGTGAGACACCGTTACTTGGTCGGAAGTGCCGCAGCCTCCGGGTCCGGGGCAACCCCGTCGTGCATCGTCAAGGCCTGACCGCGACCGAGGGTGGGTCCGTTGCCGAGCAACTGCAGCATCTGCCAGGGTGCAGGAGCCGGTGGTCCGAACCCGAGCGCCGACGCGGCCTCGGGGCCATCGACTCCGTACCGAACTCCGGTGTCGGCCACGAAGAAGACGCTGCCTTGACGGGTGCTCGAGGTCGAGATGCCGGTACTGCGCACGAACCCACCGCTGCCAGGTGCGAGGTAAGCCTGATCGACGGCGTCACCCCCACCGTCCGCCTGAGCCAGTGCAACCGGTTGGGCCCCGGACTCGAGCGGCAACGCGCGGCCTGCCGACTCGACCACTCGAGCCGACGGTCCGCCGTCGGCAACGTCGAGAGGCTCCCACGTCAGGCAACCGACGGGGCGCTCACCGGCATCGACGATCGAGGGCGTCGTATCCGGAAACGTCGACACCGCCAGTCCCATCGATGTCTTGGGAGCACCTGCGAGTACGTCGGGATTGACGGCTGCGATGTCCGGGCTGCCTTGCGAATCGGTGAACTTGATGAGCAGTGCAGCAGTTTCGTTGATCGCCTGAATACCGTCCTCGAGCACCACGTAGTGCTGGACGTCGCGACCGGCGACCTTGACGACCGAACCGATCGTTCGACCGCCGAACGGGAACGAGGGTGCCTCGCCCGCTCGGGGAATGAACGGTGCCGCGACAGGCGGCGACGCAGGCACGGAATTGAGCAGACCGGCACTGACCGGAGACGGTCTGGCGTCTTCGAGTCCCAGTGCGCGGACCACCGCCCTGTTGTTCAGGTCGACCGGCGATTTGGTGCCGTTGTGCACCAGGTAGGCGGTGCCGCCGGAGGTCCACAGGAACGCCTCGGACTCGGCGAGCGCAGCCTCGTTGTCACCGTAGTGAGGGCTACCCACCAGGACGGTCGTGGTGGTCACTCCTGCGATCGGGTCGACGGTATCGCAGACTGTCCACGTCGCGGCAATGCCGTCGCCGTCGTGCGGCAGAGCAGACGGTGCCCCGGGAATGCCCACCAGCGCGCCGCGAGGTCGTGACGCGAGCTCGGATTCCTTGACCGTCAACGGTTCGTCGGGCGCGCCGACGATCAGCCGAGCCGACGCGAGATTGAGCACCGGGTGGAACACTTCGTCCACCTTCACGAACATCGCGGCCGAATCCTTGCCGACCACGATCGTGGCGTCGCCGATCTTGTCCTGGGGCCGAAACAGCGCCAACGCAGCGCATCCCGCCAAACCGATGCAGGCGATCACGACGCCCACCAGGAGCGCCCGCGACTGCGACTTCATCGGATCGTGCAGCATCCGGGCATCGCGCCTGATCAGCGCGTGTTCCATTCGGCGCACCAGAAAGCGGTAGCCGCCAACCTGCCACTTCGTTGTCGGCGTCGACGCCACGATTCCCCCCAGGATTGCTGACGACCCGATCCCCACTCGGGTCACGCGACACAGTACAGTTCGTCCGCACACCTCGGCGACCGCGTTGGCGGCGATCGACGGCACTGCGACCTTCGGGGGGAAGGTTTCGATGACCCGTACGAATTCCACAGGGCGCGGGCGGCCCGCCGTTCCGTTCGTCACGCCCACAGTCCCACGCGTGATCGCGGCCGAGGCAGCAGCGGTGGCAACGAGTCTTGCTTTGTCTACAGCGCAGGTGCCCCTGACGTGGGCACTGCTCGCGGCTGGTGCGGTAGCGCTCGTTCCGTTCGTCGCCGTCCGGCGCAGACCCGTCGTGCACTGGATGCGGGCCATCTGGCGGTTCCTCGCCGATCGCTCTCCGGCGGCGGGCGTCACCACCGAACACGTCGACCGTGCCGGCCGGCCGGTCGGCGTTCACTGGCAGCGCGACACCGTCACCTGCACCATCGAGCTCCTGCCGCCACAGCACGCCACCACTGTCCTCGGCCGGGCGAGCGCCGAGACGCAGCACGTACTGGCCGTCGACGCGTTGGCGTCGTGTCTCCGGCAACACGACATCGAAATACGTTCCATCGACGTCATCGCACTCGGATTCCGCAGCGCGCCGGGTTCGATCGCCACCGAGGTGTACGAGGGTCTCATCGGTCCGCTACCGGCGGTCGCGGACCGAACGGTGTGGGTGGCAGTCACGCTCGATCTGCGCGCCAATGCTCGGGCGATCGATGTCAGAGGCGGCGGCAGAGCAGGTGCTGCTCGCACGGCCGTGGTGGCGAGCACGCGCATTCAGCGCGCTCTTCGGGCGCACGGGCAGTACTCGAAGTTGTCGACGGGCGCCGAACTTCGATCTGCTGTGCTGGCCATGTGCCGGGGCGTCAGCAGCGAGGATCTGACACAGACATGGTCGACGGCACCCTTGCCCGGTGTGTCGAGTACCGGTTTCGGAATCGATTGCAGCGCAATCACTGCCGAGGACATCTCGACTCTGTGGGCGACGTCGTCCCTGGGGACCACGATGTCGTTCCGGCTGCAGCCGGCCCGCGATACCGACAAGGTGCGGGTCTCTGGATCGTGCCGATTCGTCACCCGAACTGCGCCGGCCCGGCCTCGTGTTCGCGCGTTGACCTCGATGAGCGGCAGCCAGCGAGACGGGATGTTCGCGCAACTCCCCCTGGCGATTCCCGCCCTCGACTCACTGTCTCCCTGCACAGTTCTCGATGTCTCGACGTTGAACGAGTTGGTGCTTCCGATCAGCGGTTGCGGCCAACTGGTGGGATCGGACGCCCGCGGAAACGGTGTCGCGGTCAGGTTGTTCGGCCCGGGACTGGCTCGGGTTCGGATCGCCGGGGAGCTCTATCTCGCTCAGCAGCTACTCTTCCGTGCCGTCGCCACCGGGGCCAGGGTCATCGTTCGGACCGACCGCCCACATGCCTGGCGCGCACTCCTGGACGCGATGAACGCTCCCGATCGACTTCTGGTCGTCGACGGCAACGACTCCCGATCTCGCTCGGCCTACGACGTGATTCTGATCGACTTCGCCCACGGCTCGGCACCGCCTCCGCAGCAACAACTTTCAGGTATCACCGTGATGACCTTGACCGAGCATGCGCCGCAGAGGGGCAGCATTGAGCAGGAGCAGGGCCCGCCAACATCGGAGCCGGATCTGACGATCATCCAACCTCACGCGTCTGGTGATCGAGTTCGAGTTCGATCCGGTCCGGTCGATGTCGAGTTGACGCTGGTCACGATTCCACAGGAGACGGCGTTCATCGGTCGACCCCGAAGCCTGCGTCCTGCGGTCCGTGCCTGACTCGACCTCAGCCGGGATAGTCCGTGCGCCGGCGTGCGCCGGCCCACCACTCGATTTGATCGAGCAGTCGACCGAGGGCATCGACGGCAGCCGGATCGTCGATACCACCCTCGCTGTCGAATCGCTTCCGTATCCGGTGCAGCGATACGGCGTCCCGGACGGAGACCATGTGCAGTTCGGCGGTGATCTGCCGTAGTTGTTCGGTGGCCCGGATACCTCCGCCGAGCCCGCCGTAGGACACGAATCCCACTGGCTTTCCTCGCCACTCGTACTTGACCGTGTCGAGCGCGGTCTTCAGCGCACCGGGTACGCCGTGGTTGTACTCGGGCGTGACGACCACGAAGGCATCGGCAGCGCCGATGGTCCTGGTGAATCGTTCGGAGTTCTCGCACGGGACGAGGGAATTGGGTAACTCGAAATCGGCCAGGTCGACGTCGACCACCTCGACGGTGCTGCGCTCGGCGGCGATACGTCGTACCCAGGCCGCGACGGTCGGTCCCACTCGACCGGCGCGCACACTACCGACGACGATCGCGAGCTGTATCGGCTGCATCGCTCCGACACTAGACCCGGGAGCGCTCGGTCAGCCCTCTCCCCCACAGCACTGGTCGTCAGTGATCGCCGACCGCACTTCTCGGGTGGCCACGTTCCGGGCGGCCAGTTCGTCGGCCGGCGGATAGTCGACGCCAACCAGAGACAGGCCATGTGCCGGAGCCACCGTCACCTCGCTCGCTCTCTCACGGCGAGTCAACAGCGACCGCGCCCAGTCGGGAGTTCGGCGACCTTCCCCCACGGCCTGCATGGCACCGACGAGGCTACGGACCATGGACCAGCAGAATGCGTCGGCGCTGACGTACGCGGTGAGGCGATCGCCGCTGCGCTCCCAGTCGAACCGCTGCAGTTCCCGAACGGTGGTGGCACCGTCACGTCGTTTGCAGAACGCGGCGAAATCGTGCAGACCGATCAATTCTGCGGATGCCTCCCGCACCGCGCCCAGATCGATGGGCCTCGGCCAGGAGACGACACCGGCGACGTCGAGGGGGTCGACGCCGTAGAGCGCCGTGCCGAATCGATACTCGTAGTGCCTGCGGTACGCCGAGAACCGCGCGTCGAAATCGCGGGAGACGGTGCTGATGGCCCGCACTCGAACATCGGTGGGCAGAAACCGGGCCATTCGCCGGACCAGTCTGTCGTGATCGACCGGAACGTCGATGGCATCGAAGTGAGCCACCTGTCCCGTCGCGTGGACTCCGGCGTCGGTTCGCCCCGCCACGGTCAGCTCTATCGGTTGCCGCAGCACTGTGGAGAAGGCTTCTTCGAGCACTCCGCAGACGGTGCGGATACCCGGTTGGCGCGCCCATCCGGAGAAGTTCGTGCCGTCGTAGGAGATGTCGAGCCGAAATCTGGTGGGTACCGAAAAAGCGGGCCCGCCTTCCCCTGAGGGAATGGCGGGCCCGCTTCGATCGTGCTCGGAGCTCAAAAGGACTAGTCCTTCTTTGCTTCCTCGGCCTCGGGGGCGTCCGACGCGTGTGCGTCGTTGTCCTCGATGCCGTCGATGACTGCGTCGGCGTTGGCCACCTCGGCGTCGGTCGCGTCGGCTTCGACAGCCTCGACGACGTTCTCGTCGGTCGCGTCCTCGGCCGGAGCCTCGGTTGCGGCGGGAGCAGCCTTCGATGCCTTCACGCGGCGTGCGCGATCGGCTTCGTTGGACACCGTCTGCTCGTTGACGAGCTCGATGATGGCCATCGGCGAGTTGTCACCCTTGCGGGGGACGGTCTTGATGATGCGCGTGTAGCCACCGTCGCGATCGGCGAAGAAAGGCCCGATCTCGGCGAACAGCTTGTGCACGACATCTTTGTTGTTGATCGTCTTGAGTACCTCACGACGATGCGCCAGATCACCCTTTTTGGCGTGGGTGACGAGCTTCTCGGCGTGGGGACGAAGGCGCTTGGCCTTCGACTCGGTGGTGGTGATGCGGCCGTGCTCGAAGAGTGACGTCGCCAGGTTGGCCAGGATGGCCTTCTGGTGCGACGCCGACCCGCCGAGACGGCGGCCCTTGGTGGGCTTGGGCATGATGAATCTCCTAGTAAGAGCTCCAGCGAGCTGATTACAGCTGTTCTGTCTCGGCGTAGTCCTGCTCGGCACCTTCGGTATCACTGAAGGAGCCGGCGTCGGTGTCACTCCACGTGCCCGTGGTGGCGTCGTAGCCAGGCACGGTGCTCGGATCGAACGACGCGGGGCTGTCCTTGAGGGAGAGGCCGAGCGAGTGCAGCTTGACCTTCACCTCGTCGATGGACTTCTGCCCGAAGTTACGGATGTCGAGCAGATCGGACTCGGTACGACCAACCAACTCGCCGACGGTGTGAACACCCTCGCGCTTGAGGCAGTTGTAGGACCGGACGGTGAGGTCCAGATCCTCGATGGGGAGTCCGAAGGAAGCGATGTGATCGGCCTCGGCGGGCGAGGGTCCGATCTCGATGCCTTCTGCTTCGACGTTCAGCTCACGGGCGAGGCCGAAGAGCTCAACCAGGGTCTTGCCCGCCGAAGCGAGCGCGTCCCGCGCGGTGATGGAATTCTTGGTCTCCACGTCGAGAACGAGCCGATCGAAGTCGGTGCGCTGTTCGACGCGGGTGGCCTCCACCTTGTAGGTGACCTTGAGCACGGGCGAGTAGATCGAGTCGACCGGAATACGGCCGATCTCGGCACCCGATGCCTTGTTCTGGACGGCGGGGACGTAGCCGCGACCGCGCTCGACGACGAGCTCGATCTCCAACTTGCCCTTGTCGTTCAGGGTCGCGATGTGCAGATCGGGGTTGTTCACCGTGACGCCGGCCGGAGGCACGATGTCGCCTGCGGTGACAGCGCCTGGGCCCTGCTTGCGGACGTACATGGTGACCGGTTCGTCTTCTTCGGAGCTCACCACGAGGCCCTTGAGGTTCAGGATGACGTCGGTGACGTCTTCCTTCACTCCGGGGACGGTGGTGAATTCGTGGAGGACGCCGTCGATACGGATGCTGGTGACAGCAGCGCCGGGGATCGACGACAGCAGGGTGCGGCGGAGCGAGTTGCCGAGTGTGTAACCGAAGCCGGGCTCGAGCGGCTCGATGACGAATTTCGAGCGATTGTCGGCGATGACCTCTTCGGTCAACGTCGGGCGCTGTGAAATGAGCATTGTGTGTTCCTCCTGTACGGGCGTCCGCTATTTGACGCCCACGTGTGGAGGCGAAGACGCATGTGAGCCTCGCGGGGAGACTCACATGCGTGCTGCGCCTTACTTCGAGTAGTACTCGACGATGAGCTGCTCCTGGAGCGGCACATCGATCTGTGCGCGCTCCGGCAACCTGTGCACCAGGATGCGAAGACGGTTGGGCACGACCTGCAGCCACGGGGCGACGGGACGGTCGCCGTAGCTTTCGCGGGCGATCTGGATCGGCAGTGTCTGCGCGGACTTCTCGCGGACGTCGATGATGTCGTACTGCGAGACGCGGTAGCTGGGGATGTCGACGCGCTTGTTGTTCACCAGGAAGTGACCGTGCGTGACCAGCTGACGGGCCTGACGACGCGTACGTGCCAGTCCGGCGCGGTACACTACGTTGTCGAGCCGACTCTCGAGGATCGTCAGCAGGTTCTCGCCGGTCTTGCCGACGGTCCTGTTGGCTTCCTTGTAGTACAGACGGAACTGCTTCTCCATCACGCCGTAGGTGAAGCGAGCCTTTTGCTTCTCCTGCAGCTGGAGCAGGTACTCGCTCTCCTTGATCCGCGCGCGACCGTGCTGGCCGGGCGGGTAGGGACGACGCTCGAACGCCTGGTCGCCTCCGACGAGGTCGACGCGCAGACGACGCGACTTGCGGGTGATAGGACCGGTATAACGTGCCATTTTCTAAACCTTTCCTTCCCGCTAGACCCGACGCCGCTTGGGCGGACGGCAGCCGTTGTGCGGCTGAGGGGTGACATCGGAGATGGTGCCGACCTCGAGGCCAGCGGCCTGAAGCGAGCGGATAGCGGTCTCACGGCCGGAGCCGGGACCCTTGACGAAGACGTCGACCTTCTTGACGCCGTGCTCCTGTGCCTTGCGCGCAGCGTTCTCGGCTGCGAGCTGTGCGGCGAACGGAGTCGACTTGCGCGAGCCCTTGAAGCCCACGTGTCCCGAGGACGCCCACGAGATGACGTTTCCGGCGGGGTCGGTGATCGACACGATCGTGTTGTTGAACGTGCTCTTGATGTGCGCAGATCCGTGCGGAACGTTCTTCTTGTCCCTGCGACGCGTCTTCTGCGCCTTCTTCGGACCGGTACCGCGTGCTTTGGGGGGCATTACTTCGCCTTCTTCTTGCCGGCAATGGTGCGCTTGGGTCCCTTACGGGTACGCGCATTGGTCTTGGTGCGCTGCCCACGAACGGGCAGACCACGACGGTGGCGAAGACCCTGGTAGCAGCCGATTTCGATCTTGCGGCGGATGTCGGCCTGGACCTCGCGGCGCAGGTCGCCCTCGACCTTGAGGGACTCGTTGATGTAATCGCTGAGCTTGCGCAGATCGTCGTCGCCGAGATCCTTGCTTCGCAGGTCGGGGCTGACGCCCGTCGCTGTGAGGATTTCCTTGGAGCGGGTACGGCCGACGCCGTAGATGTAAGTCAGTGCGATCTCCATGCGCTTTTCGCGCGGCAGATCCACACCTGCGAGACGTGCCATGTGGCATTTCCTTTTCTTGTCCGGAGGTCTGCTCCCAGTCCGTCCCCTGTGTCCTTCTCACCACTCGGGTGCGAAGCGTCTTTCAACCAACTCAGTGGGGCCCCGGCCTCCGTGCCGGGGGTATGCCGCAACGCGTGTGTCGCGGTTGGTGCTGGGAGGTCATCTTCTAGCTTTTGCCAAGCCGACGTGCGAAATGCTCGGTGGTTATCCCTGACGCTGCTTGTGACGCAGGTTGTCGCAGATCACCATGACGCGTCCGTTACGACGAATCACCTTGCACTTTTCGCAGATCTTCTTGACGCTCGGCTGAACCTTCACGTCGTTGATCTCCTGTGTGTAGCTCGGCCCCGCTGCGTGCAGTGGCCCCGAGCATGGTTCTCCCCGACCGGACGTGGCCGGGGAAGCTCTTACTTGTAGCGGTAAACGATGCGTCCACGCGTGAGGTCGTAGGGCGAAAGCTCTACCACGACGCGATCCTCGGGAAGGATGCGGATGTAGTGCTGACGCATCTTTCCGCTGATGTGAGCGAGCACCTTGTGGCCGTTTTCGAGCTCAATGCGAAACATCGCATTGGGCAGCGGTTCGACAACTCGGCCCTCTACCTCGATAGCACCGTCTTTCTTGGCCATATCCTCCGCGATCCTGGCTCTCACGCCTGGTTGATTGCATCTGTTTCCGTTACCGTGATGCCCACTGACCGACCCGAGTGAACGAGACGGCGTGTCGCCGGAACAGCTCGCGGGCCATCGAGGCACGCAAACATCCGGTACGCAGGACGCACCGTCGATCTATGTTACCGGCAAAGACCCGGGGGGCCAAATAAGTGTGCGCTGCCTAGGTTGACCTGCATCGCAGCGCGGTGACCGCGTCAGAGGGGCAGCTCACAGTCGAAATCTCAGGGACGCAGCGTGAGGATCCGCGGCCCGTCCTCGGTGACGGCAACGGTGTGTTCCCAATGCGCGGACCTGGACCCGTCGGTGGTCACGACCGTCCACCCGTCGTCCAGGATGTCGGTGTCGTACGTACCGAGAGTCAGCATCGGTTCGATCGCGAGGGTGGATCCGACGACCAGCTCCGGTCCTTTACCGGGCGCGCCTTCGTTCGCGAGGAAAGGCTCCATGTGCATTTCTCGGCCGATGCCGTGACCGCCGTACCCGTCGACGATTCCGTACGTGCGGCCGTGCGCCTGCTCGGCCGCGTGGGTTCCGGATTCGATGGCGTGTGACACGTCGGTCAGCCGGTTGCCGGGAAGCATCGCGGCGATACCGGCTTCCATCGAAAGCCTCGTCGCCTCACTCAACATCGCATCGGCCTCGATGATGTCGCCGACACCGAATGTCCACGCAGAGTCTCCGTGCCAACCGTCGAGCACCGCCCCACAGTCGATGGACACCAGATCACCTGCGACCAAGAGTTCGTCCGCCGATGGAATGCCGTGCACCACACGGTCGTTCACCGAAGAGCAGATACTGCCGGTGAAGCCGTGGTAACCGAGGAACGACGGCACGGCACCGGCGTCACGAATGACCGCCTCGGCCACTCGGTCGAGCTCGAGTGTCGACACACCGGGTACCGCCGCTGCCCGGACGGCAACCAAAGCAGCGCCGACGACCGCGCCGGCCGCAGCCATGGCGTCGAGTTCGCCGGCACTGCGGAACGGCACGACCTTGCGTTTACGGCCGAACGCCATTACTTGCCGTGGTCCTCGATGGACTTCAGCGCGCGAGCGTTGACCTCGTCCACCTCACCGATCGCGTCGACCGTGACGAGTTGACCCTCGTAGTAGTCGAGCAGAGGAGCAGTCTCGTCCCGGTACACCTTGAGTCGGTTCCGGATGACGTCTTCCTTGTCGTCCTCGCGTCCGCGCGAGAGCATGCGTTCGACGACGACGTCCTCGTCGACCACGAAGGACAGTACGGCGTCGAGCTTCGCGTCGAGATCCGCCAGGATGCCGACCAGTGCCTCGGCCTGACCCACCGAACGGGGGAAGCCGTCGAGCAGGAAGCCGTTGACGGCGTCCGGCTCGGCGAGACGACTGCGGACCATGTCGATGGTCAGCTCACTGGGAACCAGGTCGCCTGCATCGAGGTACTTCTTCGCTTCGAGTCCGAGCGCCGTCTTCTCACCGATGTTCGCGCGAAACAGGTCGCCGGTCGAGATGTGCGGAACGCCCAGCTTCTCGGACAGGAGGACGGCTTGGGTGCCTTTGCCGGCACCGGGGGGACCGAGCAGAACAAGTCTCACTTGAGGAACCCTTCGTAGTTACGCTGCATCAGCTGGCTTTCGATTTGCTTCACGGTGTCCAGGCCGACGCTGACCATGATCAGCACGGCGGTGCCACCGAAGGGGAGGTTCTGTCCTCCACCCGAACTACCGATGTCGAGGAACAGGTTCGGGAGCACGGCAATGGTGCCCAGGTAGACCGCTCCCGGCAACGTGATGCGACTGAGGACGTAGTTCAGGTAGTCGGCGGTCGGCTTGCCCGGACGGATGCCGGGGATGAAGCCACCGAACTTCTTCATTTCGTCAGCGCGCTCTTCGGGGTTGAACGTGATCGCCACGTAGAAGTACGTGAAGAAGACGATCAGACCGAAGAAGATCGCGATGTAGACCGGGTTCGCGGGGTTCACCAGGTACTCGTTGATGATGCGCTGCCACCAACTCGGATCGACCGCGGTGCTCGCAGACGTGAGCTGGGCGATGAGGTTCGGCAGGTACAGCAGCGAGGACGCGAAGATCACCGGGATGACGCCGGCCTGATTGACCTTGAGCGGAAGGTACGTGGACGAGCCGCCGTACATCTTTCGACCGACCATGCGCTTGGCGTACTGGACGGGAATTCGACGCTGCCCCTGCTCGACGAAGACCACGCCGGTGATGATCAGGAACGCTGCGAAACAGACGAATCCGAACACGAGTCCGCCGCGGCTCTCGAGGATCGAGTTGCCCTCGGACGGGATACGCGAGGCGATTCCGGCGAAGATCAGCAGCGACATGCCGTTGCCGACGCCGCGCTCGGTGATGACCTCACCGAACCACATGACGACGGCTGCACCTGCGGTCATGACGAGCACGATGATGACCAGGCCGAAGATGCTCTGGTCGGCGATGATGTCCTGCTGGCATCCTTGCAGCAGTTGGCCTCGTGAGGCGAGCGCCACCAGGCCGGTCGCCTGCAGGATGGCCAACGCGATCGACAGATAACGCGTGTACTGCGTCATCTTGGCCTGTCCCGACTGCCCCTCCTTGCGGAGTTCCTCGAACTTCGGGATGACGACGGTGAGCAGCTGCACGATGATGCTGGCGGTGATGTACGGCATGATGCCGATCGCGAACACCGAAAGCTGAAGGAGCGCTCCACCGGAGAACAGGTTGATCAGCGAGTAGATCCCCGCCGAATCTCCACCGGAGACCTGGTCGATGCATGCTCGGACATTGGCGTAGTCGACACCCGGCGACGGCAGCGTGGCACCGAAGCGATACAGGGCGACCAGACCGAGCGTGAAGAGGATCTTCCGTCTCAGGTCAGGAGTCCTGAGGGCCGACACGAAGGCGGAAAGCAAAGATCCTCCTGGCACGACTGCATTGACGCTGCGAGTGCTTCGTCGGGAGCGACTGCTGCTCCCGTGAGCCTCACGAGCATGGACTGCAAGCGACATGCGTCGCCCGCATCGAAACGAACTTCTGTGAACTCTAGAACTCTAACAGTGCGTATCGAACCGCCCGACGGTCAGTGTTGGACCCTGTCCGTTCGGTCGACCACGGCACGTGGTGCCGAGGCAACGATGGCCGCAGCTCAGCTGCGAGAGCTGTGGCTGCGGCCATCGTCACGAACTGCTGGTCGATGCGCTGCTAGTCAGCACATCGAACCGATGCTCATACCTCGGTTGCAGAACCGCCGGCAGCGGCGATCTTTTCCTTGGCGGAGCCCGTGAACTTGTTGGCCGAGATCTCGACCTTCACGGTCAGGTTTCCGTCGCCGAGAACCTTGACGGGCTCGTTCTTGCGAACGGCACCCTTGGCGATGAGCTCGGGGATTCCGATCTGACCGCCCTCGGGGAACAGACGCTCGATGTCGCGCAGGTTCACGACCTGGAACACGACACGGTTGCGGTTGGTGAAGCCCTTGAGCTTCGGGAGCCGCATGTGGAGGGGCATCTGGCCACCCTCGAAGCGTGCCGGCACGTTCTTGCGTGCGCCGGTTCCCTTGGTACCGCGACCTGCGGTCTTGCCACGCTTGCCACCTTCACCGCGGCCGACACGAATCTTCGTCGACTTGGATCCGGCTGCGGGGCGCAGGTGGTGCAGTTTGATGGTCATGGTTAGACCTCCTCAACAGTTACGAGGTGGCGCACCGTGTTGACCAGCCCGCGGTTCTGCGGGTTGTCCTCGCGGACGACCGTCTGGCGGATGCCCTTGAGCCCGAGAGTGCGCAGGCTGTCACGCTGGTTCGCCTTCTGGCCGATGGTGCTCTTGATCTGGGTGACCTTCAGCTGAGCCATTACTTCACCGCTCCTGCCTGTGCGCGTGCGCGCAGCATTCCGGCGGGTGCAACCTCTTCGAGGGTCAGGCCGCGGCGAGCCGCAACTTCCTCGGGACGCTGCAGACCCTTGAGGGCTGCGACGGTCGCGTGCACGACGTTGATGGCGTTGTCGCTACCGAGCGACTTCGACAGCACGTCGTGGACACCGGCGCACTCCAGCACGGCACGCACAGCGCCACCGGCGATGACGCCGGTACCGGCGCTGGCCGGACGCAACATGACGACGCCGGCTGCGGCCTCGCCCTGGATGGGGTGCGTGATGGTGCCGGCGATCATCGGGACGCGGAAGAAGCTCTTGCGAGCTTCCTCGACACCCTTCTGGATGGCCGCGGGAACTTCCTTGGCCTTGCCGTAGCCGACGCCGACCAGTCCGTTGCCGTCACCGACGATGACCAGGGCGGTGAAGCTGAAGCGTCGACCACCCTTGACCACCTTGGAGACGCGGTTGATCGTGACGACCTTCTCGATGAAGTTCGACTTGTCCGCAGCGTTGCCGCCACGGCCGTTGTCACGACGATCGCGACCGCCACCACCGCGGTTGTCGCCGCGCTGGTTGTTGTCGCCACCTGCGTTGGGGCCACTGTTCTGTCCGGCGGGGCCGCTTCCGCCGTCACGCCGTTGACGTCCCGGCATCAGGCTGTCCTTCCGTTGTCAGTCATTGTCATCATCAGAACGTCAACCCGCCTTCGCGGGCTGCGTCTGCGAGTGCCGCGATGCGGCCGCTGTAGTTGTTGCCGCCGCGGTCGAACACGACTGCCTCGACGCCGGCTGCCTTCGCGCGGCTGGCGATGAGCTCGCCGACCTTCGCGCTGACGGCCTTCTTGTCGCCCTCGAGTGCGCGAACATCGGCTTCGATGCTCGATGCACTTGCAAGCGTGTGGCCCGCGAGGTCGTCGATCAACTGCACGTGGATGTGACGCGAGGACCGGTTGACGACCAAGCGAGGACGCTCGGGCGTTCCGGAGATCTTCTTGCGAAGGCGGAAGTGACGACGTG
Source organism: Rhodococcus sp. ARC_M5 (assembly GCF_022810405.1). GTDB lineage: Bacteria > Actinomycetota > Actinomycetes > Mycobacteriales > Mycobacteriaceae > Rhodococcoides > Rhodococcoides navarretei. The sequence goes on from NZ_JALGQE010000001.1 coordinate 372,962, forward strand.
CCTTCGACAGGCGACGCTTCGTCGAGACGTCGGTGCCACGCGGAGTGCGCTTGACGACGTTCGCCTTGTCTGCTGTTTGCTGGCTCATATCACTTACCTGTCTTTCCGACCTTGCGGCGGATCACTTCACCCTCGTAGCGGATGCCCTTGCCCTTGTACGGGTCCGGACGCCGCAGACGACGAATGTTGGCAGAGATCTGACCGACCTTCTGCTTGTCGATGCCGACAACGGTGAATCGCGTGGGCGACTCGACCGTGAACGTGATGCCCTCGGGTGCTTCGATCAGCACGGGATGGCTGTAACCGAGTGCGAACTCGAGGTCCTTGCCCTTGAGTACCACGCGGTAACCGACGCCGTGAATCTCCATCTTCGTGGTGTAACCGTTGGTGACACCCGTGATGAGGTTCGAGACGAGAGTGCGTGAGAGGCCATGCAGCGAGCGGCTCTTGCGCTCGTCGTCGGGCCGCGTGACGGAGATGGTGCCGTCATCGGCGCGAGCGATCTGAATGGGTTCGGCGACCGTCAGGCTCAGGGCACCCTTGGGGCCCTTGACCGCAACGTTCTGGCCGTCGATGGTGATATCGACGCCAGCGGGGACTGGGACCGGCAATTTTCCAATACGTGACATGGTGGTGGCCTCCCCTACCAGACGTAGGCGAGGACTTCTCCGCCCACACCCTGCTTGGCCGCCTGACGCTCCGTGAGCAGACCGGTGGACGTGGAGATGATCGCCACGCCCAGGCCGCCGAGAACCTTGGGCAGATTGGTGGATTTTGCGTACACCCGGAGACCGGGCTTGGAGACGCGTCGCACGCCGGCGAGGCTGCGCTCACGGCTCGGGCCGTACTTCAGATCGACGATGAGGGTCTTGCCCACCTCGGCGTCTTCCGTGCGGTAGTCGGAGATGTAGCCCTCGCGCTTGAGGATCTCGGCGATGTTCGCCTTGAGCTTCGAGTGGGGAAGCTTCACCTCGTCGTGGTACGCCGAATTGGCGTTGCGCAGACGGGTCAAGAAGTCTGCAATTGGATCGGTCATCGTCATGGTGTGACCTGTGCACCTTTCTCGCAGCGGTTCCCATGCAGCACGCGCGAGCTGGTGCCCCTGGATTCTCGAAAACCCGGCGGGCCTGGCTCGTCACATCGTGGGCCTACAACGAAGTGAACATGTCCTGACCGACTGTTGCCGGTCAGGGGTTGCGCTCCAAGCAGTGCATCGCTGCACTGCCAGGTGTTACGAGCTTCCGCATTTCGATGCTGACGTACGGAGAACTCGAGGTTGCGTTCTGTATTGCAAGGACTCGCGTGCAGGCACGACGAAGCCCGGGCAACCGCTCTAGTGTAGGGAACCGGGTGCCATTCTCAAAATCGATCGTGGTAGTGCTCGAGGGGCACCCCGTCGGTGAGAGGCGGCAAACACGACCTCGTTCGTCGGTTCGGTGCAGTAGCCTTCCGACATCATTCCATCGCTCCGGGGGGGGGTTCGATGCATTCAAATGGTCATTTCGAAACGGTCGGCGTCCGAACGTGGCCGGGTCCGTTCCGGAAGACGCTGTGAGAGCCGATCCGGACCGCACACGTCGAGCCGCAGCCCGAATGTCCGGTCTCGCCGATGCGCTGTGGGACGACATCGACCTCATCCGCCGTGACGCCGACGAGTTGATGGAGTCCTCCTGGACGGGCAACGCGGCCGATTCCCATGCAGTTCTGTGGGCGGAATGGGTCGATTCGGCTCGGAAGATGTGTGGCGCGCTGACCGAGGACGCTGCGCTGCTCGATCGCGTTGCAATCGACTACGCCGCAGCGGACAAGAAGATCGACGCGCACGTGATGGATTCCGGCCTGCGGTTGGACCGTTGATGGCACGCTATGTCGCCGACGTCGAGCGGATTCTCGCTCTTGTCGATCGCGCGCATGTAGTTGGAGCCACGATCGAATCCGCGATCGCCGATGTCGAGCGCGAGGTCAACGATCTCGGCATCGAATGGGAGGGCGAAGCGGCCGAGGCGCACCGCTCGAAGCACGAGCTACTCCGGCAGGAACTGAACGATACGCGAACCGCGCTCGCCCAACTCGGCACGCTGGCACGAGGCGCCCATGATCGCTACCGCGCAGCCGTGGACCACAACAAGCGAATGTGGCCCTGATGGCCCCGATCAGCGTCGACCCGGACATCCTTGCCGATGCGGCTTCCCTGTACGGCAGCGCCAAGACCATATCGAGCGGCGCGATAGCGGAACTCGCCGCGGAACTCGACCGCAACTGGGGCTGCGCAGGCACCGACAACGCCGGAAAGTCTTGGGCAGATAGTTACGATTCCGCGGCGACAACGAGAAACTGTCGCTCGGCACCTGACATAACAACGCGCCCTGACACGGCCCGGAGGTTCAGATACAAGCCTCGGGCACGTTCCAACCCTGTTCCAATGTCGTCCGTGTGACCCACGCCGCGTCGACGCCGCTCTGGACTCCACCGCAGACACGGTCAAGCGCGGGCAGCCGCTCAATTCGGCGGCGGCACAAGGGTAGCCCAGCCATTTTGCAATCCGCTGGTCCAGTTGGACACCCGACTCCCACTTCTTCGCTAACGTCGGACCATGACGGACTCGAAGGCAGTCGACATCGACCACCTCACCCACACTCTCCGCGACCGCAACATCGCGGGGGTGACCATCGGCTGGGTCGACAACAACGGGATTGTCCGATCACGCACCGTGCCCACCGCAGAATTGACCGCCGCCGCACGTCGCGGAGTCGGAGTCACCGCGGTGTTCGCGGTATTCGATTCACATGACGGGATCACATTCGCGCACGAAGGACTGTCGACGCCGTCCGGCGATGTGCGGTTGATTCCGGTGATCGAGAGCGCGTCGAGCGTGGTCGCTCTGTCCGGACAGCCGGGGCTGGCGTGGGCACACGGACGACAGCTGTCGGCGGACGGCACACCGTGGCCCTACGATCAGCGCTCAGTTCTCGATAGGCAGGTGCAGAAGGCGTCCGATGCCGGTTTCGAGGTACGGGCCGGATTCGAGATCGAGTTCGCCCTGACTCGCGAGTCGGACGGACTGTCCGCTCATCGCGGACCTGCCTACTCGGCGAACGCACTCCGCGATGTCGATCAATTCGTAGTACTGCTGCTCGAGGCGCTGTCTGCGAATGGCCTCGACATCGGGCAGATTCATGCCGAGTACGGCGGCTCCCAGCTGGAGATCGCATTGAGTCCACTCGATCCACTTGCTGCGGCCGACGCGCAGGTACTCGCGCGGCAGACCATCCACTCAGCGGCCAAAGCCCAGGGCCTGAGGGCAAGCTTCGCTCCCCTGCCCTCGTCGAGCAGTGCGGGTAACGGATGGCACCTACACACATCACTGGTTCGCGACGGTCACAACGCTCTGACCGGCGACGGAGAGTACGGACTGTCCGACACCGGGCAGGCGTACATCGCGGGCCTCGTTCGAGAACTCCCGGGACTCACTGCCATCACGGCACCGAGTTCGGGGTCGCTGCTGCGTCGTCGACCGGGCTACTGGGCAGGTGCCTTCGGGTTCTGGGGCGTCGAAAACCGTGAGGCTGCAGTGCGACTCGTACCGGCCACACCCCTTCTCGGCCCGGAACACACCAACGTCGAGTTGAAGGCATGCGACGCGTCCGCCAATCCGTATCTGGCTCTGGCCGTCACGATCGCGGCCGGCCTGGCGGGAGTGGCGGATTCGGCGCAGTTGCCGTCACCGGTGCAGGAGGACGTGGGAGGTTGGGACGATGCTCGTCGGGATGCCGCGGGAATCTCGCCGCTCGCAACGACCCACGCGCAGCAGCGCGACAACCTACTGTCGTCAGCTCTGGTCCGAGACGTGTTGGGCATGGAACTTCTGGGCGCGTTCGTCGCCTGCCGGGACGCCGATGCCACGTGGGCGGAGAGCCATACCGAGGACGAACTGCTCGAATCGTTGCGTTGGATCTACTGAGATGCTGCGCAGGTTCGCCGGGGCAACCACCATTGTCACGGAGCTCGATCATGTTCTGCCGCAACCGGATCAACTCTGCGGACCGTTCTCGGCATCGGTTGCACTGACGGCCGTGATCCGAGACGACGCACCGAACGTGAACGAACTCGCAATCGCATCGGGGTCCGCGATCTGGCCGGGAGAGATCGAGTCGGCCCGCCCTCCCGGAACGCCCCGCCTCACCGACGGGTGGGATGTGCTGCCGAGGGCCGTATCGATCGAGAAGGCCGGGACCACAGCGGCAGGTCTCGCGGCGGGCATCGAGACAGCGACCGACCAGCGCGTTGCCGTCGTTCCGATCATGACGCCCGGTGCCGAGAGACTGCGCCTGCTCCTGACCCGCCTTGCCGACGTGCAGTTCCGATTCGGCCTGGTGGCAAATGTTCACACCTCAGGATTGACCGAATTCGATTGGAGCGTGGGACATTTCGTGACGGTCTGGGGATTCGATCCAGTCGAGGACGTAGTGGCGATTGCCGACACCTACCGGGAACTCGGAGACCCGGACATGCCGCCTGGATGTAGAACCGTCTCCACCGATGCCCTCGCGTCGGCGATGTCCGAGCGTGGCCTGCTGCTGATCGTCGACAGCCAGGATCATCATGCGGCGGTGGATCTGGTCCGCTCTCTGGATCTACGACACGACGTGTGGTCGGTGTGAAAGTCAGGACCTGAGCAACGCAAAATGGGCGTGGGTTCCTGTCGGAACCCACGCCCATCAGCGTGGTGTGGTGAAGCCCGGAGGCCTCAGATCACCAGGAGCTCTTGCGAACTCCGGGAAGCTCTCCGGCGTGTGCCATCTCGCGCACGCAGATACGGCAGAGGCCGAACTTGCGGAACACGGAATGGGGACGGCCGCAGCGGTTGCAGCGAGTGTATGCACGCACCGCGAACTTCGGCTTCTTGTTGGCCTTGTTGACCAATGCCTTCTTCGCCATGGACTCAGTTCTCCTTGAACGGGAAGCCGAGGTGCTTGAGCAGCGCGCGGCCTTCTTCGTTGTTGGTTGCGGTGGTTACTACGGTGATGTCCATGCCGCGCGGACGGTCGATCTTGTCCACGTCGATCTCGTGGAACATCGACTGCTCGTTGAGGCCGAACGTGTAGTTTCCGTTGCCGTCGAACTGCGTGCCCGAGAGGCCGCGGAAGTCCCTGATTCGGGGAAGGGCAATGGAGACCAGACGGTCGAGGAACTCCCACATGCGGTCGCCACGGAGGGTGACGCGTGCGCCGATGGGCATTCCTTCGCGCAGCTTGAACTGTGCGATGGACTTGCGTGCCTTGCGGATCTCCGGCTTCTGGCCGGTGATGGCAGCGAGGTCGGCAACTGCACCGTTGATCAGCTTGGCGTCACGGGCGGCGTCGCCGACACCCATGTTGACGACGACCTTGACGATGCCGGGGATCTGCATGACGTTCTCGTATGCAAATTCGGTGTTCAGGGCGTCTTTGATCTCGGCGCGGTAGCGGGCCTTGAGGCGGGGCTGTTCGCCCGCGATGTTTTCGGTGGTAGTCATCTCAGATGTCCTTCCCGTTCTTCCGGGAAACACGAACGCGCTTGCCGGATTCTTCGTCGGTCCGGTAGCCCACGCGAGTGGGGTTTCCGTCCGAGTCGACCACTGCGACGTTCGAAACGTGGATCGGAGCTTCCTGGGTGACGATGCCGCCCGAGGATGCGCCGCGCTGGTTGGCGGAGACCGCGGTGTGCTTCTTGATACGGTTCACACCCTCGACCAGAACCTTGGAGTCAGCGGGGTAGGCCTGAATGACCTTGCCCTTGGCACCCTTGTCCTTGCCTGCGATCACGAGAACGGTGTCGCCCTTGTGCACCTTCATTTACAGCACCTCCGGGGCGAGCGAGACGATCTTCATGAACTTCTTCTCACGCAGCTCACGGCCGACCGGGCCGAAGATACGAGTTCCACGGGGATCGTTGTCCGGCTTGATCAGCACCGCAGCGTTCTCGTCGAAACGGATGTACGAGCCATCCGGACGGCGACGCTCCTTGATGGTGCGGACGATGACGGCCTTGACGACCTCACCCTTCTTGATGTTTCCGCCGGGAATGGCGTCCTTCACCGTGGCTACGATGATGTCGCCGATTCCGGCGTAGCGACGTGACGAACCACCGAGAACGCGGATGCAAAGGATTTCCTTCGCGCCCGTGTTATCAGCGACGCGTACTCGCGACTCCTGCTGAATCACTCACTTCTCCTTGACCTGGATGTACGTACGTGCCGGATTTCCGTCCCGACACGCGCGGTCGGCTGCCTGGCACGGGCGCACGAAGACACACCGCTGCCACAGGCAACCGGTCAAGTGTAGGGGAACACTCGGACAGGATCCAAATCGTCGTCGTAGCCATCCGCTTGTCGGAGCCTGTCGGTACGGTTCGGTCATGGGGCGAGTCAGGGTGGGCGCGGTGCAGCTGTGACCGCGAACGATGCCGCCGCGGGCTGGTGGTCGTCTCTGCCGCTGGATCGGGTCGTCCGACTACGCGGTGCCACCGAGCACGAACTTGCCGAGGCCGTGAACCCTCTACCGTCGGGCGCGCCCTCGATCGTTTTCTTCGCGGTCGATCCCGCGACGGCGAATCGCGCCGCCGGCCTCGTGGATGCGGTCGTCACCGGACTGGAGAACGCGGCCGTCGACGCGGTTCCGCTCTGGCTCGGGGAGTTCGCCCACCACGAAGGGTCGTCGACGTTGGATCGGCGCGCGGCACGCGTCACCGCGGTGCGGCTCGCCGCCGATACCCCGCACTTCGGTCCGTACGTCGCGGCTCTCGCGGAGTCCGCGGTCGCGGGGCTTCGGCCGCGTCGAAACGCCTTCACCGTCGAGACCCGAGCAGCGGGGTCGGCTCGGATCCTTGCCTCCGCTCAGCAACGACGCTCCACCGCTCTCGTGTTGGTGGTGCCCTCGGGACTGGATGGCGACGTCATCGGGACTGCGGCGGAATGGTTGTGCAACCACGCGAGGACAGCGGTCTGGGTGACCGGCGGTGGGGCGTCGGGAACGGACAGATTTCCGTCCGTGTCGGTGCGCGCACCCGCGGTGCCCGCCGGCGTCAGCACTGTCCTCGATCGCTTCCGCCCCGTGAGCTACCCACCCATCGCGGGTCAACCACACCCGGCCAGCGAACCCGAGAAACGTCTGTACCGGGCACTCGACCTCCACGAATGGGCCGCCGGCCGCGAACACAACCGCACCATCAGACTCGGCGAGCTGACACGACCGTTCACAGTCGACGTACTGTGGCGCACCGAGAGAATCGTCGTGGAAATCGATGGCAACGAACACCGCGCCGCCGACCGTTTCGCCGAGGACCGCGTCCGCGACAACCAGCTGCAGACACATGGCTACCTGGTGTTGCGCTTCACCAACGCTCAGGTGATCGACGACCCGCACCGTGCGGTAGCTACCATCCGCGAGGCAGTATCGAGAAGACGATCGAAGGGGGATCCTCGATGAGTACCGAAGACCTGAACGGGACCGAAGCAGCAGTGCTGCTGGTCCTGATGGCCGAGTCGAGTCCGGTCAAGAATTCCGAACTCAAGACGATGGGCCCCGAATTGGCGAAGCCGTCTCGCGACAAGCTGAAGAACGCCGGTCTGATCGAGGTGAATTCCTCGGTACGCCCGATGACGCTCGAACTCACCGACAAGGGATGGCGCACCTGCGGCGACCTCATCGGCGGTGAACCACCGGCTCGATCGACCGGAGCCGGTAAGGCGATGTTCACCGTGCTGGCAGGTCTGCGTCGATGGCTCGATCGCACCGACAGTCGCCCAGCAGAGGTGTTCTCACCCCGCGGGGACGAGCCGGCTCCCGTCGACGAGACCGACAAGGCCGTCGACATCGAGGCCTCGATTCGTACGGCCTACGCGCGGCTCGCGCACGAACCCGGCAGCACCGTCCGCCTCTCCAGGCTCCGAAACGAGTTGCGTGACATACCGAGAACGGATCTGGACGACGCCCTGGCGCGCCTGCGCCGCGCCGCAGATGTCGCGCTCATTCCCGAGGAGAATCAGAAGACGTTGACCGACGAGGAACGCGCCGCGGCCGTCGTCGTCGGCAATCAGCAGAACCACCTTCTCTCGATCGAACCATGATGGGTATTGACTCGACGATGACGGACAACGAGCAGATCCGAGCTCTCGAATCGGTGCGGTTGAGCTGGGCACCGACACCCGACGACGTATGGCGTTCCCAGTCCAACGTGCACGTACCGGGGATGCACGAGCGCGTGTTCGTCGAGGTGATGAATGCCTACGCCGACGCGGAGGCCTCCGACGACGCCAGCCCACTCGGCGTCGTCGTGCGCGGCCCCGCAGGTTCGGGCAAGACGCACCTACTCGGCCAGGTACGAGAAGAAGTGCAGCTCGAGGGCGGCTATTTCTTCCTGATCAGGTTGCTCGACGCCGCCGGTTTCTGGCGCTCGACGCTGATGGGGATGCTCGACGACCTGATGCGTCCGTCGGGCCGCGGCTCCGACAGCCAGCTCGGTCTACTGCTCAGACGCCTGTGCGAGATCGGCGAGATCTCCGACGATCAGCGCTCGAAGATCATGGGCGAGAACATGATCGACGCCGAGACCCTCGACGCTTTCGTCACTGCGGTGTACAAGGTTCATCCCCGGCACCGCCGCACGTCGCAGCACACGCTGCGCGCGCTGGTGTTGTCCATCGCCCCGGATTCGGCCGTTCAGGATCTGGGCGACGCCTACCTGCAGTCGATCGACGATGTCGACCCAGAGGAGTTCTCCGCCTGGGGCATTCGCCGGGCCGAGCTGGGCCACCAGGGCATTGCCGAGAACATCTCTCGCCTGCTCGCCATCACCGGCCCGACGATTCTTGCCATCGACCAGATCGACACGCTGGTGGCGCAGTCGCGCACCGGATCGGACCAGGAGTTCGCCGACGCACAGGAAGACAAGGTCGTCGAGCAGCTGGCGCACGGGTTGATGTCCCTACGCGAGACACTCCCCCGCACCGCCTCGGTACTGTCGGCTCTGTCGAGTGCATGGGAACTGATCGCCGCCCGCGGAGTCGCTCCCATGCGAGACCGTTTCCGAGTCACCCAGTCGCTCAAGCCGATTCCGTCGTCTGACATCGGCCGTCTGCTACTCGGGCGACGCCTCGCGGCGTGCTTCCTCGAAGCCGGATTCACTCCGCCGCACCCGACGTGGCCGGTGGCACCCGACGCGTTCGAGCAAGCCCCGGACTTCACGCCGCGCCAACTGCTCATTGCCGTCGATCGCCACATCCGGCACTGCCTCGACACCGGCGTCGCGTCGGAGCTGACGAGCTTCACCGACCGGTCCGGCCCGGCCGATGCGTCGGACCTTCCCAAAGCGCGGATCAACGAACTCGACATCCTCGACGATCGATACCGGCAACTTCGCGAACAGGTGGACGTCTCCGTTCCGCTGCGACCCGACAGCGAGGACTCGATCGTTCCCACACTGCTGTCCGCGGGACTGACCGCGTGGATTCACGAACACCAGTCGTCCGACGACAGCCTGGCCCAGGACCCGCCCCCGAGCGGCAAGCCTGCCCTGCACGCCCGGCTCCGCCACACCGTCGACACCGATACCGACGACGAGGAGCACTGGTGCTTCCGCGCGGTGACGTCCGGCAACGCTCGGGCCGCGCTGGCCCGCGTGGAGCGCGCGGTGACCACGGCGGGCCTCCGGGTCCACATGCCCAAACGGCGGCTGATTCTGATCAGGAACGACCCGTGGCCCAATGGAGCGAAGACCGAGCAGACCATTGCAGCCCTGCGTCGCGCCGGAGGCGTCGTGGTGCCGTTGAGCGACGAGGACCGTCGGGCATTGGCGGCACTGTCGATCCTGCTGAGCGAGAATTCGCCCGCGCTCACCTCCTGGCTGCTCGCGCGCAAGCCGGCACACGACGTCGAATTGTTCGGGGCGGTGTTGCCTGCCGTGAGTGTCGTCGACGACGACACGGCCCTCATCGAACCGGAGACCCCGATCGCCGCTGCGGCACCGGCCGCAGCGCGTCGGCCGTCCATCGTGGTGGGTGCCGAACTGAGCACCGGCGCTGATGTCGCCGTTCCCCTCGAAGCGTTGCGTAAGCACACTGCGATCTTCGCCGGCTCCGGCTCCGGCAAGACGGTGCTGATCCGCCGCCTGGTGGAAGAGTGCGCCCTGCAGGGTGTTTCGGCGATCGTACTCGACGTCAACAACGACCTGGCTCGGCTCGGCACTGCATGGCCGGAGGACGAGCGAACGTGGCCGCCGGGAGACGAAGCCAAAGCGACGGCATACCTGCGCGACACCGATGTCGTGGTCTGGACGCCGCGTAAGTCCGCAGGTCGCCCGCTCAGCTTCCAGCCACTTCCCGATTTCGTCAGCGTCCTCGGCGACGCCGACGAGTTCGAGGCCTCCGTCGAGTCCGCACTGGCATCGCTCGAACCGGCGGCCGGCGTTCTCGGCACCTCGCAGAAGGCCAAACACGGTCGGGCCGTGCTGAAGTCGGCACTCGATCTGTTCGGTCGACGGCCGCACGGCGGGAACCTCACCGACTTCATCGACCTGCTGGAGGAATTCCCCGAGGACGCCAGCGAGATGCGCGACGCCGTTCGCATCGCTGCCGGCTTGGCCGAGAATCTCAAAGCCGCCGCCGCGAACGATCCGATGTTCGCCGGGGCCGGTACACCGGTCGATCCGGCTGTCCTACTGACGCCTGTCGAGGGCAAGAAGGCCAGGGTGTCGGTGATCAACCTGGCCGGTCTGACCACCGATGAGCAGAAGCAGAGTTTCGTCAATCAACTCCAGATGGGCCTGTTCGCGTGGATCAAGAAGAACCCGGCAGGTGACCGGCCACTGGGCGGACTGTTCGTCATGGACGAGGCGCAGAACTTCGCGCCTTCGGACAGGACGACCGCGGCGACACACAGCACCCTCGCCCTCGCGTCGCAGGCACGCAAGTACGGGCTCGGTTTGGTGTTCGCGACCCAGGCTCCGAAGGGCCTGCACAACCGCATCGCAGGCAACGCGTCGACTCAGTTCTACGGCCTGTTGAACAGTCCGTCGCAGGTCGAGGCGGCCAAGGAGATGGCGCGCGTCAAGGGCGGTTCGGTTCCAGACGTCGGACGACTACCGGCAGGTCAGTTCTACGCGGCGGTCGAAGGAGCCGAGTTCCGCCGTACTGCCACTCCTTTGTGCTTGTCTTACCACCCGAAGAGTCCGCCGACCGAGGAAGAAGTCATCGAACTCGCGCGTTCCTGACAGCACCCGGCCGACCCTGGCACACTGGATCCGATGAAAAACCTCGCTCGCGGGGAGAACTGCCCCGCTCCGGCCGGTCCGTTGACGGTGAACCTCGCCGCGTCGACTTCCGTCGACGTCTCCGCGCTCCTTCTCGGGCCTGACGGCCTGGTGCGATCGGATGCGGACTTGGTGTTCTACAACCAGCCGTCCGCTCCCGGCGTCGAGTATCGCCGTACACCCGCCGGGCATCTGCTGGTGTTCGACGCCACCGCCGTCCCCGCCGGTGTGGACACCGTTGCCGTAGCGGCATCGCTCGACGGAACAGGACCCGCGACGTTCACGGCTGCGGGTCCGACGTCGGTGACGGTGTCCGACGCGTCGGGTACCGCGCTGGTCGGGTTCGCGGCCGATGCGCTCGGGGACGAAAGCGCCCTGGTGTGTCTCGAGTTCTACCGGCGCGGCGATCAGTGGAAGATCCGCGCCGTCGGCCAGGGTTATGCAGATGGCCTGGCGGGGTTGGCCACGGCCTTCGGTATCAGCATCGAAACGGACGAGCCACCTGCGCCCGCCGAGTCGCCCTCACCCATCACCGATTCGACCGTGAATTCACCTGCCCGACAAGGAGTTCTGGCCATGAGAAGCGAACTGTTCGCGCCCGCCCACGCCGAGGTCCCCGGCTCGGGTATCCAGAAGCAGGGCAGCAAGATGTGCCGAATCGGGATGAACGGCGACATCATGGCTCGAGCCGGTTCGATGGTCGCCTATCAAGGAAATCTGCAGTTCGAGGCCAAGGGCTCCGGCGGCATCGGCCGGGCTCTGAAGCAGGCGTTGTCCGGCGAGGGTGTTCCACTCATGAAGGTCACCGGCCAGGGGGACCTCTTTCTCGCCAACGCCGCCCAGGACGTTCATCTGATCGACCTGGACGGCTCGGACGGTCTGACCATCAACGGTGCCAACGTCCTGGCCTTCGAATCCACACTGAGCTACGACATCAAACGGGTGCAGGGTGCCGCGGCCGGCGGCAATGCGGGCTTCTTCAACTGCGTGTTCACCGGCCGGGGCCGCATTGCCATCACCACCGACGGTGTTCCGGTGGTGCTGAACGTCGATCAACCGACGTTCGCCGACCCGCAGGCGGCCGTCGCATGGTCGTCCTCCTTGCAGACCAGGGTCAAGAAGAACGACTCGTTCGGTCTCGGTACGCTCATCGGCCGCACGACCGGAGAACGATTCACCCTCGAGTTCGCCGGCCAAGGATTCGTCGTGGTTCAACCCTCGGAGCAGCCTCCGGGTGGGCTGGTGGGTGGCACCGGGGGCGGAGAGCAGGCCGGCGTCGGCGGGGCGCTCGGCGGCTTGTTGGGTAGGTGAGCCCTGCTACCAAGCAAAAGTACGGAAGCGGATTCCGCCGCGCAGTTCGCCCAGATGTGCGGCCACGGCCCGCAACCATTGCCCCCGCGATATCTTGGTGATGCGCCGCGGTATCAACGGATTCCCCAAGGTCAGCATCATCCACCAGTACAGAACACGGCGAATCTTGACAGGCGGACAACCTCTGTCCCGATACAAACCCTGCACCTGCGCGAAGCCGTAACCGAGAATGTAAGACTGCCGAACCAAGGGTCTCAGATCCTCGCGGAGACGGTAACCGACCAACGCCGTCCGCTCGAACCCCAGGCTGAATCCATTGAGTTGTGCGCGCCAACTGAATTCGACATCCTCACTCGCTTTTACGTCGGAATCCATACCGCCGAGTTCCCGATAGACAGATGCCCAGCACCCCAAGCTCGCCCCGATCGCGAACGGGAGAAAAGCCGACTTCCCCTGTTGTTCCGGCGGCGTCGTCGGCGTCCTATCCAGTGCCCTATCCGTATTGATCGAGCCGGTTTCAATTGCAGTTCCGACCACGTCGTGCCACGCCGCGCACCTGATCAGTGCATCAAGCCAGGTCGGATGAACCACGTCGTCCGCGTCGCAGAAAGCCAGAAAATCGCCGGTAGCAAGGCGAGCGCCGGTATTACGGGCGAATGCGGCACCGCGACCACCCACGGCCTCCACAAATTTCAATCCTGGAATATCGAGATCGCCACACTGCTCTTGCAATGGAACAGCCGAATTGTTGTCGGCCACTATCACTTCGGTCAAGCCAACATATGTCTGCGCAGCAATAGCTTCGAGCTGTTTCTCGAGCTGTGGCCAAGAATTATGCGCGGGAATCACTACTGAGACCGATGGATACTCCGGACGAAGTTCTCCATTGCCCTCACCGGTGCCCGGTACGCCCGACCTCGACAGAAGGATCACCCTTTCGATCGAACTTTTAACGGCACTGCGAGTCAATCACATCTGACAGAACAGTGCGCGACACAGGTCTTCGAAACTGAAAAGCCCACCCTCGGGTCCGAGAGTGGGCTTTTCGAGAACCAGGCTTACTTGGCCTTTTCGAGAACCTCGACCAGTCGCCAATGCTTCGTGGCGGACAGCGGGCGGGTCTCCATGAGCTGAACGCGATCGCCTACGCCGGCGTCGCCCTTCTCGTCATGTGCCTTCACCTTGGTGGTACGACGGATGATCTTGCTGTAGAGGGGGTGCTTGACCCTGTCCTCGAGCTCGACCACGATCGTCTTCTCCATTTTGTCGGATACGACGTAGCCGATCCGAACCTTACGGTTGTTGCGCTCTTCAGTCACAGTCTTTTCCTCGCTCATGCCGCGTCACCTGCAGTGTCCTCGGAAGGACCAGATGCCAAGCCGAGCTCACGCTCGCGCAGGACGGTGTAGATGCGCGCGATCTCGTGACGGACGGTGCGCAGTCGACGGTTGTTGTCCAACTGGCCGGTAGCCATCTGGAAACGAAGGTTGAACAGCTCTTCCTTCGACTCACGCAGCTTGGTGACCAGCTCTTCACCGGTGAGCTCGCGGAGCTCTGCGGCTGGGGTTCCGGTAGCCATCAGAACTGCTCCTCCCTGGTGATGATGCGTGCCTTGATGGGCAGCTTGTGGATGGCGCGAGTCAGTGCCTCACGCGCGATGGTCTCGTCGGGGTACGACAGCTCGAAGAGCACGCGACCCGGCTTGACGTTCGCGATCCACCACTCGGGCGAACCCTTACCGGAACCCATGCGGGTCTCGGCAGGCTTCTTGGTGAGGGGGCGGTCCGGGAAAATGTTGATCCAGACCTTGCCGCCACGCTTGATGTGGCGAGTGATCGCGATACGGGCGGACTCGATCTGACGGTTGGTGATGTAGGCGGGCTCGAGAGCCTGGATGCCGTAGTCACCGAATGTCACCTGAGTTCCGCCCTTGGCGGCACCCGAACGCTTCGGGTGGTGCTGCTTGCGGTGCTTGACCCGGCGGGGGATCAACATGCGTCAGCCCTCCTGAGTGGGCTCGGTCGAGGCCGGAGCCTCGGTTGCGGATGCCGCGCGGCCGGCCTCGGTGCTGGTCGCCGTGGTGCCCGAGGCACCGCTGCGACGCGGACGAGTGGGACGCTCACGACGGGGACGGTCTGCACCGGCGGCCGGGGCCGCAGCGGCAGCGAGTTCACGCCGTCCGCCGACGATGTCGCCCTTGTAGATCCAGACCTTCACGCCGATGCGGCCGAAGGTGGTCTTGGCCTCGTACAGCCCGTAGTCGATGTCGGCACGGAGAGTGTGCAGGGGAACGCGTCCCTCGCGGTAGAACTCCGAGCGAGACATTTCAGCGCCACCGAGACGGCCGGAGCACTGAACACGAATGCCCTTGACGTTCGGCTGACGCATGGCCGACTGGATGGCCTTACGCATTGCGCGACGGAATGCGACGCGGTTGCTGAGCTGCTCGGCAACACCCTGGGCCACGAGCTGAGCCTCGGACTCGGCGTTCTTGACCTCGAGGATGTTGAGCTGAACCTGCTTGCCGGTCAGCTTCTCGAGAGCTCCGCGGATGCGGTCGGCCTCGGCACCACGACGTCCGATGACGATGCCCGGACGTGCCGTGTGGATGTCCACGCGGACACGGTCACGGGTGCGCTCGATCTCGACCTTCGCGATGCCCGCGCGCTCCATGCCGGTGGCAAGAAGCTTGCGGATCTCGACGTCTTCCTTGACGTACTCCGAGTACTGCTTGTCTGCGTACCAGCGCGACTTCCAGTCAGTGGTGATACCCAAGCGGAAGCCGTGCGGGTTGATTTTCTGACCCACTACTGAGCCCCTTCCTTGGACGCCTGGCCCTTACGACGGTTGCGAGACGTTCCGCCGGTCTTGGGCAGGCTTTCGACGATCACCGTGATGTGGCTGGTGCGCTTGCGGATCCGGAATGCCCGGCCCTGAGCGCGCGGCTGGAATCGCTTGAGGGTTGCACCCTCGTCGACGAATGCAGTGGCGACGATCAGCGTGCTGGGATCAAGATCCAGGTTGTTCTCGGCGTTGGCTGCTGCGGAGGCGATCACCTTGGCGACCGGCTCGCTCGCTGCCTGCGGCGCGAACTTGAGGATGTTGAGCGCGTCCTCGACGGAGCGCCCACGAACCAGATCCACGACGCGACGTGCCTTCATCGGCGTGACGCGAACGTGCTTCGCTACGGCCTTGGCAGTCGGATTGGCGGTGGGGGTGAAGTTGGTCATCGCCTCTTCGCCTTCCGGTCGTCCTTGATGTGACCCTTGAACGTGCGGGTCGGTGCAAATTCCCCGAGCTTGTGGCCGACCATGGAGTCGGACACGAACACCGGTACGTGCTTACGACCGTCGTGGACGGCGAAAGTGTGACCGATGAAGTCGGGCAGGATTGTCGATCGACGGGACCAGGTCTTGATGACCTGCTTGGTTCCCTTGTCGTTCTGGACGTCAACCTTCGCGAGGAGGTGATCGTCTACGAACGGGCCTTTCTTCAGGCTGCGTGGCATTCTGAACTCCCTCCTAGCGCTTGTTCTTGCCGGTACGACGACGACGGACGATGAGCTTGTCGCTCGCCTTGTTCTTGCGGGTACGGCCTTCCGGCTGTCCCCAGGGGCTGACCGGGTGGCGTCCACCGGAGGTCTTGCCCTCGCCGCCACCGTGCGGGTGGTCGACCGGGTTCATCACGACACCACGAACGGTCGGGCGCTTGCCCTTCCAGCGCATGCGGCCGGCCTTGCCCCAGTTGATGTTCGACTGCTCGGCGTTGCCGACCTCGCCGACGGTTGCGCGGCAGCGCACGTCGACGCGACGGATTTCACCGGACGGCATACGCAGGGTGGCGTAGGGGCCTTCCTTGCCGAGGAGCTGAATGCTCGCTCCGGCGGAGCGGGCCATCTTCGCGCCACCACCCGGACGGAGTTCGACCGCGTGAATGGTCGTACCCGTCGGGATGTTGCGCAAGGGCAGGTTGTTGCCGGGCTTGATGTCGGCATTGGCACCCTGCTCGATCGGCGATCCCTGGGCGATGCCCTTGGGTGCCACGATGTAACGCTTCTCGCCGTCTGCGAAGTGCAGCAGTGCGATGTTCGCGGTGCGGTTGGGGTCGTACTCGATGTGAGCGACCTTGGCCGGCACGCCGTCCTTGTCGTTGCGACGGAAATCGATGAGACGGTACGCGCGCTTGTGACCGCCACCCTTGTGCCGGGTGGTGATACGACCGTGTGCGTTACGTCCACCGCGACCGTGCAGCGGGCGGATCAGCGACTTCTCGGGGGTCGAACGCGTGATCTCAGCGAAATCGGAAACGCTGGAGCCACGACGGCCCGGGGTTGTCGGCTTGTATTTACGGATTGCCATGAGTCTTCTCGTCCTCTATATCCGAAGAGTCCCAGCCGCTTACGCGACCGGACCTCCGAAGATCTCGATGGGCTTGCTGTCGGCGGAGAGTGTTACGAGCGCGCGCTTGGTGTCCTTGCGCTTGCCGTAACCGAACCGGGTCCGCTTACGCTTGCCCTGACGGTTCATCGTGTTGACGCTGGTCACGGTGACGTCGAAGATTTTCTCGACGGCAATCTTGATCTGCGTCTTGTTCGAGTCCGGGTGCACCAGGAACGTGTACGTGCCTTCTTCGATCAGCCCGTAGGACTTCTCGGAGATGACCGGTGCCAGCAAGATGTCGCGGGGATCGGCGATCGTGGTCACTTGCTTGCCTCCTCGTTCTTTGCAGGCCCAGCGATGAAAGTGTTCAGCGCTTCCACGCTGAAAACGACATCATCGGCGTTGAGCACGTCGTAGGTGTTGAGCTGGTCGGGTGCAATAGGGTGCACGCCGTCCAGGTTCTGAACGCTCTTCCAGGCTGCGATGTCCTCGCGGCCGACGACGAGCAGGACCTTCTTGCGGTCCGAGATCTCGGCGAGGAACGTCTTGGCACCCTTGGTGGACGGAACCTGTCCGGCAACCAGTTCGGTGATGACGTGCAGACGCTCGCTGCGGGCCCGGTCGGACAGGGCTCCGCGCAGTGCAGCGGCCTTCATCTTCTTGGGAGTCCGCTGGCTGTAGTCGCGCGGCTGCGGTCCGTGGACCGTGCCACCACCGACGAACTGAGGAGCGCGGGTCGAGCCCTGACGGGCGCGGCCGGTGCCCTTCTGCCGGTACGGCTTCTTGCCACCGCCGCGAACCTCGCCACGAGTCTTCGTGGAGTGGGTTCCCTGACGAGCAGCTGCAAGCTGTGCGATGACGACCTGGTGCAGCAGCGCGATGTTCGCCGGTGCGTCGAAGATCTCCGCGGGGAGATCGACGGTGCCGTTGGTCTTGCCGCCGGCTTCCTTGACATCGAGCGTCAGCTTGGTCTCGGTGTTCTTCTCGAGGCTGGTCATGCCCGTGCACCACCCTTCAATGCAGACTTGACGATCACGACGTTGCCGCGACGGCCCGGGATTGCTCCCTTGATCAGCAGCAGACCGTTCTCGCTGTCCACCTTGTGGACCGAGAGGTTCTGCGTCGTGACGCGGTCGCCACCCATACGTCCGGACATGCGCATTCCCTTGAAGACGCGACCGGGTGTTGCGCAGCCACCGATGGATCCGGGGCGACGGTGCACGGCCTGTGCGCCGTGGCTCGCTCCCTGGCCCTTGAAGCCGTGACGCTTCATGGTTCCGGCGAAGCCCTTGCCCTTGCTGGTGCCGGTGACGTCGACGTATGCGCCGTCCTCGAACACTGCAGCGGTGAGCTCCTGTCCGACCTCGAACTGCGAGGCGTCGGCAACGCGGATCTCCACGATGTGGCGACGCGGGGTGACACCTGCCTTCTCGAACTGGCCGGTGGTGGGCTTGTTCACCTTGCGCGGGTCGATCGCACCGAATGCGACCTGGACGGCGCTGTAGCCGTCACGTTCCTGGGTGCGGATCTGGGTGACCACGTTGGGGCCTGCCTTGATCACGGTCACCGGAACGACGCGGTTGTTCTCGTCGAAGACCTGGGTCATTCCGAGCTTGGTGCCCAGAATTCCTGTCGCAGGCCGGTTCTTGTTATCAGTCATCGTTGTCTCCGCGCTCACTGGATGTTGACGTCGACACTGGCCGGGAGGTCGATGCGCATGAGCGCGTCCACCGTCTTCGGTGTCGGGTCGAGGATGTCAATGAGCCGCTTGTGAGTACGCATCTCGAAGTGTTCGCGCGAGTCCTTGTACTTGTGCGGCGAACGGATGACGCAGTACACGTTCTTCTCTGTCGGCAACGGCACCGGTCCGACGACGCGGGCACCCGTACGGGTGACCGTTTCGACGATCTTGCGCGCTGACGCGTCGATCGCCTCATGGTCGTAGGCCTTGAGCCTGATGCGGATCTTTTGTCCCGCCACGCTTAGTGTCCTTTTCTTGCCGCTTGGTCGTAGAACGGGCCGTTCGGCCTGCTCCACCTCGTCTGCACAGTCCCCGAGCCGGGGGAATCCCTCCGACTCGAACTGCCTTCGTGCACACACGACAGTGAAAAACGTTGACGACCAGGCGTGACCTGTATCCGTTGCCGCTCTTCATCTGTCATGGTTCTCCGGTCCACGCGGTCGGGCGTGTCGTGATTCCGCTCATTCTTCTGCGCTGAAACTTTCGCTTCAACCATCCGAGGGAGGAAACCCGCACCGATCGAGCTGGTGGTCCGGACGCGCTCACGTGGAGCGCTGGTCTCATGTTCTGCTCAGCCGACCTTTCGATCGACTCACCTGGTTCAGGCCGCACGCAAGCGCGTCCCGTGTCCAGGCAACCCGACCAGTATGCCGCAGACCGGGCAACAGATCAACTCGGGCTCCGACTCTTGTCGCCGACCGATCTTACCGAGCAGTAAGGTAGCGCAATGACCACTGCCCCGCACACCACCGGTGCGACCTATCGCGCCTGGTCGATGCTTCCCAACAACACCATCGGGTCCGCCGTGTTCTCCGTCGGCATGTGTCTCCGGGTTCCATACTTCGCATCGGTGCTGCCCCGCGTCGTTGCACTCGAGCCGGGCCGCTGCGAGGTCACCGCGCCGAAATGGTTCGGTATTCGAAACCACCTCGGCACGTTTCACGCTATCGCTGCCTGCAATCTCGCCGAGGTTGCCATGGGCATGCTCGCCGAAGCGACCGTACCGACCTCGCACCGATGGATTCCGAAGTCCATGAACGTTCAGTACCTGACGAAGGCCACCACTTCGCTGCGCGCCGTTGCCGAACTCGACGAGATTCCCGATTTCGATTCACTCACCGATGGCCTCGAACTCGTCGTGCCCGTCGCGATCCGCGACACCGCAGGCATCGAGGTGGTGCACGCAGACATCACGATCTGGGTGTCCGCTGCGTCCCGTTGACATACTCGACCGATGGACACGGTGACGGGATCGGAGCACGACAACTCGGTAGTGGTGGTCGGCGGGGCGGGAGCTGTCGGCCGTCTGATGGTCGACCTGCTGCGCGGCGACGGCATCCCCGTCACGATCGTGGACATACAGGCCCGTCCCGACGCCACGTCGCCCATCACGGTCGGCAACATCATCGATCCCGACGACCAGCTCGCCTCGGTGCTCGCGGCAGCAGCCACGGTGATTCTGGCGGTGCCGGAATCGGTGGCGCTGGCAGCCGACCTGTCCGCTGTGCGCCCGGACGCCCTGCTGGTGGAAACCTTGTCGGTCAAGTCCGGCTTCGCCCGCCACCTGGCCGAGACCGATCGACTCGGCTCCATCGTGGGGATCAATCCCATGTTCGCCCCATCGCTCGGGATGACCGGACGCCCGGTGGCCGCCGTCGTGCATCGCCAGGGACCACCGGTTGACGCCTTCCTGGAGAGCATCTCGCGGTGGGGTGGCCGAGTGGTCGTTCTCGACGCCGAACGCCACGATCGCCTCGCTGCCGCGACGCAGGCTCTGACGCATGCCAGTGCCCTGGCGTTCGGCCTGGCACTGGCCGAACTGAATCTCCCGTCCGTCGAGATAAACGCCGTCGCGCCTCCCCCACACACGACGATGCTCGCAGTCCTCGCTCGCATCACCGGCGGAGAACCCGAGGTCTATTGGGATGTCCAGGCCGGAAATCCCCACGCCGCCGAGGCCAGGGCGGCCCTACGCCGAGCGGCTCGGCAGGTGAGCGAGACGGTCGATTCAGGTTCCGAGGCCCAGTTCGCGCAACTGTTGACCGAGGCAGAGTCCGCGCTGGCGGGAAGCGGCGATCACTATCGAGCCGTGTGTGCCGAGATGTTCGGTATCGTTCGAGGTAGCAGTGGTAACCGATGATCACTGGTAACAGCTCGGAGGCGAGGCACGCAATGCTGGAACAGCCGTCGTTGCCGGAGTTCGACTCCGCCGATGTCGTGGAGAGTGCCGTCGTCTCACGGTTGGCGAAGAACTGGGCGCAGCGCGCAACGGTGAAGAAGCCCGAACCCGAGTTGGACGATCTGTTCGACACGACCAAGCAGGATTTTCCCGACGCCCTCATCCCCTTCGGCGAACACGACACTTTCACCGGCGCGACCCCCGAGCAGCAGGATCGACTGCGTGCATGGGGTTGGATCGCATTCAACAAGAACGTGATGGACGTCGAGCAGCACGTCGTACACCCCGGCTTCGCACTGCTGGCCCAGGACGTCTTCGAGACCGGTATGGGCGACACCCTTGCCGTCGCGGTGACCCAGGCGATGGTCGACGAGCAGTACCACACGCTGATGCACCTGAATGCGAGCGCGGCGACACGGCGCGGGCGAGGGTGGGCACTGTCGGAGCGTTCCCTGCCCTTCAGCTCGACGGTACGTCGGCAACGTAGTGCGCAGGCAACCAGCGACGACTCGTGGTCCGCTGCGATCAGCTCGTTGGCATTCATGACAGTTGCGGAGATCTCCATCACGTCCTATCTGGACCTGATCGAAGACGACGACGTCATTCAGCCCATCAATCGGGCGACCGTGAAACTGCACAATCGGGACGAGTACTGCCATGCGTCGATCGCCGACGACATGGCCGCGATCGTCTTCGATCGCCTTGGAGCCAACGACCGACAGAAGTTCCTCGACGGTCTGGTCGACGGCATGGATGCGTTCTCGAGCAGCGATTTCTCGACTTGGCGACGCATTCTCGAGCTCGAGGGTATCCGCGGTGCCGAAGAGATGCTGGCCGACGTCGAGCAGGACAAGAGTCGCCGTGCGTTGGTTCAGGACTACAGCGGGCTCAGGTCTCTGTGCCGGAAGCTCGACGTCGAGGACAGTATCGATATCGATTGGGGCTGACTGCAAAGGTCACCCGGTGTCGACCCGCAGGTAACATTCTCGGGGAATTCCGGTATCAAGTAGTGGCCCTCGACTCCCCGGGGTCCTGTCCCACCATTCACCCCGACAGCTCGGAGATTCGATGTCGTCAGCTCAACACGCAGCCGTACACGTGGAGGACGTACACAAGTCCTTCGGCGATGTGCACGCGCTGCGCGGCATCAGCTTCTCCGCGGAGCGGGGCACGGTGTTGGGCATCCTGGGACCCAACGGTGCCGGCAAGACCACAACGGTGAAAGTTCTCTCCACGCTGATCGCACCCGACACAGGCCGAGCCTTCGTCGCCGGCCACGACGTAGTGGCCGACGCCCCGGCGGTACGACGCTCGATCATGATGACCGGACAGTATGCGGCACTCGACGACACCCTGTCGGGCCGCGAGAACATCGAGCTGTTCGGCCGCCTGATGGGTCTGGACAAGAAGGCCGCCAAGGCGCGCGCCAAGGCTCTGCTCGACGAGTTCGACCTCTCGGATACCGGTAAGCGGCCGGTTCGTGGGTATTCCGGTGGCATGCGTCGCCGCATCGACATCGCGTGCGGGTTGGTCGTACGGCCGGAGGTCGTGTTCCTGGACGAGCCGACGACCGGTCTCGACCCGCGCAGCCGGCAGGGCGTGTGGTCGCTGGTCGAGGCGCTCAAGGCACAGGGCATCACCGTGCTGTTGACAACGCAGTATCTCGAAGAAGCGGACGTCCTCAGCGACAACATCATCGTCATCGACAAGGGCACCGTCATCGCGGAGGGCACGTCCGATCAGCTCAAGGCAATGACCGGTGGCAGTTACTGCGAAGTTGTCCCACTCGATCCCGGTCAGCTCCGAGCGGCCGCTCGCGCATTGGGCGACATGGTCCCTGCGGCCGTACACGCGGAGATCACCGCTACATCCGACCGCCTCTCGGTGCCGGCACCCGACGGTGCCGCAACGCTGTCCGAGATCCTGCGCCGAGTCGACGCAGAGGGCATCGTGTTGGCCGACATCGCACTGCGTAGGCCCTCGTTGGACGACGTGTTCCTCACCCTCACGGGGCACTCGCAAGCGAGCTCGAGCTGATGACGGCCACTACGCGGGGCGTACCGAAAACGCAGGCACGGATCGTGGAGCGAACCGATGTCGGCTCGACGACACAGCAGCCGAAACGGCGGTCCAGGACGAGGCCGTCGGGGCTCGTTCAGTGGAAGGCCCTCACCGGCCGTGCGCTGTGGACCATGCTGACCAAGGGCGAGCTACTGGTCGCTGTCATTGCACCAGCAATCTTCACCATCGGCTTCTATCTGCCACTGAAATTCGTCATGGGTCTGCAGGGCATCGATTACGCCCAGTTCCTCATGCCGATCATCGTTCTGCAAGCCATGGCCTTCACCGCCATTTCTGCTGCTCAACGTGCCTCGCTCGAGTCACTCAGCGGGTTGAACAGCCGACTCAAGACAATGCCCGTCGTACGCGGCGTACCGCTCGTCGCGCGAATCTCCAGCGGCTTCGTTCGGTCTGTCGTTTCCTTGACTGCAGCGCTCGGATTCGGTCACATCATCGGGTTTCGTTTCTCGGCCGGCTTCGGGCAGGCCATGCTCTTCTGCGGACTTGCCCTGCTGATCAGCACCACGCTGTCCGTGGGTGCGGATGCGATCGGCACCCTCTCGAAGAGCCCCGAGGCAACCAGCCAGGCGTTGACGTTGCCACAGCTCATTCTTGGAATGGCGTCCTGTGGTTTCGTACCCGAAAGCGGGTTTCCCGAGGCAATTCGTCCGTTCGTCAGAAACCAACCTATTTCTCAGTTCTCGTTCGCAATGCGCGACATGGCCGACGGCGGCGTGACATTCCAGGTGCTGTGGCCGTCTCTCGTGTGGATCGGCGGCCTCATCCTGTTCTTGGTGCCGCTCGCCATCTGGGCCAGTTCGAGGCCGGAGTAACGAGGAAGAGATGACGATGTCGACCGAAGTCCAGTCCCAGGCCAAGCGTGTCTCGAATCTGACGTTCCCGGAACCGAATCTAGCGTTGCCCGAGAACTCCGCTCGTGCGCTTCTGACGCACAGCCTCATTCAGGCCCGGCGGCTTCTCACGAGGTGGGCGCGCGATCCATCGACCATGATTCAGGCCCTGCTGTACCCCGCACTGATGCTGATCATGTTTCGCGTCGTGCTCGGAAATTCGATTTCCGCTGCGACTGGCACCCCAGCAATTTTCGGACAGGTCCCGATGATCGCCCTCGTGGGGGCGATGTTCGGTTCGATCGTCAGCGCCGTCGGGTTGAAAGCCGAGCGCAACAGCGGATTATTGTCGCGCTTTTACACCACCCCGACCCACCGCGCCTCGGGCCTTCTGGGCCGAATGATTGCCGAGGCGGTCCGTGTGTTGGTGACCACGCTCGTCATCGTCGCGGCGGGTTTGGCTCTCGGATTCGAGTTCACGCAGGGAATCCCGTCGGGTATTGCTCTGGTGCTTCTTCCGATTGTGTTCGGCATCGGGTTCGCCGTCATGGTGACGTTTCTCGCGACCGTCGCCGGCGATGCTCCGCTGGTGGAAGTTGTCTCCATCTTCTGTACCTTGCTGATGTTCTTCAACGCGGGCTTCGTTCCGGTTCTGGCCTACCCCACGTGGTTGCAGCCGCTCGTCGCCGCGCAACCCATGTCCGTCGCGGTCGGTGCAATGCGCAACCTGGCGTTGGGCGGACCGATAATGACTCCTGTACTACAGACCCTCGCGTGGTCCATCGGACTCGTGGTGGTCTTCCTCTACCCCGCGATTCGTGGGTACAGGAAAGCATCCGCCTCGGGCTGACAATCATCGTTTGTCAGCCCCAGACTTGGACCAGGATCTCGGCTGGCCAGTCGGCCCATAGATACGTCACCGGGCCTCACTGCCTCTTTGCGCGGGCGGTTGTGAAATTTTGTGCATTCGAGCTCCCCTCAAGCGCAATCATGTCTGTCGAAGCAGACGCGGTAGGAACTTCATCCGAAATTCGACGGGTGAGGCTTTGAATTTTTCACAGTTGATTACGGGCCAGCGTCTTTTGGCTTCTTACCAGGATCAGATTTACCCGGATGGATTTATTCATAAGGCGTAAACAGCCCATTCTCCGGTTTCGATCTCGCTAGGTCTGTCATCGTGCCCACGTTTGCCCTGGTAGAAACCATCCCAGGTGCCAGTGCCAGCACCATCGGACTCGAGCAACAACGCGGGAACGACATGCTCGGCAGGTTTTTGGACGCTACCGGCCCATCCCGTCCGCGTCTGGCTCGGCCGCATGGTCACCGATGCGGCTATTGCTGCTAATACGGTGTTTTTCGTCGCAATTGGGTTCGATCCGATCAAGATGCCTTGTCGAGGGTCCGCAGACCCTTCTCCACCACTGTCGACGTCAGTTGAATGCCCGTCGTGGCCGCCCGACCGGTGTGGGCTGCACTCGATGCGATGAGCGGCATTCCCTCGGGAGCAATGGTCACTATGCCTGTTTGGCAAAACTGTTTCTGGTTGTTCGGATTGTTTCACCCTCTACTCTTGCCGCAATTCGCCGATACAACAAGCGTCGCGGGCCCTTGGTGGCCGCACTTACGGCAATTTTTCAGTCTCGCCGAACCTGTTACCCTTGCACTTGCAGTTGTTCGACCACTTCTCCACAAGAGACGCGAACAATTCAAGTGAGCGAAAGGCAAATACAGAGTGAACAAGGTGAACCGAATACTTCTCTTGGGAGTTGTGGCGTCTCTCTTGTTGTCCTTCAGCACACTGTTTGCTTCCACGGCCGATGCACAACCAGCCGCATCGCCGCTGCCGCCCTCGTTCGATCGAATGGGCCCGCCGCCCCCCGGGGCGAACGACTGGTCCTGCATTCCGTCCGCTGCGCATCCCCGGCCGGTGGTTCTTGTGCACGGTACCGACATGGACATGTCGTCCACGTGGTCGACGCTGTCACCTGAGCTGGCCGGACAGGGTTACTGCGTGTTCGCGCTCGACTACGGCATGCAATCCGCCTTCTGGGATCCGAGCTACGTGGCTTGGGGTGTCGGCGACATCGCCGACTCCGCCGACGAGCTCTCGGAGTTCGTCGATGCTGTCATCGCCACTACGGGCGCGCCCCAGGTAGACATGGTCGGCCATTCTCAGGGTGGCGTTGTTGCCCGTCAGTACCTGAAGTTCGACGGTGGTGCCGACGCTGCCAACCCTGACCTGAACAAGGTCGACAATCTCATCACCCTCGGGGCGACGAACCACGGCACGAGCTTCAACGGCCTGCAGCAACTGTTCCTCGCAGCCAAGTCGCTGGGGCTGCCTAAAATTATCTCCGAGCAACTGTTGTTCGGTACCGCCGGCTCACAGCAGCTGATCGGATCGCCGTTCCTGAGCAAACTGAACGCCAACAGCGAAGCGTTACCGAATGTGAAGTACACGGTGATAGCCACCAAATTCGATGAGATCGTCACGCCTCCTGAGCGTACGTTCCTCAATACGGCATCGGGGTCTGTCGACAACCTTTGGGTTCAGGACGAATGTCCCACCAGCAAGGCGACCCATCTCGGGCTGACGTCGGACCCTACCGTCGCATCGATGGTCTATTCGGCACTCGATCCCGAATACGTAGCGGCGGGCGCGCCCGCCTGCTCCTGACGTTTTGGCCAACCGCTGACCGGAGCCAGTTGGGCTCCATGTCAGCGGTCGGCTCAACACCCGAAGCGCAGTTCCCCGTCCTGGCAACTACCACGACGGTGCCGAATCGGTTTCGATCACTCCCTCGAGCTCCCAGTGTTGTCCAACGTCCTCGTGCCCTGACGAGATGACGTGAGTCACCCAGTTCTGCTCGATCACATCGGAAAGCTCCAGCGTTGACTCGTCCATGACCAGTGCTGCGCCAGCCGACAGCGCTACCAGCAGAGCGAATATGAGCCACTCCGGTGTGTGGTCCGCTGACGAATCGGCCGTATCTGTGCCGGAACGCTCCGCCGATTCGACGCGAGGAGACGCAACGAGCAGACGGGACTCGTACGTCACAGACCACTTCTTCATTGCCGCCGCGGCCGCGACCAGCGACTCGCGCTGCGTGACGACACGCCGAAGGCTTCCGTCGAGGAGCACTGCGGTTGCATCCGCATCGAGCTGTCCGGTGCGCGATGCAAAATCCACCGGCCGCGTCGACTGCAACGCAATCGCTGCTGTTACCTCGGGATCTCGAAGCGAGATGGTCGGCCCGTCCGGTCTTTCCCGTGTTGTCGACGCCATGGAAACGACAACTGCGTCATGCCTGTCGGCCTCTCCCAACATGATCGATGCGCCTGACTGCCACACGGCCCATGCAGTCACGACGTAGTCGGCCGAGAACGGCATATCGATCGACACATGGTCGCCCGGGCCGATATGTCGCGAGACGAGATAACGGGCAAGACGAGCAGCCCGCTGAGAAACCTCGAGGTAGCGCAATTCCTCTCCCGCACTGACGATTGCCGGTGCGTCGGGCTCGGCCTCCACCACGGTGTCCATCATCTGAGGGAGCGTCCAGGAAATCGGTATTGCATCCGAAGACGGCGAGGACCTTGTCTCCTCTCGTTCGGCTTCGGTGCGGATGTCGATATCGTGCACGGTAGTATCCGGGGCCTGCGCCAAAGTACGCACGATCGACGTCAAGCGAAGAGCGAGAGTCTCGACCGAGGTCGGGTCGTACAGATCCTGCGCGTACACGAGTGAGCAGGTGAGCACGGAATGTTCAGACTCGGCGAGCGCAGTGGAGAAGATGAACTGGAGGTCGTAGTTCGCGGTTCGTTCACCACTGTCGAGCCCCGAGATCGACAAGCCCTCGAGATCCAACAACGCAGGCTCGTGGTTCTGAAGTGCGACCACGACGTCGAAGAATGGAGATCGGGCTACCGACCGCGGCGGATCGAGAAGGTCGACCACCCTCTCGAAGGGAACATCGGCGTGCGCGAAAGCATCCAGATCACGATCACGAATCGACTCGAGGACCTCGGTCAGGGTCGCAGCACCGGGGACCGGTGTGCGTAGCGCCAGGGTGTTGACGAACATTCCGACCAGCATGTCGAGCGCTGATTCGCCGCGCCCGGCGACCGGGGTGCCGATGGCCACATCTTCGTCACCCGACAACTTGGCCTGCAGAACCGCGACGGCGCAGTGCAGCGCCATGAACAACGTCGCGTTGTGTGATCGAGCCACCGACGTCATCGACTCGACGATCTCGGAGTCGAAGACGAATTCGTGCGAGGCACCCCGTCGGGTCGGCGTCGAAGTCCGCGGGCGGTCGCCCACGATACCCGACTGCTCCGGCAAGTCCGCCAAGGTCCTACGCCAAAACCGTTCTTGCGCATAAATG
Organism: Rhodococcus sp. ARC_M5; assembly: GCF_022810405.1. Lineage (GTDB taxonomy): Bacteria > Actinomycetota > Actinomycetes > Mycobacteriales > Mycobacteriaceae > Rhodococcoides > Rhodococcoides navarretei. The sequence continues at coordinate 401,158 of NZ_JALGQE010000001.1, forward strand.
TTGGAGTTCGAATCCGAATCGTCGCCCAAGACTCTGCGGTGCCACAGTGCATAATCCGCGTACTGGACCTCGAGCGGTTGCCAAGGCAACGGCCGGCCTGCGCAACGAGCAGAATACGCGGTCATCAGGTCCTGGGTGAGCGGACCGATGGAAAAGCCGTCTGCCGCGATGTGATGAACGACGAGGACGAGCAGGTGCTCGACCCCTGATATTCGAAGCAGCCGGGCCAGTACGGGAACCGCCGCGGTGACGTCGAATGTCGTCGCAACGAGAGTGCGAATGCGGAGCGCCGCTTCGGTTTCGCCGATCGACTCGGCGTCGAGCTCGAGATCGACGTCATCCACGTGCAGAATCTGTTGACTCCCCACGCCATCCACCTCGGGGTAGCGAGTGCGCAGCGTTTCGTGGCGCTCGACCACATCCCGAAGCGCGTCGGCGAGAGCGAACGTATCGAGGCTCCCGCTCAGGCGCAGTGCAAGTGAGATGTTGTAGGCGGTCGAACCAGGGTCGAGACGATTGGCGATCCACATGCGCTGCTGCGCGTAGGAGAGAGGGAGGATGTAGGGCCGGGGTTTGCGAGTGAGCGCGGGGCGAGCACCTGTGCCGACATGTGCAGACAGCCGGACAGCCAGTTCGGCGACCGTCGAGGCCTCGAACAACAGTCGGACTGTCACGGTGGTGTTCAGCAGCGCGCTCAGCCGAGCCACAACCCGAGTTGCGCCGAGTGAGTTACCACCGAGCAAGAAGAAGTCGTCGTCTGCACCCACTCGGTCGAGTCCGAGCACCTCCTCGTAGACCGTCGCAACGGCCCGTTCGACATCGGTGGCCGGCGGTCGAAAGATGCTCGTGCTGTTGATAGGTGCGGGAAGTGCCTTCCGATCGAGCTTTCCGTTGACCGTCAGCGGGATGGCATCGATCGCGACGAAGAAAGAGGGCACCATGTAGTCCGGAAGCTGAACTGCAACGCCCCGGCGCACTCGATCGAGGTCGGCCGACGTGTCCACGAGAACGACGTAGGCGACGAGTGAATCACCGGTGACGGAGTCTTCTCGCACGACGACGGCAGCAGCAGAAACCTCTTCGAGCGAGGCAACGGCTGCCTCCACTTCGCCGAGTTCGATTCGGAAGCCGCGTACCTTCACCTGGAGGTCGATGCGGCCAAGGTACTCGAGCTCACCGCGTGTATCGGGTGCGACGGGTGCGACCCACCGAGCGCGGTCACCCGTTCTGTACAACCGTCCGCCGTCGGCATCGAACGGATCCGCGACGAACCTGGTTGCGGAAAGCGCGGCGCGTCCGAGGTATCCCTGGGCCAATTGTCCACCAGCAACGTACATTTCACCCGCTACGCCCACTGCGACCGGGCGCAGGCGGCGGTCCAGCACGTAGACGCGTAGGCCGGGGATGGGAACACCGATGACCGAAGTCGACCGCAGGTCTCGCGAGGTGATGCGGCGGGTGGTGACGTGCACGGTCGTTTCGGTGATGCCGTAGAGGTTCAATAGTGCCGGGCCCGGTGCCGCCGCGCCGGGACCCACCGTGGAACCGTCACCGTGCCGCTCGATCCACCCCCGCAGCCTGCGAGGTTCGAGGGCCTCGCCACCGAAGAGTACGTATCGCAGAACCGACGAGTCGGCCGGCTTCGAGCGGTCCACTTCGGCGAACTGGTGGAACGCAGACGGCGTCTGATTCAGCACGGTGACGTGCTCGTCGACAACGAGGTCGTGGAATTTGTCGGGTGAACGGCTGGTGAGGTAATCGACGATCACCAGTGTGCCGCCGTGAATCAGCGGTCCCCACATTTCCCACACGGAGAAGTCGAATGCGTACGAGTGGAACATCGTCCACACATCGTCTGCATCGAAACTGAACATCGACGCCGTGTTCGCGAACAGACGTAAAACGTTGCCATGCGTGACGGCTACGCCCTTGGGTCGTCCACTCGATCCGGACGTATAGATCACGTACGCCATGTTCTCGGACGTCAGCGGTGCCGTTCGGTCGAGGTCGGACGGCAATCCGGGATCGGCAGAACCGGTCGATTCGCCGCCGACGTCGACGACGGGTACGGAGCCGAATTGTGCTGCCGCACCCGCAGTGACGGCGACGACGGGCTGTGCGTCGTCAACCATGAACTCGATGCGGTCGGCAGGGTATGCGGGATCGATGGGTAAGTACGCAGCACCGGACGCAGACACGGCGAGCAGCGCAACGATGAGCTCGATCGACCGTGGGAGCGAGACGGCCACCACACGATCGGGCTGCGCTCCGACTTCGATCAATCGACGCGCGAGAGTGTCGACGCGGCGGACGAGCTCACCGTATGAAACGGATCGACCGTCGTACCGGACGGCGATGCTGTCGGGTGATAACGCCGCTGTCGCGGCGAATGCGTCGATGAGAGTGTCGTGCTCCAGGAGTCGATCGGTGCCGCTCGAGCGCCAGTCCTGCACGAGCATGTCCAGCTCTGCCTGCGCAGCAACGGCAATGTCGCCGATGGGCAGCTTGGGCGATGCGAGTAAGCCCGAGAGCACGCGCACGAAGCCGGCGACGATGGCGTCCATCGTTCTTTGCTCGAACAGCTCTGTAGCGTAAACGAACTCGAAGTGCCAGCCGGGATCGAGACCAGTCTCGTGTAGAGAATCGGACACGGTGACCTGCAGATCGAATTTGGCGGAGGTGACCTCCTGTTCAATCCCGCTTATCGTCAGACCCGGCAGTTCGAGATGTGCCTGTCCGAGATTTTGAAAAGTGAGCATGACCTGAACCAGTGGGTGCCTGGCGCGCGACCGGTCCCGAGCCACAGCATCTACGACTCTCTCGAACGGAATATCGGCATTCGAGAACGCGGACAGGTCGACGTCACGGACGTGGCCGACGACGTCGACGAACGAAGCCGCCTGATCTATGCCGGTACGCAGCACCAGAGTGTTGACGAACATACCGATCATGTTGTCGAGCTCGGTGTCACCTCGACCGGCCACCGGGGTTCCCACCGCAATGTCTGCGCTGCCCGAAAGTTTCGCAAGCAACACTGCAAGCGCCGCATGTACGACCATGAACGGTGTTGCCCCTACTTCGAGCGCCAATTGCGATACCTTCGAGCGCATCTCGGAATCGACGGCGATCGTGGTCGCCGCCCCATCGCCCGTTGCTTGCGCGGGGCGCGCATGATCGAAGGGCAGGTCCAGTTGTTCGGGGAGATCGGCGAGCCGTTCTGTCCAGTAAGCGACTTGAGCAGCAGCTTGGGAAGTCGAGTCGTCTTCGGACCCCAAGAAGCCACGTTGCCATACGGCGTAGTCCGCATACTGCAGCGCCAAGGGCTCCCATCCAGGCACCTGCCCGCTCGTCCTCGCAGCGTAGGCGCGGACGAGGTCACGGGTCAGCGGCCCTACGGAGAATCCATCGACCGAAATATGATGCGCCACAAGCACCAACACGTGCGCGACCGAGGACTGGCGGAGCAAGACCGCCCGGATGGGAACATTGCGCGTCACATCGAATCCGCTGTTCACTTCCGCGCGTACAACTGCAGGCAGTTGCTCCGCAGTCACGTCCTCGACGCGAAGAACTGGACCGCTCGGATCGGGTTCTATTGTCTGATAACCAATTCCGTCGATGTCCGGATACGCGGTTCGGAGGATGTCGTGTCGGTCGATCACATCCTGGAAAGCCCGCCTGAACGCCACTACGTCGAGATCGCCATCGAGACGTATCGTCACCGGCACATTGTGAACGGCGGAGTCCGGATCCAGTCGGTTGAGGAACCACATTCGCTGCTGTGCCAGTGACAGCGGAACATTCGCATCCGGGTTGCTGCGCGCGGTGATCGCTGGACGCCCCGCTCGGCCTCCGCCGTTCTCGATCCGCGCTGCCAATGACGCCACATCTGGGGCCTCGAACAACGTCCGAAGGGGCACCGTGGTGTCGAGTGAAACTCCCAGTCGCGCGACAACTCGGGTAGCGATGAGGGAGTTCCCACCGAGCACGAAAAAATCATCGTCCAAGCCCACTCGAGGTACGCCCAGCAAGTCGGCGAAAACTTCTGCGACAGCTTCTTCGATAAGGGTCGACGGCTTCCGAAAAGCCGTCACCGCGAATTCTGGCTCCGGCAGGGCTTTCCGATCCAGCTTGCCGTTGGGACCGACGGGGAGCGCGGCCAGCACCCCGATGGTCGTCGGAACCATGTATGCGGGGACGCGGGCGAGGGCAACGCGGCGAACGTCAGCAGGATCGACGGAAGATGAGGTCTCGGCAACCACGTAGCCGACGAGTGTGTCACCGACCATCGAGTCGTTGTGCAGGACCGCGGCCGCCTGCGCAACGGCGGGGTGCGCGACCAATGCAGCTTCGACGTCACCGAGTTCGATGCGCTGTCCACGCAATTTGATCTGCTGATCTCGACGACCCACGTATTCGAGTTCGCCGTCTCGGTTCCACCGAACCATGTCGCCTGTGCGATAGGCACGTTCACCACGACCACCCAATGGGTCCGCGACGAAACGTTCTGCGGTCAGCTCCGGCATGGACGCGTAGCCGCGGGCGAGTTGAACTCCAGCGAGATACAGCTCCCCGACCACGCCAGGTGGTACCGGAGACAAACGCTGATCCAGCACATACACGCGGTTGCCGGTTACAGGCCTGCCGATCGGCACGCCGGCGGTATCGCACGTCTGAAATTCATGGAATGTGACATCGACCGCCGCCTCGGTAGGTCCGTAGAGGTTCGCCAGCCGGACACCGGACAGCAGCTCCGTCAACCTGCGTGCGGTCGACGCCGGTAGCGCCTCACCGGATGCAAAGACCCAACGCAGGCCGAGCCCCGAGAGCGCCGTGGATTCGGCTGCGAACAACGACAGCATGGAGGGGACGAAATGCGCGACTGTTACCGACCGGGTTTCGAACAGGTCGGCCAGGTATCGAGGGTCACGGTGTCCGCCCGGTGCCGCTATGACCAGAGTGGCCCCGATTTGCAGGGGCCAGAACAGTTCCCAGACCGACACGTCGAATGTCGCGGGCGTCTTCTGGACAACCACGTCTTCTCGCCCCAGTCCGTACTGGGTCTGCATCCAGTTCAGTCGGTTGACGATCGCGCGATGGCTCACCGTCACGCCCTTCGGCTGTCCGGTCGAACCGGACGTGAACAACACATATGCCGCCGAGTCCGGATCTGTCCGAACCCTCCGCTCGATGTTCGCGGCCGGCGAGTCCGGTGAATCGTCGGTCTCGTTCAGCTCGATGACGGTGACTTCGTCGAGATCCCACTGCTCTCCCGGAATCGCAAGCAGCACAGCGACACCCGCTGTGCGCACCACTCGCCGAACTCGGTCCGACGGTTGGCCGGGGTCGAGCGGGACATACGCTGCGCCTGCTGCAAGCACCGCATAGATACCCACCAGCATCTCCACCGAACGTGTGGTGCCCACTGCAACGACCGTTTCGGGACCGACACCTCGCGAAATCAGTAGTCGGGCTAGCCTGTCGACCCTCGCGGCGAACTCGCCGTAGGACAGCGATCGGTGTTCGAAGCTGATGGCGACGGCGTCGGGTGCGATACGGGTGCGCTCCTGAAAGCGGTCCAGGAGCAGCTCGTCGGTCGACAGCGATTGATCTGTCTCGGTAGCGGTACCGCTCCACTCTTCCAGCACGGTCCGTCGCTCGGTGCCGACGAGGAGATCGATGTCGCCGATCACGACAGCAGGGTCGGTCACAACGGCCTCGACTATCCGAAGAAACCGCACGCCCATCGCCCCGACGGTCTCTTCGTCGAAGAGATCGGTGAGGTAGAGGAACTGCCCGATCATTCCCTGCGGCTCCCCCGCGCCGTCGAACCGCTCGGAGATCGTCAGGTACAGGTCGAATTTCGACAGTCCGGTTTCCAATTCCATACCCGCCGCGGCGATGCCCGGCAACTCGACTGTGCTGCGCTCGAGGTTCTGGAAAGCGAGCATGACCTGGAACAGAGGCTGACGTGCCGTCGATCGTGGCGGGTCCAGAATCTCGACAAGACGCTCGAACGGGACGTCCGAGTTTGCGAATGCATCGAGGTCCCTTTCGCGGACTTCGGTGAGCATCTCTTCGAATGTCATTCCGGCGGGAACGCGAACACGCAGAACGAGTGTGTTGACGAACATGCCGATCAAGTCGTCGAGCACGCGCTCTCCGCGCCCCGCGATCGGTGTTCCGATTGCCACATCCTCGGTACCGGACATTCGGCCGAGCAGAATCGCAAATGCGGCGTGCACGACCATGAATGGAGTGCATCCGAGCTCGAGGCCGAGCGCGACGATCGACCGATGCGTGTGGGCACCGATATCGAAGGCGTGCAACCCTCCACGTTCGCTGGGCACGGCAGGACGCGGCCGATCCGTGGGTAGGTCGAGTTGCTCGGGAATGCCTTCGAGCGCACCGGTCCAGTAATGGATCTGTCGGTGAGCCAGTGAGTCGTCAGCGCCTTCGTCACCGAGCATGTCGCGTTGCCACACCGCGTAATCCGCGTATTGGACGGGCAGCGGCTCCCAGTCCGGCGCGGAACCTGACATCCGCGCCGAGTACGCCCCGACGACATCCCGCATCAGCGGCCCGACGGAGAACCCGTCCGCTGCGATGTGGTGCACAACGACAGCAAGAACGTATTCGGAATCAGAGAGTCGGTAGAGCCCTGCGCGGAAGGGCGCAGCGACGGCAAGATCGAAGCCACCCATGATCATGTCGCGAATCAACTGGTGCGCTTCGTCTTCGGAACAGTCGGCGACGTCGAACCGCGACGGACTGTCGGCCGGTGACAGGGTCTCTTGGTGGCCGACGCCGTCGATCTCGGGGTAGACGGTACGAAGCGATTCGTGCCGATCACGGACGTCGTCGATGGCCTGGGCCAGTGCCGACACGTCGAGTTGCCCGTTCAGCCGGACGACGACGGGAATGGTGTACGCAGCCGAGTCCGGCTCGAATCGATCGAGGAACCACATGCGCTGTTGCGCCGGCGACAGAGGAACGGGTGAGGGCCGACGGCCTGTCTCCAGCGGTATCCGGCCCCCCGAGCCGGCCGTCTTCTCGACAATCGAGGCAAGTCCGGCCACCGTGCTCGCGTCGAACAGAGCGCGCACCGGCACCTGTCCGTCGACGAGCGCGCCGACGCGGGCAACCACTTGTGTCGCGATCAGTGAATTACCGCCGAGCGCGAAGAAGTCGTCGTCTCGCCCGACCCTCGGCGAGCCGAGGACGTCCGCGAATACGCCGGCGACGATGCGTTCGGTTTCGGTCACCGGCTGGCTGAACTCCCGTGTCTCGAACACGGGCTTCGGCAATGCTTTTCGGTCCAGCTTGCCCGTCGGCCCCGTTGGGAACGTATCGAGAACCAACACGGTGGACGGAATCATGTAGTCCGGCAGCGTGATTGCGGCATGCTTCTTGAGAGAATCGACGTCGACAAGCGAGGGTCCGTCGGGAATGACGTAAGCAATGAGTCGATCACCGTATACGGTCACGGCGGCTTGCGACACGGAAGGCTGGGCCATCAGCGCGTTCTCGATCTCACCGAGTTCGATTCGAAGTCCACGTAACTTCACCTGGAAGTCTGCCCGGCCTACGTACTCGAGATCTCCCGACGCGGTCCATCGCGCCACGTCGCCGGTGCGGTACAGACGAGTCCCGGTGCCGAAAGGGTCGGCAACGAACCGGTCGGCTGTCAGGTCAGGACGGGCGACGTACCCTCGTGCAAGTTGTATGCCGCCGAGGTACAGCTCGCCCTGTGCGCCGGTGGGAGCGGGCCGGAGCCGGCTGTCGAGAACGTACACGCGGGTGTTGAATACCGGCCGGCCGATCGGAACCGATGCGACATCGACTTCGGAGAACTCATGATGTGTCACGTCGACGGCGGCTTCGGTCGGGCCGTAGAGGTTGACCAGCACAGCGGACGACAACACCGCCGTCGCAGCTCGGGCCGTCGTCGCCGGAAGAGCCTCCCCCGAGGAGAACAACCATCGCAGCGAAGTCACGTGCGCCGCTTTCGGCTCGGCCGCGAACACCGCCAGCATAGACGGAACGAAGTGTGCAACAGTGACGCCTTCGTCGCCCATCAGCTCTGCGAGGTACACGGGATCGCGATGGCCATCCGGGCGCGCGATTACCAACCGGGCACCGATCTGCAACGGCCAGAACAGCTCCCAGACCGAGACATCGAATGTCACCGGCGTCTTCTGAACCACTATGTCTCGCGCTTCGATGCCGTACCGAGCTTGCATCCACACGAGTCGATTGACGATCGCTTCATGCGAGACGGTCACGCCCTTGGGCCTGCCTGTCGACCCCGATGTGAACAGCACGTACGCGGCGTTCTCGGGCAACAGGAGCGCACGACGATCCTCGTCCGTGACCGGCTCGCCAGAAAACGACTGCGTGCGGACACCGTCGACCGGAATAACCGGAACCGCCCCGAAGCTCCCCCCATCGGAATCGGCCAGAACCAGGGCCGATCCGGATGTCTCGAGCATGTACGAAATTCGATCGGGCGGCAGCCCAGGGTCGATCGGAACGTAGGCGGCACCCGACTCGATGATCGCATAGATGGAGATCAGCATCTCCATGGATCGCTCGAGGGCAACAGCGATGCGTACTTCCGGCTCCGCACCTCGCGAGATCAGCAGTCGCGCCAGCCTGTTGACCCGATCGGCAAACTCGGCGTAGGTCAACGACGTGTCCCCGAATGTCACCGCGGGAGCGCCGGGCGACGCGGCGACTCTTGCGCCGAACATCGACACGAGAGTCGGCTGCGAGGGCACCGGATGGTCGGTGGCGTTGAGGTCTTCCACGAGCCAGGCACGCTCGCCGCGGCCGAGCAGCTCGATGTCGCAGACGCGCCCTGCTGGATTGGCGATTGCCGATTCGAGCACTCGCACGAACCGGACGGCGAGGACACCGACAGAAGTCGCATCGAAGAGGTCCGTCGCGTATGTGATCGTGGCGTCGATCCCGATAGCGCCTGCTGGAGTTCGAGTTTCGCCGACAGTGATTTCGAGGTCGAATTTCGCCGAGACAGCATCTACGGCTATCGGTTCGACAGCCAGTCCGGCGAGCTCGAACGTGTTTGCGCCGACCGCCCCGTATGCCAGCAGCACGTGAAAGATCGGATGAATTCCGTTGGCCCGGGGTGGGTCCACGATCTCCACTACCCGCTCGAACGGGACATCTGCGTTGGCGAATGCACTCAGATCCCCGTCGCGGACGCTCGCCAGAACCTGCTCGAAACTCGACACGTGCCCGACTGTGGTCCGCAGAACCACTGTATTGACGAACATCCCGATCATGTCGTCCAACGCAGCCTCGCCTCGGCCTGCTACAGGTGTGCCCACCACGATGTCGGTGTTGTCGGATATCCGAGCCAGTAGCACCGCCAATGCCGCATGGACAACCATGAACGACGTGACGTTCGATCTGCGCGCGAGGTCCGCAATGCCTTCTGCAACAGACGAATTCAGAGTGAGGACATGTCGAGCTCCGCGTCCCGAGGACACTGCCGGCCGCGGCCGGTCCGTCGGCACGATTGCCGGGTCGGTGAGTTCCGACAGCGCCGACGCCCAATAGGCCTCCTGCGTGTGAAGCATGGAACCGGAATCATCCGAGGAACCGAGGGTGTCCCGTTGCCACAGCGTGTAGTCGGGGTATTGGACCGAGAGCGGTTGCCAGCCAGGTGTTTCGCCCGCGGTCCGCGCTTCGTAGGCGGTCATCACGTCCCGAGTCAGCGGGATCATCGAATATCCGTCTGCGGTGATGTGATGAACGACTACGACGAGCATGTGTCGTAATCCGTCCATCGCGAGCAGACGAACGCGGAAGGGAGGTTTCTGTGATAAGTCGAAGGGCGCTCTTACGGCTTCTTCGACGCGGCGGGCAATGTCGGATTCGTCGATGGGCAACGTCAGGAAATCGATCACCGCGCCGTCGATCGACTCGATCGCCTGCGAACCGCGGCCGTCGATTTCCGGGTACCGAGTGCGAAGCGGGGCGTGCCGGAAGACGACATCACCGACGGCCTTCTCGAACGAGTCGACGTCCAGCCGACCCGTCAATCGCACTACCGACGCGATGTTGTCGACGGAGGATTGGGGATCGAGGCGATGAAGAAACCACATCCGCTGTTGCGGATAGGACAGTGGAATGTGCTCAGGCCAGGGCTGCCTACTCGCGAGCAGGGGCCTCGGCGGCTCGGGGCTGCCTGCCACGGTCTCGATGAGTGCAGCTGTGCCCGCCACCGTGGAGCAGTCGAAGAAATCCCTGACGGACACTCGGACGTCGTGCAACTCGTTGAGGCGAGCAATCAATCGAGTTGCGTCGAGGGAGTTTCCGCCCAGCGCGAAGAAGTCGTCGTCGCGCCCGACCCGACCGACACCCAGGACTCCGCCGAACTGCGCCGCAACGGTTGCTTCTGTGTCGGTGCGAGGCTCGACGAAACGGGTCGGTACAGATTCGAGCGCCGGCAACCCACCGCGGTCCAGTTTTCCGGACGGCCCGAGCGGCATGCTGTCGAGCACCCGCACCGAGGTGGGCACCATGTACGCGGGCAGCCTTCGACCGAGGTCCTTTTTGATGTCGTCGGGGTCGACCGTCGACTCGCGAGTCGGTACGACGTAAGCCACGAGCGTGTCCTCGCGGACGACGACGACGCACTGCGAGACGTCCTCGCGCTCCCCCAGCACCGATTCGATTTCACCGAGCTCGATGCGCAGCCCTCGCAGCTTCACCTGAAAATCTGTCCGCCCGAGGAAGGTGGACACACCGTCCGCGGATTGCCTCACGAGATCGCCCGTTCGGTACATCCGGCTGCCCGATCCGAATGGATCCGCCAGGAATCGGCTTGCCGTCGCCACCGGGCTGTTCATGTATCCGCGCGCCAACTGCACACCGGTGATGTAGAGCTCTCCGACTGCACCGGGAGGCACCGGATGCAGTCCGGAATCGAGCACTCTCAGTTCGGTGTCATCGACAGGCATGCCGATCGGAACCGGCCCGGAACCGTTGGCGTGCACGGGATGATAAGTGACGTCGACTGCCGTTTCAGTCGGACCGTACAGGTTGTGGAGCTGCGCCCCGGAGACCGCCTCGAAACGGGCAGCCGTAGCCGACGGCAGTTCTTCACCCGAGGCGAAGACGTGTCGGAGGGAAGCAAGCGAGGACACGGCAGATGTGTCGACGAATATTGCGAGCATCGACGGAACGAAATGCACGACCGTGACGCCTCGGCGAAAGATCAGCTCGGCCAAGTACACCGGGTCGAGATGGCCGCCGGGCTCTGCGAGCAATAGCTGCGCACCCACTTGTAGTGGCCAGAAGAACTCCCAGACGGATACATCGAATGTGAATGGAGTCTTCTGCAGAACGACATCGGTCGAATCCAACGCATACTCGCGTTGACGCCACCGAAGGTTTGCGGTGATTGCCGAGTGCGACACCGCCACTGCCTTCGGACGACCTGTCGAACCCGACGTGAAGATCACGTAGGCCAAACTGTCCGGATTCAGGGCAGGGCGCTCGGCTTCGGTCAGCTCACGGTCATCGATGTTCTCGAAAGCCCCGATGTCGATCACCGGAGCGACAGGTGGGATCTTTGCAGCACCGTCGCGGTCGGCGATGACGACGACGGGCCGAGCGGTGTCGAGCATGTAGGTCAGGCGGTCGGTCGGATGTTCGGTATCGAGCGGTATGTAAGCCCCACCCGCTTTGATGATTCCGTACATGGCCACGACAAGATCGAGCGACCTTCGCATCGCCAGGCCTACGGCGCGATCGGGAGTCACGCCTACGTCCAGCAGGTGGCGAGCGACGCGGTTCGATGCCCGATCCAGTTCGCGATAGGTGAGCGAACGATCCTCGAACGTCACGGCTGTCCGGTCGGGACACCGAGCGACGCAGTGCTCGAAGTCGGCAAGGAGGGTCGTTGTATTCGCTTCTACGACGTGTTGGTCGTGGTTGTCCGAGCACCCGGTCGGATCGACGCCGACCACTGCCCCGGTCTGCGTCGATATTTCGGCGATCGTTCGCTCGTAGGCCCCGTCGGCGTCGTCCAGAAGACCCAACTCGGCCAATGCGAGCGGCAGCAGTGAGTCGGCACCCAGAACACCACCCATCTCACCGTCAATCCGGTCCAGGGTTCCGTCGAGTTCTCCAAGACTGACGGACGTCTCACCCGCTTGCAGGACGGACCTGGACGGCGCCATTCGAGCGGCGGCGGCGACGAGCTGCCGCAGTTCGTCGGCCGACCGAGCTCGATCAGCGCCGTTCCCCACAACCATTCAGTTCAGCCTCCCCGCTCCCCGCTCCCCGCTCCCCGGCCGACGGTGAATAGAAGCGTCTGGCCAAGTCCCCAGGCCCGATAACCCTCGACTTCCCGAGAATACTGTCCCTGCGCTTGTGCATCGGCCACCGGCCACACGGACCGGTCGGATTTCGATGAAACCGGTGCGTCGAAAGCCGGGCCAGGATTCGGTGGTCCTACCGATCGAAGAACGCAACGAACTCGGCATCGGCCAACGCACCGACAGACGGTGCCTCGAGCACGGCCCGAAGTGGTACCGGACGCCCCAGAGCCTCTCCCAGCAATTTCGACAGCGCCATTGCGCCGAGCGAGGTGCCACCGAGCTCGAAGAAACTGCTGTCGAGTGAGATGTGATCGGTTTCGAGCACCGACGCACATACTCTCGATACCGCCCTGTCATCCTCGTCTGTCGTGCCGGACGTCGGAGGATGCGTCGGCACCGGCCAGGGCCGGGCGTCGATCGGTTCGAGTCCCGAGATCAGCGCGTCGATCTCGGCTCCGTGCGGGGAGGAGAAAGACTCCAACATCGCAGTGAAAGACCTGACCAGATGGTTCGCAGCGGCGATATCCACCACGTCGCTCATATGCTCGAGCCGCACGTGAATCCGTGCTCCCGCGGTGATGCGGAGTGCGATCGGGTAATGGGTCGACTCCGAAAACGTCATGCCCAGAACACGAAGGCCGTCTATCGACGCCGATTGCTGAGCAATTGCGGATTCGTCGACGGGATACGACTCGAACACTGTGAGCGTGTCGAAATCGGCGGCAGTGCCGACCGAACCTCGAATCTCGCTCAGACTCACGTGCTGGTGTTCGAGAAGCTCGACCTGCTCACGCTGGATGCGCTGCAGAAATTCGTCGACCGTGTCGCCTGCTCGCACACGAATCCGCACCGGGACCGTGTTGATGAACAAGCCCACCATGTTCTCGACCCCATCGATCTCGCCGGGTCGACCGGACACAGTCGCACCGAACACCACGTCGTCGCGTCCCATGGTTCGCGCGAGCAACAGCGCCCAGGCACCTTGAACAAGGGTATTGACGGTGACGTCGAGACGTCCCGCGCGTTCGGTGAGTGCTGCCGTGACCGTCTCCGGCACACTCGCCTCGAGCACCGAAGCCCAACCGGTCACGGATGTGCGAACGCTCCCTGCCACGAGAGTCGGTTCTGTCGCACCGTCGAACGCCGCGCTCCACGCCTCGAGCGCAAGGCGATCGTCCCGGCTGTTCAACCAGGACAGGAAAGAGCGATACGGCCGTGGACGCGGCAGCACCGAGTCGTCGCCGCGCAATGCGTACAGGGCAAGCAGTTCACGAAGCACGATCGGCATCGACCAGCCGTCCAGAACGATGTGGTGATCGGTAACGACCAGACGGTAATCGCCATCCGCCATACGAATCACTGCGAACCGCAGAAACGGGCCGGATTCGAGGTCGAACCTCCGAAGCCGGTCGGCCTCGACGATCTCGGCACAGCGGGCATCGCGCTCGGGTTCCGACATGGCTCGTAGATCGAATTCGTCGAATTGCACACCGCTACGGGGTAACACCAGTTGCGCGGGTTGACCGTCTCGGTCCTGGACGAACACGGTCCGAAGGTTCTGATGCCGAGCGATCAGAGCATTCGCCGCAGTGCGCAATCGTTCGACATCGAGCGTACCTCCGAGCATCAACACGACCTGGGGCATGTAGACGTCCGGGTCGACACCCGCCGCGAGAGCGTGATACTGAAACCCCGCTTGGAGCGGAGTCAACGGCCAGATGTCGTCGAGCGCGCCGTACCTGGCCTCCCAGATATCGATGTCAGACTGCGACACCGACACGAGCGGGGCGTCCGACGGCGTCAGACCTGCCGATTCGACGCCGTGCGAGAAACGGACGAGGGCGGTCAGCGCGTCGACCCACAACGCCGAGATGGATTCCGCATCCTCGGCGGACACGGTGCCCGACGCATAGGCGAAGCTGGCGTTCAACTGCTCACCGTCAGGTCCACCGACGACCATCGCGTTGATATCCAGCAGCGCTACAGCGGCCAGATCGTCCGGGTCCGTCTGGATGTCCGCCATGTCCGAGGCCGGCACCCAACCGATGTCGAGATGCTCGGTCGCCTCTGCCGACCCGTATCGACCGAGATAGTTGAACGAAATCTGTGGCGTGGTGCGCGTCATGGCTGCCGGCGGATCGGGTCGGAGATAGCGCAGGAGTCCGTACCCGATTCCCTTGTCGGGCAGCGACGCCAGTAGTTCCTTCACTCGTTTCAGCGCTGCACCTGCCGAAGCCCCTGCCGCGAAGGCGTCCGCCAGGTCGAGGTTCGTCAGATCCAGAGCGACCGGAAATACCGTGGTGAACCATCCGACGGTACGAGAGAGATCTGCGCCTGGAACCACGCCCTCTTCTCGACCGTGTCCCTCCAACAGGATCAGTGTGGTCGCACTGTCCACGCTCCGCTGCCGTCGCCATTGGGCCACCGCCATTGCGAGGCCCGTCAACAAAGCGTCGTTGACACCGCCCCTGATGATGCGGGGAACGTCCGTCAAGATGCCCGCTGTGACGGCCGCCGGCACGGACACCGACACCGACTTCATGGTCGATCGTCGGTCCTGGAGAGGATCGAACGGTCTGCTTCCGATGAGTGGATCACTCGCCTCCAGAACTCGGCACCAGTGCGCGATTTCGTCCGCGCGCTCGTCGCTGTTGGCCTCGGCGTACAGGCGATGGCTCCACGTCCGCATCGACGTTCCCACCGGTGCCAGCGCGAGTGGGGTTCCCGACGAATACTGGGCCCACGCGGTGACGAAATCCGGAATGAGGATCCGCCACGACACACCGTCGACAACAAGGTGATGCGCCACTACCAGAATGCGTCCTCGGCGGGTCGGACCGAAATCCAACCAGACGAACTGCAGTACAACGCCTCGGTCCGGAGCCAGTTCGGCGACCGCAGCATCGAGCGCGCGCGATCCTGCTGCAGAAGCGGCCTCGCTGCTCGCGGTTGCGTCCAACTCCACGCGGTGCACCAAGGCGTCCACGTCGATCGATCCCGCCGGAGAAACCTCGATACCGTACTGCCCGCCGCCGGGCGACAATCGCGCCCTGAGCATGTCGTGGTGGTCCACCACGGCCGAAATCGTCGCGAGAATTCCCTCTCGTTCGATGCCCGCAGGTAGTTCGAGGGCGGCCTGCTGAGTGAATCGAGAATACTGCGATCCGCGCTCGATCATTGCCTCGACGATCGGGGTGGTAGGCATGACACCGACACCCCCGCCGTCGATTTCCACCAGCACCTGGGCGTCTTCTGGAGTCGATTCGACGGCCGCCTCGGCCAGTCTCGCCACCGTTCTCGACTCGAAGACGTCACGCGGCTTGAAAGACACTCCACGCGACTTCGCACGCGAGACGAGCTGTATCGACATGATGCTGTCTCCGCCCAGCGCAAAGAACGAGTCGTCTACACCGACCTTCTCGACGCCCAGAATTTCCTGGAACAACGAAGACAGCAATGTCTCTGTATCGGACGTTGGTTCCCGATACGTGACGGTAGGAGCGAAGTGGTGAGCCGGCAGGGCTTTTCGATCGATCTTGCCGCTGGATCCGCGCGGGAGCTGTTCGAGCACAACGAGCGTGGCAGGCACCATGTAGCGCGGAAGTCGCGCGGCGGCGGTGGCGAGTATCGCAGCTTCGTCGAACGAACGTTCTGGGTGGAGTACGACGAAACCGACCAGGATGTTGTCGACGACAGTCGCCGCAGCAGCGCTTACGGCTTCATCGGCTCGCAGTGCCGACTCGATCTCGCCCAGTTCGATCCGCAATCCGTTCAGTTTGATCTGATCATCACGGCGTCCTACGTACACGAGGGAACCATCGGCACGGCGAAGGACCATATCGCCCGTTCGGTATAAGCGACTTCCCGGCGCGCCGAACGGGTCGGCCACGAATCGCTCCGCGGTCTGGCCCGGCCGAGATGCGTACCCCCGCGCCAACTGGATACCCGCCACGTACAGCTCGCCGACGACCGACACGGGTGCCTCGACAAGCCCGGAATCGAGAACGTGCAACCTCACGTTCGTGACGGCCACGCCGATCGGTACGACGGATTCGTCCACGTCGGTACTCGAGTGATGAGCAACCTGCACGGCAGTCTCGGTGGGGCCGTAGACATTGTGTACGTCTGCGACACCGAGCGCTCGGATATCCGAAGCAACCTGCCCCGGGAACTGCTCACCGCCGACCAGCACTGCGCGCAAGGAAGCGAACTGACTCGATCGGAGGGTATCGACCATCAGGGCGAGCACCGATGGGACGAATTGAGCAATCGAAATTTGCTGCGACGCGATCACTTCGGCCAAGTAATGCGGATCGGTGTGGCCGTCGGGCTCGGCCAGCACCAACTGCGCGCCGGTTACCAACGGTAGAAGTAGTTCCCACACCGACGCGTCGAAACCGATGGTGGTCTTCTGCAGAACCCGGTCCGATTTATCGACGCGAAACTCTGCCTGCAACCAGTCGAGTTGGTTGACGATGGCTCGGTGCGAGACGGTCACGCCCTTGGGTCGACCGGTCGAGCCCGATGTGAAGATGATGTAGGCAGAATTATCCGTCCTGAGCGGGGCGGCGAGTTCGACAGGCTGCAGAGGGCCGCCTGCGAATCCCGACAAGTCGAGCGTGTCGACTTGCACTACCTGTGGTCGGATCGACAGGGGCTCGGCCTGGTTGCCTTGTGGTACCGGCGCAGCCGCGGTCGTCAACACCAATGCCGGTGCCGCTACGCCGAGAACGAAGTCGACACGTTCCGCCGGCCATTCCGGGTCGATGGGAACGTACGCGCCTCCAGCAGCCAGAATCGCATAGATGGATTGCACCATCGCGTACGAACGGTGCCCGACGACTGCAACCGGGATCTCAGGCCCGACACCGGCCTGCACAAGGTAGCGAGCCAGAGCACGGACATCCGAGGCGAACTGCGCATAAGTCCGTGTGCTGTCGCGAAAAACGATTGCCGGCGCATCAGGCGAATCGGCGACCCGCGAGTCGAACCTGTCCATCACAGTCCCGAGGGCCGGAGCGCGAGCGGTGTCGTTCCAGCGCGCCAGGGCCGACTTCTCCTCGGCGCTGCGGAGGTCGAGTGAACGTATCGTGGCCGAGGGCTCCTCCGCGATCGCGTGCAGCACCTTGACGAAGCGAGCAGCAAAGGAGGCAACTGTCGACTCGTCGAAGAGGTCGGCAGCGTAAACGAAAGTCCCGCTCATCGTCCCGTCGTTCGCCTGCCGTTCGGGAGCAAGAGTCAGCGCGAGGTCGAATTGTGCTGTAGTCGTATCCAATTCGACAGCCGAGATGTCCAGTCCTGCCAGCGAGAACTCGGTCGCTTCGAGGTTCTGGAGGGTCAGCATCACCTGGAACAGCGGCGTATGAGACGTCGACCGCGGCGGGTCGATGATCTCGACCAGCCGCTCGAAGGGGATGTCGGCGTGCGCGAACGCGCTTCGGGAGGTGTCGCGAACAGAGTCCACCGTCTCGACCAACGTTCGCCGCCCGTCGATGTCGCTGCGCAACACCAGTGTGTTGACGAACATTCCGACCAACTCGTCGAGAGCCTTCTCGCCCCGACCCGCGACGGCGGTTCCCATCACTATGTCGTTCGTCCCCGATGTCGTTGCGAGCGAGACCGCCAGAGCCGTCGCGTATACGACGAAAGGGGTGGTGTTGCGGCTTCGGGCGAACTCGTCCAGTGCGGTCGACACCGCGCCGTCCACCGAAAACGTATGGGCGGCACCGGCACCGCTCGCCGACGCCGGTCGTGGCCGGTCGGTGGGCAAGGACGTCAGCTCCGGAACTCCGACGAGCGCGGCCTTCCAATAGGAAATCTGTTGTGAGACAATGGAGTCGGCATCATTTTCTTCGCCGAGCACCGCGCGTTGCCAGATAGTGAAATCGGCATATTGCACGTCGAGCTGCGGCAGACCGCCATCTTCACCCGCGGCACGACGGGCATAGGCAGTCATGATGTCGCGGGTCAACGGGCCGAGCGAAAATCCGTCCAAGGCGATGTGATGCGCGACGAGCACCAGCACAGCATCGCTCGCAGCTGCCGCGTCCTCACCGTCGATCTCGAACAGGGCGGACCTCAGGGGCACCTCGGTGGTGACGTCGAAGCCGCGTGCGAAGAAGTCGGTCAGTCGCGAGATCAATGCCCCCTCGTCGACTGCCTCGCGCCGAAATTGCGAGGTCACCTCTTCGGGCGAGAGCACCATCTGAATACCGGACCCATCGATCTCCGGGTACACGGTCCGCAGCACCTCGTGCCGTCGGATCACGTCACCGATTGCGGCGGTGAGTGCCTGGACATCGAGTACACCGCTCAACCGAATCGCCAAGGGAACGTTGTACGCCAGCGATTCGGGGTCGAATCGATTGATGAACCACATACGCTGCTGCGCGAACGACAGTGGAATCCGATCGGGCCTGTGTTGTGGTCCGAGCGGTTCGTACGCTCCATGATCGAGCTCGGAGACAACCGTGGCCAGTCCCGAAACCGTCGCAATCTCGAATACCTCGCGCGCTCCGAACTGGACCTCGAACGCCGCACCGATTCGCGCTGCCAGCCGAGTAGCGGACAGCGAATTGCCGCCCAGTTCGAAGAAGTCGTCGTCTCTGCCGACCCGTTCGACCCCCAGAATCTCCTGGAACACCGCAGCGACAGCGATCTCGGCGGGAGTCACCGGAGCGCGATACTCGCGCTGGGCGAAGATCGGTTCCGGCAACCGAGCTCGGTCCACCTTGCCGGCGGGAGTGAGAGGGACCTCGTCGACGACCATTATCGACGATGGAATCATGTGCTTGGGCAGCGCTTTTCGGGCAAACTCTGTCAATTCCTCGACACTGGGCTGGGCATCGGGGCCGAGCCGTACATACGAGACCAGCGCAACCTCGCCTCCGTCTCCTGGACGATCGATGGTGATCGCGAAGCGGACGGACGGGTGTGCAGCGAGAGCACTGTCGATCTCGCCGAGCTCGATCCGAAAACCACGGATCTTGACCTGAAAGTCATTACGACCGACGAACTGCATTGCTCCCGCAGACGTTCGGCGCACCACGTCACCGGTCCGATACATGCGAGCAGGTACGTCCGCGAAAGGGTCGGCGACAAATCTGTTCGACGTCAAGCTCGGCTTGCCGCCGTAACCGCGGGTGACGCCGGCACCGGAGAGATACAACTCGCCCGCCACCCCGTTCGGTACCGGACGCAGTCGCCGATCCAGGACGTGAGCGGTGGTTCCTTTTATTGCATCTCCGATAGTCACCGGGTCACCCGGCGACAACTGGGGCGAGATCGTGCTGACTACCGTTGTTTCGGTAGGGCCGTACGCGTTGAAGAACTTTCGGCCGCGCCCCCATACTTCGACGAGTTCGGACGGGCAATTCTCTCCGCCGGTCACAACCACTTCGAGCGTGTCCAACCCGTCGGGCTCGATCGACGCCAACGCAGCCGGCGTCACGAAGGCGTGCGTAACCCGCTGTTGTCGAAGCAGTTCGGAGAGCTCGAGTCCTCCGAAGGTGCCGGTCGGCACGATGACCATCGTCGAACCCGCCGCGATGGCCATAAGCAATTCGAGAATCGACGCGTCGAAGCTGGGGGACGCGAAATGCAGTGTGCGGGAGGTCGCAGACGTTCCGTATCGCGCCTGTTGTTCGGCCGCCAGGTTCGCGAAACCGGCGTGGGTCACTACGACCCCCTTCGGCACTCCCGTCGAGCCGGAGGTGTAGATGATGTAAGCCGTGTTGGTATCGCGCAGCGGAGCAAGTCGATCGGTCAATGCGACCCTGTCGGCGCTGACACCCGCGACGGCAGTCGCGAAATCGGAGTCGTCTATCACCGTCCAAGTGCAGTCCTGCGGAAGGCGATCGACGAACTCACCTGTTGTCAGTCCGACGCTGGCTCCCGAATCGGACAACATGTGCCGAACACGGTCGGCTGGGTAGGTCGGGTCGACGGGGACGAACGCAGCACCCGACTTGGCCACCGCCCACAACGCGAGCACCGATTCGATCGATCTCGATATCGCAATGGCAACGACATCCTCGGGGCCGACGCCTTGCCGGATCAGAAGACGCGCCATCTGTGATGAACGCCGATCCACTTCGGCATAGGACATGGTGTGGTCTCCGAGAACCAACGCGTCCCGGTGTGGATCCATCTCTACCGCGGCGGACAACAGCTGCGGCAACAAGGGAGTGGTGTTGCGTACCCGACGAGGCCGACGCGCCCGCTCCTTCCGAACAGGCTGGACCGTTTCGAGAGGCGGCGTCTCCGCCGAATCACGATTGTCGCTCATGCTTTTCCCATCACGTTGCCCATGGTGTTCAGTTTCCTCGGTGTCGTCCGCGCATCAGCGGTTGCCCTCCGATTCCGGAAGCCGTCTGTGCGGCCGAGACGACTCCCGCGCCCGATCACCCACGATCGAAAGGGACCAAGTCGGTAACGAGTTCCACCTCCGCCGAAGCATTCGAGACCTCGGACGTGTCGTTCACACCGGTGACGACCAAGGCTTCCAGGTCCTCCAGATCCCCAACATTCACCGTCCGAGCGAAATCGGCCTCTACGACGGCGTGAGTGACCCACTCGTCTGCGAGCTGTTCGGCGAAGTCGGAATTTCCGCCGCCGTTCTCCACCGCACCGGGCACCACCCAGGCAGCGCCCACCACAGCGGCCGCCAATACTGTCCACAACTGCCACACCTCGCCGGTGCTGCGATCTGCGGCCAACCGGCCGTCGTACGAGATGCCGAGCCTTGCGTTCGATTTGCTGAGCCAGTCGACGACTTCGGCGTTCGTCCACCGTGCCACATGGCCGTCGCCGCGGACCACCGAGACCGCAGGATCGGCTGCGCCCAGGATCCGGGTTCTGGCCGAATAATCCACCGGTCTCGGCGACGCTGCTGCGATGGCATCGATTGTCAGTGGATCGTCGACAGCTATCAGCCGAACGCCTTCCGGTACTTGCGCGACCGAGGTCCCCAGGACGAACTGCGCTCGGGAGGCCTCCGTCGAGTCGGCGGGCGCATTCACGTTGTCACCGACCACGATCACGCCACCGGCAAGTGCCACTGCCCACACTGCTACCGCCCATTCGACCGACACGGGCAGTGCGATAACCACGTCGTCACCCGGCCCGACACCCGCCTCGATCAATACACGCGCGAGTCGGGACGAGCGACCCTCGACGTCGGAGAACGGCAGTTCATCTCCAGCCCGAACGAATGCAGGTGCGTCCGAGTCCGATTCGACAACGGCCGACATCGTCTGGGCAAGTGTGCGACCTCCGGTGACAGGAGCCAGTGGTGTCTCCACGGGCTCGAGCGCCACCGCTCCCCGACGTTCGTGCACGGTCATGATGTCGATATCGCCCACGATCCCGTAGGGATTTTCGGCGACCGCATCGAGAATGTACGTCAGTCTCTCGGCCATGGAGCGCGCAGTATCTGCGTCGAACAGGTCGGTTGCGTACAGCAGCGATCCGAACAGACCCAGCGGCCGACCGTCCTCGTCGATGCGCTCCTCGATAGTGAACTGCAGATCGAACTTGGCCGCGAGCTCACCCGTGTCGAGCCCCTCGACGGTGAGTCCGGGCAGGTTCAGATGTACGCGTTCGAGATTCTGGAACGACAGGACCACCTGGAAAATCGGGTGGCGGGCCTGCGACCGCGCAGGGACCACGGCGTCGACGACATCCTCGAACGGGACGTCCGCATTGGACAACGCACCGAGGTCCGTCGTGCGAACGAGATCGACCAGACCCGAGAACGTATCCCCCGAATCGACGACGGTGCGCAACGCGAGTGTGTTTACGAACATGCCGACCAGCTCATCGAGTTCGGCCGCACCTCTACCGGCTACCGGAGTGCCTATCACTATGTCGTCGCTACCGCTCAGCCTGCTCAGTAGCACCGACAGCGCGGCATGCACGAGCATGAACAGCGATGTGCCACGGTCCCGCGAGAACGCCGTAAGACCTGCATGCGTCGTGTCGCTCACCGAGAAATCGACGGAGTGTCCGCGCATGGTCCGTGTCGCGGGCCTCGAACGATCGAGCGGGAGGTCAACGGTGTCGGGGCTGCCGGCCAATGCCGTCTTCCAGTACCGAAGCTGCTGGGAGGCAATCGAATCCGGATCGTCCACCGTACCGACAACCTGACGCTGCCACAGAGTGAAGTCGGCGTATTGGACGGGGAGTTCCGACCACTCGGGTGCTGACCCGTTCGCCCGAGTCGCGTACGCAACCATGACATCGCGAGCAAGCGGAGCGATGGAAGCACCGTCTGCAGAGATGTGGTGGACAACCACGGCGAGCACGCGATCGCCGGGTGACAGCTCGAAGAGGGCAATTCGCACCGGCACCGCCCGAGAAACATCGAAACCGGCCGACACGAACTCGGCTATTGCCGCAATCGCTCCCCGATCGTCCTCCACAGCACGCGGTGTCAGATCGAACGTGACCTCGGCGGCCGACAGAATTTTCTGGTGCGGGCCGTCGGTGTCGGACGGATAGACCGTGCGTAGCGATTCGTGGCGCGCCACGACATCTGCCACCGCACGTTCGAGCGCAGACACGTCGAGGTTGCCGGAGAGCCGGACGGCCAGTGGAATGTTGTAGGAACCCGACCGCGGGTCCAGGTTGTTCAGTACCCACATGCGTTGCTGTGCAAGCGAGAGCGGAATCCGCGCCGGCCGCTCGCCCGCCACCAGAGCGGGTCTGCTACCCCCACCGACCAGCTCGCCGATGGCAACGGCAAACGTTTCGACGGTAGACGAATCGAATACGACGCGAACGGGCACAGTTGCATCCAAAGCCGCACCGACCCGAGACGCTACCTGAGTAGCGATCAGCGAGTTTCCCCCGAGCTCGAAGAAATCGTCGTCCCGCCCAACTTTGTCGACTCCCAACACATCCGCGAAGACCTGAGCCACAACGCGTTCGGTATTCGAGGCAGGCTCGCGGAACTCTCGGCCTTCGAATTTTGGTTCGGGCAACGCCTTCCGGTCGAGCTTCCCGTTGACGGTCAACGGAATCTCGTCCACCGCAACGAACGCCGATGGAACCATGTACTCCGGCACCAGCTCGGCCACCCCGGCTCGAAGCGCATTCACGTCGGCTGTTCCGACCACGTATGCCACCAAACGCTGCGCACCGGGAGAATCCTCACGCACGATCACTGCAGTTGCGCTGACGCCATCTTGCGCGGAGACCGCGGCCTCGATCTCGCCGAGTTCGATACGGAAGCCGCGGACCTTGACCTGATCGTCGGAACGACCCAAATAAATGAGGTCTCCGCCGCCCGACTCGCTGTGGCCCCAGCGAGCGACGTCGCCGGTTCGATACAGCCGTCCTTTACCGAACGGGTTCGCGATGAATCGCGCTGCCGACAGGTCGGCGCGACCGAGATATCCCCGCGCCAGCTGACCGCCCGACACGTAGAGCTCTCCTGCGACACCGACTGGCACGGGCAGCAACCTGTTGTCGAGTACGTAGATTCCGAGTCCGGAGATCGGGGCACCGATGACCGACGCAGAGCCGACAGAAGCTGCAGACAGGGCACGCAGAGAGACATGCACGGTTGTTTCGGTGATGCCGTACATGTTGACCAGCAGAGGTCCGCTGGTCGAACCGTCACCGTGACGGTCGAACCAGCCGGTAAGGCGGCGAGGCTCGAGGGCTTCACCGCCGAAAATGACGAATCGCAACGCAAGCGCGTTCGCGTCCTGAGGCTCCTGCTCTCGGTCGGACTCGGCAAGCTGATAGAACGCCGACGGCGTCTGATTGAGAACGGTGACGCCCTCGCGGACCAGTAGTTCACGGAACGCCTCCGGAGAGCGTGCGGTGAAGTAGTCCACCATCACCACTGTGCCGCCGTGCAAAAGCGGTCCCCACAACTCCCATACCGAGAAGTCGAAGGCATAGGAGTGGAACATCGTCCAGACATCGGTCTGGTCGAATCCGAAGAACGAGTCGGTGTTGTCGATCAACCGCAGAACGGTGTGATGCGGGATCTGTACACCCTTGGGTCGTCCGGTAGATCCGGATGTGTAGATGACATAGGCAAGATTGTCTCCTCGCAACGGAGCCACGCGGTCCGCATCCGTCACACGGGAGGGAGATCGACTCGAATCCTCCTGTGCAACGTCGAGAATCGGCACAGCCGCGGCGCGAATGCCCGCAGCCGATTCACCGGACAGAACTTCGGTCGTGGTTACCGCAGCGATGGGAGCAGCGTCGGCCAGCATGAAATCAACACGTTCACGCGGGTACGACGGGTCGACGGGGAGATACCCGGCACCCGACTTGATCACGGCCAGGAGCGCGACGACCAGGTCGGCCGAGCGCGGAAGTGCAACCGCCACCAGTGAATCCGGACCAGCTCCAGTGTCGATCAGCCGTCGGGCCAGGCGATTGACACGGGCATCGAGTTCGGCGTACGTCAGCGAGGTGTCCGCGTAACGCAGCGCCACACTCTGCGGGAACGCGGCAACTGCCGAGTCGAACCGATCGACCAGTGTCGCACCACCGACGTGCACATCAGGTCCGGATGAACTCCACTGCGTGAGCAGACGTTCGCGTACCTCCCTGCCGACGATGTCGATATCGCCGACTGCGGTCGCCGGATCCGTCACGGCACCGGAAAGTACCGTAAGAAATTGATCAGCCATAAGTGCGACGGTCGACGAGTCGTACAGATCGGTCGCGTAGATGAATTCGATCGTTCGAGAACGGCGTCCATCGGATTGCTCGTGCGGCTCCGTGACCGTGATCTGTAGATCCATCTTGGCCACTGCGGCATCGAAGTCGACGGCGGAGGCAGTCAACCCTGGCAACTCGAATGAGGTGTTGCCGAAGTTCTGGAACGTGAGCAACACCTGAACCAACGGATGGAGCCCCTGTACACGGGATGGATCGACCACCTCGACTACCCGCTCGAACGGAACATCGGCGTGCGCGAACGCAGCCAGATCCACCTCGCGCACACCTGCCAGAACCTCGTCGAATGTCGAAGAGCCATCGACCGAAGTGCGCAACACCAACGTGTTGACGAACATCCCGATCACATCGTCCAGCGCCGCTTCGCCCCGACCGGCGACGGGCGTGCCTACCGCAACGTCCGCGCTACCCGACAGCCGCGACAGCAGCACTGCCAACGCTGCATGCACCACCATGAACGAGGTGACACCGCGCTCGGCGGCCAGGGAATCGATTGCCTCTGTCGTCCGTTCGTCGAGTACACGGGTGAGCGATGCCCCGCGTCCGCTCGCAGCCGGCGGGCGTGGGCGATCCGTCGGCAAGACCAACTCGTCGGGGTGGCCCGCCAAGGAAGTTTTCCAATAGGACTCCTGGACTGCGATCAGTGAGGCCGGGTCATCCGCGGACCCTAGAACCTCTCGCTGCCACAGGGTGTAATCGGCGTACTGCACCGACAACGGAGCCCAGTCTGGAGCGTTTCCGTCGATGCGTGCGATGTAAGCGGTGATGACGTCTCGCATGAGCGGGATCATCGAGAACCCATCGGCCGCAATGTGATGCGCGACGACCACAAGGACATGCTCGGTCGCGCCAGTCACGAGGAGACGAATGCGGACCGGCACAGTTCGGGTGACGTCGAATCCTCCGGTCACGAGGTCGACCACCGTGCCGTACATGTCGGATTCGTCTACCTGCTGCACGGCGAAATCCGTCCGTACGGATGTCGGGGGCAAGATCACTTGAATTCCTGTGCCCGCAGTTTCGGGGTACACCGTGCGCAGGATCTCGTGCCGTGTCACCACGTCGTCCACCGCTGCCGTCAACGCATCGACATCGAGCACGCCACTGAGTCGCACGGCAACGGGGATATTGTTGACCGCCGAATCGGCGTCGAGTCGATTCAGGAACCACATGCGCTGCTGGGCGAGGGAGAGTGGAATTCGATCCGGCCGTGGCATCGCCGTCAACTCGAGGTGGCCACCGGTGTGGGATTGCACGCGCGCGGCAAGCGACTCGACGGTCGACGCCTCGAACAAATCGCGTACCGGTACTCGGGAGTCGAGAGCTGCGCCGAGCCGCGCCACGAATTGTGTTGCAATGAGGGAGTTCCCACCGAGAGCAAAGAAATCGTCGTCCAGACCTACTCTTTCGACACCGAGGACGTCGGCGAAAATATTCGCGACTGCCTCTTCTGTCGGGGTGGTGGGCGCCCGGAATTCCGTTGCCTCGAATTTGGGTGCGGGCAGGGCCTTGCGGTCGAGCTTGCCCGAAGTGTTCAGGGGAAACTCGTCCAGCGCGACGATGGCGCTGGGAACCATGTACCGGGGCAAGGCCTCGGTGAGCGCAGCGCGCAGTCCGACCACGTCGATGATCGCTTCTGCCGAGGGAACGACATAACCGACCAGCTGATCCCCCGCGTCGGTGGCGACCACAGCGACGGACGCCAGCGCGACCGCCGGGTGCGCGACGAGAGCCGATTCGATCTCACCGAGTTCGATACGTTGTCCCCTGAACTTCACCTGGAAGTCCGTTCGTCCGACGTAATCGAGCCGGCCGTCCGGTCGCTGCACGACGACGTCACCGGTTCGGTACATGCGGCTGCTTGCCGACGAAGAGGACGAAGTGAAGGGGTTGGCCACGAAACGGTCCGCGGTAAGGTCGACTCTGCCGTAGTACCCACGGGCGAGCTGCACCCCGGCGAGATACAACTCACCCGGGACACCCGGCAGCACCGGTGCCAAACGTGAATCGAGAACGTAGACGGCGCAATTCCATTCGGGACAACCGATCGAGACTGCGGATCCCGCAGCCGTGTCTGTCACGTCGGCGTAGGTGATCGACACGGCGGCCTCGGTGGGGCCGTACAAATTGTGCACTCGCGCATCGGAAACCCTCGCAAAGTCGCGAACGGCTTCACTCGGAAGCGCCTCACCGATGACGAATATCTGCTTCAGGGTCTCGATGGACTTTCGCGACACGGCGGCGGCGAATACCGACAGCATCGTCGGGACGAAGTCGGTGACAGTAACGGACCGACGCGCAATGACCTCAGCGAGGTAGCTCGGATCCCTGTGACCGTCCGGTGTTGCCAGAACCAGGGACGCTCCGACCTGCAGTGGTAAGAAGAAGCCCCACAACGAAACGTCGAAAGTGGTTGCCGTTTTTTGTAGGTACACATCTTCTGATGCGAGCCCGTATTCGGACTGCATCCATTCCATCTGGTTCACAATCGACCGGTGACCGACGGCAACACCCTTGGGATTGCCAGTGGAGCCGGACGTGAAAATGACGTACGCGACCGACTCGGGTGACGCCTTCGCACGCGATGACTCCACCGCACTCGCGGTGGGTGGCGGATCGTGCACATCGATCACGGGAAGCGGCTCCGGAGCGTTGAAGTCGTCTTCGGATCTCGAGAGCACACAGATCGGGTCGGCGGCAGAAAGAATGTATCGAACCCGTTCTGCCGGATGGTCGGGATCGATGGGGACAAAACCTGCCCCCGAGCGGAGTACCGCATACATGCCGACGACCAGATCGATGGATCGCCGCATCGCCAGAGCAACAAGGTTGTCAGCACCTGCGCCAGCGCGGACAAGTGTCCCCGCCAATTCGTCTACCCGAGCGGAGAATTCACGGTAGGTGAGGGACTGATTCTCGTACACGACCGCAATGGAATCTGGAAACTCGACCACTGCAGCATCGAACCGATCGAGAAGAAGAACCGTGTCGACCTCATGCTCGGAACCGGTCCCCAACCGTATCAATTGCACGCGTTCGTCGTTGGACATCAAATCGATGTCACCCACAACCACCGACGGCTCTGCGACGATCGTTGTGAGAACCCGCATCAGTCTGGCTTCTATCGATTCGACACCAGAAGGGTCGAAAAGATCTGTGGCGTAGTTGAACTCGACAGACCAACCGCCATCGTCGGCCATATCCGAGACCGCGATCTGTAGATCGAATTTGGCAGTTCCGGTATCGAACTCCACTGCAGAGACCGAGAGACCGGGCAGCACGAGTTCCGCGGCACCGAGGTTCTGGAAGAACAGGGCAACCTGGAACAACGGATGACGAGCCGTCGATCGAGCCGGGTCCAATATTTCGACAAGCCGCTCGAACGGTATGTCCGCGTTGGAAAACGCGTTCAGATCACCTACACGGATTCTTTCGAGAACTTCGTCGAATCGGGCATTCGGATCTATACGGGTCCGCAAGACCAGGGTGTTGACGAACATACCGATCATGCCGTCCAGAGCCGCCTCGCCGCGCCCCGCAATCGGCGCACCGACTGCAACGTCGTCGGTACCCGACAGCCGAGACAGCAGCACTGCAATTGCCGCGTGGACAACCATGAACGGGGTTGAACGCTGCTGTGCCGCCAGCCGTTCCACCTCGACCCGAACGGATGCCGGAACCACGAAACGATGAGTGGCACCTCGATAGCTGGCCACCGCGGGCCTCGGGCGATCGAATGGCAGATTCAGCTGTTCCGGCAGTCCATCGAGCTGGACCTGCCAGAACTTCTTCTGAGCGCCGAGGATCGACTCCGGGTCGTCCTCGGAGCCGAGTACTTCGCGCTGCCACAACGTGTAATCGGCGTATTGCACCGGCAGCGGGTCCCAGGTCAGATCGAGACCTTCCTCCCGAGTCGTGTAAGCCCGCACCACGTCTCGCGCCAACGGTCCGACCGAGTAACCATCTGCAGCGATGTGGTGGACCACAATTACCAAGATGTGCTCGTTCGAGGACACCTGGAACAGTCCGGCGCGTAGTGGTACTCGCGACGTGACGTCGAACCCTCCCGACACGAACTCCTGGATCGACGCGATCAACTGCGACTCGTCGACGGGTATCGGCGTGAGATCGGGTGCCACCGAATGCGGAGGTACTACTTGCTGGTAGCCCACACCGTCGATTTCCGGATACACGGTCCGGAGTGATTCGTGACGAGTCAAAAGATCGACGACAGCACGATCCAAAGCGTGGCAATCCAACTGCCCCGACAGCCGGATCGCGACCGGGATGTTGTTGACGGCGGATTCCGGCTCGAGACGATTGAGGAACCACATGCGCTGCTGCGCCATCGACAGAGGGATTCGTTCCGGCCTGGGCTGCGGCCGAAGCGGCACCATTGCACCGGTGTGGGATTCGATCCGAGCCGCGAAGTCCTCGACGGTCGGTGCCTCGAACAGGGTTCTCAGAGCGACCTTGGTCCCCAATGCCTCGCTCACGCGAGACACCACTCGTGTCGCAACCAAAGAGTTGCCTCCGAGCGCGAAGAAGTCGTCTCTGCGGCCGACTCGTTCCACGTCCAGGACTTCGGCGAAGACCGCGGCGACGGTCTGCTCGACGGGATCGACAGGAGCCTCGAAACGCGCAGCCGACAGTGTGGGCTCAGGTAGAGCTGTCCTGTCAAGCTTTCCGGAGGTGTTGAGCGGGAACCGGTCGAGAACCATGACGGTGGCAGGAATCATATACGAGGGCAAAGTGGACCCGAGTTCGGCGCGAAGGGACTCGACGTCGACGGTGGCGGTGGGGGTGGCAATGACGTAACCCACCAATTGATCACCGGTCGCTGTGGCCACGACGCGCACGGCAGCTTGGGCCACCGCGTCCTGCAGTGCCAGAGCACCCTCGATTTCGTCCAGTTCGATTCTCTGCCCCCGGAACTTGACCTGGAAGTCGGCCCGCCCGAGATAATCCAGTCGCTCGCTCGAATTCCACCGAACGAGGTCACCGGTTCGATACAACCGCGTCGACGACGCACTGTCGGTCGCGAAGGGGTTGGCCACGAATCGGCCGGCCGTCAGGTCGGGACGACCCAGGTAGCCGCGGGCAAGCTGAACACCACCCAGATACA
Organism: Rhodococcus sp. ARC_M5; assembly: GCF_022810405.1. Taxonomy (GTDB): domain Bacteria; phylum Actinomycetota; class Actinomycetes; order Mycobacteriales; family Mycobacteriaceae; genus Rhodococcoides; species Rhodococcoides navarretei. The sequence continues at coordinate 431,341 of NZ_JALGQE010000001.1, forward strand.
GCTCTCCTGTGACACCGTCCGGCACTGGATGCAAGCGGGAGTCCAAAACGTAGACCTGCGAATTGGCTTCCGGCACACCGATGTCGACGGAGTTGCCGTATGCGTGATCGGTGACATCCGCGTAGGTTATGGACACTGCCGCTTCGGTCGGACCGTAGAGGTTGTGGGTCCGAGCGGAAGACACCCGCCCGAAAGCTCGGATCGTCTCTACGGGGAGCGCCTCACCAATGACGAAAATGCGATCGAGGGACTCGATCGACACCGAATCCACGGCCGATGCGAACACCGACAACATCGTCGGGACGAAGTCGGTGACAGTGACCTGCTCGCGTCGTATGACGGACGCCAAGTACTCGGGATCGCGATGTCCGTCAGGTGTCGCCAACACCAGCGTGGTGCCGTGGCGAAGCGGCCACAGGTATCCCCACAGCGAAACGTCGAAGGTCGTCGCCGTTTTTTGGAGATAGACATCGGTCGGCTCGAGACGGTACTGCGACTGCATCCAGTCCAGTTGGTTCACGATCGCACGATGGCTGACGGCAACACCCTTCGGTTTGCCTGTCGAACCGGACGTGAAAATTACGTAGGCAAGGCCGTCCGGGCCGACGCGACGAACTCGAGGACGCTCGATCGTGCCGACAGCCGAACCGATGTCCACCGCCGTGATGTCGGCAGGCGGCAAGAATTCGTCGCTGCCGCGCACCAGAACGCATTCAGGTTGCGCCTGGGTGAGAATGTGGCCGACCCGCTCGATGGGGTGATCCGGATCGATCGGAACAAACGCCGCCCCGGCTCGCATGACCGCATAGATGGCGACGACGAAGTCGACAGACCGGCGAATCGCAACTGCAACGAGGTCGTCAGGTCCGATGTTCATCGATATCAGTTGAGCAGCAACTGCATTGACTCGGCCGTCGAGATCGGCGTACGTCAGGCTCTCGCCGTCGGATACAACCGCCCGCGCATCTGGGGTTGCGGCGACTCGGGCATCGAATTCGTCGAGGACCAGTCCGTCCGGCACGCTGTCGGCCGTGTCGTTGCGAGCACGGACGAGGATGTCGATCTCGGACTCACTGAGCAGTTCGATGTCCCCGACCCGTGTTCCCACGTCGGTGCACATCTGCTCCAGAACGGAGACCAGACGGGATGCGAAGCGCTGCATCGTCGACTCGACGAAAAGATCTGTTGCGTAGGTGAATTCGAGATTCCATCCACCCTGTTCGGCGTCCGAAACAGTGACCTGCAGATCGAATTTTGCTGCGGTAGCGTCGATGTCGACGGCACCGATCACCACACCGGGTAGTTCGAGTGACTCCGCCTCGAGGTTCTGAAAGAACAACGCAATCTGTACGAGCGGATGCCGTCCCTGCGAACGGGCAGGGTCGAGCTTTTCCACAACACTCTCGAACGGTACGTCGGCGTTCGCGAAAGCGTCGAGGTCCGTCTTGCGAACCGCCGCCAGCAGCTCCTCGACAGTCGAGCCGGGGTCGACATCCGTACGCAGAACGAGGGTGTTGACGAACATTCCGATGAGCGCGTCGAGTTCGGGCTCGCCGCGTCCCGCGGTGGGAGCTCCAATTGCGATATCGGTGGTTGCAGCGAGCCGTGCCACAAGAATTGCCAGAGCCGAGTGCATCACCATGAACGGGGTGACCTGTGACTGCCGTGCCAGCTCGATAGCACCGGCTCGAACGTCCGAATCGACCACCATACGAATGGTTCGCCCGATTCCGGCGGCTACGGCAGGACGCTCGAAGTCGGTCGGGATCTCCAGTTGCGCGGGCAGGCCGGCCAACCGCTCGGACCAGTACGAAAGCTGCAAGCCTGCAATGGAACCACCGTCGAGTGGGTCGCCCAGATACGCTCTTTGCCACAGCGTGTAGTCCGCGTAGTGAACCGGTAGCGGTGCCCACTGCGGTGCACCACCGGCAGCGCGCGCCAGGTATGCAGTCATGAGGTCACGAACCAGCGGCCCGAACGAAAATCCATCGGCCGCAATGTGATGCAGGACGACGACGAGTACGTGTTCTTCATCGGCGGTTCGAAGCAGTGATGCCCGGACAGGGACCTCGGTGGTGACATCGAAGCCGGCAGTGGCCGCGGCGAATACCGTGCCGGCGACCTCCGATTCGGCCACCGGCTGTGTTGCCAGCAGCACCGGACTCTCGGCCGAGTCGAGCACCAGCTGCGTTCCGGTCCCGTTCTGCTCCGGATACACAGTGCGCAGTGTCTCGTGCCGAGCCACGAGGTCTCCGAGAGCCGCCTGCATCGACGAAACGTCCAGTGCACCCGTCAACTTCACGGCAATCGGAATGTTGTTCGCACCGGACTCCGGATCCAACCGGTTCAAGAACCACATGCGCTGTTGCGCCAACGACAACGGCACGATGTCAGGTCGGTTCTGACGGGTGAGCGGTTCACGAACCGCAAGTTCCGACGCCCCCGACTCGTCTACGAGCGTGGCGAGCCCAACCACTGTCGGAGCATCGAAGAACCCGCGCACATCGACGCCGACCTTCAGGTCGGCGTTGACTCTGGCGATCGCTCGCGTCGCGCTCAGTGAGTTGCCGCCGAGTGCGAAGAAGTCGTCGTCCACTCCGACGCGCTCGGCTCCGAGAATGTCCTCGAACACCCTGACGACAGCCCGTTCGGTGTCGGTTTCGGGAGCCCGGTATTCCGCGGCCGACACGCTGGCATCGGGCTTCGGCAGGGCCCTGCGGTCGAGTTTGCCGCTCGCATTGAGAGGGAGCTCGTCGAGCCCGACGAACACACCGGGCACCATGTAGTCGGGAAGTCGGCCGCGCAGGCCGGCCGAGAGCGCGTCCGCATCCACGCTTCCGCTCACGGTAACGACGTACGCCACGAGCCGGTCGTCCACACCGGAATCGGAGTCGTCGGACACCACGACCACTACCGCCTGACGGACGTCGTCCTGGGCGACGAGCGCGGCCTCGATCTCGCCGAGCTCGATGCGCAAACCGCGTAGCTTGACCTGAAAGTCGGTACGTCCCAGATACTCGAGGACGCCGTCGGAGTTCCACCGGACGAGGTCGCCTGTGCGGTACATCCGGGTGCCATCGCCGGCTGGATCGGCCACGAAACGGTCGGCTGTGAGGTCCGGTCGAGCCATGTACCCGCGCGCCAACTGGACGCCCGCAAGGTACAACTCGCCCGGGACTCCTGGCGGGGTCCGGCCGAGCCCTTCGTCGAGAACGTGCAACTCGGTGCGAGGCACCGCAACTCCGATGGGAACCGACACCCCGTCCGAATCGTCGGTGCGGTGATAGGTGACGTCGACTGCCGCTTCGGTCGGCCCGTAGAGGTTGTGTAGATCCGCATCGAGCACTTCGTGAAATCTTCGCGCTGCCGCTGCGGGTAGCGCCTCGCCTGAAGCGAATACCTGCCGCAGACTCGGAATGCTGGGTGTAGCAACCGAATCGAACAAACCGAGGAACACCGCGAGCATCGACGGCACGAAGTGGGCTGTGGTCACTCCCTGCCGCGCCATGGCGTCGGCGATATAGGCCGGGTCGCGGTGCCCGTCGGGCGCAGCGATGACCAACGTTGCACCCGCCTGCAGCGGCCAGAAGAACTCCCACACCGACACATCGAAGGTGAACGGAGTCTTCTGCAACACCACATCCGCCTCGGTCAGCGGATAGTCCCGCTGCCGCCAATCGAGGTTCGCAACGATGGCCTCGTGCGACACCGCCACACCCTTGGGCCGACCGGTCGATCCGGAGGTGAAAATGACGTAGGCCGTGTTCTCCGGCTCGAGCGGCCGCATGCGCTCGTCATCCGACATCGGCACCGGTGACAGCCCGGACAAGTCCTCGGTATCGACGTAGAGAATCGAGGTGCCGCTCGGCAGCGCAGTGTTCTCGGCGGTGGTGGTCAGCACCAGAAGCGGCCGAGCGATGTCCAGCACGTAAGAGATGCGGTCGGCCGGATGAGCCGGATCCAGCGGCACGTACGCGCCGCCCGCTTCCACGATGGCATACATGGCGACCAACAACTCGACAGAGCGGGAGATCGACAATCCGACGGCAGTGTCAGGTCCTACGCCCAGATCAACCAGCCGGCGTGCGAGGGTGTTCACCCGCGCGTCGAATTCGGCGTAGGTCAACGACAGGCCCTCGAAACGCAGTGCTTCCGCGTCGGGTGTCCGCTGCACCTGCGCACGAAAGCGGCCGGGCAAGGTCTCGGCCGACGCGGCCGGAGCGGCCGAAACAAAGTCGCCCAACACCGCGCGTGCGTCGGCCACCACGTGGGCCACGATCGACTCGAGTCCGCCGGCCACGGATTCGATGGCACCCGGCGCGACCGTGGACAGTGCCAACGGGACCAGCGCGTCGGCACCGAGAACACCGCCCATTGCGGTATCGAGGTTGGTCAGCTCCTGGTGCAGAGCGCCGTACGACACCGATTCGCCGCCGAACTCGAGGGCGGTGCGATCTCCCTCGTCCTGGGCCACGCGGGAAACCAGTCCCGGTAGATCGTCGATCGCCGTCGAGTGCGAACCGGACCCACCAGAAACCATTTACTTCATCCTCCCGCTCACTGCACCTGAAATCGCGTTCGATCGATTATCCCTACCGCCGACCACGCGACAGACGACACCCTCCTCGGGCTCAACCATCGATCACGGCCTCGGCCGCCTCGATCATCGACGCCACCGCCGTCGCGTATCCCTCTGCACCGAGTGCGGGCAGGATGCCGGGCACGAGCTGTGACAGAGCCACCGTGACCAGCGCTTCGGGCTTGAGCGTCGTGCCCATGGCCTTGGAGACCGATTCGAGCTTCGTTCCCAGCTGCTCGAACGTGATGTCTACGCCCTCATGACTCAGCACGGCTGTGGACGGCGCGATGGACGCTGCCTGCGATACGAGCGCAGGAAGATCTGCGACCGTTCTGGCCTTCCGCTTCGGCGCAAACGCAGCCCGCTCGGCCTCGGACAGAATGTCGATCGAACGCAACGTCACCGAGGGATCCTGCGTCACGGCGTCGAGAATTCGCAGGAACCTGTCGGCGAACTTCTCCACCGTCGACCTGTCGAATATCGACGTCGCGTAGTTGAACAGGGCTCGCACATCCTGCACCGAACCGGTCTCGTCGAACTGCTCGATCGCCGTCAATTGCAGATCGAACTTCGCCTGATCCTCGTCCGCCGCGAGCGCAGACACCTCGAGTCCGGGCAGCGCGAAGGTGTCACTGACTGCGTTCTGGAAGGTCAGCATCACCTGGAACAGCGGCGAGTACGCACTGGACCGACTCCGTCCCATCGCTTCGACGACATTCTCGAACGGAACATCGGCATGACCGAAGGCTGCGAGATCGGTGTCTCTCGTTCGAGTGAGCAGCTCGGAGAACGTCATCGCACCCTCGACCTTTGTCCGCAGTACGAGAGTGTTGACGAACATGCCGACCACGTCGTCGAGTGCCGCCTCGCCGCGCCCCGCGGTGGGCGTACCGACAGCAATGTCGTCGGTTCCGCTGAGTCGAGCGAGCAGCACTGCCAGGGCACCGTGCACAACCATGAAGACCGTCGAATTGTGCTGACGGGCAACCTTGTCCACGCGCTGTGCGATGTCGGTACCGAAGGTGAACTCGTACGCCTGACCGATCGTGGACTGCCGCGCCGGCCGGGGCCGGTCGGTCGGGAGCGCCAACAGATCCGGAATTCCGGCAAGCTCACGCGTCCAGTAGTTCAACTGCGCGGTCATAGCGCTGTTCGGATCGGTCACGTCGCCGAGTACCTCGCGCTGCCACAGGGTGTAGTCCGCGTACTGCACCGGCAACGGTGACCACTGGGGAGCATCGCCCACGGCCCGTGAGGTGTACGCGAGCATGACGTCCCGAATCAACGGCCGCATGGAGAACCCGTCCGCGGTGATGTGATGTGCGACCAGTGCGAAGACGTGGTCGGTCTCGCTCAGGGCGAACAACCCCGCCCGCACCGGAACCTCCGCGGTGACGTCGAATCCGCCGCCGAGAATCTCACCTACACGGTCGAAAACGTCGGCCTCCGTTACCCGAACAGGAGTCAGGTTGCCGATGGAGTCGTCAACCCGCCCGATGACCTGAACGGGACCGTCAGCAGAGTCAGGATACTTGGTACGCAGGACCTCGTGCCGCTCCACGACATCGTTCATCGCCGCTGCGAATGCACCGACATCGAGAGCGCCGGTGAGTCTGATCGCGGCCGGAATGTTGTATGCCGCCGATGCGGTGTCGACCTGGTTGATGGTCCACATGCGTTGTTGGGCAAGCGAGAGCGGTATTGCCGCAGGCCGCTCACGAGCTACGAGCGGCTGCCTCGCACCACCGCCGACGAGAGGCTGGATCTTGGCCGCCAGGGCCGCCACGGTCGACGCCTCGAACACGATCCTCACCGGAATCTGAGTATCGAGTGCGGTGCCCAACCGCGACACCACCTGGGTGGCAATGAGTGAGTTTCCGCCGAGATCGAAGAAGTCGTCGGTACGGCCGACACGGTCGATACCCAGAACATCCGCGAGAGTACCGGCGACGATCTCCTCGATCGGGTTGGTCGGAGCCGCGAACTCGGCGGACGCCAGTTCCGGTGCAGGCAAGGCCTTGCGGTCGAGCTTGCCGTTGGTGTTCAACGGCAACGCATCGAGAACGACGAACGCCGACGGCACCATGTAGGACGGAAGGGCGGCCGCGAGCTCGTTGGTACTCGCTTCGACGTCGAACTCGTCGGAACGTCCGACGACGTAGGCCACCAGGCGATCGCCGGTGCGGCCGTCGTTGTGGACTGTCACCGCAGCCTCGCGCACTCGATCCTGCGCTCGCAGAGCCGATTCGACCTCGCCGAGCTCGATGCGGAACCCGCGAATCTTGACCTGGAAGTCAGCCCGCTCGACGTATTCGAGTTCACCGTCGGCCGTCCACTTCACGATGTCACCGGTGCGGTACATCCGGGTACCGCCGGTCGCGAACGGGAGGGCGACGAACCGGTCGGCGCTCAGATCCGGACGCGCGAAGTAGCCTCGGGCCAACTGCGCACCCGCAAGATACAGCTCACCGCTGACACCGACCGGTACCGGGTGCAGTCGTGCGTCGAGTACGAACACCTGGGTGTTCCACTCCGGACGCCCGATCGGCACCGACGCCACATCGGAATCGGCGACCGCATGCGAGGTCACCGATACCGCGGCCTCGGTAGGCCCGTACAGGTTGAACAGTTCCGCCGAATTGTTCGACCGGAACTGCTGTGCCGTCGCCGCAGGCAGGGCCTCACCGATCGCGAGCACCCGGCGCAACGTGGACGGAAGCGAACCACCGGCCACCGTGCTCAGCATCGACAACATCGACGGAACCACGTGCAGTGTGGTCACCGACCGCTCACGCAGGACCCCGAGCAGATAATCGGGGTCACGGTGACCGTCTGCTGTCGCCACGACGAGTCGGGCACCGATCGTCAAGGCCGACCAGAATTCCCACACGGAGAGATCGAAGGTCGCCACGGTCTTGAGGAGCACCGAGTCCGATGCATCCATGCCGAACTCGTGGTGCTTCCATGCCAATTGGTTGACGATCGCACCGTGCGACACCGCCACGCCCTTCGGCTTGCCGGTCGATCCCGACGTGAAGATGACATATGCGGTGTGGTCCGCATGCAGAGGTGCCGATCGTTCAGCGGCGACCACCGGGGTGTCGTCCTCGCCGGACACCTCGAGTTCGGCCAGGTCCACCGCCCCGGCCATGTCGGACTCCGTTTCGTCGACTCCGGGAACGGTGATCACCAGGACGGGTCGTGCGGTGTCGAGGATGTACTCGATTCGTTCGGCCGGTTGATCCGGATCGATCGGAACGTAGGCACCGCCGGCCTTCACGATCGCGTACATACCGACCAGAAGATCGACAGATCGTCGAATCGCCAGACCCACCAGAGACTCCGGCCCCACGCCGCGATCGATCAGCGACCGTGCCACTCGGTTCACGCGCGCGTCGAACTGCCGGTACGTCAGCGATTCGCCCTCGAACTCGATCGCTACGGCATCGCCGTCTCGCCGTACCTGCGCATCGAACATGTCGACCAGAGTGACGTCGGTATCGATGTCGCGGGCGGTATCGTTCCACGCGGTCAGCACGTCGTCGCGCTCGTCGTGCTCGAGCACGACGATATCTCCGACAGCCTGATCCGGTTCGGACACAACCGATTCCAGGACTCGAACGAATCGATCGACGATCGATCGGACCGTGGATTCGTCGAACAGGTCGGTCGCGTACGTCACGAGCGCCTCGAACCCCGCAGGTGCACCGTCTGCGTCGTGACGATCGGCCAGGATGAGGTGCAGGTCGAACTGTGAGTTACCCGAGTCGGCGTCCACCGGAGAGACCGTGAGGTCCCCCAGTTCGAGAGACGTCTGCGCGACGTTCTGGAACGAGAAGCCGACTTGGAACAGCGGATGCCGTGCGGTCGACCTCGCCGGGTTGAGCACCTCGACCAGCCGCTCGAAGGGAACGTCGGCGTTGGCGAAAGCCTGTAGATCGGTCTCCCGAGCCTGCGCCAGCAGATCCGTGAAGCTCGATGCACCGTCGACGTCCAATCGGAAGACCAACGTGTTGACGAACATTCCGACGAGATCGTCCAGTGCCGCTTCACCGCGACCGGCGATGGGAGTGCCGATTGCGATGTCCGACATACCCGACAGCCGGGACAGTACGACGGCGAAGGCGGCATGGACCGCCATGAAGACCGTCGAGTTGTGCGCCCGAGCCAGTTCCTGGACGGCCGCGTGGGTCCGAGCCGACACCGTGAATTCGACACGCCGCCCGCGGAAGCTCTGGTCGGCCGGTCGCGGCCGGTCCAGTGGAAGCGTCAACTGGTCGGGTAGATCGGCGAGGGCACCCTTCCAGTACTCGAGCTGCTGCGCACCGACCGACGTCGGGTCGTCCTCGCGTCCGAGCACTTCGCGCTGCCACAGCGCGTAATCGGCGTACTGCACCGGCAACGCGGCCCATTCCGGCGAACGTCCCTGCGTGCGAGCTGCGTACGCAGTCATCAGGTCGGTGGTCAACGGCACCATCGACGAACCGTCGGCGGAGATGTGGTGGACCACCATCGCCACGACGAATTCCTGTGCCGCTACACGGAACAGAGTGACCCGAACCGGCACCTCGGTGGTGACGTCGAAGGCGGTCGCTGCCAGGGCCATGACACGCTCGGTGACGGCTCCGGCGTCGACGTCCTCCACTGTCAGAGCAATTCCGGCCTGTTCGACCGACAGAACCTGTTGCATCGCACCGGATTCGGTCTCCGGGTAGACCGTTCGCAGCGTCTCGTGCCGACCGACGAGATCGGTGACTGCCGCAGCGAAAGCGTCCTCGTCGAGATGGCCCGAAAGCCGCAAGGCCATCGGAATGTTGTACGCCGTCGACGCGCTGTCGAATCGGTTCAGGAACCACATGCGCGACTGTGCGAGAGACAGTGGCACGTGGGCGGGACGCTCGCGTGCCGTCAGTTCGGTACGGCCGCTACCGACCGCCGTCTCCACCCGTGCGGCGAGATCGCCGACCGAGGAGGCCTCGAACAGCAACCGGACCGGCACTGTCGCATCCAGCGCCCCGCCGAGCCGTGACACCACCTGCGTCGCAATGAGTGAGTTACCGCCCAGAGCGAAGAAATCGTCGTCCACGCCGACGCGCTCCACACCGAGCACATCCGCGAACACACCCGCCACTATCTCTTCGATCGGCGTCGATGGAGCACGGAACTCCACCGCCACCGCCGTCGGCTCCGGTAGCGCCTTGCGATCGAGCTTTCCGTTGACCGTCAACGGAATCGCATCCATCACCACGAACGCCGACGGCACCATGTACTCCGGCACCAGTTCCGCCACACCGGCACGAACTGCCTCCACATCGGCCGACCCGACGAGATAAGCAACCAACCGCACCGCACCCGGCGAATCCTCGCGCACGATCACCGCAGCCGCGGACACCCCGGTCTGAGCCGACACCGCTGCCTCGATCTCGCCGAGCTCGATCCGGAAACCGCGCACCTTGACCTGATCATCGGCACGCCCGAGATACACCAGCTCTCCGACACCGGAACCGTCCTCGACCCACCGCGCCACATCGCCGGTTCGATACAACCGACCCGAACCGAACGGATTCGCCACGAACCGCGTCGCCGACAACCCCGCACGCCCGAGATAACCACGCGCCAACTGTCCACCCGACACGTACAGTTCACCCGCAACACCGACAGGGACCGGCTGCAGACGCGTGTCGAGCACGTACACACCCAGACCCGAAATCGGAGCACCGATCACCGATGCCGAACCGATCGACGCCGCCGACAGAGCCCGGAACGACACGTGCACCGTCGTTTCGGTGATGCCGTACATGTTCACCAACAACGGTCCCGTAGCGCTGCCGTCACCGTGACGGGCGAACCAGCCCTCGAGCCTGCGCGGCTCCAACGCCTCCCCACCGAAGATCACGTACCTCAACGCCAGCTCACCGCCACCCTGCGTGCGGTCCAGCTCGGCCAGTTGATAGAACGCCGACGGAGTCTGGTTCAACACCGTGACGCCTTCGGACACCAGCAATTCGCGGAACGCCTCGGGTGAACGCGAAGTGAAGTAATCGACCATCACCAACGTTCCACCGTTGAGCAACGGCCCCCACAACTCCCACACCGAGAAGTCGAACGCGTAGGAATGGAACATCGTCCACACATCGTCCACACCGAACCCGAACGAGGAATCGGTGTTGTCCATCAACCGCAGCACCGTCGAATGCGGCACCGATACGCCCTTGGGACGCCCCGTCGAACCCGACGTGTAGATCACGTACGCCACGTTGTCCGCAGACAACGGAACCGAGCGATCCGCATCCGTCACCGGACTCGAATTCGACTCGCTCGCAACACCTTCACCGATGTCGATGACAGCGACAGAGGCTGCCCGTACACCGACCATCGACTCCTGCGCCACCACCTGGGCGGTCGAGACCACCGCGACCGGTGTCGCATCGGCAATCATGAACTCGATCCGCTCCGCCGGATACGACGGATCGACCGGCAGGTAGCCGGCGCCGGACTTGACCACCGCCAGCAACGCGACGATCAACTCGACAGAACGCGGCAGCGCAACCGCAACCAGTGCATCGGGACCAGCACCAGCCGAAATAAGCACTCGCGCAAGACGATTGACTCGTCCATCGAGCTCGGCGTACGACACCGACATGCCCTCGAACCGTACTGCGACCGAATCCGGATACGCATCGACGACAGCGTCGAATCGATCCGCCAACGTCCCCGCACCGGAGGACACATCCGGACCCGATGAACTCCACTGGCTCAGCACGCGCTCACACGTGACGGGATCGACGATCTCGAGATCACCGACCGCAGCCGACGGATCCGCAACGACTCCTCTCAGGATCGAGACGAGCTGATCGCCCATGACCTGCACGGTTTTCGCCTCGAACAGATCGGTGGCGTAGCTGACGTAGCACCTCAGCCCACCGTCCAGGACCTCCTCGAAAGTGAACTGCACGTCGAACTTCGCGATCTCCGCATCGAACTGAAGTGCTTCGACAGCGAGCCCCGGCAATTCGAGAGACGTCTGTCCCTGGTTCTGGAATGCCAGCACCACCTGCACGAGCGGATGCCGCGCCTGCGAACGCTGCGGATCGAGCACCTCGACCAGTCGCTCGAACGGCACGTCCGCGTTGGCAAACGCCTCGAGATCCACCTCACGCGCGTTCGCCAGCACGTCGACGAACTCGGCCGACGGGGACACCTCGGTCCGGAGCACGAGGGTGTTGACGAACATACCGATCAGGTCGTCGACACCGGCATCGCCGCGGCCGGCAATGGGGGTGCCGATCGCGACATCCTCCGATGCCGCCAACCTCGACAGCAATACCGCCAACGCCGAGTGCACCACCATGAACAGAGTCGCGTTGTTCTTCCGAGCGAGCTGGTTCAGCGCGGTATGCAGTGCTGCAGGTACGTCGAATTGCGTGGTGCGTCCACGGTTGGTCGCGATCTCCGGACGAACGTGATCGAACGGCAACTCGATCTGGTCCGGGGCCCCCGCCAATCGACGAGTCCAATAGGCAACCTGCGCCGACGCGGGTGACGTCGGATCGTCCTCACTACCCAACACCGCACGCTGCCACAGCGTGTAGTCCGCATACTGAACCTCGAGGGGCTGCCACGACGGCGCATCGCCCGCTGCGCGAGCGGCATACGCAGTCATCACGTCCACCGTCAACGGCCGCATCGAGAAGCCGTCGGCTGCGATGTGATGAACGACGAAGACCAGGACGTGCTCATCGCTGCCCAACTGCAGCAACCGAACCCGAACCGGCACCTCGCGCGTGACGTCGAACCCTCGGCCGACGATGTCCACCACGACGCTCATGACTTCGCCTGCTGGTACTGCGACCGGTTCCAGATCGATCGGCACGTCGGCGGGTTCGCGGATCACCTGATAACCGACCCCGTCGACTTCGGGGTACACCGTCCTCAGCGTCTCGTGCCGAGCCACCACGTCGCCGATCGCAGCGTGGAGAGCGGCCGCATCCAACGCGCCGGTGAGCTCGATCGCCACCGGAATGTTGTTGACCGCCGACGCGGTATCGAATCGGTTCAGGAACCACATGCGTTGCTGCGCAAGAGAAAGCGGGATGCGCTCGGGCCGCGGACCAGCTCTGAGAGCTGCCCGTCCGCCGGCCCCGACATGGTCCTCGACGCGGCGTGCCAGTGCACCGACCGTCGATGCGTCGAACAAGGCGCGGACGGGTACGGCAGCCTCGAGTGCCGAACTCAATCGAGCGGCTACCTGTGTCGCGATCAGTGAGTTGCCACCGAGAGCGAAGAAGTCGTCGTCGACGCCGACCCGTTCCACACCGAGTAGATCTGCGAAGACCTCGGCAACGATCTGCTCGACGGGCGTGGTCGGTGCCCGGAACTCGACTGTCTCGAATGCCGGCTCCGGCAATGCTTTGCGGTCGAGCTTGCCCGACGTGGTAAGCGGGAGGGCATCGAGTACGACGAACGCCGACGGCACCATGTAGGCCGGCAGGCGCTCCGACACGTCGGCGGCGACTGCGTCGACCGTCGTCTCGGTGGTCAGGACGATCCACGCAACGAGCCGATCGGCGCGCACCGCCACCACCGATTGCGCCACGGTGTCGACACCGGCGAGAGCCGACTCGATCTCACCGAGCTCTATGCGCTGCCCACGTAGCTTGACCTGGAAGTCCGAACGGCCGACGTATTCCAGTTCACCGTCGACGGTCCACCGGACGACATCGCCGGTTCGGTACAACCGGCCGCGTCCGAAGGGGTCGGCAACGAACCGATCTGCAGTGAGATCGGGGCGTGAGGCGTATCCCCGCGCGAGCTGCACACCGCCGAGGTACAGCTCCCCCTCCGCGCCGACAGGTGCCGGCCGAAGTGCGTTGTCCAACACGTAGACACGGGTGTTGTAGACCGGTCGCCCGATCGGCACGCTCGATACGTCTCGGGCCGAGAACTCGTGATGCGTGACGTCGACTGCCGCTTCCGTCGGTCCGTACAGATTGACGACGCGGACCTCGGGCAACTGCGAGACGACCGATGCCGCTGTACTCGACGGCAACGCCTCTCCCGATGCGAACACTGTCCGAAGGCTCGTCGCGACTCGGACGCTCGGCTCACCGGCGAACACAGCGAGCATCGACGGTACGAAGTGCGCCACCGATACCGACTCTGCCGCGAACAACCGCGCAAGGTAGGCGGGATCCCGGTGTCCGTCAGGTAGTGCGATGACCAGTCGAGCTCCGATACGCAAGGGCCAGAACAGTTCCCACACCGACACATCGAACGTCACCGGCGTCTTCTGCACCACGACGTCGGCTCGATCGAGTGGATATCGGTCCTGCATCCATTCGAGACGGTTGACGATCGCGCGGTGATCGATCGTCACGCCCTTCGGACGGCCGGTCGAACCGGATGTGAACAGTACGTACGCACTGTTCCCCGGAACGGTCGTTCGCTCGGCATCGTCGATGGGCAGATCGGACAACGAGCTCAGATCGAGCCGGTCGACATGCACCACCGGCTCGACGGCGGTGACGCCGATCGCGTCCGCATCGGTGGTCAGCATCAGGGTGGCAGCGGACGTTTCCACGATGTATTCGATGCGGTCCGAGGGCTGCTCGGGGTCGACAGGCACGTAGGCACCGCCGGCCTCGAGGATTGCGTAGATACCGATCAGGAGGTCGAATGATCGGTGCATGGCGATCGCCACGGTCGACTCGGGCCCGATTCCTTCGGCCACGAGGTACCGAGCGAGCCGATTGACGCGAGCCGAGAACTCCGCGTACGTCATCGACGCGTCGCCGAACGTCAGGGCCACTGCGTCGGGAGTACGGCGTACCTGGGCACGGAAGGCATCGAGCAGAGTCCCTTCCGGAAGATCCCGGTCGGTGGCGTTCCACTCGTCGAGCAGCAGCGAACGTTCGGCGGCGGTGAGCAAGTCGATATCGCCGATCGCGGCAGTCGGATCGGCCGTGAACGCCGTCAGAATCCGTTCGACGCGCCCCAGCATCGCCGACACCTGGTCACGATCGAACAGATCCTCGAAGTACTTGAGCGTCAGCATGATTCGTTCGTTCGCGACGATCAGCAGAGTCAGTGGGTAATGGGTGCTGTCGTTGCTCTCCACCCCGGTCACAGCCATGCCGTCGATGTTCGACGCCTGTGCCGCCAGACCTGCTTCGTCCACCGGGTACGACTCGAAAACGGTCAACGTGTCGAACAGTGTGCCGACGTTCGCGGCGCGTTGAACCTCGGTGAGTCCGAGATAGTGATGGTCGAGAAGGTCTGCTTGCTCGCCCTGCAGTCGGACGAGTGCCTTCTCGATCGACTCGCCGGCGCGGGCGGCCACCCGAACGGGCAGGGTGTTGATGAACAGACCCACCATGGATTCGACGCCCGGCAGCCCCGCAGGCCTTCCCGAGACCGTAGCGCCGAACACGACGTCGTCACGGCCGGTCGACGCGGACAGCAGCAGACCCCACGCGGCTTGCACCAGCGTGTTGACGGTGACACCGAGGCGTGCGCCCAGGTCGACCAATGCCTCGGACAGTTCGCCCGACAGTGGTAGTTCTACCGCGCCTGATCTCGAGGTGATCTCGCGACCGACGGCCGCGGGTGCCACCATCGTCGGTTCGGGAGCGTCGGCAAGTACCCGCGCCCACACTCGTGCGGACTCCGACCGGTTCTGCCTGGCGAGCCAGGACAGGAAGGTTCGGTAGGAGGGCACCCGAGGCAGCGCAGACCCATCACCGTGCACCGCGTACAGCACCAACAGGTCCTTCATCATCAACGGCATCGACCAGCCGTCGAGGAGAATGTGGTGGTTGGCGAACAGCAGGCGGTAGTCGCTGTCGGTCAGTTTCACCAGGGTGAAACGAACGAGAGGCGCTGCGGCCGTGTCGAATCGAACAGCTTGCTCCTCGCTGCGGAGCTGCTCGTACGCTTCGGCGCGCTCGCCGTCGGACAGGTGCGACAAGTCGTGCTCGAACCACGGTACGGCAACGTTTTCCACGACGACCTGGACGGTCGAACCGTCCGCCGTGGGTACGAATGCAGTCCGGAGGTTGTCGTAGCGGTCCAATAGCGCCTGGGCTGCTCCACGCAGACGACGTGCATCCACGTCGCCGGAGAGTGTCAACACCATCTGCATGGTGTAGACATCCACAGCCGACTCGGCCAACATCGCATGGAACAGCAGACCCGACTGCAGCGGAGCCAGGGACCAGATGTCGGTGACACCCGGGTATCGATTCTCCGCAGCGTCGATGTCGCGCTGAGCGACGGCGACGAGCGGCACATCCGAGGGGGTCAGTCCCCCAGCGGTCCCGCTTTCGACGCGAACCGCGAGAGCAGTGAGAGCGTCGACCCATGTATCGGCCAAGTCCTGCACGGCGTCACGGTCGATGGCGCCGCTCGGGTACGCGAACGTCGCCGTCAACTCGATCTCGTTACCGGCTCCGCGCACGATCGCGTTGATGTCCACGGTCCTGTTCGCCGGCAGATCCGCGTCGCCGACGATGTCCAGCTCATCGAAATCACTTGCCGGAAGCCAGCCTTCGATTCCTTCCGGGATCTCGCCGGCAGAGACTCGCCCAAGGTAGTTGAAGCTGATCTGCCCGGACGGAAGTGCCGACAGTTCGGCTGCGGTGGCATCGTTGAGGAAGCGCAACAGTCCGTAACCCATGCCCCTGTTCGGCATGGCCAGTAACTGTTCCTTGACCGCTTTCACAGCACGGTCCAAGGCCGCGCCTCCACCGAATGCGTCCACGATGTCGACTCCGTCGAGATCGAGCCGTACGGGATATGCACTGGTGAACCACCCGACCGTGCGGGACAGATCGGCCCCGGGAATCAGTTCTTCTTCGCGGCCGTGTCCCTCGAGCTGGACCAGCGTCGACAACTCGTCGATGCCACGGGCAGCGCGCCATCGGACGACCGCCAACGCGAGCGCAGTGAGCAGGCCGTCGTTGACTCCGCCGTGGAACGCGTCCGGCACCGAGGTCAGCAACGCTCGAGTGACACCTACGGGCAGCACTACGGTCAGCCGATCGACGGTCGACTGAACATCCACGGACGGATCGAACGGCCGACTGCCGAGCGTGGAATCGACAACATCGGTGACGCGCTGCCACATCGGCAGTTCGGAGAGTGTGTCGGCCTCGGCAGCGCGGTCCTTCAAGGCGTGGGCCCAGCGACGCTGCGAGGTACGCACTTCGGGAAGGACCGGATTCTGTCCCAGGGACACCTGCGCCCACGCAGATACGAAGTCCGGCACCAGAATTCGCCAGGACACACCGTCGACGACCAGGTGATGCGCCACCACGATCAGTCGCCCGGCGACCTCGGTACCCATGTCGAGCCAGACGAATCGGAGCATGCTCCCGGACCGTGGGTCGAGTCCAGCCATCGATTCGTTCACGGCGGCCGAGGCTGTGGCCAGTGCAGCGACATCGTCGGTTTCGGGAGCGATGTGGATGTGGTCAACGCAGTCGTCCACCGAGACGCTGCCGGGCTCGGAAATCTCGAGACCCCACCCCTGCTCGTCGTGAACGAGTCGAGCGCGTAGGCCGTCGTGCCGGTCCACCACTGCCGAGATCGTCGCAGCGATACCCTGCCGGTCGATTCCCACCGGCAGGTCCAGCGTGATGGACTGCACGAACCGATCGAAGGACCCACCCCGCTCGACCATCGACTGCGCGAACGGAGTCAGGGGCATTCGGCCGATTCCGCCACCCGGTAGTTCGTCGAGAACAGCGGTGTCGGCGAGTGCGTCCTCGGTCGTTGCCACGGCCGCCAGCGCCGCTACGGTCTTGTGCTCGAACACATCTCGGGGTGAGATCACCACGCCACGAGCTCGAGCACGCGCTACCAGTTGGATGGACACGATGCTGTCGCCGCCGAGGGCGAAGAAAGAGTCGTCGGCTCCGACCAGGTCGAGACCGAGTACGTCCGCGAACACGTCACTGAGCACGCGTTCGACATCGTTCGCAGCTCCGCGATACTCCGCGGCACTGGCGAATACAGGTTCCGGCAACGCCTTGCGATCGAGCTTGCCCGACGGGCTCAACGGCAGGGCGTCGAGTACGAGAACCTGGGCCGGGACCATGTACTCGGGTACCAGCGCCCCGGTGGCGAGCAGTAGCGCGTCGACATCGACGGCGTGACTGCCAGCGGGCACCACGTACGCGATCAACTGGTCGCTATGCACGAGCACCACCGCCTGAGCGACGGTGTCGTGTGAGACCAACGCCGATTCGATCTCACCGAGCTCGATACGCAAGCCGCGCAGCTTTACCTGGAAGTCCGAGCGACCGATGTATTCCAGTTCGCCTGTCGCAGACCACGTGACGAGGTCACCGGTTCGATACAACCGGCCGCCACTCGGATCGAACGGGTCGGCGACGAAGCGGTCTGCGGTCAGATCGGGCCGGGAGTGGTACCCGCGGGCCAGCTGGACGCCGGCGAGGTAGAGCTCGCCCACCATTCCCACCCCGACGCCACGCAGTCGAGCATCGAGAACGTGCACGCGTGTGTTGAATACCGGGCGGCCGATCGGCACGCTCACGGTGTCCGCCGGGGAGAACTCGTGGTACGTCACGTCCACGGCCGCTTCGGTGGGGCCGTAGAGGTTTACCAAACGGGCGGCCGGGACCGCCGTAGCGAAGGCGGTTGCGGTGGTCACCGGCAGCGCCTCTCCGGAGGCGAATACCCACCGCAGCGCGTCCGCACGCTGCGCCGTGGGTTCGGCGGCGAACACGGCCAGCATCGACGGCACGAAGTGCGCCACGGATATGCGTTCGGCGTGCATCAACTCGGACAGGTAGACGGGATCGCGGTGGCCGTCCGGTCTGGCGACGACCAGTCGTGCACCGACCTGCAAGGGCCAGAACAATTCCCACACCGAGACATCGAACGTCACCGGAGTCTTCTGAACGACCACGTCGAGGTCGTCCAGAGGATAGCTGGTCTGCATCCACAGCAGGCGATTGACGATTGCCTGGTGGCTGATGGCAACGCCCTTGGGCCGACCCGTGGATCCAGAGGTGAACAGAACGTAGGCAGTATTGGCCGGGTCGAGCGGTGACGACAGTTCTTCCGCTGCGACCGGACCTCCGTCGTAGGCGTCCAGGGTCAGTTCGTCCAAGCGAACGACCGACACGTCCTCATGATCGACGTCACCGAAGCCGTCCCGCGAGGTCGTCAGGACGAGCGTCGCTCCGGACGTCTCCAGGATGTAGCCGACTCGCTCGGCCGGCTGGTCCGGGTCGACAGGCACGTAACCAGCGCCTGCCTTGACGATGCCGTACAGGCCGATCATCATCTCCAGCGAACGACGCATCGCGAGCGCAACCAATGATTCCGGTCCGACTCCTTGCCGGATCAAGTACCGCGCAACCTTGTTCGCCCGTAGATCGAACTCTCGATACGTCAGCGATTCGGTGCCCAATGTCAGTGCCACCGAGTCGGGCGTGGCCGACACCTGCGCATCGAACATCGACACGAGGGTTGCGTGCGCGTCGATATCACGCGCGGTGTCGTTGAGCTCCGCGAACATCGAGCGCTCGGTCGCACCGGTCAGATCGATATCCCCGACTGCAAGACTCCGGTCGTCGGCGACGGCCTCCAGGATGGTCTCCAGCCGCGTCATCATCGATGCAACCTCGGCGGCGGTGAAGGCATCGGTCGAATACTTCAACTTGAAGTGCACACGGGTGTCGACGGCGATCAAGAGCGTCAACGGATAGTGTGTGGCGTCCTCGAGCTCGACGTCGGCCACCGACATGCCGTCGATGTTTTCGGCCTGCGCGGCCAGCCCGGCCTCGTCGACCGGGTAGGACTCGAACACCGTCAAGGTGTCGAACAGGGCTCCGACACCGGCGGCACGCTGGATCTCGTTCAGCCCCAGGTAGTGGTGGTCGAGCAGATCTGCTTGCTCGCCCTGCAGTCGGACGAGCATCGACTCGATCGACTCCGCACCGTCGAAACGCACTCGAACCGGGAGCGTATTGATGAACAGGCCCACCATCGATTCGACACCGGTCAGGCCGGCCGGACGGCCGGAGACCGTGGCGCCGAAAACCACGTCGCTACTGCCGACGAGTCGACCAACCAGCAGACCCCAGGCTGCCTGTACCAACGTGTTGAGCGTGACGCCGATCCGAGCGCCTGCAGATTGCAGAGTCGAGGACAGTGACTCACTGAGATCGAGCGACAGCTCGGCCGTTTCGGCCGAGACAGCTCGGTTCTGATCCACGGTCGACAACAGGGTGGGTGCCTCGATGCCGGCAAGCGTCTCGGCCCACACCTGCCGCGAAGCCGACGCATCCTGACCCGCAACCCACGCGAGGAACGACCGGTACGATCGCACTCGGGGCAGCGCGGCACTGTCGCCACGTAATGCGTAGAGCGCCAGCAGGTCTCGCATCAACAGCGGCGACGACCATCCATCGAGCAACAGATGGTGGCTCGAGACCAGGAATCGTCGATCGTCGTCGGACATCCGCACGAGGGTGAAGCGCATCAGCGGCGCAGAGGTCAGGTCGAAGTGCTCAGCGAGATCCCGCGCTCGCACATCCTCGAAGGCAGCCTCGCGGTCCGACTCGGGCACACCGCTCAGATCTAGTTCGCGCCAAGGTACTTCGACGCGATCGAGCACCAGTTGCGCCGACAGCCCGTCATCGTTCTGCACGAATGCTGCGCGCAGGTTCTCGTACCGATCGATCAGAGCCTGCGCTGCGTTGCGCAGACGCTCGGCATCCACAGTGCCCGTGAGCCGAAGCAACACACGCATCGTGTACACATCCACGGAGGTCTGGGCGATGAGCGCGTGAAAGAGCAGACCGGACTGCAGCGGCGCCAGCGGCCAGATGTCGGTGACGCGTCCGAAGGTGCCTTCCCACACGTCGATGTCCTTCTGCGACACCGGTACCAGCGGCACATCGGACGGGGTCAGTCCCCCGGAACCGTCTACCGAGGAGTACTGCGCCAACGCCGTCAGCGCATCTGTCCACAGCTGCGCGAATTCGTCGACTTCGGATCGTGCGAGCAGCCCTTCCGGGTAGGTCAAACTCGCGGTCAATCGCGGACCGGCGGGAGTGTCCACCACCGCGGAGTTGATGTCGATGGTGGCGTTCGCCGGCATATCGGCATCACCGGGCGCACCGACGTCCGCGAGCACATCGGACGGAATCCAGGCACCGCCGGTCAATTCGGTGGAAATGCCCTCGGTCGACACCCGCCCCAGGTAGTTGAAGCTGATCTGAGGCGTCAGACCGACCGCCTCGAGGACCTTGGCCGTCTCGCCGTTGAGGTACCGCAACAGGCCGTAGCCCATGCCCTTGTCCGGCACGCGGAGCAGCTGCTCCTTGACTGCTTTGACCGTTGCTCCCATGGCTGGGCCCGCTGCGAGGGCGTCGCGCAGATCGATCCCCTCCAACGCGAGTCGAACCGGGAAGGCGCTGGTGAACCAACCGACGGTTCGAGACAGGTCGGCGCCCGGGACGATGTCTTCCTCGCGGCCGTGGCCTTCGAGCTTGACTACGGCGTCGAGCAGGTCGACGCCGCGGCGTGCTCGCCACCGAGCCAGTGCCAACACCAACGAGGCCAGCAGACCGTCGTTGACGCCACCGTTGAAGCGCGCAGGAACTGTCGTCGTCACCGCATCGGTCACCGCCTCCGACAGTTCCACGTCCACGCGGGACGTGGTGCCGAGAGTATCGATCCGGGGATCGAACGGACGCGACCCGAGCAGTGGATCCTCACCGGCCAGAACTTCGGTCCACCACGCAACTTCGGCCTCGCGCGCGCTTTCGTGCGCCGCGTCCACCAGCCCGTGCGCCCAGCGGCGCATCGACGTTCCCACAGCAGGCAACAGCACTTGCTGCTCGGCCGCTGCCTGGCTCCACGCGACCGCAAGATCGGGCAACAGGATGCGCCACGAAACACCGTCGACGACGAAGTGATGAGCGACGACGAGCAGGACGCCGGGACGCTGCGACGCGCCCTGTTCCGATGTGAAGTCGAACCAGACCAGCTCGAGCATTCGGCCCGCTTCGGGATCCAATCTTCCCTTCGCCGAATCGAGTTCGCGTTCCGAGCGAGCGATGAACTCCTCGTCGCCGACGGCCGCATCGAGTTCCACTCGCACAAGTGCGTCGGACACGTCTACGGCACCGACGGGGCGCACACCGAACGTCCACTCTCCGCCCTCGGCTCGTTCGACGATCGAGCGCAACATGTCGTGGTGGTCCACCACGGCAGCCAGGGTCGCGGTCAACAATGCCCGGTCGATACCGACCGGCAGACCTACGGCCACCGACTGCGCGAACCTACCGAACCCGCCCGGAGACTCGAGAACGGACTTCATGATCGGCGTCAACGCCAGCGGGCCCACGCCGCCGCCGGTGAGTTCTCCGACGACAACGCGTTCCTCGGCCGCACCGACGAAGGCAGCCACCTCGGCAAGACCGGCAACGGTCTTGCGCTCGAACACATCCCGTGGACTGAACGCGACGCCCCGAGCACGAGCACGTGAGACGAGTTGAATCGATACGATACTGTCGCCGCCGAGTGCGAAGAACGACTCGTCGATACTGACCTGCGCCACGCCCAACACGTCGGCGAAGACCTCGGCGATGATCGTCTCGAGATCGTTGGTCGCCGCCCGGAATTGCTGTTGCTCGATGACCGGCTCCGGCAGAGCGGCACGATCCAGTTTGCCGACCGGAGTGAGTGGTACGGAGTCGAGCACCACGACAGCAGAGGGCACCATATGCGAGGGCAGCGTTCGGCCGACGAACGCGATCAGTTCGTCCACATCGACCGCAGTGCCGGACGTGGGCAGCACGTAGGACACGAGAACTGTGGCGCCGCTTGGCAGTGTTCGCCCGAGAGTAGCGGCGAACGAGACGTGCTCGTGGGCGGTCAAGGCGGAATCGATCTCGCCGAGCTCGATTCGGAAACCGCGCACCTTCACCTGGAAATCGGACCGTCCGACGAATTCGAGATTGATCGCCTGCGGGTCGGTCGACACCGCGTCGACGCCGTACGTCCACCGCACCACGTCACCCGTTCGATACATCCGGGTTCCTGGCTCGCCGAAAGGATTCGACACGAAACGATTCGACGTCAGTCCCGTGCGGTTGTGGTAGCCGCGAGCCAATGCGCCACCGGCGAGATAGAGTTCGCCGGCCGCACCGACCGGAACCGGGTTGAGCCGCTCGTCGAGCACGAGGGCCGACATCCCGTGGATCGGACGGCCGACCGAGATCGGCATCCCCGGCCGCAGCTCGGCGAAGCTGGAAATGATGGTGGTCTCGGTCGGTCCGTACCCGTTGAAGTACTTGCGCCCGGGTGCCCAGCGATTCAGCAGATCCGGGGTGGTGACGTCACCGCCGACGGACACCACCTCGAGGCTGTCCAGGCCCGCAGGGTCGACTGTTCCCAGCACCGCCGGTGTGATGATCGTGTGCGTGACCCTTTCGGTCCGCAACAGCTCGGCCAGATCGTCACCTCCGATGACCCCCGCGGGCACAACGACGAGGGTTGCCCCCTCGGAGAAGGCCGCCATCCATTCGAGCACGGACGGGTCGAAGCTCGGAGAACAGATGTGCAGAAACCTTGAGCCGGCCGACAAGTGGTAGAGATCGGTCGCGGCATCGAGCACGCCGCCCAGCCCGGTGTGGGTGACCACCACGCCCTTGGGCAGTCCTGTCGAGCCCGAGGTGTAGATCATGTATGCCGCATCGGTCAGCGCCACCGGGCGCGAACGATCCGCATCGGTGATCGGATCGGCGGATCGACGCTCGCAAGCACCGGCGAAGTCCGGTGCGGCGATGTCCGTCCACTGCGTCGTGGACGGTAACGAGGCAACGTGCTCCGCCGCGGTGATACCGAATACCGCCCCCGAATCGGACAGCATGTGGCGAACACGCTCGGCCGGATACGTCGGATCGATGGGGAGATGCGCCGCTCCGGCTTTGGCGACGGCCCATACCGCACGCACCATGTCGTAGGAGCGCGGGAATGCCAGCGCGACAACCGAATCGGGGCCTGCCCCACGGGCGATGAGCTCACGTGCCATGCGGGTGGATGCGACGTCGAGCTCGCGGTAGGTGATCGACCGGCCGTCCACGCGCACCGCCACCGCGTCCGGTTCGATCCGAGCGCCGGCGTCGAAGATCTCCGCCAGCGTCCCGCCATGGGTGACAGTGTCGCCGTGCACGTGGGTGAGCCACTCGTACTCGTCCACGTCCATGATCGCGAGGTCACCCACTGGGCGCGTCGGGGTCGCCACGACCGCGTCGAGCAGTCGCGTCAGTCGCTCGGCGAAGCGTTCGATCGTGTGGTCGTCGAAAAGATCACGTGCATAGGTGAATTCGGCCGCAATGCCGGTATGCATGCCGGTCTCATCGGTGTGTTCGTGCAACAGCAACGACAGGTCGAACTTCGAGACGTCGATATCGAAATCGACTGCAGAGACCTTCAGGCCGGGGAGCTCGAAGCTGGTGATCGGCAGATTCTGGAACGACAGGGCAACCTGGAACAACGGGTGACGCGCGGTGGATCGCTCCGGGTTCAGGATCTCGACAAGTCGCTCGAACGGAACATCGGCGTTGGCGAACGCCTTGAGATCGGTTTCGCGATTCGCCTCGAGAACACTGTCGAACCCGGCACCGGGATCGACGGCAGTGCGCAACACCAGAGTGTTGACGAACATGCCGACGACGTCGTCGAGCTGCGCTTCGCCGCGGCCCGCGATCGGAGTGCCGATGGCGATGTCGTGAGTGCCCGACAGTCGCGCCAACAGCACCGCCAGCGCAGTGTGCATGACCATGAACAGCGTGGTGCCCGAGCTACGAGCCACACCTGCAAGGGCACGGTGAAGTTCCGCATCGATGGTGAAGGAATGGGTGGCACCGACGAAGGACTGCACCGACGGCCGTGGCCGATCGGTGGGCAGACCCAGTTCTTCCGGCATTCCGGCCAACGCACCACGCCAGTACTCGGCCTGGCGCGAGAGGATCGACTCCGGATCCTTCTCGTCACCGAGCAGCTCACGTTGCCACAGTGTGTAATCCGCGTACTGAACGGGAAGCGGAGACCACGCCGGTGGTTCACCCGCCGTGCGCGCCGCATAGGCGACCATGACATCACGGGTCAACGGGCCCATCGACCAGCCGTCGGCAGAGATGTGGTGGGCGACGAAGACGAGCACGAACTCGGATTCGTTGACCTGCAGCAGTTCTGCGCGCAACGGCACTTCGTGGGTGACGTCGAAACCGGTATCGACGAATTCGGTGATCCGCGTGATGATCTCGTTCTCCGAGACCGTGATCGGAGTCAGAACGGGCAGCGCCTCGGCCGTCGACAGCACAACCTGTGCGGCCAACCCATCGGTTTCCGGGTAGATGGTGCGCAGGGCCTCGTGCCTACCCAGAACGTCCCCGACAGCCGCCTGCAGGGCATCGACGTCGAGCGATCCGGACATCCGAATCGCGACCGGCAGGTTGTTGGCCGCCGATTCCGTGTCGAAGCGGTTGAGGAACCACATACGTTGCTGCGCAAGGGACAGTGGGATCCGCGACGGGCGTACCCGTGCGGTCAGCGCCAGTCGTCCCCCGACGCCGGTGTGCGATTCCGCACGCACGGCGAGAGCCTCGACAGTCGATGCCTCGAACAAGGCCCGTACCGGAACCTGAGCATCGAGCGCTGCACCCAATCTCGAGACGACCTGTGTCGCGACGAGCGAGTTGCCGCCGAGAACGAAGAAGTCGTCGTCGAGACCGACGCGGGGCACCCCGAGCACCTCCTCGAACACACCGGCAACGATTTCTTCCACCGGGGTGGTCGGAGCCCGGAATGTTCGAGACTCGACCACTGGCTCCGGCAATGCCTTGCGATCCAGTTTTCCCGATGCACCGACGGGCAGAGAGTCGAGGACGACGAAGGCGGAAGGCACCATGTACGACGGCAGAGCAGACGCAACGGTGGCCTGGACGATGCCGACGTCGACAGTGAAGCCAGGCGCAGGCACGACGTAGCCCACCAGTTGATCGTTTCGGACCAGAACGACGGCCTGTGCAATCGAATCGTGCGCTGCCAGTGACGCTTCGATCTCACCGAGTTCGATGCGGAGTCCGCGGAGCTTGACCTGGAAATCGGTTCGTCCGACGTACTCGAGTTCTCCGGTGCGCGTCCACCGCACCAGGTCGCCGGTGCGATACATCCGCTCGCCGGGGCGTCCTGTGGACCGACCACCGACGAAAGGATTGGGCACGAATCGATCGGCGGTGAGGTCGGCACGGCCGAAGTAACCACGGGCGGTCTGTACGCCCGACAGATAGAGCTCGCCTGCGACGCCGACCGGAACGGGTCGCATCCTCGCGTCCAGGACGAACACCCGCGAGTTCCACACCGGGCGCCCCATGGGCGCGCTGGTACCGGGGAGAGACCAGCCTGCAACCCCTGCGACGGGACGCGCCGTGGCGTGAACCGTGAATTCGGTCGGTCCGTAGAGATTGTGCACACCGGCGTCGGGCACGACTCGCGCCACGTCGGACACCACGGAATTCGGCAGTGCCTCGCCGGCGACGAGGACCAACTTCAGGCTTCGGCATTGCTCCACCGTCACCTGGGACACGAATGCCGAGAGCATGGACGGTACGAACGAGGTGGCCGTCACCGCGTGCTCGGCGATGATCCGTCCGAGATAGCTCGGATCTCGATGGCCGTCCGGCTCGGCAACGATCAGTTCGGCACCGGACGCCAACGCTCCGAACAGTTCCCACACCGACACGTCGAAGGTGAACGGAGTCTTCTGCAGAACGACGTCCGAAGCCCCGATGGCATACCTGTCGACGATCCACGAAATCTGGTTGACGACCGAACCGTGGCTGACTGCAACGCCTTTCGGGCGCCCGGTCGAGCCCGAGGTGAAAATCACGTAGGCCAGCGAACCCGGCAGAGGGCGCGCGACGACATCGGAATCGGCCAGAGGGGCGTTCGAGAAGTCGCGATCGTCGAGGACGTCCACCAGCACGGTCGGCGCTGTCTCGGCGACCGAGAAGTCGTCGCGTGCTGTGGTCAACACCAAGACCGGTTCGGCTACGTCGAGAATGTAGCGGTTGCGCTCGGCAGGTTGGTCGGGGTCGACCGGCACGTAGGCAGCTCCAGCGCGCAATACGGCGTAGAGGGACACCATCATGTCCAGTGAGCGACGCATGGCCACCGCGACGAGTCGGTCCGGAGCCGCGCCGAGAGTCACCAGCCTGCGTGCAAGCGAATTGACCCGCGAGTCGAATTCGGAGTATGTCAACGATTCGCCCTCGAACACGAGCGCAGTCCGGTCCGGAGCAACCTGCACCTGCTCATCGAAGAACCCGAGAAGAGTTGCCTGTGAATCGATCTCGTGCTCGGTGTCGTTCCACGAACTGAGCATCAGTCCACGTTCGACGACGTCGATCAGTTCGATGTCGCCCAGCGGAATCGTGGAATCCGTGATCACCGACTCGAGAATTCGTTCCAGCCGCTCCGCAAGTGCGGCAACCGTCGCCTCGTCGAACAGGTCTGTGGCATAGGTGAATTCGGCAGACAGACCCTTGGCCTCGCCGGTGGCCGACATCTGTTCCGTAAGCGTCAACTGCAGATCGAACTTGGCCACCGAGGCGTCCAACTCGACGCTGTCGATGGTGAGGGCCGGAAGTTCGAGATGTGATGGTCCCAGGTTCTCGAACGAGAGCATCACCTGGAACAACGGATGCCGCGCAGTGGACCTCGACGGATTCAGAACCTCCACGAGTCTCTCGAACGGCACGTCCGAGTGCGCGAAGGCACCCAGCGCCGACTCCCGCGCGCGCACGAGCTGATCGTCGAACGACTCGTGACCGACGACCCTGGTCCGGAGCACGAGTGTATTGACGAACATTCCGACGATGTCGTCCAGCGCTTGCTCACCGCGGCCCGCGACGGGTGTACCGATCGCGATGTCATCGGTGCCGGACGTGCGTGCGAGCAAGGTCGCCAGTGCGGCGTGGACGACCATGAACAACGACGCGTTGCGAGCCCGACCGAGCTCGAGCAGTCCGCTGTGGATACGGGCACCGATCTCGAACTCGTAGGTACCCCCGCCGAACGACTGCGTGTTCGGACGCGGCCGGTCGGTCGGAAGATCCAGTTGATCGGGAAGGCCCGCGAGGGTGTTCTTCCAGTAGGCAACCTGCTTCGAGATCAACGAGGAGGGATCCTCTTCCGATCCGAGTGTCGTTCGTTGCCACATCGTGTAGTCCGCGTACTGAACGGGAAGCGGTGCCCAGCCCGGAGACTCCCATTCGGTGCGCGCTGCGTAGGCGATCATGATGTCGCGAGCAAGCGGCCCCATCGACCAGCCGTCAGCCGAAATGTGATGCACGACAAGGGTCAACACGTGCTCGGACGGGCTGATCTCGAAGAGTCGAGCTCGCATGGGTACGTCGGCGGTGACGTCGAAACCGGTGGATGCGAGGTGGCGGATCGACCGCTGCAGCTCCGCCATCGTGGTCCGTACCGGCAACAGGTTGGGGACGATCTGTGCAGCGTCACGAACGACTTGATGCGGTCCGTCGGCGGAATCCGGAAAAACCGTGCGCAGCGATTCGTGCCGATCGATGACGTCCATGATTGCCACTTGCAGCGCGGCGACGTCCAGCGCGCCGGACAGGCGCAGGGCGATCGGCAGGTTGTACGTTGCCGAGTCGGTGTCGAATCGGTTCAGGAACCACATCCGCTGCTGAGCCAACGACAACGGAATGCGCTCGGGTCTTGTTTCCCGGCGCAGTGCAATTCGAGCACCGCGACCCGCTTCTTGCTCGACGCGAACCGCCAATTGGGCGACCGTCGACGACTCGAACAGGATTCGGACCGGAACCTGCGCATCGAGTGCAGCGCCCAGCCGCGCGACGACCTGAGTGGCGATGAGCGAGTTTCCACCGAGCCCGAAGAAATCGTCGTCGAGCCCGACGACAGGCACACCGAGCACGTCCGAGAAAACGGTGGCGACGGTTTCCTCGATCGGGGTCGTGGGCGCACGGAACTGGCGGAAACTGATTCCCAGCTCCGGTTCCGGCAGCGCCCGGCGATCGAGCTTGCCGATCGGCGTCAGGGGAATTTCGTCCAGAACCACCAGTGCGGTCGGCACCATGTAGCTCGGCAGCGTGCGACCGATATGCGCGAGGACGTCGTCCTTGTCGATCGGTTCAGGCCCATGCACGTACGAGGCGAGGGCGGTGTGTCCGGAGCTCGACTCGTGCCCGATCGTCGTCGCGAACGTCACCGCGGGATGTGATTCGAGGGCAGCATCGATTTCGCCGAGTTCGATGCGATAGCCGCGCACCTTGACCTGGAAGTCGGAACGGCCGACGTACTCGATCGCTCGGTCTGCAGTCCAGCGCACGACGTCACCGGTGCGGTACATCCGCGACCCGGCGGATGGGTCGAACGGGTCGGCGACGAATCGCTCCGCGGTCAGCGAGGGTCGGTTGTGGTAGCCACGGGCCACGGCTTCGCCCGAAAGGTAGAGCTCACCTACGACACCCACCGGAACCGGTAGGAGTCGCGAGTCGAGGATGCGCGCAGCGACGCCTCGAACGGGCCCACCGACGGTGATCGGTTCGCCGGCGAACAGCTCGCCGCGAGTGGAGACGATCGTCGTTTCGGTCGGCCCATAGGCGTTGAAGAACCTTCGTCCGGGTGCCCACCGCGCCACCAGATCCGGTGCCGCGGCGTCGCCGCCGACCGAGAGCAACCGAAGTGTGTCCAGGCCCGCGGAGTCCATCGAGCCGAGCACGGCCGGTGTGATGATTGCGTGGGTGATCCCGTTGTCCGCTACGAAGGAACGCAGCTCGGGTCCGCCGATGATGGACGGCGGCACGACCACCAACATGGCACCGGCCGAACCGGCCAAAGTCCACTCGAACACCGAAGGGTCGAAACTGGGTGAAATAACATGCAGGACGCGAGAATTGATGTCGACCTGGTACAACTCGCGCGATTCGTCCACCAGACCCGACAGTCCGCGGTGCGTGACGCTGACTCCCTTGGGCATGCCGGTCGAACCCGAGGTGTAGATGACGTAGGCCGCATTGTCCAGCAGAATCGGTACGGTCCGGTCGGAATCGTCGAGTGCATCGGCGGACTGCTGAGCGACGTCGGTCTGGAAATTCTCGTCGTCGATGGCAATCCAGGTGCATGCCCGGGGCAGTTCACCTACCCGATCACGCGTGGTGATTCCCAGGCTTGCCGCCGAATCGCTGACCATGTGCCGCACTCGGTCGACGGGGTAATCGGGATCGACCGGCACGTACGCTGCACCGGCCTTGGCCACCGCCCACACCGCGAGGACCATCTCGAAGGACCTCGGGAAAGCCAGCGCGACAATGGATTCCGGACCTACGCCTCGGGCGACCAACAACCTCGCCATTCGATTCGAGCGCTCGTCCAGTTCACGGTAGCCGACCTCGGACGCCCTTGTGCGAACGGCGATTCCATCCGGTGCGATCCGCGCACCTGCAGTCAGCAACTCCGGCAACGTCCGAGCCCCGTGGACTTCGCGCCCGCGTACGTCGACGAGCGTGTTCGCTTCGTCGTCGTCCAGAATGACGATGTCTCCGACCGGTACCGAGGTATCCGCCACGATCGCGTCCAGAATGCGGACGAATCGCTCCCCGAACTTCTCGACGGTCGCAGTGTCGAAGATATCCGTGGCGAACTCGAACGTTGCGTCGATACCGCCCGGAGTTCCATCGTCACCGTGATGTTCGGTCAGCCAGAGCTGCAGGTCGAATTTCGCGATGGGAACATCGAGTTCCTCGGCCCGTGCGGTCAGTCCGGCGAACTCGAGGTCGCGGTCCCGTGCTGCCTCCAGTGAGAGTGCTACCTGGAACAACGGGTGCCGTGCGGTGGATCGAGTCGGCTTGAGAACTTCGACCAAACGCTCGAACGGGATGTCCGAGTGCGCGAACGCGGACAGATCCACGTTGCGTACCTGGGAGAGGAGTTCCTCGAATGAAGTGCCCGGTTCTACTTGCGTTCGCAGGACCAGCGTGTTGACGAACATTCCGACTATGTCGTCCAACGCCTCGTGCGACCGACCGGCGATAGGAGCACCGATAGCGATATCCGTGGTCCCGCTCAGCCGAGACAGAAGAACTGCATATGCCGCCTGCACAACCATGAAGATGGAAGCCTGTCGACCTCGCGCTACCTCGACCAGCTTCCGATGCACATCGGCGTCGATCTCGAATCTGCACTTCGCCCCACCGTTGGTTGCCGACGCCGGCCGCGGCCGGTCGAACGGAAGGTCGATGCGATCGGGCAGTTCGTCCAGCGCACCGATCCAGTAGTTGATCTGCTTGGCCGCCTGCGATGCAGGCTCGGACTCCGACCCGAGCATCTTCCGTTGCCACACAGCGAAGTCGGCGTACTGAACCGACAGCGGCTGCCACGCCGGCTCGCGGTCGTTCGAACGCGCCTCGTAGGCCACCATGATGTCGCGCGCCAACGGACCGAACGACGAGCCGTCAGCAGCAATGTGATGAAGCACCATCGCGAGAACGAACTCGTCGGACGACAACTGGAACAAAGCGATTCGGAACGGTGGCTGAGCAGAGACATCGAATCCCTGCTGCGCCAGCGCGATCAATTCAGAGTCGAGCGACCGCGCGTCGACGGTTCGAGCCTGCAGGTCGGGTGCCACCTCGGCAGTGACGAGGATGATCTGCTCGGGTGCGTCGTCTGCCTGTGGATAGATCGTCCGCAGGGTTTCGTGCCGGGCGACGACATCGGTGAACGCCGAGTTCAGCGCTCGCACGTCGACCGCCCCGGTCAGCCGCACCATGAAGGGAAGGTTGTAGGCAGCGGTGTCGGAATCGAAGCGGTTGAGGAACCACATTCTCTGCTGCGCCAGCGAAAGAGGCAGCCGCTCGGGACGGAGGCCTGCCTCGAGCTCCGGCGTGGAGTCGCCGACGACCACCGCGTTCTGCGCTCTGGCCGCCAGCGCACCCACGGTGGGTGCCTCGAACAGCTCGCGCACTCCCAGGCGAACTCCGAGAGCGCTGCCGACCCTCGTCACCAGCTGTGTGGCAATCAACGAGTTGCCACCGAGCTCGAAGAAGTCCTCGTCCAGACCGACGGTCGACGCGCCGAGAAGCTCCTCGTAGATACCGGCGACGACGTGTTCCGCGCGACTCTGCGGAGCTCGGTACTTCTTGGCACTGCTGAATACCGGTTCCGGCAACGCTTTTCGATCCAGCTTCCCGCTGGTGTTCAGCGGGAGGGCGTCGAGGACGACGACCGCTGCGGGGACCATGTACGACGGCAACGCATGTCCTGCGAATTCGATCGCCGCAGCGGATTCGATGGATCGGCCCGGTGTCGCAACGACGTACGCAACCAACTGGTCGCCGGTGACCGTCTGCATCACCAGAGTCACTGCCTGCGAGATGGATTCGTGAGACAGCAGTACGGTTTCGATCTCGCCGAGCTCGATGCGCTGTCCGCGGAACTTGACCTGGAAGTCGGTTCGACCGATGTAGTCCAACACTCCGTCACTGCGCCAACGAACGAGGTCGCCGGTACGGTACATCCGCTCCCCGCCGACACCGAACGGGTTGGCCACGAAGCGATCCGAGCTCAGATCCGGTCGGCCCACGTAGCCGCGCGCCAGCTGGACGCCGGCGAGGTACAGCTCGCCGGACTCGCCGATCGGAGTGGGGCGCAATCGACCGTCGAGGACGAAGGCTTTCGTATTCCATTCGGGCACGCCGATAGGTACGGTGCGGGTGTCCTGCGCAGTACTGGGGTGGTAGGTGACCGAGACGGCAGCCTCGGTGGGACCGTAGAGATTGTGCAACCCTGCGGAGCACATCGCGCGGAACGACGCTGCGGTTTCGACGGGCAGCGCCTCGCCGATCACGAACACGTGGCGCAGGGAACTGCAGGTGTTCGCCGGCGCGTTGGCCACGAAGACCGTCAGCATCGACGGCACGAAATCGGTGACCGTGACGCGGTGCTCGGCGATCTTGTTGGCCACGTACACCGAATCTCGGTGGCCGTCGGGGGTGGCCAGGACCATCGTCGCGCCGACCCGCAGCGGCAGGAAGAAGCCCCACAGCGAGACGTCGAAGGTGGTCGCCGTCTTCTGCAGATAGACGTCGGATGCGTTCAACGGATACTCCGCGAGCATCCATTCCATCTGGTTGTCGATTGCCGAGTGCTCGACGGCGACGCCCTTCGGCCGCCCGGTCGAACCAGAGGTGTAGATCACGTAGGCCGTGTTCGAAAGTCGCAGTGGCGCAGTGCGTTCGGCGTCCCGGATGGGTGCCGTGGAACGCGCGGTGCAGTCGACGAGATCGACCGCGACGGTCTCGGTTCCGTCGGGCAGCGCGACGTCGTCGCGCGAGGAGATCAGTACGCACCTCGGCTGTGCAGAGTCCAGGATGTATGCGGTGCGATCGGCGGGGTGGTCGGGATCGATCGGTACCCAGGCACCGCCGGCCGCCACGATCGCGTACATGCCGACCACGAGGTCGAACGAGCGGCGGATCGAGAGTCCGACGAGAACTTCGGGGCCGACACCCATGTCGATCAGATGGCGGGCGAGGCCGTTCACCCGAGCGGCGAGTTCGCCGTAGGTGAGTGCCTCGCCCTCGTACACGAGGGCCGTGGCATCGGGGTGCGCGGCTGCGGCGGACTCGAAGGCCGACAGCAGCGTGCGCGGATCCGTCTCGTGCTCGGTGGCGTTCCATTCGGCCACGACGAGATCGCGTTCGACACCGTCCGTCAGGGCCAGATCCCAGACCGCGTCCTTCGCTCCCGACGCGACGAACCGACCGAAGAAATCGACGAATCGTTCGTGGTTTCGTCCGGACTGCTCGGGTCCGTACAGGTTGGGGTTGGACTCGAAGTCGATGTGGGTGGTCGACCCGGCCACGCTGGTGTAGAGGTTGAGTCCGAAGTCCTCGATGAGGCCGGTCGAGAGAATATTGATGCCGCCGACCATCGAACCGAGGCGCACCTCGCCGAAGAACAGCATGATGTTGACCCACGGTCCGAAGAACGAGGCCTGACCGCTGGCCGCGCCCGCATCGCGTCGGATGTCCTCGTGTCGGTATCGCTGGTGGCGCAGTGCGCCGGAGACCTCCGCGTTGACACGTGCGAGCAGCGTCTCGACGGTGGTCTCGCTCGACACGTCGAGCCGCAGGGGTACGACGTTGGAGACCATGCCGCCGGAGCGACGCAGGACGGCGGTGGTGCGCGCGGTGACCGGGAGCGAGAGGACGACGTCCTCGCGTCCGGTCATCTGGGCCAGGTAGGCGGCGAATCCGGCGATGACGATGGTTGCCATCGTCGTGTCGGTCTCCGCCCGCAGAGCCTCGAGCTTCGTCATGGTCGCGGTGGACAGAGCTGTGCTGTCTATCTGGCTCTTCGCCGCAGGCGCAGCCGTGTGCCCGGCCAGGGTGGTGACTCCGTCGATCCCGTCGATACGCGACGCCCAGTACTCGCGGTCGGCCTCGAAGCGGCTCGAGTCGCGATAGGCCACGTCGATGTCGTAGACCTTGGTCAGGTCCGATGCCAGGTTCTTGCTCGGTTCGGCGCCCTCCACCGCTGCGGTATAGAGCTCTGCCGCTCGGTTCATGAACGTGACGGCACCGAATCCGTCGAGAACCACGTGATGCACGCGCTCGTACCAGAACCACACGTCGTCCTCGAGGCGTAGCACGGTCGCGGCGATCAGCCGGTCTCGGAGTACGTCGATCGGCGCGCTGTAATCACCGTGCATCCACGCCAGGGCGGCAGCACGTGGGTCGGCCTCGCCGCGCAGATCCAGGTAGTTCAGCGAGTCGTCGAGCGTCGGATCGACCAGCTGCCGAGGTTCGGCGTCGATCTCGACGATGCGCACGAATCCGGACTGCAGCTCGAGCGCAGCCTGCGAGGAGGCCCGACGAAGCAGCTCCACGTCGAGTTCGCCGTGCAGCTCGATGTACTGGGCGATGTTCGCAGGTACCGAGGGGTCCACATGCTGCGCGAACCACATTCCCAATTGGGCCGGTGACAGGGGGAACGACGAATGCTCAGGACTGCCGACTCCGTCGTCGTGTCCAGCACCTTCCACACCTAGCGGGTCCAATCGAAGCCTCTCTTTCCCACAATCACACGCGCCCCCACCGGCCGCCGAACCGGCAGCGATCGGTGGGCACCGAACACATCGAGCAAGTCACTTACGTCGTTCTCTATTTTCTCACCGGAAACAACTCGAAGTTACCTTTCAGTACATATCCGTATGTATGTACCGGACCGTTACATGTCGGTACCCGCTTCGAGTCGATCGAACACCTTCGACTCGATTCGGCACCCGGTCAATCTACAGTGCCGACCGCGCGGGGAGCGTCGGTCGTCATGCCGTCATGTCGAAAGCGGCAAGGACCTTGTTCGGGGTCACCCGAACGATCAATTCGCCCGGAACGCCGTTGCGCACGCCGAACTCGGCGGCACGCTCGCGGCCCATGTACCGGGCCCCGATCTCGGTTGCGGTACGCACCAGCTCCACGGGGTCCTCGTCGACCGACGCGATGCCTTGCACCTGGACGAATCCGTACGGCGGCTCTTCGAGATCGACGGTCAACACGACGCGGGGGTCACGGCGAATCGATCGGCCCTTGGCCGTGTCGGCCCCGGTGTTGAACACGATCTGTTCGCCCTCCACGACGAACCAGACGGGCGCGACCAGGGGTCTGCCGTCCGAGGCGAGATATCCGAGCTTGCCGGTGCGGGTACCCGCGGACAGGAACTCGCCTACGCGCGGATCGGTGATCGACGTCATCTCAGTGACGCTACGCGGCCCCTCCGACAACATCGATCCGCGGGCTTCGCGCCTACACCGCAGCCGCGTGAGTGAGCTCGCCCGCGCAGATCGTGGCTCTGATCTCCGTCTCGGCGAGATCCTGCACCGAGCGATGAGTAGGATGCTCGACGAGAACGGCGATGTCTGCCGCATCCCTGACTCGGAGCGGGCCCCGGCCGCCGCATGCTGCGCGCAGCGCAACGTCGAGAGGGACGGCATCTTCGGGACGCCACGGCGGTCGGTCGTCGTCGGTTCGGAACACCGCAGCGGCGACTCCAGCCAACGGTTCGGGTGGACTGACCGGGGCGTCGGAACCGAAGAGCAGTCTTGCCCCGCTGCGATGGAGCGTTCCGTAGCCGTAGGCCACCGAGCGCCGTCCCGCCCACAAGTGCTCGGCAATATCGCGATCGGCCATCGCGTGCTGCGGCTGCACCGACGCCACGACGCCCAACGCAGCGAAACGCGCGATGTCCTCCGGCAGTATCTGTTGCGCATGCTCGATCCGACCACCGCAGCCGGCCCGCTCGAACGCATCGAGTGCGATGCTGTTCGCGCGGTCGCCGATAGCGTGAATCGCAGGCACGATGCCACTGCGCGACGCACGCGAGACGAGCCCGAACAGACTCTCCTTGGTCTCGAGTAACAGACCGAACGCGTCGTCGCCGTCGATGCCCGGGTACCGGTCGTGGCAGCACGCCGTTCTGGTGTTGAGCGAACCGTCGAGCATCACCTTGAGCGGTCCGCGCCTGATCAGTTCCGAGAGCGCCGAGACGTCGCCGGTCCGCTCGTCGCGCTCGATTGCCTCGTCGAGCCACTGAGGCCACACCGTCGTATCGACACGTACCGCAGGGGAACCGGCCGTCAGACGTCGATCCCAGACCGTCTTGTTGTCCGCGAACTCGAAATCCACGACGCCGGTGACTCCGCGGACCGCCAGTGCTGCAGTCGCGTCGAGGACGGCCCGATCCAGTTCGGCCGGGTCCTCCTGTTCCTCGAGTGCCATCACCGCTTCGAGGCCGTCGACATCGCGGAGCACCCCGGTGGGGTGATCGATTCCCAGATCTGCGAGCAATGCCGGGCTCAGCCACAGCGTGTGCAGGTCCATGCTCGTCATGGCCACTCGGGCACCGGGCAGTGCATTCTCGAGCAGATCCTTGTGCGGTTCCTCGGGCCACTGTGCGTCCCGGAAGCCGTTGGCGCGCACCACCGAATCGCCTGCTGTCCGCGCATAGGGGTACACCAGCGCAACCGCATCGGCCGCCGACATGGCCGGCCCCACATCGATTCGCCGACGCGCCGCAGCCCACTGCGTCAGATGTACGTGACTGTCCACGAACCCGGGCAGGGCAACCCCGCCCCCACCGTCGAGCACCTCCACGCCGCTACCGCGTCGACGGCCGGCGGGGGCGATCGACTCGATGACCGAGCCGACGAGTTCGATGTCGAAGAGCACGCCGGAACCATCCAGTGCGACGTTGGCGATAATCACCCCTGGGACTCTAGAGCGTCGTCTCGGCCGACGTGCATGCCATCCTCTAGCAATGAAAACAGAGCCTGGTGCGATGCAACCAGAGCCGATCGGTCCCGTCGGATATCACGCGACCGTCACGGTGCGCTGGTCCGACATGGACGCCTTCGCGCACATCAATCATGCACGGATGGTCACCTTGCTCGAGGAAGCACGCATCGAATGGCTGCTCAGCGAGGGCGAGGCCAACGAGTCTCTGATCAAGAGTGCGTTGATCGCCAACGTGACCATCGCGTACAAGAAGCCGCTCCGGCACTCGGACGGTCCACTCGACGTCACACTGTGGTTCGAGAAGGTGCGCGCTGTCGATTTCACCATCGGGTACGAGGTGCGCGCCGCGGGCGCGGCACCCGATTCGCCGCCCGCCGTGGTGGCGACGACCCGGATGGCGATGGTCGACGTCGGTGCCGAGACCCTGCGCCGCATCGCGCCGGAGGAGAAGGCCTATCTTGCGCGCTGGACTCGCTGAAACTCGGTCGCCCGGTCGACGAACCACGCCAACGCAGCCGGGTCGTCGACGGCACTCGCATCGAGAGTGCCTGCAGCAGTGGCACCTTGAAAGAGACGTTTGAGCGGTACCTCGAGCTTCTTCCCGGTTCGGGTGTGGGGTATCGCGGGCGTGGCGATGACGTCGTCGGGAACGTGTCGCGGCGACGCCTGCGTTCTGATGACGGATTCGATGCGTTCACGCAACTCGTCGGTCGCACCGCCCGGGACCACCACGAACAGGGGCATCCAGTATCCGCCGTCGGGTAGCTCGATACCGAGCACGAGCGCCTCGGTGACCTCGTCCAGCGATTCGACGGCCTGGTAGATGTCGGCGCTGCCCATGCGAATTCCGTTGCGGTTGAGCGTCGAATCGGATCGTCCGTGGACGACCACACTGC
Source organism: Rhodococcus sp. ARC_M5 (assembly GCF_022810405.1). Taxonomy (GTDB): domain Bacteria; phylum Actinomycetota; class Actinomycetes; order Mycobacteriales; family Mycobacteriaceae; genus Rhodococcoides; species Rhodococcoides navarretei. The sequence continues at coordinate 469,200 of NZ_JALGQE010000001.1, forward strand.
CGCGATCGGTCACGGTGATCCAGTCTCCGTGCCGCCAGATTCCCGGATAGGTGTCGAAGTAGGCGTCCCGGTAACGAGATCCGTCCGCGTCGTTCCAGAAGTACAGCGGCATCGACGGCAAGGGCTCGGTGACGACCAGTTCACCGACCATCCCCCGCACCGAGTTGCCGGCTTCGTCGAACGCGTCGAGCGCCACGCCGAGGAACGGCACCGACAGCTCTCCGGCCCAGACCGGCGCAGTCCGCACTCCCCCGGCGAATGCCGATACGACGTCGGTACCACCCGAGATGGAAAAGACGGGTATCTGCGCACCGATGTTCTCCGACAACCAGATCGACGAGGACGCAGGCATCGCGGACCCGGTGATCCCGATCGCTCGCAGAACCGACAGGTCGTGATCGGTGCCGGGATGCGTGTCGGCCTTGATGCACGAGAGTACATAGCCGGGGCTGGTACCGAGGTACGTCACACCCAGCCGACCGGCGATGTCCCACAATGCATCCGGCGTCGGAAATGCCGGATTTCCGTCGGCGCACACGACCGTGGATCCGGCAAGTAGACCGGCGACCTGGAAGTTCCACATCATCCAGCTGGGGCTGGTGTACCAGAAGAACACGTCCTCGGGCCCCAGATCGGAGTGCAGGACAACGGATTTGAGATGCTCGAGCACCACACCGCCGTGACCGTGCACGATCCCCTTCGGTAGACCCGTGGTACCCGAGGAGAACACGACCCACAGCGGGTGGTCGAAAGGCACTGCTGCCGGGGACAATTGACGGCTCTGCGCTGTTGCGTCAGCCCAACTCACTGCATTTCCCGACGCCTCCCCGACCGTCACCACCAGTCTCAGCGTCGGCAGCCCGGCCGTGAGAGCGTCGACATCGGCGGCCTTGTCTCGGATCTTCCCTCCGTAGACGTACCCGTCTGCCGTGATCAAGGCCGTGGGTTCGAGTTGGCCCAGACGGTCGAGTGCCGCCGAGGCCGAGTAGTCCTGCCCACACGCGGACCACACCGCACCCAGACTCGCGGTCGCCAGGAACGCGATCACCGCCTCGGGAACATTGGGCAGGTATCCGACGACGCGATCGCCGCGGCCGACTCCCGCGTCGGCCAGCGAGCCCGCCAGCGCCCCCGCCTGATCGATCATCTCCTCCCACGTCACGGTCCGCGTCGAACCGTCCTCGCGGGCGTGGACGATCGCGGCGCGGCCGGGTCGCATGTGCCTGATCACCTGGTCCACGTAGTTCAAGTGCGTACCCGGAAACCATTGTGCTCCCGGCATACTGCGCTCTGCGAGCACCGTGTCGGGCACGCTGGAGGAACGGACCTCGAAGAAATCCCACACGGCCCGCCAGAACGATTCGAGTTCGATCGTCGACCACCGCCACAGCGCCTCGTAGTCCGGCAGCTCCACCTCGTGACGTTGCTCCACGAACCGCGCGAACTCGGTCACCCGAGCCGCGGCGAGATCGGAATCCGACGGCGTCCACAGCGCACTGTCCATACACGCGAGTATGTCAGCCGAGCGATCGTCGTCAGATCAATCCGAGCGACCTCTCGCGCATTTCCACCTTGCGCACCTTGCCGGTGACCGTCATCGGGAACTCGTCGACCACGTGCACGTATCGCGGGATCTTGTAGTGCGCCAACCGCCCGTCACAGAACTCGCGAACCGCAGCCGAATCGAGCGGTGCGGCATCGTCCTTCATCCTGATCCACACCATCAGCTCTTCGCCGTACTTCGGGTCGGGCACTCCGATCACCTGCGCGTCGAGGACATCGGGATGGGTGTACAGAAACTCCTCGACCTCGCGGGGATAGATGTTCTCGCCGCCGCGAATCACCATGTCCTTGATCCGCCCGGTGATCGCCACGTAGCCGTCGGAGTCCATGACCCCGATGTCGCCGGTGTGCATCCACCCCTCGTCGTCGACGGCCTCGGCAGTCTTCTCCGGCTGCTCCCAGTAGCCGAGCATCACCGAGTAGCCGCGGGTGCACAGCTCGCCGGCCTCACCGCGAGGCAGTGTGCTGCCCTCGATCGGGTCGACGATCTTGACCTCGAGATGAGGACCGACGCGCCCGACGGTCGACACCCGCTGCTCGATGGAGTCCTCGCTCCGAGTCTGCAGCGACACCGGCGACGTCTCGGTCATGCCGTAGCAGATCGACACCTCGGCCATACCCATCCGCTCGATGACCTGCTTCATCACCTCGGTGGGACACGGCGATCCGGCCATGATGCCGGTACGCAGACTGCCGAGGTCGAAGTCGTCGAAATTCTCCAGTGCCAGTTCCGCGATGAACATCGTCGGGACTCCGTAGAGCGAGGTGCACTTCTCCGCGGCGACGGCCGTCAACGTCGCCACCGGATCGAACGAGGGACCGGGAATCACCATCGCCGCTCCGTGTGATGTGCAGGCCAGATTGCCCATCACCATGCCGAAGCAGTGGTAGAACGGCACCGGAATGCACACACGGTCCTCGGCGGTGTAGTGGCAGAGCTCTCCGACGAAGAACCCGTTGTTGAGGATGTTGCGGTGACTGAGCGTCGCGCCCTTGGGGAAACCCGTTGTCCCCGAGGTGTACTGGATGTTGATCGGATCATCGGCACTCAGCCGCTCGGACACGTCGGTGATCATGTGTGGAGTCTTCGCCAACGCTCGGTGACCGCGATCGGTCATCGCTTCCCACTGCATGCTGCCGATGAACAGGACCTCACGCAGCGACGGCACCTCGGGGCGCACGTCGTCGATCATCGCCGCGTAGTTCGATCCCTTGAACTCCGTGGCCGACAACAACACCGACACACCGGCCTGCTCGAGCACGAACTTCAGCTCGTGGGAGCGATAGGCGGGGTTGATGTTGACCAAAACGGCACCGATCTTCGCCGTCGCATACTGCGCCAGAACCCATTCCGGGCAGTTCGGAGCCCACATTCCGACGCGGTCCCCCACCTCGACACCGGCCACGAGCAAGCCTGCGGCCAGCAGATCGACATCGGCGACGAACTCGGAATAGGTCCACCGTCGCCCCGAGCCCACATCGATCAACGCATCGTGATCGGAGTATTGCGCCGCACTGCGATCCAGATTCGCGCCGATCGTATCGTCCAGAACTGCGGTGTCCGACGCACCGGAAGAATAACTGTCCATGAACTCCACGGTAGTGACGCCGATCACGTACAGGCACCCCCGAATAGGGGGACGTCACTCCAGGGTGAGGACTTCCGCCGACTCGAGCGCGTCGGCTCGCGACGTGTCCTTGAGCGCCACTCCGGACCGACCGAGCTTCCGGGCTCCGGCCAGAAGACCGGCCACGATCCGGGCCGACTGCTCGTACCCCTGTCCCTCCGGCGGATGGATGTTCGAGATGCAATTGCGATCGGCGTCGGTGCATCCGGGCTTCGGCAGATGCGTCAGATAGATACCGAGACTGTCCGCGACCGACAGTCCCGGACGCTCCCCGATCAGAACCAACACCGTCCGCACGCCCATCGCTGCGGCGATGTGATCACCCAGCGCCACTCGCGCCTCGGTCGCGATCACCGGAGCCGCGATCGAATAGCTATCGGAGAGTTCCGTTTTCAACGCCTCCAGCATGGCCACACCGTGATCGGACAGCGCACGCGGAGACAACCCGTCACTCAGGACGATGCCGATCTCGTCCTCCGAATGCGACACCGCCGACAGGTCCTTCGGCTGCCGGCCCAGATCCGGCCGTCGGAGATACTCCGCACGACTCGTCGCCAGCGACGTCACCACCGGCGGTGATCCGAGCCCCACCTGCTCCACCCGAGCCACGAACTCCTCGACCTCGAGCGGCATGTGCACGGCATCGCGCGCAGCAGCGTGCGCCGAGCGAAACTCGAGCACGCGGGTGGTCGGTAGAGAATCACCGATACGTCCCAACCCGATCCGAGACTGAGTCATCGCTCTCAACTCACCCCAGAACTCCACTTCAGATTCACCGGTCATCGCGCACTCATCAACGCACGCAACGGTGATCCCGCGGCATCGACCTCGAGAAGTCGGCCGTCGGTGTCCACCATTCCCAGTCGGGAGAGCCACGACTCGAATTCCGGTGCGGGTCGTAGACCGAGAACCTGCCGGACGTAGAGCACGTCGTGAAAGCTCAACGACTGATATCCGAGCATGACGTCGTCGGCACCCGGCACCGCGATGACGAACGCGACCCCGGCGGTGCCGAGGAGGGTCAGCAGAGTGTCCATGTCGTCCTGGTCGGCCTCGGCATGGTTGGTGTAACAGACGTCCACTCCCATCGGCAGGCCGAGCAGCTTGCCGCAGAAGTGATCTTCCAGGCCGGCCCTGATGATCTGCTTGCCGTCGTACAGGTACTCGGGCCCGATGAATCCGACGACGGTGTTGATCAGCAGCGGCTCGAGATCGCGGGCCACCGCGTACGCACGCGTTTCGAGGGTCTGCTGATCGACGGGCCGATCGCCGGTACCGATGTGCGCGCCCGCCGACAACGCCGAACCCTGACCTGTTTCGAGATACATGACGTTGTTCCCGACGGTTCCGCGGTGCAGTGATCGGCCGGCCTCGTTCGCTTCCCGAAGCAGTGGAATGTTCACTCCGAAGCTCGAATTGGCCCCTTCGGTGCCCGCGATGGATTGGAACACCAGATCCACCGGAACGCCCTTGTCGATCAGTTCCATGGTCGTCGTCACGTGCGAGAGTACGCACGATTGAGTGGGAATCTCGAAGCGCTGCCGAATGTCGTCGAGCAGATGCAGCAGGTCGGCCGTCGCCTGCGGTGAGTCGGTCGCGGGGTTGATCCCGATCACCGCGTCGCCCGATCCGAGGAGCAACCCGTCGAGTGTGGCCGCGGCGATTCCGCGTGGGTCGTCCGTCGGATGATTGGGCTGGAGCCGAGTGGTGAGGGTTCCGGGAAGTCCTATCGTCGTACGGAAGGCCGACGTCACCTGCACGGCTCGCGACACTGCGATCAGATCCTGGTTTCGCATGATCTTGCTGACCGCTGCCACCATCTCCGGAGTCAGTCCGGCGGCCACCGACCGCAACGTCGCCGCCGCGTCCGACCTCGCCGTGACCTGGAGGAGCCAGTCCCGCAGGCCGCCGACGGTCAGGTGCGACACCGCTCCGAAGGCGATGCGGTCGTGTGAATCGATGATGAGCCGGGTGACTTCGTCGCTCTCGTACGGAACGAGCAGATCGTGCAGGAAGACGTCGAGCGAGACCTCCGACAATGCCCATTGAGCTGCCGCACGCTCGGCGTCCGATTCGGCTGCGCAGCCGGCCAATTCGTCGCCCGATCGAAGCGGTGTCGCCTTGGCCATCAAGTCCACCAGCCCGTCGAAGGTGTAGGTGGTGCCCGAGACCTGCTGGGTGTAGATCGTCATTCCAGCTCGGCCTCGGCCTTGGCCAGTGCAGCGAACTCCTCGTCCGGCGAGTTCGCGACGAGATGATGCCTGCTGTAGATACCGAAGTAGGCCATGAACGCCACGAACACGGCCAGGCACCACAGTGCCGCGGTGGAATCGACGACGAACGTGGCGACAACGGCGAGCGCTGCGACGATCAACGCGAATCCGGTGGTCACGACGCCGCCGGGGGTTCGGTACGGCCGTTCCATGTTCGGCTCGTTGCGACGGAGCACGATGTGGCTGACCATCATCAGAACGTAGCTCAGCGCCGCACCGAACACGGCCATGTTGAGCAACATTGCGCCCTGCCCGGTCAGTGAGAGCAGGAAGCCGATGACGCCCGGGACGATCAGTGCGAGCGTCGGGGCCTTGCGCGTGTTGGTGATGGACAGTGTCTTCGGCAGGTATCCGGCACGCGAGAGCGCGAAGAGCTGGCGCGAGTACGCGTACATGATCGAGAAGAAGGACGCGACCAGTCCGGCCAGGCCGATGTAGTTGACGATCTTGCTCGCGGTTCCGTCACCGAGGGCTTCCACCAACGGATTTCCCGATTCCTTGACGGCGTCGGCACCGCCTGCGCCGGTCACCAGGAGTAGCACGACGGCGCCGGTGACGAGCAGTACGCCCATGGCGGCGATGATGCCGCGCGGCACGTTCTTGGTCGGATCCTTGGCCTCTTCTGCGGCCAGAGGAACACCTTCGATCGCGAGGAAGAACCAGATGGCGAACGGGACAGCAGCCCAGATGCCGAGGTAGCCGAACGGCAGGAATCCCGAAGCTCCGGCTGCGTCGGTGGGCGCGATGTCGGTCAGGTTGCTCGCGTCGAATTGTCCGATGGCGGCGATGGCGAACACGACGAGTCCGACCAAGGCGATCGCGGTGATGACGAACATGATCTTGAGGGCTTCGCCTGCGCCGGAGAGATGAATTCCGATGAACACCGCATAGACCACCAGGTAGACCCACCACCCGTCGGTGATGCCGAACAGTCCGAGCGATTCGACGTAGGCACCGATGAACGTCGCGATCGCCGCGGGAGCGATGGCATACTCGATGAGAATCGCTGTGCCGGTGGCGAATCCGCCCCACGGTCCGAGAGCGCGGCGGGCGAAGGTGTAGCCACCGCCCGCGGCGGGCAGCGCCGACGACATCTCGGCCATACCGAGGACCATGGCAAGGTACATGCCCGCGATGATGATCGCCGCGATGAGCAGACCACCGAAGCCACCCTCGGCGAGACCGAAATTCCAGCCGGAGTAGTCGCCGGAGATGACGTAGCTGACTCCGAGGCCCGCCAGCAGGACCCAGCCTGCCGTCCCCTTCTTCAAAGTTCGCTTGGCCAGGTAGTCACCGCCTTCGACGTGTGACTGTGTGCTCTCGTGCGAGCTCGATTTCGGCGGAGACGACTGGGGGTCTTCTACGGACATTGCAAGCCTCTCGTATCCATTTCGCTCGGAGCGGGGTCACGCCCGAGGGGACGATTCACAACACGGGTGGCGCGCGAATCGGTTCACGATAGGACCGTGATGTAAGCGCCGCGTCATCGATGAGTGACAGGCGAATTACGTCAGGTTTTCGACGGCGTTGACGTCGCCGATATCTCCCTCGTCCGGTTCGGCGACTGTCAGTACCGCGTCCACCACAGCCCTGTTGGTTTCCAACTCACGCTCCAGCCGCCGGAGCGTGTGCGCGATGCGTGATTCTGCGAAATCACCGACGAGATCGACACTCGCCACCACGTAGATCTGTTTGGGACCGACGAACTCGATGCGCACGAATCTGACCGAAGCCACCTCAGGGAGCCCTTCGATCCGCTGCACCACCGCGTTCCATAATGCTCTCGAACCCGGTTCGCCGGTGAGGAATCGGCGGTTTCGATCGATCAGAACAAAGGCGACGATTCCGAGCAGTATCCCCACGAGGATGGACCCGATGGCGTCGAAGGCCGCGTTACCGGTCAGCTGATGCAATCCGATTCCGGCACCGGCGATCACGATGCCGATCAGTGCAGCACTGTCCTCGGCGAACACCGCGCGCAGCGTCGGATCCGAGGTCTCGAGTGCGTAGTCGAGAAAGTCTCTGTGGTACTCGGCTGCTTCACCGCGAATCTGCCGAACCGATTGCAGAAACGACACTCCCTCGAGGAGAAACGCGATCGCGAGCACCACGTAGGCGACGAGGTAGTTCTCGCTGCTCGATTCACCGGCGAGCAACGAGGTGATGCCGTGCCACACCGACACGGCAGCACCGGCGACGAAGAGCCCGATGGCCGCGAGAGTCGACCAGAAGTACGTCTCGCGACCGTAACCGAGCGGCCGGCGATCGTCGGGTCCACGCGATCCCCGTCGATTGGCAACGAGCAGAAAGATCTCGTTGCCGGTATCCGCCCACGAGTGCGCGGCTTCGGCGACCATCGACGCCGACCCGGTGAACACGGCCGCGAACGTCTTGGCGATCGCGACACCGAGATTGGCGACGAACGCAATCACCACCGTGCGGAGGCTCTCGCCGCCCTCGGCCGCCTCGGACTTCGGTGCGCTCTTCATCGTTCGCACTGTATGCGCTCCGCGCAGTGGTGCGGTTGAGTGCCACCAGGGGCATTCAACCGCACCACTGCCGCAGGCACTCAGCCCTGGAGCATCCCCGGGACGGGACATGCATCGACGGCCTCGGCGACCACGAGCGGATCGTCCGGCACCGGCGGGCGCCGACCTTCTTCCCAATCGACGCCGACGAGCGGTGGGTACGCGGCGAGAAGCTCGTTCTCTTCCGGGGTGTACGCGCGCCCTCGACTGAGGAAGCGGACTCCCTCGGGTGATTCGAGCGAAAACCCGCCGCCCCGGCCGGGTACGACGTCGAGCACGAGTTGTGTGTGCTTCCAGGCCTGGAACTGAGAACCCGAAATCCACACCGGCACACCATCGACACCGTCGGGGAGGTCCTGCGGAACCTCGCCGACCCCGAGCCGCAGGTCGATGTATCCGAGGAGGACGTCGCGGTCGCCGACGATGAATTCCCCTGCGGGATAACACATCGGCGACGACCCGTCACAGCATCCGCCGGACTGATGCATCATCAGTTCGCCGTGGATACCGCCGAGGCGACGGAGGAGATCCATCGCCCCGGCGGTGGTCTTCAGCCGCGCGGGCGGCCGAGCATTCTCCATCAGAAGAAGCCCTGTGCCTTCTGGGCGTAGCTCACCAGCAAGTTCTTGGTCTGCTGGTAATGGTCGAGCATCATCTTGTGGTTCTCGCGGCCGATACCGGACTGCTTGTAGCCACCGAACGCGGCGTGCGCGGGGTACTGGTGGTACGTGTTGGTCCACACGCGACCGGCCTGAATATCGCGGCCGGCGCGGTAGGCGATGCCGCCGTCGCGAGACCAGACGCCTGCGCCGAGCCCGTACAGGGTGTCGTTGGCGATCTCGATGGCGTTGTCGTAGTCGGTGAACGACGTGACCGAGACGACCGGCCCGAAGATTTCTTCCTGGAAGATTCGCATGTTGTTCTTGCCGGTGAAGATGGTGGGCTGCATGTAGTAGCCGCCGTTGAGGTCGCCGCCGAGCTGCGCACGCTCGCCGCCGGTGACGACCTGCGCGCCTTCGCCCTTGCCGATTTCGATGTACGAGAGGATCTTCTCGAGCTGATCGTTCGATGCCTGCGCACCGATCATGGTATCGGTGTCGAGCGGATCTCCCTGTCGCACAGCCTTGGTGCGGATGGCAGCGAGGGCGAGGAACTCGTCGAAGATGTCCGCCTGGATCAGCGAGCGCGACGGGCAGGTGCAGACTTCACCCTGGTTGAGGGCGAACATCGTGAAGCCTTCGAGGGCCTTGTCCTGGTAGTCGTCGTTGGCCTGCAGCACGTCGGAGAAGAAGACGTTGGGGCTCTTGCCGCCGAGTTCCAGCGTCACCGGAATCAGGTTCTGCGATGCGTACTGCATGATCAGGCGGCCGGTGGTGGTCTCGCCGGTGAACGCGATCTTGGAAATACGCGGGCTCGATGCCAGCGGCTTGCCTGCCTCGACGCCGAATCCGTTGACGATGTTGAGCACACCGGCGGGCAGCAGGTCACCGATGATCGAGATCAGGTGCAGGATCGACGCGGGAGTCTGCTCCGCGGGCTTGAGGACGACGGCATTACCGGCTGCGAGAGCGGGGGCCAGCTTCCAGACGGCCATGAGGATCGGGAAGTTCCACGGAATGATCTGCCCGACGACTCCGAGCGGCTCGTGGAAGTGGTAAGCCACTGTGTCGCTGTCGATTTCGGACAGCGAGCCCTCCTGCGCGCGGATGCAGCCGGCGAAGTACCGGAAGTGATCGATGGCCAGCGGGATATCGGCGTTGAGGGTTTCGCGAATCGGCTTGCCGTTGTCCCAGGATTCCGCGAGCGCGATAGACTCGAGGTTGTCCGCGATACGGTCGGCGATCTTGTTGAGGATCACGGCGCGCTCGGCAGCGGAGGTCTTGCCCCATGCGGGGGCTGCGGCGTGTGCGGCGTCGAGCGCGAGCTCGATGTCCTCGGACGTGGAGCGGGCGACCTCGCAGAAGTTCTCACCGGTGACGGGAGTCGGGTTCTCGAAGTACTGACCCTTGACCGGCGGTACCCACTCGCCGCCGATCCAATTGTCGTAGCGCGACTGGAACGACATGATGGAATCGGCGGTACCTGGACGGGCGTAGACGGACATTGAAAATCCTCCTGATCGACACGTGCTTCACAGTTGATGCGGTGTGTGATTCATGACACTAGGCGGTGCAACGTTGCAACTAGGTTGCTTACGCCCGACCGGACGGTCCTCGGATCCTGCAGTCAGATTCCGAGATCGCGGTCGAGCAGATCGATACGCGCGCTGACCTGCCCGTAGAGCGCGGAATCTCTGCTCAGGGTGGATCGGTAGGCCTCCCAGGCGACCACATCCGAGCGACCGTGAATGGACGATGTCCACTGGGCCAGCAGCACCGGATCCCCGAGTCGGAGCAGCGCTGCCTGCATTCGAGACCGCAGTTCCTCGCGGATCTCCTCGATACCGGGCGCGGACGATCCGGGTAGCACCGGGCCGGAGTAGATCCGAAGGGCGGCGTCGACGTCGCCGCGATCGAGGGCGCGGCGAATATCGCCGACGTCGGAGGACAACTCTCCGACCAGACGGTAGGGGCGCGACGCCAGGCCTGCGGTTCCGAATGTCTTACGTAGTCTCGACATCTCGGCGCGGATGGTCACGGAGTCGAGCTCGTGCTCGTCGAGCAGCACGGCGAGGTGGTCGGAACTGAGGCCCTCGGGATGCTCACCGAGCAGAAGCAGGATCTCCGCGTGTCGTTGAGAGAGCGGTATCCGGCCGGAACTCCGCACCAATCCGGGCCGACCAGATCCGAGAACTTCGAGCCGGGGAGCTGTGTCGCCCAACGATTTCGGTGAATTCATCAAATGCAGCCGCAACTCGGATTCGGCCGCGGCGACGGTGGCACGGACCAGCGAGAGCACCTCGGGTACCGCAACGCGCGGGCCACCGGTGATGTCGATGGCTCCCAGAATGTGGCCACTGGTGGGGTGGTGCACCGGGGCCGCCGAGCAGCTCCACTCGTGCACCGAACGCGAGAAGTGCTCGGACGCGAAGATCTGCACGCTGTGGTCGACCGCGAGCGCAGTACCCGGGGCATTGGTGCCCTTGCTCTCCTCGCTCCAGTCGACCCCCTCGGCGAAGTCCATCGTGAGCGCTCGGTCCTTCGCCGCGGAATCACCCTCGACCCACAGCAGCCGGCCCTCGGCGTCGGAGATGGCGACGAGCAATCCGGTGTCCGACGCGTCCTCGACCAGCAGCTTGCGGATGACCGGCCTGATGATGGCCATCGGATGCCCGTTGCGGTAGCGCTCGAGATCCGGCCCGGTCAACGCGGGAGTGTCGTTTCCGCCGTCGGGATCGACGCCCTTGGTGCGACTACGCATCCACGAATCGAGTACGACCGAGCGAACCGTCGAACCGTGAGTACGAATGTCGTCGACGAAAGATTGATGGGCACTGGACATTTGGCGCGCGAGCACAGCGATGTCCTCGCCGGGGCGCACTGCGACCCAGGGGTTGCCGCCACTGTCCGATCGGCTTGCCATTCGACGCTTCCTCCGTGACCTGTCCACATCGCTGTAACCCAGCTCACAAGCAAGGATACAGCCGGGGCCGACGGAACGGCGGTGGCCGGTCCCGCCGACCGCGAGCGCCTACTTCTTCTTGACTGCCGAGGTGATGATGTCGTTGCTGGTGTCACCGCTCGACTTGGCCCGCTTGTCGGCGCGCTTGTCCTTGAGTGATTTGCCGGATTTCTTGGTCATCGTGTTGCGGGGCGATTTGTCCGACATAGCAGTAACCCATCTATTGGGGAACCTGAACGGTCCCCAGACCACGAACGCTACGCCTTCACACGACTGCGGTGGTCAACTCCTGCACACCGCCTCATTCCGCAGGCTCCACTCCCATCCACCGGGTCATTCCGCAGGCTCCACTCCCATCAGCGCCACGGCACGCTCCGCGAACATGATGGCCGTCGCATGCGGGCCGCGACTGGGCACCACCGGGAACGCCGAGGTATCGACCACGAAGACTCCGTCCACCCCGCGCACGCGGCAGTGATCGTCGAGCACCGACTCCGGATCGGACTCGGGCCCCATCTTGGCGCTACCGGACATGTGCAGCGACGTGCCGAGTGCCGCGAGAGGGTCGTCGATCGCGGGCACTTCGACCTCGACCGCCATGGACGGCGATGCGAGCAACTCGCGCGCCAGTTCGACGCCACCTCGCATCGCCCGCCGGTCACCGTCGGATTCGAGATAGCGGTATCTCACGTCCGGGGCCTCGAACGGATCCGTGCTGCGCAGCGTGATGCTCCCTCGCGCCGTCGAGCGCATGAGGCCGACCCCGAACACGTGCGGCACACGCGAGAGACCGGAGATCAGTTGGTCGAACCTCCTGGTGTACGGCCTGATTTCCACCTCGCCCGCATGCAGAACCGCCTCCAGCGCAGGCGATGGCGTCGACCTGTCGTTCTTCGCGACGAAGGGAACGGCAACCTCGGGATGATCGCTGAAACCGTGACCTACTCCCGGACTGTCGGCGGTGACCGAAATGCCAAGCGCAGCAGATCCTTCGGACGGTCCTATGCCGGATCGAAGCAACAGAGCGGGGGTGTGCACCGCGCCGGCCGAGACGACGACGGTGTCCGACTCGACGACTCTGTGTACGCCGTCGACGATGATCTCGACCCCGATCACCCTGTTGCCCTTGAACATCAACGACGACACCGTCGAATTACCCTGCACTCGTAAGTTCTTTCGTCCCGCGACCGGCAAAAGATAAGCCAGAGCGGCACTTACGCGTGTTCCGTCGAAGACGTTCGACGGAACGATGCCCACTCCCCCGGCGGCAGCGTCCGGCGAGTTCATGTCCTCACGGAATCGAAAGCCCGCGTTCGTGGCCGAATCCACGAATGCCGCCGTCAGGGGATGTCGATCCTGCATCGGAGCGCGCGAGACCGGCATCGGCCCGCGGGTGCCGTGCCACCGCCCCCTCGCTCCGGCGTCGAGGTCGGTTTCGGAGCCGATGTAGAACGGCAGGACCTGATCGAAAGACCACGCCGACTGCGGCCAGGCGTCGAAGTCGCCAGGCGCGGCGCGGATGAAGTAGCCGCCGTTCACTGCTCCGGAGCCTCCCAGGACCCGACCTCGCGCAATCGTCCGTGAGACACCCGCCGCGAGTTCGGCCGGATAGGTTCCCACCCATTCGCTACCGGGGCCGATGGGAAGCGTCGACGCGTCGAGCAAGGCCGCCGGGACATCGGCGACGCCGGGGAATGCCGGTCCGGCTTCGAGCAACAGCACCGACCGATCGGGATTCTCGCTGAGCCGTGCGGCGACGACGCAGCCGCAGGAGCCACCTCCGACGACGATGACGTCGGCGAACTCGGTGGGGTTCACACCGTCGACGAGGCCGGCCGGGATCGCACCACGTCAGCCGTCGAGTCGAGGCTTGAGCGCGTCCAGGCTGCGAGCTGCCAGTGCACCGCGCCACAGCCCCGCGCCGTAGGCGACGTCGTCGGCTCGCTTGTAGAAGGCATACCGAACGGGATCGAGGCCCCCGAGTTCACGGTGCTTGTACCAATCCGAGAATGCCTCTGCCACAGCCAATCCGAGCGCTATTCTACGAATACGGCTCGACAGCAGCACGGCGAGCAGGGTGATCGGCCAATAGTGCCGACACAGAGCCGACGCCAGTTGCCACAAACCCGCCACGAAACCCTCTGCCGCCAGAATGGCTGCGATGCGAGTGGGCTGATCCAGACCGACGAACATTCTGCGAAGACGGACGATCGTCACGCCGAGCGTGGCGGCCGCGCCGACGAGCCCGAGCCGCGTCAGACTGGCGGCAAGCAGGCAGGCCACCAACGTCCACGGAGACATGGCGATCGGCGGCACCATTCCCGGATGCCGAGCGGACAACGGTGTGGCACCGGTCCCGTAGAACAGCTTGCGCGCGAACCACTCGCCGAAGGTGACGCGATGCTCGTGCGCGACGTGGGCGACGGGCTCGTACCGCAGCCGCCACCCCGCCTCCTGCAATCGCCAGCACAGGTCCACGTCCTCGGCCACGTGCATCGACTCGTCGAACCCGTCGCAGTCCATCGCCACGGATCGGCGGATCAGCATCGCGGCGCTGGGGACGTACGAGACCGAGCTACCTGCCCGCACCGCCGCTTCCTTGCGGCCCAGGTCGAGCGACGAGCGAGCGTGTTCGTACCGGGCGAGAGCACTGCCCTCGGGCTCGAGGGCGACGATGCGGGGTGCCACCAGAGCAACCGCCGGATCCGAGAAGTGACCCAGCATCACCTCGAGCCACCCCTTACGCGGGACGACGTCCGAATCCAGAAATGCCACGAAACCTGTTGTTGCACAGCGCAAGCCAGTGTTTCGCGCCGCAGCCGGCCCGCGTGAGTGCTCGTGCCGCAACACCGTCACACTGCCCACGCTCCACGAGATCTGCGGCATGGCGACCGGGACGTCGGACCCGTCGTCGACGATGATCACGTGCAATCCGTGCAGCGCCGCGATCAGTCGCCCCAGCCCTGCCTCGTTGTTCTTGAGCGGTACGACGACGGTGACGTCCGACGGCGACGGGATCGACATCGGCCGCGGGTTCCCGACCCCGGAGTCCAGCAGCTTGCGCGCCACGAGAGCGGACTGCGAATCCGTCACTTCGATGAATCCGTCGCCGATCATCGCCGCAGCGGTCGGTGCGAGCTTGAGCATGCGTGTCGGTGAACCACCGATCAGGACGCGTCCTTCGGAGAAAGTGCGTACGCGTGGATCGACTCGCACCCCGAAGCCGTCAGGCAACCGACCTTCACCCATCAGGAGATCGTAAGCGGACAAGCCGCCGGAGTGTCGGCCACCCGAGAAATCGGAAGGAACATACCTGGCCCCCGTTTCTCGCGGCGTCACGACGGACCCCCCAGCAGGCGATTCACCGGATTCGGTCATGCGATCACACCGTGCTCGGAGGGACTCCATCTGCGCACCGCCTCGGCGGCGCGGGCGCTGAGGGCCTCGAACAGTCGTCTACCCTCCTCCGAATCGGCCCCGGTGGGATCGCCGAGCACACCGTTGGCAGTGATCGGTGCCAATCCACCGTCGCGAAGTGCCGGGAGCAGCGCGGCAATGTCGGTCACATTTCCCACCTGTGCCTTCGTCATGTCCACCGCCTCGGGCGAAAGGTGCAGTAGCAACGACGTTTCGGTCCGTCCGGCGTGAGCATCTGCTCCTGGTACGGCGCATGGGAACCACACGACATCGCGTCCCTCGTACCGGAGCAGCAGCACTGCGGATCGCACGGTGGGCCCGTTCCCACCGTGCCCGTTGACGAACACCACCCGCTGGGCCCACCGGCAGGCGGAGCGTCCGTACTCCACCAGGAGCGTTTCGAGCGCAGCGGCGCCGATCGAGACGGTGCCGGGAAAACCCTCGTGCTCGCCGCTCGCCCCGTATGCGATGGCGGGAGCCACGACCGCGTCCGGGATGCTGCGGGCGACGGCGTCGGCGATACGAGTGTCGGTGTCGAGGGGAAGGTGCGGCCCGTGTTGTTCGATCGAACCGACCGGCACGACGAGGGTCCTCGAACCGTCGACGTCCGTCCAGTACTGCGCGCCGAGGGGATCCGTGGCCATGGACGCAGATGCTATCGGATGGAACGGAACCGTCACGCCGCCGAAACACACCGTCGCTAATGTTCGAGTCGTGCCACCCCGCCGTCGGTCCATATTGCTCTCGCAATTGTCGATATCGACTCCCGGTGGACCGCAACCGGCAATTCTACGAGAATTGCGGCGGGTAATTCTCGCCGGCGACGCTCCACCGAATACCCCGATTCCACTCAACGAAGTGGCGGAACTGTTCGGAGTGAGCCGAATTCCGGTGCGAGAATCCCTCAAGACACTGATCGGTGAGGGATTGGTCGATCATCGACCGAACCTCGGCTACACGGTCGCTCAGCTGACCGCCGCCGAACTTCGCGAAATGTACATCGTGCGAGAGGTTCTCGAGACTGCAGCACTTCCGGTCGCGGTCGATCTGGCGACCGACACCGACCGCGAACACCTCATCGAGGTCAACAGGCAACTCGAGGCCTCCCTCGCCCAGGACGACTCGCGGGAATATCACCGCCTCTCACGTGAATTCCACCTGTCGCTGACGCGCCCGTCCCGAATGCACAGATTGCTGCACATGCTCGAATCCGCCTGGAACATCACCGAACCCGTGCAACCCATGGTGCATGTCGCCGGGTCCGACCGCGCGTCTCTGCACAGCGACCACGCCGACATGCTCACGGCGTTTCTCGCCGGCGATTCCGCGGGACTGCTCAGCGCAGCACAGCATCACCACACGCGCCTCAATTCGGTCATTTCCACACTGTCGAACGATCACGGATTGTTTGCCGATCCGCCCGCGGAAACGCCCCGCTGAAGATATATCGCTCACGTCACGAGTGCGCAACACTTCGCCGCTAACTTTTCCTCATTCACTCGTTCATCTCCTTCGTTCGTCTCATACGCCATGCCGTCAGGAGCATCGATGACAGATACAGCGCACGGTCCCGCCCAAACGGGAGATCTCGTGGAAGCCGCGGGCCACCCCGTCGGTGGTGGACTGATCAAGGACAGCTACGACCCTCGCCTGACGAACGAGGATCTCGCTCCGCTGAAGAAGCAGACCTGGACCTCGTACAACCTCTTCGCCTTCTGGATGTCCGATGTGCACTCGGTCGGCGGCTACGTGACCGCGGGCAGCCTGTTCGCGCTCGGTTTGGCCAGTTGGCAGGTGCTGATCGCATTGCTGGTCGGCATCACGATCGTCTACTTCTTCTGCAACCTCGTCGCCAAGCCGAGCCAGGTGTCGGGAGTTCCGTATCCGGTCATCTGTCGCAGCGTGTTCGGTGTGCTCGGTGCCAACATTCCGGCGATCATCCGTGGCTTGATAGCGGTTGCCTGGTACGGCATTCAGACGTTCTTGGCGTCGGCTGCCCTCGACATCGTGCTGATCAAACTGTTCCCGTCTCTCGGTCCGTACGCCGTCACCGCCGACTACGGTTTCGCCGGGCTCTCGTTGCTCGGTTGGGCGAGCTTCCTGTTCCTCTGGGTCGTCCAGGCCGCGGTGTTCTGGCGCGGGATGGAATCGATCCGCAAGTTCATAGATTTCTGCGGCCCTGCCGTCTACGTCGTGATGTTCATGTTGTGCGGCTATCTCATCTGGAAAGCCGGCTGGGGCGCAATCGATCTGACCCTCGGCGACGTCGAGTACACCGGCTTCAGCGCGGTTCCCGTCATGCTGGGAGCCATTGCGCTCGTCGTCTCGTATTTCTCCGGTCCGATGCTCAACTTCGGTGACTTCTCTCGCTACGGAAAGTCGTACGCCGCCGTCAAGAAGGGCAACTTCCTCGGTCTGCCCATCAACTTCCTGGTCTTCTCCATCCTCGTCGTCGTCACCGCATCGCTGACTCTGCCGGTGTTCGGTGAGCTGATCACCGACCCCGTCGAGACGGTCGCCCGCATCGACAGCACCTTCGCCATCGTCCTCGGTGCCCTCACCTTTGCCATCGCGACGGTCGGCATCAACATCGTCGCCAACTTCATCGCTCCGGCATTCGACTTCTCCAACGTCAGCCCGCAACGCATCAGCTGGCGCGCGGGTGGCATGATCGCGGCAGTGGGTTCGGTACTGATCACCCCGTGGAACCTGTACAACAATCCCGAGGTCATCCACCTGACGCTCGAGACACTGGGCGCGTTCATCGGGCCACTGTTCGGAATCCTGATCGCCGATTACTACCTGATCCGTAAGCAGCATGTGGCGGTCGACGAACTCTTCTCGATGTCCAAGACAGGCCTGTACTGGTATTCGAAGGGCTACAACCCGGCGGCGGTGTACGCGACCGTCGCGGGCGCGGCGGTGGCGATGTTCACCGTGCTGTTCAACGGAGCCGTCGACGGGCTGGAGATCGCCGGTATGTCCACCGCTTCCAAGTACAGCTGGTTCATCGGTTGTGGCATCGGATTCGCCTCGTACTACTTCCTCGCGACGCGAACCAAGCTGGCCGTCACCAACTTCGACGCTCCAGTGAAGGCATAGGATCTGTTTCGTGCTCATCAAGGTCATCAACCCGAACACCACCAGTTCGATGACCGCAACGATCGGTGATTGTGCCCGGGCCGTGGTAGGCCCGGGCACGGTCGTCGACGCGGTCAGCCCCTCGATGGGGCCCGTTTCGATCGAGAGTCACGTCGACGAGGCGCTCAGCGTCCCCGGCATTCTCGCCGAGATCGCCCGCGGCGAGGCCGCTGGTGTCGACGGTTACGTCATCGCCTGCTTCGGAGATCCCGGTATCGACGCAGCCCGCGAGCTGGCGGCCGGGCCGGTCGTCGGCATCGCCGAGGCGGCCATGCACGCCGCGAGCTTCCTGGGCCGAGGATTCAGCGTCGTCACCACCCTCGGACGCACCATCGGGCGTGCCCAGGATCTGGCGAACCACTACGGCTTCGGACGCCACTGCCTCGGCATCCATGCGTGCGAACTGCCGGTCCTCGATCTCGAGACCGACCCCGATGCCCGCAAGATCGTCACCGAGGCGTGCCGCGTCGCCGTCGAAACGGACGGCAGCGACGCCGTCGTGCTCGGATGCGCGGGCATGGCCGATCTGTGCCAACACATTTCGGCCGAGATCGGAGTACCGGTGGTCGACGGTGTGGCCGCGGGAACCCTGTTCGTGCAATCCCTCGTCGCCTTGGGTCTGAGCACCGGAAAGCGTGGCGAATTCGCCACGCCGACAGCCAAGCTCTACACGGGGATGCTCGAAGGTTTCAGCAGGCCTCCCGCTGACCCGATCCGGTAAGCGCTTCCACCCATCAGCTCTCGCACAACGTGCGGTAGGGAACGCCGGGTAGGTACTGGGCCCATTCGGCTTCGGTTACCGAGGATCCACCGGATTCGCACAAGCGAGTGCGGACGTCCTCCGGCTCGGTCCGCCACATGCGGACATCGCGGGCCGTGCCACCACCGAACAGCACCTGCCCGTCTGCGGCGAACACCGTTGCGTAGACACGCTGGCCGTACGCGGTAAGGGCGGCGTACTGCTCGGGCGCGGCACGATCACCGACATTCCACAGCCAGACCGTCGAACCGCCGTCGCCTGCGGTCAAGCGCGTACCGGACCGATCGAAGGCGAGCGACCAGATCGGATTGGACGGCCCGACGAGTCGAACCACATGCTGCGGTCCGGCAGGATCTGCCATGTCCCACAATCGAATCGAGCGATCAGCACTACCCGCTGCGAGAGTTCGCCCATCCGGGGAGATGGCCACGGCCTGGACTGCACTTCCGAAACCGTCGAGCGTGGTGATCGGACGCGGATCGGTGGGGTCGCCGATATCCCACAACTCGACCACACCGCCGACACTGGCGACGGCGAGCACCGACCCATCACGAGACAGCACCATTGCGGAGGGATAGTTTCCTGCCTCGAAGGTCGACAAAGCCCGCGGGGCCGAAGCATCCGCCAGTGACCACAACGACACGTCGTTCGAGTTCTGGCCCGACACGAGGAGCATGGTCCCAGAACTATCGAACGCCACCACCGCAGTCAGACTGCTCGTTGCCGTTCGAATGGTGCCGAGAGCTACCGGATCGTCGAGATCGGTTGTGTCCCAGAGCTGGAATCCACCGGTCGACGTGCCCGCCGCAGCTCGGGTGCCGTCGGCGGTGAGTGCCACGGCACCTGTCTGCTCGAGACCGTCACCGATCAGCAACGGCGGCGACGCCACCGGATTCTCCACATCCGTCACGTCCCAGAGGACCGTGCCGGTGGCGCGGCGACCGGCACCTACCAGCAGGCGGGTGCCCGACGAATCGATGGCGTTCTGAAAGACGGTGTCACCGGCATCGGCGAGGACCGGTCCGGGAATGGGCCAGATCCGGGTGATTCCATCACCGCTCGCAGTCACGATGGACGAGCGATCCGGTGAGAACGCGAGTGAACCGACCGCGATCGGACCGGGAAGCGTCAGTTGCAGCGTTCCCGAGGCCGCATTCCACACCTTCGTCGAGTTGTCCGAACTCACCGCAGCGATCAGAGCCCCGTCGCGGCTGAACGCAACATCGTTGACGTAGCTGGTGAAGCCCGTCAACGCAGACAGTGGAGTGAGTCGGCCGGCATCGTCGACGGCCCACCGGAGAACCTCACGGCCGGTGGTACCCGCGATCAACGTCGTTCCGTCGGGAGAGAACGCCAACTGTCGCCAGGTGTAGGTCGACCCGTCGGAAGGAACGTCGAGCAGCGGAACGGGCTGCGCTGCAGGAAGAACCGTCAGCTGCGTCGCGTCCCACAACCGCATCGCGCGGCCGGCACCGGCCGTCACCAGGAACCTGCCGTTCGGGCTGAACTCCGTTGCCGAGGGCGAACCGGGTTGCGAGAACTCACCGATCGTGCGGGGCGTGGTGGGTTCTGTGACGTCGAGAAGGGGCAACCTCTCGTCCTGGGTGCCGACGATCAGGAACCGGCCGTCGGGCGAGTACGACAGGCTCCGGACACCGGTGACATCCGTGACAGACAACGTCGTCGGCCTCGTCGGATCCGATACGTCCCACAACTCGACGCCGAAGTACCCGCCCACTGCGAGAACTCGACCACGCGGATCGAACGACAGCACAAGTGAATCCCGCGAACCGATCTCACCGAGCCGGGCGTGGCCATCGTCGAGAGACCACAGTCGTACGCGCCCGTCGGATCCGGCTGTCGCCACGACGCTTCCGCGCGGATCCACCGCGGTCACGGACTCACCCTCGACTCCGCGCAGGCGTACCGGAGTATGGATCGCCGAAGAATCGAGCAGCGCCGATCGCGCCTCCGATGTTCGTTCGGTCTCGTACGACGCCAGCGCGAAGTATGCCGCCAGCCCGGGATCCTGCGTTCGCAATTGCCCTGCCACACCGGCGATCTGGCGTGACACGGCCACCGCCTCCGCATGTTCGGCATCGACCCGTCTGGTGTTCGCGTCCGATCGGGCAACGAATGCCGTCACCGCCAGTGTCACCGCGAGTACGGTCAGAAGCGCGAGTGCGGTGACGAGCGTTTCGAGGGTGCGTCGTCGACGTCGGTCGTTTCGGTTCTGTTCCTCGACTCGATTCGCGCTTGCTTCGAGGAAGAGCTTCTCGACGGCATTGAGATCTCGCCGACGCACCGGTCCGACGGATTCCTGTACCAATGACAGCCTCGACTCCGGGAGCAGCGAGCCCGCGTCACGGTCGTTGTTCTCCCACAGTTCGGCTGCTCGGGTGAGCCGACGGTGTTCGACCAGCCATTGACGATCGTCGTCGAGCCACTCATGTAGCCGCTGCCATGCCGTGAGCAACGCCTCGTGGGTGACCTGGACTGTCTCTTCGTCGACGGTCAGCAGTCTGCGCGCGGCGAACCTTTCGATGACGACATCGACGTCGGTGACCACGTCGGCATCGTCGTCGCCGTGGAACAGCTCGACACGATCGACGCGGCGACGAGTGACCACGTCGTCGTCGAGATTGACCAGACGCATGAAGATGCGGCGTGCTTCGCGCTGCTGTTCGGCAGTCAAGGTGGAGAACACTTCCTCGGCGCTCTGGCCCACCGCTCCGCCGATGCCACCGGTTGCGAGATAGTCCGCGACGGTCAGCGTTCGGCCGCTGGAGACCTGCCACGTGGTCAGCAGTGCATGCGAGAGCAATGGCAGGGCACCCGAGTCGTGGGCGAACTGCGATCCGCGCGGACCCAACTCGCCGACCAACACCTGCACCAGTGCATCGTCGACAGTGACACCCGCCTTCGCGGCAGGCGAGACGATGACCTGCCGCAGCTGTGATTCGGTGAGACGTCCGACGACCACCGGGTTGTCGGACAGCCCGGCCAGCAGAGCATCCTCGGATACGGCGTCCTGGTAGAAATCGGCCCGCAGTCCGACGACAAGGACAGACCCGGACATCGGCAACTCCGATGCCGCACGGAGAAAGTTCTCGCGTTCACTCGCCGACGCGAGCGTCCACAGCTCCTCGGCCTGATCCAGCACGACGACCGAGCCCGGTGCGAACGACGTTGCTCGCGCAGGGAAAGCGCGTATGTCGCCGACGCCGGAGAAAATGTCCGAACCAGCGAACACCGGTGCCAGGCCGGCGCGAAGCAGCGAGGACTTGCCCGAGCCCGAAGCACCGACGACAAAAACGATGCCTCCCCCACCGTCGAGGGCTCCGCGGACGCGCGTGCTCAGACGCTCGATCACATCGTCGCGTCCGAAGAACCACTCCGCATCGGCGGACTCGAACGCTTCCAGGCCCTTGTACGGAGGGTCGCCCTTCACCGGGTCGACCGTGCGCCTGCCCGAGACGGACCGCACCCTCGACACCGCGTCCCACCACCGTGCACGCTCGTCCTCGTTGTCGACACCGCAGGCGATGAGTACCGCAGAGAACATCTCGGCACTGGCTTTGGTGGGGACGTGGTGACCGGAGAACCAGCCACTGATCGTGCCGTGCAGCCCACCGGAGCGCTCGACGATATCGCGGACCGTGGCACCTGACCGGATCCTGATCGCCCGCAGCCCCGCGGCGAATTCGGTGCGGTCCGAGATCGACGAGGGATCCGGGCGATCAGAGGTCATGGGCGAAAACTATAAGGCCGGGAAATCAAGTGCATACGCACTCGAACGCCCTCTGAGCAGCAAGAATGGCAAGTTGATTCGTTTGAATGACGCTTGGATCGAGCGCGAAGCACTACGTATTGACCTTGTATGGACTTCCTCGCAGAGCTGGAACCACGAGGAAATTCCCCCGACGATGAGCCTGTCGGTGGATTCTCCAAGGGGGTAACTTCTCGTGCTCGAACACACGTTGGCAACGGCGGTACATCATCGGTTCCGGAGGCCGGTACAGCCGACATCCGGTGCGTTCCCGACACCTCCCGACCCTCGTCGGCGCAAGCCTGCACTGAGCGCTCGCGAGATCGAGGTCATGCTCGCCTGGTTCGCCTCCGACTCGAAGACGGTCGCAGCTCGATCCGTCTTCATCTCGGTGGGCACGATCAACACGCACATCACCCGCATTCGTCAGAAGTACGCGGCAGTGGGACGCAACGCGCCGACGAAGGCTGCCCTCTTCGCACGTGCCCTACAGGACGGTCACACTCAGCTGTCCGACTGGTGACACACCCGTGGCCGTTCCGAATCAGCTCCTCGGTTCCGTATCCCGGACTCCGATCGGGTTCGGGTATCTCGGACCGGGGGCTGATTCGCTCGACTGAAATCCACCGGCACGACGACATCCGACGGCGACAGTTCGTGGACCGATGCGCGGCCGAGGCCAAGGACCGCGGAGTCGAGACCGCCGCCCAAAATGTCGAGCACGTTCTCCACCCCGGCCTGACCGTTCGCCGCGAGACCCCACAGATACGCGCGCCCGATCAGCACTGCCCGCGCACCCAACGCCAACGCCTTCGCGACATCACTTCCCCGCCGGATACCGCCGTCGAGGGCGATCTCGACCTGATCGCCCACCGCTTCGGCGATCGCCGGCAACACCCGGATCGACGCCGGGGAACCGTCGAGATTGTTGCCCCCGTGATTGGACACCGAAATCGAGGTGACACCTGCGTCCACGGCCCGCAGTGCGTCGTCGACCCGCGCAATACCCTTGAGCATGAACGGTCCATCCCACTGCGCGCGTAGCCATGCGATGTCCTCCCACGACGGCAGCGGGGTGGCCTTCCACTCGCGATACGCAGCGAAGAACGTCGGCGCAGGCCCACCGGGCGGCGCGAGATTCGGTGCCGTCAGATCCGGGAACGTGCCTGACCGCGCCCACTGCGCCAGCCACCGCGGCCGCGCCAACACTTCGGGTGTTAGCCGCAGCATCGCCCTGGCGTCGAGGCGTTCCGGTATCACCGGACTCCCCCAATCGCGCCCCTCCGAGAACGACCAATCCATCGTCAATATCAGCCCGACCGCGCCCGCCGCACGTGCACGATCGAGCATGTGCGCCAACAACTCCCGCGAACCCACCCAATGCAACTGAAAGAACGTCCGCGGGTTCGCCGCGACGACCTCCTCGATGGGCTTGCTCGCGAACAACGACAAACCCATCGGGATCCCCCGTGCCGCTGCCGCTCTCGCGACGGCGACCTCACCATCGGGATGTACGGCCTGCACACCCGTCGGGGAGATCATCACCGGAAACGACAGCGACTGCCCCATCAGAGTTGTCGACAGATTGCGCGCGTCCGACAAACCTGCCACGTGCGGGGCGAACCCGAGTTCACCGAACGCCGACGTGTTGTCCGAGGCGGTGATTCCCTGTTCTGATCCCGCGACCAACGCCGAATACACGGACTTAGGAAGCCGCTTCTTCGCGCGCCGCTGCGCTTCGGCGACAGTCTCGAACCAGTCGGTCACACACCCAGCCTGCGGTCGAACCCGGCCGGCATCACCACATCCGACGGTGACAGGTCGTGCACCGAGGTGTGTCCGAGTCCGAGGACGGCCGAATCGACTCCGCCGCGCAGGATGTCGAGTACGTTCTCCACACCGGCCTGACCGCCGGCCGACAGACCCCACAGGTACGCCCGCCCGATCAACACCGCACGCGCACCGAGTGCGAGTGCTTTCACCACGTCGCTGCCGCGCCGGATTCCGCCGTCGAGGGTGATCTCGACCTGATCACCGACGGCCTCCGCGATCGCCGGCAACGCCCGGATCGGTGCCGGTGTGCCGTCGAGATTGTTGCCACCGTGATTGGACACCGAAATCGCCGTCACTCCTGCGTCGACGGCCTTCTTGGCGTCATCGACCCGCATGACACCCTTGAGCATAAACGGCCCGCCCCACTGCTCCCGCAGCCACGCCACGTCCTCCCAGGTCGGCAACGGAGTACCCATCCACTCGCCGTACGCACCGAAGAACGTCGGCGCGGGACCGCCGGTCGGTGGCGTGAGGTTCGGGGTCGTCAGATCGGGGATCTTGCCGGTCTTGGCGAACTCCCACAACCACTTCGGGCGGGTGATGCCCTCCGGTGCGAATTGCACCATCGCTTTGAGGTCCATCTTCTCCGGGATCGACGGCGAACCCCAGTCGCGGCCATTGGAGAACGACCAGTCCAACGTCATGATCAACCCGACCGCACCTGCTGCGCGGGCCCGCTCCATCCGCTGCAGCAGGATCTCGCGCGAGCCCACCCAGTACATTTGGAAGAACGTCCGCGGATTCGCCGCAGCAACCTCCTCGACGGACTTGCTCGCGAACGACGACAAGCCGATCGGAATACCCCGCGCCGCAGCCGCTCTCGCGACAGCGACCTCACCATCCGGGTGGACCGCCTGCACACCCGTCGGGGAGATCATGACCGGAAACGACAGCGGCTGCCCCATCACCGTCGTCGACAGATCCCGCTTGTCAGACAGCCCTGCCACGTGCGGGGCGAAGCCGAGTTCGCCGAACGCGGCCATGTTGTCGTCGATCGTCAACCCACGTTCGGACCCGGCTACCAGCGCGGCATACACGGATTTCGGTAGACGTTTCTTCGCCCGCCGCTGCGCTTCGGCAACGGTCTCGAACCACGCACTCTTGGCCATTACTGTGCTTCCTGTTCCATTCCTGCGAGCGGGTTCTCGTCGCAGATCTTCGCCGGCGGACGCATCATCAACGTGAGCGGCACCGACTTTCGAGGGGTCTTGCGCTGGCCGGTACGAGAATGATCGACGCTGGACTTGGGGATCTCCCCCGCCGCTGCCAACGCCATTTCGCCGTTACCGATGACGCATTCGGGATCCGGGCCATCCATGGGGAGACCGGTGAAGAATTTCGCTGCCATACAGCCACCGCGGCACGAATCGAAGTGGGCACATTTGGTGCAGGCACCCGAGGTCTGCGGGGAGCGCAACTCCTGGAACAACTCCGAGGTCTGCCAGACGGATTGGAACCCTCCCATACCGTCCTTCGCGTCACGGACTATGTTGCCGGCGAGGAAGTTCTCGTGAATGGCAAACGGGCACGCATACACATCACCGATCGGGTCGATCAGGCACACCACCCGCCCCGCGCCACAGAGGTTGAGACCGGGCAGAGCGTCACCGAACGCCGACAGGTGGAAGAACGAATCCCCCGTCAACACACCCTCACCGTTGGCGACGAGCCAGTTGTAGAGCTCGCGCTGCTGACCGGCTGTCGGGTGCAGATCATCCCAGACATCCGCGCCGCGACCCGAGGGCCGCAACCGGGTGATGCGCAGTGTCGCAGCATATTTGTCGGCCAACGCTTTGAAGTCGTCGAGCTGGCTCACGTTGTGCCGGGTGACGACGACGGAGATCTTCGCGTCCCGGAATCCGGCCTCTTTCAGATTCTCCAGAGCGCGGCACGCCATGTCGAACGAACCCGGTCCGCGGACCGCATCGTTGACCTCCGCGGTCGCGCCATCGATGGAGATCTGCACATCGACGTAGTCCGACGCCGCCAACCGCGCCGCCACCTTCTTGTCGATCTTGACCCCGTTGGTGGAGAACTTCACCCCCACCTGATGCGCCGTCGCGTAGTCGACGAGCTCCCAGAAATCCGACCGCACCGTCGGCTCACCGCCACCGATATTGACGTAGAACACCTGCATCTTCTGCAACTCGTCGATGATCGACTTGCACTGCTCGGTGCTCAGTTCACGCGGATCACGACGACCCGACGAGGACAGGCAATGCACGCACGACAAATTGCAGGCGTACGTCAATTCCCACGTCAGACAGATCGGTGCGTCGAGACCGAGCTCGAACTGATCGACGAGTTTTCCTACCGGAGCGGGTCTTTCGAGAGTGGAAGTCATGTGGGTCGGTCCTGTCCAGAAAGGTGTCGAGGGTCAATGGTCCTTAGCGGGGCGTGATCATCTTCGAGTCGGCCAACGTCGCGAGTGCCTTCACATACGGAGCCGATCCGGACTCCGTGATCCCTGCGGCCGCGATCGCGGTGCGCATATCGGGATGATCGGGAAGAGACTCGATGATCGCCACGATCGTGCGGTTCTTCAGGAAGGAGAGCTTGCGAGTTCCGAAGTGGTAGAGCAGCGCCCCGAACGACTCGGGACGCAGCGCCACCTGCGGATGCAATGCCCACGGCACATCCACATCGAGTGCGCCCTGCACTGCAACAGTCATGATCAGTACACGCCGCACATGCCGTCGATCGACACTTCCTCGACCAACGACTCTTCGACCAGATCGGATTCGACGACGGCGGTATCTACCACAGGGTTCTCGTTGTTCTTCGACATCTGAAACCTCCGAAAGATGTTGGGGACCACAATCGTGATCGACAGTGGCTTGGATCACCACCATAATGGCACTGGGTGCAGAAAAACCAGTAGATCGAAGGGAAATATGGCCAGGAGTGAGAAACCGTCCACTCGGGTAGGTCGGCGCCCGTCCACGACACGGGGCGAACTGAGCGATCTCGGGATCGAACTGTTCGCCTCCCGAGGTTTCGAGGAGACCAGCATCGACGACATAGCCGACGCGGCAGGCATCGCTCGGCGGACGTTCTTCCGTTACTTCCCGTCCAAGAATGCGGTTCCTTGGGGTGACTTCGACGCTCAACTCGCAGCGCTGAGGGGACATCTGAACGGCCTACCCGCGGACATAGAACTCGCCGATGGACTACGTTCGGCCTTGTTGCAGTTCAACACTTTTCCGGAAGAAGAAACCGCGGTTCACCGACAACGGATGTCGTTGATACTGAGCAATCCTGCACTGCAGAGCTATTCGATGGTCATGTACGAGGGTTGGCGAGCCGTCATCGCCGAATACGTTGCCGCACGAACCGCTTCCGATCCGACAGACCACTTTCCGCGAACTGTTGGCTGGATGGTCCTCGGTGTGGCAATCTCGGCATACGAGCAGTGGCTGACCGATGACCGATCGAGTCTGGTCGAGCTACTCACTGCCGGAATCGCACCGTTGCAGTCCGGCTTGACCCCACCGCCTTAGTGCATGAATACAGAAGGCTTTCGAGATGACCGAACTGGATGCGCTCGCACCGAGCCCCCACGACGTGTGGGGTCACGAGAACGTCGTGGTCCGTCGTATACCCGGACTCGAGTTGGACGCAGCCCGAACAGGATCGACCGTGCAGGTCGGCCATGGCCTGACGTCGGCCGAGATCGGTGAGCGCCTCGTTCCGATCGTGACCGCACAGGCCCGTCATGTAGGTCTGTCCCAGCGGGAGTTCGAATCGGTGTTGGTCGGGATCGTCCGCACCACCGTCGCCGATCCGGTCGAGGCCTGGACGACCTACTACCGCAATTCCCTGGACGAACTGCTCTCCGGCGCGGCCGAATTCGCTCCCATCCATGCGCGCGCCGAGGCTTTGATCGTCGGGTCGGTGCTCGACATGGGTTCGTGCTTCGGCTTCTTTCCGCTGCGACTGGCGAAGAAGGGTCACTCGGTGACTGCGACCGACCTCTCCGCCGGCACCATGCGTCTGCTCGCCACCGTTGCCCCGCATCTCGGGATCACGCTCGACACTGTCGTGTGTGATGCTTCCGATGTTCCAGTCGCAGACAACAGTGTCGATACCGTGACCGCACTGCATCTCCTCGAGCACGTCGACGCCGAAACCGGCACGCGCATAATGAAAGAAGCGCTACGGATCGCGCGCACCCGTGTCGTCGTTGCTGTGCCCTTCGAGACCGAGACCACCGCCTGCCACGGACACATTCGCACGTTCGACGATGCTGCGTTGGTCGAGCTCGGTCGATCGTCCGGTACGCAGTTCGAGACGTCGGAGCACCACGGCGGATGGCTCGTGCTCGACAAGAACTCTGCGCCTCAGTTCGCCTGATCGGACGGCGGGCGTCCGCCAGGCCGGAAGGAATCAGCCCGGGTGTTCCGCTCGGCGGGCCTCGCAGACGTCAAATCAACCCTTGCTTACTCGCCGCATATACCGCCTCGGCTCGTCTGGACACCGCGAGCTTGCGCATGATGTTGCTGACGTGGAACTTCACGGTCGTGGCGGAGATGAACAGCCGCGTTCCGATCATGTTGTTGGACAATCCCGTTGCCAGTAGCCGTAGCACTTCGAGCTCGCGCTCGGTGAGGCGCTCGATGCTGCTCGGTGTGCCGTTGAGAGAACGTACAACAGCCGAGGCGCTCCGCGAGTCGAAGGCGCTCTCGCCTCGCGAGACCGCGCGGATCGCGCGTACCAACTCGGTGGTGTCGACGTCCTTGACCACGTACCCGCGCGCTCCCGCATGCACGGCCTCCACCACGAGTCGGTCGTCGAGGAAGGTCGTGAGCACCAGCAGACCGATTCCGTTGTGCGCCTTCGCCAACTGCGCACACAGCGCAAGCCCCTCGTAGTCCGAGCTGGCCGAGAGCTTGAGGTCCATCAGCACGATGTCGGGCTCCACCCGCGCGACGACGGCCAATCCCTCCTCCCGAGTGGACGCCTCCCCCACGATGGTCAGGTCGGACTCGCGTTCGAGTACCGAACGTAGCCCGTCGCGAAGAATTGCGTGATCGTCGACGAGCACGATGCGCACCGTCGGTGCCACCACCTGCCCTGTCCCCGTGCGAACAGTTGGAACGCTCACTGTGTTTCGCCCTTCTCGGAATGTTCCTGGAGTGGAATGCGCACCGCTACACGCACTCCCCCGGTTCGGGCTCGGCGGATCTCCAACGCCCCGCCGTGTTCGCGACTGCGGGCCGCCATGTTCGCCAATCCACGGTGCCTGCCGTCGACATCGGTGGATTCGGCCATGTGCAGCATCATGCGCAGGTGGGCCGGATCGCCGTCACCGTCGTCGGCGATCGACAGCTGCACCTGATCGGGCGTATAGGTCAATCGCAGAATTGCCCGCGACGCGTGCGCGTGCACCGCTGTGTTGAACAGCGCTTCGCCGGCGATGCGGAGCAATGCGTGCTCGCATTCACTGCTCAACTCGATGGGAGTTCCCTCCACGCGCAACGACACCTGCAGCTCGTCGGGCATGTGGACCACCGAGAGCTGTTCGAGCATTTCGGGAAGCGACGTACGGTCGGCGTCCTGCGGGTGATTCAGCGCGTAGATCGCCGACCGCAGTTGTTCCACAGCTCGACGCGTCAGATCTTTCGCCAGATCCAGCCTGTCACTGCGCTCCTCGGCCGAGATTTCGCTCCGACACACTTCGATCTGCATCCCCGCGGACAACACGGCCTGGGTCACGCTGTCGTGCAGTTCACGAGCGATACGATGTCGTTCGTCGTCGAGCACCTGGTGTCGATGCGCGGCACCCAGTTGCCGCTGCGTCAGCAACAGTTCGGCATTGCGGGCGGCAAGATCGGCTGCTGTTCGATTTGCCTCCGCATACGCACTCTCGGTGCGTTCGAGCAATTGCCGCCGACTCTGGAACAGAGCCGAATTCTGCAGCGCCACCGCCGTCTGGCTGGCGAGGATGCTCAAGACGGCCGCGTCGGTGGCGTCGAGCACACGCTGATCGCCGGTCCACGCCGCGAACGCGCCCACGACTCTTCCGTCGAATGCGATCGGTACGAAGGCGTGATGAGCCGAGATCACCGGGGTCTGCCCGTCCCCGCAGGTGGACGCCCGAATCGACTCGAGGCAGTCGATGACGTCGTCCGGCAGCGGTGGACCTTCGACATTGTCGACCAGGAACGGAGTCGCATCCGGTCCGAGCACCAACCGTCGGGGCCCGGCATCCGGGAAGGCACCGTCGGCGAGAGCGAACACGACCCAGCGTGCACTCAGATGAGCGCGTGCAGCCTCGGCCACAGCGCACACCAGCGTCTCGGGACCGTCGACCGTCCGCACCAGCGCCCGCGAAATCAGTTCCAGCGCATAGACAACGCGTTCCAACCGTTCGGCCGCGCCGCGATACTGGGGATAGAACGTGTTCTTGCCCGAGCGCAGTCCAGTCAGCAGCGACAGATCGGGTCCGGACGTCACAGCGCGCTCCGGAACAGTTCGACCATTTCGCGGTGCGTCGCCGAGCGAGGATTGGTGGACATGCAGGCATCGTGTAAAGCGTTGGTAGCCAACACATCGAGATCGGACTCGCTGACGCCGATCTCGGCCAGGCCCGCAGGAACACCCACTTGCCGAGCGAGTCGGTCGACCCTGTCGGCAACGGCCATCGCCGCCTCCTCCGGCCCGGCACGCCCCTCGTCGAGCCCGAGACTGGTCGCTATCGCCACGTACGGCAAGGGATCCTCTGCTGCGTTGAAACGAATGACGTGGGGCAGCAGCACCCCGTTGATCACGCCGTGTGGCAGGTCGAGCAGTCCGCCCACCTGGTGGCTCATCGCGTGCGTTGCACCGAGTATCGCGTTGGTGAAGGCCAGCCCCGCTTCGAGACTGGCCTGGGCCATCGATCCGCGCGCAACCATGTCGGCGGGTTCGTCGATGGTCCGCGCCAATTGCGACATCACCATGGTGATGGCCCGCAGGGCATGGTGGTCGGTGAGCTGGTTGTGTCCGAGCGAGACGAATGCCTCGATTCCGTGCGTCAAGGCATCCAAACCCGTTGCTGCATTCAGCCATTCAGGCATAGTCGTCAGCAACGTCGGATCGATCACGGTGATGTCGGGGACCAGAGCCCGGCCGAGAATGGTGATCTTCGTCGAGCGCGCCGTGTCGGTGACGATGCAGAACTGGGAGACGTCGGCACCGGTACCGGAGGTCGTCGGCACCATGACCAGAGGTGGAATCGGACGCGTAGCCTGGTCGACGCCTTCGTAGTCGAGGATCCTGCCGCCGTTGCCGGCCAGGATCGCAATACCCTTGGCCGCATCCATCACCGATCCCCCGCCGATGGCCACCAGCACATCGCAGCCCAGTTCGGTGTAGGCCGCATATCCGGCTTCGATCTCGACGTCCTTGGGGTTGGGCGTCAGTTCGCTCCACACCTGAGGAAACAAGCCCTGGGCGGTGAGCAGATCGATCAGCTGACCCGCCCAACCGCTGTCGATCAAACCGGCATCGGTGACCACCAGCGGACGCACTCCACCCAATCGAAGCGTTGCATGCGCCACTTCACCCAACGAATCCTGACCGAACACGATCTCCGGGGCATGGAACTTGAGTACGCGGGGTGCCTCCGAGCGGCTGCGTCGATCGTCGAGGTCGTGCAGCGCCTTGCCTACGTTCGCAGTAGCTGCCTGGTCCACGGTTCACACCCTCGCTGTCCATCGGCCCGAGACATCCGGGCATGTGATTCAGGTTACAACCCTACGAGGGCGGTTCGTCGAATCCCACCAGCGCCGGGCCAGGTTCCCACCTACCCGATCGGGTAGGTACCCGATCCGAACGGTCAGGGTCGGCCGTTGCTCACGACAGCGCATGCCCCAGTTCGGCCGCCTGCGCCGTCAGCTGTTCCCCATCCCTCGCCACCACTACTCGGTCACAGATCTGCTCGTAGTCCTCCATCGAGCACGCGGCCTGCGCCCAATAGCGGCGGGCCTCGGGAGTGATCCACGCGATGCGGTGCACCTTGGACCGAATCTTCTCCAAAGCGTCCAGCCCCGACGGGCGTCCGTTGCAGCGGCCGTCGCCGACGATGATCACGGCAGTGCGCTTGTTCAGTACCTCGGCGTGCGAGTCCAGCAGATCGGTGAAGGTCCTGCCGTAATCGCTGCTGGCTTCGAGGTCCAGTCGAGCATCCGCGAGCACGGCAGCCAGTGCGCCGTCGCCGGTGCTACCGAGCAAGGTGGTCGTCACGTCCACCGGCGCGTCCACGAAGCCCATGACGGTGCATCGGTGCGCACGTGAATGCATCGCTTGTGCGAGCCTCAGCGTGAACGCGGTGATGGGCCGTACCGACAGAGAGACGTCCGCAAGCACCAGGAGTCGGACCTTGTCGGGCACGGGTGTCTTCGTGACCAGACGAAACGGAATTCCGTCGGTTCGCAGACTCGACCGCACGGTGCGCCTCATGTCCAACGGCCCTCGCGAGTGCTCGCGTGGCCGCGGTCGCGGAGTACCGCGCATGTGCCGCAGCACTTCGTAACTCGCACGCTCGATCTCGGCGTGGCTGTCGATGGGTCGGCCGACACCCTCGACCGGCATCGGTGCCGACATCGTTCCCGTCAACTCGCCCAGAGCCTGTACGAATGCCTCGACGGCATCGGTGATCCGATCCAGCATCGCGGTACTCAGCGGACCCGAATCACCGCCGTCGCCGTAGACGCTGCGCGGATCGTACGCATCGAACCACGCCAGGATGCTCGACGGATCCTCCCAATTGAGTTGTCCCGCAACCGCTCCGCTGGTGCTCGACGCCAACTCCCCTGCCGCCGTCGATCCGGACCGCTCCAGGTCGACGGTGTAGGTGACGCCACGCCGTCCCATGTCGCCGTCGGTGTCGATCGACAGGTCGTGGTCCTCGGAGGACAGGCTGATGTCGTCGTCGTCCTTGTGGGGGTTGAAGCCCTTGTCTGCCTCGGGCGCGTCGAGCAGATCCCCGATCTCGACAGCTCGTTCGTTGTACTCGGCGTACTTCGCGGCCTCCTGATCCGCTCCCACGTCCAGGTCCGTCGGAAGTCCGCCCGCGACCTGTGCACCCAACGGCGATCGATGCTCGTCCACAGCACTGTCGATGGGGGCCTCGAACATCGACTCGAAGGCGAGATCGAAACCGTGCTGTTCGTGGTCGTACTTGGCACACGTCGCGCGCAGTGCGGCACGCAGAATCGTGAGGTCACGGCCCCCGAGGAGACCGAGGACGCGTCGTACCTCGATGACCTCGGCCGGCGACGCCGCCACTCCGAAGCGCCTGAGCGTCCGCCCGAAGACCGCTGCCAACACATCGAGCACCACCGATGCCGAGAACGGTTGATTCCCGGTCATCGTCGTATTCCGATGCCGCCCTTGTCGCGTCCACCGTGTCCCCGAAAGGCCGTCGCGGTCGTGTTGACGACCGCTCCGAGTGATGTTGCTGCAGAGGATGTTTCTGCTACCGGCCCGGCCATGGCAATCTTCATGTCCGACGAGTACTTGACCAGCGCGGCAAGCAGATACTTGCGGGTGTCGGCGGTGTGTCCGAGCACCGACGCGATGCGGGCCGCGTCGATCACCTCCGAGATGGACGGGCTCTTGCGCAGCGGTAGCTCTCGCAATTCCGTCGCCAATGCCACGATGTCGGCTGCGATGTGTGCGGGCACCTCGGGAGCACGAGCGGTCACGATCTCGCGTTCTCGCGCCGCAGTCGGGTAATCGAGGTGAAAGTGCAGGCAGCGCCGCTTCAGAGCCGAGGACAGCTCACGAGTGTCGTTGGAGGTCAATATCACCCACGGATCGCTGCGCGCGGTGAACGTGCCGACCTCGGGGATGGTCACCTGCTTCTCGGCGAGTACCTCGAGGAGCAATGCCTCCATCGACTCCTCGGTGCGATCGACTTCGTCGACCAGGAGCACCACCGGCTCTTCCGAGAGCACCGATTCCAGCAAGGGGCGCACGGCGAGGAAGGGTTCGGAGTAGAGGCCGAAGTCCTTGGCCGCGAGCATCGCCGACGCGTCGTCGATGTCGGTGACGTGCTGGGTGAGCGCACCGATGTGTTCACGCAGCATCTGCACGTGCAGAAGCTGTTTGGCGTAGTCCCACTCGTACAGGGCTCGGTTGTCGTCGAGACCCTCGTAGCACTGCAGGCGCACGAGCTTGCGACCGCTCGCCGCAGCAAGGGATTTCGCCAGCTCCGTCTTACCCACGCCTGCCGGGCCTTCGAGCAGAAGCGGGCGATCGAGCGCTGTCGCCAGATGCACCACGGTGGCGAGGTCGTCGTCGGCGATGTAGTCCTGCTCGCCGAGCGCGCGCTGCAGATCGGCGGCGTCGGTGAATCGAACGGTGCCGGTGTCGTCGCTACGCACTGTCGACAGCGAGGTCATGTGTTTCCCTTCGTGGTGCGGCGGAGCCGCAGTGGTGCGGTTATGTGCCGCCCGGGGCACATAACCGCACCACTGCGCAGCATCAGTACGACTCGTTGATCGCGTGCGAGACGACGGGGATCATCGATTCGACGGTGACCTCACGCGGGTTGCCCGGGGTGCACCAGTCTTCCTGGATGTGCTCGGAGATCTTCAGAACCGACTTCTCGTCGCCCTTGATCACGTCGCCCTTGCCGGCGTACTTGCCGGTGTTCATCCGGTTCTTGTCGTACGTCGCCGAACGGATCGATCCGAAGTTGTCGGGAATGCCGACGTCCTTGGCGAGGCGGATGGCGGCTTCGACGGCAGCGTCGGCGGCCTGAACCGTCGTCATGTTCTTGGTGTCGACACCCATCGCCACGGCGATCTCCGCATAGCGCTCGTAGCGTGAGGGCAGGTTGTACTCCCACACACGCGGCAGAGCGATGGCGTTGTTGAGGCCGTGAGCGCTGTCGTAGAACGCACTGATCGCGTGCGAGATCGAGTGAATGACACCGAGTCCGCCGGAGTTGAAGGCCTGCGTGGCGATGTACTGGGCGTTCATCATGCCCTCGCGAGCCTTCAGGTTGCCCGGGTCGTACACGGCCTCGCGAAGATGCTTGGACACCAAGCCGATCGAGTAGATCGCGTTGCCCAGCGACGGTGCGAAGTCCAGACGCGAGACGTAGGGCTCGGCACCGTGGGCAAGAACGTCGAAGCCACAGAACGCGGTCCACTGCTGGGGGCAGGTGTAGTAGAGCAGCGGATCGTCCAGTGCCAGAGTCGGTGTCGACGCCTCGTCGAAGGCGAGCCACTTGTGCGGCTTCTCCATGTCCGAGGTGTCGGTGATGACGTAGGCCCAGGACGTCTCCGAACCGGTTCCGGCAGTGGTGGATACCGCGATGTGCGGTGGGTTCTGCTTGTTCGTGGACTTGGAGAATCCCTCGAACTCGTTGATGTTGCGGCCGTCGTGGGCGACGACGACGCGGATGCCCTTGGCCGCATCGTGGCTGGAGCCACCACCGACGGAGATGACGCTGTCGCACTTCTCCTTCTGGTACAGCGCAGCACCGTCCATGACGTTGTAGTCCTTGGGATTGGACTCGACCTTGTCGTAGAGGACCACCTCGACGCCCTGGTACTCGATCTTGCCGATCAGTTCCTCGATGATTCCGGACCCGCGCAACCCGGTCGTGACGAGCAGCGAACGCTTGAATCCGAGTTCCTTGGCTTCGACGCCGATCATGTCGTGAGCGCCGACTCCCAGCTTGGCGCGTGGCAGCGGGTGGAACTCCTTGATGGGGAATTCCCAGATCTGATTGAGCTCGATAACCATCGGTGTCTCCTCGGTGAGTGTGAGTGACAAGACGCCTACACCTGTGATCGGCGTCTCACTGGTGACCACACTCCACCGCCCGGCACGTCGATGGAACACCTGAAGGCGCAAACCCTGCCAACGACCCGAGCGAACTACCCGATCGGGTAGGACCGTTCGCTCACCCTCGGCAGAGGCGATTCACAGACTCTGCCGCACTAGCGATCTCGTCGTTGTGCCACCGAGAATCCGAGAACCGAGATCAGAGCGAGCGTGATGACGAATCCTCCGTACAGCTCCACCGTCGTGCTCAGACCGAGTCGGTGCACCGCCAGCCCGGCGACCACTGCGGGCACGCTGAACGCGAGGTAACTGATGACGAAGGTCGTGGCGAACACTCCACCTCGCTCTGCGGCGGGGACCAAGGCACCGAGCGTGCGCATCGATCCGAGAAAGGTTGCCCCCCAGCCCGATCCGGCAATCACCGCCCCGACGAAGTACATCGCTATCGACTCGATCTGCACCGACACCAGTGTCAGCGCGACGCCTGCCGCCAACACGGTCGCACCGGTCATCATCACCGCACGGGGGAACCGATTGCGCACCACTGCAGCTGCCACCGCACCCGTGGCGAACAGCGCGAAGATCTCCAGCCCGCCCACGATGTGGTTGTCCACGCCGAACAGGGTGCCGATGATGGACGGCCCGAGCGAGAGGTGAAACCCGCCGAGGGACCAGGTCGCGAACAAAGCGGGAGCGATGAGAAAGAACGGTGCCCGCACCGACTTCGGGATCGACATCCTCGGCAGCAGGGTCGCCGCGAGGTGACGGCGAGAGTCGAAGCCGCGCATCGCCGACGTCTCCGGCACGAACAGCAGCGCGACGGCCAACGTCAGGGCAGCAACGATCAACAGGACGAAGACGAGAATCTCCGGTGCCGGTGCCAATTGCACCAACAGTCCGGCACCGAGCGCGCCACCGGCGAGCCCCAGTGAAGGAGCCACGCTGTTGAGCAACGGCCCGGTGGAGGCGTTGGGCTGCAGATCGATGACGGCCGCACTCATCGCTCCGGTGGCCGCGCCGGCCGCGACTCCCTGCACGACGCGTGCCGCGATGAGCATCGGGACGCTGTCGGCGACGATGAACAGCACCAAGCTGACTGCGAGCAGCAGCAGTGAGGCGATCAGAATCGGTTTGCGCCCGATGTGGTCCGACAGACTACCGACGGTGAGCAACGTGGACAGCAACGCGACCGCATACACGGCAAAGACGACCGTGAGGGTGAGAGCGCTGAATCCCCAGGCCTGTTGGTACACCGGGTACAGCGGTGACGGTGCCGACGCGGAGGCCATCAGGACCAGAAAGGCAATTCCGACCACCCAGAACGCGTACCGGTGCGGAATTCGCGCCGCGGTCCGTCCCGCTGGACTCCGAGTGTCCACGCCGACCATGTGTTTCCTTCCACTGCAGTGATCCTTAGCTCAGTGAAAGACAACGCGCAGGATCGCCTCGCATTCCCGGAAGATCAGTGTTGCTCTGCTCGTACGTCGTCGAACAGCAGTTCCCCCTCGGGATACCGCTGCGCGCTCGCCGGCAAACGGCCTTCGCTCCCGCTCAACCACACCGATACTCGGCCGGTTCCCGAACCGCTGGAACCGACCTCGTCGACGCGTCGGACCGTCTGGTTGGCCACCGCATCGGCGCTGTCGAACAGCGTCACCTCGGTGGGCAGCTGTGCGACGATCTCGCCTCGCACCAGCGGATAGTGCGTGCAGCCCAACACGATCGATTGGACGTCGTCGGGGGTGGCTGCCACGGCGGCGGCGATGGCAGCGCTGATCCCCCGAGCATCTCCGCGATCGATCGAATCCGCCAGACCGTGACACGCCACACTCGTCACCGTCCGGTGCGAGGCGAACTCCTCGATCAACCGCCCCTGATAGGCGCTGGCAGTCGTGGCCGCCGTCGCCCAGACAGCAATTCGATCACTCACCGCCGCAGCGGGTTTGATCGCCGGAACGGTGCCCACCACCGGAACCGTGTCACCGAGCGCGGCCCGGACGTGACCCAGCGCCGTCACACTGGCGGTGTTGCACGGAAGCACGACCACCTCGGCACCGAGTTCGACGGCATGCTGCGCCGTTCCGACCACCCGATCGATCACCCACCGATCGGGCTTGGGTCCCCACGGAGCATTGTCCGGATCCATCATCAGCACCAGATCGAGCTCGGGGCGCGCTTGTCGCAGC
The DNA here is from genome assembly GCF_022810405.1 of Rhodococcus sp. ARC_M5. Lineage (GTDB taxonomy): Bacteria > Actinomycetota > Actinomycetes > Mycobacteriales > Mycobacteriaceae > Rhodococcoides > Rhodococcoides navarretei. The sequence continues at coordinate 507,643 of NZ_JALGQE010000001.1, forward strand.
CGCGCAGCCGTCGGGAGCATTCCCAACCCCGAGTCGATCAGTGCGACGATCATGCCAGCGCTTGCTCGACGTCGCCCACCAGATCGGCACCGTCCTCGATACCGACGGACAGCCGCACCAGATCGTCGGGGACCTCGAGCAGCGAACCGGCCGTCGACGCATGGGTCATGGCACCCGGGTGCTCGATCAGCGATTCGACGCCACCGAGCGACTCGGCGAGGGTGAAGATCTCGGTCTTCGCGCAGAAATCGAGAGCGGCCTGCTTGCCACCGGCCAGGCGCACCGACACCATGCCGCCGAAGCGTCGCATCTGCTTGGCGGCGACCGCATGGGACGGGTGCGATTCGAGTCCGGGGTAGATGACCGACGAGATGGCCGGATGTCCGTCGAGGAATTCGACGATCTTTTCGGCGTTGTCGCTGTGGCGTTCCATCCGCAGCGCAAGGGTCTTGATTCCACGCAAGGTCAGGAACGCGTCGAACGGTCCCGGAACGCCGCCTGCACCGTTCTGCAGGAATGCGAAGGCCGTATCCAGTTCCTCGCTGTCGGTCACCAACGCACCGCCGACCACATCGGAGTGACCACCGATGTACTTGGTGGTCGAGTGCAGCACCACGTCGGCACCGAGGCTCAGAGGCTGCTGCAGGTACGGGGATGCGAACGTGTTGTCGACGACGAGCTTGGCCCCACCCTCGTGCGCGACACCCGAGAGCGCCTCGATGTCACCGACGTTGAGCAACGGGTTGGTGGGCGTCTCGACCCAGACGAGCTTGGTGTTCGGTCGCATCGCCGCGCGGACCTCGTCGACGTCCGACACCGCGGCCACCGAGTACTCGATGCCCCACTGGGTGAAGACCTTGTCGATCAATCGGTAGGTGCCGCCGTAGGCATCGTTGGGAATGACGAGATGATCACCGGGACGCAGGGCCGAACGTAACAGGCAGTCCGTAGCGGCCATGCCCGAGGAGAACGCCCGGCCGTAGGTGCCGGACTCGATGGCCGCGAGGTTGGCCTCGAGCGGACGACGAGTCGGGTTGCCGGTGCGCGCGTACTCGAATCCGCTGCGCATGCCGCCCACGCCGTCCTGCGCGAAGGTGGAGCTGGCGTAGATCGGCACGTTCACCGCGCCGGTCAGCGGATCGGGCTCGTAACCCGCGTGTACCGCCTTGGTGGAAAAGCCCTGCCAGGAGGTGTTGTCTGCCTTGCTGCGCTGCTCACTCATGACCTCCACACTAATCGGCCTGCTGCGCTCGGCAGGGGCGTGGGTAACCTGCGAAGACAACCCCCAGCGGAAAGAGGCACCGTGGCCAACTCCCAGAGCGTCGACGAACTGTTCGCGATCGATTCACTCCTCGACGACGAGGAGCGACAGATCAGGGACACCGTGCGCAAATTCGGCAACGAGCGCATCCGTCCGCACATCGCCGACTGGTTCGACGAGGGCACGGTACCGGCGCGAGAACTGGCCAAGGAACTCGGCTCACTCGGGTTGCTGGGCATGCACCTCGAGGGCTACGGCTGCGCCGGAACGTCGGCGACGGCGTACGGCCTGGCCTGCCTCGAACTCGAAGCCATCGACTCCGGCATCCGTTCGCTGGTCTCGGTGCAGGGCTCGCTGGCGATGTTCGCCATCTGGAAGTACGGCTCCGAGGAGCAGAAGCAGCAGTGGCTACCGGGAATGGCCGAGGGCTCGCTGATCGGCTGCTTCGGCCTGACCGAGGCAGACTACGGATCGAACCCCGGCGGCATGCTCACCCGCGCCAAGCGCGACGGTGACGACTGGATCCTCAACGGCAGCAAGATGTGGATCACCAACGGACCCATCGCCGACGTCGCCGTCGTCTGGGCACAGACCGACGACAAGATCCGCGGCTTCGTCGTCCCGACCGACACTCCGGGATTCACCGCCAACACGGTCAAGAAGAAGCTGTCGCTGCGTGCCTCGATCACCGGCGAGCTGGTCTTCGACGACGTACGGCTGCCCGCCGATGCGATGCTGCCCGAGGCCCGCGGTCTGAGCGGACCGCTGAGCTGCCTCAACGAGGCCCGCTTCGGCATCGTCTTCGGCGCGATGGGTGCCGCTCGGGACTGCATCGAATCGGCCGTCGAATACTCCAAGACCCGCGCGGTCTTCGACAAGCCCCTCGCCGGATATCAGATCACCCAGGCCAAGCTCGCGAACATGGCCCTCGAACTCGGCAAGGGACAGCTACTCGCCCTGCACCTGGGCCGACTCAAGGACAAGGGCGAGTTGCCGGGCGAACGGGTGTCGCTCGGCAAACTCAACAACGTGCGTGAGGCCATCAAAATTGCTCGCGAATGCCGAACGATTCTGGGAGCCAACGGAATCACACTCGAATACCCGGTGCTTCGACACGCCAACAACCTCGAATCCGTCCTCACCTACGAGGGCACGTCCGAGGTCCATCAACTGGTGATCGGACAGGCCCTGACCGGCTCGAGCGCGGTGCGCTGACGCGCAGTGGTGTGGTTGAGTGCCCCCTGGGGCACTCAACCACACCACTGCCGCTAGGCACCCTTGCTGAGGAATCCGAGCAGATCGTGGCGAGTGATGACGCCGACGGGCTTGCCCTCTTCGACGACCATCAGCGCATCGGATTCGCCGAGTGCCTTGGTGGCGTCGGAGACGGTTTCCCCGGCACCGATCAGCGGGAACGGCTCACTCATGTGCTTCGCAACCGGATCTGCCAATGCTGCGCGTCCCTCGAACACTGCGCTGAGCAGTTCGCGTTCGGTGACGCTGCCTGCGACCTCGCCTGCCATGACGGGCGGCTCGGCACCGACGACGGGCATCTGCGAGACGCCGTACTCGCGCAGAATCTCGATGGCGTCGCGCACGGTTTCCGACGGGTGGGTGTGCACCAGATCCGGCAACGCGCCGGACTTTCCGCGCAGCACCGCGCCGACGGAAGTCTCCTCGGTCGTACCGTCCAACCGCGAACGCAGGAACCCGTACGACGACATCCACGAGTCGTTGAAGATCTTCGCCAGGTAGCCGCGACCGCCGTCGGGGAGCAGGACGACGACGAGCGCGTCGGGACCTTCGCGCTCGGCGACCTGGATTGCCGCAACGGCGGCCATGCCGCACGAGCCGCCGACCAGCAGGCCTTCTTCCCGCGCGAGGCGGCGGGTCATGTCGAACGAATCGGCATCGGACACGGCGATGATCTCGTCCGGGATGGACGGGTCGTAGGCGGTCGGCCAGAAGTCCTCACCGACACCCTCGACCAAGTACGGACGTCCCGTACCGCCGGAGTACACCGAGCCCTCGGGGTCGACGCCGATGACCTTGACCTTGCCGCCGGAGACCTCCTTGAGGTACTTACCGGTACCGGAGATGGTGCCGCCGGTGCCGACGCCTGCGACGAAGTGAGTGATCTTTCCGTCGGTGTCGGCCCAGATCTCCGGACCGGTGGTCTCGTAGTGGCTGGCCGGGCCTGCGGGGTTGGAGTACTGGTTCGGCTTCCACGCTCCCTCGATCTCCCGGACGAGCCGATCGGAGACGCTGTAGTAGCTGTTGGGGTCGTCGGGTGCGACGGCCGTCGGGCAGACCACGACCTCGGCTCCGTAGGCGCGCAGCACGTTGCGCTTGTCCTCACCCACCTTGTCGGGGCACACGAACACGCACTTGTAGCCGCGCTGCTGCGCGACCAGTGCGAGTCCGACGCCGGTGTTGCCGGACGTCGGTTCGACGATGGTGCCGCCGGGCTTCAGTTCGCCGGCCGCCTCGGCCGCGTCGATCATCTTGACCGCGATGCGGTCCTTGGACGAACCACCCGGGTTGAGGTACTCGATCTTTGCCGCGACCGTGCCGCCGCTGCCGCCGACGACAGTGGACAACTTCACCAACGGGGTGTTGCCGATGAGTTCGGTGATGTGCTGTGCGATGCGCATTGCTCCATCTTCCCAGATGCGGGTATTCGACTCTCGGTCACGGCCGTCCAGACCGCGCATACGATGGTGTCGACGGCGCGAGGAGAGGGATCGATCTGTGACGGCGAGCGGATGGCGTACCGCTGCGAAGGCGAGCGCCGCGACGGTTCTCGCAGGCTCCGGAGCAGGGACTGCGTCCTGGGCCGCGTACCGGCATCTGATGGCACAGGCCGCTGCGGCCCGGGGTGTCATCGGGCGCACCACCGCCAAACCACCGGAGGCCGACGGCGTCTACACCGCGGGATGCGCGGCCCCGGAACGGTGGCGGATGGGAAATTCAGCAGATATTCATCTGATGATCTTCGGCGACTCCACTGCAGCGGGAGTGGGCTGCATCGTCGGCGACGAAGTTCCCGGCGTGCTGCTCGCCCGCGGACTTGCCGAGGAAACCGGGCAACGAATTCGGTTGAGCACCAAAGCAATTGCCGGCGCTACCTCGAAGGGGCTCGAAGGCCAGGTCGACGCGATGTTCGTCGCAGGCCCGCCCCCGGACGCAGCGGTCATCTTCGTCGGCGCGAACGACGTCACCAAGAAGTTCTCGATTGCCGCGTCGGCGGCCCGGTTGGGCGACGCGGTCGAACGACTGACGGCCAAGGGCTGTGTGGTCGCCGTGGGCACCTGTCCCGATCTCGGTGTCGTGACGGCCATTCCGCAGCCGCTGCGCACCGTCGTCCGCAATTGGGGTCGACGCCTCGCGAATGCCCAGACGGCCCGCACGCTCAGCGCAGGCGGGCATCCGGTGGCGCTGGCGGATCTGCTCTCCCCGGAGTTTCTCGCGGCGCCCGACACCATGTTCTCGGCGGACCGCTTCCACCCGTCGGCCGCCGGCTACGAGCTCGCAGCGCAGCAGATTCTGCCGGTGCTCGCATCGGCACTCGGTGTGTGGCACGGCGGTCCGCTGCCCGAGTTGCCGACCGTGTCCGCGGCCGTCGAATCGCGCAAGGCCATCCCCCGCGCCACGGCCGCACTCGACCGCTTCCTGCGCAGAAGAACCGCCGAGCTCGATGCCGAGATAGTCACTGCGTCGGAGGATCTCGTACGTCGTGACAACGTCGATTCGTCGGGGTTGTAGGTTCGGTCAGGAGACATCGCCTACTCGGCGGTAGCAGAGCAGATTCGATCAGAAGGAGATCACATGCCAGAGGCAGTCATCGTCGCCACCGCGCGCTCACCGATCGGCAGGGCGATGAAGGGGTCGCTCAAGGACATTCGTCCCGACGACCTCACCGCACAGATGGTCGCCGCTGCGCTGGCCAAGGTGCCCTCGCTCGACCCAAAGGACATCGACGATCTCCTCCTGGGCTGCGGTCTGCCCGGCGGCATGCAGGGCAACAACCTCGCCCGCATCGTCGCGGTTCAGCTCGGCTACGACTCGCTCCCCGGAACGACGATCACGCGCTACTGTTCGTCCTCGCTGCAGACCACCCGGATGGCGCTGCACGCGATCAAGGCAGGCGAGGGTGACGTGTTCATCTCCGCTGGTGTCGAGAGCGTGTCCAGCTTCGTTCACGGCAGCTCCGACTCGCTTCCGGAAAGCCACAACCCGATCTTCGCCGACGCCGAAGCTCGCACCAAGAAGGCACAGGAAGAGGGCGCGGACAGCTGGACCGATCCCCGCGAGAACGGCGAGCTTCCCGACGCGTACATCGCGATGGGCCAGACGGCCGAGAACGTCGCCCTGCTCACCGGCATCACCCGCGAGGACCAGGATCACTGGGGCGTCCGCAGCCAGAACCGCGCCGAAGAGGCGATCAACTCCGGTTTCTTCGAGAGGGAGATCACCCCGGTGACCCTGCCCGACGGCACCGTCGTCAGCACCGACGACGGCCCTCGCGCCGGCACCACCTACGAGAAGATCAGCCAGCTCAAGCCGGTCTTCCGCCCCAACGGCACCATCACCGCCGGCAACGCCTGCCCGCTCAACGACGGCGCAGCAGCGCTCGTCATCATGAGCGACACCAAGGCCAAGGAACTGGGCCTGACCCCGCTGGCCCGCATCGTCTCCACCGGAGTCACCGGTACCTCGCCCGAGATCATGGGCCTCGGACCCATCGAGGCCACCCGCAAGGCGCTGAAGATCGCGGGCATGTCGATCTCCGACATCGACCTGTTCGAGATCAACGAGGCCTTCGCCGTCCAGGTCCTCGGTTCCGCTCGCGACCTCGGCATCGAGGAGGACAAGCTCAACGTCTCCGGCGGAGCCATTGCGATCGGCCACCCGTTCGGCATGACCGGTGCACGCATCACCACCACGCTGCTGAACAACCTGACGACACACGACAAGACGTTCGGCGTCGAGACCATGTGCGTCGGCGGCGGCATGGGCATGGCCATGGTGCTCGAACGCCTGAGCTGACCCCTGGCAACGAAAAAGCCCCGCCCTCCTCGAAGGAGTGGCGGGGCTTTTCGCGTGAGTACTAGTCGTTCTGGAAGTAGCTCAGCAGACGCAGGATCTCGACGTACAGCCAGACCAGCGTGATGGTCAGACCGAGGGCTACGCCCCAGGCAGCCTTCTCCGGTGCCTGTGCGCGGATCAGCTGATCGGCCTGGTCGAAGTCGAGCAGGAAGCTGAAGGCCGCGATACCGATGCAGACGAGGCTGAAGATGATGGCAATGGGTCCGCCGTCACGCAGTCCGAATCCACCGTCCATGAAGAAGCTGGCAACCAGGTTGCCGAGCATCAGGACGACGACACCGATGAGGGCACCGACGATCATCCGAGTCAGACGCGGGGTGACGCGGATGGCACCGGTCTTGTAGACGATCAGCATGCCGAAGAACACGCCGAAGGTACCGAGGATGGCCTGGCCGATCAGTGCAGATCCGCCGACTCCGCCGAACGAGATGTCGGTGAACATCAGCGACAGCGCGCCGAGGAACACACCTTCCGCCGCGGCGTAGGCAAGCACGATTGCCTTGTTGTCCATCTTGCGACCGAACGTCGCGAACATGACCAAGCCGAAGCCGATCAGGCCTCCGCCGATCACGAACGGGATGGCCAAGCCCGGATTACCCGAGACCAGGAAGTACGAGATGATCGCCGTGACGCTCAGCACACCGAGGGTGATGCCGGTCTTGGTGACGACGTCGTCGATGGTCATGGCCCGCTGAGCGGGCTGCGTGGTGTACGGGTCGGCCTGCGTTCCGGGATGCTGGCCGAAGGTTGCGGCCTGCGAGGCTCCAGCCGTCGCAGATCCGAATGTGGCGTAGCCGCCGCCCTGCTGCTTGGGCAGGTTGCGGAACACCGGGTTGCTGGAGGTGCGCACCGTGTCTCTTCCCTTCGTAAGTTCTGATCCCCACCGGGGATCTCCCCGTCGGTCATCAGTAGAACGTCTGACATCCGGACAAAAGTTCCCGAGAGGAGAACTTCTACGACGGACAAATCGGACTCTACCGGGTACTGCCTCGACACGCGGAGACGACGGCGTGTGTGACACCGAATCGAAACGGGCACTATGAGGAAATGGCAATCGAAGACGGACCCGACCAGACCTTGGACCCCAGCGAAAGCGTCGACTCCGACGAGGTGCGCAACGACGACGGCGACACCGTGGTCGATCCCCCGGACCACTGGAGCGAGGCCAACAGCTTCGGCACCACCGCCCGTGAGGCCGCCGAGGGCGAGAGCCTGGATCTCAAGCTCAGCGAGGAAGAACCCGACATCGCGGTCGAGGAGGACCTCGACCGCCCGATCACCGAGACCCCGGACGACGAATTGACCGAGGAACTGGTCGATCACGTGGTCGAGGAGTCGGACGAGGACCCCGACGTCGATTACGCGGAAGGCCAGCGTCAGGCCGAGATCGTCGAGGGCACCCTCGTCGAGGACCTCGGACGCAACCGGGGACAGATCGACGGAACTCCCGAAGACGGCGGCCCGGTCACCTGATGCTCACCGTTACTCGCTCGGGCGTACCGAGCGAGCGACGGTGAACTTGCCGTTGCGCCCCATCTGATCGGTGGGGCCGACGGCGTCGGCCAGTTCGCGTCGATAGTTCAGATGCGTGTTGAACACCGTCCACAACTGTCCGCCCGGCCGCAGTACTCGGCCCGCCGCGGCGAACAGCTTGCTCGCGCCGCCCGTGTGCACCGCTGCGCCCTCGTGAAACGGGGGGTTGCAGACCACGAGATCGACCGACTCGGACTCGAACGTGGACATCGCGTCGTCGGCGACCACCGAGATCCGCGCTCCGTTCGCTTCCGCCGTCGCCGCTGCCGACAAGATCGCTGCGGACGAGCGATCAGTGGCGAACACCTCGAGGTCGGGCCTCGTTCGGGCTAGTTCGGTGGCGAGAATTCCTGTGCCACAACCCAAGTCGACGGCAACACGAGCACGCGGCAGCATCTTCGGAAGGTACTCGAGCAGGTATCGCGTACCGATGTCCAGACCGGCTCCCGCGAACACCGCCCCGTGTGCGACCACCGTCAAGTCCAAGTCGGCAATCCGCTTGCTCACCGGATACGTCATGCCCGACGCCACCGCCCCGCGTGCGGTGAGGACTCGGGCCTTCTGCCGTCCGCGGCCGGCCGTGACGGTCTCGAACGACCTTCGCAGCACGTCGTTCATCGCCGGTGTCATGTGCTTGTCTCGTCCGCCCGCCAGGACGACGACGTCCGACGACGCGTGTGCAGCGATGCGCTCGGCGATCTCGGTCAATTCGGCCAGTCCTCTGGGCAGTTGCATCAGCACCACCCCCACACCGTCGAGCAGTGCGGCATCCAGCGCATGCTGGGTGTAGGTGCCCGCCATCGAGACCCGGGCGGCGTTCAACTCGAGCGCCCGCACGCCGGTGACCGCGTCCTGATGGACCCGGACCGTGGTGAACCCCGAGGCGACGGCCCCGAGCGTGAGGGCTCCGTACCGGTCGCCGATCACCGCGATGGGTGTGGCCTTGTCGATGCCGGGGAGTTCGTCGACGGTATCGAGGACGAGACGGTCCGCGGCGTCCACGGCATGGAGGTTCGGTGCCTCGGCGTCGGGCTCACGGCGTAAAGCGTCGAACAGGGTTTCATCGGGCACTCGAGCAGTATCCCACCCGGCTGTGGGTGACCCTCCAGGGTCGTTCCGCAGGCTTACCCCCGCGCGGGGCCCGGCAGAGCCAGCGCGGCGAGTAGCTATTGCAGCGAATGAGGGGCATGCTCGGGGAATGGAACATCAAGACAAGAAGAACGAGGCGCTCTTCAGCCATCCCGACGATGCGTCCACCGATGCACATGCCGAAACCACGAAGCCGGCCGTCTACACCGCCCTCTTCAGCGGTGCCAACGACTAGCCCTTCACGACAGGTACCGCAGGTACTCCAGCGCCTTGGTCGCGTGCACGTGACCGCGCTCGCTCCGTACGACCATCCGCACCGTTCGGTGCCGATCTATCACGAATGTCGTCCGCTTCACGGACAACAATTGCCGTACGTATCCACGCTCGGCTGCATGCGCGCGCCCGCGTTCGAACTCCCGGAGCCGACGCCGCCGGGTGAACCACCCGCCCCGCCGCACCCCGAACTGCTCGGCGACAGCACCGTCCGAATCGGACAGCAGGGGAAAGTCGAACGATCGTTGCAGTGCGAAGTGTTGGTTGCTGTCCCGGGTATCGGTACTGATGCCGACACGGTGCGCGCCGAATCTCTCGAACTCCGAGCCCAGGTCCCGGAAGTGACATGCTTCCGCGGTGCAGATCGGACTGTTGGCGGCCGGATAGAAGAACAGGACGACAGGCCCCGACGCAGTCAGGTCGGTGAGTGCGCGTAGCTCCCCGGAATGGTCCGGAAGCTCGAAGTCCGGGGCGGTATGTCCGATACGCATGGGGCGAGGCTACCGCTCAGCCATCGACGAGGGCGGCAGTCAACCGACGACGCAACGTCGCATCGATACCCAAGTGCGTCAGATATCCGTCGAACGATCCGTGGTTCGACTCCATCGAAGCCCATCCGTGCTCCAGGTAGGACTCGCGGACGCCGAGTATCGCCTCGGTGGGTTCGACCTTTTCGTCGGTCGCTCCCACCCACGTTCTGCGGACGTGTGAGAGCAGGGGCTCGATCCCGTCGTTGCTGCGTAGGTAGTCCGCGACGATGTCGTCCTCGCTGACACCTGCCGCCCGCAGTACCGTCGCAACGGTCCACCCCGCCCGGTCCTTGCCTGCCGCGCAATGCACCAGGACACCACCGCGACGCTCGACGACCGCGTCGATCACCCGCTTGATCGCGTGTGATGCACCGTCGAGGGCCGAGAAGGACGCGTACGCCCGCATCATGTACTCCACTTGGCTCTGCTCGTCCTGCAAGGGAGCTTCGTGTGGGGCGCGCACGCCTCGAACGATTTCGAAGGGAACCGAGATCGACTCCACGCCCGCGGGAACTCGGTCTGCGCCACTTCGATCGATCTCCGAACCGCTACGAAAATCCAGGACCGTGCGGATCCCGAGATCGCCGACAGTCTGCTGACCGCGCTCGGTCAGCGCGCTCAATTCGGATGCGCGATAGAACAATCCGGGCCGAATCGTTGCCCCGTCCGCGGTACGTGCCCCGCCCAGATCGCGGAAGTTCCAGGCCCCGTCCAGGGCGAACTGATCGTGTGCACGAGCGTCAGGCATGGGGTCGACCCTATCGAAGGTGGCGCTACGAGGCCGGTACCAGCCACCGACGTAGCCGCGCGGTGACGAACGGCATCACCACGTAGACCATCAACGGCGTACACATCATCACCACGAGGGCAGTGCGCAGTGCCACGTTCAGGTTCGTCAGATGCGGAGTGAGAACGATGTTGACGAGCAGACTGACGGCGTAGAACGCGACACCGATCGAGACCGCCTGCTTCCACCGCGGCGGCGGCCCGCCGATGACCCGAACCGCGTCGGTGAGGTTGGACTGCGGCTCGAACCATCCCTCGACACCGGAAAGTCGATGAGTCTCGAGGTCGTCGGCGATGGGCCTGCCGGTACCGAGCCAGCTGCGCCGGGCGTCCGAGCGCAGCCAGACGTCGAGGTTGTCGTGTGTCTCGAATCGATACACCACGTGATAGTCGTTGGAACCGCCGGAGCTGCGCAGCCAACCGCCACCGAGAAATCCGGGAAAGGTTCGAACCAGTGCCATTCCGCGATCGGTCCAGTCAACGAAATCTGCCTCGTATCCCTCGCGAACGCGCCGTGCGACCGAGGTCGTGACGTGATCGAGCGTGTCCGTCGTGGTCATGCGGTACCCCTTCTGCACGTGTTCGTCGCGGCCTACCTGTTCTACACAGAATGCGGCCCAGTGGACCGGCTTTCAAATCGTGGACACAAATGTAGATGTATGGCCTCGAGATTCGCCCGATGTGGCATTCTGTCCACACAGACCTCTCGTGAACGACCTGGAGTGGACGGATGGCACAACACCGACCCGAGTACCGACTCGACGACGTGGACCGACGCATCGTCACCGAGCTCAGCCGTGACGGCCGAATGTCCATGCGCGCCCTGGCCGAGGCCACCCATATCTCGCGGGCACACGCCTACGTGCGCGTCGATCGCCTTCTCGACGAAGGGGTGATCGAGGGATTCACCGCGCGCATCGCCTACGAGAAGGCGGGGTTCGGCGCGTCGGCCTATGTGGCACTGTCCATTCGCCAGGATTCCTGGCGCGCCGTCGCCGACGATCTGAGCACCTTCCCGTTCGTCGAACACGTCAGCCTCATGGGCGGGGATTTCGACGCACTCGTTCTGGTGCGCGCTCCGGACACGTCGGCGCTTCGCCATCTCGTTCTCGACAAACTGCAGGGACTCGACGGGATACTCTCGACGCGAACCTGGCTGATCTTCGACGAGGCGATCGGCCCCGGCGCGCAGTGGACCGCAGAGACAACGAACGAGAGAAATCCATGACTACGTCCGAGCGAGAACAGAACTCCACCGACGTCGTCGTGATCGGGGGCGGAATCGGTGGCGTCTCGCTCGGCTACGAACTCGCGAGCGACCGACGCGTCACACTGCTCGAGCGCGAATCCACTCTGGCCTTCCACACCACCGGACGCTCGGCTGCCCTGTTCCTGGAAACATACGGCAACAACGCGATTCGCGCTCTGACGACGGCCAGCCGAGCCTTCCTGGTCGACCCGCCGGACTACGTCCGATCCGAACTGCTCGCCCCGCGTCCGCTGTTGCAGTTCGCGGCCACCGGCCGAGGTGACGCTCTCGAGGCGATGTACGCAGACGTCAGCCGTCTGACACCCGACGCGCAACTGGTCTCCCCCACCGACGCACGCACGCTCTTTCCGCCGCTGCGCCCGGAATTGATCGATTGTGCACTGTACGAACCTCACTCGATGGAAGTCGACGTCCACGCACTGCATCAAGGCTTCGTGCGGGGGCTACGCGATCGAGGTGGGCGAGTCCGCACCGGGGCAGGCGTGACGCGGATCGCACGCGTCGACGGACTGTGGCACGTGCACACCACGGACGGTGCGGTCCATACCGCTCCCCTCGTCGTCGACGCAGCAGGCGCATGGGCAGACGTGGTCGGCGCACTGGCGGGTGCCGATCCGATCGGACTCGTCCCGATGCGTCGGTCGGTCTTCATGGTCGCCGCGCCCGAGGATCTCGACACCGCGAAGCTTGCGACACTGAGCGATATCGACGAGAAGTTCTACATCAAACCCGAAGGCGCACAACTTTTGTGCTCGCCTGCGGACGAGACGCCCACCGAGCCGAGCGATGCCCGCCCCGACGAGTTGGAGATAGCGCGTGCGTTCGACGACATCGCCGAGGCGACCACGTTGACGGCGCGCCGTGTTCGGTCGTCCTGGGCAGGCCTACGCAGCTTCGTTCCCGATCGCACTCCGGTCGTGGGATTCGATCCGGCAGTCGAGGGATTCTTCTGGTGCGCCGGCCAGGGCGGATACGGGATCCAGACGTGCGCGGCACTGGCGCGGGTGGGCGCGGCAATCGTTCGCGGAGAACCGCTTCCGGCCGATGTCACCGAGCGCGGGCTACGGGCAGGCGACTTGGCTCCGCACCGCTTCGGGTAGAGGCGCTCCGCGCCACGTGCACGAAAGTTCGACCCCTGCTACGAAGTTCCACTCACGTGCGGCGCAGCCGCTCTACCGACGACGCGTCGTAGATCGCGCAGCGTGGTTCGGTAGATGTCCACCAGATCGGCGTCCTGCCCGGCGTCGATGCGCTCGGCCCAGTCGTCGAAGGCAATCCGCATCGCCATCCCAGCCCCCTCGATCAGCAACCTTGCGTACGAACGTGATTCGTGGCCACTGAGCGTGGCGGCCACCGAGTCGGTGACGCGACACAACGTCATGGCGTCGGTGGCGAAGGCGGCGGCACGCAGGTGGTCGTCGCGCCCGATCAGCCGCCGGGTACGCAGCAGGCGATCTCGCGCCTCGTCCGGTGCAGCGGAAAATCGTTCGACGGATTGCTCGTACAGTGCTTCGATTGCAGCGAGGGTGACGTCCTCGGGTGCCCTCGATGCCAGCCAGGCGTCGATATCGAGCTCGAACTCGGGGGCGAGGCCGAGTACCGATTCTTCCTTGGATGCAAAGCTACGAAAGAACGTGCTGGGCGATACACCGGCCCGGCGCGCGATCTGGTCGACCGTCGTCGCGGCGCAGCCCTGCGTCTCGAACAGATCGAGCGCGGCGCGGGTGATCTCGAGCTGGGTTTCTCGACGACGTCGCTCGCGCAGATCCGGTACGTGCTCGCTCATCGTCCTCCAACCATCGACTACACCTCGGTATTCTCGCCGTCAACTTACCAGCAATGTTCAAGTTGACAGTCACTGTCACAATGAGTCAGGCTGTCTCAATACGATTTCACTTCATACTTCGAGCCCATACGCGAAAGTTCTCGACACATGACCACACCTGAGACCGACCACGCACCCGACGGGCAGCTCGCGCCGGGCAGCAAATTACTGATCGGCATCCTCGTCATCGCGGCGTTCGTGATGATCCTCAACGAGACGATCATGAGCGTGGCGCTGCCCACCTTGATGGTCGACCTGAGCATCACGGCGACCACCGCGCAATGGCTCACCACCGGATTTCTGCTGACGATGGCGGTGGTCATCCCCGTCACCGGATTCCTGTTCCAGCGCTTCACCTTGCGCCAGGTATTCGCGGCGGCGATGACTCTGTTCACCATCGGCACGCTGCTCGCGGCCTCCGCCCCGGGCTTCGAGCTCCTCTTGCTCGGCCGCATCACCCAGGCCAGCGGTACGGCGATCATGCTGCCGCTGCTGATGACCACGGTGCTCACCGTCGTTCCGGCGAACAAGCGCGGCGCAATGATGGGCGTGATCTCGATCGTCATCGCCGTTGCCCCCGCCGTCGGCCCGACCATCTCCGGAATCATCCTGAACTCGCTGGACTGGCGTTGGATGTTCTGGCTCGTGCTCCCCATCGCACTCGTCGCGTTCGCCATCGGTACCACTCTGGTGAAGAACGTGACCCGAACCAGTCGGCCGTCGTTCGATCCGCCGTCGGTCGTGTTGTCCGCGTTGGCTTTCGGCGGGATCGTCTACGGCTTGAGCAGCCTGGGACACTCGGCAGAGGAATCCATCATGCCGGTATGGCTGCCACTGGTGGTCGGAGCGATCGCACTCGTGGTGTTCGTGCTGCGTCAGATCGCCCGGCAGGATCAGGGTGGAGCCCTGCTGGACATGCGTCCGTTCCGCACCCCCACCTTCAGCATCGGCCTCGGCATGATCGCGATCTCGATGATGGCACTGTTCGGCGCTCTGATCCTGCTACCGATGTACCTGCAGAACGTCCGTGGTCTCGACACCCTCGACACCGGACTGATGCTGCTCCCCGGCGGACTGCTGATGGGCCTGCTCGCGCCGTTCGTCGGCCGGATCTTCGACCGAATCGGTCCGCGCCCGTTGGTCATTCCAGGTGCAATGGTGGTGAGCGCCGCGTTGTGGTCGATGACCGTCCTGGACGCGCAGTCCGCCCTTCCGCTCGTGATCGGTATCCACATGCTGCTCTCGGCAGGTCTCGCGCTCATCATGACGCCGCTCATGACCTCCTCGCTGGGATCGCTCCCCACCCAGCTGTACTCGCACGGTAGCGCCATCTTCAGCACGGTTCAGCAATTGGCAGGTGCCGCAGGTACCGCACTGTTCGTCACCGTGATGTCGAACACCGCAGCGGCCCGTATCGCCGACGGCGCAACCGCTGTGGGCGGCTCCGAGGCCGGTATCCACACCGCCTTCCTCTACGGCGGAGCCGTGTCACTGGTGGCGGTGGCAGCGTCGTTCTTCATTCGCGCCCCGGCTCACAGTGATCGGGACGAGGTCGCTCCGGCACAGCCGGTGCACTGAGTCACCTCGATTCGGCCATCTCCACAGCGGCAGAAACGATCTCGTCCTCCGAGAGGAGGACGAGATCGGCCGCGCCGCCGAGCGGAACGAACGAGTTCTTGCTCGCCACTCGGCCGACCGTACCCTCGTATCCACCCTCGATCAGGGCAGTCACGACACCTTCGCCCACTCCCCCGTCGTGCCGAGTCTCGTCCGCGATCAACACTCGATCGAAGCCGACCAACCGGCGCAGAAGGTCGTCGACCGGCAAAGGAACGATCCAGCGCAGATCGACGACCGTCACGCCGATCCCCCTCTCGCGCAACCTCGACGCTGCCCGCATGCTCATCACCACCCCGTTGCCGAAGGTGACGATGGCCAGGTCCGGACCGTCCGAACAGGTTGCGACGGTGCCGAATTCGGCGTCCGAATCATCCCTGCTCCGCAATGCCCCGTCGCCGTCGTGCAGATCGGCTCGGTGGTACAGCGCAATCGGCTCCAGGAAGACGCACACCCGCCCCTCCTCGACAGCCAGTGCCACACAGGTTCTCAGGAGACCGGCAGCCTCTGCCGCCGAACTCGGAACGGCGACGACGATTCCCGGAATGTCGCGCAGGACGGCCACCGCATTGTCGTTGTGGAAGTGCCCACCGAAGCCGCGTTGATACGCCAGACCGGCGATGCGCACCACCATCCCGTTGGTGAACTGCGCATCGGAGAAGAACCTCAGCGACGCCGCCTCACCGCGTAATTGATCCTCGGCGTTGTGCAGGTACGCCAGATACTGAATCTCCGGTATCGGAACGAAGCCCGCGAGCGCGGCACCCAGTGCGGTGCCGAGCACGGTCTGCTCATCGAGCAACGTGTCGAAAACTCTTGCTGCGCCGAACTTCTTGCGCAAACCCTTCGTGACTCCGTAGACGCCGCCCTTGACCGCCACGTCCTCCCCGAACACGAGGACCTCCGGTCGCGCCGCCATGACGTCGGTGAGCGTCCTGCCGATCATCGCGGCAAGAGTCAGACGCTCCTCGCCGTGCGCAGCTCGCAGGCTTCGCTCGGTTGCCGCCACCGCTCCCGGTCGCCGTTCGGTGAGCGGAAACATCACCGCGTCCGCGGTCGCGAGGCGTGTCGACGCTCCGGATCGCAGTGAGTGGACCGTCGCCTCGGCCTCGGACATGACGGTCTCGCGCATCGCCTCGTAGCGGCCCTCGACGTCGGCGGCAGTCAGCACTCCGGCAGCGATCAATGCACGGGCACTGGCCAGCAGAGGATCTCGCGCGTAGTCGCCGACGATGTCTGCGCTCGTTCGATACGCGAGTTCGGCGTCGGAGCCGGCGTGGCCCATCAACCGCACCGTCTCGAGATGCAGAACCACCGGCCTGCGCCCCGACCGCGCGGCCGCGACGGCCGCATCGACGGTGCGCATCAACGAGACAGGGTCGCTGCCGTCGGCTCGGAGGTACTCGATCGAGGCGAACCGGCCGAGCGACTGCTCGATCCATCCCTTGGGCGACCGGGTACTGATGCCGATGCCGTTGTCCTCGCAGACGAACAGGATCGGCATCGGGATCGACTGGTGCGCACAGTACGCAGCCGAGTTCAGCGCACCCACCGTCGTCGAATGGTTGGCCGAGGCATCGCCGAAGCTGCACACCACGATGGCATCCTCGGGCCACGGAGTGCGATGACGCAGCGCCTTCGCGCGACCGAGAGAGAACGCCAGACCGACTGCGCGTGGAACCTGCGAACCGATCGTCGACGTCTGCGGGACGATGCCCAGATCCGGGTGCCCGAACACCTTGTGTCGTCCGCCGGACATGGGATCTCGAGTCGAGGCGACCAGACTCGCCAGCACATCCTGGATCGGTGTCGAACCCGGATACTGTTGTGCGCGTGCAGCATAGAAGCCGCCGGAGCGGTAGTGCAGCAACGCCGGGTCGGACACCTCGGTCGCGGCCCCGACAGCTGCGTTGGCCTCGTGGCCGGACGAACCGATGGTGTAATAGCCGGAGCCCGTGGACTGCAACCAGCGAGCGGCGAAGTCGAGATGCCGACTCGCGAGTTGCGCGTCGAAGTACCGGATCAGTCGCTGCGGTTCGGCGACGACCGACCCATTGAGTCCGGTCGAACGAACCTGCTGCAGGAAGTACTCGTCGATCGCCTCGGCCACGCTCGCACCTGTTTCTCCCTCTAGCCGAGCTGGGACATCAGCTCAGGGCGATCATATCCATGGGAGCACTCAGCAACCGGCCGACGAGCGCAAGGAATTGCGATCCCTGCTGGCCGTCGACGAGCCGATGATCGAACGACAGTGACAGTGTCGTCACGGTCCGCAACGCGATCTCGCCCTCGTGTTCCCAGGGCATGCGGCGGATCGAACCGAAGCACAGGATGGCAGCTTCGCCAGGATTGAGGATGGGAGTGCCTGCATCGACACCGAACACTCCGACGTTGGTGATCGTGATGGTGCCGTCGGCCAGGTCGGCAGGACTGCTCTTGCCCTCCTTGGCCGTGCGCGTCAGCTCCGACAGCGCGCGCGCGATATCCACCAACGAGAGTTCGTGGGCGTCCTTGATGTTGGGCACCATCAATCCGCGCGGGGTCGCCGCGGCGATGCCGAGGTTCACGTAGTACTTGGTGACGATCTCCTGAGCGGCCTCGTCCCAGGACGAGTTCAGCGACGGATTCGATTTCAGCGCAACGAGAACCGCCTTGGCGACCAGAGCCAGCGGAGTCAGCCGTACGTCGGCGAAGTGAGCCGAGGACCGTAGGGACTCCAGCAGTGTCAGGGTTTCGGTGACGTCCACGGTCACGAACTCGGTGACGTGTGGAGCGGTGAATGCACTGCGCACCATTGCATCCGCCGTGTGCTTGCGCACTCCCTTGATCGGGGTGCGCACTTCGCGGCCGACCCGGGACGGGATCTGCTCCCCTGCAGTGTCGGCTCCGTGCAGATACGACTCGACATCGTCGCGGGTGACGTCGCCGCGGTCCCCGGTGGGCGGCACGTCGGCGAGGTCGACGGCGTTGTCCTTGGCGATCTTTCGCACCGGCGGTGCCGCCAGCGGTTTTCCGTTCTGCGCGGTCGGTGTCGGGGTGACCGCTGCAGTTCCACGGCCGCCGCGTCGACTGGAGCCTTCCTTCGCCACTCCGTAGCCGACCAGAACCGGTACGCGTTCGTCCTCGTCCTCGGCCGCAACCACCTCGTCCACCTCGGACGCGGCGGGCTCCGACTCCACACCGTCCTCGTTGTCGGCACCGACCCTGATATCTATGATCGGCACCCCGACTTCGACGGTATCGCCCTCCGAGACATGCAGCGCAGCAACGACACCGGCGAACGGTGACGGAAGTTCGACGGCTGCCTTGGCCGTTTCGACCTCGGCGATGTTCTGATTCAGCTCGATGGTGTCGCCGACCGCGACGAGCCAGGTCAGCAGGTCGGCCTCGGTGAGGCCCTCCCCGAGGTCGGGTAGTGGAAAGCTCTTGATCGTGGGCATCGTCGAATCCTGTTCGGTCGAAATCGGCGGTCGGTGAGCGCGAGGTCAGTGCGAGCGGCAGCGGTCGACTGCGTCGAGAATGCGGTCGACGTCGGGGAGGTAGAACTTCTCCAGTTTCGACGCCGGGTACGGGGTTGCGAAACCACCGACGCGCATCACCGGTGCCTCGAGGTTGTAGAAGCACCGTTCGGATACTCGCGCTGCGATCTCCGAGCCGAGGCCCATGAACACCGGAGCCTCGTGGGTGACGACCAGTCGTCCGGTCTTGCGCACCGAGGCCTCGATGGTCTCGAAGTCGATCGGCGAGAGTGAGCGAAGATCGATGACCTCGATCGACAGTCCCTCGTGGGCAGCCACTTCGGCGGCCTTGCGCGCGGTGGCGACGAGTGGTCCGTAGGCGATGAGGGTGACGTCGGTGCCCTCGGTGACGACCCGCGCTCGGTGCAGTGGGTACGACGCGTCGGCGTCGAGGTCGATCGGGCTCTTCTCCCAGTACCGTCGCTTCGGCTCGAAGAACAGCACCGGATCATCGCTGGCGATGGCCTGCTGGATCATCGAATAGCCGTCGGCAGCGTTGCTGCACGTGACGACGCGAAGACCTGCGGTCTGCGCGAAATAGCCTTCGGGGGATTCGGAGTGGTGCTCGACGGCACCGATTCCGCCACCGTAGGGCACTCTGATCGTCATCGGGATCTTCACGTTTCCACTGGTGCGGTAGTGCAGTTTGGCCACCTGCGAAACGATCTGGTCGAACGCCGGATAGATGAAACCGTCGAACTGGATCTCGCACACCGGTCGGAATCCCCGCATCGCCAGACCGACGGCGGTACCGATGATGCCCGATTCCGCCAACGGCATGTCGAGAACACGACCGGGTCCGAAGTCCTTCTGCAGGCCGTCGGTGATGCGGAAGACGCCGCCGAGCTTGCCGATGTCCTCGCCCATCAGCAGGACTTTCGGATCGTTCTCCATCGCTCGCCGCAGACCTGCGTTGATGGCCTTGCCCAACGGAAGACTGGTGGGCCGTTCCAGGGTGGTCATGACATGGCTCCTTCGAATCCGGCTTGGTACGAGGCGAATTGAGCGCGCTCGTCGTCCAGGAGAGGGTGGGGATCTGCGTAGACGTTGTCGAACACCGACATCGCGGCCGGTTCGACGGTCTCGAGGCAACCGCGGCGAAGCTCGGCGGCCACGTCGTCGGCCGTCTGCTTCACCGAGGCGGCGAACGCGTCGTCGAACACGCCGATTCGCCTGAGCAGCTTCTCGATTCGGTCGATCGGATCCTTGGCGCGCCACTCGTCGTCGGTGGCACCCGAGCGGTATCGCGTCGGATCGTCCGAGGTCGTGTGCGGGCCCATGCGGTAGGTGACGGCCTCGATGAGCGTCGGGCCGCTGCCTTCACGCGCCCGCGCCAGCGCTGCCCGGGTCACGGCCAGAACCGCGAGAACGTCGTTTCCGTCGACGCGGACCGACGGGATTCCGTATCCCTCGCCGCGGGCGGCGATCGTCGCCTTCGTCTGCACCGTCACCGGTTCGGAGATGGCCCACTGGTTGTTCTGGCAGAAGAACACCACCGGCGCGTGAAAACTCGCGGCGAAACCGAGTGCCTCGGAAATGTCACCCTGGCTGGTTGCGCCGTCGCCGAAGTAGGTGATGGCTGCGCCCTCGGCACCCTCGAGCTGCATGCCGATCGCGTACCCGGTCGCGTGCAGACCCTGCGATCCCACGATGATCGCCGGTGTCGTCATGCGGTACTCGTACGGGTCCCACCCCGACAGCGTCGATCCGCGCCAGAACCGCAGCATCTGGGTGGGGTCTACTCCGCGGCAGTAAGCGACACCGTGCTCGCGGTAGCTGGCGAACACGAAGTCCTCGGTGTCGAGTGCACGAGCGGATCCGACCTGTGCCGCTTCCTGTCCGAGCAACGGCGCCCACAAGCCCAGTTCGCCCTGTCGCTGCAGTGCGGTGGCCTCGGAATCGATGCGCCGGACGACAACGAGATCGCGGTACATCTCCATCATCGCGGCTGTGTCGATATCGGCGACAAGGGGCGAGTAGGTCTCGTTGCGCACCACTGTTCCCGATTCTTTGATCAGCTGAACCAGCGAGTTGGTGTTCATGGTCGTGGCACTCTCCGTCCTGATGTGATGTCCTTCACAAGAACACCACCGGCATCCACACTGCACAAGTGATGACTTCAGAACTGCGCAGCGTGCACAATATTGGGTAACGACCGAGCTACAGGAAGTGCGCAATGACCGATCTGGACAAGACCGACGCTCGACTTCTGCTCGCCCTCTGCGCGAGGCCGCGAGCCACCGGCGTCGAACTCGCCACCACATTGGGACTGTCTCGAAACACCGTCCAGGCGCGCCTCGGTCGATGGGACGACAAGGGGTCGCTCACTCCGATCGATCACCGCATCCCACCGAAGTCGCTGGGACGCCCGCTGCAGGCATTCGTCACCGCACAGGTCAACCAACACACGCTGGCCGCGGTGACCGAGCACCTGCGCACCATCCCGGAAGTGCTCGAGGTGTTCGGGCTGTCCGGAGCCGCAGACATGCACATCCGCATCGCGGCCGTCGACGCCGACGACCTGTATCGCATCGCGGGTCTCATTCTCGATATCCCCGGAGTCGAGCGCACCAACATGTCCATCGCGATGTCGGAGTTGATCCAGTACCGCACCAAGCCGTTGCTCGAACAGCTCGCCGAGGAGGGCCGACGCTGAGCAGCCAGACCAGCTCTGCCGAGTCGATCAACGCACCACCGTGCAACATGCACGTTCTCGGCAGCGGCGGTTGACCAGCGTGCATGCTCACGGCACTCTTCGACGGACATGTTCCCGGATACCATCCATTTCCGGGTACCGCCGCCTCATCACCGAAAGAGACTGCCTGTGTCCGTCGTTGCCGACCGCCCCGCCGCCGTACCCACCTCGATCGATCCCTTGCCGGCAGGGGTCTTCGATCGTTCCGACATGCCGCACGACTCTGCCCACGAGCGCGTCGTGTTCTGCCAGGATCGTGACACCGGTCTGCGTGCGATCATCGCAGTCCACTCCACGACGCTCGGTCCTGCCCTCGGCGGAACTCGGTTCTACCCCTACGCATCCGAGCAGGATGCGCTGACCGATGTTCTACGGCTCTCCCGCGGAATGACGTACAAGGCAGCCGTCGCCGGAGTCGACCTCGGCGGCGGTAAAGCGGTGATCATCGGCAACCCCAACGCCATCAAGACCCCGACACTGTTGAGCGCCTACGGCCGGTTCGTCGACTCGCTCGGCGGGACCTACGTCACGGCGGGCGATGTGGGGACCAACAGCGACGATCTCGACATCATCGGTGAGGAGACGGCGCACGTCGTCGGCAAGAACACCACCGCGGGCGGCACCGGCGACAGCGGCCCGCAGACTGCACTCGGAGTCTTTCTCTCGCTTCGGGCCGCAGCCGAATCGGTATGGGGCTCGGAAGATCTGACCGGCAAGCGTGTCGGCGTCGAGGGCGCAGGCAAGGTGGGGTACAACCTCGTCGCGCTGCTTCGTGAGGCCGGTGCCGAGGTGATCGTCAGCGACTCCTACGTACCCGCGCTCGATCGCATCGCCCTGGACTTCCCGGGGGTCACCATCGGATCCGACATCATCGGTGCCGACATCGACGTCTACGCGCCGTGCGCCATGGGTGCCACGCTCGACGCCTCGTCGGTGGCTCGATTGTCGGCGTCCATCGTGTGCGGTGCAGCGAACAATCAGTTGCTCACACCCGATGTCGAAGCGATGCTGGCTGCGCGCGGAATCGTCTGGATACCGGACTACGTCGCCAACGCCGGCGGCCTGATCCAGGTGGAAGGCGAACTGCGCGGCAAGGATTCGGCCGAGGTGATGGCCACGATCGGGAAGATCCGCGACACCGTCGCCGGCATCTTCGCCATCGCGCGTGCGGAGGGCATTCTGCTGGGAGCCGCCGCCGATCGTCTGGCCGAAGACCGGATCACGGCCGCCGAGGGCTGAGAACGCACCGGCACGTATCGCTCCACTTCCGGCCGTCGATCGGGAATTCCCGCGCTGACGGTCGAGGAGTGGAGCGACACGTGCAGGACTACCGAAGCGCGATGTACTTCGTCTCGAGGTATTCCTCGATGCCTTCGGACCCGCCTTCGCGGCCGAAACCCGATTCCTTGACGCCACCGAACGGAGCAGCCGCATCCGAGATGGCACCTCGATTGACCCCGACCATGCCGGTGTCCAGTGCTGCCGATACCCGCAGGACACGGTCGAGGTTCTCGGTGTAGAAGTAGGCCACCAGTCCGTACCGGGTGTCGTTGGCTGCGGCCACTGCCTCGTCCTCGGTGTCGAATCCGATGATCGCTGCCACCGGGCCGAAAATCTCGTCCTGCAACAGATTCGCATCGGCCGGGATGCGGTCGAGAACCGTCGGCGTGTAGAAGAATCCGGGACCATCGGGCGTCGTACCTCCGGTGCGTACCCGTGCCCCCTTCGCCACGGCGTCGTCCACCAGTGCCGTCACCGTTCTACGCTGCTTGTCGTTGATGAGCGGCCCGATGTCGGTGCCCTCTCGGTCACCCGCACCGACCGTCAGGGCCTCGATCCGCGCGGTCAGTTTCGTGGTGAATTCCTCCCGCACCGAGTTCGCGACGTACAGACGGTTGGCCGCCGTGCATGCTTCTCCGCCGTTGCGCATCTTGGCGAGCATCGCCCCGTCGACGGCCGCATCGATGTCCGCATCGTCGAACACGATGAACGGAGCATTGCCGCCGAGCTCCATCGACGTCCGCAGCAGGCGGTCGGCTGCGTTGCGCACCAACAGCTTTCCCACGCCGGTCGATCCGGTGAACGTGACCTTCCTCAGTCTCGGGTCGTCCATCAACGGTCCGGTGACCGCCGCGGCGTCGGAGGCCGGAAGGATCGAGAGCACCCCACTGGGCAACCCGGCGTCGGCGAACACCTGCCCGAGCAGCAGCATCGTCAACGGGGTGTCCTCGGCCGGCTTGACGATGACGGTGCAGCCCGCCGCGAGTGCGGGGCCGATCTTGCGGGTACCCATCGCCAGCGGAAAGTTCCACGGCGTGATGGCCAGCACCGGGCCGACGGGCACCTTGGTCACCATGATTCGGCCGTTGCCCGCAGGCGCTGGGGTGAACCGACCACCGATCCGAACGGCTTCCTCGCTGAACCAGCGCAGGAATTCGCCGCCGTAGGTCACCTCACCCCGGCTTTCCACCAACGACTTTCCCATTTCGAGGGTCATCAGCAGAGCGAAGTCGTCCGCGCGCTCCTGCAGCAGATCGAACGCACGCCGCAGAATCTCTGCTCGCTCACGAGCGGGCGTCGCCGCCCACAGCGGTTGCACCGCAGCGGCCAGATCGAGCGCGGAGATGCCGTCGGCCGCGGTGGCGTCGGCGACGGTGGTGAGTTCTTCGCCGGTCGCCGGGTTCAGTACGGAGAATCGGCCACCCGACGCCGACGGGGTCTGCTCACCGCCGAGCCACAGATCGGTGGGCAGCGAGGAGATCAGATCGTGGGCCGACATGTCAGTTCCCCTGTGCCACAGTGCGAAGCGCGCCTTCGAGGACGGTGAGCGCGTCGTCCAGCAGCTCGTCGGAGATCACCAGGGGCGGCAGCAGGCGGATGACGTTGCCGTAGGTACCGCATGTCAGCACGATCACCCCGGCCTCGAGTGCCGCAGCCGCAACGGCTTTGGTGGCCTCGGGATTGGGCTCACGTCCACCCGGCACCACGAGCTCGATCGCGAGCATGGCTCCGCGGCCACGCACGTCGCCGATGATGCCGAGCTCGGACGCCAACGCGTTCAGTCGCTCGGACACGGTGCGTTCGATGTCGCGGGCACGGGCATTGAGGTCGAGCGTCTCCATCTGCTCGATGGATGCGATGGCCGCGGCGCAGGCCACCGGGTTGCCGCCGTAGGTGCCGCCGAGTCCACCGGGGTGCACGGCGTCGATCAGATCGGCTCGGCCGGTGACGGCGGCCAGCGGCATACCACCTGCGATGCCCTTGGCCATGGTGATCAGGTCCGGCACGACGCCTTCGTGCTCGCTCGCGAACCAAGCTCCGGTGCGGGTGAATCCGGACTGCACCTCGTCGGCGATGAACACGACGTCGTTCTCCCGCGCCCAGTTCGCCAGTGCAGGCAGGAATCCTTCGGCAGGCACGACGAAGCCGCCCTCACCCTGAATAGGCTCGATCAGGATGGCCGCGAGATTGCCTGCGCCGACCTGCTTTTCGATGACGGAGATCGCCCTCGCCGCAGCCTGAGCACCGGTGACCGCGGAACCGTCGGCGTTCAGACCTTCGCGGAACGGATACGACATAGGAGCGCGGTAGATCTCGGGAGCGAACGGCCCGAATCCACTCTTGTACGGCATCGACTTCGAGGTCAGTGCCATCGTCAGGTTGGTGCGACCGTGGTACGCGTGGTCGAACACGACGACAGCGGAGCGTCCGGTGGCGTGCCGCGCGATCTTGACCGCGTTCTCGACGGCTTCGGCACCGCTGTTGAACAGGACGCTGCGCTTGTCGTGATCGCCGGGCGTCAGCTCGGCCAGCTTCTCGGCGACCTCGATGTAACCCTCGTACGGTGCGATCATGAAGCACGTGTGGGTGAAGTGCGCGACCTGATCCTGCACGGCGGCAACGACTGCCGGGTTGGATGCACCGACTGTCGTCACGGCGATTCCGGCCCCGAGGTCGATCAGTGAGTTCCCGTCGACGTCGACCACAACGCCACCGTCGGCATCGGCCACGTACACCGGCAGCGTCGACGCCACCCCTGCACCCACGACGGCCTTGCGGCGCTGTGCCAGCGCCGCCGATTTCGGCCCTGGGAAGGCGGTGACGATCCTGCGTTCCTGCGGAAGTCGGTACTCGATCGAGGCCATGGTCGCACCTTTCGTGTGGGCTGGTCGAGTCAGTATGCGACCGCTCCCACCTGAAAGTCCGGTGCCATTGTGTACACCCCAGGGTTCGATTGCACTCCAATTCGGCAGCCAGGGCGTTACAGTTCGTTCGGTGAGCATCGAGATGTCCTGGCTGCTGAGACAGCAACACCTCCGCCTGAGTCACCGCGGCGGGCCCGAGCGCAGTCCTTCACCCATCACCTTCGCGCAGGCGACCGAACTCACCGATCCGAGTCCGTGGTTGTCCGGCGGCGAACTGATCCTGACGACAGGACTGGGATTCGACTCCGACGGTCCGGCACTCGGCGCGTACGTCCGCACCCTGGCCGCCGCTGGTGTCGCCTGCCTGGGATTCGGAGTCGGGTTGTCCCACAGCACTGTTCCCCGTCATCTGCTCGACGCCGCCGAGGAGGTCGGACTTCCCGTCGTGGAGGTTCCCTACGACACCCCGTTCGCCGCCGTCATCAGATCGGTCATGAAGCGGATCGCCGAGCAGGAGTACGAGCAGGTGCTGCGGGCCGCCTCGGTACAGACCCGAATCACGCGGGCAGCCCTGCACGGCGGCGTCGACGCGATCGTCCGTGAGCTGGCCGTCGCCACCTCGACATCGGTGGCGCTGATCGGCAACCGCACCGAATCGTTCCATCCGGCAGCGGCAGCCGACCTCGTCGAGAGTTCCCGCCAGATTGCGCGGAGCATTCGACCGTCTGCGTCGCCGGCCACCGTGTCGGTCAGCGAACCGGGCTGCACCGTCACCCTGCATTCCGTCGCGGCCTCCGGCGGAGCATCGAGTTTTCTCGCCATTCGCACGACGGGTCCGGTGACGGGCATCGAACAGATCCTGCTCGGGCATGCCGTGTCGCTGGTGACTCTCGAACTCGAAAAGCCCACGCGGCTGCGCGCCGAGCAGTCCCGGCTCAACACGCTGGCTCTCGGTTTGTTGCTCGACGGGCACCTGCCCTCCCCCGACGACACACAGGTGCCGAGCTATCTCGTCGAGGCCGCCGACGACGACTCGCGGATCAGGGTGGCGGTGCTCCGCGGACCGTCGGCACGCATCGTCGAGGCGATCGATGTGGAATGTCGCTCCCGGGCCCGTCCGACGTTCGCCCGGAAGACCGACACCGGAGCCGTGGTGTTGTTGCGCGGTACGGACGACTCCGATTTCGTTGCACACCTGCTCGATTCACTGCCCCGATCGGTCTATGTCGGCCTCAGCTCCAGCCACCACATCGCCGATGCCACCGTGGCGTCGAAGCAGGCGTCTCTCGCGTGTGCTGCGGCCGGGTCGAACGATCGCGTCGTCGAATTCACCGGATCGATGCTGCTCGCCGCCGAACCGGTCCAGGAGTCGTTGCGCGCCATGGCGGCCGTCACCATCTCGGTGCTGGCCGAGTACGACCGCACCCACACCGCGGATCTGGTCGGCTCGCTCCGGGCTTTTCTCGAGGCCAACGGGCATTGGGAGACTGCTGCGACGCATCTCGCCGTCCACCGGCACACCCTGCGAAACCGGATCACTCGCTGCGAGGAGTTGCTCGCGGTCGATCTGACATCGGCGCGGGTGCGAGCGGAATTGTTGCTCGTACTCCTTGCGGTACAGGCGTGAGTGCGCTCGTGACCGCATGCCTGTGTGCCAAGCTCTGTCGGTGACCACGCCGCAGCCCCACATCGCCGTCGCAACCGCAAAATCGGTTCGGCTCGGAGTACTGCTGGCGGCGGTCGGTGGATTCCTCGACGCGTACACCTACATCACCCGCGGCGGCGTGTTCGCCGGCGCGCAGACCGGAAACGTGGTGCTGCTCGGGGTCGATGTCGCCGGCGGTCGGTGGGTCGAGGCGCTGGCTTTTCTGCCTCCGCTGGCGGCCTTCGTGCTGGGAGTTGCAACCGCGGAGTTCATCGCGTTGCCCGCGGTGGCGAAAATCGTGCGACGACCGGTGCGGGCAGTGCTGGTGTTCGAGATCCTGGTCGTCCTCGTCGTCGGTTTTCTGCCGGGAACCGTGCCCGACGCCGTGGTCTCGGTGATCCTCGCTCACGTTGCCGGCGTGCAGGTGACCACCTTTCGCGTGCTGGTGGATTCGCCGTTCAACACCACCATGACGACCGGGAATCTCCGCAGCATGGCGATGGCCGCATTTCATCGGGTGGTCGAACACGATCTGGAGGCCGGAACGCGCGCCCGACGGTTCGGCGCAGTCATCTCCGGATTCTTCGGCGGGGCACTGATCGGCGCAGTCGCGGTCGAGCTGTTCGGGCTGCGGGCGATCTGGATGGTTGCCCTCATGCTGACCATCGCGCTGGCGCTGTTCGTGTTCGACGAGCGCTCCCCCCGGCCGCTGCGACCGAAGCGCTAGTCACCCAACCGAAGCGGCGCGATGGCGTCGAAGACATCGCCAGGTCCCGGGTTACCGGGTGCCGACGTGCCGCCCAGGTGATGCACGACGCCCCACACCGCATTCAGTGCGGTGTGAATAGCACCCTCGGCCCAGCCTGCAGTCCACGAGATGTCGTCGCCGGCAAGGAAGATGCCTCGATGTCGTGGGTCGAG
Organism: Rhodococcus sp. ARC_M5; assembly: GCF_022810405.1. Classification (GTDB taxonomy): domain Bacteria; phylum Actinomycetota; class Actinomycetes; order Mycobacteriales; family Mycobacteriaceae; genus Rhodococcoides; species Rhodococcoides navarretei. The sequence goes on from NZ_JALGQE010000001.1 coordinate 535,860, forward strand.
CTCGTGCTGGACGAAGTGCGTGAACAACCTTTCCTGGTAGCGGTAATGGCCCGGCAGGTTGGCTTTGAAGGCACCCATGAAGTCACGTTCGGTCTCCCAGGACAACGTCACCGGTGTGGAGATGATGTGGCTGCGGAAATCGACACCGGGATAGATCTCCTCGAGCGATCGCAGCATGATGTTCATGCGTTCGGTGGGGTCGAGGGCCAGTAGCTTGAGCGAGTCGTCGGACCACGTGTACGACAGGCAGATCAGTCCGGGACGGCCCTCGCCCTGGTCGAGCAGATACGTGCCGCGGCTCATCCGGTCGGTCAGAGTCATGCTCACCAGATCGCGGCCGGTGACCGGATCCTTGTCCTTCCAGAACGGTCGATCGACGAGCGCGAACACCTTGGTCGACCCCATGTAGTGGGTCCGTTCGATGGCGGTCCAGTGGTCGATGGGGAACAGGTCGTCGTCACACCTGATGTTGCTCAACAACATCCAGCTCTGAGCGGTCACGACGGCGGCGGCGTAGGTGCGGATGTTGCCGCGGTCGTCGTGGATCGTGGTGCCGCCGTCGGTGCGCCTGATCTCGGTGACACGCGACATCGTGGTGCCGCCGTTCAGCGAGGCCACCGACGTGCCGGCGGGCCAGTGCGCCATGTTCGCCGGCGAGTCGGTCCACAGCCGCATCGGCAGTTGCTGTGAACCTCCGACGATTCCGCGGTGGTGGTCGTCCGCTGCCGTGATGACGACGCGAAGGATCTCGAGGATCGAGTTGGGATAATCGGTGTCCCATCCGCCCGTTCCGAAACCGACCTGGCCGAACAACTCCCGCATCCGAAACGACGAGAAGTGCTCGGAGGCGGCAAGAAAACCGTAGAAGGTCTGATCGTCGAACTTCACGATCAGCTCGTTCCAGATTCGTTTGATCTCGGCCACGTCCCGCTTGCGGATCGCACGCTGCAACGGAATCAGTTCGGCGTGGTCCTCCAGCGTTCGGTTCCACGCCTCGGCGACCTCGGCGAACACCGGTGGAAGATCGTCGAGTTTGCGTGCGTAGTAGCTCTCACCCTTGAGATCGATCACCGTACTGGGCGTCACCTCGGCCAGCGGATTCGGAAACGGTGTGGTGTCGAGTCCGACGGCGTCGAGGTAGTGGAACAGCGCGGTCGACGACGGCGGAAACCGCATCGCACCCATTTCGGCCACCACGCCTGGATGCCCCTCGAACGGCACCGACCGCATCCGGCCACCGATTTGATCCGATTCGTACACAACGGGTTCCAAACCGAGCTCGAGCAGTTCGCGAGCGACGACCATGCCTGCCAATCCGCCGCCGATCACCGCGACCCGGGTACCGAGGGCCGCGTCGGGAACACGTCCCAGGCCGGCCGGATGCGCGAGGTAATCGTCGTACGCGAACGGAAAGTCCGGGCCGAACATCGTCAGCGGCTGGTCGTCCCCGGATTCGATTGCGCTGTCCGGGGTGACGGGTGTGCTCATCGGTCGGTCTCCTGCTCGGGCCGCGAGGACCCTGTCGGGTAGAGATCATAGCGGCGATCGGCCAGATGTGTGTTGACGGCGCGGGATCGAGCGAGCTCGGCCGGATCCAGATCCACCGTCAGAAGTTGTTCGTGCCCACCGGCGCGCGCAAGGTCGGTGCCGTCCGGCGCGACGGCGCAGGTCAGTCCGCAGTACGTCAGACTCGTCTCCGCGCCACAGCGGTTGACGTAGGTGACGAACAGCTGGCTCTCGTAGGCCCGTGTCGGGACGACGTGTGTTGCGATGATCTCGAACGGGGTCATCAGGCCGGTCGGAACGATCAACCACTGCGTTCCGGCGTCGGCGTGCGCACGAACGGTTTCCGGGAATTCGACGTCGTAGCAGGTGAGCAGACCGCAGCGAAGCCCGCCGAAATCGAACTGCACCAGCAGTTCCGGGCCGGAAGTGAAGTGCGCGCGGTCGAGTTCACCGAACAGGTGGGTCTTGCGGTAGCGCGCGACCGACAACCCGGTTGCGTCGACCACCTGTACCGCGTTGTACACCGTCTCGCCAGCAAGCTCGGGGTATCCGTACACGATTGCAACGCAGCGAGATCGAGCGATTGCCGCCACCCTCTCGAAGATCGGCCCGTCGAACGGTTCGGCTCGTTGGAGCACGAGATCGCCGATGTCGTATCCGCTGACCGACATCTCCGGGGTCACCAGGATCGACGCGCCGGCTGCGGCCGCTCGCATGACGGCGTCGTCGAGTGCCGCGAGGTTGGCGTCGACGTCGCCGGCCAGTTCGGGGCCTTGGAAGAGCGATACGGTGATCGTCATCGATGCAACTCCTGTTTCCTCATTGCCAACTCCTCGGGCAGCGCCGGTGCCAGCACCCAGAGAACTCGAGCGCCGCCGCTGCCTTCGGTACGGAAGCTGTGCCTGCGCCGCGGCGAGAAGGTGAACGCATCTCCGGGACCGAGCAGTACCTCCTCACCCGCGAACGTGCCGTCCGCCTCGGCTTCGAAGGTCACCCGTAACTCACCCTCGATCACGTGCACGAACGTGACGTCGAGCGGAAGGGTGTACGCCTCGGCTCCGCTCCCGCCGCCATCGTCGATGTGGCCCAACAGCACCTGCACGCGACGCTCCCCCACCGGTGTCAGTAGGTACTCCGTCATCGCCTCACCGCCGAACATGATGCGCGGTAACGACTGTGCGCGGACCACCTCGCCGGACGGGGCGTCGTCGAACAGGGAGCCGACCGGTACGTCCAGGGCCGCGCAGACGCGAACCAGCGACGCCACCGAGGCGTTCACCTGATCTCGTTCGAGTTTGGACAGGTACCCCTTGGTCACCCCGCAGGTATCGGCGAGCGCGTCGAGCGTCAACCGCTTCTTCTGGCGCGCCTCTTTCAGCCGCGCGCCGATACGCGGCGCGTCGTTGTCGACCTGCGAAGCCACCGACACCGTTCTCGCCTCTCAGGAAACTCATGTTGACAAGACCGTGCATCAGAGTAACGCTTGCCGGGCGACCTGGTCGACCCGTCACCCCACTTCGGAAGGAATTCTCGATGAGCCCGAGCAATCCCGAGCACCCACCGATCGGTCCGGTCGACGCCACCAAGGTCCCCCGCTTCGCCGAGCCGACCACCTTCGCCCGGCTGCCCCGACTGGACCAGGTGTCTCGGGCCGACGTGACCGTCCTCGGTGTCCCGTTCGATTCCGGCGTCAGCTACCGCCCCGGCGCACGTTTCGGCCCGGGTCACATCCGAGCGGCCTCGAAACTGTTGCGGCCGTACAACCCTGCGCTGAAGGTGTCGCCCTTCGCCCGTCAACAAGTCGCGGACTTCGGCGACATCGGGGTCAATCCGTTCGACATCACCGAGGCCCTGAACACGGTGCACGACGCGGTGACCGACCTGCGCGCCGACGGCTCGTCGGTTCTCACCCTCGGCGGTGACCACACCATCGCACTGCCGATCCTGCGGTCGCTCGCGCGTGATCACGGGCCGATAGCGGTCCTGCACTTCGATGCCCACCTCGATACCTGGGACACGTACTTCGGTGCCCCCTACACTCACGGCACCCCGTTCCGACGAGCCAGCGAAGAAGGTCTGATCGATCTGGAACGCTCACAGCACATCGGCATTCGCGGCCCGCTCTACAGCGAGCAGGATCTCGAGGACGATCGTGTGCTCGGCTTCCAGGTGATTCGCTCCGACGATTACGAGGTCGACGGGGTGGCCAGCATCGTCGAGAGGATGCGCAGACGACTCGGCGGCGGTCCGGTCTACGTCTCGGTCGACATCGACGTTCTCGACCCGGCGCACGCGCCCGGTACCGGCACGCCCGAGGCCGGTGGCATGACGTCCCGAGAGTTGCTCAACACCTTGCGCGGACTGGTCGGCCTGAACGTGGTCGGTGCCGACATCGTCGAGGTCGCACCCGCGTACGACCACGCCGAAATCACCGGCATCGCCGCGGCTCACGTGGCCTACGAACTGCTCTCGGTGCTGGCCCTCAACCGATAGACCGTCACCGACGCGGCAGCACCAGGATCGGCACCGGTGAATGACGGATGATCTTGGTGGCCCGCGACCCGAGGAACACCCGAGCGATCGGCCCCAGCGGCCCGGACGATCCGATGGTCAGCACCTCACCGTCCTGCCACTGCACTTCGTCGAGGGCCTCGCGCCAACTGCCTGCCGAGGCCAACTCCGTCGTCACCTGGTCCGCCGGGAGTCCCACCGCGACAGCGTCGTCCACCGCAGCGGTCAGCGCCTCACTCAGCCCTCGGGCGAGTTCGGCGGCAACGTCGTCCTCGGCGCGTAGTCCGATCTCGGGCGGGTACATCGTCGCCCCGCGAACGACGAACGAGGCCAAGCGCAGTGGAATGCCCGCAGCCCGAGCCAGTTCCGCGGTGGGTCCCACCACGCGCGAGGCCTCGCTGTCACCGGAGAAGGCGCAGGTGATCCGGGTCAGAGTTGCGCGTTCGCGCATGCGGTAGCCGCGCGGAGCGAGGGCAACCGTCACCGGGGACGAGTGCAGCAGCTTGTCTGCGGTCGACCCGACGACCACCTGTCCGAGAGCGCCGTCGCCCGAGGAGCCGAGCACCAGAACCGAGGCCGAGATGCTCTCGGCCGCTTCGGTCAACGCCGTCGACACCGATCGGTGTGCCAAGCGATGGAACGATGCGGTGATGTCGGGAGCCCGGTCCTCCAGGTAGTGCCGCGCCTTCGCCTCCGATTCGGCTGCCGTCGCCGCCGCCCAATCCGCGAATTCGGCATCCACCCGTGCCATCGACGGCGTCGACCACGGCTTGGGCACCACCGTCGCCACATCGATGTCGCTGCCCGACGACCGAGCGAGTTGGGCACCGAGATCGAGAGCACCGACACTGCCTTTTCCCGGCGCGAAGGCGATCAGAACGCTCATTCCGCGTCCTTTCCAACCGATCGGAGCGCCGAATGATGCCGACCCCACAGGAAATAGAACGCGAGAACCACGGCGAGCCAGAGGCCGAACCAGAACCACGTGGTCCACCGCAGACCGGACAGGATGTACACGCAAGCGGCGACCGACAACACCGGAGTCACCGGATAGCCCGGCACCTTGAACGGACGCTCCAGGTCCGGCATCGTCCGACGAAGCACGATCACCCCGATCGCCACGACGATGAACGCGACGAGGGTACCGATCGACACCAGATCGGCCAGCTTGTCGAGCGGAATGAACGCAGCGAGAATCGAGATGATCACCGCGACCACGATCGTGTTGTTGACCGGGGTGTGCGTGCGCGGACTGACTTCGGCAAACGCTTTCGGCAACATGCCGTCTCGGCCCATGGCGAACAGAATGCGAGTCTGCCCGTACATCGTCACCAGGGTCACCGAGAAGATCGAGATGACCGCACCTGCGGCCAGAATCGTTGCCGGCCAGGCCTGCCCGGTGACGTTCCGCAGGATCTCCGCCAGCCCGGCTTCCTCCTGGCCGGCGAAGTCGGTCCAGGGCTGAGTTCCCAGGGCGGCCACGGCCACCACGAGATAGAACACGATGACGACGATCAGCGCCGCAATGATGGCGCGCGGCATGGTCTTCTGCGGATCTTTCACCTCGTCGCCCGCGGTGGACACCGCGTCGAGTCCGATGAACGAGAAGAAGATCGTGCCGGCGGCCGCCGTCACCCCTGCTGCGCCCAACGGCATGAAGTCCGAGAAGTTGCCGGAGTCGAAGGCGGTGAATCCGACGATCGCGAACAGGGCCAACACACCGAGTTTGATGACGACCATGACTGCGTTGACGGCCGCCGACTCGCTCGCACCGCGAATGAGCAGAACGGCGCACAGCACGATCAGTACGACTGCAGGCAGATTCATGATGCCGGGATCGGAGTCACCCGGCGCAGCGGACAGCGCGTGCGGGATGGTGAACCCGAACAGGTTGTTCAACAGCTCGTTGAGGTACCCGCTCCACCCGACGGCGACGGCAGCACTGGACACTCCGTACTCGAGCAACAGGCAGGCCGCGACGCCCATCGCGACCACCTCGCCCATCGTCACGTAGGCATAGGAGTAGGTCGAGCCCGAAACCGGTACCGCCGATGCCATTTCGGCGTAACAGATAGCCGCGAGACCGGCCGCGATACCCGCGGCCAGGAACGAGAGCACCACTGCGGGACCGGCTTCGGGAACCGCGAGCGACAGGACGAAGAAGATGCCGGTTCCGATGGTCGCACCGACGCCGAACATCGTCAGCTGAAAGGTGCCGATGGTTCGTTGCAAGCCTCCGGTCTGCTGCTCTGCATCCACGATCGGTTTCTTGCGAAGCAACTGCGACCGCAGACTCGCTGCAGGCCTGTTCGACGAGGTCATGGCCGACACTCCCAACGTGGATACGAACTGTGCGGATCGGGTGATTGTGCTCCCGGATACCGGCTCCTGCACGTCGAACACGCCGCGCAATCGGAAGACGCGGACAGCGATCCGTTTCACCACCGACGCCGCGATGCCTACCATTGACCTTCAGTCGGATGGGAGACACGAGAACAGATGGCCACACAGCGGGATGCGCTACCGCTCGACTCGGTCGCTGCCCGGGCCGCTGCCGATGCCGGCGGGCTCGACGTGGCACTCCTGGGCAGCTTCCTCGACGTCCTCACCGACGCCGTGGACGCGGGTGTCCCACTGAGCCGGGCACAGCTGCGCGAGTTTCGCTCGCAGGGGGACGCCGCGGCGCGCGCGGGCGTTGCCCTGCGCGCGTTGCTCGACCTGTACCTGACCTCCGCGTGGCGGCTGTGGCGCGAGCTGCCCGCGGTGGTCGCAGCCGCCGACGACCCGGCCGGGGTCGTCACGGCGGGCGAGGTGATGCTGCGCGCCGTCGACGACGCGGTGGCCGAACTGGCCGAAGGATTTCAGCTCGCCCGCAGAACTCTCGTCAGAGCCGAGGTTCTCGCACGCCGCGAATTCGTCGACGATCTGCTCTCGGGCACCTCCGACGTCGCCGGGGTGCTCGGGCGAGCGCAGACGTTCGGGCTCGATCTGTCGAGTCCGCACGTCGTAGCTGTGGTGACGTCGTCCAAGCCGTTCACCGACGCCAGTTCTGCCATCGGCCTCGTCGAGCGCAGCGTGCAGGGCAGCAAGGGCGACGCGGAATTGCTCGTCGCCACCAAGCAGGGCCGGTTGATCCTGGTGTTCCCGGCTCCCGACCTCGAGGCCGTCGACCATGTATTGACCCGGGTGGGGCGCGTCCTCACCACGTCGTCGGCACCGGCCTCGAGGGAATCGGTCGATCTTCGGCGCAGAGGAGAATACGGCCGGACTCAGATCGGGGTCGGCCGTGCCCGCAGCGGTGCGGTCGGTGTGGCGGCGTCGTACCGGGAAGCGCTCGATGCCCTCGATCTGGCGTCCTCGCTCGGACTGGACGCGCCCGTGGTCGATGCTCGGGATCTGCTCGTCTATCGCGTTCTGATCAGCGATCGCGCGGCGATCGCCGATCTGGTCGACACGTTGCTGACGCCGTTGATGGGCGCGCGAGGCGGAGCGGGTCCATTGCTGGAAACCTTGCAGGCGTACTTCGACACGGGCGCAAACACCGCGTCGACTGCACGCCGCATGCACCTGTCGGTGCGGGCCGTCACCTACAGATTGTCCCGAATCAAGGATTTGACCGGGCAGAATGTGGGCAACCCGGTCGAGGCGTTCGCCCTGCACACAGCGGTGCTCGGGGCGAAGCTGCTCGACTGGCCCGAGGTTCGTTCGTCCTCGTGACACATCGGGGCCGCCGAGGTTGCCGTAACCCGGCAACGAAATCGGTCGAAACGTGTCCGCAAAACGACCATGCCTGCAGGAAAGCGAACAGTCACACTGGAGTAGTTGCGGAATGACCCGAAGTTTTCCGCCGAGGCCCGAACGCACGGCCGGAACACCGGTAAGACGAAGACAGACGAGAACGAAAAGGAGCGTGTGACAGATGGCGTCGTTGACACAGAAGTTGACATCGTTCGCTCGCAGCCCACAGGGCAAGAAGATGATCGACCAGGCGCGTCGGTACGCGACCAAGCCCGAGAATCAGGCGAAGTTGAAGCAACTCGGCAGCAAATTCACGAGTAGAGGTGGCCGTTCATGAACGTCGTCCCGTGGTGGGCATGGGCGGCATTCGGTGCCGTCGTCCTCATCCTGTTGGCCATCGACCTGCTGGCGCACCGCGGTGCCCACATCATCGGTTTCAAGGAAGCCGCATGGTGGAGCGCACTGTGGGTCGGCGTGGCCATCATCTTCGGCATCGTGGTGTTCTTCACCTTGGGAACCACGGCGGGAGTCGAATACACGACGGCCTGGTTGCTCGAGAAGAGTCTGTCCGTCGACAATCTGTTCGTCTTCGCACTGATCTTCGGCTACTTCAAGGTTCCCCGTGAGTACCAGCACCGCGTGCTGTTCTTCGGTGTGATCGGCGCCCTGGTCTTCCGCGCGATCTTCCTGGCTGCAGGTGTGGCCATCGTCAGCAAGTTCGCTGCCGTTCTCTTCGTCTTCGCAGCCATCCTGCTGTACAGCGCCTACAAGCTGATGAAGGACGAGGAGGAGTCGTACGACCCGGGCAACTCGATCGCGGTTCGTTTGCTGCGCAAGATCATCCCGGTCCAAGACGAGTACTCCGGTACCAAGTTCTTCGTCAAGGAAGCCGGCAAGCGGGTGGCCACGCCACTTCTCGCCGTCGTGGTCGCCATCGAAGCCGCTGACCTGGTGTTCGCCGTCGACAGCGTTCCCGCCGTCCTCGCCGTGACCGACGACCCGTTCATCGTCTACTCCTCGAACGCGTTCGCCATCCTCGGCCTTCGCGCTCTGTACTTCCTGCTCGCAGGGTTGCTCGAGAAGTTCCACTACCTGTCCAAGGGACTGGCGATCATCCTCGCCTTCATCGGCGTCAAGCTGATCCTCCAGGCCGGACACAAGGTGATCAGCACGTCGATCCCCGAGATCCCCTCGCTGGTCAGCCTGGTGGTCATCATCGTGGTCCTGGCAGGCTCGATCATCCTGAGCCTGAAGAATCCCCCGGAGGAGGACGGTGCGGACGTGATCGACGAGGTCGCTGCCGACAGCCCGATCGTCGATCCGACGGACGGAAGCTCCTCGGCCGGCACCTCGACGACCGGAACGTCGGGCACGGATTCACCGCGACTCGACAAGTCCTAGCCGCTCACCACTCGTGCCCCGCCGAATTCGATTCGGCGGGGCATGTTTGTGTTCCGGGGGGATGGGGCAAACCATGCACATGGCTGAAAAGAACTCGTACACCGTTCCCGGACTCACCTCGGAAGTGGGCGCGCGCGTCGCCGCGATCCTTCAGGATCGACTGAACGCCTACAACGATCTTCATCTGACTCTCAAGCACATTCACTGGAATGTCGTCGGACCCAACTTCATCTCGGTTCACGAGATGCTCGATCCTCAGGTCGAAGCGGTTCGCGGTTTCGCGGACGACGTCGCCGAGCGCATCGCGACCCTCGGCTCCTCGGCAAAGGGCACACCGGGCACCATCGTCTCCGAGCGCAGCTGGGACGACTACTCGATCGGCCGCGCGACGGCCATCGAGCACCTCGGAGCACTCGACCTCGTCTACACCGGAGTCATCGAGACCACTCGCAAGAACATCGAAGAGGTCGGCGAGATCGACCCCGTCACCGAGGACATGCTCATCGGACAGAGCGCGCAGCTCGAACTTTTCCACTGGTTCGTGCGGGCACACCTGGAGAACTCGGGCGGCCAGCTCTCCACCGCGAACGCATCCAGTGAGGTCGACGCCGCGCAAAAGGCAGGCTAGAAACTCACCGCAAAGCACCGATCTCGCCGTTCGCCGGCGAGATCGGTGCTTTTCTTTGTCCGATCGGCGTCAGTCGGCCGGTCTCGCCTCGTGCCCGCTGCGTCCGTGGGTCCGACGCCGTTCCTTCATCTCGGCCTCGAAGACGTGGCGACGCCCATCCATCAGCTCGTCTCGCACCGCCCGGTCATGTTCGCGAAGCGGACCCCAATAGCCGTCGTCGAATTCCTCGACGAGCTGAAACGTCCAGCGTCCCGGCGCGATGTTGCGGCCGATCATGTCCGCGTCGATCCGCTGCGAGATCGTTGCGTGGCCGGCATCGGCGAGCGCGTCCACAGCCTCTCCCAACAGCAGGTCGGAGTGCCCCATCAGTTGATGAAACGAATATAGGTGGCCCCGGGCACGCTCGACGCATTCGAGTGCCTCGGACAGTTTCCCCGCCGCAGCAACGGTCGCGTCGTCCACACCACTCGGGCGCCGATGCTCGGGCGACTGCATGTCTGGGGCGGACGGGTTGTCGGTCTCTGAATCCATGGGTCCCGGTTACCCGGATCACGTCGGCACAATCCGCACGGTCCACCCATGATTACCGTCTCCGATCGCGGGTATAGCTCTCGGGCACGGAACGAACAATCGATTTCGAGGAGTTCACATGGCTGATTTCATCGACAAGGCAAAGCACAAGGCAGAAGAGCTCGTGGGCGAAGCCAAGGAAAAGATCGGCCACAAGACCGACAACGACGATCTTGCTGCCGAGGGCGCAACGGATCAGGCGTCGGGCAAGACCAAGCAGGTCGGCGACGACGTCTCGGACGCCGCAGGCAACATCAAGGACAAGTTCACGAACTGATCTTCCGAATCGGAAGTATTCGAACCCCGCACCCCGGCCCACAGGCCGTCGAGGGTGCGGGGTTCGTCGTTGTCGGTTCCCGGCCGAACGGTCAGACCGATGGATTCGGCAGTGGCATCGGGCGGCCGAACATCCAGCCCTGACCGAGCGTTGCTCCCAAGGCCGTTGCACGACGCAGATGCCTGGTGGTTTCGATTCCCTCGGCCAACAGAACTGCGTCGCTGGACCGGACGTAGTCGCGCACCTGCCTCATCGCGGCGCGCGACCGATACGGTGACCGGACGATCGACGCGTCGAGTTTGACGATGTCCGGCGCGACCGAAGCCAACAGATGCAACGTCGCAGGCGTCGCACCGACGTCGTCCATGGCTACCGCCATTCCGCGGGCCCGCGCTCCTCGAACCAGCGCCATCAACATCGGAACGTTTCGGTCGAGATCTCTCTCGGTGATTTCGAGGACGACGTCCAGATCGTCGCCGATCGCATCGAGGTGGGTGTCGACATCGCGTTCGTCGACGAAGCACCCCGGCTCGATGTTGAGAAAGAAGCGAACCCGACGCGAGTACGAGCGCTCGCGCGCCGCCCGGAGCGCCGCCGCCCGGCACGCGACGTCGACGCGACCCACCATGCCGCGTTCTCGAGCGAGAGCGAACACGTCTTCGGGTAGAGCCAGGCTCGGCGAGGGCCACCTCGCCAGGGCCTCGTATCCGACGACTGTTCCTGTGGACAGTTCGACGACAGGCTGGAACATCGCAGCCACGGATTCCACCGAATCGAGCGCCGCCGATGCTGCGAGCACCGCGCCGTCCGACACGGTCACAGTGATCGCTCGCCCACCGGAACACGACGTGCCTCCAGGCGGTCGGCGATCAGGGCAGCATGCAACCGTCTGAGCCCGGACGGCTTCATCGGATCGAGCCCGGTGAGCTGTTCGACTCGCTTCAAGCGGTAGTCGACGGTGTTGGGGTGCACCGTCAGCCAGGTGGCCGTTTTCTTTCGGTTGGAATCCGAGTCGACGAACGCTTGCAGCGTGGGCAACAGATCGACCGAGTCGCGGAGCGGATCGATCAGTGTCACAAGGTGTTTGCGGCCCAGACCCGGCCTGCTCACCTGGTACTCGAACACCAGATCCGAAATATCGTAGGTCCCGGGGGCGTACCGCAGCCGGCGTACGAGGCTCAGAAGTTCGTACAGGTGAGGCGCAGTCGAGGCGATGTCGTCGATGGAGGCCGATCCGGTTGTCGCAGTCACTGCAACCTCACCCGCTTCGGCGAGTCGACCGACGAGGTCACCGACGTCGACACCGGGGACGTCGGGCAGCAGCACGGTTCCGCCGGTGGGGCTGAGGGACGCGATGGGAGTGCAGGCCGCGTCGACCGTTGCCAGCGCAGCGTGGATCCTGCGGAGCTTTCGCGCTGCCATCATCGTGGCGTCGATTCGGCGTCCGCCTTCCTCTGCGTGAGCCGGGAAGTGCAGAGCGACAACGTGATAGTCCTCGGCGAGCAGCGCTCCCATGCGATCGGCGATCTTACGAGCGGTCCCGTCTCCGGTCAGCAGCGCGTCGAGCAGTTCCGCATCGTGCCGGGGACCGCTCTGAGTCAACGTTCGGAACTCCGCCAGATATGCATCGGAGACGGCCTCGGTCAGGACGTCCAACAGTTCCATGACCAGGACGGCCCCGTCGACCGAACGTGGTGCAGTGCGCACCCCCGACACACAGCCGTCGCTGATCGCGTGCTGGATGCGTCCGAGCGGCACACCGTCGCGAGCCCATCGCGTGGCGGCATCGCGAAATACGTCCAACGCACCGGGTGTCGGCAGTCGACCCGACTCGATCACCCCTGTTGCCAATTGGCAACAGGTCGTTGCCATGTCGTCGAGTTCACCGCGGGCGCACTCGCGCGGCGGTGGCGTGTCCTCGGGTTCGCCGATGTACTGATCCAACATCCGCGCAGCAGTCTCCCGCGGCGTCCGCAGACGGTCGGAGGCACGCCGCCCGTTGACGTATTCCTCCTGCGGCACGTGCACGCTCCCTGTTGCCGTCACCCCGACCCCACCCCCCGAATTCGACAGCTACTTCTGGTCTGTTGTCGAGTCGGACCGATCTCTCGCACACCGTGCACGGTCTCGACGTTCGACACCCACATCCACACCGATCGGCACCGGAGTGAACGTGGTCATCGAACAATAGAACAAAAATAAAACCTTGGGATTGTTTTGGTCAACATATCCGGCACTGCATCCTGATTCGGCCGGGCCTGCGTCACTTGTGACGCTCCCTCACCGATGACGTGTCGGTTACGGGCAGATTCCAAACGCCCGATCGGAGCCCACAATCGGCCGAAATTGCCGCCTACTGTTCCGCCTTGTCCAACAACCTTCGTCGAAAGTCAGCCTTCATGACCACTTCTCGGTCCACCTTCCGCGCAACGCGGAAGGCCACCACGGTGCGCGCTGCAGTGATCGCGGCAATGGCGTGCTCGCTTGCCCTCGGTTCCGGTGTTGCAGCCCACGCTCAGCCCACGACCGCGCCCGCCCCGCCCGCCACCGTGCAGGGCGACGACGTCATCCCGCCCGCACCGACCGAGGCGTCACCCAAGGCCGCCGACCAGGGCATCGTTCCCCCGAGTATCGATTCCGCAGCTCCTGCGACCAGCACCTACGATCCACAGGCCGAGACGAAGGGGTACGGCCCGGCATTCACGAACTTCCTCGCCGGCTTCCTGTACAGCGTCGTCAATCCGAACGTGGCACCGCAGGGTGCCAACGACTGGAACTGCAAGCCGTCCGCTGCGCATCCGCGGCCGGTCGTGCTGCTGCACGGCACCTGGGAGAACGCGTTCAACAACTTCGCGCGTATGTCGCCTGCCTTGAAGAAGGAAGGGTACTGCGTCTTCGCACTGAACTACGGTGACACCGATTCGAGTGCCGTCGGTCAGATCAAGTCACTGCGCGGCACGGACTCCGTTGCCTCCAGCGCCAAGGAAATCGCAACGTACATCGACGCAGTGCGGGCCGCCACCGGCTCCGCCCAGGTCGACATCGTCGGTCACTCCCAGGGTGGCCTCGTCACGCGTCAGTACCTTCGCTTCGAGGGCGGTGCCAACCCGGCCGATCCCACCAAGAACAAGGTGAACACTGTCGTCAGCGTCGCCGGCTCGAACCACGGCACGACTCTCGTCGGAATCGGCACTCTGGGTCGCACCATCAACAACCTGGGCCTGAACGTGCTGGGCGTCGTCGGTGCCATCGCGGGCCCCGCGGCCTCGGACCAGGTCATCGACTCTCCACTGGTCAAGGGACTGGCTGTGGGCGGTGACACCGACCCCGGCATCAAATACACCGTGATCGGCACCAAGTACGACGAGGTCGTCACCCCGTACAAGACGACGTTCCTCGCCGCGGGTCCCGGTGCCACGGTCAACAACGTCACCCTGCAGGACGGCTGCGGAATCGATCTGTCCGATCACCTGTCGATCTCGGTCTCGCTACGCGCGATCGGCATCGTGAAGAATGCACTGGATCCGAAGGGCTTCCCCACGAAGTCGATCCCGTGTGCGTACAACTCACCCATCACCGGCGGATAGCCATCGGTAGGGCTCAACCCCCGATGAGGGCGATCGGCCGTCGACGCCGATCGCCCTCATTGCCGTCGATCCACGCTCGTCGGACGCAAGCGACGAAGCTCGGAGCCGTCGAACTCCACGAGTCCGCGCGCGGCGAAGGCATCCAGCCAACCGATCATGGGCCACCGGCCCCATCGATCGAAGAACGTGCGTGCATTGGCGACGATGTCGTCGAGATGTTCCACCGGAGGATCGGAGACCGGATGGAACTGGTGATACGCATGCGCCCCGCCGACCCACCGCAACCCCATGCCCGACGCCTCCGCGGTGGCCGCGAAATCGGTGTCCTCACCGCCGTAGCCGGTGTAGTCCTCGCAGAAGCCACCGAGTTCGATCCAATTCGCCGCACCGATCGCGAAGGACAGGGACCAGAACAGGTCGAAGTTGTCTCCGCGCTCCACGGTGTTCGCCGGCGGGTCGGGCCGCGCTCGGTGCGGCGCAGTCAGCAATGTCAGCGTCTCACCCTCGGCGCCGAGGTCCTTCTCTTTCAGGTACGTCACCGGGCCGCAGAGCAGCGCACGCTCGTTGTCGGGCAACGTTGCCGCGCAACGGTATCTCTCGATCATCTCCGGGCCGGGGATGCAGTCCACATCGAGGAACACCAGCAACTCCCCACCACGATCCAGTGCCGCGGCCGCGCCCAGGTTGCGGGCCCGTGCCAACGGCAACGGGTGCTGCTGGGGCATCTCGATGCACGTTGCCGTCGAACCCGCCCGAGCGAGCACATCGACGATCGCGGTGTCGCCCATCGAGACGACGATGTGCTCGACCGGTCCCCCGGTCGAGTCGTTCAGACCGCGCACCTGCGCGGCCAAGTGTGCGTGGCGACCCGACACCACGGTGACGACGACGATCTTCACTGTCGCACCGTTCGAGGTGCGGCCTGCTCGATAGCCCGGGCGGCGCGGGCGGGAGCGCCGTCGGTGCGCAGGGCAGACCAGCGCCGACCACCGAGCTCGAGGGCGCGGCCCGCCGCCGCGTGCCATCGCGCGACGGACGGCCATGTATCGAGCACTTCTGCCACCGCACCGTCGGCCAGGGCCCGTCCGGTGGCCGACTGCTCGTCGAAGGGTCGAGCCTGCGGCACCACGATGGCGGGCGCGCCCGACGCGGCGACGTCGGCGATCGCATTCTGCCCGGCGTGCGTGACGACGAGTGCTGCCGAGCACAACACCGGCCAGACGTCGTCCACCCAGTCGCCGCCTGCGACGCCGAGTGCGCGGAACCGGAAGCGAGGATCCACCGCCGACCACGAGTCCACCAGATCGTCGGTCAGCGACGTACCACCGGCAGCACCCAGCACCACCACGGTGGGGTCGGCGTTTCTCGCGGTTCGCTCACGTCCGGCGAATCGACTGATCGAGCCCGCGTAGGTGGTCTTCTCGCTGTAGGGATGCAGCCAGGCCGGGTCGTAGACCTGCTGCGACCACGGCGCGACGATGTGCGTTGCCGACCGGTACGCGAGGCTGTGGACCGGATCCGCCCTCTCTCCCGGCACCGCCATCACGACGACGCGAACTCCCATGAGCCGCAGGAACATCGCCACTTCCACCGAAACGTCGACCACCACCGCCCGCGGGCGCTCGCGAGCCACCCACTCCGCGATGATCGCCATCCGTTCGGTCAGTCCGTCCACGTCGTGCGGAGCCCAGTGCAGTACGCCTCCAGCGGAAGGATCATCTGGAGAAGCATTGTCCGAGTCCTCGTCGACATCGAGAGGCAGAGTGATCCACTCGGCCGCCGCATGCCCTGCCGGTCGAGACCGCGAGGACAGCACTGTCATCGGCTCGGCCATCGACCGAGCGATGGCGTCGGAGCGCGTGATGTGGCCGACCCCGTGGTGGTGCGCGTAGTAGCCGATCATGCGATCGCGAGCCGATCCTCGATCGGGTCGGCAGCGGCGGCCAAGGTCGAGTGGTACAGCGCCTCGTACTCGTCCACCATGCGGTGCATGGAGCACACCTTCTCCGCCCGCGCACGAACGTCGGATCTCTTCAGCGCCGCCGCCTCGGGAATCGCTGCGGCCAGCCCGTGTACGTCGTCGGCCGCAACCAGCACTCCCGACGAGGCATCGACGATCTCCGGAATCCCACCCCTGGCGAACGCAGCGACGGGAGTCCCGCACGCCAGTGCTTCCGCCACCACCAGGCCGTACGGCTCGGACCAGACCGGTGAGACGAGCGCTACCTCGGCACCGGCCACCAACGCCGCAAGCGCGGGCTGATCGAGGTGCCCGACGTAGCGGATGTTCTCGTCGAGCATCGGCTCGACGAACTCGTGAAAGTAGTCGAGATTGCTCAGCGGCCCGGCGATACGCAGCGAGCGGCCTGCCTCCTTCGCAGCCGCAATGGCCAGGTGGAGTCCCTTCTCCGGGACGACCCGACCCGACCACACCACGTAGTCGCCGCCCACACCGAACGGCCACTCCTCCAACGAAATTCCGTTGCGAACCACGACGGTTCCGGTGGTGACATCTGCCCACTGCGAGGCGGCGAACTCACTGACCGCAGCAAAAGTATTGGCACCTGGCGGGGCCAACGCCACCGCGGACTCGAGCCACGCGAACGGCGGTGTGTGCAGTGTCGTCACCATCGGTATCGGCAGCGTCGACGACATGGCGAGCGGCAGATAGTGCAGGCTGTGGTTGTGCACGATGTCGAAGGACCGAGACATCGTCCCGGCGAGCTCCATCATCACCGCCAGATACGCATGATGCTCGCGGATCGCGGTGGGAGTGATCGCGACGTCCGCGATCGAAATCGGCGTCAGGTCCAACGTTCGCACCGGTAGCAGCGTCGCATCCAGATCGACACTCGACCCGTCCGCAGCGAACAGACTCACCTGATGCCCACGCTCGGTGAGTGCCCGCACCAGGTTGTAGACATGTGCCTCCAGACCGCCCGCGAAAGGCTGCGCCACCGGAAAACTCGATGACGCCAGCACCGCGATGCGAAGTGGCTTCTCGTTCAACGCATCTCCTTGATCACTGCTCGATAGATCGCTGCATGGGTATCTGCAATTCGTTGTCGCTGTTGCGCTCTGGTGCCGGAGTCGACGGCCGGAGTGCGATCTGCGTGCGATGCGCGCAGTGCAGCGACGAGGGTGGCGGGATCGAACGAGTCGACCCCCATTCGGAAGCTGTGTACCCGAGCCTGGTCCGCGTAGAACCCGCAGTCCGACGCAACAACGGCCGTTCCGAGATCGCGGCAGGCCTCCAGCCAGCCGGAATGCGTTCCGAAGCGATACGGAAGCACCGACACATCGATCGCCGACAGGTAGTCCCACAGCGCGTCGTCGTCGAACCGTCCGTGCACGCGTACGTCCACGTCGGGAAAGCTGGTGTAGTCCAGCAACTTCGCGCCGATGGTGGGGTTGTACCAGTGGCTGGAGTGTTCGAAGACGTCCTCGTCGATGTCCAGCCGGACGGTTGCGTCGGGGAGCGAACGTGCGGCCTCGACGACCGCATCCATCACGGCCAACGGGTCCATGTTGGACCGCAGGTTCTTGGCGTGGACACCGATGACGAACGACTCCGACGGCGGGCGCGGGCGATCCATTCGATCGAGAGGCACGACATGCGGATGCTCCACCACCGTGGATCGAACGCCCCACCGATCGTGGATCCAGGCGGCCGCACCCGGAGTCAGGGTGATCACGGCATCGGCTGCCCGCACGAGTACGTCGAGTTGCCTCAGATGCTGCACGTTGTCCGTGAAATGAGGGTTGTGCAGGTCGTGGACCGTCAGTACCAAGGGCAGGCGGCGGCCGTGCAGATGGTCGACGGTGCGCGTGAGTTCCTCCGGCGCGAAGGACTCGAATCCGAAATGCACGTGCAGAACATCGAAGTGCACCTCGGTCTGTTCGGCGAGCCACCGGGCATCGAGCAGTCGGGGTGGCCACCACTGCCCGGGTACGTCGACCCGGACGGGTGCTGGATCAGGAAGCAGCTGCACCGATCCGGCGGACAGCGGCTCGCGCTCGGAGCCGGAGCGGACGGGCAGGAGGTGTTGGACGTAGGCATGCGAGGACGGAACCGATGCAACGCGAATCATGAATTCCTTCGGGTACGGGCAGGACGATCGTGCCTGGTCCCGACACGCGATACGTGGCCTGTACCCACTTGTGCCGGGGTTCAATCGGGGTTGGCGCAGCAGGTTCACCGGGTCTACGTTGACGAGTGAATGGTCCACCATCAACACGCACACGACGTCGGGGCAAGCATGGACGGTCGCACCCGCCACTACGGCGATTTCTACGCAGCAGCGCACGATCCGGGTCGATCCGACGACGACAGACCCCTCCTGCTCGTCTGGGGAAATTGCCAGGCCGAGGCACTTCGCATCCTTCTCGGTTCCGATCCGTCCATGCCGCTGCGGACTGTGCGGATTCCCCCCGTGCACGAGCTCGAGTCCTCGGACCTGGTACACGTCGACCGACTCGTGCGCCGGACGTCGGTGCTACTCACCCAACCGGTTCGAGCCGGCTATCGTTCACTGCCGCTGGGGGTGCCCGATCTCACCGAAGCGCTCCCACCCGACGCCACCGTCATCCGCTGGCCGGTGCTGAGATACGCGGCACTGCATCCCTTTCAGGTCATCGTTCGACATCCGAGCGACCCGTCCGCAGTCCCGAACACGGTGCCCTACCACGACTTACGCACCATCCTGGCCGCTCGTCGCGGCCTCGGCAGCCATGAGGACTGGGATCGATCGGTCTCGGACGACGGTCTTCGACAGGCAGCCGAGTCGAGCCTCGACGAGTTGCGGCGACGCGAGAGCCGGGACACCGACATCGCTGCGTCCGACCTGTTCTGCGCAGCCGGGAGCAACGCCACCCACACGATCAACCATGCGACCAACACGGTGCTCACTGCTCTGGCCCAGCGGATACTCGATCATCTGGGAACCGGTAGCACGGTCCGAGATCCGGGGCGCGAATTGCTCGGAGGTGTTCGTGCGCCGGTCGAGCGGCGAGTGCTGGACGCACTCGGCCTGGACGGCGAGCCGCGTGCGAATTGGTCGGTCGACGGCAATCCTCTGTCGCCGGATTCCGTTCACCGCGCTCACCTGCTCTGGTACGCCGAACGTCCCGAATTCATCGGTGCCGCGCTGGAACGTCATGCAGAACTGATCCGAACACTGGAGCTGGCACCGTGACCCGGCCTACTCTGCACCTCGCCCTCGGCCCACCCGAACATGGGGTGGTGCGTTGTGCGCGCGAGTTGGCCGCTGCAACAGCGAATCCGGTGATCTCCGATATCGAGCAGGTCCCCCTCGACGCGCCGATCCACGTGCACTTCACCGACAGGCTGTTCGGCCGCACCGCGACGGAGGCCGCGGATGCGTTCGTCGACTTCGCACGGCGGCACCGCGCGCCGGTCACCGTCACGGTGCACGATGTACCGCAACCATCGGACGGCCATGCCTTCGAGGTGCGTACGGACTGCTACCGGCGGGTGATCGACTGCGCCGCTGCCGTCGTCGTCTCCAGCATGCACGAGCGACTGCTGCTCGACGACGTCGTGGATCTGCAACACGATGTGCGGGTGATTCCGCTGCCGATCGGACGCGCGGTGCCGTCGATCGAGGACCGCGTCACCCCTCGACGAGTCGTCGGTGTTCTCGGGTTCGTCTATCCGGGCAAGGGGCACGAGGAGGTACTCGGTGCCATGACGTCGCTGGACAGCGACGTCGACTTTCTGTCGATCGGGTCCGCGTCACCGGGCCACGAATCCATGATCGGCGAACTCGCTTGTACTGCAGATCAACTCGATCGATCGTTCGTGTCGACCGGCTTCGTCCCCGACGACGAGCTCGACGAGGTCCTTCGATCCGTTGCAGTTCCCGTCGCGTTCCATCGCCACGTATCGGCATCGGGTTCGATCAATTCCTGGATCGCGGCAGGCCGTCGCCCACTCGTCCCCCGTGGACGGTACGTGGAAGAGATGGAGACCAATTCTCCCGGGGCACTGTGGATTCACGAAAATTCGGTCGAGGGCCTCGCCGCTGCGATGGCGGAGGCTCTCCGCCATCCCGACAGGACATGGCAGCAGGACGACGTAGTCACCTACCCCACGCTGGGCCAGGCCGCCGCGCTGTACCGCGCACTGTTCGACGAACAGCGCGCGAAGACGGCAGACCGGCTACCCGACGGCCGGTGGGTGGTACCGGGCAATCGGTGGGATCTCGCCGAGACCGTGGATCTGGATCCACGAGTGTCCGTGGTGATCCCGTACTTTCGCCAGCAACGCCAGCTCGAACTCGTCCTCGGCGCGCTGACCCTGCAGAGCTACCCGGCCCGCCGACTTCAGGTGATCGTGGCCGACGACGGCTCCCCCGAAGCACCGACCGTCGACGGCTTTCGTTCCGCGCTCGACATCACCGTCGTGCGGCAGCCCGATCTCGGCTTTCGTGCGGCGGCGGCCCGGAATCTCGGTGCCTCGGTCGCCGAAGGCGAGATTCTGTGTTTTCTGGATGCGGATACCGTTCCCGAGCCCGGGTACATCGCGGAATCGGTTCGGCTGCTCGCGTCCCTGCCCGACGCCCTCACCGTCGGTCGTCGGCGGCACGCCGATCTCACGGGTCGGTCCGCCGAGGACGTGGCGGGGTGGTTCCGCGGAGAGTCGGCCGCTCCGCCGGAATTGACGGAGCCGCAATGGCTCCGCGACGGGTATCGCCGTTCACGCCACCTACTCGACGCAGATCGGCGCTCGTACCGGTACATCATCAGCGCTGTGATGTCGTGCAGCCGTGAGCTGTTCTCCGAGATCGGCGGATTCGACGAGACATTCGTCGGATACGGCGGAGAGGACTGGGATTTCGCACATCGCGCCTACGACGCCGGTGCCGTCCTGGCGCACCTGCCCCACGCGGTCGCATGGCACGACGGGCCCGAATGGGCCGAGCGGACAGGCGGAGATCGCGAACGAAAGAATCTCGAGGCCCTGATGCTGTCCTCCAGGATCACCGACCCTGCCGCTCGCACTCACGGCCTCGTCTACGCCGTCCCCGAGATCGTCGTCGTCGTCGATTCGACCGGGCACAGCTCTGCGTCGCTCCTTGTCACCGTCGGATCCGTTCTGCACGAGAGAAATTGCGCGGTGTGGATAGCCGGGCCGGACGCGGCGCAGTTGCGACAGCGGTGGGGCGACATCGACCCACGCGTCCATCTGGGCAGGCCCGGCGACACCTGCCGCAGCCACATCGTCGTGCACGTGCGTGGATTCGTGCTGTTCGGTGAGCAGGCTCTGCGCCGAATGCTGGCAATCGAAGCCGATCGCCTGACCATAGACGTCGGCGGTATCGGCTCCGTCGAGCTACGCAGTTCGCGGTCGAATGCCCGCGCAGCGAGGTGGGCCGGCGCGCTGGGCCGTGAACACCAGGACGTGGCCGAATCGCTGTTCGGTCATATGCACCGCACGGGACTCGAATTCGGGATCTCGCCCGGTGAACAACAGCCGAACCTGGCCTGGTGATGGGAAGACAGTGCGGTGGCGATTGATGAAAGAATGCATGTCGGCAGTCGTCGGGGACGGCGGAAGAGCAAGGTCGGGTGGACGATGAACAGAACTCTGTATTCGATGATCTGGATGATGGCGATCATCGCTTTCGTTGCATTGATCTGGGGCACAGTCGGTTACGTGTACGCCGACGAACATCCGCTGCGTCGAGCGGCATTCGTCGGTGGCGGAGTTCTGATCTCGGGATGGCTGATCGTGCTCGCGGCCGTGGGTATCAAGATTTCGCGTCTGAAGGCACGCAGGCGCGCGAGCAACTCCGACGACGACTGACGGCACCGAGGTGCGGATTGAGAACGTCGTGGACGGGTACTCCGCTTCGAAGTCTCGACGTGCAGTCGCCGGTCACCTGCTCGTCGAGTTCCTCTCAGTCGGTGCCGAGCAAGGGTCCTCGATGGTCAATCAGCGCAGTTCTGCGAAGCAAAACGTCACGACGGTACGGCCGGCGACGCGCGAGGAGTATCTGTCGACCTGGTCGACACTGCACAACGGCATCGATCCGTCCTCGTCCGCGTTGGTCTCGGGCTGGCTTCGCATCGTGTACGCGCTGAGCGCTCCCCTGGTTCGTGCGTCCGTGTCCGCCCATGCCGTCACCCTCACAGCCGTTGTCGTGGCCGGGGCGGCAGTGGCTCTGTCCAGACCGGGGACCTCGGCACCACTGATCGCAGCCGTGCTGATCGTGGTCTCCGGCCTGCTCGACGGTATCGACGGCGGAGTCGCGATGATCGGCCGCTCCCAGTCCCAGTGGGGCTACCTACTCGACACCGTCGCCGATCGCTGCAGCGACCTGCTCCTCGTGGCGAGCGGCCTTGCTTTGGGAGCGCCGATGCCACTGGTGGTGGCGGTCGGCGTGACGACGTTGCTGCACGAGATGGCCCGGGCTCGAGCGGTGGGTTCCGGAATCGAGGACGTCGGCTTTCTGACGGTGTGGGAGCGTCCTTCGCGGGTGATCGCGGCTGCGGTCACGGCAACGGTTGCCGGAGCCGCACCGGCGGCTGCCGGAACGTCGGCAACGATCGGTGTTTCCGTCACGTGTGCGCTCGCGGTGGTCGGGTTCACCCAGTTGATGTTCGGCTTGCGTCGGCGGGCCGATCGAATTCCGCGGTGATCAGCCAGCCGGCAAGCGCCAGGACGTGGAACACGAACATCCACAACATGATTGCTACTCCGCCGCCGATCGCGGTGAGGCCGCCGAACGGTGCACCCAGATCCACCGGAATCGCCAGGAACAAGATGAATCCGTGGACGAACCCGGTGACGATGGACGAGGTGACGAGCGATCCGACGATGAGCGCCCGCCAGCCCACCGCTCGTGGCGCTATCACTCGGTAGGTCCACGCCAGAGGGACCGACAGAATGAGCCACAGGCAATTGAAGCCGAGGAACACGCGTAGCGCCATGTCTCCGATTCCACCGCCCCCGGTCGATGCATCGAGCAATCGAGCCACGCCGAGTACGCCCGCGAGCAGTACCGGTGCGGCGGCGAAGAACGGCACCATTGCCAGCCGACCGCGCCAGCCGGTGAACGATTCTCGAATCGGTGCGAACCGTACGATCGCCCTGCGCAGGCCCTCCCCGTAGAACGTCGCAGGGAAGACGGCGATCAGGACCCCGAGCGGGCCGAGCTCGATTCCTGCCGTGGCCAATCCATCCACCGCCGCGCGAGCCCCCAGAGCGTCCGGCAGCAACCCCGACATCGCGTCGAACCCTCCGCGGACCCACTCCTCCGACACCAGTAGTGCACAGGCGCGGATGGTGAGGAGCAGCAGCGGAATTACCGCTATGACGGCATAGAACGTCAGGCCACCCGCTATCAGGGTGGTGTCCTCACGAGCAAACCCGGCTTTGATGGCGGCGAGAGCGTCGGCCACCCGGGTTCGAATCGTTGTCATGCCGGAAATGTGCCACAGGATCCCGACGCGGCGTCAGGCAAGGGTGACGTCGACCCCGTCGATGGCCTTGAGGAACGGGCAGATCGATGTCGCCTGAGCCAGTACCGCTTCGGGGTCGTCCGTACCGGGCAGGGAGACCGAGAGCGCGAACGTCGCGTCGTATCCGGATGCCTCGGAGTCGGTGAGAACGACAGTCCCCTTGACCGCCAGTTCGTCGACGCTGCCGCCGACCGTTCCGAGCGCGATACGAAGGGATTCGACGAGGCAGCTCGACAGTGCGGCTGCCATCAGCTGTTCGGGGTTGGTGCTCCCTCCGGGCCCACCCAGCTGTTCGGGCTCACGCACGCCCAGTGACAGGACGCCGTCGTCGGAGGTGACGCCGGTCGCGGTGGCGGAGACGGTCGCGGTGTAGAGCTCGGTGTTCATGCCTGTCGAATGTCCAGTGATCGGTCGATCGAAACCGTCGATCACTGGACTCTCGGACTGCCGCGGAGCCCCACGTGTCGATGCTCACACATCGACAGCACCCGTTTGACCGAACCTACTCACGGGTAATGACACGAACAGGGCCGGGCATCACGCTGTGACCCACAGGCATCGGCCAGAAACAGTCGACCACCCGACCGAAAGGGGAGCACCATGAGCACATCCACGTTGATCGCGCAGTTGCGCGTTGCACTGCAGCTGACGAACACCGAGATCCAGATCGCGGAAACTCGCGTCGTTCAGGCGCGCACCGAGGCGGTACGCAGGGAGTTGACACAGAACGCCGCGAACGGACGTGAGCGCGCGGCAGCCATCGAGGAGGCCCTTCGCGGTCTCGGTGGACTGCCCGAACTCGTCGCGCCGTTCCTGGGGCGCACGCTCGCTGCCGTCAAGACGGTCGCAGAGCAGGCACAGCCGTTCGACGAGGCACTGTTGGGCGATCTCGCACTCGAGCAGCAACTGCTGGGCCGCGCCAAGTACATCAAGGCACTGGCCACGGCAGCGAACGAGCCCACCGTCGTCGCACTGGCGACCCGGCTGGCCACAGCGCACAGCGCAACGGTGGAATGGCTGGAGACGGTGCTCGCGGAAGACGCGCTCGGCGGACCCGCAGCACTGCGACGCACTCCGTTCCAAGCGGCCGCAGGCACTGCCGTGAAGATCGTCAACGCACCGGCGACGTGGTCGGCACGTGGACTCGATCGCGCGCTGGACGCGGCTCGCTCCACCCCGGACCGCCTCGGAGCGCTCCTGGGCCGTGGCGCTCACGCCGGTGACGTGGCCGTCAAGACTCTGACGGCAAGCCGCGACGCCGCACTCGAAGCAGCCGAGGACGTCACCCGTAGCGAGGGAGTCGACACCGTCGCCGACGCGATCCACACCGCGCGGTCGGCCGGCGGAATCCTCGACGCCGACGAGCTTCCGATCGCAGACTACGACGACCTCAATGTCTCGGACGCTGTTGCCGCCATCAAGGACCTCACGAACCCGACCGACGTTCGCACCGTCGTGACGTACGAAGAGGCGCACAAGAACCGCCACGGAGTCGTGTCCGCAGGACAGACGCGCGTGGCAGCCATCGCCAAGGATGTCATCTCGATCGACTGACCCTTCTGCGAATACCGATGCGGCCCGTGAACTTCCGGGCCGCATCGCTGTATTCGAAGCAGTGCGTCAGGGTTTCAGCAACACCTTGATGGCACCGTCCTGCTTCTTCTGGAAGATGTCGTATGCGTGCGGAGCCTCTTCGAGGGAAAGCTCATGCGTGGCAAACGAATCGACGCCCAGAGGATCGTCGTCGCCGAGTAGCGGCATGATGTCGTCGACCCACTTCTTGATGTTCGCCTGACCCATGCGAAGCTGAATCTGCTTGTCGAACATGGTCATCAGCGGGAGCGGGTCGGCCATGCCGCCGTACACGCCGATGATCGAGATGGTTCCGCCGCGTCGAACGATATCGATTGCCGAGTAGAGCGCGCCCAGTCGGTCGACACCGGCCTTCTGCATCATCGGCGCTGCCACGGCATCCGGGAGCATGCCGACTATCTGCTGCGCCAGTTTACCGACCGGAGACCCGTGTGCCTCCATGCCCACCGCATCGATCACCGAGTCCGTGCCTCTGCCGTCGGTCATCTCGCGGATGACGTCGCCGACGCCCCCGCTGTGCTCGGCCAGGTTCACCGTTTCGATTCCCCGGGCCGCGGCCCGCGCCAAGCGCTCGGGAACGAGGTCGACGGCTATGACACGAGCGCCCTTGTGCTGTGCGATGCGCGCCGCCATGTCTCCGATGGGCCCGAGACCGAGAACCGTCACCGATCCCCCGTCCGGAATGGCGGCGTATTCGACAGACTGCCATGCGGTGGGCAATACGTCGGAAAGGTAGACGAAGCGCGAATCCGGCGGCCCCTCCGGAACTTTGATGTGGGTGAACTGCGCCTGCGGGACGCGCAGATACTCGGCTTGACCGCCGGGAACTTGGCCGTACAGCTTGGAGAAGCCGAACAGAGCTGCGCCCATCCCTTGCTCACGAACCTGAGTGGTCTCGCACTGGGTGTACAGACTCGAATTGCACATGTAGCAATGTCCACACGAGATCTGGAACGGGATGACCACGCGGTCGCCGACGGCGAGATCGCCTGTCTCCGAACCCACTTCCTCGACAATTCCCATCGGCTCGTGGCCCAGAATGTCACCCTGGTCCATGAAGGCACCGAGGGTTTCGTACAGGTGCAGGTCCGATCCGCAAATGTTGGTGGTCGTGATCTTCACGATCGCGTCCGTCGGCAGTTCTATCCGCGGATCGGGAACCGTATCGACGCTGACGTTCCTCTTGCCCTGCCATGTCACTGCGCGCATGGAGGCTCCTCTCTGTTGCTCGACCCCGAAACTCGGCGTCGCACGAAACGGATTACCTCGTTCGTATGCGTGCAAACGCATTGGACCGACACGATTGACCGTGACCGGGAGCGGGTAGGCGAGAACAATGAGTGTCGTGACCCCCGCCATCGCCCGCACCCTCGTAGCGCCTAGCCTGCCGGTGCCCTGTGGTCCGCTGTCGGACGCCGTGGTCCGATACCTCTCGACCGGAGGCGGCACTGCACTGCCCAGCGCATCGGCTGCCGATCCGACCTCGCGTGATCTGCAACTGGCGTTGCTCATGACCTACGAACTGCACTACCGCGGATTCGAGGGCGTCGACGACGATTTGGAATGGGATCCGGCTCTGTTGCAGTTCAGGGCTCGACTCGAATCCGCGTTTCTGGACTACGTTCGTTCGGGTGTCGAACCCGGCGACGACGTCGTCGCCGAGATGGATCGCCTGTCGATCGAGACGTCGTCGGGTACCGGACCCTCGTGGTTCCTGCAGGACGAAGGATCGTGGGAGCAGATGCGCGAGTACTTCGTTCATCGGTCCGTCTACCACCTCAAGGAAGCAGATCCCCATGCATGGGCGATCCCCCGATTGACCGGCCAGGTCAAAGCCTCGTACGTCGCCGTGGAATTCGACGAGTACGGCGGTGGCAGGGGCGATCGCGTGCACCAACATCTGTGGGCCGAGTCGATGAGGGCCGCCGACCTCGATGCGTCCTACCTCGGATACGTGGACCGCGTTCCCGCCCAGACGCTCGCGTGGGTGAACCTCATGTCGTTGTTCGGACTGCACCGCAGCCGCCGAGGTGCCACCGTGGGTCATTTCGCCGCCACGGAGATCACGTCCTCGCCGGGTTCGCAACGGTTCGTGCAGGGACTCCGCAGGCTGGCTGCACCGGCCGCGTGCATCGCGTTCTACGCCGAGCATGTCGAGGCCGATGCCGTACACGAGCAGGTACTGCGCCACGACGTGGTGGGAAATCTGATCGGTCAGGAACCACACATCGAATCCGACATCGTATTCGGTATGCGCGCACTCGACTTCGTCGAGAACGAGCTTGCGGACCACGTGATGCAGCGGTGGTCCGCCGGTCAGTCGTCGCTGGACTGAGGCACCCGTCGCTTCGCGCGATGGCTCGTATCGCACAGCGGGTACGTCTTGCTGCGCTTACACGTACACAGCGCTACGACGAACCGATCCGAGGTGACGACGGAGCCGTCATCGAGTTCGATCTCCACCGGCCCGTCGATCAGCATGGGTCCGCCCCGGACGAGTCTCACCCGAGTGCGCGCGGGCGCGGCGTCTCCACCCGTCGGCTCATCGCTTGTCGCCACGTAACACCACCAATTCTTCGGTTCTGCGGCCTGGTTCGAGCAAGCCCCTCGCCTCGAGCCATTCGGCGCGAGACATCATGACCGGCCCGAAGTCGATTGTGCGGCATGCCGCGTCCGATACGCCGAAACCGTGAGCACCGAGCATCTCCCGTGTCCGCTGCGAACCCGAGAACTCCGAGTGGACCACCAGAATCACACCGCCGGGCACCAGCAGTTCCGCGCCTCGCGTACACAGTGGATCGAGCACCACTCGTCCGTCCTCGCCTGCATCCCACGCGCGATGCACACCCATTCCGGTGGGCGCGTTCTCCGACGGGACATATGGAGGATTGCACAGCAGAACGTCGAACGGCTCCACCTCGGCTGCGTCCGAGAACGACCCGAGACGCACATCCACATCGACTCCGACCGACCGGGCATTGCGCTGTGCGCAGGCAACTGCCCGCGGAGAGATGTCGAAGGCCATCACGTCGCGGGCACCGAGCAGTGCCGCGGTGATGGCCACTGCGCCGCTACCGGTACACATGTCGAGTACGCGTGCTCCGGAGACGAGCCCCGACTCGGCTGCAACGTCGCACAGCAGGAGTGAATCCTGCTGGGGCTCGTACACTCCGGGATCAGCGTGCACTCCGGCCAGTGAGCGGACGGAGTCGAATTCGGCTGTCGTCACGGATGTTCCTCCAAGTATCGATTGTCGGATTCGTATTCCCGCCCCGAAGTCCCGCAAACCGGTTGCCCGGAACATGCTTACGAACACGATCAGCGGGGTAAGCCCTTGGATGCGCGGTTGAGGAGCAGCCCGCAGTCCTCACCGTCGACTGCCGCACTCCTGCTCCACAGGCTCAGGGGTTCGGCTCCACAGGAGTTGCCCATGATCGTCGTACCGTCCATTACGCCCCCGGTCGCGGAAGTGGTTCCGTCGCTGACCGACTCGCAGAGCCTCGCTACCGAGATGAGGCTGTCAGTGGACGAAAGTGCAGGTGCCGACATCGTCGTGCGAGTGATCGGCGCAGTGGGCGATTCGGACGTTCCGGTACTTGCCGAAACGCTCGGTGAGGTCGCCGAGCGTGGCCGAGCCTTGATTCTCGACCTGTCTTCGGTGACAGGTGTCGCCGCAGGTGTCCATTCCGTGCTCGACGCCACCGCCATTCGCCTGGGTCGATGGAATCAACAGCTGACCGTGGTGCTTTCACCCGCCTTGGAATCCGAAGTCGGTCTCGTGACCGACCGAGTCGTGGTGCGTCGGTCGGTTCTGTGAGCGCCCCGCGCAGAACGTACGACGTCCTCGTTGTCGGCGGCGGCAACGCAGGCATCAGCGCGGCCGCGCGATTGCTGAAGAAGGGCATCTCCGACGTCGCGGTCATCGAACCCAAGCAGGTGCACACGTATCGCCCCCTGCTCTCGTACGTGGGTTCCGGGCAGGCGTCTTTGGCCGAGGCCGAGCGAACTCAGCGTTCGGTGATCCCGGCTGGATGCCGCTGGCTGGAGGATTCGGCGGTGGCGATCGACCCGGTGAATCGCGTGGTGCGATGTGCGTCGGGTTCGGACTACGGCTACCGCGATCTCGTACTCGGCCAGGGACTCGTCGTCGATACCGATGCGCTGCCCGGGGTGTGGGCTGCGCTCGCATTCCCCGGTGTCGCCAGCAATTACCTCGACCGAGCCGAACGCACCTGGCAGCTCGTGCGTGACCTACCTGCTCACAGCAGTGCTGTGTTCACCGTCCCTCGCCCGCCCGTCGGGTGCACCGGCACCACACTCAAGCCGTTGTTTCTCGCCGCGGATCACTGGAGTCGTACCGGGCGTATGCCGGGAATCGACATCACGCTGGTGTTGGATCGGCATCGACTCCTGGGCGTGCCGGAACTCGACGCCATGGTCATCGCGCGGCTCCGCGAGCTCGGCGCGCGAATTCTGAACCGTACCGCGGTGACGGCACTGCACCCGGAGAGCAGGCACATCACGGTCACGGACCAGGACGGCATCGACGAGCGTCTGAACTACGACATGCTGCACCTGGTACCGCCGTTCCGAGGTCCGACGTGGTTGGAGGAATCGAATCTGACCGGCTCTGCGCCGCACGGTGTGGTGGACATCGACGGACGAACTCTGCGCCATCGGGTGTACCCGAATGTCTGGGCCGCGGGTGACGGTGCAGCCATCGACACCGACTCCTCGGGTGGCGCACTGCGCAAACAGGTTTCGGTTCTCGTCGACAATCTGATCGCAGCTCGCAACGGGCAACCGTCGACGGAGTACGACGGCTACACCGTCGCCCCCATCGCAGTCGGCGCACACAAGTTGATCGCGGCCGAGTTCGACCGCACCGGGACCTTGACGCCATCGTTGCCGTCGTTTCTCGATTCACCGAAACCCAGGCGATCGGCCTGGGCGTTCGACCGATACGGCCTACCGTTGTCCTACTGGAACATGATTCTCGCCGGTCGTCTCTGACCGGTCGGGTGAATCCATGAATCCGTCGGGGTCCTCCACGGAAACTCGATGGCCGTCGTCCTCCAGTGCGTGGACCGCTTCGGTGAGGAGCCGTCGAGCCGCACCGTCGACGGCCCGAACCTCCTTGAAATCAATTGCCACACTGCGATTTTCGGTAACTGCGGCCAGCAACCGCGATATGACGGCCTCCGCACCGGCGAACCGCAGATCTCCCTGCAGTTCCACGCTGGTCATGTCCTCGCTCTCGGTCACGCTCCTGATCGCCGATTCACCGCTGGGTGCCACGTGCATCATGTGCAGGCCCAGATCGCGCGAGAGTCGCTCGAACACCGCCACCCCGCGCACACTGTTGCCGTGCTCGTTCAGTCTCGGCGACAGAACGGCAATGCCCACCTGGCCCGGCAGCACGCCGATGATCGCGCCGGCCACCCCACTCTTGGCCGGGATACCCACGCTCGCAAGCCAGCTGCCGCTGCCGTCGTACATTCCGCAGGTCGCCATGACGGCGAGAACGTGGCGATCGACCTCCGGGTCGAGTATCTGCACACCCGTCTCGGGATTCTTGCCGCCGTTCGCCATCACCGCGGCGATCCTCGCCAAGTCGCTACAGGTCACGCTCACCGCGCACTGACGCGCGTAGCCGTCGACGACATCGGCGGGCTCGGCGTCGAGGTGGCCGACCGACTTCAGCAGGTGTGCAATGGCAGTGTTCCGGTCATCGGATGCGAGTTCGGCCTCGTACACCGATTGGTCGATCGAGAGTTCGCGGTCGGCCATCGTGGACAGCAGAGCAGTCATACGCGCGGCGCGCTCCTCGCTCCCGCTGCCTCTGATCATCGAATGCACCGCCAGCGCACCGGCATTGATCAACGGGTTCCGCGGTCTTCCGGTTTCCGCTTCCAGGGAGATCTCGTTGAACGAGTCGCCCGAGGGTTCGACGTCGACGGCCTCGAGCACCGCCTCGATGCCGTTGTCCTCGATGGCCAGTGCATACGCGATCGCCTTCGCGATCGACTGGATCGAGAATTCGGTGTCGGTATCGCCCGCCTCGTGCAGCGATCCCGCGACGGTGGCGAGGGAGACTGCGAACGTATCGGGATCTGCCGAGGCCACTACCGGGTTGCCCTCGGTCACCGCCCCTCCGTCGAACCGTCGACAGTCCTCCAACACGGAAGCAAGGTACTCGGGAACAGGCGATCTCATGGGTCCACGCTAGTCCCCGCCGAGCAGGTCTTGACACCACAGCCGTACCGCCGTTTACACTCCTGGTTCCTCAACCGTTGTGGAGCCCCTCCCGCGAAGATCGGATCAACCAGTGCGATTACGACGCCTGATCGCTGCCGACTCGGCAGACCGTCTCGCCGTGTACGCGCCCGACACGAATTCATGGGTCGATCTCGACGCCGCGGTGTCGACGTTGGGTGCCGACGAGGCTCTGCGCCCACTCACCCGCACCGTGCTCGGGTTCCTCGACGCCGGTGAACGCGTGCGCGACGCGGCCACTGCCGTGGTGCAGCGCGCGGTCTCCGAAGGTGTCGCGGTGGTCGACCGACCGACACCGACGCTTCCCGTCG
The DNA here is from genome assembly GCF_022810405.1 of Rhodococcus sp. ARC_M5. GTDB lineage: Bacteria > Actinomycetota > Actinomycetes > Mycobacteriales > Mycobacteriaceae > Rhodococcoides > Rhodococcoides navarretei. The sequence continues at coordinate 567,744 of NZ_JALGQE010000001.1, forward strand.
CCCCGGCGTCGCTCCGCTGCTTCCTCGGTTGGGAGGCGCACTGGGACCTGGCCGCGCACAACCTGGTTCGCCGCAACCTTCCGAAAGCCGTCCCCTTCATCCGCGGATTCGAGACCGTCACTCGATCGACGTTTCCGGCACTCCGCCCGGGTCCGGGATTCGACGACCACCCGGTCTACTACACCGGCAACCACCTCACCGTTGTCGCCGACGAAGCCGCCGTCGAGTGGCCGTCCTACAGCCGGGCGCTGGATTTCGAGCTGGAGTTCGGAGCCGTGGTGACCAGGCCCGTTCGCGACGTGTCCGCGCGCGAGGCCGCCGCTGCGATCGGCGGGTACGTGGTGTTCGACGACATCAGTGCTCGCGACACTCAATGGGAGGAGCAGCGCCGCACTCCGTTCGGACCGGTGGTCAAGACCAAGACCTTCGCCAGCTCCATGGGAGCCGATATCGTCACCGCCGACGAGATCACGCCACGGCTGGACTCGTTGACGGCCACCGTCACGGTCGACGGCGAGCTGTGGTCGACGACCGGCACTGCAGGCATGCGGTACTCGATCGGCGAATCACTCTCGTACGCGTGTCGCGGTGAAAACGTCTACCCCGGTGAGCTGTTGACGTCCGGCACGCTGCCGCGCGGATGCGGCCTCGAACTCGACCGCTGGATCGCCCCGGGCGATCGCGTCGAACTGAGCATCGAAGGAATCGGCTCGGTCACCAATACGATCGGGACTCGCTGACGATTCAGCGCTCGAAGTCGGATTTGTCGGTAGAGGCATCCTGGAACATCTCCAGGAACGATCCGAACCCGGAGGCTCCCTTGCGCGATTCGTCCATGTTGTTGTCGACGGCTCCCGCCGCCCCCTCGTCGTGTGTCATGTCTTGTAGCCTGCCGCTCGGAAATTGCAGCGAGCCTGGGACCGAGGACACGAATTGGCAACGAAAGATAACGGACCTATAACGACGAACTCGGAGCTACGGACGAGGATTCGTCCATAGCTCCGAGTTCGGTGGAGCAGTGAAGACTAAGCGAGCTCGAAGCGATCGAGCATCATGACCTTGTCCCAGGCCGCGACGAAGTCGCGGACGAACTTCTCCTTGGCGTCATCGCAGGCGTATACCTCTGCGAGAGCGCGCAATTCGGAATTCGAGCCGAAGACCAGATCGTTGCGGGTTCCGGTCCACTTCTTCTCACCGGTGGCCGCGTCCTTGGCCTCGTAGATGCCGTCCTCCGCGGTGGGAACCCATTCGGTGCCCATGTCGAGGAGGTTGACGAAGAAGTCGTTGGTGAGCGTGCCGACCTTGTCGGTCAGAACGCCGTGCGACGACTGCTTGTAGTTCGCGCCGAGCACACGCAGACCGCCGACGAGCACGGTCATCTCGGGCGCACTGAGCGACAACAGGTTTGCGCGATCGACGAGGTTGAACTCGGCCGGCAGCTTCTGGCCCTTGCCCAGGAAGTTGCGGAAACCATCGACCTTGGGCTCCAGATCGGAGAACGAGTCGACGTCCGTCTTCTCCTGCGTGGCATCCATGCGGCCCGGAGTGAACGGCACCGTGACGTCGACGCCCGCGTTCTTGGCCGCCTGCTCCACGGCTGCGACACCACCGAGAACGACGAGGTCGGCGAACGAGACCGTTCCGGAGAACGACTGCTGGACACCTTCGAGGACTCGGATGACCTGTGCGATCTCGTCGGGCTCGTTGACCTCCCAGCCGGCCTGCGGCTGCAGGCGCAGACGGCCACCGTTGGCTCCGCCGCGCTTGTCGCTCACACGGAACGACGATGCCGCTGCCCAGGCAGCCGAGATCAGCTGGTCCTGAGTCAGTTCGGAACCGAGGATGGTCTGCTTGAGCTCGGCAATCTGAGCGTCGTCGATCAGCTCGTGATCGACGGCCGGGATCGGGTCCTGCCAGAGCAGTGGCTCCGCCGGAACCTCGGGGCCGAGGTAGCGCGAGACCGGTCCCATGTCGCGGTGCGTGAGCTTGAACCAGGCCTTCTGGAACTCTTCCGCGAGCTCCTCGGGATGGTCGAGCCAGCGACGGGTGATCTGCTCGTAGATCGGGTCGACGCGCATCGCGATGTCGGAGGTCAGCATCGACGGGTGGCGACGCTTCGTGGGATCGGCGGGATCGGGAACGAGATCCGCACCCTCGCCGTTCTTCGGACGCCACTGGTGCGCACCTGCGGGGCTCTTGGTGAGCTCCCACTCGAATCCGTACAGGGTCTCGAGGAAGCTGTTGTCCCACTGGGTCGGCGTCGGAGTCCAGATGACCTCGAGGCCACTGGTGATCGCGTCCGCACCGACACCGCTCTGGTAGCTGTTCTTCCAGCCGAGGCCCATCTGTTCGATGGGTGCGCCCTCGGGCTCGGCACTGATGTGCTCGTCGGGATCCGCTGCACCGTGCGTCTTGCCGAAGGTGTGTCCGCCGACGGCCAGTGCCGCAGTTTCGATGTCGTTCATGGCCATGCGGCCGAAGGTCTCGCGAATGTCCAACGCGGACTGAACGGGATCCGGGTTGCCGTTGGGGCCTTCGGGATTGACGTAGATCAGGCCCATCTGCACTGCGGCGAGCGGGTTCTCGAGGCTCGTGCGATCACCGTTGTAGCGCTCGTCGCCGAGCCAGGTCTGCTCTGGGCCCCAGTAGACGTCCTCGTCCGGCTCCCAGGCGTCGACGCGTCCGCCGGCGAAACCGTAGGTCGGCAGGCCCATGGACTCGATGGCGACATTGCCGGTGAGCACGATCAGGTCGGCCCAGGAGAGCTTGCGGCCGTACTTCTGCTTGACCGGCCAGATCAGGCGGCGCGCCTTGTCCAGCGACGCGTTGTCGGGCCAGCTGTTGAGAGGCGCGAAACGCTGCATGCCTGCACCGGCACCGCCGCGACCGTCCTGCTTGCGGTACGTGCCCGCTGCGTGCCACGCCATGCGGATGAAGAACGGGCCGTAGTGACCGAAGTCTGCAGGCCACCAGGGCTGCGAGTTCGTCATGAGGGCTTCGATGTCACGCTTGACCTCGGCGAGGTCCAAGGAGTTGAACTCGGCAGCGTAGTCGTAATCCGCACCCATCGGATCGCCGACAGCCGGGTTCTTCTTGAGAATCTTCAGATTCAGGGCCTTGGGCCACCACTCACGGTTGCCTCCGCCTTCGACGGGAGTCGGCATCGAGTCGTGCATGACCGGACACTTGCCACCGCTCTCCTGCGGCTGATCCTCGTTCATCTCTTTTTCGCGTGTTACGTGATCTTCAGACACGTGCTTCCTTCCAGGGTGTGACGATCGGGCTGTGATCGGTGGTCACGAACTTCGGTGTGCTCGAGACCGGGGAGGGAACTGAACGGGAACTGCCGGCTGCTCGCGAGCAGCCGAACACTGTGCGCAGAAGCCCCAGTAGATGACTTCCGCCTCGTCGATCGTGAAACCGACGGAGTCCGATGCGGTGAGACACGGCGTCTCACCCACCGCGCAATCCACGTCTGCGATCACGCCACAGGCGCGACACACAGCGTGGTGGTGGTTGTCGCCGACACGAGATTCGTACCGAGCAGGAGATCCTGCCGGTTCGATTCGCCGTACGAGGCGCGCCGTGCTCAACGCATTGAGAACGTCGTACACGGTTTGCCGAGACACCTCGGGCAGCACCGATCGCACGAGTCCGAGGATCGTGTCGGTGTCCGCATGAGGATTGGATCCGACGACCTCGAGCACCGCGACCCGGGGACGGGTCACGCGCATATCGGCGGCGCGTAACTGCTCCGCATACGGTGAGATCGGCATCACAGCAATACTATCCTCCGCTTTTCTGGACAAAGTCAAGTATGCAGCCGAACTCGTCGGATGTCGACCCCGACGTCGCACAACAGCGTCGTCACGGGGCAAACACGACTCCCACTGTTCGCCCTCCCGTCGCTCCCTCGTGGGATTCGACCCGGCCTCAGGCCAGTGCCAGGAACAGTTTCTCGAGTTCGGCCTCGGTCATCGGCTCCTTCTCACCCGCACTTTCCCCCGTCATGCACTCGCGCAGACCGGTGGCCACGATCTTGAACCCCGCCTTGTCCAGTGCGCGCGAGACGGCGGCGAGCTGGGTGACGACATCCTTGCAATCGCGACCGTTCTCGATCATCCCGATGACCCCGGCAAGCTGACCGTGCGCGCGCTTGAGTCGATTCAATACCAGTGCGATGCTGTCTTCGTCGCCGATCATGTCGATCCCCTCGATGGTGGTGATAGTGCCCCCAATGGTACCCCCGGGGGCATCAGGCGGGATCGGATCCGGTACCGCCCAGTGCCGCGATGGCCGCCTGCAGCTTCGTCGTGGCCTCGGAAGCAACCGCATCCAACCCGGACTCACCGGTGACCTCGACCATGATGGCCGGGTTCATGGCCTCGACGACGACGGATCCCGCTACTGCCGTGTTCTCGCGAACCACCACGTTGCACGGCAACAGCAGACCGATCTGCTTCATGACGCCCACCGCACGGTGAGCCAGTCCCGGGTTGCATGCACCGAGGATCACGTAGCGCTCCATGTCCTCGTCGAGCTTCGCTTTCAGAGTCGCCTGCATATCGATCTCGGTGAGGACTCCGAAACCCTGCTCCGACAACGCTTTTCTCGTGCTGTCGATCGCGGTGTCGAAGTCGGTGTCGTTCAGCGTGGTGGACAATGCGATGTTCATGGTGTCTCCTCGAAAATTGTTGTGTCAGTGAGAAAAGCGGATGGAGGGCAGCACCGCGCGCAGCCACGCCGGCGACCACCAGGCACCGTGCCTGGTCAACCGCAAGAGGACAGGAAGCAGCACGAGTCGAACGAGGAACGCGTCGAGCAGTACAGCGACACCTAGGATGATGCCCATCTCCTTGGGTGGCAACGGATCGGACAGTGCGAACGTGAAGAACACTGCCACCATCACCGCTGCTGCGGCAAAGATGACGCGCCCCGAGTGGGCCAACCCGTCGACCTGAGCAACCTTGAAGTCACCCGAGCGTTCGTAGTGTTCCTTGGCGGTGGCCAGCAGGAACACGGTGTAGTCCATGGCGATGGCGAAGATCATCGCGAAGAAGAACACCGGGCCCCAACCGTCGAGGAATCCCTGAGGCGTGAAGCCCAGCAGAGAGGATCCGTGACCGTCCTGGAAGATCAGCTTGGCGACGCCGAACGCCGCCGCGGTGGACAGCAGGCTCACCACGGTGCCGAGCAACGCGATGAGCGGAGCCTGAAGCGCCACCAGAAGCAGCACGAATCCGAGGACCAGGATGATCCCGACGACTATCGGCAGATAGTCGTTCAAGGCCTGCTGCAGGTCCAGGTTCTCTGCCGGCGCTCCGCCGACGAGTGCCGAATCGGGCAGTGTCGATCGCAGATCGGCGAGAATGGAACCCATCGCTTCGTCGGACGGATCCACCGACGGAATTGCCTGCAGAAGTGCATATCCCGAATCGTCAGCGGCACTCTGCGGCGGCGTCACCATCGAGATCCCGTCGACCCCCGCAGCGACGGTTGCGGTCTCGACGGCATCCGCGTCGGGAACCACGACTTGCAACGCACCCGGTGCACCCGGCCCGAACTGGGCCTGCACGAGCGCGTAGCCCTGACGCACCGGTGCATCCTCGGGCACCACCGCGATCGACGGCATCGCCACCTTCAAGCCGAGCACCGGAAGCGCCAGGGCGATCAGAATTCCCACGGAGACGAGAGCGAACGGCCACGGGTGCTTGTGCAACAACTCGCCCCATGCCGCGAACTTCGGCGATCGATGCGCCTGACGCTTGGCATACGGCAACGAAGCTGCGTTGACCTTGGGGCCGAGCGCCCCCAGAGCGGCGGGCAGCAGTGTCATCGTCGCCAGCAACACGAAGGCGACGGCCAGCATGATCCCGACCGCCATGGTGCGCACTGCAGGTGCGGGGACGAGCAGCACAGCCGACAGACTCACCAGTACCGTCAGACCGGACAGCACAACGGCTTTGCCGGCGGTGTCCATGGTTTCGGCGACGGCCGCCCGAGGGTCGGCGTTGCGCAACGCGTCGCGGAATCGAGCGACGATGAACAGCGCGTAGTCGATTCCCAGAGCGAGGGCGAACATCATCGCGAAGTTCATGGCCCACACCGAGATCGGCGTCACACCGTTGAGTAGAACGAGACCACCAGCGGACGCAACGAGCCCGGCGACGGTGAGCAGCAGCGGCAACCCCGCGGCGACCAGTGACCCGAACGCAAGCACCATGATCGCCAATGTGACCGGCCACGAGAACAGTTCGGCTTGGATCATCGCATCGTGGTTCGCCTTGTTGAAGTCCGACCACAGGGCCGACGAACCGGTGGGATACACCTCGATTCCGTCACCCGAGAGCCCGGTCAACCGCTCCTTCACATCGTCGACGGCTTTGACCATCTCGTCGGTGGTGCCGTTTGCCCCGGCGATGACGATGCCGGTTCGGCCGTCCGGGCTGATCGTCATACCCGGTTGCGGCGCAACGACGTCGCCGAATCTGGTGTCGCCGGTGAATACGTCGGACACGTCGGCAATCACATCCTGAACAGCGGGATCGGTGATGGGTGCCGAGTCGGAGTGGACGACCACCTGCACCGCTGCCGAGGAATTACCGCCGAAGTGCTGCTGGGCCAATTCCCGAACCTGTACGGATTCCGATCCGTTCGCCTGCCATCCCGCTCCGGCCAGCGACGAGAACACCGAGGGCGCAAACGAACCTAGGCCCACGAGCACGATGAGCCACACACCGAACACCCAACGTCGGTGAGTCACCATCGAGCCACCCGCGCGACCGAGCAAGCCCGGCCCGGCTACAGGTCGATCATCCGGTGGACGAAGAACTTCGGCATCACGCAGCGACATTGTGCTCCTATACGGGTGGGGGTATCGAACAGGGCAGACGAGACCCTCGAAACGAACGAACGTGCCCACCTTCGCACATACCCAACGGGGTATGCAAGTACCCCTGGGGGTATCACCCCAGGGGTACTTGTTTCAGAGCCGACGGACCGGTGTCGTCACCCGTCGATCAGCGCCGACCGTTCCACTGCTTCTCGATGCCACGCAGCACCTCGAGCGTCCGAGCAGAATCGGCATCGACGGCCATCCTCGACCGAGCGCGCTCGAGCGCACGCTCGGCCCGCGCCACCGCGCGATGGCCCGAGTCGGTCGCTTCGACCATGTATTGCTGTCGATTTCGCGGATTGACGCTCCGCACCAGCAGTCCCGCCTCGACGAGACTGGCCGTCGTGGCGGTGATACTCGTCCGGTGCCGCACCAACTCCCGCGACAGCGCACTGTAGGACATCGGCCCTCGCCTGGACACCAGTTCCAGCACTTCGTACCTCGCCCAGCTCAGCCCCTGTGCGTCCAGCGCCTCCGCCAGACGAACCCGCGCGGCCGACGCCATGCGCAGCACCGTGGACACGATTTCGAGCTCGGTGGAATGCACCGGCGAGGTACCACCGTCGAACGATTCAGCGAGGGCAGTCATCGGAACACTCCCCTACTTGATCTCGGCGAGGACGGTGCCTTGGGTGATGGCGTCGCCTGCGGTGACGGTCAGGCCGGTGATGGTGCCTGCTTTGTGGGCGTTGACGGGGTTTTCCATTTTCATCGCTTCGAGGACGGCGACGAGGTCACCGGCGGCGACTTCCTGGCCTTCGGTGACGGCGACTTTGACCACGGTGCCCTGCATGGGTGCGGTGACCGAATCTCCGGATGCCGCGCCCGCTCCGGCACCGCCGCGGGTACGCGCTTTGGGTTTACGGCGCACCGCACCGGCATTCCCGCCGTTGTTGCCGCCGAGGGTCAGTTCCCCGGGCAGGGAGACCTCGACGCGTCGGCCGCCGACCTCGACGACCACGGACTGACGGGGTAGGACCTCGTCGTCGTCGATCGGCTGTCCGGCGGTGAACGGGGGAACCTGGTTGTCCCATTCGGTTTCGATCCAGCGAGTGTGCACGTCGAAGGAGTCGCCGTCGCCGATGAACGCGGGATCGGAGACCACCGCGGCGTGGAACGGGATGACCGTCGCCAGGCCGTCGACGGTGAATTCGGCCAACGCCCGACGGGAGCGGGCGAGGGCTTCGTCGCGGGTGGCTCCGGTGACGATGAGTTTGGCGAGCATCGAATCGAACTGGCCCCCGATCACACTGCCGGATTCGACACCGGAATCGACGCGCACACCCGGGCCGGAGGGGGCGGTGAAGGTGGTGACCGGTCCGGGGGCGGGCAGGAACCCGCGCCCGGCGTCTTCGCCGTTGATCCGGAACTCGAACGAATGCCCGCGTGGTTCGGGATCTTCGGTGATGGACAGTTCCTCACCGTTGGCGATGCGGAACTGCTGCAGCACCAGGTCGATGCCGGAGGTTTCCTCGGTGACGGGGTGCTCGACCTGCAGGCGGGTGTTCACCTCCAGGAACGAGACGAGCCCGTCTTGGCCGACGAGGTATTCCACCGTGCCGGCACCGTAGTAGCCGGCTTCGAGGCAGATGGCTTTGGCGGAGGAGTGAATTTCTTTGCGTTGGGCGTCGGTGAGGAACGGGGCGGGGGCTTCCTCGACGAGTTTCTGGAAGCGGCGTTGCAAGGAGCAGTCGCGGGTACCGGCGACGATGACGTTGCCGTGTTGGTCGGCGATGACCTGGGCTTCGACGTGGCGTGGCTTGTCGAGGTAGCGTTCGACGAAGCATTCTCCACGCCCGAATGCGGCGACGGCTTCGCGGGTGGCCGAGTCGAACAGTTCGGGGATTTCCTCGCGGGTGCGGGCGACTTTCATGCCGCGTCCGCCGCCACCGAATGCGGCTTTGATCGCGATCGGGAGGCCGTGTTCGTCGACGAACGCCAAGATTTCGTCGGCGTCCTTGACCGGTTCGGAGGTGCCGGGGACGGACGGTGCTTTGGCGCGGGCGGCGATGTGGCGGGCGGTGACCTTGTCGCCGAGGTCGCGGATGGACTGCGGGGACGGTCCGATCCAGATCAGTCCGGCGTCGATGACGGCCTGGGCGAAGTCGGCGTTCTCGGAGAGGAACCCGTAGCCGGGGTGGATGGCGTCGGCACCGGACTTGGCGGCGGCGTCGAGGATCTTGTCGATCACCAGATACGACTCCGCGGAGGTCTGCCCGCCGAGGGCGAAGGCTTCGTCGGCCAGGCGTACGAACGGGGCATCGCCGTCGGGCTCGGCGTACACAGCGACACTGGCCAACCCGGCATCGGCGGCCGCCCGGATCACCCGCACCGCGATCTCACCACGATTGGCGACAAGAACCTTGGAAATCTTCTTATGGGAGGTAGAGGTGGTCATATGTGCGAAGTCCTTCACTGGCCGAATCGGGCATTGACGAAAAGAGCTGGGGCACTGGCGAGTCCGTAGCGATGCTGATCCTCGGGCCGGCCCCACAGATCCGATACCGCCGGAGCTTCGGCGACCACCGACGTTTGCGCAGCGGTCAGAACAGCAACCACGGCGGCGATGTCGGTGTCGGTGGGCTGTCCACGAAACGACCAACTGGGCGACGCAGCAACATGATTCGCTTCTGCGCTCACTGCGTCATGATTCGCTTCTGCGCTCGCTGCGTCATGATTCGCTTCTGCGCTCGCTGCGTCATGATTCGCTTCTGCGCTCATAGTGGGATGTTTCCGTGTTTCTTGGGTGGGAGGGTGACTTGTTTGCGTTCGAGCAGTCGTAGCGCGGTGACGATCTGGCCGCGTGTGTGGCTCGGCGGGATGACGGCATCGAGGTAGCCGCGTTCGGCAGCGATGTAGGGGTTGACGAGGGTGTCCTCGTATTCCTGCTGCAGTGTCAACCGGAGGGCGTCGACGTCCTCACCGTTCTTCGCGGCCTCCAACAGTTTCTTGCGGTAGACGAACCCGACAGCACCGGAGGCTCCCATGACGGCGATCTGCGCGGTCGGCCACGCCAAATTCACGTCTGCTCCCATGTGCTTGGACCCCATCACGTCGTACGCCCCGCCGTACGCTTTGCGGGTGATGACGGTGATCTTCCCGACCGTCGCTTCCCCGTAGGCGTACAACAGTTTCGCCCCACGCCGGATGATGCCGTTGAACTCCTGCCCCGTCCCGGGCAGAAACCCGGGTACATCGACCAGGGTGATGATCGGGACGTTGAAGCAGTCGCACGTGCGGACGAACCGGGCTGCTTTCTCGGAGGCATCGATATCGAGGGTGCCCGCGAACTGGGTGGGTTGATTGGCCACGATCCCCACCGACCGGCCGTCGATCCGCCCGAACCCGACGATGATGTTGCGGGCCCGACCTTCCTGGACTTCCAAGAACTCGTCGTCGTCGAGGATCCGGGTGATCACCTCGTGCATGTCGTACGGAGTGTTCGGCGAATCGGGGATCAGGGTGTCGAGTTCGAGATCCTCGGCGGTCAACGAATCCTCGATCGCCCCGACGATCGGATCCGACGCCACGGTGCGCGGGGCGTCGGCCCGATTGTTGCTCGGGAGGTAGGACAGGAGGTCTCGGACGTAGTCGAGGGCGTCCTGTTCGCCGGACGCGACGTAGTGCGCGACCCCGGATTTCTCCATGTGGGTGTGTGCGCCACCGAGTTCTTCCATGGTGACGTTCTCGCCGGTGACGGTTTTGATGACGTCGGGGCCGGTGACGAACATCTGGCTCGTGCCGTCGACCATGACCACGAAATCGGTCAGGGCCGGAGAGTAGACGTGCCCGCCTGCGGCGGGTCCCATGATCACCGAGATCTGCGGGATCACCCCGGACGCGCGGACGTTGCGGTGGAAGATCTCCCCGTACAACCCGAGGGAGACCACACCTTCCTGGATGCGGGCTCCGGCACCTTCGTTGATCCCGACCAGGGGCCGGCCGGTCTTGATCGCCAGGTCCATCACCTTGACGATCTTCTCGCCGTAGATCTCCCCGAGCGAGCCACCGAAGACGGTCGCGTCCTGGGAGAACACGCACACATCGCGGCCGTCGACGGTGCCGTAGCCGGTGACGACACCGTCACCGAACGGCCGGTTGTCGGCCAACCCGAAATTTTGTGAGCGGTGCCGCGCCAACGCGTCGAGTTCGACGAACGAGCCCTCGTCCAGCAGGGCGGTGATCCGCTCCCGCGCGGTCAGCTTGCCCTTGGCATGGACCCGCTCCACCGCTGCCTCACCGGACGGAATCTCCGCAACCGCGAGACGTTTACGAAGATCGGCCAACTTACCCGCAGTGGTATGGATATCGGGTTCGGTCGTTGTCATGCAGATGTCCCCTACGTTGTATGGAATGGGAGATTGAGATCGTCAGTTCGTTGCAAGCGAGCGGGCAATCACCAGACGCTGAATCTGGTTGGTGCCCTCGAAGATCTGCGTGATCTTGGCGTCGCGCATGTATCGCTCGACGCGGAAGTCGCGGGTGTACCCGTAACCACCGAACACCTGCACCGCGTCGGTGGTCACCTTCATGGCTGCATCGGTGGCGATCAGCTTGGCCACAGAAGCATTGCGGGAGTAAGGAAGTCCGGCGTCCCGGCGGCGAGCCGCGTCGAGATACGTCGCGCGTGCGGAGTCCACTGCCGCCGCCATGTCCGCCAGCACGAATCCCAGGCCCTGGTGGTCGATGATCTTCTTGCCGAACGCTGTGCGCTCCTGCGCGTACTTCACAGCATCGTCGAGTGCGGCTTGCGCGATTCCGACTGCAACAGCAGCGATTCCGAGCCGCCCTGCATCGAGCGCGCTGAAGGCGATCTGCAGCCCCTGCCCCTCCGCACCGATGCGCCACTCGGTCGGTACGTGCACGTCGTCGTAGTGCGCCGAGGTCGTCGGGATCGCGTGCAGCCCCATCTTCTCCTCGGGCTTGCCGAAGCTCAGGCCGTCGGTTCCATCCGGAACGAGAAAGCACGAGATGCCCTTCGATCCTTCGCCGGTCCGGGCGAACAGGTTGTAGAAGTCGGCCACTCCGCCGTGCGTGATCCACGCCTTCGAACCGTTCACCGTGTAGCCGCCCTCGGTCGGGGTGGCCTTGCAGCTCAAGGCTGCTGCGTCCGAACCGGCCTGCGCCTCGGACAGCGAGTAGGCACCGATCTGCGCCCCACCGAGCATGTCGGGAAGTTTGTCGGCTTTCTGCTGGTCGGTCCCGAACGCCATCACGGGATAGCAGGCCAAACCGTGCACGCTCACTGCAACGGCCACTGCTGCCCAACGCGATGCCAGCTCTTCGAGTACCTGGAGGTACACCTCGTACGGCTGGCCACCACCGCCCCACTCCTCCGCGTACGGCAGGCTCAGCAGCCCTGCTTCACCGAGAGTGGCGAACACGCCTGTCGGATAGGTCTCGCTGCGCTCGTGTTCGTCGACGATCGGGTCGAGCACCTTGTCTGCCACGTCGCGGGTCAGCGCGATGAGGTCGCGCGCTTCGGCGGTGGGCAACAGACGATCGACGGGCACGTGAACCTCCGGGATGTTCGGCATCAGTACTGAAGAATGATCCGCAGTACTGATGCACAGTACTGCACAAGTCGATGCAGTACCATCTCCTCTGTGAACGCACCCGTGACCTCGCATGCCACGGCGCGCCGTTCCGAACTCTTCGACCAGCTCGTCAGCCTGTTTCTGGCGGAGGGCTTCGCACACCTGACGCTCGATACCATCGCGGCCCGGCTTCGGTGCTCCAAGTCCACCCTGTACACCCTGGCGTCGAGCAAGGATCAGCTGGTCGGCGGGGCCACCGTGCACTACTTCAAGTCCATGACGACCCAGGTCGAAAACGCCGTCGCCGAGGTCGACGGCACCCGCAATCGCATCACCACGTACTTGACTGCGGTAGGCGCAGCGCTGGAATCGGCGTCCGAGCAATTCATGACCGACCTGGCGTCTCTCGAGGCCGCCCGCTCGGTGTACGAGCGCAATACCGCGATCGCTGCGCGCCGCGTCCAGGAGTTGATCAGCGAGGGCGTGGCCAGTGGCGAAGTACGTGATGTGCACGCGGCCTTCGTCGGCGATGTCGCTTCCTCTGTCATGGTCCGAATTCAGACTCGCGAGGTGTTCCGCCTGACCGGCCTCAGTGACGGAGACGCCTACCTCGAATTGGCGAAGTTGTTGACGGCGGGCATCGGAGCGTAGTGCCGGAACCTGGGAATGAATCGACCCCGCCGAGCGCTGAGTTCTACGAACGTAGTTGATCCTTCAACGAGAGAGCACACGATGAAGAAGATCGGATTCCTGTCCTTCGGACATTGGTCACCGTCCCCGCAGTCGCAGACACGATCGGCATCGGATGTGCTGTTGCAGTCGATCGACCTGGCGGTCGCGGCCGAGGAACTCGGAGCCGACGGCGCGTACTACCGCGTCCATCACTTCGCCAACCAGCTCGCCTCTCCGTTTCCGCTGCTTGCCGCCGTCGGTGCCAAGACGAACACCATCGAGATCGGCACCGGTGTCATCGACATGCGCTACGAGAATCCGTTCTACATGGCCGAGGACTCCGGCTCCGCCGACCTCATCTCGGGCGGGCGTTTGCAGCTCGGCGTCAGCCGGGGATCGCCCGAGCAGGTCATCGAGGGCTACAGGTACTTCGGCTACGCACCCGCCGAGGGCTCCGATCATGCAGACATGGCGCGCGAGCACACCCGCATCTATCTCGATCTCCTAGAAGGCAAGGGCTTCGCGCAACCGAACCCGCGGCCGATGTTCCCCAATCCGCCCGGCCTGCTGCGCCTCGAACCGCACGCACCGGGTCTGCGTCAGCGCATCTGGTGGGGAGCAGGCACCCGCGAGACGGCCGAATGGACAGCACGACAGGGTATGAATCTGATGAGTTCGACGCTGTTGAGCGAGGACACCGGGGTGCCGTTCCATCAGCTGCAGGCCGAGCAGATCGAACGATTCCACAAGACGTGGAGCGACGCCGGGCACGATTTCGCTCCACGAACGTCCGTGAGCCGCAGTATCTTTCCGATAGTGAACGACCTCGATCGCGCCTACTTCGGCCGAGACGGAAGCGGCGACGATCAGGTCGGCTACCTCGACGGCGGCAAAGCCCGATTCGGCAAGACATACGCCGGAGAGCCCGATCGCCTGATCGAAGAACTGGCAGCGGACGAAGCGATCGCCGCCGCGGACACTCTGCTGCTCACCGTCCCGAACCAGTTGGGCGTCGAATACTGCGCGCATGTTCTGGAGACACTGCTGCGCGACGTGGCCCCCGCACTGGGGTGGCGTTGATCACTCGGTGACCATGGGCGATTGGTTTCGGCGGATACGGGTACTGGCAGCAGGTTCACCCGCCCCCACCTGCCAGGAGTCCCCATGCTCAAACGCGACGTATCCGCGCGCCTCGATGTAGACATCACCGCCGCCACCACTCTCGAATTCCAGATCGCCATCGCACCGCACCCCGGTACGACGGTCACCGAATCGCTCTCCTTCGTTCTCGACGGTAACCCCGTCGAGGCGAAGGAAGTGAGCGGACCGCACGGCAACCGCATTCACGTCATGCCCGCCGACGTCGGCAACTTGCAGGTCTCGTACGACGCCACCATCCTGGGCAACACCACCCCGGCCCCCGTCACCGACTACGACATGTCGCTCTACCTCCGGCCCAGCCGTTACGCCGAAGCAGACAAGTTCTACGGCTTCGCCGCAACAGAATTCGGCGACTACGCCGATTCCGAGGAACTGCTGGCCAAGATCTCTGCCTGGGTGGGCGCACGCCTGAATTACGTTCCGGGAAGCAGTGATCCGATCGACGGTGCCGTCGACACGCTGCTCGCCGGACAGGGCGTCTGCCGGGACTACTCGCACCTCGTGGTCGCCATGCTGCGTGCGGTCAACGTTCCGGCTCGACTGGTTGCGGTGTACGCACCCGGCTGCGATCCGATGGACTTTCACGCTGTTGCCGAAGCGTTCGTGGGCGGGCAGTGGCGTGTCGTCGATGCCACGTGCCTGGCACCTCGCTCGACACTGGTCCGGATCTCGGTGGGTCGCGATGCCGCCGACACCGCATTCCTGGACAACCACAAGGGTGCCATCACACTGAACAGTTCCGTGGTCACAGCCGTGGTCGACGGCGAACTCCCCCAGGATGACATCACCGAGCTGATCTCCCTCACCTGATCCGCCGACCGACAGGGCCGTTATGTGAGCTACATCACAGCAGCGTTTGTTTTCGGCCGTGAAAACCGACTAAGTATCCGTTACCAACAATCACAGCCACCTGAGAGGGCAACAGCATGAGCTTCATCGACAAGGCCAAGAACGCAGCAGAAGACGCAATCGGCAAGGCGAAGGAAGTTGTCGGCGACGCCACGAACAACAACGACCTCGAGGCCGAAGGCAAGAAGGACCAGGGTTCGGCAGGCGTGAAGAAGGTCGGCGAGAACATCAAGGACACCTTCAAGTAACCCCCGATCTCATCGAGTGCCGCCGATCTCGATGATCGGCGGCACTCGCCTTTCACCCCACCCACTGCACACCAGGAAACGGATTCCCCTCATGACCACATCGACGGACACGACCAAGACCACCAAGCGTCGCGGCGGATTCGCCTCGAAGTTCGCCCTCCTCATCACGCTCGTGCTCGTGGCAGCACTCGTGATCTTCGTGCTACAGAACACGATTCACACGAACATCAACTTCCTGGGCTGGAACTTCGATCTCGCCCAGGGCGTCTCCCTACTCGGCGCAGCAGTCGTCGGAGCCGTCATCACGCTGACTGCGACCGCTGCGCTCAAGGTTCGACGCGCAGTCCGATGATTCCTTTGCTCGCACGCAAGTACCTGTACCGATACCTCATCGTCGCGATCGGCCTACCGATCCTCGCTCGACTCTTGGCCTTCGCCGGTCAGAGCCTCGAAAAGCGAACGGGAAAGGACAACGTCGTGTCCAAGGGCTTGAAATCGGCCGGCAGATTTGCGCAGAAACGAGCCGATAAGTCGCAGGGCAAGAAGGAACGCAAATCCCGACACACCCTCGGCCAGGCCGGGTCTCGGTAGAGATCGTTCAACGCTTCCCGAAGCACAGTTCGATCGTCGAACTCGACAAGTTCTCGGCCGTAGGGCTGCTCTGTATCGCAGCCTCGGCCCGCGACAACGACAACATCGTCGGGTTCGGCGATCTCCGCTGCGAGGGCCTACGGCGTCGCACCGACAACTCGGCCTGTCGACTCCGGGATCCGTCGGCCGCGGACTGGGTCAATGACCCGCCGGGTCGGTGAGGGATTTGCCCTCCCGAGCCTTGACGCGCCTACGCTCCAGAAGCACCAAGGTAACTCCGGCCAACAGCAGAACCGTCGCGGCAATTGCCCCGATCCACACCCAACCGGTGAAGCCGTAACCAGCTGCGGTGAGGGTGAGACCGAGGCTCACCAGCGCCACTCCGATGCAGATGTAGCCCGGCCAGTTCCGCGTGTCGACGATCGCCTCACCCGCGTGCCCGCGGGTCGTCCGATCGTCGTCAGTGGCTCCGGCGTCGGCTTCGCTCGTGTTCTCGTCTGACATAAGGATCCCCTCCGGATGCGGACCGTTCATCCCAATCGAGACAAACCGTCCACGACGGCTGCCCGCTCGAGACCGGAGATAAACCTGACGGCGGAAGCGATTGTCAGTCGTGCCAACTCACCGCGGCGAACGGAGCGTTGCTCGTCAGTCGGCCGACGATGCCCGCGTGCGCGAAGCTCTTGGCCGTGGCCACCGCATCCTGCACCTCCGCGCCCTTGGCAAGCTCGGCGGTGATGGCAGCCGCGAACACACATCCAGCTCCCGAGACCCGCTCGTCGCCCACTTTGGGGGCGCGCAGCACTGTCAGTTCGGAACCGTCGTAGACGACATCGACGGCTTCGTCGCCGGGCAACCCTGCACCACCCTTGACCACCACGTAGCGGGGCCCGAGTTCGGCAATGCGCTTCGCAGCCTCGCGCAAGTCGTCGACGGTCGAGATGGCGTCCATTCCGGACAACGTCTGCGCCTCGAACAGGTTGGGCGTGATCACGGTGGCCAGCGGGAGAATGTCGCGCCGGAGAGCGTTGTCGGTGTCGAGTGCAGCGCCCGGCTCCTGGCCCTTGCAGATCAGTACCGGATCGACCACCACATGCCGCCACGGCTGCAGACGCAACGAGGTCGCCACTGTCTCGACGGTACCGGGCGTACCGAGCATGCCGATCTTGACGACGTCGAGATCGTGTGCGGCCGTGGCCACTTCGATCTGATCGGCGATGACCGAGCTGTCGATGGGAACGAAACGGTGGCTCCAGCCCGACTTGGGGTCGAACGACACGATGCACGTGATCGTTCCGACGCCGTACACCCCGAGTCGCTCGAATGTCTTGAGATCGGCCTGCAGACCAGCTCCGCCGGTGGCTTCCGAACCTGCGATGACATACGCGATTGTCGACATGCCATCAGTATGACAACGCGGAATCGACGGCGAATCAGGTGGTCGCATCCGATTGGGTCCGGCAGTTTCGGGGCATATGACCACTTCGGGTCGTCTCCGACGACCACGCCGCGCGATACATCGACTTCGAGCCCAGGAGCAGCGGCGCACGATCTGTGATCGTGCGATCACGCGACACGACGAGAGTTCGGAGGCCGAACAGTGCCCACCAGCAGGAACACGACAGCCAGTTGCGAGGACGTGTGGAACGTTCTCGCGAACGGATGGACGTACGCCACCTGGGTGGTCGGCGCATCCCGTATTCGCGCGGTCGACGACACCTGGCCCGCCCCGGGCTCCGCGATCCACCATTCGGTGGGCGCATGGCCCGCGGTCCTGAGCGACGTCACGCGTTCGGTGGGACTTCACGTCAACCGAGAACTTCGACTGGAAGCGCGGGCGCTGCCGTTCGGCAAGGCCTCGATCACGGTGCGGCTGCACCCGATTGCCACCGGTTGCCGCATGAAGATCATCGAGCACGCGATCACCCCACCGTTCGACCTGGTGCCGAATCGAGTGCAATATCTGTTGGCACATCCGCGCAACGCCGAAGCGCTCCGTCGGCTCGCTCTGCTGGCAGAGCGGTCCACGACTCCATGAGCAAGACCCCACTGCGACAGGCAGTCTCGGGCAAAATGCTGTTCGTGTTCATACTCGGCGATGTGCTGGGTGCCGGAATCTACGCGCTGGTCGGCGAGATCGCAGGCGAGGTCGGCGGAGCGATCTGGCTACCGATGCTCGTGGCGCTGCTGATGGCCCTGCTCACCGCGGCCTCGTACGCCGAGCTCGTCACCAAGTACCCGAGGGCAGGTGGCGCGGCCGTGTTCGCGCAACAGGCCTACGGGTGCCCGCTCGTGTCGTTTCTGGTGGGATTCTCGATGCTCGCGGCAGGCGTCACCAGCGCCGCAGGCTTGGCGCTCGCCTTCTCGGGCGACTACCTGGGCGTGTTCCTCGACGTGCCTTCTGTGCCGGCGGCGGTCGTCTTCCTGCTACTGGTCGGGCTGCTCAACGCCCGCGGGATCACCGAATCGTTGCGGGCGAATCTCGCCATGACGATCGTCGAGGTATCGGGGCTGGTGCTCATCGTCGCCCTCGCCGGTCTCGTCCTGAGCCGGGGCGACGGCACGCCGTCCAGGGTCCTCGAATTCACCGACGAGACAACTCCGACGCTCGCAGTGCTCGGTGCGGCTCTGCTCGCGTTCTATTCGTTCGTAGGATTCGAGACATCCGCGAACATCGCCGAGGAAGTCGAGGACGTACGCCGGGTCTATCCGCGTGCTCTGCTCGGTGCCGTCACCATCGCCGGGGTGGTGTACGTGCTCGTAGGTCTTGCCGTCTCGACGGTCGTGCCTGCCGACACCCTGGCGCAATCGACCGGCCCATTGCTCGAGGTCGTCGCCGCTGCCGATGCCGGCATTCCGCCGTGGGTCTTCAGCCTCGTCGCGCTGGTAGCGGTAGCCAACGGTGCACTGCTGACCATGATCATGGCGTCGCGACTGACCTTCGGCATGGCTCGTGACGGTCTGCTTCCGGGCGTATTGGCCAAGGTTCTGCCGGGCCGCAGGACTCCGTGGGCAGCGATCGTCGCCACCACGGTCGTCGCGATGGTGTTGTGCAGCACCGGTTCCGTCGCCGCGCTGGCGGAGACGGTCGTGCTGCTTCTGCTGTTCGTCTTCGTCAGCACCAACATCGCGGTGCTCGTACTCCGTGGCGATCGGGCCGACTCCGACCATTTCCGTACGCCGACAGTGCTCCCCGTCCTGGCGCTGATCACGTGCGCTGTGTTGTTGACTCAACAGTCCGCGGCAACGTGGCTCCGTGCCGGACTGCTCCTCGCCGTAGGAGTTGCGTTGTACGTCGCCGGTAACGTGCTGACCGGGAAGACCACCACCGACCAGAGGAGTGCCGTCCGATGACCACCACCGAGGTCGACGCGATCGTGATCGGCAGTGGCCACAACGGCTTGGTCGCGGCGGCCGCGATGGCAGACGCCGGCTGGGACGTCGTGGTCCTCGAGGCTGCCGAACATCCCGGCGGGGCTGTGCGCAGCGCGACGCTGGTTCCTGGATTCACCAGCGATCTCTTCAGCGCGTTCTACCCACTGGCTCTCGCCTCGCCTGCCATGACGGCACTCGAGTTGGAAAGCCACGGGCTGCAGTGGTCGCACTCCCCCGCGGCGTACGGGCACGCGCTGTCTCCGCAGGACACCGACGCACCGGTCGTTCACCACGACGTGGAGACCACTGCGGCAATGCTTTCCGAACACGACAAGCGCGACGGCCGCACCTGGCTGGAGCTCTTCGAGCAATGGCAACGCATTCGCGAGCCCTTCATGAATTCGCTGTTCGGCCCGTTTCCACCCGTCGTCCCCGCGGCTCGCCTCGCCCGCACCCTCGGGGTGCCCGAGACACTGCGTTTCGCTCGATTCGCGGCCCTCCCCGCCCGGGTGATGGCACACGAGCTCTTCCACAGCGAGGCTGCTCGCTGCCTCCTGCTGGGTAACGCGATGCACGGTGACGTCCCGACCGATGCCCCGGTGAGCGGCATGATGGGTTGGCTGCTCACGATGCTGGCCCAGGATGTCGGGTATCCCGCCCCGGTCGGTGGATCGTCGGCATTGACGAGCGCGTTGATTCGCCGTGGTGCCGCGTCGGGTGCGGTGCTCGAGTGCGGTCAAGCGGTCGAGCTCATCGATGTACTAGGCGGCCGCGCTCGTGCCGTGCACACCGCGGCCGGAGATACGTTCCGGGCACGCAGAGCGATCGTCGCCGACGTATCCGCACCGGCGCTGTACGGATCGCTGCTTCCATTCGACGCCGTACCGCGCCGCGTGCACGACGACTTGCGCACCTTCGAGTGGGACACCCCGGTGGTGAAGGTGAACTACGCTCTCGATCGCCGAATAGCGTGGAATTCGCCGTCTTTGGCCGATGCCGGCACCGTCCATCTCGGTGCGGACGACAACGGTCTCGTGCACTGGGCGGCAGATCTCACCACCGGTGTACTCCCCGAGAGCCCGTTCATGCTGTTCGGCCAGATGACCACCGCCGATCGCAGCAGGTCGCCGGAGGGCACCGAAAGCGCCTGGGCCTACACGCATCTCCCGCGGGGCGTCGTCGACGATGCCTCGGCAGACACCGTGGCGGGCCGAGTGGACGACGTCCTCGATGCGCACGCACCGGGCTTTCTCGATTCGGTCGTGGGCCGGGTCGTGCAACGCCCGAGCGATCTGCACGGTGCGGATGCCAATCTGCACGGTGGTGCGGTGAACGGCGGGACCGCGCAATTGCAGCAGCAGTTGATATTTCGCCCAACGCCTGGCTTGGGCCGGTCGGAAACCCCGGTGGAAGGGCTGTTTCTGGGATCGGCATCGGCGCACCCGGGTGGCGGAGTGCACGGTGCAGCCGGCCTCAATGCTGCCCGGGCCGCGCTCGGCCAACGAGGTGCGCGCGGCTGGGTGAAGAAAAAGATCACCGGTTCCCTCATCGATGCGCTGACCCGGTAGCGCCGTTACCGAACCGTGACCTTGTGTTACCAGTTCGAGATTCAACCACGGAGCCTTCCGCAATGACGCACTGGCATCGTTCATTGCACAACAACTCAGCGTCTCGCAGCCGGCGGTCACCGACCGGAACGAGCGCTTCGGGGAAGAGGTAGACAAATGTTGACGAGCACCGCAACCATGGAACGCTCCATTCGCGACGACGAGGGCGTGTTCCGACTCGAGACGACAACTCGACCGAACGGCCACAACACACTGCGTGCCTTCGGCGAATTGGACATGTCCACTCGCGCCGAATTCGTGCACAGTCTCGACCTTCTGGCCTCCGTATCGACTCGGGTCTCGGTCGATCTGTCGGAGGTGTCGTTCATCTACTCCGGCGTCGCCAATGCAATCATCGATGCCACCTACGTGCATCCGGACAAGATCCGAGTACTTGCCCCCGCACGATCAGTGCGCATGGTGTTGGACGTGCTGGGCGCGGGCGAGCTGTTCGTCGATTCCTCTCGGTCGTGAATCCGACTCGATAACAGGTAACGTCGAACGCATGTCAGAGGAGCCGACCGGAGGACCGTTCGAGATCGTGTCGGCCGAGCACGAGGCCACCACCGTGCTGACCGTTCGAGGCGAACTCGATCTCGACACCATCCCGGAGCTGTCGGCCACTGCCTTCCCTGCGGCCGACACGGCCAGGGGCGGACTCGTGGTCGATCTGACCGACGTGAGCTTTCTGTCGTCGAGCGCGATCACGGTGCTGGTGCGAGTATGCGACCGCATGCCGGACGCGTCGCGCATGGCGCTGGTGGCGGTCAACGGCGTCGTCACTCGACCCGTTCAGCTGAGTGGAATCGACCGGGTGATGGCCACGTTCACAACGGTGCCGGATGCGGTTGCTCACGTGCAGTCGGCGACCCTCGACGACGAGGCCGCTCGATGAACGGCCGATACCCGTCCGGACTGTGCTCATGAGCGGGGTCACTCCCACGCCGTCGACTCGGCGTTGGACGCACACCGCTCCTGCGGAGTCGACCGTAGCGACATTTGTTCGCCGACGGTTGCATAGCTGGGCTCTCGAACTGGGGGTGAGCGACTCCTTGGTCGACGACATCGTGCTCGGGGTCTACGAGGCACTCGCCAACGTCGTCGAGCACGCCTACCGCTCGGCACCGGAGCCCGGAACGATGACCATCACCGCCGCGTACGAACACGAGACACTGACCGTCACGGTCTCCGACACCGGAACATGGCGGCCACCGACACCGACGACCAACCGCAGCCACGGTCTGCAACTCGCTGCTGCGGTGGCCGACGATCTCGTCGTCGACCACCGGCCGGGGTTCGGCACCATCGTGACTGCAACGTGGATGAACCCGGTCTCCGCCGGCCGTTCGAGATCTGCCACCCGCTCGTCATGACCGAAGGGAGTGCCCATGTCTGCCACCGCCGCTGAACTACTCGACACGGCACCGTGTGGCGTGTTCTCGGTCGACGTCGCCACCGCACGGATCCTGTACGCCAATGCGGCCGCCGCGCGGATCACTGCACGCAGTCGTGACGCTCTCGTAGGAACAGCGGTCACCGATTTGTTCACGATCGAGTTCGAGCCGGTACTGACGGCGCTGATGGACGTTGCGTCGGGCTCACCGGACGACTCTCCGATCGGGGCCTCCGCGAAGTTGACCATCTCCGCCGAACGCAACTCCGCAATTGCCGTGTCGATACTCGCCAACAGTTTCCGCACGTCCGCGGGGGCCATGACGGTGACGATGACGCTGCACAACGAGACCGAGCGTCACGTGCGCGAAAAGGATCTGATCGACGCCCGCGACAATGCCGAGGCCGCGCAGGACACCGCCGAGGCCGCACTGGACAGATCACAGGACGCACTCGGCGCCTCGGAACAAGCACGCAAGCAGGCAGAGGCGGAGAAAACGCAGGTGCAGATTCTTGCGTCGACCCTGCAACGCACCCTGCTGCCCCCGATCCTGTCCGCTCCGACAGGCATGAACGTCGCGGCCCACTATCACCCCGCATCGATCGACGAGGTCGGTGGCGACTTCTACGACGTGTTCCCACTCGACAAGGACACATGGGGATTCTTCCTCGGCGACGTCAGCGGCAAGGGCGCGGGAGCCGCCGCCGTCACCTCGCTGACCCGATACACCCTGCGCGCAGCTGCAGTGTTCGACCGCAATCCGATCTCCGTGCTGGAAAACCTCAACACCGTTCTGCACCACGAGTTTCACGGCGACGACCCGCGATTCTGCACGGTGGTGTTCGGCACCATCTCGCCCGGACCCGACGGCGCAGAGGTTCACCTCGCCAGCGGCGGGCACCCGCCTGCGCTGCGCGTCACTCGCGACGCGGTCGTGGACTTCGTCGACACCACCGGTGGCCAGTTGGTCGGAGCATTGGCCGAACCGCATTTCGCGTCTGCATCGGTGACGCTGCGACCCGGTGACGTCATGGCCTTCTACACCGACGGGTTGACCGAGGCGATCGTCGGACCCGGGCGGACGCGCTTCGACGACGACGGTGGCCTCGAATCTTTCGCTGCCGGAAAGGGTCCGACGACGGCACCGAAGATCGTCGACGACCTCACGTCGCTCTTGGCCTCCTTCGGGGACGGCCTGCAGGACGACGTCGCACTGCTCGCCTTCGAGGTCCCTCTTCCTGACTGAAGCTCGGCCGAGGCGTGATTATCGCACCAGGCCTCGATCACCGAGACAGCATTCCGGACAGGAACACCCTCAGAACAACGTCGGCGACCTCCTCTGGGGGCTCGGCAGACCGCGTCACAGATCTGATCACCACGTTGTTGGCGAGTATCGTGGCCAATTCGAGTGCAGACGCATCGGTGGCGAAATCACCTCGGCGCTGCCCGCTTTCGATGACCGGAATGAGCGCTGACGGCACCGGAAGATGTTCCCTGATGGTGGTGACGGTACCGGGCTCGTGAAACTGCTCGAAACTCAGCGCCAGCAACATTCCCGAGCTCATCGCCCGATTACTCGCCACGAACTCCGCCAGCCGGTTCACCGTACGGGTAAGGGCGACAACCGGTTCCACTTCGAGACGAGCATCTGCGCGACCCAGTCGGAGGACCCGCTCGAACTCGGGTGTCAGCGCGGCAACGATGATGTCGACTTTGCTGGGAAACAATCGTTTGAGATCGGTGACGCTCAGAGAGGAGGCCGACGCGATGTCGGCAAGAGTGACCGAGAAATAGCCGTGTTCCGAGAACAGCGCCTCGGTGGCCGCGATGACATCGGATTCGATATCGACCCTGGAAAGATCGAGGGATTCGAGTGATGGCGGAGTATCGACCTGCTGCGCGGTGCCCTGCCATCGATCCGAGTGCACCGGGTCCACCGCCCAGTCCAGTAACGAGTCGACTACCTCGGACACCCGTGCCGCGGAGATCGTTCCCGGGCTGAGCGTCTCCCGGAAGGCAAGCCCGTCGAGCAGAGCGACGAAAACCGTGGACAGGTCGGCTACCGTCAAAGGCCTTTTCACCGAACCGCCGCGAGCACGAAGTCGGTTGCGGATTGTGCTCTCGGCGGCGCGATCCATGGCATCGAATTCCGGTGCCAGCGACGATCGGTCCCCGGCATGATCGGAGGCGATCATGCCGCCGATCATCCTTCTCCGCATCAAGCCCGAGATCAGGTGCTCGAAATAGACCGCGAGTTCGACGGAAGGCTGCTCGCCGGATTCATCGGGCGGTGAGTACTGCAACGACACGTGTGTGAGTAGATCCTCCACGAACGCTTCCTTGCCGCCGCGCTCCTCGGCGCGGGAGGAGCCGGGATACACGTTGTGGAAAGTCTGATGCGACAGTCCCGCCTCGTCCACGATCGCGGCAATGGACAACGATTTGGCCAGCACCGACATATCGAGGTCGGCCAGCAAACGCAGCCCCGCCCCGAGCAGTTGTTCACGTGGTGTGGATTTCGTGCTCAACGACAGCCGCCTACGAATGTGTGACCTTGTGGACATCGAACCATAGCAACCGGATTTGCCCGGCCATGAGTTTTACAACTCTATAAAAAATGCCCGATAACCCGCTACAAAACCGTGCTCGAGCTCGAACTCGGTGGTGTTGTTTCATGTTTTCCGCCGTGGTCGGATGATCGAAACACCCAACACGGACAGCGGGGGCGAATGTGATGCGAACGATGGATTCGGGTGTTACCACCACACCGATCCAGCCCATACCCGTTCCGACGGCTCAGCCCTCGCAGCGCTTTGCACCACGCCGCAGCGCATCGACCATGAGGTCTCGGACCGTCTCGACCCCCAGCACCGACAGATCCCGGTCACATGGCAAGACGTCCGACTTCGCCGATCCTGGCCTCACCGCGCGCGAGATCGCAGTCCTGGGTGCGTGGTTGCGCTGCGACTCCAAGCAGGAAGTGTGTGCGGTTCTGCACATTGCGCTCGGCACAGTCAACACCCACCTGACTCGAATTCGCGCGAAGTATTCCACTGTCGGGCGAGCGGCACCCACCAAAGCGTCTCTCGTGGCCCGCGCACTGCAGGACGGCTTGGTCACCCTCGACGATCTCTGACCGATAGCCGTTCGCCGCGGCGCGGTCCGATGCTAGATTCCCAGACGCACGATGTATTCATGCCGATGGTGGGGGCCATGACAATTCTGGGGGAATTCGCGCGGCGTTCGTTCGTGCGTGGTGCCGTGTGCACGTCGCTGGTGGTGTCGATTTCAGCCGTGGTACCTGCCGCAGTGTCTGCGGCGCCTGTGCCGGGCCGCACCGAACGCGAGATCTCGTCGTCCTCACCCGTCACCGGGGTCGTCGCGTCGGTGGTCGTTCTCGATGCCCCGCTTCCCGTGGGTTCTGAACCGCACCCGGCGGAGTGCGATCGGCTCTCCTATCTGCGATACCGAGCCGTGGACGGTCCCGAGAATTCAGCGGACGCCGACCGAGTGCTCGTGGCACAGCCTGGAGTGTTCGAAGGTGCGGGTGCCTTCGAGTCCGTCGCACGCAACACTGTCGCCGCAGCAGCTGCCGAGGGCAGACACATCGAATTCTGGGCCCTGGACCGTCGCTCGAACTGCCTGGAGGATCACACCGGAAGCCAGGCGGCACTCGCCGCGAACGACCTCGACATCGCCACGGACTACTACTTCGCCGGGGGAACCGCCGACGGCCGCACTTTCGCCGGATACACCGACGGCGCAGGCACCGCGTGGTTGAAGGACCAGGGACTGGTGCAGACGATGCGCGACCAGTACGACGTGCTGCGTCTCGAACTCCCCGACCAGAACATCCGCAAGCAGAAGGTGCTGTGCGGTGGCCATTCCCTCGGTGGATTCCTGACCGGTTATTTCGCGAACTGGGATTTCGACGGCAACCCGGCAACCACCGATGATGCCGGATACAACCAGTGCTCCGGGTACTTCGCACTCGACACCGTGATCAAGGCCGGTCCTCCGAACCCCATCCGCAACCTCGACATTCCAG
Source organism: Rhodococcus sp. ARC_M5 (assembly GCF_022810405.1). GTDB lineage: Bacteria > Actinomycetota > Actinomycetes > Mycobacteriales > Mycobacteriaceae > Rhodococcoides > Rhodococcoides navarretei. The sequence goes on from NZ_JALGQE010000001.1 coordinate 594,120, forward strand.
AACTCCCGCCGGCGCTCGCCGGGCCGATCGAGGCCGCGTCGGGCACCTTGACCGACGTGTACCCGGTGACGCGATTGCCCGCCGTCATCAATCCGGAAACGACGAATCTGCTTGCGATAGCGGGACTTGCCGCTCGATTGGACCCGACGGGAGTCAACGACGTCGTCGACCGACTACCGCGCAGCCTCAACTTCGATGCGACACTACGGACCTTGCTGTCCAAGGACACCTTGATGGCCACGACCGGGCTGCCCGACATCAGAACGCTGTACGCCACAAACGAAGCCGTCGTCGGCGCGTTGCTCGACGACAATTCTCAGCCACTCGGATTTCTGCAGACCAGCGTCGGCTTCATCGGCAACGGACCCGTTCAGGACAAATACTTCCCGATGCCGAACGACGTGATCGCGACCATTCCGTTCTTGGGTCAGGTGTTCGGCAGCGACCGCAAGGCAGCACCGACGAGCTACGGAGATCCGTCCGTCGTCTACACGTGGCAGGACTACGACGAGATGACCCCGAACTCGTACACCGATCCCTCGAAGGAAGTCACCTCCATCTCGCAGATCGCGCGGAGCCTGAGCGAACCACCACTCGACTTCACCGAGTGGTACTTCCCGACGGCCATCACCACCGATCTGGGGCAACCGACCGCGCCGTCGATTGCCGCCCACTACCTCTACCGCGACGGCGTGAGCCGCAACCCCGTGCTGACCCTGCAAGGCGACGGTGGTCTGGATCTGGGTGCGTCCGACAGCCCGAACGACATTCCGATCACGCTGCCCGGCTACAACCACCTCGATGTTCTGACGGCGGCGCAGAAGCAGAACAATGGCCTCCCGGAACAGGTTTCGACTCGACTGGCCGAGTTCAGCCGATGACCGACAAACCTGCATTGATGTTGCTGCACGGCGTCACCATGTCGGGAGCAGCGTGGGACGACGTCGTGCCGCTTCTCACCGATAGGTTCGACGTCATCGTTCCCACCGCGGCCGGTCACCGCGGAGGTCCGGAGCTCGGCACCGAAGCGACGATTGCGGCCGTCACCGACGCTGCTGAACGCCAACTCGACGAGCGTGGGCTGGGTGCAGTTCACGTCGCCGGAAACTCGATGGGCGGATGGATGGCCGTCGAACTGGCGAGGCGGGGGCGCGCACGATCGGTCTGCGCTTTCTCACCTGCAGGACTGTGGGCGAAGGACGGGAAGCCCGGGGCCAGCCGAGCCACCTTGATCCGCACCAAGAAGTTGGCCGACGCCACTCGGCGTCTCGCCCCGCCGCTGATGACGTTCGGCCTCGTTCGCCGAATTGCCATGCGTGACATCGCGGTACACGGATACCGAATGACGACGCAGCAGGCCCGTCGATCGTTCCAGGATCTCGTAGGGTGCGACGCGGCGTACGAGTTGCTGAACACCCGCGAGAGCATGGATCCACTCGTCGATCCACCGTGCCCGGTCACCGTCGCGTGGGCCGCTCACGATCGAATCTTCCCCTCGGCGGAATTCGTTCCCGTTGCCCAGCAGCGGCTCCCTCATGCCCGGTTCGTCACCTTGCCCGGCGTCGGCCATGTTCCGATGATCGACGACCCGGCTCTGTGTGCCCGAACGATCATCGAGTCGATCGGAGACTCCGCTGGCTGACGCGAGAGCTCGTCACGCTTGCGCTGCGAGCGCACGTCCGGCCTGTCGGCCACCGAAGATGCACCCACCCAGGAACGTTCCTTCCAGTGAGCGGTATCCGTGCACGCCTCCGCCGCCGAATCCGGCGATCTCACCGGCCGCCCACAGTCCCTCGATCGCCTGTCCGTCGCCGTCGAGGACGCGCCCCTGCAGGTCGGTTTGAATGCCGCCCAATGTCTTTCGCGTGATGATATTCAGGCGCACGGCAATCAACGGACCCGACTTGGGATCGAGGATCTTGTGGGGTGACGCGGTACGCGCGATCCGCTCTCCGCGCGAACGACGCGAGTTGTGGATAGCAGAGATCTGTAGATCCTTGGTGAAGGGGTTGTCGACCTCACGGTCGCGGGCCTCGATCTGCCGCCGCAGATCGGCGAGGTCGATCAGGTCCTCACCGGCAATCTTGTTCATTCCCTGGACGAGGTCGCCGAGGGAGTCGGCGACGACGAAATCCTCGCCGTTCTTCTTGAACGCCTCGACCGGTTCGCTGGCACCGGGCAACACCCGGCTGAGAACGAGCTTGAGGTTCTTGCCGGTGATGTCCGGATTCTGTTCCGATCCCGAGAGCGCGAACTCCTTTTCGATGATCTTCTGGGTGAGGACGAACCAGGAGTACTCGAATCCGCTGTCCTGGATGGCTTTCAACGTTCCGAGGGTGTCGAATCCCGGGAAGTTCGGAACCGGGAAGCGTCGACCACGCGCGTCGAACCACATGGACGAGGGACCGGGAATGATTCGGATTCCGTGGTTCTTCCAGATCGGGTTCCAGTTCTTGATTCCCTCGGTGTAGTGCCACATGCGGTCCTTGTTGACCAGACGGCCCCCGACTTTCTCGGTGATGCCGAGCATCCGGCCGTCGACATGTTCGGGAACTCCCGAGATCAGAGACTTCGGAGCTGATCCCAACCGGGCCGGCCAGTTCTCCCGCACCAGATCGTGATTGGCACCGATGCCTCCAGCGGTGACGAGCACGGCCCCGGCGCGCAGCTCGAACTCCCTCACCTCGACGCGAGTACTACCCGTACCGCGCTCTGCTGCACTGGCTTCGAGGACAGCGCCGCGGACGCCTTCGACCGCACCTGCACTGACGACGAACTCGTCCACCCGGTGCCGAAAACCGAAGCGCACCAATCCCTTGTCGGCCGCCTCGCGCACGCGCCGCTCGAACGGTGCGACAACGCCGGGGCCGGTCCCCCAGGTGAGGTGGAAACGCGGCACAGAATTGCCGTGGCCCTCGGCGAGGTATCCACCGCGTTCGGCCCATCCGACGATGGGAACCCAGCGCATCCCCTGTGCATGCAGCCACGAGCGCTTCTCCCCCGCTGCGAAGTCGAGGTACGCGCGCGCCCACTGGTGACCCCAGTAGTCCTCGCCTGCGGGATCGTCGATGCCGCGGTCGAATGTCGCGGTGCCGAGCCAGTCTTGCCACGCCAGTTCTGCAGAGTCCTTGATACCCATGCGCCGCTGCTCCGGCGTATCGACCATGAACAAACCGCCGAGCGACCAGAACGCCTGACCACCCAGGTTCTGTTCGGGCTCCTGGTCGAGGAGGAGGACCCGTTTTCCGGCGTCGGCCAATTCGGCGGTTGCCACCAGACCTGCCAGGCCGGCACCCACCACGATCACGTCTGCGTCCATTGGCCCCACTCTTCTGTTCGACTCGGCTGTCTCCCTCGACTGTGCTGTCGTGAGCACCGTAACTCAAGGAAATCTGCACCAATGATGAATCGGTCTATCAGCAACTGACAAACTGTGACACGATGCCGCGATGTACCCAGCCCGAGCCGCGGTGGTCGCCGAGATCGAAGGGGAGCTGGTCGCCGTCGTGGCGTCGGCAGTGCAGGCCGTTCGCGACGCAATCCCGGTATACCGCAACCTGCACGGGCCTCAACTGGCCGATGTGGAGGCAATCGCGTATTGGTCGTTGCGACGCCTGATGACGTTGTGGGCGGGCGGCGACTCGACCATCGACGAGCGAGATCACAGTAGATTCCGCGCAATCGGTGCCGCGCGCGCCGCCGACGGGCGGCCGTTGGCCGACGTGCTCCGAGCGTACCGAGTCGCGTCGAGCGTGTTCGTTCGGCACGTGACCACCGAGTATCTCGATGCACTCGAACCGCCGGACATCGCCGAACTCAGCCTCGGCGTGCTCGACGCCATCGATGCGATATCCGAGGAGATCATCGGCGCGTATATCGTTGCCCGCGAACAGCTCACATCCAATCGTGCACAGGCGCATGCGCTCTTGCTCGACGACCTCGTGGCAGGCAGGCAGAATTCGCCCGGGGCGCTGGCCGATCGCGTCCGCGAACTGGACCTCGAGCTGCCTACTCACCCGAATGTGCTGGTGGTGGAGCCGATGGACGCAGGCAGGTCACTCACCGACGACACCGTCGAATCTCTCGTTCTCGCACTGGGACTCACCCCACCCGACCGCACGGCACAGTCTACTCGACGAAGCCATCTGTGCACTCGGCGTGATCAGCGCGCAATCCTGTTGTTGCCCAATGCCATCGAGCGCACCGAGGTCGAGGCCGCCTGTAACGAGATGATGCTGCGCGGGTGCCTGGTAGTGCGATCGACCATTGCCGGTGTCGGACGTGCGTGGAGACTCGCTTCGGAGGCGCTGGACACGGCACCGGACCACGCGTTCGACGACCGTGCCGTGCTCGACAGTGGCGACGTCCAGTTGCTGGCACTGTTGACCGCACGGTCAACCGCGGACACGAGCGAGGTGGTGCGCACCGTTCTCGGCTCGCTCACCGAGTCGGCGAACAAGCATATCCTCGACGGGCTTTCGGCCTTCATCGCCACCGGCACCGCCACGGCCGCCGCGGCACAGTTGCATGTGCATCCGCAGACTCTGCGCTACCGACTGCGCCGAGCCCAGGAACTGACCGGCCGAGATCCGCGATCTGCATGGCATCGACTCGCGTTGGACACTGCGATTCAACTGCGGCAACTCGGTTGATCCGGCTCGGCGGCCATCGCTGCGGCGCACGAATGTCCGACGATCCAAGCGGTGGCATGCTGGAGACACCGACAACGAGACCGTCGAACAATGGGCACCCATGCATGAATCTTTTCGCGGTCTCGTCCACCTGAATGGGACAGTGATCGAGCGATTCAGTTGATGTTCCACGACTCGACAGCATCGAGACGCTTGCCGTCGGAATCGTACGTGTAGAAGCCCTCACCGTCCCCGAGGCCCGTCTTTCCCGCGTCGATACCCTTCTGCAGAAGATCGGCGAACTTGACCTGATCCTCGCCGCCGTGTGCGCGGGCGATGTGTGCTGCGACGTTGAAGCCGACCGTGTCGTATATCTGGAACGGACCGGCGGGCGCCCCGGTGGCTATGCGCCACACGTTGTCGATGTCCGCCGGATTGGCAACCCCGCCGACGTAGAGGTTGGCTCCTGCTTGCAGCAGCGGAATCAAAAGACTGTTCAACACGTATCCCGGAACTTCCTTTCGGACCGGAACGGGAACGAGACCGATCTCCGAAGCGAAGCTCAATGCGGTATCGAAATAAACGGGATCTGTTGCAGCAGTTGCCATCACCTCACCTGTGTTGTACCGCCACACGAGATTGGCGAAGTGCAGTGCAAGAAACTTTTCCGGCCGCCCGGTAGCCTCCGCAAAACTGCTGGGCAGTAGCGACGACGAGTTGGTCACGAAGATGGTTTTCGGCGGGGCGGACGCGCCGATATCCGACCAGACACTTTTCTTCAGCTCGAGATCCTCCGGAACTGCTTCGATCACCAGGTCGGCGTCCGAAACGGCTTCCGCGACGCTGGTGGTGGTCGTGATGGATTCGATGGCCTCGTCGAAGCGCGCCTCGTCGAAGGTCTTCAGGTCACGCTTGTAGTATCCGCGCATCCATTCCCAGCGATCCGGCAGTTTGGCCAGCAATTCGTCGGAAATGTCGTATCCCACAACGGTTTTTCCGTGGTACGCAGCCTGCATCATGATCTGTGAACCGAGCACTCCAGTTCCGAATACGGTCACTTTCTCAACATCGGTCATGGACGACACACTTCCCATTCATCGAGTCACCGGTTTTCCCGCTCTTCCAGTTCTACCGTTGACCATGGAACCACCGTCTCGGGGGTCCCACAGCGGCTCGATTCGCTGAACGACTGGTCGAGTTTCCCCGAGGAGCTGTCACGCAGCGGTGTCACCGATACTGTCGGTTGTATCTGCATCCGGTGGCGCTTCGCCGCTGTCCGTGCTGGGTTTTCGATACCACCGGGGAACCGATGCAGTGAACAGACAGACACCGCACCGACGACGAAAGCCAAACACCGTGGCCTTGTGGTCCGACCGCCTACTCCCCCGACTGATCGACGTCGTGCTCGACGGGTCCTACGTGCACCGCTTGCGGACCCGCGCCCTCTCCGGGCTCAGCGGCGACGTCGTGGAGATCGGGTTCGGCTCCGGCACCAACGTTCCGGTGTACCCGAGTGCGGTGACGTCCGTCGCCGCCGTCGAGCCGTCTCTCGGTGCGCGGCATCTGGCAGCCGACCGCATTGCTGCGTCATCGATTCCGATCCATTTCGTGGGACTCGACGGACAGTCGCTTCCGCTGCCCGACAACAGCTGCGACGCCGCGGTCAGCACGTTCACGCTGTGTACTGTGCCAGACCCCGCTCGTGCACTGCGTGAGATCGGACGCGTGCTTCGTCCTGGCGGCAAGTTGTTCTTCCTCGAGCACGGTCTGTCCCCGGACCCACGCGTTGCCGCGTGGCAGCGTCGCCTCGACGGCATCGAGCAACGCGTCGCCGGCGGATGCCACCTCGTTCGTAATGTCCCCGAATTGGTGACGGACGCCGGCTTCACGATGGAGGAATTGGACACCGACCGGCTACCCGGGCCCCGACTGCTGCGCCCGTGGGGACATCTGTCGCTCGGGGTCGCCGCCGCCGACCGGTAAGTCGTTGCGAGTGTGGTTTCTGCTCCATCGGATCGTCGGCTGACGCATACTCGATCGATGGCTGTAGATCCCCGTGGAAGAGACCTCAAGCGCTATCTGGAAGAAGACCCCGGTGGTCCTGTGGTGATGCTCAACCTGCTGCGGTTCGCCGACGATGGCCGCGATTCATACGCAGAATATGCGAAAGCACTGGACGAGACGTTCCTTCCGCGCTACGGCGCGACGGTGCTGTATGCGGGCGACGGTTCGACGGCGTTGGTAGCCGACGACGGTCAGGCCTGGGATGCGGTCCTGCTGGTGCAGTACCCCTCGCGCACGGCATTCAGCGAGATGGTGGCCGATCCGGAATATCAGACGGTGACGGCACTGCGGACCGGCGCGTTGACGGAGGCGGTTCTACAGGCCACCGTTCCCTGGGCATGAATCTCGGTCCACCGGCCGGACGTTCGCTTGCTCAATCTGTCGTGAGCAACCGCTTACGGAACAGATCGAGTACCTGATCCAGCGCCTGCCGTGTCGGCTCCCCCGGCTCGTCGATCAGTCCTTCGGTGACGACGGAATGCGGCGGTCCGAATGCTTCCGGGTTGAAGGCGGAGTCGGGCAATTCCACCGAGACGAATGCGTCGCCGAGTTGCTCACGCAGCCACTGGAATCGCGCGGGCGGACACATCTTGTCGCCTTCGAAACGCATCCCCAGGACCGTGAGCTCGCCTGCCGCACAACGACTTTTCACCTTGTCCAGGTCGCCCTGGGTGATGTCGATCGATCGACTGCGGGACTTCGATGCCGCGAACGGAAGTGACGGCTGCGAGAGCACCGGTGCGATCAGTCGATCGTCCGCCGCCATGGCGAGAGCGAACCCGCCGGTGAAGCACATTCCGATGGCACCGACGCCTGGTCCGCCGCAGCGCTCGTGCTCCTGCGCTGCCAGGGCGCGCAGCCACACCACGACCCGTGACGATTTCCCGGTGGCCAGGATGGTGAACTCGCGACTGATGCACGCCGGCACCATGGCGCGGGACATGGTGGCAACGGTGCCGAGCGCTCCCAGTGGCGCAGCCAGCGGATCCTTGCCGTCGACTCCGAACAGGTGCGGAACGACGGCCGTACAACCGATTCCGGCGACGGTTCTCGCGAAGTCCGCGACCCTCGGAGTGATGCCCGGCATTTCCGACATCACGATCACAGCCGGTCCGGTTCCGATGCGATACACGGGCGCTGTCCGCCCGTCCGCGGTGAACTCGGTTCGCTCGAAGTCGGCCAGCGTGTCATCGGTCATGGGAGTGCGTCCTTCTGCCGGAGGTCCACCGCGCCGAGCCGACGCATACCGTCAAAGCTAGATCATCGGATGGACTACGGCGAGAACACCGCAGTACCGCCCCTCACCGCGCACAAGAGAGTACAGCGACCCGAACGAGACGCCGGTGATGCGGATGATCACGAAGCGGCCGAGTCCGCGATGATCGTCACGCCCAGTACGACGAACAGCGTTGCGCCGGCCGCCACTCCGGCCAGACTCGCAGCCGGCGCACCTGCCCGACGACCGATCACACTTGCCGCGACGTCGAGGACATCGATCGCGATGCCGGCCTCCACGGCTGCTTTGCGAACGTCCGCGGATGGGTGGTGCAGCGCCATTCCCAGCGCGAGATCGCGGACTCCGAACAGGCGCGTCGCCACCCCCGCACTTCCGACTTGATGCATGGGTCCGAGGCCGAAGGCACGCCACGAATGTGCGGGACTCGCCCACGAGATCAGTCCGGCGGTCGATCGCAGAACCGACAGTGCGAGCAAGGGAGTCGAACGTGTACGCATGACGTCTCCTTCGAGTTGTAGTGGTCACTACAAGAGAAGGTACCTGTAGTGACCACTACGATCAAGGTGTGGTCAAGAAACATTCACGCGAAGAGATACTGTCCGTGGCACTCGAGGCCGCCCTGGAAGACGGCCTGAGCCGCTTGACCTTCGGCAGACTCGCATCGCGTTTGAAGATCAGTGATCGCATGGTCGTCTACTACTTCCCGACGAAGGACGAGCTCGTCACGTCCGTTCTGTCGGTAGTCGGAGATCGACTGCAACACGTGTTGGCCGCCGCGTTCTCGATGCCGATGAACGACCACCGCTCACTCGTCGCGACGGCGTGGCCGGTGGTGGCACAGCCCGAGTGCGATCCGCTGTTCGGGCTCTACTTCGAGGCCATCGGACAAGCAACAGCAGGAATCGAGCCTTACAAATCCGTGGCCTCGCACTTGGTGGAGGGCTGGATCGAATGGCTCGGAGGCTTCGTCGTCGGGGACCAGGACTACCGACGCAGAGAGGCTGCCGCTGCTGTGGCTGTGCTCGACGGCCTTCTGCTCATGCGTCTGCTGGGAGGCAGTGACCTCGCCGACACGGCATCGACGTCACTGCTCGATCACCGATAGATCCGCTGGGGCAGAGCGGGTTCAGGACACCACAGGTTCTGCGATCGGCGTCTGGAAGGACCACAGATGCCCCTCCGGATCACGAACGCCGTACTCCCTGACGCCGTAGGGCATATCGGCGGGCGCGTAGTCGATCGCTGCCCCGGTTGCGGCCACTCGAGCGTGATGGCCGTCGACGTCGTCGATCAGGACCGCGAGCGAGGCGGTGACCATGCCGTTGGTCAGGGGCGAAACCATTCGATGTTCAGGAGCCTCGCGGTGCAACCAGACAACACCGTCACCGGCGTGAACCTCTCCGTGGACCGCTCGGTCACCGTCGTATTCGATCGGTCCCGGAGCCAGTCCCAGCACGTCTACGAGGTAGGAGTGGGCCGCTGCGATGTCGCGGTAGACCAACAACGTGGTCCGACCGGTCACCGCCGGCTCTTCGGTCGACAGGCACGAGAGTAGATCCAACAGCGCGTCGTCGCCGAGAAGAGCACCGTGCAGTAGTCGGTCCTCGACCGCACGAACCCGTTCGCGCACCCGAGCAAGCTCCGCCAGCCGACGGTCCAGGTCGGCCAGATGTTGCCGAGTCAGGTGCTGGAAATCCGCCGCGTCCGGATCGACATCGGCGAGCGGAGTTCCCAATTCTCGAAGCAGTCGAATACGGTACAGCCGATCGATATCTCCTCCGTCGTACCGACGCCTACCCCCTCCGTCTCGGTCCGGGGCGAGCAAACCCAGTTCTTCGTAGTACCGCAACGTGCGTTCGGTGACGCCGGTTCGACGCGCGACGTCACCGATTCCCCAGGTGATCGGACCTTTGCTGTTCATGAACCAGACGGTAGAACCTCACGTCGCGTCAGGAGCAAGATCGGCCGAGGTCGAATCAGACGTCCTCGAGTCGAATTCCCTTGGTTTCCTTCATGAAGAAGCAGGCGACACCGGTCAAGGCGGCCAGGAACATGATGTACACGCCGAACACCCAGCCCAGATCGAGGCCGAGGAAGAGTTGGTTGAGATAGGGCGCTGTTCCACCGAACACCGCTACCGAGAACGAGTACGCGAATCCGATTGCCTGCGTGCGGAGTCGGGTGGGAAAACTCTCCGACAACGTCGACGACAGAATCGAAGCCGGGACGGCGATGACGAGCAGGGCAACTGTCGACGGGAGCAGCAACGTCCACCACTGCGTCGAGATCATCATCGTCAGAGGGATCTGCAGAACGAACATCAACACGGCGAAGGCAGCCAGCATCGGCCGGCGACCGATCGAGTCCGAGAGACGACCGAAGAACGGCAGCGACACCAACGCAATCAACTGCGCGATGACGAGCATCCAGTACGCGGTATCGGGATTCATCCCGCGCTGCGTGATGGCGAATGTCGACACGTACGAGGTCCAGGTGTAATGCGCCGCTGTGATTCCCGACGTCATGCCGATCATCAACACGATTGCCTTCACAACCGTCTTTCGTGCGATCGGTGCCTGTTTCACCTTGTTCTGCTCCGAATCGAAGACGTCGCTCTCGTCCATGTTCTTGCGCAGGTACAACGCGAACAGTGCCAGAACTGCACCGAGCAGGAACGGGATACGCCAACCCCATTGACCGACAGCCGATTCGGACAGTGTCGAGGTGATGACGCCACCGACGGTGTACGCCAGTGCCGAGCCGCCGAAGATCGCAACGAATGCGACGCTTCCCCACATCCCACGTCGGTTCGGTGGCGCGATCTCGCCGACGTACGAGTAGGCCGTCGCCGACTCGCCGCCGTGGGCGAAACCTTGCATGACGCGTGCGAGCAGCAGCAGCACCGACGCCCAGGCCCCGATCGCACCGTAGGTGGGCATGATGCCGATCAGCAGGCTTCCGGCGGCCATCATCAACATGGTGGTGACGAGGACGAACTTGCGCCCCTTCTTGTCTGCGATCCGTCCGAACACGATGCCGCCGAGCGGCCGCATCAGGAATCCGACGGCGAACACCGCCAACGTGGACAGTAGGGCCGAGACCGGATCGGTCTGGCTGAACATCGCCGCGGCGATGAACGGTGCGAACACCGCGTAGGCGCTCCACTCGTACCACTCGAGTACGTTGCCGATCGTGCTGGCGAACAACGACTTCTTCCGCGAGGAGATGTCCGGTGTCGAGCGTGTGTCGCGGGGTGATCCGACGGTCATGAGGTACCACTTTCGCTCGAGTGAGTCAGTGCTGAAACAGGTTTGAGTGCTGCGCGACGAATTTTCCCGGTCTGTGTCTTGGGCAGCTCGTCGATGATGTGTATTTCTTTCGGACGCTTGTAGGCAGCGAGCCGATCGCGCGCGAAGGCCATCAGCTCGTCGGTGGTCACGGCCGAACCACTGCGGACCGACACGTACGCGACCACCGACTCCCCTTGATAGGTGTCGGGACGACCGACCACGGCGGCTTCGAATACCGTCGGGTGTTCGTAGAGGGCGTCCTCGACCTCTCGGGGCCAGACCTTGTATCCGGAGACGTTGATCTGGTCCTTCAGCCGGTCGACGAGATAGACCCATCCCTGTTCGTCGATGACCGCTACGTCCCCGGTGTGCAGGCGACCTTCGGGCATCGTCGACGCCGACGCCTCCGGGTTCTTCCAGTATCCCGAGACCACCTGTGGCCCGGACACTTCCAACTCGCCGGCAACTCCCGGCTCGGTGGGTCGCCCGGTGGGGTCGAGTGTGCGCAGCCGCACGCGAGGAAGCGGCAGTCCGACGGACAGCGATCCGCTCGACGTGTCCACGGGTGCCCGGAGTCCGGGCGGCACCGCGATCACACCGGCGGTGGTCTCGGTCATTCCGTACGCATTGTGGATGTAGCACCCGAACTTCGCCTCGAACGCGGAGACGGTGGCCGGAGGAATGGGCGCGCCGCCCGAGTACAGCGCCTTCACCGAGGCAAAATGCGCGCGGTCGGCGCCCGGGCTCTCGGAGATCGCGTTGAACACGGTGATGGACCCGATGGTGTACGTGACCCGATGCTCGACGAAAGCGTCCAACGTGACGCCCGCATGGAAGCGGTGAGCGAACACGAGCACGCAGTCCCGCACCATAGCCACAGCGGCATCGAGCATGGCCCCGGTGATGTGGAACAGCGGCGCGACGGCGAACACGACGTCCCCGTCCTCCGTACCCGCACGCTCACCGAAGTCCGAGGCCGTCGCGAACGCGTTGGCGTGCGAGATCCGAGCCCCCTTGGGCGGCCCCGTGGTTCCGGAGGTGTAGGCCAACAGCGCCAGATCGTCCGGCTGCGGTGCGAATTCGTCCATCACGCGACCTCGGTAGGCCTCGACGAGACCGAGCAGGTCGTTCTCGGGCGTCGGCGTGATGCGCGTCGTCGCGGTGAACACACGCGGATCGTCGCGAGTCTGCAGATCCAGTCCGCTTGTGCTCACGAAGAACCGAATCGTACTGCCCTGCAACGAGGTTTCGAGCGCCTCGAGATCAGCCTCGTCGCACACGAGGGCGACGGGCTCCGCGTCGTCGAGCAGGTGCCGTAGTTCTCTGTTGCGGTACATCGGATTCAGGATCAGAGCCACAGCGCCGATCTTCCACAGCGCCAAGAACGTCAGGGCGTAATGGGGAACGTTCTGCAGATAGATCCCGACGCGGTCGCCACGAGTGACTCCGCGGTCCGCGAACGCGGCGGCGAGAGCGTCCGAGGCCTCGTCGACCTCGCGGGCAGAGAGAACGGCGTCGAAGTACGCCAACGCGGGCCGATCGGGCGACCGGCGCACCCGGGCGCGCCAGGCATCGAGGATGATGAGGGGCATCGAGGACTCTTTCGATCGAACATTGACCTGACCGAGATCGACCGACCGAGCACTCGCTCGGTCACTTCTTCGAGTGTTACGGATCACAGCGAAAGTGTCAACCGGGTGCTTCCGGGACCACACCCGTCGCCCGGGCATCTACGGTAAGCGCATGACCGCGACCGGCACCTGGCGAACGTACGAGGGCTCGAACCTCTCCCCTGCCTTGGCGTCGGCGTTGAACAAGTTTGTCGAGCAGGGCTATCACGGAACGTCGGTACGGCAGATCGCGGCCGGAGCCGGCCTGTCCGTTCCCGGTCTCTACCACCACTTTCCGTCGAAGCAGGCTCTGCTGGTCGGCATCATGGACGCGTCGATGGACGAGCTGTTGGAACGAACCCGATCGGCAGAGGCCGGTGCCGGCTCGTCGCCGAGTGACCGTTTCGACGCCGTCGTCGAAGCCCTGCTGCTGTTCCACATTCACAGGCGCGACGCCGCCTTCGTGTGCTCGACGGAAATCCGCAGCCTCGATCCTGCGAATCGCGCCGCCTACATCTCCAAACGCGACGAGGAACAGCGACTGCTCGACGCGATCGTCGCCGCCGGTGTCGATGCAGGCCTGTTCGACACTCCACACCCGAGAGACGCCAGTCGAGCCGTCACGACGATGTGCATCGGCGTCGCCACGTGGTATCGCCCCGAGGGGCCGCTGCCTCCGAGCGAGCTGGTGGCGGTCTACCTCGACATTGCCCGTCGTACGGTCGGTGCTGCGACCGGCGGGCAGCAGTAGCTGCCCCGGAATCCTTGACCCGATCGAGCGATTGTGTCAACCTTCCAGAGACCGAGCGAGTGTTCGGTCGGTACCGGACAGGGAGCATATCGTGGCCATCGATCTGACGTACGACCCCGACATCGAGAAGCTGATCGATCGGACTCGGACGTTCACTCGCGAGTACGTACTCCCCATCGAGGACCGGTTCCTGGGCAACATCGCCGACGCCGGCGGCGACGAGCTGCGCATCGAGATGCAGGCAGCCGCTCGAGATGCCGGCGTGTTCGCGCCGCATGCGCCGGTCCAGTACGGAGGCCACGGGCTCTCGATGAGCGACCGCGCGCCTGTGTTCGAGGAAGCCGGCTACTCACTGTTCGGTCCGATCGCCCTCAACCTCGGCGCGCCGGACGAGGGCAACGTCCACATGCTCGCTCACATCGCGTCTGCAGCGCAGAAGGAGCAGTTTCTCGCTCCCCTCGCTCGCGGTGACCAACGATCGGCCTTCGCGATGACCGAGCCGGCACCGGGTGCGGGCTCGGATCCCGCTGCCCTCACCACTGCCGCCGTCCGGGTCGACGGTGGTTGGAAGATCAACGGGCACAAGTGGTTCATCACCGGTGCCGACGGTGCGGGGTTCTTCATCATCATGGCTCGGACATCCGGCAAGCCCGGCGACCGAGGCGGTGCCACGATGTTCCTGGCACCCGCCGACACCGCGGGCATCGCCGTCGGCCGCCACATCGGCACTCTCGACAAAGCGATGATCGGTGGACATTGCGAGGTGTTCTTCGAGAACGTGTTCGTCCCCGACGAGAACGTCCTGGGGGCCGTCGACGAGGGCTTCGCCTACGCACAGGTGCGCCTGGGGCCCGCTCGCATGACACATGTGATGCGCTGGCTCGGAGCCTCCAGACGGGCCCACGACATCGCCGTCGCTCAGGTGGCCCAGCGTGAAGGGTTCGGCGGAAAGCTCGGGGATCTCGGCATGGTGCAGAAGATGGTCGCGGACAACGAGATCGACATCGCAGCTACCCGGGCACTGCTGACCGTTGCCTGCTTCGAGTTGGATCGAGGCGGGCACGCGAGCAACGAGACGTCCATCGCCAAGACGTTCGCCGCCGAAGCCATCTTCCGAATCGTCGACCGCAGCATCCAGATGTGCGGGGGTCTCGGGGTTTCCGACGATCTTCCGTTGGCCAGGCTTTCGCGTGAGGTACGTCCGTTCCGCGTCTACGACGGCCCGTCCGAGGTGCACCGGTGGGCCATCGCCAAGCGAACGATCGGTGCAGCCAAGCGCGCAGCGCGGGAGGCACAGTCGTGAGCGAATTGCCGGGCATGAATCGTGATGCGCTGGAACGGTTCCTGCGGGAGAACGGGATCGAGGTCGACGGCACGTTGCTCGTCGAAATGATCAGCGGCGGGCGATCGAACCTCACCTACAGGGCGTACGACGACACCTCCACCTGGGTCGTCCGTCGACCTCCCACCAGTGGGCTCACGCCCTCCGCACACGATATGGCCCGCGAGTGGGCCGTCACCGACGCACTCGCATCCACCGATGTACCGGTCGCGCGGACCGTCGCATTCGACCGTGACGGTTCCGCACTGGGCGCGCCCATGACCGTCGTGGAGTTCGTTCCGGGGCGAGTCGTCCGCACGCGCGAGGACCTCGACGATCTGACGGATACGCAGGTCGCGGGCAACGCCGCCGAGTTGGTGCGCGTACTCGCCGCACTTCATGCCGTCGATCCCATGTCGGTGGGTCTCGAGAAGTTCGGCCGCCCCGACGGTTTCGTCACCCGTCAGGTCGCCACGTGGGCTCGGCAGTGGCAGACGGTTAAGACTCGTGAGCTACCCGACGTCGACCGACTGCACCGTGCGCTCGAAGCTGCGGTGCCCACCCGCTCGGCCGCGTCCATCGTGCACGGCGACTATCGCGTCGACAACACCATCCTCGACGCAGAGGATCCCAGTTCTGTTGCAGCGGTGGTGGACTGGGAGATGTCCACGCTCGGCGATCCGTTGACCGATGTGGCGCTGATGTGTGTGTACCGGCAACCCGTGTTCGACGCCGTTCTCGGTGCCGATGCCGCGTGGACGAGCGACCGGTATCCCTCGGCAGCGGATCTGGTGCAGCAGTACGCCGTTCGATCGGGACGCGACGTGGACAACTGGGGCTTCTACCTGGCGTTGGCCAATTTCAAGCTCGGGGTGATCGGCGAGGGCATCACCCATCGAGCACTGTCGGGCTCCGATACCGGTGCCGGAGCCCGCAATGCCGCCGACGCGACGCAGGAGTTCATCGCAGCCGGGCTCAGAGCGCTCTCGGGATCGGACGGGTGATGTTGCGTCAGGCAGGCTCCCGCATCACGCCGATGTGGCGCACGGTTCCGGAAAGCCCCGAGAGCTCCTTCGGTTCGGACCATCCGAGCAGGTCCGTGCTGTCGGAGTAGAAGTACTTCTGGTTGGTGTAGTCGTCGTAGTACAGCCGCCAGGTGCCGTCGGGCAACTGAACGACTGCAGGTCCTTCCTTCAAGGGGCCGAAGTCACGGAAGGTGGGGTCCAGAACGTACGGACCACCCAAAGACGGTGCGATCCAATGCTCGATGACCTTCTCGCTCTCGCCCTTCGTGAACGCATGGTAGAGCGCCCCGGCCTTCACCACCGTGGTATCGATGTGGTCGTTGATGATCCCCGTCAGCGGAACCGGCGGGCTCCATTGCGTCAGACCGGGATCGGTGGCCGTCATGAGGTACGGCACGAACCCTCCGCCGGTGGACAACGACACGATGATGCTCACGCGGTCGCCCTCGATGAACCACTCGGGTGCCCACGCCTTGGTGGTGAACGGCGACAGTGACGGAAGTTCCGAGGAGCCTGCCGAGCCGGTTCCTGGTCCAGTGCCAGGCAGGAGTAGGCAGCAATACGGGATCGGAAGGTTCTGCACGAATGTCCAATTGACGCGATCGGCGCTGCGCGCAAACCCGATCTCGGCCCCGCCGCCGTTCGTGTAGGTCACGTAGTACATACCGTCCGCAGCTCTGAAGATACTCGCGTCACGGACCACCCCGGACGGCGGTCGATAGGCCCCGCTCTGCACGGCGGTGAAGTCCGTGCCGTCGGTGGATTCGTAGACATCCATGTCACGGTCACTGTCGTTGCTGAACGCCACCATCGTGTACTGCCACGCGGAGGGTGCTGCGGCACCGGTTCCCGCAGCGGAGAACAACAGTCCGGCGACAGCGACGATCACCATGGGTACGGCGAGGAACTTACGACCGGTCGGTATCACCGAGACAGTATGTACGACCCATCAGCATCGTGCGTCACTTCGACATCGGGACGAACCGATCGTTATTCGAGTCGTCACGGATTCACGAGGTACTGACCCAGTGGCTTGGCCTGGTACATCTCGTGATCGGCATCGTCGAGTATGTCCAGCGCACTACGGGTGTCACCGCAGTCGACGGTGACACCGCCGATGCTCGCGGTCACCGTCAACACTCGTCCTGCGGTCTCGATGGGTGTCGTCAGTTCGGCGCGCAGGTCGTCGGCCTCGGTACCGACGCAACGGGAGACGACCGCCACGAACTCGTCACCGCCTATCCGGCCCACGAAGGCTTCGGCCGGGAGGGCTCGCGTCAGACGGTCTGCGACCACACCGAGAACTGCGTCGCCGACGGTATGTCCGTGCAAGTCGTTGATGGTCTTGAAGTTGTCGAGGTCGATGAACAACACGGCGATGGAGTCCTCGCGCGCGGGCCTTGCCAGTTCTTCGTCCAGGCGCGCCAGGATCAGCGGCCTGTTCGGCAGACCGGTCAGGTCGTCGTGCGTCGCCGCGTGTTCGAGCTGCATGCTCATCCGGTATGTCTCGGTGACGTCGACGAACGTCGCGACGATCGAGGGTTCCGGATCGCCCCCGTTCAACATGGTCGCCGTCAACGACAGCCAGAAGTTGCGGCCGTCCCGGCGGCGTTCGATTCCGATCACCGCTTGGCAGGGCTGTCCGGTTTTCCTGGTGATGGCAACAGGATGCTCGAGCGGGTGAATCGGCCCTTCGTCGGTGCCGTACACCCGGAACGGAAGCACCGACGCCTGACCCGCCGTCGCCACCCCGACCCGGATGTCGAGAATCGTCTTCGCTGCGAGGTTCGCCGACTCGATGCGTCCGGCGTGATCGAGCACGACCACGCCCGCCTCCAGCGATTCCACGACCGCTGTGAAGTGTTCCTCGGCTCTGCGTACCGCACTCTGGTCGGCGCAGACCAACACGTAGCCGTCGGGCATCTGGGCCGCCGACACCATCACCGCCAGCGTCGACCCGTCCGCGTGCCGATGCGACTCGTACTGCCGACCGCCGACAGCAAGGATCGCCGCCGGATCGCAGGGCACTCCCACCGCATACGAGACGTGGCGACCGAGTACATCCGCGGCCGGTCGTCCGTAGACCGACTCGGCAGCAGGATTCCAGGTCGACACCAAACCGTCGGGGGAAACCCCGACGATGGCATCGCTGACGTGCTGGACCAGTGCGGCTTGCTTCTGCAGCGCCTTCTGCGCCGCTTTGTGTTCGGTGAGGTCTCGCAGTATGACCTGGTACGCCGGCTCGCCGTTCCACACCGTGCGCACCGAGACCGCTTCCATCGTCAGCGTCGTCCCGTCCAGGGCCAGCACTGTCGCCTCCGATGCGGCGCTGGCGCTGCCGTGTGCGTCGAGGGCGGCGATCCGTTCGAGCATCGGGCCCACCGACTCGGCGGCGATGAACTCGGTGATCGGATGTCCGATGACGTCGGCGGCATCCTCGGCGCGCAGATACTGCATCCCGGCGGGGTTGAGATACACCAGAACGCCTCGTCGATGGACACCGATCGCGTCCGGTGAATGCTCGATCAGAACCCGGTAGCGGTCGGCAAGTCCTGGCGACGCGGAACGTGATTCAGGGTCGCCGACGCCTTCGCGCTCCCCTGGGGCCATGATCGGTCCTCACGTTCGTAGACAGACGGTCGACACTCGATTGAACCACTTACGACCGTGCCGTTGGCGAGCTGTGTCCGTTTCAGTCCGTATGTCCGTTTGTCGACTGGACCTGATGACGGTTTGCGGGGCTAAATCGAGGCGCGAGCCGAATCCGGTCCGCATACCTCGACAAGAAACGGATTTCGACGATGAGCTCTCACGGCATCGACATCACCGGTATCGGCGCACTGTCCGGCTACGGCTGGGGTGCGTCCGCCCTGTGGGACGGCCTCGCAACGGGCAAGGCAGCGGCCGGCCTGCACCACGACCACACGCGACCGGGACAGAATCCGGTGTGGCTCGCGAAGGTCCCCGACGACGGGGACCGGAGCGACGGCACCAGCCGATTCGGACGGGCACTTCGCGCGGCCGCACGCGAGGCCGTCGACGACGCGATGGCGCGGGGCTGGCAGCCGGGTCGGCGGGTGGGTCTGATCCATGCCGTCGTCCTGGGTGAAGTGGACGAGTGGCGCAACTTCTATCTGCGCGACGGCGGAGAACGCCGTGTACGCGACTACCTGACACTGATGCCGTCCACTCCGGTGTCTCTGCTGATGCAGGAATACGGCTTTCACGGCCCGGCCATGAACGTCTCGGCGATGTGCGCGTCGGGCAATGCAGGTCTGCTCACCGCCAAGATGTGGCTCGATACCGGATTCGTCGACGACGTCGTGTTCGTGGCCACGGACCTGTCTCTCACTCCGGAGAACATCGACCACTTCGTGAAGCTCGGAGTCGGTGTGGTGGACGTGGAACCTCAGGAGGGCTGCCGACCGTTCCAGGAAGGCAGTCGTGGATTCGGAATGGGCGAAGCAGCAACTGCTTTCGTACTCACCAACCGTAGCGATGCTGCATACGCGCGGGTATTGGGCGGATCGATGACGCACGACGCGTTTCATGCAACCTCGATCGACCCTTCACTCACCCGGGTACGGGCCTGTTTCGAGGAGGCATTGGCCGACGCCGATGTCGTCCCCGAACAGGTGCGCTACCTCAACGCTCACGGCCCCGGCACCGCGCAATGCGATGCGGCGGAGACGGCGATGTTGGAGACGGTACTTCGGTCCAACGCGCAGGTGTACTCGGTGAAGCCGTTGACGGGACATTGCCAGGGGGCCGCGTCGGCAATCGAAACCGCGTCGGCGGTCATGGGATTCGAACGTGGACTCGTGCCTGCGGCCCCGCAGGTCTCGGATGGTCATCACCTACTGCTCGACGGATTCACCAGAGCAGAGCCAGGATTGACGGTGAAGTCGTCATTGGGAATGGGAGGACACAACTCGGTGGTGGTGTTGGCTCCTGCGTGACGTGCGTTTCTCACACCTCGGTGGCAGCACCGCAAATTCCGCATTCTTCGAATTCGACGCGCTTCCAGCGGGCGACGGGTAGGAAGAACAGCGTGAATTGCTGGTACTGCTTCATCCGCACCCACTGAGTGGTGTTGTGGCACCGCGGGCAGTTTCGCGTAGCGCCCGAGCCGACGTGTTTGCGCTTGCTGCCGAAACCGAAGAGTAGGAACATCACTCCAGCATAGGTGGCCCGACCGTTGCTGGGCTCGGTGCAGCACGGCCGCCCTCGCATACTTCGCAGCGAGGGCGGCCGTGGTCGCGGTGGTGTCAGCTCGCGATCATGCCGTGTGGATCGATGACGAATTTCTGCGCGACACCGCTGTCGAACTCGCGGTAACCCCGTGGCGCGTCGTCGAGCGAGATCACGGTTGCGTTGACCGCCTTCGCGATCGAAACCCGATCCGAGAGAATGGCATTCATCAGTTCACGGTGGTAGCTCATCACCGGGCACTGACCGGTGGCGAACGAGAGCGACTTCGCCCAACCGGTGCCCAGGCTGAGCGACAGAGCACCACGCTGGGCAGCTTCGTCGACACCGCCGGGATCTCCGGTGACATACAACCCGGGAATGCCGATGCCACCGCCCGCAGTGGTGATGTCCATCAGCGAGTTGAGCACCGTGGCCGGTGCCTCGCGGGACGAGTCTCCGCCGTGGCCGCGGGCCTCGAACCCCACGGCATCCACCGCGGCGTCGACCTCGGGAACACCGAGAATCTGTTCGATCTGATCCTGCGGCGCACCCTTGCCCACGTCCACGGTCTCGCAACCGAACGTGCGCGCCTGGGCCAACCTGTCGGCGTTCATGTCACCGACGATCACCACCGACGCTCCCAGCAATTGCGCGCCGACGGCGGCGGCGAGGCCGACCGGTCCCGCACCCGCGATGTACACCGTCGCACCAGGTTTGACACCAGCGGTCACCGCTCCGTGGAAACCGGTGGGAAAGATGTCGGACAGCATGGTCAGATCCAGAATCTTCTCCAGTGCCTGGTCACGATCGGGAAATCTCAGCAGATTGAAGTCCGCGTAGGGAGCCATGACGTACTCGGCCTGGCCTCCGACCCAACCGCCCATATCCACGTAGCCGAACGCCGAGCCCGGTCGATCAGGGTTGACGTTGAGACAGATGCCGGTCTTGCGTTCCTTACAGTTTCGACACCGCCCGCACGCGATGTTGAACGGAACGGAGCAGATGTCTCCGACCTTCAGAAACTCGACATCCCGTCCGACCTCGACGATCTCGCCGGTGATCTCGTGGCCGAGCACCAGACCCTCGGGAGCGGTCGTACGCCCACGAACCATGTGCTGATCGCTACCGCAGATGTTGGTCGAGACGACCTTCAGAATCACACCGTGCTCGCACTTACGACCGACGTTCGCCGGGTTCACTCCGGGACCGTCGGTCAATTCGAGGCCCGGAAAGGCGATGTCCTGAACCTCCACCTTGCCCGGTCCGGCGTACGTCACTGCGCGGTTGTCTGCCATGGTTTCTCCTCTTCGTCGAGTGAGCTGGGTGACCAGCGGGCCGGGATCATCGATCCGATCTACGCCTGTGGCCCGCATCACACCAGTATGCACAGTTTTGCATATGCGCGTCTGCGCAGAACCAGGAATAAGCGCTACTTGACTCACCCGATGTTAGCGCTCACACTGTGTTGCACACGTCACAGTGGGTGGCAACACGAAGGAGTTCTGCATGCCGGTTGACCGCTACACGGTAGGAGTCGACTTCGGCACCCTCTCCGGCCGGGCCGTCGTGGTCCGCGTGTCCGACGGTGCCGAAATAGCTTCTGCCGTACACGAATACCGACACGCCGTGCTCGAGGAGACGCTGCCCGACGGCACGGTGCGTTTGCCCGACGCGTGGGCTCTGCAGGTGCCCGACGACTATCGCGACGTCCTGCGTCGTGCGGTTCCGGCCGCACTGGCCGCCGCAGGCATCGCACCCGAGCAGGTGGTCGGCATCGGTACCGACTTCACCGCATGCACCATGGTGCCCACATACGCGGACGGCACCCCGTTGAGCGAGGACCCTCGGTTCGTCGATCGACCACATGCGTACGTCAAACTGTGGAAACACCATGCGGCGCAGGGCCAGGCAGACCGCATCAACGAACTGGCCGCCCGTCGCGGCGAGAGTTGGCTCCCCCGCTACGGCGGCTTGATCTCGTCGGAATGGGAATTTGCCAAGGCCTTGCAGATTCACGAGGAAGACGCCGAGATCTACCAGGCCATGGACAGATGGGTCGAGGCGGCCGACTGGATCGTCTGGCAGCTGTGTGGACGCTACGTGCGCAACGCCTGCACCGCCGGATACAAGGGCATCTACCAGGACGGTCACTATCCCTCGGTGGACTTTCTCACCGAACTGGCACCGGGCTTCGGCTCGTTCGTCGCAGACAAGCTCGATCAGCCGTTGGGCGAGTTGGGTTCACGGGCAGGCTCCTTGACCGCCGAGGCCGCGCAATGGACCGGGCTACCCGAAGGCATCGCCGTGGCGGTCGGCAACGTCGACGCGCATGTGACTGCACCCGCCGCGGGCGCTGTGGAACCAGGCCGGATGGTCGCCATCATGGGGACCTCGACGTGCCACGTCATGAGTTCGACGGTCCTGAAGGACGTTCCAGGTATGTGCGGGGTCGTCGACGGCGGCATCATCGCCGGATCCTTCGGCTACGAAGCGGGACAGAGCGGCGTCGGCGACATCTTCGGTTGGTTCACCCGCACCGGAGTTCCTGCGTCCTACAGCGAGGCGGCATCCGCGGCAGGTGAGTCGATACACGAGTATCTGACGCGACTGGCGGAGACGCAACACGTGGGCGAACACGGCCTCGTCGCGCTCGACTGGCACAGCGGCAACAGGTCGATCCTGGTCGATCACGAGCTGTCCGGTCTGGTCATCGGCTCGACGCTCGCGACGCGGCCCGAGGACACCTACCGCGCTCTGCTGGAGGCGACGGCATTCGGCACCCGCGTCATCGTCGAGACGTTCCGCAACAGCGGCGTTCCCGTCGAGGAGTTCGTCGTGGCGGGAGGTCTGGCCCGCAACCCGCTGCTCATGCAGATCTACGCGGACGTCCTGCGAATACCGTTGTCCGTCATCGCATCTGCACAGGGCCCGGCGCTGGGATCTGCCATCCATGCCGCGGTGGCCGCCGGCTGCTATCCCGACGTGCCGGTCGCGTCGAAATCGATGGGCAAGGTCCGGCGCAATGCCTTCGTACCGGACGAGTCCCGATCGAAGACCTACGACTCGCTCTACGAGATCTACCTGGAACTGCACGGCCGCTTCGGTCGGGACGTACCGACGATGCGCCGGCTGCGATCACTCCGGCGCGCTGCCCTCACCAGGAAGGTGGATGCGAAATGACGGTTGTCGAGGAAGTCCGCGAGGTCGTCGAAGAGATACGCAAGGATGTGTGCGCCTTGCACTCCGAGCTGGTGCGGTACGGCCTGGTGGTGTGGACGGCCGGCAACGTCTCGGCGCGGGTTCCCGGGCGGGACCTGCTGGTCATCAAGCCCAGTGGCGTCTCCTACGACGACCTCACGCCCGGCAACATGGTGGTATGCGATCTGTACGGCAAGGTGGTCGACGGTGACCATGCACCGTCCTCCGACACCGAGGCGCAAGCCTATGTCTACCGGCACCTCGAGCACGTCGGCGGTGTGGTGCACACACATTCGCCGTACGCCGTTGCGTGGGCGGCCCGCGGCGAACCCATTCCCGTGGTCACCACGATGTGCGCGGACGAGTTCGGCGGGGACATTCCGGTCGGTCCCTTCGCGACGATCGGCGACGACTCGATCGGCCGGGGGATAGTCGACACCCTCGCGGACAGTCGATCTCCGGCAGTGTTGATGCAGAACCACGGAGTGTTCGCAGTGGGACCCACCGCTCGATCGGCGGTGAAGGCGGCGGTCATGTGCGAGGACGTCGCGCGATCGGTACATCTGTCCTACCAACTGGGACAACCACTTCGCATTCCGAACTCGAAGGTCGACGCACTGTACGACCGCTACCAGAACGTCTACGGCCAGCGCTGACCGGCGCACCACATCTTTTCCACGGAAGGTACATTCTCCATGTCCGAAGTATGGTTTCTCACCGGCAGCCAAAGCCTGTACGGCCCCGAAACCCTCGAGCAGGTAGCAGTCCAGTCTCGCGAGATCGCAAACAAACTCGATGCGGCACTTCCGGTCTCGGTGGTGTGGAAGCCGGTACTGCTCGACGCGTCGTCCATCCTGCGGTGCATGCGCGAGGCGAACGCCGCCGACGAATGCGTGGGCGTCGTGACGTGGATGCACACCTTCTCCCCCGCCAAGATGTGGATTGCCGGGCTCGACGCGTTGGACGTCCCGCTGCTTCATCTGCACACGCAGGCCGGAATGTCGTTGCCGTGGTCGACGATCGACATGGAGTTCATGAATCTCAACCAGGCCGCCCACGGCGACCGTGAGTTCGGACACGTCGAATCTCGGGTGGGTGTTCTGCGCACGATCGTGGCGGGCCACGTCGACAATCCTGCGGTTCTGGAGCGTGCGGAGCAGTGGGTGCGAGCGGCTCTCGGTCGCGCGGAGCTGAGGTCGCTGTGCCTGGCACGTTTCGGCGACAACATGCGTGATGTCGCGGTGACCGAGGGCGACAAGGTCGAAGCGCAGTTGCGATTCGGAGTGTCCGTCAACACCTACGGGGTCAACGATCTCGTCGCGGTAGTGGACAACGTGAGCGATTCGGCGGTGTCGGACCTCATCGACGAGTATCGGTCGTCGTACGACATCGCACCGAGTCTCGACAAGGGCGGTGACCGTCATGAATCCCTCCGCTACGGTGCCCGCGTCGAGGCCGGCCTACGGCAGTTCCTGACCGAGGGGGGCTTCAAGGCCTTCACCACGAACTTCGAGGATCTCGGTGGGCTTCGTCAGTTACCGGGGCTCGCAGTGCAACGGCTGATGGCCGACGGGTACGGCTTCGGCGGCGAGGGTGACTGGAAGACCTCGATGTTGTTGCGCGCCATGAAGGTGATGGCCGAGGGTCTCGACGGTGGAACGTCGTTCATGGAGGACTACACCTACCACCTGGTCCCCGGGGAAGAGAAGATCCTCGGAGCACACATGCTGGAGGTGTGCCCGTCCATCACCACCTCGCGGCCCACCCTGGAGATCCATCCGCTGTCCATCGGCGGCCGCGAGGACCCGGTGCGACTGCGCTTCACGGCGGATCCCGGCCACGGCGTAGTCGTCGGACTGTCCGACGTAGGTGAGCGGTTCCGGTTGACGGCCAACGTGATCGACGTGGTCGAGCCCGACCAGGCATTGCCGAAGCTACCGGTGGCGTGTGCAGTGTGGGAGCCGCAGCCGTCACTCGCGGTGTCGGCCGAATCCTGGCTCACGGCCGGGGCACCCCACCACACGGTTCTGAGTACGGCCATCGGTCTGCCTGTGCTGGAGGCATTCTCGGACATGATCGGGGTCGAGTTGCTCGCTATCGATTCCGGCACCACGACACGAGGGTTCCAGCAGACACTGCGCTGGAACGCGGCGTACCACCGACTCGCGGCCAAGTTGTGACGTCTTTTCTCTGAACGCCGATCGGAACGCCCTCGACGTTCGCGACCGTCGGGTACGTTTCGACCCATGGCTCCGACGTGGGA
This sequence comes from Rhodococcus sp. ARC_M5, assembly GCF_022810405.1. GTDB lineage: Bacteria > Actinomycetota > Actinomycetes > Mycobacteriales > Mycobacteriaceae > Rhodococcoides > Rhodococcoides navarretei. The sequence goes on from NZ_JALGQE010000001.1 coordinate 619,701, forward strand.
ACAGATCCGAGGTTCGAACTACGGCACGATGGGCCGATCCGTCAGCGGCATCGTCCACCGACCGGAGGGGACCTGGCAACGGGTGATTCATCTCCCCGAGGCGACGTGGCGCTACGAGGACGAATCCGGGCAACCGACATTCCTCGAGAACCCGTCGGCAAGCTGGTCGCGCGACTCCGACGGCACGATGATCCACACCGACAAGTCCGACGGCACGATGTTCGTAGCGGTCGGCGGCGGATCGCCTGCAGCGTTGTTGCGCGCATACGACGCCTTTCCTCCCCGGCCGGGCCGTGGGTTCGACGAGCAGCGCTTCGTCGAACCCAGCGAGCCCCGACCGGTCTCGGTTCGTGGCCGTGACGGTTGGGAAGTCACGGGGAGAGATCAGTTCTCGAACGAGCCGGTGACCTATGTGTTCGACGCCGAACTCGGTGTCGCGTTGCGCTGGCAGCAGGGCCAGGAATCGCTGGAACTCGAAAAGCCGGTCCTGGACGGAGAATTCGAGTCCGCGCTGTTCGAGTGGGACGGCCCTGCGCGATCGATCGAGGACGAAATCGCGAAAATGCAGCGTGCACAGCAAGAACGAGAACGCGCAGTCGCGGGCATACCTCAGGCTGTGCCGTTGTGGCTACCGACCAAGATCAACGCCCAGTCGACGTCGGGCAATCCTCGCACCGGCGAGCTCACGTTGTCGATCCACGGCCAGTCGCCACAATTCAACCTGCGCCGCTGGGTCACCGCGATCGGGGAGACCGCTCTCGAATGGCCGAACGACAGCACTCCCGAACGGTTCCGGCGGTCGATCGGCGTCTGGACTTACGAGATCCGTAGCTACCAGGAGATGGGTCCGGACGACTGTGCCCGGATTGTGGAATCGATCGTTGCGGTGGACCCACCTGCACGAGACGCCGAGGAGATCGCAGCCGAGCTCGCTGCCGAGGAGAGTGACCGGCAGGAAGCGGAGGTCCTCGCAACCCTGGGTACCGGACGTTCGCTCAGGAATCATCTGATGAGCGAATCACTCTTGATACGAACCGATTTCAGTGATGATGTCGCATGGCGCGATACAGCAGTCGCTGCCATGGCACCGGTGCCGCAGGGCGACGATACGGAATTCGCGGCCTACCTGACCTGCATCGACAATCGCGAGAACGACGGCATGACCGTCGACGGCCTCCTCGACGCAATCGGTGAACCGCCGCCCTACTACGCCTTTCTGGTCGACGCCGAAACCATGAGCAACCCCGAGAAGCCGATCATCTGCGTCCATACCGGCCCCGACGAGCCGGAACGACCACGCGGCAGGACCTTTCGTGTCGTTCCTTCGGAAATGTCCAGCGTCGAAAACAATCTATCGATCGCGAACATGGACTTCGAGGATTTCGCGAACAGTGCAGACGACGATGGAGTATTCCGGGGCTTCCGATAGCAGCGCGTGCGCGAATCATGGGCGCGCCGCCAACCGGCTCTGTAGATCACCCGTGCCGTTTTCGATATTCCTGCTCGGCTCCGGGGTGAAGGGGGATGCTGCCGGTCATGACGAGCGACCGCGCGTCGAGAAACTGGCTGCCGATCGCCTGACCGGGAACCAGCCCGGACGACTGATCGAGAAGCACGCTCACCAGTGCAGCGACAACGCGGTCCGGCACCTGAGGATGCGCCAGCAGAATGTTCGGAATACCGACTGTGGTGACCTCCGGATGCTCGCCGTACACGTTCGCTGGAACCAGCACCGCCTCGTACGCGGTACCGAACTCGCGTCTGAGATCAGCAACGACGGTACCCAGATCGAGTAGCCGGATCCCGGTTCGAGGCTCGGCAAACGCCGGAGTCGGCAGCCCGCCCGCCCACATCACGGCGTCGATTTCGTTGGTCGTCAGGGCATCTGCCGCCGAGCTCATCGACAGCTGAACCTGTTCTACAGCACCTGCTTCCGCCACACCCGCTGCCCGCAGGACTCGCTGCGATACTTCGGTGGCACCGGACCCCGGGGCACCGATGCTCACGTTTCGCCCTCGCAGATCCTCCATGGACTCGATAGCCGAGTCCGCACGCACTGCCACTTGAAAGTAGTTCTCGTAGACGCACCCGACCGCCGCCAGCTCTGCGCTGGGATGGCTGTAGGCGGCGTCCATGAGCGTCAGGGCCAGCTCGGCCTCCCGAGAACCCAACGCCTCGAGGTTGTCGACGGAGCCGGCCGTCGAGAGTGGAACGATCTCCGCTGCATCGGTTTCAGCGGCAGCGTCGGAGAGTAGTCCGGCGAACTCCCAGAAGAATCCGCCGATCTCGCCCGCCGCGAGTCGCAGCTGCATCGGCGGGTCCGAGGAGCAGGCACCCACGACGGCAGCGCTCAGGGCCAACAGACCGGCCTGCAGCGCCGTTCTACGTGAGAACGACGCTGCAGGCTCGACCATGTCAGTCACTGTAAATCACTGGAACGCTCGACCCTGCTCTCTGTCGAGCACGGTCTCGGACTTGTTGCGCAGCACGAAGATGTACACCAGCAGCGAGATGGCGATCACGACCGTCACGTAGAGGATGAACCAACCCACGTGTCCGCCGTTCTTCGCGGCTTGATAGATCAGTGGCGCTGTGCCGCCGAAGGCCGAGTTGGCGAGCGCATATCCCAATCCGACGCCGAGTGCGCGGACGTGCGAGGGGAACAGCTCCGCTTTGACGATCGCATTGATCGAGGTGTAACCGGTGAGGATGACGTAGCCGACGCATACCAGTGCGAGCGACTGCACCACCGACGTCGCCGTCGGCAGGTACGTGATGAGTACGTAGGTGTACAGCACGCCACCGATGCCGAAGAACACGAGCAGCGGCTTGCGGCCCACCCTGTCACTGATCATTCCGCCGATGGGCTGCAGCAGCATGAGGAAGACCAGACCGGCGAGGTTGATCCAGGTACCGGTCATCCCCCGGTCCTCGTACGCGGTCTTGACCATCGAGGGTGCGTTGACGCTGTAAGTGTAGAACGCAATGGTGCCGCCGGCCGTCACCATGAAGCAGATCAGCAACGCCCGCCAGTGGTTGGCGACCAACTCCTTCAAGGAACCGGAGGCTTTGTCCGCACCGCTGCGAACGGCGTCCAGTTGATCCTCGGTCAAGGATTCGTCCATGCTGCGGCGCAGCCAGAAGACGACCACTGCCGCCACTCCGCCGATGAAGAAGGCTATGCGCCAACCGAAGTCCTCGATCTGTTCGCGCTCGAGGAACACCTGCATCAGCAACAGAGTCACCTGCGCGAGCACATGCCCACCGACCAGGGTGACGTACTGGAACGAGGAGAAGAATCCACGACGCTCGCGGGTGGCGGCCTCGGACATGTACGTCGCCGACGCACCGTACTCACCACCGGTGGCGAAGCCCTGCACCAGACGGCACAGGATGAGGATGACGGCGGCCCACACGCCGATGCTCTCCCGCCCTGGGGTGAACGCGATGACCATCGAGCAGGCCGCCATCATCGAGACGCTGAATGTCAGCGCAGCCCTGCGCCCGTTACGGTCCGCGTAGCGGCCGAAGAACCACGACCCGACAGGTCGCATCAAGAACGTGACGGCAAAGATCCCGTACACGTAGATGGTGGAGTTCTTGTCGGCAGAGTCGAAGAATTGATTCTCGAAATACGTCGCGAAGACGGTGTAGACGTACACGTCGTACCACTCGACCAGATTTCCGGACGACCCCCGCAACGTGTTGAAGACGGCACGGCGGGTGGCAGCGCGAGAGGAAACGGGTGGACTCGGGAGCGTCGAACCGGTGATCGAGGTGGCCTCGTTGGCCATGGTTTGGTCCTTCCACATTCAGCGGGCAATTGGGCTGCCGGTCAACGATCGACAACCGAAGCCTCCCTACTGTGACCGCAAGCACAGCCCGAGACCAAGCCGTTTCGGATTTCCTAACACTCCCTTAGGAAACGACTTTCGGAAGCCGCAGTTCGATCCGCAGTCCCACCGGTCGACTCGCCATGACTCGAAGGGATCCGCCGGCTCGCTCGGTCAGGGCGTGGACGATCGACAGCCCCAGACCGGTGCCGTCGCCGTGCGCACTCGACGCTCGATAGAACCGATCGACGACCTTGTCGAGTTCGGTTGCTGGCACACCGGGCCCGTTGTCGGACAGCCACATCGTGACGTCCGCGTCACTGGTTCGGTAGCCGATCTCGATGGCGGACCCGGAGCCGGCGTACTTGGTTGCATTGCTCAGCAGAGCGTCGAGAATTCGAGTCAGGTCGTCCTCGGACATCGCAACTCGACTGTCCGTCTCGGCATTCGGCTCCGAGACATGAACGGTCATTCCGGCCACGACTATCGTGCTCGACCAGAATTCGACTCGATCTGCAACGACGGCACCGAGGTCACAACCCGGAGATCGAGTGCTCGCCGGTGTTTCGGCAGCTGCGAGAACGAGCAGGCCTTCCACCACCGAGCTCAGGCGATCCACCTCGAGTGTGGTCCGCAGGTGCGCATCGGTGGCCGAATCCGGCACCCGCATGCCCAGAACGTCCATCCGAATTCGCAACGCTGCCAGCGGGTTCCGAAGAGCATGCGCAGTGTCGGCCACCAATCGACGTTGCGCAGCGGTGGCGGCCTCGACTTCGTCGGCCATGGCCTCGAAGGCACTGGACAGCTCACGCACCTCCGGTGGCCCGACGTAGGGCACCGGCTCGAGTCGGTGCGATTCTTCGATCGATACCTGATCGTGGAACTTGTCGCCGAACGAGTGGACTCGGGAGGACAATGCGCTCAGCGGACGAACGACCCAGCGTGACAACGCAACAGCAATCGCCGCCACCGTCGCGAGAATCAGCATGGCACCGAAAGCGATGATCACCCAGGCAAGTGCGACGTCCCTGCGCGCAGAATCGGTGGATGCCGCGAGGACCACCGCGCCGTCCACTTGCGTTCCCCCACCGACCGGGGCGGCGATCAACACCGAGGAATCCGACCACGGCGTCAGGCTCGACGGTAGGTCGCCGCGCTGATTGCGCAACGCTCCTGCCACCGCCTGCTGGACGTCCGCACGCTGCACGTCCAGGCCGGACACCGCCCGCGCCACTCCGGTGCGATCGACGACGGCGACTCCCTCGTCGTAGAGACTGTTGTAGCGCTGCAACGATTCTCGGATACGGGCTACACCGGATTCGTCTTCTCGCGAGCTGAGTTCTGCAAAGAACGATGCTGCAGCGGCTCGATTCTCGCCGAATCGTTGGGCCCGTTCGCGGCCGACCAACAGCGCGAGAGGAACCGACAGAGCAAGCACGACGACGGTGGAGTAGATCATCAACACCAACAGGACTCGCCGCCGCACGTCAGGTATCCCAGCGGTAGCCGAAGCCGCGGATGGTGACGATCGCACCCGGGCGAGCGAGCTTGGAACGCAACGCCGTCATGTGCACGTCGAGCGTTCGTGAAATCGCGACATAGGCGTCACCCCAGATCGCGTCCATCAATTGTTCCCGGCTCACTGCTTCGCCGCGTCGCGTCACGAGATGCGCCAACAGGTCGAACTCTTTGGTGGTCAGTGCAACAGCGCGTCCGTCGACTTCGACGGCACGGCCGGAGAGATCGACGACGACGTCACCGAGTGTCAGCCTGTCTGCCATGGGTTCGCTCGCCGCGCTTCGACGATGCGCGGCCACCTCGAGTCTCGCGTGCAGTTCACCCAATCGAGCCGGCTTGACGACGTAGTCGTCGGCACCGCCGCGCAGGGCCCGTACCACCGAGCGCTCGTCGTCCCGCGCCGTCAGCACCACCACCGGAACCGAACTCAGCGTCCTGAGCTTTCGGAGGACTTCGAGACCATCCATGTCGGGTAGTCCGAGGTCGAGCAGCACGACGTCCATCTCGTGGTAGCCGAGTAGGGCGTCAGCACCGCGGCGCATGCGGACAGGCGTGTGGCCCACCTCGGTCAACGCGTCCACCAACGCCTCGCCGAGCCCATCGTCGTCTTCCACCACAGCTATTCGCATCGAACTCAAGATAGGCCACCGGACGCACGCGGACGTCAGTGTTCGCGATCGGGCGTCATGCGCGGGATGCCACCGGTGGGCGACGGTAGTGAACGCTCAGGTGCAGCCCGAGTGAGCGCCGAACCCGTCAGGCCGGCGCGCTCGCGCGAAGGCCGGGTGCCAGTGCGATATCGATGACGTGCTCGAGCGTCAGTACGCCGTTGGCGTTCACATCGATTCGGGTGCCGTCGGTGGCCACTGCAACGACGCGAGTCGTGTCCGTGCCGTCCTGAATGTCGAGCACTGTTCCGTCTGCTTGCGTCGAGCGCTCGTCGACGACGCCCGCAAAGCACGGACCGGCAGGCTGGTCGGAAAGACCCACGGTGACTGCCAACGTGCCGGTCCGATCGGCGGCGGTAATGGTTCCGAACGCTTGGGCCTCGCCGTCGAACGACTGCCGTACTGCGAGGGCGTCGAAGCCGAAGGCAGGTGCGAACGGCTCGGGTTCGACTACTGACCCGTCGGGTAGCGCCGCGATCAAGGCATCGGTCATTGCCTGCGATTTGGCCTCGAACCTCCACGGCACCTCGGAACTGTCGACGTCCCCCTCGCTGACGAATGCGAAGTTCACTCGCACCAAGTCCTCTGGCTGAATGACCTCCTCGCAACCTGGAATCGCGATCGGTTCGGGCTGCGGTTCGTGGAGCAAGCCGGCCACGACCGTGCCGGCAGCAACAATGCCCACGATCACCGCAACCGTCGACCACACCGAGCCCCGCGTACCTGTCGATTTCATACAGTCCTTGCCGTCTCGGGATGGGGTGTGTCGTCATTCTGGCATCTCGGGGGTGTAGTTCTGTGCCCAGCGGGGCACACCAAGATTGTCCAACCTACGGCGACCCCTCGCCCCGACCTTGTGGAGACTTCATGACGATGCCGACCGACGCAAGCGATGCAGTCCCGTCCGACGGCAGCAACGACGGCCCCCGAGAGCACACTGCCGAGACCGACGCGGTCGAGGGCGCGCACGTGGACGAGGAGAACGTGCCACACCCTCCGGAGAACGGAGACGTGCAAAACTGAAGCGCTGCTCGACGCCATGGTCGGTAGATGATCACGAACGTCGAGCACATTCGCCGGTTGGCCCAGTCGTCTCTTCGACGCTGGGCGACCGTTCGAGTTCGAAGCTTTACTTTCTTGTCCGGATCGAGGGCCTCGCCCTTCGATCGCATGGATTCACAGATCCAAGCCAGGAGTCGACGCGAGCTCGACGAGTGAATCAGCCTCGATTCCGTCTCCGAAACTGAACTGCACGAGCGTGTTCGACGGCCGGAGCACGCTCAACCACTCGCTCGGCTGTTCCGACGGACACGATCGCAACGACCACCGCGACGTCCATCCACGCCCCACCGCGTCACACATCGGTTCGCGCACGTGGAGCTTAGCCTTCGGACAGGGACGTATCGGTCGTCTGCGGCAGCCGAATCAACCAGTGGATGACAGCGGCACCACCGCTATCGAAATCCGGACGAGCGGCCAACACGAGTTCGACTCGCGAACAACGAATTCGCGGCAAACGCGCGCGCATCCGTCAGTCGCGCGCGAGCTCGTCAACTACTTCGCGAGCATATGGCGAACGCGCGCGCGTTTGCGGAGAACAGGGACGACCTCGGCAACCCGAACAGTCAAGTAGCGGCGCGGACTTATCGAACGCCGATTTCTATGTTCGACGCAACGGAATGATGTTGCGAACCCGCTCGTCCCGAAGGTACAGCGCTCCCCACGCTGCGATACCCACGTAGATCGCAAAGAACACGGTGCTCAGCAACGGCTTCTCGACGCGCCAGTTGGTCAGCACCGCGCCGCCGAGATAACCGGTGAGCACGATGGCACCCAGGATCGACGTCGCGGGAACGGCGTACAGAACCAAGATGACCAGCATGACGATCCCGGTGATCGGTGCCATCTCGTCGCGAAGGCCGAGTTCGACCGATGCATCCTTCACCACCTGCAGATTCAGAATATGGCTGATCGCGTCGAACAGGAGGAAGGCGATCACGAGGACCTGTAGAACGAGGCCGATCCGCTGGGCGGTCCTTCCCGGTGCGGCAGTGCGAGTGGTGGTCATGGCTGTCTCCTCGGTAGCGGTCGATGTCACGTCTTGGACCCGCGCCAACCGCAAAAGTCACCGCACGCGCCCAGTCAGTAAGGTCGAAGGATGACTGTGCGAGCGGGTGTGGTGGTCACGGGGACCGAGGTTCTGGCCGGTCGGGTCACCGACCGGAACGGTCCGTGGGTGGCTCAACGACTTCTCGAGATGGGTGTCGACGTTGCCCACATCACCGTGTGCGGTGATCGGCCGGACGATCTGACTGCGCAGGTTCGGTTTCTGGCCGACCAACGCGTCGACTTGATCGTCACCACCGGGGGGTTGGGTCCGACCGCCGACGACCTCACCGTTCCGACCGTCGCCGCGCTGTACGGACGCGAATTGACGCTGGACGCCGAGCTCGAAGATCGGATCCACGCGATCGTGCAACGGTGGCGAAGCCGGATGAGTTCTGCAGCCGACTCCGAGCCCCTACGGGCCGGTATCCGAAAGCAGGCGATGGTTCCCCAAGGCGCGCAGTCTATTTCACCGACCGGAACCGCACCCGGGGTCGCGATACCGGCCGACGACTCCAGGTCACTGCCCGCCGTCCTCATCCTCCCCGGCCCGCCTCGCGAACTGCAGGCGATGTGGTCGGAGGCCCTCGACAGCGCACCCGTCGCCGCAGTTCTCGCCCACCGCACGCAGATGCGTCAGGACACCATTCGCGGCTATCGACTGTCCGAGGCCGACCTCGCCGCAACCCTGCGCACGGCCGAAAGCGAGATCGCGGGATTCGGCGACCTCGAGATCACCACCTGCCTGAGTCTCGGCGAGCTCGAGATGGTGACCCGTTACACCGAATCCGCGAGAACCGCATACACGGATCTCGAACGTCTCATCGAGAAGAGCCATGGTGCACAGGTCTTTTCGACCGACGGTTCCACCATCGACGATATCGTCGCGAACCGCTTGTCCGGGCATCGCATCGCCACGGCGGAATCGTGCACCGGCGGAATGATCGCCGCACGCCTCACCGACCGCGCAGGATCGTCGGCGTACGTCATCGGCGCGGTGGTGTCCTACGCCAACGAGGCGAAGACGGGCTTGCTCGACGTCCCAGCCGAGGTCATCGATCGACACGGAGCCATCAGCGAGCCGGTGGCCGCACTGATGGCCGAAGGCGCACTGAAGCGGCTGAACGTCGACATCGCGGTATCGACCAGCGGCGTCGCCGGACCGGGCGGCGGCACAGAGACCAAGCCGGTCGGGACCGTTTGCTTCGGTATCGCCGTCGCCGGCCACCCGACCGTCACTCGCACCCTTCATCTCCCCGGCGACCGGGCAAGTGTGCGTGCACTGTCCACCACCGCGGCAATGCATATGCTCGCCGACGCGTTGGGGTCCGCACCCGGCGCAGTCGACGGATCCGACGCCTGAGGAAGCATTCAGCGCGATGCCGTCTAGTTAGGTTCGGCATTCCTTATATAGACTCCGTCGGTGCTCAGCGAGATGACCCACGTCGACCGCCCCGGTGTGCGCTTCGCGCGCGAACTCGGTCGCTTCGGCGACGAACCAGCTCTGATCACGGCCGACGAGACGCTCACCTACCGTGACCTCGACGAACACGTCGAGCGTCGGGCTTCGGAACTCGGGACGACGCGTCGTCTCGTGATGATCGCCGGTTCCAACGACGTCGACGTGATCGTCACGTATCTGGCGGCGTTGCGGGCCGGGCATCCGGTGCTGATGGCTCCGGGCGACAGTTCCGGTCACGTCGACGGCCTGATCGACGCCTACAGGCCCGATGTGGTGGTGCGCACCGTCGCCGGCCGCACCGTCATCGAGAAGGACAACCGACGACCCGAGCATCACCTGCACCCCGACCTCGCGTTGCTCCTCAGCACATCCGGCTCGACCGGTTCACCCAAACTCGTCCGACTCTCGCACCGAAACGTGCAGTCCAACGCCGAGTCGATCGCCGAGTACCTCGGCATCCGCGCCACCGACCGAGCAGTGACGACGCTGCCCGTGCACTACTGCTACGGACTGTCGGTCGTGCACAGCCACCTCTTACGCGGTGCCGCGTTGATTCTGACCGATTCGTCCGTCACCGATCCCGAATTCTGGACCCTCGTGCGGACCCAGCGCGGAACCACGTTCGCCGGCGTGCCGTATACCTTCGATCTGCTCGACCGGACGGGATTCGACGAGCTGGATCTACCCGAGCTGCGCTACATCACGCAGGCCGGTGGCAAGATGCCGCCGGATCGCGTCCGGAAATATGCCGAGCTCGGCCGACGTCGGGGATGGGATCTGTTCGTCATGTACGGGCAGACCGAGGCAACCGCCCGAATGGCTTATCTGCCATCCGATCTCGCCGCCACTCACCCGCACACCATCGGTCGTGCGATTCCCGGGGGATCCTTCCGCCTGGAAAGCGTCGACGACTCCCCAAGCCGGACAGGTGAACTCGTCTACTCGGGGCCGAATGTCATGCTCGGTTACGCCGAGGGTCCCGACGACCTTCGCCTCGGTGACACCCTCGGCGGCGAACTGCACACCGGCGATCTCGCGCGGCTCACGGACGACGGATTCTACGAGGTGGTGGGCCGCCGAAGTCGATTCGCGAAGGTGTTCGGCCTGCGCATCGATCTGCAGCGCGTCGAATCCGCGCTCGCTCAGCACGGGCTGACGGCGTGCTGCGCCGGGGGAACCGACGAGCTTGTCGTCGTCATGGAGAACGGAGACATCGACGCAGTCCGCCGCACGGCCGCGCAGACCAGTGGCCTTCCCGTTGCAGCGGTACGGGTGTGTCTCGTCGACCAAGTTCCGCGAACACCCACCGGTAAACCCGATCTGCGAGCGGTTGCGGACATCGCTGCCCGGCACGATCTCGACCCGTCGGACACCGTCCCGACCACCGCCGATGTGAAAGCGCTGTTCGCCGAGATCCTGCACTGCTCACAGGTGGAGGATGACAGTACGTTCGTGAGCCTGGGCGGTGACTCGCTGTCGTACGTCCGTATGTCCCTGCGGCTGGAGGCCATGCTCGGCCATCTGCCCGAGAACTGGCACACCACACCGGTGCAAGAATTCGATCGAGGTCCGCGCTCACGCCGCGGTTGGCACCGAGTGGAGACCAACGTTCTGCTGCGCGCCCTCGCGATCGTCGCGATCGTCGGCTCGCACATTCACCTTTTCGCGGTGCTCGGCGGGGCTCACGTTCTTCTCGGGATAGCCGGCTACAACTTCGCCCGCTTTCACCTCGGGTCAGCAGATCGCACCGAACGGACGCGACGTGTGCTCCGAAGCGTTGCCCGGATAGCCGTCCCCAGCATGGTGTGGATCGGGTTGGTCATCGCCCTCACCGGGGACTATCGAATCACCAGTGCATTTCTGCTCAACGGGATCCTCGGCCCCGACGGGTGGTCCGCGGAATGGCGGTACTGGTTTGTCGAGGCGATCGTGTACATCGTTCTCGCCGCTGCTGCTCTGCTTTTCGTGCCGTTTCTCGATCGTGTCGAGCGCTGTCACCCGTTCTGGTTCCCGATGGGACTCGTGGGCCTCGGACTCGTGACCCGCTATGGGCTGATCGACATCGACGACAGTCCCAACCGCATCCTGACCGCGTCGGTCGTCTTCTGGTTGTTCGCAGTGGGTTGGGCTGCGGCGCAGGCGAACACGATCCGGCAACGCCTGAGTGTGACGGCGGCCATCGTGGGTACGGTGCCCGGGTTCTTCTTCGGCGACACGCAACGAGAAGTCATCGTCACCATCGGTCTGTGCATGCTGGTGTGGCTGTCGTCGATTCCGTTCCCCGCGTTGCTGAGCCGGGTGGCAGGAACGTTGGCGAGCGCCTCCCTCTTCATCTACCTGACCCACTTCCAGGTCTACCTGCCGCTGCGCGACGACCACCCGTGGTTGGCATTCGTCTTGTCGATCGTTGTCGGGATTCTGTACTGGCAGGCCGTCGAATTCGTACTTTCTCTCCGCAGTCGAATCATGGCGCGATCGATGACGGTCCGTTCCACCCCCGGCGTGCCGTCCGACTTGTCAGACTCCCGACCACGAGAGCACAATTTGCCACCATGGCATTGATCTCGAAGGGCTTCGTGGGCCGCCGTCGCGACGACGACGGGCGCACTCCCCCCGGTCAGTATCTGACCAAGGATTTTCCCGTCCTCGCAATCGGGCCCGCGCCCGTGGTCGCGACCGACACGTGGTCGTTCTCGGTCACCACCGAACGGGGCGAGACTCGCAGCTGGACCTGGGACGAATTCGCGGCACTGCCGCACGAAACCCCGACCGTCGACATCCACTGCGTCACCAAGTGGTCGAAGCTCGACACCACCTGGAAGGGCGTGGGCCTGGACGTTCTGCTCGACGGTCTCGACACCGATGCCGGGTACGTCGTGGTGCACGGCTTCGACGGTTACACCACCAACCTCCCCCTCGAGGATCTCAGGGACGGGAAGGCCTGGCTGGTCACCGAGTTCGACGGCGCTCCCCTGGCTCGCGAACACGGCGGTCCGGCACGGCTTCTCGTTCCGCATCTGTACTTCTGGAAATCGGCGAAGTGGATCTCACGTATCGAACTCACGCTGGAGAACGAACAAGGCTTCTGGGAGCGCGGCGGATACCACGATTACGGAGATCCGTGGCGCGAGCAGCGGTACCAGGGCGACTGACGTGTCCGTGACGGCCGGGGCGAAACCCTGGCTCGTGGCCACGGTGCAGACGGTGCGGCGAGAGACTCCCACCGCGTCCACCCTCGTTCTCGACGTCGACGGATGGCCCGGCCATCTTGCCGGGCAGCACGTGGACGTCAAGCTCACCGCCGAGGACGGCTACAGCGCGCAGCGAAGCTACTCTCTGGCGTCGGCACCCGACGGCACGTCGCGCATCGAGATCGCGGTCCAGAACGTCCCGGACGGCGAGGTGTCGCCGTATCTGGTCGAGTCCGTCGAAGTCGGCGACCGCATAGAACTCCGCGGGCCGGTGGGTCGATGGTTCGTCTGGCGGCCGTCCCAGCCCTCCGAGACCCCGTCTCCCCCGATTCTGCTGGTGGGTGGCGGTTCCGGCATCGTGCCGCTCCGCGCGATGGTTCGGGCGCAGGCGTCCGCGACGGGCGGACGAGTGCCCTTCCGAGTCCTGTACTCCGTGCGCGAACCCGCCGAGGTCTACTTCGCGGACGAGTGGGCTCGCCCTCCGGCCGGCGTGGACGTCACCATGATTCACACGCGGCGTGCACCCGCAGGCAACGCGCGACCACTCGGCCGGATCACGTTGGACGACATCGATGCTCACGGATGGCCGGCGGAGTTCGAGCCGCGATGCTACATCTGCGGCCCCACGAGCTTCGTCGATACCGTGGCCGACATGTTGGTGAAGCGTGGCCACTCGGCAGCGAACATCCGAACGGAGCGTTTCGGACCGAGCTGAGGGGCTGTGAATCAGACGATGCCGCGGAGGAATTCGAGCTTGAGGCGGCTGTAGTCGTCGGTCCACTCCGAATCCACCGACATGAACGAATGGTCGAGTCTCGCCTCGTTCTTGCTGTACAGGTTGAGGCGATTGTCGACGCCTACTCTGTCCAGTCCGGCGCTCAGTTCCGCTGCCTGGTCGGGGAAGGTGCCGGTGTTGCCGTCGGAGATGAAGCTCGGTGGAAAGTCGGCTGTGACATTGTCGATGACGTTCGCCTGCGCCATCAATGCTGTGTCGGTGGTGTCGAGGTAGCTTCGGGCGGCGACGTCGAAGAAGAAACCGTTCGACGGGCTCGGTGATTGCGGTGCGCCCGCTCTACCGACATCGAGGGCAGCACTCTCGAACACGATCGCCTTCAGGGCACTTCGGTCCATGGTGGGTTCGATGCCCAGTGCTCGTGCGTAATCGGAGTTGGTCTGCACAGTGGCGTAGTTGCCGACGATGTGGCCTCCCGCACTGGTTCCGGCGAGCACGACGCGACTCATGTCGAGTCCGTAGCGGTCGGCGTTCGTTTCCAGGAACTGCATGGCCTGGCCCAGTTGGATTGTCTGGGTGGGAAACCGGTACTGCGGCGCGAACGCATAGTTCACCGACACCACGTTGTAGCCGGCGTCGAGCATGGGGCCGGCCCATGATGCGCCGTCGGAATCTGCGCTGGGAGCACCATCCGTTTTGTCCCCGACGATCCAGCCACCGCCGTGCACCGTGACGTACGTGGGCCGACCGACAGATGGATCGTCGTCGGCGATGTAGATGTCGAGAAACGAATTCGGAAGCGTCGAGCCGTATTCGACGTCGTTGGTGAGTCGTGCACCGTCGACGACCGTCGTCGTGGTCTGCGTGTCGGGCTCGAAGGAATTGCTCTGCCCCAACGCATGCAGCGATCGAACCAGCGGTGCCGGATCTGCCGCCATGCCGACGACCGCGGCGGAGCCCACCAACGCAATCGCCGCAGCGAGGCCGGCGGGGATGGCGGTGGCCGCCCGACGAGTGGAGGCCGCCGAACGGCCCGTCCACGCCGATGCAAGCAGAAAGAAGCCGAGCGCTATCGACGCAACCAAGGCCGTGACCCACAGTGCGTGCATACCCGTCACCAGCCAGGCCACCTGAGTGACGACGGTGACGGCCCCGAGCGAAGTCCCCACGGCTACATGCTTACCGGCATTCGACGAGACAAGGCATATCGCCACCACCGCAACGGCGATGAGCCACAGTCCCACCACGAGCTGCTGACGGATGAGAAGAAACTCGAGCCATGCGAGTCCGACGCTGACGCCGCCGGTCAGTGCGAGCGCAGTCGTCATCACTCTCGTGCGCTGAACGCCGCCGATCTCGACGCCTTCCTTTACGATCACTCCCCCACTACTCCGCAGACGTGTGACGTCGTCTGTGCAGTTCGCGAACGGCGTCGCTGAACTCGGCTACCGGCCCTTCCACGACGATCCCCGGAACGATCTGCTGAATCGGTGACGGCGTGATCGCAAGAGGTGCTGCGCCGAATTCTTCGAGCCACGTGAGCAATTGAGCCGTTGACGTGGCATAGACGATGCGGCCGAGTCCGACTATGCCGTGGCTTGCAGAGCACATCACGCAGTGTTCACCGGAGGTGTAGACCGTCGCCGATCGACGCTGATCGGGGTTCAGGTTGGTCGCGGCCCACCGAGACAGTGCGATCTCGGGGTGCTGGGTGAGATCGTTCAGGTCGCCGACCCTGTTCCGGTCCTCGGCCAGCAGCTCGCCGCTGTCCGACACCAGAACCGAGCCGAACGGATCGTTGCCCGTGCGCGCCGCCTCTGCCGCCAACTCGACAGCACGGGCCAGGAATGAACGGTCACTCGAAGAGATACTCACTAGGCACCGGTGCCGACGATCGAAGTTTTCACGCTTCGACCGTACCGTCTCGAAACACACCGCACGCCGGCCCAGCAGTACGGCACCGCGGCTGGGGGTCGACTGGGCTGCGGTTGCACCACGCGCGGAGTTGCCGTTCGCGCGGTCCAACAAGATTCCGCACGTCGGCGATCTGCCGGTCTGGGCGGCCTGGTGCTTCCGCGTGAAAGCCGGCCACCGTAACCGCGCTATCGGGCGGTATCCCACGGGTCACAATGCGAAAAGATCAGCGCCGCTGAGGTAGTGCGGCGTCGCCCCTTCCTGGCCTACCTCCGCAGTGTCACCCGTCCCCGAACGTCCGTCAGTGTCTGTGCACCCATCAGCTGCATCGTCCGAGTCGCCTCCGACCGAAAGATGTCCAGGGCGGTGGTGACGCCACGCTGTCCGCCGGCCATCAGTCCGTACAAGTACGCGCGCCCCACCATCCCGGCCGTGGCCCCCAATCCCACTGCGGCAATCAGATCGGCACCGGTCGAGATGCCGGTGTCGACGTACACCTCGGCATCTGATCCGACCGCGTCGACTACCTGCGGTAGCAGTTCGAGAGGAGTCGGGGCGCGGTCGAGCTGACGACCTCCATGATTGGACACCACCAACGCATCCGCACCGGCATCGACGACGATCCGGGCGTCATCGATGTCCTGAATCCCCTTGACCACAAGCTTTCCAGGCCATTCGGAGCGCAGCCATTCGAGATCGGCCACCCTCAGAGAGGGGTCGAACATACTTTTCACCAGTTCGCCGACGGTGCCTTCGAAAGACGTCAGATTCGCGAACTCCAGCGGTTCGGTGGTCAGCAGATTCATCCACCAACTGGGGTGCCGCGTCATGTCGGCCAGGGTGCGCATGTTGAGCGTCGGCGGGATCGTCATTCCATTGCGGACATCGCGCAGGCGGTTACCGGGAACGGGTGTGTCCACGGTCAGAACCAAGACGTCGACCCCGGCCTGGACTGCTCGTTCGACGAGGTCCTTACTGGCCGCCCTGTCCTTCCACAGATACAGCTGAAACCACGTGGCACCGGTCGGTGCCGTTCTCGTCACGTCCTCGATCGTCGCGGTACCCATCGTCGACAGCGCGTACGGCACACCCGATGCCGCCGCTGCTCTCGCCACCGCTGTTTCACCTTCGTGTTGCATCATTCTGGTGAATCCGGTGGGGGCGAGGATCAACGGGAGCGACGCTGTCCTGCCGAGAATCGAGGTCGACGTGTCGACCGAGCTCACGTCTCGCAGCACATGTGGTCTGAACTCGACTCTGTCGTACCCCTCGCGCGCACGTTCGATGCCGATCTCCCCCTCGGCACCACCGGAGACGTACTCGAACACCGACTTCGGGGTACGCCGACGAGCAATCTCGGCGAGATCACCGATGGTGTGCGCGCGCGAAAGACGTCGTTCGACAGGATCGTGCTCCATCGCGCGCACTTTGAGGAACGGCGCCACCTCGCGCCAACGAGGCAGCCTCCGATGCGTCCGCGATCCGTTCGGGTCGACGGGGTCGGACATCGACTCGCCTCTCGCTTCCATTCTTGTCAGGCCACCGACACGGCGGGGTCGGCGAGATCCGGGCGAATACGCCGGAGTACGTCCATCCGGAGTGAGCCGAACAGGCCCGAACTCTTGGTACTCAACTGATCTCGTGCATCCGGCAGTGGCACCGGAACGGTAGCCGTCACCGATGCCGGTGATCCACCGAGAACGATGACCTTGTTGGACATGTACACCGCTTCGTCGACGTCGTGGGTGACGATGATGACCGTCATTCCGAACTCGCGTTGCACCTTCATCGTCAGGTCTTCGAGATCGGCGCGGGTCTGGGCGTCGACGGATGCGAACGGCTCGTCCATCAACAGCACACGTGGCTCGAACGCGAGCGCCCGTGCGATGGCGGCCCGTTGCTGCATTCCGCCGGACATCTCCCAGGGATAGTAGTCACCGCGACCTGCCAGTCCGACCGATTCGAGGGCGGATTCGGCGCGTCGACGCCGCTCTGCCTTCCCTGTCGTGCGGCGCAACGGAAGTTCCACGTTTTCCCTGACGCGCATCCACGGCAGCAACGAGCGGCCGTAGTCCTGGAACACAACGGCCAGATCCGCCGGTGGCCCGTCGACCGTTCTTCCGTTGATCGACACCTCACCGCTCGCCGAAGTGAGCCCGGCAACAGCACGAAGCAGGGTGGATTTGCCGGTCCCGGAATGGCCTACGATGCAGACCAATTCACGTTCGTCGATGGTGAAGTCGACATTTTCGAGCACGGGCCCCGGTGCACCGGCGTAGGTCTTGCAAAGTCCACGAACGGCCACTGCGGGCGTGGGTAGGTTGTTCATTGTGCTGCCGTCGTTTCCAGTCGTAGACGATGCCACCGAAGGGTCCTTCTCTCCACTAGAGCGAACAATAGGTTGAGTCCATAGCCCAGCAGGCCGAGCATGATGAGTCCTGCCCACATGTCCGTCATCGCATATGTGCGCTGCGATTGCAGGACGAAGTAGCCGATGCCTTCGGACGACGCGAACAGCTCGCTGCCCACCATTGCCACGACGGCAACGGCAACGCTGGTTCGCATTCCCGCGATGATCTGCGGTGTGGCGGAACGAAGGAACACGCGCACGCTCGAATCCCAGACGCCGACGCGATAACTCCGTGTGACGTCGCGTACCAGAGGGTCGACGGCGCGCACCCCGTCGACGGTGTTGAGCAACGTAGGCCACATACAGGCGAAGGCGATGATGGCCACCTTCTGCACGACGTCCGTGCCGAGCAGCACGATCGTCAGCGGTATGAGGGCGATAACCGGTGTGGCCCGGATGAATTCGAGTGTCGGAGACAGCGCACGATGTGTCTGCGGCATCGAGCCCAAGGCAAGTCCGAACAGAATCCCGATCGTGACGCCCAGGACGAACCCGAGCCCGAAGTTTCGGAGGCTGGGCACCACGTGCACGACGAAGGCATCGGAGAACCACAGGTCAGCGAAACGCGTCATGATCTCGTCGAGCGACGGGAAGTAGAACGACGAACTGTTGCTCGACGCGAACCACCACACCCCGACGAGAAGAATCGGCAGCCAGGCCTCGACGGCGAGGGAACGAATGCGGGTCACGACGGGATCCTCTGCGACGGGTGCCAGCGGCACAGCCTGCGTTCGACCGCCGCGAACAGATACAGCACGGCGACACCCATCAGGGCGGTCACCAGAGTCAACGCGAACACATCGACCATCTGCGCGTTCATCTGAGCCTGCGCAAGCGTCTTGCCGATACCGGGTACCGAGGCCAGTAGCTCGATGCCGATCGCCAGGAGCATCGCCATGACCGCGGCGATACGAAAGCCGGTGGCCACGAACGGAGTAGCGGACGGCACGATCACGAAGCGGATGACCTGGAACTTGGTCAGGCGATAGGACCGAGCCGCTTCGAGCGCGGCACCGTCGACGTCACGGACCCCGTACATCGTCTGGAGCAGGATCGGCCAGACGCAGGCAGCCACCACCACCGTCAGTTCCGTCTGACGGGTGGTTCCGTAGATGAGCGCGACGAGGGGAATGATTCCCAACGTCGGAATGGACCGAAGAAATTCGATGATGAATCGGCAACTGCGGTAGGCGAAGTCGCTCGTGCCGAGCAGAATTCCCACCGGTACGGCGATGATCGTCGAGTACAGCAGGCCCAGTGCCCACCCGGTCATGGTCGACGCGATATCGGTCCAGAACGACGACGTCGTCGCCATCTCGAGTACTCGGCCGACCACCGGAACGGGCCCGGGGATCGTGTCGGCGGCGAACAGGCCCGACGACGACAGGGCGGTCCAGCCGAGTATCAGCACGATGGGTGCGATTGCCTTCGTCGCTGCGGCGGGCATCGCCGTTCGCACGCGGAACGTCGGCACGGTGCGCAGCGCCGCGACGGTCATCGGGTGAGCCCACTGACGTCGGCCGAGGAATCGAGAGCGCCGTTCTCGCGGAGAATGGTGGCAATCTCGTCGATTCCCGTTGCGTCGACGCGGCTTTCGAGTGCCGGGTACCCGGTGTCACCGACGGTGTCGGCAGGGGTGCCGAAATGTTGGACCATGGCGGCGCGCATGTCGTCGGGGTGCGAGTCCGCGTACTCCACTGCCTCGTCGAGCGCTGTCCGAAACTTGTCGACCACCTCGGGGTTGGTCTCGACATAGTCGCGGGTCCCGGTGACCACGACTCGTGGCGCGGGGCCGAAGACCTGCTCGATGGGGTCGCCAAGGGGTGCCTCGAATTGTCCCGTCTTCAACAGGAGACTGGCGAAGGGATCACCGATCAGAGCGGCGTCGATTCGATCCGCGGTGATCGATTCGCCCATGGCGGAGAACGGAACCTCGATGATCGACACCCCGCTGCCGTCACCGCCTGCTTGGTCGACGACGCCTCGGACCCCGTACTCGGATGCCGATGCCAGTAGGTTCACCCCTACCGTCTTGCCTTCCAGATCGGCAGCGGTGCGAATAGGACTCCCGGCCTCGACGAGCAGGGTGGAGCCGGTGCGTCCGTCCGGGCCGGCCTGGAACGTGGAGACGCCGCCGACCACGGCGAGGGGGATTCCCTTGCCCGCCGCCATCACGACGCCGGGTCCGGTGTTGGGGTTCATGTCGACCTGACCGCTGAGGAGACCACCGACCAGGTCCGCCGGCGTGATGTCGACGAGTTCGATGTTCAGTCCGTTGCGTTCGAAGATCCCCTGGTCGACACCCAGCAACACTGCTGCGTAGTCCGACAGTTGAACGTTGCCGAGACGGACGGTAGTCAGTCCGTTCTCCGACGCCGCCGGGGCGCTCTGCGTTCCGCCGCATGCGGTCGCGGTCAGCGCCAGCAGAATTCCCGCCGTCGCAGCAATCGATCGCGTTCGGACATGTCGGCGCTGTGGAATCATCTTCGATCACCTTCGGTTGGTCGGACCAGCACTGCCTGCTGCAGCGTCGAAAACTGACGATAGTGACGGAGACCACACCGCGATACAGAGGAACCATCCATATTTCTACGTGCGCAGTGGGTGTCCAATCCATGCCCTCCGGAGCCGGCTTCCCATACTGTCGGCATCATGACCATCGATCGAGTAGCGGTATCCGGCGGCGACATCGTCGTCGAAACACACACCGGCAGCAGTGAGCCCGTCCTCGTGGTGCACGGAGTGTCCAGCCAACGCATGTTGTGGGGTTGGCTGCGGGCGGAGTCGCCGCACCTGACACTCCTCGCCCCGGAGCTGCGCGGTAGAGGTGACAGCGTGGGCGTCGCGGGAGCGTCCTCGTTGGGTCGACACGCGGACGACCTGGCCACTGTCTTGGATGCCCTCGGTCTCGACTCCGTGCACGTGTGCGGAATGTCCATGGGCGGGTTCGTGGCAGTCGAGTTCGCAGCCCGGTATCCATCTCGAGTGAAGAGTCTCGTTCTCGTCGACGGGGGCGTGCCGGTGGCACCGCCGGCCGGCCTGACCCGGGAGTCGGTCGGGGCCGTGTTCGCAGAGAGGATCGCTCGAACTCAGCAGCACTTCGAGACCGTCGACGAATACGTCGACTTCTTGGTGTCGACGTCGCTGCCACTACTCGACCCAGCCGATCCGCTCCTCCGGGCGTACGCCGAACACGATCTGGTCGACGGCTCGGTGCGGCTGTCGACCGATGCGGTCGTCTCCGACGCCGAGGATGTGTTCTTCGGCGAGTCGCGGTTCCGAGAACTGACGATGCCGATTCGATTCCTGCACGCGCAGTGGAGCGTTGGGGAGAACTCGGCACCGATGTACTCGTCCGAGGACATCGATGCGCTCGACCTGACGTCCATCACCCCGATGATGGGACTCGATCATGCCGGCACGATCATGACGTCGTCCGGTGCCGCTGCGGTGGGAGCAACAATCGACGAGGCGCTGCGGGGCGAGTGATCCAGCCCTGTCGCAGTCGCAAAGCGATACACGACCACCTCGCCGACGTGCTCGAGGCGATCGCGCCCCTCGAGCACTGATTTCCTACCCCGTGGAGGCCTGAATGTTCGAAACGGAGTGCAGGATTGCGCTTTAGTAGCCACTTCGTCGTGTGCGCCTCGGGTGGATTCCGGACACAATCGAGGTGCTATCGGCCGAAACCGATGTACCGCGATCAAAGGAGCTCGACAGTGCCCACCCTCGAACGCGACGTCGCTATCGTCGGGGCCGGCCCTTCCGGCCTGGCCGCAGCAACCGAACTACGCAAGGCGGGGCTGACCGTCGCGGTTCTCGAGGCACGCGACCGCGTCGGTGGGCGCACGTGGACGAACACCATCGACGGCGCGAGCCTCGAAATCGGCGGTCAGTGGGTCTCGCCCGATCAGGAGTCACTGATCGCGTTGATAGACGAACTCGGCCTCGAAACGTTCGACCGGTACCGCGAGGGCCAGTCCGTCTACATCTCCGCCGCGGGCGAGCGGACCCGCTACTCGGGTGACTCGTTCCCCGTCGACGAGACCACGGACAAGGAGATGGACCGACTCGTCGCGCTGCTCGACGACTTGGCCGCCCAGGTCGGCCCCGAAGAGCCGTGGGCGCACCCGCTAGCGCGTGAACTGGACACGATCTCGTTCGAGCAGTGGCTGATTCGTGAGTCCGACGATCCCGAAGCACGAGGCAACATCGGCATGTTCATCGCCGGTGGCATGTTGACCAAACCTGCGCACGCGTTCTCGGCTCTGCAAGCAGTGCTGATGGCCGCATCGGCAGGTTCGTTCTCCCACCTGGTGGACGAGAACTTCATCCTCGACAAGCGCGTCGTCGGTGGCATGCAGCAGGTGTCGATCCGTATGGCGGCCGCCCTCGGAGAAGACATCTTCCTCGACGCGCCGGTGCGTACGGTGCGGTGGAACCCCGACGGCGCAACGGTATTCGCCGACGGCGACATCGAGGTACAGGCCAAACGCGTCGTTCTCGCCGTTCCGCCGAACCTGTACTCGCGCATCTCCTACGACCCGCCGCTTCCGCGTCGCCAGCATCAGATGCACCAGCATCAGTCGCTGGGACTGGTGATCAAGGTTCACGCCGTCTACGACACCCCGTTCTGGCGCGAGGACGGGCTGTCGGGAACCGGCTTCGGTGCCTCCGAGATCGTGCAGGAGGTGTACGACAACACCAATCATCAGGACAGCCGCGGAACACTGGTCGGCTTCGTGTCCGACGCCAAGGCCGACGCGATGTTCGAACTCGACGAGCAGGATCGCCGCACGAAAATTCTCGAATCCATCGCGCACTACCTGGGGCCCAAGGCGACCGAGCCGGTCGTCTACTACGAGTCGGACTGGGGTTCGGAAGAATGGACCCGCGGGGCGTACGCGGCCAGCTTCGACCTCGGCGGACTGCACCGGTACGGCAAGGACAGCCGCACTCCTGTCGGCCCGATTCACTTCTCCTGCTCCGATATTGCCGCGGAGGGCTACCAACACGTCGACGGCGCAGTTCGTATGGGCCATCGCACCGCGGCGGACATCGTGTCGAGAATCGGCGGATAGCGCCGAACACCAGGTCGCTCGCCTCCCGACAGAGACTGCAACGAGCACACCCTCCACCTACAACCGAGGACACACATGCGCATTGTCACAGAACACAATTCGCCCGCCTCTGCGGCCACGACGTTCGGGAGGCAGTGATGCAGTGGACGATGCCGGCGGAAGGTATCCGACACGAACGGACCTGGATGGCCTATCCGCGCGAGGGGTATTCGCTCGGTGAGACGCCCGAGGAGCAGCACGAGGCTCGCACCACGTGGGCCGAGGTCGCGCAGGCGGTCGCACGATTCGAACCGGTCACCGTCGTCGTCGACCCCGCCGAAAGTGCGGTCGCACGCACATACCTCTCGTCCGAGACCGCATACCCGATCGACATCCTCGAGGCTCCGTTGAACGACGCCTGGATGCGCGACATCGGGCCCACGTTCGTGCTGTCCGAGGACGGTCGTCTCGGCGGCGTCGACTGGGTGTTCAACGGCTGGGGTGCGCAGGATTGGGCGCGTTGGGACAAGGACTCGAAGATCGGCGCGCTCGTCGTCGAGAAGTCCGGTGCCGAGATGATCGATTCACCGATCGTCAACGAGGGCGGCGGTATTCAGGTGGACGGGCTGGGAACAGTTCTCGTCACCGAGACGGTACAACTCGATCCCGGTCGCAATCCCACGCTGTCCAAGGTCGATATCGAGGCCGAACTGGCCCGCACGATCGGTGCCACCACGGTGATCTGGCTTCCCCGAGGCCTCACCCGTGACGCGGAGGAGTTCGGAACCCGAGGCCACGTCGACATCGTCGCTGCCATTCCCTCGCCCGGCGTCGTTCTGGTGCACGACCAACGCAACCCCGAACACCCCGATCACGAGGTCAGCAAGACCGTGTTCGAGATCTTCGAGAACAGCACCGACGCACGCGGCGAGAGGTGGACCATCGTCAAAGTTCCCGCACCGGAGATTCTCCGCGACGCGGAGGGCTTCGTCGACTACAGCTACATCAATCACTACGTCGTCAACGACGGTGTGATCGCCTGTAGCTACGGCGATCCCGCGGACGACGAGGCTGCTGCAATTCTCTCTGCGGCGTACCCGGGTCGCAGCGTCGTCACCGTCGACGCTCGGCCGCTCTTCGCCCGCGGGGGCGGAATTCACTGCATCACACAGAATCAGCCAGAGGCTCAGACGGACTGAGCGGACGCGGGAGCGGGTATCGAATACTGCTCCCGCAACTCGTTCTTGCGAATCTTGCCCGTCGGATTGCGCGGGATCTCGTCGACGTCGCCGGGAAGGGCTACGGCGATCTCACCGCCGCGGGCGTGCCGAGGCGACCAGCATCGCCAGACCCATCTCGAAGGCGCGGGTGGCAATGGGATCGTCGGCATCCTCGTCCTGCACCGTCTGGTAGGCCGCGGCCAATCGCGGGAAAGCCTCCTCCTGGCCCGCCGGATCGAACACGACACTCGGGCCGGACATGTCGAGCACACTGCCGAGGATGAACGATTCGAACGCGGTCAGCAAAGGCAATACGTCCCTGCTGGCCCAGCCGACGGCCTCGGCAGCAACAGAGAAATCCTCGTACTCCGCCAACAACACCGGTGTCGATGCGCGCGTGGCCATGAGGAGGGGAACGGCGCGGTGATGCTCCGCGAAGGCCAATCGGTAGGACCTCGCCCATACGACAAGGCCGTCTTCCCAGGGCAATTCGCGTAGAGGTGCCGAGTCGATCCGGGCCGAGACCAGAGCTCGGACGTCTTCGATCATCGCCGCGCGGTCGGCGACGTGGTTGTAGAGGGAGGTAGGGTTCACGCCCAATTTCAGCGCCACGCCCCGCATGCTCGCGCCCTCGGCTCCGTCCCGATCGACCAGCGCCAATGCTGTGCGGGCAATCAGGTCACGGCTGAGAATGGCGCGAGGTGGTCGTGCCATGGTCGTCTCCTCCTTGACGGTCGTCGAGTACGGACAGCCTTGCATGTCGAGGATTTTTTCGATTCACCCGTTCCCAAAACCGACAGTGTGTGTTTTAGTTTTGTCATGAATTCTTCATCCTTCACCGTGGTCGAGGCCGATGTCGCCGGAGTTTCCGCTGCGCTCGCCGAGGGCACCGTGACGAGCGTCGAACTGGTGGCGCGCTACCTCAATCGAATCGGCCACTACGACCGCACCGGAATCGCACTGAACGCCGTACCGGTACTCAACCCCGACGCGTTCGAGGAAGCCCGCGCAGCCGACCGACGTCGGAGCGCTGGACAGGCTCTCGGCCCGATGGACGGAATTCCCTACACCGCCAAGGCCAGCTACAAGGTGCGCGGCCTTCCTGCGACGGCCGGATCGCCCGCATTCGAGGGTCTCATCGCGACCGACGACGCGTTCGCGGTGGCCCAACTCCGAGCGGCCGGTGCGATCTGCCTGGGCCTGACCAACATGCCTCCGATGGCCGCGGGCGGGATGCAGCGCGGGCTCTACGGGCGTGCCGAAAGCCCCTACGCCGCAGAGTTTCTCACCTCGGCATTCGGCTCGGGATCGTCCAACGGCTCGGGTACGGCGACAGCTGCCAGCTTCGCTACCTTCGGGCTCGCCGAGGAGACCTGGTCCTCTGGGCGCGCCCCCGCGTCGAACAACGCTCTCGTCGCTTACACGCCCTCTCGCGGGGTGATTTCGGTGCGGGGTAATTGGCCGCTGGTGCCTACGATGGATGTCGTTGTGCCACATGCGCGTACGGTCGACGACCTACTGCAACTGCTGGACGTGGTCGTGGCCGACGACGCGGTCACCGAGGGCGACCTGTGGCGTATGCAGGACTGGGTTCCGATCCCCCGGGCGTCGGAGGTCAGGCCCACGTCCTTCACCGATCTGCCGCCGCTGCCGCTGCAGGGACTTCGACTCGCCGTCCCGCGCCTGTACGTCAACGGCGATCCCGACAGTGCGTATCCGATCCACACCCGCGATTCGGTGATGGCTCTGTGGCACACCATGCGCGACGATCTGGTGGCTGCAGGTGCAGAAGTCATCGAAACCGACTTCCCCGTCGTGGAGAATTACGAAGGCCTGCATCCGGATTCGCAGACCATGGTCGACCGCGGCCTGGTTCCCGCCGAGTTCCTCGAACGCGAGCTGGAGGAACTCTCGGTGTGGGCGTTCGACAGCTTTTTGGCCGCGAACGGTCAACCCGGACTCAGCGGCCTGGCCGAGACCGACGGGGCGCGCATTTTCCCCCACCCCACCGGCGCGCTACCCGATCGCTACGGCATCCTGCCGTTCGACACGTCCTACGATCTGGCGGATTACGTTCCCATGGCGGCGGCAGGCGTGACGCCGTTCGACCGTATTCCGTCCGTGGAGGCGGGGATGCGCGGACTGGAAGAGGTCCGCCGCGTCGATTTCGAGAAGTGGTTGCAGGACAATCGGTTCGACGCCGTCATCTTTCCTGCCGTTGCCGACGTGGGCCCCGCCGACGCCGATGTCGACGTCGCGTCCGCCGATATCGCCTGGCGCAACGGAGTCTGGGTGGCCAACGGCAATCTCGTGCCCCGCCACCTCGGCATACCCACCGTCACCGTTCCCATGGGGTCGATGAACGACACGTCGATGCCGGTCGGCTTGACCCTCGCCGGTGCTGCCTACTCCGATACGACACTGCTGCAGATCGCTCGTTCCGTCGACGCCCTCGGGGCACGACGAGTGGCACCCGCACGCACCCCGGCACTGACCGACGAGCAAGTGTTCGACGGTATCGGCCACGCCGGTGAATCGGATGCCGCCATCGCAGTGACCGACGTGCAGATAAAGCCGGGCTCCGCGGGCGAAGAGCTCACCTTCGTCGTCCGGATCGACGGCGGTTCCGTCGATGACGTACAGGCTTTCGTCGACGGGGTGCGAGTGCCGCTCCACATGACGGGCAGCGCTGCCACCGGGACGGTATCGATTCCGCAGGGTTCGTACGACGCCCTGCACAGTGCGTGGCGGGCACCGTACGGCCCCCTCGTCGTCGCCGTCGCCCGCTGCGCAGACGGCGGTGTCGCCGGAGCTATGGCCACGACCGACGGATCGCCTCTCTGAACAGGCCTGCTCCGCCAGGGTGGCCCACGCGATATCGTCGTCATCATCGAAATATGTTCGCAACAGCCACAGTTCGGAGTTGTTCGTACCGTCGGCCATGGAGATCCAATCCGAGAACTGTGGGGTGCACCGAACCGTTCGGTCAGGCGGAGGGGACGGCCCGGAGTTGCAGGGGCACGTTGTCGGCCAGAAACGTCAGTTGATCTCGTATCACCGAGGAGAACAGTGGCTCGACGTACGGATCGAAATGGCCACCGTCGTAGGTCCGTACCGTGGCCTTGCGAACCTTTGCCGCGGCGCGCTGTGCGACGGCAGCCGGGGTCACGGAATCGTCGGACGCGATCTGCACCAGTGTGGGGCAGTCGATCGCGGACATCGTACGGCCTGGGGAATACCGCCAGATCTTCAGCAATATCCGCGCCGCCACGGTCTCCGGGTAGTCGCCGTCGGTCAGGCCCGACTCGAGAACCAAGCGGTCACGCCCTGTCATCGCGTCGGGTGAGACCATCACTGCTCGCGTGCCAGGAAGCCCGACACTGTCGACGTAGTGCGGCGATCGTCCGAGGACTGCGCTGACGCTGTCGCTGATGGCGGCCGGTGCCAGCCGCAACGCCTGCCTGAACCCGGTCGCGCGAACGGCGGCGATGCCGTCGATGTGGGGCACCTGGGCGATGATCGCGGCGAACCGAACGCCGTTGCCCGCCAGCGTGAGTACGTGGCCGCCGGCGAAGGACGTACCCCATCCGACGATTCGGTTCTCGTCGACGCCGTCGAGCGAGCGAGCGAAGTCGACTGCGCTTCGCCAATCGGCAAGCTGCGAATCCACGTCCAACAGTTGGCGGGGTTCGCCGTCGCTGTCCCCGAAGTACCGATAGTCGAAGACGCAGACCACGTAGCCGGCCGCAACGAAACGCTCGGCGTACGCGTAGAGGCGCATCGCCCGGGGAGAGCCGAATCCGTGCGCCATCACGATTGCCGGCAAGTCCCTGGCGGCAGAAGTGTCGGGACGGAAGACCGTAGCCGCGCAACGAACTCCGTCCGACATGAACGATGTTTCGGTACGGGTGAAGCCGGCGTGTTCGTCGGTGGTCATGCGTGTGTCTCTCTGTTCTGCGGCGGGGCAGTGATCGGATCTCACTGCTTGAAAGGGTTGAGGGTTTTACCGAGGTAGTACCCGATGCGAGTCGGAATCGGCTTCGCTGCAGCGGCTGTCACTTTGTTGACCATCCCGGGTACGCATACCGGCGTGCCGTTGTTCACTGCCCGCCATCCTTCTCGCACGACATCCTCGGGGGTCTGCCACAGAAGGGAGGGCAGCTTGGAGGTCGCTGCATCTCGAGTTCCCATGACGTCGTGGAACTCACTGTGGGTGAAACCGGGACAGAGCGCAGTCACGTGGATGCCGTGCGGCCGCAACTCCATGTCGAGTGCTTGCGACATGTCGAGCACATAGGACTTGATTCCGGTGTACAGCAGACTTGCACCTGGAGGAAGCAACGCCGCCAACGACGACAGATTCACGATTCGGCCGTATCCGCGTTCTTTCATGCCGGGCACCGTGAGATGAGCGAGTTCGGTGACGGCAGTGATCATCACCTGTATCTCCGCGGCGTGTGCGTCGAACGGCGCATCTGCGAACGTGGAGTTCCCCGACATGCCCGCGTTGTTGACGAGGATATCGACGTCGACACCGAGGGATGTCATTTTCTCGAAGATGGCCCGGGGCGCAGAGCGATCGGCGAGGTCCGCAGGCACGACATCGCATCGCACACCGTGCTGGGACGACAGCTCGTCCGCCAGTGCGGTGAGTCGGTCCTCGCGCCGCGCGACGAGAACGAGGTTGTGCCCCTCGGCCGCGAGGTGTCGAGCAAAAGCCGCGCCTATACCCGCTGACGCTCCGGTGATCAGTGCAGTTCTTCCGGTCTTCGACATCGACGGGCCTCCACTCTTGAACGGTATTCAAGGACCGTAGCAGGGTCTTGAAGACCATTCAAGATAAGGTTGGTCGTATGCCCAGGAATCGCGGACTTCACGACCGGGATAGCAAGCGCGAGGACATCGTGGTCGCCGCCCGCGAGATGTTCGTGTCCGACGGCTTCGATCGCACCTCGATCAGCCGTCTCGCGAAAGCAGCGGGTGTCACCGCGAACACGCTGTACTGGTACTTCGGAGACAAGGACGACATCCTGGTCGCTGTCCTGACGGCCATCGCCGCCGAAGATGCCACGGACTATCTCGACATCGTCGACCTACCGCTGGCCGACCGGCTGTTCTGGCTGGTGGAGCGGCTGAGAAAAGTAGGCCCGCTGGTCTCCACCGTGCACGATCGGGTGACCGAGTCCGAGGCAATCAATGAGTGGCACAACGGATTTCATGCCTTCGCGGAATCGCTGTTCGCCGCCGATATCGACGCTGCAGGCCTGTCCGGTGAGGCGGCCGATGCCATGCTCCGCATCGGTACGTTCGTCGTCGAGGGATTGCTGACTCACGCGGCGTCACCTGAAGCCTCCCGAGCAGTCATCGACCAACTCGTCGACACCATCGCACCCGCACCAGGAAGTGATCAACCATGAGTATCGAACCCGATTCCGCGTCGACCGCTCGTCCGCGAGCAACGGCCGACCATGCCGACTCGGAATCGATCATCGCGATTCCGAGTATGGACCCGTTCTATCGGGCACCGGCCGGTTTCGAGCGCGCGGAGCCGGGGACCGTGTTGCGGTCCCGCGAGGTGACCCTCGCGTTGTTCGGCGTCATTCGTCAGAAGGTGTCGGCCTGGCAACTTCTGTACCGGACCACCAGCCTCGACGGGGCAGCGCGTGTCGCGGTCACGACGGTGGTGCTTCCGGTCGGGGACCGACAGCGACCGCAACGCGCCCTGCTGTCCTACCAGTGCGCGATCGACGCCGTGTCGGATCGATGCTTCCCGTCTTACGTCCTGCGGGCGGGCGCTCGAGCCGTCGGCTCCGTACCGCAGTTCGAGTTCATGATCATCCTGTATGCCCTGCGCCGCGGATGGGTTCTGTCCCTCCCCGATCACGAGGGCATGGACGGGCAGTGGGGAGCACCCATCGAGCCCGGTTACTGCGCCCTCGACGGCGTCCGCGCGGCGCTGTCTTTCGAGCCGCTCGACCTCACCGACACCACCCCTGTCGCTCTGTGGGGGTACTCGGGTGGCGGATTGGCGACGTCATGGGCCGCCGAGGCTGCGGCCGACTACGCCCCTGAACTCGACATCGTCGGCGCTGCGCTCGGATCACCCGTCGGCGATCCCGGGTCCGCATTTTCCCGCCTCAACGGCACGATCTTCGCGGCGCTGCCCGCGATGGTGGTGGAGGGCCTGCGACGCACCTACCCCGTGCTCGACCGGCTCGTTCGCGAACACGTCGCCGCTGCGGGGCTCGACACACTCTCATCCCTCCACCGAAAGACGACAGTCCACGCCGTCATGTCGATGGTGATGCACGATCTGGAGCGGCACCTCGATATCCCGATGGCAGACCTCCTGGCGACACCCGAGATGGTGCAGATCTTCCAAGATATCCAGCCCGGCAAGTCGGCACCCGACTTTCCACTTCTGGTGGTGCAGGCGGTGCATGATCCGATGATCGACGTGGACGACGTGGACGGGCAAGTACGCCGGTATCGCGCTGCCGGAGCGAACGTCACGTACATCCGCGATCGCCTCAGCGAGCACCTGTCGCTGCACCCGATCGCAGCCCCCGTCACTCTGAATTGGCTCGCGGACCGCTTCGCGGGCAAGCCGACCGACGAATCGTCGACGAACACGGTGTGGTCACTGGCCGGATCGTTGCCAGGGTTGCGCGGATTGCTCGGTCTCGCTGTTTCCACCGGACGCGCATTCGCCGGCCGGATCGGTTGATGCACAACCACATCGAAATCCGAAAGCGCCTTACGCGAGCCGGTCAAAGACACCGGTCAGCGACCCGACGGTAAGGCGGACAGAAACAAGCGCAGATCCGCGGCAAGGCGCTCCGGCTCCTCCATCGCCGCGAAGTGCCCACCGTGATCCGGAATCTCGGTCCAGTGCACGATGTCGAACTCTTGTTCCGCAAGGTGCCTGATGCCGATGTCGTGCGCGAACATGATGGCACCGACCGGTTGCGACGGCTTCGCCTGCGGATCGCCCCAGGCCCCTCCATCGGCCGCGTAGACGGTATAAGCGGCGCTACCGGCGCTCCGCGTCAACCAATACAGGGTGACGTGGGCGAGAATCCGGCTACGGCCGAGAGCACCATCCGGTTCCTCGTCGAACGGGTAGGTCCACGCGCGGAATTTGTCCAGCATCCATGACAACTGACCGATGGGACTGTCGGTCAGAGCAGCACCGATCAGTTGCGGACGAGTCGACTGGATGGAGATGTACCCGAACTCCGACTTCATGAACTCGCCCACACGCCGGTAGCGGTCCAATTCGGTTTCGGTGCAACGCTTCTGCTCCTCCTCGTCGGGTTCTTGGAAGGGTGCACCGATGGACCCGTTGACATGAATGGCGGCGCAATGCTCCGGATCGAGACGACCCATCGCCGGTGCCACTCCGGCACCGTAGTCGCCGCCCTGCACGACGTACGAGCCGTACCCGAGGCAGCTCATCAATTCGACGAAAGCCTGAGCCACGCGGTCGGTACTCCAGCCGTCGCCCGACAGCGGCGTGGAGAAGGCGAATCCGGGGACAGACGGCACGATCACGTCGAAGGCCTGAAGATCGACATCGTCCGGCTCGGTCAGCAGCGGAATGAGATCGAGGAACTCCATGTACGAACCCGGCCACCCGTGACACAGCAGAACAGGAGTGGAGTCGGCTCGCGACGACCGCACGTGCAGGTAGTGGATGCGCTGCCCGTCGATCTCCACCACGTACTGAGGAAACGACGCGAGCTGCTTCTCCACCTCTCGCCAGCTGAAGTCGTCGACCCAGCTGGTCGCCATCGACCGCAGAACGGAGATCGGGACTCCGGTGCTCCAGTCATCGGCACCGAGGGGTTCGGGCAGACGTGCGTCCCGAACACGCCGGGCCAAGTCGTCGAGCTCCGACTGCGGGACGTCGACAACGAACGGGATGGGAGCTTCAGTGATTGTCATGACGTCATCATGAGACCTATCGCGGACAGCTACGGTCCGGAATCGACCGTCAGGCTGAAAGCTCGAGCACGACAAGACGAAGCGACAGTTCAGGATTGGAGCCGTCGGGCCAGGTATGGTCCCGTGATGCTGTCCGGGGACGCCGCGACTTCGGCGGGCGTCCCGGTGGCAACGACGGTGCCCCCGTTGTCGCCGCCGCCGGGGCCGAGATCGATGACCCAGTCTGCGGACGCTATGGCATCCAAGTCGTGTTCCACCATCACCACGGTGTTGCCCGCGTCGACGAGCAGGTGCAGCTGACGCATGAGCAGTGCGACATCGGAGGGATGCAGCCCTGCGGTCGGTTCGTCCAGTAAGTAGAGGGCAGTGCCGCGGCGGGTGCGCTGCAATTCGGTGGCAATCTTGATGCGCTGCGCTTCTCCGCCGCTCAGCTCCGTGGCGGGTTGACCGAGTCGAAGGTAGCCGAGACCGATGTCGCGCAAGGTCTCCAGACTGCGCGATGCTCCCGTGATATCGGCGAAGAACATCGCAGCCTCGTCCACCGACATGTGGAGTACCTCGGCAATTGTCTTGTCACGCCACATTATTTCGAGAGTTTCCGGGTTGTACCGGTCACCATGACAAGTGGGGCAAGGGCCATAGGTGCCGGGAAGGAACAGCAGCTCCACCTCGACGAAACCGTCGCCCTGGCATGTAGGGCATCGTCCGTCGGCGACGTTGAAGGAGAACCGTCCAGGTGCCCATCCGCGGGCCTTCGCCTCATCGGTGGCGGCAAACAGTTTACGGACGATGTCGAACATTCCGACGTAGGTGGCCAGAGTCGATCGGGGGGTTCGGCCGATGGGGCGTTGATCCACCCGGACCAGACGAGTGAATGTCTCGATTCCGGACACCTCGGCCACGTCGACTTCGATCTGCGCGTCTTCGTCCTCGTCTGCCGCGGTCTCGAGTCGGTGACGTGCCACTTCGAACAGGACCTGGCTGACGAGTGTCGACTTACCGGAGCCCGACACACCCGTCACTGCCGTGAGCACCGCGTGTGGGAATTCCGCGGTCAAGTCCTGCAGATTGTGCCGGGTGACTCCGGCCAGCGTGAGCCAGCCCTGGGTGGGGCGCGTCTCCCGCTGCACGGATTCCGCTCGACCGAAGAGGTGCCTGCCGGTGACCGACTCCTCGATCTCCTCCAAGCCGGCGACGGGGCCGCTGTAGACGACTCTGCCGCCGCCCTCGCCGGCCGCGGGTCCGATATCGACCACCCAATCGGCGCGCCGGACCACGTCCATGTCGTGTTCGACGACGAACAAGGAGTTTCCCGACGCCTTCAGCTGGTCCAGGACGTCGAGCAGTGGCTCGGCATCCGCCGGATGCAGTCCCGCGGAAGGTTCGTCCAACACGTAGACCACCCCGAAAAGACCGGAACGAAGCTGAGTGGCGATCCGCAACCGCTGCGTCTCGCCGGGCGACAGCGTCGTCGAGCTACGCCCGAGCGCCAAGTATCCCAAGCCCAACTCGAGCAACACGTCGATTCTGGCCAGCAGGTCGGCGGTGATGCGTACTGCTACCTCCGCGGCCTCCCCCGACTGTTCGGCTACCGGGCGCAGGACTGCGGCAAGTTCTGTCAGCGAGAGCGCATTGATCTCAGAGATCGACCGGCCGGCGATGGTGACGGCCAGCGCGTCGGCGCGCAGTCCGCTGCCGGAGCACATCGGGCAGCGGACGGTCTCGGTGAATTGGAGAGCGCGGTCCCGCATGCGCTCGCTGTTCGAGTCGGCCAGAACATGCATGACATGGCTGCGGGCGCTCCAGAACTTACCTTCGTAACTGTGGTCGACTCGGCCCTCTTCCGGGTCGATCCACACCTTGGGGTGCTCGTCGGTGAAGAGAAGCCACTCTCGGTCCTTCTTCTTCAGCGTGCGCCACGGCACGTCGATGTCGATACCCATGCCGCTGACGATGCTGCGCAGGTTTGCACCCTGCCAGGCACCCGGCCACGCCGCGATCGCGCCCTCACGAATGCTCAGCGACGGGTCGGGAACGAGCAGTTCCGTTGTCACATCGTGGAACTCACCCAACCCGCCGCATCGCGGGCAGGCACCGGCGACGGTATTGGGTGAGAACGCTTCCGCCGACAGCAGCGACGCACCGTCGGGATAGGTACCCGCCCGGGAGTAGAGCATGCGGAGCAGGTTGGACATGGTGGTGATGGTGCCGACGCTGGAGCGTGAACTGGGCGAACCCCGGCGTTGCTGCAATGCAACGGCTGGAGGAAGGCCGGTGATGGAGGCGACGTGGGGTGCGCCCACTTGCTGAAGCAGTCGACGCGCGTAGGGGGCAACAGACTCGAAGTAGCGTCGCTGCGCTTCGGCATACAACGTGCTGAAAGCCAGTGACGACTTCCCGGACCCCGACACCCCTGTGAACGCGACGAATGCATTGCGGGGTATGTCGACATCGACAGCGGCCAGGTTGTGCTCGGTGGCGCCGCGCACTCGGACATACCCGTCCCACGTTGAGTCCGTCACCGACCGAGCCTAACTGGCGTCCTCGGCCCGAGGGCGCACACGTCGCGAGATGCGGTGCCTCGGTGACATCGCGCCTCTGCGCATATCGAGGGTATCTTTCTGGTAGGTCTGCTCGTCGTATCTTGTGCGACGAGTATGAAGACCGCACAGAGGGAGGCGGCATGGCCGAGGAACACTCCACACGGCCGCTGTTTCGCAACGGTGCCGGCAGTGCCGCGCTGATCCTGGGCATCATCGCCCTGTTCTGCGCGTTCGTACCCTTCATCGGCGACTTTGTCGCTGTCCCAACAGGTATCGCCGCTGTGGTGTGTGGGTGGGTCGGCGTGGGCCGGGACGAGGAGGGCCTGGCGACGAATGGCCGCGAGGCCATGATCGGCGCAGCCCTCGGCGGCGCGGCCATGTTCGTGGTGTTCGTGGCGTATGCGGCCACCGTCTTGTGAACCGAGTCGGGGCGAGCAGTGCCACGAACATCTTTG
Organism: Rhodococcus sp. ARC_M5; assembly: GCF_022810405.1. Lineage (GTDB taxonomy): Bacteria > Actinomycetota > Actinomycetes > Mycobacteriales > Mycobacteriaceae > Rhodococcoides > Rhodococcoides navarretei. Next base: position 654,761 of record NZ_JALGQE010000001.1, read on the forward strand.
TCATCGGTTGCTGTGCAGGACCTCTCACGCTTTTCACTCGACAGAATCGGCATCCGAGAATACCGGGGATCTGGGACGCCATCCTCGGTAGTGCGACCAAGAATGTTGCGCAGTTGTTGTCGCACTGATTCTTCAGCGATTACTTGCGGTCCGTCGCAAGAATCGGCCAATTGGCACGAATTCGTAAGGCAGGTTGTCACAGCGCATGACACCACCCAAGCGGTCAAACGCACTTTCGATCCGAACTCGAGTCCGAGCTTCGTGATCTGTGTCCGGGTCACCGTCGACCTGGACGCGGCAGCGGGCGGGTTCGGGGTGCACCACGTCGTCGACGGGCCGCGGTCAGAGAACCCGCTCGACACGGGAGCCGAAGACCGTGGGGGTGGTCTGCGGAAACGTCTCCATGATTGCGTTCACCGACGCCCTCACGCGGTACGGTGATCGCGGGGATCGGTACGGCTCGAGATGAATGTCGGGGGATCATGACTCTGTTCGGTGTGCTCGATCGCGTCCTGACTCGACGACTGCCCCTGGAGCCTCCGGACGATCCCCATGCCGCGATCCTTCCGACCCCGATCGACAACGACGCCTTCTTCCTCACCCCTCCCGGCATCGAGGACCTCGCACCCGGCGTAGTGATCCGGCAGCGCACGACCCGCGGTCTGGTGCCTCGGCCGCGAACCGGCCTGCATCAGTTCATGGTGCGATCGACCGACGCACGGGGTCTCCCCGCCGGCGTCACCGCCTCGCTGCTGATCCCGAGGCGGCCGTGGACCGGACGCGGACCGCGGCCCGTCGTCGCCCACAACGTGGCCATCGATTCCCTCGGAGCCAAGAGCACGCCGTCGTACCGACTCGTGCACGGTGTCGGCGCCGACCTCCCACCGGTGATGCCGCTCTGGCTCGCCCGCGGATACGCCGTCCTCGTCGCCGATCACCAAGGCCCGCGGATGTCGTACTCCGAAGGCACGATGGCCGCGCATGCCGTCCTGGACTCGCTACGCGGGATGACGGTCGTCGCCCCGGAGCTCGCCGACAGCCAGGTGGTGGCCTACGGCTACAGCGGCGGCGCGATCGCCACCACATGGACGGCGCAGCTGCAGCCGAGGTACGCGCCGGACGTGAAGTTGGTGGGTGCCGTCGCCGGTGGAACGCCCACCGACTTCTCAATGCTGCTCGACACCATGAACGGCACCGTCGCGGCCGGCCTGCTGGGTGCGGCGACCATGGGTCTCGCGCGTGAGCACCCCGAGATGGTGGAGTTGTTCGGTCCGAAGGCGCTGCTGTTTGCGTCCTGGGTGAAGGACATGTCCGTCCTCCCCCTGGCCTTGGGCGGGTTGGCACGCATGCGAATCGAGGACTTGGCGTCCGAGCCCGACCCGTTCGACTCCGACATCGCGCGGCGGGTGATCGCCGCGAACCGCCCGGGTGCCGACGCTCCCTCGGCACCGGTCGCGTTCTTCCACGGTTCCGCGAGCAAGTGGATCGGCGATCGCTTCATCCCCGAGGCAGGCGTGACCGCCCTGATCGAGCACTGGCGAAGCAAGGGTGCCGACGTGCACTACGAGCCCGTGGCAGGCGACCACTTCATCGGTGCCATGACCGGTCTGCCGTTCGTGTTACGTTGGACTGCACAGCAATTCGAGGTCAACGGTTCGGGCTAGCTCGCCAGCTCCCGAGTTCGGCGTGATAGGTCTGCATCGCGTCGCGGGTGTGGGCGCGCCCCTGACTCGGGCCCGCGTTCGACGTTGCACCACCGACTGTGTCCGTAGATGGGGCCCAGCGCAACGCAATTGCGGTCAAGACCAGAAATATGCTGTGCCGCAGGGTCGATCGGTCGAACGTAGCACCGCTACAGCGGCGACGCTTGCTGGGGCGGATCCGACCGTCGGCCGAGAACGAAGTACGTGATCGGACCGAAGAAATTGACGCATATGACCGCCGCCCAAAGTCGCTTGCTGCCAGCAACCTGTCCGCTACTGCGTCGTGCAAGATCGAGCCAAGCGGCCATAGCCATTGCCACCTGAATCGCGCCGAGAACGACGATGCCGCGGCGACGTCGTTCGCTCATGTCCTTCCACGATCGCGAGCTCGGTTTCGACACGTCGTTCACCCTCCTCTTGTGTGCTTGCAGACAGCCACGATGGATCGCGTAATGCGTTCACATTCTCACTCGAACAGGTTCGTGGACAACCTGTTCCAGGTCTTGCGCACTGCATTCGAGCAGCTGATGAGCAAGATCCGACAGTGCTCGCGCGATGGCAAGCCCATCGCCGATCTCTGGGACCACCGGATCCTCGGGGCTCTTTCGCGCCAGTCCTACCCAGTCAGCTTCGTGTCGTCGCAGGTCCAGTCATCGTCCGTCGCGGCAGATCATGACGGGACAGTGCGCGTGATGAACGAGATTGGAACCGGTCGACCCCAGCACAAGCGAGGCGATCGATCCGCGACCGTGGCTGCCCACGATGACGAGCTGCGACTGCGTGGAAAGATCCACGAGTGCGTGGGAGGCATTCCCCCGGCGCAGTTCGCGTTCGATCTGCACGTCCGGGTATTTCTCGGCCCATCCGGCCAAGCTCTCGGACAGTAGTGCAGCCTCCTCTCGTTCGTAGGCGGCCCAGTCGACGAATCCCGGAAGTGCGACTCCGCCGGCTTTGGACGCCGGGTTCCAGGAGTGAACGGCAACGAGCGCAACCCCCAACGCCGACGCAACCTCGAATGCGTGTCCGACCGCGGACTCACTCGCAGCGCTACCGTCGATTCCGACGACGACCGGCGCGTCGAACGTCGAGCGACTCTCCCGCCATACGACGACCGGGCAGTCCGCATCGTGAGTGACTGCTTTCGCCGTACTTCCCAACAAGAACGAACTGATGGCACCGGAGCCCGAGTTTCCCACCACGACCAATCGCGCCGTATGTGAGCACTCTTTCAGTAACGCGGCGGCAGAAGTGGTGCCGACTTCGGTGCTCACTTCGAGGTGAGGATGAATACCGACCACAGACTCGGACAGGTCGTCGACGATCTTTCGGGCGTTCTCCTTCTGCTGATTCCACACCTCGACGGGCACGACCATGGCCTCCTCGGCCATGTAGAACGTGGGCTCTCGGACTGCGCTCACGAGGTGCAGCGGCGAATGCAATCGGGCCGCCATCTCCGCCGCCCACCGTGCTGCAGCGTCACTGCTCTCCGAACCGTCCACTCCGACGACGACTCGCTGACGATTGGCCAGAACCATGGTGTCCTCTCCGATCTGCGATGGGCGAATGTCCGACAGGATTTCGGCCACTCCGTGCGGACTCATCGGTACGCAGTCCCATTGCATCCCAGGTGGATCGGGCAACCCAGGGTATTACGTCCCCGATTGTCAGGACCTTCGATCGAACCGGCGAGCAGTGCAGACCGTCGTGCCGAATTCAAGGCCTTCGGCACCGTGCGACAGGTCCGAAGCCTCTCGTCCCGTTCGACCCGACCCCAGAGGATCGATGCATGACCACTGCGATCGACCATCGAAAGAATCTCACGGTAGTAGGTGTCGACGGCTCCGTGTCGGCTCGGAACGCTGTGCGTTGGGCTGCCACGGACGTAGTCGGCCGAGACACCACACTGGTGCTCGTCTACGCCGGTGTCGATCAGGACATCACGCGCACCGGAGCACCGGGCGCGAACAGTGGCACCGCGTCGGGTGCTCGCGCTCGTGCGCAGTCCGCGCTTGCCGCCGCCCGCGTCATCGCGCTGTCGATCCTGGGCGACGACGCCGATGTGAAAACTGTGCTGGATCCCGGCCCACCCCACGAGGTGCTGAACGGGTACGCGGACACAGCTCGGATGCTCGTGCTGGGTTCTCGTCGAAAGGGAACCGTTGCGCGGGCAGTACTGGGCTCGGTCAGTACCGATGTCGCCACTCACGCACGGTGCCCTATTGCCGTTGTCCCCCAAACTTTCACACGAACGGCGACGGAGTCCGAGACCGCTCCCGCAGTGGTGGGCGTCGACTGTTCACCCAACGATGATGCAGTACTCGACCTCGCCTTCGACCAGGCATCACGTCTCGGCGTCCCCCTTCGTGCCGTGCACGCGTACGAGTCGTTACAACCGCGAACCGGGTTCACCCGACACATCGACCTGGGGCCTCGCATGCGTGTCGATTCTGCTCCACAGCGGTGGATCGACCACCTCATCGCCTCGTGGTCCGAGAAGTACCCCGACGTCGAAGTCACCGCTCACGCCACACAAGACAGACCGTCACACGCGCTTCTCGAGGACGCATCCCACGCGCAACTCATCGTCCTCGGGGCCAGGAGCCGTGGTGCGATCTCACCGCTGTTCGGCGGATCGACCAGCCGCGCGGTACTCCATCGAGCCGACATCCCGGTCGTCATCGTCCCGGCCTGCGGGGAAAAACTGCAGTGACCTCCAATGCCCCTGTGACAGCGGCGTTCCCGAAGACTCGGTATCCCTCGACGAACTCGCCCATCGCGAATCGGTGGGTGATGACAGCGGACGGGTCGAGGGTGTGGACCAGATCATTGTTGCCATCCCGAACCGACATCGGTCAGAACCAGCAGACCCTGTGCTGCTACCAGGAGTCCGAAGAAGACGACAACGAGCAAAGGTGCGCCCGCGAATAGACAAGCGACGAACAGTCCGGAGACGAGTACCAGCTTGAATGGCGAGCGCGGTGGCTTCATGGCATTCCCCAACGGTCGATTCTGCGCCTCACTGTGACAAACCACGATTGCACCCGGTTTCAGGTTTGTGGAGAGCACAAAGACCACTCATGGACTCGTCTCGTGGACCAGAGTGAAGCAGTTCTCCTCCTCTCGCACCTAGTGCAACCGCACCAGTGAATGCAGGCCGCACAAGCTTCGTGCGGCAGCACGGGTACCGAACAGAAATGCGTCCACGATCCGTCACGAAACAGGGGCTTGGTCGAGGTGGCCGATCGCCCCAACTGCGCCGATCTGCGCAGAAGAGCGAGGTCACCGTTTCATTGCGACCTGCTCGGCCGAGAACCTGCGCACTATCTCGGGGTAACGGTGGGGAGTTCGGCCTGCTTCTTCGCATCGTTCCGTAGTGCACGCAACGCGTTGACAATCGCGGCAACATCGATGAGCTGTGAGTGATGAGCGCCATCAGCGACAGACATTCCCCGCGTTGCGGCTCCGAGCGCACTGCGCGAGCGAGATACAAGCCAGCTGCGGGGCGCACGGATGATTCGGTCGAGTGGCGAAACGACCCCCGCCGGCAGGGCGAGGTTTCTTCAGATTCAGAGATGCCGCAGTACCGAGGACGCTTGCGCAAGCGAGGCCGGCCACAGGCGTGTCCCGGGGGCGCGGACACGGCGACCGACGAGCGGAAAGGTCCGCTGCAGTTCATCCCATCGTCACCACGATGGTCATCGCGACGGAGAAGACGACGGTCGGCAGAGCCATGGCCGCAAGAAACCCGAGACCGAAGCGATGCCCACCTGAAGTGAAGGCCAGCACGCTCTTGACCAGTAGGTTCGATCCGAGCGCAGCGGCGATCGCCTGCAGCGCGCTGTCGACCGTGATGGTGCCTTTCGCAGCAAGGCTCGCAGCACCGAGAGCACCGGCGTGAGCATCGGCGAGACCCGCCGCAGCTGCGGCGAGCACCGCTCCTCGGGAACCCAGCACGTCAGCACCCCATCGGCCGACAAACAGGGCAAAGACGAGAACAGCGGCCAAGACGAGTGCCGGCCGCAACGAAAACGGCCGCGCCGAGGTATGCGGCTCGACACCTGCGCTGATCACCTCAGCGTCTTGTGGAGCCACTGCGGCACCGCGGTAGACGGCGGCGGCGACTACAACGAGCACCATGGCTCCCGCCACTACCGGGGGCCACAGTCGTCGAAGCACCTCTGGCTCGACGAACCCGATGACGACGAGCAACTGTATGAAAGTGGCGAGGCTCGCAATGAGCGCCCCGGCGAGCGGTGCCCGCATTTCATCGGCCGTCCGGCTCAGCCGGCCCATCGACGCGGTTGTTGCACTTGCGGATACGAATCCGCCGGCCAGACCCGTGACGAGCAGACCACGCTGGGGCCCAAGCGCCCGAACGCCGATGTATCCGATCCATCCGATACCGGTGAGCAGAACGACGAGGAGCCATACCTTGGCCGGGTTCAGTACGCCGTAGGGTCCGATTCCGCGATCGGGCAACAACGGCAGGATGACAAATGCCGCCACGAGGAACTTGATGGCGTCTTCGAGCTCGATCTCGCTGACCATCTGACGGGCGAACCGATGAATGCGAGACTTCGACGTCAGCAGTCCGGCCACGATCACGGAAAGAGCGACCGCTACCGACGGGGCGGTATAGGCGAGCGCGCCGAGTAGATAGGCCACCAGCGCGGCGATCTCGGTAGTGGTCCCCGGGTCCTGCTCGCTGGTGCGGAAGTAGGCAAGCGCCATGAGCAGCCCGACGACGACGATGCCGGCTGAGACTGCCCAGTTGTCGAAGCTGGCGGCGGCGGCTCCGGCAAGAGACAACAGCGCGAATGAACGCGACCCGGCCGGGAGCGTGCGGATATGGCTGCGTTCACGCTCGAACCCGAGCAGCAGCCCGATGGCGAGCGCCACCAGGAAGGGCTCGACGTCCATCCAGCTCACGACAGTTGCACCGATCGTGCAGTACTGGAACGGATTTGCCGCACCGCCCACCTTCTACCGCACGAGTCGTCGACGGATCCTGCGGTCGAATCGAATTTGCATCCACGGTCGGTCCGGTTTCGGACCAGTTCGCCTCGAGCGGCGAACACAGCCGAGCCCCATCCGTCTCTGCTGTGATCTGACATTTCCGTCACGACGTCAGCTCTCAGCGTCGCAGTAGGTCACGGTCCCATTGTCGCGACCACACAGTGGAAGAGACAGGGCGGAAGGTCCCTCACGCGTATGACTCTCGTCATCGCCCTAGGTACGGTCCGTCGATGTTCCGACATCACCGAACGACACGTAGAAAGCCCATCTGTACCGTGTGCTGTCCGCCCCCTCGGACTTCGAACGGGATCGGTTCGTTGGCGGCAGGAGCGCCCAAATCTCTATCAACCTGGACAACCAGCGAGGAACGGACCGTCGGCGCATGCATTGTTGCCGATCCCCGAGCTCGATGCCGTCCAAGCAGACGGCCATGCTCGTGTTACCGCTGAATACCGTCGAACTGCGTGATCGAAGTCTGCCAATGACGGTCTCAGGATGCGACTGCGCACACGAATACCTGCCGCGTGTACCGGTCGGTGCCGCGCGACAGCCGATTGTGCACGAGTCGGAAGTACACTCGTGCGATGCCCAAACTGACGCGACGCCACCTGTTGTTCGGTGCAGCCGCCTTGGCCGGTGGCGCTTTGCCGAACTTGCGTCCCTTCGGCGCGTCCGCCGATCCGCTCGTCGCGTCGACAGCCGTCACGGAATTGAGCCCTCCGGACCCGGAGTTCGTGCGGTTGGTGCAGCGCGGTTACAACCCGCGATTCCTCGCGCAGCCCGAAACTATTTTTGTGCCCGTGAACACCGAAGAGACCGTGGCCGCGGTAGAGACGGCGGTCATGCGCGGTCTGCGCATCGCCGTCCGATCGGGTGGACACTGCGTCGAGAACTTCGTCGACAACGCCTCTACTCAGGCCATCATCGATCTGAGTCGGCTTACAGCCGTGGAGTTCGATGCGGAAAACAACGCCTTCTCCGTCGGGGCCGGAGCGGATCTGGGCGCAGTGTACGAGCAGCTGTACCGAGGCTGGGGTGTGTCGCTACCCGGCGGAAGTTGCCTGGGCGTCGGCATGGGAGGCCACGCCGCGGGAGGCGGCTTCGGCCCTCTGTCGCGGGCCTTCGGGTCTGTTGTCGACCACCTCTACGGCGTGGAAGTTGTCGTCGTCGACGCCGACGGACGTGCCTCGTCCGTCCTGGCAACTCGCGACGGTCGGAACTCCGATCTGTGGTGGGCGCACACGGGCGGCGGCGGAGGAAACTTCGGCGTCGTGACCCGGTACCTACTCCGCACGCACGACGCGGACGGGTCGGATCCCACGCTGGCCCTACCGACCCCTCCGGCGAACCTGCTCAGCACACAGGTCGTACTGCCCGTGGTCAGCGAAGACGCTTTCGTGCGGTTCGTCGGCAATTTTCAGCGATTCTTCGAGCGCAACAGCGAACCTGGGTCGAGATTCGCGAGCCTGTACGCGCAGTTCTTCGCCAGCGCACACCTGTGCCAGCTCACCCCACGGCTCGATGCCGACCTGCCCAACTCGCGCGCGCTGCTCGACGAGTTCGTCGCCGCACTGGGCGAGGGTGTGTGGCCACCACCCGTCGCGGTGCCCGCTTCGCAAGGACCGTTTCTGGATGTTTCGACACAATTGTCGGCACCCCGTGGCCGGGCACCGTTCTCGGGCAAATACAAGAGTGCGAACTTGCGTCGGGCACACACCGACGAGCAGCTGCGCACCCTGCACAGGTACCTGTCGGACCCGCGTTTTCAGAGCCTGGACTCGGGAATCGAGCTCTTCCCTGCCGGTGGTGCAATCAACGACCGACCCGCCGACGCGACGGCGATGCCGACCAGAAATTCGTTCATGAAGGCCGTCTTCGTCACCGCCTGGCGCAATCCCGCAGACGAGGCCGCCCATGTCGAGTGGTCCCGAAACATGTATCGCGACATCTACGCCGACACCGGCGGCGTTCCGGTACCGAACGACGCCAACGCCGGCGCTTACATCAACTATCCGGACTCCGACTTGAAGGATCCCGCCTGGAACACCTCGGGGGTGTCGTGGTCCACGCTGTACTACGGGGACAACTACTCGAGGCTGCAGGAGATCAAGGCGGCGTGGGATCCCGGCAACCTGTTCCGGCACGACTTGTCGATCGAACTCCCCCGCACCTGACGGAATCAAGTGCGCGTCGCATTCCGGAAGAACACTCCGATGATCGCTTCCACGGCTAGGAGGAACGTCGAGCGGACTCGAGTCACCGGCGACAACATGATCGGCCATTGACATCGAGTCGGACAATCAGGTGTCGACTGCAAGACCACGACGCGAGTCAGTCGCGTTCCGAGCTGCCGAACAGGTTGCACAGTCCGACCAGTCGTGACATTCAGAATTGCCAGTCGAATCTGATATCAGTTGTACTGCATCGTATTCGGGGTCAGCAGTGAGGCTTCTTTCCCGTGAGATCGTCCAATCCCCGATCGACGGAGCTGACTCCCCCACCGCGAACCGATCACGACCCTGCTTCGCCGGCCTCTTGACCTCACTGTTCCAGGCCACCGGATGAATACTCCCACGGCAGTGCGGAGAAAGCCGACGGCGTGGTGTGTGCGTTACTTTCGAGACACACGAGTCCAGCAGTTCGTCCACAGCAGCACAGGCGCCCACAGCGCCGATGCCATCCGGACTCGGATGCGGCACCGGGTGATCGCAGCGACGGGGAGGACACTGACAGGAAAGTCGTTCGCCCCGAGCTTATTTTCGACGCTGGTCGAAGCAGTGCGAAGCGAGAGACGTCGGCATCTCGGCAAGCCCAGGTCCTCCGTTGCAGAGCCAACCTGCAATCTGCTCCTTCATTCCTGCGCCCAGAACGAAACCGAGCCACGTTGGTCGGCCACCGGTTCGATGTCCGCATCTCGATGGGGCAACCACGACAACGTTCGATCGTTCGCATGGTCCAAGGCACTCGGTGACGCGAAAGTTACCGACACCATCGACCAGGTGACGCAAACTCTCGAGTTCGGCGTCGTGGTCGATGTCCGGATGCTTGTCGGTAGTGCCGCAGCAGCATCCGCGGCATACGATGACTGTCGGTCTGGATCGATCCATTGCCACTCTGTTCATCTCCTATCCACATGCAGCGTTTCGAGTCGCTCCGACGTACCGGTCACAAAGGTGAAAAGCGCCCTCTGCCGCGATCGCAGTCACAGACCTTTCGACCGCAAAAAATCCGCGACTGAAGTCACCGCCTGCGGGTTGCGTGGGCCTTCGACGAGCGCCGCGTAGGGAAGGGCCGTGATGTTGTTCTCGCGGACCGCGGTCGTTCCCGACATCAGCGGATGTTGCCGTAGCTGTTCGATTTTCGCCTCGACGGTCTCCCCCGCGCCCGAGTTGTAGTCGACTATGACGATCGCTTGCGGATCGCGCTGAGCCGCGGCCTCCCAGGATGCGGTGGTCCACGAGTTGTCGATGTCGTCGAAGATGTTGCTGCCACCGGCCTCTCGGAAGATCTGCGATGGGGCTGCTGTACGGCCGGCGGTGAACGGTTCCGGGGTCGCACTGTCGAACAAGAACATTCGCGTCGGATCCTGCCCGGCCGGTGCTGTCGCGTTCGCGTCCGCAACTTGTTCGCGGTACCCGGCGACGAGATCGTCGGCGCGGTCACGGACGTCGAAGATATCGCCGAGGTTTTCGATGTCGGCGTACAGCGCGTCGAGCGGGTCCATGATTCCGCGCTGCGTGGTGCCGGGTTGACGGCATGCCTCGGTGAGCTGATACGGGGTGGCACCGATGCTGCGCACCCAGTCCGGTGTCAGACCGGTCGATTCCTTGTATCCGTAGTTCCAGCCGGCGAAGACGAAGTCCGGATTCGCGGCCTGGACCGCTTCACGGGTGAAGGTGTCACCGATATCGGGGGTGGACTCGAAATCGGCTTTCCAGGGCGAGGATTCGATGTCCCCGTCCTTGGAGGCCTGCGCGGAGAAGCCGACGACTCGGTCGGCCAGGCCGAGCGCGAACATCATCTCGGTGATTCCGGTGTCGTTGGTGACCACGCGCTGCGGAACGCCATCAACGGTCAACGGCTCGTCGCAGTTGGTGACGGTGACGGTCGCGCCGCCTGGTTCTGCTGTGGTCTCCACCTCCGCGCCGCAGGCGCTCAGCGCCAGGGTGGTTGCAGCGATCAGCGCCCAGGTCCGTCTCGGATGTGTCATCGGTACTCTTTCTCGTCGAAAATGATCTGGGGGACGCCCAGTCGGGGGTGGGTGATGATGTGGCCGCCGATCTCGAACCATCGGCGCAGAACGTCGACGGTGATGACCTCGGCGGGGGTGCCCGAGCACACCAGCCGGCCGGCACCGAGCACGAACAGCTGGTCGCAGTACTGGGCTGCGAGGTTGAGGTCGTGCAGGGCAGCGACGACGGTGACACCGAGCTTTTTCGCGGCGGAGAGCACGGCATATTGATGGTGGACGTCGAGATGGTTGGTCGGCTCGTCCAGTACCAGCACCTTCGGTTCCTGCGCGAACGCGCGTGCGATCAGGACTCGTTGCCGCTCCCCGCCGGACAGTGAGAGAAAGCTCCGCTCCGACAGATGTTGTGCGTCGGCGAGCAGCATCGCTTCCCGACAGACCAGGTGATCGTGTGCCCGATCTCGCGAGAATGCGCGTCCGTGGGGAAGTCGGCCGGTCGCAACGACTTCGGCGGCGGTGAAGTCGAATTGCAGGGGCGAATCCTGGGTAAGCGCGGCCACCTGCAGAGCGTTCAGGCGCATGCTGACAGTCAGATTGTCGACGCCGTCGACCCGCACCGTTCCCGCCGACGGGGTCAGCGCCCGGTAGAGGCATCGCAATAGTGTCGATTTTCCGCTGCCGTTGGGCCCTACGATCCCGACGACGTGTCCCGACGGGATCGAGACGGTGACGTCGTGCACGATCGTGGCACCATCGATGGTGACGTCGACGGCGTCGTACTCGACCCGCATCAGTCGGAACCCATCAGCGCACCGCGGCGGCGCATCAGCAGCACGAACACCGGGACTCCGACCGCCGCGGTGATCGCGCCGAGCGGAAGTTCCTGCGGAGGCACCAAGGTTCGGGCGAGAAGGTCGGCGCTGACCAGAAAGACCGATCCAAGGACCGGGACCACCACGATCAAGCGCCTATGGTCGGCACCGACGAGCATTCGGGCGACATGCGGGACGACGAGTCCGACGAACCCGACTGCACCGCAGATAGATACGAAACATCCGGTCATCGCCGCCGCGACGACGAACAGCAGTAGCCGGAACTTCGAGGCGTCGAGGCCGAGAGCGGCGCTGACTTCATCGCCCATCGACAATGCGTTGAGGCGGCGGGCGCAGGCGGCGATGATCACCAAGCCCACTACGGTGACGACGGCCGCGAGCGGGACCATCTGCCAGGTCGCCGCCGACAGGCTTCCGAGGAGCCAGAACATGACACTTCGTGCGCCGTCGCCGTGGGGTGCAAGGAATACCAGGACAGTGGTGATGGCCGAGAAGCCGTACCCGAGAGCCGTTCCGGTGAGAACCAGCCGCAGAGGAACAAGCCCCGCCGCAGATCTGGCCATGAGGTACACCAGCAACGTCGCAGCCAACGCACCGACGAACGCGGCCGTGGAGAGGGCGTAGATTCCGAGAGCACCGAAGGTTCCGAACAGCACCACCGACGTCGCGCCGACGGACGCACCGGAGGATATACCCAGCACGTACGGGTCCGCGAGGGCATTGCGCACCATCGCCTGAACAACCAGTCCGACGGCGCTGAGGCCGCCGCCGATGAGAATGGCCAGCAGCACCCGAGGCAGGCGTGAATCGACGATGATGCGGTAGTTGGGTACATCGTCCGTAGCGATGGTGCCACCGGTGATCTCTGCCCACGCGATGTGGCAGACCTCGCGCCACGGGACATGTGCGGTGCCGAGCATCAACGCGATCACCGACACCGCTACCAACACCAGGAGGGCGGTCGCGGTCAGAGCAGTCACCGACATTCGGCGCATCTCGTTGGCACGTTCCTTGCAGGTCGTCGACGTCAGGCGTGGCGGCTCTCATGACACGAGCCCAGACGAAGACGACAGACTTGTCCCAACACGGTCTGCATCTCGTCGACCATGTCCCACGGAGTCGACAAGCGACCGCACCGGTGGCGCGGCCGCGTTGGCAGGTCTTCGGACTCGTGAACACGTCACCGGATGCTCCCGATGACAACCTAGTGGCGGTCGCTTCCCGAGCCCGTGGGCTCAGTGCTGTTGACCGCGGTCGTTTTCACATACCGCTGCGGGGCAGTTCCGGCTTCACACCGGATTCCCTCTTGCGATCCGACGAACCTCACAGAGAGGGCCGCCGGAAACCAACGCAGCGCGACTGTAACACCACGACTGACGTCGAGGGTGTCAGTCATGGCGGTGTTCCGCGCCCATGATGTCGTGCAGGATCCGGTGCACGATCGCGTCGGCGACTACCCGGTAGTGCACCGTCCGACCCGACTTCGTGGTCTCGACCCACCCACGGGCCCTGAGAGCGCGGAGCGATTGCGACGCCGCGTTCTCGGTGATGCCCACGGCGGCAGCGAGTTCGGCGACAGTGGCACCGGATTTCTCGTGCATGTAGCTGACCAGACGGAGCCGCGTCGGATCGGACAGGACGGCAAAGCGGGTCGACCATTCCTCGATGTCGTCGCTATCGGTCATCGATTCTCCCGCGCTGCTGGTTCCCAATGCTGCTGCTACGCTACGGCACACAACATGTGTCTGCCTGGACACATATTTCGATCGAGCATGCACCCGGGGAGCAGTCCGTGACACCGTCCATCGCCCGCATTCTGGGTGCAGCTGTTGCCCTCGCCCTCACCGCCGCGGGATGCGCGTCACCGTCCGACGAGAGCTCCGGCGGGGCGATCGTGCTGGCCGACAGCCAGGAACTCGGCGGGTTCAGTCCGGTGTCCGGCTACGGGGCACTCGGCGTCTCCCCGGTCTACGAGGGGTTGCTCCGCCCCGATGCCGATTCCGACTCCGCGCTTCCCGATCTCGTTCCGTCCCTGGCCGACTCGGTCCCGACGAATATTGCACCGCGGCAGTGGCGAGTGGCGTTGCGTGCGGACGTCGCATTCTCGGACGGCACCGACTTCGACTCCGCGGACGTAGTGGCCACCTACGAAGCCGTGAAGAATCCCAGTGTCGCATCCGAGATCTCGACGGATTTCGATCCGATCGTCGATGTCGTCGCCGATGGATCCGATGCCGTGGTGATAACGATGACCACCGACGCAGACCCGTCACCGTACCTCCTGCTCGGCATCGCTCCGTCGGAGCGGGTCGAGCAGGCACCCGCGGCCGATTGGTTACTGAACACCGAGCCGGTCGGAACCGGGCCGTACATGCTGGACAGCCTGCGCGCAGATCAGGCCGTGTTCACCGCACGCGAGGACTACTGGGGCGAGGCTCCCCACGTGACGCGACTGGTGATCACCTACACCCCGGACGACAACACCCGAGTGCAGCGCGTCGCCACGGGCGAGGTCTCCGGCACGTCACTGCCTCCGACTGCCGTCGCCGCGCTCGACGGAAACGACGACGTGAAGACGGTCGGCGTGAAATCTGCTGATTGGCGCGGTGTCTCGCTTCCGGCGGGCAATGCGTTCACGTCCGACCTCCAAGCCCGGATCGCGATGAATCTCGCCGTCGATCGAAGGGGCATGGTCGACGACGTTCTCGGTGGGTACGGTCGCCCCGCGAGCACACCGGTGGCCGATGTCTACGGCGACGCCTACGAGCCGACAGCAGTATTCCCGTTCGACCTTTCCGCCGCCGAGTCCACCCTCGATGCCGCCGGGTGGCGCGTCGGCGCAAGCGGTGTACGCCAGAAAGACGGTGCCACAGCGTCGTTCGAGCTTCTCTACAACGCTCAGGATTCTGTGCGGAGGGATCTGGCGGTAGCCTTTGCCGCCGCCATGCAACCCGTCGGTATCGATGTCCGGCCCCGAGGAACCGGGTGGGACGAGATCGAGACCCGCCTCGGCGACTCGGCAGTGCTGCTCGGCGGCGGCGACACCCCGTACAGCATCGACTCGCAGGTGTTCGACACCCTGCACACCCGCGTCGACGACTCCTCGCCCTATGCCAACCCCGGCAACTTCACCGCGCCGGGTCTCGACGAAGCACTGCAGCAAGCTCGCGATTCCGCGTCCGGACCCGAGAACGACGCTCGATACCGGCTGATCCAGCAGCTCTACGTGGAGCAGCCGTCCTCGGTGTTTCTCACTTTTCTCGACCATGCATACGCGTATCGCGATCTCGGCTGGAACCAGACCCCACCCATTCTCGAACCGCACTCGCACGGCGTCTCGTGGGGTCCATGGTGGCACCTGGCGGCGTGGGCACGTGCGCAGTAGAACTCGAGCCCGGACAGTGGGCCGAATCCTCGCCGTCCGTACCGGTATCGCGATCCCGACGGTCGTCGCTGTCTCGGCGGCCATGTTCGCACTCGCGTCGCTATCACCTCTCGACCCGCTCGCCGCGTACCTCGGTGACAGCTACCAGAGTGCGACTCTGTCTCAGCGGCAGCAACTTCGAGACGCGTACGGAACGGAAACACCGTGGTACACCGCATGGTGGACCTGGCTGACCGACCTACTGCACGGCGATCTCGGATGGTCCTCGACCCAGTCCCTCCCGGTCTCGACAGTCCTTGCCGAACGTCTGCCCTTCACGCTCGGACTGTCTGCTCTCGCCCTGATTCTGGCCACCGTGACCGCCGTCGTAGTGGGTTCGTCGGCCGGGATGCGCCGCGGCGGCATGCTCGATCGGGCGTGCTCGGTCCTGTCCACGACTTTCGCGGCCGTGCCGCCGTTCGTCGTATCGCTGGTTCTGGTCTCGGTGTTCGCAGTGACCTTCCGGTGGTTTCCCACCTCGGGTGCACGGGCACCGGGCACTACGTACTCGGCCGCGGGGATCGCCGCGCATGCCGTTCTTCCGCTGATCGCGCTCACCGTGTCGCAGATCCCGTGGCTTCTTCTGTCCATGCGGGCTGCGGTTGTCGACTCGGCCGACTCCGATGCGGTGCGCGCGGCGCGGGCACGCGGGATCTACGGGTGGGCTCTGTTGCGTGGGCACGTACTGCCGACGTCGGTGGCTCCTACTCTGGCGCTGCTCGGCACCCGGCTACCCGAGCTGATCGCGGGTGCTGCGATTGTCGAGACCGTGTTCGGGTGGCCAGGGATGGCCGAGGCGCTGGTCCAATCGGCTGCGGCACTGGACTTCTCGTTGATGGCGGCGACCACGACCGCCGCGGCCCTCGCCGTATTGCTGGGATCGGCATTGTCCGACGCAGCGACCGCCGCGATCGACCCACGAGTGCGGATCGCTGCATGACCGCCCGAGACGATGAGCTCGACTATCGGCGTCGATACATTCCGGATTCGCCGTGGTTCGTGGTTCTCGCGATCACACTCGGCGCAGTGCTGATCCCGATGATCGCCGGTCGGCAGACCGCGGATTTCGCTTCCGCTCTGCTGCCGCCGAGCGCCTCGAACCTGCTGGGCACCGATCACTCCGGATACGACATGCTCACCAGAACAGCAGAGGGGCTGCGGATCTCGCTGTTGATCGCAGTACTCTGCGCGGTGATCGCGTGCGCTATCGGAGTGGTCATCGGGGTTGCCTCGGCGGCTGCCGGCGGGTGGTTCGATGCCGTCGTCATGCGCGTGGTCGATACGGTCAACGCCCTCCCCCACCTGGTGCTGGGTATCGTCATCGCGGCGCTGTGGCGAGGTGAACCACTTGCCGTGGTGGCGTCGATCTCGTTGACGCACTGGCCTTCTGTTGCCCGGATAGTGCGGGCCGAGGTCTTGGCGACGGCAGATTCCGGGTGGGTACGTACCTCCCGCCTGGCCGGCGCGTCCCGATGGTTCGTTGCACGCAGACACCTGGCGCCGTCGGTAGGTGGGCAGATTCTGGTCGCGCTGGCGATGCTGATCCCGCACGCCATCTGGCACGAATCGACGTTGTCGTTTCTCGGTGTCGGTCTGTCACCCGATCGCGCGAGCCTGGGCACGCTGCTCGGGCAGGCCCGCGGCGATGTGATGCTCGGCGCGTGGTGGACACTCGCCGTTCCGGCCACGGCGCTGGTGGTGACGGCGCTCGCGTTCACCCTGGGACTGTCGATGCTGCGACGACGACTCACTCCACCCGGGGGTTCGGTGTGGTGACGGCGGCCAGACTTCGCGAATACACCGTGGACATCGACTCACGTAGCCGCGGAGGCACTCTCGTTCGCACACTGGACTCCGTCGATCTCGACGTCGACTCCGGCCGAGTCACCGCCCTCGTCGGCGAATCGGGATGTGGCAAATCCCTCGTTGCGGCCGCACTGTGCGGGCTGCTGCCGCCGGGTTCATACACGACCGGGACTCTCGACATAGCCGGACGCGCGGTGCCGACCGAGGCCGACTGGCGAATACTCCGCGGGCACCGCATCGGGCTGATTCCGCAGTCGCCCGCTACCTCGTTCACACCCGTGCGCACTGTCGGCTCCCAGCTCGCCGAGGTCGCGCGAACCCTGGGAAGCCGAAACACCCTGTCGGAGCTATTGGATCGGGTAGCACTCCCACCATCGACCGCGCGGCTGTACCCGCACGAATTGTCCGGCGGGATGGCGCAGCGCGCCGCGATCGCCGCGGCGCTCGCCGGATCACCGGATCTGGTAATTGCGGACGAGCCGACATCGGCACTCGATCCAGCTCTGGCAGAACAGGTCTGGGCACTGTTGAGCGACATCGCGGCAGACGGTCGAGCCGTGCTGATCGTCACTCACGATCTGACCTCGATGATGCGCTCCGGCACCTGTGGATCCATCGCCGTGATGAGGGCGGGGACGACGGTCCTCCAGGCCACACCGACGACAGTCCTCTCGCACGACGACGACTACGTCCGCGCTCTCTTCGAAGGCGTGAGGATATGATCGAAGCTCGGAATGTGTGCGTGACGTACGACGACACCGCTGTCCTACAACAGGTCTCGGTGACCATTACCCCCGGCACGACAACCGGCATCACCGGCCCGTCCGGCGTCGGAAAGACGACACTGCTCGGGGTACTGGCCGGGTTGGTGCAGCCAGACACAGGCACCGTGACATGGGATGAGCAGGCACGGCCCTCGCGAGGGTCGATCGCTCTCCTTGCTCAGCACCCGAGACTGGTGTGCAATCCGCGGTGGACCCTGGCCGCGATCGTGGCCGAGCCCGCAACCATTCACCGGGAGGCGATCGATCTCGAGACGGTGTGCGACCGCGTCGGCCTCGATACTGCTCTACTGAAGCGATTCCCGGCCCAGGTGAGCGATGGGCAACTCCAACGCGCATGCCTCGCGCGCATCCTCGTGCAACGGCCGCTGTACATCCTGTGCGACGAGCCGACGTCCATGCTCGACCCGATCGCCACCCGCGACGTGATGCGACTACTCACTGCACTCGCCGCAGACGGAGCCGGACTCGCTGTGGTCAGCCACGACCGAGCCGTCATCGACACCCTCGCGCCCGAACACCTCGAACTCCGTGCGCACATCGCATCCTGATCGTCATCGAGCCTGGGATGATTCAGTTGACCAGCTCCCTCGAACTTGTTGTGTACTGTGGCGGTCCAATGAGAATCGTCCGAAAAGCCAGTTGAGCATCTTCCACGCGCAAATCCGGTGCCCACAGTCGGACTCGCACCGAAGCTGTGCGGATTTCAAGTCCCTAGAAGTGGATCTGCACGAACTTCAATGGACCTGATATTTGCTTATTTGCAACGTTTTTTGTGCATAGTTGTCCGGACGAGTCCAGGTCCGAACGTACCGACTTGTGACACTCTCGTGACACCGAACTGCCGCCGATCCTCCGACATCGGACGGTCCTGATCGGTGTCGGACAGCCACGGTATCGGGTGGACGCAGAGCGCCCTGGCGATCGACGCTCCGTGCCGACGCGTGACACCGAGACTCATTCGTCGCGAACCCATATCGCCCTCGACTCAGTAGGACTGTGCAACTGCGGGATCCACCGCGACGACTTTGCATCAGCGCACTTCAGCGTCGAACGGGCAGGTTTCGTCGCTGCCCTTGTACGGCCGGGTTTCGCTACCCGGCCGCCTGCTTGATCTGTCTTGGAGTTGCGGAGCCGCCAGAGCCGCGTTGCGCCTGGAGTGCTCTGGCGGTTCAGCAAAAAACCAATTCTCTCTGACGCAGTCGACGCTGTTCTCGGGCCACCGACCTAGCGGTCACACTGCCAGGACATGACATCTGTCATGTCCTGCCGATGATGTTGTCACCACATCCAATGTTTGTGTGCACTGTTGTGCCCCGGTCGCCGAGACGACAGTAGGGGATGCACAGAGCGAACCGACGCATCGACGAGGAGGGCACCATGAACACGCCGGAATCGACATCGGCCGACAACAACGAGACGCAGACAGTTCCCGGTGGCAAGACCACTGAAAAGGTCAATGCCACACAGCTTCTGCTCGACAGCTTCGGCGGAACCAGCGGAATGATCTACACAGCCATTCCAGTCGTCGCATTCGTGACAGCCAACGCTCTGGTGGCTCTTCCGGTCGCCGTCGGCGTCGCGATCGCCATCGCTCTGGTGATCACTGTTCTTCGCGTCAAGCGAGGCGAGCCGACCGCGCAAGCCAGTGGCGGACTACTGGGTGTCGTCGTCGCAGGCGGTATCGCCGCCTGGACGGGGTCGGCAGGCGGCTACTTCCTCATCGGCATCTGGCTGAGCCTGGCCGGAGCTGCGCTGATGCTGGCCTCGATACTCGCTCGACGACCGTTGACCGGACTGCTATGGAATGCGTTGCACAGCAACGAGTACGCCTGGCGATCCAATCGCTCGGTCGCCCGCGCCCACTACATCGCGACGTCGACATTCGCCGTGTTGTTCGGTGCCCGCTACGTCGTTCAGGACTGGTTGTACGACACCGACGCCACCGGGTGGCTCGCGTTTGCTCGGATCGCAATGGGCACCCCGTTGCTCGCGGCGGCAGTGCTCGTCACCGTCTGGGCCTTCCGCCGCTCCACGGCGCAGTTGGTTCACTCGACCCCTGCGTAGGACCTCCTGTGCGCAGTTGACACTTGACTATGCCGTTGGGTCACAGTCGACACTGATCCCGACCCGATCGAACCGGAGGAGAGCGACATGGGCTGGAGCACTCGACAGATCGCCGATCTCGCCGGCACCACCCTGAAGTCGGTGCGGCACTACCACGATGTCGGACTACTCGATGAGCCCGAGCGTGCCTCGAACGGCTACAAGCAGTACAGCGTCACGCATCTCGTACGGCTGATGCAGATCAAACGCCTCACCGAACTGGGATTCTCGTTGGCCGACATCGCCGCTCAGGGTGATGGGCGCGACCATCCCGAACAAGCACTGCGCACCCTGGATGCAGAACTCGGCGCAACGATCGATCGCCTGCAGCGAGCACGGTTGGAGATCGCGATGCTTCTCCACGACTCCCTTCCGACCGATCTGCCACCCGAACTCGGATCTGCTGCAAGACATCTGACGACAGCAGACCGGCAGTTCATCACCTTCGCCAGCACTGTACTGAATCCGACGGCCCTCGACGCCTACTGCGACCTATTGCGGTCCACTCCTCAGCTGCCCACAGATCCAGAGTTCGACGACCTCCCGGCCGACGCCGACAGCGCCACCACCAGGGATCTGGCGGAACGAATGGCTCCGCATGTTCGTCAGCTGGCGGCTCGTTTCCCGGCCCTGTTCGACGACACAGAAACCGACGGCGACAGACGACGGGTGACTCGCGCACTCGCAGTCGCCGTGGAAGACCTGTACAACCCCGCCCAACGCGACGTGCTGCGACAGGTCGCGGCACTCAACGCCGCCGATCCCGAATAGAACATCAACACACTGCAATTCGACAGGAGTCGACCGATCATGCCCCTAATCGACAACAGGAGAGCGAAACTCTTCGCTGCAGCGTCGGCGTCGATGCTGCTGCTCGGTGCCTGCAGCCAGTCGCCGCCGGAACCGGACGCCGACTCCGAGCCGTCGGCCGATCTGCAGCAGTTCTACGACCAGAGCGTGACATTCGAGCCGTGCGAAGGCTACGGCACCACCACGACCGACGAGCAACTGTTTTCCAGTGACCCCGGATTCGAGTGCGCCCGCGTGGACGTGCCACTCGACTACGAGAACCCGGATGGGCGGGCGGCGCAGATCGCGCTGCTGAAAGCACCCGCCCGAGGCGAGAAAGTGGGCTCGCTCCTGCTCAACTCCGGCGGACCGGGCGGGCCTGGAATGAGTATGGCGGCGTCAGGTGCGACGGCGACGTGGGCGCAGAGCCCGCTGACCGAAAAATTCGATCTGATCGGATTCGATCCCCGCGGCGTCGGTGCGTCCACCCCTGCCATTGACTGCTTCACCGATGAGGAGTATGAGGCAGGACAGGCCTACACCACGGTACTCACCGGCTCGAGAACCCTCACCGAGGACGGTGCACGGCAGCTGGTGAGCCAGTGCTCCGAACGATCCGGCGGCGACGACGTCCTCCAACACGTCGGTACCCGCGACGCTGCCCGCGACATGGACATTCTCCGGGCAGTGCTCGGCGACGACACCCTGAGCTACCTCGGCCAGAGCTACGGAACACGACTCGGCGCGGTCTACGCGGAGATGTTCCCGGAGAACGTGCGCGCGATGGTTCTGGACGGCGGAATCGATCCGGGCCAGGGCACCGCAGAGCGCCGGATCTACCAATACACCAACTTCCAAAAGGCCTTCGACGACATGGCCGCGGCATGCACGAGCGCCCCTGACTGCCCGCTGGGCACCGACCCGAGCAAGGCTGTCGACAACTTCCAACAGATCGTCAGGCCGCTGATCGACAACCCCATTGTCACCGGCGATGGCCGCGTCATGGACTTCGACGCCGCATACGGTGCCGTCATTGCTGGGCTCTACGACTCCTCGGCATGGCCGGTCATCACCAAGGGCATCGCCGAACTCCAAGCAGGACAGGCCGATACGCTTCTCAAGATCAACGATATCTTCGGCGGGCGCGACGCCGACGGCACCGTCCCGAACTTCTCCGAAGCGCTGTATGCGATCAACTGCATGGACGAACAGCGCAACACTCCGGAACAAGAAGTCGATCTCAAGCGGCAGATCCAGGAGATAGCACCGTTCACCGACGCAGGCCTCGGACCGGACGGCGCACGCGACCCTTGCGAATTCTGGCCTACAGAACCGACTCTCGACATCCCCTACGCCACCGACATCGACGGACTCCCCGACACTCTGACCATCTCGATCACCGGCGACCCGTCCACACCGTACGAGGGAGGCGTCAACTTGGCGAACACCTTGGGCGGCTCGCTTCTCACCGTCGACGGCGAACAACACACCGTGGCGTTCGGTGCAACGAGCGCCTGCGTCAACGACATCGTCGAGAACTACCTCGTCGATCTCCAATCCCCACCGGCAGAGGCTCGCTGCGCTCTGTAGCAGCCGAACGAAAGGACGAATCATGACTGCACCCCCACTGATCTCGGTCGAGGACTTCTTCGGCCCACCCGTTCGCTCCGGTGCCACGATGTCACCGGACGGCAGCACGATGGCGTTTCTCGCGCCGTGGAAGAACCGACTGAACGTGTGGATCGAGGACCTCGCGCCCGGCAGCGAACCACGCTGCGTCACCGCGGACGAGACTCGCAGTGTGCACGATTTCCGGTGGACGGACGACCCTCGCTGGCTGCTGTATCTGCAGGACACCGGCGGTGACGAGAACAACCACGTGTTCCGGGTCGACCTGGAGGATCCAGATGCGACGACAGTCGATCTGACGCCGTTCCCCGGTTCTCGCGCGGTGGCCATCGAACCGGTGCGGGGCAAGGCAGGGGTGTACACCGTCCTGATCAATGCGAGAAACATCGCCGAGTTCGATCTCTACGAAATCGAGATCGCCACAGGTGAATTGACGATGATCCGGCAGAGCCCGGGCGTCGGCCGGTATCCGATGCTCGGTTCCGACGGCAAGGTGTTCGTCTTCGCGATGACCGCCGACGGCACCATCGACATCACCCGGTTGGACGGGTCCGGCGCAGAAACCACGGTGGCGTCGTTCGACGGCACCGATTACCCGATGGGCATCAATCCGATGCAGATCACCGCAGACGGTACCGGCATGTGGCTCGGTTCCAATCGTGGGCGCGACTTGGCCCATCTGATCCGCCTCGACCTCGAGACCGGTGAGGAGACCGTCGTCGACAGTCACCCGACACTCGAACTCGACGGTGCGCGACGAGCCGTCGAGCAGACCTCGCCACCGCTGATCTGCGACAGTGCAACCGGAGAGCTCATCGGTGTTCGGTACCTGGGAGAACGCCAGGTGATCCATGCATTGGAACCGGGTTTCGCAGAGATACTGAAGAATCTGGAGCAACTGTTCGACGGTGACATCGGAGCACTGTCCTGCGACGAGAGCGGACAGAAATGGATTGTCAGCTTCGTCCACGACCGCGATCCGTCCGTCACCTACTTTTACAATCACAACACGGGATCGAGTCGCCGACTCTTCCGCCCCTACCCACACCTGGATCCCGGAGACATGGCCCCGATGGTGCCGGTGAGTATCCAGGCGCGTGACGGTCTGCCTCTGCCGTCGTATCTGACGCTTCCGGTCGGCGTGGAACCCGAGAATCTCCCGATGGTTCTGGTGGTGCACGGCGGCCCCTGGTATCGGGATTCATGGAACTTCGATCCCATCGCGCAAATGCTGGCGAACCGCGGATATGCAGTGTTGCAGGTCAACTTTCGCGGGTCGGTCGGATACGGCACAGCGCACATGAACGCCGGGGTCGGCGAATTTGCGGGCGCGATGCACGACGATCTGATCGATGCAGTGAACTGGGCAGTCGAGGCGGGGTACGCCGATCGCGAGCGGGTGGCCATCATGGGTGGTTCCTACGGCGGCTATGCGGCGCTGGTGGGCGCATCGTTCACCCCCGACACGTTTGCCGCCGCGATCGACTGCGTCGGCATCTCGGACCTGTCGAACTTCATGCGCACCCAACCGGCCTTCATCGGTCCCGGAATCGTCAACAGCTGGCACCGATTCGTCGGCGACCCCACTGATCCCGATCAACTGGCCGACATGCTCGCACGATCACCCATCTCCAAGCTCGACGCGATTCGCGCGCCGCTCCTGATTGCGCAGGGTGCCAACGATCCTCGGGTCGTCAAGGCAGAATCGGACAACGTCGTCGAGCGACTGCGGTCACGTGGCGTCGACGTCGACTACCTCGTGTTCGACGACGAAGGCCACGGATTCGTCAACCCGGAGAACAGTATTCGCTACTACCGCGAGGTGGAGAAATTTCTCGCCCAACACCTCGGCGGCCGTAGTCTGCCATGATCGGAAGCACAGTGGATGTGGATCGGAAGCTCGTCGTCGAAGTCAGTCCGAGTCGCCCTTCGGCATGGGTGCAGCGGTGTGAAAAAGCATCGAAATGGCGTGCTGCAGAACGTCTGTTTCCGAGCGAATTCGAGTAGCGTCGGTCGGGAGGGCTCGTGCTACGGAGAGCCCGTCCAGTACCACGTTGAGGTAGGCGGCGCGCTGGGTGTTGTCACCCGGCGGCAGGGCACCTTCTTTGTCGAGGACGTCCAGCCAGTGTTCTATGTGCCGGAGTCCGGCCGCGCTGAAAGCGAGGTACGTGTCGATGGCATCGGCGTTGAGCTCCGCGCTGAGGTACGTGCCGAACGTCCGTCGCCACGTATCTCGGGCTTGCTCACCGGTCCCGGTGGCTGACAACACCTGCTGCATACACGCCAACAGTCTCTCCTCGGCAGGCACAGTGCCGTCTTCGATGACATTTTTGCTCGCCACCAGTCCGGTGATTCCCGCGGCGACTTCGTCCATCAACGCTCGCTGCGTGGGAAAGAAATGACGCAGTGATCCGGTACTGACCCCTGCTCGCGCGGCGACCGCTCGGACGCTGATCCGGGTACCCGGATCCTCGGACACCATCGTCGCGGCCGCGATCAGAATTCGGTCCTTGGTACTGGGTTCGCTTTTTCGAGTCTCCACATTGTCCGACACCTCCCCGACTCTAGTACAGCGTGATACCTTGAGCTCACTATCACGCCGTACTAGTCGCGCCGTTGGAAGAGAACCACACAGCGCTCGCACCTGCGCCGCCGAGCCTCCGAGAGAGGAATTACGATGCTTCACAGTCGATCCCACCGGAATCGGAAGGATCACAGCCGCCGGACGGCAATGCTCGAAACGGCCGCAGTGACGATGGCCGGATTGTGGGCTCTCACCTCGTGCAGCGCACCGCCCTCGGTTCAGCCGCAGCCTTCGCCTGCACCGACACCTTACGAACAGCAAATGCTCGATTTCTCTGCGTGCGACCCTGCTGTCACTGGCATTGCCGACGACAGGGTCGAGTGCACAACGCTCGAAGTACCGCTCGACTACGCGACTGTCGACGGGCCCACCATCGAACTCGGGATTTCCCGCATTCGAGCCACCGGGAACGATCGCGTCGGATCGGTCGTGGTCAACCCCGGCGGCCCGGGAGCCCCGAGTCTCGGATTCGTGACCGCGGTCGCAGACTCCTGGGGCAACGGTCCCGCTCGCGAACACTTCGACATCGTATCGATGGACCCACGCGGAGTCGGGACCTCGCAACCGGCCATCGACTGCTACACCGACCAGGAACGAGACGATGACGCCATCGTGTCCGGAGTTCCCGCTGGGGCGTTGGCCTGGAGCGCGGAATCGACCCGCTCGGTTCTCGATCAGTGCGCTCGACGCAGCGGCGGTATGAATGTCCTGGGCCAGATGGGTACCCAGAACGTGGCCCGAGATCTCGATGTCCTGCGCGCGGCGCTCGGCGACGAGCAGCTGACGTTCCTCGGTGCCAGCTACGGAACACGTTTGGGCACAATCTATGCGCAACAGTTTCCGCACCGGGTCCGCGCGATGGTTCTCGACGGCGCAGTCGACCCGCGCAAGAATGTTCTCGAACGCCAGATCCAGACGTTTTCCGGCGTGCAGCGTTCCTTCGACGAGCTGGCTCGCTACTGCATCGAACGAGGCAATTGCCCCTTGGGAAGCGATCCGGCCCGAGCGACCGATGCGGCCCAGGACTTGCTTCGACCACTTGTCGACAATCCGGTCCGGACTGCTGACGGTCGTCGGCTGACCTACTACTCGGCGATCGAGGCCATCACCCTCGGTCTCTACTCGAACCAGGCCTGGGACAGCGTCATCCGCGGTTTGGCAGAGCTACGAGCCGGACGTGGTGAGGTACTGCTTGCGCTGCGAGATCTCTCGGCGCAGCGGGGACCCGACGGAACGTACACCAACTCTTCCGAAGCTACGCTCGCCATCAACTGCCTCGACGAAATACGACCGACACCGGAGCACACGACATCCACAGTCGCCGAGATCAATTCCGCGGCACCGTACATGGACCCAGGTTTCGACGTGGACACACATTACGGATGCGAGGGCTGGCCTGACGAACACATACTCGACTATCCCTACGGCGAGAACATCACCGGCCTCCCGCAGACACTCGTGGTATCGGTCACCGGCGACGGACTGACACCACACGAAGGCGGCGTGGCACTGGCAGAGAACCTCGGCGGGCGACTCCTCACCGTGGACGGCGAACAGCACGGTGCCACCACCGCAGCGAACCCATGCGTCAACTCGATCGTCGAACGCTATCTCGTCGATCTCACCACTCCCGACGGCGACTTGCGTTGCGCTCTGTAGAGCCATGCTCGAGCACACCGTGGGTGTCTCGCCCAGCATCGCTGCGCCCTGCGGATCTGGGCACGCGCCTGGTTGCTTCTACTCAACATTCGCGCCTGCTTTTCCGTGACCATTTTCCATCACAGTGTGCTAGCGTCATCAGCGACTATCACGCTGTACTAGTAGAGGGCGAGGATCGAGCAGATGGGCATCAAGCAGTGGCGCTACCGCCGCGTTCGCGCCGGATCGGGTGAACCGCTCCGCCGGTACCGCTGGTGGCAGATGTTCGGCAGATCGCTCCGATCCATATCACTGTCCGCACACGACGGCACAACATCGGTCTACGCAGTCGATGTTCGCCACATGGGCGACGCGAAGGACGGTGAGGTGCGCGCTCGCCTCTACGTCGACGGCGCACTGCAGTCGTACGCAAAAATGCCGACCCGCTTCCCCGTCCCCGGTGGGCGCATCGAGGTCGCAGCTACCGGATTCGGGCTCAAGCGCTGCCATTACGTGCGTGAGGACGGCACCGAACAGCAGCTGTCTCCCGATCCCGCATCCGCAGAAGGACGCCGCGCTCGGCTGCACCACCGGCACCCCGGTCCGAGTCGCGTCATCGGTCTCATCTCGATCCTGCTCGTCATCGGCGGCCTCTGCGTGGAGGTGCCGCAGATCATCGCATCCCTCTCTCTCATTCCCCCCATCGCCGACTCGATCGGAACATTCACCTCACCCATCGGACTGCCGCTCCACGTCAACCTGATCATCGGATTCGCCGCTGTCATCGGGAGCACGGAACGAGCTCTACGGATGCGATCGAGCTGGATCGACGAACTCGCCAGCTGAACCCCACCGAAGGAACACCACCATGACCCGCACGACTCCCCCAGATTCACGATCGAAGGACGACGAACGACGGCGATGGCCGAAGTCGGTGATGGCGGCGGCTGCCTCAGTGCTCATGCTCACCGGATGTTCCGGTGCGGCACCGAACAATGATGACAGCGCGAACGAGGTGGGCCTCGAACGTTTCATGGCGCAGGAGCTCGAGTTCGGGGCGTGCGATGCCAGCATCGTGGACTCCCAGCCTCCCGTTCCCCAAGTCGTCGAGGCGGCAGAGAAGACGGAATGCGCGATGCTCACCGTGCCGATGGATTACGACAACCTCGACGGCGCGACCATCGAGATCGCCATCTCGCGCATTTCCGCCACCGGCGGCAACCCGATCGGCTCCGTCCTACTGAACCCGGGCGGTCCCGGAGCGGCGGGGACGACGCTCGCCCCGCTCGTCAACGCCCTGTGGACCGGAGGCCCCATCCCCGAACGCTTCGACATCGTCGGCTTCGATCCGCGCGGAGTCGGTCTCAGCACACCGGCAATCGACTGCTACTCCGATGAGGAGCGCGACGCCGACGCACCCCTGTCGGCTCTCGGTAAGTGGACGGAAGAATCCGCGCGTGCCATTGTCGACAAATGCGCCGACGGCTCCGGAAGCGAAGAGGTACTCGCCCACCTCGGAACACGGGATGTCGCTCGCGACATGGATGTGCTCCGCTCCGCACTCGGCGATGACAAGCTCACCTATGCGGGAGTCAGCTACGGCACTCGACTCGGTTCGGTGTACGCCGAGATGTTCCCCGAGAATGTTCGTGCGCTCGTTCTCGACGGCGCGGTGGATCCGCTCATGGACACCGCGGATCGCAGGATCCAGCTCAGTGAAGGACTGCAGTCTTCGTTCCAGCGTTTCGCAGACTTCTGCGTCACGCAGGCCGCGTGCCCGCTCGGCACCGACCCGGCGCAGAAGACCGCTGCAGTGCAGGAGCTCCTCCAACCTCTCGAGGAAGAGCCGCTGATGTCCGCCGACGGACGAGAGGTCGGCTTCCTCGCCGCCGGTGAAGGCATCGTCTCCAGCCTATACTCCGAAGCCAGCTGGCCCGCCATCATCGCGGGGCTGACGGAACTGAAAGCCGGACGACCCGACGCTCTGCTCGCGATTCGCGACGGGTACTACGGCCGGTCCGACGGTGGGGAGTACAGCAATTCGTTCGAAGCTCTCTTCGCCATCAACTGCCTCGACGAGGAACGGTTCACCGAGGAAGAGATGGCCCAGCTCGGCCGCGATCTCAACGAGGCAGTGCCGTTCCTCGACCCCGGATCCACTCCCCCTACGCAGGACGGGTGCGAGTTCTGGCCGGCCGAGCCCACGCTCGGCTACCCCTACGCCACCGACATCGACGGGCTTCCCGAGGTGCTCGTGGTCTCTGCCACCGGAGACCCCGTAACACCTCACGAAGGAGGCATCAGCCTCGCCGACACCCTCGGGGCGCGGTTGCTCACGGTCGAGGCCAACCAGCACGGAACGATTATCTCCGCCAACGCCTGTGTCGACGGAGCGATCGCCGACTACCTGATAGACCTCGAACTACCGGCTAAAGGTGCACGCTGCACCATCTGACCCTGCTGAGCCATCGAACGTGCCCTGATCCGCTCGATGGCTCAACCGTCCCGGCGCTCAATCACGAACTGCCGCAATCATATCGGCGTGTAGCGCACCGGCATGGAACGCCGCGCGCCTCGGCTGTGCATCATCGCTGGGTTCGTGCTTACCGGGGCGGGAACAGTCACAAATTCTTCGATGAGTGAAGATCAGAGGCCGCGGGTGTCGAGCAGGTTGAACAGGTCAGTCAGATCCAGTTGTGACAGCCTCGTGACACCGAACTGCCGCCGATCCTGTGGCACCGAACAGTCCTGACCGGTGTCGGACAGCCACGGTAACAGGGGACGGAGGGCGTCCTAGCGATCGACGGTCCGTGCGGCCTCGAAGCAACGAGACTCATTCGTCGCGCACCCATATCGCCCTCGAGTCAGTGGGAAGGTGCAGCTGCGGGCCCCACGCAGTTGTCCAACAACTTTGTTGGACAACTACTGCTCCAGGCCAGGCACCCGCGATCCTGCGAAGACTTTGCATCAGCGCACTTCGGCGTCGGACGGGCAAGATTCGTCACAGCCATTGCGCGGCCGGAATTTCGAGACCCGACTGCCTGCTCGATCCGTCTTGTAGTTGCTGGGCCGCGAATATCAGGCCCGGAAACGGTTCAACCCTGACAATCGCATCAAAGATACTTGCTCAGATCTGGATATCCGCCAATTTCGTATCCACCGTCGACAACAAGGCCGGTTCCGGTGATATAGCTCGCGGCGGAACTCGCAAGAAAGAGCGCAGGGCCAGCAATTTCAGACGGCTGCGCTGGCCGCTTCAGTACTGCGTTAGCGTTGAACTCGGCCATGATGCTCTTGTTGTCGAGGATAAATGCAGTCATGGGTGTTGCGACCAGTCCAGGCAAGACAGTGTTGACTCTGATACCGAACCGGCCCAATTCGAGCGCGGCGTTTCTCCCGAACATTTCAACACCGGATTTAGCCGCAGAGTAAGCGCTGCCGCCGTACAGCGGCAGGTGCGCGTTCACCGACGCTACGTTGACTATCGCTCCGCAGGCTTCGCGAGAGATCATTCGCTGAGCCACGTGCTTCGTGCAAAGAAACACGCCACGAAGCACGACGTCGAGGGTGAAGTCCCAGTCCTGCTGGGCCATATCGACGATTGGCGCAGGTCGCAGCGCACCAGCGACGTTGAAGAGACTGTCGATTCCCTCCATTTCCTGATCTGCGAATGCGACGGCACTTCGCACCGCCTCCTCTTCAGCGACACTGCCGGTGAACGGAATGTATGACGTTCCGATTTCGGTGGCGGCTGCGGCGAGTGCATCCTCGTTGAGGTCGAAGGCGACCACTCGGCCGCCGGACTTGACCACGGCTTCGGCAATCGCGCGACCGATGCCTGATGCGGCACCGGTAACCAGGGCCCGCCGGGATTCTCGAACTGGAGTGGACATCAATGCCTTTCTTAAGGGTATTTAGGCAGCGCCGATAATGATATTGCGCTGCCTGTAAAAATGAAGACTCGGGACGCGACTGTCGACCTGCACAGCTGCGACGAAGTGACATAAAGTGACGCTACAAAGCCGACATTTATTGTCGTCGTGGGACGGACGGATCAATGCCGTTCAGACGTGATGATCGCTAAAACCCGCACAATTTCGAACACGTCGGCTGACTGTCGTTGACATGATCGGACATGGTCACCTTCTGCCGAGTAATTTCAACGCCTTTTCTCTCAAGTCAACCTTACGGACCTTCCCGGTTACCGTCATCGGAAACTCCTCCACGATAACGACGTATCGAGGAATCTTGTAGTGTGCGAGCTTACCCGCGCTGAATTTACGTACGTCGTCGCCGTCAATGACGGGGGCACCCTCGCGCAATCGAAGGAAGGCCATAAGTTCTTCGCCGTAGTTCGCGTCCGGCACCCCAATGACCTGAGCGTCGGCGACGTCGGGGTGAGTGTAGAGGAATTCTTCGATCTCGCGCGGATAGATGTTCTCTCCGCCGCGAATGACCATGTCCTTGATGCGACCTGTAATTGCGACATAGCCGTCCTCGTCCATCACCCCGAGGTCGCCGGTGTGCATCCATCCGTCAGCGTCGATCGCCTCCGCCGTCTTTCCCTCGTCCTCCCAGTATCCGAGCATCACCGAGTAACCGCGGGTGCACAGCTCCCCCGGTGTGCCCCGGCCGAGGACATCACCGTCGATCGGATCGACGATCTTGACCTCGAGGTGCGGGCCGACACGACCCACGGTCGCTGTGCGTTGTTCGATTGTGTCTGCGGGTCTGGTCTGCAGGGATACCGGAGACGTTTCGGTCATTCCGTAACAGATCGACACCTCGACCATGCCCATTTTGTCGATGACTTGTTTCATCACCTCGACCGGGCACGGTGACCCGGCCATTATCCCGGTTCGCAGGCTGGACAGGTCGAACGATTCGAACTCGGGCAGGTCCAGCTCGGCAATGAACATCGTTGGAACGCCGTACAGCGAAGTGCAACGTTCGGCCTGCACAGCGTGGAGTGTGGCGGCTGGGTCGAACGACGGCCCGGGGACGATCATCGCGGCTCCGTGGCTTGTGCAGGCGAGGTTTCCCATGACCATTCCGAAGCAGTGATAGAACGGCACCGGAATGCACACCCGGTCGCGTTCGTCGTACCCGCACAGTTCGCCGACGAAGTACCCGTTGTTCAAAATATTGCGGTGACTCAGCGTGGCCCCTTTCGGGAAACCCGTTGTGCCCGAGGTGTACTGAATATTGATCGGGTCGTCGGTCGACAGTGATGATGCGATGTCGGCGACCATGTCTGCGTTCTGTTTCAAGGCCGCCCGCCCGTCGACCGGCAGAGAGTCCCACTCAGAAGAACCAAGGTAGTAGACCGAAACGAGAGCAGGGCACTCGCTGCGCATCGCCTCGACCATCTGGCCGTAGTCCGATGTCTTGAACATTCGAG
Source organism: Rhodococcus sp. ARC_M5 (assembly GCF_022810405.1). Classification (GTDB taxonomy): domain Bacteria; phylum Actinomycetota; class Actinomycetes; order Mycobacteriales; family Mycobacteriaceae; genus Rhodococcoides; species Rhodococcoides navarretei. The sequence continues at coordinate 686,661 of NZ_JALGQE010000001.1, forward strand.
CCGAAACCAGTACCGACACCCCGGCCTGATTCAGGACGTACCGAAGCTCGTGCGATCGATAGGCGGGGTTGACACTGACCAGAATTGCCCCTATCCGCGCCGTTGCGTACTGCACAAGGGTCCACTCCGGGCAGTTTGGCGCCCAGATGCCTACGCGATCACCCGTCCGCACTCCCCGGGCAAGCAAACCCGCGGCGAGCGCTGTTACGTCAGCGTCGAACTCGTCGTACGTCCACCGGCGTTCGGTACGCAGGTCCACCATCGCATCGCGCGAACCGTAACGCGCGACAGTGCGATCCAGGTTGGCACCGATCGTTTCGTGCAACATAGGAACATCGCCGGCCCCGCAGGCAGAGCTGGGCGCACGTGTCGTCAAAGCAAAATCCTCCTCGGCTGAACAGGGGTGTGCCCCACAAGTCGCAACCGCGAGCCACCGATCCAGAACTGTTCTGCTGCATCGGCGCTCGCGATATGGCCCGGATCGACTGCGTAGTCGCGAACTAGCTCGGGATGCCGTACTTGTCGATGATGGGTGCAAGTAGTTCCGCGGCGCGAGGTGCAGTGATGACATCGTCGATGCTCACCTCGGTCACAACTTTCGACTCGACATCTTCGTAGACGTGCTCGCCGATCATCTTCCCGTGCTCGTCGTAGGGCCAGACGAACGCGAGCGTGCGCCGGACGAGGTAGTAAACGCTGGAATCGTACGTCGACACCTCATCCACATCGCCCTCTTTGATTCCATCGAAGACGTTCTCTCGCAACAGGTGTCCTGGTACGAATTGACTGAACTCGGCTTCGCCCGCGAACCCCCAATCGTTGACCGCCATCTTTTGTTTCCCGGTCCACATCACCAACATGTCCATCTTCGCAAGCTGCGTGTAGAACGCGCGGACGGATTCCCTACCGTCGATGATCGTGCCCTGCCCGCCTTCGAAGAGACGGTAGTGCGGGTGCGGCACCGTCATGGACGGGGAGATCAATTCTTCGTAGCGCCCGGACACCTCGAGTAATCCGTGACGTCGGTAGTTGATGAGGATCTTGCGGTGAAGGGGGTTGTCCAATGTGTCGATCATCAGATCGACGTCGTCCATCATGTGAACGAACTCATCCTCGTACGAGGAGCGTGGAGAGATCGTTCGCACTGTGTCGAGGGTACTCATTTACTCACTTCCTTTGTCCTACTTCGGCGGTGACATCACGGGGTTACTGGTGTGGAATCTTGAATGGAGCGCTTGCGCCGGCGTCGATGGGTAACGCCACACCGGTGACGTACCGTGCCTCGTCGGAGGCGAGCCACAGGGCTGCGTTGCTGACGTCGATGTCCTCGATCCAGGGGACTGGTAGCGCGTTGAGGCCTTTCATCAATTCGGATGCGACCTCCCGACTGGGATTGTCAACTCCGGGGAGGAACAGCTCTCGGGTTTCGACGTTGTCGATCATGGGTGTGTCGACTGTGGTGGGGTGGATGGAGTTGACCCGAATGTTGTGGGGTGCCAACTCAGCAGCGAGAGCCCGCATCAGGCCTACTACTCCGTGTTTTGCTGCGGTGTAGTGCGCCAAGTTCAAGAAGGCAACCAAGCCCGCCACCGAACTGGTCAGTATCAGCGATCCTCCCTCTCCGCGGTCACGCATGGCGGGAATGACCGTTCGGGCGGTCTTCCATACTCCGGTCAGATCGATATCGATGACGTCCTGCCATTGCCGTTCGGTGATCTCGGCGGCACCGCCGAAACTTCCGACACCGGCGTTTGCGACCAGGATGTCGACTTTCCCGAACTGCTCGAGTGCCAGGTGGTGCGCGTGCTCGAGCGACGAGAGGTCACGAACGTCGGCCTGTACACCGATCACCGAGGTGCCGCGCTCCTTGACCAGCCGCACGGTTTCCTCGAGATCCTCCGTTGTCGCCAGTGCGTAGGGAACCGTCTCGATCTGGGTGCACGCGTCGACGACGACGATGTCGGCACCCTCCTCTGCGAAGCGGAGCGCGTGTGCGCGGCCTTGACCGCGGGCACCACCGGTGATGAAAGCAACCTTCCCTGCCAGTCGCCCCATCAGTGGCCGCTCTTGTCGTGCAGCTCGGTCGAAGGGTCGGTGGCGTAGTCGACAAGTTGAACCCGCGCTATGGCGTCGTTGTCGCGAGCCATGTAGTAGTGCAGGCGAGCGTCGGCGATGACGCCGAGGCTGCCGTCCGGCATGTAGCCAGCGATAGGGCCCTCCACGAAGGCAAGCATGGTCGTACCCTCAGGGGCTATCGGCTCGTGGACGGCGCCGGCAACTTCGCAGGTGTATGTGCCGGTCAAGCCGGGATCGTCCTCGTGATAGTGAAATCCTCCGTCGAGGATGTACGCCTGCACGTTGCCCATGTGCCAGTGCGGGGTCGCTTGCACACCCGGATCGACCTGCAGCACCACGGTGAAGCTTCCGGTGACGAGATTGGCGTACAGCAGACGGAACCGGGTGCCCGGCATCAGCCAGTCGGTCCACGGAATATCGTTGTGGTCCACGAACTCTCGACGAGTACCTTTCGGAGTTGTTCCCGGATTGGTCATCCAGAACGCGGGGCCGACGGAAGTAGTGGCAGGCATGGTGGTGCCCTCCTTGAATTAGCGACGAAGCGAAAGCCGGCTCGGTCCGAGACGGAACCTGAACGGGCCCAATCGACGAGGTTGACTGTGATGGCCGTTTCACTATCGCGCGTCAAGACCTGTGATGTACATTACGAATTTGCTCGAGGTGTTAAGCATTCGCTTAACTCACGGGGTTGGCGCTTACTGAGGAAAGAGAGTCAGGCGTGGTCGAACTCAACCTCCGCCAAGTCGCCTGCCTCCTCGCAGTGATCGACGAGGGCCACTTCGGACGCGCAGCAGAAAAACTCTTCATCAGCCCACCTGCGCTCACCCAACAAGTCCGCGCACTCGAACGTAAGTTGGGCGTCGAACTGATCGACAGATCCATGCACCCGTTGAGGCCCACCGAAATTGGAACGCACTTCATTCCGCACGCCCGACAGGCCGTCGCAGCCGCCGAGAGAGCAGTACAGGCGACAAATGAAGGTGGTCGACTTCGTATCGGCTTCATGACCGCTGCCATCGGAATGCAGACAGGGCCGTTGCTGGATCGAGTGCGCCGGGAATTTCTGCGCTCGACCCTAGAGCTGGTCGAACTTGCCTGGCCCGATCAGGCACCAGCGGTCAGACGCGGAGTCGTGGATGCTGCGATCGTTCGCCCACCCGTTGCCGACGACCGGGGGTTGCGCTTCGATATCCTCTACACCGAAGAGCGAGTCGTCGCCCTCGCATCCACACATCCTCTCGCTACGCGAACATCGGTATCGATCGACGACCTCGACGGCGAACCCCACGTGAGCGACACCGAAGCAGACCCCGACTGGGTGCGCTGGTGGGCCTGCGACCCTCGCCCGAGCGGGCGACCCGTCACCTACGGACCATCGGTGCGAACCATCGACGAACTCCTCGAGGTCGTAGCAACCGGTGACGCCATCGCGATCACCAGCCAATACGTTCCCGACTTTCACCGCCACCCCGGCGTGACCTTTGTCCCCGTCGAAGATCTGGCCCCGTCCCCGGTCTGCCTGTGCACCAGGCAAGATGACACCTCGAAAATGGCTGAAATATTGCGAACATTCGCTAACCAGAGGCGACAATGATTCATTTCAGTTCGGACGCAACACCATTCACGATTCGTTACTCCGAACGGCAATCAACTTGTTCGAGCACAGTGGTACATCGCAGACACCGGTCCGTTCGAGATACAGACTCTCGATTTGGTCCTCTGCGACTACAACCACTGAAGCAGTCGACGGCATAGGCGGCGAAACATCGCTTTCCGTCCACGGATTCGGTCATCGGAGCCCGCCACGCGCAACCGGGACCAGAACTGCCCCGAGCGCGAGCACGTAGGCGACGTTCGCGTGTCACGCGAACGAGGGCAAGTCGGGTGGACCGTCCCGCGTACATCGATCAACCCCGATCGCATCATCTTGGCAATCGTGATGCACGAGCAAGCGGTTCATTGCCTGAAGTATCGAGCTGGCCGTCAACGGTTTTGCTGAGCAGTCTGCATATGACATCTGCCAACGCGGGCGTGCGTCCGAGGATGCTCGAACAGAGTGAGATCGACGCGAATCGCTACAGGCACGCGTTTCTCGCTCGGTCTGTCGCCTCGAGAACGGTCTCCGAGGGCATGTCCGCGAATCACGCCTTGTCCTTCCGCAATGGCGGATAGGCATCGCGGAGGCGTTCCATGCTGGACTCCGCGATGGCTCGCACATCTGCTGTGTGCAACGGAGTGGAGGCCAGGGCGGAGCTGAGCGAGAAGCCTTCGACCAGAGCGATGAGCAGCAGCGTCTCGCGCTGCAAAGCGTGTTCGTCGATGATGCGGTCGGCCAGCGCCGCGCGCAGGAGTGAGGTTATCGCGGTCGCAGCCGCGGCGCTCGAGACGGCGATTTCGGTACCGATCTCAGCGTCAACGCGTCCCATCACTCGGTATTGGACGAGGGCGATGTTCTCTTTGTGCTCCTGTTCGCTGGTCGGAGCAGTAAAGGTGATCACGTCCACGATCCGTGCCGCTGGGTCGAGAGACAGGGCGGGGACACGATTTTCTGCGCGTTGGATCAGGACGCTCAAGGTGAACCGCATGAGCTCGCGGACATTGTTGCCGAAATAGTGCCGGATGCTCCCGATGGCCAAGCCCGTACGTGCGGCAATACGAGCGAGGGTCACCGACTGCAGACCTCGTTCAGCGATCTCGTCGATCACGGCGTCGGCGACCTGTTCCCGGCGAGCATCCGGGTCAACTCGTTGAGGCATTGCTCCACTCTAGCCGCGGATAGCATAAGCGTGCTAGTTTTATTAGCATGACGATGCTAGAAATTCCGACGTTGCGCCCTTCGGCGTCGCTGCCAACGAGGACCGGACGTGAGTAATTGGCTGGACCCCAGGACCTGGGCGTTGCAACAAGGTTCTCGCGACGCCGACGGACTCGATGACGCCGGCGACTCTGGTGGAATCGACGATCTCGGGGACGACCGAGCATGGTCGACGCCCGCTCCCGCACCGGGCGCGACATTGCCGCCGTTTCGCCCGTCGCTAACGTTGGAACGCACGCGATTTTTCGTCGACCTGTCCGGCACGTCGAAAGTCATAGTCGATGTAGACCACGTGTCGGGGAGTGCGTCGCTCTACCGAGACGGTCGACATGCACAGACGTCCGCTATGCCGGTCCGATTCCCGCTCGGGGCTGACAGCATCGAGGTCGTCGCGGGCAGATACGGCATGCACAGGATTCACCTGATCCGCGCTGACGGTGGTGAGCGACGCCTCGACCCGGCACCCGGAACGCCTGAATTCTGGCGCGCCCGTCTCGACCGTCGACACCCGAGAATCAGCCGTGCCCTGTCCTTGTGCGCCGTCATCGTGCTGACGGTCAACCTGGTCATGCTCGCGCCCCAAGCGCTCGAACTGATCTCCGAGCTGCCGCTCTGGTCGGACCGATTCACACCGTTGCGCTCACCGATCGACTTGCCGGCATGGACGAACTCCGCACTTACGGTCACCGCAGGTCTTGTCGCTATCGAACGAGCACTTACCTTCCGCCACAACCGCCTCCTGGACGTCGACACCGATGGGATCGAGGCATGACGTCCCCACCTGGGCGGGGCACCAATGACCACCCCGAAAGAACCCGGGATCGCTCGAACCCACCGGCCCCTCGCCCACGAGTAGCCCCAACCGAGGAGAAATGAATGCCACTGCAGCGCCGTAACCAGAACCCCAGCAGACATCCGGTGGCAGGTGTCGCTGCAACCGTGACCGCAGCACTTCTACTGTCCGCCTGCACCTCGACGACACCGTCCCCCGAGCCCGAAACCGATGCAGAACTTGGCGCGTACCTCGAGCAATCACTCGACTGGGGCACGTGCGAGGATACCGCTAGCAACAGCGCCGAGGCCGAACTGTTCGCCAACCCTGCCCTCGAGTGTGCCTCGGTCGAGGTTCCCATCGACTACGACGAGCCCGACGGTGACCAGGCGCAGATCGCTCTCCTGCGCATCCCCGCCACGGGTGAATCCGAAGGATCCGTACTGATCAACCCGGGCGGACCCGGAGGTTCCGGCACCGGCCTCGTTGCATCTACCTCCACGCTGTGGCAGGAAAGCCCCGTCATCGAGCGCTTCGACATCGTCGGGTTCGACCCACGCGGAATAGGAGGGTCCACCCCCGCGCTGGACTGCTACACCGACGAGGAGTACGACACCGGCAAAGGCCTCCGATTCGGGGTAGTCAACGACATCAATTCCGCCGAGGAGGCAACAGAGTTCGCCGAACGCTGCATCGACGGCTCAGGCAGTGTGGAGAACCTGGTCAACGCCGGGTCGATGAACGTCGTTCGCGACATGGACCTCATGCGCGAGGTCCTCGGAGACGAGAAGTTGACGTTCCTCGGCTACAGCTACGGCTCCGAGATCGGCGCGATGTACACCGAGAGGTATCCCGAGAACGTCCGTGCAGTCGTACTCGACGGTGCTGTGTCCCCCAAGATGACACCGACGCAGTTGCGGGCGGCCCAGTTCGCAGCCTTTCAGGACCGCTTCGACGACCTCGCCGCACTGTGCGCGCAATCGAGTGACTGTGTGCTCGGAGTCGATCCCACAGCGGTGAACGAGCGCCTGCACGAGATCGTCGAACCGTTGGTCGTCTCGCCGGCTCGAAGCACGGACGGCCGAGAACTCAACATCTGGGACGTCTACAACGGCATCAGCTCCGGACTGTACTCCGAGGCCACTTGGCCCAGATCATCTCCGCCCTGACCGAGCTCGACAAGGGAAATCCCGACATGATGCTTGCTCTGCGCGACAGTTGGTACGGCCGTACCGAGGACGGCACCTACACGACCGATCTGGACACCCAAAACATCGTGCGCTGCATGGACTGGCCCCGACTGACACCGGAGGAACAGACCGCAGCCGCGCGCGAGCATGGGCAGATCGCGCCGATGTACGACATCGAGTCCTTCACCGGAGGGCAGTACTACGGCGAGTGTGGGTCGTGGCCCGCACCGCCCACCCGTGAACAGCCGTGGCTCGAGGGCAAAGCCGACCTACCCGAAACGCTCATCGTGTCCGTCACCGGCGACCCCGCCACCCCACACGAAGGCGGCATCGAAATGGCCGATGCCCTCGGCGGAAGCCTTCTCACGGTCGAAGGAAAACAACACGGCGCCTACCTCGTAGGCGGCAGCGAATGCGTCGACCGAATCGTCAGCAACTACCTACTCCAACTCGAGACACCACCCGCCGGATCCCGATGCAGCCTCTGACCACACCTGCCGCGAGCATCAGACCATCGACCACGAAGGGATCCCTCTGCCGCGCACGCACAGGCAGGGCAGGTTAATCGATCGACGCCAGTAAAAATTGCCTCGTTGGCGGTTTCCGCTTTGAATGATACTGGGGCGCAATGAGGCTCGGTGCGGACGATCACACACTCGGATCTCCGTAGTCAGTTCCGGTCCAGGAATTTCCTGCATTCCCTGTCTCGCTGAGGGTTACGAGGTTCAGTGGGGCAGGTCGGGGCGTGCAGTGACAATGCCGCGATCGAGTCGTTCTTCGCTTTCATGCAGAAGAACGACTAGACCCGCACTATGCATCCCGTGCTCGACCACGTCCCTGCAACTCTCCCCGCAGGTAGTCCCCGCGTCCACAACACGCGGAAATCACGCCAGTTGTGACAGCCTCGTGACACCCAGACAAGCGCGAACACGGCCGTCGAACACAAAAACCGGCTCTGAGCTGCACAAATTGCAAGATGCGAGGACGAAGAACCTGCACACATCGCGGATCTCAAATCCGCTGCCCCAGTGGTCCACTCAGATCCATGGTTGGCCGCTGACGTCCACGCTACCACCCGAAAAGCACTGTCCTGGTTCAGAAATCTGGATCCATATGGACTCTGGTGCCCCCAGTCGGACTCGAACCGACACTGTGCGGATTTTAAGTCCGCTGCCTCTGCCAATTGGGCTATAGGGGCCACCGCCGGAGACTGCCTCCAGCGGTGACGATCATATCGGGCTACTACTGCGCCGGGATGACCGGCGGCACGAAGTCGAAGGTCATACCGAGGAGCCACACGAGCAGCAGCACCACCGGGAAGTGAAAGATGAACTGCAGGAACGTGAATCCGATCAGATCTCGCGCTCGCAGACCCAGAACTGCCAGCAAGGGCAACATGAAGAACGGGTTGATCAGGTTCGGCAGCGCCTCGGCCACGTTGTAGATCTGGACGGTCCAGCCGAGGTTCATCTGCACGTCTGTCGCGGATTGCATGACGTACGGCGCTTCGACGAGCCACTTGCCGCCGCCGGATGGAACGAACAGGCCGAGCACGACGGTATAGATCGCGATGACCACGGCGAATCCGCCACCGCTGCCGATGTCGGTGAAGAAGTTCGCAAGGTGCTCGGAGATCGTGACGCCTCCCCGACCCTCCGCTTCGGTCAACATCGCCGCCATTGCGGCGTAGAGCGGGAACTGCACCAGGATGCCGGCGGTCGCGGGCACCGCTTTGCTGACCGAATCGAGGAAGCGCCGCGGAGTGCCGTGCAGTACGAGCCCGAGCATCAGGAACACCAGGAGATACCCGTTGAGGCTACTGACCACCGACAGCACCGGCAGCGTCAACAGTTGGGAGACAAGCCATCCCAGGGTCATCGCGCCCACGAAGAGTGGAAGAATTCTGCTGTACTCGAGCCATTCCCCTGGTCGACTGCGCGGAGCAGGCTCGGACACGGTGTCGTCCAAACTGACGTTCATGTCCTCGGCGGTTTTGATCGCCGCGCCCTTGGGTGCAGAGAAGTGCGCGATGGCCACCGTGAGAACGATGATGATCACGCACATCAGCAACGACTGCCACGTGAAAATGGTGGTTCCGAAGTCGAGTACACCCGTCACCGAAAGCAGCGTCGCCGGAAGCGAACTGGCCGTCGCCTGCAACTGCGCAGCCGAGGACGACATTCCGAGGGCCCACACGGCTCCGAGTCCCATGAATGCCGCAGCTCCGAGTGCTCGGTAGTCCGTCCGCAGATCGTCGCGTCGCGCGATGGCCCGGGCCAGCAGCCCGGCGAACACCAGGCTCAGGCCCCAGTTCAGGAAGGACACCGAGCAGGACAGCAGAGCCACGAAACTGACTGCGCTACTGGAACTCTTAGGCACCTGCGCCAATCGGGTGATCAATCTGGCGACCGGTGGAGATGTGGCCACGACGTAGCCGGTCAGAACGACCATCGCCATCTGCAGCGTGAACGCAGTCAGGTCCCAGAAGCCGTTTCCGAACGCGTCGACCACATTCTGCGGGGACGAGCCGTTGGCGAAGGCGGCGACGGCAACGACCACCACGCCGACGAGGGCGAAGATGTACGCATCGGGGAACCACTTCTCGGTCCCCTTGGCGAGCGCTTGCGCTACGCGAGCCAGCCCTTTCTCGGCCGGCGCCTGGTCGGCCGGTGCCGGTGCTTGTTCGGCGGGTGACGTCATCGGTGGTCCTCACCTCGAAGGGAGCCGTGACGTGGGCCACAGCACCTGCAAGGTTTCACCGAAACATGCAGCGATGCAACCTACATCGCTGCAGACCGCATCTGCAGAATTGCAGATCAGATCTTGATGGACATCGCGATGCCGTCGAGGATGTCGTGCTCACTGACGGTCAACGAGCTCACGGCACCGCGTCGCTCGAATTCCTCGGCCAATACGCTGCACACAATTGCACCGCCGCCGATGACGTCGACCCGTCCGGGATGCATGGGGCCCAACGCACTTCGCTGCGTATGCGTCATGCCGATCAGTCGCTCGCACACCTCGAAGAGCTGATCGAAGGGCACACGTGACAGGTGCACCGCGTCTGCATCGTACTCGGGCAGTTCCTTGGCGATAGCCGCGATAGTCGTCATCGTGCCGGCCACCCCCACCCAGCTCGACGCGTCGCCGATCGACACTTCCTCGAATGCCTCCGCCAACTTCTCGCGGGCATACTCACGCGCACCGTTGATCTCGTCCGCGGTGGGAGGATCCGAATGCAGGAATCGTTCGGTCAGGCGCACACAACCGATGTTCGCCGAGAACGCCGACTTCACGCCTTTGGCGTCGCCTAGCACGAGCTCGGTAGAACCGCCGCCCAGATCGACGACCAGGAAAGGCCCTGCAGCAGAGTCGAGTTCACCGACCGCACCGGCGAAGGACAACCGCGCCTCTTCGTCTCCGGTGATCACCTCGGCCTCGGCACCGGGGATGACCTTGCCGAGTACCTCCCGCACCATCGAGAAGAAGTCCTCGCGATTCGACGCGTCTCGGGTGGCCGAGGTTGCGACCATCCGCACCGCCGTCGCCCCAGTCTTTCGGATGATCTCTGCGTACTCCACCAATGCCACCCGGGTGCGCTCGATCGCCTCGGGCACGAAAGCTCCCGTCGCGTCGACGCCTTGCCCGAGCCGCACCACTCGCATCTCACGCGAGACGTCGGCGAGGGACTTGCCGTTGTTGTCGGCGACGAGCAGGCGGATCGAGTTGGTGCCGCAATCTATTGCTGCAACCCTGGTCATTGTTTCTCCGCACGTAGTTCTTCGATGGTCGGCCAATCGGCCGGAATAGCCTTGCCGCGCAACGAGTTCTCGGCTGCCAACGCAACGGACTCGTCACCGAGCGGGTTGACGCCCGGCCCCTTGGCCAACGAGTGCGCGATCAGTACGTGCAAACACTTGACACGGTCGGGCATGCCGCCGCCGGTGAAATCCGTTCCGAGAGATTCGATCTCGTCGCGCTCGGCCAGATAGGACTGGTGGGCGCGCAGGTATGCGGCAGCCAATTCGGGATCGGTACCCAGACGCTCGGTCATCTCCCGCATCACTCCCGCCGATTCCTGCCGACTGGCCTCGGCCGTCAGCCGCGGATCCGTCAAATAGAACAGGGTGGGAAAAGGCGTGCCGTCGGGCAGCTTCGGGGCGGTTTTCACCACACCCGGCCTGCCGTCCGGAGATCGGTACGCGATCTCGAGTACGCCACGCGGTTCACGTCCGAGCTGCGATGCGACCGCATCGAGATCTTCCTGCGAGACTGCCGAGGAATTCACCCGACCGGTCCTCCTTCTGGTTCTGGCACCGGCGGCGGAGCCGGTGCGGGTTCTGGCTGTACGAGGGGCATCGGTGCGGACGTCGGCTCCTGCGGCTCGTCCGAACCCTGGGGCTCGACCGCGGTGTTCCACAGTTCGGTGAACCACGGACCCGTCGGAGTGTCGTCCACCGCGAGGTCCTCGGAGCTCGGCGAGTAGTCGCCGGGCAGCTGCACCTGGTACGGCGTCTCCCCGGGCATGACGAAACGCAGTCGTTCACGTGCATCGGCCGCAATGCGGGACGGCTCGTCGAGCTGAGACTTCTGCACCCGCAGAGCCTCTACGTCCTTCTCCAGCGCTGCCCGCTCGGCCAACACGGACTCGAGCTCACTGCGTTGCGAGAAGTACGTGCGCAGCGGCACAGCCAGCGTCAACGCCAGCGCACACACCACGACACCGAGAACGACGGCTCGTCCCGTGGACAGTCCGAAGAACGTCCGTTCGGGCATCTTCGGTCGACGGGCACCGACGCGCCGGGGAGCGGCCTTGCCGCCGACCACCGCGTCGCGCACCTGCTCGGAAGGTTCCGGTGGGGTGGCCTGCCGGCCGGAGGCGTTCCCGTCGCGAGAGACGCCCCCGGCCTTGGACCGACTCGAAGAGGAGGAGCGGCCGCGGGGTCGGGGATCACGTCCACCTGGACTGGTCCCGGACCTGCCGCGCCGTGCCATCATTCACTCTCCACTTCGTGCCATACGTACCTGTTCGCTATCCCTCGTAATTGAACCGGGGGAAAGACAACTCGCCGGCGTAACGCGCCGCATCGCCCAGAGCTTCTTCGATACGCAGCAACTGGTTGTACTTGGCCACGCGCTCGCTTCGAGCCGGAGCACCGGTCTTGATCTGGCCGCTGCCGACGGCAACTGCCAGGTCAGCGATGGTGGTGTCCTCGGTCTCGCCGGACCGGTGGCTCATCATCGTCTTGTAGCCGTTGCGGTGCGCAAGATCGACGGCGTCGAGGGTCTCGGTGAGCGTGCCGATCTGGTTGACCTTGACCAGCAGCGCGTTCGCCGCACCCTTCACGATGCCGTCTTCGAGACGCTCGGGGTTGGTGACGAAGAGATCGTCACCGACGAGCTGCACCTTGTCGCCGATCGACTCGGTGAGTGCAACCCAGCCGTCCCAGTCGTTCTCGTCGAGCGGATCCTCGATGGAGACCAGCGGGTAGGCGTCGACGAGCTCGCCGTAGAACGCCGACATCTGCTCGGCGGTCTTGGTCTCACGCTCGAAGGCGTAGCCGGTGCCTGCCGTGTAGAACTCGGTGGCCGCCACGTCGAGGGCGAGGGCGACGTCCTGGCCGGGCTTCAGGCCGGTCTTGCCGATGGCCTCGAGGATGAGATCGAGGGCCGCCTTGGTGCCGGCGAGATCGGGAGCGAAGCCGCCCTCGTCACCGAGTCCGGTGGACAGGCCCTTGGCCTTGAGCACGGACTTGAGTGCGTGGTAGACCTCGGCACCCCAGCGCAGCGACTCCTTGAACGTGGGCGCACCGATCGGCGCGATCATGAATTCCTGCACGTCGACGCCACTGTCTGCGTGTGCGCCACCGTTGATGATGTTCATCATCGGGACGGGCAGAATGTGGGCGTTCGGGCCGCCGAGGTAGCGGAACAGCTCGAGGCCGGTGGACTCTGCGGCGGCCTTCGCGACGGCGAGCGAGACACCCAGCAGGGAGTTCGCGCCGAGGCGGGACTTGTCGGGGGTGCCGTCGAGGTCGAGCAGAGCCTGGTCGACGGTGCGCTGCTCGATGGCGTCGAGGCCGATGACCGCGGGCGCGATCTCGTCGAGCACCGCGTTCACGGCCTTCTCGACGCCCTTGCCGCCGTAGCGGTCTCCGCCGTCACGAAGCTCGACGGCCTCGTGCTCACCGGTGGATGCGCCGGAGGGAACGGCTGCACGGGTCAACGTCCCGTCGTCCAATGCGACCTCGACCTCAACCGTGGGGTTGCCACGGGAATCGAGGATCTCGCGAGCTCCGACCTGCTCAATGATGGCCACGAATGCTTCTCCTAGTAACGGGGACCGGCGGACTGTGCCGGGTGCAAGACTAGCCGCTCCCCCGCACTGCCCGCGATGCACGGAGTTTCTACGGCCTGGTGCCCACCGAGTACGCGGCCGCTCGATCACGCACGTCACGCAGATACTGACCCGAGAGGTTGTACGCCATCAAGGCGCTCTCCCAGCCCTGCGCTGTCCGCAGATCACCGCCGCGTGCACACAGATATCGCGCCGCGGTCAGCGCCGCGTCGTCGATGTTGTCCGGATCTGCGATGCCGTCCCCGTTGGCGTCGACGCCCCATTTCTTCCACGTCTCCGGGATGAACTGCATGGGGCCCATGGCCCGATCGAACACGGTGTCACCGTCCATGACGCCGCCGTCGGTATCCGGAATCTCCGCCACGCCCGGCCCGCCGTCGAGCGGAATACCGCGGATCGGCGGCGCGACGAGTCCGTCGGGCTGCACGGACGAACCCTGGTAGGTCCCGTGTCTACTCTCGATGTATCCGATGCCCGCCAGCGTCGTCCAGGCTATTCCGCAGTCGGCATCGGTCTCGGTCATGATCGCGGCAGCGTGCCCGTACGACGCGAGGGCCGTCACCGAGATGCCCAGCGCCTCGGTCTGAGGTTCGGCCCACGCGAGCAGCAGATCCGCTGTCCGGCCCGGGGCATTGAAGTCGATGGCAGGCACCTCGGTGCCGGGCCCGGGCGGAATGCCCTCGGGAATCTCACGCTTCGGGTCGCCGCTGCCACACGCGGTGAGCGCAAGGAGGACCGACGCGGTGGCGAGCACGCAGATTCGTGAGATCACCTCACCATCCTGCACACGCAAGGTAATAGAAAGCTAAAGGCGGAGAAAACCCCAGGTCAACGTGCATTCGGACGGTGCTCCAGGGTGTATGTTTCTGTCAACCTTCACGCATGAGGGTCGCCTACCCTTCGCGAGGCAAGGCGTACCAATGTTCGACGCACAACAGGAGCACCATCCGTGTCTGTACTGGCCGCCGCAGGATCTGCGCCGTCGATCGCCACCCAGATGTTCGGCAGTGGCCTGATCGGGCTGCGCGAGGGCCTCGAGACCGGCATCGTGGTGATGATCCTCGTCGCGTTCCTCGTCAAGGCCGACCGACGCGACGCTCTCAAATGGGTCTGGCTGGGAGTCGGCTTGGCCGTCGCGATGGTGGCCGCCATCTTCTTCGTGATCCACTACGGCACGTCCACCGTCACCGGATTGACCGCCGAGATCATCGCCGGAGCAGCATCGCTCGTGGCCGTGGTCATCGTGACCGCGATGGTCCTCTGGATGCGCACTGCCGCGAAGAACATCTCCGGCGAACTGCGGGCGAACATGGAGAAGGCCCTGACCGTCGGCCCCGCCGCGGTGCTGACGCTGGCATTCTTCGCCGTCGGCCGCGAAGGCGTCGAAACCGCGTTGCTCATGGTCGGCTACGCCGAGAACACCAACGGCAGCCTGTGGCCACTGCTCGGACTCCTGCTCGGCATCGTCGTCGCTGCCGTGCTGACGGTGTTTCTGTACTTCGGTGCCGTGCGCATCAACTTCGCCGTGTTCTTCAAATACACGGGCATCTTCCTCATCGTGGTCGCCGCCGGAATCCTCGCCTACGGCATCCGCGCGCTGCAGATCGGCGGCATCCTGCCCGGCGGCGGTGCTGTCGCCTTCGACATCACCGCACACTTCGACGCCTCGAGCTGGTACGGCACCGTGCTCGCCGGCATCTTCAACTTCCGGCCCGAACCCACTGTGTTCCAAGCGATCGCGTGGGTGCTCTACATCGTGGTCGTCCTCTACCTCTTCCTCCGCCCGGTTCGCGTTCCCGCGACTCCCGAGCCTGCTCTGCAATCCTCCTGAAAGGCACCACCACCATGCGTCGTTCCACCTACGCTCTGGCCGCCGTCGCGGTTCTGCCGATGGCTCTGGCCGGATGCACAGAGAAGTCCTCCACCGAGGCCGCGTCGGGCGATATTGCCGTCACCGCAACCGACTCCTCCTGCGACGTCGGCGCTTCCGAGGGCACCACCGGAAACTCGACGTTCCAGATCACCAACAACGGCAGCAAGGTCACCGAGTTCTACGTCTACGGCGAGGGTGACCGCGTCATGGGCGAAGTGGAGAACATCGGACCCGGCCTGACGCGGCAGCTCATCGTCGCCCTGCCCGACCCCGGCACATACCAAACCGCCTGCAAGGCAGGCATGGTGGGCGACGGCATCCGCGCCGATTACGTCGTCACTGGCGACTCGGTACGTTCGACAGACGAGGACGGCTTGCTCACCGAGGCGGCTGCGGGCTACAAGCGCTACGTCGTCAGCCAGATCGATGCACTGCAGGAGACCACGACGTCGTTCGTCACCGCCGTCAAGAGCGGGGACGTGGCCGCAGCCAAGGCCCAGTTCCCCATCGCGCGTAGCTATTACGAGCGCATCGAGCCAGTCGCCGAGAGCTTCCCCGACGACCTCGACCCGCGCATCGACCTGCGTGAGCCCGACGTGGAGCCCGGAGCCGAATGGACCGGCTTCCACCGCATCGAGAAGGACCTGTGGACGCAGGGAATGCAGCCCGACACGAACGCGATGGCCGATCAGCTCGAGGCCGACATCACCGAACTCGCAGACAAGATCAAGGCCGAGGATTTCACGATCGACCCCATCCAGGTCGCCGGTGGCGCACAGGGATTGCTCGACGAGGTCGCCAAGACCAAGATCAGCGGTGAAGAGGACTTCTTCTCGCACACCGACCTGTGGGACTTCCAGGCCAACGTCGACGGCTCACAGGCGGCCATTGCTGCCGTCCGCCCCATCCTCGACGAGCGCAACGCCGAGCTCGGCACCGCCATCGACGCCCGCTTCGCCGAGCTCGATGCCGAACTCGCCAAGTACCGCAGCGGGGACGGCTTCGTGTTCTACGACACCGTGACCGAGCCGCAGCGCCAGGAACTCTCGAACAAGATCGACGCCTTGTCCGCCGAAGTGAGTCAGGTGCAGGGTGTCGTCGCCGGACAGTAAGACCGGGCAGTTCTCCCGACGGCGCCTCTTCGGCGCCGTCGGGACCGGTGCTGCGCTCGTGGGAGTCGGGGCCCTCGCAGGACATGCAACGGCCTCCGGTGCCGAGGTGCCCACATCGGACGTCGTCGACTTTCGCGGAGACCATCAAGCCGGAATAGTCACACCGGCGCAGGACCGTATGCACTTCGTCGCGTTCGACATCACCACCGATTCTCGCGAGGACTTCGTTGCGCTGCTGAAGAAGTGGACGCTGATGGCCGAGCGGTTGGTGCATGGCGAGGAGACATTCGACGGCGGCGCGGTCGACGGCGGCGAGTACAACGTGCCCGCCGATACCGGCGAAGCACTCGGCCTGACGGCGTCGTCGCTGACGTTGACGATCGGCTTCGGTCCGTCGATGTTCGACCGATTCGATCTGGCCTCGAAAAAGCCTGCATCACTTGCCGATCTGCAGCATTTTCCGGCCGACAACCTCGATCCCCGCCGCTCCGGCGGAGACCTGTGCATCCAGGCCTGCGCCGACGACCCGCAGGTTGCCGTCCACGCCATCCGCAACCTTGCTCGCGTAGGTTTCGGCACGGTGTCGGTGAAATGGTCGCAACTCGGCTTCGGTCGAACCTCCTCCACCTCGACCACCCAGGCAACTCCGCGAAACCTGTTCGGATTCAAGGACGGAACGGCCAACCTCAAGGCCGAGGATCCGTCGTTGCTGGACGAGAACGTGTGGGTCTCTGCCGACGATGATCAAGAGTGGATGGCGGGTGGCTCGTACCTCGTGGCGCGTCGAATCCGAATGTTGATCGAATCGTGGGACCGCACCACGTTGAAGGAACAAGAGCGAGTGATCGGCCGCAGCAAGGGAACTGGTGCGCCGCTCGGGCAGAAAGACGAATTCGACGCACTCGATTTCGAGTCCCAGGGCCCCGAGGGCACGTTCATCGACAAGACCGCGCACGTGCGCCTGGCGTCGAAGGAGAACCTCGGCGGCGTCCAGCTCCTGCGTCGGGGATACAACTTCACCGACGGCTCCGACGGCTTCGGCCACCTCGACGCCGGACTGTTCTTCATCGCCTACTGCCGCGACCCACTGACCCAATTCGTCCCGATGCAATTGGCCCTCTCCCGCAAAGACGCATTGAACGAATACATCCAACACGTGGGATCCGCGGTATTCGCCTGCCCACCCGGCGTCGGAGAATCCGAATACTGGGGTTCGACGCTGTTCGAGTAGTTCGGCCGCCGCCCCCACCCCGTCCCCGTCCAACCCCACCCCGTCCGCGTCAATGGACCCTTGCATGCGTCTGACCGCTGCAAGGGTTCATTGACGCAGCAGCCTGGTTCGCGTGAATGGCGCACTGCATACGTCTGGGCAGTGCAGTGGTCCATTGACGCGTTCGGGGGGGTGGGCGTCCGGGGGGGTGGGCGGTCCGGACGGGAGTGTCAGCCCCGCAGACCCCAGTGCTCTATCCAGTCCAGTGCAGACATCTCCCCCGACTCGATGCCGGCGTTGCGGGCCGACGCTTCGGCATTGCGGATCAGGGTTGCGAAATCCAATACCCGACGCCTCAGCAGGTCCTCGGCACTGTCTCCTCCGTGCGAGTGATCGACCCCGATGTGTACGACGCGTAGGCCGTCGGGAATCAGCTCGTCGGGCAGGCCTGCCTTGGTGGCTCGTCCGATCACTTTCTGCGCCAGTGCGAGTGAGGGCTGAGACAGGGCGATTCCGTCGACGCAGGACCCGCGTGCCTTCTCCGATGCCTTCTTCTCTTCCCAGGCCCGCTCTTGTTCGGCGATGTCGATGGGACCGGCATCCGTTCGACCGAGGTGCGGGCTGCGGTGAGTGAGCTTGGCGACGAGTCCGGCAGCGACGTCGTCGACATCGAACGCGTTCTCGGCGGCATCCTGGGCGATCCGGGAATGAAAGAGCACCTGCAGCAACAGGTCTCCGAGTTCCTCGCGCAGGTCCACCAGGTTGCCCGCGGCGATGGCGTCGAGCAGCTCGTAGGTTTCTTCCAGAAGGTAGCCACGCAACGACTCGTGGGTCTGCTGCGCTTCCCAACCGCCGAGGGTGCGCAGGCGATCCATGAGTTGCACGGCTGCGATGACGTCGTCACCGGGTAGCTTCTCAGCAGCAACGACGCGTTCGCCGCGCGCGATCCGTTCCTGGACGTCGGGGTTGGCCGGGTCGGTGCTCACCAGCACTGCGTCGACGGCGTCGGGCGCGGCGGTTCCCGAGAACAGCCACCGCACCCGCACCGGTACCTCTTCGGTGAATTGCACCGCGCCGCCGAGGAATTCGACAGCGTCCACCGGCACTTGTGTGGGTCGAACAGGGTCGAGCAGAACTACCGTCACCGCTACACCCCCACTGTTTGCTCCAACAACACCGACCGAGATGGCTTCCCGTCCAAGGATAGGATGAGATCGGCGATGAACTGCACCAATTCGACGTCGCGTACGCGCGCCGCCCCCACGCCGCCCCCTTCGACGCGCGGCAGCGGCAACTGGACCACTCCGGTCGTGGCCCGGTACGCAGCGCTCGGGTAGAGCCGCTTGAGGCGGATCTGCTTGGAGTCGGGCAAGTCCATCGGCGCCAGCTTCACCTGCGTTCCGGCAACGTTGACGTCGGTGAGGCCGTATTCCTTGGCGATCAGGCGCAGCTTGGCGATGGAGACCAGTCGGCCGACCTCCTCGGGCAACGGGCCGTACCGGTCGACGAGTTCTTCGATGACGGCGTCGATGCCCTCGGAATCGGCTGCCGCAGCGAGCTTTCGATAGCCCTCGAGTCGCAACCGATCGCTGGTGACGTAATCGGGTGGAATGTTGGCGTCGACGGGGAGGTCGATACGAACTTCCTTGGGTGCCTCGTCGGTGGTGATGGGCTTTCCGTCGGCGGCCGCGCGGTACGCCTCGACCGCCTCACCGACGAGCCGCACGTACAGGTCGAATCCGACGCCTGCGACGTGGCCGGACTGCTCCGCGCCCAGAACGTTTCCGGCACCACGGATTTCGAGGTCCTTCATCGCCACGGCCATACCGGCACCGAGGTCGGAGTTCTGCGAGATGGTCGCCAGCCGGTCGTAGGCAGTCTCGGTGAGCGGCTTCTCGGGCGGATACAGGAAGTACGCGTAGCCACGCTCGCGGCTACGCCCCACGCGACCGCGGAGCTGATGCAACTGCGACAGGCCGAGCGAATCGGACCGCTCCACGATCAGTGTGTTGGCGTTGGAGATGTCGAGACCGGTCTCGATGATGGTGGTACACACCAACACATCGGTCTCGCGTTGCCAGAACCCCTGCACGGTGCGCTCGAGGGTCTCCTCGTTCATCTGACCGTGTGCCGTCGCCACCCGGGCCTCGGGGACCAGATCGCGGATCTTCTTGGCGGCCTTGTCGATCGAGCTGACTCGGTTGTGGACGAAGAACACCTGACCGTCACGCAGCAACTCACGCCTGATGGCCGCCGCGACCTGCTTGTCGTTGTACGCGCCCACATAGGTCAGCACCGGGTGCCGCTCCTCGGGCGGGGTGAGAATGGTAGACATCTCACGGATTCCGGCGAGGCTCATCTCGAGCGTTCGCGGAATCGGAGTCGCCGACATCGTCAGCACGTCGACGTGGGTTCGGAGCGACTTGATGTGCTCCTTGTGCTCGACGCCGAAGCGCTGCTCCTCGTCGACGATGACCAAGCCGAGGTCCTTCCACGCGACACCGGTCTGCAGCAACCGGTGCGTACCGACGACGATGTCCACCGTCCCGTCGGCCAACCCGGCCATGACCTCCTTGGACTCGGAGCCGTGCGTGAAGCGCGAGAGCCCCCTGACGGTCACCGGGAACGACGCCATCCGTGCGGTGAAGGTCTGCAGATGCTGTTGCGCCAGAAGCGTTGTCGGCACGAGCACGGCGACCTGCTTGCCGTCCTGCACCGCCTTGAACGCGGCGCGCACCGCGATCTCGGTCTTGCCGTACCCGACGTCACCGAGAATGACACGGTCCATCGGAACCGCCTTCTCCATGTCCGCCTTGACGTCGGTGATGGCCGTCATCTGGTCGACCGTCTCGGTGAAGCCGAACGCATCTTCCATTTCGAGCTGCCACGGGGTGTCGGGTCCGAAAGCGTGCCCGGGAGCGGCCTGCCGAGCCGCGTACAGCTGCACGAGCTCTCCGGCGATCTCGCGAACTGCCTTGCGCGCCTTGCGTTTGGTGTTGGCCCAATCGGATCCGCCAAGTTTGCTCAGAGACGGCAGCTCACCGCCGACGTAACGCGAGAGCTGGTCGAGCGAGTCCATGGGGACGAAGAGTCGATCTCCGGGATGACCGCGCTTACTGGGTGCATATTCGACGACGAGATATTCGCGTCGCGCACCGCCGATGGTGCGCTCGACCATCTCGACGAATCGGCCGATGCCGTGCTGATCGTGCACGACGCTGTCGCCGGCCACCAGGGCGAGCGGATCGACCTGATTGCGACGCTTCGCCGGGAGCTTGCGTCCCTCGCCCGCCGCGGCCACGCGGTTGCCGGTCAGATCACTCTCGGTGACGACCACGAGCTTCGCGTCGGGAAACACCAGGCCGTCGTGCAACGATCCGCACAGGACGTTCACGATGTCAGCGGCCGGGACCGCACCGGAATCGAGATGTGCTGCAGGAACTTCCGCCTCGGCGAGGCGTTCGATGATGCGGGTGGCGGTACCTGCGCCTGCCACGGAGATGACGGCGCGACCACCGGTGGCGATGTGCGCTCGCAAAGTCGCGAACAGGGCCGTCAGCGCCTCCTCGGACCCCCGAACCTCCGGAACCGAATCGACGGCGAGTTCGACTTCCTCACCGTTTCCGGATGCGAGCGGGCTGATGGTCCACCACGGACGGCCGTGGATCTGCGCAGACTCGCGAACCTGCCGCAGGGAACGGTAGGCCGAGGCCCCGAGGTCGAGTGACGCCCCTTCGAGGCTGGACGTGTCGAGGGTGGAGGTGTCGAGGGGCGCAGCTCCACCGATCGATGCAGCCGTCCAGGATGCTTCGAGGAACTCCTGGCCCGTGCGTACCAGATCTGTTGCGCGCGTGCGAATTCGCTCGGGGTCGCACAGCAACACGTGCGTTCCTGCGGGGAGGGTATCGGCGAGCAATTGCAGCTCACCCGGCTGCAGCAGCGGCAGCAACGCCTCCATGCCCTCGACCGGGACGCCTGCGGACAGCTTGTCGAGCATCTCGACCAACGCGGTGTCGCCGGCATTGTCGGCTGCGAGTACTGCGGCGCGATCGCGGACTTCCTGGGTGAGCAGCAGTTCGCGGCACGGCGGCGCGATGACCAGATCTACCTCGTGATCGGGCAACGAACGCTGATCGGAGACTGCGAACGCACGGAGCTCGGTGATCTCGTCGCCCCAGAATTCCACGCGCACCGGATGATCTGCCGTCGGCGAGAAGAGGTCGAGGATGCCGCCGCGGACGGCGAACTCGCCGCGCTTGCCGACCATGTCCACGCGCACGTATCCGAACTCGACGAGTCGGTGGATCAAACCGTCGAAATCGATGTCCAGACCGACCTTCAAGGTCACGGGCTCGATCTCGCCGAGACCCGGGGCCATCGGTTGCACCAGCGAGCGGACGGTGGTGACGATGACGCGCAGGGGATCGCCGTAGTCGGCGTCGCCGGGGCGCGCGAGCCGTCGGAGCACGTCGAGGCGTTTGCCGACGGTGTCGGCGCTCGGTGAGAGTCGCTCGTGCGGAAGGGTCTCCCACGACGGGAACATGACCACTCCGCCGCCGAGAATCTGGCGGAGTTCGTCGGTCAGATCGTCCGCTTCACGCCCGGTGGCGGTCACGATCAACAGCTGGGTGTGCTGCGCGATTGCAGCGGCGACGAATGGGCGAACCGAGTGCGGTCCGATGAGCGTGTGCTCAGCGGTTCCGATTGCGTCGGCAACGGCCACCATCGACGAATCCGTCAGCGCCACGCTCGCCAGACCCGAGAGTTGCAGCGCCGCGTCGGGAACGATCGGGGCCGGCCCGGATGGAGAAATGGCAGGCAGAGAATCGGAAGACAACAGCAATGCTCCTACAAGCGATTCGAGGCGATGGCTGCTCACGCACAGTCACCACCGAGTCTATGGGAGTACACCGACTGCCCGGCAGGCGGGAGACGAGGACGGGCTACGTCAGAGCTGCATCGAGCATCGCTGCGAGAGACTCGGCGGCAGCGGCCGAGTCGTGACCCGGATCGTGCAGGCACTCGGTGACGATCGCGTCGCCTGCGATCAACGGTGCGTACCCGGATCGACTCCGAGACGATATTGCGGACTTCGTTTCGAGAAACTCGTGATTTACGGCCCGAAGCGAATGACTCGACGTGCTGCGAATTCGCGGAAGTAGTCGAGCTTGTTGGCAGGCACCAAAGCCGGAAGAAGGTAGTACCAGAGGCGCTCCATGCGCGACGGCAGTTCCTCGGTGGTGGAGGTGGCAACGGCGACCATGTGCACACCCGTGAGAATCTCGAGCACGAGGGATCCGATGGTCTTGGGGTCCGAGTTGGGGTCGATGTCACCCTGCGCGATGGCCTTGGCGGCGAGCTTGTCGAACGATTCGCTCCACCCGGCCATGACGTTGCCCTCGGTCCCCCGGTAGTCGCCGATCTGGTGGCTCAGCCGGAGCATGGCCGAGACCATGGGATCGCTGACCGAGAGGTCGACGACGATGTAGGAGATGCCGATGGCCGCTTCCAGCGCCGGGATGCGGCCGTCGTTGAACTGCTGGCATGCAGTGATCAGGCGGGAATTACCCTCGTCGATGACCGCCCGCGCAAGTTCTTCCTTGGATCCGAAGTGGAAGTACAGAGCGCCCTTGGTGACCTGTGACTGAGAGATGATTTCGCTGAGGCTCGCGTTCGCGTACCCGAGGCGCAAGAATACGTTCGCTGCGCCAGCCAGCACGGTGTCGCGAGTGATTTCAGCGCGAGCCTGCCTGACCATAGGATCCGCCTTCGCAAGTTCAGAACTGCCACTGCGCAAATTACGCCCGAACGGTACCACTGAGTGGCTTTACGTCTTGTGCCAACATGCATCGGTCCGATCGAGAACCCTGCGGGGAGTGACAGAGCTCTCACGGCCGACAAAGGGGACGATACCCCCTCTTTCCCAGGCAAGAGTCGAAACCGAGTCTCATTCCTCGGTCAATCGAGGGTCGGCCTCCAGATTCGTCAGTCCGTTCCAGCACAGGTTGACCACGTGCGCCGCAACCACCTCTTTCGACGGTGTGCGCACATCGAGCCACCATTGCGCCGTCATCGACACCATTCCCACCAAGGCCTGGGCGTACATGGGCGCGAACTCGGGATCCAGTCCGCGGCGTGAGAAGTCCCCGGCCAGCATGTGCCCGACGCGACCGATGGCCTCGTTGAGCAACGACGAGTACTTACCGTCCTCGGCAGCGGCAGGGGAATCACGGACGAGAATGCGAAAACCGTCGGTCCGGTCCTCGATGTAGGTCAGCAGTGCAAGTGCGACACGTTCGACGCGAATCCGCGACCGATTGAGGTCGAGTGACTTGGTGATCATGCCGAGAAGCGTCGACATCTCTCGGTCGACGATGACGGCATAGAGGCCTTCCTTGCCGCCGAAGTGTTCGTAGACGACCGGCTTGGACACGTTCGCACGTCCGGCGATCTCCTCCACCGAGGCAGCCTCGTACCCGCGTTCGGCGAACAGCGTCCGGCCCACCTCTATCAACTGTTCGCGCCGTTGCGTCCCTGTCATCCGGACCCGAGGTGAGCGTTCCTGCTCGGAGGCTGCGCCTGTCATGGAAAACCGCTTCCGTTGCCGACCGTGTGCACTGTCGGACGCCGCATTCGACGCCTTCCTTCACCCTAACCATGCCCGAACCATCCGGTTTCGAGCGTCGGGAGTGCGGGTACGAGAACGGGTCGGGTGGTCTCTATTACGTCGCGGTTCGACTCACCACCACCTCGCGTGCGAGGATCGTTGCGCTCAGTGGGAGCGCAGCGGCAAACGAATGAGTCGTTCGATTCGTCGGCCACTGATGAAACCGCTGGCCGTTTATCCGCCGTGGTGTAATGGCAGCACCTCTGATTTTGGTTCAGATAGTTCAGGTTCGAGTCCTGGCGGCGGAGCGAGCAACATCATTCGTGCATACCGTCTTCGCGTTACCGCCTGAGGAGCTCAATGCCTGTGCAGACCGCCGTGGTCGTTCTCGCTGCGGGTGCAGGTACCCGAATGCGGTCGAAGACTCCGAAAGTTCTGCATCCCCTCGCCGGCCGCACGATGCTCGCGCACGCTCTCCACGCAGCCGCCGACCTCGGCCCCGACCATCTGGTGACCGTCGTCGGGCACGATCGCGAGCGAGTGACCGACGCCGTCAACGACCTCGCGGCCACCTTCGGTCGCACGATTCACACCGCCGTCCAGGATCGCCAGCTCGGCACCGGACACGCCGTCCAGTGCGGCCTCGCAGCCCTTCCCGACGACTTCGAGGGCACGATCCTCGTCACCGCGGCCGATGTTCCCCTGCTCGACGGCCACACACTCAAAGCTCTGCTCGACGAGCATCTGAGCGCCCCGCGGCCCGCGGCCGCAACAGTGCTGACCTTTCTTCCGGACGATGCCAACGGCTACGGCCGCATCGTCCGCACCGACGACGGTGAAGTGGCCGAGATCGTCGAGCACGCCGACGCCACCCCCGCTCAAGTGCTGATCGGTGAGGTCAACTCCGGCGTCTACGCATTCGACGCCGTTGCACTGCGTACCGCCCTGGGCAAACTCAGCACCGCCAACGCTCAGCACGAGCTGTACTTGACCGACGTCGTCAAGATCAGCAAGGCCGACGGCAAAGCCGTCTACGGCACCCAGCTCGCCGATCCCGATCTGGTGGTGGGCGTCAACGACCGCGTCCAGCTCGCGCACGTCACGTCCGTGCTCAACCGCCACATCGTCGAACGGCACATGCGGGCCGGAGTCACCGTCGTCGACCCGTCGACCACCTGGATCGACATCGACGTCACCCTCGGCGCGGACGTCCGCATCGAACCCGGCGTCCAACTCCACGGCAAGACCCACATCGCCGACGACGCCATCGTCGGGCCGGACTCGACCCTGCGTGACGTCGAGATCGGCGAGCGCGCGTCGGTCGTACGAACCCACGCCGAGCAGGCCGTGATCGGACCTGACGCCACCGTCGGGCCGTTCACCTACCTTCGTCCCGGCACGGTGCTGGGCGAAGGCGGCAAACTCGGTGCCTACGTCGAGACGAAGAACGCCACGATCGGCAACCACACCAAGGTTCCGCACCTCACGTACGTCGGCGACGCCACGATCGGGCACCACAGCAACATCGGTTGCTCCAACGTCTTCGCCAACTACGACGGCGTCAACAAGAGCCGTACGGAAATCGGATCCCACGTACGGACCGGTTCCGACTCGACGTTCGTCGCACCCGTGCATGTGGGCGACGGCGCTTACACCGGTGCAGGAACAGTGGTTCGGGACGATGTTCCTCCCGGCGCGCTGGCTGTCTCCGGTGGCAAGCAACGCAATATCGAAGGCTGGGTCATCGACAACAGGCCCGGAACCGAAGCTGCGAAAGCAGCGGCGCTCGCAGATCGTGATCGGCAAGAACAAAAGGACGGCGAAGAGCAGTGACCACCCCTAATTGGATCGACAACCAGAAGAACCTGATGTTGTTTTCTGGTCGAGCACATCCGGAGTTGGCCGAGCAGGTCGCCAAGGAACTCGGAATCGACGTCACCCCGCAGACCGCGCGTGACTTCGCCAACGGCGAGATCTTCGTTCGCTTCGAGGAGTCGGTCCGCGGATCGGACGCCTTCGTGCTGCAGTCGCATCCGTTCCCGCTCAACACCTGGCTGATGGAACAGCTCATCATGATCGACGCGCTCAAGCGCGGATCGGCCAAGCGCATCACCGCGATCCTGCCGTTCTATCCCTATGCGCGACAGGACAAGAAGCACCGCGGCCGCGAGCCCATCTCCGCCCGCCTGGTCGCCGACCTGCTCAAGACAGCAGGAGCCGACCGCATCATCACCGTCGACCTGCACACCGATCAGATCCAGGGCTTCTTCGACGGCCCCGTCGATCACATGCATGCACACAGCCAGCTCGCCGATCACATCCGCGGTAAGTACAGCCTCGAGCACATCACCGTCGTCTCCCCCGACTCCGGCCGTGTGCGCGTCGCCGAGAAGTGGGCCGACTCGTTCGGCGGCGCACCGCTCGCCTTCATCCACAAGACGCGTGACCCGTTGGTGCCCAACCAGGTCAAGTCCAACCGCGTGGTCGGTGACGTCGAAGGCCGCACCTGCATCCTCATCGACGACATGATCGACACCGGCGGCACCATCGCCGGAGCAGTCAAGGTGCTCAAGGAAGCCGGAGCGGGTGACGTCGTCATCGCTGCAACCCACGGCGTGCTGTCCAACCCGGCCGCCGAGCGCCTCGCCAACTGCGGTGCCAAGGAAGTCGTCGTCACCAACACCCTGCCGATCAGCGACGAGAAGCGCTTCGACACGCTGACCGAGCTCTCGATCGCTCCGCTGCTGGCTCGCACCATCCGCGAGGTCTTCGAAAACGGTTCGGTGACAAGCTTGTTCAACGGCAGCGCCTAGTACCCCTGGGTCCTTCCGCAGGCTCCACTCCTAGCACCGCCTGGGTCGTTCCGCAGCCTCCACTCCCGACCTCCAGGTCTGTTTCGCTCGATCCGAAACCCGCCCCGCCCACTCTCCGTCCGCGTCGCATGAACTACGTCACGTCCGTGACCCGAACATGCAGCTCGCGAGACGGGGGTGTGTGGGGCGGGTTTTGTTGTCACCTAAGATGACTCGTCGTGATCGACGCAGACTCTTCCCACGGCCCGACTGGAACTACTACGGTCAGAATCGCCCGATGGACGCCGGGCGGATGCGTCTGGTGCGGTAGCACCGACAGCGTCGAGGACTTCCGAAACGAGCCGCGCTGTGGTCTGTGCCGCGAGAAGGAAGCCGTCATCGACGAGGCCAAGCACTTCATCGGGATGTACGGCCTGCGCCCTCTGGGCGGCACGCTGGCGTCCGAGGACGAGGAGGAGCGCGAATACCGCGTCACCGCTCGGGATGCACGTGAGGTGCTCAACCGTATTCGGCTCGAGAAGCTGCCCGATCCGGCTGCCGTCCGCAAAGCGTTGCGTCCCAGGGCCGCTGCCGCAGGGAACGCACCGGCCTCGCCGGCGTCCGCTCCGGCGAAGGCACCGACGAAGAAGTCGCAGGCCGGTGTCACCGGAATCGATGCGATCGAACTGCAGTCCCGCGTGGAGAAGCTGCTCGGCCAGCTCACCTCCGTCGACGAGCAGATCAGCGCGCTCGACGGCGTGCAGGGCCTGCCTGCACGTGCTCGCATGAAGGATCTCGAACGGCAGCGGACAACCGTGCTGTCCACTCTGGCCGCGCTCGAGAAGGCTCGTCGCCGCACGAACTGATCCACGTAGTCTGATCGAGTGCTACGCAAGCGTTCGATCTCACGGCAGGTGCTCGACGTCACCTACGCCGTCGTCTTCGTTCTTCTGCTGCTGCCGTCAACCCTGAGCGGACCCTACGGCTCTCCCGCCGTGGTTGTCCTGATCGGGTTCGGCCTCGCACTGGCAGTTCGGCGCCGATCACCGCGACTGTCGTTGGCGCTCGCCTGGGTGCTCGCCGTCGTACAGATGGTCGGCGGGGTACTCGACCTCTCGGCCGATACAGCGATCTTCGCGATCCTGTATTGCACGGCCGCGTACGGCGACAACGTGATTCGACGCCTCGGGCTGGCGTCGGCCGTCGGCGGCGGAGTGATCGCAGCGTTGTATCTGGCCTACGTGGACGGCAATCCATTCGGCTCGCCGACCGAAGAGGTCTACCAGGAACCTCGGTTCCTACAGTTCGCCCTACTTCTCGCGGGCCTGTGGGCGATGCTCGGTCTGTCCTGGGCCCTGGGCCGGCTCGCCTACGCGCGCCGCTCGGCCATCGAATCCGCACACGCGCGCGAGCTTGCCGAGGTACATCAGGCCCGCGCCGAACACGAAGTGGCAATCGAGCAGGAGCGCAACCGAATTGCCCGCGACATGCACGACATCGTGGCGCACTCGCTCGCCGTGGTGATCGCTCAGGCCGACGGTGCACGCTACGTGCGCGCCGTGGACCCCGCTGCCGTCGACACCGCACTGACGACCATCTCCGACACCGCCCGCGAGGCTCTGTCCGACGTTCGGGTGCTACTGGGACAGCTTCGGCACAGTCAGGGTGATCTACCGACCCCTGGCCCCGGCGATCTGGAGCGCCTGTTCGATCAGATGCGTGCCACCGGCCTGAACATCGACTCCTCGATCGACCCCACCGAAGTGTCGTTGGGTGCCGGAACGCACTTGGCGCTGTATCGCATTGCCCAAGAATCGCTGACCAACGCCCTGCGGCACGGTGATCCGGACCGACCGGTAACCGTGACCATCGAATCCGATTCTGCCGGCATCGAACTGACGGTGCGCAACAGCGTTCTCCCCGGGCGTGACAGCCCCGAATCCTCCGGTCACGGAGTCGCAGGAATGAAAGAGCGCGCCAGCCTCGCCGGTGGCATGTGCACCGCGACCGGCGACGGCTCGTCGTGGACCGTGACTGCCTGGCTTCCTGCCGCCGGATCGTCCACGAAGGGAATCGACTGATGGCCGATCGAATCAAGGTGGCGCTGGTCGACGACCAGCAACTGTTCCGGGCGGGCATTCGCATGCTCATCTCCTCGCAGGCCGATCTGGAATTCGTCGGCGAGGCGGGTAACGGACGAGAAGCCGTCGAGCTCGCCGCGTCGGCGACTCCGGACGTGATGCTCATGGACGTCCGGATGCCGGTGCTCGACGGTATCGCCGCGACCGAGCAGATTCTGGCTGCCTCCGATACTCCTCCGCGGATCCTGGTCCTGACGACGTTCGACCTCGACGAGAGTGCGGCACGGGCGATTCGTTCGGGGGCAAGCGGATTCGTACTCAAGGATGCGGACCCGGAATTCCTGCTCGCCGCGATCCGCACGGTGCACGCGGGTAATTCGGTGATCGCCGCGTCCGCGACGACGGGTTTGCTGGCTCATTTCACGCCGACGCCGGTGGTGCCGAAGGTTCCGGGTGCGTTCGCCACGCTCACTGCGCGGGAGAAGGAGCTCTTCAGGCTCACCGCCCGCGGGTTGAGCAACTCGGAGATAGCCGAGCTGGAGTACCTGAGCGAGGCGACGGTGAAAACGCACATCAGCCGCATATTCGCCAAGCTCCATCTGCGTGATCGGGTGCAGCTGGTGGTCTACGCGTTCGAGCACGGACTCACTGGGGACTGACACCGAAGTCATTCTGCAGATGTACGAGGCGAAGACTCGCGCCTGATTACTCCGGTCCGCCGAGTTCATAGCGTTGTGGACATGACGACAACACATCCCCCGGTCGCCCGGGCATTTCAGGTCAGCAAGTATTTCGGCGACTCCTCCAATCCGGTGAGCGCCCTCGACAACGTGTCTCTCGATATTCACAGCGGACAGTTCACTGCCATCATGGGTCCGTCCGGTTCCGGAAAATCGACCCTGATGCATGTCATGGCGGGCTTGGACAACGCCAGTTCAGGTCACCTGATGTTGGCCGGTGCAGACATCACCTCGGCGAACGACGACGCTCTGACGACGTTGCGGCGCAAGCAGGTCGGCTTCATCTTTCAGTCCTTCAATCTCGTCCCCACCCTCGATGTTCGGGGCAACATCCTGCTGCCGTTCGAGCTCGACGGCCGTGCGCCCACAGCGCAGGAGTCGGCATGGATCGAGCAGCTCATCGATACCCTCGGACTGCAGGAGCGGGTGAACCACCGCCCGCATCAGCTCTCGGGCGGGCAGCAACAGCGCGTTGCGATCGCCCGCGCGCTGGGCACACGGCCGCATCTGATCTTCGCCGACGAACCCACCGGCAACCTCGACTCCCGCACCGGCCGTGAGGTTCTCGGCCTACTCGCTGCAGCGGTGCGCGAGTACGGCCAGTCGATCGTCATGGTCACCCACGACCCCATCGCGGCCAGCTACGCCGATCGCATCGTCTTCCTCGCCGACGGGCACATCGTCGACGAGCTGAGACGTTCCAGTGCGGAGCAGATTTCGAGCTACATGCTGGGAATGGAGAGCGTCCGATGAGTGCGTTGACTTCTGCTCGGGCGTCGAAAGAGCACGGTGCCAGCATTCTGGTCACCTCGCTGGCGTCGTTCTTCGGTGTGGTCTTGATCCAGGCCACGGCGTTTCTCGTCGATATCTTCGGGGACGCCGACGGTGCAGCCGTCACTGCGCTGTACAGCGTGGCGCTGGTGTTCATCGGCCTCGCGTTGTACGTCGCGGCGGTGGTCACCTCGAACACGTTCGCGACGATCGTCGCGGGGCGCACCCGCACCATCGCACTACTTCGACTGCTGGGAGCCCGCTCTCGAGACCTGCGCCGATCGGTAGCACGCGAGGGCCTCGTCGTCGGATTGTTCGGTGGCGCAGTCGGTATGGTCCTCGGCGTCGGCGCGAGTCACCTGGCCCGGGCCGTTGCGGTCTCGGCCGGTCAGCTGCCGGACGTGCAGTACACGTCCGTTCAACCGCTGGTGATCCTGCCGGTTGTCATCGTGGTGCTGACGACGACGTTGGCGTCGTACATCGGATCCAGAAAAGTCCTGGACGTGACGCCTGTCCAGGCAACCGGAGGTGCCGTCGACACGGGAGTGGAGGCCCCGCGGTCACGTCGTGTCAGGACGGTGTTGTCGATCGTGCTGATCGCCGGCGGAACAGCGCTGCTCGGGCTCGGGATCTTGGTCGGGATGCTCAACCCGGGCGGTGTTCTGGTCGCCTTCCTCGGTGGTGTCGCGTCGTTCACCGGGATCATGGTCGGTGCCTACCGAATTCTGCCCGCGACGCTGAAGGCGGTAGGCAGACTGTTCGGCCGCGGACCAGCGGCGAGATTGGCCTCGGCCAACGCAATTCGCTATCCGGATCGCAGCACCCGCACCGCGGTGGGATTGCTGATCGGGGTGACGTTGGTGACGACGTTCGCGGTCGCGATGTACAGCTACCGGTCGATGCTCGTCAACGAGTTCGACGAAGCATCGGTCGACCAGGTCCTCACCGTGACGGTGGGAATCATGACCGGACTGATCGGGTTCTCGGCTGTGATCGCGGCGGTCGGGATGGTGAACAATTTGCTGCTGAGCATTCTGCAGCGCACCCGAGAGATCGGTCTGCTCCGCGCTCTCGGATTCACCCGCAAGCAGATTCGGGCGATGATCCTCTCGGAGAGCAGCCAGATGGTGGTCGCATCGATGGGCTTCGGTCTGATCCTCGGCATCGTCTACGGCTGGGCCGCAGCACAATCGCTGCTGGGTTCCCTGGATTCACGCGGGCTCACCGCACCCACCCTTCCGTGGGCCGTCATCGCCGGAACGGTGTTGTGCGGTGGCCTCCTCGCGCTCGGTGCGTCACTGACACCGGCGCGACGTGCGAATCAGATCTCGCCGGTCGTTGCGCTGGCGGATGCTTGATCGCGAGGCTTCGGGCAGGGTTGCGCACTACCGACGCCGATCGACGGGATGCCGTCGATCGGCGGTCGTAGCGTGCACTGGTGCCCACTCTGCCGGGCATTGCCTGTGGATAGCGTCATCGAGTTATCCACAATTGCGAGATTGCCACTGTTGCAGGGTCTCCATAACCGCAACGGTGTACCAATGGGGGTTTACACGGTGCAGCAATTGGTGGCGCAAGGGCTCAGTACGAGCACGATTTCGAGGCGATCGCAGTCGGGCGAACTCGTGCGCCTACTGCCGAAGGTCTACGCGACTGAGAAACCGGACTACTTCGACCTGTGCACCGGTGCGACTCTGTGGAGACCGGATGCCGTGCTGAGCCACGAAAGTGCGGCCTGGTTATGGGGGCTGATCGACTACGAACCGCGTCTCGTCTCTGTCACGGTAGCCCCGAACACCCAGTCGAGGTCGGTGCCCTGGATTCGAATCCATCGCCGACGCCTCCTGCTCGATGCCGTACTCCACCGAGGCCTGCGAGTCGTGTCACTGGAACAGACATTCGTCGACGTCGCGACCTCGTTGTCGCCGCCCGATCTCGAGAAGTTCTTCGACAACGCCATCGACCATCATCTGCCGTGGCGACGGGTCGCCGAATTGTGTGACACGGCGAAGGGAATGCACGGTATGGCTGCCGTCCGGAAGCAGCTTCGAACATGCTGCCCGAGAACACAATCCGAGCCGGAGCGCGTGGTAGCGCGGGCGTTGAGGGCTCGCCACTTCACAATGGAGATCAATGCGCGCGTAGGAAAGTTCTACGGCGACCTGGTCGACTTTTCCGCACGAGTCATAGTCGAAATCGATGGCCGAGAGTTCCATACGGATCCCGCCACGTTCAACAACGATCGTCGACGGCAGAACGAGTTGGTGCTCGACGGCTGGTTGGTGCTGCGATACTCGGCAGCGACGGCACTTGCGGACCTCGATCGCGTCGTGGACGAAATCATCACCGTGGTGCGGCGTCGCCGAAAGTCGATCGCGGCAACGGACCGTCGACTCCCGTGAACGCGCGGATGTGGCGGGCAGGGTTGCGCACTACCGACGCCGATCGACGGGATGCCGTCGATCGGCGGCAGTAGCGTGCACTGGTGCCCACTTGGCGCGAGCTACTAGACCTTGCGCGCGAGGATGAGCGCGAAGCGGGAATCTGCGTCGGACCACAGATGCTCGACGTCGAATCCCGCTGCGGCGAGTTCTTCGGTGATGCCTTCCGGTCGAAACTTCGCCGAGATCTCGGTGCGCAGTTCCTCGCCCTCATCGAAGTGCACGTGCAGATCGAGATCGGTGAGGTACACCTCCTGCGCCGACGTGGCGCGGAGCCGCATCTCGATCCACTCCTGCTCGGCGTTCCACAGGGCGACGTGCTCGAACGCATCGACATCGAAGTTCCCACCGAGCCGAGAGTTGATCACCGACAGCACGTTTCGATTGAACTGCGCAGTCACCCCTGCGGCGTCGTCGTATGCCGGGACCAGCACGTCCGGGTCGATGACCAGCCCGACACCGAGCAACAGGTACTCGCCCGAATCCAGGGCACCGGCGATAGCCCCCAGGAACTCGTCGCGCTCCTCGGGAATGAGGTTGCCCAGGGTTCCACCGAGGAACGCAATCGTCCGCCGAAGGCCGTCCGGCAGATTGCTCAGAGTGTCGGTGAAATCGCTGACGATGCCGCGCACGTCGAGGGCGGGGAACTCCAGCGAGAGCTGCTCGATTGCACCTTCCAGCGCCGTGACCGATACATCCTGCGGCACATACGTTTGCAATGAGCCATGCTTGACCCCGGCCGCGAGCAGGATCTTCGTCTTCTCCGATGAACCCGAGCCCAGCTCGATCAACATCGTGGATTCGGTTGCCTCGGCGATATCGAGGGCATGTTCTTCGAGCAGTGCCCGCTCGGTTCGGGTCGGGTAGTACTCCGGCAGGACGGTGATCTGCTCGAACAACTCGCTGCCCACGGCGTCGTAGAAGTACTTGGGCGAGAGCCACTTCGGATCGGATGTGAGCCCGTCCCGCACGTCCTTGCGTAATTCGTCCACCAGTGCCGTGTCTGCGAGGTGTACCTCGACAGTGCTCATCTGTGCTCCTCTTCATCGAGACGGGAAACGGTGAAATCCGATGCCGTGGCGACGACAAGACTGCGGTCGTCGATGGGCGTCCAGTCGGAGTGGTCGTCGGTGGGTTCGGACGCAATAGTGACGGCGTCGCCGGAACTGCGGACGGACAATGCGTGATGCACTGCGGTGGCGTACAGGTTTTCCCCATCACCGAGGAGGAAGTTGAGCCTGGAGCCCGGCGCCCGCGCTTCGATGCGCCGCACCAAAGTGGCCAGGGCCACTGCCGGCTCCAGGGTTGCGAGCAACTGCCGCAACACTATCCAGACAGCCGCTGCGTCGGTCGGAGCCGGCAACGTGAGTGCATCCTCGGGTGGTACCTCGGACCACAGATCGGTCAGCGAGTATGGCCAGCCGCGGACCACACCGTTGTGACTGAATGCCCAGCGGCCGTCGGTGAACGGGGCGCAAGCCGAGCGTTCCACCGGCATTCCCACCGTGGCCGATCGCACCGCGGCGATCACCGACGTCGACTCGAGCTGCGGCAGAACGTCATCCACTGCCGGGTCGGTCCAGATGGGCATGGGATTGCGGTAGCTGCGAACGGAACCGGCCTGCCACCAGGCCACACCGAATCCGTCGGCGTTGATGGTGCCGCCGCCGCGCATGTCGTCGGGGGCATACGACTGCACACGCAGGCTGTGATCGCCGTCCGTGAGCACTCCCCCGACGGAGGTGCGAGGGCCGAGATACCCGAGGTGACGGCACATTCAGCTGGGCTCGACGTCGCGGGCCAACCGGAACCCACTGAAGATCTGCCGGCGAATCGGATGGTCCCAGTTGCGGAACGTGCCTCGGCACGCCACCTCGTCGGTTCCGAACGAGCCGCCGCGCAACACCTTGTAGTCGCCGCGAAGAAACACCTCGGAGTATTCGGCGTAGGGGAACGCCTCGAAGCCGGGGTACGGCTCGAAGTCCGAGGACGTCCACTCCCACACGTCACCGATGAGGTGATGCACACCGGAGGGGGAGGCACCGTCGGGATACGCACCGATGTCCGCCGGTTCCAGATGCCGCTGATTCAGATTGGCATGTGCAGCAGTGGGTTCGGCGTCACCCCACGGGTACGCCCGGCTGGTGCCGGTCGCGGCGTCGAAGCGCGCGGCCTTCTCCCACTCGGCCTCCGTCGGCAGACGCTTACCTGCCCAGCGGGCGTAGGCGTCGGCCTCGAACCAGCTGACGTGCACCACAGCCTGATGCGGGCGCACCGGCTTACGCACGCCGAAGCTGCGACGCCACCACGTGCCGTCGGAATCGGTCTCCCAGAACTGAGGAGCCGTCAGATTCGCATCGACGCGATGTTGCCAGCCCTTCTCGGTCCACAGTTCACGGCGTTCGTAACCGCCGTCGGCGATGAAATCCGTGAACTGCGCGTTGGTGATCGGGGCTCGGTCGATGGCGAACGTCGGTACGTGCACGGCATGAGCCGGGCGCTCGTTGTCCAGTGCCCACGGGTCGAGCGAGGTCCCCATCGAGAACGGGCCACCGGCGATGACGGCCTCACCCGACACCGGCACCGTGGAGGCAGGCGGAGCAGGAGCCGTCAGAACCGCAGGCCCGACGCGCAATTGATGGGTCGCGAGCATGGTCTCGTCGTGCTGCTGTTCGTGCTGGGCAATCATCCCGAAAGCAAAACCGTGCTTCTCGACGGGCCTACCTTGAAACGTACTGCGATCCAACACGTCCCAGGCCTTGTCGCGGACGGTCTGCACATAGACGCGCGCCTCGTCCGGAGTGAGCATCGGAAGCGACGTGCGCGACGAACGCGAGTGCTTGAACGCGTCGTACAGCTCGTCGATATCGGGACGCACCGGATCACGACCGCCGACGTCACGGACGAGCCAGAGCTCTTCCTGACTGCCGATGTGCGCGAGGTCCCAGACCAGCGGACTCATCAACGGCGAATGCTGTGCCATCAGTTCGGTCTCGTCCACACAATCGGTGAGTGCCGCACTGCGGGCACGACTGCGAGTGAGGACCGTTTCGATCCTGCTCCTGAGTTGTTCGGCGCTCACACCGATTCCTTTCGATTCCGAAAATCCGGCGATGCCATATCGAATTCACTGGGAGGCTCGCCTGAACTGCACCGGCGAGATGCCGCAGCGAGGTGATCGGAGTACTCCCCGCCGACCTCCGCTGCGAGATCGAGCAGTTCGGTTGCGGCAGTGCGAAGATCGCGATCTGCCAGCCCGACGCGAGCCGCGTCGAGCCAGCGTCCGGCCGTCCCAAGTCCGATCTCGGTGGCGCGAGCCACCAGCTCGGGTGTGGACAGCAACGCCTCGAACGCGGCTGCGGGAACCACCCACTGGCCGTCCGGCTGGGTGTCGAGATAGCGAATCTCGAAGTAGCCGCAGGCGCGCACCCGAGGGAACAAGGTGGTCAGGTGATAGTCGAGATCACCGTGAGTCGCTGTGCGGCCGACGATGTCGGGATCGTCCAACCACTGAGCGAACGTGGTGCCCGCCGGCGCTTCCCAGTTCTGCGTGGTGCCCTGGATGCAGAGCAGTGGCACGTCGAGTGCCCAGCTGGCATAGTCCGCGATCGGGTCACCGGTGTTCGGTACCGCAGTTCTACTGGAATCCGTTCTGCTGGAGTCCAGTTCGAGCCACGTCCGCATGCGCTGGGATGCCCACGCTCCATCGGGAGCTCCGGCGAGTTCGGGCGAGCGCGCGAAGGCAGCCACGAATGCAGGGCCGATCACGTGGAGCATCCGCCAACGCGCGGCAACGTCGGCGCGATCCCGGCCGGCGTCGACGCTCACCTGTGTCGCTGCGGTGTTGCACATCATCAGCTTGCCGTACGGGCCGATGGTGGTGAATCGGCTTTCCATCGCGCAGTACCGCGGCAGGGCGAGAAGCCGTTCGGGGGCGCGAGTCGCGTCGGCCGGAACAGCGAGGATGTCGATGCCGGAGCCGTTGAGCATCTCGCGCAACAACCGGGCATCCGCGTCGAGCATCGGCGCGAGATCGGAAACGGATGTATAAGGCGAACTGGACAATTCGACTTGGCCGCCGGGTTCGACGGTGACGATGCTTCCGCCCGGCAACGCCTGGGCGGGCGACTCGGGAGCGATACTGCGCGGGGAATGATCACCGAGCGCGGCTGCGAGCGCAGAAAGGGTGGGACGCGTTCCGTCGTCGAGGGCGGTGAGCCACTCGAGTTCGGCACCGATCAGGGCCGGTGGCCCCAGCTTGAAACACACCTTCGACACGTATGCCTCTGCTGCCGGGCGTGAGCTCAGCTCGAGGGACTTCTCGTTGGACGACACTCATTCCTTCTTTCCGCACTCAACACGTTCTTCGCTACCGAACGTACCCAGCTGCGGGGATCGAAAACGCCGCGATCCCGCGCCCTGTCGAGGCTACCGATTGTGGAACTCTGGTGCCCGAGAGTTCGCTACCGAAAGGACCACCGATGCTCGATCACGACCGCATTCGACGTGACACCCCCGGTGCGTCAGGCCGGGTGTTTCTCGACAGCGCCGGGTCCTCGTTGCCCCCGACCGTCGTCCTCGATACCGCGATCGCACATCTGCGGCGAGAAGCAGAAATCGGTGGCTACCGGGCCGCGAACGAGCGGCTCGACGACCTCGCAGCCGTCAAGACCTCGATCGGAAATCTGATCGGAGCCCCGGCGTCGAGCATCGCACTGAGTGATTCTGCGACGCGGGCCTGGACGGACTTCTTCTACTCGGTACCCCTCTCCCCTGGTGATCGGATCCTGCTGTGCGAGGCCGAGTACGCCAGCAATGCCATCTCCGCACTCCACCGCGCCGAGGTCACGGGCGCGACGGTGGAGATCGTCCCGAGTGACGGGTCGGGACGGATCGACGTCGACGCGCTGACAACCATGCTCGACGACCGCGTGAAACTGGTCTCGGTGGTACACGCGCCGACCAACGGGGGCCTGATCAACCCTGCTCGTGCCGTCGCAGATCTCGCGCACCGCCACGGGGCTCTGGTGCTGCTCGACGCCTGCCAATCCATCGGGCAGATGCGCGTCGACGTCGAGGAATTGGGCGTCGATGCGCTCTCCGCCACCGGTCGCAAATGGCTTCGCGGCCCCCGCGGAACCGGCTTCCTGTACCTGCGTCCCGGATTGGCGTCGACGCTGCATCCGCCGGCCCTGGACCTGCACAGCGCCCAATGGGTCGACCGACAGACGTATCGAATGGCCGACGACGCCACGCGATTCGAGTTCTGGGAATGCGACGTCGCGGCCAGGCTCGCGCTCGGTGCTGCCGTCGACTATCTCCTCGAGCTCGGCGTCGACCACGTCGAAGAAGCAGTTGTCGAACGCGCCGAATACCTACGTGCCGGGCTCGGACGAATTCCCGGAGTGACAGTGCGGGACCTCGGCGATCACAGGAGTGGCATCGTCTCCTTCACCGTCGACGGCGAAGATCCCGTGGCCGTGCGCGACCGACTCTCCGACAGCTCGGTGACGGTGACGGTCAGCCACCGGGGCTCGACGCGAGTGGACATGGAGGGCCGGGGACTCGACGCCGTCGTCCGCGCGTCTCCCCACTATTTCGTCACATTCGCCGAACTGGACACGATGCTCGCTGCGCTCGCACGTGAGTGACACTTCGTAGCAGGGTCGGCAGGAGTGGAGCCGGCGGAACGACCCGTCGAACCGTCGCTCACATAGGCAGCCACACCGATTGCAGAAACCAGGAGTCCACCGATTCCGAGCCAGGTGATCGCGTCGCCGAACATCACGAATGCCCACAGCATGGTCGTCGGCGGGGTCAGGTAGAGCAGCACGCTGGCGCGAGTCGGTCCGTTGCGACGCACGACGAACAGGTACGCGCTGTATGCCCCGAAGGTCGAGAGCACGACCGTCCAGGCAACAGCCGCGAGAAAGCCCGACGTCATCGGCGGTGCGACGTCTCCGGCCAGCGCACTCCACGTCATGAATCCGACTGCGCTGATGGAACATTGGATGGCCATTGCCAGCGCGATCGGCTCCTTCGGTGCCAGCATCCGTTGACCGATCGTGCCCACCGACAGCGCCAGCATCCCCGCGGCGGGGAGTAGGTAGACCGGCCACGCGAGATCGGCACCGGACATGTCTCCGACCACCACCAACGAGACACCCGCGATCCCGACGACGAGTCCCAGCGTCTGCCGGCCGCCGACGCGTTCACCGAACATCCTGCTCGACGCCATCGCGACCACCAGGGGCTGCAGCGCGGCGATCAGGGCGGCGACGCCGGGTGGCACGCCCATCCCGATGCCGGTGATCGTGGCACCGAGGTAGAGGAACTGGCAGAACAGGCCGATGACCGTGTGGATGCGGACCGCATGCCAGGTGGGCGTCAGGTGCCGGTATCCGCACCAGGCGATCAGCAGCAGTGCAGCGGCAAGGTATCGCCAGGCCAGCAGGGTATGAGCGGGCGCTTGGGCCGTACCGAGCTCGCCACCGATGAATCCCGAACTCCACAGCACCACCAGGGCCGTACCCGCGATGACGTCGACATTTGCTTTCATGAATCGATGTAAACATACAGGTCTGTATACTTGCAGTGCACCTACCGCTGACCAGCGCTTTCGAAAGGTCGTCATGCTCGACAAGCCGCTCACCCCCGCAGGGGAACGCATCCTCACCGTCGCCAGCGAGCTGTTCTACGCCCGCGGCATCCGCGCCGTCGGAGTCGACCTCATCGCCGAGGAGGCCGGCACCACGAAGAAGACCCTGTACGACCGCTTCGGCTCGAAGGACGGCCTGGTACAGCACTACCTCACCCGCCGATACGGCCTGTGGTGCGATCACGTGACGCAGTACGTCGAGTCCCTCGAGCCCGGCGACGCGCGCATCCTCGGGGTGTACGACGCACTCGACCTGTGGATGCGCGACAACCATCGCGGCTGCGGATTCGTCAATGCGTTCGCCGAGTTCGGCGGCACCGACAGTCCGGTGGTCGCGATCATCGAGTCGGAGAAGAACTGGACGAGATCGTTGTTCGCGCGACTGGCCGCCGAGGCCGGATACCCCGATGCCGAGCAGCTGGGAACCCGACTGTCGGTAGTGCACGAGGGTGCGGTGGTGATGGGGACGGCAGGTGGCCGAGACGATGCGGTCTCCGTGGCGCGCGGCATAGCTGCCGAGTTGCTCGCTGCGCTCGCACGTGCACGGTAGTTCGTAGCAGGGGTCGAACTTCCGCGCACATGACCTGGTCGTGTATTGTCTTCCAGGTTGTCTCGGCGAGGGTAGATCCGATGAATTCCGGATCCACCGTTATCGACGCGGCTCGGCCCCGTTGGCCGCGCTCGTTCGTGTCCGCCCCGACGAGCTTGACCGCCCGACGAAGTACGCCGCACGAACCACTTTTATCAGGAGCATTCAGCACCATGGCATCGAAGGTAAACAATCTCACCGCGCAGGTCCGCACCGAATTCGGCAAGGGCGCGGCTCGCCGCACCCGCCGTGACGGCCAGGTTCCGGCCGTTCTCTACGGACACGGCACCGACCCCCAGCACCTCGCGCTCGACGCTCGCGCGTTCGCAGCCGTGCTGCGTAACGATGGCACCAACGCTGTGCTGACCCTCGACATCGACGGCAAGTCGCAGCTGGCACTGACCAAGTCGATCGTCGTGCACCCGATCCGTCGCAGCATCGAGCACGCCGACCTCCTCGTCCTGAACAAGGGCGAGCGCGTCACCGTCGAGGTCAACATCATCGTCGAAGGCGATGCCGCTCCGGGCACCCTGGTCGTCACCGACTCTACGTACATCGAGATCGAGGCCGACGCTCTGGAGATCCCCGAGAACTTCGTCATCTCCGTCGAGGACGCCCAGATCGACACGCAGTACTACGCGAGCGATGTCCAGCTGCCTGACGGTGTCACCTTGATGTCCGACCCCGAGCAGCTGCTCGTCAACGTCACCGAGGCACCGTCCGAGGAAGAGCTCGAGGCCGAAGGCGAAGGCACCGAGCCGATCTCCGAGGAAGGCGAAGCCGAGACTCAGGAAGAGGCGGAGAGCCACGAGGGTTCGGACGAGGACAGCAAGGACAGCAAGGACAGCGACAGCTGATCTCGCTCCGCGAACCGCGTACGACGCGCTGCTCCCACGCCGGGTGCAGCGCGTCGTTCGTTTCGAATGACCGATGAGAGAATGACGACCGTGAGTGTTGACCCCGAAGCGCCGGCCCTGATCGTAGGCCTCGGCAATCCCGGCCCGCAGTACGAAAAGACCCGCCACAACGTCGGATTCATGGTCGCCGACGCCCTGGCCGGACGCGTCGGATCGACGTTCTCCTCGCACAAGAAGTCCAACTCCGACATCGTGCAGGCTCGCCTCGGCAGTCGCTCGGTGATCATCGCCAAACCGCGCACCTTCATGAATCTCTCGGGCCAGCCGGTCGCGGCCTTGGCTCGATTCTTCTCCGTCGACCCGGCGAACGTCGTGGTGGTGCACGACGAATTGGACATCGACTTCGGTTCTCTGCGGCTCAAGCTCGGCGGCGGCGAAGGCGGCCACAACGGGCTGCGCTCGATCTCGCAGCATCTGAGCACCAAGGACTACCTGAGGGTTCGCGTGGGCGTCGGACGTCCGCCCGGACGAATGGATCCTGCGTCGTTCGTGCTCAAGCCGTTCTCGGCCGCCGAGCGCAAGGATCTCGGCGTCGTGGTCGAAGAAGCCGCAGACGCCGCCGAACTCCTGCTCTCCGCCGGCCTCGAAGCGGCCCAGAACAGGGTGCACCCTCGCTGAACCTCACACCCTTTTTCTGAGGCGCGCGCCCCTTCTCGCTTCCGAGGGCGCACGCGCACCCCGCACAAAGGGTGTGAGGTCTCCCCCAGTGTCAGTTCAACAGCGACACCGAATTCGCCCGTCGCAATTTGCCGCTCGACGTCTTCGGAATACTGCCCGGGCCCAACACCGCAACGGTGCGTGGCCGCACACCCACCTCCGAGTGCACCGCGTGGATCACTTCGCGTTCGATGCGCTTGACTTCGTCCGGATTGTC
Organism: Rhodococcus sp. ARC_M5; assembly: GCF_022810405.1. Lineage (GTDB taxonomy): Bacteria > Actinomycetota > Actinomycetes > Mycobacteriales > Mycobacteriaceae > Rhodococcoides > Rhodococcoides navarretei. The sequence continues at coordinate 728,537 of NZ_JALGQE010000001.1, forward strand.
GATGTCGTTGGTTTCCACTGCCACGGCGAAACTTTCACGCTTGTCGCCTGCATCGAGCCGAATGGCGACGGCATTGCCCGGCCGCACACCTGCGACAGTGCCCGCGGCCCGTTCGATGTCGGTCGGATAGATGTTGCGACCACCCATGATGATGACGTCCTTGATGCGTCCGCACACGACCACCAGTTCGTCCTCGGTGATGTAGCCGACGTCGCCGGTATCGAGCCAGCCGTCGGCGTCTTGCGTCGACACCGGGCCTTCGACGGTGATGTATCCGGGCGTGACGGCCTTGCCCCGCACCTCGATGATGCCGACGCCACGGGCGGTCAGCACCTGCCCTTCCTTGTCCACGACGCGACCCTCCAACCCGGGAACGAACTTGCCGAGCGTGGCGAGAGATCGGGTGTTGCCACGGGTGGACGGGACGGCGCGTCCCAGGGTTTCGAGCAGATCCGCGTCGACCACGTCGATCACCTGCCCCTGGTCGGGATCCGGAATCGACACTGCCAGAGTTGTTTCCGCCATGCCGTACACCGGAGCGAGCGCCAACGGGTTCAGCTTGTACCGAGCACCTGCCTCGGCGAGGGCGATCATGGTGTCCGGATCGACCGGCTCGGCTCCGTTCCAGGCGTACCGCAGAGTCGACAGATCGAGATCCAGATCGTCCTCGGCCTGACGCAAGCGCCGCGCCAGCAGCGAGTACGCGAAATTCGGTGCTGCCGTGACAGTTCCACGGTATTTGTGAATCAGCTTGGCCCACAACAGTGGTGAGCGCAGAAAGTCCAGCGGAGTGATACTGACGACCTCGGCACCGACCTGCATCGGCACCGACAGAAAGCCCACCATCCCCATGTCGTGGAACAGTGGCAGCCAGCTGATCATCACGTCGGAGTCGACATCGAATTCGATGCGGTCGATCATCGCGTACGCATTGACGTAGAAGTTCTCGTGCGTGATCCGCACCGCCTTCGGCGAACCCGTCGAACCGGACGTGAGTTGCTGCAGCGCGATATCGGATTCGGCCGTCGGCACCGGATCGATGTCGCGACCGGTCTTCATGTCCTCGATCTTCAGCACGGTGATGCCGCGCTCCTCGAGCACCGGTGCGGCGATGTCGAACGGAGCCCCCAGAATCACGGCCTTGGCCTCGATCATCCGCACGACGGTCTCGGTGTCCTCGCCCCAGACGGCGAGGTCGGTCCTCGGAGTGGGCTGGTGCAGCATGGTCACCGATCCCCCGCGCATCCACGTCGCCTGGCACGCGGGCGCGATGTCCACCGGCTGACCGGCCAGGATGCCGATCGCGTCCCCGTGTTCGACGCCTGCGTCCGCGAGAGCACCGGCCATCCGACGCGCCTGCTCGTGGATCTCACCCCAGGACTGCCGCAGCGCCTCGTCGGGCTCGCCGGTGACCAGACCGTGCTTGCTGGTGCTCGCGGTCTCGAACATCTCTTCGGTGAACTTGCTCAACGCGCATCTCCTCGTGAGGGATCTCCCGGCCCACCGTTCACAGTAGGCACTCCCGCCCCGACCGAGGGGGACAACGGGCCGCGTATCCTTGATTTCTGCCCCGGCGACCGATTCGGTGCCGCCCTTGCTAGGAGAATGAGGTTTTCGTGAGTACCCCGTCCAGCACCCCCGACGTCGACGCAACGCTCGACGGGTCCGGACCGGCAACGCTCGACGAGCCCGGCCCCTCCAAGAGCCCGGCCAAGGAGCTCGAGACCGAGGTCGCGAGGCGTCGAACATTCGCGGTGATCTCGCACCCGGACGCCGGTAAGTCGACGCTCACCGAAGCTCTCGCCCTGCACGCACGCGTCATCTCCGAGGCCGGTGCCATTCACGGCAAGGCCGGCCGCCGCTCCACCGTCTCGGACTGGATGGAGATGGAGAAGGCCCGCGGTATCTCGGTGAGTTCGACTGCGCTGCAGTTCAATTACCAGACCTCCCCCGACGCCGAGATCACCAACGTCATCAACCTCGTCGACACCCCGGGCCACGCCGACTTCTCCGAGGACACCTACCGCGTGCTCACCGCCGTCGACGCGGCCGTGATGCTGATCGACGCCGCAAAGGGCCTCGAGCCGCAGACCCTCAAACTGTTCCAGGTGTGCCGCCAGTTCGGCATCCCGGTCATCACCGTCATCAACAAGTGGGATCGCCCGGGCCAGTCGCCGCTCGAGCTGCTCGACGAGATCGAGTCGCGGATCGGCCTGACGCCGACGCCCCTCTACTGGCCCGTCGGCATTGCCGGCGATTTCCGCGGGCTGCTCGACGTGCAGGACGGCAGCTACATTCGCTTCACCCGTACCGCCGGCGGTGCAACCATCGCGCCCGAGGAATTCATGTCGGCCGAGGCAGCCGCCGAACGCGAGGGCGTCGACTGGGACACCGCCGTCGAGGAGAGCGATCTGCTGATCTCGAGCGGTCAGCAACACGATCAGGAGATGTTCCTGGCCGGCCAGACGTCGCCGGTGATCTTCGGCTCGGCCATGCTCAACTTCGGCGTCCGGCAGATTCTCGACACCCTCGTGGCTCTCGCGCCGTCACCCGGCCCACGTGACGACGTCTCCGGCGGCGTACGCGAGGTCACCGACCCGTTCAGCGCCGTCGTGTTCAAGGTGCAGGCAGGCATGGACACCGCCCACCGCGACCGACTGGCATTCATGCGCGTGGTCTCCGGAGTGTTCGAGCGCGGCATGGTCGTCACGCACTCGCAGACCAAGAAGCCGTTCACCACCAAGTACGCGTTGACGGTGTTCGGTCGCGATCGAACGACCGTCGAGAATGCCTACCCCGGAGACATCGTCGGCCTCGTGAACGCGACCGCCCTGGCTCCGGGCCACACGCTCTACACCGACAAGAAGGTCGAGTTCCCCCCGATCCCGTCGTTCGCACCCGAGCACTTCTCCGCACTGCGCGTCGACAGCGCCGACAAGTACAAGAAGTTCCGCCGGGCCGTCGAGCAGCTCGACTCCGAAGGCGTCGTGCAGGTGTTGCGCAACGACATTCGCGGCGATGCGTCCCCGGTTCTCGCCGCCGTCGGACCCATGCAGTTCGAGGTGGTCACCGCACGAATGAAGACCGAATTCGGCGTCGACGCTCGAATGGAACCACTCGGATACTCCTTGGCCCGACGCACCGACGCGGCCTCGGCGGTCGAGTTGGGTCGCCAACGCGGTGTCGAGGTGTTCACTCGCACCGACGGCGCGCTGTTGGCACTCGTCAGCGACAAGTGGCGGCTGCAGTACATCCAGAAAGAGATGCCCGAGCTGACTCTCGAACCACTCGTCGCCGCCGGCGATCAGTAGCCTCTTCAGGTGCTGATCGAGCTGCTCGACGCCGAATTCAGTGTCTTCGGCAACCCGGTGCTGTGGCGTGAGGTGGTCGGAAACGGCTTCGGGTTGCTCTCCGCGATCGGTGGGATGCGACGCGTCGTGTGGGCGTGGCCGGTGGGGATCATCGGAAATGCGTTGCTGTTCACCGTCTTTCTCGGCGGCGTGTTCCATACGCCGCAAGCGTTGGACCTGTACGGCCAGGCCGGTCGGCAATTGATGTTCATCGCCGTGAGCGTCTACGGCCTGGTGCGCTGGATGCGCGATTCCAAGCAGACGGGGTCCGCCGTTCTCCCACGGTGGGGCACGACGAGGGAGCGGATGGCGATGGTCGTCGTCGCGATCGTCGGCACGGTGGTGTTCGCGCAGTTGTTCGGCTATCTCGGCTCGTTCGGCAAGTGGGCCGACGCGTGGATCTTCACCGGATCCATGTTGGCAACCTTCGGAATGGCGCGGGGACTGACCGAATTCTGGTTGATCTGGATCGCAGTGGACGTAGTGGGCGTACCACTGCTCATCATCGCCGGTTTCTACCCGTCCGCCGCTCTGTACCTGGTGTACGCCGCGTTCGTCGCCTGGGGATTTGCCGTGTGGTTGAGGATCCAGAACAAATACATCGGTCAAAAAATGGCGTCATAAACAATCGTGATGCTACTCTCAGCGGGTCCGAACAAACTCAGAGTACGTTTTGGCGTGCTCGACGCCGAGCGACTCGTCCTGATCGATATCCGATCGTGACATCTCGGCGCGGAACCACCTGGGAATCACGATGAAGTGGAAGACGACATGACAAAGGGATCGAACTACCCATTGGCCGGGATCAAGGTCGGTGGCGCTCCCGCGCATCGTTTGGCGACGCCGCCGACGTCCGATTCCACTTCACCCATCAGTGGTCGCACCGATTCTTCGGCGGCAGCGCCCGCCGAGAAGGCGGCCGAGACCTCTTCGATCGAGAAGTCGACGACAGAGGCCACGTCCACCGAGAAGGCGTCCGCAACAACGCCTGCACCAGCACCGTCGACCGCCACCGTTTCAGCGCCCACCCGCGCGGATCGACGTCGTCCAGATAAGCCCGCCACGGAATCGAACGAGGTTGAAGTGACTACAAGCGATCAGATCTCAGAACACGGCCTGCCCACCAACGGCCGCTCCACATCTCACGGCTCCAGCGCCGGCACCTCGCCGTCGCTCGGTCGGGGTCAGGCACCCGACCGTCGCACCGCCATGGGCGTCGCATCGGTCCGTATCGCAGGACGCTTGACCCAGAACGAGCTCGGCAGCCGCACCGGCGACATCCGCACTCCCGACACCTCCGTCGGCCCCGACGAGCTTCTCCAGCTCCTGGGCGAGTACCTCGTCTCGGGCGGCCTGCAGAACCCCGAGATCCACGTTCGCTCCAACGGCCAGACCATCGTGCTCGACCTGCAGAACCCCGCCAAGGGCTACCGCTGACCTCTGCCGGTCACAGCAGTCGCTGGAACGCCTCTGGTCGCACCATCTCGAGTACCAGAGGCTTCCATTGCGGCGCTCGATCCTTGTCGACCAACACCGCACGAACACCCTCGGCGAAGTCCGGCTCGGTGATGATCCACGTCGCCACCCGTAGTTCGCGATCGAGGCATTCGCGCAACGTACTGTCGGCCCCGCGTGCGATCAGCGCGTCGGTGGCCATCAGGGACGTCGGCGACAGCGTCGCCAGTTGAGTCTTCGTCGTCCGTGACCACGATGTGTCGCACACCAACGCGTCGATGATGTCGACAAGAGATTCCTTCTCGAACACTGCCGCCACCGCCTCCGCGTCGAAGGACAGCTCAGCCGTCGGCGGTGCGGCGGTGTAGCGATCCAACACCTCGTGCACGTTGACGCCTGCGAGGATGTCCGCCTTCAGAGCAGACACCGACTCGCTGGGGCAGAAGTGCGTCGCCAAACCCAGTGCGAGCGCATCGGAACCGGTGATCCGAGTTCCCGTCAGCGCCAAGTACCGTCCGACACGGCCCGGTAGGCGCGAGAGAAAATAGCTCGACCCCACATCCGGCACGAAGCCGATCGCCGTCTCGGGCATGGCCAACACCGCGTTCTCGGTGACGATGCGGATGCTGCCATGGATCGAGATACCCAACCCACCACCGAAGGCCGCAGCCTCGATGACGGCGATGTACGGCTTGGGGTAGCCGGCAATCACCTCGTCGAGGTCGTACTCGGCCGCGAAGTACTCCCGACCTGCCTCGTCGTCACCGTCGACGACGGCCTGCCGAATGGCCTTGATGTCTCCGCCCGCGCAGAACGCCCGCGGCGAACTACTGGTCACCAGAACGGAACTGACCGCGTCGTCGTCACGCCACGCCTCTAGGGCGTCGCGGATGCCCTCGATCATGGCACCGTTCAAGGAGTTCAGTGCCTCCGGCCGGTTCAGGACGATATGCCCCACGCCACCCGCGATCTCGGCTTCGACAACGGCCACTGTTGACTCCTTCACACGCAGATCGTTCGACGCGTAACAGTAGCGCTATTCGCGAGACTCGACCGACCGCGGACGCGCGTCACCCGGGATATCGGCAGGCGCACAGGGCCGCTCCTCCGCAGTGAACCACCCGCGGTACAGGAACAGCTGACCCATCACGGGACTCTCGACCTTGATCTCGATGCGATGCCGTTCCTCCGACGCGTCCCACCACTCCCGGCCGATGGTCAGCGCCGAGGCCACCTTCGGCAATTTCGGTGCCACAGGGCCGAGGAGGAATCGCGGCACCTCGCTCTCGAGAATCAGACCGCCCTCGGCGTCCACCTCACATCTGGTGTGCACCACCATGTCCGAGGAGAAGCCCAGATAGTCCAGGGCATACGCGTCGGACTCGGCGGAGGACACCATCACCGAATTCATTCCCTGCGGGCGACCGGGGAAGGCGAAGCGACGCACGAAAGACAGTGTCTCCCGGCCCAGTTCGTCGACATACGCATAGTTGGCGATGGTGAACGGCACGTCCTTGCCTACACCTGCGGGGAACAGACCACGCTTGCGTCCGGCCCACAGCAACGGCGGCGGAACCAGCCGAGAATGGGTCATCTCCTCCATCACGCCCACCCCGAACTGAGCGAGATGATCCGAGGACTGCAATCCGAAACGCCACTGGACCTTGGGATGCAGACGGGCGAAATCCGAACCGAGTACTTCCGCGACGACCGATGTCATGACTCCAGTATGCGCTGCGCGCACGTGCACGAAACTTCGTAGTGGACTACGAAGTTCCGTTCACATGCGGCGGAGCCGCTCACTCCAGCTCGGCGGCCAGTTCCATCCATCGTTCCTCGGCGACATCCTTGTCGGCGAGGACCTGCTTGAGTTCGGTGTCGAGGGCGACGAGCTTGCCCGGCTCGGTGGACGCGTCGACGAGTTCGGCGTGCAGCTCCACCTCACGCTTGGAGAGTCGAATCACGAGCTTCTCGAGCTTGCTGAGTTCCTTGCGAGCCGCGCGTTCGGAGGCGGCATCTCGGGTTGCCTTCCGCGGTGTGCCGCCGGTGGTCAGCGAGTCCGGCGTTGCGTCGGCCGCGAGGACGGCCCGCCGGCGCAGGTACTCGTCGATACCGCCGGGCAGGTTGGTGAGCTTGCCGTCGCCGAACAGTGCCCAGGTGGAATCGCAGATGCGCTCGATCAGGTACCGATCGTGACTGATGACGACGAGAGTGCCCGCCCAGCCGTCGAGGATGTCCTCGAGCTGCTGCAGGGTGTCGATGTCCAGGTCGTTGGTGGGCTCGTCGAGCAGCAGCACGTTCGGTTCGGCCATCAACACGCGCGTCAGCTGCAGCCGACGGCGCTCACCGCCGGAGAGGTCTCCGACGGGGGTGCGCTGCCGCGCCGGGGTGAAGCCGAGCCGTTCCGCGAGCTGCCCGGCAGAGATCTCTCGGTCGCCCAGGGTGATCCGCTCGGCCACTTCCTTGACCGCATCGAGAACCCGCAGCTTCTTGGGTAGGTCGTCCAATTCCTGCTTCAGCCAACCGATCTTGACGGTCTGGCCCTGGATGCGCTTACCGGAAGCCGGCTGCAGTTCACCGGCGAGCGTGCGGAGCATCGTCGTCTTACCCGAACCGTTGACGCCGACGAGACCGACGCGCTCACCGGGAGCAAGTCGCCAGGTGAAGTCCTTCACCAATTCGCGGCCGTCGGGGGTCTCCAGGCGCGCGTCCTCGAGTTCGATGACGACCTTGCCGAGTCGGCGCTGAGCAAAGGAGGACAACGCGACGGAGTCACGCGGGGCGGGGACGTCGGCGATCAGAGCCTCGGCCGCCTCGATGCGGTACTTCGGCTTGGAGGTACGGGCCGGGGCGCCGCGGCGCAGCCACGCCAGTTCCTTGCGCGCGAGGTTGCGTCGACGCTCCTCGGACGCGTCGGCCTGACGGGACCGCTCGGCGCGAGCGAACACCCAGTCGTTGTAGCCGCCCTCGTAGGCCTCGACGCCGCCGCCGACCACTTCCCACGTGCGATTGGCGACGGTGTCGAGGAACCAGCGATCGTGGGTGACGACCACCAGCGCACTGCGACGGCTGACCAGGTGTGCAGCCAACCATTGCACGCCCTCGACGTCGAGGTGGTTGGTCGGCTCGTCGAGGACCACGAGGTCGAGATCCTGAACCAGGGCCGCTGCCAACGCAACTCGTCGACGCTCACCACCGGAGAGATTGTCGATCGGCGCGTCGAGTCCCGAGCTGCCTGCGGGTCCGAGATCGGCAATACCGATGCCCGTCAGGATGTTTCGCACCCGAGAATCTCCGGCCCACTCGTGCTCGGCCATTCCGAGTGGGTCGAGGACCACCTGGCCGACGGTCGACCCGGGCGGCAACACACCACGCTGGGTGACGACGGCCATCCGCAGGCCGTTGACTCGGCTGACGCGTCCCGAATCGGGCGGCTCGATGCCGGCGAGAACTTCGAGGGTCGTGGTCTTACCGCCGCCGTTGAGGCCGACCATGCCGATGCGTTCACCCTCCTGCACGCCGAGAGAGACGCCGTCGAGCAGCGGTTTCACGCCGAAGGACTTACTGACGTTTTCGAGATTGACGAGATTGACCATCAGGAAAAACCAATCGATTCGCTAGTGACAACACGAGCACCGGGAACCGGTCCACTCGCAACACGGACGGTGCGGCACACGCCGGCACCGGACAATTCAGCGCTCACCGACACCGCCGCGTCGGCGTCGGCGCACAGGAACGCGCAGGTGGGGCCCGAACCGGACACGATGCCGGCCAACGCCCCGGCGGTGACTCCCGCGCGCAGCGTGCGACGCAACTGCGGCATCAACGACACCGCAGCGGCTTGCAGGTCGTTGCCGAGCAACGGCGCGAGCGCACGCGCATCGCCGGACGCCAGCGCATGCATCAGATCCTCGGTGCCGCCGAGGCGAGGCGGATTGCCCTTGGCGCGCAGCTCGTCGAGTTCGTTGTAGACGGCAGGCGTCTGCAGACCGCCCTTCGCCAACGCCAGCACCCAGTGAAAACTGTTGCGCGAGAGCACCGGAAGCAGCTTCTCCCCGCGCCCGGTTCCGACCGCGGTGCCGCCGTGCAACGAGAACGGCACGTCGCTGCCGAGCTCGGCCGCCACCTCGTCGAGCTCGTCACGGGAGAGATCGAGATGCCACATCGCGTTCAGTGCCACCAGAGTCGCGGCAGCATCGGCACTTCCGCCTGCCATCCCACCGGCCACCGGAATTCCCTTGTCGATGGTGATCTCCACCGACGGCTCCCGCCCGACCCGACGCCCCAGCAACTCCGCGGCCTTCCACACCAGATTCCGTGAATCGGTGGGAACCACTCTCGCGTCGTCGCCGCGCACCCGAACCGAGAGTGCCTTGGCCGGAATCACCGACAGTTCGTCCGAGAGCGAGAGCGCCTGGAACACAGTCGTCAGCTCGTGGAAGCCATCGGGGCGCAGGTCACCGACCGAGAGATGCAGATTCACCTTCGACGGGGCCCGAACGACGACGGGTGTGGGAACGACAGACAGCACGAGTAACCACAGTAGTGGAGAAACAGCGGCCGAGTTCACCACCAGGGCGGGGTCCGGTGGGTACTCAATGTGACTGTGAGTATGAATGTGTCCGGTGATACTGGATATCTGCGGTGGGTTGGGGCCTGACTCTCAATGTGACCGACGCCCGGTGGGCTGTCCTTCGAACGATGTGTCGGTACCCGACCCGCTGTTGCTGCTCACACGCGACCGGTGGGGCGAAGTGACTTCATAGGAGCCTGTCCAAAGAGTCCCATCACAGTCTTGTCCGCCGTCCCCGGCCGGTGCGTGGCCACCACCACGAAGGGATAGCCATGTCCAGCATGACCGACAATCCACCCGATGTCAGCACCACCGTCTTCGTCGGCGTCGACACACACAAGAACACCAATCACGCCGCGATCATCGACCACCTCGGACGCGAGGTCGGCGACCGAGAATTCCCCACCACCGCCGCCGGCCACGTGGACCTGATCGCCTGGATCACCGCGGCCGGAAAGGTCGAGCGAATCGGAGTCGAAGGTACCGGCAGTTATGGATCGACTCTGGCCACTGCGCTACGCCTGAGCGGGCTCGAGGTCGTCGATGTCGATCGCCCCGACCGACGCTCTCGCCGCTTCCACGGCAAATCCGACCCACTCGATGCCCATTCCGCAGCGCGCGCAGCATTGACCGGAAAGGCCACCACCACACCGAAGGCCCACGACGGCAACGTCGAAGCGGTCACACAACTGAAATCGATGATCGTCAATGCCCCAGAAGGCATACGCGCCGAGCTCCGTCAGCTCACCGACGCGCACCTGTTCGCCGCATGCGCAGCATTGCCACACGCACCGCGTCGG
>NZ_JALGQE010000020.1 GCF_022810405.1 Rhodococcus sp. ARC_M5
TATCAACCGACACGACCGCTGAGTCGTTGACACCTCAGCTCGAAAGCGCCTAACATACAACACAACTCGTTGATCATGAACCGGATGGTTCACCGATCCGAATTACACCACCCCATGGGGCACTATCAAACGCTCTTTGTGGACAAGTCACAACACCGGCTGCGGCGAGTGGCGCACGGTTGCATAGTCGTCGTAGCTACCGCGATGGTTGCGTCCGGATGTTCGGCGAGTGAGACAGAACCGCCCTCAGTCCCGGACGTGACAGGCCTGTGGCTCGATGACGCCCACGACACCCTCGACGCTGCTGGGTTCGAGGAGTTCGAGGATCGAGATGCCCTGGGAGAGCGCGTGCCGTGGGTCGACTCGAATTGGGCGGTCGTTCGGCAGGAACCGGCGGCAGATCGCTCGTTGCGTCAGAGCGATTCTGTCATCTTGTACGTTGGCAAGCCCGAAGACGCGGGGATGCGGGAGCTTCTGCCCGCGTCGTCACCGGTGCTGGCCGAGATCGACGAACGGGATCAGCGGGACCAATCCAACGCTTCGACGGCACAGTCCACGAGCGCGACCGCCGCGCCGGCTCCACCGGAAGAACCGACATTCCGATACAGCGGTAAGCCTGATGATGCTGGTCCACCGGCGCTGCCGCCAGTGCCCGATCTCGTGCCGCGACTGCCCGGTACCGCGCGGGTCGAGGTGTCAGGTGCTTGGTCGGGAACATGGGAATCAACATCGGTGAACTGCGCAGCGTACAGACCGGGCGAATCGACGTTTCGGGGATGGGAATATGTGGCCGGGCCGTCGGTCGGGGGTAAGTCTGCACTCGGTATCAAGCTCCACAGCAAGTATGCAGACGGAGCCGATGAAGGGCGTCTGCGCTTCGACCCGGACGTGTCGGCCGCGTTTCGTGATGAAGATTCGCGAACCATTGTATGGGAGGCGAACGGGTCTGGGGTCGACCAACCAGGCGGGGACTACGTACCCCAGGCGGTTGTCGAGGTGTCCCCGGACAGGTCCACAGTCAGTTTCGGTGCTGTGGGCGTCGCCCATTCATCGAGCTTCTTCGCTGACTACAACCAGGTCGGCTGGGTGACCATCACGGGAACGCTCACGTGTGCAGAAGCCCCTCCCGAGGTAGGTGAGTGACGACTTCGGCCGTACGTGCCCCTCAAGGCTCAGGTTCGGAAGGACTCTGCGAAGCAGTGGCCTTCGACTAGGCGATGCCGCCGATCTTCCATTCCCAACCGCCTTGATCGCTGAATGGCACGTATCCGATAGACGTGGTGTCGAGTGGAAGATCCAGCACAACGAAACCCTGGTATTTCGAGGACCTGACCGGATTCGCGGGCAATGCGGCATCTGACTCCGCGCAGTTCAGCGTTGCGTCTGTCATGAGGTTTGACGTGGTAACTCCATTTGCGCGGATCGCGACGAAATCGAAGCTCCGGAGCAGAGTCCCGTAGTCCGCAGCATCGAACTTCTCACTTGTTTGGACCGTGACTGGAAACGCAGAAAGTCGACCATTCTCGGAGGGGAGCTGATCCATGCACCCGGTTGCGTTCGTCGGTTCGTCCAGTGCAAAGAGGACATCGCACAGTGCTGGGTCTTCGCAGCCCATCCCGGCCAATTCGCCCCACTGCTTCTCCAGAGCGTCACGCGAATTCGTCGGTACACCGGTCGCCAGCGTCGGCCCCGCCTGGGTCGACGTCGGTGCGAAAGTTGCCATCGGCCCGGCCGGCGCTGCGGGGTCCGGTGAACCGCAGCCGGCGCATACGGAACTCAACGCAACGAGTACCGATATGCTCCGCACAGCTTTCATCATCCGTGGTTTGTAGCACGGAATACACCCGGCCGCGAAGAGAGTGGGGGCGGGCAGCGGCAAGCCGAGGGGACGGTATCGGTCGTTAAGGACGCGCAATTGCACCGCGTCGGCAGGGGCGGTTGTGTCTTACGGCGGCGGACACCATGTGCATGTGGTGGTCCTACTCTCAATGCCGCACCGCGGTGGATGGCTCACTGGTTGGACCAAAGAGGATGACTGCGTGTGGCATTCGTCAGTTAAGACTGACGAATGCCACCTCGGATTGGGTGAGGCATCCGCGAATTGCTGCAGTGAGTACGACTGTGTCGTCGTAGCAGTCACGCAGCGTCGCACAGCTTCCGCAGTGAATCATCGGGACGGATCTCGAGCAGCGCTGCCAAGGACCGGTAGCGGTTCACGTCGTCGCCGAGCATGCGAATGATGAACTCGCCTTCCTCCGAAGGGAGGGCGAACGTGTGGGGGACGGTGCCGGCTTCTCCGAAGTCTCGGAGTCGGCGTGGCCACCATCTGCGTGCCGACAATTCTGCGGGGTCTCGGTGCATCCGCAGGATCGGCCGTAGCGCCGAGACGATCGGTCCGAGTCGGTAGTTCTCGCCCGACTGCATGACGTATGTGGTGGCCTCTTCCAGCCAAGCCGCACTGGCGTCGTCGGCGCATTCCGGTGCAGGTGCTACCGATCCGTGCCCGAACATGCACGCTGCGAGTGCTTCGATGCCGAATGCTGACAGGGACCGTGCGCTGTTCACCCGTTCGATGAGGTCGTGTTCGTGCAGGATCGCCGTCAGGTGACTGTCGAGCTCTAGGGACCTCTGGTCCGCGGCCTCGCTGACGGTGGCGCGGTATCGCTCGACGAGGGCGATTTCCCGACTACCCAAGTGGGGACCCCGCGTGGAACCGTTCGGGGGCTCTGCTGCGATCTCGTGGCACACCAGATCGCTTCCGCCCGCTCGTGTCACGGCTCGAAGTAGGTCCAGTCGAGTCAAGGCCGTTGAATCGAGCGTGCCCCTTATTCGGGACACTGCTCCCGGTGGAACGTCTGGCCGTGCAAGGTAGGTTGCCACGTCCTCGGCCAACCGTTCCGACGATTGGTTGCTGGTCCAGTAATGCTCGGACCCGCGTGGTTGGACCTGAGCCGACTGCTCCAATTTCCCGTCTCGCCACAGCAAGGTCCACGCCTGGACGTCGGTGATGTCGGTGCGTCCGAGCAGCAGTGTCCACGTGCGGAATTTTGGTGTGCAGGTCTCGAGCATCCACTCCACGACCGGCGGTGCAATCGGGGTTCGTGCTTGGGCCAGCGCCCACAGTAGAGATTCCACCGCTCAAGGATGCCAGCGCATCAAGGCCGAGGCCTGCAGCTGAGGGCATCCGACCCATTCCGATGATGTGATCGAACCACACCGATATCCTCGCCGAGGTGAGCGACTTGACGATCAAAGATGTGGTGGACGCCTACTTCGATGCCGAAAAATACCGGCAGTGGAATGAAGGGATGAGCGGCTACTACAACCTGCAACGTGACATTCTCGTGACGCTGTTCGAGTGCCCGCTGCCACCCCACGATACGAACTCTGGCGCATCGGACGACGACGAACGCGATCGTCGATCAGTTGTCAGGACCGCCCACAACTGCCTGACGCGGGCGAGTACGCCGTTGAGCCCGTTCGGCTGGTATCTCGAAGGAGCGCCGGGACAGTTGGAGGCCCATGTCTTGGCGATGCACCGACGTAAGTTCGATTCCGCTGAAAATGTTGTGCAGGAACACTATCAGAGGATCTTTCGAACTGCACTCGACCTTCTTCATCCCGAGGCATCGAGTCGATCTTTCCCGCGGTCGGTGCTGTTCGAGCGAGGACTACCGTGTGAGAAGCCCGACGAAATGGACTTCTGGTGACGGTGAGGGAAACCAGGAACGCCTTACTTCATTTGCGAGCTCGGTTGGCCGGCGCAGCGGAGTAGGTCAGTGCCCCGGGTGTGCCCGGCGCGAAGTCTGACAGTCATAGACTTCCCATCATGGATGGGCTCGACTTCGGAATGCCGAAGACATACAAGAACCGCAGCGGCAACGACGTCACCGAATGGCCGGATGGCCTCAAGCTCGTTCGCTTCGCCGACGGTCGGGTCAAGGTCGGCCGCCAAGGATCCGTTCTCCGTGGTGGCACACGCGGAGTCACTGCTCAGGAGTTTCGTTCCGGGAGCAACCCCACCGCGCATGTCATTGCTGCGTTCGACAACCCGGAGAACTAGGTCCCGTCGCGCACTCGAGCTGAACGGGCGGGTTCGCTACCGGGGGCGAAAAATTCGATGCGCGGGCCGCGATCATCTGAACCACGTTTCGGGAGCATTTGCCGGTGGCCCGATCTTGCCGTCGTCGAGGATGTACTCGCCGGGGTAGAGGCGGTTGGCAGCGGGACGTTCGCGAGCGGGTATTTTCACCAGAAAGTTGTTCTCGCGCAACCGTGATGGCCTGTAGGTGCCGGCGAACGTGATCATGACCGCGCCGCCGCGACCGGATGGCCCTCCGTCGAGCGATTCTCGTCCGGTGTTGAACGTTTCGGCGATGTCGCGGCCGTCGTTTCCCACGGTGATGCTGCCGTCGTGATGGAGCTCGACGAAGGTGCCGTTGTCTGCGGCCACGGTGGCCGCTGTGGCTTGTCCGCCCTGTGGATCGAGGTCGACGGCGAAGTCGGGAACCTTGCGTGCACCGCTGGGCGGGTCCACGTCGAGTTCTCGGCCGACACCGAGGGTGACGTACTGACCTAACGCGGTGTGCCTGCCTGTGTCTGCGATCTCCCAGAGATGTTTCCTGGAAGCAACTTTGACGCGTCCGTCGAGAAAGATGCTGATCCAGTCGCGTCCGTTGGACAGTACGACGCGTTTGCTGTTGGGTGCCATCGTTACAGGATCGTGCACAGCGCTGCGCTGGGCAATCGCAGGGCTTTTCAGTCGGTGGGCTGACGCCGGATGAAGTCCGACATCCCCGGCACGGTGAACGCGATCCGGCCGTGTTCGGGGGACCAGATCAGGCCTTTGCGGATCAGGGAGTCCCGGACATCGCTGACGCCCGTCGTGCTCACTCCCATCGCCGCGGCGACGACTCCCGAACGCGGTGCGTCGTCTGCGGCGAGCGCTATGGCACGCATGTAGCGACGCTCTCTGTCGGAGGGGCGATTCCATCGTGAGGGGAAGAACCCCTCGTCCAGTGCTCGTTGTCCTTCCTCGACCGCGAGGTGGGCATCGTCCTCGTCAAACACTGATGTGGCAGCAACGTTCCAGACGGCTTTGCCGTATTCCTGCAGGAAGTACGGGTACCCGCCGCTGGCCTCGACGAGAAGGGCCAGGGCGTCGGGGGTGAAGGACCCGCCGTGCTGGTTGACCGGGATCTCCAGAGCTTCGGCAGCATCGGCCGGCGCGAGGGGACCGATGGTGCTGTAGGCGAACTGCCGCTCGGCGTAGGACCGGTTGTCGGCGAGGACAGACGGAAGGTTGGGCAGGCCCGCGCCGATGACGAAGAACGGCCACTCCCGCTGGCTGGCCCGATGCTGCACGGACAGCAATGCGCCGAGGAGGTCGGAGTCCAGGTCCTGCATCTCGTCGATGAACAGCCCGAACGCGGTGCCCTTCTTCTTCATCGCGGCGCTGATCGCCTCGACGAGTTCTTCGAGGTCGAGGTCGATGTCTCCGCTGGCGGCACCGTGATCGAGTGACAATTCGACTTTGGCCGGTCCGACCCCGACGCCGAGGGTGAACCCACGGGCGAGGGAGATCAGGTCGTCGAGCGCCTTCTGCATCTGGTGTTTGCGGCTGAACCGGCGCAGGCCGGCGGCGAGTTCGGCACCGAGCTTGGCGCGCACGGCGCTGACGCCGGACTCGTTGGGCCGCGCCTCGAGACCGATCGTCAACCAACCTTGACGCTCGGCGTGTTCCGACAAGTTGTTGAGCAGCGTGGTCTTTCCGACTCCGCGTAGGCCGGACAGGATCATGCCTCGGTCGTAGTTGCGGTTCTTGCTCCGGGCCACCAGTAGGTCGAACTCTTCTCGTTGGCGGGTGCGTCCTTCGAGTGCGGGTGGGCGCAGGCCCGATCCAGGCTTGAACGGGTTCAGAGCTGGGTCCATATGGAGAACTATAGCAATTTATGGTGAAGTGCCCATAAATACTAATAGATACCCATAGATTGCGAGCTCCGAATGGGCCGGCCTCGTCACTTCAGGGCTTGAGTCAGCCGAAGGTAGGTAGCACTTACCGTACTTATCGCGCTCAGGCGTTGACACTGGTGGCTTTTTTGTGTGATCCTTCTTGCGAGCAGCCGGAGGGGCTGCCGCACGAATGGCAGGAGAATGCAATGGCAGTGTTGGTCAATACTTCCCGGACAGTCGGTCCCGATATGAGCGAGGCAGACAAGGCCCACTACACCGTGGGAATCTGGCCGTTCCATCGCAGTCAGACGATCGCAGACATCGAGTCGTACGCGGACATCATCATCGGTGTCACGAGCGGAATCATCACGGTCGTCAAGGCCGTCTCGAAAGTCGTGCCGTCGACCGCTGACTCGAACCGGTGGGAAGTCCTCACCGAGGACGACGCCACGCTCGACGAGCGGGCCCGGGGTCTGCTGGGGCAGCGTCTGTCACCGGATTTCGCGTGGAAGCCCGGACAGGGCTGGCCGGTCAAGCTTTTCGATACCGACACGATTCTCGAAGCCCACCGGGCGGGACCTCCGGAGGTCAGCCTCGGGGGATACAGGTTGAGCGTCGACGCGGACGGCATCGCTCATCTGCACATGCCGCGAGGTGGCGACGTCCATATCCACGCAGGTGCGTGAGATGGCAGCGCTGCGGCGATCGCCGGTCCAACGAATGGTCTTCGAAGTCGACGACACCGATCCGATGTACATGCGGTGTGTGGGGGTCTACGCAGAAGACACTGCACTCGAGCGAGCGGCAGAGATGAACCACGCAAAATCTGCTGTAGGTGGGCGCGGGCTGAGGGTTGTCGTATCGGACGCACTACCGCTGGTCGCCGTCTGCGGGTTCGAGCTGACCGTCAACGACGGACACGCTCATCTCTACCCACCACCGCACACGACCGTCATTGTCCACCCACACAGCTGAGCAGCATTGTGCAAGAGGTATTTACATGATCTGTGGTGGCAGTACGGCATGGTTCCAGATCTGCCATGGCCGTCCTCGGATTCCTCGGCGGAACGCCGACCAGTAGATCCATAAGGCAGCGAAGCAGTGCGGATCTTTCGAGCAGATGCCCACAGCGGTGTCTGCGACACGCTCGCCAGCACGTCCTGTGTTCGCAAGGTGGCCGGGTGGATGATCAGACGATGGCGACCGTACTCGACAGTGCCGGGCTGGACCGGCTCACTGCTGCAGTCCTGGGGTTGAACCCGCGCCCCCGCGAACGACGCTGGGTCAGCCTGAGCTTTGCGATCGTCGACGCAGTCTGGAGTATCGGCGCGACCTACGCCACCACCGTCGTGCCCTTGGTCAACCGCGTGGCAGCGGACTTCGGAGTCACGAAGGCCTCGGTGCCGAACTCGTCGCCGCCGATGCCGGATCCCGTTCCGCTGGAGGTCTTTCGCTCCCGATTCGATGTCGACTCGCTCACCGCTCGCACCAATCGCCAGCGGACCTCTACCCGCGGCGGCACCAGCAAAGCCCACGCCGTGCTCGACCACGTCGACATCTTCCGCGCCGCAGGCATCGACACCCTCGACCAAGCTCGCGCGACCATGAGCGATGGACCGGCATTCGAGCGCCTCGACACCGCGCTGCAGGCCGTACCCGGAGAAGGCGGATACGGGGTGCGCCGCGGATACCTGTGGATGCTGATCGGCGACGACGACCGCATCAAGCCCGACCGCATGGTGCTGCGGTGGCTGCGCCACCACGGTGTGACCGCATCACCGGTCAGCGCTACCGCGATCGTCCACGAACTGGTCGCCCGTATCAACGACATTCCCGGCGGGCGGCGCACCACCGCATGGGAAGTCGACCACGTGATGTGGCAGGCCGGCCGCGACCTGCCCGCATGACCGGCGAGAACGCGGTGGCCACCGGAACGCCCGAACCGCCGCAGAAAGCAGACATCCTCGCCCGGGCCTGCGCGGCTCTCAGCAGTGGAGACGCCGACGCCGCCAAGGCCATCATCGACACCGACTACCCACTGGTCATCGGCGCAGCCGCGCAACGCCGATACACGCTCACCGAGATGCTGCGTACCTTCTACCGCGACGGCTTTCTCGACCGCTACTCCGGCGACCGGTTGATCCATCCTGGAGCGCTCCGCACCCTGTCGATGCTGCTGCCCGAGGAATTTCCCGCGCACCCCAACGGGAAGATGACCGAGACCCACTTCGCGCTGTGGGAGCTGTTCCCGACCATCGACCACGTCGAGCCGGTCGCTCGCGGGGGAGCAGACGAGGCCTCGAACTGGGTCACGACCTCGATGCTGCGCAACTCCGCGAAAGCGCACTGGAGATTGCATGAGCTGGGATGGACCCTGCACCCGCCGGGCGATGCGCAGCACTGGGACGGATTGTCGGTCTGGTTCACCGACTACCTCACCGAGCATCCAGCTCTGGCATCGTCCTCGAGCTACCTGAGCCGGTGGCTGCGCGCCACCCACACGGTCCGAGCCGAACGCGCCTGAACTGTGAGACATGTCGGACGTAGTAGGCCAGGGGAGTGCTAGGCCGGCCCTGAAGGGCTCGACCGATAAGCAGCCCTTATGTCAGGCCGGCCAGGAGCCTATTCGCACGCTCGGTATCGGACGATCGTTATGTAACAACAGGATTCGCCGGTGTTATTGCCGTCCAGCAGACCAGATAGATGTCGTTGGAGTCGATCACCGGGAGCACCGGCGGCGCGGGAGGTGGAGTCAGCCCGCGAAGATCGGCCAAGTCCCGCAGCGCAAGAACTCTGTCGCGGTCCGATACGCCCGGCATGGTCAGCTCGCGGCGAATCTCGCGTTGAATACGCAGCGCATACGGTGCATTGAGCCTGGTCGCCAGCGAATCCTGCAGATCGCCGAGAAAGCTGCCGTGATCGCGAACCAGAGCTGTCGCATCGCGCATCACCCGCGGTATCTCAGCTGCGAGATTCGCAGGGTCGGTTTGATACATCCACTGCGTATGGATGTGCTGCTGCGCTACCGCCCACGCGGCGAACGCTGCCTCGTACATGGTTTCGCCCAGGATCACCGGCGTCGTCTCGACCTGCGGGTCGGCGTGCGCCAGGCACGACAGTGTGTCCTCGACAACGACGGGATCGTCGCCGACAGTCTGCACGGTCAAGTCCGCATTCAGGGGGACATATCGATACCAGGGCTTCGCGTGGTCACCGATGCGCGCGCAGAACACGAAACCAGGATCGGCTCCCGCTCGCGCGAAGCCGGTGCCCGAGCCCCACGGCAGGGCGAGGACGCGATGCTTGGTGTTCGTGTCACGGAACGCATTGGCCAGTCGCCTGCGGTATTCCTCTCCGGAGAGAGTGGCATTGCCGTCATCGTTGAACAGCGCCGCTTCTTCCCGCCGGATCTGCTCGATGCGCTCTCGTGTGTCGGTGATGCTGCGATCGACCGGGGCGACGCCGGGGAGGACTTCACCGACACCGATGGACGCCGCCGCTTGTTTGAGCTTGCGTTGAAGCCGTTCTTCCAATCGCAGCAGCCTGTCGAGGTCGACGTCAGGGAAGAAGCACCGCATGAACACTTCCGTGTGTGGTGATCCGATGCGGTCGATGCGGCCATGGCGCTGCACCAAACGCATCGGGTTCCAGGGCAGGTCGTAGTTGATGATGTGCCGTGCCTGTTGCAGGTTGACGCCTTCGGCGAGAACGTCGGTGGTCACGATGAGGTCGTACTTGTCTTCTTCCACGCCGGTCCCGGCGGTGAGCGGTGCGAAACCGATGATGACGTCGGACCGGTTGATCTTGTCCGGCCCGCTCACGGTGACCGCGCGTCCCTGGTACACCGCAAGCCGCGGATCGGTTTGTATCGCACCCACCAAGGCAGTCTCGAGATATCGCGCGGTGTCCGCGAAGTACGTGAACACCAGAACCTTGCGCTTGTTGCGGGTGTCCTGCTCACCGATGCCCTCGGCCGCGGCGTCGTGGGCGATGGCGGCGAGTTCCTCGACGAGGGCCTTGATCTTGGGATCTGTGCCCGAATGGACCGTGCGTACCCGGAGCTCGAATGCCTTGAGCAGGTCGCGGTCCGCTCGCACGGCGTCGGTGAGTGCCGCGACGTCGTAGTCGGCGGCAGGAGCGACACCGTCCAGATCGTCCAGGGAGTCCATCCACTCGTCGACGTCCTCGACGTTGGTCGTCGCCCACTCCCGCAGGGTGTCGCCGGTCAGGACGAGGCCGGCGTCCAGTGCAGCGAGAAACTGATCGTGGGAGCCGATCATCTTGCCGACAGTGCGCTCGAACGCAAACGACGATGACTCGAATCGCTTGAGCAGACCCGACCGGAGCAGTCCCGCATTCTGAGCCTCGTACTGCTCGGTGTCGCCGTCCTTGCGAAATCGGGAAGGCACGTACCGCGCCATTGTCAGCACCGCGCCGGGGTCGTCGAGGATCACACCGGCGGCGAGGGCATCGGAATCGGGGTCATCCTGCACGTTCGCGCCGAGCGCGATCGCGAGGTCGTCGAACACTCCGGGCAGTACTTCGTTGAGGTTGTAGTCGACCTTGACCACCCGGCAGGTTGGGAACGTGATCTCCTTCTCGATACCGTTGATGACGATCTTGTCCCCGACGTAGTGGTTCTTGACGAACCGACGGGTGCGGCGAACGGCCACTTCGTCGAGAACGTCGAAAAGATGCTCGGGGGAGAGATCATCGGGATTCATCGCGATTGCACGCTGGAAGTACGCGCGAAGCGACGGGATACCGACATCGCCGAACGCAGCATCGTTCGGCGCGAAATACGTGATCAAGTTGTACAGATCTTCGAGACTGTTGTTGACCGGCGTCGCAGTCAGTTCGACGAGATCCTTCGGATTGGGCCCGGACAGCAACTGCCGTATCGCATCTGCGCGTAGCGTCTTGTCATTGCGGAGCGCGTGGGCCTCGTCGACGACCACCATGGCGTATTCGTCGAGCGCTTGCAGCCTCGCTGTTCGCGCACCTGCATCTTCGATGTCCACGACCAGCTGCTCGAACGACAGGACGTCGGCCCGCAGATTCTTCTCCCGCAGGAACGGTGTCCACGTCGAATCACGCAAGGTGGCCGGGCAGATTATCAGTACCTTCTGGCGACGGTCGAACACGGCTTCGTGAATCAGTTCGCCGGCGAGAAAGGTCTTACCGAGTCCGACTTCGTCGGCGATTAGGACCCCTTTACGCCGTGCGAGGATGCGGCGGGCGCGCCAGACGCCGTCTGCCTGAAAGGCCGTCAACCCCAGTCGGGAGGAGATGGCAGTTTCGTCGTCGAGGTCAGCGCCGTAGAGCTCGAACAGCATTCGGAGGAATACATCCCATGGTTGGTGCTGTGACCAGCGAGCCTCGAACAGTGCCGCCAGATCGTAGGGTGCCGATGCCTCCCATTGTTCGTTGAACCAGTCCAGTACCTGGTTGACGGTGTGGGGGTCGTACTTGCCGAGGTTGAGTTCCTTGTTCTTGGCGAGACCGGCGTAAGTGAAGTTCGACGATCCGGCGATGACGGCTGTCGCATCTGTTTCGACGATGAAGGCTTTGCCGTGCAGAAAACCCTGCTCGTAGCGGCGAACCTGAACGGACGGATTGTCTTTCAACCATCGAACGAGTCGGCGGGCTTGCTGGTCGGATTCTCGTGTGAACCCCAGGAGGTCGCGGTCCTCTTCCAACGAGCGACGGTGGCCCTCAAGCGCACGCTGTATTTCAGGCGATGGACCGCGGCGACGACGGCGCTCGGCAAGGACGCGTATACGTGGGCGGTCTTCGGCCTCTGTGGGTTCGGCACCGAGCAGGAGCCTCACCCCACCGGTTTGCTCGAGCTCTTCGGCCAGGAGGTTGAATCCGCCGGGGTTGAAATAAGCCGTAGCGATGGCCAAGGCAGGGGGAACGACAAGACGGGTACGAAGGCCTCCCAAGAGGCTGTTAATCGCGTCCGCGACCCGTTCGATCCCTTCCCTGTTGGTGCTGAACTCCGCACGATACGTCGCATTCGGTCCGTCGTTGATCACTTTGTCACCTTGGCCTTCCATGAATCGAAATGACTCAAAACCGCGGTCAAGCGCGGTTGGTAGTTCCATCCTCGGTGGAAGGTTTCGAAGACATGCACGACCTCGTCGCGGTCGAGGTCGTACAACAGGCTGACCAGCGCATCGAGTTCGGCAATCAGGTCAGACTTCATCGTCTCGTCTGCGACGGAACCGGTTTTGACCCCGACTTCATCGGCCCACTTACGGTAGCGCTCATCAGTAGCTGCCAGCCGTCCGGCAATTTCGACTACCTGCTTTCGCAAAACACTGTCAGGGTCTGGCCGTGGGACAGGAAGACCATTGAGAATGTGGAAATTCATGCTGAGCTCAACGACCGTACGCGCGATCCAGTCCAGCGGAATGCTGCACAGGACACCGAGGAGATACGCTTCGTCTCGGCTATCTCCTGACGGAAACAAAAAGTACGGCGCTTTATTAGTGGCAACCCGCCCGGCGGGAACCAATACAGCGCGCATCGTCCGGGTATCGGTCGATCGCGATATATCCCTGAACATGATGCGAGTATTCAGGCACGGCAGAGTGGTCTCATCTTCAATTTGGGATTGAGAGAATTCGGAGAACGCGGACCTTTTCAGTCGTGCCTGTCGGTGCCGGCGAGATTGGAGCTCGGCCTGTGCATGTTTGGGGTCCGCCCATCCGTAGTAAGTTCCGGTGTCGGGTTGCCATATGTCGAAAGAAGCACCTTTGAAAACCGGCCATCCGACTGCCTTGGATAGATCTGTCGAAAAATGCTTCTTGTCGTTTGTCGCGTCGAATTCACGTTGAGGACGTGCCCTCCACGATCCTGAACGGACGTCGAGCCGCGGGTGTGACCGCATCTTGATGAAGATCGACAGCGCCGCAGCGTCTGGAATTGCAGGGAAAGCTGCGCCGTCGGACCATCCCCGAAAGTCTTCCGTCGATACTTCCGCACTCCCCAATCCAACTTTCTGTCGATACTCGGAAAGTGAGGCGAACGGCCCGCGAAGCTTAAGCGCACCGGAGTATTGCTGGCCCTTTCTGATCGTCACCAGGCCAACCGTGTAGCGGTGCTCCATGTCATCGAATACCCATCCTTTAGTGTTGACCAGAAGGGTCACGTCGGAGAAAGTGCCGTTCGTTAAAATATCTTCACGCCACTCGGCACTGCCCGCAGCGCTGAGAGCGCTTCGCGGTAGGACAACCCCGATCGCACCGTCTTGGCGAAGTGCCTGCCAGAATCTCCAGGTAAACGCCTTGTACAGGTCTGGATCGCCCGTGCCCATCCCCGGAAACGGGCCCTTGAGAAGAGCGCCGCGCAGCAGACCGGCCTCAATAATTGCTGCCTCGTACTCGGAGACGAGGTCCGTGCGCGTTTCTTCGAGTTCTGTAATCCGCTCCTTCTGCGCTTTATCTTTCAAACTCTTCAAACCAGGGAAGCGAAGTGCCCACCATCCCAGTTTTTCTACGGTGGTTTCTTCCCACGGGGGGTTGCCAAGGAGAACGTCGAAGCCGGGTCGTTCGCGGAGAAATACCTCAGGGAAGAGGACGGGAAAATGCGCTGCTTGAAGATGCCTGATCTGTTGCTGCACGTCACTTTTCTTTGCGGCGCGGATCGCAGAGTCCGGGGTCGCGACCCGACTGATCAATCCCAGCCTGGTGGCAATAGCGGCGTCGAAGATCGCCGAGACGCCGTGTGCGTCCTTCCGTGCCTGAGCATGTGCTTTGGTAGCTTCTCGGACTTCCTTCTTGGTTGCTTCGGATGTCCTGGCGACCCTCAGTAGTCGTTCGCGCGCGGTGTTCAGTTCTTCGAGGATCTGGTCTTCGAAGATGCTGATTGTGCCGTCGCTTGCGTCGGGGTCGAGGATGTCCAACACTTCCTCGACGGTGGCGATTCCGGTCAAGCTATTGCCCACGACCAATCCGTGCGACAGTGAGCTCATTGGGAGTCCTGGCACGAATGTGTGGATCCAAATAGCGAGGCGCGCCAGCTCGACGGCAATGAGATTCAAGTCCAAGCCGTAGATGCATCGCCGCGCGATTTGCCGGCGCAAGACCGCGCGGGATTCTAGCTCGATGTCGAGTGATTCCGGCCCCAGCGTCTCTTGGGCGGTAACGGTCAGCCGGCGTAGTTCCTCCGTCACCTCTGGTATCGGGTGATTCGCAAGAAACGTCGCGAACCGGTTTTCGATGCGGTCTATTGCTGCTACCAGGAAGTGTCCGGATCCCATCGCGAGGTCGGCTACGCGGAAATCAAAGAACTTGTCGGCGGCCCGAGCGCCGTCACCTTGCTCAAGCAGGAGCGCAATGGCCTCAAGATGCGCAGTGAGGGCTGGTTCGAGAGATGCGTCGAGCAGGTGCTCGACGGCGAACGCTTTGGTGAAGTAGGAGCCGGACGCTTTTCGTGAGCCGGAGGCATTGTGGAAGTACACCTGGCCCGATGGGATCTCGACCATGTCCGAGGACTTCGCAGGTAGATAGGCACCCGTCTTGGGGTCGACTGTCAGATCATGCGGCGCGACACTCAATGATGATTCGAGAAGGCCTTCATAGATCGTGCCGAACTCGCGTACAGACAATGATCGAAAGTCGACGGGACCGAACGTTCCGTCTTCTCCGGTGTCTACGACGAGCGCTTTGAGAGCTGGGCCGATCTCGTCGTTGGTCAGTCGCATCGCGGCTATGGCCTTGCCCGATGGGTGCACCTCGTCACTTGCGAAGAGACCACCGTTGTATGCCGGCACACCCCACTCTTTGTTTCCGTCGTCGACCGCGCGCCAGATCGCCAGGAGGTCGTCCCACCGGTCGGTGGCCGCCGGGTCGAACGTCATGTCTGGGTTCTCGGCCAGTTCGCGTGCGGTGGTCTTAAGGGCTTTCTTGGTGTATCGAGGGTTGCGTTGGTAGGGGAGCAGGCCACGGTCTTCTGCGTAGGAGACGAAGAGAAGTCGGAACAAGATGATCAGGGTTTGGTGGTAGGCCTCCCCGAGATCAGCCTCCGATGTGGCACCCATCCGGTTCGCGACAGCCACTGCCAGTTGAGGGACCACGTCGACGTAGACCCGGTCGCGGAGCCGCTTTCCGAGTGCGGCGGCGTGATCGGACGAGGCGTCGAGTATCGCGGAGACGCTGCCGTTGGAGCTCAGTGCATTGGACGAAAAGAGTAAAGGAAGGTATGCCGCATCGCTGTCGGCGAGCAACGCCAAGTCCAGTTCCGTGAATGTCTCTGCCTGACCCTTCCGCCCGACGCCGACGTCGGGTTTGGCGGGATAGAGCCGAATCTGTGTCCCTCTGGTGATGACCAGCCAAGGCAAGCCTTGTTGTTGGGCAATAGCCAGACCTTGCGCGACCGGCGATACTGCGCCAAAGCGAGCTGTTGGACGATCAAATACCTCGTGGTCATCGAGCAGAACGGCTACTGCGCGGTGGGTATCGTTCGACATCAGGATCAGCGCAACAGATCCGTGGGGCGTCGCCTTGTATCCCAGGCCGCGAATCAGATCGGTTCCGCGCTGCCGCAGTAGTGCGCTTCCCTTGTCGCGTTCACTCTGCCAATCCGGTCGTGTAGGAACACCTGCCCTCAGTTCGTGAGAGGCGAATAATCCAGCGTTGGTAAGGCCGGCAACCAGTTGATCTTTTTGTCCGATCAGCAGCCGATGGAAGGCGCGTTCAGCGTTGGCCTGGTCTGGCGCAGAGAGCGCGGCCGCGCAAATCCTCTCGACCTGCGATAGGTCTAAGTCAGTCAAGACGACAGGGTCGTCCTTAGTGCCACACACAGCAGCTTTGTAAGTTCCGTCGACAACGTAAGCAACAACGAGAACGACCGGCGCTGCCCGACGTCCCCATCTGATGGACCACAACCGACGAACCTCGTCGACTTTGGGTCTAATCGCCGCAGAGGCCACCGCGATTTCCAATGCGTCGATGCCGTCCGCGATGAGCACTCTGTCAGTAACGAGCGACACCGGGGCACCGGTTGGCTTCGTCCACGGGATTTCACGGACATCCGCGTCACCGAGGAACTGCTCGAAGTCGCTCACTAAGCCTCCGTGGGGGTTACTTCAATCACGAGATCAACGTTGTCGACCCTAGTTTGCGGAGGTCGAACGAAGAGTGATCGGCCCATATGCAGCGTGGCCGACAGGCCATACTGGTGCTCATCACAGCTGACATCTCGTGATGTGCAGCATCCCAACGGCCGCAGAAGTGGCCCAGAGAGAACGGTAAAAATTGGGCGAGTGGAGGACGGTCACGCGGACTCGCTACCTGGATTCACGTTCTTCCCGTACGAGGCCGGGTCCAGATCGAGCGGTCCGTGGCGGGTAGAGAGGCATAAGCAGTTGCTCTGGCATGAGGTCGGCGAAGCGAGGGTGTAATCGAAGAGTGGTTCTTTTCGTGTCGGTGGCCTTGGGCATACTTGGCACCAAGTGCAGCGACCGTCATCAGGCGTCGCATCTGGGCGACACCTACTCGGAGATCCTCACGGGGATGCACCGGCCGGTGACGACGATCGGAAAGATGTGGCAGAAGAGACGGAGCCTGGCTATACAGGTCAGGCTGGAGAGGACTCGTACTTGCTAGCGCAGGTACGAGAGTCCTTCGGTCGCGTGGTCTACAGCCACAAAACCCGCGAAAAGCAGGCCGACATTTGCTTCACGAAGCACCGGTGGCAGCAGGGTGTCCTTATTGCGCTCACGGCTGTCAGCTCCGGCACCTTCCTGGTCGCGGTGGTCGGCCTATTCGGAGACTCGGCACTTACCAGTCTGGTCACATCGTTCATCGCGCTCCTGGTGACCTGGATCAGCCTTGGGGCCAAGAATTTCAGGTTCGCGGACGAATCCGACGCCCATCGCGGCGTCGCCTCCCAGCTCTGGGACATCCGTGAGTCTTACATCTCCTTGATCTCCGACCTGATGTCCGGCGGCATCTCCGATGAGCAGGCCAGGACTCGGCGCGACGAGCTCCAGGAGGCCACCCGCGGCGCTTACGCCGACTCTCCTAGGACGACCTCGAAGGCATACACACGGGCGCAAGAAGGACTCAAGCACAACGAGGAGATGACCTTCTCTGGCAACGAGATCGACCTGTTCCTCCCCGAAGCGCTTCGTCTCAGTCGGGGCGAGGCACGATCGTGAAGACATCGGAAATCTTCGACGCGTTACTCGCGAACCTCAAAGTCGGCGGCACGGCGGCGTCGGTTGGGGCGCGCAGAGACGAAATTACGAAGTCGCTGAACAAGGACTTCCGGTCCAAGGACGGCGACACCGCCCACAAGTTGATGGTCGGCTCCTACGGCCGGCACACCGCCGTCAAAGGTGTTTCCGATCTCGATATGATTTACATCCTCCCTTCCGATATCCGGACCGATTACAGCAGTGAATCCGGTCCGCGAAGGATGCTCGAGCGCGTCCGGGACGACCTGAAGGCTCGCTACTCGAACACCGACATCCGCGTCGATCAGTGCGTTGTGCGCGTGCAATTCACGAGCAACGCTTTCAAGTTTGAGGTCCAGCCAGCGTTCGAGAACTCTGATGGCAGTTTCGATTACCCGGACACAGCCGCTGGAAGTTGGAAGGTCACCAAGCCTCGCGCCGAGATCGAGGCCACAAAGGCGTGCAACGACCGCACGTCGACGAATATGCGGCATCTTGCGAGGATGGCCCGAGCGTGGAAGAACGCTAACGGTGTAGGTATCGGCGGCCTGCTCATTGACACACTGGTGCATCGGTTCTTCGCCCAGACCACTGACTACGACTCGGCTGGGAGTGGATCGTTCGATTTGATGGTCCGCGACTTCTTCGGCTTCCTCCACCAGGAGCCGGACAAGGACTTTTACCTGGCACTGGGCAGTAGCCAGCGAGTAAAGGTCAAGGCGCGGTTCCAGCCGAAAGCCAAGAAGGCGTACAACCGTTGCCTCGAAGCGATCGCTGAAGAGGGCAAAACTTCGGCGAACAAGAAGTGGCGCGAGGTCTTTGGAACATCAGTGCCACTCAAGGCCGTCGTCGAATCGGCTCGCTCTTTCGACAACACCGAAGAGTTTGTCGAGCAGAAGTACCCGATCGACGTCCAGTACATGCTCGCAATTGACTGCACCGTTGCCCAAAACGGTTGGCGTCCGGCATCCCTGCGCGAGATGCTCCACGCCAAATCTCTGCTTCTGCCCAACAAGGAATTGGACTTCACCATCGCCGAGTGCGACGTTCCTGGTTCATACGATGTCCGTTGGAAAGTGCTCAACCAAGGTGATGAAGCCGAGCGTCGGAACCAAATTCGCGGGCAGATCGTCGAGCCGAACCGCGTGACCGGCAGGCACGAACGCACCTCCTTCCGCGGCGAGCATGTGGTCGAATGCTATGTGGTACAGGATGGAGTAGTGGTCGCACGGGACCGCATTGACGTGCCGATCAGCGCGACGCCTGGTGCTTCCGCCTAGTTGATACCGCCTTGACGCGCAGGGGACCGGCAGTCCGACCTGGCGTCAGATAGGGAGGCGCAAGGAAGCCATCGAGCGTGACCGAATCGGGCATCGGGTGCGATTCGTGTCCGCTAGTTTGTGTCATCTTTACCGGACGGCATCGGCCTGACGCGCGTCGATCCGACGCGACTGGCCAAGTTACGATCCTTGGTGCGTTTGCTGGAGAGAGCGCGCGGGGCAGCTGCCATCCTCGCCACGGATTCGTCGGAGCTCAGTTACCACGAGCGCGCCTCTTCAATTGCTCTGTTGAACGCCTCGCAGACGCCGTCTTCGTCGATGAGCCGGGATCAAACCACACCGCGTCGAGCTTGCCAGTTTTTCGATCGACTGCACACGTTTCACGAGCGAACGAGTTGCGCTGCCAACGCGCGGCTGTCCAGGTATTTCTACAACGACATTCATTACCGATAACAGATATTATGTCAGGTAAAGTGCTGCATATTGTTCCAGCACTTCGCTTTTCGAATATACGAGGAGCTAGCGAGGGAGGATCGAGCCAGGCAGATCGACCTGTACATGGCAGTGACCGTTCCGCGCATTTCGAGCCGTCCTCGGTAGAAGCTTGATGAGACCACCGTGAGGATCTCGCAGCAGCGCTATGCGATGCCGGTACGGACAGCCGAATCGACGGTCCTCCACGTGACGTGACCGCCGTCTACGGATCCGGTACGGACGGCACGTCGACACCGATGGTCGAGCGGGCTGCTGGGGAGCCGACGCGCTCGTACGCAGCCGTCATGTCGATGGACGAGACCGAAGCGACGCTGGTCAGTGCATCGGACACAGTGATGATTCGCCCGTTGACGTACGGGCGGATCTTGAAGAGCTCCTCGACGACCGGGCGCGGTATCTCGATGGTTCTGGTCAGTGCGAAGTCGATGTCGAAAACTACGACCACGACCACGTCGTAATCGCTATCGCGGATTGCGCTGAGGTTTCGTCTGCCTCGAAGCTCGGTCTGCCGCATTCCCTTGACCTGCAAGCGACGCCCGCTCGGATCCTGGACATCCCAGCCTTTCTGGGAGAACGAACCTCGCTGGCCACCGTAGTGCTCGTGCACTATCGCCTCAGCGATGTCACCAACCGGGTTGTTGTTCGTTCGAACTACTCCCCGGACACGGAGTTCGTTCATGGTTCCGGCCCACAGGCGCAGCAGCTCGGCAATGGTCAACGACGACAGGTCTACAGGCACGGCGGCCATGGTAGGCCCGGAAGTCGTCCGGGAACGGAGCGCCCACGACCGCGCACCTGACGTCGATGGACAGCATCGTAGAGATGGTCGACGGCCGACTTCGGGCCGATGCGTCGAGGAAGTGAATCGGGGGCCCCGTCGTCGGACCCCGCGGGTCGAGGATTGGTCATTTGCTTCGGATCGCTATGCGGTATTGCCTGCGAACAGGAGTTCTGGTTCACTAAGTAAATCAGCATTAGTAATCGATTGGAGCTTTCGATGACGCGCAGAGCAGTGGTGGCGGGTGTGGGAATGATCCCCTTCGCCACACCGAGCAAGTCCGATACCTACGACGTGATGGGCACTACTGCCGCGCGCGCGGCATTGGCCGACGCTGGAATCGAGTACAACGTCATCCAGCAGGCGTACGCCGGGTACGTATACGGCGATTCCACGTGCGGCCAGGCCGTCGTGTACGGACTTGGGTTGACCGGTATCCCCGTCATCAACGTCAACAACAACTGCTCCACCGGCTCCTCCGCCCTGTATCTCGCGCGGCAGGCCGTCGAATCCGGCGCAGTCGATGTCGCACTGGCGGTCGGGTTCGAGCAGATGCAACGCGGCGCACTGTCGATGGGCTACTCCGATCGACCGAGTCCGTTCGAGCGCTTCGACGAGGTGATGGATCAGATCCAGGTCCGAGACGAATCCCCCTTTGCCGCACAGATGTTCGGAGGTGCAGGCAAGCAGTACGCAGACAGGTACGGCACCTCGCCCGAGACGTTCGCAAAGATCTCCGTCAAGTCCCGGTTGCATGCGGCGAACAATCCCTACGCGGTGTTCAAGACCCCGACGAGCGTCGAAGAAGTGCTCGCATCGCCGCACATTTACGGCTCACTGACCCGGTTGCAGTGCTGCCCGCCGACCTGTGGGGCCGCTGCGGCGGTCATCGTCAGCGAGGAGTACGCGAAGAAGAACGGGCTCGACGCCTCGATCGTGATCAAAGCGCAGGCCATGACCACCGATTTCGCCTCGACGTTCGACGAGAAGGACATGACCAAGATCGTCGGCTACGACATGTCGAAGGCAGCGGCGCAGCAGGTCTACGAGATGTCCGGTGTCGGCCCCGAGGACATCCGCGTCGTCGAGCTGCACGACTGCTTCACCGCCAACGAGCTGCTCACCTACGAAGCGATCGGTCTCACGCCCGAGGGAACGGCCGAGAAGTTCATCAACGACGGCGACAACACCTACGGCGGCCGAGTCGTCACCAACCCCTCCGGCGGGCTGTTGTCCAAGGGGCATCCGCTCGGCGCGACCGGCCTGGCACAGTGCGCAGAACTGGTGTGGCAGTTGCGTGGACAGGCCGAGAACCGTCAGGTCGAGGGAGATCTCAAGGTCGCTCTGCAACACAACATCGGACTCGGCGGTGCCGCCGTGGTCACCCTGTACGAGAAGGTGAGCTGAGAATGTCCATCGATCCCGCAGCGATCGGGACCGAGCTCGAGCCGGTCGCGATCACCGTCGATGCAGCGCGGTTGCGCTTCTTCGCCAAGGCAATCGGGGAAACGAACCCCGTCTATATCGATACCGATGCGGCCCAGGCCGCCGGGCATCCGGATCTGCCGGTGCCGCCGACGTTCCTGTTCTCCATCGAGCTCGACAGCCCCGATCCGTTCGCGTGGATGTCGGACCTCGGTGTCGATCTGCGCTTCGTCTTGCACGGTGAGCAGATCTTCACCTACCACTCGACGGCACATGCAGGCGACACCTTGACCGCGAGGTCGACCATCACCGATATCTACTCGAAGAAGGGCGGTGCGTTGGACTTCGTCGTCAAGGACACCGCCGTGACCCGAGCCGACGGATCCGCCGTCGCCGATCTTCGCGCAGTGCTCGTCGTACGCAACCCGGGAGGCGGACAATGACATCCACCGAACACATCACGGTCGGGACCGAACTTCCGGCCCTGGACGTCGGCAGAATCTCTCGAACCACGCTGGCGCTGTTCGCCGGTGCATCGGGCGATCACAATCCGATGCACATCGATATCGACGTCGCGAAGTCTGCCGGCCTCGAGGACGTCTTCGCCCACGGCATGCTCTCCATGGCCCACCTGGGTCGGTTGCTGACCAATTGGGTTCCGCAGGAATCGATTCGGTCCTACCGGGTTCGGTTCGCCTCCATCACACCGGTATCGGCCAAGCCGACCGCCACCGGCAAAGTCGTCTCCATCGACGACTCGGCCGGAACCCGAACCGCCACTGTGGAACTCACCGTCACTCTTGCCGACGGCACCGTCACACTCACCGGCGACGCCGTCGTCGCACTCGACTGAAAGAGACCGTTCACATCATGGGAAATCTCGACAACAAGGTCGCCATCGTCTCCGGTTCCGGACGCGGCATCGGCCGTGAAATTGCGCTCAAGCTCGCCCGCGAAGGCGCGAAGGTCGTCGTCAACGATCTCGATACCGCACCGGCCGAGGAAACCGTTGCCGCGATCACAGCAGCGGGCGGGCAGGCCGTGGCATGCGCGGGCAGCGTCACCGACGACGGCTTCGCCGAGCGGTTCGTGCAGACCGCAGTCGATTCGTTCGGCGGCCTGGACATCATCGTCAACAACGCCGGCTACACCTGGGATTCGGTGATTCAGAAGATGACCGACGAGCAGTGGGACGCCATCCTCGACGTGCACCTCAAGGCCCCCTTCCGCATTCTGCGTGCCGCGCAGCCCGTGATCGCCGCCGCGGTGAAGAAGGCCAAGCAGGACGGTCAGCCCGTGCCGTGCCGCAAGGTCGTCAACATCTCCTCCCTCGCCGGCACCGGCGGCAACCCCGGCCAAGCCAACTACTCCTCGGCCAAGGCAGGCATCACCGGTCTGACCAAGACGCTCGCCAAGGAGTGGGGCCGCTACAACGTCACCGTCAACACCGTGGCGTTCGGATTCATCAAGACCCGCCTCACCGAAGCCTCGGCCGACGGCGCAGCCACCATCGATGTGCAGGGCCGCGAGATCAAGGTCGGCGTCAACCCCGATCTGATGACCGCGATGGAGCAGATGATCCCGCTCGGGCGCGCCGGCGCACCCAGCGAAGCCGCGGGATCGGTGTACCTGCTGTGCACCCCCGAGTCCGACTACGTCAGCGCCCAGACCTTGGTCTGCGGCGGCGGCTTCAACTTCTAGGAGTCGACGATGAAGACAGCGGACTATCGGCCGACATGGATCGACGACGACGTCGTCGCGCTCAAGGACATGGCCACGAAATTCTTCCAGGCCGAGCTCCTACCGAACCAGGAACGCTTCGCCGAGCAGAAGTGCGTCGACCGGAGCTTCTGGAACGCCGCGGGAGACCTCGGTCTGCTGTGCGCCTCGATCCCGGAGGAATACGGCGGCGGCGGCGGGACCTACGCCCACGACTTCGCGATCTTCGACGCCCAGTACGGTCTCGGCGACACCAGCTTCGGCAACATGGTGCACAGCGGCATCGTCGCCCACTACATCCTTGCGTACGGAACCGAGGACCAGAAGCAGCGATGGTTGCCCAAGATGGCCACCGGTGAGATCGTCGGGGCGATCGCCATGAGTGAGCCGGGTGCCGGATCCGACCTCAAGACCATGCGCAGCAGCGCCCGCCGCGACGGCGATGACTTCGTGCTCAACGGGGCGAAGACGTTCATCTCCAACGGCAAACACGCCGACCTGGTCATCGTCGCCGTCAAGACCGATCCGTCGGCCGGTGCCAAGGGCGTATCGCTGATCGTCGTCGAGACCGCCGATGCCCCGGGATACCGAGTGGGGCGCGTGCTGGACAAGATCGGCATGAAGGGTCAGGACACCGCCGAGTTGTTCTTCGAAGACGTCCGTGTCCCGGCCGAGAATCTGCTCGGCGACGCCGGCGCCGGCTTCGCGTACCTGATGAAACAGTTACCACACGAGCGGTTGGTGATCGGGGTGTGCGCAGCCGCAGCAACGCAAACCGCTGTGGCTCTGACAGTGCAGTACACCAAGGACCGTGCGGCATTCGGCGGTCCGCTCTTCGACATGCAGAACACCCGCTTCCAGCTCGCCGAATGCGCCACCCTTGCTCACGTGTCACGAGTGTTCGTCGACAGCTGCATCGAGCGTCATCTGCGCGGCGAGCTCGACAGTGCGACCGCGTCGATGGCGAAGGCGTACACCACGGAGGTGCAGGGGCAGGTCGTCGACAAGTGCCTTCAGCTGTTCGGTGGCTACGGATACATGGCCGAATATCAGATCGCCCGGATGTACGCCGATGCCCGCGTGCAACGCATCTACGGCGGATCGAACGAAGTGATGAAGGACCTCATCGCGCGATCGCTGTAGCTGCTCCACCGCCCGACTCGAATCGAAGAGAAAGCGACGAACACTGTGGGACCTCTGGATGGCGTACGAGTGGTCGAGATTGCGAGCCTGGCTCCGGCCCCGTTCGGGTGCATGATCCTGGCCGATATGGGGGCCGAGATCATCCGGGTCGACCGCGCGGGCGGACGTGCATCGGCAGGTCTCACCCCGCCTGCCGGGCCTCTCGATCGCGGGCGGCGCAGCATCGCGGTGGATTTGAAGGATCCTGCCGGGATCGAGGCGGTACGCACACTGGTGGCCACTGCGGACGTGTTCGTCGAAGGATTCCGGCCGGGGGTGGCCGAACGTCTCGGCATCGGACCTACCGAGCTGCTCGAGATCAACCCGCGGCTGGTGTACGGGCGCATGACCGGTTGGGGCCAGGACGGCCCGCTGGCCCCGCGGGCCGGCCATGACATCAACTACATCGCCGTGGCCGGGGCGTTGGAACCGATCGGGCGCGCCGGTGAGAGGCCCCACGCGCCGATGAATCTGGTCGGCGACTTCGGCGGCGGTGGGTTGATGCTCGCGCTCGGGATCGTCTCGGCACTGTTCGAGCGGGAGCGGTCCGGGCAGGGACAGGTCGTCGACGCTGCAATGGTGGACGGGGCAGCGTTGTTGACCACGTTCATGCACGGCATGCACGCCAGCGGCATGTGGGACGGCCCGCGGGGAACCAACGCCCTCGACGGTGGAGCGCCGTTCTACGACACCTACGAAACATCCGACGGTCTGTATATGGCCGTCGGATCGGTGGAGCCGCAGTTCTACGCGCAACTCCTCGACGCCCTGGGCGTGATTGCGGCCGAGATCCCCTCCCAGTTGGATGCCGCCGCATGGCCGGAGCTGAAGAAGCTGATCGCAAGCAAATTCGTGCAGAACACTCGCGCGCATTGGACGGAGGTGTTCGCAGACTCCGACGCCTGCGTCTCCCCCGTGCTGTCGCCATGGGAAGCGCACGAGCACCCGCACAACAAGGCTCGCGAAGCGTTCATCGAGGTCGGTGGGGTCGTGCAACCGGCACCGGCCCCCCGGTTCGACCGAACGGTCAACGCGGTTCCGGTCCCGATGGACGACGGCGGTCGCGACGTGACCGAGACGCTCACCCGCTGGGGTCTCGGGGCGGACACCGTGACCGCGATGACCTCCTCGGGCGCAGTCCGCTGACCGATACGTGCGATCAGCGATCGAGCCCGAGTACCGCGTCGCCGATGCAGGCGAGCTCGTGAACGAGTTCGCCTGCCGGTGTCGTGGTGAACCGATCGACCGCGATGTTGACGACCACGATGTTGACCACCGTGATCGCGGCGAGGACGGTTGCCCGCAGTTCCTCGGTATCGGTATCGGTACCGGGATGAACAGAGGCCAGAAGATGAACCCACTCGTCGACGTATTCGCGCTGCCTGGACCGCAGCTGGTGCCGCAACGGGTCGGTCAGACTCGCCGTTTCGTTGACCACGATGGTCACCAGAGCAGGATGATCGGTCATCGACTCGATGTACGACACCAACGACAGATGCACGCCGTGCGCCGCAGATTCCGCGTGTGCGAGCGCTTTGTTCAACCCGATGTCAAGCATGTCGGCACCCCGATTGAGTGCGGCGATGAGAATGTCGTCCTTCTTCGCGAAGTGGTTGTACACGCTCGGTCCGGCCATTCCGGCGGATTGCCCGATCTCGTCCATCGTCACAGCGTGGAAGCCGCGTTCGGCGAACAGTGTTGTCGCTTCACCCAGAAGGACTTCTCGCCGAGAGCGGCGCGTGTGCCGTGGCGGTGCGAGTGTCCTGACAGGGTCGACGCTCGGTTCCGGCTGATCGAAACGGACGTCGACGACCCTGCCGATGATCGTCTCGAGCAGTGACCGGTACCGCTCGCTGGGCACCTGTGCGCGGTGGTAGGAGGGACTGAGCAGGATTGCAATCACGGCATCGGCGAGGAGTCGGCACTCGTCTGCACTGGAGGCCGGCCTGTGAGCGGCGATCAACTCACCGACACGCTGCTGGCAGTATCGGCGGCGATCGCGAAGTTCGGTCCGTTGATGCTCGGGGAGATTGCGGGCCTCGCGTTGCCAGAGCACTCCGATGTCGCGGCGCGAGACTGCCAGCGTTACCAACGTCGACATCGTCGAGGCGAAGTCGGCAGTGTCGTCGGCGAGCGCGGCAACGAACCGATCGGAGCCTTCGAGTGTCAGTTCGGTGAGCATCGATTCCTTGTTGCGGAAGTGCTTGTACAGCGCTCCTGCTGTGATGCCCACCGCATCGGCGATCTCGGAGATGTTGGCGTTGCTGTATCCGACAGTGCCGAACTGAGCCGCAGCGGCCGTCAATATCTGGGCCCGACGGTCGCGGGGGCGGCGCGTACCGACTCCGGTGGACTTCACCTGCGCTGTACTCATTGCCCGCCGATCCGTTCCGAACATCCGATGGTGCCGATCCTAGTGATGTACCACGCGCACACCGCACTTCTCGTAACTCTCGACGCCGCACCGGGGCACGGCGTCCCGTCGCGTCGCCCCCTGGGATCAGGGCGCTGAGCTCGCGAAGCCGACAAGGCTGTAGAAGCTAATGAAAAATTACTTATTGCATTGAAAGCCACTACAGAACGATTTGCAACCTCTACTATTGCCAGTAGAAATTTACCGAGCAGGTATCGAAGGGGAAAGCGGCTATGCCAACGATCGGAAGCATGTTGACCGTCAGTGCGCAGCGGTGTCCGGACAGGACGGCGCTGGTGCTCGCATCGAGTAGGCGTACCTACCGAGAACTCGACGCCGAGGTCAATCGTGCAGCCCACGCACTGCACCGACTCGGGTTGAGCAAGGGAGATCGATTCGCCCTGATGGCCGGGAACTCCGATTGGTTCGTGATCGCGTTCTATGCCGCGGCAAAGCTCGGAGCCATCGTCGTACCCATCAACCCACGATCCGCTGGACCGGAACTGCGCTATCTCCTCGACGATTCAGGTGCATCGGTCCTGGCATTCGATGCAACCGTCTCGCAGGTGGTCACCGAGACCGTCGGTGACGCGAGCTCCCCGCTGCTCCTCGCGCTCGGACACGTGGAGGGGCACCGCAGTCTCGCGGACCTCGCCGCCGACGAGCCCGACTCCACACCCGAGGTCCTGGTCGACGAATCCGACGATGCGCTGATTCTCTACACCTCCGGAACTACAGGTCGCCCCAAAGGCGCTCTGTTCGACCATCATCGGACCATCTGGGTGGGTATTTCACTCACCAGCCTGTTCGGGCTCACCGAGGCGGACCGGCTGCTGCACGTCGCTCCGCTCTACCATGCAGCCGAGCTGACGATGATGCTCATTCCCGGCACGATGGTCGGCGCGACACATGTCGTACTCCCCGGCTTCGAGCCCACAGCAGTACTGGACGCGCTCGAGAGCGAGCGGATCACCGGCTTCTTCGGCGTGCCGACGATGTACCAGATGCTGCTCCGCCAACCCGACCTCGCCGACCGCGACCTCAGCGCATGGAGGACCGGAATCTTCGGTGCCGCACCGATGCCCGCTGACGCCGTCGGCCGCCTCCTCGACGCACTGCCGGCAGTGAACCTCTACCAAGCGTGCGGTCAGACCGAAGGTGGACCGGGCGGAATCTACAGCCGCCCGCACGAGGTACGGGCCAAGCCCTCCGCAAGCGGCCGATTCAGCCTGCTCAACACCGTCGTCCGAGTGGTCGACCCGGAGAACCGGGATGTGCCACGCGGGGAGACCGGGGAGCTGATCCTGCAGGGCGAGACCGTCATGAAGGGCTACTGGAACAAGCCGCGAGAGACCGCAGACGTCCTACGCGAGGGATGGCTGCACACCGGCGACCTCGCGCGAATCGACGACGACGGATACATCACGCTGGTCGACCGAATGAAGGACATGATCATCACCGGTGGCCGCAACGTCTACTCCGTCGAAGTCGAGAATGCTCTGGCCGGCACCCCCGGGGTTGCCGACTGCGCCGTCGTCGGCCGCAGCGACGCCGTGTACGGCGAAACCATCGTCGCCGTCGTCACCCCACTTCCCGGTTGCGACATCACGCTCGACGAACTCCGTGAGCACGCCGGAAAGCTGGTCTCCGACTACAAACTGCCGCGCGAGCTGGTCATCGCCGAGATCCCCCGCAACCCGTCCGGCAAGATCATGAAACACAAACTGCGCGACAAGCTTCAACACAGCGCAACGTCGTCAGGGCCAAGCCAACACCCCTGACGGCCGGCGTCGCTGCGATACACCCGCCACCGCCGACCGACTCGTGCAGCGCCTCGGCACTGCACGAGTCGCACGCAGCAGCGGAGCAACACCTCCGACACGACAGCATCGAGATAGTCAGTTCCACACAACAATCGGCAGCGCGGGGGCCTGCCGCCACAGACCGGACCGGTCCGGTCCGGCAACGAACAAGGACCGACATGACTGCACGCCCCCTCTCCGTCCTGCGACCGGTCTGCGCGATCGCTGTGGCCGTGGCCATCGCGGTGACATCGGCACCGACTGCCGCCGCCGCGCCGACCAGCCTTGCTTTCATCGAGCCTTACGACATGGGGCCCACCGCAGCGCCGAACGTCGAGACCACGTACGTCACTGTTTCGGCACCCCTCGGGCCCAGCGGCATAGCAATCCCCGATGCCTGCCAGAACCTGGGCTACCTCCGCGTCAAATCCGGTTCGGGCCCAGATGATCCGGAGAAGTCGGATGCAGTACTCATCACCCAACCGGGGGTGTACGAAGGCGCAGGAATGTTGGCACCGTTCGCCTCGAACACCGTGCGCGCAGCGGCCCTTCAGGGCCGCAACATCGAAGTGTGGGTCATAGACCGCCGAGCGAACTGTCTCGAAGACCCCACCGGGCTCGAGCGCGCAAAACAGAACAACGATCCAGATGCTGCAGCGCAGTACTACCTACAGGACAACGCGCGCATCGAAGCCCCCCTCGATCCTGACATCGCCGTGACGAGTCTGCTCGGCATCGAGCAAACTCTTCGCGACCAACAAGTCATCACCGACCAGCTCCCAGAGCAGTTCAGGTCGAGCAAACTCTTCTGCGGAGGACACTCCCTCGGAGCCCTCATCGCCGGGGCACAAGCCAATCGGCTCGACGTCAACGGAGCCCTCGCCGCACCCTGCGCCGGATACTTCTCCCTCGACTCTCGTTTCGCCACCACCGGCTCTGCATTGTTCGACGCCATCGACTCACTGGGCATCGGACTCAATGCCCTCACCCCCGCGACGGGCGTTCTACCGACGATCCCGCTGCTCAACCGCGCCCTGGGCTTGGCGGCGAGCATCGCTTCCGCTGCAGACCTTGCCCCCGATGCCGAGTCCACGATCGTGGGCACCATCCCCGACGACCTCCTCAACGAGCTACTTGCACAAGCGCTGATATCCCCCACCGTCGTCGACTTTCTCCGCGCCGAACCCGACATCTCCCGCACTCGAATCACCAACGCGGCGCTGCTGGGACTCGTGCTCGACGACAACACCCAACCACTGGGCTACTTACGCAGCAGCATCGGCGGATTCGGCACGCCCGCCGACCTCAAGAACCTCGTTCTCCCCGCCCAGCTGCCGCAGATCTACACCGGTCTCGTCGGCGGGAACACGATGGTCGCCCCCGTTGCCATCGACGGCCCAATCACCTGGCTGCCCTACGACCGCATCCCCACCAGCGGACTTCAGACCCGCGACGGCATCACGTACACCACTCCCGACAGCGAAGTCACCGACATACGACAACTGGCGAGCTTGATGGCGAACCCGGTAGTCGACGGCATCGAGTGGAACTTCCCCCTGCGACTACTGCTCGAACTGCTCGCTCTCAACTCCGGAGACCGCACAGCGGACCTGCAGAACTTCGCTCCCGTCCTGACCATGCCCGACCGCCCCATCCTCTACCTGGACGGCGCGGACTCCGGTTTCGCAGACGGGCTGCAGCAAGCAAACGCACCCACCGACGGTCGCACCATCGCGGTTACCGGCTACAACCACCTCGACGTGTGCACCGCCGCGTGGACGCAGACGCGGCCGGAACCGGTCAGCGCAGCGATCGTCGGCGAACTAATTGCGCCCACCTTGGACTGGTAGAACGACCGTAACGGTCAGATATGCCAGGGGTGACGCCGTCGCAGACAGGATAGGAAATATCGACAGCTCGGTCGGAGTCACCGATGATGGCCATGGACGGTACCGCGTTGCAGACGCTGAGCAGAAGGTCAGCTCTTGCTGCGACAGGAACAGGTGTGGCTTCGCCGGTCTCGACAGCGTGTGTGCGATTGTCTCGAATCACAGGCAAAGACTGCTGTTTGTCGAGTTGGCGCACCTCGTCTTGACCGAGCTCGCTCATCGTCTGCGCAAGCAACGCCCGAGCAACGACATAGCCGGCGGGAGCCGCACGGGTAGCGGATTGACCGTCTTATACGGTCGACGTTGACCGAATCGTAACGCGCCGCCAAGATCGGCGCGAGCGCTCACGGTCCGATGGTGCTGGATCAGTATGAGGAAGCGTCACCATGGCATTCAGGCACTGTGCCGCAACTAGTTTCATGAGGCAGGTTGCCCTGCAGCATATTCGTCAGTGCCCGCCTCTACAGTGTCGGGTGTGAGCGACAACCAGTGCGTGGCCACGGTGCCTGAGCGTGTGCTCGACGAGCTTGCGCAGGTGGTAATCGACAGGATCGATCAACTCCTCGATCGGGTGACCGATCGCGCTGTGGGCGCGCCGCCTCCGGGATCGGCGGCGTGGGAGTTGGAGTGGAGTGCCCGAGACACTGTGATCGGACGTGCGCGCGTGGCCGAAAGATCGCGTGTACGAGAGGAATTGGCGCGCCGCGCGTGCGCCGAACTCGGCATCGCCGAAGGTTCCGCACCGGCGGTGCCGGCTCGGCACGCTCCCCCGGTACGACCCCTCCGGACGAAGCCCGGACGTGTCCGCGTCG
Source organism: Rhodococcus sp. ARC_M5 (assembly GCF_022810405.1). GTDB lineage: Bacteria > Actinomycetota > Actinomycetes > Mycobacteriales > Mycobacteriaceae > Rhodococcoides > Rhodococcoides navarretei. The sequence goes on from NZ_JALGQE010000020.1 coordinate 30,933, forward strand.
ACGAGGCGCAGCTGACCTTCTTCTGAACCTGCCGCTCGAACTCTTTTCCCCGATGGGTGCAGGCGTACGACCCCGCTGCTGTCCTGCGGCACCCGTTTACCGACGCACGGTGCGTTTCTTGGTGCCTGCGGTGGATTTGCGGTCCTCGAACTTCAGCTTGAATCCAAATGTCTTGCTGCCCTGGTACGTACCTGCGGCCAGTGCGCCTCGGGCCCGGTACGTCTTACCTGTCTTGCTCGTGGCGTCGAATTCGATGGTCTCCCCGGCCAATAGCTTCTCCAGTTCCTGATCGGTGAAGTCCTTACCCCGCCAGTGTTCGTTGGCACCCCATCCGCGACCTTTGAACGTCACCGGCTTGCCTTTCCACACTCCACTGACCAGATCGGTCCGAGGTGCACGCTCCTCGAATCGAGGGTTGAAGCTCACGTGTGGGTACTGCTTGCCGTCTTTCTCCCTCACGCCTGGTTCGAGCTTTCCCGTGCAGGTGAACGTCTTTCCCGACTTCGCGCTCGTCGAGACGATCTCGATGACCCGGCCGGCGAGCAGTGCCGCTGCTTCGGTGTCGGTGAACCGGTGGCCGCCGAAGACCCGCTTGGCGCGGGTCACGACCGTGCCTGCGTGGGTGAAATGCAGCTCCGGTGGCAGCTCGATCATCTCCATCGCTTCTCGGGTCACCCCGGCCTTGCCCATCCGTGCGGTGAGCTCGCCGGACAACGTCCTCGCATTCGCCGTCATCGTCGCGAGGTCGCGGCGCACCAGATCCGCCACGAGGGAAAGATAGTCGGCTGCCTTGCCGGTTCCGGCCTCGATCTGCGCCATCTGCTCGAAGACCTGCTCGGTGATCGTCAGATCCCCGATGTGCGTGCCCGGCAGGATCCGATGGTTGAGTTCACCGATCGCGCTGAGGGTGATCTTGCCGCGCTTCTCGATCATCAAGGCCTTGCCGCCCGAGTTGTTCGTGACCTCGGCATAGGTGCTTGTCCGGGTCGCGCCGGTACCTACGCTCCGCTTCTCGAGCTGTTTCATCAACCATCCCATCGTCGGATGCGGCGGCCGCGGCGGGAAGCCCTCGTGGACGAACGGGTCCGCGATAGTACCCAACGCCGTCGCACCAGTGGGTTGCTCGTCGCGCTCGCCGCCGTCCTCCTCCTCGACGACGAACACACCTTTCCATCCGAGCACTGCGGGCACATTCAGCGAGCCGACGAAGCTCGGGTACTTCTCGACGTGGCCGCGATGCTGGTCGTACTCGTAATCGGGGGCGAGCATCGTCAGGTAGTTCTTCGCGAGGAGCTCGTAGATCTCCCGACCCAGCTCGCCGTAGGCCTTCTCCACTGCCGCGAGGCTCGGCGGTACGTTGGGCCCCGGACGGTTGGCACCGTGCGCGCCACCGGACTTGACGTGGCTCGTACGTGGGCCGCGATGGCTCAGCGCCGCCGGATCCACGCCCACCACACCGGCGATCGCGTCGACCGATGGAAGCAGCTCGTTGAACTGCTCGATCGAGATGAACTTGTCCTCGGTACGCGGGTAGGACACCACCTGCGCCTCGTACATCTTCTGATAGGTGTCGAGAACGTTCTTCGCCCCGAAGCCCTTCTTCGCGAGCAGTGACGACAGTCCGGCCAGGTCCATCAGTTTCGGCGGTCCCGTTTTCTTGCGTGTGGTCCCGTCGTGGACGACCGGTGACGACTGAAGGCCGCCGGGAACATCGTTCTCGTTCTCGAATCGATCGACCTCGGGGTCGGTGTACGTCACGCCGTTCTCGTCCCGAAACCGGTTCTCGTAGAACGCCTTCTTGACGTATCCGTGGTGCGCGTCGAGCCCGTCACCGACGATCACGACCATCGCGGACTTGAGCCGCCCGTTACGCAGTACCGTGCTCGCCCCGGTCGTCTTGGTCGCAACTCTGGTGAACTGCATCGAGAGCATGTCCCACTTCGACCGGAAGTCGGCCTTGCGGTAGTCGCCCTCGGCAGCGATCGCCGTGACCGGGCGACGGGCTGTGAAGGCCTTACGCAGCGATGCCGGTGTCTCGTCCAGGAACTCCATGCGTTCGAGCTTCTTGTTCTCGAGGCCCAGGTACTCCACGATCTCCCAGCCCAGCAGTGAGCCTTCACCTGTCGGATCGAGATCGGCTGCATTGCAGACGCTCTCGCACTCCGAGAGCACTGTCTTGAGGTCCTGCAGCAAGCTTTTCGCGTCCGGATCGGTGACCAGCTTGCCGCCGGACACCCGGCGCCGGATCTCTCGCTCCCAGCGGAAGTCGTCGGCGTTCCACGGGAGATATTCGAGCTCCCAGCTCTTGTACTTGTCGGTGAGAGGCGCGGGCACCATCGCGGAAGGGTCTTTCAACTCCAGCAGGTGGCCGCGAGCGTGGACGATGACGTACTCCGTGCCTGCGAACGTGCCACTCATACCGCCCAGTGCGGCGGCGAAGTTGCGAGCTGCGGAGGGCTTTTCGGTGAGGATTCCGACTTTTCCCATGACAATAGATCCTTCTCTGCGGTGCGTGCGGCGTGTGGACAGCGAGGGTGTTGCCGGTGGCCGGTCGGGCTAGAGGCCTGCGCTGACGAGGCGATAGTTCGCGACCTTCCAGCCGTCAGCGGTGCGTTCGAGGTCGACGGCTCCGGTGTAGCCGGTGAACGGGGTGATCTCACCGCTGCGGTGTTGGACGACGCGGTCGATGACGACAGCCACGGTGGACTGGTTGTCACCGTCCATCTCGGCGGCTGTGCCGTCGGCGTAGACGCTGGTGTCCGGTCGAGCGACGGCGGTGACGACGTCTCCGCTGCGTGCCCATGCCGACCACTCCGGGATCGGCTGCGGGGCTGGATCGGGTGGCGTGGCGGCGGCGGTGGCCATCGATCCGGTCACGTTGTCGCGCTGGGCGTGCAGGGCATCCCACGGTGAATCCTGCACTGCCGGTTGCCAGGTGAACACACCGGACATCACCGACGTCGCGACGCCGACCGGGTCGGTGGCCGACGGGTCGATGGCGATCCCGGCGTCCGTGCCCGGTGGTGGCGGTGTGTCCGAACCGCGGAACACGAACACGACCAGAGCGGCAATGGCGACCACCCCGACGAGACCGAGACACGCGAACACGATGCCTGCTCTTCGGCTCATCTCGTGTGCTCCTGCGAGTCGGAGTCGTTCGCTGACTCAGCGTCGGTGTCGCAGATCTGGCCCAGCGCAGCGGCTTTGGCGATGACTTCGAGCCAATCGACGATCGGTGCATCCGCCTGGCGGTTGTGGAGGATCTGTGCCATATCTGTGCTCCTTGGTCTGTGATGGTGCCAGTGTCCTGGTGGCCACCGACAACAAATGTGGTTGTGTGCCGCGCTAGCCGACGGTGGGGACTCCTGCTCCGGCGACAACGCTCACCGTCCAGATCGCCCACATGACGAGCGCGGTCGCCGCCACGTGGATGGCTTTGCGGAGCGCAGTGACAGTCCAGTTCTGCGCTCGCGCAGAGGCGTCGGCGACAGCGATGAGGCTGCCTATGGTCATCGCCGCGGTGACGGCAATGACGGCCCACCAACCATGCGCGAGAACGTCGCTGGTCGCCGCGGCGCGGCCGCTGTCCTCGATCGTGGTGATCATCGACTCCAGGATCAATCGGGCGACGGGAACAGCCCACACCGTCCATACGATGACCGAGGTCAGAGCAAGGGCTGTCAGTGCTCGATGCCGATCGTGGGACGTCAGGTGGTGGCTGGTGCGTGTCGGCGCGGTGCTCATGAGTGGGCCTTTCCGTCGAGCATTGGTCGGTGGCGGCTATCGGGCCAGGTCGTAGTCGGATGCGGTGGCGGTGATGGTGGTGACGTAGTTCTGGGTCTCCGAGTAGGGCGGGACGCCGCCGAACTGTTGGACCGCTCCTGGGCCGGCGTTGTATCCGGCGAGCATCAGCTCCACGGGATCGCCGGTGATAGAGCCGGATTCGATACCCGGCCGTAGGGTGTCGGCGACCGAGCAGTTGTAGCGTCCCTGCGCCATGACGGCATCGCCGATGTCGTTGGGATCGCCCTCCCCCGCAGCTCCGGTGACCACGCCCTGATCGTCGACGGGGAAACCGAACGACGCCCACGTTCCGGGGAGGAACTGCGCATACCCTTCGGCCCCGGCCGGGCTGGTCAGACCCGGTGTGAAGCCGGATTCCTGTTTGAGCTGAGCGGCGAGGATCGCGGGAGAGACTTCGCGGCACTGAGCGGACGACAGAGCGAGCCACGGCTCGAACTCGGGAGGGATCTGGCCGGCGGCGAGATCTCCGTGATCACCGAGACCGGCACCGGGTGCGGTGGTGCAGTTCCCGGTCGCCTTCGCTGCGGATCCGCCGCCGCCGGGGACGGGCCCGTAGGTCTGCCCGGGTGCCGGTGCGCCGTGGCCGACGGTGGTGACGTGGACGTGGTCGAAGTGGTTCTGGGTGGGAGATCCCCTGTCCTCCATGGTGTTCGGTTCACCTTGGGAGGGGATGTATTCCTGTCGCCAGATCATGTATTCGATCTGGAGGTAGTCGCGGTTGCTCCACAGGTAGTCCTTGACCTGGTCGCCGAGTGCTTTGCCTTCCTCGGAGGGCCAGTTGTCGATCATGATGTCCGCGGCCCGGCCGGAGGGGTGGTCGTCGAATCCCCCACCGTCGGCGCGCCACCCACCTATGGTGGTGATCTGCGGGAACTTCGCGTGCACAGCGCGGGCGACGCGGACCGTGTCGACCTGGAAGTGCTCCTCGGAGCCGACATTGGCGGGCAGTGCTGCCATCTCGGCGGAGCCGCCGGTCGACGGTGCGGGGGTTGTCGGGGTGCTCGTCGACGGGAGTGGGCTCTGGCCGGTCGCTCCGGTGCCGGGGTCGGCGGCGGCGTCGTAGAAGGGTTGCGGGTCGATCGCGTTGCCCGGTGCCCAGCCGCCGGGGTGGTACTCGAAGTGCAGGTGCGCGCCGGTCGACTGTCCGTTGTTGCCGATGTCGGCGATGTGCTGACCGGCGGTGACGCGGTCCCCGACCTTCACCAGCACACCGTCGGGGAACATGTGGCCGTAGACGGTGGAGACGACCGCGCCGTCGATGTTGTGATCGAGCACGATCCACATGCCGAACCCGTCGGCGGGTCCGGCTTTCGAGACGACGCCGTCGGCGTAGGCGTAGATCGGTGTCCCGACCGGACCTGCCAGGTCGATGCCGTTGTGGTTGGTGCCCCATCGCGTCCCGAACGGGCTCGACACGGTCGATTCGGTGGTCTTGACCGGCTTGGAGAACGACCCGGCCGGAACCCCGCCTGCAGCAGAGGAAATGCCCTTCCCGGGAAGACAATCGGTCGGCACTTCCTCGCGCACACCGGTGGTGACGAACAGGACCACGAACAGTGACAGTGCGAGCACCACAGCGAGGGCGATCGCGCCGCCTTTTTTCACAACGCCGCCGCCGCCGAAATCGACTCCGCGACGATCGATCGCGGGGCGTGGGCGGCCAAACGCTCGGTGAGGGAACGGTTCTCCGACCGCAGTCGGGTGATCTCCTCCTCGGCGGCACGAAGTCGTGCGGTCACCTCGTCCGCTGCGGGGCGACGCGAGGGCCCGTACTTGTCCTTGATCCACCGGGCCACGGTGTTCTCGTGTGCCCCGATCGAGACAGCCAAGGCGGCAACGCATTCGGCGCGGGAGGAGTAGTTGTGTCGCGACTTCTCGTATTGATCGAGCGCCCACGCGCGGGTCTGCGCCGGGTATTCGGCGCGGGGGTACTCGGCGGTCATCACTGCGCTCCGACCAGTGCCGTGTCGTGCGCGTAATGGGCGTCGTCGGTATCGGCGGCGTGGTGCTGGCCGCCGGCGAAGTACTCGGCGAAGCGGGCGTTGGTGTCGTGGACTCCGGTGTCGTATTCGACGTCGGTGAGCACCGTCTGGATGGGGATGCCGGGGGTGTTGTCCTTGGCGACCTTGATCAGGAACTTCCCGCGCCCGATCGGGTTGCGGACGGTGCGCCGTTCGGACCCGCGTAGCGCTGCCCCGCGCGACCAGGAGGTGACCATCCCTGCTTCGGCGTCGGTGAACTTCAGCTCCCCGGACAGGCGCTCGACCTCGCCGATCGGCAGTCCCCCGCACACGACCATGCCGGCGCGGTCGATGAAGCCCTTCGCGGTCTTGATGTCGGCTTCGGTGGGCAGGGTTTCGAGGTCACGGCCGGTGTGGGTGATCATCAGCAGCCCGGTCGCGTCGGTGCGGTTGAGGCGGGTGATCTCGTTGACGCGGGCGACCATGCCCGGTCCGGCACCGATGACCTGCCACAGCTCGTCGAGTGCCATCAGGAACAGGCGTTGGCGGTCCAGGCCTGCGTCGGCGAGCAGGTGTGCAGCTTCGACGGTGCCGTAGGCGTCGGCCCAGCAGGAGAGCATCACGGCCGCTTTGAGGGTGGTGTCTCCCCGGTCGAGGGATGAGACGTCGATGCAGATCATCGGTGCGTCGAGGTCGATCGGTTCGGTGGTGTGGTCGGCGAAGATGTCTCCGAGTGGGCCTGAGGTCAGTGCACCGAGGGCTTGCATCAGTTCGGTGATGGCTTCGCGGTAGCCCTCGCGATCGGTCTTGTAGGCCGCTTGGAGCATGTCTGCCGAGCCGGCGTCGATGCGGGTGTAGAGGTCTTTGAGCAGCGGCGGGTGGGTGTAGGAGAATCCGCCGTCGGCGTACAGCTCGCGCAGCGCGATACCGATCAGGGAGTTCTCGAAGGCTTTCACCGAGTGGGTGTCGTAGCGGATCAGCTCGACCAGGGCGCAGACGGCGTTGATCTGGCGGGTGGAGATGGTGATGGTGGCGACGTCGATCAGCTCGTCGAGCTCGGCGATGCGATCGGGGTCGGTTTCTGCGTTGCGGGCGGCGATCGCGCGGACGACGGCCTGCCCGAGGGCTCCGGCGGCGAGGGGGTTGAGATGTCCACCGCCGTGGCCGAGGGTGATCACCTGCCCGCCGACCAGGTGGGTGAGCTTTACGTACTCGCCTTTGATGTCGCCGGCGACGATCGGGGTCTGCCCCCATCCGCACGCCCCGAGGAGGATCTTGCGGATCAGCGTCGACTTCCCCAGGCCGGGCAGGGACAGAACGAACATCGACGGGTTTCCGATGAGCTTGTCGCGGAAGTACGCGAACGGATCGCAGGAGACGGCGTTGCCGGTGATGGCGTGCTGACCGACGATGGTGCCCGCCGAGGGTGCGGCCGCGCCGATCGCCCACGGGTTGAGCCCGCACATCTGCACCGAGGTCGCTTCGTACTCGATCGGGGCCGGGACGGTCGACATCCGGCCACCACCGGCTCCTTTGAGGCCGCGTGCGCTCGACGACAGTGCTGCGCGCCACCAGGGGTCTCCCGCTGCCTCGTGGACGGCTTGTTCGGCCCGTGGGTGGTCGTTGCGCCACCGGGTCAGCCCGAGGCCGCGCCGGGAAAGAGCGGAGGGCTCTTCGGCGTCGCCGGTGGCGATGAGGGCGGCGAGCTCGGCGTAGTCGGTGTCGCCGATGATCCACCGCACGAACGCCGACGGCTGCGGCGTTGACGTCTCGTACAGGTCGGGCTCGTCGGACCTGGCCTCGTCGTACCGAGGGTCGTAGTCCCTGCGCGGGCGGTGGTCGGTCGTCGTCATCGTGAGTGTCTCTTTTCTCGGGCAGGGGTGGGCCGGATGCGGTCGGCGGCGCTCTAGCTGCGGCGCACGAGGATCGAAGTGGAGATCTGATCGGGCAGGAGCACTCCGACGCCGAGACCGGCGGCGAACGCGGCGTCCTGGAAGGCGAACGCACGCCGCAGTCGCAGGCGGGAGCGGGCAGCGAGTGATTCGGTGACGGCGGCCGCGTTCGCAATTTCTTCGACCGATCCGACGGTGATCGTCAGCAGTGCCGAATAGCGTTCGTATCCGGCTCCGGAGACCATCTCGCGGCGGGCCTGCTCGGCGATCTCGTGGCGCTTCTCCGACCCGGCGGAGGTGATCTTGTTGCCGCGAGAGTTGATCGCGTGCAGGGCGTCTCGGTGTTGCTTGTCGACCTTCTTCGCGGCATCCCCGGCGGTGTAGGGGCGGTAGACGAGCGTCAATCGCTTACGGGGGATGTCGTCGTGCGGCTGCAGCAGCGGTTTGAGGACGGTGTCGGTGAACACCGATTCCGGCGGTGCAGCCATCTCCCACACGACCGAGACACCGCCGTCGTGGCGGTAGTGACCCCACTCTGTCTTCGCGCGTCCCGGTCCGGCGTCGTCCCAGTCCACGCCATGCTCTTCGCCGGAGATTTCGAGTTCCTCGAAGTCGTTCTCGGTCGAGGGGTTGTAGGAGCGGTGCACGGCCGCGGTGATCTCGGCGGCGGTCATCGGCTGGGCGTCGATCCCGGCACCGGAGAGCGACTCGTACAGATCCGGCAGACGGCGGGCCAGTTCGGTGGCCATCTCTTCGGGGTCCTTCTGGCGTTCGCGGGTGGTGGCGCGGAAGGTGATCGACAGCCGTGCCAGGGTGCGGTGGCGACCCGAGGGCATCCGGACGGCGGACTGCTCGACGAACGACGCAGCCAGCGGCGGTGCGGTGGGGACGAGTTCGTGTTCGGCGCGCCGTGCCAGGCGCAGGCCCGTGGCAGGGATGTTCTCCACCACCACCACAGCTCCGACGATGTCGCCGGGTAGTCCGAGGTCGGCGAGGTAGACGCCCCAGTCTGCGGTGTAGAGGTCTTTGTCGCGCTGGACGATCGCTTCGTCACCGCCCGGGAGGGCATCGAATACGACGGTGTAGCGGTGATCGTCGGGGTTGTGGATCATCCCGAACTCGTTGCCGTGACGGTCGATTCCCATGTAGACCTTGGTGCGGGCGAGCAGGCCAGGGAGCTTGTAGCGGCCACCAGGGATCCTCGAGTGCGGTCCGGCGTGGTACTCCGTGGACTTGTCGATGTGCTTACGCCGCATCCATTGCATTCTCAGTTGTCCTGTCTCGTAAAGGGTTCGGCCGTTCGGGGCGATGACCAGAGGGGTGAGGATGAGCGCGCCGACACCCATCAGAGCCAGTCCAACGACGACGTGGACGAAGATCAGGACTGCGAACGAGACCGCGAAAAACCCTGCACCGTAGGCAATGACCTTCGTCGGCAGGCCAAACGCGAACGTGCTCTGCGGCCGGTTACCTGCCGAATAGATCGGCGGCTCGTACGGGGCTTCGAGCTGCGCGCTCATCGTTGAATCCGTCCGTGGTAGTTGCCGACTGCGCCTTCAGCGGCCGAGCCGAGAGTGGTCGAGGCCGAGCCTGCGGTGCGGCCTACGGTGCCCGCAGCTTTGAGTGCCCCTGCTGCGCCGCGCAGGGTTGCCGAGGTACCGGTGCGGCCGGCCGATGCAGCGGCCGTTCCGACTCTGCGGGCTGCGCCCATCGGCCCGGACGATGCGCCCGCGTGCGAGGGACTCGCTCCACCGTTGTAGCGGCCCTGGAAACCGGGAGACGAACGTGCGCCGGTACCGGCCGCACCCGAAGACCCGCCCTTGCCGCCACCCGAGGATCCGCCGACGGAGTTCGCGACCGAGCCGAGGGCACGCGATGCAGCCATCCCACCGGCACCCATCACCGCCCCGCCTGCTGCGCCGAGCTGACCGACCTCCCTGCCACCGGCGGAGATGGTGTCCGCTGCGGGAGCGACGATCTTGATCAAGGTGGGTAGGGAGAACCCGATTATCGCCAGGAGGACGGAGCCGATGATGACGGTGGCGATCTGATCCGAGCTCGACGCCGACGACGCCCAGAACGCGAACAGGTACAGCAGCGTCGCGACCGGTTTGAACAGCAACGCGCCGAGAGTGAAGGCAATCATCGACTTGTAGGAGCTGCGCCCGGTGCCGGTGGCCGACGCGGCAGCGGCGAGCGGGATCACGGCCACGACGACGCACAGCACCGCCTCACGGATCAACAGTGCGATCAATTGGGCGACCGACCCGAGGAATGCGAACCCAGCGCAGGCGAGCGCGAGGATCGGGCCGAGGCCGGTCTTGTCGTCGAACGCGGTGATGGCAGTGATCTTCTCGTTCAGGTCTCCGCCGACGAACTTCTCCAGCGCGTATGCAGAGGCGATGTCGCCGCCTTGATGGAACATCAACACCAGAATCGGCAGCAGTGACACGGTGACGACGGTGCGCACCAACATGGTCGCGGTCTCGGTGGCCCCTTCCATCACCGCTTGTTTGCGGGCGATCGCGAGCTTGATCATCGCAATCACGATCGAGGCGAACAAGGCGACCACGGTGAATCCGGAGATGATGTTGCGCAGGCCCGACATGGCGTTCTCGGCGGCGAGGCCCGGAATGCCCGAGGACATCCAGAACGTCATCACCGACCGGAATGCTTGGGTGTTGCCTTCCATCACCGATTTGGCGAAGTCCCCGACCGGGTCACCCCAGAATGTCGAGAGTGTGGAGTCGACGGCGGTGGAGAACGCGTCGCCGGGGTGATCGGTGAACGCGTTGTCCAGGCACAGTGCCTCGTCCATGAAGCCGCCCACGGCGGTTCCCTCGAGTGCGTCGTTGAGCCAACCGTCACCGAGGACCGGCGAGCCTTCGGCAACGCACTCGCGGCGTTGTTGCTGGAAGTCGTTGCCGTCGGCGTCGGGGTTGATCTGCTCGGTCAGATTCGGTGTGGGTGCCGGTGTCGGATCTTGGGCGTGGGCGAGTCCGCTGGCCCCGACTACCGCGATCAGTGAGAGCAGTGCGATGACGACAGCGCGGGCGGCGAAGGCCGCTGTGCGGGTCACAGTGCCCACCGGGTGAAACCATCGAGCGAGCTGTACGGGCCGCCAGTAGTGGCACCGTCGAGTTTGCTGACCTTCCAGGTGCCACCATCCCACGCCATATTCAGGCGCAGTCCTGTGTAGGTCGGGTTCTGCATCCGTCTACCGGCGTCATCGACATCGCGGATCTGAGCGAGCTCGACGACGGCGAAACTGTCCGTGCAGGAGAGGATCTTGAACGCCATGGGTGCCCGCAATGCCACAGTCTCGGTGTTGACCGGTTTCGCGAGTTCTGCTTCTTTCTTCTCCTGGGTACCGATCTTCTCGTCAGGTATCAGGGTGAGCTTCTCCGTGGATTCGACAGCCACGGGTCCGCCCGCGAGGCCGCGGGGTAGGAAGTTAGCGGCGGCCAGTGCCGCGCCTTGCGGGGTGCGGGTGTAGCCGGCGAGGACCAGGCCGTCGATGTACGACGGACCATCCGTCTCGGAGTACAGGGTCGAGACACCGAAGTTGCGTTGGATCATCATCGACTCCGGGGACGTCACCGGTCGGCCGTCATTCGTGCATTCGACACGCGGCCCGGTCGGCTCACGCTGCGGCAATGGTTGGCCGGCAGGGTTGTTCGGGACCATCACAGTGCGCCCGGACAGGTCCGCGTCGGGAACACCGAACCCTTCCGCGCCGGTGTCGAGCTCGGAGCCACCGGTGGCAGGTGCTGCTGTCGTCGGCGGTGGACCAGCGGTCGTCGGCGGGGTGTCGTCGTCGTTCATGTTCGGGATGACGAAGACGATCGCGCCGACGACCGCGACGACGACGAATACGGCGAGGCCGATGAGGAGTTTGCGTGTCAGGGCGCTCATCAGTTGTGCTCCAACGTGGTGAAGCCGTCGAGCGAGTCCAGCTCGACCGCATCGATGTTCTCTTCGGTGGTCGGCAGGACAATGCGCCAGTCGTCGGCGATCCACTGCAGAGCAACGGGGTAGGCGTAGAGCTGGTCGTCGCCGCCGATGGTTTGAGCCACCGACACCGCCGCCGAGAGTGGGTTGTCCGTGTAGTCGGTGACCTCGAACCCGACGAACCTCGGTGCAGCGTCGGCCGGAACGGATCCGGAAACGGTGACGGCGGCGCGTGCGGCCGCGAACTCGTCACGTCCGGGCCCGGGTGCGGTGACGGTGTTGACCACCTCCGGCCATGCCCGGTCGTCGGCGACGGCGAGTGCTGTCTGGCCGATGATGGCGGCCAGGACCGCACCTTGCGGGGTCTGGGAGTAGCCGCTGCGGTTCACCGACGTCCCGGTGGCGGGCCCGTCGACCCGCGATGTCGGCACCGATACCCCTGCGATCTCGCGCCAGGTCAGCTCGGCCGGAGCGGAGCGGAGGTCCGGTGCCGGATTGACCGCCCCGGTGGCCGGGTTGTCGTCGTTGTCGGATCCGCACGCAGCGAGAACGAGGACGGTCGCTGCGGCTGCGGCGATCCGGAGTGTGCGCGAGACGGTCATCGAGAGATGCCTTTCGGTTGAATTCGGTGCGTTTGCAGTAGGATTGGACTCAGGCGAGGACGGCTTGGGCGATGCCGGATGCGGAGCCGATGATCGCAGCGCAGATCAGGATGCGAGCCAGGGTGGCGTCCTCGACCATCTGCGTGCCGGTGGATTTGCGTTGGTTGACGAACACCGCCCCGCACACGAACAGCGCTGCGATGCAGGCGATGATGGCGAACCACAGCAGCCACGACAAGCCGGTCATGATCGGCTGCCACACCTCGTCGGGCCACTCGACCGGTGAGGTCGGTGGTTGCGCGAGCACGACGGTGTTCATGTCATCGCCGCCGTGACCACTGTATTCGCCACTCCAGCAACGAATCCGAGCAGAATCGACACATACAGCAGTCCGATGGCCCGCTGGTTGGCCTGACACCAGCGGCCCCTGAATTGGTCGTACGCAAGCTCACCGCCGCCAACCATGACTCCGACAATCGAGGCAATGATCAGACCCCACAGAGTCCAGTTCACGATGGTCATAGGACGAGCATGTTGACCAGGCCTGCGGCACCACCGATGACGATGGACCCGAACAGTCCGCCGACGAGTTTGCCGGTCGCATTGCCGCCTTGGCCTCCGCCGGAGATTTTCTCGTACGCGAGCATCGCGCCACAGATCATGATCCCGGCGACGGCAGCGATGATGCAGCCCCACATCAGCCAGGACAGCAGGGTCAAGATCTTGTCCCCGGTAGGGCCGTCCGGTGCTTGGGGGCTGACATCGCCGATGTTCTGCGCGAGGAACGTGGTCGTCGATGCGGTGAGGCTGGCAATCATGGTGTTCTCCTTGGGTGTTGGTTGAGAGGGTGCGGTTCAGTGGCCTGACGCATTGCGGGCGGCGGTGAAGATCTCCCGCCCGATCGCGGCGAGTTCGTGGTGTGGGCTGGTCGTCGAGGGGGCCAGTGCCCGCATCCGGCCGGGTGGCGGTGGGTCGGGTTCGGTGGGTGTCCAGATCGCGAGTTCGTTCTGTCTGTGGGTGCGCAGATCCTCGACGTACGGGACTCGCCACACCGCTGGTGCTGCGGAGGCGACGACGTCCGCCCATCGGCGCAGGGTCTTGGGGAGTGGGCCGGGGGCGTCAGGTACCAGGACCAGTCCGAGGAGAGTGCAGTCGCCGACGAGGCCGGCCTGAGCTTGCAGGAGAAGGTCGTGGGCAGCGTCGAGGCCGGCGCGGTCGGTGCGGCAGACGACGACGACATTGCGGTGCCGGTCGGCTGCGGGCCAGCCCCGGCGAGCATCGCCCGCCGGGGCCCAGATCTGAGCGAGGGTGCCTGCGCCGGAGCGCCCGTGAGCGGCGAGGAGCCACATCACGGGCGGGCGACCGCTGACCGCGACCGGGTCGTCGTGAATCGGTGCTCGGCGTGAGGGCGGCGGTATCCGCAGCCCGGCCGGGGTGACCGACACGTCGTCGTCTCGGTAGTAGTCATGGTGCTCAGCTGGTTGTGCGGCCATGTCGGGCGCACCTCCTTCTCCGGCGTTCTCGGTCACCGAGTGGTGGTTGGTGAGACGGTGGTCGGCACAGCGGCAGAAGCAGAGGGGGTCGTCGTGGTGGCCGCTGTGGTCGTTGTGGCGGTGCCGGTGGCTCCGACGGTGGCGTGGGCGGCGAGGATGCTCCCGGCGCTGCGGACGGTGTCGGTGGTGGCGAACAGCGCCGCACCTTGTTTGATCACTGCCCCGACCTTGTCGGCGAGAGACTGATCGCCGGTCAGGTCAGCGGCGAGGGCGACGATCCATCGCACGGTCAGCTCGACGGGGGTCTCACCTTGGGATCCGACCGGAACACTGTCGTAGGAGCCGTGTTTGGTGGCGGTGTTCCAGTACGAGGTGTCGGTGACGAGCTGCGCGAGACCGGCGTTCTCGTCGATGGTGTTCGACACTTCCTTGAACGCGACGTCGACGGCCGAATCGATCGTCGCCGGGGGTACGAGCTTGACCGCCGAGGACAGCACCTTGGTGGCGAGTATGCCGAGGGCTGCGGGTGGGTTGGTGAGCCCGACGGTGGCGAGCTGGCCGATGGTCTCGGGGGTGATGACGTCCTTGGCGACGGTGATCGCCGCGCCGATGGCCATGCCGGCGATCTTGGTGACCGCACCGACCGCTTCGTCGATCATCTCGTCGGTCGAGGTGGCGGAGGGGTCGGAGTACTTCGCCATCTTCGACAGCACTGTTTCCGAGGACGAGTTGACCTCGAATCGTCCTGCCTTGGAGTCGAAGTCGATGTTGTCGTTGATCACCGACGCGCCGGTCATCAGGGCAGTTCGACCGACGGCGGTGGAGACGTCGGTGAGGATCCGGACGGGGTCGCGGGTGTCCATCGAGGACTGTCCGGCAATGGAGGCAACGAGCTTGGCGGCGGGGGCGTCGATGGGGGTGTCACACGCGAGATCGCCTGCGGTGCAGTACGAGGCGACCCGGTCCGAGACTGCTCCGAATCCTGCGATCTTCGGTGTCGGTGCGATACCGCCGCCTGCGGGGGCGGCTGCGGCGACGGCCGGGGCAAGTTGGACGGTGTCCACTGCTGCGCCGCTCGTTCCCGGTGCCGGGGCAGGAGTAGAGCCGCCGCCGGCGATGACGTCTTCGCCTTCGGCTCGGGTGGGGTCGGAGAACAGTGCTGCGCCGGCGAAGTGGTCGGCGTCGACGGGGCCGTATCCTGCTCCGATGTCGCGGGTGACTTGGGAGGCGACCTCGCCGCCCTGGGAGTAGCCGGAGAGGAAGACCTTGGTGCCGGGGCAGCGTGCTGCGATGTCGGAGATCATCTTGGTGGTGTTCTCGACGCCGATGTCGACGGACTGGGCGTAGGGAACGGCGGAGCGATCGCCGGGCTTGCCACCGAAACTCGCCGGGTACGGGACGTAGCTGCGTTCGAGAGCGGGCCCGTCACCGGAGTTCGCATCACGCATCGCCGGAACGGTCAACCGGGAGAAGAAACCGGAATCGGCGTCGGGAGAGGAGTTCTCGTCGATCTCGGTGGTGCCGGGGACGACGACGAGATGCAGCACCGGGCAGTCGCCGTCGGTGCTGGATTGGCTCGTAGTCGCCGATCCGGACGGGGTGGGTGTGGCGGAGGGCTGCGCGGCCGCGACGCCGCTGGCGGAGACCGCGACCGTCATCGCGGCGGTGGCGGCGAGCAGGCGCGGAGTGAGGCGACGAACCTGGTCGATGGTTGTGTGCACGGCTTCTCTCTTCTTCAGTGGGGTCCAGCGGATGTGCCTGGTCATAGGGGGTCAGCGCGGGACGATGGCGGAGATGAGCGTCGTGCCGTCCTGCGTCTTGGTGGTGGTGATCCGTTGGCGGCTCATACGGCCGTCGATGCCGGGGCCGCGTTCGACGACGGTGACGTCGTAGATCCCCGCGTCGACCGGATCAGCGAGCACGCAGAACTCGATGTCGGGTTCGAGCTGGTCGATGCCTGTCTGGAGGCGCTGTGCGGACGCCATCACCGCATCCGGTGCCCCTGCGGCGCGGGCGGCGACCCCGTCGCGGTCGAAGTAGAAGGCCTTCTCGAACCGCCAGATCGCCACTGCGCCTGGATCGTCGCTGTCTTCGGTGACCGGGTCACCGTCGGCTTGCCCCCGGCACCAGGTGACATCGGCTGCGGCGGCACCGGCCGCTGCGGGTGCGGTCGAGGTCGGAGCCGTTGTGGTGGTGAGGATCTCGTCGGGCAGCAGTGCGGCAGGGGCTTGCGGTTCGTCACCGACGCCGGTGAGGACCAGAGCTGCTCCCAAGCCTCCTCCGACCAGAACCGCGAGTGCAGTCGTGACGGCGACAGCGGAGCGGTGACGTCGCCACCAGGACTGCGAAGGTGTGGGCGCGGTGTAGGGGCCTCCAGCGCGAAGTAGAGAGGTCCGTTCGTCGAAGGAGCCGTATGCATCCGTTGGCTGGGATGCGGGGCCACGGTCAGGGTGGTCCACAGCGATGTCGTCGGTAGGGTGCTCGACGAACCAGTCGTCGTCCGGATCGACATCGGCGGCCTGGTGCTCTGCCAGGACCGTCAGTCTGCGTTCGGATGGATACTCGGACGCCGCTGCGGCGGTGTCGGTCTCGGCAACGACCGGGTCGGCGAACCAGTCGTCGGTGCCGTCGTCAACGCCGGTGTCGGTGGTGCGGTCTCGAGGTGCCACAACAGGCCTTTCCGAGGGTCGAGGTGAGGAACGAACGGGGTCGAACCTTCGGGTGCAGCCCGGCCACCAGCAGTGGTCGGGCTGCACCCGGACATCAGACCGCGATGTTCAGTCCTGCAAGTGCTGCTTTCGCCTGGTCGAGAACGGGAGGGACGGCGGTGTTCACCGCGGCTACCGTGTCAGCGACGGCGGGCTGCTCGAGCACCGTCGAGGAGAACTGCTGAACCTGCTCGTAGGCGGGTTCGGTCCATACCGGTGCAGCACTGATTGCCTGCCCGATGGTGGTGTCGACCGTGTCCTGGGTACCGGAGGCCTCGACAAGCAGCGGCGCAGCAGAGACCGCTGGAACGCTCACCGGGGCCGGGGCCGGGAGCGGGGCAGGCTCTTCGATGATTTGCTGCTCGCCGCCGAGCACGGTGGCACCGAGGATGCCGCCGATGGCAGCGCCGGTGCCGGTCAGGCCCAGCACGATCGGTGCCGACAGGGCAGCACCGACGCCTGCTCCTGCGAGGGCGGCCGCACCGGGAACGAAGATGTACCCCACCGGTCCGGCCCAGATGACCGCGGGTGTGGCTACGGTCGTCGCCGCCAATCCGAGCGCGCCACCGATAGCGGCACCGGTGCCGGTGATCACGGCGGCCGGGGCTACGGAGGCGGCGAGGCCGACAGCGCCACCGGTCAATACACCGGTGGCGGTGCCGGCGGCGATGCGGTCGGCGCGGGGTGCGTCGGCGAAGCCGTTGTCCACGAGCCAGTTTCCGCCGTCGGCTTGGATGGCGGCTCCGGTGTTGTTGAACTGTTCCACCAGGTTCGGGTCGAGCAGGTTCGGGTCGTACGGGACGAGCTCGCCGCCGACGAGGACGTAGCCCTCGGGTGCGTCGATCGGTGCAATGACCTTGCGCTGCACAGTCGGAACCGGCGGCGGGGGCGGCGGGGCCGCTTGCAGGGCAGGGGGTGCATCGGTCGGGGAGGCCTGCGGCGCGGGGGCGGGCTCGTAGTAGGTGGTCTGGTACGAGGACTGCTGGTTGCCGGACCGGTAGTCGTCGTAGCTACGCCACTGCGTCTGCTGGACCTGGGGTGAGGCCTGGTAGCCGGGCAGGAACTGGCGTTCCTGGGTCGGGGCCGGCGGCGCGACGGGGGTGGTGTCGGTGGTGCCGGACTGGGCGGTGTCGGGTGCGGTCACGAAGTCCTGCGGTGCCGCGTGTGCGGTTGCGGTGCCCCATGCCAGTGCGACGGCGACGGGCACGGCAGTGAGAACGAGTGCTCGTTCTCTGCGGCGGCGGTGACGTCCGCCGATTCCTTGCTGGGGAGACATGTGTGGTGGTGCCTTTCGTAAGTCGCTGCTATGCAGCGGTATTGGGCGGGTGTGACAGGAGTGGTTGATGGTGGAACCACCACCGTCCGCGCTGGGAGAACGACCGAAAACGAGGGTCAGCCTTCGGGTGATCCCTCAGCGCGGACGATGGGTGATGCCTTGGGAGTGGATGCCAGCGCGCGTCCGTTGCACGCTGGCATCCACGAGCGCTCAGCCCAGCAGGCCGAGCCAGAACCAAAGCTGCGAGAAGATCCAAGGCATCGGTCGTATTCCTTTCTGTCAGTGGAGGGGTGGGAGTGTGGTCGATGTCCCGGCGGGGTCGCGCAGTTCGGCACACGATGAGGTCGAAGCGTCACCACGCGACCCTCGCGCCGGTCCACCAACCGAGGGGCTACACGGGAGCCTCAGTGCAGTGAGTTCGCCGCGTAGACCCTCGCGACTGATCGCCTCTTCAGGCGTCAGTCGAGATTGGGGGTACTAGGCCACGTGGCTGAAGAGCGGAGACCGTGGAAGTGGTTCCAAGAACGTCGCATTGGCGTCAGTCCATTCACCGATCACCGCGCCGGTCTCTTCGCAGATCAGCCTGTGGTGGCTGTGGTGGGGCACGGCTGGGAGCGAACACACGGCTAGGCCCGCAACACGGTCGTTGACCGAGGGACAGAGGGCGGTGCCGGGATTGCAGGTGGAGCCCGGATGTAACGTTCGCGGTTGCGCGACAGATGTCATAGGTGTCTCCGATCCGATTGCGGTTCTGCTAGATCCGCATAGGCTGGGAGAGCCCCTGCGGATACAAGTTGGGCCCGATATTGGGGCTTTGTTCTGTAGGTGGAGGGGACTCCGGATGCGTTTCGGGACGACCAATCACGGCGCATCTGGAGTCTGCTAATTCGAGTTACTCTGTGTCAGTTGGCTTCTCGCTTTCTTTGGCGTATCAGTGATGCTTGGACGCTGCGGTTGATGCAGTGTGCGTCTGTAAGCCGAATCTTGCTCTACCGACGCCCAGGGGCGAACCTCAATCGCATCGTCTAAACAACCGCGTCTATACACTAGCATCAAAACATGCTTTATGTGCTACCGAATTGGGACAAGTGGCATCGTGTCCTCTCGTGAGGTTCCATCGGTGAGGCGTCGGTTGCGTGGTTTCGCACCTGACAAGCTGCGGGCACGACGAATTGAACTCAAGCTGAGTGGTGCCGAGGTTGCGCGTGTTCTCGGAGTGGCTTTGACGACGTACTCACAGTGGGAGCGAGGCCAGTCCCATCCCCGCATAGACACCCTTGCTCGATGCGCTAAGGAATTCGGGAGCGAGATCAGTGATTTCGTCTCAGTGCCGGAGGACGAGGAATACCTCGGTGATCTGCGAATATCCAGGGGGCTGACCCAGGGGATGCTCGCGAGCGAAATCGGCGTCAGTAGCCAGTACATCGGGGCGCTCGAGCGCGGGCAGAGCAAACTGAGCGCGCCGGCCGCCCGCCAGATAGCGGAAGCGTTGGGGTACCCGGCGCAACGGGTCAGCGAGGCATACGAGCGTGTGCGGAAGCGGCCACGGGGCGAACCGGCCTGACTGGGGACCTGACTCTGGATTGACATTCTGGCTCCAAGACGCGTGCTTGTTAGCCACGTGAAATGTGTTCCACGTGGTGCTCAAAAGGCTGCGTCTGGGGGCCATGCGGCCGACAGGAAATCTTCAACTCTTCGGGAGAGCGGAAGGTGCCGAGGGCGAAGCTATCACGATCAGTTAGGGAGTGGGAACCTCTAGCACCTGCTCGGAAGGTTGTAGCGCGGGGAGCACCGCAAGGACCAGCCGGTCACCAAGTTGCCCAGGGTAGGGCCGTAGTTCGAGTCGGGTTTGCTGCCATTTCCAGCCGGTCGCGTCGCCGCCGTCGATTGCACGGACGCGTACATCAGCTGACACAGGTGACGTATCGTAAGTCCACTTTTCCAGAGCATCTGACAGTGTCGCTCGGTCGTCGTCGTGCAACACGCCGCACCCGCTTGTGAGGTCACGCCATTTCACCCAGGTTGGAGCTTCCGGTAACCACATCGTCAAAATCCCGGTTCGGCCGTCGAATACAGCGATGCGTGTTCCACCGCTCTCGAGGCCGCTCGGCATTCCCAGCTCAGCCAATGTCGGTTTGTCGGGTTCCGTTGTGTCTGTCACGTCGTGCCATAGCAGCCTGAGGCCGACGTTGGGAGGGTCAGTTCTCCCCCTCCCCCAGCAATGCCAACGCATGATCCGGCCATCTGCGTGGAGAACGGACATCGGGCCCTCCCACTTCTGACCGTGTGTAGGGACCAATGCCTGGGCGAACAACTCCTCGGACCCATCGAATTTGACAGCCTTGGCGTTGTACTCAGCCGGGGTTCGTTCTGGTACGTGATCAGCAGCAGAGACGCCGGACATCGCGGAAGCCTCGACCGTCTGCTCGATGACGGTGCGTTCGAGTAGCCAGGCTATTCCGGAAACGATGCGCACAGGATCGGGTTCGACCTCCGGGTCCCCCACCCAGACCTGTATGCCGTGGGTTTCCCCTGACGGCCCCAGAACTGGTACTGCGCGTATGCGAGCTTCACGCCGACGGCCTTTGAAGAGCACATCTTGCTGGGCGCTAGAACTGCGTGTGAGTTCCAGAAAACCATGCAGATCGAACTCAGGCCCAGGTGACAAGCGATCGATTTTGGTCCAATCTCGGACCTTCCCCCCAGTACTGATGACTGTCATCTGTCCCGGCACCAGGGTTTCCACCAGGTGCCAGCTGTTCGCGATGTCCACAGGTTCCCCTTCCTGATCGACCTAGACCGACGACGGTACAGTCACAGCCGCCGCGAAACAGAAAGTCTGACGCCGTGTGGCCTCATTGTCACTGCTTCGCGCACATCGAGCTGGTAACCGGGGTCTGCCCGAATCTCGTACCGACGAGCGATGGACGCTAACGCAAGCACTGCCTCGTGTAAGGCGAATTGGCGGCCGATACACGCTCGCAAACCAGTGCCCCATGGCTTGTAGATGCGGCGGTTGGTGTCGCTGGCCTGGCCTGTGGCGAACCGGTCGGGGTTGAACTTGTCTGCCTCTGGCCCCCACTCCGGGGAGCGGTGCAGCTGTGGAAGGAGAACAAAAACCCAACCCTCGGGTACCTCGTACCCGCCCAGCGAAGTTGCTCCGCGCTCACGAGCCTTGCGGAAGTAGCCGGGTGCAGCGGGCCACAGGCGGAGAGTTTCGTCGACTACATGTCGTGTCCGTCGCAGCTTGGGCACATTCTCGAACTCGATGTCGGTGCCATCAGGAGCGACGGCGTCGACTTCGGCCCGTATCCGCTGCATCTCATCGGGCCGCGTGCTCAGGAAATGCAACGCAAAGGCGATGGTCGATGCTGTTGTCTCGTTCCCCGCGATTAAAAAAGTGATGATCTGATTGCGGATGTTCTCCAGGGCCAGTCTGTCGCCCGTATCGGGGTCTGGCGTGCTGAGCATATGTTCGAGCAGATCCGGAGATGTTTTGTTGGAGTCAGGCTGGGCCATTCGCTGTTCGATTAGGGAGTCGACAGTGTGGCGTATGAACTGGAGGTCCTCATCGTGCTGCCTCGTCGCCCTTCGTCCTAAGACAGAGCGGATGATCGGCACATCGTTCGATGACTTGTTCACATAGTGAAGGACGCGAGCGATGGCGTCCGCAAAGGGTACGGCCTGGCGAAACGAGCCAAAATCATGCGACAGGGCGCAACGCCCGATCACGTCGAAGGTCAGTTTTGAGCACTCGTCGTAGGCGTCTACCGAACCAGATCCGCTATCCCACGAGGTCAGAAGTTCGTTGACTGATTCCCGCATGGCTTCGTGGTAACCGCGCATGGCCCCTTTGCTGAACGCCGGCCCTAAAACAGCATGCGCGCGATGCCAGTTCGGCTCCGAGTTGAACGCGGTGAACAGACCGTCTTCGCCGATGGCGCGTAGCTTGCGATGTGGCAGGGCGAGAAATTTTGCCCAGTACTTCTCGTCGTTCACTTCCGCGACAAGCTCCGGTTCCGAGACGACCACGAGTCGGTGGCCGAAAATCTTGCGTTCGTAGATCCCCCCTAGCTCGGTGGCCATTGCCATCTCTTTTTGAACCGGCTTGGCAGTATCGAGGCCAACGATGTCTCCGGCAAACGGCAACCGGTAGCGCGGATGAGGCAGAGTCTTCGAGATGGTTTGGGCGATCTCCATGCCAGATAGTGTCCACCACGTCCACAGACATTGGTCGACGGCCATTGTGTGACGCAGCTGCGAGAGTGGACCGGCAACGCGTGAAGACCATTTGAATGACAGAGGTGTAATTCCTGGTGACTTCCTCGGCGTGTCTCAACGCTTCGAAAATGATTCTGGTTCAGGATAGACACCGGTTGGGACCGCGGAAGTAGACGAAGGAGGCCGTGCCATGCCGATGCCCAGTAAGGGTGACCGGACGTCGCTGACTGTCCGACTGCCGTCGGAGCTGATTGACACGCTCAAGGCGCAGCGAAGCTCGGCTGGCGCGACATCTCTGAGTCAGTACGTCGCTGATCTGATCGCGATTGCCAGCGACCGCGAAGATCTTGCGCGCGAACTGAATCGCGCGCATGAACAGGGGGTCCTGCCCTTGACTGCGTAGCCGTCTCGACCTGAATCGACATTCGGGTCTTAGTCCAACTAAATCTACGCAGCACCTTGAGATGACAAAAACCCCCGGCGTGCGGGCCGAGGGCTTCTGAAGTCAGAGAAGCGAGTGACTAACTCGCGACTCGTTCTGTGCTGCTTTCCCCGAAGGGACTGTCTTGGCGGACATGTCTCAGGGTACATCGTGCCCTGAAGTAGGTACAAGATTGAATGCTCGTGTCGTCCACCCGGATGCGACTGCGGACCGGCTGTGGCGTCGATTCGCACCGGCCATTGCTGCGCGCCGATCGATGCGTCTCTACGACCCGACGACACGTAAATACGTGTCTGCGGGGCCGCTGACGGTCAAAAGGCCGGCACTGCCTTCCGCTGTTCCGCTGTTCTCACGCGAGCGCGCCGGCATCGTTGCCCTGGACTTCGACACCAAACACCATGGCCACGGCTGCGTTGTCGCCGACGTGACGCGTCTGCTGGCCTGGTTGACCGAATGCGGTGGCCGCGCCGTCGTCGATCAATCGACCAGCGGCGGCCGCCACGTGCTGATACCGCTGGCACCGGGAAGAACAGTCACCGCCGACGAGATCCGGCCACTGCTACGTCTTCTTGCAGCGCGACTTCCCACGTTGGACATCACACCGATGACCAACCACAAAACCGGGTGCATCACCGTGCCGGGCTCGCAGTGCAAAGAAGGTGGCTACCGCACCCTCGTCGACCTCGACCCGACTACAGCGGCCGACATCCTGACCGTCGGGTCCGATGCCGGCACACTCCAACGCCTCGAAGCGCTGCTCGGAGGAACGGGCCGTACGGGCACCAGCCCGATCGACACTCACATCCGCGCCGAGACGTCCTCTGAACGCGTCCTCGGCAGCAGCGATGACGCACGGCTGCACCCACGTTTCTGCCGTTCCGCCCCGCCGCCGCGCTGCGTCCTCGACTTCGCCAGCACCGGCCGCATCGACACCCGCCGCTGGCCTTCACGCTCGGAAGCACGCCAATCGGTCATCACCCACGCAGTCCTGGCCGGAGCCAGCGCCACCGACATCCTCACCCGCGTCACTGAGCCTGCATGGGCGGGTGTGCGTGCCGCATACGCCCGCTACGCCGAACCCGAACGCGCCATCCGCCGCGACACTGCCCGCGCCCTCGACTGGGCCGCATCGACACTCTCCGACCCAGTCCGGGATACCGGGCACAAGCAAAGGCACACAGGGGGTACCTACGATCCGGTTCTTCGTTTATGGCTTACCCACGCTCAAACCTGGGTCGCGTCCGAGTTTCTTCATCGCCGGGATCGTTGGACTACTCATGCAGTCGTTCAGGCACTGGCGTGGGCTGCCGCAGTGTCAGGGCAGATAGTGGAAGGTGTGCCCACCGTCGGTGTCGGTGGGCGGTCATTGTCCATCGCCGCTGGCATGCTCCCGGAATCGACGGTGTGGTCCGTTCTGGAGCGGCTGCGGGACATGGAAGGTTCACCGCTGTTGCTGATCGAACGCGGAGTCGGCCAGAACCCCGATCGGTACGCACTAGTGCCCACACATGCGGGTCGAGCGGCGGTAGTCGATACCGTGGCAGGGCCAGCCGAAGTGGAGTCGGTACACCCGGCGTGGAGTGTCATCGGGTGGCGTCACCGCGTCCTCTACGACGCAGTAGTTGCCGCAGCAGAGCCTCTGACGGCGGATGAGTTGTTCACTGCCCTCGGGATGGGACGCACCAGCGGGTACGAGGCTCTGCTGGATCTACGCGTCGCCGGGCTCCTCGCAATCGAGAACACCCACATCGGTATCGGGCCCGTCGAACTAGACGACATCGGCCATCGTCACGGCCTCACCTCGGCCGTTCGTGCCCGCATCGTGCGCCACCGCGCCGAACGCATCGTCTGGCGGGAATGGCTCGCAGCCCGGGAGGAAGCACGCACCCCGCCGGAGCCGGATCGATCAGTGTTCGTGATCGTCGACGATCACCCGGCCGATCCACCCGATCACGACTACATGCTGGCCGTGATGAACACCGGCCCACCGGACCCGTTCTAGCGCACGGTGTGCATCGGCCACGAGTTCAGAGTGATACCGAGCACCGGCCTTGTTCGCTCTACTCGCTCTGGTCCTCCTCCAGCGCGGCTGGATGCTGCCACGCCGGACCGAACTGGACTCTTGGTGCAATGGCGCTGTGTGGATGCTGAATGGTGTGAGCGATTGACGTGCTCGATGTCGATCCAGTCGACGTCCTTGGGTGTTGGGGTCAGATAATCGGTGCGTTGGGTTGGCGGCGGATGAAGTCCGCCATCCCGGGGACGGTGAACGCAACCAGGCCGCGGGCGGGAGACCAGATGAGTCCTTTGCGTATGCAGGAGTCACGGTGCGGTGCCATCGATTGCGGATTCGATCCGAGCGCTTCTGCGAGGGCTGCCGTCCGCGGAGTATCGGTTCCGCTGCGTGCGATCGCCACCAGATAGCGTTTCTCGGCTTCGGTGGCCCGCAGCCACCGTGAGCTGTAGAAGCCGGAATCGAGCGAGGCGTGGCCGGTGTCGACGGCGTCCTCGGCGTCGGCGAGTGTGAACGGGGACTGCTGGGCTGCCTGCCAGAGCTCGTGACCGAACACCTGAAGGAAGTACGGGTAACCGTCGCTCGCCGCGACGACGTAGTCGGTTGCCTCGGCATCGATGTCCTGGTTCAGCCGGGTGATGGGTGTGACGATCGCATCGCGGGCCTGATCGTCGGCGAGCGGACCGATGGTCCTGTAGTCGAACTGGCGCTCGGCGTACGAGCGTGCGTCGGCCAATGCTTGCGCAAGGTTCGGCAGGCCGGCACCGCACACGAAGAACGGCCACTCGCGCTGAGCCGCGCGGTGCTGGGTAGCCAGGATCACCTGCAAGAGCGCCGGTTCGAGTTCCTGCATCTCGTCGATGAACAGCCCCAGCGCGGTGCCGTCCTTGCGGAGTTCCTCGGTGAGATCTTCGACGAGGTCCTCGAATTCGACCCCCAGGCTAGGTTTCTCGGCACCGGATGAGCGAGCGAGCTCGACTCCGACACCGAATGCTGTGGCGGACATCGAGAATTCTTCGGTCAACTGCCGGATCTTGTCCGCGACCGGGCCGGCGAACTGGCGACGCCGTACAGCGCGAGAAATATCTTTGGCGATACGCCTCCGCAGGGCCTCGGCACCTTCCACACTGGTCTGGGCTTCGACCTCGACCACCACCCAGTCGTGGCGGCGAGCCTGGTCCGCCATGGTCGCCAAGAGCGTGGTCTTCCCGACCCCTCGAAGTCCCTGCAGCATCAAACCGCGGTCGTAGCGGCGCTGTTTCGCGCGTGCAATCAACAGGTCGAAGCGTTCGAGCTCGGCAGTGCGTCCGACGAGCTCGGGGGGTCGGGTGCCAGACCCGGGTGTGAAGGGGTTCAGTCCGTACTCCATGCACTCATACTATCTGATTGTATGTATAAGTATCAGACTTAGTCTTATATGGTTATATACATTCCAATAGATCAGCAGTCCGGTGCAGATCCGGGCGTGCTATGGCGACAAGCAGCACCGGGCGCTAGGGCAAGTGCCGCGACGCCTCTACGGTGTCGATGTCGGCCGATGGCATGAAGAGCGGCTACGCGCCGTCAAGATATGTTGACGATCGGCGACCGGGTCTCGAGCCCACGCCTGAGCCTTGAACGTCATCTGTCGCGGTTCTCGGAATCCAGGTGCTGCGCCCACGTTGCGGCAGCGGCGCGGTGTCCGATCTCTTGCTCGACGAGTTGGACGACGACCTAGGTGCCGGATCGTGAGCGTGCCGCATCAAGTGCTGTCGCCGCTGGTGGATGAATCGAGGAGCTGCAGGGTGCGTTGCAGGAGTTGCTCGATGCGGTCCTCGACGTCGTCGACCATGTCCGGTACATCGGCCAACGCCGTGTGGGCGCGTCGACGTGCCTCGACACCCGAGCGGTAGTACCCGGAGTCGAGCTCGACAGAAACTGGCTCAGGCGCGGCGATCGGGTCACTCCGATCGGTACCACCGTCGGTGGGTCTGACGAGGAGGCTGCGCGGGGTGTGCAGTGGCGAAGCCCCGGTGCGGTGCCTGGTGATCACCGCTCCGACCTCGGCGGCGGTCATCGCCGTGACTGGCAAGGGTAGGTGGCCCCACCGGTCGATCGGCACCGCAACCGGACCACTGCGCTGCGGAAGCCCGGTCATATCGGGAAACGTGTTGCGCTGCAGATGTTCTGTAAGCAACGTCGTCGACGGGTAGCGCTCGGAGAACTGCAGGACGGTGTGCCACCGGTGCCATATCGTGGCCGGCTCGACATTGCTGGCGTCGTGGGGGGCGATGCGGATTCGGTGGCGGCCGCCGATCCACACAGTGTCGTCGTCGGTGGTGATGTCGGTGCGGTCGAGTTCGGCAATGGCTTTGTGGGCCAGGCCTGCTCCGGCGAGAACGAGAAGAACGGCGTCGCGGCGACCGAACAGTGCGGTCGTCGATCCGGAGGTCGGCAGTCGGGCCGCGATCGTCTGGTACTGCGCGGCACGCCGGATCGTTCTGTTGCTACGTATCGAGTTCATTGCGATCCGGATCGAGGTGACGCGTCCGGGAGCGGGCTGGCCGGCGTCGAGGTGAGCGCGGTTGATCGCGGAAACCCGGCGCAGCTGGACCGCTTCGCTGGCGGGGTTTTCGGCGAGGAACTCCGCTAGCGTGATCGGCGATGCGGGTAGCGCCTTGACATCGGCCGCAGCGCACCAATCGGCGAACAGTGACCACTGATAGCTGTAACCGCCCACCGTGCTGCCCCGTCTCGGTGTCACAGTGCGACGGTACCGGGCTGAAGGCCGACCGATCAGAGGACAGCCGCCGAGGGCCGTTCCGCCGCGAACGTGGGCGCATGCTCGTCGACGGCATCGCTGTCGACGGTCGATGGTGCAGGTACGCCACAGGCATCGATGTCGGCTTGCGATGAAGCCACAGGACGTAGCCAGTCCTGTGGCTTCATCGTGTGTGCCGTACTCGAGTCTTACTCGGCGAGCTTGGCGATCGACTGCGCCCAGAGGAAGTACTTGTTGCGTCCGAGATCGCCGATGGTCTTGATGTTGAATGCGGCCTTGAGATGCTCGGCATCGCCAGGGCTAACGCCCTGCAGTGCTTCGACGGGTGCGTCGACGAGCTCGGTGAGCGGCTTGTCTTCGTATGCTTTGTCGAGCTTGTCAGCGATTCCAGCCATGGAGGTGCCTCCTTGCGTCTCGGATAGCGGTGCCTGTTCGGCACCGCCACCCGAGGGTACGGAACGCCCGCTAGAAACCGTTGCGCTGCAGAGACTGCGCCTCGGCGAGCGCGTCGAACGCGTTCTTCGAGCCGTGGCCTTGAGAGTCCGTAAAACGGTGGGTACCTGGTGGGATCGTCCGGCGTCGTATCAATTCGTGCGGTGCGAAGAAGATCTGAGATAGCGGACTCGCCGGCGCAGATGGTGGCGAAGTGGGGGTCGACGTCGTTGGCGATGCACCACGCACGATCGGCCGGCCACACAAACGCAGGTAATCGGCAGCTCACCAGAGTCGTCTCGGGCGTCCTTCAACGTCGACACGTCCTCCGCAGTACCTCGGAAGAGGTAACAGGGCCGCTCCGGGATCGAGACTGTCGCGGCCCTGAAGTGGTCGAGGTTTTCGTAGTCCTCCCAGATCAGGAAATAGCACACGTCCGCAGTCGTGGTGAACCGGGCGAGGGCGGAGACAGCGATTCCGAGCTGGGCGATCTCGGGCTGTCCGTCGTTGGCGAGGTTGGTGTCCATTTCGCGCTGACCGTCGTAAGTCGGATCCGGGATGAACCTCAACCGTGCGTAACGCTCGTAACCCGACGGGCCTCGGGTGACCAGATCCCACCCGTCGCGTCTCTGATCGGTCAACCATCGAGCGGGTGAGCCGTCACGACACGGAGTAATGGTCACTTGGACGCCGCCGTCTGCCGACAACGCGCCTGCCCGCACGACACCGGCGAGGGTGAACCGCAACACCAGGTGTTTCGGAGGGTGGTCGCTCCAAGGCAGGCCGCTGCTGCCCGTACCGCCATCTCGGCGCTCTCGCCCTGCCGCAACGTCATTCGACGATGTCCCAGTCCAGTACCCCGTTGTCGACCGCTGCTGTGTGCCAGCCGATCGATATCTGATCGGTCACGGCCAACCTGACGTCGCGAACAAATGCTTCCAAAGACGGCCAGGTTGGCACACCCAGGTGCCCGCCGTCGTCTGATCGGTACGACACACTCCCCCGCATCTCTCCCGAACGGGTGTCGCAATACATCAGATTCGAATCCCATGCTGCGATAGGGACGTACCCCGGTAGGAACAGGTGATCTTCTGCCTCGACGCCCGCCTCGACCAGGTTGTCGACGATCTCGGCGTAGGTCCCGTCGTACATATCTGGTTCTGTTGCAACGATATCCGCCATGACTTCAACCATGTCGGAATGCCGCTGAGGTATCTCCACGACCTGCAGCAAACGTCCAGCCGGAACGACGAGTCCCGCGCCGCCGACCTCCTTCTGCCCGTCGTGAAGGCCGAAGAACTCGCGAAGCTCGTCCGGCCACGGAACCGTCGCCGCCTCGGCCCGTTTCACCGCGCTCGTCGACGCGCATGGCCGGAGCGTTCGCGCCGTCACCGGTGCCACGTCCCGCAGCGCAGTCACGAGGAGGTTCCACTCATGAGTCAACGACATTGCCCGACCATACTGCGCAGAGGGATCTTTCGATTATCGCAACGCAGATCGCTTCGCGACAGTGACCGCACCGTCAAGAGATGTTGACGCGAGCACGCCCCGCCACCTTTCGTACTTGTGGGCTGCGCCGCAGTAGTCTGGAGCACACAAGTGGCCGGCGCGCCAGCGATGAATTCGGCTGCGTCAGGGAAGAACAGCTGTGCCTTCGGCGGCAACACATTTCCCGAGGACCCTCAGTGTCAGCACCCATGACTGAACCCCTATGCCCGCCATCGCGTACGCCAGCAACGCGTTAGGTTATCGCCATGATGACGCGAAGGGATCGTCTGTCTGCCGCTTCTGCTGCGGCAGCGGGATCGTTCACCGGGTGTTGGGCGGTGTTGGCAACGCCACCTACCGATTTGCTGGTGGCGGAGCGCGACTCCTCCGTCTCGTCGGCTTTTCTGAATCCAGCGTGGGCAGGGTTTGTTGCGATCCTGGCCGCGCTCGTCGTGATCGGTGTTGCCGCGCAACTCCCCAGGCGAGGTGTCGTAAGCATCGCCGGCCTTCTCGGTTCCCTCGTTCTCCTCTCACCTGCCCTGGTCGATATTTCGACCGTATTGTCGGTGTCGGTGGCAGGACTCGGTGCCGGTCTCCTGCTTGCCGCGTCGGCGCTTTTGGCACAACGACAGCGCGGCACTTTCGTCGCGCTCGTTCTCGGTGCCGCCGCCGGATATCGATTTGGCGAATGGGCAGCACAACAACCGACGGACGAATTTCGATGGTCGGTCGGCCTACCGGGAGACCCGTTCTACCCCGGGCCGGTAGTGCCGGTGATCGTTCTGGTGGCGTGCGCTGTGCTGTTCGCCGGTGTTATTACGCAGACGCTCAGTGACTTTGAACAGCACGCACGACAATGGGGAATTGCAATAGCGGCCCTTGCGGTGTGGGTCGCCTACGTGTTCTTCGGCGACTACACCGCGTCCGTCGGTCAATGGGTCGTCGCTGCCGTTCTCACATTCGCGGTCATAGCCTGTGCCGCGCTTGGTTACGGGCGTGGTGGGGCGTTCATCTGCGCCGGACTCGCGGTGGGGGCCACGTCCGTCGGTTCGATGGCGTGGAACGCATGGTGGCTCGTTCCACTTGCGGCGATCGGCCTGGTAGCAGGTGCCGTGTGTGCGTGGCGGGTGCCGTCGGTCCCCTCGGGCTGCATGGTGTTGGCCTTGATATGCGTTTCAGCCCTGGTGCCGTACTCGACCTTGTCGACGATCGCATACGCGGTGGTTCTTCCTGCTGCCATCGTCTACACACTGCTGTCATCCGGACCCCCGGATGCCACCGTCAGCGCAGCGGGACTGCTACTTCCGACGATGCTGTGCGTATTCAGCCTGTCCGCACCTCCGTTGCAGCCCTACACTTTCGGGTGGACATCAACTACACCCGACGGCGCATCGGTGACCGCATTCGACCCCGGCGCGGTCGGCGCCTTCGCCCCTGTTGCAGTTGTGGTTGCGACCTGCACAGCGTTGCTCGCCGGGGGCATCGCAGTTGGATGCTTGAGGCTGCGCCGCGGTACGCCCGCCGAGTGAACTTTGCCTGGCCAGGCGCAAACCCCCCAAGAGCAGTTGGTGTAGCCCACCGCGAACTACTGGACCATCGGGCCGTCGGTTGATAGTCCAGGAAATTCAACACGCAATGACCGCTCGCGCGGCAATTGCGCGCTCGATGCCGGGCATCCCGTACCACTCGGACTCGCTATAGCTACCTTTCCGTCACGACATGGTTGCGACTCGAACGCACCCGACAGCGGCAGAAGTGCAACTGCAGCGGGTCGTCCCGACATCAACCCGTGCCGGAGCAGCAGAGGCAGTGCCTTCATCCACTACCTTCGCAGCGGGGGTGTTGGGGTGGGAACTCGCGCACCAGTTCGGGATGGCACCCTCGCAGGTACAAGCCGGCGAATGTATGCGCTTCGTCGGCAAGCCA
This sequence comes from Rhodococcus sp. ARC_M5, assembly GCF_022810405.1. GTDB lineage: Bacteria > Actinomycetota > Actinomycetes > Mycobacteriales > Mycobacteriaceae > Rhodococcoides > Rhodococcoides navarretei. The sequence goes on from NZ_JALGQE010000020.1 coordinate 61,904, forward strand.
ATGCCAGCTTTCCCGCGACCACGTCGCCGCCTCGGCGCGCGCGTCCGCCACGGTCACCACACCGGTGTCAGAGCGCTGAAGGATCACCGAGTCGTCGTCCCAGTCGATCGATGCAGCGCGTACATCGAGGGGTCCGTGGGCGGCGATGATGTCGAGGTCGGCGTCGATCGGAAATGACTCGTGCTGCACCCGCCGCTGAAACTCGTTATCCAGCATCTGGTCCTGAGTCAGTGACGCCACGAACCACCGCCTCTCCGTGCCAGGCGTCGAAGACCGGATCAGCAGCGCCGTCACCGCGCCCACCGACCCCGATCCTGAGTTCGTCACCGGCGCAACCACAATCGCCACGTTGCCGTCGATCAAAACCACCGGCGCTCCGCCCAGACCCACGGATCGATCGGATTCCGCTGACGTTCCGAACGTGTCGTCGTAATCACCCGACAGCAACTGCTCCAGCAGTGGGCCCGTCGCGCGGCGCGCCACAGCCCACCTATCCCCACGCGCGATTGCCTCGACCAGGATGTCGACGTGAGCGACCAGTCCCCCACGACCCGTACGCATAGCGAGCCGGTTCACCGTCACAGTGCGGTCACCGATCTTCGTGTCGCGGTCGCACGTGCTCGTCGACCACAGGACGCGCGGGATCTTCACTGGTGGCGTGTGCCTCGCGGCCGATGACGCCGGCGGTTTCGGGTGAGTGTGCGTACCAGCCGCTAGGAGCGTCCGTATTCCTGGGCGCGCGAACCCCCGACCAGCCGATAGAGCGTGCTTCGGTGAGGATGTCGCGCTCGGCTCCAGCGCGTTCGGCCGGGAACTGGCGCCACCGAGCGAGGATTCCCTCAACGAGTTCGAGAACGGTGACTTCGGGGCCGCTGCCCGGGTGTGCCCGCGGAGCGGCAGGAACATCGCTCCAGATGTGCGCCCCGATCACAGGATGAACGAACCCATCTGCAATACGCGCGGACATCATCCTGCTGTGCGCTCTCGCCCCGGCAGCACCTGCGCCGTCCCCATGATCACCTCCGAGACGGGTGAACAATTCCTCCGCGAGTCGGTACTGTTCTTCGTTGATGCGCGAACCGTCCGCAACGCGCTCATCTCCGGATTTGAACGGTGTGAAACGTGAGAGCACGTCCGCCACCACGTCGGCGGTGTCGGGAGGTATCAACGGCGGCACCAACGTGAGGTCACCGTGCACGGCCGACAGATAGCCCAAGCAAGCGATCGGAAATCTGCTCCAGTCGCTCTCCCCCACCGCTACGGCCGTGGCGGCAAACACGAAGCTGTCGAACAGATCTCGGTGCACCGGCGGTAAGCGACGCATCGCGTTCGCGTCGGCCAACGAGACACCGTCGTAGATGAATTGTTCGAGGACTTGACCCTCTACTTCTTGCAACCACATATGAAAACCCGCGAACTAGGAGGACCGCCAGACGAAGCCGACGGGCGCGGGGTCACCGAACGCCAGTAAACACGCCCCGCACCTCCAGTACAACCCACAAGCCCGAGGAGGCTTGGTGAGGTCGCCCTCGTTAAGTTACCGCACCGTCAAGAGATGTTGACGAAGCTCCTAATCCGCATGTTAACGCTCGAAGCCAGTTGGAAGTCTGGGGCCGAGCGAACCTGGAAGTCCATGTGATGAACGGTTTCTGCCACGTTGTACTCCATGGTGCAGATCACTCAGCAACGTGCTGCCATGAGATCGTCCATTCCAGGATGGAACTGGCGGCACCGCATAAGAGATTTGAGCTTGAAGCCCGGACGTTCCCGATAGCAGGATCCGTCACCAGATGTAGTGCCTTGGTCCGATTCGTTAGGCTACATCTTGGGTTTCTACGGCGTGTCCTGTCCGATGTGTCGGACTGCACAACTAAGATGGGGAACGCAGATATGCCTGAAGCCTCGGGCATATACGCCGAGGCTTCAGGTATTGGTCAATCGTGGTTGATTTCCGACTCTAGAACTCGCGGTGTTCCGTAACAAATCGACGCGCTGCGGTTCCAGATACGTCTCGGTCTGCAAGAGACCTGGATGCGCGAGAATGGAGTCGCCATTATGGCCGCTTCCAAACCGTTGAAACCCGGAACCAGGGCTCCCAACTCGGGGCAGGTCGAGATCGTCGGACCGCGCGGCGGGCGCACTGGGGAAGAGCGCACCACTACGAAGGGCAAGCCGCTGCCTCCTACCCCCAAATCGGGGCAAGGTTACTTGGTCGTCGATCGCACTAAGAACGGTGCAGGCAAAGGCAAGTAGGACCTCGGTTCTGTACGGACACCCGCGTTCTGGAAGGGGCGCGGGTGTCCGGCAAAATGAACGGAAAGAGCAATGGGCTCAAACGAATCGCCGCAGTCGTCGTCGCTTTCCTCCGCCAGTTGGGGGAGGTCCGAGCTTGTGAAAGAACTAGCGAAATTGCCGGAGGGGCAACGCTCGATCCTTGAGCTGCACGATTGGATTCTGACCCTGTTGGACGCGGCCATAACCGCCGCGATGGTATTTGTCGACCCACACGATTTGCGATCCGCGGAGGAGCGCCTCGATTGGCTGATCGAGACGTTCGATCTTCCCGAATCTGGGGATGAGATTGAACGGTTCACGGCTCGTCTGACGGAACTTTCCGAGATGCAGGTTCCGCGGTGGGCTAAGAAGACCGGTACCGACAGTTGGAAGAGATTTCTTCGCCGTTTCATCGGTGCGGCGGCATACGACCGGCTAGCTGCGGCGTTGGTTTCGGACACGACCGTGTTGGCACACGCTCTGCGGCAGTTGATCTCGAAAATACAGCCGTACGCGCTTGCCGTAGATGACTGCGCAATCCTCCTTACCCCGGAGCAGGTAGCGAAGCTAGGTCCGTTTGGAACTGGTCCCACGAATTCGGTCCTGCATCTCGTGCTGACACTTGACGGGGTACTCACGAATGTACTGGAGGCAAATTTCGATTTCAGCTCGATCGCATTCGACCCGAATTTGCCTGGCGAATCCGACCTCGGGGAAATCATCGAGAACCTGCGGCCGCTTCTGTCGGGTGCCACCCGCAAGACGCTCGCCGAGATAAGTGCCAAGCTGAGCCGGAAGCTAGCTGGGGCCTCCACTGCTTTGAACACATCAGAGGATGGAGTCGCGCAGGCCGCTGGCTCGTTGGTGGAGTTGATTGACAGGTTGTTTCGCGAAGCGTTCCCTGATAAGCAAGTTCTGGCCTGGCTGGAGGCTACTGATCGAGCTGCTGGCAGTGATTTCGTGTACATCGACAAGAGTAAGGGCATCAGTAGACCCACTAAGCGGGCTCAGGCTCTTTGTTTCGTACATGGGGGGCAAGTAGCCGAGCGCTCAATATTTCATGAGGTTGCGGCGGCCGGGTTAGTTGTGGCACGCGAAAAGTTGCAGAAGATCAAACATGCAGACACCGGTGACCCCGAGGAACGGGAGATCGTGGAGCGCGCGTTGACTGTAGTGGAAAGTTTCTTGTCTGTGGCAATAGAAATTGGGTGGCTCGGTTTGCCAAGCGAGACGGTGGACGGCCTGAAGCTGCGTCTAGCTGCATAAGCTGCGTGTTGAGGGTTGTTGTCGTCGGTCGTGGCCACATGGTCGGCCGACTCAAGCTGGGGCAGAGCCCGTTCCATACTCAAATACGTAGGGATGGATCCTTTAGAGGGTCGTCCATTTAGCTTTCGAGCAGCTCTCGCAGAGCCTTGCACTCCCATGCATGCCACTCGCGCACCAATGTGTCGCCCGTTTCCAGATCCTTGACCAGCCCGGCGTGGCGCGCAGCGCAAACGACCGGACGCAAGTCCGACGGGTCACTGGGTCAATACTTCGAAGATGCTCGTGCCCGTGATCTTCGATTCTCAGCAGTACTCGCGAAGCAGGCCACCGGAACTCGGCGAGCGTGTGCGTTTCGAACTGTTCTGGAATGACCCGTTCGCCCGCCTGTGGGCAGGGTTGCGACCTGGATGGTCGCTCACCGCGAACCTGACAGCGACGAACGCCGACACGGTCGTCCACCTCGGGTCCACCCCCGAACAGAACACCCGACTGCAACCCGCCACGGCCACATCAGGTGGGCTCCGGTTCGGATACACCTCGACGATCCCCGTACCTGCAACGTTGACGGTCTCCGGAGCACTCCGCGTCACCGCGTTCGACACACCGAACAGGCCACCCGGTGAGCCGCTCACAGCGTGGTCGAACACTGTGGACGAGGACCGCGTCACGACCGGGATCGTGCAGCGACTTCAACTGGTCTCGATTCTGAACGACTTTCGAACCGGCTCACATGTCGGGTGGCACGAACTCGAACGTATCGCCGGCACCGAGTGGTTCTACAACTTGGTCAACCCACCCGAGAGCCTGCACGTCTACCGACCGGCCGAGGAACCCGACGACCGTGCACCGCGCACAGGATTCTCGGTACCGGTGCGAACCGAGATCCTCGTACTCGATCTCGCCGTCGACGACTGAACCGTTCGCGCACTACCCTTCGCCGAAAGATCCTCTGTGCCAGAGACTACTCGGCCAATCGGGTTCTACCGATCATGATCAACCGAGTGGCTGATATGAGACGGTTCGAAACCGCCTCCGACCGTCGGGTCGCCCTCGTCTCCGTCACCACCACGGCACGGCCGCATAATGGTCGGGCGAGTTGATGACTGTTGGATTTCCCAGGAGAGGTAGACGATCTGCCGACCGGCTTGTCAGGTTACGAACCTTCCCGTTGACCGCTCACGCGTGGCCACGTCGGTCCGGCCGCGATCACTGCGATGGTAGACCCGCAGAGAATCAGTACTGCAAAGTTGTCTACGAAAGATGGTGCGACGGTGTCGTAGCTCGGGACGTTACGCTCGAGCTCGGCGATGGGAGTGTGATGTCGTATGGACCCTGTACAAGCGCTACTGCTGTGCCCACGCGGACGGCGCTTCTGCGCGTCTCTCGCCTCGCACCTCGACCCGACGTTCGAACTGCACCAGGTTCTCAATCGCACCGCCCACGGGTACGTCGACTACGGCCCCTCCGGTCTCGGCGCATCAGCCGACGCCCTCGACAGCATCCCTACATCGGCGTTCACGGCGTCGTCCGCATCCGATCTGCTGACCGCATTGATGGAAACGGTTGGCTATGCCCGCTATTGGCAGCCACCGGACGAAATCGACGTCATCCTCGACTCACACGAGCTCGGTCGACCACTCCGGCGGATCGCAGAAGCAATCTCCGCAGCACCACACACCCGGTGGTTCGGATCCCCCGCTGACCTCACCTCCCAGCGATCGGTGTGGTGGTACGACGAGCACTTCGGAGGGTGGGGCACCGTCGAACGCCCGACGACTGCCGCATGGAACGACTGGAAAACCGAACTCATCGAGGAGGAGAACCGCGCGGCTCGGGATCGACCGTCAGACCCGGCAGCACCGTACAGCGGATTCTGGTGGTCGACACCCATGGCCGCCGGAAGCCCCGAAACCACCCGCGCAACAAACGAAATCCCCGCATTGGCTCTCGACTTCACCGAAGACGACATGGGTTGGGACCGCGCACGAGTTTCACCCGTCGCCGTGGACGGAAACCCACGCATCTACGAAATCACCGAACCTGCAGACTGGGCGCGGTTGGTCGAAGACCATCCCATCGAGGTCACCGCATCCCGTCGACACGATTGGTACAACACGACCGGACGCGCCGGCAGATGGCACATGCCCGACTGGGCATCGGTGGCCGAGCAGTTCGATGCAGTCCACCTCACCGTCTGGGGCTATCTCACGACCGCCGGCAACGCGGTACCGGTGCACCTGCTCGACGGCGACAGTGCCAGCGTCCTGGCCGGTTGGACACCCGACGCCACACACTGGCTCAACCCCGCAGCAATAAGCATCTCCGACAGTCCTACCGAGTACCGACACAACAAAGACGGTCTCTGGACCGAAGCCTCCGCCTGGAGGCTCGACTTCTAGTCCCCTTTGCAGGCCCGCTGAAAGGTTCCTTTCGTCGGATGGGGTTCGCCGTACAGTGCCGCTACGCGCCTTGCGCTCAAGGGCCGCATCACCGAATTCGAGCCGGTTGAGCGAACTCGTTCGAGACTTACTGACCTGCCGAAAGTGGTCGGGCTATGGATACTCGCGTACCAGTTCTGGATGCCTTGCTCGGAGGTACATGCCACCGAAGGTGATGCAATCAGCGGCCAGCCAACTCCACGCCGACCGATCGAAATCGTTCAATTCGGCTACTGCGTCTGCGACCGTGCACGTGACCTTCTCGTCGGACCGAAGGACCACCGTGGGGTCGTCCCAGTCGATGCCAGCTGCTTCGGTGTCGAGTTGTCCGTGCGCTGCGATAGCCGCGAGATCCTCCTCCTCGTCGAACATCCCCAACTGGACCTGTTTTTGAAAATCCCGGTCTGCAACGAGCTCGAAGTTCAGCGCCGCGACCAACCAGAGCCGTGGACTATCGCGCGAGACCAAGACGGCTGTGATCGAAATCGGTCCGGATTCACTCGACGCGGGGATAGACCCGACGACCACAGCAACGCGATCGTCGGCGACAGCAATAGGAACGTCTTCGAGCCAGGGCAGCTCGCCGTGAACATCGACAACGAACACCTCGTCGTACCGCCCGGCCAACAGGTCTCGAAGCAAAGGTCCCGTGCTCTTACGGGCGATCTGCCATCGATCGCGTCGAGCGACCGCTTGAACGAGAGTGGTAACGGCCGCGATGAAAAGCCCCAGGCGTCGGTCTTCCCTGAAACGGTTCTCCATACGCCTCCTCGGTGAATTGTCGAGGTCTGCATCAGCGTCGTCATCGTGCGGCGTAGTCATGGCATCGTGGTGACGTCGAGGTGCATCGTGCCTTCCGAACCGGGATGTTCGATGTACCCGAAGGCCACGAAAGCGTGGTCGACATAATGCAATTCGATGGTCCGTGCGCCGGAGTTGGCTAGTGCGTGGGTGATTGCTTGGACCAGTTTCGTCAGCACAGACCTTGGTGTGTTCGGTACCGATTCGACGACATCGACGACCGCGGTGGTGTCGTCGTCCCATCTTGCTGCCGCGTGGGCGACGAACGGTCTTCCGGCCGCGTTGTTGACGTATGCCTGCAGCCAGGCGGCGAGATGACCGGATGACTGTGCTGCAACGGTTTTGTCAATGTTCAACCCCGCTTCGGCAAGCCAGACTCCGGACTTGTCGTGCTGTGGCACGTTCGCGATGTAGTAGGCGCGATCACGTTGCAGGCCACCCGTGGGCCATGACACATGCAGTGTCCCGTCGCTCATTCGTGTACGTGTGCCCCAGAACAGCAATCCGGTCCGCAAGTTTTCCTGCCAGTTCGCGAAAGTCTCGGAGACCAGGGAGCCGGGTGTATCGGCCGGCGGTCCAGGTAGGTCGTTGACTGATTGAGGTAGCGGTAGTGACAGCGCGAACGTGTTCGGGTTCTTGGCCCAGAGGAAATACACACGGGCAGTGTCGTTTTCGATATGGACGCGCGTGGTACGGAATTTGCTGTCGATCACCCCGCGCATACGAACACGGCGCATCAGATGTCGTGCGGCGTCCCCGGCTGAGGCAGTGAGGTCAGCGGGGTCGAGTCCGGTGAACTCGACCCGCCAGCCCCCATCGGCATCGGTGTTCGGATCCCGAATCTCGCCGGTGTCGAAGAAGGGGCCGACGCGTTCGATGTGCGCTCCCAGAGAAGCGGATTGGGGTCTGATCTTGCGGGCAGAGCAGATGCCATGCCATAGCCTTGGGAAGGCGAAGTTGTCTGGAGCGAGCGTGGGTTCCCCGTCTTGCCCGAGCAGTACCACGTAGATCCGCTGCTTGAACCACATGCGATCGCGCACGCGTTCAGAAGGATGCTCGTCCCTCACCAGTTCGTAGGCGTGGTCGGCCCAACGGTCGCCGAGTAGCGCGCGCGTCCATGCTTCGCTTTCGACCTCGGTGACGGCGTCGAGTAGATCGCTGCGGGCAGCTGCGCGGTCGGGGTACGTTGCCGCGAAGGCCTGTACGTGAATGCGCACTGCTAACGGATTGGATTCTGTAGGAAAGGATCCGAGGTCCCCGGCGTCTTGATAGCTGTGGCGGAGGTGGATTTTCAGTCTGGCGTCCAGCAGCGATGGACCCTCGAGCGGGTTGGTGTCTACCGGCCAGCGCGGATCCGAATGTGTGGGACCACGTGTCGAAGCAATGTGTGCCAGGAGGTCTCTGTGTACCGCTATTGCAGCGCTGTAGCGCGTCGCAATATCTGCGGTCATGGCAAACAGGTCGGGCGGCACCTGATGTTGGCCGCCGTTTGAGTCAGCGGGCCGAGACATACTTTCTACGTGTTGTCAGCATTGCCACATGCTAGCCCATTTCCGAAAATCGGCACCGTTCTCGCGTTCATTTAAGCCACGGTCAGTCAACGAAGTTAACCGCAGACGGCGTTAAGGTAACGGAGTCTGCGCATTCGGTCCGAACCACGTCTAACTCAGAACCGTTGTTGCACAATCATATCCAATGCGTCTCTGCTCAGTTGACCCGTCACAGCCCGATCTCGTTGACAGCGTTGCCAATGAGAGGCGCGTGCTCGCGGCGATAGACCTCGACAGAGTCGAGGCTGGCGTGGCCGGTCTGCCGGGCGATGGCGGATCCGTCGGCTCCGTTGCGGGTGCCTTGGGTGACGAACCCGGCGCGCAGGGAATGCCCGCCCAGCTTGGCGAGCGCGGTCGGGTCGAAGCCGGCGTGGTGGGCTCGCCGGCGGATGGTCTGGTGGATCGCTGCTCCGGACAGCGGCTTGGCACCGAGGTTTCCGTTTTTGGCGATTGCGCGAAACAGCGGCGCGCGAGCGGCGGTGCGAGGTACTCCCTCACTGCACACGTGCGCGTCGAACGGTTCGCGATTGCGGAGTAGCCGGATCACTGATGGCCTGCCGCCGAGGTCGAACGCAGCGACGACCTGGACCCATCGGACGTACGCGCAGGGTGGGCAGGTCTCGTAAGAGTCTGTGTAAGGCAGTGCCTTCATCGCTCCCCTGCCCTCTTGGTCGGTCTTCGACTTCCGCAGTCGGATGTGCAGACCGTCGTGTCGATGCACAGCGACGTCTCCACAGACCATCTCCGACAGCTCGCTACGGCGGTACGCGCCGGCGAACCCCAGCAACAGGATGGCGGAGTCACGGCGTTCGAGGACTTCGTCCGCCCATCCGCGGCACCGTTCTCGGGAGGTCCCGACGAGGAGTTTGATGTCGTCGACCAGTAGCGGGTCTCGCGGGGTGCGGGGTCGGTCCCCAGCCAAGGCATACTCCCGCCGGATACCGGACAGGGTGGCGGCGACGAGTTCGTGGGCAGTCGGAGACAGATGGCCTGTTGTGCGGTGCTGGTGGTTGATCGCGGCGATCCAGGTGCCGAAAGTGGCGACGGCGTAGGCCCGCTCCCCTGTTTCCGTGCGGGTGTCCGCGGCGTCGACAAGGTAGGCGGCAACAGTGATCGGGTGCGCCGGAAGCGTCACGTGACCATTCGACTCGCACCAGCTAGTGAAGCGTCTCCACGCGGCCGCATACGTCCTACGTGTTCCCTCGGAGCGGGAGGACTGCACGGCGCTCGCGATGCGCTTCGCGACGGCGGGTGGGATCTCCGGCTCAACCGCCACGGCCCCGATGCTTTCAGGCATGCCGACCGCAGGTGTCCGGGTTGGTCGAAAGTCCATCAGAGCAGCTTAGCGCAGGTCACAGACACGCCTGCAGCGTAAAACTGTGCTGAACTGGTGTTTCACCCCAGACGCTGCGGAAAATGCAATTTACGTGGGTCAACTCCATTGAACTATGGGTGACAACGAAGGCGGGATGAATGTCCCTGCTAATCAACTTGAAAGAGCCGCCGTAGTAGACCCCAGTTTGATCCGGCCCGGGGCTGCACCAGGCGATCTTGGCGGTCGTTGCCTCCCCCGGTAGTTACAACGACCGTCCGTTTCGCGTCTGCTTTTTGGGGCCTCGAAGTGTGGGATTCCCTCGTGGCCGTGGGGCCCGCCGTTACTGCGGTATTCCACCGAATCATTGGTTGCGTTCGGGCGCAGTCGTGGTTCCGACCGTTCCTACGACTTAGACAGGGAACAGCCTCGCGGTGCGGCGCTGTGTCTTGGGTGTCGGTAAGACGCACGTTACGCACCTTGAGAATGGTTGCCGGCGGCGCTTGTGGACGCAGTCAACCGTCAAGTCCTCATCCTCGACGCTGAACTCGCCGCAGGCTGAGTCGGTTGCAGCCGACGAGTCGCGCGACACCCCATAGGTCATCATCTTGTAAGACGACCGTCCAACCTGTTGTGATGAATGCCAACGCTAGTGATGATAGCTATCGGAGCTCGCAACGCTAGCGGTACTGACACCGGGCATGATTTCGCCTGGGTTGAACAGAGCGCCCAATCCGTACGTGATCACAGGCTCGCGAATGTTCGGTTTGCGATGTTGCTGTCTGGCGCAGTCCGTCGCAGTTATCTCGCCTCTCAGTTCAATCCGCCGAACCGTGGGTCCGGCGGATTCGGCTGACGCACTGTGGAGCAAGGTGTTGCAAGGCTCTGCAACGCCAGCCCTGTACAGACACTCTTGGGCTTCGGCATACGCGAGTGCTAGGCCATCTAGCATTGCTATTTATCCTGCTGAGGGCGGTTGCACGTGAGATTCGCCCTGCGCGCAGACGGGCAGTTAACCGGGTTCGCTCCGTTCGCGTTCTGTTGAGCAGTAATTGAAAAGGTATGGGTGCAATGATAGCTAGCGGAGCTAGCAAAGGATGCAGAGCGAGCGGAGCGCCGGTACTTGCGCTAACGTAGCTGGCGTAGCTAGCAAAACAACGCTAGATAGGCGTGGTGCACTAGTTGCGAGTGCTACACAAGCGGTGCTTGCGAGGCAAGTGAGAGTTGCTCGTCGAGCACGTTTATCTAGCGTAACTAGATCCGCTTGGCTAGATACGCAAGGTACTGCAGCTCGGCGTGCAAACAGTGCGAGACGAGCGAAGCGAGCTACGCAAGCGAGCCAAGCACTCGTCGCAAGGTTCGCTCCGCGTGTTAACGCAGCACACGAAGCAATTGGCTATAGCGTAGCGAGCCAGAAGGCTTGCAGGGCATAGGTCCAGGGTGCGAGCCAACGCAGTTTTCCTCGGAGAAAAGTTCGTTGGCCTTGATCCTCAAACAGAGAAAGGAACGCGAATCCCAATGTCGACGTCGTCGAAGCAACCCAGGAAGTTCGCGATATGTAACCAGAAGGGTGGGGTTGGGAAGACAGCGACAACACTCGGATTGGCGAGTGCATTGGCGGACAAGGGCAAACACGTCCTCGTCATCGATATGGATCCTCAGGCCAACGCGACGACCGGTCTGGGAGTCGACGTTGATGACGACATGCGAACTACCTTCGACCTGATGTCGGTCACTGGCGAGGGTGCAGCAGCGGATGCGGTAGTAGCAACCGAATGGGATCGGGTCGACCTGATCGCGGCGACTCAGAGCCTCGCCAATCTTGAGGCTGACGGTGCAAACGACTTGATCTTTCGGTTGGATATCGCGCTTGAGGGTGTCGATCTGTCGCCTTACAGTGCAGTTTTCATCGACTGCCCGCCGTCGCTTGGAAAGTTACTTTTCGCGGTCCTCTGCGCCTGCGACTCAGTCATCGCGGTCACCGAACCCACCATCGACAGCGTGCGAGCGATTACCAAGGTTGAGGAAACCATCACCAACGTCAAGCGGCGTGCGAACCCTCGTCTCGAGCTCGAGAAGATCGTCTTGTCTAAGAAACGAAGGACCTCGGAGCATCAGTATCGCGAGGACGAGTTGCGTGCTGCATACGGCGAATTGGTTGCAAGAGCGGGGATCCCGGAGCTGGCGGCGCGCCAAGACGCTCATAGCAGCCACACTCCCATCCATTCTTACAAGGGAGGCCGGGCGATAGACCTGCAAGTCGCCTACGACGCCCTGTTGAAAGAACTGTCTATCGACCTCCTAGGAGAGCCTGCCGCATGAACGCACAACGCGAACCCGCCATCCGCCGCCATCCGGCTGCAGACCTCCCTTCGCGACCGACCGCTTCACCCAGGCGCGTTGGGCTCGAAGCACAGCAAGAATCAACCGGTTCGCCGAGCGTCGACGTTCCGACCAGTGCTGGCGGTATCAGACCGACAAACGAGCCCACTCTTCCGGCAACGAACGAACCGTTGGCTCAGCACAATGCGCGGCCGGCGGCAGGACCAGGCGCGGAAAAATTTACTGAGCAGCACAATGTGCGGATACGGAGTTCTACCAAGCTTCGTTTGAACAGAGCCGTCGACAGGCTGCGGTACGAGACAGGGGACCGATCAATCAGTATTGCTTCCTTGACCGACGCAGCGCTCTGTGAGTACCTCGACAAGCGGGGCATCTAGACCGTTGAATGAGGATGCCCGCTTGCTGTGCTAGCTAGCGTTGCTAGCACAGCCCTTTTGGTCACCCATAAGTATTCAGTCACTACATGTGCGCGATGGCAGACCTACGGCGGGACCGAGACTTCAGGCACCCCCACCGAGGCTCGGAGTCCTTTTTGACGATCGTTTATCGAGACACCCCGCGGCCGAATCTGTCAGTTTCAAAAGACGGCTGCACTCTTTGCAGGCGTTTCGAGGATGAGTGCACGTGTCTTCTGACATTCTGATGTCGGAAGTGCGGTGCACGGTCGCGCGTTCAGCTCTCGGTGACAGGGAGGCTTGTGATGGAGCTCGACGTCGTGGAGACCGGTGTGCTGACGGCGTCGGGGGAGCGGTGGGCGCAGGCAGAGACCCGATTCGCTGTCTTGGCTCCCTTGCTGGAGATGCATCCGGTGCGTTTGGCAGCGGTCGATGATGCGGCCGAACGACTGGGGTTGTCGCGTCGTCGGGTCTATGCGTTGCTTGGCAAACTCAGGGACGGGACAGGTACGGTCACCGATCTTCTGACGAAGGTCTCGCCGGGTGGGCGTGGCCGCAGCCGAGTAGCGGCTGAGGTCGAAGAAGTGATCGGCGATCATCTCACCCGATATTTTCTTCACCGCCAGAAGCTGAGTATCGCTGCGCTGCACCGACGTATAGCACTGGCCTGTCACCGCGCGGGTCTGCCAGTGCCGGCCAGAAATACCGTCACCGCACGAATCGCCGCGCTCCATCCGGCATCGGTGGCCAGGTCACGCGGAGGACCCGATGCCGCCCGCCCACGTCAGTCCGCCGGCGACAGTCCACCGACGGTTTCGGGGATTCTCGATCAGGTCCAGATCGACCACACCGTCGTCGATCTGATGGTCGTCGACGAGTACGAGCGGCAACCGATCGGTCGCCCCTACCTGACGATCGCCATCGATGTCCTCAGCCGTTCCGTACTCGGGTTCGTCGTCACTCTGGAGCCGCCGTCGTCGATATCGGTCGGGTTGTGCCTGGGCCGCGTGTGCTGCGAGAAGCAGACATGGCTGGAGGCATGCGAGCTCGCGGAACAGGTGCAGTGGCCGATGGCAGGGAAACCGAAACAGTTGTATCTCGACAACGCCTCCGAGTTCAAAAGCGAAGCGCTGCGCCGCGGATGCGCCCAGCACGCCATCACACTCGAATACCGTCCTCCGGGCCGACCGCACTACGGCGGGATCGTCGAACGCATCATCGGAACGGCGATGACGGCGGTGCACGAGCTGCCTGGGACCACCTTCTCGAACCCAGCGGACCGAGGAAGTTACGACTCGGACAAGCATGCGACGTTGACATTGCGTGAGTTGGAGCGCTGGCTGGTCCTGGCCATAGCCTCGTATCACGCGAGTGTTCACAAAGGGATCGGGAACACTCCGGCCGCCGTGTGGGCCGGCGGGGTCGCCGCAGTTGGTCATGCCCCTCGTGTGGTGCTCGGCGAAACCGCGTTCCTGGTGGACTTTCTTCCCGTCATCCGGCGACGTCTGACGCGCACGGGCTTCGTCCTCGATCACGTGCACTACTTCTCGAACGCGCTCAAACCGTGGGTTGCGCGGCGAGAGGACTTGGGACGGTTCGTGATACGACGTGACCCACGAGATTTGAGCAGAATCTGGGTCCTCGAACCAGACGGTGCCGGCTATGTCGAGGTGCCGTACCGGACGATGTCACATCCCGCAGTGACACTGTGGGAGCACAGAGCTGCTATCACCCGTCTCCGCGAACAAGGTCGGTCGAACGTCGATGAGAGCGCACTGTTTTCGATGATCGAGCAGATGCGCGAGGTCACCGACCGCTCGCAGAAAGCCACCCGCAAAGCCCGGCGCAACCGCGCCCGCCGCACACACCTCACCGGCACCGCGTCTGCACCGATCCCGGCGATCCACCCGCCGGTGGAGCCTCGAGCGGACGCCGGCACCGCAACACCGGTCTTCAGCGACATCGAGGAATGGTGACGCGATGACCGCATCGACAGGAAGCAGCGACGAAACCACCGAGTCGTCCAGCGAGGATTTGGGGCACCTGCGGGAGTCGGTTCGACCGCTCACCGCACTCGACGACGCGGACCGGATCCGGTTGATCCGGTCGGAGAGGTGGATCGGGTATCCGCAGGCCCGTACGGTCATCGACCATCTGGAGACGTTGCTGTCGTGGCCGGACCGACAGCGTATGCCGAACCTACTGTTGCTCGGTCCGACCAACAACGGCAAGTCGATGATCATCGAAAAGTTCCGGCGCACTCATCCGCCGATCAGCTTGTCCGACCGCGAGGAGATACCGGTGTTGTGCATGCAGATGCCCCCGGACCCGTCACCCGGCCGGTTCTACCTCGCACTGCTCACAGCGTTGGGAACACCGACCCGACCACGCAATCGGGTCCACGAACTCGAACAGCAAGCATTGATGTTGCTCCGCGGCACCGGCGTGAAGATGTTGATCATCGACGAGCTCCACAATGTTCTCGCCGGCCGTGACAACGTCCGCCGCGAATTCTTGAACGTGCTGCGGTTCCTGGGCAACGAACTACGCATTCCTCTTGTCGCTGTCGGAACCCGCGACGCCTACCTCGCCATCCGGACCGATCCCCAGCTGGAGAACCGATTCCACCCCATGACTTTGCCGGTCTGGACCAACACTGCCGACACCAGATCACTGCTGGCCAGCTTCACCACGAGCTTCCCCCTCCGCACACCCTCGCACCTGACATCACCGGAGATGACCGACTACCTCCTCACCCGCTCCGAGGGCACCATCGGTGAACTGACAACGCTGCTCACAGCCGCAGCAGTGACCGCCGTCGACAGCGGAGAGGAAGCGATCACCTCATCGGTGCTCACGCGCACTCCGTACCTCGGCCCCACGGAGCGACGCCGCCAGTTCGAACGCCACCTCGCATGAACGCGCGGCTCGCGGCGATGCCCGATGATGCGTACGTTCGCCCGTGGCCGCTGCACCCGCAGCCACTGCCAGGTGAGGCCCTCTCGTCCTGGTTGGCCCGGATATGCGAGCTGTATCCGCACATCAGGCCCTCTGACCTGCTTGCAGACCTCGAAACCGATTGTTCTGTCGAGGATCTCGACCGCTACACACCGGAGCCGATACTTGCCGAGCTGGCCGGTCGCGGCGCAGTCCCGGTAGAGAGGGTGCGGATGATGACGTTGGCGGGGTGGACACCGTGGCTGCTCGACAGCACCGACCCCGCCGACTGCGACTTCGACACCTACGTCCACCAATTCTCGATCCTGCTACCGGCCGACCTCGCGAGGGAGGATCGACGACGCCGCACACCCACGAGCGAAGCATGGTTGCCGTGGGCGAGCACTCCGCGCAGTCGGGCATGCCCGGCATGTATCGACAGCCTCGAATCCACTGCTGATATCAACATGACTCTGCTGCACCAATATCCGGTGCTGAGCAGCTGCCTCGACCACCGTTGTCGACTCGAACCCTGCTCTGCTTTCCCTGGTCATGCAATCTTCTGGGATCAGGTCCGGTTCGGTTCGCATGAACGGGTCTCGCCCGTTCCGGTTCCCTCAGCGGTCACGGACCTCGATCGGCGCAGCACCGAGGCTCTGACGACGGGATGGGTGGAACTCGGCCCAGGCCGGGTACATGCCGCAGTGTGGTTCCGGCTTCTGCGCACCGTCGTCGACGAAGTGTCCACGCCACTGGTTCGCACCGGACGGTGGGCGACGAGGCTCGTTGCGATCTGGAAGGCCGCCGGTCGGTCTCGCCCGCTCCGGACCGCGTGGGTTCCGTTCGAGGACCTGCACTGGGACGAGCAGGCGACAGTCCTCGAGGCCGCAGCGATCGGCATTGCGATGGTCGAGAGCGGTGAGATCGATGCCGGCGGTGCGCACGCCTCTCTGCTGAGCCCACGACCCTATGAGCCGGTCGATCCCGGGACAGCTCCGACGCGCTCGTCTTATTTCGCACCTGAGCGCGATCTGTGGGCTGACGCGCACGCTGCGGCCGAGGCCGCCATCGCGGCAGCGCGCGTCGATCCCGCATCCGCCAGTTCGTTGTACAACTTCCTGCGCTGGGGGTGCCGCACCGCAGCGGAGCTGGATGAGACGGTGCAACTGTTCCTCGACCACGGGATCCCGCTGCACCATCCGCCGACGTAGCTATCGCCCGATGGAGCGGGGTCGTCCGCGACGCATGCGCGGCGACAGCCGAGAAGCCCGTTTTCGCGCCGGGGTCATAGTCACCAACGTTGTTTGTGCGGTGACCGACGAGAATTTTCCTTCCCGCACCGTCCTTGAGGAAACGCCAGGTGAGCGTAGTTTCTGTTCGATAAATGTGTAGGAGGTGCCCGCTACAGTCCTGCATATGACAGAACGCCAGCTCGCGGACGGCTCGAACACGGTTCCGGCTGCGTGTCGGGTGGTGCGGCGGTGTTTCCTGCTTTACCGCCGGAGGTTGCCGCTCGGATCGAGCGCTCGATCGCTGCGTCTCGCTCCGCCGGCGCCCGGCGGGCCTACGCCTCGGCGTGGAGACGCTTCGAAACCTGGTGCGCCGCCACCGGGTATATCTCGTTACCGGCGCATCCCGCGACGGTGGCGGCCTATCTCGTCGCCGCCGGCGGACACGCTCACCGTCGACGACGGGATGCGGGCGTATGCGCCGGCGACGTTCGGCAAATGGATCGCGGCGGTCGCGCGGACGCCACCGCGCTACCAGACACGACAACCCGGGCGGGCACGAGATGGTCCGCGCCACCCTCGCCAGTATTCGGCGGGATTACGCGTCGGCGGGCGAGCGGCCACGCAATCCACGCGCACCGCTGCTGACCTCCGACATCACCACCATCGTCGATCATGCACGTCTCAGTGTGACCGGGTGGGCGTCGGAGGTCCTCAAACGGCGCGACACCGCGCTGCTTCTGATGGGCTATACCGGCGCATTTCGTCGTAGCGAACTCGTGGCGCTCGAATGCGGCGGTGTCCGCCGCGACCGCCTCGACGGTGCGCACGTACGGATTCGGGCGTCGAAGACCGATCAGGACGGCGTCGGGGCCTTCAAAGCCCTACCGTTCACCGGCCGTCACGAATCCTGCCCGGTCTGCGCGTGGGTACGTTGGCTGCAGGTCGTCGCGGCGTCCTCCACGTGCACCTCGCTACGTCGACGACCCAACGCCGCCGGATCGCGGTGATCGACGGCACCCATTCCCGGCAGCTGTTACCCCCTCCGGGGCGCGCGGAGATCGTTCGGGCTGCGCTGGACGTGGCGCGTACGGCGCGCCTGCACGAGCTGGCAGCCGTGATCGGCGGCATCATCGCCCGCCTCCCCGAATCCGGTTGGCCGTCAGAACTGTTCGCGCGGCGAGACGCCCGCGTCCTGATCTTCGCCTCGACCGGTCTGCCGTACACCCAGATCGCGGCCCTGCGGCACTGCAATGTCACCGCCGATCCAAGGATCGACGCCCTTCGTATCGACACAGGCCGCGGCGTCCACACTGTCACTTCCCCCGGCACTGACGGGGGCGGGGTATCTCGCCGCGGATGGTGTATCAGCGCTTGTTGGAGGTGCTGGGCCATCGCACGCGGTATCCGAGTACCCGAATGCTCTCGATGCCGTGGGCGGTACCGGACTCGGCGGATTCGACCGGTACGTCGATCCGGCCGATCGGCAGCCGCTGTCGACTGCGATCGACCGGTTGGGCCACACCCCGTTGATTGCGACCCCACTCACGTCCCGTGCGGTCGCCGACATCGTTCGAGCCCACCTGGACGGGCGAGTACCTGTGCACCGACTCCACTCGGTGCAGGCACGGCAACCGAGCGCACAGCTCGTCCCGTAGCCCGCCTCGGCTTCGGTACTCGACCCCGGATACTACGAATACGGGACCCAGGCACGCCGGGACGCGCACGAGCTACTCGGTGGCGTCGATTCAACGCTCGACGACCGTGCGGATGCACTGCTGAAGCGGCTTCTCGCGTTCGTCGAGGCAGAAGTACCGGAATATGGTCGGCCGCGCGTGCCGCGCCCATCGTACCTGCCCGTTCAGGACACCTTTCGGGCGTGAAGACGCTCGACGAGACCGAGAGTGAACCGGTCGATGTCCTCGATGGAGAAGCTCTCGTCACCGGTGATCGCGAGCGAGGACCGTCGCAGAAAGTGCACGCCACCGATCGGGATGCTCACCAGTTTCAGGGCGCGTTGGATCCATCGAACCGGCCGGATCGACGAGGCGACGTGATCGGCGGGGAGCATTGTTCCACCTGGACGCAGCACTCGCGACATTTCCGAGAGCGCGATGTCCGGGGCTGGGATGGCGCAGAGCGAGAACGTGCACACCATGGTGTCGAAGGATGTATCGGGGAAGTCCAGAGCGTGAGCGTCCCCGAGCGGCGGGTGCGCATCCGGTCTGACGTCGGTGTGGGCGCGAGCCGTGTGGTCACGACATTGGTGGTCATTGAGGCCAGGTGCACTGCATCGACAGCAGTCGTGTTGGAAGGTCATTCCGGCGTTCGAGCAGGTGGTGCAAGGACACGTGCCGAGGTATACGCCACCCTCTCCTTGATTGATCGTACGGATGTACGTACATTATGGATGAGGCTAGTCGCCAATTCTGACAAACGTCACACTCGGGAGGAATGAAATTCCCTCGTCCGCCCCGAGTCGGCGAGTGCCGGACGGCTGAGGAGGACGTGATGGTCGGCAACCGCTGCGGTGGCGCTGTGAGTCGTTGCGCCTCGCTGGATCAGTCGGTTGCGATGCCCCTGGTCGCCCAGTGGAATGCCGCCCACTTCACCTCCACCCCGCAGGAATCGGAACCGTGCGCCTCGACGCACAGAACCTGCAAAAATACCCCACGGGGTACCGTGGATTCTTGACACCCATACGAACGCCGCCACGATCGACAAGGAGATTTCGATGCTTCTCGAACGCATCTACGACGAAGACCTCGCCCAAGCCGGATACTTCATCGGCTGCCAGGCCAAAGGAGAGGCAGTGGTGGTCGACGCCCGCCGCGACATCGGTGTGTATCTGGATCTGGCCGATCGGCATGGCATGACCATCACCGCCGTGACCGAGACCCATATCCATGCCGACTACCTGTCCGGCACTCGCGAGCTGGCCAAGGCCACCGGGGCGGTCACCTACGTCTCAGGAGAGGGCGGCGACGATTGGCAGTACGGCTTCGAGGCCGAACGCCTCCACGATGGCGACACGCTGGCTCTGGGCAACATCACCGTGCAAGCCGTTCACACGCCCGGTCATACCCCGGAGCACCTCTCGTTCCTGGTGACCGACGGTGCCTTCGCCGATGCTCCGGGATACATGTTGACGGGCGACTTCGTCTTTGCCGGTGATCTCGGCCGCCCGGACCTACTCGACGAAGCTGCCGACGGTGTCGACACCCGTTTCGAGGGTGCCAAACAGATCTTCCGCAGTCTGAAGCGGTCGTTCGTCACGCAGCCAGATCATATCCAGGTCTTTCCGGGTCACG
>NZ_JALGQE010000021.1 GCF_022810405.1 Rhodococcus sp. ARC_M5
CGCAGAGTTACGGCGGCCATAGCGGAGGGGAAACGCCCGGTCCCATTCCGAACCCGGAAGCTAAGCCCTCCAGCGCCGATGGTACTGCACTCGACAGGGTGTGGGAGAGTAGGACACCGCCGAACACAAGTCAACGGAATGCCCCCGACCTCACGGTCGGGGGCATTCCGCATTTCGAAACCACCCCCGGATCACACACCCACGCACCGTCCCGGACAACATTCGAGGACCGGCATCTGAACCGGATGCCTGCGCACGACGTGACTGCGCACTCAGTATGCGGAGACAGACGCGCGCGCATTCGCGGACACCGGGGTCGTCGACCCGGACACCGCCGTCACCCCCGAGCTGCCCGACATCCCGCGACGGTCACCCGACAAACGCGCGCGCATTCGCCATCCGCCGCTCAATGTCAAGCTGTCTGGAGTCGGTTGTTGTTGATTCCGACGGTTGCGGGCGGTTGTGGTGTGCAGGGGCGGCGGCGGAACCGTTCGGGGTGTCGGTCGTAGTAGGCCTGTTGGGCGCGATCGCGGTCGGTCCATGACTGTCGCCAGCTCCCGGAGTGCACGTCTGCGGGTGAGAACAATGCAATGCCGGAATGTTTGTGGTCGGTGTTGTACCAGTGGACGTAGTCGGTGAGGTGTCCGCGGGCGGTATCGATGTCGGAGAATATGCCCGGGTAGTTCGGGCGGTATTTCATGGTCCGAAACTCGGACTCGGAGAACGGATTGTCGTTACTGACGTACGGCCGGTTGTGGGTGAGCCCGACGCCGTGTGCGGTCAAACAATTCCTGAGAGTGTTCGAGCGCATCGCGGCACCGGAATCGGCGTGGACGAATGATGGTGCGCCGTAACGCTGTATGGCGATCTCGAACATCTCTGCGGCGAGGTGATCACTCTCTCGTTCCTCCACACGCCACCCCGCGATCAGCCGGGAGTGGATGTCGATGATCGAGTACGCCTTGAACGAGGCACCGCGCCACGGTGAGTGCAGATCGGTGATGTCCCAACTCCACACCTGACCGGGTGCGGTGGCGGTGTGGACGGGCATCGGGCGCGGGGTGCGGGTGCTTTTCTTGGTCGGTGTGCTCGGGCGGTTGCGTTGGTCGATCACCGCTGCTGCGATGCGCCACCACGAGCGCCGTGAGGCGATCATCGTTCCGGTGTCCCAGGCGGTGGCGAAGGAGTGATCGACCGAGTTGCCACCTTGCCATCCGGTGTCGATCAACGCTTCGACCCGCGTGCGATCGGTGGTGTCGATTCTGCTCGGATACTGCCGATCTCGTTGGTGCACAGGGTGTTCGGTTTTGACCCGGGGGTTGCGGCGGTAATGCCACGTCGAGCGGGACAACCCGACCATCGTCAATGCTCGACGCACCGATCCGGTGAGTGGGGCCAGTTCGCCGACGAGGGTGTTCTCTGTGCTCAGGAATCGGTGGGATCGGGTGTCGGTGGGGTGTCGTCGGGCTCGGGCACGTTCAGTGTGTGCAAGAGCCCGATAGCTTTTCCCAGCAGCTCGTTGGTCTCCTTGAGTTCACGGATCTGAGCGTCACGTTGGGCGAGTTCCTCGGCGTGGCGCGCCGTCTCGATGGCTCGCCGTTCGACCATTCCCTGCCGGCCCTTCGGTTGCGAGTTCATCGGTTCAGTCTGACGCGGAACCAGCCCGCGGTCCACGTCGCCGTCGAACACCGCCGTCCGCCACCGCGTCATCATGCCCCTCAAGACAGACGGATGCGCTGCCATCCACGGCCCATGCTTCCCATACGGCAACCGGCAGTACTCGAACACCATCTCCCGAATCTGCTCCCCTGTGAATTCAGCACTCAACATGCGGTAACCCTCCATAGCTTCTCGAATGACTCACGAGAAGCTTGGCAAAGAGGGCGCGCGCACAATCGCACCCCAACCACCGGCCATTTCGCGCGCACCTGACAGACGCGCGCGCATTTGCGGACGGCCAGAACCCCGGTGCCGGCGCGCGAGGCGGATGCGGACTGCGGACGCGACCGCGTTGGCGGGTTCGTAGTCTCGACCTCACCTCAGGTGACGGTAGATCCGAGGACTGTCGAGCATCGCACGGTGGCGTCGTTTCGGCTCCGCGTCGTCCGGATAACAGGTGTTTGCGAAATGGCATGTCAATCAACCGAATTCGAGGGCCGAAACTCATGCGTCGTGCGTGCCGATTTTAATCGGTGGAGTTCGTCGCCACGGCCGTGCATGATCGTTGCACAGGGACATCGCAGAGACCGTGGAGGTGGACAATGGCAACAACAGCGAATGACGCAGGCCGTCGAGTCGTTCATATCCGGTCTGCGAGTTTCATCGATGATGCTCTCTGAGTGGAGCTTCGGGGCTGTCGGTCCATTCGGACCCAGTCGATGTTGCACTCGATCCAAGACCCTGCCGCGCAGCAATGCTCTGCGTTCGGCGTCCACTCTTGTTGTAGGAGAACAGATGTACCACTACGAACAAATCCTGAACGAACATCGACAACGCGTCGCGCGTGGTGCGCAGAACTACGAACGGAGTCGGGTCGCGGCGGAACGGGCTGCCGAAACAACTGTCGCAGAATCGGATTCACGTGAAAGTGAGGTCACGGAGGGAGCTGAGTGGAACGACTGCGAATCGGAATCGGAGATCGGCATCGAGGCGATGTCGTTTCGGGGCTGACTGTCAGGGCTCGACCAGATGCGAGTAGCGATCGCCCGCAGCCGCGATGAAGTCGCGAACGAACCAGCACGTAGGGACAACTCGGAGTCCCTGCGTGCTGGTGTCGTCGAGTGCATATTCGGTGAGGGCAGCGGCAAGCCCTCGGCCGCGAAACTGCGGAAGCGTCACGGTGTGATGAAACGTTCTGGAGCCGTCCGATTCGAGGTATTCCGAGTAGCCCGCCAACTCGGCATCGACATAGATCTCGAACCGATGGTCGGCATTGTCGTGGGTGATCTCGACCGTCATGGTGGTACCTCCTGCCCGAGTTCTGTGTCACCACGGTAACCGGCGCTCGTCCGGTGGGGTGTTCTGCGGTTACTCGAGCATGCATCGACGCAGTAGGGTGAGGGAAACCGAGTCGTGCGAGCGCCACCCGTCGCAACACCGCTCTTCATAAGTACGGGGCGCTCTCGAGGCTGAAGGTGGCAATCCGTGGAAGACACATCCGACCGGGGAATCAAGGCATTCATACGAACCGTCGCTCAGCGCGGTGGACGTGCGGAGCGGCTCACGACGTCGCGTCGCAATCCAGTGCAGGTCTGGTCGATGGACGGCACGTCGTCGTGCATAGTTCGGGTGCGATCCAAGGTCACAGGTGATTGGAAGGCCCGCAGGCAGGACGAATCGCTCGAGAGTGATGACACCGGATCCTCGTACTGGGTGTTCGTCGATCTCGCGAACGACGAGCCGCGCTTCTACATGGTCTCGTCCGAGGAGATGGCCACCGACATTCGCGGAGAAGTCGACCTGTGGGTCCAGGATTCGCCACTCCGTACCAGAACCGGACATCACGCAATCGCGGTGGACCGAGTACTGCACGGCAGCGAGCGTTGGGACCTGCTGGGTCTGAGCTCGACGTTGGACACATCGATCGATCTCGGCCCAGAACAGACGTGGGTTCGCACTCCACGGGTGAAAGTGCCTCGTAAGTCGGCGAAGGCGGCCGTGGAGGAAGAAGTGATCGACAACCGAGTACGGGTGGTCGCCGATTGCGAGGGCTATCGGCTGAGCGGTCGCTACGACCCCGAGACGCAGCGACTCGAGATCACCGCAGGCCCGATGGAGGGCAGACGGTTCGACAATCCTTCGGTTGCTGCCAGCGCGGTTGCCACGCACATCAGCGGGGACGTCGAAGAGCGCGACGGTTGGCAGTTCTGGCAGCTGGACACTCCCGATCGCGCGCCGCTGGGATCGTTTCAGTAGAGAACTACAGCTCGCGACGGGTTTGCTGTGACTCCTCACCAAATCGGCATTTACCGTGAAAACGGGACAAAGGTCGGATTAATCTAGCTCCGGTAGGACGAGCTCCCTCTTTTAGCCCCTGGGTCGAAACGATGTTCGAGAGTTCGTCCGTGCATCGAAATTCGGGAATCAGCGAGCTCAGCGGTCGACAGTGCGAGGGGTGCTGTCGACCGTGGGGAGAGGTATTCACCATGGACCATTCCTACCGGTCGGGCACAGCCCACGCGTCCCGGTTCCTGTTCCTCATCGCGCAGTTCGTCGACAGAAGAATCCCTGCCGAATTCTTCTCTGCGCAGTTTCGCGAGCTACAGAACTCCCAGTCCACGTACCTCGATGCCGACGTTTCGTCGGTGATCGGGATGTTGTCGGTGGACGTCGGTGCGTACCTGGGCGATGTCGAGATACGAGGGGTCGACTACATCGACTCCGAACAACTCTGGCTGGCTGCTGGTCAGGCGTTCCGTGATCTGATGACCGTCCAGTCCGAGCACTTCGAGCGCGAGGCCGGGTGAGGGCCACGCCCATCATCGCCCGTCATGAGCGAAATCGATCACGGTGCCGCAGAAGATCTTCGAGCCGAAATCGACGATGAGTGCCGCGCATTTCGATCGGCAGATCGCCTGCGTCGGCCAACCGTCTGACATAGGTGTCGGAAACACCGAGCACCTCGGCAGCGTGCGAGGTGGTCAGTAGCTCGTCCACCGTTCCGATCGCAACAGCTCGGGCCGTCGCCAGCTGGGTGAGGAGCTCGAGTACTGCGGTGCGTGCTGCGTCGTCGAGCGGTACCTCCGAACCTCCGATTCTGATGTCGACGTCTGCTCCGGTCCGCTCGTGAACGACCGCCGCGAGCGAGGTGGCCGATCGCGACTCGAGAGCAGGCATGACGAATCGGAAGTCCATTCGTCCATGATAGGACTGGAGACGGCGTCGGTACGCATAGGCTCGAAGCACCCAGTATGTGAGGAGTGCTCCAGTGCCGCAGTTGTTGCATCTCGATTCGTCCGCTGATTCGGCTCGTTCGGTCAGCCGTCGGGTGACCGCTCGCTTCTCCGACGCCTGGCATGCCAGCGGTTCCGACCATTCGGTGATTCACCGGGACCTGCACTCGAGTCCGCTGCCGCACCTACCCACGTCTGCGCTGCATTGGGCACCTCATCTGCGAACCGCCGACGAAACCGTTGAGCCATCCGCCGAGGCCCTGCAGATCGAGCTGATCGAAGAACTGATCTCGGCAGACGTGGTGCTGATCGGCGCGCCGATGTACAACTGGTCGATCCCGTCGACCCTGAAGGCATGGATCGACTACGTACACGTTCCGGGCATCACCGTGCCGTTCGACGGTGACACGGCACCTCTCGTCGGCAAGCCCGCCGTCGTGGTGACCAGTCGGGGAAACGACTACACGCCCGGTACCGACAACGCGTCCACCGACCACACCACCGCGCAATTGCGCCAGGTGCTCGGAGTGGCGCTGGGGATGGACGTCCACTTCGTGCCGGTCGATCTGACGCTCGCCGAGCGAGTGCCGGCGCTCGCACCGCAGATTCCGAGGGCGCGAGCGAATGTCGAGGCGGCATTCTCCGCCGTCGACGACCTCGCGCTGCGGTTGGGTGGAGCAACGCCCAGGTGATGGCCGAGTAGTCGGCGAGGTGCTTCCGAACGGCCCAGGCAACGACCCCACGCGCACCGCCGATCACCGCGGCCCCTGATAGGGGAACAACGCCGAAGTCCCCGCGTCGACTGCATTCGCGCGGTACCGGTCAGAGCGTCGATGCGCTGAGGAGAACGTCCATCAGCTGCTTCTCGACTGCCGCGAAGTGCGGCGTCGTGACGATCTCGAGCCCGCGTGGGCGGGGCAGCGTCACCTCGATCTGCCGTCGAACATGGGCAGGCCTGGGGGAGAGGACGATCACGCGATCGGACAGATAGACCGCTTCGCGGATGTCGTGCGTGATCATCAGCACCGTCCACCGGAATTCCGACCAGACCTGCTGCAACCAGGCCTGCATGTCGCTCCGAGTCAACGAGTCCAGAGCCCCGAAAGGCTCGTCGAGCAGCAGTACCGATCGTCCCTGGACCACCGTGCGCAGCAGCGCCGCTCGCTGACGCATACCGCCGGACAGTTCGGACGGCCTGGCCGACTCGAACCCGTCCAGGCCGAACACCGGGAACAATTCACGTGCCCGCGCACGCGCCTCCTTCTTGGCAACGCCTTGCACTTCGAGACCCAAGGTCGTGTTGTCGAGCACCGAACGCCACGGAAACAACAGATCCTTCTGCGGCATATAGGCGCACGGCGGTACTCGAACAGTGCCGGAGTCGGGCCTGTCGAGCCCGGCCAGCATGTTGAACACAGTGCTCTTGCCCGAACCGCTCGGGCCGATGATCGACACGAACTCCCCGGGCCGCACACCGAAAGACACACCGTCGAGTACGGGGTTCTCGCCGAACGATTTGCTCAGGTCGCGGACGTCGATGCAGCTGTCGGAAGTGCCGGCGTCAGACATGAAGGCCCGCCGAACCGTGGCGTGCCCAGGGGGCTACGACACGCTCCACCACGAAGGTGGATACGAAGAGAATCACACTGATCACGGCCGTGACGGCGACCGCGGCCAGAACCAGATCGGTACGAAACGAGTTCTTCTGCTGGCTCATGTAGATGCCGAGTCCCGCACTCGCTCCGGCGTATTCGGCAAAGATCGCACCGACGACGGCGTAGGTGATCCCGATGCGAAGTGAGGTGAAGAACCGGGGGAGCGCCGACGGTAGCCGCACATATCGGAATTGTTGCCAGCGCGAGGCACCCATGCTGGCCAGCAGCGATCTCGCGTCTCGATCGGCAGCTGCGAAACCCTCGATGAGCCCGATGGCCATCGGGAAGAAAGTGGCCAGGGCGATCACCAGGATCTTCGGAAGCAAACCGAAGCCGAACCAGATGATCAACAACGGCGCGATCGCGATGATCGGCAGCGTCTGCGACACGACGAAGAGGGGCACGAACGCGCGCCGCAGCCACGGGGAGAAATCGACCGCGACCGCGAGCAACCACGCCAGGGCCAGAGATACCGCGAAGCCGACGAGGGTCACCTGCAGGGTCGCCGACGCGTTCTCCGCGATGGCATCGCGCTGCGCCCAACCCTGGACCACCACGCGACCGGGGGACGGCAGCACCTGCGGCCTGATGCCGCTCACCTCGACGTAGACCTGCCAGGCGGCTACCAGCAGGACGACGACGGTCAGCGCGGGCCACGCCCACCGTATCGAGGCTCGGATGCCACTGAGCGAGTACGAACCTCGATCGGCGGCTACCGCCCTACCGATCGCCGAGGTAGTCATTGGTGAAGTAGGTCGACCAGTCCGGCTCTGCGGTCAGTGGCGCGCCGTTCTGATCGGCCAGCACACCGCTCTCGTAGAGGAATTTCGAGTATGCGGTCCACTTGTCGAGGCTTTGTCGTCCGACCTCGCCGGAGGAGTCCTTCATGTACTTCGCCGCCAGCATCTCCTGGCTCTCGAAGACGAGCGATTCGTCGGTGAAGGTACCCGGATTGGCGTCGATGAGATCCTGGGCAGCTCTGTCCGGGTCGTCGGCGGCGAGCTGGTAGCCGCGCCGCAGGGCCTGCACGAACTTCTTCGCCTCGTCCGGGTGCGCTGCGAGCCAGGGTTCGTTGCCACTGATCGTGATGGCGTAGGCATCGGGAAACCCGTAGTCGGTGTAGTCGAAGTACTTCATCGGAGTTCCGCTGTGCTCGGCCTCGATGCCTTCCCATGCGAAATACGAGACGGTGAAGTCCGCGGTACCGGAGTACACGGCCTCGTACGCCGACGTCCCCAATACCACCGTTTCGTATTCGCCTGTGCCGCCGTCGTTCTGGATGACCTTCGCGAGTCCGGCCTGCTCGCCGGACTCACCGAAGCCTGCGTAGACCTTGCCGTCCAATGCTTTCGGGCTCGGTATGTCGTCTCGATCCGCACGAACCCCGATGCCGGTTGCCCAGCGCTGAAGTGGAGCGAGGACCGAGACGGTCTGCGCGCCGGCCGAGGTGGCGAACACGCCGGAACTCTGTGTGCTGATTCCGAACTCGGCGTTGCCGGCGTCCACCAGTGTGTCCGCCGCGGTGTTGTTGTAGGGCAAGATTTCCACGTCCAGTCCGGCGTCGGCGAAATAGCCTTCCTGCAAGGCCACGTAGAGACCGGTGTGGTTGGTGTTCGGGGTCCAGTCCAGCGCGAAGCGAATGGTGTCGGAGTCCGACGACTCCGAGCAGCCGGCCAGGCCGGTGGTGGCAACGACGGCCGCCGCCAACGCCGCGAGAATGCGAGTGGTTCTCATGCGTACACCGCACTCTCGGCCAGGGGCCACGGGGTGGGATGTAAAGCGCTGTCCCAGAACATCAATTCGTACCTCGATGCCACCACGAAGGCGTCGACCATCTGCTCTCGTTGCTGCGCAGTCGCGGCGGCTGCGGCGTCATCGACGAAGGTCTTGGCGGAGTCGACGACGGCATGGAATTCGGGTGCGTCGTACGCCGCGACCCACTGGGCGTAGGGGTGTTCGGGGTCGCTCTCGAGCACTGTCTTCGCAGCGCGCGCGAGTGCGCGGCCGACATCGGCGTAGATCCAGAAACATGGCAGAACAGCTGCTGCGGCAACGGCATACGGTTCGGTTGCCGCCGTGGCGGTCAGGTAGGAGGTGTATCCCAGGCATGCCGGTGAGGGCTCGGGCGTCCCCGTCGACGGCGGAAGTGCTCCGCCGGTGAGCATGGTCTCGTGCGACGCGGCTTCGTCCATCGCGCTCGCGGCGGCGCTCGCCCAGAACGCACCGGCGACGGGGGTCGGTGCGTGTGCTGCCACAAGCGACAGCGACTTGACGTACCCGCCGAGGTAGAGCGAATCCTGTTCGAGGTATCGACGGAACGCATCGAGCGGAAGCGTTCCTGCCCCGAGCAACTGGAGGAATTCCAGGTCGTCGATCGCGCGTCGAATGCCCTCGGACGCATCCCACAGTCGATCGGTGAAGCGGACCGGGTCCGCAGATACAACAGGCGTCATCGCCTTGACATCCCTTCGTCAGCATTACCTGCATCAGGTTCGGCGGGTTTGATCTCAGCATCCGCATGAGCGGACACACCCCGTGTCAGAACGAAGCGACAGTAACACCGGTCACTCGGTGTCGCTGCTGCCGCCCCTGCATCTGCGGTCCGGCGTCACCCCAGCATGTCTTCGAGCTCCATACCCTTCGTCTCCCTGATCTTGGCCTTGACGAAGAAGAACGAGAGCGCGGCGAACATCGCGAATCCTGCATAGATGACCCACAGGCCCACGGACGACGTCAGCGGTGGGAATGCAAGCGTGACAGCGAAGTTGGCCATCCAGTTGGCCGCGGTACCTATTCCGAGCGCCATCGCTCGCATGCGGTTGGGGAACATCTCGCCGAGCATGACCCACATGATCGGACCCCAGGTCGAGGCGAAGAAGATGACGAACAGGTTTGCGCCGATCAATGCGATCGCACCCCACGGGGCGGGCAACGTGACGTCGTCGCCGCTGCCGGTCGCCTGCGAGAACGCAACGGACGCCATGACGAGCCCGACGAACATGCCCATCGAACCCGCCAACAGCAGCTTGCGCCTGCCGATTCGATCGACGAACAGGATCGCCACGAACGTCATGGCCACGTTGATCACGGCCGTGATGACAGAGGTGGTGAACGACTGATCCTCGGTGAAGCCGACCGAGCGCCACAGCGTCGTCGAGTAGTAGAAGATCGCGTTGATGCCGACCAGCTGTTGCAGCACGGCCATCGTGATGCCCACCCAGACGATCGGTTGCAGGCCGAACTTCGGCCCGCGGATGTCGGCGAACGACGAGCGGGACTCCTTGCGGAGTGTCAGTCTGATCTCGTGTACTCGCTCGTCGGGATGTAGTTCGCCGGTGATCTCGGCGAGAACCCTGGCCGCTTCGTCGTCGAGATGTTGACCCACCAGGTAGCGCGGCGATTCCGGTATGAGCGTTGCCAGCAACCCGTACACCAGTGCCGGTACGACGCCGACCAGGAACATCCAGCGCCAGGCCTCGATACCGAACCACAGGTCGTTGGACGCGCCGTCGGCCGCACCGGCGAGGAGGGCGTCGGACAGCAGAGCAGCAAAAATGCCGATGGTGATGGCCAATTGCTGGAGCGAGGCCAAAGAGCCGCGCCATCTGGCGGGCGCGATCTCGGCGATGTACGCCGGTGCGATCACCGACGCGATGCCGATTCCGAGTCCACCGAGCACTCGCCACAGCATGAGATCCGGGACGCTGAAGGCCAATCCCGAACCGATCGAGGACACGACGAACAGGGCCGAGCCCAGCAGCATCACTTTCTTTCGTCCCCATCGGTCTGCGAGGCTGCCGGCGAACCAGGCGCCGACGGCACATCCGATCAGGGCGATCGCGACCACGAAGCCAGTGGTGAACGAGCCGAGGGAAAAGTGATCTTCGATCGAGTCGACGGCTCCGTTGATGACCGAACTGTCGAAGCCGAACAGGAAGCCGCCCACAGCTGCGGCGACGCTGACACCGATGACCTTCGCTGTGTGGTGGTCCGAGGTCTGATTCATGAGTGACGCACCTTCCGGCCGCGCGCACGGGCGTCGGCCGCTGGGGAGACCGTACGGCAGGGATTGTCGTACCGTCCTCGGACATTACGCCTGGTAATTCGCCGCACGAACGAGACCGTCAACGAAGGTCGAAATCCTCGTCCGAGACGGTGAATCCGTGACCGACCTGATCGGTGCATGTGACCCCGGTCTGCTCGTCGACGGTGCATCGAAGACCGTTGGTGGAGCCGCTACCGGCGACGGTGAGCATCTCGCCGTACGGCAGGGCCGCTGCAGGCCCGTCGAATCGGTGGAACTTGGGATCGCCGAGACTCTCGAACTTCGCCGGAGATCCGGCGATGAGCTGCACGGAATTGGGCTTCACCGCCGTTCCCGACGCACCGCTTCCGGGAACCTCGGGTGCCGATTCAGGCAGTGGCCCGTGGCATCCGGCGATCGAGGATTCGAGGATGGCGATCCCGCACTCGAACTTACCGCTGGGGCTGGAGAAGTAGTACCAGCCGGGTGCCTTGCCTGCGTAGTCCTGCGGCTTTGCCTGGGCTGCAGCAGGACTCGACGGTGCCGCCGTTGTGGACGTCCGAGTACCGGTCGCTGTGGTGGACGGTGCTGCCGACGTGGCAGAAGGGACGGAGGGAGCCGTGGTGATCGGGGTGGGGCGGTCGGTGATCACGGTGGCCATCGGCCCGTCGCCCCCGCCGCTCGAACCGCAGGCTGTGAGCAGGCATGCTCCGACGACTGCCATAGCGGCACATCCGACTCTGGTCACGGCCTCGTCCTTCGCTCGTGGGTATCGACGCTCCGCAGATCGTCGCCGACGGGGTGGTCGATGTTGGTACGTTGGGCAACGACCGAACGGGAGGTTCGATGGTCAACGCGTCCGGCTCGACAGCGTCCGATTCCGCAGCGTCCGACTCCACCGTGCGTGTGAGTACGCCCTACGGCGACGTCCTGGGCTATCCGGTCGCCGCCGACGCGTCGCCGATCGTGGCCTGGCGGGGTATTCCCTATGCGACGCCCCCGGTCGGGACACTTCGATTCAGGGCTCCGCGCCCGTTGCAGCCCTGGTCCGGTGTGCTCGACGGACTCGAGTTCGGCGCGATGGCTCCGCAGGGCCGTGACAGTCCGGTGCCCATCGATCCGTCGTTGTCGATTTCCGAGGACTGCCTTTCGCTCAACGTCTGGGCTCCTCGTCCCGAGGGGGAACTGCGCCCGGTGCTGGTGTGGATCCACGGTGGTGCGTACTCGCTCGGATCGTCCGCCCAGCGGGTCTACGACGGGAGAAACCTCAGCGAGAACGGCGACGTGGTGGTGGTGACCATCAATTTTCGTCTCGGCCCGTTCGGGTTCCTCGACCTGTCCTCGTTCTCCACCGACGAGCACACGTTCGAGACCAACCTGGGGTTGCGGGACCAGATTGCCGCGCTCGAATGGGTCCGCGAATGCATCTCTGCGTTCGGCGGCGATCCCGATCAGGTGACGGTGTTCGGCGAATCCTCCGGGGGAGCGTCGGTCACCACGTTGATGACCTCTCCGAAGGCCGAGGGGCTTTTTCAGCGAGCCATTGTGCAGAGCGCGCCTGCGACGTCGGTGTACGGCCCCGATCGGGGTGCCGCGGTGGCGTCGAGGTTCCTGGAGTTGGTGGGTGTCGACCGGGAAGACATCGGCGAACTGTTCGACATGCACTTCACGAAGCTGGTGACCGCGGGTGACACACTCTGCTACGAGGTTCCGACGAGAGTGCCTGGAACACTTGGACTTTCGCCTGTGGTCGACGGTGACATCGTTCCGCGTTACCCCGTAGCGGCATTCCAGAAGGGTCTCTCGCACAGGATTCCGTTGATCATCGGCACCAACCACGACGAGCCCTCGATCTTCCGATTCATGAAGTCTCCTCTGATGCCGATCACCTCCGACACCGTGTCCGAAATGTTCCGCGCCATCGCCCACGACCACGCGGATCTGCCTGCCTATCGGGTTGCCGAGATCATGGCGGCATACCCGGACCGAGACAAACCGGCTGGGGCACAAGCGATGTCGCGCGATGCTGGATTCCTGATGCCGAGCGTGTGGATCGCCGACGGACACAGCAGGCATTCGCCGACGTGGATGTACCGATTCGATCATGCGACGCCGATGCTCAAGGCTGCACGGGTGGGAGCCGGACACGCGACCGAACTGCCGTATGTATTCGGCAATTTCGGAACACTCAACCGAGATCCCACCTTCTGGCTCGGTGGCCGAAAGCCGGCAATGGCGGTGTCCGCGCGGATGCAGAGACGCTGGCTCGCCTTCGCACGGTACGGCGTTCCCGCCGCACTGGATGCGTCCAAGCACTGGGCTCCGTACACCGAGAAGACGCGCTGGACGCTGGTGATCGATGCATCCGACACCCTCGTCGACGACCCCGACGGCGACATGCGCGCTGCGTGGGGCGACCGCGTTCTCGGATTCAGCTGACACGTCGCTCGTGCGTTTTGCCGCACGGACGTTGCTGACATGAATCGAACGTAACAGCAAGAACACCGGTCGCTCGAGTCACACCGGTAACAATTGGATGTCAGCAACCTGTCGGTAGGTGCGGTTATGTTCGATGCGTGTTGATGTCCAGGATCGTCGAAACGTCCCGTGCCGTGGCCGCGACGCGCTCACGAAAAGTCAAGATCGAGCAGATCGGTGCCCTGCTCGCCGAGGCCGATGCCGGTGACATCGAGCCGGCCGTGTCCTGGCTGTCGGGGGAGTTACCGCAGGGGCGGATAGGGGTCGGCTGGCGCACGCTGGCCGATCTCGACGTGACGTCCGCTGCCGACTCGACGCTGACGGTCGCCGAGGTGGACGAGGCCATATCCTCGGTCGCGGCGACGTCGGGGGCCGGTTCTGCTGCGCGGCGGGTAGCGATACTGACCGACCTGTTCTCCCGAAGTACAGCCGAGGAGCGTCAGTTTCTGATCCGCCTCGTCACCGGCGAGCTGCGTCAGGGCGCGCTCGAGGGAATCATGGTCGACGCTGTTGCCGCGGCCACCAACCTGCCGCAGGCTCCGGTACGTCGAGCGTTCATGCTGTCGGGTCGTTTGCCCGCGACGGCCATTGCCGCCATCACCGGTGGCGTCGACGCCCTGGATGCATTCCGGCTCGAGGTCGGTCGCCCGGTTCGGCCGATGCTTGCCTCTCCCGCGGAGTCTCTGCACGCCGCCTGGGAACAATTGTCCGGCGACCTCACCGTCGAATACAAGCTCGACGGTGCGCGAATTCAGGTGCACCGCTCCGGAACCGACGTGAGCATCTACACGCGGACTCTGCGCGACATCACCGCGAGCGTGCCCGAGCTGGTGGACCTGGTTCTCGAGCTGCCGTGCGATTCGGTGGTCCTCGACGGGGAGACCCTCGCACTCGAAGACAGCGGGCGGCCCAGGCCTTTCCAGGAAACGATGAGCCGATTCGGTGCCGAGAGCGCACACGAGCTCCTGCTGCAGCCCTATTTCTTCGACTGTATGCACCTCGACGGTGTCGACTTGCTCGATGCGCCACTGGAGCAGCGGCTGGCTGCACTGGACCGAGTGGCACCGGGGCACCGAATTCCCAGTGCCGTTCGGCCCGATGCGGACGAGGCCGCGGCCCACTTCGACGCTGCACTCGACGCCGGGCACGAGGGAGTGATGCTCAAAGCTCTCGGTGCACCGTACGCCGCAGGCCGCCGCGGAAAGAGCTGGCAGAAGGTCAAGCCCGAGCACACCCTCGATCTCGTCGTCCTCGGAGCCGAGTGGGGATACGGGCGTCGCACCGGCTACCTGTCGAACCTGCACCTCGGAGCTCGCGATCCCGACGGCGGTGACCCGATCATGGTCGGTAAGACCTTCAAAGGCCTGACCGACGTGCTGTTGCAGTGGCAGACCGACGAATTCCCGAAACACGAGCGAGAGCGCGACGAGCACACCGTATACCTGCGCCCCGAACTGATCGTGGAAATCGAACTCGACGGCGTGCAGGTCAGCCCGCGTTACCCAGGCGGTGTGGCCCTGCGATTCGCGCGAGTACTGCGATACCGCCCTGACAAGAACCTCGCCACCGCGGACTCCATCGATGCGGTGCGCGCACTCCTTCCACATTCGTGAGAACAGTTCCGACGATTAATACACACGAAACCGGCCGAACGATCCCGTAACACGGCGCAAAATATCTTGAGGGTGCAAGCCAGCGAGAGATGGAGTGCCAATGATGTCCACAGTTCGAGCTGCTCTGGTCCAAAGCACGTGGACCGGTGACAAAGAATCGATGATCGCGGCACATGAGGGGTTTGCTCGGTCCGCCGCCGAGCAAGGCGCGAAAGTCGTCTGTTTCCAAGAGCTTTTCTACGGCCCGTACTTCTGCCAATTGCAGGACGCGAAATTCTACGATTACGCTGAATCGGTACCAGGGCCGACCGTCGACCGTTTCGCCGCGCTGGCGAAAGAACTCGGCATCGTGATGATCTTGCCCGTCTACGAGCAGGAGCAGCCTGGACTCCTCTACAACACCGCAGCCGTGGTCGATGCAGACGGCACCTATCTCGGCAAGTATCGAAAACACCACATTCCACACGTGAACGGATTCTGGGAGAAGTTCTACTTTCGCCCCGGCAATCTGGGGTGGCCGGTGTTCGATACGGCGGTCGGCCGGATCGGCGTCTACATCTGCTACGACAGACACTTTCCCGAAGGCTGGCGTGCGCTCGGTCTTGCCGGTGCCGAAATCGTGTTCAATCCTTCGGCGACCTCGCGGGGACTCTCGAACTACCTGTGGAAGCTCGAACAACCCGCCTCGGCAGTGGCCAACGAATATTACGTAGGCGCGATCAATCGCGTCGGAATCGAATCCGAATACGGTGACGACGACTTCTACGGGACCAGCTATTTCGTGGACCCCGAGGGCAAATTCGTCGGCGAGGTGGCCTCGGATTCCGAATCCGAAATAGTCGTTCGCGACCTCGACATGGACCTGATCAAGGTGGTCCGCGACCGGTGGGCCTTCTATCGTGACCGCAGACCCGATGCATACGGCCCATTGGTGGAACCCTGATGGCCACCACCTTCGTGCACGGTGGAACCGTGGTATCCACCACCGGCGCACAGGAATTGGATGTGCTCATCGACGGCGAAACCATCGTCGCCGTGCTGGCACCGGGATCGGTCTCTCTGGCTGCGGACCTGAAAACCTCTGCTGACACCGTCGTCGACGCGACCGGAAAGTACGTCATTCCCGGTGGGGTCGACGGGCACACGCACATGGAGATGCCGTTCGGCGGCACTTTCGCGTCCGATACCTTCGAAACCGGAACGCGCGCCGCGGCGTGGGGTGGCACGACGACGATCGTGGACTTCGCTATTCAGACCCCCGGACAACGCGTCCAGGACACTCTGGCGCAATGGCACGAGAAGGCCGCGGGGCAGTGCGCCGTCGACTACGGCTTCCATCAGATCATCGGCGACGTCACCGACGATTCGCTGAAAGCCATGAGCGAGTTGGTATCCGAGGGCGTCACCAGCTTCAAACTCTTCATGGCGTATCCGGGCGTGTTCTACTCCGACGACGGCAAGATTCTGCGCGCGATGCAGTCCGCTGCCGAAACGGGTGCACTGTTGATGATGCACGCGGAGAACGGCATCGCGATCGACGTGCTCGTTGCTCAGTCGATCGCGCGGGGAGACACGGCCCCGTACTTCCACGGCACGTCTCGGCCGTGGCAGCTCGAGGAGGAGGCGACGCACAGAGCCATCATGCTGGCCAATGTGACCGGTGCACCGCTCTACGTCGTGCACGTCTCTGCCAAGCAGGCCCTGGAACAGATCGCGCAGGCCCGGGGCAACGGGCAGAACGTGTTTGCCGAGACCTGTCCGCAGTACCTGTACCTGTCGCTCGAGGAACAGCTCGGCGCGCCGGGCTTCGAGGGGGCCAAGTGGGTCTGCTCGACGCCTCTGCGGTCGCGGGCCGAGGGTCATCAGGACGAGTTGTGGCGATACCTGCGCACCGGAGACGTGGCAACCGTCAGTACCGACCATTGCCCGTTCTGCATGAAGGACCAGAAGGAGATGGGTATCGGCGACTTCTCCAGGATTCCCAACGGGATCGGCTCGGTGGAACATCGAATCGATCTGATGTTCCAGGGTGTCAAGAGCGGCAAGATCACTCTCGAGAAATGGGTCGACGTCTGCTGCACAACCCCGGCCAGGATGTTCGGCATGTACCCGAAGAAGGGCGTCATCAGCCCAGGAGCCGACGCCGACATCGTGATCTACGATCCGAACGGGCATACCAGCATCGGAGTCGAGAAGACCCACCACATGAACATGGACTACTCCGCCTACGAGGGTTTCGAGATCGATGGCCACGTGGACACCGTGATCTCGCGTGGCCGGATCATCGTCGACGGCGGATCGTATTCCGGTACTGCGGGACACGGCCGTTTCGTCCGACGCGACCTGTCGCAGAATCTGATCTGAGCCATGGACATCGGGGTAGTGCTGCAGTGCAATCCGCCGGCGTCCCGGGTGATCGATCTGGCGAGGCAGGCCGAGACACATGGGTTTTCGCACGTATGGACATTCGATTCGCATTTGCTGTGGCAGGAGCCGTACGTCATCTACAGTCAGATTCTGGCTGCGACCAGGCGCGTGACCGTGGGCCCGATGGTCACCAATCCGGCTACTCGCGACTGGACCGTGACGGCGTCGACGTTCGCGACACTCAACGACATGTTCGGCAATCGAACCGTGTGCGGCATCGGTCGAGGCGACTCCGCGGTCCGCGCTCTCGGAGGTAAGCCGACAACGCTTGCCTCGCTTCGAGACTCGATCGAGGTGATCCGCAGTCTTGCCAACGGGCGCAGCGCCCGGGTGGGTGAGACGACGGTGCAGTTTCCGTGGGCGGAGCACTCGAAGCTCGAGGTGTGGGTCGCGGCCTACGGACCGAAAGCGCTCGAGCTCACCGGGCAGGTTGCGGACGGCTTCATCCTGCAATTGGCCGATCCGGATATTGCTGCCTGGACGATCGGCCGAGTGCGTGCTGCGGCAGAGCAGGCGGGTCGCGATCCGGATTCGATCTCGATCTGCGTGGCTGCTCCCGCCTACGTCACCGACGGTACCGAGGCCGGCCTCGAACATGCCCGCGACCAATGTCGGTGGTTCGGCGGGATGGTCGGCAATCACGTCGCCGACATCGTCTCGCGCTACGGCGGCGATGGCGGTGGTGTTCCACAGGCTCTCACCGACTACATCGCAGCACGTACTGGGTACGACTACAACGAGCACGGTCGAGCAGGAAACTCGCACGCAGAATTCGTTCCGAACGAGGTGATCGACAGGTTCTGTCTACTGGGCACCCCGGCCGATCACATCGCCAAGCTGAAGGAGCTGGAGACACTCGGCGTCGACCAGTTCTCGGTCTACCTTCAGCACGACGCCAAGGCTGCCACGCTGGAAGCGTACGGAGAGAGCATCATTCCGCAGATCCGCAAGTCCGTGACGGCTACGTCGTGACCGGTGTTCTCGATCAGGCTTCGGTGGTGGCACCGACTCCCACACGTGCGGGACGGGGTTTCGTCCCAGATGACTGCGCGAAGTCCAGGCAGAACGCCGAGGGATCCTCTGTGCCGACTGTTGATCCCTACACGAATGCGTACGTCACGGAGGCGCTGGATTTGTCGAAGGCCGACGGTGCGGACGTCACCGGTGAGTCGTACGCTCCGATGGAGGTCACACTGGAGGAAGGCGGCAAGTAGATGGATCACGTGTTCTACTCCTGGGCAGCGCAGGCCGAGCTGAATCCGATCACAGTCGAGGGTGCGGCGGGATCGTGGTTCTGGGACGACAAGGGAAACAGGTACCTGGACTTCTCGTCGCAGTTGGTCAACGTCAATCTCGGGCATCAACACCCCGACGTCGTTGCCGCCATCGTCGAACAAGCCCAGGTTCTGACGACCATTTCTCCCACCGTGGCCAACAACAAACGCAGTGAACTCGCCGCGTTGATTGCCGAACGTGCGCCGGGTGATCTGAACCGAGTGTTCTTCACGACCGGTGGCGCAGAAGCCGTCGAGCATGCGGTGCGGCTGGCGCGACAACACACCGGGCGTACGAAGATGCTTGCCGCGTATCGCTCCTACCACGGTGGAACCGGAGTTGCGATCGGTCTCACCGGTGAGCCACGGCGGTGGGGCACCGAACCGACCAACGTCGACGTCGTACGCTTCTTCGGGCCGTATCCGTATCGGTCGCCTTGGGGGACAACGACTCCCGAGGACGAGACGGCCGCAGCACTGGCACACCTCGAACAGGTCATCGTGCTCGAGGGTGCACAGAACATCGCCGGACTGATCCTCGAATCGGTCATCGGCACCAACGGTGTGCTGATCCCGCCGCCCGGTTATCTGGCCGGCGTTCGGGCGCTGTGCGACAAGTACGGAATTGTCTACATTGCAGACGAAGTGATGGTCGGTTTCGGCCGCATCGGCGAATGGTTCGCATGCCAGGCCTGGGATGTGACACCGGATCTGATCACGTTCGCCAAGGGCGTCAATTCCGGATACGTGCCCCTCGGCGGGGTGGTCATCTCGGAGAAGATCGCCTCGCAGTTCGATCACAAGCCGTATCCAGGCGGGTTGACCTACTCCGGGCACGTACTCGGGTGTGCCGCGGGCGTGGCGTCCATCGGAGTGTTCGAGCGCGACAAGATCCTGCCGCACGTTCGTCATGTGGGGGAGGACGTGCTGGGTGCGGGCCTGTCGAAGCTGGCCGAATCTCACCCGAGCGTGGGCGAGGTGCGCGGCAAAGGATTCTTCTGGGCCGTCGAGCTGGTCAAGGACGGTACGACCCGAGAGCCGTTGGTGCCGTTCGCCGCGTCGGGCAAGGACGCAGCGGCAATGGGCACGGTGACCGCCGCGGCGAAATCCCGTGGTCTGTGGCCGTTCGTGTCGGGCAACCGTCTCCAGATCGCGCCGCCGCTGACGACGTCCGAGGACGAAATTCGTCAGGGACTGGAAATCCTCGACGAGGTACTGACCGTGGCGGACGGGTTCGTCGGCTGACTCGGGGTCGTGCGCGGAAGTTCGACCCCTGCTACGAAGTTCCGCGCACGTGCGGCGTCAGCCGCTCTGCTCACAGCACAGCACCGGGGTTGAGGATGCCCGCCGGATCGAGTGCGGTCTTGATGCGGCGGGTCAGCTCCATGACGTCCTCGCCGACCTGATCGGGCAGCCAGGTCTTCTTGAGACGACCGACACCGTGTTCGCCGGTGATGGTCCCGCCCAACGAAATTGCGAGATCCATGATTGCGCCGAAGGCGATGTTGGCGCGACGCGTCATGTCCACGTCCTCGGGGTCGAAGACAATCAGAGGGTGAGTGTTGCCGTCACCGGCGTGCGCGATGACGGCAACCAGTACGTCGTAGTTCGCGGACAGGTCGGCGATTCCGTCGACGAGGGCGGGGAGTGCGGGCAGTGGAACGCCGACGTCCTCGAGCAGCAGGCTGCCGAGTCGTTCGACCGCGGGAATGGCGAATCGCCTGGCGGCAGCGAAGGCCTCGCCCTCGTCGGGGTCGTCCGTGGTGAAGACATCCGAGGCACCGGCCTCGGTACATGCCGTCGCCATGATCTCGATTTCGCGCCCTCGGTCGGCGCCGGGGGAGTCGGACCGAGCGATGAGCATTGCCGCTGCCTCGCGATCGAGTCCCATGTTCATGGCGTCCTCGACGGCATTGATGGATGCGCGATCCATGAATTCGAGCATCGACGGCCGCAAGTTGCGGGTGATGGCGAGAATTGCCGCGGTTGCGTCGTGCACCGACGCGAACGAAGCGACCACCGTACTGGCGGGAGGTTGCGCCGGAATCAGCCGCAGTGTGATCTCGGTGATTATGCCCAGGGTGCCCTCGGATCCGACGAACAGCTTCGCAAGGGACAGGCCTGCAACATCTTTCAGGCGGGGTCCGCCGAGTCGGACGGCGGTGCCATCGGCCAGGACGACTTCGAGTCCGAGAACGTAATCGGTGGTGACGCCGTACTTCACGCAGCACAGTCCGCCCGCGTTGGTGGCCGCATTGCCTCCGATGGAGCACATCTCGAACGACGACGGATCCGGTGGGTACCAGAGACCGTGTTCCGCGACGGCCTTCTTGACCTCGGCGTTGAGCAGTCCGGGTTGTACGACGGCGATGCGGGTCACCGGATCTACGGTGATTTCTCGCATCAACTCCGTGGTGAGCACGATTCCGCCGTCCACGGCGGTGGCCCCACCGGACAAACCCGATCCCGCACCGCGTGGGACGACCGCCACGTTGTGCTCGGTGGCCCAGCGCATGACGGCTCGAACGTCCTCTGTGGACTGTGCGCGCACGACGGCCAGCGGGGTGCCTGCGTCGGGATCCTTGGCCCAGTCGCGTCGGTAGCCCTCGGTGATGTCCGGGTCGGTGAGCACCGCTCCGGGTGAAAGAAGTGATTCGAGCTGGCTCAGGCGGGCATCTGCATGGGTCGTTACCGACATCCGGGTCTCCTCACGTCGAAAATGTGACCGTCGCCACTCGAGTCTGTCACGACCTCGGGTGAGGCGCGGACGAGGGATCCCAGCGCACATTCGAGTCACATCAGTAACACCAGCCTCAGGCGTTACCAGATCGATGCGTCGTCGACACGCAAATTTGTAGTTCGTCGCGCTAGCGTCCAGCGCAGCGAACCTCGCACCCCATGCGGTGCGAGTCGACAAGGAGGCTGCACCATGATCGATCCCGGAAGTGACTCCTGGAACTACGTGGCCGCGATGTTCTCGTACGAATTTCTCGGGGGCGGAATCGAATACGACACCATCGAGCGCATCCACCGAGGCGAGATCGACGAGTGGGTGCAGGCGTTGACACAGTCCGGGTTGTTCGAGCGAGCGACCGTCGCGCAGATCGCCGACTCGTGGCGGCACGCCCCTCGTGAGCTGTTCGACATGCTCGTTCTCGACGCGGACGAGATGACCGCCCGGCGATGCGCGTTGGCGTGGTCCTCGCTCGATCGGCTCGCTCCACTTGCTCGCCTGGGGTGAACGAATTTCAACGGCCGAGAAATCGCGTTCCCGACTCATCGACGACGATGGCTTGATCGTCGGTCAACCCATGACAGGCGATACCGGCGCTGTGTAGGCGTTGCAGAGTCGCAGACCCCGAATCGTTCTCGTCGAGAATCGAATTCAGGTGAGGCACCATCGAGAACGTCACCAGATCCAGTCCGCTCCACACCGGATCGACGCCGGTGGCGGGCCGAACTTCGTCGGGGTCGTCCG
The DNA here is from genome assembly GCF_022810405.1 of Rhodococcus sp. ARC_M5. GTDB lineage: Bacteria > Actinomycetota > Actinomycetes > Mycobacteriales > Mycobacteriaceae > Rhodococcoides > Rhodococcoides navarretei. The sequence goes on from NZ_JALGQE010000021.1 coordinate 21,842, forward strand.
CATCCTCGACTCCGGCCAGCGACGGCGCTGCCACGCACGCGCCGGCGCTGTAGCCGCCGTAGACGAGGGAGTCGTGTCGAATGCGCTCGGACAGAATCTCGTCCGCGCCGGAGCGAGCGAGCTGAGCGCGCAGGACGAAGGTGTTGCCCCCGCGAACCCAGACTGCACCGAAGCCGTCGAGTGCGCGCTCGAACGCGGCGGGTCGATTCACGTAGTGGCGCAGATCCAACTCCGCGGGCCGATACCCGAGGGCGCGCAGCGGTCCGAACTCACTTCTGAGCGAGGACTCCCGAGCGGCTGCCGGCCATGCGTCGGCCGCGTTCGCGATCACGGCGAGATCGGACGGCGGTCCGGTGAGTTCGACGAAAGCATCGGCGTGGCTGCCGAATCGATACGACGACAGGAACAGCTTCATGCCGTCGGGTCGCCGTCGAGCCGAGTCAACCCGACGCGAACGGCGTCGGCCACCTGTTCGGGCTCACGCAGGCGGCGCGTCACGAACCCGGCAGCGAACCGCAGCCGATCCCGATGCCAACGCGGCACGACGTGCAGATGCAGGTGGAAGACCGTCTGAAATGCCGCCTTGCCATCGTTGATCACGAGATTGGCCCCGTCGGCGCGCAGGTCCGAGTGGCGTACCGCACGCGCCAGCGTGTGCCCGACGCGAAAGACGTCGGCAGCCGCGTCCGGATGGGTCGCGTTCAGATCGGTGGCATGGTTACGCGGAACGACGAGAAGGTGTCCTCGGGTGACCGGCCGAATGTCGAGGAACGCGACTGCGTGGTCGTTCTCGAACACACGGTGTGCGGGCGCGTCGCCGGCGACTATGGCACAGAAGATGCAAGGTTCCACGACTGTCACTGTAGGGTCCGATCATCACCGATAGACCTGTATGACGTGCATCACAATTGCTCGTTCTGTGGCTGCGGAATGCCGAACGGACTCGATTCAGAACGAATCGGACTGTGTTCCGGGTTACCCGCGGTCTGTTTCCTCTGGCTACTATCAGGGACCTTGTGCCTTTGTCGCATGGGTTCGTCCATTCGTCGCACGTTCGAGGCCGTTGGCCGATAGATGGACACCATTCAACGCAGGAAGACGGAGATTTGGATACATCGCAGAGCGCAGAGAATAGTTCGGGATCCACGACTGTCGTCGGTGTGGTTCGGGAATCGGGGGAGGGCGAACGTCGCGTCGCCCTGGTGCCCAAGATCGTTGCATCCCTGACGGGCAAGGGCGTCGAGATCGTCGTCGAATCGGGTGCAGGACTGGGCGCTCTCATCCCCGACGAGCTGTACGTCGAGGCCGGCGCGACCATCGGTGACCCATGGTCGGCGGACGTCGTGGTCAAGGTCGCGCCGCCGTCCGACGCCGAGATCGCCAAGTTGACGTCGGGTTCGACGCTCATCGGATTCCTGGCACCGCGCAACGCGGAGAACAGCATCGGGGCGTTGAAGTCGGCCGGGGTACAGGCGTTCGCCGTCGAGGCGATCCCGCGTATCTCGCGCGCGCAGGTGATGGACGCACTGTCCTCTCAGGCCAACGTCGCCGGTTACAAGGCCGTGCTGTTGGCCGCGTCGGAGTCCACCCGGTTCTTCCCGATGCTCACCACCGCCGCGGGCACCGTCAAGCCCGCCACCGTCCTGGTACTGGGCGTCGGCGTGGCCGGGCTGCAGGCGCTCGCCACGGCGAAGCGTCTCGGCGGCCGTCCCACCGGGTACGACGTGCGTCCGGAGGTGGCCGACCAGGTTCGGTCCGTCGGCGCGCAATGGCTCGATCTGGGGATCGACGCCGCCGGTGAGGGTGGATACGCGCGCGAGCTGACCGAGGACGAGCGGGTGCAACAGCAGAAGGCTCTCGAAGAGGCCATCAAGGGCTTCGACGTGGTCATCACCACGGCACTGGTGCCCGGACGCCCCGCGCCGCGGCTGGTCACGGCCGCCGCCGTCGAGGGAATGAAACCCGGCAGCGTCGTCGTCGATCTCGCGGGTGAGACCGGCGGCAACTGTGAACTCACCGAGCCCGGCCAAACCGTCGTCAAGCACGACGTCACCATCTGCTCCCCGCTGAACCTGCCTGCCTCGATGCCCGAGCACGCCAGCGAGCTGTACTCGAAGAACATCTCGGCATTGCTCGAACTCATGCTGGTCGACGGCACGCTCGCTCCCGATTTCTCGGACGAGGTTCTCGCCGGTGCCTGCGTGACACGTGAGAAGGAGAACTGATGTATACCCCGCTGCTCGCGAACATCGCGATCCTGGTGTTGTCCGGGTTCGTCGGCTTCGCCGTGATTTCCAAGGTGCCCAACACCTTGCACACCCCGTTGATGTCGGGAACCAATGCCATTCACGGCATCGTCGTGCTGGGAGCACTGGTGGTGCTCGGCAAGGTGGAGGATCCCTCGATCGGCCTGCAGGTCATCCTGTTCGTCGCTCTCGTGTTCGGAACCGTCAATGTCATCGGTGGATTCGTGGTCACCGACCGCATGCTCGGCATGTTCAAGTCCAAGCCCGTTCCTGCCAAGGCGTCGAAGGGTGCTGACTCCTGATGGACAATCTCGTCAACATTCTCTATGTCGTCGCATTCGGCATGTTCATCTACGGCCTGATGGGTCTGACCGGCCCGAAGACTGCTGTGCGCGGCAACCAGATCGCTGCTGTCGGTATGTTCATCGCCGTCGTGGCGACGCTGATCTCCGTTCGGGACACCGAGAATTGGATACTGATCATCGTCGGTCTTGTCGTCGGCGTTGCGCTGGGAATCCCGCCCGCTCGTCGAGTCAAGATGACCGCGATGCCACAGTTGGTGGCTCTGTTCAACGGTGTCGGTGGTGGAACGGTCGCACTGATCGCCTGGGCCGAGTTCCTCGACACGTCGGGGTTCTCGAACTTCAAGCACGGTGAATCGCCGACGGTGCACATCGTCATCGGCTCGCTGTTCGCGGCGATCATCGGATCGATCTCCTTCTGGGGATCGCTGATCGCTTTCCTCAAGCTTCAGGAGACCCTGCCCGGCTCGCCCATCACCATCGGCAAGCTGCAGCAACCACTCAACGCCCTGCTGCTGATCGGCGCGGTCGCCGCTGCCGTGGTCATCGGCATCAACGCCACTCCGGGCGGCGGAGTGTCGCAGTGGTGGATCGTTGCGGTCCTCGTGTTGGCAGGCATTCTCGGTCTGACCGTGGTGCTGCCCATCGGTGGTGCAGACATGCCAGTGGTGATCTCACTGCTCAACGCTCTTACCGGACTGTCCGCTGCGGCTGCCGGTCTGGCGCTCAACAACACGGCAATGATCGTCGCAGGCATGATCGTCGGCGCGTCCGGCACGATCCTGACCAACCTCATGGCCAAGGCCATGAACCGTTCCATCCCGGCAATCGTCGCCGGTGGATTCGGCGGCGGCGACGCAGCCGCAGGCCCCGCGGGAGCGGCCGGGGGTACGGCGAAGGCCACCTCCGCGGCCGATGCGGCCATCCAGATGGCATACGCCAACCAGGTCATCGTCGTGCCCGGATACGGCCTCGCCGTTGCGCAGGCACAGCACGCGGTCAAGGACATGGCCAAGCTGCTCGAGGCGAAGGGCGTCGAGGTCAAGTACGCCATTCACCCCGTGGCCGGTCGCATGCCGGGGCACATGAACGTCTTGCTCGCCGAGGCCGACGTCGCGTACGACGCGATGAAGGAAATGGACGACATCAACGACGAGTTCTCGCGCACCGATGTCACGTTGGTCATCGGTGCGAACGACGTGACCAACCCGGCGGCGCGCAACGATCCGTCGAGCCCGATTCACGGGATGCCGATCCTGAACGTCGATCAGTCGAAGTCGGTCATCGTTCTCAAGCGGTCGATGTCCTCGGGCTTCGCAGGAATCGAGAATCCTCTGTTCTTCGCGGAGGGCACCTCGATGCTGTTCGGTGACGCGAAGAAGTCCGTGTCCGAGGTGACCGAGGAGCTCAAGGCTCTCTAGGTACGAGGACGATTCAGCACCCCTGGGGCGCTCCCGGTACTCACCGGGAGCGCCCCAGCTTGCGTTGGACCGCCAATGCCGCTGTATCGAGCGGGTTGCGGGCCTCACGGGCAGCGGCGTCGGGGGAATAGAGCATGACGATCGAGCATGCAGGCCACCACAGGAAGGCGATCGAGGCTGCGCCCACGATTCCGGTGATCGACGCGGAGCCGACGGTCAGGGCAGCCGCTGCCACCGCCAGCGTCGCGACAGTTCCCAGGCCGAGAACCACGGGCCGCCACGTAGTCGATGCCACCATGGACGCGGCTCCGAGGAGCGAGGCCGCGGCGGCGAGTTGGCCGCTCGGAAGGTCGGCGGGCTGCATCGTCGCTCCCATGGTCTGCCTGACAAGAGCAGTGGTCACCATGGCGCCGACGGTGCAGGCGATCACCACCCCGATTCCGAACGGAAGCTTGCGCATCACAGCCACGACGGCGAGAGCGGCGACGACCGTCAACACCGCGGTCACGTCGATCGCGTCGAGTACGCGGGCGGCCAGTGCCGTGGCCGGATTCGATTCCTCGGACAACACGGCCGGCACGTGCGGCGACGCCCACATCGGCCAGAGGAGCAGCAGGACCGCGAAGGCGCCGGACACAGCCAACCGCGTCATCACGGCTCGCCTGCGCGCCCGGGACGAGGTGTCGGACGGCGTTGCGGGGTAGCCGGCGTCCAGGGATCTTCGGATGGGTCCTGAGTCGAGGTTCGGTGGCGGCATGGGGCCACGGTGCCGGACCCAGCTGAGCACCGGATGTGAGTAGGTTGGGAACAGGCTGATGGTTTTCGAGGTAACGATTCCATCACGCGGAAGCATCGGCACGGAACCGCGGTGTCCGCGACCGGCTGCGCGACTCGTTACGCGCCCCGAGTTCGTGGAATGCGCCTAGAGCAGGCAATCTTACTGTTCAGGGCCGTCGGAACGGGTTTCTGGTCTTTTAATGGATCGACCGGCGCGGACCGGCGACGCCCGAATTCGGGCGACCTCGTATTACTCGATTGAGCGTCACGTGCCGTCTACCTGGGCTTATGTCGGGTGTTTGTCCCCGGTCACAGCTTTTCGTGAGGCGAACTATGACTTCGTTGCAAGTCGTTGATCGGATGGGTCCAAGTGTGTGACGATAGTCACAGAGTCCAACTCACCCTGGGCGAGACTGCTCCGAAGGGCGTAGTTTCAGCCGCATCGGAAAACCGTATTCCGTCGTTACAGTCAAATCGGTAACGATATGGACACGGGCTGTGGTACCCGTCACATCCTGCCGTAATCGGGTACTCGACAACTACGGACGCCGGAAACTCGAAGGAGAAGAACATGACCGCAATGTCTCAGGGACAGCTCGATATGGTCCGTGCGTTCTTTTGCAACGAGTTCCAAACGGACTCGCTCGATCGAACCACCATGCCCGAGCCTACGTCCGAAGCAGTCTCCGAGTGGATCGATGCTCTGGCAACAAGCGGGCTCTTCGCTCCTGCCGAGGTCCGCAACATCTCGTCGGTCTGGGCCGCCGAGCCGGAGACGATGATTTCACTGCTCGTCGGTGAAGTGGACGAAATCGCGGTCAAGCGCCACGCAGTCGCCACCCCGGCCGCGGCGATCGCAACTCCGGCGCTCGTGTCCGCTTTCGGCCGGGCCAGCTGACCCGTACCGGGCTCGGTGTCTCGGCACCGATGCGGGTGTCGCTTCGCTACTATCGGTCGACTCCGGCAACGGCCGTCGACAACGATGTCGCACAGCGAAGTGAGGGTTCTGTATGGGCGCAGTGGGACTGGACGAAAACGCAGTATCGACCTGGATCGCAGGATTGGGAATCGGCGCAACGTCGCCGCTGACCTTTCATCGGATCGGCAACGGTCAATCCAATCTCACCTACGCGGTCCGTGATGCCGGCGGCAGTACGTGGGTGCTCCGACGCCCACCGCTCGGGCAGCTCCTGGCGTCCGCACACGACGTTGTGCGCGAGCATCGAATTCTGTCCGGCCTACAGAACACAGCGGTGCCGGTTCCGAAGATGATCGCGATCACCGAGGATCCTTCGGTGTCCGAGGTCCCTGTGGTGCTGATGAGTTTCGTCGACGGGATCGTGGTCGACTCGGTGGCCACAGCCGAGCAACTCGATGTCGAGCATCGACGGAGGGTCGGACTGGGGCTCACCGTTGCGCTCGCCGATATCCACCGCGTGGATCTCGATTCGTCGGGACTGGCGGACCTGGCCAGTCACAAGCCTTACGCTGCGCGTCAACTCGCCCGGTGGACGAAGCAGTGGCAATCCTCGCGCACTCGCGACGTACCCGGTATCGATTCGCTTGCAACGCGATTGGCCGCCAACGTTCCTCAGCAGCAGGAAGTGACCCTGGTGCACGGAGATTTTCACCTCAGCAACGTGATCACGGACCGCGAGAGCGGTCGGGTAGCCGCAGTCGTCGACTGGGAGCTGTGCACACTCGGAGATCCGTTGGCGGATCTCGGTGGGCTACTGGCCTATTGGCCGCAGGCCGACGACGGGGTCGCGGGCCCGTTCATGGCGTCGACGCTGCCGGGCTTTCCCACTCGGGCCGAACTCGTCGAGTCGTACGCGCAGCACACCGGACGTGACGTTTCCGATGTCGGTTTCTGGCAGGTGCTGGCGCTGTGGAAGCTCTCCATCATCGCCGAAGGTGTCATGCGCCGGATGGAAGCGGACTCGCGAAACAGGGCCGTGGCGGGCGGGCCGACCACAACTCTCATCGACGACATCGTCACCAGGGCGCTGCACACAGCCGATGAGATCGGCCTGTAAGCGGTCAGCTCGTCGAGGTCCCGATCGTCAGAGTGCGTGCCGCGCTTTCGATCTCGGGCGGAATTGCGACAGGTCTGCGCGTGACTCCGTCGACGTAGACGTGCACGAATCGTCCCCGAGCCGCCAGCTCCAGCACATCGTCGCCGGCCTCCCGGAACAACCCGAGTGAATACACGATGCTGCGAGTACCCAACTTCTCGACGGCGAGTCCGACCTGAAGGCGGTCCGGAAAGCTCAACTCGGAGAGGTATCGGCACGACGTTTCGGCGACGACGCCTATCGCCGACAGGGTCCGGATGTCCAGTCCCGTCGTCTCCATCAACCATCCATTGACGGCTGTGTCGAAGTACGCATAGTAGGTGACGTTGTTGACGTGGCCGTAATGGTCGTTGTCGTCCCATCGAGTCGGCACCGGCCACAGCGCCGGAAAGTCCGATGCGAGCGACAACTCGGCAGTGGCGTTCACCTGATCCGTCATGGATGTGACCCTAGCCAGTAGCGTCCGAGACAGGCAGCGCCGGGGACTGCCGTCGCAGAATCGCCCGTACGGCGAGTCCGACGATCAATGCCCAGAACGCCGATCCGATCCCCACAAAGGTCAGTCCGGATGCAGCAACGAGGAACGTCAGGACGGTCGCTTCTCGGTCCGACGCGTGCTGCAGTGCGCCGAACAGCGACGCCGCGAGCGTTCCCAACAGTGCAAGCCCGGCAACGGTTTCCACCACTCCGGCAGGTGATGCGGCCACCAGAGTCGCCAGAGCCGTGGCCAGCAGTGCGAGCACCGAGAACGAGCATCCGGCGGAGAATGCCGCGACCCATCGTCGCTTCGGGTCCGGATGGGCGCTGGGGCTCGCCGAGAGTGCAGCGCTGATCGCGGCGAGATTGATCGTGTGCCCACCAGCGAATGCTCCCAGCACCGTTCCGCTTCCGGTGACGGTCATCGATGCACGCCACGGGATGCGGTAGCCGAACGACGCCATGACCGAAGTGCCCGGGATATTCTGTGACGCCATCGTGACGATGTACAACGGCACTGCGATGCCGACGGTCGCCTGCCACGTCCAGTGCGGAATCGTCCAGTCGATTCGGGGGACGAGATCGGACGCCGCGATGGAGGTGGCGCTGCCGATCACGTCGGCAGCGATGATCACAGCCGCCGCAGCGAACGCAGCGGGGACTGCCCAGCGTGTGCTGAATCGGAGCACCACGAGCCAGACGAGAACCACCGGCGCTACGTGTTCGGGGGAGCCGGCGAGGGCTACCACCGGTGCCGAGCAGAGGGGTAGCAGCACTCCGGCCAGCATTGCCTGCGCGAGTGGTACCGGGATTCTCGAGACAAGAGCGCCGAGCCGCGGCCACAGGCCGGTCAGGACGATCATGAGCCCGACGGTGACGAACGCACCCACTGCGGCAGGCCAACCGCCGACCACCACGCCGGTTCCGGCGAGCAACGCGGCACCCGGTGTCGACCAGGCAAGCGTGATGGGCTGTCGGTATCTGCGCGCAAGCCACATCATCCCGACGGCCTGCGTCAGACACAGTGCCGACAATCCCGAGGCTGCCTCGGCTGGACTGGCACCCACCGCGCGAAGGCCGGTGAGGACTACGGCGAACGAACTGGTGAAGCCGACCAGAGCGGCCACGATTCCGGCGCTGACGGGGGTCGAGAGACTTGTCGGTCGGTCGGCAGCGGCGGAATTGTCGGCAGAGGTCACGATCGACGATGATGCACGGTCGGCCGTCGCCTGTCGCGTCGTTTCCCACCGAGTCGGGTCGGCGCAACTGGTGGCGACCGGATGCTGTCGGTGCACCCAGGTGTGACGTAGTCTTTGGTTGGACCGGACCAGTCCGTACCGCTGGTCCGTCGAGTGACCGAAAGGCCGGCGCAGTGGTGATGCCCGTACATCTGAGGGACAGTCAGATCCCGAAACACGAACAGCTGCGCGCAATTCTGTTGCACCGCTGCACCAAGGAGCTCCAACCCGGCGATCTGATGCCGAGCGAGCGGAAGCTGATGGAGGATTACGGCGTCAGCCGCATCACCGTCAGGGAAGCAATCGGTCAACTCGTCAACGACGGACATCTGGTGCGCGTGCGCGGCAAGGGCACGTTCGTCGCCAGTCGCACGGTTCAGTCTCGCTTGCACCTGGCGTCGTTCTCGGAGGAGATGCGCGCGCAGGGATTGACGCCGACGACGGTGGTGCTTTTCGCGCGGCTCGAAAAGCCTTCTGCATCAACAATTCGCGCCCTCGGTCTGGTCGACGGGGAGCAGACTTACCACATCAAGAGGCTGCGGTTGGCCGACGCCGAGCCGGTCAGCGTCGACGACGGGTGGTACCGGGCCGGACTGCTTCCGGACCTGATCGACCACGATCTGAGCCAGTCGATCTACGAGGCTGTGCGCAATCACTACGGTCTGACGATCGATCGGGCCGAGCAGACCGTCAAAGCGACTGCAGCCGACAGTGATACGGCCACCCTGCTCGGTACCAAGCGCGGCGCTCCGGTGCTGTACTTCGACCGGGTCTCCTTCAGCGGCGGCGAGCCGCTCGAGCATGCCGAGAGCTGGTACCGCTGCGACCGGTATCAACTGTCGATGGAAGTCGAAGGCGGGCGACGCACCACGCCGCGTCGGTGAGGTCAGGGCAGCTCGAACAGCGGATCGCCCTTCACGACGTCGGTGCCGATGCTCGCACTCGTCACCGAATCCGGCTTCGAATCCATCAGGACCACGGGGACGACATCCGAGTAGCCTGCCGACGCGATCGCTGCGGGGTCATAGGTGACGACGAGGTCGCCGGCCTCGACTCGATCACCCTCTGCTGCAACGAGTTCGAAGCCCGAGCCCTTCATCTTCACGGTGTCGATACCGATGTGGACCAACACACCGGCCTTGTCGTCGGTGAAGACGACGAACGCGTGCGGATGAAGCTTGAGTATCTTGCCCGCGACCGGAGAACGGACCTCGACGGGACCGTCGCTCGCGGCCGGCTGCAGTGCGACACCGGCACCGACCATCTGCGCGGAAAACACTGGATCGGGGACGTCGGCGAGCGAGATCACCCGGCCGGCAACGGGACTGAGGATCAGGTTGCCGTCGTTCACAGAATGTCTTCGATATCTTCTGCGAGCGTGTCCGCTTCGGGGCCGACGATGACCTGAACGGCAGTGCCCTTGTGGAACACCCCGTGGGCGCCGGCCGCCTTGAGTGCTGCCTCGTCCACCAACGATCCGTCCTTCACCTCGGTGCGTAACCGAGTGATGCACGCTTCGATCTCGACGATGTTGTCGGCACCGCCGAGGCCCTTCACGATCGCGTCCGCCTTGGACATGTCCGGTTCTCGCTTTCTGTCGGCTGAATCACACGACCGGGTTGACATGTGCTTGCCACCTGGCCAAACTACAACTGGTAATGACCGGACAGTACCCCTGATGGTGCCCGGTCACAACAGCGGAAACCGCCCTCGAAGGACCAGCCTCGAAGAGAAGGTCGCCATGACCCCGAAGAAGACCGACTCGGTCGATACCGAGCCGAAGAAGGAATCCCGATCACTGGCCGGACTGCAGCGGTTCGGTCGCAGCCTCATGCTCCCGATCGCTGTTCTGCCCGCCGCCGGAATCCTGCTCCGTCTCGGTCAGGACGACCTGCTGGGTAGATTCAGCGCGCTGGAGACGGCCGCCGCGGTCATCTCTGCGGCAGGTCAGGAGGTATTCACCTGGCTTCCGCTCATCTTCGCAGTCGGTATCGCCATCGGCTGGGCCAAGAAGTCCGACGGGTCGACCGCACTCGCTGCTGTGGTCGGCTACATGGTCATGAACGGTGTGTTCACGGCAATGTCGCCGGTTGTGCTCGACGGGGAGGTCGATGCCAACGGTGATCCGGCTGTGATCGACTACGGGGTCCTGGCGGGCATCGTGATCGGACTGCTCTCGGCCATCCTCTGGCAACGGTTCTATCGCCAGAAGTTGCCCGACTACCTCGGCTTCTTCAGCGGCCGCCGGCTCGTGCCGATCATGACGGCGATCACGGGTCTCGTTGTCGCCGTGATCATGTCGTTCGTATACCCGCTCTTCTACAGTGCCCTCCAATGGGTCGGCAATACGGTCGCCGACCACAGCGTTGTGGGCAGCGGAATCTACGGTTTCGCCAACCGCATGCTCATTCCGACCGGACTGCACCACATTCTGAATTCCGTTGTCTGGTTCCTCGTCGGCGACTACCAGGATGCGAGCGGCCAGCTGGTGCGCGGCGACCTCAACCGGTTTTTCGCCGGCGACCCGTCTGCCGGAGTGTTCATGACCGGATTCTTCCCGATCATGATGTTCGCCCTTCCCGCTGCGGCATTTGCGATTTACCGCAACGCCAAGCCGTCGCAGAAGAAGATCGTCGGCGGAATCATGTTGTCCACCGGTCTGACTGCCTTCGTCACCGGGATCACCGAGCCGCTCGAGTACTCGTTCATGTTCGTCGCCTGGCCGCTCTACATCATTCACGCGGTCCTGACCGGAACGTCGATGGCGCTGACCAATGCCCTCGGAATCCACGACGGCTTCTTCTTCTCCGCCGGTGGCATCGACTACCTCCTGAACTACGGGATCGCCACCAAGGCGTGGTTGCTCATTCCCATCGGACTCGTGTACGCGGTGATCTACTACTTCCTGTTCAGCTTCGTCATCAAGAAGTGGAATCTTCGTACCCCCGGCCGTGAGGACGACGCAGTACTCGAGCCCGATCGGGCATGACCGCTCCGGCTACGACCACGCTGAGAGGGCGGGTCGTCACGCGCGACGAGGTGATCGAGGACGGCGTTCTCGCGTTGGCGGGAGACCGGATCGAGTGGGTCGGTCCGGTTTCGGCGTGGGTCGGTGACGCTGCACCACAGTCGAATGCGACGATCCTGCCCGGGCTGGTCGATCTGCACTGCCACGGCGGGGCAGGGGCATCGTTCCCGGATTCACCGGCCGCCGATCTCATGACGGCGGTGCGGCATCACCGCTCCGGAGGCACCACGACGATGCTCGCCTCGCTGGTGTCGGCACCGCCCGAACGGCTGATCGCGCAGACGTCGCTGTTGGCCGACCTGTACGAGTCCGGTGACATCGCCGGGATCCACATCGAGGGGCCGTTTCTGTCGGTCGCCCGCTGCGGCGCACAGGATCCGGCGTCGCTGCGCAGCGGGGATCCCGGACTGCTGCGCGACATTGTCGGCGCAGGCCGAGGAGCGGTGCGGTCGATGACCCTCGCACCCGAGGTCGACGGGTTCGCTGCCATCGCAGAGATGTTGCGAGAGAACGACATACTGCCGAGCATCGGGCACACGGACGCAGATGCACTCACCACCCGCCGCGGTATCCGGGCACTGGGGAGCGGGCCGATCACGGCCACGCACCTCTTCAACGGAATGCCGACCTGGCATCATCGATCACCAGGGCCGGTGAGCGAATGCTTGGCCGCCGCGGCCCGCGGCGGCATGGTGCTCGAATTGATCGGAGACGGAGTACATCTCGCCGACGAGACCGTGCGCGCCGTGTTCGATCTCGTCGGCGGCACACGGATCGCTCTGGTGTCCGACGCGATGGCCGCGGCCGGTATGTCGGACGGCCGCTACCGACTCGGACCACTGGACGTGACCGTCCACCACTCGGTCGCACGATTGTCTCGCGACACCGATCCCGAGACGGCACCGATCGCGGGTGGGACTGCGACCGTGCTGGATCTGGTGCGCCGGGCCGTGCAGGACGCCGGCGTGCCCCTGGTCGAGGCGGTGCGGGCCGCGTCGTCGACTCCGGCCACGACGATCGGCCTCGGCTCCGACGTCGGTTGCCTCGAACAGGGTATGAGAGCCGACGTGCTGGTGGTCGACGCAGCGTTCGAGCCGATACAGGTGATCAGAAGCGGAACTGCGATCAGGGAGGACAGTTAGATGGAGATAGTGATCCTCGATGGGGTCGACGCAGTGGACCGCACGGCCGCCGACATCGTCGAACGAGTGGTACGAGCCGATCCGGCCGCCAACCCGGGTCGTTCCGCCGGCTCCACTGCTGTCCTGGGCCTGGCAACCGGGTCCACCCCGGTGGGTACCTATCGCGAATTGGCGCGACGGCATCGGGAGGACGGCCTGTCGTTCGCGCGATGCCGAGCCTTCCTGCTCGACGAATACATCGGACTGTCGAAAACGGCGGAGCAGTCCTACTTTTCGTTCATTCGGCAGAACTTCGTCGACCACGTCGATCTGGACGACGCCGCGGTGTTCTCGCCCGACGGCGACGCAGACGACATCGCGGCCGAGGCGCAGCGGTACGACGCGGCGATAGCGGCCGCCGGCGGCATCGATGTGCAGATCCTCGGAATCGGCACCGACGGACACATCGGCTTCAACGAGCCCGGGTCGTCATTGAGATCGCGGACGCGGGTGAAGACGCTGACCGAACAGACTCGCGTCGACAATGCGCGCTTCTTCGACTCCCCGGAGGACGTGCCGCATCACGTACTGACGCAGGGGTTGGGCACCATCGACGAGGCGCGTCACCTCGTGTTGATCGCAACGGGGGAGTCGAAAGCGGACGCAGTGGCTGCCGCCGTCGAAGGACCGCTGACGGCGTTCTGCCCCGCGTCGACGATCCAATGGCACCCGCACGCGACGGTGCTGCTGGACGAGGCGGCGGCGTCGTCGCTCGCACTCGCGGAGTACTACCGGTACGCCTATGCCAACAAGCCCCGGTGGCAGCACCTGTGAGTCAGCGGCGCGAGAATTCCGATGCGCGCGTGATCTGCTCGTCCGACGGCCGCACTCCGGTGTAGAGGACGAACTGCTCTGCGGCCTGCAGGGCGATGACCTGAGCGCCCGTGATCACGGGCTTGTTCGCCGCTCGGGCGGCAACGATGAGCGGGGTCTCCGACGGCATGGCGACGACGTCGAACACGGCGCCGGCTGCATCGACCTGCTGTTCGGAGAACGGTGTGGAGTCGGCGTCGGGCCCACCGGCCATCCCCACCGGAGTCACGTTCACCAGCAGGTCTGCACCGACTGCGTCGGCCGACCAGTCGTATCCGTAGGACTCGGCGAGGGCCGGCCCGGTGATCGCGTTGCGGGCAACGACGGTGCCGCGGGTGAAGCCCGAATCACGAAGTGCGGCGACGACAGCCTTCGCCATGCCGCCGCTCCCGGTCACCGCAACCGACCAGTCCGTCGAAAAATCGCTCGCGGCGAGTAGGTTCGCGACAGCCTGGTAGTCGGTGTTGTAGGCATGCAGAACGCCGTGCTCGTTGACGATGGTGTTGACGGACTCGATCGCGCTCGCCGACTCGTGCATAACGTCGACCAGTTCGATCACATCCTCCTTGAACGGCATGGACACGGCGCAGCCTCGAATGCCCAGCGCGCGAACGCCTCCCACTGCGGCGGCAAGATCGGTGGTGGTGAACGCCTTGTAGACGAAGTTCAGATCCAACTCGTCGTAGAGGTAGTTGTGAAAGCGCGTTCCGATGTTGCTCGGTCGGCCGGACAGAGACATGCAGAGCTGAGTCTCACGGTCGAGGAAGCTGCGCGAGTGTGCCGTTGACATCGTTCTCACCTTACGCCGCGCACGTCGAGGCGACCGAAGCGAGAACACCCTGATCGGCCTGCGTGATCGGCAGTTCGTACTGGGCGGCGACCGAGAGATACTTGCCCGCGTAGAAGCAGTGGTAGGCCGCGTTCGGTGGTAGCCACTGCGACGGTGTCTTGTCGCTCTTGCTCTGGTTGTCAGCCCCGTTGACCGCGAGCAGATTGAACGCCACGTCGTTGGCGAACCGAATGCGCTTGTCCGGCAACCACGTGTTCGCGCCCATGTCCCAGGCGGCGGACAGGGGGTAGACGTGGTCGATCTGGATTTTTCCGGCGTCGGACTTGGTGAACAGCATCCGCTCGCCGGAGTACGGATCTGCGAGCGAACCCGCCAGCACGACGCAGTTGCGGGTGCCTGCCCGGAACTCGACCTCGGTCATCGACAGCGCCAGGACGTTGTCGCGGGTACCGCAGCCGTCGTGACCGCCCGGCCCGTCGTAGTCGTCCGTCCACGCCGGGCCGAACACACACCCTTCACCGCTCTTGCATCCACGCTCGTAGCCGAGGGCATCGGGTCGCGCGGCGACCACGCGAACCTGGGCGAGCAGCTCCTCGATCTGTGAGCGAGTAGGACTACCCGGAGCCGGTTCGGCGGGGGAGAAACCAGGAACGACGGGCCGGTCGCACGAGCCGAACACAGCCATCACCGCCGTAGCGACCACCAGCAGGACCGCTACCCACAGTTTTCTCACACACGTCCCATCGTCGATCTTCTCGGTCGGTCTTCGGTTCTTGCGACAGCAGTGTGCCGTACGGGGCCGACAGTGATCCGCTGCCGCGGAACCGGCGTCAGCGAACCTCGACGACGACCTTGCCGAGCACGTGCCCGTTCTCGACGAGCGCGAGAGCCTCGCCTGCTCGCTCGAGCGGGAAGACATGGTCGATGCGCGGGCGAAGGACACCCGACGCGGTCAGATCCGCCAGCCGCGCGAATGCTGCGGTGCTGCGGTCACGTTCGACCCCGGAACCACCGAACTGGGCTGCCGACACCGGATCTGCGACGCTGACGATCGGTACCCCCGCCGTCACTGCGGTCGCGGCGGCGCGCAACGTCGCGCCTCCGACGAGATCGACGATGCCGGTCACCGGTCGCGAGATCGCGTCGACGAAGTCGGGGCCCGATTCGACGAACTCGGCCCCGAGGCTCTCGATCCACTCCTGTTTACCTGCGCTCGCGACCGCGAGAACGTCGATCCCATCGGCTCGCGCGAGTTGCAGAACGGCCGAACCCACGCCGCCGCCCGCGCCGAGCACCAGGATGGAATCACCCACGACCGGATGAAGTCGGCGTAGCGCGTCGTACGCGGTGCCGGCTGCCACCGGAAGGGTGGCCGCGGCTGCCCACGAGACGGCCTCCGGCTTGTGTGCAGTGCTCGACGCGTTGAGCACGGTGTACTGCGCATAGCCTCCGAATCCCGCGGCGGTGGCTCCGAACACGTGGTCGCCGATCGGGAAGTCCACCACACCGGAGCCCGCCGCAACGACGGTGCCCGATACCTCCCGTCCCAGAACCGCGGGCAAGGTGATCTGCACGGTGTCCTTGCGATTGCCGGCCCGGACCTTCCAATCCGCTGGATTGACCCCGGCGGCATGGACCGCGACGAGAATTTGCCCGGGGCCCGGCTCCGCGACGGGTAGGTCGAGAAGGTGCTCGGTGTCGGGTCCGCCGTATTCGCTGAAGCCGTACGCGATCATGCGCCTACTGTGCCTTACCGGTCGGATCGATCGGTAAGGCAACGCAGAGACTCGCTCGGAGCGCCTCGCCTCGGCGGTGTCGGTGCCTGCTGATTGGATGGACCGATGTTGCACGGTCTGTGGTCCCCCGGTGCCGGGCTGATGCTGTGGGACGACGAAACCACCACCGGCGACGAACCCGCGCTGCCCCAGACTCACGCGCATGTCCTGACCAGAACGTTCCGGCACCGTGCCGAGGTGTCGTTTCCGGCAGCGGGACGGAGAGCTACCGCGCCGGCCCCGGTGCAGGTTCCGGCCATCGCGCTCGCGCCGCACGATGCGGTCGAATTACTGCTGCGGACGCCGTCCGAGCACGCGTTGATCTCTGGTGATCTCCGCTATCTGGCGCACGTCGCCCGCGGAATCGAACGCTGGGTCCGTGGCGGCCGCGTCGTTCCGGCCCTGAAGTTGATGGACGGGCAGTGGTGGCCTCGCTGGCGTCTGGTCGGCGGCGAACGTCAACGCGCCTGGGCAAGCGAGCTCGCCGTCGCGATGCCGTCCGTGCAGCGCGCCGGCGAGCGGCCCAAGAGGATTCTCGACGACATGGTCGAAGAGCTCACCGATCCGATCGTCAGATCGGTTCTGGGCAGACCCGACTCGGAACATCCGCTGTTGTCGGCCCTGATTCGCGATGATCCATATCCCGATGGCACTCAACAGATTTCGACGCTGCTCGAGAACTGGCGCGGAAGCCTCACCGTCGACGAGCCGTCCCTGGTGCTACGCCTGCTCGAACCCGATGACGACGAGGTCGCCGCCGAGAGCGCCTCCCCGGAAGAGGTGGAGTCGTACTGGACGCTGCAGGTGTGTCTGCGCGCCGACGGCGAAGCGCCGCGACCTGTTCCGATGAGCCGCAAGGTCGACGCGACCCTGCTGTCGATCGCAGTGCGCAAACTCGGCGAGGCCGTGGCGGCGTACCCGAGGCTGCGTGATCTGCCGTCGCAGGAAGGCACCCTCGATCTGTTGCTTCCGACGTCGGTGGTCATCGACCTCGTCGAGCACGGTGCGACGGCACTGCAGGCCACCGGTACGACGGTTCTGCTTCCTCGGGCCTGGACGAGATTGGATCCGTCGATGCGGTTGCGCGTCGAGTCACCCGCGGTGACGAAAGCGGCCGCCGACAGGGCGGTCGGCATGGACGAATTGGTGTCGTACGACTGGCAACTCCAACTCGGCGACATGGTGCTCACCGAGGCGGAGATGAACAGGCTCGCCGTCTCGAAGGGCGATCTCGTCAGGCTCCGCGGTCAGTGGGTGTTGGCCGACGGCGGTCAACTCGCGCGGGCCGCCAAGTACGTTGCCGAGCATCACGGCGACGGGACTGCACTGAGCACGCTGATTCGCGAGATGACGCTGGCCGATCCACCGCCGGCTCCGGTCCAGGACATCCGAGCCACCGGGTGGGCGGCCACGTTGCTCGAACCCGGTGCGGTGCCGGAGACCATCCCCGTACCGGCCGGTGTGAACGCGACTCTGCGGCCGTATCAGCAGCGTGGGCTCGATTGGCTCGCGTTCATGAGTCGGCTCGGTCTCGGAGCGGTACTCGCCGACGACATGGGGCTCGGCAAGACGCTGCAGGTGCTGACCCTGCTCGCGCACGAACGCAGTCCGATGCCGACGCTACTGGTGGCCCCGATGTCGGTGGTCGGTAACTGGCAGCGTGAGGCGGCGAAATTTACTCCGGCACTGCGAGTTCTGGTGCACCACGGGCCGGCTCGGTCCAAGGGCGAGGAGCTCGATCGGGCGATCGCCGAACACGATCTGATCGTCACCACGTACGCCCTGATGGCCAAGGATCGCGAGCAGCTCGCCGAGCAGACGTGGCGTCGAGTGGTCCTCGACGAGGCGCAGCACATCAAGAACTCGGGCACCGTTCAGGCCAAGGCTGCGCTCGCCATCCCCGCTGACCACAAGTTGGCACTCACCGGAACGCCCGTGGAGAACCGGCTGGACGAACTGAGGTCCATTCTCGACTTCGCCAATCCGGGCATGCTGGGCCGGCCGTCCGACTTTCGGAAGCGATTCTCGGTTCCCATCGAGCGCGAGAACGACGAGAACGCCGTCTCACGGCTGCGCGCCATCACCTCTCCGTTCATTCTGCGCCGCGTCAAGACCGATCCGACGGTCATCTCGGACCTACCCGAGAAGAACGAGATGACCGTGCGGGCCAACCTCACCGCCGAGCAGGCTGCGCTGTACAAGGCGGTCGTCGACGAGATGATGGCGCAGATCGCCGATGCGAAAGGCATGAAGCGCAAGGGGGCCGTCCTGTCTGCGCTCACCCGTCTCAAGCAGGTGTGCAACCACCCCGCCCATTTCCTGTCCGACGGCTCGCCGGTGCTCAAGAGGGGACAGCATCGCTCGGGCAAGATCGGTTTGGTGGAGGACATGCTCGATTCGATTCTGGGCGACAACGAGAAGGCGTTGTTGTTCACGCAGTTCCGGGAGTTCGGTGAGCTCGTGGCACCGTACTTCGCCGAGCGATTCGGCACCGCGGTGCCGTTCCTGCACGGTGGTGTGAGCAAGTCCAAGCGCGACGAAATGGTGGAGAACTTCCAGAGCGGTGACGGTCCGCCGATCATGATGCTCTCGCTCAAGGCCGGCGGCACCGGGTTGAATCTGACGGCCGCCAATCATGTTGTTCATCTGGATCGTTGGTGGAACCCTGCGGTGGAGAATCAGGCGACCGACCGGGCTTTTCGCATCGGCCAGCGTAAGAACGTCGAGGTGCGCAAACTGCTGTGCGTGGGCACCGTGGAGGAACGGATCGACTCGATGCTCGTCTCCAAGCAGGATCTGGCGAATCTGGCGGTGGGCACCGGCGAGAACTGGGTGACCGAAATGGACACCGCGGAACTGCAGGAGCTGTTTCGCCTCAGTGAGGATGCGGTGGGGGAGTGATGGTCGACTTCTCGCAGTACGGCAAGCGGCGACAAGCCAAGGGTGGCATCGAGTCCAGAAACAAGCGCGGCGCGTTCGGGCAGACGTGGTGGGGCAGGCATTTCGTGGCGGCCATGGAAGACCTCGCGGATCCGGGTCGGATTGCTCGCGGCAGAACGTATGCGCGCCAGGGGCAGGTGCTCACGCTCGGGGTGGAGCGGGGGCAGATATACGGCGAAGTGCAGGGCAGTCAGCTCGAGCCGTTCTCGGCCTCGGTCACCGTCGATCCGCTCACGCAGGGGGAGGTTGCCGCACTCGTCGACAGGGTGCGGTCGAACCCGGGCATGCTGGGCGAGTTGGCGTCCAATGCCATTCCGCAGGCGCTGGCTTCGGTGTTGCTGCCGCACGACAAGGGGCAGCTCGATTTCGACTGCACATGTCCCGACGACGGGTGGCCCTGCAAGCACGCGGCGGCTCTGATGTACATCGCCGCCGAGCACATCGACGCGTCCGCCGCCACCATCCTGACGCTGCGTGGAGTCGATCTCGACCAACTGATCGAAGGCGTCGGGGGCGGGGAACGAGAGGACGAGTTCGATCCCGATGACTGGTTCGCCGATCGAGCGTCGTTCCCCGACCTTCCCCAGGTGTCGTTCGCTCCCGCGATGGACGATCTCGATCCGTTGATCCTGCGCCGAATATTTCGCGCCGACGGCTCCACCGAGGCCGAGGTCAGTCGGGCCAACGCCGATCTGAGGCAGTTCTACGACCGACTGTGAAGGTGTTCTGGACTTACATGGACATCCGACTATAGGATGGGCGTACTTCACTTCCACGCTCGAGGACGGACGAATTCCATGGCTCGCGAACTCACACACTTCATCGGCGGCAAGCACGTCGCCGGAACCTCCGGAAACTTCGGGGACGTCTTCGACCCCAACACCGGCGAGGTGCAGGCCCGTGTGCCCCTGGCCGACGTATCCGAGGTCGAAGCCGTCATTGCCGATGCCGAACAGGCCCAACGTGAATGGGCGAAATGGAACCCGCAGCGTCGGGCCCGCGTCCTGATGAAGTTCCTGGCGCTCGTCACCCGCGACACCGAGGAACTGGCCCGCTTGCTCTCCTCCGAGCACGGCAAGACGATTGCCGACGCCAAGGGCGACATCCAGCGTGGCGTCGAGGTCGTGGAGTTCGCCGTCGGCGTCCCGCATCTGCTCAAGGGTGAGTACACCGAGGGTGCAGGCGGCGGAATCGACGTCTACTCGATGCGGCAGCCGCTCGGCGTCGTAGCCGGCATCACCCCGTTCAACTTCCCGGCGATGATTCCGCTGTGGAAGGCAGGCCCGGCCATCGCCTGCGGAAACGCGTTCATCCTCAAGCCCTCCGAGCGTGACCCGTCGGTCCCGCTCAAGCTCGCCGAGCTCTTCCTCGAAGCGGGACTGCCGCCGGGTGTGTTCAACGTCGTCAACGGCGGCAAGGATGCCGTCGACGTGCTCCTCACCGACGACCGCGTCAAGGCGATCGGCTTCGTCGGTTCGACGCCCATCGCGCAGTACATCTACGAGACCGCAGCCCAGCACGGTAAGCGCGCACAGTGCTTCGGTGGAGCCAAGAACCACGCCCTGGTGATGCCGGACGCCGATCTCGACGAGGTCGCCGACGCTCTGCTCGGAGCTGCATACGGTTCGGCAGGCGAGCGGTGCATGGCGATTTCCGTCGCCGTTCCCGTCGGTGAGGAGACCGCCGACGCGTTGGTCGCCAAACTCACCGAGCGAGTGGCGAAACTGAAGATCGGCCGCAGCGACGACGAGGACGCGGACTTCGGCCCGCTCGTCGGCAGCGATGCTTTGAAGCGAGTCAACGACTACACCCAGATCGGTGTGGACGAGGGAGCCGAGTTGGTCGTCGACGGCCGCGGCTTCGTGCTCGAAGGCCACGAGGGTGGATTCTTCGCCGGCGCAACACTGTTCGACAAGGTGACCACCGACATGCGCATCTACAAGGAAGAGATCTTCGGACCCGTCCTGATCGTCGTGCGCGCGAAGGACTACGAGGACGCGCTGCGCCTGCCCACCGAACACGAATACGGCAACGGCGTCTCCATCTTCACCCGTGACGGCGACACCGCTCGCGATTTCTGCTCCCGCGTCCAGGTGGGCATGGTCGGCGTCAACGTGCCGATTCCGGTGCCGATCGCGTACCACACGTTCGGGGGTTGGAAGCGTTCGGGATTCGGCGATCTGAACCAGCACGGACCCGATTCGATCCGCTTCTACACCAAGACCAAGACCGTCACCCAGCGCTGGCCGTCGGGCACCAAAGAGGCGGCAGCTCAGAATCACTTCGTCATTCCGAACATGGACTGATCCGGCGATGTTCGCATTGAACGAGGACGAACGAGCGATCAACGACACCGCCCGCGAATTCGCCGACGAGTTCCTGGCCCCGAACGCCATCGAGTGGGATCAGCAGAAACACTTCCCGGTCGACGTGCTGCGCAAGGCAGCGGGTCTGGGAATGGGCGGAATCTACATTCGCGAGGATGTGGGCGGATCGGGCCTGACCAGGGTCGACTCGGTGAGGATCTTCGAGCAACTGGCCACCGGTGATCCGTCCATTGCGGCGTACATCTCCATCCACAACATGGTCGCGTGGATGATCGACACCTACGGCAACGACGAGCAACGGCAGCGCTGGCTGCCGGGGCTGTGTGCGATGGATCAGCTGGGGAGTTACTGCCTCACCGAACCCGGTGCGGGATCCGATGCCGCGATGCTCAGCACCAAGGCAGTGCGGGACGGTGACGAGTACGTGTTGGACGGGGTCAAGCAATTCATCTCCGGCGCAGGTACTTCCGAGGTGTACGTCGTGATGGCTCGCACCGGTTCTTCCGGTCCGCGGGGCATCTCGGCGTTCATCGTGCCGAAGGACTCCGCCGGTCTCTCGTTCGGAGCGAACGAGAAGAAGATGGGCTGGAATGCTCAGCCCACCCGACAGGTCGTTCTCGAAGGAGTTCGCGTTCCGGCGGAGAATCTGCTCGGCAACGAGGGCGACGGGTTTCGTATCGCGATGAACGGCCTCAACGGCGGACGTATCAACATCGCCGCGTGTTCGATCGGCGGCGCGCAGTCCGCTCTCGACAAAGCCGTCTCTTATCTGGCCGAGCGCAAAGCATTCGGGGCACGGTTGCTCGATGCGCAGGCGCTTCAGTTTCGACTGGCCGATTACAAGACCGAACTCGAGGCCGCGCGCACGCTGCTGTGGCGGGCCGCGGACGCATTGCAGAACGATGCTCCGGAGAAGGTCGAAATGTGCGCCATGGCAAAGCGTTTCGGAACCGATACCGGTTTCGAGGTCGCCAACGGAGCGCTGCAGTTGTTGGGTGGCTACGGATACCTGGCCGAATACGGTGTCGAGAAGATAGTCCGTGACCTTCGGGTGCACCAGATTCTGGAAGGCACCAACGAGATCATGCGCGTCGTCGTCGCCCGATCGATCGTGGGTGCCGCATGAGCGACGTGATCCTCGAGGTCTCCGGCGGTATCGGCCGGATCACCCTGAACCGCCCCAAGGCGATCAACGCGCTCGATCATGCGATGGTGCGGGAGATCGCACCGGCGTTGGAGCAGTGGGCAATCGAAGACGCTGTCGACGTCGTTCTCCTGACCGGAGCCGGAGAGCGTGGATTGTGTGCGGGCGGCGACATCGTCTCGATCTACCACGACGCCAAGGACGGCGGCAGCGGCAGCAAGGACTTCTGGCGTGAGGAGTACATCCTCAACGCCGCGATCGCGCGGTTCCCGAAACCGTTCGTGGCCATCATGGACGGCATCGTCATGGGCGGAGGCGTCGGACTCTCGGCGCATGCCAACACTCGCATCGTGACCGAACGGTCGAAGATCGCGATGCCCGAGGTCGGTATCGGCTTCGTCCCCGATGTGGGTGGCACGTACCTGCTCTCGCGCGCTCCCGGCGAGATCGGGACCCACTTCGCGCTCACCACGGCGCGAATGAATGCCGCCGACGCCATCGCGGTCGGATTCGCCGATCACTACATTCCGTCCGGCAAGTTGGACGACTTCTACTCGGCACTCGAGACGGTCGGCGTCGGCGAGGCCGTCGCGACGTTCAGCGAGCCCGCACCGGAGTCCACGGTCGAAGGCCAGCAGGAATGGATCGACGAGTGTTACGCCGGCGACGACGTTCAGGGCATCGTCGACGCTCTTGCCGCCAGCACAGTGCCCGAGGCGCAGCAGTCGGCGGAGGACATTGCGTCCAAATCGCCTGTGTCGCTGGCAGTGACACTGAGATCGCTGCGCCGGGCAGCGACGCTGCCGACGCTGGAGGCGGTACTCGACGAGGAATATCGCGTGTCGGTCGCGTCACTGTCCAGCCACGACCTCGTCGAAGGAATCCGAGCACAGGTGGTCGAGAAGGACCGCAATCCGCAATGGCAACCGCGTACGTTGGCAGACGTCACGCCCGAGGACATCGACCGGTACTTCGTACCTCTCGGGGACGCGGAACTGGGCCTGTCGAACGCACACACAGAAGGTGAGCAGTCATGAGCGAGAAGACGATCGGCTTCATCGGCCTCGGCCACATGGGTGGGCCGATGGCCGCCAATCTGGCTGCGGCCGGCTACACGGTGCAGGGCTTCGACCTGGTGCCTGCCGCGCTGGAGCAGGCCGCGAAGGACGGCGTCACCGTGGTGGAGTCGGCCGTGGCCGCCGTCGCCGATGCCGACATCGTCATCACGATGCTCCCCAACGGCAAATTGGTACTCGAGTTGTACGCGGATCTGCTGCCCGAGGCGGCACCGGGGACGTTGTTCATCGACTCCTCGACCATCGATGTCGCCGACGCGCACGCCGCGCACACGCTGGTGCACGAGGCCGGTCACAGAGGTCTCGACGCGCCGGTCTCGGGCGGTGTCGGGGGAGCTGCGGCAGGAACGTTGACCTTCATGGTCGGCGGTTCCGAAGAGGATTTTGCCTCTGCTGCAGCAGTTCTCGACGTCATGGGCCGCAAGGTGGTGCACTGCGGCGCGGCGGGCAACGGTCAGGCTGCCAAGATCTGCAACAACATGATTCTCGGCGTGTCGATGATCGCCATCAGTGAGGCGTTCGTGCTGGGGGAGAAGCTCGGTCTGAGCAACCAGGCGCTCTTCGATGTGGCGTCGACTGCGTCCGGTCAATGCTGGGCACTGACGACCAATTGTCCGGTGCCCGGTCCCGTTCCGACGAGCCCGGCCAACAACGACTACAAGCCGGGGTTCGCGGCAGCGCTCATGGACAAGGACCTGAGCTTGGCTGCCAATGCACTGCGGGACAACGGCGTCGAGGGTGTTCTCGGCCTCCAGGCTGCCGAGCTGTACGCACGATTCAAGGGAACTTCCGGGGGCGGCACCGACGTCGACTTCTCCGGCATCATCAACGACATTCGCGAACGCTCGAACGGAGCAGGCCTGTGAGTGACCACCAGACGATTCTGCTCGAGCGGCGAGGCCGCGTCGGCATCATCACGCTCAACCGTCCCAAGGCGTTGAACGCGCTCAACTCCGAGTTGATGCGCGAGGTCGTCTCGGTGGTCGAAGAACTCGACGCGGACACGGGCATCGGTGCAATCCTCATCACCGGTTCCGAGCGGGCCTTCGCTGCCGGTGCCGACATCAAGGAGATGCAGCCCAAGTCCTACATGGACGTGTACCTCGACGATTTCTTCGCGGCATGGGATCGACTGGCCTCGGCGCGAACGCCGTTGATTGCGGCGGTGTCCGGTTACGCACTGGGCGGTGGGTGCGAACTCGCGATGCTGTGCGATGTACTGATCGCATCGGACACTGCGGTGTTCGGACAACCCGAGATCAAGCTCGGCGTCATCCCGGGAATCGGCGGGTCGCAGCGCTTGACGCGAGCGGTGGGCAAGGCCAAGGCCATGGAGATGTGCCTGACCGGTCGCAACATGAAGGTCGAGGAAGCCGAGCGAGCAGGGTTGGTCTCACGCATCGTGCCGGTCGCCGATCTCCTCGACGACGCCATCGCGACCGCAACCACCATCGCCGAGATGTCGCTGCCGGTCGCCATGATGGCGAAGGAAGCAGTGAACCGATCGTTCGAGTCGAGCCTTCGTGAGGGTGTTCTGTTCGAGCGCCGCGTGTTTCATTCGACGTTTGCCACGGAGGACCAGAAGGAAGGCATGTCGGCGTTCATCGAGAAGCGGACGCCGAACTTTCAGCACCGCTAACGGCTCTTCTGGGTCGTTCCGCAGGCTCCACTCCCGGGTCCGCCCTACCTGTCAGGCGACAGGAGGGCGGCACCGCGGGCCGAGACCAGTTCCGGCATCGGAGGCACCAGGGTCGTCAGGCCGGTCCGCAGTTCGAGCGACCGTGCTATCGAGGTCATGTTCGCACCGCCGCCCACCACAACGATCGACTGCGGTCTGGCACCGGACAATTGGATGGTCTGCTCCACCAGCATGCCCGCGTACCGCACCGGTCCGGCGATGAGATCGTCCACGTCGCGTCGCGTCAACACATGTCGCGCAGTGCCGGATGGATCAGTGGTGCTGACGACGGAGTCGACGCTCAGCTGCTCCTTGATGGATCGGCTGGCATCGAGTCCGATCCGCACACCGTGGGACGAGAGCAGCCTGCGAACCGAATGATCGAGGTCGTCGCCGCAGAACGTGGCAGTGCGCCGCGTCATGAGAGTGCGAGTGGACGCGAGATCTATGACGGTAACCGTGGTTCCGGTGCTGCCGATATCGCACAACACGGTGACGCCGTGATTGGGTACCAGCCCGATGAAACGCAGATAGCGCACTTGCGCAGCGGTTTCCGGAACGAGCGACGCTGTGCGGGCCGTACCGCGGGTGGCAACCGTGCCAGGATCTGTGGCCACCCGGTACGCGATGGCGGAGAACTGCACCGGCAGTGACATCGTCGCGGCGATGGAGTGGATGGCGTCGACGCCGGTGGCGATCGTGGTGGACAACGACTGCCCGGGGGCACGGCGCACCGTCCGCGACACGATGGGTGTGCGGTGGGGGCTGTTCAGATACGTCAATATCGCGCGTGCACCGTGCGCACCCGCCCCGACCCCCAACACCAGCACCCCGCCCCGCCCTTCAGCAGATCGACTCCGCCTTGCTCGCAGAGCAATTGCACCACGAACGGTACGGGTGTGCCATTGTCTTGTGACGAGTCACCATCGAACTCAGAACGATGTGGTGATGTCATCACTGTCGAAATCTCCTGCATCCGAACGCAGTTCCGCCAGGATTCGAACGAGCGCCAGCAACTTGTCGCGTGCCAGCCCGGGGCGCGCGAACACCAGGGAGTTCAAGCGCTCGGTGGCCTCGACGGCCAACGTGCGTCCCTCGTCGGTGATTTCGACCAACGTGGTGCGTCGATCGCTCGGATGTGGGATGCGTCGAACGTATCCGACGGATTCGAGGCGGTCGACAGCGTTGGTGACGCTCGTGGGATGCACCTGCAGACGCGCACTCGCCTTCGCCATCGGCAGAGCGCCGTTCTTGGTGAACGTCAACAAGGTGAGTAATTCGTAGCGCGAGAAGGTCAGTCCCGTCGGCTTCAACGCTTCTTCGACCCGGGCCAACATGATCTGCTGCGCGCGCATCAACGACGTGACTGCGGCCATACCGTCGGCGGCCTCGGACCACCCGTGCTCGGTCCACTGGCGGTGTGCCTCTGCAATGGGGTCGAGGGGAAGCGGAGACGGTGCTGGCATACCGACCATCCTCCCACGGTGTCCGGTTCGTGCGTCTACCGAATCTCCACGCGAGGTACGGCAAGTGGAACCCGATCGGTGATCGCCGCGCGGGCGCGCGAGATCTGCTCTCGGGCTTCGGCCGTACGCACAGAGTCCGTGTCGCCGGTTGCCAACGCACTGTCCAGAAGCGTCAGTTGGGTCAGTACGGCATCGACGTTCTCGGTTGTCCGGGCGGCACGGCCCACTCGCTCGGCGAGGCGAATGCCGGCCTGCACCACCATCGGACTGCCGGTGCCGTAGATCCGCACCGCGTCGAGGGCATGATCGATCAGCGGCGGAACGGCAACGCGGCGAACGATCACGCGCACGGTCCCGTCGGCGTCACAGCGTGCGCGGCGGGGCCGTGGGCGCTGGACGACCGCGACGAGCCCGACCGAGAGATCGTCGATCGCGTTGCGTGCGGTGTACGGGTCGTTGACTCCGGTCGACAGCGCACGTACCGCCATTTCCGTCATCTGTTCGACGGCGAACGCAATATCGTGCCGAGGTGTTCGACTGGTGCCGATAGCGAACGAGCCTCGAATTCGATCGACCGCGTCCTCGGATATGTCGGCCGATCGATCGGCGAGGATATCGGCGAGCGGCTCTCCCGCAACGACGTGCTCACCTGGTGCGCGATGAATTTCGACCAGGGTGCCGCTGTCGGTGGCGATCTCGAGCACACCGCGTTCGTCGATGTCGATGATCACCCCGGACTCCTCGGCGAGGATCGTGGTGTAGACGGGCGGCTTGACGACACCCTCCGCCGAGGCGGCGTCGTCGGGTTGTTCGAGTGGGTACAGCTCGTCGACAGTTTCGGAGAGCTCGTCGCGAACCCGACCGGACAGCGTCGCCACCTGAATCGACTGGGCGATGTGATGAATGAAGTAGACGAGCACACCCACGTCCACCACTGCGAGCCCGACGGCCACGTTGACGGCGATATCCGGGACGAATACCGATCCGTCGGATTCGATCGAGCGAATCGATCGCAACACCATCAGCGAGTACAGGAACGTGGCACCGAAGATGCCGAGCACCACCTGGTTGCCGCGGTCTGCCATGAAATTGCGCACCAGGCGAGGGCCGTACGAGGAACTGGCGGTGGCCAGAACCGAGATGGTGATGGAGAACGACGTCGCGGCCACACCGAGCATCGACCCGCCGATGGCACCGAGGATGTCGCGGCTGCCACTGGCACCGACGTGGTAGAACAACGATCCCGTCAAGTCCACGCGAGTGTCGAGCAAATAGCGATCGAGACTCACCAGGGCCTGCGCGAGCACGAGTGCGACAACTCCGAGGACGGCGGGAATGAACCAGAACGATTCCCGCAGCTTCGCCATGTGTTCCTTCATGACGCACAGTCTTCCCGTGGGCGTCCGAATCAACCCTCGACACTCGAATTGCGGTGATCGCTGGGTTGTTTCCCTCGGCTCAGGCGAGCAGAGCCGGCTTGCGTGCCACGGTCACAGCCCAGTCCGCATCGGCGCGCCATGGCCGCAGATCCCACGTTGCGAATCGGTGCTCGAGGACGAAACCGACCGCCGCCAGATCCTCGTCGAGCATGTCGACCGTGTACTCCCGATCGGTGGCGAATCCGGTGACGAACACTCCGCCTTCGGTAAGGTGCGCCCAGATGCGTTGCAGCGCTGCGCGTTCGGTACCGGGCTTCAGGAAGACGAGTACGTTGCCTGCCGCGACGGCCGCGTCGAACGTTCGTCCCAGATCGAGCGTCGTCAGGTCGGCGACATGGACGTCGAGTTCCGGGCGCGCTCGGGCGGCTTCCGCCAGAACCGGATCGAGATCCACCGCGGTCACCCGATGGCCGCGGCGGGCGAGTTCGGCACCGAGCCGGCCGGTGCCGCATCCGGCGTCGAGGATGCTCGACGCGGGGGAGACCACCGCGTCGAGCATGCGGGCCTCGCCGTGCAGATCCACGCCGCGTTCGGCCAGGCGGTCGAATCGCTCGATGTATCGCTTGGAATCGTCTGCGGAGTTCTCGGCTTGCCAACGTGTGGTCACCCCGTGAGGGTAGGTCAGGACAAGGCGTCGAGGGCCGCCCGGGCTTCCACGACCCGCGCGCGGGCCGCCTCCAGTGCATCGGCCGTCGACTTCGCCTGATCGACACTGGCCTCGTTTG
The DNA here is from genome assembly GCF_022810405.1 of Rhodococcus sp. ARC_M5. GTDB lineage: Bacteria > Actinomycetota > Actinomycetes > Mycobacteriales > Mycobacteriaceae > Rhodococcoides > Rhodococcoides navarretei. The sequence goes on from NZ_JALGQE010000021.1 coordinate 50,760, forward strand.
CTTCCCGCGCAGCCTGCGCTCTGGCTCTGGCAGCCTCCAGTTCGGCTTCGAGCCGCTCGACTTCCTCTGTGGCGCTGAGCCGTTCGGCCGCGGCACGTTCTGTGTCGGAGTCGGCGGCTTCGGCCGCGTCGCGTGCGACATCGAACGCGGTTTCGGCAGAATCGAGTTCGGCGACCAGTCGACTGTGTTCGGCCTTGCGCAGCTGCTCGGCTTCGGAGGAGTCCTCGGGATCGGACTCGGGTGCGTCGTCGGTGGTGTCCGGTACCCCGTGGGCCTCGTCGTCGTCGGGCGGGTCGGGAACGAGGGAGAGCAGTGCAGGCCCGAAGCCGCTGTAGGTTTCGGCCGTGACGGTTCGGCCCGCTCGTACGCGGTCGCGAATCTCCGGATCGGCCATCGCCGCGTTCAGGGTGTTGGAGATCTCGCGCGCAGCGTTGTCGCCGACGGTCGCCCCGAGGTCGCGTCCCAGCGAGACGGCTCGATCGGTCAGGGTGCGTATCGAAGTGCTTCGAGCAGTGGACAATTCACGCAGTCGGGGGCCGTCGCCGCGCTGCTGGGCTCGTTCGAGTTGCTCACCGAGGTCGAACAGTTCCGCCAGGGCCGATTCGTCTCGACGGGCGAGCCCGTTGACCAACCACGCGACGACCGTGGGCTTGCGAAGGGCACCGATTCGGGTAGCGCCGGTTTTGTCGCCGGCTTTCTTGAACCGAGTGGCGTATGCGGCGCGATGCGAGACGAAATCAGCGAGAGGGAGCGAATACAGATCGTCGACGACGGTGTCGAAAGGGGGGAGATTCTCGGACATCGAAGTCCACCGTCTCGTTCGAGCAGCCACCGTGCGTCGATGACATGCGTGAAAGATGTGTGCCCCCGGCAGGATTCGAACCTGCGGCCTTTCGCTCCGGAGGCGAACGCTCTATCCCCTGAGCTACGGGGGCGCACCGGACGAACCGGTGTGCCTGTTGGGCTGTACGAAAGACTAGCGCATGTGCGACGGGAGTCGAAATCACCCCTCGGGCAGCGGCTGCGCACCCTTCTCGGCGAGCATCTGCTTCATCAGCGTCGACTCGCTGGTCTGAGTCGCAACCATGGACCCCGCCAGGTTGATCACCGCAGGAGACTGCGCGTGAGTCTGCGCGTACTCCATCATCGCCAGGCCGCCCTCGTGGTGGCGCAGCATGAGCTGCAGAAACATCACGTCGACGTCCGTGCCCGTCGCCTGCCGAAGCGCGGCGAGTTCAGTGGAACTGGCCATGCCCGGCATGGCCCGGGTGGGATCCGAGGATCCGGGGTCCATGGACATCCCGCCCATCGAGTGACCATGAGAGTCGTCCTCGGTCATCCAGGTCATGTAGCCGTCGGTCGCGATCGGCGCTCGGTCCCACAGAGCCAACCAGCCCTGCATCTGCCCCACCTGATTCTGCTGCGAGGTGAGCATGTCGAACGCCAGGCTCTTGACGCCCTGATCGGGAGCATTGGTCAATGCCACCGCGGCCATCTCGATGGCCTGGTTGTGGTGCACGGTCATGTCCTGTGCGAAACCGACATCGACCGAGTCCGCGGCAGGCGAGTTGTCATCGTCGCGGAACGGATTCCCCACCAGAAAGCCCAGCGCGAACCCGATCGCCAGGACGGCGATCAGGGCCAGCGCCACCAGCGCGGTGCGCTGACTCGGCTTCGTCGAAGACATGGTGCGTGCCGCATCATCGGTCGGTGTCGGTGCGGTCATCAGCTGGCGGGGATCTGGAGATCGCTGGGCAGCTGCGCTCCACCGGGCAGTCCGCCGGCACCGCCGGTCTCACTGGGGTCGGGAGTGATCCCGGCACCGTCCATCGGAACGGCGTCCGGGCCGGGCGCGGAGGCGTCGAACAGCGGCGGGTTGTCCGGATCGAAGGCATTGTCGCCCGTGCCCGGTACCGATGCGCAGCTGGCACCGACCTCCGGGTAGGCGAAACGGTTGAGGCGCAGTGCCGAGATGAACTGGCTGATGCGTTCGTCGTCCACGCTGTCGAGCTTGAGCTGGTGGCCCCAGGATTGCAGCGAGACCGGGGAGTCGAGGCCCGGGTACGGCGACATCATCATCTGCGTTTCACCGTCGACGCGATCGGCCAGTGACTCGACCTGGTCCGCGTTCAGATCGTCGGGGTTGTACGTGACCCAGACGGCACCGTGCTCGAGGGAGTGCACGGCGTTCTCGGTGCGAATGGCCTCGGGGTAGACGATTCCCGTGCAGGTGGCCCACACCGCATCGTGCGGTCCACCGAACGGCGGCGTCTGGTCGTAGGCGACCCGTTGCGTGCGTCCGACGTGCAGAGCCGCGGGGTACTCCTGCACGGTCACGCCGTCGATGCCGGTCGACGGATCCTGATTGGCCTCGCTGGGCTCGAACTTCTGCGCCTCTGCTCGGTCCTGGTACTTCGGATACAGATTGATCCCGAGGCCTGCGACGAGACCGACGACCACAACGACACCGGCAACCGTCAGCCAGGGAATCTGCCTGCCCGTGGCGGTGGGCACGCCGCCCTTCTTCTTGCGAGCTGACTTCTTGTTGGCTGCGTTGATGGCTTTGTCCGCCTTCGCAGCCGACTTGTTCTGACTGCCTTTGTCGGGACCCGTTGGCATCGCTGTAGTTGCTCTCTCAGTCGAGGAAAGGTGGTGGTCGTTGGCGCTGGTGAAGCGTATCTGCTGGTGACGGCGTTGATCGAGGGCCGTCGGTGCAGAGCGCCCTCACTGTACGTTCTCTGTCTGAGAGCGCGCTCAGAGCCCGCGTGGACCGCATCGACCGAGGGGGCTCGCGGGCAGACGGGCAGTGGATGCGAGTTCGCCGCGCACCAGCCAATAGGATAGCTACCTGTGACTCCCGCCGATCTTGCCGAACTGCTGCACGCGACCGCCGCGAAGGTGCTTGCCGACCGTGGCCTGGACGCATCCGTTCTCCCTGCGAAGCTGACCGTCGAGCGTCCCCGCAATCCCGAGCACGGTGATTACGCAACCAACGTGGCCCTGCAGGTCGCGAAGAAGGCCGGAGCCAATCCCCGTGACTTCGCCGGCTGGCTCGCCGAGGCTCTCGCAGCCGATGCCGCGATCGCCGACGCCGACGTCGCGGGCCCCGGATTCCTCAACATCAGGCTGGCCGCTGCAGCGCAGGGCGAGATAGTTGCCCGCGTCCTCGCCGCAGGATCGGCATTCGGCAACGGATCCTCGATGGCAGGCAAGAAGGTCAACCTCGAGTTCGTCTCGGCCAACCCCACGGGTCCGGTGCACCTCGGTGGAACCCGATGGGCAGCCGTCGGCGATGCACTCGGTCGCATCCTGACCGCCCACGGCGCAGAGGTCACCCGCGAGTACTTCTTCAACGATCACGGCGCTCAGATCTCGCGCTTCACTCACTCGCTCATCGCCGCCGCGAAGGGTGAGCCTGCACCCGACAACGGCTACGCGGGCGAATACATCGCAGAAATCGCAGCGCACGTGCTTGCCGAGCGACCCGACGCGCTCGCGCTGGACACCGAGGCACAGGAAGAGGCGTTCCGGTCCATCGGCACCGAGCTGATGTTCGATCGGATCAAAGCGAACCTGCACGAGTTCGGCGTCGACTTCGACGTCTACTTCCACGAGAACTCGCTGTTCGAGTCCGGAGCCGTCGACAAGTCGGTCGAGTACCTCAAGGCCTCGGGGAGCCTGTACGAGGAGGACGGGGCCTGGTGGCTGCGGTCCACCGACTTCGGTGACGACAAGGATCGCGTCGTCATCAAGAGCGACGGCAACGCCGCCTACATCGCCGGCGACATCGCCTACTTCCAGAACAAGCGCCAGCGCGGCTTCGACCTGTGTATCTACATGCTCGGGGCCGACCACCACGGATACATCGGGCGGCTCAAGGCAGCCGCGGCTGCGTTCGGTGACGACCCAGAGACCGTCGAGGTGCTCATCGGACAGATGGTCAACCTGGTCCGCGACGGCGTTGCCGTGAAGATGAGCAAGCGCGCCGGAACCGTCATCACCCTCGACGACCTGGTCGACGCCATCGGCGTCGACGCCTCCCGCTACGTCATGATCCGCTCGTCCGTCGATTCCAGCATCGACATCGATCTGGCCCTGTGGGCGAGCGCGAGCAACGAGAACCCGGTGTACTACGTCCAGTACGCCCACGCCCGCCTTGCCTCGCTCGCGCGCAACGCCGCCGAGTTGGGCATCAGCGCGGAGCGGCCGGATCTGAGCCTGCTCACCCACGAGCAAGAAGGCGAGCTGATCAGGACGATCGGCGAGTACCCACGAGTGGTGGCCAGTGCCGCCGAACTTCGCGAACCACACCGGATCGCCCGCTACCTCGAAGAGCTGGCGGGGGCCTACCACCGTTTCTACGGTGCGTGTCGAGTACTTCCACAAGGAGACGAGGAGCCCGGACCTGTGAACACCGCACGACTGGCGTTGGGGAACGCGACCCGGCAGGTCCTGGCCAACGGCCTCGAACTGCTCGGGGTCAGCGCACCGGAGCGCATGTGAGCGCACATCCGGCAGGACCCAAGCATGCCGATGCCCCCGCGAAAGAGTCGATGTCCCATCGCCCGGCCGACGCGTCGGAGATGACGACGCTGCCCGAGCAGGTGTGGCCCCGCAACGCCGAGCGCGGCGAGGACGGCACCGTCCGTCTCGCCGGAGTGTCGGTCACCGATCTCGCGGAGCAGTACGGCACACCGTTGTTCGTCATCGACGAGGACGACTTCCGTTCGCGCTGCCGTGAAATGGCCGCCGCCTTCGGGGCGCCCGAACGAGTTCACTACGCCTCCAAGGCTTTCCTGTGTGGGGAGATCGCGCGGTGGGTGGCCGACGAAGGGCTCTCCCTCGACATCTGCTCCGGAGGCGAGTTGGCCATCGCGTTGGCCGCCGGATTCCCGGCTGACCGAATTGCCATGCACGGCAACAACAAATCGGTCGCCGAGCTCGAGGCGGGCGTGCGCGCAGGCGTCGAGCATGTGGTTCTCGACTCCAACATCGAGATCGACCGTCTCGACGGCGTTGCCGGCGCGGCCGGTGTGGTGCAGGACGTTCTGATTCGGATCACCGTCGGCGTCGAAGCCCATACGCACGAGTTCATCGCCACCGCACACGAGGATCAGAAGTTCGGCTTCTCGCTCGCCGACGGCTCGGCCCTCGAGGCGGTCCGGCGCGTGTTCGCTGCCGACAACCTTCGCCTCGTGGGACTGCACAGTCACATCGGTTCGCAGATATTCGAAGTCGACGGCTTCGAGCTGGCAGCGCACAAGGTCATCGGATTGCTGCGAGACATCGTCTCGGAGTTCGGCGTCGACAAGACCGCACAGATCTCGACGCTGGATCTCGGTGGCGGCATGGGTATCTCGTACGTGCCGAGTGACGATCCGCCCCCGGTGGAGCAGCTCGCGGCGAAGTTGACCGCCATCGTGGAGACGGAGTCCGCCGCAGTAGGACTACCGGTGCCGACGATCGCCGTCGAGCCCGGCCGCGCCATCGCCGGACCGGGCACCGTGACGCTCTACGAGGTCGGCACGATCAAGGATGTCACCGTCGACAAGTCGACGCGCAGGCGGTACATCAGCGTCGACGGCGGAATGAGCGACAACATTCGCACCTCTCTGTACCAGGCCGAATACGACTGCCGACTGGTCTCCCGGTCGAGCGATGCCGAGGCCGTCGTGGCTCGAGTGGTCGGAAAGCATTGCGAGAGTGGCGACATCGTCATCAAGAACACATGGATGCCGGCAGACGTCGGGCCGGGTGACCTGCTCGCGGTAGCGGCCACCGGGGCCTACTGCTACTCCATGTCCAGTCGCTACAACCTGCTGACGCGGCCCGCTGTGGTTGCGGTCAAGGACGGGCATTCGCGCCTGATCCTGCGGCGGGAAACCATCGAAGATCTGCTCAGCTTGGAGGTTCACCCATGACATCGAAGCCGATAGGCGTCGCCGTACTCGGACTCGGAAACGTCGGTAGCGAGGTCGTCCGCATCCTCACCGAGAACGCCGAGGACTTCGAGGCGAGAATCGGTGCGCCACTGGCCATTCGAGGAATCGCTGTGCGTCGAATCGACGGCGATCGTGGAGTGCCGGCCGAGTTGCTCACCGACGATCCGGCCGAACTGGTCGGCCGCGACGACGTCGACATCGTCGTCGAGGTGCTCGGTGGGATCGACATCCCCCGCAAGCTGGTGCTGTCGGCCCTCGAGAAGGGCAAGTCCGTCATCACGGCGAACAAGGCTCTGCTGGCCGAGTACACCGGAGAGCTCGCCGACGCGGCCGAGAAGTCGCGCGCGGACCTCTACTTCGAGGCCGCGGTGGCCGGAGCGATTCCGGTTGTTCGCCCGCTGATGCAGTCCCTCGCGGGTGACCGCGTGAACAAGGTCGCGGGCATCGTCAACGGCACCACCAACTTCATCCTCTCGGCCATGGACGAGACCGGAGCCGATTACGCCGAAACTCTCGCCGAGGCAGGGCGTCTGGGCTACGCCGAGGCCGACCCGACCGCCGACGTCGAGGGCTACGACGCTGCATCGAAGGCTGCCATCCTGGCGTCCATCGCATTCCACACTCGGGTCACGGCCGGCGACGTCTACCGCGAGGGCATCAGCAAGATCACCTCGGACGATCTCGAAACCGCGAAATCCCTTGACTGCACCATCAAGCTGCTGGCCATCTGCGAGCGGATCGTCACGCCCAAGGGCAAGGAGCGAATCTCCGCTCGGGTCTACCCTGCGCTCGTTCCGCTGAACCACCCGTTGGCGTCGGTGAACGGTGCGTTCAACGCCGTGGTCGTCGAAGCAGAGGCCGCCGGACGCCTGATGTTCTACGGCCAGGGTGCAGGCGGTGCTCCGACGGCGTCCGCGGTGCTCGGCGATCTCGTCATGGCCGCACGCAACAAGTTCTACGGCGGACGGGGCCCGCTCGAATCGAAGTACGCCAAGCTCAAGGTGGCCCCCATGGGTGACATCCTCACTCGCTACTACGTCAGCATGCAGGTCGCGGACAAGCCCGGCGTTCTCGCCACGGTGGCGGCCGAGTTCTCCAAGCGCGACGTCAGCATCTCCACAGTGCGTCAGCAGGGCTCGGGTGACGGAGCCAGGCTCGTCGTCGTCACGCACCTCGCGGCCGATTCCGCACTGTCCGACACCGTTGCATCCCTCGAGCAGCTCGACGTCGTCGTGCACGTCGCCAGCGTTCTCCGATTGGAAGGCACCACCGTATGAGCGTCCACACCCCCTGGCCCGGCCTGATCGAGGCATACCGATCGCGTCTGGCGATCGGCCCGGATTGGAAGACCGTCACGCTGCGCGAGGGCGGTACCCCGTTGCTGCCGGCCGGGCACCTGTCCGAACTGACCGGGTGCACAGTGCATCTGAAGGTCGAGGGGCTCAACCCCACCGGCTCCTTCAAGGACCGCGGGATGACCATGGCCGTCACCGACGCGCTCGCCCGAGGCCAGGAAGCCGTTCTCTGTGCCTCGACCGGCAACACCTCGGCCTCCGCAGCCGCCTATGCGGCCAAGGCCGGAATGAGCTGTGCGGTACTGGTTCCGCAGGGCAAGATCGCCATGGGCAAGCTGGCCCAGGCAGTCATGCACGGAGCCAAGATCATTCAGGTGCAGGGCAACTTCGACGACTGCCTCGAACTGGCTCGCAAGACCACGGCCGAGTTTCCGACCATCGGCCTGGTCAACTCCGTCAACCCCGTCCGCATCGAGGGCCAGAAGACCGCGGCCTTCGAGATCTGCGACGCCCTCGGCGACGCACCGGACATCCATGCACTGCCGGTCGGAAACGCAGGCAACATCACCGCGTACTGGCGCGGCTACTCGGAGTACTTCCGTGACGGTCTCACCACGCGCACGCCACGGATGCTCGGAGTCCAGGCCGCAGGTGCCGCTCCTCTGGTTCACGGTGCACCGGTGAAGGATCCGGAAACGATCGCCACCGCAATCCGGATCGGTTCGCCCGCATCCTGGAACGGTGCCGTCAACGCCAAGGAAGAATCGAACGGTGCATTCCGCGCGGCGACCGACGAGGAGATCCTCGAGGCGTACCGATTGATCGCGAAGACCGAGGGCGTGTTCGTCGAGCCCGCCTCCGCGGCCAGCGTCGCCGGGCTCCTCGCAGCCCGAAAGGAAGGGTGGCTCGAGCCAGGGCTGACCGTCGTGTGCACCGTGACCGGGAACGGACTCAAGGATCCCGATGCAGCACTCTCGGGAATGCCTGTCGTAGAACCCATTTCGGTCGATCCCGTCGCTGTCGCGGCTGCGCTCGAGCTGGCCTGAGTTGACGGAATCCCCGGCAATGACGACGACACTCCCCATCGGGCTCACCGTGACCGCGCGCGTCCCGGCGTCCAGTGCCAATATCGGACCCGGATTCGACAGTCTGGGAATAGCTTTGGGGCTGTACGACGAGATCGAGGTCACGACCACCGCGTCGGGACTGCGGATTCACGTCGACGGTGAGGGTTCGGCGGACGTGCCGTGGGGTCCGACGCATCTGGTGGTGCGCGCCATCGAGCGTGGGCTCGAAGCTGCCGGAGTGTGGGCCGATGGCCTGGATATCCACTGCCGCAACGTGATTCCACACTCGCGTGGGCTCGGTTCCTCGGCCTCGGCTGTGGTCGGTGGGCTCGCTGCCGCGAACGCGCTCGCCGCGAAGGTGGATCCGGCGCTCGCGCTCTCCGAGAGTCAGCTCGTCCAACTGTCGTCGGAGTTCGAGGGTCATCCGGACAACGCGTCGGCGAGTTGCCTCGGTGGTGCCGTGGTGTCGTGGAGCGAACCGCCCAATGCCAGTGTGACGGCGCGGAAGTACGCAGCCGTTCGGCTCGAGGTGCATCCGAGTATCAAGGTTGTCGTGCTCGTACCGTCCGAGCGCTCGTCGACCTCGCATACCCGGGGTCTGTTGCCCGAGTTGGTGCCCCACCGTGACGCGGCCTTCAACGTGAGCCGAAGTGCACTCGCGGTGGTGGCGCTCACCGAACGGCCGGATCTGTTGATGTCCGCGACGGAGGACCTGCTGCATCAGGGTCAGCGCGCTCAGGCGTTACCGGACACCACACGGTGGATCGCCGCACTCCGCGCGCGGTCCATCGCGGCGGTCGTGTCGGGCGCTGGGCCGACGGTCATGGCGCTGTGCACCGAGGAGTTTCCGGCCGATCTGCGCGATGCCGCGTCGGCCGAGGGGTGGCGGGTACTCGACCTGGAGGTGGCCGACGGAGTGACCATCACCTGACAAACGCCGAGTAGGGTTCTTGCCGAGTGGGGACAACGGCGCTATGGTGAACCCTGTCCGTACATCGTGCGCTTCAGACGCCGGTTTCGTCAGGGCAATCAGGTCGCTGTATTCGGGGGATTCAAACGTCCGAGTGATGTGACGCTCCTGACTCGATCCTCCCCGTGGTTCTCTGCGGTCTCGGATCGATGGTGTCGTCGACGGAGTGCGTCGAACATGAACGGCAATATCCGAGTTCGGCAGAACGTCGAACTGCGGAACGAACCCTCGGCTGCGCATCGAGCGAGCGAGGGAAGGAAAGGACCTCCGTGACCGATACGGAACTTATCTCTGCGCCCGAAACGTCACGCCGACGTGCTGGCCTGTCCGGAATGGTTCTCACCGAGCTGCGCAGCCTCGCTGGCGAACTCGGTATCAAGAGCGTTTCCGGTATGCGCAAGGGCGACCTGATCGCGGCTATCACCGAGCGCCAATCGGGCACTTCGCCGACCAAATCCGCTGCGCCGAAGTCCGACGCAGCCAAGTCCGACGCACCCAAGGCTCGACGCGCTGCTGCGTCGACACCGGTTGCCGACGAACGACCCGCAACCGACACTGCTCCCGAGCCTTCTGCTGCGGATGCGCCGGTTGCCGAGACGTCGGACGCTGCACCAGAAGCAGGCCGTCGCACCCGGGGCCGCCGTGCTGCGGGTCGCCGCGCAGGTGCGCCCGACCAGTTGCCACTGGACGGCAGCGCCGACACGGCCGCATCGGCCCCCGCGACCGCGGATTCGACCGTTGCAGCGGAGACCACCGATAAACAGGACGAGTCCGGCGACAACGCCGCGACGGAGCGGCCACGCCGCAGCCGCGGCGAGCGAAACCGTCAGGACGGTGCCGAGCGCGAACCGCGTGACACCGACAACGGCAACCGCAACCAGAACGACCGCAACCAGGGTGACCGCAACCAGGCCGATCGCAATCAGGGTGACCGGGACGGCGGCAATCGCGACAACGCGGGCCGCAACCAGGGCGATCGGGACAACTCGAACCGCGACTCCAACCGTGAGAACGGCAACCGCAACCAGAACGACCGTGGCGGGCGCAATCGCAATCAAGGCGACGGTCGCAACGACAACCGCAACGAGGGTCGCAACAACGGTCCCCGTGACAGCCGCGACAACGACCAGGACGATGACGGTGAAGGCCGCGGACGTCGGGGTCGTCGGTTCCGTGAGCGGCGTCGTGGACGCGATCGTGGCGAGGGCAACGACGGTGGCGGCGGACGCGAGCGCGACACCGAGATCCGCGAGGACGATGTTCTTCAGCCGGTAGCCGGCATTCTCGACGTTCTCGACAACTACGCGTTCGTCCGTACCTCGGGCTACCTTGCCGGACCGAACGACGTCTACGTGTCGATGAACCTCGTTCGCAAGAACGGTCTTCGTCGCGGCGATGCTGTCACCGGCGCAGTTCGAGTGGCACGCGAAGGTGAGCAGTCGAGCCAGCGGCAGAAATTCAACCCGCTCGTGCGATTGGACACCGTCAACGGGGGAGAGGTCGAGGCCGCCCGCAAGCGTCCGGAATTCGGCAAGCTCACCCCGCTGTACCCCAATCAGCGGCTGCGTCTCGAGACACAGCAGAACATCCTCACCACGCGCATCATCGACTTGGTGATGCCGATCGGCAAGGGCCAGCGTGCGCTCATCGTCAGCCCGCCGAAGGCAGGTAAGACGAGCGTTCTGCAGGCTATTGCCAACGCGATCGCCATCAACAACCCCGAGTGCTATCTGATGGTCATCCTCGTCGACGAGCGTCCCGAGGAAGTCACGGACATGCAGCGCTCAGTCAAGGGCGAGGTCATCGCCTCGACGTTCGACCGGCCGCCGGGCGACCACACCGCGGTAGCCGAGTTGGCGATCGAACGTGCCAAGCGCCTGGTCGAAGCCGGCCAGGACGTCGTTGTTCTGCTCGACTCGATCACCCGTCTGGGACGTGCGTACAACAACAGCTCCCCGGCTTCGGGCCGAATCCTGTCCGGTGGTGTCGACTCGACCGCGCTGTACCCGCCGAAGCGATTCCTGGGCGCGGCTCGAAACATCGAACACGGCGGATCGTTGACGATCATCGCCACGGCCATGGTCGAAACCGGATCCACCGGCGACACCGTGATCTTCGAGGAGTTCAAGGGCACCGGTAACGCCGAGCTCAAGCTCGATCGCAAGATCGCCGAGCGCCGCGTGTTCCCGGCGGTCGATATCAACCCGTCCAGCACCCGCCACGACGAACTGCTTCTTGCTCCCGACGAGGCGGCAGTGGTGCACAAGTTGCGGCGCGTGTTGTCCGGACTCGACTCGCATCAAGCCATAGACCTGCTGGTCGATCGCCTGAAGAAGAGCAAGAACAACCTGGAATTCCTCATGGAGGTCTCCAAGACCGCGCCGGGCGGCAACAACGACTGACCGGGTGTTCCCCGGATCTTTTGCCCGGGGAACAAGCCGGCAGGTGCGTGCGTTGTAAGCATCTGTCGGCACAGAAGTACCGACGATTAGCAGGGCGGATGCACGCTCTGGCATAATCAACGGCCGAGTCCGGTTCCGGTTCACGTCTTCGATCGGCGAAGGCGACCCGGCGACCATTACAAAGAACGGTAAGGACACCATGAAGGCAGGAATTCACCCCGACTACACACTGACGACAGTCGTCTGTGGTTGCGGCAATACTTTCGAGACCCGAAGCACCACCGACAAAGAGCGCATCAGCGTCGAGGTCTGCTCGCAGTGCCACCCCTTCTACACCGGCAAGCAGAAGATTCTCGACACCGGCGGCCGCGTCGCTCGCTTCGAGGCTCGCTACGGCAAGCGCGCCGGCAAGAAGGCCGACGCAGACAGCTAGCTGTTCCGCCGACGCCCGTCCTGTGATTCACAGGACGGGCGTCGGCTTTTTTGTGTCCACATCCAGTTGCACCCGCGTTCGAGAGTGAGTCATCCCCATGGCGAGAACAGTGAAGCCTTCGGCCATCGACGACATCCTCGCCGAACACTCCGGGCTCGAGCAGCAACTGGCCGACCCCGCTCTGCACAACGACCCGTCTGCGGCCCGAAGAGCAGGCAAGAGGTTCGCCGAGCTGGCACCCATCATGTCTGCACACACCAAGCTGACGTCCGCGCAGGACGATCTCGAAGCCGCGCGAGAGCTGGCCGCCGACGATTCGTCGTTCGCGGCCGAGATCCCCGACCTCGAGGCGACCGTGGTGCAGCTCGAGCAGACGCTGACCGATCTGCTGGCACCACGTGACCCGCACGACGGCGACGACATCGTGATGGAGGTCAAGTCGGGTGAGGGCGGCGAGGAATCGGCGCTCTTCGCGGCCGATCTGGCGCGGATGTACGTGCGCTACGCAGAACGCCGCGGCTGGCGCGTCGAGGTTCTCGACGCGAACGTCTCGGACCTGGGTGGATACAAGGACGCGACGTTGTCGATCAAGACCAAGGATCCGCTCGACGGCGTGTGGGCGCGGCTGAAGTTCGAGGGCGGCGTCCACCGCGTGCAGCGAGTGCCGGTGACCGAATCGCAGGGGCGCGTGCACACCTCCGCGGCCGGCATCCTGGTGTACCCCGAACCCGACGAGGTCGAGGAGGTGCAGATCGACGAGTCCGACTTGCGCATCGACGTGTACCGCTCATCCGGCAAAGGCGGCCAGGGCGTCAACACCACCGACTCCGCAGTCCGGCTCACGCACCTTCCCACGGGCATCGTGGTCACCTGCCAGAACGAGCGTTCGCAGCTGCAGAACAAGGCGCGCGCGATGCAGGTGCTCGCCGCTCGCCTGCAGGCAGCAGCAGAAGAAGCGGCCGACGAAGAGGCCTCGGCCGGTAGGGCCAGTCAGGTGCGCACCGTCGACCGCTCCGAGCGAATCAGAACGTACAACTTCCCCGAGAATCGCATCACCGACCACCGGATCGGCTTCAAGGCCCACAACCTCGACTCACTTCTGGACGGTGAGATGGATGCGCTGCTCGACGCGCTGGCCAAGGCGGACCGAGATGCGCGAATGCAAGCAGAATAGTTGCGGCACATAGCTTTACAGAGTTCGCTGGGCTGATTCACCGATCGGTGCGATACCCTGGCGGCCAGGTTCGACACCGTACCAGCGCCCGAGAGGCACACCAGAGATGAACCAGGCCTTGACCCCCGCAGGCGAGAACGCCGTGTCCGAGCTGTCGTCGCGCTACGGCATCTCGACCGACGCCGTTCGTACGATGCTCGACGCCGTCAACAACGGCCGCGGCACCATGGCGCAGTTCAACATTCCCGAGCTCGGAGGCAGCGGGCAGTGGATGCGTGGCGGCATGACCATGGTCGGCAACATGTTCGATCACGGGCTCAAGAGCCGGGTCGACGGTCTCTGCCGGGATCTGTCTGCAGTGTTGGCGCAGCACCAGGTGTACCCGCCGAGGGAGGCCGGTAGTTCGTCCTTCGGTGGCAACTCGTTCGGTGGCGGCTCGTGGTGGCCCTCGGACCTCGGTGCGCCGAGTTCGAGCGGTGGCCAGAACGGCTCGCAGTACGCAGTGTTCCCGGGATCTCGACGCCTCGCCGTGTTGGTCGGCGGCGAACTGGCCGTGTACGACACTCTCGATCACTCGATCGGCGGAGTGCAGCAACAACAGGGCGGCGGACCGGGATCACTGGAGTTCACCAGCCAGTACGGCACGTTCACCGCAGGTAGCCTCCCTCGCGTCGACCAGCAGTCGAGCGGAACGAACACGCAGAACCAGTCGGCACCGCAATCCGCTCCGCAGACGTACACGCAAGCGTCCTCCCCGCAGCAGTCCACGCCGCAGCAGTCCTCGAATCAGTCGTCTCAGGGCAACCGGTCGGGCGTCGACATCTCCGACATCACGGCTGCGATCGAGGCACTCGCAGGGTTGCACGCCAAGGGATTCCTGACCGACGACGAGTTCTACGCCAAGAAGTCGGAGTTGCTGGGACGGGTGTGACCGCGCTGTCGGTGGCTCGTGGCAGTCTGTACGAGTGAGTCGCAAGCCGCTACGTCTGGCCATCCTCGAAGCAACATCGATGCTGGAGGCGGCCGGTGTGCCGAGCCCACGGGTCGACGCAGAACTGCTTGCCGCGCACCTCGTGGGCGTGGAACGCGGCCGTCTCGGTCTGGTGCCGCTCGTCGAGCCAGAGCTTGTCGAGGCATATTTCCGTACTGTCGAGCAACGCGCGAAACGCATTCCGCTGCAATACATTACGGGCACGACCTCGCTGGGGAACATCGACGTCGAAGTAGGCCCGGGCGTCTTCGTGCCGCGTCCGGAAACGGAGTTGCTGTTGGCCTGGGCTCTCGCGTTCCTCGAGAACGTCGACCACCATCCGCCCGTGATTCTCGACCTCTGCACGGGTTCGGGTGCCTTGGCGTTGGCGATCGCCAACGCTCGTCCGGACGCCGTCGTCCATGCCGTCGAGCTGGACCCGTCGGCGTTGGCGTGGGCCCGTCGCAACGCGGATTTTCGCAGCGGACACGGCGATACGCCGATCACTCTGCACCACGGCGACGTCACTGCTCGTGACCTGTTGACCGAACTCGACGGTGCAGTCGACATGATCGTCGCGAACCCGCCCTACATCCCGGAGGGCGCACATCTCGATCCCGAGGTGATCGATCACGACCCGCACATGGCGCTGTTCGGTGGCGCGGACGGATTGTCGGTCATCGAACCGATGATCGGCAATATCGCCCGCTGGCTTCGAATCGGGGGCGGTGTCGCGATCGAACACGACGACTCCAATGGACGCGAGGTGGCGGCACTGCTGTCCCGACGACGGGTGTTCATCGAGGTCACCGCGCATCCGGATCTCGCGGGAAGGCCCAGGTTCGTCGTCGCCGCACGGGCCCACCCGGCCCAAGCCTGACGACGGGAACGGCAGGCGGGAGACACCTGACATCACTTCGTTATCGAAGGTGGAAGGATGGTCGCCGTGAGTACCGTCTACGACTGCCGTGAAGCCGATGCGCGCGCTGCCGGATTGACCGCGGCCCGCGGTGCCCTCAAATCCGGCCGACTCGTCGTCATGCCTACCGACACCTTGTACGGGATCGCCGCGGATGCATTCGACGGCAGCGCTGTCACGGATCTGCTGCGCGCCAAGGGCAGGGGACGCGATATGCCGGTTCCGGTGCTCGTCGGTTCGTGGAACACCATCGACGGCCTGGTACAGAGCGTCCGACCGCGGACCCGAGACCTGATTCGCGCCTTCTGGCCCGGCGCGCTGAGCATCGTGGTGCAGCAGGCTCCGTCCCTGGCCTGGGACCTGGGTGATGCTCAGGGCACCGTCATGCTGCGGATGCCTCTGCATCCGGTTGCGCTCGAGCTGCTGCGTGAGGTCGGCCCGCTCGCAGTCTCCAGCGCCAATATCTCCGGAAGTCCACCGGCCACCACGGTCACCGAGGCGCGAGACCAGCTCGGCGGCTCGGCCGCGGTCTACCTGGACGGGGGACCCGCCGATCACGCGGTGGCATCGACCATCATCGATCTGACGAGCGATCGAGCACGAATTCTGCGGGTCGGTGCCATTCCCACCGACAAGATTGCCGAGGTTCTCGGGGTCACCGCCGAAAGCCTGGTCCCGGGAGCGTCCTGACATGCCCGTCCGTCCCGCATGAGCGTCGAGGTACTGGCTCAGTCGAATCTGGGTGCAGGCGTTCCGATTCGCGAACTGCTGCTGGTCTTTCTCACGGCCGCTGTGGTCACGTTCTTCGCCACCGGCGGAGTTCGGGTGGCGGCGATAAAGTTCGGTGCTGTCGCCGTTCCTCGTGATCGTGACGTCCACGTGCAGGCCACCCCGAGGCTCGGGGGAGTGGGGATCTACGCAGGAATGCTGGCTGCGCTGCTGTTCGCGTCGCAGTTGCCTGCGCTGGCTCGCGGGTTCGACGTCGCCTACAACCGCGACATTCCGGCCGCACTGGTTGCCGGCTTCGTGATCGTGCTGGTCGGCGTCATCGACGACCGATGGGGCCTGGACGCTCTGACCAAGTTCGTGGGCCAGGTGACGGCGGCGGGAGTCCTCGTCATCATGGGTGTGAGCTGGGTCGTGCTGTATCAGCCGTGGGGCGGCGAAGAGGGACAGCCCGGAACCACACTCGTACTGGACCAACTGCAAGCCGGACTGGTGACCGTTCTGATCACCGTCGTGATCGTCAACGCGATGAACTTCGTCGACGGGCTCGACGGGTTGGCCGCAGGCCTCGGGCTCATCTCCTCGGTGGCGATCTGCATCTTCTCGGTGGGGCTGCTGCAGGAGCAGGGTGGAGACGTCGGTGTCTACCCGCCCGCGCTGATCGCAGCAGCGCTGGCAGGTGCGTGCCTGGGATTTCTGCCGCACAACTTCCAACCCGCTCGCATCTTCATGGGCGATTCGGGATCCATGCTGATCGGGCTGACGCTGGCCACGGTCTCGACGAGTGCCTCGGGGCGGATCCCGTTGACGGCATACGGACCACGCGATCTGCTGGGTCTGTTGTCGCCGCTTCTGCTGGTCGGGGCCGTCATGCTCATCCCCATACTCGATCTGCTGCTGGCTGTGATTCGCCGCACCAGGGCCGGACGCAGCCCCTTCAGCCCGGACAAGATGCACCTGCATCATCGACTCCTGCAAATCGGTCACTCGCATCGACGGGTGGTGCTGGTGATCTACCTGTGGGTCGGTGTCCTCGCCTTCGGGGCCGTCGGATCGTCCCTGCTGGACCGGCGGATAGTGGTGCTCCTGGTGGCGGCCGGTCTGGTGTTCGCGCTGGTCGTGACCGCTGTGCCCACGTTGAGGGTGGATCGATCTCGAGGCTCGGCACCCCGACGCGAGGGACGGGGCGGCTGATCCCGTCGGCTGTTAGTAGTCGCGTGCTGGGTACCCTCGACAACTGTGACCTTCACTCCGCAGTCCATGCCCGACCAATTCGCGCCGCTACGCGCCGCGGTTCGATACGGACTCATCGGACTGGTGGTGCTGACGGTGGTGAGCGTCGGCATTGCCGTCGCTGCAGCCGGAACGCCCGGCCTGTGGGGATCGCTCATCGGTGTGGCCATCGGCGGAGGCTTCGTCATCACGACGGCATTGTCGGTTGCGCTCACCACACGTTTTCCGGCCTCGGCCGTCGGGGCACTGCTGCTCGGCGGGTGGTTGGTGAAGATGGTGATTGCGCTGATCGTGCTGGTTGCGCTGAAGGACGCCGACTTCTACAACCGCTACGCGTTGGGACTGACCATTCTGGGAGCGCTCGTCGTCGTCCTCGGCGCAGAGGTCTTCGGGGTCGTCAAGACCAAGGTCGCCTACGTGGATGCGGTTCCGGCGGAGGACAACCCCGACAATCGGTAGTACGACAGGCTGTCGTAATCGGTTAAGCTGAGGGCCGCCTACACAACGTCGTAGTTCTGTTGATAAAGTTTGCATCAAGCGGTGGGCAAGACTGGGACGAAAGAGACTTTTTCCCCGGACTGGACCCCCGCAGGTAGCAGTCAGCGTGAGCTTCCTTACAGTAGGCCCGGAGTCATCGACTTCGGCAACGTAAGGTTCCGCCTGAGAGTTGCCGAGTCGACGTGAGTCGCCGACACCCGACAGACGCTTGGCCGATGAAGACCGGGCCTCAGCCTCTGACGATTGCGAGCCGATTTTCGTCGACTTGATAGATCGTCATTGTCCGATCGAACCGCAGTCGCTAGCCGGCTGCGGCCCGAACACGGGAGAGACCGCTGAGCGTCACCACCCTGGCTGCGGAATACAGTCCGCCGTCACTATCCGATTTCTTTCCTCCCGCGGTGCTGTTCGAGGGGACTCCGTTCGAGCTCGACCGACTGATGCTCATCCGCATCCTGATGTCGGCGATTCTGATCATCTTCATGGTGGTTGCCCTCCGCAGCCCGAAGATCGTTCCGCGTGGTCTTCAGAACGTCGGAGAGATCGCTCTCGATTTCGTTCGGATCCACGTCGCAGAAGATGTGCTCGGTAAAGAACAGGGACGCCGATTCCTGCCCGTCATCATGACCATCTTCTTCACTGTGTTCGCGGTGAATGCGAGTGCCGTCATTCCGTTTCTGAACATCTCGTCGAACGCACGCATCGGCCTACCGATCGTGCTCGCTGCGGTTGCGTACGTCGCGTTCATCTACGCCGGTGTGAAGAAGTTCGGTGTCGGGAAGTTCGTCAAGGGCACCATCGTCATTCCGGGCATTCCTCCGGCGATGCACGTGCTGCTCATACCGCTGGAGTTCGTCTCGAACTTCGTGCTTCGCCCGTTCACGTTGACGGTGCGTCTGCTCGCCAACATGCTGGCCGGCCACATCATGCTCGTGCTGTTCTTCAGCGCGACCCAGTTCTTCCTCTTCGAGGCGTCGGCCGGGCTGAAGATCTTCGCGGCACCCTCGCTCATCATGGGCTTCCTGTTCACGTTGTTCGAGATGCTGGTGATCTTCCTCCAGGCCTACATTTTCGCGCTGCTCACGGCGATCTACATCGATCTGTCGCTGCACGCCGACTCGCACTGACCGACCAACTGACCGAACCAGCTACACCGCCACCTCCGACACCCGGATGTGGACCGAAGAAAGGGAACGGAAAACCCAATGAGCCTTGAAGTTCTGGCCCAGGCGCAGGAAATCACCGCAAGCGGATACGGCGCCATCGGCTACGGCCTCGCAGCGATCGGTGGTGGCATCGGCCTCGGCCTCGTCGTCGCCAAGAACATGGAAGCAACCGCTCGTCAGCCCGAGCTGGCCGGTCAGCTCCGTACCACCATGTTCCTCGGCATCGCATTCACCGAGTCCCTCGCCCTGATCGGCCTCGTCGCCGGCTTCATTCTCTGAGAGCGCGATGACAAACGCGATTACGTTGCTGGCGGCGGAGGGGGAGGAATACAACCCTCTTCTGCCCGCAACCTACGACATCGTTTGGTCGCTCGTCTGTGTCGCAGCAATCGGCTTCCTGTTCTGGAAGTACGTTGTGCCGCGCTTCACCAAGGTTCTCGCTGAGCGTTCCGAGCTCATCGAAGGCGGAATCAAGAAGGCAGAAGAGGCACAGGCCGAAGCCAAGGCGGCACTCGAGCAGTACCACGCTCAGCTGGCCGACGCCCGTTCCGAGGCCGCGCAGATCCGTGAGGAAGCGCGTACCCAGGGACAGGCAATTCTTGCCGAGATGAAGGAAAAGGCGCAGGAAGAAAGCGACCGGATCGTGGCCGCAGGCCACAATCAGCTCGTTGCTCAGCGGCAGCAGATCGTCACCGAGCTTCGGGGAGATCTGGGACGCACGGCCGTCGAACTCGCTGAGAAGGTCATCGGAGAGCAGTTGTCCGACGACGCGAAGCGTTCCAGTTCGATCGATCGCTTCCTCAACGAGCTGGATTCCGTCACCGCGGACTCCGCAGCCGGAAAGTGAGTCGAACCATGTACGCAACTTCTCGAGAGGCACTCGCCCGCACGCGGTCGGTTGCCCACGAAGCTCTGGGGTCCGCGTCGGCAGGCGAGGCAACAGCCGTCGCTGCTCAGACCGGTGCCGAGTTGTTCGCCGTCGTCGAGACTCTCGACGCGCAGCGCACGTTGCGTACCGCTCTCGCCGATGCGTCGGTCGAGGGCGTTCGGCGAAGCGATCTGGCCGGAGAAGTCTTCTCCGGCCAGGTGTCGAGTGCAACGGCGACGATCGTCAAGGCCGCAGCCGGCGAAAGCTGGTCCACCGCTCGTGACCTGCTGAACTCACTGGTCGAGCTGGGACGTGAAGCTCTGCTTCGCGCCGCTGCCGATCAGGATCAGTTGGACACGGTCGAGGACGAGCTGTTCCGGCTCGGACGGATCGTGGCAGCCAACCCGCAACTCGAGCAGGCCCTGTCGGATCGCTCGAAGCCGTCGCAGGCCAAGCGTGAACTGCTCGGTCGTCTGCTGTACGGCAAGGTCACCGCGGTCACCGAGGCGCTCGCAGTTCAGGCTGTGACGCGTCCGCGGAAGGCGGCTCCCGCCGACGTGCTCAACGGATTGGCCGATCTGGCCGCCGAACAGCGCGACCGCGCGGTTGCACACGTTCGTAGCGCAGCCCCACTGAGCGACAGTCAGCTCGAGAAGCTGACGGCAACCTTGACCCGCACGTACGGCAAGCAGGTCACGGTGCACGTCGAGGTCGATACCGAACTGCTCAGCGGACTTGTCGTTCGTATCGGCGACGAGGTCATCGACGGTAGCGGGGCAGGCCGCCTCGCTGCATTGCGAAAGACGCTCAAATAGTCCGACACGGACACAGTAACGAGAAGAAGCGTCTCGACTTTCGAGACATTTCACCCCGCGATCATTTGAAGGAAGAGCAGGAAACACTATGGCGGAGCTGACGATCTCCTCCGACGAGATCCGTAGCGCGATCGATAACTTCACCGCGAGCTACTCACCGGAGTCTTCCCGCGAGGAGGTCGGCACGGTTACGGACACGAGCGACGGAATCGCTCACGTGTCCGGATTGCCGTCGGCGATGTCCAACGAACTCCTGGAATTCCCCGGCGGAGTCCTCGGTGTCGCGCTGAACCTGGATGCCACCGAAATCGGTGCCGTCATCCTCGGTGACTACGAGCACATCGAAGAAGGCCAGGAAGTCAAGCGCACCGGAGACGTGCTGTCGGTCCCCGTGGGCGACGGCTACCTCGGCCGCGTCGTCGACCCCCTGGGCAAGCCCATCGACGGCCTCGGCGACATCGAGTCCTCCGAGACCCGCGCCCTCGAACTGCAGGCTGCCTCGGTGCTCGAGCGCCAGCCCGTCGAGGAGCCGCTGCAGACCGGCATCAAGGCGATCGACGCCATGACCCCGATCGGCCGCGGCCAGCGTCAGCTCATCATCGGCGACCGCAAGACCGGCAAGACCGCGGTCTGCATCGACGCGATCCTGAACCAGAAGGCCAACTGGGAGAGCGGCGACGACAAGAAGCAGGTTCGCTGCATCTACGTCGCCATCGGCCAGAAGGGCTCCACGATCGCAGGCGTCAAGGCTGCACTCGAGGAACAGGGCGCACTCGAATACACGACCATCGTCGCGGCTCCCGCGTCCGATTCGGCCGGCTTCAAGTGGCTCGCCCCGTACACCGGCTCGGCCATCGGCCAGCACTGGATGTACCAGGGCAAGCACGTCCTCATCGTGTTCGACGACCTGACCAAGCAGGCCGAGGCGTACCGCGCCATCTCGCTGCTGCTGCGTCGTCCGCCGGGCCGCGAGGCATACCCCGGTGACGTCTTCTACTTGCACTCCCGTCTGTTGGAGCGCTCGGCCAAGCTCTCCGACGAGCTCGGCGGTGGATCGTTGACGGCTCTGCCGATCATCGAGACCAAGGCCAACGACGTCTCGGCGTACATCCCGACCAACGTCATCTCCATCACCGACGGCCAGGTCTTCCTGGAGTCGGACCTGTTCAACAAGGGCGTCCGTCCCGCAATCAACGTGGGCATCTCGGTGTCCCGAGTCGGTGGTGCGGCACAGACCAAGGGCATGAAGAAGGTCTCCGGATCTCTTCGCCTCGAGCTCGCTCAGTTCCGTGAGCTCGAAGCCTTCTCGGCGTTCGCATCCGACCTCGACGCAGCCTCCAAGGCACAGCTCGAGCGCGGCGCACGTCTGGTCGAGCTGCTCAAGCAGGATCAGTACGCCCCGGTTGCCGTCGAAGATCAGATCGTCTCGATCTGGCTCGCCGGCCAGGGCACGTACGACTCGGTGCCCGTCGGCGACGTGCGTCGCTTCGAGACCGATCTGCTCGAGGATCTGCACCGCAATGCCAGCGGTGTCTACGACAGCATTGCCGGTGGCAAGGCGCTCGACGAGGACAACCAGAAGGCACTGACCGAGGCGACCGAGAAGTTCAAGGCCGGATTCGTCGACTCGGACGGCAACCGTGTCGTCAACGAGGCCGAGGCAGACACTCTGAACGCCGACGAGGTCAGCCAGGAGCAGGTCAACGTCACCCGCAAGACAGTCAGCAAGTAGGCCCGCGATGACAGGTGACATGACGAGCACAGAAGGGAGCGTGAACAGCTAGATGGCAAGCATTCTCGAGCTTCGCTCCCGCATCAAGTCGGTCAACTCGACCAAGAAGATCACCAAGGCACAAGAGTTGATCGCGACATCGCGAATCACCAAGGCGCAGGCCCGCGTTGCCGCATCGAAGCCGTACGCGGAAGAGATCACCAAGGTGCTCTCCGCGTTGGCGAGTGCATCGAGTTCGCTCGATCACCCGCTGCTCAACGAGCGACCCGAGCCCAAGCGTGCAGCGGTTCTGGTCGTGACCAGCGACCGCGGTATGTGCGGCGGCTACAACTCCAACGTGCTCAAGGAGACGGAGGAGCTGTTCCAGCTGCTCCGCTCCGAGGGCAAGGATCCGGTCATCTACGTGCTCGGCGCAAAAGGCTTGGGCTACTACACATTCCGCGAGCGGGACGTGAAGGGTGCGTGGACGGGCTTCTCGCAGGAGCCCGGGTACGCCGACGCCGCCAAGGCGAGCAGGCACCTGGTCGAGTTGTTCATGGCCGGGTCTGGCACCGAGGTCGACGCTCCCAACGGTGAAGGCACCGTCGAGGGCGTGGACGAGTTGCACATCGTTTACACCCGCTTCGTGTCGATGCTTACGCAGAAGCCCGAAGTTCGCCGGATGGCACCTCTCGAAATCTCGTACACCGACGAGGAGTTCGAGATGGGTGCAGACGCGTTGAGCGACTCGCCGACCGCAGATGTGCAGGCACAGTACGAGTTCGAGCCGGAGGCAGGAACTCTGCTGTCGGCGCTGTTGCCCAAGTACATCAGCACCAGGATCTATGCGTCGTTGCTCGATGCAGCAGCGTCGGAGTCCGCGGCGCGTCGTACCGCCATGAAGGCAGCGACGGACAACGCGAACGAATTGGTCGAGACCTTGAGCCGTCAGGCCAACCAGGCTCGGCAGGCCCAGATCACCCAGGAAATCAGCGAAATCGTCGGTGGCGCCAACGCGTTGGCCGACAGCGCAGGAAGTGACTAAGCAATGACCGCAGCAGTAGCCCAAGAGAACGCGAGCGGAGCGGACACACAGTCCGGCCGTGTCGTTCGGGTCATCGGCCCCGTTGTGGACGTCGAGTTCCCGCGCGGCTCGATTCCCGCATTGTTCAACGCCCTCAACGCAGAGATCACTCTGCCGACCGTGGCCAAGACCCTGACGCTCGAGGTCGCACAGCACCTCGGCGACAACTTGGTTCGCACCATTTCGATGCAGCCCACCGACGGACTCGTCCGCGGCACCGCAGTCATCGACTCGGGCAAGCCGATCTCGGTTCCCGTCGGTGACGTCGTCAAGGGCCACGTGTTCAACGCCCTCGGTGACTGCCTGGACACCCCCGGACTCGGCCGTGACGGCGAGCAGTGGGGAATCCACCGTAAGCCACCAGCCTTCGATCAGCTCGAGGGCAAGACCGAGATCCTCGAGACCGGCATCAAGGTCATCGACCTTCTGACCCCGTACGTCAAGGGCGGAAAGATCGGTCTGTTCGGTGGTGCCGGTGTCGGCAAGACCGTTCTGATCCAGGAAATGATCACCCGTATCGCACGCGAGTTCTCGGGCACCTCGGTGTTCGCAGGAGTCGGCGAGCGCACCCGTGAGGGCACCGACCTTCACCTCGAAATGGAAGAGATGGGCGTCCTCCAGGACACCGCCCTCGTCTTCGGCCAGATGGACGAGCCGCCCGGCACGCGTATGCGCGTGGCGTTGTCGGCACTGACCATGGCGGAGTACTTCCGAGATGTTCAGGGACAGGACGTTCTTCTGTTCATCGATAACATCTTCCGCTTCACCCAGGCAGGTTCGGAGGTGTCGACCCTTCTCGGTCGTATGCCGTCGGCCGTCGGTTACCAGCCCACGCTGGCGGACGAGATGGGTGAGCTCCAGGAGCGCATCACCTCGACCCGTGGACGCTCGATCACCTCACTGCAGGCGATCTACGTTCCCGCCGACGACTACACCGACCCGGCACCGGCCACGACGTTCGCGCACCTCGATGCGACGACCGAGCTGTCGCGTCCGATTTCGCAGATGGGTATCTACCCCGCTGTGGACCCGCTGAGCTCCACCTCGCGCATCCTCGAGCCCGGCATCGTCGGTGCGGAGCACTTCCGCGTCGCCAACGAGGTCAAGCGGATCCTGCAGAAGTACAAGGAGCTGCAGGACATCATCGCCATCCTCGGTATGGACGAGCTTCAGGAAGAGGACAAGGTTCTGGTCGGCCGCGCACGCCGCCTCCAGAAGTTCCTCGGCCAGAACTTCATCGTTGCCGAGAAGTTCACCGGCGAGGCCGGTTCGGTCGTGTCGCTCTCCGACACCATCGAGGCGTTCGACAAGGTCACCAAGGGTGAGTACGACCACCTTCCCGAGCAGGCCTTCAACAGCTGTGGCGGTCTCGACGATGTCGAGGCAGCCGCGAAGAAGATGGCCGGAAAGTAGACCGACGTGACTTCTTCCGAGAAGAGCGGCATGGAGGTCTCCCTGGTCGCTGTGGAGCAAAAGCTGTGGTCCGGTACCGCGACCATCGTCAGCGCTCAGACCACCGAAGGTGAGATCGGCATCATGCTGGGCCACGAGCCTGTCCTCGGGCAGTTGATCGAGGGCGGCACGGTGTCGATCACGACCACGGACGGCGAGAAGCTCATCGCAGCCGTCCACGGTGGATTCCTGTCGGTGACGGGCAAGACGGTCACCGTGCTGGCAGAATCGGCCGATTTCGCAGAAGACATCGATGTCGAAGCGGCACGGGCTGTAGTGACAGAGAACGGGGACGACCTCGAGGCCATCGCTGTGGCCAAGGGACGTATCCGCGCTGTCGAGCGGTCCTAGGTTCACGAGAAGCCGCGACGAGACCTGCGATGCACACCGGATTGATTGTTCTGATCATTCTGGTTGTGCTGCTCGCAGGGCTCGTCGCGGCTTTTGCGTACCGTCTGACGGTTCTCAGGCGTGGGGGCACCGCGGCGATCATGAGAGTGTTGCCGTCGGAGGGTGGCACCGGTTGGCGCCACGGCATCATTAGGTACGGCGACAACACGCTGGTGTTCTTCAAATTGTCGAGCCTGCGTCCCGGCCCCGATCATCGGTTGGGCCGACAGGACGTTCACGTGGGGGATCGACGAGCACCACGGGACACCGAGTTCGACATCATGACCTCCGACATCGCAGTGTTGGAGCTGTCCGATGGCGGAAAAAACTACGAGATAGCGCTGGACAGAAGTGCGTTGACCGCTTTCCTGTCCTGGGTGGAGTCGCGGCCATCGGGCCGCTCGCGGCGCCGCCGACCGGCGGCCTGATCAATTCCCGTCGGTAGTCGGCTCGCTCGACGCGCGGCTCGATCCCGGAACCCACTGGACATCGCCTTCGGGGTTGGCGTGGCGGCTCAGAATGAACAAAAGATCCGAGAGTCGGTTGAGGTACTTCGCCGGCAACGCACTCGTCGTGTCCGGGCTTGCGTGCACAGCAGCCCAAGCCGATCGTTCGGCACGGCGGGCCACCGTTCGCGACACATGTAGCAAGGCTCCCAAAGGCGTTCCACCTGGCAGGATGAACGACGTCAGTGCGGGCAGCTCCTCGTTGAATTCGTCGCACCAGCTTTCGAGGCGGTCGACGTAGCTCTGATCGATCCGCAGTGGGGGGTATTGCGGATTCTCGACGACCGGAGTGGAGAGATCGGCCCCCGCGTCGAACAGATCGCTCTGGATGGTTCGGATCACCGAATACACTGATTCGGGCGGGTTGCCCAGCGCGAGAACGACTCCGAGGCTTGCATTGGTCTCGTCGCAGTCGGCGTAGGCAATCAGGCGTTCGTCGTTCTTCGACACTCGCGAGAAGTCGCTGAGCCCGGTGGTCCCGTCGTCGCCGGTTCTCGTATAGATGCGGGTGAGGTGAACGGCCATGCGGGCTACGGTACCGCGCGGGTGTCGGTCGGTCCCGCTGGCTACGCTGTCGAAGTGAGTGAACGCTTTTTGGTCAACGGTGGTAACTGCCTCGTCGGTGAGGTGGCGGTCGGGGGCGCGAAGAACAGCGTCCTCAAGCTGATGGCGGCGGCGCTGCTGGCCGAGGGCACCAGCACGATCACGAACTGCCCCGACATCCTGGATGTACCGCTGATGGCAGAGGTCTTGCGCGGGCTCGGCTGTGAGGTCGAATTGGACGGTTCGGTCGTCCACATCACCACTCCGGCCATGCCGAAATATCATGCCGATTTCGCGGCAGTTCGCCAGTTCCGAGCCTCCGTGTGTGTCTTGGGACCGCTGGTCGCGCGGTGCAAGAGAGCCGTCGTTGCACTGCCCGGTGGCGACGCGATCGGTTCGCGACCCCTCGACATGCACCAGTCCGGTCTCCAATTGCTGGGCGCGCGCAGCGAAATTCAACACGGATGCGTGGTCGCAGAAGCAGACGAACTGCGCGGAGCGAACATCAGACTCGCGTTTCCGTCCGTGGGTGCCACCGAGAACATCTTGATGGCTGCTGTCCTCGCCACCGGGGAGACGGTGATCGACAACGCGGCGCGTGAGCCGGACATCGTCGACGTCTGCAACATGCTCAACGAGATGGGTGCCGACGTTCGCGGTGCAGGCACATCGACCTTGACCATTCGTGGTGTGAGCGCGCTGAAGCCCACGACCCACAAGGTGATCGGCGATCGAATCGTCGCCGCGACCTGGGGAATCGCCGCCGCCATGACGCGTGGGGACGTTCGAGTGCGCGGGGTCAATCCGAAGCACCTGTCGTTGGTGTTGGACAAACTGAGGTCGGCCGGGGCCGAGGTCACCAGTGAGCCGGACGGCTTTCGCGTCGTTCAGCACGAGCGTCCGCGGGCGGTCAATTTCGCGACGTTGCCCTATCCAGGGTTCCCGACTGATCTTCAGCCGATGGCAATCGGCCTTGCAACAGTCGCCGACGGAACGTCGATGATCACCGAGAACGTGTTCGAGGCGCGTTTCCGGTTCGTCGAGGAAATGATCCGCTTGGGCGCTGATGCTCGTACCGATGGCCACCATGCTGTCGTGCGCGGTGTGCCGCAGCTTTCCAGTGCACCGGTGTGGTCGTCCGACATTCGGGCGGGGGCGGGCTTGGTACTCGCAGGACTGGTGGCCGACGGAACGACCGAGGTGCACGACGTGTACCACATCGACAGGGGCTACCCGCGATTCGTGGAAAACCTGACTGCTCTCGGCGGGGACATCGAGCGAGTCAGCTGAGACCCCGTCTTTCGAGCGCGTCGACCAGCACTCGCAAGGCACGTTGGAATCGATCGTCGGACACCGAGCCGTAGCCGACGACGATTCCACCCTGGGTGGTGGGCGACCGCGTCGAGTGTTCGAGGGTGGGCACGTCGACCCCGTTCGCTGCGCAGTCGGCTGCGACGTTGCGTGCTACCTCGGTGTCGAGCATCAGAACGGTATGCAGCCCGGCACCGACACCACGAAGCTCGCCGAATCGAGAGAGTGCGGCGGCAACGATGCGGTCACGTGCGCGATAGATCCGACGCGCGGCGCGTACGGATCGGTCCCATTCGCCGTCGCGGAGCAGTGAGCTCATGGCGTATCGGATGGGAACCGAGGGGTGGTCGCCGATTGCGCGACGTGTTTCGGTGATGCGCTCGACCATCGACGGGGGAGCCACCATCCATCCGAGCCGAACGCCGGCACCCAACGTCTTCGATACGGTTCCCAAGTAGACGGCGCGGTCCGGAACGAGCTCGGTGACTGTGGGCAAAGGTGCTATGCCATAACGGAATTCGGAATCGTAGTCGTCTTCGATGATGGTCGATCCAGTGCTTCGTGCCCAGTCCGCCAGTGCACGCCTGCGACCGATGGGCATGAGCCCGCCGGTGGGGTATTGGTGTGAGGGGGTGACATAGATGGCAGGGGTCCTCGGAGGTACGGATTCAAGTTCTTCGACTACTAGGCCTTCACGGTCGACAGGGACATCGTGAACGGTCCAACCGCGGTGCTCAGCGAGGGCGGCGGCAGATCGATAGCCCGGATTCTCCAGTGCGAGAACGTTTTCGACATCGACGTGCGCCGAGAGTGCGCCCAGCGCAAGGTCGAGGCCGTGGATGCTTCCCGTGGTGACGACGATCGAATCCGCGGTGGTGTGCAGTCCACGTGCACGGCCCAGCAGGTCCGCGATGCGTGTTCTCAGGTCGAGCAAGCCTGCCGGATCGGGGTAGTCGCCGGGCGGGGGCGATACGCCGACATCTCGCCAGGCCCGCTTCCACGCTTCGGACGCGCGCGGGGGAGTCCACGGTGTTCCGGGTCGGAGCGAAATGCGCTGAGCAACCGGTGGGATTTCTTGTGCTCGGCGTGGGCTGCGGCGCGATCGAACGGCATGCGGAACATCTCGGACGTAGGTGCCGGATCCGCGACGTGCATCGAGCCAACCTTCGGCCACGAGCTGCTGGTACGCCTTCTCCACCACCGCGCGAGCCAAGCCCACTTCGGTGGAAAGCGCTCTGGTGCTGGGCAATCGGGTGCCAGGCGAAAGCTCGCCGCGATCGATGGCCGCGCGGATGCCGTCGGCAACTTGAACGGGCAACGTACGACGGTCGGCGCGATCGACCGTGATCGACAGCGAATTCGGCGGCAAGGTCATCGTGCGCCACCTCTCGAAGTAGATAAGTGGCCTAGCGAAGTCACTACTTATTGGACCATGACAGTGAGCCAACCGAGCGGGATCCTGTATTCATGACGACCGACGAATCATTCCTGTCCCCGACGCCCAGAACCACAGTGATCCGTGGTCGGCAGCGCGCACGAGCAGAGCGATCGGCACTGCTGGACGTTCTCCGCTCGGCTCGCCTCTGCCATCTGGGCGTAGTGGTGGAGAACGTGCCGCGTGTGCTTCCGACCGTGTTCGGCGTGGATCCGGACGGCCCGGACAGTGACGGAACTCTGTACCTGCACGGCTCGGTCGCCTCTCGCAGCCTGATCGAGGCTCCGGCCCAGGACATCTGCGTCACGGTTACCGTCGTCGACGGGTTGGTCCTGGCTCGATCCGCGTTCCATCACTCGATGAACTATCGAAGTGCGGTCGTGATTGGGCGGCCGCGTCGAGTGGAGGACGAGCAGGAGCGAATCCGCGCTTTGGACGCAATAGTCGATCAGGTCGTCCCGGGTAGAAGTGCACACCTGCGTGCGCATACGAGGAAAGAGTCGCAGCGACCAGCGTGCTGGCGCTTTCGCTGTACGAGGCATCGGTGAAGGCACGTGCCGGCGGACCGGTCGACGATGTCTCCGACATTGCTGCCGGGGGAGTCTGGGCGGGGGTTGTGCCCATCGGTGACAGCGTCGGGCGTGCAGTACGTGCCGATGACGTGGAACCACACCTTGCAGAGCCGGACCACGTAGTCGCGTTGTCTCGCTCCTGAAACCGGTGTCGACAGTAGTTTCCGCAAATATGGCTGGCGTCACACGACAGGATATGTCGGCGGAACGGAGCAGGCTGGAGTGTCCATGTGCTCGGACCTGCATGGATGCGTGCACAAGCTCGATCAACCAGCCGATTTGCGCGCGTGGGGTTGGTGGCGTAACTTTTGTCGAGTCAGAGCGACGGACACCGACCTGGTCTTCACGGACTGGGATACGAGGTTGGACGTGTGGCCTGGCAGGTTTTATCCCCCAAGAGTCGGGCCTTGTGTCCAAGACCAAGCTGGGATAGGCTGGAACAGTTGCCCTGGAGGCCTTCGGACGGTGTGTTCGTGGGTCGAGAGTGTGTGCGTGTTCTTTGAGAACTCAACAGTGTGTCGATGAATGTCAGTGCCGAATTTTATTTGGTGAAAGCATTCGATGTATCAGCCATCCGCTTGTGGTGGTTGTTGTCGGGTGTTGTTTGAAAT
>NZ_JALGQE010000022.1 GCF_022810405.1 Rhodococcus sp. ARC_M5
CAGAGTTACGGCGGCCATAGCGGAGGGGAAACGCCCGGTCCCATTCCGAACCCGGAAGCTAAGCCCTCCAGCGCCGATGGTACTGCACTCGACAGGGTGTGGGAGAGTAGGACACCGCCGAACACAATTTAACGGAATGCCCCCGACCTCACGGTCGGGGGCATTCCGCATTTCGAAACCACCCCCGGATCACATACATTCGCGGACAGCGAGGCGGGCAGCGCATCGTATCCCCGGCCGGTCTTCGGGGCTCCCACGAAATTCTGTGGCACAGTCGATGTCGATGAAACTCGCCGTCGGCCAACAGCGCCTCAGCAGAATTCTGCTCGATTTCGATCTGACCATCGAGTTCGACAGTGGTGCCACCATTGCGTTCAGTGAAGTGACGGTCGACGACCTGACAGTCGACGAGGACAATCAGTTCGAGGGCCTACGTGCGTTCGCGGCACTGCACGGACTGGTGTGCGAAGACGCAGAGTACGACGAATCCGGTGTTCTCCGTCTAACTTTCGAGGGACGGCACACAGTGGTGGCCACTCCGCGAGACGAAGTCGAATCATGGGAGTACAGCGACGCGGATGGATCGATCGTATTGTGTGGACCGGAAGGGTCCGTCGAATCGTGGCCCGCACCCGCGCACCCGAAAGCGGAAGCTCCGACCGTCGAAGGTATTCCATCGATCGGCGCGACCGTGGTTCGGCTCTCGACAGGCGACGACCCTGCCGTCGAGTTCTCGGACGGTACGAAGCTGTTGTTCGACCTCCCCCTCGATGCCGGGTACCTCGTGTTGCGGGAGAGCGTGACGTCGAGCTCGGAGTCCGACGGTTCGACACCGGGCGATTGGGTCGTCGAACTGTCCTCCGGGCACGTGATCTTCTATCGCCCGCGCACGAGATAGGGCCTACCGAACTGGGTTTCGACGCCAGGGGAGAACAGCACCGAATCCGGCGGTCGGGTGCTGACATCGGGCAAGCCGGCTGCAGCCACGAGTTCGTCCGAACAATGTGTGAGATCCGCGTCGACCAGTGGCCAGTGTCGATGCACGTTCGGAACGTACAACAAGCGTCCGGCCAGCGAGGTGTGCAATCCCCAACGCGCGGTGAGGAACACTGCCAGCGGGTCCTCGGACATATCGCGTGACCCTCTGACGACGCCGAAGTCCGTGGTTGCGCCTCGATGTGGTGGTGCGAGTCGCCGGCTGCGGTAGCCGATCGTCCGACTGTCGTCGTCGATGTCGATCGATGACCAGCGGTACGGAATGCGAGCGGCGTTGGTGCCCAGCACGACTGCGAGTCTGGTTGCCTCCAGCGAGCGGAACACGACGCCGCGTCGACCCTCTGCGTCGATGGAATACAAGCGAACGTTGATCTCGCCGAACGTGCCGAAGTACGGAACCGGGTGCCGATATCCGAGCCCGGCACCGACCATGTGGAAGCCGATCAGACCGACCCACGACGAGCCGTCGAACTCGTCGGGAGTACACCCTCGGGGCAACAGTGGGGCGACAGCCGAACTCGGAACCCGCCAATGCAGAAATACCAGCCGCTCCCATCGCTGATCCATCACGATCGGACGAGGCAGCAGCGGTGGCCGCGGCCAGAGGCGTCGGGCATCGTCTCGATTCATTGTTCGAGAGTAGGCGCGACGCGTCAGGAGGCGGTGAATCGGGCGTGCACGCTTGCCGAGATCGTGATGTTCTCCGGCTTGAGTGCAAACCCGACGGGTGCCGATGTCGCTGCGAACATACGGTTCGAGGAGTCGGGTCCGCCCTGTTCCGCGACGCCCGTCAGCAGGCCGGGGTCGGCTACAGCGACAGCCTGCACGCCCGTCCGGCCCAGGCTCGACGCGTAGGCCTCGGCTTTGGAGACGGCATCGCGCACGGCCAGTTCTCGGACTGCGAGGGTGTGCGCAATTCTGCTGGATTCGGTGAGGTCCCAGTCGAAGTGGTCGATCGCCACTCCTTCGAGTGCAGAGGCGGCGTAGACGAACGCATCGACCAGATCGAGTTGGCTGAACTGCACCTCCACGGACGCCTCGGCTTGATACACGTACGGCAGTTGCTCGCCCTCGTGATTGAACGGACGGTGACGAGAGTGGCGGACCTGGTCCACCGACCACCGATCGATGGGGCCGCCGTCGCTGTTGTAGAGCGGCTCGACCAGTCTCGTGAGCTCCCGGACGAGTTGCTGGGCGGGCTCCGACGCGGATTCCGCAGTACGGCCGTCGGTGCGAACGGTCAACGAGAGTGTGCACTGTTCGGGTGGGTAGGTGGCTGCGCCGTGACCGACGACGGTGATGTCGAGTGCTTCAGGGCTCATGGCATTCAGTGTGGCATCCGGGCACTGCGGCTTCACAGGACATCGACACTGCTGGCCGACGCGTCAGGTGGGGAGGACAATCGCGAACATGCTTCCAGTTCTCGACTTCGCTTCTGCCGATCACGATCCGCAAGCGTTCCAGCGATCACTGCGCGAGGCCGCCCACCGGTCCGGCTTCTTCTATCTCGTCGGACACGGGATCGAGACCGGACGGATGCACGAGGTGCTGCGCCTCGCGCGTGAGTTCTTCGCCGTGCCGGACAGTGTCAAGGACGAGATCAGTCAGCTGAAGAGCCCCCACTTCCGCGGCTACTCGCGGGTGGGCGGGGAGCTGACCAACGGCCGGGTCGATTGGCGAGAGCAGATCGACATCGGTCCCGAACGACCGGCCATCGACGGGGCCGACGGGTACTGGAACCTGCAGGGGCCCAACCTGTGGCCGTCACAACCGTCCGGATTCAGAGAGACGTTCGAGCAGTGGGAGCAGTCCGTGTCGAGTCTCGGGCTCCGGTTGCTCCGGCACTGGGCGCAGTCACTGGGTGCGCCCGAGAACGTGTTCGACGATGCTTTCGCCACCGCGCCGGCGACGCTCATGAAGGTCGTGCGTTACCCGGGTACCCCCGATCACTCGCAGGGCGTCGGCGCGCACAAGGACTCCGGGGTGCTGACCATGCTTCTCGTCGAACCCGACTCTGCCGGGCTGCAGGTGGAGACGACGCCGGACACGTGGATCGATGTACCGCCGCTGGACGGGGCATTCATCGTCAACATCGGTGAGCTGTTGGAAGTGGCCACCGGTGGCTACCTGCGGGCGACGCGGCATCGGGTGGTCGCACCAGGGCCGGGCACAGACCGTATATCGATACCGCATTTCCTGAGCCCCGCGCTCGACGCCGTCGTACCGGTCATCGAATTGCCACCCGAGTTGGCGCAGTTCTCACGCGGCGTGGAGATCGATCCCGACAACCCCATCTACAGCACTTACGGCGAGAACGCGTGGAAGTCCCGCACACGTGCGCATCCCGACGTGGCGCAGTTGCACCACGGCATCGTTCCGGCCGGACAGCAGTCCGCCTACTGACGTCGGTTGCGCTCCTGACGGGATGCGCGCCACTGGGCCCACGCCCCGGTGCACCACAGCGCCCAGACGATCAGCAGTGGCTGGAACAGCAAGCGGATTCCTCGTGCCGTATCGGAGTCGAGGCCGAACGCATCGGTGTGGGTGACGAACTGCGAGATGTTGCCTGGGAAGACCGCAACGAAGAACGCGGCGACCACCCAACCCACGAGCGGTGCGCGAGCAGTCCAGAACAGCAGCGCCAGGCCGAGCACGATTTCCACGACGCCCGATGCCAGTACGACGAAGTCGGTGCTCAGTGGCACCCACTCGGGAACCTGCGCTGCGAACGTCTCGCGCGCCCAGAAGAGGTGGCTGAGGCCCGCGAAGACGAGGAACGCTCCCAGTACTACTCGTCCGATGGTGCGAGAAATCGATTTCGTCATGGCGTCATGAGACACCACGGGCACACTGAACACCATGACCGGGAGCGCTTCGACCGACTTCGCTCGTCGCCGATGGGTACTGCACGTGGACCTCGATCAGTTCATCGCGGCCGTGGAAGTGCTGCGCAACCCCGAGCTGATGGGGAAAGCAGTGGTGGTCGGCGGCAGGGGAGACCCG
Organism: Rhodococcus sp. ARC_M5; assembly: GCF_022810405.1. GTDB lineage: Bacteria > Actinomycetota > Actinomycetes > Mycobacteriales > Mycobacteriaceae > Rhodococcoides > Rhodococcoides navarretei. Next base: position 4,000 of record NZ_JALGQE010000022.1, read on the forward strand.
ACCGAGCGCGGGGTGGTGTCGACGGCATCGTACGAGGCGCGGGCGAAGGGCGTCGGATCCGGAATGCCGCTGCGTATCGCCGCGAAGAAGATCCCCGACGCGGTCTTCCTCCCCGTGGACAAGCCGGCGTACGACGAGGCGTCGACCATGGTCATGGACACTCTGCGGACGTTGGGCGTCGTGGTCGAGGTGATCGGCTGGGATGAGGCGTTTCTCGGTGTGGAGACCGATGATCCGGAGCGCTTCGCACAGACGGTGCACGACGCCGTGTTCGACGCGACGGGTCTGCATTGCTCGGTCGGCATCGGAGACAACAAATTACGAGCCAAGATCGCCACCGACTTCGACAAACCGCAGGGTATCTATCGCCTGACTCAGGACAATTGGTTCGAGGTGATGGGCGATCGCGGTACGGACGCGCTGTGGGGGATCGGCAAGAAGATCTCGAAGAGGCTGGCGGCCCTCGGCATCTCGACAGTCCGAGAGCTGGCCGATGCCGAGGACGCGGACCTCGCCGCCGCGTTCGGACCGAAGATCGGTCCGTGGCTCGGTACGAAAGGTCGAGGTACAGACCTTGCACCGGTGACGTCCGAGCCGTGGGTTGCACGGTCACACAGCCGTGAGGTCACGTTTCAGACCAACGTCGCAGATTGGGCGGTCATCCGAGACACGGTGGCCGGTCTGACGTCGAAGGTGTTGGCCGACATCGAGGCCGAGAACCGGCCGGCCGTTCGGGCGGCACTGAAGATCCGCTACGCGCCGTTCGAGACGCACACCGTCAGCGCACCGATCGTCGGCGCGCCCACCTTCGATCTCAAGATCCTGATCTCGGCTGCGGTGGCACTCGTCGATCGCCTCGACCACAGCCGGGAGGTCCGTCTCATCGGCGTTCGGCTGGAAATGACTCCGCCGCAACCCCTCTGACTACTTGCGGCCCGCCGCCCAGCGCAGGCCCCAGCCGTACTTCTTGTCCAGGTCTGCCTGACTGCCCTGGATGTATTCGACCTCGCGGGTGACGGTGATCCCCGCAGAAGTGTTCTCCAACAGAGCGATCGAGCAGATTCGCGCGGAGTTCTCGGCCGAGTCGAGACGTACCTCGACCTGCGGTCCGCTGGTGGGGTACAGCGTCACCACCCCGTCCACTGCGGCCCAGTTCGGTGCGCCGTCGTAGATCATCGCGAAAATCAGAATCCGAGCGAACTTCTCGGGTTGGGCGAGGTTGATGTGCATGTTCTCGCCGCCACTGACCGAGCCGGAACGGTCGTCACCGTCGAGGGCGATGAACGGGGCGTCCTGCAGCGAGCCGAAGCTGTTACCGAGCGCCTGTACGACGCCCTTGGAACCGTCACGCAGCTCGTAGAGGCACCCGAGGTCGAGATCGACGCCTCCGGAGCCGTACGACGCGGCTGCCAGCTTGGCGAGAAAGCCCTTCTTCTTCGGCTGTGCCGCGGGTGCGCCGGTCGACCAGTTGAGGTTCACCCGCATCGAACCCTGCTTCTCGCCGGACTTGGTCAGGCTGATCGTCGGTGACGCCTTGGACAGCGTCACCTTGCTCAGGCTGACGGGTGCTCCGGGTTGCTGCGCCGGGTTCTGCCCGGTCGAGGGCTTGCGGGTGTAGTCGATGGCCATGGTGGAACCTTCCGAAATGGTCGGTGACCGGATCGCGATGTCCGGTTTGGGCGGTGTGTCGACAATAACTGCCCGTCCGATGTGCTCGATGCCCGCACCGACACACAGGACGCTCGACAACGTCGTTTACGGCCTCGGCACGTTACGCAGATTCGACTTGGCCATCCGAACCGCCTCGCCGACACCGCCGTTCAGCACGACCTTGCTCATCGCAAGTGCGAACCCCTTGATCTGTTCCCCGGTGATGGTCGGCGGGACCGAGAGCGCGAGCGGATCGGTGACCAGTTGCACCAGCGCGGGACCATCGACAGCGAACGCGGTCTCGAGCGCGCCGCGGATGTCCTCGGGCTGCTCGACGCGTTGCGCGTGGATACCCGCTGCGGCAGCGATGCCGGTGTAATCGACCTGGGGCACGTCGACACCGAAGTCCGGCAGGCCGTCGACCAGCATCTCGGCCTTGACCATGCCCAGCGTCGAATTGTCGAACAGCACGATCTTGACGGGCAGCTTATACATCGCGACGGTCAGCAGCTCCGAGAGCAGCATCGAGAAACCGCCGTCGCCGGAGATCGAGACGACCTGGCGGCCAGGATTGGCGAACTGTGCGCCGATCGCGTGCGGCAGGGCGTTGGCCATCGAACCGTGCAGCATCGACGCGACGAAAGCCCTTCTGCCGGTGGGGTTGATATAGCGCGCGGTCCACACGTTGCACATGCCGGTATCGGTGGTGAAGACGGCGTCGTCGGCAGCGAGGTCATCGAGCACCGACGCCGCGTACTCGGGATGGATGGGGACCAGCTTCTCGGCGTTGCGGGTGTACGCGCCGACGGTCTTGCCCATCAGATCGTTGTGCTTGTCGACCCGCTTCTCGACGTAGCGGCGGTCTGTCTTGCGATCGACCAACGGCTGCAACGCATTCAGCGTGGCGAGAACATCCCCGTGGATCGGGTACTGCACCGAAGTCCGACGCCCCAGTTTCGTGGGATCTATGTCGATCTGCGCGGTGGTGACGTCCTCGGGAAGGAACTGCTGATAGGGAAAGTCGGTGCCCAGCAGGATGAGGAGATCTGCGTCGTGGATTCCCGCGTGTGCCGCGCCGTATCCCAGCAACCCCGTCATGCCGACGTAGTACGGGTTGTCGTACTGAATGAATTCCTTGCCGCGCAACGAATGTCCGACGGGAGCGCCGATGGTGTCGGCGAACGCGACCACCTCGTCGTGAGCGCCCTTGACGCCATAGCCGGCGAAGATGGCGACCTTCTCTGCACTGTTGATGGCGTCGGCCAGCTTCTGGATGTCCGCCGTGGGAGGGGTGACCACCGGTGCGGCGGGAATGGCGATCGGATCCATCGTTCCGGCAGCCGACAGCTCGGCGATGTCGCCGGGGAGCGTCAAGACAGACACGCCACCGCCGGTGATGGACGCATTGATCGCTGCGCGGAACACCCGAGGAGCCTGCTCGGCGGTGGAGACGAATTCGTTGTAGAGCGAGCACTCACCGAAGAGGCGGTCGGGGTGCGTCTCCTGGAAATAGCCCGAACCGATCTCACTGCTGGGAATGTGCGAGGCGATCGCCAGAACCGGTGCGCCGGAACGGTGTGCGTCGTACAAGCCGTTGATCAGATGCAGGTTGCCCGGGCCACACGAACCCGCACACACGGCCAGTGTGTCGGTGGTCTGCGCGTCGGCGGATGCAGCGAACGCAGCGGCCTCCTCGTGGCGTACGTGAATCCAGTCGATGCCGCCCTTGGCCGATCCACCGGTTCGACGCACCGCGTCGACCACTGGATTGAGACTGTCGCCGACGATGCCGTAGATGCGTTGTACGCCGGCGTCGACGAGTCCTCGAACGAGTTGATCGGCCACTGTGGTGGACATAAGCAATTCTCCTCGGATGTAGTGGCGCGTTCGGATCGATGTGCCTCACGTGCGCCGGTTGGACGCCTTCCCTGTGCCGAGGGCGTATCAAACATAGAAGTGCTGCGCGATCCATACCGCAAGAGGAAAGCCCAGGTAGAGGCCCGGCGCGATCTCCGTCACGTGGCGATATTCCTGCCAGCACCCAACCGGTTTTGCTGGTGGCCCTACGCGGACAGCCGCAACACTCGGACGGAAGCTACGGTTCCCAGCACCAGTACCCCGGTCGCGATGGCGAAGGCGATCGAATACGAGTCGCCGATGGCGGGTGCGACGATCAGTGGGCCGAGTACCTGCCCGACGCCGTAGACGGCAGTCAGTGTTGCCGCGGTGCGTCCGATGGGCAGTGTCTGAGCGGTGCTCATCGTCAGCATCGTGATGCCCATGAACGTTCCGCCGAACAGCAGAGCCGAGAACACGGCGGCGACGGTGTTCCCGGTCAGGGCGGGGAGCACTGCTGCGATCGACTGCAAAGCGAACGCCGCCACCAGGGCGTTGCGCATGCTGGTTCGGCGGGCGACTGCCTGCCACAGGACCGTCGCCGGTACCGCGGCGAATCCGACGACGATCCACACCGCCGGACCGACCGACGTGCTGCCGTGGCCACCGACCGCCGCCACGAGAAACGTGCCGACGACGATGTAGCCGAGACCCTCGAGGAAGTACGCGAACAGCAATGTCCGCCATACGGTTCGGGTCCTGCCGTCGATGTCGCCGGGCGCAGCCCGCGTTGCGGGCTCGGCATGCACCCGCAGCGTCCACGCCGGGGCGACGAGGACCACTGTCAGCAGCGCCGAGCACACCCACAGCGCCTCCCAGGACAGGTGCGGTCCGAGAAGCAGCGTCAGAATTCCCGACGCCGCGATGCCTGCGCCGACGCCTCCGAACGCGATACCGGGTGAGGCGCCGACGGCGCGATGCTTCGTGACGGTGCTCGCGCAGGCGATGAAGACCGCGGCGCTCGCCAGGCCCGCCAGAAATCTCAGGGCAGAGAACGCTGCAGTGGAATGGACTGCGGCCATGGCCACCTCGCTGGCGACGAGGACCACTGTCCACAGTCGGAACGATGTCGTCGTGTTGATCGACGGGCGCACCGACAATACGATCGCGCCGACGAGGTAGCCGGCATAGTTCGCGGTTGCGATGACGGCACCGCTGCTCGGGGTCACCTCCGCCGCGTCGACCATGATCGGTAGCAGCGGCGTGAACACGAATCGCCCGACGCCCATCGCGGCCGCGAGTCCGGCCGCGGCAGCGAACGATAGTCGACGGCCGTTCATTGCGGTTGCCCTCCTAAGTCGTTAGCCGCGCCAACGGTACGCGTTGTATCCCTGTCTCATCGAACCGAGCAGCAGGGAACCGATCGCACCACCGGTGCGTCCAACACCTGATACCGACTGTGGGGGACGCATGAGTGAAACGAAGTACACCGACGCAGAACGACCCACCTGGGTCCCGTACTGGCCGAACACGTTGGGACGCCTGTGGCAGGCAATCATCGCAACCGTGGCAGTGGTGGCGGTTTCGATCCATCGTGGCCAGCTCGCAGTGCGCGGTGACGACCCTTGGCACACTACCGGTCCGATGGTTCTGCTGGCGGTGGTGATCTGCGCTGGGTCGGGCTCCACGACAACGTGATTCGGTGGGGGATCCCCGTCCGATTCGTCCGGCGCATCGAGGACGACGTACACGGGAGCGGTATGTCCATTCCGCCCCGGACGGCCAAGCTCTGGTTGATCGTGCTTGCGTCGATCGCTGTGACGGGGATCGGGGTCGCTCTGGCCAGGAGCGAGATGTTGGCTCCGGTTGGCATGCCGATCGCCGGAAGTGGTGCCGTCGTGCTGCTGGTGACGCTCGGGTTCCGCAGCAGCGTCGAACTGCGTTTGTTCGCGGACGGATTTGTCAGACGCAGACGGTCGTGCATGTTCTTCTTTCCGCGCACTCACGACATCCTCGTGCGATGGGACGATGTGGAGCAGTACGAGGCCTCGACGTACCGAACGTCAGAGAAGCGGGGGAGTGGGTTCACCGAGCCCGTACTGTACGTCCGAGCGACTGGGCTCGATATCGAGCGTCCCCGCAACCGGCTGGATCAACCGGACCGGATGGCGATTCGCATCCATTTGCTCGCAGCCGAGCCGAATGCAGTTCTGGCATTGATGAAGTGGTGCACGGACGGCCCGGTCAACCGGATTCGCATGACCGGCTACGACTCACCCGACCTGCTGGTGCCACCACCGCTTCGTGAGCGACTGGAACTGTCGCGGTCCTAGCTTCGGCACGGAACCGATCACGGGCTCGCTGCGTCAAACCCGATGACGCCGATTCACCGGGCGTCGATACGGTGCGACTCGGGGGAGCGTCATGACAGTGAATGTGGATCCATCGATCCTGCGGCAGTTCTCGAATGTGTTGTCGGGAACAGGGGAGGCGATCGCCGAATTGGATACCCTCGCCCCGTTCCGAGAATCCGAGAATGCGTTGCAGGGTACCGACTTCGATGCGGCATGTGCGTCGGCGGCTGCAGCGGCAGCGGGAGCTGTTGCAGCACTGGCCGGTCGGGCCGAATGCGTCGCTGACATCGCGCGTGGTGTCGCACAGAACTACGAGATCACCGACGACGAACTCGCCCGCCGCCTCGCTGCGATGGACCAGCCGAAGTGACCCCGACGGTGCCGCACGTCGCGGGCTGGGAGCCGGAGTCGATGCGCAAGACGATGATCGAACTGGCCGAGATTGTCGAACGCGTCAACGGCCAGCGCGCCGGGGTGTTGGAGGAGCAGGACGTGCTGGCCGAGACGTGGACCGGCGAGGCAGCAGCCGCCGCGGCCGAACGAGTGGTGACCGAATGCTCCCGGATGAGCTCGGTGTGCGGTGAGATCGATTTGCTCGGTGCGGCATTCGTGACCGCAGCAGGAATGGTCGACGCCGCGAAGACGCATCTGCAGGCGCAGGTGTCGGCGGCGACCACGAGCGGGTTTGCCGTCCGGGCAGACGGTGTGGTCGATCCCGACGGGATGATTGCGCTGATTCCGGACAGCCTGCGCGAAGAGAAAGTACGCCAGGCCGACGAATTGCGCTCTGCTGCAGCTCAGTTGACCCGGGACATCCAAGATGCTCTGAAACAGGCAGAGCGGGCCGCCCTCGACGCTGCGCAGCAGTTGGCCGAGCCCACAAAGCTGTTGACCGCGCTTGCGCTCGGCAGCCCTACCGGGAAATTCGTCGAGAACTCGGATGGATCGTTCTCATGGGTGCCGGACTGGCCGACGACCATAGCGTCGACAGTGATCGGAGGCATGGCCGACGTGACGAGGAGAGCACTCGAATTTCCAGGTGTCGGTTCCGTGGACGACGTCGCCAGAAACATCGGCCGCGGACTCGGGGCGTTCGGTGGTGTGGCCGGAGCGATCCCCGGATTCGCTCAGAACATCGACGACGGGATGGACCCGACCAAGGCCGTCATCGTCGAGGCAGCACCCATCGCTGCCGGGGCCGCCACGACATGGGTGTTCGGTGCCATCGGCAGCGTGGCAGGTTCGATCGTTCCGGGACCCGGCACGGTGGCCGGCGCGGCGATCGGTATTGCTCTCGGAGGTGCCGTCAATTACGGCGTGTCCAAGCTGTTCGAGGCGAAGTGGAAATGAGCCGAGACGAAGACAACCACGCCATCTCGAAGCACGCCGTCTGTTCGCTGCGTAAAAGCCTTGTAGGGCAGCAGAAACCATTGTGGGTCCGAACCTGGCGCAGTGTGCATGTCGGGTGGCTCATAGCGTTCGTCGGTCTCGCTGGGGCATCCGTAGCGATTCTTGTGACCCCCGTCCTTCTGCTCGAGCCCCTTCCCCCGGATGTGCTCATGGGCGTGTTGTGGCTCGCGTTTCTGGTGATCGTGGCACTCGGACAGTCTGTGGTGATGTCCGGCGTAGGGTCTGCGCGGCTGTCGCGTTTCGTGCGACCGATCGAGGTGGCTGCGGCGGGACGTGGTTTGTCCGTGCCCGGGCGGGGAGACTTCCTGATCCGGAGCTTCATCTTCGCCTTCGCGGTTCTGCTCGGCTTTTCGTACTTCTACTGGAGGGACGACGAACCTGGACGTCGCCAGTTCAGGGCAGAGATCTCGACGCTCGTCGGAGCCCCGGTGGGCCTTCTGTGGTTCGTTCTGGGATTCGTCATCGTCAACCGGACGAGAATTTCACTGCATCCCGACGGCATAGTGCAGGAGATCTATCGACGTCGGGCATGGAAGGTGACGAGCGACGTCACGGTTGTTCCGTGGGACGGGATTGTCGGCCTGCAGCCACAGACACATCCGAATCCGGCGGTGCCCCATCCGCATCTGTACCCCACCGTCCGCGTTGTATATCGCGAAGCCGACAGTGAATTGGATCAGGAACTGACGCTGATGGTGTGCGAGAAAAAGGTCGAGCCCAATTCGTTGCTTGCTCTGTTGCAATGGTGTCGCGACAATCCATGGGCGCGCGAACAGCTTGCTCACGACGACGCACGAGAATTGCTTCGCCCGCCCCGGTTCCTCGATCGCATCGAAGCAGACCGAGCGGCATCGATGTCGGGTCGACGGGACGTCCAGTGACTACTCGGGAACATTCGATGCAGAGCTTCTTGCAGCAGCAGGGTGTCGAGCTTGTTCCGGTACATCTGGACGAGTGCAGCAGATTCGGTCTCGAACTGCCGACGATGCCGGGCTGGGACGTGGTTCCCGAGCACCTGTTCCCGCATGCCACCGCGGTGCTGTGTTCGCCGGCGGACGCCGTCGACGGGTTCGTGCCGAATGCTCTGGCGCTGGTGGGGAAATTGACGCGATCGGTGGACCCGGTGTCGTTGCTGGAGTGCGGGTTCGGAGATTCATGGACGTTGCCGGGTTGGGTCGAGGTCAGCCGCGATCGAGCATCGCTGCGCGGGCTACCGTCCGTCGCGATCGCCGGTCGGTACGACTGGGATGGGCATCTGCTCTTCGCGCGGACCCGCTACGTGGTTGTCCACCACATCGTCGATCAGTACCTCGTGCAGCTGACGGTCACTCTGCCCGATCCGAGCAGGACCCGATTGGGTTGGGCAGCAGACGAGTTCGTCGACGAGGTACGTATCGGTCGACGCTAGCGAATCGGTAGTGCCCGCAACAGCGCTGCAACGTCCTCGGTATCGCCGAGGGAGTCGACGATGTCCTCGATGACTGCGGTATCGGATTCGCCGACCAAGCGAGCGATCTTGGCGCGCACCGCACTGAAATTCATCGGGAAATGGTCGATGTCGCCCACCGGATTGGGGGCGGTCGCAGAAAGTGTGGTTCCGTCCCGAAATTCGATCGTCACTTCGGCGGCTCGGCGCTCCGGTAGCAGCGCGTCGAGCTCGGTCGATGTCGTGACGTCGACACGGTCGCTCAACGATTCGGCCGCGGAGAAGCCGGCACCTCGGGGATCCAGAGAATCGACGTCTATCTCGTCGGAAACCAAGGCAGCTGCCACCACGAACGGCAGCGAGAACATCGCACCCAGCCTGCTGGAGGGGTGCCGGCGAAACAGCGGTTCCGCCAGCGAATGTGTCCGTACCCGTACATGTTCGACGTCCTCTGCTGACCAGTCCGCACTCGCGCGCAGGCTCTGTACGGCGTCCACCGCGGCGTGCGTGTACGAGCAGCTGGCGTGTTGCTTCGTGTAGCCCTCCAACGTGAGCCAACGATCGCCGAGGTCCTCGGTCAGTCGGGCGGTGTTCAGCGTCCCTACCAGTGCGCCCAGGGTGTGTTCGATAGCCCCCGAGTTGTGCACTACCCCTGATCGAGCCAGCCTGGCCGCGTTCACGCCCGCGCGCGCGGCACCGCCGATCCACAGGTTTCGTGAGAAGTTTCCGTCGAGGACGACTGCCCATGGTGCCACTTGAACCAGCGCAGACGACGAGTCGATCGCCGCCGCGACCTCGTTCGCATCGGCGCCGCGAAGCAATGTCGCTGCCGTGGCAGCACCGGTAGCACCCCAGTGCCCATGGGTGTGCCAGGAACTGTGGCGGGTCAGTGCCCAGCCGAATCGGGCAGCAACCTCGTAGCCCGCCACGACGGCCGCCAAGAACTTCGAACCCGGGATCGGCGTCGGTGCCAGCCTGGCCGCAGCGATCGCCGCTGGAAGCACATGTGCGGCGGGATGTCCGGCGGCGTACTTGTTGCCCTCGTCCAGCTCGAGGCAACACGATGCGATGGCGTCGAGTTCGGCCGCCGTGTCGATGGTGGTGCCGACGCTTCCGCCTATCGGGTACGTCGATCCGGGCTCCGCATCCCACTCACGACGCACCGCGACCATCTCGGCGGTGCGGGAACCGGCGAGGGTGACACCCAGCAGATCGAACAGAATCAACCGAATCCGGTCGTCGAGCGGTGCGGGCAGGGGCGCACTTGTGAGTTCGACCATCACTGTGGCCAAGGCGTCCACCGCAGGCATATGTTCCGTTGAGCGAAACGCTGAAGAACCGTTCATCCGTGGACTGTAGAAGGCCGAAAAAGAAAGAGTCAATGATCGAGACGTACGACTAGGGGACTGCTACGCTCGGCTTGCCGCTGGAACGGCTTCTTGCGGGCCGTAAGCGTTTCGGCTAGCGAAACAATATTTACGCTGGTGCGAGTTGCGCGCGCAGCGTCTAACGAGGAGAAGAAGCAATGTCCGATCCACTTCTTCGTGCCGTCCAGGGGGGCGTGCATGCAGTCGATCTCGGTAGGCAGCTCAGGGTCGGCATGCCGCAGTCGCCGAATCATCCGCAGTTCTGGCACACGTTGCCGCGCCGGCACGGTGATATGACACGTGCGGATGGCGGCAGCGCCGCGAACGACATGATCACCACCGGAACACATGTGGGCACCCATATCGACGCCCTTGCTCACGTCAGCCAGGACGGAAAGTTGCACGGCGGGGCCGATGCCGGTCAGTCGTGCCTGGGCGGCAAATACGTCGAACACGGCGTACACACCATCGAACCCATGATCCGCCGTGGTGTGCTGCTCGACATCCCGAGACTCCTCGGTGTCGGTCGTTGCGAGGGTGGATACGAGATCACCGTCGACGATCTGCAATCGGCCTGCGCTGCAGAGAAAATCGAGATCGAACGAGGCGATGTCGTGTTGATCCGCAGCGGCTGGGGGCAGTTGTTCGCTGAGGGGCTGCCCTACGTCGGTGGTCCGTCCGGAGTTCCTGGGGTCGGAGAAGCGGGCGCGCAGTGGCTGGCGGACAAGGGTGTCCACGCTGCGGGTGCGGACACGATCGCGTTCGAGCGGCTCGCCCCCGGTGGCGGACATGCGCTGCTACCCGCGCACCGAGTTCTGCTGGTGGAGAGCGGGATCTACATCATCGAAGCGCTGGACCTCGAAGAGCTCTCCCAGCAGGAATTGTTCGAGTTCACGTTCGTTCTCGTTCCGCTCAACATCTTCGGTGCAACGGGTTCGCCGGTCCGGCCGCTGGCGGTGACGTCCGCATGACCGAACGCACACTCGCGCAGCACCTGGCGCATTTCGCCGCAACCACCCGCTATCCGGATCTGCCCGACGCCGTGGTCGCATCCGTGGGGATGCGGGTGCTCGATACGCTCGGGATCGCGGTGGCGGCCACCGACCTGGAGACGAGCAAGGCCGCGACCGCATGGGCCCGTGAACAAGGCGGGGCAGCAACGGCATCCGCGATCGGCCTCGACATTGCCCTTCCTCCCGCGTTGGCCGCGTTCGTCAACGGAGTGCTCGCACACTCACTGGACTTCGACGACACACATCTCCCGTCGATCCTGCACCCGAGCGCCAGTGTCGTGCCCGCGGCTCTCGCAGCCGCTCAGGAGCATGGAGCCGACGGCCGAGAGCTCGTGCGCGGCATCGCCATCGGCCTCGAAGTCTGTGTGCGCATCGGTATGGCGGGATTCGACCCGGCCACCAAGAACTCGGTGTTCTTCGAGCACGGTCAGCACGCGACGTCCATCTGCGGTGCGATGGGAAGCGCCGTGGCCGCCGCTGTCATCGGTGGTGCGTCCGAGGAGCAGATCGTCGACACGATGGGTATTGCCGCGTCGATGGCGTCGGGCATCATCGAGGCCAACCGCACCGGAGGCACCGTCAAGCGCATGCACTGCGGTTGGGCGGCGCACTCCGCGCTCTCCGCGGCAGGGCTTGCGCGACACGGGATCACGGGGCCGCCGACGGTCCTCGAAGGACGGTTCGGCTTCTTCCAGGCCTGGCTGCACGAGCCTGGCCGAGCCAACGAGATTCTGGACGGACTCGGCACCGAGTGGGCCGTTCCCGGAATCTTCTTCAAGCCGTATCCCGCCAATCACTTCACCCATGCCGCAATCGACGCAGGAGCAGCCCTGCGGGCGAGGGGAGTCCGGCCGGAGCAGATCGAGAAGCTCGAGCTCGGGGTGCCCGCGGCAAATCTGCGGACCATCGGCGAACCCATCGATGTCAAACGCACGCCCGAGACCGGTTACATGGCGCAGTTCAGCGGCCCGTACGCCGTGGTCGTCGGCCTGCTGGGTGGGGGCGGACTCGGTGCGGCACTGGAGGACTACACCGACGAGTTGGCGAAGTCGGCGGATCGACGGGCCCTGATGGCCAAGGTCGACGTCGTACCGGATCCGAAGTGCGACGCCATCTTCCCGCATCAGTTCCCAGCGGTGCTGACCGCAACACTGAGCGACGGAACAGTGCTGGTCGAAGAGGTACTCACCACGCGTGGCGGACCCGAACGATCACTGTCCTTCGACGAGGTCTCGACCAAGTTCACCAGCAACGCACGGCCGTTCCTCACCGAAGTCGAGCTGAAGGAACTTGCCGGTCGATGCGATCGACTCGGAGACCTGACCGACATCGGAGCACTGCTTGCGCCGTTGACCGATCTGAAATCGACCACGCAGCAATAGGACAGTCCTCGGGCATCGTCACTCGTGTGGCGGTGCCCGAGGCATAGTTCGACCAGTTCAGGCCCGTCCGAGAATCTCCCGCGCGCCCCGGACCACTGCCTCGTCGACGAACCGTCCGTTGTCGTCGACGGTCGGTCCGCCCTGCGAATCCGCGTAGAGCTGTACCAGTCGACGTGCTGTATCGACATCGTCCACCGACGGCGTGAGCGCTGCATTGATGATCGGAACCTGACGGGGGTGCAACGCAGTCCGGGCTCGGAATCCCATCTGCACGAAACGTTCTGTGGTGCCGACGAAACCGTCCAGGTCCCGAAAATCGGTGGACGTCGGTGCAATAGGTGCCGCCAGTCCCGCAGCAGCACAATCGATCACGACGTTCAGGCGAACAGCGTCGATCATCGGCTCGGTGGCCGCCGAACGGGTGATCCGTAGATCGGCGAGCAGGTCGACCTCACCGATCCCGAAGGTTCGTACTCTGTTGCATCGAGCCATTTCCGGCAGGGCGCGCAGCGAGTGCGCGGTCTCGATGAGGCCGATGAGTTCGACCTCGCCCAGATTGTGCTGGGTGAGCAATCGGTCTGCACGCGTGAGTGACTCGACCGAACACTTCGCCACCATGATGCCGGTGACTCCGCCCTCGGCGACGGCCTCGAGGTCTTGCATCATGAATTCGGGGGTGACGCGGATCCAGATCTGGGTATCGGTCGACGGCTCCGAGGCCAACCATCGCGTGAGGGCGGCACGCGCCCGGTCCTTCTCCGGCAGTGGAACCGCATCCTCCAGGTCGATGATCACAGCGTCGGCGGCACCGCCCGCGGCCTTGTCGAACAATTCGGGCTTGTTCGCCGGTACGTAGAGGAACGACCGGGCGGAGGTGGGGTTCATCGAGCTGCACGCGCTTCCAGGATGGTGGTGATGGACTGGGCCGCCGCGACAACTTGGCCGGCGTGAACGATGTGTTCGTCGTCTGCGGACGATGAGTAGCGGAAGGCGGGGCCGGAGGAGCTGACCGAACCGAGCACGTGCCCTGCGGCGTCGAAGAACGGCGCGGCGATCGAGGCTGCACCGGTGTTTCGCTCGTTCGTCGAGGTTGCGTATCCGTTGGTGCGGATCTCGGCGAGGCGAGCGCGAAAGCGGGTCTCGTCGGCGTCCGGAGAATTGCTGCGCAGTTCCTGAAAGGCCTCCTCCGCGAACCGATCGGGGAGGAACGCCAGGATCGCTCGGCTCGATGCGCCCGAGTGCAACGCGTACTGAGGTCCGATCTCGACGACCATCTTCACCTCCTGAGGGCTCTCGTACTGATCGAGATAGACGCGTCGGTGGCCGACAAGCACCGAGAGCGTTGCGGTTTCGCGTGTGTTCGCCCGCAGCGCGCGAAGCACCGGAGCCGCGATGGACCGGACGTCGAGCTGGCTCCACGCCTTTGTACCGAGTCCGATGGCCGCCGGGCCGAGTGAATACGTCGACTCGCCCGCCACCGGCTGCACGATCGATCGTGATGCCAGCGATTGCAGAATGCGGTGCACCACAGCCTTGCTCAGGTCCAGTGTGCGGGCGATCTCGGACACGCCGAGCGCTCGATCGGATTGGGCGAAGGCGATGAGCACATCGGCAACTCGATCGGCCGACTCTGTGCCCGTCGACGTCTCCAGTACAGGCCTGTTGACCATAAGTGCACCTTTCGGGATACGCGGCCGTTCCGCTGGGCGAACCATACCCGTAACAAGAAATTGACGGAAGAGCCTGTTCTGAGGCCGTGATGCGTGCCATACTCGAATCCAGCGAGATCAATCATCAATCTGATGGTGCGCTCAGCGGAACGGTTGGTTCCGCCCAGTGGTTCGACTCGGCGCCGATGGGCGCGGAAGGCAGATTCGACAATGAAGAAGCTCGTAGGTGTGCTGACAGCCGTTGCAGTCGTGGGTGCGGCAGCATGTGGCTCCTCCACCGGTTCGGACGACTCCGGACCCATCAAGATCGGATCGGTTCACCCCACCACCGGAGCTCTGGCAGGTGTGGGCGGGCTGATGAACGACGGTGCGGCACTTGCCGTGGCCGATATCAATGCAGCCGGCGGCATTTCGTCCATGGACGGTCGGCAGTTGGAATTGGTGTCGGGCGACAGTCAGGGCAAAGCAGAGGTCGGACAGAGTGAGGCGCAGCGACTGATCGACGAGGGCGCGGTATCGCTCATCGGCACGTACCAGAGTGATGTCACGCAGAACGTCGCCTCGGTCGCCGAGCGATCCCGGGTGCCGCTCGTGATCGATGTGGCGGTGGACGACAAGATCCTCGACCAGGGATACCAATACTCCTTCCGCATGCAGCCGAATGCTTCCAGCATGGGAACCGATGGTGCCAAGGCCCTCGCCGCGATCGAGGAGCAGACCGGCCAGCCCATCGACCGCGTCTCCTACCTGCACATCGAAGGGTCCTTCGGCGACAGTGTCTTCGACGCATTCGAATCCGAGGCTGCGAACCAGGGAATCTCGTCGGTACAGGAAATCACCTACCCGGCAACCAATTTCTCCGACGCCACCACGCAGGTGCGTGAGGCCGCAGTGTCCAATCCCGACGTCATCGTCGCCACCGGCTACTACCCGGACGGACTGCTCATCGCACGCGCGGTGCAGCAGCTGAACTTGAACGTCAAGGGTGTCTACGGAATTGCCAACGGCGCGTTCGACGACAGCTCGTTCCCCGGTGACGCAGGGGCCGCAGGCGACGGCGTGCTGAGCGCCAACTACCACTACGACGCCACCAGCGACCGCGTCACCGATATCCGCTCGCGGTTCGAGGCCGAATACGGGCGTCCCATGGAAACCGCGGCAATGCTGTCCTACCAGGCGGTAGAGGTCATCGCGGCGGGGCTGAACGACGGAGCATCGAGTGATCCGGAAGATCTGCGCGACGCCATCTCCGGTGTCTCGATCGAGGATCCGCTGCTCGCCTTCAGCGGACCGATCGAGTTCGACGAAACCGGCCAGAACAAGAACGCCACCGTCATCGTCATGCAGGTTCGCGACGGAGCAGTCGCCCAGGTGTTCCCCGAGGAATTCGCCACGGACGCAATCGAGTTCCCCGTAGGAGCCGGCCAGTGACGGCCGCTACCTCGACTGCGGAGAAAACGGGAAAGAAGAGTCTCTCCGGGCTGAACCCCGGCATCCCGGTCGCAGCAGCGATCGTCGTCATCATGGCGGTGATCTATCTCGTCGGCGGAAAAGATCAGGGCCTGGTCACGCAGTCGGTAGTCTCCGGACTTCTCCTCGGTGGTGTGTACGCACTGATCTCCGTCGGACTGACCCTCATCTTCGGTGTTCTCGGCATCGTGAACTTCGCCCAGGGCGCGATGCTGACGATGGCGATGTACATCGTGTACGCGCTGTCCAACGCAGGTCTGCCGGTCTATCTCGCGACACTGCTGGCGGTTCCGGTGATGTTCCTGTTCGGCATGGTCGTTCAGGCAACACTGCTGACGAAACTGACCGTCAGTGGCAGCCACGACGGGCCGCTCCTGGTCACCCTCGGTCTGTCACTGCTGATCATCAACGTGCTGCTGATGATCTTCGGTGGGCGACCGCAATCGGTGCAGGCTCCGATCGACGGTTCCCTCGACGTACTCGGCGCCGTCGCGGCGTGGCCACGCGTGATCGCGTTCATAGGGGCTGCATTGGTGGCCGTCGCGCTCACCGCAGTGCTGAAGCGGACGCCGCTCGGATTGTCCATTCGCGCAGTCGCATCCAATTCCGAGGGAGCCAAACTGGTCGGCGTCGACATCGGGCGGGTCTATGCGCTCACCTTCGGTATCGGCGCGGCCTGCGTCGCGGTCGCCGGCGGATTGATGACGCCGTTCACCAGCCTGACGCCGTCGGTCGGAGAGCAATTCACCATCCTGGCGTTCGTCATCGTGGTTCTCGGTGGACTCGGAAGTGTCGTCGGAGCCATGGTCGGTGGCCTTGTCATCGGCCTGGTGCAGACCGTCGGCGCGCTGTACCTCCCCGGAACAGGCTCGCTGATCCTGGTATTCGCGGTGTTCGTTCTCGTCCTGTTTCTCAAGCCAGAAGGATTGTACGGAGCGCGCCGATGACAACGACAGCTGCTGCACCCAGCGCGGTGCACGACGACCCACGACTGAAAGACACCTGGCTCCGTCGCCAGTTGATCACGCTCGCAATCGGATTCGTCGTGGTGGCGGCATTGCCACTGATTCTCGGTGAGCAGGCGCAGACGGTCGCCGTCCGCACCCTGATCTTCGCGCTGATGGCCGTGGCGTGGAACATCATGAGTGGTTTCGGCGGGATGTTCAGTTTCGGCCACGCCGCCTTCTTCGGAATCGGTGCGTACACCGGCGCGTATCTTCTGGTCGACCACGGTATATCGCCGTGGATCTCGATGATCATCGCGGCGACTCTCTCGGCCGTGGTGGGAACGCTCATCGCTTATCTGTGCCTGCGCTACCGGCTCGCCGGGTCCTACTTCGCGTTGGCCACGTTCGCTTTTGCGCAGATGTTCCTGCTGCTGGTGCAGAACCTGGAGGTGTTCAACAAGACCGAGGGCTTCAATGTACCCATCCTGCCGCGTGATTCGTGGTGGATGCTGCAGTTCGAGAAGGGCAGCCCCAACTACGTCTGGATCCCGCTGGTCATCCTGACCCTCGCGGTTCTCGGCACCATCTTCTACACCCGTTCCCGAGCAGGGCAATTCGTCCAGGCCACCCGCGACGACGAAACTGCCGCAGCCTCGCTCGGTATCGACACGATGAAGTATCGGTTGATCGCCGTTGCTGCGAGTTGTGCGCTGACCGCCGTCGCCGGCGTCTACTACACGCAGTACTACTTCTTCGTGGGCCCGGAACAGGCCTTCGGTTCGGCCGTTTCCGTCGAAGCGATCGTGCCGGCCGTCATCGGCGGCATCGGAACGATCTGGGGGCCGGTCATCGGTGCAGCCGTGATCGGGCCGTTGTCGGAGTTGATCAATCAACTGCTGAGAAACCCACCTGCCTTCCTCGAATTCCTGCAAGGGACAATTGGATTGGACGTTGCCGCGTACTCGGTGATTCTGATTGCGATCGTGATCTTCCTGCCCAAGGGAATCTTCGGGACGATCCGTGAGAGGTGGAACCGATGAGTTTGTTGACCATCGAGAACCTGAGCAAGTCCTTCTCTGGCATCCACGCGGTGCGCGAGGTCAGCCTCGATGTACCCGAGCACGAATTCCTCGGCATCATCGGTCCCAACGGGGCAGGAAAGACGACCCTGTTCTCCCTGCTGTCGGGTGAGCAGCCCCCGACAGCAGGCCGAGTGATCTTCGACGGAACGGACATCACCGGATGGCCTGCGAGCAAGATCGCGCGCGCCGGGCTGGTGCGGACGTTCCAGTTGATGCGCCCCTTCGACTCGATGTCGGTGCTCGAGAACGTCACCATCGCCGCATTGTCGAAGCGCAAGTCGCGTAAGGATGCCCGGCGGCATGCCCTCGAAGTTCTGGACCGCGTCCAGCTGTCCGACCAGGTCGGCGGCAAGGTCTCGACCATGTCGACGGCAGGCCTCAAACGACTCGAACTCGCGCGCGCACTGGCCATGGAACCGCGCGTGGTACTCCTCGACGAGGTACTCGCCGGGCTCGTTCCAGCCGAGCGGGCACCGATGATCGAACTGCTGCGCACGGTGCATCAGCAAGGTCAGACGGTGATGTTCGTCGAGCACATCATGGCGGCGGTGATGGCCCTGTCCGAGCGTCTGGTGGTCATGCACGAGGGTGCAGTGCTCACCTCGGGCGACCCACGCACGGTCGTTGCCGACGACCGCGTCGTCGAGGCATACCTCGGAGAGGAGAAGACTGCATGATGCTCGAAATCGACAACCTGCACGCCGGATACCGTCGGCTCGAGATCCTGCACGGGTTGACCCTGTCGGTCGACCGGCACGAGATCGTCTCCCTGATCGGCGCGAACGGTGCGGGCAAGACGACAACGCTGCGTGCGCTGTCCGGCCTGGTGTCCACGTCCGGCGGCAGAATCATGTTGGACGGCACTGCAATCCATGGGATGCGCGCGGACCGGATCGTGCGAGCCGGGCTGGTGCACGTCGCCCAGGATCGGGCTTTGTTCGGCAGCCTCACCGTGGCCGACAACCTGGAGATGGGCGCATACACCCAGAAACGCAGCGGCGTGAAGGAATCACTCGACCAGGTCTACGCCCTGTTCCCGATTCTCGCCGAACGACGAGAACAGCGGGCCGACACGATGTCCGGCGGTCAACAGCAGATGCTCGCCATCGGGCGCGCCATGATGTCGAAGCCGCGGGTACTGACACTCGACGAACCGTCCGTCGGACTCGCTCCCAAGCTGGCAGCTCAAGTCCTCGACGCGATCGTACGTATCCGTGATTCGGGTGTGACCGTGCTGATCGTCGAACAGAACGCCGCGCAGGCACTCGCCATCTCCGATCGGGCATACGTCATCGAAAGCGGGTCGATCGTGCTGACCGGCACCGGACCCGAACTGGCACACGACGAGCGAGTCAAAGCTGCCTACCTCGGCATTTAGGAGTCCATCTCACATGCACCTCTTGGCTTTCACCCCGATCGACGTCGACGCGGCAGAACTGCGGCGCCGGCAGGATCGGTACGATCACCTTTCACCCGCGGGGATCACCGTCGAGCTCCGCAACATCGGGCCCGATGCGCCGAGCGCACTGGATACCGAACTCGACGTCAGACGGTCGGAAGACGTGCTGTCGCAGGTCTTCCACTCCGTGCGCGACACGCACGCCGACGGGTTCCTGCCCGACTGCGTGCTCGACCCCTGTGCCGAGGAAGCGGATTCGTTCGCGCGGCCGCTCTACGGCCTCACGCGGCTGACGGCGTCGTTCTATGCCTCCCAGGGACATCGGATCGGTGCGTTGGCGAGGAACGACGCCATCGCCGCAGAACTGGACCGCCGACTCGGGTTCTACGGGATAGTCGCCGAGGCCACCGAGGTGCTCGGGCTCGGTGTGCACGACATCGTAGACGCCGGAGCCTGGGGTAGAGCGGTCTCGGAACACGCGCGCAAACTCCGGTGCACCATCGCCGTCAATGCCTGCTCTGCAGTCGATCTCGTCGATCCACCGACGTCACCACAGGTCGTCGATCCGACGGCTACGGCGCTGCGGCTGCTGGGTCTGCGTTCCGATCTGCAGGTCCCCGCATGAGCGAGGACGGCCCCGACCTGGTGGTGGCAGGCGCGGGCGGCGGACTCGTTGCTGCTCTGCGTGCGGCCCAGCTCGGGCTCGACGTGCTTGTGGTCGAGGCCAGCACGCACTTCAAGCGGGGCAACAACACGGCAATGTCCACGGCCATGATCCCCGGTGCCGGTTCACGGTGGCAGCGGGAGGCCGGAATCGAGGATTCGCCGCAGCAGTTTCTGGACGATGTCTTGCGCAAAACGAAGGGTAGTGCCGATCTTCGGCTGGCGTCCACCCTGGCCGATGTCAGTGCGCCGCTGGTGGAATGGCTCGCAGATCACGTCGAGCTGCCGCTCACGCTCGTCACCGATTTCGCGTACCCGGGTCACTCGCAATTGCGTTGCCACACAGTCGAAGGCCGCCACGGCAGCGCGATGCTCGAGCACCTCGCCCGAGCGGTCGCGGACGAGCCGCGGATCGACATGTTGACTCCCGCCCGCCTGACCGACGTGTCCGTCGACACCGCCGGGGCTGTCGACGGGGTGAGCATCACGATGCCCGACGGTAGCGTCGATGTCGTTCCCACCCGCGCAGTTCTGTTGGCCACCAACGGTTACGGTGCCAATACGGACATGGTGGCACAGTACGTGCCGGAGATATCCGCGGCGCGCTATCACGGCAGTGAGCACTCCAACGGGGATGCGCTGGCCATCGGACGTCGTCTCGGTGCCGACTCGGCATACCTCGATGCCTACCAGGGGCACGCGGCACTGTCGAAGCAGGCGACGACGCTCGTCGGATGGGCGACGGTGATGCACGGCGGCGTCGTGCTCGACTCGACCGGTCGCCGGTTCGGTGACGAGACGACCGGCTACTCCGAATACGCGGCCACTCTGGCCGCCAGGCCCGGCTCCGAGGGCTGGGTTGTCATCGACCGCGAGATCTACGACAAGTGTTTGTCGTTCAAAGACTTCCAGCAGACGGTCGAGTCGGGTGCTGCAATATGGGCCGACGATGCGGAGAGTCTTGCTGCCGCTACCGGGCTTCCACCTGCCACAGTGGCGGAGGAACTCGCCGCTGTGGAAAGCTATGCGCGGGGAGAGGCGTCGGATCCGTTCGGCCGCAACTCTTTCGAGCACACGCTTGCCGGGCCGTACGCCGCCATCAAGATCGTGCCCGCGTTGTTCCACACCCAGGGTGGGCTCGTCGTGGACGAGAACGCACGTGTTCTCCGCACCGACGGTTCCGCCATCACCGGTCTGTTCGCCTCGGGCGGTGCCGCGATGGGCATCTCCGGCCACGGTGCGGCCGGGTATCTGGCAGGCAACGGATTGCTCCCTGCTCTCGGACTCGCTTACCTCGCGGCAAGCTCACTCCGATCAACTGCACTCTTGTGAAAAAATCGAAAGGACAACCATGTCAACGCTCTTGATCACCAATGCCCGCGTAGTTCGTGCAGGATCCGATGCCCCCGACGAGGGCGAATTTCTGGACCTGCTCATCGAGGACGGCAAGTTCACCCGAATCGAAGCGAACATCGATGCCTCCGCGGCGGACACCGTCGTCGACGCAGCAGGCAAGATCGCGTTTCCCGGCGTCGTCGATGCGCACCAGCACTGGGGTATCTACAACTCGCTCGGTGAGGATGCCGAGACCGAGTCGCGGGCGTGCGTGCAGGGCGGCGTGACCACGTCGTTGTCCTACATGCGGACCGGCCAGTACTACATGAACACCGGCGGTTCCTACGCTGATGTGTTCCCCAAGGTCCTCGAGGCCACCGAGGGACGCCCCTACGTCGATTACGCGTACCACCTCGCGCCGATGTCGAAGGAACACATCGACGAAATCCCCTCGCTCATCGCCGACCACGGCGTCACGTCGTTCAAGATCTTCATGTTCTACGGTAGCCACGGGCTCCACGGCCGGTCCACCGATCAGAGCGAGTTCCTCATGACGCCCGAGGGGGAGCGCTACGACTTGGCGCACTTCGAGTTCGTCATGCGCGGCATCCAGGCTGCCCGTGAGCAGATGGGCGACAAGGCCGATCACATCTCGCTGTCGCTGCACTGCGAGACCGCCGAGATCATGAGCGCGTACACCAAGATCGTCGAGGAGGAGGGCACCCTCGAGGGCCTCGCCGCATACAGCGCGTCGCGGCCACCGCATTCCGAGGGCCTCGCAGTCACCATTGCGTCGTTCCTCGCAGACGAGACGCAGCTGCCCAACATCAACTTGCTGCACCTGTCGTCGCGCAAGGCGCTGACCGCGGCGATGCGGATGGCAAAGGCGTTCCCACACGTCAACTTCCGCCGCGAGGTCACGATCGGCCACCTGCTGGCCGATATCGACACCGCCTACGGACTCGGTGGCAAGGTCAACCCGCCGTTGCGTCCGCGTGACGACGTCGAAGCGCTGTGGGAGCACCTGCTCGCAGGCGACATCGACTGGGTCGTCAGCGATCACGCGTGCTGCAAGGACGAGAAGAAGTTCGCCGAGGATCGCGGCGACATCTTCGCCGCGAAGTCCGGCTTCGGCGGTGCCGAATACCTGCTCCCAGGACTGGTCAGCGAAGGACGCAAGCGCGGCCTGAGCTGGCGTCGCATCGCCGAGCTCACGTCACTGAACCCGGCCCGACGCTACGGGCTGCCGGGCAAGGGAGACATCGCCGTCGGCATGGACGCAGACGTCGCTCTGATCGACCCCGATCACACCTGGACCGTCCGGCCGGAGGATTCCGAGTCGGCGCAGGAGTACACACCGTTCGAGGGATTCGAGCTCGGTGCCAAGGTGACCGACACGTTCGTCCGTGGTCAGCGGGTACTCGCCGACGGTGCCGTCGCCGGTGCGCCGGCAGGCCGCTACCTGCACCGTCCGTACCTGTGACGGGCCCGCTCGAGGGCATCAGAGTTCTCGATATCTCGACGATCCTCGCCGGCCCTCTCGTTGCGCAGATCCTCGGCGATTTCGGGGCGGAGGTCATCAAGATCGAGCACCCCACCAAGCCCGACGGTATGCGCGGACACGGTCTGGACAAGGACGGTCACCCGCTGTGGTGGACGATGATCGGTCGAAACAAGCGAACGATGACTCTCGACCTCGGAAATGCACAGGGCGGAGCACTCTTTCGTCGTCTCGCCGCCGAAGCCGATGTGGTGGTCGAGAACTTCCGGCCGGGAACCCTCGAACGCTGGGGGCTGGGATACGACGTGCTGTCCGAGCTGAATCCGGGTCTGATCCTGTTGCGTGTCACGGGCTTCGGTCAGACCGGGCCGTACGCCACCCGGCCGGCCTTCGGGACGCTCGTCGAATCGATGAGTGGCTTTGCGCATCTGACCGGTGAAGCAGACGGACCGCCGACGCTTCCTGCGTTCGGACTGGCCGATTCCCTCGCCGGGATCGCCGGCTCGTCGGCGGTGTCCATGGCCCTGCTGCACCGAACCAACAACGGCGGTCAGGGTCAGCAGATCGACCTCGATCTGTTGAGCCCGATCATGGCCGCGGTCGGGCCGGGCGTCATCTACGCCGACCAGTTGGGGATCGATCAGGAACGCACGGGCAATCGGTCGAGCAACAATGCGCCCCGCAACCTGTACAAGACCGCGGACGGTCATTGGTTGGCGATCTCCACGAGCGCCAATTCGATCGCTGAGCGGGTGCTGGTCCTGGTGGGCCACCCCGAGGTGCTGGACGAACCATGGTTCGCCACCGGGCGTCAGCGCGCCGCCCACGCGGACCTGCTGGACGAGTACGTCGGCGGCTGGATCGGCGAGCGGACGAAAGACGTGGTGATCGACGAGTTCGAGAAGGCGGGCGCGGCAGTCGCTCCCGTCTACAAGCCGAG
This sequence comes from Rhodococcus sp. ARC_M5, assembly GCF_022810405.1. GTDB lineage: Bacteria > Actinomycetota > Actinomycetes > Mycobacteriales > Mycobacteriaceae > Rhodococcoides > Rhodococcoides navarretei. Next base: position 27,445 of record NZ_JALGQE010000022.1, read on the forward strand.
CGACCTGTTGTCCGATCCACAGGTCAACGCCATCGAGATGGTGACGACTGTCGAGGACGACGACCTGGGTCCGGTGCGCATGCAGAACGTCATGTGGCGGATGGGTAGTAGCCCCGGAAGCATCAGATACACCGGACGCAAGCACGGTGCCGATACCGATGAGGTGCTGACCGAAATCGGGTGCAGCGCCGACGAGATCGAGGCCATGCACCGCGACAGCATCGTGTAGAGCGCGGCGGGTGATCGCAGTGTTCGGTCACCCGCCGAGTTCACGCCGGAATCTGTTGCACCACAGCGGCGACGGCTTCCACCTGGTCTGCGATGCGTGGGCCCCACCGACTCGACAGGTCTTCGTCCATCGGGAATATCCTGCCGTCTCGGACGGCGGTCATCGAACCCCACCCCGGCCGAGCGGCGACGGATTCGGCTGTCACGCCGCAGCATTGGGCGTCGGCGAGGAACACGATATCGGGATCCGTGCTGATCACTGTTTCGGCGGACAGTTGTGGGTAGTCGCCCGCATCGGAGCCGTCGGCGATGCTCTGGAGGCCGAACAGTCCGTAGATTTGGCCGACGAAGCTCTGGCTGGACACGGTGTACAGCGTGTCGTCGAGTTCGTGGAAGTACGTCAGCGGCTGATCACGATCCGGAACGCTCGCCACGGCAGCGTCGATCCGGGACCGCATCTGGGCGACCACCGCATCGCCGTCGGCGTCGTGCCCGGTGGCATCCGCGACGCGTTCGATCTGCGAGTACGCGTCGTCGAGGCTCGTCGCGGCCGGAACCAGCAGCGTCGGAATGCCGGCCTCGGCCAGAGTGGACGTCACGAGGCCGAGGTCGGTGGAGGTGATCACCAGGTCCGGGTCGTACGCGACGATCGCCTCGAGGCTCGGCGTGAACGCCGACAGCCCGGTCTTCGGCGCGTCGGCGGGATAGTCCGACTGATCGTCGACGGCCGCCACCTGCTCACCCGCGCCGACGGCGTACAGGGTCTCCGTCGCCGTCGGGCTCAGCGAGACGATCGAACGAGGCATCGCGTCGATGGTGACGGTCCCGCCGTCCGAGCCCGAGGCGATCGTCCTCGGAAACTCCCCGCTCGACGCCGTGGCCGAGGTGGTGGTCGGCGGGGAGTCCGTGGTCGTGCCGCCGCAGCCGGTCGCGACCAGCGCGACGACTGCGAACCCGGCTGAGATCATTCGTGCCGATCGACGCTGCACTGCCACTCCTGTGTTTCCGATGCCTCTGGGAGCGCCAACACTATCGGGTCGCGGTCAGCGCCCCAGGCTCCGTGCCAGGTACGTGCCGGTGTGGGTGTCGGAGAGCACCAACTCGTCGACGGTGCCGGTGAAGGTGATCACCCCGCCGTTGTGCCCGCCGTCGGGGCCGAGATCGATGACCCAGTCGGCGGCGGCGATGACGTCGAGGTTGTGTTCGATGACGATCACCGACCTACCCTCGTCGACCATCCCGGACAGCAACGCGATCAGGTTCGACACGTCCGACGGGTGCAGACCGGTCGTCGGCTCGTCTAGAACCAGCACCGGCGACGACCCGACCAATTCGGTGGCGAGCTTGAGCCGTTGACGTTCGCCGCCGGAAAGCGAAGACAGGTTCTGGCCGAGTGAGAGGTAGCCGAGGCCGACGTCCCGGCACCGACGGAGGATGTCGCGGATCTTCTTGACCTCGAAGAAGTCCTGCGCGTCTTCGACGGACATCTCGAAGATGTCGGCGATGCTGATGCCGTCGACGGTGTGCCGGATCGCGCCCGATCGGAACCGCCTGCCCTGGCATGTCTCACACGTGCTCGTCACCGGGTCGGTGAACCCGAGATCGGTGAAGATGACGCCACCGCCCTGGCAGTCGGGGCACGCACCGTCGGAGTTGGGGGAGAACAGTGACGGCGGCTGCCCGGTCTTCTTGGCGAAGTAGGCGCGGATCGGATCGAGCAGTCCGGTGTAGGTCGCGGGGGAGGAACGACGCGAACCGCGGATGGGTGCCTGGTCGATGATGACGGCGTCCGGCGCGGCCTCACGAAGGTGGCCGTGGATGAGGCTGGACTTGCCGGAGCCCGCGACCCCGGTGACGGCCGTCAGGACTCCGAGCGGAATGTCGACGCTGACGTCGCGCAGGTTGTGGGTGCTCGCTCCGGTGATGCTCAGCCAGCCCGATGGCGGACGGGGAGTGCGTAGTTCGACGCCTACGCGCCGCAGCGCAGATCCGGTGCGGGTGTCGGCGCGGCGCAGTTCGTCGTAAGTGCCCTCGAACACGACTGTGCCGCCGGCCTTTCCGGCACCGGGGCCGATCTCGACGATGCGGTCGGCGATGGCCATGACCTCGGGATCGTGCTCGACGACGAGGACGGTGTTGCCCTTGTCGCGCAGCGCGAGCAACATGTCGTCGAGGCGGTGGACGTCGCGGGGGTGGAGCCCGGTGGTCGGTTCGTCGAAGACGTAGAGCATGTCGTTGAGGGTTGCCCCGAGGTGCCGCACCATCTTGATACGCTGCGATTCACCGCCCGACAGCGACGACGTTACGCGGTCCAGGCTGAGATAGCCGAGACCGAGATCGACGAGTCGTCGCAGCTGCGTGACGATTTCGGCGGTGACGCTGCCCAGGCCCGTGATCCGCCAGCCGTCGATGCGGTCGGCGAGTTCGGAGACCTGCATCGCGAACGCGTCGGGTAAGGACAGTCCTTCGAGGGTGGCACCGCGGATGGTCTCGTTGTATCGAGAGCCGCCGCAGGCCTCGCAGGTGCCGCGGGTGACGATGCGCTCGAACGCGAGCTTGGCTTTGCCTTTGAGTGCGTCGGCGTCCTTCGCCAGGTAGCTGCGCCGGAACCTGGACACGATCCCCTCGTAGCTCTTCATGACGGCGTCGGGATTCGTCACCTCGACCTCGCCGGGCTTGGCGTCGAAGAAGATGTGGCGCTCACGGGCGGAGTACTGCTCGATCGGGACGTCGAGGTCGAACAGGCCCGAGTCGGCGAACACTCGGTACGGCCATTTGCCGACCTCGAAGTCCGGATGCTTGAACGGCCCCTCGCGCAAGGACTTCGACTCGTCCACCAGCTCGCGGAGGTCTACGACCTTCGCCTCGCCGAGCCCCTCGCATTCGAGGCACATTCCGGCGGGGTCGTTGAACGAAAACGCATTGGCGTAGCCGATGCTCGGCGTGACGGCACGGGACCAGAGCATGCGTAGCCAGTCGCCGATGTCGGTGATGGTGCCGACCGTCGATCGCGGGCCACCGAACAGACGCTTCTGATCGACGATCACGACGGCCGACAGGTTGGCGATCAGATCGGCGTCGGGCCGACCGTAGGACGGGAGAAACGTCTGAGCGAACGCGGTGAACGTGGAGTTGATCTGCCGTTGTGCTTCGGCGGCGATGGTGTCGAAGACGAGCGACGACTTGCCCGATCCGGAGACGCCCGCGAACACGACGAGCGAGCGTTTGGGGAGGTCGAGGTTCACATCGCGGAGATTGTTCTCGCGGGCTCCGCGAACGATGATGGTGGACAGTTCGTCTGCAGCTGTCGGTGTATCGATCGAGATCGTCGGCTGGGCTGGAGTCATTGCGTTCGAGTCGCCTTTCGCCGCCCCCGACGCTGGTTCGCCCGGGGCCGACGCAGTCTACCGTACGGTGTACGGAAATGCAGACTATTTTGCCGTGTAACAGACTTCTCGGTACGGCGATTCCCTTTGGTCACCGGTGGCAGCTGGTCATCGGTCGCATCGAAAGGTCTCCGTGTCGAACAACAGTCGCATCACTGTGCACTCGATCGTCTTGTGCGCGCTCCTTGCCCTCACCGCCGCAGCCTGTGGCTCCACTGACTCCGAGGTCGGAACCGAGGTCAGGACCGTGACTGTGCAAGCGACCGAACCCTCGCCGACTTCTGTGCCGCGGCTTGTCCTTCCGGATGCCACTTCCCTCGAGCCTTCGGTGCTCGAGCCTTCGGCGACCCCCGAGCCCGCGGCACCCGAGCCGGTACCCGCGTTCATGCCGTCCGTTGTGTGTATGAATCTGCAGACTGCCCAGAACGCAATTCAGGCTGCAGGGGTCTTCTACTCCCGGAGCGTCGATGCGTCCGGTGCGAGCCGGATGCAGGTCAACGACTCGAACTGGATTGTCGTAGCGCAGGATCCACCCGCAGGGACTCTCATCGGTGAGGGAGATGCCCTGCTGTCCTCGGTGAAGATCGGGGAGCCGAACAACTGCTGATCTACCGGCGAATGCTGTGCTTGCCCGCTGGAGCCGGTTCCTGCTCGGTGGAGCTGTAGGCGAGGTGACCTCCGATGAGGCCGCCGACGCTCGCTGCCGCCAGGCCTGCCGCAGCCAGGGCCTTGGCAACACCGTCGGTGTGCTTGCGGCGTCGTAAGTAGGAGCCGAGGAACAGGAATACGCCGGTCGCGTTCGAGGCCGCGTGGATCATCCCGACCCGTCGTTGGCGCGTGTTCATCGTCGACCAGTCGGCCCAACCGGTGGCGATGGCTGCCGGCGCGGACGCCAGCCCGACGGAGATGACGAGCTTGCTCGCCCTCGATTGGTGATTCAGCAGGTCGAGGGCAACGGCGCTGGTCCAGCTACCGATGGTGACGTTGACGAGTGCCGGGTGAATGGGGTGACCGATCCATCGCCCACGGAGCGCCCCACCGATCGCGCTGTCGTCGAGTGCGGGCTCGAGAACGCCGTTGATGGCGTTGCCGGTTCCGTCGAGGAACGATGCCGATTCGAGGCTGTCGAGTGCTTGTTCGAGTGTCATACCGGGGCGAATGCCCCACTGGGGATGCGCGAACCGTAAGGGCAGCCAAACACGGGACGAGATGCTTGGACGTCCTATAACGTCGGGTGATGAGCAGCGGAACACGAGTGAACACCGTCGACGGCGTCCTGCGACGGTCGGCCGCGAAATTCCCCGATCGTCTCGCCGTGACGTTCGAGGGACGCAGTCACACCTACAAGGAACTCGATACCGCGGTCACCCGCGCCGCCCGCCGGCTGATCGCGTTGGGATTGAACAAGGGTGACCGTGTGGCGGCGTACGGCGTCAACTCGGATGCGTACGTCGTTGCGTTCCTTGCTTGTGCGCGAGCCGGATTGGTGCACGTTCCGATCAACTACGCGCTGGTGGGCGAAGAACTGCAGTACTTGCTCGGTCAGTCGGGCTCCCGCGTGGTTCTCGTGGACCCGGCGTTGACGGCCACCCTCGACTCCGTTCGTGGAGACCTGACGATCGAGCACGTGGTGCCCCTTCCCGATGTGCTGGGCGCAGACGGTGACGGCTCCGAACTCGAACCCGCCGCCGATTCGAGCGACCTCGCTCAGTTGCTCTACACCTCCGGAACGACGTCGAAACCCAAGGGCGCGATGATGTCTCATGGCGCGCTCGTCGCGGAATACGTCTCGTGCGTCATCGCGCTCGGGTTCACTCAGGACGACGATCCTCTGCTCGTGATGCCGATGTATCACTCGGCGGGGATGCACGTGTTCATGCTGCCCTACCTGTCGGTGGGTGCCACGGTCCGCTTGATGCGCAGGCCCGACGTTCCCGAGATCCTGCGCCGCATCGAAGAGGAGAAGATCAAGTCTCTGTTCCTGGCACCGACGGTGTGGGTTCCGCTCGCCAATCACCCCGACCTGGCCACGCGCGACCTCTCGTCGCTGAAGAAGGCGCAGTACGGGTCTTCGATCATGCCTGTCACCGTGCTGACTCGGCTACGTGACCGGTACCCGGACATCGAGTTCTACAACTGTTTCGGGCAGTCCGAGATCGGCCCGCTGGCAACGGTATTGCAGCCCGAGGAGCACGAGGCGCGGCCGGCATCGTGCGGACGTGCGGTCTTCTTCGTCGAAACCCGCGTCGTCGATGCCGACGGCAACGATGTGCCGGACGGCGAGCCCGGCGAGATCCTCTACCGTTCCCCTCAGTTGTGCGACGGCTACTGGGACAAGCCGGAGGCGACGGCAGATGCGTTCTCGGACGGGTGGTTTCATTCCGGTGACCTGGTGACCCGCGATGCCGAGGGGTTCATCACCGTGGTCGATCGGATCAAGGACGTAATCAATACCGGCGGCATTCTCGTCGCGTCGCGCGAGGTGGAGGATGCGATCTACACCCATCCGGCGGTCGCCGAGGTCGCGGTGATCGGGACCCCCGACGACAAGTGGATCGAGGCGGTGACGGCCGTCGTCGTTCTGAAGGACGGAAGTGAGTTGTCGTCGGAGGTCTTGATCGACCATGTGAAGGGTCGGATAGCGCCGTTCAAGGTGCCCAAGACCGTCGCGTTCGTCGACGAATTGCCGCGCAATCAGAGCGGAAAATTGCTCAAGCGTGAGCTGCGCAGTTGACCTGTTGTCAGGCTGCGCGACGTTTTCGTCGGTGGTAGCTGGGGATGGGTCGCCTTGTGGGGTCGATGGATTCGGGTGGGATGGCGTAGGGGTGTCCATCGTCGCCCATGAGTAGCTGCCAGTCGCCGTGGTGGACGAGGCGGTGGCATTCTCCGCAGACCAGCGCAAGGTTGTTCAGGTCGGTGCGGCCGCCGTGTTCCCAGAATCTGACGTGGTGGGCTTGGCACCACTGTGCGGGGCGGCCGCACATCACGCAGCAGGTGTCGCGGATGGTCAGAGCGATGCGCTGGTCGTCGGAGGCGAGTCTGGTGGTTCGTCCGAGCGCGAGTGGAACGCCGTTGTGGTCGACGATGACAGGGGTCAGGTCGGCGTCACAGGTGACGAGTTCGGCGAGGGAGCGACTGATCGGGCCGGTCCAGTCGAAGTGGAACGGCCAGTCCGCGTCGCCCGGCTCGGGAGCCGGGTTCTTCCTGGCATCGCCACCACCGGCATCGCTGCGACCGCCACGACCGGGACCGGCGTTGGAGTCACCGGTTCGTGAGTTGTCGGCGGTAACAGCACTGCTCCCGCCCACACGGTGATCGGCGGTGCCACGACCGGGACCGGCGTTGGCATCGCCGGTTCGTGAGTTGTCGGCGGTAACAGCACTGCTCCCGCCCACACGGTGATCGGCGGTGCCACGACCGGGACCGGCGTTGGAGTCACCGGTTCGTGAGTTGTCGCCGGTAGCAGCACTGCTCCCGCTGGTACGGGCACCGCCCGCTCCGCGATCGGGGCCCTCGTTGCCGCCGCCATTGGCACGATCGGGACTGGCACCGCCGCCGGTTCGTGAGTTGTCGCCGGTAGCGCCGGCGATGTGTGTCGCCGAACCCGTTGTAGCGCTCCCGGATTGCTTCTCTCCGCGGTCCCTGAGCAAGTCTCGCAGCGGAACGATCAGGTGCACCGACGCCCGCGACCCACCCGCCGACCCGCGGCTGCCGCGTAGGTGTCGGTCGAGAATGTGATCGAGTGCATCGGCCCGGCGCTTCGACGGACCACGTGGATCGCGCTCACCACCGTGGCCCGGGCGCGGAGCGGTCAACCCCGACAACGCGGTGAGCAGCTTCTCGGCCACCATCAGGTCGACGTTGCCGCCCAGCTGGAAGCGGCCATTGGCCAGAGGATGAACGTCGAAACGGTTCAGGTCCGGGTTCTCCGACACCGGCCGCGGTGCAGGAGTCGGCGGAACAGGCTCCGGTGCAGGCGGTTCCGGATCGGGCAGCCTGTCGGTGGACGTCGCTGAATGATCGCTCTGCCCCGCCTGGTCTCGACGCTCCTGCTCCCGCTTTTCCTGCTCTCGTTGTTGTTGCTCCCGTCGGTCCTTCTCGTGCCGGGCCCGAGCGTCCTCCGCCGCAGAGTGCGCCAGCGCTTGCGCACGTGAGGTGACCTGACCGGCGGTGCTGCGCATCGCGGTGTCGAGGAGTTCGGCGACGATTGCGTCGCGTCGATGCTCGTCGAGGGTGGGGTCGGCCAGCAGGACGACGTCGTAGCCCTCGGCGATCGCGGCGGCATGCGCGGCGTGGATCTCACCGCAGGCGAGGGCGTCGAGCACGGTGTGGTGATCGTGCAGCCAGTACCCCAGTGCGTTCTGGCGGACGGCTGATCCGTCGGTGATCCGAACCGACCGGGCGTACCAGCGGGTCACGGACGAGTGGCCGAGCTTCATCGCCAATCCGCGTCGGTCGATCTCGGCCAGCAGAGTCAATCTGGTTGCAGCAAGCGCATTCTCGTGGGAAGTCGCGTCGGCGAGCGCGGAGACCAATTCCTTGTCCCCGAGCCCGAACACATCCCCCCATGTCTTCACCCCACGAAAGCTATACCCACCCACCGACACGTTTCTGCAGCGCAGGTCAGCGCTTCCACCGGATGCGGATGGGCCCCTTCGCGGTCGATGGATCGACGACGGAACCCTTCTGTGTGATCTCGACTTCTCCCGCGTCGACCATGCGTCGAGCTGCGCGGCGGACCGGCTCCATCAAGTCGCGCCACCCGTCGTCGGACAGCGCTCGTGCGACGTCGGAGGGGCAGATCGTGGCGTCACGAGATCGGGCGTCGAGCAGGGTCCTGATCTTGTCCTCGAGTTCCTTGTCTGTGGTGCTCACCTTGTGTCGCCGGCATGTGTCGCTGCAGTACTTGATGTCATCCCAGTTCTTCTCCCACTTCTTGCGCCATTCGATTCTCCGTCCGCACGATGCGCAAACCTTGTCCGCTGGGTGCGCCGTGGGGGAGCGACGGGAGTGAGCCATGCTTCGACAGTAACCTCGTCGCATGGCGATTCGACCCATCCTCATTGCCGGCGACCCGCGGCTGACGACCTATGCCGTTCCCGTCGCCGAGTTCGATGCGGCACTGGCGGCGTTCGTGGACGATCTCTTCGAGACCAACACCGCCGCGCACGGTGCCGGTCTCGCCGCCAATCAGGTCGGTGACCCGCGGGCGGTGTTCGTCTACGACCTGAACGACGGCGGAGTGCGTCACCGCGGGCACGTGGTCAATCCAGTGCTCGAGACGTCGGCGATCCCGGAGACGATGCCCGACCCCGAGGACACCGAAGGGTGTCTGTCGGTTCCGGGGGAGCGGTACCCCACGGGACGCGCCGAGTGGGCCCGCGTCACCGGCGTCGATGTGGAGGGCGATCCGGTGACGGTCGAGGGCCACGGCTACCTGGCTCGGTGTCTCCAACACGAGTGCGACCATCTGGCCGGTCACCTGTACCTCGACCGCCTGATCGGCCGCAATCAGCGCGCCGCCAAGAAGATGATCAAATCCATGGGATGGGTCGAACCAGGCAACAGTTGGCTGCCCGGATCCGACTCCGACCCGTTCGGTTGGTGATCAGCAGGCCCCGGTGACAGCGCAGGCCGTCGATCGTTCGAGTTTCCAGCGGCCATCCGACACGACGAAGTCGATGGTCGTAGGTTGCCCCAGTGAGGCTCCTGTCGCCGCGACCCGGTCGGGCGAAACAGTGGAAACGTGGTCGAAGATCACCTCCGACACGATTCCCCCGCTGTCGAAGACCGCGGCGTTTTCCTCCGCCGATCCTTCGAGCGCGTCGGCGCGGTCGCCTCGTTCGGCGGTGCCATCGAACACGGTGCGAAAGATCGCGGTCGTATCCTCCGGGGTGGGGATGGCGGTGGCTGCGACCGCTGAGGGAGGCAGCGGGAACGACGTCGGCGTCACGTCGACCACCTCGACCTGCGGCTCGGGTTCCGTTGCCGCGCAACCGGTAAGAGTGAGGAGCGCCAGTCCGCACAGTGCACGGCCGACGAACATCAGAAGGGGTTGTAGACGTAGAGCATCCGGTAGTTCCACTCCGACGACCCGGCCGGGATTCGGATCTCCGTCAGGGCTCGGCCGTTCTGGGAGCACCAGCTCTGACCGTGGAACGACGAGCAATCGATCTGCACGCTCGTGCCGAACGGGCTGACGATCAACGACTTGGTGCTCGCTGCACCGTATGCCGCCGGGTCGAAGGCGCTCACGAAGTTCGCGGTCGAATCCTTGGGCCCGAACGGGTTGTCGTCGGGAGCTGCGGAGGCTGTCGGCGCGACGAGCACTGCGCCGCCGATCGCCAACGCGACTCCGGCGAGGATCTTCTTCAGCATGGTGGCTCCGTTCGTTTCGAGCACGAATACTCAGTGCTCATGGGATCGGCCGCAACCGACCGCGCGTTACGAACCGGCCTTCCCTCGAACGCGGCACACTGGAGACCATGACAGCACTCGAAGCCCCCATCGTCGCCCAGCGGCTCGGCCGTCGTCTCACGGTGTGGGGCGGTGGAAGTGCGCTCGTCGGAACGGTGTTGGCGTTGCGCGGGTCGTCGCCTGCCTGGCGGGCGTTCGGTCAGCAGACCGCCGGGTGGGGAGCAATCGATGTGGCCATTGCCGCCGCGGGGGCGCTCAACTCCTCGGTCCCGACGTCCAAGAGCTTGAGCAAGCTGCTGTGGATCAATGCAGGTCTCGACGTTCTCTACATCGCGACCGGTGCGCACATCGCCGTCAGGAAGCCTCGGTTCGGCGGCCGGATCACCGCTGACCAGGCGCTGGGCCACGGAGCTGCCGTCGTCGTGCAGGGTGCTGCGCTTCTCGCACTGGACACGACTCACGCGCGCATGATCGCCGACTAATCACACGAGTGTCATTCTCGCCGTAGGCGTTTTGTCAAGTACCGACGCGCCCGATTTGTTGCGTGTTCGGTAGATTTGCGTAACACTCGTCCCATCAGTCACATCAGTATCGTGGGTCACACGGGAAACGGTGGGTTCGTTCATGCGTGTACGTAGTCGGCAGATCGCTGTCGGGGCTGTCCTGGCACTGGCAGTGAGCGGACTCAGCGCTCTCACCGCGCCTACCGTCTCGGCCGAACCCTGCGGTGGCCTCGGTGGGCCGGGTTCGTCGCCGCTGTTCGGATCCTCGGGCAGCGCGGGGATGTCCGGCAAGAATCCCCAGGGGCCGCAGGGGCCTCTTCCTCGGATCACCGGGAACACGCAGAGCATTGCCTGGGTCACCGGTCCGCAAAGCGTGAACAACACCTACAACGACCTCGCGATGTCCGGCACCGACCTGGGTATCAGTTGGGACAACGGTGCCGGCCAGATCTTGATGGCGTTCGGAGACACGTTCGGGGACTGCTCCTCCGGCAACGCGCAGTGGCGCAGCAACGCGCTCTTCCGTTCGGACAAGGCATCGACGAACCTGGCGCAGGGCATCGAGATCGGTCCAGCCAACCCAGCGGACAACACCTCCGGTGCGGTCGTGCGAGCCGACAATCCCAGGTACGCAGCCGAAATCATCGCGAGCGCCAAACTGCCGACCGTCGAGGACACGACGATCCCCACGGCGGCCATCGCGATCGGCAACACCCAGTACATCAACTACATGTCGGTGCAGAGCTGGGGCACACCAGGACGCTGGATCACGAACTACTCCGCAACGGCCAAATCGACTGACAACGGCCAGAATTGGTCGACGGATCCCAAGACGATCCGCGTCAACAAGGGTGTCACCATCCCGGGCTTCACCAACGTCCACGAGAGCCAGGGCAAGTTCCAGCAGAGTGCCTACGTGCTGGGTCGCGACGGCGAGTACCTGTACCAGTTCGGCACTCCGAACGGACGATTCGGCGACGCCTTCGTCTCGCGCGTGGCACCGAACGACATCGAGAACCTCGACGCGTACGAGTACTCGACGCAGGATCCGGATCCGACGAAGCAGTGGTCGAAGAATATCGGCGACACCGTTGCCATCGTCAAGGGACCGGTCAGCGAGATGTCGGTGGCGTGGAACGACTACCTCGGCCGCTACGTGATGATGTACGGGGACGAGAACTCTCGCACATTGGTCGCTCGCACCGCCGACAATCCCGAGGGTCCGTGGAGTGCGCCGAGGACAATTCTCGACGCCGGTCAGACGGCCGGTGGTATCTATGCGCCGTTCATTCACCCGATGTCGAGCGGAAAAGACCTGTACTTCACTGCTTCTCGGTGGTCGGACTACAACGTGCTGTTGTTGAAGACGAATCTCGATGCTCTGAAGTGATCGTCCCCGATCGTTCGATGGCGGCCTGCAGGTAGGCGTCCACATCGAGGTCGATGGAGGCGGACAGTAGTCCGCGCCGGATCGTCGAAAGATACCTGCTCGACGGTTCGCCGGGCTCCCGCACGATCGAACTGGTCAGTGTGAACGCGGGCTGTCCACCGAGGTCCGGAAGTCGCAGCAGTGCATCGTATTTGCCGCGGAAGTTCTCGCCCTCGCGATCCACTGCCAGCTGCGACCACTGTCCGATGGCAAGCGTCTCCGTCGCTCCGATATCGACGGACTCGACGACGTTCTCGACCGCAGCCAGATGAGCGAACTGGCGTCGGTCGACCAGGTAGCCGTGCGCTACCGAGCGATTCGTGGCATCTACTGTTGTCGCGACGAAGGCGGATGATCCCGTCCAGCGCCTGGAGACGCCTGCGAAATACAGTGCGTGGTCGATCCACAACCACTTTTCTTCAGCAGGTAGCGCAGTCGACGGCGCGGTAGGGTGCGCACCGAATTCGGAGCTGTCGTCGGATCCCGTCAGGTACGTGAAGAACCTCTCGCGCAGCAGGTTCGACCCGTACGAGACGTACCAGAGTCGGTCGGTCACTCGGTCTCGAACAGCTGCCGGTATGCCTCGGCGAGCAGGTCGGCGGCCAGGTCGTGGTTGTGTGTCGCTGCGCCCGTGGAGTTTCCGGAGCGCATGAGCCGGGCGTTGAGGCCGTAGGCGAGGTCGTCGAACGTGTCGTCGTCGATGCCCAAGTCGACATCGACGTCTTCTTCCAGCAGTGCCCCGAGGTCGATCGACCACGACCACACACGTTCGTCACGGTACGGTCCGCGCCCAGCACTGACGGTCTCGTTGGATATCTCGAGCTGCTCGTCGGTCCGGTCGCGCGGAACATTGGTGTTGATGCGCAGGTCGAGTTCGATCGTGTCGTCGTCGTGCATGATCTCGTCTATGCGCAGCGTTTCGAAACCGCCGCACGTCAGCGTCACCAGGCGTCGAGGTCCCGTCTCGTCGGGTGCGTCGGACAGTGCCGCGATCTGCCACAGGTACTTGGTGGTGTTCGCCGGGTCGGGTATCGAGGAATTGATGTAGTCGGCCACGATGCTGCGGATGGCGGGGTACGCGATGTGGTCGGACAGTTCCCAGAACTGTTTGCGCGCCTTGCCCACGGCTGCGTCGAGCAATGTTGCCCGCTTGGCTCGTTCCTTCGGCAGTGCTGATTTCGCGCTCGGTGCCTCGCCGATCGCACCGGACTCGGCGGGGCGTTCGCGTAGGCGGGTCAGGCGCGACACGAGCTCCTGCACCTCTACCAGCTGGTCCGACGTTCCGGTCGTGAAGTCGATTGCCTCGATGTCGGTCCAGGTGTCCAGATCGGCGGCGAACCGCGCGGCGACCGAATCGGCGTAGCCGACGTGAGCCGAGCCGTCGGTGAAGTGCAGAACGTAGAGCCCGGCTCGGTGTTCCTTGGCCGCGAAGACCGTGGCGATGGATCCGGCGTCGGTGACGTCGAAGCGCTCGAAGGTGAATCCGTCGGGTGTGGAATCTGTCGGCATGGTCGTGAATCTACCGATGTGAGTGGGCAGCGCCTATTCTCGCTTTCGCCGTCGAGCCGTGAACATCATTGTCGACGGTGGTGGGTTTGCCGAATCGGTACCTGCCGCTGTCAGCGCGATCTGGCGGCCGGCGGTCGGTGATAGCGATCCCAGCTGAACTGTCCCGCTGAGCACTTCGTCCGACCCGTGATCGTAACGGCCGAGAAACACGGCGCGTCTACGTTCGAGATTCGGACACTTCAGGAGGTAGCAATGGCGCGGTCGATGGCGGAGCAGGCAGCGGAAACGATCACCAAGGGAATCGGGCGTCGCGGCTTCATTCAGGCGGTGGCAGCACTGGGCGCAGGCGTCGGAATTGCCGGAACGGCAGCGTGTTCGACGTCTTCGACGACCACCGCGGCTGCCAGTTCGTCGTCACCGGCCCCGACCGCTGCCGGCATCCTTCAGCCCGGAGCGGGCGACATCTCCGGCGATCACTACCTGAGCTCGGAGGTCGACAAGGTCCTGTGGGGCTACGTGCCGACGGTCGAGTCCGAATCGGTGCTGCAGATGAAGTCCGGTGAGACGGTGACCATCGACGCGCTCAGCCATGAGGGGATTCTCGAAGACCAGGGCCGCGATCCCGTCGAATTCTTCGGTGGCGAAGGTGTTTCCGAGTCCGATGTTCTGCAGGATGCGATCGACATCGCCGGCGGGTACGACCGGACGGTACGCAACTTCGACGTCGACGGACCGCACGTGGTCACGGGCCCGGTGTTCGTCGAAGGTGCACAGCGCGGCGACGTTCTCAAGATCGAGACGCTCGAGGCGACTCCCCGGGTGCCGTACGGCGTGGTGTCGAGTCGGCACGGCAAGGGCGCTCTGGCCGTCACCGCGTCCGGTGAGGCACCGCCGGGTATCAGCCTCGACGAGGTCATGCCACCGATCGGAAGCGACGGCAGGAAGTCGGGTGACCCGACGCAGTACGGCAACGTCTCCACGTTCACCGCCGTCGAGGACGGGCAGGGCGTGATGCGGTACGGCGATGCGTCCGTGCGCTTTCCGCTACGACCGTTCATGGGCATGATGGGTGTCGCGTTCGCCAGCGACCCGGGGTTGACGTCGCCCAATGCGAATTCGATTCCGCCGACGCTCGGCGGCGGCAACATCGATGTCGGGTTGCTCGGCGTCGGATCGACGTTCTACCTCCCGGTGTTCGCGGAGGGTGCGTTGTTCTACGTCGGTGATCCGCACATGGCGATGGGCGACGGGGAGGTGGCGTTGACGGCGATGGAGGGTTCGCTGCGCGGCACCTTCCGCCTCACCGTCTGCAAGGCGGGCAGCGGTGATGCCCCGGCCGTTGCCTACTCGTATCCCTTTGCCGAGAACGAGGACTCATGGATTCCGATCGGTCTGTCCGACCCGGACGGTGCCGTCGGCGGCCAGAGCTCGGACCTGAACGCCGCCATGCGCCGCGCGGTGGTCAATGCGCTCGACTTCCTCGAGACCGATCTGGGTATGGACCGCGCGACGGCCTATGCGTACCTCTCCGCGGCCGCGAACTTCACCGTTTCGCAGGTGGTCGACAAGACGGTCGGTGTGCACGGCCGGATCTCGAAGGCACACTTCGACCGGTAGGAGTGCGCCTTCGGCGCAGTGGTGCGTTCAAGTGCCTCAACGGGCACTTGATCACGCCACTGCCGAAGGCACCTCAGCGATGCGCCGTCGCGATGAACTGCCGGGTTGCGGCGGCGACGATATCCGCAGGGGTGATGTCGATTTCGTCGTTGAGCCACGCGATCACCAGTTCGGCGAGTCCGCCGATGAACAGGAGGCCGTTGATCTCCGACTGCGGTTGCGGGAAGGCCTGCTCACCGTAGAGTTCGCGCGATTGTTCGGCGACCAGGTGGGCGAACGCGCGCATGGACTTTCGTCGGTATGCCCGGAGTGAGTCGACGGCCAGTGATTCGATCATCGCGACGCGGCCCTTGCGCGGGTCCTCGGTGAGCACGCCGACGAAGGCAGCGATGGCGTTGTGTACCTGTTCTTCGACGGTGGGTGCGGGGGAGTGGAGCGCGTCCAGGGCCTTGGATCGGATGTCGTCGGAAATCGAATCCACCACTCGTTCGAGCAGCTCGTCTCGGCCGGTGAAGTTTTCGTAGAAGTAGCGTTCGGTCAGCTTCGCCTCCGCGCAGATCGCGGTCATGGTCGTGTTCTGGGCACCTGCCTTCGCGAACACCTCGAGCCCGGCGTCGAGCAGGCGGGCCCGACGGTCGGCAAGGCGGTCGTCGGCGCTCATGCCGTTGTAGCGGCGCGTCGTGGAGGCCATGGGTAGATCTTGACAGAGGGAGCACGTGTGACGCACACTACATCGCATCTGACAGGACGCTCTGTCAGATTGATGGAGGTCGACAATGGCACGTGCTCTGGCTGCTCCACCTGCTGATTCAACGCTCCAGCCGGTATACGGCGACGGCGGTGTGCCCCTCGTGGGCCACACCCTGGAGTACATCCGAGACCCGCTGAAACTGCTCGGGAGTCGGTGGGAGAAGTACGGCGAGGTGTCCTGGTTGACGATGGCCGGGCAGAAGTGGATCACCGTCCTCGGCCCCGACGCATGCCAGCAGGTGCTTCAGAACGCCGACAAAGCGTTCGCGAACGGTGACGGCTGGTCGCTGTTGATCGGCCCGTTCTTTCACGGCGGATTGATGCTGCTCGACTCCGACGAACATCTGAAGCACCGACGAATCATGCAGCAGGCCTTCACGAGGGACAGGCTCACCAAATCCGTGGAGGCGTTGAATCCTGTCACCGCAACCGGTTTGGACGCCTGGCAAGGCGGGCGCGACGTCCAGGTCTACCCGGCGCTCAAGGCGTTGACCCTGGAGGTGGCGACGAGCATTTTCATGGGCGGCGCAGAGGGCAGCACCGACGCCGAGATAGCCGAGCTCAATTCGAGTTTCGTGGCGTGCGTTCAGGCGGCGACGTCGATCGTGCGCTATCGAGTTCCGGGAACGCGGTGGAAGCGTGGCCTCGACGGCCGCGCCATGCTCGAGCAGTTCTTCCGGCGCTACCTACCTGCGCGGCGCGCCACCGAGACCGACGACCTGTTCTCGGTTCTGTGTCACATCGAGGGGGAGGGCGGCGAGCGCTTCTCGGACGACGAAGTGATCGACCACATGATCTTCCTGCTCATGGCGGCTCACGACACGTCGACGATCACGCTGTCGACGATCATGCAGTATCTCGGGCAACACCCCGAGTGGCAGGACAAGTGTCGTGCGGAATCCGAGGCCCTCGGCACCGATGCACCGACGCTCGCGCAACTCGACGAACTGCACAGCGTCGACCTGGTGATGAAGGAATGCCTGCGGCTGGTGTCACCCACTCCGGTGGTGGCGCGTCGCGCAGTGAAGGACACCGAGGTGCAGGGAAAGTTCGTTCCCGCGGGCACGTATGCATCGGTCGCGCCGCACTTCACGCACCACATGGAGCAGTACTGGCCCGACCCCGAGAAGTTCGACCCCGGCCGGTTCGCCGCCGACCGTCGCGAGGACAAGGTGCACCGCTACGCGTGGGAGCCGTTCGGCGGGGGCGTGCACAAGTGCATCGGCATGTACTTCGCGGGCGCGGAGATCAAGACGATCATGCACCATCTGCTGTTGCGGTTCGACTGGTCGGTCGACCCCGATTACGTTGCACCGCTGAACTTCACGTCGCTGCCCTTCCCCGAGGACGGGCAGCCCGTGCACCTACGAAAGCGGTAGAGCTACCCGGCGCGGTCGGTCAGCCACCCGATGATGTTCGCGGTGACCTCGTCCCGGTTGGTCTCGTTGAGGATCTCGTGGCGGGCACCGGGGTAGAGGGTGACGGTCACGTCGCTCATCCCGGCCTCGCGATACCGGGCGGCGAGGGTTTCGATCAATTGTCCGCCACCGGCGAGCGGGTCGTCTGCTCCCGAGGTGATGAGCAGCGGAAGGTCGGAGCGGATCTGCTCGAGGTTGTGTGGGTCGGCCAGCTTGTCGGCCTCACCGAACAACGCGGGGACCGTCGACTCCGGGAGGTCGAAACCGCACAGAGGATCGGCGACGTACGCGTCCACTTCGGCCTCGTCGCGGGTGAGCCACTCGTATCCGGTGCGGTGTTCGAAGGCGGCGTTGAACACGCTCAGGTCGCCCGCGGGGGCGTCGGCCATGCCGGCGGCGAGGATGTTCAGCGTCGTCGAGCCCGACAGCACCACTCCCTCGTACAGATCCGATCGCTCGATCAGAACATGCTGCGCGGCAAACGAACCCATCGAGTGCGCGAACAGGAACAGCGGCAGGTCAGGGTAGTCGTTCAGCAACGACTCGCCCAGCTGCTCGATGTCGGCCCACAGTCCGGCGAATGCGGCGGCACCGAAATCGCCCGGGGTGTCGACGATCGACTGGCCGTGGCCACGATGATCGGACGCGACGACATGGAATCCGGCGTCGTTCAGCGCGGCGGCGAAGCGGGCGTAGCGGCTGCCGTGCTCGGCCAGTCCGTGCGCGATCTGCACGACGCCGCGTGCCGGGTCGGCCGAGGTCGCCCAGGTGTAGGTACTGATCTCGGTGTCGTCCTGCTTGGATACGAACGACGAAGCGTTGGCCACGAGTGTCTCCTTGAACCGGTGAGGGGTCGAGAACCGAACTTATCTCCTATGCCCTGAGCCTCGGAGCGAAATGCTCGATGCGGCGCGAGGGGGTCGGGTTCACGAACCCCGGCATCGAGGAGATGATCGATTTCGCGTCGGCGAAGGCGACCGCGAGTTCGTTGGTTCGATGGGGAATGACATGCAGCAGAGCGTGTTCGACGATCATCGGGACCGCACGACCGCGGCACGACAAAGCTCCCCGGACAACTGCCCGGGGAGCATCGTCAGCTGAGCCTACTTCGCGGAGACTCGCACCAGCTTCTTGTTCACGAACTCGTCCATGCCCCACGGTCCCAGTTCGCGGCCGACGCCGGAGCGCTTGACGCCGCCGAACGGGAGGCCGGGGAGGGTGGTGCCGTGCTCGTTGACGAACGCCATGCCGACCTCGAGCTGCTCGGCCACATCGCGGGCCTTGTCCAGGTCGGTGCTCCACACCGATCCGCTCAGACCGTATGCCGAGGAGTTCGCCAATTCGATTGCCTGCTGCGGGCTTTCGACCTTGTAGATCACACCGGCCGGTCCGAACAGCTCTTCGCTGTACGCCCGCATATCCGGGGTGACGTCGGTCAGCAGCGTCGGCTGCACGAATGCACCCGGCCCGTCGATCTTCTTGCCACCGGTCAGCAGTGTCGCGCCCTTGGCGACGGCGTCGTCGATCTGCTCGATCAACGTGTCGGCGGCGGTCTGCGACGACAGCGGCCCGAGGGTGGTGTTCGCGTCCAACGGGTCGCCGGTCTGCACGGCCTCGAACGACGCGACGAGCTTGGTGACGAAGTCGTCGTAGATGTCCTCGGCGACGAGGATGCGCTTGGCGGCGTTGCAGGCCTGGCCGGCGTTGGACAGGCGTGCCCGAGTCGCAGATTCGACGGTGGCATCCATGTCGTCGGAGTCGAGCAGGATGAACACGTCCGAACCGCCGAGTTCGAGGACGACCTTCTTGAGGTTGCGTCCTGCGGTTTCGGCCACGGAGGTTCCGGCTCGCTCGCTACCGGTGAGCGAGACGCCCTGCACGCGGGGGTCGGCGATCATGTCGGCGATCTGTTCGTTGGTCGCGAAAATGTTGATGTACGCATCCTGGGGGAGTCCCGCCTGCTGGAAGATCTCCTCCATCAGCAACGCCGATTGCGGGCAGTTCGGTGCGTGCTTGAGCAGAATCGTGTTGCCCACCATCAGGTTCGGACCGGCGAACCGGGCAACCTGGTAGTACGGGAAATTCCATGGCATGACGCCGACCAGTGCGCCGACCGGCTTGCGTTGCAGCACAGAGTCTTCCGCGCCGGGTACGTCGAGCTTCTCATCCTCGAGCAGGGTCGGGCCGTTGTCTGCGTAGTACCGGTAGATGCTCGACGACAGCTCCACCTCGCCCTGGGACTCGGTCAGCGGCTTGCCCATCTCGAGCGAGATGGTTCGAGCCAGTTCGTCGGAACGCTCGGTGTAGAGGTCAGCGACCTTGTGCAGGATTTCCGCGCGGTGCTTCGGTGAGGTCTTGCGCCACGTCTGGAATCCGGCGTGTGCGTCGGCGAGTGCGCGCTCGACGCCGGCCGTGTCGAGAGTTTCGAATTCCTTGACGGTTGTGCCGTCGGCTGGATTGACAGTCTTGTAGGTCGTCATACCCGGTTCAACGGTCGCAGAGGGTGCCATTGTTCCTATTCGGGCAAATCGGAGGCTCCGACGGTGGTCAGGGCCGGATCGAGGAGGGTTGCGAAATCCTTTGAGCGCCCTACCGGTCGGTAACTTGGAACCGCTGGTGGAGTGATACCCCACTGCCCCCCACATTCGCGGGATCGAAGATTAAAGTTGACCACGAACGCATCCAAAAGACGACGTTGAAACTGAGGCAAAGGCGAAACATGACAGCGAAGAAGCCGACCATCATCTATACCCTGACCGACGAGGCGCCCATGCTGGCGACTCACGCGTTTCTGCCGGTCATACGTTCTTTCGCCAGCGCGGCCGAGATCAACGTCGAGTCGAGTGACATCTCCGTTGCCAACCGCATCCTCGCCGAGTTCCCCGACTACCTCAACGAAGACCAGCGAGTGACCGACAACCTCGCCGAGCTGGGCAAGCTGACGCAGTTGCCCGAGACCAACATCATCAAGCTGCCGAACATCAGCGCCTCGGTGCCGCAGTTGCTCGCCGCCGTCAAGGAACTGCAGGACAAGGGCTACGCGATCCCGGACTTCCCCGGCAACCCGAAGACCGACGAAGAGCGCGAAATCCGCGACCGTTACACCAAGTGCCTCGGCAGCGCCGTCAACCCTGTTCTGCGCGAAGGTAACTCGGATCGCCGTGCGCCGAAGGCCGTCAAGGAATTCGCGCGCAAGCACCCGCACTCCATGACCGAGTGGTCGATGGCGTCGCGCACCCACGTCGCACACATGCGCGAGGGCGATTTCTACCACGGTGAGAAGTCGACCGTCGTCGACGGTGACCGTGAGGTCAAGATGGAGCTGCTGCCCGCCGACGGCGAGCCGATCGTGCTCAAGGAGAAGGTCTCGCTCACCGACGGTGACGTCATCGACTCGATGTTCATGAGCAAGAAGGCGCTTCTCGATTTCTACGAGGCCGAGATGCAGGACGCCTACGAGACCGGCGTCATGCTGTCGCTGCACGTCAAGGCGACGATGATGCGCGTCTCCCACCCCATCGTCTTCGGCCACGCCGTCCGCGTGTTCTACAAGGACGCGTTCGCCAAGCACAACGAGATCTTCGAAGAGCTCGGCGTCAACGTCAACAACGGCCTGTCGGATCTGTACACCAAGATCGAGACGCTGCCGGCATCCAAGCGCGACGAGATCATCGAAGACCTGCACAAGTGTCACGAGACCCGTCCGGAGCTCGCGATGGTCGACTCCGCTCGCGGCATCTCGAACTTCCACTCGCCCAGCGATGTCATCGTCGACGCATCGATGCCCGCGATGATTCGCGCCGGCGGCAAGATGTGGGGAGCGGACGGTCGCCCCAAGGACACCAAGGCCGTCAACCCCGAGTCGACCTTCTCCCGGATTTACCAGGAGATGGTGAACTTCTGCAAGACCAACGGCCAGTTCGATCCGACGACGATGGGCACCGTTCCCAACGTCGGCCTGATGGCGCAGAAGGCCGAGGAGTACGGCTCGCACGACAAGACCTTCGAGGCTCCGAAGGCCGGCGTCGCGAACATCACCGACATCGCCACCGGCGAGGTCCTGCTCACGCAGACCGTCGAAGAGGGCGACATCTGGCGCCTGTGCATCGTCAAGGACGCTCCGATCCAGGACTGGGTTGCGCTCGCCGTGCGCCGCGCTCGCGAGTCCGGAATGCCGGTCGTCTTCTGGCTCGACCCGTACCGCCCGCACGAGAACGAGCTCATCGGCAAGGTGCGCAAGTACCTGAAGGATCACGACACCGAGGGCCTCGACATTCAGATCATGTCGCAGGTGCGCGCGATTCGGTACACGATGGAGCGTCTGGTCCGCGGACTCGACACCATCTCCGCGACGGGCAACATCCTGCGCGACTACCTCACCGACCTGTTCCCGATTCTCGAACTCGGCACCAGTGCCAAGATGCTCTCCATCGTTCCTCTGATGGCGGGCGGCGGACTGTACGAGACAGGTGCGGGCGGCTCGGCTCCCAAGCACGTCAAGCAGCTGATCGAGGAGAACCACCTGCGCTGGGATTCGCTCGGTGAGTTCCTGGCTCTGGCCGTGAGCCTCGAAGATCTGGGCATCAAGACCGGCGACGTCAAGGCGACCATCCTCGCGAAGGCGCTCGACTCCGCCACCGGCAAGCTGCTCGAGAACAGCAAGGGCCCGTCGCGCTCGACCGGCGAACTCGACAACCGTGGCAGCCAGTTCTACCTCGCGCTGTACTGGGCGCAGGAACTCGCCGAGCAGACCGAGGACGCCGAACTGGCCAAGCACTTCGGAGCACTGGCAAAGACGTTGGCAGACAACGAAGAGAAGATCGTCGCCGAGCTCAACGAGGTCCAGGGCACTGCAGTCGACATCGGCGGCTACTACTACCCCGACCCCGAAGCAACCGCCGCAGTAATGCGTCCGTCCAAGACCTTCAACGAGGCTCTGGAGTCGGCGAAGCAGTAGTTCTTTCTGCCTCACCCCCATCGAATGAATGGTCCATTCACGCGCTCAGACGTTGTGAATGGACCATTCATTCGTATTGGGGTGCACCATCATTCGGGTCCACCGCCCACCCCGTCCGGATCAATGTGACTTTCACGCGCTCAGACGTATTGAATGGACCATTCATTCGTTACGGGGCGGCACCACAATGTCCAGAAACGCCGAACAACTAGCGCTCTGGCGTCGCCCCGGCAATTGCACGACCGAAATGGTTCGATGGATGGTCGGCTCGATCGGCAGGTAGACAAGGCTCGCGAACGACATCATCGGCACCACCAGTTCCGGGATGACGGTGATGCCGAGTCCCGCCGCGGTCAGGCCCGCCACGGCGGCCACGTTGTGTGCCTGAACAGACGGTCCGACGTCGACTCCCTCGTTCTCCAGGGCCAGTCGTACATGCGACGCGATGCTGGATTCGGGGCCGAACGCGATGAACGGCTCGTCGGCGAGGTCGGTCCACCTCAGGCTCTTGCGCTGCGCGAGAGCGTGATTCGACGGTAGCGCGCAGACGAACGCATCGGCGCTGACCGTCGTGCGCATCAGGTCGTTCGCTCGACCCGATGCTGCCACCACTGCGAAATCCACGGAGCCGTCGCGGACGGAGGCCACCACGTCGTCGCGCAGGCCGTCCTTGATGTGCACCGAGACGTCGGGATGGCTGTCGCGAAAGTCCACGATGTACGGCGGGAGGAACGTCGCCGCGATCGACGGCAAGCACGCGATGGTGACGGTTCCTCGGTCGCCCGAGACGAAGCGTCCGATCTGCTCCAGGCCGTCATCGAACTCGAGCAATACCCGACGGGCATAGGCCGTCACCTCGTGTCCATCGCCGGTGAGGTCGACGCTGCGGGTGGTGCGGACGAACAGTCGCACGCCCAGGCGGCGCTCTGCCTCGGCGACCGTGCGGCTCAGGTTCGGCTGGGATACCCCGAGGGACGCCGCCGCCGAGGTGAAGCTCGCGAGATCGGCCAGCGCCACGATGGCCCGTAGGTGCGCGATACCGATATTGATGCTCACAGCGAATGAATGTATACCCAACTGATGTTGGACTGCGTAAGTGATCTGCACAACACTCGTCGTATTCGATGAAGGAGATCACATGTTGTCACTGCTCGGCTTCGGGACGATTGCCATCATCCTGCTGCTGTTGTTCACCCAGCGCGTCGCGGCCATCGTCGCGCTTGCAGGTGTCCCGCTCGCTGCGGCGTTCCTGGCCGGCAACTCTCCATCCGAGGTGGCAGGGTTCGTCAAAGAGGGGCTCGGCGGGGTCGTCGGCGTCGCCGCGATGTTCCTGTTCGCAATCGTCTTCTTCGGGATCATGCGCGACGCGGGTCTGTTCGATCCGATCA
This sequence comes from Rhodococcus sp. ARC_M5, assembly GCF_022810405.1. Lineage (GTDB taxonomy): Bacteria > Actinomycetota > Actinomycetes > Mycobacteriales > Mycobacteriaceae > Rhodococcoides > Rhodococcoides navarretei. Next base: position 51,047 of record NZ_JALGQE010000022.1, read on the forward strand.
TCGCCCGCATCGTGCGCTGGGCAGGTAGTGCCCCGCCGACCGTGGCAGTCGCGACCACTGCCCTCGCCGTGGTGGCTCACCTCGACGGTGCCGGCGCAACCACGTTCCTGATCGCCGTCCCCGCCATGCTGCCGATCTACGAACGCCTCGGTATGAGCCGGCTCGTCCTGGCGACCTGCGTCGGTCTCGGTGCCGGAGTGATGAACATGGTCCCCTGGGGTGGTCCGACGGCTCGCGCTGCAGCAACACTGGGCGTCGACGCCAACGAGCTGTGGGTGCCGCTGATTCCCGCGCAGATCGCCGGGGTCGTGTTTGCACTGGGCGTCGCCTACTATCTGGGTCGGCGTGAGCGGACCCGGTTGGCCAAGGTAGCCGCGGGCGATGCGTCGGCCGTCGTGGAGGAGTCGACGGCGCGAGTCGCCGAACGCATGTCCGTGGGATCCGGGGATACCGGATCATCAGTCGATGACGCGAACGAGGAGCCCGGCAGCCCGTCGACCGGCGGGAACGATGCGGACGGTCCGGCAACCGCGTCGAGTGACCGAGCACTGCTGCGGCCGAAGTTGTTCTGGGTCAACGCCTTCCTGGTAATCGCGACGTTGGCTGCGTTGATCGCCGCCATCGCCCCGCCGGAGACGTGCTTCATCATCGCCACTATCGTGGCGCTCCTTGTCAACTACCGCGGAATGAAGGCCCAGTCGGCCCGCATCGAGGCCCACGCTGTCGGCGCGATGCTCATGGTCGGTACGTTGCTCGCGGCCGGTGTACTACTCGGTGTGCTCGACGGCAGCGGCATGATCGAATCGATGGCGGTCAGCGCAGCGAATGCCATTCCGGACGCCATGGCACCTGCCTTACCGCTCATCGTCGGCGTGTTCGCCGTCCCGATGAGCCTGATCTTCGGGCCGGACGCCTACTACTTCGGCGTGCTGCCGGTCCTCATCGAGGTAGGCGACCAATTCGGCGTCAGCGCAATGGATCTGGCGCAAGCCTCGATCATCGGTGAGGAAACCGTCGGATTCCCCATCAGCCCGATGACCGGCGCGTTCTACCTTCTGGTGGGTCTCGCGAAAGTCGACATCGGTAAGCACATTCGCCACACGCTGGGGTGGGCGTGGCTGATCAGTCTCGGCATGCTCGGCGTTGCCATGGCCACCGGCGCGATCCCGCTGTGGTCGTCATGAGTCGCGACGGAACGATCCGGCTCGGGGCCGGCGCAGGGTTTGCCGGCGACCGCATCGACCCGGCACGGATCTTGGCCGAGCGCGGCGAGCTCGACTATTTGATCTTCGAGTGCCTCGGGGAGCGGACGGTTGCGACCGGGCAGGCACGAAAGCTGCTCGATCCCGCTGCGGGCTACGACCCACTGTTGGCCGCGCGGATGCGGGCAGTGCTGGGCGCGACCACGGAGCAGGGCATCACCGTCGTGACGAACTCGGGAGCGGCGAATCCTGTTGCGGCAGCAGCGGTTGCTGCTCGTGTTGCCGAGCAGGTGTGCTCGCGCTCGGTGCGCATCGCTGCCGTCACCGGCGACGACGTGCTCGACGCAGTGCGCCGGATCGACCCGATGGTGTGGGAGACCGGCCGGCCGCTGTCGGAGCATTCCGAGGAACTGGTGTCGGCCAACGCCTATATCGGTGCCGATGCGGTTCTGCCCGCACTCGATGTCGGTGCCGACGTGATCGTCACCGGCCGTCTTGCCGATCCAGCGCTGTATCTTGCGCCGCTGATGCACGAGTTCGGTTGGGCCGGTCAGGACTGGGAGACGCTCGGTGCAGGTACGGTCGTCGGACATCTTCTCGAATGCGCGGGCCAACTGACCGGTGGCTACTTCGCCGATCCGATCACCAAGCCGGTGCCGGGTCTGGCACATCTGGGATTTCCGTTCGGGGATGTACGTGCCGATGGCACAGCCGAATTCGGCAAAGTCGACGGCACCGGCGGGGAATTGACGCGGCGAACGTGCGCCGAGCAGTTGCTCTACGAGGTAGGCGATCCAGCCCGGTACTTGACGCCGGATGTGACCGCCGATTTCACCGGAGTCGCGTTCGAGACCGTCGGACCCGATCGGGTAGCGGTGTCCGGGGCGACGGGCAGTACACGGCCAGAGGAGCTGAAGGTGACCCTCGGTTTTCGCGGCGGTTGGCTCGGCGAAGGTCAGATCAGCTACGCCGGGCCGCGCGCGCTGCAACGCGCCGAGCTCGCCGGAGAGATTGTGCAGCAGCGACTGTGGGAGGTGCACGGTATTCCGGCCGAGAATGTCGGCATCGAGTACATCGGGGCGGGTGCGGCGTTCCGCGGACTTGCTGCCCCAACCGATGTCCCCGAAGTGCGGCTGCGCGTGACCGGGAAGGTGCCCGACGCGGAGACCGCGGCACTCGTGGGGTGGGAAGTCGAAAGCCTCTATACCAACGGCCCTGCCGGCGGCGGTGGCGCACGCAGCAGCAGCGCCGAGGTGCTCGCGATCAGATCGTGTCTGATCCCACGTGCACAGGTGACGACCGCTGTACACACCACGGAGGTGACGGTATGAGGACTGTCGACGATCTCGCCGACGTGCGAACCGGGGACAAGGGCGACACCCTCATCCTCGCTGTGTTTCCGCGGTCCGAGGAGTACTACGAGTTATTGACCCGTGAACTGACCGTCGATGCTGTTGCCACGCATTTCGCGCCGCTGGTTACCGGGGACGTACACCGCACTGACATGCCCCTGGTCTCCGGGTTGGTGTTCGAGCTACCCGGCGTGCTCGGTGGGGGAGTTACGGGTAGCCCCGTTCTGGACGGACACGGCAAATGCCTGAGCTACCACCTATTGAGCATGGTTGTACCGGAACCTCTTTGACCCCATTTTTCGACTCTCGCGGCCCAGCCGCCCGATGGATGGAGATCGACATCCGTAACATCCGCGTACTCCTGGCCCTGACTCTTGCCGTAGTCCTCGTCGGACAGGCAGCCGGTACCGCCGGAGCACTGCCTCGCGAATTACCGACCGACCCCTTCTTCGGTTATGGGCGGGCGGCCGAATACACGGTCACCTCGGAGCGCATGGAGGTTCCGATGCGCGACGGTGCCGCGCTGGCGTGTGACGTGAACCGACCCGGTGATGACGGCAACGTGCCGGTCGCAGAGAAGTTCCCGACCATCGTCTACGACTTCAACGCTTACGACGGCCTCGACCAGTTGGCAGTGGACTCGGCGTATCTGGTCGAACGCGGGTACAACATCTTGTTGTGCAACGTCCGGGGATCCGGAGATTCTCCAGGCGTACTGGATCCGTTCGGCCCGCAGGAACAGCAGGACAACTACGATCTCGTCGAATGGGCTGCAGCACAGCCGTGGTCGACGGACAAGGTCGGACAATCCGGTGTCAGCTACGGAGGTCACACGTCGATGCTCGCCGCAGCCAACAATCCACCGCACCTGGCTGCGGTCATCCCGGTCGATGCATTCAGTGACTGGTACGAGAACACCATCTACCGCGGCGGGATCCGATCCGACACCATCCGCACGTGGCAGGCGAGCACAGCCCCGGCCACCGAGGGTCCGTACGACGAGCATCCGCTGTACGACGAGTACTGGATCGACCGCAGCGTCAAGGCGAAATGGCAGTACATCGACGTCCCGATGTTGCAGGTCGGCGGATGGTACGACCGCTATCGAGACCCGATGATGCAGAACTACTCCGCGCATCGGGATCTGACGTGGGTCGTTGCCGGGCCCTGGAAACACGGTATGCCGGCGGGCCAGAAAGCCGACATCGGTACGGGCGCATACCTCGCATGGTGGGACAAGTGGCTGCGCGAGGACAGCTCTGCACCTCTGCCGGCGAAGCGGATCAATTCCTACGAGATCTCCTCGGTGCCCGACGAACGTGGCTGGCAGGAATTCGGTCAGTGGCCGCCCGCCGAATCCACCGAGCTGACGCTGACGATGGGGACCGACAGTGGTCTGAGTCCGGTGTCGACCGAGCAGGGCAGTCGCGCATACACCGTCCCGACGGACAACACCGACGCTGCCGATGCGGCAGTGGTCTTCTTGACCACTCCACTACCCGGTGATGTGGTCATCACGGGTTCCCCGACGGCACAGATCTCGGCGACCTTCACCGCGTCCGACGGCAACCTCGCGGTGATCGTGGACGATGTTGCGCCGGACGGCACCGTGGAGCGCATCACTCAGGGCTGGCTCAAGGTAAGCCATCGCAACGGATCCATTGCACCCGAGCCCGTAATACCCGGACAGGAGTATGAATTGGACGTACGGGCGTGGCCTACGCACTTCCGAGTGCCGGCCGGACATCGGCTGCAGGTCCAGGTTCGCAGTGACGACTACCCCGACATCACCGATGACGCCCCTGTCGGAGATGTCATCGTCCGCACTGGCTTCGGAGGTTCATCCCTGACTGTGCCGGTGCTCCCCACCGCGGCAGTGCGTTGACCGGTAATCACCAAGCCTATTGTGGTTCAACGCTCAGACGGAAGGTTTGTCAGTGGCTGGGAAATGAGTGAGGACCAGCCTGCGTCGGTTCTCAGTGAGGGGAGACTGTACTGATGAGTGCTATCGGGAGCGCGGCCGAGCAGGCCCTGATTTTCAGCCCCACTATCGAGGCTTTCGTAGATGGGAGTCACACCGCCGATGCCTTCCAGAAGGCATATTTGAGGCTGGTGAAGCGGACGCCGGGGATACTCGAAAGGGAAGTGTCCGAGATCGTCAACGGTCTGTTCGGCGACGTGGACGCTTACGTCGCCGAGGACAGGTTGCGTGGCGATGACGATCTGGACGCAGGGCAATTGCTTGTCCGTGCGAGTGGGGCGTTGGAAAAACTTCGTCAGTTGAGTCGAGCCGGATAGTGTCGATCTCTCGTGGATTCGCGTTCACAAGTCAGCGATGCGCTCTGACACAGAAATCTTGGGGGTGAGTAATGGCTGAGCGCGAGAGGTCAGTCGAAGCAATGCTGCGCCAGTATAGGGAGCTGATCGAGGCATTTGTACAAGAAAAGATTTCGGCAGATGATTTCGAGACAGACTATATTCGCACCTTCACCAACGACAAATGTCAAGTGCCGGGTAGTGAGTTCACGGTTCTCGAAAAGCTATTTTTCGATGTAGATGATTATGTTTCGGATCCGGAGCTGCGCGATAGCCCGGAGGATCTGTCGGGTGAACAGCTCAGAGAACGTGCGGCGGCCACCTACTCGAAACTGTTCGGTCTCGAGTGAGACAGGTTTCCGACTTCCCAAGTCGAGGTCGACGTCGAGTTGTCCTGGTCCTCAGGAACGACTACCCCGACATCACCGACGACGCTCCGCAGGGGACGTCATCGTCTGAACCGGAGCCGGTGGTTCGTCCTTGACCCTGCACGTGCTTCCCGGCGCTATCCCGCGCTGATGGACGGCGTTGTATCCGGTTGCACCGGCAGCGCAATCGGATACAACTGGAAAGTCCCGCTCATTCCCTTGAGTTCGACGTCTCGGGGCGTTCCGAGAGTCAGGTCCTGTGCCGCAGCGATGGCCTTGCGCACCGGTTCGCTGATCAGAATTTCGCCGCCGTCGGCCTGTCCCGCGACGCGTGCGGCCATGGCCACGTTGAGGCCGAACAGGTCGTCACCGCGTCGTACGGAACTGCCGACGTGGATACCCATCCGGACGCGGATACGGTCCCATCGATCCGGGTTCTTCGTCAGTGCTTCTTGCACTTCCACCCCGCAACGCACGGCCTGGCCCGGGTCGGAGAAAGCAATCATGTAGCCGTCGCCCTGGCTTTTCACCACGTGCCCGCCGTGGGCGTCGACGTGCTTGTTGATGAGCTTGTTGTGCTTTTCGAGCAGTTTCACCCAACCGCGGTCGCCCAGTTCCTCGTTGCGTGCGGTGGATCCTTCGATGTCGGAGAACATCACCACGATGTCGCCGTCGGCCGTCATGCGTGCCAGGTCGGGGCGTTCGACTTTGGCCCAGCCCGCGAGGTCTTCGACGGAGTTGCGGACCGTGGCACCGAAGCCTTTGTTGATGAGTAGGTCCGTGGTGTGGAAGGCAGTTCTGATCGCGAAGGGCACCAGGCCGCGTCGCTTACGGCGTTGCTGCGATTCGAGAGCGCGGTCCAGTGCCCGGCGCGTGTGCTTCAACTTTCGACGCGAGACGATCAAGACCACACTGAGCGCGATGATGGCAGCGAGCTCTACTCCGGCAACTATCCACAGGATCACGTCGCTCATCCTTGCCTGTCGACCGTATCTGTGGGCGCACATCCGACGGCGAATTGCCGTCGATAGGCCGTCGGTGTCACTGCGAATGCCGAGCGAAAGTTCTGACGCAGAGTGACAGCGCTGCCGAATCCGCACAGGGCAGCGATGTTCTCGATACTGCGATCGGTCGTTTCGAGCAGGCTCCGAGCTTCCTCGAGGCGTTTGTCCAAGACCCAGCGAGCCGGGGTGGATCCTGTCTCGAGCTGAAACTGACGGATGAAGCTGCGTCGGCTCATGCGCGCATGGTCGGCCAGTCGCTCGATGGGCAACGGCTCGTCCAGACGCTCGAGTACCCAGCTCAGCACGTCGGCGATCGCGGTATCTCCCGATGCCTCGATGACCGGACGCTCTATGTACTGCGCCTGTCCGCCGTCGCGATGGGGCGCGACCACGAGACTCCGCGCCACCCGTGTCGCGGCAGCCGAACCGAGGTGCTTGCGCACGATGTGCAGGCAGGAATCGATCGACGACGCGGTGCCCGCGGAGGTCATCACGTCGCCGTGGTCGATGTAGAGCACCGACTCGTCGACGCCCGCGTGTGCATTTCGCTCCCGCAGCTCGGCCATCTTGGTCCAGTGCGTGACGGCCGGACGGCCGGCGAGCAACCCGGTATCGACTACAGCGAACGAACCGAGGCACAGACCTGCGATCTCTGCCCCTCGTTCATGTGCTCCTCGCAGTGAGTTCGAGAAGTCAGTGCCTATGCGAGGCAACGACTCCGGCCACGATGTCACGATCACGATATCGGCCCAGGCGACGGTATCGGGCCCTGCGATCTCGCCGACCGGAAATCCCTCCTCGGTGCGGATCGAACCGGCTTCGTCGGACCACACTCGCGTCTCCCAGTCCGGGGCGAGTCCGAGCCGGGTCACCTCGCCGAACACCATCAACGGCGCGGCGAGGTGGAACATCGTGATGCCGTCGAACGCGTAAAGCGCGATGCGCATACCGACTCCGATCTCAACCGCTGGCGCAAATCCATCGAAAGTATGCATCCGTGCCACTCGTGAATGCAAGAGCAGCACCGCAGGATGAAGTGCGACCGAACAACGCCAGTCGAAGGAGAACGCCATGACCGCACCGCGTAGAGCCCTCATCGTCATCGATGTCCAGCAGGAATACTTCGAGGGAGTGCTGAAGATTCAGTACCCGCCCCGCGACGAATCGCTGGCCAACATCGTCCGCACGATCGAAGCTGCCGCGGCGCAGGATCTTCCCGTCGCGATCGTGCAGCACGAAATGCCGGAAGGTGCGCCCGCTTTCGTCAAAGGCACTCCGACATACGAACTGCACCCGGACATTCAAGCCGTCGTGCAGCCGTCTTTCGAGCGGGTCGAGAAGAAGTACAGCAGCGTGTTCGCCGGGACCGGAGTCGCGAAGTGGCTGCAGAGCAACAACATCGACACCGTCACGATCGTCGGCTACATGACCAACAACTGCGACCTCGCATCCAGCGCCGACGCCGAGGCGCTGGATCTGACCGTTGAGATCCTGTCCGACGCCACGGGTGCGATCAACCTCTCGAACGAGGCCGGCACCGTCTCGGCCGAACAGTTGCACAAGGCTCTGATGGTGCTGTACCAGTCGAACTTCGCGGCGGTAGCGACGACGGATCAGTGGATCGACGCCGCCAAGAACGGGAACGGGCTGACCGCAAACAATCTGGTGGTCTCGGCATCCCAGGGCAACGACGCGGTGGGCTGACGCCAGTCGGTCGGTCGAGACACTCGGCCGGACAACAACGTACAGGCTTCACCGCATCGAGCCCGGGGCCTCGCGGTCCCCGGGCTCGATGGCTATCGGTCATTCATGATTTCGGAGCCGGGCTCACGCCCCGACCTGCTCGTCTGCTCGGCGCGCCACACGAATTCTGCCGAGGGCCACGACGACGAGAAGCGCGCCGAATACGGGAATGCAGGCGAGCAACACGATGGTGCTGGTCGACGTGCCGAGACCGATGAGTGCGCCGCCGACGATGGGTCCGACGACCGATCCCAGCCGTCCCATCGACGAGGTCCACCCGACGCCCGTTGCGGCGGTGCGCTGAGGGTAGATCGAGACAGCGACGGCTGCCTGGCCGATCATTCCCGCCTGAAGGCCGAGGCCGACGCCACCGAACACGATCAGCAGGAGTGCCTTGTCCGGTCCGAGGAACGCCGAGATGACCAGGAAGACAATGGCTGCAGCGGTGGTGCAGGCGAGGACGGAGGTCATCCTGAACTTCGTGGCGCAGACGATCAGTATTCCTGCGCCGATGATGCTGCCGACGCCGAGCGCTGCCGAGCCCAACGGAGCGAGTCCGGTACTGAAGCCGTAGCTGGTGAGCAAAGTCGGCAACCACGAGGAGAAGATGTAGAAGACCGAGAACACGAGGAACGAGAAGACCCACAGCAGCAGCGTCCGCGTCCGGACCTCGGGGTCGAAGAGACGAGCGACGGACGCACTGTGCTTGGCATCGGCGACGGGGACGTCTCCGATGACCGTGCGCTCGTCGGGAAGCTTGAACCACAGAAACGGGAACAGTATTGCCGATGCGACGGCACCGGCGATGAAGACCGAGGGCCAGCCGAAGTTACGTACGAGCTGGCTGCCGGCGACACCCGCAATCAACGCACCGAGCGAGATGCCCATGGTCACGAACACTGCGATCGACTGCCGTAGACGTGCCGGGTTGAGTGCCGTCGTCTGGGCCACTGCAGCGGGCATGACGGCGCCGAGTCCGAGGCCGGTGATGAACCGTAGAGCGGTGAGCTCGACTATCGACCCAGCCCATGCTGTGAGCAGGGAACCCACGGTAAACACCGCGACCGCCACCAAGATGACGTTGCGGCAACCGAACCGTGCTGTCAGTCGTCCCACCGCGATGTAGCCGAAAGCCACACCGAGACTGGTCAATGCCAGAGCGGGCGTGAAATGCGACGGTGCCACACCCCACTCTGCAGAGAGAGCAGGTACGGACAATCCCAGTGCGATCGTGTCGTATCCGTCGAGCACGACGGCGATGAAGGCCAGCGTCAACACCGACCAGTTCGGTCGGGTGATGGGCGGGGCGGGATTTCTGGTCATGGTCGGTCCGCTCATTATGCGTCCTCGATGTGTAGGTCGACGCTGGATGCGCCGAATCAGCTGATTCGTGCGTCCGCGGTGCGGACGACGGGAATGAAACCGTGAGCCTCGATCTCGACACTGAGTTCGGGCTCGACAAGCGCCGACACCTCGACGAGGGTCGAACAGGGAAGGTCACCGCGGAACACGCCGCCGCGTGCCCGGCCGACGGCGGTCTTGTCGGCCATGTCGGTGAGGTAGATCCGCAGCGTCACTATGTCGTCGACGCGTGCGCCGCAGGCCACGGCGAGGGCACCGATGCGGCGGAACGCCTCGACGGCCTGAAGGTAGGGGTCCGACCCGCCGACCGGACCCGACGGTGTGCCGGCGTGCATGCCGGACAGAAAGAACTGATTGCCGACGACGCGGGCGTTGCTGAACATCCCTGGCCGAGGTGGTTCGGCAACGTCGGGGTGGGTTGCCCGTGTCATGACGAGAGAGCCTTGCGGCGTTCGTCGGATTCACGGGTGAGGCGTTCGCGGACGGGCACGAAGTCGTAGGTCGGATAGAACTCCGTGGCAAATGTGCCCCACGCCCGGCGTTCGAGTTCGACGTTGACGGTGGACAGTCGATGGGCGGGCAGCCGTAGGGTGACGATCTGCCCGATTCCCATCGCGACCACCCACGACACGACCTCGCAGCCCTCGGGTGGAAACTCGTGCCACCAATCGTTGTCGTCCAGTCGTCCCTGCAGCTGCGCGAGATTCTGGGTCTGGTCGTGCCGCAGCAGAACCGTCAGCATCAAAGTGTCTTCCTTCATGCGTTGACGCTCGAAAGCTTCTCTGCCTGGGCGAGCGCGTCGGCGCGATACAGCCGCCTGATGCGCGCGACGCCCAGATCGTGCTGGTACAGGTGCTCTTCTCTGTCGGCGTCAGACGCGAGAACTTCCAATACCGCGCGGTCCTGCTCGAGCACCTGCCAGTGCTTCTCCTCGAGAATCGTGCGGTAGAGGAACCGCCAGGATTCGCGCTCCCAGTTACTGACCCGCCGGGTACGCCAGTGGAAGATCGCCGAATTCTCGCGGTCGATCGGTGTACTCATGCCGACGATGCCGAAGACGCCGCCGGGCCCGGCACCGGGTCCGTAGGGAATCTCGAGGTCGACGAAATCCATCGATCCACGGACGAACTCGACCCAGTCGAAGTTCACTCCGCGTTGGTCGGTCTTCTCGAAGAAGAACCCGCGATCGGTCTCGCGGATCCGGAACCGCGCAGAAACGTCGCCGCCGAACATCGAATGCGAGTCTCGGTGCAGGAACGCGCCGTGCATCGGATCGAGGACGTTGTCCATGTAGAACCGCCACGGCCCGGCCCATTCGGCGTAGTTGGGGAACCATGACACCTCGGGGTCCGCCAACCGATCGGGAAGTACGAACGGCGTCGGGGTCGAGTCGTTGGTCAGGGGTACGAAAGCGAAGATGGTGTCCGCGGCTTCCACGACCTCGAGACTGACGGTGGCTCGGCGGCCCTCCAATGCGCAACCGGGCATGCCGGGAACGGACACGACGGTTCCAGTTCCGTCCACCTGTACGCCGTGGTACATGCATGCGATGCGGTCTCCGAGGTGCTGACCGACGGACAGCGGTGCGCTGCGGTGTGGGCAGCGGTCTTCGAGCATGCGGACGGTTCCTTGTGCGTCCCGGAACAGCACCCAGTCGACGTCGAGGCGGCGGACGGGCACCATCGCACCCGCCTCGACCATGTGCGACGGCAAGATCGGGTACCAGCGGTCGCGGATACCGGTGGCGGCGATGTCCTCGGCGTCCAGGTGCCGACGCGTTCCGACTGCGTAGGTCGGTCCGGAGCGGCGACCGGTCGGACGAGCTTCGGTGGTGGTCATTTCAATTCCCCAATCTGCGCATCTCGGCGCGAAAGTTCTCGGCGGTCCACGGACCGCCGTCCGGCCCGTGCAGGCCTAGGTCGTTCAGGCCGGCGACGACGCCGTCCAGGGTGTCGACTCCGCCGGAGTAGATCTCGCTCAGCGAGCCGGCGAGTTTGCGCTCGTACGGCGTGATCGGCTGCGGGTGGGTCTGGTGGGTTTCCAGATACGGCTCGCGGGCTGTACGAGTGATCATCGGAACGCTCCTTCGACGAGGGGGGTGGGCGGGGTGAGTGCTGTTCCGGAACGGAGCGCCAGACCTTCTGCGATGGTGACGAAGGAGGACGTCCACTCGCGGAACGACTCTCGGTTGCCGGTGTGGACCGGGTTGGCTGCATCGTCGATGACGACGAAAACAGCGTTCTCGATGTCCCCGGCGAGTCGTTGCGAGATGGTCAGATCGGTGGTGGGCTCCGGTGCCGACGCGATGACGAGCGTCGGAACCGCCACCGACGCAAGCAGGTACGCATGCTGCTCGACGTCGAATGTCGGGTCGGCGAGAATCAGGCTCAGAACGGTCTCCGGGTAGGCGACGGCAAGCTCGATGGCAGCGTGGGCGTCGGTGCCCGCTGCGAAGACATGTGTCGGAACGGCTGCCGCGACGGCCATCTGGGCATCGTCGTCCCACCACCTCACGGCTGCGACGGCGCTCATCGCCGGACCTCGCTCGGCACGTGAACGGGCGGGACGAACGGCCCCGGTGTGGGTTCTACCGAGGCGACGTCCACCTCGATGATGGTCGGCCCGGTGCGACCCACCGCTTCGGTCAACACGTCGGCGAAGGTCTCGACGCGTTGGATCAGCCGGTGCGGGATGTCGAGAGATGCCGCGAGCAGGTCGAAGCGTGGAGTGTGCAGGTCGACGCCGGACCGACGAAACCCGTTTGCCTCCTGCATGTTCCGGAGAACGCCGTAGCCGCCGTCGTTGAACACGACCACGATGACGTGGGCGTTCGAGCCCGCGAGTGAGGCCAGCTCACCCAGGTGCACCGCTAGTCCGCCATCGCCGACCATGACCAACGTGGGCACATCACGTCGGCCGTGAGCTGCGCCGATGCCCATTGCCAGGCCCTGGCCGATGCCGCCGCCCAGCGGGAAGATGTTGGTCTCGCGCTCGAGTATCGGCAGCAGACGGTTACCCCACTGGCTGGACGGGATGGTGACATCGCGGGCGATCGGTGAGCGGTCGGGCAGGATCGAGCGCATCGCCGCGCAGATGTCGGCGTAGCCGCCGATGTACTCGGTCAGACCACTGCGTACGGCCTCACGGACCTCGGTGACCCGCGCCGCCCAACCTGGCTGTGCGGCAACGCGATCAGCGAGAGACGTCAGGACGGCCCTTGCATCTCCGACGATCCCGACGGTGGCAGGGTAGACCCGACCGATCGTGGACGGTTCGAGGTCGATCTGAATGATGTTGTCAGGCAGGGACAAGCCGTACGACGCGGTCTCGTTGGACCGAAAGTGGGTGCCGACGGCAATGAGAAGGTCGGAATCGTCGAGCAGCGCGCGTCCCTGCGGCGTCGTGGCGAAGTTGCCGATGACGAGGGGGTCGGTCTCGGGCACGATGCCGCGGCCTGAGTTGCTGGTGAGGATGCCCGCTCCGACTCGATGTGCGAGCTCGGTGAGTTCGGGGCCTGCGCCTGCTGCTCCGCCCCCGAGCCAGAACAAGGGAGCCTTCGCCGCGTCGATCAGCTCGACTGCACGCGCGATCGTGTCGGCGTCGGGAACCGAGACAGGAATGTCGGTCATCTCGAACGGGCGTTGCTTCTCGGGGGTCGCGAGATACTGCAGATCGCTCGGCCACTCGATGCTGGCCGGGCCGGTCGGTGCCGATCGTATGCGGCGGATCGCGGTCTCGAGCTCTACCGCAACGTCTTTGACGTCGTTGATGGTCGCACTGTGCACCGACACTGCGTCGAGCAGTTGCGGCTGCTTCGGGAATTCGTGGATGACTCCGCGGCTCGGTGTCGGCCGATTCGGTGCCAGGAATTCGGTCTCGATCTGCCCGGTGATGTGCAGAACCCGGCTCCCGGCCGTCAGCGCCTCGATCATCGATCCCGCTGCATTGCCGGCACCCGTTCCGGTGCTCGTCAGCGCGACGCCGATGCCGCCGGTGGCTCGGGCATACGCGTCGGCGGCGTTGACCGCAGCTGCTTCGTGCCGCATCTCGACGAACTCGAGGTCACGATCGACGGCTTCGACGAGGGGAAGATTGTGGATGCTGATGACGCCGAACGCGGTGGTGACGCCGTGGCGTCGCATCAAGTCGACGAGTACGTCACCGCCCGTGCGTCGGACGACTGCTTCTTCTGTCATGTCTCTCTCCTGAGAATGTTCGGGTCGCTAGACGTAGCGGTGGACGCCGCCGCCGACGTCGAGGGATGCGCCGGTGATGTAGCTGCTGAGCGGCGAGAGGAGCGTGGTGATGGGGAAAGCGAGCTCGTCCGCGGTGCCGAAGCGCCCGAGTCCGATGCCTCGATCCGCAGCGATCTCGGCGCTCCACTCGTCGAAATCGAGCGCGGTGTCGCTGTCGGTGTAGCGGCGCTGCCACTGTCCGGTGTCGACCAGACCGAGCAGGACGGAGTTGACGCGGATGTTGTCCGCAGCCAGATCCTGTGCGAGAGAGCGGGAGAGGTTGAGCAGACCGGCACGTGCGGCGGCGGTGATCGCCAGCCGCGATTCCGGCTGTCGGGAGAGGATCGCGTTGACGACGACGATCGCCCCCGAATCCGACGACGCCAGTGCCTTCTTCGCCGCCCGGACTATGTTGAGCGCTCCGAAGATCTTGAGATCGAACTCTTCTCGGATCTGTTCGTCGGTCGTCTGGTCGATCGTGCTCATCAGCGAGCGGCCTGCGTTACAGACCACGCCGTCGAGTCCGCCGAGGCTGTCGACAGCGTGAGAGACGAAGTTCTCGACCGACTGTTTGTCCGTGACGTCGCACGTGAAGGTGAACACGTCGGTAGAGGCCGCCAGCTCCGCAGTCGCCTTGCGTAGCCGGTCCTCGTCGCGGGCGCACAGGGCCAGCCGTGCTCCCTCGCCCGCGAGCATCGTTGCTGTCGCGAGACCGATGCCCGAGCTGGCACCGGTGATCAGTATTCGTCGGTCTTTCAACTGCAGGTCCATGGGTGTGCTCCTCAGCGGAAGATGAAGCCGCCGTCGACGACGATGGTTTGTCCGGTGACGAACGCTGCGTCGTCGGACAGGAGGAAACGGACGACGCCGGCGACGTCCTCTGGAGTCTGTTCGCGGTTCAAGGCTCGACCTTCGGTGTACGTGCGGTAGCGGATGTCGGGAACGCTCTCGGTCGCCTCCACCCGGATGAGTCCGGGCGCAACGGCATTCACCCGTACACCGAAGTCGCCGGCATCCCGTGCCATCGATCTGGTCATGCCGATCACCGCAGCCTTGGACGAGACGTAGTGCACCAAGCGCGGCGATCCGTACATCGCGACATCGGATGCGATGTTGACTATCGCGCCCGTCGACTTCGCGATGGCGGGCCACAGATACTTCGACACCGCCCAGGTACCGCGAATGTTGACGGAGGTGACACGCTCGAACTCGGACTCGTCGAGATCGAAGAATGTCTTGCCGCCGACACCGTCTGCGATCGCGGCGTTGTTGACCAGACCGGTCACGTGCTCCGCACTCACGCGCTCTGCGAGGGCGCGGACGGAATCACTGTCACCGATGTCGGTCACCACGGCCACGGCGTCGTACCCGTTGTGACGCAGGGCTTCTGCGCACTCGTGGGCCGTGTCGGGATTCCGTTCGGCGATGACCACTCGGTTGCCGTCGCTGCAGAGTCGTTCGGCGATGGATCGGCCGAGTCCGCGGCCGCCGCCGGTGACGACAATGGTTCCGGTCATGTCAGGTGCTCCAGGAAGTCGGTGACGAGTGCGGCGGCCGCGGCAGGCTGTTCTTGGATTGCCACGTGTCCTGCATCGGAGATCGAGTGGAACTGCGCCCCGGGTATCGACTCGGCGAGTAGGTGGGACTCGTTCACGCCGGTCACCACATCGTGCTCGCCGACAAGGACCAGTGTTGGACAAACGATTTCTGCGAGCCGTGGGCCGTGGTCGGTGGATGCCATGAACTCCGCCGCCGCGGCGAACCCACTGTGGCGCAGCGCGGTCATCGACGCTCGTACCGCCTCGGCGATCTCAGGGTCGGCACCGGGTGCGAGAAGTCGAGGGGCGCGTTCGGCAGCGACAACCGCGCTTCCTCGCTCTGCCAGGTCGCGAGAGCGGGCTCTCATGGCTTTGGCTCTGTCGGGGGTGGTACCACTGCCGCGAGTACTGTCTGCGAGGACGAGTCCGGCGATCCGCTCGGGTCGGGCGAGCGCTGTTGCCAGGGCGACCACCCCGCCCCACGAGGTGCCCAGCAACACGAGAGGGCGCTCTGGTGAAATTTCGTCGGCGACGCGGAGGACGTCGGCGACGGCATCGTGGTCTGCTCCGGGATCAGCGGACTCACCGTAACCGGCGGCATCGAGGCACCATGCCCGAACGCCACGGTCGGCCAATTCGGAAGCCAAAGGCACACACGATCGAGCCGACCCGCCGATACCGTGCAGAAGTAACACAACCGGCTCGAAGACGCGCTCGGGCGGCTGGTGTTCGACCACGTGTAGACCGCCCACGAACGTAGAACGCGTCGTCTGAACAAGGGTCATGAGATACCCACCAGTTCGGGTATCGGGATGAAGTAGTCGGAGTGGTTCGGCTCGAACAGTTTTCGTGCACCGAGGTCCGGGATGCCGGCCATCGCGGCTCGAACAGTGGCGGTCGGCGGTCCGGCCGTGCCCCATTGATCCGACAGTTCCGGCGTGCGACGCCAGGTCCGGCAGAGCCATGCATCTTCGTCGATCTGTTCGACCTCCGAGGTGTATTCGCAGACCAGGCCGGCGGGGTCGGTGAAGTAGGAGAAGGTGTTGTCGCCGGGGCCGTGGCGGCCGGGACCCCACTGCGGTGAGATGCCGTGAGAGCGCAGGCTTCCGATTCCGCGCATGAAATGGTCGATGGACGGCATCTCGTAGGCGATATGGTTCAGCGCTGTCCAGGGTGCCTGGTTGAGCGCAATGACATGGTGGTCGGTGTTGCACCGAAGAAATGTCATCTGCCGCTCGGACCAGTCGGAGATACGCATGCCGAGGACCTGGGTGTAGAACGCTGCGGTCCGTTCGATATCGACCGTGTTGAGGACGACGTGGGCAATCTTGCGAGGGATTGCCCGGCGGCCGGTCGGATCCTGCGCGGGCACCGCGTATGTGTCGGCGGACAGTTCGACGATGCGACCCTCGGGGTCGACCAGCCGGAGCCCGTAGCCACCGCCGGCGTGATCGAGCATGCCGGGTTCACGCAGGACGGGAACGCCGATTCGGTGCAGGGCGCGAGCTGCGTCGTCCACCTCCCTGGGTGATCCGACAGCAAAGCTGATGCGCCCCAGTGCATTCGAATCGCCGCGCTGTAGGTCGAGTACGTGATGATCGGTTCCGGTGGCGCGCAGCCAGAAGCGGTCGCCGTCCTCCTCGACGGTGCTCAGCCCCCAGACCTCGTGGTAGAAATCGCGCGACGTAATCGGGTTCGGCACGGTCAGGGCAACCGATCGCAGACTGCGCAGTGTGCAGACGGGTGTGTCGGTCAGGACGGGCTGGCGGTGGGTGGGCACGCTCATGAGGCTCCTCAGAGGTCTAGGACGAGTTCGGCTGAACGGCAACGCGATACGCACGGGAACATGGTCTTGTTCGCGGCGTGCTCGGCCTCGCCGAGAAGGAAGTCGCGGTGGTCGACATCGCCCTTGACCACGCCGACCTCGCAGGTACCGCAGATGCCTTCGGTGCACGAGCTCGGTAGGTCGAGCCCGGCGTCGAGCAGGGCGTCGAGCACCGACTGATCAGGGGAGACCGGCACGCGTTCGCCGGTGCGGTTCAGCACCACGTCGAATGCGGTGTCACCGCCTGCTGGGGCGATGATCTCCGGGGCGGCGAAGCGTTCCGTCCGTAGGGTTGCCTCCGGTGGCATGGCGGCGGCGACGGCATCGAGCAGGGGAGCCGGGCCGCAGCAGTAGACAACTGCTCCGGCCGAGAGTCCGCCCAGAAGCGTAGGCAAGTCGGGTAGCCCGCCCTGTTCGTCGTCGGCGTGGATGGTGGCGGCGGGGAATGCGGCGATCTCGTCGGCGAATGCCATGGTCCTGCGAGAGCGTCCTGCGTAGAGCATCGTCCACTCGCAGCCGGTCTGCTCGAGCCGGCGCATCATCGCAACGATCGGTGTGACACCCACTCCGCCTGCGACGAGTACGTGCCGCTGCGCGCTCTCGTCGAGTGCGAATGCGCTACGGGGGCCGTCGACCTCGATCAGCGCACCCACCGACAGCTTGTCGTGGACGTGCAGGCTCCCGCCCCGTGACTTCTCGACGCGCAGAACCGCGACGGTCCAACGGCTGGTGTCGCTCGGGTCCGAGCACAGCGAGTACTCGCGCGTCAGACCACCGGGCAGGTGCAGAGCCACGTGAGCTCCCGGTTCCCACGTCGGCAGCGCGCTGCCGTCGGGATCGACCAGCGTGACACTGGTGACGCCGTCGGCTTCGTAGCTCTTGCACTGCACGCGCAGAGTTCTCGCTGTGTGCTCGGACATCGAAAGTTCCTTCCGTACAGGTTTGTTCGGTCAGCGAGTGACGCCGAACATTTCGGAGCTCGGCGGGTAGGTGGGCAGCTGCGGCTTGGGTGCGCCGATGACGACACAGAACAGCGCGTCGGTGTCGCCGACGTTGGCGAGGCTGCGCGGCACGCCCGCAGGAACGCGGATCAGATCGCGGTAGCCGAGGCGGCGAACTGCCTTCTTGGTGCCGTCCTCGACGTCGTGGACAGCGACCTCGAGTTCACCCTCGAGGACGTAGAAGACCTCCTCGACGTCGTGGTGGGTGTGCTCGGGCCCGACTGCACCTGCGGGAAGGCGCATGTTGGAGAACGTGAAGTGCTCGGACGGCAGTGAGCGGGAGTCGCCCTCGTGATTACCCGTTGCGCCCGAACCGATGTAGCGAATCTGTGCGCGCTTGAAGCGATCTCCGCCTTTGGCGGCTTGGAACCCGAGGGTGTCCCAGTCCTCGAACCGGGTTTCCTTGCTGGCGATGCAGGAATCGATCAGGTTCTCGAGGTCGGATGTGGTCTTCTCCGGAGCGGTCATGATGGGGTCCTTTCGAGTGATGGTGGAGGGTTTCAGGGTCGGTATGCGATGGCTTCGATTTCCACGGTCGCGCCGTAGGGGAGAGCGGCGACCTCGACGAACGATCGCGCGGGCCGTGGCTCGGCGAACACGGTCTTGTAGTGACTGTTCGCGGCGTCGCGGGTCGTCACGTCGGTGACGAAGTAGGTGGTCTTGACGACGTCGGCGAGCGTCATGTCGATCGTCGCGAGGCGTTCGGTCATCCTGGCGACCGCTGCGTCGAGGGCCGGTTCGATGCCGTCGACCGCGGTGCCCTCGGTGTCGACGGACAGTGCGCCGGAGACGAATCCGAAGCCGGCCACCTTGTAGGCGGGACTGTAAGGATGGGCCGATGTGCTGGTGAATGTGCCTGTCATGCTGGTCCTTTCGTGCTTATCGGTTCCGGCCCCATGCCAAGGGGGTATCGGAAAGATCGAGGTAGATGCTCTTCTGGTTCGAGTACTGCCGTACCGCGTCGCGGCCCTTCTCGGTGCCGAGCCCGCTGTCGCGCAGCCCGGTGAACGGCGTGGAGATCGAGAATTGCTTGTACGTGTTGATCCACACGGTGCCGGCGTCGATGGACTTCGCTGTGCGCAGTGCGCGTCGGTGGTCTTCGGTCCAGATGCCGCAGGCGAGACCGTAGACACTGTCGTTCGCTTGCTCGACGAGGTCGAGGTCGTCGTCGAAGGGGAGCACCACCGCGACCGGTCCGAAGATTTCCTCCTGGCAGATGGCGTCGGAGTTCCGTACGTCGGTCAACACGGTCGGCGGGTAGTAGGCACCCCCTGCGAGTGCGCCCTCGGTCGGAATCGCACCGCCGCACAACACCGTCGCACCGTTCTCGACGGCTGCGTCGACCATGTCGGCAACAGAATCTCGATGTCGCAGAGCGATCATCGGTGCGACGTCGGTACTCGGGTCCGTTCCAGGTCCGAGACGCAATCGCTGCGCGCGCTCGACGAGTTGGGTGGTGAAGCTCTCGAAGATGTTGCGATGCACAAAGATACGTGAACCGGCGATGCAGCTCTGTCCGCTCGAAGAGAAGATGCCGTAGAGGACACCCTGCAGTGCGCGTTCGATGTCGGCGTCGTCGTAGACGATGGTGGGCGACTTGCCACCGAGCTCCAAGGTGATGGGCATCAACTTGTCGGCCGCGAGATGCGCAAGGTGACGACCGGTGCTGGTTCCGCCGGTGAATGTCACTTTTGCGACGCCGGGGTGGCGGACCAGAGTTTCGCCGACGGTGCGGCCGGGGCCGGGGATGACCGACAGGAGGCCTGGGGGGAGTCCGGCTTCGTCGCACAGCCGGGCCAGCAACAGCGTCACCCACGGTGCCCACACCGGCGGCTTCGCGACGACGGCGTTGCCCGCGGCCAGTGCAGGAGCGATCTTCTGGGCGTCGGACGCGATGGGGGAGTTCCACGGTGTGATGGCACCGATCACGCCCATCGGCTCGTGAGTGGACATCGTCATCCATGGGCCGCGGGGTGTGGTCAGTGCGCCGTCCATGGTCTCCACCGCAGCGGCCATGTAGCGAAACGTGTTGGCGGCGCTCATGGCCAGCGCTCGGGTCTCGGTCAGCGTCTTACCGGTATCGAGGGTCTGCAATGCCGCGATGCGGCCGGCGTTGTCCTCTACCGCGTTGCCGATTCGATGCAGAACAGCGGCACGCTCGTGAAGCAGCATCGTGGACCAGCCGCTGACCCGCGCCGCGGCGGAACCACTGCGGACTGCGATGTCGACGTCTTCGGTCGTCGCGGCGTGGAGGGTAGCGAACACTTCGCCGCTCGATGGATCGATCGACTCGATTGGATCTCCTGCGCCGCGGACCCAGCTGCCGCCGACGTAGATCTCGTCGGTGAGGTCGGCGGTGAGGCTTGCTGAGACGTGTGGTGCAGCGAGTGTCATCGAAGGAGTCCGTTCGGCTGAGGCGTTGGCGAAGCAATTATCTTTGCGCTAAGACAGTTGTAATGCCTTAGCGCTAAGACGTCAACGCGTGCAAGGCCGTTCCGAGCTGGCTTTACGTAAGATTTACGCGCCAGAAATGAAAGAGATGCAGGTCACAGGCAGTGTGCCCCGCATCACTAATTGTCGAAAAAAATTTCTACGGGGTGGCTTCCACGGGCAGATCGGCAGGCGCATTCGCGAGCTCGACTGTTCGGGCCGAATGCTCCAGACGGCCGAGCAAGGCCGCGAGGGTCGCAACATCGTCTTCGCTCAGATCGCCGAGCATGGTGTTCAGCTTGTGGAAGTGCTCGTCCGCAACGGCATCGACGAGAGCACTACCGGCGGGGGTGATCTCGACGTAGACGACCCGCGCGTCGACGGCGTCCCGGGTGCGGGTGACGAGACCGGCGTCCTCGAGTCGCTTCACCCGGAGTGAGAGCCCACCCGTGGTGACGAGCGTCTGCTCGGCGAGTTCGCCTGCCGTCAGTCGGTGATCCGGCAGTGACCGTCGGAGGCATGCCAACACGTCGAAGCCGGAATCGGTGATGCCGTACTTCTCGAATGTCGCAGCAATGGTGGTCTTGTAGACCAGGAAGCTTCGATGCAACCGGCCGAAGACCTTCAGTCCGGATACGTCGAGTTCGGGGCGCGCAACAGCCCAGTGCGACACGATGACATCGACTCCATCCATACGACTCAAGCTACCGGGCACGTCGAGGCGGTCGTGTGTGCACACGGAGAATCCCGCGGAACGGACGTCTGCCGCTCGGTACGCTGGCGGCGGTGACGGCACGGGCGATAACGGACCAGACGCTCGGTGCCTGGGTGATCAAGTGCAATCCGCACAAGACCGATCTCGCGCCGATGGTCGAAGCCGGACGCGCACACGAGGACTGGTGCGTAGCCGACAATTACCGAACGCGCCTGATGGTTGCCGGACAACCAGTGCTGTTCTGGGTCAGTAGCCATCCCCGACGCGGGATCTGGGGTGCAGGCACCCTTACCGGCACCCCGGTCCCAGCTCCGCAATGGAAGGTAAGCACCGACATCGCGCTGTTCGATGAGCCGATCCTCGCGTCGGACATTCAGTCCATCGAGGAACTGTCGATGCTCGAGGTGTTCCGATCGCTGCAGCAATCGAATCCGTCCTGGGTCGACGCGTCCGCATGGGCACTGATCCGACCGTTGCTGCCGGTGTGACTTCCGGTGGTGCATGATCGAGAGGTGACTTCCTTCCCGATCATCGACCTCACTCCCGACGAGCTGCTGACCACGACGCGTACCGTCCGCAAGCGTCTGGACCTGACGCGGCCGGTGCCGATGGAGCTGATCAAGGAATGTCTGGAGATCGCCCTGCAGGCACCGTCCGGGTCGAACAAGCAGGGGTGGCAGTGGATCGTCGTCACCGATCCTGATCTTCGCGCTCGCATCGGGGCGATCTACGGTGAACTGTTCACCGCGTATCAGGCATCGAAGCATTCCGCGTCGGCGCTGTTCGCCGACGATCCGGAACGCGCATCGGTGCAGAAGCGGGTCGGAGACAGTGCCGGATGGCTCGGCGAGCACATGGGTGAGGTTCCGGTTCTGCTGATTCCGTGCATCCAGGCCGGCAAGACGCTCCCGGCAGGAAATCAGGCGGGCTTGTGGGGCTCACTGTTGCCGGCGGTGTGGAACTACGCCCTGGCTGCGCGGGCGCGCGGTCTCGGAACGGCTTGGACGACAATCCATCTCGCGAAGGAAGCCGAGATATCCGAACTGCTCGGCATCCCCGAGGACTTTCATCAGGGCGCGCTGATTCCGACGGCGTACTACACGGGTGAGACGTTCAAGGTTGCTCCGCGGGATCCGATCGAGACGGTGCTGCACCTCGATCGGTGGTGATCCGCGGTTTTCTCGAGTGCGTCACCGCAAGATCGGCATGACCTGACGCACCTTCGGTTCGCGCAGCTGGAGAGCACCCACACGAGGATGCCCACATAGACTGCGAACAGCACCGTGCTCAGCAGTGGCTTGTCCCCGCTCCAGTTGGTGAGCACGGCTCCACCCAACGTCGATCTGCCGAACCTGCCGACCGAATGGGGTTGGGGCAGAACAGCACACCTGTGGGTCGGCTGCCTCGCGCACTCGGGCACATGGCGGGCAGTGTTGACCCCGTCGATGGATCAACCACATCCGGTCGGCGATCTCGACCGCGTTGTCCGAAGCCATTTCGATACGGCACGAGTCTTACGAACTCCGGAATGCGGATCGAGCGGGAGAGGTCACGTCCGCTTCCCCCACGGGAGACCGTGAGGGACCCAGCTTCGAGGCAATGCTGAGCAGTTCGGATGCCATCGCGTGATCTGGTTTCCACAGAGCGAAGATGGGGAGTGCAGCGTCCCCGGACTCAGACCTCAGAGGGTGGCTGTGGAGCCCGAACCTGGGCTGGTCGTCAGACACCACACATGCGAACCGGTTCGACGCCGCGAGAAGCTGAGCTACCTGCGCAGTCTCCACTTCGTAGTCAACCTCGATGTCGACGCCGCTGGAGATGCAGAAGCGATCGAACATCTTCCTGGTCTCGCGGGTAGGGATCAGCGAGACGAGTGCGACATCCAACTCCTCCTTGATTCGTGCGATCGAGATCTCGTGCTCCTGGAAGGGATCGACGTCGGGATGAATCTGCAGACTGAGAGGAACAGAAGTCACCGGGACCGAACGGAGTCCCTTATAGCCGCGAATAGGACTGATTCCCAGGTCGGCGTACCCCTCGTTCACGAAGTCGGAGATCTCACTCGATTCGCGCACCACCAGCGATCGAACCGGGAAGCCCCGCGAGAGAGCAGCGGGAACAATGAGGGTGTCGAAGAGCTGGGGGCTGCACACCACGGAGACGTCCTCAGCCGACCGGCCCCGGCGAATCGTCGACTCGAGCGAGCGGGCATGAAGCACGAGGTCTCGTGCATCCTGAACGAAACGAACCCCGGCGGTGGTGACTTCGAGATGCTTCCCAGACCTCCGGAAGATCTCGATGCCCAGGTTTCTCTCGAGTGCACGTATCTGGCGTGAGAGCGACGGCTGCGACACACGCTCTCGTCCCGCGGCAGCGGTCATCGACCCGGTGTCCGCGACAGCGACGATGTACCGCAGAACACGCAGCTCCATCGAGACCTCCATGTCGGCGGCCATGAAAAACTGACCACAGGCGGCCATGAATATGCCCACTGACGGCCGATAAGAACTGACCACTCGCGGCCACGAATGTGACCGCCTGTGGCCACGAATCTGCCCAGACCACACCCA
>NZ_JALGQE010000023.1 GCF_022810405.1 Rhodococcus sp. ARC_M5
GTGATACGGCCCGCGACGTAGATGCCGAACATCACGCCCAGCCCCCAGGCCCAGGCGATCGAATCGTGGTCTCCGAGACTCCCCGATTCACCGCCCGAGACCACCTGCGCGACGACGCCGACGCCGAACAGAATGAGAATCATGGTTCCGGCGAACTCGGCAGCCATGTGCGCCGGCAGTCCCCATTCCGGTTCCTTACGAGCCATTGTGTAGCCTCCGCAAAGTTGGTGATGCACGCCACAGTGCGTGCTGTTTGCCACGGTAGACGGCCTGCACTGCGTTGCACAGCTGGTGCACATATGTGCAAATCGGTCGTACACTGGTGCCGGTGACGGAACCGCCCATCGACCCCGAATCGGATCCCAGGACCGGCCATGCCACCCAGGCGGCGCGTCTGTACTACTTCCAGGACTTGACGATGGCGGCGATCGGCCGTGAGCTGGGCGTATCTCGTTCGACCGTCTCACGACTCATCACCTTCGCCCGGGCATCCGGCCTCGTGGAGATCAAGATCTCCACACCACTCGGCCAGGCACCGCGAATCGAGCGTGCGTTCGCCGATCTGTACGACATTCGTGCACACGTCGTCCCCGTCTCGGAAACCGTCGACGAATTGCAGCGCCTCGATCGGGTAGCCACGTTCGCCGGCCGATTGCTGACGTCGTTCTTCGAGTCCGACATGGTGATGGGAGTCGCCTGGGGAACCACCGTCAGCGCCGTCAGTCGCAAGCTCGCACCCAAACGAACCCACAACTCGACCGTCGTGCAACTCAACGGCGCAGCCAACACCCGCACCACGGGAGTCTCTTACGCCACCGACATCATCAGAACATTTGCCGACGCGTACGGCGCTGTGGCGCAGGGGTTTCCGGTACCCGCATTCTTCGACTACCCCGAAACCCGCCGACACCTGTGGCGTGAACGCAGCATCAAACGAGTCCTCGAACTTCAGGATCGGATGAACCTCGCCGTGTTCAGCATCGGCGTCATGAGCAGTGCCGTTCCGAGTCACGTCTACAGCGCCGGCTACCTCGAGCGCGAGGATCGAGCCGAGCTCCAGCGCGACGGCGTCGTCGGCGACATCGCCACCGTGTTCCTGCGATCCGACGGTAGCCACGACCGAATTGCGTTGAACGACAGATCGAGTGGACCGAGCCTGGATCGACTCAAGGTGGTTCCGCGGCGGGTGTGCATCGTCGCTGGAGCGTCCAAGCTCGATGCCCTCACCGCCGCCCTGCGCGGCGGATTGATCACCGACCTCGTCATCGACGACATCAGCGCGGCGCAGTTGATTCTGCGCTCGCGTGGCTGACGGCCTATGGCTCACATCACATTTGTGACGAAGTGCTAAGTCCATCTCACAAGCCGACTTTCGGTAGTAAGTGTTACGTCGTGTAGCACTAAGGTTCGCGACATGGCTGTTGTTGTCGTTGCGACGTATCCATGACCGGCTCCCCCTCGCCGGTCCAGAACCGACTCCTCGGACTCGCTCTCGTCGTACTCATCGTCGTATTCGTCGGGTGGAGTGTCACCTCGTACAACAAGACGTTCAAGGACGTCGTGACGGTCTCCCTCGAGACCGACAGCGTCGGCAACGCTCTTCCCCGCAATGCGGACGTCAAAGTTCGCGGCATGATCGTCGGCGAAGTCCGATCGGCATCGACAGCCGGTCGCGTCGTCACCTCGGAGTTGGCAATCGAACCGGACATGGCGGAGATGATCCCGTCGAACGCCACCGCGCGGTTGCTGCCCAAGACGCTGTTCGGCGAACGATACGTCGCGTTGGTTCTGCCGGACGGCAAGCCTGCGTCGCCGATCACCGAGGGGACCGTGCTGAAGCAGGATCGCAGCGGCAACGCCATCGAGGTAGGACAACTGCTCGACGGCCTGTTGCCTCTGCTCCAGGCCGTGCCGCCGCAGGACCTGTCCAACACGCTCGGTGCGCTGGCGCAAGGACTGAGCGGTCGCGGCGAGGAGCTCGGCCTGACGATCGACCGCCTGGAGAACATCTTCGCCGGGCTCAACACAGAGCTGCCGGCAATTCAGGAGGACCTGCGTGGTCTGGCCGACTTCTCGCAGACCTACGCCGATGCCGCCCCCGAGTTGATCAACGCACTGGACAATCTGCGGACCACGGGCAATACCGTCGTCGAGAAGCGCCCGGCCCTCGAGACGCTCTACGCGTCGTTGACATCCGCCTCCACCACCACCGCCGACTTCCTCGACGCCAACTCCGCGGACATCATCGGACTGGCCGCGAATTCACGCGAGGCCCTCGAGGTGTTCGCCGAATTCTCGCCTGCCCTCGGTTGCACCGTCTCACAGTTCGCCGAGGGTGCCAGACGCGGCAAGATCCTGCTCGGCGACGGTGACGAGTATCCCGGCATCAACG
Organism: Rhodococcus sp. ARC_M5; assembly: GCF_022810405.1. GTDB lineage: Bacteria > Actinomycetota > Actinomycetes > Mycobacteriales > Mycobacteriaceae > Rhodococcoides > Rhodococcoides navarretei. Next base: position 2,393 of record NZ_JALGQE010000023.1, read on the forward strand.
TCTCGATGCCGTTCGTCAACCCGAAGGGCCGGTATCTGCCCAACCAGGACGAGCCGCGATTGTTCGAGCAGGACCGCGGGCCCACCTGTTACACCTCCCTCGACCGCTCGACGGGCGAATACTTCCCGCAGTACCCGGGCAGCTCCCCCAACGACGGTTCGTACCAGGTGCCGTCGAGAAACCCCGGTGAACAGGACATTCCGTCACTTCCGGTTCCGCAGCTCTCCCCCGTGCCCGCCTCCTACGCCGGCTCGATCACCGAGCAGCAGACCCTGGCCGTCCTCTACGGCGGGGCCACGGGGATCGAGCCCGACGCAGTGCCGTCCTGGACCACGACGGTCGGCGCTCCCGCACTCAGAGGAACGCAGGTCACGTTCGAGTAGGACCTACTGATTGAATGGTCCGCATGCCCCGTCGACGAGCGCGGCGGGTAACGATTCAGGAGCACACATGCCAGCCGATACGAACACCGCCGGATTTTCCATCCAGTCCAGCAACGACGGCCGCGCGGCCGTCGTCGCGGTCGCCGGTGAACTCGACGTCACCACGGCCCCCGCATTGTCGACCGCGATCGACGCACAGATCGCCACCACGCCTACTGCACTGATCGTCGACCTGAGCAAGGTCTCGTTCTTGGCCTCGGCTGCCATGACCGTGCTGGCAACGACGCAGAAGGACCACGGGGACACCGTCGCCTTTTCGGTGGTCGCCGATGGGCCGACCACCAGCCGCCCGATCAAACTGATGGGCCTCGATCAGGAATTCGCGCTGCACGCAGATCTGGCGTCAGCCCTCGCCGCTCTCGACTGACGACACTCCCAGCGCCATCACTGCTGCGTCGTCGGCCAATCCGTCGCCGAAGCTGTTCAGCAGGACCCGTAGATCCTCGACGATGCCCGCCGGTGCCGCCGGGGCATGGGCGGTCGCGAACTCCAGCAGCGCACCCTCGTCGTCGTATCGACCTGTGCTCACCCGTGCCTCGGTGAGGCCGTCGGTGTAGAGCAGCAGGGTGTCGCCTGCGCTCAATGTCACGGTGGCAGGCACGAACCGCGCATGACGCAGGATTCCGACGAGTTGCCCACCCGTCATGTGGACGTAGTGTGCGCTGCCGTCGGCGCGCATCACCAGCGGAGGCGGATGACCGCCGCTGGCCATGCACACCTCGAATCCCTCGGCCGAACGACTGAGCACGCCGAACACCGCTGTGCAGAACTGCGCGTCGTTCTCGCGGAACTCCTGCCGCAGGACCGAATCCAGATTGTGCAGAACAGCGACCGGGTCGTGGTCGTACACCGCGGCCGCGCGCAGGGTGTACCGCGTCAACGACGTCACCGCTGCGGCCGACGCACCCTTGCCGCAGACGTCGCCGAGGAAGAATCCCCAGCGGTCGTCCGACAGCGGGAACAGATCGTAGAAATCTCCACCCACCTCGTCGCTCGATGCCGCGTGATAGTGCGCGGCTGCGGTCATTCCCGACGGCGGCAGCAGCGCAGGCGGCAGCAACGACCGCTGCAGTGTCTTCGCCAGCAGCTCCGCTCGCGTTCGGGACTCGAGCAACTCGCGTTCGTAGGTGCGCCGGTCCCTGGCGTCGAGCGCGGTGATGCGAATCAGTACCGGCGTGCCGGACCCGTCGGTCTTGACGTTCGCGGTCATGAACACCGGCAACCGACGACGATCCGACGTCACGAAATCGAGCGCGATGCCGTCGAGCTGTCCTGACATACGCAGAATCGGACCGAAATGGGTCTCGTAGTGGATCCGGCCACCGGCGGTGAGAAGGTGGGTGAAGTCGGTCCCGATCAAGGCGTCGACGTCGAAGCCGAGCCAATTCGCCAGCGTCGAGTTCAGTCTCACGATCCGCATGTCCGGAAGAACCGACAGATAGCCGCAGGGTGCGTTCTCGTACAGGTCCTCGATGTCGAGGTCGTTGATCACGACGATCTCACGAAGGTCGCAATCGCCTCGGCGGTCTGCTCGGGTTCGGTGACGTGCGGGCAGTGCCCGCTGGCGTCGAGGGTCTTCAGGGTGCTGCCGGCGATGTGTTCGTGAACGTATCTGCCGACCTGAGGCGGTGCCAGCGAATCCCGCGCACAGTCGACGATCATCGTGGGCAGGGCAACCCCGGCCAGATCAGCGCGATTGTCGGACAGGAAGGTGGTGCGGGCGAACACCCGTGCGCACTCGGGATCGGTTCGGCAGAAGCTCGCTGTCCACATGTTCTCGAGATCGGGGCGATCCGGCGCATTCACCACGATCGGTGCCATCGATGCGGACCAGCCCAGGTAATTGCTGTCCAACGACTCGAGCAGCTCGTCGATGTCCTCACGGCTGAACCCACCGCGGTAGTCACCGTCGTCGATGTACCGAGGGGACGGTGTCAGCAGAAAGAGCTTGTCGAACCGCTCGGGGGCCGCCTGGACCGCGAGAACACCCATCATCGACGCCACCGAGTGACCCACGAACGTCACATCGTGAAGATCGAGTTCCCGGACAATATCGACGATGTCGTCGACGTAGGCCTCCAGCGGCGCGTACTTGTCGGCATCCCACGCAGAGGGGTCCGACGCGCCGGACCCGACGTGATCGAAGAGCACGACCCTGAAAACCGGAGCCAGGATATCGGTCACCGAACGCCACAGCGTCTGGTCACACCCGAACCCGTGAGCCAGCATCACCACGGGCCCGTCGACTGCCCCGACGACCCTCACGTTGTTCCTGATACGCGCACTCACCCGGACAGTGTGTCATCTGCCTCCGACGCCGGGGAGTGAGACTGCTCCGACGGGGTATGGCCTCATGTCTACAGAAACGAGAATTACATGCGAGTGCTGGTCACCGGCGCAACCGGATACATAGGGTCTCGGCTGATCCCGGTCCTCCTCGAACAGGGTCACGACGTGCACGCCGCCATGCGCGATCCGAGCAAGAAGTCACGCTTCGCCTGGGGCGCTCACGTCACCGCGGTGCACTTCGACCTCGACGATCACGAGACCTTCGACACTGCGACCGAGAATGTGGACGCCGTCGTCTACCTGGTGCATTCGATGGACGAAGGCGACTTCGTCGAGAAGGATCGACACGCCGCGCAGTCGATGGCCGCCGCCGCGGAGCGCAACGGCCTGCGCCGGATCGTCTACCTCTCCGGCCTGATCCCCGACGACGGAACCCCGCTGTCCGATCATCTGCGCTCTCGCCTGCAGGTCGAGGAGACGTTCCTCGACAGCTCGGTCGACGCCACCGTGCTGCGGGCGGCGATCATCCTCGGCTCGGGATCGACCTCGTTCGAGCTGGTGCGACGGATGACCGAGCGTCTGCCGCTCACGCCCATCCCGACGTGGATGCGCAGGCAGGTGCAGCCCATCGCCGTCGTCGATGTGGTCGCCATCATCGCTCGTGCTCTCGGCGACACCGCGCGTCCGGGTTCGTTCGACATCGGCGGCACCGAGACGATGAGCTATCCGGAACTGTTGCAGGCGTACGGCAGCGTTGCGGGCCTGCGCCGCGCCCAGATTCCGGTTCCGCTGTTGCCGACCGGATTGGTGGGCCGCGCCGTCGCAACCATCACCGGCATGCCTCCGGGCACGGTGATCTCGTTGGTGGACAGCCTCACTCACGACATGGTGGTGCGTCGAGGCAACGCCGCGACGGAGGTGTTCACCGAGCCCGATACGACGCTGATGAGCGTCCGAGAGGCCTTGCAGCGTTCCATCACCGTGGTGGCCGAGGAGGGCACCGACGCCCACGCCGATCCCCAGGCTGCCGCCGACACCGATCCCGAATGGGCCGGCGGAGTCGTCGACATCGTCGACGGCCATGTGCGGCAACGGCCGTCGGGAATTCTGGGCAAGGTTCAACTGGGAGCGACCCGCTAGTCGAGAGTGTCGTAGCGATCCACCCAGGGCGCTGCACGTTCGATCTGGCCGGCCAGTTGGACGAGCAGCGCCTCGCCGCCGAGCGGCGCGGTGAAGTGCGCGCCCATCGGTAGGCCTTCGGGGGTCCAGTGGACGGGCAGAGAGAGCGCGGGACGGCCGGTGACGTTGGCCAACTGGGTGTACGGAATCCACGAGATGTTGTCGTCGATCATCTGATCGACGATGCCGGTGTGCCGAAGCAAGCCGGCAGTTCTACTGCGCAACAACAAGTCCGACGCCATTTGCAGCGGCTTCGCGAGGTCGAACGCACCGATCTTCGGCGGTAGCTCGGCCAGGGTGGGCGTCAGCAGCAGATCGTACGTCTCGAAGTATGTCGCCAGCGCCCGAACGTGTACGTGGCGGCCTTCCACCGCGTCGAGATAGTCGATGCCACTGGCAGCTCTGCCCAGAGCCGCCATGATTCGGGTGTCACGCTCGAATGCGTCGTCGCTGCAACCGGTTCTGCGTTTGACCTCGTCCATCTCCCACGCCAGGTAGGTGAACCAGGCCAACAGGAATTCGCGATTGAGGCTCTTGTCGTCGTACGGCGGGGCGTCGAGAAGTTCGACGGTGTGGCCGAGGTCGGTCAGCGTCTTCGCCGCCGATTCCATCGCTGCGACGGCCTGCGGGTGGGGCGACGGATTGACCGATGTCACTGCATACATGCCGATACGCAACGGCTTCGGATCCTTGTCCACTCGAGACAGGAACGTTCCGTCCGGACGCGCGGGCAAGTAGCCGGACGACGCCTCGCCGCCCGCCAGCACGTCGAGCATCGCTGCGGTATCGCGCACCGATCGCGACACTACGCCCTGCACCGCTGCCCCGTGCATCGGCTCACCGAAGGTCGGTCCCGACGGCACCAGTCCGCGTCCCGGCTTGAGCCCGACCAGTCCGCAGCACGCCGCCGGAATCCGAATGGATCCACCGCCGTCGTTCGCCCCGGCCACGGGAACGATGCCGGACGCGACCGCTGCGGCCGACCCACCCGACGAGCCACCGGGAGTCCTGCTGCAATCCCACGGGTTTCGAGTCGCACCGTGCACAGCAGGTTCGGTGATTCCCTTCGCCCCGAATTCCGGGGTGTTGGTCTTGCCGAAAATCACCAGGCCGGCATCGAGCCAGCGCTGCACCACCGTGGAGTGCTCCGGCATCGCCAGATCCGTCAACGAACGCGATCCACTCGATGTGGGCAGGCCTGCATAGTCCTGCGACAGGTCCTTGATCAGGAACGGCACACCGGCAAAGGGTCCCTGCAGCGGCCGCGTCAGCTGCTCGTCTGCCTGCTTCGACATCACCCGCACCACCGAATTGAGCCGCGGGTCGATCGACTTGACCTGTCCCAGTGCACAATCGAGCAAGTCGCGCGGTGTCACCTCACGATTGGCAACCAACTCGGCCAGGCCAAGACCGTCGTACTTCCGATACTCGTCGATGCGCATGACAGCAGCTTAGTGCGACGTCCGTCACAGCCGACGCATTCCGGCCGGCACCGATGGTCGTTCGGTCGACTCCGTGTCGCACGGGATGTCAGGGAAGAAGTCGTGCGTGGGCCGTTTCGGGAATTCGCCACAACACGATCGCCCCGACGACGTTGAGGACTACGAGGTAGACCGGAAAGAGCTCGGTTGCCCCGGCACTGTGCAGCCACGTTCCGATCAGAGGGACCGTGCCACCGAAGATCGCTGTTGCGAACGACATTGCCGTGCCGGTCGCAAGCACCCGGACGTGACTGGGAAACATCTCACCGACCATGGCACCGCTGATCGACATGACAATCGCGGTCAGCGCGAGACCTGCGCACTGAACGAGCAGGGTATCGAGTGCATTCGAGGAGATCAGGAGGAACAGGGGAACGGTCAGCACACTGTTGCCGAGTGCGAATGTCAGGAGCATCGGACGTCGTCCGATGCGGTCGGACAGTCGCCCCAGCGGGACCTGGAGAAGCCCGTAGAAGACGAAAGCGATGGTCGATATCAGCACGGCGCTTTCCTTGTCCAGACCCGCGGTCACCACCGCCCATGTGGGGACGAAGCTGCCCCATGCGTAGAACATTGCGCCCGTCAGGGCAGCGATGGCGAATGCTCTCCAGAACGCACCGCGGTGGTCGGTGAACAACTCGGCGAAACTCCCGCGATTCATCCGCGCCACTCGCTCCACCTCGCCGGAATCGGTCGCCGCCGCCAGCGTTTCCTGAGCCCGTCGGCGTATCCACCAGGCCACGACCGCACCGGCTGCTCCGATCAGAAACGGTACGCGCCAGGCCCACTCGCTCATGTTCTCCGTACCGACGAGGTGAACCAGGCCGGTGATGATGCCCAAGCACAGAACCTTGCCCGCGCTGGAGGTGACATTGGTGAAACTGGTGAATGTCCCGCGGCGATCGTCGGGGGCGGATTCCATCAAGAATGCGCTCGCCGTGGCCAATTCGCCACCGGTCGAGAATCCCTGAACGAGACGGGCGATCACCAGAACGATCGGTGCCAGCACACCGACCTGATAGAAGGTCGGCGAGAGCCCGATGATCAGGCTCCCGATTCCCATCATCGCGACGGACAGACTCAGCGCAGCTTTGCGGCCGCGCCGGTCCGCGACCTTCCCCAGCACGATCCCGCCGACCGGCCGCGCCAGAAAGCCGACGGCGAAGACGGCGAAGGTGCTGAGCAAGGGGACGAGCGAGGACTCACCACCGGGGAAGAACTGGTGGGCGAAGTAGATCGCCAGGAACGAGTAAGCACTCCAATCGAAGTACTCGATCAGATGACCGACTCCGCCGGTGATCAGCTGACGGCGCCGATCGATCGTTGGATGCACTCCGTCCGACGCGGTGGATGTGGTCATGACGAAGCCTCCGTGGATCTGTGTCTGCGGGAATCGAGTTCTGCGGCGTTCGCGTTCGCGCGTCGATCGTCAACCCGCATTCCTGGTCGGCATGGACGGTAGGAGTGTAGAACGGCTACCCGACGCCTGTTTGTTCGACGCAATCAGACCGCTCGCTGCCTGAACCGGGATTCGCTCGACGCGCCCACCCGTCCTCGCAACGATCAATGCCTCGAATTCGACCCGGGTAGGGGTCGCAGTGCTCCGATCACGATCAACGAGCCCGCCAGGAGTGCGGCGACGACGAGCAACGCCCGAAGTACGTCGCCGTGCCCGCCGAGGAAGCCGATGAGGGGCGGGCCTCCCAGGAAAGCGAAGTATCCGATGGAGGCGACCACACTCACGCGGGCGGCTGCGGCTGCCGGTTCGTCGGCGGCAGCACTCATGGCAACCGGGAATCCGAGAGAGACGCCCGCTCCCCACAGAAAGGCACCCACGAAGGCCAGCGGCACAACAGGACTCAGGACGAACAGCAGCACCCCCACGACCGATACCCCGGCCAAGCCGCGAAGAACGACGACACGACCGTATCGATCGAGCAACCCGTTACCGAACCACCGCACAGCGGTCATGGCCACCAGAAACGTGGTGAACGCGAGGGTTCCAGCCACGGCCGACGCGTCGTAACCGTCGATCAATGCGATGTTGAGCCAATCGTTTCCGCTGCCCTCGGCGAACGCGAACGACAACGCCACGACACCGATCAACAGGGTGCGCGGCTCCTTCCACCGAGCAAGGGCGTGCGGCCGCGTGGTGTCGGGGGTCGGCGTTTCGGGTTCGGCATCGGATTCGTTCAGGAAATGGCGAACTCCCAACGGAATGGCTGCGACGATGACGACTGCGACCGTCAGCAGGTGCACCGTGACCGAGATGTTCAGCGCCACCATCGCAGTGCCGATCAGGGCTCCGGCCACAGTGCCGGCGCTGAAACCCGCGTGGAACCGCGGCATGATCGAGCGTCCGAGACGACGTTCGGCCACCGCACCGTGCACGTTCATGGCGACATCCCATGCACCGTTGGCGAATCCGAGCACGAACAGTCCGATGAGCAACGGCACTACACCCACCAGATAGCCGCTGGCGATGATCGTCAGACCGACCGCAAGAACGAGGGACATCACGGTGACCGTGAGCCGAGACCCGAAGCGGTTGATGATGATTCCGGACATCGGCAGCGCGAGCAGGGATCCGACTGCGATGGCGAGCAACACGATCCCGAGCTGAGATGAGGTGAGTTCCAGGCGATCGCGCACCTGCGGGATCCGAGAAGCCCAACTGGCGAAGGCGAAGCCGGCCCCGATGAACGCGATATAGGTCGCCCGCACCGCCACGGCCGTGCGCGCCGAGGCGGCGTCGATATCAGACACTGTGAATTACCCTGTTCTCTCGCTGTTCCGCAAGGGTAACGAACGACAGGGTCGATGCCGCGACGGCCGACTCAGAATCCGATGGGCAGTCCCGCGTAGTTCTCCGCCAGTCCCCTGGCACCTGCTTCGCTCGACGCCACCCATTTCAGTTGCGAGAGTTGCAACTGCGCGTCGAACGGATCGTCTCCGGTGTGCAGCATCGTGGTCATCCACCAGGAGAAGTGGGTGCAGCGCCAGACGCGTCGGAGGGCGTCGTCACTGTAGGTATCGGCGGCGCGAGAGTCGTTCTTGCCCAGCAACGACGTCAGAGCCGGTGCCAACAGGGCCACATCGGCCACGGCAAGATTGAGGCCCTTTGCACCCGTAGGCGGAACGATGTGCGCTGCGTCGCCGGCCAGGAACAGGTTGCCGTATCGCATCGGTGTCTGCACATAACTGCGCATCGGCAGGACGCTCTTCTCGGTGATCGGCCCCGGCGTCAGCTCCCAACCGTCCTGACCGTGACCGAGTCTGCGTGCCAACGCATCCCAGATCCGTTCGTCGGACCACGTGGCGATGTCGGTGCCGTTCGGAACCTGCAGATACAGCCGGCTGACCGTCGACGATCGCATCGAGTGCATCGCGAATCCATCCTGATGCCAGGCGTAGATGAGCTCGTCGGTCGAGGGTGCCACATCCGCGAGCACCCCCAGCCACGAATACGGATACGTTCGCTCCCATGTACTTCGGACCGAATCCGGCATCGCGGCGCGGCTCGGGCCGAAGGAACCGTCGCACCCGGCAACCACGTTCGCGTCGATCCGCATCGAGGTGCCCGAGGCATCGGTGAACGTGACGTACGGGGCGTCGGACTCGACGTCGTGCAACGCGGTGTCGGAGACGTCGTAGTAGATCTGTTGGCCCGCTTTCTCCCGGGCCGCCACGAGATCCTTGGTCACCTCGGTCTGCCCGTACACCCACACGCTTCGATCCACCAGGTCACGAAAGTCGATGTGGTGCCGCTCTTCCGGCCACTGCAGGTAGATTCCGCGATGCTCGTGACCTTCGCGATGCAACCGCTCGCCGAGGCCGTGGTCGTCGAGCAACTGGACCGTCGAGTGTTCGAGGATGCCCGCGCGGATTCGAGACAGGACGTACTCCTGGGTGCGCGACTCGATCAGGATGGAGTCGATTCCCTGTTCCGCGAGCAGATGGGAGAGCAGCAGACCCGCGGGCCCTGCACCGATGATGGCGACCTGTGTACGCATGCATCGAGTACACAGCGCGTCGATGCCGCGAACAAGACAGAACTTCCACTCAGTGGAAATACCGCAGTCACTCGCGCAGGCTTCGCTGGACCCCTCGGGCTGCAACCTGCAGAGCTGCAACCAATCTGGCTCGATCACGACCGATACTCGGCACCACGATGCCCAGCGCAGCCACCACACTCTCGTCCTCGCCTCGAACCGGCACGGCCACCGAACACGCCCCGAGCGTCATTTCCTCCACCGTCTGCGCGTACCCCTCACGATGCACGCGACGTAATTCACCGTCCAACGTTCCCGGATGAGTCACCGTGTACGGGGTGATGCGGGCCAGGTTCCTCAGCACGCGATCGTGCACCTCGCGCGGGGCGTAGGCCAACAACACCTTGCCGACTCCGGTCGCATACAGGGGCAGGCGAGCTCCGACCCGGCTGACCGCAGGAACCGACGCGTGTCCGGCCAACCTGTCGAGGTAGAGCACCTCGTCGCCGTCGCGAATGGCCAAGTGCACCGTGGCGAGCGTCGCGCCGTAGATGTCGTGCAGAAACGGCGAGGCGACCTCTCGCAGATCGGCTTGATCCGGTGCCAGCAAGCCCAACTTCCACAGTCGCCTCCCCACCACGTAGCGGCCGTCGTCGCCGCGGACGAGCGCGCCCCAGTCGACAAGTTCACGCACCAGACGATGCGCGGTGGCAGCGGGCAGGTCGGCACCGTCCGCCAGCTCCGTCAGCGTGAGCGCAGGGGTCTTCTCGTCGAACGCCGCAAGCAGAGCCAACAGTCGCGAGGCCACCGATGCCCCGGGATCCCGCGTATTGCCTGCCACCTGCACGACGATAGCCCCCGGCGAACTCGAAGTTAGGGATGAATCCGGACGCAAATCCATCCCTAACTTCGAGTTCGGCACGCAGCTGCTCGAGTGCAACTGTCAGTTACGGTGGTCCCCACTGACGAGCAGCGGCACGATGTTGCGGTGTGCAAACGCAAGCAGATCGTCGTACGAATCGAGCGGGGCAGCGGCCGTCGGCGTCAACAGAATCGAATGAACAACGCGTACTACGATTTCCGGCGCGTCGGGCACCGCGAACGTATCTGATTGCAGTTCACCCCTTGCGATGTGCGCGGCAGCGTCGATCGCAGGCCCCAGCAAGGCCGACGCATTCGTGGTCAACTGCTCGAGCACCAACGAACTCTCGGAATCGAACATCGTGAGCAGCACCGGATTGGTGCGCACCGAGTCGATGGTCGTGGCGAATCCGTGCGCCGCCCGATCCGCCCGTGACGTCTGCTCCGCGGCCGCAGCCGTCACCGCCACCAACAGTCGCGACGACTCCCGCGCCATGACGGCCCGGACCAAGTCGTCCTTGGATCCGATCCGACGATAGACGGTCACCCGGTTGATCCTGGCGCGCTTGGCGACGTCGCCGATGGTGGTCCGAGGAATTCCGACCTCACCGAACAGCTCCAAGGCGGCATCGAGAATCGGGCCGTCGTCACCGTCAGGATGCATCGCTCGATCCTAACGGTCGACCGACTCGAGCTGAATGCAACATTGCAACACTTTGTGTTGCTATGTAGCATCGAGTTCGGCATCGGGAAGAAACGGGGTTCGAAATGTCACGAAACAAGACGGTCGACTCGAACGGGCGCTACACGGACGAGTCCTACGCGATAGTGGCGCGCGCGGTGACATTCGACTGGTCCGGCGTTCCACTGCAATACATCCCTCACGAGTGGTACGCCACGCACTTCTGGAACGTGATGCACCTGGTCCTGCCCGAGGGGGAACGCGCGATGGCAGATGTGTTCGCCCGCGCCCTGCCGTTCATCGACGACCGGCGACTGCACGAGGAAGTCGTCGGATTCGTCGGCCAGGAAGCAACGCACGCGTCCTCCCACGAGAGCTTCCGCAATTACCTCGTCGCGCACGGAGTGGACATCGAACCGATTCTGCAGCGCATTCGCTTCGCCGTGAGTGTGGTGTTCGGCGACCACGGACTCACCGGCCGCGCCGGAAAAGCATGGCTGAACGAGCGCCTCGGAATCTATGCAGCGGCAGAGCACTTCACTGCCGTGGTGGGCGAATGGCTGCTCGACAACACACAATTCGACCGCATCGGCGTCGACCCCACGATGCTGGACCTGCTGCGCTGGCACGGCGCGGAGGAGCTCGAGCACCGCAACGTCGCATTCGACGCGTTCCAGTACGTCGACGGGGGTGGATTCCGCCGCGCCCGCACGGCGGTGATAGCCAGCGCGGGGTTGGCCGTGCTGTGGTTCAGCACCGCCGCGTACCTGTACAAGAATTCGGTTGCCACGCCGCGCACCGGCAAGCGCCGAATGCGCACCCCCTGGCCGCTCGCTTTCGCACGCGCATCCCGCAAGAACCTCATCCCCGGTCTGTCGTTCCTGTTCGTACAGCTCGCCCTCTACATCCGTCCGGGCTTCCACCCTTCGAAGATGGGCGACATCGACAAGGCCGTGCAGTATCTGGCAGTGTCCCCCGCGGCCTTGGCGGCCCAGCGGTGACACCTACAGCACCTCCAGTGCACAGCCATCTCCGCGAGATCACCGCGACAGCACCGGGAAAGGGACTGCGGGCCGTCGGTGCCGCGTCCCGCCTCTACGCCGCACTCGTCACCGATTCGTCGATCGTGACGGCCCTGTCCCCTGCGCGGCCCCGGCGACGCGTCGGATACGAATTCGAGACCGTCGTCGACGACACGATCGACGAGGCCGAGGACGTTCGCTCACTGTTGCTGTCTCGCAGAGACGGTGCACCGCTTCCGACGTGGTTGCCCGGTGCGCACATCGACGTCACCACCCCGTCCGGCTCGGTGCGGCAGTACTCGCTCGCCGGTCGCCCCAGCGCAGATGATCGCTACCGCATCAGCGTCCGCAAGATCAACGGCGGCACCGCGTCCACCGAGATTCACACCCTCGCCCGCGGCGATGTTCTCCGCGTTCGCGGACCCCGCAACGCTTTTCCGATGGCCGAGGCCGAGCACTACCTCTTCGTGGCCGCCGGAATCGGCATCACACCCATCCGGGCGATGATCGAACGCGCCGCCCAGGACGGGGCGCGGTGGACGCTGTACTACCACGGTCGCTCTCGGGCGAGTCTGCCGTTCGTCGCCGTGCTGCAGCAGTTGGCACTGACCTCGCGTGGCCAGGTGATCGTCAAGACCGACGATGTAGACGGATTTCCCGTTCCGGCGGACATCGTCGATCTCGGGATGGGCAACTCCGCGATGTACGTCTGCGGGCCTGCGGCACTGTCGAGCAGGCTTCGCGCCGAGGCCCTCTCGAGTACGGCCGTCCGTGAATTCCACACCGAATTGTTCGCGCCCGCAACGGTGGTCGACGGCACGCAGTTCGTGTTGCAGCTCGACCGTTCCGGCGAGACCGTCGAGGTCGGTGCCCAGGAGACCGCTCTCGACGCCCTCCGTCGGTCGAGGCCGGACCAGCCCTATTCCTGCCGCCAGGGCTTCTGCGGAGCGTGCGTGGTCGGTCTCGTCGGCGGACGCGTCGATCACCGCGACCGCGTTCTCGATGCCTCCGAACGCGAGAACTCTCTCACCCTGTGTGTCTCGCGTGGTGCCGTCGACGGCGAAGTTCTCGTCCTCGATCTGTAGAAGGAGCTCGAACTCTCATGACTGCAACACAATCCGGCACGGCAATGCCGCAGATCGACGTCGCCATCATCGGCGCGGGTTTCGGCGGTCTCGGTGCCGCAATCCGACTCGAGCAGGAAGGACGCGGCGACTTTCTGATCTTCGAGCGCGACACCGCCGTCGGTGGAACGTGGCACGTGAACACCTATCCCGGTGCGCAGTGCGACATCCCGTCCGCGCTGTACTCCTTCTCGTTCGCGCCCAACCCGGACTGGACGCGGCTGTACCCGCTGCAGCCCGAGATCGAGGCGTACCTCAACGACTGCACCGACAAGTTCGGGATCCGGGATCGAATCCGCTTCGGTCACGAGGTACTGGACGCAACCTGGAACGACGAGCAGGCCCGATGGGTGGTGCGGACGAGTGCAGGAACGTGGTCGGCGCGCATCCTCATCGGAGCCCTCGGACCGTTCAGCGAGCCGGCCACACCCGAGATCGAGGGCCTGAAATCGTTCCGAGGCAGCGTATTCCATTCGGCGAAGTGGGACCACGAGCACTCCGCCAAGGGGCGACGCATCGCCGTCATCGGCACCGGAGCATCTGCGGTCCAGTTCGTTCCGCGTCTGGCCCCCGAGGCCGCACACCTGACTCTGTTCCAGCGAACGCCGACATGGATTCTTCCGCACCCCGACCGGCCGATCTCCGAATCCGGCAGATCCGTGCTCAGGAAGTACCCCCGGGCCCAGCGGGCCATGCGCCGCGTGTTCGATCTGTTCCAGGAAGCGTTGGTCCCCGGACTCATCGGCCATCGCTCGTTGCTGGCACCGCTCACGGCCATGGGGCGTGCCCACCTGCGTCGCCAGGTGAAGGATCCTGTTCTTCGCGCGAAGCTCACGCCTGGTTACGAATTCGGCTGCAAGCGACCTACCTTCTCGAACAAGTTCTATCCCGCACTGTGCCGAGAGAACGTCACCGTGGAGACCACCGGGATCGCTCGAATCGTGCCCGAGGGCATCGTCACCACCGACGGGACGCTGCACGAGGTCGATGCCATCGTCCTCGGCACCGGCTTCACCGTCTCCGGCCATTCAGGCTTCCGACGCATCGTCGGCCGCGATGGAAAGTCGTTGGCAGACAAATGGCCCGACGGTGAAATGTCGTCGTACCGGGGTACGACGGTGCACAACTTCCCGAACTTCTTCATGCTGCTCGGCCCCAACTCGGTGGTGTACACCTCACAGGTGGTCACCATCGAGGCGCAGGTGAACTACATTCTCGCGGCGTTGCGCGCTATGGACTCCCACGCGATCGCCTCGCTCGAGGTGAGCATGCGTGCGCAATCGGCATTCGCCGAACACACCGACCGCACGCTCGCGGGTTCGGTGTGGAACTCCGGCGGGTGCAGCAGCTACTACCTGAGCCCGTCGGGCCGAAACGTGACGTACTGGCCCGGTTCGGTGCGTAACTTCACCCAGCGTATGGCCACGATCGAACTCGGCCATTACCACTGGCGCAGTGCAGATGTGCGTCCCGATACCGAACTCGTGACGTCCGAGGACCTTGCATGAAGAACCGTATGGAACTGGCCGGGAAAGTGGCGTTGGTGACCGGTGGAGCGCGTGGAATCGGAGCCGCAACGGTCGCGGAATTGGTATCCGCTGGAGCCTCGGTGGCAGTGGTGGATCGAGACTTTCCGCCGGACGCCGTGAGTTCGGAACGGATCCTGCTGCTCACCGGCGACGTCACCGATCCCGACGCGATGGCAGACTGCGTCGCCGCGACGGTGAGCACGTGGGGCCGTCTCGACATCGTGATCGCCAACGCCGGCATCACACCGCCGCCCGCCACGATTCGGTCGATCGACCGCGCGGTCTTCGACTCGGTGATGGCCGTGAACTTCGGCGGTGTGCTCAACATCGTGCGGGCCGCAGCCGACGAGATCGTGGCGAGCGGGGGTCACATTCTGCTCGTATCATCCTGTGCCGCATTCACTCCCGGCATGGGTGGGTCCGCGTACATGGTGAGCAAAGCGGCGGTCGAACAGCTCGGTCGCGCCCTGAGGATCGAACTCGCCGCCGTCGGAGCATCGGCCGGCCTTGCCTACTTCGGTGTGGTGGATACCGATCTCGCACGCCACACTCTCGACAACGATCCGATGGGCCGGCGAATCGGCGAATTTCTTCCGTGGCCGCTGAGCAGGCGATTGCCCTCCCAACGCGCCGCGAAATTGCTGGTCCGGGCGGTGGCCACGCGTCGGGCACGGCTCGTCGCGCCTGCCGTATGGACGCCGTACTTCTGGTTCCGCGGAGTTCTCAATCCGGTTCTGGAACGCAGGCTCGTCCGGGACCGTCGAGTTGCGGGCATCATCCGTGATCTGGAGAAGACACACGCCCACTGACTCTTTCCTGCCTGGGCTACTCGCGCTCCCCGTCCACGCTGGGTACGTCACTCATCGGGGGCAGAGGTCGTGCGCACAGATCCTGGGCATCGTCGTCGGGCACTCCCAGCGCAAGCAGCACGCTGTATGCCATCGCGTCGACGGCCTGCGCGTCGTCACGATCCGGCTGCTCGAGCAGTAATTGGCCCAAGCCGAGAAGTGCGCCTGCCACGAGCGCCAGGGACAGCTGGATGTCCGGTACGCGGAAGTACCCTGCGTCCACTCCGGCTCCGATGTCCCTCGCCGCTCGGGGACCCAGACCGTGCTGCGAAGTGATCAGTTCGGGGCCGGAGTGAATGAGCACCCGGCTCAGTTCCGGTTGCAGACGGAAGAGGCGGCCGGAGATCCGAAACGATCGAGTGAACGCATCGGCCGGATCGGCATCGACGTCGGTCAGCGAATCGAGATACATGCCCAGCAACTCCAGGGCACCGTCTACTGCAGCCTGGAACAGCTGGTCCCGACTCTCGAAGTGGTTGTAGAAGGAACCCATGCCCACATCCGCGGCCTTGGTGATCTCCGCAATCGGCACGTTCAGTTCCCCGCTGGCAATGAAGCCCTGCGCGGCGGAAATCAACGCACCACGCGTCTGGGCTTTGCGACGCTCGAGTCGATTGGGGGTTTGGGTCATGTTCCCTACTCGATTCTCCACTGGACGACGCTTTGACTCTTCCTCACCGCTGACGAATTTGTCAACACTATTGACTGATGATGCAGTCATAGGTGACGATAGTGTCACCAACGAGGGAGGGCTTCATGGGACACGACGTCGACGGCCACAAGGACATGCATGTGGACCAAGGCGCACTCCCCGGCGAGCACCCCGGTCGCGCGAAAGATCCGATCATCAAGGTTCGAGACATCGCCTGGCTGGAATTCCGCAAGCCGGATCTGATCAAGGCAGAGGCTTTCGCCGTTGCCTTCGGTTTCACCGTCTCGCTGCGCACGCCGGACGAGATCCACCTCCGCGGCACGCAGGTCGGCGCACCGTGTGTGATCATCCGGCGGGGTAAGCGAACACGCTTCGTCGGTGCCGCTTTCGCCGCGGCCGACGACGCGGACCTCGTGACACTGGCCGAAGCCACCGGGCAGCGGGTGCAGCGTCTACCCGACACACTCGGAGGCATAGCGGTCACTCTCACCGACCCTGGCGGACAGCCGGTCCAGGTGGTGTCCGGGTACACCGAGCATCCCGAACTACCGGGCCAGCAAGCGCACACCTACAACTTCGGCGACCCGTGTCACCGACTGAACGCGACGCAGCGGCCACCGCGTCAGCCCGCCCGAGTCCAGCGCCTGGGACACGTGGTGCTCCAGCGCACCGGCTATCTCGAGAATCTCGACTGGTACCTGCACCACCTCGGCCTGATCGTCAGCGACTTCCTCTACTACGACGGCCAGCGTGATCGTGGTCCGGTGATGAGCTTCATCCGCTGCGACCGCGGCAACACTCCGTCCGATCATCACACTCTCGCAATGACTCTCGGCCCGTCCAACCGATACGTGCATTCCGCGTACCAGGTGTCGGATCTCGACGCCATCGCCGCGGGCGGCGAGTACCTGACCCAAAGCGGGTACCGACATTCGTGGGGTATCGGCAGGCATATCCAGGGCAGCCAGATATTCGACTACTGGCGTGATCCCGACGGCTTCCTGGTGGAACATTTCAGCGACGGCGACATGTTCGACAACTCCCTCGAACCCGGCTGGGCCCCGATGACGGCATCCGGCCTGGCCCAGTGGGGACCGCCTGCGTCGAAGGACTTCCTCGGAATCGCCCCCAGCAGAGCGTCATTGCACGAGCTGAAGTCGATCCTCTCCTCGCTACGCAATGACAACGAATTCGACACCGAACGCCTTCGCGGCCTGATGAAAGTGGCATCCTCATGAGCATCGCTGTACTCCGCACCGCCGACGCCTGGTGGGTCGAGACCCCCGCCGGCGCATCCCGCATCGACACCTCCGCGGTCACCACTGCCGAGCTACTCGCCGATCGGGCGGCCATCGAGTCCGCGCGCAACGCTACCGATGTCGTTGCTGTGGAGACACTGTCGTTGATCTCGCCGGTGACGGCTCCCTGCCGCGTCATGGCGAACATGACCAACTACGTCTCCCATGTCAAGGACTCGGGGATGAACCCCGAGACGGTTCCGCTGACGTTCTTTCGGAAGACCTCCGGTTCCATCAGCGGACCCACCGGCGACGTGATCAAACCACCGCACGTGAAGCTGCTCGACTACGAGATCGAGATCGGCCTGGTGTTCGGCAAGACGCTCACCGTCGGAACCAAGGTCGACGCCTCCAACGTGGCGGACTACGTCGCCGGGCTCGTGATCACCAACGACGTCTCGGCCCGCGATGTTCAGCTGCCGAAAACTCAGTTCTACGAGGGCAAGTCGTATCCCACCTTCACTCCGGTCGGACCGCGCCTGGTACTTCTGGAGGCCGGTGAGTTCGATCGGTTCGGTGAACTCGCATTGACGCTCCGGGTCAACGGCTCCGTGCGACAGGACAGTACGGTCGCCGATATGATCTACCGTCCGGTCGAATCGCTGAAGGCGCTGAGCAAGTTCCAGCGCCTCGACGCGGGTGATCTGCTGCTCACCGGCACTCCCGGCGGTACTGCGTTGAAGGCCCCCGCCAAGCCGATCGAAATGATCGGATCGTTGGTTCCGCCGTCGGTCAAGTGGAAGGTCTTCTTCAAGAAGCAGGCCAAGAATCCAGCGTTCCTCAAGGACGGCGACGTCCTCGAACTGACCTGCTCGACTCCCGACGGAGCCCTCGATCTGGGTGTCCAGCGCACCCGGGTCTCCTACCGATGACCGGTACCGAGTCCGACGGCACTCACTTTCCGGTGGTGATCGTCGGCGCCGGTCCGACGGGGATGACCGCTGCATTGCTGCTGGGCCGGTACGGCGTGCCCTGCCTCGTGCTGGACAGGTGGGAGGACGTCTACCCTCAGCCGCGCGCCGTGCACCTCGACGACGAGGTGTACCGCATCCTCGGCGATCTGGGCCTGGCCGAGGACTTCGCCGCCATCTCCCGCCCCGGTCGAGGACTGAGATTGTGCGACAACACTATTCGCACGCTTGCCGAGTTCGAGCGAGATCCCGACGATCGACCACACGGTTACCCACAGGCCAACATGTTCGATCAACCCGATCTCGAACGTCTGATGCGGAACCACATTTCGCGATTCGACTGCGTGGAGATGCGCGGCAACTGCGAGATCACCGACGTGCAGAACCTGAGGGACTCGGTTCGGGTCCGGTACGACTCCACCGAGGACGGAACCCCGCACTGGGTGACCGCCGACTACGTCCTCGGCTGCGACGGGGCGAACAGCATCGTGCGGGCATCCATCGGGTCGAAGATGCAGGACCTCGGGTTTGCGCAGCGATGGTTGGTGGTCGATATCGCCACCGATGCGGAGCTCGATCAGTGGGACGGCGTGCACCAAGTGTGTGACTCGGAGCGCTCGGCGACGTACATGCGCATCGGCATCAGCCGCTATCGCTGGGAGTTTCGACTACGCGACGACGAGACCATGGACGCCTACACGGACTTGGCGTCGATCCGTCCCCTGATCGCGCCGTGGCTCGGAGCTGTGGACGATCCCGACATGGAGCTGATTCGCTGCGCCGAGTACACCTTTCGGGCACAGGTCGTCGACCGGTGGCGCGATCGCCGGGTCTTTCTGCTCGGCGATGCCGCACACTTGACGCCGCCGTTCATCGGGCAAGGGATGGGCGCAGGGCTGCGAGATGCGCGGAACCTGATCTGGAAACTCGTCGGCGTGCTCGACGGGCATCTGCAGGAGACCTCGCTCGACAGTTACGAGACCGAGCGAAGGACCCACGCCAAGCAGATGATCGAATTGGCAGTGGCGATCGGACGGGCCATGACCGGCGGCAGCCGGCTCACCGGCATCCTGCGCACGAACATCGCACCTGCTCTCGGCTACCTGCCGTTCGTCGGAGCCAAGGTCACCGCCAGCACCACACCGGCACTCGCTCGATCGCAGTACGTTCTGCGTTCGCCCGTGCCGGTCCGCACGCTGGCCGGAAAGCTCTGTCCCAACAGCCCGTTGGACAACGGAATGCGCGTGGACCGCCTCGCACCGGGGAAGTTCATGTTCGTCTCGTCGACGCCCTTGGCCAGCGGGCACCGTCGAGAGATCGAACGTCGGGGGGCCGTCGTCGTCGAGGTGGCGGCATCGTCCGATCTGGGAGTCTGGCTGCGCAGCAGGCACGCTGTCGCCGCGATCGTGCGACCGGACCGCACGGTCATGACGTCGGGCACCTCGGTGCCGTCGATGCACACCCAGGTGCCGACCACTGCTTATCGGACGAGCACATGCCCAGAACCCGTTGCGACGAAGCCGAGGCCCACTCGCACAGCAACCAAGAGGCGTAGATGAACACTGCAATTGTCACCGGAGCGACGTCCGGTATCGGTGAGGCCGTCACCGAGGTGCTGATCGCTCGCGGCTACCGCGTCATAGGAACGAGCCGCAACAGCTCCTCGGTGGTCGACCCCATACCCGGTGTCGACTATCGCGATCTGGATCTCACGGACCCGGCCTCGATCCGAGCGTTCGTGGACGGCCTCGCCGACACCACGGTGGACGTGCTGATCAACAATGCAGGCGAAAGCCAGTGCGGTCCACTCGAAGAGCTGCCCATCGAGGCCATCACCCGCCTCTTCCAGCTCAACGTCTTCGGAGCGATCGAGTTGACCCAGGCCGTACTGCCGGGCATGCGCGATCGTGGCAGCGGAAAGATCGTCAACATCGGGTCGATGCTCGCAAGTTTTCCGCTGGCCTACCGTTCGTCGTACGCCGCCACCAAGGCGGCCATCAAGGGGTTCGCCACGGCCGCGCGCTACGAGCTCAAGCCCTACGGAATCGACATCACCACAGTCGAACCCGGCTCCATCGCCACCGGGCTCTCGGCCCGTCGCACCAAGTACTGCGGCCCGCATTCGCCGTACCTTCGCGACTTCACCACGGTGATCTCGCAGCTGGACGCCAAAGAGGCCGAGGGGATCACGGCCGAGACCGTCGCCCTCACCGTCCTCAGAGCCGTCGAGGACAAGAAGACGCTGCCCATCTACGCGGTCGGCAGCAATGCTCCGGCGGTGTTCTTCGCCCAGCGATTGCTTCCGCGCACAGTGCTCGAACTGTTCACGGCCCGTGCCTACGGACTTCCCAGCAAGCGGCCGGTGAACTAGCGGAACAGGTTGGCGACGAACGGAATCGTGTCGGCCTGCGACTGGACGAAGGCCCCACTGTGGTCGGTGTTGTAGGCCCTGAACGTCACCGGCTGACCGTTGGCCGTCAGACGTGCGACGTAGGCCGCGGTGGTCGGAAACGGAACGTCGATGTCCTGCAGGCCGTTGCCCATGAAGAAGGGCTTGTCGAAACCGGTCTCGGGCATCGCCATGTACTCGTCGAGCACGGCGGTGAAGTTCGGCAGACCGGTCAGTGGCGCGGTGAAGAAGTCGCCGATCGTCACACCGTCGAGTTGTGCCTCGAAGTCCGATACGCACGTCGTCTCGGCCAGGTCTGCGTACTTCTTCCCGAGCGGGGTCAGGATGTCGTCCAGCCCGAGCTCGGGATGCGCGTAGCGCAGTGACGCGCCGATGTACGCGACGTAGGCGGTCAGGCCCGACGGCAGTTCCACCGGCGGAACGCCGGGTCCACCGATCGAGAGCAACTTCTCGATGTACGCGGGAGTTCCGGTACCGACCGCCCCGCGGTAGTCGAGATCGGGGCCGCCGAATTCGGTCGCGTATCGAGCGGTGTAGATCGCTGCGCCACCGCCCTGCGATTGGCCGACGGCCACCCAGGATCGTGAGAGGTCCTCGCTGTGGTTGCGGCCCGCCTTGACCATGTCGACCACGTTGTGAGCCGTGGTTCGACCGTCGAGATAGGTCGGCAATCCGGGCGTTCCGAGGCCGGCATAGTCACTGGCGACGACGGCGTAGCCCTGCGCGAGCCAGTTCGCCAGGTACGGCAGATCCCGCTCGGCGTAGGACGGACCGATCAGCGACGGCGCACACGTGTCGCCGAGCCCGGAGGTGCCGTGGGCCCACGAGATCACCGGCCAGCCACCCTCCGGCGCAGTGCCCGGCGGAAGGAACACGGTGCCGGTGCTCAGCGCCTTCTCCCCGAAGGTGTCGGTGGTGACGTAGGTGAGCACCTCGGCCGAGACCGCGCCGGGAATCCAGAGATCGCGATCGAGATCGCGCGTCGAGACGACGTCGCCGATCTCCTGAGTGATCGCCGGTGCAGCGGAAGCAGGTACGGCCAGCAGCGCCGTCATCATGCTCGACGCGACAGCCGCGGTCACTGCGAGGGCACCGATCCGACGCCGAGAGGTCACTGGGTCTCCATTTCGTTCGAGTGTGCGAAGCCACCGCGTTCGTCGATGCGCGCCACCTTGTAATACACGACCGCTCCGATCCATACGACGAAGAACGTGCCGACGACGAGTTGGCCGGCCAGATTGAGATCGACGACGGCCAACGCGTCCCACAGTCCGCCCGTCAGCTCGAACTGCTCGGCGAGCAGGGTCAGCAGCTGCACCGTGCCGATCACCAGTGCCACGAAGACGGACAGTCCCGTCATCGTCATGTTGTAGTAGATCTTGCGCACCGGCGTCACGAATGCCCAGCCGTAGGCCTTGGACATGAAGATGCCGTCGATGGTGTCCATGGTGGTCATGCCCGCGGCGAACAGAACCGGGAGCGCGATGATCGCCATCGGCGGAAGTCCCCCGGCCATGGCCGTCGTGCCTGCGATCGCGAGCAGACCGACCTGAGTGGCGGTATCGAAGCCGAGACCGAACAGCAGACCCAGCGGGTACATCTGCCACGAGTGGTTGATCATCTTGTCGTAGCGGCCCCGGAACAGTCGATTCATCAGCCCGCGCTTGGCCAGCAACTCGTCGAGACCGGCTTCGGTGTACTCACCTCGCTTCGCGCGTCGCCAGACTCCGACGATTCCCGCGAGCACTGCGATGTTCAACGCCGCGATGAGATACAGGAAAGTTCCGGACACCAGCGTGCCGATGATGCCACCGACTCCGGCGAACGCGTCCTGAAACGCCGTCGCCTGCGACGCGACGAAGGCGATGGCGGCCACGAAGACGAACACAACCGTCGAATGTCCCAGCGAGAAGAAGAGCCCGACGGCCAACGGCCGCTTGCCCTTCTGCAGCAGAAAGCGGGTGGTGTCGTCGATCGCTGCGATGTGATCGGCGTCGAACGCGTGCCTGAGGCCGAGGGTGTATGCCAACACGCCTGCGCCGGCGTAGACGAGCGTGCCGTCGGCTCCGGTGAGGTTGTGGATGCTCGGAATGGAGTTGTAATGCGTGAACAGCCCCCACCCGATCACGTGCAGAGCGACGACGAAGCCGGCCATGGCCAACAGCCGAGGGATCTCGTCGAGAGTGAATCGACTCTGCCGTCTGCCGAGCTCGACAGGCGATAGTTGGGTCGTCATTCAGACATTGTGGCCGACATCGAGGATTTGCTCTTCCTAAGGAGCGCAGGTGCGCTGAGTGTCCACTATTTGTGTCCGCAGGCGGGATCGCGATCGGTGAAGCGAATTGTGGACGCTCAGGTCAGTGCGACACGCCCAAGGCCCCCAGCGCCATCGCTCGCAGCACCGGACGAGCATTGCGCGACGGGCTGCGTCCCGCACTGTAGGGCGTCGAGTTGATCAGGCCGAAGACCGCGTGCGCTGTGGTGCGAGCATCGGCCTCGTTCAACTCCGGGTCGACGGCACAGAGCACCTCGACCCACAGTTCCACGTACTCACGCTGCATTCGGCGCACCTTGCGTCGGGCTCCCTCGGGGAGGCTTTGCAGGTCGCGATCCTGGATGCGAATGAATGCCGGTGTCTCGAAGGCGAAGTCGAGATGGAAATCGACCAGGGCCTGCACCGTGTCCGCATCGACGTCACGGGATCCGATCACGTCGCGACCGCCGTCGAGCAGATACTCCGAGATCCCGACCATCAGCTCGACGAGTACGGCCTCCTTGTTCGGAAAGTGGCGATAGACGGCCGGTCCGCTGATTCCGACCGCCGCGCCCAGATCCTCGAGCCGCACCGAGGTGAACCCGCGCTCGGCGAACAGCGATGCTGCGGCGTCGAGCAACTGCTGTCGCCGCTCGGCCTTGCGCTGCTCGCGCACCGTCGTCGGCCTTGCCTCCAGCTCCTGCACGGGCTCCCCCTCGACTCTGGACTCTCAGTTAATCGTAGTTTACTATGATGTCAGTTATCAACCATTAACTGAACTCCTGTGACACCGGCGTCCAACCCCTAAGGCGTGCACCTCATGGCAATCGATATTGCTGCCAACCGGGCAGATCACGAGCTCCTCACCAACGAGCTGGCAGAACGGCTCGCCGCGGCGGCGCTCGGCGGCAGCGAGAAGTCTCGGGAACGGCACATCGCCCGCGGCAAGCTGCTCCCCCGCGACCGCGTCGACGAGTTGCTCGATGCCGGCAGCCCGTTTCTAGAGATCGCACCGTTGGCCGCCAACGGTCTCTACGACGACGAGTGCCCCGGTGCAGGAGTGATCGCCGGCATCGGACGTGTCTCCGGACGCGAGTGCGTGATCATCGCCAACGACGCCACCGTTAAGGGCGGCACGTACTACCCGATGACGGTGAAGAAGCATCTGCGCGCGCAGGAGATCGCACTGCAGAACACGCTGCCGTGCATCTACCTCGTCGACTCGGGCGGCGCGTTCCTCCCGCGTCAGGACGAGGTCTTTCCCGACCGCGACCACTTCGGACGCATCTTCTTCAATCAGGCGACCATGAGCGCCAAGGGAATTGCGCAGATCGCCGCCGTCATGGGTTCGTGCACTGCAGGCGGTGCCTACGTGCCGGCGATGAGCGACGAGGCGATCATCGTCAAGAACCAGGGGACCATCTTCCTCGGCGGTCCGCCACTGGTGAAGGCCGCGACCGGCGAGGTCGTCACCGCAGAAGAACTCGGCGGTGGTGATCTGCACTGCAAGATCTCCGGCGTCACCGACCATCTCGCCGAGGACGATCGGGACGCGCTGCACCGCGTGCGCCGCATCGTCTCGACGCTCGGACCCCGGACCCAACGGCCGTGGGACATCGTCGCCACGCGTGAGCCCATCACCGATCAGAGCGAGATCTACGACGTCGTCCCCACCGATCCGCGCACCCCGTACGACGTGCGTGAGGTGATCACCCGCGTTGTCGACGCAGGCGAATTCGACGAGTTCAAGGCCGAATACGGCAAGACGCTCGTCACCGGATTCGCCCACCTCCACGGCCATCCCGTCGGAATCATCGCCAACAACGGCGTCCTGTTCGCCGAATCTGCCATGAAGGGCGCACATTTCATCGAACTGTGCGACAAGCGCAGCATCCCGCTCGTCTTCCTGCAGAACATCTCCGGCTTCATGGTCGGTCGCGATTACGAGGCAGGCGGCATCGCCAAACACGGAGCGAAGATGGTCACCGCGGTCGCCTGTGCCCGGGTCCCCAAGATCACCGTCGTCATCGGCGGTTCCTACGGTGCCGGCAACTACTCGATGTGCGGCCGCGCATACTCTCCGCGCTTCCTGTTCATGTGGCCCAACGCGCGTATCTCGGTGATGGGCGGAGAGCAAGCGGCGTCCGTGCTCGCCACGGTGCGCAGCGAGCAACTCGACGCGGCGGGAAAGCCGTGGAGCGAGGACGACCAGGAATCGTTCAAGGCTCCGATTCGTGATCAGTACGAAAGGCAGGGCAACCCCTACTATTCGACGGCCCGCCTGTGGGACGACGGCATCATCGATCCGGCGGACACCAGGCAAGTTCTCGGACTGGCCCTCTCGGCGTGCGCAAACGCGCCGCTCGAGCCGGTCTCCTACGGCGTTTTCAGGATGTGACGACAGATGACCACGATAGACACCATTCTGATCGCCAACCGCGGCGAAATCGCCGTACGGGTGGCACGAACACTGCGCCGCATGGGAATTCGTAGCGTCGCCGTCTACAGTGACGCCGACGCCGATGCCCGCCACGTCCGTGAGGCCGACACGGCCGTGCGGCTCGGACCGGCCAGCGCTCGCGAGAGCTATCTCGACATCGGCAAGGTGATCGCGGCGGCGAAAGCCACAGGAGCACAGGGCATTCACCCCGGCTACGGATTTCTTTCCGAGAACTCCGAGTTCGCCTCCGCCTGCGCCGAAGCCGGAATCGCCTTTCTGGGGCCTCCCGCGAAAGCGATCGAAGTGATGGGCGACAAGATCACGGCGAAGGCCGCAGTCAGCGCATTCGGTGTGCCCGTAGTCCCGGGAATCTCTCGCCCGGGCCTCACCGACGCCGATCTCATCGCCGGCGCGCCGGACGTCGGCTTCCCGGTGCTCGTCAAGCCCTCCGCCGGTGGCGGCGGAAAGGGTATGCGGCTCGTCGAGCGCGCCGAGGACCTTCCCGCGGCATTGACCAGCGCTCGCCGTGAAGCGGCGTCGTCATTCGGTGACGACACCCTCTTCCTCGAACGATTCGTGTTGCGGCCCCGGCACATCGAAGTACAGATCCTCGCCGACGGACACGGCAATGTCATCCACCTCGGTGAACGCGAGTGCAGCCTCCAGCGACGCCATCAGAAGGTCATCGAAGAAGCACCGTCACCGCTGCTCGACGAACAGACCCGGGCGCGCATCGGCGAGGCCGCCTGCAACACCGCCCGCAGCGTGGACTATTCCGGTGCCGGCACAGTCGAATTCATCGTCTCGGCCGACAGTCCCGACGAGTTCTTCTTCATGGAGATGAACACTCGGCTCCAGGTCGAGCATCCGGTCACCGAGATGGTCACCGGCCTCGACCTCGTCGAGTGGCAGGTTCGGGTGGCATCGGGCGAGCCTCTGACTCTCGAGCAGGACGACATCACGCTTACCGGGCATGCGATCGAAGCGCGCGTCTACGCCGAGGATCCCGGACGCGGATTCCTCCCCACCGGCGGCACCGTCGTCGGATTGCGTGAACCCACCGGCTCGGGAATCCGCGTCGACTCCGGACTTGCCGTCGGAACCGAGGTGGGCAGCAACTACGATCCCATGCTCTCGAAGGTCATCGCGCACGGACCCGATCGCGCGACCGCACTGCGCAGCCTCGATCGGGCGTTGGCCGACACCGCGGTACTCGGGGTCGTCACCAACATCGAGTTCGCACGGTTCCTGCTCGCCGACAACGACGTTCGCGACGGCAATCTCGACACCGGCCTGCTCGACCGTCGCGTCGAGCATTTCGCAGCCGCCCAGGCGACCGACGAGGCATTGATCGCCGCCACCGCAGTGGAGTGGCTCGACACGTGGCAGTCGGCGGGCCAGGACATCTGGGCAACTCCATCAGGGTGGCGAGTCGGAACGCATGCTCCGTTCCACCGTCGACTCGCGTCGGGAGGTCGGACGGCGCACGTGTCCATCACGGGACCCCTCGGTGCGGCGACAGTCGTCGTCGACGACGGATCGCCGCGCACCCTCCGCGCAACGGGCACCGAAGATTCCGTGAATATCGTCGTCGACGGCCTACGCGAATCGATGACCTTCGCCCGAATCGGCTCGGCTACCTGGATTTCCAGCTCCCGCGGCACCTGGCGAATCGATCGGATTGCCGAGGCGAGCGTCCGCGCAGACGATGTCCACTCCGGTGACGCCGAGATCCTCTCGCCGATGCCGGGTTCGATCATCGCGATCGGAACCGACTCCGGTAGCGCCGTCACCGCAGGCACGGCCATCGTCGTCGTCGAGGCGATGAAGATGGAACACACCCTGACCACCCCGATCGACGGCACGGTCGAACTCACTGTCGCAGTGGGGGATCAGGTCCGCGTCGACCAGATCCTCGCCCGAATCGTTCCCACCCACACCGAAGAGGACCAGCCATGACCGATCACCTGTCGTCGTCGAATCTGCCCGACGAGTACCAACAACTGGTCAAATCCGTTGCCGACTTCACCCGCACGGTCGTCGCACCGGTCTCGGCGAAACACGATGCCGAGCACTCGTTTCCGTACGAGGTCGTCGCCGGGATGGCCGAGATGGGCCTGTTCGGTCTGCCGTTCCCCGAGGAGTACGGCGGTATGGGCGGCGACTACTTCGCCCTGTGCCTGGCACTCGAGGAGCTCGGCAAGGTCGATCAGAGCGTCGCCATGACGCTCGAAGCCGGCGTCTCGCTCGGTGCCATGCCCGTCTACCGTTTCGGAAACGACGAGCAGAAGCAGCAGTGGCTGCCCAAGCTCACCGCAGGCAAGGCCCTGGCCGCGTTCGGTCTGACCGAGCCCGGCGCCGGCAGCGACGCGGGCGGCACCAAGACCACCGCAAAGCGCGACGGTGGCGACTGGATCATCAACGGCAGCAAGCAGTTCATCACCAACTCCGGCACCGACATCACCGAGCTCGTCACCGTCACCGCGGTGACCGGCGTCGACGAAGCGACCGGACGCAAGCAGATCTCCTCGATCCTCGTCCCCACCGACACTCCCGGCTTCGTCGCAGAGGCGGCCTACAACAAGGTCGGCTGGAACGCGTCGGACACGCACCCGCTCAGCTTCACCGATGTGCGCGTGCCACAGGAGAATCTGCTCGGGCAGGAAGGCCGTGGATACGCGAACTTCCTGCACATCCTCGACGAGGGACGGATCGCCATCGCCGCAGTGTCGGTCGGTGCCGCGCAGGGTTGCGTGGACGAGAGCGTGAAATACGCCAAGGAGCGTGAGGCCTTCGGTGCCCCGATCGCGCGCAACCAAGCGATCTCGTTCAAGATCGCTCGCATGGAGGCCCGCGCCCACACCGCGCGAACCGCGTACTACGACGCAGCGGCATTGATGTTGGCGGGCAAGCCGTTCAAGAAGGCCGCGTCCATCGCCAAGCTCGTCGCCTCCGAGGCGGCCATGGACAACGCGCGCGACGCCACGCAGATCCACGGCGGCTACGGCTTCATGAACGAGTACGTGGTCGCTCGCCACTACCGCGACAGCAAGATCCTCGAAATCGGTGAGGGTACAACCGAGGTGCAGCTGATGCTCATCGCCCGGAGCTTGGGACTGTGAGCGACAAGCGCATTCGCCAGCGCGGCCTGTGGTTCGAGGAGATGGAACTCGGCACCGTCTACGAGCACCGACCCGGCCGCACCATCACCGAGGCCGACAACACGTTGTTCACCACACAGACGATGAACACCCAGGCCCTGCATCTCGACGCGGCCTACAGTGAGACAACAGCGTTCGGCCAGCGACTGGTGAACTCGATGTTCACCGTCTCGACCCTCGTCGGACTGTCGGTGACGCAGTTGACCCAGGGCACCATCGTCGCGAACCTCGGCTTCTCGGAGGTGTCGTTTCCCAAGCCGCTGTTCCACGGCGACACCCTCTACGCCGAAACCGTGATCTCGGACAAGCGCGAATCGAAGTCTCGGCCCGGCGAGGGGATCGTGACCTTCACTCATACCGGCCGAAACCAACACGGTGACATCGTCGCGATCGCGGTTCGCAAGACGCTCGTCCGGATGCGCCCGGAGGGTTCCGCATGAGTTGGCTACCCCCTGGTCCGGCATGGCTGTTCTGCCCGGCGGACCGGCCCGAGCGCTACGAGAAGGCCGCAGCCCGAGCCGATGTGGTCATACTCGACCTCGAGGATGCCGTCGGTGCCGAAGACAAAGCCGACGCCCGCGAGTCCGTCGTGTCGACACCGCTGGATCCGGCTCGCACCATCGTCCGAGTCAACGCGCACGGCACCGACGATCAGGCCGCGGACCTCGCGGCGCTGAAGCGCACCGAGTACACAACCGTGATGCTGCCCAAATGTGAATCGGCCGAACAGATCGCGGCTCTGGCTCCACTCAATGTCGTCGCGCTGATCGAGTCCCCGCTCGGTGCGATGACGGTGTTCGACGCCCTCGCCGCCGACAACGCCATCGGTGCCATGTGGGGTGCAGAGGATCTGGTCGCAGCCATGGGTGGCAATTCGAGCAGGTACTCGGGCGGGCAGTACCGCGATGTGGCACAGCATGTTCGGTCACAGACGCTGCTCGCAGCCAAGGCCCGGGGGCTGTTCGCATTGGACTCGGTGTTCCTCGACATCCCCGATCTCGACGGTGTCCGCGTCGAAACCGAGGACGCGGTAGCCGTCGGCTTCGACGGCAAGGTGGCCATTCACCCGAGCCACATCCCGGTTATTCGCCAGGCCTATGCGCCGACTGACGAGGACATCGAATGGGCGACGGCCGTGCTCGACGCGGTGGCGCAGAACCGCGGCGTCTTCACCTTCCGAGGTCGGATGGTCGATGCCCCGGTGCTGGCGCATGCTCGACGCATCATCGCAAGACGGCCGTCGTAGACCGGCGCGAATCACTGCACTGCGTCGACGACCGTCCGGGTCGCGTCGGCAACGAGGGAATTCATAGCGGGTGAATCCTCGACGCCAGAGGTCGTCGCGCTGAGAACGACCAGCAGGATCTTCTGCCCGTCCGGTCCGAGTAGCAGTCCGGCATCGTTGGAGACGCCATAGCTACCGGTGCCGGTCTTGTCTGCCGAGGTCCACTGTTCGGGGATTCCGGCGCGGAACCGGGCCTCGGAAGTCCGGGTGTCGGCCATCCACGCCAGCAACTGATCGCGCGAGGCCGGCGTCAGTACGTCGCCGTCGAGCAGAGTTCGGTAGCCGGCGGCCATCGAGTTCGGTGTCGTGGTGTCCCGTGGATCGCCAGGTACGGCGGTGTTGAGTTCCGGCTCGACGCGATCGAGCCGGAATTCGGTGTCGCCCAGCGACCTCGCGAACTCGGTGAGAGCCGCTGTTCCACCGGCCTCGCGGATCAGAAGATTGCCGGAGGTGTTGTCGCTCTCGGTCAGCGCGGCCGCCGCCAGATCTGCGATCGTGACCACGGAGCCTGGTTCCCAATCGACTGCGGACTCGGGCACCTTGTCTTCCGCGGTGATCGTTCTGGTGTCGGTCAGCTGCAGTTCTCCGGCATCCACAGCTGCTAGAACTGCGCCGACGGCATACACCTTGAACGTAGAGCAGAACGCGAACCGTTCGTCGCCGCGATATGTCTCGGTCGCACCGGAGACGAGATCGATGGCACTGACTCCGAGACGGGCGGTCTCTCTTGCCTCGAGTTCGAGATAGTTCCGGTCGGTCGACGCTTGCTCGGTGGCGGACTGGGCTGTGCTCGTGTCGGGTCGTGGTGGTTCGGTGACGGTCGTCGAGGAACAGGCAACGCCAGCGGTCAGCGTCGCCATCGCGATCAGGGTGATCAGTCGGGTGGATGTCGAAATTCGCATGGGGTCAGCCGACCACAGAACCTTCGATAGGCAGCTACCGGGCCAGCGAGTGCGAGACGACTGCGGTCACACATCACCCAGAATCGCAGTGGCCTACTGCACGGACACAAAAGCGGCGATCTTCCGCGACCGATACGGGCCTCGCCGATCAGTGCCGTGCTCTTCGGAGTATCCACATCGTTCCGGCGGCGAACAGGCCGGCAGCGACACCGATACCCATCCACTGGACGATCGATAGGCCCTGCGGGTAGTCCGCGGCGGCACGCTCGTCCGCTGTCACGGCTCGGGGTTCTCCGAACTGCTTCAGCGTCGCAGCCCGGGTGAGTTCGTTGGTGGAGAGCGTTGTTGCCGAGCACATTGTTACCGACCACGGTGCGTCCTGTGTGTCGTAGGTGCCGGCGAAGACGAGGTACTCCTCTTTCAGGTCGAAGCCGGTTCCACACGCTGCGCTGTCACGTGCAGTGGACAACGTCGTCTTCGCGCCGACGTCGCCACGGAATATCTCGCGGACATCGAAGTCGTAGTAGACGGTGAAACCTTCTCGCCGCTCGGCGACCGCCGTTCCGGTGAATACAGCGTTGTCCCCCGAGGAGAAGTCCTCCAGTTGCTGTTCGGCTTGCGTTCCGTCTGTGTTGTAGGCACACGAGCAGGCATGAGCGACGCCCGGCCGAGCGAACGTCAGTGCCACGCTGAGCGGCGCGACCAGAACAACGGCCAGAGCCCCGCGAATCACCCGCTTCATCCCGAACGGCCTCGCACTACGCTCCACACCGCCGAGGTCGGAATCAGTCGTCGCCGGAGTCTCTGGCCAGGGGAGACGACCGCACTTTCTCGGACTCGGTGACGGTCGATTGGCCGTTGTGTTCACGGAATTGCGCTCGGGTGAGCGGCTGCACCTTCACCTTCTCGGCTCGCAGGCCCATCACCAACGCAATGATCATCAGCGACACCAGAATGAAGATCGGTAGTCCGATCACGGTGATGACCTGCTGCAGGGCTTGCAGCCCCGCCTCACCGCCGAGCACGATCAACGTTGCGGCCACCGCGCCCTCGGTGACGCCCCAGAACACTCGTTGCCGCACGGGGCCTGCTTCACCGTCACCGGAACACAGCATGTCGATCACCAGCGATGCCGAGTCCGAGGAGGTCGCGAAGAACAGTGCCACGACGACCACTGCGATCCCTTGAACCAGGGTCGCGGCAGGGAAGTTCTCGAAGAACGTGAACATCGCCAACGGCACGCTCTCGGACACTGCTTCCGAGATCGGACCGCCGCTACCCCCGATTCCGTCGATTCTCATTGCCGACCAACCGAATACGACGAACCACACCAGCGTGAACAGCGAGGGAGCCACCAGCACACCGACGACGAATTGGCGGATCGTGCGGCCACGCGAAATGCGTGCGAGGAAGACGCCCATGAACGGGGCCCAGGTGACGGTCCACGCCCAGTAGAAGACGGTCCAACCGCCCTGCCATCCCCACCCGCCATCGGAGGTGAACTCGGCCATGGCGTCGTTCCAGAAGGACAACGGAACGATGTCCTGTGCGTAGTTGCCGAAGCTCTCGAACACCTGGCGCAGCAGAAAGACGGTATCCGACGCGATCAGCACGAAGATCATCAAACCGACCGCGACGAGGATGTTCAGGTTGGACAGCCGACGCACACCCTTGTCCAACCCGACGGCAATCGAGACCGTCGCAACCAGAGTGAGCAGGCCGATGATCAGCACCTTCGACCACACGGCATCGGGAAGTCCGACGAGCTCACTCAAGCCGGCATTGATCTGAGAGGTGCCGAGCCCCAGCGACACTGCCAGTCCGAAGATCGTGCCCAATACCGCGAACACGTCGATCGTCTTACCGATCGGACCCGAAATGCGTTCCTTCAGAATCGGATAGAACACCGACGACACGCGCATCGGCAACTTGTACCGGTAGATGAAGAATCCGAACGCCAACCCCGGCAAGGTGAAGATCGCCCAGGTATGCAGGCTGAGGTGATAGAGGGAGATGCTCATCGCGTCCTGGGACGCTTCGACGCTGTACGGCTCCACGCCGTCGAAGGGTGGGGCGGAGAAGTGCGAAATCGGTTCTGCCACACCCCAGAACATCAGCACGGTGCCGATTCCACCCGCGAACAGCATGGCGAACCACGACAGGTTCGAGTACTGAGGTCGGTCGTCGTCTTCCCCGAGCCGCAGATGACCGTACCTGCTGACGGCGACCCAGATCAGAAACACCAACCACACCGTGACGCCGATGATGAAGAACCACCCGAGGTTGGTGACGATCCACTCCCTCCCGACCCCGAACGCGTTCCCCACCCAGTCCTGGAAGACGAGGAACAAGACCAGCAGCGCGATCGTCAGCCCGGCCGAAACGAAGAAGATGTGATTGTCGGTTCTGAGGCCCAGTTTGCGAGCAAGTGTGTCCACGGTTGCCGTCACCATCCTCGACGGCACGGTTCGTCGGATTCGGATCCTGCTCGGTCGTTGGGGCGTGCCGTCGCCGACCTTTAACTTTTGTTTACCGAAGCGGCCCTGTCCACCGTTGCTGCCGATTTGTTACCTGCTCGAATTGTGAACGCACCCATTCCTGGTGGCGCCCTCGATGCCGAGGGCTCACTGCGCGGTCCAGGTCGGATCGCGTTTCTGCAGGAACGCGGTGATTCCTTCGATGACATCCTTCGTGGTGGTGAGTCGATCCAGTTCCTGACGGTTCTGCAACCACGAGTCTTCTTCGTGCGCGATCGTTCCATCAGTGATGCGTCGGGCCAGCCGTTTGGAGGCGCGCACTGCGAGCGGCGCACCCTCCGCGCAGAGGCCTGCGAGACCGAGTGCCGTGTCGAGGACGTCGTTCTGCGCGACCACCCTGTTGACCAACCCCCACCGCGCCGCATCCTGCGCGGAAATCGGCTGCCCCGTCAAGATCATCTCCAGCGCGATGTGTTCCGGGACGGCCGACATCAGCCGAAAAGCACCACCTGCACCGGCGATGAGTCCGCGGCGAATCTCGGGCAGGCCGAACACGGCCGTGTCCGAGGCGACGACCATATCCGAGACCAGGGCGATCTCGGTTCCTCCTCCCATCGCCGACCCGTTCACGGCCGCGATGACGGGTACCGATATCGGGTGTTGGACAATCCCGGCGAACCCCCAGTGCTCGGTGTCTAGTGGGGTGACCGCGGCAGGCCCTCCGGTTCCGAGTGCTTTCAGATCGGCACCGCCACAGAAGGTCGCCGAACCCGCACCGGTCAGGACGATGGCCCTGATGTCGCGATCCGCCTCGGCCGACTCCCACGCCTCCCCGAGCAACGTGTGCACGCGGGCGTCGATGCTGTTGGCCGCCCTCGGCCGATTGATCGTGACGACGAGTACATGGCCTTCCCGCCTCGTCAGGACGACAGGTTCGGTGCTACTGGCCTCGGACACGAATGTTCCCTTCGCTGATCTCGACAGTGATTGTGGTCCCGATGATTTCGCATGCAGGATTGTTCCGATACAACGACAGCGCATGGGCGCTGGCCGTGTCACCGGGTGCCGTCTGTGCGGCGACGCGTCGGCCACTGATGTCTCGGCCGACGACGAACGCCTGGTTCGGCTCCTGCTGACGAGAATGCTCGACGGAGACAGTTTCCACCGTGAGATCGCCGTCCTCGATAGGTCCTCGAGGCGGTGGGTCCGTCGCCAGCACAACGGGTTCGGGACTTCCGATGTAGCCGAGTGGATGCTGGTCGCCACTGAGCAGCACGGAGTGGTGATACGTCAGGTAGCCACCGTTCGCGTGCACCAGTGCACAGGTCTTCCCCGCGCGAATCTCACGGACAGAGGCAGTGATCGAATGCAACGAATGACTGCTCAGCGGCCCGCCGAACGACGAATGCCCCCCGGTCACACTGGGCACCAATGATTTCGGCGTTCCGAGGTGGCGGGTGGCGAGCGTCGGCACGATCGGGAAGCAGCTGTAGACATCGAGCACGTCGAGTTGCTCGACTCCGATCTCTGCGGCATTCAACGCTCGGTCCAACGCGTTGTCCATCGCGTCGGATCTGCCGAAACCAGTGCGGTCCAGAATGTCCACCGAGTCCTCGGAACCCGCACCGCCCCAGACGTACACGATGTCGCGCTCCGGCACACCGCGTTCACGGGCTTCGGCCAAGCTCGTCAGAACGATGCATGCGGCCTGGTCGACGAACGGCATGGCGTTCATCGACAGCGGATACGGCTCGCACACTATGCGATTCTTCGCCGACGGCGTGCCGATGTCTGCAGCCGTCCGCGCACGGCCGTTCCACGAGTACGGATTCTTCTCGGAAACAACGGAGAAGGCGGCATACATCTCGCTGCACTCGGCCTGCCGTGCTTCCGGGTCCATTCCGGACTCGAATCTGAAGCGGCTCTCGAACAACGGATAGATCCGAACCGGCGAGATCAGACCGGCGTCCTGCATTGCGGCGCTGCCCAGTTGGTCCAGATCGAAGGTGGGCGGACCGCCCGGATCGGTGCTCCACCCTCCGTCTTCGACGGGGTCTCGACCGGCCTTGACCAGCGCGCTCATCGAGGCCTGGGCTTCACCGCCCGCGATCACCGCCACCGTCGACTCTCCCGAGGCAATGCGCGCGGCCGCGCGATCGAGAAGCCGCGCAGGCCATTGCCCGCCGATCGGAGCGTCGAACAGATCTGCGGGTGTGGCACCGAATCCACGTGCCAGCGCAGCGGCGGGACTGGCGTAGGCCCAGCTGGCGATGTGGCAGAACGCGATGCTGTCCGCGCGTCGAATCCACGGCTCCGACGACTGCGAGTCCCGAAGAGCCGCAGTGGCAGCCAGCGTGATCAGTTCCATGGGTTCGACGCCCATGGGTTCGCCGCGGCCGCTCGTTTCCCCGATAGCCACGATCACCGGAACGCGTGTCGGATCCACCGTCGACGCCTCGTGGCGTGGAGAACTCATGAACGGAAACCTATTACAGACAGAGATTGTCTGCAATGTCGCCAGGTGCGACAATCCGAAGGTGACCGACGAAGCCAGGAGCAGACGGGGACGTCCGCGCGATCCGCATCTGGAAGACCGCGTCTACGACGCAGCGCTCGAGGTGTACTGGGAAAAGGGGTGGTCCGGCTTCACACTCGACGCCGTTGCCCGCCGCGCGTCGGTCGGGAGGGCCGCGCTCTACCGACGCTGGGAATCCAAGGGGGCCTTGGTGGTCGATGCACTGGAGGCCCGAAGTCCACTCGCGACGCCGATCGACCTCGGCACGCTACGGGCGGACCTCACCGAACTCGCGGTGCAGCTTCTGCAGGGCTACGGAGGAACCGCCGGTTTGGTCAGCCTGAGGGTCGCCCTCGATGCGCGGGTGCATCCCGACCTGCTGGGCCGAATGATGGAGACGCTCAACAAGAGTCGGTTGGTCGCGGCGCGCCTCATCGTGCACCGAGCCCAGAGTCGGGGCGAGCTGCCCGAGTCGGCCGATACGACGAGAATTCTCGAACTGGTGACCGGGGCGGTACTCAGCCACGTCATCTTCTCGCATCGCACCGATGCCGATCGAAACCGCACCGAGGACCGCATCTACGCAGAAGATCTGGTCGACGCGGTCCTCGGTGGTGTGTAGCTCCGGTCGTGCGCGTTATTCGTTGTAACCGAAGATCGCGTTCCAGGCATCTTGGTCGTCGGCGGAGTTCTCGATCGACCCCGACTGTGTGATTCGATTGACCTTGGGGTCGGTGAACTCCGGGAGCTCGATACCGCGAATCACCGGCGGATCGATATCGTTGCGCACCGAGTACTCACCGAGATCGCTGAACACCTGCTGACCCCTCTTGGAGAGGTTCCAGTTCATGAACACCTGCGCGGCCGCGATGTTTTTCGCCGTGGACGCAACACCGGTGTAGTAGTCGTAGGCGGTGAGTCCCTCTTCCGGTACCACGAAGTTGACCGGCGCATTCTCGTTGTTCGCGATGTTGACGCTGCTCACCACCACGGTCCCGGCTTCGATCTCGCCGCGAGCGAGCGCATCGAGCTGGGCTCCGATGGAATCGAAAACCCTTGCTTCCGATGAGTACTCACGGAGGTAGTCGTCGCCGAGTACCTCGCGCTGGAACCGAGTCAACGCCAGTGCACTACCGCCGGCTCCGGCCTGAGCGATACCCAGATTGCCTCTCCACCGATCGTCGAGAAGATCTGTCCACGCCGCCGGCCTGTCGCTGCCCTCGATGAGCGCGCTGTTGTAGCCCATGGTGTAGATCGGGTCGAAGGTGCGGTAGTAGTTGCCACCGTCGAACACCACGTCGTCCTGCAGTTCGGTGGCCGTCGGAGGCGTGTACGGCTGGAAGATACCGCGCTCGCTGAGTCCGCTGACGAAGCCCGCATCGGAAATGCGCACGACATCCGCGTCCAGTCGGCCGGCACCGTACTCGGCCACCAGTCGCTCGTACAGCCGGTTGGGGGTGAGTCGGACGAGCTCGACCTCGAGTCCGGTGTCCTTCTCGAAGTTCTTCAACACCGTGGCCTCGGTGACTGCGGTGTACCCGCTGTAGAGGGTGATGCCACCCTCGGCCTGGGCCTGCGTCCACAGATCCGGATCGGCGATCTGCTCACCGTCGATGACAAGACCATTGTCGGTGATGATCTCCTCCGCAGCCCGAGCCAGATCGGGGCGTTCCGGCGGCGGCGAGCATGCTGTGCCCATTGCCGCTGTGACGCCGAGCGCGATTGCTGTGATCATTTTTCTCATCAGACGGTTTCCTTGGATCCGAAGCGGCGCGAGAGGACGGCAAGCACACCGATCACGACGCAGTACAGCAGGCTCAACTCGGCTGCCGACTGGAACGAGCCGTTGTCGTAGGCGTCGAAGATCGCGATCGACAGCAACCGGGTGTCGGAGGTGAACAGGAACAACGCGGCGGTGAGCTCACGCATGGACAACATCAGTAGCAGCAGGAAGGTCGAGGACAGACCGACCTTGAGCAGCGGCGCGGTGACGAACGAGATCGCCCGGTGCCGCCGTGCACCCAACATGACGGCGCTGTCTTCCAAGTCTTTGTCCAGCTGGATGATCGACGCCGATACACCGCGGTAGCCCTGCGGAATGGTGACAGCGACGAACGCGATGACCAGCACCGCGAGAGTTCCGTAGATCGGCAGCGGAAGCGCCAGCCACGTCCAAAGCAGACCGAGGCCGAGCACGATGGCAGGAACGGCGAGCGGCAGCATTGCCAGGTACTCCAACAGCTTTCGACCCGGAGCATTCGTGCGATACCGCGTGTACGCCAGTACGAAGCAGAAGGCAGTACCTACCGCTGCGGTAGCGACACCGACGATCACACTGTTGGTCATCACATCGCGGAAGTCGGCACTGCGCAACGTTTCTCCCAGCCCCCAGAGCGAGAGGGCACCGGAATCGAAGAGCTGCCCGATGTTCGCCACGTACGGGCTGGTCTGCAGCGCAGCCAACACCAGGGCGATGAGCGGCAGGAGAACGGCCAGTGCAAAGTACACCCACGCGAACACTGCAGCCGGGATGCGCCATGCCCGAAGCGGAACCTGCCGCGCTCGAACACCTTTACCGCTGACGGTGGTGTACTCCTTGCTGCTCATGGCCCGCTGTTGGAACGCGACGACGGCGACCAACAGGACGGTGAGTACGACGGCGACAGCAGCTGCGTCGTTGCCGCGGGCCGGCGAGGCATTCATCAATCGGTAGATCAGGGTCGGCAGGGTGTCGACTCCGCCGGGCACACCGATCACCTGTGCGACCGGAAAGTTCTCCACGGTGAGCGCGAAAACCAGGATGCCCGAACCGATCACGGCAGGCATGACGAGCGGAAAAGTGATTTTGCTCAGCATCTTCGTCAGCTTGGCACCGTGCAGGCTGGCCGCGTCTTCGAGGTCCGGGTTCATCAGCGACAGCGCGGAGTGGACCATCAGGAACGGGTACGGGGCGTAGTAGATGCCGAGAATGAAGATCATGCCGCCGAAGCTGTAGATGTCGATGAAGCCGGGCAGGCCGATCGCGGTCAGAATCAGGTTGATGTAGCCGGTGGCCGGGCCTGCCAGTAGTGCCCATGCCAACGCGCCGACGAGTGCGGGCAGGAACAGCGGCGCAATACCGATGCCGTAGATCATCTTTCGACCCGGAACGTTGGTGCGCGCAGCCAGGAAAGCGAGCGTGCACCCGATTGCCAGCGCGACGATCGAGGATCCGATGCCGACGAGAGCGGAGTTCCACAGGGCACTCTGCGCGGTCGACGAGCCGAGCAGCGCGAAGTTGTCGAGAGTGAAGTTACCGAAATCGAACAGCGAGGTGCGTTCGGTGTTGTCGGTGAACGCACCCATCACGATGAAGAACATCGGGAACAGCACGATCACGGTCAGCAAGGCCAACTGCAGAAGCGTCGGAATCCACTTCTTCAGACCGGGCCTGCGCTGGGGAGCCGGTGTGTCGACCGGAGGCTTCGTCGTGGTGACGGGCCGATCGTCGGTAGGGGCGCTCATACCGGCACCGCCTCGGAGGCGACGCGATCGTCGACGAGAACCTGAGCTCCACCGGGAACTGCGGTGACCCGTGCACGTTCTCCCATACCAAGGATCCGGCTGGCGTGACCGGTGGCGACGGCTTCGATCTCGGGACCGTCGTCCAGTGTGACGCGGTACCGAATGGACGCGCCCTGGTAGCTGGCGACATCGACTGTGCCCATCCAGGACTGGCCCTCGGGCTCGGCATCGTCCAACGGCGTGACCAACAGATCCTCGGGCCGCAAGCACACCACGACGGGGCCGTCGGCCGCCGAAGCTGCATCGACCGACACTGCGATCTGTCCGAACTCCGTCAGCTCCATCATCGAGCTCGGTCCCGACGCAGCCGTGGCGCGGAAGATGTTGCCGACACCG
Source organism: Rhodococcus sp. ARC_M5 (assembly GCF_022810405.1). Lineage (GTDB taxonomy): Bacteria > Actinomycetota > Actinomycetes > Mycobacteriales > Mycobacteriaceae > Rhodococcoides > Rhodococcoides navarretei. The sequence continues at coordinate 42,048 of NZ_JALGQE010000023.1, forward strand.
AGGAACTCGGCCACCGAGGCCGACCTCGGTGCGGTGTAGATGTCCTCCGGAGTACCGATCTGCACGATGCGTCCGTCCTGCATCAGCGCAATGCGGTCCGCGAGGGCGAACGCCTCGACCTGATCGTGCGTGACGTACACGGTGGTCAATCCGAGGCGAAGCTGCAACTCGCGCAGTTCCATCCGGAGTCGTTCACGCAACCGCGCATCCAGGTTCGACAGCGGCTCGTCGAGGAGCAGAACGCTGGGACGCATCACCAGCGACCGAGCCAGCGCCACACGCTGCATCTGGCCACCACTGAGCAGGCTCGCACCCCGATGCGCCATCTCCCCCAGCCCGACCAGATCCAGGGCTTCGAGGACGCGCTGGTTCATTTCGGTTTTGTCGACCTTCTGCATCTTCAGTGAGAACGACACATTGTCGAACACCGTCCGGTGCGGCCACACCGCGTAGGACTGAAAGACCATGCCCACGTTGCGCTTGTGCGGCGGGATCGTCTTGTTCTTGTCGGAGTCGTGGACGACGCGATCGCCGATGGTGATGCGGCCGGCGCTCGGGGTCTCGAGCCCTGCGACACAGCGCATCGTGCTGGTCTTACCGCAGCCGGACTGTCCCAGCAACACCAGGGATTCTCCGTCGGCAATCTCCAGGTCGAGGTCGCGGACAACAGTGTTTCCCGAGTAGGCGAGGCTCAGATTCTCGATGCTAACCTTCATGATCTTCCTTTTCTTCAGTCGTCGAAGCCGTGTTCACAGGTGGAGCTATCCGATCGAAAGTGCCGTCGCAGCAACGGAAACGAACAGTTCCGCTGTCGCGATCCGTCGTGCAGCGCGATGCAGGGTCACGCTGGCGAGGTTGCCGTCCGCGGTGATGTCGACGTCGACCGACAGCACACCGGCAGGCGTTCCGAGGCGCAGGGTCGAGGTAGTGGCACCGTCGATGACTCGGTCCACCACACCGCCGCGCACGGTTGCGGCAGCGGCGACCGCCACCGCCGACGTCAGACCGATCGACGGGTGTGGTGCCATCATCGACAGCATCCGCACGCAGACGTCGTATTCACCGGCCGTGACGACTGTGCCGTCCTCGAGGCAGTAGTCCACCGGGGACGCGATGATGCCGACCTTCGGCACTGCGTGCGTGATCGGATCCTGCGGGCGAGACAGACCCATGAGCAGTGCTGCACTACGGCGCAATTCGACCAGGAGCGGAACGCGTTCGGTCAGTTCGGCAGCGGTCTCGGCCCCGGTCATTCCCAGATCGGATGCGTCGAACAATGCAGCGGGGGCTCCGGCGACGACCATGGTGCCGCGGTACCGCGAACCGCGCAGTTCGACGGTGTCCTCGACTGCGCCGGTCGGGAGCAGGCGAGTGCGATCGGCGGCGAGGTCGACGAACGTCAGCCCTACCGGAACTCCGAGCGCGGACGTGCCGGCAACCTGGGCCGAACCCTCGGACGGTACGACCCCGCCCGGGGTGTCGATCTCGGTGAGCAGTACCGCCCCGGTGTTGCGATTGCGCAGTCGCACGACAGTGGTGACCTGATCGACCGCAACCAAACCCTGCTGCAGCGCGTAAAGCCCGATGGCTGTTGCACAGTTTCCACAGTTGCTTCCCCACTCCACTTTTCGGTCGCCGATGGCAACCTGCGCGAAGAGGTAGTCCACGTCGATGCCGTCCTCGGAGGACCTACTGACGATCGCTGCTTTGGACGTGGTCGAGCTACCGCCGCCGACGCCGTCGAGCTGGCGCGGATCCCCGGATCCGAAGGCGGAAACCAGTATTTCGTCCAGGCTTCCTGCTTGCTCGATCAGTGGCTCGACGTCGACGGAGCTGAAGAGCCAGCACTTGCTGGTCCCTCCCCTCATCCACGTGCCACGCAATGAATACATCCTCGGATTGCCTTTCGATCGTTGCTCTCGAAAACGTTCGAGCCGTTGAACATTCGGGAAGCTGAGCGCTTGTGTGATGCAGCTCTCGTGTTGGTGTTGTACATAGCCTGCATCACACAGCCGTCGAGTACAATTACGAAAAAGTCGAGATCCCTTAACTTTTTCTGAAGGCGGTTCGCGCATGTTCGATACCCGACGCCTGCTGCTCCTGCTGGAGGTCGTACGAAGCGGATCCATCACGGCGGCCGCAACTCGACTGAGCTTCACCACATCTGCGGTCTCACAACAATTGAGCAAGCTCGAGCTCGAGGCGGGGCAACCACTGTTGGAGCGCCATGCCAGGGGCGTTCGCCTGACCGAGGCCGGTGAAGTTCTGGTCCGGCATGCAGAACGAATCGAGATTCAGTTACGTGCTGCGCGAAACGAACTCGAAGACCTCTCCGGCTTACGCGCCGGAACACTGCGCATCGGAACCTTCCCCACGGCGGGAGCCAGTCTCCTGCCGCCCGTGGTGAAGCTGTTCAAGTCTCGTCATCCCGCGGTGGCCCTGACGGTGCGTAGCTCTCGGTTCGCGGGGTTACGGGGAATGCTCGACACCCGAGAGGTGGAGCTGTCGCTGCTCTGGGACTACGAATGGGCTCGAATCACCGACGCAGAACTGACCGTGCACCAACTCATGGTCGACCCCACGATGCTCGTCGTCGCAGTCAATCACCCTCTGGCCGAGCGTAGTTCGGTTCACATGAGCGAGTTGGAACACGAGCAGTGGATCACCCGAGAAGATACCCATCCGGTGGGTACTGCACTCGAACGCGCATGCCATGCCGCCGGGTTCTCGCCCTCGGTCTCGTTCGCTGCGAACGACTACCAGGAAGCGCAGGCAATGGTGGCAGTGGACCTCGGCGTCTCGTTCGCGCCGCGCATGGCTTTGTCCAACATTCGAGACGACGTGCGCCTGGTCCCGTTGACGGGCGCGCCGTCTCGGCGAATCCTGCTGGCCCACCTGGCGGAACAGAAGCTGTCGCCGAGCGCGACCGTGCTACTGAAGATGTTCGAAGAGGTGGCCGCTCGATTGTGAAAAGCGATGCCGCTCGATCCGATCAGGCACCGACCAGTGCGGGCACAGGCACCACGAACAGATCGGCGGTGGCGATCCGGCGCACCGCCCGATGAAGCGTGACCGAGTGCAGAAGTCCGTCGCCGTCGGTGACGTAGTCGACGTCGAGCACACCTGCCGCGGTACCGATGCGGAGTGATCCGGGCCAGCCGATGCGGGCGTTGGCGGTGACCACACCACCGGGGACCGTCGCGGCCGCTGCCAAGGCCACCGCTGAGGTGAGTCCGATTGCCGGGTGCGGTGCCATCATCGACAGCATGCGTACCGAGATGTCGTAGTCGGCGGCGGCAACATGCTCACCCGTGGTCGTGGTGTAGTCCCGCGGCGGGCCGACGATCCCGACCTTCGGAACAGCATGCGAGACAGGCTCTTCGGGCTTGCTCAGCCCCATTCGTACTGCTGCCTGCCTGCGCAGCGCGATGAGGGTGGGGACATGCGCGGCGACAACATCGTTGGTCTCCGAACCGTCCAGCCCGAAGTCGGCGGCATCGAACAAGGCGGCGGGTGCACCCGCCCGAACGAATGTTCCTCGGAAGTCTCTGTCGCCGAGAGTAACCCGATCGATCTCGGCACCGGTGGGAAGCATCGTCACCGGGTCCGGAGCCGGATCGGTGAAGGTGAGCCCCACCGGGACGCCGAGGGCGGTGGTGCCGGGGACGGACGCGTCTCCCTCGGCAGGAATGCGTCCACCCGGAGTGGCGATCTCCGCTGCCAGAATCGCGCCGGTGTTCTCGTTGCGCATCCGCACCACGGTGACGTGATCGTCGACGGCGACGAGACCGGTCTGCACTGCGTAGAGACCGATGGCCGTCGCGCAGTTCCCGCAGTTGCTGCCCCACTCCACGGTGCGGCTCTCGATGGCTACTTGAGCGAAGAGGTAGTCGACGTCGATTCCGGGTGCGCTCGAGCGTCGAACGATGGCTGCCTTGGAGGTCGTCGAGCTGCCCCCACCCACTCCATCGAGCTGCCGTGGATCACCGGAACCGAAGGCCGCGGTCAGGATGTTGTCGAGACCGCCGGCGTCGGCCACGTACGGGTCGATGTCGACCGCATTGAACAACCAGCACTTGCTGGTGCCCCCGCGCATCCACGTTCCACGAAGAGTGAACATCTGCAGTGCCTTCCGATCAGGATCCGATGCTTCCACCCTGCGACAGAGGAGGATCAAGCACAATTACGAAATATGTTCTTGCCATGCAGCAGTGCTTAACGCGTCTGCTCGGTCAGAACAGGGCGGGAACGACGACCAGGATCAACCAGCACAGTGCAGGCGCGATGGCCACGACGATTCCTGCATTGAGCAGGAGTTGACGATAGAACCGCGGGCGTTCGATGTTCTGCGCGTTGGCCAGTACGAGCGCACCGTTGGTCGAGAAGGGAGAGACGTCGACGACGGTGGCAGCGATGGCCAGGGCGGCGACGACACCGACGACGGGCAGCGCGCCGGTTCCCAGCAACGGCATGGCCAGCGGAATGACGGCGGCCAGCAGCGCAGTGGAGGACGCGAACGCCGAGGTGACGCCGATGACGTAGCAGAGCACGACGGCCACGATGATCGGAGCGCCGATGGTGATCGCCATCTCGGCGAGATGATCGATGGTGCCGACTTCCTGCAGGATCGAGATGTAGGTGACCATGCCTGCGACCAGCAGAACCGTCGACCAACTGATGTCTGCGATGGCCTCGTTCTGCTTCTTCAGATCCGTGAACGCCAGGACTGCTCCGGCTCCGATGGCGATGAAGCTGATCGGCAGATGCAGTACGAGAACGAGTACCAGGAGTGCGCCGATGAGGAAGAGCGTGAGCTTCTGGACGAACGTGACCGGGGCCGGGGCGTCGACCAGCGTGGTCGTTGTCGGACGAGTGAGCACCTGGGTGCTGCCGCCTGCCGAGTTGCCGCCGCCGGTGCCGCCGCCGGTGGGGACAGATGTCTTGACCGGTGTTCCGCCTACCGGGCCACTACCGGGAGCGGGATCGGTGGACCCCGTTGCGGTGTACTCGAGGCCCTTCATGCGGGCCAGGGCCGCGTAGCCGACAACCGTCAACACCGAGAGCAGCAGGTTGATGCCGTAGCTGGCGAAGAACAGCGTCCACGGGTTCAGGGCGAGGCCGTTGTTCTCGACGATGTCGCGAACCAGAACGCCGGACACGGAGATCGGGGAGAACGCTCCCGCATGGGCACCGTTGATGACCATGATGCCCATGACCAGCGGGCTCATGCCGGTGCGAGCTGCGAACGCCATTGCTGCAGGCACGATCAGCGCAACCGCCGCGGGGCTGAAGGTGCCCAGCGCCGTCAACACCGAGGCGACGAAGAAGAACACCCACGGAACCACCGTCACTCGGCCGTTGACCGCTCTGATGCAACTGTTCACCAACAGATCGATGGTCCCGTTGCGTTTGGCCATGCCGAAGAAGTAGGTGACGCCGACGATGGTCAACACGATCGAGCTGGGGAACTCGCCGAGGATCTCCTTGTCGTCGAACCCCAGCGCGAAGTATCCGACCACGAAGGCACCGATGAAGCCGAGGATGCCGATGTTGATCGGAAAGAAGGTTGCGATCGCGAACATCGCCACCAGGGCGATGAGCGGAAGGATCTCGATGGAAGTCATGGGCGTCTTTCAGGTGGCTGGTCAGTGCTCGGTTACATCCGCACTCGAACGTTGTCTCCGTCACATTATTGACCTCGGCCTTTTAGGACAATATCGTTTTGCTACCTAGCCGTTTAGCTCTGCTGAAAGATTTGCGCATGAATCACACGTTCGACGTCGTGACGCTGTTCCTCTTGCTCGACATCGCCGAGGCCGGGTCGCTGACCGCAGGTGCCGAGCGGGCGAACATGACCCCCTCCGCGGCGTCGCAGCGCATCAGCAAGCTCGAACACGGCATCAAGCAACCGGTACTCACGCGCCTGCCACGGGGCGTGCAGCTCACCGAGGCCGGCGAGATCCTCACCAGCCGCGCCCGCCTGTTTCGCCGCGAGATGCGCGCCGCAAGCGGCGATCTCGAGGCAATCCGGGGGCTCGAACGCGGCTCGGTGAGACTCGGCTCGTTTCCGACGGTCAGCGCGTCCCTGCTCTCCGACGCGTTGAAGGACTATCACTCGCGGTGGCCCGGCGTCGACGTACGCGTTCGGTCGGCGGTGCGCCCACAATTGCTCGACATGCTCCATTCGAGCGAGATCGACTTGGCGCTGCTGTGGAGCTACGCCTGGACGGAGGAAGCCGAACGGTCACTCTCCCTCGAGCCGTTGATGGAGGACCGGACCGTGCTGCTGTTGCCGATCGACGACGATCGACAGCAGCACGACGTGTCGCTGCACGATCTCGAAAGCGCGCGCTGGATCATCCGCAGCAACGACCACCCCGCTACCGAAGTTCTCTATCGCAGTTGTCGCGTAGCAGGATTCGAGCCCGACGTCGTCTACGAGGCACACGACTACCAGGAGATCGAGGCCATGGTGGCCGCAGGCGTCGGCATCGCGATGGTTCCGCGTTTGTCGGTGGTGCATCACCGACCCGACGTGACCGCGGTTGCCTTCCCGGAAGCGGATCGGGTTCCTACCCGCGTCATCTACATCGCGTCACTCGCTCGGCGCCAGTACACCCCGGCGATGTACGCGATCTCGACCGCATTGAGAGGTGCCGCCGAGCGTATTTCGGCTGCTACTACAGCAATTCCCTGATGGCGTTCTCGAACCCGGTGACGTGTTCGAGGGTCAGTTCCGCTGCGGTGTCGGCATCGCCGTCGATGATGGCCTGCAGCAGCACGACGTGTTCACGAACATGGCCGGCGACGTTCGGCAGTCGGTCGAGGAACAGGCACCAGATGCGGGTGGCATGGGCGTCGAGGCTGACCAGGATGTCTTCGAGGTGGGGATTTCCCGACGCCCGATAGATTTCCCGATGCACTGCAACATCTTTGCGCAGCACCTCACGTGAATCGTCGGTGTCGTCGATACTCGCGATGGAGGCAGCCATCTCCGCCAAGCGGTCTCGCGCTGCACGCGTGGCCGTGCGCGCCGCGCGCGCCGAGGCCGCAGGCTCGAGCTGCTTGCGAATTTCGGAGATGTTGGCCAGGTCGGTCATGTCGACAGCGGTCGCAAATGTTCCGCGCCGGGGATAGGCGACGACGAGTCGCTCGCGTTCCAGTCGCTTGAGACCCTCACGAATCGGTGTTCGTCCCAGCCCCAATTGCTCGGCCAGGCGGTCGTCGTTGATGGGCTCGCCGGGCCGAATTTCCAGCATGATCAGCTGCTCACGCATTATTTCGTACGCCCGATCGGCGTTGGTTCCGACGGACTGCGCTGCATCGATCACCGGTGGAATCCCGATTGTCATCTTGTGTGCTCACTCCCGGTCGACGCCCCGCCCTTGACGGCTCTGCGTTGTGATCTTACTCTATTGGCATCTTGATATATCAGTTCCAGATCATTGATCTTCCAGAAGGGCGGCCATCTTGACGCAGGACTTCGCACCGACGGCGACGGCACCGCACCCGAGAGGCGTGACGAACCGCGTACTCGCCGATCTCGATCCCGAGGTGCACCGCGCGATCAGTGCCGAGCTCGGCCGCCAGCAGAACACGCTCGAGATGATCGCCAGCGAGAACTTCGCGCCGCTGGCCGTGATGCAGGCACAGGGCTCGGTACTGACGAACAAGTACGCCGAGGGCTACCCCGGCCGTCGCTACTACGGCGGATGCGAAAACGTCGACGTCATGGAGCAACTCGCGATCGACCGGCTGAATGCCTTGTTCGGATCGTCGTTCGCCAACGTGCAGCCGCACTCTGGTGCCCAGGCCAATGCCGCTGCGATGGCGGCACTGCTGCAGCCGGGCGATTCGATTCTCGGTCTCGCACTTGCCCATGGCGGACACCTGACGCACGGCATGAAGCTGAACTTTTCGGGCAAGCTCTACGACGTCTCGGCCTACCACGTCCGCGAGCACGACCATCTCGTCGATATGGCAGAGGTGGAGCGCCTCGCGCGCGAGCACCGTCCGAAGCTGATCATGGCCGGCTGGTCCGCCTACCCCCGTCACCTCGACTTCGCCGAATTCCGCCGTATCGCAGACGACGTCGGTGCCTACCTGATGGTGGACATGGCGCACTTCGCGGGGCTCGTCGCTGCCGGACTGCACCCGTCACCGGTACCGCACGCACACGTGGTCACCTCCACCACGCACAAGACGCTCGGCGGCCCACGCGGTGGTGTGATCATCACCAACGACGCCGCTCTGGCCAAGAAGTTCAATTCCTCGGTCTTCCCGGGCCAGCAGGGTGGACCGTTGGAGCATGTCATCGCAGCCAAGGCAGTGTCCTTCAAACTCGCTGCCGAAGAAGACTTTCGGGAACGGCAGGCGCGCACCCTCGAAGGCGCGAAGATCCTGGCCGACCGACTGCTGACCGAGGACGCAGCAGCCGCAGGCATCGACGTGGTCTCGGGCGGCACCGACGTCCATCTCGTCCTCGTGGACCTGCGCACGTCCGAACTGGACGGCAAGCAGGCCGAGGACAGACTGCATCACGTGGGAATCACAGTGAACCGCAACGCAGTTCCATTCGATCCACGGCCGCCCATGGTGAGTTCAGGAGTCCGCATCGGCACCCCGGCCCTCGCGACCCGCGGCCTGGACGCCACGGCGTTCGCCGAGGTCTCCGACGTCATCGCTCACGCGTTGCGTCCCGACACCGACGACCGAGGCCTCGATGCACTGCGAATCCGGGTCGAATCCGTTGCCGCGCAGTTCCCCCTCTACTCCGACCTGACGGAAGGCTACCGATGACCGCCCCCGCAAACCCACCGGGCGCACATCTGCCCGACCACCCGGACTTCCTGTGGCGCAACCCCGAACCGAAGAAGTCCTACGACGTCGTGATCATCGGCGGCGGCGGACACGGCCTGGCCACCGCGCACTACCTCGCCAAGAACCACGGCATCACCAATGTCGCTGTGCTGGAGAAGGGATGGCTCGCCGGTGGGAACATGGCGCGCAACACCACCCTCATCCGGTCGAACTACCTGTGGGACGAGAGCGCCCGCATCTACGAGCACTCCCTGAAGCTGTGGGAAGGGCTCGCCGACGACCTCGACTACCCCATCCTGTTCAGCCAGCGCGGCGTCCTCAACCTCGCGCACAGCCTGCAGGACGTGCGCGACAGCGTGCGACGCGTCGAGGCCAACCGGCTCAACGGCATCGACGCTCAATGGGTCGATCCTGACGAGGTCAAGAAGCTGTGCCCAATCGTCAACATCTCCGGCGACATTCGCTACCCGGTACTCGGTGCGACGTACCAGCCGCGCGCCGGTATCGCCAAGCACGACTACGTCGCCTGGGGATTTGCCCGACGCGCCGACGCGGCCGGCATCGACATCATCCAGAATTGTGAGGTCACCGGCTTCACCACCGACGGCAATCGCGTCACCGGGGTCAAGACCACGCGCGGCGACATCGCCACCGGCCAGGTTGCTCTGTGCGCGGCCGGGCACACCTCGACGTTGACGGACATGCTCGGCATCAAGACTCCACTGCAGAGCCACCCGCTGCAGGCCCTCGTCTCGGAACTGCTCGAGCCCGTACATCCCACGGTCGTCATGTCGAATGCCGTGCACGTGTACGTCTCCCAGGCCCACAAGGGTGAACTGGTGATGGGCGCGGGCGTCGACTCGTACAACGGCTACGGCCAGCGCGGTGCCTTCCACATCATCGAACGGCAGATGGCCGCGGCGGTCGAGCTGTTCCCCGTCTTTGCTCGCGCGCATCTGCTGCGCACGTGGGCCGGCATCGTCGACGTCTGTCCCGACGCCTCCCCCATCGTCGGACGCACACCGTTCGACAACGTTTTCCTCAATTGCGGTTGGGGCACGGGCGGATTCAAGGCGACCCCCGGTGCCGGTTGGTGCCTGGCCGACACGATCGCCAACGACGAGGTGCACGAGTACATCGCGCCGTTCAGTCTGGACCGCTTTGTCACGGGCGCATTGGTGGACGAGCACGGTGCCGCAGGCGTGGCCCACTAGTTTCTCCGCCCCGACACACGCAGCACCCGAACGAGAAATCTTGGAGTGGCAATGCAATTGATCGAATGCCCGTGGTGCGGGAGTCGAGAAGAGACCGAGTTCCACTACGGCGGCCAGGCGCACATCGCCTACCCCGAGGAGCCATCGGCACTCACCGACGAACAGTGGGCGCACTTCGTGTTCTTCCGCGACAACCCCAAGGGGCTCTTCGCAGAACGGTGGAGTCACAGCGCGGGGTGTAGGCGTTGGTTCAACGCCGTACGAGACACCGCCACCTACCGAATCCACAGTGTCTATCGCCTCGACGACCCGAAGCCGGTGAACCCATGACCGCATTCCGCACCGCATCCGGCGGCCGCATCGACCGCACGAGCACCTTCGACTTCACATTCGGCGGTTCTGCTCTGCAGGGACATCCCGGCGACACGCTGGCATCCGCGTTGCTCGCCAACGGCATTCATCAGGTGACCACCAGCATCAAGCTCGGCAGGCCCCGTGGATTCACCGCAGCATGGGCCGAGGACACCGGCGGACTCGTACAGATCGAGGAGCCGTTCCCCGAGCCGATGCTGCTCGCCACGACGATCGAGCTGTACGACGGCCTGGTCGCTCGGGGCATCCCCGGACAGGGGCGGCTCGCCGAGATCTCCGACTCCGCCAAGTACGACGCCATGCACGCCCACGCCGACCTGTTGGTCGTCGGTGCCGGCCCGGCCGGTCTGACGGCCGCTCTGATCGCTGCCCGCAGCGGCGCTCGGGTGGTCGTCGTCGACGATCAGAGCGAATTCGGCGGCTCCCTGCTCGGCTCCGACGACGTCATCGATGGCCGGCCGGCCCTGGACTGGGTTTCCGACGCGGTGACCGAGTTGTCGACCTTCCCCGACGTGACCCTGCTGCGCCGCACCACCGCGTTCGGTTCCTACGACGACGGCTTCGTGCTCGCCCTCGAGCGGCGCACCGATCACCTGGGATTGGAAGCTCCTGCAGCTCTGAGCCGTCAGCGCGTCTGGCGCATTCGATCGCGTCACATCCTCGTGGCCACCGGTGCCCACGAACGTCCGGTCGTCTTCACCGACAACGACCGACCCGGAATCATGTTGGCGCACAGCGCACGTACGTTCCTGCATCGCTACGGCGTCACGGTGGGCACCGAGGCAGTGGTCTTCACCACCAACGACAGCGCGTACAAGGCAGCCGTCGATCTGCACGACGCAGGGGTCCGCATCGCGCGCATCGTCGATGCCCGCGCCGCGGCACCCGAATACTGGCTCGACCTGTGCCGCGAACGCGGTATCGAGGTACGCACCGGGAGTGTCGTGTCCGGCACCCACGGTGACACCCGCGTCACTCATGCACTGGTCACCGGGCCCGACGGTGCCACCGACACCGTGGCGTGCGACGTACTGCTCGTCAGCGGTGGTTGGAACCCCGCGGTGCACCTGTTCAGCCAAGCCCGCGGAAAACTGCGTTACGACGGCGAACTCGGCGCATTCGTGCCAGCTGACGACGTCGAGGGCATCAGTGTCGCCGGATCGGCCTCGGGCGTGTTCGATCTGGCCGGATGCCTCCATGACGGAAGCACGGCCGCGGCGGGTGCGATGACCCGACTCGGCTTCGATCCTCCCGAAACATCCCTTCCAACAGTTCAATCCGTGCCGAGCAGCGAGTCGCTGGTGCTGTGGCGGGTGCGTGACGACTTCGGAGCCGACAGCCAGTTCGTCGACGTGCAGCGTGACGCGACGGTGGCCGATCTGATCCGCGCCGTCGGCGCGGGCATGTCGTCGATGGAACACATCAAGCGCTACACCACGATCGGCACAGCGCACGATCAGGGCAAGACCTCCGGTGTGGTGTCCTCGGGCATCGTGGCCGAGCTCCTCGACAAGCCGGTGGAGAACCTGGGCACCACCACGTTCCGACCGCCGTACACCCCGGTGGCATTCGCGGCGCTGGCCGGACGTAATCGCGGCATGGCATTCGACCCGGAACGAGTTACGGCAGTGCATGATTGGCACGTCGCACGCGGCGCGGTCTTCGAGGACGTCGGACAGTGGAAGAGGCCCCGCTACTACCCACTGCCCGGCGAGGAGATGCACGACGCCGTGCTCCGCGAGTGCGCCGCCGTGCGTTCGGGTGTCGGCATGCTCGACGGTTCGACCCTCGGCAAGATCGACGTGCAGGGCCCGGACGCCGGTGTGGTGCTGGACATGTTCTACACGAACATGATGAGCAACTTGAAGGTCGGCATGGTGCGGTACGGCGTGATGTGCGGTACCGACGGCATGGTGATCGACGACGGCACCGTGATGCGTCTGGCCGACGACCGGTTCCAGGTGTTCACCACCACCGGTGGCGCAGCAGGGATGCTCGACTGGATGGAGGAATGGCTGCAGACCGAGTGGCCGCACCTCGCGGTTCGGCTGACGTCGGTGACCGAGCAGTGGGCCACGTTCCCCGTCGTCGGACCGCGCTCCCGCGACCTCGTCGGCGAGATCTTTCCCGACATCGACGTCTCCAACGAGGCGTTCCCGTTCATGGCCTGGCGGGACGCCTCGATCGACGGTGTACATGTACGCGTGGCGCGCATCAGCTTCTCCGGTGAACTGGCCTTCGAGGTGAACATCGATTCCTGGCACGCCCACGCACTGTGGTCGCGGCTGATCGATGCGGGCGAGAAGTTCGGCATCACCCCGTACGGCACCGAGACCATGCACGTGCTGCGGGCCGAGAAGGGCTACCCGATCGTCGGCCAGGACACCGACGGTACCGTCACCCCGCAGGATCTCGGCATGAGCTGGGCGGTATCGAAGAAGAAGCTCGACTTCATCGGCAAGCGCTCGTTCGACCGAGCCGAGAACCGAAACCCGTTGCGCAAGCAGTTCGTCGGCCTTCTGCCGGTCGACCGGGAAACGGTCCTTCCGGAGGGATCGCAGATCATCGAACACTCCGACAGCGGCGTCCTGCCCGAACTTCCGGTACCGATGCTCGGCCACGTCACGTCGAGTTACGCCAGCGCTGAATTGGGTCGGCCGTTCGGCTTGGCCCTGCTCGAGGCCGGGCGTGACCGACTCGGCGACATCCTGCACGTCCCGGTGGGCGACACCCTGGTCGCCGTGGAAGTCACCGGCTCCGTACTCGTCGACCCGGAAGGAAACCGCCGTGATGGCTGACCGTCTCGCCACCAGAAGTCCACTCGCAGAAACAGTTCTGCCGGACTCGCCTGCTGTCCGCATCGTGGAGGAGCCGTTCATGGCCGGGATCGACCTGTGGGTCGACCCGAACGGACCGGGCGGTGCCGCCGCCTCGGCCGAGCTCGGCACCGAGCTCCCCGGCCCAGGCCGCGTCGCCGAGGGCACGAACACCACGGTCATCTGGCTCGGCCCCGAGGAGTGGTTGGTGATCGGAGCCGGCCTCGATCCGGTCGAACTCGAACACCGTCTCGGATCGGCCGTACGCGAACACCGAGGTGCAGCAACGGACGTGTCCGCTCAGCGAACCAGTCTGCGGCTGACCGGTTCCCGAGCCCGCGAGGTGTTGGCGAAGGGATGCTCGATCGATCTGCACCCCCGCGTCTTTCCGGCAGGGTCGACGGTACAGACGATGCTGTCGATGGCAGGCATGATCCTCATCGCCTGCGACGACACGGGAACGGACTACCGCATCCTCGTGCGCTCGTCGTTCGCACGCTATCTCGCAACCTGGCTGACCGACGCGGCCGAGGAATACACCGACGTCGGCTGAGTCGGACCGCTGGAACCCCGCGCGAGAGAAAAGGTGATCGCAGTGCTCACGACCGTCTCCACAGCTACACGGGCAGCCGATGCCCGCGACCGACTGCTGACCCGCCTGACAACCTCGCATCCCGTCGTCTGCGGAATCGTCAACGTGACCCCGGATTCGTTCTCCGATGGCGGTCTGTTTCTGGACTCGGATCGTGCTGTGGCACATGCACTGTCGATGGTCGACGACGGAGCCGAGCTGCTCGACATCGGCGGTGAGTCGACCCGTCCCGGGGCAATCCCACCCACCGTCCGGGAGGAAATCGCCCGAGTCGTCCCGGTGATCGACGCACTGTCCAGGCGGACGTCGACACCGCTGTCGGTCGATACCTCACGACCCGAGGTGATGCGGGAAGCGGTGCGCGCCGGAGCGAGTGTGATCAACGACGTTCGTGCCCTTCGCCTTCCCGGTGCACTGGCCGCAGCAGCCGAGCTGGGCGCCGCTGTGTGTCTGACGCACATGCTGGGCGAGCCGTCGACGATGCAGCATTCCCCTCGCTACGGCGACGTCACCGCAGAAGTGTGCGAGTTTCTCGAAGACCGGGCCGCTGACTGCATCCGGGCCGGCATCCCGGCCTACCGCATCCTGGTCGACCCTGGCTTCGGATTCGGAAAGACCCTCGAACACAATCTACAACTGCTTCAGGGCCTTCGAACGCTCACCGCGGGCGGCAGACCGATCATGGCCGGTGTGTCGCGCAAGGGGATGATCGGTGCCATCACCGGCCGAGAGGTCGACGGCCGACTCGCCGGATCACTCACCGCCGCAATCATCGCGGCTCAGAACGGGGCGTCACTCCTGCGGGTCCACGACGTCGCCGCCACCATCGACGCACTGGCCGTGCTCCGGGCAGTGCGTTCGCTCGACGTAGTGCACTCACATCCAAGTCACCCCATGACGAATGCCGAGGCCACCCCATGACCGCATCCCTCTCCTCCGCCCGCCGGCTCTTCAGCACCGAGCACGGCTGGATGGCCGTCGACCCGTTCGGCTCACCCGCCCAGACCCCGAGCCGAGTGGGAGTGACACCTGCGGCGTTCGACGGCGCGGCCGACGTTCTGAGCGTCGACCTCCCGGCAGTACGTGCCGAGCTCACCGCAGGTGAGGCGTGCGGCACCATCCACACCTCCGCCGGATCCGTCACGGTGTACGCCCCGGCGAGCGGCATGGTCACGATCGTCAATTCCGCTGTGCACGAGGACCCGTCGATCGTGGCCGTGGACCCACTCGGTGCCGGCTGGCTGTTCGCCATCCTGACTCCCGCCGCCGCGTCGTTCGAGGCCCTCACCACGCGCGAGCCCACCGACGCAGTTCGGGTGGACTCATGACCATCAGTGTGTTCGACCTCTTCTCCGTCGGAGTCGGCCCCTCGAGTTCGCATACCGTCGGCCCGATGCGCGCGGCCGCTCGATTCGTCGACGATCTGCGCACCATGTCGGCCTTCGAGGACGTTCGAGAGGTGGCGGTGGACCTGTACGGCTCACTGGCCGCGACCGGAGCAGGACACGGCACCATGACCGCCGTACTGCTGGGTCTGGAAGGCTTTGCACCCGAGAGCATTTCGACCCAGATCATGGAGGAGCGTCAGGCATCGATGGCGGCCACCGGTCGCATCGTCTTCGGTGGTCACCGCGAGATCGACCTGGCGGTCGACGACATCGTGCTGCGCCCGCTGACGGTCTTGCCGTTCCATCCCAACGGAATGAAGCTGACTGCCCGCGCGGCGGACTCGACCGAACTGCACACCGAGATCTACTTCTCGATCGGTGGGGGCTTCGTGGTCACCGAGGCACAAAGCGTGGAGGCCGTCGCGCCCCTCGCCTCGTCGAACGGATTCGGGTCGGCCAAGGAACTGCTCCAGCTCTGCGAGCGGCGACGCTGCAGCATCAGTGACGTCATGACCGAGGTCGAACTCGAGCGCCGGACGCACGACGAGATCTGGGACGGGCTGCTGCACATCCGTGACGTCATGGTCGAGTGCGAGGTTCGCGGCATCTCTCGCGACGGCTACCTTCCCGGCGCGCTCGGAGTGCGGCGTCGAGCTCGCGACTGGTTTCTACGGCTCGCCGCCGAGGATCCGCACCGCTCGAGCGAATTCGCCGAGGACTGGGTCAATCTCGTCGCGCTCGCGGTCAACGAGGAGAACGCGTCGGGCGGGCGAATCGTGACAGCACCCACCAACGGCGCGGCGGGCATCATCCCGGCCGTGCTGCACTACGCCACTCGCTACACCGCCAACGGGGTCGCCGATCCCGACGGCAGCACGGTGCGCTTTCTGCTCACCGCAGGCGCGATCGGGTCGCTCTACAAGGAGATGGCCTCGATCTCGGGTGCCGAAGTGGGCTGCCAGGGCGAGGTGGGTTCGGCTGCCTCGATGGCCGCCGCCGGTCTGGCCGAGGTACTGGGCGGCACACCGGAACAGGTGGAGAACGCGGCCGAGATCGCGATGGAACACAGCCTCGGTCTGACGTGCGACCCTATCGGCGGGCTGGTACAGATTCCCTGCATCGAACGCAACGCCATCTCGGCCGGCAAGGCAATCAATGCGGCACGGATGGCGTTGCGCGGCAACGGCACTCACCGCGTCAGCCTGGACCAGGTGATCGAGACCATGCGCTCCACCGGGGCCGACATGCACTCCAAATACAAGGAAACCTCCAGCGGCGGACTCGCGATCAACGTGCCGGTCAGTTTCGTGGAATGTTAGAGCGTGGAGTGCTAGAGCAGAACCTCACACCCCTTTTCGAGGGTGCGCGCTGATTCTCCGCACAGGGAACCAGCGCGCACCCGGCAGAAAGGGTGTGAGGTTCACGCACGAGGGGCCCGTACCGATTCCGGTACGGGCCCCTCGTGTGAGTCGGCTCAGCTGAAGATGACCGTCCGGTGTCCGTGCAGCAGAACGCGATTCTCGCAGTGCCAGCGCACCGCCCGCGACAGTGCGAGTGCCTCGGCATCCTGTCCGACGGTGGCCAGACGGGACGGATCATGCGTGTGGTCGATACGAATGACCTGCTGCTCGATGATCGGGCCCTCGTCCAGGTCGGGGGTGACGTAGTGCGCCGTCGCTCCGACCTGCTTGACGCCCCGGTCGAAGGCCTGGTGGTACGGCTTCGCGCCCTTGAAGCCGGGCAGGAAGGAGTGGTGGATGTTGATTGCCTTGCCGTGCAACGCTCGACACGTCTCGTCGGAGAGCACCTGCATGTAGCGTGCGAGCACCACCAGGTCCACCTCGTATTCGGCGACGAGGTCCAGCAGGCGCTGCTCGGCCTCGGCTTTGGTGCCCGGGGTGACGGGGACGTGGACGAACGGCAGCCCGGCAGCCTCGGCCATAGGCCGCAGCACCTCGTGGTTGCTCACCACGGCCACCAGTTCCCCACCGAGATTCTGGGAACGCCACCGGAAGATGAGGTCGTTGAGGCAGTGCCCCATCTTGGAGACCATCACCAGCACGCGTGGCTGACTGCAGCCGTTGAACGTGTACATCATCGAGAATCGTTCGGCCACTTCGCGAAAGCTCTCGGTCAGTTTCTCGATGTCGGTGGTGCCGCCGGCCACGAACGAGGTGCGCAGGAAGAACGACCCGTCCGTCGAGTCGTCGAATTGTTGGTGTTCGGCGATGTCGCAGTCGTTGTCGAACAGGAACGCACTGACGGCCCGGACGATGCCCGGCCGCTGTCCGCAGCTGAGCGTGAGGGTGAAGTTCTCGGTCATCGAATCTCCTGGTACTGGTGGGTCGTCAGCTGCGAATCTTGGCCATCTCGGGGTCGACCAGAGGCTCGGCCACGACGGTGGCGGACACGAGCCGATCGAAGTAGCGAATCTGTACTGCTGCACCGGGTTCTGCACTACTGGCCGGAACCCAGGCGTACGCGATCGGCGCGCCGACGGTATGCCCGAACGAGGCACTGGTGACGTAACCGGCCGGTTCGCCGTCCACCAGGACGGGCTCGTGGCCGAGTACCACCGACGTGCCGTCGTCGATCTTCAGGCAGACCAACTTCTTCGAGACGGTGTCGTCGGACATCTCGAGCACGGCGTCGCGGCCGCGGAATTCACCCTTTTGCGGGCGCACCGCGAAGCCGAGACCTGCCTCGTAGGGGTTGTGTTCGGTGGTCATGTCCGACCCCCACGACCGGTAGCCCTTCTCCATACGCAGGCTGTTGAACGCAGCGCGCCCGCCTGCGATGATACCGAACTCGGAACCGGCCTGCCACAACATGTCCCACAGTCGCTGACCGTAATCGGCAGTGGTGTACAGCTCCCAACCCAGCTCGCCCACGTACGACAGCCGCATCGCAGTGACGGGCACTCCCCCGATCCGAACCTGCTTGCAGCGGAAGTACTTGAAGTTCTCGTTGGAAAAGTCGTCCTGGGTCAGCTTCTCGACGACGTCGCGGGCGTGGGGACCCCACAGACCGATGCAGCACGTGGATCCGGTGATGTCGTCGACGGTGACGCTGCCGTCACTCGGCGCTTCGCGGCGCAGGTAGTCGAAGTCGAGATTGCCGTTGGCTCCGACCTGGAATTCGTCGGCCGACAACCGAGCGACGGTCAGATCGCTGCGGACGCCGCCCTTCTCGTCGAGGGCCAGCGTGTACGTGACGGCTCCGACGGTCTTGTCCATCTTGCCGGACGTCAATCCTTCGAGCAGGGCCAGCGCACCGGGGCCGCGCACGCGCAGCCGCTTGAGCGGGGTCATGTCGTACATGGCGACGGAGGTACGGGTCTTCCAGGCCTCGGCCGCGGCGATGGGCGAATGGAACATCGACGCCCACTCGTCACGCTTGGGTGGCTGCCACTCGGCCGGAAGCTGCTGCACCAGATCGGCATTGGCCTCGTACCAGTGCGGGCGTTCCCATCCGCCGCCTTCGAGGAACACGGCACCGAGTTGGTGCTGCCGAGCATTGAAGGGGCTGACCCGAACATCACGCGGGGACAACCGCGGCTGCGAGGGATGCAGGACGTCGTAGATCTCGACGAAATTCTGCTGCGAGGTCTCGCTGACGTACGCGGGATCGAGCTGGAAGTCCTCGAAGCGGTTGACGTCGCATCCGTGCAGTTCCACCTCGGAGCGTCCGTCGACCAGCAACTGTGCGATGGCCCTGCCGACTCCGGCCGAGTGGGTCACCCAGACTGCTTCGGCGATCCAGAAGCCCTTGACGTCCGGGGACTCGCCGAGCAGCGGCCCACCGTCCGGAGTGAACGAGAAGACTCCGTTGAAGCCGTGGTCGATCTTGGCGGTCTCGAGGCACGGCAACAGCAGTTTCGACTGCTCCCACGACGGGGCGAAATCCTCCTGCGTGAAGTCGAGCATGGACGGCATGGCCTCGTCGGACACACCGTCTCCGCCGGGCAGGGTCCTGGTGTCGACGGGCATCGGACGGTGCGCGTAGCTGCCGATGCCGAGGCGGTCGACGTGCTCGCGGAAGTACAGATCCTGATCCTGATGACGAAGAATGGGCATGCCTGCCTCGGCCGCTTCGGTGTTGCGTCCCACCAGTTCCGGGATCTGGTCGGTCTTGGCATACTGGTGCGCCAGCGGCAGCAGCGGCACCTTCATGCCGACCAGTTCGCCCACGTCGGGGCCCCAGAAGCCGGCGCAGGACACCACGATGTCGGCCTCGATGACGCCCTGGTCGGTCGCCACACCGGTGACTCGACCACCCGTCTGTTCGATACCGATGACCTTGGTGGAGCCACGGAAGACCGCTCCGCGCGATTCTGCGCGACGGGTCAGTGCCACCACAGCGCGCGACGCCTTGGCGAGTCCGTCGGTCTCGACGTACAGACCGCCGAGAACACGCGAACGCTCCAGCAGCGGATGCAGTTTGGCGCATTCGGACGGGTCGATGACCGATCCTTCGATGCCCCAGGACGTGGCCCACCCCTGCTTGCGATGCAAGTCGGCCAGTCGCTCCTCGGTGGTTGCCACTTCGAGACCGCCGAGCTGGTTGAAGCACCACTGACCGTCCACCTCGAGGCCCATGAATTTCTCGACGGTGTACCGGGCGAGTTCGGTCATCGTCTTGGATGCATTGGTCTGGAAGACCAGACCCGGTGCGTGCGAGGTGGATCCACCCGTGAGAGGGAGCGGCCCCTGATCCAGCACGGTGATGCGATCCCAACCGCGTGCGGTGAGCTCGTCGGCCACGTTGGTACCGACGATGCCGGCGCCGATGATGACAACTCTCGGTGAACCCATGGTGGTCCTTCCGTATCGGGGTGGAGAGATGGAGCTCGGCCGGGACGATCGATGGCCTGCACGACAACTAACCATAGATTGATATATCAAGAGTATGGGCAGGGGTGACCGAGGTCAACCCCCGAAATACCGAAGGTGCGGGACGCGTGTGTACGCGCCCCGCACCAACGGCTCACTTCATTTGTCGGACTTCACTTTCGGCGGAGCCTTGGGACTCTTGACGATGAACGGGTCGCTCGTGACGTCCTTGTACAGCGAGACACAGGTACCGATCATCACCAGCACGAACGGTGCCGCCACGATGATGGTCATAGTCTGCAACCCGTTGAGGGCGTCCGATCCTCCCGTCCACAGCATCAGGATTGCGATGCCGCCGGTGACGACGCCCCAGAAGGCGACGACTCCACGGGACGGATCCAGGGTTCCTCGTTGCGACAGGGTGCCCATCACGATCGAGGCGGCGTCGGCTCCACTGACGAAGAAGATGCCGACCAACACCATCACCAGCACCGACGAGATGCCGGCCAACGGGAATTGACCGAGGACCGCGAACAGCTGCGATTCCGGCTTACCGAGGGCCACCAGGTCTTCGGTCCCCTTCTGCTGCTCGCCGATTGCGGCTCCACCGAAGATCGAGAACCAGACCAAGCTCACCGACGTCGGAATGAGAATGACGCCGATGACGAACTGGCGGATGGTGCGGCCACGACTGATGCGAGCGAGGAACATACCGACGAAGGGGGTCCACGAAATCCACCAGGCCCAGTAGAAGATCGTCCAGGACGAGAGCCAGGACTCGGTCTCGGGACCACCGGATGCCGCCGACCGCGCCGACATTCCGGCGATGTGCGCGGCGTAGTCACCGAGGGTGGTGGGCAGCAGGTTCAGGATCAACACCGTCGGTCCCAGGACGAACACGAACACCGCGAGCAGCAGGGCCAGCACCATGTTGATGTTGGACAGCCACTGAATTCCCTTGGAGATTCCCGATACTGCCGAGGCGACGAACGCGAGCGTCAGGATCGCAACGACAGCCACGAGCAGAAGCGTCCCCGCTTGGTTGACCCAGCCGAGAACCTCGATACCCGAACCGATTTGGAGTGCGCCGAGGCCGAGGGATGCCGCGGTGCCGAACATCGTGGCGAAGATCGCCAGAATGTCGATGACCTTGCCGATGGGGCCTTCGGCGTGACGGCCGATCAGCGGGATGAACGAGGAGCTGATGAGCTGCTTGCGGCCCATCCGGTAGGTGCCGTAGGCGATCGACAATCCGACCACCGCGTACATCGACCACGGGTGCAATCCCCAGTGGAAGATGGCCGTCGAAAGCGCGGTTCCCACAGTCGAATCGGTGATTCCGGGCGGCGGGGTGACGAAGTGGGTGAGCGGCTCGGCCACTCCCCAGAAGATCAAGCCGATTCCCATGCCGGCGCTGAACATCATCGCGATCCAGCTGACGGTGTTGAATTCGGGCTTCTCGCCGTCCTTGCCGAGCGGAATCTTCCCGTAGCGACTGAGCGCGAGCCAGATCGCGAAGATCACGAACCCGGTGGCGGAGAAGATGAACAGCCAGCCGACGTTCGTCACCACCCAATCGAGTACGGACGCGTTGACGGACTTCATGTTCTCGGTGCCGAGGATGCCCCACGCCAGAATGGCGATCACGATGGCGGCAGTGACGCCGAAGACCACCTTGTCGGTGCGCGGCTTGCCCTCGTCTCCGTGGTGATAGACCTCGAGGGGGCCGTAATGGTGGGGTGCATGTTTCTCGGATGACGCGACCCGAGTCTTGTCGACCCGGGGTTTGCTGTTCGTTGTCACATCGTTCTCCCTCCGGCTCTCGCCGAATAGGTGTGTCGCCCGTGCACGCAGCGTGGGTGTCGAATGGATGCGCGACTCGTTGCTCTCTGCGCAACTTGAATTTGATGGAACCTGAACAAGACTGAGCCGACCCAGGGGCGATGTCAAGAGATGGCCACCCATTTCAGCCTGTTCAGCACGGCTTTTCGAAACCGAACAACGCTTTGACCAGCGAAATTGTGAGCAGGCTTGCCGAAAGTTGTCCGAATTCGACACTCGTATTTAACATTTCATACTGCCTGGTAACTGATATATTAATGCAATCCCAAGTGCCACCAGCGGCTTCGATGCCGTTCCTTCCCCTACTTCAGGAGTACCAACCATGCCGCAGCAGGTCCGCGCCGTCGTCGCCAAGAGCAAGGGCGAGCCCGTCTCGATCGAGACGATCACCATTCCCGATCCCGGCCCGAACGAGGTCGTCGTGAAGATTCAGGCGTGCGGGGTGTGT
>NZ_JALGQE010000056.1 GCF_022810405.1 Rhodococcus sp. ARC_M5
AGGTCGGTGGCGGGGCAGGCCCAGTGATCTTGCTCTACGACCGGTGGCGGGTTCGAGGGAGGAATGCGTTGGTGGAGAAACCGGATCGACAACACTTCTCGTTCGAGTTCAAACTTGCTGTGGTGCAGCGTGTTTTGGCTGGCGAGAACAAGATCGAGCTCGCTCGCGAGTACGGACTGTCGTCGGCGAAAATCATCGAGCCCTGGGTCCGCGGATACCGCCGCGACGGCGACGAGGCGCTACGACCGAAGCGCGCGGGACGTCGACCGGCACCGGGAGTCGATCCCGGGGAAGCCAGCGAACTGGACCGCCTCCGTGAGGAGAACGAACGGCTGCGGACACAGGTGGCGTACCTGGGAAAATTGCGGGCCTTGAGGGAACAGGGACGACGGTGAAGGTTCTCGCTGTCATCGCCCTCAAGGCGCAGTACCG
>NZ_JALGQE010000024.1 GCF_022810405.1 Rhodococcus sp. ARC_M5
ATCGAACGAGCAAACGACGGGACCACCGGCAAGGCGCGCCGGTGGTCCCATAACTGGCAATCCAGGTGGTCCCATCACCCTGGCAGAAATCAGGTCACGCTGGTCCCATGCTCATGGCAGACGACACGGCCCAACGACTGTTCGAGGGACTTGATTCGTTGACTCACTGCCGACGGTGTCACGTACAGCGCGCGAGCCGCGGCCTCGAACGTTCCGCCGTCGACCACCGCCTTCAGAGCCCTGAGCTGCTCGATCTCCACCAAATGAAGATACGCTAATCATTCCTGAAATACATTCGCTGGACCTAATCGTTGTGCCCTCCTAGCGTTGGAGTCATGACATCGCTTGCCGCCGCACAATCGACCCTCACCGGGTTGGGCGTCGGACTCTCCCTCATCGTCGCGATCGGAGCCCAGAACGCATTCGTCCTGCGCAAGGGCTTGCAACGCACCCATGTGTTGCCGGTGGTGGCGGTATGCGCCCTGTCCGACGCCGTGCTCATCCTGGCCGGGGTGGCAGGAATCGGAGTACTCGTCGACCGGTTCCCCGTAGCTCTGCGCGTCGTGACCGTCCTCGGTGCGCTGTTCCTGCTCGTCTACGGATTGCTGGCACTGAACCGGGCCCGCACGCCATCGTCGATGACGGCGGAGGTGCACGGTGGCGGTTCACTGATCGCCGCCCTCGCCACCTGCCTGGCTTTGACCTGGCTGAACCCGCACGTCTATCTCGACACCGTGGTGTTTCTCGGCTCGATCGGGAACCGTCAGCCGGGAGACCTGCGGTGGTGGTTCGCAGTCGGCGCGATGCTGGGCAGCATTCTGTGGTTCACCGCCCTCGGCTACGGCTCTCGAGTGCTCAGTCCACTGTTCGCGAGGCCGGCGGCGTGGCGGATTCTCGACCTCGGGATCGGCGTCATGATGCTGACGCTGGCTGCGCTGCTCGTTTTCGGCTGAGTCACGACACCCGACGTCCCAGCACTTGATCCGCGGTACAACGAGTGATCTGATAGTCGCGAAAGACCGACCGCATGGTCTGACAACTCTGGAGGATTTCCGTGCCGTACCTCGGCTTGCTGATCATGCTGCTGTCCATCTTCTGCTTGATCGACGTCATCACTGCCGACGACTCCGGCATCCGCCACCTTCCGAAGATCGTGTGGCTGCTGCTCGTGATCGTTCTGCCGCTCGCCGGGTCTCTTGCGTGGCTCCTCGTCGGCAGGCCCGAGAACGGCGGCATCTGGGGTGGTAGCGGCGCATCCCGGACCGCGTCGGCCTACCCCGAGTACGACGCCAGACCCGGACGCGCCGTTGCCCAGTCGCAGGAAAGCGACGAGGAATTCCTGCGCCGTTGCCGCGCCCGCGCCGAGGAACAGCGCCGCATCGCCCGCGAGCAGCGCTCGAGCGAATAAGCCAACAACGCTCAGTGTCCACAATTTTCGTCTGCGGACGGTTTTCCGCCCGCCGAGCCGAATTGTGGACACTCAGCTCACTACCCGACGACCAGAGAGGCCATGGCCAAGCTGACGACGTTTCCCGAACCGAACTCCGACCTCTCCGATCCCGCCGACCTGGTTCGCGAGTACCTGCGCTTCTATCGCGGCGAGTTGGTTCGGCGAATCACGGCCCTGAGCGGCGATTCCCTGACCACCACAGCGGTGCCCTCGAAGTGGACCCCGCTGCAGATGCTGACCCATCTGGTGCACATGGAGCAGCGGTGGTTCGTCTGGGGATTTCTCGGCAGAGCAGTCGATGCACCGTGGGGAGACCAGAAGGACGGTTCGTGGCACGTGCCGGCAGAGGTGGACGCCGAAGCGCTGCTGCAGAGGCTCGACGACGGCGCCCGGCTCACCGACGAGGTACTGAGCTCACATCGAATGGACGAAGTGGCCTCTCTGGGTGGACGATTCACCGACGAGCAGCCGACGCTGATCTGGATCTGCTTCCACGTACTTCAGGAATATGCGCGCCACCTCGGACATCTCGATATCGCCGTCGAACTGGCAGGCGGACCGACCGGCGAAGAACCCGAAAGCTGACGCCTCAGACGTTCGCGTACAGATCGACGGTGCTGCCGTCGGGGTCGTGCAGGACGGCATAACGCTGCCCCCAGAACGCATCCCACGGCTGCAGGTGACCGGTGTACCCCGCCGCGGTGACCGCTTCCCACACTGCGTCGACCCCGTCGGGTGTCCCGCAGTCGAAGGCGAGCGCAACGCGGTGACCCCCGCTGGGCGGCGTCCACGTCGGATCGAACGAGGTGATGGTCGACGGCAGGTCGAACAACAGGCGCACCCCGCCGAGGTCCACTTCGACGTGTTGCTCGGCATCGGCGGCGGCCGGAATATCCAGTCCCAGAAGACGATAGAACGCCAGAGACGCGGCCATATCGGCGACGACGATTTCGATTCCTGCCAGACGTGGTTTCACCCGGACAAGGCTAGCCACGTCAGCCCCAGTTCGCGGCATTTGTCAGGCAGAACGGATGCCCCGACGGGTCGAGCAACACCCTCCAGGTCTCGCCCGGCTGATCATCGGGCAGTGTCGCGCCCAGCTCCACTGCCGCACTCGCTGCAGCGTCGAGATCCTCGACCGCGAGATCGAAGTGAAACTGCTTGCTGCCGTTGGCATTGGGCCACGCGGGGGGCCGATAGTCGTCGATGCGACCGAATCCGAGCGCGCTACTCGGCCCTTGCAGCATCGCGTAGTCCTTCTCGGCATGGACGACGCTCCAGCCCAACAGCGACGACCAGAACGCGGCGCTGACCTCGGGATCCGAGCAGTCCAGGGTGACCATCTTCAGGGTGGCAACGGGTGTCTCGGTCATGGTGTTCCTCCTCCACAGCGGTGTCGGACCAGACTCCTACACTGACGCGCGTGCCGGATAGGAAAAACGCGACAACCACCCAGGCCGGTGTGCTGCGACCGGATCAGCTGGCGCAATACGTCGACCTCGTTCGGCTGCCATGTGCCCCGTCCTTGGAGCCGTGGGTCGAGAACTACTGGCGTCTGCAGTGGAATCTGCCGTCCGGCACGTCCTATCGCAGCTCGACGCTCCCTCACCCGGCCTGCACGCTCAGCGTCGAGCACGGTTGGACCCGCGAGGGCGTCACCGAGCCGGTGGTCGTGACGGGGGTGCTCACGCACCGCTTCGACGTCGTCCTCGCCGAGTCGGGGTGGGTCTTCGGCGTCAAGTTCCGGCCCGGCGGCTACGCGAGCTTCACCGGCACCGTGGCACGAACCCTGCGCGACGTCCCGGTGGCGCCACCGACACCGTTCCGGTCCGAGACCGTCGCTGCACTGGCCGAGCTGGGTGGGCATCTGGACGTCGACCACTGCCGAACAGTCGTCGACGCGGCTCTCGCGCCCTACACCCGTGACGTGGAGCCGGAGTACGAGACCGTTCTGGATGTCATCGGCACGATGCTCGGTGATCGAACGCTGATACGCGTCGGCCAGGTGGAGGACAGATGCGGCATCGGAACCCGTCGGCTGCAGCGGTTGTTCGAGCGCTATGTCGGTGCGACGCCCAAGTGGGTTCTGGGTCGGTATCGGATTCACGACGCCGTCAGAGACCTCGACGACGGCTACACCGGGTCGCTGGCAGAGTTGGCAGCGCGGTACGGCTGGTTCGACCAGGCGCATTTCACCCGCGAGTTCACCGAACTGGTCGGTGTGTCCCCGGGTACGTATCAACTGTGAGTAACACCTTCGTCACGCAATGCGACTTTTGCCGATTCGTTTGGCACAGTATCCCGCGGTGCTCGGTAGCACCCGGTGGGCAACCGCAGCACAGAGGAAGAGTGGGCTTCAACGCATGATCAACATTCTCGTCGCCGGTGGAATCGCATTGGCGGTCTCGATTCTGTTGACGCCATTTCTCATCGCTCTGTTCACCCGGCAGGGCTTCGGCCAGGAGATCCGCGTCGAAGGTCCGGCAAGCCACCACGCCAAACGCGGGACGCCGACCATGGGCGGCGTCGCGATCATCGTCGGTCTGTGGGCCGGCTACCTCGGCTCTCACCTCGTGGCCATGGGTGGGGACGGGCCGTCGGCGTCCGCCCTGCTGATTCTCGGTCTCGCGACGGCACTCGGCATCGTCGGATTTCTCGACGACTACATCAAGCTCCGCATGAAGCGCAGCCTCGGACTCAAGGCGACCGGCAAGTACGTCGGGCAGATCAGTGCCGCAGTGATCTTCGCCGTGCTGGCGCTGCAGTTCCGCAACGGCAACGGGCTGACGCCGGGCAACGTCGAACTGTCACTGGTACGCCAATCCACGTTCTTCACCATGGCACCGATCATCTTCGTACTGTTCTGCGTCTTCCTCGTCGTCGCGTGGTCCAATGCGGTCAACCTCACCGACGGGCTCGACGGTTTGGCGGCCGGGTCGATGACCCTCGTCCTCGGTGCGTACACGGTGATGACGTTCTGGCAGTACCGGCAGTCGTGCGCAACCAATTCCGTTGCCGGGTGCTACCAGGTGCGCGATCCGCTCGACCTCGCCGTCGTCTGCGCCGCGGCCGCAGGTGCCTGCATCGGATTCCTCTGGTGGAATGCCGCCCCGGCCAAGATCTTCATGGGCGACACCGGTTCGCTCGCCCTGGGCGGACTCCTCGCCGGCCTGTCGATCGTGAGCAAGACCGAGCTGATCGCCGTCGTCTTCGGGGCTCTCTTCGTCGCCGAAAGTGCTTCCGTCGTCATTCAGGTCGCCTCGTTCAAGAGCACCGGCAAGCGCCCGTTCCGAATGGCACCGATTCACCACCACTTCGAGTTGGGTGGCTGGGCGGAGACGACGGTCATCATCCGACTGTGGCTGTTCGCGGCCATCGCGTCGGCGCTGGGACTCGGGTTGTTCTACAGCGAGTTCCTCGCTGCCGTGGGGTGAGCACTACGATTCTGGGGTGACGAACGAACTGTCCCCGGTTGCCAAGGTCGACGCACTCGCGGCCGAACTCGAACATCTCGATGCTCGACGCGTCGCCATCGGGGTAGAACTCGTCAACCTGCAATTCGGTCTCGACGGCGACGCCAAGATCCGTGCGACGGAGGTCTTCCACAGCGACTATCTGGGACGGCTGTTCAACTTGGTCGACGAACTGCGCACGGACGAATAGAGCCTCAGGGCGCGACGATGCACCCCGGTCCGAGCGGAGTGGCCGGGTTGACGGTGACGGTGCGAATCGGGCCGCCCGCTGACGTTTCGTAGGCCATCAACGAATGTTCGCCCGGTGCGGTCGGGGTCCACAGCGTGAACTTGTGGCCGAGATCTACCGGCGTGCTGAAGTACGGATCGACATTCCACGCCAGTTCCTCGGGAACATCACCGACTCGTTCGTGTAGTCCTGGATAGCGACCCGCGGGCCGCTCGGTGTGTCGGTCCGAGCCACGACGAGATATGTGCACCCCACCCCGAACTGCGTTGTGGGACCGGCACTGAGACCGGGCAGAATGTCGAGGCTCACGACCTCCGTCGACGCCGCTGGAGCAGCCCGACACAGAAATGAGGCCACCACCAGACCCACCGCTACCCCTGCTGCGACGAGATAGAGCGGACACCGGGAACCAACTGGGCCGGACGTCGGTCACACCCAGTTCCTGCGGATCGGGTATGGCGACATGCCAAACCACCGCTGCCGCAGCGCCTGTCGGGGCACCGACTGCGGCGAGCACCGCGACCAGCTTCTTCCCTGATGGGCTGTCCACGGTCGGGACGCCACCCTTGACCTGAAGCATGGTTCAGGTTTTAGAGTCCAATTCATGACAACGAACAGACCGATGCAACCGCCCGAGCGTCAGCCCATCGGGTTCTGGACCGCGCGCGCCGGAGAGGCGATTCGAACACGGACCCGAGGAGCACTCCACGATATCGGCGTCACGCAACCCGAATGGTGGCTCCTACACCAGATCTCACTGCATCCCGCCGGGGCCGATCGTGACGAGACGATCGAGAAGATCGGGCACAACGACACTCCGGACGCAATTGTCGAGGCCATCGACTCCGCGCGGTCCAAAGGGTGGATCGTGGAATCGAATTCGAGCCTGAAGTTCACCCCGGACGGTCGCGACACGTTCCGGAGCGCAGCCGATCTTCAGAACATGCTGCAGGACGAGAGAATGAACGGCATCAGTGAGGCCGACTTCGTCACCACCATCGAAGTCCTGCAACGAACAATCCAGAACGTCGGAGGCGACGCCTGGCATTGGTGACGTGTGTGAGACTGTCGGCCATGCGAGCACTCGTTGGTATCTCGACCATCTCGGTCGTCTGCTCGGCCTCGATTGCCTTGTATGCCGCCGTGCAGCTGGCATCCATCGGAGTCATCGAGCCTGGGCCACTCTTCGAGATCATGGTCGTACTACCGGCTGTCGTCGCCGTCGTCACGTCGATTCTCGGTGCCCTGGTCGGTCTCGGCGTGCTGGTTCGTTCTTCCACTCGCAAGCTTCCCTTTGTGCTCATGGCCGTCGGGCACCTCGCAGCCAGCGTCGGCGTAGTCGCCGTCGTCATATGGTCGACACGCGAAGCGGCTTCGGGATGGGATCTGCTGCTTCTTCCCGCACCGGTTGTGCTGGGGCAACTCATCGTACTGGCGGGACTTGGGTTACTGCTTCTGCGCCATCGGCGGCTGCACTCGAATATCGTTCGTGGACAACAATTCTAGAGTTCGGGCATACCTCGAGCCTTCGAAATCAGCACACATACAGCGAATCCCAGTACTGTTCCCACAACGGAGAACCCGATCACGAGGGGCCGACACTGCGACCGCTCGGCCGGACACTGAACGATTAGTTCTGTCAGACAATCCTCCCACCGCACCGCCGCTGGGTAACGCCCGGATAGAATTCCACCCAGTCGACTCGACCGACGACGAAGGGCAGCAGCTATGAGCAGCGGCAGTATCGGCGGAGACAAGCGCAACGTCGCCGACGCCCTGAACGGGATCGAGAAGCCCTGGCAGCCTCGTCGACTCGTCAGCATCAACGACCACGATGTCAAAGTGGTGAAGCTACTCGGGGAATTCGTCTGGCACACACACCCTGACACCGACGAGATGTTCTTCGTCCACAGCGGAGAACTGACCATCCAGCTTCGCGACCGTGATGTCGTTCTCGGTCCCGGTGACGTTTTCGTCGTTCCAGCAGGAGTCGAACACTGCCCCAAGGCCGTCGAGGAAGTGTCCGCTCTGCTGTTCGAGAGAGCAGGCACCGTCAACACCGGGGATGCGGGCGGGGACCTCACTTCGCAGGTCCGAGAGATGTGACGCGAATTCTGTTGCGGCCCGCTGTTCCGACTGATGCAGATTTCCTGTTCTCGATGGCATCGGACGTCGAGGTCGTTCGATGGATCGGAGACGGAGCGGCTTGGAACAGAGCCTATTTCGACCGTCGGTTCGCGCGGGCGTTGAGCGCTGGGGACACCCGGATGCCGGACGTGCCGAGGTGGTTCATCGGCACCGAGGAGGATCGACACCCCGTCGGCTTGCTCAGTCTGATTCGACGATCGGACCACATCGAGGTCGGATACTGGGTGGATCCGGCCCAATGGGGTCGTGGCTACGCCGGCGAACTGCTCGACCTTGCGCAGGATCACACCGATGGTCTCCCGATGGTCGCGCAGGTGTATCGGGCAAACAGTGCCTCGCGTCGGGTGCTCGAGCGTGCCGGGTTCGCCCTCGTCGACGACGGTGATCCCCTGATCTTTCGTGCTCCGCCGAGGTAGAGGTTCACCGAGTCCTGAGGGCCCGGGGCCGAACCGTGGTGTGCCCGGTCGTGACGCGGCGCACCATGGGTTGCTTCAGAAACTCGTGCGGGAACCCGAGGTCGATATCGCTGGCTGTGTGCAGTGTGTCGAGGTGTGATTCGTCGAAGGTGATGTCGAGCGCAGAGGTGTTCTGCTGCAGCTGTTCCGGAGTGCGCGCGCCGATCAGCGAGCTGACGACGGACGGGTGTCGAAGCGTCCACGCCAGCGCCACCTGAGCAGGGGTCGCACCGAGTTGGCGAGCGACCCCGAAGACGGCGTCCGCGATTGCGAGCCCCCGCGTGGTCAGCGTTCCGTTCGCCTTCGCATGATCGCGTCGAGTTCCGGCCGGCGCATCGGAACCCGGGGTCGCGAGGTCCGCGGTGGTGTACTTTCCGGTCAGCACTCCGCCGCCCAGCGGTGCCCAGGGAACCACGCCGAGTCCCAGATCTGCGGCCGTGGGCAGCAATTCACGTTCACTGGTTCTTCGACGACCCGGATTTACGGCCGATCGTATATCGGCCTACCGATGCCGAATCTTGCTGCGCACTCGATGAACTCATCCGCTCACGTGCTCGCCAGAAACAGCGGCACCTACACACGATCTGAATCCGACCTTCCGCGGCACGGAAAGTCGAGACTCCATCGGTTCAGTGCTCCTATCGTTCGAGTCGGAACGAAGGAAGGTCAACAACATGCTCGACACGTGGAACGCGGCGCTCGACTACATCGAGGACCATCTCGACCGCGAGATCGATCCGACCGAGCTCGCTCGGATCACCCTCACATCGGAGTATCACTTTCGGCGTGTGTTCTCGGCGCTCGCCGGACTACCGCTGTCGCTGTACATCCGTGAACGCAGAATGACGGTGGCAGCAGCTGATCTGCTCGACGGCATGGGTGTGCTCGACGTGGCCTCCAAGTACGGCTACACCGCCGACGCTTTCACTCGCGCATTCCGAGACATGCACGGCCTCACACCATCTCGAGCCCGTCGACCGGGAGCCATCCTCCGTTCCAGACCAGCGGTGACATTTCACCTGACCATCGAAGGACGAAGCACCATGCGATACCGCATCACCGAACTGCCGCCATTCCACATCGTCGGCAAAGCCACCCGAATCCCACT
Organism: Rhodococcus sp. ARC_M5; assembly: GCF_022810405.1. Classification (GTDB taxonomy): domain Bacteria; phylum Actinomycetota; class Actinomycetes; order Mycobacteriales; family Mycobacteriaceae; genus Rhodococcoides; species Rhodococcoides navarretei. The sequence continues at coordinate 8,864 of NZ_JALGQE010000024.1, forward strand.
TCGGTATCGCGGAGAGAACACCGCCATGACCGAGTTCCATCGAAGCCTCGACCCCGGAACCGGCGAAAAATTGCGCACCCTCGCCGACCTCCCAGAACTCCCGGACATCCTCTTCGTCAGCGACGGCTTCGAGCCCGACCGCGAAGACGGCAGTCTCTTCGACTACTACTTCGCCGTCGCCAGCACTGCGCCCGCACCACCCGAGTGGAACACCCTGAACGTACCCGCATCGACCTGGGCTGTATTTCAGACGAGCAGCGACACAGCTTTGGCCCCCGCACTCCAACAACTGTGGGCCGACGCCTTTAGCGAATGGTTCCCCTCCAACCCCTACGAAGTGATCCCGGGACCGGAAATCCTGACCGTCACCGAGGCCTCCCCCAACTGGTCCTCGGGAGCGGGAGAACTGTGGATTCCAATTCAACGAAGTCGATAGTCGCCTCTCTCCTTCCCCTCCCCACCTCCCGTCGCGGCCCGTCATGGCCACTCAATGTGACATTCAGTGGCCTTTCCGGGGGTCGATGTCACATCGAGTGGACTGCGAGCGGGTGCCCAGCGCACTGCCCTCGATAGTGTGGAGGCATGCGGGCCGGTCGACGCGAGGCGTTGCGTCGGCGATATCTGTCGCTGGGGCTCGGCGAGCTTGCCGCAGCAGCTGTCTTCCTGACGGTCGCCCTCACCATGGCGATACCGAGGCTCGACGACCAGCAGGACCGTCTGGCGTTGTGGTCCGCCCTTGTCCCATTGCTGATCGTGCTCGTACAAGCTGGTATCTACTGGCTGCTGGCGCGTTCCTGGGTAGGACACCACCCGATGCCCGTCTTCCTCCGCGTGGTCTACCGGGTATGTCGAATTGTCGACGTCGCGTTGTTGGCTGCCGGGTTGGTGGGCATCATCGTCTGGTTTCCCGCCGGGATCGCTGCGGCTCTCGCCGTCGTCGCCGTGTGGTTCTTCGGAGTCGTCGAATTCGTCAACTACTTCGTCGTCAGACTTTCTTATCCCGTCCGCAGTTGGTTTTCGAATGTCTGTCAGCTGCGCACACCTCGATTGGTGCACGACATGACCACTGTTTCCTGACGCCACCGACGGAGTCCCTCGCGGGTACTCGATGTGACATTCGGTGGCCTTTTCGGGGGTCAATGTCACATCGAGTGGACTTCGGGTGACCGAGCTGCGAGTTCAGGACGATCGACGAGACAGGATTTTTGCGATGTCGGCCAGAGCAGGGATTGCCGCAGAGAGTGCTCTACGGCTGTCTACGGTCAGCTCGTCGAGTGCATCGGAAAGTACCTGCGAACTGACCGCGTCATATTCGGCGAGTAGACGGAGGGCCTTCGGCGACGCCGTCAGGGTCGCTCCCCGGAGGTCGTTCGACGAGATCGATCGTTCGACGAGACCAGCGTCGACCATTGCTTTGATCAGGTTGCTGACGGTGGAGCGGGCGAGGTTGAGATGTGCGGCAAGGACTCCGGGGCTCATCGACGGCTTGTCGACGAGGGCTCTCATCACTTCGACGTGTGAGTCAGGGAGGTCCGGCAAGTCTGCGGCTTCCCGGGTCGCGCGGAGCAACGAGCGCCGCAGCGGTCCCAGTTGTCGACCGAGTTCGATTGCGGAGGAGTGCACTGTTCGATGATCTCACATGTAGTTTTGCCGCGAACATAGTTTTGTGACAAAATGTTCTCATGACTACAGAGACCTCGATTCAGAATCCGGTGCCGGATCAGGACCTCAGCGGCATCGTCGGACACCGATTCATCTACACGTACGCGAACAACTGGCAGTACGAGATGTACGTCAAGAACGCCACGACGATCGACTACCGCATCCACACCGGCATGGTCGGTGGTCGATGGGTCAAGGACCAGGAAGTCGATCTGGTCCAACTCGACGACGATGTCTACAAGATCTCGTGGAACGAGCCGACCGGGACATCCGTCGTCGTCAACGTCATTCCCGGCAAGCGGCGCCTGCATGGCACGATCTTCTTCCCGCAATGGATCGAACTCGACGGAACCAAGACCGTTCTGTATCAGAATGACCACCTCGACCGAATGCGCGCCTACCGCGACGCGGGCCCGACCTACCCCATCTATGTGGTTCCCGAATTCGCCACCATCACCCTGTTCGAGAACGTCGGCGTCGACGACGACACGATCGTGTCGGTTGCGCCCATTGATTTGCCCGACGGATTTGCCGACCGAAGCAACTGACATGCGTCCAGAACTGGTTTTCGTCGCCCATCTGTCGGTGACCGTGGGTGAACCGATCGACCTTGGCGAGGTTGCCGATGGTCACCGTCGCCTGGTGCCGATCCTCGGCGGTACCGTCGAGGGCCCGTTCTTGCAGGGCCGAGTTCTACCCGGCGGTGCGGATCACCAGATTCTCCGCACGGCCACACTCACCGAGTTGGATGCCAGATACGAACTCGACACCGATGCGGGCGAGCGGGTCGCGATACACAACGTCGGCGTACGAAGTGGTACCGAAGATGACATCGCCGCACTTGTCCGCGGTGAACCTGTGCGCGCCGATCGCATCTACTTCCGTAGTCAACCCAGACTGTCCTCCGCCGCGAGCAGACTCCGGTGGATGAACGAGCGCATGTTCATCGGATCCGCCCAGCGATTGCCGAACTCCGTGGAGCTGGACGTCTACCAGGTCACTTGACCGACTCGACTCCGCGCAGTCAATGTGACGTTCGGTGGACTTTTGGGCGGTCAATGGCACATCGAGTGGACTTGGAGGGGCGTCAGGCGATCGCTTGGCCGTAGACGTGTGTCACCGCGATGGTCACCAGTACTCGTCGGTCGGCGACCATGACTGCTCGGTATTCGTTCCAATCGGGGTGCTCACCGGCGGCGGCGCGGAAGTAGTCCACCAAGGCATCGACTTCGGGGCTGTCGGGTGACAATCCCGGGCCGGTGAGGGTGACGGTTCCTTCCGCGGTTGCCCATGCTGTGCCGTCGGCGCTGGTCACTTCGAGCGCGGCGCGAGGATCTCGGCGTAGATTCGTCGTTTTCGCTCGTCCTTCGGTGACCGAGATCGTGATGGTGCCGGCTGCCCGGTCGTAGAACGGCGTCACCGGCGATAGCTGCGGAAGTCCGCTGGATTTGATGGTGGCCAGCACTCCGATTCGGCGCTGCTCGAGAAGGTCGTGTGGATCGTAGGTACTTCCGGTCATGGAGTCCCCTTCGGTCGTCGAAACAAGCGTGCACGAGCTTCCGAAGAGAACGCCGTCGACGACGCGATCGTTCCGTTCCGTCCTCAATACTGTCTGTCGTCGAAAAGCTCTGCCGCGTAGGCCCCGATTGCTCGACGGTATCTCCCCAGCGCCGGGTCTGCGGCATGCAGTGCGTTCCGCAGAGCCTGTGCACCGTCGCCCTTGTCCCGGAGTGCGAGTGCCACGAATGCATCTCGCGCAGAGCAGTATTCGGTGGAGAACTCGAACTCCTCCAGCAGTCGCAACGCGTCGTCCTGTCGACCCACGTTGCGGAGCGAACTCGCCAGTTGGATCCGAGCCTGGTTCTCCCTGTCGATATCGAGCCCGTGAGACAACGATGCCTCGTACAGCGGGACGGCCGCGGATTCTTCGCCCAAGAAGTCCTCCAGGGAAGCTCGTTCGAACAATGCACGTGCTTCAGAACATTGTGCAGCGGAAAGCAACTGATCGATCTGAATCCGCATACGAACGGGATCTGCGTCATCCGCGTAGCGCCAGAATTGCGCAATTCGATCGTCCCAACTCAGCATGAAATCGATCGTCCACGATGCTGCGGTCTGCCGCCACCGCTGTGTCCCTCGGCATGTGCAGTGTCTTTGCGGCACGAGCAACGTAGTTCGGAGAAGCGACGAGGCCGACTCCCCGACGTAGCGATGACACTCGACAGCTATCGAGCTGCTACGAATTCGATTCGATTGCCCACGCCGTCGCGGGTATGGAACCGTCGACGACCCGGTATCTCCTGAGGGTCGGCCCAATTCACTGGGTATCCAGCGGACGTCAACGCTGCAGCGGTCGCATCGATGTCGACGACGAAGGCCGGGTGCGCCTTCAGTGCGGGACGAAAGTCGTCCTCGACGCCGACATGCACCTCACCATCGGGACCGCCAACCCCTGGTACGCGAAACCAACAGCCCCCGCGGACGGCCAACGGCGGAGGCTTCGGGATCTCCTCCCAGCCCAAGGCACCCGAATAGAACTCACGCTCGCGGTCTTCGCCGCCCATCGGACATGCGACCTGCACGTGGTGGATCATCGAACGAACGTACCGCCGACTCGATTGACACGTCGATGAACGGTAGGCAAACGTATGGGTATGCAACTGAGATTCTTGGCCGGCGTCTCGACGGCCTTCGCAGTCAAGCTCCTGGTGATGCGAGCGCTGACACTCAAGCTGCAGCGAGACATCGAGGCACTCAACAACGGCGACTACCGCCCGCTACTGTCGTCCTTCCACCGAGACGCAGTGCTCAAATTCGCCGATGGAGACAGCCGTTGGTCGGGCACACACCGCGGCCGCGCGGCCATCGAAAACTTCTTCCAGGACTTCGTTGCCGCCGGAATCAAAGGCCAGATCACCGAAATTTACAGTGGCGGTGCACCGTGGCGCATGACCCTGCTCGTCCGCTTCGACGACCAAGCCCACGCAGCCGACGGCACCGAGCTCTACAGCAACCGCACCGTGCTCCTGGTCCGCACGAGCTGGGGGAAAATCATCTCGCAAGAAGACTTCTTCGAGGACACCACTCGCATCGACGCATTCGAGAAGAAACTGCGTCAACTCTAAGTCCCCTCACCGATCGACTCGGTGAACGATCCCCCGCCGGTACTCGATGTGACATTTGGTGGCCTTTTCGGGGGTCAATGTCACATCGAGTGGACTCAGGGCCGGGGGTCAGGGGCGGCGATAGGTCACCTGGGGGTAATTGTCGGCATTCGTCACGCTGGCGTGCACGTTGTATACCGTGCGCACCAGGTGTTCGGTGATTACTTCGCTCGGGGTTCCCGACGCCACGATGGCACCGTTGTTCAGGACCATGATGCGGTCGCAGAACATGGCGGCGAGGTTGAGGTCGTGGAGGGCGATGTAACTGCTCAGCGGTAGGCCTGCGACGAGGGTGAGGATGTCGAGTTGATGCTGGATGTCGAGGTGATTGGTCGGCTCGTCGAGCAGTAGTTCGGTGGGTTGCTGGGCCAGGGCTCGGGCGATTTGGACTCGTTGGCGTTCGCCGCCGGAGAGGGTGTGCCATCGTCGGGTGGCTTTCGACGCCATGGCGGTGTCGGTGAGTGCTCGTGCGATGGCGGCGTCGTCGTCGGATGCGTCGCCGCCGAGGATCCCGTGATGTGGGATGCGACCGAGGCGAACGACGTCGCGGACGCTGATATCGACGTCGGTGTCGGAGTGTTGATCGACCATCGCCACGCGCCGGGCGACGCGCCGTCGACGCAACGTGCGGAGGTTGTCTCCGTCGAGCAGTACGTCGCCGCTGTCGGGGGCGACGATGCCCGCAAGGATTCTCAGCAGAGACGACTTACCCGACCCGTTGGGTCCGATCAAGCCGATGGTCTCGCCGGGTTCCGGCTCGAAGCTGATGCCGTCGAGAATCGGGTGTCCGCCGCGGGTCCATCGAATGTGATTGGCGTGCAGTGTCATCGGGATCTCCTGAGCCGGAACAGAATGAGGGCGAATGCCGGCACTCCGATGAGTGCCGTGACCACTCCGACGGGAATTTCCTGCGGTGCGAACACCGTTCGAGCGATGGTGTCGACCCAGACCATGAAGATCGCGCCGATCACCACCGTGGTGGGCAGCAGTCTTCGGTGGCGCGCCCCCACGAGGAAGCGGGCGGCATGCGGAAGCACGAGTCCGACGAATCCGATGGCTCCGGCGGCACTGACGAGGGCGGCCGTGATCAATGCGGTGATGACCAGCAGCAGGATTCGCACCCACTTCACGGGAACGCCCAGAGATGCGGCCGCGTCGTGCCCGAAGGTGAACGCATCGAGAGCCGAGGTGTTGAACAGGCACACCACGATTCCCAGCAGCGCCACTGCGCCGCACAGGGCAACGTCCGTCCAGTCGGCACCGCTCAGGGAGCCGAGCAGCCAGAACAGCACTCCCCTGGTCTGTTCGGCATCGGCCGAGGAGATGACGATGAACGACGTCAGAGCCGAGAACAGTTGCGTACCAGCAACACCAGCGAGTACGACGCGGTCGTTGCCGCCACCCGCACCGGCCGCGAGCAGCATCACCAGGACGAACGACAACAGTGCTCCGGCGAACGCTCCGGTGGACAGCGACAGCGCTCCGCCGCCGACGCCGAGCACTGCAACGACGACGGCACCGGTGGATGCGCCGGACGAGATACCCAAGACGAACGGGTCGGCCAACGGATTACGCAACAGCGACTGCATGATGGCGCCGCACAGGGCCAGGCCTGCACCGCAGATGGCGGCGAGCAGAGTTCGGGGCAGCCGCAGCTGCCAGACGATCCCGTCCTCGATGCGGCTCACTTCGGCCGTGCCGATCCCGATGTGCGCCAGTATCACTCGGTACACATCGGATACCGACACGCTGGCCGGGCCGATCGTCACTGCCACGCCGATCGAGAGCACCAACACCACGACGCCGCCGAGCAGGAGCGGGATCAGCAATCCGCGATCGGTTCGGCTCATGGGGTGGTCAGACCCCAATTCTGCAGAGCCGCAGCGACTTTCTCGACCCCGTCGATCGTCCGGATCGAGGGGTTGAGGTCGGCACCGTTGACGACGATGTACCGCTCGTCCTCGACGGCGGTGAGCCGACTCGTCACGGGGTTCGATTCCAGGAAGGCGATCTTGCTGTCGAGAGCATCACCGGCGATGCTCCGTCGGCTCAGATCGGCGAGCACGAGCGCGGTGGGATTGCGATCGAGCACACTCTCCCAATTGACCTGTGGCCATTCGTCGGTGGTGTCGTCGTAGATGTTCTGGGCACCGACGGATCCGGTGATGATGCCCGAGGATCCACAGCATCCGGCCATGTACGGGGTGTCGGTATCGGCGAACCAGTACGCCAGCGTCACCCCCGATGCGTCGACGGCTCCGGAGGCCTTCGCGAAGCGATCCTGCAGCTCGCCGACGAAGCGTTCGCCGCGATCCCGCACGTCGAAGATGGCGGCGAGGTCGCGAATCTCCTGGTAGACGGTCTCGATTTCGAGCGGTGACGTACGCGCGCCGTCGGAGTTGACGCTGTCGTCGGTCTTGCCGTTGCAGTCGGTGGGAGAGAGGTAGCTCGGCACACCGAGCTGCTCGAACTGATCCCTGTCGGCGACGCCTCCCGAACCGAGGGTGCCGCCGAACGACGCGGAAACGAAGTCGGGCTCGGCGTCCAACACCACCTCCAGGGAGGGCTTGTTGTCCGCCAACCTGGGGACCTTCGCGTTCTCCGATTCGAGGTTCGCGCGGACGGGATCGGTCCAGGTGGCGGTGCCGACCATACGGTCGGCGAGGCCGAGTGAGAGAAGGATTTCCGTCGAACCCTGATTCAACGAGACCGCACGTTGCGGTGGGGCGTCGACGACGACGTCGCGGCCGCAATTGGCGATGGTCAGCGGGTAGTTTCCGGTGGTCGGGGTGGCTGCGGCGGTCGTCGCAGTGGACGAGCAACCGGCGAGAACGAGGATCGAGACAGCGCCTAGAACGGCGAGAGTGGTGCGCATGGTCAGAGCTTCCTGCTGAGGGCTCGTGTCGCGGAGCCGCGGATGGAGGTGAATCACGACGTCCGAGCATTCGGACTTCGAGCTCTCGCTCGTCACCGTTGCGCGCCAGCTCCGGAATTGCACCGGATTCCCTCGTTCGTCGCGTGCTGACCCTATCGTGCGGGGTACCTCGGCGGTCAGCGCGGCGCTGCCACCGGCTCCTGTGCATAGCTGCGGGGAAAGGTCCTGCGTGCCAACACGACTACGGCCAGCGCTGCGGCCACCAGTGCCGTTGCAGCAGCGGTGACGGCCACGATGCCGCTGAGGTCGATCACCACACCGCCCACCAGAGCGCCCGTCGCGATCGCCAACTGGAAGGCAACGACGTAGATCGCCGACGCCTTGTCCGCATCGGCCGGGGCCGCTCTGACCACTGCCGATTGGATACACACCGGGAGGGTGGTGAATGCCAGCCCCCACAACGCGATGGCACCGACGGCGAAGACGGCCCAGCTTCCCGGCGCTCCGCTCAGGGTGCACCAGAGAACTGCCACCGCAGCGGTCACTGCGCCCAGAGCGGCGATGGTCGAGTGCCGGGGCCACCGGTCGTAGGTTCGGCCGATCGCCCAGATGCCGATCACTCCGAACAATCCGTACAGCATCAACATCAGAGTCAGTGTGGTGCCGGCCGAACCGATCGCACGGTCGACGATCACCGAGAAGTAGGTGTACGCCGCGAAATGACCGAGGACAGCCAGAAACGTCACGCCACACAGAATGGCCAGGGAGCCGTCGAGCACCCGCGGTGTCTTTTTCGTCGCCGAATCCGCCCGGCTGACCGGTAGGGCCGGGAGGACGAAGTACAGCGCCACTGCAATGGCTGCGGCCACGATACCGAGAATCGTTGCTGCCGTTCGCCATCCGAGCCATTGGCCCATCGCGGCGGTGAGTGGATTGCCGGCGACCAATGCCAGCGAGGTACCGGCGTACACCGTGGCGATGGCCTTGCCCTGCTTGCCGGGTAATGCGAGCGATGCCGCGACGGGCGCGACCACGGCCCAGAAGACTCCGTGCGTTGCCGCGCAGAGCATTCGGGAGATCACCAGCATCGGATAGCCGACGGAAACTGCGGAGAGAAGTTGCGAGAGTGCCAGTGCGGCAACGGTGATGACGACGACGCGCCGTCGGGGCCACTCGCGCACGAACCGGATCAGCGGCATCGTCATCACCGCGACGCCGTACGCGTAGAAGGTCAGCAGGAGGCCGACCGCCGATTCGCCCACACCGAGGTCCTGGGAAATTTCGGGGAGCAACCCCACAGGCAGCGTTTCCGCCGTGACGTAGATGAACGCGGCTGCAGCGAGCACCAGCAGCTTCGGAAGCGGCGAAGACATGCTGTGTATCGTTACACACACGCCGTGCGACGCGCTACAGTGGGTCGGTGAACACTCGGGTGACCATGGCCGACGTCGCGGCGTCCGCCGGCGTGTCCACCATGAGCGTCTCCTACACCTACAACCGACCGAGCCGGGTCTCGGCTGCCACTCGGGAACGTGTGCGCGAGGCGGCGGCCACCCTGGGATATGCCGGTCCCAACCGCACGGCGAGGTCGCTGCGCAGTGGTCGACACAACAGCATCGGCGTCGTCCTCGGCGAGAAGCTCACCTACGCCTTCGAGGATCCCCAGGCGCGACGCTTTCTGTCCGGCATCGCCGACGCCTGCCTCGACGCGGACACCGCGCTGGTGATGTTGCCGAACCTGCACCGCGACAAGGACATCGCGCGAATTCGAGACGCACAGGTCGACGGGTATGTCGTGTGGACCACCGAGATCGACGACCCCCTGCTCGACGTCCTCGTCGAGACCGGCCGCCCGACGTGCATCCAAGGCGGGCCCGACCATCCCGGGTTGAACTGGATCGCGATCGACGACAGAGCAGCCGCCGGCGCCGTCGCCATCGCCGCGTTGAACGGCCGATCTCGCCCAGCAGTCATCGCTCTCAGACCAGATACCCGACGCGAATCGACCGTCGTGCGTGGCGCGGACGCGTCGAACATATCGATGCCGGTGACCCGATCCCGACTCGAGGGCTACCGAGACGCATGTCTGCACTCCGGGATCGACTGGTCGACGGTCCCTACCCTGTTCACCACCGACAACGCCCGAGCCGAAGGTGACCGCGCAGCGCGACTGTTGTTGCACGACAACGATATCGACGCGCTGTTGGTGATGAGCGACGAACTTGCACTCGGGACACTCGACGCGGCGTCGGCATCCGGAATCGACGTTCCCGCGCGACTGGCCGTCACCGGGTGGGACGACTCCCCCGCCGCTGCCGCCGCCGGTCTGACCACCGTTGCGCAGTCGCTGTTCGACCAAGGTCGGTCGGCGGCGCGGTGGGTGCTCGGACTCAGCGACGGCGTCGAGAACGCGATCTGGCGGGTCGAAGAGCGGACATCGACCGCATCCGAAACTGCACCCAAACCGAGGACAGTGTGATGTAATAGAACTAAAAAAGGGGATGTTCCCTGTTTATAGCGCTGAAGCAAACTCTTCGGCTAGTATCACTCTTGGCTATCCGGCCATGAGGGGGAACAGTGAGTCGAGAGCACGACGCGCCGCCCCATCATGTCGCCGCAGTGTCCGGAACCGCTGCCGTGTCCGGTACAGCGGCTCAACGCGACGCGCTGACCGGCTTGCCGAACCGCGCCGAGATCCTCGCCCTCATCGCCGCCGAGATCGACGGACGCACTCCGGACCGCCAGTTCAGCGTCCTGCTGGTCGACATCGACGGATTCCGAGCATTCAACGACGCCCTCGGACCCGCCCAGGGCGATGAACTGCTGTGCATGATCGCCGAGCGGCTCCTCGCCTCCACCCGCCCCGGCGACACCATCGGCCGACTCACCGGCGACGAGTTCGTCGTCATCGCACGCGGATGCCACTCCATTGCCGCACGCGCCTTGGCTGCCGGTTTCGCGAGCGTCTTCGAGCCCCCATTCGAACTCGGTATTCGGCAACTCATCCTCACGGCCAGCGTCGGAGTCGCGTCGAGCACCGACGCCGACATCAACGCCACCCAACTTCTCCACAACGCCGCCGCAGCCATGCACGCCGCCAAAGCCGTCGGGCGCAACGAACACCACGTCTTCACTGACGAGCTGCACCACACCAACCGCACCCGACTCGAACTCATCGAACGATTGCGCGGCACCGCCATGGTCGAGCGCGAACTGACCATGGTCTACCAGCCCATCGTCGAACTCACGACAGGATCGGTCGTCGGGGCCGAAGCACTCATCCGATGGAACCACCCCCAACTCGGCCTGCTGATGCCCGACACCTTCATCCCTCTCGCCGAGGACGCGGACCTCATCGTGCCGCTGAGCATGTGGATTCTCGCCGAAGTCGCGCACACCATCGCCGACTGGCAGAGCCGAAACATCCACCTCCAAGTCGGCGTCAACATCAGCCCGGCCCACTTCGCCACCGGATCCCTCGCCACCGACGTCATCGGCATCGTCGACAACTACGGCATCGAACGCGGACGGCTCGCACTCGAACTGTCGGAATCACGAACACTCCACGATCTCGACGCAGTCCACTATCAACTCCGCGACGTCCGACGCCGCGGCGTCCTCATCGCCATCGACGACTTCGGCTCCGGTTTCTCCTCTCTCGAACGACTCGCCACCCTCCCCGTCGACACCCTCAAGATCGACAAATCCCTCACCCAACACCTCGACAGCGACAACCTGCACCGACGTCGCGCCATGACGACACTCTGCACCGCCCTCGTCGAGGTCACGACCACGCTCGGCAAGGACACCGTCATCGAGGGAATCGAGACCCCCGAACAACTGCAGATCTGTACCGACATGGGCGTAACCTTCGGCCAAGGACACCTACTCGGACGCCCTATGCCCGTGGCGGCACTCGAACAGTTCATCACCCGCCACAGCACCCACAGCGAATCCGCATAAACCGAGGAACGAACGTGAAGATCGACAACGAAGTCCAACGCTTCACCGACGCACCCCGAGCCCAACTCTCCACCATCAACCCCGACGGCACACCGCACCTGGTACCCATCGTGTTCGCCGTCGCCCCCACCGGTGACCGCATCTACACCGCCATCGACTGGAAACCCAAGACCACACGAAAACTCCAGCGACTCGACAACATTCGCGCCGACCCCGCCGTCAGCCTCATCGTCGACCACTACACCGACGACTGGTCCCAACTCTGGTGGATCCGCGCCGACGGAAACGCCCGCATCGTCGAAACCTCCAGCGACGAAGGCACATCGGCCACGGAAGCCCTGGTCACGAAATACAGCCAATACAAAAACAACAGACCCGAGGGACCGGTCATCATCATCGACAAACTGTCCTGGCGATCGTGGTCGGCTTCCTGACCCACCTCCCGTTGACCACTCAATGTGACCTTCAGTGGCCTTTTTGACCGTCAATGGCACATCGAGTGGACTGCGGGCGGGTGAAAGTGCAGTGAAATTCGTTGGCGCATCGAATGCACTGTTGACACACTGCTGACCATGCTCGACGCCCCTCCCGATCGGATTGTCACCGACCGCCTTGTCATTCGTCGCGAATCGGCCGACGATGCCACCGCCATTGCCGATGCGATCGACCGCAATCTCGTTCGCCTTCTTCCGTGGATGGGGTGGGCGACCGAAGAAGCCGCCCGTCCTTCGGCCCAACTGGCTCGCCTCACCGAAGCCGGTGAGCAGTGGGATGCCCGGGAAATGTTCGACTACGGGATTTTCGACCTGGACGACGGTTCGTTTCTGGGCAAGATCGGTATGCATCGCAGAATCGGCCCGCACGGAGTCGAATTGGGCTACTGGCTCGACGCCCAGGCCGAGGGACGTGGTGTGATCAGCGAGGCCGTCGCTGCGCTCATCCGGGAGGCCTTGCAGATGGACGGAATCACCGAAGTCGAAATTCATTGCGACGCAGCCAACCTCAGAAGTCAGGCCGTACCCAGGCGGCTTGGCTTCGTTCTGGACAGGATCGAGCATCGACCGATCGCTGCTGCGGCCGAGACCGGCGAACACATGGTGTGGGTGTATCAGCCCGACCGTCGATAGGTCGTGAGTCATCCCGCGATCGGGCCGTCACGTTCGGTCTCGGTCTCGCCTTGGCCTGCTCGTAGCGCGCGCGAAGGTCGGACAGGACACGTTCCGGATCGTCCCGGATATCGCTCGGCAGATGCGTCACAACGATGAGGCCGGCGTTCTGCGCTCGTTCACGACGCTCCACCGTCGCCCTGTGCGCCGCGGGCGAGAGGTGGTATTCCAACGAGTCGATCTCCCAATCCAATGCAACGTCATCGAGCCAATTGTCAGCGATCAACAGGAACTTTCCCCGCTCGTCGTGGACGACCACGTTGTGTTGCATCGCCGGAAGTCCGCTGCGCGCGTACAGCTTCTGGGCCTGGGCCTCTGCAACGGAATGCGCGCCGGCCGCCAACTCCCGCAGCACCCGTCGCGGCATCGCCGTCCCTCGTGTACTGCCGGCGTCGAGTTCCTTCATGATCGCTTCCACGGTGGCAGCTCCTCGCTGCACGACACTGGCAATCAGCGCCATGCACTGCTCGGTGTTCTTCATTCGCCGAATCGCGTCGCACAGACACCGAACGATCGGAGCGACGCGAAGCCCCGACTTGATCTCCGCCGTCGGCATCCGCCACGTACGCTCTACCACCGCGAAGCTCACGGACTTGCGATGCTGCGACTCCGGAATGAGTGCGAACGTCTCCTCCAACGAGACCGAAGTTCCCAATCCGTGCAGCGCCAACCCTGCCCGACCGCTGATGACCGCATCGTTCCCGCAGTAGATGGACACCGCAACGGCGCGTTCGATCGGCGTCAACGATCGGTTCTTCAAGAACACCAACCCAGGCAGTGCCCGCGACCAGATTCCCTCCGGCAGGGTGCGTCGAACAATGGTCTTCGACGCCACCCCGAGATCGAGCAGATGCGCCGTCCTGACCAAGCCACGATCCGACGCAGCCGCGATTACCTTCGCATCGATTCGTGCCCCGCCCCGCTTCATGCACATGATGATGCGCCGTGCCACGAACAGAAATCGGACACAACGACGGGAAACAACTTGCCCTGTGGATAACTCACGCCCTGTGGATGAATTCAGAACGGCCGACAGAGCCGACACACCGGTCCACTCGATGTGTCATTGACTGCCGGAAAGGCCACTGTCGGTCACATTGAGTGGATGGGGGGTACGGACAATGGGCAACTGATTCGGAGTCGGCGGGGATACCGTTTACTTCGCAGGTGCATTCTGACTTCGGGAGTGAGATATGACGGCGACAGCAATTCCCTCGGAACGGTTCGGTTCCAACCCTCCGCGGTCGTTCGTGCCACCCGCGCGCGGTCGGTTGAGTGAGGTGCCGCATATCGCGGGGTTGGTGCTCGGCGTGTTCGCGGTGCTGTTGTTTCTGTGGAGTCTGTCGCCGACTCTTCGCTTCCTGGTTCACGTTCCTCGCGAGTACGTGGACAACTATTACTTCGATGCGCCCGATACGAGTCTGTCGTGGGCTCTGGTTGTCGGGTTGCTGGCGGCGGCGTTGGCGAGTCGTAAGCGCATTGCCTGGTGGTTGCTGACGATCTATCTGGTGTTGACGGCGATCACCAATGTCGTCGAGGGCATCACGGAGAAGGACATCAATTCGTGGATTGCGCTGGCTGTCCACGTCGTCGTGACGGGGTTGTTGATCGCCGCACGCAAGGAGTTCTACACACGGGTGCGTCGCGGTGCGGTGTGGAAGGCGCTCGGTGTCCTGGTGCTGGGCGCTGCCGTCGGGACGATCGTCGGGTGGGCTCTGGTGGCATTGTTCCCCGGGTCGCTGCCGGAGAGTCAGACGTTTCTGTGGGCGTTCAATCGCGTCACGGCGTTGGCGACGGTGGACAACGAGCAGTTCGACGGCCGGCCGAACGGGATCGTCAACACGGCGTTGGGTCTGTTCGGAGCGCTGGCGTTGCTGGGAGCCGTCATCACGTTGTTTCGGTCTCAGCGGTCCAGCAACGCGCTCACCGGTCGTGACGAGTCCGCTCTGCGTGGCCTGCTGGGCAAGTGGGGCGCCGACGATTCGCTCGGCTACTTCGCCACTCGCCGCGACAAGGGCGTCATCTTCGCCACCAGCGGCAAGGCGGCGGTTACGTATCGCGTCGAGGTGGGGGTGTGTCTGGCGAGCGGGGACCCGATCGGCAATCCCGAGGCCTGGCCACATGCGATCTCCGAATGGCTGGACCTGGCAGAGAAGTACGGATGGACCCCAGCTGTCATGGGGGCCAGTGAAATCGGGGCCACCGCGTACAAACGGGCCGGTCTCAGCGTCCTCGAACTCGGCGACGAAGCAATCCTCAGAACCAAAGATTTCAACCTCAATGGACGCGAGATGCGCCCCGTGCGTCAGGCGGTGACCCGGGCTCGCAAGGCGGGTGTCGTGGTCACCGTTCGTCGTCATCGCGACATTTCGTCCGAGGAGATGGCAGAGATCATTGCCTGTGCCGATGCGTGGCGCGATACCGAGACCGAGCGCGGTTTCTCGATGGCGTTGGGCCGGTTGGGTGACCCGCTCGACGGCGATTGCCTTCTGGTGCAGGCGGTTCAGGGTGAGAAGGTGATCGGTGTCCTCTCGCTGGTTCCGTGGGGTCGTACCGGTGCGTCGCTGGATCTGATGCGTCGTGATCCGGCGTCGCCCAACGGGGTGATCGAGCTGATGGTGACCGAGCTCGCCACCGGCGCAGATCATTTCGGCGTCAGCAAGATCTCGTTGAACTTCGCGGTGTTCCGCGCCGCGTTCGAGGAGGGCAGCCGTATCGGGGCCGGGCCGGTGTTGCGAATCTGGCGCGGCGTGCTGGTGTTCTTCTCCCGGTGGTGGCAGCTCGAGGCACTGTATCGCTCGAACGTGAAATACCTTCCGGAGTGGGAGCCGCGCTACCTGTGCTTCGCCGAGAATCGGGTGTTGCCCAAGGTCGGCGTCGCGTCGGCCATCGCCGAAGGCTTTCTGACTCTCCCGACCTTTCGGCGCGCATCGAAGCACACCGGATCCCATGAGGCAGTGCCTGCAGCCCTCGCCGACGCGGACGACATTCATCCCGACGGCAGCGGCCCCGACAGCGTCGTAGACGAGCCGATACCGGGCCGTAAGCGTCCCGACCAGGTGCGCGTGCGCATGTCGAAACTCGATCGCCTCGAGCGCGAGGGCACCGAGGGCTATCCCGTCGCCTATCCTCCGACGCACACGGTGGAGGCGGCGGTGGCCTCGCCTCAGGGCACTACGGTGCGGATCGCCGGACGCATTCTGCGCATACGCGATTACGGCAGCGTGTCCTTCGCCGTCATCCGGGATTGGTCGTCCGATATCCAGGTGCTGTTCGACCGCGAACGGGTCGGCGACCGAATAGAGGAATTCGACGCCGACTTCGACCTGGGTGACCTCATCGAGGTCAGCGGAACCATCGGATACAGCAGGCGTGGTGAGTTGTCTCTGCTGGCCACCGAGTGGCGAATGAACGCCAAGTGCTTGCATCCTCTTCCCGACAAGTACCGCGGCCTGACCGATCCGGAAGCGCGGGTGCGGCAGCGGTACGTGGACCTGGCGATCAATCGCGATGCGCGCTCGCTGATGATTGCGCGCTCGAATGTGGTGAAGTCGCTTCGTGATTCGCTGAGCGATCACGGCTACATGGAAGTCGAGACACCGATCCTCCAGCAGGTGCACGGCGGTGCGAACGCAGCGCCCTTCGTCACCCACATCAATGCCTACAATCTCGATCTCTACCTGCGTATCGCCCCGGAGCTCTATCTCAAGCGCCTGTGCGTCGGCGGCATGGAGAAGGTGTTCGAGATCGGGCGTGTGTTCCGCAACGAAGGAGCGGACTTCAAACACAATCCCGAGTTCACAATTCTCGAGGCGTACGAGGCCCACAGCGACTACGAACGCGCAATGGTGTTGTGCCGCGAGTTGATTCAGCGCGCGGCCGTCGCAGCGCACGGCCGGGAGATCATTCTGCGTCCCGACGGTCCGGACGGCGAGATGATCGAGATCGACATCTCAGGGGAATGGCCCGTCAAGACACTGCACGGTGCCGTCGCCGAAAAATTGGGTGTTCCCGTCGAACCGTCGACCCCACTCGGCGAACTGCAACGCCTGTGCGACGAGAACGGCATCCCGTACGAGAAGACCTGGGATGCGGGAGCCGTCGCGCAGGGAATGTACGAGCATCTCGTCGAGGACTACACCGAATTCCCCACCTTCTACAAGGACTTCCCGACGTCGATGTCGCCGTTGACTAGGCCGCATCGGAGCATCCCGGGCGTCGCGGAGAAGTGGGATCTCGTGGCGTGGGGCGTGGAGCTGGGTACCGCGTACAGCGAGCTGACCGACCCTGTCGATCAGCGGCAGCGCCTCACCGAACAGTCGCTGTTGGCGGCCGGCGGCGACGAAGAAGCGATGAGCTTGGACGAGGACTTCCTGCAAGCGCTCGAGCACGGAATGCCGCCGACTGGCGGTCTGGGCATGGGCGTCGACCGAGTGGTCATGCTCATCACGGGTGGCAGCATTCGCGAGACACTCGCCTTTCCCCTGGCCAAACCGCGTCAATGACCTTCCCCCGAAGACCGTTCATGCGACCGGGTGTGCAAAACAGGGAAGATGATGGAAACTGGAGCGTGAAACAGTCAACAGGTCGGCAAAGCGTGACGGGGAACCAGACATGGACAACGGGGATCGAACCGAACGCGGTGCGTTGTTTCCCGTGAAACATCCTCCCGGTCAGTACGTCGAGGTGGAGGGACAACGTCTGCACCTGTTGGTACGCGGGACAGGCCCCACAGTCGTTCTGTGCGGGGGCCTCGGCAGCAATTGGTTCGACTGGAACGACACCGTCGACATCCTGAGCGCCCACCATCACGTGGTCGTGCTCGACCGCCCCGGCTTCGGACTCAGCGACCCCCTGCCCGACGGTGCCACGCCCACCGTCCGCGGGGAGGCCGACAGGATTATCGGCGTCCTGGACGCACTCGGAGTCGCGGAGCCTGCCGTCGTCGTAGGTCATTCGATTGCCGGCTTCTATGCCGAAGCCGTCGCCCGGCTGTACCCGTCGCGCATCCGCGGGATTCTGTTGCTCGATTCCAGTGCAGAATCCGACCCCCGACGCTTCATCCCGGCTGTCGTGCGCGTCGAGGTCGCACACCTGATCGCAACCGTGCTCAGCAAGAGTGGCGTGCAGAAGCTGGCCGGTCCGCGGGTGCGCCGCGTCCTCAACCAGGCGACACCGCCCGACGGCACACCGCAGGAGACGTTCGATTGGGTGGACGACATCTACCGCAGGCCCGCCTACCTCACAGCTGCACTCGTGGAGGATGTCGTCTACCCCGACCTCGCGGTCGAACTGAACAGACTTCGGAAGCGTTTGCCACTCGTTGTTCCGGTCATCGTCGCCGCAGCCCACACCGGACGGCCATCCCCGTGGGGCAAGAGATGGGTCAAGACTCAACGCAGGCTCGCCGCGTATCTGCGTGCCGAGTTCACCGTCGTCATGCCAGCCCATCACCACGCCATGATCGACAAACCCGCCGAGGTCGCAGCCCTCATCACCGAACTGGTGTGAACCCCTCGAGGCGGCGCACGTAACGTGTGTCACCGAGCCCGTAGCCCAAGACCCGAGCCGAAGCTCGGCGATGGCGCGGTAGCACGAGAGGAAATTGAAGATGGGTGCGATCAGCACGACGCAGGGACGACAGTCGAAACTACTCGGACTCGGCGTTCACCGCCCCGAGAGAGTCGTGACCAACGACGAGATCTGTGAATTCATCGACTCGAGTGACGAGTGGATCCAAACGCGCTCGGGAATCAAGAACCGGCGCTTCGCAGATCCCAAGGAAAACGTCGTGGAGATGTCCATCTCCGCAGGACGCAAAGCCCTCGAGGCCAGCGGAATCACCGCCGATCAGGTCGACACCGTCATCGTCGCCACCTCGACACATCTCGAACTCACACCCCAAGCAGCCGCGAAAGTAGCGCACGGACTCGGCACCAAGGGCCCAGCAGCATTCGACATCTGCGCCGGCTGCGCAGGATTCTGCTACTCCCTCGCCGTCGCATCCGACCTGGTCAAGGCCGGAACCTCCAAGTACGTCCTCGTCATCGGCGCAGAACAGCTCAGCGTCACCACCGACCCCTACGACCGCACCACACGCTTCATCTTCGCCGACGGCGCAGGTGCCGTGGTCGTCGGACAGAGCGACGAAACCGAGATCGGACCCGCCGTCTGGGGCTCCGACGGCTCGCAGTCCGACGCCATCGTTCAGACAACCGACTGGTACGACTACATCACCGAAGAAGGCCTGGAGCGACCCTGGATCCGGATGAACGGAATCTCCGTCTTCCGCTGGGCCGCATTCGAAATGGGCAAGGCCGCGCAGCGAGTCCTCGACGTCGCCGGCATCAAGACCGACGAACTGCACGCCTTCATCCCCCACCAAGCCAACAGCCGTATCACCGAACTGCTGGCCAAGAGCCTCAACCTGTCCGACGGCACCCCGGTCGCCAACGACATCGCCGAAACCGGCAACACCTCGGCAGCCTCGATCCCCTTGGCCATGGAAGAGCTCCTGCGTACCGGCAAAGCAAAAGCAGGAGACACCGCTCTGCTGCTCGCCTTCGGTGCCGGACTCTCCTATGCCGGACAGGTAGTCAAACTGCCCAACCTGTAGTCGCCGAAACACGTCCAATGCACTCGAGCTTTCGAGTGCACCCCGTTCCCCAGTGCACTCGATGTGACATTCAGTGGCCTTTTCGGCAGTCAATGGCACATCGAGTGGACTCGGGCGGGCACTGTGGGCGAATTTCGTCGGATTATGGACGGGTGGGGTCGTAGTGTTGTCCTATGCCGAAGCCCCCGTTGCCCGATGCTGCTGTTGAGATGTTGACGAAGGCGAATCCCGCAGTCATGGCTGTGGTTCGTGCCGATGGAACGCCCATCACCGCGCCCACTTGGTATCTGTGGGAGGACGGGAAGGTCGTGCTCAATTTCGACGCGTCTCGGAAGCGTCTCGAGCACATCAGGGCCAATCCGAAGGTCTCGATTTCGGTGTTGGACGACGCCAGTTGGTACACCCACATCACGGTGCACGGTTCGATCGAGCTCCAGGACGACCCGGAGCTGGTGGACATCGATCGCATTTCGACGCATTACACCGGCAATCCGTATCCGGTTCGGGATCAGCCTCGGGTGACCGGGTTCGTGACCGTCGATGCGTATGTGGGCTGGGGCAAGCTCGGGACATAGCCCACGGTCGAGTGCTGTTGCGGCGACGGTTTCGAGGTGCAAGACTCCCGCAATGGGCTATCCGCAGGGCAATTTCGGTCCGTTCGACAAGTCCGACGGTGATCAGCCGGATCCCGGACAGCAGCAATACCCGCCGAACCAGAACCCCCAGTATCCCAACCCCCAGTACGGCTATGCGCCCTATGCCGGCGGGTATCAGGCCCCGCCGACCACCAACACCTTGGCGGTTGTCTCGCTCGTATTGGCGATTCTGGGTCTGACGTTCATTCCGTTGATCGCGTCGGTGTGTGCTGTGGTGTGTGGCCACATTTCGCGAGGCCAGATCAGGCGCACGGGCGAAGGCGGATCCGGGTTGGCGACGGCGGGCCTGATCGTCGGCTATGTCTCGATCGCGCTGTTCGTCATCGTCATCGTGGGCGCGATCGTTCTCTTTGCGATCGCTGCCGCGAATACTTCAACCTACTGATACAGGCTGCGCCAATCGACCGTTCAGGCACGCGGCCCAGACGCCTGCGATCAGTGCCAGTGCAATGACGAAGAGCGCCAATGCGTTCCATCCCAGGGACTGGAACACGACGCCGCCGATCCAACCGACGATGGACGATCCGCCGTAGTAGAAGAGGTTGTACAGCGAGGTGGCCTGTGCACGACCGTGCACGGCGCGTTGGCCGGTCCACCCCGACGCAATGGCGTGGGCGGCAAAGAAACCCATGGTCAGGATCACCAGGCCGGTCAGAATGACGACGAGGTTCGACGCCATCGTCAGGGCCACTCCGACGATCATCGTCGCAGTGGATCCGGCGAGTACTGCCGACCTGCCGTGCTTCGTCGCGAGCTTGCCCGCCACCCGTGAGGACAGCGTACCGCTGAGGTACGCCACGAAGATCAGGCTGATCAAGGACTGCGGTAGCCCGAAAGGCACGGCCTCCAAACGGAATCCGAGGAAGTTGTAGATCGCGACGAAGCCGCCCATCAACAGGAAACCCTGGCCGTACAGGGCCAGCATTCCCGGTTCGCGAAGATTCACCCACAGCCGTTTCGGTAGGTCGCGAATGTGGCTGTGCACAAGCGTCGTTCGCGGCCGAGGAGCGAGCCACACGAACAGCGCGGCGGCGATTGCCGCGATCAGTGACACGGTCAACGTACCGATGCGCCAGTTGGTGTATTCCGCAACAGGTCCCGCGACGATGCGGCCAAGCAGACCGCCGAGCGTCGTACCGGACACGTAGGTCGCCGCTGCCAACGCGGTGTGATTGCGATGCACTTCTTCGCTGAGGTATGCGATCGCAATGGCCGGAAGACCGCCCAGCGCCGCACCTTCGAGCAATCGCACGCCGAGCAACACCTCGAGCGACGGTGCCAGCGGCACCAACAGTCCCAGCGTCGTCGCGGTGAGGACCGATGCCGTCATGGCCCGGACTCGACCGATCCGGTCTGCCGCCACCGACCACGGAATCACGGAGACCGCGACACCGACCGTCGCGAGCCCGACCGCGAGCGAGGACTGCGACGGAGTGATGTCGAGATTGGCGGCGATGAGCGGCAGGATTCCCTGCACCGAGTACAGCTGAGCGAACGTCGCGACTCCGGCGAACAGCAACGCCAACACGAGCCGACGGTATTCGCGCGATCCCCTGGGGTGTCCCTCCCATCCCAGGACGCCGGACTCGGTCGTAGTCATGCGGATTACGTTAGAAGCGCTCACGGTATTCGTCCAATGCATGAGACCCGGGCAATCCAATACGGCAGCGATATGATTCGGACATGCGTCGCGAAGCGATCGAATTGCTACCGCTGCTGCCGACCCTCGTCGCGGTGGCCGACACCGAGCACATCACCGACGCCGCGCACGTCCTGGGCATCCCACAGCCCACCGTCAGCCGGCAGGTGGCCCGCGCCTCGGCGATCCTCGGCGTCGACATCGTCGAACGACGCGGCCGCGGCATCGTGCTCACCAGCACCGGCCGAGTGTTGATTCCCTACCTGCAGCGGGCGTTGAGCGACATCGACGCCGGAATCGACGCATTGACCGAGCAGGACGCCCGAGCCCGCGGCCGCATCGCGGTGGCGTTTCAGAACACCCTGGGCGAGGACGTCGTACCTGCGCTGATCAGACAGTTCCGCGTCGATCATCCGGCCGTCACCTTCGATCTGGATCAGGGCGCACGCGCACGCTGCCTGGACCGCCTGGCAGACGGCGCATCGGACCTGGCGTTCGTCTCCCTCAGCACCGAGCACACCGACGCGAACTCGTTCCAGCTCTACGACGAGAGACTGATGCTGGTGGTTCCGGCCGATCATCGCCTCGCCGCACGCAGATCGGTCGACCTGGCCGACACGGCCGACGAGAGCTACATCGCGATGGGCCACGGCTTCGGGATGCGGTCGATCTGCGACGAGTTGTGGGCGGAGGCCGGTTTCACCCCGCGTATCGCATTCGAGGGGCAGGACACCCACACGGTGCGCGGGCTCGTCGGGGCCGGTCTCGGCATCGCCATCCTGCCCCGGATCCGCGCGCACGCCGGCGAGGGCGGAACCGTCGACATCGGGCTCACCCAACCCGCGGCCAGTCGACGCATCGGCATGGTGTGGAATCCACAGGCCGAATGGCCTCGTCAGGTGACGGCCTTCAAATCGATGGTGCTGCGCAGCGGCCGAACACTCGTGATTAGGTGAGTCGATGCAACTGGTTCTGGTTCGGCACGCACTGCCACAACGGTCGGAGACCTCCGCCGATCCCGCTCTCGCCGAACTCGGCGTCGAACAATCCCTGCGGGTGCCAGGTGCCGTGGCTCGGTTCCCGATTTCTCGAGTCGTGTCGAGTTCCCAGCTCCGCGCCGTCCAGACGGCACAGCCACTGGCCGACCGGCTCGGCCTCACGGTCGAACCCGACGATCGCGTGACCGAATACGACCGCGACTTCGGCGGGTACGTGCCGATCGAGTCGGCCAAGATCGAATTCCGCGACGCATTCGACCGCATCAAGGCCGGGCATCTCCCCGAACAGGTCGACGAGCAGGCGTTTCGTAGCCGCGTTCTGGCCGGGGTGGCCGACATCGTCTCGGCCGCCGCGCACACCGACACCGTCGCGCTCTTCGCTCACGGCGGCGTTGTCAACATCCTCCTGCAGGACATTCTGCAGACCCCGAAGGTGCTCGGCTTCCCCATCGACTACTGCTCGGTGACGCGGGTGCTGTTCTCGCGCAGCGGCGCGAGGTCGGTCTCCTCGGTGAACGAAACCGAGCACGTCTGGGACCTGTTGCCCCGCAACCGGCAATCCACAGAAAGCTCTTAAAGTCCCAGCTCACAGGCAGGAAACGTGGCGTCGACGGTGGTCGAGTGGTAGGCGGAGCCGCACCTGGCAGTTAGCCTCGAACTCATCATGGGTGAATTGCGTATCTTCCGACGTCCTGCCGTTGCACTCACTGCACTGGCGATCCCTCTGGTGGCAGTGGGTGCATTCGCACTCGGCACCGGCTACGACCTCGGCGGCGAATCCGCTGAAACCACCACCGTCGCCGCCGGGACCGAGCAGGCACCCTCACCTCAGCAGCAGACGGCCGATCCCCTGTCCAAGGCCAGGAGCAGCCTCAACAGCGCCTCGCTGCCCATCACGTTTCTCTCCAGCGGCATCGGTCAGCTGACCGCAGGCGGAACGCAGCTCAACGACGGCGTCGGCCAGCTCGCCGACGGCATCACCCAGGCTCACGACGGAACCATCCAGCTCGCCGACGGGTTCGGGCAGTACCGCGACGGCATCGGTCAGCTCGGGGACGGTGCGTCGCAGATCAGCGGTGGCGTCGACCAGGTCGTCGACCAGCTCGCCGGCTTCGGCGCGCTGCAGGCCGACTTCACCGCAAAGCTGGCCGCCACAGCAGACACGGTCGATCGCTTCCCGCATCCGGGATCCGACGCGATTTCCAGCGAGATCCGCGGAGTGATCGACAACCTCAACACTCAGGCGTTCGGTCCCGACACCCTCGCTCAGCTGCAGACCCTCAAGGGCGGTGCTCAGCAGCTGTCGACCGAGCTCAACGACCCCAACAGTCAGTTCCTCGGTGCCACCGCACAGCTCGGCGACGCCACGGTCCAGTTGCGTGACGGACTCGGCCAGCTCGACGACGGTGGCCAGCAGCTCAAGGCCGGCACCGATCAGCTCGTGACGTCGGTCGAGCCGGTCGAGGGGATCGTCAACGGCATCGCCACCAACGTGCGCGACGCCTCCGCGGCACTCCCGCCGGGCACCACGGCCGCCACCGACGACGCCACCTCCGACCAGAACGTCGCAGCCACGTCCACGACCACCGGCACCGGTGCCACCCCGTACCTGATCGCCGCCCTCGTGGCACTCGGCGCTCTCGGATGCGTCAGCCTCGTGCGCGTCCTCGGCAAGGACAGCAGCCCACGGGTGCTCTCGGTGGTTGCCGCCGTCGCCGCCGTGGGCGTCAGCGCCGCGGTCGCGTTCGCCTTCGCCACCGATGCCGCTCTCGGGCCCGTGCTCGGTGCAGGCGCATTCCTGATCGTCTCCGCCGCGGCCTACCTCGCTGCAGCGGGAGCAATTCAACGGGTGCTCGGTGCCGTCGTCGGGCAGATCGTCAACGTCGTCGCCCTCGTGGTGCAGGTCGTCGTCTGCGGATTTGCCTACGCGTCGACGGCACCGATCTGGGGCGATCTGGCGGCGTTCATGCCGATGAGCTACACCGCCGCCGGTGCCCGCATCATCGCGTCGGGCGAGATGAGCGGGACCGGCTGGCTCGCGATCGCGGCGACGGTGGCCCTGCTGGCCGTCTCGGCGCTGGTGTACGCGAGCGCGCGACGTGACTCAGCCGACGGGTCGGAGCGGATGGATGGCGGGCGGAGCCGCGAGATGGGCACCGAACTCGCTTAGCGCCTGCTGCAGGTGCGGGGTCTGCATGTGACCGTCGAGGTCCTCCTGCGACTTCCACACCTCGATGGTGACGAACGTGCCCGCCTCCACCGCAGACTCGAACAGCTCGTAGGAGACGTTCCCGTCTTCCTTCCGTGATTCGGCGACGAGGGCCGTCAGGCCGTCGCGCACGGCGTCGACGGCATCCGGCTTGGCGATGATCGTCGCGACGACCTTCAGATCGTTGGCCATGAGGTGTTGTTTCCTTCGTTCGGCGAGACACACATTTCCTCACCGAACGTACTCCCGACCCACCTAAGCTGAGGTGTCGAATCGGGAAGGGAAGTCACAGTGAGCCAGACGGCAACCGACCAACGCGCCACCAGGAAGGATTGGCTCGGCCTCGCAGTGCTGGTGGTGCCGATTCTCGTCGTGTCGATGGACATGTCGGTGCTGTACCTCGCCCTGCCGTTCATGTCGGCCGATCTCGAACCCACCGGCAACCAGACGCTGTGGATCCTCGACATCTACGGATTCCTGCTTGCCGGCCTCCTCATCACCATGGGCTCGCTCGGCGATCGCATCGGCCGACGCACCCTGCTCATGATCGGCGCCGTCGTGTTCGGTGCCGCGTCACTCGCCGCAACGTTCTCCACCTCCCCCGAAATGCTGCTCGCCGCACGCGCTCTCCTGGGGATCGGTGGAGCCACCATCGCGCCGAGCACACTCTCTTTGATACGCAACATGTTTCACGATCCCGCTCAACGCAAGGAGGCCATCGGTCTGTGGACCGCCGGTTTCGCGGGCGGAGCTGCGGTGGGGCCCGTCATCGGAGGTGTTCTGCTCGAACACTTCTGGTGGGGTTCGGTGTTCTTGATCAACATCCCGATCATGGTCGTGCTCTTCGTCGCTGCCCCACTGCTGGTGCCCGAGTTCAAGGACGCCGACCCCGGCAGATTCGACCCGATCAGCGTGGTCCTCGCGATCTCATCCATGCTCTCCATCGTCTTCGCCATCAAGCACGGCGCACAGGAGGGAATCGACACCGCCGCGGGCGTCAGCGCGCTCGCCGGTCTGGCACTGGGCACGGTGTTCGTCCTCCGGCAGCGCAGGGCCGCGAACCCGCTGATCGACGTCACGCTCTTCGCCGAACGAGCCTTCAGCGCAGCGGTCGTGGTGCAGTTCCTGGTCATCTTCGCCATGACCGGATTCAGCCTCTTCGCGTCTCAGTACCTACAGCTCGTCGTCGGGCTCGGGCCGCTCGAAGCCGGTCTGTGGCTGCTCGTTCCCGCCGTCACCGCCGCGGCCGGTGCCGTGCTCGCGCCGACTCTGAGCAAGGTGATCCGGACGGGCACGATCATCGCCGGCGGACTGTTGGCCATCGCCATCGGTTGCACGGCAATGGTATTCGTGAACGCCGACTCGGGGCTACCGCTGCTGCTCACCGGCATGGCCGTGTTGACCTTCGGTATCGGCGCAGCGTCGACGCTCAATTCCGACATCGTGCTCACCGCCGCGGCTCCCGAAAAGGCCGGTGCCGCATCGGCGTTGTCCGAGACCGGAGCCGAATTGGGCGGGGCCGTCGGCATCGCGATCCTCGGCACGATCGGCAGCACCGTCTACCGCCACCGTATGGAGGACGTCATCCCGGTGGGGACGCCTTCCGAGATAGCCGACCCCGCCAGAGAAACCATCGGCGGTGCCATCGCCGTCGCCGACTACCTACCGGAACCGTTCGGCTCGCAACTGACCGCCGTTGCCAACTCGTCGTTCATCGACGGCTTCAATCTCGCGGCCGGCTGGAGCGCCGGTCTGATGGCCGTCAGTGCGGTGGCGGTCTTCGTGCTGCTCCGCCGTCAGACCGCGTCGGCGAGGTAGCGCGCCAACCATCGCGTCGCGGACCGGCCGTTCTCGACGTCGTAGCTCTGGTACTCCTGGTGAATTCCGGAACGGTAGAACGCCTCGATCTCCCGGCGGCGCTGTTCGTTGGCCTGGTCCGAGAGCTGGCCCTGCAGCACCGGCAACCCACCGGCTGCTGCGAGATCGGAGATCAGGGACTGCGCTTCCTGCGAGTACTGGTCGGCGACGTCGGGCGCGGGGTTGGACGAGACGGCCAAGAAGCCGGCCAACCGCGCGACGTAGTCGTCCTTGGGCGTCGAGCAGTACAGATCGCCGACGGCACAGAACGTCCGCACCACGGGGCTGACATAGCCGAATCCGCCGACCCGCGGTCCGCCGACACCGGTTCCGACCACGGCCGGCCCCACCAGAGCATCGGTATCGGAGCGCTTCGGGTCGGAGATCAAGCCCACTGCCACCACCCTGTCCGCGGGCACCACGCCGACTCCGGTGCCGATGGCGGCGGCGAGATCGCCGGCCGCGTCGGCGCCCTGGCTGTAGCCGATGATGCCGAGTTTCGTTGTGCCACAACGATCTGCCATGGCTTTCAACATTCCGCCCGCGTTGGCGACGGCCGCAGCGCGGGACTGCCCGTACACCTCGCCCTCCCACGGGAACGCGGTAGCGGGATACGAGACGTAGTCGGTGCGGATATCGCTACCGAGACGATCGGTGACGTCGGTGAGCATCCCCGGCTTCGGTGCCGCGCCCGAGCTGGTCTCCCAGGTGCCCGGAATGGCGACGACATACATCGTCGGGCAATCGGCCGGATCGGCGGCGGCGGGCGATGCCGCTCCGACGACGATGCCCGACGCAACCGCTGCTGCGACGCCGATACCGGCGCAGATCTTCTTGACACTCATGGGGAGGGGGCCTCACTGGGTGATCGAACGCTTCTTCTGTTCGATCACCACAATGACAGCGGCCTGTGACCATCAGATGCCCACATGGTTAACGGACGTAACCGCGTGGGCGAGGTCATGAAACGCAGCCGAGCTCGAAGTTATGGACGGGATCGAACCGTAATCCATCCATAACTTCGAGCTCGGTGAAGAAAAGCGATTTACCGCTGCGGTGCCTGGGTCGGCACGATCGGCGACGGCAGTGCCGTTTCTCCCTGCAGGAAGGTGTCGACGGCGGCCGCGCAGGAGCGGCCCTCGGCGATGGCCCACACGATGAGCGACTGGCCGCGACCCATGTCTCCGGCGACGAACACGCCGGGGACGTTGGTGACCCACTCGTTGGTGCGCTCCACGTTGCCGCGCTGATTGAAGTCGACACCCAGGTCGGTCAGCAGGCCGCCCTTGTCGGGTCCGACGAATCCCATGGCGAGCAGAACCAGATCGGCCTCGAGGGTGAACTCGCTGCCCTCGACCTTCTCGAACTTGCCTGCCTTGAACTCGACCTTACAGGCTTCGAGCGCGGTGACCTTGCCGTCTTCGCCGACGAAACGCTCGGTGTTGACGGAGAAGACGCGTTCGCCGCCCTCCTCGTGTGCGGACGCCACCCGGTACATCAGCGGGTACGTCGGCCACGGGGTGGACGTCGCACGCTCCTCGGGCGGCCGGGCCATGATCTCGAACTGGTGGACGCTCTCGGCACCCTGACGGTGCGAGGTGCCCAGGCAGTCGGCCCCGGTGTCGCCGCCGCCGATGATGACGACCTTCTTGCCCTCGGCACTGACGGGCGGTGCAGCGAAGTCGCCCTGCTGGACGCGATTGGCGTGCGGCAGGAACTCCATGGCCTGGTAGATGCCATCGAGCTCGCGGCCCTCGATGGGCAGGTCGCGCCAGGCGGTGGCACCGCCGGAGAGGACGACGGCGTCGAACTGCTCGCGCAGTTCGTCGGCCGAGATGTCCACGCCGACATCGACTCCGGTGCGGAAGACGGTGCCCTCGGCCTCCATCTGCGCCAGCCGTCGATCGATGTGGCGCTTCTCCATCTTGAACTCGGGGATGCCGTAGCGCAGCAATCCACCGATCCGATCGGCACGCTCGAACACCGTGACGGTATGTCCGGCGCGGGTCAGCTGCTGCGCTGCAGCAAGTCCCGCGGGTCCGGAGCCGACGACGGCGACGGTCCTACCGGTCAGGTGCGTCGGATAGACCGGCGTGACCCAACCCTCTTCGAAGGCCTTGTCGATGATCTCGACCTCGACCTGCTTGATCGTGACCGGATCCTGGTTGATGCCCAGGACACAGGCCGCCTCGCACGGGGCCGGGCACAACCGCCCGGTGAATTCCGGGAAGTTGTTGGTGGCGTGCAGTCGATCGATGCTGTCGCGCCAGCGGTCCTTGAACACCAGGTCGTTCCACTCGGGAATCAGGTTCCCGAGCGGGCAGCCGTTGTGGCAGAACGGAATACCACAGTCCATGCACCGACTTGCCTGGGTGCGCAGCGTGTCCTTCGAGAAGTCCTCGTAGACCTCTTTCCAGTCCATCAGGCGCAGGTCGACGGGCCGCCGCTTGGGTACCTCGCGAACCGTGTTCTTCAAAAATCCCTGTGGGTCACCCACGAGCTGCCTCCATGATCGCTTCGTCCACGTCCGCGCCGTTCTTCTCGGCTTCGGAGATGGCCAGCAGTACCTTCTTGTAATCGCGAGGCATGACCTTCACGAAGTGGTTCACCTGTTGTGACCAGTCCGCGAGGATCCGCTCGGCCACCTCGGAGCCGGTCTGCTCCTGATGACGGGTGACGATGTCCTTCAGCCAGGTGAACTCGTCACCTTCGAGCTCCTCGATGTCGACCAACTCGGTGTTGAGATTGGCCTCGAACGTCTTGTCCGGGTCGAAGACGAACGCAACGCCGCCGGACATGCCTGCACCGAAGTTCCGGCCCGTCGTGCCGAGAATGACGACCTTGCCGCCGGTCATGTACTCGCACCCGTGGTCGCCGACGCCTTCGACGACGGCTTCCGCGCCGGAGTTGCGAACCGCGAACCGCTCGCCGACGACCCCGCGGATGAGCGCCTCACCGCTGGTGGCACCGAACAGGAACACGTTGCCACCGATGATGTTGTCCTCGGCGACGAATCCCTTCGGAGCGTTCAACGACGGCCGCAGCACGAGATGTCCACCGGAGAGTCCCTTACCGACGAAGTCGTTGGCGTCGCCGTTCAGTCGGAGTGTCATTCCGGACGGGACGAATGCACCGAAACTGTTGCCGGCCGAGCCGGTGAACGTGATGTCGATGGTGTCGTCCGGGAGTCCGACGCCGCCGTAGGCCTTGGTGACCTCGTGCCCGAGCATCGTGCCGACGGTGCGGTTGACGTTGGTGATCTTGGACTCGAACGCGACCTTCTCGCCCTTGTCCAGCGCGTTGCGGCTGGCCGAGATGAGCTGCTGGTCGAGTGCCTTGTCGAGTCCGTGATCCTGGACCCCCGTGTTGTACAGGTTCTGGTTCATGAAAGCCGACTCGACCTCTTCGAGGATCGGCGACAGATCCAGCTTGGACGCCTTCCAGTGTTCCTTGGCCGCGGTGGTGTCGAGCAGACCCACCTGGCCGACGGCCTCGTCGAGTGTGCGGAAGCCGAGCTCGGCCATGAGCTCGCGCACCTCTTCGGCGATGAACATGAAGAAGTTCTCGACGAACTCCGGCTTACCCGCGAAACGCTTGCGCAGCAACGGGTTCTGCGTTGCGACACCGACGGGGCAGGTATCGAGGTGGCAGACGCGCATCATGATGCAGCCCGAGACGACGAGTGGAGCTGTGGCGAAGCCGAACTCCTCACCGCCGAGCAGTGCGGCAACCATGACATCGCGGCCGGTCTTGAGCTGACCGTCCACCTGGACGACGATGCGATCGCGAAGACCGTTGAGCAACAACGTCTGCTGGGTCTCGGCCAGACCGAGCTCCCACGGTCCACCCGCATGCTTGACCGACGTCAACGGCGTTGCGCCGGTGCCACCGTCGTGGCCCGAGATGAGCACCACGTCGGCGTGCGCCTTGGACACACCGGCCGCGACCGTTCCGACACCGACCTCGGAGACCAGCTTCACGTGGATGCGGGCCTGCGGGTTGGCGTTCTTCAGGTCGTGGATCAGCTGCGCCAGATCCTCGATCGAGTAGATGTCGTGGTGCGGCGGCGGCGAGATCAGGCCGACGCCGGGCGTCGAGTGTCGAACCTCGGCGACCCACGGATACACCTTGTGCGCCGGAAGCTGGCCGCCCTCACCGGGCTTGGCTCCCTGCGCCATCTTGATCTGGATGTCGGTGCAGTTGGTCAGGTAGTGCGAGGTGACGCCGAAACGTCCCGACGCGACCTGCTTGATGGCACTGCGTCGCCAGTCACCGTTCTCGTCCGGCTCGAATCGCGAGACGTCCTCGCCGCCCTCACCGGAGTTCGAACGTCCGCCGAGTCGGTTCATGGCGATGGCGAGGGTCTCGTGCGCCTCGGCCGAGATGGACCCGTAGCTCATCGCACCCGTGGAGAACCGCTTGACGATCTCGCTGGCCGGCTCGACCTCGTCGATCGAAATGGCTTGGCGCTCTTCGGTCTTGAAGCGGAACAGGCCGCGCAGGGATGCCAGACGCTCGGACTGGTCGTCGACCATCTTCGTGTATTCCTTGAAGACGTCGTACTGACCGGTGCGGGTGGAGTGCTGCAGCTTGAACACCGTGTCCGGGTTGAAGAGGTGGTACTCCCCTTCCCGACGCCACTGGTATTCGCCACCGGTCTCGAGCTCGCGGTGCGCGCGCTCCTGACGGTTGTCCAGGTACGCCACCGCGTGCCGCGCTGCGACGTCGTCGGCGACCTGGTCGAGATCGATACCGCCGAGATGACTGTTGAGCCCGGTGAAGTACTCGTCGACCAGTTCCTGCGACAGGCCGATGACCTGGAACAGCTGAGCACCGGTGTACGACGCGAGAGTGGAGATGCCCATCTTGGACATCACCTTCAGCACGCCCTTACCCGCGGCCTTGATGTAGTTGGAGACGGCCTTGTCGAATTCGATGTCGGTGAGGGCACCGCGCTCGATCATGTCCTCGATCGACTCGAACGCCATGTACGGGTTGACCGCTGCCGCACCGAAACCGATGAGCAGCGCCATGTGATGGACCTCGCGGGCGTCACCGGCCTCGATGATCAGACCCACCTTGGTGCGGGTCTTCTCGCGCACCAGGTGATGGTGCACCGCGGAGGTCAGCAGCAGCGACGGGATCGGAGCGAGCTTCTCGCTCGACTCGCGGTCCGAGAGCACGATGATCCGCGCGCCACCGGAGATGGCCGCAGAAACCTGAGCGCGGATGGCCTCCAACGACTTTCGCAGACCTTCACCGCCCTCGGACACCGGGTAGAGACCACGCACGACCACCGAGCGAAGTTCTTCCTGAGTGCCCTCGTCGTTGATGTGTACGAGCTTGGCGAGGTCGTCGTTGTGCAGGATCGGCTGCGGCAGCACGATCTGCTTGCACCCGTCGGCACCCGGGTTGAGCAGATCGCCCTCGGGTCCGATGGTGCCGCCGAGACTGGTGACGATCTCTTCGCGGATCGCGTCGAGCGGCGGGTTGGTGACCTGCGCGAACAGCTGCGAGAAGTAGTCGAACAACATCCGCGGCCGAGCCGACAGCACGGCGATCGGGGTATCGGTACCCATCGAACCGATGGCCTCGGCACCGGCCTTCGCCATGGGCGAGACCAGCACGTTCAGTTCCTCGGTGGTGTACCCGAAGATCTGCTGACGGATGAGCACGCGATCGTGCGGCATGTGCACGTGCGGGCGCTCGGGGAGATCGTCGATCGAGGTCAGGCCCTCGTCGAGCCACTGCTGGTACGGATGCTCGGCGGCGAGCTCGTCCTTGATCTCGTCGTCGGAGACGATGCGGCCCTGCGCGGTGTCCACGAGGAACATCCGACCGGGCTGCAGGCGAACCTTGCGGACGACCTTGGACGGGTCGATGTCGAGAACGCCGACCTCGGACGCCATGACGACCAAGCCGTCGTCGGTGACCCACAGCCGGCTCGGGCGCAGGCCGTTGCGGTCGAGGACCGCTCCGATGACGGTGCCGTCGGTGAAGCACACCGAGGCCGGTCCGTCCCAGGGCTCCATCAGTGAGGAGTGGTACTTGTAGAACGCCCGACGTGCGGGGTCCATCGACTCGTGCCGCTCCCACGCCTCGGGAATCATCATGAGCACGGCGTGCGGCAGGCTGCGACCACCGAGGTGCAGCAGCTCGAGGACCTCGTCGAATCGTGCTGTGTCACTTGCTCCGTGGGTGACCACGGGGAAGATCTTCTCGAGGGCCTCGGAACCGCCGAACACGTCGGACGTGATGAGCGCCTCGCGGGCACGCATCCAGTTCTCGTTGCCGGTGGCGGTGTTGATCTCGCCGTTGTGGGCGACGCGTCGGAAGGGGTGCGCCAGCGGCCACGACGGGAACGTGTTGGTCGAGAAACGCGAATGCACAAGCCCGAGTGCACTTTCCACGCGCTCGTCCTGCAGGTCGAGGTAGAAGCCCTTGAGCTGAGGCGTGGTCAGCATGCCCTTGTAGACGAACGTCTGCGAGGACAGCGACGGGAAGTACACGGTTTCGCGGCCGGGGCCGTCCTTGCCCGCGCCCTCTTCGCCCAGCTCGTGCTCGACCCGCTTGCGGATGACGAACGCACGACGCTCGAGGTCCAGATCGGTGATCGAGGCGTCGGGAGCGGCGAGGAACAACTGACGGAAGGTCGGCATCGCGTCGCGCGCCAGTGCGCCGAGGGAGGAGTCGTCGGTGGGAACCTCACGCCACCCGAGGACCGTCAGGCCCTCGCTCTCGACGATGCGCTCGACACCCTCGCACGCCCGCGCTGCGTCACTGCGGCCCTGCGGCAGAAACGCGACACCGGTTGCGTAGGCACCGGGCGCGGGGAGCTCGAAATCTACGACGGCGCGGAAGAACGCGTCCGGAACCTGGATCAGAATGCCCGCGCCGTCACCGGTGTTCGGTTCGGAGCCGGCAGCACCGCGGTGCTCGAGGTTGACCAGAGCGGTGATCGCCTTCTCGACGATGTCGCGACTGCGTCGACCGTGCATGTCCACCACGAACGCGACACCACAGGAGTCGTGTTCGTTGGCGGGGTCGTAGAGGCCTTGCGGGCCCGGAGTGTGCTTCATACCTAGCCTTCGGATAAGTCCAGCCTTGATACTCGTCGGCGACGGTGTGGTGTAACCGGCTGCGCGAACGGCCTGCGGTGCGTCCTCGCCGTTGAAGCTGCACCTGTCGATCGTCGACGCTTTCCTCTGCACGAGCGGGTGGGCGCGTGGTAGAAAAGTGAGGTCGGGGCGGATTCGGCCGTGATGAGGCCTATCCAACTACGAACGATAAGTCAGTACCTGGGTGCCCCCGCAAATAAGGTAAACCTATTATCGGCGTTCACCAGCGAATTCGCGCTGCCGAGACCACCCTGCGGACATCATTCCGATACCGATGCCGACATCGGCCGAGAACTACACGCCTGTAAGACAATTGAGCCCGGAAAAAACTACTGGCCGCAGCGATCGAATCAGCTGCGGCCAGTGTGGTGGGCGGAGGGGGACTTGAACCCCCACGTCCCGAAGGACACTGGCACCTGAAGCCAGCGCGTCTGCCATTCCGCCACCCGCCCGGGTGACGGCGAGAACACTAACACGCACCCTGCCGCGGTCGAAAATCGCCGCCTTCAGCTCCCTGAGGGCGACGGCGGCACGCGGTCTCCGTCGGCCGCACCGTATATCATGCTGGCAGCGCGACTTCGTGATGACACGCGGCCGACGCAGCCTGCTCCCCAGCAGGCACCACACGGTGGAAGAACACAGTGAGAGGAGGGGTCACGATGGGCATCGTTCAGCGTTTCGAACGGAAACTCCAAGGCGCTGTCGGCGACGTCTTCGCCCGCGTGTTCGGCGGAGGCGTCGTACCCGCGGAGGTGGAGGCGGCACTCCAGCAGGAGGCGTCGGATCTGGTTCGGCCCCTCGACGGCGGCCACCTTCTGGCACCCAACAGCTACGTGATCACCATCAACAGCTCGGACCACGACGAGCTCGCCGGCGATCGTGAACTCACGGTCAAGGCATTTTCCCGCCACCTCGACGATTACATCCGAGATCAGGGGTGGCAGACCTACGGTGACGTGGTGGTTCGCTTCGAGCCGTCGCCCACTCTCCATACCGGGCAGTTTCGGGCCGCTGGCTCGGTCGATCCCGATGTGGGACGATCGGCGACTGCTGCACGGAAAGGGTCCGCGCAGCAGGGCGCGTCGGTACCAGCAGCACCCAGTGCCGTTCCTTCAGCTACGCAGCGACCGTCTGCCCCACCGATGTCGATACCAGGAGCCGGCCCCATGACGCAGAACCCAGGCTACGACCCGCAGCGCGATCCCGCGGACGGTCATCGTTCCGATCCGCGCGAGCGCAACGGTTACACCGGTGGCCAGGATCCGCGCTACGCCGCGCGCGAGCAGAACGGGTACGACGCCCAGGCGTACGCGCCCGCCGACTACGACCCGCGCTACGACCAGCAGCAGCCGTACAACCCCCAGGGCTACGACCAGCAGCCGTATGGCGAGCAGGGTCAGGCCTACAGCGCCGCCGCAGGCCAGGAGCAGGGCTACGACCCCCACGCCTACGGCGCACCCCACGGCCAGGAGCAGGGCTACGACGCCCAGGGCTACAACGCTCAGGGCTACGACGCCCAGGGCTACAACGCTCAGGGGTACGACGCCCAGGGCTACAACGGCCAGGGCTACGACTACAACGGTGCCGAGCAGGGTGGTGCTGCATATTCCGAGGCTCCCTACCAGGAGCAGGCGTACAGCGAGCCTGCCGGTCGGTACGCCGAGCCTCAGGCGGCCGGTTACCAGCAGCCCGGGTACCAGCAGGCTGCCTACGACTACCCGCCTGCCCAGGCCGCCTACGGCCGCGGCTACCCGCAGGGCTCGGGCGATCGTGGCGACGGATACGGCTACGACCAGCCCGCCTCGTACGCGGGTCAGAGTCAGGCACTCGCCGCGACGTTGCAGCTCGAAGACGGCAGTGGCCGCTACTTCCAGCTACGGGACGGTCAGAACATCATCGGCCGGGGCCAGGACGCGCAGTTCCGGCTCCCCGACACCGGGGTCTCGCGTCGCCACATCGAGATCCGTTGGGACGGCCGCGTGGCCATGCTCTCCGACCTCGGTTCCACCAACGGCACCACCGTCAACGGCGCTCCGGTGCAGGATTGGCAACTGGCCGACGGCGACGTGATTCGGGCCGGGCACTCCGAAATTCTGGTCCGGATCGTCTGACGGTCGACTCGCACGCTCGTCCACCCGTATGTCGTCCACACGAGCGACTTCACCCTATGATGCTGCGAGGCAACCATGTCTGCCGCGCCGCAACCTCGATGTGTGCGGAATGCAGGTCCGATCGCGAAGGAGGAGGTGAATCGTCGTGCAGGGATTGATTCTGCAACTGACCAGGGCAGGCTTTCTGCTCCTGCTGTGGTTCTTCGTCTGGGCGGTCCTTCGCACCCTCCGCAGTGACATCTACGCGGCCGCGGGCATGCGAGTGCCTGCCCGCTACTCGGGTGGCTCGAAAGTTCTTCCGTCGTTCAACAAGCAGAAGGTGGCCAAGTACCTCGTGGTGACCCAGGGCGGCCTCGCCGGAACGCGCATCTCCCTCGGCACGCAACCCGTGCTCATCGGACGCGCGGACGACTCGACTCTCGTTCTGACAGACGACTATTCGTCGACACGGCACGCACGCATCTCGCCCCGCGGCGGCGACTGGTACGTCGAAGACCTCGGTTCGACCAACGGCACCTACCTCGACCGAGCGAAGGTGACCACCGCAGTTCGCGTGCCCCTGGGAACCCCCGTCCGTGTCGGCAAGACCGTGATCGAGTTGCGCCCGTGACCCTCGTCCTTCGCTACGCCGCCCGCAGCGATCGTGGTCTGGTTCGCTCCAACAACGAGGACTCAGTGTATGCCGGGGCTCGGCTGCTGGCGTTGGCCGACGGCATGGGTGGCCATGCCGCCGGTGAAGTGGCCTCGCAGTTGATGATTGCCGCGCTTGCTCACCTCGACGACGACGAGCCCGGTGAGGATCTGCTGGGCAAGCTCGAGGCGGCGACCCGTGAAGGCAACGCGTCGATCGCCGATCAGGTCGAGGACGAACCCGAGCTCGACGGCATGGGCACCACGCTGACGGCAATCCTGTTCGCGGGCAAGCGAATCGGCCTGGTACACATCGGCGATTCACGCGCATACATGCTGCGTGACGGCTCGCTCACCCAGATCACCCGTGACGACACCTTCGTCCAGTCGCTCGTCGACGAGGGCCGCATCACCGCCGAGCAGGCCCACACGCACCCGCAGCGTTCGCTGATCATGCGGGCCCTCACCGGCAACGAGATCGAACCCACGCTCACCGTGCGAGAGGTCCGAGCGGGCGACCGCTATCTGCTGTGCTCCGACGGCCTCTCGGACGTCGTCAGCGACGAGACCATCGAGAACACCATGAACGAGGGCGAGACGGGACCCTGCGCGGACCGTCTCATCGAACTCGCTCTTCGCAGTGGTGGCCCGGACAACGTGACGGTCGTCGTCGCCGACGTGATCGACCTCGACTACGGCCAGAGCCACCCGATCCTCGGCGGTGCCGCCAGCACCGAGGACGAGGAGGACGCCCCTCCGCCCAACACCGCAGCAGGGCGGGCCGCAGCGATGCGTCCCCCCCGCTCGACGCCCAAGCGCGTCACCAGCCCCGTCGTCACCCCCGAGAAGAAGTCGCACAAGCTGCGCTGGACGTTGATCGCCCTGACCCTGGTGGTGCTGGCGGGAATCGGTGCGCTCGTTGCCAATTCGATCATCAAGGGCAACTACTACGTCGGTGCCGACAACAGCAAGGTGACGGTGCTACGCGGTCTGCCAGGTTCGGTTCTCGGCTACTCGCTGCAGAGCGTGGAACTGGTGGGTTGCCTGGACGACGACGGTACCGTCACCTTGACCGCCCCGAACGACGCTCCGGCGAACTGCGTTCCGTTCGAGATCGACGATCTTCTGCCGGCAGCACGTGAGCAGGTCACGGCCGGGTTGCCGTCGGGATCCCTCGACGACGCGCGCGGCCAGGTCGAGCGGCTGGCCGCCGGCGACCTGCTTCAGGTGTGCGAGACCGAGCCCGTCGTCACCACGACCGTCGAACCGTCTCCGACGGCGATCATCCCGCCACCCGGGGTGCCGTTGCCCCCCGCCGCGGAACCCGTTCCCGAGGCCGCACCGACCACCACCGAGGTACCGGCACCGACGGTTCCGCAGGTTCCCGGCCAGAACTGCAGGACCGGTACTCGATGAGTTCCACTGCGTCCACGGGAGGGTCGTTCCCGAGTCCGCCCGGAGGGTTCGCGCCCGCACCGATTCAATCCAACCGACGTGGCGTCGAGCTGCTTCTGCTCGGTGCAGCGGTGCTGATCACCACGATCTCCCTGGTACTGGTGGAAGCCAGTCAGGAACAGACCATCACCTGGGATCTGGCGAAGTACGCGGTCGCATACCTCGCGCTGATGACGGTGGCCCACCTTGCCGTCCGGCGTTTTGCGCCCTATGCGGATCCGCTGCTGCTCCCGATCGTGGCGCTGCTCAACGGCCTCGGTCTGGTGCTCATTCACCGACTCGACCTGGCCGACGAGCAACAGGCGCAGTATCTCGGCAACCCCATTCCGTCGCCCGATGCCAACCAGCAGGTGCTGTGGACGACACTGGCGATCGCCGGCTTCGTCGCGTTGCTGGTGCTGCTGCGCGACTACCGTACGCTGGCTCGCTACGGCTACACCGTCGGCCTCGCCGGCCTGGTGCTGCTCGCCATTCCGGCGATGCTCCCGTCTGCGTTCTCCGAGGTCAACGGATCGAAGATCTGGATCAGACTGCCCGGCTTCAGCATTCAGCCCGGGGAGTTCGCGAAGATCCTGCTGCTCATCTTCTTCGCATCGCTGCTGGTCGCCAAGCGCGAACTGTTCACCGTCGCCGGCAAGCACTTCCTCGGAATGGACTTCCCACGGGCCCGCGACCTCGGGCCGATCCTGGTCGTGTGGATCGTCTCCGTCGGCGTGCTGGTGTTCGAGAAGGACCTCGGCACGTCCCTACTGATCTTCGGAACCGTGCTGGTGATGATCTACATCGCCACCGAGCGCGTCGGCTGGCTGATCATCGGGTTCGGCCTGCTCCTCGTCGGGTTCCTGTTCGCGTACCAGGTGTTCGGCCACGTCAAGATCCGTACCGACACCTGGCTGCGCCCGTTCGACGACTACAACGACACCGGTTACCAGATCGTCCAGTCGATGTTCAGCTTCGCCACCGGCGGGCTGGCGGGTACCGGGCTCGGCAGTGGCCGCCCCTCTCAGGTTCCGTTCGCCAAGACCGACTTCATCATCGCGACTGTCGGAGAAGAACTCGGTCTCATCGGCCTGACCGCGGTCCTGATCCTGTACTTGCTGTTCATCATTCGCGGTATGCGCACAGCGCTCGCCGTCCGCGACAGCTTCGGCAAGCTGTTGGCCGCCGGTCTGTCGTTCACCATCGCGATCCAGTTGTTCGTCGTCGTCGGCGGCGTCACCAAGCTCATTCCGCTCACCGGCCTCACCACGCCGTATCTGTCCTACGGAGGATCTTCGCTTCTCGCCAACTACCTGCTGCTCGCACTGCTGATCAAGATCTCCGACGCAGCCCGTGAGCCGGCAACGCCCAAGAAGAAGCCCGCTCCGGCAGCACCCATCGCGGAGGCACCCACCGAGATGGTGAAGCGCGCATGAACACACCCTTGCGCCGCGTATCCATCGCCGTGATGGTCATGGTCGTCGCGTTGCTCGCCAACGCCACCTACCTTCAGGTCATCAAGGCGGACGATCTGCGTACCGACCCGAGAAACTCGCGCGTTCTGCTCGACGAGTACTCGCGCCAACGTGGTCAGATCTCGGCGGGCGGTCAGGTACTGGCATCCTCGGTCCCCACCGACGACCGCTACAAGTACCTGCGTACCTACCCCCAGAATTCGATCTCCCCGGCCAGCCCGCAGGCCAACGCGCCGATCACCGGCTACTACTCGATGTTGTACTCGAGCAGCGGCCTCGAACGCGCCGAGGACCCGGTGCTCAACGGCTCGGACGATCGCCTCTTCGGCGGACGGCTGTTCGACCTCATCTCGGGCCGAGATCCCCGCGGCGGCAACGTCGTCACCACCATCGACCCCGTCGTCCAGCAAGTCGCATACGACCAGCTGACAGCCAAGGGCTACACCGGTTCGGTCGTGGCTCTCGACCCCGCCACCGGCAACATTCTGGCCATGGCCAGCACACCGAGCTACGACCCCAACCTGTTGGCCAGCCACGACGGCAGCACCACGACGACGGCATGGGAGAACCTGAGCAACGATCCCGAGAAGCCGATGGTGAACCGGGCCATCTCGCAGACCTACCCACCGGGATCGACATTCAAGGTGATCACCACCGCCGCCGCTCTCGAAGCAGGCGCGACACCGGACGATCAACTCACGGCCGCGTCGAACATCACGCTGCCGGGAACCTCGACGACGCTGGAGAACTACAACGGTTCGACGTGCGGGGGTGGCCAGACGGCAACGCTGCGTGAGGCTTTCGCGCGCTCGTGCAATACCGCCTTCGTCGAGCTCGGCATCGACACCGGAGTGGACGGGATGCGCGACACCGCAGCAGCGTTCGGCATCGGTGAGGACACCACCATTCCGCTCACCGTCGCCGACAGCACCATCGGACCCATCGACGACGACGCCGCCCTCGGCCAGTCCAGCATCGGCCAGCGAGACGTTGCGCTGACGCCTCTGCAGGACGCGGTCATCGCGGCCACCGTCGCCAACGGCGGCGTGCGGATGGCCCCGAACCTGGTGCGGCAGTTGCAGTCTCCCGACCTGTCGGACCTGTCGAGCTACCAGCCCAAGTCCATGGGAGAGGCCATCAGCTCCGATACCGCGGCCACGCTGACCGACCTGATGATCGGCTCCGAGAACAACACCAGCGGCGAGGGCAAGATCCCCGGCGTACAGATCGCGTCGAAAACCGGTACCGCAGAACACGGTTCCGACCCACGCAACACTCCGCCGCACGCCTGGTACATCGGATTCGCGCCCGCGAACGATCCGAAGGTCGCCATCGCCGTGATCGTCGAGGACGGCGGCGACCGAGCCCTGGCCGCGACCGGCGGATCCGTGGCCGCACCCATCGGGCGCGCCGTCATCGCAGCCGCATTGCAGGGGAGGTGACATAACGTGCCATTGAGCAACGGAGCTGTCATCGCACAGCGCTATCGACTTCTGCGCCTCATCGCCACCGGTGGCATGGGCCAGGTGTGGGAGGCCATGGACAATCGCCTCGATCGCCGGGTGGCGGTCAAGGTACTCAAGGCGGAGTTCTCCGAGGACCCGGAGTTCCTGCAGCGCTTCAGGTTCGAGGCCCGTACCACCGCGCAGCTGAACTACCCCGGAATCGCCGGGGTCTACGACTACGGTGAGACCCGAGACGGCGCAGGCGAATCACTGGCCTACCTGGTGATGGAACTGGTCAACGGGGAACCGCTCAATGCCGTCCTGGGCCGCATGTCTCGGCTGCCGCTCGGCCACGCCCTGGACATGCTCGAGCAGACCGGCCGCTCCCTGCAGATCGCCCACACCGCGGGCGTCGTACACCGCGACGTCAAACCCGGCAACATCCTGATCACCCCCACCGGGCAGGTCAAGATCACCGACTTCGGCATTGCCAAGGCCGTCGACGCGTCCCCGGTGACCAAGACCGGAATGGTCATGGGCACCGCGCAGTACATCGCCCCCGAACAGGCGCTCGGCGAGGAGGCCACCTCGGCGTCGGATGTCTACTCGCTCGGTGTCGTCGGATACGAAGTACTTGCGGGCTCGCGCCCGTTCGTCGGTGACGGTGCCCTGACCGTCGCCATGAAGCACGTCCGCGAAACGCCTGCACCGATGCCGGTCGACCTACCCCCTGCCGTTCGCGAACTCATCGAGATCACGATGGTCAAGGACCCCGCTGCGCGCTACGCCAACGGTGGCGAGTTCGCCGACGCCGTCGCCGCGGTCCGGGCAGGCCGTCGTCCGCCTGCACCGGGAAATTCACGCGGCACCGGCACCGGCAGGGTCATGATGCCGGGCGTCGTGCCCAGCCCGCAGCCGCCTCCGCCGTCGAGCACCCAGATGATGCCGACATCCCAGCGCGACTATCGCGGACCGGCCACCGGAACGGCGGCGGCCGCGGTGCCCGAGGCGACCGGAATGTCGTCGGCGCAGAAGGCACTTGCGTGGGGCGGAGCCGGACTGTTGTTGCTGGCCATCCTCATCGGCGGTTACGTGCTGTTGACCGGGGGTAGAGACGACACGCAGACCCCGTTCGTGCCGCCGACCACCACCACGACGCAGCCGACTACCACCACGACGACCACGACGACCGAACCGACGACGACCACCGAAGAAACCACCACCACCGAAGAGACCACGACGACCACGACGACGACCACGCAGGAGCCGACGACCACCGAAGAAACCACCACGACCTCGGCGGAGCCCACGCAGACGACGACGAGACGGCCGCTCATCGAGATCCCGTTCCCGCAAGAGCCACAAGGACGACCATGACGACTCCCCGTACGCTGTCCGCTCGCTACGAGCTGGGCGAGATACTCGGTTTCGGTGGCATGTCCGAGGTCCATCTGGCGCGCGACACTCGTCTCGACCGCGATGTCGCCATCAAGGTTCTGCGCGCCGATCTCGCCCGGGACCCCACGTTCTACCTGCGGTTCCGGCGCGAAGCCCAGAACGCGGCCGCACTGAACCACCCCGCCATCGTGGCTGTGTACGACACCGGTGAAGCCGAGACCGAAGCCGGTCCGCTCCCGTTCATCGTCATGGAATACGTCGACGGCGACACTCTGCGCGACATCGTGCGCGCCGAGGGACCCATGGCACCGCGTCGGGCCATGGAAGTCATCGCCGACGTCTGTGCTGCACTCGATTTCAGCCACCGCAACGGCATCGTGCACCGCGACGTCAAACCGGCGAACATCATGATCAACAACGCAGGCGCGGTGAAGGTGATGGACTTCGGGATCGCGCGCGCCATCGCCGATTCCTCGTCACCGATGACGCAGACCGCGGCCGTGATCGGAACCGCCCAGTACCTCTCACCCGAGCAGGCCCGCGGCGAACAGGTCGACGCTCGATCGGACGTCTACTCGCTCGGATGTGTGTTGTTCGAGATACTCACCGGCGAACCGCCGTTCACGGGTGACTCACCGGTCGCCGTCGCCTACCAGCACGTGCGCGAGGATCCCCAGCTGCCGTCGCTGGTCAACGACGCGGTTCCGCGCGAACTCGACTCGATCATCCTCAAGGCGATGGCCAAGAACCCCGCCAACCGCTACCAGAGCGCTGCCGAGATGCGTACCG
This sequence comes from Rhodococcus sp. ARC_M5, assembly GCF_022810405.1. Classification (GTDB taxonomy): domain Bacteria; phylum Actinomycetota; class Actinomycetes; order Mycobacteriales; family Mycobacteriaceae; genus Rhodococcoides; species Rhodococcoides navarretei. Next base: position 52,069 of record NZ_JALGQE010000024.1, read on the forward strand.
ACCTGGTCCGGGTACTCGGTGGTCAGCGGCCGAGCGCGCCGATGGTCATGAACGACGAGGACCGCACCACGATCCTCGGATCGGTCGATTCCCGTCAGGCGGATTTCACCGGCAAGCCCGCCGCAGTGGCTGCAGCGCCCCGCGCTTCGAGGCACGCCGAGCCCGAGGACGAGCCCAAGAACCGTCGAGGTCTCAAGATCGCGCTGATCTCTGCGGCGTCGATCATCGTGGTCGCGATCGTGGGGGCCTTCCTGTGGTCGCTCGGCCCTGGGGCCGACCCCACGACCGTCACTGTGCCGTCCGTCGCCGGGCTGTCCGCCGCCGAGGCCCAGAGCGAACTCGAGAACGTCGGTCTGCGCGTCCGTCCGCAGGAGAGGCCGGATGCGTCGGTTCCCGAGGGTTCGGCGATCGGCACCACCCCGGCCGCAGGGTCGCAGACCGAATCGCCCGGGGACATCCAGCTCGACGTCTCCTCGGGACCCCAGCAGGTACAGGTTCCGCGCCTGACCGGACGCACGCAACAGGAAGCGTCCGACGCCTTGAACGAGGTGGGCCTCGAACTCGATCCCACCATCGCCCGGGCGCCGTCGACGCCGGAGAACCTCGACCGCGTCGTCGAACAGAACCCGTCCTCCGGTGTGAGCATGAACGCCGACTCGCAGGTTCGGATCACGCTCGGTTCCGGCCCGGCGCAGGTACGGATGCCCGACGTCGTCGGCCAGCTCGTCGACGTGGCACAGCCGAACGTCGCGGGTGCAGGACTCCGCGTGCAGGTGCAGAACATCGACTCGAGTCAGCCGGTGGGACAGGTCGTCTCGACCGACCCCGCCGGAGGTGCCAACGTCGCCGAGAACACCGTCGTCACGCTTCGAGTCTCGAACGGAGACAAGATCCCGATGCCGGATCTGTCCGGGCTGACCGAAGCACAGGCTCTGACGGCACTGGAGTCGGCGGGATGGACCGGAACCGCGTCGAATCTGTCGACGTCGAGGCAGTCCACCCTGGACCCGCTGATGGTCGGACGAGTGATCACTCAGACTCAGCCCGCGGGCTCGGAGATCAGCAAGTCCGACACCATCACCGTGACCATCGGTGCCCTGGGAATCCCGACCGGCTAGCGGTAGCTTCGGGCTGCGAAGCTCAGGCGAAGGCTTCGGAGACCTGAGCTTCGAGCTTGGCGACGAGTCCCTGGTCGGTGGGCATCCCACAGACTGTGAGCCAGTTGGCCAGCATGCGGTGTCCGCCCTCGGTGAGGATGGACTCGGGGTGGAACTGGACGCCGTGAATCGGCAGCTCGGCGTGCCTCATCGCCATCACCAGGCCGGATTCGGTGCGTCCGGTGATCTCGAGCTCGGCCGGAATGGTGTCCTCGCGGACGGTCAACGAGTGGTAGCGGGTGGCGGTGAAAGGCTCGTTCATCCCTTCCAGAACCCCGACGCCCGAGTGGTGAACCAGGCTGGTCTTACCGTGCAACAGCTCCGGAGCCTTCTCCACCGTGGCCCCGAACGCTGCGCCGATCGCCTGATGGCCCAGACAGACGCCGAGCAGCGGTGTCTTGGCACGAGCACTGGCCGAGACCAGGTCCATCGTGGCACCGGCGCGCTGCGGGGTGCCCGGTCCCGGGCTGAGCAGGATGCCGTCGAACTGAGCCGCGGCCGCATCCCGATCGGTGAGGCGCTCGTCGTCGTTGCGCCAGACCTCGACATCGGCATTCAACTGACCCAGGTACTGGACGAGGTTGAAGACGAAGCTGTCGTAGTTGTCGACGACGAGAATGCGCATGTCGACAGCGTACTCAGCGTGGCTGCGCGTACCGCATGCGCACCGATTCGGAGTACGCGGGCACCGTGAGCTCCTCCGCGGACGCGACGTCGTAGCGCAGGCCGTACCGCAACGCGTACTGCTCGTACAACCGCACGCCCGGCTCGTTCTTCAACGCCGCGCGCAGCCGATCCGCATCACCGAGAGCCGTCATCACATACGGCGGGCTGTACGTCCGGCCGCCGAGAAGAAGAGTGTTCCCGATGCAGCGTGGCGCCGAGGAGGTGATCAGCCGCTGATCCTGCATCGCAATCGCCGACGCGCCACCCGCCCACAACGCGTTGAGCACGCTCTGCACATCGACCTGATGGACCACCAGATCGTCGACCGACGCGTCGGACGCATACGAACCGTCGGGCCCCCGGGAGGCGTCGGCCATCGTGACGGTCAGTCCGGCACCGGACGCGGCCTCCCGTCCCGCCGCATCGGCCAGGGAATCGACCCGCGCCAAGGCGTCGGCGACGTCGGTGTCCCCTGTCGCGGTGCGCTGCTGGATGGAGTTCACCTGCTGTTCGAGCGTTTCCCGGCTTCGCTGTGCATCGTCGCTGCTGCGTTGGGCGGCGTCGACCAGATCGGCGAGTCGGGTGGTGTCTCCACCGCGCAATTCGGAGCCGTCCGAGACATTCCTGGTGGTGCCGAGCAGCAGACCAACGACGGCGCACACGGCAACGGTCAGCACCCACCAGCGGGTGTCGGCGGTTACGGTCGATCGTCGTCTCACGGGCGCTCGCAATTTGTCCGGTGGGTCGGTGCTGGGCTCACCTGGGTTAGCGTGTACAGCAACCGGGTCCGTGACCGACACGGTCCTCGAGGTGACAATAGCCTGGGGATGCCGTTCACCCACCGATCCACAGGTCCGTCGTCAATTGTCCACAGGTACGGCCGCAGCGCCGCCGGCCGTCACGAACGTGAAGAGGAAGCAATGCCGAAGTCGAAGGTACGGAAGAAGAACGACTACACCGTCAACCCGGCGAACCGCACGCCGGTGAAGGTCAACGCCGGGCCGTCGCCCATCTGGTACGTGGTGTTGATGCTGGGATTCATGGTGGTCGGACTGCTGTGGCTGATCGTCTACTACCTGGCTTCCGAGGACATCGCCTTCATCGGAAACCTCGGCGCCTACAACTTCCTGATCGGCTTCGGATTCATGGTCGTCGGACTCGTCATGACCATGCGGTGGCGCTGATCGCGGCCCGAGTTACATCCATGTCATTCATCCCCAATGTGGATAAACCCTGTGGATAACTCTCGGAATGATCCACAGGGTGTGTACGAACAGCAGTGGGCGACGCCACTCGTTGCCGTCGCGGCCCTGGTCGCAGGCGGAATCGCCCTCGGAGTCGGCGCTGCACTCTCGTCCACCGACGCAGCAGGCACGTTCCTCGTGGGACTCGCCGCCGTCGGAATGTGGATTCTGGCAGCCCTCGCTGCGGTCCAACGCCCCCGGCTGGCCATCACACACGACGGAACGCTGACGATGAAACGACTCGGCGGAATCCGCACGTACTCACGCGCCGACATAGTGCGCATCAAGATCGTGAAATACCCGCGACTGGGTCGACGCGTACCGATGCTCGAACTCGACGTGCGGCCACCCGGAGAAGACGACGATCGACTGATCATCTTCGGCAGATGGGACCTCGGCACCGACCCGCGAGATGTATTCGACGCACTCGACAGTCACGGTCTGGTGCCCCGCAACTCCTGAGCTGCCGTCCGCGGGGGGGTACTCGATGTGACTGTGAGTATGAATGTGTCCGGTGATACTGGATATCTGCGGTGGGTTGGGGCCTGACTCTCAATGTGACCGACGCCCGGTGGGCTGTCCTTCGAACGATGTGTCGGTACCCGACCCGCTGT
>NZ_JALGQE010000025.1 GCF_022810405.1 Rhodococcus sp. ARC_M5
GTCGAGTCACTGTGAGAGGTAACTCGTTCATCACTACGCGATGGCCCACCCACAACACGGGTACGACACGCCCGAGCTGCGGCTACGCCGCCTCACCGAATGTCCACCACCCCACGGGACTTACCCGTGGAAGATCGCTCCCGGCTCGATCCGGGTCAAGGCTCTAAATCGAGATGGCTCCGTTCACTTGGGGACACGCCAACCTCTCAGGTGATTAATCCGACGGGGATTACCCGAAACCATGTACCAGGTACTGCACGTACCTGATACTGTGCGAACACCTTATCGCGACGAGCTGCGCAGACAGAAGAGGAGAGACCGGTATCTATACAGAAATTGCTGGTCGAGCGACAGCCAGTCTTGTGACCTTTGGAAATTCGATTGCCCTCGCCGGCCAGGCATTGCGGTGGGCCGTGCGCGATATTGTCACCGGACGGTTTCCGTTTCGGGAGTTTGTCACACAGACGTGGTTCGTCATCACCGTAACGACGTTGCCAGCGATCCTGGTCGCGATCCCGTTCGGCGTTATCGTCTCGGTGCAGGTCGGAAGTCTAACCCAGCAGGTCGGGGCCACATCTATCGCCGGAGCCGCCGGTGGACTCGGGATCATTCAGCAGGGGGCACCGATCGTCACCGCGCTCCTGCTCGGTGGTGCGGCAGGGTCGGCCATCGCCTCTGACCTTGGCGCACGCACCGTCCGTGAAGAAATCGATGCCATGGAGACGCTCGGACTAAATTCGACACGTCGACTCGTCGCACCTCGATTCGTCGCGGTTCTCATCGTCGCTCCGATGTTATGCATGCTCATCGTGTTTACCGGTCTCGTGGCCGGCTACATCCTTAGCGTCAACGTCCAGGGCATCACGCCGGGGAGCTACGTCGCATCGTTCGCATCGTTCGCATCATCGGCGGACATCCTTGTAGCGCTGATCAAGTCAGTGGTGTTCGGTCTCGTGGTCGTGACAATCGCGTGTCATCGGGGCCTGTCCACGAAAGGTGGCCCCAAAGGTGTGGCCACATCTGTCAACGCCACCGTGGTCCTAGGGGTAGTGGCGTGCTTCGTCATCAACGTGTTCATCACCCAACTGACCATCATGTTCGTCCCGCAGACCATCGGATGACGGAGAACACGTGACCGCAGTACCATCCACCCGTTATAGTTTTGTTACTCGTCCGATCGTGCGTGCTGTGACACCCCTCGCTGAGGTCCCCGCGCAGCTCGGGCACATTACAACATTCACCATCGACACCGTCGCCGGAATTCGGCACGTCGCAACCACCTATCGACGACAGACGTTTTTATTCATACAGGAGTTTGCCTGGGGACGAGGCGCTGTACTGGTCGGCGGGGGTACCGCGATCGTGCTTGTGATTCTCGGAATGGCTGTCGGGGCGTCCATCGGCATCCAGGGCTACGCCTCGCTAGACCTGGTCGGGATGGGGTCTCTTACGGGATTCATTTCGTCATACGCCAACACTCGAGAGTTGGCACCGATGATCGCCGCGATCGGTTTCGCAGCCCAGGCCGGCTGTCGCCTCACTGCGGAAATAGGTTCGATGCGTATCGCCGAAGAGATCGATGCGCTCGAGTCGATGGCGGTGCGGCCGATTCCGTACATCGTCAGCACGCGTGTGGTCGCGGCGATCACTACCATCATCCCCCTCTACATCGTAACGCTGATACTCAGTTTCGGCGCGGCCAAGCTGGTCGTCATCCTTTTACACGGCCAGTCGGGTGGCACCTATGACTTCTATTTCGATGCGTTCCTCAAACCGCAGGATTTGGCGTTCTCAGTAATCAAGGTCCTCGTTTTCGTGGTGTCGGTCGTCATCATCCACAGCTACCAGGGTTACTACGCCAGCGGCGGAGCAGAAGGCGTCGGCCGCGCGTCTGGTCGAGCGATCCGCAGCAGTCTCATCATCATCGTCGTGGAGGACATGATCTTAACCCTGTTGATGTGGGGTTTCGATTCGGGCGTCAAGATTTCGGGCTAGGAGTTCAAGTGGCTGTATTTCAAGATCCATCAGGACGCGCGCCCTCACTGGCGAACTTGACCCTGCGCGGGATCGGGGTTCTCGTCGTAGTGACGGTTGCCGGCTATCTTCTGGCGGGCAACGCGACCGGAAAATATGAAGACAACACGACAGTGACGATCACCACCGACGCGGTTGGTGACGGGTTGAAGGGCGGATCGGAGGTGAAGTATCGGGGCTTCACGGTGGGCAAGGTGTCCTCGGTGTCGGGGCGCGACCAAAGTGTAAATGTGAAAATCGAGCTCACCGGAGTGAACGACGACATCCGGTTGCGTCAGGGCATGGCCGTGAATTACACGTCCGCCAGCGCGCTGGGGCCGACGGCACTGGAGATTGTCGACCCCGGGCGGGGAGTCCTCATCCGTGATGGCGGCAGCGTCTATGTGAGCAAGCTGCAGTCCGAACACACTTCGGTATCGACCCTGATTCGAAAACTCTCGAAGCTGGTCGATGCTCTCGATCAGCCGGCGTTCAATTCTGTGGTGAAGTTTGTCGTCGATGATTCCCAAACGTTTGCCGATGCCGGCCAGCTCATGTTCCAGATCGCGCAGCTCACTCGGGACGTTCAACAGCGGCCAGTGGGCCAGGATTTGGCGATCGCGGCAGACCTGTCCCAGGGCGTTGCCGACTTCATGACGCCGTTCGTTCCGGGCATCCTCATAAACGTCGACGTCGCTGACTTCTTCGCCACCGACGAGGCCATCAATCAGGCCACAGGCAACCTCAACAGCACCGGCGCGGTTCTGTTCGGGGGACTGGGAGGACTGTTGAGCGAAAACTACCCGGCGTTGAGTTCGGTACTGGACGTCGGCCTCGATCTGGCGAGGCCGGTCGCCAGATCGGCATCGGGACTCGCGCAGACCATTTACACCATCCCGCAGATCCTGGACAGCATCGACAACGCCACGCCGCAAGTCGGCGAGCGAGTACAACTTCAGGTCGCCCTGGTAGTGCAGACGTCACCTGCGCTGCAGAGCGCGCTTGCAGCAGGAGGACCAAGAAGATGAAGCTCAAGTCGTTAATTCCCACCATCGTCAAGATCGTCGCGTTCGCCGCAGTCATCGGCGTTCTCACCTACGTGATCATCGCCATCCTCGAACCCAGCTCGGACGGAGCGAGTTCTGAACGGTCTGCGGTCTTCTCCGATGCATCTGGGCTCAAGCCTCGCGACGGTGTGCGTTTGGCGGGAGTAAAGGTCGGTTATGTGACGGCGATCGGCCTGAAAGGGCCCACCGCGGTCGTTCATTTCCAACTGAACAACGACGTCGCGATCACGTCGAGCACCACCGCCGCCGTGCGTTATCAGAATCTTCTCGGACAGCGATATGTCGAATTGATCGGTGCGGCACAGGGAAAGACACAGGGGGCGGCGCTCACACAGGTGGCACTCGACAAGACCGTTCCCTCATTTGATGTGTCCACCTTGTTCAACGGGTTCAAGCCGGTGTTCGACACGCTTAACGCCGACGAGATCAATGAACTGCAGTCCAACTTGTTGCGCGTTGCTCAAGGTGATGGGAGGGGTATATCGCCTGTTCTGGAGCAGGTCGCCAACATCACCGCCTACGGGGACCAGCGGTCTGAGATCATCACGAATATCGTGACGAGTCTCGGCCAGGTCTCCGACCAACTCGAAGGCCGCTCGGCGCAGCTGGTCGAACTCGTCGACCAGCTGGGATCGATCGTCGACGCCTTCAGCCGCGTGAGTGACCGGTTGCGGGAGTCGCTGGGCGAGGTCAACCGGTCCATGGAGAAAACTGTCATCGCCGGGGAGCAACTTGACTCAACGTACGACCAGAGTTTCGCGACGATCTATCAGCGTCTGGCGCGAGAACCCGGGGAGTTGGAGGGGCTGCTGAATGGCGCGATACTGCTCAAGCCCCTTATGGACTCGCTGAACGCTTCGACGAATTCCACGCCGAGTGAGGCACGATGTTCGAAAGGCCTTCTGCCCCTGCCGGATACAGCCACGATTGCGCTTATGGGGCAACGATTGGTGGTGTGTAAGTGAGGTTGTTCAGTCGAAATCGACCGCATCACCAGTCCGAACGCAGACGCGACCTCATCGTCGCCGCTGTGGTGGTGGTGACCGTGGTGGTCGGTCTGGTAATCGCCGGGACCGTGTATATCGCACCGCCCGGCCAAAAGGTGTACTCGGCTCAACTGGTCAACACCGGAGGGCTGGAGTCGGGTGATCAGGTGCGTATAGCGGGGATAAGACAGGGAACGGTGTCGTCGGTGGACCTCGCGGGAACGTTTATCACAGTCGAATTTCGACTCGACGACTCAGTGCCAGTCCGTTCGGATGCCACCGCAGCGGTTCGCCTGATCACGCCGATCGGCGGGCGAGTTCTCGATCTGGACCCAGGGTCAGGACCGACCTCGCTGTCGGGGGCGATCCCCCTTGTTCAGACATCGAGTACTTACGACATTTCGGACACGCTCGAGACGACGACGCCGGTGTTCCGCGATGTAAAGGGCGTCGATCTCCGTCAGACTGCGTCGCTGCTGCAGAATGCGTTCTCCGACGGCAACACAAACATTCCCGACGCACTGAGGAACACCAGCAGTTTGATGGAACTCTTAGAGCGACAGTACGGTCAGCTCGACAAAGCGGTCGCTCTATCCGATGAATACGTCAACGCTTTCGCCGATCAAAAACAGGTGCTGGTCGACTTTCTCCGTCAACTCAGCTTCCTTGCCAGTACGCTGGGACCTGATATCGATAACGTCCGCGGCGGGTTCGACCTTCTCAGTCGTCTGTTCAAACTTCTCACGAGGCCGCTCGTGGCTTACAGCGATGGAATCGAACCGTCTGTCCAACAATACAAGACGCTCCTCGACAAGGTGTCGTCAGAGCTGCCAGGCTACTCCGATGCCCTGGCCCAGGTTGATCAGATCACTCAGCGCCTCGGCGTCCTCCTCCAGGCGCCGGTCGGTGCGTCGACTACCACAGAACCAGAGGTTCGTGTGTGCATTCCGAGTGGTGACGACAAATGTTGACTACATGGATCCGAAGACTGTTGCTCCTGATCGCCGTGGTGGTTGTGGTGGTCGCTAGTGTGGAAATAGGGGGGAGGGTGTCCGACGACACGCGCTCCCTGTGTGCCGAGTTCACCGACGCATCGGGCCTCTTCGAAGGCAACACAGTAGCCATGCTCGGCAAGAAGATAGGCAGCGTCGTCGGGGTGCACCAGAATAGTGATCAGTCCGGTGTAAGGATCGACATGCGGATCGACAAGAGCGTTCCGCTGCCCGCCGACGTCGGCGCGACTCTGGTGTCGACATCCATCGTGACCGAACGTCAAATCGAGTTCACCAAGCCGTACTCTGATGGAGCCCGATACGAGACGGATCAGTGCATTCCGTTGAGTAAGACGAGAACCCCGCTGGGAATCAGTCAGACGCTCGACTCGATCAGCAACTTGTCCGAGGACCTGGTCAAGGACAACGGCAGGAACACCGACGCGATCTTGCAGTCCCTCGAGCTCGTCTCCCGCAATCTAGAAGGAACGCAGGGTGACGTGGCCGGGATCATCAAGGACTCAGCCACGCTCATCGACGACCCGGCAAAGCGGGATATGCAGATTCGCAGCATCGTCGGGAACCTCGCCGCACTGACGGGGGTGGCAACCGAGAACGACAAAGAGGTGACCGCCCTCTTCGACAACTTCGTAGGTGCCATCGAGGTCATCATCGCGTTCGGCCAGACCTTCGGCTCGGCAGTCGAGTACGCGGGGACGTTCGTTCCGATCCTCTCGAGGTTCGCAACAGATTTCGGTCCCCCGATATTCGCGATCGGTGATGCTGCCGTTCCGCTCATCGCCGACATGGGAGAGCAGCCGGACATGGTGGTAGCGATCGCAGCCCGCACGGCAGACCTCATCGTGAAACACCCCGATGCCAAGTCAATTGTGCAGGCGTTCGCAGTGTCGCTGCCTTTGCGAAGCCTGGTCGGTGGCTGCGCCGCGCCGGTGGCAAACGGAGTCTGCGGGTCCAGCGATGTATCGAGGACGATCGCAGGGATGATGGGGGGAGGGGCCTGATGATCTCGGTCAATCGCGCATGCCTCGGACCCATGGTGGTCGCACTGATGGCAACGATAGTTTTCGTGACATCGTGTGGGATCAACGCCGACAATCCGCCGACGATAGCGACCTCCGACGCGGACGGTTACGACATCCAGATGGAGTTCACCAGCGCACTCAACTTGCCTGCCCTCGCAAAAGTTCTCTCGGGGGGAATCAGCGTCGGGTTCGTCGAAGATGTCACGTACGAGAACGGGCATGCGGTCGTGAAAGCTCGCATCGACAACACGACTCAGCTGCCGGGGGAATCGCGGGCTGAGCTGCGTCAGGACACTCTCCTTGGTGAGATCTACGTTGCCATCCTTCCCCCAGCCGAGCCGTCGACGGGTGCCTTGCTGCGGTCGGGTTCGGTGATCCCGTTGGCACGGACCGAGCCGGCAGCAAATGTCGAGGACGTCATGCGCGGGATGTCGAATGTCCTCGGGGGCGGTGAGCTCGACAAGATCCACACCGCGATCTCGACATTGAACACCACGTTCCCCAAGGACTTGCAGCAATTCGACGCCCTATACCAGACAACGCTGGAGACCGTCTCGGAGGTCTCCTCGAATACCGACAAACTCGACGTAGTGTTGAGGTCGGCGGATCAGACTCTGAAAGTGATCTTGGACGATCCGTCGGGAATCGACCGGATGCTGACCAAGGGCGGACGCAACTTTTCTGGCCTCGGCTACTCCCTGATCGAGGTCGCGTTACTCATCGCCAACTTGCGTGATTTCGCAGTGTCCGCGGGCAGGATCGTGGATCCGGAGTACTTACGGATAAAGGAGTCAGTGGCCGGGATCGCCCCGGTGATCGATTCGATCGCCAACTCCGACATCTACTCGAAGTCCGTCACGGAGCAGGCAACGAGCGTCATCCGCGACAAACTCATTCCATTCGTGCGGTCGCCCGACATTAACCTCTCGGACATCTCCATCGATGGTCGGGACCTAGCGCGGCGTGACGCCGAATCCTTCATAACCGTGTTGAGATCAATCGGAATGATGCCGTGAACCGCAGCAGCACGCTCATATCGATACTGGCTCTCGCCGTCGTGTTCGTCGTAGGGCTCGGCTACCTCGTCGTCGGCGTGGCACACATCAACCCCACCCGCTCCGAGTACTCCTTAACCGCCATCATCGACAGCTCAGGCGGTCTGCTGGACACATCGCCGGTGATGGTGCGGGGGGTACCCGTCGGAAAGGTGTCCTCGATCAACGTCGCGGATTCGGCAATTAAGGTCGAGATGACGATTGATTCCGACCACAAGATCCCCCAGGACAGCGAGATGTCTATCCAGAATCTGTCGCTCGCGGGGGAACAGTACATCAACTTCGTGCCCGCGGGCACGGCAACCGGTGGGTACTTCGATAACGGAGACGTGGTGCCCGCGGACGCGGTGCACGTGTCGCAATCGGTTCCCCAGGTGTTGCCAAAGTTGGCTGCAGTGGCAGATGGGCTCGACCCGGAATCGATCGAGTCCATCAACAAGACCGTCGCCGAGGCCGTCGCCGGACGGCAGGACGACCTCGACACGATCGGCGACATGATGCACCGTGTAGTCGATTTCGTCGGCAAAGATGGGTCCGTCCGGGTGACCGCAGACAACGCCGAGTTCCTGCTCGGCCTCTTGGCCGATGCCGGGGACGTCCTCAGTACGGCATCTGTACGCACCCCTGACGCCGTGAACGGGCTGGCGCGGATTCAACGGGCGTTCATCAGGTTCACAACCACCTCGTACGACAAGTGGCCTCCCGTGTTGAAGCTTGTGGAAAAGCTCAACGGCTATATTCAGATCCTGCAGCCGGATCTGCTGACGATCACCCGGGCGGTGAAACCGGCGACCGAGAAAGTTGCCGACACATACGTCGACTTCGGGTCGATCGGCGACCTCCTCGGCCGGACTTTCCCGGCGTCGCGACCAGGTCGCGCCGAGGTCCCCGTCACCGTGTCGCCGCCACTACGGTGACGCCCCGTCCGCAAGCGACTGTCACCGTTATTACACAGAAGGTCCCACATGACAAATGACGACCGAACGAAACCGCACCCCGAGCCCACTGAAGTCGAGGACAGCGCGGCCGCAGCGACGCCGGATGGCGATCTACTGATGGACGAAAACGCCCCAGCCGCGTCCGCCGTAGCCACGGCTGGGGCTGGAGACAGCGACGTCGACCCCCCCTCGCCAGGTGGGCACCGCTGGTCAGCATCGCCGCGATCACGTGCCGTGGTGGTTTCGGCCGTGATCGTGGTGCTCGCTGTGCTGGCCGGCGTGTTCGCCTACCTCTACCTCGAGGCCGACGAAGCGAAGTCGGTATTGGAAAACGACGCCGCGCAACGGGCCGCCGCGGCGAAGGCCGCCTCGGATTACACGACCAGATCCCTGACCTACAGCTACCAGAACACCGACGCCTTTTTCGCGGCAGTCAAAGAGGACGCGGGTGAGGCTCTAGTCAAGCGGTACGACGAGGTTCGGCCGACGCTGACCCAGATTATCCAGCAGGCCCAGGTGCAGGCGTCGGGACGCGTTCTGGCCACCAGCGTCACCGGTGAAACCGGTGACGCCGACGGAGAATACACGGTGATGGTCTTCGCGAGCCAGAAGACGCAGAACGTGCAGAATCCACAACCGAGTGAACTGCCGACATTGTTGAAGGTGGTCGTGACGAAAACCGCCCAGGGCTGGCAGATTCAGGACTATGGCCCAGCTGAATGAGACGGCTGCTCCGCAGAAGGAGTTCCACGAAGAGCAAGATGCAGGACGGTACTCATTCTTCGACGCGGTCGCAGATGTCGGCGGGGTCGACGCCGGTGAGGAGTTGGGTGATCTCTTCGGGTGGCGGGTGCCCCCTCGATCGGGTCAGTGATCCGTCCCGGTGTTTCCGGAGGGTTCGTCTCAGGGAAAGATGAAACCTCATGGCAGCAGGATCGAAGCGGTACTCGGCGGAGTTGAAGAAGGATGCCGTCGACATGGTGGCTCGGTTGGTGGCGCAGGGCGATACCGAGTGGGCGGCGATGCGCAAGACCGCGGATTTGCTCGGTGTGGGCGCCGCTGAGACCGTTCGTCAGTGGGTTCGGAAGGTACCCGTCGACGGCCCGGGCAGCACTGTCGAGTTACGTGCCGACGCCGAGGTCATCAGGAAGTTGCGTCAGGAGAACGCCGAACTCAAACGGGCCAACGGGATACTCAAGGCGGCGTCAGCTTTTTTCGCGGCCGAAATCGACCGGCCACACCGATAATTGTGGACTTCATCGGCACTCACCAGGGAAACCGGGTGGGTGCCGATGGTCTTGTCTGGGGTGTCGACTCGATGTGCACGGTGCTCTCCGAGCACGGTATGCACATCGCCCCGTCCACGTACTACGACCATGTCACTCGGGTGCCGTGTGCCCGAATACTGTCCGATGCACATGTCATCGATGCCATTCACATGCTCCGGACGCGGCAACCGCTCGCACGGGTTCTCGGTTCGCGGAAGACCTGGATTATGTTGCGCAGCAGCGGTATCGAGGTAGCTCGATGTACCGTCGAACGACTGATGCGGGAAATGAGGTGGCACGGTGCGCTCAAAAAGAAAGCGGGTCCGCACCACCGTCGCCGATCCGACCCACCCGCGGGCCGAGGATCTGGTGAAGCGCCGGTTCACCGCGGTGGCACCGAACCGGCTGTGGGTCGCCGATTTCACCTAATGCCGCACGATGTCGGGGTGGGCGTTCACGGCGTTCGTCGTCGATGTGTTCGCCCGGAAGATCGTCGGGTGGAAGGTCGCATCGGAGATGACCACCAGCCTCGTCGATACCGCCATCACTAACGCGATTGATTCCCGAAAACGTTCTGGTGTAACTGCTTTGAGTAATCTGATCCACCACAGTGGCGCTGGATCCCAGTACACGGCGATCGCATTCGGGCAGCGTTTGGCGCAGGAGGGCATCGCGGCGTCGATCGGAACGGTCGGCGACAGTTACGACAATGCCCTTGCCGAATCGGTGAACGCCGACTACAAGAATGAGCTCGTCGACAACGGCCCTCGCTTCCCCGGTGCCGCGGAATTGTCGTTGGCCACCGCACAGTGGGTCGCGTTCTACAACCGCGAACGCCCCCACAGCTACTGCCACGACCTCACGCCCGACCACGCCGAGCAACTCCACTACGATCGCACGCGCACCCTCAATCCGGAGGAGGCACTCACGCAGTGAGCCCTCCGGAAATGCCGGGACGGATCACAGTTTGCGAGTGGTCGAACACCGACAGAATCGGGAATGTCGGGATTTTGCAGGCCTCCTCGCCGTGCCGACGGTCGAAGACACAGCGATGGTCACCACGGCGCTGAAGACGGCGTTGCGGCGACGAGATCACGGTGGACACCGCGTCGGCTCAGGGCTCATCCATCACAGCGATGCCGGCAGTCAGGGCGGATTTAACCTGTCGTCGCAACACAGTGCCGTGAAGCCGAGTTCATCTGCTCTGCAAGCACTTCCGCTGGGGTTCGCCACCCAAGTGTTTTGCGCGGGCGGTTGTTGAGTGCATCCGTCACGGCCTGAACGTCACTTCGACGGTATCGAGCGAGATCGGTTCCCTTCGGAAAGTATTGTCGCAACAATCCATTGGTGTTTTCGTTCGTTCCCTGCTGCCAGGGGCTGTACGGGTCGCAGAAGTACACACGGATCCCGGTTTCTGCGGTCAACTCCGCATGACGTGCAAGCTCCGCCGCGGTCCCAGGTCACCGATCTGCGCAGGTGCTCCGGCAGCGGTGTCATCGCAGCCTGGAGTGCATCGCAGACCGACTGACATGTATGGGCCCAGGACATCTTTGACCGATTGTCATCGACACATCGTTACCCGCTTCTGGGGCGGTGGGCGTTGAAGTTCCGAATGGCTTTGGTTGAGGTTCGCGCGTAGACGCCGAGCTCGGTGGTTCCGTCGAGGACCCGAAAGTAGTTGTCTTCGACCACGACAGTCACGATGGTTCCGGCATGGGTACGGCCGACCTTGAGCAGCTGACCGGTCACCATGACCCGGCCGTCTTTCGGGACGCGTCGCTGTACGGTCTGCGGTCCGGCCGGCGGCGGCGCGGGCAACGTTCCCGTAGCTTCCCGTGCGCCGGTCAGACCCGCGAGCTGGCTGGCATCGAGCGGGTTCGGCAGTGTCGCGAGCAGGACGTTGTCGACACTGGCGTGGATCAGCCCTGAGGCGATTCGCAGCGTCACTCGTGTTCCCGCTCTGTCGGCTCCGAGGTGAAGTCGGTGACCGGCGAGGATGACGGTTCCGTCTCGTCCTGCGGTTCGGTCGACCTCGATCGGTCTCGGTTTGGTGGGCAGGACTGCGGTGTCTACTGCCGCTGTTGCCGGAGATGGTCGGCCCTGGCGTGTGCCGCGCATGGCGAGGCGTTCGAGGTCGGTGTGGGTCAGTCGCGAGCGCACTGTCTTGATCACGGTGTCGTCGAGGATGACATGAATGCTGACCAGGTCGATCCACAGGGTGACGGTCCGTCCGGCGTGGTTGCTTCCGATCCACAATTGTTGCGCTCCAGCGACATTGGTCACGCCGCTCGGTGGTACCTGGGTGTCGAGCTCGATTGCACTGCTGCTTCTTTCACGGCCCACCGTTGTCAGGCTGGAGCTTGCAGCGGTGAGAGTTGATGACGAATCGGACTGGCCGTTGTCGGTTGTTCCGTCGTGATGCTCGTGGTGGGCTCGCGCACGGAACAAACTCGCGGGTGTTGCCATGTCCAGACTCTGGTGGGGCCGCAGGGTGTTGTAGGCGTGCACCCATTCGTCGAGGGCGGCTTGGGCAGCAGCGATGTCGGCGAATGCGCCTGCCTCATCGAGGAATTCACGACGAAGGGTTCTGTGGAATCGTTCGATCTTGCCAGTTGTGGTGGGTGAATGGCGTCGGGTCAGTCGTGCGGTGATCCCGAATTCTCGGCATGTTCGCTCGAACAGCACTTCGGCCGGCAGCGGCCGAGTGTGTTTACCGGTGAATTGCTTCCCGTTGTCGGTGAGTACCTCGAACGGCGAACCCCACTTGTGGATGGCAGCGATGAATGCTTCACATACTGCGTTCCCGGAGGGGTGCTCGAGGACGGTTGCGGTCACGATGAATCGTGAGTGGTCGTCGATTCCGGTCAGCATTTTGCACTCGCGTCCGCCGACGAGGAACATTCCGCCGACGAGGTCGAGCTGCCATAGGTGCATCGGCGCTTCGCGCTGCCAACGTTTGTAGACTCGTTTATGTTGTTGCTCTTGATGATTGACCAAGCCGTTGCGGACGAGCGTTCGGTGGACGGTCGCGCGAGATGGGGTTCGGTCTCCGATTTCTTTGCTTAGCTCGAAGCAGATGCGGCGTGCGCCCCACCGCCGGTGATGTCGTCGCATCTCGCAGATGAGGGCTTCGATGTCGGGCTGGATACGGTTCGGGCTCGCATGTGGTCGTCTCGACGAGTCGACAAGTCCGTCGATACCCGAGTTTTCGTATCGCTTGCGCCACGCTGTGACGGTCTGTCTGGAGACGCCGAATCGCTCGGCGACGTCGCTGACCGGTGAGCCGTCGTTGACCTCGGTAATTGCTCGGAAAGCGGACCTGGACAGTGAGTCGTTCGGCGATGTTGGCATCGGATTCGAGGGGCTGAGGGGAAGGCACACCCAACGATCACCAAAGCTGGTGAAGCGTCAGATATGTGCCGATGACGTTCCGTCAAAGATGTGTTGAACCTTTACACGTCACCGACTCCGATCCGTAACCGGACAACGCCGGCCCGTTCTTCACCGGGGGCGCATCCCCGTACCCATCCTTACGTGGCAGATGCAGCAACGTGGTGAATCTGCTGGTGCGTTCGACAAGCGTACCCACTGTGGACCTGCCCAGCCCGATGATCAGACCTCCTTCCCAATGCCCTGGCGTTTTGCGATCAGCGACTTCGTCTGGCCGCGAGCCGATGGTGACGTCATCGGTGATGAATCCGGTGCGGAGCTTCTTCGCTCGCGCCCTCGGCTCGCGCAATGCTCGTCCGGTGCGCAGGCACGCCACCAACTCTCTATCCTGCGCTCCACGTCCTTCGATGCAGAGGGATTGGTAGATCGCTTCGTGGGAAATGCGCATCGACTCGTCGTCCGGGAAGTCGATCGGCAGGCGGTTGGCGACCTGTGCCGGGCTCATGCGCTGGCCCATCGTCGGTCCGCTCTCCGTGCCTTGTTGCGTCCCTTCCACGATGCGAACGGGCCGACAACCTCACCGTTTTCGTCGCGGATCACGCCCGAGAGCACTTCCTGTACGTACTCTCGAAGAGGTTCGTGTTCAACGAGTTTGGCTACCTTGGGTCGCCTTGCCGCAAGATCGGCTTCCATTGCGCCACTGATGTGCGGTACTCGACCTTGCCGCCGCGGGTGGCAGCGTTGCGGCGGAGTTCTCGCGAGATCGTCGACGGTGATCGCCCCGATCTGGTCTGCGATATCTCGCATGCTCATACCGTTCGCGCGAAGCAGGGCAATCTCCTCACGTTCGTGAAGGTCAGATACCTCCCCGTGGGCGGGGCCAAGTCAATCGGCGGCATACCTCCAGCGTGACGGAACCACCGTGAACCCACCGGCCCCGACACGCCGCAAGCGGTGCCGCGTCTTCACTGGTCAACCCCAACGCGATCTGCGCCCAGAACTCGCGTTCGAGATCTCGGCGTACCGGCGGACGACCCGGAGATTTCATCACCGCCCGCCCAGTCAACGTCGCCGCCCATTCTGGTGGTCGTCCCATCGAAACACCCTCCATCCCTTGAGGTGTTGCGTCGACCGGTTGAACCTGGTCAGTACACGTCGATCGCGTTCGCGGAAACGCTTGCGCTCGAGGGGATTGCGGCACCGATCGGCAGCGTCGGGGATGTGTAAGACAATGCGTTGGCCGAGAGCACAATTGGGTTGTTCAAGACCGAGGGAGTATCGAAGAGAGGCCCGTTCCTGAACGGCCCGCTAAAGACCATCGACGATGTCGAGTTCGCCACGATGGGATGGGTCGACTGGTTCAACCAACGCCGCCTCCCACAGCACCCTCGACTACCTCACACCAGACGAATTCGAGAAGGCCTACCACAGTCAAGAATCGGCTCTCCGCCCGGAGATGTTGCAAGCGTAGGAGCGGCAAGAAACCCGGGACGGTTCACTGACACGGCGCGCCGTCTGGTGGCGTTGCTTCACCCGCCTGGGCGCTATCGGACTGGATGCTGGGGAACGCCCCAGGGCGCAAAGCGGGTCGGTCAACCCTGATGTTCACTCTCTGCTATCGACTCAACTTCCTCGAGCGTGGTGGGGATGTGGTACGGCGGTCTGCTCGTGCCCGAGATGCGATAGCGGTCCCAGAAATCAGGGTCGCCCACGACGCACTCGGCGCGTCCCTCTGGTGTCGCAAAGACGGCAACCGTGCGCCTTCCCGAGAGGGCGGCGTGGAGCGCATCATTCTTGTCGATCCTTCCGTACCAGGTGTATAAGCCGTTGAGGGGCTGGAAATAGCCTTTGATCTTCACCCCGACAGCAATCTCCTTGCCACGGCACACCAAGGTGCCCTCGCCGGAGTAGTCGAGATCGTGGTCGTCAGACACGCAAGGCTCACTTTCTTCACATCAAACATTGACAAAAGAACGCATTGGCGCAGACACTATCAGTATCTGGTACCCGGAGTACGGGTATGAAGTCGAGACTCAGCTCGGCCCGGAACGCAACGGAGGTGTCACATGACCGTTCAAAATGTGGAGACCAAGCCCGACGTCTCAACGGAAGGCGCTGCGCGTGTCAGCGCCCGCAAGCCCGTCGACATGCAGAGATCTGCCGGCCGACTGCTGCGGGCGGCGGCCGAAAAATTCTATGACGCGGAGATCGACATCGATTGGGACTCACCCTGGGAGGAAGGAAAGTACTACCTGCCAGAGCATCGGGTCTCGCTCTACGGCACCAAGCTGTGGGAGAGAATGAGCGACGAGCAAAAGGCGGAACTCGGGCGCCACGAAATCGTCAGCATCCTCAGCTTCGGTATCTACGCGGAGAATCTGCTCAGCTCGGCGCTGCTCCGAACATCCGCCAAAGGCGCCCTGACAGATCAAAGGTCCCTCTACGCCCTTAACGAGATCGGCGACGAGGCACGTCACTCGACGATGTTCGCCCGACTGATCAACAAGACGGGCCTGGCACCGTACAAGTTGCCGAAGGGGTTCTTGAGCATCGCGAAGATCTTGCACTTTGTGCCTCTCGGCCCGTCCGTGTCCGGCGCGACTCTGCTCATCGAGGAGATCCTCGACCGCGCTCAGCGCGAGGCGATGAATGACCCGAAAATGCAGCCGCAGCTGCGCCAGCTCATGAAGATCCACGTTCTCGAAGAGGCCCGTCACATCACGTTCGCGCGGCTGGAAATGGTGGAAGGGATGCAGCGTCGCGGACGCATCTCGCGCGCCTGGCATAGAGGCACGTTGGCGGCCATTGCGAACTTTGCATACCCGTTGCTCATCAATCCGAAGGTATATCCCGATGTCGGAATCAGCCGTCTGCGCGGCCTGTGGGCGCAGCAGACGAGCCCGAACTATCGCGTCAACTTGCAGTTCATGTCCGAGCCGATGATCCGATTCTTCCACGAGGCCGGAATGATGGAGGGGAAGTTCACGATGGCGATGTGGCGCGCAACGCGCAGCCTGCCCGACGATCTGCGCTAACACGCCCGGCCCGGTCCGCGCGTCCCACAGCCCATTCCTCGACCCCACGACCGGATTCCTCGGTTCGTGGGCTTGGGCGGATGACATTCCCACACCTGCCACGCGTCACGGCGCGCCGTGCGGGTCCGTTTTCTGCATTCGATCAGGAGATTTTCACAATGCCGTCCTCCAACGCCAAGTCCGCCGCCACGGCGACAGACCCGGGAATAACCGAGCCCATCACTACCAAAGTTCTCATCATCGGCAGCGGCTTCTCTGGCCTCGGTATGGCCGTCCAGCTCCGCCGACGCGGGTACAGTGATTTCATCGTTCTAGAAAAGGCCGACTCCGTCGGTGGGACGTGGCGCGACAACACCTATCCGGGATGCGCGTGCGACGTACCGTCACTGATGTACTCCTACTCGTTCGAGAGTCGCGGTAGCTGGTCGAAGGTGTGGTCCTCGCAGCCCGAAATCGAGCAGTACCTGAAAGATATCTCCAACAAGCGTGGTGTCACTCAGAAGATCCACTTCGGGCAGAAGTTGGTCTCCGGATACTGGAGCGAGTCCGAATCTCGGTGGCACCTGCGTACCGAGTCGGGCCGGGAGTACGTCGCGCAGTACATCGTGTCCGGTGTCGGCGCTCTGCACATCCCGAATTTTCCGAATATCCCCGGAATCGACGAGTTCGCCGGTCAGGCGTTCCATTCGGCACAGTGGGACCACACGGTGGATCTCCAGGGCAAGCGGGTGGCCGTCATTGGCACCGGTGCCAGCGCGATTCAGTTCGTGCCGTTCGTGCAGAAGGACGCCGGCACACTCACGGTCTTCCAGCGAACCCCGGCTTGGGTACTTCCACGCAAGAACTTCGCGGTGCCGCCGGTACTTCGGACGCTGCTCAGCAAGATCCCCATTACTCGCCGCCTCGCTCGGTGGTCGGTCTACTGGGGCGCAGAGAGCCTGGCCTTCGGGCTCAACGGCCACTCCAACCTTATGCGACCAATCGAAAAGGTGGCGAAATGGAACATCGAGCGTTCTATCACCGACCCCGAGCTACGCCGGAAGCTGATGCCGTCCTACCGCATCGGATGCAAGCGCATCCTGGGATCGAACGACTACTACCCTGCGCTCGCCGCCCCCAACACGACAGTGATCAGCGATCGGATCGAAAAGATCACTGCCGATTCGATCGTCACCCCTGACGGCGTGTCACACCCTGTGGATGTGATCATTTACGCCACAGGGTTCCATGTCACGGACGGGTTCGATCAACTCGCGCTCAAGGGCGCTCGGGGCGAGGACTTGCCGTCGCACTGGCACCGGACGGGCATCAATACCCACCTCGGCATCACCACCGAGGGCTTCCCGAACCTGTTCTTCCTGCTCGGACCTAACACGGGTCTTGGGCACAACTCTGTCGTGTTCATGATCGAGCAGCAGATCAAGTACATCATGAAGGCCATCGACGCCGTCGACAGTCGAGGTGCGGAGCGTGTTGATGTGCGGGCCGAGGTTCAAGAACACTTCAACAAGAGCATCCAACACAAGCTCGCCAAGGGCGTGTGGACCAACGGCGGATGTACGAGTTGGTATCTGGACTCGCAAGGTGTCAACCGTACGGTGTGGCCCGGGTTCACCTGGCAGTACTGGCGAGCGACGAAAGACTTCGAGCCCGCCGAGTACGAGATCGCCTGACAATCCAACCGTAGGTCATCGAGAAGTGAGTATCCGACAGTGAGTAGTTCGACAGCAGGCAATTACGCGACCCAGGTCGCAGTCGTCACGGGAGCCGCCTCAGGGATCGGTCGGTCCCTTGCCCTCCAACTGGCCGAACGCGGGGCCAGCCTTGCCTTGTCCGACGTCGACGAAGTGCATCTCGAGGAGACGGCGGACATGTGCCGTACCGCGCATCGTGCGACCGTGGAGACCGCGGTGTTGGACGTGGCAGATCGTGCTGCGTTCCAGGTTTACGCAGAGAGCGTGCAGTCGTCTTTCGGGCGCGTCAACATGGTGTTCAACAATGCCGGCGTCGCCCTCGGCGCCGACGTTGTCGACATGTCCTGGGAGGATTTCGACTGGCTGATGGGCATCAACTTCGGTGGTGTCGTCAACGGGACCAAGGCGTTCCTGCCTTATCTGATCGCCTCTGGTGATGGTCATCTGGTAAACACCTCCAGCGTCTTCGGTCTGGTCGGGATCCCCAGTCAAAGCGCTTACAACGCCGCGAAGTTCGGTGTGCGTGGCTTCACCGAAGCGCTTCGGCAAGAGATGAAAATCAGTCGGCATCCGGTCACGGTGACATGCGTTCACCCCGGCGGCGTCAAGACTAATATCGTCAACAACGCTCGTGGTGTATCCGATATGGGGGCAGATACCGCCACCATTGCCTCGATGTTCAACAACATCGCCAGGACCACTCCGGAGAAAGCTGCGTGCGCCATCCTCAAGGGAATGGACAAGAAGAAGCCCCGAGTGCTGATCGGCGCAGACGCACGTGGCTTCGACTTTGTCGCACGCGTTGTCGGTCCGCGCTACCAGGACATCTCTGCGCCTGTCACACGCGCGGGCTACGCCTTGGCTCGTAAGCGGGGGATCATCAAATGACCCTCGAACAGGAGAATCGGCCGGGCACCACCGCGCGATCGCGAACGCTGACCGTGTCGGAGGTCGTGCAGGAGACCAAGGACTCCGTGAGCATCGCCTTCGAAGTGCCTGACGAGATCGTCGACGATTTCAAGCATCTACCCGGGCAGTTCATTACGTTGAAGATCCCGTCCGACCAGACGGGCCACGTCGCACGATGCTACTCGCTGAGCAGTTCGCCTCATGTCGATGACTTCCGCCTCGAGATCGGGGTGAAGCGCACCGCTGGGGGGTATGCGTCGAACTGGTTGTGTGACAACGTTTCCATCGGCATGGAGGTGACCGTCCTCACGCCATCGGGAAAGTTTACCGCTAAGAGCCTCGACGTCGACTTGCTCTTCTTCGCTGGCGGAAGCGGCATCACTCCGGTTCTGTCGCTGGTGCAGTCGGCTCTGGTGTCGGGCAGTGGGGAAGTTGTCCTGTTCTACGCAAACCGTGACTCCGATTCGATCATGTACAAGTGCCGGCTTGAGCAGATTAGATCTGAATTCGCCGAGCGGTTCACTTTGGTTGACTGGCTTGAGTCGGAGAACGGGATTCCCACATCAGAGGCTGTAGAAAAGATTATTCGTGAACACAAGGGATCGGCAATTTTCACCTGCGGGCCTTCCCCTTTCATGGATCTTGTGGAAAGCTCTGCCGCCGCATGCGGAGTGGATCATTCGGATGTACATCGAGAGGTATTCCAGTCGCTGACGGGTGACCCGTTCGACACCGCAACACTGCGTCGACTCAGTGACGACGAGGGTGTAGCTACGGCCACGGTTTACCTGAACGGAGAGTGCATCACCACGGAGTGGCCACGTAACACGCCTCTGCTCGATGTGCTGCTCTCGCGAGGGCACAATGCACCGTACTCGTGCCGAGAGGGCGCATGCAGCGCGTGTGTGTGCAAGCTCATCGATGGCGATGTCGAGATGGTGCAGAACAACATCCTCGTAGACGACGACATTGAAGACGGCGAGCGACTCGCGTGCCAGGCACTTCCGCTCACCGACGCTGTGACGGTGAGTTTCGATGACCTCTGACTCCTCGAAAGCTGGCCTATTGTCGCGGCGGTCGCGGGAGGTTCTCTCCAGTGACGGCACGAGGCTGTTTGTCGAGGAGTACGGGCTCGGTGATGATGCGCCGCTGTTGGTGTTCAGCCACGGGTGGGCTTGCCAAGGTCGGTTCTGGAGACCTCAGATCGAGCACTTCGCCACCACACACCGTGTGGTGGTGTATGACCAACGAGGGCATGGCTGGAGCGACCGGGGTCGCGCGCCCTTCTCTTCGTCGGTGCTCGGCGACGATCTCGAGGCTGTCTTGCGCGCTGTCGTCACGTCTAATCGTAAGGCATTGGTGACCGGTCATAGTATGGGCGGGATGTCCATCATGGGTTGGGCTGCCGAGCACCCGGAGTCGGTGCCCGTCTTATCCCGTGGTGCCGTCTTGGCGAGTACCGGCCCCTCGCAGTTGGTGAGTAAATCGACGCTAATTGGGTCGCCACGTCGATTCCGCGCCTCACTGGAGCGGGCATTCGCAGCCGGGCTCGCCACCGCGGGACCGGAGATGCTTGACACTCGCTTCAACCGACGGTTGGTGAAATACGGGACGATGGGTCCACACGCGCCAGCAGACGTTGTGGCTGAGTGTTCCGACATAGTACTGCGGTGCCCCCCTGCGGTTCGGGGAATGTGGGGCAGGGTCCTGGCCACCATCGATGTGAGCAAAGGAATCGACTCACTTACGGTTCCGACGACCGTGATCGTGGGCTCGGCCGACAAGTTGACACCCGCGGTTCATTCCATTGATCTCGCCGACCGACTGCAGCAGCGCCGCCGGTTGCATGAGTTCGTGGCGTTGCCACAGATCGGTCACATGATCAACATGGAGGCACCAAACTATTTCAACGAAGCAGCGGCCCGATTGGACGCAGCCACGGTAGGCGATGGCTTTTGAACCGTCGACCGGACACACATGAGCTCGTGAGACGGCCACGATCGTCGACAGGCCGCGCGTGTCCGAGTTGGGAGGGGTCCATCGAGGCGTACAGCATCGATGGCATCGCCACGGTGATCTTTTTTGCGTCGATGGTGCGCAGCACCTCGGCGGATAAAACTTCGGCAGCACCATCATCGGGCCGCCTTTCGTCAGGGTCGGCACGAAGAACGCGGCCCCAGCATGCGACAGCGGGGTGCACATCGAGAATTTGGGGAACCCGGCCATTCTCACTCCGGAGAGTTGAATCTGCGTCATCGTGAACATTGCCGAAGCCTCCGATGGCTCCCTTCGGCTTTCCGGTCGTGCCGCCGGTGTATGTGATCGACACGGTGCGATCCGGCGGACGATCGGCTGCTTGAGGGAGGGTGCCGAACCGCTGCGAGCGAACCGAGAGGTTTCAGCGAACGGCTCTCCAGCCCGACTCGCTTGAGAGGACCCTTCAGGGTATTGTTAACCCCATAATGTCATTCGTCCGCCGCGTTTCATTTACTCCATCTCAGGTGCAGCGTCGAGTGGCCGATGCCCGTAGCACCCGCTGGGATGAGCATAGAGTCGAGGTACGCGCGCAGCTGGTCGACGCGACCATACGGATCATCGAACGGTATGGTGCAGGCGTCAGCATGGACGACATCGCTGCGGAGGCCCGTGTATCTAAACCAAAGCTGTATCGCTACTTTGGCGACAAAGCGGGCTTGAACGCGGCGGTGGCGGCGAAACTCGGTGCGTTGATGTGGGATTCGGCGAAAGTCACTATTCTCGCCGACCAAGATTATCTTTCGGTTGACGACATGGTTCGCTCGTCCGTCCAGAGCTACGTCGCGCTCGTCGGGCAGTATCCCACTGTCGTCAGATTCCTTATGGCGAATCACTTGTTTCAGTACTCCGGATCGGGAAATGGCGGAGTTGCTGACGAACTGAGGTCGGTGATGGAGGTCGTCGCCGATCGGTTCACTGAAAGTCTTCAGCGTGTTCACGCAGATACTTCGGTCATTCCCTTGGCCGTGGCGTCCATTCTGGGTTCTGGTCTATCTGCGACTCAGTGGTGGATCGACAACGGTCGTGAGCAAGGGGTGGATGATACGTTCTTCGCCGCACACCTATCAGAGACGACGTGGGGAATCATCGACGGCGCGGCCGCAACCGTAGGCGTGGCCTTCTCACGCAGTCTGCCATTCAGCCATCCCGGTTTCGCGTCCCGCCACAAAATGGACTGAATCACCCTAGATATCCAATAATTGTAACTTGTCAAGCTGCGTCGGGTTGTTGCGCGGTGCGGTGTGCCCAAGCGGTGTGTTCGTCGTATTCGGTGCAGTGGCGTACGCACCCGTGCAGGAGCCCGACAAGTCTGTTGGCGAGTGCGCGGAGCGCTTGGTGGTGGAGGTCTCCGGTAGCACGGTGTTGTTCGTAGAACGCGCGAGCGGCCGGACTCTGGCTGAGGGCGCAGAACGCCCACCGGTCGATGGCATCGTAGAGCCGCCGGTTGCGGATATGTCGAGCCAGTACGGCCCGCTTCTTGCCCGACGCAACTGTCAGGGGTGACGTACCGGCGTAATTCTTGCGAGACTTGACGTTGGTGTAGCGGTCGACGTCGTCGCTGAATTCACCGAGCCCCGGGCGGCGAGGATGACACCGATTCCTGGCAGGGAGAGGTAGATGGCGGCGTTGTGTGTCAGCGTCCGGGTGTGTTTCAAAATGGCGGGTCAGATCGGCTTCGAGGTCGCCGATCTGACGGTTCAACTCCGCGATCAACGCCAAGAGTGCGCCCGGCATCGCGCTCGACCTGCGCTGCGAACGCCTGCAACCACGAAAGGCGAACGCTACCGATCCCGTTTCTGCGCCCGCTGCGCACTCCGCGACGACCTCCATGCAATCTTGATATTCGATAACGAGGACATCGCGCTGGACGCGCTCCTTCAAGCGTTGGGCGCAACAAATCGACCTCAGAGCGCGGTCATCTTGATGCGAGGCGCGCGGGCCTCGCCTGCCGCCGCGGAGCGGCAGAGATTGGGGTCGTCGCAGCATTCGGCCGAGGCAGGTCGGGTGTGAGATAGTTGCATTCGCGAGATGCCCTTCGTGGTGGCTGGAATGTTCCCTAGACAAGAACTCAGTTACGGGCAGTCCGCAAACGCGGCCTCAGAATAGTCATCTCCAGGTCCGAAATCCTCGCGGCAGATCACTTCTCTCTTTAAAGCTATGTCGGCTTGGTCGATCCTTTAGTGCGGTTCACTTCTGACATAGTGCAGTTTATCTTTCGAAACTAACAGCGGTGCAGGCCGAGCGCACGAAGACGCGACAGACTCGGCACAATGTTTTCACGACAGAGAGGTCCGACCATGAAAAGAATTCCAGACGAGGTCAGCGGGTCGGCCGGCCCCGCTATCGAGAACTGGGCGCGCTCGTTCTGGAGCACGAGTTTCGATTCGCCTGATCTACCGCCCCACCACCCCGACTGTCTTGGTTGTGGGCCGCAGAACCCGCACGGCCATGCCCTGTCGGTCCAGCGTGACGAGAACGGCGTGGTGGCTCACCATGTGTTCGATCAACGTCATGTCGGGGCACCCGGGATAGCACACGGCGGCGCGGTGGCGACCGTTCTCGACGATCTGTTCGGCTTCCTGCTCTACACAGTGGGTGAGCTCGCCGTGACGCGGCGTCTCGAGCTCGACTACCTAGCGCCGGTTCTGCTCGGCACTCCATACGTATTGCGTGCTGCCGTTCGGTCTCGTGATGGGCGCAAACTGGATCTCACGGCCACGATGGACGATGCGCAGGGCCGCTCGGTAGCCACCGCTACTGCCCTGTTCGTGGTGGTCGAGGTCGAACACTTCATGCAGTCCCAAGCCCGAGCCCAACTCCGGGCCACAGACACGAATCACACCGAAGAATAGACACCCTGGCCGACCTTCACCGACGTCCGTCACCCGCGGTGGCTGTCGTACGGCTGCGTCTACCTGGCGCAAAGACGGCGAGGACGAGTGCCCCAGCGGCGGTCAGCGCCGCCAACGACAGCGTCGCCTGACCACTTCCGTGTACGAATGCGGCTCTGGCGAACTCGGCCAGCGGCTGACCAGCTGGTCCTGCGCGGTCGGCGACCTGCAACGCGGCGGCCAGAGAATCGGCCACCGGACCACGGGCAGGCTCGGGTAGCTGGGGCAGAGCCGGCTGAATGTGCTGAACGTAACCGGCCGCGAGCACGCTACCGGCTACCGCAATCCCAATCGCGGCACCGATTTCGCGAGCTGCGTCGTTGACCGCGGCAGCCACCCCGTGCTTGGCCTCAGGAGTGTCCGAGACGATGGCGAAAGTCGCAGGGGCGGTACACAACCCCAAACCCGCACTCATGATGAGCAAGGGCCACAGCAGGTCAGGGTAAGTTGCCGCGACGGTCAATCTGCTCACCATCACCAGTCCCGCCGCGATGGTGAGCAGACCTACAGTGGTCATCACCCGCAGGCCAACAATGTTCGACAGCCAGGGTGCAATCACCGAGATCACGATGAGCGGCACGACCATAGGGGTCAACGCCAACGCGGCGGTGAGCGGTCCATAACCGAGAATCAACTGCAGATACTGCACCAACAGCAAGAACACCCCGAAGGTCACCAGAAATTGGATACAGACCGACAGTGCGCCGGCACCGAAGCCACGGCGGGCGAACAACCGGACATCGAGTAGGGGTGCCGAGGAACGTAGTTCTACGACGACGAACACCACAACTGCGAACAAGCCCACCGCAGTGCTGATGGCGACGAGCGAATCCGACCAGCCACGGGCCGGAACCTCGATCACAGCGAAGACGATCGCCCCGACCGCGACAACTACGGTCACCGCGCCCACCCAATCGACCGGTGGATGCTCCTGCTGGCGGGACTCCGCGATACTGCATGCCAACCCGGCCAGAACCGCTCCGGCGACGGTCAACCCGACGAACACCGAGGTCCACGACCACTGTTCGAGCAGCACACCAGCCCCGAGGATGCCCAGGACCGCCCCGGATCCAGCAACCCCGGCCCACACACCTACAGCGCGGCCGCGATGCGCCGGTGGAAATCCCGCGGTCAGTATCGACAGCGTCGAGGGCATGACCAGCGCCGCACCCGCCCCAGCCAACGCGCGAGCAGCGATCAGCCACGCCGGGTCGGCGAGAAACAAGGGCAAGGCCGACGCGAAAGCGAACAACGCCAACCCCGCCACGAGCACCCCGCGGCGACCGTACCGGTCACCGATCGCACCGGCAGGCAGAACGAAGCACGCCAATACCAGCGTATAACCGTCGACTATCCAGGTCAGTTGAGCTTGCGTCGCCCCTGTCGCGACCGCGATCTGTGGCAACGCTGAATACAATGCCGCCATTGCGGCCACCACCAACGCGACCGCCATGCACGACACAATCAACATCCACCACTGGGCACCGCTCCATCGAGCGACGCTGGCAGAGTCGGATCTACGTTCGTTCAACGGCCAGCCTCCCAGTTAGAGACTGATCGTCTCGGTACGAGACTATTAGTATCATAACTTTGCGGGTGTGACAGAATGGTCAAGCGAGGACATGTTTTGTCAGTCAAAATGGAGCGGAGCCCGTTCATGGTCGACCCTCTCGTTGCAGCCGAGGGTCCGGCCGACCCCCGGCTGGCGCGCTCACGTAACCGGTTGCTCGAAGCGGCGGGCCAGCTGCTGTCCACCGGCGGTGTCGAGGCGGTCACCGTGGAGGCGGTCACCCGCATGTCGAAGGTTGCACGTGCCACTCTGTACCGCCACTTCGGAAGTACCACTGACCTGCTTGCTGCAACCTTCGAGCGACTACTACCCCCAGTCGACACCGATATCGATACCGGTCCGCTACGTGAACGTCTGATTTCGTTGCTCACCACCCAAGCCGACCTCATCGACCAAGCTCCGGTGCAGATGACCACGCTGGCCTGGCTGGCAATGGGACCCGTCAACAGCGGCGACGCCAGCCGGCGCGATCTCGATCCTGGCGCGGTGGTCTCGCTTCGGGCCCGTGTCATAGAGCAATACCGCAGGTCCCTGGATCAGATCCTGACGGCCCCTGACGCTCGCGCTGTACTCGGCGAGATCGACACCACCTTCGCCCTCATTCAGCTCCTCGGACCGATAGTGTTCGCTCGCCTCACAGGACTGCGCCACATCCACGCCGACGACTGCATCCAAATCGTCGACAACTTTCTCGCCGCCCATGCCGCAAGTGTCCGATCGAGCACTTCGCGCGACCACAGCCGTCCACGGCCGGCCGCGACGCTAGACCCGCAGCTCACCGACGGCCAATAAAACTTGATGCGAAATTTCACCATCAATGCGCTATCCAGTCAGGGATCGCAGCGCTCACTGGATACGGCCGGACGTGTGCTCGAGAACTCGGAGTTGCACTGCAGTGCACTTCTGACATCGTGCAGCCGTCTTCTGAAACTGACACGAGGAACGCGAATCGGTCGTAATCTGCTCCAATAATCCGCCCGTTCGACTGTGTTCTGTTGGGAACCCTCTCAACAAAAGTTGAGCAACGCTATGGGGCGTACCAGACTTTCCCGGTCACCCGATCTCGAGCCCTCGAAATTGCTACGTTCTGCCGGTCCGAAGTGACATGGGACACCGATCGTTGCAGGGGAGCGAGAATGCACGTAGAAGCACTGTTCGGAGATGGTTCGTTGCGTCCGGTCTGGCCGCACGCGGATGCACTGATCACCAGCGAATGCCCGGGGCTTCGCTTCGCCGGCAAGTACGCCGACGTCGTCGCTCTGAGCAACGGTGATCCGACCGCGTTGCGGCCGTTCGTCGACGAGGACACCCGACGCCGGGTGGCGAGCATGGCACCGCCGCGCACCGACACGGCGCTGGTGTTCGGAGCCAACGGATTCCTCGGCGCGCACCTGATCGGCCGACTCACTCGTGATTCCGCCGTCGAGGTCGTCTATGCGATGGTGCGCCCCACCGAGGAGGAGACGGCGTTCGAGCGCCTGCAGCGCACCTTCGACCAGTACGAGATCGAGGTCGACGCCGACAAGATTCGCATCGTCGAGGGCACTCCCACGACGTTCCGGTTCGGTCTCGACAAGGCTGCCTACTTCGATCTTGCTGCCGGAGTGGGGCAGATCTTCAATTGCGCCAGCTCGACCGACTACACCGAGAGCTATGCCGATCTGCGCGACGACTGGTTCGTGAGCGTCCTGCGCATTCTCGAATTCAGCATCACCTCCACGCGTAAGCACCTCACCTACGTGGGCAGCATCGGAGCTCACCTCTACCAGAAGCCCGAGGATTTTCGCCGCCCGGATTCGTGGTGGTACTCGGGCTACGCGCAGATGAAGTGGGTCAACGCAACGCTTCTCGGGTGGCTCTCGATGTCGGACACCTACTCCGTCACCCTGTGCGAGGCCCCCTACATTCTCGGAAGTACCGAACTCGGCCGTGATCCCGGACGGGTGTACAGCTTCTGGCGCATCATCGAACTGGCCATCGCCGCCGGTGCCATCTGGGACGGCCCGGGAATGAACTACGTTCCGGTGGACGTGATGTGCGACGTCATGGCCGGCAATGCGCTGCGCAGTCACCCGTTGACGCGGCTCCTACCGAGCAACCCCACCGGTTACGGCCACGACCTCTACGCCGAGCTGCTCGGACTCGACCTGGTGAGCTGGGACGAGTTCAAAGAGCGCGTCAGTTCGCGCATTTCGCCTCGATTTGCCGAGACGATGCTGGCCGACAACATCGATCAGCTGATGCGCCTGGTGCACAAGCCCGAGGCGATACTCCCACTCGACCACGACATCTCGTGGTGCGACCACCGCCGACTGTTCGAGCTCTATTTCGAGAAAGCACAGCTCAAGACGCTCACGCCCGCCGCCGTCAACTGACGTGGCAGACGGATTCGAGCCCACCTCGGTGCGCCTACGGGACGTACCCATCGGCCGCGAGGTGACCAACGGCGTTCTCTCGCTCGGCTTCTACGTGGTGTGTGGGCTGATCGGACTGCTGCCCGGCCCGGTGCGGAACTGGGCAGCGGATGCCTTCGTGACCTGGTCGGAGAGCGTCGACGAACAGCGGCACAGCTGATGTCGTGGTGTCGGTGGGCCCTCGGCCTCGCTGCCGCGACGGCAGCTCCGTTCGCGCTGTTCGTCTACTGGCGAACCCGGTTCTTCTTTCGCGATCCGCATCGAGTACCGCCCGCCGATCCGCGAGCGGTACTGGCTCCTGCGGACGGCTTCGTCACGTACGTCAAACGAGTGGAGGCAGGCAGTACCGCGTTCGCAGTCAAGAAGGGGCGAACCATTGCCCTCGACGAGATCGCCGGCGTCGCCGAAGCCGACAGCGGGTACCTCATCGGCATCTACATGTCCGAATACTCGGTACACCGCAATCGAATTCCGATCTCGGGCATCGTCAGGATGCGCCGACACCGATCTGCGGCACCGTTCAACAAGTCGATGGCCCGGGTCGGGGCCAATCTGCTGACGCGGCGAACTCCCTACGACGTGGGCTGCGACTACCTGCTCACCAACGAACGACTCACCGTGTCGATCGAGCACGCGTGCGGAGCCGTGGTGACGGTGACGCAGATAGCCGACCTGTGGGTCAATCGCATCGTTGCGCACATCGCGGTGGGCGACACCGTCGAGCGCGGCGAGCAGTACGGAATGATCCGCTTCGGTTCTCAGTGCGACGTGTTCGTGCCCGACGCACTCGTCGACGAGATCACTGTCCGGCCAGGCAATTACGTGTTCGCCGGCGAGACGACGGTGGTGCGTTCACCGATCCTCGTCGACGGCAGACAACCGAGCGAAGAGGAACGATGATCACGATCGAAGAGGTCGACGGCAAAGCCGGTTGGCGTGAATTCGAGTCCGTCTCGGACCTGGTCTACCAGGGCGATCCGTACCGCCTACCCGACGAGTCGATGGACCTGGGCCGAATTCTCATCGCACCGCCGCCCTCGGTTGCCGCCACCCGCGTCACGAAAGCATTTCTGGCTCGCGAGAACGGGATTGCCGTCGGTCGCGTCGTGGCCATCCACGATCTGTCGTTCACCGAGTACACGGGGGAGCCGATCGGCTTCTTCGGCTTCTACGAGGCGGTCGACGATCACGACGTCGCCGAAGCGCTGCTCGACGCTGCGGCGCACTGGCTTTCGGCGCGCGGACTCGCGACGATTTCCGGGCCCTTCGGTCCGTCGATGTTCTACAGCGCAGGCATCGTCGTCGACGAGGTCCCGGCGCTGCCCCTGGTGGGGATGCCGCACAATCCGCTCTACTACGCGGCCCACTTCGAGAAGTGGGGTCTGATGGCGGTCAAGGACTTCTACAGTTACCTTTTCGACGACCCGTGCATCATCTACAACGACCCCAAATACGCGCGGCACATGCAGATCTTCGAGAAGATCAAGGCGCGATCCGAGGTGACGTTCCGGTCGATGAAATACCGGACGTTGCGACGCGACGCGAGCATCGTGCGGGATCTCTACAACAAGACGTTCGTGAACTTCTGGGGCTTCTCGCCGCTGTCCTACACGGAACTGTTCGAGTTGCTGAAGATGATGCTTCCGGTCATCGATCGTCGGCTCACCCTGCTGGCCGAACTCGACGGCAAGCCCGTCGGCTTTCTGATGGGAATCCCGGACGTCAATCAGGCCGCCGCGAAGGCGTCGCACCTGAAGTCGCGCTGGGCACGAGACCTGGTGACGCTGTGGCACGTCAAGCGTCCGGGTCGCACGGAGGTCATCGACGGAGTGCGGGTGGACATGCTGTTCGTCGATCCGGATTGCCCCGATCGAGCCGTGTCCTCTCTGCTGATCATGGAGATGTCGGTGCGTATGCGCGATCTCGGGTTCACGCGCGTCGAAGCGGCTCCCGTGCTCGACGACAGTCCGTGGATGAAGGGCTCGGTCCTGTCCCGGACGAAACTCGCTCCGCACCGCACGTACCGCATCTTCAGCCGGGAGTTGACGTAGATGACCGACACGATCTCGCGAATCGACCCGCAGGTGAGCTGCGGAAACATCGGCGACCGGTGGGGTCGACTGGTCGCGCGGCGACGCTGGGTGGTGCTGGCGATCTGGACGCTGCTGGCGGTGGGATCCGCGATTCTGTACCCAGCGCTGCAGAACTCCCTGGTGGGGGCCAACTTCTCCGTTCCCGGAACCGAATCCAGCCGCGCCGACCAACTGGTCGAGCAGCATTTCGCGTCCTTCGGCTCGGAACAGCTCGTCGTCACGTTCACCTCGGATTCGGTGGACAGCCGGAACCCGGCCTTTCGCGCACGGGTGGCCGAGGTCGTCTCGTCACTGAGGCAGTCACCGGACGTACTGCGTGTCGTCGACCCCTACGAGAGCGCAGGATTCGTCCCGACGATCTCCGACGACGGGACCTCGGCGCTCGCATTCGTCGGCATCGGCGGAGAGGCCAGCGATCGGATCGCAGTGGCCGAACGCGTGCAGGAGATGATCGGCGGTGCGTCCGGTGATGGCGTCGAGGTGGCGGTGACGGGCTACTCGCCGATGACCGTCGATCTCACCCGCGTCGAATCCGAGGACGCCGTGCGGGCCGAGAGCATCGGTCTGCCCATCGCTTTCGTGGTGCTGGTTCTGGCGCTGGGTTCCGTGGTCGCGGGCATCGTGCCGCTGGTCACCACCGGAATCGGAGTGCTGGCGGCGTTCGGCATGTTCGCGTTGCTGTCCAACGTGATGACCTTCGATGTTCTCGTCACCACGGTGGCGGCGATGTTCGGTCTGGGTCTGGGAATCGACTACGCACTCTTCATCGTCAGTCGGTTCCGGGAGGAGATCGGGCGGGCCGGACCCGGTGAAGATTCGGACAGGACCGAGCGCGCGGTGGGGGCGGCCATGGGCACCGCCGGACACATCATCGTCATCTCCGGTCTGGTCGTGTTGATCGCACTCGGAGCCCTCGCGATCGTCGATGTCCCTGCGGTGCAGAGCATCTCGTTGGTCGTCGCGCTCACCATCGCCACCGTCGTCGTGGTCGCGTGGACCCTGCTGCCGGCACTTCTCGCGGTGCTGGGAACGCGCATCGGGGCCTGGTCGCTGCCGCGACGATTCCAACCTCCCTCGGTCGACGAGCACGACGCCGCAGTTCCCACGTGGTGGTCGCGGTGGGCGCAGCACGTCATCGAGCGCCCCTGGCGTTACACGGTCGCATCCGCCGCCGTCCTCATCGTCTGCCTGGTTCCCATCGGTTCGATCTCGTACGGGGTCGATCTCGGTGCCGAGGCGCTGAGCGCGGAACCGTCCGGACGAGCCAACACGGTCCTGACCGAGAAGTTCGCGCCCGGCACCATCTCGCCCATCACCATCGTGTTCACCGGCGAGGACGACAGTCCATTGGGACCGCAGCAGATCGCCACGGTCGACGCGTTCGCGAACTCCGTGCGCGGAGACGATCGCGTCGCCTACGCGTTGGCGCAACCCGAGGGCGGCCGGTCGTTGCTGATCGTGGTCCCGTCGGTCCCGATCGACTCGACGGAGGCCGCCGACCTCGTCGAAACCCTGCGTTCTCAGGCAGTTCTCGCCGGTGACGTGGACGGCACCAGCGTGTCCGTGGGCGGTACCACCGCGCTGGTGGTCGACGCATCCGAGGAGATCTCCGGCAAGTTCGTCTGGGTCGTCGCCGCGGTACTGGCCTTTTCTCTCTGTTACTTGGCCGTCGTGTTTCGCAGCGTGGTGATCCCGCTCAAGGCCGTCGCCATGAACCTGCTGGTCACCGGGGCAGCGCTGGGTGCCACCGTCGCCGTCTTCCAATGGGGTTGGGGTTCGAGCATTCTCGGCTTCGAGAGCCCGGGTTACATCCAGGTGTATCTACCGGTGACGGTGTTCGCCGTGGTCTTCGGTCTGTCGATGGACTACGAGGTGTTCCTCATCGGCCGTATGCGAGAAGTGTTCGTGCGGGGAGCGAGCAACGACGTCGCCGTCGTCGACGGCATCGAACACACCGCCAGGCCGATCACCGCCGCCGCCGCAATCATGATCGCCGTGTTCGCCAGCTTCCTCACCGCAGACGTGCTCGAGCTCAAACAGTTCGGCTTCGCTCTTGCCATCGCGGTGCTGTTCGACGCCGTGCTGGTGCGCATGATGCTGGTGCCGGCGATGATGAAGCTCTTCGGCGAGCGCAACTGGTGGCCCGGTACGCGGAATCGTCAGGTGGTCGGCAACTGAGCCGACGCCAGCAGCGAGCCGTCCGCGCCGCGGATCTCGATCTCGGTGACGTCGCCGCGAAGTACCGCCGCGTTCATGCGGCATTCGATGGTGACGTCGCTACCGAGAAACGTGCCGGACGGGAGTTCGGTGCCCCACCGATCGACGAGGACGACCTCGTACGGGCCTCGATCGGACACGCCGTCCATGTCGAGGAACGTCTCGGTGCCCCACGTGTGCGCAACGAGGCCGCCCTCGATGTCCACGCTCGGCATGCTCGTGGTGAAAGCGACCTGCTCGTAGGCACCCAGGGTTCCCGGAGGTCCGGTGATCGCGGCCGGTGGATCCTCGGGTTGCGGTCGAGAGGCGTCGATACCGAGCACGACGCCGCTGCCGACGACCAGCCCCGCGATCGCGGCGGCGGCCGCCAGGCCGGCCGATCTGCGCGGTCCACGTGTCCGCTGGGGTGGCCACGCAGAGCCGGGTGACGTACCCAGAACTCGGGCGCGGAGGTCGGGTGACGTCGATGCTTCGAGCCACGGTTCGGTCGGACCGCGACGACCGAGAGTCCCGGTCAGCGCGCGCAGTTCGGCGATGTCCCTGTCGACGGTGGGATCGGATGCTGCGAGCTCGCGTAGCTCGGCGGCCTCGGTGTCGTCGAGGTCGTCGCCGACGGCAGCGGCGATCAGTTCGGCTCGGCGATCGTCTCGGGCGTTCATGCTTCCTCCTGTCCGTCGAGATGGTCTCGCAGCGCCCTCAGTGCGTAGAAGGCGCGAGTGCGCAATGTTCGTACGGCAACGCCCGTCGACTCGGACAGTTCCGCATAGGTGGTTCCCGCCAGGTGCACCGCAACGACGACCTGCCGATGATCGGGAGAGAGAAGGGCGAGCGCGGCGATGATGCGCAGTCGCTCGTCCACGTCGGGACTGGTGTCACGCGAGATCGCGACCGATCGTCGGTCGAGGTCCTCGATCCTTTCCGACGCCGGCTTCGGCATTCTGCTCAGAGACCGTTGGACGTCGACGATCACATTGCGCTCGATGGCGAACAGCCAGGTACGCAGCGCTCCTCGGCTGGGCTCGAATCGGGACCGGGCCCGCCATGCGCGAAGGAACGTCTCCTGGACGCAGTCCTCGGCAAGCGCTCGGTCGCGCAGTGCGTTGACGGCGAAACCGAGCATGGCCGACGCATGCTCGTCGTACGCGGCAGCGACGTCGAAGTGCAGTTCGATCACGCTCCCGATGCTCATGACAGTGACTACGTCGACGGACCCCCGGACGTTCATATCCGAGACTGGAGTATTTCTTTACCGAATTTTGAACATCGTGGCATCGACCGTCGTACACCTCTGCACGGGCTCGCCTGCCCGATGCTCCCACGGAAGGCCCACGAGATGACCAGACGCTCGATCACCCGCCCGACCATGTCCGTCCGCGGCACCGCCACCGCAGTCGTCGGCGGCACGGCCGCTGCACTGATGCTGTTCACCGCGGCCCCGGCCGGTGCCGATACCCCCGTTGCCGAACCGGACTCGTTCACCAGCGCGTTCACCGCGATGGCAACTCCCGACCAGGTGGTGAACGGCGACGGTGTCGCCACTCCGGGCCAGCCGGGCGCGACGGGCACGTTCACGCTGCGCATCAATTCCGATCTCGACATCGTCTGCTACGACATCGCGCTCGACGGCGTCACCGGCGATTACATGAGCCCGGCCAAGACCGCCACGCACATTCACGAGGCGGCGGCGGGTGCTGCGGGACCTCCGCGTCTGGCGTTCCCGAACCCGACGCCGATCGGTGACGGCCCACGTTCGAGCACCGGCTGCATGCAGGGACCGTTCACCACCGGCCTGACGCCGGCCGGTGCCGACGCCGACAGTGGAACCGGATTCACGCTGGACCAGATCGAAGCAAATCCGGCGGGCTTCGCGGCCGACACCCACACCGTCGACTTCGTGGCCGGAGCGGTACGCGGACAGCTGACGCAGATTCCGGTCGGCTCCGTCGCCACCGGAGGTGGCGGTTCGGCTCTGGCCGCGGCGTCCGATTCGGCCTCCAGTAATGCGGTGCCCGTCGTCGGCGCGGTTGCCCTCGGCGCAGTAGTCCTGGGTGCAACGGCGATCGCGGGAGTGACGTTGGTTGCTCGCCGCAGCGGAACGGCACGCAGCTGAGATCTCGGCTCCTGGTTGCTGTTACGGCAGTGGTGGTGGTGACGGGCTGTACGTCCGCACCGCCGCCATCTGCCGCACCATCACCACCTGCCGCACCAACACCTACCTCGGTACCACCTGCCGCACCAGCGACCGAGTCCTCGACCGCTGGAGATTTGCCGGGACCGGGCCCGACGGCGGATTTCGCGGCGCAGGCACCGACCCGGCTCAGCGTCGAGGCCATCGACCTCGACGAGCCGTTGATCGGCCTCCATCTCACCGAGAACGGCGAGATGGAGGTGCCGAGCGACTACGACGACGTCGGGTGGTTCACCGGCGGCGGCAGACCGGGCGTGATCGGTAGTCCTACCGTGCTGGCCGGGCACGTGGATTCCACGACCGGTCCCGCAGTGTTCGATCGGTTGTCGGAGCTTCGACCGGGAGATGTCGTGACGGTGGGGGACGGGACGGGTGGTCGAGTCGACTACCGCATCGATCGGGTCGGCGACTACGGCAAAGTGGAGTTCCCGACGGTGCAGGTCTTCGGGGCGGTGCCCACCGACGAGATCAGGCTGATCACGTGCTCGGGCGACTTCGACGCCTCGGTGGGCAGTTACGAGCGCAACCTCGTCGTCTACGGAGTGCGGCAATAGCCCAGCGTTTTGGAGTTGACGCGGAGGATGTTGTAACCTGAACAACGGTTCGGATCACGAGTGCTCGCACTCCGGTCCAGACCGCCCAATCAAGTTCTACCCAAGACCGTTGGTCACCGCCTTCTCGAAGGATTCACTTCCGGGAGTTGCGCGGTTGAAGGTCCGAGATCGTGTCGGACGGCCCACGCAGGAGAACGAGGTAGGGAACCTGTCTGCAGTCCTCGCGACTGCCTGCTCGTTCACGCCCCGTGTGCTTCTTGCGCCGGGGCGTTCGTCGTTTTCCGGCCCTCTCGCGATCGACACAACTTCCCACGAGAGGAGGCGAAGTATGGCAAAGCCCGAAAAGGTCTCAGCAGTATCGGAGAT
This sequence comes from Rhodococcus sp. ARC_M5, assembly GCF_022810405.1. Lineage (GTDB taxonomy): Bacteria > Actinomycetota > Actinomycetes > Mycobacteriales > Mycobacteriaceae > Rhodococcoides > Rhodococcoides navarretei. The sequence continues at coordinate 34,721 of NZ_JALGQE010000025.1, forward strand.
CACCGAACAGTTCAAGGGTTCGACGGCTGCCGTCGTCACGGAATACCGTGGCCTGTCGGTGTCCGGTCTGACTCAGCTCCGGCGTGCGCTCGGCGAAGGTGCCACGTACTCCGTCGCCAAGAACACCCTGGTCAAGCGCGCAGCGGCCGAGGCAGGTATTACCGGCCTCGACGAGTTGTTCGTCGGACCGACCGCCATTGCATTCATCAAGGGCGAGCCGGTCGACGCAGCGAAGGCCATCAAGGCCTTCGCGAAGGACAACAAGGCCTTGATCGTCAAGGGCGGCTACATGGACGGCGCAACGCTGTCCGTGGAAGAGATCAACAAGATCGCAGACCTCGAGTCGCGCGAAATCCTGTTGGCCAAGCTCGCCGGCGCCATGAAGGGCAACTTGTCGAAGGCTGCAGGCCTGTTCAACGCTCCCGCATCGCAGTTCGCGCGTCTGGCGTTCGCGTTGCAGGAGAAGAAGGCTGCCGGCGCACCCGCCGCAGCCGAGGCACCTGCAGAAACAGAAGCACCGGCGGAAGCTCCCGCCGAAAGCTGATCCGCTGGTATTGGCGTACAGCTCAGCTCCACACCATCAACACCATGCCGCGGATCAGCGGTTAGGTACTTACAGGAAGGACCCGCCACCATGGCGAAGCTCAGCACCGAAGAATTGCTCGACCAGTTCAAGGAGCTCACTCTCCTCGAGCTCAGCGAGTTCGTGAAGGCATTCGAGGAGACCTTCGAGGTCACCGCAGCTGCCCCCGTCGCCGTTGCTGCTGCAGGCGGCGGCGCAGCCCCCGCCGAGGCTGCTGAAGAGCAGGACGAGTTCGACGTCGTCCTCGAGTCGGCCGGCGACAAGAAGATCCAGGTCATCAAGGTCGTCCGTGAGGTCGTTTCCGGCCTGGGCCTGAAGGAAGCCAAGGATCTCGTCGAGAGCGCTCCGAAGGCAATTCTGGAGAAGGTTGCCAAGGACGCAGCCGACGCCGCCAAGGAGAAGCTGGAAGCTGCCGGCGCGAAGATCTCCGTCAAGTAGGACCGCTTCGTTGCAGTCGTGCTTCGTGCTCTGAACGCACGAGCGCAAGAAGGGCCGTTCCCACCTCGGTGGGACGGCCCTTCTTCTGTTCTCGGACACCGCACGGGGTGCACCGTTGTGATCGATCACGGACTCCTGCAAATCGCGTGACACCGGCCTTGTGCCCCTGTTTACTCGGTTTCGCCGAAGTCCAAAGCATTCCGAAGGGTTTCGGCGGTCATTGTTTGTGGCGTGTCACAGCTTTGTGACGCAGGGACTTGTCACAGTTCTGGCGAGTCGCCGACCGTGTCGCGTGAGATGAGCCACACTGATGCAAGCTCTACAGCCTGACTCGGGGAAGTTCTTACTGGGCGGTAAGCTCCCGTGTCGGTGCGGACACGTGCATGGGATACAGTGACACAACCCACATCCGGGTCGATGTGTACGAATTGTGGAGGTCAGCGTGGGAGTCGAGGTTTCGGTCGAGGGATTGACCAAGTCTTTCGGGGTACAGAAGATCTGGCAGGACGTGACGTTGACCCTGCCGAAGGGTGAGGTCAGTGCGCTCCTCGGTCCTTCCGGTACCGGCAAGTCGGTCTTCCTGAAGTCCTTGATCGGCCTCCTGCGTCCCGAACAGGGCAAGATATTCATCGACGGAACCGACATCCTGCAGTGCTCCTCCCGTGAGCTCTACGAGATCAGGAAGCTCTTCGGGGTGCTGTTCCAGGACGGCGCACTGTTCGGCTCGATGAACCTCTACGACAATGTCGCGTTCCCGCTCCGCGAGCACACGAAGAAGTCCGAGTCCGACATCCGCAAGATCGTCATGGAGAAGTTGGAACTGACGGGTCTGCTCGGTGCCGAGGACAAGCTGCCCGGCGAGATCTCCGGCGGTATGCGTAAGCGCGCCGGTCTCGCCCGCGCTCTGGTTCTCGATCCCGAGATCATCCTGGTCGACGAGCCGGACTCCGGCCTCGATCCCGTTCGCACTACGTACATCTCGCAGACCCTGATCGACATCAACGCCGAGATCGACGCCACGATCCTGATCGTGTCGCACAACATCAACCTCGCTCGGACGGTGCCCGACAACATCGGCATGCTCTTCCGTCGCCAGCTGGTCATGTTCGGCCCCCGCGAGGTGCTCCTGACGAGCGACGAGCCGGTAGTCAAGCAGTTCCTCAACGGAACGATGATCGGTCCGATCGGCATGTCGGAGGAGAAGGACGAGGCGCAGATGGCGCAGGAGCAGGCCATGGTCGACGCCGGCCACCACGCCGGCGGCGTCGACGACGTCGAAGGCATCGTGCCGCAGATGAAGGCCACTCCCGGAACTCCGGTGCGCGAAGCCGTCGGGCGTAGGCAGGAGCGCGTCCGCCAGATCATGCACACCCTGCCGCACAATGCCCAGGTTGCGATCCAGGAAAGCCTCGACACCACCGACCCGGGTCAGCGTTACCCCGCGTATGCAGACCAGCAGCAGGGTTACGACCAGCAGGGTTACGACCAGCAGGGATACGACCACCAGGGTTACGACCACCAGGGTTACGACCACCAGGGTTACGACCAGCAGAGTTACGACCAGCAGAGTTACAGCGGGCAAGGTCATGATCAGCAGGGCTACCAAGCTCCAACACAAGGTCGGGGTCAATAGCAGACATGGGGGGATCGAAGAAGTCCACGTTCGCTCCGGCGAGCGCCGCTCTGACACAAGCCGGCAATATCGTCGAACTGTTCGTCGAGGTGGTTCGCAACACCTTCCGTAGGCCGTTCCAGTTCCGCGAGTTCATCGAGCAGGCCTGGTTCATCGCCAGCGTCACGATTCTGCCGACGGCGCTCGTCGCCATTCCGTTCGGCGCGGTCGTGGCGCTGCAGACCGGATCGCTCATCAAGCAGCTCGGTGCCGAGTCGTTCACGGGTGCGGCCAGCGTGCTCGCGGTCATCCAGCAGGGCAGTCCGATCGTGACCGCACTGCTGGTGGCCGGCGCTGCCGGTTCTGCTGTGACTGCAGACCTCGGCTCGCGCACCATCCGCGAGGAGATCGACGCCATGCGAGTGCTGGGTATCGACCCGGTACATCGTCTCGTCGTTCCCCGAGTGCTCGCGATGATCCTCGTCGCACTTTTGCTCAACGGCCTGGTCTCGGTCGTCGGCATCGCCGGCGGTTACTTCTTCAACGTGATCCTTCAGGGCGGCACCCCCGGTGCATATCTGGCGTCGTTCTCGTTTTTGGCCCAGCTGCCGGATCTGTATGTCGCCGAGGCGAAAGCAGCAATCTTCGGACTCATCGCGGGCATCATCGCCTCCTACAAGGGCCTCAATCCCAACCCCGGACCCAAGGGCGTCGGCGAGGCAGTGAACCAGACGGTTGTCATCACGTTCCTGCTGCTCTTCTTCGCCAACCTCATCCTGACCCTGGTCTATCTCCAGGTCGTCCCAGCGAAGGGAGCGTAACCGCGATGACGATCGCAAGAGGTCGCGGTGACCGCACGCTGATGCGCGTCAAGCGCGTCGGCAACGCCCCGCTCAACGTGCTCGACCGCGCAGGCGAGCAAATGTCGTTCTACCTGCGGGCCATCGGGTGGATTCCCAAGACCGCAGTGCATTACAAGAAGGAGGTGCTCCGCCTGCTGGCGGAGGTCACCTTCGGCAGCGGTGCGCTCGCCGTCATCGGTGGGACCATCGGCGTGATCGTGATGATGTCCGGCTTCACCGGCATCGTCGTCGGTCTACAGGGCTATGCAGCCCTCGAACAGCTCGGTAGCTCCGTGCTCACCGGATTCCTGTCCGCGTACGTCAACACCCGTGAGATCGCGCCGATTGTCGCAGGACTGGCACTCTCGGCCACCGTCGGCTGTGGTTTCACCGCCCAGCTCGGTGCCATGCGAATCTCCGAGGAGATCGACGCGCTCGAGGTGATGGCCGTACCCAGCGTGCCGTTCCTCGTGACCACCCGCATGATCGCAGGCTTCGTGGCCGTCATCCCGCTGTACATCGTCGGGCTGTTGGCGTCGTACGTCGCATCCCGAGGGATCAGCACCATTTTCAACGGGCAGTCCACGGGGTCCTACGACCACTACTTCAACCTCTTCCTACCTCCGGAAGACGTGTTGTATTCGTTCTTGAAGGTGCTGATATTCGCCTTCGTCCTGATCATGATCCACTGCTATTACGGCTACCACGCCTCTGGCGGACCTGCCGGTGTCGGCGTCGCAGTGGGCCGTGCCGTTCGTACCGCGATCGTCACGATCGCCGTACTGGACTTCTTCTTGAGCCTCGCCATCTGGGGCACGACCACCACAGTGAGGGTTGCGGGATGATCGACTCGCCGTCGCGACTGAAGCGAGTACTCCTCGGTTTGGCGTTCTTCCTGGTGCTCATCCTGTTCCTGGGGTGGAGCATCACGTCCTACAACAAGACGTTCAAAGATGTGGTGAAAGTCAGCCTCGAAACCGACTCGGTCGGCAACGCGCTGCCGATGAACGCGGATGTCAAGGTGCGCGGAATGATCGTCGGCGAGGTGCGCTCGGCGTCCACCGTCGACGGCGTCGTGACCTCGCAGCTCGCCATCGATCCGGACAAGGCACCGCTGATTCCGTCGAACGTGACGGCACGGTTGCTTCCCAAGACACTGTTCGGTGAGCGCTACGTCTCGTTGATCGTGCCCGAGAACGATGCGGCGTCGCCGATCTCCGAGGGCACGGTCCTCAAACAGGACACCAGCGGAAACGCCATCGAGGTCGGGCAGTTGCTCGACGGCTTGCTTCCACTGCTGCAGGCGATTCCGCCACAGGATCTGGCGAACACCCTCGGGTCGTTGGCGCAGGGCCTCAGCGGGCGCGGTGAGCAACTGGGCCAGACCATCGACAACCTGACGAACATCGTGTCGGGTCTGAACACGGAGTTGCCGAACATCCAGCAGACGTTGGTCGGGCTGGCCGACTTCTCGCAGACCTACGCAGACGCGGCACCGGACTTGGTCTCGGCGCTGGACAACTTGCGGACGACGGGCAACACCGTGGTCGAGCGGCAGTCCAGCCTCGACACGCTGTACGGCTCCCTGACCTCGGCGTCGTACACCACTGCGGACTTTCTACAGACCAACTCCGAGAACCTGATCGGATTGGCCGCGAACTCTCGGGAAGCGCTCGAGCTGCTGGCCGAGTTCTCCCCGACGTTCGGCTGCACGTTCACTTATTTCGCCGAAGGTGCCAGGCGCGGAAAAGTCGTACTCGGTGAGGGCGACGAGTACCCCGGCATCAACGTCTCCGCACCGTTCGTCAACCCGAAGGGTCGTTACTTGCCGAACCAGGACGAGCCGCGCTTGTTCGACGATCGCGGAGCCACCTGTTTCGAGCCCGCGGCGCCGGGGGAGTTCTTCCCGCAGTATCCGGGAGGCTCGATCAACGACGGTTCCTACCAGGTGCCGACCCGGAACCCGGGCCCGCAGGTGATCGAAGGACAGGGACCACCGAAGTCTGCCCAGAGTTCCATCGTTCCCGCCGTCTCCGCATCCGCGCAGCCGGCGAGCTACGAGGGCTCCGACTTCGAGCGCGACACTCTGGCCGTGATCTACGGACAGGCGAGTGGTGTTGCACCGGACAGTATTCCGTCGTGGGCGGCCGCTATCGGCGCACCGGCACTGAGAGGAGTGGAGGTGACCGTGCCATGAGAGGCCTTCTCGCGCCGATCATCAAGTTGGTCGTGTTCGCCGTGATTACGATCATTGCTACGGCCACCCTTGCCTTCACCATCGCCAATTCCAGCGGCGGCGGCGGCACCAAGTTCTCGGCTGTGTTCACGGACGTCACGTCTCTCAACGAGGGCGACGAGATTCGTATCGCGGGCGTTCGTGTCGGCCAGGTCGACAAGATCGAGATCGCCAACGAGCGCGAAGCCAAGGTGGACTTCACTCTGAGCAGTCGTGATTGGCTCCCGGCCAGTTCGACGGCGACCATCCGATTCCGGAACCTGGTGGGCCAGCGCTACATCGCCATCGAGCAGGGTTCGGGAGATCAGGGTCGGAAGATCACCGACGGTGCCACCATTCCGTTGGAGCGGACCAAGCCTGCGGTGAACCTGACCACGCTCTTCGACGGCTTCCGCCCGCTGTTCACCACGCTCAGCTCCGATGACGTCAACAAGCTGTCGTACCAGATCATTCAGGTGTTCCAGGGGGAGTCGGGCACCATCAACGAACTGGTCACCAATACGGCGACCCTGACCAACACCGTCGCCGACAAGGATCAGGTCATCGGGCAGGTCATCACCAATCTGAACAACGTGTTGGAGACGGTGAACCAGAACGACGGGCAGCTCGACAGCCTGATCGTCAACACGCAGCAGCTCGTCTCGGGCCTGTCGGCCGACCGTGGTGTCGTCGGCTCCGCCGTGACGTCGCTCGCCGGCCTGACCAACGCGACCGCCGACCTGCTCGAGCCGACCAGGCCGTCGATCCAGGGTTCGGTGACTGCGTTGAACACGTTGGCCGAGACAGTCAACCGACGAAGCGACGACGTGGACACGGTCCTCGGAATTCTGCCCGTCAAACTCGAGAAGCTCATTCGCACGGCCCAGCAGGGATCCTGGTTCACCTTCTATCTGTGCGGTATCGACATCGTCGCCGGACCGGGTAGTTCGCCGAATCTGAATCTGCCGACCGGGCTGCCGACCGTCAACCAGCCGCTGTACACGAACTCCGCAGCGCGTTGCAAAGCTGGGGGGATCAAGCAATGAAATCTCGTCGTAGTCCGGCCACCATCGGTGCGCTAGGTATCGCAATCATCCTGCTCGCCACGATGTCGGTCTTCTTTCTCGACCGGCTCCCGATCATCGGTGCGGGTTCGGTGTACACCGCCGAGTTCAGCGAGGCAGCAGGGCTCAAGCCGCCCAACGAGGTCCGTATCGCGGGCGTGAAGGTCGGCAAGGTCACCGATGTGCGTCTCGACGGCGACCGGGTGCTCGTGGACTTCACGGTCAAGGACGCCTGGGTCGGCAACGAGTCGCGAGCGGCCATCGCCATCAAGACTGTGCTGGGGCAGAAATATCTGGCGCTCGACCCGAGCGGTCCGGAGACGTTGAGCCCCAAGGACCCGATTCCGCTCGAGCGCACCACGTCCCCGTACGACGTGATCGACGCGTTCTCCGCTGCGGCCTCGACCATCAGCGACATCGACACCGATCAGCTGGCGACGAGCATGCGGACCCTGTCCGAGGCGTTCTCCGAGACGCCTGCGAACATCCGTGCCTCGCTCGACGGTGTGACTCGGTTATCGCAGACCGTGGCCAGCCGTGACGAGGAACTGAAGAAGCTGTTCGAGGCCACCGGCGAGACCTCGAAGGTGCTGGCCGACCGCAACGAGCAGTTCAACCAACTGATCACCGACGCGGGCCCGCTTCTCGAAGAGCTCAACAATCGGCAGCAGGCCATCTCGCAGCTGCTCACCGGCACTCAGCGAGTGTCGCAAGAGCTGACCGGCCTGGTTCGCGACAACGAGGCCACCATCAACCCGATGTTGCAGCAGCTCAACGGCACCATCGAGATCCTGCAGCGCAACAACGACAACCTCGACCGTGCGCTGAAGCTGTACGAACCGTTCATTCGGCTGTACACGAATCTGACCGGCAACGGCCGGTGGATAGACATCACGCTGGCAAACCTCACACCGCCCGGAGTTCCGTTGATACCTGGTTACCGCCAGCCCTCGCTCGATACGTTGGCGGGGAACTGATGACAGACACGCAAACAGCACCGAGAAGCAAGAACAAGCTCGCGCTGATCGCCGTCGTCGTGACCGTGGCGCTCGTCCTCGCGGTCGCCGGCTGGTGGCTGTTCACCAGGGCCGGAACGACCAAGATCACCGCCTACTTCGACAAGTCGATCGGCATCTATTCCGGCTCGGAGGTGCGCGTGCTTGGCGTCAAGGTCGGTACGGTCGACTCCGTGACGCCGCAAGGCGAAGACGTGGAGGTCGTCCTCCGCGTCGACCGTGGGGTCGACATTCCTGTGGACGCAAAGGCCGTGCAGGTCACCCCGTCGCTCGTCGCCGACCGCTACGTCCAGGTTTCACCCGCCTACACCGGCGGCGACACCATGGCCGACGGCGCGACGATCGGTCGCGATCGAACCGCAACACCCGTCGAGGTCGACGAGCTGTACAAGTCCATCGACGACCTGTCCACCGCCCTCGGTCCGGACGGCGCGAACAAGGACGGCGCTCTCACAGATCTGGTCAACACCGGTGCAGCCAACCTCGACGGCAACGGTGAAGCGTTGGGCAACAGCATCACCCAGCTCTCGGCCGCCGGTCGAACGTTGAGTGACTCGCGCACCGACGTGTTCGACACGATCAAGAACCTGCAGACGTTCGTCAGCGCCTTGGCCGTCAACGATCAGCAGGTACGCAACTTCAACACCCAGTTGGCCGACCTGACCGGTTTCCTGTCGGGGCAGCGAGAGGACCTCGGAGCTGCACTCCAACAGCTGTCGGTCTCGCTCGGCGACGTGGCGACGTTCGTCGCGGACAACCGGACCCAACTGACCGATGCCGCGAACGGTCTCACGGTTCCGACGCAGACACTCGCCGACAACCGCGAGCAGCTGGTGCAAACGCTCACGTTGCTGCCGCTGGCCATCAGCAACCTGGTAAACGCCTACGACGCCGAGTCGGGAACGCTCGCCACGCGCGCCAATCTCCAGAACGAGACCCAGGATCCGCTCGGCACCCTGTGTCAGCTCATCGATCTCGGAAAGCTGGTTCCCGGTGATCCGCGCTTCGAAGCACTCGGTGCGCAGATTCAGCCGATCATCGATCAGTGCTCCAACATCACCACGATGATCCAGGCCCCGATCAAAGACCAGAACCGGATCGTGCTGCCGTTCGGCGTTCTCACCAACGACATCGAGCAGAACGTGTCCGTGCCGGGCACCGTGCCTGGCGTCGTCTCGCCCAGGCTCGGAAACAGCTCGATGCCCGGACTGGAGCAGTCGTACATCGGAGGTGGGGGACAGTGAGAGCCTCTGTGAATCGGAATCGAGCTCGAGTGAAGCGTTCTTTGGTGGTCGGAGCCGGTGCGTGCGTGGTGGCGCTGTCGGCCGGAGCATGCTCGTCGGCCGGCATCTACGCGATACCGCTGCCCGGCGGTGCCGACGTCGGTGAGAACCCGTTGAACCTGACGGTGCAGTTCGACGACGTACTGGACCTCGTCCCGCAGTCGACCGTGAAGGTCGACGGCGTCTCGGTCGGCCGCGTCGACTCGATAACGGTCCCGAACGACGGCTGGACCGCCGACGTCAACGTCATCTTGAATTCCGACGTCGACCTTCCGGCCAACGCGATCGCATCGGTGCAACAGACCAACCTGTTGGGCGAGAAGTTCGTGCAGCTCTCGGCACCTCCTGGCGACGAGGAAGCAGCGCGTCTGCAGGACGGGGCCACGATCCCGCTCGATCGCACCCGCCATGCCACCGATATCGAACAGGTACTCGGTGCGCTCTCGCTGCTGCTCAACGGCGGCGGTGTCGGGCAGCTCTCGCCGATCGTCAAGGAACTGAGCACGGCGTTCGACGGTCGCGAAGGCAGAACCAAAGAGCTTCTGCAGCAAGCGAACACCCTCATCGACGGCCTCAACCAGCAGCGTGACGACATCACCCGCGCCATCGACGGGCTGGACACTCTCAGCGGCCGCGTCAACACGCAGACCGACAAGATCGACGCAGTGCTGAAGGATTTGCCGATCGCCACCGAGGTTCTCGAGCAGCAGCGCCCGCAGCTGACCGAGATGCTCGGAGCGCTCGACCGTCTCGGAGCCGTCGGCACCGACGTGATCGACCGTTCCAAGGACGATCTCATCGCGGACCTGCGGGCACTACGCCCCACGCTCCAGGCCCTGGCCGATTCGGCGGACGACGTGGTGAGCTCGCTCGCGGTGATCCCCACCCTGCCGTTCGCGGACGGCACCGAGAAAATCATCGAGGGCAACTCGGCGAACCTGTTCCTTTCGCTCGACCTGTCGATCGGAACTGCGTTGCGCAACTTCGGCGTCGGGGAGGGCGATCCGGTCTACATCCAGCCCAAGTACGGCAACACGCTGCCCGTCGTCGACCCGTCGAATCCGTACTACAACGGCAACGGACCGCGCCCGGGTTGGCCGACGATCTCGCTGCTGCCGTTGCCGCCGATCATCCCGTCACCGGTTCCCGGCCCTGGTGCACCTGCGAACGAGCAGGCAGCGGCGGCCGCCGCGCCCGCACCGGCCGATCCGTTCGCACCGTTGAACGATCTGCTCGAGCGATTCGGAGTTGGACAGTGAGATCGAGACTGGTTCGCATTCAATTGGTCCTCTTCGTCGTGGTCGCCGTACTGGGGTCGGTCTATGTCGGTGCCAAGTACGTGCGACTTGACAACATGCTCGGCTTCGGGCAGTACCAGGTCGATCTGAACCTCGCCGATTCCGGTGGCATCTTCTCCAACGCCGAGGTCACCTACCGAGGTGTCCCGGTGGGAACCGTCGGAGATCTGGAACTGACCGAGGACGGCATCCGAGTCGCGCTCATGCTCGACAACGGTGGCCCCGACATCCCTGCCGACACCAAGGCCGTCGTGGCCAACCGATCGGCAATCGGTGAGCAGTACGTCGACCTGCAGCCCGAGACCGATCAGGGCCCGTTCCTGGTCGAAGGGTCACAGATTGCGCAGGCCGACACCACCACGCCGGTGCCGGTGGAAGAGGTTCTCGCCAACACGAACACGCTGGTTCGGTCGGTACCGCTGGAGACGTTGACGCGAGTCGTCAACGAGCTCGGCGTCGCATTCGACGGTAAGGGCAACGATCTCGCTTCTCTCGTCGATTCGCTCGGGAACATCTCCGAGGCTGGAAACGAGGCCCTGCCGCAGACGCTCGCGTTGGTTCGCGATGCGGTGCCGGTGCTGAACACGCAGTCCGAGCAGTCGGACCTGATTCGACAGTTCAGTACCAGCCTGGACGAGGTGACGGCTCAGCTGAAGTCGAGCGATCCGGACATCCGTCGCCTGATCGATACCGGTACTGCGGCGGGCGACCAGCTCGGTGGCCTCATCACCGATGCGGGTCCTGCTCTGACGACCGATATCAACAACCTGGCCCTGGTTGCTGCTCAGGCCGAACCTCGGTACGTTGCGCTTCGTCCGTTCCTGACGTTCCTGCCTGCACTCGGTGCCGGTATCTCGACGATCGTCCCGGACGACGGCACGATCCATCAGGGTCTGTTGCTCGAAACCAACAACCCGCCGCCGTGCACCGTCGGCTACGAGGGCAGCCAGGCGATCCTGGACGAGGAGAAGCGGAAGAATCCGAACTTCGACGAGACGCGGGAGAACTACCCGCTGAACCTCGATGCGAACTGCGCTACGCCGCAGGGCAGCGTCACCGGTGTTCGTAGCGCGAACCGAATCGTGTTCGCCGATCCGGACGTGCCGCAGCCGTGGGACCTCAAGCCCAAGGTCGATCCCGAGAAGCTGAACCTCAACCCCATTGCCACCCAGTTGGCACCGCTGATCGGCGTCACGCCGAAGTAGTGAAATCGGTGGAACTGCTGCTCAGCACTATCGTCGGGCCGAGAGTGGTTCGGCCGGATATTACCGAGTAGTAGGGTGGAAAGTGTGAACTCGAGCACCGAAGCCCTGGAGTCCTCAGCGACTCCAGGGCGTAACAAGACCGCGAAAATCCTCTTTGCCGTCGTCACGGTGATCGCCGTGGCGGCCCTCGCAGCGGCCGTGTTCTTCGGATACGGCTGGGGCAATGCGTTGCTGAGTCAGAAGCCCACCGCGGACACCCGCGACTCTGCTCTCACCGGCGCTCAGCAAGCGGCCGTCAACCTCAACACTGTCGACGCGGCCAACATCGACCAGTCGTTCGACAACATGAAGTCGTCCATCACCGGCGACCTGATGCTCAACGACCTCGAGCAGACGCGGTCGGGTATCACCGACCAGGTTCGTCAGTCCGGTGCCAAGAGCGACGCCGAGGTGCTGCACGGAACGTTGACCGAGCTGAGCACGGACGAGAACACCGCCACCGCTCTCGTGGTCATCGCGACGACCACTACCTGGCCCGACCGCATCGAGCGCAGCAAGCTGACGATGAGCCTGGCCATGGAAGAGATCGACGGGGTGTGGAAGACCAACAAGGTCGACCCGATCGGTTCGCGGATCTCGCTCGACAACCCCAGCACCAACCCCGTCATCCCGAACGAACCGGGCGGCCCCGCCGATCCGAATGCCGCCGATCCGAATGCGGCCGACCCCGGTACGGACGCGACGCCTGCTCCCGAGCCGGACTCCGGCGGTAACTGAGAATCTGGCAGTGGTGTTTTCCGTCTGTACCGAAGTGAGTTTCGAAGGAGTTCTGTAGTGCCTCCCCAGCGTCGCAAGATCGTTCCACCCACCACCACCAGCAAGGTTCGACGCAAGGTGGCCGGCACCGGGAAGCCGACTGCAGCCGACACCGACACGGCGTCGACCGACGCCGAGGGATCGGCGGCCGCCGAGTCGCAGGCCGTTACGACGCCGACCGAGCCGGTTCTCGACAAGCCCGCAACCGACAAGCCTGTGACCGAGAAGCCGTCACTCGCGAAGTCTTCGGTCGACAAGCCTGCAACCGACAAGTCTGCAACCGAGAAGCCTTCGGTCGACAAGCCTGCAACCGACAAAACTGCAACCGAGAAGTCTTCGGTCGACAAGCCTGCAACCGACAAGTCTGCAACCGAGAAGCCTTCGGTCGACAAGCCTGCAACCGACAAAACTGCAACCGACAAGTCTGCAACCGACAAGTCTGCTGCCGACTCCATCGCAAGCGCCTCGTCCTCCGGACCGGTGTCGGGTATCGGCTACAAGCACGTGATCGTCGTCGCGGTGATTGCCGTGGTGCTCGGCGCGTTCGCTGCCGTTGCCGCGTTCAAGCCGTTCGCCACGATCGACAATGCGGCGTGGGTGGATTCCGCGGCCACCCAGGAGGTCACTTCGGCTGCGACCGATGCGCTGCAGACCCTGTACACGTACAAGGCCGAGACGATCGATGCCGATTTCGATGCGGCCCGCGCTGTTCTCAATCAGTCGATGCTCGACGAGTTCAACTCCACCGCTGAGACAACCAAATCTGCTGTGGTGCAAACGAATACGGGTACCGAGGCCATGGTGACGGACATCGGTGTCACGCGGTTGGAGGACGACAAGGCCGAGCTGCTCGCCAATGTGAACATCAGCGCTACGCAGAACGGCGTCGCGTCGGGCAGCGCCGAGGGCCCGTTGACGGTGAACATGGAGAAGGTCGACGGCTCCTGGAAGCTCTCGGCCATCGACGATCAATAGTCGCTCCAACCAATAGCTCGATCAGGCCCCGTTCGACGCAGAAGCCCTGCGCGGACGGGGTTTTTTCGTATCGTTTTCGGCCGTCTCTCACCGACTTCGGGCCGAGCTACCATCGCGTTTGCGTCCTGGTTGGGACGAGCCCTGGTTGTTCGGGACAACCATTTTCACGCTCGGACAGCCAGGGGTGGATCCGATGAAAACGGAGCATGCTGGTCATGACTGACACAACTATCGATTTTTCCGTGCTGGAATCCCGGTCCGGTCGATCGGGCTTTGCCGAGCACGTCAATCCCGAACTGTACCGCTTGTTGTCTGCGCTGAACCTGGATCGCGAGTACGTGCGCGGCGACGGGACGGTCCTGTTCGACGCCTCGGGCCGACGCTATCTCGACTTCGCGGGGGCGTACGGAGCCCTTCCGTTCGGGCACGGTCCCACTCCGATCTGGCAGGCGGTCAACGACGTTCGCTGCAGCGGGGAGGCAATTTTCGTGCAGCCCTCGGTGCTGAGCGCGGCCGGTGAATTGGCAGATCGGTTGGGGCGCTTGGCCCCCGAGGGGTTGACGCGAACGACGTTCGTCAACAGTGGTACCGAGGCGACGGAGGTCGCGCTCAAGATCGCCCGAGCGCACACCGGGCGGCTGGGTGTGCTGACCACCGCGAACAGTTTCCACGGTAAGACCCTCGGTGCCTTGTCTGCGACGGGAAACATCAAGTATCAGAACGGTTTCGGCGCTCCGGTCGAGGGATTCGATCATATCGAGTTCGGGGATTCGGATGCGCTCGACGCGGCCCTGGCGGCAGCACCCGGGCATTATGCAGTGTTTCTGGTGGAGCCGATTCAGGGTGAGGGTGGAGTGGTGTGCCCGCCCGACGGATACCTGCGCCGCGTGCGGGAGATCTGCGATCGGCACGGGGTGCTCATGGCACTCGACGAGGTGCAGACCGGGCTCGGCCGGACGGGCCGGATGTTCGCAGCCGAGCACGACGGCGTGGTGCCGGACATTCTTACTCTCGCCAAGGCGCTCGGTGGCGGGATCGTGCCGGTGGGCGCGGTGCTGAGCCGCCCGGAGTTGGTGGGGGAGAGCTTCGCGCTACGGCACACGTCGACCTTCGCGGGGAACGCGTTGGCTGCACGGGTGGGTATCGCGGTACTCGAAGAACTGACTCGGGACGGCTGCGCGGTGGTGGAGAATGCGGCAGTACTCGGCCATCGGCTGAAGAACGATCTGAGCGCGCTGGCCGAGAAGTATCCGTCGGTGGTCACCGAGGTACGCGGCCGCGGACTGTTGCTGGGCATCGAACTCACCGCGGACGTGAACTTCGTCGGACGGCAGTCGCTGCTCGGATCGATCGCAGATCAGCACAACCTCTCCGCGGTGATCTGCTCGTACCTGCTCAATGTCGAGGGGATCCGAGTGGCTCCGACTCTGTTCGGCAACAGGGTGATTCGCATCGAGCCGCCGCTCACGGTGTCCGGGGTGCAGTGCTCGCGTCTGGTCGCAGCACTGGACCGGGCGTTGGGCTACGCGGCAGCGGGAGACATGGACGGATTGTTCGGGCACCTGTTGGGCCGTCCGACCGTCGCCACGCCGCCTGCCCTCGCGGCGCTGCGTCCCGGGCGTACCCCCGACATCGCGGTACGGCCCACCGATCGACGTTTCGCGTTCATCGCACATCCCCTCGATCTCGGGTTCTTCGCGGCATTCGACCCGGCGCTCGAGGTGTTCGACGACTCCGAGCGACAGGACTTGCTCGAGCGGTTCGCGGCGTCGACGTCCGAGCTCGAACCCGCGTCGTTCGTCATCGGCAGTGGCCGGGTCGTCGGAGGCGGGGACGCGACGGCGCACGGTGATCTGATCGGGCTGCCGTACACCTCTCAGCAGTTGCTGCAGCTGCCGACCCAGCGTGCGCTGGCAGTGGTGGGCGGTGCCGTCGAGCTGGCGATCTCACGCGGTGCAACGGTCGTCGGGTTGGGCGGTTACTCGTCGGTGATCACCGGCAACGGGTTGGGTCTCGGCGCGACGACGCGTCCCATCGCCACCGGCAACACGTTCACCGCTGCGGCCAGTCTGCGGGCTGTTCGACGCGTGTGCCGTGAACGCGGAATCGATGTCGCGCGGGCTCGAGTGACGATTCTCGGTGCCGCCGGGGCGATCGGGCGAACCATCGGCAGGCAGTTGGCCGGCGAGGTCGGTGCCGTCGTGCTGGTCGGTAGGCAGGGGGAGAGTTCGGTGATCGCTCCCAAGCTGTGGGCGGCTGCGCAGGAGATGGTGGCGAGCGCTCGGGCGGGTGCGGGGTCGGGGGAGCTGGCCGCCGCCGCGCACGCTGTCGACGGTGATCTGGACGATCTGATCAGGTCGCGGCACCTGGAGTTCTTCACCGATCCCGTTGCTGCGGTGCATGATTCGTTGATCGTCATCGCTGCGACGTCGGCACCACATGCGTTGATCGATCCGACGGATCTGATGGAGGGTGCCATCGTCTGCGATGTGGCGCAGCCGCCGAACATCGGCCGGGACGTGCGCAGTGAGCGGCCGGACGTCACGGTGTTCGACGGTGGCATCGTGCAGGTGCCGGCGGGTTCGGATTTCGGGCTGACCTACGGGTTGGCTCCTGGGCTGACCTACGCCTGCATGGCCGAGACGATGCTGATCGCGTTGTCGGGTGAGTTCGGACTGCGGAGTATCGGCGCCATCCTGGACGGCGAGAGCGTCGAACGATTGGGTGAGTTGGCCGATCTGCACGGCTTCGCGCTCGCCGAGGCGACGCGGTGGCGGGAGAGCGCCCGGTAGTCGGCAGGGCGGGGCGCGTCGGTGTCCCCGCCCCGCCTCGCCCCGCCCCCGCCCCCGCCCCCGCCCCTGCCCCCGCCCCCGCCCCTGCCGTCTGCGTCAATGGACCCTTGCATACGTCTCGGCGGTGTGCACCGCTCCCCGGAAGTTGGACTGAGTAATTCAGTTCCGACTACCGGGGAGTTTTGTATGCGTGCACGAAGTTCACTTACCGAGGATCAGCGGGTCGCGGCGGTAGCGTTGTTCGAGGATGG
>NZ_JALGQE010000057.1 GCF_022810405.1 Rhodococcus sp. ARC_M5
TCAACCGACACGACCGCTGAGTCGTTGACACCTCAGCTCGAAAGCGCCTAACATACAACACAACTCGTTGATCATGAACCGGATGGTTCACCGATCCGAATTACACCACCCCATGGGGCACTATCATCTTCCACTCCGAACTTGCCGTATGTACCTCGCGGGCTTACCGGGCTTACCGGGCTCTCGTGAGCTCTCCGCGGATGCGGTCTTCGCGGGGTGTTGTGGGGCAACAGTATGGCCGAAAGTTTCTTCGCTGATTTCAAAAACTGTCAATGGACATCGGGAAGTGACCACAGGCGGTCACGAGAACTGCCCATGGGTGGCCAACAAGAACTGACCGGTGGCGGACACGAATCTGCCCATGTCGGGTTTGTCCGCCACCGGTCGAGCATCA
>NZ_JALGQE010000058.1 GCF_022810405.1 Rhodococcus sp. ARC_M5
ACTCTCCCACACCCTGTCGAGTGCAGTACCATCGGCGCTGGAGGGCTTAGCTTCCGGGTTCGGAATGGGACCGGGCGTTTCCCCTCCGCTATGGCCGCCGTAACTCTGCGAAACAGTGTCACGAGCGGTCTCAGTCGGAGAACACATCCCCCGCATGTGCTGTCAGGGGTGGTGTTTCGTCTTGGACCTGTATTCGATTGTGCTCAGTGAACAACTCGTGTGTTGTTTCAGATATTGCACAGTGGACGCGTAGCTTCTTTGTGGTAAGTCCTCGGCCTATTAGTACCAGTCACCTGCATCGGTTACCCGACTTCCAGTTCTGGCCTATCAACCCGGTG
>NZ_JALGQE010000059.1 GCF_022810405.1 Rhodococcus sp. ARC_M5
CCCCGACCGACGCTCTCGCCGCTTCCACGGCAAATCCGACCCACTCGATGCCCATTCCGCAGCGCGCGCAGCATTGACCGGAAAGGCCACCACCACACCGAAGGCCCACGACGGCAACGTCGAAGCGATTCGCTTCTTGCACAACGCACGTCACTCGGCAGTCAAAGCCCGCGCCGAAGCGGTCACACAACTGAAATCGATGATCGTCAATGCCCCAGAAGGCATACGCGCCGAGCTCCGTCAGCTCACCGACGCGCACCTGTTCGCCGCATGCGCAGCATTGCCACACGCACCGCGTCGG
>NZ_JALGQE010000060.1 GCF_022810405.1 Rhodococcus sp. ARC_M5
GATAGGCCAGAACTGGAAGTCGGGTAACCGATGCAGGTGACTGGTACTAATAGGCCGAGGACTTACCACAAAGAAGCTACGCGTCCACTGTGCAATATCTGAAACAACACACGAGTTGATTCAGCAAGCACAATCGAATACACGAATCCGCCACCCACATACGTGTGGGTGACAGGTTCGCTCGTGACACTGTTTCGCAGAGTTACGGCGGCCATAGCGGAGGGGAAACGCCCGGTCCCATTCCGAACCCGGAAGCTAAGCCCTCCAGCGCCGATGGTACTGCACTCGACAGGGTGTGG
>NZ_JALGQE010000061.1 GCF_022810405.1 Rhodococcus sp. ARC_M5
GTTCGCCGCTCGTGTACCCCGAAAGGCCTTACCGCTCGACTTGCATGTGTTAAGCACGCCGCCAGCGTTCGTCCTGAGCCAGGATCAAACTCTCCGTAAAAGACCTGCGAAACAACAACCCCCGAAGGGGCTGCGAATCAGTCAAAGACATCAAGTCAAATCACTAGCAAAAAAACTCAACTAGCATTTCAAACAACACCCGACAACAACCACCACAAGCGGATGGCTGATACATCGAATGCTTTCACCAAATAAAATTCGGCACTGACATTCATCGACACACTGTTGAGTTCTCA
>NZ_JALGQE010000062.1 GCF_022810405.1 Rhodococcus sp. ARC_M5
CCCTCTTTGCCAAGCTTCTGGTGAGTCATTCGAGAAGCTATGGAGGGTTACCGCATGTTGAGTGCTGAATTCACAGGGGAGCAGATCCGGGAGATGGTGTTCGAGTACTGCCGGTTGCCGTATGGGAAGCATGGGCCGTGGATGGCAGCGCATCCGTCCATCTCGAGGGGCATGATGACGCGGTGGCGGACGGCGGTGTTCGACGGCGACGTGGACCGCGGGCTGGTTCCGCGTCAGACTGAACCGATGAACTCGCAACCGAAGGGCCGGCAGGGAATGGTCGAACGGCGA
>NZ_JALGQE010000063.1 GCF_022810405.1 Rhodococcus sp. ARC_M5
TTGTGGGGTTTGCATTGTCGATTCTGCCGGATCGGCCGACAGTGAGAAATTGTGGTGTTAGTCGAAGTGGTCTGGAACGGCCTGTCGTAGAGGGTGAGAGTCCCGTAGACGAAAACACTGCAACTGTTGTTGCGAATACCCAAGTAGCAGCGGGCCCGTGAAATCTGCTGTGAATCTGTCGGGACCACCCGATAAGCCTGAATACTCCCTGGTGACCGATAGCGGACTAGTACCGTGAGGGAAAGGTGAAAAGTACCCCGGG
>NZ_JALGQE010000064.1 GCF_022810405.1 Rhodococcus sp. ARC_M5
TTGTGGGGTTTGCATTGTCGATTCTGCCGGATCGGCCGACAGTGAGAAATTGTGGTGTTAGTCGAAGTGGTCTGGAACGGCCTGTCGTAGAGGGTGAGAGTCCCGTAGACGAAAACACTGCAACTGTCGTTGTGGATACCCAAGTAGCAGCGGGCCCGTGAAATCTGCTGTGAATCTGTCGGGACCACCCGATAAGCCTGAATACTCCCTGGTGACCGATAGCGGACTAGTACCGTGAGGGAAAGGTGAAAAGTACCCCGGG
>NZ_JALGQE010000026.1 GCF_022810405.1 Rhodococcus sp. ARC_M5
GTGACCAGAACGCCATCCGAACCTGATGAGAGAAACCCGGGTGAACCATCGCAAACATCCCTAATGATCAGGCACGTTGCAACCACCGCTCGAATCCGCCCGTAGCCCACTACGAAGTTCCGCTCACATGCGGCGAAGCCGCTCTACAGCCCCAGATCCCGGCCGATGAGTTCCTTCATGATTTCGTTCGATCCGGCCCAGATCTTGGTCACGCGAGCGTCTTTCCAGGCGCGGGCGGCGCGGTATTCGTTCATGAATCCGTAGCCGCCGTGCAGCTGGACGCAGTGGTCGAGGATCTCGTTCTGTACCTGCGAGCTCCACCACTTCGCCTTGGCTGCGTCGATGGCCGTCAGTTCACCGATGCCGTGGGCGGCGATGCAATTGTCGATGTATGCCTGTGCCACATCGAGTTTCGTGACGAGCTCGGCGAGCAGGAACTTGTTCCACTGCAGCGAGCCGATCTGCTGCCCGAATGCCTTGCGGTCCTTGGCGTACTGCAGCGTCTCCTCGAGAATGGGGCGGACGTGTCCGAGGTTGGCCACCGAGCAGCTGATGCGTTCCTGGGGGAGCAGCTGCATCATGTGGATGAAGCCGCCGTCGAATTCGCCGATCATGTTCGAGCTCGGAACGCGTACGTTCTCGAAGAACAGCTCGGCCGTGTCGGATTCGGGCTGGCCGACCTTGTCCAGCTTGCGGCCACGGGAGAATCCTTCGGTGCCGTTCTCGACGGCGAAGAGCGTGATGCCCTTGGCCTTCTTCTCCGGCGTCGTGCGAGTGGCGACGATGACGAGGTCGGCGGAGTTGCCATTGGTGATGAAGGTTTTGGAGCCGTTGATGATGAAGTCGTCGCCGTCCTTGACTGCGGTGGTCTTCAGGGCGGCCAGGTCCGAGCCGCCGGACGGCTCGGTCATCGCGATCGCGGTGAGGATCTCGCCGCTGCAGAACCCGGGCAGCCAGCGCTTCTTCTGCTCCTCGGTGGTGAGCTTGACGAGGTAGGGCGCGACGATATCGACGTGAATACCGAAGCACGACGCCACCGCTGCACTCGAGCGGGCGAGTTCCTCGGCGAGGACGGCGTTGAATCGGTAGTCCTCGGCTCCGCTGCCGCCGTATTCCTCGGGTACTTCGAGGCCGAGGAACCCGTTGCGTCCGGCTTCGAGCCAGATGTCGCGGTCGATGTATCGCTGTTCGACGAGCTTCTCCTCGACCGGCGTGATGGTGCGGGTGACGAACTCGCGTACCGATGCGCGGAAGTCCTCGTGGTCGGACTCGAACAGGCTGCGCTTCATCTAGGTGTTCCTCTCGGTAACGTTCACTTTCCTGCGCACAATACTCGGTGGTAACAAGGTCCTCGGACGGGTGTGGCACTATGCGAACCATGGCTGACGCACCCACTTCGCTCGTTCGATCGACCACTGCGGCAGGCGCGGAGGTCGCCGTGCTCACCTTCGATCACGGTCCGCTCAATCTCTTCGATCAGGCCATGTTCGACGCGGTGGCCGCGAACGTTGCCGATCTCGTCGCGCGACCGCCTCGTGCGGTGCTGCTCCGCGCCGAGGGCAAGGTGAACTCGGCAGGCGTCGACGTGCATGTCTTCGAGGGCCTGTCCGCCGCGCAAGGTGCCGATCTGTGGCGTGGACTGTTCGCGCAGATTGCCCATCCACTCGAGGCGTTGCCCTGCCCGGTGATCTACGCCGCACACGGGTTGACGCTCACCGCGGCGTTCGAGATCTCGTTGGCCTGCGACATCATTCTCGCCGGTCCCAAGGCCAAGTTCGGTCTGGTCGAGACCGTCGTCGGTCTGACGCCGTCGATGGGTGGGCCGCAGCGTCTGGCCGAGCGGGCCGGTTCGGGTCGGGCTCGCGAGCTCGTCATGACCGGAGATCTGTACGACGCACAGACGTTGAAGGAGTGGGGCGTGGTCAACCAGATCCACGACGATGTCGACGCCGCGGCGCTCGCGCTGACGCATCGACTGGCCGACGGCCCCACCGTCGCGCATTCGGCAACGAAACAGATTGTGGCAGCGTGGCGTTCGGGTGGCGTTACGCACGCCGACGAGATCACCTCGGAGGTCTCCGGCGCGTTGTTCGAGACCGAGGATCTGCGGGGTGCGGTGAAGAGCTTCCTCGAGGTCGGTCCGGGGAAAGCGACGTACACGGGCAAGTAGAATCGAGCGAGTGAGTACTGATCAGCTGGCCGAACTGCACCTGCACATCGAAGGGTCGCTAGAGCCTCCGCTGATTTTCGAGCTCGCCGAGCGTAACGCATTGTCGTTGCCGTACAACGATATCGACGAACTGCGCGCGAAGTACGAGTTCACCGACCTGCAATCCTTCCTCGATCTGTACTACGCCAACATGGCCGTGTTGCAGACCGCCGAGGATTTCGCAGATCTGGCTCGGGCCTACTTCCGCCGCACCGCTCAGGCCGGTGTCACGCACGCGGAGATCTTCTTCGACCCGCAGGCGCACACCGAGCGCGGTGTCTCCCTCGATGCCGTCGTCGAGGGACTGGCCGACGCGTGCGCGACCAGTGAGCGCGAATTCGGTGTCACCAGTGGCTTGATCGCATCGATCCTGCGTGACAAGCCGGTGCTGCACGCCAATCAACTGCTCGACGACCTGTTGGCGATGCAGGCTCCGATCATCGGGCTCGGTCTCGATTCCGCCGAGGTCGGGTACCCGCCGTCGTTGTTCGTCGATGTGTTCGCCAAGGCGCGCGCCGAGGGTCTGCACGTCGTCGCCCACGCCGGTGAGGAAGGCCCGCCCGACTACATCTGGCAGGCACTGGACCTGCTGAAGGTCGAGCGCATCGATCACGGGGTGCGGTGCCTGGAAGACGAAGCGCTGGTGAATCGACTTGTCGAGGAACAGATTCCGCTCACCGTCTGTCCACTGTCCAACGTTCGCCTCAAGGTGATCGACAGCGTCGAGCAGCTGCCGTTGCGGCAGATGCTCGAGCGCGGCCTGTCGGTGTCGATCAATTCCGACGATCCGGCCTACTTCGGCGGCTACGTCGACGACAACTTTTCTGCCCTCGAAGCGGGAATGGGCCTCACCGCGGACGAGCGGCAGCAGTTGGCCGAGAACTCGATACGCGCGAGCTTCGGCACCGTCTAGATCAGCGCTACTGCCTGGATCAGTTCGCCGTCACCGAGATTTTCGGGTAGCCGGTGGCTCCGTCGGGAACGGTGTCGGCGGTCTTGTTGGTCTGCAGTTCTCCGGCGGAATTGGTGGCCCGCGCACGGATCGAATGCTGGCCCGCAGGCAGGTCGAGCTCGACTGTCCACTGCCGCCAGGTGTCCTTGGAGTACTCCTCCGAGAGTGTGGCCGGCATCCAATTGCCCTCGTCCACTTGCACTTCCACGCCGTCGATGCCGGTGTGCTGGTCCCAGGCGACGCCGGCGATCACCGTCCGACCGGCCGGCGTGGAGCTGCCCGAACGCGGGGTGTCGATCCGCGAGGCCGTCTTGATCGGTCCGAGAGCGCCCCAGCCACGATCGGTCCAGTACGCCGTCGCGCGGTCGAATCGGGTGATCTCGATGTCGGTGACCCATTTGGTCGCCGAGACGTATCCGTACAGACCGGGGACGACGAGCCGCGCCGGGTAGCCGTGCTCGACGGGGAGCGGCGCGCCGTTCATGCCGACCGCGAGCAGGGCGTCGCGGCCGTCGAGCAGTACCTCGAGGGGAGTGCCCGCGGTGAAGGCGTCGCTGCTCGACGACAGCGCCATGTCGGCGTCCGGTGAAATGCCTGCTTCTTCGAGAATGTCCTTGAGCGGGTAGCCGATCCACGTTGCGTTGCCCACGAGGTCCCCGCCGACGATGTTGGACACGCAGGTCAGGGTGACCGTTTTCTCGACTGCCTGGCGCTCGGCGAGGTCGGCGAACGTCAGCTCGATCTCGCGGTCCACCATGCCGTGGATCCGCAACGACCACGTATCCGACGCCACCCGCGGCACGACCAGCGCGGTGTCGATGCGGTAGAAATCCTCGTTCGGGGTGATGTACGACGCGAGGCCGTCGATCTGCAGGTCTGCCCCGGTCGGTATCGGTGGTTGCGGAGTGGGCGTCGGAAGCATGAAGCCGAGTCGATCCGCGGTGACTGCGCGCGCCGAGGTCAGCATTCGTCCGGCTGTTCCGGCCACGACGCCGAGTACCGCGGCACCGGCTGCGAGGGTCAGGAAGCTGCGTCGGTTGATGCCCTCGGTCGCAGGTGCCGCGGCACCGATGAGGGCGTGCAGCACGACGATGCCCACGATGACACCGCCGATGGTGGGGACTGCGTACAGGGCCGTCGCGTCCGGTCGGGTCACTGCGGCGAGTACGCCCACAGCGCCCAGGGCGGCGAACACGACTGCACCGATCGGCTTGCGGGCGATTCCTGCTGCCGCGGCGATGGCTCCGATCACCACGGCCATGCCGACGAACAGGGCGAGCTTGTCGGACGTGCCGAACGTATCGATGGCCCATTCGCGGATCGGGGCCGGACTGTAGTCGACGGCCGAGGATCCGACGGCCGTCAGCGGTGACGAGTTGGATCCGATGGGGACGGCGATCAATTGACCGACACCGAGGACGACTCCGGCGGCGACGATGCCGGACAGCGCGCGTTTTCCTGTGCTCACTCGCTCCAATGTAAGCGAATGGGTCGTGCGCGGTATTTCGTAGCAGTCTGCGAACTACCGCTCACGACAGCAGACGCTCGAGGTACTCGCTGCCAAACAACTTTCCCGGGTCCATCGAATCGCGGATGCGCAGGAAGTTGTCGAAGTGTTCGTAAGTATCGCGCAGCTCGTCGCCGCCGAGGGAATGCAGTTTGCCCCAGTGTGGCCGGCCGCCGACGCTGCGACAGATGGCTTCGACGGCGTCGAAGTACTCGCGGTGATCGCGGCGGTGGTACTGGTGGACAGCGATGTAGGCCGTCGGGCGTCCGTACGCGGTGGACAGCCAGATGTCGTCGGCCGCGGCGAACCGGACCTCCACGGGGAACGCGATCGAGATGGCAGATCGCTCGAGCCAGCGATCGACCTCGCCCAGCACCCAGCCGATGTCGGCGACCGGTACCGCGTATTCCATCTCGACGAACCGGACGGTGCGGGAGGACGCGAACACCCGGTACGAGCGGTCGGTGTACTCGCGGGCCGACAGTGCCTGGGCAGAGACCGCGTTGAGGCGAGGAATCAGGGCCGGCACCCGCGTCACCAGGCGGTTGAGCCCCTCGAAGACCGTGTTGGACAGTAGTTCATCGTCGAGGTACGAGCGCACCTTTCCCAGCGGGCGCAGCACGGCGTCGCCCGGCAGGCGGGTGTTGCGTTTGGTCAGCACTCGGTCGGTATGTGGAAACCAATAGAACTCGAAGTGGTCGACGGCAGCGACGGTGACATCGAGCTCGGCGAGCGTTGCCGTCAGCGTCGACGGTTTCTCGACGGCCCGTAGAGCGAACGCCGGAACGCACTCGAGCGTGACTCGGGTGATGACGCCGAGCGCACCGATACTGACACGGGCCGCGTCGAATAGTTCCGCATTCTCATCGCGAGAGCATCGAACGAACCGGCCGTCCGCGGTCATCAGCTCCAGCGCGTTCACCTGAGTCGCGATGCCGCCGAAGCGGGCCCCGGTTCCGTGGGTACCCGTGGAGATGGCTCCGGCGACGGATTGTTCGTCGATGTCGCCGAGGTTGGTCATGGCCAGGCCGAGTTCCCACAGCTGGGCGGTCAGCTCCCGCAGCCGGGTGCCGGCGAGCACCGTCACCTGGGCGGAACCGTCGTCGTTACGGACGACCGATTCGATCCCACGCAACGAATCCAGGCTGATCTGCACGCCGTCGGTGACGGCGATCGGGGTAAAGGAATGACCGGCCCCGACGCATCGCACCGTACGAGATCGCTCGACGGCACCCGCCAGCACGACGCGCAGTTCGTCGGCCGACGTCGGCTCGGCGCGGTCCGACGGGAACGCGTGTTGATTGCCCGCCCAGTTCTGCCACGACCGCTCGATCATCGAATCACTATCCCGCAGCGCGCTCCCCTGGGGCAATCCAAGGCACAGAACTCGCCCGCACCCTAGTATCGGGTCATGCAATCGAGGCTGCCCGCGGATGTGCGACGCGCACAACTGGTGCAGTCGGCCATCGACGTTGCCGAGCGGGTGGGCATCGAGTCCCTGACCGTGCGTGCACTCTCGGAGCACGGCGACGTCACCAAGGGCATCGTGCAGTACTACTTCGAGACCAAGCAGGATCTGGTGATCGCGATGGGGGAGCACCTCATCGTCGACGTCACCGAGATTCTGCATGCCGCGTTGAACAGTGCCGTGGGCACGCGAGAACTCCCGGGTGTCCGTGGTCTGCGAGAGCTGGTGCACGGCGGTCTGAGCGCGGTGTGGTTGCTGATCGAGAAGTCACCGGACCGACAGTTGCTCGCCTACGAGATCAAGACCTACCTGCTGCGCCATCGGGCGCTCGGATCGGCCACGGCCGCCGAGATCGCCAGTGGACAGTATCGAATTCGCGACTCCGAGGCGCGGTTGTTCTTCGAGCAATGTTCTGCCCATACGGGAACGCGATGGCTCGAGCCGGTGGCGTCGATCGCGCGATTCGGCATGGCGACCCTCGACGGTCTGGTGCTGCGGTGGTTGGTCGACGGCGACGATCTCGAAGTGCTGGCGCAGATCGACGACCTGTCGGGCTTGATCGCGAGCAAGGCCGTCGATCGCTGAAAGACCGGCCTCGCCGATGCTCACCGGGACTTCTCGGCCGCAGAGTGTTTGACTGTGTAGGCCCGGCAACGACGACGAAGGAATGTTCCCTATGAGCTCGATCGCCGGTGTCGCGACCACCGACACGACACCACTGTCCCGTATCGCAGCTGCCACCGAGGGGCTCGAATCACCCTTGGCTGCAGTCGATTCGGCCGCTCTCGATGCCAATGCCGCGGCGTTGCGGGCGCGAGCGGACGGAGTGCCGATCAGGATCGCGAGCAAGTCCGTTCGGTGCCGGGCAGTGCTGGATCGGGTGCTCGCGGCCGACGGGGTGAACGGCGTCATGGCCTACTCCCTGCGTGAGGCGATCTGGTTGGCGCGCCACGGCGTGGAGGACATCCTGATGGGGTACCCGACGGTGGATCGCACCGCCCTCGCCGAGGTCGTCAACGATCGGGTGCTGTCGGGTCGCATCACGCTGATGGTCGACGACGTCGCACAGTTGGACATCGTGCGCGACGCCACCGCGAGCGATCTTCTCAAGCCACGTATCTGTATCGATGTCGATGCCTCGCTGCGGATCGGTCCGCTGCACATCGGCGTCAGGCGCTCTCCGTTGCGCGAACCCGAGCAGGTCGCTGCCTTCGCGCGGGTGGCGCAGGCGCGAGGGTTCCGGGTGGTCGGGCTGATGTTCTACGAGGCACAGATCGCCGGTGTGCCCGATTCCAACGTCGCGGTGGAATGGATGAAGTCCCTGTCATCCCGCGAGATCTCCACGCGCAGAACAGCAGTGGTCGAGGCCGTGACCGCGGCGGTCGGGCGGATCGAAATCGTCAACAGTGGCGGCACCGGGTCGATCGATTTCTCGGCGGCCGATCCGGTCGTCACCGAGGTCACCGCGGGATCGGGCTTGTTCGCGCCGACGCTCTTCGATCGGTATCGCGCATTCTCGGCCGAGCCCTCGCTGTTCTTCGCGCTGCCCGCGGTGCGCAAGCCGACACCGCAGATCGCGACGCTGTTCGGCGGTGGCTACATCGCGTCGGGTCCGGCGTCGACGTCGCGATCCCCGCGGCCGATCGCGTGGTCGAGGAAGGCCAGGGGAGTGGTGACGTCCGGTCTGAAGTTGCTGCGCAACGAGGGTGCGGGCGAGGTCCAGACTCCGGTGAGCGGAGCAGACGAGGTGCGGATCGGCGATCGAGTCTGGTTTCGTCATGCCAAGGCGGGCGAGTTGTGCGAGCGATTCGAGACCCTGCATCTGGTGCACGCCGACGGGTCCGTCGAGGCGGTCCCCACCTACCGCGGCGAGGGCATGGCGTTCGGCTGAACCGCGTTCTCGCACAGACTCATGAAGGTGCCGAGGGTGACCAGTCCGGCCGGAGTCGACGGTAGGTACTGCGTCAGTGCTCGTGACCGGATCAGTATCGCCGCCCATTGACCACGCGAGACCGCGACATTGAGTCTGTTGCGGGACAACAGAAATCCCATGCCGCGTGGAACGTCCTCGATCGCGGACGCCGCCATCGAGATCAGCACCACCGGGGCCTGTCGACCCTGGAACTTGTCGACGGTTCCCACCGCAACTTCGTCGAGTCCGGCCGCTGCGAGGCGCTCGACGATGACGGCCACCTGCGCGTTGTAGGCCGCGACGACCAGGAAGTCGCCCTGATGCATCGGCCGCGTTCCCTCGAACGATTGCGGGTTGC
The DNA here is from genome assembly GCF_022810405.1 of Rhodococcus sp. ARC_M5. GTDB lineage: Bacteria > Actinomycetota > Actinomycetes > Mycobacteriales > Mycobacteriaceae > Rhodococcoides > Rhodococcoides navarretei. The sequence goes on from NZ_JALGQE010000026.1 coordinate 8,407, forward strand.
TCCAGAGCCGGCCGAGGAGACCCTGGACTCGCGCGACGATCTCGTCGGCCTCTTCCACCGAGTCCGTGGAGTTGCCGTGATGGTCCAGGTAGGCGACGTGCAGGCCGGGCTCCAGCCCCGACAGGGAACGTGCCTGTGTCACAGCACTGTTGGACTCGAGTTTGCCCTCGTACGACAGCGCGGAGACCGGCGCACACAGATCGGGATGCATCCGCCACGTCGTCGCCAGAAAGTACCCGCGATCGGCGGGCAGCGTCGGGTGCCCGTTCATGATCGCGCCCAGAGCCGACTCGTCGACGGGTTCGGGGTGGGTGCCCTGGCTGACCTGCGGCAGCTGTGCCGGGTCGCCGAGCAGGAGCAGATTGCGCGCGGACACCGAGACGGCGATGGTGTTGGCCAGCGAGAACTGCCCGGCCTCGTCGACGACCAGGAGATCGAGCGATCGGGGTGGGATTCGGCCCGGGTTGGAGAAGTCCCATGCGGTGCCGCCGACCACGCATCCCTCGTCGGCGTCGGTGACGAAGCGGGAATAGTCCGTCGGATCCAGAACGGTGTGCGCAGTCGGTGCTTTCTTGCCTACCCGGCTCGGATCCACCCCGGCCGCCACGACGGTGTCCAGCAGATTGTTCACCACGTGATGCGACTGGCCCACCACACCGATCCGCCAGCGATGTACATCGACCAATTCGGCGATCACCCGCGCTGCGGTGTACGTCTTTCCGGTCCCGGGCGGACCTTGCACGGCGAGATAGGAGTCGTTCAGATCGAGCAGGGCGGCCGTGACGGCTGTCGCGTAGTCACCGGCGCGCACCTCGGGAAGTCCGGTGCCGGAACGGGTTCGGGGCGGCGACAACGTCAGCAGATCGGCGACGGCTGTGCTCGGAAGGTGTGGCAGGGCGGCGCTGACCTCGGTGGCGACGGCGACGATGGCCTGCTCGAGGTGCTTGGTTGCAGGAGGCGCTTCGGGCGCGGTGGCCACCGGGAAGTCGAGGTACTCGTCCACGCTCTTGCGGAGGTTCTCCTGCACCACGACCATGTCGAGGGTGCCCTCGTAGCCGGTCTCCACGATCTCGACCGTCGTGGTCGCGCGATGGGTCGGCTGCTGCTTCGGCAACCCCTCCGGGGCCGGGTCGTCGTAGAGCAGTTTGACCTTCGCGCCGGACAGGGCCCCGCCCGTCAGGTGCCCCAGAAGCTTGATCTGCCGTCGTAGAACCCGTTGCTGTGGTGCAGTTTTCATCCAGTCGTGCACCAGCTCGGCCCGCTCGACCTTCAACACGTCCGCGGCGTCCGCCCACTCGTCCATCGGATGAGTCAGTCGATCGAAGTGGGCCCACCAGAACGGCTTTCGCTCGCGCCGGTGGTACCCGATGGAGCCGGAGAACAATGCGACGGCCTGCTGCGTCGAGGTGCGCTGCCACGGTAGGCCCGCGTAGTCGGCGAGTTCGAGTTCCAGCGGGCTTGCGGTGTCGACGGCACTGTCGTCGAGTTCCAGTTGCTGCGTCGCCCGTGGCTGGACACCGGCATCCGACGCGCGCCCGAGCAACCAATCCCTCAGTCGCAGAGTCGATTCGCAATCGGTGCGGTTGTACTCGGCGATGTCGGCGAGGAGAGCTGCGGCCTCGGCGTCCTTGCCCTGATCTCGCAGATCGCACCAGTTCGCGTATTCGACGATCGACGCGGCAGCGTCGGTGACATCTCCGTCGCGGGTGGCGGGCATGTACAGCGGTTCGAGTTTCTTGATGCTGTAGGACCTGGCTCCGATGCGCACCGCAGACCGTACGACGGGATAGAGATCGACCAGCACGTCGTGCCGCAGCAGGTCGTCGACGGCGTCCTCACCGACCCCGTACCGGCCGGCGAGGCGCAGCAGTGCGGTCTTCTCGTACGGCGCGTAGTGGTAGACGTGCATGTTCGGGTGGACGGCGCGACGGGCCGAGACATAGTCGAGGAAGTCGATCAGGGCACGGCGTTCCTGCGCGCGATCGTGCGCCCAGAACGGGAGGAAGTCACCGTCGGCGGTGTAGACCCCGAAGAGGTACTCGAGTCCCCATTCGGCACTGCCGGCCTCGGCCCACAGTGGGTCGCCCTCGAAGTCGAAGAAGATGTCTCCCGGATCGGGCTCGGGAATCACCCCGAGCGCCTCGGCGTCGAAGATCTCGAACTCGGCGTCGCCGGTGCGTTCCTGGCGAACCTGCAGCGCGGCCTGAGCGCGCAGATTCGTCACCGTGCGCGACGACATGCCGTCCACGCCGCCGGTCGATGCAGCGAGTTCGTCGACCGTCGAGATGCCGGCGTCGAGCAGTCTGTCCCTGGTGCTCGCGCGCATGCCTGCCACGAGCACCAGATCGCGGTGCTGTTCCACCTCGACCGTGCAGGCCTCGCACTGTCCGCAGCCGGAGTAGCGCGAGTCGAACCAATCGACGACGGTTCCCTCGGCGTGGTGCTCGTCGAGTATGTGTTGCAGATGATCTCGGGACTGCCGATAGACCGGAAGAATCTCGGTGAGCGAGTGAGCGGAGTCGCTGCCGTCGCCGAGCATCAGGTGCACCTCGTCGCTCGGTTGGATTCCTCCCGTCCGCAGCGCGTCGGCGTAGGCCGCCAACTGCAGCAGGGCCGGTACCTTCGCGTGCCGCGAGAGCTTGGTGTCGTACACGGCGTACCGAGCGCGCTCGGCCACCAGGAAGTCGCAGAACCCCAGAAATCGTCCGTCGAAGAAGGTCGCCTGATAGACCACGGGCGTGCGGGAGGTGAGGGCGGTGAACGTGGCCCAGGCCGCGTCGGCCAGCTCCTGCGCCGTCCGTCCTGGTCGGTCCATCGTCAGAACTCCGCCGGGAAAGCGCTGTCGGAAGGCCTCGAGCTGACGGCGTTCGTGCTCGAATCCGAGTGCGGACGTGCGGTCGAGCATCGGATCGGGGTCGGCCACCGTGCGCGGGATCAGACCGGTCAGCCCGTCGAGTCGGCGCAGCAGTCCGAATTCGCAGGACGCCGCCGCAGCGAGGTCGCTGGCGCTGTAGATGACACGATCGCCGAGGAGGAACACGCGCCCACCCTAGCCATCACCGCGAGCGGTACCGGTCACGTTGCGCGCGGATGCAGTCGCGAGGAGGCAAAATGATCGAATGCCTTTTTTCGACGGAGCCACCGGTGCTGTCCACTATCGAAACTGGACCGTTCCCGATGCTCGTTTCGGTCTCGTCTTTCTGCACGGTCTCGGCCAGAACAGTGGCCACTACCACCGCTTCGCTCGGGTCCTCAACGGGCGCGGAGTCGATGTGTGGGCGGTCGATCACGTGGGTCACGGGCTCACCGAGGGCGAGCTCACCGACGCCGCTCAGATTCCCGGTCTTGCCCAGAATGCCCTGCAGTTGCTCGATATCGCCGAGGCCGAGCACCCCGAGTTGTCGTTCGCGCTGATGGGCCATTCGCTCGGCGCAGCCACGGCCATCGCAGCTCTGGGCGCGCATCCGGACGCGGTGCGGTGCGCCGTCCTGTGCGGAACGCCGAAGTCCGTGACCGGCTCGGCCACGGATCTGGCCGACAACGTGATTCCGATTCTCGCCGTGCACGGCGTCGACGATCGCCTGGCTCCGATCGATGCGGTACGCGAGTGGATCGGCGGTGTGCCCGACGCGTCCCTGAGCGAGTTCGAGGACGGCGGCCACGACCTCCTGCACGAGAAGATCCACCTGCAGGTGACGTCGGCGGTGGCGGAGTTTCTCGACGACCACATGTCCTGACACGAGAAAAGGGCCCGGCGCGAAGATCGCGTCGGGCCCCTTTTCTCGTGCGGTCGATCTACGAGTAGATGGCCTCGATGTCGTTGCCACGCTCGGCGTGAATGATGTTGCGCTTGAGCTTCATCGTCGGGGTCAGCTCACCGGTCTCGACGGTGAAGTCGTTCTCGAGGATCGTGTACTTCTTGATCTGCTCGGGGCTGGAGACCTTCTTGTTGGCCTCGGCGACGGCCTTGTCGAGCTCGGCGACCAGATCGGCGTTCTTCGACAGTTCCGAGAACGGGATGTCCGCGGACAGGTTGTGCCGCTCGAGCCAACCCGGCAGAGCCTCCGGATCGAGGGTGATGAGCGCACCGATGAACGGCTTGGCGTCGCCCACGACGAGGCACTGGCTGATGATCGCGTTGGCGCGCAGGGCGTCCTCGAGCACCGCGGGGGCGACGTTCTTACCGCCGGCGGTGACGATGATTTCCTTCTTGCGGCCGGTGATCGAGACGTAGCCTTCCTGGTCGATCGCGCCGAGGTCTCCGGTGTGGAACCAGCCGTCGACGATGGCCTCGGCCGTGGCCTTCTCGTTGTGCCAGTAGCCACTGAACACCACGGGTCCCTTGAGCAGCAGTTCCCCGTCCTCGGCAACCTTCACCGAGTGGCCGTCGATGGGCTTGCCGACGGTGCCGACGCGCTGGTCCTTGGTGGTGTTGACGGTGATGGCCGCGCTGGTCTCGGTCAGTCCGTAGCCCTCGTAGACCGGGACGCCCGCACCGCGGAAGAAGTGGCCGAGGCGGGCACCGAGAGGTCCGCCGCCGGACACCGCGCGGGTGCAGTTGCCACCGAGCGCTGCGCGAAGCTTGGAGTAGACCAGCTTGTCGAACACGGTGTGCTTGAGGTTCAGAACCAGCCCGGCTCCGCCCTTCTCCTGGGCCTCGCTCCACTCGATGGCCGTCGCGGCGGCCTTGTCGAAGATGGAACCCTTGCCGCCGTCGTGGGCCTTCTGCTTGGCGGAGTTGTAGACCTTCTCGAACACGCGCGGCACCGAGAGGATGAAGTCCGGCTTGAACACGGCGAACTGATCCACCAGCGTCGTCACGTCCGAGGTGTGGCCGACGGTGACCTTGGACTCGAACGAGCCGAACGACACGGCGCGGGCGAACACGTGCGCCATCGGGAGGAACATCAGCGTGCGATTGCCCTCCTTCATCGAGTCGTGCAGCGCGATCTGGGTGGCCTGAACCTCGGCGTAGAAGTTCGCGTGCGTCAGCTGGACGCCCTTGGGTCGGCCGGTGGTGCCCGAGGTGTAGATCAGGGTCGCGGGTGATGCTGCGGTGACCTGGTGGCGTCGGGCATGCAGATCCTCGTCGCTGACCCCGGCACCGCGGGTGGTCAGTTCTTCGATCGCTCCGCCGTCGATCTGCAGAACCTCACGCAGATCCTTGGCACCTTCGGTGACCTCTTTGAGGTTCGAGGCGTGCGCTGCGGTCTCGACGACGAGCAGCTTGGTAGCGGAGTCCTCGAGGATCCACTGCGCCTGGTCGGCGGAGGAGGTCTCGTAGATCGCGACGGTGCAGCCGCCTGCGGACCAGATGGCGTAATCGAGGACGACCCACTCGTAGCGCGTCGCGCTGAGGATGGCGACACGGTCGCCGAGTTCGATACCGGAGGCGATCAGTCCTTTGGCCGCTGCCGCTACCTCTTTCGCGAACCGATCGGCGGTGACATCGGTCCAGTTGCCGTTCACCAGACGTTGGAACGGTACGAAGCTCGGCGATTCCTTCTCGTACCTGTAGACGGTGTCGGCCATGGATGCGTCGTCAGGAATGGTGAACGACGCCGGCACAGAATATTCGCGCACTGCTGGACCCCTTACGGAAAAATAGCGTGGTAGTTGTGCATTTCATCACATTCGAGGCCGTGGCGCACCATCCGGGGTGTCCGGTTTGTCGACTTTGCCGCGAGTTCGAGGGGGTTGAGTGTGACTCGGGGTACAACTTAACCGTCCGCGGTCACGTTCGGCGGTCGGGTCGCCGGTGTGAGGGCGCTCGCACCGCGGGCGGTCTGGGCCGTTTTCGTCACCTGATCAGCGTAGAAGGGTTCGCAGGGTCCGGGCAGGTACTAAACTCGCTCCATATATGAGCACTTCAGAAACTGATCAGGATGCCGCCGTGACGTCTGACGAGACGAATTCGCCCCTTCAGGACTCCGCCTCCGTTCCGGTCCGAGCGACCGAGTCGGCCTCGGGGACGGGCGAGGACATCACATTCGCCGATCTCGGGATCGACGAGCGGGTCCTGAAGGCCCTGCACGACGTCGGTTACGAGAGCCCGTCGCCCATTCAGGCGGCCACCATCCCGCCGCTGATGGCAGGGAACGACGTCGTCGGCCTCGCGCAGACCGGAACGGGCAAGACGGCCGCGTTCGCGGTGCCGATTCTGTCCCGTCTCGACGTGTCGCGTCGGACGCCGCAGGCGCTGGTGCTGGCACCGACGCGCGAGCTGGCGCTCCAGGTGGCCGAGGCGTTCGGTAAGTACGCCACCCACATTCCGGGTCTGCACATCCTGCCCATCTACGGTGGCCAGGCGTACGGCATCCAGCTCTCCGGCCTGCGCAAGGGTGCACAGATCATCGTCGGCACCCCCGGCCGCGTCATCGATCACCTGGAGAAGGGCACCCTCGACCTGTCCGGTCTCGAGTACTTGGTGCTCGACGAGGCCGACGAGATGCTCAAGATGGGTTTCCAGGAGGACGTCGAGCGCATCCTCTCCGATACCCCGGAGTACAAGCAGGTGGCGTTGTTCTCGGCCACGATGCCGGCCGCGATCCGAAAGATCTCCAAGCAGTACCTGCACGATCCAGTGGAGATCACCGTCAAGACCAAGACGTCGACGGCACCGAACATCACCCAGCGCTACGTGCAGGTGGCCCATCAGCGCAAGCTCGAGGCACTCACTCGAATCTTCGAGGTCGAAGAGTTCGAGGCGATGATCATGTTCGTGCGCACCAAGCAGGCCACCGAGGAACTCGCCGAGAAACTGCGCGCACGGGGCTTCTCGGCCGCGGCGATCAACGGCGACATCGTGCAGGCTCAGCGTGAGCGCACCATCGGTCAGCTCAAGAACGGTCAGATCGATATCCTGGTGGCCACCGATGTCGCGGCTCGCGGTCTCGACGTCGACCGCATCTCGCACGTCATCAACTACGACATCCCGCACGACACCGAGTCCTACGTGCACCGCATCGGTCGTACCGGACGCGCGGGCCGCGCCGGTCAGGCTCTGCTGTTCGTGGCACCTCGCGAGCGGCACCTGCTCAAGGCCATCGAGCGGGCGACGCGTCAGCCGATCACCGAGATGCAGTTGCCCAGCGTCGACGACGTCAACGCGCAGCGCGTGACGAAGTTCAAGGACTCCATCACCGAGAGCCTCGGCAACGAGAATCTGGCGTTGTTCCGTCGTCTCATCGAGGACTACGAGCGCGAGCACGACGTCCCGTTGGTCGACATCGCGGCAGCCCTGGCCATCCAGTCTCGCGACGGTGAAGCGTTCCTGCTGAAGCCGGAGCCGCCTGCCCCGCCGCGGGCACCGCGCGAGCCTCGTGAGCCGCGTCCGCCGCGCACGTTCGACGAGGATGCGGCCAGTTCGCATCACCGCAAGACCGGTCAGGAGATGGCGACGTACCGCATCAGCGTCGGCAAGCGGCATCGCGTCGCTCCCGGTGCCATCGTCGGTGCGATCGCCAACGAGGGTGGTCTGCGTCGAAGCGACTTCGGGCACATCAGCATTCGCCCCGATCATTCGTTGGTGGAGCTGCCGGCCGACCTCGCCGACGAGACGGTGGAGGCGTTGCGCCGCACCCGCATCAGTGGTGTGTTGATTCAACTGCAACCCGATTCCGGCCCGCCCGGACGCAGCGGCGGCGGGAAGTACAAAGGTAAGCGCTAGCGCGCACGTGCACGGCAATTCGTAGCCCACTACGAAGTTCCGCGCACGACCCCGGGTTCGAGCGTTTGGTGGACCAAGCCTCGGGTATCCGGCCGTGCATGACCAACGTCACTCTCCGTGTCAACGGAACGAATCGCGAGTTCGAGTGCGATACCCGAACCACCCTGCTCGACGCACTGCGGGAGAATCTCGACCTGATCGGTGCGAAGAAGGGGTGTGACCACGGGCAGTGCGGTGCCTGCACGGTGCTGGTCGACGGGCGGCGGATCAACAGCTGCCTGACGTTCGCGGTCGCGCAACAGGATCGCGACATCACCACGGTCGAGGGATTGTCCGATGGCGACACATTGCATCCCGTGCAGCAGGCCTTCGTGGACCGTGATGCGTTTCAGTGCGGGTACTGCACGTCCGGGCAGATCTGCTCCGCGGTGGCGGTGATCGAAGAGGCGAAACAGGGTTGGCCCAGCGCGGTCACCGACGACCTCGAGGCCACCGATGTCGAACTCGATTCCGGTGAAGTGCGAGAACGTATGAGCGGCAACCTCTGTCGATGCGGTGCCTACGCCAATATCGTTCCGGCCGTGCAGGACGCGTCGTGAGAACCTTCGCGTACGACGCAGCCACCGCCGTCGACGACGCCGTGGCCCGCCTCGCCGAGGACGAGAACGCGATGCTGCTCGGTGGCGGCACCAACCTCGTCGACCTGATGAAGCTCGGTGTCGTCGGCCCGACGACGTTGATCGACGTGACGCGACTTCCGTTGCACGACATCGACGTATCCGACGACGGCTCGCTGCGTGTCGGTTCCGGTGTGACCAACAGTGATCTCGCGGTGCACCCGGTGGTGCGTCAGCGGTATCCGGTGCTCTCGCGGGCGTTGCTCTCCGGTGCCTCGGGCCAGTTGCGCAACATGGCCACCACCGGCGGAAACCTGTTCCAGCGCACCCGGTGCGTGTACTTCATGGACGCATCGAAGCCGTGCAACAAACGGCAGCCGGGCTCGGGCTGCCCGGCCCGGGAGGGTGAGCACCGTAACCTTGCCATCCTCGGTGCCTCCCCGGCGTGTGTGGCGACGCATCCCTCCGACATGGCGGTCGCGTTGACCGCCCTCGACGCCCGCGTGGTCGTTCGCGGTGTCAACGGAGAGCGCACCCTCGCGATCGACGACTTCTATCGGCTCCCCGATGACGAGCCCGAGCGCGACAACACGGTCGCGCGGGACGAACTCGTCACGGCCATCGAGATACCGGCACCGGCGGACGGCACCGTCTCCACCTACCGCAAGGTGCGGGACCGCCAGTCCTACGCGTTCGCGGTCGCGTCGGTCGCCGCCACTCTCGACGTCGAGGACGGCATCGTCCGCGGGGTGTCGATCGCGCTGGGTGGCGTCGCGCACAAGCCGTGGCGGGCCCGCACGGCCGAGCACGCGCTGCTCGGCGGGGCCGCCGACGAGGCGTCGTTCCGGCGGGCGATCGCCCTCGAACTCGACGCCGCAGACCCGTTGCGCGACAATGCGTTCAAAATTCCGCTGGTGACCAACCTCGTCGCCCGCACCCTGGTGGAACTCACAGCTTCGGGAGACCGGTCATGACTGCATCGATCGGACAACCGATTCAGCGCACCGAATCGATCGCCAAGGTCACCGGCCGGGCGCGGTACGCCGCCGAGCAATCGCCGGCGGTCGGACAGCTCTATGCCTGGTACGTGCCTGCGACGGTTCCCGCCGGGACGGTCGAACACGTCGAGCTGGAGAAAGACCCCGCAGTGCATGCCGTCCTCTGGCACGGCAACGCCGAGAAGCTGGGTGAGGTCGAGGACGCCGAACTGCACGTGTTGCAGTCCGATACCGTCTCCTATCGCGGTCAGATCGTGGCGGTCGTCGTGGCCGACACTCTCCAGAACGCTCGCGCCGCCGCAGCCCGGGTGCAGGTGCAGTACACCGGCGTCCGCGCTCCGGACAACACTCTGACCGCCGATCACCGCTCGCTGTACGCACCCGAGTCCGTCAACGCCGGGTTTCCCACCGATGTCACCGTCGGCGATCCCGACGCGGCGCTGGCGTCGGCCGAGCACGTCGTCGACAACTGGTACTCCACCGCGCCGATGCACAACAGTCCGATGGAACCGCATGCCACCACAGCGCAGTGGTCCGACGGCGTTCTGACACTCTGGGATTCGACGCAGGCACCGTCCGGTGTGCAGGGGGACCTGGCGACGGCATTCGATCTGGAACCCGAGAACGTTCGCGTGATCGCCGAGAACGTCGGCGGCGGCTTCGGAGCCAAGGGCAGTACTCGGCCCAATGCGGTCCTCGCCGCGATGGCGGCGCGAGCAACCGGAAAGACCGTCAAGCTGGTCCTGCCGAGACAGGCCCTGTTCGATGTCGTCGGCTACCGAACCCCGACGCTCAATCACGTTCGGCTGGGCGCTGATTCGACCGGTACGCTGCAGTCGATCGCGCACGATTCGTTCCAGCAGACCAGCACGATCTTCGAGTTCTGTGAGCAGACCTCGGAATCCACTCGACACATCTACGCGGCCCCGAACCGTCGCACCACCCACCGACTCGCACAGCTGGACGTCGGAACGCCGCGGTGGATGCGAGCCCCGGGAGAGGCTCCGGGCATGTTCGCCGTCGAGACGGCCATCGACGAATTGGCCACGGCCACCGGTATCGATCCGATCGAACTGCGTATCCGCAACGAACCGGACGTCGATCCCGCCAGCGGCAACCCGTTCAGCTCACGCAGCGTGGTGCAGTGCCTCCGCGAGGGGGCAGAGAAGTTCGGGTGGGACCGCCGCGATTCCACGCCCGGTCAGCGTCGAGAGGGCAACACCCTGGTCGGCATGGGCGTCGCGACGGCCAGCTACCCGGTGCTGATCTCGCCGAGTACCGCCTCGGCATGCGTGGAGCAGGACGGCACGATCACGGTGTCCGTCGCCGCGTCGGACATCGGTACCGGCGCGCGCACCGTGCTGCGTCAGATTGCGGCCGACGCTCTCGAGGTGGATGCAGATACCGTCACACTCGAACTCGGCGACAGCGCTCTGCCGAAAGCACCTGGTGCCGGCGGCTCCTCGGGTACCTCGTCGTGGGGTTGGGCCGTCACCAAGGTCTGCCATTCGTTGAAGGCTCAGGGATCGTACGAGCCGGGACATTCGGCCGAGGCCGACACCACCGACGACGTCGAGGGTCAGAAAGAGTTGGCGCGCATGGCGTTCGGTGCGCAGTTCGCCGAGGTCGCGGTCGACATCGACACCGGTGAGGTCCGGGTGCGACGGATGCTCGGGGTGTTCGGCATCGGCGCGGTGATGAATCCGCGGCTGGCCAGGTCTCAGCTCATCGGCGGCATGACGTTCGGGCTCGGCATGGCCCTGATGGAGAGTGGCGTCGTCGATCACGAATTCGGCGGGTTCGCCAATCACGACCTCGCCGAGTACCACATCCCGGTGTGTGCGGACGTGACCGACATCGAGGCCGTCTGGGTCGAGGAGGTCGACACCGATCTCGCGCCGATGGGCGGCAAGGGAATCGGTGAGATCGGTGCCGTCGGATCTTCCGCGGCCATCGGCAACGCGGTGTTCAACGCTACCGGCGTCCGAGTCCGCGACCTGCCGATCACCCTGGACAAGGTGCTGCCGCACCTCTAGAGCGGCTTCGCCGCATGTGCACGAAACTTCGTACCCCACTACGAACTTCTACTCACATGCCTCGACTAATTCGTTCCGACAGGCTCCACTCACATGGGGCGCAGCCCCTCTACGCCAATATCCGCTGCAGGAACTGGCGCGTACGAGGCTCGGTCGGGCTCACCAGCACCTGCTCCGGTGTGCCTCGTTCGAGGACGACGCCGTTCTCGATGAACAGCACTTGATCGGCGACCTGCTGGGCGAAGCGGATTTCATGGGTGACGATCACCATCGTCCAGCCCTCGGCGGCAAGGCCTTTGATGACGCCGAGTACTTCGCCGACGAGTTCGGGATCGAGTGCCGAGGTGGGCTCGTCGAACAGCATCAGCTTGGGGCGGAGAGCAAGAGCTCGGGCGATTCCGACGCGTTGTTGCTGGCCTCCCGACAGCTGGAACGGGTACTGGTCGGACTTGGCGTCGAGACCGATCTGATCGAGGATTGCGTGCGCGTCGCGGATGGCGTCGTCCTTTGCGCGCTTCTGCACGATCACCGGTCCCTCGATGATGTTCTGCAGCACCGTCTTGTGGGGGAACAGGTTGTGGCTCTGGAACACCATGCCGCTCTGGGCCCGGAAGTGACGTAGCTGCGGCGCACCGACGGGCTGTCCGAAGTCGACCGATACGTCACCGATACCGATGACGCCTGCGTCGGCCTGGTCGAGTGCGTTCAGGGCGCGCAGAATCGTGGTCTTGCCGGATCCGGACGGTCCGATGATGACGGTCACGGTGCCGGACGGCACGGTGAACGAGACGTCCTTCAACACCTCCAGTGGACCGAACGACTTCTTCAGCGCGGATACTGTCAGCAGGTCTGTCATTTCGCCACGTACCTGTCGAGTCGGACTTCGAGTTTGCCTTGGAAGAAGGAGAGGACGATGCAGATCACCCAGTAGTACAGCGCGGCAACGGTGTACAGGGTGAAGAAGTCGAAGGTCGGTGCCGCTGCGAGTTGTGCGACGCGCAGCAGTTCGGTGACCAGGATGGTCGACGCGAGCGAGGTGTCCTTGACCAACGAGATCAGCGTGTTCGACAACGGTGGAACGGCGGTGCGCAACGCCTGCGGAAGCACGATGCGCTGCAACGTGGTTCGGTATCCCATCCCGATGGTCTGCGCGGCTTCCCACTGCCCCTTGGGCACGCTGAGGATCGCTGCGCGAATGACTTCGGCTGCATAGCCGCCCACGTTCAACGAGAACGCGACGACCGCGGCCGGGAAGGGTGAGATCACGATGCCGAACTGCGGTAGGCCGTAGAAGATGATGAACAGCTGTAGCAGCAGGGGAGTGCCGCGAATGATCGAGACGTAGAACCGGGCGACTGCAGCGAGCGGTGTGATCGACGAGATCCGGGCCAGCGCAACGGCGAGAGCGATGACGAGTCCGGTCACGAAGCTGATGGCGGTCAGCGGAATCGTCATCGTGACAGTCGCTTTGAGCATCGGCCACAGATTGTCGAGAACCAACTGCATCTTCGACGGCGCCGTCGACGATGCGTCGTCGCTCTCCGGCACCACGGTGTCGGCGGTCGGTGCGGCGACGTCGCTTCCGAAGTATTTGTTCGAGATCTCGGCGATGGTGCCGTTCTCGCGCAGGGTGTCGATGGCGGTGTCGACCTCGTCCATCAGCCCACTGTTCTTGCGGGCCACGAAGGATTGCAGGGTCGTGTCTCCGGTCTCGCCGGCGATCTTCACTCCGGTGTCGCCGGTCTGCTGCAGGTATTCGGCGATGGCGAGGGAGTCGTTGACGGTGGCGTCGACGCGGCCGTCCTTGACGAGAGTGACCGCCTGAACGAATCCCTCGACGGCTTCGACGTTCGCGCCGGCGTCCGCCGCGACCTCTGCCCAGTTGCTCGTCGAGGATTGGGCGGTGGTCTTACCGGTCAGGTCGGCGAGCGAGGTGATGGTGGAGTCGTCTGCGGCGGTGAGGATCTGGCCTTGCGACACCGTGTAGGGCGTGGACAGGTCGTAGGCCGACTGGCGCGCGGGGGTGATCGAGACCTGGTTGGCGATCAGGTCGAAGCGTTGGGATTGCAGACCGGCGAAGATCGAGTCGAACGGGGTCTGCACGAAGTCGACGCGTACCCCCAGCTCGTTTCCGACGGCGTTGATGACGTCGATGTCGTAGCCGGTGAGCTGTCCGTCGCCGCCCTGATAGCTGAACGGGCTGTAGGTGCCCTCGGTGCCGACGACGAGAACGCCCTCGTCTTTCACCCGGTCCAGCAACGACTGCGAGGACGCACTGCAGCCGGACAACCCGAGAATTCCGATGAGGATCGCGACCAGGGCAAGGGTCGATCTGCGCACCATCCGCGCCTGCTTTCGCCGTATGTACGAGTGGAGCAAAACCTACCCGTCGATCTCCAACTCCGCTGACACCACCACGGAGTTGTTCATCGGCAGCGCGGCCACCCCGAGCGCGGTGCGGGCGTGCGCACCGATCTCGGGACCGAAGATGGCGAGCACCAGATCGGAGAAGCCGTTGACGACCGTGGTGGTCTGAGTGAAGCCGTGATCGGCATTGACCGACCCGGTCACGGTCAGCCACGCGCTGATTCGATCGAGGTCGCCGACCGCGCGCGCGACGCCACCGAGCAGTGCCAGTGCGGTGTCGCGCGCGGCGTCGGTGGCGGCGTCGAGACCGACTTCGGACGGAACCGCGCCGAACGGTCCTGCCAGTGTGCCGTCGGGGGCCAGCGGCGAATGGCCCGAGGCGAACACCCGGTTGCCGCGCACCCGCACCCACTCGAACGAGAACTCGAAACCAGGTGGGGCGGTCGGTTCACCGGGCAACGTGAAGCCCAGTTCGGTGATGCGCCGTTCGATCTCCATGAACGAAAACTCTGTCAGACCGCGACGCTGTTGATGGTGCGAACGGTCCAGCGAGAACCGTCGTGCTCGAGGGTCGAAACGCCCGCGTTGAGGATGCGCGGGGAGTGGCGGCGTCGAATCGCATCGAAGATCGCCCGGATGACGCCGCCGTGCGCCACGGCGATCACCGCGGAGTCCGGATAGCGCGAGGCGATCTCGTCGACGGCTCGCACACCGCGCACGATCAGGTTCGAACGCGGCTCCAAGCCCGGGTACCGGCCGTCCGGCCAGTGCGAGTACGCGTCCCAGTCGGTGAATCCTTCGGCGTCGCCGAAGTGTCGTTCGGCCAGATCGGGAAATTCGACGGTGCGGGTCAGGCCCAGGTGAGCGCCGATGATGTCCGCGGTTTCCGAGGCCCGGATCAGCGGCGAACTGATCAGGTGATCCCACGTACGGAACTCCAATTGGTAGCCGGCCTCACGGGCCTGAGCACGGCCGGTGTCGTTGAGAGGAATGTCCGAAGAGCCCTGTAGACGCCCGTGCAGATTCCAGTTCGTTTCACCGTGCCGAACCAGTGCCAGAAAAGTCATAGTGAGCGGAGAATATCCCAGAGTTACCAGGGAGTACGGTCGATACCGAGATAAGCGAACGAGCACGGAGGATTGTCGATGAATCTTGCCCTGACAGAAGAAGAGGCCGCGTTCCGCGACGAGATGCGGACGTTCTTCACCACGAAGATCCCCGCCGAGATTCGCGAGAAGAACGCGACGGGTCAGGAGTTGAGCAAGGACGAGGTGGTTACGACCATGCGAATCCTGAACGAGAACGGCCTGGCTGTGCCGCACTGGCCTGCTGAGTTCGGCGGGCGCGACTGGACCGCTGTCCAGCGGCACATCTGGCTCGACGAAATGCAGCTGGCCTCGGTACCCGAGCCGCTGGCGTTCAACGCCTCGATGGTCGGCCCGGTCATTGCGACCTTCGGCTCGCAGGAGATCAAGGAGAAGTTCCTGCCCAAGACGGCGAACCTCGACATCTGGTGGTGTCAGGGGTTCTCCGAGCCCGAGGCCGGATCCGACCTGGCGTCGTTGCGCACCACTGCCATCCGCGACGGTGACGACTACATCGTCAACGGACAGAAGACGTGGACCACGCTCGGCCAGTACGCCGACTGGATCTTCGCACTCGTGCGGACCAACCCGGACGCGCCCAAGAAGCAGGCCGGAATCTCTTTCCTGCTCATCGACCTGAACACCCCCGGCATCGAGATGCGCCCCATCAAGCTGGTCGACGGCAGCGTCGAGGTCAACGAGGTCTTCTTCGACAACGTCCGCGTTCCGGCGGAGAACCTCGTCGGCGAGGAGAATCAGGGGTGGAGCTACGCCAAGTTCCTGCTCGGTAACGAGCGGACCGGCGTCGCCCGCGCAGGGCACACCAAAGTGCACCTGGGACAGGCGAAGAAGCACGCAGCGCAGACGAAGGTCGGAAGCGGCACGCTGCTCGAGGATCCCCTGTTCGCGGCCAAGATGGCCGAGGTCGAAAACGAACTGCTCGCCCTGGAGCTGACTCAGCTGCGCATGGTGTCCAGCTCGGACGACGGCAAGCCGAACCCGGCGTCGTCCATCCTCAAACTGCGGGGATCGGAATTGCAGCAGGCCACAACCGAATTGCTGATGGATGTCGCCGGACCGGACTCACTGCCCTACGAGGCGGGCGAGGACATCGAGAGCGAGGGCTGGGCGCAGCGCTCGGTACCGGGATACCTCAACTACCGCAAGGTGTCGATCTACGGCGGCTCGAACGAGGTTCAGCGCACCATCATCGCCTCTGCGATTCTCGGACTGTAAGGGAGCATCTGAAGACATGGATTTCGAACTCAACGAAGAGCAGAAGCTGCTGCGCGACACCACTCGTGAGGTCCTCTCGCGGGCCTACGACACCGAGAAGCGCAACAAGATCGTTGCCGGTGACCTGGGCTGGAGCACCGACGTCTGGAAGCAGTTGGCCGAGGTCGGCCTGCTGGGTCTGACGTTCGCCGAGGAAGACGGCGGTATGGACGCCGGTCCCGTGGAGATCATGGCTGTGATGACCGAGGTCGGACGACGGCTCGCGCCGGAGCCGATTCTCGACGCCGTGCTCGTCCCCGGCGGGTTGATCTCCGAGCTCGGCAGCGCCGAGCAGCGCGCGCGGCTTCTGCCGCCAGTGGCCGAGGGATCGTCGATGTTGGCGTTCGCGCACAACGAATCCGGCACCCGCTGGCCCAACATCGAGGTCGGCACCACCGCCACCGAGGACGGTGGATCGTGGTCGATCAACGGCGTCAAGAACCCGGTACCGCACGGCGGAAGCGCAGACGTGATCGTCGTCAGTGCAACGCTGCCTGCCGGCGGAACAGGACTGTTCGTCGTCGACGCCGACGCGACCGGTGTGACGCGAAAGTCCTACGCCACCCACGACGGCCAGCGCGCCGCGCAGATCGAATTCGTCGACGTCGCCGCCGAACCGCTCGGTACCGCTGAGAACGCGGCCGCGGCGATCACCGGAGCGGAGGTGCGAGCGCAGGCCGCGCTGTGCGCCGAGGCGATCGGTGCGATGGAGGAGGCGCTGCGGCTGACCACCGATTACCTCAAGGCGCGCAAGCAGTTCGGGGTTCCGCTGGCCAAGTTCCAGGCGCTCACCTTCCGCGCCGCCGACATGTACGTGCTGCTCGAACTCGCCCGCAGCATGAGTCTGTACGCCACGATGTCGTTGGCGGACGGCAACGTCGACCCGACCATCGCGTCGCGCGCCAAGCTGCAGATCTCGCGGTCCGGTCGCAAGATCGGCCAGGAGGCCATTCAGTTGCACGGCGGAATCGGCGTCACCGCCGAATATCCGGTCGGGCACTACACCAGTCGACTGGTGGCCATCGAGCACACTCTCGGTGGTGCCGACGAGCACCTGCGCATCCTGGCGTCGAAGGTCGCCGATCACGACCTCATCGGGATCTGACTGTCGTCGCAGACGCCTCGGGCCCGGCCACCTGGACAGGTGACCGGGCCCGAGGTCGTTTCGTGAGGGGTGTCAGCTGCCCGCATCCGCGGCGGCGACGAGGTCGGCCACGGCACCGGGGTTCGACACCAGGATGGCGTGCGAGCCCGGTACCTCGGTCACCTGAGCGCCGGCCCGCTGCGCCATGAACCGTTCGGCCGAGGCCGGAATGATCTGATCCTGCTGGGGGATCAACGCCCACGACGGGGTGTTCGCCCAGGACGGGGGACCGCTCGGCTCGAGCAGTGCGCCTGCGGCAATCGTCTTCTGGTGCGCAGCCATGCGCGCGGCCTGCTCCTCGGTGACGTCCGGGGCGAAGAAGGGTCGGAACAGGGCGGGCGTGATGTACGAGTCGACGTTCTTACCGATGATGTTCGACGCGTCGTCGACGATCGACAGGCCGATCACCGGCGGTACCAGCGCGGTCACCGGGAATCGGATGGGGTCGAGTTCGAGGGCGACGGGTTCGCCTTCGACGGGCATGAACGCGGCGACGTAGACCAGGGCCTCCACGTTGTCGGCATGGACGTTGCTGATCACCTTGCCGCCGTACGAGTGGCCCACCAGCACCACCGGTCCGTCGATGCTCTCGACCACATCGGTGACCGAAGCCGCGTCGACCGACGGCCCACGCAGCGAGTTGTCCGCCGTCACCACCGGGTAGCCGCGGCCGCGGAGGTTCTCGGCGACGCCGTCCCAGCTGGTGTTGTCCGCGAACGCACCGTGCACCAGCACGACGGTCGGGAGCTCCTGCGCGGCTGCGGGTGCGACGCCGATTCCGACCATCGATCCCACGGTCAGCCCCGCGGTCGCGAGGAGTGTGGTCAACTTCGGTTTCGTCATGCCCACAACCTGTCACACGCCAGAAGTTCGTGCGGTGTTCACCGCCGAGATTCGACCAGCTTTTTCTCAGTGAACGCTCGTATGCTTGGCTTGCAGCAGTGGCGTTCGTCCGACCCGGGCGATCGTAAAACGGTAGGTCCGATCGTGAGCGAGAGTTCGATGAAGTCTCGGATGGCCGAGTACCCACGCCCCCATCACTGCTTGTTGCACGTCAGCGACACCCATCTCGTCGATGGTGGTGGTCGGTTGTACGGCGGCGTGGACAGTGAGCTGCGGCTCGAGCAGGTGATGACCGACGTACGAAACTCTGGTGTGCGGCCCGACGCGTTGGTGTTCACCGGAGACCTGACAGACAAAGGCGAGCCCGGTGCGTACGAGAAACTGCGGGCGTTGGTCGAGCCGGTGGCCGAGGAACTCGGCGCGCAGATCGTCTGGGCGATGGGCAATCACGACGACCGCGCGACGTTCCGCCAGAAGCTGCTCGACGCCGAACCGACGGGGCAGTCCATCGATCGTGTGCACGACGTCGACGGTCTTCGTGTCGTGACTCTCGACACGACGGTTCCCGGACGCCATCACGGCGAACTCGGTGACGAGCAATTGGCCTGGCTCGCAGACACGCTCGCCACCCCCGCAGAATTCGGCACGATTCTCGCGATGCATCATCCGCCGGTGCCGACGGTGCTCGATCTTGCGGTACTGGTCGAACTGCTCGATCAACCGCGCCTGGCGGACGTACTGCGCGGAACCGATGTGCGCTCCATTCTTGCCGGGCACCTGCACTATTCGACGACGGCCACGTTCGCGGGCATTCCCGTCTCGGTGGCGTCGGCCACGTGCTACACCCAGGATCTGAACGTGCCCGCAGGCGGACTACGGGGCCGCGACGGTGCCCAGGGATACAACCTCGTCCACGTCTACGAGGACACCGTCGTGCACTCGGTGGTGCCGACGGGCTCGTACGACACTGTGGGAGAACCTGTCTCGGCTCAGGAGACCGCGCGCAGGCTGAGCGAGGCGGGAGTCACCATCGCAGACAGTGCTCGGCGAAAGACGTTCAGCGACGCCTAGCGCTGTTCGCGTTCCCAGGGCGCGACGATGGGGAAGTACTTGTCCAGGAACTGTGTGACGGTACGGGTGCGTAGATCCAGGTCGACTTCGGGGAAGCTGCCGTCGTTGAGGCAGAAGAAGTCCACGGATCGCTTCGGGAGCAGCTTCTCCATCAGTTCGAGGCCTGCAACCGACGTGGTGTCGATGTACCTGACCTTCGCATCCTTCTGGACCACCGCGCGGCCGCTCATCAATGCGTAGTAGTGGTACAGCGAGTTCGTCACCGAGATGTTGGTACTCGCGCGGAACGCACTCGCGGCCGTGGACGCGAACTCGTCCGGAAACTCGTTCTCCATTTCCTGCATCACGCTGCGCCGCAACGGGGTTGCCGCATGTTCGAGGTGCCGGGTGGTGGTCATCCCGAAGCGGTTCTGGAGGATTCGCCGGTTCACGCGCGCCGCGTTCTCGAAGCCGCTGCGGTCGGCGTCGCTGTAGCCCAACCCGATTCGCGTGGTCGCCTCGATGAACATGCTGATTCCGCCTGGGGAGAAGAACATCGACGGACTGACCGGTCTACCGAAGAACATGTCGTCGTTCGAGTACAGGAAGTGCTCGGACAAGCCGGGGATGTGGTGCAGCTGGCTTTCGACGGCCTGCGAATTGTGGGTCGGCAGAACGGAGGTGTCGACGAAGAAGGCCTCGCTCGGCACGAACGTCACCTTGGGATGGTCGGCGAGCCACGCCGGCCTCGGCGAGTCGGTGGCCACGAAGATGCGCCTGATCCACGGTGCGTAGAGGTGGATCGACCGCAGCGCGTACTTCAGTTCGTCGATCTGCCGATAGCGAGCCGCCGAGTCGTCACCCTCACCGACGACGTAGTTCGCCATCTGCCGCGCCCGCTGCGCCTGAAATTCCGCCGAGGAGCCGTCGACCCAGGAGAAGACGATGTCGATGTCGAAATTGATGTCCGACGCGTGGTCGGCGAACATGTTCTCGATGGTCGGCCACGTTCTGCCGAAGCGTTCGACTGTACCGCGGACGGCCTCGTCGGGCCGAATGTTGCGCCTGGTCAGAGAGTTCTCGATCGGCAGCACGATCTCGGACGGGGAGAACGACCACAGTTCGATCTGCACCGCCGTCGACGCGCCGTAGTACAGGCCGCTGAACGGCTCGACGCGTGGGCGGTACAGGCGCACGATGCGTGCGTTCGCGGACGGCGAGAGCGTGCCGTCGGCCACCAGAACTGCTTTTCCGCGGGCGTCGACGGTCTTGGAGTAGAACGGCTCGGCGCGGCAGGCGTGTACCAGTGCGGTGGTCAGCGCGTCGCGGGCACCCAGTTCGATGGCGATGACGGGCCGTTCGTCGTTGCCGCGAACGAGTAGGTACTTGATGCGTGCGGCGTCGAGCACGGCGCGCACGAACAGCAGATCCTCGACCATCGCCTGGTGCGGGGTGGTGGAGGTGATGGTCAGTGCGTAGCGGCCGTCGTGGCTGACCACGTCGGAGCGTTCGCTCAGTCGTGCTGCGGATGCTGCTGATTCTCGGGTGACGGCATCGTTGGTCTCGTGCTCCGGTGGAACGAGGTAGATATCGTGCGGGGCAGAAGACGAGGTGATGGCGTTCCTTCCGGAGTGTGCGCGCTGGCCGAGGAAACCCGGTGCTCGGTCAGTCTAATGCAGGTCCGGGGCATTCTTGACGCGCTGCGGTAGAACCCAGCTCGCCGCGATCAGGCCCACCGCAACTCCGGCAGCGTCGGCGAGAGCGTCGGCGACCGATCCGGAGCGTCCCAGAGGCAGGATCGCCTGCAGGAACTCCGACACCACCGCGAACGCCGACACCCACAGTACGGTCCTGACCCAGTCGATTCCGGCGAGTCGGGACGTATACGCGAGAGCCGCGAACAGGATGCAGTGAATGATCTTGTCGCTGTGCTCGAATCCCGAGGGCACACCGGACGCAGGCGTGAAGAGCACGATCAGCGCGACGACGAAGGTGACGGCCAGGGGAATTCGATACGTCGTCGGCGAGAACACCGCCCGAGTTTACCGGCGCTGCAGCACCACGACCGTGTCGATGCGCTCATCGCCGTCGGGCGTCATGCGGGTGCGATGCTCGGCGTGGATCACCTCGAACCCGTCGCCGGCCGCAGCGACGACCGGTTCCGGAGCGAACAGCCGGTGTTTGGCCGGGTGCTGCGAGGCGTGGCTGTCACTGGGACTGTGCCCGACGATCAACAGGCGTCCCTTCGGTGCAACCGCTGCGGCGAACCTGCGGGTGGTCAACTCGAGCTCGTCCGGTGGCACCTGCAGGAAGTGCACCGACACCAGATCGAACGCACCGGCCGGGGGTGTCCAGTCCAGAACGTCTTCCTGTTGCCAGTTCACCGTCGGTGTCTGCGGCTCGAGTGCCTGTTGTGCTGCGCGAGCGCGACCGAGGGCGACATCGGAGATGTCGACGCCGGTCACGTTCCATCCTTCACCGGCGAGCCACAGGGAGTCGGCACCTTCGCCGCAGCCGATATCCAGGGCGCGGCCCGGAGTCAGCGTGGACGCTTCCTGAACCAACACGGCGTTGGGATTTCCGCTCCAGACGGTGGTGCGTTGGTTGTAGAGGTTGTCCCAGAATGCTTCGTCGAAGGCACCGTTCTCGAAATCCGGCTCCGCGGGGGTCCGGTCGGCGGCGTGCGTGTGGTCGGCCATGGTCCGAGAATGCCCGCTCGCAGCCGGGTACGCAAACATATTTGCTCGATTGGCAAAATTGGGGATGAGTAAAGTTGTGCGTCATGACCGAACAGGAACGTGAAGTACTGACGTGGGCGACGTTCGGGGATGCCTCGCGCGAACTCACCGAGCTGATCGTCGACGACGGGTTCGTGCCGGACATCGTCATCGCGATCGCTCGCGGTGGACTCATTCCCGCCGGTGCCATCTCCTACGCGATGGGCGTCAAGGCTGCGGGCACTCTCAACGTCGAGTTCTACTCCGACATCGAGGAGACCCTGCCCGATCCCGTTGTTCTCGAACCACTTCTGGACACCGACGCGATCGTCGGCAAGAAATTGCTCGTGGTCGACGACGTCGCCGATTCCGGCCGCACACTGGCTCTGGTCATCGATCTACTGAAGGCTCACACCGCCGACGTGCGGTCAGCCGTGATCTACACCAAGCCCAGAACCATTGTGCAGCCGGACTACTCGTGGCGTGAAACCGACAAGTGGATCAATTTCCCATGGTCCACGTTGCCGGTCATCACTTGAGTCGTTCGTTCGAGACGATTCGGCCGCCGGGGTCGGGGCCGGAAACGCCCGAGTTTTCCAACACGAAAGGTCCTCGAGCTATGACCACCAGTAGGGGGCGAGTGAGTCGATACGCGGTCGAAGAAGGCTGGGGAATCATCGACTCGGATGATACGCCCGGCGGATGCCTCATTCAGGCCCTCAATATTCACACGCCATCCGGAACCCTCAACGCTGGAGACGAAGTCGACTTCGAGTGGGAACCGCTGCCTGCGGGAGTCGAAGAAGAGCTGTTCCGGTCCGCTGCACTCTCCGTACGCCGAGCCGGGGCTGCCAAAGAGCCTCCTCCTGCTCTCGATGATGATCGACCCAAGTTCATCGGCGGAGCGTGGACCTGGAAGACGTAGTCCGCAGGCCAGGTCATCTGTGTTCGTCTGCTCTGCAGAGAGTTTCGCGATCCGCCAGTGCCCGCTGGTCTGTGTGCGGGCTTTTCCGATTTCACGCCGATTGCGGTACTGGGTTGTGTCCCAGCGTTTCCGCGGTTGCGAGCACTAAGAGTGGGCCGGTTGACGGAACCCGGAAACGCCGCCGAGCGACCATCGCTATCACCGCGACGTTTCCCACCGACGAAGCAGACGACCCCCAATTCAGATATCCCGGCGCTGAGGGGGTCGGCCTGGACCTGACCGGTTGCGATCCTGCTCCCGCAGGTAAGTGACCGACTCGCCGAACAACGCGGAGGATCGGCAGAGGACTACTCCGACACGGTGTCGATCACTCCCACCGATGACAGCAATGCGCATTGGGCCGTCGCGGCGCAGACCCACGGCGAGGACGAGGCCGTCGAGTTGGCGAATCAGGCCGCCGCAATTGTGGTCGACCTGTTCAACAGCATGCCCAGCGGGCCAGAAGACGTCGTCTTCCGAGCCAACGTCGCCGAACCCGCACGCTGACGTGTCACCTGGGGTGACGTCCTTACCGGGTGAGGTCCACGACGCACGCGTCGACGGCCTGCACGTCGGGGTCGCCGGGGGAGATATTTAACTCGGAGCTGGCTCGCGGCCAGCTCGTGGTGTTTCGTGCTCCTCCGGTCGAGGAGTAAACGGTGCCGTTTGCGATGACCCAGACATCGGATCTGTTCTCGACCCGACCGGTGGTGTCGACGGTAGTTCCGCCGATGTAGGTGTAGTCGCCGCCGTCGATGACGGTGCCGTTGGTCAGGGTCAGCCCGGATTCGGAAAAGCCGGAGGCGACCAGATCCACGAGCGACTGATTCGCTGGGGCACATCGGGGATCGGATGTATACGTCGCGGGAGCCGGGGGAGGGGCGGCCACAGCTGAGGTGGTCGTGGTCGGCGGGACGGTGGTGGTGGAAGGGGCGGGCGTCGACGTCCGTTGCGCTGCAGCGCTCGACGTCGTGGACGGTGCAGCGGCCTGAGAGTCGTCGGCGGGCTCGTCGTCGCCGAAGACGGCACCGAGCACGCCGATCACGACGAACGCGCAGACGACGCCGCCGATGATCTTGACCGAACGGGGGACGCCTGACCGGTCGGGCTGGCCGGGTTCATCGGGACCGGTGGGAGCTGGTTCCTCTGCTGTCGGCCCGGCGGCGGGTTGTGTGTGTTCGGTCCATTGGGTTCCGTCCCAGTATCTGATCAGTCCTGGTTCGCTCGGGTCTGGGTGCCATCCGGGCGGGGGTGTGGGGCTGGTCATCGGTGTCCGTTCTTCGCGCTCAATGATGTTCGTCGGATCGCCTGTTGAAGACGCTCGCAACCCTAAGCGTCGATGTCGTGCGATTTCGGCGCCGCCGGAGAACCGCGTCGCGCGGTCGTGCTCACACACTAAGCAAAGAACCTTTGTGCAACAGAGGTATTTGTGGCGAGAGACCGGCAAGTGGATCAACTTCCCGTGGTCCAACTTGCCGCTCACCACCTGAGTCTGCCCGGCTTACTGATCGCTGACGTCGATCAACACCTTGCCGACGGTTCCGTTCTCGACGGCGTCGTGTGCTGCTGCGGTTTCGCTCAGCGAGTAGCGGTGCAGCGGTAGGCCGGTGGCCTCACCCACCTCCAGCACACCCGCGGCTGCCGCCGCACTGACGTCCGCCTCGGCGTTACGCAGAGCCTCGTCGCCCACGGTGTAGAGCAGCACGAACTGGTATCGGGTGTTGAGCACCATGTTCGGCCGAACGTCGAGGGTGACGGTGTCGCCGCCGTTGTTGGCGTACACCGCGATCGATGCGCGGTTCGCTCCCACGGCAGCGTTGAGTGCGGCGTTCTGTGCGGGAGCAACCTCGACGATCAGATCGATTCCGTCTTGAACCAACTCGCGGATTTCCGCTGCGGCGTCGCCGGTCTTGTAGTTCACCACGTGATGCGCACCCGCGGCGGTGGCCAGTGCGCCCTTTTCCGGTCCGCTGACCGTCGTCACCACCGTCGCACCAGCCCAGCGGGCCAATTGGATCGCAGCATGGCCGACGGCACCGGCACCACCGGCGACGAGTACCGACTTGCCGTCCAGAGCGCCCGGGTGCAGCCGCGTGGGTCCGTCTTCGGAGACGGTCAGTGCGCGGTGCGCCGTCATCGCGGGCACGCCGAGGCTTGCGCCCACGTCGAACCCGACGCCATCAGGCAGCGGAACCACTCGGGAGGCAGGCAGGATTGCGAAAGACTGGGCCGTACCGGTCGGGCGCTGGTGCTGGGCCAGGTACACCCAGACCCGATCGCCAACGGAGACGCCGTCGACGTCGGGGCCGACCGCGTCGATCACTCCGGCACCGTCCTGGTTCGGTACCACCTCGTCGAATGCCGGCTTCTCACCCGGCCCGGAGCCGGTCCTGTTCTTCCAGTCCGTCGGATTGACGCCCGAGACCACGATGCGAACACGCACTTCGCCTGCGGCGGGCTCGGTCACCTCGCGATCCTTCAGCTCGAGGACGGACGAGTCGCCGGTGCGGGTGTACACAATTGCTGGAGCAGTCATATCCGGTCCAACGCGCTCGGGCCGCCCCGATGTTCCCTGCCGCCACATCGGGGTAAGCATGAGTGGTCATCAGTGCTGTCAGAGAAGAAACGGATCGCATGAATCACAACGAACTGCTCACCGACGCGTTCGGCCGAATTAAGGAACTCGTCCACTCGGTATTGGACGACATCCCCGCCGCCGCTTTGACGTATCGACCCGATGCCGACGCCAACAGCATCGCGTGGTTGCTGTGGCACCTGACGCGGGTGCAGGACGACCACATCGCGGGTGTGGCCGGGAGCGAACAGGTATGGACGTCGGACTCGTGGTTCGAAAGCTTCGGACTTCCGTTCGACAAGTCCGACATCGGGTACGGCCAATCGTCCTCCGACGTCGCTCAGGTCACTTCGAGCGCCGATCTGCTGCGTGACTACCACGACGCCGTGCACTCGAAAACTGTTGCGTACCTGAGCAGTATCTCGACCGACGATCTGGATCGGATCGTCGACGAGAACTGGGATCCGCCGGTCACTCTGGGTGCGCGGCTGGTGTCGGTGGTGTCCGACGACCTCCAGCACGCGGGGCAGGCGTCCTACGTTCTCGGCCTGTATACCCGGCAGGCTCGAGATCAGGCGTAGACCTTCTGCAGGTTCTCCAGCGTCTTGCGAATGTTGCGACGCTGGAACTGCGGGAACGTCTTACCGCTGGTGACGATCTTGTCGAACACGAGAGCCAGCGCGTCGGGCCACTTCGTCCGGTCGTCGGTCCAGGTCTCGGTCACTTTTGTGCCACCCGCGACCGGTTCGAAGTCGTAACGCCAGGTTGCGTTCGCACCCTTGATCTTCGGAGCGCTCTTGCCGATGGCGTGGACTCGGAACTCGAAGGTCTTGCCAGGCTCGGCCGCGGTGACGGTGCAGCGAGTGACCCACTTCGCTCGGCCGCGCTTGTTGGTTCCGTCGAACACCATTCCCACGTAGGCACTCTCGCGGGGTTCGTGGACGGTGGCACCTCTGTTTTCCGGGCTCCATTCACCCATCCGCGTGGGGTCGCTGATCGCGGCGTACAGCGTGTTCGGATCGGAAGCGACGACGATGCTGTCCGAGACGGTGAGTTCGCGGCTCATGACGAGGCTCCCTTGCGGGCGTTCTTGCCCAGGCCGGGGTGAATGCGAGTGAGCATGGGCACCAACACCGTTCGCGGGGTGATCTGCGCGAAGATGGACCCGATGCGGTTGGCCGCTCCCGGAATCGACACCATGCGCCCCTTGGCCATGTCGTCGACGGCGGTCCTGGCCACCGTTTCCGCGTCCACCCACATGATCGGTGGAAGTGCCTTCTCTGCTTCGTCTTTCGGGAAGCCTGCGGCCTCACCGAACCCGGTGTGTACCGGTCCGGGGCACAGCGCGGTGGCGGTGACACCGGTTCCACGCAGTTCACCGGTCAGAGACTGTGTGTACGAGAGCACGAATGCCTTGCATGCGCCGTAGCCGGCCTGCCCGGGCAAGGGCTGGAACGCGGCGGTCGAGGCGACGTTGAGCAGTGCGCCGCGTCGTCGTTCGATCATGCCGGGGAGGAAGCGGGTGCAGAGGTCCGCGACGGCGACGACGTCGACCTCGATCATATTCATCTCGGCGTCCGGATCCGATTCTGCGACCGGTCCGAGGGTGGAGAGTCCGGCGTTGTTGATCAGGATGTCCGGGATCAGGCCGAGATCGGTGATGCGGCCGAGCAGTTCGGCGCGCACAGTGCGGTCGGAGAGGTCGGCAGCGAGCACTTCGGCTCGAACTCCCCGTGCTCGGATCTCCTGTGCCAACTCGTCGAGCTTGTCGGCACGCCGAGCGACGAGAGTGACGCCGTGGCCTCGGGATGCGAGCACGCGGGCGATCGCGGCTCCGATTCCCGAGGACGCTCCGGTTACGACGGCTGTCCGATCAGGGACAGGACGAGGAAGGCTCATGGCTCCCACCGTAGCGAACGCCCGCTGTGCAGTGCATTCGAACCGCGCTTGTAGGTTAGCCTTGACTTACTCTTAACCCGCTGATCCGTCGAGAGGTATCCATGTTCTCTGCTCCAACGGCCGGTGAACGCTTCACTCGCCGTGCGTCCCTGCTGTCCGCGCTCGCTGTGTCGGCCCTGGTGGTCGGTGGATGTTCGTCTGCCGACACGGCTGAGCCAGAACAGGCCGGGGGCGGCGACTTTGCCGCCGTCACCATCGATTCGGCCCTGGGGCAGGCGGTCATCACCGAGAAGCCTGAGCGCATCGTGACGCTCGGGCAGGGTTCGGCCGAGACGGCGATCGCGCTGGGGACGGTCCCGGTCGGCGTCGAGGAGTACTCGTGGGGTGCCGACGAATCGGGATATCTGCCGTGGGTTCACGACGCAGTCACCGAGTTGGGTGCCGAACTTCCCGAACAATTCACCGGTGGAACCGAACTCAACATCGAAGCTGTTGCTGCTCTCGAGCCGGATCTGATCCTGGCACCGTGGTCGGGCGTCACGCAGGATCAGTTCGACAAGCTCAGTGCCTTTGCCCCGGTGGTTGCGTACGAGGAGCAGCCGTGGACAACGACCTGGGAAGACCAGATCACCGTGATCGGCAAGGCCATGGGTGAGGAGCAGAAGGCTGCGGAGGAGATCGACAAGATCGAGAGCCGCTTCGCCGACGCCGCCGCTCAGCACCCCGAGTATGCGGACGTGAGCTTTTCGTACATTTACAACACCGGTCCCGGGACGCTGGGCGTGTTCCTGGCCGACGAGCAGCGCGTCGCGATGGTCCGCGGCCTCGGGCTGCAGGTCGATCCGGTGGTGAACACGCTCGACGAGACCGAGGGCACCGACTCGTCGGTGATCGGGTTGGAAAATGCGAATCTGCTGAACGACTCGGACTTGATCTTCACCTTCTACTCGGATCCGCAGAACCGCACCGACACCGAGAATCAGCCTGCTTACCAGCAGATTCCGGCTGTGTCCCGCGGTTCGGTCGTTGCGCCGACGGATCAGTCGTTCGTCACCGGGTCGTCCATCATCAATCCGCTGACGGTGCCGTGGGCACTCGAGCGATACGTGCCGATGATCGACGAGGCTGTCGCGAAGCTCGATACGAAGTAGGTCACCGGTCGGTCGATCGGAGCGGAGACGAACAGAATCGGCTCATGCGCGTCGTGTAATACGCTGAGCGTTTGATCGAAACATCACGCTCAACAATCTCTTTCAGCCCCGCACCGTGTTCTCGGTGCGGGGCTGGAGTCTTTCTTCGGGCTTATGCGATGTGGGGGCCTGCTCGGGCGTGGGATTGTCGCGGTTGTCGGTAGGGGTCGACGGTGGCGGGTGGTACGAACCAGGGGTGGTTGTCGTTGCCGATGAACACTTCCCAGTCACTGTGGTGCATGAGTCGGTGGTGGAATCCGCAGAGTAGGACGAGGTTGTTCATGTCGGTGGGGCCGCCGTCGGCCCAGTGCCAGATGTGATGTCCTTCGGTCCAGGCGGCGGGTTTTCCGCAGCCGGGGAATGCGCAGCCGTGATCGCGGGCGGTGAGGGCTTTGCGTTGTTTGGCGGAGACGGTGCGGGCGGTGCGGGCGAGGTTGAGTGGGTTGCCGTGTTCGTCCATGACGATGGCGGTGAGAACGCAGTCGCAGGCGAGTTGGCGGGAGGTGTTGCGGGAGAGTGGTCCCATCCACGGCAGCCAGCCGACTGACGTGCCGTCGCCGAACAGGTCGCGATAGGTGCCGCGATCGGTCGCACAGCGGTAATCTTCACTGCCACTGGCGGTGTCACTGCCACTGCCGCTGCCGTTTTCGTGGTCCTGCTCGGTTGCTGCGTGAGTGTCGATGGGGTTGCCGGTGTTGATGTCGACCGGATCGACAGTGTCGGATTCGGTTGCTGCGCGTGCGGTTTCGTCGTCTGCGATGTCGGCGTCGGCGGTGTCGGCGCTGTCGCGGAGGTCGGTGAGGTCGCGCAGGTTGATGTGCAGGTTCAGGTGCGGGCGTTCACCGCCTTCGATGGGGCGATTGCTCGAGGCGAGGTATTGGTCGAGGATGTGCCCGAAGGCGTCGGCTCTGCGTTTGGCGGGGCTGCGGTCGTCTGGGGTGCCGTCTGCGGCGGGGCGGGGTTCGGTCAGGGGTGAGAGTGCGGTGAGGAGTTTTTCTCCGGTGACGGCGTCGAAATCCATCTTCGCCACCAGACGTCCGTTCAAGGTTGTCGACGCGAAGAGTTCGTTGCGGTCGGTGTTCTCGGGTGGTGGGGTCTTGCCGCCGAACTCGTCCTCGAGTTTGGTGATCGCTGCTCGGATCCGGCCGGTGCGTGCTTCGGGCCCGGTCGCGGCGGCGATCATCGCGGTGCGGGCCATGACGCGGCCCTCTTCCGGGAGGTCCTTCGGTGGTGTTTCGGCGAAGGTGAGGATGAGCGCGGCGTGATCGACGGACATGACGCCGGTGTTCACGGCGTCGGCGATATCGGGAAAATTCTTCAACCCGCGGGCGAGGGCGACGATCTTGGTGGCCTTGGACGGCGAGAGCAGGGTGGTGGAGGTCAGCCAGCCGGCGGGTCCGGGGAATCCGAGTTTCTCACGGGAGACGCGGGTGTCGATCTCGGCGACGAGGGCGATGCGTCGGGCCTCCAACAACTGAATCTCATGGGAAACCGTGGCGGCGTCGGCGAGGAGTTCGCTCTCGCTCAGTTGCCAGATCTCCGTGGTCATGGAAGCAAGTGTATCGAACGTGCGTTCGACTGGCAACCATCGTTGAATCGAAAACTGTTGCCCTACTTAACTATTCGAGACTCAGAACCTGTCGGTGGGTCGTGGTAAGGGACCGTCGACTCTCGAAGTCTCCCGGGACGGCGTCGTCAGCCACGCCGAACCTGCGCGCCATTGATCTGCCAATTCGGCTGACGGTTCGAGAACCCAACGCGTCAGTAGACCTCGCGTTGCCGTTCCTGTTCCAGCACCTGCTCGAGGTCGCTCAATCGGTTCATCGACGACACCTGCCTCGCCGTACGGTGATTGAGCGCCAACATCTCGCGGTGCCGGTGGACGAATGCCCAGTAGCCGGCGGTGAAGGGGCAGGCGTCGTCGCCCAGTCGCTTTTTCGGGTTGAACTCGCACGGCTTGCAGTAGTCGGTCATGCGGTTCAGGTAAGCCCCGCCCGAGGCGTAGGGCTTGGTGGCGATCACTCCGCCGTCCGCGTGTTGACTCATGCCGATCACGTTCACCGGCATCACCCAGGCGAACCCGTCGACGAAAGCTGTTGCGAACCAGTCGGTCAACGCTCGTGGGTCCCACGCATGTTGCAGCGCAAAGTTTCCCAGGATCATCAGTCGGGGAATGTGGTGCACCCAGCCGCGGTCGCGCACGCCGTCGACGGTGCTGGACAGGCACTTCGCCACCACGGCGTCGCCGTCCAACTCCGTCAGCCAATCCGGCAGTGGCTCATGGGCTTCGAGCTTGTTGCGCCGAGGTACTCCGGCCCCAGATGCCAGTACAGGTGCCACACGTATTCGCGCCAGCCGAGGATCTGCCGAACGAAACCCTCCACGCTCGCCAGCGGGGTGCCGTCTCGGTGGGCGTCCTCGGCTGCGTGTGCGACGTCCAACGGTTGCAGCAGGCCGAGATTGAGCGGGACCGAAAGCAGTGAGTGGGACATCGTCCAGTCGTCGGCCATCACCGCGTCCTCGTACTTACCGAAGTCGTCCAAGCGGTAATTGATGAAGTGCGACAACGCCTCCGACGCCTCGGCCGCGGTCACTGCGAACACGCGAGGCCCATCGACTCCGACGGTATCGAGGTCCCACGAGTCGAGATCTGCACGAACCGCGTCGTCGATGGCATCCTCGGTCGGCCACCACGGTTCTTCCACACCCAGGGTCAGGCGTCCCTTCGGTGGTGGCGACTGGTTCTCGGCATCGAGGTTCCATTTACCCGAGACCGGGTCGGCACCGTCCATCAACACATCGAACTTCTTGCGTTGCTCGCGGTAGAACGTCTCCATGCGGAAGGTCCCGCGTTCGGCCGCCCACTCGGCGAACTCGGCCCGGGGAAGCGCGAACATCGGCGTCGGCAGAATCTCCGAGACCAGTCCCTCCTCGTGCAGCGCGGCGACGAACTTCTCCGCCGCGTGTGACGTCGGCTCGAACACCACCACGGGTTTGCCGTACTCGGCCAACCCTTCGCGATACGTCTCGGTCTGCAGGTAGGTGACGCGATCACCCAGCTCGTCGGCCAGATGACGCATCCCCGACAACACGAGATGGAGCTTCTGCCGGTGGTATCGCCGACGCCGGAACACGCGTCGGGACTCGATCATCAGCACATCTCGGTCGGCGTGCTCGTCCACCGAGTGAAAGTGTTGGCCGAGCTGATCACCGAACAACCACAGAGCGTCCATTCTCGGAGTGTTCTCCCGCAGCGACGACGGCAAACCAGCGTCCGGCGCATGGCCAGCTGGTGAACAATGCGGCCGACCCAGGCGCGCCTTACTTGACCACCGACCATCCATCGCATGGACTGACCCGATGCACGCTGAGTCTGCGCTTTCCAGAAGGACGTTTCTTCGCTCGTCGTCGGTGGCCGTCGCGGTGGTCGGAGTGGCCACGACACTGCCGGCGACCGCATTCGCTCAGGGCAGCGACCGCGGCTTTCTGCACGGGGTGGCATCGGGAGATCCGTTGCCCGACGCGATCGTCCTCTGGACTCGGCTCACCCCCACTCCCGACGCCACCCCGGGCTCCGGCGTCGGCCCGCAGGTGTCGGTGACGTGGCGGATTTCCCGCAGTGCAGACATGGGTGACGTCGTCTCCTCCGGAACCGTCGCAACCGGCCCCGACACCGACCACACCGTCAAAGTCGACGTCGACGGCCTCAGCGCAGACACCACGTACTTCTACGATTTCCGGACGAAGGATGCGGCATCGGCCGTCGGAATCACGCGCACCGCCCCGGCCAATAACGCCGACATCGACGCGATGCGTTTCGGAGTCGTCTCGTGCTCCAACTGGGAGTCGGGCTACTTCGGCGCGTACCGGCATCTGGCCGCCCGCGGCGACCTGGACGCCATCGTCCATCTCGGCGACTACATCTACGAATACGAGACGGGCGGATTCCCGGGCCGCGACGGGGTGATTCGCCAGCATTCGCCCACCCACGAGATCGTCACGCTCGCCGACTACCGGCAGCGTCACGGCCAGTACAAGTCCGATCCCGATCTGCAGGCCGCGCACGTCGGGGTGCCGTGGATCTGCACGTGGGACGACCACGAATCCGCCAACGATGCCTACGACACCGGCGCGCAGAACCACACTCCGGGCACCGAGGGCGATTGGTCCACCCGCAAGGCCCATTCCGAGCAGGCGTACTACGAGTGGATGCCGGTACGAGCGGCAGGCACCGCGACCAACCGTCACCTCTATCGCAGGCTGCGGTTCGGAAACCTCCTCGAGCTCTCGATGCTGGACCTGCGCACCTACCGCTCGCAGCAGGTGCTGCCGTTCAACGGGCCCGAGGTGGATTCGCCCAACCGGACCATCACCGGCGCGGAGCAAATGCAGTGGCTCACCGACGGCATCGTCTCGTCGCCGACGCAGTGGAAGATCGTCGGCAACCCGGTGATGATCACGCCCACTCTCATCCCGCCGCTCGATCGCGATGCCGCCAGGGCGGTCACGTCGCTGCTCGGGATCCCGGAGGGCGGTCTGCCGTACAACGCCGACCCGTGGGACGGCTACACCGCCGACCGCCGCAAGCTGCTCGGTGCCATCGTGGACGCAGGCGTCGACAACACGGTGTTCATCACCGGCGACATCCACTCGGCCTGGGCCTGCGAGGTACCCCTCGATGCGGCCCAGTACGCCACCACCGAACCTGCCGCCACCGAGCTGGTCGTCACCTCGGTGAGCTCGGCCAACATTGACGACCTGACGCGTACTCCGCCGCACACACTGGGCCGGGTCGCCGAGGAGGCATTCAAGGCTCTCAACCAGCACGTGAAGTTCGTCGACCTCGACAGTCACGGTTTCGGCGTCTTCGAGGTCACCCGAACGGCCGCGAGGATGGACCACTGGTTCCTCACCGCCAAGGAGGATCCGCAGACCGGCGTCTACTGGGGAGCGGGCTTCACCGTGGACTCCGGCACCCAGCGCGTCCGGGCGGCGGCACCACCTGCCTGACAACGCGCCATACTGGTCGGCGTGGCTGTACCGAAAATCGTCCTGTTCTACGTGTTCACTCCGCTGCCCGATCCCGACGCGATCAGGCTGTGGCAACAGACGCTGGCCGCGTCCAACAACCTGACCGGACGCATCCTGATCTCCGAGCACGGCATCAACGCGACAGTCGGCGGTGACGTCGACGACGTCAAGAGGTACGTCCGCGGCACCCGCAGCTATCCGGCGTTCAAGTCGGCCGACATCAAGTGGTCCGATGGACTCGGCAACGATTTCCCGCGCCTGAGTGTGCGGGTGCGCGACGAGATCGTCACGTTCGGTGCGCCAGGCGAGTTGAAGGTCGATGCCGACGGTGTTGTCGGCGGTGGCACTCATCTGAGCCCGCAGCAGGTGCACGAGCTCGTCGATTCCCGTGGCGACGACGTCGTCTTCTTCGATGGCCGCAACGCCTTCGAGGCCGAGATCGGAAAATTCAAGAACGCGGTAGTGCCCGACGTCGAGACGACCAGAGACTTCGTCTCGCAGCTCGATTCCGGTGCCTACGACCACCTGAAGCAGTCCCCGGTGGTCACGTACTGCACCGGGGGAGTGCGGTGCGAGGTGCTCTCGTCTTTGATGGTGGCCCGTGGGTTCGAAGAGGTGTATCAGCTCGACGGCGGAATCGTCCGGTACGCAGAGACTTTCGGTGACGACGCGCTGTGGGAGGGTTCGCTGTTCGTCTTCGACAAGCGGATGGCGCAGAACTTCTCCGATCACACCGCCGTCATCGGTCGCTGCAGTGCCTGCGGTAATCCGACGTCGCGGTACCAGGACTTCGACGGCGACGCCGGACGTGGTCTGCGGTTGATCTGTCGAGACTGCGCGTAGACAATGCTGCCCTTCCGGGACGGTCTCGCTCCGCTGAGACTGCTGTTGCCGCATGGTGATTCGGCCACCACCATCGTGGAGTACCTCGAACGTGAGCTGCCCGATGACGACTGGCGACGGGCCATGCACGACGCCGAAGTGGTGGACGAGAAGAGCAGGCCCATCTCCGACGCCACGCGGTACCGAGCCGGAAGTCAGGTGTACTTCTATCGCGTTCCAGCGCAGGAGATTCCGGTCCCCTTCGAGATCGGAATGCTGCACGAGGACGATGACCTGTTGGTGGTCGACAAGCCGCACTTCCTCGCCACCATCCCGCGTGGTCGGCACGTCACCGAAACGGCGACGGTACGGCTCCGACAGCAGTTCGATTGCCCCGACCTCACGCCCGCGCACCGACTGGATCGCGCCACCGCCGGGGTGTTGCTCTTCACCAAGACCAAGCATGCCCGACGGCCGTATCAGGAACTCTTCTCCTCCCGGAACGTCACCAAGGAGTACGAGGCCGTCGCGGGATTCGATGCAGCACTGGAGTTTCCGCGCGTCGTGCGTAGCAGGATCCTCAAGGAACACGGTGTCATGACGGCGTACGAGGAGCCGGGGGAGCCGAACAGTGAGACCCTGATCGAACTGATCGACATTTTGGGTACTTCCGCCCGATATCGACTCTTTCCCAAGACGGGCAAGACCCATCAGCTGCGGATCCACTTGTCCTCGTTGGGTATTCCCATCGTGAACGACCCGTACTATCCGGAGTTCACCTCTGTGCCGGCAGACGACTTCACCCGGCCGTTGCAGCTTCTCGCTCGGTCGCTGAACTTCACGGACCCGCTTACCGGTCAGCCCAGGCGCTTCGTCAGTGCCCGGGAACTCGACGCCTGAGCCGACACCCCCCAAGCGACAAACGCGCGCGCATTCGCCAGACGCTCGCGGAATAGGTAACCATTCCGCTCGCACCCTCTTTGCCAAGCTTCTGGTGAGTCATTCGAGAAGCTATGGAGGGTTACCGCATGTTGAGTGCTGAATTCACAGGGGAGCAGATCCGGGAGATGGTGTTCGAGTACTGCCGGTTGCCGTATGGGA
>NZ_JALGQE010000065.1 GCF_022810405.1 Rhodococcus sp. ARC_M5
TCCCGGGTGCGTCTGTTCCCACAGCATGTCGTCGGCGGGGTGCAGCAGAATCGGCGCGTCGAGGGTCTCCGAGAGTTCGGGTGCCACGGTCACGTGGTCGTTGTGTCCGTGGGTGCAGACGATCGCCTTGACGGTGCGGCCGGCAACCGCGTCGACGATCGGGGCCGCGGTGTGTGCGGCGTCGACGATCACCACCTCGTCGTCGTCACCGATCAGCCAGATGTTGTTGTCGACGTCCCAGGTGCCACCGTCGAGGC
>NZ_JALGQE010000066.1 GCF_022810405.1 Rhodococcus sp. ARC_M5
TCCCGGGTGCGTCTGTTCCCACAGCATGTCGTCGGCGGGGTGCAGCAGAATCGGCGCGTCGAGGGTCTCCGAGAGTTCGGGTGCCACGGTCACGTGGTCGTTGTGTCCGTGGGTGCAGACGATCGCCGTCACGGTGCGGCCGGCAACCGCGTCGACGATCGGGGCCGCGGTGTGTGCGGCGTCGACGATCACCACCTCGTCGTCGTCACCGATCAGCCAGATGTTGTTGTCGACGTCCCAGGTGCCACCGTCGAGGC
>NZ_JALGQE010000067.1 GCF_022810405.1 Rhodococcus sp. ARC_M5
CTTGTGGCCCGGGCATGGCAGGCGCTGGCGACACGTTAGTCCTGCAGTCGCATGAAACAGTCTTGCGGTAAAGGCCCGCAACTCAGGCAGTCTGCGAGCGAATTAGGCTGTGCTGCCGAATATTCGAAGGTATGCGTCCAGTTCTTCTTCGTCAACATCGATTTCGCCGAAGAGTACGTACATTGTTGTGTCCCATGGGCGAAGGCCATCGTGCCTGGGAGTGAGAAGAACCGCGACCGTCCGGCAAGCATCAAC
>NZ_JALGQE010000068.1 GCF_022810405.1 Rhodococcus sp. ARC_M5
CGGGGCGATCGACATCGACGACCTCGAGCCCGCTCAGGCGTAGCGCAGTGGCCAGAGTCGATCCATAACTGCCGGTACCTTCGACTCCGATTCGCTCGACCTTTCCGGCCGCGGTGATCCAGGCGATTAGGTCCACGTGGCCGGCGGCGGTGGTGGGGAATTCTCGGTCGCCGACCTCGCGTCCGAGGTGGTCGATGATCGCGGCGTGATTGGTGTTCTTGTGTGTGTCGACGCCGACGAAGACGGTGGTGCTGA
>NZ_JALGQE010000069.1 GCF_022810405.1 Rhodococcus sp. ARC_M5
TGGGGTTGGTGGCGTAACTTTTGTCGAGTCAGAGCGACGGACACCGACCTGGTCTTCACGGACTGGGATACGAGGTTGGACGTGTGGCCTGGCAGGTTTTATCCCCCAAGAGTCGGGCCTTGTGTCCGAGACCAAGCTGGGATAGGCTGGAACAGTTGCCCTGGAGGCCTTCGGACGGTGTGTTCGTGGGTCGAGAGTGTGTGCGTGTTCTTTGAGAACTCAACAGTGTGTCGATGAATGTCAGTGCCGAATTTT
>NZ_JALGQE010000070.1 GCF_022810405.1 Rhodococcus sp. ARC_M5
TTTATTTGGTGAAAGCATTCGATGTATCAGCCATCCGCTTGTGGTGGTTGTTGTCGGGTGTTGTTTGAAATGCTAGTTGAGTTTTTTGCTAGTGATTTGACTTGATGTCTTTGACTGATTCGCAGCCTCTTCGGGGGTTGTTGTTTCGCAGGTCTTTTACGGAGAGTTTGATCCTGGCTCAGGACGAACGCTGGCGGCGTGCTTAACACATGCAAGTCGAGCGGTAAGGCCTTTCGGGGTACACGAGCGGCGAAC
>NZ_JALGQE010000071.1 GCF_022810405.1 Rhodococcus sp. ARC_M5
GTTGATGCTTGCCGGACGGTCGCGGTTCTTCTCACTCCCAGGCACGATGGCCTTCGCCCATGGGACACAACAATGTACGTACTCTTCGGCGAAATCGATGTTGACGAAGAAGAACTGGACGCATACCGTCGAATATTCGGCAGCACAGCCTAATTCGCTCGCAGACTGCCTGAGTTGCGGGCCTTTACCGCAAGACTGTTTCATGCGACTGCAGGACTAACGTGTCGCCAGCGCCTGCCATGCCCGGGCCACAAG
>NZ_JALGQE010000072.1 GCF_022810405.1 Rhodococcus sp. ARC_M5
CGATGTCGAGGGCAACGCCCGGCCGACCGTTCAGGCCTCGCGCGCCTTCGGTGGGTTCTACCCTGAATCGCGCGATCGGGGTTGGTGTCTGGACGAGTGTGGGCGGCTCGGCAGCTAGTTCGACGATTGAGGTTCACCCCGAAAAGTGGACAGTGGCTACGCGGCCATAATCGGCGCGTTCAGTGACTGTTCGTAATTGTGGGGGCTGAGCATTCCGATCGTGGAGTGCCTACGTCGAGTGTTGTAGAAGTTCA
>NZ_JALGQE010000073.1 GCF_022810405.1 Rhodococcus sp. ARC_M5
CGCGGTTGAGCGATGGCTGGCTCGACTACAGCGCCCACGTCGGGTTCATCACCGACCCGGCGCGGGTGAGGTCGCCGAAGGACAAACCGAGAGTCGAACGCACCGTGCAGTACGTGCGCGGAAACTTTCTGGGCGGGTGAACGATTCAACAGTCTCGAGCAAGCGCAGGAGGCGGCGGTTCGGTGGTGCAGCAGCACCGCAGGTATGCGCATTCACGGCTCGACATGCGCCCGACCGCTCGAGGTGTTCGAGG
>NZ_JALGQE010000074.1 GCF_022810405.1 Rhodococcus sp. ARC_M5
CGCGGTTGAGCGATGGCTGGCTCGACTACAGCGCCCACGTCGGGTTCATCACCGACCCGGCGCGGGTGAGGTCGCCGAAGGACAAACCGAGAGTCGAACGCACCGTGCAGTACGTGCGCGGAAACTTCTGGGCGGGTGAACGATTCAACAGTCTCGAGCAAGCGCAGGAGGCGGCGGTTCGGTGGTGCAGCAGCACCGCAGGTATGCGCATTCACGGCTCGACATGCGCCCGACCGCTCGAGGTGTTCGAGG
>NZ_JALGQE010000027.1 GCF_022810405.1 Rhodococcus sp. ARC_M5
AGAGCGGACCCGATCAGCACCACGACGAACGACAACCCCGGCGCGCCGATCACCGCAGCCAGAGGCAGCAGCGGCCCGTCGGATTGACCGAATGCGATGCGGCCCCAAGGGAAGCCGCCGAACGGGACCCGAGATCGTGCCGCTTCCATCGCCACCCAGGCGCTCGCCACCCAGACCGGCGCCCACGGCAGTCGGGACATCCGATCCGCTACCGCACCGAACAGTGCCACGAAGAGTGCTTGAACGACGGACAGCGCCAGCCACGGCACCGATCCGACGTACTCCCCCACCCACGGCAGCAGAGGCACGAAGAACGCCGAGCCGGCGACGAAGCCGTAGCCGGCCCCCGCACGCGCCCCTCGCCCGCGCACAGCCAACAGCAGCATTGCAAGTGCTACCGGAGCGAGAAACCACAGATCGATGGGCGGGAATGTGGCATACAACATCAGCCCGGATGAGGCGGCGGCGAGGAGCCGGATCCACGCGCGGACTCCGTTGCTGCCGGTCACCCACCGCGCCCGGCTCGGGTCGTAGACGAGAGGTCGAGGCCCGGGCTCGATGCCGGGAGCCGATCTCATGACGGCACGCGCGTGCAGCCGGTACCGGAGGAGCCTCTGCCGTTCATCAACTACTATGGTGCATAGTATTTTATGTGATGGCAACTCTGCGGCGGTGACCGATCCCCTTCCGTCGACACCCAGCACCTGTCCGAGATACACACCCGAGAACGAGGATCCGTGAACCGCTCGCCCACCACGTCTCCCACGCGGCTGCGTGCTTACGCAGTGACTCTCGTGCTGACATTGGTCGCTACCGCGCTGACCGTCGACTACTGGGCGCAAGAAGCATTGGTCGGCTCTCCGATCCCACTACCGATCCTCGAA
The DNA here is from genome assembly GCF_022810405.1 of Rhodococcus sp. ARC_M5. Taxonomy (GTDB): domain Bacteria; phylum Actinomycetota; class Actinomycetes; order Mycobacteriales; family Mycobacteriaceae; genus Rhodococcoides; species Rhodococcoides navarretei. Next base: position 885 of record NZ_JALGQE010000027.1, read on the forward strand.
TTGCGGCTCGCCTTCAACCGCGGAATGGCCTTCAGTCTGGGCAATTCGCTGCCCCTATGGGTGATCGTGTCGGTCACGGCGACGATCACCGCCGGGGTCGCGGCCTACGGATGGCACAGCGCTCGGCACGGGGAGCAGTGGACCACGGTGGCGCTGGCGTTGATCCTCGCCGGCGCGCTGTCCAACGTTCTGGACCGGCTTGTCGACGGTGCGGTCACGGACTACTTTCACACCGGTTGGTGGCCGACATTCAACCTCGCCGACATCTACATCACCTGCGGGGTGGTGCTGATGATCGGGGCGGCACTGGCACGCGAGAGGGCACAAGGGTTGCCCCTCTGCCCGCAGTGCCCGACAGCGCCGGATCGTGAACGTGCATGAGATATCTCGGCGTTCGAATCGAATGCCCTGCAGTGCACATACATTCGCGACAGGACAATCATGCTGATCCGCTCGAACAGTGAGGGTGATCGACACCGGAACTGCTCGAAACATAGTCGACTACAACCACCGACACGCGATCGTCGCCTCTCGCTCACCGAGGCGTACCGAGGGGAGCCTGCTGTATGAGCGAGGACATCCCGGCGCTACCGCGCCGTATTTTTCTCGCTACGAGCTGCGCTACAGCGTGCCTGACTGCCGCCGGATGCAGCGTCGGCGAAGCCCCGTCCGGTGAGGACACCGCTTCCGACGGTCCCGTCACCTTGTCGGTGAACGATGTTCCTGTCGGCGGTGGAATCGTGCTCGCCGACCGGCAGGTCGTCGTCACCCAACCGGAACCCGGTATCTTCCGGGCCTTCTCGGCTATCTGTTCTCACCGAGGGTGCACAGTGAACCGAGTTCGCAACGGCACGATCGAGTGCCCCTGCCACAACAGTGCGTTCTCGATCACCGACGGGGCGGTCATGCGCAGCCCCGCCACCGAGCCACTGCCGAACCGTGCCGTGACCAGAACCGTCGATACCCTCACCGTCGACTGATCCATCACCGGGCGCGAACATGCGAGGTGGACGGGTTCGGGGTGAACGGTCTCGACCGGGCCGATGTGCGGCACTCGAGGACCCACTCTGTGCCCCCACCCGACGGGTGCCGGTTCGGTACATCGCTGCCGTGTCGACGACAGCACAGCGTGCCGATCGCGCACCGGGTCGAGACCTGCCTACCAATTGACCTCTCGGCACCGGCCTTCGCCTTCCCGGGGTTCGACCTGCACAGTGGCGTGTTCGAGACCGAACTCGTTGCGGAGAACCTGCTGCGCTGCAGCGAGCACCCGCGGTGTCTCGGCCTCCGGGGCGACCGTCAGATGCGCCGACGCGACCTCCATCCCCGACGTCAGTGTCCATATGTGCAGATCGTGCACCTCTTCGACATCGTCGACATCGGTCAGGGCCCTTTCCACGGCGGCGACATCGATGCCCGCCGGAGCATGTTGCAGCAGAATTCGTACGGCGTGACGGCCCAGGTTGAACGCGCGTGGCAGGACGAACACGCCGATGGCGACCGCGATGACCGGGTCGGCGTACCGCCACCCGAACAGGACGGTGACCAGTCCGCTGACCAGTACGCCGATCGAGCCGAGCATGTCCGCCATCACCTCGAGATACGCACCCCGAACATTGAGGCTGTCCTTGGCGCCGCTGCGCAGCAGGACGAACGCGATGAGGTTCATCACGAGCCCGAGGGTGGCCACCGCCATCACCGGGACGCCGGGGACCTCGGGCGGATTCGTGATGCGTTGCGCGGCTTCGTAGAGAATCCAACCGGCCACACCGAACAGCAGAAGTGCATTGAACAATGCGGCGAACACCTCGGCTCGGTAGAGCCCGAACGTGCGGGCAGCCTTGGTCGATCGTCGCTGTGCGAGTGTGATCGCCACGATCGCCATCAGCACCCCGAACACGTCGGTGAACACGTGTGCGGAATCGGAGAGCAACGCCAGCGACGAGGTGGACAGGCCGACGACGACCTGCGTCACCAGGGTGACCGCCCCCAGACCGACAGCGATCCACAGTCGCCCGAGGTGCTTACCGGACGCGCTGGCCGGTGAACCCGGCTCTATCCCGTGGCCATGTCCGTGCCCCATCGTTGCTCCTTCGTCGTGTCAGATCCGCAGAACGACAACATATTGCGATATGCGCATACATGCAAGTGTTGAAGGATCATCCGGCGGTGGCTGCCCGGACTCGTACAACTATCATTCGTAGTAGTTCATTGTCGGCGCAGGTCGGACTGCCTCGCGCCCATGCCGGAAACACGATCCACCGGGAAGAGGCGCACACCATGGCCACCGAAGCGGCCCATTCGACCCGCGGCGCAGTGGATCGACGCTCCGGATCGCAGGTGATGGTGCTGTGCGCAGCGATTGCCGCGGTGGTCGCTGCACTGCTCGCAGCGATGTCGACGTCGCAAGCGCTCGTGCTGTTGGGTCTGCCCGATCCGGGCCCGATCACCACGTACGGGATCCCGGCACTGACCGCGATCGGCGAGGTGGCTGCCGTCGTGGCGGCGGGGTCGCTGCTCCTCGCGGCATTTCTCGTTCCGCCTCAGAGGTCGGGTGTGCTCGACATCGACGGGTACGTAGCCGTCCGCACCGCGGCGAAGGCCTCCGCAGTGTGGGCGGTGTGCGCGGCGGCGTTGGTGCCGCTGACACTCTCGGACGCCTCGGGTCAACCTGTCGGATCCGTTGCAGCGCAACCGGTGCAGTTCCTCGGTGCGATCGGCGATGTCGAGGCCTCCACTGCATGGGCCATCACCTCTGCGGTCGCGGCGATCACCGCCGCAGCATGCGCGGCGGTGTTGCGGCATCGATGGACCCCCGCCTTGTTCGCCCTGTCGATGCTCGCGTTGATCCCGCGCGCGGTCACCGGCCACTCCTCGACCGGCGGCAATCACGACATCGCGACGAACTCGTTGATCCTGCACATCCTCGCTGCCGCGCTGTGGGTGGGCGGACTCCTCGCACTTCTCGCTCATGCGCTGCGCGGAGGTGGGCACCTTGCCGTCGCGACCCGCCGCTACTCGACGCTCGCTCTGGTCGCGTTCGTGATCATGGCGGTCTCCGGAGTGGTCAACGCTGCCGTGCGAGTGCCCGTGACGTCGCTGTGGGATTCGACGTACGGCGCTCTGATACTGGCGAAGATCGCAGCTCTGGCGATCGTGGGGACCCTCGGGTGGATACAGCGACGACGAACGGTCCGCGCTCTGGCTCACGACCCCGCGAGGCGCAGATCCCTGATCACGTTGTCGATGATCGAGACCCTCGTTCTCGTCACCACCGTGGGCCTGGCGGTCGCACTGGGCCGCACTCCCCCGCCCCCGCCGCAGGACACCTCGCTGCCCCAGGCGCACGAAGAGGCCTTGGGCTACGTGTTGGACGGCCCGCCCACCGCTGCGCGGTTGGCGTTCGAGTGGCGTTTCGACCTGGTGTTCGGCTCCGCGGCGGTGATCGCGGCCGTCCTGTATCTGGTGGCCGTGCGGCGCCGTCGGCGGGCAGGCCTGTCATGGCGGCGGCGGTGGACAGCGAGCTGGTTGGCGGGTACTGCGGTGCTGCTCGTGGCGACCTCGTCCGGGGTCGGGTTCTACAGCCCGGCGATGTTCAGCGTGCACATGGCGGGACTGACCGCGGTCGCCGTCGCCGTGCCGTTGCTGTTGGTCCTCGGCCGACCGGCAACCTTGTTCGCCTCGGTCCTGCCGACCGCGTCGGCCGCCGAAGCACCGGGCTCGCGCGAATGGCTCCGGGCTGCATGGCAGAGCCGAGCAGCCCGGATCGCGATACACCCGTGGGTCAGCACCACGGTGTTCCTGAGCAGCTTCTACCTGCTCTACCCCGGCGGACTGTTCGACACCGTCGCCGACTCGCATGTGGCACACATGGTGATGAAGGGCTGGTTCCTGACCGTCGGGATGGTGATGTTCTGGGGCACGGTCGGCGAAGACCCGGTACCGAGACCGATCGCGGGACTGACGAAGTTGCTCGCGAGTATCACCGCATTGGCCGGGTTCGCATTCTTCCTCGTCGTGACGATCGATCTCGAGACCGCGCTCGGAGCGAGCTTCTACAGCGGACTGCGTCTGGACTGGAACGCAGACCTGCTGGCCGACCAGCGGCGCGGCGGCACTCTGGCGTGGGGCATCGGGGAGTTGCCGTTGCTCGCTGCCGCGGTTCTCGCCGCGGTCCGGTGGTCGGCGGCCGACGAGAGCGCGGCACGGCAACGAGACCGCCGAGTCGACGATCAAGGTGATACCGAACTCGAGGCGTACAACACCATGCTCGGTGGCCTGTCCTCTCGGCGCGATCACCCCTGATACCCGAAACGCCCAGCCCTGTTCCGGTGCGGATGTCGTAGCCCGGCGGGATGTCGTAGCCCGGCGGGATGTCGTAGCCCGGCGGGATGTCCTCCGAGGACCGTGACCAGCGGTACGGACGAATCCGGGTCGAGTGGGATGGAAAAACTATGCTCGATAGTAGTAACCTGTGGCCTGACCGTCACCATTTCGTTATCTCGAGCGAGGCCACGGCCTCGTAGCCACCAAGGATTGTGATCTTGGCCCGACACCGCACACCCGATCCGATCGACGACGACTACGCAGCGCCGGCACCCGGCGTCGCGGTCTCGATGCCCGTCGGCAACAGGCCGACGGCGCTCATCGATCACCCCCGTCATCGACACGCCGGGTTCGCACCCTCGCGTTTCGTGACCGAGTCGCCCGCCGAGACCGTGTACTCCGACAATCGGTCGCAGGACGAGCACACGCCTTCGGCGCAGACGCCCGCACCGGATGTACCCGCTCACGCGGTCAGCGCCGCCTGGGACACCGCGGCCGCGGACACTGCCGCGTCGATGTGGGTGCACGTGGCCGGTCCGGACGAGACGACACACGGCGACGGTGGCCGCGATGTAGTGCAGGCCGTGTCGCGACGTGCTCGCCGCGGACTTCATCGCCGCCGGGTGCCGAAGCCGGGTGGCCGCGCCATCGCTGCGTCGGTCGCGGTCGGTGCCTTTCTGTCCGCGGCAGCGACGTCTCCGAACACCGGGTCGCAGGACAGTGTGGCGCTCAGCGCTGCGAGTATCGATAGCCCTCCCGCCGGCGTCCTGCCGCCGAGCCCGGTCGTCGCCTCACCCCCGCAGGTGTTGCAAATGCCCGATCTCGATGTCGGCCGGCTCGCGCAGCGCATGACCGAGCAACTCGCCGAGGGGGGAGTTCGGGCGGCGGAGCGCGCCGCACGCGATGCCGAGGCGCGGCGCCCGCTCTCGGTGGTGCCGGTGTCGGGCACATTGACCTCCAGTTCTGGGCCGCGTTGGGGGACAACGCATTACGGACTCGACATCGCCAATACGATCGGGACGCCGATCGTATCGGTGACCGACGGTGAGGTCATCGAAGCAGGGCCGGCGCAAGGGTTCGGCCTGTGGGTGCGTATTCGTCAGGACGACGGCACGATCGGGGTGTACGGCCACATAGACCAGGCGCTCGTCACCGCCGGTCAACGCGTGAAAGCCGGCGAGCTCATTGCTACGGTAGGCAACCGAGGCCAATCCACCGGACCCCACCTGCATTACGAAGTGTGGCAACCCGACGGTGCCAAGTCCGACCCGACGGCGTGGCTGTCGGCACGCGGAGTCGATATCACCTGACACGACGAGGAAAGAAGAACTGGCGATGAAAAGGCTCGGTGATCTCGAAGCGGAGGTGATGAACGTGCTCTGGCAATGTGATCGACCGCAGTCGGTCCACGACCTGCGTGAACGCATGGCCGACAGAAACCCCGCCTACACCACGATCCTGACCGTCGTGACCCATCTCCACGAGAAGGGGTGGGTCGAGCGGACCAAGCAGTCACGCGCCTATCTCTACTCGCCCGTGCAATCTCGGGCCGAGGCCACCTCGCAAGCGCTGCGCGAAATCCTCGACACCAGCACCGACTCGGCCGCCGTGCTGATGCATTTCGCGAAAACCGTCACCGACGACGAACTGGACGCCCTGCGGGGGAACCTGCCGGACGCGAACCGGTGATCGTCGCACTGGCATTACTCCTCGCCGCGACCCTGGTGGCCGTTGCCATGCCGCCGCTGCTGACCTCACTCACCCGCACCGTCGGCCCCTCTCTCGCCTTGACCGCTTGGATCGGCAGCATCGCCGGGGTGCTGTTTCTCGTGGGATCCGCGGTGGCGGTGTTGCTCTGGCCCGGCCATGCGCCGGCCGAGGGCATGGTCGAACTCGCCGTCCGCTGCCTGGGCTCGCTGCAACACGCGGCCCAGCCGTGGATCGGGGAAGCGGTCGCCGGGGCATCGGTCGTCCTCGCGGCGTCGGCATCGGCGCGCGTCCTGCGCTCGACTCGCCGTCAGCTTCGAGCGCGGTCCAAAGTCCGCGACTATCACCGCGATGTCATCGCCGTCGTGGCGCGCACGGACCCCGGACCCGAACCGATCATGTGGCTCGACCACCCACTCCCGCTGGCCTACAGCATCGACGGTCGCCCCGGCTACGTCGTGGCCACCGAAGGCCTGCTCGCCCATCTCGATCCCGAACAACAGCGAGCAGTGATCGCACACGAACGTGCCCACCTGCGCGGGCGCCATCACCGCATCGTCAACATCTGCGAGATCCTGGCCAAAGCGCTTCCTCGCGTTCCCCTCTTCGCCGCGGCACCCGCGGCGGTACGGGTCCTGGTCGAGGTCGCAGCCGACCGGTCCGCGGCCGCAGTCACCAGCGCCGACACTGTACGTTCGGCATTGTCGACGGTCTCGCAGGCGCATTCTGCGCGGCCACTGTGGGCACTGGGCCTGATCGGGGACTCGACCACCGAGCGGTTGCATCACCTCGACACGAGCGCGCAAACACCGAGCCGAACCCGAGCGGGCGCTTATGCTGCCGCCGCCGTGCTGCCCCTCGTCGTGCCGGCCGTGTTGGCCGTCGTCTCGCTCAGCGCGGTCTCCGCCGCAGCGTGCGCGGTCCTGCTGATCTGAACAACCCCAAATACTATGCTGCATAGTATTTGGGTTACGCTGGCGGACGCGTCCTGTAATTCGCGTGCGACACGAAGGTGGTTCCATGATGGCGCTGACATCTCCTCCGGCTGCGCCGGCGGTTCGCCCCTATCCACCCCGCGGGGCCCGCAAGGGGTCGTTCCTGCACACGATGGTCACCACCACCGATCCGAAGGTCATCGGACTGATGTACTTGGTGACCTCGTTCGGGTTCTTTCTCGTCGGTGGCCTGATGGCGTTGATCATGCGCTCCGAGCTCGCGGTCCCGGGAATGCAGTTCCTCTCCAACGAGCAGTACAACCAGCTCTTCACCATGCACGGCACGATCATGCTGCTGCTCTACGCCACCCCGATCGTCTTCGGCTTCGGCAACTACATCCTGCCGCTGCAGATCGGCGCACCCGATGTCGCCTTCCCCCGGCTCAATGCCTTCTCCTACTGGCTGTACCTGTTCGGCGCACTGGTCACCACCGCAGGTTTCATCAGCCCCGGCGGTGCCGCAGACTTCGGCTGGACCGCGTACACCCCGTTGAGCAGCGCCGTCTACTCCCCCGGTATCGGATCCGACCTGTGGATCGTGGGCCTGCTCGTCGCCGGCCTGGGCACCATCCTGGGCGGGGTCAACATGGTCACCACCGTGGTGTGCCTGCGCGCACCGGGAATGACGATGTTCCGGCTACCGATCTTCACCTGGAACATCCTGGTGACCTCGATCTTGATCCTGCTGGCGTTCCCACTGCTGACCGCAGCACTGATGGGCCTGCTCGCCGACCGTAAACTCGGCACCCACATCTTCGATCCCGCCAACGGCGGAGCGTTGCTCTGGCAGCACCTGTTCTGGTTCTTCGGACACCCCGAGGTCTACATCATCGCGCTACCGTTCTTCGGAATCGTCTCGGAGATCTTCCCGGTCTTCTCCCGCAAACCCATCTTCGGGTACAAGGGGTTGATCTACGCCACCGTCGGCATCGCCGCCCTGTCCATCGCGGTGTGGGCGCACCACATGTACGCCACCGGTGCCGTGCTGCTGCCGTTCTTCTCGTTCATGACCTTCCTCATCGCCGTGCCGACCGGGGTGAAGATCTTCAACTGGATCGGCACCATGTGGCGCGGCCAGGTCACCCTCGAATCCCCCATGCTCTTCTCCATCGGATTCCTGATCACGTTCGTCTTCGGTGGACTGTCCGGAGTGCTCCTGGCGAGCCCGCCCATCGACTTCAACGTCACCGACACCTACTTCGTCGTCGCGCACTTCCACTACGTCGTGTTCGGAACGGTCGTGTTCGCGACCTACGCCGGCATCTACTTCTGGTTCCCCAAGATGACCGGCCGCATGCTCGACGAACGACTGGGCAAGTGGCACTTCTGGCTGACGTTCCTCGGCTTCCACGCCACCTTCCTCGTCCAGCACTGGCTCGGCGCCCAAGGAATGCCGCGCCGCTACGCCGACTACCTCCCGTCCGACGGATTCACCACCCTCAACCAGATCTCGACCGTGGGATCGTTCGTCCTCGGGGCCTCGACGCTGCCGTTCATCTGGAACGTGTTCAAGAGCTACCGCTACGGCGAAGTGGTCACCGTCGACGACCCCTGGGGCTTCGGTAACTCCCTCGAGTGGGCGACCAGTTGCCCACCCCCGCGGCACAATTTCATCGAGATGCCCCGGATCCGCTCCGAGCGGCCGGCGTTCGAGCTGCACTATCCGCACATGGTCGAACGCATCCGCGCCGAGCAGCACGTCGGTGGCCCGCACTCGGATTCGATCGCGCCCTCGGAAGTGATCACCGAAGCGATTGCCGGACCGGACGTATCGAAACGGCCGGACGTCGACAAGTAACACGGTCGACCGACCCCCGTAGGCTCACACCCCCTTACTACTAGTGCGCATAGTAGTAAGGAGAATCAGTACGACCAGAGGAGAACCGAACGTGAAACGATGGATGCTGGTCGCCGTGCTCATGTGCGGCACAGCACTGTTCTCCGCGGCCCCGGCATCGGCGCACAGTGAACTCGTCAGCTCCGACCCCCCGGCCGATGTGACGCTCGAGTTCGCACCGATCGGCGTCGGCCTCAAGTTCAATCAGGACATCAACGAATCGTTCGCGACCATCAGCGTGGTAGGTCCTGGCGATACTCAGTGGACGCAGGGTACGGCCACGGTCGAGGGCCCCGACGTATCGGTCCTGCTCGAGGACGGCCTACCCAACGGGCAGTACACCGTCGGCTACCGCGTCACCTCCGCGGACGGGCACCCGATCACCGGGTCGTACGGCTTTTCGGTCGACGTCGCGGAGACCGCCACCCGCCCGGACGCTGCTGCACAGCAATCGCAGGGCGGTGCGACCTCGCCGGCTCCCTCGACCACGCCGACGCAGGCCTACGATCCGAACAACCCGTCCGCCAGCGAGGACCGGCCACCGAAACAGAACACCATGATGCTGCTCTCCATCGTGGGCCTGACTGTCCTCGGTCTCGCTGCCATCGCCCTGACGTTGGTGATCCGAGGCAAGGACAAGCAATGACAGGGGCCCGATGAACATCGCCGCCGTAACTCCCCCGGAAGGCCCGCCGACCCTGGCAGCGTTGCTGAGCTTCGATCTTCCGCCGCTCCCGATCCTGCCGATCGCCGGCATCGTCATGGCCGGACTGTACTGCTGGGGGCTCTACCGGATCCGCGGCCGGGGTATCGCATGGTCACGGTGGCGGAGTGCGAGTTTTCTGCTCGGCTGCGCGGCGCTGGTCCTGGTGACCGGACTGCAGGTCGAACGCTACGGATACAGCCTGTTCAGCGTCTTCATGTTCCAGCATCTGACGTTGTCGATGACCATCCCACCGTTGTTGGTGGTGGGTTCGCCCGGACGACTTCTGTTGCGTGCCACCGCTCATCACGGAGCCGGGCGGTGGGTACTGATCGCGGCGCTGACGGGGTTGCGTAGCCGCGCCGGGCGCATCGCACTACATCCAGGTCTGACGATCCCGTTGTTCCTCTTCAGCTATTACGGGCTGTATCTGTCGTCGATCTTCGATGTTCTCGCCATCACAGTCATCGGGCACGTATCGATGGAGATCTTCTTCTTCGCCAGCGGGCTGCTGTTCATCATCCCTGTGCTCGCCGTCGGCCCCCTCCCCGTTCGGCAGAGCAATCTGGGCCGGTTGTTCGACCTGTTCGTCGAGATGCCGTTGCATGTGTTCTTCGGTGTCATCCTGATGATGTCGAGCACCCCCATGCTCGCCACGTTCGCCTCCCCTCCCCCGCAGTGGGGTGTCGATCCGGTATCCGATCAGAAGCTCGCCGGGGCGCTTGCGTGGTCCTACGGTGAGCCGGTGGCCCTGCTGGTGGTGCTCATCTTCTGCATTCGGTGGAACCGGGACGAAAAGGAGGAATCGGCTGCCGCGGACCGGCACGCCGAAGAAGACGGGTACAGCGAACTCAACGCCTACAACGACTTTCTGAAAAAGATCGGTAGCGAGACCAGTCAACGGACCTGAGCTGTCGCGGCCGTCCCGCGCTCGGGGACTGCCGCGAGCTCATCGCCTGATCGCGCTTACTGGCAAGGGCCTGATCGGGCGCATTCATCGCGCACGTGTGCCCACCCCGATTCTGGCTCCACGCTCACCGAGCCAGGCTTGCGGATCGACCTTCTGTCCCGCGGGAGAAGTCGCCTCGAAATGCAGATGCGGACCCGTCGAGTTACCGCGGTTCCCGACCTCTGCAATCCGATCGCCCTTACGGACGCGCTGACCCACCGTGACCGAATTTCCGTTGTTGTGCCCGTAGTGACGGCGCTCATCGAAATTCCCCACTGACGCTCACTGAAATTCCCCACCCGTGTGGCACCGCCAACGAGGGCGGGTCTCCCCGGATGCTGATGGTCTCTGACCACACACCAGCTACCCGAAGGAGACCCGCTCCTCATGCTTACACGGGAGGAAGACGTGGAAATACACGCCCTGCATCAACGAGGCTGGAAAATCGCCGACATCGCGAGACACACCGGCCGCGACCGCAAGACCATCCGGTCCTACCTCAACGGGACCACCACCCCTGGAGTGCGTAAACGCAGCACACCGGACCCCTTCGGGGTGTTCCTGGCCTACGTCACCGCACGCCTGATCGACGACCCGCACCTGTGGGTCCGCACGTTGTGCGACGAGCTCGAAGACCTCGGATATGCGATGTCGTATCAAACGCTGCACCGCAAGATCCGCGAGCTGAAGCTCCGCCCGATCTGCCAAGCGTGCCTGACCGCCACCGAAAGACCGAACGCGGTGATCGATCACCCGCCCGGTGAAGAGACACAGTGGGATTGGGTCGATCTACCGAACCCGCCCGACTCCTGGGGGTGGGGTGCGATGGCGCATCTGTTCGTCGGAACCTTGGCCTGCTCGGGCAAATGGCGCGGGGTCCTCGCACCCAACATGACCCAACCGCACGTCGTGGACGGACTCGACCGCATCTGTCGAGGTCTCGGCGGCGTCAGCCGCGTGTGGCGGTTCGATCGGATGGCCACGGTCTGCCATCCGGAGTCGGGCCGGGTCACGGCCAGTTTCGCCGGCATCGCGAAACACTACGGTGTCTCCGTCGCGATCTGCCCACCCCGCCGCGGCAACCGCAAAGGCGCGGTGGAGAAGTCCAATCACACTGCCGCGCAGCGGTGGTGGCGCACACTCGCCGACGATCTGAGCGTCGAGCAAGCCCAAGCAAGCCTCGACCGGTTCTGCAGTATGCGCGGCGACACCCGGCTGCGGCCCACCAAAGACGGGAAGGCGTCGGTCGCGACGATCGCCACCGCCGAAGGGTTGCATCCGATGCCGGTGGCTGCGTATCCGGCGATCCTGACTACCGACCGGGTCGTCTCTCGCCAAGCACTGGTGTCCTATCGCGGCAACCGCTACTCGGTGCCACCCGAACTCGCCTGTGCCGCAGTGACAGTGACGCACGTTCTGGGCGCTGATGTCATCGACATCGTCACCACCTCCGGTATCACCATCGCCCGACACCGGCTGGCTGCCGATGGCACCGGGGCGATGGTCCGCGATCACGGCCACATCTACGCCCTCGAACAAGTAGCGATGGCGGGTGCGAACACCGGTCGCCCGCACCGCCGCAAAGAACGGATCCCACCCGGACCCGACGCCCTCGCCGCAGCGAACACACTCCGAACTGTCACCGGCACAACACGTCCCGAATCCGGCGATGCTTCCGAATGTGTTAGTGCTGCAACAGAATCCGGCACCGAAGGTGCGATCGTCTACGACCTGTCGGTCTACGAACGGGCCGCACACGGAAGGAACACCCTCTGATGGCCGACAAGAAAACAAACGACCGGATGCCTGCACCGAACACGGCCGAAGCAGCCAGTCTCTACCAGCGCCTACGGGGCCATCTCGCGGTCCTCAAACTCCACGACGCAGCCGAAGCATTGCCTTCGGTCCTCGACCAAGCAGCAGCGGAGGAACTGTCGATGACCGCGGCGTTGGACCGGTTGCTTTCGCTCGAAGTCGAGGCCACCGAAGCACGCCGGTTGACCGGACGCTTGCGGTTCGCGTGCCTACCGACACCAGCGTCGCTCGAGGACTTCGACTACGACGCCGCAGCCGGTGTCGACCGCAAGCTCATCGACGAGCTCGCGACCTGCCGATACTTGGAGACGGCGACGAATGTGCTGCTCATCGGCCCACCCGGGGTCGGGAAAACGCATCTGTCGGTCGGGCTCGCGAGAGCTGCGGCGCATGCCGGCTATCGAACATATTTCACCACCGCTGCTGATCTCGCTGCCCGATGCCATCGAGCTGCGTTGGAGGGTCGGTGGGCTACGACGATGCGGTTCTATGCCGGCCCGACGCTGCTGGTGATCGACGAACTCGGCTACCTTCAGTTGCCCGGTGAGGCAGCGTCGGCGCTGTTTCAGGTTGTCTCGCAACGGTATATGAAGACCAGCATCGTCATGACGACCAACCGCGGTGTCGGGTCTTGGGGTGAAGTGCTCGGTGACAACACTGTCGCAGCGGCCATGCTCGACCGGCTCCTGCATCGCTCCGTCGTGCTCAACCTCGACGGCGATTCCTACCGATTAAGGGACCACAACGCGAGATCGGAGAAGCTCCGCAAAGCCACCACCGGAACCCGCCAACCACTACAGTGAAACCCGCTCACGAGTGGGGAATTTCGGTGAGCGCGGTTGGGGAATTTTGCTGAGCCTCGTCAGTAGGTGGTGATCGATCCATCGTCGTGTCTGATCCGAACCCACAGCCCGAAGCCCTGTGCGGGCCCGGCGCTGATGACCGTTCCATCGGCCGCGGCGACGATCGGTGAGCCCAGTGAGTCGGCGATGTCGACACCGCCGTGTTGTGTCCCGCTTCGGGTGCCGAAATTCGAGGTGACCAGTCCGCTGCTGGGTGCGACAGCAGACGCAGTACCTCGGGAGGTGGCCGAGCCACCGGACGTGGAACCGCGCTGCTGTGCTGCATCAGGAACAGAATCTTCGGGCGCGGTCGTCTCGGATGCGGGAGGGGTGTCGGTGGTGCCGGGCACGGGCGAATCGCGGCCGGTGTTGCCCGTCACCGGATCCTGTTCCCCACCTCGGTCGCCGTCATGCGGGACTGCGGGGTCGAGGGCGTCGACCTGGAGCGATGCGGCGATACGAAGGGCCAGGAGTGGGTCGAGAGTCGCCAACGGGGCCAGGCAGGACAGGGACTGCGCCGGGGCATTCGAGACTCCACGGGCGATGGCGTCGACGATGCATCCTGCCGACGCGGACACCGGGCCGGCGGTGTCCGCGATGACGCCGCCGGCCTGGGCGGCGGCCCACGTCGAGGATGCGAAGGCTGCGAGGTCTGCCACCGCGATCGGATCGGTACCGATTGTCGCGGCCCGATCGGCCAGGCGGATCAACCGGCTGACGGCGTCGGCGGTCTGCTGACCTTCGACCTCGTCCCGGACTCCACGGCCGGTTGACCCGGATTCGCTTCGGCTACCGGGGCGTGCAGGAACACCGCACCGAGTGCGGCACCGACGATCACGTATGTCCGCGCACCTCGGCATGCGCGACGTCGCCCGCCGCTCGGCGTCGTCTTTCCCGCGTTGTTCACGTGGTCACCCCACCCTTCTCGTTGAATGCCGGTCACGATCGCAGTGGATGCCGTGTCGGCCGTGGGTCAGTGTTGCGTGATCCCATCGACACCACAAGCCCCTTCTGTCACACTCTCGACTGCATTCGTCGCTGTTTCGCCTATCGATTCGGCGTCGAAAGTGAGTGCTTTGCACAGTAACTCGACGATTCGACGCCTTTTTATGCGTGCCGATGCCGGTCATGGGGGTCATCCCAATCGTTATTACTATGCAACATAGTATTTAGATATCGGCGTCAGCTCTCCGGCAACGGTGAGACCCCGTGTGCGCTCAGCAGGACATCGATCTGACCGACCTCGGCGGTTTGCGCGGAGGCGATCGAGCCCGCGAGCGCGGCGACAGCGGGAACTGTCGCGTTTGCTGCTCCCTGCTCTGCCATCGGGATTCCCCCACGATGGTGGCGGCGGAGCAGTTGTAGATACCGGCCGTCGAATTCTTCGGCGTTCATCCGGCGAAGTGCCGTCAGCTCGGCGGTACTGGCCATGCCGGGCATCGACGTCGCGTCCTGTCCGCTGTCGTTCGCGGACGCGCTCATGTCCATCGGGTGACCCCCTGTCGAGCTGGCCCCGGTCATCCACGTCATCGTCGGGCCGTCGGGCAGATATGGCCTGTCCCACAGTGTCAACCAGCCTTGCATCGTGCCGACTTGGCTCTGCTGCGAGGTCAACACGTCGAAGGCGAGGGTCCGGATGACCGGATCCGTCGAGCGTCCCAACGCCATCGCCGACATCTCGATCGCCTGGTTGTGATGGACCGACATGTCCTGCGCGAAACCCACATCCACCGAATTCGATGCCGGTACGGCCACTCGTGCGCTGTCCGGTGTGAGCAGTACGCCGATGAGGACGCCGGACAGGACGAGAGCTGTCACCGCCAAGCCGATGAGCAGTGCCCTGGGCCTGGATCTGGGTCCCGTTTCCGCGGCGTCATTCTGTGCACTGTCGTTCTGTGCATCGTCGATCTGGGCATCGTCGGCCTGGCCGTGCACGGTCATCGACTCCCCTCCCCCATCGGCGCTGGCGCACTGTCGAGGGCCGGGTCTTCCTCGAGGGGCACCGCGTCCGGTCCTGGCTCGCTGGCGTCGAACGGCGGCGGGTTGTCGGGATCGAACGCGCCGGGAATGGTCGAGCAACTGGCTCCGCTCTCGGGGTGGGTCGAGGGGTTCTGTCGCAGAGCAGCGACGAACTGAGTGATGCGCCGGTCGGAGGCATTGTCGAGCTCGAGTCGATGGCCCCACGACTGCAGCGTGATCGGTGCCGTCAGGCCCGGGTAGGGCGACATCATCGTGTAGGGCTCGCCCTCGACCCGCCCGGCGAGTGAACCGACCTCGTCGGAGGAGACCCGGTTCGGGTCGTACGTCACCCACACCGCCCCGTGTTCGAGCGAATGAACCGCGTTCTCGCTGCGTAGCGGGACGGGGTACACCACTCCGGTACACGTCGCCCAGGTCTGGTCGTGAGGGCCGCCGAACGGCGGACTCTGATCGTAGGCAACTCTCTGAGCTGGTTCGACGTGCCGCGCGGCCGGATACTCGACCTCGACGACGCCGTCGATGCCGCGGGAGGGGTCCGGGTCGTCGGCGGTCGGCGCGAACCGCTCGGCCTGATTGCGTTCGAGGACGCGGGGGGCCAGGTTGTATCCGATCGCACCGACGAGCACGACGATGACGACACCCGCGCCTATCACCGCCCAGGGAGCGCGCACGCCCCCGGGCACTCCGGCTGGGCGTGATCGCCGAGTCGAGCTCCGTCGGCCTCGGGCGGGGTTTCTGCTGCTGTTCATATTGCTCCTCCATCAAATACTATGCACCATAGTATTTGAATCAAGGTCCCAGGAAGCCCCTACGCACGACAGGACGGCCGATGCCGGTGTTCCGCGCACCCTCAACTGCTCGCGGGCAGCTTGCCCTTCATGTGCTGGCCTACAACGGTGCACGCCTGCTCTTCGTGTGTGTCGCCGCAGGAGTGCTTTTGGCCGTCGACGCACTGACGAGCCTTGACATTTCCTTCGTGTTGGTACTGCTTGGCGCACTTGCAGCAAGCCTGCCGCTGTCGGCACTGACCCTGAGGAAGCTCCGCCGAACCATCAATGCGGACATCGAAGCAGTCGATCGCACGCGCTCGATCAAGAAGCGAGGCCCCGCGGCGGGACGACCCGGCACCGACAAACCGTGACGTCGGCGCACGGACTTCGGCGTTGGCGTTGGCGTTGGCGTTGGCGGATCGTCCGTGTCGGTCACTGTTCGCCGACCCATTCGACGGACGCTTCGGCGTCCGGCTCGATGTCTAGTAGTTCCAGGGTGCGGTGCATCAGAGTCTCGATCCGATACTCGAGATCATCGACGAGGTCAGGCACATCGGCCAGAGCGGCGTGGGCACGGCGGCGGGCATCGACACCGATTAGCTAGTAGTCCGAGCCTGGTGCAGCTGACACCGGGTGCGGTGGTGTGCCGGTGACGTCAGTTTCCCGCTCGCCACGACCGCGTCGCCACGACAGGGGCGGGCGTGGATCGCGCCGGGGCAGTCGCCCGGAGCGGTGAGCAGCGATGACCGCCCCGACCGCTACCTGGGGCATCGGGTCGGCGGGAAACGGCACGACCCCACCGGTCGATCGGAACGGCGACGGGGCCTGGACGCACCGGCCACCTGCACATACCGGGAAAAGTCTCCCCCGGTACGTGCTCGGTGAGTAGTAGCGTCGAGGGGTAGCGATAGAACCGCAGGACAGTACGCCAGCGTTCCCACATCTCGGCGGGACGGAAGCCTTCCGACTCATCGGCTGATATCCGGACACTGTGCCGCCCACCGATCCACAGGGATGGAACTGACCACGCGCGGATGGGCCGCGAGTTCGTGCTACTTGAGCACGCAAATTACACCGCTGGGTGGGCTTGTCACCGAGGTCGGCAGACGAGGTGCAGGTGGGAGTTCGATTGCTTCCGAAGGGAATACGAACACCGAAGAACCGCCGAGTGAGCTGCACCTCATCGACTTGCGGCTCCGTACACGGCCGGGAGACTTGGTTGCATGACATCTTCTGTGGCACTCAGCCGCGAAACAGCCGTCGGCGCGGAGGCGCGACTGTCGTGGATACTGTCCGCGCTGGCCGGAATGGTGGGTGCTGTCGCATTTCTGCATTCGGCGGGGTATTTCGTGACGTTCATGACCGGCAACACCGAACGCGCCGTCATCGGGCATTTCGGCAGTCCGGAAGGTAAGCCCGTTGCACCCGGCGCATCGCCGTGGGCGGCGCTGGCTTTGATGGGTGCCTTTCTGGCGGGAGTGGTGATCGCGTCGATCTGCCGCCGCCGATACTGGTCCAATCACCCACACGGAGCAACAGTTGTCACGACCATCGCCCTCGCCGCGGCAGGGCTCATCGATATCGGGATATCCGGCTGGGCGTCCGACGACGTAAATTTCTATCCCATTCTGTTGGTTGCGTTCGCTCTCGGCGCGCTCAACACAGCATTCACGAAACGAGAAGAAACCTACATCCCCCTGAGCTACGTCACCGGCACCGTCGTCAAACTGGGCCAAGGGATCGAAAGACACCTACTGGGCGGCGGTACTTACCTCGACTGGCTTTGCTATGCAATGCTTCTCGGGTCCTTCGCAGCCGGAGGCGCAGCCGGGGCTCTGATCGGTGCCGCGATCACCGGACCTCAAGTACTCCTGGTTACCGCAGCCATCAGCCTGCTTGCAAGCATCTTCACCTTCACTCACACCGAGCGACGATCCCTATGGGGATAGGTCTATTCCCGGCCAGCGAAAACCTACGGGTCCGCGCTCCCGAGATCGTTCTGCTCCACCGGCGGACTCGACCAACAGAAACACTGTCGCAACGTGAATCAATCGGTTTGAGCGTGTGGAGAGGATGTTCGATACACACCATCTCTCGCTTGGCCCTGATCTCTTCGCCAAGGCGTCAGCGATGCCGGTAGTTGCTAGGTGGGTTGGGAGGTCGGTGCCGAAACCGTCAATAGTCGGCGACGCCGACGAGCGAGCTCGGTTTCGCAGCTACGTCGTGCACGGCCGCATCGGTCCCCGTGTGCGATCCGGATCGGAGCCATTGCCGACGACGGATACGGCAGATTCTGGGTCTCCCGCTGTGGACAACCGCGGGTGGTTCGCCCGCATCGCTACGCGTTGGCCATCGCGCTCGGTGGGTCGATCGATGAGTCGGTGAACGCATTGCACATGTCCGACAACCCGATCTGTGTACGAGTGACGCTGGACGAGGCGCAGCAACAGCCTCTTCACGTGGTCGACGGGAACCAATCGCAGAATCTGCGCGACATGGCCGCGAAAGGTCGCGGCGGTGGACGCCGCCGACCCGGGCTTTGGTACGGGCCGGATCGAGCCGCACGGGCGACGCGCGCCGGTTGCGTACGGCGGTACGCCATGGCCGAGACGACGTATCGGTGCAGGCAGCCTACTGAAGAGCGGTACACCCACGCTGTTCTCTCTAGCGTCGACGGATCGCAACCCACAGTCCGCAACGTCGGCAGATATAGGCAGCTCCCCCTGCCAGGGAGTGCAACTTCACGGTCGGGAAATCGCGACCACAGCAGGAACAGGCCGAGGTGCCGTCACTCTCACTGGACAGATTCATGAGCAAGCCCTTTCCGTCGAGAGTGACGGGAGAAGTTCGGCACTCCGTCTCCTTCCGCGTAATCGAATTCTACGACCTGTGCGCTGCCAACTTCAGCACGGATATACCGTGGGTGGATGGAGATCACCCTGCAGTATTTCGACGGTTGCCCGAACTGGACGGTCACTGCTGAACGGTTGCAGCTCCTCGCCGCGGAACACTCGGACGCCGTGCTCGTCTATCAACGCGTGGACACGGTGGACATGGCCGAACAGGTGCGTTTTCGTGGCTCTCCGACCGTTCTCGTCGACGGCGTCGACGTCATGGGCGACACATCCGCCGCAGTCGGTCTGGCCTGCCGTGTGTACATGACAGGTGACGGGCCGGCGGGTGCGCCGAGCATGGCTCAGCTCCGGGAAGCCATCCTCGGCTGACACCCGAATCGGGATACCCCAGGGGGTACTCATTGGTATCGTCGGTGACATACAGTCAGCTGATCGGCATGGTCGACGGGGCACAGCTCCGGAGGCCGGTTTGCTGAAAGCACTGACGGTGTTCGGCGTGCTGTTAATGCCTTCGGTGACACCGAACAATGAAGGTGATACAGCCGTGCTCGGGGGCCCGCATCCCTTTTTGAGTGCGGAGTCGCGGACGTCGCTGAATCCGGCGGTCGTCGATCCGACGAGATGTCCCGTGCGGGCGTTCTTCATCCCGCAGATGCGGGCCGTCCCGTCTCGACGGACCAGGGATCGACGCAGTTCGCAACCGTCGACACCGACGGCAACCTGATCGCCTTGCATAACGACGCCCCCGCACCCGAGGGACAGTTCTACCCGTCGCTCGACGGACGAGGGCGCACGATTGAAATTGGCTCGGCGCGGCGACTGCCGTCACCACTGACCGATCGACCCGCTCTTGGCAGGACCACTCAAGAGCCCATCGGACCACACATGATCACACCCGCAGCGGCGAGGGCACCGAACACGATCGGACTCGCGGTGATCGAGAGGACGATCAAGGACAGTTGGGTGCGGGCCCGCGCGTGCACGGGGGTGGACACAGCGACGGTGAGGCGATGAGCACGAGCGAGCACGTCGCCTCCGCTCGCGCCGAGGGCACCCGCGGGAGCGACGGACGAACCAGTGAGGGCGAGCAGACCACCGAGTAGCGCCCGCCGACCATGGGAGCGGGCAGCGCTGTCGTCCGCGCACATCTCGAGCAGCAGGGCGATCTCGGTCGCCCCGTCGCGGAACAACCGCATCCATGGAGCTGCCGCGGCGAGTCCGCGAACAGAGGCGAGCAGCAGGTGATGGCGACCGATTAGGTGAGCACGTTCGTGCGCCAAGACGGCGCCTAACTGATCCGGGACGAGTGCATCCAGGGCACCAGTAGTGATCACGATGGTCTTCGGACGGCCAGCAACGCAGTAGGCGAGCCGATCCGCGGTGTCGACGACCACCGCGTCGGTACCGGGCAGGCGTTGGCCGATCACCCTCGCCGTCCGGGCGTGGCGAAGCGTGTGCGTTCGCATCCGCAGCATGCCCCGCCCAGCCCTCCACACCACCAACGGAAGCGCCGCCGCAGCGACCGCGGAGACTGCTATCAGTGTTCCCTGAAGCAGTGCTGCGGCACGGCCGTCGATCGACCGGAGCACCTCGACGACGCACGCTGACACCCAGTGAGCGTCTCTGTTCCAATGCACCGCTTCGGTGACGAGCATGATCGCCGCGCCGGTCCAGGTCAGGATCACCACCGCCATTGCTGCACTCCAGGCAGCTATCCCGAGCTGCGGAGCGATGCCCCGGCGGGTCAGTCGCGCGAGCACAGGCGGACCGGCTACCGAGACCACGAGCCCGTAGAGCAGCAGGCACAGAGTCAGAGTCATCGCGACTGGCCGGGGTCGGTCAGTCTGCGCAACGCTCTTCGCACACGCTCCGACTCTTCGTCGCTCATCTGCTCGACGAAATGGGTGAGCACCAGGTCCGACTTGCCGCCCGCAGCGAACGCGTGACGCATCAGCCGGGCACTGTGCTCCTCGCGAGACAACGTCGGCCAGTAGTCGAACGCCTTGCCCCTACGGGTGCGCTCCAACCAGCCCTTACGGTGCAGGTTGTCCATCGTCGACATCACCGTGGTGTAGGCAATCACCCGCTGCTCGGCCAATTCGTCGAACAACTCCCGCACGGTGCTTCGCGCACCGCGGGCCCACAGGCGATCCATCACTACCGCCTCGAGTTCACCGAATCCGTTCACCCGCACCTATCGCCTCCTGCCCTGTCGTCTCCTGATCCTAGGGTCGTCGGTAACACGACATCTACTATCTATGTACGTACTCAGTATATGGTCGTGATGTCCCGTCTCCTCGGGACCAGAATTGAGGGAGATTCCGATGACCGAACTGATGACCAACCTGCAGACGTGGTGGGATTGCCAGATCATGATGGCCACCGGCATGTGTGGGGACATGTGCGCCGCAATGATGTGTTGCTGACCGGCTGACGACCTGCGATAGGATACTTCCCCCGACTTCCCGAAAGTCGGGGGAAGCTTGCCGGGCGAGCCTCTCGCGCGGCGTCGTACAGAACGAATCGACAGGGCGAGCGCAGTCTTTGACGATTGCGTACGGACGAAGACCAGGCTTGCCGAAGCCCTGCTGATCTGATCTCGTAACTCTCCTCGGCGACGGGGTGCCGGCGACGACGCTGCGCTTCCACGAAAGCGAGGGGCTGCTGCCGGCGGACCGAGCCCCGAACGGGTACCGCGTCTACGACAAACGAGCACAGCAACGGTTGGCGTTCATCACCGCCGCGAAAAGCTCGAAACTGACGCTGCCACAGATCAAGACGATGCTGCGCGCATGGGAGAACGACTCCTGCGCCGCTGTGAAGACCGGGCTGCGGCCAACACTGCGCGAGCACATCACCCGGGAGGAGGAGTCGATCGCGCAGCTCACCGAGCTGCATGCCGCAATGACCGGTGCGTTCGATCGTCTCGACGACACTCCCGACGCGTCGGCGCGCCGTTCGACCCGCAATGCAGCTGGTTGACCTCGGCCTCCTCGCCGTCTCGGACGGATTCGGCGAGTAGGGAATCGAAAGCGCCTTCGTAGCAGGTGCCACCGCGATCGGGAAGTCGGCGATCTCGACCGCGCCGTACGGAGCAACTGCGGTTTGTCGCGTGCGTCCGCAGGTCCGGTGACCGGGTCCCACACCACGGAGGTGTTCTTCGTCGTGCCGTCGTCCTGTCTCAGTACGGCACGACGAGGATCGGACTCGTGCCGACGAGACCGGGGCCGAGCATTCACGCATAGCGATCATACCGGGCTTAGATGCTATCATCGTTGCATGACGATCAATAAGGATGGCCGCCTGCCCGGCGGTTCCACGTCGACTTTCGATGCGGCAGTGTCGTTGTTCCACAGCCTTTCCGATGCGACACGGTTGGCTATCGTTCGCCGTCTCGCCAGCAGGGAGGTGCGTGTAGCGGACCTGGTGAGCGAGCTGGGGCTGGCACAGTCGACGGTATCGGCGCACATGGCGTGCCTGCGGGACTGCGGATTGGTCGTCGGTCGCCCCCAGGGCCGGCAGGTGTTCTACTCCCTCGTCCGGCCGGAACTGTTGGACCTGCTCGCTTCGGCCGAGACCCTCCTCGCCGTCACGGGGAACGCGGTGGCACTCTGCCCGGTTTACGGCACCGCGCCCGCCGGGTCGGCGGTGACCGGATGAGCGACGCATGCGGCTGCGGCCACGACGAACCCCGCCTGGACGGCGACGAGGAGCACGAACCCGACAAGCTGTGGCAGATCACCGAGATCCGAGCTGCCGCGGTGGCCGGTGCACTGCTGGCGGCAGGGCTGATCATTGACTGGATCGGCGGCCCTGATCGGCTGACCCTGGTGCTCGAATCACTCGCGTTGATCGTCGCCGGCTACACCTTCGTCCCGTCGACCCTTCGGCGGCTCGCGCGCGGCAAGATCGGTGTCGGCACCCTGATGACCATCGCGGCGGTCGGTGCCGTGATCCTTGGTGAGGTCGGCGAGGCCGCGATGCTCGCGTTCTTGTTCGCGATCAGCGAGGGCCTCGAGGAGTACGCGGTCGCCCGCACACGGCGAGGTCTACGGGCACTGTTGTCCCTGGTTCCCGACACCGCCACAGTCCGACGAGACGGCCTCGAGCAGGCGGTGTCGCCGACCGAGTTGATGCTCGGGGAGATGATGATCGTCAAGCCCGGCGAGCGCATCGCCACCGACGGCACCATCCGCCGCGGCACCACCGCGCTCGACACCTCGGCGATCACCGGCGAATCGGTGCCCGTCGAGGCCGGGCCCGGCGACGACGTGTATGCCGGGGCGATCAACGGAACCGGCGTTCTCGAGGTGGAGGTCTCCGCACGTGCCGAGGACAACTCGCTGGCCAAGATCGTCCGGATCGTCGAGGCCGAGCAGTCCCGCAAGGGTGAGGCTCAGCGGTTGGCCGACACGATCGCCAGGCCCCTGGTGCCGGCAATCATGGTCGCCGCCGCCCTCATCGCCGCCGTGGGCAGCCTGCTCGGCGAACCACGGGTATGGATCGAACGCGCACTGGTCGTCCTCGTCGCCGCCTCACCGTGCGCACTGGCCATCGCCGTCCCGGTCACCGTCGTCGCGGCGATCGGCGCCGCCAGCAAACTCGGCGTCCTGGTCAAGGGAGGCTCAGCTCTTGAGGCGCTGGGCCGCATCCGCGTGATCGCGCTCGACAAGACCGGCACCCTGACCCGCAACAAGCCGGTCGTCATCGACGTCGCCACCGCGGACGGTGCGACCCGCGAACAGGTCCTCGCCGTGGCCGCAGCGCTGGAAGTGCGCAGCGAGCACCCCCTGGCCGCGGCGATCCTCGCCGCCGTCGACGACCACACACCCGCCGACGACGTCGTCGCAGTCACCGGAGCCGGCCTCACCGGCCGCCTCTGCGGCGACGACGTCCGCCTCGGCCGACCAGGGTGGATCGACCCCGGCCCGCTGGCCGCGGACGTGGAACGGATGCAGCACGCCGGAGCCACCGCCGTCCTCGTCGAACAGGACGGCCGCACCCTCGGCGCGATAGCGGTCCGCGACGAACTGCGACCCGAAGCCGCGGAAGTCGTCGCCGGTCTCCGCCGCGACGGGTACCACGTCGCGATGCTCACCGGGGACAACGAACGCACCGCCCGCGCACTGGCCGCCGACGTCGGCATCGAGGAGGTCCACGCGGATCTGCGACCGGAGGACAAAGCACGCATCATCGGCGACCTGAAGGGCCGCCGGTCGACCGCGATGGTCGGCGACGGCGTCAACGACGCCCCCGCACTGGCCACCGCCGACCTCGGTATCGCCATGGGCGCCATGGGCACCGACGTGGCCATCGAGACCGCCGACGTCGCCCTGATGGGTGAGGACCTGCGGCACCTGCCGCACGCCCTGGCCCACGCGCGCCGATCCCGACGCATCATGCTGCAGAACGTCGGGCTGTCGCTGGCGATCATCACCGTGCTGATGCCGCTCGCCCTGTTCGGAATCCTCGGCCTGGCCGCGGTGGTGCTGGTGCACGAACTCGCCGAGATCGTGGTCATCGCCAACGGAGTCCGCGCCGGCCGCACCCACCCCCTGTCCGCCGCAGCGGTGCCCGCACCTGCCCCGGCAGCAGCCGAGGCCTGGACATGAGCCCAGACCCCACTTCGGGCCCGATGCCGGGTGTCTCGACCGGGGGACGCTCGGCGACTCGATCCCGGTGGACCCTGGCGATCGTCGTCGCCGTCCTCGTCGCGGCGGCACTCGCGGCCGACCCCGTCGCCCGCCGCGCACTCTCCGACGGCCGCGTCATCGAACTGGGGTTGCTGCAACTCAGGCTTGCCTACAACAGCGGTGTCGCCTTCAGCGTCGGGAACGGGCTGCCGCCAGGGGTCATCATCGCGGTCACCGCCATCATCACTCTCGCCATCGCCGTGTACGCGTGGCGCACCGTCCCCGTCGGCTCACTGACCGGGACGGTGGGGCTGTCGGCGGTCGTCGCCGGAGCGGCCGCCAACGTCATCGACCGCGCTGCCGACGGCCGCGTGACGGACTACTTCCACACCGGATGGTGGCCCACCTTCAACCTCGCCGACACCTACCTCACATGCGGCGTAGTCCTGGTCGTCCTCGCGTCGCTCCGGGAGGGCCGAACCCGCGTCGATCCCACGGGCACGGAGCAACGATCCGTATGACTGCTCCCCGACCTCGAATCCGATCGACCTCCATGACGGTCGCGTGCGGCACCGGGGGCGTCCGGTTACATCCTCACCGACGCCCGGTGCGGCAGTGATCACCACCATCGCCGCGGCAGTGGCGATGTTCGCCGGCACCAACATCGACGACATCGTCGTGCTGACGGTGCTGTTCGTCGCCTCCGCCAGCCAGGGTAGGCCGCGGGCGTGGCAGATCGTCACCGGCCAGTACCTCGGCCTGATCACCCTCGTCGCGACCAGCGTCGTCGCCGCTCTGGGACTGGTGATCGTGCCGCAAGAATGGGTCGGGCTACTCGGTGTGCTGCCCCTGTCGCTGGGGCTCTGGACGCTGATCCGCTGGCTGCGCAGCGACGACGAGGACGAACCCCCGGTCGCTGCCACCGGAATGGCAGGCGTTGCTGCCATCACCATCGCCAACGGTGCCGACAACATCGCCGTCTACACCCCGGTCTTTCGGACGCTCGGTCCACCACAGACCGCAGTCACCATCGCCGTGTTCCTGATCTGCGTCGGGATCTGGTGCTACGCCGGCAGGCTGCTGGGCACTCGCAGGAAGGTCGTCGACACTCTCGAACGGGTCGAGCACTGGCTCGTCCCAGCGGTGTTCATCGGCTTGGGTCTCTTCATCCTCCTCGAATCCGGAGTTCTCGCCCGGCTGATCGCCGCCGCGTCATGACCGACACCCGCTCGCGCGCAGCCTGCGGAACCGCTACGGCCCGACTCAGATCGGTTCCCGCCACCGCCCGGTGGCGTCACCTCCATGCCATCGATCGAAGCGTGAGGGTGAGCAAAGGGCGGCGCATCGATACTCGGTCGATCCGTCGGCGATCATCAGATCGACCACGGTGCGACAATCGGACCGGACTTGCCGAATCGACCGCCGAGTAGGCGTCGCTGACCCCGATCATCTGTGTCCGAGCGGTGTGTGGACAGACGAGCCACGCTCGTCCGCGCGGGCGCGGAGTCGTATTCGTCGCCGGAAGGTTAGGTTCGGCAGCCCTTATAGACTCGCTCGGTGCCCAGAGACTTCAACCGCCCGAAACGCCCCAGTGTGCGCTTAGCGCACGATTTGGGCAGATTCGGTGACGCACCGGGTCTGATATCGGTGAACGAGACGATCACCTACCGCGACCTGGACGAGCGCATCGACCGGCAGGCGGCCAGACTTGGACGTGGCCGTCGTCTGGTACTGATCGCCGGCACCAACAAGGTCGAGGTCGTCGTCACCTACCTCGCGGCGCTGCGTGCAGGACACCCCGTACTGCTGGCCTCGGACGACAATCCCGACCATCTCGACGGGCTCATCGACACATATCGGCCCGATGTGGTGGTGCGCACCCTCGACGGCAACACAGTCGTCGAAGAACTCGATCGACAATCCAGACATGAGCTGCACCCTGATCTCGCGTTGCTGCTGAGCACCTCGGGTTCGACCGGATCACCCAAACTCGTCCGTCTCTCGCACGACAACGTGCAGGCCAACGCCGAGTCGATTGCCGAATACCTGGGCATCCGCCCCACCGACCGTGCCGTGACCACGCTACCCATGCACTACTGCTATGGGCTTTCGGTCGTCCACAGCCACCTCCTGCGCGGTGCCGCCTTGATTCTGACCAACTCTTCGGTCACAGATACTCGACTGTGGGACCTTGCGCGCACCCACCGCGCCTCCACCTTCGCGGGTGTGCCGTACACCTTCGATCTGCTCGACCGTATCGGGTTCGAACAGCTGAATCTTCACGACCTGCGGTACGTCACGCAGGCCGGCGGAAAGCTGTCGCCCGATCGCGTCCGCACGTATGCCGAGCTGGGCCGACGCCAGGGATGGGACTTGTTCGTCATGTACGGGCAAACGGAGGCGACCGCCCGAATGGCGTATCTGCCACCGGATCTTGCCGCCGCTCATCCGCATTCCATCGGACGGCCGATTCCCGACGGGTCCTTTCGGCTCGATCCGGTCGCGGATGCCCCGGACGGGACGGGTGAGCTCGTCTATTCGGGGCCGAACGTCATGCTCGGCTACGCACACGACCCCGGCGACTTGCGCCTGGGTGACACGCTCGCCGGCGAGCTGCGAACAGGCGACCTGGCCCGGCGAACGGCCGATGGACTGTACGAAGTGGTCGGCCGACGCAGCCGTTTCGCGAAAGTGTTCGGTCTACGTATCGATCTGCACCGCGTCGAGTCCGCGCTCGCACACCTGGGATTGACCGTGTGCTGCACCGACGGCACGGACGAACTCGTCGTCGTCGCGGAGAACGCTGACGTCGCCGACGTGCGACGCTTGACAGCACAGTTCAGCGGCCTTCCCGCAACAGCAGTTCGGGTGTGTGTCGTCGATGAGCTGCCGCGCACCTCCACCGGCAAACCCGATGCGCGAGCGGTCGCGGAATTCGCAGGCAAGCCCGGCCCTGTTCAGCCCACCTCGACGACGACAAAGCCCGAGACCACCGATGTCAAAGCGATGTATGCCGAGGTCCTGCATCACGCAAGGGTCGACGACGACAGCACGTTCGTGAGCTTGGGCGGTGACTCTTTGTCGTATGTGCGGATGTCCATTCGGCTGGAGGAGCTGCTCGGTCACCTCCCGGCGGACTGGCACAACACCCGAGTCGTGGACTTCGTTCAGGCACCGCACCTGCGCCGCGGCTGGCGACGGGTGGAGACCAACGTTGTGCTGCGCGCCCTTGCGATCGTGCTGATCACCGGCTCGCACATACACCTGTTTTCGGTGCTCGGCGGGGCGCACGTGCTTCTCGGAATCGCCGGCTACAACTTCGCCCGCTTCCACCTCGGCGCGGTCGATCGCACCGCCCGCGCACGCAATGCTGTGCGCAGCGTCGCTCGGATCGCCATCCCCAGCATGGTGTGGATCGGGGCCATCATCGCTCTGACCGGGGACTACCGCATCACCAGTGCATTGCTGCTCAACGGAATCTTCGGCCCGGACGGTTGGTCTGTCGAATGGCGATACTGGTTCGTCGAGGCGATTGTGTACATCGTCCTCGTAGCCGCCGCTGTGCTCTATGTTCCGGCGGTCGCACGTCTCGAACGCAGTCACCCGTTCTGGTTTCCTATGGGGTTGGTGGCATTGGGCCTGGTTACCCGTTACGGATTGATCGAGATCGACGACAGCCGCAATCGCATTCTGACCGCGGCGGTTGTCTTCTGGTTGTTCGCCCTCGGCTGGGCCGCCGCCCGGGCGCAGACCGTGTGGCATCGAGTGGGGGTCACCGCGGCAATCGTGCTATCGATTCCCGGGTTCTTCTTCGGCGACATCCAGCGAGAAGTCATCGTGATTGTCGGACTTTGCCTGCTGGTGTGGCTCACATCCGTCCCATGTCCCGCAGTTGTGGGCCGGGTTGCGGGGGTGTTGGCAAGCGCGTCACTCTACATCTACCTGACCCATTTTCAGGTCTATCTACCGCTGCGCGACGACCATCCCTGGACAGCATTCGCCCTGTCGATCGTCGTGGGGGTTGTCTACTGGCAGGCCGCGACCTTCGTGCTCGCCCGTCTACCGTGGAGCGGGACAGGGCCGGGCATTAGGTTTGCCAATCCTCTAAGTACCATGGCGGCGGGGACGACCGGAGGTGGTCCGGTAAATGCGAAGGACGGACGATGAGCAAGCGGATCGAACTGATGGCGGGCCTCGCACTGGCGACCGCGGCACTGTTGACGGTGTCGGGGTGTTCGAGCGCTGAGTCCGACCCGGGCGGGGACAACCGGATCACCGTCTACAACGCCCAACACGAGTCGCTGACGAAAGAATGGGCCGACGCGTTCACCTCGGAGACCGGCATCGAGGTCGACCTGCGCCAAGGGA
The DNA here is from genome assembly GCF_022810405.1 of Rhodococcus sp. ARC_M5. Lineage (GTDB taxonomy): Bacteria > Actinomycetota > Actinomycetes > Mycobacteriales > Mycobacteriaceae > Rhodococcoides > Rhodococcoides navarretei. Next base: position 29,665 of record NZ_JALGQE010000027.1, read on the forward strand.
GCGATACCGAACTCGGCAACCAACTCGTAGCGGAGGGTGACCGATCGCCAGCGGATGTGTTCCTCACGGAGAACTCTCCGGCGATGACGCTCGTCGAGAACGCGGGTCTGTTCACCGACGTCGACCAGGCCGTGCTGGCCCAGGTTCCGAGCCAATACCGCCCGTCGAACGGCAAGTGGACGGGTATCGCCGCCCGCTCGACCGTGTTCGCCTACAACACGGACATGCTGACCCCCGATCAGCTCCCGGCCTCACTCCTGGACCTGCAGGACCCCGCCTGGAAGGACCGCTGGGCAGCATCGCCGTCGGGAGCCGATTTCCAAGCCATCGTCAGTGCGCTGCTCGAGTTGAAAGGCGAGGACGCTACACGCACCTGGTTGGAGGGGATGAAGAACAACGTCCGCGCCTACAACGGTAACGGCACGGTGATGAAAGCCGTCAACGCCGGAGAAATCCCGGGCGGCGTGATCTACCACTACTACTGGTTCGGCGATCAGGCCAAGACCGGAGAGAACAGCAGTAACGTCGCCCTGCACTACTTCAAGAACGAAGACCCCGGCGCATTTGTCAGCGTCTCCGGCGGCGGCGTCCTGCAGTCCAGCGCGAAACAGGATGCAGCGCAGCAGTTCCTGGCGTTCGTCACCGGACCGAAGGGTCAGGAAGTTCTGCGGGACGGGATGTCGTTCGAGTACTCGGTGGGCAGCGAAGTGGCGGCCAACGCGGATCTGGTCCCCTTGACCGAACTGCAGGCCCCGCAGGTGGACCCGGCGAAGCTCAACAGCCCGAAGGTCACCGAGCTCATGACCGAAGCCGGTTTGCTCTGATTCCAACGACGAACGGTCGAGAACAACGGGGGCCGGCCCACACGCTGCGGTGCCCAGCAGGCCGGTCGCGTATGCCCTTGCCTCTGGCTGTCACCGCAGTGATTGTCGTGGCGATCTCGCTCATCCCGCTCGGGTACGTGATCGTGGAGAGCGTGGACACCGGCTGGGCCACCGCGTCGGCGCTGCTGTTCCGATCGCGGGTCCGCGAATTGTTGGCCAACACCGTGATGTTGGTAGTGATCACGGTGCCCATCTGTGTCGCAATCGGCGTCGCGGCTGCTTGGTTGGTCGAGCGCACACGAGTATTCGGAGCGAAGGTGTGGGCGGTATTGCTTGCCGCGCCGCTGGCTGTCCCGGCGTTCGTGAACGGCTACTCGTGGGTGACGGCGATCCCTTCCCTCGGCGGGCTGCGCGGCGGCGTTCTGATCGCAACGCTCTCGTATTTTCCTCTCGTCTACATTCCCGTGGCCGCGACGCTACGCAGGCTCGACCCCGCGGTCGAGGAATCGGCGCGAGGACTCGGAATCGGACCGTGGGCAGTGTTCTTTCGCGTCGTGGTGCCGCAGCTGCGGCTGGCAATCGCCGGCGGCGCGCTTCTGGTCGCGTTGCACCTACTCGCCGAATACGGTGCCTTCGTCTTCATCCGCTTCGACACATTCACTACAGCGATTTTCGAGCAGTATCAATCGACGTTCAACGGAGCGGCGGCGACCATGCTCGCCGGGGTGCTGGTATTGCTGTGCCTCACATTGTTGGTGATCGAAGCGGTTGTGCGTGGCAGTGCCAGGTATGCCCGCATCGGCTCGGGTGCAGCCCGCCCGGCCGTGCCTGCAGAACTCGGTTGGCAGTATTCGCCGATCGCGCTCGTCTTCCTGGGGATGTTGATCGCACTGTCTCTCGGAGTCCCGATCGCCAGTGTTCTGCGGTGGCTTGTCGTCGGCGGCAGCGCGGTGTGGGAGTGGGACGAAATCTCGTCCGCGCTGCTGCAGACGCTCGGGTTCGGAATTGCCGGTGCGGTCATGACGTGTGCACTCGCGTTCCCGGTCGCGTGGATCTCGATTCGCCACCGCGGACGGTTCAGCCGTGTCCTCGAGGGCGGTACCTACATCTCGAGTTCGTTGCCCGGCATCGTGGTTGCGTTGGCGTTCGTCACCGTCGCCATTCGGTACGCAAATCCGCTGTATCAAACAGTTGTCGTCGTGATCGCGGCCTACGCATTGCTCTTCCTGCCACGCGCATTGGTCAACCTGCGGGCGGGGCTCGCGCAGGCGCCCGTCGGGTTGGACGAGGCGGCTCGGTCGCTGGGTCTGTCACCGCTGTCGAGTTTCTTTCGGGTGACTCTCAGATTGGCTGCGCCGGCCACCGCAGCGGGCGGTGCGTTGGTGTTCTTGGGGATCGTGAACGAGTTGACCGCGACATTGCTGCTGGCACCGACCGGAACCCGCACTCTGTCGATGCAGTTCTGGTCGCTGAGCAGCGAGATCGACTACTCGGGGGCTGCTCCGTACGCGTTGATCATGATCGTGCTGTCTCTGCCCATGACCTACGTTCTCTTCTCCCAGTCGAAAAAGGCGGCAGGACTATGACATACGCGGTGGAGGTGGATGGGCTGGACAAGTCGTTCGGTCCTGTGACGGTGCTACGTCGTGTTGAGTTCGCTGTCGATGCCGGGTCGACCACAGCCATCGTCGGACCGTCCGGTTGCGGTAAGACGACGCTGCTGCGTCTGATCGCGGGTTTCGACAAACCCGACGCAGGCACTGTCGCACTGACCGGGAAGGTCGTCGCGGGATCCGGCTGGACGCCTGCGCACCGAAGGTCGGTGGGGTACGTCGCCCAGGACGGGGCACTGTTCCCACACGCCACGGTCGGCGCGAACATCGGGTTCGGCCTGCCACGCCGTGCCCGCACCGTCTCGAAGATCACCGAACTGCTCGAGATGGTGTCGCTGGATTCGTCCTACGCCTCACGTCGACCCGACCAGCTCTCCGGCGGCCAGCAGCAACGGGTCGCGCTCGCGCGGGCGCTGGCGCGTGAACCTGAATTGATGCTGCTCGACGAACCGTTCTCGGCACTCGATGCCGGCTTGCGGGCGAACACTCGACGGATCGTCGCCGACGTCCTCGCCAAGGCTGGGATCACCACCATCCTCGTCACCCACGATCAACCCGAGGCCCTGTCGTTCGCCGACCGGGTTGCGGTGATGAGCTCGGGCAGGCTCGCACAGATCGGTACACCTCGTGAAATCTATTCCCGCCCTGTGGACGTCACCACCGCGGAATTCATCGGTGACGCCGTGATCTTGACGGCCCACATCGAGAACGGCCGTGCCCGCTGCGCCCTCGGCGACGTCGCCGTCGCCCCTTCCCCGAACGCCATCGAAGGTGCAGCCCGAATCATGTTGCGGCCGGAGCAAATCGAGGTGACCACCGACGGCGCGGGTGCATCGGGGGCCGTCGTCGACGTGGAGTACTTCGGGTCGGAGATGCTGCTCGGGATCCGCCTCGACACCGCGGACACCGCTATGGCCCAGCGGGTCACCGTGCGCCGCTTCGGCGCCACGGCTCTGACGCCCGGCGACAGGGTCGCCATCCGCGTCATCGGCGACGCCGTAGTGTACGACCTGTGAGAGAGCTACTCAGTGTGAGGCAGCCTCTCGCGTCCTGCTCGATCATGCGATCGATGCCGAACAATGTGCGTAGTTAGTGGGCAGACTTGCACCATCCAGACTGAGGCAACGCCCCGGAGGCAATCACGTCTCGACCCCAAGCATGGAACGGGCCGGCCGGCATCGACTGTCACCGCCGTCTACGATCCGCACGCGGGTTGATGTCTTGAAGGTGGTGGGCGGCTTCGTCGTCATCCAAACTGGGGGCATCGATTGCGTTGCTTGCAAATCTGGTGGCCCGCACTAAGTCTTCTTTCTTTCGAGGACGGACTCCCCCTGAGCGGCGGAAGAACCCACTGATTCCGATTTCCCACGCACACCACCACCATCGCGAGCGGTAATCGGTCCTGGAACACAGAGGCAAGCAGGAGACGTTCACCCGCGCACAATCAGACGACGGTTAGATGGATCAGTGCAATGCTGAGTGCGACGACGATTCCCGCGATGAACCGGGCTGCATATCGAGTGATCCGGTAATTTGACATCGCTGCCCATCAACATGCGGTCAGAGGTGAACCGCACCAACGGAATCAGCGCGATCGGAATACCGAAGGACAACACGACCTGCGAGACGACGAGAGCGCGACTGGGGTCAACCCCAGCGGCGAGGATCGCCAGTGCCGGAACCAGCCGCCGCACACGATCGGGATGCGCTTGCGTGGACGGTGCACGCCTGCTTTTCGTGTGTGTCGCTGCAGGAGCGATCGTGACCATCGACGCACTGACCAGTCTCGACATCCCCTTCGTGTTGGTACTTCTCACCGCGCTTGCCGCTGTCGGCACTGACCCTCAGGAAACGTCGCCGAACCATCAACGCAGACATCGATGCAGTGGATCGGAAGCGCACCGCGAGACGAGGTCCAGCGACACGACCACCCCGTACCAAGAGACCGTGAAGCCCGCGTGCGAACTTTCGACACAGACCCGGTCGTCGTTCGGTGCAATGTTCGCTGACTCACTCACAACAGGGGTCGCTCCTGCGGGGTGACACCTGGGATCGTCGCGCGCTGAAGACTATTGCTCGCACTCCGGCATTTCCGCATCTAAGAACTCGAGAAGTTCCCTGAGCAGTCGGTCTGCGCGGTTTTCGACATCGGCAAGAACCGAATCGACGTCGTCGAGGAGCGCGTGGGAGTGCCTTCGTGCGAGTGTGCCGCGTTCGTAGTAACCAGGGTCGAGCGAGACCGCCGATGCAGGCTCGAGCGTAAAGACACGCTTTGGGTTCGTCTCTCGGACGGGGGGCGGTATGTGCGTGGGAGCGCGTCCCCCGAGGTGTGCTCGAACGATATCGGCTATTCCCCGGGAGGTGAGAGGGGTTGCGACCAGCGGGGTATGGCCCCACCGGTCGATCGTGGTCAACAACGGCCGTTCGCTGCCTGGGTCGAGATGAGTAACGGAGTCGGCGAGTTCGGTTCCGTCGACGTGCTCGATGGCGTCGGCGAGCATGCGTGTGCTGGGGTGCCGCTCGCCGTGGGCCAGGACCTCGTACCAGCGCCTGTACACCTTTCTCGGTGATGCGCCCGCCCTCACGAGCTCCAACGAAGTGACGGCATGTACACCGGTGCCCGTTTCGATTGTGAGGGCATCGAATTCGGGTTCGACGGCGACATCTCTTATTCGCAGTGCCGCGATCTCGGTGTATGGCAGCCCGGCCGCGGCAAGAGTGAGGACCAGTGCATCTCGGCGAGCGAACAACGCCGCCGGCCACCCTGTTCCGGGGAGGCGCGTGACGATGCCGCCGATCCGAGTTGCGGTGTCGCGCAAACGCGCTGCACGCAGCGCGTCCAGAGCCGCTCGCACGCTCTGACCGCGACCCGGCGGGGGCAGGGCGCGGTCTCGATGAACAGCGTCGATGACGGCGATGCGACGACGTTGCGTTGCCGGCGCGGCAGGGTTGGCTCGGAGGAACCGAACGAACAACTCCGGTGAGACCGGCAACGCCGACTGATCATGAGCGGTGCACCAGTCCGCGAACAGCGACCACGTGTGTCGACCCCGTTCCGGGACAGTGTCGTTCGATACTGGAGTTGTTCGGACAAGGTCGGTGTTGTCGCCGCTCGTCGAGGTGTCGGTGCCGTGCATGAGGGTCACAAGCCGAGATCGTTCACGGCGTTGCCGACCAGAGGCGCGTTCTCGCGGGCATAGATTTCGACCATTCCCGGGCTTCTGTGTCCGGTCTGTCGCATGATCGCGTGTGCGTCGGCACCGTTACGGAACGCTTGAGTGACGAATCCGGCACGCAGTGAATGTCCGCCCAGCTGGGCGAGAAGGTCTGCGTCGTAGCCGGCGCGGCCGGCGCGGCGGCGGATCGCGGCGTGCACTGCCGCACCCGACAGTGCGGTCTGGGATAGGTTGCCGTTCTTGCGGATCGACCGGAACAGCGCCGACCGCGTGTCAGCGGTGGGCAGGGTGCTGTGGCAGAGATGGGAGTCGAACTTCGCTGCGCGGGAAAGCAAACGAATGATCGCGGTTCTGCCACCGGTATCGAATGCAGCAACGATCTGCAGCCAGCGAACCCACGCGCAGACCGGGCATGATTCGTGCCGGTCGGTGAACGGCAGCGCCTTCACCGTTCCGGTTCCGTCCTGGTCGGTCTTCGAGTGCCGCAGGCGGACATGCGCACCGTCGAGGCGATCGCGGCGCACATCACGACATTCGAGGTCCACGAGTTCGCTGCGCCGAAATGCCCCGGAGTACCCCATCAGCAGTAGTGCGGTGTCGCGGCGTTCGAGCACTTCACTGGCCCAGCCGGTGACACCGGCACGTGCTACGTCAACGATGGCAGTGATATCGGACGTCAGGAGTGGGGCGCGGGGATTGCGGGGGCGCTCCCCCGCGGCGGCGTAGTCTCGGCGGATACCGGCGAGGGTGGCGCGCACCATCTCGTGGCCACACGGGGTGTCGTGGCCGAGCCCGCGGTGACGGTCGGTGATCGCAGCGACCCATTTGCCGAAGGTCGACGGTGCATACGCCCGGACTCCGTCGACGGTCAGCGAGTCCGCCGCGTCAACGAGATACGCAGCCACGGTCGCAGGGTGCGCCGGCAACGAGATGTGCCCGGCGGCAGTGCACCAGGTCTCGAATCGCCGCCACGCCGAATCGTAGGCGCGGCGGGTTGCGGCAGACCGCGCCGACGCCATCGACCGTTCGATACGCGCAGCCACCTCGGCCGACAGGTCCGGAAACACCACCGCACCACTCACCAGGGCAACTGAATCTGCGTCCAGGACCTCACCGAGCTGCCGTTCTGCCATGGCAAGAACTGTAGTGCGCACCTCCGACAGGCTTTTTGATTTCAAAACACGCTCACCTGGTGTTTCGCCGGGGATGGTGCGGGAAAATGGGCGTACGACGGCCTGCAGTACCACTTCTCGGTGCTCTGAGCGTCGGTTGAGGAGCAGAAGTTTGCTCCGTACACGGCCGCACCGGTCTGTTCGAATTGCTCGACAGTTGAGTATCCCTGGGACGGGTCGCAAGCGTAGCCGTCGAGGACTTGTCCGGCCACGAGATCAGGTCGTTCCACTGAGCAGTAGCTCTTTGGACGGGAAACCCGTCGAATCTCCTTCACTTTGACACCTACACCGGCAGCTCGTGGCGGGGTCGCAGCCCTACGAGGACCTAGTCGGGGCGTGACACCCGAATAGTTCTCGAGTACGCGGCTCGGAATTATCGGGAACTTCCGGGACCGCTGGCCCGACTACTGCACGAGTAGGACCGGCTGAGCGCCCAGTGCAGCCCGAGGAGAAGGAACCGAAACACGCAGATGTCCACCAGTGAAATCGATCGACCGCCTGCGCCCGGTGACACCCCGCCTTCGGTGACGAAGATCCCGTTGTGGCCACAGATCAGGCCGTTCGTGCTGCGGTTGCACTTTTATGCCGGCATCCTGGTCGGACCGTTTCTGCTGATCGCGGCCGTGACCGGCCTGCTGTACACCATCAGCCCGCAGTTGTCGGACTACGTTCATCGCCACGAACTGACAGTCGATCAGGTCGGCGATCAGCAGCTGCCGCTCAGTGAGCAGGTCGCCGCGGCCCGGGCCGCCCACCCAGAAGGCTCGATCACCGAGGTCCGGCCCCCCATCGACGCCGAGAGCACCCACCCGTGTCGTGCTGGCGGTCGACGACGTTCCCGAGGGGTACGGGCGGACCGTGTTCGTCGACCCTTACACCGCGCAGGTCCGCGGAGAACTGACCACGTTCGGTGAGTGGCTCCCGGTGCGCGCGTGGATCGACGAACTGCACCGCAACCTCCACCTCGGCGATCTGGGCCGTAACTACAGTGAGTTGGCCGCCAGTTGGCTGTGGGTGGTCGCACTCGGCGGGCTCGTGTTGTGGACGCCCGGGTCCGCCAACGCTCGTCCAGTGCCTCCGAAGCCGCCAGAGCTGCTCTGGTGCCGGAGCCGAGGAAGAGGGGCCGCGCCCGCGCGTTGTCGTGGCACGGCACGGTCGGGGTGTGGATCATCGCCGCTCTCCTGCCTCTCTCGGTCACCGGTTTGACGTGGTCACGGTATGCCGGAGAGACCATCGGGGACGTACGTACGGCGCTGTCGTGAACGACACCGTCGGTCGAGACTCATCCTGCCGGAACGGGCGAGAATGCAGGCGGTGATCACCACGGGGGAGACGGTGCGCCGGTCACCGACACCGTGATCGGTGAAGGCGCGGAATCGACGGTGTCGAGGCCGCCGCCCAGGGCGCGGGCCTGCAGGCACCGATGAAGCTCGTTCCTCCCGCCGAAGAGGGACAGGCATGGAAAGTGCAAGAGGCCAAACGTGATTGGCCCACACGCTACGATTCGGTAGCCGTCGATGCCGCGTCGGGCCAGGTGATCGACAAGGTCGAGTTCGCGAACTGGCCGCTCATGGCCAAGATGACCAACTGGACCATCGACGCCCACATGGGCATCCTGTTCGGACTCGTCAACCAGATCCTGTTGGCGCTCACCGCTATCGGTCTGATCGCCGTCATCCTTCGCGGCTACCGGATGTGGTGGCTGCGGTGCCCGACCCGGGCACGAGGAATCAGGTTCGGACCACCTGCCAAACGCGGGGCGCTGCGCCGGATGCCGCCGTGGGCCGCGGTAACCGCGGTAGTGATCGCAGTGATCCTGGGCTGGTACATGCCGTTGTTCGGAATAACACTGGCAGTGTTCGTCGCCGTCGACGTCGCTCTGGGACTACGTCACCACCGTCGATCGCGCGGAACCACACTCGAATCCGCGTCGCTGCCGTCGCGGGAAGAACGAGCCGACGCGGATCGAGCACCGGGTATCGATGCACACAATCGGCAGGACGCGTCGTGATCGCTGATAGTTCGCTGCGGTGGATCACCACAGCACTGTTCGTGTTCGCGGCCGGATACTGCGTGTACCGCATCATCCGCGCCGCGCAGTGGAACGTACGGATCGACCACGGGTTCCACCTCGTGATGTGCGCGGCCATGATTGCGATGGCGTGGCCGTGGGGGCTCGGCGTCCCGCTGTTACCGCAGGGAGTGTTCTTTGCCGCGGCGACGGTGTGGTTCGCGATCTCCGCAGCACGCACGGCACCGGGCACGACCGGTGTCGACGAGCACCCCCACGGACCTGCGATGGGCAGCTATCACGTGTTCATGATGGCTGCGATGGTGTGGATGGTCGCGGTGATGGCCGGGTGGCTTCCCGGCACCGCCGCGCACGATCACACCGCCGACGCCGCCGACGGTGACATGTCCGGAATGGGCGCGCACGCACACACCCCCGACATGGACATGAGCAGTCCTGACCATACGGCCGCGATGAGCGGACCGGGATGGATCTCCGCGGTATCACTCACGCTCACAGTCGTCTTCGCTGTCGCAGCGATCGTGTGGCTCTACCGTCTGTTCGTCGCCGAACAGAGCACTGCTCTCGCACCTGTACATCCTTCGCCTGGATCGCAGGCAGGTAATATCGCCGTCGATGCGCTACCGGCGTCGCGGCCGCAGAGTGTCGCTGCGGCGTGCGAGGTGGCGATGGCAGCCGGAATGGCGATCATGATGGGCGTCGTGTAACACCGATGATCGACCGACGCCACTGCAGTACAGCGACATCGAACGAGGCTATGTGACAACCGATTCACCGCACCATATTTCGCGCACACGCCAGTCGCTGTGTGTGCGTTACGTCCTTGCGATCGCGCTCGTATGCGCGGCCGCGTTGGTCGTTGTCGTCACCGTCCGCTCGGGGGACACCCGACACGCAGCCAGCGGTGACTCGTTCCCTGGCACCTTCACATCGCTTCTGTACGTCCTGCTCCGTTTCACCGTCTCACTCGCCGCCGCGATCACGATGGGCTCATTGGTATACGGGATAGTCTGTACCCGTTTCTGCCGTGTGGGCCGGGTCGGTCCCGACGGATACGCGACCCTGCTCACTGCTGGCCGATCGAGCCTGAGAACCGTCTGACGCTCCCTCGCTCGAGCAGTTCGCGACCTTCTGGCGGTTTGACTTCGTCACCGGCGGCGCGGCAGTCGTCCTGATCGCGCTGTACGGGTGGGCAGTTCTGCGGTTGCGACGGCGCGGAGATCAGTGGCCCCTCGGGCGTACCATCGCCTGGATGACCGGGTGCCTGGCGTTGCTGGTGGCGACGAGTTCAGGTCTCGCTGCATACGGTTCGGCGATGTTCAGCGTCAATATGGGTGCGCACATGACGCTCAACATGTTCGTTCCGGTCCTGCTCGTGCTCGGCGGGCCGGTCACGCTCGCGTTGCGGGCGCTGCCCCCAGCTCGGGAGGACAGGATGCCGGGACCGCGGGAATGGATCGTGTGGGTGGTCCATTCACCACTGATGCGAGTGCTGTCGAACCCCGCCGTCGCGGTCGGGTTGTTCGTCCTCTCCATCTATGCAGTGTATTTCAGCCCGCTGTTCGACGAGCTGGTCCGCTACCACTGGGGACACGAGGTGATGAATATCCACTTCATCGTCACCGGGTACCTCTACTACTGGGTCATCATCGGCATCGACCCCGGACTGCACCGGGTTCAGGCCGCACGAAGGAACGCAGCTGGGATCCACGAGCAACTCGTAACGTTCGATCACCAGGATCAGTGATGCGCGCAGCCCTATGCTTCCTGCAATGCGCATTCCCCCATCCCGCCCCGAAAGATGCTGGTCTATACCGTTGTGTAGGAGATGTCGGTCATGCCGTTCACGGGATGGCACGTACCGCGGCGTCGAGAGCACCGGGTGTGCTCAGGGCGATCGGTTCGCCGTTGAGCAGGACTGTGGGAGTGGCGTTGATGGTCTTGAGCACCGACTGGGTGGAGTCGGCCACCCAGTCGGTGTAGTGGCCGCCGGTGATGCAGTCGCCGGCGGTGTCGGGAACTCCCGCTGCGACAGCGATATCGGTCAGTTGCTCGTCGCTCAGCCCCGAACCGCCTTCGGCGGGCTGCTGCCCGTATACGGCGGCGGATCAGGAGTGTCGCCCGGGGTCCTGCTCGGTCTGGGGTCTGCTCACCGTCGGTGGCGCAGCGAGCCGACAGGGCGAGCACAGGACCAAACCGGGGGCGGACTGCACGACCGCCTCCGATTCGGG
>NZ_JALGQE010000075.1 GCF_022810405.1 Rhodococcus sp. ARC_M5
CGAGCGCTACCGGGATCTTCCCTACATCGGTCTGCTGGACCCCAAGGTCTACAGCTGAGCTGGGAAGTTCGGTTCACCTGCTTCACCCGCTTCGCGTGAATGGACCATTGCCGCGCCGAGACGCGTGTGCACCGCTCCCCGGAAGTTGGACTGAGTAATTCAGTTCCGACTACCGGGGAGTTTTGTATGCGTGCACGAAGTTCACTTACCGAGGATCAGCGGGTCGCGGCGGTAGCGTTGTTCGAGGATGG
>NZ_JALGQE010000076.1 GCF_022810405.1 Rhodococcus sp. ARC_M5
ACCCGGCATGACGGCGTCGCACATCGCTTGTCGTCACAGTTACCTCCATCAAATGTCGGATACGTAGGCTCCAAGCCTACAGAACCGACACTGATTCCAACACTGCACCTCGGCCCGGCCATCACCTGCCCAGTCCGTACACATCCACCTACATCCACACGAACGCTCACCGATGAGTTAGCGACGAGTTGTGACATTCTGTGACACCGAACGCCGGATCGAGCCGCCGAACCGGCAAAACCCCAGGTCA
>NZ_JALGQE010000077.1 GCF_022810405.1 Rhodococcus sp. ARC_M5
CGAGGTGGTCGATGATCGCGGCGTGATTGGTGTTCTTGTGTGTGTCGACGCCGACGAAGACGGTGGTGCTGACATCGGGTGGATTGTCGGTCATGCTGGACATGGCTATCCCTTCGTGGTGGTGGCCGGGGACGGCGGACAAGACTGTGATGGGACTCTTTGGACAGGCTCCTATGAAGTCACTTCGCCCCACCGGTCGCGTGTGAGCAGCAACAGCGGGTCGGGTACCGACACATCGTTCGAAGGACAG
>NZ_JALGQE010000078.1 GCF_022810405.1 Rhodococcus sp. ARC_M5
GACTGGTTCAACAATGACCGCATCTCGCTACGTCTCGACGGCCTGAGCCCGGTGCGATACCGAGCCCAGGCCCTCGCAGCCTAGGATTTGCTTTAGCAGTCCAACCCACGGGGTCCAGTGCAATGCAATGGTCCATCGATGGGGATAGTGTGCGGCGATATACGGGGAACTGCTGGGGGAGTGCGGTCGTTGGAGGGGAAGAAGCGTCGACGCCGACAGGTGCGTGGACGCACAGCGCCAGGTAAGAGCG
>NZ_JALGQE010000079.1 GCF_022810405.1 Rhodococcus sp. ARC_M5
TTGTCCGCCCTCGCCGCATCCGGTGAGATCGACAAGTCCAAGGCCGTCGAGGCCGCGGAGAAGTACAAGATCGACGACGTCACCGCGGCTCCGACCTCGTTCGCCGATACCGGTTCCGCGTAGGTTCTCCTTATGTCCGATGCGAAGCCCGGTTCACCGGACGGTGCGTCCGCACGCGATGTATCCCGACGCGACGCCTACCGTGAGGCGTTGCGTGAATCGTTGACCTCGGACAACGAAGTGC
>NZ_JALGQE010000028.1 GCF_022810405.1 Rhodococcus sp. ARC_M5
ACGGCACCGTCGTCCGGTTCGACGGTGCCAAGGAATTCGCGAACCTCCAGGTCGGATACGACCCCGCGCAGCGGTGGGTGCTCGTGTTCGCGGTCACGATGATGACCGGACTACTGGTGTCCCTGGTCATCACACGTCGCCGTGTCTGGTTCCGGGTCCACCCCGGCGAGCGCGGTCTCTCGCCAGTGGACATGGGTGGCCTGGCTCGCACCGATCACGCCGGCTGGGGACCGGAATTCCAGACCCTTCGGTTGAAGATCTGGCCGCACACGCAGAGCCCGTCCGAGAACCACGACAGAGAAACGGTGTAGCACCATGCCGATCGACGACACCCTCGCCCGGTGGAGCGACATCAGCTTCGAGACCGCCTTCGTGGTCTATCTCCTCGCCGCGATCGCATTCCTCGCACAGCTCGCAACGACCCGTAGCGCGGAACTGCACAATACGGAGCGACTTCGTGCTCGGATCATTGCTGCCACGTCGACGACGCCCGGACGCATTCCCGACGCACCCCGGCGAGTTCCATCCGAACGTTTCGGGCGTAGCGGACTCGGGCTGGTGATGGTGGCACTGACCCTGCATATCGGGTCGATCATCCTTCGCGGGATCGCCACCGGCAGGCCGCCGTGGGGCAACATGTACGAATTCGTCTCGGTCACCTGCGCAGCAGGTGTAGTCGCTGCACTGGTGGTGCTGCGCTCGACGCAGCTACGCACCCTGTGGTTGTTCGTTCTGGTGCCGACGTTGATCCTGCTGTTCGTCGCCGGCACCGTGCTGTACGCCGACGCAGCACCGGTGGTACCGGCACTGCAGTCGTACTGGCTGCCGGTGCACGTCTCCATCGTCTCGCTCGGCAGCGGGGTGTTCCTGATCTCCGGGGTTGCGAGCATACTGTTCCTGATCCGCATGAAGCATCCCGAGGACTCGGGCAGCCGCGTGAGCCGGATCGCAGCCCGCCTGCCCTCCGCGCAGACACTGGACATCGTGGCCTACAAGACCACGATCTTCGCCTTCCCGCTCTTCGGCGTCGGCGTCATCCTCGGCGCTATCTGGGCCGAAGCCGCGTGGGGCCGGTTCTGGGGCTGGGATCCGAAAGAAACGGTCTCCTTCATCACCTGGATCGTCTACGCCTCCTACCTGCACGCCCGCGCCACCAGCGGGTGGCGCAACACCCGCGCAGCATGGATCAACATCGCCGGATTCGTGGCGATGCTGTTCAATCTGTTCATCATCAACATGGTCGTCTCCGGCCTGCACTCCTACGCAGGCCTGAACTGATGACCGCTATCTGCCTCTCAGCGCGTCCGTACGGTCCTGCGGAATGGGCATCGGCGACATCGGTCCCGCCTCGACCCGGCCGGTGTTACCGGCCGGGTATCGCCCCGACCACGATCCTGGAGCAGCGATCACGATCCGGATCACCTGACCCCAGGATTCGCGCCGATCATGTTCTACCGCCGCAGCTTTCACCATCGCGGCGTGGTTGAGAGCATGCAATCACGGATAGTGCTGCGAGAGGATGTGTGTTCGTTCGAGGTGGTGCCAGCGCACCTCTGTTGTCGATGCCGCTGCTGCTGGGGTCATGTCGATCCCGTAGAGCCTGCATGCAGTCCGATCACCGCCCGCAGGTCTCTACCTTCCCTGACCGAGTTCGCTTCGCGCGGGAGTCGATGTGCAGCAGGTACATCCATCCGAGCACCCGGAGCTGCTGCCGTCGTCTGCTCCGATCGCCGAGGGTGACGGTGCGGTGGTGGCGGCCAGTAGGTTCCCAGATGCGAGAGGCGCAGCGTTCCTCGGCGTCGGGGCCGGAGCGCAGCAGGCATCCTCGAAGGCCGCTGCGGGTGCGATCGTGACATTGAGGGCACCGGATGCCGTAGGCGGTGGGACGAACCCGTCCAACGGTGTGGTGCGGGCGGCACGAATCGCATTGGCGATCACCAGGACTTCGGCGAGTTCGTGGACGAGCACCACAGTCGCCAAACCGAGGACGCCGGTGGCAGCCAGTGGGACGAGCACGCCGATGATCGCGATCGACAGGGCGATGTTCTGGACCATGATGCCGCGGGCATGCCGAGCGTGGGCCAGCACCTGCGGTAGATGCCGGAGGTCTTCCCCCATGAGGGCAACATCGGCGGTCTCGATGGCAACGTCGGTTCCCATTGCGCCCATGGCGATACCGACATCTGCGGTCGCCAAGGCGGGAGCGTCGTTGATGCCGTCGCCGACCATGGCAATCTTGCGTCCGGCCGCGATGTCGGCGAGCAGGGCCGCTTTGTCCTCGGGCAGTAGTTCGGCGTGGACGGCGGTGATACCCGCCTGGGTCGCCAGGGCCTGCGCAGTGAGTGCGTTGTCGCCGGTGAGCATCGCAGTGTCGATACCGAGCGCGGTGAGTTGGCGGACAGCCTCGGCGGCCTCGGGCCGCAGTTCGTCGCGGACGGCGATCGCAGCGATCAGGACTCCGGCGCGTTCGACGAGAACGACTGTGGCACCGCTGCTTTGGAGACGAGCGACGTCGGCGCGGAACTCCTCGGAGCTGGGGTGGGTGTCGAACCAGCTCGGTTTCCCGAGCCTGATCGCGGCTCCGTCGAGGGTGCCGGTCAGGCCGTGCCCGGCGATGGCAGTGACATCATCGGCTGCCGCGACGGTCGATACGGAAGCGAGGATGGCGCGGGCGAGTGGATGCTCGCTGCGCGCTTCGAGCGCAGCAGCAACGGCCAGCGCGGCGTCGCGGCCGATTCCCGCAGCGGTGACGACGTCGACGACCTCCGGTCGTCCTGCGGTGAGGGTGCCGGTCTTGTCCACGGCGACGACGCGGATGCGGCCCAGCTCTTCTACTGCTGCACCGCCTTTGATCAATGCCCCGTTGCGGCTCGCAGCCCCGATCGCCGCCACCACCGACAGCGGCACCGAGATGGCCAACGCGCACGGTGATGCCGCGACCAGGACCACCAGTGCGCGTTCGAGCCACAACATGGGGTCACCGAGCACCGCACCGACGCCGGCGACGAGGGCGGCGAGAATCATGATCGAAGGCACGAGGGGACGTGCGATCCGGTCCGCGAGCCGCTGGCCGGCCCCTTTGCGGTCCTGGGCCTGTTCGACGATGCGGACGATGCGCGCAAGCGAACTCTCCGATGCCGGCGCGGTGACGGTGATCTCGATGGCTCCGCCGCCGTTGATGGCACCGGCATGCACCTCGTCGCCGACACCGGCTTCGATGGGCACGGACTCGCCGGTGATCGCGGACACGTCCAGATTCGTCGAACCGCGTGCGATGGTGCCGTCCGTGGCAGCTCGCTCGCCCGGTCGCAGCACCATGGTGTCCCCGATCACGACATCGTCGGGGGGCAGGGCCTGCTCGGTTCCACCGCGCAGGACCGACACTGTCGGCGGCACCAAGGACAGAAGTGCGCGTAGTCCGCGGCGGGTCTTGGTGACCGCGTACTCCTCGAGTCCCTCGGCGACGGAAAACAGGATGCCGAGCATCGCGGCCTCGGGGATCTGGCCCAATGCGATGGCACCGAGGAGCGCGATCGTCATCAGCGTGCCGACACCGATGCGGCCGTGTCGCAGATTTCTCACCGTCGCGGGAACGAAGGTGACGGCCGCGATCGCGGCAGCGATCAGACCGCCGACGGTCGCGACCGCATCGGCACCCGTTCGACCGAGCAACCACGATGCGGCGAGGATGATCGCGGCTACCGATGCGAGTTGCAGCTCGCGGACCTGCCACAACCTCTGGGGTACGTCGGTCGGAGCCGGACCTGCCGTGCCCGTACCGTCGGCGGCCGGTTCGGTGGTCGGCGCAGCGGGGGTCGGTCCGCAGCACGCGTCAGCCATGATCGACCCCGGTGAGATCAGCGGTGGCCGAGGCGGTGGCCAGTGGCTCGGTCAGTATCGAGAGCAGTCGGGCGCCGCGATCGGTGAGCGAATACATGACCAACTTTCCCTCTCTGTTCGATGTGACGGCGTCCGCGGCTTTGAGTTTGCGGAGATGGTGGGAGACCAGCTTCTGGCTCTGTCCCACGATCCACGCAACATCGCAGCCGCACATCTGCCCGCCGGCGTTCAACGCGAGCGCGATGGTCAGTCGGGTGGGGTCACCGAAAGCTCGGGCAGCGTCGGCGACCGGTTCGATATCGCCGAGAGCAGGCAAGGCTGCGCGCACCCTCTCGGCGTGAGGGAGGTCCATACACAACAGATCGCACGAGTCCAAAGGTTCCAAGGCCATGGGCACAATCTAACAATCATGCGATCGTCAGGGAAGACCTTTCGGTCGACGTTCGTACGATTGTTAGTCTCACAACGGGTCGAAACGCCCATATCGGGCCCGTTGATCAGTCCGAACGAGTCGAGAAGGTAGTTGTATGAGCCGAGCGTTGAAGATTTCCCTGTCCCTGGTGGTCGTGTTCGCCGCCGCGTTGGCTGTATTTCTGGTGGTGGACCGATCGGGCACGCCGGATGCTGCCGCCGCCGAGCAGGCCGCCGCCGACCCTGCCTCGATCGCGGTGCGCGAGAACAGTCATCGGTTGAACTCGGTGCCCGACGGCCGGGTCACGTTCGTGGAGTTCCTCGACTTCGAGTGCGAGGCCTGCCGGTCTGTCTACCCAGCGATCGAACAATTGCGTGAGGAGTACGGCGACCGGGTGAGCTTCGTGGCCCGCTACTTTCCCATCGCCTCGCACTTCAATGCCGAACGCGCCGCACGCGCTGTCGAAGCCGCAGCACAGCAGGGCGGCTTCGAGGACATGTATCAGCGCATGTACGAGACGCAGGCGCAGTGGGGCGAACAGCAGGTTCCGCAGGACGAGTTGTTTCGGAGCTTCGCCGTCGAGCAAGGACTCGACATGAGCGCCTTCGATGCCGCTTACACCGACCCTGCGACGCTCGAACGCATCGAGGCCGACGTCGCCGACGGGATCGCGCTCGGCGTCCAGGGCACCCCGACGTTCTTCCTCAACGGCACCAAGATCGAACCCACCACCTACGGAGACCTCACCGATGCCCTCGACGCTGCACTCGGCTGACCGCGCAGCCGCTCTCACCCGACGCAGCGGACCGTTCGCCCGAAGCCTGCCCTGGCTGCTGCTGGTAGGAGGCGTGATCGGACTGGCCGCCGCGTTCGTACTCACGGTAGAGAAGTTCGCCCTTGCGCTCGATCCCGCCTACGCCCCGACCTGCAGTATCAATCCGGTACTCAACTGCGGATCGGTGATGGACACCCCGCAGGCGTCTGCGTTCGGATTTCCCAATTCCCTTCTCGGGATCGCGGGCTTCGCCGTCGTGGCGGCAGTGGGTGCCGCCCTGCTCGCCGGAGCCGTGTTCGCGCAGTGGTTCTGGAGTGCACTGCAGGTCGGTGTCACTGCTGCTGCGGTCTTCGTGCACTGGCTGATCGTGCAGAGCCTCTACGACATCGGCGCGCTGTGCCCGTACTGCATGGCGGTGTGGGCGGTCACCGTACCGATCTTCTGGTACGTCACGCTGCGCAACCTCGACCGCGGGGCTCCGAGTGCGGGCCGGCGGCAGTGGGCGGGAGTGTTGATGCGCAATCACTCGATTGCGCTGACCGTGTGGTTTCTCGTCCTCATCGCCCTGATCGCGCAGCGTTTCTGGTCGTACTGGTCCACGCTCCTATGATCCGCGACGTACCGTTCGCCCCTCTGCCGATCTCTCGAGAAAGAAGGTCACGGCGATGACGCGCGGCTGGTCGATCGTCATGCTCGTCGTTGTCGTTGCATCGATCGTCGCACTGTGGCCCCGCTCCGGTGGCGTCGAGGGCGGCCCATCCGACGTCATCGCCAACAATGTCGCGCCGGTCGGACCCGAACCCACACTGTCCCGCCCGCCGGATGACGCGGCACGAGCAACAGCGCTACCGCTGTGTCCGCAGCCGGTGCCACACGAAGGTGGGCCGCTGGCGGGAGTGATGGCGCGCTGCATCGGCAGTGCCGACGATGTCGATCTCGTCGACGTTCTCGGCAGCGAGGTGACGCTGATCAACCTGTGGGCATCCTGGTGCGGCCCGTGCCGCACCGAGATGCCCGTAGTCGATGCCTACGCCGCAGAACCCGACGCGATCCCAGTCATCGGAATCAACGTCGAGGACCGACCCGCGGACGCGGCCGCGCTGCTCACGCAACTGGGCATCCGCTATCCGAACTACATCGACGGCGGCAGCGTCCAGGACGCGCTCTCGGCACCGCCGGTCCTTCCCCTGAGTTTTCTCGTCCGCCCGGACGGAACGATCGAGCGCATCACCGACCCGACAGTGTTCGAGACGACAGACCAGATCCGCACTGCAATAAAGGACTTCACCTCATGACACGTTTCCTACCCGTGTGGGTCGGTACTCGACGACAAGGCGGCACGCCCACCGCGGCAATCGGATCGATTCTTGCCGTCGTACTACTGATCTCCGGATGCTCCGCTGGTGCCGACGCTGCACCGTCCGGCGGGAGCTTCGACTTCGTCGCGCCCGGTGGCCGAACCGACATCGTCTACGACCCTCCCGAAACACGCGGAACCATAGGCGAGCTCGCCGGCCCCGATCTGATGGAGGAGGGCAAGACGACCGCTCTGGCGGACTACGACGGAAAGGTCGTCGTGATCAATCTCTGGGGTCAATGGTGTGGCCCCTGCCGCGGCGAAGCCGACGACCTCGAAGAGGTCTACGAGGCCACCCGTGAGCGCGGTGTGCAGTTCCTCGGTATCAATGTCCGAGATCCGCAGAAGGACAAAGCGCAGGACTTCGTGGTCGACAACAACGTCACTTACCCTTCGATCTACGACCCCTCGATGCGGACGCTGATCGCCCTCGGCGGGAACTATCCGACCAGCGTCATTCCCTCGACGCTGGTACTCGATCGCCAGCACCGGGTGGCCGCGGTCTTCATGCGAGCCCTGCTCACCGAAGACCTGCTTCCCGTCGTCGAACGGATAGCCGCGGAATGACGACTCTTCTCGCCCAAGACATCGGGTCGACGTTCCAGAACGCGGCATCGAGTGGGCCCCTACTGCTGGCGATCGCGGCATGCATGCTCGCCGGGTTGGTCTCGTTCGCCTCACCGTGCGTGGTGCCGCTGGTGCCGGGATACCTGTCCTACCTGGCAGGCATCGCCGGCGCCGACGCCCAATCAGCCCGCGACGCCCAATCAGCCCGCGGCACCCAATCGGCCTGCGAGGCTCAGTCAGCCGATGCCCGGACACCCAGCACCGCGACCGCCGGTACGTCGTCGACGGGTCTCGTGAATCGCTGGCGTGTGGCCGGTGCAGCGTCGTTGTTCGTCGCCGGGTTCACCATCGTCTTCGTCCTCGCCACAGCCTCGGTCTTCGGAGTCATCGGCACCTTGCGCATCAACGAGCAAGTACTCCAACGCGTGGGCGGGGTCATCACGATCATCATGGGTGCGGCGTTCATCGGGTTGATACCCGCACTGCAACGCGACACCCGATTCGCACCCCGGCAGATCTCGTCCCTTGCAGGAGCGCCGCTGCTCGGTGGGGTGTTCGCGCTCGGCTGGACGCCGTGCCTGGGTCCGACCCTTGCCGGCGTGCTGTCCGTGGCGGCAGGCACCGAAGGTGCAACCGCAGCCCGCGGGGTCACTCTCATCGTCGCGTACTGCCTGGGACTCGGCCTACCGTTCGTCGTTCTTGCGTTCGGTTCGAGTTCGGCGATGCGCGGTGTGGGGTGGCTTCGGAGGAACTCTCAGAGGATCAAGGTGGCGGGCGGTGTCATCATGATCGCCGTCGGCATCGCACTGCTGACCGGGGTGTGGGGGTTGTTCATCGCCTGGATCCGCAACGAATTCGTCAGTGCAGTGATCCTGCCCATCTGATCGTGATGTCGCCGAACCGCCACGCCGCATTGCATTGTTCGGGAGGCCGAACTATATTTTCAGGGTTCTGACATATTGTTGGTGCCGGAGGGTGTGGTCATGTCTGTGCTGCAGCGCCGATCGTCTCGGCCGCCCTCGAGGTTTCGGTCTGGCCTCGTTCTGCTCGGTCCTGCTTTCGTCGCCGCGATCGCCTACGTCGACCCCGGCAATGTCGCCTCCAACGTCAGCGCCGGCGCGCAGTTCGGGTACCTGCTGGTCTGGGTGATCGTCGCCGCGAACGTGATGGCCGGCCTCGTGCAGTTCCTCTCCGCCAAACTCGGCATCGTCACCGGAATGACACTGCCCGAAGTGGTCCGCGAGAAGTCGAGCAAGAGTGTGCGACTGGCATATTGGGGGCAAGCAGAAGTGGTCGCCATGGCGACCGACCTCGCAGAGATCGTCGGCGGTGCGATCGCTCTTTACTTGCTCTTCGACCTGCCGCTCCTGATCGGCGGCCTCATCACCGGAGCCGTATCGATGATCTTGTTGCTGGTCCAGGATCGCCGGGGCCAGCGCCCGTTCGAGTTCGTGATTCTCGGTCTACTCGGTGTCATCGCCGTCGGATTTCTTGCCAGCGTCGTCGTGGAACCGCCATCGTTCACCGCCGCTGCCGCCGGGTTGATTCCGCGGTTCGACGGCGCGGAAAGCGTATTGATAGCCGCCGCTATGCTCGGTGCGACGATCATGCCGCACGCGGTCTATCTGCACTCCGGCCTTGCACGTGACCGGCACGGACACCCCGAGGCAGGGCCTGTCCGGCAGCGGTTGTTGCGGATCACCCGGATCGATGTCGGGTTGGCGATGCTGCTGGCCGGTGCAGTGAACATGTCGATGCTGCTGTTGGCGGCCTCGACGCTGGGAGGCCGAGAGGGCGTCGATTCCATCGAAGGAGCTCACACAGCAGTAGGAGACACTCTGGGGCCGGTGGTAGCGCTGCTGTTCGCGGTGGGCCTGCTGGCCTCGGGCCTGGCATCGACATCGGTCGGGGCATACGCCGGCGCGATGATCATGGACGGCCTACTACGTCAGCGCATTCCGATTCTGGTGCGACGACTGGTGACACTTGTTCCCGCACTGGCAATTCTGGCCGCGGGGGTCGACCCCAGTCGGGCACTGGTCGTCTCACAAGTCGTCCTGTCCTTCGGTATTCCGTTCGCGCTCATTCCCTTGGTGCGGTTCACCTCGGACCGCATCCTGATGGGCGGCGATGTCAATCACCGGATCACGGCATACGCGGCATGGCTCATCGCGGGAATCGTCGTCGCACTCAATGTCGCGTTGATCTATCTGACCGTCGCCTGACTGCGCGCGGGTGGACAAGTCCAGCATGCGCTTATTTCAGGACGATGACCACGCGTAGCGCGTCGACGGACGTCCGGGTCATCGAGTTTCTGCTCGAGGGTGCGGTCAGGGTGCGCCGTTGCCTGCCGTGGTGGGCTCGTGTTGGCTTTTTTCATCGGTATGGAAAGTGATCAGATTGCCGTCGGTGTCGACAGCTGCGAACTCCGTCGTTCCCCAGTCCGTCGAGACGGGACGACCCGCGTCTGCGGGATGGAGCACTCCCGCGCGGGACATCTCGGCGTAAAGGTCGTTGATCTCGTCCACGGCGATGCGGCAGCTGGCTGTGCCGGCAAGGAACGTCTCGGCTCCGCTGCATACCGGCCATGCCGCAGGGTCTGAACGGGTATTCCAGCTGTCGTCGTCGGCGGCCCACAAGTGGATCTCGACGTCGTCGCGGGTAAGTCTCGCGAAAGTCGGGTCGGTGTACCGGGTCGTGAAGCCGAACGCGCGGACGTATATCTCTACAGCGGTGTCGATGTCTCGTACCGGCAGCGCAGGTACCACTTTCGACATGCCCATAGGCAACACTAACGCCGACGAGCCGGAGTAGGAGCCGAACCCACATCAATTGCTGGCGCTCAGTGCATTCGACTTCTGACACAGTGAACGCGACTCCTGAAACTGACAGGCCGACCGAGCGACCAGCCGCTGGATGGTGTCAAAAACGTAGGCTAAACCTTGGCGTGTCAGAACCATTGAATAGATGAGTTGTGGCACAGTTGACCGCTGTGGGCCACAAATACGGGTACGCCAGGGTCTCGACCGCTGAACAGAACCTCGATCTACAGAGCGACGCGCTGAGAGCTTTCGGTTGCGAACGTATCTTCACCGACACTGCGAGCGGGTCCACCACCACCCGGCCGGCGTTGACGGAACTGCTCGACATTCTCCTGCCCGGTGACGTGCTCACAGTCTGGCGACTCGACCGGCTCGGCCGCAACCTTCCCCATCTCATCGAGCTCATCGCAGACCTCAAGGCCAGGGGAGTGGCGTTCGCATCGGTCACCGAACAGATCGATACCACCACCGCCGGCGGAGAACTCATCTTCCACATCTTCGGTGCACTCGCCAGCTTCGAGCGACAACTTCTCCGCGAACGCACACACGCAGGCCTCGCCGCAGCCCGCGAGCGAGGGAAGGTCGGCGGTCGCCCACCCGCGCTCACGGTCACTAAGAAGCGGGAGGCAACCCGAATGCGTAACCAGGGCAGAACGATCGGAGATATTGCAGAAGTGTTGGGAGTCAGTAGGCGCACGCTGTATCGGCACTTCGAGCAGGCTGCGCAGAGACCCGTCACCCTCAATTCGACATCAGGAGCAGAACCGAAGTGATCGATCGAGTAACTGACGCCGACTACCAACTGCGTTGGCCGAGAGAACTTTTCGTACAGGAGGCAGCAAGGCTGCTCAATCTACGGTCTGAGGGTAATTGGGACGACCGCTGCAAGATGCTGCTCCGCGACGCGTTCGTCGACTTTCCGGCGTGCGGGCCCCTGGACGACCTGAAGGAGCTTCCTGAGACTCTAGGCCCGGAATGGGGAGAGAAGCCTCTCGACAAGGTCTTCTCACGTCGACATATGTTCCTCCGTGACCTCATGTCGCAGGCCGACCAGCTCAACGAAGATCCGCCGGCCAGACGGCCGCTCTGGCGAGAACGCCACGGCATCACTACGTCCGCAGAGTCGGCCGCGACGTTCGATGCGCTGGTGGCCCGATATGTCGACCTGGTCAACGACCTGGACACCCTCTGCTACTTCGACCGAATCTTCACCAAGGACTGCGTCGACGATCAACGAGGTAAGCAGCCTGAGCAGTACCTGTATCAAAACTTGACTGTAGATCTGGCGTGGCCGCTCGACTCGAGTGTGTTGATCGACGATCGCGATCTGTTCTACGACGTGGTCGAAGTTCTACACGACGCGGCCGCCCGTCCCCGCGACGGATACGACCACGCCTACTGCGAATGCGGCTGGCATGGAAAGCAATTCGACTCGACAAGCGGACGCGCCGTCTATCGCTGGCGCGTCAACAAACTTTTCGACCGACACGACGTCAGGCTCCGCCTTGCCGAGGACGGTGCCGAAGAAGGTCGTCTTGTCACCACCACGGACGACGCACGCAACGACCTGATCGACACGGCGACCAGTAGGACCACGCCCAGCGTCGATCGCGTCCAACACGGCGTGGAACAGTTCCGCAGACGAGGTGCCACCCGAAACGACAAACGAGCGGCCGCCAGATCCCTGGCCGACGTCCTCGAATCACGCCGCAAGAACGTCCTGGCCGACGCCCTGACGAAGACCCATGCCGGCGAGCTGTTTCACATCGCCAACAAGTTCGACATCCGCCACCACACGGAAGATCAAAAGGCCGACTACCCCGACTACTATCTCGACTGGATCTTCTGGCTCTACCTCGCCACGATCGAACTCACGAACAACATCATCGAAGACCAGCAGGATGGGGCGACAGCGCCCTGACGTTCGGCCGTGGGCACGGGGCTCGCGATCCGGGTGTCGATTTCGCCGCCCCCGCGCGGAGCCATTTAGGCCCACCGGGAACCAACGCTTGCCCTGTCAGGTGCCACGGTGAAACAGCTTGATATTCATCCGTTGTAATCGCATGCTGGCAGTTGTCCGAGGCAGTAGCCGAGGAAAGCGGTTCGTGTAGGAGGTCTCCGGAGCGTAAGCACCCTTCGTGGGCAGCTCCACCTAGACGGTTTCCAGCCTTGCGCGCCCATCACGACACAAAGGCTCGATCTCTTCCGAGATCGGGCCTTTTGTCATGGCACCCGTATCTCGGTGATTCGGTGTTTGATGGCGTCTTTGTATATACCTCCTCTGCCCCAGGCCCATGCGTGTACGTCAGGCAGTGCGAGCATGGGGTTGTTCATACTCGCCGGCTCGTGGTCGTACGTCATGTCAGGGCTCGGGCCAAGCGCGTGTCGGATGACCTGCCGGTCCTTCGGGTCCTGGTCGCACGACTCGACGACCACGCGAGCGACGTCCATGCCGTTCAAATCGAGAAAGGCGCTCCTGAGCGCCATATCGCGCGCTTCGCGCTCCGAGCACCTCTTCTTCACCACGTAGATCCTGCTGTGCGCCTCTAGCTGGGCTACAGTCGAAACGATCTTCATTCTGTCGGCGCCACGAACGTTCTTCATGTGTAGCCGAGCTGCACCGTTGGGTCGCAGCGACTTCATCGTGGTTCGGTATTCCGCAACGTCACCTTCGATCACAGTCACCGCGCACAGCATGAACCCACTGTTGGGTCGCTTCGATTCGTCGATGTACGCATGACGAATCACCTTGGGTTGCTTCATACGTCGGCCTTCTTGGGTCTACGCACTCGTTTCGCAGCTTCGGTTTGCAGGGCACGGCGACGGGTCGTGCTGAAGGGATCGGCCAGCGCGCGATGGTAGACCTCACGCAGGAGGCCGGCGGGGAGCCGGGCAGAGGCAGTCCTCTGGATATGGACCAGCAAGAGCTTCTCCTTGCTCAGCTCGAGGTATCCGCGCTCGGCAGTGCGTTCGGAGATACCGTAATAGCGCTGCGCACGATCGACGGCCATCTCGAAGGCCGGCTTCCCTTGGGTCTCCTTCAGCATGATCAGCAACATGGCTTTGCCTGGAAGCTTGAGCCGATCGATGTAGCCGTCGTTCCAGAATTCGTGTGGAATCGTGAAATAAGGACCATCTTGGATCGGACCCGATGGGGCATCGTCGGCGCGCGCCCCAGGTCGAGTCCACGCCTGGCCGGAACCGTCCTCTCGGAGAGGGGTCAGTACTGTCGTCAACCCCCGACGTGTTCGTGTTATCAGCCCCATGTCGTCGAGGACTCGAAAGGCCTTCGATGCCGTCGTGACGCTGCAATGGGTGCGGCTGCTCAGAATGTTTGCCCAGGCCCCCAGCGGCAGGGGGTCCTCCTCGGTCAGAATCGGTTGCAGGGCATACAGAGTGAGGAGTGCATCGAGCGCTCTTTCTTGCCTGTTGGTCACGAACAGAGCAAGGGATGAGGAACGATCGGTGGGACCGGGATCCTTCTGCACAAACACGTTTCGGACGGGAACATACCCGCGGCGCGCGCCATCCAGAAGGATGCGCCGAGCCTCGTGGGGGCTGGGGGGCACCTCGTCCTTGAGGCTGCCGAACGGATCGTCTGTCATTGCATGAACGCTACCCGTTTCGGCGTGCACCCCTGTTACTTCCTGTAACCCTCGATTGTCTTACCGGGTGCCATGGTGAGACACCATGAAACTTCTACTGAAACTACTTCTGAAACCGAACATGAAACTACTTAGGACATCTAGAGCCAGCGGCCACCAGCAGTACTGGAGTCGGATGACGGATCTGACGCCTAGGAACTCATCAACCCCAAATCCGAGATTTCCCACTGGGTCGCCGGAGTCGCGCGAGCACCGAGCAACATGCGTGCGAAGACAAGCTTGTGTGTAGGGCCGGGCCACCCTGCGGGCGTCCACCGAATCGAGCTCCGCTGCGCTCCGTCCTATGAAAAGAGTTCTTGTTTTCCTTAACGTCATTGCCGGGCATCACCGGGCCGCGGACGTAGGTTCTGGATGCCTGGGGACGCCGGGTATGGCTATCTTTTTTTCGCTGTTCGGATGGCCGGAAGGGAATGGCCGCCCGGCGTTCTCGACGACTCGACCGCTCATTGAGAGATGCGACGCGATCGCTGATTAAGGACACGACGGGGATGTCGTCCACCAGGTACTCCATATGTGACCGACGATCGAGGGGGAACGCTGTGCAAGACGTGGGGTGGGTATCGATGCGGGCAAGACGCATCACCATGCCGTGGCGATCGATCATGAGGGACGAACACTGTTGTCACGGCGCGTGGTGAACGGGCAACCCGAACTGACCGACCTCATCGACGATGTCGGAGCGCTGGCCGCCGGTGGGCCCATCACCTGGGCTGTGGACTTGAACAGCGGAGGCGCGGCACTTCTGATTGCGTTGCTCCGCGTGGGAGGTCAATCTCTGCTCTATATTCCGGGCCGGATCGTTCATCACGCTGCTGCGGGATACCGAGGCGACGGCAAGACCGATGCCAAGGACGCGGCGATCATCGCGGACCAGGCCCGGATGCGCCGAGACCTGCTCCCGATGCGGGCCGACGACGAAATCAGCGTCGAGCTGGCCCTTCTGACCTCACACAGAACTGATCTGATGCGCGATCGCACGCGCACGATCAACCGACTCAGAGCTCTTCTCAGCACCTACTTCCCAGCCCTCGAACGTGCTCTCGATCTGAGCAACGTCAAGGGCGCACTGATACTGCTGACAGGGTTCCAGACACCGGAGGGCATCCGTTCGCTCGGAGCCCCAGCATTGGAAGCGTGGCTACGAAACCGCAAGGCATACAACGCCACTGAACTTGCCAGGCTGGCCACCGAGGCCGCACTGTCACAAGTGGTGCGGGTGGCGGGCCAGTGTGTTGCCGCCGCGGTTGTCGAAACGCTCGCTCACTCCGTGCTGGACCTCAACCGTCGGCTGGCCGAACTGGACAAACAGATCGAGCAGACGTTTCGGCGCCATCGCAGCGCCACCGTCATCGAATCGATGCCCGGGATGGGTCCGCTACTCGGCGCAGAATTCCTCGCAGCCACCGGCGGCGATGTGACAGCGTTCGGCACTGCAGACCGCCTCGCGGCGGTCGCCGGACTCGCGCCCGCGCCACGGGACTCGGGACGGGTCAGCGGCAACCTGCGCCGGCCACGCCGATACGACCGAAGGCTGCTGCGGGTGGCGTACCTGTCGGCGCAACTGAGTGTCCGATCCTGTCCGGCGTCGAAAGTCTTCTACGACCGCAAACGAGCCGAAGGCAAACGTCACACGCAGGCGGTGCTGGCTCTCGCGCGCAGGCGCTCGAACGTGCTGTGGGCCATGCTCAGAGACGGAACGACGTATGACGACCGGTCAGGAGCGCCCCCGCACGCTGAAGCGGCCTGACCGGACTCCCGGCATGCTGAACGCCGCGAGGCCAGCAGCGGATACGGCGATCACACCGAGAACGAGAAAGGCGTGGGAGTAGCTTCCGGTCCACTCGGCCAACACCGCGCCGCCCCACGGGCCGAATGCCATCGTGATCACGATGGGGGCATTCATGATTCCGCCGAGGTGCCCGTAATGAACCGGACCCCAGCGGTCGGTGATTGCGGTTGCCTGCACGAGGGTGAAGATGCCCCGCGCCAATCCGGCCCCGACGGCGAGGAAGACGAGGGCGAGTGTGCTGGTGGCGAGCCCGAGCAGTGCGGTGGTCAGGGCGGTAGCGGCGATGACGGAGACGGTGCGCCCCCGTGTGCCCGTGAGGCGTTGCAGCGGCAGGTAACCGAGCCGACCGAGAACTTGACCGGCACCGCCGAGGCCGAGGGTTGTAGCGGCGAGGGTGGCGTCGACGCCGCGCTCGAGGAGCAGCGGAACGAGGTTGAACACCGCAGCAAACGATGCGAACGCCGCAACGGACAGTGATGCGGTAAGGACGAGGAAGGGTCGGCTGCGGCTGATCGCGGACCTCGACTCCGGCGGCGCTGCATGGACGCCCGGGTGGGCAGGTGGCCACGATCCACGTAGACCGAACGCGTGCGAGGGAACCGTGACAACGAGCAGGAAGGCGGCGAGCACCACATAGGTGCTGCGCCAGTCGAATCGGCCCATCAATGCGGCTGTCACCGGCGCGAACACAGTGCTGGCGAGGCCGGCTGCGAGAGTAAGGATCATCAGGGCCCGCACTCGATCACCTCCCCACCATCGGGTCAGGGCGGCGAACGCCGGTGGGTAGAGCACTGCGCCCATCGCGACGCCTGCAACCACCCACCCGATGTAGAACACCGGCAGTGACGGTGCCGTAGCGATGACGATGACAGCAGGGGCGGCGATGATCGAGCCGGTCGTCATCACCCATCGCGGGCCGTGGCGGTCCAGAACCCGGCCGACAGGGATTCCGACCAGTGCCGCGACGAGTTGGCCGACGGTGAACGCCGCGACGATCGATGTCGTCGACCATCCGGTATCGGCCGAGATCGACGGTGCGAGAACAGGAAAGGCGTAGTACAGGATGCCCCAGCTGGTGATCTCGGTGACGCACAACGCGCCGAGCACCCGTCGCCGACCGGGGTGCTGCGCCTCGGTCGGCGACGTGTCGGCGGTAGTGTTAGTCACGCATCGGTGCGCCGAGAGTGATCAACTCCGGTGCCGCCGGAACTCCGCAGCACCCACCGGTCGAGGGTGCGTCGGGGTCGTCGAACAGTCCCGCACCTCCGCACACACCCGTATCGGGCAGCGTCAGTTGCACTGTCCGGGCACCGTCGTGATCACCGGCGAGCTCGGCGGCGATGCTGCGGACCTGCTCGTACCCGGTCATTGCGAGGAACGTCGGTGCGCGGCCGTAGCTTTTCATCCCCACCAGATACAGACCCGGCTCGGGCTGGGTGAGTTCTTCGACGCCGTGCGGGGACACCGATCCGCACGAGTGCATGTTCGGATCGACCAGTTCCGCCACGAATCTCGGGGCCTGCAGGGTGGGGTCGAGGTCCAGGCGCACCTCGGACAGCCACGACATGTCCGGCCGGAACCCGGTCAGCGCCACGACACGGTCGACGTCCTCGATCCGTGCGCCGCTGTCACCGATGAGGGTGACCTGGTCACCCTGCGGCGCGACCTCTTCGGTGCGGAATCCGGACACGACGGTCAGGTATCCCTCGTCGACGGCCTTCTTCGCTCGCAGGCCCAGTGCGCCGCGGGCTGCGAGCTCGTCCGCCTCGCCGCCGCCGAACACCTCCGCGGTGACTCCGCGCCGCACCGCCCAGGTCAGCGTCGTGCCGGGGTGTCGGGCAGCGAGTTCGGCGAATCCGATGATCGCGGTCAGTGCGGAGTGTCCGCTACCGGCGATGACGATGTGCTTGCCCGCGTAGTCGGGCAGCACAGCCGGATCGAGGAGATCGGGGACACGGTAGACGATCTTGTCTGCCGCGGTGCGTTCGCCGATGGCCGCAAGCCCCTCGCTGCCCAGTGGGTTCGGTGATCCCCATGTTCCGGAGGCGTCGACAACTGCGCGGGCGAGGATGCGTTCCTCGGTGCCGTCGCTGTGGCGGACGTGCACCGACAGCGGTTCGGTGTCGCGCCCGGCGTCGACGACGCGGTCGCGGCCACGACGTGCGACGCCGACGACCTCGCAATCCGTGCGCACTGCATCGCCGAGAGCAGCGGCGAGCGGGGCGAGGTACTGCTCGACCCATTCGCGCCCGGTGGCGTAGGTGTCGCCGTCCGGCGCGGTCCATCCGGTGGGCTCGAGGAGTCGAGCGGCGGCGGGGTCTACGACTTCGGACCACGGGGAGAACAGGCGCACGTGGTTCCACTGTGACACCGCAGCTCCTGCGGACGTGCCACGTTCGAGCACGACGACGGCGGAGCCGGTTTCGGTGAGGTGCGCGGCGGCGGCGAGCCCGATGGGTCCTGCGCCGACCACGACGACGGGGTAATCGGTCATGAGATGTCAACCTTTCCTCGGTGGAGCTGAGAATTCAGAGCGTCGCGTTCGGTGGTGGGCGATGCATACGAACCGACGTTTGCGTCACCATCTGCACTGCGTCCCAGTGTGGTACGAGGGGCGGGTGTAGGACGCGTCGAATTTGCTCACGCCCTCGACGACCATCTGTTGGATCAACGCGGCGGCGATCCTGCGTCCGGTCATCGTGTTGTTTTCCCGTCTGCCGTGACACCGAGCCGCGAGGCGAGGTCGTCGACGCGGGCAGCGATGTCATCGCGCACCAGCCGCATGCGCTCGATACCGTCGATGCCGCGTTCGGACGGCTCGTCGGTGTCCCAGTTTTCGAACCTCGGGCCGTCGACGACGTCGACCTCGGCTTCGCTGCCGAGGGTGATGACGTAGTCCATCCGCGCCAGCAGTGCCGGGTCGATCGGCTTCGGCTGTTCGCCGGTCAGGTCCACTCCGACCTCGAGCAACGATTCCGCGGACAGCGTGTTCACGCTGCTACCGGGTTTCGTGCCGGCGGAGTGCACCTCGACCGTGCCACCTGCAGCTGCGCGCATCAGCCCGGCGGCCATCTGCGATTTGCCGCCGTTCTTGACGCAGACGAACAGGACGCTGGGAGTGCTCATCGGATTGACCCGGACCGGGAAGGAACGAGTTCGGCGATCAGGTCACGGACTAGTTCTTCGATGCGGTCACGGATCGGGCGGACGGCATCGATGCCTTTGCCCGCGGGGTCGGGCAACGCCCAGTCGCGATAGCTCACGCCGGGAAAGACTGGGCACGCGTCACCACATCCCATGGTGATGACGACGTCGGAGGTTTCGACGGCGTCGGGGGTCAATATCTTCGGGGTCTGTGCGGAGATGTCGATACCCATCTCGGCCATCGCGGCGACTGCGGCAGCGTTGACGGTGTCGGCGGGAGCGCTCCCGGCAGACCGTACTTCGACGGCGTCACCGGCGAGGTGGGCCAGGAAGCCGGCGGCCATCTGGGATCGGCCGGCGTTGTGGACACAAACGAACAGCACACTGGGTGTGTCGGACATCGAAGAACCCTTCGGTCGGTCTCGGTGTGGGTGTCAGGCGGGAACGGGCGTCGTCAGCTCGCTAAGCAGTTGGCGCACGCGGGTGTCGAGGTCGTCGCGGATGCGGCGCACCTCGTCCAGCGTTTGGCCGTCGGGATCGTCGAGTTCCCAGTCGAGGTAGCGCTTTCCGGGGTAGACGGCACATGCGTCGCCGCACCCCATCGACACCACCACGTCGGCGGCCGCGACGACGTCGTCGGTGAGCGGCTTGGGGAACTCGGCACCGAGGTCGATGCCCATCTCGGTCATCGCCTCGATCACGGTGGGGTTGATCTCGTGCGTCGGTGCCGATCCGGCGGAGCGCACGTGCACCCGCCGTCCGCCGTGGTGGGCGAGCAGCGCAGCCGCCATCTGGGAGCGGCCGGCGTTGTGGACGCAGATGAACAGCACTTCCGGGACGTCTTTCGGTGCAGCGCCCTGTGATTGCGCCAACGCGGTGAGGCGGTCGGCCGCAAAACGGCCGGCCAGGGAGGTCAGGTGTGTGTGAATCTTCGCGGTGCGGCGCAGCGCGGTGTAGGACTCGAAGACGTACCGTTCGACGGTCTGCGGGGAGAACACACCGGTGTATTTTTCCGACAGTTGCTCCGCGGTGCGGCTCAGAACGGCTTGGGGCATGAGCAATTCGGGTTGTGCGCGGTGCTCGGACATCAGGACTCCTTTGTCACTGTGGTCACGGACGGGCTGGGGGTGAAGCGCTTGCGTAGAGCGAGTGAGACATAGACGAGGCCGACGAGCACCGGCACCTCGATGAGTGGTCCGACCACACCGGCGAGAGCCTGCCCGGACGTGGCCCCGTAAGTCGCGATCGCCACGGCGATCGCGAGTTCGAAGTTGTTGCCCGCCGCTGTGAAGGCCAAGGTGGTGGTGCGCTCGTAGCCGAGTCCCATCGCGGCGCCGAGGGCGTAACCACCGCCCCACATCACCGCGAAATACACCAGCAGCGGCAACGCGATCCGAACCACGTCCAACGGCTGTGACGTGATCCGATCACCTTGCAGCGCAAAGAGAATGACGATGGTGAACAGCAGTCCGTAGAGCGCCCACGGGGCGATGCGGGGGATGAACTTGCTCTCGTACCAGTCGCGGCCTTTGGCACGTTCGCCGAAGAAGCGGGAGGCAAACCCGGCGACGAGCGGAATGCCGAGGAAGATCAGCACCGACTTCGCGATCTGCCACGGCGAGGCTTCGATGGTGGTCTGGTCCAGGCCCAGCCACCCCGGCAGGACAGAGAGGTAGAACCAGCCGAGGACGGCGAACATGAACACCTGGAACACCGAGTTGATGGCCACGAGCACGGCGGCGGCTTCGCGGTCGCCGCAGGCGAGGTCGTTCCAGATGATGACCATGGCTATGCAGCGGGCGAGCCCGACGATGATGAGACCGGTGCGGTACTCGGGAAGGTCGGGTAGGAACAACCAGGCGAGTGCGAACATCAGCGCGGGACCGAGGATCCAGTTCAGGACCAAAGATCCGATCAGCAGTCGCTTGTCGCCGGTTACCTTGTCCAGGCGGTCGTAGCGCACCTTCGCCAGCACCGGGTACATCATGATCAGCAGACCGATCGCGATCGGCAGCGAGACACCGTCCACCGAGATCGCGGAGAGGGCGTCGTTCATCCCAGGAATCAGCCGCCCGAGCAGCAGGCCGATGACCATGGCCACGCCGATCCACACCGGAAGGTAGCGGTCGAGGGTGGAGAGCTTGCCGACGACGGCTCCGTCGGTGTCGGTCGTGGTGCTCATGCGGTCACCAGCGTCGCATCGTCGTAACTGGGGTCGGCGGCACTCAGGACTGACGAGAGCTGTTGCAGTGCAGTAGGTATCACCCAGTAGTAGACCCACGTTCCGCGGCGTTCGCAATCCAAGAGTCCCGCTTCGCGCAGCACCTTCAGGTGATGGGAGATGGTGGGCTGAGAAAGATCGAATTCGGGGAGGATGTCGCAGACGCAGGCTTCACCGCCGTCGTGGCTCGCGACCACGCTCAACAGGCGCAGGCGGACCGGGTCTCCGAGGGCCTTGAACATGAGGGCGAGGTCACCGGCCCAATCGGCGGTCAATGCCTCGCGGGTGAGGGGTGAGCAGCACTCACCGGACGCGCTGGTGGGGATCGGATGGTCTTGGATCGACATCCATCTATATTGATACTTCTCAATCCAGCCGTCAAGTGAACATTCGGTGACCGAGGTGCACACGGGTAGTCGTGCTCTCGGTGCCGCGCCACCTCCGGTGTCGTCCAATCGGAACGGCCTGCGGCCGTGCTTGACAAAACCTATTGAGATTCCCTTCTGGCCTTCCGATTTTGACCGGCGGTGACCTCCGCGCAACCGCCGGCGTCCGCTGCGCTCCCGGCCGAAGGGCTCCGCAAACTTTTCACAGACGCCTCCGGCTGAAAACTTTCCGGCCCGACCATTGCACTCCGGCCCCCTCATACCGGTCCAACTCTCCCCTGCCAGAACGGCAAAAAAATTGGCGGGCCACCCGGTTCGCCACGTTGAGCAGGGGAGCGCGAGATGCCGAAGACCACCGCCCAGAAAGCCCACAGCAGCACCGACACCGACAACTACGGCGCAGTGGTCACCCACACCACCGCCACCATCGTCGGACGCCAGAAAGCCGTGGTCAACGTCCACGCCGCCGCCACCGACGACGCCCAGATGATCGTCACCTTCAACCGCCTGATGATGACCTTCCGCTCCGCCGCCGCCGTCCACGCGTTCATCGCCGGACTGGCCGACGCCCGCACCCTCATCGGCCGCATCGACAACCAGGCACCCCAGCCCGGGGGACCGGGCGACGACTACGCCCGCGCCGCCATGTCCGTCGTCTGGATCGCGCCACCGGAAACCGCCGTCACCCCACGCGAGCAGTACGTTCCCGCACGGCGGCGCACCATGCACTGGGTCGAGGTCCACATGGGACCGGTGACCTGGCGCATCATCGACCGCCTCGGCTACGTCACGATGCTCGACGAGCTCCGAAACGTGCACCGGATGGCCGTCGCGATCTTCACCGACGGCGACCAGTACCTCAGCGACCCGACCACCCTGGCCGACGCATTCGACGACGCCGAACGCGAACACCAGGAAGACATGGCAGCCCCCTGGCGTCGACGCCTCTAAGACGCCCTCAGTCGCTCGGCCCCGGACCCAATACGGGTTCCGGGGCCGAGTCGCATCCATCCACAGTCAGATCGTCTATCCCCAGATTCCGGAAAATGCCTGCGCATCGCGGACCTCGCTGGCGCTCGGTACGCGATGCTGGAAGCCGAACCCACTTTCGCGCCGCCAACTCACCCACCCGAAGGAACACACCACTGATGATCACCTGGACCGTCACCACACGACCCGACCGTCGACCCGAAACCATCACCGCTGCAGGAGCAGAACCAAGCCTCGACGCAGCGAAACGCGCCGCCGCCGATGCCGTCCGCTACGCCCTCCTCGACGCACAGGCCCACGCAGACGCCAGCCCCACCAACACCCCACCGACCTATCTCGTCACCATCGACGGAGCCTGTGCCCTCATCGTCAGTCTCGGAGCGTGCCGACCCGGCAACTACGCCGGAGTCCTCGACAACCTCGAACACTTCGACGGCACCGCGACCCACCTGCTTTACCTATAGACAGACCAAGGGGCGCAGACCTGAACGCGTTGCGAGAGAACAACTCTGTCGGTGCTCACTGCCATAGTCACTGTCATGCGCATCAGAACGACGCAAGGCCCCTTATTGCCAGTAGAAATCGCGATTCATACCGTGAGGGTCCTCGCTCCCGTGCATCCGCCGACGGACTGCACGTCCAGCAAAGACTTGGGCACCCCTCAGGCGCACAACCTGACCTGGCAAAACCAAGATCAAGGATCTATGCCACGTCAGTTGCGGATCCCAACACCTCGAGAATCGACCACATAGAGGAACGGGCAGCTCACGCTCGCAGTCTTACCGCTGCGCGCTGCAACCCACGGGCCTTCCACAAACTTCCAGAATGTCGCACCTGGAATCGAGGGATTGAAACAGCGCGCGTACGCCTGGTATGAACCGGTCCCACCGGAGCAGTACGCCGTCGCGTAGGTGCCTCCACCGCCGGTTTTACACCCGGTCGGAGCAGCTGATGCACTTGAGGCACCAACCGACAGCATCATTGCCGAAGCGATCGCGGCGGACGCTACAACGCCCACAATCTTGCTTGTCATGGAGATCTCCCATAGTCGAAAGTGCCTGAGCAGCAATGGAATCAAAGACGCTACAAATCGGACTGTAGCGTTCGCGAAATCTTCGCGCCATCCGACGATCGACCGACACAGCGGAGTCTTTACGCGCGCTACATGTCGATAGCTGCCGTCCACGAGCTGGCCGTCGTCTCCGGCACTGCCGCCAGTGCTCGAATGCGAGATCGCCAGGTTCCCGGGGACGCGACTTCACCAGGGCTAGGGCGTCGCAGACGCCACGAGCGGCACTTCTGAATCCGCCAACCCCTACAACCAAAAGCGCGGTGACCGCGAACGGTCACCGGCTCCTGGTGCTTCTACTTATCAGCCATAGAACAACTGCAACACAGCAATCAGCACGTCAACGGCCCCGTGAAACCACGGACCCATCACATCCCAGACCGCCAGCAGCATTGCCCAAACAGGAGACGAAACCTCGTCGCCCTGCCACGGCATCTCGACACCGAACACACGACACACCAGATGAATCCACCAGTGCACCTGCCTCAGTGTCGACAAGGTCCTCACGGGTCCTGAACCCTTGAACCTCTCGAACCATCCTCTCCAGCCTGATCGACCGGTCTCATTCCCATTGTCCTTCTCTCGTGCCATGATGCTTTCCCTTCGTAGTGAAATTCCGTCCCGTTGTTGGAGTGATTTGCGCACACGTGTGGCATATCGGCCTTTCGGTTGGATTCTCGATAGTTGCGGCTCAGCGGACGCTTCGCCTCCATTAGAGTCCCATATCGGCGACCTTTCCGCAACCCTCAAGAAGAATGCCCGATGGCACCATATCCGCAGGTCAAAGACGCTGCTATAAGTTAAATGCCGCAATTATCGAGCCCGAATAATTACCGGTTTTGCATTGGCGAAGACTCGAAATACTTTTACAGAATTGGCGCGGTTAATTGCGCGGAATAGATAAATGCGCGACAAAAGAATGTGTCCAGGGGCTGCGAGCTGCCGCGACACCGAGCGTGGCCGGTCTCCGTCGCTCCCGCACAGTCACCGCGCCAGCTCCACAGCTGGGAGGTGGACACCCCCCAGCCGACACCGACGAGCGATCGGGTGTTCCGCCTTCGGCGGTGCCGGCCACCCTGCGGGCGTCCCCCGAGCCGAGCTTCGCTGCGCTCCGCACCGTAGAAGAGATCGAATTTCGTGTCGCACATCTGGCTCCCGGCGATACTGCATCACCCGTGCCCGCCGCCTCAACCCCTCGCTCCGCTGCGCTACGACCTCTGGCTCCGAACACTTTTCGTCCCGTAGTCGCTGCGCTCCCACGAAAACTGTCCGAGACGAGGGGTTGCCCCGTCGTTCCCGTGCGCTGCTGTCTCTCCTCACGCCAGATGACGGCGACAAGAAATTGGCAGAGCAGGCCGGGGGACCGGTCACGAGGGAGAGGGGCCAGTCATGGCATCACGGACCAAGACCAGCACAGCGGACAAGGCCGAAGCACGCCGAGAGTTGGCGGCATCACTGCACGCCTCGATCGCAGACAAGGTGGCCGAGCTGACCAGCTCCGACATGTGGCGCGCGTACCTCGACCACGTGGCCTCGTTCCACTCCTACAGTGCTGGCAGTGTGGGTGTATTCGAACCTGTGAATGCTTTCCCACTGATCAGGATCGGCGGTTGGCGGCGTAGTTCGCCCATTGGCCGTTCGTCTTGAGGGTGTGTTGGGCGACGGTGTGAGCATTGAGGCCCAAGATTCCCGCGAG
This sequence comes from Rhodococcus sp. ARC_M5, assembly GCF_022810405.1. Classification (GTDB taxonomy): domain Bacteria; phylum Actinomycetota; class Actinomycetes; order Mycobacteriales; family Mycobacteriaceae; genus Rhodococcoides; species Rhodococcoides navarretei. Next base: position 24,734 of record NZ_JALGQE010000028.1, read on the forward strand.
CACACTCGGGGGCAGCTCACGGGCAAGCTGTTCGGTGGCGGACAGTCGTAGCTTTCGGGGCTCGATTCCGATGGCGCGCAATCGGTTTCCCAGACTGGTCGCAGTCAACGGTTTGCCGGCGTGGCCTCCCGCGAAGAGCCATGTCGTGGGCAATTGCTCGACAGTTCCGGTGCGTCGACTGAGGGGCAGTGTTCGGGCGATCGCCGCGAACGGATCAGGCAGGACGAGGACGTCGGTGGCACCGAGTCGTAGGCCTGTGGTTGCCTCGGTGACGATCACGTCGGCGGTAGTGAGGCTGACGATTCGCCGTAGCGACTGCGCGTAGAGGGCGACCAGTGCGCCTGCCAGTCGATCCACTGGGTCGAGTGATTCGTCTTTGACCAGGCGTCGACCGATCTGCCAGCGGTCCTCGGCGTCGGTCGGTAGTTCTGCGTGGACTCGACGACCTTTCGGGAGGTCGATTTCTTTCGGTAGGTGCCGTGTTCTGCGTGCCCAGGTCAGAAACGGGCGCACGTGCCAACGAGACGTGCCGGGCTCTGCGAACCAGGCGTCTATGGCGTGTTGCTCACAACGGTGCATCTCGATTTCTCGCTGTTCGAGGGTGTTGAGGAACTCGATGACTTGGAGGATTTGGCAGCGTGCGTTCTGAACAGCGGTGCCGATAGGTCGGTGCGATTCGAGTCCGCGCAAGCGCGGCAGCACAGCCCAGTGCGTCCACTGGCTTGCGAGCTTGTGGTGGCCTGAGTCGAGTCCACTCAGAAGTTGAGGTAGCTCCGTCTCGAGTCGCCGGAGACTGCGATGGGCGTCGGGGTCGAGGATGCCCGTGGCGATGAGAAGTGATCGGAGGTAGTCGACGGACTTGGGGCGGGGCAGTAGGTCGAGTGCTGCGTGCGTGAGGGGAATTGTGCCGTCGTGGAGGCCGCGCAGTAGATCGGTGTTGCGGTTCAGCCATCGCCGTGTGGTTTTCGGTTCGGCCTGCAAAATGGCGTCACGAAGTGGTTCCAAGAGTCCGTTGGCGGTGGGTGGCAACACGTGCTCGAGGTGGCAGCGGAGCGCGCACCGTGCGCACATGCGTTCGCCATACATGGTGGTCAGGGGTTGACCGACGCTAGGGCACCGCGGGCAGCTTTGTTGCGCTTTCTCGCGACACCATCGGCACAGTGCGTTGTCGTCCAACAGCCTGTCGGGTTTCGCGCAGCCGGTGCACGCGCCGCGATGCTGCCGGCGCCTCTTTCTGCAGCGGTCACATACCCTGACGCGGTCCACGATTGAATTGCACTGTACACAAACAGTATTGGTCACTTATCGCGCTTGATTTCCGCTCGCCGCGGTGAGCGTGCCTTCGCGCCGGGCGGTGTTGCCGCAGTCTTGGGCCGGTGGGTGGTTGTGCCGGTCGCTCTCACAGCCGCCCGTTCGGCGACTGGTTCGATCAAGTCGTTCGGCGTGCACGAGAGTATGTCGCAGAGCGCCGCGAGGGTACGTAGGCTGAGGCGTTCCGGCGTCCCAGTGACCAGGCGATAGACCTGGGCTTCGGACAGATTGATCCCGCGTTCGGCGAGCAGCGGTCCCAGACCTGTCGTTGCGAAGATCCCCCTCTCGGCCAAGAGTCGACGTAGGTGCCAGTCGTAGTTCAAGCGTGGTTGTTGCATCCCTGTCTCCGTCCTAGTCTGCGGTGAACGCACGGTCCAATGCCCGCCGAAGGGCATTGTTCTTGTAGTCGGTACCGACGCTGGTGTAGATCGCGGTGGTCGATCCCCAGGAGTGTCCGAGTTGTTGCTGAACGAACAGGTGGTCGAAACCGTCTTCGAGGAGGTGTGTCGCATACGAGTGCCGCAAGCAGTGCGGACCGAGATGCTTTTCCAATCCGATGGCGTCCCGATACTCGGCGAAACGGTGCGAAATCGACTCGGTCCCGACGCGCGCCCGACGTTCTGTCGGCCACATAGCGAGATGGTCGGTGTCGTACAGGGGCCGAATCTCGGTGATCCATTCGGCGACGGCTTCGGCAGCCCACCCCATCGTGGTCAGCACCGTTCGCCGCCGCGGGGGCCCGCCATTGAGGGCTTTGCCGTATCGAACCGATAATGCGCCATGGCGGCCGAACTCGCTGGCCGCAGAGTTCGCGGTCCAGTCCACGACGTCCAACATCGATGCCTCGCGGCGGCGTAGCCCCCAGGCGTAGATCACCTTGAACAAGGTCGCGTCTCGGTAGCTGGCAAGCCAGCCCTTCCGGCCGGACAACCCGACCCGGCTGACCCGGTCGTCGCAATAGTCGAAGAAGGCCTGTAACTCGTCCCTGGTCAGCGGCCGGTTTCCCGGTCGACCTTCGTACTCCCCGCGGTGGACGACGGTGTTCCATTCGTGGAAGACCTGCACCGGGTGAACGCGAAAGTACCGCTGACAGACCTCATCCCACCGATATCGGACATCAGTGATGTAGGCGCAGAACAGCGACGCGGCCATCTGGTAGAGCCGCACGGTCGAATGGGCGACCCCCGAATCGACAAGATGAGCGGTCCACTCCTCGACGTCCACCGAAGACCAGTTCCAGGGGTAGTCGTTCGTGAACGCTATCAACCTCCGCACGATCTGGGTCCGCCGCTCGATCGTCAAGTTCGCAAGCATCCGAGCGCGTTGCTGTATCTCCCACCCCTCGATCATTGCTTCCAGGACGGTCTCCTCCGGAAGCACCAGCACGACGCCGTCGCTCAGGAGGCGGTCGGCGGATCCCTTGGCTTCGGACGTGGGTTTTCTGGCAGCTCGATCGACCGGCACCGGATGAATGTAACAGTCATCAGATGCATGTTCACGCGATGTCGGCACCTGGCCTGTCGATCACGTACCCGCCGATGCCGCGCGCGCCGCCGCTTTACCGATGATCTAAGGGGTCTCCGTGCCGCTACTTCAGTCGCTACGTGTGAACCCTTGGACAGCTCGAATCGCCTCGTCGCCCTCGAACGTCATCGACGAGTTCGCGTCCGCCCGGAAGTAAACCGCAGCACACAGACCGACGGTGACCTGCCGTCCCTTTGCAAACATACGGGGAGGGGGTATGGTCCGGACTGTTCTGTCGGATACCCCTAGGGGGTATGAAACGAATGAAGGAGCACCTCGTGATCACCACGAACTACCTAGTCACTGGCATGACCTGCGGCCATTGCGAGGCCTCGGTACGAGAGGAAGTCAGTGCAGTGGCCGGGGTGGCGACAGTCCAAGCGTCCGCGTCGGCGGGAACACTGTCGGTGACAAGCGCCGTAGACCTCGACCCGGCCCAGGTCGTCGCAGCGGTCCGTGAGGCCGGATACACAGCCGAACCGCAACCCGCAGACTCGCGCACTACGTAGCCATCGAACTCGGTGGACGAGAGGACACGCACGATGAACGATCACACACATCCCGGCGTCGACGCCGTGCCAACGGATCAACCCACTCCGGTGTCCCACAGCGGTCATGACGCCGGCCACGAGATGTCCGGTCACAGCACGGCCCCTTCCGGACACGGTGGGCACACGGACCACAGTGGCCATGCAGGGCACGGCGGTAGCGGTCACGCTGGGCACGGTGATCACGTCGGCATGTTCCGCCGCTTGTTCTGGATCATGCTGGTCCTCGCTGTCCCGGTGATCTTCGCCTCCGGCATGTTCGCGATGCTCGTCGGATACTCGCTACCCGACGCGTCGTGGATCGGCTGGATCTCCCCGGTGCTGGGCACGGTGATGTTCGTTTGGGGAGGTTCGCCGTTCCTGACCGGCGCTGTCAGTGAGATACGTTCACGTGCACCAGGAATGATGCTGCTCATCGCTTTGGCGATCACAGTCGCCTTCCTCGCATCGATGGGAGCGAGCCTCGGCGTTCTCGACCATCAGCTCGACTTCTGGTGGGAGCTGGCATTGCTGATTGTGATCATGCTGCTCGGGCATTGGATCGAAATGCGGTCACTCGCGCAGACGACGTCGGCTCTGGATTCTCTGGCGGCGCTGCTCCCCGACACCGCTGAACGCGTCGACGGCGACGACGTGGTGCAGGTGTCCCCGGACCAGCTGCAGCTCGGTGATGTCGTCGTCGTCCGCCCCGGCGGGCGAGTGCCCGCCGACGGCACCATCGTTTCCGGATCGGCGAGTATGGATGAATCGATGATCACCGGGGAATCGCGCACCGTCCGCCGCAGCGAGGGTGACCAGGTTGTCGCCGGGACGGTGGCCACCGACTCCGGTCTCCGAGTGAAGGTCACCGCGATAGGGGAGGACACCGCTCTCGCCGGGATCGGCCGGTTGGTCGCCGACGCCCAGAACTCGACGTCGCGGGCCCAGCGCATCGCTGACATTGCAGCGGGCTGGTTGTTCTGGTTCGCCCTCGGAGCAGCAGTCATCACTGCCGCTGTGTGGACGCTGCTTGGGATGCCCGACGGAGCCGTCATCCGCACGATCACCGTGCTGGTCATTGCCTGCCCGCATGCCCTCGGCCTGGCCATCCCGCTGGTGGTCTCCATCGCCACCGAACGAGCAGCCCGCGGCGGTGTCCTGGTCAAAGACCGGCTCGCATTGGAGACCATGCGGACAGTGGACACCGTGCTGTTCGACAAGACCGGCACCCTGACCAAGGGCGAACCCACGGTCACCGCGATCGAAGTGACCGGCGGGCGCACCGCCGATGAGGTCCTTGCGTTGGCCGCAGCCGCCGAAACAGATTCCGAGCACCCTCTTGCACGCGCCATCGTCGACGCCGCACGGCACCGGAACCTGACCGTGCCGGCGGCCACCGACTTCCAGTCGTCCCCAGCTGTCGGGGTATCCGCCGAAGTCGACGGAACCCGCATCCAGGTCGGCGGGCCCGCGCTGCTTGAGCAGGAGCGTGCGTCCGAACTCGCCGTCGCCGATCGGTGGCGCGGTGAGGGGGCCATCATCCTGCACGTCCTCGCCGGCGGTGCCGTGATCGGTGCGCTCGCGCTCGCCGATGAGATCCGGCCCGAATCACGCGCCGCAATCAACGCACTCCACGAACGCGGAATCACAGTCGTCATGATCACCGGCGACGCCGACGCCGTCGCAAAATCTGTGGCCACCGAACTCGGCGTGGACCGGTACTTCGCCGGAGTCAAACCGGAAGACAAGTCGCACAACGTCGCCCAGCTGCAACAGGAAGGACGCACCGTGGCGATGGTCGGTGACGGAGTCAACGACGCCCCGGCTCTCGCGCAGGCCGATGTCGGGATCGCGATCGGTGCAGGCACCGACGTTGCCATCGCATCGGCAGGAGTCATTCTGGCGAGCGACGACCCGCGATCTGTGTTGTCGGTGATCGAACTCTCGCGCGCGTCGTACCGAAAGATGAAGCAAAACCTCTGGTGGGCAGCGGGATACAACCTCATCTCCGTTCCCCTCGCGGCCGGGGTGTTGGCACCGGTCGGGTTCGTACTGCCGATGTCGATCGGCGCGATCCTGATGTCGCTATCGACGATCATCGTCGCCGCCAACGCACAGTTGCTCCGTCGACTCGATCTGACACCCGACGCCATCACCGGCGCAGTGAGCGATGACCGACGTGGAGCGTAGCCCCGGAGCTCACCGGTGTCGGAAAGCTAAGCCTCGCAACTGGACAGACCTGACCGCCGAATGATCGAAGGCCGCACCCTCTCCAAAGTAGAGGGTGCGGCCTTCCCGTCGATAATGAACCAGGTCAGCCGAGCAGTCGCTGCATGGTCTCGATCTCCTGCTGCTGAGTGGAAACGATCGTGCGGGCCATTTCCTGAGCGTCAGGGTTGGACCCGTCGACGATTTCGGTGTTCGCCATTTCGATCGCACCGGTGTGGTGGGCGATCATCATCGTCAGCCACTGGCGGTCGAACTCGGGCCCCGTGGCCGCCATCAGCGCGTCCATGTCCTGCTGGGTCATCATGCCGCTGTCGGCGCTGTGATCCATTCCGCTCATCTCGCCCATGTCGGCGGAGGGTGCAGGCTGGCCCCATTGGGCGAGCCACGCCGTCAGCTGGTCCATCTCTGGTTGCTGTGCAGCTTCGATTGCCGACGCCAACGACAGCACTTCCGGGTTGTCGGTGCGGCCGTTCGCAATAGCGGCCATCTCGACTGCTTGCGCGTGGTGCGGGTACATCATTTGCGCGAACGTCACGTCGGCGTCGTTGAACTGCGCCGACGTGCTCGCTTGGGCCGAGGACATCGGCGCAGACGAGGTCGAGCCCATGGAATGCCCGTCCATGGGCGAGTCGGTCGAGTTGTCGCTACAGCCGACGACGAGGAATGCGCCGACGGTGGCAGCAGCGAGCGAAGCGACTAGTTTGGTACGCATGTGAAACTCCTTGCAAGAGTGTTGAAAACAGGGAAGTGGATATGTTTCGATCCGCCGGTAGGCCTGATCTACCGGGCTCCCTGTCACACTCGCAAGGTCACCGATCTGTCCAATTCCCACAGGGTCCACGGCGGCGCCCGCCCCCGGGTCGACTCGGTGCGACCACCCATTCCGGACGCAGTTGTCGGCGCGAAGTCGATGTCGACGCTCAACGCCGGGACCGTCAGCGCAGGCCACGACACCGTGGTTCCCACGCAGGGATGCATCATCTGATGCGCCGACGGACAGTCATGCTTCCCGAACGCCACCTGAACCGAACTCTCGACAGCGGACGGCGGCGCCATCGAGGCGTGGCGACCGCTCATCGACGTGGACATCGGGTCAGCCATCGACGTGGTCGGTGTCACCGAGTGCATCAGCAGCACCCCGAAGACCGTCAACACGATCAGCAATCCGGCCGACGAGGCTACGCCCCGTCGAAGCCGCCGGATCACTGAATGCATGTCGTCGACCATACCAAGCTATACCCCCCTGGGGTACATGTGAGGTGGTGGAGGGACGATGGGTTTGCACCTGAAGAGGAACGTCTGTCGGTAAACCGATGCTGGGTTAACACGACACGCGGCCAACCGCGGCTCTGTTTTGCATCGAATGCAATTTCACACCCTTTTTCAATAATGTCCTGTTGATCCTCGCCCAGAAGCCCGAGGCCACGCAGGTCGCCGGATTCCGTGCCTGGCAACAGCGCGGGCGGCAGGTTCGCAAGGGGCAGAGGGCGATCCGGATCTACGGCTACAGCTCCCGCATCGTCACCGAGACCGACCCCGACACCGGCGACGAAGAGACCCGCAAGGTGCCCACGTTCCCGATTCTGTCGGTGTTCGACCACTCCCAGACCGACCCGATCGAGGGACACCCCCAGCCCGAGGAAATCGCCCAGCTGCTCACCGGCGCCGATCCGGACGCGATCTACGACCGCGTGGCAGCGATCATGACCGGCCGAGGCTGGACCGTCACCCGCGAGGCGATCCCCAGCAGCGCGAACGGCTACACCACCACCGACGGCTCCCACCGGATCGTCGTCGACGCAGCCCTCGAACCCGCAGCGGCCGCGAAAACGATGATCCACGAGGCAGCGCACGCGATCATGCACGCACCCGACCTCATCGGACCCGAAGCCCGAAAGGACCTGCATCGCGGCCGGATGGAGGTCGAAGCCGAATCCGTCGCCTACGTGCTGGCCGGGATGCTCCGACTCGACACCAGCGCCTACAGCGTCGGCTACATCGCCGGATGGGCCGCAGGAGACCTCGAGCAGGTCACTGCCACCGCGAAAGCAGTACTGACCGCAGTCCACGATCTGGCCGACGCCCTCGATCCTGCCGACGCCGAGTCGGACGACGGCGAGGACACCGGGACCGGGGCAGCCGCCTCATATGGAGGTCGGCCTGTCAACGACGGCATGGTGAAGCGGTGGCACGCACCGTCGTGTGTGCCACCGCTTCCTGTTGCCGGGATGGTGATCGATGCGAGTGGGAGGTGAGCGTGTCGTAGTGTTCGACGCGTCGTCAACTCTCATATACGCGGGTTGGTTACCGCAGGACGGACTGTTTCGGCTGGAGTGGATCGCAAGTCTATGAGTCGAGCGTGATCCCAACGCGCAGTTGAGGATTGCTCATAGGCGGCTAGCGGGTCACTCCCAGACGCTCGGCCACATCCCACATCGTCGTCGACCGTTCATTCCGGACATCTATCCCGACGCAGATCGCTACTTCGGCGTCGGAGCTTCAGTCATTCCTCGAGCGTGGCCAACGACCAGCACCAGCCGGCCAGCTCTCGTGCGATCCCGGCATTGGCGACCACCGCACGTTTACCGCGTTCGTCGAAATGTTCCCACCGTGCGTGCAGCCGCCGGTTCGCTTGATGTCCTCGCGCTTTGGCTTTGGGAGTCGACGCCTTCCACCGTGCCACCAGTTCACGCCCCGGCCGATACGGCTTGCGATGATGCCAGGCAGCCTCGACCAGCAGTCGGCGTACGTGAGCATTGCCGGTTTTGCTGACACCGCCCTGCGACCGGGATTCACCGGAAGAATGCTCGGTCGGGATCAACCCGACGAACGCACCGATCGAGCGGCCGGTCAACCGGTCCCACTCACCGATCTCCGTCGCCAAACCGAACGCTGTCAACGTCGCCACCCCACGAAGGCACCCCAGCCGGGTCACCACCGGAGTGAACGACGAATGCGCAGCCATGTCCGCGATGGCGGTATCGAGACGATTCCGGCGTTCGGTGGTGGCGATGACGGTCTCGTAGGCGGTGTCGTAGGTGATCTGCAGTGCACGTGAATCGAACCGCTGGCGACGTAACCACAGATCGTGGGCTGCGGTCCAGGGTTTGCCGCCGCTGTAGATGATCCCTTGACGCAGCAGCACATGTGTCAGGCGATGCTGTGCGGACACCAGATCGCCGCGGCAGTCCTCCCTTGCTCGCACCAGATCACGAGCGGACTCCTGCTCGGTACTCGGAATCAGAACCGGCACAATAGAACTCAAATGAAGCAACCGAGCCAAATGCCGGGCATCACGGGCATCGGTCTTGATGCGGTCACCAGGGGGACGCTGAATTTTCGACGGTGCCGCCACCACACAATCGACACCGGCGGCCAACAGAAAACGGGCCAGACCGAAACCGGTCGGGCCCGCCTCGTAGACGACATGCACCAGTCCTGGCAGCGAACGAATCCACTCCAGGATTTCTTTGTGATCAGGCGACATGCGACGCTCGAACAACTCGCCCGTCTCGCCATCCAAACCGCACGCCACCACCGATCGTGCGTGCACATCCAAACCAACACTCGTACGATGATTCTTCACTGGGGCCTCCCACATCTGTGGCTCTACCGGCCAGGACCCACTCCTGTCGGCAACCCACGCTTACATGCGGAGGGGCCCCAGCCAAGACCTCCATACCGTCTAGGTGCACCGGGAGATTCGCCGGCCGAAATGTTCCGGCCGGCGGATCAGGCCACCTGCGGTGTCCACCGAATCGAGCTCCGCTTCGCTCCGCACCGTGGAAAGAGCACAGACGTTTTTTCACTGCGGTTCTGGCTACCGGCGAGCATTCATCACTCGTGCCCGCCGCCTCAACCCCTCGCTCCGCTGCGCTACGACCGAAGGCTCCGAACACTTTTCGTCCCGTGCTCGCTCCGCTCCCACGAAAACTGTCCGGCCGAAGGGTTGCCCCGTCGGCCCCGTGCGCTGCCTTCTCTCCTCACGCCAGAAACGGCGAAAAAACGGGGGGAGGACGCAAGACCGACCCGGCACCAGTTCCGAAGGGCAGCAACAGTTATGACCGAGACCACGAACACCGAGACCGTCACCTGCATCGCGGACGGACCCGACTGCACCGGCGACGTCGAATACCGGGACGCACTGTCCGGAACCGGAGTAGCGCACCCGAGATGCGACAAGCACTGGCAAGACCGCCTCGACCTCGAGGACGACCTCCGACGCCGCTACCCGGCCCACGCGCCCGCCGACTTCGACCCCACCTACGCAGGGGAGCGGTGGGACGAGGACTACTGACCCGCCACGCCCACCACCGATCGACCAGACAGAGGAGCAAAAGTCATGACCGTCAACGACAACGACGACTACTGGACCATCTACGACAAGGCCCTCGACGCGGCCGCCGAATGCCGGAGCGTCGAAACGCTGATCGACACCCTGGGCCGCTACTACCCGCCCTCATCCGGAGTCGCGTTCTTCCCCAACGGGGCCGACCGAGACCTACTCGGCACACTCACCGACGCCGGACACTTCGATACCGTCTGGATCCAAGCGGACTACCACTTCGCGCTCCGTGACGGCCGAGGAGACGGATTCACCTACATCGAAGGCGACATAGTCCGCGGAACCTCCCGACTGTGACCAACCCGCCCCAGTGCCGCATCACGGCACTGGGGCACCAACTCCGCACCCCCCCTGGAAGGAAAGCCCCTGATGCCCGCTCAAGCCTGGGTCACCCTGATCGTCGGTGTCCTCGCCGTCGTCGGCGTCGCCCTGACCGTCCGCCAACGCACCGTGGCCGACAAACGCGCCCAAGCCTGGCAACGAATCACCTGGTGCCTCGAACGCACCACCAGCGACAACGAAGCCGAAGCCGCCCTGGGATGGGACATCTACACACCGGTGACCGACTCGCCGCTCATCACCCGAACCGAACGAGACGTCCTGCGCGCCGTCGCGACCCGGGCATTGTGGCGAGCACTGGCGTCACCGGCACAAACCGAGGACACTGACAACCAGAACGAGCAGGAGGACCCACGATGACCACCACCGAGAAGCGCACCACCGCAGCCCGACCACAGGTCGCGCGGGCCGCAGCACGGGCATCGGTCGCGTTGTACGAACGCGACGGCCTCGAGGTACCCCAGTGGATCCGTGACGCCGCCGAAGGGCGCCCGACCACCCCACCAGCCGAACAGCCCTGACACCGGCTCACAGCCCGTAGACCGAAAGGCCCGCACCCCACACCGGGTGCGGGCCTTCTCCATTGCCTGGGATCGGGAAAGCGTGAGGGAGCAGGGTCGGGCCACCCTGCGGGCGTCCGCCGAATCGAACTCCGCTGCGCTCCGCACTGCTACACCCCGACCACAGCGCAGACGGGCCGCTCGTGCACGCGCGGTTCAGGCTTCAACCCGTTGCAGCGCAACACAATCTGTCGGTACCCGATGCCACACTCGAAGCCATGAGAATCCGAACCATCGACGGACCACCACTACCCGCCGAAATCGCCGAGATGACCGCCCGCGCAATCGCTCTGACGCAGCTACACCACGCCGCCAGACGTTCCATCAACGGGAACAACACCGCAGTGGGTGGTCTTGACGCGCTCACCAGCGCAGTTGAATATCCGTCCCCGTCAGCTGCCGAACGTATGAACGCTGACTAAAGCTTATATGTGCGGGTTACTCAGCGAGACAAAGCAACTGGCCGTCCGATGACAGGCCGGAGAGGTAGTGTCGAGCTATGCCTACTCTCCCGGAAGGTCAATCCCTGCTCGTTCGTACCCATTTCGCCGCCGACGATGTCTGGCAGCAGATTGCAGCTGATGCCCAAGCTTCTCACCGACAAGCCGACGGAACCGAGGCACAGGCTTTCCTTACCGTGGTCGACGACAGCGAGTTCAGTGACCTGACACCAACCGATCTTGCCGAATTGATCCCGTCACCACCGCCGTATTACGTGTTTGTGGTCGACCGACAAGCGTGTGAACAGCCCGAGCATCCCGTTCTCGTCCTCGATATTGCAGAAGGCGTCGCACCTGCCTCGTTCCGCGTGATTCCCAGTCGACTCGCGGTGGTGGAGAACAACCTGTCCATAGCAAACCTGAGTTTCGACGAGCTGCGCTCCCAGGCCGACCCTGACGGGGTGTACCGCGGTACACCCGCGGAGCCGCTTCCGGCGGAACGGAGCGTGAACCATGAGGATTTGGTCGGTGCTGCAAACCGCGCAGAGGAGACACCAGTCGTTCAGCAACTACGACAAGATCTCGAGGCGAACCACGCACCCACCCTGACCGCGAGACTCAATAATGATTTGTACGACACATACACCGTATTGGCTGGTCAAACCCACCGACCTGATCTAAAAGTCGGTCGCGACGAAATGTTGGAAGTCCTCGAGCACGGGGGGAGGGGGTATGGCATTCATCTGCCCCTGATCGACAGTTACTGGACGATCTTCTTGGATCCATCGAGTTTGGATCTACAGGCCGCGATGAAAGTCTTCTATCCGCCGCAACCCGCCCCACGGCGACGCCCGGCATAACCGCAGCTCGATGGCCGGCCCCGAGAACGCCGGGACCGGCCATCGACGGTGTCAGGAAATCGCGAACTCGCTGACCTGAGTCGTTCCGTCCTCCGCGTACACGGGAACAGTCTTAGGGGCAGATCCGAACACCTCGGTGCCGTCGATGTTCTGCTTGCGCAGCTTAGAAGCTTCGGCCGGCGACGTGGCTCCGCTGTCGAGGTCCTGCTTGAGGATGTATCCCTGCACTCCGTCGGTGCCGATCGCAGCGACGAGGTCGGGCAATTCCGCGTCGGACGGTGCGGTGTCGCCCGGTCCGAAGGATTGACCCGCTGCATTGGTTCCCGACTCGACAGTGGTCGTTTCGGACTCGGAGGTGGTCGCGGACCGGGCAGCCGGGGCGGTCCAGTCCAGCGGGTTGCTCGGGAAAGTCAGGGCTTCGCGGTATTTGCTTCCATCCCATACCGCAGTGAAACCGTGACTGTTGTACGAACCTGTCCCGCAGGTCGCGGTCGTGCCCAGTGTCAGTGAAGCTGTACCGGTGGAGCTGTACTTGTAGCCGACAGCCTCACACAATGCTCCGCTCTTGAACAGTCGAGCTCGCACGCCGATGTCACCGGGTGCGACCTGCTGGCCGAAGACAGAGTAGATCTTCGACTGTGCGGTCAGGTTGGGCGAATTGATGATTGTGGAGGTGTTCAGGAACTGAACACCTGCGCCGTTACTTCCTGCTGGGCCGACCCAACCGGTGACAACGTCCGCGCTAGCAGCGCCTGGAGCGGCGAGCACCAACGCTCCTAGCAGGGCGGCGATGGTAGCTGTTTTACGTAGTGGTCGAGTTCTCATGTTCGAGGCCTTTCCGTTGGGTACCTTTTATCGGATTCTGAAGATGAAACGGGCTCGTTCAGCCGATTGCCGAAACGAAGTAGTCGTCACCGGGCATCACTCTGTTCCCGCGGTAAAATTCGACCATAAGGGTGCCTTGTTTATTGTTCTCGGTAAGAGGGACCCATCGGACGGTCGACCCGTAGCCGCCCTGCACGGTCGATGCGAAAGGGTATTCATCGCAGGATGGGTCTTTCATGTTGAGAGGTTTCTCGCCGAGTAGATCCAACCGCTGTTGTGACGACCGTGGGCATGCGGCGTCCCGATTTGCCTGATTGTCAGCAGAATTTCCACGAGTCAGCGGCGCGCCAGTACCAGGAATTCCGAAACCAAAGGCAGCCTGGCCAGCCTTAACTGTCTGAGATATGTTCGGGAACGCTGCTTGGGTGTACTGGACAGTCGGCTTCTCGTTCGGGTTGACGCAGCCGGTGCCGTAGTTGACTGATTGAGCAGCATCACACCTGAATTGCTGGCCGGTGGTGCGCGTGCGAACGGGAGTACCATCCAAGTCGTTCGCCGGCGAGTCTCCAATGTATATGAATTGAAGCGTTCGCTTGTCGAACGCGTTTGTCGCGTTTCTCGTCACATAATGCTCGTACTGCTGGTACCCAGTCCCTCCGATGACCATCGGAAAAACGTAGGCGGGATAGGTAGTGGTGCTGTCGTTGGCGAGATCGAGAACAACGAGTTGGAAAGAGTACGTACCCGGAATGGTGGTTGTTGGAGAAGTCGACGAGACATCGCCGTAGAATTGGATCACGTTTTCTTTGGTCTGTGTCTGAAGAGGGCTACGGACCTGGAGAGTGACGTCGATGACCCAGTTTCCGATCGGCTCCAACGGGCCGTTAGGGAAATTGGGTTGAATGAATTGCTCGACGATGGTCGAATATGTTTTGCACGACTGAAAACGTGTTTGGAAACATATAGGACCGGATTGGCGTGCAGATATACCCGACTCCTCGGCATGCTTCTGTGTCAGCCTTTGTGCAATTTCCTCCGCTTCGGCAGGGTCGGTCACTTCGCGAGAACTCCGCTTTTCGACCACCTTCTGACCTGAGGTGGTCGTCGCTCCGGAGTCCGGTGGCACCTCGACTGGAGGCGCATTCTGGCCAGGTGGAGTGCCCTCTATGTCGCCCGGCGCCTCGTTTATCGACGGCACCTGAACCTCCACCGGAGCGGAGTCGCCCCCCGAGGGGCTGGGCTCGACTGGTTGCGCGCTGGCGGTGACGCTAGGTGCCGCGATGACGACCAAGCAGGTAAGACCAGTAGCCAACAACCTTGCGAACGAGCGAACTGCTGGCTTCTTCACGACTTTCTTCCGCACTGATTCCTCGTAAGGTCCGTCTGCCCAGACGCCATTACGCTTAAAAGCAGCGTCAGGCAGAATTCGGGCAGGAGAGTGGAACGTCCGAAAAAGACGTGGAGGCCGCCCCGACTACTACAAGGTGCGTGCCACAGGCGCTCGGTGAGCGTAGGCAAACGCTACCAACAGCTGGCTTGTCTTGGCAACGGAAACAGAAATTACGGAACCTGTGGTCGGAGCGTCACCAGGATTGCTCTGGAGCGGTCATCGAGGTCGATAGCTCTCGCAGACACCGACACCGCGACATAATCCGAATAGGGTGTCAGAAAACGAAATTCGGCCGATTCCACAGCCCCGGCTTGCGCAACTTTCAAGGATTGTCCGATTCGGATTGCATCAGGAATGTCACCGGGGTGTAGAACCGGTTTAGCGCCGGGTAAGTGGCTTGTTTGCCATGCAATGCCAGTCGGAGCGTCGCCATACCAGTACAAAAGCTGAAGTGAATCGGGGTCAGCGATCGCGCGATACTCCGAGGGATCGGACAGCGACCGTGCAACCAGCGTATCCAGACCCGCGTTACGTCGATCGATGTGTTCAGTACCCTCCGAAGGACCAATATCCACAGACACTCCCCGAACAACCCGATGAGGTTCACCAGTAGGGCCGATGCCGTCGTGGAGAAAGTGTGCCGTGAACTGCATACGCCGATGTGCACCCGATGGACGGCATTCCACACCGACCTCTTGGAGCACAGTTCCCGGCCCACCGGAAACGAGCTGCGCCAGCACCGATGCTGTGGCGTCCCCAAGATCCAGCTTCGCCAAACCATCCGGAATCGTGTCGTCTGCCATGAGCATGGGACCAGCGTGACCTGATTTCTGCCAGGGTGATGGGACCACCTGGATTGCCAGTTATGGGACCACCGGCGCGCCTTGCCGGTGGTCCCGTCGTTTGCTCGTTCGA
>NZ_JALGQE010000029.1 GCF_022810405.1 Rhodococcus sp. ARC_M5
GTCGAGTCACTGTGAGAGGTAACTCGTTCATCACTACGCGATGGCCCACCCACAACACGGGTACGACACGCCCGAGCTGCGGCTACGCCGCCTCACCGAATGTCCACCACCCCACGGGACTTACCCATCTCGAGCGCTGTCGATTTCGAGCATGTGAGCGGCTGCCCAGGCCAGGAGCACGTCGACGGGACCCCGAAGGGTTTTGCCCAGCTGTGTGATTCGATACTCCACCGCCACTGGGCGAGTGCTCAGAACGATGCGTTCGATGATGCCGTTGCGTTCGAGCTTCCTCAACGTTGCAGTGAGGGACTTCTGCGTCACCGCCGGAATTGCACGGCGGAGGTCGTTGAATCGGCAGGGTCGCTCACACAATTCGTTGAGAACCTGCAGCGACCATTTGTCCAGCACTTGGTCCAGCAGTTCGCGGTGCGGGGCACTGATCGTCAGTTCGGCGTTGCCATCGGCGGTATCGGTCATGAAACCAGGTTCCCTTGAAGTGTCCTTTGTGTACCAAGTATCAATGTTATACCTAGCTTTGGTCACGACGAAGGGAACTCCATGAGCGTCACCCGATTCACCCCGGCCGGCATGATGCAACCCACCCCGTATCACCACGTGGCGGTGGGGCAGGGATCTCGGCACATCCATGTCAGCGGTCAGATCGCGCGGAACGAGGACGGCTCGACGGTCGCCGAAAACGACCTCGCCGGGCAGGTCGCGCAGGCGCTGCGCAACACAGCGATGGGATTGACCGGTGCCGGAGCAACATTCGAGGACGTACTGCGGTTGACCTTCTACGTCACGCACTGGGCTCCGGAGCGGATCAGCGAGTTCATGGACGGCGTCACCCGCGTCGCCGGCGAGATCGGGCTGCCGACACCGATGCCACCGGCATCGCTGATCGGCGTGGACTATCTCTTCGAGCCCGACGTCCTTGTCGAGGTCGAGGCGACGGCCATTCTGGACTGACCCGCCGGGCCGGTGAATTGCGGAGGGCGTCGAAGTCCATACTGTCGAACCCACCGGACCCCAGGAGTGACATGGCCATTCTGACCTACAACATGATCGTTTCTCTCGACGGCTACGTCGAGGACTCTGCGGGCAGTCTCGATTACGCCATGCCGGACGCGGAGACGCATCGATTCTTCAATCGTCAGACGGAGGAGACTGCGGCCTTCCTGTTCGGGCGTCGAATGTACGAGGCGATGGAGGACTTCTGGACAGATGCGGCACGCGCCGACGGCGAGGACATCGAGGCGGAGTTCGCCCGGCTGTACGTGGACACTCCGCGGATCATTTTCTCCGACACTCTCGACTCGGTGGCCGACGGCTGCCGGTTGGTGCGCAGTGTCGATGCCGTCGCGGAGGTGCAGCGTCTCAAGCGGGAAACCGCGGGCACGTTGGCCGTCGGAGGGGCCGCCCTGGCCGAGTCGCTCGTCGACGAGATCGATCAGTACGAGGTCATCCTCCTGCCGACGATTCTGGGTGGCGGCAAGCCCTACTTTCCTGTCGGGCAGCACCTCGACCTCGTTCTGGATGAGCACCGAGTGTTCGCGGCCTCCGGGTGGGTCTATCTGCGCTACAGCGTCTCTCGCTGACTTCGGCCCGGTGGATCGAGCGCAGCGCACAATGAACACATGAGCTCCGGACATCGTCTCCATTGGTGGACCCTTCCCTCGCATCAGCTGTGGCTCGACGCCGAATCATCGAGGCTTCTCGACTTCGGAACATCACTCGACCACCCGGCCGGTGGCGCTGTGTGGTTGGACGACCGCGGGCACCCCGACCTCGATCATCCGGCCCACACCTACATCACCGCTCGGATGGCGCATGTGCACTTTCTCGCATCGATGCTGGGTCGGCCGGGGTCCCGCAGAAAGGCCGATCGGGTGTTCGACGGGCTTCTGACGACGTTGCGAGACAGCACTAACGGCGGTTGGTTCGAGTCCAGCGCCGACGCGACCTCGCCCGATGCTGTCAAGAACGCGTACACGCATGCGTTCGTGGTGCTGGCGGGAGCTGCAGCCACGGCCGCGGGACACCCACGCGGTGCGGATCTTCTGGGGGAGGCACTCGATACCGTCGAGCATCGGTTCTGGGACGATCAGCACGGAATGTGTTCGGACACAAGGACGGTGGACTGGTCGGTACTCGACGACTATCGCGGGATCAATGCCAACATGCACATGGTCGAAGCGCTGTTGGCTGCCGCCGATGCCGGCGCACCCGTCATCTGGCGTGAACGAGCGCTGCGTATCTGCGACAACGTTTGTCGGTGGGGAGCGGCCAACGAGTGGCGCATCCCGGAGCACTTCACCGCGGAGTGGATCCCGCAACTCGAGTACAACCGTGACGATGCCGCCAACCAGTTCAAGCCGTACGGGGCGACGGTGGGTCACGGATTCGAGTGGGCACGACTTCTGGTGCAGGCCGGCCTCTGTGCGGGCGGACGGGACTACGTCGACGCGGCCGAATCCCTCTATCACCGCGCTGCGACCGACGGCTGGCAACCCGGGCCGACCCCCGGCTTCGTCTACACCACCGACTGGACGGGGAAACCGGTCGTCACCGGCCGTCTGCACTGGGTACTGTGCGAGGCGATCGCCGCTGCCGCGACACTGGCACGGCACACCGGAAAAGACCGGTACGAGAACGATTATCGACAGTGGTGGGACATCGCAGCCGAGTACTACATCGATCGCGTCGACGGCTCCTGGCACCACGAACTCGATACCGGCAACGTCCCAGCGGCCACGGTGTGGAGCGGCAAGCCCGATCTCTACCACGCCGTTCAAGCGACGTGGATCAGTCGATATGCGTCGGGCTCGAGCATCGTGGCGGTGCTGAGGGACGCCCCGCGTTAGCGGTGTGCCAGACAGCACCAAAACCTTCCGATGGGTCTGTATTGTTTCCTCGTGCCCGAAGGTAGAAGACACGACCTGATCATCGACACCTCCGTCATCGTCACGGTCGTAGCTCTCGGAGTCGTTGCGGCCGGCCTGCTTCGATCTCCGGAGTCCGCCGTTGCCGAGGGCGATTCGGCTCTCGTGTCCGAGCCGGTCGAGTACCCGGTGAACATCCAGGGCTGTCCGGAGGTCGAGCCGCCTCCCTCCGACGAGGGGGAGCTGGTCATGTCGTCGTCGATCGTGGAAAGCACCCCGTCGTACGACGATCCCGCTTATCCATGGCTCACGTCGGGCAAAGCGGGTGCCATGTCCGACGCCGTTCTGACCGCGCTGCCGACCGATGTCGCCGTCGTGTTGGCCGCGCCATCCCAATCCGTGACCTTCCAACCGGTCGACGACCTCGGCGGTGCAGCACCGGACGGCTTCGAGCCCAGCACCAGCGCACGGGGAGAGCTGGCTCGGGCCGACTGGTCCGCCTACGCGAGTATCGACGTCCGACCCTCCGAGACCGGCGTGCCGCCCTGTGTCGCGGGCGCTCTCGACGCTCGGGCCACCGAGCCCGACGGCACCGTTGTCGACACCAACGACAGCTGGTACGAGTGGGGTGGCAAGCGAACATACTTCCGCATTGCCACCGCCTATCACCCGGACGGGACGCAGGTGACCGCCAATCTCACCGGCACGTCGGCCGAATTCCCGCTGCAGTCAGCCGAATTGGCCACCGTCGCGGCGCTACCGGATCTGCGACTGACGGTTCCTGCTCCGGCCGGAGCCTCTGCTCCACGACAGGATTGCTACGTCTCTTCGGGCGAGGTCATGTCGGGTGAGAGCGGCACCGTCGCCGACATTCGGGCCGAGTCCGTCGAGGCGGCGAACGCAGCGTTGACGAACACGTGGGAGTCGCTGCCGGGTGCGCCGCCGCTGAGCCGACCGATCGGGTCCCTCGTCCCCGGTTCGTACGGTTCCGGGGTGTGCACCGATCTCGAGGTCGTCGGAACCGATATTGCACTGTCGATCTCCGTGTCCGGAGGAGCGGCACTTCCGATGGCGTTGGACCCGTACGATCCCGAGTCCGCGTACGGCCCCGTCGTCGAGTTCCGAACGCTGCCCGACGGTTCGGTGGTCGAAAGCTCCGACGTGGACATCGTGAACAGCATGACTTCCGAGGACGGCACCACGCAGCTCACGCGCTCGGTGACCGTGACACGACCGACCGGAGTTCGCGTGTGGGTGCGATCGACGGTCGACCTCGACCCCACCCAGTACGCGCCGCTGGTGTTGCCGGAACCGTTGCCCTTCGAGGTTCTCGACGCCGTGGCACAGACTCCGATTGCGCAGTGGCCATGACGGATCCGCAGAGAAAGTCTGCAATCCGCGCCGGAGTCGCGGTGGCAGTCGCCGCCGTATCAGTCGTCGCCGCAGTCGTCGTGGTATCGATGCAGGACGTTCCCGTCGAACAGCCGTCGGACATCCAGGCGATGACACCGACGTTCTCGGAGGAGACGACGACCACGCAGGCACCGAACGGGCCGATCCTCGACCCGACGTGGGAGATCGACGCCGAATCCGTCTACGGAAGCGAGTTCGCCGCATTTCGTTCTCCTGCAGCAGATCTCATGTTCGACTCCGGTGCCACCGGCGCGATCGATGCCGGCGATGTTCTCGTCACTGCCGTCGGCCTACCGAATCCGCGTTCGTACTCGGTGGACGCGATCGAGTTCGTGGCCGTCGATGCCGAGGACGGCGATGTCCGCTGGAAGAAATCACCCGGCAGTGTCGATCAGTGTGCGAGCGAGGCCGTCGGTGACGAGATCGTCTGTCTCGACTCCTATTCCGACATCCCGTCGATCGTGAGGATCGGTGTGGACGACGGGGAGGCACGGAGAACGACGATCCCCGAAGCGTGGTTCCCGTATGCAATCGAGAGCGACGGAGGGTCCGTCTTCCTGCTCGAAGGCAACCCGGAGGACGGCGAATCGGTACTCCGCGGCGGTTCTGTGGATGCTCTCGATCAGATGTGGTCGCGTCCGATCACGTCCTCCGCGGGATGGGAAGACGTCGCGGGTCCGCTGATCCACGTCGACGACGGACGCGGAGTGGTGACCCTCGGCGGTGAGGCGACGTTCTTCGACCCGCGCACCGGCACGCCCGTCGATGGACTCGAATTGACCGCCGACGCAACGGTGGTCGACCGGAGCGGCACCGAAGTGTGGGCGCTGCAGGATCCGTACTCGTCCGAGACGTTCGCCGGCAACACCGTCTATTCGTTCGAGGAAAATGCGCTCGTGGCCACCACGAATTCGGATGACGTGCGATGGCGGTGGCCACTCCCCGAAGGGGTCGACGGCTTCACGGAGTCGGGTTCGATCGTCGAGGCCCAGTCGGGCGTGTTCTTTCTGAGTACCGAATCGATGGTGCGGCTCGAATCGGTACCCACCTGACTCCGTGAAACGCCGAGACGGCGTGGCACCGAACGGCTACTCCCGGTGGGGGGTTCGCTCACCCGTGTTCGGATCGACGTCGAACAGCTGGTCGGTGTTGTCGGGGGCGTAGACGACGGTGTTCGTTTCGAGGGCGCGTCGTCGAGCGCCGTCTCGAACGGCAAAAAATCCGCCTGCGAACAGCACGATGACGGCGATGCCGGCGACGATCGCCCAGCCCTCGAAACCGCCTGCCAGTGCGGCGATCAGACCACCCGCGGCGGCGATACCGGCAAAGATCAGTAGAACGGCCAGCATGTTCTCGACTGCTCTGGCCCAGCTTGTCTTGGTAGGCCTTTTCTCGACCATAGGGGCAATTCCTTTCGATCAGCTCGGACGGCGGATACCCGAAAGTCGATCGCTTAAGCCCCCGCGGTGCTATTGAGCCTTGCGCGCCCGGTACGCGGCGACGGCCGCGCGATTACCGCAGGTCGTGCTGCAGAACCGGCGAGAGCGGTTTCTGGAGAGGTCGAGAACCAGCCCGTTGCAGTCCGGATCGGCGCAGACGTCGAAGCGCGAGAGCTCGTCCGCGCGGATGACGTCGATCATCGCCATCGCGGTCTCGACGACGATGCGGGTCGCGAGCGGACTGTCGTCGGCCACAGCGTGAATATGCCAGTCGAGGTCTCCGTGACGAACCAGTCGAGGGAGGGCCGAGGACTCGGCCAGCAGTCGGTTGACCTCGACCACGGCGTCGTCGCGGCTGCTGGTGAGCAGAGTGCGCAGGGTCGGCCGTAGTGCCCGCACCGCCTCGAGCTCGGCGTCGTCGCCGTCGAAGCGGCCCGAGTAACCCTGCTCCGTGAAGAACTCGGCGAGTTGCTCTCGTGAGGTCAACGTGTCCGGGTCCTCGGCGGAATTGACCAATGCCACGGCGGACAGCAACGACAATTCCGCGTCATGAGCAAAAAGCATGTTGACACCTTACCAAGTCACTCCCTACTGTCACGTGTCATGACGGCTTACACTCATGACGCGCAGGTGAATCGCGCGACTGCCCACGATGCTGCCGCGCGGTCGCGTCGACTCTCGGGACTCGGTTTCGCGTTGCTCTCCGCGGCGTCGTTCGGGCTGTCCGGCTCGCTCGCCAAGGGATTGCTCGACGCCGGCTGGACGGCCGGGGCCGCGGTCACCGCGCGCATCCTGCTGGCTGCGGCCGTCCTGCTGATTCCGTCGATACTCGCTTTGCGCGGTCGGTGGAGCCTGCTGGCGAAGAACTGGAAGCTGATCGCCGCGTACGGAGCGTTCGCGGTTGCGGGCTGCCAGCTCGCCTTCTTCAACGCCGTCGGCCGCATGGAAGTGGGGGTGGCGCTGCTCATCGAATTCACCTCGCCGGTAGCCGTCATCGGGTGGATGTGGTTCCGCCATCACCAACGCCCGGGCCGCCTGACCCTGGTGGGTGCGCTCCTGGCGGCGATGGGTCTGCTGCTCGTGCTCGACCTGATCTCCGGTGCCGACGTCGATACCGTCGGCGTGCTGTGGGCACTCGGCGCAATGGCCGGTGCGGCCGTCTACTGGGTGCTCTCTGCCGACGAGACCAACGGACTTCCCCCGATCGTGCTCGCAGGCGGAGGGTTGCTCGCGGGCGGGCTGATCCTGCTGGTTGCCGGGCTCGTCGGCATCGTCCCGTTCGCAGCCCCGCTCACCGACGTCACCTTCGTCGATTCGGTTGTGCCGTGGTGGGTTCCGATCATCGGGCTCGGAGTGGTGACCGCCGCGCTGGCCTACGTCCTCGGGATCGCCGCGGGTCGGCGCTTGGGCTCGCGGTTGGCGTCCTTCATGGGATTGATGGAAGTTGTTGCGGCACTGGTGTTCGCGTGGTTGCTGCTCGGGCAGGCTCCGGCACCGATCCAATTGGCCGGTGGCGCACTGGTTCTGCTCGGCGTGGTCGTCGTCAAGTCCGGCGAGCGGGCCACGGCGGACGCCCCGGTGGAGCCGCTGCAGAGCAGGGCCTGACCTGCCTGGTCAGCCGTCGACGCGGCCGAACACCACCGCCGCCAGGATGGTGTGGGCGCTGGCGATCACCGACTCCAGCGGCTCTGGCTCGGGGGAGAGCAGCCACTGCTGAGCGATGGTGAGGACCGCGCCCACCAGTCCCATCGCCAATGTTCGACGGTTGGGCCCGGCGAGACCGCGGCTGGACCCGACGGTGTCGGCCACCTGGAGCACCGTCGCGGAGAACGAGGTGGTGGTCTTGCGGTACAGCGCGTCGACGGTAGGCGATACGCCGAGGATTTCCACGAAAGCAATGCGAGCCGATTTCGGCTGCTCGGCGACGAACGTGAAGAAGCCGGTGAGGGCTCCGCGGAGCACTTGTTCGCTGGAGTCTTTTTCTGCGGCGGCTCCGGCCAGGATGTTCTCGCGCATGGCCTCGGTGGCGCGGGCATAGGTGGCCATCAGCAAGTCCTCGCTGTTGGTGAAGGACTCGTAGAAGTAGCGCTTGGTCAGCCCGGCCTCGTTGCACACCTTCTCCACCGTTGCGGTGCGGTAGCCGGTGGTGCCGAAGACCTCGACGGCTGCGTCGAGCAGGCGGATTCGACGTTCCTGCTGCCGCTGCTGCGGGTCGGCACCTCGGTAGGTGCGGCCGACTTCACTGTGATGCGTGGTCACACACAGATCTTGACACCGCTCGGTATCAGATGCAAAGTGTTCGCAGACAAGCATTCCGATCGAGGGGGAGTACATGGCGGCGTCGACGCTACGCAACAAGGTCGTTCTGATCACCGGAGCAGCACGTGGAATCGGTGCCGCAACGGCGCGCGACCTGGCAGGCAAAGGTGCACAGCTGATTCTCGTCGACGTCGACGAAGCCCCACTTGTTGAGCTCGCGACCCAGCTGAAGGCCGAGGCGTTCGTCGCCGACGTACGAAATCTCGACGACATGCAGCGCGCCGTCGACGGCGGAATCGAGGCGTTCGGCGGCATCGATCTGGTGCTCGCCAATGCCGGAATCGCCAGCTACGGATCGATCATGCAGGTCGATCCCGCCACATTCCAACGGGTCATGGACATCAACGTGATGGGCGTGTTCAACACCGTCCGCGCGGCCTTGCCGTCGCTCATCGAACGCAACGGCTACATCCTCGTCGTCTCCTCGCTGGCGGCGTTCACCCCGTGCCCGGGCCTGGCGGCGTACAACGCCGGTAAGGCTGCAGCAGAACACTTTGCGAACGCCCTCCGCCTCGAGGTCAACTACCGCGGCGTCGACGTCGGCTCCGCCCACATGGCGTGGATCGACACGCCGATGGTGCAGGACGCCAAATCCGATCTCACGGCATTCCAGGATCTGCTCGCGGTGCTCCCCGGGCCGCTCGGCAAGACGATGACCGTCGAGCAGTGCGTCGACGCGTTCGTCGACGGCCTGGCCAAGCGCAAGCGTCGCGTCTACGTACCGCGGTGGGTGGGTGCAGCGTCGTGGTTCAAGGCCGTCATCACCTCGCGGGTCGGTGATCGCAGCATGCTCGAGCACGTGCCGACGATCCTGCCCAAGATGGACGAAGAAGTAGCGCGCCTCGGTAGGTCCGAGAGCGCTCGCAACAAGACCAGCTGACCCCCACCGAAGGAATCGTTGCTGATATGACTGCCGTATCGACCACCCCCGACGTCGATGTCCTCATCATCGGTGCCGGCCTGTCCGGGATCGGGGCCGCGCGCCACCTCGGGCACGACCTGCCCGCTAAGACCTACGCCATTCTGGAGAGCCGCGGGGCAATCGGCGGTACGTGGGATCTGTTCCGGTACCCCGGAATTCGCTCCGATTCCGACATGTACACCCTCGGCTACAGCTTCAAGCCCTGGATGGGTGAGAAATCCATCGCCGACGGCACCGACATTCGCAACTACATCGTCGAAACCGCGCGAGAAGCAGGCGTCGACAAGCATATTCGGTTCCATCACAAGGTCGTCGCGCTCGAATGGTCCAGCGAACAGCAGTTCTGGACGGTGACGGCGCACCGCAGCGACACGAACCAGACCGTCACGATCACCGCGTCGTTCGTGTTCTCCTGCAGCGGCTACTACAACTACGACAAGGGTTTCAGCCCTGAGTTCGCAGGCCAGGAGAACTTCGGTGGTCAGGTGATCCACCCGCAGCACTGGCCGGAGGATCTGGACTACTCCGGCAAGAAGATCGTCGTGATCGGTAGCGGCGCAACGGCAATCACGTTGGCCCCCAACCTGGCTCGCGGCGCCGAGCATGTCACGCTGCTGCAGCGCTCGCCGAGCTACATCCTGTCGCTGCCGTCCAAGGATCCGATCGCGCAGACGCTACGGAAGCGGCTGCCGAAGAAGCTGGCGTACAGCGTGACTCGGCTCAAGAACGTGTCGATGGCGATGCTGATCTTCACGTTGAGCCAGAAGTACCCCGAGTTCATGAAGAAGCGGATCCGGAAGCTGCAGGAGGGGTGGCTGCCGAAGGGATACGACCTCGACACCCACTTCACCCCGTCGTACAACCCATGGGACCAGCGCCTGTGCCTGGTGCCCGACAACGACCTGTTCCGCTCTATCCGCAAGGACGAGGTCTCGATCGTCACCGATCACATCGACAGCTTCACCGAGACCGGTCTGCAGTTGAAGTCCGGCCAGCACCTCGACGCCGATATCGTCGTCACTGCAACGGGATTGAACTTGTCTGCACTCGGCGGCGCGACCTTCCGCGTCGACGGTAAGGACGTGGATCTGCCCAGCACCATGGCGTACAAGGGCATGATGCTCACCGGAATCCCCAACTTCGCCTTCGTTGTCGGATACACCAACGCGTCGTGGACGCTCAAAGCCGACATGGTCTCGAACTACGTCATGCGACTTCTCGCTCACATGGACGAGAACGGGTACAGCACCGTCGAGCTCGAACGGGATCCGTCCGTGGACGAGGAACCGTTCCTGGATTTCGCCGCCGGCTACGTACTGCGGGCCGTGGACAACTTCCCGAGGCAGGGCAGCGAAACTCCGTGGAAGCTGCGGATGAACTACTTCCGGGACCTGCCGGTGCTGCGCTACGGCAAGGTCGTGGACAAGGCCATGAAGTTCGGCCGTCCCCGGTCGAAGGTCTCCGTCGGATCCTGACGGGAATAGATCGAGTCGGGAATCGTTTGTTCCGGACATGAAAATTGGCATCATCGGAAGTGGATTCATCGGCGGGACGCTCGTGCGTCGTTTGACGGCGCTCGGTCACGAGGTTCGGTTCTCCAACTCGCGTGATCCGGAGACTCTCGCGGACCTGGCGGCAGAAACCGGAGCGACCGCGGTGTGGGCCGCGGATGCCGCGGAGGATGCCGACCTCGTGATTCTGAGTATCCCGCAGAAGAACGTTTCGGATCTCGCTCCAGGAATCACCAGTGCTCGCAAGGCCGGAGCGCCGATCATCGAGACGAACAACTACTACCCGCAGCAGCGCGACGGGCTGATCGAGGAGGTCGAAGGCGGAACACCCGAAAGCGTCTGGGTGGCCCAACAACTCGGTGAGCCGGTGATCAAGGCGTTCAACGGAATCTACTGGAAGCACCTGCTGAAGAAGGGTGTGCCGGCCGGGACCGACGGTCGCATCGCGCTTCCGATCGCAGGCAACGACGCAGATTCGAAGAAGTTCGTGTTCTCGGTGATCGACGAGCTCGGTTTCGATCCGGTCGACGCCGGCACCCTCGAAGAGTCCTGGCGACAGCAGCCGGGAACACCCTCGTACGGCAAAGATTTCGGCGTCGACGCCCTCGTCGAGGCGCTGGGGCAGGCCACCGAAGAACGCAGCGCGGAGTGGAAGGCCTGAGCCTCGGTTCTCGGTCTACCTGACGCGGCAGCTACCTGACGCGACCCTCGCGGAGTGTGCGCTCCGCGAGGTCGCGAAGCGGTCCGGTCAGATTCGAATCCCCGACTCGGCACGAGTGCCCGCCCACCGACACGCTCCAGACGAAGGTGTCGCGGGCGTGGGACTCGGCCGCGTCGGTGGCCTGCTGATCGGCGATGTACGGCTGTGCGGCCTCGACCAACGACTGCCATTCCGGCTCGTCGGTCTCGACCACTCCACGCTTGGACATCCCGGCGACGCCGCCGGTTCGCAGTACCTCGATGCGCAGGCTCATCTGCCCTCGATCACACCCGATCGTCGCTCGGTCTCCGTGTTGTCTTCACTCCCACGGTAGACCAGCCCGTGGCCACGGCCTCGGAAACGTCGGAGCCGGCTCCGAATCGCTTGTTCGCCGCCGCGATCGTTGCGGCGGAGAAGCCGGCGAAATCGACTGTCGGGGAAAGTCCGCCGATGGTCATCGTGTCGAACCAGACCTGCCCGACGCGATCCCAGGCAGGACCACCGAGCGTGGTGGCGGCAACGGCGAACGCGCGATTGGGGATACCCGAATTGATGTGCACCCCGCCGTCGTCCTCGGTGGTGACGACGAAATCGGCCATGCTGGCGGGCTGCGGATCCTTGCCGAGTACGTCGTCGTCGTAGGCGGTGCCGGGCTCGAGGAGCGAGCGCAACGCCTTGCCCTGCACTGCGGGCAGGAACAGGCCTTCGCCGATGAGCCACGACGCGTCCTCGGCGTTCTGCTTCGCGGTGTACTGCTCGACGAGTGCGCCGAAGACGTCGGAGATCGACTCGTTCAGTGCGCCGGCCTGATCCTTGTACTCGAGCGGAGTGGTGTACTGCGTGAACCCGTGGGCCAGTTCGTGCGCGATGACGCCGAGTGAGACGGTGAAGCGAGCGAACACCTCGCCGTCACCGTCGCCGAACACCATGCGCGAGCCGTCCCAGAACGCGTTGTCGTAGTCCTGCCCGTAGTGCACCGTCGCGTCGAGGGGCAGGCCGCTGCCGTCGAGACTCGAGTAGCCGTAGACGTCGTCGAAGAACGCATAGGTGGCACCGAGGCCGTCGTACGCCTCGTCGGTGGCGGCATCTCCGGTGGGATCCTCGCCTTCGGCTCGTACCTGCTGGCCGGGTAGATCACGAGTGGACTTCGCGTCGGAGATGGTGCGTTCGAGGGTGCCGCCGGTGCGCGGAGCGATGGCGGTGCGCGCCTGGACGACTTCTCGTCCGGCCCGCATCTCGCGGTCGGCCAGCAGAGTCGCTCGGGCCCCAGCTCCTTGGAGCCGCTCGAGCAGAAACGGTGGAACGACACCATGGAATTGGAGCCTGCGGAATGATCCGGAATTGGCAAGTGACGTCATACGCGGTGACCCCCTAGGTCCGTGGCATGTGCGGTGGTACGTGGTTCCCAGTGTGCCCGAGGGGACCGACAATTCTCGTTCCGCGGCGCAGAGTTCACTCGCGCAGCGTCGACAGATCTACGCTGTCCACCTCGCTCGGGGGACGCAGTGCGGTGACGGTCGCCCAGTTCCGGGCCAGCAAGGAGGCGTCGGAATCGTCGTCCTCGGCCTGGATCTCGTCGAACCGGACGGTGACGAAATCCTCTCCGCGATCTCCTATTTCGGCCTGCACCGCGCCGTAGCGAGCCAGCGAAGCCGGAACGATCCCGGCGAAGTCCGCGAGGGGAACGTCGGGAATGTTGACGTTGACCACGGCATCGACGGTCAGGTGGGCAATCATCCATGTCGCGGCCAGGTGTGCGACGTGTTCGGCGGTCTCCCAGTGCGACGGCCGACTGGCGATCGACGACAGCGCCATGGCGGGCACTCCGTGCGTCAGGGCCGTCAACGCCGCTCCTACCGTTCCCGAATGCAGTACGGCGGCACCGGTATTGGGGCCGTGATTGATACCCGAGAGTACGAGGTCCGGTGCGTCGCCGAAGGCCCCTCTCGTGGCGACGAACGCGATGAGGGCGGGCGAGGCCTGCACCGCATGAGCCGTCACCTCGGGGAGTCCCTCGATCTCGGTCAGCTCGATACCGAGGTGGTCGTCGACGCCCATCCCCGTCAACGACGCGCTGGCACCACTGCGCTCCTCGTGGGGCGCGGCCACCACGACGTCGAGGCCGGCATCGAGGGCCACTCGTGCCAGCAAGGCGATGCCTGCGCTGTGCACGCCGTCGTCATTGGTGATCAGGGCCCTCATTTCTTGCCTGCCTTCTCGAACGGACGTACTTCGACCGAATCGGTGAGTCCGAGAACCAGGTCTTTTCGGCCGCTACCGAGGCCGCGGCGGGTCACGTTGGCGGTGCCCGCGCCTCCACCCAGGCGTAGCGATTCCTGCATGGACATTCCCTGGGCCAGGCCGGCGGCGATTCCGGCGCTCATGGAATCGCCTGCGCCGTGGTGGTCGACCATCTGCAGAGCCGGGGTGACGATTTCGAGCACGTCTCCGTCCACCAGTGCCAGCGCGGGATCTCCCGCACGTGAAATCACGACCACCTCGGCACCGTCGTCGTGCATCTTTCTCATCGAATCGATCAGGTGCTTCGGATCTTCGGACTCGGCTCCGCCGTCGGCGATGAGATCCTCGTGACTGACCTTGAGCACGGTGATGCCGCCGGCGAGAGCAGCCTGCATGGTCGGGCCCGACAGGTCGGCGACCACCGGGACGTTCAGCGCGCGAAGGTCTGCGCACAGCCGCTCGTACACCTCGGCGGGCACGATGTCGTCGGCATGCGGACCGCCGAGGATGGCGACGTCGCTGCGGGCACCGGTAGCGAGTGCCGCGCCGAACAGATCGTCGAGCGCGTGCCTGGCCAGCGGCGGCGGATCCACCGTGGCCAGTACCTCGCGCTCCCCGCTTCGGCGATCGTGCACGTAGGAACCACTTTCCTGGCCGATATCGACGGAGACGACGGAGATGCCCTCACTCTCGACGATGCCGCGCAACACGGCACCGATCTCGCCGCCGAACACACCGGCAAGCGTGACGTCGAGACCGAGCACCGATGCCATCCGCGCGATCCAGTGCCCCTGACCGCCTGCGTGCACATGCAGTTCGGTACTGCCGTTCGGAGCGGCGTCGAGGGTCACCGTCAGAAGCGGAGACGGTGCGAAAACGAGCGCGCTGGGTGTACGAGAGGAGGGAGGCACCGAGTGCGAATGCCCGATTTGTAAGGTCCGAAACGGATAGGGCGGGACAGTGCCGGTCGAGGATGTCTTCCTCAGAAACGACGACGCAGGCGCATTCCGATGGGACGGCCGTCGGGGTCGACGAAGAGCCGGTAGGCGAGTGATGCGAGTCGCTGTTGCCAGACGGGCGGCACCGAGATCTCGTGTAGGCGAAGTCGTCCCACGGGGCGTGGTCCGGAGGACGGGTTTCGGTGCCAGTTGTCGAGTGCGGTCACGCTGGCGGAGATCACGTCGAAGAATTGTTGCGGATCCACCAGGTCTGCGTCGTCGCCGTCGGCCCGGCCGAGGTGTTCGCGAATGAGCTCCAAGCGCAGGTTGCGTGCATGGGTGCGGGCACCGTCGCCCAATCCTGCGGGGTCGAGAGGTTCCCGCGTGTCGTGGGCTTCGTCGATGATTGCTGCGGTCAATTCCGAATCATGGGTCCAGGAGCGGCGATTGAAGTTGTCCGA
The DNA here is from genome assembly GCF_022810405.1 of Rhodococcus sp. ARC_M5. GTDB lineage: Bacteria > Actinomycetota > Actinomycetes > Mycobacteriales > Mycobacteriaceae > Rhodococcoides > Rhodococcoides navarretei. Next base: position 14,827 of record NZ_JALGQE010000029.1, read on the forward strand.
TCCCACTGCGGTCCACACGTCGTCGATGATGCAGACCTTGGCATGCACGTATACCGGTACGCCACGGTCGTTTTCGATGTCGAGTACCAGTACGCGATCACCGCCGGCCGCGCGAATTACCTCGAGCGCAGCCGAGTGTCCCAGCAGCGCAGAGGGAATGGTGAGTGGGCTGTCGTCGTCCAGGTGCTTGGGAACCACCACCACCAGCTTCAGGTTCGGCTTGCGCTTCAGTGCCGAAGCGAAAACCCGAGCGACGTCGACCGACCACAGGTACTGATCCTCGATGTAGATCAACTCGGTGGCGCGATTCAGGGCCTTGGCGTAGGCGCGGGCAGCGCTGCGCTCGCCCTTCGTGGCGAACGGGTAGGCGGGGCGTCGGCGGGGATAGGTGCGCAGCAACTGCACCGAGCACGTGCCCTGCGGCTCCGGGGCTGCAGCTGCAGGAGGGAGTTCCGACGGTTCGCGTGTCACTCCCCGTAGGAAGTCGGGGATGGCGTGCCACGGAAGGCGCGAGAGAGCAGCGGGATCTTCCCAGCGTTCGCGGAAGACGTCCTCCACGTCTCGCACCGCCGGGCCTTCGATCTGCACCTGCACGTCGTGCCAGGCTGGAATCTCGCCGTACTCGGGCGGGAAAGGACGTGAGACCGGATCACCGAAGTGATCGGCGTCGTCGCGTCGAGCACGGGCCAGGTCGATGCCACCGACGAACGCGACGTCGGGCAGATCTTTCCTGCCGTACCGCACGACGACGAACTTCTGGTGGTGGCTTCCGGTGACCAGCACGCGTTGGTCGAGAACGACCTCGCCGCCCGCCTCCTCCAGCCGCAGCGCGAGCTTGCGATTCTTCGGGCCGGTGAAACCGAGGGTCTCCATGTGGGAGCGCCACACCATGCCCTTGACGACGCCGCCGCGGTGCGCGACGGAGGTAAGGGCATCCTCGACGGTCACTCCGTCGTCGGTGAGCAGTTGCTCCGGGTCCCCGCGCCAGTCGGTGAAGAGCACCAGATCGTCACGCTCGGTCTGCTCCAGGGCTCGTGCAAGTGCAGCGAAGTAGGTTTTGCCGTGCACCAGATTCTCGACGCGGTTGCCCTCCGTCCACGCCGAAATTCGGGTGTCTTCGTTTCCCCGCTCGGGTGCGGTGAGGAACCACGGGTGCGCCGGGTCGAAATGGCGCTCGGGAGCAATCAGAGCGGAGGTGGACCGGCCGAATTTCTCGGCAACTCCATCGACGACGCGCCGGATGCGCTGCACTATCACGCACGCATCATTTCACCCGGTTTGAAGGCGCGAGTGGGCGGGCACCCCGGCGATATGACTCAGGTACCCAACGTCACGCTCAGAAACGGCAAGCAGATTCCCCAGCTCGGTTTCGGCGTCTTCCAAATCGACGCTGACGAGACCGCGAAGGCCGTCGAGACGGCGCTCGAAATCGGCTACCGACACATCGACACCGCGGAGATGTACGGCAACGAGAAGCAGGTCGGTGAGGGCATCCGCAACTCCGGCATCGACCGCGAATCGGTGTTCGTCACCAGCAAGCTCAACAACGGTTTCCACCGGCCCGACGACGCGCGCTCGGCGTTCGACAAGACTCTCAGCGACCTCGGGACCGACTACGTCGATCTCTTCCTCATCCACTGGCCGCTGCCCACCCGCTACGACGGCGACTTCGTGTCCACGTGGAAGACGTTGGAGGAGTTCGCCGCCGACGGCCGCGCCCGCAACATCGGTGTCTCCAACTTTCAGCCCACGCACCTCGATCGCCTCGCGGAGGAGACCGATACGGTCCCTGCGGTGAACCAGATCGAGGTACACCCGTACTTCGTCAACCACGACGTGTGGGCCTACGGCCGCGAACACGCCATTCCCACCGAGGCGTGGTCGCCGATCGCTCAGGGCAACGTTCTCGACGATCCCGAACTGCAGCGAATCGCCGACGCAGCAGGCAAATCCGTTGCGCAGGTGGTGCTTCGCTGGCACATTCAGCGGGGCAACATCATCTTCCCGAAATCGGTGACGCCGGAGCGTGTCAAGGCGAACTTCGAGATCTTCGACTTCGAGCTCAGCTCGGCCGATGTCGATGCCATCACGGCACTGGACAAGGGTGAGCAGGGCCGTAACGGCCCGAACCCGGACACCTTCGACATGATTCCCGACTAGCGCGAAACCCTGTGGGCTCGAACGTGTTCATCACGTTCGAGCCCACAATCGTGTCACGTGATCGTGAGCTCGGATCCTGTTGCCGCGGTGACCTGCTCGGTGGTCACGCCGGGTGCGAGTTCGGCCAGTGCGAGGGTGCCGTCGCCGACCACGTCGATGACGGCGAGGTTGGTGATGATGCGATTCACGACGCCTTGGCCGGTGAGCGGGAGCGTGCAGGCGTCGAGAATCTTGGGATTGCCGTCGCGGTCGGTGTGTTCCATGACGACGATGACGCGTCGGGCTCCGTGGACGAGGTCCATCGCGCCGCCCATGCCTTTGACCATCTTGCCGGGCACCATCCAGTTGGCGAGGTCGCCGGTGCGCGAGACCTGCATGCCGCCGAGCACCGCGGTGTCGATGTGTCCGCCGCGGATCATGCCGAAGCTCAGCGACGAGTCGAAGTATGCGGCACCGGGATTGACGGTGACAGTCTCTTTACCTGCGTTGATGAGGTTGGCGTCGACCTCGTCCTCGGTGGGGTAGGGCCCCGTGCCGAGGATGCCGTTCTCCGAGTGCAGGGTGACCTTGACGGCGTCGGTGAGGTATCCCGGGATCAGTGTCGGCAGTCCGATGCCGAGGTTGACGTATTCGCCGTCGATCATCTCCGCTGCGGCGCGTTCGGCCATCTGGTCGCGCGTCCATCCTGTGCTCATGCTCGATCTCCTGAGGTGACGGTGCGCTTTTCGATGCGCTTGTCCTGGGGGCCGGTGTGGACGATGCGTTGGACGAACACTCCGGGAAGATGTACGTGGGCTGGGTCCAGCTCGCCTGGCTCGACGAGGTTTTCGACCTGCGCGATGGTGATCTTGCCTGCCATTGCGGCGAGGGGGTTGAAGTTCATCGCGGTCTTGTCGAAGACGAGATTGCCTGCTGTGTCGCCAGTTTCGGCGTGCACCAGTGCGAAGTCGGCGTTGATCGACTCTTCGAGAACGTAGCGCTTGTCGCCGAACACCCGGGTCTCCTTGGGCGGTGACGCGATCGATACGGAGCCGTCGGGGTCGTAGCGCCACGGCATTCCGCCGTCGGCGATGGGGCTGCCGACCCCGGCGGGTGTGAAGAATGCGGGAACCCCGTTGCCGCCGGCGCGCAGTCGTTCGGCGAGTGTGCCCTGCGGGGTCAGCTCGACCTCGAGTTCGCCGGCGAGATACTGCCGGGCGAACTCCTTGTTCTCTCCGACATAGGAAGCGGTGACTCGGCGAATGCGTCCGGCGGCCAACAGAATTCCGAGGCCATAGCCGTCGACGCCGCAGTTGTTGGAGAACACTTCGAGCTCGTCGGCGTCGGTGTTGGCGATGGCGTCGATGAGGGCGTCGGGGATGCCGCACAGCCCGAATCCGCCGACCGCGATGGTCGCTCCTCGGCCGATGTCCGCGACCGCCTCGGCGGCGGACGCATAGGTCTTTCCAGTCACTTGCAGCTCCTGATGTGTTCGGTGAGCAAACGTTGTACTCAGTGAACCTGAGCTGTGCATTTCGGTGAAGCAAATGCTGTCTATTGCTCGTTCGATGAACGGATGGGGATTTGGCGTCCAGTGAGTGGACGTAGAATGGCCGGGTGACGTCACTGGATGCCAACGCAAGTGTGATCGGCAAGATCTGCTCGTTGCTGCGCGCAGCGGGAAGCGAGGAGCCGTCGGGGGCCTCGACCACTGCCCTTGCGAAGGCGGCCGGTATTGCTCGACCCACCGCACATCGCTTGTTGTCCACGCTTGCGGAACAGGGATTCGTGGATCGTGACGCCGGTACCGGTCGTTGGTCGCTGGGCCCGGAGATCTATCTGCTGGGATCGATGGCGGCACTGCGGTACGACATCACCGACCAAGCACGAAAGATAGTGCAGGCGTTGGCCACCGAGAGCGGCGAGAGTGCGTTTCTGTCGGCCCGGCGTGGGGCGGAGACGGTGTGCTTGCTTCGAGTGGAGGGAAGTTTCCCATTGCGCTCGCACGTTCTTTACGAGGGAATTCGGTTGCCGCTCGGAGTGGCGTCTGCAGGGTTGGCCATTCTTGCGCACCTACCGGATCGGGAGGTCGACGAGTATCTCGATGGCGTGAACCTGGTGCCGGAGTGGGGAGAGAGTCACGCCGCCGTCGAGATTCGCAGGCGGATAGCGCATACCCGCACCACAGGATTCGCCGTCAATCCGGCGCTGCTCGTGGAGGGCAGTTGGGGACTCGGTGCCGCCGTGTTCAATCGCGCCGACAAGCCGGCGTGGGCACTGAGCCTGACCGGAGTCGAGACGCGATTCCGCGACGATCGACGCCGGGAGTTGGGCAAGCTGCTGCTCGACGCGGCACATCGACTCACCGTGCAACTGGGAGAGCGTCCCGCTTAGCTGTCGAGCTCCGCCAGGATGTCCGCGGCGTCCTGGCTGCCTGCGGTGGCCAACCTCTGCAGCTCCACTCGATCGCCGCGTTCGCCGGCCAGTTCGACCAGGATGTCGACGGCATCGGTACTGCCCGCGTCGGCGAGGGAGCGCAGTTCGTCGAGGTCGTTTCGAGAGCCTGCGAGTTCGACCAACTGGTCGAGTGCATCCTGATTGCCTTCGTTTGCCTGGGCGCGCAACGCAGCCAGCTCGGCCGCTGTGGAATCGGGCTCGGTCATGAAGTGGAGTGTAGAACGATTCAGTGGATAGTGGCAGGTCAGCTACCTCGAATCTGCATTCTCCGTTTCTGTCGGTGGCTCGGGTTACTGTTCTTTCAGTTCGAACAGGCGTTCTTGTCTCGGCTCACCGGGGGGTGAAAAGGATGGGTGCAGTACCGACTGTGTCGTTGGAGGCGTTGACCGCTGCCGCACGCGCAGAGAATCGTCACGCGTTCCGCAAGATCTCCGCCTGCTACGACGTCCATCGGAGCTGGATCACCCACGACACCAAGTACAAGCACTACAGCCGATACGGACGCACCGAAATGGCAACCGCGTTGGGTTGCTCCGCCACCGTCGCCGAATCGTATGTGTCCGTCGGCGTTGCCTTACATACCCGGCTTCCCCTGGTCAAGGACGCATTCGAGTCCGGGGAGATCGACCTCCCGCGAGTGCGGACGGTGTGCCGGATCCTCGACAACCTCCCCGACGAGATCGTCAGGTCGGTCGAGGACGAGATCGTCGAAGCAGCGCAACGTAATTCGCCCGGTCCGTTGGAGAAGGAGATCTGGGACATACTGCTGCGGGTCGCGCCGGAGGAAGCGGCAGCACTACGAGAGTTCGCGAAACGATTCCGCCATGTTTCCTACAGCCCGGCCGGTGAGTTGGCGCGGATTCGAGCGGAATTGACCGCACCCGAGGCGGCGGCGGCCTGGCAACTGCTCGAGGAGATGGCCGACACCCTGTGTCCGAAAGATCCCCGCGGTAAGCAAGATCGCTTGTGTGATGCGTTCATGGCCCGGATGCACGGTGAATCCCGGTTGGCATGCCTGTGTCAACGTGATGACTGCCCGAAAAAGGATGCGGCATTGCCGAATCGGCGGGTTCCGTTGACGATGATCACCGTCGACATCGCCACCCTCATCGGACTGCTCGCCGACCCCGCGTATCTGGCCGGTCATGGTTCGATCGATCCGGATCTCGCCCGAGAGCTGGCCCGTAATAGTCAGTGGCAGATCCTGCTCACCGAAGCAGTCACCCTCGCCGAGAAGTTGGGCCTGGCTGTGCAGAACCCGGACACTGGGGAATGGGGACGACGCTCGGACCGCGAGAGGGCAAGGGCTGCAACCGGACCCGAGACGGGAACATCAACGGAAGCCGACACGGATGCAGGCGTCAACGCAGGCGCCAACGCCAACGCCAAAGCCGACACAGACGCAGACGTGGATTCGGCTGCTGATGCTGCTGAGGGAATGGGGTCGGCTACGGATTCGGGGGAGGAGACAGATTCCTCGACCGAACCGACCTCGGCCAGTTCACCTGCACCTGCATCGGGCAACACCTCGACACCGGCACCAGCTGCACCGGAAGCACCGTCAGATGAGGTCGACGAGACTGGCGATGCCGGGGCCGACCCGTCGGCAACTCCCCGCCCAGGTGCCGCCGATTCTGTCCGGAAGCACCCAGCAACACCCGCTACGGCACCAGCGACCGACCCGCTGGCGGAGTCAACGTCGACCACCGGCCCTGAGGCAGCTGCACGGCCCGAACCCGCGTCAGCTTCACGATCACCTGGGCAACAGGCATCGCCGGCACCTGGTATGGCGTCGAGCTGTTCGGAATCACGCTCGTCCACAACACCATTCGGAGCAGCACCATCCGCTTCGGCGTCAGCCGAAGGCCCAGCACCAGAAACAGGCGCGGCTGCCGCTGCCGACAACCCAGACCCGCGTCGGCTGGGATCACTGACCTCCGCCGCAGCTTTGTTCTGCACCCACACCCCCGTCGGCCGCGGCACACGGCACAGCTCTGCCCTCGCCCTGCCCTCCGCAATCCGGCGCAACAACCGGACGATCCATACTGCAGGCCGCACACCTTCAGGTATCTATCTCGGCAATGCCTCCCTCGCCGCAGCCCTGGAAGCCGCGATCGCCGCCGACCCCACCCTCGGAAAACCAGTACCCCGCGACCCGCTGACCGACCGCGCCTTGATCTACCGGCCCGACGCCCTGACGACCGCGGCAGTCCGGCTCCGCGACCGACACTGCCGCTTCCCTGGCTGTCACCGCCCCGCCGCACGCTGCCAACTCGACCACATCAATCCCTTCGACCACACCAACCCACTCGGCGGCGGCTGGACCACCGTCAACAACCTGCAATGCCTGTGCGAGTTCCACCACTCCGTCAAAACCGCCGGCTACTGGACAGCAGTCATGCTCCCCGGCGGGGCGATACTGTGGACCTCCGTCTCGAAGACCACCCGAATCACCCTGCCCGCCAACGGCACAGCCGTGCCCATCCTCGGCAACGACCTGAGACCACACATCCCCACCAAACCGAGACGATCCGGCATCATCGCCTACCCAGACCCACCGAACCCACCCGACAACCAACAACCCGAGACAGACGGCACGGCAGCACCGCCGTTCTAGGCGATGCTGCCGTGAATCCCCGTGCTCGCTACGTCAGACCAAGTGCTGAATGTGATCGCGCGTGAATTCGATGCGCTCGTCCACGCGGCCGTCGCCTACCTTGTTCACCCAATCCGGGTCGGACAGCAGTGCACGTCCGACGGCCACCAGATCGAATTCGTTGTCCTCGAACTGACCGACCAGTGCATCGAGCCCGGTGACGCCGGATGCGGCGTCCGCCGACCATGCCGACGTGAACACCGAATCGAGGCCGACAGATCCGACGGTGATCGTCGGAACTCCGGTGAGCTTGCGGGTCCACCCGGCCAAGCCGAGCTTTCCGTCGTTGCCGTCCAGCTCGGGGAACGCCGGATCCCAGTGGCGTCGGGTCGAGGCGTGCAACACATCCACTCCGGCGTCGACCAGCGGCGTCAGGACGCGTCCGAGCTCTTCGGGGTTCTGTGCGATTCGAGCGTCGAAGTGATTGCTCTTCCACTGGGAGAATCGGTACACGATGGCGAAGTCCTCGCCGACGGCCGTACGAATCGCGGCAACGACCTGCGCGGGGAAGCGAGTCCGAGCTTCGAGAGAGCCGCCGAACTCGTCCTCGCGCACATTGGTGGTGGCCCAGAGGAATTCGTCGAGCAGATACCCGTGTGCGCCATGCAGTTCGAGGCCGTCGGAGCCGGTGTTCTTCGCGTTGACCGCCGCCTGCACCCACTGCGAGGTGAGTTCATCGAGGTCTGCGTCGGTGAATGCCCGACCCACCGAAGAGCCGTCGAGTGCGATACCGGACGGGCTGACCGTGGTGACGTCCGGAAAGAGGCGAGGCTCGGTGCCGCGCTCGACGCCGAGGTGCCACAGCTGCGGGATGATCGCGCTGCCCTCGGCGTGCACGGCGTCGACGACACCTTTCCAGCCTTCGAGGCTGGCGTCACCGTAGATCCTCGGGACGCGGGTGTGGGGGCCCGCAGCGGGATCGGGGATGTAGGTGCCCTCGGTGATGATGAGGCCCGTGCCACCTGCCGCACGTTTGCGGTAGTACTCGGCCACGTCCGGGCCGGGTATGCCGTCGGGTGAGAAGGCACGCGTCATCGGGGCCATGGCGAAGCGATTGCGCAGCTTCAGCGACTTGACCTCGAACGGCTCGAAGAGCCCGGCGGTGGACAGATGCTCTGTTGTGGATGCAGTTTCGGTCACGCCTGCGCACAACCTGCCCGAACACCGGGCTATTCCCGGCACAGGGCTGTTAGCGTCGGAGCCTTATGAGCCCTTCTCCGCTGATCTCTGCCGCCGAATTGCACGACCTCTTCGAGATGGGACGTGGCCCAGTGGTCCTGGACATACGGTGGACCCTCCAGAACGGTAGCGACAGAGCAGGTTACGAGGCGGGGCACATCCCGACTGCGCAATTCGTCGACCTCGGCACGGAATTGGCGGCACCGGCGGATGGCGGGAGTGGAGCCAGCGGGAACGACCCAGATGATCGTGGCCGGCATCCGCTGCCCGACGAGGAGACCTTCGTCGCAGCGATGCGCGGCGCAGGGGTGAACGACGACTCGTCCGTGGTGGTCTACGACGCGGGCCCGGCGACAGCCGCGGCGCGGGCGTGGTGGTTGCTGCGCTACTACGGCCATGCGGACGTGCGCGTGCTCGACGGTGGCCTCGCCGAGTGGGTCGCGGCCGGATTCTCAACCGGTACTGAACCGTCGATCGTCGCGGCCGGATCGTTCACCGCCAAGCCGTCGCTCGCACGGGTTCTCGATGTCGACGACGTGCTCGAGTTCGCGCAGAACAACATCCTGCTCGACGCCCGGGCAGCCGAACGATTTCGCGGGGAAGTAGAGCCGGTGGATCCCGTGGCCGGTCACATCCCGGGTGCAGTCAACCGACCGACGACCGAGAACGTCGACGAGGACGGGCGGTTCCTGGCACCCGAGGTACTCAATGGCACATTCGGTGGACTTGTGCCGGAGGGAAAGGACGTCGCCGTCTACTGCGGATCCGGGGTGACGGCCGCTCATCAGATTCTCGCGCTCGAGTTGGCGGGCATCGATGCTGCGCTGTATCCGGGTTCGTGGTCGGGATGGATCACCGATCCGACGCGTCCCCGGGCATAGAGAACACCCTTTGACCAGTGTGTTCATGCAACCAGGGTTGAACTTGAATCTGACTTCAACTATACCTGGGGCATGAAGGTTGCAGGCAAAGTCGCCATCGTCACCGGCGGTGGTGGCGGAATCGGCGGTGCCATCGCCGCTCGACTCTCCGAGCACGGCGCGCGCGTCGTCGTCTCCGACGTCGACGAGACCACCGCCCGATCCGTGGCCCACGCCATCGAACGAGACCGGCCTGGAACGGCCGTCGCTGCGGCAGCGGACGCGTCGAACACCGACGACATCCGACGGCTGATCAGTCTGGCCGAGGATTCGTTCGGACCCGTCGACCTCTACTTCGCCAACGCGGGCATCAGCGGCGCACCCGGACTCGACGCCGCAGAGCAGGACTGGGACCTCTCGTTCGACATCAATGTGCGCGCCCACATCCGGGCCGCGCAACTGTTGGTGCCGGGTTGGCTCGAGCGCGGTGAGGGCTATTTCGTCAGCACTGCGTCCGCGGCCGGTCTGCTCACTCAGATCGGTTCGGCGACGTACGCGACGACCAAGCACGCGGCAGTCGGATTCGCCGAGTGGCTCAACGTCACCTACGGCAATCGGGGTATTCGCGTCAGCTGCCTGTGCCCGATGGGCGTCAACACCAAACTGCTCTACGAGGGACGCGAATCCGGAGATGCGTTGGGAGCGGCGGCAACTGCCGCGGTGCTCAGTGCCGGTGCCGTGCTCGAACCACTCGACGTCGCCGATGTCGTGCTCGACGCCATGGACCGCGAGCAGTTCCTCATCCTGCCGCACGAGAACGTACTGGACATGTACCGCAACAAGGGTGCCGACTACGACCGGTGGTTGCGCGGCATGCGTCGCTACCAGGACAGCTTGCTCGACAACAACCGATAGGGGCCCACTGTGGCATTTTTCGAGACCTCCGACCGTGCGAAGAAGTACGAGTCGGATCTGTTGGAGTTCATGGACTCCCACGTCTATCCGGCCGAGGCGGTGTACGAGCAACAGATGCTCGAAGCCGGAGACCCGCACTTCCATCCGCCGATCCTCGAGGACCTGAAGAAGGAATCCCGGTCGCGGGGACTGTGGAATCTGTTCCACCCGCATCCCGAGTGGGGCCCCGGTCTGACCAACCTCGAATACGCGCCGCTCGCCGAGATCATGGGCCGCAGCCTGCTCGCCCCTGAGGCGTGCAACTGCAACGCACCCGACACCGGCAACATGGAAGTCTTCACGCTCTTCGGCACCGACGAGCACAAAGAGAAGTACCTGAAGCCGTTGCTGGACGGCACCATTCGCTCGGCATTCGCGATGACCGAACCTGACGTGGCCAGCTCCGACGCCACGAACATCGCGATGAAGATGGACCGCGACGGTGACGACTTCATCCTCAACGGACGCAAGTGGTGGACGTCCAATGCGATGCACAAGAACTGCAAGGTGCTCATCGTCATGGGCAAGACCGATCCCGAGGCGGCCACGCACCGTCAGCAATCGATGCTGGTGGTGCCCATCGACGCGCCCGGGGTCACCGTTCTGCGCAACCTGCCGGTTTTCGGCTACATCGATCGCGAGGGCCACGCCGAGGTGCTCTTCGAGGATGTTCGAGTGCCCGCGAAGGACGTGCTGAAGGGACCGGGTGAGGGCTTCGCCATCAGCCAGGCTCGCTTGGGGCCCGGCCGTATCCATCACGCCATGCGCACCATCGGTGTGGCCGAACGTGCGCTCGAATTGCTCTGTCGCCGTGCGGCATCGCGAGTGACGTTCGGCAAGCCGGTGGCGATGCGCTCGAACATTCAGGACTGGATCGCCGAGGCGCGCATCGAGATCGAGAAGACGCGACTGCTCACGTTCAAAGCTGCATACCTGATGGACACCGTCGGGAACAAGGAAGCGCGCACCGAGATCGCAGCCATCAAGGTTGCGGCACCGGAGATGGCGCTGAAGATCATCGACCGTGCCATCCAGGTCCACGGCGGAGGCGGAGTGTCCAACGACTTCCCGCTCGCGATGATGTACGCCCACATTCGCACCCTGCGTCTGGCCGACGGTCCCGACGAGGTGCACAAGATGTCGATCGCGAAAATGGAGCTGAAGAAGTACCTCTGAACGTTGGTCAGAGACCCGGCTGCCACGCCGGGTCTCGGCCGATGAAGGCCATCAACTTGTCCTGTGGGGAAGCGTCGTCGGCGACGGGGACCGCGGGGCCGTACTGCCCGCTGTCTCGCAGCATCTGTTCCATCGGTCGCATGGCCTCGAGTGCGGCAGCGCAGCGTTCCTGACCCAGATCTGGCTCTCGGCCGAGGGCTTTCGCCAGGTCCCAGGAGTGCATCCAGGCGTCTGCGGTGTAGAACATGTCGATTGCCTTGTCCACCGGCATGTCTCCCGTGTGCGGATTACTCAACACGCGGCCGGCTGGGTCGTCGAGAACCGACTGGATGTCGGCGACGTGCTGAGTCCAGGCTGCGGCTGGGTCGGCCTCGATGTCGAGGGTCTCGAACTCGATTCCTGCGCCGCCCGCAAGAAAGCCGCGAGACCATTCGATCAGGTGCTTCACGACATCGACTGCGGCCCAGCCCGATACCGGGCTCGGGCGGGACCAGTCCTCGGGCGATGCGGACCCGACCAATGCGGAGAACCTTGCCGCGTCCTGTGCGTGCTGCTGGGCCGGACCGGTGTGCTGCTGGAGGAGTTCGTCGAGCTTGTCGTAGCCCTCCTTCACACCGACGTCCATGCCACTCGACAGCATGCCGTCGCGAGAAGCGAAGTCCGAGAATGCACTCGTCACTCTCAGCCGCGTACCGCCGTCGCCTCGACGCTCGAAAGTGAGCGTCTCGAGCGCAACCGAATCCGGTGCACCCTCCCAGGTGAAGGTCCACACGATCCGCTCGTTCGGCCGCACTTCGTGAAAGCTGCCGAAGAAGGCCGCGATCTCCTCACCGTCCCGGTCGTTGGCGAACGCCCAGGCACCTCCGGTGTGTCCCTCCCACTTGATGATTCGCGTGGTCAACGATCTGGGGCCCACCCACTGTCGGTACAGTTCGGGGTCGATGTGAGCGCGAAACACCCGCTCCGGCGTCGCGTCGAACTCTCGGACGATCTCGATCGTGGGTACTTTCTCGTCCGCAACGATCTCGGTTTCGGGTGTAGTCATGACACTTCCTTCGTCTCGGTGCTCTCGTCCTCTGCGATGCCGTCCAGTAGGCCGTCGAGGCGTCGATATCGCTGCTCGGCTTCCTGGCGATAGCGCTCGATCCATTTCGTCATCAGGCCGAACACCTCGGCATCGAGATGCACCGGCCGACGCTGCGCGTCCCTGCTACGCGTGACCAATCCGGCGTCCTCGAGCACTTTCACGTGCTTGGACACCGCTTGCAGGCTGATCTCGTACGGCTCGGCCAATTCGCTGACGTTCGCGTCACCGCCGGCGAGCCGGGCGACGATGTCACGTCGAGTGGGATCGGCCAGCGCCGCAAACGTTCTGTTGAGCTGCTCTGTTCGATCGTTCATGAGGTTCCTCGCTGTGTGTTGTTGCCGAGAATAGGCCGCTCACCGACCGTAGTCAACCACTTGGTTGAGTACGCCGATCGACTACCCTCGACCCATGAACGTCGTCGATGACATGGTGCGGGACGTGCTCTCCCGGGATCCGGGGCATCCGCTACGGGTGGCGATCGACGGAGTGACGGCTGCGGGAAAGTCCACCTGCGCGCGATGGCTGGTGGCTGCCGTTGCGGCGCACGGGCGCCCAGCCGTGCATGTGACGATGGACGGCTTTCATCACCGTCGCGTCCACCGGTATCGGCAGGGGCGAGCGTCGGCTCTCGGCTGCTACCGGGATGCATACGACTTCGACGCGCTACGTGAACACGTCCTGATTCCGTTGGGACCGAACGGAAGCGGTGCGATTCGGCGTCGGATCATCGATCTGGCGACAGATGAGGCGGTCGATGATCCGCTCGAACCGGTGCCGGCCGACGCGATCGTGGTGGTGGACGGAACGTTTCTGCATCGGCCGCCGCTGCCCGACTACTGGGACTACACGGTCTTCGTCGACACTCCCATGGACGTCGCACGGGCCCGCGGTATCGACAGGGATGCGGAGGCGCTCGGTGGCCCGGAGGCGGCAGGTCTGGCCTTCGACCAGCGCTATCACGAGGCATGCCGGATCTATCTGGACGAGGTGGATCCGCGCGCTCGGGCAACGCGAGTGTTGCCGGTCGACTGGATTGCTATCGAATGACCATCGTCCGTGCAGTCGGATGTACGGCAGCATCAGCGACGACGTCCCGCACACGACGGTGCGGTCGAGTGCCATCCAGCGCACTCGACCGCACCACTGCCGCAGCGTGTTTCAGAAATGAATCACCCCGCGCATGTTCTTGCCGTCACGGAGGTCCTGGTAGCCCTCGTTGACCTGTTCGAGGGAGTAGGTCGAGGTGATCAGCTCGTCGAGCTTGAGTTGCCCGGCGTCGTACAGGCGTAGCAAGCGCACGATGTCGTACTGCGGGTTCGCGGACCCGAAGAGCGTGCCCTTGATCGTCTTCTGATTCAACGTCAGATCCGTGCCGGACACGTGCACCGTCAGCTTCTCGGGATCTGCGAGGCCAGTGATGACGACGGTGCCGCCCTTACCGATTGCCGCGGTCGCAGCCTGCACGACCTCCTCGTCGACGGTTCCGACCAGAATCAGAGCCTGGTCCGCTCCCTGGCCCCACGTGAGTTCGGTCAACTTCTCCTGGGCCGACGCGGCATCCGCGAACGCGTGAGTCGCACCGAACTTCAGTGCCTGGTTGCGCTTGAACTCGAGTGGATCCACCACGAGTACATGCTTCGCACCCGAATGTACAGCTCCCTGAACGGCATTGATGCCGAGCCCGCCGATGCCGTAGATGATCACCGAGTCACCTGCGCGTACCCCGCCCGCGTACACGGCGGTGCCCCAGCCGGACGGAACGCCGCAGCCCACGAGAACTGCTGTCTCCAAGGGCAACCAGTCGTCGATCTTGACGACGGAGTGCTGGGAGATGGTGGCGCGCTCGGAGAAGGTACCGAGCATGCACATCGCTCCGAATTCGGTGCCCTTGCTGTCGCGGCGACGGAACGTGCCGTCGGGCATACAGCCCTCGAGGATCGTTGCGCCCATGTCGCACAGGTTCTGTCGGCCCGTCGAGCAATAGCGGCAGGTGCCGCAGTTCGGGATGAAGGAACAGACGACATGATCGCCGGGCTTGACCTTGGTTACGCCGGGACCGACTTCCTCGATGATGCCGGAGCCCTCGTGGCCGCCGACGATGGGGAAGCGTGGTGGCAGGTCGCCGTCGAGCAGATGTAGATCCGAATGACACAGTCCTGCTGCGACATATTTGATCAGGACTTCACCGGGGCCGGGGCCGTCCATGTCGAGTTCGATGATCTCGAACGGCTTGTGCGGCTCGAACAGTACTGCTGCTTTGGTCTTCACAGAGATTCTCCTGAGTTCGATTCAGCGGTAGATGGATTTGACGTGTTGGAAATTGCCGATGGCGTCGGGCCCGAGCTCGCGCCCGATTCCGCTGTCCTTGACCCCGCCGAACGGGGACGAGGGATCCACCATGTAGTGGTTGATGCCGATGGTTCCGGTGTGAATTCGTTTGGCCACGTCGAAACCTCGCTCGCCGTCGGCGGTCCAGACGGATCCGCCGAGCCCGAAATCGGAGTCGTTGGCAATGCTGATCGCCTCGGCTTCGTCGCCGTACGGGATGATCGACAGGACGGGCCCGAAGATCTCTTCCTGCGCGATGGTGTGGTTGTTGTCGACGTCGGCGAAGATCGTCGGTTGAACGAACCAGCCGCGATCGAGGTCTGCGGGTCTACCACCGCCGGTGACGAGCCGAGCGCCGTCGCCGCTGCCTTTCGCGATGTAGCCCTCGACGCGATCGCGCTGCCGCTCGCTGGCCATCGGGCCGATCTGGGTGGCCGGGTCGAGCGCGTCGCCGACGGCCAAAGAATTCGCGAACGCTTCCATCATGCCGACCACCTCGTCGTAGCGGGAGCGCGGCGCGAGGACGCGGGTACCGAGGAAGCATGTCTGACCGTTGTTGAGAAACGTTGCACCGAAGAGGTTCTCGCCGATCTCGGCGAGATCGAGATTCGCGTCGTCGAGGATGATCGACGCCGACTTGCCGCCCAGTTCGAGAGTCACCGGGCGCAACAGGCGGCCACATGTTTCGGCGATGGACCGCCCGGCTGCGGTGGAGCCGGTGAACGCGACCTTGTCGATGCCTCGATGCGAGACCAGATGGGCACCGATCTCTCGGCCACCGGGAACGATGTTGATGACGCCGGGCGGCAACCCGGCGGCAATGATGGCCTCCGCCAACACAACCGAGTCGAGCACCGTCTCGGGAGACGGCTTGAGGACGACGGTGCAGCCGGCTGCGAGGGCCGGTGCGTACTTGAACGCGGCCAGAGTCTGCGGGAAATTCCACGGTGCGATGGCACCGACGACGCCGATCGGCTCGCGTCGAACCGTCGTCGTCCCGCCCATCAGGTGGGGGTGAGATTCCTCGAACTGCGCGGTTCGCGTGAGGCCCGAGAAGTACCGCATCACGGCGACCGGGAAGCCGCCTTCGAGTTGCTCCGCAATGGAGATCGGCATGCCGTTCTGCGCCGCCACGAGTCGGGCGAGTTGGTCGCCTCGCTTCTCGTACTCGTCGGCGAGTCGATCCATCGCGTCGGCGCGCTTCGAGGGCTCCCACCGGCTCCAACCGCTGGGGTCCTCGAATGCGCGGCGGGCAGCGGCCACCGCCGAATCGACGTCGGCTTCCTGTGCCTCGGGTACCGATCCGATGCGTTCTTCGCTACTTGCCGAACGGACTTCGATGCGGGCGGACGAGCTGGGTTCCACCCACTCGCCGCCGATGAAGAGCGACTGCGCGTCGAGCTGCTCTCGTGTTGTCGTGTGTGCATCCATGCATACGAGTGTGACCCCGATCACGGATGCCGAGTGTTCAGAAAGTGGACAAGTTCAGCCGAGGATGCCGAACTCGCGCATCCGCTTGTACAGGGTGGTCCGACTGATTCCCAGGCTTTCCGCCGTCGTGCGTTTGTTGCCGCCCTGCCGCGCCAACTCGTGCACGATGGCGTCGCGCATCGCGGTGTCGAGCGTGCTCATCCGAGTCGTCGACGCGTTCTTGCGCGGTCTGACCAGTTCCCGTTCGGTGATGTCTCCGACGGATCTACGCGATGCGGCCTCGGTGACCTCGGCTCGAAGTTCGCCGATGTTGCCCGGCCAGTCGTAGTCGATCAGCGCCGACAACGCCGCAGGCGTGAAGTGCGCGCGGGACTCCAGCTCGGCCATGATGGCGCGGACCAGGTCCGGGATTTCGTGTCGGCGAGAACGCAACGGGGCCAGCTCGATGGTGTCGGCGCACAGCGAAAGGAGTTGGCGGTGTTCGAGTTCGGCCGAGTCGGCGGCCGAGCTCGACAACGCGTACCACCCGCGGGCTGACGACAGAGTCGAATGCAACCGGTTCGCCACCGGACCTGGGAGAAAGTGCACGTTCTTGATCACCACATCGTGTGCGGCCTCGACCTGATGCTCGACGGCTGTCAACCACACGGCCGGGGTCGTCGTCACCAGATCTGCGGCGTCGAACCAGTGCGGTGACGTCGTTGCTGTCAGTCGGGCGAGGGTGGTCGATTTTCCGGTTCCGGGTTCACCGATGACACACAACGGCTTTCGGATCTTCGGAGCGGGAAGAGGGGTGCGCACGGTGTCGTGAGGATCGATCTCGATGACGATTCCAGCGGCCGATACCGGACGCTCCCAGCGCACGGTCGCGTGCAGTCCGGAATTGAGGATCACATCGTGTACGACGCCACTGCGCCGGATCGAATCGTCGGTGAGCGCGCGCAGTGCGGAATGATCGACTGTGTCGATCATTGCTGCAGCGCTGGTGTTTTCGAGCAGAATCTCGTCGGCGATCGCGATGACCGGCGCACCGCGACGCTGTGAGGACGCGTACTGAAATGCCTGGAACAGTCGATGTTCACCGGAGCGTGTCTCTTCGAGGAGCCTGCCCTGAATGTCCTGTGCGGCATGGACGAGCATCGGTTCGAGTAGCGGGTTGTCGCCGGAGGCCAGGAAGGTGATGTCGAGGACGCCCTCGATGCGGCGTGTGACGGGGTGGATCAGGGGGTGGCCGTAGCAACTGAAGGTCTTCATCGACTCGATGTAGTGCTCCTCGGCACGTACGGCACAGGGTGCGCGCATCTCGAAGCTCGTCGAGATCGAATTGGTGCCCGATGCCTGTTCGGTGAACGACCGGCCGACGACCGCGCCGACCGAGGACACTGCATCTCGTAGCGAATGGGTTCCGAAACGGAGATCGACCAGCCGGGCATCGCGATCCGCGAGCAGGACGCAGTACCCGGAGCCGTCGAGCACGCTCTCCATCCGATCGAGGATGGGGTTTGCGGCGGCGAGGAGGCGGCTGCGACGGTCGACGTCACGAAGACTCGCCTGCTCCAGGGTGTCCGCCGGTGCGAGACCGCTCTGCGCCGACCGTTGCCAGGACTTGGCGATGGAATCTCGGAGCTTGTCTGCACCGCTGTGCATCGCGCGTACCTCCGTTGGCCGGCGCTTGGTCGTGCTGTGACGGTAGCGCCGACTGCCCGGTTCGACGCGCGTTTCGACAGAACCTGTCCGATCGGGCAGTGATCTATTGACAGTGCACTGTCGTGAGTGCAAAGTGACAGCACACTGTCAAATTCTGGAGGCTCGACATGACAACGATCGCTCTGTACGCCACCGACACCATGGCCGACTGGGAATACGGATACCTCACCGCAGGTCTGGCCATGGCTCGCGAGCAGGACCCGGACGCGAACCGGCTGATCATCGCATCGGAGACGGGGGAGGCCATCACGACGATGGGAGGATTGCGGATCACTCCCGATATGGCCGTGCCCGACCTCCCGGCCCTCGATGCCCTGATTCTGCCCGGCGCGCCCAGTTGGGACTCCGGTCACGATGCGGTGCTGAGTCTTGCCGCCGAACTCGTTGCGGCGGGCACTCCGATCGCGGCGATCTGCGGGGCAACATTGGGTGTGGCCCGGGCCGGACTGCTCGATGACCGGCCGCACACCTCGAATGCCGCCGAGTTCCTCACGCAGGCAACCGAATACCGTGGAGCGGAGCACTACCGCGACGAAAAAGCGGTCACTGATGGCACCGTGATCACCGCAGGTGGCGTGAGCCCGTTGGAGTTCGCGAAGCTCGTGTTCGAGCGGTTGAACGTGTTTCCCCAACCCGTGGTCGATGCCTGGTACGGCCTCTACACGACGGGGGAACGCAAATACTACGACCAGCTGGCGGGCGCATGAGCCAACGCACTCCGGAGGGTGATGCGCTCACGGCCCTGGTGTTGCCCGTCTTCGAGCTCAACGGTGAATTTCTCGCCGCCGCACACGACATCACCGAGCCGACAGGTCTGACTCCGGCGTGGTGGCAGGTCCTGGGGGCCACCCTCGACGAGCCCCTCACCGTGGCCGACATCGCCCGCCGCGTCGGGCTGGGGTTGGCGCGGCAAAGCGTACAGCGGACGGCAAATCTGTTGGTGGACAAAGGTTGGGCCGTGTACGTCGACAACCCGAACCACAAGCGGGCAAAGCTGTTGGAGCCAACCCCCAAGGGACGCGACACCGTTGCAGAGCTGCGAGATTCGCAACACGCGTGGTCCGATGCCGTGGGAGCCGCTGTGGGAGAGAGCGAACTGCGCGCCTTCGCCGCCACCCTCGACAGGATCCTCGCGGCATCCCGTGACTATCGCGGCGGCAGTGCATAATTTGGGCATGGTTGCGCTCGGGGTACTTCTGACCGGATTGCTGGCCGGCTTGTCGATACAGTCCGACGGCATCGACACACTCGGCGGCACCAGCTTCGGCGCGTTGTTCTCCAGTGCCGGCGTGGGAGTTGCGCTCGCACTGATTCTGGCGTCGGGTACGGCGATGGTCGTTCGTCGGCACCGCATTCTGGCCGGACTGTCCATCGCCGCTGCTGTCGTCATCGGCGGCTCTGCCCTGCTGTTCCAATCCGACATCGCCGAGGTGATGGCAAGCGGAGTTCTGTTGGGATGCAGTGCGGTACGGGCGAATCGTGAACGAACTCGTCAGGCGCTGCTGGCCGGGTCGTTCCTTGTCGGACTGCTCAGCGCCGGTGCGGTCGAGGCATTGCATTACCCCGATGTTCCACGGCGCTACGCCGACTACCTCACCGAATCCGATATGGGCACACCGGTGGTCGTGCCGGTGCTCTGCGTGCTGGTGGTGTTGGCAGCGGCGTGGACAGCGCGCAACGAAAACCAGGGCGAAAGCCCGGCGACCGAGCGCGATATCCGCACAGTCGGGGCGATGCTGCTGGTGGCGTTCGGCGGGCTGTTGCTCAATGTGGCGTTCGTATTCAGCATGTTCCAGAGCGAGTACGGGTTCGGCGGCCGCTGGAACCACGGTCTTTTTGTCGTCCCCGTATTGTTCGCGGCCGCTGCTCTGCTGCCGGGACGCGGGGGCGTGATGGTTCTCGTTGGGGCGGCCGTGCTGCTCACCTCGACCACCACGTCGGGGGTGGGTATCAGTGTCTCGGCCCGGGTCTGGACACTCGGACTCGTAGCCGTCATTGCAGTGTCGGTTGCGGCCGGCACTGCACTGGGATTGCGTTGGGGCCGTCCGATGGTCGGTATCGCAATTCTGGCGGTCGTCTGCGCGACGGCACTGTTCGAGCAGCCGCCGCTGGACAACGTTCACTACGTGGCGAGTCTGGTGGTCTTCCCGGCCGCCGCTGCGTATCTCTACGTGGCGTGCACACCGGCCGACCCGACGCCTGCGACCCTCGGCCTCGCGGTGCCGGTGGCGATCACCGTGCCGATGGTCGTCACCTACGGCTGGACGGCGTACACGCCACTGACTTCTGCACTGACGGACACGTCCTGGCCGGAAACGTGGCTTTCGACGGGTGGCGCATTCGCAACGGTCGTGCTCGCAGGCGTCGGGATCTGGGGTCTGAACCGCTACCGGACTGCGCGGTAGACTACGTGTAGGACCTGGTCCGATCCGACCGTCTCCGTTCGCTCGAATGTCGAGACGTCCCAGCCGTCGTAGATCGGTTCACCGGCTCCGAGAATCACCGGCGAGACCGCCAGATGAAGGTGATCGACGAGCCCAGCTTTCAGGTACTGCCGCACCGTCGACGCCCCGCCGCCGAGGCGCACGTCTTTGCCCGACGCGGCCTCGTGGGCACGATCGAGCACAGCCTCGAGGGGATCGTCGGTGAAGTGGAACGTGGTGCCGACCATCTCCAGTGGCGGCCGCGGATGGTGGGTCAGCACGAACACCGGGTGGTGGTAGGGCGGCTCCTCGCCCCACCAGCCGCGCCAACCGTGATCCGGCCATTCGCCGCGAATCGGACCGAACATGTTGCGGCCCATGATCGTTGCGCCGATGTTCTCGGTGCCGAGGTCGAGCATCCGTTGATCGGCGTCGGGGTGTTCGGTGTCGGACCGGTCGGCGAACACCCACTGGTGCAGCGCCATGCCGTCGACCCCCATGGGGTTGTCCTGGCTCTGATCGGGACCGGCAGCGAAGCCGTCGAGCGAGACCGACAGATTGTGTACGCGAAGTGTCATACCCGAGTAGACCAGCAGCCGACCGCGAAGTCATCGGAGTACCGTTTTCTTCATGGCTTACAGATACCTCGGACACAGCGGACTGAAGATTTCGGAGATCACCTACGGCAACTGGTTGACCCACGGATCGCAGGTGGAGAACGACATCGCGACCCAATGCGTACGTGCTGCGCTCGACGCAGGCATCACCACCTTCGACACCGCGGACGTCTACGCCAACGGAGCGGCGGAAACGGTGCTCGGTGACGCGCTGAAAGGGGAGCGTCGGGAATCGCTGGAGATCTTCACCAAGGTCTACTTCCCCGTCGGGCCCAAGGGCCCCAACGACACCGGACTCTCACGCAAACACATCCGCGAAGGCATCGACGCGTCCCTTCGTCGACTCGGTACCGACTACGTGGACCTCTACCAGGCTCATCGCTACGACGTCGAAACCCCGCTGGAGGAGACCATCGCCGCGTTCGGTGACGTCGTCCGCCAAGGCAAGGCGCTCTACATCGGCGTCTCCGAGTGGACCGCCGATCAGCTGCGCGCCGGGCAGGAACTCGCCCGACAGAACGGCTTCTCGATCATCTCGAACCAGCCGCAGTACTCGGCACTGTGGCGCGTCATCGAGGATCAGGTGATCCCCACGTCGAAGGAACTGGGCATCTCGCAGATCGTCTGGTCGCCCATCGCGCAGGGCGTGCTCACCGGCAAGTACCTTCCCGGCCAACCGCTGCCCGACGGGTCGCGCGCCACGGACGACAAGGGCGGCGACAAGATGATCGAGCGCTACCTCGACGATCAGACGCTCACCCGGGTGCAGCAACTGAAGCCCATTGCCGACGACCTGGGAATCACCATGGCGCAGTTGGCCGTTGCCTGGGTACTGGCCAACGACAACATCGCGGCAGCGCTCGTCGGAGCCTCGCGCCCCGAGCAGATCGCCGAGAACGTCAAGGCCTCCGAGGTGACGCTCGACGCCGACGTGCTGGCGAAGATCGACGATGCACTCGGCGATTCTGTGGAGCGCGACGCGGGCAAGACCGGTTCGCCGGAAGCACGACTGGTGTAGTGCCTGCGGCAGTGGTGCGGTTGAGTGCCGCAGAGGGCACTTGATCGCGCCACTGCCGAAGGCACTGTAGTAATGAGGTATGGACACGATCACCGTCGATACACCTCAGGGCCAGGTTCGCGGTCGGACCGGTGCCGGCATCACCTCGTTCCTCGGAGTGCCGTACGCCGAGGCCCCGTTCGGGCCCCGTCGATTCCAGGCGCCGTCGCCGCCACCCACGTGGGACGGCGTTCGCGACGCACTCGAGCTCGGGGCCACCGTCCCCAAGGTGGGATACCGGCCGCCGACGAGCGAAATCCTGAGCGAGCCCGTCGTACCCGGCGACGACTGCCTGAACGTCAACGTCTTCACCCCCGATATCAGCGGATCGGCGCCGGTGTTCGTCTGGATTCACGGCGGTGCATTCGTCAACGGCAGCAACGCCATTTCCACCTACGACGGTTCGGCCTTCGCACGAGACGGCGTCGTGGCCGTGGTGATCAACTACCGACTCGGAGTCGACGGTTTCGCGCTGATCGACGGTGCCCCGGCCAACCGAGGGATGCTGGACCAGGTTGCGGCCCTCGAATGGGTGCGTGACCACATCGCCTCCTACGGCGGCGACCCCGCGCGGGTGACCATCGCGGGGGAGTCCGCGGGCGCGATGAGCGTCGGCACCCTGATGTCGATGCCGCGCGCCGACGGGCTCTTCGCACGGGCGATTCTGCAGAGTGGAGCCGGCCACCACGTCATCACCGCCGAGACGGCCGCGAAGGTCTCCGCTGCGTTGGCGGCCTCGCTCGGTGTCGAGGCGTCGGTCGACGGGCTGGGTTCGGTACCGGTGGACGCGTTGGTGGACGCCCAACGCGAACTGTCCGATCGCATCACGGCCGAGGCCCCGACCGGAGCATGGGGTGAGCTCGCCCTGAACGTGATGGCCTTCGAGCCGTACATCGACGGTGATGTGGTTCCGGCGCAGCCCTTTTCGCGCATCGGCGACGGCGCGAGCTCGCAGGTGGACGTGTTGATCGGCACCACCAGTGAGGAGCATGCGTTCTTCATCGTCCCGGCCGGAATAGTCCCGCACCTCACCGAGGACTACGTGAAGATGGTTCTCACCGGGTACCGGGCCGACGCGTCGGCGCTGGACCGGTACCGCGAACAGCTACCCGACGCCTCGGCCGGCGAGCTGATGATCGCGGTCATGACCGACTGGTTCTTCCGCATCCCGGCCACGCGTCTGGTCGAGGCCCGTTCCGGAAACGCCTTCGTCTACGAATTCACGTGGCGGTCGTCGCTGTTCGACGGGGCACTCGGGGCCTGTCACGCACTCGAGATCCCGTTCGCGTTCGACATGTTGCACAAGCCCGAGACCGCGCGCATCACGGGGCCGAATCCGCCGCAGCAGGTGGCCGACGAGATGCATCGCGCCTGGGTCGACTTCGTGCGCGACGGCGCTCCCGGCTGGGACCGGTACGGCACCGACCGTGCGGTGATGATGTTCGGAAACGAGCCGGGCGTCGTCCTCGATCCGAGACCCGAAACGCGTGCGGTGTGGGACGGGGTGCGCTGAGCTTCCTGCTACAACCTCCGAACGTCGTCTGCGAGGTGGCTCGCAGGCGGGTTAATCTCGGATATGCGCAGATTCCTTCCCGGTGGCGGTACGAGTTCTCCGGCCCCCGTGCGGCCTGCTCGTGTCGTGGTGGTCGGTGGCGGCTTCGGCGGCTTCAATGCTCTGCAGAGGCTCGCGAAGCTGCTGGGGCCGGATCGCGCCGTGCTGACGTTGGTGGCCCCCACCGACTACCTGCTCTACAGTCCGCTGCTTCCCGAGGTCGCGACCGGCGTGCTCGATCCTCGGGATATCGCCGTCTCGACCCGTCAGGCACTGCCGCGCGCCAGGTTGGTGCTCGGTCACGTCACGACCGTCGATTTCGAGGCCCGCGAGTTGACGGTGACCGGTCCGGACGGTGACTCGACGCTGGAGTGGGACAAGCTGATACTCGCGCCGGGGTCGGTGACCAAGCAGTTCGACATCCCTGGCGTCGACGAGCACGCGTACGGTCTGAAGACCTTGAGTGAGGCCGTCTACATCCGCAACCATGTGCTGGCCCAACTCGATGCGGCCGATGCCCTGCCCGATACCCCGGAAGGCCGGAGCGAACGCGCGGAGCGGTTGACGGTCGTCGCTGTGGGTGCGGGCTACACGGGCACCGAATTCGTTGCGCAGATGCAGAATTGGGTTCGCGGTATCGCATCCCGATGGGCGAGCGTCGATCCCGAGGAGGTGCGCTGGGTGCTCGTCGACGTTGCCGATGCGGTACTTCCCGAGCTCGGTGAGCGACTCGGCAAGGAGGCGCTCGCCGTGCTCGCCGAACGCGGCGTCGACGTTCGGCTGGGTGTGTCGGTGGCCTCGGCGACCGCAACGTCGGTGACGCTCACCGACGACGAGGTCATCCCGTCGCGAACCCTCGTCTGGGGCGCAGGCGTCGCGGCGAGCCCGCTCATCGCGCAGCTGGGTCTGCCCACTGTGGGCGGGCGCCTCGTCGTCGGCGCGGACATGACCGTCCCCGAGGTACCGGACGTCTGGGCGATCGGCGACGCGGCCGCAGTTCCTGACCTCGCTGCCGACCCGTCGAAGCCCACACCACCGACGGCTCAGCACGCGCAGCGTCAAGGCGTTGCCGTCGCACGCAATGTCGCGGCGTCACTCGGCGTCGGGCAGGCGCGTCCGTACAAGCACAAGGACTTGGGGCTCGTCGCCGATCTCGGTGGATTCGACGGTGTCGCAAAGCCTCTCGGAATTCCGCTGACCGGACCTGTGGCGAAGTTCGTTGCCCGCGGCTACCACCTGTATGCGTTGCCGACGGTCTCCGCGCGAGTGCGAGTGGCGACGGACTGGCTGTACTCCTCGGTGCTGCCGACCCGAGTCGTCAACCTCGCCCAGGTGCGATCCGAGGATGCGCTGATCAAGAAGGCTCAGGCAATCGACCTGTACGAATAGAGCGGCTTCGCCGCACGTGAGTGGAACTTCGTGACGGGTTCACGTGGTCGTCGCAACGAGCAGTCGTTTGTTGTACTCCTCGAGGGGAGTATCCCATCCCAGGGTTTTTCTGGGGCGGTTGTTCAGTAGCGCGGCGACCTCGTCGAGCC
>NZ_JALGQE010000002.1 GCF_022810405.1 Rhodococcus sp. ARC_M5
TGGGTGTGGTCTGGGCAGATTCGTGGCCACAGGCGGTCACATTCGTGGCCGCGAGTGGTCAGTTCTTATCGGCCGTCAGTGGGCATATTCATGGCCGCCTGTGGTCAGTTTTTCATGGCCGCCGACAAAGAACGAATGCGTCTACCGAACGATCTACTCCACCAAAAGCAAAGCACGACAAGACATCGTCAGATACATCGACGGCTTCTACAGTTCACAACACCGCCATTCGGCGCTCGGGTACCGAACCCCGAACGCTGTCCACTACAGTTACGGGCAGTCCGCAAACGCGGCTTCAGAATAGTCATCTCCAGTGTCGGAAATCCTCGCGGCAGATCAACCCCACGCACGGCATCCGACCGTGATCGTCGGCGAACGCGGGTACAACCGCTGCCGTTGGTACCGTTGGGGTGAACCTCACGCCTCAATAACGTGTCCCTATGGTTTCTGTCAAGCTGCGTGAGCTGCGGGCGGTTGGTACAGGGTCTTGTTCTTGAGCATGGCGTACAGGACGTCGCATCGGCGTCGAGCGAGGCAGATGAGCGCGGCGTTGTGTTTCCTGCCTTCGGCTCGCTTGCGGTCGTAGTAGGCGCGACTGGTGGGGTCGTGCAGCGCGGCGAAGGCCGAAAGGAACAACGCGCGTTTGAGTTTGCGGTTTCCTGATCACGCTAAATGCTCACCTCGGATCGAGGTGCCGGATCGGTGGGTCACGGGTGCGATGCCGGCGTAGGCGGCCAGGTGTCCTGCTGATTTGAATGCCGATCCGTCACCGACTTCGAGAAGGATGCGTGCGGCAGTCCTGACTCCGACGCCTGGCATCGAGATCAGGAGCGAGGAAAGAGGGTGGGCACCGAGCATCCTCTCGACGTCCGAGCCAACTGTGTTGCGTTGCTGCAGTGTCTCTTTGAGCGAGTCCGCCAGTTTGGGTAGAACAGTCTCGGCAGCCGCAGACCCGGGCACTACTACCGTCTGAGCCTCGAGTGCGGCGTAGATCTCCGCAACCAGTCTTGCCCCCATCCTGAGCGCGTTTTTGGCGGCGAAGCGGTCAGTTTCCGCTTACCAGCAGCGCGGATGCCGCCGGGGCTACCGCAGCGGGACAGGATCTCGAGCACTGCCGGGTGTGTCACACGCGGTCCGAGGACTCGTTCGAGCGCGGGGTGAATGCCGGTCAGCAGTCCGCGGATTCGGTTGCTGACGCGGGTTGCTTCACCGGCGAGATCGTCATCGAAACCGATCAGCACACCGAGCTCGGCGAGTGTGTCATCACCGGTATCGACTCGTCGCAGCGTGTGGGGCATGGTCCGGGCCGTGTCGGCGATGTGAACGCAGGCCCGCGCATCAGTTTTGGCTTGCCCTGGATACAGATCTGCGATGCGGCGCATCGACAGACCCGGTAGGGACGCGAACTGGTGCTCGCAGGATCGGGAGACGGTGACCGGCAGGGCGTCGCCGATCGTATTAGGCTGATCGACGACGATCAACAGCGGCCCGCGCGTGGCGAGGCGGTCGAACACTGTGCGCAGGCGGGCCTCGTCATTGGGTAGGGCTTTGCCGTACAGACGGGTTCCGTCGACGGCGAGACCGACGGCGTGATGTTCGGATTTTCCCACGTCGATGCCGCAAAACACGGCGTAGCTCGTGGCCATGAAGCAGTCCTTCGTCCGGTCACCGATCCGACGTCAACACCCGGCGACAGCCCCCCACCCCCCCCCCGGATCATCGATGACAGGGGCGAGAAGTCATACCGGGTCTGGCTACCGTAGCCCTCGGTTTCAAGTATCAGCTAGAAGATAACGGGCCTGGCCCGATAGCGCACACGACGCGGCCGTCGAGCCGAAAACGGTGACCGCGAACATCGAAGGCTTCCGTCGGCGGCTGAATTGTTGTCGGCGCGGGGCAGAGATCAGGGTCTGTTGCCGAGCAACGACACGGCATCGATGCAGCGTCCACCGAGAGGCGTTCGACTGTTCCGTCCGGCAACTCTTCGGTCGTTCGGTGCCTCCGCACGCCTGCGGCGATCCGGCACGAGAGGCTGCAGCACAGTGCGATGCACCGTCTACCGCGCGCCGTCGAACGACGATGGGCATCATCTCGTGATGGCGGACAGCGAGCGTGAAGCAGACTCCAGGGACTCCACCAGGATCAGCTCGAGTGCAGGCAGTTCGGCAGCCGACACGGCCACCGCAGCTGCGCGTGTTCGCACATCGAGACCGCGTTGTGTTCCGGCGCGGGCAGTTTCGGTCCAGGCCTGGGCGCAGTGATCGGCGGCCACCGCGAGGTCTGCGGTAGCGGGATCCCCGGTCAGACGTGCAATCTCGGTACAGCCGTCGGCGAGAAGCCGACGAAAGAGCCCGCCTCCGGTTCCGGCCTTTTCGATGAAGATACCGAGACTGAACAGCAACGTCTCGAGGTCATCGGGCGGAAGGTCGACCCAGCTCTTGACGTCGGTTGCCAGCTGGTCGACCGCGGCCAATCCTTCGGCACCGGCCGCTGGTACGTGGTCGGCTATTCCCGGTGTCGATGGGGCGCGCATGCTGGCGGCGGATCGGGCAAAGGCCGCGGCCGCGGCAGTAGACACGGGCGGCAGTGTCTGCGGCCATGTGATTCGGTACGTGCAGTGACGTGTCGGTTGCGGGAACGAGGTGGAAGATCGCGCCCGAGCGAGCGCGTCGAGCGGGATCTCCTGCACATCGGCCCGATCGTTGTCGACGACCGAGGCAGTCCCCCCGATCTCGTCGTAGCCGATCACCACGATGTCGTGACGACTCATCTGCAGTTTCACCCGTAGGTAGGGCAGCTCAGCGATATCGGCCCAGACCAGACTGGGTCGTCCCGCATCGATGTCGTCGCGAACCCATGACCATCCCTCAGCGGGATCGTCGGTCGTGAGAACCTCGACTTGTCCGCCGAGCCTGCGCGGTAAGTCGATCTCGAAGTCGGCACCGCGGCCGACCAGGTACATCGGTGGGACCAGGTCGTCCGATCGCAGGTAGGACAAACCCAGATCACCACCCAGTGCGAACACCAACCCCTCGTCGGGTGGTCCGTCCCATCCCAGACCATGCCACTGGAGAAGGTCTCGCATTGCACCTGACCCGCAGTGCCCTCCCATCCGGTGGGGATAGTTCTCGATCAGAGTCGTGTGGGTCACTGTGGCTGCCTTTCGGGTGGATGGTCGAGCGCGCGTGTCGGCACGCTCAGCTGTTCCGGATTCTGTCGAGATACGTTCGGCGAGCAGCCATGTCGACGTCCGCGAGGAACACCGAATCTGTGTTCAGGGCCGCACCCAGTCCGGTCGCCAGACGCCGGGGGACGAATTTCACCGCCGCGACCATTGCGCCGGCGAGACGGGTGACGCGGACGAAGGGGCGTGGATTCTCGATCAGATCTGCTGTCGCGCGGGCGATCTCCTCCGGCTCGGCGTTGCGTAATCCCTTTGCGCCGGCGGTTCCGGCGACGAGTTCGGTGTTGGTGAACGTCGGGCGGACTGTGGACAGTCGAACCCCTGACTTGCGGTACTCCAGTCGTGCGGCCTCTGTGAATCCGATGACTGCGAACTTGGTAGCGCAGTAGGTCGCCAAACCAGGTACCGCGAGCTCGCCGGCCAATGACGCAGTGTTGATGATGTGTCCGGTGCGGCGCGGCAGCATGCGCTGAAGAGCCAGTTTGGTCCCGAAGATGACCCCCAGGACATTGATCTCGACTTGCCGCCGGGTTACTGCATCGTCCTCTTCGTGGGCGTGGCCGGTAGGCATGATGCCCGCGTTGTTGATCAGGATGTCGAGGGGTCCGAGTTCACGTTCGACCAGGTCCAGAAACGTTGTGAACGAGTCAGGTTCGGTGACGTCGAGTCGGGTGACGACCTTCACCCCGAGTTCGGCGGCGGCCTCCTTCGCACGTGCCTCGTCGATGTCGCCGATGGCGACCCGGTGGCCTCGTCGAATCAACTCCTTCGCTGTCTGATAGCCGATGCCGCGAGCTCCACCTGTGATCGCCACGGTCCTGGCGGGGGTGTGAGGTGCGTTGTTCATCATGCTGCGCTCCTTGCATAGATAAGAGACATCGGTAGACGCCGTTCGGGCCGCTCTCGCGGTAGCGGCTGCGCACACAGGAGAGGGATATGGGTATCGCGCGGCGTCTCGTGCCCGGGGAGGCGTTCGGATCGGTCGTTCATCGGCCGCAACCCCAGCGGCAGAACGGGTCTCGTCTGTTCGGTGCAACTTCCGGTGCCCGGCCTCAACACGGCCGCGCCGACGAGACAGTCATGTGGCACAGCTCTGCCAGCAGGTGTCGGCTCACCCGATTCGAAGGTGTCCGAGGCGGTCCGAGTGTTCACGATCGCGATTGTTCGCGGAGAGAGCTCCGACCGATCGGCAGTCGGCCGCGATACGGGGTTCGGCGCGTATGTTCTCACCGCTTGTGTTCATCGAGACTCCCGCGGCGAGTTTCGATCCCCGGGAGTTTCGCCCGGCCGGGTGCGGCCGGTGAAAACATCATCGAGTGGGTGAGCGCCCGTGAAGATCGTGGGGCCGTAGGCGTGCCGAAGCACCGTCAAGATCGCGTTCAAGGGTAGGTCATCGAAGACTCCTCGCTCGCGGACATACTCCATGTGCTGAGCTCCGTCTGCGGTGAAGGCATGCATGAGAGCATCGCGATCGCCGTCGAATTCCACTGGCGGCACGCCGAAACGAGCGCACAACTCGACATTGAATGCCGGCGTGGCCTTCAACCACCGGCCCTCGATGTAGAGGCGACTGTAGCCGTGGTAGACGAACAGATCGGTGCCGCCCATCAGCGCGCGCAACGTCTCGGTCTGCAGGTGATTTCGGACGTCGGCGAAACCGAGCAGTGCCGGGATACCCGCCGCCCGGCACACTGCGGTCAACAGCACCGCCTTCGGGACGCAGTAAGCGCGCCCGGTCTCGAGGACGAAGCTCGCTCGATAGTGGGCAGGATCGTCCGACACGGTGTACGGGTCGTACCAGATCCGGTCGCGGACGGCGGCGAAGAGGCGTCTGGCCTTGTCACGGTCGCTGCTCGCATCCCCGATTGCCGCGGCGGTGAACGCCCGCACGGATTCGTGCTCGATGTCGAGGAAGTCCGTTGCTCCCAGATACGCGTGCGGTGGCTGCGTCGTATGTGCCCCGGGCGGGCGGTCTGTCATGGTCATCGCCGATGTTCCCTTCTCTGAGCAAACCGGTTGCTGTTGTGTGCACAACGACCGAAGGATCGGTCAGTTGCGCGCGAGTCCGCCGAGCATCAGGTCTTCGCGTTGGACGGAGAGTCGCTGGGCGATCACCCGTTTGCTGTACATGAACTCGCGCGGGCGACCTATGCAGTCGGCGGCAATGAGCTCACCGGCCTGGAGATAGAAGCAACTGAAATCACTGTCACGGGTGGGATCACCACTGAGAACCACTTCGTCGTATCCAGTGTTGAGGCCGGCGATCTGCAGCTTGAAGTGATACTGATCTGACCAGAACCACGGCAACGCTTCGATTTTTCTGGACTTCCCGCAGGCGGTCGAGGCAGCGACTTTGGCCTGCTCTCCTGCGCTCGAGACGGACTCCAACCGTAGTCGACGGCCGTAACGGGCCATGTCGTGGCTCGCGCAGTCCCCCGCCGCCATGATGTCGGGGTCGTTGGTCCGAGTGTGATCGTCGATCACGATGCCGTTGTCGATGACAAGACCCGCGTCGGCGGCGAGGTCGGTGTTCGGCTCGACGCCGACACCGACGATGACCAGATCTGCGAGGATCGATTCCCCGCTGGCCAAACTGACTTCACGAACCTCACGGTCACCGGACAGGCCTTCGACCATCGCGTTCGTTCTGATGTCGACTCCCTGCTCGCGATGTATCCGCTCGAAGAACGTCGAAACCTCGGGAGCAGTGACCCGCTCGAGCACACGCCCAGTTGCCTCGAGAACTGTGACCTGCACGCCCAGTGCGCGCAGCGATGCCGCTGTCTCGAGTCCGATGTAGCCGCCTCCGACGATCACCACCCGCCGGCCAGGGCCGGTGGCCATACGGATCCTCTCGACGTCCGCTGCGGTACGTAGGTAGTAGACCCCGTGGAGATCGGCCCCGGGAACGGTGAGCCGACGAGGGCGGGCTCCCGTGCACAGCGCGAGCTTGTCGTAAGCCAGCTTCTCCCCGGTGTCGAGAACGACGTTGCCTTCCGACCGAACGATGGCCTCCACCTGCGCGTTCAGGAGCTGAATACCTTGCTTGGAGTAGAAGTCCGTGCTGCGAATGGCGATATCGTCGAGTACGCATTTGCCCGCCAGGTATGCCTTCGACAGCGGGGGGCGTTGATAGGGAGTGGCAGACTCGTTACCGATGAGGACGATCTCGCCTGTCCAACCTTCTTGGCGCAAACTAGCTGCCAGTTGTGCCCCAGCATGGCTTGCGCCGACGATGATCGCCCGTTGCGATGTCATGCGCTGGAAGTAGGCGTCAGGCGCACCATCATCTTGCTGATGCCCCGCACGAAATTCGACTGAACATACTCGGGGTCGCCGACGACCTCGATGTTCTCGAAGCGGGGAAGCAACTCCTCCCACAGAATCCGCAGCTGCATTTCGGCCAGCCGATTGCCCATACACCGGTGTACACCGAATCCGAACGCGATGTGATTGCGCGCATTGGCACGATCGATGATGAAATCATCAGGATTCTCGAAAACGCGTTCGTCGCGGTTACCCGAGGCATACCACATCACCAATTTGTCACCCTTGCGGATGAATTGTCCGTTCAGAACGGTGTCGGCTTTGGCAATTCGGCGCATGTACGCCAAGGGTGTTTGCCATCGGATGATTTCCGAGTTCATGTTGGGGATCAAATCGGGATTGGCCTTCAATTTCTCGAACTGGTCGGGGAATTGGTTCAACGCAAGAACGCCACCGCTCATCGAGTTACGCGTCGTGTCGTTCCCACCGACGATCAGCAGGACGAGGTTGCCCAGAAATTCCATCGGACGATCGATCAGATCCTTGGTGTCCTCGTTGCTCTGCAACATGGTGATCAGATCGAAACCGGACTCTTCCCCTGCAGACCTCCTGGCTGCTTTGTCATGCCAGAGAGCGCTGAGGCCACGGGCCATGTCACGCATGCCCTCGAACACCTCGTCGTTGTCCGAGGGCCCACCGTTGGCTTGCTCCATCGAGGTTGCCAAATCGGACCAGTAGACGAGTTTGCGGCGTTGTTCGTAGGGGAAATCCAGAAGAGTTGCGAGCATCCGAGCTGTCAACTCGATCGAGACATTCTGCACCCAGTCGAACGGCTCGTTCAAGGGGAGGTCGTCCAATACCTCCCGTACCCGCGATCGGATCAGTCCCTCCATCTCCCGGAGGTTCTTCGGTGCGACAACCCCCTGGACGGCAGCGCGCTGCTTGTCGTGGCGTGGCGGGTCCATCGCGATGAACATCTCGATATCGAGAAACCGGGGCGGGACGCCGATGACGATGAACGGTTCGGCCGAGAACACAGCGTGGTTCTTGTCGACGGCCACGATATCGGCATGGCGCGTGACCGACCAGAACGGGCCGAACGGACTGTTGGGTTGGTAATGAACCGGTGCCTCGTTCCGCACGCGCTCGAAGTACGACTGCCACCGCCCTTGTCTGTAGAGAAAGGGGTTACTGAGGTCGATGTCGGCGAGCTCGACATCCTCGACCGGTGGGATGGGACTTTCGACGAAGATCTTCTTGCCATTCGTGCCAGTCACCCACCGTCGGGTCTTGTCGTACAGATGAGCGCCCTGGATCTGCAGCCCTATAGGGATGGTCGACTGGACCTTGTCGGTGATCGACTCAGAAACTTTCATGCTGTCGTGCCTGCCTTTCACACATCACAATTGGAATTCAGGTGTTCGAACGATCAGGCCATCCCACGCTTTTGAGGCCACCATCTGGCACGACAACCGAGACGTGGGTTCACGCTCGGGGTTCATAGCCAGCATCTCCTCCTCGTTGGCACCGGACAGACCCACCTCTCCTGACCACTGCGGGTCGACGATCACATGGCAGGTGCCACAGGCCGTTTCGCCCCCACAGTCTCCATCGATCCCCGGCACAGCATTGTCGGTTGCAATCTGCATCAACGATCGACCTTCGACCAAGCCCGCCTCGTGCTTCCCACCATCGTGGGCGACGAAAGTTACAACTGCCATGTCAACTCCTCAATTTTCTTCGCGATTGATAACAGTGTCGCCGCAAACGTGAATGGCGGCCATGTTCCGTAGAGTCAAAAACTTGTGAATTCGGGTCAGACGGTTCGCCCCAGAGATCCGACCTGAGTCCACTCCAGATGTGGAGTGCGACAACTCTGCGCTCCGCACGAAGGCATCGAGCGGCTGGGCTCCTGTTTCGAAATGCGCGCTCACCAAGTACTTCTTTCACCGCGAAGCCGTCTCACCGGCGACCAGATGGCCATTTCGGATCTCGACGATAGGCAATCTCAGCCCACCCGGAGCGTCCACCGGAACAACGGGCGAGTTGGGGGCGATGGGATCGAGCCGCTGATACGGAAGCCCCTGTGCCGGACGAAGATCGAGCTCGCCCTTGTTCGGCCACAATGCGGCGGACCGCTCGGCCTGCGCGCTGATGGTCAGCGACGGATTGACCCCGAGGTTCGCCGACACAGCCGCCCCGTCCACCACGCTCAGCGTCGGGTATCCGTGGACGCGGTGGTACGGATCGATGACGCCGTGCGCCGAATCCGAGGCAATGGCGCAGCCGCCGAGGAAGTGCGCGGTGAGCGGGATGTTGAACAGCTCTCCCCAGGTGCCTCCAGCGACGCCGCCGATCTTCTTGGCGATGCGCCGGGTGGCGTCGTTGCCCTCGGGGATCCACGTCGGATTCGGCTCGCCGTGGCCCTGCCTGCTGGAAATCTTGCGGCCGAACGGCCCACGCTTGGTGAATGTGGTGATCGAGTTGTCGAGGTTCTGCATCACCAGCGCGATGATGGTGCGCTCGCTCCAGTGCCGGACATTGACGACGCGAACGAACTGAACCGGGTGTGCGATCAACGCGAACACGAACTTGAGCCAACGCGGGATCTTTCCGCCGCCGTCGGTCATCAGGGTCTGCAGCATTCCCATCGCGTTCGAGCCCTTGCCGTAGCGGCACGGTTCGATGTGCGTGTTGGGGCTGGGGTGGAACGAGGACGTGATGGCCACTCCGCGCGTGAGGTCCATGTTCGGATCGACCGCAAGCTTGGCCGCTCCGACGATCGACTCGGAGTTGGTGCGAGTCAGTTCGCCGAGTGTGTCCGACAGCTTGGGCAGCGCGCCCGTGTCTTTCATCTTGTGCAGCAAATTCTGGGTGCCCCAGGTGCCCGCGGCCAACACGACATTGGCTGCGCTGTACGTCTTCTTGCCCTTGCGGAGCCGAGCGCCGGTGCGCTCGGTGTCGACGTCCCAGGTGCCGTCGGATCGCGGAACGAGACCGGTCACGGTCGTCATCGGCACGATCTCGGCTCCCGCGCGCTCGGCCAGGCCGAGGTAGTTCTTCAGCAGGGTGTTCTTGGCTCCGTGGCGGCAACCGGTCATGCACTCACCGCATTCGATGCATCCGGTGCGCTCGGGACCTGCACCGCCGAAGTACGGGTCCGGGACGGTCTTGCCGGGCTCGTCTCCGAAGAACACTCCCACCGGCGTCTGAATGAAGGTGTCGGCGACGCCCATGTCCTCGGCCACCGACTTCATGACCTCGTCGGCCGGGGTCATGTGTGGGTTGCGCACCACGCCCAGCATGCGGGTGGCCTGGTCGTAGAACGGAGAGAGCTCACTGCTCCAGTCGGTGATGTGCGCCCACTGCTTGTCCTCGAAGAACGGTGCCTGCGGCTTGTAGAGAGTATTGGCGTAATTCAGGGATCCACCGCCCACTCCGGCACCGGCGAGGATGAGGCAATCGCGCAGCAGGTGCACACGCTGGATTCCGTACAGACCCAGCTTCGGTGCCCACAGGAAACGCTTGAGATCCCAGCTGTTCTTCGCGAAGTCCTTGTCCTCGAAGCGTTGCCCGGCCTCGAGGATCCCGACGCGGTACCCCTTCTCCACCAGCCGCAGCGCGGTGACACTTCCGCCGAAGCCCGAACCGACGATCAAGACGTCGTAATCGATTGAACTGCTCGGTGGCGTCGCCATGGCGTCTCCTTCTGGTTCTTCAAACCGGATAACTGCTCCTCGCCCCAGGGGCCGGGACCCAGCGCGAGAGTGCGCCCCCTCGACGGTGAGACCAAAGCCGACCGCCTGCCTACCCGGGCACACTACTATACAGACGATGACTTTTTGTCCAATTAATTGACAGATGCAGCCTGCGTGTACAGATACTAGTGGTGCAGCTCATTAACCACAAGCCGCTGACGCTTCCGTCACCGGCGAGCCGAACCGAAAGGAGCCGGTGCGTCAGAAGCCAGCAAGGAGGGCTCTGACGAGAAGCCGAGGTGCACAGGCGGCGGGGCAAGCCCCGAGATCGACAAGGTAGATCCGCAGCGATCGTCACCGAAATGGCGCGCCGCTCCAGAATTGAACTACCAGGATAGGTATGACACTAAAATGATATCGACTCATTTGATGGAAACACTTGTGGACGAGATGGAGGACAGAAAGGCAGAGTTGACGGAGAATATCTCTTCATTCATAAGTGCATCAATCCATGAAATGAACGGCAATGCAGACGCAACCGGACTTCTACACACCAGCGTGAAAGCCAACATCAATGCGGCTATCGACTTCCTGGCCGACAGGACTGAGCACGACAACTTGCGAGCTCCGCATGCCGCCCTGTGCCATGCTCGCGTTCTCGCACACACGCATGTCCCGCTGACGGCGCTCGCGCGCGCTTATCACCTGGGCCAATCGAGATTTCTTGAGCATGTCCTGTTCTCGCTCTCGCGTGCTACGCACACGTTGGCCGCGAATCAACTTGCGCATCTGGTCAGCAGGTCTGCCGTCTTCATAGACCGCGTGTGTCAGGACGCATGTTCAGAATACGAAGCGGAGAAATCGAAGATACGTGAAGAAAATAGTTCTGTAAACACGGAACTCGAACGCGCAATGTCGACATCATGCACAGATTCTTTGGGCGCATACAAAATCGATTCATATTACAATCTCACAGGAAACCATATTGCCATTGAGTTTTGGACGAATGACCGGGAACCATTCCCGAGAAAGTCCTGGCACCAGCTCGTAGATACCGTTGGCGTCAGACTCGGTACGATCGGTCGACCGCAAGTCAACAGTAAAGGCGATGCCCGATCCCTGGTTTGGTTTCCGATAATTCACGCCGGAAGGATTTGCCTTGAAAGCGTTACAGACGTTCTTCAGAAGTACGGCCGAATTCGAGCAGCAATTGGAACCGTGCAGAGTGGTGAAAATGGTTTTCGGAAGACAGCCAGGCAGGCAGAGCGCGCGGCCCGCGTAGTTTCGGACGGCAAGGTCGACATCAGTCCGGTGGTAACTTTCGAGGAAGTTGCAGCCATCACTCTTCTGCTCGAAGATCCGGAAATCCTAAGGGATCTAGCGGAAGACTCACTCGGAGGCTTGCTTCTGGACAGTGCGCGGAACCGCAGGCTCCGCGAGACCTTACGAGTCTACCTAGCAAACAACTGTAGCGTTACCGCGACCGCTCACGATATGACGATCCATCGAAACACGGTCAAATACCGCATCCGACAAGCAGCGAAAGAGTGCGGTTGCAAGCTGGACGATGCCGGCATCCTCATGAACCTCAGGATTGCGCTGGATGCCGCGTGGTGGACACCCAGCACAGTACTCAAGTTACCCATACCGCTCGGCTCAGCAGACGCACGGTTGACGGTTTGAGCAGGGTGGCTGCGACCCGGCTCAAACCTTCCAGGTTTCCAGCGTCACGTTCGTCAGACTCCATTGCCATGCTGATTCACGATTGTTGCTATCAGAATATCGAATGCCGCATTCGGTGAAAGCGACTTGATTCGGTCATTCATATCCATTTCTTTGCCCTCGATTCCTTCACCTGTCGCAATGTTCGCCGCATTTGATTCGACAGATCCTTCGGACGTCTCCAAGATTCGACCGGCCCACACTCCGACTGGCGAAGGATCAGTAGCAAGATACTGCTCGCAGTCGGTCAGTATATGACATTTCATGCAAGAGTCTGCTGCAGTTTTATGACGCGCAGCTCGCTGAGCAACCGTCTCGTAGGGTGGATCGGATTCGTAGTCCCACAGTTCGGGCTCCCCCTGGCAGGGTGTGACCAGCACCCGACCACGAACTGCGAGACGGTCCAATGCTCGATTCAAGGTTGATTCCTTTAAGTACGGGAGCGAACTCGATACGACCTAGTTGTACGATAGCTATTCCTCATGTGTCAAAGAGGGAAGGATGATTTGTGCATAAAGAACAAGGACTCCTTGCGACTTTGGCCAACTTGGACATATCACAGAACGGTGCCGATCCAGTACGATCGACACCACGACGACGGCCCCTTCAGGCCTCCATGGCTGCAGTGGAAATCGAGGTATCGTGCTGGATTTTGCATTCTTCACATTGACACCGCTCCTACTGTTCATGTTGGCACCCTCGTGGAATCCGTTGACCTACCACGGTGCGCGAGTCGGATCGAACGCCGAAATATTCGCGACGTGAAAATCAGCCAGATGTAGGTCGAGCTACGCAGACGAGGGGTGTGCGTAGCCGACCTCTGCAATGGAGAGCTTTTCTGACGCCACACGCCGGCAGTTGTGCCGAATTGCATGCTCTGCGTTCGCTGCACGCCGCTCGGGAAACCTACCGAAAGAACAGATGAGTTCTTCGTAGGTGTTCGGCTCACCGCTGCGCCTGGTTCGTTCGCCCGCAGATAACGCCAATGGTCGCATCGCTGGCAGCATCGACGCGCTGGCGACAGCGACATCATCTCCCACCACCAATGTCCGAACGCGCCTAGACTTCTATTCATGAGTTCCGTCCACACTGCGCGCCCTGATGGTGGCTACCGGACAGCGGCAAGCACTCTCCTTCGTGCGACCGCGTTAGACGCATTGAGCGCTCTCCTGCTGCGGCAGAGCTGGAAGTCCGTGACCATGTCCGAGGTCGCGAAGGAAGCCGGTTTGTCTCGACAGACCATCTATAACGAGTTCGGGTCCCGGCGCGGTGTGGCGGAGAGCTACGCGATACGACTGACCGATCAGCTGGTCAGTGTGGTGGACGATGGCCTCTACACTTGCGTTGGTGATATCAGATTGGCGCTCGGCCGAGGCTTGGCTGCGTTTTTCGCCGTCTCCGAACGTGACCCATTGGTCAGATCGCTACGAGAAGAAGACGCATCCGCAGACCTCCTGCGGCTCATTACTGTTCACAGCACCCAGCTTGTCGAGCGAGCCGCAGATCACCTCTCTGCCACATTTCAGCGATGCTGGGTGCAAGCCCCGAAACGCCAAGCCGATATCCTGAGCACGTCCATCGTTCAGATGGCCTTGGCGTATGTCTCACGGCCCCCGACTGACGCAGCCCAGACCGCCACCGATATCGCAGACCTACTCGCTCCGTACATCGAGGGGTTCCAAGATTTTCAAGCCAATCCAGAGTTGAGCAAGACGACTCGATTCGGTCGACCGTAGCGACAGCGGTGTAGCGCCGCTAGCGTCGGTGTCACGCAATATTCCCATTCTCAAGACAAACGAACTTCCGGACAAGAATCCGTCCAGCTTGCCACCACCTCAGTTCCTGGCGTGATCGACGAAAGTGTCGTCGCAAACGTGGGTGACGGCTATGTTCGGTGGAGTCATAAACTTGTGAATTCGGGTCAAAGGAATCACCGTGAAGCTGAGCGACGAGGGCGTGCCACCGCTTGCGTTCGTGCAACTGCTCGAACGCCGCGCACTCGACCCTGACGCCGCCGCGCGCCTTCGTGCAATCATGCACCGCGAAGGAACCAGTGAAGCGACGCTCATTCAGCATGACGTCCAGGCACCGATACGGTGGTTTCGGGAGGTCTATCCCGAACTCGATATCGCCCACGCCACTCGACTCGGACTTGCGTTTGCCGAGCAGGCCCAGTTGACATCGTTCGGGCCCCTGAGTTCACCTTTGATCAGCGCTGGTTCGGTCGCCGAGATCGTCGATCTCCTGACATACCTGCCATTGATCTCCACGGCGTTGAAATCGCAGTTCCACACTGGCGACTACGGTCTGATCGTCGGGCTCACTGCGCACACAGGCGATTCCGCACTGGACTGCTTGGTCATCACCTACGGCGGGTCGGCGTTATTACGACTGCTGGACATGCTCGCCGGTGACATATCGCCGGTGACACTCCATCTGAGCTGGCCGGAGCCGACCGAGGTGAGCCACGACAAAGGTCCGGGGGCGAATCGCCGGTTCTTCGACGCTCCGATTTCCTTCGTCCACGTACCCGAGGACACACTAAACAAGGCTTGTCGGTTCTCGGACCCTCTCGCATATCGACTCGCTATCACTGATCTGCAGCGGACACTCGCCCAGCGGAGTGGGTCCATGTCATCCGCCGAGAAGGTGAGGCAACTGTTGGAAAAGGACCTCGGACAGCGAACCAACCATGATGTTGCACAAGCATTGTCGATGTCGAGCAGCACGTTGAAACGGCGGCTTGCCGAAGAAGGAACCACCTACAGCAAGGTC
Source organism: Rhodococcus sp. ARC_M5 (assembly GCF_022810405.1). Classification (GTDB taxonomy): domain Bacteria; phylum Actinomycetota; class Actinomycetes; order Mycobacteriales; family Mycobacteriaceae; genus Rhodococcoides; species Rhodococcoides navarretei. Next base: position 14,647 of record NZ_JALGQE010000002.1, read on the forward strand.
CGCCACACGCTGCTGTACGAACGCGCGATGCTACGGCTCCTCGATCGCTCGGTTTCGGTCAGCGAGATCGCTTCCGAACTCGGATACAGCGACCTCGCCAACTTCTCTCATGCCTTCAAACGCTGGACCGGGCGCTCTCCGAAAGATTTCCGAAACCCACGACTCTCGGACGACCCGGATTCGACGTAGACCACAGACGGGGTCAGATCGATGCCTCGTTCGTTCGCGGCCTGGTCGATCTTCATCTCGGAGATGTCGGAGACGTCACCGCCTCCCTGCCGTGAGAAGAAGAGTGTGTGCAAACCCGAGTACCAACCACTTGTCACTCGACGGTGTCGGCCGGCACGCGTGCGGTCTCCGATTCGAGAAAGTCGACGAGAGCTTCCAACAGGCTGTCCGCGCGGGTTTCGACATCGGCGAGGACGGAGTCCACTTCGTCGAGAAGACCGTGGGCGTGTCTACGCGCAAGCGTTCCGCGTTCGTAGTAGCCGGGGTCGAGTAGGACCCGCGGTACTGGATCCGGTGCCGCGATCTGCTCCGGATGTTGTGACCGCGCAGTGGGCTGCAGGTGGGTGGGTGCCCGTCCGTCCAGGTGCATTCGCACGATGCCCGCTACCGCACGGGCGGTCAGCGGGGTCGCAGCCAACGGGGTGTGGCCCCACCGGTCGATAGGAGTCGACAGCGGCTGTCGATCGGCCGGATCGAAATACCGGTCGTATCCGCCGAGCCCGGTACCGTCCACGGCATCGAGAGCGTCGGCGAGCATTCGGGTGCTCGCATACCGGGTCTGATGGCCGAGCACCTCACACCAGCGCTGGAACACCGTGCGCGGAGGAATGCCCGTCCCCGCCAGCGCGAGGGAGGTGAGGGTACGAACGCCGCGGCCTGTCTCGACGCGAAAGGCGTCGAGACCCGCATCGGCGGTGACATCGCATGCCCGCAGGGCCGCGATCTGCGTGTACGGCATCCGCAGGTGCCCCAAATCCTCAATGGACGACTCGGCGGGTTCTTCGCCACTTCCTGTCTATGCGGTCATCGCCTCACCATTCCTCGATGTCGCTGAAGACCGGCGTGGCGGTGCCGCCGTCCGCTCGAGGCTCCACCGGCGGGTGGATCGCCGGGATCGGTGCACACGCGGCGGCACCGGTGAGATGCATGCGGCGGGCACGGTTGCGCCGGGCTTTGCGGGTGGCTTTCTGCGAGCGGTCGGTGACCTCGCGCATCTGCTCGATCATCGAAAACAGAGCGCTCTCATCGACGTTCGACCGACCTTGTTCGCGGAGACGGGCGATAGCAGCTCGGTGCTCCCACAGTGTCACCGCGGGATGTGACATCGTCCGGTACGGCACCTCGACATAGCCGGCACCGTCTGGTTCGAGGACCCAGATTCTGCTCAAATCGCGTGGGTCACGTCGTATCACGAACCGCCCCAAATCCTCTCGCCGCGCAACCCACGGTTTGAGCGCGTTCGAGAAGTAGTGCACGTGATCGAGAACGAAGCCCGTCCGCGTCAGACGTCGCCGGATGACGGGAAGAAAGTCCACCAAGAACGCGGTTTCGCCGAGCACCACACGAGGGGCATGACCAACTGCGGCGACCCCACCGGCCCACACGGCGGCCGGAGTGTTCCCGATCCCTGCGTGAACGCTCGCGTGATACGAGGCTATAGCCAGGACCAGCCAACGCTCCAACTCACGCAATGTCAACGCCGCGTGCTTGTCCGAGTCGTAACTTCCTCGGTCCGCTGGGTTCGAGAAGGTGGTCCCAGGCAGCTCGTGCACCGCCGTCATCGCCGTTCCGATGATGCGTTCGACGATCCCGCCGTAGTGCGGTCGGCCCGGAGGACGGTACTCGAGGGTGATGGCGTGCTGGGCGCATCCGCGGCGCAGCGCTTCGCTTTTGAACTCGGAGGCGTTGTCGAGATACAACTGCTTCGGCTTCCCCGCCATCGGCCACTGCACCTGCTCCGCCAGCTCGCATGCCTCCAGCCACGTCTGCTTCCCGCAGCACACGCGGCCCAGGCACAACCCGACCGATATCGACGACGGCGGCTCCAGAGTGACGACGAACCCGAGTACGGAACGGCTGAAGACATCAACGGCGATCGTCAGGTAGGGGCGGCCGATCGGTTACCGCTCTTACTCGTCAACGACCATCAGATCGACGACGGTGTGGTCGATCTGGACCTGATCGAGAATCCCCGAAACCGTCGGTGGAACGTCGCCGGCGGACTGACGTGGGCGGGCGGCATCGGGTCCTCCGCCTGACCTGGCCACCGATGCCGGAGGGAGCGCGGCGATACGCGCAGTGACGGTATTTCTGGCCGGCACCGGCAAACCCGCGCGATGACACGCCAGTGCTATACGTCGGTGCAGCGCAGCGACACTCAGCTTCTGGCGGTGAAGAAAATAGCGGGTGAGATGATCGCCGATCACTTCCTCGACCTCAGCCGCTACTCGGCTGCGGCCACGCCCTCCCGACGAGACCTTCGTCAGAAGATCGGTGACTGTCCCCGTCCCGTTCCTGAGCCTGCCGACCAACGTGTAGACCTGCCGCCTGGACAATCCCAACCGTTGCGCGGCATCGTCGACCGCTTCCGAACGCACCGAATGCATCTCCAGCAAGGGAGCCAGGACAGCGAAACGGGCCTCGGCCTGGGACCACCGCTCCCCCGACGCTGTCAGCACACCGGTCTCCACGACGTCGAGCTTGTCGGGGTCCACCACAAGCCTCCCTGTCACCGAGAGCCGAACGTGCGACCGTGCACCGCACTTCTGACATCAGAATGTCAGAAGACACGTGCACTCACCCTCGAAACGCCTGCAAAGAGTGCAGCCGTCTTCTGAAGTTGACACCTCGGGACAAACAGGGTCGTTCGACGGTCTAGTCGACGTTCATGACTGCCGTGCAGCCCCACCCCCTACTGCAACCCGTACGCGACCCCAGCGGCGGCGACGCGGCAGCGGCGTGGGCGGCGATCGTGCGCGAGGAACCGCGGTATCCGCGAGTGTCGGTATCGGCGAACGTTCGTATCCCGATGAGCGACGGCACAGCGCTGCGCGCGTACGTCGTCCGCCCCGCCGACGCATCGGGTAAGGCGGTGACGGGGAGTTTTCCCACCGTCCTGAATCTGACGCCGTACAACAAGCTGCTGATCAAGAGCATCGACACGATCCTCGAGACCCCTGTTCTCGGTCGTGCGATCAGAGCCTTCTCGTCCGCGTTCGACCTCACCGGAACCCGTTTCGACGGCATCACCGAGATCACCCGAGTGGTTGCAGGCGGGGCGGCGGACCTGCTGTCGGTCAACCGGCACCTCGTCCGCAGCGGGTACGTTCAGATGATCGTCGATGTCCGCGGCACCGGCAGTTCCTCGGGCACCTGGGACGTGCTGGGCACCCGCGAACAACTCGATTCCCTCGAGGTGATCGACTGGGCCCGACGCCAGTACTGGTGCAACGGCAGGGTGGGAATGGCCGGCATCTCGTACTCGGCGATCAATGCGCTGCAGGCCGCAGCCAAGCAACCCGCCGGGCTCGACGCGATCTTCGCCGTCGAGGGCTCGGTGGACATCGTCCGCGAGATCTTCGCAACCGGAGGGGCCACCTCGGCGTTCATCCCGCTGTGGCTCACCGCCGTCAACGCATTGAAGTGGGCACCGGCCATCGGCGGCATCGACACGTTCACCTGGCTCCGCGATCGCACCCTGTCCCCCGCCACCAACCTGTTCGATCTGGCCAAAGGCTTTGTCACAGGACGAGATTCACGAATCTACGACGACGAGTACTACGACACCATCGACGCCGCCATCGAGGACATCGCGGTGCCGACATTCTTGTACGGCTGCTGGCACGACATCTTCGGCGGCTCCGCCCCCGACATCTACAACCGGCTGTCCCTCGAACGCGGATCGAAGCAGTTGCTCGTCGGTGACGGGTACCACGGCAACCCCGGAATCGGGTTCGGCGAACCGGGCTTTCCACCGCGTCTCGATATGCTCGAGCGAGCCTGGTTCGACAAGTGGCTACGCGACATCGACAACGGAATCGAGAACTACGGCCCCGTCACGTTGCGTCAACAGGGCGGCAATTGGACTGCGCACGGCCGCTTTCCGGCTCCGCGGGCGCAACCACGCAGGCTGTACCTGTCGGCGACGCCCTCAGGAACGGCAGCCCACGCCGTAGCCGACGGCAGCCTCACGACCGAACCGGCCACGTCCCGCGACATCCTGACGGTGCGGCCCTCGTTGCGGGCCGTCGTCTCGCGTGACACCACCCAGGTACTCGCCGGCGTGACGGCAGTGTTGGGGGGCGGATTCACCTACGACAACCGGTTCGCCGAAGGTGCCGCAGTCACCTTCACCACCGGTCCGGCCGAGTCGGACGCCGTTCTGTCCGGTCCGATGAATCTGCATCTTCGAGTGGTCTGCCACGCACGGGAAGCGTTGTGGGCCATCATGATCTGCGACGTCGCTCCCGACGGGACCTCGACGGTGCTCAGCAACGGCGCTCTTCTGGCCTCGCGTCGAGCCGTGGACGACGAACGTTCCTTGTTCGCGCCGAACGGCGACTACACCCGGCCCTACCACCCGCTCACCGAAGCGGCGCTGCTTCCGGTACCCATCGGCGAACCCATCGTTCTCGATATCGACATTCTCACCACCGAGGCCGTCATCGCCACTGGCCACCGACTCCGGGTCGACGTATTCGCCACCGACACACCACGGTTCATCCCGATCTTGCCGGACCTACTGCGCACTCGACTACGCAAACAGGACATCAGCATCGACCCGGAAAGCCCGAGCTACCTGGTGGTGCCCATACTCGGTGAGCCGGGCTGGTAGGAACGACATCATGAGAATCGAACAAGGCATCGCGCCGGCGAACTCCGTCGAGATCGCGTACGAGGACATGGGTTCGGTCGATGACCCTGCGGTCCTGCTGATCATGGGCCTGTCCGCGCAATTGACGTTGTGGCCCATGGATTTCTGTACCCGCCTCGTCGATGCGGGATACCGAGTGATCCGCATCGACAACCGCGACATCGGACTGTCCACGAAGATGACCGGGCAAAAGGTGCGGGGATCCCAGATCCTCCGAATGATCCGACACGAGCTCGGGATGTCTTCCGACGTGCCCTACACGATCGTCGACATGGCCGCCGACGCCGTAGGAGTACTCGATCACCTCGGCATCGATACCGTGCACGTCGTCGGTGCATCGATGGGAGGCATGATCACTCAGGTCTTCGCCGGTAGTTACCCCGAACGAACCGAATCGGTGGGCATTCTCTTCTCGAGCACCAACGAGCCGTTCCTGCCTCCGCCGGACCCACGCGCCCTGCTGCCCCTGCTCGGTGGCGTCGGGAAGGACGCCACGAAAGAGGAAATCATCGCGCATTCGGCAAAGACGTTGTCCACCATCGGCTCTCCCGGCTTCCGCACTCCGCTCGAGGAACAACTGGAGATCGCGCAGGTGATGTACGAGCGGAACTACAACCCCTCGGGCGTCGTGCGGCAGATGGCTGCGATCACCGGCACCGGCAGCCTGCGGCCGTACGCGAAGAAGATCACCGCGCCGACGACCGTCATTCACGGGACCGCCGACAGACTGGTCCGACCGTCGTGCGGCAAGGCCATCGCCCGCGCCGTTCCCGGTGCCGAGCTGACGCTGATAGACGGCATGGCCCACGACCTACCCGCCGCGTTGCTCGACCGCATCAGCGGCATCGTCCTGGCCAACTTCGCTCGCGCGAACGCGGCCTAGATCCTCGGCAAGACCCTACGACGAAGGCCGGCCTCCCTGGGGAGACCGGCCTTCGTTCGCAGATACGAAATTACGCGTTCGCGTCGTCCTCGAGGAGGTTGCGCGTGCGGTTCGGATCGACCTGGACGCCGGGTCCGGTGGTGGTCGAGACGGTGACCTTCTTGACGTAACGACCCTTGGCCGACGACGGCTTCGCACGCAGGATCTCGTCCAGCGCTGCGCCGTAGTTCTCCACCAGCTTGGTCTCGTCGAACGAGGCCTTACCGATGACGAAGTGCAGGTTGGCCTGCTTGTCGACGCGGAAGTTGATCTTGCCGCCCTTGATGTCGTTGACGGCCTTGGTCACATCGTTGGTGACCGTGCCCGTCTTCGGGTTCGGCATCAGGCCACGCGGTCCGAGGACACGGGCAATGCGGCCGACCTTGGCCATCTGATCGGGGGTGGCGATCGCGGCGTCGAAGTCCAGGAAACCGCCCTGGATGCGCTCGATCAGATCTTCTGCTCCGACGACGTCGGCTCCTGCTGCCTCGGCCTCTGCAGCCTTCTCACCAGCGGCGAAAACAATAACCCGAGCGGTCTTGCCGGTGCCGTGGGGAAGGTTGACGGTGCCGCGCACCATCTGATCCGCCTTGCGGGGATCGACGCCGAGTCGCACTGCAACCTCGACGGTGGGGTCGAACTTGCTCGACGCGGTCTCCTTGGCCAACTTGGCGGCTTCGAGAGGAGAGTAGAGATTGTCCTGGTCGATCTTTGCGGCCTGCTCGAGGTAGGCCTTGCTGCGCTTTGCCATGTCTTGCTGTCCTTCGTTCGAGTTCAGTGTGGTTGACGAGCCTGGCCGGCTCTCCCACGTGTACTTCGGTTACTGCAGAGAGCTGGTAATCAGCCTTCGACCGTGATGCCCATCGAGCGAGCAGTGCCGGCGATGATCTTCGCGGCCTGATCGATGTCGTTGGCGTTGAGGTCTTCCTGCTTGGTCTTGGCGATCTCGCGCACCTGATCCATGGTCACCTTGGCGACCTTGGTCTTGTGCGGCTCGCCGGAGCCCTTTGCCACGCCTGCAGCCTTGAGCAGCAGCTTGGCAGCGGGAGGAGTCTTGAGCTTGAAGTCGAACGTGCGGTCTTCGTAGACCGAGATCTCGACCGGTACGACGTTGCCGCGCTGCGACTCGGTCGCGGCGTTGTACGCCTTGCAGAACTCCATGATGTTGACGCCGTGCTGGCCCAATGCGGGGCCGACGGGCGGTGCCGGGTTGGCGGCACCGGCCTGGATCTGAAGCTTGATGATCCCGGCTAGCTTCTTCTTCTTCGGGGGCATTTCTTTTTCCTTGTATTCGCTCGGGTTTCTTGCGGTTGCTACTGCAAGTCTGTGCGCGCGGCTTCTAGATCTTGGAGACCTGGGTGAAGCCGAGCTCGACCGGGGTTTCACGGCCGAAGATCGATACCAACACCTTGAGCTTCTGCTGCTCTGCGTTGACCTCGCTGATGCTGGCGGGGAGAGTCGCGAACGGGCCGTCCATGACGGTGACCGACTCGCCGACCTCGAAGTCGACCTCGATGGTCGGCTTCGACGTGGTGTCGCCGCTCTGGTCGCTTGCGCCTGCGGTCGCTTTCGCGTCCTTCTTGGCACCTTCCTGCGGCATGAGGAACTTGACGACTTCGTTGATGGTCAACGGTGACGGACGCGACGTCGCACCGACGAATCCGGTGACGCCGGGGGTGTTGCGCACCGCGCCCCAGGACTCGTCGTTGAGTTCCATGCGGACCAGGATGTAGCCGGGCAGAACCTTGCGGTTGACCTGCTTGCGCTGGCCGTTCTTGATCTCGGTGACCTCTTCGGTGGGAACTTCCACCTGGAAGATGTAGTCGCCGACGTCGAGGTTCTGCACACGGGTCTCGAGGTTGGCCTTGACCTTGTTCTCGTATCCGGCGTACGAGTGGATGACGTACCAGTCGCCGGGAGCGCGACGCAGAGCCGCCTTCATCTCGGCGACGGGATCCTCGGGCTCTGCCGTGACGTCGGCGTCAGCGGCCTCGTCGCCTTCGGCGGCAACGTCGTCCCCGGCGGCAGCGGCCACGTCGGCCTTGATTGCTTCGTCGGTCTCGCGGTCCTGAGCGGCCTGCTCCGCTTCGAGGCCCTGCTTGGTCGCCTCGACATCGGCGTCGAATGCGGCCACTTCGGTGGCGTCGTTGTGCGGCGTGCTCACGTCAGCACCCTTTCTCTAGTTTCCTGCTCGGTTCGATCGTCGAAAAGTCGGCCGTCTCGGTCAGCCGAACAGCCAGCCGACGCCCTTGATGAACAACACGTCGAGACCGCTGATGTACGCGACCATGAACGTCAGGAAGACGAGCACGACGGTGGTGTAGGTGACCATCTGCTTCTTGTTCGGCCAGATGACCTTGCGCAGTTCGGCAACAACCTCGCGGAAGAACTGCAGCAGCCGCAGAAAAACGTTGGGCCGCTTGTCTGCCTTGGCCTTGCCCGAACGTCCCTTGCCGGACGTGGCTTTCGTGGACGCGCTCGCAGTCTTCGTCATCGACACCGAGGCAGCACCGGTGCTGCGTGACCTGCTCGACGATCGCTTACCAGTGGGTACGACAGCCTCCGCAGAAGATCCACCGGCAGACGTATCAGCATCGGAGAGACGGCCCTCGGAGCCAGGTACGACGTCGTCTGGGGCCGAAGAGTCCTCGAACTCCCCCGATCGACCGTCGCGCTTACCGCGCTCCTCGCTCACGTCGTTCCTCTCAGTTGCTGACACCTTGGGCAGGGGCGACAGGACTTGAACCTGCAACCTACGGTTTTGGAGACCGTTGCTCTACCAATTGAGCTACGCCCCTTCGGCCGAAACTTCTCAGCCGCTCTGGTGTCCATCCGACTCACACGCACGAACCCACGTAACCTCGGGAAGAGGACGCGGGCAGCGCAGAGCGCCGGATTACCCCAGAAATCTCAGTGTACTGCACACTCTTCGGAACAGATAAATCCCGTCGTCCCGGCCACGAACTGCTTCTGCCGGATCGACATGCTCAGGCCAAACGTACCGTTGCGGTAGCTCGCCCGAAAATCTTCTTGCCCTCGAACTTCGCCACGATGGCAATCACGGCAGTTCGCTCCTCGGCGTCCATCGTCTTGATCTTGCCGGTGAACTCGACCTGCGCCGCCGAATCCGCCGGGACGAACACCGAGCTGGTGAAGCGCACGTTGTACTCGGTGACCGCACCCGGATCGCCGAGCCATGACGTGACGAAACCGGCACCGAGGCCCATCGTCAGCATGCCGTGCGCGATCACGTTGTCCAATCCGGCCAGCGCGACAACCTCGTCACTCCAGTGGATCGGGTTGGGATCGCCGGACACACCTGCGTAGTTCACCAGGTCGCCGCGGGTCAAGGACACGACTCGCTCGGGCAGCTCCTCGCCGACGGACACGTCGTCGAAACTACGAAGCGCCATGCCTGATCACTTCCTTGACCGCATGGGCGATGTTCTCGTCGATCTCCCCGCCGGTCCGCGCCACGATGGTCGTCCACGTGGTCTGTACGAGATCACCGTTCTGGTCGGTGATGATGTTCTTCGTGGTCATGATGTCGCTGCCGCTCATCTGCCGGAAGGACTCGAGGTACACGTCGCAGAAGATTCGATCGCCGACCTGAATCGGGCGATGGAATTCCAGTCGTTGGTCGGTCTGCAGAATCTGGCTCGGGTCGTAACCGGTGATGACCTCTTGCAGCATCCGGGTCTGCGCACTGATTCCGAGCAGGGAAATGAAGGTCAAGGGCGCGAGGAGACCGTCGTAACCGAGGCCCTTCGCTGCGTCCTCGTCGTGATGCGCGGGATGAAAATCCTGGACGGCACGCGCGTATTCACGAACCTTCTCGCGGCCGACCTCGTAGAAGTCGTCGACGCGGAAATGAGAACCGACCATGGACGCCGCGTGTGCGGATGCATCCATGGTCGGGACATCGTGTGGAGCTTGTGACACGGAAAACCTTTTCTACCCTGGACGCAAGAGCCGTTAGGGGGAGAAAATGTGACCTAACGCCGGGCGCCGACTAGAGATCGGAACTGCGAACCAGCGAGCCGTGCAATCTAGCGAGATTCGCGGTGAGCCCGGTGCGTTCCGCAGTTGGAGCAGAACTTCTTCAGCTCGATGCGGTCGGGGTCGTTCCGACGGTTCTTCTTGGTGATGTAGTTGCGGTGCTTGCAAACCTCGCAGGCCAAGGTGATCTTGGGCCGCACATCGGTGGAGGAGGCCACTGGACGCCTACTTTCGGGTAAATCTGATCTGGGTCAATCAGGACTGTTCATGGGTGCTACTGGTCGTGCTTGCCTACTGTGTAGCGGTGACCGGACTTGAACCGGCGACGCAACGATTATGAGTCGTTTGCTCTACCAACTGAGCTACACCGCCTCAGGTGCTCATCGTCTACCATCCCACGTGAGGAACTCGACGTCGAGCAATCCAATCCAGCGAGCCCCCTAACGGAATCGAACCGTTGACCTTTTCCTTACCATGGAAACGCTCTACCGACTGAGCTAAGGGGGCGGGATCAGCACTCGCATGCCGTGCGCTGAAGCCTCCAAGAGGTTACACATTCCGAGCGCCCAGTACCAAATTACGTGGTCAGCGGCCCATGCATGTCCTCTTCACATGGAAACCCCAGCGAGAGAAACACTCGCCGGGGTTCCAGGTGTGGCAGATGTAGGATTCGAACCTACGTAGGCATAAGCCGACGGATTTACAGTCCGCTCCCATTGGCCGCTCGGGCAATCTGCCGTGCTGCGATCGAAGCTCGTACTGCTCTTCGGCGCGGTGAGAAGAATACAACGAACGTCCCCCCGGAACGCAAACCGGGTGGATACGGTCGGTAGCGGGCCGATAAAGTCCCTGCAGGATGTGGTCCGACACCATCGCCACATCAAATATTTCGATTCGACTGGAGAGTGTGAGAAGTGGCTGATTCGTCCTTCGACGTAGTGAGCAAAGTCGACCGCCAGGAAGTGGACAACGCTCTGGGACAGGCCGCGAAGGAGCTGGCGACCCGCTTCGACTTCCGCGGATCCGACACCAGCATCGAATGGTCCGGTAGCGGCGAGGCGGAGACCATCGTCATCACGTCCGAATCCGAGGAGAAGGTCAAAGCGGCCCTGGACGTGTTCAAGGAAAAGCTGATCCGCCGCGACGTCTCGCTCAAGGCGTTCGAGACCAACGATCCTGCCGCGTCGGGCAAGGTCTACAAGGTCACCGGCAAGCTCGTCCAGGGCATCAGCACCGAGAACGCCAAGAAGATCTCGAAGAAGATCCGCGACGACGGCCCCAAGGGCGTCAAAGCGCAGATCCAGGGCGACGAGCTGCGCGTGAGCAGCAAGAAGCGCGACGACCTCCAGGCGATCCAACAGTTGCTCAAGAGCGAGGACTTCGGAATCGCCTTGCAGTTCGTCAACTACCGATAGAGCGGCTCCTCACCTGGGTCGTTCCGCAGGCTCCACTCCTGCGCCGCACGTGAGTACAACTTCGTAGCAGGGGTCGAAGTTTCGTTCACGTGCGGCGCAGCCGCTCAATACGGCCGGTGGCCGGCCATCCGTTCGAGTCGCTCGATGCGGTCGGCCATCGGCGGGTGGGTGGCGAAGAGCGCACCCGCCTTGTCGCCGAGCCGGAACGGATTGGCGATCATCAGATGTGACTCTGCCGCCAGCCGCGGCTCCGGTGGCAGCGGTGCCAGCTGCACTCCCTGCTCGAGCTTGCGGAGCGCCGAGGCCAGCGCCAACGGATCGCCGGTCAGCTCGGCCCCGGACTGGTCGGCTTGGTACTCACGCGAGCGGGAGACCGCGAGGCGAACCAGGCTGGCCGCAATGGGTCCCAGCATCGACACCAGCAGCAGCGCGAGCGGGTTCGGTCCCCCGTTGCCGCGTCCGCCGAAGACATTGGCGAAGAACGCCAGGTTGGCCAGACCCGAGATGACCGACGCCATCGCACCCGCAACCGACGAGATCAGGATGTCGCGGTTGTAGACGTGCGACAGCTCGTGGCCGAGCACCGCGCGCAGTTCCCGCTCGTCGAGGATTCGCAGAATGCCCTCGGTGCAGCACACGGCTGCGTTGCGTGGGTTTCGCCCGGTGGCGAAAGCGTTGGGATTGTTGGTGGGGCTCACGTACAGCGCGGGCATCGGCTGATGAGCGGCCGTAGCCAACTCGCGCACGATGCGATACATCGCCGGCTGCTCGAGCTCGGTCACCGGCACCGCATGCATCGACCGCAAGGCCATCTTCGCGCTGTTGAAATACGCGTAGCCGTTCACGCCCACGGCCAAGACGACGGACCCGATCAGAATCATCGAATTGCCGAACAACGAGCCGATGAAAACGATGAGTGCGGACATCCCGACCAGCAGGCCGAAAGTCTTCGCGCCGTTCGCGTAACTGTTCACTGTTACTGGTGCCTCCTCGTACCGGGTGTTCCTACCCGATTCAACGAAAACACCAGGACCTGCAGTTCCCGCCTGGAGGGTCGCTAGCCGACGCGTTCGACGGTGTAGTTCACCAACCGTCCGAGCGCATCGTTGGCCGGTCCCTGCGGCAGCTGCGCGAGCTCTGCATGAGCCCGAGCTGCGAATTCGCCGAGCGTCTTCTTGGCCGAGACCATTCCCGGCGAGCGCTGCAACAGCTCGAGGGCCTCGGTGACGAGCGCGTCCTCGGTGACCGGGCCGGCCAGGATCTCGCGCAGCCGATCGCCGTCGGCACCTTCTTCGCGGAGCGCGAACAGCACCGGCAGAGTGTGTACACCCTCGCGAAGGTCGGTGCCGGGGGTCTTGCCGGACTGCTCGGTGGCCGAGGAGATGTCGATGATGTCGTCGGAGATCTGGAACGCGGTGCCGACGGCGTCACCGAGGCGCTCGAGGCGTCCCACGTGCTCGGCGTCGCCCCCACTGAACGTTCCACCGAAGCGTCCACACGAGGCGATGAGCGATCCGGTCTTCTCCCACACGACCTTCAGGTAGTGCGCGACGGGATCCTCGGTGCCCTTGGCTCCGATCGTCTCGCGCATCTGACCGGTGACCAGCTCGGCGAACGTCTCGGCGATGATCCGAACGGCGTCGGGACCGAGGGTGGACACCAGCCTCGACGCGTGCGCGAACAGGTAGTCGCCCGCGAGAATCGCCACACTGTTGCCCCAGCGTGAGTTCGCGCTCTCCGCACCTCGGCGCATCGACGCCTCGTCCATGACGTCGTCGTGATAGAGCGTGGCGAGGTGAACCAGTTCGACGACCGTGGCGGCGGTGACGATCGCAGGATCGGTCGGCGACGGCCCGAGCTGGCCGGTGAGCACCGTGAACAGGGGCCGGAAGCGTTTTCCGCCGGCCTTGGCCAGGTGCAGCGCGGCCTCGGTCAGGAACTCTTCTCCATCGGAGAGTTCGCTGATCATCAGCTCTTCGACGCGTGCGAGGCCGTCGGCGACGGATCGCGCGAGCTCAGGGTCACCCAGGTCGACTCCGGCAACGACCGTTGCTACGGCAGCGTCGTCTGTACTCACGATGTTGGTCCCTGTCCTGTCGTCGACATGCCGGCGGGAGCAGCAACTGCGCTACTGCTCGCCTTCTACCGTAGTGAACCTAGCGTGCACACAGGTGCGACGGTGTCACCGACCACAGGTGACGCTTCACTCACCCAGGTTGCCGGAAATGACTTCGAGGGTCGCGGCCATCGCCGCCGACGCCTTGTCCCCCAATGCGTCGGTCAGCGCCGCCATCAGTCCCTCCAGCAGGATCACGTGCGGAATCCGGCTGGTGACGGCGAGTTCACGCTGGAAACTGAGATCTCGCATGCCCACCACCAGGGCTATGTCCGACGCGGCCGCCAGAGTCGACCGGGCGAACGACGTCACCGACACCACGGTGGCCCCGCGCTCCCGAGCGGCCTGCGCGGCCTTGGTCGACGCGCTCGTCGCGCCCGATCCGCTGATGATCAGGGCGACGTCACGGTCGGTGAGAAGCCGAACGGCAACCTGTTGGGCAATGGAGTCGGTGGGTGCGTGCGAGCGCAGACCCAGAGACCGCATCCGGGAATCGGTATCGGCGGCCAGCGCAGCCGAGAGCCCGTTTCCGATGACCACGATCGACTCGGCACCGGCGAGGGTGGACACGGCGCGCGTGACGTCCTCGTTGGTGAGTAGAGCCGTCATCGCCGCGATGGACTCTCCGACGTGGGCGAAGGTCTCGGTGACGATCGCGAACGGGCCGTCAGCCGAACGTTCCTGGGTGGGCAGGGCGCGCGCCGCGTCGCGCGCGAGCAGCACCCGGAGTTGCTGATACCCGCCGAAGCCGAGACTCTGGCAGGTGCGGACCACCGACGCCCGCGATGCGCCTGCTGCATCGGCCACCTGCTGCGAGGACATCTCGACGATGTCGGCGGGACGTTCGAGAAAGACTTCGGCGACGGCCCGCTCGGCCGGCAGCAACGAGGGAATGATCGATCTGATGTGCGGGACGACTCCACCCGGCGCGAGATCCATGCTCATATCTTGCTCATATCGTTCTGTGCCGGCCCCAGTGTCCGTCGATGATGCGGCGACGCACCCGCCCGGAGATCTGATCGATGATCACAGTGATGACCACGACGACGATCAGCAGCATGCCCACCGCACCCCACTGCCGGTACTGCACGTTGTCGACCAGCATGCTGCCGATTCCGCCTGCACCGATCAGACCCAGGATGGCCGACGCCCGAACGTTGATCTCGAAGCGATAGAGCCAGAACGCGAACACCTCGGGGGCGACGTCGGTCCACAGTCCCCACCGCACGATCTGCGCCGTAGAACCTCCAGCGGCCCGGGCCGCTTCGATCGGCCCCTTCTCGGCACCTTCGATGGCCTCGTATCCCCACTTGCCGAGGGTGCCCACCGAGCCGATGGCGATGGCGAGCGCTCCGGTGAACGCGGTGAGCCCGGTGACCGACAGGATGAGAATCGCGATGACGACCTCCGGCACCGCCCTGATGACGGCGAACACCACACGCAGCGGCCACCGCAGCCAGAGCGGCCCGATGTTCGCGGCCGCGAGGAAGCTGAGCGGAAACGACACGATGATGCCGAGCACCGTTCCGAACCACGCCATCTGCACCGATTCGATGGTGGCCGAGACGGCCTTGCCCAGCGCGGAGACGTCGGGCGGCACGAACATCAGCCCTGCGTAGCGCACCAGGTTCTGCGGTAGCTCCAGCAGCCTGTCCCAGCGAATCTCGATGCCGTACAACGACAGTGCGAACAGTGCGACGATGCCGGCCCACACCGCGGTGCGCAGGGGGTTGCGCGGTTTCCGCGGCCGAGCCGGGGTGACGCGTGCGGTGCGGTCGATGACGCTCATCCGACCAACTTTCGACGGGCCCAGGACGAGATCAGTTCCAGCACCAGGACGATGACGAGAATCTCGAGGATGATGAGGCTGAGTTGGTGATACTTGTAGAAGGTGCGGACGTTGTCGATGAGCATGCCGAGGCCTCCTGCACCGACGAGCCCGATGACCGCCGAGGCGCGGACGTTCAGCTCCAACGTGTAGAGACTCTGCGAGACGAACGCCGGAAAGATCTGCGGCGCAACAGCACTCCGATCGGCCGCGATCCAGGTGCCGCCGGCAGCGAGGGCCGCTTCCTGCGGACCACGATCGACGGAGTCCAGTGCCTCGGAGACGAGCTTGACGATGATGCCGACGTTGAACAGGATCAGCGCCAGAATTCCCGACAGCGCTCCGGTGCCGACCACCGCGACCAACACCGCCGCGTACAGCAGATCCGGCACTGCGCGTACGACATTCATGATTCCGCGCACGGCCATCAGCAACGGTCGATTCGGGTTGGTGACATGCGAGGCCGCAAAACTGAGCGGGAGGGAGATCGCGGCTCCGATCGCCGTCGCGATGACAGCCATCTGCAGCGTCTCGAGGATCGCATCGACGGTCTCGGGGAAAAACCAGTAGTCGGGTTGCATCAGCTGAACGAGCTTGCCGGTCGCATTGCCCCAGTTGTCGATGATGTCGCCCAGGTCGACACCGATGCCGATCCCGGCCCAGATCGTGATGACGGCGATGACGGCAAGGACAACAACGGTTTTCCAGGCCGAACGCGGTTTCGCCGGCCTGGTTGCGAGCGGCGTGATCACAGCTCTGCCTTGGCTTCCAGGACGTCCTCGGCGGTGAGCGAGCGTCCGTAGATACTCTCGAACACCGATTCGTCGGCGTCGCGGCCATGGCCGTCGAACACGACCTTCCCGTCCCGCAGCCCGATCAGCCGGTCGCCGTAGCGTCTGGCAAGATCGAGAAAGTGCAGATTGACGACGACCGTGATGCCGAGATCGGCGTTGATGCGTTGCAGATCCCGCATGACGACGTGCGAGGTCGGCGGATCGAGCGAGGCCACCGGTTCGTCCGCGAGGATCACCCGCGGCCCTTGCGCCAATGCTCGCGCGATGGCGACCCGCTGCTGCTGACCACCGGAGAGCGACGACGCCTTCTCGTAGGCCTTGCCGACGATCTCGACACGTTCGAGGGCCTGCATTCCCAGCTCGGTGTCCTCGGCCGACCACGCACCGAGCAGCGTTCGCCACATCGGCGAGCTGTGCAGTCGTCCCATCATCACGTTGTTCAACACGCTGGTGCGCTTGGCGAGGTTGAAGCCCTGAAAGATCATTCCGATGTCGCCGCGCAGATCCCGTAACCCCTTGCTGCTGAGGTTGTTCACAGCGCGATCACCGACCGTCACAGTGCCGGAGGTGACCGGAACGAGGCCGTTGATGGTGCGAATCAGTGTGGACTTTCCTGCGCCCGACAATCCGACGACGGCAACCATCTGGCCCGCTGGAATCTCCAGCGTCACGCCGTCGAGCGCGGCATGGCCGCCCGCATAGGTGACCGAGACGTTGTCGAATGCGATGCTGTCGCCGCTCATCCGAGTCAGTTCCCCAGGCCGATGGAGTCCGCCTCGGTCTGCGCCTGCTGCAGCGCGGCGGGATCGGCCTTGTCGAGCCCGGTGATCTGATAGATCGCCGTCAGGGCATCGACACCCTCGGGGGTGGACGCGTAATCCTCCATCGCGTCCGAGATGCGCTGCTGCAGATCAGGGCTGAGCGAACTGCTGATCGAGACACCGTCGTTGGGGATCTCGTTGGTCAGCGCGAAGACCACCAGATTCTTCGCCACATCGGGGGTGTCCTTCACGACGGTCTCGCGGGCGTCCCAGAACGACACACCCACCTCGTCGTCGCCATTGTTCACCGACAGCACTGCCGCCGGGTGCGAGGTGACCTGCGTCAGGTCGAGGTCGGTGGTCGAGTCGATGCCCGCAGCCTTCAGGGCGGCGGAGGGGAAGACGAATCCGGCCGAGGACGCGGACTGCAGCATGACGGTTTTTGCGTCCTTCATCTTGCTCAGCGAGTCGAGTCCTGCTGGGCCCGTGCCACCTTCGGTGCCGTTGCAATACAGCAAGCCGTTGGCTCCGGTGACGGGAGCGTCGTCGCAGTACTTGTCGGGGTTGTTGGTGTAGAACTGCGCCGCATACGTGGTCTTGCCCTTGCGGACGGTCTGCAGAGCCGGCTCGGCGCCGTACTTGTTGCAGGCCTGCACCATCTGCAGCGGCGGCAGCATGCCGATCTGCGCCTGGTTCGCACCGATGGCCTCCACCGCTGCCTGGTAGTCCTGGGTGATGACGCCGCGGACGGGGATGTCGAGGCGCTCGGTCAGCGCGTCCTGCAACGGCTTGACGGTCTCGACGAGCTTGTTCGCGTCACCCGAGGGAACGAGGGCCAGCGTCAGCTCGGACGGGTCGGCCGCATCTGCAGCACTGGACCCGGTGCAGGGCGACGCAGCCGAGGACTCGGTGGTGGACTCGTCGCGGGCACCGCATCCGGCCAACGAGGCGGTGAGCAGTCCGGTGGCTACCACCGCGAGCAAGGGTGTACGAATTCTCATGACTGTCCTTCGTGAGTGAGTGCGAATGCTGCTGGATCGGTGGACCATTCGAGGAGTGCGTCGTACATGACCGGAAACGTCGAGGCGCAGAATGTCGCCTCGGGCCGAGGATGACCGTGACGGTCGATGTAGGCGGTGACGGCACCGCGACGATGCGCGGCGTCGAGATCGTTGCGCCAGATGTCGCCGACGCTGGCCAGTTCATGCGGTGACCGCGTGTCCAGCAATGAGCCCACCAGCTCGGGCATCTTCTCGGGCTTACCTGCATCGGTGAACACACGGTCCATGCGCCCGATCAGGCCGAGACGCTCGAGGGTTTCCACCACGCCACGCTGTGGGGCATTGGTGGCCAGGACCACCTCGGCCGAGACACGACCGAGGAAGTCCTCGAGGCCGGCGGGAGCCCATACTTCGAGCTCTCCCGTCGCCAGGCGTTCACGGGAGTGTGCGTACGCAGCGGCGAGGGCGGCAGCATCGACGCCCACCGACAGCTGCTGAACGGCGGAGTAGCCATCCACGAACTCCCCCGCTCCGGTTTCCAAGAAAGCCGTCAACCCGGCGCGCAGCGTGTCGGCAGAGGCCGCGTCGAGAGAGTCGGCAACAGCGTCGGCGTACGCCCACACTGGGTCGTCTCCGAGGCAGACGGTGCCGTCGAAGTCGAGAAGGAGGATCGGTCGGTGCACGTGGGAGACGCTAGACCCGCCATGAACGATCCGTCCATAGATTTTGAATCTATGAAACAAGCGTTCACACGGCGTTAACCGGAGGCCCTCGCCGCACGCCTGCGCAAAATCGGGATACTGGAGTGTGTGAGCACTCCCCCGCAGTCCCCTCCCACCTCGACCGACGTCCTGGTCGTGGGTGCGGGCCCAGCAGGATCGTCCGCAGCGGCGTGGGCAGCGCGATCCGGCCGCGACGTCGTCCTCGTCGACGCAGCGGTCTTTCCTCGCGACAAGACCTGCGGCGATGGCCTGACGCCTCGCGCCGTCGCCGAACTCGATCAGCTCGGCCTCGGCGAATGGGTGCGCGGTAAAGCGCGAAATCGCGGTCTGCGGTTGAGCGGATTCGGCCAGGAACTGCAGCTCGAGTGGCCGAGCAAATCCCTGCCGACCGTCGGAAGTGCCGTACCCCGAACCGAATTGGACGATCGCATTCGCACTGTCGCCGTCGAATCCGGGGCGGTCATGGCCGAGGGGTCGAAGGCCGTTGCCGTCGCCCGTGAGGGCAACGCCGTCCGATCGGTGACTCTGCAGACCGTTACGGGAACACACGAAATCTCCTGCCGCACACTGATCGTCGCCGACGGCGTCCGCTCCACCCTGGGCAAACAACTCGGCCGGCAGTGGCATCGGGACACCGCGTTCGGCGTCGCGGCTCGCGCATACATCACCTCGGGACGCAGCGACGACGAGTGGATCAGCTCGCACCTCGAATTGCGTGACGCCGCAGGCACTCTGCAGCCCGGTTACGGCTGGGTCTTCCCGCTGAACGACGGGAACATCAACATCGGCGTCGGCACGCTCGCCACCGCCACGAGACCGGCAACCGGCGCGTTGCGGCCGCTGCTCGACCTCTACACCGAGCAGCGGCGTCCAGAATGGGCGTTGACAGGCGAGCTGCGCGCGGTGGCGTCGGCGCTGCTACCGATGGGCGGAGCGGTCTCCGGCGTCGCGGGTACCAACTGGGCCATCATCGGCGACGCCGCAGCGTGCGTGAACCCACTCAACGGCGAAGGCATCGACTACGGACTCGAAGGTGGCCGCATGGTCGTCGACCTGCTCGATCACCCCGACCTCACAGAAGCCTGGCCCACCCTGCTGCGCGAGCACTACGGACAGGCGTTCTCCATCGCGCGACGACTCGCCGGCCTGTTGACAGTGCCGAGATTCCTGCCCGCAGCGGGACCGGTGGGCATGCGCTCGCGGGCACTGATGAAGGTTGCCGTTCGCTGCATGGGCAACCTGATCACCGAAGCCGACAGCGACCTCGTGGCCCGCACCTGGCGGGCATCGGGAACCGGGTCACTGAAAATCGATTCCCGGCCGCCGTTTTCGTGATTGCTCGCTCCGCGGGCTCCGCTCGCGCCTTTTCCGTGAACCGTTCTACGGTCGAATTGCCTTGTGCAGCGCCACGATTCCGCCGGTAAGGTTGCGCCATTGTACGTCGGTCCAGCCGGCGTCGGCGATGCGCTGGGCCAATTGCTCTTGCGTCGGCCAGGCCCGGATCGACTCCGCGAGGTAGACGTAGGCATCGGGGTTACTGCTCACGGTGCGAGCGACTTTCGGCAACGCCTTCATCAGGTACTCCATGTACACGGTGCGGAACGGGCCGAACACCGGAGTGGAGAATTCCGACACCACGAGGCGTCCACCCGGCTTGGTGACGCGGGCGATCTCGCGCAGCCCGGCATCGAAATCCGAGACGTTGCGGAGGCCGAACGAGATGGTGGCGGCATCGAAGCTCGCGTCGGCGTAGGGCAGTGCCATGGCATCACCGGCAACCATCGGCACGCCGCGTTGCAGCCCGGCTTGCAGCATGCCCTTGGAGAAGTCGGTGGCCACGCACCAGGCTCCGCTGAGGCCGAGTTCGACCGTCGAGACGCCGGTGCCCGCGGCAAGGTCCAGTACTCGCTCACCCGGTTTCAGGTCCAGGGCTCGCCGCGTCAGCTTGCGCCAACTACGATCCTGCCCGAACGACAGAACCGTGTTGGTGATGTCGTATCGCCGAGCGACGCCGTCGAACATCGACGCCACCTCGTGGGGCTCTTTTGCCAGGGTTGCGCGTGATGTCTGGGCCACGAGGTCCAGACTACTCAAGCAATCTTTTGTATCCGCGGTGCTGTGATGCCTTGCACGTCGTAGTAATGGGAGATCAGCTCGTCGCAGATGGCCGGCCAGGTGCGGTGTAGAACCGACTTGCGGGCGGCGTCGCCGAAACGGGCGCGGGTGACGGGCTCGGCGAGGGCTCCGACTGCGCTCGGCAGCAATTCGGTGAACTTGTCGACCGGCAGCAGATAGCCGTTGCGGCAGTGCGAGATCAGATCGCGCGGGCCGCCGGCGTCCGGTCCGATGACGGGCACTCCGCTGGCAAGTGCTTCCTGCACTGCCTGGCAGAAGGTTTCGTGTTCGCCTGGATGCACGAAGATGTCGAAGCTGGCATAGGCCTGTGCGAGTTCGGCTCCGCCGAGTTGGCCGGTGAAGATGGCGTTCGGCATCAGCGCCTGCAAGGTTGCCGTGTCGGGTCCGCCGCCGACGATCACCAGCTGGATCGACGGATCCGTGGCCAGGACGGCAAGCCGCTCGACGTGCTTCTCGGGGGCGAGCCTGCCGACGAAGCCGACGATCAGTTTGTCTCCGGCTCCCCACTGGGTTCTGAGCGTCTGCGACTTGGCAGAGGGTGCGAAGCGGACCGCGTCCACTCCCCTGGCCCACCGATGGACGCGCGGGATGCCGTGCAGCTCCAAGGCGTCGACGGCGGAGGTGGACGGTGCCAGGGTGCGGGCCGCGCCGCGGTGCAGTCTCCTGGTCCAGCGCCACGCCGCCTTCGAGGTCAGGCCCAGGCCATAACTGGCGGCGAAACCGGCGACATCGGTCTGGTAGACGGCAACTGCGGGCACGTCCAACCGGTTGGCGGCGGCCAGGCCGCCGGCTCCGAGCAGGAACGGCGAGGCCAGATGTACGACGTCGGGGGCGAATTCGCGCAAGGCCGACACCATCCCGAGTCCGGGCACCCCGACGGGCAACGAGCTCACCTTCGGAACCATCACGGACGGCACCCGATACACCGGAACGTTGTCGTGCCACGTTTCGGCCTTCGGGCCGGACGGATTGTCCGGGGCGATGACGATGGCATCGTGCCCGGTCCTGTCGAGGTGTTCGAGGACACGGATCACCGAGTGGGTGACGCCGTTCATGTTGGGTAAGAACGATTCCGCAACGATGGCTACTCGCACGGTCCTCAGTGTGGGCGGCCTCGCCGTCGACCAGGTATGGACAACGTTACGTGTGGGCCAACGTCACACGAATTGCGTGATCACCCACGACGGATCGGGGTTGGTGCGGTGCTCGGACGGGGCGAACACCGTCGGGACCGTCTCGTTGCCGTAGTTGACCGACCGGACCCGCGCTGCCGCTGCCGGATCCTGACGGATGCTCGTCCACACTGCTTTCTTCCCGCGCAGCAACAGGGCCACCCGCAGCCGCAGGCAGAAGATGCATCCCGGCCGCCAGTAGATCAACGGAACGGACCGGTCCGCGGCGAGCACTCGTGAAGCATCGTCGGACAGAGAACGCGGATACAGCACCGGAGTCGTCAGAACGAGCAGGAACACCACGACAAGCACCATCACGACGATCGAGGACGCGATGTTGCCGAAGTTCACCAACGCGAACCCGGCCACTGCGGCGAGAGCGGCGATGACCCACTGCTTGGCATTACGCATATTCGGCCTCCTTGCGCTGTGTCTCCTTGCGACGGAGCCAGAACAATACGGGCCCCGCGATGAGCCAGGTAACGACGATGACCGATCCTGCCGGGACGATGGCGACGGTGGCGTCACGGCCGGCGACCCGCACCAGCAGCTCGACGTCGTCGGGTTCGGCCTTGTAGTACTCCACCTCGATGCGCTGGCCCGCGACGAGGTTGGTGGGATACAGGACGCCGAGCGCCGGGTTGTGCGTCACGCCGTCCGGAGTGATGAAGCTGACGGCCGACCGCAACTTGCCCGCCGACAGCACCTCGGCGGTGGCGGTGCCCTTGTCGGAATCGATGGTGACGTCGTTTCGCCACGCTCCGACCACCAGCAACACCGCCAACACCGAGATCGCGGTAGCGACCACGAGCACGATCAGCCGGGTCCTGCGCAGGGTTCGGCTGCCTCGGGCTGTGTCGGTCACTTCGACAGATTACTTCGCAGCCGATCGGGCTCGGCTCGGGTAGCGTCTGCTCTCATGTCTCGCAGCTTCGAACACACACTCCGCGCGTCCAATCCTCCCGCTGAAGTGCACGCAGCACTGACCAGTGAGGACCAGTGGATGGCGCGCTTCGCCAAGGCGAAGAAGACAGACGGGTACGAGCTGACCAAGCACGACGACGGCGGCCTGACGGTCGACATCTCCGAAGAGGTCGGCACCAACGAGCTCCCCGGATTCGTCACCAAGGTCATCAAGGGCAAGCTGATCGTCTCCCGCACCGATTACTGGGGTCCGCTCGAGGGCGACCACGCCGAGGGAACGCTGACCGGTAGCACCACCGGCCTTCCGGCGAAGATCACCGGCACGTTGTCACTGCAGCCCGACGGCACCGGCGCGAAGTTGATCATCGTGGGTGAATCGACGGTCAAGATCCCACTCGTCGGCGGCAAGATCGAGGACCTGATCAACAAGATGATCAAGGACATGATCGATCAGGAAACCGGCGAAACTCTCGAATGGGTTGCAGCGCAACAGAGCTAGAGCCGGGCGCGGATCGCCGCGTGCAGATCCCGCAATCCCGATCGCTCCGTGGTCACTTCCAACACTCTGATTCCCACGGCATGTGCGGTGAGTTCGGTTGCCAGCTCGGACAATTCGACCAACCGATGCTCGACGCGATAGGCCCCGCACAGCGCTCCGAGATCCATTCCGTGTGGTGTGCCGAAGACTCGCTCGAACACGCCGGCATACTGCGGATCCCCCTGCTCGAGCAGCTCGAAGATGCCACCGCCGTCGTCGTTGGCGACGACGATCGTCAGATCGTCGGGGCGCGGCTCGCCGGTTCCGATGAGCATGCCCGCCGCGTCGTGCAGGAACGTCAGATCACCGAGAAGCGCTATGGTGCGCCGCTTTCCGGCCATCGCGGCACCGATCGCCGTCGAGACGGTGCCGTCGATGCCGGCAACGCCGCGGTTGGACAGAACCTTCACCCCAGGGATCGGAGTCGAGACCAGGGCCGCGTCGCGCACAGGGTTGGAGGCTCCGAGCACCAGCTGATCGCCGGGCTGCAGCGCGGACATCACGACGTCGGCCACGTGCAGACCCGTAGGCTTGGGATGCTCTCGAAGTTGTTCGTGCACAGCCTTTTCAGCGCGCTCGGACAGCGCAGCGCAGCGGGCGATCCAGGCGGGATCGGGCGCACCGGTGGTGATGGCGCGGGTTCCTGTCGCCAGTACGTTGCCAGAGACGTCGGGCCAACGCGGCCCGGTGGTGAGCGCGATGACATCGACGGCGGGGTCGGCCAGCAGCGCCGAGACCTGACGGTGCAATGTCGGACGACCGGTGATGACGGCCTGACGCGGTTTCAGCTGCGCCAGAGCCAAGGGGTGCAACGCAATTCCGTGCAGCGGCGCGGTCGGCTCGGCGACGGTCGGCAAGCCGGCGAGCTCCGGACGGACGCCGCCGCCGTGTCCGGAGACGACCACGGTGTCAACCGAGAGATCGAGCTCGACCGGCACGTCCAACGTCGCCTGGGTGGTCGTCGTCCACGGCATTCCGTCCGGACGCCCTTCGGGCCGCGCCCCCGGATCGCCGAGGGCAGGAACCAGGGGTTCACGCAGTGGAATATCGAAGTGCACGGGTCCGGCGTTGCCCGAGCGCGCGCCGCGCGCAGCAGCGATGACTCGCGAGACCGCGCTGCGCCACTGACTGTTCTGTTTCGGCTCCTCTTCGGCCAGCCCGAGGCTGATGGTTGCGCGAACCTGGGATCCGAAGAGGCCGAGCTGCTCGATGGTCTGGTTGGCTCCGGTGCCGAGCATCTCGTAGGGCCGGTTGGCACTGATGACGATCAGCGGGATGCGGGCGTAGTTCGCTTCGAGTACGGCGGGCCCGAGGTTTGCCACCGCCGTTCCCGACGTCATCACCACCGGTACGGGTTGGCCGCTACCCAGGCTCAGTCCGATGGCCAGAAATCCGGCGGTCCGTTCGTCGATCCGCATGTGCAATCGCAGACGTCCGGCCGCGTCGGCTTCCTGCAAAGCGAACGCCAACGGGGCGTTGCGCGAGCCGGGGCACAGCACGACGTCTTCGATGCCGCTGCGCGCCAGTTCGTCGACGACAGCAGTGGCCTGAGCGGTGGACGGATTCACAGTTTCCAGAGTGTCAGATGCTCCGGTCGGCCGCCGCAACCGGGCTTTGACAGTATTGAGAGGTGCGTACAGTCTTTCGACCCGAAGAGGTCACCCCACGTCGCTTCTACCAGCTGCTGACTGCGTCGGTAGTGCCCAGGCCCATCGCGTGGGTGTCCACCGTCTCCGCCGACGGTGTGGCGAACCTCGCGCCCTACAGCTTCTTCACGGTCTCCTCGGTGGAGCCACCGGTCGTGCAGTTCACGTCGGTGAGCCGCAAGGACAGTCTGCGCAACATCGAGGCCACCGGCGAGTTCGTCGTCAATCTGGCGACGGCGCCGTTGGTCGATCAGGTCAACGACAGCTCGGCGAGCTTCGATCACGGCGTCAGCGAGTTCGAGGCGGTCGGCATCGAGAGCGAACCCAGTGCGATCGTGACGCCGCCGCGTGTGGCGGCCGCACCGATCGCCATCGAAGCGACGCTGCATCGCGTCGTCGAGGTGGGAAACTGTTTCGTCGTCATGGGCACCGTCGTCGCGCTGTCGGTACGCCCCGAATTCCTCGCCGAGGACGGACTCCCCGAGTTCGAGACCATTGCCCCGCTCAGTCGCCTAGGCCGCACCGAGTGGGGATTGCCGCCCGAGGTTCGTGAGATCGAGCGACCTTCTTGATTCGCTGGCTGCTGCTGATAGCCGTCACGGTCGGACTGACCGTCGGAGCCGACGCGCTCGGGGTGCCGTCTGCTGCACTGTTCGTTGCGCTGTTGGTGGCCATCGTGTTCGCGCTCGCCGGGTGGGCTCCGACGACGGGCACCGAAAGAGCGCCGCTGCCACGCCGACTCGGGATGGCGGCTCAGGCGATACTCGGCGTCGAGATCGGGACGCTGGTGCAGCGCGAGACCCTGAGCTCACTCGGCGATACCTGGCTGCCGGTACTGCTGGCGTGCATCGGAACCCTGCTGCTGTCGATCGCGGCCGGCGCGCTGCTCGGGCTACGCAAAGACATCGATTCACTGACCGGCTCCCTCGCCCTCGTGGCAGGCGGAGCGTCGGGACTGGTGGCGATCACGCAGGAGCTCGGCGGCGACGAACGCGTGGTGGCGGTGGTGCAGTACCTCCGCGTCGTGCTGGTGACCACCACGTTGCCACTGGTTGCGACCCTGGTGTTCCAAGCGCAGCCCGGACAATCGCCGGTCACCGCCGATGTGCACGAGGCGCTCTGGATAGATCTCGCCTTCGTCCTGATCTGCGGCGTCATCGGGGTGATGCTGGCGAAGGTGATCCGACTGCCCGCCCCCGCCCTGCTCGGCCCGCTGATCATTGCCACGCTCGCCGACGTGCTCGGGTGGTCGTTCGACGCGTCCGTACCGACCCTGCTGCTGTGGGCGGCCTACATCGTCATCGGCTGGCAGGCCGGTCTGCGCTTCACCGTCGCCAGCTTGAAGTCGATCTCGCGCGTGCTGCCTGCGTCACTGATGTTGATCGTCGCCGTCACGGTCGGCTGCGCGATGCTCGGATTGTGGTTGGCGTCCGCGACGGGGACGAGCGGCTACGAGGGCTACCTCGCGACCACTCCCGGCGGGGTCTACGCGGTGCTGGCCATCGCGGCGTCGACCGGCGCGAACGTCACCTTCGTCGTGGCCGCACAGGTGATCCGAGTGTTCATGATGTTGTTCGCAGTACCCGTCGGAGCCAAGCTGGTCCAGCGCTATCGACGCGGTAGGTCCGAGTGAGAAAACGACGCGACCCCACAGCCACTCTGGGGACAAGGCACGTACGGGGACGGCCCGGAGCTGGATGTGGACTTCGTCGTGCATGGGAGTGGAGCCGGTGGAGCGCCTGGTCACAGTGGTCCGGCGTCGGCGTGGGCTGCTCGGGCGGTTCCAGGCGACCGCGTCGCGATCTTCGACGAAGGGCGCATCTACACGTTCGACGGACGACCGAGCTGGCAGTTGCTGGTCGGCGACGAGAGCGCGGCCCCGGCCATACTCGGCATTCTGCGGTCGTCACCGGAGGACGTTCGAGTCAGGGCCTTCATCGAAGTCCCGACCGAGGCCGACATCCAGAAGCAGAACATGCACGCAGGCGTCGAGCTGAACTGGATTGTGCGGCCAATCAGGGACTGGCGACGGGCCTGCGTAGATACCTGGTGAACGAGCGTTCGGTACCCAAGTCGCAGATCTGCTTCACCGGATACTGGAAGTTCGGTAAAGCCGCCCCGTAACGCTCGATTAGTGTCATCTCACATGCCCGGCTTCGGAAAAGGTCACACGGTCGTCACCGACTCGGTCGAGGTCGACGGGGCGGCATTCGCCTCCCTGCGCGCCCGCCCTCTCCCCCGCGCCGAACGCTACGAACTGGGTCGACGCCTGCGCGACAAGGTCCCGCTCGCCTCACTGGGCGAGTGGACGCCGCCGCCGGATCGACCCGACCCGGTCAAGCAGATCGAGTACTCGCACCAGGGCCGCATCGAATGGCTGATTCCGACGCGCCTCGAGCGCATGATCGAGTCCCCGTACGGATTCCTGCGCGGCACCGCCATCGTCATGGCTCGGGATGTGGCGATGCTGCCGTCGACCGGTATCAATCCGGTGATCAGCGGCGACGCCCACCTGGGCAATTTCGGGTTCTACGCCTCCCCCGAACGCGACCTCGTCATCGACCTGAACGACTTCGACGAGGCACACCCGGGGGCCTGGGAATGGGATCTCCGACGCCTCGCCGCGAGTATCTGGGTGGCGGGACGGCAGAACGGCCGCAGCGAGGATCAGTGTCGCGATGCCGTCACTGCCTGTGTGTCCGCCTATCGCATCGAGGTGGCCAGACTTGCCGACGAGCCGCTGATGTCCCGGTCGTTCCAGCGACTGACGGCCGAGAAGCTGCAGCGTGACGCCACCGAGGGCTCGCTGCGCAAGGAGATCAAACGCGCCACCAAGAAGGCGCGTCGACGCACCAGTGACCGCGTTCTACCGCGATTCACCGAGAAGCACGAGGGCAAGCGCAGGATCGTCGAGGAACCGCCGATCACCACGCGTATCTCGGCCGAGGACGAGGACCTTCTCGCCGTCGGACTGGACGAGTACCTGCTCACCCTCACTCCGCACTGGCGTCGAGTGCTCGGCGGCTACACCCTGATCGACGTGGCACACCGTGTCGTCGGGGTCGGCAGTGTCGGGCTTCGGGCGTACGTGGCACTACTCGAGGGCACCAGCGAGGACGATGTGGTGTTTCTGCAGCTCAAGCAGGCCAGACGATCGGTACTCGCGCCGTACGTGCACGGCGAATCCGCGTGGCACGACCATCAGGGACAACGCGTCGTCGAGTATCAGCAGGATCTGCAAACCGTGAGCGATCCGCTGCTGGGCTGGACCACCATCGACGGACGGCAGTACTACGTGCGCCAGTTCCGCAACATGAAGGGGACGATCGACCTCTCGTCGATCAATGCGGCTGCTCTGGTGGACTACGCACGCGTGGTGGGCCGACTCCTGGCCAAGGGACACGCGCGAACCAGTGGCGCGTCGATGATCTCGGGATACACCGGCGATTCCGATGCCCTCGAGGTGGCACTGTGCCGGTTCGCGCAGTTGTACGCGGATCAGACGGAAGCCGACTGGGAGCGATTGAGCGCTACGCGCATGTGAGCGGAAATTCGTAGCAGGCTACGAACTTCCGCGCACATGCGGCGAAGCCGCTCAGGCGTGCTTGGCGACCAGATCGCCGACGCGCGGCAGTGCCTCGGTGACGTTCTTCTTCGCCGAACCACGCAGGCTGCCGTAGAACTTCTTGACGACGGACTTGTCGGTCTCCTCGATGCGAGCATCGGTGACCGAGAGCAACGCGTCGGACGCGGCGTCACCGTTGGCGACGAGGTAGTCACCGAACGTGCCCTGAGGAGCAGCGTTGTACGACTGCCAGAACGGGTCGAGCTTGTCGACGAAATCGGGCCACAGAGCCGAGACCGCATTGTCGATGTACGACGGTCCGACCTTCTTCACCGCGCCGTATCCCCCCTTGACCGCGAGTCCGCTCGCGCCCTTCTTGTCCGCGACCTCGGCGTCGATCAGAGCCAGAACATCGACGCGCAGAGCGTCGGCCTTCGACTCGTCGAGCAGCGAATCCTTGAGTGCAGCAACCACTTCGAGTTTCCTCCCAGATATGTCAGCGGCCCCACGCGGACCGGGCGCAAGACTACCGCAGAAGGGCGTGGCAACGCCGAACTCGTTCGATCCACCACTGTGTGCGATCGGCGTCGGCATCGAGCTCGATCAGCGCTTGCGCATCGGGTTCGAGGGTGTCGACCGGGTATGTCCCGTCGATCACCTCGGGCGAGGGTGCGACGTCTCGAACGAACAGTGCGCCCGTTCCGAGACCGCAGGCGAATTCGAGATGCGGCAGCGCAGCAGCTGCGGCCAGCCCCGACGAGATGCCGACCGCCGAGTCCAGAGCACTCGACACCACCACCGGGACGCCGTACTCGCCCAGCTCGCCTGCCAGCTCGAGTACCGCCCGCATCCCGCCGAGCGGGGCCACCTTGAGCACCGCGATATCCGCTCCGCCGGCCCGGACGACCTTCATAGGATCCTCGGCCCGGCGAATGCTCTCGTCGGCAGCGATCCGCACCCCGGGCACCCGCCGCCGAACTTCCACCAACTCCGGCACCGAGGCGCACGGCTGCTCCGCGTATTCGAGGGGGCCGTCGGCAGTCAGGGCCGCCAGCGCCGCCACCGCCTCGTCGACGCTCCAGCCGCCGTTGGCGTCTATTCGGACCCGCGGCACAAGCTCGCGAACCGCGCGGACGCGAGCGACGTCGTCGGCCAGGCTCTGCCCTTTCTCTGCCACCTTCACCTTGGCGGTCTCGGCACCGGGAGACCGGCTCAACACCGATGCCACCTCCGAGGCGGCCACGGCGGGAACGGTCGCGTTCACCGGGATGCGTCGACGCTGCGGACTGGGCGGGCCGTCCCACGCGGCCTCGATCGCCGACGCCAGCCACGGGGCCGACTCGACGTCGTCGTACTCGGGAAACGGTGAGAACTCACCCCATCCGGCCGGTCCGCGAACGAGCATCACCTCACGGGTGGTGATCCCGCGAAACCTGGTCCGCATCGGCATCGAGAGCACATGCGCACCGTCCAGGATGTCGTCGATCGCGGGGATCATTGCTGCCCCGGGAGCAACTGCACCATCAACGCCTCGCAGTCGGCCAACAGGTTGCCGTCCAGATCCGTGAGCCGAGCGTTGATGAACGTCTTGCGTCCCTCGACCCGATCCACCGCGCCCTCGACGATCAGCTCGGTGTTCAGCGGCGTCACCTTGCGGTAGTTGATGTGCAGGTATGCCGTCCGGCTGATGGGCCTGCCGTACGCGTGCTGGATCAGGCCGAAGAGGTCGTCGAACAGCAGCGGCAGCGTGCCGCCGTGTGCGGCGGAGTTTCCACCGAGGTGAAAGCGGCGGAACACGCCTCTGCTTCGCACGCCCTCGGCGTCGATCTTCTCGATGACCCACGGCAGTAACAACAGTGAACCCCGACCGGGTAGCCGCGGAAGTCGTCCGGCGGTCTGCTTCCCCTCCGCGACCACGTGCGGCTCCAACAACTCGATCAATTCCCGAGTCTTGCTCACGGCTGCCTCGGTGACGTCGGCGGGCAACGAGGTCGACACGGCGAGATCCTGCACGGTGCGCAATGCCTCGAGCAACTGTCCGTACTCCGGCCCCACCTTCGCCGGCACGAAACGCGGGAAGCCGCCGTGGTGGTCGTAATCGGGGTCGGATTCGCGGTCGAGCTGCATCGGATCGGTCATGACCTGCACGCTAGCCGTACCGACCGGCCGCCACTGATCCAGCCCTCGCCACCGTTAAGGTGGCGTACGTGACCTTCACTCCTGCACTGTGGCGTCCCGTTCCCGGCTTCGAGGATCTGACCGACATCACCTATCACCGTCACGTGTCCGACGCGACCGTGCGAGTTGCGTTCGATCGTCCCGAGATTCGCAATGCTTTTCGGCCGCACACCGTCGACGAGCTCTACCGCGCCCTCGAGCACGCGCGGGTGAGCTCCGACGTGGGCACGGTGCTGCTCACCGGAAACGGACCGAGCAGCAAGGACGGCGGCTGGGCCTTCTGCTCCGGCGGCGATCAGCGCATTCGCGGACGCAGCGGCTACCAGTACGCAGAGGGTGAAACGGCCGACACCGTCGACAAGGCCCGCGCAGGCCGCCTGCACATCCTCGAGGTGCAACGACTCATTCGGTTCATGCCGAAGGTCGTCATCTGCCTCGTCAACGGCTGGGCAGCGGGCGGCGGCCACAGCCTGCACGTGGTGTGCGATCTGACGCTCGCCAGTCGCGAGCATGCGCGGTTCAAGCAGACCGATGCAGACGTCGGCAGCTTCGACGGTGGATACGGCAGTGCGTATCTGGCGAAGATGGTCGGTCAGAAGTTCGCCCGCGAGATATTCTTCCTCGGCGAGACCTACTCTGCCGAGGAGATGCACCGCATGGGCGCAGTGAACAAGGTGGTCGATCACGCGGAGCTGGAGAACACGGCCATCGAGTGGGCTGCGAAGATCAACGCGAAATCGCCTCAGGCACAACGAATGCTGAAGTACGCCTTCAACCTGCAGGACGACGGCCTGGTGGGCCAGCAGCTGTTCGCCGGCGAAGCGACCCGGTTGGCGTACATGACCGACGAGGCCGTGGAGGGGCGCGACGCGTTCCTCGACAAGCGCGAGCCCGACTGGTCGCCGTTCCCCCGATACTTCTGATCCACAGGTGAATTCGACGTCGCATCGCACCGGCGGTTCCGTGGGTGCGATGCGGGCCTGGTTCACCGAGCCCTTCGACTACCGCTGGATGGCGGACTTCCTGAACTCCCGTCCCGCCGGAAAACTCATCCGGTGGGTGATGGCCTGCCTGACGCTCAATTACGGCGTGCTGGCTGTGGTGTCGCTGTTGTCTGCGGATGCCTCACGCAGTCCGGTCGCTGTCGCCTGGAAAGCCTGCCTGGTCGTCTCGGTCGTGGCCGTCAGCGCGGCATGGATCACGAGACCGTTTCCCGGCCGCCTCGGTGTGGTGGCATTCGCCGTCTTCGCAGACCTGGGCACGGCATCGTCTCTGCTGATAAACCCGCTCGTCGACGCACTCCTGACGTGCGCGCTGTTTGCCATGATCGGGACGTTCTGCACGTTCTGCGTCAGTCCGCGCTGGCTGGTGGCGCACCTGGTGTTCGCGGTGGCCTGCACTGTCGTTGCCGCGGCGGCCACGTACTCCAGCGGCGGGGTGGACACCGCATCGGTGATCTTCCGGACGAACGTCGTGCTGCTCGCGATCGCCGGAGTTCCACTCGTCTCGCACCTGCTGATCACCCTGCTGACCGACGATGCCCGCAGCTCCTTCCTCGATCCACTCACCGGCCTGCTCAATCGGCGCGGTCTCGACGCGGCCATCGGCGACGTATGGCCTCGGGGACGAGAGAAAGATCGATGCTCGGCGGCGGTGATGATCGACATCGATCGCTTCAAATCCGTCAACGATCTCTACGGGCACGAGGAAGGCGACGCGGTGATCCGACGTGTCGCCGACCGTCTTCGCACGCACATGGGCCAGTACGGGGTGATCGGCCGCACCGGCGGAGAAGAGTATGTAGCCGTGGTGTCCACCTCACGACTGCACATCGATGCGCTGGTGCACGGGGTACGACGAGCGTTGCGTGATCCCGAGGACACCGTCGCGGTGACGGTCAGTGTGGGAGCTGCGATCGTGCTCGCGGATTCACCGGCGTGGGCCGAGAACACCGACATCGACCTCGTCACGCGAGCAACACGAGTGGCGGACTCGATGATGTACGAGGCGAAGGCCGCGGGCGGTAACCGAATCGCGACGACCGAACTGTGAGAGGTGCAGGAGTGGAGCCTGCGGAACGACCCATCGGCAGCGTGGAGCCTGCGGAACGACCCTTCGGCAGCGTGGAGCCTGCGAAACTACCCTTCGGCAGCGTGGTATCCATGCGGGGTGGACATCCTCGCTTCCAGGACGATTCTCCGCCCGGCCGACTACGAGAAGACTCTTGCGTTCTATCGTGACGGTCTCTCGCTCGCGGTGTGCCGGGAGTATCCCGGCGGCACGGTGTTCTTCGCGGGCCAGGGTCTGCTGGAGGTCGCGGCGCACCATCGCGGCGACGGGCCGGGTTCGTTCTCCGGTGCACTGTGGTTGCAGGTGCGCGACATCGATTCTGCTACCGAAGAATTGACGGCCGCCGGCATCGGAATCGTGCGCGAGGCCAGGACGGAGCCGTGGGGTCTGATCGAGATGTGGATCGAGGATCCGGATTCGATTCCCATCGTGCTGGTGCAGATCCCGCAGGATCATCCGCTGCGACGGGACAACCGCTAGCTGTCGGCGATCGTGCGTAGCACCGCTGTCGCCGACTGAGGACGCGACCACAGGTAGCCCTGTGCAAGGGTGCAGCCCAGCTCGAGCGCAGCGTCGGCTTGTTCGCGGTTCTCGATGCCTTCGACGATCATCGTCAGATCGAGGTCCTTCGCCACTCCGGCCAGCGACCTGATCATCGCCCGTCCGGCGACGGTGTCGATGAACCGGGTCAGATGCCCGTCGATCTTGATGCCGTCGGGCTGCAGTGTCACCAGTCGTTCGAGTGAGGACCAGCCCGAACCGAAGTCGTCCAGCAAGACCCGAAAGCCCAGCCGGTGCACGTCGTCGATGTGCCGACGCAGCAGCGGACCCGGCGTCACAGCAGTGGTTTCGGTGAGCTCCAGCGAGATCGACGACGGCGACACCCCGGAGGACGCGATGGCACGCTGGAGCTGACTGACGCCGTCGGGATGCGCGAGGTGGCGTCCCGAAATGTTGACGGTCAGCCGCAGCTCCGGACGATGGATGTGCCACTTCTTCATTTCGGCCGCGGCCTGCGCGAGCACACTGAGGTCGACGTCGATGATCAGTTCGCTGGCTTCGGCGAACGGGACGAAGTCCGCCGGCACCACCATCCCGCGGGTGGGGTGGTGCCAACGCGCCAGTGCCTCGAAGCCGACGATCTCCTCGGTCCGCAGATCCACGATGGACTGGAACCAGGGCACGATGTGACCGTCGGCGATGGAGTCGGCGATGTCGTTGTCGCTGCCCAGCCTGGTGACGCCAGATCCGACGCGGCGATGCAGGTCGAGTTGCTCCTCGAGAACGGACGCGAACTGTTCGAGTTCCTGCATCTGCTCGCCCGAGAGTGGGCGGGGCGTGCGATCGAGTAGGCACAGGGTGCCGATGACCAGCCCCTCTCGCCCGCGCAGCGGAACCGACGCGTACGACGCGATGCCGTTGTCGTCGAGCATGGCACGCTGCCGAGTGGTGGCGCGGATGCGACCGTGCGCCACGACCGCGGGCTCACCGGAGCGCACCACGTCGTCGCACAGGGTGTCGGCTCGCACGACGGTGGACACCGGCGGCCCACCGACGTTGACCAGCGTGTACTGGGTGTCCTCGTCGAGCACGTTGAGTTGGGCGATGGCGAATCCGACACTGCGGGCGGCGAATTCGACCGTGGAGCGCAGGGCAGGCGTGGTCGCCTCGACATCGAGGTATCGACGAGCGGAGTCACTCTGACGGCGAGACTGGGAGCGCGCGGTGTCCACGACCTCACCGTCCACCTGTATCTCCTCGCCACGAACGGCCGGGCCCGTACTGGAACCGGTTCCAGGTGAGCTTAACCGTGCCGGATCCTCGGTTTCGACCGATAGCACGTCTCGGCGCGGTCATACCGACGGATAGCGCGTGTGCAGAAGCCGATGCCGCAGCACCGCAGCGGCGAGCCGCTTGCCCTCCTCGGTCGCAACGGCACCGGACACCTCCGTCGCCGACGCGCGGTTCGGTTCCGACTCGAACGCTCCGAGCGCGCTCAGCTCGGCCACCAGCGTCCGGGCCAACGGCTCGGCGTGCTCGGGCGCAGGCTCCTCTCCGGCATGGGTCCATCCTTCGGCCCGCAGCAGCCGCGCCAGGTCGTCGGCCGTCGATTCCACGTCGGCGACATCGTGACCGACGATCATGCGGGCCAGAACCACCTCCGCCGCAATCGTGTCGGGGTGATATTCGGTCCCGACGATGCTTCCGGTGAGCACTCGCCAGAGCCCGTCGGAGCTGAGTTGCCGAGTTCGGGTGGTCGGCACCAACCGCCCGGCGGAACGGCGCAGCAGACGCACTCTCATCAGGAGGCGTCGGACAGTCAGTATCTTCTCGGCGTCGAGTTCGCGACCGACATACGAGGGACGCTCGGCCGGGGGAAAGACCGTGTTGGCGATACTCGCCACCAGCTCGTCCGGTAGGTACCCGGCATCGGTCAACGTGACACCGTCCCCGATGCATCCGATGAAGCTCTCGAGTCTGCGCACGCAGCCGTACACGGGATTCACGGCCTCGTGCAACGCCTCGCGTAGCCCCAGGTAGAGCTCGGCCCGCGGACTGCTGTAGCCGCTCCACAATAAGATGCGGTGGTCGAGAAGCTGTTCGAGCAGCACTGCTTCCGAGTCGTCCCTGCCTCTATCGGATGTCAGAACCGCGTCGGTGACGCCGCGTCGACGCATGGCCTGCGCGTTGACACCGAGCGGGCGACCACCGGGCTTCGACGGCTCGAACTCGCCGGCGATGGTCGCCACTTCCAGTGTCTCGCCGATCTTTTCGACGATGGCGCGCTCGACCCCGGTCGGGGCGTCCTGCCAGGTGACGAGCTCGGTGTCGACGGCACCGATGCCCGATTCTTCGGTAGCGGCGCGATAGTGCTGCAGCCACGCGGCGTCGTCCGGTATCCGTAGAAGTTCCGCGGTGACGGCGCTTCGAGCGATCTCCGCGTATCCGACGCGTCCGAGCCGTTCGAGTAGTTCGCCGAGTGCACGGGCGATGTCGACCGCGCGATCGGGCCCCTCGGCGACGTGGCGCAGATGTACCCAGAGGTAGGTCTGCACAGAATGTTGGGTCGGGCCCGCGCGCGGAGACACCTCGACCAGACCGTCCCACCCCAGACGCGCGTCGGCGGCGAGCGCGGGATCGACGGAATCGAAGTACGACAGAGCTGCCCACACCGCGTCGTCCATTCCCGATCCCTTCACGATGTTCCACTGTTCCACAGTGACTCGATCTCGGGTGACGACCGCGGGCGCAGTAGGTCCACCGGTCCGCGATCCAGCCCGGGGACTAGCCTCGAGTCCGTGCTCGAGAGCGTATCCATTCCACCGGGACCCGCCGCGGCAGACATCATGCCGCGGCTGAGCCGCATGCTCGCCGGCGACGGCCCGGCTCTGCTGCCCGTGCCCGCGAACGATCCGCGCGAGACCGAGCGCCTGCACGACGCCTTGGCACCGGGAACCCCGATCGACGACGGCATCGCCCTGGTGGTCGCGACCTCCGGAACGACGGGTGTCCCCAAAGGTGCCATGCTCTCCGCGCCTGCGCTGGTGGCGTCTGCGACGGGCACCGAGGAGCGACTCGGTGGACCCGGGTCGTGGCTGCTGGCGTTGCCCGCGCACCACATCGCCGGGATGCAGGTGCTGCTGCGCAGTGTGCTCGCCGGAACCTCGCCCGTCGTCATGGACGTGTCCGACGGCTTCGACCCCATCGCTCTGATCGACGCGGTGGACACGATGTCCGGCCCCCTGCGCTACACGTCATTGGTACCCGGGCAGTTGGTGAAGGCATTCGAGATCCCCGAGGCGGTCGCTGCCCTGGCCTCACTGGACGCAGTGTTGCTCGGCGGGGCCGCGACGCCGATTCCGTTGCGAGAGAAGGCACAGGACGCGGGAATCCGGTTGGTGCGAACGTACGGGATGAGCGAAACGGCCGGCGGCTGCGTGTACGACGGAGTTCCACTGCGCGACACGGTAATTCGCATCGACGACGGCCGGGTCGTGTTGGGCGGCAGAACCCTGGCCTCGGGATACCGCGGGCTGCCCGACCACCCGGCATTCGCCGAGCCGGGCTGGTTCCGCACCGACGACGCCGGAGCCGTCGTCGACGGGGTGCTGAGCATTTCGGGACGACTCGACGAGGCCATCTCGACCGGCGGACTGACCGTCGTACCGCAGGTTGTCGAAGCTGCGCTGGCAACGCACCCCGCAGTCCGTGAGTGCGCCGTCGTGGGATTGCCCGACGAGCGACTGGGGCAGAAGGTGGTGGTCGCCGTTGTCGCCTCGACTCCGGTGACGTTGGCGGAGTTGCGCACCCACGTTGCGGCCTCGCTGGACATCACGGCGGCACCCCGAGAGCTGTTCCTACTCGACTCCCTCCCCACCCGAGGTCCGGGAAAACTTGATCGAGCGCAATTGCGGGCGCTACTGGGGAAGCGCTGAGCGGTGCCCGTTCGGCGCTGCGGACCTGGTTCGGCGCTGCGGTCCCCGTCGGTTCGGCGCTGCGGTCCCCGTCGGTTCGGCGCAAACGCGCGCGCATTCGTCAGACGCGAGCGGAATAGATAGCGAGGTCGCGCCTCTTTGGCAAACGCGCGCGCGTTTGCGGACGGTCACCTCAGCGGCGTGCCTTGATGGTGCACCAGTTCCCATCCCGATTCGATGCGACGCCACAGCGATGTTCGACGGGCCAGGATGTCCACAGTTCTCGAAGTCCACTGCACCAGAACAAACTCCGAGCTGAGCCATCGTCCATCGAGCTCTAGTACCTCGATCTCCATGGATTTTTCGCGGCCGAGCAGGTCGAGTATCGACGGCTTGTCCCACACCGCGCCCGAGGCTCCGACTTCGGCGAAGTCGTCGGCGAGCAAGCCTGCGAGTCTCTCGTTGTCGCGTCGACAATCCGACGTTTGCATTTCCCGCTCGAGCTCGAGAACAGTTGCCAGATCACTGTCTTCTTCGAGTCGACGACCGGCCGAGGAAGTTCCCATAGCTCACCGTCTCACGAACAAACGCGCGCGCATTCGTCAGACACGAGCGGAATAGGTGGCGAGGTCGCGCCGCTTTGGCAAACGCGCGCGCGTTTGCGGCAGATCGGGATCGCCTCAGCCCGCCATCTTCTCGTACAACCGTTCCACGTCCGCGTCTGTCCAGCCCGGCGGCTCGAGGATGTCGGCCCACAGGTTCACCGCGTCGGCTCCGTAGCTGTGGCCGTGGCCGTCGTCGACGTTAGTGGAGAAGACCTGATCGAACGTCAACTGCCAGAAGGTCACGAACGGGAACCACTGCACTCCTGGATCGACATCGGCCCCTCGGGGTTCACGTAGCCAGTCGGGGCGATTGAGCACCAGGTCCGGTGACCACCACACGATCGGGTCGGATGCGTGCTGCCAGTACACGATCCGCGGCGCTTCCCAAGGCCCGCCGATGTCGAGGTCGCCGGACGAACTCGCGAAGCGAACGTGCTCTCCGCCGTCGACCACGGGCAGGATCTCGCGAGAACCGGCGTCGCGTCCGGCAGTGATGCGCGCCCACTGAGGCGTGAAATTCGGGTTGCCGACCCACAGAGCACCGTCGATGCGCGCGATCATGTCCTGCGCTCCGCTGAACGCGTCCTGCCCGCCGTAGGCTCCGAGACTTTCGCCGAACAACACCAGCTTCGGCCGGGAGTCCTCCGGGAGTTCGCTCCACACCTCGTACACCGCCTCGAACAGGGCCCGACCGGCATCCTGCGGAGTCTGACGGTCGGCCAGAAACGCCATCGGGCTCGGCAGGAACGAGTACTGCATCGACGCGATGGCCGAATTCCCGTCGTACAGGTATTCCAAGGGGCGAGCGACGTTCTCGTTCACCCACCCCCGTCCGGTGGTGGTCGCGACGCCGAGTACCGCGCGGGAGAATGCGCCGGTGCGGTCGAGTTCGGCCACCACCCGCTCGGCCACAGCCTCGACGGTCTCAGCGGACTCGACGCCGGCATACGCGCGGATCGGTTGCACCGCGGGCCTTCCCGTGAAGTCACTGATCTCGTCGGGCGATGCTCCGGAGACGACGAAGCGTCGCCCCTCCTGCCCCAGCGATTCCCATTCCTCGTTCGAGGCGTCCGAACCCGACAGTTCGGCTGCGGTGGGCTTCTCGACGCCCTCGTGATTGCCACGGTCGGCGGTCGAGGCCGACGTCTCCGCGACCGCCACGATGCCGCGAATCAGAGCGCCGTTGACGGCGAACACCACCAGGAGGGCTACGACGATCACGCTGGCGATCCGTGCGACCGGCCGGGGAACGTACTGCTTGCCCCATCTCGTCAATGCCCGAGTCGCCTTCCGCAGCAGACGGGCCAGTGCGAGGACGGCCACCGCAACCACGATCGAGACCACCAACACAGCGACGTAGAGGGGTCGACCCGGATCCTCGACGCCGACGAGTTTGCGCACGATCTGCTGCCACCACGATCCCAGGATCAGAAACAGCGGAATCACCACTGCCGCCACGACGGCCAACGCCCACCATCCGCGTCGACGCCACTGCTCGGACCAGTCCGGCGACACCCCGCAGAGTCGAATCACCCACGCAACGAGACATCCGACGCCGTATCCGATCGCAACGCTGATTCCGGTGGCGACCGCCTGCAGATACCAGACGCGGGGCAACAGGGACGGGGTCATCGACAGTGCGAAGAACACCACGGCGAACAACAGCCCGACCGGATGCAATGCGCGGCAGTACCGATCCGCTCGTGAACCCTGCCAATACGAACGAACCGAGGCCGACCGCTGTGTGGTCACTCGCAGATCGTATTGGCCCGCCGACTGCGCCGCACCCACTTCGACGTGCAAGCATTCAACGCATGAGTGTTCTGGTCTGCTTCCACGCACATCCCGACGACGAAGTGTTCGGCACCGGTGGAGTGATGCGCCTCGCCGCAGATGCCGGCCATCGCGTCGTCCTGGTCACCGCCACCGACGGCGCTCTCGGCGAGTACCCCGACGGAATTCTCACCGACGACGAATCGTTGGCCCAGCGCCGACGCGTCGAGCTGGATCGTTCGGCCGCCGCTCTCGGGGTCTCCCGCATCGTTCGGTTGCACTACGCCGATTCCGGCATGGCGGGCACTCCGGAGAACTCCAACCCGGACGCGTTCTGCAACGTCGACGTCGACACCGCAGCGCAACGCCTGGCCGACGTGTTGCTCGAGGAGCGGGCCGATGTCGTGACCATCTACGACCCGAACGGCGGCTACGGACATCCGGACCACATCCAGGTCCACGCCGTCGGCAAGCGCGCCACCGAGATCGCCGAGACTCGTTTCGTGTACGAGACCACGACCAATCGCGATCACATGCGCCGACTGATGGAGGCAAACCCCCACTGGGGCGAAGAGGCATCACCGCCGGACATGGAGACGTTCGGACTGCCGGAAACCGAGATCACGACGGTGGTCGACGTGTCGAGCGTCATCGCTGCGAAGCGGGCGGCGATGGAAGCGCACGAAACTCAGGTCGGCGATTTCGGACCGTTTCTGAAGATGCCCATCGATCAACTCACCACCGCCTTCGGAACCGAATGGTTCAGGAAGTTGCGCGGTACCGGTGGCGTCGGCCTGACGGAGACTTCGCTCCCACTCTGACCTGGTACGACAGCGGACGCACGCGTCGTGCACGCGGTCGGAGCGGGATGGCTGTCGATTCGATTCATCGAACTGACCATCAGATTGTTTTGAGCCTCTAAGCAAACCATGAGACGGTACAGTGATCACGTCGCCCGTCCTTGCAGGGCGTGTTCCGTGGACCTGAACACCGTCACCGACATGGAGAGGCCGGAGAAGCGATGCGTTCGTCAGTGGGTCTGTCTCTGGGTACGTGCGGCATTCGCACGGCGCGGACCACCGAAGACGGAGCATGGACCGACGGCCCCCGGTTCGACGACTGGCAACTCTCCCCCACCGCGCAGGACGTAGCGCGGGTCGTTCGGGGCATCGTCGACACTCCGGACGCACCCGAGTCACTCGGCGTCGCCTGCCGCTCCCCCGAAGAACGTACCGAAATCTCCGACGCGCTCGCCGAGGAGTACGTCTCCGACGTCCACCTCATCGACGAGACCGGCGCGGCACTGGCATATCTCCGCCCTGGGCTGCCGTCACACCTCAAGACGATCGCAGTGTTCGACGCGGGCGATTCCGGGGTGGACGTGAACATCGTGGACGTCGAATCCGGTCGCTCCTACGGTTCGACGCGGACCACCGCCATGAGCGGTGCCGCGTTCGACGTGGTGGTCCGCGAGCACATACTCGGTCTCGGCATCGTGCGAGCGCCTCAATCACGGGACGAAGACTCTGCGCTCACCGCCTTCTGCCGAGGAATAAAGGAAGCGCTCTCCTCTCACCTGACCACCAGCACACCCGATGGCGAGCACATCCTCCTCGAGCGACACATCTTCGAGTTGTCCATCGCGCGCTCCACGGAGGAAGCCGCCGAGACGGTGCGCCGACTGGGCCTGGAGGCCGAGTTCTATCCCGACGCGGTCGTCGCCATCGGAGGCACGTCCAACATCCCGTTGGTCCGGTCCACCCTCGAACGTTTCCTGCAACTGCCGGTCATCGTCCCGGACAAGCCCGAACTCGTCGTCGCCGGTGGTGCCGCGGTGCATGCCACTCACATCGATGCGACGCGCGTGCCGCCTCTCGTGTCGCACCGTCCGGCGTTGGCGCGGTTGGGCATGATCGCGCTGCCGATCGCAGGGGTCATCGCCGCCATCGGGCTGTTCACCGCCCTCGGATCCAGCGACG
Source organism: Rhodococcus sp. ARC_M5 (assembly GCF_022810405.1). Classification (GTDB taxonomy): domain Bacteria; phylum Actinomycetota; class Actinomycetes; order Mycobacteriales; family Mycobacteriaceae; genus Rhodococcoides; species Rhodococcoides navarretei. The sequence continues at coordinate 56,088 of NZ_JALGQE010000002.1, forward strand.
CGAACCAACCCTCCAGCACTCCTGCCAACGTCGGTGAGGCTGCGCCGTCGACCATGACACCTGCCACCACCAGCACTACTACTGCGACGGTGTCACCCTTACCCGATATCCCACCGCCCCCGCCGACGACCACCGCGCCTGCACCCGCTGTCGCCGATTCGGTGCCCTATGTGCAGTACCAGCAGCCGCACTACTACCCGCCGCCCCCTCCGCCGCCGCCGCCCACCGTGCCACTGCCACAGATTCCCGGTGTCCAGATGCCCGTCATACCGTTGCCGGTGTTGCCACGCCTGCCGTTCTGACCGGCCGCGTTCTCACCCGTCGGACAGATACGGAAAGATCGTCGCTCATGGCCACCACTGCGCAATGGATCGAAGGTGCGCGACCGCGCACGCTCCCGAATGCGATCGCCCCCGTCCTCGTCGGCACCGGTGCGGCCGTGTCGCTGGACGCAGGCGTGTGGTGGAAGGCACTGCTGGCGTTGATCGTCTCGTTGGCCCTGATCGTCGGCGTGAATTTCGCCAACGACTACTCCGACGGAATCCGCGGCACCGACGACGATCGAGTCGGACCCCTGAGACTGGTCGGCTCCAAGGCCGCCTCCGCCGGCGCAGTCAAGAAGGCCGCCATCGCATGCCTTGCCGTCGGTGCCGTGGCGGGGCTGGTACTGGCCGCAACCAGCGCCTGGTGGTTGGTTGTCGTCGGACTCGTGTGCATCGCCGGTGCGTGGTACTACACCGGCGGCTCGAAGCCTTACGGGTACAGCGGTTTCGGCGAGATCGCCGTGTTCGTGTTCTTCGGTCTCGTGGCAGTTCTCGGCACTCAGTTCGTGCAGGCCGGGGAGATCGACTGGGCAGGCGTGCTGGCAGCGGTAGCCGTCGGATCGTTCTCGAGCGCGGTGCTTGTAGCCAACAATCTGCGCGACATCCCCACCGACACCGAATCCGGAAAGCTCACGCTCGCAGTACGATTGGGCGATACCCGCACGCGCTACCTGCATCTCGCGCTACTGGTGGTGCCGTTCGCGATGACCGTCGTTCTGATCGCTCGCACCCCATGGGCGCTCGTCGGACTGCTCGCACTTCCCTTCGCCGCCCGCGCGAACTCCCCGGTACGCAAGGGAGCCCACGGCTTCGAACTGATTCCCGCACTGCGCGATTCGGGCTTGGCGATGCTCGTCTGGGGAGCGAGTACCGGACTGGCGTTGGCCTTCGCCTAACGCTTGTCGGGAACGAACGCTCCGAGCAGAAAGTTCACGATCGAGATGATGATCGCGCCCCAGAATGCGGCGGCGAACCCCACGATCTCGAGGCCGTAACCGGTCTGCGACGACAGCCAGCCCGTCAACAAGAGCATCAGCGCATTGATCACGAGAGTGAACAAGCCGAGAGTCAGAATCAGCAACGGCAGCGACAGCAGCTTCACCATCGGCTTGATGAACGCATTGACGATCGTCAACACCGCCGCGATACCGAGCAGAACCACGATGTCCCAGCCGTCGCCGCGCCCCGAGCTGGTGACGGTGATGCCATCGACGAATTCCTTGGCGACCCAGATGGCAACGGCGTTGATCACGAGCCGAATCAAAAAGTTCATGGCGCCATCGTAGGGTCGTGGACGGCTGAGGGCTACGACGTCCGAACGAGTGAGACCATCGATCGCAACTGCTGCAGCGAACAATGCTGCTGCACCAGTTCGGTGAACGTCGGATCGGCACCGCGGACGAGACCGAGAAGGACATGCTCGACGCCTATCTCGCGGTCCCGTCGTTCGACGGCTTCCTCGAGGGACAGCTTCAGCACTTCCTTGGCCGATGCTGCGAACGGGCCGAGCGCGGAGTCGATCGTCGACACGATGGTGTCCAGATCGATTCCGAGTAACTTCAGTGCACGCTCGTCTTGTGATCGGACGTCCGCAAGAACCCCGTCGACGGTGAATCCGGCTGCCCTTTTGTCAACACGGGTTGACATGATGCGTGTTCAACGGGTCAAAACAATGTCCACGGTGACCCGCCCACGGTCGTCACGAGTGGCCACGGCATGCCCGGAGTGGTGGACGCCGCCGAGATCGAGGTCGACTCGACCACCGTCGTTCTCGAAATTTCTCCACCAGCTCTTCTTGTCCGGCACAGCCACAGCAACTTTCACGTGATTGCCCGTTCGCCTGTATGCCACCGGAAGAGAGAACTCCTTGCCGGACTTTCGTCCGGTGTAGGTCACGATTCCCATCGACCGCCCGAGCGCACGGTCTAGCACCGGTGCCTTCATGACGACCATGAAAACCCTGTTGAACGCCGCCGCCGATTTCTGGAAGGTGTTCACTGTGCCGCCTCCGGGGTTGCCCTGCACGTGATGCCGAGCCTAGCGCCGTTGCCGCTCGCCGGAGTCGTCACTGCGATGACACACCGTCCTCCATCGACTCGGCCAGTACGCGCAACGTCCCGAGGATGCGTTCCCGCCATGTGCCCAGTGCGTCGAACATCGTTCCGTGAGCGGAGATCGACATCGATCACCACCTGCTGGCTCTCGATGTCGCATTGGCTGTTCACTCAGACTGAGTGCCTCGACCAGGGCGGCAGAACTTGTCGGTGGTCGGTTCTACACTTCTCGGCAATGGGGTTGAATACGTGTTCCACCCTTCGTCGCTGGGGGGTGACATGGGACTACGCGAGTCGACGTGGATGGCCGACGATCACTCTGCACTCGCCGAGGTTCTCGGCGCGCGCCGCAGGATCAACGCCGCTGTCGCATCGGAGCTGGCGCTCATGGACGACTACGTTCGCGGGCGAACGGCGTGCGCGTCGCCGTGGGACACGGGAGCAACCGAGAAAGACCTCTACAGCTCGGCGATCTGCGAATTGGCCGCGGCTCTGTCGTCCACCTTCGCAGCCGTCAACAACAAGGTACAGATGTGGCGCCGATCGCGGCCCCTGGTGAAGCGTCGGTTCGTTGATGGTTCACTCGATTTGGAGCGGGTCAGGACGATTCACGATCACCTACTCCATGCCAGGCCGGATACGATCGTCGACATCGAAGCCGAGGTTCTCAAGGCCGCCGCAGAAATGGCTCCGGGCGCTCTGGGTCGCGAAATCGATCGGCTGCTCACCGAAGCCGATCCGGATTGGGACCGGAACGTGCGCGACCGTGCCGCGCGCACGGAGAAGCGAATCCGGGTTCGGAGACGAGCGCGGGGGCTGTCCAGCCTCACCGTCGTGATGACCGATGGCGAAGCCGACGAACAGATTTCACGGATCGACGCCGAGATCGCGCGCCTACACCCGGAGGACCCTCGATCCCCCGATCAACAACGAGGCGAAGCGCACAATGCACTGATGCGCGGGGAGACAGTGGCCTGCCAGTGCGCGGCGTGCCTGACCGCTCGTGGTGACGTCGAGGCTCCCGAGGCCGAGACACCGCAGCCGCCCAGCACGACCGCCCGGCCGAATAATGGCGCAGCCACAGCGGACGAGACATCCACCGCGAGTTCGGAATCCGAGCCGCAGGGGCCGGTTCGGCCGACCAGGCAACCGCCACCGGCCACGGAACCACCCGAGGACACACCACCACCCGACGAGCCACCGGCGCGATCGCGACCGGGAGGAGGGACGCTGATCGAGCGCTGGCGGGGCATCGTCGAGCGCAATCCTCTCGGTGTGCACGCCCTACACCCCGACGGACACGGAGGCACGACGCTCCCGCCGCCGGGGGCGCTGTCCTACAAACCCAGTAGGTCACTCGCGGCACGAGTGCGCGCCGACCATCCGTATTGCCTCCATCCTGGATGCGACGTGCCATCGGACCGGTGCGACCTCGACCACATCGTCGAGTTCGATCGACAGAATCCGGAGCGAGGGGGCTGGACGATCCCGACGAACATCGGCCCGCGCTGTCGGCTTCACCACAACCTCAAAACGCGCAAACTCTGGCGCACCGAACTGCTACCCGAAGGGGTGATGCACACCGTCGATCCACTCGGACGCCACTACTTCACTGCGCCGACCCTGTGACGTCTCGATCGCATAGGGTTGGTTCGGTGAGCACCGCAAATCTGACCCGTACCGAAACTCGCCGGAGGTCGCGCCACATCGCCGGCGTGAACTATCGCGTCCACCTTGATCTTCTGCACGCAGAGGACTCCGACGTCGACACTTTCGAGACGGTCACGACCATCGAATTCGATGCAAGCACGGCTGCGACGTGGGTGGACTTCATCGGTGCCGCAGTCGACGAGGTCACCGTCAACGGTGTTGACACACCGATCGACTACGACGGCTCACGCATTCAATTGGTCGGACTCACCGAGCACAACATCGTCCGGATTCGCGCGCACGGAAAGTACAGCCGGTCGGGTGAAGGACTACATCGGTTCGTCGATCCCGTCGATGACAACGTCTATCTCTACACGCAGTACGAACCGGCCGATGCACGACGGGTATTCGCGAATTTCGAGCAACCGGACCTCAAGGCCCCCTTCACTCTGACGGTCACAGCTCCGCCGACGTGGACCGTGTTGTCCAACCGTGAGGGTGTCACCGACGACACGGTCACCACCTTCGCGCCGACTCTGCCGATCTCGACCTACATCACCGCGGTTGCGGCCGGTCCGTATCACCGCGTCCAATCGTCCTGGACGCGAGGAGAACTCACCGTCCCCCTCGGCGCATACTGCCGAGCCTCCCTTGCCGAGTACTTCGATGCCGAGGACATCTTCGACACCACGAAGCGGGGCTTGGACTTCTTTCACGACAAGTTCGAGTACCCGTACCCATTCGGGAAGTACGACCAGATCTTCGTTCCCGAATACAACCTCGGTGCAATGGAGAATCCGGGCCTCGTCACATTCACGGAATCGTACGTATTCCGTTCTGCAGCAACCGAAGCTCAGTACGAGGCCCGCGCCAATACGATTCTGCACGAGATGGCGCACATGTGGTTCGGCGACCTCGTCACGATGCAGTGGTGGGATGACCTGTGGCTCAAGGAATCGTTCGCCGACTTCATGGGCGCGTACGCGTCGGCCGAGGCGACCCGATTCACCGATGCCTGGGTCAGCTTCGCCAACCGACGTAAAGCGTGGGCATATCTGCAGGATCAGCTTCCGACCACCCACCCGATCGTCGCCGACATCACCGACCTCGAGGCCGCCAAGCTCAACTTCGACGGCATCACCTACGCCAAAGGGGCGAGCGTCCTCAAACAACTCGGCGCGTTCGTGGGTGCCGACGCCTTCTTCGCGGCGTCCCGCAACTACTTTCGCACCCATGCATTCGGCAACACCACACTGACGGACCTGCTGAGCGAGATGTCCACCGCGAGCGGACGCGACCTCGACACCTGGGCCGCAGCATGGCTCCAGACCACCGGCGTCTCGACGCTCAGCTACTCCGGCGATGCCGTCGAGCAGACAAATCGGAAACCGCACCGCATTGCCATCGGACTCTACGATCTCGACGAGGCGGGGAATCTGACGAGAACCCACCGCCGCGAACTCGACATCACCGACGCACGAACTCCGGTAGACCTTCCCGATGCCGCGCTGGTTCTGCTCAACGACGACGACCTGACGTACGCCAAGATCCGATTCGACGAGCGCTCGAAGACCACCGTGCAGGCTTACCTCGATCGCATCGTGGATCCCCTCGCCCGGGGCCTGGTGTGGTCCGCACTGTGGAACTCCACCCGCGACGCCGAAATGTCGGCACTCGAATACATCGACATCGCAACCAGATTCGCACCGAACGAGCCCAAGATCGGCCTACTCTCGGCAGTGACGGCCAACGTGGGGTACGCCCTCGAGCACTACCTGCCGGAGGACCGACGGGGAGAACCCAGCCGGCGGTGGCTCGAGGTCGCGTGGACGCAACTGAACTCGAGCGAACCGGGGAGCGATACCCAGCTGGTGTGGGCGCGCGCCACCGCGGCTGCGGCCCAACTCGACGGGTCGCGCGCAGCCGACCTGCGCGCACTTCTCGACGGCACGGCGACCGTGACGGGCCTACGTCTCGACCCCGATCAGCGGTGGTCGTTCTGGTTGGCTCTCGCCGCCACCGGACACGCGACCGCGGTCGACCTCGATGCAGAACTGGCCTCCGACGACACCTCGTCGGGGCGCACCGCGCACACCGCGGCGTCGACGGCGATACCGGATGCCGAGGTCAAGGCGAGGGCGTGGACTGCCATCACCGAACGCGACGACGCATCGAACGACGTCCTCGACGCGTTCATCACCGGCTTCGGGGCCGGGCACCGACCGGAGCTGACTCAGCCGTACGACAATCGGTATTTCGAAGCCATCTCCTCGCTGTGGACCTCCCGCAGCATCGAGATCGCCAGGCGAATCGTGGTCCGACTTTGTCCGCAGCAGTCGTCGACGGAGTCCGCGGACAGCTGGCTCGCCGAGCACGAGTGGGCACCGGCTGCCTTGCGGCGCTTGGTTATCGAGCAACGAGACCACCTGGCACGGAGCCTGCAGGTTCAGGCGCGGCTAGGGTGACGATCATGCCCACCACCGATTCTCGTCACGCGCTCGCCACCTCCGCACTCGCTGCAGGCGGTCTGCTCGGGGGCTTCGCCGTTGCCCGGCAGTCACACAATCGTCAGCTCGGCGGGGCGGTACTCGCAGCTGTCGGCGTGGCATGCACTACGCGGTGGCAGAAGTCTTCCGGTTCGGCCCGCGCCGGTGTACTGCTGGGAACGTACCTCGTCGCGTTCGGTGCCTCGCACCCGCTCGCCAAGAAGATCGGTGCCTGGCCGGCGGTTGCCGCGGTGTCCGCTGCAACTGCAGCGGCATCGATGGCGGTGGCCACGTAGGCCTCAGAGCACCCCGGTACGGATGAACCCGTCGAGAGCTGCTGTCGGTTCCTCGAGATCCATCCCTTGGCTCGCGACCCAGGCGTCGTCGAAGTAGGTCTGCGAGTACCGATCTCCGCCGTCGCACAGCAGTGTGACCACGCTCCCGCTCCGGCCTGCGGCGATCATCTCCGCGATCAATCCGAAGGCTCCCCAGATGTTGGTGCCGGTCGATCCGCCCACCCGTTTTCCGAGTGCCTCCGAGGTGAATCGGGCGGCAGCAACCGAGGCTGCGTCGGGCACCGCGATCATGCGGTCGATCACCTGGCCGACGAACGACGGTTCCACTCGCGGTCGGCCGATGCCCTCGATGCGAGACGACAGGCCAGTTTCGAAGCCGGCATCTCCGGTCTCGTAACCGCCGATGAACGCCGAATTCTCGGGGTCCACAACAGCCAATTGCGTTGCATGCCTGCGGTATCGAATATAGCGACCGATGGTGGCGCTGGTCCCTCCGGTCCCTGCACCCACCACCACCCAGTCGGGAATGGGGCATTCTTCGAGCCGAAGCTGGTCGAAGATGGACTCGGCAATGTTGTTGTTTCCGCGCCAGTCGGTGGCTCGCTCGGCGTGCGTGAACTGATCCATGTAGTGGCAGTCGGGCTCGGCCGCCAGTCGATGTGCTTCGGTGTACATCTCCCCGGGCTGATCGACGAAGTGACATCTCCCGCCGTGGGACTCGATGAGTGCGACCTTGGCCGAGCTGGTACTCCGGGGCATCACCGCGACGAACTTCAATCCGAGCAGTCCGGCGAAATACGCTTCACTGACGGCGGTGGAGCCCGACGAGGCCTCGATGACCGTCGTACGCTCGGTGACCCAGCCGTTGCAGATTGCGTACAGAAACAACGACCGAGCCAGCCGGTGCTTGAGGCTGCCGGTGATGTGAGTGGACTCGTCTTTCAGGTACAGCGAGATACCCCAGGCCGCGGGGAGCGGGTACCGCAGCAAGTGCGTGTCGGCGCTGCGCTGGGAATCCGCCTCGATCAAGCGAACGGCGTTGTCGACCCACGCCCGCGATCCGGAGTGGTCGACCGACCTGGTCATTTCTTGCCGTCTTCACCGCGCAGCTTCGACTGCAGGTCCGCGCGCGCGGCGCGTCTACCCTCGTCGACTGCCGCGATGGACTCGTTGACGCGGATGCGCATGTTCTTGAACAGGAGCAGCGACAGCGGTAGCGAGATCAGCACCGAGAAGATTGCCGCCACGAGCACCGGGACCTCGACACCGAACAGTAAACCGACGCCGACGATGACGGCCGCGATCACGACGACGAGCGCAAGTCTGGCGAAGGTGTAGACGCCGAGGTTGACGGCGAGGGACTTCTTCGCCGACCTGCCTGTCGCGGCATTTTCGCTGGTCGGATCGTTGCTGTCGGCGTTCGTCGCGTCACTCACGGGTCCCAATCTACCGGGCGCGGCCAGCGTTCCGACCCACCCCCGGGTGACCGATTTGTCCATTACCTCCCCTTTACCAACCTTGTATCAGTCGAGTACCTGGGGGTTCGAGTGCAACCATGGGGTCCGAACGCAGCAGACCGATATCTCCGGTTCGACGCACATGCGCCGAACCGCATCGTAGGAGGACACGACAGATGAGCGCACCCACTTTTCACAAGGCTCAGGACTCACTTCTCACTCCGGGTCAGGTAGCCGCGCTTTTTCACGTCGATCCCAAGACAGTGACACGCTGGGCACATGCCGGACGCCTCGGATCGCTCCGCACTCCGGGCGGCCACCGTCGATTCCGTGAGACCGAGGTCATGCAGTTGCTGACCTCTCTGACGACGGAAGCCGGCGCACACCACTGATTCGGGAGTCCCGAACAACGATTCATCGGCGGAATCCGCGCCCCGTACGAACTCATCGAACATTCTCAGGAATCTTCGACGCTCGACGGGTGCGGAGGCCATTGCATCGCGGCTACCCTCGTAGTAGGAGGTGCGTCGTGATTTATCTATTGGCGTTGATCGGCTTGGTGGCAGTGATCGTTCTGTTCTGGAAGGCATTCGGACCCAGCGCGCAAGCTGCACCCACCCGCACTGTCGGACCCGATGACGATCCGGATTTCCTGTGGCGACTCAACCGTGAAGCTCGCCGCGGCGGAAAAGACGGAACCGAGGCCGGCACCGAACCCAGCGAATAGGGTCCGGGAGTTCTCAGTCGCGGCGGTGAGCGGTGGGCGCATCAGGGAAACCTGCCGCCACCGTCGCCGCTACTTCCAACAGCGCCTTTCGCGTGCGACCACGAAGACGATCCAGTTCGATTTCCGCACCTTCTTCGAGATGCGGATCGAATGGAATCGTGCGGACGTGAGCGCACCGCTGCTCGAAATGCTCGACGACTTTCTGCAGGTCGACTTTCCCCGCCCTCGGCCGTACCCCGTTGACCACCGCCACCGACCTTGCCACCAGCTCTAGGTAGCCGTGTGCATCGAGCCAATCCAACGTCGCCGACGCGCTCCGTACGCCATCCACCGAGCTCGAGCTGACGACGACGAGAGTGTCGGCCCCCTCGAGGATGCTTTCCATGGCCGAGTGCATCAGTCCGGTGCCGCAATCTGTGATGACGATGCTGTAGAACTTCTCCAACAGTGCGACCGCGCGGTCGTAATCCTCGCCGCTGAATGCCTCGGACGTCGCCGGATCCGAATCCGACGCCAACACCTCCAGTCGGTGGGCGTTCTGCGACGTGTAGGCCCGGACATCGCTGTAGCGGTCCAGAGAATGCATGTCGCGCAACAGGTTTCGGACAGTGGCGGTGGTTTCGGAGGGAACCTTCTGCCCCAGGGTTCCACGATCGGGGTTGGCGTCGATCGCGATCACCCGGTCACCTCGAAGCTCGGCGAAGGTCGAGCCGAGCGTCGCAGTCGTCGTCGTCTTACCCACACCCCCCTTCAAGGAGAGCACCGCGACGCGATAGCACCCGACGAGAGGCCGACCCACCTGCGCGGTCAGCGCCAGACGCCGCTGCTGGGCTGCACTGTTGCCCACATCGATGCGACCGCCTGACATCAGGTACAGCGCCCGACGCCACCCGCTCATCGGCGGCACACTCCCCGACCGCACGAGCAACGAACTACCGAGATCGAACGAAGACACCGTCTGTGGGGCAGGTTGAAGACCCGCCCCGCCCGCACCGTCGGCCGGCACCGCTCCGGGCGCGACAGGTGCATCGCCGGGGCCCTGCCCGATCATCGGTGGCCGATTCGGATGCATCTGGTTCTGCTGCGGCGGCTGAGGCCACTGGCCTGGCTGCGGTGCCCATTGACTTTGCGGACGCCATTGCTCCGGAGGGGCCATCTGCCCGCGCGGTGCGCCCTGATTCTGCGGTACCCACGGGTTCTGCGGTCCCCAGTTCTGCGGTGCCGAGCTCTGCGGTCCCCAGTTCTGTGGTGCCCAGTTCTGAACCGGTAGTGGTCCAGCTCCGACAGGGGTGCCCTGAGTCGGTTTCGCCTCGAGCGGCGGAGGACCTGGACTGCGTTCTACCGTCGACACCGCAGGATTCGTTGCGGTGTCGACCATCCCCGCAGGGGTCGGGACGGCCGTGCCATCGTTGTCTTCACCGTCGGCAGGTACGGACCCTGTTTCTGACGGGGACTCGGCGGCTCGCGCCGCGGGAGCCGTGGCCTCGGGCGGCAATACCGTCGGGATGTCGACGCTCTCGGGCGGCATCGTGATGGGGGTCGAGCGAAAGGGCTCCCGCGGCGGTTCCGGCTCGGCCACCACCGCCGTTGCGACGACGACCGGCTCGGGTCCGTCGGGCGAAGCGACATGTTCTTCCGGCACATCGTCGTCCAAGGGCCGGACGGGTTGCCAGTTGTTCTCGTGCCGATCGGCCATGACCGATTCCCCCCAGTTTGCGTCCCACATCGAAGATCCGAGCTCGGATGTCTCCCCCATCGAGCCGGATCGGACGCTACCAGCTGGCAGTCCCGTGCGGAGCCTGCGCAGCTGCCGAAAACTAGTTCAGACCCGCGTAGCTGTGCAGTCCCGAGACCACCATGTTGATGATGAAGAGGTTGAAGAGCATGGCGGTGAATCCGGCGATGTTGATCCAGGCCGCGCGAGTGTTGCGCCATCCCGAGGTGGCCCGGGCGTGCAGGTAAGCGGCGTAGATGATCCAGGTGATGAACGACATCGTCTCTTTGGGGTCCCAGCCCCAGAAACGTCCCCACGCGGCTTCGGCCCAGATCGCGCCGAGAATGACGCCGGCCCCGAAGAGCGGGAAGGCGACGATGGTCGTCTTGTAGGCAAGCCGGTCGAGGGCCTGGGCGTCGGGCAGCTTGGAGGCGAATTTGCCCCAGAATCCCAGGCTTTCCTCGCCGAGGGGCTGCTTGATGCGCAGCAGGAACAGCAGGCTTGCCACGCCGGAGACAAGGAGGATGCCGCTGCCGACGCTGACGATGGTGACGTGGATGGGCAGCCAGTACGAGCGCAACGCGGGGACGACCGGAGCGGCGTCGGCGTAGAGCTTGGTGGCGGCGAAGAACATGAGCACGATGATCGGAGCCAGGACGAACACCAGCATCGGGCGCATCGTCTTCTTGCGCAGCGCGATCACCGAGGTCAGAGCCGCGGCTGCGGTGGCCATGGTCACGAACTCGTACATGTTGCCGAGCGGGAATCGGTGGGTGGCGAATCCGCGGAGGACGACCGAGGCGATATGCAGCGCGAGGGCAGGGGCGAGCAACGCGAAACCCATGCCTGCGAGTCGATCGGAGAGCGGTCGCTTCGGCGTTTCGACGACGCGGCCCGGCCGGCTGTCGGCAACCGGGGCTCCGGCGCCGACGAGTTCCTTGGCCTGGACGGCCGTCGCCTTGGCGGAGGCGTACTGGGCGATGAGCAGGACGAATGCGAGCACGTAGATGGTGAACGCTGATTCGAAGGACCAGTCGCTGTACTGCGAGAGGGTCTCGTTGATCGGCATCGGTCAGTTCTCCTGTTTCGAGGTGTCGCCGAGCAGGCGGGTGCACAGGCGGTCGAACTCTTCGCCCCACCCCGCCTGATCGGTGCGTGCAAGTCCGCCGAGGTCTACTACAGTACGTCGTGACTGCGCATCGGCGGTGAGCCGGACCCAGATTCTGCGACGCTTGATCACCAGTGAGACGAGCAGTCCGCCCATCATCGTCAGCGCGAACACCAGGACCCAGGTCTGGGCCGGGTCGTGCGAGACCTGCAGGTTGACGAATTCTTCCGCTCCGTCGAACGTGACGACGGTTCCATCGCTGAGCGTCGCGGATTCTCCTGGCATCAGGTTGACGCGGTCCTGCTTCACGAGCCTGCCCTGGGCGATCATTTCCTGATCGAGCGAGAAGATCGACTGTGGCAGTCCGGTGTCGAGGCCGGTGTCTCCCTTGTAGATGTCGATGGCGACGGCGGGGTCGTTCATCGCCGGGAAGCTCGACGACAGCAGGCTGCCGTGGAACGACGCGGTCGGCGCGAACAGTCCCTCGATGGCGATCTGATTTTTCCGTCGGTCCAGCGGGTCGGGATAGAGGCCGCCGGGCGGATCGACGCGCAGCACTCCGCTGGAGAGGAATGTCGTCGCGTCGGTCGGCTGCCACTGGATGGTGTCGGTACGGGTCTCACCGTTCGGGAACGTCACGGTGAAGGTGGGCGCATAGCCGTGGCCCTGCAGGTAGACGCGATCGCCTGCGACGCGTAGCGGGTGGTTGACCTGCAGCTGATCGTCGCGCCAGATGTTGTTGGTCAGGTCGTCGCCTGCCTGGTATTCGATGTTGGAGGTGAACATCTCGGCCTGGCCGTTCTCGAGGTAGTCGGCCGTGAAGTCCTCGACGCGTACGCACAGTGGTTCGAGGTCGGTGCCGTCGACGAGGTTGCCCGCGCGGAAGGAGTCGTAGTTGGCGGGGGTCGAGGTGCAGAATCCGGGTCCGTCGTCGGCGATGACGATCCGGTTGCCCTCGTAGCCGAGCAGCTTGCCCATGGCGATCGCGGCGAGCAGTCCGACGAGCGAGAGGTGGAACACGAGATTTCCGAGTTCGCGAACGTAGCCCTTCTCCGCCGACAGCGTCACTGCTCCGCCGTCCTCGGACCGCTGGGCGACGCGCCAGCCACGCAACTGGGTGCGTACCTGCGCCGCCGTCTCCTCCGGCGTTCCGTCGACCTCGTAGCGGCTGTGGTGCGGCAGGCGGGAGAGGTTGCGGGGCGCGCGAACGGGCTTGGTGCGCAATTGCTTCGCGTGCTCGATGCAGCGCGGCAGGATGCAGCCGATCAGCGAGACGAACAGCAGGGCGTAGATCGCGGTGAACCAGAAGCTGCCGAAGACGTCGAACAGTTCCAGCTTGTCCATGATGGGGCCGAGGGTCGGGCGGTTCGCGATGTACTCGTCGACCTTGCCCGCGTTGAGGCTGCGCTGCGGCACCAGGGCACCGGGTACCGCGGCAAAGGCCAGCAGGAACAGCAGCACCAGCGCGGTCCGCATGCTGGTCAGACCACGCCAGGTGTTGCGGATCAGAGCGACTCCCCGACCGAGCGGAGACTGCTTGCGGGGAGCCCCGGTGCGCTCCTCGAGGTCGGCTGTCATATCGGCAACACCACATCGGAGACGAAGGCGTCGCGCACCCAGCCGACGAACTGATCCCAGGCACCGGTGACCAGTGCAATTCCTACTGCTATCAACATGATTCCGCCGAACACCTGTATCTGTCGTGCATGTGTACGTAGCCAGCCGACGCCTCGCAGCGCGCTGACCGAACCGAACGCGAGGATCACGAACGGCAAGCCGAGGCCGAGGCAGTACGCCACGATCAGGACGACGCCGCGCGCTGCCGTCGTGCCGTCGGTACCTGCGGCCAGTGAGATGACACCTGCGAGGGTCGGCCCGAGACACGGGGTCCACCCGAGTGCGAACACGCCGCCGAGCAGCGGCGCTCCGGCCAGTGAGCCGATCTGCTTCGGCTCGAAGCGCACGTCGCGTTGTAGGGCCGGGATCAGTCCCACGAACACCAGGCCCATGGCGATGGTGACGACGCCGCCGATCCGCATGAGCAGTTCGCGGTTGATCGCCAGGACGGAGATCGCTCCGAACACCGATGCGGTGGCGAGAACGAACACGACGGTGAAGCCGAGGACGAACAGTCCTGCCGCCCCGGCGACCCGCAATCGGCCACTGCCGACCTTGGTCTTGACTGCTGCTTCGTCGGCGCTGACGGCCGGGGCGTCCGCTCCGACTACGCCGGCGAGGTACGAGAGATATCCGGGTACCAGGGGCACCACGCACGGCGACGCGAAGGAGACGAGCCCGGCCAGGACGCAGGCTCCGAGGGCCAGGATCAGCGGCCCGGAGGCCGCAGCTTCCTGGAAACTCGCGCCGACCCCGGCTAGGTACATCTCGCTCACGGCTGCACTGGCTCCTCGGCTGCGACGCGTTCGACGACGGGCTGCAGGTCCTCGGCGAGCAGCTCACGCAGGAACACTGCAGCGACGCGGTGCTGTCGGTCGAGCACGATGGTCGTCGGGATGACGGAGGTGGGGACGCCACCGAGCGCGTTGAGGGTGCGCATCGGCGGGTCGTAGATCGAGGAGTAGCTCACGTTGTTGCTGACGACGAAGTCCTGGGCGGCGGTCTGCGACTCGTCGCGCACGTTGATCCCGAGGAACTCGACGCCGAGGGACTTGGTGGCCTCGTAGACCTCTTCGAGGTCGTCGGCTTCACCGCGGCACGGTCCGCACCACTGACCCCAGACGTTGAGAACTACGACGTCACCGTCGTAATCCGACAGGGAGGTCGTCTTGCCCTCGGTCATCAGGTCGGGCCCGGACAGCTCGCCGATGGTGCCGCGCTCGTCGGGCTCGTAGAAGATGTCGGTCTTGCCACCGGGCGAGACGAACTGGAAGGTGCCACCCTGAGCAACCGCGTCGGTGCCGGTCGAACATCCCGCGACCAGGGCCACTGCGAAGAGCGCGAGCAGAAGCCTACGCACCGGAGATCCTCGGATCGGACGCTCCCGCTGGCTCGGAGTAGACGAGGTCGACGAGCTGGTCCCCCTCGTAGACCAACGAGGTCAGCGACGCGAGACCGCATTGACGATTGCGCGGGTCGTGCCAGAGCCGGTCGCCCTGCAGGAAACGGCGCAGGGTCCACACGGGTAGTTGGTGGCTGACGCAGACGGCCTCGTGCCCGACGGCTTCGACGCGGGCCGCGTTGACGGCGGCGAGCATGCGGTGCGCGATCTGCAGGTACGGCTCGCCCCACGACGGGGTGAAGGGATCGCGAAGCTTCCACCAGTGCCTGGGCCTGCGAAGCGCTCCGTCACCGACGGCGACGCGCAGCCCCTCGAATTCGTTGCCTGCCTCGATGAGGTTCTCGTCCTCGGCGATGGTCAGGCCGTGAGCCGCGGCGATGGGTCCGGCGGTCTCCTGGGCGCGCAGGAGCGGCGATGCAACGACGTGGGTGATGTCGTGGCCGGCGAGAGCGTCCGCGACCGACCTGGCCTGAGCCTGGCCGGTCACCGACAGCTTGAAGCCCGGCAACCGCCCGTAGAGGATGCCCTTGGGGTTGTGCACCTCGCCGTGCCGGAGGACGTGCACGATGGTGCGCGTCGTCGAGTGCGGATGTGCTGCGGGGGCCTCGGTCACGTCGGGGTCCTGTTTCTCGGTAGTCGGGTGGTGAATCAGTTCTGGGTGGACGTCACTGGGGAGCCGTGGCGGCTGCCGCAGCCTTCGCGGCGGCGGGGGCGGCGTCGGCGATGATCTCGAAGGCGCGGTCGTCGAGGGCCGCGGAGACGAACCAGGCCTCGAATGCGCTCGGCGGCGGGTACACGCCGCGGGAGAGGAAGGCGTGGAAGAACGCCGGGTATCGCCACGTCTGCGCGGCCTTGGCCTGCGCGTAGTCGGTGACGGGTCCATCGGCGAAGAACACACTCACCATAGTGCCCGCGAACTGGACGTGATGGGTGACGCCTTCGGCGGTGAGGGCGTCGCCGAGCAGTGTTCCGAGTCGCTGCGAGTTGTTCTGCAGCTTCTCGTAGACGGCTGCGTCGGCCAGTTGCAGGCTCGTCAAACCGGCGGCGACGGCGACGGGGTTACCGCTGAGCGTGCCCGCCTGGTACACCGGTCCGGCCGGCGCGAGGTAGGCCATCACGTCCGCTCGACCACCGAATGCGGCGGCCGGAAGGCCGCCGGACATGACCTTGCCGAACGTGTAGAGGTCACCTGCGACGCCGTCGATGCCGTACCAACCGGCTGCGCTGACGCGGAATCCGGTCATCACCTCGTCCATGATCAGCAGTGCGCCCTGCTCGGTCGCGAGGCGGCGCAGGCCCTCGTTGAACCCGGTGACCGGCGGAATTGCGCCCATGTTGCCCGCGGCTGCCTCGGTGATGATGCATGCGATCTGGCCGGGGTTGGCCGCGAAGGCAGCAGTCACGGCATCGAGGTCGTTGTATGGAACGACGATGGTGTCCGACGCCTGAGCGCCGGTCACTCCGGGTGAGGTCGGCAACCCGAGCGTCGCGAGCCCGGAGCCTGCGTCGGCGAGGAGGGCGTCGACGTGGCCGTGGTAGCAGCCGGAGAATTTGAGGATTTTCGTGCGGCCGGTGAACCCGCGGGCCAGGCGCACTGCGCTCATGGTCGCCTCTGTGCCCGAATTCACAAGGCGAACCTGGTCGACGGGGCCGACTCGACGCACAATTTCCTCGGCCAGTTCGATTTCACGCTCGGTGGGCGCACCGAACGACAGACCGGTCGATGCCGCTTTCTGGACGGCCTCGACGATGGCCGGGTGGGCGTGTCCGTGGATCATCGGGCCCCAGGACGAAATGAGGTCTACGTAGGACTTCCCGTCGGCGTCGGTCATCGTGTATCCGCTGGCGCGGGTGATGAATCGAGGCGTTCCGCCGACCGACGCGAATGCACGCACCGGGGAGTTCACGCCGCCGGGGATCACCTCGCTTGCACGGGCGAACAGCTGGGCCGATACGGGGGCGTCGTCGCCGGGAGAAACAGTCACATCGTCCAGTGTCCCAGGTTCGGCGAAATCACCAACTACAGGGCGTAATAATGGGCTCGCCCGACGGCATCAGTCCTCGTCGGCTTTCTTGTCCTCGGGCATGAACACCATCGCGATCAGGATGACGCCCCAGATGCCGAGCGGCCACAGAGGCCAGTAATTAGTCGGCTCGCCATCGGAGATCCACTGAACGGCCCAGATTCCGTTCATGATGACGGCACCACCGAACCACCAGCGCCATTCGTCGAGGTACTCGCGCCACTCGCTCGTCGTCTGGGAGACGTCCGTTGCCGTCGATTTCTCGGCGGCAGGCAAGTCGCGAACGACCTCGGCCAAGTCACCGCGAGTCCTGGACGCCCACACCGCGTCGAGGCGTTGTTCGTACTCGACCAACGTCAGGCGGCCCTCGCCCATCGCCAGTCCGAGTGTGTCCACGACGACCTCACGTTCGTCGTTACTCACACGCAGGTCCAGCCGGTTGTCCTTGTCGAGATTCTTCGCCATCCGCAGGCTCCTCACCACGAAGTCCGTTTTGCCAGTTTATAGGTTCGGCAGTCAGAACACCGGGTAGTCGGTTTGGATGACAAATACAGACCATGGCACCGACGGCGTCACCAAAGTCGCCGAATTGATGTCCGAAGCCGGACTCTGCATGTTCACCACCGTCGGCCGAGACGGCCATCTCATCTCGCGTCCGATGGCGCTGCAGGAGGCCGAGTTCGACGGCGATCTGTGGTTCTTCGCCGCCCATGACTCCCGCAAGGTGCGCGATATCGCGGCGAACCCGACGGTCAACGTCTCGTTTCAATCCGGTGAGGGTTGGGTGTCGTTGTCCGGCATAGCGGCCGTGGTCGAGAACGACACCAAGGCCGAAGAACTCTGGAACACCCGAGCGGCCGCGTGGTTCGAGAAGAACCCCGATTCGCGCGAGGTCGCCTTGATCCACGTGGCCGCCGAGGGAGCCGAGTACTGGTCCACCCCTGGGTCGAAGGTGTCGAACCTGTTGGCCTATGCCAAGGCAAAGATCACCAACGAGCGGCCGGACCTCGGCGAGCACGAGGTCGTCGAACTCGAGTTGCCGCACACTTCGACCGACTAGTTCTGCTGGTGCCGGGCTGCCGTCGGGGGCACGTCCGGATTGCCGGTCACGGCCGGTTCACCTGCTTCGGTCCGGTCGACATTCGAACTCCGGGCTATCTCCGACGGCAGCAGCGTCTCGCCGTCAGTTCGCGCGGTGGTGTCCGTTGTCCCTGCGTGGGTCGACGGTGTCGCGAACCTTTTCCCCGGTGCTACGCGGGTCGGTGCTCGTGTGCGCGGCGGCATCATGAGCAGCGGTGTTTCGTGCCCCGGCGTCGTGCTGGCCGGGGTAGGTCTCGTTGATGTCTGCCCCGCTGCGGTGCGCCTGCCCGTGATCGTCGAGCCGGCCGGTGTTGTCCGTGTGTGCGGCCTTGGCACCAGATCGATGATCGACGTCCGGATCGAGTTCGTTAGCGCGAGCGAATTCGGCGTCCAGATCATCACGCGACTGCGCCGCAACACCCTGATGGGAGTGAGCCTGCTGCGCAAGCTTGTCGGCCTCGGCCGCTTTGACGTCTGCTTCGGCCTGGGCTCGGCGCGCCTTGGCCTCGCTCTCCCTGGCCAGCAGCTCACGTTCCTCGACGAGTGCTGCCTCGTCGGCTGCCTTCTCGCGAATCTCGTTCGCTTCCAACCTCTTACGTTCCTTGCCCTTACGCGCCACGACGACGGCGAGGGCAACAACCACAAGTACGACGACTACTGCAACGATGATCCATACGGTGGTGCTCATTGGCGTACTCCCATGTTCTCGACTGCCGAACCGGCAGAAGATCTATGCCGGGTACCCGAGTAAAGAGTCGACAAACTCACCGAGAGCTCCGCAAGCGAGGTCCGCGAACTCGCTCGACGCCAGTTCACCCGCCCCCTCCGAAATGCAGGCCACGAGCTCGAGTCCCGTCACGAGCGGCAACTCGTCGAGGTTGACGTGTGCCGCCAGGCTCGGTTCGGCGGGCCACGAGCCGACCACCAGACCTGCGCACTCGATGCCCGCCGCCCGTACTGCGGACACCGTCAGAGCGCTGTGGTTGAGCGTCCCCAGCTCCGCGCCGGTCACGATCAGAACCTGTGCCTCGACCGCGCCTGCTGTGTCGAGCACGGTGAACCCGTCGGCGCCCAGGCGCACCGCAACCCCGCCCGCACCTTCGACCAGAACGAGGTCGTGGTCTGTTTCGAGGTCGCGCACCGCGTCGACGACAGTGCCGAGTTCGAGCATCGGCAGTCCCGATCGGCGGGCCGCGACGTCCGGAGCCAGCGGCTCCGGGTACCGCGCAAGCTCGACTCCGACCACCCCCGAAAGGCGGCGCACCACATCAATATCGGCTTCGTCCGGGTAGTCACCTCCGACGCCGGTCTGCGCCGGCTTGCACACCGCCACCGTCCACCCGCCTGCCCGCGCGGCCGCTGCGATCCCCGCCGTCACCACGGTCTTGCCGACGCCGGTGGACGTTCCGGTCACGACCAGAACCGTCATCGCAGCACCTGCGCCAGGACCGACGCGGCACGGTCGATGTCGGAGTCGGTGAGATCGGCGCGCGCGGTCAGTCGCAGTCGAGACCCGTCGGCCGGAACCGACGGCGGCCGAAAGCACCCGACGCGGATGCCGAGGCCGAGGCAGTCACCGGCCGCGCGTACCGCCCGCTGCGCATCGCCCAGAATCACCGGAACCACCGCCGATGTCGTCGGTTCGACGCCCGCTGCGGCGGCCAGTTGCGTTGCTCGCACCCCGATCGAATGCACCCGGTCGGGTTCGCCGCGCAGGACGGTCAGCGCGGCCGCCGCTGCGCCGACGGAGGCTGGCGCGAGGCCGGTGTCGAACACGAAAGTGCGCGCACCGTGCAGTACCTGATCGCGAACTGCTGCCGACCCGAGCACGACGCCACCCTGCGATCCGAGGGCCTTGGACAACGTTGCGGTGATCACCAGGTCGGGTGCTCCGGCGAGACCTGCCTCGTGGACGGCTCCCCGGCCGCCGTTCCCGCGAACGCCCAATCCGTGCGCTTCGTCGACGACGAGCACGGCGTTGCGTCTTCGACACACCGCGTACAGCTCGGCCAGTGGCGCGAGATCGCCGTCGGCACTGAACACCGAATCTGTCACCACCAGGGCCCGCTGTTCGGGACGCTCCCGCAACAGCTCGTCGACATGGTCGGTATCGCAGTGCCGAGCGACGGCCACTCGTGCCCGGGACAGGCGACAGGCGTCGATCAACGAGGCGTGCGACGCGGCGTCGGAGATCACCAGCGAATCTCGGCCCGCCAGCGCCGTCACGGTTCCGAGATTCGCGGTGTAGCCGGAGGAGAACACCAGCCCGGCCTCGGCTCCGACGAACTCCGCGAGGTCGCCCTCGAGGCGTTCGTGCGCCGTCGTGGTGCCGGTCACCAGCCGCGATCCCGTGGATCCGCCGCCCCACCGGCGCACCGCGGCGCAGGCTCCGTCGATGACGGCCGGATGCCGGGACAGGCCGAGGTAGTCGTTCGATGCCAGATCGAGGATCGATTCCTCGGCCGCGCGGGCGACGACGACCCGCTCGAGGCCGGCCTGGCGTCGGGCGTGTGCGGTGGCGTCGAGCCAATCGAGAGCGGTCATGGCAGCGACCATACTTGAACACTGTTCAAGTATGGTCGCGCGCCACCGCCACCATGGCGACGGCGATGGTCGCCACCTCGGCATCGGTGCAGATGAATGGCGGCATCGCGTACACCAGACGCCCGAACGGCCGCAGCCACACTCCCGCATCGACGGCCGTAGCCGTGGCCCGTGTCATGTCCACCGGACGATGCATCTCGATGACGCCGATGCCGCCGAGAACGCGAACGTCGGCGACCCCCGCGAGCTCTCGGGCAGGCGCGAGGCCGCTCGCCAACCCCGATGCGAGACCTGCCACCTCACCGCGCCAGTCCCGCGACAGCAACAGCTCCACCGAGGCCATCGCGACGGCGCACGCCAGTGGATTCCCCATGAACGTCGGCCCGTGCATCAGGCCTCCGGCCTCGCCGCCCGAGACCGTTTCGGCGACCTCGGTGGTGCACAGCGTTGCCGCCAACGTCAGATATCCACCGGTCAGCGCCTTGCCGACGCACATGATGTCGGGTGCGACACCGGCGTGATCGGCCGCGAACAACTCCCCGGTTCGACCGAATCCGGTCGCGATCTCGTCGAAGATCAACAGCACGCCGTACTCGTCGGCCAAGCGGCGCAGTTCCCGCAGACAGCGCGCGTCGTGGAAGCGCATCCCGCCGGCACCCTGCACGATCGGCTCGACGACGATCGCCGCCAGTTCGCTCGCGTGCGCGCTCAGTATCCGCTCGAATTCGGCGATGTAGCCGGCATCGAACTCCGCGGGCGGTGCCGGAGCGAACACCTGTTTCGCCAGTACATCGGTCCACAGCGCGTGCATCCCGCCGTCCGGATCGCACACGCTCATCGGGGCGAACGTGTCGCCGTGATAGCCGCCGCGCCAGGTCAGCAGCCGAGTGCGACCGTTCTCGCCGCGTCCGCGCCAGTACTGCAACGCCATCTTCACCGCGACTTCCACCGAGACCGATCCCGAATCGGCGAGGAACACCTTGTCGAGGCCCGCGGGGGTGATCTCGACCAACAGCTCGGCCAGCCTGGCCGCCGGAGCGTGCGTCAAGCCGCCGAACATGACGTGACTCATTCGGCCCAGCTGATCGTGCGCGGCGGCGTCGAGCACCGGATGCGCGTAGCCGTGCACTGCCGCCCACCACGAGCTCATGCCGTCTATCAGTTCCCGGCCGTCGGCCAAGGTCAGCCGCACCCCGGATGCACGCTCGACCACCAGTGGCGTCGTGGTCGCCGGAAATCGGCTGTACGGGTGCCACAGATGATCGGAGTCGATTCGGCGAACGTCTTCGGAAGTCAGCACGCCACAGCACACTGCCACAGCGCCCGACAGCCGATCCCGACACTGGACCAGAGGCGAAATGTCCGAATCCATTAGCATCGCAACATGACGACGCGCACCATGACGAGACTCGTAGGGGCAGCCGCGGCGGCAACCCTGACCCTCGCCGCCTGCGGAGGCACGTCCGCAGCGCCCGTGTCCACCACGACCGCTCCGGCGTTCGTCGTGGACACCTCGACTCCCGTCGGGGCGCTCAACGACCGCATCCTGCAGTGGATCAACGCCGAGGGTGCGCCCGACCCTGCCGAGGTGGAGGCCGTCACCGGCCCCGAGCTCGCCGAGGCTGTTGCACCGCTGGGCGGACTCGTCACACCACTCGAACAGTTGCGCGCCGGTGCACCGAATGTCGCCACGGGTTTCGAGGCCGGTCCGGATTCCGGCGTCCTGCACTTCACCACTGCCGGCATACCGGCCACGATCACGACGTCGATCGATGCCGACGGCAAACTCGGCGGCTTCCTGGCCCGGCCGGACACCCCCACGATCTCGTCGTTCGACGATCTCGATGCTGCGCTGTCCGAGGTGGCTCCGAACTACTCCTACAGCGCATCCCGGCTCAACGGCGGTGACTGCGAATCGATCTATTCCACCAACGCGGACTCGATGCTCCCCCTCGGGTCGGTGTTCAAGCTGTACGTCCTCGGCGCGCTCACCGACGAGATCGAGGCAGGCACCGTCCGATGGGACGAACAGCTCACCGTTCGTGACGCCACCAAGAGTGCGCCCTCCGGCGAGCTGCAGAATCTGCCCGACGGCACGACGGTGTCGGTCCGCGACGCGGCCGAGAAGATGATCTCGTTGTCCGACAACACCGCGACCGATCTGTTGATGGATCACCTCGGCCGCGAACGCGTCGAGCGTCAGCTCTCCGTCATGGGTCATCACGATCCGTCGGTGATGACCCCGATGATGGACACTCGACAGTTCTTCGTCATCGGTTTCGGCGATCCGAATCTTCGATCCGAATGGGCCGATGCGGACCCCGACGGACGCGAGAAGCTCCTCGAGCAAGCCGATTCCCGGCAGCTGGACATCGACCTCGAGAATTTCCTCGACAATCCGGCGTCGGCCGACGGCGTGGAGTGGTTCGCCAACGCGCAGGACGTCTGTGCCGCGATGGGTTACCTGGCCACCGGCCCGGCAGCGGAGGAGAACCGTCGCATCCTGGCGATGAACCCGGGCGTGCAGCTCGACGCGGGGCTGTGGCCGTATTCGGGGTTCAAGGGTGGCAGTGCGCCCGGCGATCTGGCCGGCGCGTTCCTCGCCACCGACGCCTCCGGTCAGGACTGGATCGTCACCGAGCAGTTCCGCGCCGACGGTGCCATCGATCTGATTCCGTCGAGCTATGCATTTCTCATCGCCCAGGAAGCCTTCGCACTGCTGAAGTGAGTGGGATTTGTAACATCGGTGTTACTGCTGCATTACACTCGCGGTCGTGGAAGCACAACACGAACCAGCCCACTACGCGTGGCCGGCGGGCTTCAAAGAGTTCCTGGTCGGTGAGTTCACCGACTTCAGCCCCCTGGTGAACAGGGCTCTGGAGGACAACTGCGCGTCGCTGTTCCACGACGGTCCGTACGCGAAATCGGGCTTCTGGCGGTCCTGCCGGGCAGTGTTCCGAGAATTCGTCTGGCCGGTCTGACCTTCCGGCCTTCACCAGCGGCCGCAAAAGGTTACCGTCGAGTATGGCAACCACAACGGATCACCTTCGGAACACTCTGGACGGCCGCTGGCGAGATGTGAAGAACGAGGCGCGTCGGCAACTGGCCCGCGACGAATTCCGCCCGCACTACACGCCGAACACCGTCATCGCTCGCACCAAGGCGATGGAGCAGCTCAAGTTGCTCGCTGCCGCCGGTGCCGCCGACAACGGCTTCAAGAAGGAACACGGCGGAACCGGTGACGTCGGTGCCGCGGTGACGATGATCGAGATGCTCGCGATGAGCGATCTGTCTCTCATGGTCAAGGCAGGCGTTCAGTGGGGACTGTTCGGCGGTGCCATCGAGAATCTCGGCACCGAACGTCACCACGAGGCCTACGTCCCCAAGATCATCAGTCTCGACCTGCTCGGGTGTTTCGCCATGACCGAGACCGGACACGGCAGCGACGTGCAGTCGCTCGAGACCACCGCCACCTACGACCCGAAGACGGACGAGTTCGTCATCAACTCCCCCACGCCGTCCTCGCGCAAGGACTACATCGGCGGCGCTGCCGAAACCGCGACCGTCGCCGCCGTGTTCGCCCAGCTCATCACTGCGGGCCCGGGCGAGGAGCCAGAGGGCCACGGCGTGCACTGCTTCTTCGTTCCGCTCCGCGACGAGAACGGTGACGATCTACCCGGTGTCACCACCTCGGACTGTCAGTACAAGGGCGGTCTACCCGGAGTCGACAACGGCCGCCTGATGTTCGATCACGTTCGCATCCCGCGAGACAACCTGCTCAACAAGTACGCCGACGTGTCCGACGACGGTACGTACTCCTCCCCCATCGAGAACAAGTCTCGACGGTTCTTCACGATGCTCGGCACGTTGATTCGCGGTCGTGTCACAGTGGGCGGCAGCGCCGCCGCGGCCGCCCGCGTCGCCCTCGACATCGCCACGCGATACGCGTTGCAGCGCAGGCAGTTCGCCGCACCCGATTCCGATCAGGAGGTCCTGATCATGGACTACCTGGTGCATCAGCGTCGACTGTTCCCGCTCATCGCCAAGTCCTATGCGCTGCAGTTCGCACAGAACGAGCTCGTGTCGAAGATGCACGAGCTGCAGACCGCGGACAGTCCGGACGCCGAGGAGCAGCGCGAGCTCGAGTCCAGGGCGGCAGGTCTCAAGGCCGCGAACACCTGGCACGCCACCGCGGCCATCCAGGAGGCTCGCGAAGCATGCGGCGGCGCAGGCTATCTCGCCGAGAACCGGCTGATCTCACTCAAGGCCGACACGGATGTGTTCACCACGTTCGAGGGTGACAACCATGTGCTGACGCAGCTGGTCGCCAAGGAGCTACTCACCGCGTACGCGGACGACGTCAAGTCCATGAGCCCGGTCGAATGGGTCAAGTTCGCCGCCGACATGGTGGGCGACCGCGTCGTCAAACGCACTGCGGCCCAAGCGATCATGCAGACCATCCTCGATCGGCGCCAGGACAACGAGGAGGAGGGTTCGCTGTTCAACCGCGGTACCCAGGTCAAGATGTTCGAGGATCGCGAGGAGTACCTGCTCTCCACCGTCGCACGCCGGCTGCAGTCCAAGTCCAAGGAGACCAGCCCGTTCGAGGCGTTCAACGCGGTGCAGGATCACGTGCTCCATGCCGCGAGCGCGCACATCGACCGCATCATCTTCGAGGCGTTCATCGCCGGCATCGAATCGTGCGAGGATCCCGCCACCAAGGACCTGCTCGACGAGGTCTGCGACCTGTACGCGCTGTCGGTGATCGAGGCGGACAAGGCCTGGTTCATCGAGCACCGCTACCTGTCCACCGAGCGATCCAAGGCCGTGACCCGCGCCATCAACGAGCGGTGCCGGACGCTGCGTCCGCACGCCGAACTACTCGTCGACGGCTTCGGAATTCCCGACGCATTGGTCGGTGCTGCGATGCTCGGTGAGCCCGGTGCAGGTAGCGAGGAAGAGCCCGCCTCGAACCCCAGCCACGCGCACTGACGCGTAGCCGGGTTCAGCCGGGAACTACCGCGAAGACCCGGCAGGGACCGCCGGTCGCGCCCGCGTGCTTCGGCGCGCCGACGACGACCGTCGCCCCTGCCGGGGGCACCGCATCCAGATTCGCGAGCGCTTCGAGTCCGTATCGGCCTGCCCCGAGAACGGCTGTGTGAGCCGGGTATTCACGGTCGGTCATTCGATCGAGGCTGAGCGTGTCGACCCCGATTCCGACGACGTTTCGCTCGTGCACCAACATCTGCGCCGCGTCGCCACCGAAGCCGGGGCCAGCACGCTCGGCAAGCCTGTGCTGCCATCGACTGTGCATCACCACCAACGCTCGGTCCGGAATCCGGCCGTGCTCGCGTTCCCACCGCGCGATGTCCTCGGTCGTCACCACCGCGTCGGGATCAGCGGCGGCCCTGGCCGAGATGTCCACCACGACCAGCGGGGCAATGAGGTCATCGAGGGGCAGGATATCTGCTGTCGCGCCGCCGCGAACGCGGTGCGCCGGGGCATCGATGTGGGTGCCGGTGTGCTCCCAGTACGAGAGCTTGTTGACCAGGAAGCCACCCAACTCGTAGGCCGCGACCGGATGCATCGAGAACGGTTCGTTGCCCGGCCACACCGGAAACGTCGGGCTCAGGGTGTGGGTCAGGTCGATCAGTCGGCCCGCCGGAATTGCCGACGCGACAATCGGTTCGGCGCGAACCGCTCCGGTCGCCGCGACGGTCAACGCCGCGGCTCCCAACGACCCGAACAGTGCCCTACGGCCGATTCTGCGGTTTACCGTCTCGATGACTTCCGGCCCGCACATCAGTCGGCAGCGGGGGTGACGAGCAGAACCTTGTCGTCGGATCCGTTGTCGGTGGTCAGCAGGAATGCGCCCGCGTCGCCGAAGCTGGTGAGCGAGCGCAGTCGGCCGTAGGTGCCCACCAGAGCGTCCGCCTCGTCGACGTACTCCGTCCCGTCCTCGGAGAGCTTGAGAAACACGAGCTTCTCGTCCTGCTGACTCGATATCACCGCGGCCCCGTTCCAAGAACCCCATCCCGGGCCGTTCGTGAAGGTCAGGCCGGGCGTTGCGATGGCGGGGCTACCCGAGCTCCACACGGCGGCGAGCGCTCCGGGCACGCGGGTCGGATCGGTCATCGGTACCGACTCGTCGTAGATGAACGGGAGACGATCGGGGCGGTACCCGTAGTTGCCACCGGGCACCAGCAGGTTCAGCTCGTCGTCCCGGCTGGTTCCCTGCTCCACCTCGTAGATCTGGCCGGTACCGGGCCGAATCGCCAAGCCCTGCACGTTCCGATGTCCCAGGGTGAAGATGCGATCCGGCGAACCCGCGGCTGCCGAACCGTCGGCGTCGATGTGCAGAACCTTGCCGCCCAACGAGTCCCGATCCTGCGGAACCGTCGGCGACGCAGTGTCTCCGGTACCGACGTACAGGGTGCCGTCGGGGTGGGCCAGAATTCGGCAGCCGCCGTGACGGCCGCCGTCGGCGACGGGAATGTCGTCGACGAGGGTGCCGGTGCGCGTCAGAGCGGTCCACTCCGGGTCGACGGTCCACGAGAGGACGGCGATGTGGTTGTCGCTGCCCCCGCCTGCACTACCGGTCCCGGCGCTACCGGTGCCGCCTCCGCCACCCTGTACGCCCTGGCATGTGTAGATGGTTCTGGATGCGGCGAAATCCGTCGCCAGGGCAATGCCCATCAGGCCGGTCTCGCCGGACGCGTACAGATCGTCGAGGTCCGCGGCGAGCTCGCGTGTCTCACCGTCGACGTCGCGGATCACGAACCGGCCGGCACGCTCACCGGTCAGCACCGTTCCATCCGGAGCAACCACCGCATCCCACGGTTTCGCGAGTCCGTCGAGCACCGTGGTGACCGTCAGACCGGGGAGCGGATCGGGCTGTGCCGTTGCGGCTGTCGAAGAGGCCAGCGTCAGGAAGACGCTGGCGGCGAGTACTCCGGAACTGGACACCAGCTTGTTCATCCACACTCCTGACGACGATCGGCGACCGGCCCGATATGACCGGTATCACATGATCTTAAACACACTCCGGAGGTGCCTCGCCGACTCACGACGCGATTCGTCGCCCGTCGGCAACCTCGGTTCAGCCGACCTCGGGCGTGACGAGCAGTACCTGATCGTCGGACCCGTTGTCGGTGGTGAGCAGGAAGCCGCCGTCGCTTCCGAAGGGGGTGAGCGAACGCAGCCTGCCGTAGGTGCCGTCCAGCGCCTCCGCCTCGGCGACGAACTCCGTTCCGTCCGCCGACAATGCCAGGAAGACGAGCTTCTCGCCCTGCTGACTCGAGATCACCGCGGCACCGTTCCAGGAGCCCCACTGCTCACCGTCGGTGAATGTGACGTCGGGGGTGGCGATGGTCGGATCGCCCGAACTCCACACTGCAGGCAGGGCACCGGGAACCCGATCGGGGTCGGTCATCGGGACCGATTCGTCGTAGACCGACGACCGTCGATCGGGGCTGTAACCGTAATTGCCGCCCGGCACCAACAGGTTCAGCTCGTCGTCTCGGCTGGTCCCCTGCTCGACCTCGAAGACTTGATCGGTTCCGGGACGGATCGCCAGTCCCTGCACATTGCGGTGCCCGAGCGTGAAGATGCGATCCGGCGCGTCGGCTGCGGCAGTGCCGTCCGCGTTGACGTGTAACACCTTGCCGCCCAGCGAGTTTCGATCCTGAGGCACACTCGGGCTCGCAGTGTCCCCGGTGCCGATGTACAGCGTGCCGTCGGGGTGAGCCAGGATGCGGCAGCCACCGTGACGCCCGCCGTCGGCAACGGGAATGTCGTCGACGAGGGTTCCGGTTCGCGTGAGGGCCGTCCACCCCGGATCGACGGTCCACGACACGACGGCAATGCTGTTCTCGCCGCTACCTCGACGCCCCTGGCAGGTGAACACGGTTCGAGAGGACTCGAAATCCACCGCCAGTGCGATTCCCATGAGCCCGGTCTCACCGGCGGCGTAGAGGTCGCCGAGGTCCGCGTCCAGTTCACGCTGGACTCCCGCCGAGTCGCGGATGACGAACCGGCCCGAGCGCTCTCCGGTCAGCACCGTGCCATCGGGAGCAGCCACCACGTCCCATGGTTTGTCGAGACCGTCGAGCACGGTGGTGACCGACAGGTTCGGCAGCGGTCCGGCAGGCGCGCCCGGGGAGGGAGCAGCGTCGGAAGAAGAGCCCTGCGACGACGAGGTCGCGGACGACTCGGTCGGCTCTGCACTACTACCCGGCTCGGAGGTGTCCGCCGAACAGGCCGCTACCAGGGCGATGCTCATGGCGATGACCACTGCGCCGGTGACCGGTTTCTTCACGAGCGCTCCTGACGATGTTCGGTGAGTCCCATTCTTCCGGTATGACCGTTTTCGAGACTTCCGAACCACCGAAGGAGCGCAGTCGTGTGTCAGGACACCAGTCGATACCCGGCTTCGGCCACGGCTGCGTCCACCGTCGCGGTATCGAGTGTCGAATCGCTGCTCACCACGACCGCACCGGAATCCACATCGACGTCGACGCCGGTGACGCCTGCGA
This sequence comes from Rhodococcus sp. ARC_M5, assembly GCF_022810405.1. Classification (GTDB taxonomy): domain Bacteria; phylum Actinomycetota; class Actinomycetes; order Mycobacteriales; family Mycobacteriaceae; genus Rhodococcoides; species Rhodococcoides navarretei. The sequence goes on from NZ_JALGQE010000002.1 coordinate 85,104, forward strand.
TCTCCGATACTTCTTCTCGCACCGACGTTGCGCAATGTCCGCACGTCATGCCCTCGACCGAATACGTCGTCTGCATCTGATTTTCCCTTCTCGAGTCAGGAACGCACCAGGCGCGCGATGGCCTCGGACGCCTCTTTCACTTTCGCGTCGGCTTCCGGCCCGCCTTGCCTCGCGGCCTCCACGACGCATCCAGCGAGGTGGGCGTCGAGCAGCTTCAACGAGACCGATTGCAGCGCCTTGGTCACCGCAGACACCTGGGTGAGGACGTCGATGCAGTACCGATCGTCGGCGACCATCCTCGATATCCCGGCCACTTGGCCCTCGATGCGACGCAATCGCTTCAGCAGGTCTTCCTGCTCGGCGCTGTAGCTGCTCATAGCGCCAACTATACCCCTACCCGGTATGGGGTGCACGACCCGTCAGGATACGGCGGATGCCGTCGAGGATCAGCAGTCCGGCCACGATTGCCGACAGACTGGCCAACGCGATCCAGGACCCCGAGTAGAACGTCCCCGAATAGGCCGGGGACACGTCGGGGACAGCGGGGAACTCACTGGTGCGCACGCCCGCGTTCCAGCACGCCACGGCTCCGATCACCGCGAGCAGTGCCAGCACCAGCTCCGCCCACCCGAGGGACTTCCTCACAGGTACTCCTGCTTCGCCGTTTCGAGAGCCGCGCGCAACCCGTCGTCGTCCTTGGCCCACGCCTGCACCAGTCCCCCGCCCACCAGACGCAGCCCGATGCCGTGCCGCTTGCGCGGTACACCCGACAGTTCACCGAGCACCCGCGCGGTCTCCCACCTCTTCGGCTCGTAGTCCCCGTCGGCGTACTCGGCCGGCGGCAGTATGGCGTCGATCTCGGCAAGGTCGACGGTCTCGGTGCCCTGACGCAGTTGCCGGGTGGTGAGTTCGACGCTGACGTGCATCCTTGCGGCCCGCAGCTGGACGTACGTGAGACCGACGAGGATGAGCGAGAACAGCGCGAGGGCGAACCAGTGGATCACCGGGCCGGATGCGAGCTCCACCGCGAGCACCACGAGGCAGAACACCGGCCCCCAGGCCAGCATGCGCCACCGACCACCGGGCTCGTGGAAGAGCACGGGATCGTCGGCTGAGGTCTCACTGTTCACGGAGGAACCACTCACGGGCCGACGGCCGATAGACCAGGACCGCTGCAACCACCAGCGCGACGGTGATCACCAGCAGCACGAACGGGAACACCAGTGCGGCGAACGTCAGCAGCAGTGCGACGGCTCCGGACAGAGCCACCAGCGCCCGTCGGAACCTGCGGTCTCCGCCGCGGACCGGGCCCGACATCAGGCCGACGGCCAAGCCGACCACTCCGAAGATCACGCCGAGTCCGCGAAAGACCGTCAGGAACGAGTCGACCTGCTCGTCCGTCGCGCCGCCGGTGGTGAAGGACGCCCGGATCTGGTCGGCGGGGAGCGTGAGGGCGATCATGCAGACGACGATCAGCAGCACCGCAGAGGCGAGCCACAGCCAGTAGGCGGCCGAAACCACTCGGGGCCGGGCGATCGGTGCGTCGGTGTCTGAGCTCACGCCAGACATCCTGCCACCGAGTGCGGGACGGGCGTTCAGCCGGCCGAAATCCCCAGCGCCATGATCGCGATGGCCGCAGAGACGGCGAGCAGTAATCCGAGCAGCGCCCAGCCGGGACGACCGTTCTCGGCCGGACAGGGTTCGCGGTCGACTGCCGGTGCAGCAGCCGGCTGCGTGATGCTCGCTGCTGCAGGGGTGCTCTCTGCCATATCGGGTCCGATCACTCGAGAAGATATCGAGAGTGATGCTAGTCACACGACAGGGCTGCAGCCGAGAACACGCCCGAAACTATCGTTTTTGCGAGGCGACGAAGTATTCGTTGGATTCCCGGCGGTGCATCAGATAGATCGCCCCGGCGGCCAATACACCCTGGCCGATGCCGAGCACACTCATCACGACGTTCATCGCGCCTGCGCTCGACGCAATCGAGAACAGCTCGAGAATCGTGGTGAACACGGTGAACGATCCGATGACGGTGAGCAGCATGCGCGCCCACAGTTTGCCCGCACGCATCCGCTTGACCCAGAACAGGAACAACGCCCCGAAACCGAGCACGACGAACACCGTGACGACGAGCATCACCGTCACCATCGACTGCGTGGACTCCACCGTCATGTCGGCGGCAGCGTCCTGCGCTGCGAGATCGTCGAGCAGGGACTGCGCAAATTCCTCGCGCGCCCCGAACAGCGTCCAGACCGAGAACAGCGCCGAGAGCGCACCGATCAGCGCCACGCCCCACCACAGGTGGCGGGCGGTCTCGACGTCGACGGGTGCCGGACGCGGCGTCGGCTCGAATTCCGGGGCACTCTGCGGAAACCCGTGCTCGATCTCCCAACGCTGCCAGTCGGGCTGCGGCGGCGGGTTGCCCGGAACGTTGCTGTCGGGGTTGTTGCCGTCCGGGTTGTTGTTCGGGGGGAGATCGTTCACAGCCAGCCCGCCACTTCGGTAGCCCAATAGGTCAGTACGACGTCGGCACCGGCTCGCCGAATCCCGACGAGCGATTCCAGTACCGCTGCGTCGCGATCGATCCAGCCGTTCTGCGCGGCGGCGGTGATCATGGCATATTCCCCGGATATCTGGTACGCCGCAACCGGAACCGGTGACATCTCCGCGACATCGCGCAGAATATCGAGATACGACATCGCGGGCTTGACCATCACCATGTCGGCTCCCTCGGCGAGGTCGAGCTCCACCTCGTGCGTCGCCTCGCGGCGGTTGGCCGCGTCCTGCTGATACGTGCGACGATCGCCCTGCAGCGAGGACCCCACTGCTTCGCGGAACGGACCGTAGAACGCCGAGGCGTACTTCGCCGAGTACGCCAGCTGACCGACCTCGACGTGGCCGGCGGCGTCGAGTCCGGCGCGGATCGCACCGACCTGCCCGTCCATCATTCCGCTCGGTCCGAGCAGGTGCGCACCGGACTCCGCCTGCGCGACGGCCATGTCGACGTAGCGCAGCAGGGTGGCGTCGTTGTCGATCGAACCGTTCTCCCCCAGGACTCCGCAGTGTCCGTGGGAGGTGAACTCGTCCAGGCAGGTGTCGGCCATGATGACCGTCGAGTCACCGAGGTCGGCTTTCAGACGGGCCAGACCCCGGTTGAGAATTCCGTCCGCATCCGTTGCGCCCGAACCGTTCTCGTCCTTGTCCTCGACCTTGGGGACACCGAACAGCATGATGCCGCCGACACCGGCTGTCACGGCCTCCTCGGCCGCAGCACTCAGCGAGTCGAGCGTGTGCTGATACACCCCGGGCATCGAGCTGATCGCCCGCGGCTCGGAGATGCCGTCGGCCACGAACATCGGCAACACCAGATGCCGTGGCGCGAGGGAGGTTTCGGCCACGAGCCGACGCAGTGCCGGGGTACGGCGTAGGCGTCGGGGACGGTCGGTGGGGAACAAGCGAACTCCTTACGGACCGGGTGTGTCGATCGTGAGATCCGCGACCGGGTTACCGGCGGCGCGACTTCTTTCGCGGCGGGGGCAGTGCACCCTCGGCCCGCAGGCGAGCCGCGTGCTCGGCGAGAGCCTCGACCAGCGGTCCGACCTGAGCCGACTCGGGCTGCACATCCACGCGCAGACCGAATTCGACGGCCGTCTCGGCGGTCTTGGGGCCGATGCACGCAACGAGGGTGCGGGCGTGTGGCTTTCCGGCGATGCCGACCAGGTTCCGGACGGTGGAACTCGACGTGAAGCACACTGCGTCGAAGCCGCCGGTCTTGATCATCTCGCGGGTCTCGGCGGGGGGCGGTGCTGCCCGGACGGTGCGGTACGCGGTGACGTCGTCGATCTCCCAGCCCCGCTCGCGCAGACCCTCGGCGAGAGTTTCGGTGGCGATGTCGGCACGTGGCAGGAGAACTCGGTTGACCGGGTCGAAGACCTCGTCGTAGGGCGGGAAGTCCTCGAGCAGACCCAGCGAGCTCTGCTCACCCGACGGCACGAGCTCGGGGTTGATCCCGAACGAGCGCACCTTCGCTGCGGTGGCCTCGCCGACGCAGGCGATCTTGACGCCCGAGAACGCACGAGCGTCCAGCCCGAACTCCTCGAACTTCTCCCATACGGCGCGAACCGCGTTGGTGGAGGTGAACACGACCCACTGGTAGCGGCCGTCGACCAGGCCCTTGACGGAACGTTCCATCTGGGCCGGGCTGCGCGGAGGCTCGACCGCGATGGTCGGGACCTCGATGGGGATGGCTCCGTGGGTGACGAGTCGATCGCTCATCTCCCCTGCCTGATCCTTGGTGCGCGGCACCAGCACGGTCCAGCCGTACAGTGCGCGAGACTCCCACCAGGACATCTTGTTTCGGCCCGAGACGACCTTGCCCACGGTGACGACGAGGGATCCGACGAGCTCGGACCCGGCATCGTTGAGGGTGGCGAGGGTGGCCTCGACGGTGCGCTGCTGGCGGGTGGTGCCACGAACGGTGATGGCGGCGGGCGTCTGCGGAGCGAGTCCGTGTTCGACGAGGGCACTGGCGGTTTCGGCCAGGTGGCCCGAGGTTGCGTGCAGTACCAGCGGGCCCGGAGCAGCCGCGAGTGCGGCCCAGTCGACCTCGCCGCGCACGTCGGCCTCGGTGTGACCCGAGCCGAGTGCCATTCCGGCGTAGCTGGGCACCGCGGATCCGGACGGCAGGCCGGGGAGCACCTCGAACGGCACGTGCGTGCGAGCGACGGCGCTGACCTCGGCGATCACCGAGTCGGTGGTGAGCGGATCACCGGAGACCAGGCGAACCACGTCGTGGCCGTTCTTGGCTTCGGCGAGAAGCGTTTTCGCGACCTCGGCGGGCTCGCCGAGTGCCGGCCGAACCTCGACACCGTTCTCGCCCGTCTCCGGGTCACGCGCAACGTCGGCACCGACCAGAGCGGTGACGCCCTTGTCGACGTCGGGATCGGTGAATGCGAGCTCGGCCGCTCCGAGCACTTCCCGTGCCCGGACCGTGAGCAGAGCCGGGTCACCGGGCCCGGATCCCACGAACAGGATCCGTCCGTTGGTGTTCTTGCGGACTGGGCTCATCGGTTGTTCTCCAGTGCTGTCTTGTGTGGGTACTGCAGTTCTATCGGGGTTGCGGTGCCCCGTTTCGGAATCAGTCGAGCGGTGGCGATCGACTCTCTTCGCACCACCGGACGGGTCGCCGTGCGTTTGGCGCGTCCGCGGACGGGTGCCGTTATGGCCCTAGACATGAGATCCACCCTGTACCTGAGAACCTGCCTGCGCTGGTTCGGTGACTGAAACGAGTTCGCGCGCACCGAGATCGAGTAGTTCGCGGGCAAGTTCCCGGCCCAGCTCCTCGGCTCGGTCGGGTGATCCGACGATCGACGCCCGGATGGTGTCGCTGCCGTCGATGGCAGCGACGCAGCCACGCAACGAGAGTTCGTCGAAGATGCGGCCGTCCTCGTCGATGGACTCGACGACCTCTGCGATCGCCCCGACAGGCGCGGTGCAGCCGGCTTCGAGTTCGGCGAGCAGTCCGCGTTCTGCTGCCACGGCGGCGCGTGAGTGGGCGTCGTCGAGAGTGGCGATGGCCGCCGCGAGATCGGTGTCCTCGACGCGACATTCGACGGCCAGCGCGCCCTGAGCCGGTGCCGGGAGCAACTGCACCGGATCCAGGGCCTCGGTGACGACATCCAACCTGCCGATGCGGGCCAGTCCGGCGCGAGCGACGATGACGGCGTCGAGCTCACCCGACGCCACCTTCCCGATCCTGGTGTCGAGGTTGCCTCGCAACGGCAGAACGTCCAATCCCTGTCCGAGAGCACGCAATTGAGCGATGCGTCGGGGCGCGGACGTACCGACCTTCGCCTCGGCGGGCAACTCGCCGAGCACCAGTCCGTCACGGGCGACCAGGGCATCGCGCGGATCCTCGCGAGCGGGAATCGCGGCGATGGTGAATCGATCGTCGGCCGCCGTCGGCAGGTCCTTGTACGAGTGCACGGCGATGTCGCAGGTGCCGTCGGCCAGCGCCTCACGCAGCGCGGCGGTGAAGACTCCGACGCCGATCGTCTGCACGGGCGCAGCGGACAGATCGCCTGCAGTCTTGACGATCACCAGCTCGGCTTCGACTCCGGCTGCCGCGAGGGCCACCCGGACGGTGTTGGCCTGGGTGGTCGCGAGAAGGCTTCCGCGAGTACCGATCTTGACGATGTCGGTCATTCGACACGCTCCTGACCGGTGGTTCCGCCGGGGTAGGAGTCCGAGCGCGGATCGGTGCGACTGGCGGTGAAATCGTCCACCAGTTCCAGCGAGCCGATCTCCATCGGCGTGGCAACAGCGTCGACCGAGCCGGGGCTCAGCTCGAACAGTTCACGCAGCGCAGCGGCGTAGGAATCTCCGCCCGGGGTGCTGGCGAGTTGCTTGACGCGCACGGTGGGCGAATGCAGCAGCTTGTCCACGACGCGGCGCACGGTGCGGGCCACCTCGTCGCGTTGCGGCGAGTCGAGCCCGGGCAGCCGCGATTCGAGACGCAGCAGCTCGCCCTCGACCACCTCGGCAGCACGTTGACGCAGTGCCGTGACGGTGGGGGTGACCTCGGCAAGTCGTTGTCCGGCAAGGTAACCCGAGAGTTCACTCGACACGATCTCGCGAGCGGCGGACGCGTCGTTCGCCGCGGCACCGGCAGCGGGATCGCGCTGCAGGGACTCCATGTCGAAGACGGTGATGCCCGGCAGACCCGAGACCGCGGCGTCGACGTCACGCGGCAGGCCGAGGTCGCAGATCACCAACGGGCGTTCGGAACCGCGGCGAGCGAGTGCGAGGTGGGCGTCGGCGATGGAGACCACGGCCCCCACCGCTCCGGTACAGGTGAGGAGGATGTCGGCCTCGGCGACTGCGTCGGCCAGGCTTTCGAGGGCGACCGAGGTTGCGGGGATGCCGTTGGAGACGGCGTTCTCGGCCAGGTGGTCGGCTCGCTCGCGAGTGCGGTTGACGACGGTCAGTGCACCGATGCCTGCGCGGCCGAGATGTGCGACGGCGAGTCCGCCCATCGCTCCCGCTCCGAGGACCACGGCCTTGCGGCCGGCGAGGGAACCGTCGAACATGTCGGCGGCGCGGTCGAGGGCCACCGAGACCACCGAGGCTCCGGCGGCGTCGATTCCGGTTTCGCTGTGTACCCGCTTGCCGACGCGGAGGGCCTGCTGAGCCAATTCGTGCATCACCCGGCCCGAGGCCTGCTGCCCGTCCGAGGCGGCGTAGGCCGAACGGATCTGGCCGAGGATCTGCTGCTCGCCGATGACCATCGAATCCAGGCCGCTGGCAACGGCGAAGAGGTGCTCGACGGCCGCCTCGCTGTAGCGGACGTAAGCGTGCCTGGTCAGGTCCGCGATCTCCAGCCCGGAATGTTCACCGAGAACCTCGCCGACGGCGGTCAGCGCGCCGTGGAAGGCGTCGACAACGGCGTAGATCTCGACGCGATTGCACGTGGACACCACCATGACCTCGGAAATGCTTCCGCTGGCCATCAGCTTATCGGTCAGTTTCGGGCGATCGGTGTCCGTGATGGCGACACGCTCGAGGACTGCGACGGGAGCGCTACGGTGCGATATCCCGACGAGAAGGACACTCACGGTGCAATCACCGATCCGTTTCTTGTCGAACTGTTGACTGGGTTTGGGTTACCGGCGATACGCGGGCCGTGACTGCGGCCGAGGCGTGCCGTGGACGTGAGCGGTGACGACGTCAGTGGGGGCGGCGAGACCGGCCGGGGCGCGACGACGATGGCCGGGTCGGCGATACCCGCAGGCCCGGAGACGTTGCGCGAGCTGTTGAAGGAGAGCACCTGCATCTCCACGGCCAGGTCGACGCGCCGCACCTCGACGTGGTCCGGGACGTCGAGAACCATCGGCGAGAAGCTCAGGATGCATTCGACACCACCGTCGACGAGCTGCTCGGCGACGCCGTGCACGGCCTCGTCCGGGGTGGCGATGACGCCGATGGTGGCTTCGAGTTCGCGGCAGGCGACGACGAGTTCGTCGACGTGCCGGACGGTGAGGCCGTCGATCTCGGTGCCCACACGCGCCGGGTCACTGTCGAACAGGCCGACCATCGTGAAGCCGCGTCGGGCGAATCCGCCGTAACCGGCCAGGGCCTGCCCCAGGTTGCCGACTCCCGCCAGGACGACGCGGTGGCCGCGATCGAGTCCGAGTGCGCTGTCGATCTTCGCGCGCAAGCGGGCGACGTCGTAGCCGACTCCGCGAACGCCGTTGGGGCCGAGGAAGGAGAGGTCCTTGCGCAGTTTGGCCGATCCGACTCCTGCTGCGGTGGCCAACTCTTCGCTGGAGACGATCAGAACGCCCTCGTCCGCGAGGATCGAGAGGACCCGCAGGTATGTCGCCAGACGGGTGACCGTAGCCTGAGGGATGACCCGCTCTACGCCGCTGGGCGACGGGCGCTCTTCGGTCACGTCTGGGGCTCCTCGTCCGAACGGCAACGACGGCCGATCTTCACGCTGATCCTGCGTTCGTGTCTTGTTCACGGACGCTGTTCACACCACGGTAACCGCTTGTGAACGAATGAACAAAGTTGCGCACACCGGCCTTCACCTGCACACGCGAGAGCAATCACACGTTCTTAGGGTGCCCTGCCCGGGTGAGATCGGCCCGCAATCGCGGCACGTCTACCTCCCAGTAACTGTGTTCGATGCCGTCGAGGAGCACCACGGGCACTCGATCGCCGTACTCCGCACGCAGGTCAGGCGATTCCGCTGCCGCCTCGTCGACGTCGACGACCGTCACGGCCACGCCGAATTCGCGGCACACCTCGCTCAATACCTCGAACGCGTGGGTGCAGGAATGGCAGCCTGCGCGCGTGAGAAGAGCCACGCCGGTGGGGGTCGTCTGCATACGTCCACTGTGACACGGCCGCAACGGAGACGAAGGTCACAGTTCCCGGTCCGGGCGGGGGGCGTCGAGTGCTGCCCTTCGCCTGCCTTCCGAGCAACCCCGACTAGGCTTGCGGCGAGCGACTCGACTGGGAGGAGGACGGACGTGAGTGACGGGGGAACAGACCTGCCGATCGAGAACACGCCCGATATCGACACGGTCGATACGAACGATCCGAGCGGAGACAAGCAGTTCAAGCGCCGTATCCGCAGAATCCGCAATCCGTTCGGTCCGACGGACGCCGAGGTCCGCGCCAACGTTGCAGGTCAGGCCAGTGCCGATGCCGCTCTGGCGTTGCAGATCGAGTCCGAGGGTGCCGTTCCGCGAGATCTGACTGCTGCGGCTTTCTTCGACGTGGACAACACGATGGTGCAGGGCGCGTCGATCATTCACTTCGCTCGCGGGTTGGCCGCCCGCAAATACTTCACCAGCGGTGATCTGGCTCAATTCGCTTGGCAGCAGGTCAAATTCAGGGTCAGCGGGAAAGAGAACAGCGAGGACGTGGCGAGCGGACGAGAGAAGGCGCTCTCGTTCATCACCGGCCGTCCCACCTCGGAGCTGTCCAGTCTCGGCGAGGAGATCTACGACGAGGTGATCGCGGACAAGATCTGGGCCGGTACCCGAGCTCTCGCCCAGATGCACCTGGACGCCGGTCAGCAGGTCTGGCTGGTGACGGCCACTCCCCTCGAGCTGGCTCAGATCATCGCCAAACGCCTCGGCTTGACCGGGGCGCTCGGAACGGTCGCCGAGAGCAAGGACGGGGTGTTCACCGGTCGTCTCGTCGGCGACATCCTGCACGGCATCGGCAAAGCCCACGCGGTGCGCTCACTCGCGGTGCGGGAGGGTCTCAATCTCAAGCGCTGCACCGCGTACTCGGACAGCCACAACGATGTCCCGATGCTGTCGCTCGTCGGCACTGCCGTAGCGATCAATCCCGATACCGACCTGCGTGAGCTGGCCAAGAATCGCGGTTGGGAGATCCGCGACTACCGCACCGGGCGCAAGGCCGCCAAGATCGGTGTCCCGACTGCATTGGCCTTGGGCGCGGTGGGCGGCGGGCTGGCCGCCGTGATCGGCCGCCGCAAGGGGTGATCCGCTCGGCGCTCGTAGGTCACAACGTCAGTTGCATCAGCGTCAGGTCCAGCCACCGACCGAATTTCACGCCCACCTGCGGCATCTGTCCGACCGTGACGAACCCGAACTTCTCGTGCAGTGCGATCGACGTGGTGTTCTCGGATTCGATGAACCCCACCAGTACGTGCACTTCGCCGGCCTCGGCGCGCGCGATCAATTCACTCAGCAGGGCGCTGGCCAGGCCGCGCCGGTAGAAATCTCGGTGGATGTACACCGAGTGCTCCACCGAGTGCCGGTACCCGCTCTTGACCCGCCACTGCCCGTACGACGCGTATCCGGCCACCTGTCCGTCGACCTCGGCCGTCAGGACGGGGTATCCCGCGGCGATGCGACCCTCGAACCACGCTGTGCGGTCGGCGAGGTCGACCTGTTCTTCGTCCCAGATGGCCGTGGTGTTGGCGACCGCATCGTTGTGGATGTCGAGAATCTCGGGCAGGTCGTCGACGGTGGTATCGCGAATGAGCACGGCCACACAATAACCCGGCGTGCCGGCTATCCCAGAAAGACGTTGCGTCTCTTGGCAAGCAGTCGGTAGAGCGTGTGCTGAATGGTTTCGCGGACGTGGTCGGTCAACTCGAACAGCACCATCGGATCCTCGAACGCGGTGGAGTCGTACGAGTCGGTGTGGATCGGCTTGCCGAACTCGATGTACCACTTGGACGGCAACGGGATCAGCCCCAGCGGACCGAGGTGCGGAAAGAACGGCGTGACCGGAAAGTACGGCATCCCCATCAGTCGTGCCAGCGGAGCGATGTCGCCGATCTTGGGGTAGATCTCCTCCGACCCGACGATGGAGCACGGGATGATCGGTGCGCCCGTTCGCAGCGCAGCCGAGACGAAACCGCCGCGACCGAAGCGCTGCAACTTGTACCGCTCGCTGAACGGCTTGCCGATCCCCTTGAAGCCCTCGGGGAACACCGCGGCCACCTCGCCGGTGCGCAGCAGTCGCTCGGCATCGGGATTGCACGCCAGGGTGTGCCCGGCCTTGCGCGCGATCGTCCCGACTCCTGGCATCTCGAATGCCATGTCGGCGGCCAACATTCGCAGTGGGCGGTGCGCCGGGTGATGATCGCGCACGGCGACCGAGGCCATCAGCGCATCGACAGGCACGACGCCGGCGTGGTTGGCGACGACGAGCGCGCCGCCGTCGGACGGGATGTTCTCGATTCCTTTGACCTCGACGCGAAACCACTTGTCGAACAGCGGTCGCAGCAACGGCAGCCAGACGGCGTCGGCGAAATGCGGGTCGTAGCCGAACTCGTCGACGCTGTAGTCACCGGCAACACGCCTGCGCACGAACTCTGCGACCGAGGAGATCTGGTCGACGATCGTCGTCTTGGTGTCGTCGATCATCGACAGCAACGGTGCCGCTGTCGCAGCCGCTACGGCCGCCGCGTCGACCGGGGCCGGGTCGAGCAACGGCGTCGGCTCCCGAGGATCTGCGTACGCGGAGGGGTGCCGTTCACGCGAGCCCTGTGCTGCGCGGGCTGCGCGACCGGTGGTGCCACCGTGCAGTGGAATCACTTTGGCCACGTCCCTCACCCGTCCCCTCCCGAACCAGGCACTGTTTCCCGACTACGCAGCGACGCCAGTGCGCGCGCCGTCGACGCGCCGGTTTCGACGGCCGCGACCAGACGTTCCTCCACGCTGTCGACCCACTCGGTTCTGAGGACCGGGCGCAGCGCGGCACCTTTGACGAAATCGTCGAACGCCTGAACCGTGGTCCACCGCGGCTCGAAGCCGAGGACGGACCGCATACGGGTGGTGTCGAGTCCGCAGCCGAAGTGGAAGTAGTCGAGTTGCTCGGTGGTGAACTCGCGCATCATGCCGCCCATGAGGGCGCGGCCGACACTCTTGAACAGCGGGAACGGCACCGGGACCTGAACTCTGCCGGCACGACGAATTGCCTGGGAGAGCATGATCGTGCCGTCGGCTCCGATGTTGAACGTGCCCGCCGACCCGCCGATGGTCGCGCGTTCGAGCGCGGCGAGGGCGTCTTCCTCGTGCAGCAACTGCATGCGCGCATCGCGGCCGACGATGCTCGGGATCAGGGGCGAGGTCATGTACCGCGAGATGGTGCCGTTCAGTCGTGGACCGATCAGCGGAGCCATCCGCAGAATCGACACCGCGATGTCCGGTCGTCGACGGCCGAGTCCGCGGATGTATCCCTCGATGTCGATGGTGTCCCGTGCGTAGGCACCGCTCGGCGGGCGTCGAGCACTCATCTCCTCGGTGAATTTCACCGGATCCTTGGCGCTGCAGCCGTACACCGAGGACGACGAACGCAGAACCACTTTCTCGACGGTAGGCGACTTCTGGCAGACGGCGAACAGCTGCATCGCGCCGATGACGTTGAGATCCTTCATCGTGGCCCGACCACCGGACTTCGGGGGCTTGGCCACGGTGGCGGCGTGTACGACGGTGTCGACCCCCGCATTGCGGATCACTTTGCCGATCAGCGGATTACGGATGTCGGCGCGGACGAATTCTGCGCGACCCATGCGACGCAGCAGGTCCTTGCTCGGAGACTTCGCATCGACGGCGATGACCCGTTCGATCTGCGGGTTCTGGGCGAGCCTGGTGACGAGGTAACCGCCGAGGAATCGACTCGCTCCGGTCACCAGAACCACTCGGGGCGCGGCCATGCCACGATCGCTCGGACTCATTGCGCACCCCCAACATCGGTTCCGCCGCAAAGCCTACTGGATCGGCAGGAGTTCGCGCGGCGAGAAGCAAAGCCGTCTTCGAACGGAAGAAGCCCGCCACCGAGGGGTGACGGGCTTCGCCGTGAAGCAGATGACGGCAGGCTTATTTGCCGAGTTTCCTGCGCTGCACGCGGGTACGACGAAGCAACTTGCGGTGCTTCTTCTTCGACATGCGCTTGCGACGCTTCTTGATCACTGAACCCATGCGGGTGTCCTCACGTTCTTCTCTAGCGTTTTCGCGCACGCCGTTTGCGTACGCCTACCTGACAACCAAGCCCTGGGGCTTCGGTCACCGAGCTGGCGCTGGGGCCACGTACTCGCCCACGGCTACACACCGGCTGGCTGGCACGACGATCGCCAATCCTACCGGTGTGAACCGGTAGTTACGAAACCGGCCCCGCGTGCACTATTAGCCTGCGTCGAAGTACGAGGTCTCGAGATAGTCGTGCACCGCCTTGGCGTGCACACGAAAAGATCGACCCACCCGTACAGCGGGCAATTCTCCGCCATGCACCAGTCGGTACACGGTCATTTTCGAAACCCTCATCAGCGTCGCCACTTCGGCGACCGTGAGGAACTGCGTTCCGGCCAGAGCCGGTTGACCGTCCGGGGACGAACCCTTGGACGGCTTGTTTATAGACGCCATCAATCCACATACCTCCGGCACGTCTCATGCGGCAGGCTTCCCCTCCTGCCGAACAGACACGCACGTGCTGCCCCCGAGCCTATAGGGACAGATGGGGTTACTGCGACGGGTGTGGGGAAAAGATTTTTTATTCTGCTGTGATGCCCATCTCAACGGATCGGGTGTTGGCGGCACCGAGTGCATCGAAAAACGCTGCTCGGAGGCCGTTTCGTTCCAATTCACGCACGGCAGCAGCGGTCGTTCCACCCGGAGAGGTCACTGCGTATCGGAGCTCGCTCGCGGTCTCGTCGGAGCGATCGAGCATTGCTCCCGAGCCCACCATCGTCTGCACCACGAGCGCCGACGCCACCTCGCGGCTCAATCCAAGGCCCACTCCCGCGTCGATCATGGCCTCTGCCACCAGGAAGAAATAGGCCGGACCCGACCCGGACACGGCCGTCACGGCGTCGAGCTGGTTCTCCTTGACCACCACCACCTTGCCGACGGCCGAGAGGATCGAGCGGACGAGCTCGAGATGCTCCGCGCGGGCGTACTTGCCCGGAGCCAACACGCTGACACCCTCCCCCACGAGCATCGGAGTGTTGGGCATGACCCGAACGACAGGGAAGCCGGCGGGGAGCTTGGGCTCGAACTTGTTGGTGGGGACGCCTGCGGCCAGCGAGACGATGAGTTGTTCGCGGTCGCCGTCGAGTTCGATCTTGGTGATCTCGGTCAGTGCCCCTTCGACGTCGGCCGGCTTGACCGCCAGCACGATCACGTCGGCTCCCTCGGACGCATCGCCGACGGTCGTGGTGAGGACGCCGAACTCCTTCGCGATCTCCTTGGCGCGGTTCTCCGACTTCTCGGCGACCACCAGATCGCGTACCGCGTGCCCGGACTCGAGGAGTCCCGCAATCAACGCCTCGCCGATCCGTCCGCCGCCGATCACTGCAATTCTTGTCATGCGGCCAAGCCTGCCATGTCAGTTCGAGCGCGGCACCATCGCCAACTGTCTGCTCTGCACCACCACGGCACCCGTCGAATCCACCACCACGTGGTCCTCCTCGAACCAGGTGTTGCCGATGACGGTGCTGGTCGCAGCCACCCGCAGCCACCCCGGTGCCGGACGGCGGCGCAGGTAGGTCGTCAACTGCACGGTCGGAGCCCAACCGAACATTCCGCGGTTCATCGTCACCGGAGCCGAGATGTCGCCGGTCATCAGTGCGAACAACACTGCGGTGTCGACGTCGGCCTCGTCTCCGGCGAAGGGACGCACCCACAGCCGGATCTCCGCCTCACCCTGCTGACCGGTCAGGAACGACGCCGACGTGGCGTCGATTCGCATCTCGCAGCCCTTGGCGACGTGCACGATCGACGCCATCGGATGATCGCCTGCCACCGCGAGCGTGTCGGCGGGAGGCTCGACGGCCATCTGCGCCAGCGACGTCGGTGTCTCGTGGTGCGGGTTCTCGGAATCCGGTCGACCCAGGGTGACCACCGCTCGCACGGCAACGCGTCCGGCCTGGGTGAGCTCGACGTCGACGTGCGAGACCTGGCGACCCCGTTTGCGCACGATCGTCGTCAGCGCGACCTCGCCGGGATCGGGAGCGGCCAGGTAACTGACGCTCACCGCGAGCGGCTGGATCTCGGCCTGCTCCTGGTCGGTCGAGACGATGTGCCTGCGCGCTGCCGCCGCGCAGACGGCGAGCATGGCCCCTCCGTGCACTTTCGGACCGATGGTCCAGGTGGAGTCGATCGCGCCCGCGAACGACGCGGTGTCGGCGGCGACCTCGAGCGCGGTCAGGGTGGTAGCGGCTGTGAAGGGGCTGGCAGAACTCATTCCCGACAACTTACCGTCGGCCTCAGGACAGGTGTGCGCGGGCGAACTCCAGTGCCTGCCCGAGCATCGACGACCGCTCGGGGACCGTTCGCGCATTCTGCGTGTTGATCTCGATCACCGCCTGCCCCCCGAAGCCGCGGCGGACCAGTTCGGTGCACACCTCCACGCACGGCTGGCTGCCGTGGCCGGGGATCAGGTGCTCGTCGACCGATGCTCCCCTGCCGTCGGCCAGATGCAGGTGCGCGAGGCCCTCACCCATCCGGTCGAGCATGTCGAGCGCGTCGGAGCCCGCGGTGGCCGTATGGGAGAGGTCGAGCGTGTAATGACCGTGGCCGACGTCTGTCGGGTCGTAGGACGGTGAGAAAGCCGACAGTGCCGCTCCGGGGCCTCCGCGTCGTTCGAGGCGCTGCGCGGATTTCTCCTTGCGTCCGAAGAAGCGGTCGGCCCGCATCGGGAACATGTTCTCGACGGCGACCACCACGTGCGAGTTCGATTCGAGTTCGGCGACCTGATCGGAGAAGCCGTCGCTGTACTTGCGTTGCCAGCGGAACGGAGGATGCACCACGACCGTCGCCGAGTCCAGTTTCTCGGCCGCCTCGACCGAGCGGGCCAATTTGGCGATCGGATCGGATCCCCACACCCGCTGCGAGATCAGCAGGCACGGCGCGTGAATCGCCTGCACCGGCATGGAGTACTCCCGCGACAGAGCAGCCACTGCGTCGACGTCCTGGCTGACCGACTCGGCCCACACCATCAGTTCGACGCCGTCGTAGCCGAGTTCGGCGGCGTAGCGAAACGCCGCCTCGGTGTTCTGCGGGTACACCGAGGCGGTGGACAGCCCGATCGGTATTCGCTTGGTGGCCATCGTCGGTCGAGCTCAGCCGGTACTGAGCTGGAAGGCGAGCGGACCGAGAGTGACGAACACACCCACGGCGATCGCGATGACGATGGATATCAGATCGTCGGTGCGCCGCAGAATTCTCACCACGGCGACGAGTCCGACGATGACCAGTACCGCGAGCACCAGTGCGACCCACGGCAACACGTCCCACAGTTGCTCGAAGCCCTTGAACAGCAATGCGCCGACGACGATGGACACCACGGCCTGGCCGATGAGCGCCAGCCACTGTCGGACGGCACCGCCCTTGCTCTTGACGGCCGACGCGCGGCGTCCGGAGCGAGTTGCCGCACTCGTGTCGTTCGCCTCGGTCTCGGTCTCGGTCTTGTCGCCGGTAACGGGCTTGACGCCGGTCTCGGGCTTGTCGCCGGTCTCGGGCTTGACGCCGGTCTTCGGCTTGACGAGGTCGACGGCCTCGGTGACGGCGGGGGGCGTGCTCCCGGCCTTCTCGTCGGTCGAGTTCGCTCGGTCGTCGTCGCGCTTGATGCGCGGAGCCACCGCCGTCTTGGCCAGATCGTCGACGTCGATCACTGCGGCTCGCGGGGCGACGTCCGTGTTCGGCTCGGCCACCTCGACCTGTCGCGGCGGCGCGAATCCTGCAGGCGTGCGGGCCCGGCCCTGCTCGGCCGACGTCGAGCCGTACGGCAACCGTTCCGGCGTCGTGGGCGCAGCCGGCCGCAATCCGCGTTCGGTGTCGTCGTGCGAGCGGTTCAGCAGGTCCCCGGCAACCGTGGTGGAGCCGGACAGCAATTCGGGCTCGGGCTGCTGCTTCTCGCGCCTGCCTGCGGGTTGGAACGGAGTCGGGCGTGCACCCTGCGGCCGGGCCGGTTGAGGGCGGGAGGAGACAGCCGCGGATGCATCGTCGCTGTTCCGGGGCTCTGACGGTGCGACGTCGGGTGTCTCGGGCTCGGAGGCGTCGACCGCAGGCGTCTCGACCACCGGGGCGCTGCGGTTACCGGGCTCGTCGCGCACGACGGGTATCTCACCGGTCAGTTCGGCGACGGAGATCCCGCCGGTGACGCCACGGCGACGGCGTCCGCCTGCGCTCAGGTTCGTCTTCTGGCCGTTTCGGGCCAGCAACTCGGCAACCGAGATCTGTCCGGTGTCTTCCGGGTTGGCGTCGCTCATATCGAACTCCCCACCACATCGCCGTCGATTACGGTGTCCAGCTTCCTCACGATCAAACCTTCCCTCAGCGCCCACGGACGGATCTCGAGCGACTGCACCGTCGATGCCCGCATGTTCGCCTCCGCTACCGGAGCCACGGCCACCGGTCGTGGTGACCTGTCAGCCCTGACGCCTTCCAATTCTGCACGGTCGACTGCCGTCATCCGCGATCCGAAGGCCATGAGTTGCCTCGAGCCGCTCGCGGTCTGTGCCCGCGTCGCCCTCGGACCGGCCCCGGAAGGCGCTGCACCGGTCGAGCGAGCCAACGAACAACACCTCGTCGAGGTTCCCACGCCACGGTGGGCATCCTCCATGAGCACCCCTAATCGCACAGACCCACGGTACTGGGTCTACCGTCGTCCTTTGTGACATCAGGTCGTGAGCAGCAGTCGTTCGCTGCAGAGGTCGAGATGGATTTTCCCCGAGAATGGGTCGAGTTTCCGGACCCCGACAATCCGGAACACCTCATCGCCGCGGATCTGACGTGGTTGCTGTCCAACTGGACCTGCGTGTTCGGCACTCCGGCCTGTCAGGGAACCGTCGAAGGTCGGCCGGACGACGGCTGCTGTTCCCACGGTGCATTCCTGTCCGACGAGGACGACAAACGCAAGCTCGACGAGTCGGTGAAGTTGCTCACCCCACAGGACTGGCAGCTCATGGACAAGGGTCTGGGCAAGAAGGGATACGTCGAATACGACGATCTCGACGACGAGCAGTCCCTCCGTACCCGGCGCTACAAGGGTGCGTGCATCTTCCAGAACCGACCCGGGTTCGAGGGTGGCATCGGGTGCGCCTTGCACTCGATGGCACTGCGCAAGGGCATCGAACCGCTCGAGGTCAAGCCCGACGTGTGCTGGCAGCTGCCGATCCGACGCACCCAGGATTGGGTGACGCGGCCCGACGGCTCCGAGATCCTCAAGACCACCATCGGCGAATACGACCGACGCGGCTGGGGCGAGGGTGGACTCGATCTGCACTGGTACTGCTCGGGCTCGCCCGACGCGCACGTCGGTGCCAAGCAGGTGTTCGAGTCCTACAAGCCCGAATTGACCGAACTGCTCGGCAAAGCCGCCTACGACGAATTGGCGTCGCTGTGCAAGCGTCGCCGCGGCCTCGGTCTGATCGCCGTACATCCCGCCACTCGTGAAGCTCAGCGCCGATAGAGCGGCTGCGCCGCACGTGCACGGAAATTCGTAGCCCACTACGAATTTCCGCTCACGATCACCCTAGTGTCAGGGAACGATGACCGCGCGGCCCTTGATTTCTCCGGCGTGCAACTTGTCGTATGCCTCGGTGGCCTCGTCGAGGCTGTACCGCTCGACGTGAATCTCGATGGCACCCCGCTTCGCGAGTTCGACCACCTCGATCAACTCGGCACGCGAACCCCAGTTGATCGCACGGCCTGTCACATCGAGAGGCACCGTGCGCTGGCCGATCTGGACTGCGCCGCTGGCAACCCCCACCACCACAACGTGGCCTGCGGTGGCCACCATGGCCGCGGCGAGGTCTGCGGTGGGCTGAATACCGACGAAATCGAACACGACGTCTGCGCCGAGTCCACGAGTCAGACCTTTGACCGAATCGGCTGCACCGGGCTCGGACCGGTAGACGTGATCCGCACCGACTTCGGTGGCGAATTCGAGTTGCCTGTCGCCGAGATCGAGGGCAACGACGGTCGATTGGGTCAGTGCCTTGAGCAACTGGATCGCCACGTGGCCCAGTCCGCCTGCACCGATGACGACGGCAGTCGCGCCCGGGGTGAGTTTGTCCAGTGCCGACTTGACTGCCCGGTACGGCGTCAAGCCTGCATCGGTCAGCGAGACACTGGTGACGGGATCGAGGTCGCCGAGCGGGACCAGATGGCGGGCGTCGTCGACGATCATGTATTCGGCCATGCCACCGTCGCTGAAGATGCCGGGCGCGCGCATCCCCTTCTCGCAGTTCATCTCGTCACCCTTGGCGCAGTGGTAGCAGCGGCCACAGCCCCACGGTCCGTACACGAGGACCGACTCGCCGATCTCGACGTCGGTCACGCCCGCACCGATGGCTTCGACGACGCCCGCCACCTCGTGGCCCAACGTCAGCGGAACCGGCTTGAAGAAGTACTCCTCCTCGGAGACGCCCATGATGAACTCGTCCGAGTGACAGGCTCCTGCGGCCGTCACGCGCAGCAGGATTTCCGATGCTGCGGGCGTCGGCTTCTCGATCTCGACCAGTTCCGGGCGTGAGCCGATGGTTCGATACTGCAAGGCCTTCATGCAATCACTTCCCTTGTCACAAGATTCGTCGTTAGTACTTGAATCTTAAACTTCGGGGGAAGTCGACCAGATCGCTACCCTTCGAGCTTGTAACCGAGTCCGCGCACGGTGACGAGGTGCTCCGGCT
The DNA here is from genome assembly GCF_022810405.1 of Rhodococcus sp. ARC_M5. GTDB lineage: Bacteria > Actinomycetota > Actinomycetes > Mycobacteriales > Mycobacteriaceae > Rhodococcoides > Rhodococcoides navarretei. Next base: position 104,788 of record NZ_JALGQE010000002.1, read on the forward strand.
TGGCCGGATCCGCCTCGATCTTCGAGCGCAGTCGCTTGACGTGCACGTCGAGTGTCTTCGTATCGCCCACGTAGTCGGCTCCCCACACGCGGTCGATCAGCTGTCCGCGGGTGAGCACTCGGCCGGAGTTGCGCAACAGGTATTCGAGCAGGTCGAACTCCTTGAGCGGCAACGTGATCTGGTCCGACCCGACCATCACCACGTGACGTTCGACGTCCATTCGCACCGGGCCCGCTTCGAGCACCCCGGTGTCGACTCCACCGTCGACCTCGGCATCGGAACCGCGGCGCAGAACCGCGCGGATGCGGGCGATGAGTTCGCGTGCCGAGTACGGCTTGGTGACGTAGTCGTCGGCACCGAGTTCGAGGCCGACGACCTTGTCGATCTCACTGTCGCGTGCGGTCACCATGATGACGGGAACGCCTGAGCGTGAACGCAATTGCTTGCACACGTCGGTTCCGCTCATGCCGGGGAGCATGAGGTCGAGCAACACGATGTCGGCTCCTGCACGATCGAATTCCGCGAGTGCCGAGGGTCCGTCTCCGACGACGGTGGCCTCGAAACCTTCCTTGCGAAGCAGGAAGGCCAGCGGATCGGCCAACGACTCTTCGTCTTCCACGATCAGAACGTTGGTCACTGATTCTCTCTTTCTGTAACCGAGGCGTCGTCTTCTTCTTCGAAGTACGCAGGGATCTGGAGGGTGAAGGTGGATCCGGTGCCCAGCTTGCTCCACAGCGAAATGCTGCCGTTGTGGTTGGCTGCGACGTGTTTGGCGATGGCCAGGCCAAGGCCTGTGCCGCCGGTTGCCCGCGACCGAGCTTTGTCGACGCGGAAGAATCTTTCGAAGACGCGTTCCTGGTCTCCCTTGGCAATGCCGATGCCGCGATCGGTGACGGCGAACGCCACATTGTCTCCGCGTAGGGCTCGGCTCACCGACACGGGCGCACCGTCCGAGGAGTAGGCGATGGCGTTCTGGATGAGGTTGGCCAGGGCCGTCACCAGCAGCGCCTGATCGCCGAGTACTTCGAGACCGCTCGGGTGGTCGGTGGTGACGGAGATTCCGGCGTTCTCGGCGGCGAGCTTCGACCGGTCCATCGCTTCGTTGACGACCGTGTCGACGTCGACGACCTCGAGATCGGGCAGCTTCTCGGCCCCTTGCAATCGCGAGAGTGCGATCAGTTCGGTGACCATGTTGCCGAGGCGTTTGGACTCGGCAACGACCTTGCCGCCGAAGTGCCGGACGGAATCGGGATCGTCGGCCGATTCGAGAAGCGCCTCGGCCAGCAGACTCATCGCGCCGACGGGCGTCTTGAGCTCGTGGCTGACGTTGGCCACGAAGTCCCGACGCGTCGCCTCCATCCGGACCTGCTCGGAGTCGTCGTCGGCGAACAGCACCACGAAGCGCTTGTCTTCTTTGCTCAGCAGACGCGCGACTCCGCGGACGGCGATCTTGTCGCGGCCGGTTCTCGGATTCTTCGAGCTGAGGTCGACTTCGACGGGGTTGCCGTCGGCGAGGACTTTGAGCGCGGCGTCCCAGGCCCGGTCGTCGATCAGACGGTTACGCACCAGGCCCAACTCCTCGGCGCGTGGGTTGAACAGCACCACGTCGTGAAACTGGTCGACAACGGCGATACCGCTCTCCGACGCGAGGACGATCAGGTCCAGTACCTGCGACATCGTCAGACCGGACGTGGCGCGACGACGCTCCGAGTGTCGAGTATTGAGGTAGGGAATCAGAACACCGCCGACGAGGTATCCCACGAAGGCCGCGGCGATAGCCAGCAGTACGGCCGATGCAACACTCACACCGGAATCGTACGTTCGATGGACAGCTCACATACGCAGGGTGCAGGCATTTCCCTGGTCGTCATAGTCCTCGTCGGCAGTGTTCTTCGATCGTTCACCTGCAGTTACGACAAAAGGTCGGTTTGTCGGAGGTGAAGCTACTTACCGCCCTGGTTTGCCACGGCGGCTGCACCTGCAGCCGCGGCTTCCGGGTCGAGATACGTCCCGCCGGGGTTGGTGGGCTTCAACTTGCCGCCCGATTCGGTGAGGTCGTACTGCAGCGGGATTCCGGTGGGGATGTTCAGTTCGGCGATATCGGCGTCGGAGATCTCGTCGAGGTACTTCACCAGCGCGCGAAGCGAGTTGCCGTGCGCAGCGACGAGGACGTTCTTGCCTGCCTTCAGATCGGCGACGATCGTCTCCTCGAAGTACGGGATGAGCCGCTCGACGACGTCTGCGAGGCACTCGGTCAGCGGAACGCTGTCCAGATCGGCGTAGCGGGGATCGGCATCCTGACTGAACTCGCTGCCGACCTCGATGGCGGGCGGCGGGGTGTCGTAGCTACGACGCCACAGCATGAACTGCTCGTTGCCGTACTTGTCCTTGGTCTCGGCCTTGTTCAGACCTTGGAGCGCGCCGTAGTGCCGTTCGTTCAGACGCCAGTCGCGGACCACCGGGATCCAGTGCCGGTCGGCCGCGTCGAGTGCGAGGTTGGCGGTGCTGATCGCGCGGCGCAGCAGCGAGGTGTAGAGCAGGTCGGGCAGGACGCCCGCCTCGGCCAGAAGCTGGCCGGCACGCTTGCCCTCGGCCTCACCCTTCTCGGTCAGTCGCACGTCCACCCAACCGGTGAACTGATTGGAGGCGTTCCATTCGCTCTCGCCGTGGCGAAGCAGGATCAATGTTCCGATACTCATGTGGCCAGTTTCTCATGCTCGTCGCTGGTTGGCCCGCGTGCGACGAGGACGCCGACCATGATGATCATGACGACTGCCGTGAGGGTGATCGGGATGGGGATGATCGGGTCGAACAACACGAGCACAGCACCGACCGGAACTGCGACGTTGACGACGCGGTCCGCGTGGGCGCGGATGGCGATCAGCCAGACACCGAGCACGAACACCGCGATCGGGATTGTGACGGTGAACGACGCGGCTACGTCGCCGAGCGCGCTGTGCTCGGTCAGCACGTCGATCTCGACCTCGATGCCGGCCGAGAACGCACCCGCTGCCGCGAAGATGAAGTAGTGCGCGTAGCCGTAGACCACCGAGTTGCCGAACATTCCGATCGCCCGGTGATGCGGGGGCCAGAAGTAGATCCACCACAGGCTCGCGGTGACGATCACGGTGAGGATCGAGATCGAGATCAACGGTGCCAGTGCAGTTTTGTCGTGCAGCGGTTCGATGATGGCGTTGGCCGAGGCCAGCAAACTCTCTCCGAGCAGGATCAGGGTGAACAGTCCGTAGCGCTCGGTGATGTGGTGCGGATGCCAGGGGGTGGTTCCCTTGCGCTCGGCGATCAGGGGCACCGACATCTCGACTGCGGCCAGGGCGAGGAACACCACGACGGCAGTGGTGCCGTCGAGCAACAGCACCCAGAGAATCCACAGAACCTGCACTCCCGCAATGCCTGTCGCGTAGGTCAGCGCAGTCTTGCGAAGTTCGTCGTGTCTCGACGCCCTCAGCCACTGGGTCACCATGGCGATGCGCATCACGATGTAACCGATCACGACGATGGTGAAGTTCTTGTCGTTGAACGCCGAGTCGACTCCAGCGGCCAGGACCAGAACTCCGACCATCTGTACGACGGTCAGCGTGCGATAGAGCCAGTCGTCGGTGTCGAAGGAGGTGGCGAACCACGTGAAGTTCATCCACGCCCACCAGATCGCGAAGAACACCAGTAGGTAGCTGATGATGCCGTCGCGCACGTGATTCTCGGTGAGGGCGTGATGGAGTTGCACCGCGGCGATGCTGACGGCGACCACGAACACCAGGTCGAAGAACAACTCGAGCGGGCTCGCGGAGCGATGCGGTTCCTTCGGGTCGCGCGGTCGCATTTGTACCAGACGGGCAGCGGAGAGATTCACGATCGCAGACTAAGTCATCCGATTCGCGAATGTTGTCTCGATTGTGTTGCAGGGGTTAGCATTACGGACATTTCGGACAATGTTCGACGCTTCGTCGCGTTGATCTACTGGACCTCACACCCTTTGTGCCGACCGAGCGCCTGGGTTCACGTCATAGCGGGGGTGTGAGGTGTGCAGAAAAGGTGTGAGGTTGCAGACTCACTCCCCCAGGCCGGCCCCGATACCGCCGATCCGAGCTCCCACACTCCGATCGAGCCCTTCGGTGTCGACGAAATAGCGCTTGAACACCGACCGCATCAGTTCGATGACCTCGATGTGCTGCCTGATCGCGACGGCCGCCGACCGCTCTTCCCCATCGGCCAGTCGCTTGAACTTGCGCCCCAGCTGTCGAGCTGAAGGAAGCGTGCCGAATGCGTCGACATCGACGAGAAACTCGGTCTTTTGCAACATCCCATTCAGGTGTCTCAGGCACTCGGCGCACGCCTGGTCGCATTGGAACGCCACGCCCTCCGGAATCTCGAGCGCTCCTGCGGCCGCCTGCTCGGACAGGTTGCGCCACTGCTGCATCGACGCTGCAAGACTATCGACGTTGGTTCCCACCAAGCCCCCCTTCGGTCAATTTGCTGCCGGAGGCAGCGACGAACGCAGAGAGCCTGCGATCCGCATGATCTCCACGCACGGGTCACCCTGCGGTTCTTCGGAACCCATTGTGTCGAGGACGAAATACACCAGACCCTTCTCCACCTCGAATGCCATGCCACAACTTCGTCCGGCCGGACGGTCCGCGCGCAAGAACTGGTAACCGCCGAGGTCGTCGACCTTCGAGAACTGGCCGAATCGATCATTTCCTCGCAGATCGTCCAGTGAGTGGAAGCCCGAGAACATGCCCAGGAAGTACCACGACCCAGGGTCGGGGTCCGTCCAGATGCAGGTCATCCAGTCGGTCGAGATCGGCGCTTCTCCGAACAGGTTCGCACTCTTGCTTCCCACATCCAATCCCGCTGCCTCCACTGCACTGTCCGGAATCGTGCAGGGATCCCATGGCTTCGCTGCCAACGGCGTCGCAACCACCGAGCTCGTTGCCGACTCTGCGACCGGCGCATCCTCCGTCGCCCCGCCACATCCAGCAACCGACACCATCACGCCGACCACACCCGCCACCCACCACCGCGTTGCACTCACATCTGGTTGGACGCAGCGAACATCGCCTGGGTTCCACGGCAACCTCACACCCCTGTTACCGACTGCGCGCCCCCGCTCACTTCGGAGCAGGGGCGCGCGGTCTGCACACAGGGTGTGAGGTCACGACGGACGAAAGGCGTCAGCGGCAATTCGACGGTGCCGGCTCACCTCGGAATCGGGCGTCCACGTAGGCGTAGGCCTCGGGCAGTCCGACGAGCGATCCGCTGAAGTGCTCCGCGAGTGGATACGCCCTGAACTGCACCGTGGCACCGGCTGCGCAGTATCGGTCGACCGTCTCCTTCATCGGCGCGAACGGGGTGATGAAGTCGTTGATTCCGTGCCAGATGTACACCGGGGCCGAGGGCACGCCCTCGTAGTCGACGAGACTGTTCTTCTTCAATACCGCCTGCGCCGAGGGCAGCGAGGCGATGTCGACGTTCGACAGGTCCCGGGCGCTCTTGAACGCTCCACCGATGATGATGGGGCGCCGGCATTCGTTGCTCACGCGATCTCGCAGCGCCAGGCCCGCCGCATTGAGGTTTTCCGAGACGGGGAACTCGGTCGGGTATTCACGTTCGAGTCCGAGCGATGCCGCCAGCGCCATTCCGAAGGCCGGGTGCGGAATCGCGCTGTAGCCCAGGTTCTTTGCGATCAACCCCAAGTCGGCGGGCGTTCCACCGTGCACGCTGGCCACGATGTTCAGCTCGGGGGCGTATGTGGGTGCCATCGCACCGGCCCACGATGTCGCCAGTGCACCTCCGGAGTAACCCAGCAGTGCAACGGGGCTGTCCTTCAGCGGTAACTGCTCGAAGTTCTGCACGGCCCGAACGCCGTCGAGCGTCAACCGACCTTCGTACTCGGCAGCGCCGTAGGCACCGGTCGGTCCGAGGTAATCCGGCACCGCAACCGCCCAACCGCGGGCCACCATTCCGAGGTACAGGCTCGGGGCTTCGCCGATCTCGTACGTGAAGAGACCATGCGACGGTGCACATTTGACGCCCAGGGCATTGATCACTGCCTGATACGACACGAGTGGCGTTCCCGCACCTCTACCGCGGGGCATCAGCACGGTGGTCACGGCGGCGACGGGGGCACCTGCGGAATTGGTCGACCGGTACTTGAGTTGCCAGATGTCGGTATTGGGATACATCCATGCGTCGGCCCGACGGCTGGCCAGGATGTCACCCGGCGCGTGATCGGCGATGTCGGCCGGTGCCGCGTAGAAGATGTCCGGATCGGGGATCGTCGGCGTGGGAGCCGCCGAAGCTGTTGCGCCCGTTGCGAACAGGGACGCGCAGAGTGCCACCAGAATGGAGCCAAGGGCAAGAAGTTTTCGGATCACGGCGAGCCTTTCGGAGAAATCGAATCGAAGTGTCACGGCACTGTGGGCAACGAGAATTGGTTGATCGGATCCGCCGAGGAGACGGTCACGTCCGCTGGACCCGGCCCACCGGCGAAGGACGGATCCGACGCGGTGATCTCGACCCCGACGCGATGACCGCGGTCGAATCGATGAACGATGCTGGGCAGCGAGATCGTCACCGGGTCCCCAGATCCGGTGAGTACGGCCGGTGCGACGAGTCCGTGAATCGGGCTCCGCACACCGTTCGGTGCCACGTCGAGGACGGTGACGAAGACCGTCGCGGGACCGGACACCGTGGGACCGATGGACAACTCCGGTGAGCCGACCACGTCGACGGGTTCGGTGAGCGGCGCGGTTGTCCAGGACGCGGCAGAACCGGGTAGCGAGACCCGCGGCACAGGCAATTCGGCCGCGAGATTCGGGAGTCCGAACGTGGTGGGCATCGACGCACCTGCACCCCGAATCGTCTGCGTCCACGCATCATTCGTCGAATCACCCTCGGACAGCACTCCATTGGACAATCGGAACGCGCGGCGGGCACCGACGGGTAATGTCTCGGATTCGACGTAGGCCGGCGACGCGACGCCGGTGTAGGGCACCCAGTCCCGGAAATAGGTGAATGCCGGGCCCGGGTCGACGTCGCGATCTTTGAGGTGTCGGTCCAGCCAGTTGCCGACGAGGGCCGCCTCGTGCTGGGCGAACGGGTCGGGTGCCTTGATGTCGAACTCGCCCGGATAGCCCTTGCGATCGTTGTGTCCCCACGAATGCCAGATCATCGACGTCTCCACCCCGCGCGACCGCAGCGCCTCGAAGGTAGCGGCGGCTTCGTCGAGGCCGAACAACGAATCCTTCTGCCCCTGGGCGAGCAGAACCGGAACGTCGACACGATCGAGATAGTCGACGGGTGAGACATGACGCATGGCCGCCAGAGTTGCCGGGCCCGGCTGCCGGTTCGCAGCAAAATCGAGTGCCGCGTCGCACACCCACTCGGCATAGTTCGGGCACCCCGCCGCCCGTGCCGGATCGGCGGCGTAACCGAGCGGACCGGTCAGGATCGCTCCGGCCGCCAGAAAGGCCGACCCGAACACGCTCTTGATCGGCCCCACCGGCCGTCGGCCGGTCGCCTCCGGTGCCAGCGAACGCGACAGGTCGTTCCAGGTGATCATCGACGCCACCGTGTCCAGTCGCGGATCCATCGATGCGGTCGCCAATCCTGTTGCGCCGGCGTAGGACCCACCGAGATACCCGACGCGGGGATCCTGCGGAGCATCGAGGCGAACCACATCGAGAGCGGGAGCTTCCGCAGTTAGAGCAGCGTCGGTGAATACGCCGTCGTTGTCGCCGGCAAGGTAGCCGATGAGCGCCGACGCGGCCATGCCGTCGTAGTCGGGATCCGCGAAGTAGATCTTGCATGTCGAGCCACCGAAACCCAATGCGGAGTAGGACAGAACCACGTAGCCGTGAGTGGCGAATCTCGCCGCGGCACCCGATTGGTCGTCCTTGGACCCCCCGAACCCGTTGCTGGTCAGGATGGCCGGGGCGCGGCGCTCCGGTCCGAGCCCGGCCGGAACGTAGATGTCACCCACGACGGTGCAGTGCTGATCACGTTCGGGGCCCACTGCGACGTCGAAGTAGCGAGTCTGCACCGAGAAGTCGCCGAGCGACTGCGGTGCCAGCACCGGAAGTTCCGCTGCATGAGCAGGCGTGGTGGACACGACCAGAGCGGTGGTCGCAGCAACCACGGCACGTGCGAACAGTCTCATCGGATGCAGTTCGTCGGCGGTGCGACACCCCGAAACCTGTTGTCGAGGAACGTCAGAGCTGCCGGCAGTCCCTCGAATGCGGCCTGAATGTGCTGCGGAGCATGTACGACGTCGAACTGCAGGGTCGCCCCACTGGCGCAGTACCTCGCCGCGGTGTCACGCAATGCAGTGATCGGAATGAGCGGGTCGTTGTCGCTTCCCCACAGAAGCGTGGGTGCGGTGGGAACACCCGGATACCGCACCAAACTGTTCTCGTCGATGATCTGCTGCGCCTCCGGACTGTCCACCAGCGACGTCGTGGTGGAGACCGCCAGGGCGCTCTTGAAGGCTCCGGTCGCCAGGATCACCGGTGTGCACGCGTTCGAGACCTGATCCTTCAGCGCCAGGCCTGCGGGATTGAGTTGCGCGGTGATCGGCAGACGATCGGGGTATTCGCGTTCGAGGCCGAGAGCGGCAGCAAACGCGAGCCCGAATGCCTGGTGCGGCTGGAAGCCGAGCGAGCGAGCGATGTTGTCCAGGTCCGCCGGAACACCACCGGCTGCGGCACCGACGATGTTCAGCTCGGGCGCATAGCTCGGAGCGAGCGCTGCAGCCCAGGCCGTCGCCATGCCACCACCGGAGTACCCGGCCATTCCTACCGGACCGGCCGACAGCCCGAGCTCGGGAACTCGCTGCGCGGCGCGGATACCGTCCAGCGTGATCTGACCACCCAGTTTTGCTGCGCCGTAAGCACTGTCGGGTCCGAGGTGGTCCGGCACCGCGACCGACCAACCTCGCATCAGTGCCAGATTGAGAAACTCGCGCTCCTGAACACCGGTCGTCGGATCGGCACCGAACAGTGATTCCGACGGTGCGCACTGCAACCCGAGCGCGTTGACGAACGGCTGATAGGACAGCAGAGGGCCACCGGGTACGCGGTTCGCAGCTGCGAGGACGGTCGTCACCGCAGCGATCGCGTCGCCCCTGGAGTCGGACGAGCGATACTGGATCTGCCAGATGTCGGCTCCGGGATACAGCGGACTCGAAAATCGCCTGGTATCGAGGACGTCACCGTTGCTGGTTCCGGACAGATCCGGTACCGACGCGTACAGGGTGCCGGGCACCGGTGTCGGACCGGTGGGCGCAGCCGACGCCTGAGGTGCACAGACGAGCAACATCGACATCAGCCCGACGACGAGCGTAGAGGTCACGAAGGTGCGAAGCATGGTGTAACTCTTCTCGATTTCGATCGGCCCGAACACCTGATTCGGGTGAAACAGTGGGTGATTGCGTTGTTGCTCAATTGTTTTCGGAGGCATCACGGTGCACCGGTGGAGACCATCGATGGGTCGCGGTCGGCAGGCCTGCGATCGCCTCGCGGTAAAGCGGCCGCGATCATCGTGGCCACCACCATGGTCGCGGCCAGACCGAACAGCACCGTCCGCTGCGACGCCAGGTAGTCGGCAGCGACCGGCTCCGAGGGAAGCAGAGCGAAGTACACGGCACCGGTCGTTGCAGTTCCCACCGCCGATCCCACTTGTTGGACGGTCGGCAGAATTCCCGAGGCCGAGCCGAGGGAGTGCGGCTCGACCCCAGCGACGATGGTGCTCTGCAGCGGTGCGATCACCGAACCCAAGCCCGCACCGACCAGAATCAGAGGGATCGCCATCCACCAGGAAAAGCCGGCTCGATCGAGGTGGTCGGTGGTGACGCCGAGGACGAACAGCGATATCCCCATCGCCGCCGCTCCCGCCGCCACGACCCGAGAATCCCAGCGCCGGAACGATACCGGCGCAGCCACGGACGCGACGACGGCTCCGAGTGCGAAGGGAACGGTGATCGCTCCCACCGTCGACGCGCTGTTCCCCAGGCCGGTCTGCAGGGTCACCGACATCGTCAGGATGAACCCGGTGAACGTGCCGTACACGAGAGCCGAGACGGCGCAGCCCAACGAGAATCCGCGCTCACCGAATAAGCCGATGTTCACCATGACGTGTGCTCCGGCTGCCCGTCGTCGCCGTTCCCATACCGTGAATCCCGTCAGTGTTGCGAGACCGAGCGCCACGGCGGGTAGAGCAGCAACGAAGCTCGAACTCGCCATGACGGGATAAACGATCAGCAGTGCGCCGATCGACCACAGGGCAGCACCGACGGGGTCGAACCGCCCACCGCTACCGACTCGAACATGCTCGGAACCCGGGGAGACGAACCGTCGGCCGATCGCAACAGCGGCCAGAGCGATCGGAGCGTTGATCAGAAATAGTGCGCGCCAGCCCGTTCCGAGAATGTCGAGGTGCAGCAGCAGTGCGCAGATGGACGGTCCGGCGAGTCCGGCCAGTCCCGCGGTGCCGCCGTACAGCGCGAAAGCGATGGTGCGCCTGGTGCCGGAGTACGCGGCGGTCACGATCGCCACCGTCTGAGCCGACATCGCCGCTCCGGCAAGTCCTTGCAGCACGCGACCGAGGACGAGCAACTCGACGGTGGGCGCGTACGCGCAGAGCATCGATGTCACCGCGAACAGTGCAGTCCCGGTGACGAACACGGTTCTGCGCCCGAACACCTCCCCCACCCGGGCCATCGTCAGCAGCGCGCATGCGAACGCGAGCAGGTACGCCGTCGGAATCCAGACCTGCTGTGCTCCCGACGCATCCAGATCCCGACCGATCGACGGCAACGCCACGGTGACGGCGGTGACGTCGATCATCTGCATCGTGACCGCCAGCAGACATGCGCCGAGCGTGAGCCACGAACCGCGGCGCGGGTGCGTCATACCCTGCTGACGTCCGGGAGCTCGTGCGTGAACACGCTCGCGATCTGCGGCGTGTAGTCGCCCGATTCGACGACGGCCGTGAAGATCTCGGCGATCTTCGAGAAGTACAGGTCGATCGATCGGTCGGCCTCGTCGGTGCCGGGGTAGAGGAACTCGACACCCGTGTGGTCCTCGAATCGGTTGATCCACATGAAGACTTCCTCGGAGCTGCCGCGGTTTCCGTACAGACCGGCCCCGGCCGCATCCAGTTCGGCTTCCCCGGGAAGCTTACGAACGTCCACGTAGGAGATCATCGGTGCAGTCCAACCGGGCTGCGTCGTGATCCCGTGCTCCGGCTGCGCCAGTTCGAGTACCCGGTGGTACGAGGTATTCGCCAGCAGCTTGCCGGAGTCGAACGCCTGTTGCGCGAGGACTGCGAGGGTCAGGAACGTCGGCTGCGCGCCGAGATCGAAACGCACGGGAATCAGGCTCGAGTACCACCCGATGGACGCGAATTCACCTGGCGTCGACCGCGTGCTCTTGGGCGTCAAGCCCAGGTAGCTGCTCCGGCCGGCCAGCTCGTACTCCGCCAGGGCCGCTGCGGCGAAGATGCCGCCGATGAACTTGACTCCCACGGCTGCACACGCCTCGTCCACGGCCCGCGCCCTCGCGCCGTCGAACAGCGGGAACGAACTGTGGGACGTTCGTGTGTAGTCGACACTGCTGCGCCCCAACGGAAGTGGGAACGTCGGAAGATCTCCACCGTTGTCGGTGACCAGGTCGATCCAGGTCTGGACCGCAGGACTGTCGAGGGTCGTGGCGTCGCTCTCCAGCCGTTCGCGCCGGCAGTACTCGAGATAGCTGCCGGGGGTGAACAGTCCGTCGGACTCCCCCGTCACCGCATTGCGGTAGAGCTGGCGCAGTTCGTAGTACGTCAGCGCCTGCGAGATGCCGTCGGTGTCGAGATGGTCGACGGCGGCGTACACCACGAAGTGGTCGTCGTGCTCGATCGTCCCGAAGGAGAAGCAATCCCAGCTGTCGGGGCCGGGCGTGCTGTCCTGCACATGACGCCGAATGGCCTCGGAGTCCGAGGGCACTCCGAAATCGGTTGGCTCGAGCGCGATGTCGGCGGCATCGACGAGGTGGCGCGTCGAACCCTCGGCCGTCGTGGAGAACCAGCTGCAGAAGGAATCGTGTCGGGTGACGAACGTATTGAACGCCTGGCCCATCGCCGAGCGGTCCAGTGCGCCTTCGATTCGGAACGTCACCAGGCACAACCGGGAGAAGCGGAACGACGACCCTCGGTTGCGGTACGCAGCTTCCAGGTACGCCTGCTGGATGTGAGAGGGGGGTGCCGGGTGGGCGGGCGCAGCCGCGGCGGCAGCTCGTGAGGCGACGGTGGGCGACCACGTGGTGAGCGGTCCTGGAGCCGGCTTCCACTCGTCGATGAGTCCGAATGCGACCACGACACAACCTTTCGAAGGAGACAGAGCGATCCGACACGGTGAAGTGCGTCGGAGGAGTCAGTGCATCATTCGAGCCGAATCGAAGAAACCCCGTCGACGGGCATTCTGGAAAATCGACAACAATTCGCGGGATATCTGTGTCAGAAATGAAGGATCGTCAGCATTGTTGTCGATCGCAGTGATTCGCTCTACCGTCGGTGACACATCGCGCCCGCCGTATCCCGTGCTGGGCGCTGCTCCCTCGATGTCAGGAACGGTTGATGCGCAGTCGATTTCGCCTTCGCCAGGCGACGGTGTCGGCTCTCGGCGTGCTCGTGACCGTCGTCGTGCTCATGTCGGGCTCAGCCGCTGTGGCCACGGCAGGCCCGGAGTCGTCGATCGTCGCCGTCGACAGCGTCGGTGTACGCCGCGACGTCGTGCAGGTTCACTCCGCTGCGATGGACCGCGAGATCACCATCGACGTGTTCCGGGCAGACGCGTCCGGTGCGCCCACCCTCTACCTGCTCAACGGTGCCGCCGGCGGAGACGGCGGAAGCAGTTGGTTCGATCAGACCGACATCGCCGGATTCTTCGGAGCCAAGAACGTCAACGTCGTGGTGCCGCGGGGTGGTGCGGCCAGCTACTACACCGACTGGTTGCGAGACGACCCGGTGCTGGGCCGAAACAAGTGGTCCACGTTCCTCGGTCTCGAACTTCCACCGCTGATGAACACGCTGCTCGACACCAACGGTGTCAATTCGGTCGCCGGTATCTCGATGGCCGGAACGTCGGTACTTCAGCTCGCGATCGCTCATCCTTCGGTGTATCGCTCGGTCTCCTCGTTCAGCGGTTGCGCGCGCACCAGCGACCCGGTCGGTGCGATGTATGTCAGATCCGTTGTCGAAGCCCGCGGCGGTGGATCGACCACGAACATGTGGGGTCCTCCCGGCAGTGACGGCTGGGCGGCCAACGACCCCTACGTCCATGCAGAGGGTCTGCGCGGCATCGCCGTCTACATATCGAGCGGGACGGGAGCTCCGGGTGCATTCGACGTGCCCGGTGGCCCCGGCATCGGGAGCGACTACGGCAAGCTCGCGCAGCAGTTGGCCGTCGGCGCGGTCATCGAAGCGACCACGGACAACTGTTCCCGACAGATGCAGCAACGGCTACAGGAGCTGAACATCGCGGCCACCTACAACTTTCGACCCACCGGAACCCACTCATGGGCCTACTGGGAACAGGATCTGCACGACGCGTGGTCGGTGATCGCGCCATCCATGGACCTGCCGACGGGCACCCGCTGAATCCGTGACGTATCGCGCGACAACGAAGGAAACTCGATGAACCGATTCGACGCTGTCGGCACACCCGCTCTTGCCGCCACCTGGGTCCGACCTCCGTGGCCGGTCGCAGACCTCGTTCGGGCCAAGCGGGGTCGGACGGTGTCCGTTGTGCTCCCGGCGCTCGACGAGGAGGACACCGTCGCCGGCGTCATCTCGTCGATGAGTCCGCACCTGGACAGCCTGATCGACGAGTTGGTCGTACTGGATTCGGGATCGTCCGATCGCACAGCGCAACGAGCGCGCAGCGCCGGTGCCACCGTGGTGTCCAGGGAGGAGGCGCTCCCGGGCGTACCCGTCGTTCGCGGCAAGGGTGAAGTCCTGTGGCGAGGAGTGGCGGCCACCTCGGGCGACATCGTGGTGTTCGTGGATTCCGATCTGGTGGAGCCGGGTTCGCACTTCGTTCCCGCGTTGGTCGGCCCGTTGCTGATGACAGAGGACATCGAGCTGGTGAAGGGGTTCTACCGCCGTCCACTGACGATCGGCGACAGCACCGACGAGGACGGCGGCGGCCGAGTCACTCAGCTGACGGTACGGCCCCTGTTGACCGCGCTGGTTCCGGAACTCGCGGGAGTGTTCCAACCGCTGGGCGGCGAATACGCCGCTACCAGGCAACTGTTGGAATCCCTCCGGTTCGCCCCCGGCTACGGTGTCGAAATCGGTCTGCTGCTGGACACCTACCACCGCCTCGGCGGGGCCGCGATCGGACAGATCGGCCTCGGGACCCGTCGGCACCGAAACCGGCCGACCTCCGAACTTGCTGTCATGAGCCGCCAGATCATCGCCACGATGTTCTCGCGGTTGGGCCTGCACGACTCGGGTGCTGGATTCACCACGTTCGCAACAGCCGGAAATCAACTCTCCACGACCGTCGCACCGCTCTCGCTCGTCGACCGGCCACCGTTGATCACCCTGGAGAAGTACGCCAGCGCCGTTCGACACCACGCGATGAGCCAGCCCGTCTGACACGGTCGCGCCCCCCACCGTCGAACATGGTGAGGGGCGCGACCGTCGAATCGACGAGCTACTTTCCGGTCTCCGCGGCCCTCAGGTCCTTACGCAGAATCTTGCCCGCTGCAGACTTCGGGACGATGTCGATGAACTCGACGCGTCGTACCTTCTTGTGCGGCGACACGCGCTCGGCGACGAAGGCGATGATGCCTTCCTCGTCGATGGTGGCACCCTGCTGGCGGACGACGAATGCCTTGGGGATTTCCTCGCCCTCGTCGTCGAGCACACCGATGACGGCGGCGTCGGCGACCTCTTCGTGCGTGAGCAGCAGGGCTTCGAGCTCGGCCGGGGGCACCTGGTACCCCTTGTACTTGATCAGTTCCTTGAGGCGGTCGACGATGTAGACGACACCCTCGGGATCGACGACGGCGATGTCGCCGGTGTGCAGGTAACCGTCGGAGTCCAGGGTTTCCGCGGTGGCGGTGGGGTTGTTCAGGTACCCGACCATCACGTTCGGTCCCTTGACCCACAGCTCGCCCGGCTCGCTCAATCCCTCTGTGGGCAGGTCGATCTCGTTGCCGGTACCCGGGTCGACGAGCTTGTTCTCGGTGTTCGCCAGCGGCTGGCCGACCGAGCTGAGCCGCATGTCGTCGCGATCGAACGGGATGGCGTGGCTGACGGGGCTGAGCTCGCTCATGCCGTAGCCCTGACGCACCCGTGTGTTCAGACGCTTGGCGACGGCCTTGCCCAGTTCCTCGTCCAACGGTGCGGCACCCGAGAAGACGGTGTGCACGCTGGACAGGTCGTATTCGTCGATCATCGGATGCTTGGCGAGCGCGACGGCCACCGGCGGTGCGATGAACAGGTAGGTCAGCTTCTGATCCTGAATGATCCGCAGGAATTCGACGAGATCGAACTTCGGCATCGTCACCAGGTGCGCACGCAGCTTCAGAGCGATGTTGAGCAGCACGGTCAGGCCGTAGATGTGGAAGAACGGCAGCAGCGCCAGAATGGCGTCGTCGCTGTCGATACCCACGCGCGGTTCCATCTGTGCCACGTTCGCGACGAGGTTGCGGTGGGTGAGGATGACGCCCTTCGGCACACCCGTCGTGCCGGACGAGTACGGCAGCACTGCGACGTGCGTGGCCGGATCGAACGAGACCTCGGGGGCAGGCGCACCCTGGGTGAGCAGATCGCGCAGGTTGGGGTGGCCCTCGGCACCATCGAGCACGATCACGTGATCGGCGTCGATGCCGACCTTCTCCGCGGCTGCCTTGGCCTGCGGGTACAGCGGCGAGACGGTGAACAGGAACTTCGCGCCCGAGCCGGTGAGCTGCTTGGCGATGTCCTCGGCGGTGTACAGCGCGTTGATCGTCGTGGCGGTTCCGCCTGCGCGCAGGATCCCGTGCAGCACGGACGCGAACGCGGGCACGTTCGGCGAGTGGAGTCCGACGACGTCACCGACCTCGAGTCCACGCGCAGCCAGCGCACCTGCGATCGCGTCGATCTGACCGATCAGCGTCTTGTAGGTGGTGACGTCACCCGAGGTGCCGTCGATCAGTGCAGGCTTGTCGAGGTCGGACTCGGCGATGGAGCCGAACAGGAAGTCGTAGACGCTGAGTTCGGGAATCTCGACATCGGGAAAGGGACTGCGGAAGCTCATGGCTCTCCTTCGAAAAACTGCGGCAACAATGACCGAACCCTACAGTGAAAGCGGTCACAACGGACAGCGACCCTACCGGTGAGTCAGGTAGCGCGGGCGCTAACTTCGGGACGCATACGGTTTGCCCGCCGCGGCCGGCCCTCGGACGTGGCCCACCAGGCCCGCGACGGCGAAAATGGTCACCACGTACGGCAACATCAGCATGAACTCACTGGGGACCGGAGACCCGATGATGCCCAGCACGTTCTGCAGATTCGACGCGAATCCGAAGAGCAGCGCGGCCAGCGTCGCGCGTACCGGATCCCAGCGACCGAAGATCACGGCGGCGAGAGCGATGTAGCCGGCACCGGCCGTCATCTCCTTGCCGAACGCTCCGACCGAGCCGAGCGTGAAGTACGCGCCACCGAGACCGGCGATGGCACCGGCGAGGCAGACGTTCCAGAATCGTGTGCGGGCGACGTTGATTCCGACGGTGTCGGCAGCTTGCGGATGCTCGCCCACGGCACGCAGTCGCAGACCCCACTTGGTGTGGAACAGTCCGAAGAACACGAGCGCGACGGCGATGTACATCAGGTACACGATCAGCGTCTGCCGGAACAGCACCGGACCGAGAATCGGAATCTGCGAGAGCACCGGAATGTCGATGCGCGCGAAGCGCGGTGGTGAGTTCAGTGTCTCGGCGTTCTTGGTGAGCACCACCGAATACAGGAAGCTCGTCAGTCCGACGACCAGCACGTTGAGCACCACACCGACGATGACCTGATTGACGAAGTAGCGGATCGAGAACACCGCCAACAGGGACGCCGTCAACGCGCCCGCGACCAGGGCGGCGAGAAGCGCGACATAGGCGGAGCCGGTGATCGACGCGACGACGGCGCTGACGAAAGCACCTGCGAGCAACTGACCTTCGATGGCGATGTTGATGACGCCGACGCGTTCGGAGATCACGCCGCCCATGGCTCCGAAGATCAACGGGGTGCTCAGCGCGACAGCCCCGATGAGCAACCCGGGCACGGGGATGGTTTCGCCGTCCGCGGCCCAGGCCAGGAATCCGAACACGAACAGCACGGCGAACACTGCCGACAGCCACAGGGGCGTCGAGCGGTACTGCGAGGCCAGCAGCGACGAGTAGGCGGTGACCACGGCCAGCAGTACGACCACGACGAGACCGGTGCCGTACGACGGCACACCCACAGCAGGCAGCGCGAAGAAGTCGTCCTCCGACGCCAGCGCGAATGTGCTTGTCCCCGAGCCCTTGTTGACGACGAACAGCACCAGAGCGAGCAGTGTCGCGACCCCGAGAATCGACGGGGCCTTCCAGCTGCGACCGAGTACCGCCCCGGCGGGGGCGTCGACGGAGGTGGTCACAGTGCACCCACCTTCGCGGTCTCGGCCTTCGCGAGTTTCTCTTCACCGGGTCTGGGCAATCGGAACACGGCTCGGACCAGGGGCGGCGCAGCGATGAACAGCACGATCACCGACTGCACGACGAGCACGATGTCGATGGGTACGCCTTCGGCTGCCTGCATTGCGAACCCGCCGGCCTTGAACGCGCCGAACAGGATTCCCGCGAAGAACACGCCCCACGGTTTCGATCGGCCGAGCAACGCGACGGTGATGGCGTCGAATCCGATGCCGGCATCGATATCGGCACTGAAGCCTGTGGTGACGGTGCCCAGCACCTGCGCCACTCCGGCCAAGCCGACCAGGGCACCCGACAGGATCATCGCGTACAGGTAGATCCGGTTGACGTTCATGCCTGCGACGCGAGACGCGTGCGGATTCTCGCCGACGGCGCGGAAGCGGAATCCGAGACTCGATCGCTCGAGCAGCCACCACACCGCGATCGTCACGAAGATCACCAGCACGAATCCGAGGTGCAGGCTGTAGCGGTCACCGAAGAGCTTGGGAAACACCGCCGTCGACGCGATGGGCGCGGTCTTGGGATTGTTCGATCCCGGTGCCTGCAGCGCGCCGGGGGTACGCAGCAGATACGCGACGAGATAGAACGCGATGTAGTTGAGCATGATGGTGACGATCACCTCGTGAGCGCCGGTGCGCGCCTTGAGGAATCCGGCGATGCCACCCCACACCGCGCCGCCGAGGACACCGGCGAGAACGGCGACCAGCAGGTGAATGCCGGCCGGCAGGTTAACTCCGAAACCGACCCAGCCTGCGCATGCTGCGGCGATCAGCATCTGACCGCGACCACCGATGTTGAACATACCGACGCGAAAGGCCAGTGCCACACCGAGTCCCGCGACGATCAGCGGGGTCGCGAACGTCAGCGTCTCCATCAACGGCCTGATGCCGTTCTCGAATCCGGGGCGACGGAAGTTGTACACCGAACCCTGGAACAACGAGGAGTACGCCCCGGCAACGGAATCCCAGATCGCCGTCAACATGTCCGAGGGACGGGAGAAGAAGTACCCGGCCGATTCCTGCACGCCCGAGTTGGTGGCTGCGATGAGCACCGCACCGACGATCAGCGCGAGCAGTACCGCGAGAACCGAGATGATGGCGCTTCCGGTGAAGATCTGCCGCAACACGACATGAGATTTCGAGGGCTGCTGGGCCTCACTCACCGCGCTCACCGCCCATCATCAATCCGAGTGTTTCGCGGGACGTATCCCCGGGGACGATTCCCACGATTGCTCCTCGATACATGACGGCGATGCGGTCGGCCAGTGCGGCCACCTCATCCAGTTCGCTCGACACCACGATGACCGGGATCCCCGAATCCCGGGTGGCGACGATGCGCTTGTGCACGAATTCGATGGACCCGACGTCGATTCCGCGAGTCGGCTGCGCAGCGACGAACAGCCGCAGATCACGGCTCAGTTCTCGCGCGAGCACCACCTTCTGCTGGTTGCCGCCGGACAACCGTCCGACCGCGGTGCCGATCCCTGGTGCGCGAACGTCGAATTCGCTGAGCTTCTCCGCCGCGAACTGGCTGAGATACTCACGTTGCACGGCGCCGCGCCGCACGAACGGCATGCTGTTGGAGCGATCGAGCATGAGGTTCTCGGCGATGGAGAATTCGCCCACCAGGCCGTCGACGGTGCGATCCTCGGGCACAAAACCGACGCCTGCGTCGAGCACGTCCTGCACTGTCGCCCCGACGAGCGAATTGCCGTCGAGGCTGATCGTGCCGGTTACGTTGCCCTGCAACCCGAGTAGGGCTTCGACCAATTCGGTCTGACCGTTTCCCTGCACCCCGGCGATGGCAAGGATCTCTCCCGCCGCCACCTCGAGGCTGACGTCGTCGACGGTCTTGTTGCCCTGGGCGTCGAACACCGACAGGTTCTCGACCACCAACGCCGCAGTACCGGGCGTGGCCGGGTCCTTCGAAACGGTCAGCTGCACATCTCGTCCCACCATCAACGCAGCGAGCTCGGTGTTGCTGGCGGTCGGCTTCGCTTCGCCGACGACCTTGCCGAGCCGGATGACGGTGATCTTGTCGGCTACTTCGCGCACTTCGCGCAGCTTGTGGGTGATGAACACGATCGTGGTGCCCGACGCCGCGAGTTCCCGCATGATCCGCATCAGATCGTCGGTTTCCTGCGGCGTCAGGACGGCGGTGGGCTCGTCGAACACGAGCACCTTCGCCTCACGAGAGAGTGCTTTGACGATCTCGACCCGCTGCTGCACGCCGACGGGAAGATCGTCGACGAGGGCATCGGGATCGAGATCGAAGCCGAACCTCGCGGATATCTCGCGCACCAGCTTTCGCGCTGCCACGAGGTCGAGTCGTCCACCGAGCGAGGTGGTTTCGTTACCGAGCACGATGTTCTCGGCCACGGTGAACACCGGAATCAGCATGAAGTGCTGATGCACCATGCCGATTCCGGCGGTCATGGCCTCGCCCGGTCCGGCGAAGTTCTGCTCGACGTCGTCGAGCAGGATCTGGCCCTCCTCGGCGCGATACAGGCCACTGAGCACGTTCATCAACGTGGACTTGCCTGCACCGTTCTCGCCGAGGAGGCAGTGGATCTCGCCGGATTCGACGCTCAGATCGATATGGTCGTTGGCGATCAACGAACCGAATCGTTTGGTGATTCCGCGAAGTTCGAGCTTCATGAACTACTTGGGTGCAGACGGCGACTCGACGGTGATGGACCCGTCGATGATGCCGGCCTTGATCGTGTCCAGCTCGCCCTGCAGTGCGGGGTCGACCTCGGACTCGAAATCGTGGAACGGTGCGATACCGACTCCGTCGTTCTCGAGCGTGCCCACGTAGGGAGTGTTGTCGAACGCATCGGCACCGGAGTTGGCGACGACCTCGTCGACGCTGGTCTTGAGGCCCTTGGTCACCGAGGTGAGCAGCAGGTCACCGACCGAGGGGTCGGATTCGAAGACGTCGGCGTCGGCACCGATGAGCGCGACGGGACGCGAGGAGTCGCGAATGGCCTGTGCCGCACTCTGATAGATGGGACCGCCGACCGGGAAGATGACGTCCGCGTTCTGGTCGATCAGACCCTGGGCGGTGTTCTTCGCGACCTCGTTGGCGGTGAATCCACCGGTGAACGAGCCGTTCTGCGAGGGCACGTCCCAACCGATGACGCGGACTTCCTCGCCCTTCTGCTCGTTGAAGTAGTTCACGCCGTCGGCGAAGCCGTCCATGAAGATGGTGACGGTCGGCAGCTGCGATCCACCGAACGTGCCGACCACACCGGTGGTGCTGTAGCTCGCGGCCGCGTAGCCGGCGAGGAATGCGGACTGCGACGCGTCGTAGGTCAGCGGTTTGACGTTCGGCAGGTCGATCGAGGAGTCGTCGATGATCGCGAAGTCGATGTCGGAGTTGGCCTCGGCGGCCACCTTGGTGGCGTCGGCCAGATCGAATCCGACGGTGACGATGAGGTTGCAGCCCTGATCGACGAGGTTGTTGATGTTGGGGCCGTAGTCGGTCGGCGATGCGGACTCCACGGTGCGTGGCTCGACGCCGAGCTCTTCGGAGGCCTCGGTCAATCCCTCGAATCCGAGCTGGTTGAACGACTTGTCGTCGAATCCGCCACTGTCGGAGACCATGCAGGGCAGGAAGTCACTCGATCCGCCTCCGCCCGATCCTTCGTCTTCGGGAGCAGATCCACAGCCTGCGATCAGGGCGATGGCACCGAGCGACGCGACGCCGCCGAGTGCTGCCTTCCGCGTGCTCGTGCGGGTGACGAATGACAAGATGTCCTCCAATTTAGATGTGTTTCTTCTGGTCCGGGACGGTACTCGTGCGCGCGGGGGCGCGCAGGATTTCACTCAGGCATCCTTGTCGGGCACAGCCTTGTCGGGCACAGCCTCTTCGGGCACAGCCTTGTGGGGCAAGGTTCCGCCTTCGCCGAGCACCTTCGCTTCGTCCTCACGCACCATCACTGCGGGGCCCGCTGCCACCACCGATGGGTTCGATGGCGTACCGGGCTTGACTACGTTGAAGAATACGTTGAGCACCACCGCGACGATGCTGGCGGCACTGATTCCGGAGTGGAAGATCGTCACGAACCAGTCCGGGAATTCGTCCCAGAAGTCGCTCGCGACAACAGGTATGAGGCCGAACGCCAAGGTCACCGCCACGATGACGACGTTGGTGTTGTTGTCGTAGTCCACCTTGCCGAGGGTGCGGATACCGCTGGCGGCGACGGTTCCGAACAGTGCGATTCCCGCACCGCCGAGAACCGGAAGCGGGACGACCCCGACGACGGCCGCGAGGATCGGTGAAAGGCCCAGTAGCGCAAGCACGCCGCCGCCCACCGCGACGACGAAGCGGCTCTTGATGCCGGTCATCGCGACCAGGCCGACGTTCTGGGCGAAGGCCGTGGCCGGGAAGGTGTTGAAGATCGGGGCGACCGCGGAGGACACCATGTCGGCACGCAGGCCGTCACCGACACGCTTGGAGTCGACGTCGGTTCCGACCACTTCGCCGACGGCGAGGATGTCGGCGGTGGTCTCGACCATGATCACCAGGATGACGATGGTCATCGACACGATCGCGCCGACGGCGAATATCGGTGACCCGAAGGCGAAGGGTGTCGGGACGGCCACCACGGACGCGTCGGCGACGCCGCCGAAGTCGGTCTTGCCGACGATCAGTGCCGCGATGGTGCCGACGACCAGTCCGAGCAGGATCGACAACCGCGACAGCCCGGGGATCTTGGTCATCACCAGCACGGCGAGGAGGGTGAACATCGCCAGCCCGATGTTGCCGGGGTCCAGATAGTTCGGGTTCGGCGCACCGCCCACCATCTCCTGGCCGGTGATCCAGCGTGCCGCCACCGGCATCAACGACAGCCCGATGACGGTGATGATGCATCCGGTCACCAACGGCGGGAAGAACCGGACGATCTTCGAGAAGAACGGGGCGATCGCCAAACCGATCAGCGCGGCCACCAGAACGGCACCGAGCACGGTGCGCAGTCCGGTCCGTCCGTCCTCGGCACTGCCGATGATCGTGAGAACCGTCGACACCGACGCAAACGAAATGCCCTGCACCAACGGCAGTTGCGAGCCGAAGAACGGGATGCCGATCGTTTGCAACACAGTTGCCACGCCGCTGACGAACAGCGCGCACGAGATCAACAGAGCCTGATCGGCCCCGGAGAGTCCGGCCGCTCCCCCGACGATGATGGGAACGGCGATGACGCCACCGAACATAGAGAGAATGTGTTGCAGGCCGTAGCCGAACATCTGCAACACCGGTGGGCGAGCGTCCTCTGGCCTGGTCATTGCTTCAGGCTAGGAACCGGACGTTACCGACAGCCGCTCCGACCCATTTCGAGCGAGTTACGCTTCCCGCTTGTCCACCAGGTGCTCGAATGCCTTCAGGTTCGCCAACGATTCGCCGCGCGAGACGCGCCACGCCCATTCGCGTTTGATGGACTCGGCGAATCCCAATTCGAGCAGCACGTTGAAGTCGCCGTCGGCGGCCTCCAGTGTCTGCCCCAGGACGCGATCGAGTTCGTCACCGTTGACGGCGTGCAACGACATTCGGCCCACGAGGTAGATGTCGCCGACCTTGTCGATCGTGTAGTGAACCCCGTAGAGGCGACGGTTGCGTCGCAGCAGGTACTTGTAGACGCCCTCGAAGTTCTCGTCGGGCTTGCGGCAGACGAACGCCTCGATGCGGACTCCGTGATGCCCGACGGTCAGCATCGTCGTCGTCTTGAGCTTGCGTTCCCCGGGCAGTTCGACGGTGAACACGTCGCCGCGCCGGGTGTAGTCCAGCTCGCGTTCCTTCAGCGCCCGGTCGATCAGTTCGGCGGTCTCGCTCATGCAGTCACAGCTCCTGATCTGCGTAGTTTCGACAATCCTCGGACGCGTCGCGGAGAGAACTCGCTCGGCCCCTCGCCTCGATCGAAGTGGAACTTCGCCTGCCGGTAGCTCTCGATGAGCCCGTCGGCGGTGTGCTCCCACGAGAAGTTGCGGGCATGCCGCGGTGCCGCGGTCGCCATGTCGGCCAATGCAGCTCGATCCGAGAACATGCCCGCGAGAGCATCCGCCCAATCCTCGGTGCGGTGGCCCTGCACCAGCCGTCCGGTCTCGCCCGATCGCACCGCCACGCCGAGCCCGCCGACGTCGGCGGCCAGGACCGGAGTTCCGCAGGCCTGGGCCTCGATCGCGACCAGGCCGAACGATTCGTTGTAGCTCGGCACGGCGACGATGTCCGCGGCGCGGTAGACCTGTGCGAGGCGCGCCGACGGTTGCGGCGGCATGAACGTCACGTGCGGGGTGATTCCCAGGCTCTCGGCCAGATCGATGAGGCTGTCGGGTCGGTCCAATCCGCTGCCGGACGGGCCGCCGACGATGAGGACGCGCAGTGGCGTCGTCGGATTGCGCTGCAGCACTTCGGCCGCCGCAGCGATCAACACATCGGGGGCTTTGAGCGGTTGGATACGTCCGACGAAGGCCACGATCGACTCGTCGGGATTCAACCCCAGTTCGGCGCGCGCCGCGAGCTTGTCTCCCGGATTGTATTGCGCAAGATCGGCTCCCGGCGCCACCACGTCGATCGAACTCTGCTGCGCCCCGTAGATCTCGACGAGAGACTTCGCTTCCTCGGTGGTGTTGGCGATCAGCCGGTCCGCCTCGGCGACCACTTGCTGCTCACCGATCTGACGCGCGGCGGGCTCGGGCGAGTCGCCCTGCGCCAGAGACGCGTTCTTGACCGCAGCGAGCGTGTGCGCGGTGTGCACCAGCGGCACCCCCCAGCGATCGCGCGCCAGCCAGCCGACCTGACCCGAGAGCCAGTAGTGCGAGTGCACCAGATCGTAGTAGCCGGGTTCGTGCCGAGCTTCCTCACGCAGCACCCCGGCTGCGAAGGCGCACAACTGGGTGGGGAGGTCGTGCTTGTCCAACCCCTCGAACGGGCCAGCGACGATGTTGCGCACCAGCACGCCGGGAGCTGCCTCGACGACGGGAGCGTCGGTGGACGCCGTCGCGCGCGTGAAGATCTCGACCTCCACGCCCCGCTTGGCCAGCTCTTTCGCGCTCTGCAGCACGTAGACGTTCATACCGCCCGCATCGCCCGTTCCCGGCTGCGCCAGCGGGGAGGTATGCAAGGACAACACAGCGACCCTGTTCAGCTGGCGTCCAGTCACTTCATCAGTGTGCACGCCTCCACATTACGTCTCGATAACTACCCCATCTCACGGCCCGGCTCGTCACCCATCGAGGCCGTCGACGAATTCGGACACCTCGGTGAAGAATCGCTGCGGGTCGGCGACGAACGGGCCGTGATCGACGCCTTCCCAGTACGACGCGACGGCCGTGGGAATGAGCTCCGCGGCGTGCCGTCCGGCAGAGACGTCGACGACGGTGTCCTCGGTTCCGTGCAGCACGAACGCCGGGATGTCCAGGCTGCGCAGCAGGTCGTCGTGCCCGATTGCGCGATCGAACAGGGCGGCACGAACCCGTGGCCGCGTGGCCAGCGTCAACCCGAACAACGCCTGTGCCTCCGTGCCCTTCCCTTCCGTCGGCCCGGTCAGCGCGTGCCCGAAACTTCCGAGTGCCTTGATCGCGACGCGGGGCTCCTCGGCCATCGCACCGGGGATCGCCGCACGCATGGCCGTCCCGACGCGGCCGCCTGCCTCTCCCCTGCCGATGCTGGTGATCGCGCCGACGAGCACGATGCCCGCCACCGCACCCGTGCCGTGTTCGGCGAGGTAGTCGCAGATCACCAGTCCGCCGTACGACCACCCCAGCAGCACCGCGTCGGCGGTGATGCCCTCGGCGGCGAGCACTGCGTCGACATCGCCCGCCCAGATCTTCGGATCGTCGTAACCGGCCGCCGGGGCGTCGGAGTAGCCGTGTCCGCGGAGATCGACCGCGAGAACGCGGTAGCGCTCCGCCAGCTCGGCCAGCAGTCCCTCGCCCCAGCACGCCGAGCTCTGCGCCCACCCGTGCAGCAGGATCAGGGGCCGCGCCGCAGGGTCACCGGTGACGCGGTAGACGATGTTGGCTCCGTCGACCCCGGTGGCCTGGCGAACCGGTCCTGCTGCGGGGGTTGTCGTATCGAGGCTGCTCATGTCGGATCAACCTACGCCGCGGCCCTGCGCATCGAGGCGAGCGGATCCGCGTACAGAGCGCTGAGCGAGACCACTGTCGCGGCGTGTTCTTGCACTCGGTCGCCGAAGCCGGTGACCCGAATATCTGTGCGCGGCAATGTCGAATGAGCCGCGAAGGCCTGACCCACATGCGGAATTCCGGCCGGGTAAGCGGTGAACGCCTGGCCTCCGAGTACGACGCGGTCCGGATTGAACATGTCGCGCAGCAGCGCCACTGTCCGACCCAGAATCTGCGCCCGCTCGACGAGTAGTTCCCGCGCCGCCCCCGAACCACCCTGTGCCGCCCGGTACACCGCGGCGACGCTCGGGCGGGGCTGCGGGGCAACGATGTTACGCGCCACGGCAGCAGCGACCACCGCTCGATCGCTGACGGAGGCCTCGAGGCATCCTCGAGCGCCGCAGCTGCACAGCGCCGACGATCCGGTGGGTAGGTGCGCGATGGAGCCAGGACCGCTCGCGGGGGTATGCACGCGGCCGTCGATGGTCAGCGCCATGCCCGCCGTCTCGCGTGTGTAGAAGTACAGCGAGGTTCCGCTGTTGCTCTGCGCAGCAACACTGTCCGACAGGCGCGGCGCGAGGAGCAACTCGGCGGCCGCCATCGCGTCGACGTGACCGGAGACCGAGATCGGTAGCCCCAGTCCGCCGCCGATGATGCCGCCGACGCGTCCGTTCTCCCACCCCAGCCGCGGATGGTCCACCGTGCCGCTCGCGGTGTCGACGCGTCCGCCGATCGCTACCCCGACCCACAGTGGGGTGCGGCGATGCCAACGTCCGGCGAAGGCACCGGCGCTGCGGGTGACGGAGGCCAGCGCTACCTCCGAAGATCCAGCGGGTGTGGGGATCTCGACGGCACCGAGGATCCGTCCACGCAGATCGCTGACGACGATGCCCGTGACGATGGCTCCGATGTGGATGCCGATGGTCGAGAAGGGCTCGTGGTTGATCTCGAACGGTACTCGCGGTCGTCCGATTGCCCCCGGTGCCACCAGGTCTGCGCGCTCACGGAGCAGTCCGACACCGAGCAGGGCAGACACCTGACGGTTGACCGTTGCGATACTCGATCCTGTTGCGCGAGCGGCACGCTCGCGTGAGATCGGGCCTTCGACGCAGGCCACCCGAAGCACCGACGCGGCGGGGCCGTCGGCGATCCGAAGATCGGGTGGGACGAGTTGGAGACGCGATCGCAGCGCGGCAGAGCGGGTGTGGTGCAGCGTGGTGACAGACATCCGTCGAAGATCCTCAGCAGGTGCAGGCCTTTCACCGCGGACGAACAGCGAAGAAAGGGAGAAGTGGTGCAGGTCAAGGGTGGGTGCGGCGGCCACGAAGGGGCCACGGCACGCGAATCGACTGCCTGAAGCTCGAAGAGGCTAGAGACAGATTCCTTGGCCGGGACAACACAGTTCCCGAGGAAGCGGCAAGCGAGAACCGAGTGATGCGGTCACATAGGTGACCCGCATCGCGGTGGTATCGCCGGCGGACATGGAACCAAAATTAGCATCCGCGCATCCGATGTCCAATCGGGCCCCGGCGAGCATGCGATGCGCCCGACATAGAATTTCGCCATGACCTCGTCCGAACAGATTTCCCCCGATGCCCGAATCGCCGTCGTCACCGGAGCGAGTTCCGGCATCGGCGCGGCCACCGCCCGCCAACTCGCCGCCGACGGATTCCACGTCGTGATCGGCGCCCGCCGACTCGACCGGCTGGAGGAGTTGGCGTCGGAGATCGGTGGCACCGCGCTGGAACTCGATGTGACGGACGAGGATTCGGTGGCCGCATTCACCGCCGTCATTCCCCGCGTCGATGTGTTGATCAACAACGCCGGTGGCGCGAAGGGCTTGGCCCCGGTGATCGACGCCGACCTCGACGACTGGCGCTGGATGTGGGAGACCAACGTGCTCGGTACATTGCGGGTGACGAAGTCGTTGCTGCCCAAGCTGATCGACTCCGGTGACGGCCTGATCGTCACCATCACCTCCGTCGCGGCGTTCGAGGCCTACGACAACGGATCGGGCTACACCTCCGCCAAACACGCTCAGGCAGTGCTGCATCGGACGCTACGCGGCGAACTGCTCGGCAAGCCGGTGCGGTTGACCGAGGTGGCGCCGGGTGCCGTCGAAACCGAGTTCTCGCTCGTCCGGTTCGACGGCGACAAGGACAAGGCCGACGCCGTGTACCAGGGCATCGATCCGTTGACGGCGAGCGATATCGCCGAGGTCATCGGGTTCGTCGCGTCGCGCCCGTCGCACGTCAACCTCGACCAGATCATCATCAAGCCACGTGATCAGGCCGGTCCGGGGCGCTTCTCCCGGAAGTAGCGGCTTCGCCGCATGTGCACGGAAATTCGTAGTGGACTACGAATTTCCGTGCACATGCGCGTAGCGCTCACACCGCACTCATCGACTCCCACGTCGGCCAGTCGATGGCCCAGTCGTACAGGTCGCCGTCGGCTGCCGAGAGGTCGATGCGAGTTCCGGTGACCTCGACGGGGTCGCCGTACATCGCCGTCTGGAAGTACCCCTGGGCGTCGGCGTCGGAGAGGTTGATGCAGCCGTTGGTGACGTTCGATGCGCCCTGCACACCGGTGGTCAGCGGGTTGGCGTGGATGAATTCACCGTTGTTGGAGATGCGCACCGCCCAGCGTTCGCGGACGTTCTCGTAGAACGGCGGGTTGGACATCAGGAAGTCCTCGTGCTTCTCGGTGACGACGTGGATGCCGCTGCGGGTGACGTTGCGGTCCTCGTTGCCCTCGCCGTAGCTGACGGGAATGTCCATGATCGTCTGGCCGTCGCGGACCACCTGCATGCGGTGGCTGGTGGCGTCGGCGACGACGATCTGACTGCGTCCGATGCTGAAGTTGAGGGTGACGTCGTCGGCCCCGTACGCGCCGTCGCCGTAGTTCACGCCGTACAGCTTGGCGTCCACCGACACCGTCGTGCCGGGTGCCCAGTAGTCGGTGGGACGCCAGTGGATGCGCGAGCCGTTGTCGTCGGGGAACCAGGCCCACGCGCCGGGCGTCGGCGGGTTCGTGGTCACCGTCAATGCCTTCTCGACGGCGGCCTTGTCGGCGATGGCCGAGTCGAACTGCAGAATGATCGGCGCGGCGATGCCGACCTCTTGGCCGTCGCCGATGTTGGTGCTCACCGAGGTACGGCTGTCGGGTTCGACGGTGGTGAAGGCACCGGCGATGTCGACGATCTTGTCGTCGCTGCCAAGGGCCGAGCCGGACCAGGTGTACTCGACGCCGTAGCCAAGGGGTTCGGTGATGGCGTACGAGGTCTTGTCCGGCGAGAGCGCGCCCTGGACTACCTTGCCGTCGGGGTTGGTCAACGCGACCTCGGTGAGCGTTCCGTCGGCCACCGAGACCGAGATCGGCGCGACGGGACTGACGTCGACGGCACCTGCGACCGGGTTCTCGGTGACCTGCGCGACGGGCGCTGCCTCGGTGGTGGGGGCTGCGGCACCCGAGCCGCCCTCCCCCGATCCGACGGTGCAGCCTGCCACGAGTGCCACCAAGGCAACGAGCACGGCGATCAACCACACCGCACGCGTCCGTTTTGTCTGTTCTACCTGCTCATGCACGTTGTCCAACGTACCTGCGTCTGCGAACTACCCCGATTTTTGGGGGCAGTCTCACAGCTGCAGGAGTGGAGCCTGCGGAATGACTCAGAGTTTGCGCGTGCGCAATTCGTGGCCTTTGGAGGTGAGGCAGCGGCCGGAATCGAGGCTCCAGTCCCACCCGTGCAAATTGCAGGTGAGCTTGTTTCCCTCGACGATGCCGAACTTCGTCAGGTCCGCCTTCAGGTGTGGGCAGCGACGTTGAATCTCGTAGCCGCCCATCGTGATCGTGGCGGTGTCGTCGTGCGCCTCGGAGAACCAGCCGTCGGCGTAGGCGATGCGCTCATCGGTGAGGCACTTGAAGAACGTGTAGAGGAATTCGTTGTAGCCGCCGACGCGTCGAGCACGGAAGCGGGTGGACAGGAAGATCGAGTTGACCCAGTCCGGCTCCTGATCACGTATGGCGGTGCGGACGAGTTCCGGCGGGATGGTGAAGCTGTAGCGGAACTTCTCGTTCGAGATCGGTTCGCGCACAATTCTTTTCGGGAAGTCGAGCACGACGGTTTCGTCGCCCATCGTGATTCCGACGGGGTAGCCGATGCCGTCGCAGATCAGATCCGTCTGCGCCATGATCGGCTCGAACAGGCCCCGCATCGGCTCGAGCAGTGGCTCGCCCTCGGCCGGAGCCCAGCCGGCTTTCTCGGCCGCGATGACCGACGCCTGACGCTGGGCGTACGCCTCGATGTAGTCGGCCTTGCCGGTGGTGAAGATGGCCTCGGCCTCGGCGGTGGGAATGGGATGCTCGTGCGAGAGCAGCTCGGAACCGTCGAACGTTGCGGCGGTGCCCGGCATCATCAGCAGGCCCTTGTCGTGCCCGTGCAGTCGCATCTGCTCGAGAAAGACCATCTGATCCGGGAACACGTTGGCCGGATCGCCGTAGACGTCGTTGAGCGAGCGCAGCTCGTCGTCGAGGAAACACGGCGGGCCTGCCGACGGGAT
This sequence comes from Rhodococcus sp. ARC_M5, assembly GCF_022810405.1. Taxonomy (GTDB): domain Bacteria; phylum Actinomycetota; class Actinomycetes; order Mycobacteriales; family Mycobacteriaceae; genus Rhodococcoides; species Rhodococcoides navarretei. The sequence goes on from NZ_JALGQE010000002.1 coordinate 135,196, forward strand.
GACCCACGTCGAGCCGACCTGCTCGATGTACTGACGCGCCCGATCCATCTGACGCTGACGCTTCTGGATACCGAAGTTCTTCTTGGCGCGCGAGACCATGTCGTAGACCATCGGGTACCAGATCGCACCCGAGTACTGCAGCATGTGCACGTCCACGGGACCGAAATTCTCGGTCATGACGTCCAGGTCCACCGGCCTCGCGTCGTTCATGTTGAACGCGACGGTCTTGCCGTCCGAGACGACCAGACCCGAGTCGCCGATGGGACCGTCTGCGGGTGCTCGCAGCGCGATGATCATGATGTCGAGATCGCCCTTGGGACCGGAGATCGTGTGCTTGACCGAGTCCGTCGTCTCGTAGAACTTGTGAAAGCCGAGCTTCTCCAGCTCGTGCTTGAGATCGAGCACCGGGTAGTCCGGCAGCAGCACCGTGGCGTCCTTGTTGACGTGCTCGGCCAGGTTCTTCGGATCGAAGTGGTCCTTGTGCAGGTGCGAGACGTAGAGGTAGTCGCAATCACCCAGAGCGTCCCAGTCCAGGGCCGAGTTGTCGGGGAACGGGAACCACGACGCGTAGAAAGACGGGTTCACCCACGGATCGCACAGGATGCTCCCGGCTTCGGTCCGAATATGGAATCCCGCATGTCCCACGCTGGTGACCTGCACTGATTTACCTCCTACGAGCTGGACGCGCAAAGCTCCATCGTATGCGCCGTTTCGAGTAGCTCTAACCCAGCGCGCAGTTGACGAGGTCACATTCGGGCGTGAGCGTGACGCCGAACTTCTCCTGCACCCCGTCTCGCACGTGCGCGGCAAGTGCCATGATGTCCGACGCGGTCGCCCCGCCCCGGTTCGTGATGGCCAGTACGTGTTTGGAGGACAGAGCTGCGGTCCCGCGGCCGAATTCGGTGCCGTAACCGCGCGGGAATCCCGCGTTCTGAATCAGCCAGGCAGCCGGGATCTTGGTACCGGCAGGGTCGGGAAAGCTCGGCGCGTGGGTCGCCTGCTCCGGCACCTCCGGCAACACCGGGTTGAGGAAGAAGGACCCCACGCTCCACGTGTCGTGATCGGCCGCGTCGATCACCATGCCGCGCTCGCCCCGCAGAGCCAGTACGGCTGCGCGGACGTCCGGCACCGGTACGACGTCGCCGATCTGCACGTCGAGACGCTCCGACAACGCCGCGTAGCGCACCGGGAGCGACTCGGTCGTCTTCTTCAGTGCGAACGTCACGTCCAGAATCACGTAGCGGGAGGACCGCTTGAACACCGACGAACGGTGCGTACCGAAACCGCACTGCTCCGGCGTCCACACCGCTGTCTCCTCGGTCTCACGGTCGTAGACGGTGAGACCGTGCAACAGCTCCGACGTCGACGCGCCGTACGCGCCGACGTTCTGAATGGGCGTCGCGCCCGTCGTTCCGGGAATCCCCGACAGCGCTTCCATACCGGACAGCCCGGCATCGATCGTCGCTTGTACGACGACATCCCACTCGACACCGGCATCGACCGTGACGATCTCGCCCTCGATGTCCAGCCGCGAGCCGGTCACCTGAATCACCCGGCCGTCGAACCCGTCGTCGCCGACGACCAGATTGGATCCACCGCCGACGACCAGCACGTCCGTTCCGGCCCGATCCGCGTCGCGCACCAGCGAAACCAACTCGTCACCCGTCGTCGCGACACAGAATTCACGGGCCGGGCCGCCCACTCGAATGGTGGTGAGCTCCGAAATTGCAGTAGGCACGGACTCTCACGCTACCGGTCGCGCACGAACGTCTTCAGTCACCCGGTAACCTGCGGGGATGCCTCGCCCCATTGAGCACAGCTCGACTGTGCCCGCCTCCGCCGACAAGGTCCATGCCGCACTGACGTCAGAGCAGTACTGGAAGGACCGCATCGAGCAGATCGGCGGCCCCGGTGCCAGCTTGAAGAGCGTCACCGTCGGCGACGGCACCATCGACGTCGTCATGACCCAGTCGGTCCCCGAAGAGGAGTTGCCGTCCGCGGTGACCGCCTTCAAGAAGGGGAACCTCATCATCGAACGCACCGAGAGCTGGGGGCCGTTCGACGGCACCCACGCCGACGGCATGTTCGGAGCGACCGTCGAGGGTGCACCGGCGCGTATCACCGGCACCACCACGCTCGACGGTGTGGGCGAGACGACGATCGTCGCACTGGCAGGCACCACCGAGGTCAAGGTCCCGATCTTCGGCGGCAAGATCGAAGCGATGATCAGCGAGCAGGTGCTCTCCCTCATCGACAACGAACAGGACTTCACCGGTAACTGGATCGCCGCGAACACGAACTGAGCAACCGGGTCGCTCCGCAGGCTCCGCTCCTGCGGACCCAACCTGGTCGTTCCGCAGGCTCCACTCCTGGGTAACCTGGCGCACTATGGCTCGCCGAATGAACTACTCCGCCCGGTTCACCCACTCGACGCAGCAGGTCTATGCAGCGCTCTCCAGTCGCGATCACTGGGATGCGCGCATCGAGGAGATGCGTAAGTACTCGGAGAACGAGCTGAAGAGCTTCGAGGTGTCCGACGCCGGAATCGACATCGTGATGCACCACGTCATCCCGCGCACCGAACTGCCCGACATCGCGCAGACGGTGATGAAGAAGGACATGGTGATCACCCGCAACGTGCACTTCGACGCCTACGAGGAAGTCACCGCGGGCCACTACGACGCGTCGATTCCGGCCGGACCGGGCTCACTCAAGGGCACCACCTCGCTGTTCCCGACCAACGGCGGCTCGACCCTGCGCACCTCCTCCGAGGCCAAGGTCTTCCTGCCGTTCATCGGAGGCAAGCTCGAGCAGCTCATGCTGGTCAACCTGATCGACCTGTGGCGCGGCGAGGGCGAAGTGACCGCCGACTGGCTCGAAAAGAACGCCTAGCCCTGAACAGTCCGAACAGGGGTCGTTCCGCAGGCTCCACTCCCCATCTGGGTCGTTCCGCAGGCTCCACTCCTGCCCCCGAAGGCGTCATCACCCGCGGCACCACCGGCATCAATCGGTTGCGTCGCAGCGACCGATGGCTGACGCACAACCCCGATGTTCGACGCGTTCTGCTCGACTCACCCGATCCCCTCGTCGTCGATCTGGGCTACGGCGCGATGCCCAACACCACGCTCGAACTCGCCGGTCGACTGCGTACCGTCCGGCCCGATGTTCGCGTGACGGGCCTCGAGATCGATCCCGCACGCGTCGTTCCGGGGAGTGACGGCGTGGAGTTCGCCCGCGGCGGTTTCGAGTTGGCCGGTTTGCGCCCCAACCTGGTGCGGGCGTTCAACGTACTGCGGCAGTACCCCGAGGACGCGGTACCGGCTGCGTGGCAACGCATTCTGTCGGGCCTGGCACCCGGCGGCCTGCTGGTGGACGGCACCTGCGACGAACTCGGTCGACGCTGCGCCTGGGTGTTGCTCGACGCCGACGGCCCGCGATCACTGACACTGGCGTGGGACCCGTTCGACGTCGCGATGCCGTCGGACATCGCAGAGCGGCTCCCGAAGGTACTGATCCACCGCAACGTCGAGGGCGAGCTGGTGCACGATCTGCTTCAGCGGGCGGACAGAGCGTGGTCGGTGTCGGCACCGCTGGCCCCGTTCGGGCCTCGACTGCGCTGGCGCGCAGCCCTGAAAGTGCTTGCCGAGCAGGGTCTTCCGGTCACTCTCCCCCGCCGGCGCATGCGCGACAACGTGTTGACGGTGCCCTGGTCGGTAGTCGCACCGAGAACGTGAATCGGGTGCAGCCGGCCGCGGTGAGCGCGGTCGGCTGCACCCGATTTCGCGGCTACGTGCAGGCCGACAGTGCCAGTTCGACGCGTTCGGCCACTCGATCGGTGCTGCTGCCTGCCTCGAAGTACAGCGCCTGCGGGTCCACCCGACCGATCGCGACGGCGTCGCACACCACCTCATCGAGGGTGATCTGGGAGATGCCACCCGCGGCGAGGTCGAGCACCGTACGCACCGGGGTGGTGAGATTGAACGTGCCTGCCGATTCGACGTCACGCGGCTCGAGCCGGAGGCGATGCACCGCGAGCCTGGTGTCGGTCAATCGAAGGTCGCCGAAGGCGCAGACATGCACGAATTGAGGGTGCAGATGCCCGAAACCGTGTAGCTCGGCCGCACTCTGGTGCGAAATCACCGCCTCGCCGCCGAACCAGGCACACCACATCGCGAACACTTCGAGCTCGCTGTGTGGCCATTGGCCGAGACGGAACAGGTTGCGCTCGACGCGAGTCCACGTGTTCGTGGCAAGGTTGACGCGCACCATCGCCGGATCGAAGCCGAGCTCCCCGGCCTGCTCGGCCGTGAAGTAGCCGTCCTGACGAGTGGCCAACGAGTGCAGTTCGTGCACGCTCGGTCCTGTCGTACTCATGACGCAAGCCTACGGCACAATGTGTTACAGGTCACAAAGTTTCGATCCGATGCCGCAGGTTCGGCGAGTTTCACAGAGCTTGCTCAGAATCATCGGGAAGACTGCCGGGAATGTCATCCACAGCCAAGCGCAGCAGCGTGCCGTTGATCGCAGTCTCCGTCGTCGTAGTCCTCCTCGTCGCCGTCATCGGCGGCGAGTTGTTCGTGCGTCAGCAGATCAAATCCTGCCTCGCCGGCCAGCTCGAATCCGAGCTCGGCAGCCAGGTGGAGGTCGGTCTCGGCCTCAAGCCGGTGCTGCTGTCGTTGGTGGACAAGAAGGTCTCCTCGGTCACCGTCGACAGCGACGACGCGCGCTTCGGCCCCGCCGAGGGCATGGTCGTGCAGGCCGAGGCACGGGATCTGAACCTGACGCAGACCGCCGACTCCGGCGGCACCATCGGCAGTTCGAGTGCCGACATCGCGTGGTCCACCGACGGCATCACGCGCACCCTGCAGAGTCAGGGCATCGGCGCGATCGTCTCCGGCGTCACCTCGGACGCGTCGGCAGGCACCCTCGAATTCGCGGTCGGCGCTCTGGCGAACCTCACCGTCGAGCCGCAGGTTGTGGACGGCAGGGTCGACTTCCAGACCGTGGATGCATCGATTCTGGGTCTCGGTATCCCGACCGATCTGGTCGACTCCGTCGTCGGCGTGCTGACCGACAGCCTGCAGGCGTACCCGTTGGACATGACGCCGACGTCGTTGACCGTCACCGACAGCGGCATCGAGCTCACCCTCGAGGGCGGGCAGTACACGATTCCGGTGACTCAGCAGGATCAGAATCAGCCGACTCCCGAGGGTTGCTCGCTCGTCGCGTAACCCATGTGAACGGAACTTCGTAGTCTGCTACGAAGTTCCGTTCACGTGCGACGCAGTCGCTCTAGTTCAGTCCGTCGAGCACCGCGCGGGTTCCCGACAGCCCCAATCGTGTTGCGCCCGCGTCGATCATGGCCAGGGCGGCCTCCGTGGTACGGATGCCGCCGCTGGCCTTGACACCCAGTCGCCCGCCGACGGTCTGTGCCATCAAGCGCACCGCCTCGACGCTCGCGCCGCCGGCCGGGTGGAACCCGGTGGACGTCTTGACGAAGTCGGCTCCGGCCTTCTCGGCGGCGCGACAGACCTCGACGATCGCGTCGTCGGACAGCGCCGCCGATTCGATGATGACCTTCAGGACAGTGCTTCCGGAGATGCCCTCGCGGACGGTGACGATGTCTGCCAGTACCGCGTTGTAGTCCCCCGCGATGGCCGCTCCGACGTCGATCACCATGTCGACCTCTTCGGCACCCTGCTGCACCGCGAGCCGTGCCTCGGACCCCTTGATCAACGAATGATGCTTGCCCGACGGGAATCCGGCGACGACGGCGGTCAGCATTCCTTCGGCGCGAATCGGCAGCATCGACGGTGAGACGCAGACGGCGAGCACTCCGAGCTCCCGGCCTTCCTCGATGAGTGCGGCCACGTCGGCCGTCGTCGCTTCGGGCTTGAGCAGCGTGTGGTCGACCATTCCGGCGAGGGCAGCGCGGGTGAGTGTCATGCCCTCCAGCTTTTCACAGCTCTGCCGTCGGGAGCCCTGTCGGTCTACGATTTTTCTTCATGACCGCAGCCTCGCTCGCCGCCACCTTCAATGCCACCAGCAGGGAGTTCGACGCGGTGACGCCGCAGGTCTGGGGGCCGGCCGGGCAATCGCTCGCCTTCGCGCTCGAGTTGGCCACCGGCGACGCGGTTCTCGACGTGTGTTCCGGCACCGGGGCGTCAGCGATTCCTGCGGCGGCGGCCGTCGGCCCCGAGGGTCTCGTGCACGCCATCGACCTCGCCGACGACCTGTTGGAGGTGGGCCGTGTGAAAGCTACCGATCGCGCCTTGCGCAACATCGACTTCGTCGTCGCCGACGCCACCGTGTGGGAGCCGCCGTCGACGGTGCCCGACGCCGGGTACGACGCACTGGCCTGTTCGTACGGCATCTTCTTCCTGCCCCATCCCGCGCAGGACTTCGCTCGTCTGGTGTCGCTCGTTCGTCCGGGCGGTCGCGTCGGAGTGACGGTGTGGCGCAAGGGTGCGATCGAGGCGTTCGCGGGCACGTTCTTCGAGGTCATCGGTGCGCATTCTCCGCCGAGCGAGCATGCCGGGTCCCTCGCGCAGGACGGGTACGACAAGCACCCGATCCGCCGGATGGAAACCGTGGATCTTCTGCGTGGGTGGCTCACCGACGTGGGCGCTACCGACGTCCGGGTCGTCGAGCTGTCCAACCACGTTCCCGCCACGGAGTCGTTCGTGTGGGATCTGGTGCTGGGCAGCGCGATGCGCGGCGCGCTGACACCGTTCGACGATGCGACTCGGGCGCAGATCCGTGCCGAGTTCACGACGCTGCTGGCCGAGTGCGGCATCGATTCGATCGATCTCGGGACACTGGTGGCAACCGGGGTCCGCACGCCCTGAGAGAATCGACGGCATGAGTTCTTCCGTATCCGAGGATCGCCGCTACGTTCTGTCGCTCGGTTGCCCCGACAAGACGGGCATCGTCGCCCGCATCTCGACCTTCCTCGCCGAGGTCGGTGGATGGATCGTCGAAGCTGCGTATCACGCCGATCCCGATACCGGTTGGTTCTTCACCCGGCAGGCCGTACGAGCGTCGTCGGTCAGCATGAGCGTCGAGGATCTGCGTGCACGGTTCGCCGAGGTGGCCGCCGAGCTGGGGCCGGAAACCGAATGGGCGCTTCACGATTCGGGCGAACCCAAGCGCGTGGTGCTGCTCGTCAGCAAGGAAGCGCATTGCTTGCACGACCTGCTCGGACGCGCCGCGGGCGGCGAACTGCCCGCCCAGATCTCCGCGGTGATCGGCAACCACAAGTCACTCGAGCCGATTGCTGCCGCGCACGGCACTCCGTTCCATCATGTCGAGTTCGCGAAGGATCCGGCCGAGCGGGGGCCCGCCTTCGAGGAGGTGCGGTCGCTCGTCGATTCCTACGACCCGCACGCGGTGGTGCTGGCGCGCTTCATGCAGGTTCTGCCGGAATCGCTGTGCGCGCACTGGGCCGGCCGAGCGATCAACATCCACCACAGCTTCCTGCCGTCGTTCGTCGGCGCGCGTCCGTACCACCAGGCGTTCGCCCGGGGCGTCAAACTGATCGGCGCGACGTGCCACTACGTCACCGCCGAGCTCGACGCGGGTCCGATCATCGAGCAGGACGTCATCCGCGTCGACCACTCCGACGAAGTCACCGACATGGTGCGCCAGGGCCGCGATATCGAGAAGTTGGTGCTCTCCCGTGGTCTGCGATGGCACCTGGAGGACCGCGTGCTGGTGCACGGCCGCAAGACCGTGGTGTTCAGCTAGATCACAAGTTACGGAGCCGAACCACCTCGGCGTTGAATTCGTCGATTGCTTCCACCGAGCTCATGTGTCCGATGCCCGGGATGACGATCAGGCGGCTCAAGTGGTCGTGGTCGTCGAGGGCGCGGGCGAGTTTGCGAGCGTGCACCGGCGGGGTCAATCGGTCGGCCGAGCCGACGAGCACGCTGGTGGGCACGGACATGTTCCCCAGTGCCTCCCGAATGTCGAGGTCGGTCAGGGCGGCTCCCCAGACCCCACGGGTCCGAGGCGCGCAATCCAGCACGATCTTCTCGCAGAACGCCACCTCGGCCGGTGTCGCTCCGGGTGCCATCGAGATGTACTTGATGGCCTGACGCACCACCGGCGACGGCCGCAGCGGAAGTGCCGAACCGAGCACAGCGCGTCCGACCGGGGTGGGCACTCGGGGGAAACGCTGCGGCAGCGGGATGACGGTGGTTTCGCGGATGAGAGAGTCGGTGGCAGTGCTGGCGAGGAGCACAGCGCTGACGAGCCGATCGACCTGCTCGGGATAGTTGCCGGCCCACGCCATGATCGACATGCCGCCCATGCTGTGCCCGACCAGGACGGCCTTGTTGTCCTCGGCGACCGTCGCGGCGAGAACTGCGGCGAGGTCGTCGGCGAGGATGTCCGGACTCAGCGGACGCGTACCGACATCACTGCGGCCGTGCCCGCGCTGGTCGTAGGTGATGACGCGATAGCGGCCGGCGAGCGCATTGATCTGCGGGTACCAGTAGTCGGCCGAGCAGGTCCAGCCGTGACTGAAGACGATCGGTTCGGCATCGGCGTCACCGTAGCTCCGAACGTGCAGGTGCGCCCCGTCATCGGTGACCACCTCGGTGAGGTGCGGTTCGTAGGTGGGGTATTGCAGTAGTTCGTCGGGCTGGACGTCGGTCGTCTTGGTGAACGAATGCAGGCGACGTCGCCGAACGACGAGTGCACCGAGACCGGCCGCCGCAGCGGCGCTGCCGATTCCGAACAGCGCGAACTCGACTGCTTTGCGTGAAACCACTGAAAATCCCCTCTACCTCGAACCCCCTGGCGGGTGCGGTAGACGGTACGCCCACAACGAAGCGGGCGTCGATGTGACCACCTACCAGCGGGGTCCGCGCTGGATACTGTCGATCTTGGGTCGGACGTCGACGAGGTACACCGCGATTCCGACGATGCCGATGATCCAGAACATGATGACCATCGGGCCGATCAGCGTGAGCAACAGTCCCACCGCCAGAATGCCCAACCAGGCGTTCTTGGTCAGCTTTCCGGCCGCGGGAAACGCATCCGGCCGTTGGCGCAGCGCATGAAAAATGGCGAACGCGGCTCCGGCAATCGAAATGATTTGCAGGATCAGGAAGATCGTCTGGGAGAAGCTGCTCGCAATCACGCCCGCCAGTGTACGAGAAACGACCCCCGCACCGCGCGGCGCAGGGGTCGTTTTCTTTACGAATGCTTTAGCGAGTGGTCTTCTTCGCCGGAGCCTTCTTGGCCGGAGCCGGGGTGGCCTTCTTCGCGGCCGGTGCCGGTGCCGTCTTCTTTGCCGGAGCAGGCGTCTTCTTGATCGGCGAGTTCGCGTTGCTGCGGGTCTTGGCCTCGACCGTGCCCGCCACGCCGCTCACCTTGTCGGAAGCGTCGATGGCCTTCTCCTTGGCCTCGTCGCCCGCCTCGTCGATGTTCTCGGCGAGCTCGTCGGCCGCGTCGGAGATCTCCTCGGCACCTTCACGAACCTTGTCCGACGCGAGGCCGGCCATGGCAGCGGCGCGCTCGCCGACTGCGCGAGTCTGCGAGGCGACGGTTCCGAGGGCCTGCTCGGTGAGGTCGACGACGTCGTTGGCAGCGGAGTTGGCGCGCTCGAGGCTCTCTTCGACTGCCGGGGTGCGGCGAATGCGCTCGACGGTCTCCTCGCCACGCTCGGCGAGCGAGGTGTACAGATCGGAGGCGACCTTCAGGTAGGCCTCGGCAACCTTGCGCAGCTCCTCGGGGGTGAACCGCTCGCGGAGCTCGGCGATCTCGTCGGGAAGCTCGGCGGGCAGGTTCGCCAGACGCTCGCGCAGGCTCTCGACGCCCTCGGTGACGTCTTCGGAAAGGTCTGCGATGCGGGCGTTGACCTCGCTGGTGCGGCTCTCGGCGCGCGAACGCACCTGTGCGACGACGTCCGCTACTGCCTGGACGACGGCGTCGCCTGCACCGACGGCTGCGAAGATGGGGGTCTTGACGTTCTCGAAGTTCTTGGAATCAGACATCGGGTGTCTCCTGTTCGTCGGGTTCGGGCTCCTGCGTCGACTCGTTCTCACGACAGAACGAGTCGTAGATCTCGATCAGCACTTGCTTCTGCCGCTCGGTGATGTGCTCATCGCCGAGCAGAGCTTCGCGCACCGGACCGTGGGGACGCGCTTCCAAGATCCCGGCCCGGACGTACAGCACCTCCGAGGAGACGCGCAGACCCTTGGCTATCTGCGCTAGCACTTCTGCGGACGGGTTTCGTAGTCCGCGTTCGATCTGACTCAGGTAGGGGTTGCTCACTCCGGCCCGGCTTGCCAGTTGCCGCATCGATACCTGTGCGGCTTCGCGTTGGGATCGGATGTAGCTGCCGATGTCCTGGGCTGCAGTCGTCACGACTGCGGCGACAAGATCCCCGGCCTCGGCAACCACCTGCGTCGCTTCGGTCGCCTTGGCGACCAGATCTCCCTCGTCCTCGGCCATCTCGGCCTCCTGTTTCGGTGTCCTACTGGACGGTACCGAAGGGTGCTAACTATTGCAAGCACTCTGCTAGCACTAGTGCCCGAAGATCAGATCCGAGATCGTGTAGATGGCCAGACCAGCGATGGAACCGACGACGGTTCCGTTGATGCGAATGAATTGGAGATCGCGTCCGACCTGGAGTTCGATCTTCTTGCTCGCTTCCTCGGCGTCCCAGCGAGCGACGGTGTCGCCGATGATCGTGGTGATCTCGTCCGCGTAGTTCGCGGCGATGTAACTCGCCCCACCGAGGAGCCAACCGTCCACCTTGCCGCGCAGTTCCTCGTCGTCGCGCAGCCGCACGCCGAGGTTGGCGGTGTTCTCCTTGATCTTGGTACGCAGCGTGCTCGTCGGATCGTCCACCGACTCGGTGATCAGCCGCTTGGCCACCTTCCACGTTGCCGCCGCGAGGCCGGTGATCTCCTCGCGCCCCATGATCTGAGCCTTGAGCTTCTCGGCCTTCTCGATCGTCACCGGGTCGTGCTGCAGGTCGTTGGCGTAATCGACGAGGAACTTGTTGGCGGCCAGGCGCACATCGTGCTCGGGGTTGGAGCGGATCTTCCAGGTGAACTCGACGAGTTCCTTGTAGACCTTCTCTCCCAACAGGGTGTCGACGAACTTCGGCGACCAGTTCGGGGAATCCCGCGCGACGACGCGATCGATCATCTCCTGGCTGCCCAGCGCCCACTGATGAGCGCGCTCGGCGAGCATGTCGATGAGCGGCAGCTGACGGTTCTCGCGAAGCAATTCGTCGAGAATGCGGCCGATCGGCGGTCCCCACTGCGGATCGGCGAGTCGGCGGACGATGGTGCTGTCGATGACGGCCGTGATGTCCTCGTCGTTGAGAACATCGACGACACCGTGCAGCACGGTCGCCGCCTCGGCCGCGACACGTTCGGCATTGTCGGGCTGGGCGAGCCAGGTGCCCAAGCGCAACGGAACCTGAGCCGACGCGACCTTCTCCGACACCACCTCGGGTGCCAGGAAGTTGCTACCGACGAACGAACTCAGACTCGCGCCCAGCTGATCCTTCTTCTTCTTGATCAGCGCCGTGTGCGGAATGGGGATGCCCAGCGGGTGCTTGAACAGTGCCGTCACCGCGAACCAGTCCGCGAGCGCGCCCACCATGCCCGCCTCCGACGCTGCCCGGACGTAGCCCACCCAGGCACCTGCCCCCGTCGACTCCTGCCACCGGCAGAACAGATAGACGATCGAGGCGAAAACGAGGAAGCCGGTCGCGACCGTTTTCATCTTGCGGAGGTCGCGGCGTTTGGTCTCGTCGTCGAAGTTCATGAGCTGCACAACCGACATTGTGCCCAGAAATGTGACGGATCAACCGGACACAGCCTGCAATGGTGTCGGAGCAGGCGCATAGGGTGGCATTGTGGCGAGAAATACGACGGAGGCAAAGCTGGACGAGTCCGAGCCGAGCGAGGACAAGCCCAAGGCCGAGAAGCCGGACGGCCGCAAACGTCGGTGGCGCGAGCACAAGATCGCGCGACGCGAGGAACTCGTCGACGGCACGTTGGCCGCCATCCGGCTGCGCGGTCGCGAGATCGGAATGGACGAGATCGCGTCGGAGATCGGTATCTCCAAGACCGTGCTCTACCGGTACTTCACCGACAAGAACGATCTGACGAGCGCAACCATGTCACGGTACGTCGAAACGACGCTCGCCCCGCGCATCTACGCCGCGATCTCGCACGAGCTGGACGAGTACGAGCTCACTCGCGTCGTGGTGACCGCGTACGTCGAGACGGTGGCCACCGATCCCGAGGTGTACCTGTACGTCATGGCGAACAACGCCGGCAACAACCGCGACGTCGTCGCCGAGTCGGAGCGAATGATCGCCGAGTTGCTCTCGACCGTGCTGGGCGAGCGCCTTCGCCAACGCGAGATGGACTCGGGCGGCTCGGTGCCGTGGGCGTTCGCCATCGTCGGTGCGGTCCAGCTGGCCACCCACTGGTGGATCTCCAACAAGTCGATGTCGGCGGACGACCTGATCGACTACCTCTGCATGATGATGTGGGGCGGAATCCACGGGGTCGCCATGGCCGACGGCTCACCGGCGAAGTTCAAGTCGCAGCCCCACCCTCTGGTCGACGAGTCCGGAACGTCCTAACGCTCGTCGTACCCCTCGTCGTCCAGTGGCACCTCGGCTCGCTGGTCCAGAACGTCTCGAGCGTCGGCCTCGACGGGCAGATCGTCCACGTTCGGCTCGGCCGGCTCGTCCACGATCGGCAGGTCCTGCTGCGCGCGATCCTCGGCGGGAGTTTCGATGGGTGATTCGCTCATGTCTCCATTCGTACCATCGCTCGTCAGTTTGAGATCCGGCCCGGTCGGACATCCGAACAGGTATGACCAACGAAACCCTGACCGGACGCCGCATCGCCATTCTCGCCACTGACGGCGTCGAGCAAGTCGAGCTGGTTCAGCCCCGCGAAGCCGTCGAAAAAGCCGGAGCCACAGTCACATTGGTCGCACTCGACCATGGCGACATCCAAGCCATGGAGAGCGACGTCAATGCCGCCGACACCTTCACCGTCGACCGCGTCGTCGCCGACGTGTCTGCGGACGACTTCGACGCCCTGATCCTGCCCGGCGGAACCACCAACCCCGACCAACTTCGTGTCGACGCGGACGCGGTCGAGTTCGTCCGCGCATTCGTGCAGGCCCGCAAGCCCGTCGGCGTCATCTGCCACGGAGCCTGGACCCTCGTCGAGGCCGACGTCGTGAAGGGCCGGACGTTGACGTCCTACCCGAGCATCCGCACCGACATCCGCAATGCGGGTGGCACGGTCGTCGACGAGGAAGTGGTCGTCGACGGGAACCTGGTCTCGAGCCGCAACCCGGACGACCTGCCGGCCTTCTGCGCGAAGATCGTGGAGCATTTCCGCGCTTGATAGGTTAGCGTGCCCTATGCGCATCTCTCGTTCAGTGGCTGTGCCTGCGGCAGTCCTCACCCTTGCCCTCGCCCTCACCGCATGCAGTTCCGACGCCTCTGACGGCGACACCACCGACCCCTCCGAGGCCGGTGGTGTCGTGGTCACCGACATGTTCGGTGACGTCGAAGTTCCAGCAGACCCCCAACGCGTAGTGGCGCTCGGTTGGTCGGACGCAGAGACCGCGCTGGCCCTCGGGGTGGAACCGGTCGGGGCCAGCGACTGGCTCGGCGTCGGTGGAAACGGCTTGGGACCGTGGGTCGACGAGTCCTACGACACCGACCCCACGATCGTCGGCACCTTCGACGTCGACTTGGAATCGGTTGCCGCTCTGACCCCGGACTTGATTCTCTGGACGCGTAGCACCAACGACAAGGCGGTCTACGACCAGCTGTCCGACATCGCACCCACCGTCGCGGCACCACCGGGAACCGACGTCGCCTACGGCACCACGTGGGACGGCCAGACCGAGATCGTCGCCGAGGCGCTCGGAAAGGTCGACGAGGGCAAGAAGCTCGTCGACGACACCCAGGCACTGATCGACGACACGATCGCGGCCAACCCGGAGTTCGCCGACAAGACCGTCGCCGTCGGCACGCTCTACAGCGGACAGATCGGTGCCTACGTGCGCGGCGACACCCGCGTCGACTACCTCGAATCACTCGGCATGACGAACACCCCGGCCATCCAGAACCTCGCCGAGCCGGGAGCGTTCAGCATCGAACTCTCCGAAGAGAACGTCGCTGCCCTCGACGCCGACCTCACCGTCATGTTCCCCATCGGCACCGGACCCGAGGTGATCACCGAGAACCCGTCGATCCAGGGCCTGCCGTCGGCACGCGACGGACGCCTCGTAGTTCTCGGTGACCTCGACCTGTCCAACGCATTCTCGGCCGCCTCGGTGGCCGGTACCCGATACGCACTGGAAAACGCAGTACCGCTCTTCGCAGCACCGCTGAAGGGCTAGATCACACTCTTCCGGGCGGGCTTGTCACACTCTCCCGGGCGGGCTTGTCACACTCTTCCCGGGGGAAATCCACCCGCGGCGATCGGTCCCCAGGTGTCGATCACGATGCGTATCAACGACTTTCCCTGCTTCACCATCGCCGCGCGGTACTCGTCCCAGTCCGAGTGCTCGCCTGCGATGCTGCGGAAGTACTCCACCAGCGGCTCGACGGCGTCGGGCAGATCGATGATCTCGGCCGTCCCGTCGACCTGCACGTAGTCACCGTTCCAGTCGTCACTGTGCACCAGCACCGTGACGGCGGAATTGCGGCGGATGTTGTGTACCTTCGCGCGCTCGGGGTAGGTGGCGATGACGATGCGGCCTTCCGAGTCCACCCCGGCCGAGACCGGAGAGACCTGCAGGCCGTCGTCGCGCTTGCGGGTGATCAGGGTGTGATGGTGCCGCGGGGAGACGAATTCGAGCAATTCCTCACGCGACACGGTTTCTGCTTTTGCGATGGTAGGGGCCATGAATCCCATGGTAGAGAAGTAGTCTTCTCGCCTATGGCCGACAAGTCGAAACTGTGGACGCTCTCGCCCGTCGATGTGCTGCGCGCCGGCGCATCTCCCCGTGTGGAGGACATCGATTTCACGGCAACTCCGGGATTCGACGGCGCGAAAGCACACGGCAACGACGTCCTCGAGCAGCGCGGTGCAGTTCTTGCGGCGCTCCAGGAAAAGCTCTATGCCCACGGGCGCGCAGGCGGCACCAAGTCGGTCCTGCTGGTGTTGCAGGGCATGGACACCGCGGGCAAGGGCGGCATGGTCAAACACGTCATCGGGATGGTCGATCCGCAGGGTGTCGACCTCGCCTCGTTCGGGGTGCCGACCCAGAAAGAGAAGCAGCACCACTATCTGTGGCGCATCCGCAACGCACTTCCGCGGGCCGGCCGAATCGGGGTGTTCGATCGGTCCCACTACGAGGACGTGCTCGTCGTCGCGGTCCACGATCTCGTGCCGCGGCAGGTGTGGGAGAAGCGATTCGACGAGATCAACGCCTTCGAGAAGGAATTGGTCGACGAGGACACGGTCGTCGTCAAGGTGGCCTTGTTCGTCTCGGCGGACGAGCAGAAGAAGCGGTTGCAGGAGCGGCTCGATCGACCGGACAAGCACTGGAAGTACAACCCGGGCGATGTGACCGAGCGTGGCTTCCTACCGCAGTACCGGGAGGCGTATCAGCGAGTCCTGGATCGTACGGATACCGACCACGCACCGTGGTACGTCGTTCCGTCCGACCGTAAGTGGTACAGCAGACTTGCTGTCACGGAAATTCTCATCGACGCCCTCGAGAAGCTCGATCTCGACTGGCCTGCAGCAGATTTCGACGTCGAACACGAGAAGAAGCGGCTGGCCGAGAGCTGAACCCCCTTCGAAGGCGTGAATGGTCCATTGACCCCCGTCTGGGCAGGTCAATGGACCATTCACGCGTACAACGAGACAGTTACAGCGTGGCTGCGTCGATCACGAAGCGGTAGCGCACGTCGGACTTGACGACGCGGTCGTATGCCTCGTTGATCTTCTCGGCCGGGATGACCTCGATCTCGGCACCGATGTGGTGCTCGGCGCAGAAGTCCAGCATTTCCTGGGTCTCGGCGATGCCGCCGACCATCGAGCCCGCGAACGAGCGGCGGTTGGCCAGCAGATTGAATGCAGGCACCTCGAGGGGCTTCTCGGGAACACCGAGCTCGACGAGGGTGCCGTTACGGGCCAACAGTCCCAGGTACTTGCCCATGGGCAGGTTGGCCGAGACGGTGTTGAGGATCAGGTCGAACTTGCCCTGGAGATCCTTGAGCGCGGTGGTGTCCTTGGTGGCGTAGTACTCGTCGGCACCGTAGGCCTTGCCGTCTGCCTCCTTGGCATCGGTCTGGCTCAGCACGGTGACATGCGCACCCATGGCGTGAGCGATCTTGACGCCGATGTGTCCGAGTCCGCCCATTCCGATGATGGCGACCTTCTTGTCGGGGCCCGCTCCCCAGTGCTTGAGCGGCGAGTACAGCGTGATGCCTGCGCACAGCAGCGGTGCCGCGACATCGAGCTCGATGCCCTCGGGGATGCCGAGCACGAACTTCTCCGTGACGACGATCTGGGTGGAGTATCCACCGTTGGTGAACTCACCCTCGTAGGTCTTCGAGTTGTAGGTCTGGACGACGCCCTTGGTGCAGTACTGCTCGTCGCCGTCCTTGCATGCCTCACACTCGCCACAGGAGTCGACGAAGCAGCCGACGCCGACGCGGTCGCCGACCTTGCGGCTGGTCACCTCGGAGCCGACCTCGGCAACGATGCCGGCGATCTCGTGTCCGGGAACCACGGGGTACGAGGTGCCGCCCCATTCGTTGCGGGCGGTGTGGATGTCGGAGTGGCAGATGCCCGCGAACTTCACGTCGATGAGGATGTCGTTCGGTCCGACGGCGCGCCGCTCGATCGTCGCCTTCTCGAGCGGGGCGTCCGGAGCAGTGGCCTGGTAAGCGGTAGCTGAAGTCATGACTACATTGCTACCTACGCATCTGTGTAAGCGCAACACAGCTACCGCCCCGACCAGGCTATTCCTATTTCAAACGAGTCGTTCGCAACACTAACTTCAGCCGTTCTTGGCGATATTCACGCCGAGCCATCCAACATACGCCGCCAGACCGATCAGTCCGATTTTGCGAGTCTTGGGGTACGCGATGGCCGCGCCGACGGCCAGTTCAGTGGCTCCGTTGCGGCTGATCCACGTTCGAGTGTCCGTAGGGAACGGGAGCTTGGTGATTCCTTCGAAGGCCTCGGGTACCACGAAGTGGGCGGCGCCGGTGGCGGCCAACCCGATTCCGAATGCCTTGGGTACCAGACCGTTCGACTTCTTGGACTTGCTCACTGACACGCTCCCTGCGATCGAAGTGGTTGAACTGGCAAAACGACAATAGCGCTACGAGACGGTGGTTACTTTGCGACCCGGCCGTTCTCGTAGCGATAGAACCCGATTCCGGTCTTCTTACCCACTTGCCCGGCCCCGACCATCTGCAGCAGCAGCGGCGGCGGCGCGAACAACGGTTCCGCGAATTCCGAGTACATGGAATCTGCAATGGCTTTCACGGTGTCCAGACCGATCAGATCGGCGAGCGCGAGCGGGCCCATCGGGTGCGCCAGTCCCAACACGGTCGCTTTGTCGACATCTTCCTTGGTGGCGAATCCGGATTCGACCATGCGAATCGCGGAGAGCAGATACGGCACGAGCAGCGCGTTGACGACAAATCCCGAGCGGTCGGCCGACCGCACCACCTGCTTGCCGAGAACGTCGCCTGCGAATCGCTCGGCGCGGTCGGCGACCGTCTCGGAGGTCGCATCGGTGGTGACGAGCTCGACGAGTGGCAGCACCGGTACCGGGTTGAAGAAATGCAGTCCGACGATTCGGTTCGGAGACGTCGTAGCGGATCCGAGCGTCGTGATGGGAATGGAGGAGGTGTTCGAGGCGAGTACGGCGCCGGGGTCGGTCACGACCGCGTCGAGCTCGGTGAAGATATCCGTCTTGATCTTCTCGTCCTCGAGCACTGCTTCGACGACGAGTTGGCGATCGGCGAAGTCGGCCAGATCGAAGGTGAAGCGGAGCCTGCACGCCGCGTTCTCTCGTTCGCGTTCGGTGATCTTGCCGCTGCTGACGCCGCGGTCCAGTGATCGGAGGATGCGATTGCGGCCGGCCGCGGTCAGTTCGCGGGTCTGCTCGTAGACCAACACATCGACGTGTGCGCGGGCGCAGACCTCCGCGATTCCCGCCCCCATCTGTCCCGCTCCGACGATCCCCACCCTCTCGACCGTCACAGAAAACTCCTAGCCAATAATGTTGCAGCACAACAGCTTTTAGTGAGATGAGGGTAACTCTGATCGGGTACGCCCAAAACCTTCGTCGTACAGAACAGGCGGCCCGCAACGAAAGTTGCGGACCGCCTGACTAGTGCGCTGAAGATCCGGGAGGCGGGCTAGCTCAGTGGAACTGGCCTTCTTCGGTGGAGCCCTTCAGTGCAGCCGTCGAGGTGTTGGGGTCGACGGTGGTGGCGATGCGGTCGAAGTAGCCCGCGCCAACCTCACGCTGGTGCTTGATGGCGGTGAAGCCGCGCTCTTCGGCAGCCTTGAACTCGCGCTCCTGCAGGTCGACGAACGCGGTCATGCCTTCGCGGGCGTAGCCGTGTGCCAGGTCGAACATGCCGTAGTTGAGCGAGTGGAAGCCTGCGAGGGTGATGAACTGGAACTTGAAGCCCATGGCTCCGAGTTCCTTCTGGAACTTGGCGATGGTCGCGTCGTCCAGGTGCGCCTTCCAGTTGAACGAAGGCGAGCAGTTGTAGGCGAGCAGCTGGTCCGGGAACTCGCTGCGAACCGACTCGGAGAACTTCTTGGCGACCTCGAGATCCGGCACGCCGGTCTCCATCCAGATGAGGTCGGCGTACGGGGCGTAGGCCTTGGCGCGAGCGATGCAGGGCTCGATGCCGTTCTTGACGCCGAAGAAGCCTTCTGCGGTGCGGGTTCCGTCCAGGAACTCACGGTCGCGCTCGTCGACGTCGGAGGTGATCAGCGTGGCTGCCTCGGCGTCGGTGCGAGCGATGATGACCGACGGGACGTCGGCGACGTCGGACGCGAGCCGCGCCGAGGTCAGGGTGCGGATGTGCTGCTGGGTCGGGATGAGAACCTTGCCGCCGAGGTGGCCGCACTTCTTCTCCGATGCGAGCTGATCCTCCCAGTGCACGCCTGCGGCGCCGGCCACGATCATGGCCTTCTGCAGCTCGTAGGCGTTCAGTGCGCCACCGAAGCCGGCTTCGGCGTCGGCGACGATCGGTGCAACCCAGTTCTTGACGGACGTGTCGCCCTCGATCTTGGCGATCTCGTCGGCGCGCAGGAGTGCGTTGTTGATGCGACGGACGACCGACGGCACCGAGTTGGCCGGGTAGAGGCTCTGGTCCGGGTACGTGTGGCCCGAGAGGTTCGCGTCGCCTGCGACCTGCCAGCCGGAGAGGTAGATCGCCTGGAGGCCGGCGCGAATCTGCTGCACGGCCTGGTTGCCGGTGAGGGCACCGAGCGAGTTGATGTAGTCCTCGTTGTTCACGAGGTCCCACAGGACCTCGCTGCCGCGGCGAGCGAGTGTCGCTTCTTCGACGACGGTGCCCTGGAGGTCGGAGACCTGCTGCGCGGTGAAGTTACGGGTGACGCCCTTCCAGCGCGGGTTGGTGTCCCAATCCTGCTGAATCTCGGCGGTGGTCTTCGGGGTGCCGGTGGTCGACATCTTCAGCTCCAGTCTCTTCTGCTTCTCGGCCTGCCTCGAGACGAATCTTCACATCGTTGCCAGGCCCTTCTGGTGTACTCCAAAACAATGGCACAACGGAAAACAGGCGTCTACCAGTTGTTAGTGCCAATCTTGGCTAGCTTTCCCTACACGCTTGCTAACTTTGCAAATTTTCGGCCGCGACAAACCTCTCCGATCGGACGGCGCGGTTACTCGTCAGTAGCGATGAATCCCCAGTTGATGAACGCAATGAACAAAAACTCATACAGGACGCTTGTACGGTTTGAACGGCACGTCTGAATCGAGTCAGAACTCGGATTCGACGTGATGGACATCACACTACCTCCATCCCAGAATGTGAACACTCACGGGTTGCGCCACTAGACGCCACTTCCGCGGGGATCCCCGGCTCGACGCCTCGGAATGGAGCGCAACGTGCACTCATCCACAGACACGCAGCTATCCACAGGGCATTCCATTCCCCCAGGTCGGCCCACCGACGCCACCCCAGCGCTCCCCGACACTGCACCCATGACACCCGAAGCAGGCTCCACTCCCAGACCCACAGGTCATTCCGCAGGCTCCACTCCCAGACCCACAGGTCATTCCGCAGGCTCCACTCCCAGATCCACAGGTCATTCCGCAGGCTCCACTCCCGGCCCCGCCACCCTCCAGCAGCTCCTGGCCTCCGGACTCCACCCCAGCACCGTCTCGCGTCACTTCACCCGTGTTCTGCCGACGGTCCACATGCGCGGGGAACCGTCGACGATGGATCGGTGTCGGGCCGTTTCGCTGTGGCGACCGGACGCCGTGCTCAGTCACCGGTCGGCCGCCTACTTACGGGGCTGGACGACCGAACCGACAACCCTCGACGCCACGGTCCCCAGCTCGGCGAGATTGCGGCCACCGCCATGGCTTCGGCTACACCGTCGGACACTCGATTCCAGGCTCGTCGACGAGGTCGAGACCCTGCCGTGCACCACGCCCGCACAGACGATTCTCGATTGCCTGGCGGTACTCCCCCGCGCCGAGGCCGAGTTGCTGATCGACGAACGCCTGAAGTTCGGACTCGACCCCGCGTCGTTGCTCCGCCTGCTCGAACGATTCCCGGGTCGACGCGGCAACGCAGAGTTGGCTCGCCAAGTTCGGCTGGCAGTGACCAGGTTCGCTTCGGAACGGGAGCGGTCACTGGGACGCGCGCTGCACCGGATCGGGCTGTACCTGGAGATGAATGCGGCAGTCGGTCCGTACATCTGCGACCTCGTCGACCGTCGCAGCCGAACGATCATCGAAGTGGACGGACGCGAATTCCACAGTGCAGCCGGGGTATTCAGCAAGGATCGGCGCAGGCAGAACGCGCTGGTGCTCGATCGCTGGCTGGTGCTGCGCTACTCGGCATTCGACGTACTGGCCGCACCGGACGTCATCGCCGGAGAGATTGCGTCGGTGATCCGACGACGTCGGGAATCGAGGCGATGACTGCACACGGTGCTCCACTCCCGTGCCGGAAGCGGGATATAGCGGTTCTGCCGCGTCGAGTGGAGCACCTGTTGCACCAGGCCGGTCGCAGTAGCCGACTCGGCGATGACTGCACACAATGCTCCACTCCCGTGCCCGCGTACGAGGTTCATCGCACGCGCCCACGGGAGTGGAGCACCAGTTGCAGGAAATCTCAGATACGAACGCCGCTGCGCTCGTCACTGGCCGCAACCACCCGAGAGGTGACCGGTGCCCGGCGCGAGGCCAGCACCCCGAGCGCGCCCATGGCGGCGATCACGAGTCCGCCGATGATGGCGAACAGGTCCGCGGCCAGTAGGCCGGACGGGAACACCATCAGTGCGGGCGAGACCGCGAGCAACAGACCGAGACCCACGTGGGTCCAGTGGCTCTGCCTGGACGCGGATCCGATGGCCCAGAGCGCAGACGACGCAGCGAGGATGCCGAGCACCAGGATGGCTCCGGTGACCTCCTGGTCCCCCTGGACGGGAAGCCAGACGGTGGAAGCGACGAGCACGGCTCCCGTGACGAACACGACGACGTCCCTGACGATTTCGGATGTGCGCTGACGGTTGGACATGACCGCTCCTCGTGGTGCGTGGTGAATAGCTCGTATACCGGTATACGCCTTTACCTCGGCTAATGTTCCCGAACAGCACCGCATTGTGATCCAGCAGCTAGCTGCCAATGCTGTTAAGCCAATTCTTCGCAGGCGTAGCCTGACACTGTGTCCAAGACTTTCGTCGGCGTGCGGCTTCGGCAGTTGCGCAGCGAACGCAGCATGAGTCAGGTGTCGCTGGCGCAGAAGCTGGGCATCTCGGCCAGCTATCTCAACCAGATCGAGCACGACGTGCGCCCGTTGACAGTTCCGGTGCTGCTGCGCATCTCGGAGGTTTTCGGCGTAGACACCTCGTTCTTCTCCTCGGAGGACGACACCAGGCTGGTCGCCGAGATGCGCGAGGTCGCCCTCGATCAGGACATGGGTATCGACGCCGATGCGCACGAAATTGCGCAGATGGTCAGTTCGCACCCGCAGTTGGCGCGAGCGATGGTCAACATGCACCGTCGATACCGCAATACGACAGCTCAGCTTCTGGCCGCAACCGAGGACCGCTTCTCCGACGGCAGTGGCAGTGGTTCGATCAGCAAGCCACACGAAGAAGTGCGCGACTACTTCTATCAGCGACAGAATTATCTGCACGATCTGGATACCGCGGCGGAGGCGTTGACCTCGAGAATCCGATTCCATCGCGCCGACCTGGGCGGCGAGATCGCCAAGCGGCTGCGGACGGTGCACGATGTCCAGATCGTCAACCGGATCGACCTCGGCGAGAACGTGTTGCACCGTTTCGACCCGCAGTCGCGAGTGTTGGAAATTTCACCACATCTGTCCGGTGGGCAGAAGGTATTCCGGTACGCGGCCGAACTGGCCTACCTGGAATGCGGAGATCTGCTGAACAAGATGGCCGACGAGGGAAACTTCACGAGCGAGTCGTCGAAGAAATTGGCGGTGCTCGGATTCGCGAACTACTTCGCTGCCGCGACGGTGTTGCCGTATCACCATTTCCACGATGTTGCCGAGGATTTTCGCTACGACATAGAGCGACTCTCGGCCTTCTTCTCTGTCAGTTACGAGACGGTCTGCCATCGGCTCTCCACCCTGCAGAGACCCGAGCTGAGGGGCGTCCCGTTCTCGTTCGTCCGAGTCGACCGCGCAGGAAATATGTCGAAAAGGCAGTCCGCCACCGGCTTTCACTTCTCGTCGAGCGGCGGTACCTGCCCTCTGTGGAATGTGTACGAGACTTTCGCCTATCCCGGCAAGATCATGACGCAGATCGCCGAGATGCCCGACGGCCGCAACTACCTGTGGATCGCACGCACAGTGGAGCGTCGGGCCGCGCGTTACGGACAGCCCGGCAAGACCTTCGCCATCGGCCTCGGTTGCGAACTCCGCCACGCCGGACGTCTGGTGTATGCCGACGGACTGGACGTACAGGGCTCGGCCGCTGCGACGCCGATCGGCGCCGGTTGCCGGGTCTGCGAACGCTCGAACTGCCCGCAACGTGCCTTTCCGCCACTGGGGAAGGACCTCGACATAGACGAGCACCGAAGTTCGGTGTCCCCGTACCTCGTTCGCTGAGAAGAAGGAGATCTGCAATGACGCGAATCGGCGTCGTACTTCGACCCGAGGTTCCGCCGGAGGCAATAGTCGAAGCAGCACGTGCGGCCGACCGCGCTGGCGTCGACGAGGTGTGGTTGTGGGAAGACTGCTTCTTCTCCGGCGGAATGGCCACTGCTGCACTGGTTCTCGCGAGCACCGATCGCGTGAACGTCGGCGTCGGGGTATTGCCCACTCCGATGCGGAACGTGGCAGCCACAGCCATGGAGATCGCAGCAGCGGCCCGAGTTCATCCGGGACGGCTACGCGTCGGACTCGGACACGGGGTCCAGTCGTGGATGGGCCAGATCGGCGCGCGAGTGCAATCGCCTCTGACATTGCTCGACGAACAGATGGCGGCGCTCACCGCGCTGTTGGCAGGCGAGAGCGTCACCGTGCAGGGCCGGTATGTTTCACTCGACAATGTGCAGCTGAATTGGCCTCCAACGCAGGCCTTTCCGCTGCTGGTCGGCGCGACCGGACCGAAAACTCTGGCCCTCAGCGGCCGCACAAGTGCGGGCACCATTCTCACGAGCGAGACATCACCGGATCAGGTGCGAACGGCAATCGAACAGATCGACGGTGGGCCGGGACACGAGATCGTCGTCTACGTGGCCGTAGCGTCCGATTCCGATGCCGACCCCGGCAACCTGCAACGCTGGATCGATGCCGGCGCTACCACCGTCGTGCTCGAACCCGCCGCAGACCGATTCGATCTGTCCACTCTGTTCGCACAGGCGGCGGCGGCGACGGAGCGGTTCTAGCACTCTCGCAAGAACCGCCCCGCGTCCGCGAACGCCCGTGCTCGACGCGTCAGCGTGGGTGGCGCAGCGGGCTCCCCTCGCCACAGGCGGTAGAGCGTGCTCATGCTCAGGATCAGTCGTTCCGGTGAGTCCCAGTGTGCATACCGACCGAATTCGGGTGACTTCAGCAGATTGAGGGCGGCCTCGGTGGAGTCGAGTCCGGCGTCGAAGCACGTGCGTCCGGCCTCGGACACCCAGGTCCAGTAATTGCGGACTGCGCGGATCTCGTCGGTGCCGCACAGGGGTCCGTGGCCCGGGACGTAGACGGAGGCGTCGAGTTCGAGAAGGTGGTCGAGGGCGTCGATCCAGTTCTGCAACGGGCCGTGCCAGAGCACCGGGGTGGCGTCGATGAACAGCAGGTCGCCGGCGAACACCACTCCGACATCGGGGAGGTGGGCGATGAGATCGCCCTCGGTGTGCGCCGGGCCCAGGTAGCGCAGGTGCACGGATCGCCCTGCTACGTCGATGGTGTCGGTGGTCTCGAAGGTGTGATCCGGCAATCGCGGCAGCGTCGTGGGGAAGGTGGCGTTGCCGCGGACTCGGTTCATGTAGGAGCCCATTGCTCCCACCGGTCCCGGCACCCAGCCGATCTTCGCGCCGAGAGAGGCGAACGCGTTCACCCCTTTCGGTGGTGTCTCCTCTTTCATGGCGTGCAGTGACGCAGCACTGGTGGTGATACGAGCAGTGGCGGGGACGGTGTCGTTTCCCCACCAGTGGTCGCCGTCCGAGTGAGTGTTGAGCACCTCGGTGATCGGCGCGTCGGCAACCAATTCGGCGGTGTCGACGGCGACCCGCTGCGCCCAGTTCACATCCCACACGGTGTCGATCAGCATCGACGCGGAACCGGGCCCCACGATCAATCCGGTGTTGGTCTGTCCCCAGCTGCCGGGCGGCCGCATGAAAGCCCAGGTGTCGTCGGCGATCTGTCGGTATCCCACCTCTGTGTCTGCCACCGCCACAGGCTAGCCGGTGAGCAGCTCCCGCACGTGAGAGTCCCACCGCCGTTCCGGGAAGCACCGATTCAACAGCTCGATCATGATGGGCACGGCCGTGGATGCACCGGGAGATGCGCCGAGCACCGTGGCAATCGTGCCGTCCTGTGAGGCAAGCACTTCGGTACCGAACCGCAGTTCACCGTTCTTCACGATCTGGGCGCGTTGGCCTGCGCTGGCGAGGGACCAGTCCGCTGACTCTGCACGAGGCAGAAACTCACGGAGCGCAGCGATCTTCCTGCTCCGCGTCGCGGTCAACTCCGAGAGCAGCAATCCGATCAATGGCGTATTGCGGCGGACCATCGACAGCAGCGAGCCGATGTTGTTCCTGTCGACCGATCGCGGAAGGTCGAGTAGAGATCCATGTTTCAGGAACCTCGGGTTCGCCCCTGCATACGGCCCGAAGAGCACAGATCGCCGACCGTCGACGATGCGCGTGTCCAGGTGGGGCACCGACATCGGCGGAGCCCCGATGGGCGGAGTGCCGTACACCTTGGCATCGTGCCGATCGACCACCTCCGGTCTGTCGCACCGGATGAACTGCCCACTGATCGGCAACAGGCCGTAGCCCCGCGCTTCGGGAATCCCGGCTCGGCGCAACATCTTCAGAGCCCAGCCACCTGCCCCGACGAAGACGAAGCGAGCACGCTCCACCGGGCGACCGCCCCGCACGCCGAGTCGCCAGGACCCATCTCGATCCTGATGCAATCCACGCACTTCACGTCCGGTTTCGACACTCGCGCCTGCGACCGACATGGCGTCGAACAGCTGCCGCGTCGCTGCTCCGAAGTCCACGTCGGTGCCGGTCGCATCTCGAGTCGCCGCCCACTCCCCCGTCCTACCCTCGGCCACGAGAGGTGCCCAGTGCCGTAGTACCGCAGGATCTTCGGTGTACTCCATCGCCTCGAACAGTGGGTGTGTACGCAACGCTCGGTGCCGCGCACGCAGGAACTCGACGTTGTCGGCACCCCGCACCAACGTCATGTGCGGTACAGGCCGGACGAAGTCGGCCCGAGGAAGTGTCGACCAGAAGCGCCGGGTCATCGCGAACTGCTCGGCAATCCGCACTGCTCGATCGATGTCGACGGATCCGTCGGAACGCACTGTCGTGTAGTTGGTCTCACACAGGCCGGCATGGCCGGTTCCGGCGTTGTTCCAGCCGTCGGATGCTTCCGCTGCCACGCGAGGCAATCGCTCGAGTACTCGGATCGACCAGGTCGGTTCCAGTCTTTGCAACAGTGTTCCCAATGTCGCGCTCATGATTCCGCCGCCGACGAGGATGACGTCGTCCATCTTCCGCCCCTTTCTCGTACTAAGTACAAGTCACGCTAGCACCGACTCGTACACCTGTATAGTTCTGCCGATGCCTCGCCTGACCAGGACAGCCGTCGTCGAAGCCGCGCTGGACGTCGCATACCGGCGCGGACTGGACTCACTCACCATCCGCAAGATCGCCACCGAACTGAACGTCTCCCCCATGGCGATCTACTGGCATGTGAAGAACAAGGACGAACTTCTCGACGCCATGGGCGACCGGGTTTGCCAGGACCTCGAGATCACCGTCGACCCCACCGCTGCGTGGTGGGAGCAACTCCGCACCGTGCACGAGGACTTCATGCGCGCCCTGCGCGCACACCCGGGGGCCGCGACTATCGTGGTTCCACGAATGCTGTTCTCTCCCAACAGTAGAACTGCGATGGAACTGGCCCTGAAGCTCCTGCGTGAGGCCGGTTTCTCCCTCCCCGACGCCACTCAGCTCGCTCGGCAGGGTGTCCGGGTCGCCATTTCGCTGATCACGGAGCCGTTGTTCACCGGTCTCGATGTCGAACCGGAGCGCCGGGCACATGTCGAGCACGAGGTGGCGTCGACGATGGACTCTCTCGATCCCGAGGAGTTCCCGAACATTCTCGCTGCAGCCCCGCATCTGGGTGACCCCACTGCTCGGGCAGCGTTCGAGAAGCTCGGTCTCGATACCTTCATCGCAGGCGTCAGAGCTCTCGCCACCAGCACCGACATTTCGTCCTGATCGAGACCCAGGCATTGGACGACTTGTCGGGTGGCGAAGTCTCGTCCGTAGGTGCAGGCTTTGCAGAACCGAAACTGTCGACGCTAGGGGTTCAGAGATGACGGTGCCTGTCCTGCAGAACTACATCGACGGGGCGTTCGTGACGCCCTCGGGCACCGAGATGCTCGATGTGGTGAATCCGGTGGACGAGTCGATTGTCGCCCACTCCCCCATCTCCGACGCCGCCGACGTCGAGGCCGCAATGTCGGCCGCTGCCAGCGCATTCGAGACCTGGGGCAAGACGACACCGGGTGAGCGACAGAAGGTTCTCCTGAAACTGGCCGACGCCATCGAGGCGCACAGCGACGAGATCGTCGAGGCGCAGAGCCGCAACACCGGTCAGCCCAAGGCCACCATCGCCGCCGAGGAAGTGACGGTCGGTGCGGATCAGATCCGATTCTTCGCAGGCGCGGCGCGGATGCTCGAGGGCAAGTCGGCCGGCGAATACATGGACGGCTTCACGTCCTATGTTCGACGCGAACCGATCGGTGTCGTCGGCCAGGTGACCCCGTGGAACTACCCGTTCATGATGGCGATCTGGAAGATCGGTCCCGCGCTGGCCGCCGGAAACACCGTCGTGCTCAAGCCCAGTGACACCACTCCCGAGAGCACGCTGGTGCTGGCGAAGCTGTCGAAGGGCATCGTTCCGGACGGCGTGCTCAACGTCGTCCTCGGCAACGGCGGCACCGGTGCCGCGATCGTCGAGCACAAGACTCCAGGCCTGGTGTCGATCACCGGATCCGTCCGCGCCGGCATTGCCGTGGCCGTGGCCGCCGCCAAGCAGCTCAAGCGGGCGCATCTCGAACTCGGCGGCAAGGCACCGGCAATCGTGTTCGACGACGTCGACATCAGCAAGGCCGCCGACGGCATCGCCGAGGCCGCATTCTTCAACGCCGGCCAGGACTGCACCGCCGTCACCCGCGTCCTGGTACACGAGTCGGTACACGACACCCTCGTCGATGCTCTTGTGGCCAAGGCGAAGACACTGAAGGTCGGCCTACCCGACGACCCCGATACCTTCCTCGGGCCACTGAACAACATCAACCACTTCGGCCAGGTGAGCTCCAAGGTCGACGGTATCGGCGCGCATGCCACCATCGTGACCGGCGGTAAGCGCATCGGAGACAAGGGCTTCTTCTTCGAGCCCACCATCATCACCGGCGTGCAGCAGTCCGATCCCATCGTGCAGGAGGAGACGTTCGGCCCGGTGCTCACGGTGCAGAAGTTCACCGACGAAGCCGAGGCGATCACCCTGGCCAACGACGTCGACTTCGGTCTCGCGTCGAGCGTCTGGACCTCCGATCACGCACGCACACTTCGCATTTCGGCAGCCCTGGACTTCGGTGCCGTCTGGGTCAACTGCCACATCCCGTTGGTCGCGGAGATGCCGCACGGTGGATTCAAATACTCCGGTTATGGCAAGGACCTCTCGGCGTACGGCGTCGAGGACTACACCCGCATCAAGCATGTGATGAGCTCGACGGAGTCCATCTCGTGACCTCTCATCCCCTCGACCCGCTGTCGAGCGACGAATTCTCCACCGTCGCCGAGGTTCTGGGCCGTGAACACGGCGTCGGCGACGGGTGGCGATTCGCGTCGATCGAGATGATCGAACCGCCCAAGTCCGAGGTAGCCGCATTCGACGCGGATGGTACGGTGCCTGCGCGTCGAGCAGTGTCGGTGGTGTTGAATCGCGCCGAGAACACCACGTTCAAAGCCGTGGTGTCGCTGGACAGCAGAAGCACCGAATCGTGGACGCACATCCCCGATGTGCAGCCCAACTTCACCGTCGACGAGTGGGAGGAGGCCGACGCGGCCCTGCGCGCCCACCCCGATGTCATTGCTGCCCTTGCCGATCGCGGCATCACCGATCTGGATCTGGTGTTCATGGACACCTGGACGTACGGCGAGGCGGTGACGCCCGAGAAGTACAAGGGTCGACGCCTCGGCTGGTCGGATACCTGGGTCAAGGCCGCGGAGGGTGCCAATCCCTATGCCGGGCCGGTCGGCGGTTTCCACTGCGTGATCGACGTGAACACGATGGAACTGCTCGAGATCGAGGACACGTACCGCGTCGAGCGGCCGGAGATCATGGGCGAGTACGTGCCCCGACACATTCCGGAACGCATCCGCAACGCCAGTAGCCGGCCGCCGCTGAAGCCGCTCGAGATCACCCAGCCGGACGGCCCGTCGTTCGAGTTGGACGGCAACAAGCTCACATGGCAGAACTGGTCGCTCCGCGTGGGGTTCAACTACCGCGAGGGCATGACGCTGCATGCCGTCAGCTACAACGACAACGGGAACGTGCGGTCGGTCGCCAATCGAATGTCGTTCGCGGAGATGATCGTTCCGTATCGCGATCACACCGAGGACCACTACCGGCGCACCGCGTTCGATATCGGCGAGTGGGGTCTCGGTTTCATGACCACCTCGCTCGAGCTCGGCTGCGACTGCCTGGGCGAGATCCGCTACCTCGACGCGGTGCTGCACAACAGCAAGGGTGAGCCGTACACGATCACCAACGCCATCTGCATCCACGAGGAAGACAATGCCGTGCTGTGGAAGCACGTCGATCACGACGCCGGGGCCGAGGTGCGTCGGATGCGCCGCCTCACCGTCAGCTTCCACGCCACCGTCGCCAACTACGAGTACCTCGTCTACTGGCGGTTCTACCAGGACGGCAACATCGAGTGCGAGGTGCGCGCGACGGGGATCATGGTCGTCACCCACTTCGCTCCCGGGCAATCTCACCCATCCGGAACGCTGGTCGACAACCGAACCTACGCGCCGTACCACCAGCACTTCCTGGTCGCCCGCCTCGATCTGGACATCGACGGCACCGAGAACACCGTGTATGCCAGTGAGACACAACGGGTTCCGATGGGCCCGGACAATCCTTACGGCCTCGCCCTCACTCAGGTCAACACTCCCCTGACCACCGAGTCCCAAGGCAAGCAGGATTACGACTGGAACACGCAGAAGGCGTGGAAGGTCGTCAACGACAACGTCACCAACGGCCTCGGCACCCGGCCCGCGTACAAGCTGGTTCCGGGAGCGGCGATCCCATCGATGTTCGATCCCGCGTCGCCGATCTTCCAGCGTTCCCAGGTGATCGGCCACACCGTCTGGGTCACCCCCAACTCACCCGACGAACGTTGGCCCAGCGGCGAATTCGTCAACCAGAGTGGCGTCGACCACGGGCTGCCGGAGTGGACCGAGGCGGATCGAAGCATCGAGAACACCGATGTCGTCGTCTGGTACACGTTCGGAATCCATCACATCACCCGGCCGGAGGATTGGCCGGTGATGCCGGCGGACACGGTCTCGTTCTGGCTGAAGCCGTTCGGCTTCTTCGATCGCAACCCGTCACTGGACGTTGCCCCCTCCGCGTCGAAGCATTGCCACACCGATCCCGGTAGCACCTGTCATTAGCTCGACCGACTTCAGGGAAGGTCCGAAAATGCGTCTGATCGTGGGGTACCAGGCAACACCGAGTGGCGCGGACGGAATCGCCTTGGGCGCAACCCTTGCCCGCTCTCTACAAGCATCGCTGGACATCGCACTGGTGCTGCCGCAGGAGCGTCCGGTGCCGTCCAAAGCGCCCGTCGAGGCGGGGTACGACGACATCTTGATCGACCAGGCCACCGAGTGGCTGGCCGAGGCACTGAAGATGGTGCCCGAGGACGTGGAGGCGCGTACGCACCTGCTGTTCGACGAGTCGTTCGCACAGGGACTGCTGGACTGTGTCGACGAATGCGAGGCCTACATGATCGTGGTCGGTGCGGCCGGTGACGGTCTGCTCGGACGCCACTCGATCGGCACCGTCACCAGCGATCTGCTGCACGTTGCGCACGTGCCCCTCGCGCTGGCTCCGCGGGGGTATCGGCATTCGCCGCCGCAGCGCATTCGCGAGATCACGTGCGCCATCGGAAACAGGCCGGGGGCAGCAGAACTCGTCGACGCGGCCACCGACCTGTCCGTCACCGCCGAGTTGCCGCTTCGCCTACTCTCCCTCGTGTCCGCAGACCCGCAATCGGCACGGGGACCGGGAGGTCTCGCCGAGGCCGAGGAGGTGCTGAGCACCGTACAAGCGGGACTACCCGAGGGATCGGACGTGCAGTTGAGGGTGGCGGAGGGCTCCGGCATCGAGAAGGCCGTGTCATCGCTCGACTGGCACGACGGCGACGTGTTGATGGTGGGCTCGTCTCGGCTCGCCCAGCCGCATCGCCTGTTCCTGGGATCGGTTGCCGCCAAGATGCTTCGGGTCGTTCCCGTTCCGATGATCGTTGTTCCGAGAGAGGCCGGCGATGAATGAGCACAAGGTAGTGGACGTCGAGTCCAAGGGACTGTCCGCCGGCCAGCTCGGGTTGCTGGCGAGTGTGGTCCTGGGCATCTCGACCATCGCACCCGCGTACGCGCTCACCGCGTCGCTCGGGCCGACGGTCACCGAGGTCGGGGTACATCTGCCCGCGATCTTCATCGTCGGCTTCATCCCGATGTTGTTGGTGGCGTTGGGCTATCGAGAGCTCAACGCGGCCGAGCCCGACAGCGGCACGTCGTTCACGTGGGCGTCGAAGGCCTTCGGCCCGTACGTCGGTTGGATGGGCGGGTGGGGCCTGATCGCGGCGACCATCATCGTGCTCTCGAACCTGGCCGGAGTGGCCGTCGACTTCTTCTATCTCTTTCTCGCCCAGGTCACCAGCAACGACTCCTTGGCCGACCTGACCGGCAACAAGCTCGTCAACATCGTCACGTGTCTGGTGTTCATGGCGTTGGCGGCGTGGCTCTGCTACCGCGGGATGCAGGAGACCAAGCGCGTCCAGTACACGATGCTCGGCTTCCAACTGCTGGTGATGGCGTGGTTCATCGTGGCCGCGTTCGTCAAGGTGGGCTCGGGCGAGGGGGCCCAGGACATCTCGTTCGGCCTGGACTGGTTCGACCCGTTCGGCATCCCGAGCTTCTCCGCGTTCACGGCGGGCCTGTCCCTGTCGATCTTCATGTACTGGGGTTGGGACGTCTGTCTGACGGTCAACGAGGAAACCTCCGGCAGCGCAAAGATTCCCGGCCGCGCCGCGCTGGTCACGGTATTCTTCATCATCGTTCTGTACTTGCTCACCGCCGTGGCCACCCTGCTCTTCGCCGGCACCGGCGACACCGGAAACGGACTGCAGAACCCCGACACCACCGACAACGTGTTCGCCGCCCTCGCCGGGCCGGTGATGGGTCCGTTCGCGATCCTGCTGTCCCTGGCCGTGTTGAGCAGCTCCGCCAGTTCACTGCAGGCCACGTTCATCTCGCCGGCCCGCACGTTGCTCGCGATGGGCCACTACCAGGCCCTACCGAAGCGGTTCGCCTCCATCACACCGAGATTCAGCACTCCGGGCTTCGCGACGCTGGTGGCAGGCGGCGCGTCGGCCGGCTTCTACGCCGTGATGCGAGTGGTGAGCGACAACGTTCTCACCGACACCATCGCCGCGCTCGGACTGATGATCTGCTTCTACTACGGCATCACGGCGTTCGCCTGTGTCTGGTATTTCCGTGAAGAGTTGTTCACCAGCACCCGCAACTTCTTCTTCAAATTCCTCGCCCCGCTCCTCGGTGGCGTCGGCATGGCCGTGGTGTTCGTGCAGACCTCGGTCGACGCCTGGGACCCCGAATTCGGCAGCGGCTCATCACTGTTCGGTATCGGCATGGTGTTCCTCATCGGCGTCGGCATCATCGTTCTCGGCATGGTGGTCATGGCGGTGGTGGCACTGCGCAAGCCGGAATTCTTCAAGGGCAACATTCTCCGCCGCGATACTCCGTCCCTGATCGTCGAAGACTGACGATCGGCGACGGCCGTCGTCAGGGTCGGGAGTGTTCGATGCCGCGCTCCTGCAGACCGTGCATGATCAGCTCGGTGACGCGCACCCAGGCCGGCCGGTCGGCCCACTGCTCCGCGAGCAGCGAGTTGGCCGCGGGGTCGTCGAGACCGCGCTCGAACGACCACTCGAGGGCATCACCGGCCCAGGCGTTCACCATCCATTCGACCGTGTCGTCCGCGAGTTGCTGGATCCGTGGGTTATCGGGTTCGAGCTCGGCAGCTCGAAACGAGCGCACCATCAGTGCCAGATAGCCCGGGTCCCTGAGCATGACGGCACCGAACTCCTCCAGCCAGGGATCGAGCCGGGGCCGGTAGACGGCATACGTCAGCACCCAGGCATCGCGATAATGATCGACGACGGCGGAGTCTATGCCCGCTTCGCGAAGATGCGTGATCAGGCCGACGATCACATCGGGAAGGACCAGCGCGTCGCCTGCACGCAGCAGCCTGAGTCTGTCGCGGTCCTTCTCCAGCCGTTCGATCCTGGTGCTCAGCTCGGCGTCGATGTCGACCAAGGCGAGGTCGAGTGATTCCTGCGAGGCGTCGAGCAGATCGTGGACACGCGCCAGTGGCACACCGGCCGAGGCGAGAGCAACGACGCGGGAGAGCCTCAGCACGGCTTCCCCGTCGTACAGACGGTAACCGGAGGTGTCGCGCTTCGGCTCGTCCAACAGCCCCTGCTGGTGGTAGAACCGCACGGTTCGGGTCGTCACTCCCACATAGGATGCCAGCTCACCGATACGCAGCATGGCGACCATTCTTGCCGATCAACGGTCCACCCCGGCGGAGTCCGGCACCGGTTCGGTCAGCTCACGCGCACCGGGACTGAGCACCGCATAGGCAGCGACAGCGGTCCAGCCGATTCCCATCACGACTGCCCCGAGAGCGAGATCACCGCCGACGAGCATAACCGACATCAGCCCCAACCCCATCGGCCCGGCGACGAGCCCGCCCATGTTCAGCCAGCCGAGAACGCGCCCCCGGACGTCTGCGGGGACGCGTTCGGCCACGTAGACATTCCAGATCGGGCCGAACAGTCCGGACCCGAGACCCATCACGAGCATCCCGGCCGCCACGATCCAGAAACCGTGCAGCTGTGCGAACAACCAGATGCCGGCCGTCATCGCGGCCATTCCCGTCACGAAGGTGGCCCGTCGCGATCGAGCGGCCAGGAAAGCGAACAGGGCCGACCCTGCCAGGGCACCGATGGCGAACGCAGACATGGCCAGGCCCAGCTGCCCGGGTTCGCCGATCTCGTTGAAGTGGCCGGGCAACAGCAGGCTGATCATCGGCGGGGTCACCAGGCTCGAGAGGAACGCGAAGATCAGCATCGCCCGCAATGCAGGCGTGGCACGGATCAGGCGCAGGGCACTGCCTGCCCCCGTGGCAGCAGTCGCGAATGCCTGGCCCATGACCGGAACCAGCGCAGTCAGCACCGCAGCGGCCGCAGACGAGGCGGCGGTGACGGCAACGACGTCGATCGGATCCAGCACGCTGAGCAGGAGACCCGCCAGCGCCGGTCCGGCCAGGAACGCCAACGAGAAGCCGGTCTGAAAGAACCCTGCCACTGTCGTGACCGACGTTCCCGAGATCGACGCGACGTCGGCGAGCATCGCCTGGCGAGCTGTCATCCCCGGAACATCGAAGACAGCGCCTGCGACTGCCAGCACCACGAACCATGGCACCGACAATCCCACCGTCGCACTCACCACGATCAGGCCGAGCACTGCGGCCGCGCTGCCGAGATCGGAGGCGACGGCCACGTTGCGTGCCCCGAATCGGTCGATCAGCCGACCACCTGCGAACGTTGCCGGCACCGCAGCGATGCCGGCTGCGGCTGCGATCAGGCCTGCCGACGACAGACTTCCGGTCGTGGCCAGCACCAACCAGGGCAGGACGATCGTGATGGCCGAGTTGCCGAACAGTGACAACGACGCGCCACCGATGTACAGCGGGACAGCAAGACGGATGCGGTTCATGACTCGATCATCACGATTGACGTTGCGTCAAGGTCAAGATGAAAGTGCCAGACGGGCCACGACACGGTGACGGCGCATCAACCGTCGGGCGTGGCGGCGGCATTCACTCCGTATCGGGCAGAGGTATTACGAGCTGCGTCGAACCTCGAACTGCTCACCGACGACGACGGTCTGCGCTTCGGTCACGCAGTCCAGGCGTCCGTCCAGTCGCAGCGAGACGTTGTATTCACCCTGCTTGAGGTTGAACGTGGTGATGGTGACACTGGTGGCGCTGTCTTCCACGACGACGCGGTGACTCAGCGACAGCATGCCGTTGTGCAGGACCTCGCACATCTGCCCTGGTAGAACGTTGTCTACGTGGACCGTGATGGTCTTCGGCCCGCCGAGAGCCTCGATGGTGGGCTGCGGCGTGCTCGACCCGACGAGTCTGAGGTAGCTCTTGTCTTTGCGCACGGCCTCGACTTCCCTGTTAGCGTGCTTCACCCGAAGGTGAACGTCCGACGTGGTCTCGTTGGTGCTTCGTGGCGCGATGGATAACGGATTGGTTTCGCACGTCGTCATCGGCCTCGACCCGAGCCTCTCTTTACATCGGGGGCGTAACCGTCCGCGTTACGAACCCGCCTCCGACCAGCCCACCAACAGCCGCAGACACCAGGGAATCGCGATGTCATCGGTCAGAACATACCCCCCGCGCCGTGGATCTGCGAACGGACCGTTCGAACCGAGACCTTTACGTATCCTTTCGCCGTGTAAGACCGTTCGCATGCCTTCCGATTACCGAGGTCGGTCCGTTTCATCGAAGCCCTGTAGTTCGACCTT
Source organism: Rhodococcus sp. ARC_M5 (assembly GCF_022810405.1). Taxonomy (GTDB): domain Bacteria; phylum Actinomycetota; class Actinomycetes; order Mycobacteriales; family Mycobacteriaceae; genus Rhodococcoides; species Rhodococcoides navarretei. The sequence continues at coordinate 171,064 of NZ_JALGQE010000002.1, forward strand.
CTCGGCGGCGAGCTCGGCGTTTCTCCGCCGACGCCGGTGTCCTTCGACACCGACCGCCGCGGCCGTGGCTCCCAGAGTTGCTCCGGCGGCCACCCCGATCCAGGTCGACACACCGATGTCGCTGCCCTGAACGAGCAATCGCACCAGGGCACCGCCGAAGCCCAAGAGATACAGAACGCCGGCGATCGCCGTCCGCGGCCGCCAAAGCTTCTGCACCGTGTACATGTCGATGCCCCGAGCTCGGGCGAATCCGATCACCACGTAGGCCACGACGATCAACGCGACGATGATCCCGATCGCAATCCACGCCCCGGTGACGCCCGCCGCGTAGGGCAATATCGCGCCTGAGATCAGTCCGATCCACAGCAACGACTGGAATCCGACGGCCGAGGCCTCGTTCCAGATGTCGCGTTGCAGCTCGTCGGCGTAGAAGTCGTCGTCGAGATCTCCGACGAATCGAGCGGCTCTGACGAATGCGCTCATGATGTTGACTCTCCTTCGTCTCCGAACAGTGTTTCCACCGTCGTATTGAGTGCGCGGGCCAATCGCAGTGCCAGGTAGACGCTCGGCGCGTAGTCGCCGCCTTCGACGGAGACGATGCTCTGACGACTCACCCCGCAGATGGTGCCGAGTTCGGCCTGTGTGATGCGCGCCTGTTTGCGATGCTCGCGAACGTTATTGGTTCCGGGCATAGCAAAAGTCAACTCTGCTTGTCATAAAATGTCAAGCACACTTGTCATCGGTGTGCATTTACGTCCACGTAACGCGGGAAACAGACTCGTCACCGCAGAACACACCTACGCAATAACGGCCCTTTACTGTTCGCAATCGCGAATACATCTCCGTATACAAACCTCCGAAAGGGCCGTAGATGCCTGCTGTCTCGAAGCGCATGTCCGTCAAGCGCGTCATGGTCGTTCCCGCAGCACTGGCTGCATTGAGCCTGGTCGCCACCGCCTGCGGGAGCAAGGCGAGCGACACCACCTCCGCCGAAGGAGGGGGCGGTTCGGCGACCTCGTGTGTCGACACCTCCGGCGACACCATCAAGGTCGGCTCGCTCAACTCCCTGTCCGGCACGATGGCGATCAGCGAAGTGACAGTGCGTGATTCGATCGCACTGGCCGTCGAGCAGATCAACGCAGCGGGCGGAGTCAACGGCAAGCAGATCGAGGTCGTCGCCGAGGACGGCGCGTCCGAGCCGACGGTGTTCGCCGAGAAAGCCGAGAAGTTGATCAGCAGCGACTGTGTCGCAGCGGTTTTCGGCGGCTGGACCTCGTCGTCACGCAAGGCGATGCTGCCCGTGTTCGAGGACAACGACGCGCTTCTCTACTACCCCGTGCAGTACGAGGGACTCGAGGCGTCGGACAACATCTTCTACACCGGTGCCACCACCAACCAGCAGATCATTCCGGCCCTGGACTACTTGAAGGAACAGGGAGTCACATCTCTCTACCTGGTGGGCAGCGACTACGTGTTCCCACAGACCGCCAACCGCGAGATCAAGGCATACGCCGCCGCGAACGGTATCGAGATCAAGGGCGAGGACTACACCCCGCTCGGCTCGACCGACTTCTCCACCATCGTCAACAAGGTTCGCTCGGCCGACGCCGACGCGGTGTTCAACACGCTCAACGGAGACTCGAACGTCGCATTCTTCCGCGAGTACACCAACGCCGGCCTCAAAGCTGCTGACATGCCGGTCATCTCGGTCTCCATCGCCGAGGAGGAAGTGGCGGGAATCGGAGCCGCCAACATCGAGGGCCAGCTGACCGCCTGGAACTACTACCAGACCGTCGACACTCCGGAGAACAGTAAGTTCGTCGCCGACTACAAGGCCAAGTACGGCGCCAACAAGCCCACCTCGGACCCCATGGAAGCGGCCTACACCTCGGTCTACCTGTGGAAGAACACCGTCGAGAAAGCCGATTCCTTTGCGGTATCGGACATTCAGGCCGCGGCCGACGGAGTCAGCTTCGCCGCTCCCGAGGGCGAGGTCGTCATCGACGGCGACAACCACCACATCTCCAAGACTGCCCGCATCGGTGAGATTCGCGCCGACGGACTGATCTACACGGTGTGGGAGTCCCCCGAAGCGATTGCACCCGACCCGTTCCTCGAGACCTACGACTGGGCCTCCGACCTCAACTGACCCAGAGTGCCTCCGGCAGTGGTGCGGTTGAGCGCCCTATGGGGCACCTAACCGCACCACTGCCGTAGGCACCATCGAAGGAGCTCCCCCATGGACGTCGTGATCGGACAGTTGTTCACCGGCTTGTCGATCGGATCCATTCTTCTCCTCGCCGCCCTCGGGCTATCACTGACGTTCGGTCAGATGGGCGTCATCAACATGGCGCACGGCGAGTTCATCATGGCCGGCTCGTACACGGCCTACGTCGTTCAGCAGATCGTCTCCACCGGCGGCGCATCACTGTTCATCTCGCTGATCGTCGGCTTTCTCGTCGGCGGTGCGATGGGAGTGTTGTTGGAGGTCACGCTGATTCAACGCATGTACCACCGACCACTCGACACCCTGCTCGTCACGTTCGGCGTCGGGCTCATCCTGCAACAGCTCGCTCGCGACATCTTCGGCGCACCCGCGGTCAACGTCGTGTCGCCGGAATGGCTGAGCGGCGGGGTCGACATCCTCGGTGCCGTGGTTCCCAAGACCCGAATTTTCATTCTCGTCCTCGCGATCGTCGCCGTTCTCGCGCTGTCGATAGCACTGAAGAAGACCGCCATGGGTCGACGCATCCGCGCGGTGGTCCAGAACCGCGATCTCGCGGAGACCTCGGGCATCTCGAGCCGTAGGACGGACATCTCGACGTTCTTCCTCGGCTCCGGTCTCGCCGGTGTTGCGGGCGTGGCGCTCACCCTCATCGGCTCCACCAGTTCCACTGTGGGACAGAGCTATCTGATCGACGCCTTCCTGGTGGTCGTCGTCGGTGGCCTCGGCCAGATCAAGGGTGCCGTCATCGCGGCCTTCGCTCTCGGAATTCTCAACTCGTTCATCGAGTACAGCACCACGGCGTCGATCGCCAAGGTCATCGTGTTCGTGCTCATCGTGATCTTCCTGCAGGCCCGCCCGCAAGGCTTGTTCGCCGTCAAGACAAGGAGCCTGGTATGAGCGAGTTCATCGCCAAGCGCGGTGCCCTACTGGGATTCGCGATCGCCGCGATCCTGTTGTTCGCCGTCGCTCCTGCCGTCCTCAGCGACTTCCGGCTGAACCTACTCGGCAAGTTCATCTGCTACGCGATCGTGGCGGTCGGAATCGGATTGGCCTGGGGTCGAGGCGGAATGCTCACCCTCGGTCAGGGCGTCTTCTTCGGCATCGGTGCCTACATCATGGCCATGCACCTGAAGATCTCCGACGCCGATCTGCGTGGTGACGACGTACCGGACTTCATGTCGATCGCCGGAATTCGCGAACTGCCCTCGTACTGGGTGCCGTTCACCTCACCGATCACCACGATCCTGGGCATCCTGTTCGTACCGGCCCTGGTGGCACTGGTGCTCGGTCTCGGCGTGTTCAAGCGTCGGGTCAAGGGCGCGTACTTCGCGATCCTCAGCCAGGCACTCGCCGCCGCGTTCGCCATTCTGCTCATCGGCCAGCAGACCACGGGCGGCTCCAACGGGCTCAACAGGTTTCGCACGTTCTTCGGGTTCAACCTCAACGACCCCGCCAACAAGCAGATGCTGTTCTTCATCGCCGCAGGTGTACTGCTCGCCGTCGTGGCCATCACCCGCCAACTGATGTACTCGCGCTACGGCGAACTGCTGGTGGCGGTGCGCGATCAGGAGGAGCGGGTGCGGTTCCTCGGATACGACCCCGCCAACGTCAAGATCGTGGCCTACGTGGCCGCGGCGTTCTTCGCGGGTCTCGCCGGGGCACTGTTCGTTCCGATCGTCGGCATCATCTCCCCCAACGACGTCGGCATCGTCCCGTCCATCGCATTCCTCATCGGTGTCGCCATCGGCGGTCGCACCACGCTGCTCGGTCCGGTCCTCGGTGCACTGGGCGTCGCCTGGGCGCAGACCACACTGTCCGAGCAGTTCCCGTCGGGCTGGACGTACGCGCAGGGTCTGCTGTTCGTGGTGGTCGTCGGGTTCTTCCCCGCCGGTATCGCCGGACTGTTCGCACTGCGCAAACGAAAGAAGGAACTCGAACCGGTCCCCGAACCGAGTGAAGAGCCAGAGAAGGAACTGACGCGATGATTCATGTCGAAGGCCCGCACCCCACGTTCGGCGGCAACGCCGGCATGTCGAGTCAGTACCTCGAAGTACGCGATCTGACAGTCAGTTTCGACGGCTTCAAGGCCAACACCAACGTCGATCTGACGCTCATGCAGGGCGATCTGCGTTTCCTCATCGGGCCCAACGGTGCCGGTAAGACCACGCTGATCGACGCCATCACCGGCCTCGTCCCGGCCACCGGCTCGGTCACCAAGTCCGGCGTGGAACTGCTCGGCAAGAAGGTGCATCAGATCGCGCGCCTCGGCATCGGTCGAACCTTCCAGACCGCCAGCATCTTCGAGAATCTGACGGTGTTGCAGAACCTCGATATCGCCGCCGGGTCCGGACGGTCCGTGCTGACGATGTTGCGTCGTCGAGGATCGGTGCTCCCCCAGATCGAGGAGGCCCTCGAGACCATCGGCCTGACGGCCGAGCGAGACAAGCCCGCGGGAATTCTCGCGCACGGTCAGAAGCAGTGGCTCGAGATCGGAATGTTGTTGGTACAGAACGCCGACGTACTTCTGCTCGACGAGCCGGTCGCCGGCATGAGTCACGAGGAACGCGAGGAAACCGGCCAGCTGCTGCAGCGCATCGGCGGTGAGCGGACCGTGGTGGTGGTCGAGCACGACATGGACTTCATGCGCATGTTCGCCACCTCGGTGACGGTGTTGGCCGCCGGACGGGTCCTGGCCGAGGGCACGGTGGCCGAGGTGCAGGCAGATCCGAAGGTCCAAGAGGTCTATCTCGGCACCGCGGCTGCGGGCGAGGAACTCGATCAGATAGCAGAAGAGGGAGCCGGTCATGCTTGAACTGGTGGATGTGCGTACCGGTTACGGCCGCAGCGAAGTGATTCACGGTGCATCGCTGACGGTTCCGGCCGACGGTGTCGCCGCCGTGATGGGACACAACGGTGCGGGCAAGACCACTCTGCTGCGGGCAGCGGTCGGATTGCTGAAGGTCAATTCCGGCAAGGTCATGTTCGACGGTGAGGACGTGAGTGCGTTGCGTCCGAGCGCCCGGGTTGCCCGCGGACTCGCGTACGTGCCGCAGGGCCAGCAGTCGTTCGGCCAGTTGACCACGGCCGAGAATCTGCAGGTCGTCGCCGACGGTCGCAAGCGCGGTAAAGCTCTCGTCGACGAGGCACTCGATCTCTTTCCGGCGTTGAAGGAATTGCTCGGTCGCAGAGCGGGATTGCTCTCGGGTGGTCAACGCCAGCAGCTCGCGATCGCCCGGGCACTGATCACCGAGCCGCGAATGCTGATACTCGACGAGCCGACCGAGGGTATCCAGCCGTCGGTCGTCGCCGAGATCGAACGCACCATTCTCGAGCTCACCCGTCGCGGTGGTCTCGGAGTGTTGTTGGTGGAGCAGCACATCGGCTTCGCCCTCGAGTCGGCACAGAACTACTACATCCTCGAGGCCGGCCGAATCACGTCCACCGGTGTCGGCGGTACCGAGTCCGAGGCGGACGTCCGCGCGGCCATGGCGATCTGACCGGATACGTCGTGCCGCGCAAGGACCTTCGCGAGAAGGTCTATTCGTCACTGCGCCGGGATCTGATCTCCGGTGCCATCGGCTCCATGGAACGGCTCGGCGAGGAGCGTCTCGCCGAGCTGTACGGGGTCTCGCGCACTCCGGTGCGTGAGGCGCTGGCGCGATTGCAGGCCGACGGCCTCGTCACCCGCGACGACGCCGGTCTGCACGCCTATCGCCCCCGAATCGGCGACCTGCCCGATCTGTACGAGCTACGCTCCACCCTCGAAGCCCGCGGCATCACTCGATCGATGTCGCACCCGGTCGATCGGTCGTCGCTGTCGAATCTGTTGGACACCTGGGTCGGTTTGCGGGCCGACCCACCCGACACCACCGACGATCTGGTGTCCCTGGACGAGAACTTCCACGTCACACTGCTGGCTGCCTCGGGTAACCCGGCTCTGACCGAGGCGCTGTGCACCGTCAACGCGAAGGTGCGTCCGGTCCGGATACTCGGCGGACTCGACGCCGCAGCCGTCGTCTCGGCCATCGATCAACACATCGATATCGTCGAACGCGTCTTGGCGGGGACACTGGACTCGGCACTGGAACTGCTACTGGCACATATCGATTCCTCACGCGACCGAGTTGTCGAGCGGGCCGAGCAAGCTGCTGCGTTGGCGGGTGCGGTCCGGATGTGAGTCGGTTTACTCCGAGAGAATCCGATCGATGTCATCGAGCACGGTCTGCCCGCCCATCGGCCCGACGCCGGTGATCCAGTAGGACAGGTCCACCGCGTGCGGATTCGGCAGTACCGCAGCGTTGGCGGTGATCGACGCCGGAATCGCTGCGGGGTCCGACGGGTCGGAGGCGGTGACGACGATCAGATTCGCAGCCGCCTCGGCCGCCAGCTCGGGCGAGAGGTCGACCGAGATCTCCTCGGCCCATTCCGGTCTCGGCGGAGTCATGAAGCCTGCGCACTCGAGGGTGCTCCCGGCGAACGACGTCGGCCCGTACAGGGTCAGTTCGCCTGCGCGGGGGCGAATCAACTGTGCGGTCTTCCCCGCGGTGTCGTGCTTCTCGGCGATCTCGGCACACCGATCTTCGTAGGCGGTGAGCAGTTCCTCCGCCTTCTCCTCCTTGCCGAGAGTGCGTCCGACGAACCGGACGTTGTCGCGCCACGGGTCCGACTGCGATGCCATGAACACCGTCGGAGCAATGGCGGCGAGTTGGTCGTGGTACTCGGCGTGGCGAGTCTCCGTGCCCAGGATGAGATCCGGTTGCAGGGCCGCGATGTCCTCGATCGTCGGTTCGGCAACCGTACCGACGGTCGCGATGTTCGCCGCTTCGGTACCGAGGTACGACGGCACGCCGCTTGCCTCGCTGAGCACTGCGGTACCGACGGGCACGACGCCGAGGGCGACGGTGGTGTCGAGCTCGACCGGCTCGAGGGTGACGATGCGCAGCGGGGTCTCGGGAACGTCGACCGTTCCCCGGACGGTCTCGATCGATCGCGTCGCGCCGGCACCGTCGGAGGTGGCGTCGGTGGACGAACACGCCGTCGCAGCCACACCGAGGGCGGCGATGGTGAGGGTGAGGGCCGTGATGCGGGCATGGGACTTCGTCAAGGGTCCTCCGAGGGGGAATTGTGCGTAATCATAAAGAGGGTAGCCTACCCTTCTACATCCCGGTGACGCCCGGCCGCGCAGTCGGTACGGTGTGGCTGTGACCACACCACGCATTCCGTCCGGTACCGCCAAAACTCTGGGGCCCGTCAACTGGGTCATCTGCAAGGTGATCGCCAAAGGTGCCGGGGTGCCCAATCCGCACCTGTTCACCACCCTCGGGCGCACCGGCGGTCTCTACCGAGCGTGGCTGTTCTACAGCGGCCATCTGATGCCCGGCGGTCGCATCTCGCGCAAGGAATCCGAAATGGTGATCCTCCGCGTGGCGCACCTCCGCGATTCCGCGTACGAGATGGACCATCACATCCGGTTGGGTAAGCGGGCGGGCATCGACCGGGATCTGCTCGAGCTGATCAAGACCGGACCCGATGCACCGGGGCTGTCGACGCGGTATCGGACCATCCTGACAGCGGTCGACGAACTCGTCGCCACCAAGATTCTCTCCGACGCGACCTGGGCCGAACTCGCCACCCAGTTCGATGAACGGCGACTGATCGAATTCGTCCTGTTGGTCACCCAGTACGACGGCCTGGCAACCACTCTCGCGACCCTACGGGTCGAGCGGGATTACGGCGACCGGCCACCGCGCCCGTGAGCGAGTCAGCCGAGACCGCGCTGCACCGCGCGCTCGCCATGATCGAGCCGGCGACGCTGCGCGAGCTGGCGCGCACCGACGGCGGCTACGTCGAACTGCTGCCGGACGTGCCCGCACCGAACCCGTCGCCGGCCAGCATCGCGATGAACAACCGCGTGGTGGCAGCCATCTACGAGAAACTGTGGCGTCCGTTCGGGGTGTCCATGATGGGAATCGCGGGCATGTCGATGGCGGCCGAACGGGACAAAGCCGTTGCCGACCTGCGATTGCACGGCCCCCAGCGCGTGCTCGACGTCGCCTGCGGCCCCGGCAACTTCACCAGGTTTCTCTCCGACGCTCTCACCGACGACGGCCTCGCCGTCGGGTTCGACATCTCCGAGGCGATGATCGCCCGCGCCGTGGCGGACAATCGAGGACCACGTGCGGCGTACGTACGCGGAGACGCTGCCCATCTGCCGTACTCCGATGACGCATTCGATGCCGTATGTTGTTATGCCGCACTGTACCTCGTTCCGAAGCCCATGACAGTGCTGGACGAGTTGATTCGCGTCGTCCGCCCGGGTGGACGCATCGCGATCATGACCAGCTGCGAGCCTGGTCCGGCCCCGCTGGGCACCGTCGTCGGCTTCGGAACCGGACTGGCGGGCGTGCGGATGTTTCCGAAGAACCTGTTCGTCGACGTGTTCGAGGCATCGGGACTGACCGAGATTCAGCAAGACGTCCGGGGATTGGCCCAGTTCGTCAGCGCCACCAAGGCCCACTGACGAAGTCTCAGGTCTTGGGTCCGTAGTCGCTGACGATCCACTGCCCGTCCTGATCGGTGACCGTCACCAGCAGAAGGTTGGGCACCTTCCCCGGGTCGGGCTGCTGCACGTTCTGCGTCGTCTGTCGAGCGAACACCGCCACCTTGTACTCGCCACCGGACTCGGAATCGATTGCTGCCGAGAGGACCTCGCCGGTCGCCACCACCTGCGACTCGTTCATGATCGCCGTCAGCGCCTCGCGAACCCCGTCGTACCTGTCCTGCAGGGACTGCGACGCCCCCTGGTCGACACCCTCGAAGAAGGCGTCGAGGCTGCGGTAGTCGTAGGTCAACGACCGCGCGGTGTACTCGGTCGCCGTGTTCACCGCCATCTGCCGGTCCTGTTCTTGTTCACGCTCGGCAGCCAGATCGCCTGCTGCAGAATGCCACAGCACGCCGAAGACCACCGCAAGCACCACACCCGGTACTGCTGCGATGACCACCGGCCACCGAATCCGGCGACGTCTGGAGCCCTCGGGCACTGTTGCTGCCTTGTCCTCGGGCACTGCTGTTTTCGCCTCGGCTGCGTCTGTCTCGACCATGAGGGGGTAGCTCCAATCAGTTCGGAATTTCTACGGAAAGCTTTGCCGGCCCGCCGGGAGGAAAGACGGTCTGCAGTACGTCGACGATGGACCCGGCGTCGACCCGCATCGGTTTGATGGGTGCGGTGTACGGCTCGAGAAGCGTTGCAATCAGCGCAAGATCAGGGGACAGAGGCGTCAGGTACTGATCGATCTTCGGGGTGATCTGCCCGAGTGGATCGTCCCAGACATCCGCGCCGACGTACGAGTATTCGTTGAAGCCCTCGAGCAAGTTGGCCACCCCCTCACCCGTCGCGCCGACCCACGGCGCCGCGTCGGTCATGACCGGCCCGTATCCGTATGCGTTGCGACCCGCCTGCTGAGCGTTGTCGTACAGTCGTCGAATCTCACCGCTCTTGTCGCGCAACGTCGCTGCCAGGAATCGGAATGCATCGACCAGACGGTCGACGTCGCCTTCACGACCGTCGACAGCGGCCGATGCGGTCTCCGTCAGGCCTTTCAGCGCGTTCGTATCGAGTTGCGAGGCAAGGGCATCGCCGAGGCCGAGCGCCTCACTGACGGTGACCGATGCACGAACCTGCTCGCTACCGAGCGCGTCTCCGTCCGTGAGATACGGGCCTCCGGTGCTGCGAGGGCGAAGATCGAGATACTGCTCGCCGGCGGCAGAGAGGTTCGCCACGACCACCTCGGAATCTGCAGGGATGCGATGGTCTGCATCGAGACCGAGAGTGACGTCCAACCCGCCCGGCACCACGGCGATCGACTCGACCCGACCGACCTGGATCCCGCGTGAGGTGACCTGCGAGGTGTCCATCAGTCCGCCGGAGGACTCCATCCGAACCACGACACGGTTCGTCGTTCGAGTCGGATCGATGTCGAGGACACCGACGGTCAGGTATCCGACACTGGCGACCGTCATCACCACGAGTGCGACGAGCGAGACCAGTGCGCCCGGCTTCATCGGACAATTCCTATCCCGCGCAGGATCCCGATCATGTCGTCCGCGCGCGCACTCGGCCCTCCGTCTGCAGACACCGATCGCACTGCGATGTTCGGCGTCGACTGGAAGTACGGGATCAATCGCTCTCTGAGCAGGGTATTGGCCTTGTCCACGTTCATCGGCACCGACGAGTCGGCATTCGCGATGGTGATCAACGCAGGCGCGATGATGTCCACAGCATCCTTCAGCTCCGGATACGGGCCCGACAGTACGTCCCCGACGTGCTGTGACATGTACCCCAGGCTGAAGATCATGTGGACGACGCTGAACAGAACCTCGGACAACCCTCCCGAACGTCTCGGGCCGAGCTCGAGGACGCGCTCGACTCCATCACGTTGTTTCACAACAGTATTCGAGACACTTTCCGCAGCACCGAGTATCCGATCGATGTCCCCGGTGTTGTCGCCGATATCGGTGAGCGCGGCCCTCGCTGCGAGGTTGATCTTGTCGACCTCGGCCTGATCGGGAGGAATCGCGGCGTTGACGTTGTTCACCGCTTCCTGCAGTTGGACGTAATGGCCGCCGGTCACGATGTTCGACAGTCCGCGCAGCACGTCCTCGACATTGTCGGCCGGCACGGTTCGTTCCACGGGAATCACGTCACCGTCGCGAAGGTAGGGCCCGCCGGAGCTCGATCCCGAGCCGGACGAATCGGCCGGTGGCTGCAGCGAAATGTAGATCTCGCCCAGAATCGACGACTGTCGAAGCTCGGCGACGGTATCGGTGTGTAGCTGAACATCGGCGGACAGGTCCACCGTCGCGACAGCAGTCGAACCCACCAACTCGACGGCGTCGAGAACGCCCGCGTCGACGCCCTCGACGATGACCTTCGCCTTCTCCGGAAGATTGAGCACGCTCGCGAATTCGATTCGCAGAGAGTACTTGTCGCCCGCGACATAGCTACCGGGTATCGGAAGGTCGGCGGGATCGATGCTGCACGCCGACAGCAACGCAACACAGCACAGGCCGGTGAGCGCGCGCCTCATCGCCATCCCGCCGAACCGAGGATCAGCTGCACCAATCCGACATCGATGACGTCGCCTCGTTGCTGGTCCGTCGAGCACGTCGGTCTGTACTGGTTGAGCAGAGCGCAGACCTCGTTGGGAGAGTTGGTATCGATCTCGAATTGCGGCGGGTGATAGATCACGCGCCCGCTCTTGGAATCGTTGTCGTACATCGTCATCAAGTTCTCGCCTATGGTCGGCACCTGTTCGAGGATGTCCTTGATGTCGCCCACCCGCCCGAGGAGTACATCGACCACCGGCACCACCTGGTCGAGAAATGCGTAGACCTTGTCGTCGTACTTCGCGACGTTGCGCGCCAGTGGCGGAATGAACTCGGTGGTCAAAGCGACTGTGGTCCCGAAGGCTTGGGTGAATTCCGACAGTGTGATCATTCCCCGCTTCAGATTGTCGAGCAGCTTCGCCACCTCGGGCCAGCTCACCACGAACGTGTCGATCAGACCGTCGAGATTGTCGATCAGTCGACGCACGGTGGTATCCCGGTCGGCCGGATCGCCGACCAGCTGAGCCAATTGTCGAAGACTGTCGTTGAGCTGGTTTCCGGAGCCACGCAGCGAACCGTCGACCGAACGCAGTGTGTCGCCCAGGATCTGCTCGTGATTGCCCTCGGCGTCCGCCGGACCGAGCAGGTCCGACGCCAGCCCGGACACGGCGTCGAGCGTGTCGCTGATCCCCAGCGGTGTTCTGGTGCGTTCCAACGGAATACAGCTCGACCGATCGAACTCCAGGCCGTCGGTGTACGGCTGCGTGAATTCCACGTGGCGGTCGGTGACGATCGAATTCGACAGTGTCACTGCCCCCACCCCGGCGGGCAGCCGGAGGCCACCGTCGACATCCATCGTGACCAGCACCGCGGTGTCGGTGATTTCGATGTGCGTCACCGTTCCGACGACCACGCCGAGCATCATGACCGAATTACCCTCGTACAGACCGACCGTGTCGGTGAACTCGGCACACATCGAGGAAGTGCTCGTGCCGGTGTCGATGACAGCGGTCGCGGACGCGACCGAGCCGACGAGCGTCACGACGACGGCCGCCGCCACGGCGATCCGTAGCGATCGGCGGTTCATCAGCACACCCTCCCCGGCAACGGAATACACACGCCGACACCGACGACCGTGTCCTGTGACCGATCGACGACAGGGCCTTCACCACCGCCGATCAGAGCGGACAGGCCGTCCGCGCTTTCTTTCATGGTCGTGATCGCCCCGTCGACATCACCCAGCTGCGCGAAGAGCTTCTGCGTGATCTCTTCGAGCTGGACGATCGACGGCTCCAGCCCCTTCTCGAAGGCGACCACTGGGCGGTGGAAGAGCTCGAAGAGTCTGCCGAGGAGGTCGAAGGCACTGACGACCTCTGCGCGCTTGTCGCCGAATCCTTTGGTCAAGGTGCCGAGCTCGCGTACGAGTTCGGTGAGCATGACACGGTCGGCGGCCAACGCACCGACGTACTCGTCCGACACCACGAGCCCGCGTTCGAGTTGGTCGGTGCGGGTGGCGATCACGTCGGTGAGCGAGGACAGATTGTCCACGATGGCCCGCGTCGACTGTGGCTGTGTACTGACGGCCCGGTCCAACTCGGCCACCGTCTGTCGCAACGTCGGCCCGTCGATGTCGCGGACCAACGGTGTTGCCTGTTGAATCGCGTCGGACAATTCGTAGGGCAGTTCGACCCGTTCCGGTGGGATCGGTGCCGACCCGAGTTCGTCGTCACCGTGCGAGGTGAGCATCACGTAGTGGCCCCCGATGGGGGTCAGCAACTTCACCGTCAGGGTCGAGGCGTCGCCCACGAAAACCTCGGAGTCGACACTGAATTGGACGTCGACATGTGCACCTGCCAGCCGAACCGAGCGTACCGAACCGACCGAGATACCGGCGATCCTGACGTCGTCGCCGGCCTTCACCCCGGCCGCCGAGCCGAACTCTGCGGTGTACGTCCGCTCGCCGAGCGGGATCGTGTACAGGGCAGCGGCAACGAGAACGAGCACCACGGCGAACGCGACACCGACCGCACCCCAGAAGAAATGCGTCTTGTTCTCCGACTGCTCGTCGCGAACGCCCTTGCGAACCACGCGTGTCATTTGCACACCACCAAATTTTGTCCGCCGAGCACTATCTGTCCGATACCCGGGATGTCCTGTCGGCCTTGACTGCAGGAGTAGGTCTGGGCACCCGGCTCGGGAATGCTCGCGTTGAGCCCCGTCAACAGTGACGGGGTGAGCGCGAGCAACTCGGTCACCTGATCGGTCTGCGGTAGCAACCGTCGCAGCGCTCCGTCGACCGGCGCGTAGCTGTTGTCGTACGCATCTTGCAGGCCCTCCAGCAAGCCGACCAGTGGCCCGAGTCCGTAGTTCGCCTGATCCAGCGAGGCCAGCACGCCATCCATCTGGGTGCTCAGTCGCGACACCAGACCATGCAGCTGTTCGAGGAGATCGGCCACCGCCGCCGACTGCCCGCCGATCGAGTCCGAGATCTGGCCGAGATTGTCGATCAGGAGTCCGATGATCGACTCTCGCTGAACGGCGAACTGGGTGATTCGGTCCACATCGCGGAGCACGGGAGCGAGTCCGGAACCGTCACCCTGCACCATGCGGAGAATGTTCTCCGTGAACTGATTGAGCTGTGCGGTGTCGAGAGTGTCGAAGATCGGCTCGAAACCGTTGAACAGAGTGGAGATGTCGAACGATGGGATCGTCCGATCGAGCGGTATCGTCTCGTCGGCCGCAAGCGGGGCACCGGAGGCCGCGTCCTTCTGGATCAGCTCGACATATCGCTGCCCCAGGAGATTCTGATAGCGGACGGCAGCCTGTGTGTCGACGAAGATCGGTCGCCGGCCTTCGATCTCGAATCCGACTCGGGCAACGGCTCCGTCCAGTTCGACCGACGAGACCTTGCCGATCTGCACCCCGGACATACGCACGTCGTCACCGACGTACAACCCCGACACATCGCCGAACTCCGCGCCGTAGGACGAGAGCGGACCACTGACCGGGGTTCGAAGAGCGGCGACGATGATCACCGCACACACCGCAGTCACCGTGAAGAAGGCGAGCAGTTTGACGGCCGGGCCCGCTACTTTCTTCACCGGTTCGCCTCCTCGTGTGCGGCAACGGCTCCGGCCAGATTGGGCATGGTCTCGACGATCAGGTCGAGTTGCAACTGCGGCTTCCCGTCGACGACGGGGAAAGCGTCGGAGATGCCGTCGAGCACCTGCGGAACCCGGTTGTAGCTGGGCGCGAACGTGCCGATCGACGCTGTGATGGGCACCAGCAGATCCAGTACGGTCGACAGCAGCGGAGCCAGGTCCGGATTGTTCTTCTTCAGCAGGTCGCCCACCGGAACGAGCAACTGATCACTGAGGCCGTCGTTGGCCGCGATGGTCCTCGCCCTGTCGGCGGGTGCCTCGACGTACACGCTCTTGTCCACCACTCCCACCACCAGATCGAGCAGCGGCGGGATCAGATTGCCGATTCCCTCACCCAGCTCTGCACCACGATGCAGCTTCCAGTCCAACGGATCGATCTGGTTGTTCGCCATCATCTGTGCAGTGTCGAAGAACGGCTTCAGATTTCGGCTCACCTCGACCGACGTGTTCGCCAAGAGATCCAGCAGGTCCTGCACCTGCTGAGTGTCGAGAACCTCGGTGAGGTCGGCGACTCGCCGGAACACTCCGGTCACCGTTGCGCCCCGCAGGTCTGCCGACACTTCGAGAGTCGAATTGTCGGCGAGTCGATTGCCCGTTCCATCCGACAGCAATTCGATTGCCGTGGAACCGAATACGTTCGAGGACGAGAACTGGGCCTGCATCGTGTCGGTGAGCTCGCCCGCCTGACTCGGATCGATCTCGAGTTCCAGCCTCTGATGGCCGAAGCCGATCGTCTCGATGTGGTCCACGGTGCCGATCGACAGACCACGGAATTTCACCTCCGACCCGGGGGTCAGCCCGTCCCCGACCGACGCTGCATCGAGCGTCAACTCGAAGGGCGACTCGAAGGCCCCGCGCGCATACGCGGTGAGGCCGCCGGCGAATACGGCCACGACCACGGCAACCGCCAGTCCGCGCACACGGAGCGCGGCGGGACCGGCCGATCGACCCGTCAGATCGTCGAACACTGCCATCTCTACCCCGAAATCCTTATGCCCGAGTCGAATCCCCACAGGACCAACGTCATGATCATGTCCAGTACCACCACCGCGACGAGGCTGGCTCTGATGGCGCGTCCCGACGCACGGCCGACACCTTCCGGACCGCCCGAGGCGTAGTAACCCTGATAGCCGTGGATCAGGATGATCGTCACGACGAACACCGCGGCTTTGAGCAGCGAGAAGAGAACGTCGAGCGGCTGCAGGAATGCACTGAAATAGTGGTCGTATGTGCCGGACGACTGTCCGCCGACCACGCGAACCACCACGGCGCACGACAGGTAGCTCAGAATGAGCGTCAGCAGATAGAGCGGCACGATCGTGACGATTCCCGCGATGACCCGGGTGGTCACGACGAACGGCATCGACTGTATCCCTTGAGCTTCGAGTGCATCGATCTCTTCGGAGATACGCATCGCGCCGATCTCGGCCGTCATCCGGCATCCTGCCTGCGTCGCGAATCCGATGGCCGCGATCATCGGGGCCAGTTCGCGAGTGCTGGCGTATGCCGAGATGAAACCGGTCAACGGCTCCATCCCCACCATGCCGAGGGAATTGAATCCTTCGATTCCGACGGACGCCCCCACCGCGACACCCAGCACGACGAGGACCGACACCGTCCCGCCACCGACGATCAATTTCCCACTGCCCCAGGTGATGTCACTGAGGATGAGCAGCATCTGCCGCCGGTAGGAGCGGACGGTATGTGGTATCGCGGCAAGCACCTTGACGCAGAACGTCAGTTGATGACCCAACATTTCGAGTACATCGAACGGTTTGCGTCCGAGATACCTGGCACTGCGGATGAGGTGAGCGGTGCCGTGCACGGTGTAGCGAGAAGGGGTCGCCATCTCAGCCCAACTTCTGTGGCATGAACATCGCGACCACCTGCGTGATCACGACGTTGACGGTGAACGCGGACACGACACCGAGCACCACGGAGGCGTTGACCGCGTTCGCGACCCCGCGGGGTCCGTGGGCGGCGGACAACCCGCGATGGCAGGCGACGACGATGACAATGACGCCGAATATCTCGGTCTTCACCAGGGCTACGACGAGGTCCGCCACCGAGGCGAAGGATGCGAACGAGCTGATGTAGCTTCCGGGTGTCCCACTCTGAAAGCCGACGTTGATCGCATAGCCCGCGGCCAAGCCCATGAAGATGATGAGGATGCACAGGAACGGTGCCACCAGAAGGATCGCTGCCAGCCGCGGCGCGACAAGCCTGCGAACCGGGTCGATTCCCATCGTCGACAACGCGTCGATCTCGTCACGGATGGTGCGTGCCCCCAGATCGGCAGCGACCGCCGCGCCTGCGGCACCGCCCAGCAACAGCGCCGCAACGATCGGGGCGCCTTGGCGGATCACCCCGAGGCCACCTGCTGCTCCTGCGATGGACGTCGCGCCGATCTGATCGGCGAGACTGCCGACCTGGACGGACACGATGACGCCGAACGGAATCGATACCAGTACTGCTGGAACCACCGTGACGGTGACGACGAACCAGGCCTGGTCGATGGTGTCACGCCACGGATGACGCAGCGTGACGATATCTCGCGCGAGGTGAACGAAGGCCAGCACGCCCAGCTCCAGAGTTCGACCGAACGTCCTGAATCCACCGGAAACCCCGCCGCTGACGCGTGCGAGCGTCGACATCGGCGACGACAATTCCCCACCCCCCAGCTCGTGTTCGGCGCGACTCCCCTCGCGCAGAAAACGAAAACTACCAGCCGACAAACGACCAAGTGACGTTTTCATCACTTGGTGGGCTATGACTGATCACAGACTTCCGGTGAGTCGATCAGGGCTCGGCACGGTGATCGGCTTCGAGTTCGGACCGCATGCCCCGCTTTTACTGATACTTTGGATTTTCATCGACGCTGGGAGAACAGATTGACATCCGCCCCGGATCGCACCCGCATCGAATTCCCCGACATCAGTTCGCGCACATGGGAACACCCGTCGGATCGAGCCGCGCTGGTCACCCTCCGCACCCTCAAGGGCTTCGACACCGTTCTGCGCACGCTGTCCGGGCTGCTGCGCGAACGGCAGCATCGGCTGATGTACCTCGCGACTGCGGTACGCGTCGACGAGCGGCAGTTCAAGGATCTGAACGACCTACGTAGCGACTGCGTGCAGATTCTCGGTGCCGAGGAAACACCCGAACTCTTCGTGGTTCAGTCGCCGATGGTCAACGCGTTCACCATCGGAATGGACCGCCCGTTCATCGTCCTGACCACCGGAATGCTCGACATCATGACCTACGAGGAGCAGCGGTTCGTGGTCGGTCACGAACTCGGTCACGCGTTGTCCGGTCACGCGGTGTACCGCACAGTGCTCATGCATCTGATGCGTCTGGCCGGCACCGTCGGCTGGGTGCCGGTGGGCGGCTGGGCCCTGCGCGCGGTCATCGCCGGACTGATGGAATGGCAGCGCAAATCCGAATTGTCCGGCGACAGAGCGGGTTTGCTGTGCGGGCAAGATGTGCACACTGCGATCAGCGTGCAACTCAAGTTGGCGGGCGGTGCCCGCATCAGCGAAATCGACGTCGACGCGTTCCTCGCTCAGGCCGCCGAGTACGAGGCCAGTGGGGATCTGCGCGACGGCGTACTCAAGCTGCTCAACCTCGAACTCCTCTCGCACCCGTTCTCGGTGCTACGGGCCGCCGAGTTGAAGAAATGGGTCGACACCGGCGCGTACGCGGCGGTCCTTCGTGGCGACTATCCGCGCCGGTCCACCGACCACGAGGCCAAGGTCTCGGAGGAGTTCCGTAACGCAGCACGCACGTACAAGAACAACTTCGACACCTCGGAGGACCCGCTGATCAAGACGGTGCGAGACATCGGAAGCGGCTTCACCGGAGCCGTCGACGCCGTCGGCAACGGAATCGGCGACGTGGCGTCGGACATCAAGGGCAGATTCGATCACTGGCGGAAGTCCTAGCCGAGCTGAAGTCCCAGCCGACGCACCGACGAGAAACGGCGGCGACCACCGAAGTGGTCGCCGCCGTTTCTCGTTGTAGGCAGGGATCAGAAGTTGATCATGTGGCCTGCGAGGCCGTGGATCGCTTCCTGCAGTGCCTCCGAGAGCGTCGGGTGCGTGTGGACGTTGCGGGCCAACTCGTTGACGGTCAGGTCCCACTTCTGGGCCAGTGTCAGCTCGGGCAGCAGCTCCGAGACGTCCGGTCCGATGAGGTGGCCGCCGAGCAGCTCGCCGTGCTCGGTGTCGGCGATGAGCTTGACGAAGCCGGTGGCGTCGCCCAGTCCGTGTGCCTTGCCGTTGGCGGCGAACGGGAAGTTCGCGACCTTGATGTCGGAGCCACGGGCCTGCGCCTCTTCGCGCGCCTGGTCCTCGGTGAGGCCGAAGCTCGCGACCTGCGGCTGGCAGAACGTGGCACGCGGCATCATGCGGTAATCGTCGATCGGCAATGTCTCTGCGCCGCCGATGGTTTCGGCTGCAACCACGGCCTGAGCCTCGGCCACGTGGGCGAGCTGCAGCTTGGCCGTGACGTCGCCGATGGCGTAGATGTGCGGGACGTTGGTCTGCATCGTGTTCGTGATGCCGATGGCACCGCGATCGGTGAGCTCGACACCGGTCCTCTCGAGACCGAAGCCCTCGACGCGGGGCGCGAAACCGACGGACTGCATCACCTTGTCGACGGTGAAGGTCTCGCTCTCACCGGACTTGTTGTGCTTGATCTCGACGGTGACCTTGGAGCCGTCGTCGTCGATGCTCTGCACACCTGCGCCGGTGATGACCTTGACGCCGAGCTTCTTGTACTGCTTCTCGATCTCCTTCGAGACGTCCTTGTCCTCGTTGGGGAGCGCACGATCGAGGTACTCGACGATGGTGACGTCGACGCCGTAGTTCTTCAGGACGTAACCGAACTCCATACCGATGGCACCCGCGCCGACGATGAGGATCGAGCCCGGGAGCTCCTTCGTCATGATCTGCTCTTCGTAGGTGACGACGTTCTTGCTCAGCTCGGTACCGGGCAGCAGCTTGGTGGTGCTGCCGGTCGAGATGATCGCGTTGTCGAACGTGATCGTCTCGGTGCCACCCTTGGTCAGCTCGACCTCGATGGTGTTGGCGTCGGTGAACGTGCCCTTGCCGTCGTACTCGGGGATCTTGTTCTTCTTCATCAAGAAGTGGATGCCCTTGACGCGACCGTCGGCGACCTTGCGGCTGCGATCGAACGCTGCGCCGAAGTCGAAGGACGCTTCACCCGAAATACCGAACAGCTTCGCCTCTTTGGTGAAGAGGTGCGCCAGCTCGGCGTTACGGAGAAGGGCCTTGGAGGGGATGCAGCCGACGTTGAGGCACACACCGCCCCAATACTTCTTCTCGATGATGGCAGTGCTGAGTCCGAGTTGTGCCGCGCGGATAGCAGCGACGTACCCACCGGGACCGGCTCCGAGGACAACGACGTCATAGTGTGAGGTCACGAGTCCCCAGCGTAGTCGTGCTGTCCGACGCTGTCTCGACCTGGTCATCGTTACCAGCCGGTAGCCACGCGAGCGCCGACCACCCCGACGGCCCGTGTGCTGCTAGAACTGTGGAATGGCAATCTCGGACGACCCGTATCTCTGGCTCGAAGACGTCACCGGCGACGCTGCGCTCGCGTGGGTGCGCGAGAGAAACGAGGTGACGGTCGAGGCGCTCGGTGGCGCGGCCTTCGATGCCACCGAGGCGAGCATCCGAGAGATTCTCGACACCGACGCCCGCATTCCGTACGCCCGTCGCCGCGGGCAGTTTCTGTACAACTTCTGGCGCGACGCCGAGCACGTCCGAGGCGTGTGGCGTCGAACGACGATGGACGAATACCGGACCGAGAATCCGGCGTGGGACGTGCTGCTCGATCTCGATGCGCTGGGCGCGGCCGAGGACGAGAACTGGGTGTGGGGCGGTGCCCAGGTACTGCGCCCCGATCAGCGACTGGCGCTGATCACCCTCTCTCGCGGCGGGGCCGACGCGACGGTGGTCCGTGAGTTCGACATCGACTCTCGCGCGTTCCGCGCCCCGGAAGACGGCGGCTTCGCATTGCCCGAGGCCAAGACCGACATCGGTTGGATCGATGCCGACACCCTCTTCGTCGGAACCGATTTCGGGGACGGGTCTCTGACCGAGTCGGGCTACCCGCGGATCACCAAGCGGTGGCGGCGCGGCACTCCCCTCGTCGAGGCCGAGACCGTCTTCGAGGGTGAATCACAGGACATCTCGATCTCCGCCTTTCACGATCGCACCCCGGGCTTCGAGCGCGATTTCGTTCAGCGTGCCACCGACTTCTACAACTCCGAGACCTACCTGCTCGATGGATCCGATCTGACGCTGATTCGAACGCCGACCGATGCGTCGACCTCGGTGCACGAGAACTGGTTGCTGGTGCGCACGATGACGCCGTGGACGGTCGGCGAGCAAACCTATCCGGCAGGCGCACTGCTCGCCGCAGATTTCGACGAGTTCATCTCCGGCACAATCGCTCTCACCGTGCTGTTCGCCCCGGATGCGCACACGTCACTGCATCAGTACGCCTGGACCGAGAATCATCTTCTGCTGGTGACGCTGCAGGACGTGCGGACACAGTTGCACGTCCTCACCCCTCGTGCGAAGGAGTGGGACACGACCACCATCGACGGATTGTCGGACCTGGCGTCCACCGAGATCATCGGCACCGACGCCGAGGAGAACGGTGACGAATTCTTCCTCTCGTCCTCCGGCTATCTCACGCCGGCGACACTGCTGGTGGGCACGGTGGGCGGCGAGTTGGAGGTCCTCAAGCAGGCTCCGGCATTCTTCGACGCCGACGGCCTGACGGTGGAGCAGTTCTTCGCACGGTCCGACGACGGTACCGACATCCCTTACTTCGTGGTCCGACGCACCGATTCCGGCCCCGGACCGACCCTGCTCTACGGCTACGGCGGCTTCGAGATCTCGATGACGCCCGGCTACAGCGGTGCGACCGGACGGGCGTGGCTCGAACGAGGGGGCACGTACGTCGTCGCGAACATCCGGGGCGGCGGTGAGTACGGGCCGTCCTGGCACACCCAGGTACTGCGCGCCGGACGCCATCTGGTGCACGAGGATTTCGCCGCTGTCGCGCGCGACCTCGTCACCCGAGGTGTCACCACCACCGAACAGTTGGCCGCGCAGGGCGGAAGCAACGGCGGCCTGTTGATGGGCATCATGGTGACGAAGTACCCGGAACTGTTCGGCGCGTTGGTATGTCAGGTCCCGCTACTGGACATGAAGCGATACCACCTGCTGCTCGCAGGCGCGTCCTGGGTGGCCGAGTACGGCAACCCCGACGACCCGGACGAATGGGAGTTCATCGCGCAGTACTCCCCGTACCAGAATGTGGTCGCCGCATCCGAGCGTCGGTATCCGCCGATTCTGATCGCCACCTCCACCCGCGACGATCGCGTCCACCCCGGACATGCACGAAAGATGGCCGCTCGATTGGCCGAACTCGGTCACGACGTGAGCTACTACGAGAACATCGAAGGCGGGCACGGCGGGGCGTCGGACAATGCGCAGTTGGCGTTCAAGACGGCGTTGACCTACGAATTCCTGTGGCGGCACCTCGCTCGCAGCTGACGGTCAGCCGGCGAGGGCGTCCTCGAACATCGGCCAGGACTCGTGCAGGTCGTCCTGCCAGTAGCCCCACGAGTGGGTGCCGCGCTCACGCAACTCGAAATGGGCCGGAATGTCGAGCCGCTCCAGGGTGGTCTTCAATCGGCGGGTGCAGTCGCCGGTGGCCACCTCGATCGCGCCGCCCACGACCATCTGGTTGAGCAACACGAAACCCGGTCCGTTGGGATTGGTGCCGTCGAGGGTGTCAGACGCCCCGGCCAGTCCACTGCCGTTGGAGATGTACAACGCTGTGCCGCGCAACTTTTCGGCGTTGACCACTGCGTCGTTGCGCATCCAGTCGGGATGGTCGTCGGGCCCCCACATGTTCGTCACGTTCGCGCCGAGGGCCATGGACACGACCGTCTTGACGTACGCCCGTCCCAACTCGTCGGTGGTCGAGGCGCATCCGCTGTAGGAACCGACGGCTCGGTACAGCCCCTGATGGTGAGCGGCCAGGTTCAGGACCGAGGTCGCGGCCATCGAGATACCTGCAATCGCGTTGCGACCGTTGGTGTCCAACAGATCGTCGACGAGCGGTGGCAGTTCGGTCGCGAGGAACGTCTCCCACTTGTTGCGCCCGAGCACCGGATCGTCGTGCTGCCAGTCCGTGTAATACGAGTACGCCCCGCCCACGGGTGTCACCACATTGACGTTCTTGTCGGCGAAGAACGACACGACGTCGGTCTGGGTGTACCAGTCCATGCCGTCGATTCCTCCGCCCGCGCCGTTGAGCAGGTACAGCGTGGGGCTCGGAGCCGTCCGATCAGGTGAACGCAGAATCTTCAGCGGAACTGTTCGGTCCATCGCGGCAGAGTGGACGAATGCTGTCATCGCGGTGTCGTCGGCCACCTCGGTGCGCACCACGTACGACTCCGTCGGACCGGACACCGACTCCGCCGGGGCCGCGGACGCGATCGGGTGAACTACCGCCGCCATCACAGCGACCACCGACACGACAGCCAACCTCCGTACCGCAGCGGACCGGAATGACCCCATACCACCCCCGCGTCGACCCACTGCGCCCCCCAGGCCGTCCATAGTCGTGCTCACTATCGTCGTAGAACAATTGCTGGTTCAAAGACTTTCTACACCAAAACGAACCGAAAGTAGGTAGAAATGACAGATAGCGAGTGAAACGACCAAAAGTTAATTCGCGCGAACTACTTGTGCACCCACTCGGCGACGAGGTCGGCGACCGCCGTGGGGTTTCGGATCCACCCGTTGTGTCCGAGCGGCTCGTCGATGTGCACCGAGGTGACATCGGCACGGGCAAGCTTGCGCACGAGGTTGTCCATCGAGCCACGGGGTGCCAGGTCGTCGCCCTCGATGGTCACCGCCAGCACCGGAAGTGTCAGACGGCCCATCCGTTCCTCGTAATCCATGTCGGCCCCCGCCGGCTCGATCGAACCGGTCCGCGCGAACCGCGACCAATCGTCGATCAGAACCCTCGACTGCCTACCGAAGCCGCCGATGCCGATTCGATCCCCCGGCCAGAATCCCGCGATGCTGCTGGTGATCGCCATCGCCGCTGCGCCCACATAGAGCGGTACGCCACGCGTGGTGCCGAATCCGCGGTGATACGGAGACCCCGACGCCACCAGGATCAACCCGCCGAGCCTGCCCCTGATGCGAGCGGCGTACATCGAGCCGAGTTGGCCGCCCATGCTGTGTCCGAGCAGATACGGCGTCGCCGCCGGGAACTGTTCTCGAACCACCTCGAAGATCGCCGGAAAGTCGACCGACACCAGTTCCTGATACCCGTACCGACTGGCAGAACTCGGCTTCGGCACGCTGTCGCCCTGGCCGCGGAGGTCGCCGATCGCAGCCTGGAAACCGCGCGCGACGAGCGCCTCGGCGAACAGTCGGTAGTAGCCACCGGGAATGCCGAGGCCGGGAAGAACGACGATGACGGGTGCGTCGTCGCGGCCCTCACCGGGGAACAGTGTCACCGGCACCGTCGAACCGTCGGGCATCTGGATGGGAACGGTCTGCATCGGGCAACCCTATGACGGGTGCGACCGTGCCTTTTCCAGGGCTCTACCTCACAGGATGATCGGGTGGAAGCTGCCGGTCGAGAAACTGAACCAGAGCAGTTGACCGTTGATGAACGCGACTACGGACTCGAGCATGCTGCCTCCATGCGATCCCGTCGATGCCGGGCGCATCGGCGATGAGGCTCAGGTCTACCCGATCGCAGGCGGATCATCCATCGGTAGAGGACTTTCAGGTCGAACGAATGACACTTCGAACGACGAAAGCCGGGCCCGACGGTGCGTCGGGCCCGGCTTCAGGTCGTGGGTCAGACCGGCGAACCGGGGATCTCGATGGTGCCCGAGCCGCTGCCTTCCGAGCTACCGAGAGCGAGCAACTGCAACAAGATGGCAAGCAATTCCATGAAAACTCCTTGACGAGAGGGGTATTCGCCGACACCCGTACTCACCGAGGATCGGGAGTGACAGGGTGGGCACCGGCCGATCTACAAAAGAGGAGGAGCGGCTCAGCTCACGGGAGCGTCGGAACTTCCGCCTGCGAAGAGCTGGAGGAGGATGGTCAGGAGGTCACCGAGTTCAGCAGACATACGAAATGCTCCTTGTTCGAGGGGAATTGTGCGCAGATCGAAAGTGACGGTCGTCACTCGATTACCTCTGCAAGGAGATTTCTACCCGGTCGGACAACGTTCTGTACACGCAATCGAGACTAAAAGTCGAAAATCTTGGTGAGCTGTCACAAAACAGTCACGACGTCGTCGGTGTCGCGGCCGCCCCCCGACGGCGACCGCGACACAACACCACTGCTTAAGCGGCGCTACCCGACGTCAGCACGCCGACGATCTGATCGACGATCGCGTCGACGATGCCGTCGTAGACGCCGCTGGCAATGTCGGAAATGAACTGCGCTGCTGAACCCATGGGATCTCCTGATGCTCGGGTGAATTTACGGCCGTAGGTAATACGACCTTCCTCGTTCCTACCGCACGCGCGTCTTCGGCGCAGCACCAGGTACCAACTCGAAACCTCGAAGATGTACCCTCGCAACCGTTCGCAAGAGGTTGCACCGAACTCACGGCGAAAACTACTCGCCGATCACGTCTTTCGCGCGCCCTACGAGCAACGGGTCGGTTTCGCCGACGATTTCGGGATCCTTGTTCGCGTAGTCGAACTTGTTCAGCACGAAGCGCATCGCGTTGATTCGGGCCCGCTTCTTGTCGTTGCTCTTGACGACCGTCCACGGCGCGACATCGGTGTCGGTCGCGCGGAAGTTCTCTTCCTTCGCCGCGGTGTAGGCGTCCCACTTGTCCAGCGACGCCAGGTCCATCGGCGAGAGCTTCCACTGCCGCACCGGGTCCACCTGCCGGATGGCGAAGCGGGTGCGCTGCTCGTGCTGCGACACCGAGAACCAGAACTTGGTCAAGCTGATGCCCTCGTCCACGAGCATCTGCTCGAACAGCGGTGCTTGCCGGACGAACTGGGCGTGCTGCTCGTCGGTGCAGAAGCCCATGACGCGCTCCACACCTGCCCGGTTGTACCAGGACCTGTCGAACATGACTATCTCGCCGGCTGCAGGCAGATGGGCGATGTAGCGCTGGAAATACCATTCCGTCGACTCACGCGCCGACGGCTTCTCGAGGGCGACGACGCTGGCACCGCGGGGGTTCAAGTGCTCCATGAAGCGCTTGATCGTGCCGCCCTTACCGGCAGCATCACGGCCCTCGAAGACGATGACGTGACGTCGACCGGTCTCCTTGGTCCACATCTGCAGCTTCAGGAGTTCGATCTGCAGCAGACGCTTCTCCAGGTCGTACTCCGCACGCGTCATCCGCTCGTCGTACGGGTAGTTCTCGCGCCAGGTGTCGACGACGTGGCCGTCGGGGACAGTCAGCAGTACCGGATCGTCGCCATCGGAGTCGTCGACGGTGAAACCCGACGTGTCGGCAAGATTCACGGCTGTCGTGATGTCGAGCAAGTTGCTCAGGTCGGTGCGCGCAGCCGTGCCGTTGCGGAGATCGTTGTCGGTCATCTGCCGAAAGTTAGTGCTCATCGGTGACCGATCCGTGGCGATTCGGTGAACACCCGATGCCGCCGGCTGCACGACGAGGGTGCCCGGTCCGCAAGGGGGACGGACCGGGCACGTCGCTCGAATGTTCGGGAGCTGTGCGCCACTCGCCGAACACGTCCGACGTTATCGGTCCCCGCAGCGGTAGGTCCAGGCGTCCGTTCGGAAAAGTCGACGATCTTGTTCCAGCGCAGATTTCGGGCTGTCCGTTTGTCGGGGTCGATATGGGTGAAATCCCCGATGCGCCCAAAGACGTTGCTGATGCAGACTTTTCAGCATGACATTCGAGAGCGGTTCCCCCAGAGAATTCACCCGGTCGAGTTCGCAGAAGATGATAGGAGGTGTATGCGGCGGCGTTGCCGAGTATTTCGGATGGGACGTCAACATCGTCCGACTCGCGACCGTTGCCGGCACGGTCCTGACCGGCGGCACCGTGGTGCTGATCTACCTCGCGGCGTTGATGTTGATGCCGCTTCCGTCGTGATCGCGGACTCCCACCGCACACAAAAGGCCTCGCACCCTCGATGAACGAGGAGCGAGGCCTTCCGCGGTACGAATCTAGCTGGAGCCGAAGCTGCCGGTGCTGCCGCCGAGGAGTCCTTCGAGCAACCCGTCGAGCAGGCCGTCGGTGATGATGTCGGTGACACCACCGTCCTCGCCGCCGCCGAGGATGGGAAGGAGTCCGGTGATCAGGTCGAGAAACATAGGAGAAGCCTTTCGGGCAAACGTCGAGGGGGCCTGACTAGGGTGAAATCTCAGGTGTCAGAAAGATAACGGTCTCGGCGCGATCCGGTCCACGATTTCGGACAAAAAGAACTCAACGACTGTTTGATCCCCCGAAACGTGACACCCGATCAGCCCTGTGTCTTCCCGGTGATCAACCACCCGCACGGTGCCGCGAGCTCGTCGGCCTCGGCCGGGCCCATCGAACCGGGTGCATAGTTCTTCACCGCGGGCGGGTCGTTCAAGAGCGGTGCGGCCACGTCCCACACGTGGGCCAGGCCGTCGGGCCGGGTGAACAGCGAACGGTCTCCGCTGAGCACGTCGAGAATCAAGCGCGCGTACGGGCTGAGCGGCTCGGAATCGGGCACCGACTGCAGCGGTAGCGCCAGGTGTCCGACGGAGAGGTCGAAATCCGGACCCGGCTCCTTGACCGTCATGGCGATGTCGATGCTGCCGTCACCGGACAGGTCGAACGAGAGCACCGCACCGTCTTCGGGCAGCGTCGACAGTGGACTGTCGGCGGGCTTGCGGAACACCAGCGAGACGCGCTGCTGGCCGACGCCCAGCATCTTTCCGGTGCGCAACAGGAACGGAACCCCACGCCAGCGGTCGGTATCGACCCACAACTTCGCTGCGACGAACGTGTCGACCGTCGAGTTCTCGTCGACACCCTCGACATCGCGGTACCCGTCGTACTGACCGAGCACCACCTCGTCGGTGTCCAGCGGCCGGAACTGTCCGATCACCGTCTCGCGCGCCGATTGCAGATCCTCGGCCTTCAGCGATGCGGGCGGCTCCATCGCAACCTCGGCCGCCACCTGGAACAGGTGGGTGACGAGCATGTCCAGCACGGCACCGGTCTCGTCGTAGAACTCGGCACGGTCGTCGATGTCGAGCGTCTCGGGCACGTCGATCTGCACCTGGGCCACGTGCTCGGAATTCCAGATCCCGCTGATCATGCCGTTCGCGAAGCGCAGCACGTGCAGGTTCTGCGTCGCCTCCTTGCCCAGGAAATGATCGATGCGATAGACCTGCTCTTCGTCGACCACCTCGTGCACGGCTTTGTCGAGTTCCTCGAAGTTGCTCTGCGAGGTGCCGAAGGGCTTCTCGTAGACCACGCGGGAACCCTCGGCAAGATCGTGTGCGCCCAGGGCCTTCGTGTAGTCGACGAAGGTGCTCGGCGGAAGCGCGATGTAGTGCACCAGCTGGGCGTCGTCGCCGATGTCCTTCTTCACCTCGGCGACTACCTCGGGCAGCTTGCCTGGATCGTCGACGGTGAAGCCGTTGCCCGCAAAGCGGATTCGCTCCGAAAACGTCGACCAATCGGCCTCGGCCACGTTCTCGGCGAACTCGTCGAGCACGCTGCGGACGTGGTCTCGGAACTCGTCGTCGGAAGTGTCCTTACGACCGTTGCCGATCAGGACCCATTTTTCGGGGAGCAGGCCTTCGAGGTGAAGTTGGTAGAACGACGGCAGGACCATTCGCTTGGCGAGGTCTCCGGTTGCGCCGAACAGGACGAATACAGTGGGTTGCGAGGACGCCATGACCTCCACTATGCACCGCCCAGTTTGGGAGCGCACAGTGCCGACGAGGTGAGGGTGCATGATGAACAGATCACGGTTTCACGGTGAGATCTACGGGGTAGGCACAACGTCCGGAGTGCGGATCGTCGTCGGACATTGGACGCGGTCGCCACTGGGAGAATTCACCGATGTCATGATCCAGTTCGCCGACGGGCGGCGTCTACTGATCGCCCCCAACGAGGACGTACGCGAATTCGTCACCGCCACATACACGTTCGACTCCACCGAGCTGGTCCCGGTGACCTTCGCCGCGCAGCCGGACAACCTGGGTCGTTCCGCAGGCTCCACTCCTGCCGGATGGCGTTCGGTGCAGGCCGGTGATCTGACGGTGAGAATTCGTGTTGCCGGACCCACCCTGCTGGGCCGCCTGTTGAGTCTCGTCCCCGACGCGGTGTCGACGGCTCCGTGGTTCTGCTCGATCAGCGACCCCATCGCCCGAGTCGTGCTGCGCGGAGTCCGCACCCGCGGCAGTGCGGGCAACGACCGACGCGAGTACTACGGTGCCAGGCACCAACATCGCGTCACCGATGTCTCGGCATCCTGGCAGGGCGAGGACCTCGGCTCGCTCACGCCGGTCACTCCCCCGGTGACGTTCGGCTTCGGCAGCACCCCGGCGGCACCGTCGGTCACGTCCATCACCACGACGATCGACAGCTGACCGAAGGACGAAGGTCCCCCGAGGTGGGGACGTAAAGGGCTGCTGGCCCGGCACCACAGCGGCGAGGGTGGTGGCGTGACCCTGACTGCACCACCCCGCCCCTCGTCCGCCGTCCACCCCGCTCTGTCTGCCGCCGCCGAGGCCGTCGTCCGCGCCACTGCCGGCGTGGTGGCGGAACACTCCGAAACGATCAGTGCCCGCTTCTACGAGTCGATGCTCGGCGAACGCCCCGAGCTGTGGCGTCTGTTCAATCGCGCGAATCAGGAAACCGGCGAGCAGAGTCGGGCCTTGGCCGCATCGGTGGTCGGCTACGCCGTGCAACTGATCGACCCGGACGCACCGTCGTTCGAGCCGGTGTTGCGCCGCATCGCGGGCAAGCACATCACGCTCGGCATCACCCCGGAGCAGTACACCCTCGTCGGCCGACACCTGCTCGGTGCCGTGGCCGACATCCTCGGCGCTGCCGTCACTCCCGCCGTCGCCGCCGCGTGGGACGAGGTCTATTGGCTGTTCGCCACGCAGCTCATCGCCACCGAAGCGCGACTCTACGCAGCGGCAGACATCGACCCGCACAATCCGCTGCGCCCGTACCGCGTCGTGCGGCGCACGCAGGAAAGCCCCGGCACGGTCTCGCTCGTCCTCGAACCCGCGGACGGCGCTCCCCTTCCCTCGCTCGAGGCCGGCCAGTACGTCACGGTGTTCGTCGACCTCGCCGACGGCACTCGGCAGCCGCGTCAGTACAGCGTCTCGTCCATCGCATCCGACACCCGCCTCCAGATCACGGTGGCGCAGGTACGCAACGGTCCGCCCGGGCAGGTCTCGACACACCTTCAGGAGGCTGTCGCCGTTGGTGACATTCTCGAAGTGAGCAGTCCTGCAGGTGATTTCGGAGTGCCCATCGGCGACGGACCGCTGCTGATCGCCACGGCCGGTGCCGGAATCACCACCGTGCTGCCGCTCGTCGAGCATCTCGCCCGAACTCAGCCCGCCCGAAAGCTGATACTGGCCCACGCGGACCGTAGCCGCGCCGACCACGCATTGCGAGAGGCGATCGCCACTGCGGCCGAAGCACTCGACTACGTCGTCGATCACGCCTGGTACGAGACCGTCGACGCGGACGATTCGACGTCGTTCACCGGATTGATGGATTTCGATCGGCTCGCCTTCACCGCGGACACCCACGTGCTCAGCTGCGGACCGTTGCCGTTCCTGCGCGCCGTCCGCCTCGCGGCCCTCCAGCGTGGCGTGCCTTCGGAACGCATCTCCTACGAGGTGTTCGGTCCGGACCTATGGTCTCCCGTCACGGTGACCGGGTGAAGAAGATCTCGCTCGACGCCCTCGCGCGCGAGCAGATGGCCAAGGCCACCTCGGCGTCGTCGCGTCGGGCGGCGTCGGCGGTGTACGGAGGCCACGAGCATGCTCTGCGGCAGACCCTCATCGCGCTCGCTGCCGGTGCCGAACTGTCCGAGCACAGCAATCCAGGCGAGGCCACCGTGCACGTCCTGTCCGGCCGGGTCGAGCTGGTCGCAGGCACCGATGTGTGGAGCGGGATGACCGGCGATCTGCTGGTGGTTCCCGATGCACCGCACTCGCTGCGGGCCACCACCGACGCGGCTGTTCTGCTGACGACGGTGGTCGCGTCGGCCTAGACCACCGAAGCGCCGGATGCCCGCAGCTCGTCGAGGGCCGCGGCGGAGGTCTCGGGCGCAACTCCCGCGACCAGGTCGGTGAGTACTCGGACGTCGAGCTTCTCGGCCACCGCGTCTTTCGCCGAAGCCAGCACGCAATAGTCGGTCGCAAGTCCGACGACGTCGATGTCGGTGACCTCGTTGGCGGTGAGTATCGCGGCGAGGGGTGTCCCGTCCTCGGTGACGCCCTCGAACGCCGAGTACGACGGCTTGCCCTGCCCCTTGTAGACGTGCACGTCCACGGAGCCGGTCGCGTAATCGGGGTGATACTCGGCACCGACCGTGCCCGCGACGCAATGCACCGGCCACGTGGTGACGAAATCCGGGGCTTCGTCGGTGGCGAAGTGCCCGCCGTTGTCGCCCTCGGCGTCGTGCCAATCCCGCGAGGACACCACCAGGTCGTACTCGTCGCCGTGGCGCGCGAGGTACGCACTGATCCTGCGCGCGACGTCTGCGCCGCCGGTCACCGCCAGCGCGCCGCCCTCGGTGAAATCGTTCTGCACATCCACTACCAACAGAGCACGAGTCATGGATCCCAGTATCCTCGACGGGTGCGCGTGTCGTCTCTGGTGACCTACCCCGTCAAGGGATGTGCCGGCTCGACGCTGCATTCGGCTCACGTGAGCGCTACCGGCCTCGAGCACGATCGGGCATTCATGATCGTCGACTCCGACGGCGCATTCCGCAGTCAACGTAGCGACCCCGTGCTCGCGGTCGTCCGGTGCTCGGTGGCGGACGGGTCGTTGACTCTCACCCACGAGTCGACCGGTTCGGTGACCGTGCCCGTCGACCGCGACTCCGCGGCGCGCGACATCACCATGTTCCGCGCGCCGATGCGCGGAATCGATCAGGGCGACGAGGTCGCCACCTTGCTCACCGAGGTGATCGGAGAACCGTCGAGGCTGGTCGCCGCACCACGCGACCACGGCCGAATCACCGATGGAATCTCGCCCGGGTCAGCACAATTCGCCGACAGCGCCGCCGTACACATCCTCTCGACCGCCACGTTGGCCGGCCTCAATTCCAGACTCGACGTTGCCTTGCCGATGGATCGCTTCCGGCCCAACATCGTCGTCGACGGTTGGGACGAGCCACATCGCGAGGACGAGCTGCGGGACGTGACCATCGGCGGGATGCGATTGGTGTACACCAAACTCGCCATCCGCTGCGCGGTCACCACCGTGGACCAGACCACCGGCGTCCGCACCGGCCCCGAACCGCTGCGCACTCTCGGCGACTACCGCCGCGGTCGGCAGAAGGGCGTCGCATTCGGATCGAAATTCTCGGTGCTGCAGAACGGCACGGTGACCGTCGGCGACGAACTACGCGTCGAGAGTTGGGGCGAGTCGGAGTTGTAGTGCGCTGAGTGTCCACTATTTGCCTCCGCAGACGGTTTTCCGCTTACGAGAAGAAATTGTGGACAACCATCGCGGTCGTTTCCGATGCAATCAGCGCCGCCAACTGGATTCGCGCCTGCCCCGCCCGCAGTTCGCGGGAGAACACCGCGCCCGCATCGACCAGATCGTGCCCACCTCCGCCGCCGCCGTAGCTCGGCGAGGTCTCACCGAACGGCACCCGCGTCGTGACGACCGCGTGCACCCCAGCAGCCACTGCCTCTCTCACCGCGCGGACGACACGGGCGTTGGTGTTGCCCGAGCCCGTCGCCTCGAGCACGATGCCCGACGCCCCGGCGTCGACGCAGGCATCTATCTGGACGCCGTCGGCACCGGGATACAGCGCGACGATGTCCACGCGGACCCCGGCAATGGGCTTCCACCGCAACGGTTTCGGTCGCGGCATCGCGGCGGATCGGAACGCGTCGAGCTCGGTGGTGTGCTTCTTGATCGCCCCCCGAGCCGGCAGCAACCGCCCGCCGAAGGCGATCAGCACACCGCGCTCGGACCGCGCTGCCGCCACTGCCGCGGCGATATTGCTCGGGCCGTCCGGATCGGGATGGTCGGCGGTGCGCTGCGCCCCGGTGAACACCACCGGACGCTCGTCACCGTGGAACAGATCGACGTAGAGCGCCGACTCCTCCATGGTGTCCGTCCCGTGCAGCACGACCACTCCGATGCAGCCGTCGTTGGCCAGTGCGTCGACCACCGCCGTACGGATGGTGTCGAGATCCGCGAAGTCCAACGCCGAGCTGTCCTTCGACATCACCTCGCGCACCTCGACACCGTCGACGTCGATCCCGAGACCGGCCACCGGCCGAGAGACACCGTGCTCGTCGCGCCTACTGGCAATCGTGCCGCCGGTGGTCAACAACGCGACATGGTCACTCATCGGCGGCCGCCACCTCCCGAATTCTGTTGCGACACAAGTACCAACCGCCGATCAGCATCGGTGCGATGAGCAGGATCGACGCCACCGTCCAGGTACCCACCGGTTTGTCGAAGGCCATCAAAACGAGTACACACGCCAAGAAGCCTAGCGTTGCGTACCCGGTGTACGGGGCGCCGAACAGCTTGAACGCAGGTCGGGTGACCGCGCCGGTCTTGGACAGCGACCAGAACTTGAGCTGACACGCGACTATCACGGCCCACGCGCTGATGATGCCGAGCGCGGCGAGGTTGAGCACGATCTCGAAGGCCTGACTCGGGACCACTGCGTTGAGCACGACGCCGAGCAACGTCACCACCGACGTCAGCGCGATGCCGCCGTACGGCACCCCCGACTTGTTCATCCGGGCCGCGAATTTCGGTGCCGAGCCGGCGACCGCCATCGAGTGCAGAATGCGCCCGGTGGAGTACAGCCCGGCGTTGAGCGAGGACAGCGCTGCCGTGAGGACGACGAGGTTCATGATCGCGTCGGCCCCCTCGACGTCGATGGCACCGAAGAACGTTACGAACGGACTCTCGCCTGCCTGATAACTGGTGTACGGCAACAGCAACGAGAGCAGCAGCACCGATCCGACGTAGAACACGACGATGCGAACGATGACGGTGTTGATCGCCTTGGGGATCACCTTCTCGGGGTTCTGCGTCTCCCCGGCAGCGGTGCCGACCAGCTCGATCGAGGCGTACGCGAACACCACACCCTGGATCACCACGATCGCAGGCAACAGCCCGTTGGGGATCAGTCCCCCGTTGTCGGTCAGCACGCTCAGCCCCGGCTCCTGCCCGTCGATAGGCGTTCCGAAGATGACGAAGTAGGTACCGATCACCAGAAAGGTCACCAGCGCAACAACTTTGATGAGCGCGAACCAGAACTCGAGCTCGCCGAACACCTTGACCGACACCAGGTTCAACCCGAGAACGAGCACCAAGCCCGCTAGCGCGAACACCCACTGGTCGACGTTGCCCAGCGGGGCCCAGTACTTCTTGAAAAAGTTCATGTACAGAGCCACAGCCGTGACGTCCACGACAGCCGTCATCGCCCAGTTCATCCAATACAGCCAACCGGCCGCGAAAGCGACTTTCTCCCCGAAGAATTCGCGTGAGTACGAGACGAACGATCCCGAGGTCGGCCGGTGCATCACCAGTTCGCCCAGTGCGCGCAGGATCAGGAAGGCGAAGAATCCACACAGCGCGTACACCAGTACCAGCGCCGGGCCGGCGTCGCGCAGTCGCCCGCCCGCACCCATGAACAGCCCGGTGCCGATGGCACCGCCGATGGCGATCATCTGAATCTGGCGAGGAGCCAGCTCTTTTCGATAGCCGGGGTCCTCTTCGGTGAAGGCCTTACGGGTATCGACACTCCGATTCTCGGTGCTCATCGCATTACCTCGTCGACGTCTCGGGAGCATCTGCATGCTCGACGGGGGCCACACGCAGGTTCGCGAGGTGCTCGGGACTCAGGAGTCGATCCAACTCGTCCCGGGCCAGCAGCCCCTTCTCGAGGACGAGGTCGACCACATTTCGGCCACTGACCAACGCTTCCTGCGCAATGGCCGTCGATTCCACGTATCCGAGATACGGACTCAGCGCGGTGATCAGGCCGATGGAGTTCTCGACGCGCTCACGCAATAGGTCCACATTGGCGGTGATGCCGTCCACGCAACGATGCGCGACGGTACGGCACGCGGCACTCAGATGCGCCATGCCGTCGGACAGGGATTTGACGATGATCGGCTCGAATGCGTTGAGCTGCAACTGCCCCGCCTCGGCCGCCATCGTGATCGTGACGTCGTGGCCGATCACCTCGTACGCAACCTGATTGAGTACCTCGGGAATGACGGGGTTGACCTTGCCGGGCATGATCGACGAACCCGCTTGCATCGGCGGCAGATTGATCTCGTTGAAGCCTGCCCGCGGACCGGACGACAGCAGCCGGAGGTCGTTGCAGATCTTCGACAGTTTCACCGCGACGCGCTTGAGTACACCGGACAGGTGCACGAACTGTCCCACATCCTGGGTTGCCTCGATCAGATCCGTTGCGGTCACCAGCGGCAGACCGGTGATGGTGCGCAGGTGCGCGACGGCCGATTCGGTGTATCCGGCGGGTGCGTTCAGACCGGTCCCGATCGCGGTGGCTCCGAGGTTGATCTCGTGCACCAGCAGCGCCGCTTCCTCGAGACGCGAGCAGTCCTCGTCGATCATGATGGCGTAGGTGCCGAACTCCTGGCCCAGGGTCATCGGCACCGCGTCCTGTAGCTGCGTGCGACCCATCTTGACGACTGTGGCGAACTCACTTGCTTTGCGACCGAACGAATCTCGCAACACCTTCATCGAGGCGATGAGCTCGTGGACCGCGAAGATGGTCGCGATGTTCACCGACGTCGGATACACGTCGTTGGTGGACTGCGACGCGTTCACGTGCTCGTTGGGATGCAGCATGCTGTAGTCGCCGCGCGGGTGCCCGAGGATTTCCAGAGCACGGTTCGCGATGACCTCGTTGGCGTTCATGTTGGTCGAGGTGCCAGCGCCGCCCTGAATGACGTCGACGACGAACTCCTCGTGCCACTGGCCGTCGAGAATTTCCTGGCACGCCGTGCGGATCGCTTCCCCGCGGGTGGCGTCGAGGATTCCGAGATCCTGATTGGCCGACGCAGCTGCCCACTTGACGGCCGCGAGTCCGCGAACGAGGTGCGCGTTGGTGGAGATCGGACGCCCGGTGATGGGGAAGTTCTCGAGAGCGCGCAGGGTGTGGATCCCCCAATACACACTCGACGGGATGTCACGTTCCCCGAGAAGATCCTTCTCGATGCGGGTATCGACCACGGTGCGCTCCTAGGTGGGGGTGTCCAGCTGTCCGGCTGTCTGACAGGTAGAGTGTGGCGCAGAACACCTCGTCGGTCAACCCCACGCTAGGATCACCCTATGAACCTGTCGGACAGCTGGGCAGTCAGTGCGCCCACGAATGCCCGGATGAGCGCAGCCGAGGCCGTGTTCGCGGACCTTCGCGCGGCTATCGCGTCGGGCGATCTCCCCGTCGGGCAGAAGTTGCCGTCCGAGGCCGCGCTGGCCACCCGGCACAGCGTCAGCCGGTCGGTCATCCGCGAGGCGCTGCGCTCCTGCCACGCCCTCGGACTGACCGAAACCAAAACGGGGCTGGGTACTTTTGTCGTCCGCGATCGGGTCGGGAGCGACCTCGACATCGGCAACTACGCCGCCCGTGAATTGATGGAGGCCCGCCCGCACGTGGAGATCCCCGCGGCCGGTTGGGCTGCGGAGCGCCGGACCGAAGAGGAGCTGACGGTGCTCGCCGGCCTGGCCGACGAGATGCGCTCGGAGGACGACCACGAGGCCTGGGTACTGCTGGACGCGCAGTTCCACACCGCCATCGCGCGCGCGAGCAAGAACCGCGTGTTCGAGTCGATCATCGTCGACATCCGCGACGCGTTGACGCGGCAATCGGAGACCCTCAACCTCGTCGCGCACCGGCAGGAGCAATCCAACGTCGAGCACGACGCGATCGTCGACGGCATCCGATCCGGCGAGTACGACGCGGCAGCGCGCGCCATGACCGCGCACCTCGATGCCGTCCGCTATGCCGTGGAGTCGCTCGCCGATCGGCCGGATCAGTAGTACTACTAGGCCGGGAGTGGAGCCTGCGGAACGACCCCTACTAGGCCGGGAGTGGAGCCTGCGGAACGACCCCTACTAGGCCGGGAGTGGAGCCTGCGGAACGACCCCTACTAGGCTGGGAGTGGAGCCTGCGGAGCGACCCCCGATAGGCTGCTCCCCGTGACGAAGGTATTGAACTCCCTCCCGGTCGGTGAACGAATCGGCATTGCATTCTCCGGCGGTCTCGACACCTCGGTGGCCGTGGCATGGATGCGCGAGCACGGCGCGATTCCGTACGCCTACACCGCAGACATCGGCCAGTACGACGAGCCGGATCTGTCCGATGTGCCCGAGCGCGGCCTGGCCTACGGAGCCGAGCAGGCGCGGCTCATCGACTGCCGCGAACCTCTCGTCGAGGAGGGCTTGGCTGCACTGACCTGCGGTGCGTTCCACATCCGCTCGTCGCTGCAGACGTACTTCAACACCACTCCGCTCGGTCGTGCGGTGACCGGCACGATGCTGGTGCGCGCCATGCAGGAAGACGGCGTCTCGATCTGGGGCGACGGTTCGACCTACAAGGGCAACGACATCGAGCGGTTCTACCGCTACGGTCTGCTCGCCAATCCGGAGCTGCGGATCTACAAGCCGTGGTTGGACGAGGCGTTCGTCGCCGAGCTCGGCGGCCGCCACGAGATGTCGCAGTGGCTCACCCAACGCACCCTCCCCTACCGTGACTCGGCCGAGAAGGCGTACTCCACCGACGCCAACATCTGGGGTGCCACGCACGAGGCCAAGAGCCTCGAATACCTCGACACGTCCCTCGAGATCGTCAACCCCATCATGGGCGTCCGCTTCTGGGACCCCGAGGTGGAGATCGCCGCCGAGGAAGTCACCGTCGAGTTCGAGCGCGGCCGCCCGGTCCGCATCAACGGCAAGACCTTCGACAGCGCCGTCGACCTCGTCATGGAGGCCAACTCCATCGGCGGACGCCACGGCCTCGGCATGAGCGACCAGATCGAGAACCGCATCATCGAAGCCAAGAGCCGCGGCATCTACGAGGCCCCGGGCATGGCGCTGCTGCACATCACCTACGAGCGGCTCGTCAACGCCGTCCACAACGAGGACACTGTCGCGTCGTACCACAACGAAGGCCGTCGACTCGGACGCCTGCTGTACGAGGGACGCTGGTTCGACCCGCAGGCACTGATGCTGCGCGAGGGCCTGCAGCGCTGGGTCGGCAACGTCGTCAGCGGCAGCGTGACACTGCGTCTGCGCCGCGGCCAGGACTTCACGATCGTCGACACCCAGGGCAGCAACTTCAGCTACCACCCCGAGAAGCTGTCGATGGAACGCAGCCAGGGCCAGGCGTTCTTCCCCGGCGACCGCATCGGACAGTTGACGATGCGCAATCTCGACATCGCCGATTCACGCAGCAAACTCGAGCAGTACGCCGCCCAGAATCAGCTCACGGCCTGGGGCGACCTGATCGGCGAACTGCCCGCAGGCGGAGCCGACGCCATCGCCGCGAGCAGCCCCGGCAGTTCGGTGGATTCCTCGGCACTCGACCACGCCGCCATCGAGTCCGGCACCGACTGATCGTTTTGAGCCGAACTCGAAGTTATGGACGGATTTCCGCCGATTTCCGTCCACAACTTCGAGTTCGGCTACTCCTCGGGTTCCGTCAAACCCTCATGCTCGTCGCGCTCCGCCCACTCGAGTAGCTCGTCGATCGCGAACACTGCATCGTCGATGCCGGCGTGGAGATCGCCCAACTCGGCGAATCTGGCCGGCACCGTGAACATCGTGAACTCGCGCGGATCCACGGTCGCCACCTCGTCCCACGAGATCGGCGTCGACACCGTCGCCTGCTGATTTCCCCGCACCGAATACGCGCTGGCGATCGTGTGATCACGGGCATTCTGGTTGTAGTCCACGAACAGTTTCGACGGATCGCGGTCCTTGCGCCACCACGTGGTGGTCACGTCCTCCGGTGCGCGACGCTCCACTTCGCGCGCGAAAGCCAGTGCAGCCCTTCGCAAGTCCTTGAATCCGTGGGCCGGGTCGATCCGAACGTAGATGTGCAGACCATGACCGCCCGATGTCTTGGGCCAGCCGACGGCACCGAGATCTCCCAGGACTTCCTGCACCACCCCGGCGACGCGTCGTACTCGGTCGAAGGGGCAGTCGGGCATCGGGTCGAGGTCGATGCGCCACTCGTCGGGCATCTCGACGTCGGCGCGGCGGCTGTTCCACGGATGAAACTCGACGGTCGACATCTGCACCGCCCAGGCCACGTGCGCCAGTTCCGTCACGCACAGCTCGTCCGCGGTGCGGTTGTAGCGGGGAAACGTCACCTGCACGGTCTCGAGCCACGGCGGCGCGCCGTTGGGCACGCGCTTCTGGTGCACCTTGTCACCGGCGAGGCCCTTCGGAAAGCGGTGCATCATGCACGGACGTTCCCGCAGTGCGCGCACGATTCCGTCGCCGACGCTCAGGTAGTAGTTCACCAGATCCAGCTTGGTGGCTCCGCTTTCGGGGAAGTAGACCCGGTCGGGGTTGGAGATGCGGACGCTGCGCTCGCCCACCGGTATCTCGATCGATGGTGAGCTACTGGCCATGAGATCGAGGGTATGCGATCAAGAACGTCGCTGTTCAGGAACGAAGCGTGATGCCGTATCGATCTCTCTTGCGGTAGATCGTCGCTCGGCTCATGCCGAGTTCCTCGGCCGCCTCGTTCATGGTGATGCCGGGGCGGGAGAGCACGCGGATCATCTCGTCTCGCTCGAAGGTCTCGATGCGGGTGAGCCGATGACTGGTGCGCGAGAGCACCTCGGGCGGCAGATGGTGGACTCCGATGACGTCGGCGCGGACGGCCGCCTTGTGCATCACCGTGGCCAACTCGCCGACGTTGCCCGGCCACGGATGTTCCCGCAGCGCTCGCTCGGCAGCAGCGGTGAGCGTGACCTGTCGGCCGCGCACCCGCCCGGCCAGATGCAGGGCGAGCGGGGCGATGTCGTCGGGCCTGTTTCGTAGCGGTGGTACCTCGACCACGGTGCGCAGCAGTCCCGCGAGTGCCGGCGGAACGTCGTCGTAGTTCGACGCCGTGACGGTGACGGGTACCCCGTGGCCGGCGCGACGGATCAGTTCGGCGAGGGCATCGGCCGCACGGGCGGGAAGCCTGTCGACATCCCGGATGATCACTGCCGTATCGGGTTTCGGCAGCTCGGGTGTCCAGAGGTCGAGCCACGCCTCGACGTCCCAGGCGGCCGGTGCTCCGGCACTGAGGATGCGGCCGCGCGGGCGTGCTGCGCGCAGTGCGCGAGCGAGCACGGTGGCCCGGCCCGATCCTGGCTCACCGACCATGAGAACCGAACCATGTTCGGCCAGAGCAGCTTCCGCAGACCCGAGTGCGCTACGCCAACCTGGGGAAAGATCGTCGAGGATGCCCGATCCCGGCCCACTGTGCGCGGTCTCGACCCGGAACACCTCACCGCGCGGGGCCGGCCGCGGATGCTGACCCTGCGATC
Source organism: Rhodococcus sp. ARC_M5 (assembly GCF_022810405.1). Lineage (GTDB taxonomy): Bacteria > Actinomycetota > Actinomycetes > Mycobacteriales > Mycobacteriaceae > Rhodococcoides > Rhodococcoides navarretei. Next base: position 211,365 of record NZ_JALGQE010000002.1, read on the forward strand.
GCGCAAGCATCATCGCCGAGGTGTTCCCCGCAGCCGACTGTGCAAGGGCCAGAAGCAGATCCGACGACGACTCCGACCAGGTGGTCAGATTGACGCAGCCCTCCACTCGGCCGGTGAGGGGATCGAGGACCGGGGCCGCCGCGCACGTGTACCCGGCGAGCGAGAGCGAATAGTGTTCGTCCGCCCTCACCACCGCGGGCACCTGATCCGCCAGCGCCAGCGCGAGGCCGTTGGTACCGGCCTGGTCCTCCGCATACGAGAAGCCGGGTGCCAGATGCACGCGGTCGAGCGCAGCCAGCAGTTCGCGATCGGCGCTGACGCGGTCCAACACGAGACCATCGGCATCGGTGAGCATCATCGACACCGGTTCGTTCGCCAACGTGTCACGCAACCCGTTCAGTACCTCGCGGCCGCATCGGTAGAACAGGGACTCGTCGTCGTGGGTTCCCGAGAACACCGGAGCAACCTCGTCGAGCGACACCCCGTACCGCTGGCTACGGTGCCACGACGCGAGGAGTCGATGCGAGACGGCAGCGAGGGGCTCCGAATGGAGTCGGGCCCGCGAGAGACCCCCGGTATCTGCCATGTGATCCAGGTTACATTCGCGAGTCGCCATCATTGCCGGTGCAGCGTCTCGAATTGAGACGCCGAAGCCGACACGGCGGCTCCGTGCGGACCTACCGTCGTTCCCACAACGACGTGACGCACGTCACGTATGGCACCACTCGGGAGGCACACCGCATGTACACCAAGAACGGCGAGAATTTCTTCATCGTCGACGCCCACGTCGCTCTGTGGGATGCGCGGGAGCAGAACCAGCGCAACATCCACGGCAAGCAGTTCATCGACTGCTTCTACGACTACCACCGCAACCTTTCGCCCGAGAGCGAGCTGTGGACGTACGACGAGTACCTCTACCAGGGCGGCGAGCGGTTGATGCACGACCTGTTCGAGATCGGATACGTCGATCACGCCATTTTCCAGCCCGCCCACCTCGGCGAGTTCTACAAGACCGGCTTCGGCCAGACCGAGGAGGCCTCTGCACTCGCGGCAGCTCACCCGGACAAGCTGACCTACAACCACCACTTCGACCCGCGCAACGGCGAACGCGGCCTCGACCAACTGCGCGCGGACGCGGAGCGCTTCGGGCTGAAGGGCGTCAAGCTGTACACCGCCGAGTGGCACGGCGATTCCCGCGGCTACAAGCTCGACGACGACTGGACGCGGCGCTACCTCGAGGTGTGCCGCGAAGTCGGCATCAAGAACATCCACGTGCACAAGGGGCCCACCATCCGTCCGCTCGATCGCGATGCGTTCGACGTTGCGGACGTCGACCATGTGGCCACCGACTTCACCGATCTGAACTTCGTCGTCGAACACTGCGGCTTGCCTCGACTCGAGGACTTCTGCTGGATCGCCACCCAGGAGCCCAACGTGTATGCCGGCCTCGCCGTTGCCATTCCGTTCATGCACACGCGCCCGAAGTACTTCGGTCAGATCATGGGTGAACTGCTGTACTGGCTCGGCGAGGACCGCATCTTCTTCTCTTCCGACTACGCGCTGTGGACACCCAAGTGGCTGGTCGAAGGGTTCGTCGACTTCCAGATCCACGAGTCCCTCGACGAATACGCACCCATCACGCTCGAGCAGAAGAAGAAGGTGCTCGGACTCAACGCCGCCAAGCTGTACGACATCCCGGTGCCGACAGAACTGCAGCTGCCCGACGCCGACGAGACCGAGACCGGACCGCGTCAGCCCGAACGCGCCGACCTCGCGGCGGTCTGAGATGACGACCGCTACCACTATCAGGAAGGACGAGGCGTACGCCGCCCTCGGCGTCGTCCTGGATCCCGAATTGGACGAGCCCATCACCGATCTCGGCTTCGTACGATCCCTCGAGGTCGACGACGGCACAGTGCACGTTCATCTGCGGTTGCCCACGTCGTTCTGCTCGCCGAACTTCGCGTATCTGATGGCAGGGGACTCCAAGGACGTGCTGACGGCGTTGCCGTGGACCGAGCGGGTACTGGTCGAACTCGACGATCACCACGACTCGGACAAAATCAATGCCGGCCTCGCCGCCGACGCGGGATACCGGGGCACTTTCGGGCACGAGGCCGAGGAGGACCTCGAGGAATTACGCGCGACGTTCCGCCGCAAGGCGTATGTGGCGGCGATGGAACGGTCGCTCATGGCATGGTTGCGCGCCAATCCCGACTCGAAGGAGAACGACTTGGCCGCAGTGGTTCTCGGAGATCTGCCCGACGACCGCACGTCCGACGCCCTGCTTCGCCGCCGTGAGGCACTCGGGCTGAGGGTCGACCCGGCCGCTCCGGCTCTGGTCGATCACACCGGCCGCCCGCACACCGGAGATCTGACGATGGTGATGCGGCGAGCCCGCGCCACCCGCGTCTCGATCGACGGCAACGCCCACTTCTGCCGCGGATTGCTGCAGACCCGCTACCCGGGCTCGGAGGAGCAGCAAGTCCCCCGCGAGGAAGGTGCGTTCATTCCCCTCGCCACATTTACTACACAGGAGCATGTTTCATGAGTTCGATGCGCGCCGTCCAGGTCGTCGGTTATCACAAGAAGCTGGAGATGACCGAGGTTCCCATTCCGGAGGTACAGGGCCCACTCGACGTCATCGTCAAGATCGGCGGCGCAGGCGTGTGCCGTACCGATTTGCACATCCTCGAAGGCCAGTGGGCCGAAAAGTCAGGCGTCACATTGCCTTACACCATCGGACACGAGAACGCGGGCTGGGTGCACGCCGTCGGATCGGCCGTCACCAACGTGCGCGAGGGCGATAAAGTGATCCTGCATCCACTCGTGACGTGTGGATTGTGCCGAGCCTGCCGGTCCGGTGACGACGTGCACTGCGAGACGAGCGATTTCCCCGGCATCGACACGAACGGCGGATACGCAGACTATCTGCGGACCAACGCGAGGACAGTCGTGAAGATCGACGACTCACTCGAACCATCCGCGGTGGCCGCACTGGCCGACGCCGGTTTGACGGCGTATCACGCTGCAGCCAAAGCGGCCCGACGCCTGACGCCGAGAGACAAGTGCGTCGTCATCGGAGCAGGCGGCCTCGGCCACATCGGTATCCAGGTGCTCGAGGCACTGTCGCCCGCGGAGCTCATCGTCATCGACCGCAACGCCGACGCCGTGAAGCTTGCCCTCACCCTGGGCGCCGATCACGCGGTGGTCGCCGACGGCAGTCAGGTCGATCAGGTCATGGAACTCACCGGCGGATTCGGTGCCGAGGTGGTACTCGACTTCGTCGGCGAGAACGGTTCCACCGCAGAAGGATTGGCGATGACCCGACGGGCCGGCGATTATCACGTCATCGGATACGGCGAGAATGTCGACGTGCCGACCATCGACCTGGTGTCGGCGGAGAAGAACATCGTCGGCAATCTCGTCGGGTCCTACAACGACCTGTGCGATCTGATGTCGCTCGCTGCCCGCGGTGCCGTGAACCTGCATACGCAGACCTACGCACTGGACGACTTTCAGAGCGCTATCGACGACCTCGACAACGGACGGGTGCGCGGCCGCGCGATTCTCGTACCGTGAAATCGGGTAGTACCCACCAGCACCATTCCAACTACGAGGAGCAACGTTGATCTTCATCACCGCAAAGTTCAAGGTGAAGCCCGAGCACGCCGACAACTGGCCCGAGATCTCGCGCGATTTCACCGAAGCATGCCAGGCCGAAGAAGGATGCCTCTGGTACTTCTGGTCGCGCACCCTGGACGACCCCACCGAATACGTCCTGGTGGAGGCGTTCGAGGATCCCGATGCCGGTGCCGCACATGTGAATTCGGATCACTTCAAGCAGGCCCAGAAGGATCTCCCGCCGTACCTGGTGGAGACGCCGAAGATCATCAGCCAGGAAGTCGACGGCACCGACTGGAACGAACTGGGTGAGCTCGCGGTCGACTAGTCCCTTTCGCGATCCCGGACCACCTGGCCCAGCGTCACGATCGCGTCGGCGAATTGCCCCGGCAACTCCTGAGGCGGGTTGTGGCCGCAATCGACCTGACGAACGTCGATCAGAGCGGTGAAGTGCGCCGCGTGGTCCGGGCGGCCGTACAGCGAGGCGACGGTGTCCTCGGTCGGATCGATCACGACCGTGGGCACCGTGATCCTCGGCTGCTGTGTCAGCAACTCCTGCGTTGCTGCATAGGCCGGATCCCCGGTCTCGAGACCGTATCGGTGCCGGTAGGAATGCACGGACACGTCCACGAAGTCGGGGTTGTCGAACGAGGGTGCGGTGGCCGCGAACTCGGAGTCACCGAACCGCCAGGTGGGCGACCAGTCCGTCCACAGCGTCTGCGCGATCTCTGCGCGATAAGCCGCCAGCCCGGCCCGGCCTCGCTCGGAGTGCAGGTAGTACTGGTACCAGTACCGCTTCTCGAGGTGCGGCGGCACCGGCGTGGACACAGCGGCAGCGATGTCCTGGACCAGATATCCGGACACGCTCACCAGGCCCGACACCAGCTCCGGCCACAGCGCGGCGACGACGCACGCTGCTCGCCCACCCCAGTCGTAGCCGGCGATGATGGGCTCGTTCAGGTCCAGCGCGATGATCAGCTCGCGGAGGTCGTGGCCGATCGCGGCCTGCTCACCGGAGCGCATCGTGTCGGCGTCGACGAAGCGGGTCGGTCCGAAGCCGCGCAGGTACGGCACCACCACGTCGTAACCGGATTCGGCGAGCAGCCTGGCGACGTCATCGTAGGACCTGGTGTCGTAAGGAAACCCGTGCAGCAGCACCACCGAGCGGCCGGACGGATCACCGAAGCGGTCGAACACCACATCCAGCACCCCTGCGCGAATCATCATGAGTCAATGCTCGCATTGTGATGCCGGACCGCGCCGACGGTCAGCTGCTCAGCACGTCCTGCATGCCGGGAGCGAGGACATCGGACAGGTCGGTCCATGGGACTGTGATCGTGATGAGGCCGAGGCCATAGGCCCCAACCTGGTAGTCACCGAAGTGAATGTTCATCCCCTCCGGTGATGCCGTCCAGTTGCCGAAGTTGGCCACCGTCGGCTCGATGCCCGAGCGCTCGAAGCTCTCGCCTGCCCGGGTGGTCGGCAGAATCTCCGCTGCTCGTTCGGACAGCCTGGACAGACCGGAATCCAAGTCGGTGAAGGCATCGCCCAGAGAGATCGGTTGCGCGGTGTCGGCGTCGATCGTGACGGTCGCAAGCAGTGAATTACCGTGCGCTCCGGGCGGCACTGCGATCCAATCCGTGATCTGTTCGGCACTGATCACGCGCCGGCCGACGTAGGTCGCACCCGTCGAGTAGCCGTCGCTGAGAGCGAAGTCGTATCCGTAGTCGCCGTCGATCTGATCTTGCAACGCAGCGCGCATCGACTCGTTGAACTCCGCCGTCACGGCGGGATCCCCGCCACTGAGCTGCGGAATCGCGACGTCGTAGGTGGCATTCTCCGTCGATCCGGTGATCCGAGTGCTGCCGACGACGTACGGCTCCGCGGATTCGGAGCTGATGGGCGGAGTTGCACTCGTCGGCTCGGCGCGCTGAGCGGTGACTGTGACATCGGTAGTCGTCGGTGCGGACGCGGGCGTGGCGCTTCCAGAGGTGGAACATCCCGCTAGGGCCGCGGTCACGGCAAGTGCGGCGGCCAACGAGCGAATACGAGTCATGACCGACCCTAACCACTGCGCGACGCCTCACTCAATAGGAAACAGCTGCGGAGCACAGACGCCGCAGCTACCGTCGAACCGTCCGGTTCGTGTCGACCGGCCACGTTTCGGAGGGAGTTCGATGAGAACGACGAGCATCATCACCAATCTGCGCGTGCCGAACGTGGACGCGGCCAAGTCGTACTACTCCGAGTTTCTCGGTCTGCGTTCGGAGGAGTTCGATATGGGGTGGGTTGCGCGGCTGACGTCGCCCGATCGCCCGGTCAGCGTTCAGCTGGTCACCCGCGACGAGAGCGCACCGGAGGATTCTGTGATGTCGGTGCACACCGACGATGTCGAGGGCGCGTACGCCGAAGCGCAGAAGCTCGGCTACGAGATCGTGTATCCGTTGACCACCGAGCCGTGGGGCGTGCGCCGCTTCTTCGTTCGCGCTCCCGACGGCAACGTCATCAACATCGCGAATCACCGGGACTGACTGCTTCGGAATCGGGTGCAGCTGACCGCGCCCAGCGCGGCCCACTGCACCGGATTCGAACACGAAAAAGCCCGAACCCCTCGAAAGGGAGTCGGGCTTTTTCAGCGTGGGGCTGGACTCAGAAGTCCATGCCGCCCATGCCACCGGTCGGATCGCCGGCGGGCGCTCCGGCCTTTTCGGGCTTGTCGGCGACGACGGCCTCGGTGGTGAGGAACAGAGCCGCGATGGACGCTGCGTTCTGCAGTGCCGAGCGGGTGACCTTGACCGGGTCGTTGATGCCTGCAGCGAGCAGGTCCTCGTACTCGTTGGTCGCGGCGTTGAGGCCGTGACCGGCGGGCAGGTTGGCAACCTTGTCCGCAACGACGCCGGGCTCGAGGCCAGCGTTGAATGCGATCTGCTTGAGCGGGGCGGACAGTGCGACGCGAACGATGTTCACGCCGGTTGCCTCGTCACCGTCGAGCTTGAGGTTGTCGAGTGCGGGCGCTGCCTGGAGCAGTGCCACGCCGCCACCGGCGACGATGCCTTCTTCGACGGCTGCCTTGGCGTTACGCACGGCATCTTCGATGCGGTGCTTGCGCTCCTTGAGCTCGACCTCGGTTGCGGCTCCGGCCTTGATGACTGCAACGCCGCCGGCCAGCTTGGCCAGGCGCTCCTGCAGCTTCTCGCGGTCGTAGTCGGAATCGGAGTTCTCGATCTCGGCGCGGATCTGGTTGACGCGACCGGCGATGGCGTCGGAATCTCCCGAGCCCTCGACGATGGTGGTCTCGTCCTTGGTGATGACGACCTTGCGTGCCTGACCGAGCAGCTCGAGTCCGGCGGTCTCCAGGGAGAGGCCGACCTCTTCGCTGATGACCTCGCCACCGGTGAGGATGGCGATGTCGGCGAGCTGCGCCTTGCGACGGTCACCGAATCCGGGAGCCTTGACGGCGACGGACTTGAAGGTGCCACGGATCTTGTTCACCACGAGGGTGGAGAGAGCTTCGCCCTCGACGTCCTCGGCGATGATGACGAGCGGCTTACCGGACTGGATGACCTTCTCCAGCAGCGGCAGCAGGTCCTTGACAGTGCTGATCTTGGAGCTGACGAGCAGGATGTACGCGTCTTCGAGGACGGCTTCCTGGCGCTCTGCATCGGTGGCGAAGTACGCCGAGATGTAGCCCTTGTCGAAGCGCATGCCCTCGGTGAGCTCGAGCTGCAGGCCGAAGGTGTTGGACTCCTCGACCGTGATGACGCCTTCCTTGCCGACCTTGTCCATTGCCTCGGCGATGAGCTCGCCGATGGACGGGTCGCCTGCGGAGATGCCAGCGGTAGCAGCGATCTGCTCCTTGGTGTCGATCTCCTTGGCGGACGCGAGCAGCGACTCGGTGACGGCTGCAACAGCCTTCTCGATGCCGCGCTTGAGGCCGAGCGGGTTCGCGCCGGCTGCGACGTTGCGCAGGCCTTCACGGACGAGTGCCTGAGCGAGAACGGTGGCGGTGGTGGTGCCGTCGCCTGCGACGTCGTCGGTCTTCTTGGCGACCTCCTTGACGAGCTCGGCACCGATCTTCTCGTAGGGATCTTCGAGCTCGATCTCCTTGGCGATGGAAACACCATCGTTGGTGATCGTGGGAGCTCCCCACTTCTTCTCGAGTACGACGTTGCGACCCTTGGGGCCCAACGTCACCTTTACTGCGTCGGCGAGGGCATTGAGGCCTCGCTCGAGGCCACGGCGTGCCTCTTCGTCGAACGCGATGATCTTGGCCATTGCGAAGTGATCCTCCGGATTGGGGGTGACACATTGCTGGCCGAGCTCGGTGCCCGCGACGGACGACCAGGGGTGTCGTTGATTCCCCGGCCTCACCGTGTCCCGACCTGGCACTCACGTGTCGAGAGTGCCAACTGCATTTCTAGCACTCGCCCATGGCGAGTGCAAGGTCGTCCGCCATCGGCGAACCGCCGCACCCCCATGCCCGACGCCACCGCGCGGCGAAAGTCGCGAGCGGATGCTCGGTCGAGCCGTCGTTCGTGACGCACTGTTCACACCCGTACGCATTGTTAACATCCGAATGCAGTGCATCGAACCCTCGACACCAATACCGTTGAGCAACAACAGCTTCGACGTCAGAAAATTCGGACGAAACCCCACAAATCCGACAGCAAGGATCGAAACATGTCCGATACGGTCGACACCTCGTACGACAACTCGGCGATGGACCACGAGGAAGAGGGTTATCACAAGGGCCTCAAACCTCGGCAGTTGCAGATGATCGCGATCGGCGGTGCGATCGGCACCGGCCTGTTCCTCGGCGCGGGTGGACGCCTCGCCAGCGCCGGGCCCGGCCTCTTCCTCGCCTATGCCCTCTGCGGCATCTTCGTCTTCTTCATCCTGCGCGCACTCGGCGAGCTGGTGCTGCATCGCCCGTCCTCGGGCAGCTTCGTCTCGTACGCGCGCGAGTTCTTCGGCGAGAAGGCAGCGTTCGTCGCGGGCTGGATGTACTTCCTGAACTGGGCGATGACGGCCATCGTGGACGTCACCGCCATCGCGACGTACATGCATTACTGGGGCAGCTTCGAGGTGATTCCACAGTGGGTCATCGCCTTGATCGCACTGGTCATCGTCATGAGTCTGAACCTCGTCTCGGTCAAGTGGTTCGGTGAGATGGAATTCTGGGCAGCAATCATCAAGGTCATCGCGTTGGTGACGTTCCTGATCGTGGGCGTGGTGTTCCTCGCGGGTCGCATCCCCGTCGGTACCCAGATGCCGGGCATCAGTCTCATCACCGACAACGGCGGCCTGTTCCCGTCGGGTGCGTGGCCGCTGGTCATCGTCATCTCTGGCGTCGTGTTCGCCTATGCTGCAGTCGAATTGGTCGGTACGGCCGCCGGCGAGACCGAGAACCCGGAGAAGATCATGCCGCGGGCGATCAACTCGGTCATCGCCCGTATCGCACTGTTCTACGTCGGTTCGCTGGTGCTGCTGGCCCTACTGATGCCGTACACCGCGTACCAGTCCGGCACCTCGCCGTTCGTCACGTTCTTCTCGAGCATCGGCCTCGGCGGCGCGGGCACCATCATGAACATCGTCGTGCTCACGGCGGCCCTGTCCAGCCTCAATGCCGGGCTGTACTCGACGGGCCGCATCCTGCGGTCGATGGCGATGAACGGCAGTGCGCCGGAGTTCACCAAGAAGATGACCAAGGGCGGAGTTCCGTTCGGCGGCATCCTGCTCACCTGTTTCATCACACTGTTCGGTGTGGCGCTCAACGCCATCGCCCCTGGCGAGGCGTTCGAGATCGTGTTGAACATGTCCGCACTGGGCATCATCGCCAGCTGGGCCACCATCGTGCTGTGCCAGATCCAGTTGTTCCGTTGGTCGAAGAAGGGCATCGTGGAGCGGCCCAAGTTCCGCCTCTTCGGGGCGCCGTACACCAGCTACGCGACGCTGGTGTTCCTGTTCGGCGTGCTGGTGCTGATGGCCTTCGACGCCCCGATCGGCTCGTGGACCATCGCCACCCTGGTCGTCATCGTCCCGGCACTGATCGGTGGCTGGTTCCTGGTGCGCACCAAGGTGCTCACCGTCGCCGAGGAACGACTCGGGTACACCGGCCAATACCCGGTTGTGGCCAATCGCCCGACCGAACCGGAGGAGTAGCGATCTCGCGTGGCGGGGCTCGCAGGCACGGGCCCTGTCACGTGGATTTCAGCCAACGAGAGCGAGTGAACGGCGACCGTCGCGGCGGCGGTTCCGGAACTCCGGCTGTCACTGCCGCCGCCACCGCGTCGCTGAGCTCGGCGCAGGTTCGGAAGCGATCCGACGGATCCTTCGCCAACGCCCTCGCGACCACCGCGTCGAGCCCCCGCGGCAACGAGCGTCGACGACGCGTCACCGACGGCGGCTCGGAAGTGAGATGTGCAGCAGTGATGGCAAACGGCGTGGCCAGTGGATACGGCGTCCGGCCGGTCGCCAGTTCGACCAGCGTCGCCCCCAGTCCGTAGACGTCGGTCTGCGCACTCGGCACTCCCCCACGGAGCAGCTCCGGTGCCGCATACGGGATGGATGCCATCACCGTCCCACCCGCAGCGAGCGGAGTCGAATCACCCAGCAGGCGTGCAATTCCCCAGTCGGACAACAACACCTGCTCGTAGCCGTCGAATCGCTCGGTGGAGATGAGAGTGTTCGCCGGCTTGACGTCCCGATGCACGACGCCCTGCGAGTGGGCGTAGTCGAGTCCCTTGGCCACCTCGGCGACGATGCGCGCCACCCGGGAGACGTCGAGTGCGATCTGTCCGCGGGCAACGAGCCGCGCGGCGCTGTAGCCGTCCACGTAGTGCATGGACATCCACAGCCGGTGCTCGAACTCACCATGTTCGTGCACCGACACGATGTTCGGGTGCACCAGCCGTGCGGCGACGGCCGCTTCCATCCGAAACTTGTTGCGCAGCCTCGGGGATCGCGACGCGTGCCGGTCCAGAATCTTGAGAGCCTCTAGCCGATCGTGGCCGCGCCCGAGAACCAGGTACACCTCGCTCATACCGCCGACCCCGAGACGTCGCTGAATCCGAAAACCCGCGAACTCCGAACCCGACTGCAATCGACTGGTCACCGAATGACCTGCTGCACAGCATTGTTCACGCCGCGAAATGCAAGGGGTGATACAACCGGACACGTCCGCAGCATCGGCAGAACTGTAGTCCGTTCGGCTGCTCGGGGCGACTCGACGGAAACCGCACGCATGCCTGTTTCCCAGTTCGGCAGCCCTCACGAGTTTCGCCACCAGCGCCGATGTCGTTTATGGTGATAGCCGGTACTTGACCGAAACAAGAGAAGAAGAACGGCAAACCGATAGTGGTCAGCCGATTGCGGTGACTCGAGTTGTAAGGAAGTCAAGTAAGTGAAAGCAATAAAGGAAGCCTGGGGAGGCCTGCTCAAGCCGGTCTTCATCCCAGCATCGATCATCATCTTCGTCATGATCGCCTTCTCCGTAATCTACGCGAGCACGGCGGCAGATTCGTTCGACAAGCTCAACAAGGCCATCACGGCAGGCGTCGGCTGGTGGTACATCCTCGCCGCGACCGGTTTCGTGCTGTTCGCCCTGTACTGCGGATTGAGCCGAGTCGGCAACATCCGCCTCGGCCGCGACGACGAGAAGCCCGAGTTCGGCGTCCTCTCGTGGTTCGCCATGCTGTTCTCCGCGGGCATGGGCATCGGCCTGGTGTTCTACGGTGTTGCCGAGCCGCTCTCGCACTACGTGACGCCCCCCGAGGCCGGTGGCCTCCCCGGCAGCACCGACCCGGCTGCGCGTCAGGCCATGGAGCTCACGCTGTTCCATTGGGGCCTGCACGCCTGGGCGATCTACGTCGTAGTCGGCCTCGGCATGGCGTACATGACGTACCGCAAGGGGCGCCCGCTGACCGTCCGCTGGCTGCTCGAACCGTTGCTCGGCCGCAAGCGCATCGAGGGCCCGATCGGTCACACCATCGACACCGTCGCGATCGTGGGCACCCTGTTCGGTGTTGCGACCTCACTCGGATTCGGCGTCCAACAGATCTCCGCGGGTCTCGAGTTCCTGGGCTGGGTCGAGACCACCAACCTGTTCGTGATCGTGCTCATCGCAGTGATCACCGGCATCGCCACCTTCTCCGTGGTCAGTGGCGTGTCCAAGGGACTCAAGTGGCTCTCGAACATCAACATGGGACTGGCGGCCTCGCTCGCGCTGTTCGTGCTGCTCCTCGGTCCGACGCTGTTCCTGATGCAGTCCTGGGTTCAGAACCTCGGCGGCTACGTTCAAGCCCTGCCCGAGCTGTCCCTGCGCACCTCCCCCTTCTCCGACGACGGATGGGCCGGCGGGTGGACCATCTTCTACTGGGGTTGGTGGATGAGCTGGGCACCGTTCGTCGGCATGTTCATCGCACGCATCTCGCGTGGACGCACCATCCGTGAATTCGTCTTCGGCGTGCTGCTGGCACCGACCATCGTGGGATCGCTGTGGTTCACCATCTTCGGCGACACCGGCATCCTGCGTCAGCGCAACGACGGCGATCTGCTCGACGCCGAAGGAGCGGTGAACAACAACACCAGCCTGTTCCAGGTACTCGATGGCCTGCCCATCGCCGTCCTCACCAGCGTCATCGCCATCGCGGTGATCGTGTTCTTCTTCGTGACGTCCTCGGACTCAGGATCGCTGGTGATCGACATCCTCGCAACCGGCGGCGAGCTGGAAACCCCGAAGATCACGCGCGTCTACTGGGCCGTTCTTCAGGGCGTGGCGGCAGCCGTCTTGCTCCTGGTCGGTGGAACCAGTTCTCTGACTGCGTTGCAGACGATGTCGATCGCGACAGCGGTGCCGTTCTCGATCGTGCTGGTGCTGGCGTGTGTGTCGATGCTCAAGGCGTTCCGCTACGACGTCGCTACGACCCCGCGTTATCTACGAGTGACCGCGACGCCGGACGTCACGGAGGACCAGCCCGAGGCACCGACGCCCCAGGCTGAGCGCAAGCGAGCAACCGCCGGGATTTCGTCGACGTTCTCCGGTCTGACACCGTCCAAGTCGGGGCTTACACCCCCGCTCACCGACGGAAGTGTCGTACTCGCGGTGCACGAGGTGCCCACCGAGCAACTCGAGATTCATCCGGAGACGGGCGCAGTGGAGTACTCCGGCGACAATGCTCCGGTCGATCCCTTGGGCGGCGAGGTCTTCGACACTCAGGAGTTCGCGGACTCCGCCGAAGGACACAACCAGAACAACCACTCCAGCTGATCCGACTCGACCACTTCTGGCCCTCGCGAATCTCTCGCGGGGGTCAGAGGTTGTTCGAAGCCCATTCCGTGAGCGCGCGCAGTGACGGCAGCAGCGCCTCACCGGCCGGCGTCAGGCTGTACTCCACCGAGATCGGCGGCCCGTCGCCGACGGTGCGCGCCACCAGGCCTGCTTTCCCGAGTTCTCCCAGACGTTCCGACAGCACCGAGTCACTGATGCCACCGACGGCACGGCGCAGGTCGGAGAACCCCATCGGTCCGTTCATCAGCGTCGCAAGAAGAATTCCGTTCCACCTCTTGCCGAGAAAGCCGAAGGCTTTGGCCAGCGCTCCGTCGCAGGCACGCGGTGGGTGAGGCTCTCCGTTGACTGCCATGGCTCCACCTTACCGAGGGTGCTACAGTCCGCCTTGCTGCTTCTGAATTGCTAGTGGCCTCAGAAATGAAAGCAGGGCTCATGTTCATCGCAACCGCCGTCGTCTCGGTCGTGCTCGCCGTCGCACTCACGTTCTCCGCCATCGGGAAACTGACGAAGAATCCCTCCGTCGTCCCCATGCTCGAGCAGGTCGGCGTGCCGGCAAACAGGATTCCCTGGCTCGCATATGCGGAACTACTCGGTGCCGTCGGTCTCCTGGTGGGTCTCTACCTCTGGCCCATCGGCGTCGCAGCCGCCGTCGGTGTCGTTCTCTACTTCGTCGGAGCAGTCGTCGCCCACGTGCGGATCAAGGACAAGGACTTCGCTCCGGCCGCAGGGCTGGCCGTCTTCGCCGTCGTCGCGCTGGTGCTACGGGTGCTCAGCGCCTGACCAGTCGTAGTCCATCTGGCCCGCGGTGGCGAGAGCGTGGTCCGCGCCCGTCCACCGTGCGACCAGATGCAGGGCAAGATCCAGACCGGCGCTGATCCCGGCGGACGTCGCCAGATCGCCGTGGTCGGTGTACCGAACACCCTCGTGCACCACCAGCGCAGGCCAGTTCTTCCGCAGCAGTTCCAGATCTTCCCAGTGTGTGGTGACCGGCCGCTCGTCGAGCAGTCCCGCAGCCGCCAGCACGAACGCACCGGTGCATACCGACGCCACCAACTCGGCACCGGGCCGAAGTCGCTGCAACCACTGCAGCACCCGGTCGTCCGTCGACACCGCGTCGACCACTCCGCCAGGAACCACGACGACGTCGTATCCCCTCGGATCGTCGATCGTGGTGTCGACGCCGATCCTCATCCCGCCCCTCGCGGCGACAGCTCGATCATCGATCCCGACGAGTGTCACCTCGAAAGGTGTTGCGCTCCCCGCACGTTCGGCCACTCGATTGGCAACCGAGAACACCTCGAACGGACCGCACGCGTCGAGCACCTCGACGTCGTCGAACAAGAGAATTGCAACGCTTCTTTTCATATTCCGGCCTTCAGCTACTCGTGGTCGACACGATGACGGGCACCATCACCGCGGCCATCACCGCAGCGTTCACATCCGAGACGGCCTTGCGCACAGCCGCGCCTGCCCACTCGCCCTCGGCGATCTGCTTCGCCCTCTGTTTCAGCAACTTCTTGTCCGCGTCCACGATCACCTTGTGCGTCAGGTCCACCGCCGAGATCAGCGAGATCAACGCAGCCGAATGCGGCGACGGCGTCCTACCGTCGACCAGCGCGCCGCGCACGGCATCTCGCAGGGCCTTCTCGTGCGAGGTGTCGCGAGCAGGCCACGTCGTGGTCGGGAACAAGCCCCACACCTTGTCCTTCTGCTCGGTGACGAGGTCCACCGCGATCAAGGTCATGACGCGAGGTTACCCAGTATGTACCGGTAGTTGTGAGCCACCAATTGTTCGAGAATCGCTATGTCCACATCGGCGAGTGTGTTCACGTACAGGCAACCTGCTCCTCGCTTGTGCTTTCCCAGTTGTTCGAGCAAGGACTCCGACTCCGGGGCGGACGTGGCCCCGTACACCGACAGACTCGCCTTGCGCGGCGAGAACCCGACGACGAAATACTCGCCCCGCCGACCACTGCCCGTGGTGTACCGGTAGGTCCCGAACCCCACCATCGTCGGACCCCACATCACCGCCGGCTGCCCGGTCACGCGACCCATCATCGCCGCGAGCGCGAGCCCATCCGCCCGCCGAACCGGATGCTGCACGGCAGCCAGGAAATCCGCGGCCGATGCCTCGGTGGGTCGAGTCAGGTTCTCGTTCAATTGATCAGACTCTGCCAATTCGCGGGCACCCGCTCACGCGGACCGGGAACCGACTGATCGAGCGGACGGTGTTGCGGTGGAGCCAGTTCCGGCCCGTCGTACATCTGCTCGTCGGCGTAGTTGTAGAACCAGTCCTCACCGGGCTCGTAGCTTCGCACGAACTGGTGCCGGGTGGACTCGGCGTGTTTGCTGGCGTGCTGGGACGGCGAGGAATCACAACATCCGATGTGTCCGCACTGCGCGCACCGCCTCAGATGCACCCACCACCCCTGTGCCTGTGTGCATTCCACACACCCCGGGCCCGACGGTGGGACCTGCGGGTCGATGCCTTCGATGGTCATGATGCCTCCTCTGTTGCCGGGTCCTTGGGCAGTCGCACGATGAAACGTGTATCCCCCGGTTCGGACACCACACGCAGATCACCCTGATGCTTCTTCACCACGATCCGCCACGAGATGTCCAGGCCGAGGCCCGTCCCTTCGCCGACCGGCTTGGTGGTGAAGAACGGCTCGAAGATGCGCGATCGAATCTCCTGGGGCACACCGGGTCCGGTATCGCAGATCTCGATCTGGACCTGATCCTCGTCCAACGATGTCCGAACTGTCAGCACCCCTTTCTCCTCGGGAGTCGCCGCCATCGCCTGCACGGCATTGTCGATCAGGTTGGTCCACACCTGATTGAGTTCGGCGGCGTAGGCCGGGATGGGCGGCACCGAAGGGTCGTAATCCTTCACCACACGGATGTCGTCACCGATCTTGCGGCCCAACATGATCAGAGTGCTGTCGAGCAGCTCGTGCACGTCCACGGTGCGATACGGCGCACGATCCATCTGCGAATACTGCTTCGCGGCACCGACCAGCGTCGAAATACGAGTGGTCGAATCCGCGATCTCGTTCATCAGCAATTCGGTTTCGACGGTGTAGTTGAGCCACCGAATGGCACCCTCCAGCATCGTCGGATCATCGACCGTCGCCGAGACCCGATCGAGCCACGGCACATCGAGGCCGGCCGAGACGAACGTCGGAGCCAGATCCCAGGCCTCTCCGATTCCTTTGTCCTCGAACCACTCTCCGAGTTCGTCCTCGCGGTCCGACGCCTCCATCGCCGTCAGCTTCGGAGCCTTGGCCACCAGTTCCACCGCCTCGTTCTGCAACCCGACCAGATGCGCCATGCTCGCGCGATCGAGGGTGCCGCCGGCGATCATCGCCAACTTCTGCCGCATGTGCGCCACCCGATCACGCAACGCGGACGTTGCCCGTACCGCAGCGGCGGCCGGATTGTTCAGCTCGTGCGTCAAACCGGCGGACAGAGAACCCAACGCCAACAGTCGTTCTCGTTGTTCCACGATCTGCTTGGTGTTCTGATTTCCGAAGAACAAACCCTCGAGCAGATGCAGCGCCATCGGGAACCACTCCCGCACGATCGACGCGAAGCATTCGGCGTCGAGCACGAAGAACCGGGAGGGCTCGGTGACCCGCATCGAACCCTGGTACGTCTGCGGCACTCGATCGCCCAGATACGCCTGCCACGCACCGGCGTACACCCCGCGCTGCGACGTCCGATTGACCACCAGGTCCTCCCCGCCCGAGAGCTTCGAGAGCACCACGGCTCCGTCCATCAGAACGTAGAAGCACGTCGCCGGTTCGCCCTCCGCGTACACCGGCCCGGGCTCGATCGTCTCGATGCGCCCGTCCCGACACAGCTCCGCCAACTGCGGGTCGGTGAGCTGCTCGAACAGGAACAGCGTCCGCAACTCCTCCGGATCACATGCAGGCGTGCTCATGGGTTCGCCAGATATCTGTGCACCAACATCACGGCCATCGCTCCCTCTCCCACTGCCGACGCGACGCGTTTGGCCGAGTCGGACCGTACGTCACCGGCGGCGAACACACCGGGCACACTCGTTTCGAGGTGATGCGGAAGACGGGCCGACGTCCAGCCTGCGGGCGCTCGCCCGTCGACGACGAGATCGGGCCCGGTGACCACGAATCCGTGCTCGTCCCGAACGAGCACCCCGTCGAGCCACTCGGTGCGCGGCGCCGCACCGATGAACAGGAACAGGTACTGCGCGTCGACCGTCGAGGTCTCGTCGGTTGCCCTGTCGCGCAGCGTGATCGACTCGAGGTGACCGTCACCCGACACACCGACGACCTCGGTGCGGGGCCGAACGCTGATCTTCGGGTTCTCTTCGATCTGCTTGATGAGGTAGTACGACATCGACGCTTCGAGGGACTCGGCCCGGATCAGGATGGTGACCGACTTGGCCCCGCGCGAGAGATACACCGCCGCCTGACCAGCCGAGTTCGCGCCGCCCACGATGTAGACGTCCTGCTCGGCACACCGCGCCGCCTCGGTCATCGCCGATCCGTAGAACACGCCTCGGCCGGTGAAGTCGTCGATGCCGGGTGCCTCCAGCCGACGATAGGCGACCCCGGTGGACAGGATGATCGTCTGGGCGCTGATGCTGCGGCCGTCGGCGAATCGTACGGTTCGCGCAGCACCGGTGGTTTCGAGGCCGACGACGTCCTGGGTGGTGACCACCTCGGCACCGAACTTCAACGCCTGCCGCCGCGCCCGCTCGGCGAGCTGCGCTCCCGACACCCCGTCGGGAAAGCCCAGGTAATTCTCGATTCGCGAACTCTGACCGGCCTGGCCACCGGTGGCGGTCCGCTCGATCAACGTCGTCCGCAGACCCTCCGACGCACCGTAGAGCGCGGCCCCGAGCCCTGCCGGTCCGCCGCCGATGACGACCAGATCGTAGAACTCCTCCGACGGTGACACGGTCAATCCGAGCCGAGTGCCCAGCTCTGCGTCGGACGGTTCGATCAACGCATCGCCCTCGGTGGTGATGACCACCGGCAAGCGACCCTCGTCCACACCTGCGGCGGCCAGCAGCCGGGCTCCCTCGGATTCGTCGGACATGTACCAGCGGTACGGCAGCCGATTACGGGCCAGGAACTCGCGAATTTCCGACGACCGCGCAGACCAACGATGGCCGATGATCTTGGTGTCCTCGACGGCCCGGTGGTCGTAGGCACACCATGCCTCGAGTTGGGCGTCGAGCACGGGGTAGAGCTTTTCCTCGGGCGGATCCCACGGCTTGAGCAGGTAGTAGTCGAGATCGATGACATTGATCGCGTCGATCGCAGCGTCGGTGTCCGCGTATGCGGTGAGGAGGATGCGACGGGCCGTGGGGAAGATGTCCATGGCCTGCTCGAGAAACTCCATGCCGCTCATGTGCGGCATGCGATAGTCGGCCAGAAGAATGGCGACCGGGGTGCCCCGAAGCGCGAGTTCCTTCAGGGCGTCGAGCGCCCCGGCACCGGATTCGGCGCGCACGATGCGGTACTGCTCGCCGTACCGGCGGCGCAGGTCGCGGGCGACGGATCTCGATACTCCTGGATCGTCGTCGACGCTGAGAATGACCGGTTTCATGACCCTCCAGGGCTGATGCTCATCGACTTCATGAGCATGCCACCGCGTTGCCCCGAATGGGAGGCAAGCAGGCCTGGAAACAGCAGGGTCAGATTCGGCCGCGCCTGATCAGATCGAGTTCCTGCGGGGTGAGTAGCCGCTCGAGCTTCTCGGCCGGCCAGGTACGCGGACTGCCGCTCATCCTGGCGGTCTTCAACAGGGGTAGATCGCTGCTGGTACGACGCATAATCGACTGTAATTTCACGGTGGATCACTCCGAACAATTTCTTCGTTGGTCCCGACACTCCGCTTGCTACATCGATCAGTGTCCGCCCGGTGTTAACGCCGCCGTGGGATCTCGTGCGGCGTTTCGCCGCTCGACACCGTTTCTCTCGCCTCGGAGCGGGTAAGCAGACGCCCACGTCAACTGATCGGGGAACGATAGTGAACACGTCGGGTAAGTCGGTGGCCGATTCCGTACAGGACAACGGTGCCTTCGAGAAAGCGGCGCGAGCCGGCCACTTCGTCAGCGGAGTACTGCACATCCTCATCGGCTACATCGCCGTTCGGTTGGCGTTCGGCCAATCGGGAAACGCGGATCAGTCCGGTGCGCTGGCCGAACTGGGCGACCAGCCCGGCGGCAGAATCGCCCTGTGGGTCGCGGTGGTCGCATTTCTGGCCTTGGCTCTGTGGCGAATTCTCGAGGCGATCGTCGGCAAGAAGTCCGACGCTGACGCCGGAAGCGTGCTGGACCGCCTCAAGGCAGCGGCGTTGGCCGTCGTCTACCTCGCGTTCGCCTTCTCGACCTACGGCTTCGCAACCGGCTCGGGCAAGTCCAGCGGACAGCAGAACGCCGGCTGGTCTGCGCGGCTGATGGAATCCGGCGGCGGCAAGCTCGTGCTCATAGCCGTCGCGCTGGTCGTCATCGGAGTGGGTGGGTACCACGTCTACAAGGGCGTATCGAAGAACTTCCTCGACGACCTCGAAGGCCACCAGAGCGGAGCCGTGGTCAAGCTCGGTATCGCCGGATACGCAGCCAAGGGCACTGCCCTCGTCGGAGCCGGACTCCTCGTCGTGGTGGCAGTGCTGCAGTCCGATCCGTCGAAGGCCACCGGCATCGACGGTGCCCTCAAGACGCTCGGCTCGCAGCCCTACGGTCGGGTACTGCTGATCCTCGCGGGAGTGGGCATCGCGCTCTACGGCCTCTATGCCTTCGTACTGGCTCGCCGCGCTCGGATGTAGAACGCGGTTCGGCTGCTCGATCAGCGCGGGTCGAACAACTCGTCGACGCTGACCTCGAACAGCCGGGCCAGACGGAACGCGAGAGACAGCCGCGGATCGAAGTGACCCTTCTCGATCGAGATGATCGTCTGCCGACTGACCCCTACCGCGTCGGCGCACTGCTGTTGAGACAAACCGGCAGCAGTGCGCAGCCGGTGCACATCGTTGGACGTCACCGCTGCGTGCGCGAGAGGACCAGGTATCGCACGGCAACGTCGGCCATGGCCAGTGCCACAAATGCGACGACCGGAACCAACTCCGTGTCGAGTATCGCCGAGGCCGCCGCCGCGACGCCGAGTGCGATCAGCAGATCGAAGAAGGCAGCGGACGACGCCTGCTGCAACCACTGGAACTCGACGGAATCCTCCGGATTCTCCGGCATCTTCGGCGATCGTTGCGGAACGAGCGTCCACATCGCTCCGACGAGAGCCGGGGCCGCTGCCGCCGCGAACACCAGACCTACCTGCCACCCGCCGTCGTCTCGCACCGATGCGGCAACGACTCCGACAACGGCGGCGAGCGCAATTCCGAGAACTGCGGCGGGAACTCGTGGCAGTGCGACCCTCATGACAACCTCCCGAGTGTGTACAAGTTCTTTGACATATCCCACCCCCACTCGGCTCCGATGTCAAACTTCTCTTACATCCTCGTCGCCCCTGTTTCGCTATGAGCTCGCACACACATATGCTGTGACCGATTTGTCGTAACGTTCAGTCACACATACACGGAGGCCCACGTTGAGCAAGACTCTCGAAGCCACGATCGACATCGCAGCGAGCCCCGAGACCGTGTGGTCGATCGTTTCCGACCTGCAGCGCATGGGCGAGTGGAGCCCGCAGTGCAAGAAGATGAAGGTCTTCGGAGGCCCGGTCGGCAAGGGCACCACAACGCTCAACGTCAACCGCAAGGGATTGCTCGTCTGGCCGACCACCTCGAAGGTCGTCACCTTCGAGCCCAATCGTGAACTCGCCTTCCGCGTCGTCGAGAACAAGACGATCTGGTCCTACACCCTCACTCCCACCGCGACCGGAACGACTGTCGTCGAAAAGCGGGAAGCTCCGACGGGCACATCGGCAGTGTCGTCGTTTCTGGTGCAGCGCATCCTCGGTGGTATCGACGAGTTCGACGTCGAGCTCCTCGAAGGCATGAACAAGACTCTGCGTCGCATCAAGACCGAGAGCGAAAAGTCGAGCGAGAAATAACTTTTCTCAGGAATGTTTCAGGTTCGTTTCCCACGGGCATCCGTCGTTTCGACAAGCAATAGACACGAACGGAAAGTGGGGGCACCCTATGTTGGGACTCGGATTTGTAGGCTGGATCATCATCGGCGGACTGGCCGGTTGGATCGGTAGCAAGATCATGAAGACGGATGCTCAGATGGGCATCATCCTGAACATCGTCGTCGGCATCATCGGTGGCCTACTGGGCGGATTCCTGCTCAGCACCTTCCTCGACGTCGAGGGTGGCGGAATCATCTTCAGCTTCATCACCTGCCTGCTCGGCGCTTGCATCCTGCTGTTCCTGGTCAAGCTCGTCACGGGTCGCAGCCGCGTCTGATCGCACTTGCAGTTCCTGACTGCCGGGGCACCTCACGTACGCTGTGAGGGCCTCGGCAGTCGTGCGTCTGCACCTCGCTCCAGCACCACGAACTGCCAGCCCCTGTCCGACGAAAAGTTAGAGGAGACCGTGGCACGCCGTCCCGCCCCGATTGGTCAACCGCCCCGCACCGGAGTGGCTCACATCGTCGACTTGGTTCGCGAAACGGTTCCACCGCTTCACCCCGCAGGCCTGCCGTTCGTCGGTGGCCCGCTTGCCGTCGCAGTTCTCGGCCGCCGCTCCAAGTGGGTCCGCAACGCCGGTCTCGTCGCCGCCGGTGCCTGCGCCACGTTTTTCCGCCACCCGTCCCGAGTGCCGCCGAATCGCCCCGGCGTCGTCGTCGCTCCCGCCGACGGCCTCGTCACGCTCGTCGATTCCGCCGTCCCGCCTGCCGAGCTCGATCTCGGCTCGCAGCCGGTCCCGCGCGTGAGCATCTTCCTCTCCGTCCTCGATGTGCACGTGCAGCGTGTGCCCGTCGCCGGTCGGGTCGTGGAGGTCGTACACCGCCGCGGCCAGTTCAAGTCCGCGGACCTGGCCGAGGCCAGTGAGGTCAACGAGCGCAACAGCATGCACATCAGGACCGACTCCGGCCAGAACGTCGCCGTCGTACAGATTGCCGGTCTCATCGCGCGACGCATCATCAACAACGCGAAGGTCGGCGACACACTGTCGATCGGCGACACCTACGGGCTGATCCGATTCGGATCCCGCGTCGACACCTACTTCCCTGCGGGCACGACGCTGCTGGTCGAACGCGGTCAACGCGCGGTCGGTGCCGAGACGGTCCTCGCCGAGCTTCCGCAGTAGAAACCGACATGATCACCAGACGCGCCAAGCCGCCTGCTGCCATTCGTCTGCTTCCGTCCGTCGTCACGATTCTCGCGCTGTGCTCCGGCCTGTCCGCGGTCAAGTTCGCCCTCGACGGCCAGCTCGGCACCGCGCTCGCCATGATCGGTGCCGCCGCGATCCTCGACGCGTTGGACGGTCGCATCGCTCGATTGCTCGACGCCACCAGCAAGATCGGTGCCGAACTGGACTCGCTGTCCGACGCCATCTCGTTCGGTGTGGCACCGGCACTGGTGCTCTACGTGACGCTGCTCGAGGGCAGCAGCGGCGGCTGGATCGTGGCGCTGGTCTACGCCGTCAGCATCGTGCTCCGGCTCGCGCGCTTCAACACCCTGCTCGACGAGGACGACACCCCCGCATACGCCCGCGAGTACTTCACCGGAGTTCCCGCCCCCGCGGGAGCGCTCATCGCCATGGCTCCGATCGCGGGCTTCGAGCAGTTCGGCGACGGTTGGTGGGCGTCGTTCTACGTCGTCGCCGGCTGGGCGATCATCACCGCTGGTCTGATCGTCAGCCGCATCCCCACGTTGGCGCTCAAAACCGTCTCGGTACCTCCGCGGCTGGCCGCGGGGCTGTTGGTTCTGGTCGCTCTGCTCGCCGCAGCGCTTATCACCTTCCCGCTGATTCTGCTGATGGGGTTGGTGCTGGCCTACCTGGTGCACATTCCGTTCGCGGTGCGCTCGCAGCGCTGGACGGCCGCGCGCCCGTACACCTGGGATGCCAAGCCGGCCGAACGTCGGGCCGAGCGTCGGGCCATCCGCCGAGCGCCGGGCAACGCGCGCCGGTCGCAGGCACGTCTGGGACTGCGTCGGCCTCGTAGCTGATCCACCCGCAGCCGAACCATTAGTGTGGCTGTGGTGACCGAATCTCGCTCGACGACGCCTGAGCTCGTTCTCACCGCCCGCCTCAACACGTCCGCGGCAGATGCCCGACGCGGCGTCGTGCGACTACACCCGGAGGTGCTCGCCGCACTGGGCCTTCGGGAGTGGGATGCGGTGTCGCTCATCGGTTCTCGCCGCACGGCCGCCGTCGTTGCCGCGGCACCCGAGGGATCACCGCAGGGCACCGCGCTCCTGGACGACGTCACGCTCTCCAATACCGGGCTGCGCGAAAACGCCTCTGTCGCAGTCGGACCCGCCACCGTCTACGGAGCCAGGACCGTCACGGTGACAGGTTCCGCACTCGCCACCGGTTCCATCTCCGACGCCACCCTGCGGCAAGCGTTGCTCGGCAAGGTGCTGACGGTGGGCGACACGGTCTCACTCCTCCCCCGCGATCTGGGGCCCGGCACCTCCAGCACGTCGGCGACGCAGGCGCTGTCGAGGACGTTCGGAGTGGCGTGGACCACCGAGCTGTTGACGGTCTCGGCCGTCGACCCGTCGGGTGGCCCGGTCAGTGTGCAGCCGAATTCGGCGGTCGGATGGGGCTCGGGCACCGTCACCGCTGCGCCCGCATCGTCATCACATGCGGCCACCCCGAGGACCGCGGCCCCGCGAGTCGGCGTGGCAGATCTGGTGGGAGTGAGCGTTCAGCAGTCGAAACTCACCGAATGGCTGCGGCTGGCGCTGGACGAGTCCGAATTGCTGGCGACACTCGGCGCGTCACCGCACCTGGGGGTGCTGATCACCGGACCCGGCGGGGTGGGCAAGGCCACGTTGGCGCGTGCGGTCGTCGGCGATCGCGCCTGTGTCGTGCTGGACGGGCCGTCGATCGGCGCGCTCGAGGCGTCGGCTCGCGTGGAGCGGGTCACCGCGGCCGTGGACGAACTGTCGGGATCCGGGGTGCTGCTCATCACCGACGTCGACGCATTGCTGCCCTCCGATCCCGAACCGGCGTCCACGTTCGTCCTCGACGTTCTGCGCCGGGCCGTCGACACTCCCGGTCTGGCTCTGATCGCGACGACGGCCCACCCGGAGGGCACCGATCCACGACTGCGCGGTCAGGACCTGTGCGATCGAGAACTCACCCTCACCCTGCCCGACGCGGCAGGCCGCAAGGGATTGCTGGAGCATCTGCTGCGAAAGGTACCGCAGGGCGATGTGGATCTCGGCGAGATAGCCTCACGAACACCGGGTTTCGTGGTCGCCGATCTGGCTGCACTGACCCGGGAGGCGGCGCTGCGAGCGGCGGCTCGCGCGTCGAACGATTCCGCCACGGCCTCGTTGACGCAGGACGATCTGGTGGGCGCACTCCAGGTGATCCGCCCACTGTCACGATCGGGCAGCGAGGAGCTGGCCATCGGCAGCCTCACCCTCGACGACGTCGGCGACATGGTCGAGACCAAGCAGGCACTCACCGAGGCAGTACTGTGGCCGCTGCGGCATCCGGACTCGTTCGCGCGCTTGGGAATCGAGCCGCCGCGAGGAGTCCTGCTCTACGGCCCGCCCGGCTGCGGCAAGACGTTCCTCGTGCGGGCGCTCGCCAGCTCCGGGCAGCTCAGCGTGCACTCGGTCAAGGGCGCGGAGTTGATGGACAAGTGGGTCGGATCCTCGGAAAAGGCTGTCCGAGAACTCTTTCAACGCGCCCGCGATTCCGCTCCCTCGCTGATCTTCCTGGACGAGGTGGACGCTCTTGTGCCCCGGCGCGGGCAAAGTTCGGATTCCGGCGTCGGCGATCGGGTCGTCGCGGCGCTGCTGACCGAACTCGACGGCGTCGAACCGTTGCGCGATGTCGTCGTACTCGGCGCAACCAACCGGCCCGATCTGATCGATCCCGCGCTGCTTCGGCCGGGCCGACTCGAGCGCTTGGTCTTCGTGCCGCCGCCGGATTCCGATGCCCGCGTGGCCATCCTGAAGGCGTCGGGCAAGTCCATTCCGCTCGCCTCGGACGTCGACCTCGAGTCGCTGGCCCGCGACCTCGACGGTTATTCCGCGGCCGACTGCGCAGCGTTGCTGCGCGAGGCCGCGTTGACAGCGATGCGTCGGTCGATGGATGCGGCCGACGTCACCGCCGCCGATGTCGCCGCTGCTCGGGCGACGGTGAAACCGTCACTCGATCCCGAGCAGGTGGCGCATCTGGAGGCCTACGGGTCGTGAGCGGAAATTCGTAGCAGGCTACGAATTTCCGCTCACCTGCGGCGAAGCCGCTCTCACTTCCAGCGGCCGAGGATCTCTTCTGCCCGCTTGGCCAATTCCATCTGGAAGATCGGACCGAAGCTGATGCGTCCGACGCCGAGGGATGCGAAGTGCGACAGGTCGCCCTCGGCCGGGTTGGCGATGGCGTTGATGGGCAGTGGGAGTTCCTGGGCGAGGCGCTTGTAGTCGGCGTCGTTGTGGAAGCCGACGGGGTAGAGCGAGTCGGCTCCGGCCTCGGCGGCCAGCTTCAGGCGTGCGATGGCGCGCTCGACGCGGTCGCTCTCGTCACCGATCGCCTTGACGAACAGGTCGGTGCGGGCGTTGATGACCACGTGGACGTCGGTGGCGTCGGATGCTGCACGCAGTGCTCCGACGAAGTCGGCGTGTTCCTGCGCTTCGCGGAGGCGGCCGCCCTCGCTGTGCACGGTGTCCTCGATGTTGAGGCCGACGGCTCCGGCGGAGATCAGGCCGTCGATCAGTCGCTTGGGATCTTCGCCGTAGCCGGCTTCGATGTCGACCGACAGCGGCACGTCGACAGCTCCGGAGATCTGGGTGATGCGGGCGAGGAGCTCGTCGAAGGTGATGCCCTCGTTGTCGGGCTTGCCGATGGAGTCCGAGACGGGGTGGCTGCCGACGGTCAGGGCGGTGAATCCTGCGGACACGGCCAGGTTGGCGGACCAGGCGTCCCACACGGTCGGCAACACAACGGGGTTACCCGGCTGGTGCAGCTCGAGCAGGGTGGTGGCTTTCTGGGACAGGGTCGACATGAAGGCTCCTTCGCGGTGGCTGTGGAGAACGTACGTTCTCTCAGTCCCCAACGTACCCGCTTCAGTCGATCAAATCGAGTGCTTGCATTCGGTCGAACACCATCAGGGAGCCGGGAGCCACGTCGGGCATGGCGGCGTACTCGTCGCGAGTGAAGTACCTGATCTCTGCAATTTCGCTGGTCGGCGTCGGCTCGTTCGCCAGATCGGCGATGAAGCAGGTGATCTCGAGCGGGGTACCTGGCGGGTGCCCCCATGCCTGACACTCGAACACTCCGAGGAGCCGCGCGTCCGTTACTTTCGCGTCGAGCTCTTCCCTGATCTCCCGGTGCAGCGCCTGCTCGGGTGTCTCGCCCGGGTCGATCTTGCCGCCCGCCATGTAGAACGCAGACTTGCCGACCGACCGCGTCTGGATCATTCGACGATCTCGGACGTACGCCAGACCGGCGGTCCGAATGAGCCTCGACACGCTCACGGCACTTCCCCTCCGCTCGAGCCACTCCTACCCACCCGGGTCGTTCCGCAGGCTCCACTCCTACCCACCCGGGTCGTTCCGCAGGCTCCACTCCTGCCCACCCAGGTCGTTCCGCAGGCTCCACTCCTGCCGTTCTGTACCGCATGGCACGCGCTCGACCACGCAAAGTAAAGTGGATAACAACAACTCACGGCTGCCGTTCGGCTACCGGATCGTTATCTCTCAAAGCTTCAAATCGACTCTCACACGGACTTCGCACACCCTACTCATCGCCGCCCTACGACCACCGCCTCGGCTTCACCGCCGGTGGCGACCGAGACGACGGAGTGATCTTTGCTCGCCATTCTTCTTGCGCACGCCGCCGCCGCGCTGCTCGCGCCGCTGTTCGTCCGGTGGTGGGGTCGCACTGCCTTCTTCCCCCTCGCGCTCGTCCCCCTGCTCAGCCTGGTCTGGGTGTTCGGCAACTGGGGAACCGACCAGAAACTGAAGATCGAATGGGTCCCCGGCCTGTCGATGAACATCGACATGCGGTTCGACTCCTTGGCCGCCATCATGTCCTTGCTGGTCCTCGGCATCGGCGCACTGATCCTCCTGTACTGCGCGCGCTACTTCGAGAACGACGAGCCTCGACTGGGGCTGTTCGCGGCCGAGATGGTCGCGTTCTCCGGTGCGATGTTCGGCCTCATCACCAGCGACAACATGCTCGTGCTGTACATCTTCTGGGAGATCACGACGGTCCTGTCGTTCCTGCTCGTCGGCCACTACGCCGAGCGTGCCTCCAGCAGGCGTGCGGCCACCCAGGCACTGCTCGTCACCACCGCGGGCGGTCTGGCGATGCTGGTCGGCATCATCATCCTCGGCCAGGTGTCCGGCACCTACAACCTCTCCGAGCTGGTCGCGAACGCACCCGGCGGCTGGTTGCCCGGCGTCGCGATCGTGCTGGTCCTCATCGGCGCACTGAGCAAGTCGGCCATCGTGCCACTGCACTTCTGGCTCCCCGGAGCAATGGCTGCCCCGACGCCGGTCAGCGGCTACCTTCACGCCGCAGCGATGGTGAAGGCCGGCATCTACCTGGTGGCGCGCCTGGCACCGGGGTTCGCCGATTCCGGCCCGTGGCGTGCCACCGTGATCAGCCTGGGACTGCTGTCGATGATCCTGGCCGGCTGGCGAGCCCTCCGCGCATTCGACCTCAAACTCATCCTCGCGTTCGGCACCGTCAGCCAGCTCGGCTTCCTCATGGTGCTGGTCGGCATCGGCTCGGAGAAGGCGATGCTCGCCGGCCTGACGATGGTGATCGCGCATGCGATGTTCAAAGCGGCACTGTTCATGGTCGTCGGCATCGTCGACCACACCACCGGCACCCGAGACATCCGCAAGCTCGCCCACCTGGGCAAGAAGGCTCCGTGGCTGGCCGCGATCGCGGCGCTGGCCGCGGCCAGTATGGCCGGACTACCGCCGATGCTCGGGTTCGTCGGCAAGGAGACGGCGTTGTCGGCCGTGATCAGCACTCCGACGCTCGATCCCACGGTCGCGGCGGTCGTCGTCGCGGGGCTGGTGATCGGCTCGATCCTCACGGTCACCTACAGCATCCGATTCGTGTGGGGCGCGTTCGCGCGCAAGCAGCTCAAGCGTCCGAGTCCATCGGTCAGGGCGATGCATGCCCCGTCCGCGTTGTTCCTGGCCGCGCCTGCATTCCTCGCCGTTCTGGGTGTGATCGCCGGGTTCGGATCCTCGGTCGTCGACGGCATCGTCAGTCCCTACGCCCGCACCCTCCCGTCCTACGGCCAGGAGCCCTACCACCTGGCCCTGTGGCACGGTTTCAACCTTCCACTGGCGCTGACCGTCGTCGTCGTCACCGGCGGTGTCGGGCTGTTCATCGCCCACCGCGTGGTCAACCGGCTCAAGTTCGAGCATCCCCCGCTCGGAAACGCAGACCGCATCTACGACAACGTGCTCAAGTCCATGGACACACTGTCCATCCGCCTGACCGGCACGACGCAGCGCGGTTCGCTCCCCCTCACTCAGGGCACCATCCTGTTGACACTGGTGCTGCTGCCGATGATCGTGTTGCTCGTCGGCCAGGATTCCGGCATCGACTACACATTGTGGAACACCCCGCTGCAGCTGGTCATCGGCGTGATCATGATCGCGGGCGGTCTCGGAGCCACGGTGATGCGCAACCGCCTGGCCAGCGTCATCCTCGTCGGACTCACCGGCTACGGCTGTGGCGTCATCTTCGCCATCCACGGCGCGCCGGACCTCGCGCTGACCCAGTTCCTCGTCGAAACCCTCACCCTCGTGGTGTTCGTGCTGGTGCTGCGCAAGCTCCCGGCCGAGGTCGACGATCGAGGCTCGGCCGGCTCGCGCGGACCCCGTGCCGTGCTGGCCGTCGCCGTCGGAGCGACCGTCAGTGTGCTGGGCGCGTTCGCGATGAACGCCCGAAACACCGCCCCGGTGTCCTTGCTGCTGCCCGACGCCGCATACGAACTCGGCGACGGCAAGAACGTCATCAACGTGATCCTCGTGGACATCCGAGCCTGGGACACCCTCGGCGAGATCTGCGTCCTGCTCGTCGCGGCGACGGGTGTGGCCAGCCTGGTCTTCCGCAACCGCCGGTTCGGCAGCGCTCCGCGGGTGTCCGACGCCCCCGCATCGAACGCCTCCTCGTCGAACTCGGATGCGAACTTCGCGGCAGAGACGACGTGGCTGCTCGGCGGCGATCTGATCGATCCTCGGCATCGCTCGTTGATCCTCGAGGTCACGACGCGATTGATCTTCCCGACGATCATGGTGCTCTCGATCTACTTCTTCTTCTCCGGCCACAATGCCCCCGGCGGCGGTTTCGCCGGTGGCCTCACCGCCGGACTGGCGCTGGTGCTGCGCTACCTGGCGGGTGGCCGCTACGAGCTCGGCGAGACAGTGCCGATCGACGCCGGAAAGATCCTCGGTCTCGGATTGATCTTCGCGGCCGGTACCGCAGTGGCATCGATGTTCCTCGGAGCCCCGGCGTTGTCCTCGGCCACGTTGGAGATGACGTTGCCGATCCTCGGCGACATCAAGTTGGTCACCGCACTGTTCTTCGACCTCGGTGTGTATCTCATCGTGGTCGGTTTGGTACTCGACGTGCTCCGTAGCCTCGGTGCCCGTCTCGACGCACAGGTGGAAATGCAGAGCCAAGGCCGGGTGAGCGCCCCATGACCGCAGATCTCGGAATGCTGATCATCACCGGCGTACTCGTCGCAGCGGGGGTGTACCTGCTGCTCGAGCGCAGCATCACCAAGATGCTGCTGGGGCTGCTGCTGTTCGGCAACGGCGTCAACCTGCTGTTGCTCACGGTCGGCGGCCCTGCGGGCGCCCCACCCATCGTGGGGCGCGACAACGCGGTCAACCAGCAGATGGCCGACCCGCTGGCCCAGGCGGTGATCCTCACGGCAATCGTCATCACGATGGGAATCGCGGCATTCGTGCTGGCCCTGGCGTACCGGTCGTTCACTCTCAACACCAAGGACGACGTCGAGAACGACCCCGAGGACACCAAGGTCTCCCGGCGTCGCTCGATGGCCGAGGCCCCCGACCGTGACCGCTCGGACGATCCGGTGACGGGCGAGCCGAGCTTCGGCGGCGACGCGTTCGACTCGAAGGGCAACCCCATTCCGCTCGAGGAGATCAGAAACCTCGAAGACCTCGAGTGCTACGAGGACCTGCACGACGGCGACTTCGACAACGACGACGACAACCCGCAGCTGCGCGGGCTGGACGGACTCGACACCGCCGAGAAGGACGACAGCCGACCGGACGAGAAGGGAGACAACGCATGACCATCTCCCCCGCAGTGATCGATGTACTGACTCCGCTGCCGGTGCTGATTCCGATGCTCGCGGCCGCGTTGACCCTGGTGCTGGGTCGACGACCCCGCGCTCAGCGGTTCATCACCCTCGTCGCGCTGACCGCTGTGGTCGCGATCTCGTCGATGATGCTCTACCTCGCCGATCGCGACGGCGTCAGCGCACTCCAGGTCGGTGGTTGGGACTCTCCGCTCGGCATTTCCCTCGTGGTGGACCGGCTGTCGGCGATGATGCTCGTGGTCTCGTCCATCGTGTTGCTCGCGGTCATGGTGTACTCCATCGGCCAGGGCATCCGCGACGGCAGCGAGAACCAGCCCGTCTCGATCTTCCTGCCGACCTATCTCGCGTTGACCGCAGGCGTGTGCAACGCGTTCCTCGCAGGCGACCTGTTCAACCTGTTCGTCGGCTTCGAGGTGTTGCTCGCTGCCTCGTTCGTCCTGCTGACGCTCGGTGCGAGCGCGGACCGGGTACGCGCAGGCGTGTCGTACGTGATGGTGTCGATGGTCTCCTCGCTGATCTTCCTGGTCGGCATCGCGCTGGTGTACGGCGCGACCGGGACACTGAACCTGGCTCACATCGCGGTTCGGATGGACGACATCAACCCCGGAACCAGAACGGCGATCTTCGCGGTCCTCCTGGTCGCGTTCGGCATCAAGGCCGCGGTGTTCCCACTCTCGACGTGGCTGCCCGACTCCTACCCCACCGCCCCGGCACCGGTCACCGCCGTGTTCGCCGGCCTGCTGACGAAAGTCGGTGTGTACGCGATCATCCGCGCCCACACCCTGCTGTTCCCCGACGGCTCGCTCGACAACGTGCTCATGGTCTGCGGCCTGCTGACAATGCTCGTCGGCATCCTCGGCTCCATCGCACAGAGCGACATCAAGCGACTGCTGTCGTTCACGCTCGTCAGCCACATCGGCTACATGATCTTCGGTGTCGCGCTGTCGACACAATCGGGATTGTCGGGCTCGATCTACTACGTCGCCCACCACATTCTGGTGCAGACGACACTGTTCCTCGTCGTCGGTCTCATCGAACGACAGGCCGGTTCGTCGTCGCTCCGGCGCCTCGGTGGGCTGGCCGCGGCCAGCCCGGTGCTGGCGATCGTGTTCCTGGTGCCCGCCCTCAATCTCGGTGGTATCCCGCCGTTCTCGGGCTTCATCGGCAAGGTGGCGCTACTGCAGGCCGGTAGCGAGCAGGGCAGTGTGTTGGCCTGGTTGCTCGTCGCGGGCGGAACCGTCACCAGCCTGCTGACGCTGTACGTGGTGGCGCGCGTGTGGACCAAGGCGTTCTGGCGGGCCCGCGCCGACGCTCCCGAGGGCGATCTTGCGGACAACAGCCCCTCGGCACTGCTCGACGATTCCTCGGACATCGCGTTCGGCGATCGTGAGGACGTCGGCCGGATGCCTGCCTTCATGTTGATCCCCACCATCGGGCTGGTGGCCGTCGGCCTGGCCATGACGGTCTTCGCCGGCCCCATCATCGACATCAGCGACCGCGCTGCGGCAGACCTTCGCGATCGCTCGATGTACATCGACGCGGTGCGCGGTGCGGAATTCGTCGGTGATCAGGCCGCCGAACAGGCACGCGAGAACCAGGAAGGCACTCGATGAAGATGAACCGTTCCCTCCTGCTCCGCCTGTGGACTCTCGCGTGGTTGACTGCCATCTGGGTTCTGTTGTGGGGCAACGTCTCTGCGGCGAACATCCTCGGCGGCATCGCAGTGGGCCTGCTCATCATGGTGCTGCTGCCGTTGCCTCGCGTACCGGTCGAGGGCCGCATCCACGTGTTCTCGCTCGTCAAGCTGGCCGTCGTGTTCCTCTACTACGCGATGGAATCGAGCCTCAGCGTGGCGTGGCTGGCGGTCCGGCCCAAGGCTCCGCCGGTCACCGGCGTGCTGCGCTGCCGCATCGCGATCAAGTCCGATCTGGTGCTCACGCTGTTCGTCGACGCGATGAACCTCGTGCCCGGCACCATGGTGCTCGAGATCGACCGAACCAGACGCCTGCTCTACGTGCACGTGTTGGACATGGGCACCCAGAAGGCCGTCGACGGTTTCTACGCCTACGTGCGGAACCTCGAGAAACTGTTCATCGCGGCGTTCGAGCGAGACTCCGACTGGAAGCCGAGTCCACTGCACTACCAGGAGTACGAGCAGTACCACGGTGTACTCGGCGACGATCCGGCATCGGCGGATCGCGACGCCCCTCGAGACGACAAGAAGACCGACGACAAGAGGAAGGGGAAGTGGTCGTGACCATCGTTCTGGCCATAGCCGGTGCCCTCCTGATCGGTGCCGCGATCCTCACCGCCTACCGACTGCTCGACGGACCGAGCACGCTCGATCGACTCGTCGCCATGGACACCATCCTCGCCGTCTCGATGTGCGGTCTCGGCGTGTGGGCCGTCTACAGCCGCGACACCACCCTGGTGCCGGCGATCGTCGCGCTGTCACTGGTCAGCTTCGTCGGGTCGGTCAGCATCGCACGATTCCGAGTGAGGGACGAATGATCGACACAGTGAGGGCCGAACGATGACCGCAGCCCAGTGGATAGCCTCCGTCTTCATCCTGTTGGGAGCGATGTTCGCCTTCACGGCCGCCGTGGGCATCGTGCGCTTCCCCGATACTCTCTCGCGGATGCACGCGGCCACCAAGCCGCAGGTGGTCGGGCTGATCATGGTGCTGATCGGGGCCATCATCAGCCTGCGCGGCAATGTCGACATCTGGATGCTCGTGCTGGTCGGTATTTTCACCCTGGTGACCGCACCGGTGATCGCGCATACCGTCGGTCGC
The DNA here is from genome assembly GCF_022810405.1 of Rhodococcus sp. ARC_M5. Lineage (GTDB taxonomy): Bacteria > Actinomycetota > Actinomycetes > Mycobacteriales > Mycobacteriaceae > Rhodococcoides > Rhodococcoides navarretei. Next base: position 244,527 of record NZ_JALGQE010000002.1, read on the forward strand.
GTCGCGTACCGAGAGCAGCGCGGCCGCGACGGACTGTTGATCGTCAACGAGATGGAACCGAACGAATCCGACCAGTAGCGCGGAGCGTATCGGGTCAGGATCGGAGGTCGGTGACCAACGATTCGACGACTGCGCGCAGGTCACCGTTGGATTTCGCGGCCACCGCACGCTGACGCTGATACGACGCCCCCAGCCGAGGGATATCGGCCACCGCCGCCAGCTCGTCGACGCAATTCAGTCGGACGGCCGTCGGCGTCAATTTCTCGAGTAGGTCGTTCAGATCGTCGGTGACCAGCCGCTCGTTGCTGTCCGAGTCCAGAATGATCTCGGCATCGAGACCGTATCGGGCGGCCCGCCACTTGTTCTCCTGCACGTGCCACGGAGGAATCGACGGCAATGTCTCCCCCGCCTCCAGCCGCTCGTCGAGATGGACGATGAGGCAGTGCGTCAACGCGACGAGCGCCGCGAGTTCCCGCTTGGTCGACGCCCCGTCGCACACTCGGACCTCGATCGTGCCCCACTTGGGAGCGGGCCGGATGTCCCAGTGCATGCCGCCGAGCTGCTCGATGACGCCGGTCTTGAGCTGATCGCGGACGAACCCCTCGAACTGCGACCAGTCCTCGAACTGGAACGGAAGACCGGCCGTCGGAAGCTGCTGGAACATCAGCGCACGATTACTGGCGTAGCCGGTGTCGTTGCCCGCCCAGATCGGCGAAGACGCCGACAGTGCCAGCAGGTGCGGGTACTGCAGCAGCAGTGAATTGAGAATGGGAAAGACCTTGTCGGGGGACGACACTCCCACGTGCACGTGCACGCCCCAGATCAGCATCTGTCGGCCCCACCACTGCGTCCGAGCGATCAACTCGTCGTAGCTCGGCGAGCTGGTGAGCTGCTGAGTGGACCACTCGGCGAACGGGTGGGTGCCCGCCGAGAACAGATCGATTCCCAGTGGATCCGCGGCACGCTCGACCAACGACAGGGACTCACCGAGGTCCGCCATCGCCTCCCCGACGTTCTCGCACACTCCGGTGACGAGCTCGACGGTGTTGCGCAGCAACTCCTTCGTCACCCGCGGGGTGTCCCCGGCCAGATCGTGGACTCCGTCCATGACCGCCTCGGCGGAATTGACCAGGTCTCGCGTGTTCTTGTCGACCAGCGCGATCTCCCACTCGACGCCCAGTGTCGGGCGCGGTGAACTCGCGAAGTCGATCCGCGGAGCGCTCAAACTACTGCAGCACCGCGCATGCCGCCCGCGAGCCGGCATCGCCGGTCATCAGCGTCGTCATGTCCGGCACAGCAGCACCGTCGGGCAGGGTGTATCGCGGCGGGATGTTGGCGAAGTTGTCGGCACCTTCGTGCACGATCACCGCTGTTCCGGCACCATTCGCACGCAGATCGTCGAGCGTGAGCGCGTCGGTGGTGGTGGTGAGCATGCCGGTGCCGTCCTCGCCGACCTGAATGGACGTCAGATCACCGCTGGCCGGGTACTCGGTGCGACCGTCGACCTGCAGGTGACCGCCCGCGGACAGGAACGCGCCCGGCTCCCCGCCGGTCGGTGCCACGGAGTTGGGCTCGCAGGCGGCGACGGTGTGAATGTGGAAGCCGTGGAAGCCGGGGGCCATGTCCTCGACCTCGGCGGTGACGACGACCTTGTCGCCCTCGGACGCGAACGACACCATGCCCACCTCGGCACCGTCGGCGTTGCGCAGGGTGCCCTCGATGGTGTCGCCGGAGCTCGACTCGGCCGGGCTGTCACCTGCTACGGCTTCTGCCTCCGGGTCGGCCTCGCCGGTCCAGACCGGCGGGACGGTGCCCTGGACGTCGGACGGAACCTCGCCGTTGCTGCAGGCAGAGAGCCCGAGCGCTGCGATCGCGAGGACCGGGGCCACGTAACGCAACGATCGGGTCGCAGCAGTGCGTCGCTTGAACATGTCCATCGGAAATCGCTCCTCTTTCAGGCAGTTTCGCCGGGCTCGAAAATGATAACGTGCCGACCGATCGTGCCGAATCGGGCACGGAGGTCGACGCTGTGGAATTGGTCGCCGCAGGGCTACTGGGTCACGATGACGACAACGCCTGCCGTGGATTCGAGTGAGGTCGGCTTGGGTTCGGCCGGGACGCCGAGCTGCGTGGCGATCGTCTGAGCGGCCTGTTCCTCGCCTGTCGACGTACCGTAGTACACCGCGGTCTGCGCGAACTGGTCTGCGCTGAAGTTGCCTGTCTCGGCGACGTTCCACCCCTCGGCGGTCAACGTGTCTGCGGTGCCGGCCGCCAGGCCGGAGACGTTGGAGTTGTTGAGTACTCGCACCTCGACGTCGGCGGGGGCACCCGAGGTAGTGGTGGGTGCCGCGGCGCCGGTCGACGCGTCGGCTGCGGGGACCTGGGCTGCCGGGGCCTGGGCGGTGGGTGCCACGGAGGCCGGCGCACTCGTCGTCTCGGCGGTGGGCTCGGCGGCCGCGTCGTCGGAATCGGACCCGGTCAGCGACAGTGCGCCGATCGCTGCGAACAGAATCGCGAGCGAGATCAACACCATGGCCAGGGCACGGAGTGGTGGCCCGGTCTGTTCCGGGTTGGGGCTGCTCACGTACTCGACCCTAGCCGACCGTCGACGGCCACTCGGAACACGGAACGATGGAACCTACTCAGACGTCGAAACCCAACCGGCGGGCAGCCCGAGCCTTCTGCCGACTCGCACGCAACCGGCGCAAACGCTTGACCAGCATCGGATCCGCGGCGAGCGCCTCGGGACGATCGACCAACGCGTTCAAGATCTGGTAGTAGCGGGTTGCCGACATGGAGAAGAGTTCCTTGATGGCCTCTTCCTTCGCCCCGGCGTACTTCCACCACTGTCGCTCGAAGGACAGGATGTCGTGCTCTCGTCGACTCAGTCCGTCCGCACCGACCTCGTTCGGATCCTGAGAGCCGTCCGAACTTCCCGGTTGCTGAGACTGGTTCGAGTCACGCGCTGCTGCGCTGTCCATCCCACTCCTCGACATCTCGACTCTCCAGGGTCTGCACGATCACCTACCCGGAGAAATCTGCTTCCCCCAGCACTGCCGGCACCCACAGGAGCACCGACCGAATTACACAGTTGTACTTCGAGCATCATTCAACCATGCTCGACGGCTCGAGCACGGCTCCCGCGAGCTACCGGCGCGTGGCGTGTTCCACCCGATGACCCGCATGCACCACGTGTTCGGGTCGTTCCGCAGGCTCCACTGCCAGCCCCCTCGGGTCGTTCCGCAGGCTCCACTCTCGACCCCCTCGGGTCGTTCCGCAGGCTCCACTGCCAGCCCCCTCGGGTCGTTCCGCGGGCTCCACTCTCGCCCTACTATCCTTGTCGACCATGGCAATTCTTCCCATCCGGATCGTCGGCGATCCGGTGCTTCACACCGCAACCGCTCCCGTCACCGAGTCACCCGCCGAGCTGGCCGAGCTGATCGCCGACATGTACGAGACATTGGCCGCCGCGAACGGCGTCGGTCTCGCCGCGAATCAGGTCGGCCTGGGCAAGCGTCTGTTCATCTACGACTGCCCCGATCAAGGCGAGGACGGCAAGATCTTCCGCCGCCGCGGCGAGGTCGTCAACCCGGTGCTCGAGACGTCCGAGATTCCGGAGACGATGCCCGATCCGGACGACGACGACGAGGGCTGCCTGTCCGTCCCTGGCGAGCAGCACCCCACCGGCCGCGCCGAGTGGGCCCGCGTGACCGGTACGGACGCCAACGGCGATCCCGTGGACATCGAGGGCCGCGGCTTCTTCGCTCGGATGCTTCAGCACGAGGTGGGTCATCTCGACGGGTTCCTCTACACCGACGTGCTCATCGGGCGACATGCACGCGCCGCGAAGAAGGCCATCAAGCGCGCCGGATGGGGCGTGCCCGGGCTCAGTTGGACGCCCGGCACGGTGGACGACCCGTTCGGCCACGACGACGAGGACGACGACTGACCGTCCCGGTGGGTGCGCGGGTGATGCTGCGCTACCGGTTGCCACCCGGCCACACCCACCCGATGACGGACGTGATCGGCGAACTGGTGTCGGCCGACGCCGATGCAGTCTCGGTGCGCGGTAGGGACGGCGCACTGGTGCAGGTCGCAGCCGAACGAGTCGTGGCGCTGAAACCCCTGGGCCCCAAACCGATCCGCACCTCGGAGATTCGCTCCCTCGAGGCTGCCGCTGCCGATGGTTGGCCGGGCGTCGAGCGGCAATGGCTGGACGGTTGGCAACTGCGGTTCGGTCACGGGTTCACCGGACGCGCCAACTCGGCGATACCGCTCGAGCCCGGAGCGTCGATGACGGCCGAGACTCTTACACAGATCATCGACCGATACGCCGCTCACGGACTACCCCCGACGCTTTCCCTCCCTGACCGCCTTGGCAGCGCCCCGGCGGGGTGGCGGACGTACAACGAAACCGCCGTCATGGCTGCAGATATCTCGAATCTTGTTCTGCGAGAAGGCGAATCGGCCATCGACGTGACCGCGCAGCCGACAGAGGAGTGGCTGACTTCCCTGCGCTACCAGGGCCGCGAGGCACCCGAGGGTGCAGCGGAGGTGGCATCCGCAATCCGGGGCGGCACCCTCGGTTTCGGCATGATCGGCGCGCGCTCGTCGTCGGCAGCCGCCGTCGGTCGCGCAGCCGTCACCACCGCCCCGGACGGTCGATGCTGGGTGGGATTGACCTCGCTCTGGGTCTCTCCCGAGCATCGCCGCAACGGCCTCGGCACCCTGATGTGCGGAGAACTGGTGCGCTGGGGACGCGAGCACAGCGCGACGCACGCCTATCTGCAGGTAGCCGTCGACAACACCGAAGCCGTTGCCCTGTATCGGGATCTGGGTTTCGTCGACCATCATCACTATCGCTATGCCCGACCCGAGAACGCGATCGGTCCGAACCCTGTCGGGGGCATTCGATAGGGTTCCTTCCCGTGCGCTTGGCTACTTGGAATGTGAACTCCGTCCGCTCTCGTCAGGATCGAATCGTCGATTGGCTGCAGCGATCCGATGTCGATGTCCTGGCGATGCAGGAAACCAAGTGCAAGGACGCACAGTTTCCGTACGAGCGGTTCACCGATATCGGGTACGAGGTCGCCCACGTCGGGCTGAGTCAGTGGAACGGCGTCGCGATCGCGTCGCGCGTCGGCCTGGACGACGTGCAGGTCGGCTTCGAAGATCAGCCCGGGTTCAGCAAGGATCCCGAGATCGATCCCGCTCAGGAGGCCCGCGCCATCGGGGCCACGTGCGACGGGGTCCGCGTCTGGAGCCTGTACGTGCCGAACGGTCGCGAGCTCGCCGATCCGCACTACACCTACAAGCTCGAGTGGCTCGCCGCGTTGAAGGCCGATGCGCAGGCGTGGGTCACCGCCGATCCGCAGGCGCAGATCGCGCTCGTGGGCGACTGGAACATCGCGCCCACCGACGACGACGTCTGGGATCCGGCGCTGTTCGAGGGCAAGACCCACACCTCACAGGCCGAGCGAGACGCCTTCACCGCGTTCGGCGATGCCGGCTTCACCGAGGTGACGCGGCAGTTCACCCCCGAGCCCAGGACGTACACCTACTGGGACTACACGCAGTTGCGGTTCCCGAAGAAGCAGGGTCTGCGCATCGACATGGCACTCACCTCTCCTGCCCTGGCGGCTCGGGTGACCGGAGCGTCGATCGACCGTGAAGAACGCAAGGGCAAGGGCGCGAGCGATCATGCTCCGGTGATCGTGGAGATCGGCTGAGCAGAGTCCACCGACCTGCCCGCCACCGACCTGGCGGCGAGAATCGCCCCGACCGCAATCACCAGTCCGTGCACTATCCGCACGGCCGGTGGCGTGTAGAACTGCGGCAGGAACAGCACGAACCCAGCGGCCAACACCATGGCATAGCGGTTGCGTAGCGCGAACACCACCAGCCCGACGGCGATCAGCACGAGTCCGAGCCCGAACATGACGGACTGCACGAGCGAGTATCGAATGGGGTCGGCCAGCTCGATCAGGCCCGGGTTCGAGGTCTGCGCGGCCTCGACACCGAGCGCATGCAGCGCGAAGGTTTCCGCTCCGTAGTACGGCAGTACCAACCCGACGCCGATCCAGGTGGTCACGACGGCAACATCGGACCGTCGACCCGCGTAGAGGACGAGGAGCCCGAGCGCGATGAATCCGAGCATGGCGAAGGTATGGGCGAGCACCCAGTTCGAGGATGCGAAGGCGTCGACCCCCGCGCTGCCCACCTCGTCCGAGTAAGGGCGCAGTACGGGATACGCGGCGAACATGACGCCGACGAACAGATACAGGGCTGTACGCATCGGGAGACACCACACCTTTCGAGAGCGACGCTCTCTACAGGAAGCAGTATTCACCCGATGGGTCGACAGCGCAAGAGCACTGCTCTCTATTGGACGATCAGATCCAGAAATTCCTCGTGATGCGCCACATATCGCCGGACATAGGTGCAGATCGGAACGATGCGCCACTGTCGATCGCGCGCAGTGTTCAGCGACGCCCGCACCAATACGCCGGCCCACCCGCGGTCGCCGTACTCCTCCTTGACGACGGTATGCATGAGCGCGACAACGGGGCCCACGCCGCCGTCGTCACCCTCACCGAAGCGGTACCCGAGAATGCCGACGAGTTCGTCGTCGACGAAGAGGTCGAACCTGTTGTGATCGACGTCGTCCTCGATACGAACGACGGGGCGATCGAGCGGCGCCGTCTCACGCGTCCGCCTGGGAAGAATGTGACTCATGTCACTTATGAGACCAGTGTTGTCCATGTGACGCGAGACGAGTGCATCGATCGTCGCCGAGTCGTGCCCTTAATGTGACCAGCCTTGATGGAACCGGCCCTACTCGTGACCGAGCGATGTCGTCAGGGATGTCAGAGCGCGACGAGCATGTCGTTGTACTCCGGATTGGCCGCGGCGAAGCGCTGCACGTAGGTGCAGACCGGCTTGACCTTCCAGCCGTAGGAGCGAGCGCTGTCGAGTGCGCGACGCACCAGAATGCCGGCCAGCCCTTGGTGGCCGAAGTCCTCGGTGACGACCGTGTGCATGAAGGACACGACATGGGTGCGCGTTGCGCGCGTGCCGTTTCCCTCCACCTCGTAGAACCCGACGATCCCGACGAGATCGCCGTTCAATCGGAGCTCGAAACGGTTCTGGTCCTTGTTGATCGAGACATCAGCGCTAGGAGAGCTTGCAAGCATGGGACGCCTCCTTCGCTGTGTGTGGAGTGATGAACGAATGAAATCGATGTGACGTGCACCACTATTAAACATGCGCGCGGTGGCTCTGTCACCTTTTCTACCAACAAACCTTCGGATGCGTAGGTTTGTCCGTCGAACACGACACGAATGCTGGTACGGATCATAAGCGTCCCTGTTCGCCGTTGTGATACAACAACATTCAAGACCGGCCCATGTTTTCTCCGCGTCTTCGACAATCCGATCAACCTGCCGAGACCACCGTCCCCCTGCCCGCCGGTACTGTCTTCTCTCGTGAAGTTCCTACCGCTCACGCCCAACGGCGAGACTCCTGTCCGCGCGCTGACCATCGCCGGAACCGACTCCGGCGGCGGTGCCGGAATCCAGGCGGACAGTCGGACGATGGCGCTGCTCGGTGTCCACGCGTGCGTTGCCGTCGCCGCGGTCACGGTCCAGAACACCGTCGGCGTGACGGGCTTCCACGAGATCCCGCCGGACGTCGTCGCAGCGCAGGTTCGCTCGGTGGTGTCCGATATCGGTGTCGGCGCAGCGAAGACCGGAATGCTGGCCTCCACCGCGATCATCGAGGCGGTCACCGCCGTCTGCACCGAGGTGGGCATCGGGCGGGATCAGCCGGTCCCTCTGGTGGTCGATCCGGTGTGCGCGTCGATGCACGGCGATCCACTACTGCACGCCGAAGCCCTCGACGCCATCCGCCACACCCTGTTTCCCATCGCCTCGCTGGTGACCCCCAACCTCGACGAGATTCGGCTCATCACCGGCATCGACGTGGTCGACGACTCCACCGCGCGCCGCGCCGCCGAGGCCCTACACGGGTTGGGCGCGCAGTGGGCCCTGGTCAAGGGCGGTCACCTGAGAACATCCACACACAGCACCGACCTGCTGTTCGACGGCGACACATTCCTCGAGTTCACCAGCGAGCGCATCGCCACCGGCAACGATCACGGCGGCGGCGACACCCTGGCCGCATCGATCGCCTCGGCGCTGGCACACGGATACTCCATGCCCGACGCGGTGGCGTTCGGCAAGGAATGGGTCACCCGATGCCTTGCCGCGTCCTACGACCTGGGCGCGGGCCACGGCCCGGTGTCACCGCTGTGGCGACTGCACGAGTCGGAGGATGCGTAGGTCGTCGGGTGCGCCCTTGATCTTCGGGGCGAAGAAGCTGCGGCGATAGGGCTTGGAGACCACGCGCAACGCGTCGAGCACCTCCGGTGACACTGCGTCCAGTGCGGCGGCGGAGATCATGATGTTGCCGTTCCCGCCGGTCTGCATCACGCGGGCGGCGACGGTGACATCGACGCCCAGCCAGTCCGAACCGACCTGGCGCGGACTGCCGGTGTGAATACCGACCCGCATCGTCGGGGTGTAGCCGTCGACGTTCACGCCGGTCAGTGCTTCTCGTGCCGCGAACACGGCTTCGACGGCCTTGCCCGAATCGGCGAAGACGGCCATGATGCCGTCGCCCAGTCTCTTGACGACGTGCCCGCCGCGGACCGTGACCTCGGGTTCGACGGCTTTGGAGACCCTGCGGAGCAGCGTCAGGGTGGCGGTATCCCCCGCGCGGAGCGACCACGACGAGAATCCGACGAGGTCCGTGAAGACGATGGTGACGTCGCGTTCGCCGCGACCTCGCCCTGCGCGTTCGAGAATCGCCTGCCACAGCTGCAGAGCCCCGAGTCCCACTTCGCGGGATGCGCCCGGTTCGTCGTCGAGTCCGTTCGCAGCCAGGAATCGGTCTGCGACGCGGGCAACGGCCAGTGCCCGTCCGGGACCGTCGATCGACAGGGGATCACCGAACGTGGGGTCACCGGGTAAGGCGCGACGCACACGCCGAACCGCCCCGACCACCGTGGGCGCTCGGTTGGTGGTGCGGACCCACTTCACCACCGAATCGACGACTGCGTTCACAACATCGAGCGTAACCCACGGTTACACATACTTACCCTCATCCTTCGGCACGTGCGGCCTCGCGCTCGGCTCCGACCGGTACCCCGTTGGGGCCCTCCACCGACTGCGCGTAGACGCCGATTCCGTAGGCAACCGCCGCGCCGTTCTTCGCCAGTGCGGCGCGGTCGACGTTCGCCAAGGTGTCCTGGTCGGTGTGGTAGTTCTCGTCGAACGTCTGATCCGCGGTGCCGCCCCACTTCTCGGCCTGCTCGGCAGTCTTGTTCTCGTCCGCGCCACTGAAGACGCCACCGGCCGGGATTCCGACCTCGATGAACGGGCCGTAATCCGATCGGCCGTCGAAATCGGTTCCGTCGACGGCGGTGCCCTCGTCGGCCAGTCGCTCGACGAAGGTCCGCTCGATGGCGTCGGATCCGGCCGGTCCGGCGGGCTCACCCACCTGGTCGGAGTCATCTCCGTCGTAGGCGAGGTAGCCGGCGTTGTGTGAGCCGATCATGTCGAAGTTCAAGTACAGCGCGATGTTTCGCTTGTCCTCGTCGGACAGGCCCTCGACGTACTTCGTGGAACCGACGAGACCGTTCTCCTCGGCACCCCAGAACGCGAAGCGCACCGCATTGGTGACCTCGGGTGCACTACCCATCTGCAGTGCGGTTTCCAGCACTGCCGCTGTGCCGGTGCCGTTGTCGTTGATGCCGGGGCCTTCGGGGACGCTGTCGAGGTGCGCGCCGGTGACCACCACGTTCTCGGTCGACCCGGTGGTGGTCTGCGCAATGATGTTGCGGCTCATGGTCGTGTCGGTTTCGGTCACCAGGGTCAGCGTCACCTCGGGTGCGGCGAGAACGGTCGCACCGTCCTCCTGACTCACGCCGCCGGTCGGAATCTGTGCGGTCTCGGCATCACCGAGCGTCCCCGAATCGAGCGGACCCGGTTCGTTGTTGACGATGATCGCCGCGGCCGCACCCAGTTCTGCTGCGACGGTTTGCTTCACACCGAACGGGCACACGCCGCGCGGAACCACCGCAACGGCTCCGGCCAGGTCGAGGCCGGCGTAATCGGTTGCCTCACAGCCGTCTGCACCGGCGGGAGCACCGACGACGCGTGCGGTGATCCCCTCAGCGGTGGTGGTGGGTGAGTAACTGAGCGCGAACACCGGGATCTCGGTGCCCGCCAGAGACAGAGTTTGGGTCTGCGCCTCGAAGGTCTCGAACTCGAATTCCGGGGTGGTGACCTCGAACCCGGCCGATTCGAGTTGTGAGACAACGTAATCGACGCTCGCGTCGTATCCGGCGGTGCCGGCGGCGCGGTTGCCGTCGTGTTCGGCGGCAATGCTCTCGAGCTCTTCAAGGTGGCCCACCAAGGCTTCCTCGGTGACCGCGGCAGACAGGCCCTGCCCGTCGGGTGTCGCGAAAACTCTGGCCGGTTCCTCGTCCGAGGTGGACGAGCAACCGGCCAGAATCAAGACAGTGACGGCGCTACCTGCAAGCAAGGAAATCCGCATAGCGGACACCATACCCAGAGAGGCCTCGCGCGTCAGGCGTCCCGACGATTGACGACCAACACTGCTGCGCCGAAAACCACCGCGGTGAAGACGACGAAGTAGATCAGGCTGCCGATCGGGCCCCAGTGAAAGTCGATTCCGCCGCTGGAGCCGAGGAAGTGGTTGGCATTGAGGAACGGCAGGAACGGCTGGATCTTGTCGCCTACCTTCGGGATGAGGCCGACGACGTTCTCGATGAGCAGCGGCCACAGCAGCAGCACGGCGATGGCACCGGCGGACTGTCGAATGAGCGCACCCACCGCTACTGCCAGCACGATCTGCACGAACGCCAGGATCGCCGCGCCGTAGACGACACGCCACGTGCCGTCCACATCGAAGCCGAGGAGCGCCCCGGCCTCCTCGCCTGCAATCGACTTCGCCAGGAACAGCGCGCCGAACGCCAGGACGAGAGACAGCACCGCGCCGTACACACCGACGATGAGCGCCTTGGCACCGAGGACCGAAGCCCGGTTGGTGACCGATTGGAACGTGGTGCGGATCAGACCGAACCGGTATTCGCTGGTGACGGTCAGTGCCGCCAGGATCATCAGCACCATGATGCCCAGCCCGCCCACACCGCTGGCCACGACGTCGTAGGCGGTGGTCGGAGGTAGGCCTTCCGGCGCGTCGGGTCCGATCGCGGTCTTGGCGGCCCAACCCAGGATGGCTCCGAAGCCGAGGCCGAACACCACCACGATCGCGCTGCACCACCACGGTGATTTGGTCGAGGTGAACTTGATTCTTTCTGCTGCCAAGACGCCCATCAGAGTGACCCGCCCATCGCTTGCTGAGTGTTCTGTTCTTCGGCTCCCGCGCCGTGATATTGCACTGTTTCTCCGGTGAGTTTCATGAACGCTTCTTCGAGAGATCCTCGCTGTGAGGCCAACTCGTGCAATGTGATTCCAGCTCGGCCGGCGATGTCGCCGATCGTGTCGGTGGTCGAGTTCAGCACCACCAGCGAGGGCTGCAATTCGTCCGTCTTGTCCGGCTCACGCACGGTGAGACCGGCCGTGGTCAACGCCTGGCGCAGGCCGTCGAGCTGCGGACTGCGAACGCGCACCGATGCTTCGGAGGCGCGATCGATGAATTCCTGCACCGAGGAGTCCGAGATCAACTTGCCGCGTCCGATGACGATGAGGTGTTCCGCCGTCTGCGCCATCTCCGAGAGCAGGTGGCTCGAGACCAGCACCGTGCGGCCCTCGGCTGCCAAGCGCTGCATGAACTTTCGGATCCAGACGATGCCCTCGGGATCGAGTCCGTTGACCGGCTCGTCGAACAGCAGCACCTTGGGATCACCGAGCAACGCGCCGGCGAGACCGAGCCGCTGCGACATACCGAGCGAGAATCCGCCCGCATTCTTCTTCGCGACCTCGGACAGTCCCACCAGCCGCAACACCTCGTCGACACGCGACTTCGGGATGCCGTTTGAGGCGGCCATCCACTCGAGATGCGCACGGGCCGAACGGTTCGGGTGCACCCACTTGGCGTCGAGCAGAGCCCCGACGGTACGCAGTGGTTGCTTGAGATGGCTATAGTTCTTGCCCTCGATGGTCGCCGTTCCCGAGGTGGGGCGGTCGAGACCGAGGATCATCCGCATCGTGGTCGACTTGCCTGCGCCGTTGGGGCCCAGGAAGCCGGTCACGATGCCGGGCTTGATGGTGAAGGTGAGGTTGTCGACCGCCGTCACCGCGCCGTATTGCTTGGTCAGTCCTGTCACTTCGATCATGGGTACAACTGTCCCCGATCGAACGCGTGCGCACATCGACCTACAGTCGCCTTTTCCATCATCCTTTCGGATGACACACACCCTGAGACAGTTCGGTCACACGGGCCGTACGCGTTCACAGGGGCGGTACGCCGCAAATGCGCGCGCGTTTGCCAGATGCGCGCAAAGTCGACACACCAGTTCGCGCGCGTTTCACGAACGCGCGCGCGTTTGCGAGATGCGCAGCACCACAGGCAAGGCAGCTGATCACAGGGGCGGCACGCGGCCATATGGGCGCGGTCACACGGGCGCGCCGCCGCAAATGCGCGCGCGTTTGCCAGATGCGCGCAAAGTCGACACACCAGTTCGCGCGCGTTTCACGAATGCGCGCGCGTTTGCGAGATGTGCGCCGGGGAAGCAGGGCAACGCTGCGCCGACGACACAGTCGGTTACATGGGTGAGCTGGCCTGCGCCCAGAATCGTTTCGGAATTCGGCCGGCGTGCCTGGCCTGATACCCCGCCGCCACCGCGTTCCGCATCGCCGACGCCATCAGCGCCGGGTCCTTCGCACGGGTCACCGCGGTAGCGAGCAGCACCGCATCGCAGCCGAGCTCCATCGCGAGGGTCGCGTCACTGGCGGTACCGATTCCGGCGTCCAGGATCACCGGCACCGTTGCGGCGTCGACGATCATCTCGATGTTGTGGGGGTTGGCGATACCGAGTCCGGTGCCGATGGGTGAGCCGAGCGGCATGACGGCCACGCAGCCGATGTCCTCGAGCCGCTTGGCCAGTACCGGGTCGTCGGTGGTGTACGGCAGCACCTGGAAGCCGTCGTCCACGAGTTGTTCAGCGGCCTTGACCAATTCGATGGCGTCGGGCAGCAGCGTGCGCTCGTTGGCGATCACTTCGAGCTTCACCCAGTCGGTCTCGAGCGCCTCACGTCCGAGTTGCGCGGTGAGCACTGCCTCGGCCGATCCTCGGCATCCCGCGGTGTTCGGCAACGGCGCGATGTTCAACCGGCGCAACAGATCCAATACGCCCGTCCCACCCGCGGCGTCGACGCGGCGCATCGCGACAGTGGTCAGTTCGGTTCCGGACGCGACGAGGGCTTCCTCGAGTACCGCGAGATTGGCCGCTCCCCCGGTTCCGGTGATGAGGCGGGAGGTAAAGGTGCGATCGGCGATGGTGAGTGCGCTAGCCACCCTGAACCGCCGTGAGAACGTCGATGGTCCAACCCTTTTCGACGCTGGTGGTGTCCCAGCGACTCTTGGGCAGCACCGCTCCGTCGACGGCGACGGCGATGCCCTTCTCGGGCAGGCCCAGGAATTCGAGCAGCCGACGCATGGTCATGTCCTCGGTGAGCAGGTGGTCCTCACCGTTGACGGTGATGCCGATGGCAACCTGGGTCATGGTGTCCTTTCGATCTGTGTGAAGCGTTCGGGTGTGGCTGCTTTCGCCTCGGGCAGCGTCTCGCCGGAGATCAGCGCGGAGACGGCGTCGGCGGTGATGGGCGCGAGCAGGATGCCGTTACGACCGTGGCCGGTGGCAACGATCAACCGGGGAGACAGCCTGCCGATCAGCGGCAGTCCGTCCGGGCTCATCGGCCTCAGGCCGGCAGCGGTTTCGTACAGTTCGTACTCGCCGATGCTCGGCATGAGTCGTTCGGCGTCGGCGATGAGGTCTCGTACCCCCGCCACGGTGACCTGGGTGTCCTCACCGGATTCGTATTGGGTTGCGCCGACGACCAATCCGTCGCCGCGCGGTACCAGGTAGATCGCCCGGCCGTGCACGGTTCCACGGATCGTGCGGTGCGGTGGCGGTGCGGCGCTGGGCCTACGACGCAGCCGCAGGATCTCACCCTTCACCGGCCTGACCGGCAGCGTGGGCCACAGTGCGGCGCAGCGAGAACCGGCGGCCAGGACCACCTGATCGGCGTCGGGCAAGGTCTCTACCGAACAACCGGAAAACTCCACTCCGGCGTCGAGACACGCCTGCTCGAGCGCGGCGACCAACGACCGATTGTCCACGGACAGCTCGGTCGGGGCCAGCAGGCCGAGTCGAATGTTCTGTGCCAGTGCAGGTTCGAGCTCACGCAGCTGCGCACGTCCCAGAATCTCGAGTTCGTGCCCCTGTTCGCCCACCCACTCGGCGATGGTTCGTAGATCGGCCGCATCGGCCGTGTCGAGGGCAACCGTCACCGATCCGGTGGAGGAGAACACCGAGGGGCCGGGGAGGCGTCGGGCAAATTCCGGCCACCGCGCCAACGACGCAGCACCGAGGTGCAGCAGTTCGTGTTCGCCCGGCCAGCCCTCGGACAGCGGTGCCAACATGCCGCCCGCGACCCAGGATGCGCCCTTGCCGAGAGCAGGATCGTGCACCACCACCCGGTGGCCGTCCTCCGACAGTCGTAGCGCCGTCGACAGCCCGATGACGCCTCCGCCGATAACGACGATATGCACGCGATTCACGTCCTCACTCCCTGCGCCCGCATGATCGGGTTCAGGTATTGACGGTAAGGGCGGCGAACCCACTCTCAGCCCCACGATCCTCGGGACTCCCGCGATTTCTCGGCCACTCCGTCGTCGGTGGCGGCCACCATGAGAATACAGTTCGTTTTGTGCATCCATCTCAGACCGCCCGCAATCAGACTCCCCGTGAGCGTCTTGCGTCCGCTCGCCTGTACCTGTGTACCGATGCCAGGCGCGACAAGGGCGACCTCGCGCAGTTCGCAGAGGCCGCGTTGTCCGGTGGTGTCGACATCATTCAGCTGCGCGACAAGAACTCCGCCGGCGAGCGCGAGTTCGGTCCACTCGAAGCGAAGGACGAGCTCGCTGCGCTGGCGATTCTGCTTGCTGCGACCAAGCGGCACGGTGCGCTGCTTGCGGTCAACGATCGCGCGGATCTGGCGCTGGCCTCCGGTGCCGACGTGCTGCACCTCGGTCAGGGCGATCTGCCGGTGCACTACGCGCGTCAGATTCTGGGCCCGGACGTGGTGATCGGACGTTCGACGCAGAACCGCGCGCAGTCCTCGCTCGCCGCGATCGAGGACGGCGTCGACTACTTCGCCGTCGGGCCGGTGTGGCCGACGCCCACCAAGCCCAACCGCTCGGCCGCCGGCCTGGAGACTCTCCGCGCCACCGCGGACTCGTTGCCGGAGCGGCCGTGGTTCGCCATCGGCGGCGTCGACGCGACCAACGTGAACCAGGTTCGAGCAGCCGGTGCCGATCGCATCGTGGTGGTCCGGGCGATCACCGAGGCTCGGGACCCACAGGCAGCAGCCCGCGAACTGGTCCGAGCGCTGCAGGCCTAGAGCCAACCCAATACTGCGGACGGCGTCAGCACCTGCACCGATTCCGGCAACCGGTCGCGTAGTCCGCGGTCGGCGGTGACCAGCGCCGTCAGATCTCCGCCCCGGTGGGCCTGGTCTGCGAGGGTGTCGTCACCGCTGCCGTCGGCGAGAATCACCGGGATGCGCGGGTCGTCCACCATGGCGTCGCGGGCCCGGCCTTCGAGGACTGCTTCGATTCGGGTGAGCCAGCCGTACTGACCGCTGGGCAGTTCGACGGTGCGCGGCAGTGTCTCGGCAAGCGAGGTCAGTAGTGCGCCTGTGGATCCGGCGCGGTCCTTCCACCAGCCGTTCGGCCGCGAGCCGAGCACGTTGGCGGTGTCGAGCAGTACGCGCAGCGGCGCGGTGCGCAGCGACGGCCAGCTCGACGCGAACCCCGGGTGCAACGGGAGTTCGTCGACGATCGACTCCGGCACCCAGCGCAGTTCGGTGCTCTCGCCGTTGGGCACGGTGGTCAGCGCATGATCGGTGTCGGCGATGACCGTGGTGTAGGACCAACCGCTCTCGACGCTCGCCGTGACTCGCTCGCTGCGGACGCTCAACTGTTCGGCGGCAATACCGGCTTCCTCGTGAGCCTCGCGCACCGCCGCATGCGCGGTGCTCTCGTGGGAGTCGCGGGCCCCACCGGGCAGGGCCCAGGTTCCGCCCTGGTGGCTCCACAACGCGCGGTGCTGCAGCAGCACCACAGGTTCGCCTGCATCGGACGGTGCGCGCAGCAACAGACCGGCGGCGCCGTGCTTTCCCCAGTGTCGAGTGCCGTTCTCGCCGATCACCCAACCGTCCCCGTCACCACGCATGCTCACCACCCTAGGTGAATCACCTGCCTGTAGTGGCTGCAGTACGGTCCGCCTACTTATATGCTCGGGTGCGTGATCGCGGCCGGTATTACCCCCTCCGCTGCCGTCCCCCCGACAACGGCTACGCCCGTCGGTGTCGCTGCAGGCAAGCCACCGGTTCGATACACGATGCGCTCGACGCCCGCGCGGTTGGTCGCGATGGGAATCGCGCTGGTGGTGTTGGCGTTGACGGTCGGAAATCTGGCCTCCACGGCCGTGACCGATCGAGTCGACACCCTGGGCACCCTGTTGGTGCGCACCGAGCCCTTCGCGAACTCGGCACAGAATCTGTACGGGGCACTGTCGGTGGCCGACGCGGCCGCCGCAACCGCGTTCATCGCCGGTGGCCTCGAGCCGCCCGAGGTGCGGGAGCGGTACTCGCAGGCGCTCGGCGAGGCGTCGTCCGAGCTGATCGCGGCCTCGGCCGGAGTGACCGAGAACGACGCGGCCACCAGCGCGGTGCTCACGCAGATCGCCGCCGGTCTGCCGGTGTACAGCGGCCTGGTCGAGACCGCCAGAGCCAACAATCGGACCGGAAATCCGGTGGGCGCGGCGTATCTCGGCGAGGCGTCGACGATGATGCAGACGAGTTTGCTGCCGTTGGCCGAGAAGCTGTACACCGAGCAGGCGTCTAGAGTGTCGTCCGACCAGGAGCGCTTCACCAGTCCCCCGCTCTTCGCGATCGGGTCGCTGGTGTTCCTGTTGCTGATGACCGGCCTGGCCCAGTGGTACCTGTCGCGGACCACTCGCAGGACGCTGAACGTCGGATTCCTCACTGCCACAGGCGCTGTCGCCGGACTGCTCGGTTGGATGTTGGTGGTCGGTCTGATTTCGTCGATCGCCACCGACCGCGCGATCGACCGCGGAGTGTCTCCGCTGAAGTCCTACACGACGGGTTTCATTCTGGCGCAGCAGGCCAGGGCGGACGAGACCCTCGACCTCGCGCGCCGGGGCGGTGGCCAGGACTACGGACAGTCGTTCGACGCGAACGTCTCTCGGTTGACGGAGATGTTCCAGGGCGACACTGCGGTGATCGACGCCGTGAACACGTGGTCCACCTCCCATTCACGGATCGATTCCGCTCTCGAGGTCGGCGACTTCAACGGCGCGGTCGCCATCGCCACCGGTACCGGCGAGTCCGATTCGGCGGCCGCGTTCACCGCGCTGGACAGCGTTCTGGTCGACGGAATAGAGAATGCTCGACGCGAATTGCGGTCCAACATCGACCGCTCGGTGTGGGTACTGTCCGGACTGTCCGACGGCGCGTACGTCCTGACCATCGCCGCCTCGGTGGCGTTCGGTATCGGCTTGTTCCCGAGGCTGCGTGAGTACCTGTGAAACGTCTTCTGGCCGTCGGCATCCTGGTCACTGCGCTGATAGCCGGCTGCGCTACTCCGGAAAGCACTGCGCCGCAAGTGGAGACGACGTTCACCGAACCGCCGCTGCCGGACGGTGCGTCCGTCGCCGCTCGGCCGACGGAAAGCCTGGCCGACGACGAGTGTGCCCGCCCCACCGCCAGCCTGCGCCCGCTGCCGACCGGGACCGATGCGCCGCCGGTACCGCAGCCGACCATCGACGCACTGCGCGCCAAGGGCCGGCTGGTCGTCGGGTTGGACACGGGCAGCAACCTTTTCAGCTTCCGAGATCCGATGACCGGTCAGCTGGTCGGGTTCGATGTCGACATCGCCCGGGAGGTCTCGCGAGACCTGTTCGGTGATCCGAATCGCTTGGACTTCCGCATCCTCACCTCCGCGGAGCGGCTCGAAGCTCTGGAGAATTCGACGGTGGACATGGTGGTCAAGACCATGACCATCACGTGTGCTCGCCGCCAGGAAGTCCAGTTCTCCACCGTGTACTTCCAAGCGCAGCACCGTGTTCTGGTGGTGCAGGGTTCGGGTATCCGCGGAGTCGAGGACCTGGCCGACAAGCGGGTGTGCGCGGTGGAGGGCACCACCTCGCTGCGACGCATCCAGCGGGTGCAGCCCGCCGCGACCGTGGTGACGGTACCGATGTGGTCGGATTGCCTTGTCGTACTGCAACAACGACAGGTCGACGCCGTCAGCACCGACGACGCGATCCTCGCCGGTCTCGCGGCTCAGGATCCGTATCTTCAGATCGTCGGCGAGAGCCTGAGTCCGGAGCCGTACGGGGTGGGAATCAACAAGAACGACGAGGATCTGGTGCGATTCGTCAACGGGACATTGGCTCGCATCCGCGCCGACGGGACGTGGAATCGCATCTACGACCGGTGGCTGACGGTGCTCGGTCCCTCCCCCGGTCCACCCACTCCGTCGTACAGCGATTAGGGGCCCGACATGGACGACGACGAACAGCAGCCCACGGCCCCGGCGCAGCGTACGCAGGCCGTGTCGAGGACCGACGACGGCGAACGCACACAGGCCGTTTCGAGAACACAGGCCGTCCCGGCAACCGACGGAGTGGAGCGGACGCAGGCCGTCTCGAGGTCGCCGGTCGAGGACCGAACCGCGACCACGCTCACACGGACGGGTCGGTCCAGATCCGGTCGATCGCGCAGCACCGGTATTCGACGTCGACTCGGCGGCGGCCTGGTGGACGTGCCGCGGGTGGATCCGGTCGATCCCGCGACTGCGGTGATGTCGGATCCGTCCGTGCCGCAACACAAGCGGTTCTGTTGGAAGTGCAACGCGAAGGTGGGGCGCAGCGAGCCGGGCGAGCCCGATGTGTCCATGGGCATCTGCCCGCACTGCGGCGCAACGTTCGACTTCACTCCGTTGCTCGAGCCGGGCGATCGTGTGGTCGGCCAGTACGACGTTCAGGGTTGCATCGCGCACGGTGGCCTCGGCTGGATCTATCTCGCCATCGACCGCAACGTCAGCGACCGCTGGGTGGTACTCAAGGGACTGCTGCACTTCGGTGACGAGGAGGCCCATGCGGTCGCGGTGGCGGAGCGTCAGTTCCTCGCCGAGGTCGCACACCCCGGCGTGGTGAAGATCTACAACTTCGTCGAGCAGCCCCGCAGGGACGGGTCGACCGTCGGCTTCATCGTCATGGAATACGTCGGTGGCCGGTCGCTGCGGGACATCCTCACCGCCTGCGGTGACGGCGCGCGTCTCCCCGTCGAGCAGGCACTCGCCTACGTGCTCGAAGTGCTTCCTGCACTGGGTTATCTGCATTCGATCGGTCTGGTCTACAACGACCTCAAACCGGAGAACATCATGGTCTCCGACGACCAGATCAAGCTCATCGACCTCGGAGCGGTGGCCGGTATCGAGGACTACGGCTACCTGTACGGCACGGTCGGCTATCAGGCACCGGAGATCGTGAAGACGGGACCGACGGTGGCGTCGGACATCTTCACGGTGGGTCGGACGCTGGCAGTGCTCACGCTGGACATGCCGTCGAAGAACGGCAAGTACCTCGACGGCCTCCCCACTGCCGAGGAATCCGAAGTCCTGCAACAATTTCCGTCGCTGCATCGACTTCTGCTGCGCGCCACCCACGAGGATCCGACACGGCGGTTCCGATCCGCGGACGAGTTCGCCGGCCAGGCCACCGGCGTGTTGCGCGAAATTCTGGCCATCAGAACCGGTGTCGAGCGGCCGGGACTGTCGACTGTGTTCAGCCCACCCCGCACGACGTTCGGCACCGAGCACTCGGTGGGCCGCACCGACACCTACGTGGACGGTACGGTGCGCCACGAACGGATGACGGCAGCCGAAGTGGTTGCTGCGCTACCGGTCCCACTGGTGGATCCCAACGACCCCAGCGCGCCGCTGCTCGCTGCAGCAGTACACGTCGAACCACGACAGACCCTGGATTCGCTTCAGCACGCCAAACGCAACGGCATCGAACGCGTCACCGCCGGTGCGGAGTCGACTCGCTCCAGCCCCGCGGAACTCGGTCTCGAGATCACCCTCGCCGAGGTCAAGGCCAATTTGGATCTCGGGAACGTCGTCGAAGCAACCGAGGTTCTGTCCAAGGTGCAGTCGACCGACCACACCGCAGATCCGTGGCGTGTGCAGTGGTACTCGGGTCTCATTGCCCTGCTGCATCACGAGTACCATTCTGCGTTCACCAATTTCGACAACGTACTCGGCGCAATGCCCGGTGAGCTCGCACCCAAGCTCGCTCTCGGGGCGACCTCGGAATTGCTGGGCCATGTCGCCGCAGGCAACGACGAGGAGGCCGAGAAGTGGCGCGCCCGAGCCGAGGGTCTGTACCGGGCGGTGTGGCGAACCAATCGGGGCATCGTCAGCTCGGCGTTCGGCTTGGCCAGACAATTGCAGCGCCGCGGTGATCAGACCGGTGCCATCGCCGCGCTGGATCAGGTGCCGATCAGTTCGCGGCACTACTCCATGGCCCGCATGACGAGTGTGCTGACTCTGCTGATGGACCGGTCGCGAGCCGAACTATCCGAGGCCGATTTCCGTTCTGCCGCAAGACGAGTGGCGCTACTGCCCAAGGCCGAGAGCCGGGCGCTACAGATGCGGACGCTGGTGCTGGCGATGGCCCTGGACTGGATCGTCTCCGGCCACGCCGCCACAGCAGAACGCGAGCCCATTCTCAGCGTTCCGTTCACCGAGGACGGGTTGCGACGCGGCACCGAGAAGGGCCTGCGAGCACTTGCCCGCAACGCCACCGATCGCGCCCACCGTTTCTCGTTGGTGGATCTGGCGAATGCGATCAGGCCGCGGTCGCTGTTCTGACTGCCGCGTTGTTCTAGCGGCATTCTCGAACGAGGTCGTCCGTCGCGCGCGCAATCGCCAATTCCTCGTTGGTCGGCACCACCAGGACCGTGACGGTGGACGAGTCGGTGGAGATCACCCGAGCCTTCTTGCTGCGCAGGGAATTTCGATCGGCGTCGATCTCGATTCCGAAGCCCTCCAGGTTCGCCAGGGCGTCGGCACGCACCGCTGCGGCGTTCTCACCGACACCGGCGGTGAACGTGATGACGTCGAGCCGACCCAGCCCGATCATGTACGCACCGATGTACTTGCGCAGGCGGTGGATGTAGACGTCGTACGCCAGGCGCGCGGAGGCGTCGCCGCCGTCGATGCGTTGCTGCAGTTGCCTGAAGTCGTTGACCCCGGACAGTCCGATCAACCCGGAACGACGGTTGAGCAGGGCATCGATGTCGTCGACACTCATGTTTGCGCTGCGGCGCAGGTGCATGATCACACCGGGGTCGATATCCCCACTGCGGGTGCCCATGACGAGACCTTCCAACGGCGTCAGACCCATCGAGGTGTCGACCGCCCTGCCGCCTGCCACAGCCGAGGCCGAGGCTCCGTTGCCCAGGTGCAGCACGATCTGATTCAGGTGTTCGAGATCGCGTTCGAGGAACTGCGCAACCTGGTCGGAGACGTAGTGATGAGAGGTGCCGTGGAAACCGTAGCGCCTGATGTCGTGCTCGGCGGCGACGGTTGCGTCGATGGCGTAGGTCGCGGCCGCGTCGGGCAGGGAATGAAAGAAGGCGGTGTCGAACACGGCCACGTGCGGCACGTTCGGCAGTTGCTTCCTGGCGACCTCGATGCCCAGCACGTTCGGCGGATTGTGCAGTGGTGCAAGGTTGCTGAGATCGGAGATCTGTTGCACGACGGCGTCGTCGATGATCGTCGGGCGGTAGAAGACCGTCCCGCCGTGGACTACGCGATGCCCGACGGCGGTGACGACCGATTCCAGTGCGACGCCTGCATCGGAAAGCATCTCGAACGCCAGGGCCAGACCGGCACCGTGATCGGCGATGTGCTGGGTGCGCTCGACACTCTCGCCCCGGTGATCGAGTTCGACTCGGCCGTCGGATTCACCGATGCGCTCGACGAGCCCACTGGCCACGGACTCCCCCGAGCCGGGATCGACGAGTTGGAACTTGACCGAGGACGAACCGGAGTTGACGACGAGAATACTCACTTGCCCTCCTGCTCGGCTGCGTCCGAAATGCCCTGCGCCTGAATCGCCGTGATGGCCACGGTGTTGACGATGTCTTCCACGAGAGCGCCCCGAGACAGGTCGTTGACGGGCTTGCGGAGGCCCTGCAGAACAGGCCCGACGGCGACGGCACCGGCGCTGCGCTGGACGGCCTTGTACGTGTTGTTGCCGGTGTTGAGGTCCGGGAAGATGAACACCGTTGCTCGGCCCGCGACGTCGGAATCGGGGAGCTTGGATGCGGCGACGGACGGCTCGATCGCCGCGTCGTACTGAATCGGACCCTCCACGAGCAGTTCCGGATTCCGTTCGCGCACAAGTGCGGTCGCTTGCCGAACCTTGTCGACATCGGCTCCGGAACCGGACTCACCGGTGGAGTAGGACAGCATGGCCACCCGCGGTTCGATCCCGAACTGCGCCGAGGTCTGCGCCGAGGACACGGCGATGTCGGCGAGCTGCTCGGCCGTCGGGTCGGGTACGACGGCGCAGTCCCCGTAAGCGAGAACACGATCGGACAGGCACATCAGGAAGATCGACGACACCGTCGACACGCCCTCGGTGGTCTTGATGATCTCGAACGACGGCTTGATGGTGTGCGCGGTGGTGTGCGCGGCACCGGAGACCATGCCGTCCGCAATTCCCTTGTGCACCATCATCGTTCCGAAGTACGAGATGTCTGCCATGATCTCGCGGGCACGGTCGATCGTCATGCCCTTGTGCTTGCGCAGCTCGGTGTACTCGGCCGCGAAGTCCTCGGAGTAATCACAGTTCTTGGGGTCGAGCACCGTTGCACTGTCGAGATCGACGCCCAGTTCCGATGCGCGTCGACGAATGGGACCTTCTTCGCCGAGGATCGTCAGGTCGGCAACCTGCCGCTGCAGCAGGCGTCCGGCGGCCCGGAGGATACGATCGTCGCCACCCTCGGGAAGGACGATGTGTTTGCGGTCGGCACGAGCCCGGTGGATCAGCTGGTACTCGAACATCTGTGGGGTCGTGATGGTGGGAATCGCGATATCGAGCCGCTCCAGAAGTGTTTTCGCATCCACTCGCTGTTCCATCAACCCCAGCGCAGTGTCGACCTTGCGCTGCGAGCCCACCGCGACGCGGCCGCGGGTCTGCGCTGCAGCAGAGGCGGTATCGAAGGTGCCGAGCTCGGTGGTCAGGATCGGTAACCGGGGACCGAGCCCTGCCACCAGACGAGCGATCGCCGGGTGCGGCTCGATGCCACCGTTCATGATGATACCGGCGAGAGACGGAAAGCCCTCCGCCTCATGGGCATTGACGAGAGCGAGCAACACGTCGGATCGGTCCGCGGGCGCGATGACGACAACGCCCTCGGTGAGGCGTTCGAGGATGTGCTCGGCCGTCATACCACCGACCATGACCCGCAACGCTTCTCGCTGCAGCAGGGACGAGTCACCGGAGTACAACTTACCGTCCACCGCCTCGAGCAGTTCCGCCATAGTCGGCGCGACGAGGAGCGGAATCTCCGGCAGCGACCACGCAGGCACCCCGACCGACGCCAACGCATCGGTGACCGCATCGAGATCGTCCGGCGCACAACGGTTCGCCACGACCGCGGCCAAATGGGCATGGTGCTGACGCAGTTCGCCCTGGCACAGGGTGGCCAACTGCGCGATCTCGTCGGGCGTGCGACCGGAGCCGCGGAGCGCAAGCAGCACGGGCGCACCGAGATTGACGGCGATGCGGGCATTGAAGCCGAGTTCACTCGGGCTACCGACGTCGGTGTAATCGCTGCCCACGATCACGACGGCGTCGCACTGGGAAGCCACCTCGTGGTACCGATCGACGATCTTGCTGAGCGCTGCATCCTGATCGGAGTGCACCTGCTCGTACGTGACACCGAGCGACTGCTCGTACGTCAGATCTGCCGTGGTGTGCTCGACGAGCAACTCGAGGATGTAATCGGGCTCCTCGGTGGATCGGGCGATGGGACGGAACACCCCCACCCGGGCTGCGGACGCGGCGAGCATCTGCAGCACACCGAGCGCGATGGTCGACTTCCCGCTGTCCCCTTCCGGCGAGGCGATGTAGATGCTCGAGGGATACATGTCCGACGCGTCGGTGCCGCTGGGCTCAGCCATGGCAGTCAGCCTAGTAGGGGTCGTTCCGCAGGCTCCACTCCTGCCTGATACAGGTCGTTCCGCAGGCTCCACTCCTGCCTGATACAGGTCGTTCCGCAGGCTCCACTCCTGCCCAGTGGGTTGCGGTGTTGACACCGGGCGCGGTCGGGTTGTCCTATGAACCATGGCCGAATCACCGTTCCCGGATGTGCGCTGGGGCAGCGAAACCTCGTTCATCCGCAAGCCCGCCGTGAAGTTCGCGTCGACGAAGCCCGGTTCCTGGGTCATCAGGAACCTCGCAGGCGTCGACCGGTGGTTGCTGACCAAATCCGACGGCCGCTTCACCGTCCTCGGACCCATCGCGGCACCGGTGGTGTTGTTGACCACCACCGGCCGTAAGTCCGGCAAGCCCAGGACGAGTCCGCTGCTCTACTACCGGGAGGACGACAAGATCTACGTCGTCGGATCCAATTTCGGTCAACAGCACCACCCGGCGTGGACGTCGAACCTCCTCGCCGACCCGAAGGCCGTCGTGGCCATCGGCGGCAAGAAGATTCCGGTGACGGCAACCCGCATCACCGGCGACGAGAAGGCCCGCATCTACCGACAGTTCGACGCCATGGTCGAGGTGTACGGCGAGTACGAGACCAGAACCGACCGTGACATGCGCTTGTTCGCACTCACGGCCGATCTCTAGCCTTCTGGGGAGTCAGCCGAGCTTACGCAGGCGCGGCGCGAGGTCCTTCTCGAAGAGCTCGAGGAACCGCTTCTGATCGTGGCCCGGCGCGTGGAACACCAGGTGATTCAGACCGGCATCGGTGTACTGCTTGACCTTCTCCACTGCCTCGTCGGGGTCCGACGCCACGATCCAGCGCTTGGCGACCTGCTCGATCGGCAGCTCGTCGGCGGCCTTCTCCATCTCGATGGGATCGTCGATCGAGTGCTTCTGCTCGGGCGTCAATGACAGCGGGGCCCAGAAGCGGCAATTCTCCAGCGCCAGTTCGGGGTCGGTGTCGTAACTGATCTTGATCTCGATCATCTTGTCGATCTCACCGGCGTCGCGCTCGGCCTTGCCCGCGCCCTCTTCCACGGCCGGAAGCAGCTTGTCGGTGTAGAGCTCCATGCCCTTGCCCGAGGTGCAGATGAATCCGTCGCCCGCGCGTCCTGCATACCGCGCGACGACGGGTCCGCCGGCCGCGATGTACACCGGGATGCCGCCCTCGGGGACGTCGTAGATCGACGCGCCCTTGGTCGTGTAGTACTCGCCCTCGAAGTCGACGCGGTCGCCGAGCCACAGCTCGCGCATCAAGCGCACCGACTCACGCAGCCGCGCGAATCGTTCCTTGAACTCCGGCCATTCGCCGGTGAATCCGGTGGCGATCTCGTTGAGCGCTTCGCCCGTACCCACGCCGAGCATGATGCGTCCCGGGTACAGGCACCCCATCGTCGCGAATGCCTGCGCGATGACCGACGGGTTGTAGCGGAACGTCGGTGTCAGTACCGAGGTGCCGAGCTGAATCGTGTTCGTACGCTCACCGACGGCCGTCATCCAGGCGAGCGAGAACGGGGCGTGCCCACCCTCGTGCCGCCACGGCTGGAAGTGGTCGCTGACCGTCGCCGAATCCATCCCGTGCTGCTCTGCGAGTACACCGAGCTCGACCAACTCACGCGGTCCGAATTGCTCCGCCGATGCCTTGTATCCGAGCTTGAGACCCTGCGCCACGCCGAACTCCTGTCGTTGGTCGTCCTAGTTCTTCGATTGTGCACCTGTGGTGGTTTGCCACGCTCTACTGGATCCCCAGAACAGTGACCACCGCGGCCAGCACCGCCACCGAACCGATACCCACGGCGAATATCCACAAGTCTCGTGATTCCGGCATCGGCGCACCGTTCTCCAAGGCATCGCGGACGCGCATCCACCGTCGCAGACCGATGATCGGGGCCGCCGCGGCGAGCCCGATCAGAATCAATCCGAGCCCCGTGCGGACCCACCCGGTGCTGAAATCGGGAACCAGGTGGACGACCGCAATTCCACCCGCGAGCAGGCCTAGCGACGTCCGCAACCAGGCAAGAAACGTGCGTTCGCTGGCAAGCGTGAACCGGTCGTCGGGGCGCGTCACGCCGGAGCGGTGATGCGTTCGCGGATGAGTCGGGCAACGAGTTGAGGGTCTTTGGGGGTGAATACCGGCGAGATGCGGCGGATGGTGAGCACCACTGCAGTGTCCTTCTTGGGACGCATCACGTCCAGCGGAAGCCACTGGTCGTCGGTCGACGCACCCCATAGCCGCCACCGCCCGTTCCAGTTGCCGAGGACGGCGGTGTCGACGGCGCGGATCTTGTCGTACGGCACGAACTTTTTCGTGGCCAAGGGGAAGTAGTAGTGCCTCAGGGTGACACCGGCCTCGTCGAGAAGAACCAGCCCGTCGTCGTAGATCACATCGCAATTTATTCGCACAGGTAACGGTATGTCTTCGAGCTCAGAGCACGCAACAGCGGATTTCGGAACCTATCTCGGGTTCGGTGCGGGCGTTCTCACCAACGTCAGGTGAGACGTCCGACGTAGCTCGAATCCGATGGACAAGTAGAGCTCGATGGCGCGCACATTTGCGTCCGACGCATGGAGGAACGGCTCCTCGCCACGGGCGCGGATACCGTGACCGATGGCGCGAACCAGATCGGTCGCCAGCCCCTGCCCGCGAAACGCCGGGTCGGTGCACACCGCACTGATCTCCGTCCATCCCGGCGGGTGCATGCGCTCGCCCGCCATCGCGATCAGAGCCCCGCCGCGTCGGACTCCGAGGTAAGTGCCGAGTTCGATGGTCCGAGGCAAAAACGGCCCGGGCTCGGTGCGGCGAACCAGACCGAGCATCTCTGGGACGTCCACAGCGGTCAGCTCGACCGCCTCGGAAAAGGGCCGCGTTTCGAGATGCGTGCCGATCAACTGCACCAAACCGAATGTCTCCACATGCGACCACCCCGCGGGCAACTCACGTTCCGGACCGTCGAGCCCCACCACGGTGCGCGGGCCGAACAGGGCCGCAATGTCCTCCCAGTCCTGAGGTTCGAGGACATCGGGGTGAACCAGAAACGGAGACACCTCGGGATCGGCACGGATTATCCGCCCGCGACGGACTGCGAACCGCGCCAACGCGCCTTCGAGGGAGTTGCGGATGGGGTCGTCGAGTAGATGAGCGGACACAGCAAATAGAGTCGCACGGACAGTCTTCTGGTCGACGCGCCGTCCGAGCCAGACGCCAATACTTATACCGGTATAGTTATTCGTCACACGACGAAAGGCAGACCATGATCGAAATCCTCCCGCCGAGCAAGATCCCCCTCGCACGCAAATCGGGAGCGTTGGTCGCCGAGATTCTCCAGACCGTCCGCGAGCGTGCCACCGTCGGCACCAACCTGCTCGAGATCGACGAGTGGACCAAAGACATCATCCTCGGGGCCGGGGCAACGTCCTGCTATGTCGACTACGCACCGTCCTTCGGCCGCGGCCCGTTCGGTCACTACATCTGCACCTCCGTCAACGATGCAGTGCTACATGGACTTCCGCACGACTACGCCCTGGCCGACGGCGATCTGCTGACTCTCGATCTCGCCGTGATCCTCGGCGGCGTGGCAGCGGACTCCGCCATCAGCTTCGTCGTCGGAGAGCCCCGTAAAGAAGACACCGCAATGATCGACGCCACCGAACGAGCATTGGCCGCAGGAATCGCCGCGGCTCGGCCGGGAAACAAGATCGGCGACATCTCGCACGCAATCGGCACAGTCCTCCGCGAAGCCGGCTACCCGATCAACATGCAGTTCGGCGGCCACGGCATCGGCTCCACCATGCATCAGGACCCGCACGTGTCCAACTCCGGACGCCCCGGACGCGGCTACGGCCTTCGCCCCGGCCTGATGCTCGCACTGGAGCCCTGGATCATGGAAGACACCGACGAGCTCGTCACCGACGACGACGGATGGACTCTGCGGAGCACGACGGGATGCCGCACTGCGCACAGCGAGCACACGGTGGTCATCACCGACGACGGTGCCGAGATCATGACGCTCCGCTCATCCTGACCCGACGGCCAAAGGGTCAACCGGTGCGATCACAGCGAGTGGATCCCTGGCGGAACTGCCGACGAAGTTGCGTAACGCCTGACCGTCACTGCGGCAGAGCAGCAGTTCTGCGTCGACGATTTCGCCGGACCACCACGAACACGAGCAGTGCAACCAGAACCACGGCGATCACGGCACCGAGTGCTGTTGCGCCGCGGAAGCCCGGCGCGCTGGTGTCGAGGGTGCGTTCACCGGCGTGAGCGGCATTGCTGGTGCCGAGGACGATCGTGAGCGTCAACAAGTTCGGGATGGCCGTCACTACAGCCAGGATCACGGCTCCGATGGCGAGCTGCTTGCCCGCCCTACCCTTGCGCACCGACCAGGCGCTCCAGAAGAACACCAGCGGCGCGAACGTGCAGACGATGCCGAACAACAGGCCCCACAGAATGCCCTTGGTGAACGTACTGTCCGCGAGACTCTCGACCCGCAGACTCCACCAGCGCGGCAGGAATGCGGCGAGGACGAAGTACGCGATCAACAACAGAACGATGCCGGCTCCGACGAGGATGCCCCGTCTCTTCCAGTTCGCCGAGCTGGTCGACGGTGCGGGCGTGGTCGGATCGGCAGTCATGAGGACATGGTAGATCGTGCCGAGCAGTACCCCACTCGAGTCGAGACCCGATCGTTAGCTCTCCTGTCCGCACAGCAACCCTGGACCGCCACCACGTGGACGCTGAATTCGCTGCGAGCGCCCGTTGCAATCACGCTGACTCGAAAGCCGGGCGCTACCGATCCCCGTCCGTCGACCTCCAAGAAGATCCGGTCTCCCGCTCGAAAGCCGGTCGAGTTCATGCACCCAACGCCAACCGGTCGAAGCGAAACAACCGTCCATCAATCGATCTCGTCAGGTTCCGTCGTGAGACGCAGTCCCTTTACCAACACCCTCGCCATCTTTCGCGGGTCGTAGCGGGGATCCGTTGCACCGATACACAGGTTGCCGACCGCGCGCATCAGCTCCAGCGCGGTCTGCCCCGGTGCAATCTCCCCCGAGTCCGCAGCGGCGTCGAGCAGTGACTCGCACACGGGAACAAGCCGATCCAGGAAGTAGCTGTGCAAGGTTTCGAATCCGCCGCTGTCCGACTGCATCGCTTCGGCCAGACCGTGTTTGGTGACCAGGAAGTCGACGAACTGGTCGATCCACAGCACCAACGCGGCGTGCGGTGATTCGCGGCCAGCGAGAAGCTCCTGACCCGCGACGGCACACGCTTCGACCTGATGCCGAAAGACAGCAACGACGAGATCACCACGCGTCGGGAAGTGCCGATAGATGGTTCCGACGCCGACGCCGGCCCGTCGGGCAATCTCACGCACCGGTACCTCTACTCCCGAGTCGACGAACGCAGTCGCGGCCGCGTCGAGCAAGGTCGCTTCGTTCCGCCTCGCATCCGCCCGTTTCCTGGGCTGCTCGGCTTCTGCCTCGGTCACAGTCCCTCCAGGTATCGACAAACGGAACACTGTTCCGTATGTTGGTTTACGGAACGTCGTTCCGCTTTCACACACAGTAGCCCCACAGTGGCCAAGAGGAGATCACCATGCAGTACCGCACACTGGGACGAACAGGCGTCCAGGTCAGCACGCTCTCGCTCGGCGCGATGAACTTCGGAGCCATCGGGCGCACCACACAAGACGAGGCCACCGCGATCGTCGATGCAGCACTCGAGGGCGGCATCAACCTCATCGACACCGCGGACATGTACAGCCAGGGGCAGTCCGAGGAGATGGTCGGCAAGGCGATCGCAGGTCGGCGCGAGAACGTCGTTCTGGCCACGAAAGTGTTCAACCCGATGGGCGACGAACGGAACCATCAGGGCAGCTCCCGCCGCTGGATCGTCACCGAACTCGAGAACAGCCTGCGCCGACTCGACACCGATCACGTCGACCTCTACCAGATACACCGATGGGATCCCACGACGAGTGACGAGGAAACCCTCTCCGCCCTGACGGATCTGCAGAGAGCCGGGAAAATTCGCTACTTCGGATCCTCCACCTATCCGGCGTACCGAACCGTGCAGGCGCAGTGGGCCGCGAAGGAACACCATCTCGCACGGTTCGTCACCGAACAGCCGCCGTACTCGATCCTGCAGCGCGGCATCGAATCTCACGTCCTTCCTGTCACCCAGGAATACGGCATGGGTGTACTCGCGTGGAGCCCCCTGGCGGGCGGATTCCTCTCCGGTGCCATCCGGGCAGGACAGGCCGCGACCTCCCAACGCGCCACGATGATGCCCGAACGCTTCGGTCCCGACACTCCCACCGGACAGGCCAAACTCGACGCTGTGGAGAAACTTGTCGCGGTAGCCGACGATGCCGGGCTGACGTTGATCCAACTCGCTCTCGGTTTCGTGACCGCCCATCCGGGAGTCACCAGTGCGATCGTCGGGCCTCGTACTGTCGCCCATCTACACTCGCAACTCGCTGCGGCCGACACCGTCCTGACCGGCGACATCCTCGACAGGATCGACGAGATCGTCTTGCCCGGTGTCGATCTCGCTCCCGGCGACAAGTTCGACACCCCACCCGCGCTGCTCGACGCATCACTGCGGAGACGCTGACATGGCAAGTTTCGGGATCATGACCCCTCCGCAGAACGTCTCTTACGCAGACCTTCTCCGGGTGTGGTGCGAGGCAGACGGCATCGCGGAGATCGAGCATGCGTGGCTGTTCGATCACCTCATGCCCATCGGCGGCGACCTCGACGGCCCGATCTTCGAGGGTTGGACCATGCTGGCCGCACTCGCCGCACAGACCGAGCGGATCAGACTCGGAATCATGGTCACCAGCAACCGCATTCGCCCACCGGCGATCCTCGCAAAAATCGCTACTACGGTCGACGCGGTCTCGTACGGTCGGCTGGACTTCGGCATCGGTGCCGGGTCACGGCCGAGTGTGCCGATGGCGCGACGGGAATACGACGGCAGC
This sequence comes from Rhodococcus sp. ARC_M5, assembly GCF_022810405.1. Taxonomy (GTDB): domain Bacteria; phylum Actinomycetota; class Actinomycetes; order Mycobacteriales; family Mycobacteriaceae; genus Rhodococcoides; species Rhodococcoides navarretei. The sequence continues at coordinate 276,093 of NZ_JALGQE010000002.1, forward strand.
GGTCTTCCGTACAGTGACGCCGCGGAAGCCGTAGCGCGGCTGGGTGAATCGCTCACCGTGATTCGCAAGCTCTGGACCGAGGACGAACCGTTCGACTTTCACGGTGCCCACGTCGATCTCGTGGGGGCGTTCCAGAACCCGAAACCTGTTCAGCGACCGGGCCCACCGATCGTCATCGGCGGCCGAGCAGCAGGTGTGCTGCGTCTCGTCGCCGCGCACGCCGACACATGGAACATCCCCGGCGGGGACCTCGACGATGCACTCGACCGAGCGAGGTTACTCGACCGATTCTGTGACGAGATCGGGCGCGATCCGGCGACGATCACCCGATCGATCGCTCTCGGGGTGTCGTTCGAGGAACCCGAGAAGACGAGAAACGACATCGGTGACGCCGTGGCCGCGGGATTCGATCATGTCGTTCTCATCCTGTCGGGCCCCTACCCCGACGGCATCGCGCACCGAGTGACCGAGGAGTTCATCGATCGCTCGTAAGAACCCGTGCGCTGGGCCTTGTCCTCACGGAATCAGGACGAACTTTCCACGCGGGTGTGTAGATTGCAGTTCGGCATGCGCCTTCGCGACGTCGTCGAGCGGGAAGGTCTTCGCGACTGTCACCTCGAACACTCCTGCACCTGCCTGCTCCAGCAGCACCGGCGATGCGAGGCGTCGACGCTCCATGCTCGCCGGCCCACCAACGGTGAGAAACCCGTCCGACGATGCCCGCCCGAAGGCTGCCGTGCTGACCAATTTCGAACTGTTCGTGAGCAATTCGAGTGATACGTCGACGGCCTCATCGGTGCCGACCGTATCGATTGCCGCATCCACCCCATTCGGTGCGGCTGCTCGCACACGGTCGATGAGTCCGTCGCCGTATTCGACGGGCTCGGCCCCGTAGGCCCGGAGTGCATCGTGGTTCTGGTGGCGCGCAGTCCCGATGACGGTGGCACCGCGCTCCCGAGCGAGCTGAGCCACCACGGACCCGACGCCGCCTGCCGCCCCGTGCACGAGAACCGTATCTCCGCTCGTGACACCGACGGATTCCAACGCGTCGTATGCAGTTCCGGCCACGGCCAGTACGCCCGCAGCAACGTTCCAATCCAAGGCTTCCGGCTTCGGGAACACGAACCGCGCGGGAGCCAGAATCCGCTCGGCGTACGTACCGTTCTGGCCGGACACGATCACTTCGTCGCCGACGGCGATAGGCCCGACCGGTCCCTCGACACCTTCGCCGACCGCGACGACGATGCCCGACGCCTCGCTGCCCAGTGGGATCGGAAGCTTCGATGCATCGGTGCCGAACGCACCGCTGTAGCTCTTGTAGTCGAAGGGGTTGACGCCGATCGCCTTCACCTCGACCAGAACCTCGCCTTCGGACGGCTCGGGTAGCTCTCGTTCGACGATCTCGATGGCGTCCGGTCCACCGTAGGACGCTGCAACTGCGGCTCGTGTCATAGGCAGTACAACGGTCGACACGACGCCGTTGTTCCGCTCGAAACCGAGGTGCAGACCGAGACGCCGTTCACAGCGCAGCGAAAGCTGTCCCAAGATACTCGAACGCAGAGGCCGCGTTTACCGGTCAGACGGCCACCGACAGTTCAGCGCATTCGCTGCCTTCCGGACCTGAATGAAGCTGCTGCTGAGCAGTATTCGATGCGTCGGTGACCACGCGTTGCATCCAATACGCGACTGTTCGATCAGTGGCGGCAAACCGATCCAGCACGTCCATGCACAGCCAGGTCGCGATCGAGAAGTCCTGTTCCACTCCGTCGAGCCCGATCAGCGCCAACTCGTCGGCCACGGCGATGAGAGCGCGATCGACACCGGAACTCCGACGCTCCAGCCATCCCAACGCCCGCCGGAGATACTGCCAATCGGCCGCGGGCACAGAGCTGGTGGCCGATTGCCTGCACAGTTCCGCCGTCGCAACGAGCGCGTCCACAACCGGTGTCGACAGTGCACCGTCGAGTTCGGCGAGCATGCCCCGATCGGAATCCAAAAGGTCGGCCATGTAGCGCCAACGCGCCGAAGGGGCAACATCCTCGGGCCACAGGTCCGTCGTACCGAACTGGAGTCGCGTGATCAGTTCCTTCGGTGAACTGCCCGAAGCGGCGAAACGAAATGCGTCGTTCATGTCGATCATCCCCACTGGGTCAACACACAACATCGGACACCGGCTCGACACTCGAGCTCGGAGAGACAGCCGAGCAGTGGCTTTCGTCACCGATGCAAGCAACGCTGCTGTGGTCGTTACGTCCGCCTTGGGGGATATTGAACGCCGCCACCAGCATCTACGCGACTCGTCGTTACCAAAAATCGACAACGTCACACTGGTGGCCGATGTGTAATCCACCACATAGTGCAGCGCTCCGACCGGGCCGTTTCGACTGCCGAGTGCGAGCAGGAACGTGTGTTCGAAAACTTGTCGGTGGGTCGCGATAGATTCTGTTCATGCTTTCGGGGGACGGCGGATCAGGGGTGGACGGCATCGAGACGGTGCCGCCCGCCCCTGAGGTGTCCGATCCCGAACTATCGGTGCTGGTGGATCGTGTGGAGTCCGCGGTCGCGGAGTTGGCCGAACAGGCGTCGGTGTCGTGGACGAACGCCGACCGGCGTGCGGTGATCCAGCGGATGGAAACGCTCACCCGATCGGTGACCGCGTACTCGTACACCTGGCTCAACGAACTGATCACCCAACACGGCCTCGACATCTACCCGGGGTCGGTGCCGAGCTCGGTGGCATGGATGCTGCGGATCACCCCACGAACAGCAGGCGCACGAGTACGCCTGGCTGCCGAATTGGGTGACCGCACCGCACTCTCGGGCGAGGTTCTGCCGCCGCTGCTGCCGCACACCGCCGACGCATTACGGGCCGGGTTGCTCGACGCCCAGCACGTGCAGATGATCCGCGAATTCTTCAAGCACTTGCCTGCCAGTGTGGATCCGCAGACCCGCGATCTCGCCGAGGAGCAGTTGGTGGGCTTCGCGTCGACCAGACGGCCCGACGATTTTGCGCCGTTGGTGGCGAACCTGGACTCGATCCTCAACCCCGACGGCGATCACGACGAGGACGAGGACGAGGACGAGGACGGTAAGCCCAAGCCACGCAAGCGACGCGATGCCTTCTTCTACCTCGGCGAACAAGGTTCAGACGGCATGTCAGAAGGCAAATTCTGTGTCGACCCCGAACTCCGCGCCTACCTCGAAGCCCTGTTCTCCAAAGCCGCGAAACCCGGCATGTACAACCCTGCCGACGGACAACCGATCACCGACGACGAGACCGACAGCGACGAGACCTCCGGCGAGGACACCAAGAGCCCCCCAAGCGCGAGCGACGGTGCACGTCCCGATTCTGCAGCAGCCGAACCGGATTCGTCCGTATCGGATGGGGTCTCCGATACCAAGACACCACCGCTACCGGAGCCGAAACACGGGCGGCGAGATGATGCGGGACTGTGGGGCGACGGTCCATGTGACAGTGACGGCCCTTGCGGCGACGGCTCTTGCGGTGACGGCCCTTGCGGCGACGGCGCCGGCGACTGCGGAGGTGGCCACTGCGGTGACGACTGCGGAGGTGGCCTCGAATGCGGTTGCGGCACAGGCTCCGAAGACACCTCCTCCGAGGACACTTCCTCCGACGGCCCTGCTGCCGGGCGTAGCGCTGGCGGGGACACCGCCGGGCAAGGTGAGAGCCGTGAGGCACGGGACGAGGCGGCGGCGTCCACGCGCGCGGCCGCAGCCCAGCGTGACATCCGCACCCAGAACGAACGCCGTCACGACGCCCTGAAACTGGCGCTCCGACACACCCTCGCCTCCGGCACACTCGGCACCCACCGCGGCCTGCCCGTCACCGCCATCGTCACCATGACCCTGAAAGACCTCGAAGCCGGCTGCGGGTACGCGAAGACCGCCACCGGATCACGAGTGTCGATCCGCGACGCCATCCGCATGGCCTCCCACGCCCACCACTACCTGACCATCTTCGACGACCACGGCAGAGCCCTCTACCTCGGCCGATCGAAACGCATCGCCTCCGCCGACCAACGCATCGTGCTCATCGCCCGCGACCGCGGCTGCAGCTTCCCCTCCTGCACCCGTCCCGCAACCTGGTGCCAAGCCCATCACGTGACCGACTGGGTCGACGGCGGCAATACCGACATCGACTCCCTCACCTTCGGCTGCGACATGCACCACGCACTCGTCGGCACCGGACCGAACACATGGGCCACCACCAAAACCACAGCAACACATCGCTATCCAGGCCGCACCCTCTGGCACCCACCCACCGGAATGGACCCGCTCAGGCGCGGGCTGATCAACCACGCACACCACCCCGAAGAAGTCCTCTATCCACCCGACAACCCCGGAGATGCCGGGGACGAAGAACCACGACAACCCGCATGACGGCCAGCACCATCTCAGGGCACAGCTCTGCGCTGCACAGACATGCGCCGGAGCCGACGGCATGCCACACGGCGGGTGATCCACGCTTACGCCCAATACCGATCAGGTCTTCGATGAGGGCAACCATCATCGGAGTGGTACGAGTACATGGCGTACGACGAGCTTCGTGCAGATCGCATCCGCGACATCCTCTCGGACCAGGAAAGTCTGCGAGCAGAAGATGTTCAGCGGTCTGGCGTTCCCGGTGCGAGACAAGATGGTGGTGTGCGTCGGCACCGGAAAGCGGGCTCTGCTGGTTCGGGTGGATGGAGCCCACCACGCTGTCATGGGACGCGATCGCTGATGGGTGCAGGGTGGATCACCGTCGACGCAGCGGCGCTGAGGAACGAGGCAGCACTGCAGTTCTGGGTCTCCGCGGCTCTGGAGCACAACGCCAACCCACCGAACCCAGCGAACGCAGCAAAGACAGCAAACACAGCGGGCAGGTAGCACCCGTCGACGTTTCCGCCTCGATCCCACGGACCAGGGGCAGTCCGAATCACGCTGATCGGAAGTCTTGCTCGACGCGGAGATTCTCGCGACGATCGGTCGAGTCCATCACTCATCGAGGAACGGGTCAGCCATGGTCGAGCACGTCGAATCTCGGAATTGGCAGATCGACGCACTCTGCCGCGGACAGGACTCGGAGATCTTCTTCTCCCCGTCCGGCGAAGGGCGATCCGCACGCCGCGCCCGGGAGGACCGCGCGAAGCAGGTGTGCGCGGGCTGCGGGGTCGTCGAGCAATGCCGACGGTTCGCACTGGCCGCCAACGAACCGTTCGGAGTCTGGGGCGGAACGACTGCCCGCGAGCGACAACAGCACCGAGCCAACTCCCGACGTAGCGAAGAACTGCAGGCGAGCTGAGTACCGGTAGTAGACAATGGAAGGGTGAGTGAAACCGAGAAGCCTCAGCAGTGGACGTACTTGATGGACATGGACGGCGTTCTGGTTCACGAGGACCATCTGATTCCCGGTGCCGATACGTTCCTCGCCGAGCTGCAGGCCAACGAGATTCCGTTCATCGTGCTGACGAACAATTCGATTCGCACACCCCGCGACCTGCGGGCGCGCCTGGCATTCACCGGCCTGGACATTCCGGAGAAGTCGATCTGGACTTCCGCTCTCGCCACGGCGACGTTCCTGGGTGCCCAGCGGCCCGGGGGCAGTGCGTATGTCGTCGGCGAGTCCGGTCTCACCACCGCGTTGCACGACATCGGCTACACCCTCACCGACTCGAGCCCGGATTACGTGGTGCTCGGCGAGACCCGGACGTATTCGTTCGAGGCGATCACCACCGCCATTCGACTCGTCGAGAAGGGTTCGCGTTTCATCGCCACCAACCCCGACGCCACCGGCCCGTCCCGTGAGGGCTCGTTGCCCGCGACGGGTTCGGTGGCCGCGCTGATCACCAAGGCCACCGGCAAGGAGCCGTACTACGTGGGCAAGCCCAACGCGCTGATGATGCGTTCGGCGCTGCGCGCGATCGGCGGACACTCCGAGAACACGCTCATGATCGGCGACCGGATGGACACCGACGTGCTCTCGGGACTCGAAGCCGGGCTGCAGACCATCCTGGTTCTCACCGGAATTTCGACGGTCCAGTCCGTCGAGCAGTACCCGTTCCGACCCACCAAAGTCCTCGATTCCGTCGCAGACCTGGTGGGCCGCACACAGAACCCGTTCTGATGACACCCGAATTCGTACTCTCCCGCCAGGATCACCACGTCGTCGGACTGGGCGTCCGGCACGCGTTTCCCGATATCGCCGACGCGGTGGCCGCGGTGCGGGCGGGCCGAAATGTCGTCGGCGCACTCCCTTTCGACATGTCCGACGCCACGGCGCTGATCGAGCCGGAGGAGTTCTACCGCCTCGACGGGCCCTGGGCGACCGTGGACGCTCTGCCGTCGCTACCGACGGTGACCGTCTCGCGGCAGATTCCGGAACCGGACGTTCACGTGCAGCGAGTGCGGGCTGTCGTCGAGCAACTCGAAGCCGGTGTCGCGGAGAAGATCGTGCTCGCGCGGGCCATCGAAGTGACGGCGGATTCGCCGATCGAGCCTGCCTCGGTGTTGAGCGCGCTCGTCACGCGTGATCCGATGGGCAACGGCTTCCTGGCCGACCTGTCCACTGCAGGCAAGCCCGGCACCCGCATCGTCGGTGCGAGTCCCGAGTTGCTGGTGCGCAAGCGCGGCACCATCGTCACCTGCCACCCGTTCGCCGGAACGGCAGCGCGCTCCACCGACCCCGACGAGGAAGCACGCATCTCCGCAGCGCTGGCGGCCAGCGCCAAGGACCAAGCCGAGCACCGCTTCGTCGTCGACGAGATCAAGGTAGCGCTGGCACCGTTCTGCGAGACGCTCGATGTGCCCGAGTCACCCCAGTTGAGCAGCACACCTCAGCTGTGGCACCTGTCGACGCCCATCGTCGGTACCCTGGCCGATCCCGCGACGTCCGCGCTCGACCTCGCGCTGGCACTGCATCCCACCGCCGCCGTCGCCGGTGTTCCCCGAGCCGCGGCAATGGCTGCGATCACCGACGTCGAAGGATCTCGAGGCTTCTACGCCGGAGCCGTCGGATGGACGGACGGTAGCGGTGACGGCGAATGGATGGTGACCATCCGCTGCATCGAGCTCTCGCCAGATGGACTGTCGGGCACCGCCACCGCCGGAGGCGGCATCGTCGAGAACTCCGATCCCGACGCCGAACTCGACGAAACCACCGCGAAGTTCAGAACGGTGCTCAGCGTCTTCGAGCGCTGACCCGGCTACTTCAACGCCTGATCCAGATCTCCGATCAGATCCTCGGTGTCTTCGAGGCCGATGGAAATGCGCACGACGCCGTCGGTGATCCCCACTGCCGCACGCCCTTCCGGACCCATCGCGCGGTGCGTTGTGGTCGCCGGGTGGGTGATCAGCGACTTGGAGTCACCGAGGTTGTTGGAGATGTCGACGATACGCAGTGCGTCGAGCACCTCGAAGGCGCGCTTCTTGCCCTCTCCCTCGGGGGCGTCGAGCTCGAACGTGACGACGGTACCGCCGCCCGACATCTGCGACTTGGCCAGCTCGTACTGCGGATGTGACTGCAGGAAGGGATATTTCACCCAGCGCACCGACGGATGGCCTTCGAGGAATTCGGCGATCTGCAGTGCGGAGTTCACCGAATGCCGCACCCGCACCGGCATCGTCTCGAGTCCCTTGAGCAGCGTCCAGGCATTGAACGGACTCAGCGCAGGGCCGGTGTGCCGCATCAGGGTCTGCACCGGTCCGTCGATGTACTCCTTCGATCCGAGGATCGCACCACCGAGCACCCGCCCCTGACCGTCGATGTGCTTGGTGCCCGAGTACACCACCACATCGGCACCGAGTTCCAGGCTGCGCTGCAGCAACGGCGTCGCGAATACGTTGTCCAACACCACCGTTGCGCCGGCGGCATGAGCCAGCTCGGATACGCGTCGAACATCGACCAACGACTGCATCGGATTGGACGGGGTCTCGAAGAACACGGCCGTCGTCGGCACCGACAGCGCCTGCTCCCACTGCTCGAGGTCTTCGCCGTCGACGAACACAGTCTCGACACCCCAGCGCGGCAGAATCTCGTTGCAGACGACGAAGCAGGAACCGAAAAGGCTACGCGCAGCGACCAATCGGTCACCGGCCTTCAACAGTGCGCCGAGTGCGGTGAACACCGCGGACATCCCACTCGAGGTACCGAAGCACGCCTCGGCCCCCTCGATCAACCGCAGCCGCTCCTCGAACATCTTCACCGTCGGGTTGCCGTAACGCGAGTACACGAAGTGATCGATGTCGCCGGTGAAGGCCTGCTCGGCTGCGCCGGCACTCTCGTAGACGAAACCCGAAGAGAGATACAGCGCTTCGGCGTTCTCGTCGAAACCGGATCGCATCAAGCCGCCGCGTACCCCGAGCGTTGCCTGACCCACACCCTCGGGTAACGGCTTGTCGAATCCCCCACCTCGTGGAATCCCCTTGTCGCTTCGCTCCTGCCCGCCGCCCGGAATACTCACGACTGCCTCCAGGGCAACCCGACCGCACGCCACCCCACGGCACCGCGATGACCGTCGGCGTCGGTGGCACCTTCGAAGCCGTCGAGCACGTTGTAGGACGGGCCGATTCCTGCAGCCGTCGCGGCCTCGGCGGCACCGATGGACCGCTGACCGGAGCGGCACAGGAACACCACCGGTCGTTCCCCGTCCACGCCTGCGGCTTTCAGGTCTTCGACGAAGTTGGTGTTTCTGGCACCGTCGGGGAAGCTGACCCACTCGATCAGATGTGTCGGACGCTCGATACCGGAGGTGTCCGGAACGCCGACATACTGCCACTCGGCGCGCGTCCGAACGTCCACGAGCACGGCCTCGGGGTTGCTCTGCAGCAATTCCCATGCGGCTTCCGGGGTTATGTCACCTGCGTAGGTCACTTGCTCAGCCTTCCGTCACTTGCTGCTACGTCACACATACCAAGATCAGACATTGCACACCAGCCACTTGTCGTCGACACGGACGAAGTTCCACACGTCGTCGGTCTGCACTCCGGATTTCTCTTCCTTCAGCGGGACCGTGACCATTCCGCGGTCGCCGTTGACCTGATACTCGGACGGCACACCGTCGATGGACGTTTCGCCGTTGCGCTCGACCTCGCCGGCCCGATCGGTTCGGTACTGCGCATCGTCACCCGGAATCAGGCGCTCGACCTGATCGAAACAGGTATTCCGGCGGAGCAACTCCGCATCTCCGGTGTTCTGCGCTTCGAGGAAGCCGTCGAGGCTGTCGGTGAGCAGCTGGGCCTGTGTCACGTTGTCCTCGGCGGGCGCGAACTTCGAAGCTGCGAAGATGCCGACGAGCAACACGACGACGATGCCGACAGCGATGATGAACGGCCACGCGGTGGGCGCACGCTGCTCTCCGGAATCGGCAGCGGCCTTCGACGCGTTGTTGCGCGCTTCCTCACGACTGTCGACCCACTGCTGCCTACGTTCACTCCACGACGCCATGACGGCAATCTTCCTCGATCCCACGGGCTCAGCACTATCGGGGGCCGACCGGGATGTCTCCTCGTAACGTGATGCGGTGCATCGTGCGGCGCTCGGTGCCGTAGTCGCGGTTGGCGTAGTGCGAAGTACTGCGGTTGTCCCACAACACCAGATCGCCCAATCGCCAGCGGTGCCGCACGATGTGTTCGGGCTTGGTCAGGTGCGCGTACAGCAGATCCAGGATCCCGCGACTCTCGGCCTCGGACACCCCCACGATGTGGGAGGTGAAACCCGGATTGACGAACAGCCCCTTGCGGCCGGTTTCCGGATGGACCCGCACGACGGGATGTTCGACGGGAACAAGCGCGGTGACTTCCTTGCCGTCCCACACGTTGCCTTTTCCGCCGCGCTTCTGCGCGAGGTAGTAGCCGAATTCTCGGTTGCCGTCGTGGATTGCCGTGAGTCCGTCGATCATGCGGCGAACCGGTGCCGACAGCGACTCGTAGGCGAGCTGACTGTCGGCCCAGTTGGTGTCACCGCCGTGCGGGGGCAGGACGACGGGACGCAGGATCGACCCCATCGGCGGGCGTTCCATGAACGTGACGTCGGTGTGCCAGACGTCGGCGAAACCGTTGTCCTGACTGTCCAACGCGTACACCTCGGGGGCGACGTGGCCGCTGTCGTGCACCGGATGACCTGCGGTGAGGTCACCGAGTCTGCGACCGAATTCGATGTGTGCCGCGTCGTCGAATGCCTGCCCGCGCAGCACCAGGACCTTGTGTTCGACGAGGGCGCGGCCCACGGCATGAACCTGCGCATCGGTCGCCGAGGCGACGTCCAGGCCGATGACCTCGGCGCCGAACGACGGGCCGAACTTGTCGAGAGTGAGCGTGGTGGTCTGTTCCAGGGTGGTCATGTGTCCTCGAATCTGTGCACGGCGAGAGGGCTGATCCAGGCAGCGCTGCCGTCGAAAGAGGGTCCCGTCCTGTTCAGGGAGGGGAAGGGCGTCGGGTCAGGTCACCGACAACACATGTTGGTGCAGGTACGACAGAAGTCGACGGTGAACCGTCGGACCAGGTATGTCGTCTGCACAGAGCAATTCCTACCGGAAACCGGGAAATCCGGCAAGTTGCCCACTGCCCCAGCTCAGGTTGTCCTTAATTTATGCTGGGGTGTCCGCACTTCCCTCGAAGAAGGTAGCTCGCTGCACATGACTGATCAGACTCGTCCACTCCGCGTCGCCATCGTCGGTGCCGGACCGGCCGGCATCTATGCCGCCGATGCGCTCATGAAGTCCGACCACAATGTCAGCGGACCGGGCGTGAGCATCGACCTCTTCGAGCGGATGCCTGCCCCCTTCGGGCTCATTCGCTACGGCGTCGCCCCCGACCACCCGCGCATCAAGGGCATCATCACCGCCCTGCACAAGGTGCTCGACAAGCCGCAGGTCCGCCTGCTCGGCAACATCGACTACGGCAACGACATCACCCTCGACGACCTACGTCGCTTCTACGACGCCGTCATCTTCTCCACCGGCGCCAACGCCGACCGCGCCCTCAACATCCCCGGTATCGACCTCGAGGGCAGCTACGGCGCGGCCGATTTCGTCTCCTGGTACGACGGGCACCCCGACGTGCCGCGCACCTGGCCCCTCGACGCCGAGAAGGTCGCCGTCCTCGGTGTCGGCAACGTCGCCCTCGACGTCGCACGCGTCCTCGCCAAGACCGGTGACGAACTGCTCCCCACCGAAATCCCCGCCAACGTCTACGACGGCCTCAAGGCCAACAAGGCCATCGAGGTGCACGTCTTCGGACGCCGCGGACCCGCCCAGGCCAAGTTCACCCCGCTCGAGCTGCGCGAGCTCGACCACTCGCCCAACATCGAGGTCATCGTCGCCCCCGAGGACATCGACTACGACGAGGGCTCCGAGCAGGCCCGCCGCAGCTCCAAGCAGATCGACATGGTCGCCAACACCCTCCAGGACTGGGCCATCCGCGACGTCGGCAACCGCCCGCACAAGCTGTTCCTGCACTTCTTCGAATCCCCCCACGAGGTCCTCGGCGAGGACGGCAAGGTCGTCGGCCTACGCACCGAACGCACCGAGCTCGACGGCACCGGCAACGTCAAGGGCACCGGCAAGTACAACGACTGGGACGTCCAAGCCGTCTACCGCGCAGTCGGCTACCTCAGCCAGAACATCAGCGAGCTCCCCTTCGACGAGCAAGCCGGCACCATCCCCAACGAGGCCGGACGCGTCGTCGAGTCCCCGCACTCCACCACACCCGTTCCCGCCACGTACGTCACCGGCTGGATCAAGCGCGGACCCGTCGGCCTCATCGGCCACACCAAGGGCGACGCGAACGAGACCGTCGCGAACCTGCTCGAGGATGCGCCGAGCTTCGCCGGTGCGGCCGAGCCGGATCTGGACGCGGTCACCTCGTTCCTCGAAGGCAAGCAGGTCCCCTTCACCACCTGGGATGGCTGGTACCGCCTCGACGCGCACGAGCGTTCACTCGGCGAGCCCGAAGGCCGCGAACGCGTGAAGGTCGTCGAGCGCGAGGACATGCTGAAGGCATCCGAGCCCGACAAGGCCTAGAGCGGCTGGCGCCGCATGTGAGCGGAACTTCGTAGCCCACTACGAAGTTCCGCTCACATGCGCGAAGCGCTCTAAACCCGAACCGCCAACAACTTTCCCTCGGTTTCGATTTTGCGTTGATGCTCGTTGAAATCCGGTGCAGCGCAGACGAACAGCGTGCGGCCGTCGGATCCGCCGAGTCCGCAGGCGAAAACCCCGAGATCGAAATCGAGTTGCTGAAGAATCTCACCGCCCTGAGCGACGTGCAGCACCCGCTGCCCCAGCGCGTCGGCGATCCACATGGTGCCGTCGGTGTCGATGCAGCACCCGTCGGCCGCCACTTTCACCTCGCCGATGGCCGTCGCCATATCCGTCGACGTCGGTAGTTCGCCGAACTTCGCCCAGTCGCGCCGCTCCCCCAACGATCCGTCCTCGGCGATGTCGAAAGCACTGACCCGGTTGCCGACCGTCTCGTCCACGAGCAGTTCGCCCGAAGCCGTGAACGCCATCCCGTTGGGAAAATACAGGTCCGACGCCACGACGTGCGCGGAACCGTCCGGGTCGACGCGAATCAGATCGGCCGTCTCGACGGGCGCGAAGTTCATCAGATCGAAGCCGAAGTTCCCGATGTACGCGCGGCCCTGGGCGTCGACGAGCATGTCGTTGAGGTTCGCCCGAACATACGTCGACAGATCGGCGTGCACGGTCAGCGAGCCGTCGTTCTCACGCAGTAGCAGTTTGTAATCGCGCATCGACACGATGAGCAGCCGGCCGTCGGGCAACCACCCCAGACCCGACGGCTGATTGGGCACCTCGGCTTCGACCCGTACGTCGGTGCCGTCTTCGAGGGCGGATACGACGCGATGGCTGTAGAAGTCCGATACCCAGATCCTCCCCTCGTGCCAGCGCGGACATTCGAAGTAGGTGTATCCATCGAGAACGACTGTGGTCTCCGGTTTCATGTTTCGAATTCAAACACCACGACCGGTGGCCGCGACGCCGAATGCGCGAGCTGGCATGCTGGGGGCCGTGTTCGACGCCCACCTACACATCATCGACCCGAAGTTTCCGCTCATCGAGAACCACGGTTTCCTGCCCGATCCGTACACGATCTCGAACTACCTCTACGACGTCGACGGGCTCGGTATCACGGGCGGTGCGGTGGTGTCGGGATCGTTTCAGGGCACCGACCAGACCTACCTACTCGCTGCACTCGAGACTTTGGGACGCGGCTGGGTCGGCGTCACCCAGATCGATCCGGAGTGTTCCGACGAGGACATCGTCGCGTTGAACGACGCGGGCGTGCGCGGAATGCGGTTCAATCTCAAGCGCGGCGAGACCGACGTCGAGATGCTCACCACCCAGGCACGTCGCGTGCACGAATTGGTGGGGTGGCACGCCGAGCTGTACGTCGACGCGTCCCTGCTGCTCTCGCTGGAACCGATCCTCGCGAAACTTCCGGCGGTGAGCATCGATCACCTGGGTCTGTCCACGCAGGGACTTCCGTATCTTCTCGACCTCGTGGACCGCGGAGTACGCGTCAAGGCAACAGGATTCGGCCGAGTGGACCTGGACATCGTCGACACGCTGCAGAAGATCCACCGCGTGAATCCGGCAGCGTTGATGTTCGGCACCGATCTACCGGGTACCCGCGCTCCGCGTCCGTTCTCGGAGACCGACATCGACATCATCTCCCATGCCGTCGGCGGCGACCTACCAGCCGTGCTCGACGGTAATGCCCGGGCCTGGTACCGCGTCACTTAGACGAAGAGAGCTCCGCCGAGCCACACCGCCGAGGCGAGCAGGGCACCGAACAGCTCCACCAGAATCGACAACCCGGCGGCCTTGGTGGCGTGCACCGTGGACCGCCATGCCTCGGAATGATTGCGGTGCCTGGGAATTTCGGCCACGTAGACGCCGGCGATGAAGCCGATGAACAGCCCGACGACAGGTATCACGAAGAACCCGACGATGCCGAGCAGACCGCCGACCATCAGCGATCGCATCGGTACTCCGGCCTCCCGCATGCGCCGGCCCGGCCAGGTGTACTTCACCACGCCACTCAGAACCAGCAGCACCGTCGCGATCGCGAACACGGTCCAGGCGGCGGCTCCGCCGGTGAACCACGCCCACACACCGACGGCAGCGAAGATCAGGATGGTGCCGGGCAGAATCGGCACCACGATGCCGACGAGGCCCACCAGAATCACCAGGCCGACCAGGACTTCTCCGAGCGCGCTCATGGGCCAAGTCTGCCCTGTATCGGGTCAGGCGACGGGATGCACCTTGCCTGCGGCCTCGCGTGCCCTGTTGCGAGCAGTCTCGACGTCCGAGGCCGTCGACACCGCAACCCCCATCCGACGCCGGACGAAACTCGTCGGCTTGCCGAACAGGCGCAGGTCGGTCTCGGGGACGGCCAACGCATCGGCGACGCCGTCGAAGTGGATGCCATCCGCATCGACTCCGCCGTAGATCACCGCGGATGCACCGGGTGAGAGCAGCGTCGTGTCGATCGGCAGACCGAGAACGGCGCGGGCATGCAGCTCGAACTCCGAGAAGCGTTGCGTGCGAAGCGTCACCAGACCCGTGTCGTGCGGCCGCGGACTGACCTCGGAGAAGTACACGTTGTCGCCCTGAACGAACAGCTCGACGCCGAACAACCCACGCCCACCGAGCGCCGTCGTGATCCGCTCGGCAACATCACGCGCACCCGCCAGGGCCGCGTCGGACATCGGTTGGGGTTGCCAGGATTCGATGTAGTCACCGGATTCCTGGAGGTGCCCGATCGGCTCGCAGAACGACGTTCCGTTGGCCGCTCGGACGGTAAGAAGTGTTATCTCGTAATCGAAATCGACGAATCCCTCGACGATGACGCGACCGAGATCGACACGGCCACCCTTCAGCGCGTAGTCCCACGCAGCCTCGACATCGTCCTCGCTGCGCACGACGGACTGACCCTTGCCCGACGACGACATGACCGGTTTGATGACAGCAGGAAAGCCGATGGTGGACAACGCTTCTCGAACATCGTCCAGCGAATCGGCGAACGCATAGGGCGACGTCGGCAGCCCGAGCTCCTCGGCCGCGAGACGCCTGATGCCCTCGCGGTTCATGGTCAACTGCGTCGCCCGGGCCGTGGGAATCACGACACTCCGGCCTCTGGCTTCGACCTCGGCCAGGGCATCGGTGGCGATGGCCTCGATCTCCGGCACCACGAAGTCCGGCTGCTGCGAATCGATCAGTGCCAGAAGTTCTTCGGAGTTGCTCATGTCGATCGTGAATGCATGATGGGCGACCTGATGGCCGGGAGCATTGTCGTAGCGATCGACGGCAATCACCTCGACGCCGAGGCGCTGGAACGCGATGATCACCTCTTTGCCCAGCTCACCCGAGCCGAGCAGCATCACCCGGGTGGCCCCGGGAGTGAGCGGAGTACCGATACGGACGGGATCTGGGGCAGTCACAGCCCTATTATCCACACCCACATCACTTGGACGCCCTAGTACAAGTTAGTCTCCATTCACAATCGCAGCTGACGAGTCGGAACGAGGCAACAAACGTGGCTAACACTGGTGGACCGCTGGCAGGGCTCCGCATCGTCGAACTCGCGGGCATCGGCCCCGGCCCACACGCCGCACTGCTGCTGGCAGACCTCGGTGCAGACGTGGTGCGCGTCCAGCGCGCCGGGCAGATCTCTCCTCACGACCACCAGCTGCGCAGCCGCACCATCGTCGAGGCCAACCTCAAGGACCCGGCCGACATCGAGAAGGTGCTCGGTCTCGTCGAACGCGCAGACGTGCTGATCGAGGGTTTCCGCCCCGGCGTCACCGAGCGCCTCGGCCTCGGACCCGACGACACCCTCGCCCGCAACCCGCGCCTGGTCTACGGGCGCATGACCGGCTGGGGCCAGGAAGGCCCCTGGGCGCAGACCGCAGGCCACGACATCAACTACATCTCCGTCACCGGCGTACTGAATGCCATCGGCCGCGAGGGTGAGCGGCCCGTGCCGCCGCTGAACATGGTCGGCGACTTCGGCGGCGGCTCGATGTTCCTCGTCTTCGGCATCATGGCCGCGCTCTACGAGCGCCAGAATTCCGGACAGGGACAGGTGGTCGACGCGGCCATGGTCGACGGCACCGCAGCACTCTCGCACATGATCTGGGCCTGGCGCGGCGTCGGCGCGTGGAGCGACGAGCGTGGTACCAACCTGCTCGACACGGGCGCTCCGTTCTACGACACCTACGAGACCTCCGACGGCCAGTACATGGCAGTCGGCTCGCTCGAACCACAGTTCTACGCGCAGTTGCTCACCGGCCTCGGCCTCTCCGATGCGGACCTGCCGCCGCAGATGGACAAGTCTCGTTGGCCGGAGTTGCGCGAAAAGTTCGTCGCTACATTCCTGTCCAAGACCCGTGACGAGTGGACCGCGATCTTCGACGGCACCGATGCGTGTGTGTCACCGGTCCTCACCTTCGCCGAGGCCCCGAACCACCCGCACATGAAGGATCGCGACTCGCTCATCGACGTCGGCGGCGTCACGCAGCACCGTCCGGCACCGCGGTTCTCCCGCACCGAAAACGGGGTCCCGACGCCACCGCCCGCCACGGCAACCGATATCGCCTCGGTCTGGGCGTAACCGCTCGCGCCGAACTCGAAGTTGTGGACGCTTTCGGCTCATTTCCATCCATAACTTCGAGTTCAGGGTCAGAACACAGCCGCTCAGAACACCAGGGCCGGCTGCTCCGCCTCGGCGCTGGGAGCGAGGGCTCGATACGCCCCGGCCGTTGCGGCGACGGCGGCCCGAAGCTCTTGCGGCTCACGGGTATACGGCAACCGGATATGACGCTCGAATGCACCCTCGACGCCGAATCGTGGACCCGCAGCCAGCACCGCCCCGAACGCCGGAGCAGTAGCGGCGAGCGCACTCGACACCGGAGCAGGCAGCTGCAGCCACAGCGACATTCCGCCCTCGGAGCGGCGATAGCGCCAGTCCGGAAGATGTTCGGCCAGAGCATCTTCGAGTACGTCACGGCGCTCACGTAGTTGCGATCGACGAAGTTCGAGCGCTGGTTCGGCGTCCTGCAGTAGGAAAGAGGACGCCAACTGATCCATGATCGAGGTGCCGAGGTCGTGCGCTGCCCGCGAGCCGGCCAGCTGCGAGACGAGCGACGGATGCGCCCTGATCCACCCGATGCGCAGCCCGCCCCAGAACGACTTGGACGCAGAGCCGATCGTGACGATATCGGAGCCCGAGACCCGCCCGAACGACGCAACCGGCGGCGGCGGCGGAGCGTCGAGCCACAGGTCAACCATCGTCTCGTCGACGATGAGCGTCATACGGGTGTCGCGGGTGATGCGTGCGAGTTCGGCCCGCCCCTCGGCATCGAGCACCTGACCGGTGGGATTGTGGAAATCCGGAATCAGATACGCGACCTTGGCGGCGGTCTGCCGTGCGGCACTGCGAATCCCGTCGAGATCCCAGTCACCGTTCGCAGGACGGACCGGCACCGGCACCGGCCGGGCACCCACCCTTCTGATCGCTTCGAGGGCATTGGGATACGTCGGGTGATCGATGAGTACCCGATCACCGGGCGACGTCAACGTGCCCAGCAGCAGCCGAACCGCTTGCTGCGCACCGGACGTCACCATGATCTGATCCGCCGTCGTCGGCAGGCCACGTGCGACGAAGCGTTGTGCGATGGCCTCCCGCAGCACCGCCAGTCCGATCGGTTCCATGCCGTGCGTCGGAAGATACGTCGGAAGTGCTTGCAGCGCAGATTCGTACGCGGCGGTCATGGTGCCGTCTGCAGCGGACATCGCCGCGTGAGACATGTCCACCACCGGACCTGAGGGCGACGTCGACTGAATCAACAGTCCGTTCGGGGTGGGTGCAGCGGGGAGGGCGACGGTACTGCGCGATCCCTGCTTGCTGATCAAATAACCCTCGTCTCGCAACACCGCGTACGAGGATGTGATGGTGGTGCGACTGAGATCGAGAGCCGCCGACAGATCACGCTCGCTGGGCAGACCGACTCCGAGCGGAATTCGGCCGTCGTGAATGAGCAGACGGACGCCATCGGCCAACGCACGATACGTCGGACGCGACGCCTTGCGCCTCCCGGATCCATCGGAGGACGCGTCGCCGCGCCAGCTGCCGAGATCGCGGGCCAGTGACGTTGCGTTGAGAACTCTCGAGGCCATGCTTTCCAGTATTCGCCCACTGGCCTCTGATATTCAAGTCCATTCTTGGTTCAACTGGACTGCCGAAGTGGTACGGGTGGATACTGGACCCATGCCGAGCTGCACGCTCTTCGACACCGCCATCGGCCGCTGCGGCATCGCCTGGACCGAGGACGGAGTGGTTGCCGTCGCCCTGCCCGAACCGTCGGACGAGGCGATGCTGGACTACCTGTCCGGCTTCGGTGCCGTTCAGGGACCGGCCGACGGACTCGCGGGCGACGCGATCGAGCGAATCGTCGCCCTGCTCGATGGACGGGCAGTCGATATGAGCCCGATTCCGCTGGTCCTCGACGTCTCCGAGTTCGACGCCTCGGTATACACCGTGTGCAGCGAGATTCCGCGGGGCGCGACGCTGACCTACGGCGACGTAGCTCGCCGACTCGGCTATCCCGGCGCGGCGCAAGCAGTGGGCGGGGCGCTCGGGCGCAATCCGGTGCCGATCATTGTCCCGTGCCATCGAGTACTCGGCGCGGGTCGGGAAGTCGGCGGGTTCTCGGCACCCGGTGGCACGAACACCAAACAACGAATACTCGGGATCGAGGGAGTACCGGGATTCGACGAGCCGACACTGTTCTGAATTGACCTCGCCGCTATTCGGACTCTCGGTTTGAATAGACCGCCAAAAACGGGGACGGGGAATGTAATTTATGCCGATATCTCGAAAGATGGGATGGAGCTGCCGACCGTCGATACCAAAGCCGCTTCCGGCCCGGGACTGACGTCCGTTTCCTCCGCACTACCGCCGATCGTGAAAGCGCCGACACCGGGCAACCACCCGATGGCTCCGCGCTGAAAGAGGTTGTATCGACCGGAGCCGGTGGGTGTCGGGCGCTCGTTGCTGATCGGATAGCCAAGTGCGCCATAGGGTCCCCCGTGACCGAGGTACCAATCGAGAATGGGGCCGTGCACTTCATGGGCTCCACCCTCGGGAAGGGCGAACACGGTCGCGTGTGTGAATTCGAGCATTCCCCCGCCCTCGGGACCGAGCATGAATTCACCGGCCTGAGCACCGATCCAGGGATGTTCGTAAGCGAAGCGATCAAATTGGTAGCTGAAAACTTCCAATCCGTTGTAATTGTCAGTCATAGCCCGACCTTCCGTCGCTTTACCTGGACTCGATTATCCACAAAGACGGCCAGATGCGCAGTTCGATTCGGACATATATGTAAGAGTTCGCTAATTCAACAGCGCGAGAATCTCCGACGGAATCTGATCCGTTGCCGTCGGATCGACCACCGACCGGGACCACGAACCGCCGCTGCCGTCGAGACGAACGAGCTGATCCGGACCGAGTAGCCACAGCTGATCCCCAGCCGACCAATTGACGCCGTAGCCGTATGCCTCACTGGACGAGGCGGGAGCGCTGTACTGAACTGCGCCGGTCGTGTCGACGATCTGCAGAGTCGGAGAGCCGTCGATGTCGACGACCTGGGCAGTCGACGCCCCCGACGGCGAGGTCTGCGGGGTGGACAAAGCCACCGGAGCCGGCGGGGTAGTCGTGGTCTCTTCCGGTGGCGGTGCCGGGGCGGCGGCAGGTGTGTCGGTGGTGGTTGGCGGGGTAGTCGTTGTTGTCGGAGGGACGGTCGTCGTTGTCGGAGGGACGGTCGTCGTTGTCGGAGGGACGGTCGTCGTTGTCGGAGGGACGGTCGTCGTTGTCGTCGGCGCAGCCGATGGCAGAGATCCCGTGGTGGTCGGAACTGTCGTCGAGGGTCCAGACGGAACCAGTTCCTCCGGCGCAGTGCGCGCCTGTCGGCCTGCACTGGGGCACCGCACAGTCGGCAGTGCGAGCCCCAAGGCCGCTGCCATCGTGAGACTGACAGGCGAGCTCGGTTGCGACAGCCGGGTTCCAGAGACTGTTTGGACCGTGAAAATCCACGTGCCCGTGCGGGTACCAAGTAGAAGCCCGCCGTTGGTGATGTCCACCGACGTTCCCGTTACCGCTTCGACACGATCGGCCTGCCCGTTCTGCGGTGACCTTGTGATCGTCCATCGGTAGGTGAATCCGGTGCCGGTCGGTGCAGTCCACGACATTCTCACGTGATCGCCCAAACCTAATAAGCCATTGCGGTTTATGCAGTTCACACCAGTGGGTACGGGAACCGGCGGCAGGGCGGTAGTGAAGGTGCCGCTGGTCGCTGATATCGAGTCCGTCCATGCTGCAACAGTTGTCGGGGCATTGGCAGAGGCGACTCCGACAGCGCCGACGGTTGCGACTGCGATCGCAACCGTCAGTGTCGACCTGGAATGTCGCCCACCGGACATCTTCGAAGCCGCTTCTCCGACTGCTCCGGTCGACTCGGTCCGCTTCCTGTCGCGCGGCCTCCAGGCCACCATGAGAAGCACACCGACGAGGACACCTCCGGCGAACGCTGCAACCGGACCGCTCAGCCAGGTAACGACGTAGCCGAGCTTGGGTGCGCTGACCAGAACCCTGTCTGCCTCGGTGACGACGTAGGTTTCGAGGTCGGGTTCGGCGTTCGCGTCACCCTTCAGGGTCAACGCTGCGGTTCCGGCGACCTCGTTCACGGCCACGACTCGGTGGGTAATTCTGTCACCCGCAGCGTTGGTCACGTTGACGACATCCCCGACTCGAATGTCTTCCGCTGGCACCGTCCTGCTCAGCGCTAGGGCTCCAGTCTCGATCTCAGGAGCCATCGACCCTGAACGGAAGACCAGCGGAGTGAAGCCGAACAGCAAGGCTCCCACGGCCGCCGCGACACAGACGAGGCCCGCAAGGGCACCGATGGTCAGGGCGAACTCGCGCAGCAATCGACTGGGCCGTGGGCCGTCGGGCTCGACTTCTTTCGGAATGTCGGTCATGGGCTAGGTCGACGTCGCTTCGAACGAGTAGTTGATCGATCCGGACGCCGCGGGATTCGGCACCGAAGTACCCAAAGGCATCGTGACGCTCATACACATCGGCGCGTTGACACCTGCACCAAGAGGAACGTTGGCATCGGTGCCGCTCAACTTGAGCGGCTGCGCAGTCAGCGTCAGAGGGGCAAGCGTCCCGACAAGCGACCCGGTGCACGCGTTGCCCGTAGCCGTCCCAGTGTAGAACGACGTGCTGAGCACGGCTCCGATCGAAGCACCGGAGGCAGCGGCTGTGATCTTGTAGTTGAACGGGACAGTGCCTGCATTGTTGACAATGATGTCGGCAGCCAGAGTGTCCCCGGGTACGAGGTTGAGTTTGTTCAGAGTTGACATGGTTGCCTGGGCATTCGAACCGTTGAGCTGGATATCGATGCGCCCCGTCGTGAATACACCCGACGTCGCCGTTGCCGTATCCGACCATGCAGCAAGGGTTCCCACCGCGCCGAGGCCGAGCACGATGCCGATCGACATGATTGCCCGGGCGCGAGCGCTGATAAGCGCCAGACCGATGCGGCGCAGCACGCTCGAAGAACGAGAATCACTACCGTGACGCGCCATCAGGGCTGCGCCCCTTCCATTTCCGCCCGCGCACCCGAAAATTCCGGGCACTCGGAGCTGTTGCTGTTGTCCCACTGCACAACGAGATCAACTGCAGCAGAGGAGGAGCGGGTCTCGTTTCCGGCAGCTTCGGCCATTGCGATCGTGGCGTCGATGCGCTTCTTCTGCCCGGCCGCGAGGTCGATCCACGCGCAGGATTCTGCCGACTCGCCGCCACCGATCGAGACGCTCAGGGATCGGAGGAACGCCGGGTTGTCGCTGTCGAAAGTCAGCCAGAGCCGTCCGTCCCGGTCGGTGTCGTTGAACACGTGGAACTGTGATTCACGCGCATCGCCGGGAACCCACCGAATATCGTTGTCGAAGAATGCGCTTCGAAGGGTCGCCGCCCACTCCCTCCCGTCGTCGCTGTACTTGACGGTCTGCGCGCGGGTCGATCCGGCACCGAGGAACAACACGACTGCGACGCCGGCGAAAACGGCCGTGCAGGCGACAAAGGTGCTGTGCCTCACGGCGACTCCTCCTTCCGACTCCGGTGGCGATCGACACCAGCCCCGACGAACATGAACAGTGCATACCCGACCAAACCGACGACAATGACGGTCACCGTGATTTTCCGTTGTTCCCCGTTCAGCCAGTTGTTGACGTAGCCCATGTACGGCACCGAGTACCAGACTTTTCCGCGAATCTGCCCGATCTGCACCGGGTTCTCGTCGTCCGATCCGTTGTTGTCGCCGCGAGTGACATAGGTGGTGATACCTCGTCCGCTCTGCTGGGTCGCCACGATGCGGTGAGTCACCACTTCGGGTTCGCCCGAACGGATTTGATAGGTGATCGCGGTTCCTACCTCGAGTTCGTCTGCGCCTGCGGGCTCGACCACAACAAGACTTCCCGGTGGATACGACGGCTTCATCGAACTGGTGAGAATCGTGTAAGGCGTCGAACCGGTGACTTTCGGAATAACGACGGTCACCCCGAGAACGAACAACATCGCCGCGAGAAGC
Organism: Rhodococcus sp. ARC_M5; assembly: GCF_022810405.1. GTDB lineage: Bacteria > Actinomycetota > Actinomycetes > Mycobacteriales > Mycobacteriaceae > Rhodococcoides > Rhodococcoides navarretei. The sequence continues at coordinate 298,765 of NZ_JALGQE010000002.1, forward strand.
GTGTACGACGCGATCCGGCTCACCCACCACCAGACACCGGTCCGGTTCTCCTCGGACACATCCGTCACAGTTTCGATCACGTCTGTGTCGTCGTCGGCATTCATGTCTGGTCCGCTCGGAACGAGAACGCCACCGTCGACGTAGCGTCCTGCGGCGGAGTGGCACCGACGGCGAGCCGGAAGCACCACACTTCGCGGGCACCAGCGGCCAACAGTCTGGCCGCCGGTGGCACCGGAGCTTGCGCACCACTGGCATTCCCGCTGTACAGCTGTGCCGTCGGACCCGTCGGTGCACCTGTCGCCGGGCAATTCGACTCAGCCGAAACAATTGTCGCAGTCAAGACGAGGGGGACTGTTCCGGTCGACGTGGTTCCCTGCAGCCGAAAGTTGAACGGCACGTTGCCGGAGTTCCGTATCGACAGCGGTGCCTGCGAGAAGCCGTTGGGCCCAAGATTCGTCGAACCGAGTGCAGCGAGAACGTAATCGTTCACTTCTGCTCCGTTCGGGCCGACCTTGATGTCCAGCGTGCCGGAGTTGATGGTTCCGCCTGGAACCATCTGCTCGTCACGCCACAGCGCGCCCGTCGTCTGTGCTGATCCGAAGACCACCACAGCGACGGACGCGGCTGCCAGCGCCCAATATCGGCCGTACTTGTTGGTCACTGTCAGGGAAGGGGGCGAACCTGGTCGAGCGTCAGGGTGAAGGCGTTCAGGTCGACGCTCTCGTTCTGCGCGATCAGATCGGCGGTCGCTTGATCGAACGTAATCGTGACCGCGACCGTGATGGTCTGAGGCGATGTGGTCAGCGGTAGGTCCACGGCCGAACCGTTCGGAAGGGACGTTCCACCGTTGACCGATACCTCGGTGTCGAGCGCCGCCGCAAGGTCTGTGTCGCCGGCGACATCGGTGAAGTCAGCGGTGATGGTGGCGCGGAGATTGTCTCCCGCCCAGTTGACCACGTAGTCGGTCGTGTACTCGAGAACGTCGCCGGGCACGATCAAGAACGTCGAGGGATCGGTTCCGAGATCTGCATTCGGAGTGACGGACGTTTCGGTCCAGTTCGCCGTGCCGGCAACCGGATCGAAATTGAGCTCGCCCGAGTCGATCGTGCCACCCGTGACCGTTTCGGTGTCCTGCCACAGTGCATAGGAACCCAAACCACCCAGCAGCAGGACCGCCGCCGCCCCTGCCGCTACTGCACCCTTTGTTGCCTTGTTCATGTGTACGTTCTGCTTTCGTCGTAGGCCTTCGAGAACAGGCCGGTGAGGGGGTGACCCGGTGCGGGTCGGTCGGCCGAAACATGGGCCTCCGCAACTGGTGCGATGCTCATTGTTTCGTCATGGCCAGCTGGCCCGTTACCCAAGTGATAGTAAAAGTCCACGAGACTTTTAAGCCGCATTTTTCGGACTCTTTGTTTACACATTTAGTTCAAGTGTAAAGCGTCGATAGACACGTAAACGGCATTTTCACCAACATCTTCGACCAAAAAAGGGGATAGAAGAGCGGCGGGTCTGTGCGTTGGCCGCAGTTCTTCGCCTTTCAGATTGTTTTCGACTCTTTTTCGGACCGAATTCAGCTCGAGTACCCATGGCACGAAAAAGCCCCGAGGCCGCATGCCTCGGGGCTTCGATCTCGACCGGACTGCCTACCGCAGAATGTCCCGGCGAACGATGGTTTCGTCGCGTCCCGGTCCCACGCCGATGCACGACATGTACGCACCCGAGAGCTCCTCGAGACGCAGCACGTAGTTCTGCGCGTTGATCGGCAGTTCCTCGAAGGTGCGGGCACCGGAGATGTCTTCCCACCAACCGGGCATCTCTTCGTAGATCGGCTTCGCGTGATGAAAACCGGTCTGTGTCATCGGCATCTCGTCGTGTCGCACACCATCCACGTCGTACGCGACACAGATGGGGACCGTGTCCAGGCTCGACAGCACGTCGAGTTTGGTCAGGAAGTAATCGGTGATGCCGTTGACGCGGGTGGCGTATCGCGCGATTACGGCATCGAACCACCCTGTGCGACGTCCGCGACCGGTGGTGACGCCCACCTCGCCGCCCTGCTTGGCCAGGTACTCACCGTGATTGTCGAACAGCTCCGTCGGGAACGGTCCCGACCCGACACGCGTCGTGTAGGCCTTCAGGATGCCGAGGACGGTCCCGATCTTGTTGGGGCCGATACCCGAACCGACCGATGCACCGCCGGCCGTCGGGTTCGAGGACGTGACGTACGGGTACGTGCCGTGATCGACGTCGAGCAGCGTGCCCTGCGATCCCTCGAGAAGAATGGTCTCGCCGCGCTCGAGCGCCAGGTTGAGCTGCAGCCTGGTGTCGGTGATGCGGTGCTTGAAACCCTCTGCTTGCTCGAGCACCTCGTCGACGACCTGCTGCGAATCCAGCGCACGCCGGTTGTAGATCTTCGAGAGCACCTGATTCTTGAATTCCAGAGCGGCTTCGACCTTTTGGGTCAAAATCTTCTCGTCGAGCACATCGGCGGCTCGGACTCCGACGCGGGCGATCTTGTCCTGGTAGCAGGGCCCGATGCCGCGGCCGGTGGTGCCGATCTTCTTGGCACCGAGGAAACGCTCGGTCACCTTGTCGATGGCCACGTGGTACGGCATGATCAGGTGCGCATCGGCACTGAGCAGCAGGTTCGTGGTATCGACGTCGCGCTTCTCGAGTCCGTCGAGCTCGGTGAGCAGCACACCCGGATCGACGACGACGCCGTTGCCGATGACGTTCTTCACGCCCGGTGTGAGGATTCCCGACGGAATCAGGTGCAGCGCGAACTTGTCGCCGTTCGGCAGAACCACGGTGTGGCCGGCGTTGTTGCCGCCCTGGTAGCGAACTACCCACTGGAGGCGCTCACCGAAAAGGTCGGTGGCCTTGCCTTTGCCCTCGTCGCCCCACTGGGCGCCGATCAGGACTATCGCCGGCATGTGCTCTCCTACGTTGCTTTCGTGCGAGGACGTGCTGCAAGTTTTGCTCGGTCGAACGCAGCAGTCACCATTTGTCGCAGGCGCGACAGTGGCCGGGAGAACAGTCTAGCCGAGGCGGTGAGCTGGCCCGCATGCCGCTACGGTGGAGCCGAAACGAGGGCACTATGGTCGTTCGAGGGTTCACCGAAGATCTAGGAGCGCCGTGACACCGTTCGTTCTGCACTGCGGTAACCCGCCGCTGCCGATCACGCTGACCGACGTCCCGTTGCGCAACGCCGATGCCGTACCGACCGACGACGACTGCAGCGCGATCTTCGCCGACATCGAAGACGCTCCCGCACCCCGCATCATCGTGCTGGGCGACGACGCCTCGCTCGCTGCTGTGCTGACCAGACTGATGCGCACCGATCGCCTCCACGTCGAGGTCGCGTTCGTGCCGGACACCGCGACCAACGCAGCCCACATCTACAAGCTCGGCACCGGATCCCGCGCCGCGAAAGTCGCGCTGACCGGGAAAGCGTCGAGCACGCCCCTCATTCGCGACGACGCGGGCAAGGCCGTCGTCGGTCGAGCGTTCCTCGGCGGCGCGGGCGGTGAAGAACTCGAGGGCGAGGCCTACGTCGACGACACTCGCTTGTTCTCCGGGGTCGTACCCGGCGTCGAGGTGGCACCGACTCCTGAGCTGCCGGGTCTGCGTGCGCGCGTGATCAGCCGTCGACGCCTGCTACCTCGCCGCTGGGTGAGCGGACGCGCGATGCAGCTCGGCTCCCCCGCCGCAGACCTGATGCGCGACGGCATCGCCGGCGACAGAACAGTGAAGAGGTCGACGTTCTACCGTCACCACCAGGAGTGGTTGCTGGTCCGATGACCGTTCCGTTGCGCCGCAGTCCCGTGCTGCCCAGCCCGGTGTTCGTGGCCGTTCTCGCCGTCGCCGGAGTGGGCGGTGCCCTCGCATGGACGGCCGAGGACGTCACATCCCTCACCGCACGCCTCGGTGTGTTCGTGTTGGTCCTCGCCGGCTGGATCGCCTCGGTGTGCCTGCACGAGTTCGGTCACGCGTACACCGCTTTTCGGGCCGGCGACCGGGAAGTCGAGCTCCGCGGCTACCTGACGCTCAACCCGCTGAAGTACACCCACCCGTTGCTCTCGATCGTGCTGCCGGTGTTGTTCATCGCGATCGGCGGGATCGGGCTGCCCGGCGGAGCTGTGTACCTCCGGACCGGTCAGTTCTCCGCGTCGACGCAGCGGCGCATCGCCCTCGCCGGACCGTTCGCCAATGCCGTGCTCGCCGTGATTCTCCTGATCGTCATTCGCATGTTCGGCACCGACGGCACCCATCAGGCCTTCTGGTACGGGCTCAGCTTCCTGGCATTCCTGCAGATCATGGCCACGATCCTGAACCTGATTCCGGTACCGGGACTCGATGGATACGCCGCACTGGAGCCCTCGCTCTCGCCTGCCACCCGCGCATCGCTGAACCAGTTCAAGGGTTACGGAATCCTCGTTCTCGTCGCGTTGCTGTTCGTGCCCGCAGTCAACTCCGCGTTCTTCGGGGCCATCTATACCCTGTTCGGGCTGTCCGGTGTGCCCGAGTTCTTCGCCGGCAACGGCAACTACCTGATGCGGTTCTGGCTGTAACTGTCGCTTCGTGCGGACACCGCGGGAAAGACTGCACGATATCGACCGCGATCGACGGGATTCCGTCGCTTCCGAAAAGTTGTGTGCAGTGTTTCCCGACTGTCGGTACCGGGTCGCATAATTCCGCCATGACGACGTGGAACGAGTTCTCGACAACCGCCCCGAACCTGGCCTCGGCGGTACACGCCAGATTCACCGCCAACAAGCACCATGTTCTCGCGACACTGAGAGCGGACGGCTCACCGCGCGTGAGCGGAACCGAAGTGGAATTCGCCGCCGGCGGTGTGCTGCGCCTCGGTTCGATGCTCGGGGCCGTCAAAGCGCGAGATCTGCAGCGCGACGGCCGGTTCGCGCTGCACAGCAACCCGGGGCACCATTCGATGGAGGGCGGAGATGCGAAGATCAGCGGAGTAGCCGTCGAGATCACCGATCCTGCTGTGCTGCAACCGATATTCGACGCATCACCGGGCGAGCTGGTGCCGTATCACGTGTTCGACCTCGACATCACCGAGGTCGTGCTGACATCGCTGGTGGACGATCACATGCAGATCGACGTGTGGCGTCCGGGCTCCGAGGTACGCACCGTCACCAGGTGAGCTCTTCTTTGCAGGTCCGCCCGTGAGCCGCCGGTTCGACCTGCACCGTGGCGTGGTCGAGGCCGTAGGTGGACAGCAACGACCTGGCCCGGTCGAGCACCATCGACGACGACCCCTCGCACTCGAGGTGCACTGTGGCCACGTCCATTCCGGTGGTCAGCGTCCACACGTGCAGGTCGTGAACTCCCGTCACACCCGGTAGAGCGCTCAAGTCGCCGGTCAACGCGTCCACGTCGACGTCCGCCGGACTCGCCTGCGTGAGAATGCGCAGCGCCGAGCCGGCGAGCTTGATTGCACGCGGGATCACCCAGAGGGAGATCAGAACGCCGACGACGATGTCTGCCCAGGTCCACCCGAACACGACCATCAGCACGCCGGCCACGAGCACACCGACACTGCCGACCGCATCGGCCAGAACTTCCATGTATGCACCGCGGACGGCCAGGGAATCCTTGGCGTCACCGCGAATGAGCAGCATGACGACGATATTGGCGGCGAGACCGGCCGACGCGGTGAGAATGAGTGGCACGCCAGGTATTTCGGGAGCGTCGCCGATGCGTGAGATCGCCTCGTACATGATGAATGCCGCAACGCCGAGTAGCAGAACGGCATTCGCGATGGCCGTCAATACCTCTGCCCGATGCCAGCCGAATGTTCTTGCCGCTACGGCACTTCCCTTGCGGGCGAGCATCAGGGCGATCAGACCCATCGACATGCCGAGTACATCGGTGAGCATGTGGCCAGCATCGGCCAGCAGGCCGAGCGAGCCGATTGCCACGGCGACGGTGGCCTCGACGACGAGGAACACCACCAGAATCGCCAGCGCGATGACCATCTTGCGCACGCGGGATCGGGGCGGCCCCGCACCTGCGGGCGAGTGACCGCCCACGCCGTGACTGTGCCCGTGACCCGCGCCCATGACTCCCCCTGGTGACCGATGTCGACTTCCGGAAGTCACCATATGCGTACATACGCATATATGCAATGGTGTGTTCGGCTCACAACTCCGGTGGGACGTGCGGGTGCTTCACCGTCGGCGGCAGCGTCGCCAACGCAGAAATACGCTTGAGGCCCGCGACCTGCAGCAAGTCGACGATGATCGACCGCAACTGCGCCAGGACCACCGTCGCCGACAGACCGGCGTTCGAGATCAGCTCCGGCTTGGCACCGGCCGCAACCGATCGCAACACTCGTGCCGCCTCTGCCGCATCCGGCTTCTGCCCCGGGTCGGCGAGAATCATCTGCCGCAGCACCTCGACCGCATGCGCCAACTTCTCCACCTCGTCGACGACGCGCGGATCGAGGATCTCGTCGTCGCGCACCAACGTCAGCGACCGTCGCGCGAGCACGCGGATGTTGCGGACGGCGTTGTCGATCGGATCGGCCGTGGCCGCGAGCGCCGCCAGACGATTGCGGTGATTCCAGTACATCGGCGAAATTCGCGCGATCTCCCGACCGCCCTTGAGATCGGTACGCAGAGCATCGATACCCGATTGCGTCGCACGCGCCTTGCGCAACGCCTCCTCGATCGGTTTGGGATCGTTCGCCACCAAACCGTCCGCCACCTTCTGCAACACACTCGCAGCCGTCGCCAACACGCTCGCCGCATCCTTGCGGGCCCGCCAGACCGGATGTGTCGGGATCAACGCCACGATCGCGATGCCCACCAGACCGCCGACCAACGCGTCGACCATGCGGTTGGGGCCACCCATGTTGCCGGGCGGAATGAGTGTCGCCACCAGCACAGCGGACGACCCGGCCTGCATCGCGATGATCGGCCCGCCGTCGAGGAACACCGCAGCCGACATGGCCAACACGACCACAAGCGCGATCTGCCACGGCCCACTGCCGATCAGCGAGATGAGCAGATCTCCGACGCCGATGCCCACCGTCACTCCGACGACGAGCTCGGCCGATCTGCGCAGCCGAGCACCGAGCGAGACGCCGAGGGAGACCACCGCTGCGATCGGCGCGAAGAACGGGCTCTCGTGGCCGACGATGTCCGTCGCGACGAACCACGCCACACCTGCCGCCAATGCGCACTGAATGATCGGCAGCAGCGACAACTTCAGCCGAGCAGTGCCCGACTTCAGCCGGGTCCGGCCCCGCGCCCGGCTGGCGCGGGTTCGATCAGCCCAGGCCGAGCGCTTCTGCTGCCTTGGGGTCACAGTCTTCGAGGAGGTCGAGGCAGCGGGCGTACTCGTCGTGCTCGTTGATGTCGCGGGCCGCCTTGGCGAGGACTGCGACGCATCGGAGGAATCCGCGGTTGGGCTCATGGCTGTACGGGACCGGCCCGAATCCCTTCCATCCATTACGACGCAACTGGTCCAGGCCTCGGTGGTAGCCGGTACGCGCGTAGGCGTACGCAGTGATGGTGGCACCCGACTCGAGCGCGGCCTCGGCCAGATAGGCCCACGCGATGGACGCCGTCGGATGTGCAGCCGCGACCGTTTCGGGAGCCTCGTGGTTCAGCAGCGCGGATTCGGCCTCGTCGTCGCCGGGCAACAGTGTGGGTTGGGGTCCGAGCAGATCACCGAAAGAAGTCATGGCGCTCATTGTGCCCCTACGTCACCGAATCGTGTCCGAACACCCCCGGAACGCTCGCGCTGGGCCGCGGACACGGTCGATAGGCTGCCAGCTGACGAAATCGAGAACATGTGGGTTTTCGGAAGAATTCGGTGAACGAGGGAGAACGCATGCCGGACGAGAAGAAGAAGGCGCCCTCCGAGGCCGACGCAGCCACCGAGAAGATCGATCTGGGCAAGAAGAAACAGGCCGACCAGACCGCAGGAACCCCCGCCGAGGATGCGGCAACCGAGAAGATGGACGCGGTGCCTGCCGACGCCACCCCGGACCGGGGAACCGAGCCGACCGCACAATCGCCGGTGGAACCATCCGCGAGGCCGACCGCGGCACCGCGTCGCATCCCGCCGAGAAACCCGTCGAACGCGCCGACGAAAGCTGTTGCGCCGGAGAAGAAAGCGCCTGCAGCTGTGCCGCAGCCGGTCGGCCCGCGAAAGATCGAGCCGCAGCAGGCCGGGCCCAAGCAGGTCGGTCCCCAGCGCGTCGGGCCGTCGCCGACAGAGTCCGGCAAGCCGAGTCACAAGAAGTGGTGGGCAGCGCTGATAGGTGCTGTTGTCGTGATCGCGGCAGTGGCCGCCGGTGCGTACGTGCTGATCGACCGCACGAGCGTCGAGGACTCCCCTGAGGCCCGGATCAGGACGACCGTCGAGACGTTCACCCGAGCATTGGCCGGCGGCGACCTCGCGACGCTGCGCAGCACCTCGTGCGGTGATCTGGCGGCCTTCTACCGAGATATCCCGGACGCCGAATTCGCCGACGTTCATCGTGTCTCGCTGGAGCAGGGCAACATACCGACCCTCGACAGCATCGACGCCATCCAGGTCGGCGACGACACCACCGCGATCGCCCAGGTGATCGCGCACACCGATGCCAACCCGAACGATCGATCGCCGCGCACTTTCGACCTGCGCCTCGAAGGCGATCAGTGGAAGGTGTGCAGCTGACGCTGCATGTGCACGGAACTTCGTAGCCCACTACGAAGTTCCGTTCACATGCGGCGAAGCCGCTCTATCCCGCGGAAACGCTGCGACCTGCGGACTTGAGGTCGTTGCAGGCCTCGACGACGCGGGCCGTCATGCCGGCCTCTGCCTTCTTGAGGTAGCTGCGCGGGTCGTAGGTCTTCTTGTTTCCGACCTCGCCGTCGATCTTGAGCACACCGTCGTAGTTGGAGAAGAAGTGTCCGGCGATGGGGCGGCTGAACGCGTACTGGGTGTCGGTGTCGACGTTCATCTTCACCGTTCCGTATTCCAGCGCCTCTTCGATCTCGCTCTTCGCCGAGCCGGATCCGCCGTGGAAGACGAAGTCGAACGGCTTGGAACCCGAGGCCAGACCCAGCTTCTCCGACGCGACCCGCTGGCCGTCTGCCAGCACCGACGGCTTCAGCTTGACGTTGCCCGGCTTGTAGACGCCGTGCACGTTGCCGAACGTCGCCGCCAGCAGGTAGCGCGAGCCGGCGTCGCCGGCACCGAGGGCCTCGACGGTCTTGAGGAAGTCCTCGTTCGACGTGTACAGCTTGTCGTTGATCTCGGCCTCGACGCCGTCTTCCTCGCCGCCGACGACACCGATTTCGATCTCCAGGATGATCTTCGCCGCCGCCGCGCGGGCCAGCAGGTCCTTGGCGATCTCCAGGTTCTCGTCGATCGGAACGGCCGAGCCGTCCCACATGTGCGACTGGAACAGCGGGTTCTTGCCGGCGTCGACGCGTTCCTGCGAGATCGCGAGAAGCGGACGCACGTAGGTGTCCAGCTTGTCCTTGGGGCAGTGGTCGGTGTGCAGAGCGATGGTGACGTCGTACTCGGCGGCTACGACGTGCGCGAACTCGGCGAGTGCGACAGCGCCCGTGACCATGCTCTTGATACCGAGTCCGGATCCGAACTCGGCTCCGCCGGTCGAGAACTGAATGATGCCGTCGCTACCCGCGTCGGCGAAGCCCTTGATGGCGGCGTTGATGGACTCGGAACCCACACAGTTGATTGCCGGAAAGGCGAACTTGTGTTCCTTCGCCCGGCCCAGCATCTCGGCGTAGACCTCGGGAGTTGCGATAGGCACGGCGTCATTCCTCCATTGAAAAGTTCGATTGTGTCCAGTGCAGTATGGCAACCCCCGGGCTCGGTGTCGTGCGTACCCGCATCCCCGAGGTCGTTCCGCTGGCTCCACTCCCGCATCCCCGAGGTCGTTCCGATGGCTCCACTCCCGCATCCCCGAGGTTGTTCCGCTGGGAGAACACGCCATCGCATTCACAGCCGCACCTCATCATCTGTTCAGGACTTACGAGTTTCGGCCGGTAGTGTGGGCGCGGTGAGTCTCCTAGCTGCCTCGGACACGATGACGACGAACCTGGCTCTGTTGCCCGGATTCCTCGACCCGGTGAACCTGCTCAACTCCTTCGGTCATTGGGTGTTGATCGGGCTGCTGCTGGTGGTCTTCATCGAGTCGGGGTTGCTCTTCCCGCTGCTCCCGGGCGATTCCCTGCTGTTCACGGCGGGGTTGATCGCGGCCTCGAAGTCCACCGAGATCGAGCCGTTCGCGTCGATCTGGACTCTCGTCATACTGATCCCGATCGCGGCCATCCTCGGCGATCAGGTCGGCTATCTCATCGGCACGAAGGGTGGCGCTGCCCTCTTCAAGAGCAACGATTCGCGATTCTTCAAGAAGAAGTACATCGACGAATCGCACATATTCTTCGAGAAGCACGGCCCGATCACCATCATCCTGGCCCGCTTCGTGCCGATCGTGCGCACGTTCGCGCCGGTCGTCGCCGGTGCGTCGCACATGAAGTACTCGCTGTTCCTCACCTACAACGTCGTCGGCGGCGTCCTCTGGGGCGCGGGCGTGACGGTGCTGGGGTACCTGCTCGGGCAGATCGCGTTCATCCGTGACCACGTCGACATCATCTTCCTCCTCATCGTCGCCGTCTCCGTCCTCCCGATCGTCATCGAGGTCGGCAAGCGCATGGTCAAGGCCCGCAAGACTCCACTCGGGGAGGCCACCGACGTGATCGAGGCACACTCCCCGGAAACCAAGTCCTGATCGAGATCTTCCGAAAGTGATCGAGTCCATGTCGTCGATTACCACTGCGCTGCCGAGCGTGTCCGTTCAGGCGGTCGGCAGTTTCGGTCCGCTGGAGACGGCAGGCCCGCTCGTCGTGTGGATCATCGTGATGACGTTCGTGTTCATCGAATGCGCGGTGATCATCGGGTTGTTCCTGCCCGGGGATTCGATGCTGATCACGGCCGGAATCGTGATGGCGACCCATGCGTCGGGCACCGGTCACATCTGGGCGCTGTCGCTCGGTGCGATGGTCGCTGCCATCGCAGGCAACCAGGTGGGGTACTCGATCGGTCACCGAACCGGCTCGACGCTGGTGGCCCGCAAGAACGGCAAGTACCTCAACACCAAGAACCTGCACAAGGTCAATCTCCTGCTCGAGAAGCACGGCTTCTGGGCGGTGCTGGTCGCGCGGTGGATTCCCTGGGTGCGCACCCTGTGCCCGCTGGTCGCGGGTGCCGCGAAGATGGATCACCGCAAGTACACGATCGCCAGCACCCTCGGTGCCATCATCTGGGCTCCGGTGCTGCTACTGATCGGGTTCTACTTCGGCTCGTTCATCCAGGGAATCCCGTGGCTGATGCCCGCCGTCCTGATCAGCATGGTCGTGCTGCTGGTCGTCGGAACCGGACTCGGTATCTGGCAGTACCGCAAGGAAATGGCCCGACCCGAAGAGACCATCGAGGTCGAAGAGGTACTCGAGTAGGCGGTCCGGGTATCCGGCTGTTCTAGAAGCCGGCAGCTGCGACGCGGTAGGCCGCTTCCATGAGCATCCAGCCACCGAGTTGCACCGAGAGGTCGCGCTCGGGCACATCGGACGGTCGGACGGTTCCCTCGGTGAACGTGGCGATGTGCAGGCCTTGCCCCGGGAAACGGGCCTCGCGGGTCCAGTCGGCTCCGAACAGCGGGTTGTCCTCCACTTCGAGGCGGTTCTCCCACGCCGACTCGGCGGAGTTCAGCACGATCGCCGCTGCGAGTTCGCGTGCTCGATCGTCGGCGTCCGAGTCTCCGGGTAGCTCCACCGCGACCATCGCCAGGTAGCGCGCGAGGATGGGGTTGAACAGGCCGCCGTCTCCCCCACCGCCGCCGGTGATGACGAGGTTGCGGGTCAGGTGATTGTCGACGGCGTCGACCAGAGCATGGACTCGCTCGGCGTGCCTGGGTTCGCCGAGTCGAACGGCGAGTTCGGTCTCGAGGCCCAACGTGACGCCCTGGCAGTAGCTGTATACGGCGCGTTCCATCTCACCGGGCTTTCCGGCGTCGACGAGTGCGCGGGTGGAGTGCATCCCGTCGAGAATCAGCCCCGTGCGCTCGTCTTTGAGGGTGCGGTCCATCCAGTCGGCCATCTCTTGGGCACGCCACAGCCGACCGGTACGCGCCAGCATGATCGCGGCCGGACCGTTGGCGGGTGCGTTGTAGAAGTCGGACTTCTTGCGCCACGGAATGCCACCACCCTCGGCCGGGGCCCAGGCGTCGAACAACTCCGTCTCGATCTGCTGGATGCCGCCGCGATTGCCGACGAAGTGCTGCCGCTGCGCGCGTTCGAGCGCCAACCCGAGCCACGCCATGTCGTCGTAGTAGTTGTTGGTCCAGCCGGTGACGTTGCGGGTTCGGTGCGCTCGGGTGATCTTGTTCAATCGCCGACGGCGCTTGGCCGTGAGGTCGCGATCTGCGGCGTCGACCGCGCAGTCGAGCAGGTGGGCCTGCCACCAGTAGTGCCAGCGTAGGAACGCCCGTTCCTTGCGAATCGGTGGCCAGGCGACGACACCCAACGTCGTACCCGGTAGCCCCCACAGCCGACGCATGTGCCGTGCGACGACGGCCCCCTCCGCAGCGTCCGCACGCTGCGACCACAACTCTTGCATACGGACAATCCTGCCACTACCGTTGCCGATTCGTTACATCCCGCCCCGGAATCGATGCGGGCTCACCACGCAGCGCCCAGGTCCGCGTGCCGCCGAATCCACGAGTGCATGGCAATTCCGGCGGCAACACCGGCATTGATGCTGCGAGTGGAACCGAATTGGGCGATCGATACCGTCATCGACGCCGAGTCGCGGGCACTGTCGGTGACGCCCGGTCCTTCCTGGCCGAAGAGCAGCAAGCAATGGCGCGGCAACTCCGCCGTCTCGATCGGCACCGACCCGGGGGTGTTGTCGACGGCAACGACCACGAGGCCCGCGTCCGCCGCGAACGCCATCAGTTCCTCCACCGAATCGTGGTGATGGATGTGCTGGTAACGATCGGTGACCATCGCGCCGCGGCGGTTCCATCGACGCCGCCCGACGATGTGTACCGACTGTGCCGCGAAGGCATTCGCGGTGCGCACCACCGTGCCGATGTTGGCGTCGTTGGTGAAGTTCTCGATGGCCACGTGCAGCGAATGCCGTCGGGTGTCGATGTCGGCGACGATCGCCTCGCGTCGCCAGTAGCGATATGCGTCGACGACGTTGCGGCGGTCACCGCCGGCGAGCAGTTCCGGATCCAAGCGCGGATCGTCGGGTGGCGGTTCTGCGTGGGTGTCGGCCCACGGTCCGACGCCGTGGGGGTGCTCGCCCCACTCGGTGGGTCCTGCGTCCTCCGGCACAGAGTTGCTGTCGCCGCTCAATAGACTTCGTTGCTGTCCGGTGCGATGCGGAAGCCGTGTCCGGTCGCATCGTCGACGCACGAGATGCCGTTCTCCGCGGACGTGCAGGTGAACCCGTTTCCGGCGATGGTCGCACCCACCGCCAGCGGTGGATCGATCGTGTCCCCACCCGAGGTGTACACCACGCCGCCGGAGCACATGAACGCCGCCGGACCGTCGTTGGTGACACGAATTCCGTTGCCCCAGTTGATCATGCAATCCTCGGGCTTCGGCGGAACCGGAGTGGTGGTGCCCTGGCACCCGGCTTCGGTGCGGGTGGACAGCGGCACGATGCCGCACTGGAACAGACCGTCGGGAGAACTGAAGTAGTACGCGCCGCCGATGGGGGCGTACGTCGTCTGCGGTTCCGCGGTGGGCGGCGGAGGCTCGACCGGAGGCGGTGGCGGCGGGAGCGCTTCTTCCGTGGTCGTCGCCGGCGCAGAGGTCGTGGTTGCCGTCGTGGTTGTCGGCGCGAGGGTGGTGGCCGACGCAGGCGACGGGGGCTGGGCAGCGGACTCACTGCTGCACCCGGTGAGAACGAGCGCCGTACCGGCCCCGATCACCACCAACCAGGCTCGAAACGTACCCATGTGCCGTGCTCTGCTCGAACCCCACGTACTCAGCATGAAAAAAACCCGACCCACCTTCCGACACCGATCACTCCGACGACCGACGATACCGGCGCACCGCCGGCATCGTTCGGCGAGAGGTTCTAGGTGTGGCTCAGGCGCCGGTTGACCTCACGAGTGAGCCAAGCGGGCGAGAATCGTGACCCGAGCGAGAGCGCCTTGGACGGCAGGCCGACCGGGAAATGCACCTTGTGCAACCGACGCTTCACCGGACGGGTCGCGTCGAAGATCGCGTCGGACACATCCTTGACGGTGAGCTTGATACCCAACGAGCTCGTCGTGCCCGTCGAGACACCCTGGGTCATCGCTGTCTGGACGAAAAGCGGCCACATGGCCTTGACCGCGATGTCGTACTTGCTCCACTCGAGATCCAATGCCTCGGTGATGCCGCGCACCGCGAACTTGGACGCGCCGTAGGTCACCAACTCGGGCTGACCGTAGATGGCCGACGCCGAGCACAGGTTGACGACCTGAGCACCGGCCGTGTCCCTCAAATACGGGAAGGCGGCGTGAGTGCCGTAGATGACGCCGTTGAAGTTGATGTCGATCTGACGACGGTGCACCGACAGCGGCATGTCCTCGAAGGCACCCGCGGCGAGAATTCCGGCGTTGTTGATCAGAATGTCGAGTCGACCGTCGCCCTCCCCGACGAACTCCTTCAACCGGGTTTCCCACTGGTCGGAGTCGGTTACATCCAAGGTGCCGGTAACCACGCACCCGCTGAGCGAAGCAGCTTCCTTGCCGAGCGATGCCAAGCCGGTCTCGTCGATGTCGTACGCACCGACGAGGTAGCCGTTAGCAGCGAACTTGAGAGCAGTTGCGCGGCCGATGCCGGCTGCAGCGCCTGAAATGAAGACAGTTGGTCGAGTCACATCGATCACCGTACATGTAACCCTACTTACCGGTAACCCCTATCGTCGAATATCGATCAGTCGCTTTCAGCGACCCAGGAGCACCGAAGTGAACAACACGAGAATCGTCCGATCCGTCGTCTTCGTGACGATCGGTTATGCAATCGTGCTGGCGATCTGGATAGGTTGGCTGATGAAGCGAACTCCCCCCGGGACGCTTCCCTACCAGCTGGCGGCCCTGGTCGCCGGGTTCGGCGCAGCACTCGGCCTGGCAATGATGATCGCCGGACGACCCACGCGTGAGCAGAAGGAATTGATCGAACACGGCGTCGAGGGATGGGCAACGGTGGATGCCATCCGCCGCATCGACGACGACACCGCCGAACTGGACCTCGAATTCACCGTGCCCGGGTCGGGCAGCTACTTCGGCAAGATCGTCTACGACATCCCGCAGTCGGACACCTCGCGATTCGAGCCGGGCACGGTCATCGCCGTCCGCGTCGACCCCGCCCATCGTGAGCGGGTGCTGCTGCTACCCCGAAGCCAAGGCCTCGACGAGTAACACCTGCGCCGCCACATAGGTCGACAGAACCACCGCCTCCGCAGCACGGCGCCGACGGTCCTCGGTCAGAAACAGTCGCCTGAACACGATCAGGGCGTCGGACACGGTGAACAGAACGCCGCCGATCACCAGCCTCCGATCACCGCCGCGCGAGACGGAACGAGCAGACAGCGTCGACGTGGTCGCGAGCACTGCACCGTATGCCGTCAGGGTCGACGCCACCGCGGGCTGACGCCTGGCCAGTAGCGCCGCCGCTGCAGCCCACCCTGCGTACCGCGGAATCGCGTCGATCAGCGCCGGACGCGCACCCCGACGCACCAGCAGATACGTGTAGGTGCACTGCATCATCGCGAACGCACGGGCACCCCATTCCAGGGCGGAATCGTCGTCGGGGTCGATCAACAGAACATCGCCGACGGTGGCAGCCGCGAGACCGGCCAACAGCACCCGATCCCTGGCCGGATCGAGCCCGCAGGCCAGCGCAGGACCGATCAGAGGCTTGGCGATGCGCTGCAACGGCATCGAACCCGTCCACGCACCGACCGCCGTGACCCCGCCTGCAACCAGCGCGGCGACGCGAGCACGCCGCATCCGATCACTCTTCAACTTCGCCACCTCCACAGCCCATCACGACGACCGTCACATGTGACGCTGACCCCTATCGCTTGATACTCGCAGGTCGCGTCGGCATCGTGGAACGGTCGGTCGGATCATTTCGAGGCAGTGGGGACCATCATGCGCCGCAAACTCACCGGGCAGCACCGTTCGGGACGCGCCGACCTCGCCGGCTACCCCAATCCCCTGCTCCGTGACTGCGATGTCCGCCAGGCGCGCATCAAGCACTGGGTCACCACACTGCTGATCGTCATGATTCCGGTGTCCCTGTGGATCGGGCTCGGTACCCACGCCGATCAGCAACAACGACTGGAGGATCAGCGCGGCTCGATCCACCAGGTCACAGCGACCACCACGGACATTGCAGAAGTTGCACCGGTCTCGTCGACCGAGTTCGGCGCGTCCGGCGCTGCTGCGACCGCCGTCGACTCGCGGTGGGTCTACCGGGGCGTCGAACACACCGGACGCGTCAGCGTCGACACCGGTTCTCCGGTCGGAACCACCACCCCGATCTGGGTCGACGACAGTGGCGACCTGAGCGTGCGGCCGCTGACATCGTCCGATGTCGTCGCCGCATCCATCTTCGGTGCCGTCGGTAGCTGGGTGCTGATGGCGACCCTTCTCGTCGGCACCTATCTGCTGATGCGTTTCCGCTACGACCTCAGGCGCGATGCCGAATGGGATCGTGACATCGCCGATCTCCTCCGCCAGCACTGACTGCTCCCGTGTCACTCGTCGGGCTCACGCTCGCCGTTGCGATAGATAGTTAGTGTATGTAACAATAAATCGGTGAGCCACTCCGACGAAGACATCAGGGACCTCCTCTCGCAGCTGGTCACCAGTTCGTCGCGCTTCGTCCGATTGGCCGCCCGGTTCGGCAGCGACGAATGGCCGCGAGCATGGATGCGAGCCCTGTCGTTGCTCGAGGAGTATCAGCCGCTGCGGATCAGCACCTTCGCCGAGCTCGACCGATGCTCCCAACCATCGGCGACGGCGTTGCTCGCCAAGCTGAGCAACGCCGACCTCGTCACCAGACGATCCGACCCGGACGACTCACGCGCCGTGCTCGTCGAGATGACCGAGGCCGGCCATCGTTGGCTCGCCGACGGTCGACGCCACCTCGTCGACGGACTGGTCCCCTACCTGTCCGACCGCGACCCAGAACAGATCCAGAAACTGACCGACGGCTTGAGCGAGCTTCGCAGCATCCTCGAACCCGTCGATCACGGAATGAGAGGAACTCTTTCGTGACCGCCAACACCTCCTCCGACAGTCTCCTGAAGCAACCGCGTGCGGTGTGGGCTGTCGCGTTCGCCAGCGTCATCGCCTTCATGGGCATCGGCCTCGTGGACCCCATCCTCAAACCCATCGGCGAACAGTTGAATGCCTCGCCGTCTCAGGTGTCACTGCTGTTCACCAGCTACATGCTCGTCACCGGCGTCGCGATGCTGATCACCGGAGTGGTGTCCAGCCGCTTCGGCCCGAAGCGCACATTGCTGGTCGGCCTGGCGATCATCGTCGTCTTCGCAGCCCTGGCAGGCACATCCGGATCGGTCGGCGAGATCATCGGTTTCCGCGCAGGCTGGGGACTGGGCAATGCGCTGTTCATCGCCACGGCGCTCTCGACCATCGTCGGCGCGGCGTCCGGCGGCGTTGCACGCGCGATCATCCTCTACGAGGCCGCGCTGGGTATCGGTATCGCGACCGGTCCCCTCGTCGGCGGCGTCCTGGGCGGGTTCAGCTGGCGTGGACCGTTCTTCGGCGTCGCCGCCCTGATGGCCGTCGCGTTCATTCTGCTCATCGTCATGCTCCCGGACACTCCGAAGCCCGCGCACACCACCTCGATCCTCGATCCGTTCCGAGCCCTTCGGCATCGCGGTCTGCTCACCGTCGGTATCACCGCGTTGCTCTACAACTACGGGTTCTTCACCCTGCTCGCCTACACACCCTTCCCCCTGGACATGGGCACGTACTCGATCGGCTTCATCTTCTTCGGCTGGGGTCTCTGCCTGGCTGTGGCGTCGGTGTTCATCGCACCGAAGCTGCAGCGAGCCTTCGGAACGCTGAACATGATGATGCTGGCGCTGCTGCTGTTCGCCGTCGACCTGGGCGTCATGGCGATGTTCACCGAGAACAAGACCGTTCTGATCGTGGGAACCGTCGTGGCCGGGTTGTTCCTCGGCGTCAACAACACCCTGATCACCGAGACCGTCATGATCTCGGCACCGGTCGAGCGGTCGACAGCGTCGGCGGCCTACAGCTTCGTTCGTTTCACCGGCGGAGCCGCGGCTCCCTACCTGGCCGGCAAACTGGGCGAGTCGAACATGCACGTTCCGTTCTGGGTGGGTGCCGCCTGCACCGCCCTTGCCATCGTGGTACTCGCGACCGGCCGGAAGGTGCTCGCCCACGTCGACGATCACGAACCTGCACCTCACAGCATCGACGAGGCCCGCGCGGTGACGGTCGGCGACTGAATTCCGCTCATCAGAAAGGGTTTTCACGACGGCTGAGATGGGTGCATCTCGGCCGTCGACCCATGTCGACATCCCCTCCAGTCACATGCGTCTCATCAGTAACACTTTCATAACCAATTCTCAGGTAAAGCCTTCAGGGGTTCCCGAGACCGGCCGGTTGGTTTACGGTCCAGTCATCACAGTTGTTCGTGTGACTCACCAACTACACCCGTTCCGCGTGGGAGGACGGGTGCGTGCAGCACGATGCTGCCACTGACCGAAGGGCCACAATCTCCATGTCGCAGAAGTCGATCGCCAGGTCCAAGAAGGCGCGCCTCGCCGCTGCCGGGGCCGCCATGGCACTGTCCCTCTCCATCGCCGCACCGGGAATTGCCAGTGCGCAGGAGCAGCCCAACACACCGGACAGCTCCGAAGAACAGCAGCAGCCGGCCACCGAAGGCGGTCCCGAATCCGGAGCTCCGACCGAAGAAGAGGGCTCAGGTGCCGAAGGATCCGGCACCGCCGAAGGTCAAGTCGACGCCTCCGTCGACGGGGAAATCGAAGCACCGGTCCCGTCGGTGACGCCGGAAGATGCCGCCGCAGCCGCCGCAGCCGCCGTACCGGCCCCCGAAGCCCCCTCGGCCGTTCGCCCCCTGCCTCAGATCGTTCCCGGCATCGTCATGAACGACGACGGCACCGCGACGGTCAACCTCGACATCATCCCGCAGCTCTCCGACGCCGAAAAGAAGGCAATTGCCGACGCGGAAGCAGAAAGCAAGCTCGCCGCTGAAGCATCTGCCGCCGCTCAGGTACGCCTCGACACAGCCAAGGCCGCCGACACTGCCGCGAGTAGCGACGCCACCAAGGCCGAGGTTGCCGCCGCCGAAGCCGATGTCAAGGCAAAGGCTGCCGTCACGGCGGCTGCGACAGCCAAAGTTCAGAGCCAGGCTGCAAGCGCTGCGGTCACCGCAGCCAAGAACACCGCAGCCGAGCTGCAGACCGCGGCGGACGAGTCCAAGGCCGCAGCCGATCAGGCGGCAGCCGATGCCGAGACAGCAGAAGAGCTGGCCGTCGAGCTCGAGGCCGCAGCCGTCTCGGGTGATCCCGAAGCTACTGCCGAAGCCGAGGCGGCCCGCGCGGACGCCGACGCGAAGGCCGAACTTGCCGCTACCGCCAGGGTCGAGGCCGACGCGTCGAACAAGGCCCTCGCGGATTCCGTTACCGCCGTTCAGGATTCGTTCAAGAACTTCAACCTCGCCAAGGTGACCGCTGCAGTTCGCGCTGCCGCTGCCACTGCCGCGAAGTCGCTGGCACTGAACGTCGAAGCACAGACTGCAGCCGCAGTAGCCGCAATGGCCGAGCAGAATGCCGTGAACCTCGAAGCCGCAGCCGAGGCTGCCGCAGGCGAGGAGACCGAATCCGAGAAGGCCGCAGCCGACGCCCGAACCGCAGCAGATGCGGCCAAGGCAGACGCCGACGCCAAGGCGGAAGCGGCAACCGCAGCCCAGGCTGCCCTCGACGCCGCGCCGTCGGATGCCGACATCGCAGACCTCGAGCAGGCCGCAGCCGACGCCGCACAGGCAGTCGTGGACTCCGACGCCGCAGTTCTGGCCGCCGATGCAGATCTTCAGGCCAAGACCGACGCCGTCACCGCGGCCAAGGAGAAGGCCACCGCCGCAGCAGCCGCAATGAAGAACGCTCAGGATGAAGCAACTGCTGCAAAGGCCACCGCCGACGAGAAGGCCAAGGCAGAAGCCGATCTGAAGGCCGAAGCAGCCGAATTGGCCGCGAGCGGACCGAAGTTCAGCTGGACCATCAACCTCGGTGGCACCGTGAAGGAAGACGTTCCCGTCACTCAGGTCGACGACACCACCGTTGTCGTCGACAAGACCGGCGTCTCCCTCGTCGGCGTCAAGAACGAGGACGGATCGTTCACCGTCGCGGATTACTTCACCACCGACGAGAACGGCGTCGTCAGCGTTGCCGGCGAACTGCCGCCGGTCGATCTCGCTCTCGGCGATTCTTCCGACGAGGCGTCGGGCGGGTCGGACAGCTCGTCCAACACTCCGGTGATTCTCGCCGGAGTCGGCGTGGTCGTGGTCGCGGCAGCAGGCGGAGCGTTCTACCTGCGTCGTCGCAGCTCCACCGATGCCACCTCGTAACACCCGCTGGCTGTGGTCGGCGATCCTGACCTTCGTTCTCCTCGTATCAGGTTGCGCGAGTGACGAAGTCGGGGTCGCCGCACCAGATCGCTCGCCGGTGCAGTCACAGATCTCTGCGGCTGCCCCGGCGAGCGACGTCGCTCCCGCTCAGCCCGAGTACATCGAGCTCCGATCCTCGGACGGCACGACCTATCTGAGCAGCCCCATCCATCCCGACCCGCTCTACCGCGGCGGCGAGAGCGGCCAGGTACTGAACCCGGTGGACGAGCTACCGGCCTGGTGGGCCGAGAGCGGCATGCCGGGAACCTCCACCGAACAGACGGTAGTGGTTGCCGGACACAACTATTCGAAACGCGACGCCCCGTTCAAGGCGTTGCGGGTAGTGGCGCAGGGCGACACCGTCGTGCTGCGAACACCGAGCGGCACCCTGGAGTACGCGGTCGAGTCGGTGGGTCCGCTACCGAAGGGATCGCTGTTGGCCGACAACGAACTACGACGTTCGGTGCCCGGGCGATTGATCTTGGCCAACTGTGACGTTCAGGGCGGCGAACCCACCGACGACAACTTCGTGGTCGTCGCGCAACTCGTTCGCTGACGGGCTCTTTCGCAACCGGGGCTACAAGCCGAGGTCCGCCAAGCCGAGCAGGGATCGATATTCGAGTCCCTCGGCGGCGATGACCTCGTCCGCTCCGGTCGCCCGGTCCACCACCGTGGCCACTCCGACGACCGTCGCGCCTGCGTCCCGCAATGCTGCGACAGCCGTGAGCGGCGAATTGCCGGTCGTCGTCGTATCTTCCACCACCAGAACACGTTTGCCGACGATGTCCGGTCCCTCGATCTGACGCTGCATGCCGTGCGCCTTGGCGGCCTTGCGCACCACGAATGCATCGATCGGACGCCCCTGGGCATGCATGATCGACATCGCCACCGGATCTGCCCCCATCGTCAGACCGCCGACCGACACGAAATCCCAGTCGGCAACCAGATCACGCATCAACGAGCCGATCAGCGCACCCGCCCGATGATGCAGAGTCGCCCGACGCAGATCCACGTAGTAGTCGGCTTCCTTGCCCGACGACAACGTGACCTTCCCATGCACGACGGCAAGCTCTTTCACCAGATCGGCCAGCTCCTGCCGGTCCGCATTCACGGCATGCTCGGCCATGTTCGGGTTCCTCTCGTCTCACCACAGAGTCGGGCGGGTCGATACGAACTTACCCACCGACGTGTTGCGCCGCTCCCGCGGCATGGGCGGTGTCGACTACACGGCGACGTTCGCGGACGGCTGCTCGTCCTGTACTTCCTTCGTCTCCACGAACGGTTCCGGGGCGGTCAGCGAGCGAGACTTGGCGACGAGCGAGGACGGGAAGCTTCCGACCGCCTGCGACAGGCGGTATGCGTTGTCGTTGTACACGCGCACCGCGCCGGCGATGCGGCGTTCGGTGACGTTCAGTTCTCCGGCCGGGCCCTGGAACGCCCAATTGCCCAACGCAGTTCGACGCGCATCGGCGTCGGCGAGCACGGCATGAAAGGCGGCGGACAGCGCGTTCTCGGCGGCGGCCTGCGCTTGTAGACCCAGTCCGCGCTCGCGCACGGCCTTCGACCACGAACGTGCACCGCCGAGCTGACGAAGCAGATCACCGGACAATTCGGTGGTCTCCGCGGCGGCAAGGAACGGGCCGAGCTGCTCGTGACGTCGCTCCACTTCGACATCGACCAGCCGCAGACTCTGTTCGGTCTGCTCGCCGTACCGACCGAGTCGACGCACCACGATGGCCATGTACCCGACCACCAGCACGATGAGCACCAGAACTGCCGCAACCACACCCGAGGAAACCGTCACAGGGTACGAATTTAGCCGCGTAAGCGCTTCTGCGCCCGTAAACACGCCCGAAGGACATCAGGGCTGATTGCGTCGGCGCTCCGAGTCGAACGGAATGGGGCGTGCCACGGGCGGACGCGGAACTGGACGCGACGCATCGGCCGATCGTGCCGCCTGCGGACCGGCCGCATCGGGCCTGGGCGGACGAGGCCGACGACCCGGCTCCTGTGGGCGGGGCTCCTGAACACGGGGTTCGGGGACCCGAGGTGGCTGAACGCGTGGCTCCGGTGTTCGGGGTGCAGGCGTCCCCGGCTCGGGGCTGCGCTGCTCCGGACCGCGCACGGCCTGGATGCGCGGTTCGGACACCCGAGGCTGCTGATCCTGCGGCATACGTGCCTGCTGAGCACGCGTTTCGTGCACCAGTGGCCTGCCGGGATCGCTTCGATCGCGGCCGGGCTCGCCGCCGCCTGCGCGAGCGCCGTAGACCGCACTTCCGCGGACGGGAGGCAGTACGTGCAGCATGCCCGACAGGCGCGCGACCGCGTCGATCGCAGCATCCCAATCGCGGCCCGAACTGTTCAGTGGCAGAGATCCCAGAGTCCAGTCCTGCTCGCTCCACAACAGCTGTAGATTCGCCGGGATCGACTCGGTGAATGCGGCCATCCGCTGGTCGCACACACGACGAGCGATATCGACGTCGGTTGCGAACACCACGCGCGGGCCGATGGAACCGAGCAGTTCCATGTCCTCGTCGCGGGGCGGTGGCGTCGAGCGGGGCCGCAGATCGATGTCGACATCGGAACCGACCGAGCGCTGCACGGCCACGATGGTCCCCGTCTCCTCGACGTCGAAGAGTACGAACTCCTCACCGCGTCGAACACCGGTGACCACGCCGAGAGCGACGTCGAATTCGGGCTTGGACAGGGCCGCCCGGGAAAACCGAGTGACGAGGTCTCGATCGTGCGATCGATACTCGTACCCTTGCGCTTTGGCCCACATCTGCCGCAGCCGCCCGGATTGATCTCGCTTGGACCTGTCGATGTAGAGCAGGGCCACTGCACCTATCAGTGCAATCGCCGCCAGGCCGAACCACATTGCCGTCATCGCGCACCACCTTAATCGACATCCACGCCGTCACTGCCCACCACCGCCGGGTCCTGTGAACGATCACTGGAACAACCCGAGTTGCTCATCCGCCCAAACTCGGAGTTTCGATGACGACGTTCGCGCGAATAGTCCCGTCCTCGACGGGCTCGCCCTGCACCACGACGAAACCGCCGACGGGCAGCGACGCCAGATCGCTACCGGACAACGAAATTATCTGGGTCTGGGGTGTGGTCTGCACCGTGACCTGAGCGCCGTCGAGGCCGTCGAGTGTCAGGGTCGAACCGTCGTTCGCGGTGATCGTCCCGGCCGACGAACCGAGCTGACCGAGTATCTCGGGAATGCCCCCTGGAATCAGCTCGGGCGTGGTGGCGGCACCCGACTCGGTGGGCTGCGGGGTGGTCGTGGGCGCGCTGGACGTGGGTGGCCTGATCGGCGTCGATGTCGAAGGACCGGTGGCAGTGGTGCTGGGCTCGTCCGATCCCCCGCTCAGGAACGAAATTCCGAAGACCACGACGATGGCGAGGACGACGAGTCCGATCAACGCCAGCACCCACGGCCGGGGACCCTTGCTGCCCGCGTCGGCGGAGTTCGGTTCCCCCGGGGGCGGCGGTGCCCCGTACTGCGGGGGCTGTCCGAATTGTTGAGTGTGGCCGAACTGCTGAGTGTCGTATCCCGGTGCCTGGCCGTACTGCTGTGCCTGGCCGTACTGCTGTGCCTGGCCGTACTGCTGGGTCTGGCCGTAGGCCTGGTTCGCTGCCGCCTGCTGATCGGGGTCGTAGGGCGGAAGTGCCTGCGTGGGGTGATAGCCCTGCGGGTAGGCCGGTGGATCTGGATTTCCCTGCGGCGGGTACTGGTAAGCCTGGGTGGGATACGCCTCCGTCGGCTGAGCATCCGGATACTGCTGGGCATCCGGATACTGCTGGGCGTCCGGATATTGCTGAGCTCCGAGGTACGGCTGACCGTGGTCCTGGGTCGGCTCGGATGACTCCGCCTGGCGTGCCGCGTCCTGATCGCGTTCTCGAGGTGATCGCGGGTCGTCCGGATTCGTCATTCCACGAGGGTACCTACCCGGTAGACCGCTGGTGACGACACAGAAAGGGCCCGCACGAGCAGTGCTCGTGCGGGCCCGTCTCGTAGACCGGTCACCCCAGGATCAGGCGTTCGCCGTCCGGGCTCGAGTTGACCGACACCACGTCGCCGTCGTGCACATCCCCGGCGAGCAGCAGCTTCGCCAGTTGATCGCCGATGGCCTGCTGGATCAGTCGCCGCAGCGGGCGGGCGCCGTAGAGCGGGTCGTAGCCCCTGGCCGCGAGCCACATCTTCGCCGGCGACGACACCTCCAGCGTCAGACGTCGAGCGGCAAGACGCTTGGTGAGGAAGCCGAGCTGGATGTCCACGATCGACTCGAGCTGGTCCTCGGACAAGGCGTCGAACACCACCACGTCGTCGAGACGGTTGACGAACTCGGGCTTGAACGAACGCCGCACCGCGTCCATCACCTGTTCCTTGGTGCCACCGGCACCGAGGTTGGAGGTGAGGATCAGGATCGTGTTGCGGAAGTCGACGGTCCGGCCCTGGCCGTCGGTGAGCCGGCCTTCGTCCAGCACTGCGAGCAGGATGTCGAACACGTCCGGGTGCGCTTTCTCGACCTCGTCGAAGAGCACCACGGTGTACGGCCGCCTGCGTACCGCCTCGGTCAACTGTCCACCGGCCTCGTAGCCGACGTACCCCGGAGGCGCACCGACCAGACGAGCGACGGCATGCTTCTCGCTGTACTCGCTCATGTCGATGCGCACCATCGCGCGTTCGTCGTCGAAGAGGAACTCCGCCAACGCTTTTGCGAGCTCGGTCTTACCGACTCCGGTGGGTCCGAGGAACAGGAACGATCCCGTCGGACGGTTGGGATCGGCCACCCCGGCGCGGGAGCGTCGGACGGCGTCGGACACCGCTTGTACTGCGTCCTTCTGTCCGACGACTCGCTTGCCGAGCTCGTCCTCCATGCGGAGCAGCTTGGCGGTCTCACCTTCGAGCATCCGGCCCGCCGGAATTCCGGTCCAGGCCGCGACGACGTCGGCGACATCGTCCGGGCCCACTTCTTCCTTGAGCATCACGTCGCCCTGAGCAGGCGATGCCTCGGTCTTGGCGGCGAGCTCCTTCTCCAGAGTCGGGATACGTCCGTAGCGCAGCTCGGCGGCCCGACCCAGATCGCCATCACGTTCGGCACGGTCGGATTCGCCGCGCAAGTTCTCGAGCTCCTCCTTCAGTACCCGCACCGAGTCGATGGCGTTCTTCTCGTTCTGCCAGCGTGTGCTGAGTCCGGCGAGCTTCTCCTGCAGATCGGCCAGCTCCTGGCGAAGCTTGTCGAGCCGAGCCTTCGACGCGTCGTCGGTCTCCTTCGCCAGGGCCATCTCCTCGATTTCGAGGCGACGGACGGCGCGTTCGACCTCGTCGATCTCGACGGGGCGTGAGTCGATCTCCATGCGCAGACGGGACGCCGCCTCGTCGACGAGGTCGATGGCCTTGTCCGGCAGGAACCGGGCGGTGATGTACCGATCGCTCAGGGTTGCCGCGGCGACCAGGGCGGAGTCCGTGATCCGGACGCCGTGGTGCACCTCGTAGCGCTCCTTGAGTCCGCGGAGAATGCCGACCGTGTCCTCGACCGAGGGCTCACCGACGTACACCTGCTGGAAGCGCCGTTCGAGCGCGGCGTCCTTCTCGATGTACTTGCGGTACTCCTCGAGGGTCGTCGCACCGACCAGACGCAGTTCACCACGGGCGAGCATCGGCTTGATCATGTTGCCCGCGTCCATCGCGGATTCGCCGGTCGCGCCGGCTCCCACGATGGTGTGCAGCTCGTCGATGAACGTGATGACCTGACCGGCGGAGTTCTTGATGTCGTCGAGCACGGCTTTGAGCCGCTCCTCGAACTCGCCACGGAACTTCGCTCCGGCGACCATCGAACCGAGATCGAGCGAGACGACGGTCTTGCCGCGCAGGCTTTCCGGGACGTCACCGGCGATGACGCGCTGGGCGAGCCCTTCGACGATCGCCGTCTTGCCGACGCCGGGCTCACCGATGAGCACCGGATTGTTCTTGGTGCGCCGCGACAGGACCTGCACGACGCGCCTGATCTCGGTGTCACGTCCGATGACGGGATCGAGCTTGCCTTCTCGGGCCAGCGCGGTCAGGTCGGTGCTGTACTTCTCCAGCGCCTGGTAGGTGTTCTCGGGATCTGCGCTGGTGACCCGGGCGCTGCCACGGACGGCCTGGAAGGCGTCGCGCAGCTCGTTGGGTCCGGCTCCATGGCCGGTCAGGAGCTTGGCGACGTCGTCGCTTCCGGTCGCAAGCCCCACCATGATGTGTTCGGTGGAGACGAACTCGTCGTCGAGTTCGGTGGCCAGGTGCTGCGCAGCGGTGATCGCGGCGAGGGTTTCACGGCCGAGTTGCGGAGTGGTGGTCGAGCCGGATGCCGAGGGCAGGCGGTCGACGAGGTTCTGCGCTTCTCGACGCACCGTTGCAGGGTCGACGCCGACGGCCTTCAGCAAGGGTGTGGCGATGCCGTCGGTCTGATCGAGCAACGCCACCAACAAATGTGCCGGACGGATATCCGGGTTGCCGGCCGCGGATGCGGCCTGCAGAGCAGACGACAGTGCAGCCTGCGACTTCGTGGTGGGAGTGAAACTGTCCACCGGTCACCTTCTTTCTCGAATGGTTCTTGCGTGTCGCTCGGTACAACCATAGACAAGTTGAGTCTGTTCCGCTCAACCTTGACTTTCTCGAGCGCGTTTTGTGCAGCTCTGGCTGGGCAAAATAAGCACGACGGTGAAGCCCTCTCGCGCGACAGTCTCGATCGGTCTACTTTGGTGACGGTCGACAGTGTCAATCGGTGGGGGTGGAGGTTGCTCGACGCACGCACGATCTCCCTGGTCCGTACCGGTTTCAAATCCGTCGTGGCCGCGCAGGACGGCCCGGCGCGGTTGTCCAGGTCCTTCTACGCCCATCTCTTCGCCGAGTACCCCGACTTCCGCACCCTGTTCCCAGCATCGATGGACGCGTTGCGCGAACACTTCGTGCTGGCACTCGGCTATGTCTTCGAGCATCTCGACGACACCGACCGGGTCGAACCGTTCCTCGAGCAACTCGGCCGGGACCACCGCAAGCACGGAATCTCGGGCGCACACTTTCGCGCGGGTAGCTCGGCTCTGATCAGCGCCTTCCGTGCCTTTGCCGGCAACGAGGTGTGGACCGACGAGGTCGAGACGGCCTGGACGGACGCCCTCACCGTGGTGAGCAACGCAATGGCCGACGCCGCGGACAACGACGAACTACCGCCGTTCTGGAGTGCCACCGTCGTCGAACATCAGCGGCTTCTCGACGACCTCGCGGTGGTGCGGTTGAAGACCGACGGCGAGATCCCGTACTTCCCCGGGCAGTACGTCAGCGTGCAGATTCCGCAGAGACCCAAACTCTGGCGTTACCTCTCTCCTGCCATCCCCAGCAACCCGTACGGAGAGATCGAGTTCCATGTTCGACGCGTCTCCGGTGGCTGGGTGTCTCCGGCGATGGTCACCGAGACCGCGGTGGGTGATCGCTGGTCCATCAGTCCACCCCTGGGCGGGATGCACATCGATCGCGCGATTCGCGAGGACGTGTTGATGATCGCGGGCGGTACCGGCCTGGCTCCACTGCGCGCGCAGGTGATGGAAATGGCGCAGCGCAGCAACAATCCGCGAGTGCACCTGTTCGTCAGCGGGACGTATCCGTGCGACCTCTACGATCTGGACACCCTCTGGCAGTTGTCGTTGTCGAACCCGTGGCTGACGGTCGTACCGGTGACCGAGGAGCTCGAGAACCCGTGGTGGTATTCGGGTCAGCCGCGCGAACTTCCGTGGGGAATGCACCACCGTCTGCACGGCCCGGTGGGCAAGGTGGTCACCCGGTTCGGCTCGTGGGCCGATCGGCAGATTCAGATCTGCGGGTCGCCGGCGATGGTGCGCACGACGCTCTATGCCCTCCGCAAAGTGGGCACGCCGATGGAACACATTCAGCACGATCCGTTCTGAATCCCGTCCCGCACCGAGAGTGTCAGCTGGACAGCAATTTCGGTGGTGCATCCTCGACGACGCCACCGACCACCAGTCGAGGAGTCCAGGTCTCGGTGATCAGTCTGCCGTCTCCGGCGATGATCGCATCGGGGTCGGGGTCGATCAGAATGGGATACGCGGTGTCCGCGGTGGCTCGGATGTTCTGCACCAGTCGACCGTTCTCGATGGTGTAGTGCACGCGAACCGAATGCAGATCGGAGTCGAAAGCCCATGGGCGACCGATGAATATCACTGCATCGCCATGGTCGTCGAGTACGGTTACCGAGCCGTCACGCTCGAGCCGCAGGCTCCACTGCGGCGGCATCGACGTCGCGAATTCGAACCGGTGCGGCGCTCGTGCGTCGAGCAGGTGGATCATCAGAAGCGCGCCGTCTCGTGGATCTCGTTGAGGGACAACGACTTCGAACGATCCGCATTCGTAGAACCGGGATCCGAACGGTCCTGGGATACCTGCGCCCAGTTCGTCTGCGATGGCAAGTTCGAGCCGCACAGCACCGGAGCCGTTCTCTGCCCGCAGGGTGATCCCCTCGGAGGGGTGCGGCATGGGCGATTCATCGCGCGGGGCATAGGACAGCACCGCGCGCAGCAGCGGCTCGACCACCTCCGCGTCACCGTCTCGTGAATCGAACGTCCGTCGTCGACGATCGGTCATTTTTGCCCCCTTCGCCTGGCAAGTCAGTCTGCCACCGGGGCTCCGATCACGCGTCCGATTCTGCGGAAAACCATTCGTTCGATCCAAACTTGTCGATACAGCCCGGATCGCGCCCGCGCTGCGCATCCAGGTCCGACACGAAACCGATCAGTACGATTTTCGAGTGGGTTTCTGCAGGTCAGCCATGGTTCACCGGTGCCGAAACAGCGGATAGTATGAGCCGGTGCGGTCCGGGGCGGGCCGATCTGCCCGGGTGGGCAGCGGCTGTATCAGGAAGGCACACACTCCCCCGATGTCCGCTGATTTCGCCGCACGTCTCAACCATCTGTTCTCCACGATCCACCCGCCCGGACGCAAGCCACACACCAACGCCGAGGTCGCCGATGCCCTCGCCCGGCGCGGGCACCAGATTTCCAAGCCGTACATCTCGCAATTGCGATCGGGGCAGCGCGCGAACCCGTCCGCGGACACCGTGACGGCGCTGGCCGCGTTCTTCAAGGTCAAGCCCGACTACTTCTTCGACAACATCTACGCGTCCAAGGTCGATCACGACCTCGAACTGCTCAACAGACTGCAGGGATACGGCCTTCGCCGCCTGTCCGCTCGGGCATTCGACCTGTCCGAGGAATCCCAGAACCTGCTCAGTTCGATGGCCGAGAAGCTCCGCGTGAGCGAGGGACTCCCCGCAGTGCCGCCGGACAGCACCCTCTAGGAGGCGACCTTCACGAACCGGCCTTGGCCGCAATCCTCGCCTGCACTTCGGGACGCCTCAACGGCGGCACCGTGGGCGGTGGCTGACGCCGCTCCGGCAGCGCGTCGAGGAGCCGGTGCGTCGTGGCTGTCACCTCGGCGACGGCCGACTCGAAGGCGTCACGGGTGGCGTCGGATGTCTTCTGCACGCCGCTGATCTTGCGGACGTACTGACGCGCCGCCGCTTCGATCTCCTCGTCGGTGGCGTGGGGTTCCAAGCCTCGCAGGGTGGTGATGTTTCGGCACATGCGTCGACGATAACCCCGCAGCTCACACCTCGAGAAGACCTGCCACAGCACGTAGACACACCGCACGGACCTGTTCTCGGTCGACAGTTCTGTGCTCCACCCAGTCCAAGCACACCGCTCGCACGAAGGCCACCCACCCGCGCAGCGCGATGCGGACCATGTCGTCGTCGCGAAATTTCGCGGGCAGAGCAGCCCGGATCCGCTCCTGCTGGATCTCGAACTCGTGCGTGAGAATGTCGTCGATCTTTCGGTCTCCCAGCAGGGATCCGCGGTTGACGGCTCGGACGCCGTGCGCGTGCTCGTCGACGTAGGAGATGTAGGCATCGAGCCCGGCAGCAATCTGCTCGAGGACCGGAAGCGAGGTGTCCGGTGCGGTGACTTCGAGATTGCGCTCGGATTCGGTGCGCACGATCTCGACGAAGAATTCCCGCTTGGACGGGAAGTAGTGGTACATCAGCCCGCGTGAGACGCCCGCAAGATCGGCAACCTCCTCGATCCACACGTCCTCGTAGGGCCGCTCGGCGAACAGTGCCGAGCCGATCTCGAGTAACTGCGCCCGCCGTTGCGCTGGAGTCATCCGCTTTCGAGTCATGGGCCTCGAATGTTACTTGACACGAGTTCAACAGTGAGTACGGTCACTATTAGACACCGATTCAACAAGCGAAACCATGGAGTGGCGATGTCGACAGAGTTCGCGGTACGAAACGTCGCTCTACCTCATCCCCCGTACCGAATTCCCGTGCTCGGTGACATCGTCGGCGTCGATCCCCGCACCCCCATCCAGGATTCGACCGCCCTGGCCGGGCGCCTCGGCCCGATGTTCGAGCGAAACATCCTCGGCCGACGCTTCGTCTTCGCCGCAGGTGCCGACGTGGCGGGCGAACTGTGCGACGAGAAGCGGTTCGAGAAATTCCTACCTCCCGGCGTCGAGAACCTCCGAGACATCGGGGCCGACGGGCTGTTCACCGCCTACAACCACGAGCCGAATTGGCAACGGGCGCATGACCTGTTGCGTCCAGCGTTCACCGCCGGTGCCATGCGCGGTTATCACGAGATCATGGTCGACGTCGCAGACGATCTGATCGCGCACTGGGAAGATCGCTCGCGCGCAGGTGCGACGACCGACGTGTCCTCGGACATGACGAAGCTGACGCTCGAGACCATCGGTCGCACCGGATTCAGTTACAGCTTCGGGTCGTTCGAGCGAACCGAGCCGCATCCTTTCGTCTCCGCCATGGTCGGCGCTCTGACGTACAACCAGCGGCGGTCGTTGCTGAAGATCCCTGCGTTCGCCAAGCCCCTGTTCGCTCGGTCGGACCGCACCTACGCGCACAACAAGCAGTATCTGGCCGACG
This sequence comes from Rhodococcus sp. ARC_M5, assembly GCF_022810405.1. Lineage (GTDB taxonomy): Bacteria > Actinomycetota > Actinomycetes > Mycobacteriales > Mycobacteriaceae > Rhodococcoides > Rhodococcoides navarretei. Next base: position 330,500 of record NZ_JALGQE010000002.1, read on the forward strand.
TGCTCGCGGACGTCGTACGGACCAGGCGCCGATCCACCGACGAGTTCACCGACCTGCTGCAGATCATGATGGACGCGGCTCGCGATGCCGACAATCCGAATGCACTGAGCGAAGCCAACATCGGGTACCAGATCCTGACGTTCCTGATCGCCGGGCACGAGACCACCTCCGGCGCACTGTCGTTCGCGCTGTACTACCTGGCAACCCATCCAGAGGTCTTCGAGCGCGCCCGCGCCGAGGTCGACGAGGTGTGGGGTAGCGACAAGCCCGAGTTCGGCCAGGTGCCGAAGCTGCGGTACGTCCGCCGAGTCCTCGACGAATCATTGCGCCTGTGGCCGACGGTTCCCGCGTTCGGGCGAGGAGCGCGGGCCGAGACCGTCGTCGGCGACGGCTACCGGATGGCTGCAGGAGACTGGGCGATCGTGCTGGTGACGGCTCTGCATCGAGATCCGGTGTGGGGTGAGCGTCCCCAGGATTTCGATCCCGACAATTTTCTACCCGCACGCATCAAGGCGCGCCCGGCGCACGTCTACAAACCGTTCGGAACCGGCGAACGCGCGTGCATCGGAAGGCAATTCGCCATTCACGAAGCGGTCCTGATACTCGGAACCATTCTGCAGCGCTTCGATCTGCGAGCCGACCCGTCGTATCGCCTGCAGGTCGTGGAACGACTGACCATGATGCCCACGGGCTTTCGGGTGCACCCGTCCGTCCGCAGGTAGTCAGTCGGGCAGCAGGGGAACCGAGATTCCCGGATCACGCCCGAGCAGCACCCCGCGGGTGAGCGAGGTGGATCCGAACTTCTTGTGCACCCCGTCGAGCGCGCGGTCGAGCGCCGATGCCTCCGGCGGCGTCCGCACCGACGGTGGGTCGAACTGCAACTCCAGTTGCTCCGCTCCGCCCTTGTCGATACTCGAGACGGTGACCCCGACGAGGGTGATGCCCTTCTCCGCGATCAGCGGTGCCGCGTCGCGGAGCAGTTCGAGTGCGGCATCGAGGATGTCGCGGGTGTCGGCGGTCGCACGATCGAGTGTGTGCGACCGGGTGACGCGGGTGAAGTCGGCAAAACGCAAGCGCAGCATGACAGTTCGACCGGTTCGCTGCGCGCCCCGCATCCTGTACGTGACGCGATCGACGAGACCGATCAGTGAGGCCTCCACCTCGGACGCGTCGTGCCTGCCGCGGCCGAGTGCTCGCTGTGCGCCGATGGAACTGCGCGACTTTCCGGGTTGGACGCGTCGCGGATCCCGGCCCATGGCGAGCGCGTACAGGTGCGCACCTGCGCCCTTGCCGAGCACCGAGGCCAACGACCGCTCGCCGTAGGCTGCAATATCGCCGACGGTCCTGATGTCGAGGACGTGCAGCTTCTCGGCGGTCACTTTGCCGACGCCCCACAGTCTTTCGATGTTCAGTGGATGCAGGAACTCGAGTTCGCCGCCGGGCGGAACGAGGAGTAGACCGTCTGGCTTGGCGAAAGCGCTGGCCACTTTCGCCAGGAACTTGGTGGTCGCGATCCCGACAGTGATCGGCAGTCCCACCTGCTCGGCCACGTCCCGACGCAGTTGCTCCCCGATCTCGAGGGCGCTGCCCGAGATCTTGCGGAGACCGCCGACGTCGAGGAACGCCTCGTCGATGGAGATGCCCTCCACCAACGGCGTGGTGTCGTGAAAGACGTCGAACACGTCCTTGCTGGCCTGCGAGTACGCCGCCATGCGCGGCGGGACCACGATGGCCTGTGGGCACACCGCACGCGCCTGACCACCGCTCATCGCCGTGCGCACCCCGAACGCCTTGGCCTCGTAGCTGGCGGCGAGCACCACTCCCCCGCCCACGATGACCGGCTTTCCACGGAGTCGCGGATCGTCGCGCTGCTCCACCGAGGCATAGAAGGAGTCGAGGTCGGCGTGCATGATGCTCGCCAGGTTCTGGGCAGTCGACTCCATCGATCCATGCTCGCACGTACTACCGACATTCTCGTCGTGCACAACCCGAGCAATAGGGTGCACGAAGTGACCCAGATCACCGAGTGTGCCATTGTTGAAGCCGTCGGATCGGCGTGAACGGCTGGAGAAAATCGTGACGGCCTGGTGGCGGTGGTACGCAGTGCTCGGCGCAGTCGGCTGCGCCGCTTACTTCGTGGCCCCGACCACAGTCTGGGGCCAGTCGGTCTTCGTGCTCGTCGGAGCCTCCGCCGTCGCCGCGACTGTCATCGGCACCAGAATGCACCGGCCACGGAACCGCACGGCGTGGCTGGCCATCGCCGCAGGAACAGGCCTGTGGGTGATCGGTGACATCGTCTACGAGTGGATCCACATCACCCGGGGCAGCGTCCCGGATCCGTCGCTCGCAGACGCGGTCTACCTCGTCGGCTATCCGGTCTACGGTTTCGGCCTGTTTCTCCTGGCGCGTCACAAGTGGCGGGCGAGCGAACGCGGCCACGTCGCCAACAGCGCCATCATCATGGTCGCATTCGGACTGCTCACCTGGGTGTTCGCCGTACAGCCGTCGCTCGGCGACGGCGGTAGCTCGGGGATCGCCGGTCTGGTCGACGTCGCGTACCCCGCCATGGACATCTTCCTGCTGGGGCTACTGGCCCACTTCGTCGGCTCGCGGCAGTGGCGCGCGTTGTCCTACCGGTTGCTGACAGCAGCAGTTCTGCTGTTGGTAATCACCGACACCGTGAACAATTTCTCGATGGTCACGGAATCCTCGTCGGAACGGTCGTTGTTCGACGTCGGATGGACCATCTCCTACGTCCTCATCGGCGTCGCCGCCCTCCACCCGTCCATGCGGCGCATCACCAACCCGAACATCGAGTCCGACGCCCACCTGATGGCGTCCTTCACCACCCCCACGGTCGTCGTCCTGACCGCGGCCACCCTGACCGCGCCCGTCGTGATGGTCATCGAGGTCCTTCGCGAAGAACCGATTGCCCAGTGGGGCTGGGCGGTGCTGCTCTGCGCCGGGGCATTGGTGATTCTGGTGATCTTCCGCATCACCGACCTGTTGCGGTTGTTGCACACCCAAACGGTCCAGTTGCGCGCCGTCGCCGACAGCGACCACCTCACCGGCCTCGCCAATCTCCGTGCCCTGGAACATCGCGTCTGGGGCAATGCCGGTGAGTCGACCTTGCTGACTGTCGATATCGATCGTTTCAAGGAGATCAACGACACGTTCGGACGCGGTCTCGGCGACCGCGTCCTCGTGGCGGTCGCCGAGCGCCTGAGAGGCGTTGCCGACGACTCGATCCTGTTGGCGCGCTTGGCCGGTGACGAGTTCGCCCTGTGCGGGCCGTCGGAGTCGATGGATCCGGCCGCGCTGGCGCGCGAGATTCAGAACCGATTCACCACACCCTTCGCGGTGGGGAACACGACCCTGCTGATCGAAGCGAGCGTCGGCGTCGCGTCGACTTCCCCGGCCGTGGAGGGTGCGGACGAGACCACACCGGATCGCCTCGTGCAGCACGCAGACCTCGCCGTTCAGGCCGCCAAGGCGACTCAGTCGCGCATCGCGTTCTACGACCGATCGATGGACCGGAACAAGAGCGAACAACTCATCATGCTCGGCGAGCTCAACACTGCTCTCGAATCCGACCAGCTACGACTGCACTACCAACCCCAGGTCGACCTCACCTCCATGAGGATCGTGGGCGTGGAGGCGCTACTGAGGTGGCACCACCCCGACGGCTCCGTTCTGTCCCCGAGCGCGTTCCTGCCCACCGCCGAACGCACCGGACTGATCCGGCCGTTGACGAGCTACGTCCTCACCCATGCCCTCGCCCAACGCGGGCGGTGGATGGCCGAGGGGCTGGAGTTGAGCATCGCCGTCAACATCTCGACTCGCAATCTGTTCGACGACACCCTGATCGAGCAGGTGAGCGCGGCGCTGCAGCAATTCGATTGCCCTCCAGGTCGATTGACCCTGGAAGTGACCGAGTCATCGGCGATGACCGATCCGGCGGGCGCGATCGAGACGCTGTCGATTCTTCACGCGATGGGTGTGCAGGTCGCCATCGACGACTACGGCACGGGGTACAGCTCGCTCGCCTACATAGAGCGGTTGCCGGTGCAGGAGCTCAAGATAGACAAGACGTTCATCGGGGGTATGGCCCACAACTCCGCGCACGCAGCCATCGTGCGATCGACCGTCGAACTCGCCCGTACGCTGGGATTGTCGGTGACGGCAGAGGGAGTGGAGGACGAGGTGACGATGATGACGTTGCGGGAACTGCGGTGCAGTCGTGCGCAGGGTTACCACCTCGGCAGGCCCACCTCGGCGGATCGATTGCCCGCCCTGGTCGCCGAGATCGACGATCGTCTGAACACTGCTACAGGAGAACGGATATCATGACCGAGGCAGCCCTGTCGGTATATGCGGCCATTCGATCTCGCCGCGACGTCCGCGCCGAGTTCGACGGAACCGTCGTCGACGACGAGACCCTGCGGCGCATCCTCGGCGCAGCACATCAGGCCCCGAGCGTCGGCAACACCCAGCCCTGGGACTTCGTGGTGGTCCGCAAACCCGACACTCTGAGCGCGTTCGCCGCGCATGTGGCCGGTTGCCGTCGGGACTTCGCGGACAAGCTCGACGACGAACGCCGAAAAACCTTCGACCCCATTCGCATCGAGGGGATCGAGACGAGCGGAACCGGCGTAGTCGTCACCTACGATCCCGACCGGGGAGGACGGCACGTCCTCGGCCGCGACACCGTCGACGACACCGGACTGTTCTCCGCCGTACTCGCCATCGAAAACCTCTGGCTCGCAGCGATAGCCGAGAACGTCGGCGTCGGCTGGGTCTCGTTCTACGACGAGGAATACCTCACCGGACTGCTCGACATCCCCGCACCGGTCCGCCCGATCGCCTGGCTGTGCGTCGGCCCGGTCGAATCGTTCCAGGAGGTACCCGATCTGGAACGCTTCGGCTGGCGCACCCGTCGTCCACTCGACGATGCCCTGCACTTCGAGCAGTACCGCCGATGAGGGCGCGCCTGGTTGCAGTTGCGGCCGCATTCCTGGTGGCGGCCGGATGCTCCTCCGGAACACCTGCCGAACCACCCCCTCCCGCAACGACTCCCGCTGCCGAGCCCGCACAGGCCCCGGACTCGGCCGACCCGATCGGCACCGTCGTTCCACTTCCGGGCGCACCCGAGGGTGTCGTGGTCGGAACGTCCGGGATCGCTGCTGCCGGGGTGCGTGAGCCCGACGGCGTAGTGCTGTTCGACGCGGCCACCGGCGTCGTGCGGCAGATGGTGCCGACGACGGGTGCGCCGCGCCATCTCTCGCTCGCCGGGCCGGACGGACCGGTGTTGGTTCCGCTCGAGGGCAGCGACGAACTGCTCGAGATCTCGCTCGCCGACGGCGCGATTCTGTCGACCGCCACCGGGGTGGGGCGTCAGCCCCACGACGCCGTGCAGACCTCCGACGGCACCATCGTGGCCACCAACGAGATGGGCGGCGGAGTGATATTCCTGCGCGACGGGTCGGTGGTGGGAGAACTACCGCCCGGTCCCGTCCAACCCGGTGGTGTCGCCGCTCTCGGCCCGTTCGCTGCCGTCGCAGATGTGCAGGGCAACGGTGTGTGGGTCTACGACGGTGCGACGCAGCAGGAGGTGGCGCAGGCTCCGATCGGCGTCAAGCTCACGCACGCGGTGACGGTGAATCAGACGGTGGCCGGGTTCGCCGACACCGACGGCGGCACGGTTCTTCTCGCATCGGTCGACCCTGACGGGGACATTCGTCAGATCGCATCGATCGATGCGCCCGGCAACCCGTACGGGCTCGCCGTGGATCCCGAACGCCGGCTGCTGTTCGTGACGCTGACCGCGTCGAACGTACTGCGGGTGGTCGACGTGTCCGATCCCGCTGCTCCGCGCACCCTGGGCGATGTCCCGACGGTGACGCAGGCCAATTCGGTTGCAGTCGATCCGCGGACCGGCGACGTGCTGGTCACCGGCAGCGACCCGGGCGCGAGCAGTTCGATTCAGATCATCACGCGCGCCGAGTTGCCCGTCGGGTGAGTGTCACCAGCCGTAGGAGCCCGGGATCCCTTTGAACGGGCCCACCACGTCGTCGGTGATCCAGCCCTCGTAGAACCCGCCTTCCTGGGGCCGGACCGCTTCGCCGTCGATCTCGCAGTCGAGGCGACTCGGCGAGAAGGCGAGGTATCCGGCGATCTCGGCGAAACGCGGAGTGGGGTTCTCGTAGCTCCAACCCGCTGCGGGTGCGACGGCATCTCCGCCGTGTACGTCCCAGTAAGTGGCAGCACCCTTCCACTCGCAGTGCGTCGAGCGGGCGTCCGAGGGCGTCAATGCACCTGGAACCACGTCTGCGGGAGAGATGTACCAGGTCGGTGGGTGGCTCGTCTCGAGCACTCGATATGCGGCGGTGGTGCGGGCGACCACCTCGCCGCCGAGCCGAACGACGAGGGAACGGTTCGAGGACTCGAGCTTGGGTGGTCGAGGGTAATCCCAGACGGACTCCTGGCCCGGCTTCGGCTTCTCGGGAACAACGGATCTCGGCAAGTGTGAACTCATCCTTCGATGGTGCCACCGGCCGTCACGGTGCGTCGACGGGATAGAGATCGTCCACCCGTTCCTCGTCGAGAATCCAGCGATCCACCTCGTCGAGCGGTTCGACCGTGCGCACCGAGGTGACCGGGCTTTCGGGCGGGCGCTGTTCGATGCGGACCGGTTCGATGCGGACCGGTTCGGTGCGCTCGATCGGCGCGGGTGCCGGAATCTCCGGGGTGGGGAATTCGGGCGCAGGTGTCACGGGTTCGACTCTCGGGACCGCGATGGCCACCTCTTCGGGGGCGGATTCTTCGGTGACGGGTTCTTCTTCGGCGATGTCGACGGTCTTCGGCAGTTCAGCCGGTACCCGGACGAGGATGCCGAGTCCGTGGGTTGCGGCCAACAGGCTCACCGGGGCGACAGTGGCAATGGCCGCGGACAGGGCGGGATGCAGCGTGCCGGCGTCGGAGATGAAGGCGTGCATGGCATTTGCCCCGATACTCACCAGAGCTGCCGTGATCAACACACCCCAGAAGAAGCGTCGACCACTGCGTTGATCCTCGAATTGAGCGAGCGCAATGACGGAGATCGTGGCCTGCAGAATGGTGCCGTCGACGATCACCGGCCACAGCCACGACAGCGAACGCGGAACGCCTGCCATCGTGGCGAGATCCCACAGTGCCGCGAAACTGAGCACGAAGGACGCGATTCCGATGACGGTGGTGATGACGACCGCACTGACGAGCGTCGCACGCAGGACCTTGTTCATGGATCGTCATGAAACACGAAGCCACCGACAAGTTCGGTGGAGGCTGCGACGGTCAGGGCGCGAATGTCGATCGGCCGCGCGTCACAGCGGTGTCGACAGCGAGTGCGCCGAGGTAAGGCCGAGTAGTCCTGCGCGTTGTGATCGCCTCGCTGCGGCCCAGTATTGTCGCCCAGCATCCTTCGCACACGCGCGCGCGTTTGTCAGAGGCGCGCGGAATCGCTTTGCGAGCGTTGACAATTGTGAACGCGTCTGGCGAATGCGCGCGCATTTGCCATCATCCCCGCTGCCACCGCGCCGACGTGCTCTCGCAGAATCAAGCGGTTCGGACGGCTCCGCGGTAGAAGTCGGCGCGATCGTGTGCAGACATTCCGCCCCACACGCCGTAGGGCTCGTTCGCTTCGAGTGCATGCCGGCGGCATTGTTCGAGTACCGGGCAGCGGCCGCAGACCTGCTTGGCGGACTTCTCTCGCGAGGTGCGGGCGCGACCTCGTTCACCTTCGGGATGGAAGAAGACGGACGAGTCCAATCCGCGACACAGGCCGTCGAGTTGCCAGTCCCAGACATCTGCGTTGGGAACGGGAAGTTGAACCGGCCTGGCGGGTGCGCCTCGCACCATGAGCTGTCTCCTCACTGAAAAGTGAACAAGCTCACCTTCTCGCATTCGTCATACTTTTACAAGTCCTTTCGGTCATTCGTAGTACTTAAAAGCAAGCGTGCTTGCTTGGAATATGCACGTTCAGTGCAGCCGTCAGCAGACCTGCGCCCCGTTTGCGGCCCCAGGGGCGAATGAATGTCGCATTGCCCCAGTCAGACCGACTGAAGGTCACATTGATCCCCCATCGCGGTCACGATCCGGTAGTCAGTGACTCTCCGACATTCCCGCGCGCTTCTCGAGTTCGAGCAGAATGTGCTCGGCGATCTTGGTCGGCGGCGGACCGATGTCGACGACGATGGAGTTCTCGTCCTCACCCAGCGGCTCGAGGGTCGAGATCTGCGTGTCGAGCAGCGAGGACGGCATGAAATGGTCCATCCGAGCATTGAGCCGACCGCTGATCCGATCCTTGGTTCCGGCCAGATGCACGAAGATCACCTCCGACCCCTCCCTCGACCCCGCGGCCAGCACGTCCCGATACGTCCGCTTGAGCGCCGAGCACGTCACGATCCCCGACCGGCCCGTCGTGGTGTGGTCGGTGATCCATTCCGCGATCACGTCGAGCCACGGCCACCTGTCCTCGTCGGTCAGCGGCTGACCGGCCGCCATCTTTGCCACGTTGGCCTCCGGATGCAGGTCGTCGCCCTCCTGCAGGTCCCATTTCAACGCGCCGGCGAGAATTCCCGCCACCGTCGACTTGCCCGATCCGGACACTCCCATCACCACGAGAACCGGATGATGCGCTCTGCCTGTCGTCTGTGATGCCATCCCTCGATACTGCTCCATTGCGCCCGCCTGGATCGGACAGACGCGAGAAACCGGGCAACCCGTGGGACGATCGATCGGACATGAGCGAGACCAACGACTTCCGCCAACTGCACGATTCGGTGCTCGACGAACTCGGGCGCGACATCGTCAGCGGCGCGATTCCGAGCGGAACCCGAATCTCGGCCGACGACGTCGCCGTGCGATTCACCGTGTCGCGAACCGTCGTGCGAGAAGTGGTTCGTGTCCTGGAATCGCTGGGGTTGCTCACCGTGCGTCGGCGCGTGGGAATCACCGTGCAGGGCTCGCAGAACTGGAACTCCCTCGATCCGGTGGTCATCCGCTGGCAACTCGCAGGGCCTGCGCGCGCCGAACAACTACTGCTGCTCAGCGAACTACGTTCGGGCATCGAGCCGTTGGCGGCCAAACTCGCCGCGCATCGAGCAACACCGGAGCAATGCGGTGCGTTGACGGCCGCCGTCATCGGAATGTCGTCGACGTCGAGAGCAGCCGACTCCGACGCCTACCTCGCCCACGACTGCAATTTCCATCGCACCTTGCTCGCCGCGTCGGGCAATCCGATGTTGCGGTCCATGTCCGACATCGTGGTCGAGGTTCTCGCCGGCCGAACCCGCCACGCCCTGATGTCGAGACAGGCCGACCCGGAGGCCATCCGTCTGCACGGCGTCGTCGCGTCGTCCATCCAATCCGGCGACGCCGAGGCCGCCCAGCGAGCCATGTTGGCCATCGTCACCAAATCCGCCGCGTCGATGTCGGCGGCCTCGGGTGTGACGCCGTCGCCCGGTCTGGTGCCCGACCAGCAGTGATACACCGAGCGCACAAAGCCAGCTACACCGAGGCGGGGTTCATCGCCTAGATTCGACGGGTGACTGCTCTCGAATTGCCGCTCGAACTTCGCCGCGCGCTCGTTGGAGTAGCTCGGACTCCGCGCCTGCTCGTCGCATCCGATTACGACGGCACCATGGCACCGATCGTCTCCGACCCGCAGAAGGCCTTCCCCCACCCCGAGTCCGTCAGCGCCATGCGCGGGCTGGCCTCACTGGCCGGTACCAACGCTGCCGTCATCTCCGGACGTGCACTCAGGGATCTCGCGATACTCTCTCGGCTGCCGTCCGAGGTGCAGCTGGTGGGCAGCCACGGCAGTGAGTTCGACGCCGGATTCATCAACGCCATCGACGAGGACGCCAAGAAGCTCCTCACTCTCATCACCGGAGAACTGCAGGCCATCGCCGACGCCCATCCCGGCGTGAGTGTCGAAACCAAGCCGGCCAGCGTCGCGCTGCACGTGCGCAACGCCGAGACCGCTGCCGGTGACGAAGCGCTCGCCGCCGTGCGATCCGGCGCTGCGGCCCGGGACGGTGTGCAGGTCACCGAAGGCAAGTCGGTGATCGAGTTGGCCGTCATCGTGACCGACAAGGGCGTTGCCCTCGACATTCTTCGCCACCAGGAAGCAGCTACTGCCGCAGTCTTTTTCGGCGACGACGTCACCGACGAGAAGGCCTTCGGGCGCCTGCACGGTCCGGACATCGGCGTCAAGATCGGACCGGGCGACACCCTCGCGGAGTTCCGCATCGACAGCACCGAGCAGGTCGCACTCGCACTGGCGTTCCTGCTGGAAGAGCGTCGGCAGTGGCTTTCGGGAGCCGACGCCCCGCGCATCGAGCGACTGACGATGCTGGCCAGCCCCAATGCCGTTGCGCTGCTGACCCCCGACGCCGACGTCACGTGGCTCTGCCACCCCGAACCCGATTCCGCAGCCGTGTTCGCGCACCTGCTCGGCGGCGATCAGGCGGGCCACTTCAGCGTCGGACCCACCCGAGCGTCGTTGCCACTGAGCCAGCAGTACGTGGACGGCACGATGACGGTGCAGACCAAGTGGGCCAGCCTTCAGGTCACCGACTATCTGCCGCACGACATCGGCCAGGGCCAGACCGCGTTGACGCGCGTCATCACCGGCAAAGCCACCGCCGTGGTGACCTTCGCGCCGCGTCCGGAATTCGGAAAGGCCTGGGCCTCACTGGAACCCGACGCCGACGGCCTGCGCGTTCTCGGTACCGCAGATCCGATGGTGCTGCGCAGCCCCGGCGTCACCTGGAACATCGTCTCCGACGGGTCTCAGCAGACCGCACACGCCGAGATCGATCCGTCCGATGGGCCGATCGTGCTCGAATTACGCCTCGGCACAGACGATCTGACCGAACACCCATGGGAGGAGGTGGAGCGTCGCCGCGCCTCGGAGGCGTACTGGAAGGACTGGGCCGACGGCCTGGACCTGCCTCCGCTCAAGCGCGATCTGATGAAGCGCTCGGCCCTGACCCTGCGTGGGCTCGTACACGCCGAATCCGGTTCGATCATGGCCGCAGCAACCACCTCCCTGCCCGAAGACATCGGCGGAGTGCGTAACTGGGATTACCGCTACTGCTGGCTGCGCGACGCCGCACTCACCGCAGCCGCACTCGTCGACGTCGGATCGACTGCCGAGGCCGAGAACTACCTGTCGTGGATTCACGGTGTACTGGAATCGGTATCGGGCCCCGAGCGTCTGCACCCGCTCTACACAATCTGGGGTCTCGGACTTCCGCCCGAGGCCGTCATCGACGAACTGCCCGGCTACGCCGGCTCGCGTCCGGTGCGCGTGGGAAATGCTGCCAATCAACAGGTTCAGCTCGATGTCTTCGGTCCCATCGTCGAACTGGTGTCCGCTCTCGCCCATGCCCGCAAGGCCGCAGGATCGGACCACGGCCTCTCCGACGACGATTGGGAACTCGTCCGCGCCATGGTCGAAGCCGTCGAGCGTCGCTGGTTCGAGCCCGACCACGGCATCTGGGAAATCCGCGACAATCCCCGTCACCACGTCTACTCCAAGGTGATGGGCTGGATCACCGTCGATCGCGCCATTCGACTGGCCGAATCCTTCGGTCGCACAACAGAACCCGGCTGGGCATCTTTACGCGAGACCATCCGCGAGGAAGTACTCGCCAACGGATGGAACGAGGAAGTGCAGTCCTTCACCGCCGCGTACGACGGCACGGATCTCGACGCCGCGACGCTGTTCATCGGCCTCTCCGGACTGATCGAGCCGACAGACCCACGTTTCGCGGCCACCGTCACCGCCACCGAGGCCGAACTGCGCAGCGGATCGACCGTGTACCGCTACCGCCACGACGACGGTCTCCCCGGCGGCGAAGGCGGCTTCCACCTCTGCGCCGCCTGGCTCGTCGAGGCATACCTGTTGGTGGGGCAGCGCGCAGAAGCCGAAGCACTGTTCGCTCAACTCGTCAGTGCCGCAGGCCCCACCGGACTGCTCAGTGAGGAATACGACCCCATCGCCGAACGCTCGCTCGGCAACCATCCGCAGGCCTACAGTCACCTCGGTCTACTGCGTTGCGCGAGATTGCTCAGCGCCCAGCCTGCCTGACCCCCGCTCGCACCCCACCCCTGCCCCGCCACCCCCGCTCGGCGTCAATGGACCACTGCACACGTCTGCCCCGTGCAGTGGTCCATTGACCCACCGGGGTCTGCTGCGTGAGTGTCACCTTGCATACGTCTGAACCGTGCAATGGTCCATTGACGCGGACGGGGGTGAACCTGCGGGCGAGCGGGCGACGGCAAAGGTCAGGCGATAGCGGGCGGCTGTTTCGGCGGCGGTCCTGCGGTTCGGCCGCGGAAGAGTTCGGTCGGCAGGGTTTCGGCGGCGACGATTCCCGAGTGCGAGGACGAGAGCACCAGTTTGCCTGCTCGACGACCTTTTTCCTCGGCGTCCTGGCGCACGGTGGTGAGGTTCTCGCGAATGGCGTCGGAGATGCCGTCGAATCCGGTGACCGAGAGTTGGCTCGGCACATCGATTCCGGAGACTCGGGCGAAGTTGAGTGCGCCGAGGGCGATGACGTCGGTGGTGCAGAGCAGCGCGGTGGTTTCGCGGTTGGCCTGGAGTGCCTGGGCGGCGGCGGAGTGCCCGGAGCGAACGGTGTGGTCGAAGCGTTCCACGACGGTGAGGATGTCGGGGTCGAGCCCCGCGTCGATCATGGCCGCTTGGACTCCGGCGATACGTTCGCGTTGGACGTGGAAGTGACTGTCCGCCAGCCGCCCCGGGGGTACGACGCCATCGCGCCGGTCACGTCCGAGGCGCATGCACAGCACGGCAAGGTGTTCGTGCCCCTGCGAGATAAGATGTGCGGCAAGCATTTTCATCGCGCCGCGATCGTCGATGGCGACGAGAGCAGCCTCGGGAATGTTGCGTGGTTGATCGCAGACGACGATCGGAAGGTGACGTTCACGCACCGCAGCGAGGTACGGGTCGTCGTCGGCGACGGAGTAGACGACGAATCCGTCGACTCCGGCTTGTTGGACGACGGCGGCGGCTTGGACGTCGTCGCGTTCGGCTCCGGCGGGGATGAGCAGTAGGCCCTGCCCCGCGGCTTCGCAGGACTCGGCGAGTCCGGCGAGAAAGCTCATCGCGGCGGGGTCGCGGAAGGAGTAGCTCAGAGCTTCGGTGAGAAGCAATCCGATCGCCCCGGCCTTGCGGGTGCGCAGTGATCGGGCAACCGGATCGGGGCCGGCGTATCCGCGGCGCTTGGCGGCCTGGAGGACGCGTTCACGGAGTTCCGGGGAGAGCTGATCGGGTCGGTTGTAGGCGTTCGAGACGGTGGTGCGCGATACCTTGAGCTCGGCTGCGATCGACGCCAACGTCGCCTGACGTCGCGGTTCGCTTGACCTGGCCATAACCGGGACGTTAGTCCCACTACGCACCGCAGAGAAAGTCGAGGTCGCGTTTCGTCCGATTCGATCCGCGACCCCGCTGCACGCTAGAGTACAACGGTAACGGTTTCCATTAGCGTCAAGTTCCGCTCACAGGAGTACATCGATGTCGTCCATCCATCGCGCGTCCCGGACCAAGCTCACGGCTGCACTGGGCCTGACCTGCGCCGCAGCTCTCACGCTCAGCGCGTGCAGCTCCACCGAATCCGCGAGCACCGAGTCCGCACCGGCCACCGCCGTCGACGGACCGATCACGATCGTCGCCTCCACGAATGTCTGGGGAAGCGTCGCCGAGGCGGTTGCAGGCGACCTGGCAACAGTGACGTCGATCATCTCCGATCCCTCCGCCGACCCGCACTCCTACGAGGCGAGCCCGGCCGACGCGGCTGCCGTCGCCGAGGCGTCGCTCGTGGTCTTCAACGGTGGCGGCTACGACCAGTTCATCGAGGACATCCTCGGCTCCGAGGGCCAGGACGTACCGTCGGTCGACGCCTACGCCCTGCTCGACGAGAGCCACGATCATGATTCCGAGCCCACCTCCGACGAAGCGACGCCGGAAGCAGAAGCAACGGACGGTGACGGCCATTCGCACGGCGAGGTCAACGAGCACGTCTGGTACAACGCCGAGGTGGCAGCGCACACGGCCGAGGAGATCGCCGACAAGCTCGGTCAGCTCGACCCCGACAACGCCGCGCAGTACACCGCCAACGCCGAGACCTTCCACGAGCAGGTGCACGGCATCACCGACGTGACGGCGAAGATCGCCGCGGACTTCCCCGATGCACCGGTGGCACAGACGGAGCCGATCGCGCACTACCTCATCGAGGAGTCCGAACTCGACGACCGCACTCCCGAGGACTTCAAGGACGCGATCGAGGAGGGCAACGACCCGTCGCCCGCGTCGATCGCCGCGACCCGCGATCTGTTCACTTCCAAGTCCGTTCGCGCGCTGGTCTACAACATTCAGACCGAGGATGCGGTCACCCAGGACATCCGCTCCACCAGCGAGGCCGCGGGCATTCCCGTCGTCGAGGTCACCGAAACGCTCCCCGCAGGCATGACGTACATCGAGTGGCAGACCAAGGCTGCGACCGATCTGCAGGCCGCTCTCACCACCGCCTCCTGACCCGATCCGCGGTGATGGAAAGCTGTAGTACATGCCTGCTGTAGAACTGCGCGACGCCGGACTGGCGTTCGGTGAGCGCACGCTGTGGCAGAACTTGGACCTGACAGTCGAGAAGGGCGAATTCGTCGCCGTTCTCGGCCCCAACGGGTCGGGCAAGACGTCTCTGCTCAAGGTGTTGCTCGGCCAGAATCACCTCACGTCCGGCACGGCCGCGATCGACGGCAATCCCGTCCGTCGCGGCCAGTCGGGCGTCGGCTACGTGCCCCAGCAACGCAACATCGACGACGATCTGCCCCTGCGTGGACGCGATCTCGTCGGACTGGGCTGGGACGGCCATCGATGGGGCATGGGCCTACGTGGCATCCGGCAGCGCAAGGAAACGGTGCAGCGCGCGATCGATCAGGTCGACGCCAATTCCTTCGCGGGCGCGCCCGTGGGCTCGATGTCCGGCGGTGAGCAGCAGCGGCTGCGCATCGCCCAGGCACTCGTCGGCGATCCGTCGGTTCTTCTGTGCGACGAGCCCCTGCTCAGCCTCGATCTTGCCAACCAGTCCCTGGTCTCGAGCCTGATCGATCGCCGACGGCGGGAGCACGGGACGGCAGTGCTGTTCGTGACGCACGAGATCAACCCGATCCTCCCGCTCGTCGATCGCATCGTCTACATCGTCGACGGCCGGTTCCGCATCGGCACTCCCGCTGACGTCATGACCACCGAGGTCCTCTCCGAGCTCTACGGCACCGAGGTCGAGGTACTGAAAGTGCGCGGACGGCTCATCGTCGTCGGAACCGGCGACTCCATCGACGCGCTCGGCTCGGCCGGTGCACACCACCCACCCGTACCGCACGACAGAGAAGACAAGGCATGAACGAGAAGGTTCTCGACGCATTCTCGAAGATGCTCGACTTCGACACCACCGCCAACCTGCTGACCTACGATTTCGTCCAGCAGGCCCTGCTCGCCGCCGCGATCCTCGGATTGCTCGCCGGCGCACTCGGCCCGCTGATCGTCAGCCGCCAGTGGGCGTTCGCCGTGCACGGATCGAGTGAACTCTCACTTACCGGCGCGTCCGCAGCACTGCTCGTCGGCATCACCGTAGGCCTCGGTGCCATCGTCGGATCCGTCGTTGCGGCGGTGATGTTCGCGCTGCTCGGAAGCAAGGCCCGCGACCGTGACTCCGTCATCGGCGTCATCATGTCCTTCGGCCTCGGCCTGTCGGTGCTGTTCATCTGGCTCTACCCCGGCCGAACCGGCACCAGCTTCTCGCTGCTCATCGGTCAGATCGTCGGCGTCGGGCAAAGCGGAATCCAGCTGCTGCTGGTGTGCGCCGTGTTGGTACTGATCGTGCTCACCGTGGTCTACCGACCGCTGCTGTTCGCCAGCACCGACCCCGAGGTGGCGTTGGCCCGCGGCGTCCCCGTGCGTGCACTCTCGGTCGTGTTCGCCGTACTCGTCGGTGTCGCGTGCGCGCTCGGCGTGCAGATCGTCGGAGCCCTGCTGGTGCTCTCGCTGCTCATCACCCCGGCCGCTGCCGCCGCGCGGGTCACCGCAAGCCCGCTCAAGGCGACGTTGCTGTCCATCCTGTTCGCCGAAATCGCCGCCGTCGGAGGCATCCTGCTCTCCCTCGCTCCTGGCCTCCCGGTCTCGACGTTCGTCACCACCATCTCCTTCGTCATCTATCTCGTCTGCCGCGGCATCGGGGCAACCCGCAAGGCGAACTCCGGACGGCTCGTCGCCGCCTAGGATGTCGAGGGTGTCCATCGACCTCAACGCCGATCTCGGCGAAAGCTACGGCGCGTGGACTCTCGGGGACGACGACGCCATGCTCGCCCTCGTCTCGAGCGCCAACGTTGCGTGCGGCTTCCATGCCGGTGATCCCACCACTCTGCTCCGTACGTGCCGCTCGGCCGCGAACGCAGCCGTGCGGATCGGTGCGCAGGTGGGGTATCACGACCTTGCTGGATTCGGCCGACGCTTCCTCGACGTCTCCTCCACCGACCTCACCGCCGATGTGATCTACCAGATGGGCGCGCTCGACGCGCTCGCTCAGGTGGCCGGCTCTGCGATTGCCTACGTCAAACCCCATGGGGCGCTGTACAACGCGATCGTGCACCACCGCGAGCAGGCCAGGGCCGTGGTCGACGCCGTTCTCGCCTACGACCCCACGCTGCCGGTTCTCGGACTCCCCGGTTCGGTGTTCCTCGAGGAAGCGGACCGTGCCGGGCTTCGCACTGTCACCGAGGCTTTCGCCGACCGTGGGTACACCCCACAGGGAACGCTGGTCCCTCGCTCGGAGCCGGGTGCCGTGCTGTCCGATCCCGACGCCGTCGCCGAGCGCGTACTGACCATGATCACCGACGGCACCGCCCTG
The DNA here is from genome assembly GCF_022810405.1 of Rhodococcus sp. ARC_M5. Taxonomy (GTDB): domain Bacteria; phylum Actinomycetota; class Actinomycetes; order Mycobacteriales; family Mycobacteriaceae; genus Rhodococcoides; species Rhodococcoides navarretei. The sequence continues at coordinate 347,470 of NZ_JALGQE010000002.1, forward strand.
GCGGTCGACGGCTCGCGCATCGACGTTGCGGCCGAGTCGATCTGCCTCCACGGTGACTCCCCCGGCGCAGTCGTGATGGCCAGCGCCGTGTCGAAGCTGCTGCGCACCAACGGTATCGACGTGACAGCCTTCGTCTGATGCACATTCTTCCGGCGGGCGAGAATGCAGTTCTGGTCGAGTTCGCCGGGCTGGACGAGACGATGGCGTACTACCGCGCGCTTTCACTGAACACACCGGCCGGCGTCTTCGATCTGATTCCCGCCGCGCGCACGGTCCTGGTGATGTTCGACGGGTCACGGCAGCGGGTACTGGACTGGATCTCGGCCACCGAACCCGCAGTCACCACGACCGACCACCGGTCCGACACCGTCACGATCTCGGTGGTCTACGACGGCGAAGACCTCGACGAGGTAGCCCGCCTGACCGGCCTGTCCACCACCGAAGTGGTTGCCGCACATACCGACCAGGCGTGGACCGTCGCATTCGGCGGCTTCGCCCCCGGCTTCGGCTACCTCGTCGGCACCGACGACCGCCTGCACGTGCCGCGGCGTACCTCGCCGCGCACCAGCGTTCCGGCCGGTTCGGTGGGGTTGGCTGGCGAGTTCTCGGGCATCTACCCACGCTCCTCCCCTGGCGGCTGGCAGCTCATCGGGCGCACCGACGCGCAATTGTGGGATCTCGACCGCGATCCACCCGCACTGCTACGGCCCGGCACCGCCGTTCGATTCGAGCGCGCATGAAAGCACTCACCATCCTGCAGCCGGGGCCGCTGTGCACCGTCCAGGATCGCGGTCGTCCGGGGTATGCGTCGTTGGGCGTCGGACACTCGGGTGCCGCGGACCGGCACTCACACGATGTCGCGAACAGACTGGTGGGCAACAACTCCGACGCCGCGACACTCGAAGTGACCTTCGGTGGCCTGACGCTACGCGCCGAGTTCGACGCCGTCGTCGCAGTCACCGGGGCGCACGTGACCTGCCGCATCGATGGCACGGAGCAGGGACTGCATTCGACGCTGACGCTACGCGCCGGGCAGGAACTGGAATTGTCCGCGCCGACCTGGGGTCTGCGCAGCTACCTCGCCGTACGGGGTGGGATCGACGCGCCCGCCGTCCTCGGCAGTCGCTCGACGGACACGCTGTCCGGTCTCGGACCGGCGGCGCTCTCCCCCGGCTCCGTGCTCACCGTCGGCAACAACAGTGCTGCATGGCCCGCAGCCGATTTCGCGCCACCACGATCGCTTAGGGACACACTGCGCATCACGTTCGGCCCGCGCGAGAACTGGTTCACCGAACGCGCACGATCGCTACTGCTCGAGCAGCCGTGGACAGTCACGCAGGATTCGGATCGCGTCGGGATCAGGCTGGACGGTGCCGAACCCTTGACCCGCGCAATCGACGACGAATTGTCCAGCGAAGGAATGGTTCTCGGTTCGCTACAGGTTCCGCCGTCCGGCCAGCCGGTACTGTTTCTCGCCGACCATCCCGTCACGGGTGGTTATCCGGTGATCGCCGTTGTCACCGCGGATGACGTGTCCGCCGCCGCGCAGTTGACGCCGGGAACGCAGATACGTTTCCGCGCTATCGGTTGATTCCCACCCCACACAACCTCACACCCTTTTTCTCGACCTCGCCCACCCGTTCAAGCGATAGCAGGGGTGTGCGGCTCACAGAAAGGGTGTGAGGTTCGGGCGTCAGCCTCGGCGCTGCCGCGCGATGTCGGCCAGCACAACGCCTGCCGCGACGGATGCGTTGAGGGATTCCACCGGCCCGGCCATCGGGATCGACAGGATGTGATCGCACGTCTCGCTGACCAGACGCGACAGCCCCTTGCCCTCGGAGCCGACCACGATCACGACCGGACCCTGACCGTCGAAGGTGTCGAGATCGGTGTCGCCGCCCGCGTCGAGGCCGACCACCGTGACACCCTTGGACTGCCAATCCTTCAGTGTGCGAGTCAGATTCACTGCGCGCGCGATGGGCAGGCGGGCGGCAGCACCGGCACTGGTGCGCCATGCCACCGCGGACACACTCGCACTACGACGCTGCGGGATCACGACGCCATGGCCACCGAAGGCAGCCACCGAACGTACGACGGCACCGAGGTTGCGTGGGTCGGTGATGTTGTCGAGCGCCACGAGCAGAGCCGGCTCCTGATGCGTGCGCGCGTTCGAGATCAGATCGTCGGGATGCGCGTAACGGTACGGCGGCACCTGCAGGGCAAGGCCCTGGTGCAGTCCGTTGGCGCTGAGCTTGTCCAGATCCGAGCGAGGCACTTCGAGGATGGAGATCCGCGCATCGCCTGCACGCTGCACGGCTTCCTTGAGTCGATCGTCGCTGTCGGTACCGACCGCGACCCACAGCGCGGTGGCCGGAACGCCTGCACGCAGGCACTCGACGACCGGGTTGCGACCGAGCACCACCTCGGGACCGTCTTCGGCCTTGCGCCCGGCCGGTCGTCCACCCGCGCGGCCACCCGTGGGGCCGCCGCGATTCTGTGCGGACTTCTCGGCGAGCTTGGCCCGACGCGCGGCGGGATGCTTGGTGCGCTCGGAGGCGGGAGGCGTCGCGCCACGGCCCTCGAGGCCCTTCCGACGCTTGCCACCGGATCCGGCGACCTGCCCCTTCTTGGTGCCGTCCTTGCGGATCGCGCCGCGCCTACTCGAATTCCCTGCCATCACAAACCTGCTTCGTCGGTCTTACTCGTACCCAGCGACCATTCGGGCCCGTTGGGTGTATCTGTCACGTCGACTCCGGCCTCGGCCAGTCTCGTCCGTATCTCGTCTGCGGCGGCCCAGTCCTTGGTCGCCTTCGCCGTTGCTCGACGCTCCAACTCGGCCCCGACCAGAACGCCGAGGGCACCGAGAGCTGCTGCGTCCGAACCACTGTCGCTCGACCAGTGCGGATCGAGGGGGTCGACACCGAGGATGTCGAGCATCGCCCGCACACTGCCCGCATGCTCCACCGCTGCCGGTAGGTCACCGGACTCGAGGGCGGTGTTGCCGAGGGTGACGGTGGCGTGGATCTCGGCCAGCGCTTTGGGAACTCCGAGGTCATCGTCGAGAGCCTCGGCGAATCCGGCGGTCCACTTGCCGATCGGTACGTCACCGGCGCGTTCGACGGCCCGGCGCACGAATCCTTCGATTCCCCGATACGTCACGGCCGCGGTCTCGAGCGCAGTATCGGAGTACTCGAGCATCGACCGATAGTGCGCGCCACCGAGGTAGAACCGAAGTTCCTGCGGCCGAACCTTTTTGAGCACATTGGGTACCGACAGGACATTGCCGAGAGACTTCGACATCTTCTCGCCGCCCATCGTCACCCACCCGTTGTGCAGCCAGTACCGCGAGAAGCCGTCTCCGGCCGCCATGGACTGCGCGCGCTCGTTCTCGTGATGCGGGAACACCAGATCCAAACCGCCGCAGTGGATGTCGAAATCCGAACCGAGGTAGTTCTCCGCCATCGCCGAGCACTCGAGGTGCCAACCCGGACGGCCGGGGCCCCACGGCGTCGGCCACGACGGCTCGTCGGGCTTCGCGCCCTTCCACAGCGTGAAGTCGCGCGGGTCACGCTTGCCCTCGGCGACACTCTCGCCCTGGTGCACGTCGTCGAGCTTGTGCCCGGACAGTGCGCCGTAACTCGGGAAGCTCTGCACGTCGAAGTAGACGTCCCCGCCCGCATCGGCGTAGGCGTGGCCTCGTTCGATCAGACGCTCGATCATCTGGACCATCTGGGTGATGTGCCCTGTCGCCCGCGGCTCCGCGGACGGCGGGAGCACCCCGAGGCGGTCGTACGCCCAGGTGAAGGAGCGCTCGTAGGTCGCAGCCCACTCCCACCACGGACGGCCGGCGTCACGCGCCTTGTTGAGGATCTTGTCGTCGATGTCCGTGACGTTGCGAACGAAGGCGACGTCGTAATCGTGCGCCAGCAACCAACGGCGCAGTACGTCGAAGGCGACGCCGCTGCGCACGTGGCCGATATGAGGTTCGCCCTGCACCGTCGCCCCACACAGGTACACCGATGCATGGCCAGGGACCAAGGGGGTGAATTCCCGCAGGGCCCTCGTCTCGGTGTCGTGTAGGTGAAGGGTCACGACCAGCAATGCTACCGGTGGTTTTACCTCGTCATGACAAGTGCGGTCGCGATGGCCGCGATTCCTTCACCCCGACCGGTCAGCCCGAGCCCGTCGGTGGTGGTCGCAGACACTGATACCGGCGCGCCGAGCACCCGCGACAGAACTTCCTGGGCCTCGACGCGGCGTGGACCGATCTTGGGCCTGTTGCCGATGATCTGCACCGCGGCGTTCCCGATCGCGAAACCGTCCGCGTCGAGCAGACGCTTGACCTCGGTCAACATGGCAGCTCCGCTGACCCCGTCCCATTCCGGACGACCGGTCCCGAACACCGATCCGAGATCGCCCAGTCCGGCCGCGGACAGCAGCGCGTCGCACAGGGCGTGCGAGGCGACGTCACCGTCGGAATGCCCGTCGAGTCCGTCCGCGTCCGCAAACAGCAAACCGGCCAGCCAACAAGGCCGACCAGGGGCGATGGGATGGACGTCGGTGCCGATGCCGACTCTCATAGCGCGCCTCTCACAGCAGGGCCTGTGCCAGTAGTAGATCGTGTGGCGTGGTGATCTTGAATGCGAGGGCGTCGCCGACGATGGTGTGCACCGTCTCGCCGATGCGCTCGACCAGACCCGCGTCGTCGGTCGAGCTGTCCGTGGCCGCATCGTATGCACGGCGCAGCACGTGGGCGTCGAAGCCCTGCGGGGTCTGCACCGAGCGCAGACTCGCACGGTCCGGGGTACCGACCACTGCGCCCATGATGTCGACTTCCTTGATGGTGTCGACGACCGGGAGCACCGGGATGACGGCGGAGCGTCCGGCACGCACTTCGGCCACGACGCGGGCGATCAGCGTCGGCGGGGTGAGGGCGCGGGCGGCGTCGTGGACGAGCACGACGGCGGCGTCACCGACGGCGGCGAGACCGGCGCGCACCGAATCGGTGCGCTCGAGCCCACCGGCCACCACGGTGACGTCGTCGCTCACATGACCACGGGCCGCGTCGAGCAGCTCGGCGGGCACGATGACGACGATGCGATCGACGGCACCCGAGGCCCGGAGACCGTCGACGGACCGCGTCAGGAGAGAGTCGGTACCCAGACAGACGAATGCCTTCGGCTCGTCGTATCCGAGCCGAAGGCCTTTGCCTGCAGCGGGTACCAGGGCGACCACGTCGCCGGCAGTACCGTTCACTCTAGGAAGCTGTTGCGAGAACTTCGTCGAGCATGGTGTCTGCCTTGGCCTGATCGGTTCCTTCGGCGAGTGCGAGCTCGCCTACCAGAATCTGCCGCGCCTTGGCGAGCATGCGCTTCTCGCCTGCCGACAGTCCACGGTCCTGCTCACGTCGCCAGAGATCGCGGACGACCTCGGCAACCTTGTTCACATCACCGGACGCGAGCTTCTCCAGGTTGGCCTTGTAGCGGCGCGACCAGTTGGTGGGCTCTTCGGTGTGCGGCGCACGGAGCACCTGAAAGACTTTGTCGAGGCCTTCTTGCCCGACGACGTCGCGAACGCCTACGTACTCTGCATTGTCCGCGGGAACTCGAACGGTGAGGTCGCCTTGCGCGACCTTGAGAACCAGATACTCTCTCGGTTCACCCTTGATGGTGCGTGTCTCTATCGCTTCGATCAGCGCCGCTCCGTGATGGGGGTAAACGACGGTGTCTCCGACCTTGAAAATCATGTGACAAGTGCCCCTTTCGATTTATCAAGAATACCACGGCTCATATCAACGGTGCAGGTCAGGGGCATAGCGGCACCGAATCAGGGGTTGACACAGACGGATCGGCGTGTATCCGGGACCACATTTTCACCCGGGTCGTTCCTCATGCTTACGTCCTGACAGGCACCCTCACCTGGCGTCATCGGGCCGCCGGCGGACCCCACGAGCGGTCGATGGACGAGAACTACTACTCTGCCTAGTGGACGAGATGGACCGAGCCGGCCCGGCACCACATGGAGGACGACCGAAGTGACTGCAATCGACGCTGCGACACCGCTTGGCCGCCATCGCAGGACGGCCGCCGCCCTCGCTCTTCTCGCCGGTGGCGCATTCGCCCTCACCGCGTGCGGCGCAGGTCAGATCTCCCAGACGGCCACTCAGGTCGCCGCGGTCAACGGCAACTCCGTCGACGTCGGAGACATCCAGCTTCGCAACGTGCACGTGGTGTATCCCACCTCCGAGGAATACAGCATCGAACCCGGCGGCACCGTCGAGCTGGGCTTCACCGCCATCAATTCCAGCCCGGCCGTTGCCGACGAGCTGACCGGCATTTCCTCCCCGGAGGCCCAGGTCACCATCGTGGAGGAGACGGAGCCCGGCAGCACCGAGATCGCTCCGCTGACCGCGCTCGGCGCAGGTTCGCCCGCCGACGTTCAGCTCGACGATCCGCTGCTGCCGATCCAGCTGATCAAGGTCGAGATGGCCGACATCTCCGAGAACGTCCGCCCCGGCCTCACCCTGCCGGTCACGTTCGAGTTCGCCAACGCGGGTGAGGTCGTCGTGAATGTTCCGGTCGATGCCGGTTACGAGCTCGAGCGCTCCGAAGACGCAGTATCCGAGCACAGCGAAGGCGAGTAGCCGCCGGCCCCACCCTGTCGGTGCCGATCGTTAGGCTCCGATAGTGGTCAAACTGAAGTCGAGCTATCGCTGCTCAGCGTGTCATCATTCCGTCTCCAAATGGGTGGGCCGCTGTCCCGAATGCGGTAACTGGGGCTCGATGGACGAGGTTCAGGCCACAGCCGCTCCCCTTGCCACCCGCGCAGGCGCATCGGCACTGCGTTCGGGCGGCGGGGCCATGATTCCCACGACGCCCGCCGCGGCTCTCACGACCATCAGCAGCGCCACCTCGCAGGCCAACACCACCGGCATCGACGAGTTCGATCGTGTTCTCGGTGGCGGTCTCGTCCCCGGCTCGGTCGTCCTGCTCGCCGGCGAACCCGGCGTCGGCAAGTCGACGCTGCTGCTCGAGGTGGTGCATCGGTGGGCCCGCTCGGCACCGGATCGTCGCGCGCTCTACGTCACGGGCGAGGAGTCGGCGGGGCAGGTGCGGTTGCGTGCCGACCGCACCGGCGCGGTGCACGAGCGCGTCTTTCTCGCCGCCGAGTCCGACCTCGCCACGGTGTTCGGCCATGTGGAACAGGTCAAGCCGAGCCTGCTGATCGTCGATTCGGTGCAGACCATGCTCGCCGCGGACGTCGACGGCGTCATCGGCGGGGTCACCCAGGTTCGCGCGATCACGAGCGCGCTGACCACACTGGCCAAGACCACCGGGGTGGCAGTACTGCTGGTCGGGCACGTCACCAAGGACGGTGCAGTGGCAGGTCCACGGTCGCTGGAGCATCTCGTCGACGTGGTGCTCAACTTCGAAGGTGACAAGCACTCCACCCTGCGGATGATCCGAGGCGTCAAGAATCGGTTCGGTGCATCCGACGAGGTCGGCTGTTTCGAGTTGCGGGAGACCGGGATCGTCGGTATCAGCGATCCATCCGGATTGTTTCTGCACCACCGAAACGATGCCGTCCCCGGAACGGCGGTCACCGTCACCATGGACGGCAAGCGGCCGCTGCTGGCCGAGTTGCAGGCACTGATCGTCGACACCGCGATGCCGTCACCCCGGCGCGCGGTCAGCGGGCTCGATCACGCCCGGGTGGCGATGATCCTGGCCGTCCTCGAACGACGGTGCGGGGTGAAGGTGTCCAAGGCGGAGGTCTACGCGGCGACGGTCGGTGGGATGCGCACCAGCGAACCGTCCGCCGACCTCGCTCTTGCTGCGGCGGTCGCATCGGCGGTCCGGGATCAACCGCTGCCCGCAGGCATGGTGATTCTGGGCGAGGTGGGTCTGGCCGGCGAGGTGCGCCGCGTGGGCGGGCTCGGTCGCCGTCTCGCCGAGGCCGCGCGGTTGGGCTTCAACTACGCCATCGTCCCCGAGGACGCCGGCCCCCTACCGGACGGGATCAAGGTCAAGACCGTCACCAACGTCGGGGAAGCGTTGACCTACACGCGTATGCGGCCCGTATGACACCGGGCAGTATTCTTCGTCTGACTGCGCGCACACAGCAGCGCAGTACTCTTTGTTCGCACCGGAAGTATTCGCAGCACGAGCCCATGCCGCTGCCATGACACGAGGGGGTTGGCCATGGAGGGCACCACGCCGTCCCCGGCGTTGCGCGAGACCATCGCCCGGCTCGCACCGGGAACCGCTCTGCGCGACGGTCTGGAGCGCATTCTCCGCGGCCGAACCGGCGGTCTGATCGTCCTCGGCTACGACGCGGAAGTCGAGGCGATCTGCGACGGCGGCTTCGAGCTCGACGTGGAATTCGCGCCGACCAGGCTGCGCGAGTTGTCGAAAATGGATGGCGCAGTAGTGCTTTCGACCGACGGCATGCGCATCGTTCGCGCCAATGTACAGCTCGTGCCCGACCACGAGATTCCCACCGTCGAATCCGGCACCCGGCACCGCGCCGCCGAGCGAACCGCCATGCAGACCGGCTATCCCGTCGTCTCGGTGAGCCAGTCGATGAGCATCGTCAGCGTCTACATCGGCGGGATCAGGCACGTCGTCGAAGGCTCGGCCACCATCCTCTCGCGCGCCAATCAGGCCGTCGCCACGCTCGAACGCTACAAAGCCCGGCTCGACGACAACACGCGCCAACTCTCGGTGGTCGAGATCGAGGACTTCGTGACCCTGCGTGACGCCCTGACCGTCGCGCAGCGGCTCGAGATGGTGCGCCGAGTGTCGGTGGAAATCGAACAGAACGTCCTCGAACTCGGTACCGACGGCCGTCAGCTCGCACTTCAACTCGAGGAGCTGTTGGGCGACAACGACGTCGATCGCCAACTGATCGTCCGTGACTACCTCGCCGGCAACGAACCGTCGAGCACCACCGGGGTCGAGAAGGCACTCGCCGCGCTCGACAAACTGACCGACGTCGATCTGCTGGATCTGACGACGCTGGCCCGAGCCTTCGGCTATCCCGCGACCATCGAAGCCCTCGACACCCCGATGAGCCCCCGCGGGTATCGGGTACTCACCCGAGTCCCGAGGTTGCAGTTCAGCCAGATTCATCGACTCGTCGGCGCATTCGGCACACTGCAGGGTCTGCTCGCGGCCACCGCCGCCGACCTGCAGTCGGTCGACGGCATCGGTGGCCTGTGGGCCCGCCACATCCGCGAAGGCCTGTCCAGACTGGCCGAGGCCTCGATCTCGGGGCCGTACGACTAGGACGCCTTCTTCTTCGTCCCCGGCAGGAAGCCGGCGTCGATGACGGCCTTCACGTACGGCCGGGCACTGGTGATCAACTGCTCGGCGTCCGAAACGTTCTTCCACACGGCCGACGCCATGATGTCGGTGCGATCCTCGATGTGCTGATCGAGCTCGACGCCGCTGTCGGTCAACGTCTCGCCCTCGGCCGAGATGGTGAGCAGTCCGCGCGTTGCGAGTCGTTCTGCAGCAGAACCCCATTCGCTCTCGGACCACTGCCTGGTCAGCTGCGTGATGCGCTTGCCGAGCGCCCGACGGCCGGGCTGCGGGGTCGTGCGGTCGGCCTCGTGGAAGACGGCGGCTTCCGTCGGGTCGAGTTCTGCGTCGATCAAAGCGGCGAGGTGTCCGTCGCCGCGCCATTCGCGAAGGACGGTGATCGAGTGCCACAGGGCGAGATGCGGCGTCTCGGGTCGAGCGGCGGAGTGCCATGCGGCCGCGAGCGGTCGTCCCGCGAACGAGGCGGTGTCGCCGATGTCGCCCAGACGGCCCGCCAACGTGGCCAGAGCAGGGTCGGCCGCCAAGGAGCCGAGAGCCGTTCCGAGAACGGAGTCGAGCAAGGTCCATCGGCGATCGGACACCGTCTCCAGGCCGACAGCAACCGCGGCAGGCCACGCACGCTCGATCAGGACCGGATTGAAGTTGTAGAACGCAGCAGCGACGACACTCGGCGCGCACGGTCCCATCGGGGCCGCCCGAGCCCCGACGTACCAGGCGTGACCGTCGAGGCCGGTGTCCTCGTATGCCGCACCCAGTTCGGGGTTGAAGTACGCGGTGACGTGAAAGGGTTCGAACGTCTTGTAGGCGGAGCGGGCGAGAGCTGTCGAAGTGGTCATGACATTCGACCGTACTCAGCCGGTGATGTTGAACGGCTCCGGCGCGCTCTTGAGTTCACCGAGCTGGGCGATCGCCTGGTAAGCACCGACACCGACCGGGATGCGCTCTTCGCCGCATCCGGGAACCGAATTGGTGCCGGACCACTTGACGGTGAAGCCGGCCTGTTCGCCGGGCTTGAAGGTGCGCAGATCCGATGCGGCGTTGGGGAAGCAGTCGATGTTGGACCAGATGCGCTGATTGTCGAGGGTGTAGACGAGTGCCTGCTGCAACCCGGCACCGACGTCACGCTGGCATTCGGTGGAGCCGATGTTGGTGATGACCACGGTGAACACGGGCTCTTCGCCCAGACGGTAGGTGGCCTGCTCCGGCGTCACCTTGATCGCGAGTGACTGGTCCGGGCACTGATTGGCAATGACGGGGGCCGGGGCACCGCTGGTGGTCGCAGCTGCGCCACCACCGGCAGCGGAGTCCGTTCCGCCACCCGAGCCGCCGGAACCACCTGAGCCACCGGAACCACCCGAGCCACCCGAGCCACCTTCGGTGGCGGACGAGCTCGGCGACGGCAGAGCCGAGGTTGTAGCCGGAGCCGCCACGACCCCGGCGGGAGCGGCCTCGGTGTCGTCGGAACCGCCGCTGAGCGAGGCGATGAACCATACGATCAATCCGAGGACGACAACGGCCGCACCGATGGCGAGCGCGCGGCGTCGCCAGTAGATTTCGGGAGGCAAAGGCCCGGTCGGTTCCAACACGAATCAACCGTATGCGGCCCGAGGCAACCTATCCCTGAGCCCACGCGGCGTGTCGCGCGAACGCCTCGCTCGCGCGGGCTCGGGAACGAGTCAGGCGGGCTGTTCGCCGATGTCGCCGATGACCTCACGCAACTGCGCGTGCCCCTTCGAGAGCTGGTAGGTGAGGCCGACGATCGCGAGTTCCCCGGCCTCGACCTTCTCGGCGACGATGCGGGAACGCTGCATCAGCAGATTGCCGGTCTCTTGGACGTGCCGTGCCTCGAACTCGTCGACGGCCTCGTGACCGTCACGTCGGGCCGAGAGCACCGACGGCGTGACGCGCTCGACGACGTCGCGGATGTAGCCACCGGGGACGTCTCCACTTTCGAGGGCGTCGACGGTCGCCTGGACTGCGCCACAGTGGTCGTGGCCGAGCACCACGATCAGCGGCGCCTTCAGAACCGCGACGCCGTACTCGATGGAACCCAGGACTGCGGAGTCCACGACATGACCGGCGGTGCGAACGACGAACATGTCGCCGAGGCCCTGATCGAAGATGATTTCTGCGGCAACACGCGAGTCGGCGCAGCCGAAGAGGATGGCACCGGGATGCTGCGCACTCTCGAGCCGAGCACGATCCTCGATGCCCTGCGACGGGTGCAGGACCTCTCCGGAGACGAACCGTTGGTTGCCTTCCTTGAGTGACTTCCAGGCAGCGATCGGATTCGAAGCAGGCATGGGTTTCATTGTGCACGCGCAGCGGGCGTACGGCGAGTTGGGTTCACTACTGTTGGTACCGATCACAGACACGAGAAGAAGGGCGCACAGTTGCCGATCGATGCCGAGGCTCTGCTCGGGTGGTTCGACACCGACGGACGTGACCTGCCGTGGCGTCGTCCGGGCGTCAGCGCCTGGCAGATTCTGATGAGCGAGATCATGCTGCAGCAGACTCCGGTGGTGCGGGTGGCACCCATCTGGGAGCAGTGGGTGCAGCGGTGGCCGGTGCCCTCGGCGATGGCCGCGTCCTCGCAGGCCGAGGTGCTTCGTGCGTGGGGCAAATTGGGCTATCCGCGTCGGGCATTGCGGTTGCACGAGTGTTCTCGGGTGCTCGCCGAGGAGTACGGCGACGAGGTGCCCCGCGACGTCGAGACGCTGTTGAGCCTGCCGGGCATCGGTGCCTACACAGCAAGAGCGGTGGCGACTTTCGCCTACGGTCAGCGAGTTCCAGTGGTGGACACCAATGTTCGACGCGTCGTCGCGCGTGCGATGCACGGCAACGCCGAGCCCGGAAATCCCTCGACCACACGAGATTTGGCCGACGTGGAGCAATTGCTGCCGGAGAACGTACCCCGCGCGGCCCGGTATTCGGCGGCGTTGATGGAGCTCGGTGCGCTCATCTGCACCGCCAAGAATCCGGCGTGTCTGCTGTGCCCACTTCCCGAGTGCGCCTGGATCGAAGCCGGGAGGCCCGCGCACACCGGCCCCGCCAAGAAGGTCCAGAAGTTCGCCGGCACGGATCGGCAGGTGCGGGGCAAGCTCATGTCGGTCCTGCGGGAGAGCACCGGCCCGGTCGAGCGGGCCCAACTCGACATCGTCTGGCCCACCGACCCGACTCAACGCGACCGAGCTCTCGATTCCTTGCTCACCGACGGATTGATCGAACAAACCGAGTCCGGATTGTTCGCACTCGCGGGCGAGGGTTCGGACGGTTAGTTTCGGCCCGTGGCATCGAACCACGTTCTGCCACTGAGCAATCGGTCCACCACATCGGTTGCATCGATCTCGTTGATATGCGCAACCATCATCATCGTCCCCAGGCCGTGCAGCGTGGCCATGAGCAGCCGAGCCTCCGCAACGGCGTCGATTCGGTCCGAGCCGCTCTCCGCGCAGGCGTCGGCGATCATGTGGGCCAGAACCGACTCCAGCACAAGAAGATTGGCTCGATACGCGGACTGGGCCACGTCGGGTTCTCGCAACGCCAGGGATGCGAACGACACCCCGAGTCGATGAAATCGCCTGCCCTCGTCGTCGATGGGCAACACCGAACGGGCGAACATCTGCAGTCGGCGTGCCGCCGAAGCGCCGGCGATCGCCTCGATCCGGGATCGAGAGTCCGCGTAACCGCGCTCGGAGAAGCGCGTCAGAACGGCGTCGAGCAGCCCTGCCTTGGAGTGAAAGTAGTACTGAACCAATCGCAGCGACACCTCTGCTGCCGCGGCCGCGCTACGCATGGTCAGCGCCTCGAGTCCATCGACGGTCGCCACCCGTTCTGCGGCCGAGAGGATCTGCTCTCGTCGATCCTCGCCGACCATCTTCCGCCCACCCTCCATCGTTTGATACAACTGTACCAAGGAAGAGTTATACAGCTGTACCAACCAGAGGGCGGGCATCGTGCGAGATCGTTCGTGGGGCGTACTGACGGTGGCCTGCCTGGCGCAGCTCCTGGTGGTGCTCGACGCATCGGTCGTGAACATCGCGCTGCCGAAGATCGCTACCACACTGAGCTTCGAAGACTCGGACGTGCAATGGGTGGCCAGCGGATACACCGTCGCGTTCGCGGCAGCCCTGCTCGTCGGAGCGCGTGCGGCAGACACCCGAGGCATCCGGAAGGTATTTCTCTTCGGCGTCTGCCTGTTCGTCGCCGCCAGCGTGGCCGGCGGATTCGCGACTACCGGTCCGATATTGGTATCCGCGCGCATCGTCCAGGGTCTCGCCGCGGCAATCGTGTCCCCGGCAACATTCACTGTGCTCACCGTCACCTTCCCCGAAGGGCCCATGCGAACACGCGCAGTTGCGGTATGGACGGCGATCAGTGTCGCCGGAGGTGGAGTCGGCAACATACTGGGCGGCGCATTGACCGAATACGTCTCGTGGCGTGCAGTTCTGCTGATCAACCTGCCCATCGGCCTCGCGCTGCTGGTGGCCGCTCGGCGGTACCTCGGCGTTGGGCGCGCCGAAACTCCGTCGCCACAGACCGGGCTCGACGCGATCGGTGCGCTCTCCGGGGCGCTGGCCCTCGGCGCGTCGACCGTGGCGGTCACGCAACTCGGAGCGGGTGGCTCACGTGCGCTGTCGGTGACGATGATGTTTCTCGCCTCGGCCGGATCGATCGGGTTCGTGCTTCGACATCGTCGATCACGCGCACCGCTGATCCCGTTGCGATTGTTCGCGATACGGAGCGTGGTCGTGGGAAACCTGCTGACTCTGCTCACCGGTGCGGTGTTCCAGATTCCGATCTGGCTGTACCTGACCTACCAGATGCAGCAGCTGCTGCAACGGTCTCCGCTCCAGGCAGCGATAGGTTTTCTGCCGCTCACCGTGGCTCTCGTCGTGACCGGCGTGGCGATCACTCCACCTCTGATGCGCAGAATCCCCGCGCACCTTGTCGCCGCTGCCGGCGCGACCCTGGCCGCTGCCGGACTACTTGTCCTCGCGACGGCCTCAGGCGCACCCGGGTACGTCGCTTCGGTGGGGGTGCCGTCGATTCTGATCGGAATCGGCGGCGGGCTGCTCAACACACCGCTGGCCACTGCGGTGACCAGCGGGGTCGAACGCTCGGACGCCGGGGCCGCGTCGGGATTGATGAACACGGCCAAGCAGTTCGGTGGCGCGATGGGGTTGGCGCTGCTCACCATTGCCGCCGGGCTGACGGACTTTCGCTTCGCCTATTCGGCCATGGCAGCGGCAATGGCGGTGACAGCGGTGTGCTGCGTGATTTTCCTCCGCACCCCGACGCCGAGAGTTCGCTACTGAGCGAGAAACTCGACCAGAGTCGCATTGACGGCATCGGGGCGTTCGAGGTAACCGAAGTGACCGGTGTCGGCGATCTCGACGTAGCGCGCACCCGGTATCGCGTCGGCGACGTCGCGGCACTGCTGCACGGGGATCATTCGGTCGTCGGCGAATCCGATGACGAGCGACTTGGCTGCAATCCGCCGATACGCCGCCAATCGGTCTGTCCCGGCGCGCATTTCGAGTCCGATCTGCGCTCGCATGCCCGCAGTCTTCTTACCACCCGAATATTCGAGGATCGCCAGCCAATCACCGATCGCACCGTCGTCGGCCAGGGTCTTCGGTGAAAAGTTCTGCATCGCAGTCATTGCCGCGCGGTACGACGCGGGTAATTCGATCCCGGCGTCGTGGAGATCCTTCTCGCCCTTCGACATCTGCGCACGAAAGGTGGTGGTCTTGCCGAAGGTGGCCATCATCACTGCATGCGAGACCAGATCCGGCCTGGCCAAAGCCAATTCCTGGGTGACGCGGGCACCCATCGAGGTGCCGACGACGCGTGCTGCACCGCCGCCGAGGTGTTCGATGAGGGCAGCGGTGTCGGCAACCAGGTCGTCCAGCGTCATCCCGCCCGCACACTCGGACGACGGCGCGATACCGCGATTGTCGAAGGTGACGACCCGGTACCCCTGCTTCACCAGCACCGGAACCTGATGGGTTCGCCAGACTCGCCCCGGACTACCGGTCCCCATCACCAACACCACGAGTGGGCCGTCGCCGGTCACGTCGTAGTTGAGGTCGATTCCGTTGAGCTTCGCGAGCGGCATTCGGATCATCTTAGTGTGCGCAGGAACTCCTCGACCGCCATCCGATACTGCTCGGGAGCCTCGTCGTGAATCAGGTGCGCCGCCTTCTCGATCCGCACGTACACCGATCCGGGCTTGCGCGAGTGCATTTGCGTCATCTGACCCGCCGGGGTGATGGTGTGTTCACCCTCGATCAGCAAGACCGGAGCATCGACGGCATCCCACTGGTCCCAGAAGTGCCGCGTCCCCCACTCCTGCGAAATCGACTCGAAAGTGTCGACGTCGCCGTGCAGTCGCCATCCGCCGTCGCCTCGGTCGAAGGAGTCCAGAAAGTACTGTCCCGCAACATCTCCGAAGAATTCACGTACCGCGTCGGCGTCGGGAAAGGGCTGCGGCCACGCCCGGATCATCGCAGCCCAGTCGTCTGCGGTGCGGCCCCTGAAGTCAGGAGCGATGTCCTCGACCACCAGCGCGGTCACCAGGTCGGGTCGTTGCGCGGCGGCACACCAACCGTGCAACGCTCCCATCGAATGGCCGATCAGCACACTGGGCCCCAGTGTCTCCAACTGCTCGAGCAGATCGGCCACGAAGAACTCGGTGGTGAGCTCGGCCGGTGGGGGGCGACGGTGCCCCGGCGCATCGTAGGTGTGGACGTGCCCGAACTGTCTGAGCCACGGAACCTGCCTGCTCCAGGTGGCAGCACTGCCCATCAGCCCGTGCAGCAGCAGCATCGAACGGCCGGATCCACCCTCGTCGTAGAGCATCATCGCCGAGCATAACGGCGGAGTAATCTCGCGGGCATGGCCATTGTGAAGATCAACGCGATCGACGTACCCGAGGGCGCAGGCCCCGAACTCGAAAAGCGCTTCGCCGCGCGCGCCGGCTCGGTCGACGGCTCCCCGGGCTTCCTCGGGTTCCAGCTGCTCCGGCCGGTCAAGGGCGAATCCCGCTACTTCGTCGTCACCCAGTGGGAGGACGAGGAGTCGTTCCAGGCGTGGTCCGGTGGGCCGTCTCGCCAGGCACACGCGGGTTCAGGGGAGAGCAAGCCGGTGTCGTCGGGAGCATCGCTGCTCGAATTCGAGGTCGTGTTGGACGTACCTGCCGCTTCGTGAGAGCGGACGCGTCCGTTCAGATGTGTTGACGGGCGAGTTCCCACTCGAACCTCGTCGGCATCTCCGAGTCCAGTTTCGCCACGGCCTCGGCCAAGAACTCTGCGGGCATCGGTCTGCCGAGGTAGTAGCCCTGGACACCGTCGCAGCCCAACTCTCGGAGTGCGTCCAGCGTGCCTGCATCCTCGACCCCTTCGGCCATCACCCGCACCCCGAGGCTTCGAGCCAGGTCGATGGTCGAGCGCACGATCGATGCGTCGGTCTCGTCGGAGTTCATCTTCGACACGAACGAGCGGTCGATCTTGAGCGTCTGCACCGGCAGAGTCTGCAGATACGCCAGTGAGCTGTAACCGGTTCCGTAATCGTCGATGGCGATGGTGACTCCCAGGCGTCGCAGGGACGCCAAGGCATTCACCGAGCGCACCGGGTCGGTCATAGCGGTGGTCTCGGTGACCTCGAACTCCAGGGCGTGCGCAGGCACCGCGTACTTCGCCAGCGCGGCGGAAACCTGTTCGGCGAGCGTAGCGTCGAGCAGATTTCGGACCGAAAGATTCACCGAGACAGACAGATTGATGCCGTCGCGCCGCATCGTGCTGCATTGCGCCAGCGCCTCGTCGAGCACGAGCGCAGTGATGGCGGGCAACATTCCGGTGCGCTCGGCGTCGGGCAGGAACATCGACGGTCCGATCAAGCCCTCACGCGGGTGCAGCCACCGAAGTAGGGCTTCGACGCGATCGACGCTGCCCGACTCGAGATCCAGGCAGGGCTGGAAGAACACCCGGAGCTGGTGATCCCGAATCGCGGTGTCGAGCTCGCCCAGCAACCGCATCTGATCGTGTCGGTCACGATCCATGTCTGGTTCGTATCTACCGACTCGGGTCTGCCCCGCCTTGGCCGCGGTCAGCGCCACATGAGCCTGCTGCATCATCGCGTTACCGTCGACCGGCATTGCCGAAGGGCAGACCTCTCGGCGCGCACGTGCCGACGACTCGTCGATGGCCGCAATTCCGACCGTCGCGTCGAGGGCCACATTGATGTCGTGGACGAACATCTTGCGACTGACGGCGAACTGCAGCTGTGCGGCGGTCTCGTTCGCGTCGATGAGGCCTGGGCGACGACACATCGCCACGACGAACTGATCGCCGCCGAGGCGTCCCACCAGATCGTCCGATCGAACCGATGCGACGAGTCGATGGCCGATCTCACGCAGCACACTGTCACCCACGCTGTAACCGAACGTCTCGTTGATCTGAGCGAAGCGGTCGATGTCGACCACCAGCGTGAATACATCCGAATCACCGCGAGTGGCAAGCATCGAGTCCAATCGCTCGCGAAGTAGACGCCGACTGGCGAGTCCGGTCACCGCATCGGTCCGTGCAACGTCCTCGAGGATCGCGGCCTGAAACCGCAGAGTCCGCACGAAGCGCGCCATCAAGCACCCGACAAGCACGATGACCAGCGCCGAGGACCCTACGATGACCCAACCCCATTGCGCGACCGGAACGCCGCGAGCCAGCTGCACGGTCATCACCGTCGGTGTCACGGCTACCGCAACCGAGAGAGTGGAAAACCGCCCCTTGCCGAACCTGAGCGGACCGGGCCGGGCGGCCCGCCTGACCGATTTCTGCTCGTCGTGCAGGGCGATGACGCCGAAGCAGACGTAAGCGGCCAGCCACATCGCGTTCGGAAACGTCGATCGATAGATCTCGATATCGATCGCGGCGGCGTAGGACGCGCAGTCGGCGGCAACGAGTAGTACAACTCCCGCTGCTGCGGCCAGGAAGGGAACGGTGACCGACCGCGTGACGAGGTACAAACTGACGACGAGGGTCAACAGGAACGCGTCGACGGTGAGGTATGCCGTTGCCGGCCACAGGGAGACGGCCTCGGACAACGACCGTGCCGAGCCGTCGGAAACGACGAACACCCAGGTGACGAGACCGAAGCCGACGGCGACGATCAAGCATTCGTACAGCTCTTCCAGCCCGAACACCAGGCCGTTCTCGTCGGCGGCCCGGGCGAACCCGACTGCGATGATCGCGTAGCCCAGCAAGTAGAACGCGTCCGCGGCCGACAACGTCGGCATACGAGCACCGTCGACTTTCGTCACGGCTATCAGCGCGTCGCCGACGCCCCAACTGCCGACGCCGACGGCCAGGTACTTCCACGTCCGCTTGTCCGCACCAGGTTCGCGGACGTAGCGATACACGAACGCTGCCACTGTGGCCGAGAGCACGATTGCATAGATCGCATTCTGGGGTAGTCCGTGCGGGGCGATCGAGTAAGCCACCACTGCAATCGCACCGAGACCCAGGAAGCGCGTCCACAACATGGTGAACCGTTCCTTCCTAGGCCGGTCGGTGCGTACCCCGAACGTACGCAACAGCCAATCGAACCCGACGTGTGACCTGAATTCGTCACCGAATCATCCGAAGATGGGTCAAGTGATGAACTATTTCAAACCTGACGATTGTTCGCCAGTCTCACATCGGGCCCCGCGTCTGTTCAGCCCTCCAAAGACGCATCCAAGGTGATGTCGACGCCGGTCAACGCCTTGCTGACAGGGCAGGTTTCTTTTGCCGCCTGAGCGGCCTTCGCGAATCCGTCCGCGTCGAGACCGTCGACCTCGCCGCGAACGGTCAGCTTGATGCCCGTCAGCTTGAACCCCGGCTGGTCGGGACCGAGCGAAACGTCGGCCGTGACCTCCAGGCTCTGCGGGGTGCCGCCCGCCTCGGCGATCAGGGCCGACAGCTGCATCGCGTAGCAGCTCGAGTGAGCAGCTGCGATCAGTTCCTCGGGGCTGGTGGTGCCGTCGGCGTTCTCGGCGGCGCGCTTGGGAAACGACACGTCGAAAGTCGCTGCGCCGGAACTGGACAGCTCGACCTGGCCGGAACCCTGCTCGAGGGTGCCGTTCCAAGCTGTGCGTGAGGTACGAGTTGGCATCGAACGTCAATCCTTTCGTTGTCGACCCTGTGCAGGACCGATACTCAGGCTAACGTCGGCGGCACAGCCGGGCCATCGAGTGCGGGAATCTCGACACGAAGGATGCGACAGATGAAGGGCTCAGTAGGGGCAGTGGCGATCGCAACGGCGGTGATGCTGGCGGTGTCGACGCCGGTGGCGACCGCCGATTCACTGCGGGACTTCTACGACGCACCGGTCCCGACCATCGCCACAGCAGCTCCTGGCGAGGTGGTGAGGACGACGCCGATGAATTCGCCCAAAGGATTCGGACTGGGTTTCGACATCGAACGCATCCTCTATCGATCCACCGATACCCACGACGACCCCATGGTCGTCTCCGGCTACTCGATGACCCCCACCGCTCCATGGTCGGGACCCGGCCCCCGACCGGTGATCGCCTACGCACCCGGCACGTCCGGTATGGCCGACCGCTGCGCCGGATCCGCAGTTCTCGGCACCGTCGGGTCGTCGCCCGCCATCCTGCCGCTGCTGCTGGCCGGCTACCGCGTCGTCGCGACGGACTACCAGGGGCTGGGCACCCCCGGCGGACACACGTATCTGAACCGCATCGCCTCGGGCCGCGCTCTGCTCGACGCCGCCCGAGTGGCACACGCCGACACCGACACCCCGGTGGTGCTGTTCGGCTACTCCGAAGGCGGATTCGCCTCGGGAGCCGCTGCGGAGTTGGCCGCCACGTACGCGCCGGACCTCGATATCGTCGGGGCGTATGTCGGTGCACCGCCGGCAGATCCGACGCTCAACATCGACACCCTGGACAACACGACTCTCGGCAGCGCCGTGCTCTTTGCCGTCGACGGCATGATCAACGCCTACCCGGAACGAGCGGAGAGCATCCGCAGCCTCTTCGACGCCGACGGCAACGCCGCACTCGATGCCGCGCAGAACTGGTGCACCACCGACCCCGCGGCCACCGAGATCGTGCACACCAGCGAACTGACCGAGGACGGCCGGCCACTCATCGACCAGCTGAGCAGCCCGGCTTTCGCCGAGGTGACCGCAGCGAACACTGTCGGCCGCGTCGCCCCGGCCATGCCGGTGTACCTGTCGCAGGCAGTCGAGGACGACACCGTACCCATCGAGCAGAGTCGAACTCTGCTTCGGCGCTGGGAAGACCTGGGTGCCGACGTCACCTACCGCGAGTACGAGTTCCCGGCAATCCCCTACAAGGGCGCGAACCACCTCCCGGGAGCCCTGGCTGCGTATTCCGATGTCATGCCCTGGATCGCCGGGCTGATTCACACACCCTGATCTCAGGCGTGAAATCAGGGTGTTCACCGAGGCGTCGACCTCGATGAGGTTGGTTCACTGCATCCATGCGCATCGTGCACGCCCTCCTCACCGTGGCGGCAGTCCTGACCGCGGGCTCCCCCATCCCACCGGACCCCGGCCCGGCGTCGGACATCGGGGTTGTGGCCGACGAGCTGGGGCTACCGGGGGTGGCGTTCCGGGTCGTCTCCGAACGGGAGGTCATCGAGAACGTCGACTACGGAGTCGACGGCGACGGCGCACCGATCGACGACGCGACGCCGTTCGTGTGGGGGTCGGTGTCGAAGTCGGTGACGGCGGCGACGGTGTACTCGCTCGCCGAACGTCAGGTCCTGGACATCGAAGCAACTGTGAACACCGTTCTACCGGAGGGTGATTCGATCCTTTCGGGCGACGTCACGATCGACGACCTGATCCACCACACCAGCGAGCTCCCCCACGACGTCACCGAACTGGACGTGTGGGGGCGTACGGAGCGAGCGCTCGATGTCGTACCCACCCTGGACGTCACCACCGCCGACCGCGGCACCTTTCGCTACTCGAGCCTGAATTATCTACTGCTGCAGGCGATCGTGGAGAAGGTGACCGTAGAGCGATTCGCCGACGTCGTGGCCCGTGAGACCGGAGTGCACACCGTCGGCGCGGTCGCACCCGGCCACGTACCGTTCTTCACCTTCCCCCGCAGTATCGATACCGGAATCGACTCCGCTGGAATGGGTTACGGCTATCTGAGTGGTTCCATCGACGAACTCGCACGCTATGCATCCAGGCAACTGACTGCTCCGGCGTCGAACAGTCCCGAGACGGTGCCCACGGGCTCGGGCACAGCGTACGGGCGCGGGTGGTACGTCGAAACGCTGCCCGACGGTACCGAGATGCGATGGCATTCGGGCGCGGTCCCGGGCTATTTCACCCACGTCGCGCTCGTCCCGGAGCGCCATCTGGCAGTGGTGCTCGCGACCAACAGATACGGAGAACTCGAGGCCGACAAGCTCGCCTCGGCAGCCCGCTCGCTCGTTCTGGCCCGACTCGGTGTCGACGAGCCTCGTGCCGCAGGCTTCGGGCTCTACGAGATCGCTGTGATCGCGTTGAGCACACTCGCGGTGTTGCTGGCACTGTGCGCGGGCCGAATCCTGTTTCGCATCAAGACTCCCCCGAGCCGATGGACAACTGTGCACATCCTGATGGCAGCCATCGCCGGAGGAGTGCTGTACTTCGGAATGCCGATGCTCACTGGGGCACCGATCTCGACCCTGGCCCGCTGGGCTCCCGATGTGACTCTGCTGTTCTGGATCCTGCTGGCCGAACTTGCCGTCATCGCCGTTGCCCTCGTCCCTCGGGTCCTGCGTCAATGGACCACTGCACACGTCTGACCGGTACAAGGGTTCATTCACGCCCGACCTCTGCGCGCGTGAATGGACCGTTGCATACGTCTGAAGAGTGCAGTGGTCCATTGACGCGAACGGACGGGCGGGTGGGCGGACGGGAGGCGAACGGCGTGGGCGGACATACGACAACGGGCGACCCTCCGAAGAGGATCGCCCGTTGTGTGGAGCTGTGAAACTTACTCGCTGTCGCTGTCTCCGGTGGCCTTGGCCAGATCGACCGGAACCTCGTCGGGGACGATGATGGCCTTCTTCTCGCCGCGGAACGTGAACTTCGCGTCCTCGCCTGCGCCTTCGCCGTCCCAGTTCTCGACGTCGACCAGGATGATCTGGCCGGCTTCGATCTCGCCGAAGAGAATCTTCTCCGACAGGGCGTCCTCGATCTCGCGCTGAATGGTGCGACGCAGTGGCCGTGCACCCAGTACGGGGTCGAATCCACGCTTGGCCAGCAACGACTTGGCCTTCTCGGTGACCTCGATCGCCATGTCCTTGTTCTTGAGCGCACCTTCGACTCGGTTGAGCATGAGATCGACCATCTGGATGATCTCGTCTCGGGTGAGCTGGTGGAACACGACGATGTCGTCGATGCGGTTCAGGAACTCGGGGCGGAAATGCTTCTTCAGCTCGTCGTTGACCTTGAGCTTCATCCGCTCGTAGTTCGAGCCGGTGCCTTCACCCGAGGAGAAGCCGAGACCGACGGCCTTCGAGATGTCTGCGGTACCGAGGTTCGAGGTGAAGATCAGCACGGTGTTCTTGAAGTCGACCGTGCGTCCCTGTCCGTCGGTCAGACGACCGTCTTCCAGGACCTGGAGCAGCGTGTTGTAGATCTCCGAGTGGGCCTTCTCGATCTCGTCGAACAGCACGACGGAGAACGGCTTGCGGCGGACCTTCTCGGTGAGCTGGCCACCCTCTTCGTAGCCGACGTATCCGGGAGGAGCACCGAACAGGCGCGACGCGGTGAAGCGGTCGTGGAACTCGCCCATGTCGATCTGGATCAGTGCGTCGTCCTCGCCGAACAGGAAGTTCGCGAGAGCCTTCGACAGCTCGGTCTTACCGACACCGGACGGGCCGGCGAAGATGAACGAGCCCGACGGACGCTTCGGGTCCTTCAGACCGGCACGGGTACGACGGATCGCCTTGGAGACTGCCTTGACTGCCTCGACCTGGCCGATGATCCGCTTGTGCAGCTCGTCTTCCATGCGGAGCAGACGCGTGGTCTCTTCCTCGGTGAGCTTGAAGACGGGGATGCCAGTCCAGTTGCCCAGAACCTCGGCGATCTGCTCGTCGTCCACCTCGGCGATGACGTCGAGGTCACCGGAGCGCCACTGCTTCTCCCGCTCGGCGCGCTGACCGACGAGGGTCTTCTCCTTGTCGCGCAGGTTCGCAGCCTTCTCGAAGTCCTGTGCGTCGATGGCCGATTCCTTCTCCCGGCGCGCGTCGGCGATCTTGTCGTCGAACTCACGCAGGTCTGGCGGCGCGGTCATCCGGCGGATGCGCATCCGCGCGCCCGCCTCGTCGATGAGGTCGATTGCCTTGTCGGGCAAGAACCGATCGTTGATGTACCGGTCGGCCAGGGTGGCTGCCGCGACGAGTGCACCGTCGGTGATCGAGACGCGGTGGTGAGCCTCGTAGCGATCGCGCAGACCCTTGAGGATCTCGATGGTGTGCTCGACGGTCGGCTCGCCGACCTGGACGGGCTGGAAACGACGCTCGAGTGCGGCGTCCTTCTCGATGTACTTGCGGTACTCGTCGAGGGTGGTGGCACCGATGGTCTGCAGTTCGCCACGAGCCAGCTTCGGCTTGAGGATCGACGCTGCGTCGATGGCACCTTCGGCGGCACCTGCGCCGACGAGCGTGTGCAGCTCGTCGATGAACAGGATGATGTCGCCGCGGGTGTTGATCTCCTTGAGCACCTTCTTCAGGCGCTCCTCGAAGTCACCGCGGTAACGGCTGCCGGCCACGAGCGAGCCGAGGTCGAGGGTGTAGAGCTGCTTGTCCTTGAGCGTCTCGGGGACCTCGCCGTTGACGATGGCTTGAGCCAGGCCTTCGACGACTGCGGTCTTACCGACACCGGGCTCACCGATGAGGACGGGGTTGTTCTTGGTACGACGCGACAGCACCTGCATCACGCGCTCGATTTCCTTCGCGCGACCGATGACCGGGTCGAGCTTTCCTTCGAGCGCGGCCTGGGTCAGGTTGCGTCCGAACTGGTCGAGAACCAGTGACGTCGACGGGGTGCCCGCCTCGCCGCGGCCGCTGCCGCTCTCGGACGGCTCCTTGCCCTGGTAGCCCGACAGCAGCTGGATGACCTGCTGGCGCACGCGGTTGAGGTCGGCTCCGAGCTTGACCAGGACCTGAGCTGCGACGCCTTCGCCTTCGCGGATCAGTCCCAGCAGAATGTGCTCCGTGCCGATGTAGTTGTGGCCGAGCTGCAGTGCTTCACGCAGGCTGAGCTCGAGTACTTTCTTGGCGCGCGGGGTGAACGGGATATGACCGGACGGAGCCTGCTGGCCCTGGCCGATGATCTCCTCGACCTGGCTGCGTACTCCTTCGAGGGAGATGCCCAGCGACTCGAGAGACTTCGCTGCGACGCCTTCGCCCTCGTGGATGAGGCCGAGCAGAATGTGCTCCGTGCCGATGTAGTTGTGGTTGAGCATCCGGGCTTCTTCTTGAGCCAGGACGACAACACGCCTCGCGCGATCGGTGAACCTCTCGAACATCGCTCTCCCTCACTTCTTGGTGGGTGGTAGCTCGCCCACCAGTTCTTCTAGCGCCGCAGTGTCCATACGCTGAGGTCGCTTGTGCATTTGAAGGTAAGACTGATTCTCACTGTAGTTGGCCGACGTGACGAACGCCGACCCTCCACCCCTGAAATGCTGCGCAACCGCCCGCGGATCCGGACTGCTGTGCCTGCTTACTGTTCATAACGCAGGCACTATGCAAAACGTTTCCCATTCACTGTCCGCTGCTGGCGAACAACTCTTTACCGTCGAATCAGGCCTGAGACGGCTTGACGATGGGAAACAGGATCGTTTCGCGGATCCCCAACCCGGTCAGCGCCATCAACAGACGGTCGATGCCCATGCCGGTTCCGGTGGTCGGCGGCATGCCCTGTTCCATCGCGGCGAGGAAGTCCTCGTCGAGCACCATGGCCTCGTCGTCGCCCGCGGCGGCTTGGCGCGCCTGGTCCTCGAAACGCTCACGCTGGATGATCGGATCGACCAACTCGGAGTAGCCGGTGGCCAGCTCGAACCCACGGACGTACAGGTCCCACTTCTCGGTGACGCCTGGCTTGCTGCGGTGCTGACGCGTCAGCGGGGACGTCTCGACCGGGAAGTCGCGGACGAACGTCGGTTCGGTCAACGCGTCGCCCACCTGGTGTTCCCACAGCTCCTCGACGAGCTTGCCGTGGCCGTAGATCGGGACGCCGTCCTTGCGTGGCACCTCGACGCCCACCTTGTCGGCGATGGCGAGCAACTCGTCGACGGTCGTGTCGGGGGTGACGTCGAATCCCAGCGACTCCGACAGCGACGGGTACATCTCGAGCGTCGTCCACTCGCCGCCGAGATCGTAGGTCGTGCCGTCGGGCAGTGTGACGACCGTGGATCCGAGCGCTGCCATGGCCACTTCCTGGACCAGCTCACGCGTCATCTTCGCCGAATCGTCGTACGTGCCGTAGGCCTCGTACGTCTCGAGCATCGCGAACTCCGGCGAGTGCGAGGAGTCGGCACCCTCGTTGCGGAAATTGCGGTTGATCTCGAACACCTTCTCGATACCGCCGACGACGCAGCGCTTGAGGAACAGCTCCGGCGCGATACGCAGGAACAAGTCGGTGTCCATGGCATTGGAGTGCGTGACGAACGGCCGGGCTGCCGCGCCGCCGTGCAGCGTCTGCAGCATCGGGGTCTCGACTTCGAGGAACCCGCGACGCTCGAGTGCATTGCGTAGTTCTCGGACGACGGCGATGCGCTTGCGGGCAGTCTCACGCGAGGCCGGGTTGGTGATCAGATCCAGGTAGCGCTGCCGGATCCGCGTCTCTTCGTTCAGTTCCTTGTGCGCGACGGGCAACGGCCGCAACGACTTCGATGCGATCTGCCACGCGTCGGCCATGACGCTGAGCTCGCCGCGTCGGGAGCTGATGACCTCACCGTGCACGAACACGAAGTCACCGAGGTCGACATCGGACTTCCACTCCGCGAGAGCGTCCTCGCCGACGCCTGCCAAGCTGATCATGGCTTGGAGTTGGGTGCCGTCACCCTCCTGCAGCGTGGCGAAGCACAGCTTCCCGGTGTTGCGAACGAAGATGACACGACCGACGACTCCGACCGTCAGGCCGGTGGTCGTATCGGGTTCGAGCTCGGGGAACTCGGTACGAATCTCGAGCAGGGAATGGGTGCGCGGAACCGACACCGGATACGCCTCGACCCCGCGCTCGAGCAACGCGGCGCGCTTGGCACGACGAATCCGTAGCTGCTCCGGTGTGTCGTCGGCCGACTGGGTAGAAGCTGTATCACTCACGCGCACACACTTTACAGCGCAACGCGGTGAGGACGATCAGTGCGCTGCGACGGCCTCTGCCTCGCGAACGCAGTGCTTGGCCTGCGTCAACACCCCGAGCAGCCCAGCCGACTTCAGCGCCTGATAGCCGCCGACCAGGTCGGTGGACCTGTGCAGACCCAGCAGCTTGAGCGACGCGGCCGCGAGCGAGGACGTGTAGCCCTCGGAGCAGATCACGATCCACTCGACGTCGTGGTCGACGGCGATCGCCAGGCGCGCATCACTCGTCGGGTCCAGACGCCATTCGAGGACGTTGCGTTCGATGGCCAGCGCGCCCGGCAGCGTTCCCTCCACGGCGCGCTGCGCCTGAGGGCGGATGTCGACGACGACGGCTCCGCGGTCGACGGCGTCGCGCAGTTCGAAGACGGTCGTGCGATCGATGGTCTCGCGTGCGGATTCGAGCATTTCGACGATGGTCATGCGGTGGCCTTTTCGGGTTCGTCGGTGAGCTCGCTACGGGTGCGACGCAGCGTGGACCGTTCGGTCACGTCGTAGTAGGACATCGCCGTGAGCGGTGGCGAGTAGGCGTGCACGCTGAGGGTGGGGCCGGTCGTGTTCGACGCCGGATCGTGCATCACGTCGTGCACCCACCCGAGCGGGAACGACGCCTGATCACCGGCGTCGAGACGACGCTGCTTCAGTCCTGTTCCAGCCCAACGATATTCGAGCAGCGAGCCACTGAGCACGGTCAGCGCACCGAGAGATCCCGCGTGATCGTGTAGTTCGGTGGAACGATCGGGGACCCAGCTGATCAACCAGACGTCGAGATCGTCGTCGGAATGCAGGCGGGCGGCCCAGCGCTCGTCGGTCGGCCAGCGACCGCCACCCGGAAGCAGGTGATCGAAGCGACCCTCGAGGACGTCGGATGCGCCCTGGTCGGTGATCCGCAGCAGGTCGGGAGGACGCAGCCGAGTCGGCAATGTCGAGACCGACCGCGAGGACAATGTGGGTCGGGAGGGTGCAGAAAATACAGGTGTGGAAAGCATGAAGCTCTACTCCAGGGGTGTGTTACGAACGAGGCAGGGTTCAGCCTCGACAACACTCCTGAGTGGCCATGCACGTCATCACGCCGACGATTCTGACACACGAACGCCCGAGGCGCTACCCCGCTTCACCGAAACACTCAGCGTGGCCGCCGCTTTGCCATGTTGCGTTCGTAGACCAGACGCAGCCCCTCAAGCGTCAGGTCGGGTTCGTGGTGCTCGATGGTCGTCGACTCGGGCAGGATCAGCGCCGCGATGTCACCGGTCCCGATGATCGCGACGTCCGCGCCGGTCACCTCGGGAACCTCTCGTCGAATTCGCCCGACCAGACCGTCCACCAGACCCGCGAACCCGAAGATGGTGCCCGACTGGATGCACTCGACGGTGTTCTTGCCCAGAACCGAGCGAGGCCGGATCATCTCCACCTCGCGCAGCGTGGCAGTGCGCGTCGACATGGCCGACGCAGACATCTCGAGACCTGGAGCGATGGCACCGCCGAGAAATTCCCCCTTGGCCGAGACCACGTCGACACAGGTGGTCGTTCCGAAATCCACCACGATGCACGCTGTGCCGTACAGGTCATGTGCAGCAAGGGTATTGACGATGCGGTCGGCACCGACCTCTTTGGGGTTGTCGACCAGCAACGGCACTCCGGTCCGCACACCGGGTTCGACCATCACGTGCACCACGTGATCCCAGTAGCGCGCAAGCATGGTCCGCATCTCCCGCAGTACCGACGGCACGGTCGACAGCGCAGTCACCCCGGTGATCCGTTCGGCGTCCTCACCCAGCAGACCGCGCAACATGAGGGCCAGCTCGTCGGCCGTCACATGGGGGTCTGTTCGAATTCTCCAGTCCCGGAGCAGCTTCGAGTGGTCACCGGTGCCGGTGAACAGCCCGACCACGGTGCTGGTGTTGCGCACATCGATCGCGAGGAGCATCGAATCAGACCAGCACGGAATCGGCCCGCAGATCGCGCGGCGTGATCAGACCGGAGCCCGCAGGCGCATGAGCCGGATCGCTGCCGAGTTCGACGGGCCGGTTCTTCTCGTCGACGAACACCACTCGCGGCGCGTAGTCGGCAACCTCCTGCTCGTTCATCACCCCGTAAGCGATCAGGATGACCAGGTCGCCCGGGTTCACCAGATGCGCTGCAGCACCATTGATTCCGATGACACCACTGCCGCGTTCGCCGGTGATCACGTAGGTTTCGAGCCGCGCTCCGTTGTCGATGTCGACGATGGTGACCTGCTCGCCCTCGAGCAGGTCGGCGGCCTCCATCAGATCCTGATCGACGGTCACCGAGCCGACGTAATGCAGGTCTGCGTGCGTGACGGTGGCGCGATGGATCTTGGACTTCATCATCGTTCGAAACATGTTGTGCCCTCAGCTCTTCGGATCGTCGGGGTAATTTCTTCTGGTCGTTCCGCAGGCTCCACTCCTGCCTCGAGGAAACCGGTGCCGACGGCGACACCGACGTTGTCGATCAATCTCGTGGTGCCCACCTTGGCGGCCACGAGAAGTCTGCCGTCTCCGCGTTCGGGAGCCGGGCCGAGGTGCGGGTCGCGTACCTCGAGGTAGTCGACCTGCACCAGCGGTGCCTCGTCGAGCACGGCGCGCGCGGTTGCCAGAATGGCGTCGACGCCCCCGGCAGCTGCGTGCGCCCCGGCAACGAGGGCAGCCGACAACGCCATCGCAGCGTCGCGCTGCTCGGCATCGAGATACCTGTTGCGTGAGGACAGGGCCAGACCGTCCTGCTCGCGGACCGTCGGAACCCCGATGACAGCGACATCGAAGTTCAGGTCTCGCACCATCTGACGAATCAGCGTCAGTTGCTGGTAGTCCTTCTCCCCGAAGTACGCCCGATGCGGCGCGGCGATCTGCAGCAGCTTGGCCACGACGGTGAGCATCCCTGCAAAATGAGTTGGCCTGCTTGCACCTTCGAGTTCTGCGCCGATCGGTCCGGGATGGACCGTGGTGCGCGGGCCCGACGGGTACATATCCGACGCGGACGGTGCGAAGACCAGCTCGACTCCCTCCTCACGCAGCAGCGCGACATCGGCGTCGAGGGTCCGAGGATAGGCGTCGAGGTCCTCCCCCACGCCGAACTGCAGCGGATTGACGAAGATCGACACGATCACCACGGCACCGGTGAGCTTGGCCTGGCGCACCAGCTGCAGGTGCCCGGCGTGCAGTGCGCCCATGGTCGGCACCAGAGCGACCTGCTTGCCGACGCCTCGCAGTGCCTTCGACACCGACGTGATCACCGCGGGATCGTGGTGAACCGTCAACTGCCCCTTGGTATAGCTGCCCGCGAGGGTCATCGATTCCCTTCCAGAAGTTCGATCAGGTCTGCCTTGGCCCCGATGCGCTGCGCCGATCGCAACGACAGCGCCCGGTACCCGGCGGCGATCCGCGAATCCACGGACTCGAGCACGTCGAGATGCTTGCCGACGGCAGCGGTGTCACCGCGCGCCACCGGTCCGGTGAGGGCAGACTGCCCGTTGCGCAGCGCATTGTCCAACGCCGCTTCGAGCAGTGGAGCCAGAACACGCTCGGGCACACCACGTTCGGAGTCCGAACCGGGAAAACCCGGACCGGCCAATGCAACTCGGAGTGCTTCGACCGCGTCGACCACCAAAGTGACGAGGTGATTGCTGCCGTGCGCGAGAGCGGCGTGGTAGAGCGCTCGATTGTTCTCGGGCACGTGCACCGGCTCGCCGCCGATCTCGAGCACGAGAGCCTGCGCCACCGCGTAACCGATTTCGTCACCCGCGGTGATGCCGAAGCACGCCGCCGTCATCCGGTCGGTGTCCTCCACTCCGCCGCTGAACGTCATCGCCGGGTGTATCGCCAACGGCACGGCACCGAGAGCGGCCAAGGGCTCGAGCACCGAAATCCCGTTTGCGCCGGAGGTGTGCAGCACCAGCTTTCCCGGCGCCACCGCCCCGGTGGACGCGAGCCCCGCGACGATCGACGCCAGCTCACTGTCCGGTACGGCCAGAATCAGCAGCTCCGCGCGACGAGCAACCTCGTCGACGGGCAGAACCTGAGACTCGGGCAGTCGATCACGTACTCGTGCGACGGATGCGTCCGATACGGCGGCGGCACCGACAACGACATGCCCGACGCGTTCGAGCGCCTCACCGAATGCGGTCCCCACTCGTCCGGCCGAGACGACACCCACGGTCAATCGAGCCGGAGACAGACCACCAGTGAACCCTGATGAGGTCACCGAAAACTTCCTCTCGTTCGTTCCAGTCCCGCTCGGCGGGTACCAGACGTCCTGCAGGGAACACTAGCGACCACGACCCCACGTGTGCCATGGGGTACCGGTGTGATGTGGTTCTCAGTCTGCGCGGCGGCGGCGACGGCGAGTACCCGGATCGGTCATCGATGCATCGGGGCCGTCTCCGCCCTGCAGACCGGCCATGATCTCGGCAACGCTGCGACCGTTCGAGTGTGCGCCCGGCGCATCCTCGTCGCCGGCCGACTCCGCGCGCCTACGACTGCGTCGAGGCGAGACGGACGTGTCCTCGGCCGGTGTCTCGTGGTCCCCGGTGCCCCCGAAGAACGCGTCGGCCGAATCTCGTAACGAGGAGCGGGACTCCGAGTAGGTGTCTTCGTCTCGGTCCGAGTCGGTGTCGTCCCCGGGCTCGGACCCGTGATCCGCGGCGGGCTCGGTTGTGTACTGCTCGGGCGAGGCCTCGGCCGGCTCGGCGTAGGACTCGGCCGAGTACGAACCGACCGAATCGGCCGCCACTCGCTCGGTCTCGGGGGTTTCGGCCGAGACCTGCGGGGCGTACTCCGCAGCCGGTTCCGAGTCGGCAACCGGCCGACGCGCCTGCTCGAAGTTGTAGGCGGTGAAGGGCGAGCTGGGCGGAGTCACGCGTGCGGCCGGTCGCGGGGCACCGTAGGGGCGCGCCTGCGCTGCGGGCCGCTCGTACGAATCGACGCCCTCGTCGGACGCGGCCGAGTCGTAGCTCGACGGCTCGTACGAACTCTCGGCGTACGGATCCTGATCCGACTCGGCAGCCGTCGGAGCCCCGGCGGTTGTCGTGGCCTCCGGCATCTCGTCCGGATCCTCCGGGTACACCACCGAGGTCTCGGCCGTGACCGGCTCGTCGTAGGGAGTTCCGACGCCGTTCAGACCATTTCCCGTAGCCATCGCCCCGTTGCCGTTCCCGCCACCGCGGACGTACAGGCCGGACGGCGCAGGTTGATAGCTGTCGTATCCGCGACCGCCGAGTTCCTGCATCCTCATCGCCTCGGCGCGCAGGGCGACACGTTCGGTCGGCAGATTGCCGTCGAAGAGCACCTGCAGATTCTGACGAAGGGCAGCGAGTTCGTTGCGCAGCGCCGCGACCTCGTCGATCTCGAGCTGCGATTCCCCGCGAACCCGAGCTTCGACGCTCATCTCGTATTCGCGCCGCGCCGAGATCTCGCGCGCCAATTGCAGCTCGTAGACCGTCTGCAGGTCCTTGGCCTTGGTCTGATCGGCGGCCGCCTCGCGTCGATACTTGGTCATCGCAAACGCACCGATCACCGCAGCCCACAGCGCCGAGAGAACACCGACCCTCATCCACTGCACGCTCTCGGTGAAGAGCAACAGCACGCTGGCGATGATGCCGAACACGACGAGCGCCGCGAGGAACAGCTGGCTCGCACTACGCCTCTTACGGCGTCCCTTCTTTGCGCGAGTCTGATCTGTCATGTTCACAAGGGTAACCGGCAAATCGTTCGCAAATAGTCATCCTCGACCGATCACTTACACAACCGAGGTAACAATCAAATGTTTCCAGCGTTACCGAGAACGCTCGTCGTCACGGTCTTTCGGGGTGCGGCAGCACTGTTCGAGCCACACCGCGGCAGCGACGACGGCCAGCCCCGCCACCAGCGCGACGATGACGCCGGCGCGATCCGAAGACGCTGCCCGAACCGTCGCCGCACGGGGCATCACGTACACCAGAAACCCGACGCACACCCCGACGACAGCGGTTCCCACCAGCACCGATGCCTTCGCCAGCACCAGTGCCCTGAACACCGTCAACGGGTGCAGATCGTGCAGACCACCGCCGACCCGATGCTCGGCGATTCGATTACGAACGATCACCGCAGTGACCACTTCCACCACGGCCACCAGATACAACGACGCCCCGGCGTACACCGGAATCGGCGGGAACGAGCCGTAGAAGACCCGAACCAGTAGCCAGGTGCCGATCGAAGCAACCAGGAAAAGACCCAGAACATCCCAGACCTTCGTGGGATTGGTCACCACAACCGATCACCGACACCCTCTTGCTTTTCTGGTCGTTCCTGCAGGCTCCACTCCTGCTGAACAACTCCCGCACGCTCCTCCGGACTCAGGCGCGCCAGCAACTCGCTCACCGGTACGTCGTCGTCACCGACGCGCAGGGTGGCGTCGGGTTCGACGTCGAGCCACGGCCGCAGAACGAATGCTCGCTCGTGCGCGCGCGGATGCGGAAGGATCAGCCGTGGATCGTCACTGATCAGGTTCTCGCACACCACCACGTCGACGTCGAGGCTTCGCGGACCCCACCGCTGCACCCGAACGCGGTCGGCTGCCTCTTCGAGTCGCTGACCGAAGCGCAACCAATCCCAGGCGTCGAACGCGTCGTCCTCGGCCACCACCACGGCGTTCAGGAAGTCCTGCTGCTCGACGCCGCCCCAGGGAGCGGACCGATAGACGGGCGAGCAGGCCACCGTTCGAGAACCCAATTCGGCTGTGACAGAGCGTAAGTGACCCAGCGAATCACCGACATTGCTGCCGATGGACAGCACGGCACGGGTCACGATCGCTCCCGGTAGGCCACCACAGCGACGTCGGCGAACGTGAGCGGGATGGGTGCCGACGGCTTGTGCAGCACCACTTCCACCGCCTCGACCCGGGAGTCGTATGCCAGTACGACCTCGGCGATCTCGGCCGAGACCGTTTCGATCAGGTCCCTGGACGGGCCCGAGATCACTGCCGCGGCCCGCTCGGCCAGTTCGCCGTAGTGCAGGGTGCGGGTGAGATCGTCGGTTTCGGCTGCGGGTTGCAGATCCATCCAGACGGTGATGTCGACGACGAAGTCCTGGCCGTCTCGCTTCTCGAACTCGAAAACGCCGTGATTACCGCGCACCGTCAGGCCCCGCAGTTCGATGCGGTCGCCACGGCGTGTTCCGGCACCGGCGCGGCTGCTGATCTCGCTCATGCCCGGTCACCCTGCCATGCCCGTACGACGGCAACCGCATCGAGTGATGCCTGGGCGTCGTGTACCCGCACACCCCACGCGCCCCCGGCGACGGCGAGCGCCGAGACCACCGCGGTGGCGATCTCGCGCCCGTCCGGTGGCCGCGGAGAACCGTCGTGGTCGGCCAACAGAGTTCCGAGGAAGCGTTTACGGGAGGCACCGACGAGCACCGGGAATCCGGCCGACACCAGATCGGGAAGGCCGCGCAGCAGTTGCCAGTTGTGTTCGGCATTCTTGGCGAATCCGAGGCCGGGGTCGAGCACGAGCATCGCCGTGTCCACTCCCGCAGCCACTGCGTGATCCACCTGTTCGAGCAGTTCGCTCCGGACGTCGGCAACCACGTCGTCGTACGCATCGGCCGGCCCGGCATGGCGGTACTCGGAGCCTGCGGCCCGCCAATGCATCAGTATCCAGGGCAGGCCACCGTCCGCGACCACGCCTGCCATGGCCGTATCGGCCCGACCGCCCGAGACATCGTTGACGATCGCGACACCGGCCTCGATCGCGGCCTCGGCGACCGAGGCGCGCATCGTATCGACGCTGGTGACCACCCCTTCGGCGGCCAGTGCGGCGATGACCGGCACGACGCGTTGTACTTCGAGGACAGGATCGATCCGATCTGCCCCCGGACGCGTCGACTCACCACCGACATCGACGATG
Organism: Rhodococcus sp. ARC_M5; assembly: GCF_022810405.1. GTDB lineage: Bacteria > Actinomycetota > Actinomycetes > Mycobacteriales > Mycobacteriaceae > Rhodococcoides > Rhodococcoides navarretei. Next base: position 382,092 of record NZ_JALGQE010000002.1, read on the forward strand.
TCGACTCCGCGACGACGCATCGCCAGTCCGTGCTCGACGGCGGCGTCGACGTCGAGGTACCGACCACCGTCGGAGAACGAGTCGGCAGTGACGTTGAGAACGCCCATGACGACAGGGGCAGAGGGGATACTTCGCGCTCGGCTCATCGGCAATCGACCGGTTGCGTCATTTCCGCAGAATCAGGTCCAGAGCTTCCGAACGCGATGCCGCGCTGGACTGCAACAGACCCCGCACCGCCGAGGTGGTGGTGCTGGCACCCGGCTTGCGAATCCCGCGCATGGCCATGCACAGGTGCTCGGCCTCGATCACGACGATCGCACCGCGTGGGTCGAGTTTGCGCATCAACGCGTCGGCGATCTGGCTGGTCAAGCGCTCCTGAACCTGGGGGCGTTTGGCATACATGTCCACCACGCGCGCCAGTTTCGACAGGCCGGTCACCTTGCCGCTCTTCCCCGGGATGTAGCCGACGTGTGCAACTCCGTGGAACGAGACCAGGTGATGCTCGCACGTGGAGTACATGGGGATGTCGCGGACGAGAACCAACTCCTGGTGCCCCTCGTCGAACGTCGTGTTCAGCGCCGTGTCCGGGTCGGTGTAGAGCCCGGCGAAGATCTCGCGGTACGAGCGCGCGACGCGAGCCGGGGTGTCCAACAGACCGGGACGGTCGGGATCCTCACCGACGGCGATCAACAGCTCACGAACGGCAGCCTCGGCGCGCGGTTGGTCGAACACAGCGCCGGTGGCGTAGGCCACGGTCTGCTCGACGGTTGCCGGGGCGACTGCTGGGACTTCTGCCGAGTCGCTTGACGACTCGTCGGTCCGGTTGACTGACACGTGAACGTACCTCCGGTTGGGTTCCGCGAATGTGACAGCTGGGTCGACCAGCACCTGTTCTAGGACAACAGTTACGCCGACCTGCAGCACGGTTCGAACGGCGTACTGGGCCGACCGAGTAGGTCGACCCAGCAAGCCTAATGATCTGCCTAGCGGTAGGAACCGCCCGGCCCTTCCCAGCGTTGCGTCCGCGGACCCTCGTCGCCGTCGTCCTCGGCTCGCTCGTCTGTCCGCGAGTCCTCGGGCGGGGTGCTCTCGGGGCGATCGTCCCCGGGGAGCGGATAGCTCTGCGACGGGGTCGGTACCTCCCAGGTAGGAGCCGACGACTGTTCCGGTGCTGCCTCGTCCTGGTTCTGGCCGTACGGGGGCTCGTGCCGAGAGGTTCGGCCCTGATCCCGGGTGTCCGGCCGGAACGGATCCGGCTGATACTGCGGCGGCTGATACGCCTGCGATTGATTCGGCGGCCCACCAGCAGGCGGCTGATACTGCGGCGGCTGCTGATACGTCGGATGCTGGCGGTACGTCGGCGGCTGGACCTGAGACGGGTCGTAGCGATTCGGGTCCGGTCGATCCGCGTCGGGCTGCTCGCGAGTCGGCTGATTCCGATCCGGCGGTGTGGACGGTCCCTGGTAACGGGGAACCGACGGCTGGTCGCGCGGCGGCCAACCCGGAGCCGACCATCCGGCCGGGGCACCGTAATCGGGACGCGAGCCCTGGCCGGGGCCGCTGGGGCGAGGGTCCTGTCGGCGATAGCCCTCGGAGTAGCCGCCTCCGTTGGGAGCGCCTCCGTTGGCTGGGCCGCCGTAACCGCCGTTGTAACCGCCACCGTTGTAGCCGCCGTTGTAGTCACCGGTTGCCGGTGCACTGCGTCGACCACTGCCGGTATTCGGCGCATTGACGTCCCCGGTGCCGGGCGAGCCGTCTACCGGCCCACCGTTGTTCGGGGCACCGTTGGTGGGGCTGCCGTTGTATCCGTTGCTGCCGTTCGGGTAACCACCCTTGCTCAGCTGCGGCGAACCGGCGTAGCTGGGCTGCGGAACCTGTTGCGGCGGAAGCTGTTTCGGGGCCGGCGGCACCGGAGGCCACGGCTCGCCGCGCTCGGCAGCGAGTTCACGAGGAGTCTTGACCGGCGGCTTGTCCGAGGGCTTGCGGTCACCGAAATCGTTGAACAAGGTGATGCGCGGGCGCTTGGTGACGCTGTGGAAGATCTTCTCGAGGTCCTTGCGGGTGAGCGTCTCGCGTTCGAGCAGCTCCGAGGCCAGGGTGTCGAGCAGGTCGCGGTACTCGTTGAGGATGGCCCACGCCTCGGTGTGTGCAGCTTCGATGAGCTTGCGCACCTCCTCGTCGATCTCGCGGGCGACCTCGTGCGAGAAGTCGGACTGCTGGCCCATCGAACGGCCGAGGAACGGGTCGCCCTGTTCCTGTCCGTATCGGACGGCTCCGAGCTTGCTGCTCATGCCGTACTCGGTGACCATCGCGCGCGCGACCTTGGTGGCCTGGTCGATGTCCGAGGACGCACCGGTGGTCGGCTCGTGGAAGACGAGCTCCTCGGCCGCGCGACCACCCATGGCCATGACGAGCCGAGCGATCATCTCGGACCGCGTCATCAGACCCTTGTCGTCCTCCGGAACGGTCATGGCATGTCCGCCGGTGCGACCGCGAGCAAGGATGGTGACCTTGTAGACGGGCTCGATGTCCGGCATCGCCCACGCCGCGAGAGTGTGACCACCCTCGTGGTACGCGGTGATCTTGCGCTCGTGCTCGCTGATGATGCGGCTCTTGCGGCGCGGGCCACCGACCACGCGGTCCACCGACTCCTCCAGGGATGCCTCGGTGATGACGGTGCCGTTCTCGCGAGCCGTGAGCAAAGCCGCCTCGTTGATGACGTTGGCCAGGTCTGCACCGGACATCCCGACGGTTCGCTTGGCGAGACCTTCGAGGTCGGCGTCCTGGGCGACCGGCTTGCCGGCCGAGTGCACCTTGAGGATGGCGCGACGGCCGGCCAGGTCGGGGGCACCGACGGGGATCTGCCGGTCGAAGCGACCCGGACGCAGTAGGGCGGGGTCGAGGATGTCGGGTCGGTTGGTGGCGGCGATGAGGATGACGCCGGTGCGTTCGCCGAAGCCGTCCATCTCGACGAGCAGCTGGTTGAGAGTCTGCTCACGCTCGTCGTGACCGCCGCCCATGCCTGCGCCGCGCTGACGGCCGACGGCGTCGATCTCGTCGACGAAAATGATGCACGGGCTGTTCTGCTTGGCCTGCTCGAAGAGGTCACGCACGCGGGACGCACCGACGCCGACGAACATCTCGACGAAGTCCGAGCCCGAGATGGTGAAGAACGGCACTCCGGCCTCGCCCGCGACGGCGCGCGCGAGCAGCGTCTTGCCGGTTCCGGGAGGACCGTAGAGCAGCACGCCGCGCGGAATCTTGGCACCGAGCGCCTGGTAGCGAGACGGATTCTGCAGGAAGTCCTTGATCTCGTACAGCTCTTCGACGGCCTCGTCGGCACCCGCGACGTCGGCGAAGGTGGTCTTGGGCATGTCCTTCGTCAACTGCTTGGCCTTGGACTTGCCGAAGCCCATGACCCCACCGCGTCCACCGCCCTGCATGCGGCTCATCACGAAGATGATCACGCCGAGGATCAGCACCATCGGCAGGATCAGCAGCAGGAACGAGCTGAACCAGCTCTCCTGGGTGACCGTGGTGTTGTAGCTGTCGAGGCCCTGCGAGTCGACCTTGTCGAAGATCTGCTCGGACGCCGAGTCCGGGTACTTCGAGATGATCTGAGTTTCGTTGCCCGAGGCCTCGTTGGCCTCTTTGAGCGTGAGCCGGATCTGTTGTTCGCGGTCGTCGATCTGCGCGGATGCCACGTTCCGGTCGTCGAGCTGGGCGATCGCCACCGAAGTGTCGACCGTCTTCCAGTCCCGCGTGTCGTTACCGAAGTAACTGAAGGCATAGATCACCAACAGAATGCCGAAAACGATGGCCAGATTTCGTATTACTGTCTTCCGATTCATACAGCTTCAGCCGAGTCGGCCGTGTCCTTTCAGTCCGCTCCCGCGCGCTGGCTGCTCCCTGCCCGCCGGATGCTCCAGGCTACCGCGAGACCAGGACATAGGACTCGCTCTTACCTGGCGCTGTGCGTCCACGCACCTGTCGGCGTCGACGCTTCTTCCCCTCCAACGACCGCACTCCCCCAGCAGTTCCCCGTATATCGCCGCACACTATCCCCATCGATGGACCATTGCACGCGTCTCGGCGCGGCAATGGTCCATTCACGCGAAGCGGGTGAAGCAGGTGAACCGAACTTCCCAGCTCAGCTGTAGACCTTGGGGTCCAGCAGACCGATGTAGGGAAGATCCCGGTAGCGCTCGTTGTAGTCGAGGCCGTAGCCGACGACGAATTCGTTGGGGATGTCGAAGCCCACGTTGGCGACCTCAACGTCGACCTTGATGGCGTCGGGCTTGCGCAGCAACGTCACCACCGACAACGAGGCAGGTGACCGAGTCGCGAGGTTGCGCTTGAGCCAGCTCAGCGTCAGACCGGAGTCGATGATGTCCTCGACGATCAGCACGTGGCGTCCGGTGATGTCGCGGTCGAGGTCCTTGAGGATCCGGACCACGCCCGAGGACGAGGTGGACGAACCGTACGAGCTGACCGCCATGAACTCGAGCTGCGCCGGGATGGGCAGTGCCCGGGCGAAGTCGGTCATGAACATGATCGCGCCCTTGAGGACGCCGACCAGGAGCAGGTCACCTTCCGGTGCCCCTTCGGGGTAGCGCTGGGCGATCTCTTCTGCGAGTTCCGCAGTGCGCGCTTTGATCTGTTCCTCGGAAATGAGAACCGATTCGATGTCGCCCTCGTACACGGGGTTTCCCTTCATTCGTTCTCCAGGCCGACGCTCAGCCTGCCATGCCGACGCGAGCACACCAACCTGGCGTCGGGCGTTCCGCCTGGCAGCGCGACTCCGCCCTGACCCGTCCACCGTCCGACGAGGGCATCGACGGCTCGGAGCTGCCGGTCGGTCAGCGACGTCACACCCCGGCCGAGCAACCATCGGCGCAGCACTCGCCGTCGAATCGCGGAGTCGAGCGAGTCGATCGCGGACACCTCCAGTTCCGGTGCACCTACCCCGACGACGGATTCGGCCATCGCGTCGAGCACCCGGCCGTCCTCGCGCAGCTGTTCGGCCGTCCTGGCCAGTGCAGCGGCGACGCCACCGCCGAGCACATCCTCCAACAGGGGCAGCACCTCGTAACGCAACCGCACGCGAGTGAAATCGGTGTCGGTGTTGTGCGGGTCCTCGAACGGCTCGATCCCCAGCTCGACGCAGGCAGCCCTGGTCACACTGCGCCTCACTCCGAGCAGCGGTCGACCCCACGGTGCATCGAATGCCGCCATGCCCGCTATCGATCGCGGTCCCGATCCGCGGCCCAACCCGAGCAGGACGGTCTCGGCCTGATCGTCGAGGGTGTGCGCCACCAGCACCGACGCGTCGCCGCGGGCCAGGTTCAGCGCGTCGTACCTCGCCCGGCGAGCGGCTGCTTCCATCCCACCCGAACCGGTGACGTGCACGTTCAGCACCTGCGCATCACCCACGCCGAGATCGCGGGCCCGCTCGGCGGCAGTTGCGGCGACCTCGGCCGAGCCGGCCTGCAGACCGTGATCGACGATCAACGCCTGCACGTCCCGAGCCTCGGCCACGGTCGCGGCCGTCAAGGCCAACGAATCCGCTCCACCGGACAGCGCAACAGCCACCGGCCCGGGATGGGCAGCGAGCCACCCACGCACCGCCTGCCTGATCTCCAGCAGCGCCGGGCCTTCCGGCAGTCTTGGTCGTTCCGCAGGCTCCACTCCTTCGGGCAACAGTCTCGGCACTAGCCCAGAACTCGCGCGATCCAGGCGTCCGGGTCCTCGATTTCCGACAGCAGTGGCAGCGTGTCGGGGCCGGTCCACACGGTGTTGAAGCGTTCCATTCCCACTGCGGCGACGACGTGGTCGACGAAGGCCTTCCCGCGCACGTACTGCGCCATCTTCGCGTCCATCCCGAGCAGCGCTCGGATCACACGCTGGAGCGGGTTGACCTTGCGCTGACGGCGCTGATCGAACGCGCCGCGAATCTGCGCCACGGTCGGCACGACGGCCGGTCCGACGGCGTCCATCACGTGGTCGGCGTGGCCCTCGAGCAACGTGCCCAGCACCAGCAGCCGGTCGATGGCGTCGCGCTGCGGCTGCGGCTGGGTGGCGCGCAGCAGTCCGACGATGCCCGCGTCCTCGGACTTGGACGACCCGCTCGGATTCTTGCGGGCCTTGAGCGCGCCGCTGAGGCGGTTCGCAACATCGGAGAGTGGCTCGTCCGTGCCGTCGGAGAGCACGCCCACGTTCTCGCGCATGTAGCCGCCGAGCCACGGCGCGGAGGAGAACTGCACTCGGTGCGTCACCTCGTGCAGGCACACCCACAGCCGAAAGTCACTCGGCGAGACACGAAGCGCCCGCTCGACGGCAATCACGTTGGGCGCGACCAGAAGCAGCGTGCCGTTCTCGCCGGTGAACGGGTCGTACTGTCCGAGAATGGCACTGGACAGAAATGCCAGCATCGCCCCTGCCTGCAGTCCGGCCGGTTTCCCGCCGAGCAGACCCGACGGCGGCGTGCCGTCGTCGTCTCCGGTCAGGTGCTTCATCGACGACGCGGCCGCGGCGATCCAGCCTGCCCGATCGACCACGTGGGCGTCGGGCACGGGGAGTCCGTCGGCCAGACCGGTGGTCTCGCGAACCGGCCCCTCGGCCCGAATCGATGCGGCGGCAAGCTCTTCCACGGCCGCCTCGGCGGTGTAGCGCGAGGTGGCCGGACCCGGGCGGACCAGCTTGGCTCCGGTTCTGGCGGCCACGGACCAGTCGACCGCACCGGCGAAACCGGAGGTGTCCTCGTTCTCGTCGGCACTCGCCGCTGCTGACTTCACTGGCATCCACACAATCTCAGGGTCGATGCCACGGCATCGAGGGCGGGGCGACTGACGCCGGGCGGTCGGTCGTTCGACATCAGCGCGAAGGTCAGGACTCGGCCGTCGATGTCGACGACATATCCGGCCAGAGCACTTGCTGCAGAGAGGGTTCCGGTTTTCGCCCGCACCCAGCCCGCTCCGGTCCGGTTCCCGGAGGCGTACCGATCCGACAGCGTTCCGGTGGCACCGGCAACGGGTAGATAGTCGAGCATCGCGCGCAGCGTCGGCTGCTCGTTTCCGGCCGCGGACGTCAGGACCTGATCGAGCAGTCTGGCCGGAATCCTGCCGTCCACCGACAGTCCGCTGGCGTCGTACAGCGTCAGGCCCGCCATGTCGAAGCCAGCGGAGTACAGGGTCTGCCCGATCGACGCCACGGCACCGGAAAAGCTCGCGGCCGTGTTCATCTCGAGCGAGAGTTCGCGTCCGATGGCCTCGGCGAGGACGTTGTCGGAGCGATAGACCATCTGCTGCAAGCGATTTCGCAGGGGTGCAGATTCGACGGAGGCAAGCTGATCGGCCCCTTCGGCCGCCGTGCCCGGCGTCACCGCTGCCGGGTCGACGCCCAGTCCTGCGGCCAGTGCACGGCCTGCGTCGAGTGCCGGGGTGGTGCTGCGCGGAGACTCGTCGACGAGTGGGTCGGACCTCCCGCCGTCGAGCATGATCGGTTCGATCGGGGTGATGGAACCGGCAGCGATATCGGCGGGAAACCAGCCCTGCGCCATCGTGTCACCGGAATAGAGCGAGGTGTCGACGCCGATGCTGCGCACCACCGTTCCGCTGCGGCGAATCTGCTCGACCAGGTCGTCGATGCGCGCCGCTCCTGGGTAGAACCCGTCGGTTCCGACCGGCAGCGCAGTGAGTGTGGGGTCGCCGCCCGCGATCAGCACGATGTCGCCCTCGGTGTTGCCCTGGACCACCCGGGTGGTGACGCGGTGATCCGCCGGGAGCGCGAGCATTGCCGCGGCCGCGGTGAGCAGCTTGGTGGTCGATGCGGGCGTCATCGGCGCATCGGGATTCTTGGACCAGATCACCTGGCCGGTCTGCGCGTCGGCGACGGTTCCGGTGAACGAGCCGAGGTCGGGATCGTCGACCACCTGGGCCAATGCGGCTGCCAGACCCGCCGAGCTCGGCATCGGTGCCGATTCCGGAAAGGGGGTGATCGACGGGTCGGGCAGCACCGTCTCGGGCGGGGGCTCGATCGCGGTCTCGGCACCGTCGGACACCGACGGCAGCACGAGCGCGGCCGTCGTGACTGCGAGGATCACCACGAACAGAGCGCACAGTGTCAGGATCACCCGCTTCTTCCTGCGCCGTCGGCTCGCTGTGGGGCCGAGGAACCGCCGTGTCAGCCCCGCCACTGTTACTCCGTATCTGCCGTGGTCGTACCCATCGTCGTTCAGTCAACAGTATCCTCGGGTCCGGTAGCCTTGCGCCGCCACCATCGACACATTCGCAATGAGTCGAGCCGGTCCGGCTCGACGAGGACAGTGAGGACTGCACGTGCCGTTCGACGTCACCATCGAGATCCCCAAGGGGCAGCGCAACAAGTACGAGGTCGACCACGTCACCGGACGTGTTCGCCTCGACCGCTACCTCTACACAGCGATGGCGTATCCCGCCGATTACGGCTTCATCGAGAACACCCTCGGTGAGGACGGCGATCCGCTCGACGCACTGGTTCTGCTGCCCGAGTCGGTGTTCCCCGGCGTCATCGTCGAGGCTCGACCCGTGGCGATGTTCAAGATGGTCGACGAGGCAGGCGGCGACGACAAGGTGCTGTGCGTTCCGGCGGGCGACACGCGCTGGGATCACATCCAGGATCTGAGCGACGTCTCGACCTTCGAGCTCGACGCGATCAAGCATTTCTTCGTTCATTACAAGGATCTCGAACCCAACAAGCACGTCACCGGGGCAGACTGGGTGGGGCGCGCAGAGGCAGAGGCCGAAATCGCTGCATCATTCAAGCGCTTGGCGGACAATCCGGGTCACTGATCGTTTCGGCATCACACACCTCGTCTCGGCCGAGCGCCGACGAAACATAGTTTGGGGAGACGTATGACCGACAGCACTTCCAACGGTGATCGGCGCAATCTCGATTCGCGACCGATCTCGGATCCGACGCAGTTTCCCGATCTGCCGGTGACGGTCGTCCTCGACCGGATTCCGGTGCCGATCCTCGCTGTCGATCCGTCCGGTGCCATCGTGTTCGCGAACGAGGCCTTCGACGATCTGTTCGGTCTCGACCGCACCGAGCGTGAGGACTTCCATCTGCACGACATCTTTCCCGACCGGGCACCCGAGGGCGTCAACGTCGCAGACATGTTCCTCACGACGGTGGCCACCCGCGCAGATTCTCTGTGGCGGATGACCGACAAGACCGGCGATATCGTGCAGGTGCGTGCCAGCAAGTCGATCCTGCGCCGCACCGAGGACACCATCGTCCTGGTCGCGTTGGAGGATTTCACCGATCAGCTGTGGAACGACCCCAAGAGCGCTCTGCGCTGACGCAGTAGCTCGTCCTCCCCGAACGACCAACGGTGTACGCCGGCAATCACATGCCGGTGTACACCGTTGCTCTGTTTCCGCCCGCGTGCTTCGACTCGTACATCGCTGTGTCGGCTTCGAGCAGCACGTTGTGCACCAGGTTGCCGCCGTTTCCGGATTCGGCGGCGGTGAACCACCGACTGCCGTCCAACAGCGCGACACCGACGCTCACCGTCACCGGTACGTCGTCGTCCGGGTCGTGAATGGAGTCGAGGATCTCTTCGGCAATCCGGTGCACGGCGGCATCGCCGACCGGTAGCGCGATCGTGAACTCCTCACCGCCGGTGCGCGCGACGCACGGGCGGGCACCCGTCACCGATGTCAGCCTGCGCGCGGTGCGGCGCAGCACGCGGTCCCCGACCGCATGGCCGTAGGTGTCGTTGACTCGTTTGAACTGGTCGAGATCGAGAACCATGAGCGCGACCGAGTGTTCCGCGTCCAGCGAGTTCATCATGCGTTGTAGCCGCAACTCCAAGCCGCGCCTGTTGAGCAGGCCGGTCAGGGAATCGGTGTTGGCGAGATCGAGTTGGCGCTGAATCACCGCTCGGAACGCGAGCACCGAGTTGACCACCAGGAGAGTGGCCAGGGTCCTGGTGACGGTCGACGCCACATCGTGCGTGTCCGCGGCGAACAACAGCGCTGCCAGTACGACGACCACCGCGTTGACGAACAGTATGTGGAATTCGAGCACTCGCCTTCTGGAGAAGTAGACGATGTAGATCCCGATCACCGTGAACAGAATCGCCCCGTTCAGAGCGAGGTCGCGTCCGGCGAAAGTGAGCAGCATCGCTGCAACGCCCACATCGGCGTACACGACGAACCACCCGGGCATGTGCGACGAGTCCGCCGCACGACGAAACCACCACGCTCCCACCGGGACGGTGGATATCAGCACCAGTAGACAGGCGATCTTGGCGATCGCGCCTTCGGGTCCGTCTGCCGAGAACATCGCGACGGCCCCGATCAGACCGAACGAGGGTACGAAGGCGGCGATTCCGAGGGCGACGCGGCGTTCGAGCCGCACCGAGCCGGTTCGCGGTCCGTTCACCCACGTGTGCGAGGTTCGATCGCGATCGACTGGCACGGCATTCCCTCCGTCCTGGCTTTCGGGCGAGCATGCGGGCCGGATGGCGCGGCCGGTCGTCCAGCTTGTCAGATTGTGCGATCGCTCACTCGCGCATCAGACGTTACCGCCGCGCCGCTCGGGCAGGTCCGGCCTGATCGTTTCGTAATCGGTCAAGAACCGATCGAGCAGCGCGATCAGCGAAGCCCGGTCCTCTCGCGGCCACGCCTCGATGACTCGTCCGAGATTGTCGGTTCGACGTTGCTGGATCGCGGCCGCCGCTTCCTGACCCGACGCAGTCACGGCAAGGACGAACGCGCGACCGTCTCGTGTGTCGGGTCTGCGCTCGACGTGTCCTCGTTCGACCAGCTGAGCCACCTGCCTGCTCACCGTCGACGGATCGGAATTCACCATGGCGGCAAGTTCACTCGACCGCATCGGTCCGTCCCGCAGCAGCCGGAACAAGCACACGTACGCGGCACCGTCCACGCCGCCCGACGACGAGATGGCCGCGATGTTTCGCTCGCGCAAGCGCTGCAGTCGAACCAGCTGTGTGCCCAGTTCCTCGGCGAACTCGACCACGTCAGCTACCGGAGAACTGAGCCGGACGCTTCTCGAATACGGCGGTGATCGCCTCTGTGAGGTCGTGCGAGGCGAGGAAGGCGGCGTTCCAGGCCGCGACATAGCGCAGCGAATCGTCGACGCTCGAAGATCGGGAATGGTCCAGCACCGTCTTGATTCCCTGCACCACCAGGGGCGGATTGGCGGCGATGGCGGCGGCGCATTCGCGAGCAGCGGCCAGGGTGGCGTCGTGGTCCTCGAAGACGTCGTTGACCAGTCCGATCTTCTCGGCGCGGGCGGCGTCGATGTCCTTGCCCGTCAGCGCGAGCTCACGCATGTGGCCGTCCCCGATGATGGCAGGCAGTCGGGCCAGAGATCCCATGTCGGCCACGATCGCGACCCGCACCTCGCGCACGCTGAACTTCGCGTCGGCGCTCGCGTAGCGCACGTCCGCGGCGGTGATGAGGTCGACGCCACCGCCGATGCACCAGCCCTGAATCGCCGCTACGACGGGTTTGCGGCAATCCGCAACCGCGTTGATCGCCTTCTGCATGGTCTTGATGGTGTCGTGGAACGACGTTCGCGGACCGGCGAGTGCCTTGTCCGCCATGAGCGGACCGAACGTGCCCGCCATCGCGGCGAGGTCGAGTCCGTAGGTGAAGTTTCGGCCCGAGCCCGCGAGCACGACCGCGCGAACCTCGGGATCGGCGTCGAGCCGAGCGAACAGCTCGGGGCTCTCGCTCCAGAAGTCCGGGCCCATGGCATTGCCCTTGTTGGGCCCGAGAAGTGTCACGTGTGCGATGTGGTCCGCGATCTCAACGGAGAACGCGTTCCAGGTTCGTTCGGTCATGCCTGCGAGCCTAGCGGGAGCTTCGCGCAATCCCGCACCGCATGTTACGGCGCGTAACGTCTGCGCTAAGTACCTGCTCAGCTCTGGTGCTCGTGCCCGATCGTGCCCATCATCGACTCATGCTGATGCATCAGGGACTCGGCCTGGAGACGTTCAACGATCTGCCGCGTCGCAAAGCGGTGCACGCGCTGTACGAGTGTTGCTGCTCGGTGGCGTGGGCGTCACGGGTGGCGGACGGCCGACGCTATTCCTCGCGCACAGACCTTTTCGCCGCTGCAGACTCGCAATTGGCCGAACTCTCGGACAGCGTCGTGGACTCGGTGGCCGCGACGCTGCCGGAGCCGAGCAAGGTGTGTGCAGCGATGGACAGGGACACTCGCGGCGCATTGGGGACGGCCGCGAGGGCGTACGAAGGGCGATTCGGCTACGCGTACGTATCGAGTCGACTGTTCGCCCCCGAGGGGTTCGAGCCGCGCGACATCCTGGTCGATCTGGGCCACCGACTCGACAACGACGACCGGACCGAGCGCACGGTCATGCGTGCCGAGCTGGCGAAGATCAATCACGGTCGTTTGGATCGTCTACTCGGCCCCGAGGGTGGTTGGCCGCCGTACTGAGTGTTTCCGCTCGGTCCGAGGTCAGCCGAACAGGCCGACTGCCCGACCGATCAATCCACCGGCGATCAGAATCGCCAGCAATGCCACGATGGAGATGACGATGATCGGCATCGCTCGGCCTCGCTGCGGCGGTTCGTGATTCGGTCCACCGACTGCTGTCTCGGCTGGAGGAGTGTCGCCCGGCGTCACGCTACCGCCTGCTTCGAGGCCGGCAGTCTCATCGGGTTCGGGATTCTGAGCAGTCATGAGTTCGGAGTACCCGGTCGGCCATCCCTCAATCGAGATGTGTCCTGGCTATCGCTCCAGCGAACAGTTCGGACACCGCGTCGGCAATGACTTCCTCGTCGATCTCTTCCGGATCCACCGAATGTTCGACGGCCAATCCGGAGATCAAGGCTGCCAGTGACGTCGCGAGGCGTCGGGCATCGAAGTTCTCGCCCACGCCCCACTGCCCCGCCCGTTCGGCGATGAGCCGCTCGAGCTCACCTCGAAGTGCTCGGCGGTCGGTGCGGTAACGCTCGGCGACGGCCGGGTCCCGCCCGGCCAGGATGCCGAATTCGACGGTCAACAGCGGCCAGCGAGGTTCGGCCACCACCCAGGACGCGATTTCGCCGCCGCCGGCCCCGGCCGCCGCCCGAGAGTCCAGATCGGAAACGTGGGCCAGCACGCGGGCCGCGAGATCGAGGGACCTCCGGGCGAGCAGCTCGGCGAACAGTGCTTGCTTGGACTCGAAATTGGAGTAGACGGCCCCTTTGGTGAACCCGGCGCGGTGCGCGATGTCGGCGAGTTTGGCTGCTGCATAACCACGTTCGGTGAACTCGTCGGCGGCCGCGGCGAGGAGTCGGTCCCGTACGTCGGTGCGTTGAGGTCTCCGTTGCGCATGTGTCGACCCCCACTTTTCTTGCTCGTCGGCATTCACGATACCTAGAGTATTGAATACCTCGGGTATCGACAAGATTCAGGAGTCACCCATGCGCAAGATGTCACTGCTCGCCGCCGCGGTGCTGGTACTGCAACTCGGCTTCATCCTCAGCTACGTCTCGGCGTTCCATCAGCCGACGCCGCACGCGATCCCGATCGCGGTGGTGGCCGAAGCCGGTCTCCCCGAGGGGCTGGCCCAGCAGACCGCCGATCGACTCGACTCCCTCGACGGCAGTCCGCTCGACACGCGCACCGCGGCCGATACGGCCGAGGTCCGCTCACTGCTCCGCGATCGGGACATTCTCGGCGCGTACGTCGTCGGCTCCAGCGGAACGGACACCCTCATCACCGCGAGCGCCGCGGGTAGTTCCGTTGCCACCGCGTTGCAGTCGATCTTCACCGAGGTCGAGACCGCTCAGGGCCGTCAATTCGTGGTCCGCGACGAGATACCGGTCGGGGTGCACGACAACCGAGGACTGTCCGGGTTCTATCTCTCGGTCGGTTGGGTCGTCGGCGGATACCTGCTGGCCGCTGCATTCGGATTGCTCATCGGCGCACCGACCTCGCGCCGCGAAACCTGCGTCCACGTCGGCATTCTCGCGGCGTACGCGGTCGTATCGGGAGCGCTCGGAGCCTTCCTCACCACTCATGTTCTGGAAACCTTTGCCGGCCATTGGTTTCCGCTCACCCTGCTGGGCACCGGGGTGGTGTTCGCCACGGGACTGTTCACCATGGGCCTGCGCGCCCTGATCGGCGTCGCTGCCGTGCCCGCTGCGATAGTGCTGTTCGTGATACTCGGAAACCCCAGTGCAGGAGGAGCTTTCGGGGCGGACGTATTGCCCTCGCTCTATGCGTCGATCGGTCGCTGGATCACCCCGGGCATCGGCACCGAGGGGGTGCGCAGCATCGTCTACTTCTCCGGCAGCGGGCTGGGGCAGCCGGCGCTCGGACTCGTGCTCTACATCGCGGTCGGCGCACTGCTGATGGGCGCGGCGGCCCTGCGCCGCCCGTCTGCACACAACCCGGTGAGCCCGCGTGAGACCAGTAAAGTGTGATTCCATGACGTCCACATTCCCTCTGCCACTGCCCGATCTCGCCGTCCGCACGCTCGGAGGCGCAGTCGTGTGGGCAAACGACGAAACGTTCGCAGAGAAGGAAAATCTGATCACTCCGGGCAAGGCCGACTACTCCACGGCGACGTTCGGCCACAAGGGTCAGATCTACGACGGGTGGGAGACGCGACGCCGGCGCGAGGCCGGCTACGACGAGGCCATCGTGCGACTGGGGGCTCCCGGGGTCGTATCGGCGATCGTCGTCGACACCTCGTGGTTCACCGGCAACTACCCGCCGGAAATCTCGATCGAGGCTGCCGAGGTCGACGGGTTTCCGTCGCCGGCGGAGCTGCGCACCCAGACCGAGTGGACCACCATCGTCGACCGTAGTCCGGTCGACGGTGACAGCGAGAACAGATTCAAGGTCGCGTCCGATGCACGGTGGACCCACGTGAAGCTGTCCATCTTCCCCGACGGCGGAGTGGCACGGTTGCGTGTACTCGGTCGCGGCATGCCCGATCCCAAGTTCCTCGCCGCCGGCCCGGTCGACCTGGCCGCCCTCGAGAACGGCGCGTACGTCTCGGCGTGCTCCAACATGTTCTACAGCTCGCCCAACAACCTGCTCTTCCCCGGACCCCCGCGGTCGATGGGTGAGGGTTGGGAGACCTCGCGTCGACGCAACGACGCGAACGACTGGGTTCAGGTGCAACTGGCCGGTACCGGATATATCCGTCTGGCCGAGCTCGACACGACGTGCTTCCTCGGAAACGCACCAGGCGCGGCGTCGCTACGGGGCCGGCTCGACGACGGCGAGTGGATCGAGCTGTTGCCGCGCACGACGCTTCAGCCCGACACCCGTCATCGCTTCGTCCTCGCCCACGACACCCCGGTGTCCGAGGTCCGCATGTACATCTTCCCCGACGGCGGCATGGCGCGATTGAGACTGTTCGGTGACCTCGACACTTCTGCGTGAAGAACTTCGGGGCAATAGGGTTGGTTCATGTCCCGGCTACTTCATCCGAATGCAGCCCATGTTGCCGACACTCTGATCTCTCGTGGTCATCACGGGGTGGTGGTCAACAGCCCCGAGGGCACGCACACTGCCGCCGATGCCGCCGCTGCTCTGGGCGTCGACGTGGGTGCGATCGTGAAGTCGATGGTGTTTCTGCTCGACGACGAGCCGGTATTGCTCCTGGTGTCGGGAGCCCACAACGTTCATCTCGAGCACACCGGTGAACGCCTCGACGGCACGTTGACGCGCGCGCCTCTCGACACGGCGAAGCATGCCACCGGGCAGCCGATCGGTGGCATCGCCCCGGTCGGCCACCCCACCAATCTGGATACGTTCGTCGACCAGGATCTGGCCGACTACGCCGAGGTGTGGGCGGCGGCCGGTCACACCAACACGATCTTTCGGTCGACGTTCACCGAGTTGCTGCGGATCACCGCGGGCCTGGCGATCGATGTCACCTGACCCCCGCCTCACCAGCGGGGTCAGGACGCGAGAGTCGGGGCGATCGGTGCGCCGAGGACCTCGTCGACGGTATCGATGTCGAACCGCGTGCCGCGCGATCCCAGTAGCGGCAGCACCCCGGAGCTCAGGAACGTCGACTGCCGAGCCACATCGTCGTGGACCTGCAACGTCACACCGTCGGCGACATCGGCCGCGGTGACGTCGGAGATCAAACTGGCCAGGCCTGCCGGGGTACCGACGTAGCGGATGGACGCCGGGCTCGTCGGAGCGCCCAGTCCGGCGAATTCACGACGGGCCGTCCTGGCATCTGCGGCAATGTGGACCTCGAGGTCGAGGAATACTGCTGTGCTGTCTGCGGATTCACCCCGCTCGACTGCTTCGGCGCGCAGTCGAGCGGTGTGCTGCTGGGCTTCCCGCAGGTCGGAGGCGTGGATGCGGACCGGCGCCGCGTCCGGCGCCGCGGTGAGTTCGGTCCACACGGCATCGAATTCGACGGCAACGCGGGTGTGCTTGTGCGACATGAGTGGTGGTCCTGGTTCTAGAAGTCGGTGAACGCATTCGGTCGGTGCGGAGCCGAACTCGAACACGACCCGGACGCCGTGCGGCACAGGTCCACATACCTGTTGGACCAGTGACGGTTGCCCGTCCACGCGACACTCACGGTCATGACGCAATGCTAACCGTCTGCGGGGGTGCACGGGGATCCCACCCCGGCGGCACCGTCGGCCAGCTCGGGGAACGGTCGCGGGTCCGGCACGGGATTCCACCAGCCTGCATCCTCCGCGTAGTGCCAGTTCGGTCCGCACTCGACCAGGGCGGCAAGGGCGTCGACCAGTCGGTCCACATCTGCCGACGAGCTGCCGAGCCCGATGCTGGCTCGAACCGCACCGGCCGCGTGGCCCAGCCTGCTCAGCAACTGGTGTGCGCAGAACTTTCCATCGCGCACGCCGATTCCGTGTTCGGCGGAGAGGTACGCGGCCACCTCACCTGGGTCGCGCCCGGCCACGGTGAAGGTGACGATGCCGACGCTGTCGGGTGCGTCGTCCCACACCTGGAGCTGCTCGACGCCGTCGAGCGCGGCCAGTCCCTCGCGTAAGCGGGACGACAGGTCGTGCTCGTGTTGCTGCAGCTCGGCATCGTCGAATCCGGCGATGGCCTCACACGCCGCGGCGAGTGCGGCGACGCCGAGCACGTTGGGGGTGCCCGCTTCGTGCCGCTGCGGTGCCGGAGCCCAGTCGGTGTGGTCGATGCCCACACTGCGGACCGCGCCGCCGCCGGCCAGGTGCGGCTCACCGTCGTCGAGCCAATCACGCCTTCCCACAAGCACTCCCGCGCCGAACGGGGCGTACAGCTTGTGCCCCGAGAACGCGAGATAGTCCACGCCGAGCGCGGCGATGTCGACCCGACGATGCGGAACCAACTGGGCACCGTCCACCACGATGCGTGCGCCGTGCCGATGCGCCAGCGCCGCGAGTTCGGCGATGGGAAGAACCTCACCGGTGACGTTCGATGCGCCCGTGATCGCCAGCAGCGCAGCAGGTTTCGCGGCCAGCTCGGCATCGAGGCGGACGATGGTCTCGGCCAGGGTCGACGCGGCAACCACCACTCGTCGATCCCGCCACGGGAGCAGATTCGCGTGGTGTTCGATGTCGAGCACCACGGTCTCACCCGGCACACATGCGGCCAACAGGTTCAGCGAGTCGGTGGTGTTCCGGGTGAACACCACCACCGAATCGGGCTGCGCACCAACAAAATCGGCGACGGTCACCCGCGCCTTCTCATACGCTGCCGTCGAGACGCGAGACGCGTAGCCGGCACCGCGATGCACACTCGAGTAGAACGGCAGGAGTTCGGCAATCCGATCGGTCGCCGCCGTCAACGCCGGCGCGCTGGCTGCGTAGTCGAAGTTGGCGTAGGTGCAGGTGCCGCCCTGCACCAGTGGAACCTGCAACTCCGTGCCCGAAACAGGGGCAAAAGGAGCACAGGGGCGGGAAAGTACAGATGTCATGACAGATCGAACCCTCACCATCGAGGGACCCGCAACCGAAGGGCTTCGTGAACGAGTCCGCGCTTGCCGCGCCGGTTTTCCGGCGCCAGCCTGGTCGTCACCCGGAGCACCCCACCGCGGAGGAGGGTTGCCGACCAGCTAGCCGGGGCTTGATGCTGGTACTCGTGACCGTGGGGAAGACACTCGCAAACTCACTGCGGTTTTGTCAAGCCGGGACTCGCGCCACAGCACCAGTAGGATTCCCGCGGCGGGAAGGCGCGCTCGTTCACCTTCCGGCAAACAGAACGTGAGATAACCAACGACGCTGCGGCTCCCCTGCCGCAGTTCCACAAGCGTTCCACTGCCCCACGAACACGAAGGACACCCGGTTGTCTGTGCACGAATCCGAAGGTCACCCCGCAACCCCAGGTCTCGAGATCCCGGCTGCACCTGCCCAGTACCTTCGCTCGTCTCTCGCCCCTCCACCGCGGACACTTATCGATGTTCTGCGCGCGACCGCCCACAGCTTTCCCGACGCCCCCGCGATCGACGACGGTGCGGTGTCGGTCAGTTACTCGGAGTTGTTGGACGACATCGACGAGGGCGCGCAGTGGCTCGCCAACGCCGGTGTCCGGCGCGGCGATCGCGTCGGCATCCGCATGCCGTCGGGTTCCTTCTCTCTCTATGTCGCGATCCTGTCGATCCTTCAGGTCGGCGCCGCATACGTGCCGGTGGACGCGGACGATCCGGAGGAGCGCGCCGAGTTGGTCTTCGGCGAGGCGAAGGTGACGGCCATCGTCACGGCGGGCGGAATCGCTGCCGGCACGGCCCCCAAACAGGACACCCTTCCCGACACAGACCCGACGCCACCCACTCCCGAGGACGACGCGTGGGTCATCTTCACGTCGGGTTCGACGGGCACTCCGAAGGGCGTCGCGGTCAGTCATCGCAATGCGGCGGCGTTCGTCGACGCCGAGGCCCGCATGTTTTTGCAGAAGGATCCGCTGGGTCCGGGCGACCGAGTGCTCGCCGGTCTGTCGGTGGCATTCGACGCCTCCTGCGAGGAGATGTGGCTGGCGTGGCGGCACGGTGCCTGTCTGGTGCCCGCGCCGCGGTCGTTGGTGCGGTCCGGTTTCGATCTGGGGCCGTGGCTCGTCTCCCGCGACATCAGTGTCGTTTCGACGGTGCCCACGCTCGCGTCGCTATGGCCCGCAGTAGCGCTGGAAGCGGTGCGGCTGCTCATCTTCGGCGGCGAGGCCTGCCCGCCGGAGCTGGCCGAGCGGCTCGCCGTCGAGGGCCGCGAGGTCTGGAACACGTACGGTCCCACCGAGGCGACGGTCGTCGCCTGCGCGGCGATCATGGACGGGAAAGGGCCCGTCCGCATCGGATTGCCGTTGGACGGATGGGACCTGGCTGTGGTCGACGCGTCGGGCACCCCGGTGCAGCTCGGAGAAGTCGGTGAGCTGGTCATCGGCGGCGTCGGACTCGCGCGGTATCTCGATCCGGCCAAGGATGCCGAGAAGTACGCGCCCATGCCATCTCTCGGGTGGGAACGGGCGTATCGCAGCGGCGATCTGGTCAAGCTCGAGCTCGAAGGGCTCTTGTTCCAGGGTCGCGCCGACGATCAGGTCAAGCTCGGCGGTCGACGCATCGAGCTCGGCGAGATAGACAATGCGCTGCAAGCACTTCCGGGCGTCGGCGGCGCGGCGGCCGCCATCCGCAAGACGGCGGCCGGAAACTCGGTGTTGGTCGGATACCTCGCCAGCACCAATCCCGATTTCGATCTCGAAGCCGCACGCGAATTGCTCGCCGAGCAGTTGCCCGCGGCATTGGTGCCCAGGCTTGCGCTGGTCGACGAGATGCCCACGCGCACCTCGGGCAAGGTCGACCGCAACGCGCTGCCGTGGCCCCTACCCGGCATGGCAGGAGCGTCCGCGCTCGGTGGGACGGCGGGCTGGCTGGCCGAACTGTGGACCAACATCCTCGGTGCGCAGGTCTCGGACGAGAGCGCCGATTTCTTCGCCAACGGGGGCGGCTCGCTCTCGGCCGCCCAGTTGGTGACGGCACTGCGCGAACGGTTCCCCGAGATCACCGTCGCGCAGCTGTACGACCACCCGCGGCTGGGTTCACTGGCGCAGTATCTGGATGATTTGAAGCCGGTCGTCGAGGCCGTTCCCCGTGCGGTCGCCCCGACGTCGCGCACCGCGCAATGGGCGCAGATCGCGGCAACGGTTCCGTTGACCACCCTGACCGGATTGCAGTGGGTCACCTGGCTCGGGCTGCTCTTCAACGTCATGTCCTGGTTCGGCGACGTGCCCTGGGCCCCGACGCTGTCGTGGTGGTGGGTGCTCGTGGCATTCGTCCTGTTCATCACTCCGGTCGGCCGCATGGCGATCTCGGTGATCGGATCTCGCATCCTGTTGGCGGGCTTGAAACCCGGCGCGTATCGACGCGGCGGCAGCATGCACATCAGGCTCTGGGCGGCAACACGATTGACCGACGCCAGCGGTGCCTCGAACCTCTCGGGTGCGCCGTGGATGGTCTACTACGCGCGTGCGCTCGGTGCCAAGATCGGCAAGGGCGTCGACCTGCACACGATGCCGCCCGTCACCGGCATGCTCGAACTCGGCGACGGCTGTTCCATCGAGCCCGAGGTCGACCTGTCCGGGCACTGGATCGACGGCGATCTCGTCTACATCGGCGGCATCGAAATCGGTGCCGGTGCCACCGTCGGCGCACGCTCCACGTTGTTGCCCGGCACCAAGGTCGGCAAGAACGCGGTCGTCACGGCAGGCTCGGCCGTCGTCGGACGAGTGAAGGCCGGTCAGATGTGGTCCGGCTCGCCGGCTCAGAAGGTAGGCAAGGCCGACCATCCGTGGCCCGCCGAGACACCGCCGCGCGCCACGAAATGGGTGTTCGCGTACGGCGTCGCGTCCCTGTTCCTGTCCGGCATGGCACTGTTCTCCATCGGCGTCAGCCTCGTGCTGATGGGCTGGTGGATTCACACCGCGGACTCCGTGTTCGACGCCTTCGAACGTGGCCTGGTGATGTTGCCCGTCGCGACGCTGGTCTCGTTGGCGGTGTTCGCACTGATCACCGTCGTCGCGGTGCGGTTGCTCGGCATCGGACTCGTCGGCGGCTACCACCCGGTGCGCAGCCGTATCGGCTGGCAGGTCTGGGCCACCGAACGTCTGATGGACTCCGCGCGCACCTTCCTGTTCCCGCTCTATGCATCGCTGCTGACGCCGCACTGGCTTCGACTGCTGGGCGCGAAGATCGGCAAGGACGTCGAGGCGTCGACGGTGCTGATGATTCCCAAGTTCACCACCGTCGCCGACGGTGCGTTCCTGGCGGACGACACCATGGTCGCCAGTTACGAACTCGGCGGCGGTTGGATGCACCTGGGTGACGCCAAAGTGGGCAAGCGGGCGTTCCTCGGCAACTCGGGTATGACCGGTCCCGGGCGAACCGTCCCGAAGAACGGCTTGGTCGCCGTGCTGTCCGCCACGCCGGACAAGGCGAAGTCGGGTTCTTCGTGGCTCGGTAGTCCGCCGGTTCGGCTGCGTCGGGCCGCCGGGAGTGCGGACTCGTCGCGCACGTTCGATCCACCGCGGAAGCTCAAGGTCGCCCGGTCGTTCGTCGAGACGTGTCGGTTGATTCCCGTCGTCGTGACCTTCGGTATCGGTCTGGCCGTGCTGTTCGGGCTCACCGCCATCGCCGACGCCGTCGGGTACTGGTTGGCGGCACTGCTCAGTGGCGTCGTCCTGCTCGTCGCCGGTTTCGTGGCTGCTGCGGTGTCGGCGTTGGCGAAGTGGTTGTGGGTGGGCCGGATCGGCAAGACCGATCATCCGCTGTGGAGTTCGTTCGTCTGGCGCAACGAGGTGGCGGACACGTTCGTCGAGACTGTCGCCGCACCGTGGTTCGCACGCGCAGCCGAGGGCACCGCCGTGTTGAACATGTGGTTGCGGTGGCTCGGCGCAGACATCGGCCGCGGAGTCTGGTGTGAGACGTACTGGCTCCCCGAGGCCGATCTGGTGACGTTGGCCGACGGTGCGACCGTCAACCGAGGGTGCGTTGTGCAGACGCACCTGTTCCATGATCGGATCATGTCCATGGACACGGTCGATCTCGGCGCGGGCGCAACACTGGGACCACACTGTGTAGCGCTGCCGGCTTCGGGTATAGGAGAAGGGGCGACCGTGGGGCCTGCCTCTCTGGTGATGCGCGGCGATACGGTTCCCGCGCATACTCGTTGGCAGGGCAACCCGATCGCGCCGTGGGCCAAGGGCGATCCCTTTCCGCGAATTCGCGACGACCGAAACGAGGGGTGATCTTTCGTGCCAGACAGGCTGGTGGCACCGGTGTTCGACGTCGATGCCAGTGACAATCCGATCGACACCTACCTTCCCCAGAACGGCAACCGCGGCTATCGCGTCTCGCGCTACGAACTGGACCTCGAGTACAAGGTCGAGAGCAACCGGTTGACGGGCAAGGCGAAGATCACGGCGGTCACCACGGCGACGGTGTCGAAGTTCGCGCTCGATCTCGGCCCGGCGATGAACGTGTCGAAAGTGTCGGTGAACGGCTCGCGTTCGGTGAAGTTCAGCCACCAGCGCGGCAAGCTCAAGATCACGCCCGCCAAGCCCATCGCGTCGGGTGCAGCACTGGTGGTCACGGTCGCCTACGGCGGAACTCCGAAGCCCATCAACGGTGTGTGGGGTGAGGTCGGCTGGGAAGAGCTCACCGAGGGCTCGCTCGTCGCGAGTCAACCGAACGGCGCGGCGTCGTGGTTCCCGTGCGACGACCATCCGGTGTCCAAGGCCAGCTACGGCATCACCATCACCACCGATTCGCCGTACTACGCGGTGGCCAACGGAACGTTGGTGCGCAAGCAGACCCGCGCCAGCCGCACCACCTGGGTGTACGAGCAGCCCGAGCCGATGGCCAGCTACCTCGCGACCATCCAGATCGGTCCGTACGAGCACCGCATCATCAGCCCGGGGCCGGTGCCGATGAAGGCCATCACTCCCCCGCGGCTGCGCGCGCAGTTCGATCACGACTTCGGTCGTCAACCGCAAATGATGGATACATTCGTACGGCTGTACGGCCCTTACCCTTTCGCGTCGTACACCGTGGTGGTGACCGACGACGATCTCGAGATTCCGATCGAGGCGCAGGGGCTGTCGATCTTCGGTGCCAATCACTGTTCCGGTTCCCGGTACTACGAGCGTCTCGTGGCGCACGAATTGGCGCACCAGTGGTTCGGCAATTCGCTGACCCTCGGCAAGTGGGCCGACATCTGGCTGCACGAGGGATTCGCCTGCTACTCGGAGTGGATCTGGGCCGAGAACTCGGGTGGCGCAACGGCTCACGACAAGGCCAAGCGAGCGCACACCATTCAGCGTGGCCTGGCGATGGATTTGCAGCTCACCGATCCCGGTCCTGAGAGCATCTTCGACGACCGCGTCTACAAGCGTGGGGCACTGGCGCTGCACGCGGTGCGAACGACAATCGGGGACGAGCGATTCTTCGGACTGATCCAGGAATGGACCTCCAAATACCGCTACTCGACGGTCGCAACGGCAGACTTCACCGACTTGGCCTCCCGCTTCGGTTGCCCCCGAAGCCTGTGGGACGCATGGCTTGTGGACAAGCAACTGCCGTCGTTGCCGTAGTTCCCTGCCTGCTGCCTGTCTCCCCCAACTCCCGCAAACGCGCGCGCGTTTGCCAAAACCGGCCGGAATAGCCAACAACTATGCACGCGTCCGACGAATGCGCGCGCGTTTGCCAAAGCTCACGGCCGAAGACTCAGGGACCAGCGGGGCTCGGCTCCCCCAACTCCCGCAAACGCGCGCGCGTTTGCCAAAACCGGCCGGAATAGTCAACGACTATGCGCGCGTCCGACGAATGCGCGCGCGTTTGCGAAGACTCCGACAGGGCGAAGCTTTGCGATCGGCGACGCGATCGCACGGGCCGACACTTGCATCGGGTGGGACGACCTGAAACAGCACCCAGAACACGATGACGCCCAGCACGGCGAAAATCGGCCCCGGTCCGGAGTAGTTGTATTTCATGTTCGCTCGCGTCGTGCGAGGGATGTACCCGCTGCACCGCACCGGCTGCGTCAGCGATACCCGAGCGACACCGTCAACCCAGCAATCGCGTATCCGTACAGCGCGACCGTAGCCAACGCCTGTCGCCAGAAGCCTTGCGGGAACGACGCCGCCCAGCGTCCCTTGCCGTCCAGTTGCAGATCGCAGGGGAAGTCGCTGATGGCCACGGCAGACGACGGCTGCTTCCAGTGCGCGAGCACCACCCCGGTAGTGAACGGCAGCCCCCGAACGAACAGGTGACCGCGTGCCTCCCCGGCCCGGTACCGCACCGCGGATTCGGTGACAACCCCTGTGTACCAACGCCGTTGGACGTTCCATCCGGTGGCGTGCGCGAGTCGAAGGTTGCGGCCGCCTCGCAGAGCGGTGTCCACCGTCTCGACGTCCGCAATCACGCCCCAGCGCAGCATCGACACCCACCAGGCAATCCGTCGGCTGCGAAACACCAGTGCCCCGAGCAGAACGATCGCGAAGACGTACGGCACCGCTGTCGGATATCTCGACCAGCATGCGGCCGGCACGATGACAGCGGTCAGAAACCAGTACGACTCGCGTCGGTTCCATACGGTCGCACCCGCGAGTGCCACCGTCGGAGGCACCCGATGTGGTGGGGCAGTGCGAGCGGACTGCAGCATGATGCCGCTGATCCTAGAGCCGAACCGCCCCTACGCGCTCGGCAAGTGAGCAGACGTCTTCGATCGCACCACCAGGCCGCAGATTCCGGCCATCACCGCGCCGAACCCGAAGATGATCGGATACGTGACCACGCCGGGCCAGGTCTCGGTGAGCGCCGACAACACGGCAGGCACCGCGAAGCCCAGGTACGTCAGCGAGTAGAACACCGCAGTGAGGCCGGCGAGGTCGTCGGGGCCCGCAATGCGTTGCACCTCTTGCAGACCCGAGACCAGTGCCATGCCGTACCCGCACCCGAGAACCGCTGCGGCGATCAACGCCGCGGCAATGGTGAGCACCGACGCCGCCCAGGCAGCAACGGCCATACCGATCACCAGCAGAGTCAGCGCCACCAGAGCGCCTCGGGCGTTGGCCGGTGTGTCGATCCGACGCCCGACGGCCTGGATCGCGAACCCGGAGCCGAGTGCGATCACCGCCATCGCCGCAGACAGTGCGACGGGATAGCCGCCACCGGGCTCGTCGGCCAATGCGTCGGCCATCAGTGACGGCAGCACCGCGTAGGCGACGCTCGCGGCACCGAACACCCATGGTGCCAACGGCAGCACCACGAAAAGGAACCGGCGATGCGATGCGGACGGAATCCTCAGGTCGTCGAGCAGCTTCTTGTTCTTCGATGCCACTGTGGCAGTTCGTGTTTCGGGAACGGAGAGCATCCCGATACCGGCGACGATGCAGATGAGCACGTGCACGCTGTAGGCGAGGTGCGTCGGCCAGGGGGCCCACTGCGCGAGTACACCGGCGACACCGGCACCGAGGGCGAAACCCGCAGTCAGCGACATCGCGGCGCGTCGCGCTCCGGCACCTGTCTTGGCGGTGGCATCGCGGCTGGAGAGTTCCTTGACCCAGCTGCCGCCCACGGCCATACCGATTCCGAGCGCGATGCCGCTGAGCACGCGGCCCCCGAAGAGCATGTAGGCGTTGTCGGGCCCGAGTGCGATCAGAATGGACCCGGCTGCGGCAATTGCGGGGGCGGGCAACATGATCGGGCGTCGACCGAGCCGATCCGACAGCGGCCCACAGATCAGCATCGCCGGAATGATGCCCAGGACGTACGCGAACAGGAACGTATCGACCACCACCGCCGAGAAGCCGTGGTCGAGCCGATACATCACCAACAGCGGCGTGAATTCGTTGCCGCCCCACGCAACGGCGAACATGCCCGACGCCACCAGCAGCCAGCGTCGCGAAGTCAACTGGATGTCTCGATCGTTCGTGATCGTCTCGCTCATCGTGCTCCCCCTCTGTCCGGTCGTAGGCCGTGCACCCCGAGCATGTGTTGTTCGACGGCCCGCTCGAATCCGTCTGCGTCGCCGGCCTCGATCAGGTCGGTGAGTTGGCGATGGTCGTTGACGATGCGAGAGATCTGGCCCGGATCACGCGTCACCGAGGCTGCGGTCATCCGCCGCTGACGCTCGCGAAGTCCGTCGTAGAACGCGTCGAGCAACGGGTTGCCGCCGGCTCGAACAACGATGCGATGAAAGTCGGCGTCAGCGGCGCTGAATTGCGCGGCGGTGCCGTCGACAGCCAACTCCTCCTGCAGCTGCAGGTTCTCCCGCAGTGCCTCCACCACGCGCGCGCGGGCCGTCGCGTCGTCCACGAAAGCGCGGACGCTGCCCGATTCGACCAGCCGACGCGCGTCGACGACGCTCTCGGCTTCCCCTACCGCGATCGGCACCACCAGTGCTCCGCGCTTGGGATAGAGGCGCATCCACCCCTCGACCTGAAGCCGCAAAAACGCCTCGCGTACGGGGGTGCGACTGATCTCGAGGCGCGACGCGATCTCGCCCTCACTGACGAGCTCACCACCGGGAAGTTCCCCCGAAATGATGAGCTCCTTGACCGTCGCGTAGGCCGTATCGGCGGCTGATCTCGTCTCGGACACAACATAGATACTAGATGCACCTCAACTGTGCACCAAGCGAGGACCCCGGAAAAGTCCACTCGACGTGACATCGACCGTCGAAAAGTCCACTCAACGTCACATTGACTCCCCAAGGGGAGGCGGTCAGGGCACCCAGTGCCTTGCGGCGATGTCGTCGATGATCGGGTCACCGTCCTGCGCCGCGTCGAGTGCCTCCAGATCGTCGCGCAGGGCGTTCAGGCGTGGGTCGTCTCCTTCTGCCTGTTCGGCAGCGGTGCCTCCGTCGTCGGCGAGTTGTGCGAGGAGTTTCGCGCGGACGCGATCCCGCAGAGAGTCGCTCATTCGTCGTCACCCTTCTTGAACACGCGGCGGGCCGTGGGGATGAGCGCGATGAGCACACCCAGCAGCACGATGATCGAGAAGATTTCCAGCAACACAGTTCCTCCTAGAGGTTCAGGTCGGAGCGATCGTGGTGCCCCACGGGGTGTTGCGCACCACGGTGAAGACGGTCAGTAGGGCGACCAGCACAGCAGCAGCCGGGCGATTCGGGCGAGGCAACGTCAGAGGCTTCTGCGTCCATCGTGCTCGAAGCCACAGCCCCCACACCCCGACGGCAACGACAACGAGCACAACCGCAACGACATTGCTCGACGCAGCCGCGGCGATATCTCCGCGAGTGAGGTCACCCAGAGCCCGCGTCGTGCCACATCCCGGGCACCACAGTCCGGTCAGCGCGTGCAACGGGCAGGGCAGATACGTCGAGGTCCGTGGGTCACGCACATGCAACAACACCAACCCGCCGACACCGGCGGCAGCCACGCCGAGGGGTGCGGCGATGCTGCGTCCCCGGGTCGGTGCCGTCATGTGCTCAGTCCATCACGGTTCGACGACAACAGTCGCCGTCATGTCCGGATGCGGGGTGCAGTGGTAGGTGAACGTGCCCGCGGTGTCGAAGGTGTGCGTGAACTGCCCGGTTTCCATCAGCGCGCTGCGGAACGAGTTGTCGTCGGCGACCACGTTGTGGGCCATGCCGCGGTCGGCGAACACCCAGGTGACGGTGTCTCCCACCGAGATCGTCAACGTTGCCGGCGAGTACATCCGATCGGCGACGGTCACCTGATTCTCGGCGACCGGTTCGGCGGGTGCAGCCGGGGTGGTCGGGGTGGCGCAGGCAGTCAGGGCCGAAGTGATCATCAATGCCGCGAAAAGTCCGAATGCCTTCATGCATCCGACGGTACCCAAAGGGCTCATTCCCGCCGGCCGAGGATGTACTCGGCCGTCAGTGCGATCGAGCGTTCGGTGTCTCGGGTCAAGCCCTGCAAGGCGCGTGAGGCTGCCTGCCCCGGAATACTCGCCAGTGCCTGCGTCACTCGCAGTCGCGTCGGCGCATCTCCTGGCCCGTCCATCAGAGCCGCGACGATGGAGTCCGCGGAGCCCATCATGCCCAGCGCATCGGCGGCATCCACATCGTTGGTGCCGTCATGCACCATCTCGATCAGCGTGGGGACCGCATCGGCCACCCCACGCGCAGCCAATTCCAGCGCAGCGACCCGGCTGACCTGCTCGTCGTCGTGGGCCAGCGCCTCCCGCAACACCTCGGTGGAATCGGGGTGAGATATCTCGACGACGGTGTCCACCGCGCGGCGTCGCATCTCGGGGTCCGATGAGTTCAGACCTTCCCGGAGCGCCACCAGGGCGTCGCCCCCTGTCCGAGCGAGGGCCCACCGAAGCGCGCCCGCAACATTGGGCGCAGGCTCGCGCAGCACCGCTTCCGCCAACGCATCCGCCGGAATGGGTCGATCTCCGGCAGACGACAGCGCCGCCGCCTGCCGCTTCCCGGCGCTGACCGACTGCAGATCACCGAGCAGCGCGACGGTGCCGAGTACGTCCTCCCAGTCCTCCGGCCGCGGGTCGCCGATTCGACGCAACCGCGTGAGCAGGTCGGTATCTCGCGCGATGCGTTCCTCGGCTCGCGCCGCAAGCTCGTCGACGAGTCCCGACGCCGCGAAACTGGGATCGTCGAGCGCGCGACCGACGTCGTGCAGCGACAACCCGAGCGAACGCAGCGATTCGACGTGGAAGAGACGTCGAACATCGTCCGGGGCGTACTCGCGATAGCCGGTGCCGCTACGAGATGTCGGGCGTACGAGTCCGAGCCTGTCGTAGTGCCGAAGCATGCGCGCACTGACACCCGAACGCCGAGCAACCTCACCGATCAGCATCTGTCCATCTCACCTCGTAGTGTCGGCTGCGCCAAGGGCATCGACTCGTGTGGCCTCGAAGACTGCGAACCCGGCGTCCGGATCTCGGAGCAGAGCCTCGGTGGCCAACGCGTGGATGCGAACGGCGACGTCCTTGCTCGACGCGGCCTCCCGCACCATCGGTTCGATCACCGATCCGAGCGCAACCAGCGCGCGACTGAGACTGCGCTGGACGTCGTGGCCACCTCGTCCGAGTTGGGTGGACAGCATCGTCGCCAATAATCCTTCACTTCCTGACTGCACCAGGACCACCGCGGCTCGCCAGGCGCTGCGTGCCACCTCGTCGTCGGAATCGGAGATCACGTCCTCGGTGATCACCGGCCACGCCGACGGATCCTTGATCTTGGACATCGTGTGCAACGCCTGGCTGCGAGCGAGTGGCCCTCCGGTGCGCACCTCCTCGATCAGCCGCGGAACCGTCGACGACGCGGGAAGTCGAATCAGTGCCCACGTCAACATTTCTCGCACCTGAAAATCGGGTTCGACGGCACACCGTTGCAGCAGCGCGTCGAGGTACCGTGGATCCGGAGAAGTCCCGATGTCGAGTGCAGCCCTGAGACGGACCGACGGATTGCGGTGCTGGAGTGCCCCGGCTACGAGATTTATCGAGTTCATGACGGTCAGCCAAGACCTTGTCACTGTGTGAAGGTCAAGCCCGAGCCAACACATCCGCCAATGTTCGGTTCATCGTGTTCAATGCTCGCACCGCGCCCCGCAGCGGACCGGGCGCATCGGTGGAGGTGAGTAACACGTCCAATACCGTTGTCTCGGTGATTTTCTCGGGTGGATCGACGTGCTCCCCGGCGACCACTGCCTCCACCTGGCGTGCGGTGTCGCGCACCAGGGCCGCGGCGTCGCGCAGAGCCTGTGCAGTCTCGTCCGACGGAGCCGTCTGCGTATCGGCGCGGGAGGCGAGCACTCCGGCCCGGGCCAGTGCGTGCGCTGATCGGCTGCTGACGGCCAGCACCCGCAACAGGTGCTTCGCGCCACGTCTGCTGCGGGTGGTCGGCCCGAGCACGAGTGGCTTACCGGACGTCAGAACGTCTTTCAACGCATTGTCGAGCGTCCGCGTCGACGCCACCAGATCGGTTGCACTTCCCGGCGCGAGAACCGATTCGACGCTCGATTCGATCAGCGTGTCCAACTGCTCGAGATAGGTGTCGACGTTGCCCACCAGTGTCTTTCGGGTGCTCGTCGAGAAGATGAAGTAGGCCGACGCCATTCCGACGAGACCGCCGACGGCGGTCTCGATGATCCGAAGCTCGAGCACCTCGATACTGAACGTGCCCAGCAGCCCGTACAGCATCGCGAGCAGAATGGTCACGAAGAACGACAGCAGCGCATAGGCGACGGTCACCAGGTAGAACGCGAGGAATACGCAGACGACGATCAACACCAGTTGTACGGGTTGGTTACTGCCCACCAGTGCGGCGATCACCACCCCGGCGAGCACGCCCGCAATGGTTCCGAGAACGCGTTGGCCTGCCCGCGTGAGGATTTCACCCCGCGTCGACGCCCCCGTGAACACCAGGAAGGCCGTCAGCACCGCCCAATACCAGCGGTCGGGAGAGACGAGTTCACCCAGCACCGTTGCGGCACTGGTGGCGACGGCCACTTGGATCGCGGCCTTGGTGCTGGGGTTCAGTCCGCTCGGCTCGTCCTTCGTGGCAGGTTCGGGGACGACTCGAGGACCCGCATCAATGGCAACCGCATTGGTGGTGATGTGATGAATCGCGATGTGCGACTGCACGGCTCGTTGCGCGGAGACCGTGGCGATGCCTGCGGGGGTCGACGGGTCGGCACGCTCGGCAGCCGTCGCGGCCAACCGGCGCGCCGCCCGAAGCTGTTCCGAGGACGGCGTGTTCTGCAGAACCGACCCGAGCGCCGTCGTCGCCTGCCCCAACGCTGTCGGCCATGGTTTGGCCGGGTCGAGCGCCCACAGCGAGCTGACGAGCTGCTCGGTTGCGATCTGGGCGTCGAACACGCGGTGCGAGAGATCGGTGCTGGTGACGCTGAGCAGCTGACCGGCGTCGTGCCGATCGAGCCAGTCGTCGATCATCAACGCGGTGTTGCCGAGCCGATCGAGCCTGCGGCGCACCAGGTTCAGGTCGCGACTCTCCCCTGCCGACGCTGCCTCGAGCACCGAGGCCGATACCGCCCGCATCGCGAACAGCAGCCGGCGCACCTCCACGACCGGCCGGTCCGGGAAAATGACGGCTCGCACGAACAACGCGATCGCCAGTCCGCCGAGGATCGCCGCGATCAACATCGGCAGTTGGCCCGGGGTTGCGCGCAGGAACAGCGCGAAGAAATACGAGATGAACGCGACCATCCCCAGCGCCGTGCCGCGAGGGCCGAACCGGCGCACCCACACTGCCGCGAACAGCACCGCGATGAAGCCGACGTCGGCCACCTTGCCGAGCTCGGAGAGCAACGCCGCCAACGTCACTGCCGCCGACGCCGGCAGCGCCATCAGTGCGGTGGTGATGAGCCGACTGCGCTGGTCCTTGTCCTTCACCGCCGCCGACGCCTGCATCGCCACCACGGTTCCGAGCATCGCCACCGTCACCGGTTGGCCGATGGCGCGCGTGGTGAGCACCAGCGTCACCATCGCCAACAGCACCGTCAGCGTCGTCGCCGACGCACTGCGCAGCCGTACCTGCCCCGGATCCGAGGCGTCGAGGATTCGGGCGAGGCGCTTCATTACCCGATTCTGCGCTACGGCTCAGCCCCGTGCCGCCCGGATCGCCGGGGCCGACGAATGCGGAAGCAACCGACTCATGTCCGACGGCGTGATCACCTCCACGGTCGCCGATTCGTCCAACCGATACGGCTGGGTGGAGATGATGCCCGCAAGGTGTTTGCGCAGCCGAGACATTTCGGCCCGCACGGTGATCGCACGGCCGTCGTCGCCGAAGAGATCGGCCGCCATCTGCGCCGCGGTCCGTCCTTGGCGATGGGTGGCGAGCAGGTACAGGATCTCGGCGTGCCGGGGCGTCGGTTCGTGGGTCCACTCCCCCACCTCACTGCGCACTTCGATGCGAGGCTTCTGCGAACTGCGCAGGTCGATGCGAATTCTCGTTGTGTTGCCCGAGTCCGCAACAGACGATTCCGCAGCGCCTGTCGGGCGCACCAGCCATCCACCGGGCAGGGGCTCGAAATCGCACACGCCGAGGGTCGGCAGCCAGAAGCGTCCCGTCGCGAGATCCTCGGGCAGCAGGATGCGATTGCGCAGCGCTACCGATTCGACGGCCGCGACCCAGCCGTTCGCGTCGACGGCCAGGGCCGGGGACTGCAATCGCGCGAGCATCGGAGCGGCCACCGAACGCAGTCGATCGAGTGTGCTCCGATGAATCTCGCGCAGTTGAGATTCGGCCAACCGTGCGACGGCGTCGACCAGCGCGATGGTGGTGGGATGCACCGTCTTGGCCGGTCCGCTGACGTCGATGGCTCCGAGTACACGGCCGGTCCGCGGGTCCCGGATCGGCGCTCCGGCGCACGTCCACGAATGATGGCTGCGCACATAGTGTTCGGCCGAGAAGATCTGCACCGCGCGCCCCGAGACCAGTGCCGTTCCGATGGCGTTGGTGCCCACCGAATCCTCGGCCCAGTTGGCACCCTCGACGAAGCCGAGGTTGTCGGCGCGGTCGAGTACGGCGGTCGATCCACTGCGCCACAGCACCCGGCCGTGCCGATCGGCGACGACGAGAATGTTGTCGCCGTCCTGCACCACCGATTCCAGGCCGCGGGCCAGATCGTCGAGGATGTCGAACAAACCCGATTCCCGACGCGTGAGCTCGAGGTCGGAGACGTCCATCTGCGTTTCGGCGGGATTGCCCAGTTCGGGGTCGATGCCCAGGGTCTGCAACCGCCGCCACGAGTCACCGATCACCTCGCGGGGACGCGCGGGCGACTTACCGCCGGTCATGGTCGCGTCGTACACGGCAGTGAGAATCTGCGCGTAGCGGCGCGGGTCTTCGCCGGCCGCCAGCGCAGGTTCGGGGCCTGTCGACTGCGTCATCACAGTCGATTGTGCTCCAGCTCACAGATCGACATCAACGGGGGTTACCGATAGACCAGACCACCGTCGATCAACGGTGCCTGGCCCGTCATGTAGTCCGAGTCGGGTCCGGCGAGATACGAGACGAACGCCGCCACGTCCTCCGGGGTCTGCGCGCGACCGAGGGCGATGCCGCCGACGAACTTGTCGTAGGTCTCGCCTTCCGCTGCGCCCGTCAACTCGGCGAAGCGCTTGTCGATGGTCACCCACATGTCGGTGCCGACAACGCCGGGGCAGTACGCGTTGACGGTGATGCCCTCGGCCGCGTACTCCTTGGCCGCCGCCTGAGTCAGGGCACGAACGGCGAACTTCGTTGCGCTGTAGACCCCGAGCATCGCGAACCCGTCGTGACCGGCGATCGACGACGCGTTGATGATCTTGCCCTTCTGGCCGAGCGCCTTGAATTTGGCTGCGGCAGCCTGAATTCCCCACAGCACGCCGTCGACGTTGACGGCCCAGATCTTCGCGACGTCCTCCGGCCGCACGTCGTCGAGCGGTGCCACCTGCGCGATGCCCGCATTGTTGACGATGACGTCGAACCCGCCCAGCGCCTCGTGGGTGTGTTCGACGGCCGCGAAGACCTGGTCGCGATCGCTGACGTCGGCCACGAATGTCGTTGCCTTCGAGCCTGTTCGACGCACCTCGTCGGCCACGCCGGAAATCTTGTCCTCGTTCAGGTCCGCAAGAGCGATGTCGTGACCGTCGTTCGCCAGCCGCAACGCGATGGCCCGGCCGATGCCCTGACCGGCACCGGTCACCAACACCGCGCTCATGCCGATGCTCCAGCCGAAGGGTCAACCAGGACTTTCATTTTGGTGCCTGCGTGCAGCGCCTCGAACCCGTCGTCGATGACACCGTCGAGCGCGATCTTGTCCACCCACCCCGTCGTGTCGTAGTGGCCCTGGCTCATCAGATCGATGACGGCCTCGTAGTCGGCGGCGGTGTAGCAGAGTGAGCCCTGGATGCGCGATTCGTTCATCACCAACTTCTGCAGCGGTGTGGTCAGGGGCTTTTCGTAGATCGCGACACTGACCAACGGCTTGCGCGCACCGATGCACCCGAGCGCGGTCTCGACGGCAGGTTGCACGCCGGCCGCGTCGTAGATGGCGTCGGCACCCTTGCCGTCGGTGAGATCGGCGATGTAGGCCGGGATGTCGACGGCCGTCGGATCGAGGGTCTTCGCACCGAGGGCCTCGATCGATGCTCGACGCGTCGGCGACGGTTCGACGACGTAGACGTTGTCGAGTCCCTTGCCGCGGAGCGCGAACCACAGTCCGATACCGATGGGCCCGGCTCCGAAGACCATCGCGGTGTCCTCGGGCTTCGGATCTCCCAGTGTCGCAGCATGATAGGCGACCGACATCGGCTCGACGAGGGCTCCGAGTTCGAGCGAGACATTGTCGGGCAAGGCGTGAATCATGTCGGTGGGCACGACGGTGTATTCGGCCATTCCGCCGTCGGACATCAGTCCGTGGAAACCGATCTGCGCACAGATGTTGTAGTTGCCCGCCCGGCACGGCCCGCAGTGTCCACAGCGGTAGAGCGGCTCGATGGCGACGCGGTCGCCCACCGCGATGCCGGTCACGCCCTGGCCGAGCTCGGTGACGGTGCCCGAGAACTCGTGCCCGAGTACCAGCGGCATCTCTTGGCCGGTCAACGGATGCGGGGAGGTGGGGATGAAGATGGGTCCTGCGTAGTACTCGTGCAGGTCGGTTCCGCAGATTCCGTTGAACCCGACCTTGACCTTGACCTGCCCTTCACCGGGATGGGGCTCGGGAACGTCGGTGATCTCCACCTTGTTGGGTCCGTAATACACAGCTGCGCGCATCGGTTTTCACTCCTGACTGGATTGGATGCACACAGGTTTATGTGACCCGGAGCACAACCGCCAGGGTTGCAGTGCGTTGCAGTGCGCCGGCCGCAATGCAACCTCCCGCAACCCTGACGGTGGGGTGTGATTCAGCTCATAGTGACGGCGTCCACTGTCGCTCACACCGAAACGAGCAGTCCATGACCGCAACCGCAGACCGCCCACTGAGCAAGTCGAAAATCGCTCGGTCACAGGGCAACTGGATCTTGTTCGGAGTCGCCAACCTCGCCGTGGTGGCGGCCGTGTCGCTTGCGACGTGGTACCTGCTGGCAGACCCGACCACCAGTCCATGGAACTTCTATCCCCTCCCCTTCAACGCCGCGCTGTTCTGGGCAATTCTGTTCATCGTGTTCATCGGATTCGATTGCGAATTCGCCGGATTCGACTCGCTGAAGCAACCGATGCGCGGGCTTGCCATCCTGGCCTCGACGGCAGTGTTCGCCGTTGCCGTCACCTGGATCCTAGGCAGCGGCCTCGGTGCGCTGTATCCGGATTTCGCCGGCACTCGGGAGGGCGGCCTCGGCTACTTCGCCGGAGCTCTGTTCGTGCTGTTCGGATTCGGAACCTGGGTCATGGTGGTCCTCAACTGGCAGCACTGGCCGTGGACCGTACTGCGTATGAAGCAGCCGCTGATCGGACTGTGCGAGATCGCCTTCGTCGCCGTGCCGACTCTGGCGCTGTATTTCGTGTTCGGACTGCCCTCGGTCTCGCTCTCGGCCACCGATCCACTGATGTCCGTTGACACCGCACTCGGCTGGTTCTACTCAATCGTCGTCTCGGTGATCCTCACCGGCCAGACCCTCGACAACTGGCCGTGGAAACTGGCCGGCGGCGGCGGACGGACCGCCCTGGCGGCGACGGTCGGCAACGCGGTTCTCGGCACCGCGATCTACTTCCTCATGGTCCCGCTGGCGAAACTCCTGGTCGGCTCGGACGCCACCGCCGAGCTCGGCTCCGTCATCGACCAGTTCCCAGCACAGATCGGAGTCTGCTGGGCCTTCTGGATGATTTTCTGGGCGAACGGCTTCGGCAATCGCTTCCCCGCGGCGGGACGAGCGGTGCTGACCTTCGCCTTGGCCATCGGCACGTTCCTGGCCTACTACTTCGTCGTCGCGGAGCACGTCCTGCACGAGCCCGTCGTGGCGGCAGGTATCTCCGGGAACGCTCTCGGGTTCATCGACTGGCTGGTGCTGTGGACGTTGATCTACGTCGTCGGATTCCAGTCGTTGGGGTTGAAGAAGCTGTCACCGGCATGAACCGCTGCAACGCATTGCAACTCTCGACCCAGCCCCACGAACGGAGTGTGCTGGGTCACATACACGGCACCACGAATTGCTTAGGAGTTTTCATGACCCAGACCATCGAGCCCGTCGAGATCACCCGCACGCGCAGTCCACAGGAACGGGTCGACGCCTGGCTGTCGAACTTCGAGGACGCCCTGGTCGCGAGGGACATCCCTCGGGTTGCCGGCATGTTCGCCGTCAGCAGCTTCTGGCGCGATCTCGTCACGTTCACCTGGAATCTCAAGACCGTCGAGGGCCGCGACGGCGTCGCCGACATGCTCTCCGAGCGGCTCGACGACACCGACCCGACGGGTTTTCACACCACCGAGACCCCTGACGAGGCGGACGGCGTGGTCTCGGCGTGGATCGAGTTCGAGACCGCCACGAGCCGCGGCAAGGGACACCTGCGCCTGACAGTGGACGCCGACACGGGAGAAGACGTGGCCTGGACTCTGCTGACCACGATGCAGGAACTCAAGGGCCACGAGGAGCGGCAGGGCGCGTCGCGCATCAAGGGTGCGGTGCACGGCTCGAATGCCGACACCCAGAACTGGGCCGAGAAGAAGGAGATCGAGGAGAAGGAGCTCGGCTACAGCGTGCAGCCGTACGCACTCGTCGTCGGCGGCGGTCAGGGCGGCATCGCTCTGGGCGCGAGGTTCCGGCAATTGGGTGTGCCGGCGATCGTCGTCGACCGGGCCGAACGCCCCGGCGACCAGTGGCGCGGGCGCTACAAGTCTCTGTGCCTGCACGACCCGGTCTGGTACGACCACCTCCCATACCTACCGTTCCCGCCGAACTGGCCGGTGTTCGCGCCGAAGGACAAGATCGGCGACTGGCTCGAGATGTACACCAAGGTCATGGAGGTGCCGTACTGGAGCAAGACCACTGCGAAGTCCGCTACCTACGACGAAACCGCCAAGGAGTGGACCGTCGTCGTGGACCGCGACGGCGAAGAAGTGATTCTGCGGCCCAAACAGTTGGTGATGGCCACCGGAATGTCCGGTAAGAAGAACGTGCCGAGCTTCCCCGGCATGGACGAATTCGAGGGCGAGCAGCATCATTCCAGCGAACACCCCGGTCCCGACGCCTATGTCGGCAAGCGCGTCGTGGTGGTCGGCTCCAACAATTCCGCGCACGACATCTGCAAGGCGCTGTACGAGACGGGCGTCGACGTGACGATGCTGCAGCGTTCGTCCACGCACATCGTCAAGTCCGATTCGCTGTGTGAGATCGCGCTCGGAGATCTGTACTCCGAGCGGGCCGTCGAGTCCGGAATGACCACGAACAAAGCCGATCTGACGTTCGCGTCCCTGCCCTACCGGATCATGCACGAGTTCCAGATTCCGGTGTATCAGCAGATCGCGGAGCAGGACAAGGACTTCTACGATCGGCTCCAGAAGGCCGGCTTCCAACTCGACTTCGGTGACGACGGCTCGGGCCTGTTCATGAAGTACCTGCGGCGAGGCTCGGGCTACTACATCGACGTGGGCGCATCCGAGCTGGTCGCGGACGGCAAGATCAAACTCGTTGCCGGACAAGTCGATCGGATCAGCAAGACCGGGGTGGTCCTCGACGACGGAACCGAGCTCCCGGCCGATCTCATCGTCTACGCCACCGGCTACGGTTCGATGAAC
This sequence comes from Rhodococcus sp. ARC_M5, assembly GCF_022810405.1. Taxonomy (GTDB): domain Bacteria; phylum Actinomycetota; class Actinomycetes; order Mycobacteriales; family Mycobacteriaceae; genus Rhodococcoides; species Rhodococcoides navarretei. The sequence continues at coordinate 419,769 of NZ_JALGQE010000002.1, forward strand.
GGCTGGGTCGCCGATCTGATCGATCAGGAGACCGCGGACAAGGTCGGCAAGTGCTGGGGCCTCGGCTCGAACACCACCAAGGATCCCGGTCCGTGGGAGGGCGAACAGCGCAACATGTGGAAGCCGACGCAGCAGGAGAACTTCTGGTTCCACGGCGGCAATCTGCACCAGTCCCGGCACTATTCGCTCTACCTCGCACTGCAGATCAAGGCGCGCTACGAGGGTATCGACACCCCGGTCTACGGGCTGCAGGAAGTGCATCACCTTCGGTGACCCATGTGAGTGGAACTTCGTAGCAGGCTACGGGCGGATTCGAGCGGTGGTTGCAACGTGCCTGATCATTAGGGATGTTTGCGATGGTTCACCCGGGTTTCTCTCATCAGGTTCGGATGGCGTTCTGGTCACTGCGTAGCAGTGGCGTGACGGT
>NZ_JALGQE010000030.1 GCF_022810405.1 Rhodococcus sp. ARC_M5
CCGTCACGCCACTGCTACGCAGTGACCAGAACGCCATCCGAACCTGATGAGAGAAACCCGGGTGAACCATCGCAAACATCCCTAATGATCAGGCACGTTGCAACCACCGCTCGAATCCGCCCGTAGTGGGCTACGAAGTTCCGCTCACATGCGGCGCAGCCGCTCTCAATGCCCGACGACGACCGCACCTTCGGGAGCTGAGGGCAATGGCCCCTTCTTCAGGAGCGTGGCCGAGAGCACCGCGCCGAGGAGGAAGATTCCCGACGCCCACCAGAAGGTGGTGGTGTAGCTCGCGATTTCAGCGTTGGCCTGCAGCAGAGCCGCATCGGTTGCCGTTGCCATGTTGGAGCTGACATAGCCGGTCGCCGCGTTGGCCGCCACGGTGCTGAGCAGCGCCGTACCGATCGAGCCACCCACCTGCTGCATCGTGTTCACGGTCGCGGACGCGACGCCGGAGTCGTCCGGGTCGACTCCCGAGATCGCGCCCTGCATGGCCGGTGCCATGGTGGCACCGAGGCCGAGTCCCATGATGACCAGGCCGGGCAGAATGTGCGTGACGTAGCTGCTGTCGATGGAGATCTGCGTCAGCAGTGCCATGCCGATCGAGGCCACGACCAGGCCGGTCGTCATGAGGATGCGGGGTCCGAAGCGGGGGAGGATCAGCGCCGTCGACAGCGTCGCGGTGAGGATCAGAGCCGCGATCATCGGCATGAACGCGAACCCGGTGGTGATCGGGGTGTACTTCAGCGTGTTCTGCAGGTAATAGGTCAGGAACAGGAACACCGCGAACATGCCTGCGCCGGTGACGAATACGGCGAGGAACGATCCTGCACGGGTGCGGTTCAGGACGATCCGCAACGGCAGCAGCGGGTGCTCGACGCGCATCTGGATGGTCACGAACACCGCGAGCAGAACGACACCTGCGGCGAGGAAGCCGAGGGTGACCGGGTTGCTCCAGCCGTCGGACTCGGCGTGAGCGAAGCCGTAGACGATGGAGAACAGCGCAGCGGAGACGGCGACCGTGCCGGGGATGTCGAGCTTGGGTCGGACGTCGACCTTGTGCTTGGCCAGGAACAGGAAGGCGCCGACGAAGGCGAGCGCAGCGAAGATCAGGTTGACGTACAGGCTCCAGCGCCAGTTGACCCATTCGGTGAGCATGCCGCCGAGAAGTAGGCCGAGTGCACCGCCGCCGCCGGCGATGGCACCGAAGATGCCGAATGCCTTGGCGCGTTCCTTCGTGTCGGTGAAGGTGGTGGCCAACAGCGAGAGTGCCGCGGGAGCGAGCAGTGCACCGAAGACGCCCTGACCGGCGCGGGCAGCGACGAGCATGCCGAAGTTGACGGCTGCTCCGCCCACTGCCGACATCAGCGCGAAGCCGACGAGTCCGATGAGGAAGGTGTTGCGCCGTCCGAAGAGGTCGCTGAGTCGTCCACCGAGCAGCAGCAGGCTGCCGAACGCGAGTGCGTACGAGGTGACGACCCAGGAACGGTCGGCATTGTCGAAGCCCAGGTCGAGTTGGGCGGCGGGGAGTGCAATGTTCACGATGGTCGCGTCGAGCACGACCATGAGCTGAGCCAGTCCGAGCGTCGCGAGAATCAGCCAACGATTCCGATGCGCACGTTCGTCGACCGCCATGGCAGTCGACGCGGCGTCGCCCACGTTCTCCGATGAAAGGGTGGTCATAGTGTCCTCGGTTCGACTATGCGGAGGTGTACCCTCCGGTTGTAGGGCCAAGGTAGCAGCTAAGTGGAGGAATGTCCTCCGCTTATCGGGTGAAACGGACATCGAATGAATGTGAGAGCGGACACAGCGGCATCGAAGCCCCTCCGGGCGGATGCCGAACGCAATCGACGTCGCATCGTGGATGCGGCCCGTGAGCTGTTCGCTTCGCGCGGTATCGACATCACGCTCGACGACGTCGCCGCCCACGCCAAGGTGGGCGTCGGCACCGTGTATCGCCGCTTCTCGTGCAAGGAAGAGCTCATCGACGGCGTCTTCGAGCAGCGCCTCGAGGGGATGCTCGCCAGTGCCGAACGCGCCATCGAAGCGGAGGATCCCTGGAGTGGCTTGGTGGGCTTTCTCTCGGACATATGCGAGGAAATGGCCTCCGACCGTGGCCTCGGCGATGTCGTTCTCGGGTCGGACGAGGGCTGCCGCGGCATCGCGGAGATGCGCCGACGTATCGATCCGTTCTTTGCGAAGATCGTCGATCGCGCCCTCGAATCCGGTCAGCTGCGTCCCGATGTCGCCGTCACCGATTTCTATCCGGTACTGGGCATGATCGGCTCGACCGTCGAATTCTCCAGCCATGTCGATCCCGCGAACTGGCGTCGGTACTTCACGGTCCTGCTCGACGGCCTTCGCGGTGATTCGGTGCCCAGGACGACGCTTCCGGGTCGTCCGTTCACCGACGACGAAGTGGACGTAGCAAAAGCAGCGATGCATCGCCGTCGGCGCTGATCGGGAGAATCCAAAACAGCCCTATGCCTTGTGTGATGCATCACGTAAGGTGCGTCACGATAAGTGCTACACGGGGTAGCGCTCACTTGATGACAAGTGATCGACGTTGGGGGTTTTCAGGGTGCGGTACAAGCGTGTGTTCGGTTCGGCTGTGGCAGTAGCCGCAGTGTTCATCGGGGTGGCGGCACCGGCGTCGGCTGCTCCATCCACGGGTTCGACCGTCGAATCCGACTTCTACATTCCCCCGAGCCCGCTGCCCGCCGGTTCTCCCGGTGATGTGCTCCGGGCGGAGCCGTCGCATCTCGCACTCTCGGTGCCCGGAATCGGCGGGCCTCTGCCCGGTGCGGCAACGCGAATCATGTACCGCAGCAACGATTCCAACGGCGAAGCGAATGCCGTCACCGGAACCTACATCGATCCTGCCGCGCCGTGGACAGGGCCCGGCCCGCGTCCGCTCGTTGTCCTCGCCCCGGGAACCCAGGGTCAGGGTGACCAGTGCGCGCCGTCGAAGATGCTGAACAACGTCATCACCTACACCCCGCCGCTCGGCTTCATGGTCGAGTACGAGGTGCTCGCGGCGTATTCGCTTCTGTCCCAGGGCTATGGCGTCGTGATCACCGACTACGAGGGCCTCGGTACCCCCGGTGCGCACACCTACGTCAACCGCGCATCGGAGGCACACGCTGTGCTCGACGCGGCCCGCGCAGCCCAGAAGCTGCAGGGCACCAAGATTTCCGCGGACGGCCCGGTCGCTGCGTACGGCTACTCGCAGGGTGGTGGCGCAGCCGCTGCTGCAGCGGAACTCGCCGATGAGTACGCACCCGAGATGAACCTCGTCGGCACCTATGCCGGCGCACCTCCGGCAGATCTGAAGGCAACCCTCGAGCAGGTCGACGGCACCATCCTCACCGGTGTGATCGGCTACACCCTCAACGGTCTGCTCAACTCCGACCCCGGTCTACTGCCGATCGTCGACGAGAACATCAACGACGCAGGCAAGGCCATGCTGAATCTGGTCGCGAATCAGTGTGTCGGAGAGACGATTCTGAACGTCGGGCTGCATCGCACCAACGAGTACACCAAGACCGGCGAGCCGCTGTCGGTAGTGCTGGACAGATTGCCCGTTGCCCAGGAGATTCTGGCCAAGAACAAGATCGGTGAGCGGACGCCGAACGCGCCGGTACTGATTCAGTCCGGTACGTCCGACGACATCGTGCCGCACGGACAGGCCGTCGGACTGGCCGGTGACTGGTGCGGCAAGGGTGCCACCGTGCAGCTGAGCGCTGCGCAGGTTCCGGCCATCGTTCCGGGTTCCGGTGCCGGACATTTGATTCCGGACATCCTCGGCCTCGGCGAGGCGCAGAACTGGATCAAGGACCGCTTCTACGGAGTCCCGGCACCGTCCAACTGCTGATCGATGGAGCTACGGCCCGCGCGACTCAGCGCGGGCCGTACATGATCACCGCGACGCCGATCAACGCGATCGAGGACCCGGCGATGTCCCAGCGATCGGGCCGAAAGCCGTCGGCCACCATCGCCCACAGCAGGGATCCTGCAACGAACACCCCGCCGTATGCCGCCAGGATGCGACCGAAATTGGCGTCGGGCTGCAGCGTCGCCACGAAGCCGTAGGCACCGAGGGCGATCACACCCGCTCCCGCCCACAGCCACCCGCGATGCTCGCGAATGCCCTGCCACACCAGCCATGCCCCACCGATCTCGAACACGGCTGCCACCGCGAACAGCATGACCGACTTCACAATGTTCATGCGACAAAGGCTCCCACAGCGCCGACCGGGTGTAGAAGGATGCGATCGGGGGTACATGACCCCAGGCCCCGCATCGAGGGCCGAGTCGCTAGGGGTGAGTAGTACATGCGGGACAGTTACACGGAGACGCTGGAGTCGATGGCGTCGAAGCTGTCCGAAATGTCGAGAATTGCCGAAGAGGCAATGGCCGACGCCACCCGAGCATTGCTGACGGCCGATATCGTCCTGGCCGAGCGGACCATCGAATACCGCGAAGAGATCGACATACTCGCGGTCGAATGGGAGCACGGAGCCTTCGGCTTCCTGGCCCTGCAGGCACCCGTAGCTCACGATCTACGACGCGTCGTCTCCGGCATCAACATCGTCGCCGATCTACAGCGCATGGGCGGTCTGGCCGTGCACATCGCCGAACTTGCTCGTCGTCGCCATCCCGCACACGTACTGCCGCCCGAGGTCGAGGGCGTGTTCGAGCAGATGGGGCGAGTTGCCGTCGCGCAGGCCGAGGCGACGCAACGCGTCCTGGAAACCCGAGACGCCGAACTGGCCGACCAACTGCGAATCCAGGATCAGGAAATGGACGAACTGCACCGCAGCCTGTTCATGCTGACCTCCGCACCCGACTGGCCGCACGGCGTGCCGGCCGCAGTGGACATCACGCTGCTCGGGCGCTTCTACGAGCGATACTCCGACCACACGGTCGAGGTCGCCAAACGAGTCATCTTCCTGGTGACCGGCGGTCGCCCCACCGACGAGTCATAGTCTGCGCGAACGGCCCGAAGATGGCAGGATCGGCACGATGAAACGTGACGTCTCTGCGTACCTCGATGTCGACGTGACCGAGGCCAGCACCCTCGAGTTCCAGATCGCAATCGCACCGCATCCAGGAACCGATGTATGGGAAGCACTCTCTTTCACGCTCGACGGTCAGCCGATCGAGGCGCAGGAGATCAGCGGTGCTCACGGCACCCGCATCCACAAGATCAACGCCGGCGTCGGCAAGCTCGAGGCGTCGTACTCGGCGACCATCTACGGCAACACCGAGCCGGCTCCGGTCTCCGATTACGACCTCTCGCTGTACCTGCGACCCAGTCGATACTCCGAGGCGGACAAGTTCTTCGGTTTCGCAGCAACGGAATTCGGTTCCTACCCGCCGTCGGAGAAGCTGCTCGCCGAGGTCTCGTCCTGGGTCGGAGCGCGTCTGAGCTACGTACCGGGCAGCAGTGACCCCATCGACGGCGCGGTCGACACCCTCCTCGCCGGTGCCGGTGTGTGTCGCGATTACACCCACCTCGTGGTGGCCCTGCTTCGCGCGGTCAACGTCCCCGCTCGCCTGGTGGCGGTGTACGCACCGGGCTGCGATCCCATGGACTTCCACGCGGTCGCCGAAGCATTCGTCGAAGGCCAATGGCGAGTGGTGGACGCGACGTGCCTCGCACCTCGATCGACCCTGGTGCGCATCGCCACCGGACGCGACGCATCCGACACCGCCTTCCTCGACAACCACGGCGGATCGATCATCCTCAACAGCGCCGTCGTCGGAGCCGTAGTCGACGGCCCCTTGCCCTTCGACGACATCACTCAACTGGTGTCGATCACCTGACCTGCACGCTCCGCCCTGGCACCCGCCATCGCAGGCGTGGCAGGATCGATCGCATGTCTCGCACACTGCACCTCGTCGGCGATCCTGAGGCCGATGCACTGCTCGCCGAGGATCCGTTCGCATTACTGATCGGCATGCTGCTCGATCAGCAGGTACCGATGGAATCGGCGTTCGCAGGGCCGAAGAAGCTCGTCGATCGTCTCGGTGATCTGAAAGTGGATACCGTCGCCGATGCGGATCCGGACGAATTCGCAGCGTTGTGTGCGCAGACCCCGGCCGTTCATCGGTTCCCGGGCTCGATGGCCAAGCGCATCCAAGGTCTCGCGGCGTACCTGGTCGAGAACTACGACGGCAAGCCGCAGGAAATCTGGACCCGCGACGATCCCGACGGCGCCGAGGTGCTGAAGCGACTCAAAGCCCTTCCCGGCTACGGTGATCAGAAGGCCCGCATCTTTCTCGCGCTGCTCGGCAAGCAGATGGACGTCACGCCGGACGGGTGGCGCAAGGCCGCGGGAGCGTACGGCGACGACGGTGCGCGTCGATCCATCGCCGACGTGGTGGACGAGAAGTCGCTGCTCGAGGTGCGCGAGTTCAAGAAGGCAGCGAAAGCCGCAGCCAAGAACAAATAAGTCTGTCGGTGCCGGTCGTTACAGTGACCAGAACTTTCACCGGGGGGCGAGATGACCGAAAGTATCGGTACTCACGAGGGCTGGCTGGCGTCTCTCGACGAGGACGCACTGACCGATCTGCTGCACCGTCGGCCGGACGTGGCCACCGACCCGCCGCCGCGCTCGTTCGGCTTGCTCGCGCAGCTGCTCGGTGCCCCGGCTCGGGTGTCGATGCTGCCGCGTCGACTCGACAGCGGCTCGCTCGCTCTGCTCGAATTGTTCGCGCTCATGGGCGATCTGAGCCGAGCCGAGATCGGGCACTGGGCGAGTGAGGGATCGGTCAACGAGACGCCGCACATCGACGCGGCTCTTGCGACCCTGACGGCCCACGGATTGATCTGGCCGCACTCCTTGCCCGGTGCCGGCACCGTCGAATATTCACCCATCGATCTGTCCGGGGTGTTCTCGCATCCCTTCGGACTCGCTCGCAGGCAGCGAAAGCTGTTCCTACACTGCGCCGTCGAGCAGGACCGACTGGCTGTGCTGTCGAACCTCGGTATCGATCCGGCGCTCGAGCGAGGGGCGCGCGCAGACGCCGTTGCAGCCGCGATGACGCCCGAACGCATCAGGGCGCTGTTCGACGGCGGGTCGGAGGAGATGCGAGCGATGTTGTCTCGCTTCGTCGATGGCAAGCCGGTGTCACTGATCTTCGACATTCCATCGAGCGCGGGGACGCCTGCCTTCGAGCGGGGATTGCTGTATCGACTGGACGGGCACCGCGTCGAGATGCCGTTGGAGGTGAGCATCGCACTGCGAGGGGACGGGTGGCGCTTGCCCATCGACCTCACCCCACCGACCTTCGACACCCGCGTGCTCTCGCCCGACGAGGTGCAGCGCAGTCGTTCCATCGCCCTGCTGCAATTCTGCGAACACACGCAGGCGCTACTGACTGTCATCGACACCGACGGACTGACGATGATGAAGACCGGTGGCATCAGCGCCAAGGTGATTCGGTCGCTGACGAATCGTTTGGGCTTCGCCGACGAACACGACACCGCGTTGATGCTGATGCTGGCACGCGAAGCCGGGCTACTGGCCGAACGTGGCACGACCGGCGTCACGTTGACCTCGGCCTACGAGACATGGTCGACGAGCACCCGAGCCGAACAGGCAGCCACGTTGGTGGCCGCGTGGTGGAGTTCGCCGTTCACGCCGACCCACCGGGTGCCCCGTGCGTCCCAGAAGACCGTTCCGGCGCTCAAGAAGATGCTCGACGACCCCGCGGCAGCGGACCTGCGCGCGACGGCTCTGACAGCTCTGCTGCGGTACGAGGACGCCGACTCGCCGGCGACGGTTCTGCGTGATTCCGGGGAGTTCACCCAGTACCTCGACTGGCACATCCCGGTCGTCTCGACGACTGCCGGGCCCGGGCACGTGCACGCGCTGTGGCTGGAGGCCGGCCGACTCGGGATAGTGGCCGACGGTGCGCCCACCGATCTGTGCCGCACTCTCACCGAGTTCCCCGCGGGACGAGACGGTGATCCTGGCGAAATCCGTGCGGTTCTGACAGCTCAGCTGCAGGACATGGCCGTATGGGTTCCGTTCTCCGTTCGGCTGCTGCCCGATTCCACGGCGGTGGTCACCGGGCCACCCAGTACCGAGGTGGCGTCGATACTCGGCGCGGCCGCGCAACCCGAGTCGAGAGATGTCGCATCGGTGTGGCGGTTCACCCCGGCGAGCATCCGCGGATTCTTCGACACGGGCGGCACCGGCGAGGGGTTGATCGATGCGTTGACCGCGATGGCCGACACCGACGTTCCTCAGGCGCTGGCGTACACGATCCGAGATTGCTGGCGCACCTATGGCGCACTGGCTGTGCGCAGAATTCCCTGCGCGATCGTATCCGAGGACGTCGTCCTGCTGACGAGCATCGAGACCGACGGGTCCCTGGCCGTACTTCGGTTCGAGCGCCTCGCTCCCACCGTCCTGGTCAGTTCGGCCAAGCCGATCGACACCATCGCCGTGCTCCGCAGGCACGGATACTCCCCGGTGCGGCACTCCGACACCGGGCAACTCCAACTCGACAGCACAACGCGGATCCGCGCCGAGGCCTCCCGATCGACACATCGCGCAGTCCACTCGGCGCAGCACCGACGCGAACCACGCGAGCTCGCGCGGCTGCTGCTGGCCGGCACCAGCGGCAGCGTCGACGAGGCACGAGTGCGGTCTGCATTGGATCCTCTCAGCCGGCTGCTGCCGCGTGAGCTGGATCTGTTGGCCGACGCCGCGGCACGAGGCACACCCGTCTCGATCGACTATCAGAACTCCAAGGGAGCCATCGTGCGGCACGCGATCTCGGACGCGCTGCAGGACGGCCATTGGTTGTACGCGCTCTCGGAATCGACCGGGAGCCGCGAGAGCTTCGCGATCATGAACATCAGAGCGGTATCTGCCGGCCGACAATGACCGGCGATGCAACAGTGTCCGTGGTCGCCGGTACCCTTTCGGGCGTGGCCCTCTACCGGAAGTACCGTCCTGCGACGTTCGCCGAGGTCGTCGGTCAGGAGCACGTCACCGAGCCGATCAGCGTGGCGTTGGACAGCAACAGAATCAACCACGCCTACCTCTTCTCCGGGCCGCGTGGCTGCGGAAAGACCTCATCCGCGCGCATCCTCGCCCGATCGCTGAACTGCGCCGAGGGTCCGACGTCGACACCCTGCGGTGTGTGCAACTCCTGCGTCGCCCTCGCCCCCGGTGGACCGGGCAACTTCGACGTCGTCGAGATGGACGCAGCCAGCCACGGCGGCGTCGACGATGCCCGCGATCTGCGAGACAAGGCCGTGTACGCCCCGGCCGAATCGCGCTACGTCATCTTCATCATCGACGAGGCACACATGGTGACGCCGGCAGGCTTCAACGCGCTGCTCAAGGTCGTCGAGGAACCGCCCGAGCACCTCGTCTTCATCTTCGCGACCACCGAGCCCGAGAAGGTGCTCCCCACCATCCGCTCGCGTACTCACCACTATCCGTTCCGGCTGCTCGCGCCGTCGACGATGCGCGTGCTGCTGGAGAAGATCTGTGGACAGGAGCAGGTCCCGGTCGAGGATGCGGTCTACCCGCTGGTCATCCGCGCGGGCGGCGGTTCTCCCCGTGACTCGCTCAGCGTCATGGATCAGCTCCTGGCCGGAGCCGGGCCCGAGGGCGTCACCTACCCGCGGGCGCTGTCGCTCCTCGGCGTCACGGACGTCGCACTGATCGACGAAGCAGTCGACGCATTGGCCGCGGGCGACGGCGGCGCACTGTTCGGCACCGTCGACAAAGTGATGGACGCCGGCCACGACCCACGCCGCTTCGCCATCGACCTCCTCGATCGCATGCGAGATCTGATCCTGATGAAAGCCGTGCCCGACGCCGGGGAACGCGGTTTGGTCGACGTGCCGGGCGACGTACTCGAGCGACTGCGTGACGAGGCCGATCTGCTCGGCTCGGCCACATTGACTCGCTATGCCGAGATCGTGCACTCGGGACTCGGCGAGATGCGCGGTGCCACGGCCCCGCGTCTGCTGCTCGAAGTGATGTGCGCCCGCATGCTGCTGCCCTCGGCCTCCGACGCGGAATCAGCGGTACTGCAACGACTCGAACGCGTGGAACGTCGGCTCGATGTCACTCTCCCGGCGGGCGAGCAGGCTGCGGTCGCCCAGGCAGCCGCGGATCCGACGCGACCGCAGCTGCAACCTTCCGACGAGCCCGCACCGTCGGGCCCGGCGCCCGTGAACAAGTTCCAGCGACCGTCGCAACGCCCACCGGCTACGGAGCCGGCACCTGCCCCCGTTGCGCCCACACCTGCCCCCGTTGCGCCGGCACCGGCGGCCTCGGCTCCAGCACCGGCGGCCTCGGCTCCGACACCCGAGCCGGCTCCCACTCCCGAACCTGTTCCGACACCGGAGCCAGCTCCCACACCGGAGCCAGCTCCCACACCGGAGCCAGCTTCCACACCCGAACCCGTCGCAACGCCCGAGCCAACGCCTCAGCCGGCCCCGGTGTCCGAGCCGAAGCCGGAACTCGAATCGACTCCAGAGCCCGCACCGGAACCGGAACCGGAACCCGCTGCTGCGCAACAGGATTCGGCACCTGCCGCCTCGGTTTCCCACGAAGATTTTCCGCCGGAACCCGAGGACGATTACGGCCCAGAGCCGGAGCCCGTGTTCGAGCCGCAGCCGGACCCCGTGGCGGCCCCAGCCGCCGCGTCGAGCGAGCCCGACGCCGCCGCGGTTCGAGCGGTGTGGTCCGAGGTGCGCACGAAGGTACGAGAGCGGAGCCGGACCGTCGAGGTGATGCTCTCCGGGGCGTCGGTGCGCGCCGTCGAGAACGGCACCATCACGCTCGGCCACGATTCGGCACCGTTGGCCAAGCGGCTGGAGGAACCCCGCAACGCCGACGTCATTCGTGACGCTCTGCGGGACGTCTTCGGCGTGGAATGGTCGGTGGTGTGTCTGGTCGGTGCCGCGGCACCACCGGAACAGTCATCAGCAAAAAAAGATGAACCGGCAGCGAAACCCGCGTCGCTGCCGAAGTTCTCGAGGCCGAGCCAGGCAGGGGCTCCCCGTCCCACCTCGGACGGCTTCGGATCAGCGGGCGATGGATCCTCGGCGGGCATCGGAGCCGACGACATTCCGATGCCCGAAGCGCCGGACTACCCCGACGAGCCCGAGCCGGTAGGCCCACCACCCCCGGAGACCCCGGAGGACGAAGAAGAGCTGCTCAAGGCTGCGGCCGAACCGGCGGATCCTACGGTTCGCCGGGACCCGGAAACCGTCGCGATGGAGCTGCTGGTCAGCGAACTGGGAGCGGTACCGCTCAAAGAGACCTGATTCAGCCGACGGTGAGGTCCTCGTTGTCGGCGAATACCAACCGGCCACTGTCGAGTGCCACGGCCCAGCGCCTGGCCACTGCCCATTCCCTCGACGTGGTGTCGGGAGTCTGCACGCCGAAGTCTTCGACGATCGCTCCGGTTTCGTAGGCGTCCTGAGCGGACTTGTCATCGGCGTCGGGGGTGTGAATGCGTACTTTGACGCGAGCGCCCACGCTCAGTTCGTTGTCGGTTTCCATGGTCGGTCTTCTTCCAAGCTCGGTAGATCTGATCTTTGGGAGTGTCCCACGGGCAGGTCGTTCAAACCTGAACCGGAGCGTCGGGTCATGCACCACGCTCGTTTCGGTCCTTACGCCGGATCTTCTCGCGGCCCTACTCTGGCATGAGCTGAGGTCTGCCATGGCCTCGCACCGATGCGGTCGGCCGCGACGGCGACCGCGAGAAGATCGAGTATCTGGAAGGAACTGCGCGCTGTGACTACAGAGGCATTCATTTATGAAGCCATCAGGACTCCCCGAGGCAAAGGAAAGAACGGCTCCCTGCACTCGGTGAAGCCGATTTCCCTGGTGACCGGCCTGATCGACGAGCTTCGTCGACGTTTCCCCGACATGGACGAGAACCGGATCTCCGACCTCATCCTCGGAGTGGTCTCACCCGTCGGAGATCAGGGTGCGGACATCGCGCGCACGGCGGTGCTCGCTGCGAAGATGCCCGACACCGTCGGTGGCTTCCAGCTCAACCGCTTCTGCGCGTCCGGCCTCGAGGCCGTCAACCTGGCTGCGCAGAAGGTGCGCTCGGGTTGGGACGAGTTGGTCATCGCCGGTGGCGTCGAGTCGATGTCGCGCGTGCCGATGGGCAGTGACGGCGGCGCGTGGGCCATGGACCCCGTCACCAACTACGACACCTACTTCGCCCCGCAGGGCATCGGTGCCGATCTCATCGCGACGATCGAGGGGTTCAGCCGCGAAGACGTCGACGCGTATGCCGTGCAGTCCCAGGAGCGCGCCGCAGCGGCGTGGTCCGGTGGCTACTTCGCCAAGTCCGTCGTTCCGGTCACCGATCAGAACGGTCTGCTCATCCTCGATCAGGATGAGCACATGCGTCCGGGCAGCACCGTGGAATCGCTCGGCAAGCTGAACCCGGCCTTCACCGGTATCGCGGCCATGGGCGGGTTCGACGACGTCGCGCTGCAGAAGTACCACTGGGTCGAGAAGATCGATCACGTGCACACCGGCGGCAACAGCTCCGGCATCGTCGACGGCGCAGCACTCGTTCTCGTCGGCAGCGAGCAGGCCGGTAAGGACCTGAACCTGGTGCCGAGGGCGCGCATCGTCGCGACCGCCACCAGTGGTGCCGACACGACCATCATGCTGACCGGGCCCACCCCGGCGTCGAAGAAGGTTCTCGCGACCGCGGGCCTGACCGTCGACGACATCGATCTCTTCGAGCTCAACGAGGCGTTCGCCTCCGTGGTGCTGCGCTTCCAGAAGGATCTGAACATCCCGAACGAGAAGCTCAACGTCAACGGCGGTGCGATCGCCATGGGCCACCCGCTGGGAGCCACCGGAGCCATGATCACCGGCACCGTGCTCGACGAGCTCGAGCGCCGCGGCGGCCGATACGCGTTGATCACCCTGTGCATCGGCGGCGGCATGGGCGTCGCCACCATCATCGAGCGAGTCTGAGGTATTACGATGTCTGACAACATGATTCAGTGGGACCAGGACGCCGACGGCATTGTCGTCCTGACGATGGACGACCCCAACCAGGGCGCCAACACGATGAACCAGCTGTACAAGGACTCGATGGGTGCCACCGTCGATCGCCTCGAGGCCGAGGTCGACTCCATCACCGGCGTCGTGATCACCTCCGCCAAGAAGACGTTCTTCGCCGGTGGCGACCTGCACACCCTCATCTCCGCTCAGCCCGAGGACGCCCAGCGGGTGTTCGACGAGGTCCAGGAAGTCAAGGCTCAGCTGCGCCGCATCGAGAAGCTCGGTAAGCCGGTCGTGTCCGCCATCAACGGTGCGGCACTCGGCGGCGGACTCGAAATCGCGCTCGCGACGCATCACCGCATCGCGGCCAACGTGTCCGGCGTGCAGATCGGTCTGCCCGAGGTTTCGCTCGGACTGCTCCCCGGCGGCGGCGGTGTCACGCGTGTGACGCGACTGCTCGGCATCCAGACCGCCTTCATGTCCGTCCTCGCACAGGGCACCCGGTTCCGTCCGGAGAAGGCACTCGAGATCGGCCTGATTCACGAATTGGTCGGCAGCGTCGAGGAATTGGTGCCCAGCGCCAAGGCGTGGATCAAGGCCAACCCCGAGGGTGGCGTCGCACCGTGGGACGTCAAGGGCTACAAGATCCCCGGCGGCACGCCGTCGAATCCGAAGCTCGCCCAGATCCTGCCTGCCTTCCCGTCCAACCTGCGCAAGCAGATCAAGGGCGCTCCGATGCCGGCTCCGCGCGCAATTCTCGCGGCGGCCGTCGAAGGTGCGCAGGTCGATTTCGACAATGCATCCACCATCGAGTCGCGGTACTTCACAGAGTTGGTCACCGGCCTGGTGTCCAAGAACATGATTCAGGCGTTCTTCTTCGATCTGCAGGCGATCAACGCCGGCAAGTCTCGCCCCGACGGCATCGAGAAGACCACCTTCACCAATGTCGCGGTTCTCGGCGCAGGCATGATGGGCGCGGGCATCGCCTACGTGTGCGCCAAGGCCGGAATCGACGTGGTGCTCAAGGACGTTGCCCTCGAGTCGGCACAGAAGGGCAAGGCGTACTCCGAGGCCATCGAGGCCAAGGCACTCTCGCGTGGCAAGACCACCCAGGAGAAGTCCGACGCTCTGCTCGCGCGTATCCACCCGACCGCCGACGCCAAGGACGTCGAAGGCGCAGACCTCGTCATCGAGGCCGTCTTCGAGTCGGAAGAGTTGAAGCAGAAGGTGTTCCAGGAGATCGAGGACCTCGTCGATCCGACGGCGCTGCTCGGTTCCAACACCTCGACGTTGCCCATCACGAGCTTGGCTCAGGGCATCAAGCGTCAGGAAGATTTCATCGGAATCCACTTCTTCTCCCCCGTGGACAAGATGCCGCTGGTGGAGATCATTCGCGGCGAGAAGACCTCGGATGCGGCCTTGGCCAAGGCATTCGACTTGGTGCAGCTCATCAAGAAGACTCCGATCGTCGTCAACGACAGTCGCGGCTTCTTCACCTCTCGCGTGATCGGCACGTTCATCAACGAGGCCATCGCGATGTTGGGCGAGGGCGTCGAGCCGTCGACCATCGAGCAGGCCGGTCTGCAGGCCGGCTACCCGGCTGCGCCGCTGCAGCTCTCGGACGAGCTGACGCTCAACCTGATGCAGAAGATCCGCAAGGAAACCTACGACGCCATCAAGGCTGCCGGTGGAACTCCGCCCGAGGACCCGGCCGGCGAGGTCATCGACAAGATGGTCGACGAGTTCGAGCGTCCGTCGAAGGCCAAGGGCGCGGGCTTCTACGAGTACGAGGACGGCAAGCGCGCCGGTCTGTGGCCCGGACTGCGTGATGCCTTCAAGTCGGGCTCGGCGGACATCCCGTTCGAGGACCTCAAGGAACGCATGCTGTTCATCGAGGCCATCGAGACGCAGAAGTGCTTCGACGAAGGTGTACTGAACACCACCGCCGACGCGAACATCGGCTCGATCTTCGGCATCGGCTTCCCCGCGTGGACCGGAGGCGTGCACCAGTACGTCGTCGGCTACCCGGGTGGTCAGGCCGGATTCGTCACTCGTGCAGACGAGTTGGCGAAGAAGTACGGCGAGCGCTTCCAGGTTCCCGCCTCGCTGCGCTGACCCATGTGAACGAAACTTCGTAGCCCACTACGAGGTTTCGCTCACATGCGCGTAGCGCTCAACCGCGATGCGCGATCAACCTCTCGACGCCGTCTGTGAATTGTTGCTTCATCAATTCGCAGGCGGCGTCGATGTCGTTTCGAACGAGAGCATCGATGAGTTCCTCGTGGTTGCGGACTGCTGCCCGTCCCCACTCACGGTCTGTGGCGTACAGGCGGGTGGGTGTGTAGCGGGTGGCGTTGTTGAGGAACCACGCCAGCTTCGCCGATTCGGCCAGTCGATTCAGCACGCGGTGGAACTCGAATTCACAGTTCTCCACGTCCTCAGGCTTGCCGTTCTCGACGGCGATCGACAGCGCTGCGGTGAGCTCGGCCAGCCGGTCGAGCTCGGCCTCGGTGATCTTCGGCGCAGCACGGCGCACCAGCTCGACGGCAATCCGCCCTTGGAGCCAGAAGATGTCGACGATGTCCTCCGGTGTCAGCGGGGACACCCTGTATCCGCGATGCGGGACGAGTTCGACGATGCCCTCACCCCGCAGCGTCAGCAGCGCCTCACGGACCGGAGTGACACTGACACCGAGTTCCGCGGCCGTCTCGTCGAGGCGAATGAAGTCGCCCGGGCTCACTTCCCCGGACATGATGCGGTGCCTGACGTGGCTGGCGACTTCCTCGGACAACTGGGGCCGTCGCCGCAGAGCCGTCCGCTTCTCAACCATTCCGAAAGCCAATCACACGGCGGGCTTCGTGCGTAGGAGTACCTGCGCGACCGGTTCGACGACTCGGGCCGCGATGGGCCCCAGGATGGCCATCAGCAGCACGTACGCAGTCGCCAGAGCGGCCAGCTCGCCTTCCACCGCGCCTGCGGCGACGGCCAGCCCGGCGATGACGATCGAGAACTCACCGCGCGCCACCAACGCCGCACCGGTGCGCAACCGGCCCGGTCGTCCGATTCCCTGACGGCCCGCCGCCCACCAGCCCGTCGCGATCTTCGTGGCCGTGGTGGTGACCGCGAGCACGACGGCCCAGCCCAGCACCGGTGGGATGGTCGCGGGGTCGGTGGCGAGACCGAACACCACGAAGAACATCGCGGCGAAGAGATCGCGGAGGGGTTCGAGCACGCGAGTGGCGTTGTCGGCCGTCGACCCGGAGATCGCGATGCCGAGCAGGAACGCGCCGACGGCAGCGGAAACCTGCAGCTCCGACGCGATGCCGGCCACCAGCAGGGCGGATCCGAGGACCTTGAGCAGGACGACCTCGCGGTCGGGACTGTCGAGTACGGCGGAGACGAATCTGCCGTATCGCAGCGCGACGACGAGCACGAAGGTGACGACGAACAGTGAGATTCCGAGGGCTTCGAGTCCGCCGAGGAAGCTCACCCCGCTCAGGACTGCGGTCAGAATGGGCAGGTAGATGGCCATCGCCAGGTCCTCGAACACCAGGATGGACAGCACGACGGGCGTTTCGCGGTTGCCGAGTCGGCCCAGATCGGTGAGAACCTTGGCGATGATGCCCGACGACGAGATGTACGTGACACCGCCCATCACGAGTGCGCCCACTCCGCCCCAGCCGAGCAGTAGGGCGACCAGGGCACCCGGTGCGAAGTTGAGCACGATGTCGACCAGCCCGGCCATCCACGATCGGCGCAGGCCCGTGACGAGTTCGGTGGCGGTGTATTCGAGCCCGAGTAGGAGCAGCAGCAGAACGACGCCGATTTCGCTCGCAAGTTCACTGAATTCGTCGATACCGCCGAGAGTGACGATTCCGCCGTTGCCGAAAGCCAGGCCGCCGAGCAGATAGAACGGAATGGGGGAGACGCCGATCTTGCCGGCGAGTCGCGCGAGCAGGCCGAGTACGAAGAACACCGCTCCCAGTTCGGTGAGGGCGAGTGCACTCTCGGCCATGGCTCAGCCCCGACTGATCTCAGGCATCGGTGAGCAACTTGGCTGCTGCGTCCAGACCGTCAGCCGTTCCGACGGCGACCAGTAGGTCGCCGGAGACGAGGGTGAAGTCTGGGGTGGGGGAGGGTTGAACCTGGCCTGCGCGCATCACTGCGACGATCGAGACGCCGGTCTTGGTGCGCATCCCGGTATCGCCGAGGGGGCGGCCGTCGTACCGCGAGCCCTCCCTGACGGGGAGCTGGCGAGTGTTGATTCCGGGGAGGTCGCGATGCTCTTCCCCGAGCTGGGCGATGAGTTGCGGCGACCCGAGCAGATTGCCCAGGGCCGCCGCTTCCTCATTGCTCAACGTGATGGACGCCTGCGTCGCATCGGGGTCGTCCTTGCGCGAGACGATCAACTCGTTCGCGCCGTCCTTGCGGGTGATGACGCCTATGCGGCGCCCGGAAGCGAGGGCGAAATCCTTACGCACCCCGATTCCCGGCAGCAGGGTCACTTCGACGTTCATGGCCGAAATGCTAGCCCTGCACGTAGTGCGCTACCTGCAGAATCAGGATGCGACGGCAGCCAGGAGGGCTTCGCGCTGGTTTGCGCCGAGGCCACCGATGCGGCGGGTATCGGCGATGGACAGCTGCTCGAGCAGCTGTGCGGCGCGCACGGAACCAACACCCGGAAGGGCCTTGATCAGGGCGGACACCTTGGTCTTCTTGACGATCTCGTCGTTCTCCGCCTTGGCGAGAACGTCAGCGACGCTGAGTTCGCCGGACTTGACGGAAGCGAGCAGCTTCGACCGCGCAGTGCGTGCCTCGGCCGCCTTGGCCAGCGCCGCGGTGCGCTGTTCCGGTGTCAATACTGGTAAAGCCATGGCCTGTTCTCCTCGATTGTGGTGACCCGTCGCTCGTTGACAGGTCTCGACCCTCTTGCATCGTGCCTGGTGGCTCTCCCAATCTAACCGAACAACACGACTGTCATTCCGGTCGAGCCACCGAACCTTCTCCGCCAGGCTACGTCCTATCCGATTCGGGGTGTGCCCCGACCAGCACTTCGGCCCCCTGTCGGTCCTCGAAGGCCGTCGTGTATCGGGCATGTCCGACGCCTCCCCGAGCGGCTGTCGGGCAGGTATGGGCGACTGCAGTGCGTCCCCGGATCGACGGCCGCGCAGTACCCGAACGGGCGGTTGGATTGTTACTGTGGCTACATGCTGCGCACCGGACAACTGCTGGCCGCACTGGTGACGTCGATTCTTCTCGTCGGCGCGGGGACCGCGACCGCTGCTCCGATCGACGTTCCGTGGTCGCCGGACGACGCGCTCGACTCCGAAGTGAGCTTCGAGTCCGGTGGCATCACCTTCCACGGCAGCCTTCGCACGCCGGTAGGCGATACCCGCGGCGTCGCTCTGGTGCTGCCGGGCAGCGGGCCGACCGATCGCAACGGCAACTCGGGTGATCTGCAGCTGAACACGACCGCGTACGTTGCGGACGAGCTGTCCAGACGCGGGATTGCGAGCCTGCGATTCGACAAGCTCGGTAGCGGCCGGACCGGACTGGCCGGTGTGGATCCCAACAACCCTCCCGGCTTCGACGCGCAGGTCGACAATGCTGCGGACGCACTGGCATTCCTGCAACAGCGGACCGGTGTCGGGGCGGATCGCACGACGGTGATCGGGCACAGCGAGGGCGCGCTGACGGCACTGCGCCTGGCCGATGCCGACAGTGCGGCGATCGCGAATGTCGGTTTGCTCGAGCCGTTGTCGATCCGCTACCTCGACCTGCTGACCGCGCAGGTCGATCGCAACATCGACGAGGCCGTGGCGGCGGGCCAGTTCACCGAGGACCAGGCGGCGTCGTCCCGGAATCGTTTTTCTCAGGCCGTCGCCGATATCCGTGCGGGACGACCGTTGTCCGCCGAGCCCGACCCCATCGTCGACGGTCTCGGACTGCGGCAGAACGCCGTGTTCCTGCGTGAAGCGGATGCCTCGGACCCGGCGAATCTGGCTGCCGCACTTCCGGACTCGTACTCCACGTTCCTGACCTGCTCGGACAAGGACCTCAACGTCTCCTGCGGCCAGGTCGACAACGTCCGAGTGGCCCTGGCGCACACCGATCTCGACTTCGCACACTTCGCCAACAGCTCGCACACGTTGGGCGAGCTCGGCCCGCTACCCGCGGATCCGAACACCGCTCTGGCACCGCTGCCGCTCTCGTGGGAGTTTCGCGATGCGTTCGGCCGATGGGTGGACGGACTGTGACCCGGCGAGTTCGCAGTTACGTCGCCGCCACTGGACAACTGCGATGGGTGCCCAGATCTCGCGGGCTGTACCCGACGGGATAGCCGGGGTAGGTCTTGTTCGACGGGTCGGCGGTGGCCCGCGATTGCGTTCGCTTGGGTAGGAATCGCTCCATCCGTGCTCGGGCACGCAGCGCGCGTACGGCCACTCGCTCGACCGTCGGCGAGCCTGCGGGGAAGCCGAAGGCACCGGCCATCCGGTCGTCCAACAGTGCGAACACTCCCTGCTGCACGGCTGGGCTCAGCGCAGCGGGGTACCAGGAGCAGTACAGGTCGAGGGTGTACGTGCCGATCCGGCGATTGTCCTCGCTGAAGCGGAACGTCCGCTCTTCGTAGTCGAGCTTGAATTGCGCGAACTCGGTGTACGACTCGGGAATGTGCTTGATACCCATTCGCTTTCCCACTTCGGAGTAGAAGTGGAAGGTGGCGAGTCGTTCCTTGGGGTGCAGCCGGCGCCAACCGTAGGTGTCGATCCACTCGATGGGTTCGTAGATGAACGTCGTCAGTACGTAGAGCATGTCGTCGTTGGAGATGTCGTACTGCGCGTGCATCCGGTTGACCATGCGCAGCGACTCCCGACCCCGCTCGGAGTCGTATCCGTGCTCGAGCATCTCGGCCATCAGTAGCGCGGTGTCGTCGTAGCGCTTCTGGGGCCGCTTCTCGAACTCGCCGGTTCGCGCGAGCAATTCCGAGATACTCGGCACGCAGTACGTGCGGAACAACGCGAACTCGAGGGCACGCTGGTAGTCCCACGGGAATTCGTACCCGGCCGTGATGCGGTGGATCGTGTGACAATCTCGCACCGGATCGAGTTCCTCGATGCGCCGCAGCCAACCGAAGCGCCCCTTCTTCGGCGAGATGTCCATTGCTCAGCCCCGTCCGTGACGAAGCCTCAGCGCCAGTACGGAGAGTTTCATGTTGCGCGCCTTGCGCTTCATCGTCAGCAGGTTCACCGGTGCTGCGAAACTCTGCACCGTCAACGACTTGACGGTACTGAACTCGCGCAAGCCGTCGGCCCCGTGGATGCGGCCGAAGCCCGAATCGCCGGTGCCACCGAACGGCAGCGCCGGAACACCGGCGAAGCCGAGAACCGAATTGACCGTCACCACACCGCAATCGAGCTTTTCGGCGGCGCGCCTACCCACTGCGCTGTCCTGGGTGAACACCGACGCTCCCAGTCCGTACTTCGACGCGTTGGCTCGCTCGATGGCCTCGTCCAGATCTCGCACCTTGTTGACCACGACGGTCGGGCCGAAGGTCTCCTCGGTGATGGCCGTGGAATCCTCGGGCACGTCGGTCAGGATCACCGGGTCGATGTACGGCCCGTGCAGCGAATCGAGGCCGCCGACAACGGCTTTGCCGCCCTTGGCCAGGGCGTCCTCGATCTGGCCTCGGACGATCTCGCTCTGCTTGCCCAGGGTCATCGGACCGTAGGACGAGGTCTTCGTTCCGCCGGGCTTCAGCGCCCGGACGGCGGTGGTGAAGTCGGCGACGAAGCGGTCGTACACCGGAGCAGCGACGTAGATGCGTTCGACGCCCGCGCAGGTCTGGCCCGCGTTGCCCATCGCGCCGAACGTCGCGAATTCCACCGCGGCAGCGATGTTCGCATCTGCGTCGACGAGCATCGCGTCCTTGCCGCCGCACTCGGCGACGAGTGGGGTCAGCGACTTCGCGCAGGTGGCCATGACCTTCTTGGCGGTGGCGGTGGACCCGGTGAACGCGATCTTGTCGACGCCGGATTCGACGAGGGCGGTGCCGGTGGATCCGTCGCCCGTGATCGTCTGGAACACCGGGTGCGGAGCGGCCAGTGACTGCCACTTCTCGGCCAACCAGGTACCGACGCCCGGCGTCAGTTCGCTCGGCTTGAACACCACGGTGTTGCCGGCTGCGAGGGCGTACGCGATGGAACCCATCGGTGTGTAGAGCGGGTAGTTCCAGGGGCCGATGACTCCGACGACGCCGAACGGGCGGTAGCCGACGTAGGCCTTCTGGTTCACGGCGAGCAGGCCGGATCCGACCTTGCGTTGCTTCAGCGTCTTCTCGGCGTTGCGTGCCGCCCAATCGATGTGTTCGACGCCGAGCATGACCTCGAGCAGGGAGTCCTCGTCGGGCTTGCCGGTTTCCGCAGCGATGACCGCGGCGAGGCTCGGGGCGTCTCGGGCGATCGCGGACTTGAACTCCAGCAGCCACCGCATGCGGCCCTCGAAGCCCTGCGCGTCCCACCATCGCGCGGCCGATCGGGCGCGAGCGACGGCGACGCCGACCTCTTCGGTGCCCGCGATCGGATACGTGGCGAGTGCGACACCTGTTCTGGGGTCGAGGCTTTCGAAGGTGCTCTCGTTCGTTCGTTCGATCTGGTCCGTCACGGGCTCTATCCTCCAGCAGATCGCATCACATATATTTGATGTGATTCAATGTTGTCCAGGACACACTATGCGTCACTTCGGGTTGCTACAACCCCCGCCGTCCGACCGTGCAGGAGCAAGTGCAGGAGTGGTTCCATGAGCACCGATCTCACTCGCGCCGCATCGCCCGAGCGACCGATTCCGCGTCGGCCGCAGCTGTCCGAGGATGTCGCTGGGAGTATTCGCCAGCGGATCGTCACCGGAGTGCTGCAGCCCGGCTCGTTCGTACGCATCGACGAGGCAGCGGCCGAGCTCGGGGTCAGCGCGACTCCTGTTCGGGAGGCACTCGTCGCGTTGCGAGGTGAGGGGCTGGTTGAGCAGGTGCCCCATCGTGGCTACCGCGTGAACGAGTTGTCGCCGCAGGACGTGGACGACATCTTCTGGCTGCAGGGCACCATCGCCGGCGCACTCGCCGGCCGAGCAGCCGGCAACATCACAGCCGAGCATCTCGGCCGGTTGACTGCGCTCACCGACGGTCTGCGTGCCGCCGTGGCTCGCTCCGATACCGAATCGGTGGAGTACTACGAGTTCGAGTTCCACCGATCCGTCAACAAGATCGCAGGCGGAAGCACACTGGCGTGGTTCCTGCTCGGCGCAGTCAGATACACCCCGCGGGTGTACGCGACCGACAGGCAGTGGGGTGACAACGCCGTGCGCAGCCACGAAGAACTGATCGAGGCCTTCGCGCGAGGCGACGCCGAGGCCGCCGACGACGTGATGCGCCGACAGTTCCGGCAGTGGGACATCGTGTAGGACGACCCACTGCCGGCCGTGCCGGTGACCGTCAGCTCAGGTGATGCGGCTGCGGGTGCGACTTGTGCCCTTCGTCCGAGCCCTCGTTGTCCTGATGGCCGTTCGCCGTTCCCTGCACACCCGTCCCGGCCGGAACCATCGAGATGATCACCGACTTCGAGGTGGGGCAATTGCTCTGCAGCGCAGTCGAATCCAACGGAATCAGCGGATTGGTCTCCGGGTAGTACGCGGCAGCCGATCCACGCGGGGTGTCGTACTCGACGATGCGGAACGACGGAGCGCACCGTTCCACGTCGTCGTCGTCCCACTTGGTGACGAGGTCGACCATGTCGCCGTCGCGGAAGCCGAGCGTGGAGATGTCTTCTCGGTGCAGGAAGATGACGCGTCGGCCGTTCTCGATGCCGCGGTACCGATCGCTGAGCCCGTAGATCGTGGTGTTGAACTGATCGTGGCTGCGCAGCGTCTGCAGGATCAGATGGCCCGGCGGAACCTGCAGCACATCGATCGGCGAGACCGCGAATTCGCCCTTGCCGCTCTTGGTTTCGAACGTCCTGCTGTCGCGAGGGGGATGCGGTAGGACGAAGCCGCCGGGGCGTCGAACATTGACCTCGTACCCCTCGCAACCGGCGACGACGCGCGAGATGTGCTTGCGGATGTTGCGGTAGTCGTCGCGGAAACCCTTCCAGTCGAGACCGTATCGGGTTCCGAGGGTGGCCTCGGCGATGCCGCTGACGATCGCGACCTCCGAGCGCAGGAACTCGCTCGCGGGCTTCAGCGGTCCTCGGGACGAGTGCACCGAGCAGGTGGAGTCCTCGACCGAGATCCACTGCTCACCACTGGCTTGCACGTCCTTCTCGGTGCGGCCCAGGGTGGGCAGAATCAAGGCGGTCTCACCGCAGACGAGGTGAGATCGGTTGATCTTGGTGGAGATCTGCACCGTCATCCGCATCTTGCGGAGCGCCTCGAAGGTGACGTCGCTGTCCGGCGTGGCCTGGACGAAGTTTCCGCCGAGTCCGAGGAAGAAGTGCGCCTTGCCGTCGCGCATGGCCCGGATGGAATCGACGGTGTCCAAACCGTGCTCGCGCGGTGGCTCGAAGTCGAACTCCGCGGCCATCGCGTCGAGGAACTTCACCGGAGGGCGCTCCCAGATGCCCATGGTCCGGTCGCCCTGCACGTTCGAGTGGCCGCGTACCGGGAGCAGGCCTGCTCCTGCCTTGCCGATGTTGCCCTGG
The DNA here is from genome assembly GCF_022810405.1 of Rhodococcus sp. ARC_M5. GTDB lineage: Bacteria > Actinomycetota > Actinomycetes > Mycobacteriales > Mycobacteriaceae > Rhodococcoides > Rhodococcoides navarretei. The sequence goes on from NZ_JALGQE010000030.1 coordinate 23,708, forward strand.
GCGAACGCGAGATTGGTGACTTCCTTGATGGTGGCGACGGCATTGCGGTGCTGCGTGAGGCCCATGGCCCAGCAGAAGACCGTCGCCTTGGAGTCGCGCAGCATCTCGGCGGCCTCGGTGATCTGCGCTACCGACAATCCGGTCACCTCGGTGACGAGGTCCCAATCGACCTCGGCGACGTGCGCCTTCCACGCGTCGAAGCCGACGGTGTAGTTGTCGAGGAACTCGTGATCGAGTGCGTCCCACTTCACCAGGAGCGAGCCGAGTGCCTGGAACAGCGCGAGGTCGCCGTTGAGCTTGATCGGCAGGTGGAGATCCGACAGGTCCGTTCCCGGTCCCACCATGCCGCGGGGGGTCTGCGGATTCTTGAAGTTCAGCAGACCCGCTTCGCGAAGGGGGTTGATGGACAGGATCTTTGCGCCGTTCTGCTTCGCCAGCTCGAGGGCCGAGAGCATGCGCGGGTGATTGGTGCCGGGATTCTGGCCGGCCAGGATGATCAGTTCGGCGTTGTGGACGTCGTCGAGTGTGACACTGGCCTTGCCGATGCCGATGGATTCCTGCAGTGCGATGGACGTCGACTCGTGACACATGTTGGAACAGTCGGGCATGTTGTTGGTGCCGAACGACCGCGCGAACAGTTGGTACGTGAACGCGGACTCGTTGGAGGCGCGGCCCGACGTGTAGAAGATGGCCTCGTCGGGACTGGCGAGAGACTTCAGCTCGTCGCCGATCAGGCGGAACGCGTCGTCCCACTCGATGGGCTCGTAGTGGCTGCCGCCGGGCAGCTTGATCATCGGATGCGTGATGCGGCCCTGCTGGCCGAGCCAGTGCTCGGTATGTCCGTCGAGCTCGGCAATGCTGTGCTGCGCGAAGAACTCCGGGGTCGCTCGCGTGGTCGTCGCCTCCTCGGCCACGGCCTTCGCGCCGTTCTCGCAGAATTCCGCCGCGTGCCGGTGGCCCGGATCCGGATCGGGCCAGGCGCAACTCATGCAGTCGAAGCCCTCGGCCTGATTCAGTTTGAGAAGTGTCTGAGCGGTGCGCTTCGGGCCCATGTGCCCGAGTGCTCGCTTCATGGACACGGCAACGGCGACGGGGCCTGCCGCGTGGGTCTTCGGCTTCTCGATATCGAGCTCGGCCTCGTCGACGTCGCTGTCGGTGCGTCTCATGCGGGTCCCTTCGTTGCGTTACCCCCGCACTCGACCATAGCCGTTGGCTCAGCCGGCGAGGAGCTTGGTCACCAGATCCACGTACTGCTGCTTCGCCGAATCCTGGCTCGTACCTTCGAGCTTCGCCCAGGCATCGAACTTCGCACGGTTCACCATGTCCAGCCGCCCCGGCCGCTTACCCGAGACATCACCGATCGAACCCTGCTTGTAGAGCGAGTACAGGCTCAGTAGATCGTCGTTGCTCGGCTTGGACGTGAGTTTCTTGACGTCAACCTGCGCATCGGCGAACGACTGGTCGAGATCGGACATGAAAACTCCTTCTGGTCGAGGTGGTGTCATCCTTGCACGGAGGCTGTGGAAATCAGCCGAATGCAGTGCGCCACGAGAGCGTCACGGCTGACGGTCACGGTGCCGTCGAGGTAGCCGATGAACAGAGCGGTCAGTGCGCCGACCGTTCCGACGGCGATCAGCTGTCGGTCTTCGGTGTCGGGAAGTTGTGTGTGGACCAGTTCGACGAAACCGGGCAGCAGGTCGAGACCGCGGCGGCTCAGCGCCGGTTCGGCCAACGGCGCAATGAGTAGTACCCGCCCCGTTCGCGGTTCGTCGATGATGAGTTCGACGAATGCTCGGACCGGCGCGTCGATGGTGTCCTCGGGGGTGGCCGCCGCACTGACGGCGTCGAGCAGAGCGTTTCGAGCCCTGGTGCCCACCCACTGATACACGGCGCGGACGAACGAATCCCGGTCGGTGAAGCTCTCGTAGAAGTAGCGCTCGGTCAGTCCGGCGGTACGGCAGACGGCGCGCACGTTGACAGCAGGCCCGTCCGGGGAGCCGAGGAGCTCGACCCCGGCTGCGAGCAATGCGTCGTACCGCTTGGTTCTGCGCTCCTCCAGCTGTTGACTACGCATGTTGTCAACTCTAGTCTGACAACATGCGTAGTCAGAGTGATCGTCCGGTCCCGCTCGGTCCCGACTCGCTCACCTGGAAGTACTTCGGCGACTGGCGTGGGATGCTGCAGGGCGTCTGGGCAGGGTCGATGCAGAACATGCACCCGGGGCTCGGGGCCGGGGTGGAGCAGCATTCGACGTTCTTCGACGAGCGCTGGCAGCGCCTGTATCGATCGTTGTACCCCATCGGCGGGGTCGTGTTCGACGGCGATCGTGCCGAGGAGACCGCACTGCAGGTCCGCGGCTACCACACGAACATCAAAGGAATCGACGCCAAGGGGCGCAAGTACCACGCACTCGATCCCGACACGTTCTACTGGGCGCACGCCACCTTCTTCATGGGCACGGTGCTCACCGCCGACCACTTCATGGGCGGACTGACAGAGGTGCAGAAGGTGCAGCTGTTCGACGAGCACGTGCAGTGGTACCGCCTCTACGGCATGAGCATGCGGTCGGTACCCGCCACCTGGCCCGAGTTCCAGCAGTACTGGAACCACATGTGCAGCACCGTGTTGGAGGACAACATGGCCGCGCGTGGGGTGTTGGACCTGTCGACACTGGGGCCACCGCCGTACGCATCCTGGCTACCCGAGCCGATCTGGGCCGTGTTCCGTCGTCCGGTGGCGAGGCTGTTCGTCTGGATCACCGTCGGGCTCTACGACGAGCCGGTACGCACACTTCTCGGCTACAGCTGGTCGGACCGGGACGCAAAGCGTTTCGCGCTGTTCGGCAAGGCGGTGAACCTCGTGTTCGGGGTGGTGCCGCCGCGTCGTCGCCTGCACCCGCGGGGCCGCGCCGGTTGGGATCGCGCCACGGGGAGAATCCCTTCGACGACACCGCTCGTCCACACCCCGGCCCGAAATCTGCCGCCCGTGGAGCGACGATCGGACCCTTCGCATTACAGCCCGAAGGTGTAGATCGGCGCGCTCGGGGTACCACGCGGGTATGCATACCGTCAGAACCGGAACCGGAACCCCGATCGTCCTCGTCCACGGGCTCGGGTCCTCGCACCGAAACTGGGACCCGATCGTTCCTGCCCTCGCCAAGCATCGAGAGGTCATCGCCCTCGACCTGCCCGGCTTCGGGCAGACTCCGCCTTTGGCAGAGGTCTCCATCGCGACGTTGACCGACGCCCTGAGAGAATTCCTCGACAACGAGGGACTGGCCGACGCCGACCTCGTCGGTAGCTCCATGGGCGCTCGGATGGTCGTCGAACTGGCCCGCCGCGGTCATCGGGGGTCGATGGTGGCGCTCGATCCCGGCGGATTCTGGAACGACCGTCAGGTCAAGATCTTCGGAGCAACCATCACCGCGTCGTTGGCGCTGATGAAGAACGTGCAGCCGCTGGTGCCGTTCCTGGCCGGCAACCCCGTCACCAGAACGGCTGCGCTGGCTCAGTTCTCGGCTGCTCCCTGGAAGCTGCCGAGTGAATTGGTCGAGCGGGAGCTGAAGGGCTTCTCCTCCAAGACGTCACCGTCGCTCGACGCTGCGCGCAAGGCCCTGATTCACGGGCCGAAGCAGTTGGGTGCCACGAAAGGCTCACTGCAGGGTTCACTGCTCATCGGCTGGGGTCGCCAGGACAAGGTGACGACGCCCAGCCAGGCAAAGGTGGCGCTGGAGCGATTCCCCGACGCCACCCTGCACTGGTTCGACAAATGCGGACACTTCCCGCACTGGGATCAGCCGACCGAGACGGCCCGGGTCATCCTGCGGGCGACAGGTCGCTAGCGCTCACATGCGTCAGCCGTTCCACCAGGGCCGTAGCGGGACGCCTGCTTCGCCCTTCGGTCCGAGCTTGACCGCCAGAACCTGGTGCAGCTGAACGACATTGCGCTCGAAGCCCAGGCGGGATCCGGCCATGTACAGGCCCCACACTCGGGCTGTTCCCTCACCGGCCTCTGCGACGCAGGCATCCCAGTTGTCGACGAGGTTCCGGCACCATCCGGCGAGGGTCAGGGCATAGTGCTCGCGCAGATTCTCCTCGTGGCGAACCTCGAGTCCGACGTCCTGGATCTCGGTGATGATGCGGCCCGAGCCGGTGAGCTCCCCGTCGGGGAAGACATACCGGTCGATGAAGCTGCCGGCCTTGGCATGGGCGCGGTTGTCCGGCCGGGTGATCGAGTGATTGAGCAGCCGACCGCCGTCACGCAGCTTGGACTGGATGAAGGTGAAGTACGACGGATAGTTCTGCACGCCGATGTGCTCGGTCAGTCCGATCGACGAGATAGCGTCGAAGTTGGTCTCGGGTACGTCGCGGTAATCGGAGAAGCGCACCTCGGCGAGGTCGGAAAGTCCTTCGTCGGCAATGGCTTTCTGCGCCCACGACGCCTGCTCCTGGGAGAGCGTCACGCCGATGACTCGGACGCCTCTGCGCGCGGCGTAGCGCACCATCGAGCCCCACCCGCAGCCGATGTCCAGCAGGCGATCACCCGGTTGCAGGCCGAGCTTGTCGAACACCAGGCGGTACTTGTTCTCCTGTGCAGCCTCGAGAGAGTGGTCCGCGCTCTCGAACGCCGCGCAGGTGTACGTCATCGAGGGGCCGAGCACCTGCTCGTAGAAGGCGTTGGACACGTCGTAGTGGTGATGGATCGCTTCGGCGTCGCGAGTCTTGGAGTGACGCAGACCCTCTGCGATACGACGCCACCGCGGAATCGCCTCCTGGGGCGGGGGAGCGATGGGCCGCAACACATCCCAGCCGAGCGAACGCGCGATCGACGTCAGTGTCATCGCCGACGGTCGACGGAAATGCAGCTCGTCGCCCATCAGCGCGAGCAACTCGTACGGGTCGCCGGGATGAACGCCGGTGGCTTCCAGGTCGCCCGAGACGTAGGCACGCGCCATGCCGAGGTCTCCGGGAGCAGTTGCGAGATAGGTGGTTCCGCGTGGACTCTTGAGGTTGAGGCCGATCTTCGCGTCCTCGGGTCCTGCGGTGCTGCCGTCGTATGCGGTGAAACGCAATGGGATGTTGCCGTCGGAGATCAGTTCGAGAATCTCGGAGATCTTGAGCTTCTGGGCACCGTTCACCGTGCGATTGCCGGAGTCCTTGAACGTCGTCATTTGCGTTGCACCGCCTTCGAGTACAAATCCAACAATCGGGATTCGGGATCGTATTTCTTTTTCAGTTCTTCGTATCTGTCGCCGCCGTACAGCACAGCGAATTCATCCTCGGTGTAGTAAGCGTCCGAGTACAGCGATTTATGCCCGTCGAAGTCGGTCACTTTCTTCTCGATGGCGCGGTTCGCGGCACCCTCGGGTTCGCCGGCAACGATCGGTACCGAGGACCAGAAGCCGATGTTGACGTAGGTGCGCTTCGGTTCGAGTGGGTACAGCGGCCACGGCCGGGCCGGATTGGCGCCGAGGGCCGCCGGCTCGCGAAGACGCAACGGGCACAACCACAACGGCTCGATCGGAATGTTGTCGAGGAACCACGTCACGAAGCCGGCGGTGTGTTCGATCGGAACCTCGACGTCCTGCACGACGCGTTCGCGCGGCGGCTTTCCCTTGCGCTTCTCGAGTCGGTCGGCAATGTCGTACTTGCGATCCAGGCCGATCAGTTTCCAGTAGAAACTACTGCGTCGATACTTACGCGGCCAGAAGCGTCGAATTGTCGGGTTCTGGGTTCCGAATGCGCGGGAGCACCAGAACCAATCGGTGTCCCAGCGCCACAGGTAGTCGTGAATGGTCAGCCGGTCGGTCTTCGGTGTGTCCGAATCGTGTTGGATCGAACGGTAGAAGATGTCGGCACCGGTGTAGTCGCTCACCGGCCCGGGTTCGTCGGTCTGAACGCCGAGCGTGAGGTAACTTTCGTCGGCGCTGAAGACCACGCCGTCGAGGTATTGGACCTCGATGCCGTCGTACTCGCGGTGGGTGACGATGGTGTCCATCGTCGACTGAAGGGTCTCGAGGTCGTGGAATCGTAGGTGGCGCAACGCGACATACGGCAGCACGGTCTCGAGCTGGATCTTCAGCCGAGTCGAGTAGCCGAGGGTGCCGTAGGAATTGGGGAAGCCCCAGTACAGATCTGTGTGTTCGCCCTCTGGCGTTGCGGTGACGATCTCGCCGCTGCCGGTGAGGACGTCGATCTCGAGTACCGACTCGTGCGGGAGACCGCTGCGGAACGACGTCGACTCGATGCCGAGGCCGGTGACGGCACCACCGAGGGTGATCGTTTTGAGCTGCGGAACGACGAGGGGCGCGAGGCCGTAGGGAAGCGTCGCGTCGACCAGGTCCTCGTACGTGCACATGCCGGCGACATCGGCTGTGCGCGAGACGGGATCGACGGTGATGACCTTGCTCAGTCCCGACACGTCGAGCCCAGGCGTGGTGGTGGTCGTCCGGGCCCGGAACAGGTTGGACGTCTTCTTCGCCAGACGCACCGTCGCAGCGGCCGGAATTGCGCGATAGCTGCGAAGCAACTGCTCGACACCCGACCGGTGCGCTGCGTAACCGCTCTCCCTCGGTTCTGGCCGTCGTCCGAGAAGAGCATGATAGTGCCCCATGGGGTGGTGTAATTCGGATCGGTGAACCATCCGGTTCATGATCAACGAGTTGTGTTGTATGTTAGGCGCTTTCGAGCTGAGGTGTCAACGACTCAGCGGTCGTGTCGGTTGAT
>NZ_JALGQE010000031.1 GCF_022810405.1 Rhodococcus sp. ARC_M5
CTCCTTCGGGACGCTGGTGTGTGGTCAGAGACCATCAGCATCGGAGGAGGCCCGCCCTCATTGGCGGAGCCACACGGGTGAGCACTTTCAGAGATCAGATCTGGCAACTTTCACTGAGCGCCGTCACCCCATCCGATCCTGGCGCTATTCGCGGAGCAGGGATCGGGAAAATCAACTGCTACCCGGCAGTTGGTTGACCTCTTAGACCCCTCGCCTGTGCCCCTCAAGAAGACTCCGCGCGACGTCGATACATGGATCTTGACGGCGTCGGCATCCTGGGTAGTCGCACTCGACAATCTATCGAGGGTGCCGGAGTGGCTATCCGACTCCCTCTGTCGTGCGTCGACGGGTGACGGCGACGTGAAGCGCGCGCTCTATACCGACGACGGGCTCTCCGTAGTCCAGTTCAGGCGCTGTGTCATCGCGAACGGCATCGATGTCGGAGCGCACCGGGGCGATCTGGCTGAGCGCCTTGTGAGTGTGGAGTTGCTTCGTATTTCTAGTGATCGGCGCAGAAGCGAGGCAGAACTTCAGAAGCTCTGGGAGACGGAGCGGCCAGCTATCTTCGGAGCACTTCTCAATTTGGCGGCCGCTGTACAGATGCGTCTCCGAACTATTCGGTTAGAGCAGCACCCGCGCATGGCTGACTTTGCGCGAGTTCTCGCGGTGGTCGACGAGATCTGCGGTACGCAGGGACTGAACAGGTACCTTGGCCGAGCGAGCCTGATGGCTCAGGACACCCTGTCAGCCGACCCGTTTCTCGAACGCATTCGACGGCTGATCACGGAGACATTCAGCGGTACTGCTGCCGAGTTGCTTGTGCGATCTGAGCCAGAGGACACTTCGTGGCGGCCACCGCTATCTTGGCCTAAAAACCCGCGAGCGGTAACAGGAGTACTCAAGCGAAATGCTCCGGCCTTGAGATCGCTCGGCTGGCTCGTTGAGAACGACGGAGGACAGAACCGAGACGGCACCACGAGATGGACCCTGTCCCCACCGGCCGAGCTGAGTGACTGAATTAGCTTTGCATCGCTGACCCGTGTTCCCCGTACGGTTTTGGGACCCGTCTTGTGTTGCGGGGAACACGGGGAACAATTCTCCGCGTTGTTCGAGACCAAAGTACGAAATCGCTCGTTCAGGAAGTGTCTCTGTCGGTGTTAGGTACGAATAACTTTAGGTCCAGTAGGGTCCCACCCTGTTGCGCCCACGTTGTGTGTGATTGCCGCGCGACCGGCTGATGAGTCATCCTCGCCGATGAAATCGATTCAACGAGAAGGTCAAATATGGGTCAAATGGACTCCGGGCTGAGCTACGAAGTGGCAAGGCTTTGGTTCCGTTGGGCTACTTACAGTTGCGAACGTGTAGTTCGCCGGAATTACTCAACACCACCGCGGGAAATGTTCAGTGCGAACGTCCGTTACGCCTCAAGAGCCTCGACAATGCGCATCGTCTCCGTTGCTACAGTAGTGACCTTCTTGATCAGTTCGACGATGTAGGTTGGGTCGTCCTGTTCGTCGCACCAGTCGTTGGGATCATTGACAATGCCAGACGCTTTGTCGGTCTTCACCTGATAACGATCGATGATCCAACCGAGAGCGGAACGCGAACCGAGAAAATATTGCTCCGCCTCGGCGGGGATACCAGTGATCGTGACCTTAGGGTTGTAGACGATGGCGGTGCGGTCGGCCCTGGTCCGCCACTTCATCTTCTGGACGCGCCAGGTCTCGCGATCGGCAATGTCAGTTCCCGGCTTCAGGTCTACCGAAAGCGGATACGGCATGACGGATTCGTAATCGATGTGAAGGTTCGCAAGCCGCTCGCCGGCATCGGCAAGCTGGTTGAGCCGCTCGATGGAGTTTGGAATTGGTATGTGCGGCAGCATTCTCTTCAAGTCGGCTGCGTAGGTCGTGCGGTAGCTAGGGAGGTGCAGTTCGGAGTAAACGGAGTAGAAGATCTGGTCTTTGGTAACTGAGTCGCCAAGTGCACCTTGATAGGTCTCAAGAATTTCATCGGTGATGTTGTCGATTCGTTGGTAGCCGTGCTCGTCCTCCTGGGACCCGCTGGCGGCGAGGTCGAAGTCCAGTTCGGTGCGATTCGTATTGGTTGTGCTTGATATATAGGTCCACCGAGGGAAGAATTGGCCGCTCCCTGAGCCCCAGAACGACAGGTCGGGAATCGTGCTGCAAGCGATGACTGAGAACGGTTTGTCCGAGCCTGTGCCGACCACATAGAAACCCAGATTCTGGTGGTGCGGTGTCGGGAACATAGCGGGCAGTTGCCCAATGGCATCGCTTGTTCTGGCGTCGAAGTAGCTCCATTGCGGGACGAAAGGCCTGTATGCGCCGATGCGGACATTTTCGCCAGCCCAATCTATCGTCCTGTTTCGGGTGAGGTGGGCTCGCAGAGGCCGATTCCACGATATTTTGCCGGGCCCAGTCAGTTCCGGGTGCGCATCTATGAACGCATCTGAGGTCAGCCCTCCTCCCGATTGACTAGATAGCAAGCTGGCGACGGTTCGGTATTGCTCGACCAACTCATGCACCGAAGACCTAAGCGTCTCGCGGGACCAGTTGTAAACCCAAGCGTCTCGGCCAGTCTTAAATCCCGACGAGTACGTTTTGAACACAGCTTGGTCGGCCGGAGATTTACGACCGAGCACGGGCCAGGTCCCGAACGTCTCGTCTCGCTGGCTGGTCCAATCGCCATGCTTATCGGGGATGATCGGTTGCCAGTCGACCGTGTTCAGCTTGTCTGCGTCGATGATGCGCAGTTTGTCTTCTCGCGTGAGATAGTCACCAATGTCTCGATAATGGACCTCACAAGGCCCGGTGTTTGCCGCGTTTTTTACCCCAATGAAGATTGCGATGGTTGAACGACTGCCGCTGCCGAAGACCTTGCCGCCTTCTTTTTTGGACAATTCACCGGCGGTCCGCTGGTTGCCCCGAAGGTTGTAGACATACAACTTGGCGTATTCGTCGGCGAAGGACAGGCGAACGCCGCTGGCGGTGTTGCCGTCGATCCAGCCACCGTTTGAAACGAAGGCAACGATGCCAGCGTCACCGAGACGGTCGGTTGCCCACCTGTAAGCGCGGTAGTACGAGTCGTACAGACTGTTCTTGAGCTGGGCCGTAGACCTCTTCACGTAGGTTTTCTCGATACGCCCGTCGAGGGTGGGGTACTTGATATTTGCATTCAGATCGTTCGCACTGGATTGTCCAACTGAGTACGGTGGGTTGCCGACGATCACGTTGATCGGTGCGGCCAACTGCTTTTCAATACGTGAATTGTTCTGCGGGAACATGATGGCATCCATGGAGTCACCGTCTTCGGTGATCTGGAAAGTGTCGGCCAGCACAATTCCTTCGAACGGAACATACTGGCCCTCTGCACCGTTGGAAGTGGTCAATGCGTGGAACGTGGACTCAATATTGACAGCGGCGATGTAGTACGCGAGCAACATGATCTCGTTGGCGTGCAACTCGTTTGCGTACTTGCGTGCGAGGTCGCCAGGGAGGATCAGTCCTGATTGCATCAGTCTGGTGATGAACGTCCCTGTACCTGTGAACGGGTCGAGGATGTGGACGCCCTCGTCGGTGAGGCCGCGTCCGAAAGATTCCTTCGATACGTGATCGGCGGCGTAAAGGATGAAGTCGACGATTTCGGTGGGCGTGTAGACGATCCCCAGGGCCTCGGATTGCTTGCGGAACGCGATGCGGAAGAACCGCTCGTAGAGCTCGGCGATGACCTGCTGCTTGCCTTCAGCGCTGCTTACTTCGGATGCTCGGACGCGGACCGAATCGTAGAACTTCTCCAACCCTGATGCTTCGGCTTCGAGTCCGGTGTCGCCGAGCGCGTCGACCATCGACTGCATGACGATCGACACTGGGTTGTGCGCGGCGAAATCGTGGCCGGCGAACAACGCGTCGAACACTGGCTTGGTGATCAGGTGCTGACTGAGCATGCTGATCGCATCTTCGCGGGAAATCGAATCGTTCAGATTGTCACGTAGTCCCTGAAGAAACTTGCCGAACTGCTCGGCCACCGCTGGCGACGCTCCACCGAGAAGTGCGTTGATACGGGTGATCTGCGCATTGGCGATGTCCGCGACGTCGCCCGCCCATTGCTCCCAATAGACACGGGTGCCGACTTTGTCGACGATCTTCGCGACGATCGCCTCCTGCCACTCGGACAACGAGAACAGCGCCATCTGCGTGGCCATAGCGCCATCGCCGGACGTCTCATCACCGCCAAGCTTCTCTTCGTCGGTGGGGGTGCCGTCAGAGATGGACTCGTCGCCGTCGCTCGTCGGACCTATATGTCCACCGAGCAGCCGGTCGGTTCCCTTGCCGGTCTTCTTCGGCGAGTTGGCGTTGAGCGCGATGGAGTTGACCATGGCGTTGAATCGGTCGTCGTGGGCTCGCAGGGCGTTAAGGACCTGCCAAACCACCTTGAACCGCTGATTGTCCGACAATGCTTGCGAGGGTGACACCCCGGCGGGCACCGCGACGGGAAGGATGATGTACCCATAGTCCTTGCCCTCGGACTTGCGCATTACGCGGCCGACGGACTGGACGACATCAACGACAGAGTTGCGGGGGTTCAGGAACATCACTGCATCAAGGGCCGGGACATCGACGCCCTCGGAGAGGCATCGTGCGTTGGTGAGGATGCGGCATTCGCCCTCGGGGATCGGTGCTTTGAGCCAGGAAAGTTGTTCGTTGCGTTGGAGCGCGTTGAAGGTGCCGTCGACATGGTGGACCGAGCACGTCAGGTTTCGGTTGCTTGAGTCCACTTGTTCGCCGTCGTTCTCGGTGTTGTCGAGGAGTTCGCGGTAGGCGTCGATGACGTTTGGGAAGACCTCGGCGACCTGCTTGGACGCGGCGATGTCTTTGGCGAACGCGACTGCCCGCTTCATCGGAGCCTCGCCGACTGCGAATCCGCCCCCGTCGGTGGTGCGCCCGGCTCGTTTGGCGAGGCCGTTCCAGCAACCGACGATCTTGGAGGCGTCGTCGAGGCGGAGCTCGCTGAACTCCCCGGCGAGCTGTTTCTGCATCGGTGAGGCGATCAGTCCCTCGTCGACGGTCAGCACGATGACCTTGTAGTCGGTCAACAAGCCGCGTTCGACGGCATCGCCGAATGATAGGCGATGGAACTCCGGGCCGTACTTGGCTTCGTCGTCCATCGATGTCACCTCTGCCGAGTGCGCCTCTGCCTTGTCCCTGACCTTGTCGTCGAATAGCCGTGGGGTAGCAGTCATGTACAGCCGGCGGTCGGCCTTCAGAAAGTCAGCGTCGTGGACGCGGACGAAGTTCGAGTCGTCCTCGCCGAACAGTGTTACGCCGGTGGTGCGGTGCGCTTCGTCGCAGATCACCAGATCGAACGGGTCGACACCGAGGCCCTGGGCTTCGGCGACGACTGGGAGGGACTGATAGGTGGTGAAGACGACCGTCAGGCCCTTGGCGCGCTTGCGGTGTGCCATCTCCCCGGCAAGCTTCATCGGGTCGGTGGTCACCGGGATCGACACGTCGTGAATGTTGAAGTCCTCCGCCGACCGGGACACCTTGTTGTCCGAGCACACAGCGAATGCACGAAGTGGAAGTTGGGTCTGCGCTGTCCACTCCCTCAGCGTCTGCGACAACAATGAAATCGAGGGGACCGCGAACAGGATTCGTGCATGACCACCGGTCTCGCCTGCGGTGCGCTCGGCGATCTTCAGGGCGGTGAACGTTTTGCCGGTTCCACAGGCCATGATCAGCTTGCCGCGGTCATTGCCCGCAGAATAGCCGGCGAACACAGCATCGATTGCGTCCTGCTGGTGCGGGCGGGGGTCGTGCCGTTTCGCTGCGCTGAGATCGATCGTCAGGTTGCCTTGCGGCCACGCGACGTCCCAGTCGATGGGTGAATCGGCGATTTCGGCGAGACCGATGCGCTGAACGGGAATCTGCTGGTTCTCAAGCGCGGCTTCAGCGTTCGATCCCCATCGGTCGGTGGTCGAGATGATCACCCGGTTGGTGAAGGGGTTCTTACCTGAGGCGGTGAAGAAAGAATCGATATCACCCTTAGCCAGGGTGTGAGTGGGTTCGTAAAACTTGCACTGGATGGCGGTCAGTTCGCCGGTGTCACGGTTTCGAGCTACGAGGTCGATCCCGGTGTCCGGTTTCCCTGCGCGCTCTGGCCAGTCCATCCAGCGCCATACCTGGTCATATTCCTGTACTAGCAAAGGGTCGAGCTGGAAATAGCGGACCATCAGCTGCTCGAATTTGGTTCCACGTTCGGAATTTGACGGGGCCATTCTGAACGCCTCGATGACCTCGTGCACAGAACCCACGCCGAACCCCAATCCGCTCATACCGGTCTTTGCTCGTGATCATCCTGCCTTCACCATCAACTTTGGTGATCACTGGCCATCGGCCTCCGCGTGTCGCACTACGCCTGAGCCTGAGACCGGTTCTCGACTCTTGACCGGTAAGGTCTCGAATCTGCTGACGAGTCACTTCGTCAATGCTTTGCTGCGAGTTTGCGGGGACCGGTTGCTGTCGACGTGACGTAGCGGTGTGTCGACACCGTCCGCCGACGTCGAGCACATTGCTGCCGCGTTAGCCGGCACGACTGGGCGATTCGCACTGCGCAGAAGGGCGGCGTTCACGATTCCGGTGTTACTTCGTCAGTCCGCCTCGTTGACGTCGCACCGGACGAACACGCCTTCCTGCTCTTCCCAGATGGCTGACACGCGATAAAGGTGCAACAGATCAATCAGATCCTGGCCCGGTCTCGACGGAAGCAATAGCGCGCACCCGACGTGGTCCACGAAGCGGCCGTAGTCCAAGAGCTGACCAAGTCCGAGGCGAACAGTCGATCTGTCGGCAAGTGCTTTGACCTCCACAAGCTCGCCGGTTGTTGCGTCGAACAAGTCGGTGTACATCGGGTGGAGACTGCCATGGACGGGGATCTTGTGGCGGCGCACTTCGTGTCCTTCAGCTTCGAGCAAGGCGCAGTATCGGCCCTGCAGCGCAGCCTCTCGTCGCTCATAGACATCGTCAACCGATGGAGGCACCTCGAAGTGGTCGGCCAGCCGTTGTTCGAGCGGGACCAGCTCTGCCTTCGGCATCAAGGGGAGCGAGGTGTTGTTAGGACTGTCGACCTTCAAGTGCGCCAGGTTTTCGAGGAGAGTTTGAGGTGTTTCGCTGGCTTGTGCGGCGGGAGCGTCGAGATCGCGTGTGAACTGCGGATGGTCGATGGCTTCGAGGGCTGTGTACCCGTCGTTCGACCAGGTGCTCGTGTCCTTACGTACGGAATCATATTTTCTGAGTTGGTTCGATGATGTCGGCCGTACTGCTCCGTCTTTCACGAATGCTATTGCGACCCAGTTCTGCGATCGAGCGGCACGTGTGGCGAGGAACTGCTGTTTTGCGTCGTGCCGGGGGAGCGTCGGTGCTGCGTTGAGTAGGACATCCTCGGACTGTGAAACCGCGTCGGGGATTGAGCCCGCCTCTGCGAAGTGCTGGCATGATCTCCAGAGCCCAAACAGCGGTGCGTCGTCCATGTCCTTAATCTGCTCGACTGTGCCGGTCTGCGCAATCGCCGGTCGGGTCACGGCTTGGTGTTCTGACTCTTTCGTAAATCTGCGCGTCGGTCAGGACGCGAGTGTTGACCAAAACTGCTCCGCCGCAGCAGAGTTATTGGGCGGTCTGGGCGGCCGGCAGGTGCCGGTACAGCGTGGTGCGGCTGACGCCGAGGACACCAGCGATTTCGTTCAAGTCCAATCCGTCTGCTCGCATCCGTACTGCTTGCTGGAGTTTGACCGGCGTGAGCTTCGGTGGCCGTCCTCCTGTGCGTCCACGCTCGCGGGCAGCTTTCAGCCCGATGTTTGTCCGTTCCCGGATCAGGTTGCGCTCGAACTCCGCGAGCGCGCCGAAGATCGAGAAGATAAGTCGGCCGCCCGAAGTGGTGGTGTCGATCGACTCGGTGAGCGATTTGAAGCCCACTCCTCGCTGTTGCAGTGCATCTACAGTTTCGAGCAGGTGGGGTAGAGAGCGTCCGAGGCGGTCCAATCGCCACACGGCAAGAGTGTCACCGGGGCGGAGCGCGTCGAGCAGCGCGTCGAGCTGTGGGCGGGCGGTTGTCGCTCCGCTAGCGACATCGGTCCACACGCGGTAGCAGCCCGCGTCACGCAGTGCGTCCTCCTGACCCACACTCGTTTGCTCGGATGTGGAAACTCGCGCGTAACCCAGTGTCTCGGACATGACTTCATGTTACAAAACTCATCCTGTTTAGGGAATATGAAACACCGGAAAAGTACATGAGTTTTGGGACTGGGAAGGGCCTGGTGGGGCGTTGCAGTGCCTACAGGCGAGGAGTCGTACCGAATACGGTCGTTAATGAAACAAGAGAGGGAACGCTCGGAGTAGATGACAACGCCGCCGCTTCAGTCGCAGGATCGCAAGTTGGGTCTCAGTCGACCGGCAGGTCCAGATCAAAAGTCAGTACTGAACCGCCGTCTAGGTCGCGGCGACTTACGCCGGGATTCATTGAGGAATAGATGCCTAGCGGTGCCCAGGTACCAGGCTTGCGATCAATCTCGGCCATGTCGAGAGCTGCGTCCCATGCATGGTCATGCGCCCCTAGCGAGCCGCGGTATGGCCACCCGTATCCGAGTACAGGTCCAGTGGTCCCAGGGCCGCGTTCGAGGTCAACCACAGATTCTCTCCGACCACTCGCAACCCACCTCGACGCCGTGGCTGACACATGGCTGTTAACTTCGGACACAAAGATGGCATCTCGCTGATCGCGTGGAAGGGGGGTTAGCCACCCGCGTCGATCGGAAGATTGCCGGAATGCTAGTAAACGCCGGGATTGAGCAAAGATGACCAGAGCGAGGTTCGGAGCGATCGGGACGATCATCCCAGCCCGGCCGGTACTCGTATGGTGTGTAACGCAAAAACCCCGGTCCGAGGTGATGAAAGGCGTATCTCCACTGGCTTCAAGTAGTTGCCATTCGGCCGCCATGAGGGGAGCGATGGCCCTACTCATCTCAATCCAGCGAGACATCTGCGGTAACGCCTGCGCGTCGCTGTTGTCGACGAATGAGGGATGCCGCACGGTGAGGCCTGCGATGAACGGAAGCAGAACGGTCATCCACATCTCGAAATCAATCGCTCCTTGTGAGTCCCCGACTGCGTCTAACGTCGCGGTCAACCTCCGTTCGTACAGGTTGAAGGTGTTGTCCAAAACTCCGGGGTCGCCGATGTCAACGCCTAGCTCATCGCCCATCGTGTACAGGCCGCGCTCGTACCCCAACGCCTTTGCCGATCTCTCGAAAGGCGCTCGACGTTCTCGCTCGTTGACCCACAGCAGTCTGTCCCTAGGACGCTTCTCGGAGTCATCCTCCGAGAACCGGGCGAGGTGGACGGCCGGAATCCAGTGATGTTTCGGCTGCTCAGACGTATTGCTCATGTTCGCGCCTTCAATCTAATGGGGTTCGGTCCGAGAACAATCGTTTCAGGCACGACTAGCGCGCGGGGGCCGAGTAAGAAGAATATTGGGCTTACTGGGCCCTGCTGCAACGCCGTAATCTGTGTCAACCCGATACCGTCGTGCCGTGACAATTTATGGCGACGCAGAACGTCCGCGTGTGTTGGTCCACGGCTTGGACGACTCGCACGAAGCTGCTGCAGTTATCGAGCGACTAGCGGGCCGCGTCAAGTATCTCGATGCATGGGATCGGACACTCCGCTGGGCAAGTTGGGACGCCCTTGTAACGATTGGCTCGTTCGACCTAGACACAGCTGACACAGACCATCTAAGGGTTTTCCAGGCAGGGGGTATACCGGTCGGTAATTCGAACCCCGTGACCTTTACCCATTCGGAGGCGTTGGATGCGGTCACAATTGTCGGCGAAGAGGTGCAGATGGGCGAGAATCTAGCGAAAAATCTGCGTGAACTAGTCAAGCGCGAGCTCGTACCAGCTGTACTGGGTTCGTCACCACCCCGGGAAGGGTTCCTGAACCATAAGCTAGGAGTGCGTTTCACTCCTTTGCTCACAGATCTAGACGGTCGGGCAATCGCGGCAATCTACCAGCCGGTTCGTGGTCTTCACGAATGTTGGTACGTACCTGAGGTTGTGCCCGACCTGGGGGTCTGGTTGGAGGCAGCGTTCGCCGAATGGTCGCGCGACTTGCCTGAGGTGTTCCCGACGACTCCGGACTGGGTAGATAACGAGCAGTGGATGACCGCTGAGGAGGTGGCCGCAGACGAAAGCCACCGGTTGCTCGAACAGAACGCACAAGAGACATTTGCGCGTTTGGAAGCAGAGATACAAGAGTCAGCAGCCGAACGTGCCGCCTTGCGTCAACGCGTAGACGCTGAGGAGCGTTTGCTGCTAACCGAAACTGGCGACGGGTTGGTCGTACAAGTAGCGGCAGCTTTGGAACGGCTCGGATTCGAAGTCGAAGACGTCGACGCCGCAGGCCGGCGAGAAAAAAGGGAAGACCTTCGCGTCCGCGACGGCGATTGGATCGCGCTCTGTGAAGTGAAAGGTCATGACAAAGGTGCGACAACTGCGGACATCCTGAAAGCAAGTCGGTTTACTACCCTCTATGTACAGACTGAGCAGAAGTTGCCGGACGCGACTTGGTACGTCGTCAATCAATTTCGCGGCACAAACCCGTCTGTTCGGCGCGTCGTACTGAGGGGGCAGGACGACGACGTGAATGCCTTCGCGGAGCAGAACGGACTGGTGGTCGACACGCGACAGCTATTCGTTCTCGACCAGGCGGTGCTGCGTCGATCCCTCGAACCACAGGCAGCGCGCGAACAGCTCAAGACGAGTGTAGGGAGGTTCGAGTTCTTGCCGGGGATCGGCAGACCGTAGCGCCGCATCAGGGTAGCTAGACCGCGCTAGACGGGCATGATGGGTTTAGCGTGTGCCCACTTTGTGCCCACAAACACCCGTAAAAACCGGTGATCCCAAGCCATCTGCGATCACCTCAAAACCCTGCTCAGCGCCAATCTAGAGGTTTCACGTCGGTGGTTCAAAGGGTTCAAATCCCTCCGCTTCCGCCACGTGTTCGTTGCTCGAACCCGGTCCACCCGCAAGGGTGGGCCGGTTTTGTTTGCCCTGGTGGCCGAGTAGCATCCATGTCGCTTTCCCTGGGATGCGCCACAGCCCTCGCGTGCACCCGATGGATGGAACAATCGATCGGTGAGACATATTGAGACAGTTCGAGTCTCGGACGGCCAGATGCGATTGGCTCAGCAAGTTTCCCTGGACTTGATCTGGCCTCCTGAGGGTGTCCCGGGCTTTGTGTACTTCGGTGACGGAGGAGCGCTGATCAGCACAGGGATCTCAGGTGGTTTCGTGAGCGTCGAGCTGAGGATGGTGCGAGGTGAACCTGATCTGGATCTCCACTCATGGGAAGACATCGACGAGGGAGACCTGCGGACCAAGGCCGGAGGCATTCGCCTGTCAGCGGGTATGGCGTTCGAGAATTGGATACCAGGAGGACGGGAAGGCCTGACTCCCTCTGGTCCAGAGCTTCATCGGGTTCGTGTCAGTGCCAGTGGAAGAAGCTCGAACTACGACTTGGTAGTGGACGGCGACGGACCTGTCGAGTCCTACTCGATCGACATCTGGCCGGCGCGGTCTTCGTCAGCGCCGATCGTCCATAAGCACTCGTCGGGCCGGTAGGACTCGAACACAGGATTCCGGACTGACTGGTATCGATCTCGGTTCATTGGGTACTACCTGCGAATGAGCGAAGAAGCGCGGCGCAGGGACGGCGACAACGATGGACCTCTGGAAGAGGAACTCGAGGAAAGTTTCGACGCTGTCGTCTCCGAAGGTGCCGAGCGATTGCACCGCACCGTACGCACAGTCCTGATCACCGGATTCTTCGGCGGACTCGAAGTTGCTCTTGGTGTGATGGCCTATCTCGCGGTGTTGGACGAGACCGACAGTCATCTGTTGGCCGGCCTGGCGTTCGGTATCGGCCTGGTGGCCATCTATCTCGCCCATGGTGAGTTGTTCACCGAGGATTTTCTGATGCCGATCGCAGCGGTGGTGGCCCGCGACGGCACACCTCTGCAGCTGGCAAGGCTGTGGATCGGGACGCTGCTGGCGAATTTGCTGGGCGGTTGGGTGGTGATGTGGTTGATCGCGCACGCGTTTCCGCAGTGGCTCGAGGTGTTGTCCGAGGCGGCGCATCATTTCGTCGACGCACCGCTGAATCTTCAGTCGATCTGCCTGGCTGTTCTGGGCGGCAGCACGATGACATTGCTGACTCGCATGCAGCAGGGAACAACCTCCGACGTCGCGCGGATCATCGCCGCCATGGCGGCAGGGTTCCTGCTGGCCGGATTGCAGTTGTTCCACTCTATTCTCGACTCCCTGCTGATTTTCGGTGCCATCCACGCAGGAGCGGACGTGAGCTATGTCGCCTGGATCGAGTGGTTCGGATATACGGTGCTGTTCAACATCATCGGGGGCGTCGTGTTGGTCACCGCGCTGCGCCTGGTGCGCACGAAGGAGCTGGTGAAGTCCGAGCGTCATCGAAATCCCGAGTAGTCGAGCGGAGTCGGGTCTTACGACGTGCCATCCGATGCCCAACTACCCAGGCTCAGTCCGGTCTGGAAGCGTCGCATCGACTTCGAGATCGGGTCAGTGAATTCGATTGCACTGGCGAGTAATTGGAGTGGATTCGTGAAATCGTCGACGGCTCGTCCGCTTGCCGTCGGATAGAGGTCATCACCCAGGATTGGAACGCCCAACGAGCTCATGTGCAAGCGCAGTTGGTGAGTGCGGCCGGTCAACGGGGTCAGACAATAGCGACCGAGTCCGTGCCGATGGTCGAGAAGTTCGACGGTCGTGTGCGCGTTGGCTTCTCCGTCCACCTCGCGGGCGGTGAATTGCCCCTTCTCCGAGACGATTCGACTGCGAACGACGGTCGGCAGTGCGAGTGACGGGTCGTAGGGCGCGATTGCCTCGTACTCCTTGCGGACCTGTCGATCCTGGAAGAGCGTTTGATACGCGCCGCGCAGTGTCGGGTCGACGACGAGCAGAACCAGCCCTGCGGTGACGCGATCGAGGCGGTGAGCGGGCACCAGTTGGGGAAGATCCAGTTCGAGACGCAGTCGTACCAATGCGGTCTGCAGGATGTGCCCGCCGCGGGGGATGGTCGGCAGGAAGTGCGGCTTGTCGATAACCAGCAGTGCTTCGTCGCGGTGCACGATCGAGATATCGAACGGCACAACGGTTTCCGATGGCAGATCGCGGTGGAACCAGACTGCCTCGCCGGGAACATACGGTGCGTCCGGTGCGATGGGGCCCGCCATGTCGACGACTTCGCCGGCGTCCAGCATTGCGTCGATCCTCTGCGGAGGAATTCGTGACTCTGACGCGGCGAGGAAGTCACGAACAGTGCGCCACGTGCCGTCCTCGGGCATCCGGATTCGAGCGGGATCGAGACCGTGCCGCTTCGCCAGGGGCGGTTGCTGGCGACGTCTCACCGAGTGAGCGTATCGCCCGTCGAGATCGCACTTATGCGGACAATTCCGAGGGATCTGCCCACATAAGTGCGAGTTCGCTACTCGCAGCCGATGCCGTCGTCGTCGCGGTCGAGGTGGGGGCCGTAGCCGTACTCGTCTCGGTAGACAGGAGCCGCCCCGGCGTCACGCGCAGCATCGCAGTTCTTGTACTGGAATCCGCTGGGCCGAGGTGCGGGGGCGGGCGCGCCCTGCTGCTGCGGCGCGGGTGCACCCTGCGGCGCAGGCGGGGGTGCAAAGGCGGGCGGCGGCGGCAGGATGCAGAACTGAGCCGAGCCAGCTCCGCACAGGAAATCGGTGATCGGATCGGCTGAGGCGACGGCCGGGGCGGCGACCACGGCTGCCGCCGCAATTACGCTCGAGATGCCGATCTTGAACAGCAGGTTCTTCGTCTTCATTGGGTTCCAATCGAGGGGAGTGTGATCTGGATCATTGCCGGGAGATTATTGAACTGTCAATCAAGTCATTCGTACGACCGACGTCCGCGCCACCTGAAGGGCGAGTGTGTTTGGAACCCGCCCATTCGGCGTATTTACGAACGTATGAGCGAGAGCGAGCAGGTCAACCAGAACCCCGAGAAGGATCCCGACGATTGGGTCACCGGCGACGAGCCGATGACCGGCCCACAGAAGAGCTACCTGAGCACACTTGCGCAGGAAGCGGGCGAGGAAGTTCCCGAGGGTCTGAACAAGGCACAGGCGTCGGAAATGATCGACAAGTTGCAGGGCGAGACCGGACGCGGCTGACTCTCAACCCAGAGGTCCACTCGATGTGACATCGACCCCCGAAAAGGCCACCGAATGTCACATCGAGTGCCCTCCGAGCGTGCGTGGCACCGAGGACATCCGACCAGGTAGACCGTTCTTTCTTCAGTACATGTAACAAAGGATCACGCGGACTTTTGTACCCGCCTTCTCGCGGCTATTGTGAGCGAACCCACAGCTTTGGCGTGCGCGCATATCGGTGGGTACGTTGAGTAACGGATGTGGTTCGTGTTGCGACCCGTGAGGGTGCGCTGGGGGAGGATGGGCAATCTGATGCACCGTCGAGTGTTGGCAGTAGCGGGGACTGCTTTGGCAGTGTCGCTGCTGGGGTCGGGTCTCGCCGGGGCGCAGCCGCTTCCCGGTACCGGCAGTTCCGACGGTGGCGGTGCGGTGCCCGGCATGCAAGCCCAGTCTCAGCCGATGGCGTCGGCGCGCATCGATCGAGTCGATATGTTGACCGATCGTCGTGCAGCGGTGTGGGTCGAGTCGCCCGCGATGGGCCGCACCATTCAGGTTCAAGTTCTTCTGCCGGCCGCGCAGGCGATGTCTCGTCCCACGCTGTACATGCTCGACGGTGTCAGCGCAGGCAAGGAATCCGACTACCAGGAGAGCACCTGGACGCAGAAGACCGACATCGTCGACTTCTTCGCGGACAAGCAGGTCAACGTGGTTCTCCCGGTCGGTGGATCGAGCAGTTACTACACGGACTGGAACGTGCCGGATCCGGTCCTCGGCGTCAACAAGTGGGAGACGTTCCTGACGTCGGAGTTGCCGCCGCTGATCGATGCGCGCTTCTCGGGTAACGGCACCAACGCGATCTCCGGTGTGTCGATGGGTGCCCAGGCCGCGATGGACCTGATCACACGACATCCCGATCTCTACACCGGCGTCGCCGGCCTGAGCGGTTGCTACGACAATTCGCAGACCAACTTCAAGGACGCGGTGCGCGCTACCGTCGCAACCAACGGCGGAAACGCCTCCAACATGTGGGGCGAGAACACCGATCCCAAGTGGGTCGAGCACGACCCGTCACGCAACGCCGAGGCCCTCCGCGGCAAAGACGTCTACATCTCCGTCGGTACAGGTTTGCCCGGCCCCTACGAACTCGGCCCCGGAGGCAGCGGAGTCGAGAGTGCGCTCATGGGCGGTCCGCTCGAGGCCGCCGCGCTGTATTGCACGACAGTGTTCGATACGAGACTGCGCGCGTTGGACATCCCTGCGACAACCGTCTATCGCCCCTACGGAATTCACGGCTGGCCGTATTGGCAGGACGATCTGCGTGAATCCTGGCCGACGCTCGAACGTGCGCTAGGCCTGTAGAGCACACTTCAGAAATGCGTCGTTCTCGTGCGGGTCGCCGATGGTGACCCGCACGCCGTCGTTTCCGTAGGCGCGCAGCAGTACACCCTGTTCCGCCGCCGCAGCAGCGAAGTCACCGGAGCGCTCGGCCAGCGGCAGCCAGACGAAGTTGGACTGCGACGCGCCGACGTCGAACCCGCCGCCGACCAGCGCGTCGCGGACGCGATCGCGTTCTGCGATGAGCGCATCGGTGCGGGCAAGCAGCTCCGCGGATGCTTCCAACGACGCCACTGCCGCCTGCTGGGCAATCGTGCTGACGGCAAACGCAATCCGCACCTTGGACAGTGCCGTGATCACCTCGGGATCGGCTACCGCGTAGCCCACCCGCAGGCCCGCGAGTCCGTAGGCCTTCGAGAACGTCCGCAACACGATCACGTTGCGTCGTCCACGGGCGAGTTCCACGCCGTCGACGTGATCGCCGTCGGCAGCGGGACGGGTGTACTCGAAGTAGGCCTCGTCCAATACGACGAGGATGTTCGACGGCACCGCGTCGAGGAACGCCTCGAGCCTGTCGCGTTGGACGACGGTGCCGGTCGGGTTGTTGGGGTTGCACACGAAGATCAGGCGAGTGCGGTCGGTGATGGCGGCGAGCATCGCGTCGAGATCGTGCACGTGGTCTGCGGTCAGCGGAACCTGCACGGGCGTCGCGCCCGCAACGCGCGTGATGATCGGGTAGGCCTCGAACGAACGCCACGCGAACAGCACCTCGTCGCCGGGGCCACAGGTAATCTGAACGACCTCCTGGCACAGTGCAACCGAACCGTTACCGGCGGCTACATTTTCCGTCGCAACTCCGAGCTTCTTCGCCAAGGATTCGACGAGTGCCGTCGCCCGGATGTCCGGGTAGCGGTTGACGCCCCCGACGGCCTCGGCGATCGCTGCATGCACGCTGGGGAGCGGGCCCTGCGTCGTTTCGTTGCTCGCCAGCTTGATTGCCCCCGGAAAGCTACGGCCGGGAATGTAAGCGGGGATTGCGTCGAGGTCGGGGCGGATGTGCGCGTTCACGGCTGCCATTATGCGCCCAGGTTCGGGGTTGACTTCTACGCGTCCGTGATATTGCTGTGCATGACCGGACCGATCGTCCTATCTTCGGTAAGTATGTCGGGAATCTTCAGCGACGCCGCAGTCCTTCGTTCCGCCCCCGCGCCCACATTCGGCGCAGACGACGTGGTGGATACGTCCGCGCACGAGTCACCACCACAGGAGAAGGTTCCGTTGACGGCCGTCGAACCCGATGGTCCACCTCGCGGCGGAATCGTCGTGCTGCACGAGGCGCGTGAGGTGCCCGAGTCTCTGCTCGACCTGCTGCGCGCACTCGCTCTCGAAGGTTGGCTGGCCGTCGCGCCCAACCTGTTCCATCGAGGCCACGGGGACGACAAGGAGGTCTTCGGAGACGACCTTTTCGCGGACTTCGACGCCACCGCCGACTGGCTCGTCAAACGCGGCGTCTACCCCGATTGTGTCGGGGTCATCGGATTCGACGACGCAGGAACGGCAGCGCTCATCGTGGCCACCAGTCGACCGGTCGGCGCGGCGGTCAGTGTCGCTGCAGCGGGCATCGTGGAACCGCTCAATTCCGACGCGGTTGCGTTGGTCGAGGCCGTACCCCGACTGCAGGCGCCCTGGCTCGGTCTCTACGGCGAGGACGACCCGCACACCCCACCCGATCACATCGAAGCCCTCCGCGACGCCGCCACGCGCGCCTCAGTGGCCACCAACGTCGTCAGCTATTCCGGTGTGAAGCATCGAGCCGACCATCCGAAGGAACAACCGGGCAGCAGCGACCACACAGATCCCGCCGAGGCCGCTCTGGTCGATGCGCAGACCCGCATCTTCGATTGGTTCGACAGCTTCATGCGGTGACGAGCAACAAGCATCTTTTACGCGAACGCCGTGCGAACCGAAGGCGTCGACCAGCCGTTTTGCCTTCTGGCCTCAGCCGTGTGTAATCTCTTTCCTCGGCGGTCCGAGAGGGCCGGCAGCCTAGGAGGCGTGCCAGAGCGGCCGAATGGGAGTCACTGCTAATGACTTGACCCTTCACCGGGTCCGGAGGTTCAAATCCTCTCGCCTCCGCCACGCTGATCCGCAAGGATCGGCACGTCGGTTCTCCGGAACCGGCACAACTGAACATGCGCCCGTAGCTCAACGGATAGAGCACTTGACTACGGATCAAGAGGTTAGGGGTTCGAATCCCTTCGGGCGCACAGAAGAAGAAGCCCCGAACTGCAGCGACGCGGTTCGGGGCTTCTTCGTTACGTAGGGGATGTTCGGCTGATCCCGAAGACGGTGGACAATGAAACAAACCGGGCATAAGGTTTGGCGACATCGTCGGAGGGGGCCACGTGAGTGATCGGCCGGGCAGAATCTCGAACGAACGCGCTCGGCCGGACGGGGTCGGTGCCGATTCTCGACTGCACGACGTCACCGCGCGGTTGTCCATCCCGCTGTTGCTCATCGCGGTGACGTTCATCGGCGCGTTGCCGTTCTACGTTCGTCAGCCGTTCGGTTCGGTGGAGTCGGTATCGAGTCCGATGTGGTTCGGCGGATCTGCGCACCTCGCATCACCGGCAGCGGGTCTGTATTGGCTGATTGCACTGCCGGTGTGTATCGGGGCTGTCGCTCTCTACTGCACGTGGAGTGAACGTAGATCGGGCACCGGCCTGCACGTTCGTCTGTGGCTCGTGGCCAGCGTCGGACTGTGTGCGGCAATAGTCGTGCTGATGCGCAGCGGCTTGTTGTTCTTCGCGGGCAACCTGACGATCCGCGGACTTCTTCCGCTGTCGACGATGTCGGCGGCCGTGTTGATCTGGGGCGTTGCTCTGCAGTCGCGCGTAGTGGTCGGGGTGGGAGTCGTGGCCGTCGCCGCGAGTCTGGTGTCCAACCTCTACAACTTAGAAAACCTTGTGCCACAACAGTTCACATTCGACGCCCGGTACGGTCTCTGGTTGAACATCCTGCTGACATCGCTCGTCTTCGTTTTCGGGGCAGCGGTGTCCGCGCTGGTCGAACGATCGAGGAACTGACGTTCCGCCTGTCGATCGCTACGTGTGCGTGGGTGCCGCGTGCGTCCACCTGCAACCGCGTTCGACCGATTGGAACTAGAGTTCCCGTATGTGAATGCGAAGCAGGCAATCCGACCGGCAGTTCCGGCCGACGTGGACCGCGCTGCCGAGTCTCTCGGCCGCGCCTTCTCGGACTATCCGTTCACTCGGCACACCGTCGCTGCCGATGATCACCAGCAGCGGGTGGCATCACTGCAGCGCTTCTATCTCGATTCGATCGGCTTGCAATGCGGTCGAGTATGGGTCTCCGATGACGTTGCGGCCGTTGCGGTGTGGCTCACCCCATCCTCGGTCGGCGTAGGCGAAGCATTCGAGTCGGTCGCCGAACACATCGAGCAACTGCATGGTGACCGCATCGATATCGCGCGAAGAGCAGACGAAGCCACCGAATCATTGAAGCCGTCGGAGCCGGTGTGGCTGTTGGCGACGGTAGGCGTCGATCCATCCGTGCAAGGGCAGGGTTTGGGGCGCGCCGTCCTCGAACCCGGCCTCCTGCAGGCCCGCAAGGAAGGCAGCCCGGCCTACCTGGAAACGTCCTCGACAGCGAATCTCGACTTCTATGCAGGGTTGGGATTCCGGGTGACCGGGTCTGTGCAACTCCCCGATGATGGCCCCGAAGTGTGGGCGATGCTGCGCCGATAACTGTCGTTGGATCTCCTGGACCACCACGTCATCCATACCGCTCTCAACAGGAGTCGGCGGTGCTCCTCCGGACCCGGTAGTTGTGCCATGCCTGCGCCGAGAGCGGCACCGCTATGAAGACGAAGCCGATGATCGGCAGCGATATCGGCCACGGAATCGACAGGTTGTTTGCCGCCAACAGTGCACCGGCCAACGCCATCGACGCGCCGACACTCTCCAGTAAGTCGACCTTGCGCGGCCGGACCGGTGGGAATCCGATCCACGGGATACGTCGTCCCGCGTTCTCCCGTGAAACCCGCCGCGCCGCAGCGATGGAGAGCGCGGTTCCGATCGCGAGCATGCAGACTCCGGCAGTGGCGGCCCACCTCTGACCTCCATCGATCCACATCGCAGCCAGGTACAGCGCCGGGCCCCCGGCGTATGCGCACCACACCTTCCACACAGGTGCAGACTCGCGCTCGTCGTGCTGCACGTCGACCGGCCGCATCGGTTGCAGGGGCTCCATGGTTCGACCCTCCCACACAGCCTCTTGACCCGTTGGCGAACTAAGCCGTACCCTGACCGACAGTTGATATATCAGCACTGCAACGGCCGGCCGAACCGAGGAACCACAGCATGACCACAGCGCTCAAGATCGACGGGACGGCCGTCAGCGCGATCGTCAAAGACGATCTGCGACACCGCGTCGAACGGCTCGCACAGCGGGGGATCAGACCCGGTCTCGGCACGATTCTGGTGGGCGACGATCCGGGAAGTCGTTCCTACGTCGCTGCCAAGCATCGCGACTGCGCCGAGGTGGGACTGCATTCGATTCAGGTGCGGTTGCCTGCATCGGCGAGTCAGCACGAGATAGAAGACGCCGTGCACGCCCTCAACGACGATCCCGAGTGCACCGGATTCATCGTCCAGTTGCCGCTTCCCCCGCACATCGACACCCATCGGGTGATCGAGCTGATCGATCCACGCAAGGACGCCGACGGACTGCACCCGACCAATCTGGGTCGGCTCGTGCTCGGCATGGACGGACCGTTGCCCTGCACGCCGCGCGGGATAGTGGAACTGCTTCGCCACCATGATGTTCCGATCACCGGCGCACGCTTCTGCATCATCGGGTGCGGAATCACGGTCGGGCGCCCGCTCGGGTTGATGCTCACCCGGCGAAGCGAACACGCGACGGTGACGATGTGCCACGAAGCAACCGTGGACACCGCCGCGCACACTCGGGCCGCCGATGTTGTCATCGCCGCGGCGGGTGTTGCGCATCTGGTGCAACCGGATTGGATCAGTGCCGGGGCAACGGTGCTGTCGGTGGGAATCACCCGTACCGTCGAGGGCATTCTCGGTGACGTGCACCCCGGCGTCGAGCAGATCGCGGGGCGGCTCAGTGGAGCGACCGGCGGCGTCGGACCGATGACGCGGGCCATGCTGCTGACGAACGTGGTGGAGTGCGCGGAGGCGGCTCAGGCAGAGGGAATGAAGGACTCGCGATAGCCCATCTTCTCGCTGATCTCCGCTGTGGCGGCCAGTACGTCGGGGACGATGGCCCGCATTCTGCTTTCGTCGAAGCGATACACCGGACCGGAGACGCTGAGCGCCGCGGTCGTCTTTCCGGTGTAGTCCAGGATCGGGGCAGCGATGGCATTGAGTCCGGTCTCGAACTCCTCGACCACCACGGCATAACCGAGCGAATCGGCAGCGTCGAGTTCGGCGACGAGGCCGGCCGTGGTGGTGAGAGTGTGTTCGGTGTACCGATGGAGGTCGAGAGAGTCGACCACCGTCTGCCGAGTATCGCCGTCCAGAGCGGCGAGTAGCACCTTGCCGCTCGCAGTGGCGTGCAGGGGAGTTTGCTCTCCGATCCAGTTGTGGGTTCCTACCGAGCTGGGTCCACGTGCCTGATCGAGGTGCACCGCCGTATTCGCCCGCAGCACAGCGATATTCACTGTCTCGCCGAGCTTTCCGGCGAGACGTTCGCAGACGGCGTGGCCGTATTCGGTGATCTCCAGGCGCTCCGGTACGGCGGCAGCGAGCCGAAGAACCCCGAGGCTCAGCCGATACTTGCCGCGGTTGTGTGTCTGCATCACCATGTCGTGTTCTTCGAGTGACGCGAGCAGCCGCGACACCGTCGACTTGTGTACGCCGATCTCGGTGGCGATGGCGCTCACGCCTGCCTCTCCGAGCCGTGCCACGACCTCGAGCACTCGAAATGCGCGGTCGACGGATTGGACGCCGCCCTCCGGGGCACGTGTCGAATCGTCGGTTGCCACCTTCGCGACTATACGTAACCGGACATTCACCGGGTGGGACGACCCCTCGGGCGGCGAGGTCTAGATGACGGCCCGAACGGCGTCGTCGAACTCGGTCACGTGCGCTCGGGCGATGGTCGCGGCGTTCTCCGAGTCCCCGGCCGCAATGGCCCGCAACAGCTCGGCGTGAGTACCCACATGGTCGGCCAGTGGGGGCAGCCGATCCATGAACAGCCAGAAGATTCGCGACGCCAAGTTGTTGTAGCGGATCAACGCATCTTCGAGAACCGGATTCGCTGCCAGCCGGTAGACGGTGCGATGCACCTCCGCATCCCACGTGATCAGATCGTGTTGGCTGGGTGACGCAACCTCGAACGCCTCGGTGCGGTCGGCCATGCCCAACAGAACCTGGCGCTGAGTTGCTGTTGCCGCGGTGGCGGCTTTGGCTGCGGCCAGCGGCTCGAGCCGCTGCCGGATCTCGGAGATGTCGCCCAGGTCGGCGACGTCGATCGATGTCGCGAAAGTGCCGCGCCGAGCGTGCGAGATGACGAGGCGTTCGTACTCGAGGCGTTTGAGCGCTTCCCGGACGGGCGTGCGGCCGACGCCGAGCTCGGCGGACAATGCCGATTCGACGACAGCTTCACCCGGCTTGATCACCAGCTTGATCAGCTTGTCGCGAACTGCCGAGTAGGCGACGTCGGCCATGGTCGCCGCCGGTTCGCCCGGCACCCCCGACGGTCCGGGGTTGCTGGACGACGCGACCTCGACACTCATGGTCACCGAGTCTATCGGCACCGAGAATGCGGCAGGGGCGATCAGCCCTCGATGCGATTCTTCAACCAGTCGTGGAAGATGCCGATGTGGTGTTCGCTACCCACCAGCACACCGCCGTCACGGTACTTCCGTGAGCTCATGGCGGGCTGGCAGCGTTCGCACGCCTCGAAGTCCTGCAGGTTGACGCGGTGGAACAATTCCACCGAGTGCTGCAGGTCGCGCCCCGAGGCAACGACACCGGGCAGATACAGCCAATCGCATTCCACCAGAGTGTGATCGGCGGCAAGCGGATACATCCGATGGATGATGACGTGATCCGGGACGAGGTTGACGAACACCTGCGGTCGGACGGTGATGGCGTAGTAGCGCCGGTCCTGTTCGGGTGCGATCCCGGGGAAGGCGTCATGCCCCTCGGAGCCGTCGAGCGTGAATCCCCTTACGGATTCTCCGAATTCGGCTCCGTGGCCCACGTAGTACTGGGCGGCGTAGCCGTCGGCGAACTCGGGTAGTACCTCGGTCAGCTCGGGGTGGATGGTGGCGCAGTGGTAACACTCCATGAAGTTCTCGATGATGAGCTTCCAGTTGGCCTTGACGTCGTAGCTCACCCGCCTGCCGAGGCCGAGATCCTCGATCTTGTAACGGTCGATGGATTCGACGTCGCCGAGTCGATCGCGGATGTCCTGCACCACCGTGGTGTCGAAGGATGCGGGGTTGTCGCTCAGGTTGACCCAGACGTATCCAAGCCATTCCTCGACGGCCACCGGCGACAAACCGTAACGAACCCGGTCGATGTCGGGCATCTTGGTGAGATTCGGTGCGGCGATGAGCTTTCCGTCGAGGTCGTAGGTCCAGGCGTGGTACGGGCACTGGAACGATCGCTTGACCTCGCCCTTGTCCTCCATACAGATTCGCGCTCCGCGGTGAGCGCAGACGTTGAGGTAGGCCTTGATGGCACCGGTTCGCGTCCGAGTCACGATCACACTTTCCCGGCCGATCTGTACGGTCCGGAAAGCGCCTGGCTTGTCCAGGTCCGCGGCGCGAACCGCGCAGATCCACAGCTCTTCGAAGATCTTCTCCTGCTCGAGCTCGAAGATCGCCGGGTCGGTGTAGTAGCGACCCGGGAGAGTGGAGATCAAACTTTCGGGCAGGGGGAGAGGGGTTGCGGGGGCAGTGGTGTCGGGAATGGTGGTCAAGGGGTCCTCCGTACGTGGCCGACCTTGTGGGTCGGTGACGAGACGTCAACTGGCATAGGGTAATACGACGTGGTGCATCCGGAACGAGTGTGGTGTCAGGCTGTTCGAGCGGGTGCCGAGAGCTGACGGCGCCAGCGGGTGAACAACCGGACTTGATTGACACCGAGTACGCCGACCGGAAACCCGTCGGATCGGTACACGGCGAGAAAGCTGCCCACCTCGGGCGAGCCTTCCTCGATGGTGCATTCACTGTCCGGGCCTGCGGTGCCGGCGAATTGAATGCGAGAACCGTACTGATCGGACCAGAAGTACGGGGGTTTGACGTGTTGGCCGCCGTAGCTGCCCGCAAGCAGCGTTGCCACTGCGACGGTGGGGCGTTCGGATGCACCGGCCCAATGCTCGACTCGTCGATGAGAACCGCTCGGATCGAGCCACGCGGCGCAGTCGCCGACTGCGACCACTCCGGGCACAGCGGTCGCGCCGCCGCCGTCGCACAGGATTCCGTTGCCGAGTGCGAGTCCGCTGGTGCCGAGCCACTCGATGTTCGGAATGCCGCCGATGCCGACAACCACGACGTCTGCGTCGAGGAGTCGGCCATCCGCGAGCCGAACGCCGGTCACTCGGTCGGTGCCGGTCAGTCCGTCGACGGCGGTGCCGCAGATCAACGTGGTGCCGTTCTCGTGGTGCAGATTGCCCACCGCGCTACCCAGTCGCGCGCCGAGTGGCCCGGCGAGCGGTGACGGGGCGGCTTCGACGACGGTGACCTCGAGGCCCAGTTTCCGTGCGGTGGAGGCTACTTCGGCTCCGATGAAGCCGGCTCCGATGACCACCAGCTTCGCTCCCGGCTCGAGCTCCACCCGCAATCGATCGGCGTCGTCGATCGTGCGCAACACGTGCACCCCCGCAAGGTGCTCGGTACCGGGAAGCGAACGCGCGCGCGAGCCGGTGGCCAGGATGACGCCGTCGGAGGTGAGTTCGGCACCGTCGTCGAGGGTGACGGTTCGACGCGATGGATCGAGTGCCGTGGCTGTACGGCCGAGAATCCAGGTGGCATCGAGGTTTTCGTCCTCCGGCTCGAGTGCGAGAGTGCTCACGTCCACGTCGCCTGCGAGGTATTCCTTCGACAGGGGAGGGCGGTCGTAGGGGCGGTGGCTCTCGGCGCCGACGATGGTGACCGAGCCGTCGAACCCAGCGGCCCGCAGTGCCCGGGCAGAGCACAGACCGGCCAGGGATGCTCCGACGATGGTGACGCTCTTCATGAATGTCCCTCGGCGGCCAGCCGGCTGCGAACGTCGGGCGGAAGATTGGGAGCCGCCGTGCTCAGCTCGATGTAGATCACACCGTCGTCGACGACAACGGTGTGAGTGCGCACCGGGAGCTTCGCGGGCGGAGCATCGACTGCTCCTGTACGCAGGTCGAATGTGGACGCATGCAGCGGGCATTCGACCGCGCATCCCTCCAGCCAGCCGTCGGCGAGTGACGCGTCCTGATGCGTACAGGTGTCGTCGATCGCGAACAGCTCACCGTCCTCGGTGTGGAACACCGCCACTGGTGGGGTGGTGTCGACGCGTAGAGCTTCGCCGCCGGGGAGGTCGGCCAAAGGGCACACCTTGAGCATCCAGATCCTTCCTGTATCGCTATACGGAACACGTCTTACTGAACGCAACAATAGTGTGAACATTCACACAGGGGCGTGTCAATAGGTGACAGCACTTTTCACTCCTGCGAAACACGACGTAACCGGAAGCGGACAAACTACGCGTTGTACCAGCTGAGCAGGTGATTAGCATGTGCAATGACGTGCTCGTGCGGTGCGAGGTGACCCCGGCTCGACGGTGCGCACAGGGGTCCACGGGCCTGTGCGCAGCGCCGATTCTCCGCTACCACCGAGTAGTTACTGACATCCTTGATATATCAGAGGGCTCAGCTGCCGCGGGCGATCCACTCCTCGAGGTGCGGTGCTTCGTCGCCGATGCGCGTCCCGTCACCGTGGCCGGTGTTGACTCGGGTGTCGACGGGAAGCGCGAAGAGCCGGTCGCGGATGGACCCG
>NZ_JALGQE010000032.1 GCF_022810405.1 Rhodococcus sp. ARC_M5
GACACAAGGCCCGACTCTTGGGGGATAAAACCTGCCAGGCCACACGTCCAACCTCGTATCCCAGTCCGTGAAGACCAGGTCGGTGTCCGTCGCTCTGACTCGACAAAAGTTACGCCACCAACCCCACCAACGCAAATCGCCAGGTCAGGGGCTTCCGCGGCGTGTTCGACCCGCTGGACGCCCACTGGATCAGGTCAACAAGGCGTCGCGCGCGAATCTTCTGGACCAGCTCGGCGAGTCCGAACCACCCTCGCGGAAGTAGAACTGCGGACCGTGTGCACCTATGAGGTCGAGGAAACTCACCGTGGCCTGCGCGGCGAATTGAGCGTCGAACACACCGGAGTCTTCGCTTGCCCAACCCAGCTCGGCCACGGTTTCGACCAGCATCTCGTTGCGATGTGTGGACGATGCCGATGCCGCGAGCGCGATCAAGAACAGCGTCGCAGCGTCGGTCTCGTACGATTCCTTGCCCAGCGGCAGTCGCGATGCTGCATGTCGCCACATCCCGACGGGATCCCCGGCCAGGCCTGCGCCGAGTTTCGTGCGCAACAACCGCCCCTTGGATACCCGGGTCAATCCGAGGTTCCGTACGGCCTCGCGCAGATCCGTCACCTGATGGTGGTCGATTTCGCGATTGCTGGTTCCCACCCATCCCAGGCCCCAATCGAGCTCCTCTCGAATCGCCGCCACGAGTGCCGGCTTGAGGTAGCCGGCGTCGGTCAGGGCTACTCCGTCGTCGCCGATCATCTCGAGAAACCACGTCAACTTGGCCATCGCGACCTCGGCGACAGGTAGGTCCACTGAACTCTCGATGGTCAGTTCGCACCGAGGCAGCAGCGCCATCAGTGCCGGCACCTCCGTGGGCCGCACCCGATCGAAGAGTCTGCCGATGGCAGGTGCCGTCGCCACGGCCTCGGCGAGAACCGACCGTCCCATGTCGAGTGCATGCAACACCTTGTTGACCGCTTCGACGTCGAACGCGGCCGGGTCGAACGTTGCACCCCATTTGGTGGTCAGGACGGAGAATTCGGGATCGGCCGGATCGGATGCGATCTCGAGGTCCTGCGCATAATGCGACGGCCCGCCACAGTCCTCGGGTGGGCAGGCGCGCGCTCCATCGAGACAGACGGATCGCAGGTCGTCGATATCGGAATCGATCTCCTCGAGGACGACGGTATGTGTCCATCCGTCACCGAAATCGTAGTCGTAGGCCAGCACGGATCCGCGTGCTGTGAGTACCTCGTCGATCCGAACCCGCTCTTCGCTCACGGCCTCGTCGTCCGGTTCGTCGGCGAGAGTCTCTGCCATCTCGAATCGCCGAGTCGCTCCGGCAGCTCTGATGCTGAAAGCGTGCATGTGCCGGTCCTCCCAGCCCAGTGCGCACTGCAACACAGAGTGCAGTTCGGACAGCAGCACATCCGACCGCACCCGCACCCGACGCCAGATCTGCGGTCGCGTGTGGTCGATGGTCACTCGGAGCACCAGGTTGACCAGGGTGCGCCCTGCGCCCCCTACTGCACCGCCGTCGGACTGCTCGTCGGGATCGGGCATGTCCGGGACCACCGACAGGTGCCGGGCGCGGCCGGTTCTGATCGACATGCGGTCGACCCTAGTCGGACCGACCCAGGGGTCGCAGGCGTCGTACGCAATGGACGGAAAGGTGCAAGCGCGGCCACCGGGTTCACCTTCTCCTCTGCGGTGCCGATCTTGCATCCTCTCGCAACCCGCTCTGTCGTATCACCTGGCAGCGCTGGAGACCGAATTCGGCACGCCACCGCTCGACCGACTGCCCGTGGAGTGCGGCCGACGGTTCTCGCCGGCGACTTCGACTCGTGTGTGTCGGAACGCCAATCAGCAAGAGCGACAGGATATCTCACACTTTCGCTCGGCTGTCCCCTTCCCGACCGGGCGAAAATCTCACCCTCGACGTATCGTGATTTCTCCTGTTGCCACAGAAGAATTCGATCGGTCCGAAGCTACGATCCGTTCGTCGTCAACCCGTCGTTGATTGCGGCGACGTCGAAGGCCAGCGCGTCGAGCTGCGACGCCAACGTCGTCACCGTCAACTGCACCAGGTACTGCGTATCGACGCCTACCACCACGTACCGTGTCGTCACTGCGGCTTCGAGTTGCTCCGCGACGTAGGTGCCGCGAATGAACCTCGACGGCCAGCCGAGCCACGGTGCCTCGGATGCCTCCCGCTCCACCCAGCCCGGCATTGCGCGTCCGTCACCGAAACCCAACGCCATCAGCGCGTCCGGGTCGATCGTGCGCGAGAGCGCACCGACCAGTAGAACGGCGTTGGGCGCAAATCCGTTCTCCACGAGATTCGGTTCCACGATCACCTGGGTCGCTCCGGGAAATTGCGCGGGATCGAGTGTCTGCCATCCGGCGGGAATCGGCACGGTGATGCCGACCTCGGCCGCGGCGGCACCGTCGAGCGGAGACACCCGCAACGAATGTGCGTTCAGGTACTCGGCGATCGTGGTGGGCTCGGACGAGTCGGTCGGCAGGGCGTCGTTCACAGCAGGGCCTTTCGTAGCGGACGATTCGCTGGCACGCCAGAGGTTACCTGCGCCGTCCGATCCGCCGCAGATCCAGAGGCAATGGCCGGCGGGGAGCTGCGCGCTGTGCGACTCCAACCAGCCACCGACTGCGTCGAGCATGGCGGTTCCGTCGTCGAACGATCCCGAATTCGGTTGCGCAGCAACCGCTACGCCAACCCGTCCGGCAACGGTGGTGACGATGCCCACCTGGCGTCCCTCGTGACCACCCCCGACACGCGGCCCCCAGCCGCCCTCGAACGCCGCGTCGGACATTTTCCCGAGTCCCCATTGCTGCTCGGGCACACGACTGTTCATCATCTCGACGACCGGTGCAGCGTCCCGGACACACGACAGGCCCGCAGCGAACGTCGCCTGATCCTGCGTGGACCACTCGGTCTGTCCGAATGCGCTGAATTGGGCGGCAACCACGATCCAGATTCCGCCGCTCCCCTTCTTCGGCGGCTGCACTGGAGGGTCGCTGGTGGCGAACACCGGCGGGCGGGGCGCTACTGCCTCGTGCGACTCGCAGTGAGTTCTTCCAGATAGCGCGCAACCGCGTCCTCGTCGTTGGATGCGAGCACTCGATCGGCAACTGCACGCACCGACTCGGTAGCGTTCGACGGACACAAGGCGGTGCCCGCCCACGCGAGCATCGGTAGATCGTTACGCGCATCCCCCACTGCGGCAACCGAATCCCCGGAAATTCCCCACCGCTCGCACAACTCCTGCAGCGCGCTGGCCTTCGAGACTCCCGCGGCGGACATCTCGATGTAGGGGGCACCGGAGTGCGTCAACTCCACCCCACCGAGGCCGGCCGCAGCGACGAGTTCGTAGAGTGCCTCGCTGGACGTATCCCTGTGCCGAGCAACGATTTTGACTGTCGGCTCGACGTCGACCGACAGCCCATGGTCGGAGAGTTCCATCTCGTGCGGCTGTCGATGATGGTCGGCGAAGACGCACAGTTCGGCGTACCGGGCCTCGGCCACGAACCGCGTGGCACCGACCGTCGCAAACGCGACACCGGGTACAAGTGAACGCACGGTGGACTTGACCGATGCCACTATCTCGGCCGGCACCGACCTGGTGCTCACGATGGTGGGAGTGCCGCCGGCCAGATCGAGCACCACAGCTCCGTTGGCCCCGATCGCCGTCCCGCGGAATCCGCAGGAGGCAGCGAGCTCGTGAATGGAATGCCGGGCGCGGGCAGTAGCCCACACCACCCTGATTCCGACAGCGTCGGCCGCAGCCATTGCGGCGGCTGTGCGCGCAGAGACGGTTCGGTCCGAACGCAACAGTGTGCCGTCGAGATCGGTGGCGACAACGACGACCTCTTCGGAGCTGTTCACCACACCGATACTGCCAGGTGTTGCGTGCTCAGCTCGCGACCAACGTCAGTACGGAGATCTCACTGGGTGCGAACACCCGAAACGGCGGACCCCAGAATCCCGATCCGCGGCTGGTGTACAGCTGCGTTCGTGCACCGTGCCTGCTCAGTCCGTGCACCACCGGCTGGTCGAGTCGTACCAACGCCGAGAACGGCCATATCTGACCGCCGTGGGTGTGGCCGGAGACCTGCAGGTCCACACCGGCACGGACCGCGTCGTCGATCTGCTTCGGTTGATGAGCCAACAGCAGGACGGGAGTCGAGGGATCGGTGCCGGCAAGAGCACGAACGAGATCGGAGCCGTGGCCGGGCGCACCCGACCCCTTCGCCGTGGCGTCGTCGACGCCCGCGATGATCAACTTCTCGCCACCGCGATGGAGCACCACATGGCGATTGTGCAGCGAATTCCATCCGAGGTCCTCCATGTGATCGAGCCACGCCTGCGCCTCGCCGAAGTACTCGTGATTGCCGGTGACGTACACGCGCGCCGCACTCGCGAGCATCGACTCCAGCGGAGCGGCCTGCTGACGACGCCGATCGACCGACCCGTCGGCGATATCTCCGACGTGAGCCAGGACATCCGGTGCGAGCGCATTGACCGCGTCGGTCAAGCGATGCGACCAGGTCGTCCTATCGAGCGGTCCGAAGTGCGTGTCGGTCACGAGAACCACTCGTAGACCGTCGAATCGAGCCCCGAGCCGGTCGATTTGGACGGTCGTGTGCCGGACTCGTGGTGTTCGCATCGCCTCGTAGTGACCCCAGACCGCGAGAACGACGACCACGATCACGGTTGCCACCGAGACGATGCGCGACCGAAGAGGGTCGTCGACCCCGGCGACGAACAGGCCGAGTCGCAGCAACAGCGAGAGCACAGACCAGACGAACGCTATCCAGACCAGCCCCAACAGCACGTCTCCTACGCGCGCCCAGCCATCCTTACCGGACCTCTCGGGGCCGGGCCGATGACCCAGATACATCGCTGTCGGTAACGCGACGACGGCGACGACCGCAACAACGGTGCCGACGACCTGTGCAACCACCGGCCACTGCGTGCCGGCGAACACCACGGTCCAGGTCGGCACCGCGAACAGTGCAGCGCAGACTCCGAATACGACGGCGGGCAGTAAGATTCGCCGCCTGCGCGGACGAACCTGCCGATCCGGCGAAGCCGACCGCTCGGGGTGCTGCGTCTGTCGATCCGTCATCGGCGATGAACCTTCTCTGCTCGTCCGTTCGCGAAACCGAGGCCAAGACTACGTCGACTCCGCGGAACCGGCTCCAGCGCCGAGCCCGGCAGGTCAGGAGGAGGAGCTAGGGCCGACGGCGCGTGGTGTATCCGCGAAGCCCGTTGAGCGGCAATTCGTGTTCGGCAATGCCCTCGTCCTCGGACTGCTCGGGGCCGCTGCCCGGCCCGGCGTCGGTCGAGTCGATCTCGGCCGAAGTCTCCTGTGCCTCGGACTCGTCGGAAGTACCGGACCCCGCCGACTCGACAACGGTCGAACGTCCGCCCTCGGCGGTGGAGTCGCCCACTGCGTCCGCCACATCGGCCTCCCTACCCCGGTCGGTGGCCGCCGTTGTGTTGTCGATCGGAGCGTCGGCAGTAGGTGTGGATCCATTGGCCATCGCGGAACGGCTCGATCCCGAGGACCCGTTCGGCGTTCCCGACCCGTTGGTCTGACCCGACCCGTTCGTTGCGTTTGCTCCGTTCGTTGCGTTTGCTCCGTTCGATGCAGCCGGGGACGGTGTGTGGCGGTCTGCTCGTCGAGTGTCCGGTCGGGTCGGCTCGTCGGTAGGGATGTCGATGCGCGGCATGGACCACAGGGACAACACCGATTCGTGGTGTGCAGCCGCGTCCGCATTGTCCGTGGTCTCGAAGACACCGGAATCGTCGAACTGCGACGATTCGAGGGGAACCGGCGTCCATGCCTCATCCGACGCTGCAACCCCGTCCACGACAACGGTATTGGGCTTGATGCCCACCCGGGCCAACGTGCCCCAGAGGCTTTCCAGTGCCGCTTCGCGGTCCAGGTAGTACTCGGATTCACGGACCCGCCAGAACGTCCAACCACAACGCTTGAGTTCCTGCTCTCGTCGCAGGTCCGCCAGCCGTTGGGCAGGCGTCGAGAGGAAGGTATCGCCGTCGCATTCGACGGCGAGACGCGAGGATTCACCCGTGACGACAAGGGCCAGACGCCGATTGTTCACTTCCACACCGGGATTGACGTGGAACCCGCGCTCGACGAGGTCGTTCCACAACTGCTGCTCCAGCAGCGTCTCGAAAGGGGCCTTACGTATCTCGCGCGAGACGTTCACCGGCATCGGATCGGCAGGCGCGGGCGAGACGGAGGTGACGTAGCTCAGCAACGAGTTGCGAAGATCCGCGCGCTTGAGCCGATCGACCGTCACCGAGTGGAACAGCCACAGCTGATCCTGTGCTCGCGACGCTGCCACGTTGAACCGCCGCTTGTACTGATTGGCTGTCAGAGTGGCGAAATTCTGATCGGGTGCCACCACCATCGACAGGAACACGACGTTGCGTTCGTCGCCCTGGAAGTCCGGTGGCGTCCCCACGCGAAGCCTGCGCTGTTCCCACTGTTCGATGCCGATGCGTTTGATCAGTTCGTTGCGAATTTCGTCGACCTGCGATTGTCCCTGCAGCACAACCACTCCGAAGGTCAGGTTGTCGTAGGCAGAGTCCTCGAGACACTCGGCGATCTGGTCGGCGATCGCGATCGCCTCGGTGCGGTTGACGAGCGAAGCATTCTTTCCGGTGACCGTCGCTCCGCGAACGTACGTGTGCCGCAACGGCGGCAGCCTGTCCGCGCCGAACTGCCGCACGGGAACGAGCGGGGAATCTCCGTAGAACTGCTGACTCGACCAGTTGATGATCTCGGGCATCGAGCGGAAGTGCTCACGCAACCGCACCACCTGACCGAACCTGGTGCGCAGCATGGAGAACAGGCTCGACCTGGGCGTCAGCGTCGCACGCACGTGTTCGGGTAGATCGGGCAGGTAGACGTCCAACCGATCGAACACGTCCTCGAGAGTTCCGGTCTGCGGAACTTCGGCTGGTGCACACTGCCGGTCGTCACCCACCACGATCACGCGGGGAGCAAGGTACAGCAGGAAGAGACTGGTGATGTCGGCCTGACTCGCCTCGTCGACGATGACCACGTCGAAACTGTCCGGCACCGGCGGAATCGATGCCAGCACCTGCGAGAGTGGCATGACCCAGGCGGGCACGGCGCTCTGCGCTTCACGCATCGCCGATCGCGCTGCGCTGCGGTAGGTTTCGGCGTATTTGCCGGCCCCGGAACCGATGCTCGAGATGTGCTCACGGTACGTCTGCAGCGCACGCACCTCGACGGCGGTCATTCGTTCGAGACTGTTGCGCCAGGCACTGGCTGCGGCGAGACGCGTTGTGAGGTAGGCGATGTCGGTATCCGCAGCGGTCAGCTCTGCTTCCAGTTCCTGCTCGAGACCGCCGTGGTGCTGCTCACCGACCCACTCGCGTGCCCGACGCCACGCCCAGGCCTTCGACATCTGCCAGCTCAGCTCGTCCCATTCGACATCGCCGGCGGTGTCCCTGACCAGTTCGAACAATGCGGGTGCCACCTCGGACAGCGACGCCGACATCGAGTCGAGCAGAAACTGATCCTCTTGCTCGGCACACGCCTGCGAATACGCTGCGACAGCGGCCGCCAGTTCCAGCGGATCGGCAGCACTCAACGCACTCACCAGATTCGATCCCTCGGGCGAAGGCCCGGCATCGATGCGAGTGGCCACTGCGTATTGCAGGGCATCGAGCTCGGCACGCGCGGCATCGATGTCGATGCGCGTGGCGATGGCACGGGCGGCCCCGGCGATCTCCTGAGCTTCGCCCAAGCTCCGAATCCACGGTGCCGCAGGCGAAATGGCGTACAGCCGGTGCACCAGGGCATCGCGAGCGGAGACCAGTGCAGACACCAGGCCCAGCCGGTCGGCAATCCTCGCCACGTTGTTGACTCGAATCGAACGCGTGCCGTCGAGCGGAACGACGATGGCAAGGTCGGCCAGCAGCACAGCTGCGGTCTGCACGGTCTCGAGCGCACGGATGTGTTCGGCCACCAGGCGTACAGCCATCGCCGTCGTGGCGGGTTGCCCGTCCACGGTGGCGACGATGTCGAGAGCCTCGACTGCCTTCTGTTCCTCGCTGCGACGGAACCGGGGCTTCCATTCGATACCCGACTCGAGCGCGCCGGCGAGTGCATCCATCGCGGTCAGAGCCGTGGGCGAACTCGAGGAGCACTGGACATCGTGGGCACCGACGTAGCGGTCGGAGGCAGCGGCCGTCTCGACCATAGCGTCGATCCCGCTGACCCGAGACCACAGGTGGGAGGCTTCGCCGGACAACACGGAATCGGTCAGTCGCACGTAGGAACCGTCCAGTTCGGCGACCGCTCGAACCCGGGCCGAAAGCTCCTCGCACAGCTGCCTGATCTCGGAGGACACCGCTGGTTCCACACCGTCGAGCAACGCGACGAGATCGGCTGCGTGCGTCGAGAGAGCATCGATCCGTGCCCCTGCTCGCAGGCAGAGCGACGCGAGTTCGGCCGAGTTCGGCAGCATTGTCTCCGGACGCGGGAGCACCTGACGCGCGCGCAGTTCCCGAGTGCCGTCGGAGCCGACGATGAGCGTGCGCAGCCGATCGACCTGGGCACCGTCGAGCGGTGGCCGATCGGCGAGCAGGGGGCCCGGCAGCCATTCGTGGGCGCTCTCGGCCGCTTTGACCTTGCGAACTATCGATGACACCGTGCCGTCGTATCCGTCCGACACGTACTCGTGCACAACGGTTTCGGACTCACGGAGAGCACGGACACGATCGAGCAGGTCGGCCCGCCGAGTCAGAGCTGCTCCGCGCTGCATCGTCAGCGCCTCGATCTTCTGCACCTCACTGGCCTCGTCGAAGGAGGTCTTCCGCTCGGCGATCTTGGCAACGCTTCGGTTGAGCTCGTCCGATCCACCGCGCGAGAGGTCGGTGATGGACACGCAGAGCTCCTGCAGCTCCGGTGGGAGCTTGTCCCGCAGCACCCGCAAAGCTTGTGACTTTTCACTAGTGACCAGGACCCGCTGACCGCGCGCCAACAGCCCGGACATCAGATTCGCGATGGTGTGTGTCTTGCCCGTCCCCGGCGGGCCCTCGACCACGACGCCGCTGTCACGCCCGAGCCGTTCGATGATCTGCGACTGCTCCGCGTTGGCGGGCAGCGGAAACAGCGGGTCCTCGGCCAGTACCGCCGACTCCCCCGCCCCGGTGCGTTCGAGCCACGCCAACCGTTCGGCGGGCTCGATGGCGTCGACCAGCTGCGCGAGCCCCAGAGGCACGGGAGATCCGGCGAATTCGAGGTCGGCGAGCATCTGCTCGTAGTACTCCACCAGCGCGAACGAATCGCGGACCCGGAGAACCAACGCCGGTGAGATGGTCAGAGTTCGGTCGTCGTCGATGTAGGCCAGGGCTCCGGGCGGTCCGAGGTGATCGAGCACCTCGATCTCGTGCCGCGGAATTCGCGCAGCCCAGTTCCTCAAGAACTTCTCGACCCCGGCACCGATCGGCGACGCGACCGTGTCGTGCAGTTCTTCGGCCATCGCCACCGAACCGGACGTATCGAAATCGTCCGAACCCGTCAGCAGCTGGCCGTCCTCCAGCCGCGGGGTGGTGCTGGCCGCGAGGCGAACCAGAAGATCACCGGTACGCACGTCCCGTTCGATGCTGGCCGACTGCGTGATCAGGTGGGTTCGGACGCTGCGCTGCGGATCGGGGCTGCTCGACGTCAGCAGCCCCGAGGCCACCACCAGTTCGATCGACTCGGGTCGCGACGCGAGCTCCTGCATCATCAGTTGCAGAGCCTGGTACAGCGCGGCCTGCGGACGCCGGTCCCGATCCTCCTGCGCCCATTCCTTCCACGACTCCGAGTACTCCTCGAAGGCCTGCTTGATCTCGTAGGCCTTGCGAATATCGAACTCGGCATCGGATTCCTGCGCCTCGGCCCGACGGCGGGACGTCACCGACGCCGCGTCGGCCAGCTCGAGTTCGCGATAACGACTGTCTGCGACGACCTGGGGATCGAGCCAACCCGACAGCAACGCGGGCGGCTCGGGCGGCTCGTCGACCGCGATGCGCGGCGCGCGGAGCACCACACCACCCTGTTTGGCCCGCGGGTCGAGCTGCATGGGAACGTCCCCGGCGTGCACCCACTCGACCTGCACGTGGTCGTCGAAACGCAGCACCGGGTTCGAACGCGCCTCGACGATTTCGCGAAGGAAGCGCAGCAGGCGTTGAACCCTGCTCTTGAGCTCGTCGTCGTGTTCACGACCGGTAGCCGCTGCAGCCGTCACAGTTTCCCCACAGATACTCGAATGGTCGTCCATTTCAGGGA
This sequence comes from Rhodococcus sp. ARC_M5, assembly GCF_022810405.1. Taxonomy (GTDB): domain Bacteria; phylum Actinomycetota; class Actinomycetes; order Mycobacteriales; family Mycobacteriaceae; genus Rhodococcoides; species Rhodococcoides navarretei. Next base: position 10,347 of record NZ_JALGQE010000032.1, read on the forward strand.
CGGTGTTTGCACACCCGGGCCACACTAGCCGTTGAAAACCAGTTGTTCGTCGCGTCCTGAGCGCACAAAATACGTTCTAGTGCTGGGTCACAAAGACCCACTTCGGTCGCTGGATTCACCACAGCGGACGCGTCGGCCCACGGGCCGAACCACGACAGGAGCCGAATGCGCAAGCTGGTCTACTACATCGCCGTCACCCTCGACGGGTTCATCGCCGCGCCGGACGGCACCTACGACAGTTTCGTGATGGAAGGCGATCACCTCGAGGCGATCAAGACCGAACTGCCCGAGACGTTGCCGGTTCACGTACGGGCCGCATTCGGCCTGGACGCTCCGCCCACTCGATTCGACACCCTCGTCATGGGCCGCGAGACGTTGCAACCAGCGCTCGACGTCGGGATCGCCAGCCCCTATCCCCACCTGCGCCAATACGTTCTCTCTCGCACCCTCGCCCCGCCGGACGACCCGACTCTCACCGTGGTCAACGAGGATCCGATCGGACTCGTCAGGAGCCTCAAAGCCGAGGAGTCCGAGCTGGACATCTGGATCTGCGGCGGCGGAAATCTGGCCGGTCAACTGCTGCCCGAGATCGACGAGCTGTTCCTCAAGGTCAATCCCGTCGTACTCGGCCGCGGCATCGGCCTGTTCTCGTCCGGCATCGGCCCCGATCCGTTCCCCGCCCAGCTGTTCGAGCACGTCGAATCACGCCAATTCGACAGCGGGGTGAGATTCACCCGGTTCATCCGCCCGGATGCTCGCGAACAATGACGTATAAAGACTGAATGCCTGCCGCGACGGAGCCAGACCGTGAGCTGCCGAATCGGGAGCTGCCGACCACCCCGCGCGGACTGCGAACCCGATCCTCGCTCGTTGCGGCCGCGCGTCGAGTCTTCGAGGACAGCGGCTACCTCGACTCTCGCCTGATCGACATCACCCGCGCCGCTCGATGCTCCGCCGGCACCTTCTACACCTACTTCACCAGCAAGGAAGAGATCCTGGCCGCAGTGCTCGAGCAGGCCAGGGACGACATGCTGCATCCCGGTACCGAGCGAGTGGACCCGCACGACGATCCGGTTGCCGTCGTGGCCGCAAGCAACCGCGCCTATTTCGAGGCCTACCAGCGCAACGCGAAGCTGATGGCACTGCTCGAGCAAGTCTCGAACATCGATCCCGAGTTCCGACGTCTCCGACGCGAACGCGCCGATGCCTTCGTCAGACGCAACGCCCGAAGCATCGAGAGCCTGCAGAGCCGGGGCCTGGCCGACGCCGAACTCGATCCTGTGCTCGCCTCCCGCGCTCTGTCGTCGATGATCAGCAGGCTTGCGTTCAATCACTTCGTCGTCGACGCCGCGGACGACCGCGCACCTGCGGAGTACGAGAGCCTGCTCGCGACGGCTACGAGGCTGTGGGTCAATGCGCTGCGACTGCCGAATACGAGCGAAAAGGGCGGGTGAGGGAGACCGCACTCGGCGACCGGACGACCAGTTTCAGCCGTCGGCTCGGGTTGTACTCGCCGGTAATGTACTCGCCGGTAGCAAACTTGTTCCTCGAATCGCGAATTACGCCTCCCGCCAACGCTACTCGCGAGTACGTTGACGGGTCGTGCAGATGCTCGCGATCCATCTCGAACGAAAGAGCCTGCCACAGAATAGGATTCGATACTTGGTGATCAATCACACTCACGCCGAACGCCGTTGGCGATGCACAGGGCTTGATTGCCGTTAGAATGAGCCGATCGGGGTGCCACATGATGAGCAAGAAATCGACATGCCCGGCACCGATTCACGTTCCATCGAGTGCACCGAGGCGGTGCGCCCACACCGAGCGAAGAGAGATACGTTGTTCAAGCGGATTGCAGTAGTCAACCGAGGCGAGGCGGCTGTACGCCTGATCCGAGCCGTCCGAGAGCTCAACGCCGAACACGATTACGGCATCCGCACCGTAGCGCTGCACACCGAGGCGGAGAAGCGGGCGATGTTCGTCCGCCAGGCCGACGAAGCGGTCACGCTCCGTAAGCCTGCCACCGGATCGGCGTACCTGGACTACGACGTACTCGAAGCCGCGCTGGTGGAGTCCGGTGCCGACGCGGTGTGGGTCGGGTGGGGCTTCGTCGCCGAGGACCCGACGTTCGCGGACCTCATCGCTCGCCTGAACATCACCTTCATCGGCCCGTCCGCCGACGCCATGCGTCTGCTCGGCGACAAGGTCGAGGCCAAGATCCTCGCAGAGAAGGTCGGCGTCCCCGTCGCACCGTGGTCCGGCGGACCCGTCGAGACCCGCGCGGACGCTCGTCGTCACGCAGCGGCGATCGGCTACCCGCTGATCATCAAGGCCCGCTCGGGCGGCGGCGGCCGCGGTATCCGCAAGGTCTTCCACGAGGACGAACTCGAACTCTCCCTCGAACGCACTCAGGGTGAGGCCGAGCGCTCGTTCGGTGACCCCGTCGTCTTCCTCGAACGTCTCGTCACCGATGCCCGCCACGTCGAGGTTCAGGTGATCGCCGACAGTCACGGCAACGTGTGGGCCCCGGGCGTGCGCGACTGCTCGATCCAGCGCCGCAACCAGAAGGTCATCGAGGAGTCCAGCTCACCGCTGCTGACCAAGGAGCAGGCCGATCAGCTGCGCACCGCCTCGGCCGAGCTCGTCAAGGCCGCCGGATATCAGGGCGCAGGCACCGTCGAATACCTGTACCAGCCCGAGCAGAAGATCTTCACGTTCCTCGAGGTCAACACCCGCCTCCAGGTCGAGCACCCCATCACCGAATACACCACCGGCATCGACCTGGTGAAGCTGCAGATCCTCGTCGCCGACGGCCAGGCACTGCCCGGCGAGTGCCCCACCGAATTCGGCCACGCCGTCGAGGCCCGCCTCAACGCCGAGGACGCAGACAACGGCTTCGCTCCGGCTCCCGGCACCGTCGAGCTGCTCAAGTTCCCTCTCGGCACCGGCATCCGCGTCGACACCGGCATCGCGCAGGGCGACGTCATTCCTCCCGACTACGACTCGATGGTCGCCAAGGTCATCGCCTGGGGCCGCGACCGCAGCGAAGCGCTCGCGCGACTGCGCAACGCGCTGCGCGAGACCACAGTCGTCATCGACGGCGGCACCACCACCAAGTCGTTCCTGCTCAGCTTGCTCGACCGCGAGGAAGTCATCTCCGCCTCCGCCGATACCGGCTGGCTCGACCGCACCGAGGCCGGCTCCCAGGTGGGCCCGACGGCCGTGGCCGACATCGCGATCGTCGCCGCAGCGATCGACGCGTACGACGCCGAGGAAGGCCGCGAACGCACCGCGTTCCTCAACTCCGCCCGCGGTGGCCGTCCGCGCGCCACCCATGCCATCGGCCGCACGGTCGAATTGAACTACCAGGGCCAGGCCTACAAGCTCGAGGTCGGCCAGACCGGCACCCACCGCTACAGCATCGACGGGGACGGCATCGGTGATCTGCAGGTCGACGTCGAACGCCTCGGCGTCTACGAGAGCCGTCTGGTCATCGGTGACCGTCGCTACCAGGTGGTCACCGTCGCCGGACCCGCGCACTTCCTCGTCGAGGTCGACGGCATCAGCCACCAGATCTCACAGGACGAGGCCGGCCTGGTCCGCGCACCGGCACCCGCCGTCGTCGTGGCCGTGCCCGTTGCCGTCGGCGACGAGGTCGAGGCGGGACAGACACTCGTCGTCCTGGAATCGATGAAGATGGAAACCGCCGTCCGGTCCCCGTACGCGGGCACCGTGCGCGAGGTACTGGCCTCGGTCAACGGACAGGTCGACGCCGGAGCCGCGCTGCTGCGCGTCGATCAGGCCGGTGAGCAGAAGGTCTCCGAGCAGGCACCACGCGTACAGTTCCGCGGTATCGACGACGCAGCGCAGCGTTCGCCGCAGCGTCGCGCCCTGGACCGACTCGACGAACTCGCCGCCCTCATCACCGGCTTCGACGTCAGCGGAGCCCGCGCACGAAACCTGTTGTCCACCTACGAAACTCTGCGCGCCGACGTGCCGCGCAACGATGCAGGGTTGGTCTCCGCCGAGCTGGATCTGCTCAACACATTCGCCGATATCTGCGAGCTCTCCCGCAACCGGCCGACGATGGACGAGGAGAGCACCGACGAGCGCGTGCACTCCCCGCGCGAGCACTTCCACTCGTTCCTGCACTCGCTCGACGCAGACGTGCAGGGTCTCCCGGATTCGTTCCGCGCCAAGCTCACTCGCGCCCTGGCGCACTACGACGCTGCCATCGACGAGGGTCGTACGCCCGAACTCGAAGAGGCCGTCTACCGCGTCTTCCTGGCTCTGCAGCGCATGGAGAACCAGGTTCCGGTCATCGCCGCCCTGCTCGGCCACTGGCTCAGCGACTGCTCGGCGCAGCCCGAGGCGACTCCGGCCATGGCCGAGGTCCTCGAGCGACTGATCGGAGCCACCCAGGCCCGTTACCCGGTGATCGGCGACGTCGCGCGCAACCTGCGCTTCCGGTTGTTCGACGAGCCACAGATCCGCAGTGCACGCGAGAAGATCTACGACGGCGTCCGCGGCAGCCTGCAGTACCTCGCCGAGAACCCCGACGCGGCCGACTACTCGGCCCGGATCGCCGCGCTCGTCGCCACCCCGGAACCGCTCATCGAGCTACTGGCACAACGGATCACCGATCCCGGTGCCCTGCTCGAGGTGATCACCCGCCAGTACTACGAGATCCGCACCCTCGAAGACGTCAAAGCCTTCGACCGCGACGGTAAGCACTTCGTCACCGGCAACTTCGAGCTCTCGGGTGAACGGCTGCATCTGGTGTCCACCGCAACCGATTTCGACTCGCTTGCAGCGACTCTGGACTCGGTCGACGACATCGCCGGACCGGCACCGGAGAACCTGGCCGTGGACCTCTACCTGTCCTGGCCGGACGCTCCCACCGACGGCGACGAGCTCTCGGCCCAGCTTCAGGCCGTCCTCGCCGCCCACCCGGGCACCGGCCGCTGGCGTCGCGTCACGGTGACCGCCTTCGGTTCCGCCGCGCGAAAGATGACCTACCGTCGCACCACGGTCGAGGGGTCCGAGCCGCTCGCCGAGGACACGATCATCCGGGACATGCACCCGCTGACCGGTCAGCGACTGGACCTGTGGCGACTGAAGAACTTCGACGGAGTTCGCCTGCCCGCCAGCGCCGGAACGTACCTGTTCCACCTGACGTCGAAGGACAACCCGTCCGACGAACGACTGGTCGCACTGGCCGAGATCCGCGGCATCACAACACAGTTGGACGACGCCGGCAACATCGTCGCGGTACCCGAGATCGAACGGACAGTCGCGGCCTGCCTCGACGGAATCCGGCGCGCCCAGGCCGGGCGCGGCAAGAAGCGGCTCGACGCCAACCGCGTCGTGCTCTACGTCTGGCCGGTACTGAACGTTCCCGCAGACCGGATCGCCACCATCGCCCGGCACATCGCGCCGCTGACGATCGGCGCCGGCCTCGAGGAGATCACGCTCATCGCACGTCTGGCCGAAACGCCGGGCGCGACGCCACGCGAGGTCGCACTGCGCCTGTCGTACCGCTCCGGTGCAGGCATCGTGGCCAAGGTGACCCCGCCGCCGACCGAGCCGATGCGTCCGCTCGACGAGTACACCCAGAAGGTGCAGCGCTCCCAGGCCCGCGGCACCGTCTACCCGTACGAGCTGATTCCGTTGCTCAGCAGCAACGGTGGAACGTTCACCGAGTACGACTTCGGCTCCGACGGCGTGCTCGCACCGGTCGACCGCCCCTACGGCCGCAACACTGCGGGCGTCATCGTCGGCGTCGCGACCACACCCACTGCCAAGTACCCCGAGGGCATCACCCGCGTCGCGCTGTTCGGTGACCCGACCAAGGCACTGGGCACCGTTGCCGAGGCCGAGTGCTCGCGGATCGTCGCTGCCATCGACCTCGCCGAGCAGCTCGGCGCACCCGTCGAATGGTTCGCATTGTCCTCCGGCGCAACGATTTCCATGGAATCGGGCACCGAGAACATGGACTGGGTCTCGCGTGGTCTGCGTCGCATCATCACCTTCACGCAGGCCGGCGGAGAGATCAACATCGTCGTCGCAGGCATCAACGTCGGCGCGCAGCCGTACTGGAACGCCGAAGCCACGATGCTCACCCACACCAAGGGCATCCTGGTGATGACCCCCGACAGCGCGATGGTGCTCACCGGTAAGCAGTCGCTCGACTACTCCGGTGGCGTCTCGGCCGAGGACAACTTCGGTATCGGTGGCTACGACCGCGTCATGGGCCCCAACGGCCAGGCGCAGTACTGGGCACCGAACCTGAGGGCCGCGTGCGACATCCTGTTCGCGCACTACGACCACGCGTATGCCGCACCGGGAGAACGCTTCCCGCGCCGAGCAGCCACCGCAGACCCGACCGAGCGCGACGTGCGCACCTACCCGCACGTACACCCGTCCAGCGACTTCACCACCGTCGGCGACATCTTCTCCTCGGTCACCAACCCGGACCGCAAGAAGCCGTTCGACATTCGCACCGTGATGCGCGCTGTGGTGGACCAGGACCACTCGGTCCTCGAGCGGTGGGCCGACATGGCCGACGCCGACACCTCGGTGGTGTTCGACGCCCACCTCGCCGGAATCCCGGTGTCCGTGATCGGCATCGAGTCGCGGGCCATCCCCCGCAAGGGCTGGTTCCCCTCCGACGGCCCGGATCAGTGGACCTCGGGAACCCTGTTCCCGAACTCGTCGAAGAAGACCGCACGCGCCATCAACGCCGCCAGCGGAAGCCGGCCGATCGTGGTGCTGGCCAACCTCTCCGGCTTCGACGGATCACCGGAATCGCTGCGCAACATCCAGCTCGAATACGGAGCCGAAATCGGCCGCGCCATCGTCAACTTCGACGGACCGGTCGTGTTCTGTGTCGTCTCGCGCTACCACGGCGGCGCGTTCGTGGTGTTCTCCGGAGCACTCAACGACAACATGGAGGTCCTCGCAGTGGAGGGCTCCTTCGCCTCCGTGCTCGGTGGTGCCCCCGCAGCAGCAGTGGTGTTCACCCGCGACGTCAACGCCCGCACCGCAGCGGATCCGACCGTCAAGGAACTCGAGACTGCGCTGAACACCGCCGACGACGACGCCACCCGCTCGGCCCTGCGCGTAGAGCTGGCCACCGTGCGAGCGAACGCCCGCAACGCCAAACTCGGTGAAGTGGCAGCCGAATTCGAGGCCATCCACAACATCCAGCGTGCGCAGAACGTCGGATCGGTGCACCACATCGTGCCCGCCGCCGAACTGCGCCCGCAGCTGGTCGCAGCCATCGAACGCGGAATGGCGCGGTCGCTGGCGAAGTAGGGCTCAGGCTCCACGCAAACGCGCGCGCGTTTGCTGAACGCCGCTCAATGTCAAGCTGTCTGGAGTCGGTTGTTGTTGATTCCGACGGTTGCGGGCGGTTGTGGTGTGCAGGGGCGGCGGCGGAACCGTTCGGGGTGTCG
>NZ_JALGQE010000033.1 GCF_022810405.1 Rhodococcus sp. ARC_M5
CGACACCCCGAACGGTTCCGCCGCCGCCCCTGCACACCACAACCGCCCGCAACCGTCGGAATCAACAACAACCGACTCCAGACAGCTTGACATTGAGCGGCGTTCAGCAAACGCGCGCGCGTTTGCGGCGGCGAGGCGGGCGACGGTGGCGAACCTCGGGCAGGGTGGGCCCACCGGAGTCGAGCGGGTCCGCGGGAGCTGGCGGCGGGTCTCTGCCGCGCACATCCCCGCAAACGCGCGCGCATTTGTCAGGTGCGCGCATTCTCGTTCGCTATTCGGGTGAAATTTGGCAAACGCGCGCGCGTTTGCGGAGTCGAGCGGGCACAGCGGCGGCCACCACCGCTGAGTTTGCGAGACACCCGGTGCCGACCCCTATCCTGGTCGGCATGCAGGCGTGGAGTTCGACGGTCGTTCAATATCATCGCCTTCGGAACGATCTCGCCGTCATCAGACTCGAAGGCGACGCGGTGCCGTTCACCGCAGGCCAGTCGGTGTCGGTCACGGTTCCCCAGAATGCTGCTCTGACACGGCGATACTCACCCGCGCTGCCGCCTTCGCGAGACGGCAAACTGGAGTTCCATGTCCGAGCCGTTCCGGCCGGATGGGTGAGCGGATCGATCGTCAACGAGACGCGGCCCGGTCATGTGTGGCGGATCAGCGATCCGCAGGGCGGACTGCATGTCGACGACTCGGGGCGCGACGTTGTCATGATCGCAGGCGGCACCGGCCTCGCTCCGTTGCGCGCGATTCTGCTGGACCTCACGCGATGGGAGCGGCCACCGAACGTGACGCTGTTCGTCGGCGGCAAGTCGCCTCGCGACCTGTATGCCGGGGACATGCTGTGGTTGATGGCGTCCGAACTGCCGTGGTTGACCGTCGTACCAGTCGTGGACCAATTGCACGAGCCATGGGCGTCGGATCGATGGAACGACCGCATTCATGCCGAGATCGGTTCCAGCGCATCGTTCTTCGAGCCCGAGCATTGCTGGGAAGGCAGTGTGGCAGACGTCGTCGCCACGCAGGGGCCGTTCACGGATCGCCAGATTCTGGTCTGTGGCTCACCGGGAATGGAAGCGGCGACCGTGCGCGCGCTCGTCGAGATCGGCACCCCACTGGACGCCATCCGCCGCTGAACGCTCAGAAATCAGGGCAGCTGCAGAATCCGTCGCAGATGCGCAAGATCCGCCGCAGATACCGTCGTGAATTCCGGCGGCGGAGCGTCGGCGATCGTTCTGGCCTTCTCGGCAAGGCGGCGGCCGGTGTCGGTGAGTCCGATGATGCGGCGTCGGCGATCGGTGGGATCTTCGGTGCGCACCACCAATTCGCGCTTCTCGAGCTCTCGAACGTTGAGGGAAACGTACGGCGCATCGGACGCAAGAATCTCGGCCAGCTCGGTGACCGTCCGATCACCCGCCAGCAATTTGGTGAGCAATTTGGCGCGCAGAAAGCTCATGCCGGTGGCGTCGGCGACGGCCCGTCGGGTGTCGTGCTTCTCGAGCATCAGCGCGCGCATCTCGCGCCAGACGAGGGCCGCCTCCGAGGCGGTCATACGAGCACCGGCTGGTCGATTCGATCGGCGGTCGCCCGAGCCCACCGCCCGGTGGTGACCACAGCAAGAACGGTGACCACCACGCCTGCGCCCGCGATGACGAACCACGCAGGAACTGCGGCAGCGGTGAAGCCGTCGGAGATCTCACCGACGATGCCGGCGGTGACGATGGCACCGACGACGGCCACGCCCAGCGACTGGCCCACCTGCCTGCTCGTCGACGCGATGGCGGATGCCACTCCGGCCTGACTGCGCGGCATGCCGGACACGGCGGTGTTGGTGATCGGGGCGTTGACCATGCCGAAGGATATTCCGAAGATCACGTACGCGACGGCAAGCCACGCGAACGACGTCGTCGGTGTCAGTCGGGTGAGCATCAACGCGGAGGTCACGAAGCCGACTCCCGCGACGAGCAGTGGTACGCGCGCGCCTATGGTGCCGACGATGCGGCCCGAGATCGGCGCGAAGATCAGCGTCATCAAGGCCATCGGCAGAGTGTAGAGACCGGCATGCAGCGGCGAGTAACCACGCACGTCCTGCAGGTAGAGGGTGTTGAGGAACAGGAATCCGCCGAGGGACGCGAATGCGCACACCGCGATCACCGTCGCTCCGCTGAACGGCGCGCTCCGGAAGAACTTCAGTTGGATCAGTGGTTCCTCGATCCGCGACTCGACCACCAGTAGCCCGACGAGCGAGCCGACGGCGACGGCACCGGTGAGCACGATCAGCGGTGATCCCCAGCCCTTCGCAGGCCCCTCGATGATGGTGAACACCAGAGACGCGAGGAACGCGAAGATGAGGAACTGGCCGACCGGATCGAACTTCCGCGCGTGCTCGGCCTTGGATTCCGGGACGAATTTGAGGGTCATCGCCAGCGCGAAGATACCGACGGGAACGTTGATCCAGAAGATCGACTGCCAGCCGGCACCGGTGACGAGCACGCCGCCGAGCGCAGGGCCCGCCGACATCGAGATGCCGACGACGGCACCCCACATGCCGATGGCTCCGGCGCGTTCTTTCGGATCGGTGAAGGTGTTGGTGATGATCGACATCGCGACGGGATTCATCATCGAGCCACCGACCGCCTGAAGCATGCGGAAGGCGACGAGCCAGCCGAGCGACGGCGCGACGCTGCACAGCAGGGAGCCGAGGACGAACGTTCCGGTGCCGATGAGGAAGAAGCGCTTGCGGCCGTACTTGTCGGCCATCGAGCCGCCGAGCATCAGCAGTGACGCCACGACCAGTGTGTATGCATCGATGATCCACTGCAGGCCAGAGACCGATGCATTCAGATCTGCGCGCATCGATGGCAGTGCGACGTTGACGATCGTGTTGTCGGTGCTGACGAGAAACAGGCTCAGGCAGCAGATGCCGAGCACGAGATACCGGTGTCGTCGAGTCAGCTCGGCCACGTTCACCTCCGCATTAATGCTTGTATTTATATAACTATTACATGAGTACTCCTAAATTGTTCGACGAGCAAGTGAGCTGCAGGCAGGGCGCGCCCGATAGGGTGTGTGTCACAGACTTGCTCGACCCCGAAATGCTCGCTCGGTGAATGGAGAACAACAGTGGCTTCCGAGATCGCCCCAGGCGACCTGGTTCAGGCGTCCGGGCATGCCGGCCCGTGGAAGGTACTCGAGATTCGTCAGGGTCTGGCGTTGCTCGAGCACCACGACGGGCACCGCTTGTCGGTACGCACCACCACGGTCCAGGTGGTGCGGAAGGCGTCGAGCAGTGAGAGTGCGGCCCGGCAGACCGAGGCGGATGTCGACAGCCCCTCACTGTTCGACGAGAGTTGACCTACCGCGTTCTGCCGTCGGCGGCGTATTTCTGACGTAGCGACTTCGAGATCTGCTTGTACTCCCGCAACTTCTCTCTCCGCGCTCTCGCGTCGTACCTCGAAGTCGCCCAAGCATTCTCCCGCAACAGTTTTCGGTAGTTGCCCAAGCGTCTCTCGGTGAGCTCGCCCGCATCGACGGCGGCGAGCACTGCGCACCCCGGTTCGCGTTCGTGCGCGCAGTCACCGAATCGACACGTCGCGGCCAGTTCGTCGATGTCGGAAAAGGCGCTCGCCACAGCATCTTCCGATCCCTGGACGCCCACGGAACGCAAACCCGGGGTGTCCAACAGCACCAGGCCCGAGGAAGGGATCGGTACCAATTCCCGATGCACCGTCGTGTGCTTGCCTTTGCTGTCAGCCGACCGGGTGGCACCGGTGGCGAACACCGAACCGCCCAACAGGGCGTTCCCGAGTGTCGACTTTCCGGATCCCGACGGCCCGATCAGTGCGACCGTTCCGTGCAGATGTGCTGTCAGTGAGTCGATTCCGCCGTCCGACAGCGCGCTCGTGCTGCATACGGTGACGCCCGGTGCAGCTTCCATCACCAGTTCTTCGGCAACGCTGCCGCTGTCGGCCTTGGTGATCGCGACAACCGGAACAGCGCCACTGCCCCAGGCGAGGGTGATGTAGCGCTCGACGCGACCGAGGTCGAGGGCGGTGTCCGACGCGACCGTGACGACGACGGTGTCGACGTTGGCTCCGAGAACCTGTGTGTCGGAGGTGGATCCGGCCGAGGCGCGTTCGATGGCCGTCCGGCGGGGAAGTGTGGCAACGAGCCTGAACGAGTCCAGTGTCACCCAATCTCCGGTGCATATTCCGGTACCGGAGCAGCGGACGGGGCCCCTATCGGTGATGGCGTCGAACTCACCGCGGTCGACTTGAACGACGCGGGCGAGAATTGTTTTCCGAGAAAGCTTTTCGAATTCGGTCAGCCAGTGCTGATCGAGACCGTAATGGTCGAGTGGAGACATGCGAGATCCTTGGGGGAGGAGGAACGAGGGCTCGGGGGTGCAATCGTCCAGGTGGCCACGATGCCCACCTCCTCACGTGTGAAAACGCATGAAAAGAAAACCGTCGACGGCAAAGTTACAGCCGTCGACGGTGGGAAGGAAAGCGATTTATCGCTGCGTGAGGTTCGTGCCCTCCGCCGGCGCTGCGAGTGCGGTCAGGAAGGAGCGGGCCCAGCGGTCGACGTCGTGCGCGAGCACCTGCCGACGCATGGCACGCATGTGGCGCTTTCCTGCCTCGGGTTCCTGCTCGAGCGCGCCGATGATCGCGTCCTTCACGCTGTCCAGGTCGTGTGGATTACACAGGTATGCCTGGCGCAGTTCGGCTGCGGCACCGGTAAATTCGCTGAGCACCAGAGAGCCACCGAGATCGCTGCGGCAGGCCACGTACTCCTTGGCGACGAGGTTCATGCCGTCGCGCAGCGGAGTGACCAGCATGACGTCGGCCGCGACGAAATAGGCCAGTAGGTCGTCGCGGGGGATCGGCCGATGCAGGTAGTGCACCACGGGGTGGCCCACCTGGCCGTATTCACCGTTGATGCGGCCCACCTGTTGCTCGATTTCGCCGCGCATCGCGACGTAGCTCTCGACGCGTTCACGGCTGGGCGTCGCCAATTGCACGATGACGTTCTCGGCTGGATCGACGCGACCTTCTTCGAGCAGTTCGCGGAACGCGTTGAGCCGAACGTCGATTCCCTTGGTGTAGTCGAGGCGATCGACGCCGAGCATGATGCGCTTGGGGTTGCCCAGATCCTTGCGCAGTTGCTTCGCGCGATCGCGGACGGCCTTGGAGCGCGACTTGGTGTCGAGGTCACCGGAATCGATGGAGATCGGGAACGCGCCCACTCGCACGGTCCGGAAGCCGACCTGCACGACGCCCAACTTGGACCGCACGCCGACGGTTCCGCGGGACGTGGTTCCCCCGGCGAGGCGTCGGGCAAGGTAGAGGAAGTTCTGCGCACCGCCGGACAGGTGGAAACCGATGAGGTCGGCACCGAGCAGTCCCTCGACGATCTCGGTGCGCCACGGCATCTGCATGAACAGCTCGATCGGCGGGAACGGGATGTGCAGGAAGAACCCGATGGTCAGGTCGGGGCGCAGCATCCGCAGCATCTTCGGAACGAGCTGGAGCTGGTAGTCCTGGATCCAGACCGTGGCGCCCTGTGCTGCGGCCTCGGAGGTCTTCTCGGCGAAGCGGCGGTTGACCTCGACGTAGGCGTTCCACCAGTCGCGGTCGTACTCCGGCTTGACGATGACGTCGTGGTAGAGCGGCCACAGCGTCGCGTTGGAGAAGCCCTCGTAGTACTGGGTGTATTCCTTCTCGCTGATCGTCACCGGGCGCAGCTGTAGGCCGTCCTCGACGAAGGGTTCGACGTCGACGTCAGAGACGCCGACCCACCCCACCCACGCACCCTTGTTGGCGCGCAGAATCGGTTCGAGAGCAGTGACCAACCCGCCAGGGCTTCGCTTCCATCGTGTGCTCCCGTCCGGGAGATTCTCCAGATCGACCGGCAACCGGTTGGCTACGACGACAAAATCCGAACCCTGCGAGGCGTCAGCCACAACTGTCCAATCCGCTTGTAGATCCCTGGGTAAACAGCCCTGCGAAAACCTGTCAGTCGGTCTTCGCTACTGGATCTATACCCAACATCGACAGCAACATGCGGCATTCGTCGGCATCGGTCGCGTAGGCGGCGACGACGCGCTGAGCCTGGCTGGCCGTCTCGTACTCGAGTGGGACGATGTCTTCGTCGGCGATGTCGTTGTCGGTGGAGGTCTTGGCAGGCATGGTGTTCTCCGTACTCTCTGCTGGGCTTACACGGTGTTCGTTGGACCCGACTCTATGTAAATGTGGCGTCCCCTCGCCAGTTCCCGATGCCATAGGCTGCAGCAAATGACCGATTCTGTGCCGCTCCGCCATGCTCGGACAGTGGTGGAAGTGCCTCCTCCGGCCACCGGCTCGTCGATTCTGCGCCGCACCGTACGACGGCATCGCACCCGCCTGATCGTCTCGTCACTGCTGTTCGGGGTGCATCAACTGTGCGAAACGATGGTCCCGGTGGCCATCGGACTGATCGTCTCGCGGGCCATCGACACCGGCGACGTGACCGCGATGATCGTCTCGCTGGTCGGTCTGGCGGCCTTGTTCGTCACTCTGTCGTACGCGTGGCGCATCGGTGCCCGCATCATCGTCGTCGCCATCGAGCGGGAGGCGCATCTGGTGCGCGTGGAGGTCGCTGGTCGCGTTCTCGATCCGCGGGGTGTGCGTACCGAGCTGTCGGCGGGGGAGTTGCTGACGGTCTCGACGTCCGACGCCGAGAAGGAGTCCTGGATCCTCGACCTGATCGCCCGGGTCTTCGCGTCGGCCGTGGCGGTCGTCGCTACCACGGTGGCATTGCTGGTCATCGACATTCCTCTGGGCCTGGCGGTCGTGATCGGGACGCCGGTGATCCTGATCGCGCTCCAGCGCCTCGCTCCGTTGCTCACTCGTGCGGCCACCGCGCAGCAGGCCGAGATCGCCGGGGTATCGGGGATGGCCACCGATCTGGTGAGCGGAGTACGGCCCCTGCGCGGGATCGGGGCCGAGAATGCCGCGACCGAGCGATTCGTGACGTCGAGCCGAACGGCGTTGGCCGCGACGCTGAAGCTGGCCCGCGCCAACAACGTCTATCAGGGCCTCGCGGCGGCGGTCAACGCGCTGCTGGCCGTCGGAATCGCCGGTACCGCAGGCTGGTTCGCGCTGCAGGGTCGCATATCGGTCGGTGAGTTGATCACCGTCATCGGCCTCGCACAGTTCGTCATCGAACCCCTGACCGGATTGGCGAGGATCCCCGGCGTCGTTGCGATGGTGCGCGGATCGGCCGACCGGCTCGCCCTGGTGCTCGGTGCGCAACACGTTCTGTCGCAGTCGGAATCCGCAATTCCGGTGGGTACCGAACTGACCGTCGACGACGTTCGGTTCCGGTCGCTCGACGGCCTCGGCTTCCGGGCCGCACCGGGTGAGATGCTCGGCGTGGTCGCCTACCGGCCGCAGGACGGGGAAGCGCTCGCCACGCTGCTGTCCGGTCAGATCTCCGACGCCGACTACACGGGATCGGTTCGTATCGGCGGCATTGCGGCGGGAGAGATCGATCTTCGACGCGCCCGCGAGACGGTGCTCGTCGAGCCCCACATCACCGACCTGTTCGCGGGCACCGTCCGCAGCAACGTCACCGCCGGCCGGGAGCGGCCCGACGCCGAACTCGATGTCGTGCTGCAGGCCTCCGCGGCCACCGACGTCGTCGAACTGCACGATGCCGGTCTCGATCATGCCGTCACCGACCGCGGAGCCAGCCTGTCCGGTGGGCAACGCCAGCGAGTCGCACTGGCGCGAGCACTGTCGGTCGACGCCCCGGTCCTGGTGCTGCACGACCCCACCACCGCCGTCGACGCCGTCACCGAGCACGCCATCGCGCGCGGTATCGCCGAACTCCGGCACACCGGAAACGTCTCGCAGACAACCATCCTCATCACCACGAGCCCTGCGCTGCTGTCGGTGACCCATCGTGTTCTCGTCGTCGACGACGGCCGCGTCGTCGCCGAGGGAACGCACCACGATCTCGCATCCTCGGACGCGCAGTACAAGGAGACGGTGCTGCGATGACCGCCCCCGAACTTCTTCCCATCGCCACCGGCGCTCGCTCCGGGAAGTGGCTACTGGAACAGCTGAGACTACGACGGGCGCGTACGGCGGTCACGCTGCTGCTCGGCGCAATTGCCGCGGCGATGTCGCTGGTGCCGGTCTATATCTTCGGGGTCTTGGTCGACCGCGTCCGCGACGGTGCGGACCCGTCGGCGATCATCGGTGTCGTGGTGGTGATCTCGGTGGCTGCGGTGATCGGCGGCATCGTCACCGGGTTCAGCGGCTACCTCATCAGCACCCTCGGTGAAGGAATCCTGGCCTCGTTGCGCGAGGCCGTCGTGCGGCGCGCACTGCATCTGCCGGTGGCCACGTTGGAACGAGTCGGCAAGGGCGACTTGCTCTCCCGGGTGGGCGACGACGTCGCGGTGATGGCGAAATCGATCGGTGAGGTGATCCCGCAGCTCGTCGGCGCGTTCCTGCTCGTATGCCTGAGCATGATCACGATGCTCGGCATCGACTGGCGACTCGGCGTGGCCGGGCTCGTCGCGCTGCCGATGTATGTCCTCGCGCTGCGCTGGTATCTGCCGCGCTCGGCCCCGAAGTACGCGGCCGAACGAGTGGCGATGGGCGAGCGGGCGCAGTCGTTCGTCAGCAGCATGCAGGGCGCGAAAACCGTTCGCGCGTACGGACTCGAGTCGGCGCATCTGAAAGAGATCGATCGGGCGTCGGCAAAGGCCCGCGACATCGGTGTCGACGTGTTCCGCCTGCTCACCCGATTCGCATCTCGGAACAATCGTGCCGAATGCGTCGGGCTGTCGGTGATCCTGTTGGCCGGATTCCTGCTCGTGCGCGGCGATCACGTCACCGTCGGCGAGACGACAGCGGCAGCGCTGCTGTTCCACCGGCTGTTCAATCCGATCGGCACGCTGCTGTTCACATTCGACGACATCCAGTCCGCCGGAGCCTCTCTGGCCCGGCTGGTCGGTGTCATCGACATCCCCGACGAGCGACCCGTGGGTGACGGTTCCGTGCCTGCCGACGCCACCTTGGACGTCACCGATCTGCGGCACGAGTACGAGTCCGGCCACGAGGTACTGCACGGAGTGAACCTGCGGGTCGATGCCGGTGAGACCGTCGCACTCGTCGGATCCACCGGCGCAGGCAAATCCACGATCGCGGCGATCGCGGCCGGCTCGATGGCGTCGACGTCGGGGACGGTTCGAGTCGGTGGCGCACCTCTGGATGCACTGGGCAGCGACGGAATACGTCGGCACGTGGCGATCGTCAGCCAGGAAGTGCACGTGTTCGCCGGCCGATTGATCGACGACGTGCTACTCGCCGCCCCGGATGCCGGTCGTGACGACGTCGAGGCCGCACTGCGCACCGTCGGGGCATGGGGGTGGGTCGAGGCGCTCGAGAACGGCCTCGACACTGCTGTCGGCGAGGGCGGGCACCAATTGACCGCAGCCCAGTCGCAGCAATTGGCCTTGACGCGACTGGTTCTCGCCGATCCCGCCGTCGCCGTGCTGGACGAGGCCACCGCGGAAGCGGGCAGTTCCGGTGCGCGAGACCTCGAAGCGGCCGCAGAAGCAGCGACCAGGGGGCGCAGCACGTTGATCGTCGCGCATCGCCTCACCCAGGCTGCTGCCGCCGACCGCGTGGTGGTGCTCGAACACGGCAGAATTCTGGAGCAGGGTCCGCACGACGAGCTGGTCGCTGCCGGTGGACGATACGCACAGCTGTGGGAGGCGTGGCAGGGCCGGTGATTGCTTTAGCTATTTGCCTATAGGTGTTAGTTTCGGCTACGGTCTTCTCGAACAGAGGAGGCCGACATGGCACGCGCAGGATTGACCGCGCAGCGCATCGTGGCAGCGGGAGCGGATCTGGCCGATGAGGTCGGCTTCGATCGCGTCACCGCCAGTGAGATAGCCAGGCGCTTCGACGTCAAGGTGGCGAGCCTGTATTCGCACCTGAAGAACGCGCACGAGTTGAACGTCGGGATTGCGTTGCTGGCGTTGGAGGAACTGGCCGACCGGGTGTCCGAGGCCCTGGCAGGCCGAGCAGGCAAGGATGCCTTGGTTGCCGTCGCCAACGCGTATCTCGACTATTCACGCGAACACCCCGGGCGCTATGCGGCGACACAGTTTCCGCTCGATCACGAGACCGCTCTCGCGAGTGCGGGAGTGCGTCACTCGGCGATGATGAAGGCGATTCTCCGCGGGTACGAGCTCGGCGACGAGGATCAGGTACACGCAGTTCGATTGCTCGGCAGTGTCTTTCACGGCTACGCCAGCCTGGATGCGTCGGGCTCGTTCGCTCACAGTGCACCCGACTCGCAGCAGTCGTGGGCTCGCATCCTCGACGGAATCGACACACTCCTACAGCACTGGAGGCAGTGACATGGAACCGATCTCCGAACGCGACATCAGGTCGTCGTTCGTCAACTCGTCCAAGGGCGACGCCGGCAGGCTCTCCCTTCCCGAGATGTTCGACGCCGTGCCGTGGGACGATCTCGACTTTCTCGGTTGGGTCGACCCCAAGATGGCAGGGCGCTGCTACATCGTCGTCCCTTCGGGAGATCGCCTGTGCGGAATCTCGTTGCGCTACACACCAGGTGGTCCGCGCAAGGCTCAGATGTGCAGTATCTGCCTCACCACGCACGCCAACGGCGGGGTGTCGCTGATGGCTGCCGCGAAGGCCGGCGATTCCGGCAGGCGTGGCAACACGGTGGGTACCTACATCTGCTCGGACCTCGCGTGCTCGCTCTATGCGCGAAAGAAGAAGACCCCGGCGCTGGGACGGCAATTCAAGGAAGACTTCGATGTCGAGACCCGCACCGCGGCAGTCGAAGACAACATTGCCGCGTTCCTCGCGCGCGTTCTCGATTGATCAACATGGGTGGGGACCGCGCGCCCCGATTGACGACTGCGCGCCCATACTCGGATGCGAGTAGGGGCGCGCAGTCGGCAAAGATGGTGTGAGGTCTTGACCGGAGATCAGACCAGTCGAGGTCACTCGCCGATAAGTTGAAGTCAGTCCTTGTTCTTCTCCGCGATGAACAGCTTCTCGATGCGCTCCGCCTCGTCCTTCTTGGCGGCGGCTTCGTCGGAACGCTCTGCAGCCTCGGCCAATTCGGCCTCGGACGGCGCTGCGGCCAGCTTCTCCTGCTTGTCGACCTGCGCCTGCTGCGCCTTCTTACGATCCTCGGCGGCCTTTGCGGTGGCAGCGGCCTGCTCGTCGGCCTTCTTCTTCTTGGCAGCCGCTTCCCGCTCGGCTTCTTCAGCGGCCTCCCGCTTGCGCTGCTCGGCCTCCTGGCGCGCGTCACGTGCGGCTTCCTGGGCGGCGGCGTCGGCCGAGCGGCGATCCTTCTCGGCGGTCTCCCGCGCCACCTTCAGCTCGTCTGCCGCTGCGGTCTTCTTGGCCCGAGCCTCGGCGTCGAGGCGCGCGGCCTCGGCACGGTTCTCGGTGCTGTCGACGAGGGTCTCACCGCGGTCGGCGAGGCTCCTGTCTCCCAACAGATTTCCGACGGCGCGGTCGAGCGAGCCGAGGGTGTGCTCGTACACCAGGCGCGCGGGTGCTTCCGCGTTCATCTTCTCGACGACGTTGGTCTCGATGAGCTGCAACGGAATTCGAGCAATCTTGTACTGAATACGAAGGATGGTCAGTGGTATGGCTAGAACGCTCATGAAGCGAAACTCCTGTAATGCAGTAGTGGTTCAGGCTTGGTTGCGGAGCTCTTCGGCCTTCTTGCGATCGGCTTCGGCCTGTAGAAGAGCTTCCTGGTGCTTCTGCGCGGCGACCATTTCGTCCGAGTCCGCGGCGGCCTGCTCGATGCGTCGCTCCTCCGCGGCTTCGATCTGCTCGGCCGTTGCGTCGACCTCGGCGGCCTCTCGTTCCTGCGCCACGGCCTCACGCTTGTTCTGCTCGGCCGCAGCTACCTGCGTCTCACGCACCCGGTCTGCCTGCGCCTCGGTCACCGCAGCGTTTTCTTCCGCCGCCTCACGTCGACTTTCCGCAGCCGTGCGCACGTCGGCCAGCTCCTCGCCGGCTTCGGTGGCCTGCGCCTCCGCTACCCGGTCGGTGGCCTGCGCTTCCTTGTGCTCGCGCGCCTGGGCGGCCTGTAACTGGCCCTCGGCTGTCAACGAGTCGTTGCCGGTGACCGCGCCCACGACCTCTTTGGCTTTGCCCTTGATTCCGTCGAGCAATCCCTTGCGTGCTTCGCCCGCTACGTTCTCGTCAGTCATGTAACCCAGGTACCCACTGGCTGTTCGAGTAACCCCGGGTCGGTGCCGAACGATACGATCGCCGACGAATACATCAGCAGTGAGGAGACGTATGCCTATCGCCAAGATCAACGGCATCGACGTGAATTACCAGGTCAAGGGCAGTGGCGACCTGGTAATTCTGATCATGGGCACCGGTAGCCCAGGCCGCGTGTGGGAACTGCATCAGGTGCCCGCGCTCACAGCAGCGGGTTACCGGGTCTGCACGTTCGACAACCGCGGCATTGCTCCCTCGTCGGAGAGCTCGCACGGCATCACCATGGAGGACATGGTTGCCGACACAGCCGGCCTGATCGAGCTCGTCCGCAACGGCGACGAGAAGGCCTACGTGGTCGGAACGTCGATGGGCTCACGCGTCGCGCAGGAATTGGCTCTGAGTAGGCCCGACTTGGTGCGCAAGGCCGTGTTCCTCGCCGGTCATGCTCGCGTCGACGAATTCCAGAAGACCCTCGCCCACGGCGAGCGAGCACTGTACGACAAGCGCGTCGAGCTCCCCGGCACCTACTCGGCGGCGGTGACGGCGGTGATGAATCTGTCGCCCGCAACGTTGCGTGATGGTCGCGGGGCACGCGACTGGCTGGACCTGTTCGAGTTCTCGGCCTCCTCGCCGTCCGCGGGCGTGCGTGCTCAGCTGGGGATGGAGGACGATTTCGATCGAACTGCGGCCTATCGCGGTGTGTCGGTGCCATGCCTGTCGGTCGGGTTCGCCGACGATCGGATGATCCCGCCTTACCTGGGCAAGGAGCTGGCCGACGCCATTCCCGGTGCCCGGTACGTGGAGATAGCAGACGCGGGACATTACGGATATCTCGAGCGCCCCGAGGCCGTCAATGCGGAACTGCTCGGCTTCTTGAAGGCCTGACGGCACCACCGCCCGACCTGCGTTGCTAGGGTCGTGTGGCACCTCACGGTGCAGACTTACCAACCAAACGTTCGCGACGAGTGAGGCGAGATGAGTACCAACCCGTTCGATGACGAAGACGGACGCTTCTTCGTGCTGGTCAACGACGAAGACCAGCATTCGCTGTGGCCGACGTTCTCCGAGGTTCCTCAGGGATGGCGTGTCGTCTTCGGTGAAGACACCCGCGCCGCGTGCCTGGAGTACGTCGAGAAGAACTGGACCGACATGCGTCCGCGCAGCCTGCGTGAGGCCATGGAGGCCGACGCGGCTGCACGCGCATCTGCTGAGGGATCACCCAGCACAGAGGCTTGAGTTCCGCCTTCTACGAAGGACTCGTACCGCGCCGCCGACGAACTGTCGGTCGGCGCGGTTCTTCTGTGCGGCGAAGCGTCGGGCGCAGTAGTTCCTCGGTGCGTGCGAGGATGCGTGGTCGACGCAGTGTGCGGGCACCCCACTCGCCCAGGGTCACGCCCGCGGCCAGGCCGCAACTGACACCCAGGGCCGCGAACAGCGAGCTGATTCCGAGCAACAGTTGGTCGTTGAGGATCGCGTACAGGCCGCGGTAGAGCGACAGACCGGGCAGCAACGGCGTGATGCCGGCCACGGCGACGATCAACGGCGGAATCAGTGCACGACGTGCCAACAGGCCACCGGCCAGCCCGACAACGGTCGCCGCGATGGCCGAGGCGATGATCGGTCCGACGGTCAACGTCTGAGACAGCAAGTACACGAGTGAGCCCGCGAAGCCGCCGATGAACGCGGCCGGCAACGCACGCCGCTCGGCGTAGGTGGCCAGTGCGTAGAACAACGACGCCGCTGCACCCGCCAGCACCTTCGTCGGTACCTCCAGGATGTCCGGTGGTGCCAGGTTGCTGATCTGCGGAAGGTCGCTGCCGATGAGGGCGGCCAATCGCAGTGAGGTCGCGACACCGGCGATGATTCCTGCTGTCATCATCAACACTTCGAAGAACCTGGCCGACGCCGTGATCGGGGCCCCGGTGATCGCATCTTGAAACGTACCGACGAGAGACAGGCCCGACAGCAACACAACGACACCGGCCGCGATGACCATCGACGGAGAGATGCTGATGTTGAGTTGGTCCTGGAAGTTGTAGAGCGTGATCGCCGGGGTGGCCGCGATGAACCCGCCGACGACCTGTTGGAAGAAGAACGGCAGACCGGCTCGGTTCAGGATCCGACCGATTCGATCGATCACCATCGTCGTCAGGAAGCTCACCACGGCCACCAAGAGGCCACCCCCGAGCAGGACGCCCACGGCCGCTGCCATGCCGGACCACGCGAACGTCGCAATCCAGCGGTTGTAGGGGTGTGGAGCCTTGGTGATCTCCTCGAGCCGATCCAGCGCCGCGCTCGGCGGCATCATCTTGACGCGCACAGCACGGATCAGACGATCCACCTCGGCCAGACGCGTGAAGTCCATCGAGCGGTAATGCACGATGCGCATCGTCGACGCCGGAGGACGCGTCGGGCCACGATGGGCGCTGAGGGTGATCGAGTTGTACGTGACGTCGACGTCGCACCGCGCGAGGCCGTAGCTCGCGGCGATGAACTGCACCTGCGTCGCCGTATCCACCGCCGAAGTACCCGAGGCCAGCAACACCTCGCCGACGCGAACCGCGAGGTCCAGAACCTCTGCGACCGACGCATCGTCGGTCAGGTCGATCGGGCGTAGAGGTGACGGCGCTGCGGTCGGCGTATCGATGGTGGCCCGACGCTCACCGGTGAGACGGCTCAGCGAAGCCGTCAGGTCTTGCAGGAAAGTCATGACCGTCTTTACACGTAGCTGGGGTGATCCACCGACAAGGTACCTGTTGACACTGAGCGTCCGATGAACGGATATGATTGCCTCGCTTCACTGCCTCCTTAGCTCAGCGGTAGAGCACTCGCCTTGTAAGCGAGCGGTCAACGGTTCAATCCCGTTAGGAGGCTCGTTCGGACGGCCCTGACCAGCGAAAACGGTTGGGGCCGTCCCTTTTTGGCCTATTTCGGCCGCTCGTTTCTTGCGCGAGC
>NZ_JALGQE010000034.1 GCF_022810405.1 Rhodococcus sp. ARC_M5
ACCCGGCATGACGGCGTCGCACATCGCTTGTCGTCACAGTTACCTCCATCAAATGTCGGATACGTAGGCTCCAAGCCTACAGAACCGACACTGATTCCAACACTGCACCTCGGCCCGGCCATCACCTTGGCAGGTCCCCGATAGTCGGACCACCGCGTTCTAGAGTCACGGTTTGATTGATTTCAGTCGATCTCGCAGCCCACGGGTTGGTGCGTGTGGGTGCATCGGGCAGCATACTCAGCGGGCGTCAGGTAGCCCAGAGACGAGTGCCGGTGTCGATGGTTGTGGTCGTCTTTGAAGTCCTCGATCACCACCCTCGCTTCGAGCAAGCTAGTCCAGTGATTTCGGTTCAGGCACTCCTTCCGCAGCCGATTGTTGAACGATTCGATGTGTCCGTTGTTCCACGGCGTCCCCGGCGGGATGTAGGAGATACCGACACGGTCTCGGCAGAACTGTTGCAGCACATGGGAAATGAACTCCGGACCGTTATCCATCCGCAGCACCAACGGCGGCCCGCCCCACAGCGCGAACGTCTTGTCGAGCTCGTCGGTCAGCCGCTGTGCGGTGATCGAACGCTCCACGATATTCAACAGGGACTGCCGGGTGTGTTCGTCGATCATCGACGCGATTTTGATCGCCTTCCCGTCGACGGTCGAATCGAACTGAAAATCCATAGCCCACACCACTTTCGGCGCATCGGCTTCGATTTGCGGGCACGAGCTGATACCGGCGCGTTTGCGTGGATGGTAGATCCGAACCTGCAGACCCTCCTCCTTCCAGAGCCGGTGCACCTTCTTCTTGTTCACCGCCACGCCCTGGTCGTGCCTCAGATGCGCCCAGGCGCGACGGAAGCCGTGCAGCGGATGCGAGCCTGCGTATGTCCGCAACGACGCCCTCAGAGCCGCGTCGGGATCCGCGGGCGTCTCGGCGATCGGTGTTCGTGCATAGGTGGAGCGGGCAAGCCCAACTGCTCTGCACGCCAGACGTTTCGACACACTCATCGTGTCCACGAGCATGTCGACGGCGCGGCGCTTGGCGGCTGGGCTCAGAATTTTCCCTTCGCTACCTCCCGCAGTGCATCCTTCTCCAGCTCGGCCTCGGCGAGCAGGCGCTTGAGCTTGCCGTTCTGCTCGCGCAACTCTTTGAGTTCCTTCGCGGCATCGGTGTCCATCCCGCCGTACTGACGACGCCAGTTGTACAACGTCGCCGCCGACACCTCGAGCTCCGCCGCGATCTCCTCCTGCGTCTTGCCCGCAGCCGTGAGCTCATCAGCACGGCGCAGCTTGCGCACGATGTCCTCGGCAGAGTTCCGCTTCCGTCCAGCCATGTTCTCCATCGTCCTATCCGCCCAGCTCATGGGCAACAAGACTCTAAAACAAGGTGGCCCCGTTCACTGGGGACACGCCAACCTGCCCAGTCCGTACACATCCACCTACATCCACACGAACGCTCACCGATGAGTTAGCGACGAGTTGTGACATTCTGTGACACCGAACGCCGGATCGAGCCGCCGAACCGGCAAAACCCCAGGTCACAAGCGACCCATAAACCCAGGTGGACGAACCGGGCTCGCGCAAGAAACGAGCGGCCGAAATAGGCCAAAAAGGGACGGCCCCAACCGTTTTCGCTGGTCAGGGCCGTCCGAACGAGCCTCCTAACGGGATTGAACCGTTGACCGCTCGCTTACAAGGCGATTAACTGGGGTTTCATTGTGTCCCAGTGTGTTTCGTGTCCTGACTCCGACCTGGTGTTACTGGGTCAGTGAGTGTCAGTGGGTGTCGGTTCGTTTGTGCCGAGTTGTGACAACCTCGTGACAAGTCGATTTCTCGCCGGCGTTACTCCCAAACGGTCAGACCTGCCTAAGACAGAGGCGGAGCCGTGTCTGTCCCTGACACGGCTACTGACGTCAGTTGCGGACTTAACCGCAGCCCGTTGCTCACGCGACGGAGTCGTTGACGACCGCGCTGGCCTTGACGTCACGCAGGATGCCCGCAATGACCTCGACGTCGCGGTCAGGGAAAAGGGAGTATGCCCCTTCCTTTGCGTTGTCGGTGAAGGGTGACTCGAACAATCGTGCGGGGTCCATGACACCGTTCGCGGTGAGTTCATCAACGATCAGAGTCACAAAGCGGACCTGGTTAACGTCGAAACGCGTTCGGTCAAGGTAACTCTCGAAGGCGTCCAGCGCCGCTTGGCGGTCAAGTCCGATCAGGGACCGAATGAACAAACCCAGCCCCGCACCTTCCTGCTTGGCCCGCTCAACATCAACGGCACCGGCCCCACTAGCGGCGAGCATCCCCTCAAGGGCTTCGAGGTCTTCGGTAGTGAGCTGCCTGTTGCGCCGCAGACGCTGAAGGGCAATGTGATCCTCGTGCTGTTTGAGGTAGGCGGCCGTCTTGGCTCGGAATCGTTCCCAGTTGGTTCCGGGTGTAACGCCGGGCAAGACCACCACGGACTGTTCACCGAAAGTGTCCTCGAAGTCGGTGTAGACCTTGGCCTTCTTGATTTTCTCCAAGAAACGCAGCAGGCCCCGCAGCCTTAACCGGGCGAGTTCGAGTATTGGCAGAGAGACATCGACCCACCACTCATCGCCGGCGATCTCGTCGAGGAGGACCTCTTGGGCTTTGACAGTGGGGATCGAGAGCTGACTTAGAAGACCCGTGGCGATGCTTTGGACCTGTTCACGGATGCGTTCGGCGGCGACTGCGTCACCTTCGAGCTGAGCGAGCTGACGGCGCAAGATCAGGAGGTCGAACCGTTTGGCGTCCTCGTCATCATCCTTGACCGTCGATGGCAGCCCGGCGAGGTGCTCCTCCACCTCAGTCGCCGCTTCCGGAGTCAGAGCTGTCCAAGAATCCCACTTGGCGTACCGCTCCACCCATCTGCGGTGCGGTCGCACGAGGAAGTTGTCGAGGGTCATGGCGGCGACGATGGTGTGCAACGTCTTCGCCGTCGAGACGCGCAGTTCGGGCTCGCTGTCGTCGAGTGCAGTGATCAGTGCCAGGCGGTTCTCGAAGAGTCGCTGATTGAGCGACTTCTGGGTCGAGCCTTCGGAACCGGGTAAGTTTTGGCTGAAGAACTCAAGGTTCCCGCAAAAATCGAAGACGAAAAAATCTGCCTTGTCCTGACCGGGACCGAACAGATCTGGGCGTAGTCGGGTTCCGCGCCCGATCATCTGCCAGAACTTCGACTTCGACCGCACCATTTTGAAAAAGACCAGATTAACCACGTCGGGAACGTCGATACCGGTATCGAGCATGTCGACCGAGATGGCGATGTGGGGAGCCTTGTCGGTCACGGAGAAGTCGTCGATCAGGGACTGCGCGTAGCTGATGCCGTGGGTAATGACACGCGCAAACTGCCCTCCGTATCCAGGGTATTGGACATCGAAGCGCTTCTGGATGAACTCTGCGTGGTCTTTGTTCTTTGCGAAGACGACGGTTTTGCCGAGTCGGTCACCGGAAGCAACCTTGTGGCCTTGATCCATCAGGATGGCGAGGACCTTGTCGACGGTGTCTTCGTTGAAGAGGAACCGGTTGACCTCCTCAGAGGTGACCTCGTCCGGTCGATCATCCTCGCCCCAGTCGAGGGTGTCCCACTGATCCTTCTCGTCATCGGTCAGGTCGGCGTATTTGATGCCCTGCCGCAGGAAGGTCGTCCCGACAGAGACTCCGACGGGTGGCACGAGGTACCCCTCGCCTACAGCTTCGTCGAGGCTGTAGGCATCGGTCGGGACCCCGTCTTCGAGGTGGAACAACCTGTACGTGTTGTGGTCGACTTCGTCTTTGGGGGTGGCGGTCAGTCCAACGAGGAGCGAGTCGAACCACTCAAAGATCGCGCCGTACTTCTGGTAAACGGATCGGTGCGCTTCATCGATGACGATCAGGTCGAAATATCCGGGCCCAAACTTGCGTAGATCCCCCTCGACGCCGTTGATAAGGTTCAGCATCGTCGGATATGTGCAGACGTACACCCGCCCGTCCGCGGACTTCTCTGTCACCAGGTTGACCGTCGTCGCGGAAGGCAGGCTCGCCTTGAATGCGTTGGTCGCCTGGTTGACCAGGGCCGTTCGGTCTGCCAGAAACAGGACCCGCTTGACCCAGTTGGCTTTCATGAGCTGATCGGCCAACGCAATCACCGTCCGAGTTTTACCTGACCCGGTTGCCATGACGAGCAACGCTTGGCGCTGTTTGCGGTCCAAAGCTTCGCCGACAGCTTTGATGGCCCGGACTTGGTACGGGCGACCAGCGATAGCCGTGTTGACCTCGGCTGTGTCCAGGGAAAGTCTGGTAGTGCGGCGCTGGATCAGCAGTTCTAGTTCATCGCGGGTGTAGAAACCTTGGACTTCACGGGGCGGGTAACCGGCAGCGTCGTCCCAGATCCAATGTTCGTAGCCGCTGGTGTAAAAAATGACGGGTCGGCGACCGAACTGCTTCTGCAGGCAGTCGGCGTAGAGCATGGCCTGCTGCTGCCCAACCTGAGGGCTCTTGGTTGTACGTTTCGCTTCGACTACCGCTAATGGCAAGCCGTCAGCACCCCACAAGACGTAATCGACGAAGCCCTTGCCGTCCTTGTTAGGCATACCGGCGACTTCGTACTCACGGTCGCGTGAATCGGTGAGGGGCCAACCGGCTTCGGCAAGCAGGATGTCGATGAAGAAGTCGCGGGTCTGTGCTTCTGAATATTCGTGATCATCGTGTGTAGTGTTCGCGGCCTGAGCGGCGGCGATCTGGATGCGGAGAGTCTTGATCTCCGCATCGTGTGTGGCGAGCAGGTCATCCTTCTCGGCCAACGCCTTCGCGTGTGCTTCGTCTTGTTCCACGAACCTCTGCGCCAGCTTCGCCAGCTCGTCACGGCTCAGGGGTGCCGCGCTCCGAGCGAGCGCAGGGTCGAACGTGGCCTTCGTCGGCACAGCCTGCGGGTTCGGCGAGTAGCGATAAGCCGCCCACACCATCACGTGGAACAGCTCCCGTAGCACCGCCTGCGAAACGTCGAGCCTGATCGGCTTGTTGTCATGGACGGCGGTATTGGCGACCTTGCGGATCAGGTTCAGCTTCTGCCCGATACCTAAACCCGCACACGCGGCGAAAGCTGCGTCGTTGATCTTCGCCGCCAAGTCGTCCCGATAGGGGGTCGGCAGGTTCAAGACCTGGTAGAGGTGGTTCACCAACCCCTCGGCCGCACGGCGGCTGTAGAAGCACGCAGAACGAGGGTCGCTAGTTAGGTACGACTCTGCGCGGGCGCAATCGGAGTACGCACCTGGCAGCGTGGTCTTCAGGAAGTCGAAATTTCCCATCAAAGTTCGCCCCGGAAAGCGCGTGATTGAACGGAGGCGAAGAGCTCTTCGTTGACAGCAAGCGCGCGTCTGACGGTCGCTCGGGTGGTATCTAACTTCAACTGTCGTTGTCCGAACTCGATCTGCTGGGAGATTGCCGGAACATTGATTCGGATCGGAACTAGATCTTGCTTGTTGAGTTGCGGAACGGTACTGCCGCTCGTGATTGTCGAAAGGTCAAACGAGCGGAACCATTCGTAGAGGTATTGACTGGTGACGACATCACTATTCGGCTGAATGCCCATCAGGTTGGGGTCCAATGCTGTCCGGCGCGTCGTGATTCGCTTCTTGTTGGTGGCAATCGACGCACCACGCTTTGGAATGACGACGGCACCAGCGCCGACGATTGCCGAACGCTCAGTGACGGAGCCGGTCCAGAGTGCAGTTGTTTTAATCTTTGCTTCGTTTCCGGGAGCATTCATGTCGGATACCTTCAGTAATAGCGTCCCGTGCGTCTGATCCGCGAAGGGCAATCCACCGGGCAGGCTGGCTCCGCCGACGAATGTAGCGACTTCACCGAGGGTCCGCAGGACGCCCTGCTCACTGCCGAAACTCTCGTGAAAGATCGCCCGCGCGAGTGCGTCCAAGCGGGCGAGATTCTGGCGGCGTTCGGCGCGGAGGGCGTCGGCCTGGTCGAGGATCGCGGCGATGCGGCGCTGCTCCTCAAGCGGCGGGATCGGGATTGCAATCGACTTGACTTGCTCTGGGCGGGCGCGAACCAATGAACCGCCGACGCCGGCGACAGTGTTCATGAACTGGCGGTGAAACAGGTCGCTCAGCAGCAGATGGCGCAAGTAGTTCGGATAAAGACTTCCGCTCCGAAAGACTATCCACTCACCGGACGCAATTTGCCTTCGGCCTTCGCGTGGACGCACGATCCTAGAGCGCCTTATGTGGGGGATGATCTTGGAGACCATCACGTCACCAGGCTGGACTATCTGCTTCGCCGACCCAATTTTCGACCCCAGCACTATTTCCGGTCCACCACGGTCGTGCGCGGGAATGCTGTAGAGCTCAAATTCCTCCTCGGGGAAAATCGAAGGATTCACCGAGCCGCCACGCGAAACCATAAACTCGCCGACTGGAACCGTCCTCACGACAGCATCGCCTTCAGATCGGCCAGTCCCTGGGCGATTTCGACCTCCAGTGCCTCGATGTCAGCAATGATGTCTAGCGGTGCACGGTGTTCGATCTCGTCGTGGACGACTTCTTTGTAGCGATTAACTGATAATTCGTACCCCTGGGCGACGATGTCGGCCTTCGGAACGCAGAACGACTGTTCTGTGCGACCGCGATTCAGTTCCGAGCCGCCACGGTCGACCCATCGTGCGAGCACGTCTGGGAGGTTGTTCGCCTCGACGGGGTTTCGCTTGTCGTCGAGGGCGAAGCCGTCGGCCTCAACGTCATAGAACCATACGTGGTCGGTTCCGCCGGAGTTGGTTTTGGTGAAGAAGAGGATTGCGGTCGAGACGCCCGAATAAGGGCGGAATACTCCGGACGGCAGCTTCACTACCGCGTCCAGTTTCTGGTCCTCGACCAAAATCCTCCTCAACTCTTTGTGCGCCTTCGACGCCCCGAAGAGGACGCCGTCGGGGACGATAACTGCTGCCCGGCCACCGGGCTTGAGCAGCTTTAAAAAGAGGGCCAGGAACAGTAGTTCGGTCTTCTTGGTTTTGACGATCCGCTGCAGGTCCTTGCTGGTGGCCTCATAATCGAGCGACCCAGCGAACGGCGGATTGGCCAGGATTAGCGTGTACTTTTCGGTGTCTTCGCTCGCACCCTCAGAGAGTGAGTCGCGGTAACGAATATCGGGGGCTTCGATGCCGTGGAGCAGCATGTTCATGCTGCCGATGCGCAGCATTACGTTGTCGAAATCGTAGCCATGGAACATCGACCGGTGGAAATGGTTGCGTTGGGTCGGTTCGGTCAAGGCTGAGGGGTGCGTTTCCCGGACATACTCCGAGGCGGCCACCAAGAACCCAGCGGTTCCGCAGGCAGGATCGCAGATTTCGTCAGTCGGTGTCGGGGCGGTCATCGCCACCATCAGGTTGATGATGTGGCGCGGGGTCCGGAATTGGCCATTGACGCCTGCGCTGGCGATCTTCGACAGCAGGTACTCGTAGAGGTCGCCGTTGGTGTCGCGCTCGACCATCGGGATGTCGTCGAGCATGTCAACGACCTTCGACAACAGCGCAGGTGTCGGGATGGTGAACCGAGCGTCTTTCATGTGCTCGGAGTACGTGGAGCCGTCACCGCCGAGTGCGCGCAGAAACGGGAAGACTTGTTCCCCGACTATGTTGAACATCACTTCCGCGTCAGCGTTCTTGAATCGGCTCCAACGCAGGTTTTCCTGACCGGGAAGGAAAATAGGCTCCTCGAGCTTGCCGGTAATGCGTGCTTTTTTCTCGGCCAGGATCTGCAGGTCGTCGAGTCGGCGGATGAAAAGCAACGAGGTCACCTGTTCGATCACCTCCAGCGGGTTGCTTATACCGCCCGACCAGAACGAGTCCCAGACACGGTCAATCTTGCTCTTGAGGTCACCGGTAATCACAAGGGGACCATATCGAAAGAGGAGCTTGAACTCGTGGGAACGGGACCGACACGCGGATGCGGTCACGGCCTTGCGCGTCGACCTGAAGAACTCGACTGCCACCTGGCCTCGCCGGCGTGCACGATCCCTCGACGGAGAGACGTCAACGTCACTTTTAGAATGTGAACGCTGCAGATGACGGGCCATCTGAGCCCGGTCGAGGGCTGCGAGATCGACTGAAATCAATCACACCGTGGCTCTAGAACACGGTGGTCCGACTATCGGGGACCTGCCACTCCCACCATTGTGTGTTGACTCGGATTGCGGTATCGGAGCGCTATGACGAGGCCACAGCAAGCCATTCCGGAACTGGCAGGGCGTCGGTGTCGATTTACGATTCCGACGCTTTCAGGCTCAGGGAGCCGCCTCGGGGTGAACCAACGATGGTTCCGCCGGAGAGTCGCGGAGGTGGCGGTACACCGTGGCACGACTGACTCCCAGCATCTTGGCGATCTCATCAGCTGTCAGACCTTTGCTGAGAAGGTCACGCGCTCGAACCACATCGGCCGCGGCGACTTTACTGGGCCTTCCCCCACGACGGCCCTTCGCCGCTGCGGCGACAAGTCCTGCCCGAGTTCGCTCGAGCATGATGTCTCGTTCCAATTGCGCGAAGGCCGCCATAATTGTCAACATCGCCTTGCCCATCGGCCCTTCGGTGTGTAGACCTTCAGTCACGCTCGCAAACGTCACTCCTCGGGCTGTGAGGTCTGAAATGACATCGAGGACGTGCCGGGTGTCGCGACCGAGACGGTCCAGCTTCCACACGACGAGTGTGTCGCCGGTTCTGAGGTGATCGAGACACGCGGCAAGCTGCGGGCGGTCCGCCTTGGCCCCGCTTACTCCCAGATCCGTGAACACCCTCAACGCCCCCGCAGTCGCCAGCGCGTCGAGTTGCAGCTGTGGATCCTGATCAACCGTGCTCACTCTTGCGTATCCGATGGCCGCCATAACCGTTCCTGTCTCACTACCCCATTACCCCACTGGTTTTGAAACTAGCAGATATGAGACAGGTTTTTGTGACACAACGAACTGCGACTGAGTGGGATCCTGACCGAACAAGCCGGGAAGCTGCGTTGTCTCATCAACCCATCGTTTTTGAGACTGCATTTCAGGCACCTGCGGTCGAATCCGCCAGTATCCCTAGTCGGTATGGTGATTGAGGTCTAATGCACTAGTGACGGTCATCATTTTCGCTCGTGCCGCTGACGGGTGCGTGGTAGCTAGCGACGGCAGACGAACAAGGGCAAACCCCAAGGACCCTGACGGCCCAAACACAATAATCAAAGACGACGTCAACAAGATTCCCGTGTACCGGCCGCTGTCCCAAGGAAAACACCAGGACGCCGGGGTCATTATTGCGACTAGCGGTAGAGGCGAGGTCGATGGCGTCAACGTGCATGCCTTGATTGCCGAGGTCATGCCAGACCTGCTGGGTTCCCCACAACAACTGTTTGACACTGCGAAGGCTCTGACAGTCGGCCGGGGTGCACTCGCCGCGCTTCAGGAGCGTGTGTATCGATGGAACCTAAGCAGGTCTTGCAGCTGCGCGAATCCCTGCCCCGACTTCGACCCGGAGGACTTTCCGGAAGTCGCGGGACCGAGCCATGCAGAATTCCACGATCCTGAAGGCCGAAACGACTGGTGCCGTGTCAGTGCGTTCTGGGAGGAGCCCATCAACATGTTGATTCAACCATTCGGCACTGCGGACGCGTTCGATCAGACGTTGCACGGCACACTAAGCCGCACAGGGCAGGTTACTGACTTACCGGTTGCCGAGCGGGCCTCGATTTACGGATCGCCAGGACCAGAGTCCTATGTACGTATGAGAGCCGCTGAGATGGCGGAGTCGCCCCTGCTTGGTGTCGAAGATGTCGCCCATGAGGTTCAGCACTTGCTCGCCACGGCGTATTGGGAAGCTGCAAAATTCTCTTCGGACATCGGGGGGCAGTTCCCAACTTTGGCAACGCCTTCAGTGGGGGGTGAGGGGAGGATCGCCTTGTTGGTTGCGAATGGGCAATCGCCCGTCGTCGTCACTGAACGGAGTGTGTCTCACGATGAGATCGAAAGCTGGCCGGTGTGGTCGTCGGGCTCCCTAGGGCCGCGCCCCGTTGACTAGAGAATGACTGGCAGGCCCTCAGTCACAAGCACCCTCTCGTACCGCCGTGTCTCGATGCTCAGATGAGGACACGCGCCCAACCACTCTGACAGTATTTGTCGCTGTGAGCGGTCCTTCATACGACTCAGAGGTAGTAGGCGCGAAACTTGCTGCTCGACGGTTCAAGAGCCTCATTTCGGCAGACGTGAACGAGGAGACAGGCGGGATCGGTTGGTGGTCGGTCTATCCGCTTTGGCCAACGCAGCGCGCCGAGCTATCCCACTACTTCGTGAGCATCGTCGGCGCTGTCTCGACAAATCTCGATGAGTCCGCCGCGCATCTGCACCATTACCGAGATCGTGTCGGTGCCGAAAACCAGCACCTCACACATCGCCATCAGGCTGCAGGCGGACGCGTCCCCGATTTACGCCACCGAACGGAGTTGGAACGCCTGCGGCTGGTCATGGTGCGCGCAGAGCAGGCAGCGTTCTTTCGATCCATTGGCTCAGTACTGGACACGCTGGCTGGGGTGGTAATTGCCACTGGAGCGTTGAAGATGGACCTACTCAAGGCAGATCTGGGACAGCTGAGAGTCGGATCCGACTCTCCGTTGTATCCACGAATACCCGGGCAGGCGGGTGGATCTCTCCGCCGAGCCCTAGATAGAGACGGTACTGCGGGTGGGGCAGCACAAGAATCATTCATGCAAAGCATCCGTGCAGCTGTCACGCATGCGGGGCCGACGGGATGGTTGCAGTGGACGCTCGGCACACGGAACCACTTCATTCACCGCTCACGATGGATGGATTTGCTCGTGCGGGATTGGCCGAACCGCCGGAAACTGCCTGTCTGGGTCAGGCCGCTACCGCGTTCGCCCAGTGCCGGCGAAGGGTCTTCACTCAATAACGCCGAGACGGTGAGCGACTCCTACCTGACAGAAGACGCCACGACAACAATGGAAGGGGTGCTGCTTTCGGTCGACGCGGTTGCGAAAGCGGTCTTCGAGTGCAGCTCTTCACTCTGGGCTCTGCGGCGTAGCGATCCGTTCCTGCTCTTCCAGCCAGGGACGCAGTGGCAGGGACAAGAGTACGCAACTCAGTTCGCGGGGTATCGTCCGGACACAGCGCTGGCCGCCTTCCAAGCCGCCGACGCTGTCGTTTTAAACCCAGTAGATAGTGCGCGCCTTGCGGCCTTGGCGCGGTCCAAAGAGCGACGCTTGTGATTCTCCGTCTCGACCTCCCGAACCGTGGTGGGTGGCAAGCCCCAAACCAGCAAGGTGACAGGTATGCGCAAGTTGCAGTACCGGAGTTCTTTCAAAGACCTTGATTGACGGGGGCTGCTTGGGGGATTTGCCTGACTCTGGTCTATCTTCTCGAGCATGTCTAACTTCGCTGACAAGTCCAGCGTCAACAGGAAGCTGCTGTTCGCCGTCATAGGACTGTCCATTGTGCTTGTGGTTGTCGCAGTGGTGTTCGTAGCGTCTACATTCTTCGGGGATTCGAGGTCTGACGACGTATTCGCGACATGTTCGGAAGCCCAAGGTGGTCTGACTCTTGACGGCGAAACGATAACGAGCTCTAACCCTGGCGGTGCCGGTGAACGCGGCACGGCGTACACCCGTGCTCGGGGTTGTCTGTTGGCTGAGACTGGTATGCCACCAAGTGTCGAGGATCGCATGATGTGGACAGGAACCGATGTGGGCAAGGACGACGGACAGTGGGAGGGATGGAAGGCGTCCTGGACCTACGATCTCGATGACGGACTCGTCCTCTCAGTGACCGCTGACTGATTGTGGCACTGTGCGAGGCAACCGAAAGCATGGGCCGAACTGCCTGTAACGCGAAAAGAGCCCGCAACATCACGAGAACAGTCTTCGCTGACCTTCTGGCCGGTGGCATGTTCGTCGACAACGGCTGTTAAGGCCGACCGAGTCGACAGCGTCTCGCAAGCGTCCGCCTGCTTCACAGTGTGTTCGGCCGTACTCACACAGAATTTCCGGTGGTGTGTCGAATTGGAAAAGCTGGGAGGTCGCCGATGTGGACCTTCCGGCCTGTAGGTATGCGCTCTTAGTACAGGTTCGGTACAGGGCAGAAGTTGCTTGAGGGGTGCCGTACTGCCTGACAGTTGAGACACATCGAGAGGTCAGCAAGCCGGGACGATGGGCCTCGAAGCGAGTCTCGTGGTCAGACGGCGACTCAATCCTCCGGTTTGAGGCCCAACAAGATCTGCGTGGCTGTTGTACCGAGTGCACGGGCTACGTGCTCGAGCTCAATCACGTCCAGCCTTCGTTCTCCGGACTCGTACTTGCTGACAAACGATTGTGGAACGCCAAGGGTCACCGCCACCGTGGCCTGTGTCAATCCTGCCTCGACCCTCAGCGAGCGGAGCTTCAGGCAGAGCTGCCTGTACTCGGCTGAGTAGATCGACTTTTCCACGGGACAAGGGCATCGCCTTGTAACCAAATATCCCAAAATCGGATATAGCCCACGATGTAGTTCGCGGGACAGTGGAGGGATCAGGCATGGGGTAGCTCGGGTGGCAGTGGGAACAGATTCGTTCGGTTTGCGCGACAAGGGGTCGGCGCGACGCTTGGCATGGCCGTCGTGTCGGCGGCGGCTGTGGCGGGTTGTGGAGCGACGAGTGACCAGGCACCGAGCCTGAGCATCCCCAGCACAGTGAACTGCACAGGAGCTCCAGGGGGAACGACAACGTCCCAGGTGGCCGAGAACATGACGCTCTCCAGGTTCGACCACTCGGGTATCGATCTGTCCGTGTCATTCGTCGACACTGTGCCGCGACCCACGTCTGAGTGGTTCAACGGACGTGAGCAACTCTCCGTTCTTCTAGTCCTGTCAGACCCCGCCAGAGTTAGTCCGACAGTCAATGTCACCATCGGTCCGAGCATCCAAGTCGAAGGGTCCTATTCGGCGTATGTGGAACAAGGCGACCGCGTCGTTGCTGAAGAGCTGGACGTAGATCAGAACGCCAACGTGATCAGCATTGACCTACCCGCGACGGTGACCAACGTCCTCGAACTTCCGAACGACCTAGTATTCAGCGGCTCATCGATGGTCAGCAGCATGTACTTCGAGGGTCCCTACCCGCGCTTCCGTGACGTCCTCGCACAAGAATGTTCGGCCGGAACTCGCTCGGTGACCACGGGGTCGCATCGGCAGCCGGTATCGCCCCCGTCTGGTCGAACGACAACAAGCGCGCAGGCGCAGGAACCTTCTTCCGAATGCGGCGTTGCCGCTGAACAGGAGGCCATCGCTGGTGGCCTAGCGAAACTCGGCCCCGAACCAATTACCGGACGATCATGGTCAGATGTTCCGCTAGCTAGCAATTTTGACCCATGCGCCGAGTTGTCGGCTGTCGTCGTGTCCATTGAGGGTGGTACTGGCAGCTCCCCATCCCACGCGCTGATGTTCAACCGGGGCATCTTCCAGGGAACAGCTACCTACGAGGCTCTGCCGTTCACGGATCTGGCCGCAGGTACCGGAGAATCGGACACGGTGACTCTCACATACCGAACCGGCCAATCGTGCAATGCGTGCTCTGACGGTGAGACTACTTCTGTCCGCTATCAATGGAATGGCTCCGCTGTCGAGATGCTCGATCTCCTTCCGCCAGAGCTGAGATGAGGGGGCTCAATCACCTCGGAACTTCCAGATCGACAACCGGTGGCCGTACCTTGGTGACTGACGCTACAGCCGCATACGGCGTGATGAACCAAAGGCAATATGTTCAAGGCATATGCAACCCGAGCCAGCCAGACCCCAATGCGCCATCCGACTACCTGGCAGAGCAATACCTACGAAACTGACTCTCCCCCGCCCGGGCGAGGAAATAGAGCCCACTGAGCCCGCGCTTGCCCGCTGATCAAACTTCACACCTTCGGACTACACGCTTGTGAAACCGCTGTGTTGAAAAAGGTGCGCAGACAGACGATTCACAGCCTGGATTGCAAAACCTCTCAGACCGCTTCTGCTTGTTCCTGCAGTAACCAGTGAAGCAAACCCTGTCGCGCTCATGACTATACCGCCAGGGCAGGGATCAATACTCACTTCTCCTCTCTCACTTCCCTTCCGGATCGGAAGGCTCGGCCCCAGCGGAGTCCCTGCCACAGAAATTGCAGTGTGCCCCTCTCTGACACTTGATATACATGGACTTGGGTCAATTCATACAGTCTTGGTACGGACAACAGCCGGGTCTACTTCGCTATATGGACTCGAAGGTGTCCAAAAATCAGCAGGTCAACGACTTGGGACACCTTTTCGGTACGCGGGCCCATAGCTAAGATCGCTAAAAATCAAAGCCAGCTGGATGAGGTTCACCCCGGATGGTGGACACCGAGATAGCGGGACCGATGGTTCCGCTGGAAGGATGTCCGCATGTCCCGCAAACGCAGGTCGTTCACGACCGAATACAAGGTCGAGGCCGCCCGTAGGGTG
>NZ_JALGQE010000035.1 GCF_022810405.1 Rhodococcus sp. ARC_M5
AGAGCGGACCCGATCAGCACCACGACGAACGACAACCCCGGCGCGCCGATCACCGCAGCCAGAGGCAGCAGCGGCCCGTCGGATTGACCGAATGCGATGCGGCCCCAAGGGAAGCCGCCGAACGGGATCGATCCTTCTGTCGGTTCGGCGGAATGGTGGCTCGATCAGTACGTGAAGACGCGACGCTCCGGGCGAAGGGCCAGTCGTGTCCACAGCCCGGTGAGAACCACGGCGGTGAGCAGCCCGATCAGCGCGCCAGGGCCGGGGCCGGCGAGAGTTGAACTGTCGTGAGCGGACTGGCGTGTCCAGATGGACAACATCGCCAGGACCGAAGTGCTGGCGCATCCTGCGGCGGCGAGAACGATCAGATGGATCATTCGGGTATGGAGTGCGGCGGCTGAGCAGATCAGACAGAAGATCACACCGGCATGGGCGGCAATGACAGCGACGATGCTGGTCGATTCCGCCTGCGCCGCTGCATTGTTGAGCAATGTTGCCCAGCCCGTTGCCTCGCCCGACTGGCCCAGGCACAGACCCAGCCCTGCTACGGCGATCACTGTAGCCGCACGCAGGCGCTCGTGGGCAGCCATCTCTACCGTCGCCAGCACTCGTCGTTCGATGGCCTCGAACATGGGCCGATAGTGGCGAAGATCGTCGTGCACTTCGAACCCTCCCGTGAACTGCGGTATCGGCCGCATCCGTCGGCCGCGTCCTGTGTCGGCGCAGCTCATGACCGGTCGACCACCAGTCGCACCGCGGGCGGAGAAAGTTCCCGGATCGACGCGGGAACTTCGGCACCCGCGGATGCGACTGACTGTAGGTACCGCGGCGATGACGTCGGTACGAATCCGCCCGGTGGCTGACCGGGCGTGCTGCGCAGGAGTGCGTGGCCGGGCCGGTCGTGCGGCGCGGCCACGCACAGCGCGATCACTTCACGTTCGCTGACGCGGCGACACCAGTTCACTGTTCGCCGAGGTATCCCTCCCGGGTCGTCAGGATGTAGCGGGGTACCGACGCAGCCGGAGGCTGTTCGATACGACGAAGAACGACGAGAACGCCATGGCAGCGCCCGCGAGGAGCGGGTTGAGCAGACCTGCGGCCGCTATGCGGATGGCAGCGATGTTGTACCCGAACGCCCACACCATGTTTCCCTTGATGGTCGCCAGTATGGCCTTGGCCAGCCCCAACGAATCGACCACATCGCCGAGGTCGTCGCGGACGACTATGATGTCCCCGGACCGATGGCGACATCGGTGCCCGCGCCGATCGCCAAACCGAGATCCGCGCTCGCCAACGCCGGCCCGTCGTTGATGCCAGCTTCCGCCTGTCGAGGACTTCGTCGCGGTGCCCGGAATGGGAACCCACGGCCGGGTCCACGGGCGCTCGTCGAGATCGGTCGTAGACGAGGGGCGTTCCTTCCAGTCG
Organism: Rhodococcus sp. ARC_M5; assembly: GCF_022810405.1. Taxonomy (GTDB): domain Bacteria; phylum Actinomycetota; class Actinomycetes; order Mycobacteriales; family Mycobacteriaceae; genus Rhodococcoides; species Rhodococcoides navarretei. The sequence continues at coordinate 1,426 of NZ_JALGQE010000035.1, forward strand.
GTGCGGTGGGGCGGGTACCCCGGTGCGGTCAGGCACGGGGGCGGGTGGTCACAGACGTGAGGTTCCGCGGACGATGTCACCCTCGATGTAGGTGAATCCGACTCCGCGGCCGTCACGGAGCGCGAAGTGGTATTCTGCGGGGACCCAGACGGTATCGAAGTGCGACGCCGGCCGCCCCTGCCGCGTCTGCCGCGTCTGTTGTCGTACAACCATATTCGGCGCGATCAGGGATGGCCGGCGGTTACGAGATCGACCTACGCATACCGGCGGCGGGCGTCGTCGATCTGGTCGGTGCACAGCAAGTGTGGATTGGGAAGGGGTTCGCCGGACGCATGGTAACCCTGTGGGCCGACCTCGCCAGCATCCACGCCGTGATCGACGGTTTGGTGGTCACCACGGTTGGAGCTTGTCAAGTTATCTGTGAGCGAATTTGCTTTCAGGTGAGATAAGGGTCGAGTCTGTCCGGATAGTTGATCACGAGCGCGCCGAGCGCTTGTTTCCAACCGGTCGTCAGAGATCCTTCGATCAGTCTGTTGACCTCCCTGCCGGTGCGGGGTGCGAGTCGATCTTTGCTCAGGCGGTCTCTCTCCCGGGCGCGCTTGTCCTCGATGCTGCAGATCGCGAGCCACAGAAGCTTCACTGCCGCTTGATCATTGGGGAAGTGTCCGCGGTTTTTGATGATCTTGCGAAGTTGATAGTTGAGCGATTCGATGGCATTGGTGGTGTAGATGATCTTCCGGAGCGCCGGTGGGAAAGCCAGGAACGGGATGAACCGCTCCCACGCGCTCTCCCACGTCCGCACCGCTGTCGGATACTTGACACCCCACTGCGAGGATTTGAAGTCGTCGAGTGCAGCTTGGGCCGCATCGACGGTGGGTGCGGTGTAGATCGACCGGAGCGACGACGCCACCGCTTTGCGGTCGCCGTAGGCCACGAACCGCATCGACGCGCGGATCAGGTGGACGGTGCACGTCTGCACGACGGTGTGCGGCCACGTCGCTTCGATGGCGTCGCCGAATCCAGTGAGGCCGTCCGTGCAGGCGATCAGGACGTCTCTGACGCCACGATTTGCCAGCTCAGCGCAGATCCCGGCCCAGAACTTCGCCCCTTCGTGTTCTTGAACCCAGATCCCCAACACGTGTTTGATGCCGTCGAGGTCGACACCGACGGCGATGTGCGCAGCCCTGTTGGTGACCTGCTGACCGGACCTGATTTTGACCACGATCGCATCGAGATAGAGGATCGGATAGATCGGATCGAGTGGCCGGCGCTGCCATTCGAGGACTTCCTCGAGGACCGAGTCGGTAATCTTGGAAATGGTCTCGCGGGAAATTTCGGTACCGATGGTCGAGGCAAGATGATGCTCGATGTCGCGCACTGTCATGCCGCCGGCGTAGAGCGCGACGATCATGTCATCGAGCCCACCGATCCTGCGCGCACCACGCGGGACCAGGGTTGGAACGAACGTGCCGTCGCGGTCGCGGGGGATTGCCAACGGCACATCGCCGACTTCGCTCGACACGGTCTTGCTGCTGAAACCGTTGCGAGCGTTGGGAAGTAGACGGCCGGCAAGGTCGCCCTTGTCGTATCCGAGGTGCTCGGTGAGTTCGGTCTGCAGTCCGCGCTCGAGAACCGCCTTGACCATCTCCTGCAGGAACCCGCCCTGCCCGGTGATCTGCAGCTGGCCCGTGTCGATCTTGGCCATCACCTCGTCGAGGGCACCCGAGGCCTTCAAGGCGTCGAAGGCGCTGAGCTCAGCCCGATCGTTCGTGTCATCTGCATGATTGCTGTCCACAGTCATGGTCACGATGATGCTCCATCCGTGTCAGTCCGTTCTTACACAAACCATCTGACACGCCCCACGGTGTGCCTCCCAGCTGACGAGCGCCGACCTCGACCGGTTGACCATGCGCGGCGCACGTGCAGGGCAGACTGCGCCGGCACTGCCCGCGTTCGATCCGAGTGCCCGCTTGCGCACTGCGGCACCGATCGAGGTCGATCGCACCGCCACCCGCGATGGACTGATCACCCTGCTCGGCCATCAGCTCGCATTGGGTCCGGACACCGCCGGAACCCGCATCACCCTCAGAATCGAGGGCGGTCTCATCCACGCCATCGCCGGTAACCATGTGATCAAGACCTTGCCGAATCCGTTGATCAGCAACGATAACCGCCAACTGACCCGCGTGCGTCGAGCAACGACGCTCCTCCCGCCGCCCTCGGGCCCCCAACGCGTGCACCGGAAAGTGCCGATAGACGGTGTCGTCATGGTCGACGGCCAGAGATTGCCCGTCGGCCGCACACACGCCGGAACCATCCTCACCGTGGTCGTCGAGGATCACCATTTCCGAGTTCTCGACGGCCCCACAAAACTCTCACTGCACGCCGGAACCACCACCAAACCGATCCGAAACTTCAACGCCCACCCGACCCCGAGACCGTTAACGATGTCCCGGTGACGATCAGTTAGGTATGTCCCGAGACCACACACGTCACGCATTTGCATGCGCAGAAATAGGCTCTGTGATGCACAACGATGTGCGTTACAGGGCCATGGATGCCTGGACGGTGACGTAGACGGCTACGACGAATAACAGGGCTGCGAAGCTACGGGTGAGTGTGGTGGCAGAAACTCTGTCGCTGATGACTTTTCCTGCGAACGAGCCTGTAATTGCCGCGAAAGTGAACGGTACGACGATCTCCCACGGGATGGTGGCACCCGTGCCGAGGCGTTCGGTGAAGGCTCCCGCGCTGGTGATGGAGATGATCACCAGTGACGTTCCGACCGCGACGGGCATCGAATAGCCCAGTGCCAGAACCAGGGCGGGGACGATGAGGAATCCGCCGCCCACTCCCAGAAACCCGGTGAGGCAGCCGACGACGAGCGCGGAGGCGACCAGCTTGACCACCTGCGAAGTAGTGATCTTCACTTTCGTGGGCTTGGCGGCGACCGCGACGGCGCTCGACCGTGTTTCCGCGGTCTCGACCGGGTTCGGCGTCGGTAGGTCGGCATCGTGTCCTCGCCGGGTGCGGCGCAGCATCGCACCGGCGGCGACGATCATCAGAGCCGCGAATGCGAGCAGCAAAATCTGCGGGTCGACCGATCGGTTGAGGATCGACCCACCGAAGGCGGTGCCCGCGCCCAGAAGTCCGAACACTGCCGCTGCCCGCCACCGAACGTGCCGTGCTCGCGCATGGCTGATGGCCGCGATGATCGAGGTGATTCCGACAATGATCAGCGAGGCGCTCGTTGCCGATTGCGGTTCAACCGCCAGGAGGTACACCAGAGCAGGAACAGTCAGTATCGATCCCCCACCACCGAGCGCGCCGAGGGAAAGCCCGATGAGAATCCCTGCGGCGACTGCGATCGCGAGGATGGCGACCATGTCAAATTACTGAGCCGGGCGTGCCGTCATCACGGACCACAGGGCGGCCGTCTTCGTGCCACGCCATCATACCGCCCGACAGATTGTGCGCCGTGCGATCGGCATCGGTGAGGGCCGCGACAGCTTTGCTCGACCGAGCGCCCGAGCGGCACACCACGACCAATTTCTGCTCGGGAGGATAGGCAGCAGGATCGAGATCGCCGAGGCGTACATGGACGGCGTCCGGGGCGTGGCCGGCTGCCCATTCGTCGTCCTCGCGGACATCGATCAGGATGGCTCCCGATTCGGCGATCAAAGCGTGTGCGGCGGCCGGATCGGCTTCCGGTGGTGCTCCAGTCATGAAGAACGCTCCTTGGATCAGTGGGTGCTTACAGGGCGTGCAGCGGCGTGGCCGGCACGAAGCGATAGCCGTCGCTCGGTGAGAACGTGGCCGAGACGGTGAACCGATCTCCTCGAATCACTGTGTGCCGCAACTCCACCGGCCGGGAATTCATGCAACCCGAACGGCGGATCGACAGCGCGGAGGTCTTCGAATCGAGTTCGAGTGCTGCCGCATCCTCCGGATCCGGGACGACGGCAGTGACGTCCTCGCGGCCACCGGTCAGGCGGATGCCGCAACGCTTCTCGAGCTCGATGTAGAGAGCCGTGTGAGTGAAGTCCGCATCCAGGAGGTCGCGTGCCAGATCCCCCGGCAACCAGGCACGGTCGAGCGCCAACGGCATGGTCCCTGCCATACGGATGCGCTCTAGGTAGAGCAGCGGCGCCTTGGGACCGACCCGCAGGGTAGCGGCCACCGCGGGGTCGGTCCGCAGTTCGAGTACACGCACCACGCTGTGCTGAGCAACACCCGTGGCTTCCACCGCAGCGAAGAGACTGTAGAGCGCACCGAGTGGCTGCTCGATCACCGGCGGAGCCGCCAACCGAGAAGGCCGGCCACGCTCTGCAATCAAGATTCCTTCGTTCCGCAGGTGCCGCAGGGCCTCGCGGGTGGTGTGACGGCTCACCCCGTAGCTCGTCGTCAACGCATGCTCGCCCGGGAACTCGGAGCCGGCGAATTCGTCGTCACCGATTCGGCGGACCAGATCAGCATGCAGTTGCGCCCACAGCGGCATCGCACTGGAGCGGTCGAGCGCGGCACTGCGATCGGGTTCAACCATCAAAGGCCCTCCTGTCGATCTGTGTCGGAATCCGAATTCGAGCCGCCGACTGCTGGCCCTCGGGGCCACTGTACAACAAATGTACGTACATCCGTACGGACGGGAGATGCTCTGCGCAGGTCGACACGCAACAAGACGACCTTCGCATCGACAAAGTCTCGCCGAGCACGAACGAGCGCCTGGTGGAGATCGCGCCGAACCTGGTGAATCCGTCCGCGTAGCGACGCGGCATCACGTCGCCTCCCAGTCGGTCCCGGGTCAGGCCAGTCGGTGCCGGATCAGGAGTGTCGCCCGGGGTCCTGCTCGGTCTGGGGTCTGCTCACCGTCGGTGGCGCAGCGAGCCGACAGGGCGAGCACAGGACCAAACCGGGGGCGGACTGCACGACCGCCTCCGATTCGGG
>NZ_JALGQE010000036.1 GCF_022810405.1 Rhodococcus sp. ARC_M5
CGATGTCGAGGGCAACGCCCGGCCGACCGTTCAGGCCTCGCGCGCCTTCGGTGGGTTCTACCCTGAATCGCGCGATCGGGGTTGGTGTCTGGACGAGTGTGGGCGGCTCGGCAGCTAGTTCGACGATCTTGTGCGGTGGGTCCACGAGCACGGTCGGCTGAGCTGAGTGTGCCCATATTCCAAAAACCTCTGCATCGGGTACTAAGGCGACGACATTCTTCAACAGGCCCATTGCCGACCGCAGCGTTGAGATTCGAGTGGGTGTTTCTGCTTCGATTGCGTAGGGCTGGAACAGCGCGAGGAGCTGCAGGTGGTCGGGTCGGAGACCGTCGAACGCGCCGGAGCGGTGGAGCTCGGTGAACTCGGATGGGGTTGAACAGAGGGGGAATTGGATCGGTCGATCAGGCGTGGGTGTGATGCCCGAAGTCAGTCTCTCGGTGGCCTGGATTGCTGCGTTCAGGCTGTTCTGGACTGCAGCAATGAAGTCTCGGCCACTCTGTTGGAGGGCGTCGGCCTGCGTTGGCCACTCGACCGACACGCCAAGCTCGCCTGTGCCTCGTTCGTCGAGCTCGATCCAGCAGCGCAGTGCGCTGTCGATGTCCAGTTCGTTCCAGTGCGTCGCGATGTCGCTACGAAGTTGGTGCGCTGCATCCAACGATTGCCAGGCTTTCTCGAACGGCTCTGATCTCTGATCGTTAGCCGGCTCGAGTGTGGTCATGCGTCGTTACTACACCACTGCACCGACGGCACTGCGTCCCTGATTTCATGGACAACACCCTGAGCCACAGCACAGTTCCAGAGTTGCTGCGGCTCAGGGTGTTGCAGCAAGCCACTACTAAGATCTTCCCCGTGCTGCGTCGACTCGAACCTAAGACCACTTATCGCTCACTGAGCAAGGGCTTTTGGCCCACCGCGCTGCCTCTGGGCAGGCGCTCAGTCGTGTACGGCCACAACGGCAGCGGTAAATCCTCCTTCGCGTCACTTCTGCTCGAGATTGCCTCGGACGACGCCTCGACAGAGGCGGTCTGGGAGGACGAGCTGGCGGCGAGTCACGTAGTGCGGGTGGGCTATGGCGGTCCTTCGCCCGCCATGGCGGTCTTCACCAAGGAGTGGGTGAACCGCAACCTCTCAGAATTTCTGGATGGCGACACGGCCTCGCCCATTGTCACCCTGGGCGAAGAGGCCATCGAAGCCAAGGGGCAGGAGGCCGAACTCGCCAAGAAGATCGACGCCTTCCGCCTCGAGGCGACTGAGACGGGCAAGAAGAGCCAGGAATCAACGACCAAGGCCAGAAAGCTGGCGACCGCAGCTCAGGCCGGCATCGCAGATCAGCTCAAGAGCTTCGACTACCAGCGATTCACTAAAAACAAGTACTCGATGCCGGTGGTCGAGGGCTTGCTCCGTAAATACAAGGGTGAGTTCCCAGATGAGAACGAGAGCGTCGAGGCACTCAAGCGCTTGAGCGAGCCCACGCCGAAACACCTGCCCGCAGTTGCGGACCCTCCGGGTGGGCTTACCGCGGCGATGAGTGGGCTTGAGACGGTGCTGACCGACACACCCACGAGCGTGACGATCGCGTCTCTCGCAGCGAATCAGGAACGGCAGCAGTGGGCTGAGCAGGGTATTCGCCTACACGAGGGACTTGATGACTGCCTCTTCTGCGGCAATGTTCTGTCGTCAGACCGGTGGGAGCAGCTCGCCAAGCACTTCGACAAGAGCCGGTCCGATATCCGCGAACGTGCGCAGTCGCTCGCCGCGGAGGTGCAGAGCCGAAAGGTGGCTCTGAGTAGCTGGGGTTGATGCCATACCCACGCCCGAAGAGCTTGTAGTTGAACTTCGAGACGGCTACACCACAAACCTTCAGGCCGTGAAGGAAGAGGTATCCGCGCGTATAGACGTGCTCGATGAACTCAAGCGCGTTCTCGACGAGAAAGCCGAAGACCCGACTACGACGCCGATCGCGCCCGATTGGTCACTCCGCGTCGGTGATCTCTCGGCTTCCATTTTGCAGAAAGCGATCACCGAGCACAACGAACAGGTAGCCGACCGCACCACCGTGATCGAGGCGCGCTACGAGACCGTCCTCGACCACATCATCGGATCCCGTGCAGAATCCTTTCGTCAGCATGAGACAAGCGCCAAGACCGCGCAGACCCAGCACAAGGCCGCCACAGATGGTGCTGATCTGGCAGAACGGACTCTGATTGACCTCCGCCAAAAGCAGTTCTCGAACAGCAGGATGGCAGAGACCCTCACCGCCGACTTCTCCCGCGTCTACGGGAAGGGCCACCTCAGTGTCGCCGTGACCGAGGACGGCAAATCCTATGCCTGCCTCCGGGGAGCTCTGCCGGCCACGCACCTGAGCGATGGCGAGCGCACCACCCTCTCGCTCCTCTACTTCCTGCGAAAGCTAGAGGACGAGACCATTAGCGGGGACAAGACTTCTCGCATCGTCGTCATCGATGACCCTTCGAGTTCACTTGACCGTGAGGCGCTCTTCGCCACGCATCAATGGCTGGTGGACACGCTCGAAGGCTTCGGCCAATTCATCGTGCTGACTCACGACTTCGGACTACTACGTCTCTTCCTCAAGTCTCAGGGCAGCGCATGGAACTCATCTCGGAAGAAGATCAGGAAAGGTGAGGCCGACGAGAAACGCTTCCCCGAGGTGGCCTTCTTGGAGATGTACGCAGCGACCGAAGACGACGTACGCAAGACCCAGGTGGCAACGCTCGCACCCATGCTCGTGAAGCACACAACCGAGTACGCCTACCTCTTCGCGCAGGTGATGGAGGGGGTCGTGGACGGCACCGATCATGACCGGCTGTTCCTACTTCCCAACGCTGTGCGCCGCGTCCTCGAGATCTTCGCAAGCTACAAAGCTCCGCATCTTGGTACCTTTGATCAGCGCCTCGAAGACCTTATGGGCGGCGACCTTGTGAACAACCCCTACCGAGACGTTTACAACTTCTGCAACCGCTACTCCCACGGCGAGGGCAGCGAGAGTGTGGACGTGCTCGATGCTCGCGCGATCCACGGTCACATTCGCAGAGGAATGGAGTTCATGAAATTCGCTGACACGCAGCACTTCGAGCGCATGTGCAAGGCCACCAATTCGGACCCCGCCGCAATCGCTTGATGGCGCGTTAGAGACGGTGAGCGCTTGGTACACAGGAAGGATTCGCCACCACACCGACCGATGACCTGAGAATTCTCCACACCGGCTGAGAACCGACAGCTGGTGTTGTTTCTCGGTTGATGTGGCGGCGCTTGCCCGGCTGGCCCTGCGGTTCGCGACACCTCTCTTGTGCACCGCCGGTCGCTACTTCTTTCCGATCTGGCGGATTCAGTCGGCCCCGCTACATCTGACCCCTCCACTCAGCGTGGCGGGGTCAGATGTAGATCGCGATCGGGAGCACAGTGAACGATTGGCCCTCGATTTTCGCCGAGAATCGAACATCAACTGGCGGCAAGTCCGTCTCTGAATCAAGTAAGTTCCGTATTTGTTGTTGGTCGGGCACGGAGCTGCCTACGGCATCAGTGAGCTGGTCGAACACAGATTCCACGAAGTCCGGGTTCAGACGCCTGAGGATCTTGTTCCTACTGAGTACGGGCACGTCTTCTTCGAGCGGCGTGGTGACTTTGCCCAGGACAGTGAACCGTCCGTCGAGGAGGCGGTCCTGGTCATCGGTGACAAAATGCGTTGCGTCGCAGACCGTGACGGCGGTGAGATCACCTCCGAGTTCACAGTAGAATTCGCGGGTGCTGTCACTCCGAAAATCGGTACGCAGCGCGCGGGTAGCCGCGTAAGCGAGGTCTGCCTGCCGCGTCGCCTCCTGCTCGGCGGCTTCCCAGTCGTACTTAAGCCGCGCGATATCGAAATCATCGTTATCGACATGTGGGCGCGCGGAGCTGCGGGCGAAGAATTTTGTGGCCGCGGCAACGAGATCCGGGGTAGCGATGTCGAGGATGGCGTTGATCTCGTTGGCCCTGAATCGTCCGGTAAAGACGACTATTTCACCGCCAACAAGGCCGGCAGCATTCTCTTCTTCGTCTATCTCGATAATTTGCCCGACCAGTCTCTGCTTGAGAAGTTGCAGGTAGTAGGCCAAGTCGTAGGAGTACTGCCGTCGTGCGATAGCTGCAGTCTCGGTCCCGTCGTTGCTGGTTTTACCCAATAAGCCGTCGAGCGATCCGTCGATACCGCCGGCGACCGGCAGGGCGGCCTTGGCTGACAGGTGTCGTCTGCCATGAGCATGGGACCAGCGTGACCTGATTTCTGCCAGGGTGATGGGACCACCTGGATTGCCAGTTATGGGACCACCGGCGCGCCTTGCCGGTGGTCCCGTCGTTTGCTCGTTCGAT
>NZ_JALGQE010000037.1 GCF_022810405.1 Rhodococcus sp. ARC_M5
ATTGCACAGTGGACGCGTAGCTTCTTTGTGGTAAGTCCTCGGCCTATTAGTACCAGTCACCTGCATCGGTTACCCGACTTCCAGTTCTGGCCTATCAACCCGGTGGTCTGCCGGGGGCCTTACCCCCTCGAGGGGGTGAGAAACCTCATCTTGGAACAGGCTTCCCGCTTAGATGCTTTCAGCGGTTATCCCTTCCGAACGTAGCCAACCAGCGGTGCTCCTGGTGGAACAACTGGCACACCAGAGGTTCGTCCGTCCCGGTCCTCTCGTACTAGGGACAGCCTTCCTCAAGTTTCTTACGCGCGCGGCGGATAGAGACCGAACTGTCTCACGACGTTCTAAACCCAGCTCGCGTGCCGCTTTAATGGGCGAACAGCCCAACCCTTGGGACCTACTCCAGCCCCAGGATGCGACGAGCCGACATCGAGGTGCCAAACCATCCCGTCGATATGGACTCTTGGGGAAGATCAGCCTGTTATCCCCGGGGTACCTTTTATCCGTTGAGCGACACCGCTTCCACTTGCCGGTGCCGGATCACTAGTCCCGACTTTCGTCCCTGCTCGACTTGTCAGTCTCACAGTCAAGCTCCCTTGTGCACTTGCACTCGACACCTGATTGCCAACCAGGCTGAGGGAACCTTTGGGCGCCTCCGTTACATTTTAGGAGGCAACCGCCCCAGTTAAACTACCCACCAGGCACTGTCCCTGAACCAGATCATGGTCCGAGGTTGAGGTATCCAATACGATCAGAGTGGTATTTCAACAACGACTCCACAGTAACTGGCGTCACCGCTTCACAGTCTCCCACCTATCCTACACAAACCGAACCGAACACCAATACCAAGCTGTAGTGAAGGTCCCGGGGTCTTTTCGTCCTGCCGCGCGTAACGAGCATCTTTACTCGTAATGCAATTTCGCCGAGTCTATGGTTGAGACAGCTGAGAAGTCGTTACGCCATTCGTGCAGGTCGGAACTTACCCGACAAGGAATTTCGCTACCTTAGGATGGTTATAGTTACCACCGCCGTTTACTGGGGCTTAAATTCTCAGCTTCGCCATTACTGGCTAACCGGTCCTCTTAACCTTCCAGCACCGGGCAGGCGTCAGTCCGTATACATCGTCTTACGACTTCGCACGGACCTGTGTTTTTAGTAAACAGTCGCTTCTCACTGGTCTCTGCGGCCCCACCCAGCTCACACTGCAAGAGTGATCACCGGACAGGGCCCCCCTTCTCCCGAAGTTACGGGGGCATTTTGCCGAGTTCCTTAACCATAGTTATCTCGATCGCCTTAGTATTCTCTACCTGACCACCTGTGTCGGTTTGGGGTACGGGCCGTGTAACAACTCACTAGAGGCTTTTCTCGGCAGCATAGGATCACTGAATTCGCCTCAATCGGCTACGCATCACCTCTCAGGCTTATATGAACGGCGGATTTGCCTACCGTTCGCCCTACAGGCTTACACCAGTACAACCACTGACTGGCCCAGCTACCTTCCTGCGTCACCCCATCGCTTGGCTACTACCAGATCAGGTCCCACGCATCCACCACACGCCTCACTCTCGAAAGAGATCGGTCATATGGATTCAGGGTGGTTAGTGTCACTGATTCACCATGGGCGCGGTTACACGGGTACGGGAATATCAACCCGTTGTCCATCGGCTACGCCTGTCGGCCTCGTCTTAGGTCCCGACTCACCCTGGGCGGATTAACCTGGCCCAGGAACCCTTGGTCATTCGGCGGACGAGTTTCTCACTCGTCTTTCGCTACTCATGCCTGCATTCTCACTCGCGCAGCCTCCACACCTGGATCACTCCGATGCTTCCATGGCTGCACGACGCTCCCCTACCCACCCACACACCTGGCTGAACCCTCGCAAGAGAACAGCGGGCTATTGTGTGAGTGCCGCAGCTTCGGTGGTGTACTTGAGCCCCGCTACATTGTCGGCGCAGGATCACTTGACCAGTGAGCTATTACGCACTCTTTCAAGGGTGGCTGCTTCTAAGCCAACCTCCTGGTTGTCTTCGCGACCCCACATCCTTTTCCACTTAGTACACGCTTAGGGACCTTAGCTGGCGATCTGGGCTGTTTCCCTCTCGACTACGAACCTTATCGCCCGCAGTCTCACTGCCACGCTCTCACTCACCGGCATTCGGAGTTTGGCTGATTTCGGTAAGCTTGTAGGCCCCCTAGACCATCCAGTAGCTCTACCTCCGGCGAGAAACACGTGACGCTGCACCTAAATGCATTTCGGGGAGAACCAGCTATCACGGAGTTTGATTGGCCTTTCACCCCTACCCACAACTCATCCCCTCAGTTTTCAACCTAAGTGGGTTCGGTCCTCCACGACGTCTTACCGTCGCTTCAACCTGGCCATGGGTAGATCACTCCGCTTCGGGTCTAGAACACGCCACTACACCACAAACGTGGATACGCCCTATTCGGACTCGCTTTCGCTACGGCTACCCCACACGGGTTAACCTCGCGACATGCCACTAACTCGCAGGCTCATTCTTCAAAAGGCACGCCATCACCAGCAACAGAACAAACTGCTCACCAGCTTTGACGGATTGTAAGCGCACGGTTTCAGGTACTATTTCACTCCCCTCCCGGGGTACTTTTCACCTTTCCCTCACGGTACTAGTCCGCTATCGGTCACCAGGGAGTATTCAGGCTTATCGGGTGGTCCCGACAGATTCACAGCAGATTTCACGGGCCCGCTGCTACTTGGGTAT
>NZ_JALGQE010000038.1 GCF_022810405.1 Rhodococcus sp. ARC_M5
TGTCAATGGACATCGGGAAGTGACCACAGGCGGTCACGAGAACTGCCCATGGGTGGCCAACAAGAACTGACCGGTGGCGGACACGAATCTGCCCATGTCGGGTTTGTCCGCCACCGGTCGAGCATCATGTCAGGTCAAGGGTTTGACCCCCTGACCGTGCAGGGCTTGGGCGAGGCGGACCGAATCGCCGCTGGTTTGGCATAGGTGCGCGTGGTGCAGCAGCCGATCGACCGTTGCAGTGGCGAGGGTCTTGGGCATCAGTTCGTCGAACCCGCTCGGGTGAAGGTTCGAGGAGATCGCGACGGACTTGCGTTCGTAGGCTGCTTCGACGATTCGGTACAGCCCTTCGGCGGCATCGGTCCCGACGGGCAACAGCCCGACATCGTCGATCACGACGAGTTCGGCGCGCACGATCTTCGCGATCGCTTTGCCGAGTGAGTCGTCGGATCGGTGCGCGCGTACGAGGACCCCGATCTGCTCGAGGGTGAACCACGCGACCGGCATCCCCGCTTGGATCACGTTCTGTCCCAACGCTTCGAGGAAGAATGTCTTGCCTGTCCCGGCCGGCCCGCAGACCACCAGATTCTCGCGGCGATGCACCCATTCGAGGGTCTGCAGGGCATGCTGGGTGGGAAGCGGGATCGATGATGCGTTCTCGTCCCAGACCTCGAAGGTCTTCCCGGTGGGGAATCCCGCTGCTTTGCGGCGGGCGGTCAGCATCGATCGTGCCCGGCCGGCGGATTCCTCTGAGAGAAGCGCTTTGACGACCTCGGCGGGGTCCCAGCGTTGTGCTCGTGCGGTGGCGAGGACTTCGGCGGCGATGGACCTGGCATGCGGCAGGCGGAGTTGCCGCAGCAGCGTTTCGAGGTCGGTGGGGAGTTCCGCTGTGACGGTGTTCATCGCTGACCTTCGTTCGTCTCGTCGGCGGTTTTGTGTTCGATAGCGTTGCTGCCCAACAAGTTCCATCCTGATGTGCCTTGCGTGAGGGAGGTGGATTCGGATGCGCCGCGGCGGGTGAGGTCCATTCCCTTCGATGCGAGGATCGAGTCGAGGTCGCCGGTGGCGAAGCGGCCGTGCACCGCTGCGTGCCCGAGTGCCCAATCGACATCGCCCCGAACTCCGAGTCGCGCGAGATCGACCGCGTGCGACATTTTCAGGTATATCCGTTCGGTGCCGACCGCGGCGGCTTCCTTGAGCCATGTCGCGGCACCTTCCCCGATCGCGAGGAATTGCTGTTCGGATACTGTTCGCGCGCGGACGCTGTAGTCGCCGGGGATCCTCGGGTGATGTCCGGGGAAGTGGGCGTCGTCGATGGCGGGGCTGCCGGGTGTGGTGCGGGCGTGCCGGGCCACTTCGATCGGGCCACCGTCATCGAGAGCGCAGATGACGACCTCATCTGTCCCGTCGTGCAGTCTGACCCACACGCTCTGACCCAATAGTGTTGCTGGTGTCGAGTATTGGCAGTGATCAAAGGTGACCATCGGTGTGTTGTCGGGGACTCGGCGAGCGACTCCGAGGACTGCGGTGTGCGGCATGTCGGGGATACCGTGCAACTCGGGTCGTTCCTCGGCGAGCATCTCGTTCGGGACGCGGCGGGTGGCCCGATGTACTCGGGCGTTGATCTCGGTCATGAACGCCGTGCACGCGATTTCGACGTCGGCGAAGGTGGCGTACTGCTCGAGCAGGTTCGTCTCGGTGGGCACGATGTCGGCTTTGGCGAGTTTGACAGCGTTCTCCACTCCGCCTTTCGATGCAGGGTCCGCCGGTTGGCAGGTCAGCACGGTGATTCCGTAGTACCGACCGAAGGTGACCGCGGTGCGATTGCGGATCGGGACGCCGGCGACGTGGCCGGCGGTAACGGTCTTTTCGTTGTCGGTGAGCAGGTAGGTCGGTGCGCCGCCGATGATGCGGAAGACCCGGTCCAGGCCAGCGAAGACGCTCGCTGCGGTGCGGTCGCGTAGTGGGACCACGATGCGGTAGCGGCACCAGGCCAGCCAGGCGACGAGGAGCACGATCTTGCGGCCGTCGACGACCGGGCCGTCTCCGAAGTCGTACTGCAGCCACAGTCCTGGTTCGGTGATCCATGGCCGGTGCACTCTCGTATTGCCCAGTCTCCATTGGGTTTTGATTTCGGCGAGGGCGCGTCGAGTGGTGCGGTCGGCACCGGTGTAGCCGAGTGCGAGAAGTTTCTCGTGGGCTTTGTCGCCGCGGATCTTGCCCTTGGATTTGGAGACCCACTCTTCGAGGTATTCGAGCCAGTCGTCGGTGATTTTGGTTCGGTGGGTGGCCGGTGGCAGGCCGGCGTCTCGGTCTTCGACGGCCTTTTTCACGGTGTTGTGGGAGCAGCCGCACAAGTCTGCGGCGGCCCGCAATGATCCGGTCAGGTCGTATGCATTGAGTATGTCCATCAGTTCTCCGTCAGACTTCACGTGGTCTCTCCTGCGGTGGATTCGATACGGACTAGGCATCGGTATCGAAACCGCAGGAGAGGCCTCCTCGGCGCTGACGCGCCGAGAGGATGGGTGTGGTCTGGGCAGATTCGTGGCCACAGGCGGTCACATTCGTGGCCGCGAGTGGTCAGTTCTTATCGGCCGTCAGTGGGCATATTCATGGCCGCCTGTGGTCAGTTTTTCATGGCCGCCGACA
>NZ_JALGQE010000039.1 GCF_022810405.1 Rhodococcus sp. ARC_M5
ACCAGGGACACCAGTAGTCCGGTCATCATCGTGACCGCGAACACGAGCACCCACCGCTGCGCGGGGTCGTATCCGACCTGGAGGTTCGCGAATTCCTTGGCACCGTCGAACCGGACGACGGTGCCGTCGGAGAGGGTCGTCGATTCTCCGGGCCGCAGGTTGACCCGGTCCTGCTTGACCAGCCGGCCCTGGTTGATCATCTCCTGGTCCAGGGAGAAGATCGACTGCGGGATGCCGGTGTCGAGACCGGTGTCGCCTTTGTAGATGTCCACTGCCACCGCGGGATCGACCAGTTCCGGGAAGCGGGAGGAGAGCAGGTTGCCGTTGAATTGCGCGGTGGGCGCGAAGAGTCCTTCGATGGCGATCTGCCCTCGGCGGCGCTCCTCGGCGGTGGCGTAGGTCCCCCCGGGTGGGTCGAATCGCAGCGCGCCGCTGCTGAGGAACGTGGTGGCGTCGTCGGGGCGGAACTGCAGCGCTTCGGTGCGGGTCTGGCCGTCGGGGAAGGTGACGGTGAACTCGGGGGCGTAGCCGTGTCCGGTGAGGTAGATGCGTTCGTCGCCGAGCCGGAGGGGTTCGTTGACTTTGAGTTGATAGTCGCGCCAGGTGTCGGCGGCGATGTCGTCGGCGCTCTGGTAGGAGATGTTCGAGGTGAACATCTCGGCCTGACCGTTCTCGAGGTAGTCGGCGGTGAAATCTCTGACCCGGATACAGAACGGCTCGAGTCCGGTGCCGTCGGTGCTGTTGCCGGCGCGAAAGGAGTCGTAGATCGCGGGCGAGGTGTTGCAGAAACCGGGCCCGTTGTCGGCGATGACGATGACCGAGCCTTCGTAGCCGAACAGTTTGCCGATCGCGATGGCCGCGAGCAGACCGATCAGCGAGAAGTGAAACAGCAGGTTCCCGGCCTCGCGGGTGTAGCCCTTCTCCGCCGAGAGAGTCAGTGCCCCATCGGGCTCGGGTCGAACGGCGGTACGCCACCCTTTCAAGTGCCGCGCGATGTCGGCGATCACCTTCTCGGGGTCACCGGCGAGGGTGCCCGAATGATGCAACGGTAGTCGAGTGAGGTTTCGCGGTACTCGAACAGGTTGTGCGCGAAGAGCTTTGCCGTGCTCGATCAACCGGGGAGTCAGACAGCCGATCAGCGACACGAACAACAGGACGTAGATCGCGGTGAACCAGGAACTCGCGAACACGTCGAACAATTCCAGCGTGTCCATCACCGGCCCGAGAACCGGACGCGCGGCAATGAAAGAATCGACGGCCTGGGTATTGAGATTGCGCTGCGGCAGCAAAGCGCCGGGGACAGCTGCGGCGGCGAGGAGGAACAGCAGCACCAACGCTGTCCGCATCGACGTCAGTTGTCGCCACCGGTTGCGCAGCATCGCCACTGTTCTGCGCACCAGTCCCGGCGAGTGCGCACGGGGGTGTTCGTCGATCGTCATCTCCGCACGCCCTTCACCGACCACCATCTAAATACTACGCGACATAGTAGTTTGCGGGGTTCGGTGTGATGGAGCGTGGTCGGCGCAGCAGCGAGAACGCCAGTGCTGCACCAGCGCCGGTGGCGGCAATCCATTCCGGAACGCTGCCGGTGATCGTCGCCGGGGTGAGGGTGGTGCTCAGTGACACCTCGGTGACGACAGCTGCGGGGGTGAACAGCTCCGTGCGCTCGACGACCTCCCCGCGTGCATCGATGACGGCGCTGACGCCGCTGGTGGCCGACACGACGACGCTGCGCCCGTGTTCGACCGCTCGTACCCGCGACATGGCGAGTTGTTGATAGGTCATGTTCGTCCGACCGAAAGTGGCGTTGTTGGTGGGCACTGCGATCAGCTGGGCACCGGCGCGCACGGAGTCGGTGAGCAACGAGTCGAAGGCGACCTCGTAGCAGGTGGCCACCGCGACGTGCACTCCGGCGAGGTCGAGGACGCCGTTGCCCTGGCCCGGGGTGAAGTTTCCTGCCTGGGCGGCATAGGGAGAGAGTGCGGTGACGATCGTGCGCATCGGCAGGTACTCCCCGAACGGCACCAGTTGCCGCTTGTCGTGCCTCTGCCCGGGCCCGGTGACGGGATCCCACACGATCGAGGTGTTGCTCGTGGTGCCGTCGTCTCGGCGGAGAACCGTGCCGACGAGTACGGGGACTCCGACGGCGCGGGCCGCGGCGTCGATACGTGCGGCGGCGTCGGGGTTGCGCAGGGGATCGATGTCGGAGGAGTTCTCCGGCCAGATGACCAGGTCGGGTGCGCGTACGCGGCCGGAGTCGATGTCGGCGGCGAGCTCGATGGTGCGCTGAACATGGTTGTCGAGAACCGCGCGTCGTTGGGCGTTGAAGTCGAGACCGAGACGCGGGACGTTGCCTTGCACCAAGGCGACGGTGACCGTGTCCTGCTGCGGCGGAGCGAACAGTGGAGCCACCACCGTGAGCGCCCCTACAGCAGTGGCCACACCGATGCACGACGCTGCTGCAGTTCTGCGGGTGATGCGACCGGAGGCAACGACGCCGGCCAGAGCGGACCCGATCAGCACCACGACGAACGACAACCCCGGCGCGCCGATCACCGCAGCCAGAGGCAGCAGCGGCCCGTCGGATTGACCGAATGCGATGCGGCCCCAAGGGAAGCCGCCGAACGGGA
>NZ_JALGQE010000003.1 GCF_022810405.1 Rhodococcus sp. ARC_M5
ACCACAACGCACGCTCGGAAATGCTCCGCAAAGCCGTCACCGGGACCCGCCAACCGCTACAGTGATCACCGCTACCGGGTGAGCACTTTCACTGAGCGAGGTTGAGCATTTTCGCTGAGCGCCGTCAATAGTCGGACCACCGCGTTCAAGAGCCACGGTGTGATTGATTCAGTCGATCTCGCAGCCCTCGACCGGTTGGTGGTTGTGGGTGCATTGGGCAGCGTGCTCAGCAGGCGTGAGGTAGCCCAGTGATGAGTGCCGGTGTCGATGATTGTGGTCGTCTTTGAAGTCCTCGATCACCACCCTCGCTTCGAGCAGACTCGTCCAGTGATTGCGGTTCAGGCACTCCTTCCGTAGCCGGTTGTTGAACGATTCGATGTGTCCGTTGTTCCACGGCGTCCCCGGCGGAATGTAGGAAATACCGACACGATCTCGGCAGAACTGTTGCAGCACATGGGAAATGAATTTTGGACCGTTGTCCTTTCGCAGCACCAACGGCGGCCCACCCCACAGTGCAAACGTCTTGTCGAGCTCGTCGGTCAGCCGCTGTGCGGTGATCGAACGCTCCACAATGTTCAACAGGGACTGCCGGGTGTGTTCGTCGATCATCGACGCGATCTTGATCGCCTTCCCGTCGACGGTCGAATCGAACTGAAAGTCCATAGCCCACACCACTTTCGGTGCATCGGCTTCGATCTGCGGGCACGAGCTGATGCCGGTGCGTTTGCGTGGATGGTAGATCCGAACCTGCAGACCCTCCTCCTTCCAGAGCCGGTGCACCTTCTTCTTGTTCACCGACATACCCTCGTCGTGTCTCAGATGCGCCCAGGCGCGACGGAAGCCGTGCAGCGGATGTGAGCCTGCGTATGTCCGCAACGCGGCCCTCAGGGCCGCGTCGGGGTCCGCGGGTGTGTCGGCTATCGGTGTTCGTGCGTAGGTGGAGCGGGCAAGCCCAACAGCTTTGCACGCCAGTCGTTTCGACAGACTCATGGTGTTCACGAGCATGTCGACGGCGCGGCGCTTGGCGGCTGGGCTCAGAATTTTCCCTTCGCTACCTCCCGCAGCGCATCCTTCTCCAGCTCGGCCTCGGCGAGCAGGCGTTTGAGCTTGCCGTTCTGCTCGCGCAGCTCTCTGAGTTCCTTCGCGGCATCGGTGTCCATCCCGCCGTACTGACGCCGCCAGTTGTACAACGTCGCCGCCGACACCTCGAGCTCCGCCGCGATCTCCTCCTGCGTCTTGCCCGCCGCAGTGAGTTCGTCGGCACGGCGCAGTTTGCGCACGATGTCCTCGGCAGAGTTGCGTTTCCGTCCAGCCATGTTCTCCATCGTCCTATCCGCCCAGCTCATGGGTAACAAGACTCTAAAACGATATGGCCCCGTTCAATGGGGACACGCCAACTCCGCTCTGCATCAAGGTCAGATCACTCAGGCGAAGGAGCAGTTCGAGGAGTACTTGAAGGTAGCGTCTGTCTGGCATCCCGCATGGCGTCTGAGGCACGGAATCGCAAGCTTCTTACTTTCAAGTGGGATGGAGAACGGAGTTCGCGACGCAAAGAAAGCCGAACGTGTTCTGCGTGATCGCTCCGCCATCGAGAGCTTTTCCGGCTCAGTCAAGCGGTGTCTCGCTGCTGCGAAGTGCGATGTGCTACACGGCGGGCCTTGGGGCGAGATCGGCCAACATGAGGTAGACGCTGGTCGTCCAGACAAAGCCGCTGCGCCCCTGTTGATTGCAGCATTTGCAGACCAACGCTCCGCCTCCTGGGTCCTCGCTCTTGCAGCCGCCCTAGCGGCCAATCTGGAGGAGATGTCAGATGCAATTGCCACGCTAGCCCTCTTCGATTTTGGTGAGGAGTTTCACCGTGAGCTTCGCGCGCACTTTGCCGGCAGTGCTGATCGGCTGTCGGTGGCTGCCTTCGTCGAAGATATTGATGAAAAGACTGGCCGGCAGAGACGACGGTAGGGCAGAATCTGTGGACAGCAAGTCGCCACACGAAGTCACTGAAATTGCAAGGGGCCCAGCACCTGAAGAATGTCACCACTCAGCGGCCCCGGTTTCACTTGTGGCGACTCAAGGACGGAGTCTTCGCTGAGGTCCTGGTGGAACCACCGCGGGCGCAGAGAGAAGTCCGGACGGGACGAGGAAAGCTTTAAGTCTCGACCCTGTGGGAGGGTCTCAGGACGTGAGCTTGGCTTGGTAGCGATCGAGCAGCGACGGAACGCCGGCGGTCGGGGGTGCCCACGAGTTCGGAACCGGACAATCGACGGCGACACGGCGGGCCGCAGCCACGAAGTCGCGGGTCAGAGGCGAGTCGACGTCCGAACGCCACCCGATGGACAACGGTGTGGGGGGTATACCCGTAACCGGAACGAATGCCAAACCTGGCCTCGCATAGAACCTTTGAGTCGACGCTTGTGAGAACGCCACGCCCTTGCTGGAGAGGATGGCTTCGAAACACTCGTCGACAGTGGAGACTTCGGCACCGAGACGAACGGTCTCACCGTCTCTCGAGCTGACGGCGAGCCAGAAGTCCCTCCATGATTCCGGGCTGCGCCTCGCGACGAACGGTTGCCCCGCCACTTCTTCGACACTGGTCGAATCTTGCTGCGCCAGAGGCGAAGTGGATGCTACGACAAGCACTCTCGGCTCCACGAACAGTGTCTCGAGCGCAAGCCAGTCCTGCACGACGACCGGCGGCCTGACGAACGCGACATCGACCGACCCGTCGCCGAGCCCGACGTAGGGGTCGGTGAAGTCGAACGACTGCATCTCGACCGCGACGTCGGGGTGGAGAGCACGGAAAGCCGACAAGATGTCCGGCGTCAGTTCCGCGGCAGCGTTCGCCTGGAATCCGACGATCAGGTTGTTGCGCCCACTACGGCCCACCTGACGTGTCAACGACGCGACACGCTCGGCATCGGCGAGAAGCTGCCTGCTCCCGTCGAGGAGCTTGTCCCCGGCAGGGGTCAACGAGACATGACGGGAATCGCGGATGAACAGTGCGGTTCCCAAGGAGTGTTCGAGTTTGCGAATCTGCACGCTGAGCGAGGGCTGTGCGATATGCAGCCGCGCTGCTGCCTTGCCGAAATGAAGCTCTTCCGCGACGGCCACGAAATACGACAACGGCCTGAGCTCCAACGGAAGATTCACGTCCCCGATGCTATTCCCGCAGCTAGACCAGCACCAGTAGTTGTTTCCTATCGATCGGGCGACCGATTGGTATTGGACGAACCCGCAGGTCCAGCGTGTGATGGGTCACATGACAACAGCAACCGACACCACCACCCAGACCCCGGAACAGTGGGCCGACGCGTTCACCCAAGCATCCGACGCAGACGCCGAGATCTCCGCGCACGGCACGTACTTCACTTGCTCGTACCTCCTCGACATGGACACCCACTCCTTCGTCATCGAGATGTCGAACGGCAAAGTCCACGCAATCGCCGTCGACCCAGGCCCGCTCGACCGGCCCTATCAGTTCGCCATCCGCGCCGGCGTCGAGACGTGGCAGGGCTTTGGAGTTCCCGTTCCGGCACCGATGTTTCACGGCATCTGGGCGGCGTCGTTCCAGCGCGACATGAGGCTCGAGGGAGATGTCCTCGTCCTGATGCAGAACCTGCGCTGCGTTACCCGCCAGATCGAACTGCTGCGCGCCGTCGGCGTTCCGGTCTAGTCCCCGACTCACACACGACTCACCGAAGGAACAGAACATGAGCAAGATTTCACCTGTGACCGGCCATTACGTCGATGTCGACGTCGACGGTCTTCTGTACAAGGTCTTCTACCTAGAGAACGGCACCGGCCAACCGTTGGTATGCCAGCACACCGCCGGGTGCCACAACCACCAGTGGCGTGGACTGCTCGAAGACGAGGACATCACGCAGAATTACCGCGTGATCGCGTACGACCTGCCCCGCCACGGCAAGTCCGATCCGCCGGAGAACACAGAGTGGTGGAAAGAGGAGTACAAGCTCTCGGCCGACCATTACGCCAACTTCATCGTGGCCCTGGTCGATGCACTCGAACTGGAGAATCCGATCTTCATGGGTTCGTCGTTCGGTGGCAACATCGCCTTGCAGCTGGCGCTTCGCCATCCGGAACGCTTCGCCGGAGTCATCCCGGTCGAGGGAGCCGACTACTCACCGGGCTTCTACCTCGACTGGTGGCAGCACCCCCACGCGAACGCTGCGCAGGTGTGCGCAAGTGGCACATGGGATCTCATGGCACCACAGTCGCCGGAAGCCGACCGGTGGAAGACCTGGTTCTACTACACGCAGGGATCCGAGGCGTTCAAGGGCGACTTGCACTTCTACTCCGTGGACCACGACCTGCGCGACAAGCTCGACCAGATCGACGGCGACCGTTGCCCGGTCGTCATGCTGACCGGCGACTACGACTACCTCACCACCCCTGAGGACAGTGCCCGCACAGCTGCGCAGATCAAGAATGCGAAGTTCATCGAGATGAAGGACATCGGGCACTTCCCGATGAGCGAGAACCACCCGGTGTTCCGGACGTACCTCATCGAGGCGCTCGAGGTTCTGCAGAAATCCGCGTCCACCTCGGTCTCCGTCTGATCTGACCCTGCACGCCCTCGATGCTCGCCGGCCTCCGACACGGGGCCGGCGAGCATTCTTTTCGGCCCTCGAAAGGGAGATCCCGATGTCCGTCACACACTTTCCGTTCTGGGTTGCCGGCGAAGCGACTATCAGCGGTGTCGCTACCGAGATCCGCAATCCGTTCGACGGTCGCATCGTGGGGACGGTGTTCGAAGCGGCGTCGGAACACGTCGACGCCGCGATCGAGGCGTCCGCCGCGGTGGCGGACGAGTTCGCGGGAACGCCGGCCCACGTTCGGTCGGATGCGCTCGTACATGTCTCGACGCGTCTGCACGAGCGTCGGGAGGAAATCGCTCGGCTCATCTCTGCCGAATCCGGCAAACCGATCAAGTGGGCGCGAGTCGAAGTCGCTCGCGCGGTGTCGACATTTCGGTGGGCGGCCGAGGAAGCACGACGATGGAGCGGGCATCTTCAGCGACTCGACACCGACGCTGGATCGGACGGCCGCTTGGCGCTGATTCAGCGCGTCCCACGCGGTCCCATCCTCGGAATTGCACCGTTCAACTTTCCGCTCAATCTGGTGGCCCACAAGGTGGCACCGGCCCTGGCGGTCGGCGCGCCGATCATCGTCAAACCTGCGCCGGCCACCCCGCTGACAAGTTTGGTGCTCGGCGGAATGCTCGCCGAGACATCGCTTCCGGCGGGTGCGTGGTCAGTGCTGACCGTCTCCAACGACAAGGCATCGGACATGGTCGTGGACCCTCGGCTACCGGTTGTCTCGTTCACCGGATCGGTCCCGGTGGGTTGGTCGATCCGAGAACTCGTTCCGCGCAAGCACGTCACGCTCGAACTCGGAGGTAACGCCGCGGTGGTGGTCTGCGCAGACTGGGCCGACGAGGAAAAACAGGAGTACGCAGCCGAGAGGATCGCACGATTCTCGATGTACCAAGCGGGTCAGTCGTGCATCGCGGTGCAGCGGGTCTTCGTCCACGACAGTCTCTACGACGCCATGCGCCGCCGCATTCTGGCTCACGTCGCGTCGCTGTCGACCGGTTCACCCGACGACGACGAGACCGACGTCGGCCCCCTGATCGACGACCGCGCAGCCGTACGCGTGGAGGAGTGGATCGAGGAAGCCGTCGAGGGGGGAGCCACCGTTCTGGCCGGCGGCGGACGCACGGGCGCAGTCGTCGAACCGACGGTCATCGAGGATGCACCGCCAGGGGCCAAGGTTGTGGACCACGAGGTCTTCGGGCCCGTTGTCGTACTCTGCAAAGTCGCCTCGGATGCGGAGGCATTCGAACAGGTCAATGAATCCCGATTCGGATTGCAGGCGGGCATCTTCACGTCGAACCTGCAGACGGCGTTCACGGCGTCACGCGTCCTGGACGTCGGCGGGGTCATCGTCGGTGACGTGCCGAGCTTCCGCGCCGATCAGATGCCGTACGGCGGAGTCAAAGATTCTGGGATGGGCAAAGAAGGGGTGCATTCGGCGATGGAGGACCTGACGCAGGAGAAGGTGCTCGTTCTGACCGGTATCGAGATTCCCTGAGATTCGGCACGACCCACCCAACTCCGAATGCCTGTTCCGACGGCAAATTCACAGTGCGCCGGCTTTCCCGGCTCTTCCCAGATGACGGTGTAGGTCGGCCGGGCGCGTCGGTCCGCAGATAGACGTCGAGGTCTCCCGACGATGGAGGTTCCTACGCCATCCATCCGAAAGACCTCGACGTGTCCGACGCTACCCCGCCGGCCGGCTTCGGCCGCCCTGACCTGACCGCCTTCGCGGCTCATCCCAATCGACCCTGATCGGGTCTGCTGACCCCCTCGACGAGAACGCAGCGACATCACAGCCACCCAACCCCGACCGCCCGGGAAGCCGGGGCACGTCACATGGCCTGTGCTGCGGGCGTGTCGAGTGGGTCGTCCAGGGGCGACGCAGGAGAGTCGACGCGACGTGCTGAGAGGTGGTTCCAACCGAGCGCTAGGACACCGGCTACAGGCATGGCGATAGGTCAGGAACGGCGTCGCTCCCTGCGCAGGAGGGAGCGCAGAGTCTCGGCGTTCGCATAGCCGACCCGTAGCGCGATCTCGGCGGAGGTGAGGTCCGTGGTTGCTGAGAGGTGCCGCGCTCGTTCGATGCGAAGCCGTTGGACGAAGCCGAGCGGAGTGAGGTTGAGCGCCGCACGGACTCGTCGTTCGAGGGTGCGCCGGCTGGTGCCGAGCGACTGCGCGACGAAGGCGACGTTGAACGGTTCGTCCAGGCGGGCGCGCACGAAGCGTTCGAACTCGACGACGATCGGGTCCTCGTGCCGGAGATGTTCGTAGGCGACGAAGGCCGCCTGCGACGGACGCTCGTCGATGATGAGGAGCTTGGCGACATGTTGGGCCAGGTCGGGGCTGATCGATCGCACGAGTGAGAGCGCGAGGTCGATGTGGGCGAACGCGGCGCCGGCGGTGACGAGGTTCCCGTCGACCACGACCATGGTGTCGAGATCGAGGGCGACGGTCGGATAGCGCTTCAGGAACTCCGGCCCCAGGAACCAGCTGGTCGTCGCCCGCCGATGATGCATCCGTCCAGTCTCGGCGACGGCGAACACGCCGGTGCACGCCGCGGCGATCCGGGTGGTCGCGTCGTCGAGGCGCCCGAGTGAGGCGATGACCGAACGTGCATCTCGGCTCTGGAGGGCGTCGTTGGTAGCGGCGGCCGTGAGGGTTCCAAGCGCAGGGACGACGACCACGTCGAACTCTCCGGACTCCGACAGCGGGTGGTCTACCGACAGGGTCATCGATGCCGTCGTGGTCACTCGCCGTTTCGGTCCGAGGATGGCGAGTTCGATCGGGTCGATCCGCGGGTCGACATCGCCGCGGGCTCCGTCGGCCACCCGCACGATGTCGATGACCGACGCGACAGCCGAACCGAAGCAGCCGTCGATCGCGATCAGTCCGATACGCATGGCGCGAACAATAGCAATACTGTCGTATACGCCACTCCCCACCGGCCCTCGCTCGTCATAAGCTGAACTCGCCCCACGAAGAACCCCGACTTCAAGGAGAACCCCTCATGTCCACACCCGCATCACTTCCGTATGCCTTCGTCGCCAAGATCGTCGCGGCCGATGGACAGCACGACGCGCTCGCCGATCTGCTCGCCGGCGCTGTCGCACTCGCCAACGAAGAAGTAGGAACGATTGTCTGGTTCGCGGCTAGGACCCACGCCGACACCTTCTGGATCTTCGATGCATTCCCCGACGAGGCCGCTCGCGACGCCCACGCCAACGGCGCCATCGTCGCAGCCCTGATGGCCAACCAGCACCTCCTCGGCGCAGCACCCGAGATCCTGGCGGCCGACGTCCTCGCGTCCAAGCTCCCGTAGTCCGCCAACGCACGAGACGATCGCGCCCCGCCGAGCCGTCGGACCCGACCGCCTCGACACCCGCACCACGTTGACGATCCCCGACGGGCCGATCACGAGGAGGCCAGGCAACACCAGGCGCAAGCCTGGAGCGGCACTGTTTCACCGGTGGTCATCGAGAGAGCCAGCGCGGCTCCATGGCAGCGCAACTGTGTCAACTTGCCCTCCGTCCCGCGAGGCGCCGTGGGCGGGGTCGTGGTTGCGATCCGTTGCCGTGACGGGAGACGCGTTGCGCGTCGCAGCGATGACGGGTCGTTGGCGTTCCGGGGCGTTGCGTTCGTGCGCGCCGCGCGTGCGGCATGGAGCATCTCGCTGCGCACACAACGATCGTTGCGCCGACGCACCGTTGACACCTCGCACGTCCAGGTCGCGACACAACGCCACGCTGCGTTGCCGAGCGGAGCGAGGCCTTTCGGCACACGGACAGGATGCCGGCCGCGAGCGCTCAGCCGGCGAGGGGTCCGTCGCAGAGGAGAGCGACGTCGGTGTCGGGCAGAGCCGTGAGGCCAGCGCATCGCGCGACCACCAGAACCGAACCGACGACCTAATCACGTCGGCTCTGCGTCTATCGCTTGATGCGCCCACTGGGTGAACGAGCCGCTGACCTGCACAAACGCCGAGCGTGGGGGACGCTGCCATCCGGTGGTGACCGACGACGACCGACCAGTACCGACCGTTTTACCGGAGTTTCACCGGAGCTCGCGGCGGCGTCGAAGCCGAGCAAGCTCCATTCTTTAGCTCACCGCTTTCCCGTCGGGGCCGCGAGTCAACCGTTCGCCCTCACGCCAGGCAAGACCGAAACCAACCACAACGGGACTGCGCGAACGACCGGGTGTTTGTCGGTCCAAAGAATACTGATGTTCGTTCGAGCCAGTGGGCCGAGGTGTCGGATGTGTTGTACAACGTCGGTTTACAACTACCGTATTTGGGTGGAGTTGGGTCTCGGTGTCACGAGCGTGTCACATGTTGGTACCTACGAGAGTGGATTCGGATGGTCCCGCTTGGACGGTCGATGCAGGTCAGCAGCTCCATGGTGGTTCCATGCGGACGTATCTGGTTGTCTCGCAACATACTTGTAAGCGAGCGGTCAACGGTTCAATCCCGTTAGGAGGCTCCACCGCTCCGATTCCGTCCCTGGGATCGGAGTTCTTGTGTCTGTGCGGGCCGGTGTGGAGGGTTCGCGGGCGCATACGCCCCTCGTGGGAATTCACGGTGCCTGCAGGCGGTGCGGATTCCGACGAGGGGCGTGGATGGCCGGCTACGCCTGCCGGTTCGGTCAGGGCGTACGCGTGGTTGCCAGTCGTCGCTGAGCAATGGCGACCACCGCCACGACCGCCACTCCGACGGCGAACAACCCCAAGGCAGCGGGCCATTCGTTGCCGACGGCCAGCAGTTCTCTGTTCTCGCCCTGCCACGGCCACAGTGCACGCAACGACCCCAACAGCAGGCCGGCAGCGGCGACCATCGCCAGATCGTGGTAGTTCGCCAGCAACCACTCGAGCACTCGAACGAAGCTGACCAACCCCGCCAGAGCGCCCAGGGCGAACACGGCCAGGTACGTCAGGTTCCGCTCGTCGACGGCTGTCAGCGTCGGCGCATACAGGCCGATGACCAGCAGAAAGAACGACCCCGATACGCCTGGCAGCACGAGCGCACAGATTGCGATCATCGCGGCGAAGAACACCAGAATCAGCGACGGATTCGACGCCTCGGCCCCGGGTAACGATGTGAGAACGACGACCCCGACCGCAAGAACGACGAACAGAGCCACGGCAGACAGTCGGGACCGGGTGGTGGGGAAAGCGCCACGAGTGATCTCCATGAACGGGATCGCCACCGACATCGCGATCATGCCCATGAACAGTGCCTTGGAGTAGACGGGCTGATCCGTGACGAAATTCGCCATGATCCCCGCCACCGAGAACACCATCAGCAGCATGCCGACGCCGACCGTGACGAGCAGCCACCAATCGACCTGACGGACTTCGGCGCGCACGTCGGACCGCGTCACCACGGCCTTGGGGATGTCCGTCAGATGCTTCGCCGACGCGATGGCCCTGGTGTAGATGCCGGTGACCAGGGCAACCGTGCCGCCGGAGACCCCGGGAACCGTTTCCGCTAGGCCGATCAGACCGCCGCGTACGACGTTGGCTGCCAATTCCGTCGCCGGCGGCCGTCCCCTGGCAACGTCATCGAGTCCGGGTCGCTGATCCAGCCCGTGTCTACTCTGCTCGTTGTACCCATCGGCGGAGGGCGTCTGCCCGTTCGTCGTCATGCCCGAATCGTCCCAAACGCTCCTGTGCCGCCAGACACCGGCTCGGCAAGCTCGAACACGACCCCCATACGGCGGAGACCGTCCACCGTGCCCCTGCCCTCACCATCGCTGCGGATCAGCTCCTCACATTCGTAAATACGACGCCGATCGGAGTCAGGTATCCGAAACGGAGGAGCTGATTCGAGGCGGTGGACCGGATCGGGGCACCGTAGTATCAGCGAGTATCGACGCGATCACGTCCATGCCAGGCGAGAGCGGTTGTCCCAGTAGCTCTCTGGGTTTTCTGCCATGTCCGGATCGCTGGCTGCGATCAGCTCGCGGTCGATCGAAAGCGCGGCTACATTCTGCTTCAGTTGCCCCGCGGTGGCAGCGCCGGAGAGCACGACATCGGCCCATGGTTGCGCGAGTGCAATTGCCAGTGCGAGGGCATCACGGCCCACCCCGGCTGCGTCCGCGACCCGCGCAAGCTCCGAATCCTCCGCCACGAGTCGGCCATTGGCCATTGCTTCTTTGACGACGACGAACCAACCGGCCTCGTGGGCTCGCGCCAGGGACGGGCCGACGGACGGTTCGAGAGGGTTCCAGGTCGACTGCACGGAGCTGAACAGTCCGAGCTCGAGCGCTGCGTCCACCACGTCGGCTTGGTGCGGCCCGCTGGTGCTGACACCTATTCGGGTGCCACCCTCGGCTATGACCCGTAGTTCGTCGAGCAGTGCCGTGTCGGTGAGGGCAGGGCTGTCCGGGGTGACGCTGTGGATCAGGTAGTGATCTGGCGCGTCGCCGAGGTCGTGCAGGGTCTGCGGCCACTGTTCGGCCAAACGTGCCACCGAGTGTTCTTTGACCTCGTGAACTTCGGCTTTGCGCCGAAAATCGGCGACGTAGGCGTATCCCCATTTTGAGCCGACCGTGAGGTTCTCGCGCCGATTCGGGTGTCGAGACAGCCAGCTGCCGAGGAACCGCTCGGCCAACCCGTAGGAGCGCGCAACGTCGAAGTGTCGAACTCCGCTGTCCCACGCGGTGTCCAGCACTGCGTGGCACAGCTGCTCCAAGGCTGCCGGATCGAATCGCCCGTCCACAGCATCCGAGTGCCCGATCGTCAGGTACTCGGGTCGCCCGAGTGCGGCAAGGCCGAGGCCGAGTTGTGTCATGTCGTCATTACCTTCGTTGCGTCAGGGTCGGAATGCGCGCACGCTCCTCGAGTATGCCTGTCGTCGAGTGCTGGTTCGGAAGCTCACTGTTGTAGGGCATCATGAGTTGATGAGCGATCTCGAGTACCTTGCCACTTTGCTTGCCGGACTGGATGCTGAGATCGCGCGACTCTCAGCTGCCGAATCGGGCTCGGACGAGCATTCGTCTGCCGTCGATGACGCGGCCGCTGCCGTCCTGCGGCTGCGCTCGAAGGTCAAGGCCGGTTACTCGGGCAAGAAGGCCTACTACATCGCGGTGTCGACCGATCCGAACGGAATCAGGGTCGAAGGGATTGCAGCGTTGCAGGGCAAGCGGGCCCACGAATTGGTGCGAGACGGTGGTTGGATGCATGCGGATTCCAGCACGGTGCTCGATCTTCTCGACGACGATCAGATCAGTCGGTACCGGGCCATCGCGGGACGCGGCGTGGCGCAGACGTTTCGGGACTCCCGTGAATATCTCTCAGCGGCAACAGGTCTGGCCGAACAGTAGCTCACAACTGGAGTCGTGGATCGGATTCACCGACCAGTGCACGCCGCATCCACCCATAGACTCTCTCGTCGTTGAGCAGGGTGAAGTGGTGCGCGCTGTTGATTGCCAGACCGTCGTCCGGGCGAAGTCCTATGTTGCGCAGTGTGTTCCGTCCGCCGGCGCTATCAGTTCGTACCAACCCGTCGCCCACGAAGATCCCGACCGGGTGTCGCGGGTTTCCGGTGACGATCGCGGAGGCGTGATGATGCCGCACCCCCTCCGGAACCGAGATATCCGCGGCAACTCCGACGTCGAATCCGTCGGCGTAGCTGGCGTGTCCCTCGTCTTCGGTGATCGATCCGTGGATCAGATCGCGGACTCCGGCGCTTCGACGCGCCAATAGGTGTGCGAACGGCCGGGTCTCGGGTGTGAGTGCCAGCGCTGCTGTGGCGACGTGAACGCCGTGCGCGAGTGGCGCACCCAGATGTGGTGTCCCCAGGGTGAATACGTCCGTCAACAGGTCCACCCATCGATGGCCGCTCTCGGCGGCGTGATGAGCGGCGCTGCGTGAGACCAGTCCTCCCATGGAGTGCCCGACCAGGGTGATGCGGTGAACCCGGACGGGCCACGCCGGCACGAGTTGTTCCAGCAGTTCCGACAGGTCGGCGCCGTTCGTGGCGATACGACGTCCGGTGTTGTAGCGCAGGAAGATCGAGGTGGTGTCGGCTTCGGAATCCAGCCGCTCCCCGTAGGTGGGCCGCCCGCCGAGCCGCCATGCCGATTCGGTCTCCACGAGCCCGTGCAGGAACACCACGAGGTGTGCTCCCGCGTCGGGAAAAGCAGTGGCCAGAGCGCGGTACTTCGGAATTACCGGGCGTCCGTCGACGCGGATCGACATCGGGTAGGCGAGGACCCGGGAGGTTCGCTCCATGTCGTCGCCGATGAGGCCGTGCAAGATCGCGATGGTCTGTGCGCCGAGGGTGGTGTGCGACGGCGACGGGCGGGGGTCGTCCTCGGACGCGTCGTCGCCGCCCGTGATGGCACCGACTGCCTTGGCTGCGCCGGTGCAGGCGGCCTCGATGCTCGCGTAGGTGCCTGCGGAAATGGCGTCGTGCATCAGCTGTGTCGGTCGTGCGGCGGGACCGACGCCGAGACGTACGGCAGCGAACGTCCGACGTGCAATTGCCGAGTGGACGGCGCGAACACCACCTGCGGCCGACGCCAGCTCGCGAAGGGTGAGCTCGCCGAGTTCACCCAGTTCCTGCGTGCGCTGAGATTTCTTCCCCACCGAATCCAGTGTACGTGTGTCCACTGAAACGGTCGAGCTGCGAATCAGCGGCGGCCGACCACCGGGTTCAGCTCGGAAGCCGCAAGGCCCCCAGGCTCGACGCCGGGGAGGAATTCGCGCCACGTGCCGCTGATCAGCGTCGGCGACTCCACGACTCGAGCCCCGTCGGCGAAGTAGGTGTTGGCCAGGGCTCGACGCGGCTGCGTCGTCAGGTTCGGCCCCGCCGTGTGGAAGCACAGCGCGGAGTGGAAGGACACGTCGCCCACGGCGAACGGCGTCGACTCGACTGCGACGTCGCGCTCGACGAAGCGCTTCGTGACGGCCTCGTCGTACGACGTGCCGACCTTGTCGAACTCCAAATCCGCAACCTCGTCCAGCACCTTGCGGCCGCGAGCGAACGACAGCGGACCCATTCGTCCGGGGATCGCCGACATCGGCATCCACGCAGTGACCGCCTGGGTGGTCTGTAGCGGGAAATGTTCGGCGTCGTGGTGCCAGGGAGTGCGTCCGCAACCGGGCTCCTTGGACAGCGCGTTGTCGTGATAGAGCCGAACGGCCGGTTCGTCGAGCAACGCCGCGGCCACGCCGCCAATTCGCGGTGACAGCGCCACGGCGCGCATTAAGTCGTCATGGAGCCACATCTGTTCCAGCGCGGTGAATCTGCCGGCCACGTTCTCGCCGTGCTCGGCTCGCAGCAGCTCCTCGAGGCGCTCGGCGAGCCGACGCACAACGGCCGGGGAGAACACGGCGGGCAGCCGCACGAAGGCGTGACGAGCGAATGCGTCGACGGCAGCAGGGTCGAGGTCGTACGGCTCGGCAAGCTCACGCTCGACCTGCGCGTCCGTCGCCGCCTCGACGTCGGGTAGGCCGGGACCGTCGACCAGCTCGGTCGGCATCGTGTCATTGGCGGCCAGCGTGACGTACCAATCCCACCAGTCCTGATCGTCACCTGCCCAATCCTGATCGATACCGCCGTCGCGATTCTGTTCGGGGAGCCGTTCGTTCGTCAGAGCCACAGCAGCGCCGCCTCATGAGAGAAGGTGTAGGAACCGGATGCGTCCCGGCAGGAGGCAAGGTAGTCGCCCAGCACCGGTGCCGCTTCCATCTCTTCCAGCGACACCGAGTCGTCGAAGGCGCAGCGTTGCAGAAAGCCCTCTGCGACAACGCGATCGGAAGTGCCGGTCGTGTACGTGACGCGTTGGTCGCGCACGTCTGCACCGGCTCGGATCAGCGCGTCACGCACCTGTTCGGCCGTCGTGTACGGCGTGGCCTCGCGTACGCCGGCGCGAAAAGCGTCGTAGAACGCGATGTAATGCGAGGCCGCCGTGGCCTGCGCGATCAGTCCGAGACCGCCGGGAGCCAGTGCGGACACGAACCTTTCGGCTGCGGCGTCCAGCTCGGCAGGCGGCAAGGCGTACAGCGCGTGCGTGGCCCAGACGACGTCGTAGCCGGTGTGATCGTCGGGTAGGTCCTGCAGAGTCATCACCAAGTCGTGGCGGGCCACAAACGGTGCCCCGAGCGCCCCGCGTGCCTCTGCCACCGAGAACTCGGACGGGTCGAGCAGGTCGTAGGCCAGCTCCGGTACGGCGGACAGGTCCGTGTAGCGACGCAGCGCGGTGGGAAACTTGCCGCTGCCGCAGGCCACGTCGAGCAATGACCAGTTCTCGTGCGCCCGTCCGGCGAGCAGTGCGGGCCAGTCGGCGGCCAGGGCCAGCTGGTGGTAGTCCTCGGTGGCCAGGGCGTAGAACGCCTCCATACCCGTGCGGCCGGCCTCGCTCCAATGCTCGAGACTGCGTTCGGCTGTGTCTCCGTTGCTCACGGCACTCCTCTCGGGAAGCCAACCGCAACGCACTCGTGGGCGCGTCGTGGTTCACTCGGTGTGGTGTCCAACATAGCTCCGACTTCGTCGACCGACACTGCGGCAGTGCTCCTCGACGGCGTACGCGCGGTGCGGCGTGGCGCTGCGGCCCTCGCCGGCCTCGAGCCCGATGCCTACGCCCGAGGGCACGCCGCTTTCGAGTGTCTCTCCGACCAGCGCCGCCTGATCGCCGAACACCTCGCGGGCCGGCTGACCGGAATGGGGGATGGCCCGATCTCGGTGCTGTCGGTGGGCTGCGGTGACGGTTCGCTGGACGCGCGGCTGGCGGCGGGGCTGGTGCAGGGGGTACCCGGCCGACCGGTTCGGTACGTCGGCGTCGACCCCTGGGTGGGAAGTGCGGAGCGCTTCGCCGCCACCATGTCCGCGCTGGGAGCGGACGAGCTCAGCTCCGACGCGTATGTCGCCCCGTTCGACGACTCCTCGCTGGACGAAACCTTCGATGTCGTGATGTTCGTGCACTCGATGTATTACGTCCCGGACCTGGGCACGACGCTGCGTGTCGCGCTCGGCCTGTTGCGACCAGGCGGCCAGCTGTGGGTGGCCATAGCGCCGACGGCCGCACTCAACGCGTTGGTGGTCGCCCTCGCCCCGCCGCTGGAGGGCCACCGGCAGTGGTTCAGCGCCGATGTCGAGAAGGCCTTCGTCGACGCCGGGATTTTCCTCGACGACGTGATTGCACTCGACGCGCAGATCGACCTCGCCTCCGCGAGTGACGAGGTGTTGGACTTTGCGGTGCAGGCCAGGCTGACCCCGGATTTGCGCGGGCCGGTGCGGGCCTACCTGGATGCGGTCTCGGTGCCGGGCACCGACGGCAGACCTCGGGTGCCGCATCCGGTCGACGTGTTCGTCGCGACCCGTCGCTGATCTGTCCCTCGAAGGATCGACGCCGCCGAGTTGTGGCCCGCCGCGGATCCGGTGAACGGTGCCGGCGTGCGCTCACCCGCTCGGAAAAGCCCCGGCCCGTCCGAGTAGTGCGGGCACCTCTTTGCCCAGTGCATTCCCGAGCCACGAGGCGGCCTCGACCAGAACCTGTTGACGCACACCGGTGTCGACCCCGGATCGATCGAGTGCGTAGATCAGGTCCTCGGACGCTATGTTGCCCGTCGCTGCGGGGGCGAACGGGCATCCCCCGAAGCCGCCGATGCTGGCGTCCAACGCCTGCGCGCCCGTATCCAGTGCCGTCAATGCGTTGGCGTACCCCGTGTTTCGAGTGTTGTGGAAATGCCAGCGCTGCGGGATTCCCGGTGCTCGTGTACGTGCGGTGTCGGCCAACACGCGCACCTGTGCCGGCACACCGACGCCGATAGTGTCCGCCAGAGCGATCTCCGACGGTCGGTCGTCGGCCAACTGCGCAAGGATCTCGCCCACGAACCGAGGATCCACTTCGCCACTGAACGGGCAACCGAACGCTGCCGCGATGGTGACGGTGGTGGCCAGGCCTGCGGACCCTGCATCTCGAATGACATCGCGTGCAGTCGACACTGCCTCTGCGACAGAGCAATTCTGATTTCGCCGGCTGAACTCCTCGGATGCGACGACCACGACGTTGACCTCGTCGACGCGTGCTTCTATCGCTCTGTCGAGACCGCGGCGATTGAGCACGAGGCCGATGTAGGACACGTCGTCGCGTCGCTCGATCCCGGCCATCACGTCCTCGGCACCTGCCATCTGTGGCACCCGTTTCGGGTTGACGAAGCTGACCGCTTCGATTCGCTTGGCTCCCGCTGCAACGCTGCGGGCGATCAACTCGATCTTCTGATCCACCGACAGCGCAGTCTTCTCGTTCTGCAATCCATCACGCGGGCCCACTTCGACAAGGTGCACGGAAGTCATGGACCGATCTTCCACCTGAACGGTATTGCATGCAATACCTCGATTTTGCCGGTTTCAATTTTCTGGAAGCGCTGACAACTCAGCGCCACAGCCCTAAGTTGTGAACAATCACCCATCATCGAATGGAGGCCTGCATGGTCAGGGCCGTGGATCGCGTGTATTCCCACATCCGCGACGGCATCATCGCGGGAACCTATGCGCCCGGCGCACGGCTGGGTGAGGTCGATATCGCCGAACTGGCCGAGACCAGTCGGACACCCGTCCGGGAGGCTCTGAGGCAACTCGAGATGGAAGGGCTCGTGGAGGTCGTTCCCCACCGGGGCGCACGTGTCTACACCTGGACGGCAGACGATCTCGAGGAGATCTACGACCTGCGCATGACGCTGGAAGCGATGGCCGCGGCTCGGGCGGCGCGCCGCATCGGCGACAAGGACATCGACAGGTTGAGCGAATTGTGCGACCTGATGGAGTCGGCCGCGGCCAACGGGCAGCAACTCGACCTGATGGCGCAGCTGAACGACGAGTTCCACGCCATCGTGCGTACTGCCGCCGCCAGTACTCGCTTGCTGACGATGCTCGGCGCAGTCATCCAGTTCCCCCTCGTGATGCGTACCTTCCACCGCTATGCACCGGCCGACGTCGCTCGTAGTCACGCGCACCATCGCGATCTGGTGGCAGCACTGACCAGCGGTGACGAAATCTGGGCCGATTCGGTGATGCGTGCTCACGTCCGTGCCGCGAAACACGTTCTGCTCCAATCCCTCACACCCGACGAAGTCAAGGAGTCCGAATGAGCGAAGCCACCCCGGGGCCGTTGTCAGACCTGCGAGTAGTCGAGATGGGTCAATTGTTGGCCGGGCCGTTCTGCGGACAGCTTCTCGCCGATTTCGGAGCCGAGGTGATCAAGCTGGAGCCGCCGGGCAAGGGAGACCCGATGCGGCAATGGGGCCGGGAAAAACCCCACGGCAAGTCGCTGTGGTGGCCGGTGGTGGCGCGAAACAAGAAGTCGGTGACGTGCAATCTTCGCACCGAAGAAGGACAAGCGCTGGCGCGCAACATCATCGGCAAGTCCGATATCGTCGTCGAGAATTTCCGCCCCGGCACCCTCGAGCGATGGGGGCTCGGGTACGAGGATCTGCGCACGCTGGACCCACGCCTGATCATGGCCAGGGTCACCGGATACGGCCAGGACGGGCCCTACTCTCCCCGAGCCGGGTTCGGTTCGATCGGTGAGGCAATGGGCGGAATCCGTTACGTGACCGGCAATCCCGATCTGCCACCGTCTCGGGCCGGAATCTCGCTCGGTGACTCCCTGGCTGCGGTGTTCGCGACGATCGGCGTCCTCACTGCCGTTCACCATCGGGAGCGAACGGGGCGTGGGCAACTGGTGGATTCGGCGATCTACGAGGCCGTGCTCGCGATGATGGAATCACTGCTCCCCGAATACGAGATCGGTGGTTACCAGCGCGAGCGCACCGGGTCGGTGCTGCCGAACATTGCGCCGAGCAACGTCTATCCCACGAAGGGCGGGGAGATGATTCTGGTTGCCGCGAACCAGGATTCGGTATATGCCCGCCTGGTCACCGCTATGGGCCGGGCCGATCTCGTATCCGATCCTCGTTATGTCGACCACGCGTCACGTGGGGTCAACATGGAAGAACTCGACGCCATCATCGGAGCGTGGACCGCAGAGCTCGGAACCGACGAGGTCCTCGACATTCTTCACGCTGCAGGCGTCCCCGCCGGCCGCATCTACACCGCTCGCGACATGTTCGACGATCCGCATTTCGCGGCTCGTGAGGCCATCGTGCGGCTGGCCCACCCCGATTTCGGCGAGATCCCGATGGCGGGGGTCGTGCCCAAGCTCAGCGACAGTCCCGGTGCCGTCCGGCATGCAGGACCCGAACTCGGCGAACACAACTCGGACATCTACGGGTCGCTTCTCGGTCTCACCGAGGCCGAACGGGCTGCGCTCGTCGACCGCGGCATCATCTGAGCTCGGCCGCATCGCCCTCACTCATCGCACCGCACACCACGGGAGATCATCATGCGCTATCGACTCGGCGTCGACGTCGGCGGAACATTCACCGATGTCCTACTTCTCGAAGAAACGACCGGCACCACCTTCAGAGCCAAGACTCCGTCGACACCCGCCGATCAGTCCGTCGGGGTGCTGAACGGCATCGACAAAGTATGTTCGGAGGCCGGGATCGAACCGTCGGAGATCGATCAGGTCCTGCACGGAACCACGGTCGCGACCAACGCCATCCTTCAGGGCCGCGGTGCGCGCGTCGGACTCGTGACCACGGACGGGTTCCGGCAGGTCCTACAGATCGCCAGATCGTACGTTCCGGGCGGTCTGGCGGGGTGGATCATCTGGCCAAAGCCCGAACCGCTTGCAGCGCTGGAGAACACCGTCGAGGTCGTGGGTCGACTGTCGGCGGACGGCAGCGAGGTGACGGCGCTCGACGAGAACCAGGCGCGGACTCAATTGCGTCGACTGGCCGGTGCCGGCATCGAAGCTCTCACGATCTCACTCATCAACTCGTATGCGAACGACACCCACGAGAAGCAGATTGCCGAGTGGGCTGCCGACGAGCTACCGGGCATTCCTATCTCCATCTCCAGCCAGGTACTGCCCGAGATGCGCGAATACGAGCGAACTCTGACCACGGTCGCCAACAGCTACGTGCAACCGGAGGTATCGCGATACGTCCGTAACCTGGACAACTCGTTGCAGGACAGGGGGATCAAGGCTCCACTGTCCATCCTCCGGAGTGACGGGGGACTGGTGCAGTCGGCAAAGGCATCGGAGGCACCGGTGTCGTTGCTGTTGTCCGGCCCGGCCGGTGGTGTCACCGGTGCCGTCTGGTTTGCCGAACAAGCCGGATTCTCCGACTTCCTCACCTTCGACATGGGCGGGACGTCGACCGACGTCGCCCTCGTACTCGGTGGTCAACCACGTATCGGCCGTGAGACCAAGGTCGGCGACCTTGCCGTCCGCGCCACGAGCGTGGACGTGCGCACGGTCGGAGCCGGTGGCGGCTCCATCGCGCACGTGCCCGAGTTGACGCGCGCACTGCGGGTCGGGCCGCAATCGGCCGGTGCCGACCCCGGACCGGCCGCGTACGGGAAGGGCGGAACCGACCCGACGGTGACCGACGCGAACGTCGTACTCGGTTATCTCCCTGCCTCGTTGGCGGGTGGGGAGGTCGATCTCGACGCCGAGGCGAGCCGTACCGCCGTGGCGACGATCGCCGACGCCATCGGCCTGGGAAGTCCAGAGGAAGCCGCATCAGGGATCGTCGACATCGTCAACGAGAACATGTTCGGCGCCCTGCGGTTGGTCAGCGTGCAACAGGGCTACGACCCTCGCGATTTCGCGCTCGTCTCGTTCGGCGGTGCCGGGCCCCTGCATGCCAACGCTCTGGGTCGACTCACCGGTTCGTGGCCGGTGATCGTGCCACCGTCGCCCGGGGTTCTCTGCGCGTACGGCGACGCCACGACGTGTCTTCGGGACGAGGCCGCGCGCACCATGGTTCGCGCCTTCTCCGACATCGACGACGGCGAGTTGCGTAGCGCCCTTGCCGAATTGGCCGAGTCGGCGTCGGAAAGGCTCTCTGCCGAGGGGGTGCAGGCAGACCAGCAGACCGCCAAATATCAAGTGGACCTGCGCTATCAGGGCCAGGGCTTCGAGATTCCCGTCGATATCGACGCGGCCGCCCTCGATTCGGGTGAGCTGTTGTCCACCCTCGGCTCTGCTTTCGATGCCGAACACCAGCGACTGTTCTCGTTCCTGCTGAAGAACGAACGGGAGGTCATCAATCTTCGGGTCACGGTCAGTGGTCCACGTCCCGAGGTGGCGTTCCAGCCGTTGGCGGAGGGCACCGACGATCCGTCCGCGGCGCTGATCACCACGAACGACGTGTGGATGGACGGGCAGCACACGAAGGCCGGCATCTACGACCGCTCGAAACTGTTGGCCGGCAACGTCGTCACGGGCCCCGCGGTGATCACCGAGATGGACTCCACCACGCTGGTGCTGTCCGGTCACGCAGCGACGGTCCACCGGAGTGCTTGCCTTCTCATCGCGCCTGTCGACACCGACGATACCCACCGCACCACGCGACTCCAGGAGAACTGATGGCCACCATCATCGAGACCTCGAAGACTCCGTTCACCACCGTTCCGGTCGACCCGATCACGCTCGACATCATCGAGAACGCCCTGCGAAACGCACGGGCGGAGATGGATGAGGTGCTGTTCAGAACGGCGTTGTCACCGGGTATTCGTGAACAGCACGACGAATTTCCGCTCATCGCGGATCCGAGCGGCAAGATGGTGGTCGGGCAGTTCGGTCTGTCCGTCCCCGATTTCCTCGACAACTTCTCTGGCACCGTCGGCGAGGGCGACATCCTGCTCACCTCCGATCCGTACGCCTGTGGTGCCGCGATCAGCCACGCCAACGACTGGCTCATCGTCCTCCCGATCTTCCACAGTGGACGCGTCGTCGGCTGGTCGTCGATGTTCGGGCACATGGCCGACGTCGGGGGTAAGACGCCGTCGTCCATGCCGACCGACGCGCACACCATCTTCGAGGAGGGCGTCATCATTCCGCCCTTCAAGCTCTACAGCGCAGGCGAATTGAACGAGACCGCCCTGGACATCATTCTCAACCAGGTGCGCAAACCGGACTGGAATCGGGCAGACCTCAACGGACTCGTCGCGGCGTGCACCACCGCATCGCGTCGCATCGTGGAGCTCTGCGACCGGTTCGGTGTGGACGTGTACCTGTCGGCGCTCGACGCGTTGCTCGACCGGAACTATCAGGCCATGAAGGTGCTGCTCGCGATGCTGTTCGTCGACGGCGAGACCATCGAGTTCAGCGACTTCATCTGCGATGACGGATGTGGCTACGGCCCTTACGAACTGACGATCGAGCTGACTCGACACGGCGAGAAGATCCACCTCGACTTCAGCAAGGCCGCGCCCCAGGCCGTCGGGCCGATCAACTACTTCATCAACGAGAACCTCGTGCGCATGTTCTTCGGTATCTACGTCATCACCGTGGCCGATCCGCAAATTCTCTGGAACGACGGCTTCTATCCGTTGATCGACGTGACCATTCCCGAGGACTCGTTCTGGAAGCCGCGCTATCCGGCCGCACTCAACGGCCGCAATCACGGAATCGGCCGCGTCTTCGACCTTTTCGGTGGGCTGCTGGGCAAGAACAATCCCGAAATTCTCAACGCCGCGGGTTTCTCGTCCTCGCCGCACTTCATGTACTCCGGTCACTACGACGGGGGTGCGCGAGACGGGGAATGGTTCCAGCTGTACTCCATCGGATTCGGCGGCATCCCCGGTCGTCCGATGGGAGACGGACCCGACGGGCACTCGCTGTGGCCGTCGTTCGTCAACATCCCCTGCGAGTACCTCGAGTCCTACTACCCGCTGCGCATCGAGCGGTGGGAGACCGTCACCGATACAGGTGGTGCCGGACTGCACCGCGGCGGCAACGGCGTCGACGTGGCCTACTACTTCGAGGAACCGGGCACCATTGCCATCCACGACGACCGGTGGCTCACATATCCGTGGGGAGTCAACGGCGGCAAACCCGGTGCGAGAGGGAAGAAGTGGATCGTTCGGGCATCGGGTGAGGTCGAGGTACTGGCCAGCAAGATCCACGAGGTGCCGGTGGGACGAGGCGATGTACTGCACTTCGTCACGTGGGGCGGCGGCGGTTGGGGTGACCCGCTGACCCGAGATCCCGAACTGGTCGGTCTCGAAGTTCGGCGGGGTCTGGTCAGTACCGAGGGTGCTCGGATCGGGTACGGGATCGTCTGCGATGACGGCGGTGTCGTCGATTCGTCCGCCTCCGCGACTGTTCGCAGCGAGATGTCGGCCGCGCGCGGGGAGATCGAGGTGTTCGACAAGGGACCGTCGATCGACGTGATTCTCGAGCGGTGCGAGGCCGAAACCGGCCTTCCCGCGCCCCGTCCGCCGGTGAACGTCAGAAAGGCCGTGCGAGCGTGAGTGACACCCTCGGGTCGTACCGGGAATCGGGATTCGCGGGTGAGCTGGGCCCGGGCCGTAGCCCCGCGGTTCTGGTGGTCGACATCGTCGCGGCCTACCTGGTGGACGGCTCGCCCCTGCGTGCTCCGGTGGATGCGGCGGTAGCAGCTGCGGCACAACTGGTTTCGACCGCCAGGTCCGCCGGTGTTCCGGTCGTGTTCACCCGGGTCAGCTATCAGCCCGGTGGACGTGACGGCGGCCTGTTCATGTCCAAGATCCCGGCGTTGAAGATCTTCGAGGAAGGCTCGGAGCTCGGCGATTTTCCGGCGGAACCCCGTCCGCTCGCGGGCGAAACCGTGGTGACCAAGCAGTACGCGAGTGCATTCTTCGGCACCTCACTTGCTGCCACACTCACAGCGAGCGGTATCGACACGCTGTACATCTGTGGGCTGACCACCAGCGGCTGCATCCGTGCGAGTGCCACCGACGCACTGCAGCACGGCTTCCGGCCACTCGTGGTCGCCGATGCGTGCGGCGACCGCGAACCCGGAATGCACGAGTCGAACTTGCTGGATCTGCAGGCCAAATATGCGGACGTCCTCGACCTGGAGCGGGCCCTCGATGATTTCGGCGCATCGTCTGGTCGACGGGCGAGTCAGCGATGAAAGTCGATCAGCTCGTCGGACTCGTCGACCGCCGTCGATCCGCTCGTTGGCAGGAAAGGCCAGTCGGTCAGTAGACGAAGTGCATCGCCTTAGCTGATAGTTGTCCCATGGACACGCTGAACCCCGATGTACCCGACGACGTCTTCGCGGACGTGCTGAAGCAGATCTCGCAATTCGTTCGGTCACGGGTGGTTCCGCGTGAACTCGAGATCATGAACACCGATTCGATCCCCGAGGATCTGCGGACGCAGGCTGCGGAGATGGGGCTGTTCGGCTACGCGCTTCCGCAGGAGTGGGGCGGTCTGGGCCTGAACCTGATCCAGGACGTCGAGTTCGCGATGGAGCTCGGCTACACCTCGCTGGCGTTGCGATCGATGTTCGGCACCAACAACGGGATCGCCGGGCAGGTGCTGGTCGGATTCGGAACCGAGGAGCAGAAGGCGACGTGGCTGCCAGGCATGGCAGCCGGCGATATCGTCGCCTCCTTCGCGCTGACCGAGGACGGGGCCGGATCCAATCCGGCGGGCTTGAAGACCACTGCGAAGGTCGAGGGCACCGGGTGGATCATCAACGGCAGCAAGCGATACATCACCAATGCGCCGATCGCGAACATGTTCGTCGTCTTCGCCAAGCTGGATCCGAAACCGGAGAGCGGCAACGGTATCGCGGTGTTCCTGGTTCCCGCTGACACGGCGGGAATCGAGGTCGGTGCCAAGGACGCGAAGATGGGGCAGCAGGGCTCCGGCACAGCCGATGTGAACTTCACCGACGTGCGTGTCGAGGCCGACGCGTTGGTGGGCGGTACCGGCGATATCGGGTACAAGGCGGCGATGACGTCACTGGCACGCGGGCGAGTACACATCGCCGCGCTTGCCGTCGGCCAGGCGCAGCGCGCATTGGACGAATCGGTGTCGTACGCAGCAGCGTCGACTCAAGGCGGCGAGCCGATCGGAAACTTCCAGCTGGTGCAGGCCATGATCGCCGATCAGCAGGTCGGTGTGATGGCGGGCCGGGCGATGGTTCGTGAGGCGGCTCGGGCATGGGTGCAGAACACCGATCGGCGCATCGCTCCGTCTGCCGTGAAGCTGTTCTGCACCGAGATGGTCGGAAAAGTCGCCGATCTGGCCGTCCAGATCCACGGCGGTGCGGGATACATGCGGGAGGTGCCGGTCGAACGCATCTACCGTGATGTGCGGCTGCTCCGGCTGTACGAGGGCACCAGCGAGATCCAGCGATTGATTGTGGGTGGCGGCCTCGTACGGGCCGAACAGAAGCGCACCTCGTGAACGCACCGGGTGAAGACTTCCAGGGCCGGTCCTTTCGACTCCGTCGCTCCGACCACGTCGGATTCTCCGTCGGTTCCCTCGATGACGCCCTCAGGTTCTGGATCGACGGTCTCGGAGCGTCCCTCGAACGCACGGGTGATGAGTGGAGAGTTTCTCGGAGAGGTCACCGGAGCACACGGGGCCGCAGTCCGGATGGCGGTGGTCTCCGTTGCGGATCAGACGGTCGAGCTGCTGGAATACCGCAACGTGCAGGGAGAACGAGGGTCGTCTCGACCCTACGATCCGGGTTTCGCCCATCTCGCTTTCGAGGTCGACAACATCGATGGGGTCATCACGCGTATCGCGGAGTTCGGATGGACGGCGCAGGGAACTCCACAACCGATTGCCGGCGGCACCAAGGTGGGCACCCGAGTCATGTACGCAGTGGGCCCGGACGGTGAGACCATCGAATTCATGGAGCCGCCGCAGGGATGAGGTACCAGGGATGGTTGGGCCGAACCCCGCCGAATGGGCAGTATTCCCCTGATCGTCGGTAGCACGCAGACGTTGGTGCCTAACGTGGACGGTGACGACGAAAGGACCAGCGCATGCCGCAATTCCCCGGTCTCTCCCACGTGGCCGTGACCGTATCCGATCTTGCCGCCAGCACCGAGTGGTACGCACGACTGTTCGACGCGCCGCCCGTTCTCGACGAGGACGAAGAATCCGGCAACTATCACCACACCGTGTTTGCGCTCGACGGCGGCATGCTCTTCGGATTGCACACCCACGGCGAGGCTCAGGTCTCAGGTGCCTTCGACGAGAAGAGACCGGGTGTGGACCACATCGCGTTCGGTTGCACACAGGACGATCTGGCGTCATGGGTGTCGACGCTCGACCGACTCGGCATCGTTCACAGCGGAATCAAGCACGCGCACTACGGGTCTGGAATCTCGTTCCGTGATCCCGACGACATCGCCCTCGAATTCTTCGCTGCG
This sequence comes from Rhodococcus sp. ARC_M5, assembly GCF_022810405.1. Classification (GTDB taxonomy): domain Bacteria; phylum Actinomycetota; class Actinomycetes; order Mycobacteriales; family Mycobacteriaceae; genus Rhodococcoides; species Rhodococcoides navarretei. Next base: position 25,846 of record NZ_JALGQE010000003.1, read on the forward strand.
CCTGCCTGATCGCGCTGCCCTTCACATCGTCAGGTACCGCAGAAGGTCTGAAACCCAGCGCTGAAGCGCTCGGGCGCAGGAGTGGCATACGTCGACCATTCGTCGCGTCGCCCGAACGGTGACGTGACGACCTCGAGCAAGCGCTCGAAGGGCCCGAGATCGCCGTTCGTCGCGGCCTGGAGAGCGGCCTCGACCAGGTGGTTGCGCGGGATGTATGCCGGGTTGACGCGGTCCATGGCGTCGGCGACCGAGGAGAACTCCTCTCCGCGAACAGCGACCGCAGCACGCCAACGCGCGAGCCAACTGCCGGATGCATCGGGTGGGACGAGTGAATCGAACGGTGCCGAGTTCCCTCGTAGGTTCTCGGCGAGAGCGCGGAAGGTGAGGGTCCAGTCGGCGCGGTGGTCCGTGAGCAACCGGTGCAGGTCGTCGACGAGCTCCGCGTCCACGCCGTCGTCTCCCAGGCCGAGTTTGGCCGCCATCGCGGCGGAGTAGTGCTGTCGGTAGCGATCCCCGTACGTGTCCAGGACCGCGGTCAGGGCGGAGATGGCGTCGTTCGGCTCCGAATTGACCAGTGGCAGTAGTGTTTCGCCGAACCGCGCCAAGTTCCAGCCGAGAACGGCGGGTTGGTTGCCGTAGGCGTAACGTCCGCCGTGGTCGATGGAGCTGAACACCGTTGCCGGGTCGTATGCGTCCAGAAAGGCGCACGGCCCGTAGTCGATGGTCTCGCCGGAGATGGTCGTGTTGTCGGTGTTCATGACACCGTGCACGAATCCGACCGACATCCACCTGGCCACCAGGGACGCCTGAGCCTCCACGACGGCCTCGAAGAAGGCGAGGTAGCGATCCTCGGGTTCGAGCTCGGCCAACGTGGGGTAGTGGCGGGCGATCGCGTAGTCCGCGAGGGGCTGCGCGAGTCCTTCCCGCCGAGCAGCGAACTCGAAGGTTCCCACCCGGAGATGGCTGGACGCGACCCTGGCGAGCACCGCGCCGGGTTGCGGACCTCCTTCTCGCACCACCTGCTCCCCGGTCGTGACGACAGCGAGTGATCGGGTGGTGGGGATGTGCAGGGCATGCATCGCCTCGCTGATCAGGTACTCGCGCAGCATGGCAGCCACCACTGCACGCCCGTCACCACCGCGCGAAAACGGTGTTGCGCCGGACCCTTTGAGATGCAGATCGACCAGGCGGCCCCGATCATCGCGGAGCTCTCCGAGCAGCAGCGCTCGGCCGTCGCCCAGCAGAGGTTGGTAACCGCCGAACTGATGACCGGCATAGGCCATCGCTACGGTGACGGTCTCGGCCGGTGGAATGGACCCGGACAGTACGCCTGCCCCCTCGGCGGTGGCCAAGGATTCCGGACCGAGCGCGAGTGACCGGGCCAAGCCGTCGTTGAGGATCAGCACGCGAGGATCCGGTGCGTGGGTGCCCTGCCACGGCACGGTGACACCGGGAACCTGGTCGGCCAGGGTCGATTCGAACCCGAATGCGGGCAGGCTCGTGGTCGACACGCCCGGGCTGGTGGATTCGCTCATGGTTCAGGGGTACCACGAATCGTGGCACCCAATCCCCTGGGGCTCTGCAGTCCGATGCCGATCAGTGGCGAGATGCTGCCGCCACGCTGGCGTCCTTCTTCCCCGCGGAGGTCTCGTACCCGGCCGCCGCATCGAAACGGATGTGCACCCGTCCGTCGTCGCCGTCCACGGACACTCGCGCCCGCACTCGGTACACCTCGGCGATGAGTTCTTCGGTCAGCACCTCCGCAGGGGCACCGCCTGCGACGACCTTTCCGTCCTGGAGCACCAACACCTCGTCGCAGAACATCGCGGCCAGGTTCAGGTCGTGCAGCGCGACGATGCTGGTGATCGGGAGACGAGCGACGAGGGCCAACAATTCGAGCTGGTGATGGATGTCGAGGTGATTGGTCGGCTCGTCCAGCAACATCTCGCGGGGTTGCTGGGCGAGTGCGCGTGCGATGTGCGCCCGCTGCTGCTCACCACCGGACAGCGTGCGCCACAATCGATCTGCTTTGTCGGTGAGTCCGGTCTGCGCGAGCGCATCGTCCACTGCGTCGTCGTCCAAGTCGCTTCCACCGAACGCCCCGCGATGCGGGATACGTCCCAGACGCACGACATCGCCAACTGTCACGTCGACGTCGGTGTGCGCGTGCTGTCCGACGACCGCGACGGCGCGGGCGATGTGTTTGCGTTTGAGCGAACCGAGTTCTGCGCCGTCCAGTTCGACGACACCGGCGGTGGGCGACGCCGCTCCGGCCAGCAGATGCAGCAACGAGGACTTGCCGGAACCGTTGGGCCCCAACAATCCCACCGTGCTGCCGGGCGTGGGGTGCAGCGTCACTCCGTCGACCACCAGAGCCCCGCCGCGTTTCCACGAGACGTTCGACGCGTGCAGAGTCATCGAATTCCCCTCTTGCGAGCCATGATTGCGATGAAGGCGGGAACGCCGACCAGTGCGGTGCCGACACCGACCGGCAGTGGGGTAGGGGCGAACGCGACGCGGGAGACGGCGTCGACCCACACCATGAAGATCGCGCCGATGATGGCAGTGGTGGGCACGAGGCGGCTGTGGTTCGGTCCCACCAACAGTCGCGCTGCGTGCGGAAGAATGAGGCCGACGAATCCGATGGCACCGGCCACACTGACCAATGTCGCGGTGATCAGGGCGGTTCCGACCAGAAGTGCCAGGCGTACCTTCTTGACGTCGAAGCCCAGCGAGGACGCCACCGAGTTGCCGAACGCGAACGCGTCGAGCACATACGCGTAGTAGCAACACACCACCGCACCGATGCCCGCCACCGTCACGCACAGCACGACGTCGTTCCAGCGCACACCCTCGAACGATCCGAGGAGCCAGAACATCACGCCGCGGGTCTCGTCGGAGTCCGCGAACGCGAAGATCACGAACGAGGTGAGCGCAGAGAACAATTGGGTGGTCGCGACACCGGCGAGGATGACGCGGTCGTTTCCGCTGCCGGACATGCGGGCGAGGAAGAGCACCAGAGCAAACGCGACGAGCGCGCCGATGAAGGCACCGCCGGACAGTCCGAGTGCGGCACCGCCGACACCGAGAACACCGACCACGACGGCACCGGTCGACGCACCCGAGGACACCCCGAGCACGAACGGATCGGCCAGCGGATTGCGCAGAAGCGATTGCATGATGACGCCGCAGATACCGAGCCCGACGCCGCTGGCTGCGGCGACCAGCGCGCGGGGAAGCCGTTCCTCCCAGACGATCGCATTCTTGGACACCTTCACCGGGACGTCGGTGATGCCGAGATGATTGAGCACCACATCGCGGACGTTGACCAGTGAGATGTTCGCCGGCCCGAGGGTGATGGCGACCAAGATCGACACCACACACAGCACGACACCGCCCAGCAGAGCCAACACCCAACGCCACAGGTGAAGGGAGGTCTGCGAGCGTTGGACGGTGGGTCGCGGGGCGACGGTCGTGGTCAGGACGACAGTCCCAGGTCGCGCAGTCCGGCGGACACCTTTTCGACGCCGTCGACGGCCCGGATCGACGGGTTCATCTCCGCACCGTGCAGCGAGATGTAGCGCTTGTCACGAACGGCGGCCATCGTGCTGGTGACGGGGTCGGACTCGAGAAATGCGATCTTGTCGGCGAGCAGGTCACCGGGAAAACGGTTGCGCGCCAGGTCGCCCAGTACGAGAACGGTCGGATCCCGATCCACCATGGTCTCCCAACCGACGGCGGGCCAATCGTCGTCGGTATCGGCGAAGACGTTCGTCATACCGGCCGTTCTGGCGAGCAGATCGGCCGAGCCGAGTCCGCCTGCGATGTACGGGCTCTTGGTGTCCGCAAACCAGAATGCCACGGAGACATCCGAATTCGCTGTGGTCGCGGTGGCGTCGTCCATGCGGGTCTTCAGTTCGTCGATGAACTCGGCACCGCGCTCGTTGACGTCGAAGATCGCCGCGAGTTCGGTGATCTCCTGGTACAGCGACTCCATGGTGAGCGGCGTCGTTCGGGTGTTGCCCCCGTTGACGCTGCGGCCGGCGTCGCAGTCGGTCGGTGAAAGATACGTGGCGGCACCGGTTTCGGTGAAGCGCGAACGCTGGGCGACGCCACCCTGTTCGAAGTGTCGTCCGAACGACGCGGTGACGAGGTCGGGCTCGGTGTCTACGACGACCTCGTAGGTCGGGGCGTTGTCTGCCAGCCGGGGAACCGAGGCGTTCGCGTCGGCGAGGTTCTCGCGGACCGGATCGGTCCACGACGCGGTGCCCACCATTCGGTCCTGCACGCCGAGAGAGAGAAGAATTTCGGTGGAGTTCTGATCGAGCGAGACCACTCGCTGCGGGGCAGAGGTGAAGGTGACCGACTCGCCGCAGTTCTCGATCGTCAGCGGATACGAGGTTCCGCCATCGGTGGCCGCCGCGGCCACGTCGGGTACCTCCTCGGACGCTCCGCACGCGACGAGCGATCCGACCAGTGCGGCCGCGACGGAGAGGGTGCCTGCGCGGCGACGAACGTTGAGCACGTGGAATGTCCTTCGGGTTCACACAGCAACGAGCCGCCGGGGTTCACCCGACGGCGCAGCGCGCCCGAGGCGCGCATGAGCACAGGCTAACCTTTGGCTTTCGTGGAGGGAAATCGTCCAGAGGGTTCGACTCCGAACCGGCGTGATGCGCGGCATACTCGACGCATGACCGACTTCAACCAGGCGATCATCGACGAATTTCGGAAGAACGGCGGCCACGTGGCCACGGCGGGCTTCGGTGATGCGCTCGTCGTCCTGCACTCCATCGGTGCCAAGAGCGGCGAGATTCGGTTGAACCCATTGATGGCGATCTCGGAGGACGGCAGCTGGTTGATCGTCGGATCAGCGGCCGGCTCGCCGAAACATCCCGCCTGGGTGCACAACCTCCGTGCACACCCTGGCATCGACATCGAGGTTCCCGGCGACGGGGACGTTCGAACCATCTCGGTGACCGTGTCGGAAATCCCCGACGAGGAGTGGGACGCGAACTGGCAAAAATTCTTGGACGCGTCCGAGGGGTTCGCGAAGTACGTCGAGACAGCCGAAGGGCGACGATTCCCGATCTTCCGTCTCACTCCCGCCTGACTCGGCGAAGGCATTACATCGTTCCGGTTTCCGCGAGCATCGCGTCCCCTGGCAGACTGATCCCGTCGCCACGGGACTCGGGGTCGGCTCGGTGCTCGAGTGTCGAGTCGTGGTGACGTCACCCTCGTACCCGAAGGCCACATCCACATGCATCTGCTTCGACGATGGTGGTCGTTTCCCGCCGATTTCGCCTGGTCGGCCGCCTACCATCGGATGAGCCCGCTGCTGAGCCACGTCCACGTCGCGGTGGGCATCTGGTGCTGGTTCTTCGCGGTACTCTGCGTCGCCGCTGCTCATACACCTGCTGGCTTCGACTCCGGTTCTGCCGAGAAAGCCGGCTATGCGATCGCAGCGGCGAACACACTGGTCGGACTGGCGTGGGTCCGCGGACCGATTCCTACCGAGACGATGTCCAGGTTGTTCGTCGTCTACATCGAGGTCACGATCGCGGCCCTGCTGTTCCTGCTGGCCGACCCGTTCGTCGCGCTCCCTGGGGCAGCGGCTCTCGGGATCATCGGCAGCTACATCGCGGTTTTTCACAATCCGAAGATGTTCGTGGCTCATCAGACCTGGTCCGTTGCGGTGACCGGAGCACTGTTGTTCAGGGCTGTCATGGAGCCTTCGGCCGATGTGGTGCTGGCGTACGCCTATCTGATTCTTCTGACCCTGATCTTGTTCTCTGCGCCGATACTGACCCAGTCACTTCTGTTGTTGTTGCGCAGCGATGCGGCCACTGCCTTCTACGATCCGCTGACCGGGCTGAGGAACAGACGAGGATTGGACGCGGCGATCACTCAGCGAGGCAACGACCCGGACGAGCACGGCAGCACAGCGGCTGTGCTCGTTGTCGATCTGGATGGGTTCAAGCTCGTGAACGACCGGCTCGGGCACGCACACGGTGACGTCGTACTTCGAGTGACGGCCGAGGCGATCGACGCGGCATTCCCGCCGCCCGCCATCACCGCGCGTACCGGCGGCGAAGAATTTGCGATCCTCACCTACGTCGACACAGTCGCGGCGATCGAACAGGTCACCGATCTACAGACACGGCTGGCAGCAGACTCGGAGGTAGGCGTCACCGTCAGCGTCGGCGGTGCTCACCTCGAGGGCACCTCCGTTGCTCGTGACTTCCGCGGAGCCTGGAGCCGAGCGGACGTTGCGATGTACGCCGCGAAGCGGGCGGGCGGAAACTCGGTGTCGTTCGACGTGTGAGCGTTCGAGGAGTCAGTTCTTCGAAAGTCCATGACATGCTCGATGGATGCCCATGCCCGAATGGCAGGACCAAGCGGCACGCCGCGTGTACGAGCGAAATTCCAGCAGAGCAGTCATTTTCGACCCCACCGATCACGAACTGTTCGTCGTTCAGGCCCAGGGCTTCGATTGGCAACTGCTACAGAACGGTTCCGTCCATCGGTATCGAGACCGTTTCGGACTCGACACCGCGAGCGCGCACCTGGCAGATCTCGACTATGTGGTGCACCGCCTCGATGCCGGCTCCTGGCTCGATGTTGCCGCTATGCATACGGCCCTCGCTACCGCACTGTTCTTTCCCGGCTACTACGGGCGAAATCTCGATGCACTGAACGAATGTCTCGGTGACGTGGGGCGGTACAGCTACGGAAGCGACTCGAGCAGTGCCGGAACGGTGTTGGCCATCGCCGGCTTCGATTCTCTTCTCGATATCGATCGACCGACGGCGCTGGGGGTCCTCGACATATTCGCCCGCCACGCGCGTCTGTCCGCGCTGTACGGACACGCCATGCTGTGTCTGATCGAAACCGTCCGCGACGACCTCGGAAAAGTCGGCGGCACGGACGTCTTTCAGGCCTCTGTGGCCGAGTTTCCCCCCGACCCGCCCGAGCCTTTCGACGAGTCGACCATCATCGAGTTCGGGTTTCAGTTCTACGCAACGGCGGACGAAGCCGACGATCTCGCCCTTCGGGTGGAGTCGGCGACGGCTCCGATTCTCGACGAGATCGGCCGATACTGCACTCGTGTCGACTTGGCGTCGGAACGCGCGGGGCAATCCGACGAGCGGCACTCGAGCTCGTCCAGGCGTCGTGCACCCGGACAGGACCTGTACGAGATAAGCATTGCCACGCGGGGAGTCGGAGATCGCAACGTGCTCGGTGAACGGATTTTCGAGGCCGTCACCGGGTTCAGGCTGCCTTTCGAGCAGATGAGCGAGACTCCGTTCGGTGGTCCATTACTGGCCGATGCGCTCGAGAAGTACCCGTCGCTCGACCAGGCCTGATCGGCGAAAGCTCACGGCGTCGGAACACCGACCGACTCGAAGACCTTCTGGCTCTCGGCCGCTCGAGCGGCCAGGGCAGAACCCAGATCGGCGACCTCGGCAGCGAAATCCTCGCGACTCCTGGTATCGGTTTCGTGCAGGAAGGTCGTCGATCCGACTGTTGCACCGCAGTATTCGACGATTCCGCGTTCGATCTGCGTCCGGAAGGCCACGTCGATCCCGTGGCGCTCGAAGCTGTCGGCGTCATCGCCTGCCATGACGACCAGATGAACGGTGAGTCGATCCAGCTTCTTGACGATGCCGTATTCGGCGGTGATGTCGTAGGCCCATCCGCTGACGAAGACCCGATCGATCCACCCCTTCAACAGGGCGGGCATGGACCACCAGTACATGGGAAAGACCAGTACCAACTGATCGGCGCGGTCGATTCTTTCTTGCTCGGCAAGCACGTCCGAGGGTGTCGTTCCTGTGCCCCGGAACAGATTCAGATCGCCGTCGGAATATCGTGGATCGAAGCCCTCGGCGGCGAGATCGGCCGTCTCGACGGTGCCGCCTGCGGTGCGGATCGCGTCCGATACGGATCGGGCGACGTGGTGGGTCAGGGAGCCGGGGTCGGAATGGGAGACTACGACGAGTGCGGTCATGGCTGGTTCCTTCGGTGAGGTGAAACGGCTATGTACCAAGAGTAGGTTACTATTCGTATATAGCGCAAGGAGGTCTCCGATGGCTCGGACGCGACTGTCTCGCTCGGACCGATACGACCAGTTGGTCGAGGTCTCGTGGGCTCTCGTGCGAGCAGAGGGGGCGGATGCCCTCACGCTGGGACGACTCGCCGAACATGCCGGTGTGGCAAAACCGGTGGTGTACAGCCATTTCGCCTCGCGCGCCGAACTCCTGGCCGCGCTGTTCACGGAATTCGACGACCGGCAGACGGTGATGCTGGAGGAGTCCCTCGATTCCTCGGCCGCGTCGTTGGACGGGCGTGCCCGCGCCATCGCCGACTCGTACGTGGGCTGCGCGTTGGCTCAGGGGCGTGAGCTGACGGGTGTGCTTGCGGCACTGGAGGGTTCGCCCGAACTCGAACAGGTCAAACGCTCGGCGGAACGCGCGTACTCCGAGCGCTGCCGGTCGATTCTCGAGCCGTACTGCCCCTCCGGTGAGATTCCGGCACCGTCGATCACCGCGATCTTCGGAGCAGCGGAAGCGCTGTCACAGGCGGCAGTATCCGGATCGCTGAAGCCCGAGGAGGCGACAGGGGAACTGGCCGAGCTGATCAGCGCGGTCGTAGGGAAGGCCTGACCCGCAGATCACTCCGCGACGAACATCGGTCTCCCGGGGGATCGGGCGTTCAGATGGATGCTCCCGAGCCGGCATCCACGGTGGGGAACCGATTTCTCAGGGCATCCAGTTGGCGGTGCAACTCGTACAGTGACTGCTTTTGCGTCTGCGCTTCGTCACTGTGCCATACGTGACTGCGCGAATCGCCGACTCGCAGTGCCTTGCGGGCGAGTTGCTCGGACTCCTCGATTCGAGTGGACGTGGCGGCGATCTCGGTGGTCAGCATGTCGGCGAACACCCGCGCTTGAGCCGCGTCCGAATTCTCTGCCATGTACGTCCACTCTCGATCCCGAGGCTCGACCGTTGATCGTTCGAGTACCGAAGATCAGGATAACCGTCCGGAAAAAAACCGTCGGATCGGCTTCCTGCGACCACGTGCCTCGAGCTACTACTCGGTGTAGTTGGTAGTAAGCTTCCGTCCATGTCTGCGCCAACGGATGGATTCGCGCCTCTGCGCGGTGCCTCCGTGGGCGGACTCTCGGCGTTGATCACCGCCTCTGCCCACACCATGGGTGGCGGGATGCCCCCGTCCGACGCCGCGATCGTGCTGTTGGCACTCGCGTGCGCTGCCGTCGGATACGCGACCGCAGTGGCACCGCGGCTCGGTGCACCTCGCGTCCAACTGCTGGTGATTCTGGCGGTAGCGCAGTCGATCGGCCACCTGCTGCTCACCGTCGTCGACGGTCACCATCACGGTCCGATGATCACCCAGCAGATGTTCGCGGCCCATGTGGTCGCCATCCTGGTCGGCGCACTCGCCATTCGCGGAGCCGAGCACGGAATTCGGCGTGCAGTCACCTCACTCCGCAGGGCTTTGCCTCTGCTGACGGCGCTCGTCGTCGACGACAATCGCATCGCTCCGCCGCTCCCGGTGTATCGGATCCCGGGATCGACGCTCCTGCTCGACCTCTCGGGTTGTGGGAACCGAGGACCACCGGCTCGTACTGCCTGAGCACAGCCCACCGTCTCACTCGCCCTGCTCGTCAGGCGTCGGGTAGTGGGTTGTTGCCGCATTCGATCCTGTACCTCGCACTGTCGTGAATTCGCGCCGTCTACGCACGGCTCGATCCGTCGTGCGATGCCACCTCGCGCATACCTGCGCGCCCACTCATGCCTTCACGAAACGAGTCCTCGTGTCCACACCGGAAATGGAACGCGTCGCCGATCCTTCCCCGCCCACCCGCCCGCCCACCCGCCCGACCAGTCCCCGTAGCTGGCGTCCGCTGATCCTGCGGTTGCACTTCTATGCAGGCATCCTCGTTGCGCCGTTCATCCTGATCGCCACTATCAGCGGCGGCCTCTACGCCGTTGCGCCGACCCTCGAACAACTCGTCTACCGCGATTACGTCCAGGTGGACTCGACCGGCCCAGCCGTGCCGGTCGCACAACAGATCCAGGCGGCCCAGGCCGAGCGGCCGGACCTCACCGTCGCCGCCGTCCGCCCCGCAGCCGAGGCAGGCGACACCACTCGGGTGCTGTTCACCGACCCGAGCCTCGGCGAATCCCAGCGGCTGGCCGTTTTCGTCGACCCTGCCACCGCGACGTCCGTCGGCGAACTGGCGGTCTACGGCTCGTCCAGCGCATTGCCGTTGCGTACCTGGATATCCGAGTTGCACCGGCACCTGCATCTGGGGGAGCCAGGTCGCCTCTACAGCGAACTGGCGGCCTCGTGGTTGTGGGTGATCGCGCTCGGTGGCCTCTACCTGTGGTTCGAGCGCTATCGACGCAATCGCGACAAGGCTCGATTGCTCACCTTCGATCGACAGTCGAAGGGGCGCAACCGGTCGTTGAACTGGCATGGCGTGGCTGGCATCTGGATTGCTGTCGGTCTGATCTTTCTGTCCGCCACCGGTCTGACCTGGTCCACCTACGCGGGTGAGAACGTCACCGAGCTGCGGTCGGCACTGAGCTGGACCACCCCCGCCGTCACGAAGACGATCGGTTCGTCCGACGCGGCGACGAGCGATCATTCCGGTCACGGCGGGCATTCGATGGAGATGCCGGCCGATGCGTCGACAATCGAAAACAACGTCGGGCGTATCGATTCGGTCCTCGACATTGCACAAGCCAACGCCGTCGACGGAGCAGTGGAGGCGTCGATCCCGGCGTCGGACGACACGGCGTTCGTCGTCGCCGAAACGCGTCAGCCCTGGGTGATGTCGAACAACTCCATCTCGATCGACGGCAGTACCGGCACGGTGATCGACACTCAGTACTTCTCGGACTGGGCACTGGCGGCCAAGCTCTCGGCCTGGGGTATTCAGCTGCACATGGGCACGCTTTTCGGTGTGGCCAATCAGCTTGCCCTGCTTGCTCTCGCAGTCGCCCTTGCATCGGTCATCGTGCGCGGCTACATGATGTGGTGGAAACGCCGCCCCACCAAGGCGACCGGTCTCACCGCGGGGCGGCCGCCGCTACGTGGCGGTACTCGCCGCATCTCGCCGATCGCGGCGGTCGTACTGTCGGTGGTCGCGGTCGCTGTCGGCTGGTTCGTCCCACTCCTCGGGCTCAGCCTGGTTGCGTTCCTCGCCGTCGACATGATCCTCGGATCGGTCCGTCGAGCACGAACCAGAACAGCCAATTCCACTGCTTCCCAACATGAAAGCGAACTCGTATGAACCTGTCCCGACGTACCTCGACGCTGATGGCTGCACTGTCGGTCACCGGCCTGATTCTCACCGGATGCTCGAGCAACGAGCCGGCCGCCGCGGCGAAGGAATCCGATTCCGTCGTCGTCCGCGAGCAATGGGTCAAAGCGGCCGACTCCGGTATGACGGCGGCATTCGCCGAACTGCAGAACACCGGCGACTCCGATGTGCACGTGGTCGGTGCATCGTCACCGGCATCGAGCCGAATGGAACTGCACGAGATGGCAACCGGGGCCGACGGTGCCATGGTGATGCGGCCCAAGGAGGGCGGGTTCGTCATTCCGGCGGGCGGCACGCATGTGCTCGCCGCCGGCGGTGATCACTTGATGCTGATGGACGTGACATCGCCGCTGACCCCCGGAGCCGACGCAGAGTTCACCCTCGAGTTCGAGGATGCGTCGTCGACGACGTTCACCGCTCAGGTCCGCGACTTCGCCGGTGCTCAGGAGAACTACGAGCCCGGCACCATGAACATGAACATGGACGGGTCGGCGACCCCTGCGCCGGCGCACGGTGGGTGAGAACGAGAACCGGTCACCACGTTCGCTGAGCCGGCGACGCCTCCTCGGTGGAGGCGTCGCCGCGCTCGGCGTCGCGGGCGTGGGAGCCGCGACCGGTTACGGAATGACCGACCGAGCTGAGGAGACGGTCAGCGGAAGCAACACGGTGCCGTGGCGCGGACTGCATCAGGCGGGAATCGATACCGTTCCGCCGCAAGCACACTCGTCGTTCGTCGGGTTGAATCTGCAGGATCGTGTCGGGCGCGACGAGCTGATCGGGATCCTGAAAGTGTGGACCGAAGATATCGGGCGGCTGACTGCCGGTGCGCCCGCGCTGGCCGATACCGAAGCCGAACTGGCGCTTCGGCCCGCCCGCTTGACGGTGACCGTGGGTCTCGGTCCCGGTGTGTTCGATGCGATCGGTCTGCCGGACCGGCGGCCGTCGTGGCTGGCACCGCTGCCTGCCTTCGGAATCGACCGTCTGGAACCGGGATTCACCGGCGGCGATCTGCTGCTGCAGGTGTGCTCGGACGATCCCGTCACCGTGGCACACGCAGTGCGGGTACTCACCAAGAACGTTCGCTCGTTGGTGACGATCGCCTGGACACAGCGCGGATTCCGGCGGTCGCGGGGTACCGAGGAATCGGGCACCACGATGCGCAATCTGATGGGACAGGTCGACGGCACCGTCAATCCCGCAGCAGGAAGCACGGACTTCGACGGTCTGGTCTGGGATGACGGTAGCGATCAGCCCTGGATGAAACATGGAACGTCGATGGTGTTGCGGCGCATCCGAATCGAGATGGACACCTGGGACGAGCTGGACCGACCCGGCCGGGAACTGTCGGTGGGGCGAACTCTCGACACCGGTGCGCCGTTGACCGGAACCGCCGAGTTCGACGAGGCCGATTTCGACGCGACCGATCGATTCGGTATTCCGGTCATCCCGCCGTCGTCCCACATTGCTCGGGCGCGGCACGCTCACGACGGCGAGCGAATCTTCAGGCGCGCGTACAACTACGACGATCCACCGGATCCAGGGTCGGTCTCGAACTCCGGTCTGCTGTTCGCGAGCTATCAGCGCGATGTGCTCACCCAGTTCCTGCCGATTCAACAGCGCCTCGACGAATTCGATGCGCTGAACGAATGGACGACGCCGATCGGGTCTGCCGTGTTCGCGATACTGCCGGGAGTGGTCGATGACGGGTATCTGGGGCAGAGCTTGTTCGGGTGATCAGGCCCGCATCAGAGCGTTGTCCACTCCGGCCAGGGCCAGGCCCATGCTGGTGGTCATACCGATCCCGGTGGTGACGGTGACGATGTGCACGCCATGAACGGGTTCTTCGAGCAGGAACTCCGAACCCGGTGCCGAGCAATAGGTGCCCTGCCAGCGCTCGGTGACGTCGACGCGGTCGACTCCGAACAGCGACTGGGCTTCGGCGATCAGCACCCGGAATCCCTCCTCGCTCTGGAACGGTGATGTGGTGATCTCGCGAACGTGGGTGTCGCCCAGAAGAATCGACCCGTCCGGTTGTGGGGTGTACATCTGGTGCAGATCGAGTTCGACGTAGCCGGGATACTCGGCCTGCAGGCGAGCGGCGACGTCTGCGACGGCGGGCAGGTTCTCGAAGCCCGAGTACCGGAGCAGTGACCAGCCGGTGAACAGGGGAGAGGGGAGCGGAGCACGCAGCGGCAGGGTGGCGCGCAGCATGTGCAGTCGACACCGCACCAGTCCGCTGCGTTCGGCGCTTTCGGGAAACAGGCGATCGATGTCGTGGTTGACGGTGACGAACGTGGTGCCGGCATGCAGGTTGCCGCGCGAGGTGTGGACGACACCCGGGGCGAACGACGTTGCCGCAGTGCGCCAGTGGAAATCCACGCCGGAGCTCTCGAGCCAACGTCCGATGGCGGGGGCGGCTGCACGTGGGTCCACCTGGATGTCGAGCGGCAGATACATGCCGCCGACCACATCGGTGTCGGCAATGGGAAGTCGGTCCAGTATCGCGGTGCGGTCCAGCAGTTGTGCCTGCTCCGCACCCCGCAGTTCGGCGAACTGCTCGAGCACCGCGAACTCGTCCTCGTGCCGGGCTACGCAGTGTGTCCCCGATTCCGCAGCCCAGAAGCCTGCTGTGCGGGCGAGGTCGAGCCAGTGGCTGCGGCCGGCTCGGGCGTAGGCCAGTGCAGTATCGGATTGCGCTGTGATGCAGGCGTGTCCGAAATTCTGCACCGAGGCACCTGCGACGCGATCGGCATGATCGACGACCGCCACGGTGAGTCCCCGCCGGTGAGCGTGATAGGCGTGTGCGAGGCCGACGATGCCGGCCCCGACGACGACGACGTCGTAAGTGGATGTCATGAGCAGCGTCTTTCTCGAGAGGTCATGTCAGGCGTTCATGACGGCGGTGAAGGTCATCCGGTCTCCGCGATAGAGCGACCGTCGGTGTTCGATAGGAACCCCGTCCGTGTCGTAGGAGACCCGGCCGAGCAGAAACATCGGTGTCCGGGTGTCGACGGTGAGCAGTGCTGCTTCTCGGGCATCGGGGAGGACGGTTTCGATGGTATCGACGACGCGTCCGAAAGTGACTCCCCGTGCTGCCAATTCGGCATACAGCGACGAACGGTGATCGAAACTGCTCTGCAACCCCGGGATTCGATACGCGGGTATGCGAGTCGTTTCCAGTCCCACTCGAACGTCGCCGGTGGTGAAGACGCGTTCGAGTTGCACCACCTCCGAACCTGTCTCGACTCCGAGTAGATCCGCCAGAACGTCGTCGGCTCGGAACACGTCCCAGCCGACCAGAATTCGAGTAGCGCTCATACCCTTCTCGCGCGCGGCCTCGGTGTACGAGCCGATCGCCAACGGCAGCACCACTTTGGGTTCGGCAACCACCGTCGCACGGCCCCGTCGTTCGATTCGACCGGCTACCAACAGCTCTCGGATTGCTTGACGCAGTGTCTCGCGGGACACGTCGTATCGTTCGGCGAGATCACGCTCGGAAGGAAACGCGTCGCCAGCCGACATGCCGTCGAGCATGGCGTCCAGACTTCTCCGCACGATCTGGTGCTTGAGAACGCGAGGTTCGGAGTCCACAACCATGGACCAACCATAGCATCAATTGGTCTAGACCTAATTGTCGCTCGGCGTTCACGATCCGTTCACCGGGGTTCCACGCGATGGTCTATACCAAACGGCAGTCTCGTGCCCATGCCGAACTCCACCAGCCCGAACGCCAGCACCGCCATCGAACTCGTCGTCCTCGACATGGCCGGAACCACTGTCACCGACGACGGTCTGGTACTCGAATCGTTCGATGCCGCTGCCACCGCAGTCGGACTTGCCGACGCCGGTCCGGAACGCGATGACGCCCGTCGCTACGTCCTGGACACGATGGGTCAGTCCAAGATCGAGGTGTTCCGTGCCCTGTTCGGAACGGAGGACCGCGCCCAGGCCGCCAACCGCGCCTTCGAGACGGCCTACGACGCCCGCATCGACGACGGGGTGTCACCCGTACCCGGTGCCGCCCAGGCGATCACGAAGCTTCGCGAGTCCGGAATCACCGTCGTCCTGACGACCGGATTCTCGGTACCCACCCAGAATCGCATCATCGACGCGCTCGGCTGGCGGGATCTGCCCGACGCCTTCCTCGCACCCGGGAGCGCCGGTCGTGGCCGTCCGCACCCCGATCTCGTGCTCTCGGCCGCACTGCTCGCCGAGGTGACCGACATTTCCTCGGTCGCCGTCGTCGGTGACACGTCGAGCGACATTCTGTCCGGTCGCCGAGCCGGCGCGTCTCTGCTGGTCGGTGTGCTCACCGGAGCTCACTCCGAGGACCAGCTGAGCGAGGCCGGTGCGACTCACGTTCTGGACAGCGTCGCCGACCTTCCCCCCATCGTTCTGCCCTGATCATCCACCACACCCCGAACGGACACCACGCCATGATCATCACCTCTCGCCGTCGTGCCGGTACCGCCGCGGCCATGCTCTCTGCTGCGGCTCTGGTCGCAGCCGGTTGCTCCAGCTCCTCCGACGGAGCCACCACCGAGCAGGGATTCCCCGAAACCCTCACCCTCGCCGCAATTCCCGCCGAGAACTCGACCGACCTGAAGGCCAGCTACGATCCCGTCATCGAGCGGCTGGAGGACGAGACCGGAGCGAGCGTCGAGTTCATCCAGGCCTCGGACTACGCCGGTGTGGTCGAGGGCTTGATCGCGGGGAACGTCGACATCGCGTTCTTCGGACCCTTCGCCTACGTCGTCGCCGGAATCAACGGTGCGGACATGACACCGCTGGGGGCCGTCGTCCAGGACGAAGGGACTCCTCCCGGTTACCAGTCGTACGGAATCACTCGCTCGGACAACGCCTCGGTGAACGGTCTCGCCGACTATGCGGGAAAGAAAGTCTGCTTCGTCGATCCGAGCTCCACCTCCGGATTCCTCTACCCCACAGCGGGACTGATCGAGAACAACGTGATCTCCTCCGGTTCCGAGGCCGATATCTCCGCGGCGATGACCCCGATCTACGCCGGCGGTCACGATGCATCGGCACTTGCCGTTAAGGCCGGAGACTGCGACGCCGGATTCGCCTTCGACACCATGGTCGACCGGACGATGATCGACAACGGTGAACTGGCGCCCGGTGAGCTCGAGACCGTGTGGAAGTCCGAGATGATCGCCGGCTCGCTCTTCGCCGCCAACAACGATCTGGGTACCGAGGCCATCGCCAAGCTCGAAGACGTCTTCAGCGAGGGCATGAACTCGGATGCCTTCATCGCCGACGGCATCTGCGCCGAGGAATGCCGGATCACCGATGAGGACGCTTGGGGGGTCGTGCCGGCCGAGGACAGCGACTACGACGGCGTGCGCCACGTATGCGAGGTCACCGGTTCCGAGAAGTGCGCGGGCTGATGAAGTCCGCACCGATGGACCCCCGTGACGTGGTGGTCAGCATCCGCAACGTGACGAAGACGTTCGGGTCGACCACCGCGTTGCAGGATGTGAACCTCGACGTGCACCGCAGTGAAATGCTGGTGTTGCTCGGGCTTTCGGGCTCCGGGAAGTCGACACTGTTACGGTGCATCAACGGCCTGCATCCCGTCACCTCGGGGAGCGTCTCCGCCCTCGACATTCGCGTCGATCTTGCGAACCGCCGCCGTGTACGTGAACTGCGCCGAGATGTCGGGTTCATCTTTCAGCACTTCAACCTCGTCGGTCGGTTGAGTTGCCTCGAGAACGTACTCGTGGGGGGCATCGGCCGCCTGTCGATTCCGCGATACGGCGCGCTGGCCTATCCGAAAGCAATGCGGGAGGAAGCCCGGGCGTGCCTCGACCGAGTCGGGTTGGCGGACTTCGCCGAACGGCGTGCCGACACGCTGTCGGGCGGGCAGCAGCAACGGGTGGCGATCGCCCGCACCCTGATGCAGCGTCCGCGGATCGTGCTCGCGGACGAGCCGGTTGCCTCGCTCGACCCAGAGAATGCGGGCGTGGTGATGGATCTGTTGCAGCGGGTGTGCAGCGAGGAGAAGCTGACCGTGGTGTGCACCCTGCATCAGGTCGATCTCGCGCTCGGCTGGGCGCATCGACTCGTGGGTCTCCGAGACGGTCGGGTGGTGCTCGATCGCCCGGCCGACGGACTCCAGCGTGAGGACATCATGCCGATCTATCAGCGGATCGCGCCCGACCCCGGAAACATGACCACGGTGGCACCGACATGACCGTCACCGTCGATCCGAAGCCGACGAACACTGCAGCACAGGATGATCCGCGGCGACCTCGATGGCTGTTCCCGGCGCTGGGCGTCGCCGCCCTCGTTCTCACCGTACTCTCGGCGGGCTACATCGACTTCGCGCCGACGACGTTGATCGACGGTCTGGAGGATGTCGGCAACCTGCTCGAGCGGATGCTGCCGCCCCGGGTCGACGACACCGGCAGGATCGTCTCTCTCGCACTCGATACATTGCTGATGGCAGTCCTGGGCACCGTGCTCGCAGCGATCGTCTCGGTACCGTTGGCGTTTCTCGCGGCACGGAACACCTCGCCGCACCCGGTTCTGTACAGCATCGCTCGCGCTGTCATCACCTTCTGCCGGGCGATGCCGGATCTGCTGTTCGCGGTGCTGTTCGTCAGGGCGTTGGGAATCGGGGTGCTACCCGGCATCCTCGCTCTCGCACTGCATTCCATCGGTATGCTCGGCAAGCTGTTCGCCGACGCCATCGAAGAGACCGACGTGGGACCGCGAGAGGCGCTCCGGGCCGCCGGGGCCGGCTACTACCGAGAGATGATCAACGCCGTTGTACCGCAGGTTGTTCCGGCGTGGATCGGAGCCTTCGTCTATCGAATAGACATCAACCTGCGCATGTCGGTGGTCCTCGGCTTCGTCGGGGCGGGCGGTATCGGATTCGCCCTGCAGGACGCTCTGCGTGGACTGATCTACCCGCGCGCTCTCGGAATCGTGCTGGTGATCCTGGTGATCATCGCCGCGATGGAATTGGCAGCGATGGCCCTTCGCCGGATGCTGCTCGTGCCGTCCGCGGCCGGTCCGCAGCGCGATCGACTGATGCGGATCGGGGCGTCGGCTGTGCTCGTCTTCGCGGTCGTGGCGTCGTTCGTTGTTCTCGAATTGGATCCGCGCTCGCTTCTGACGTGGATCGGGCCCTCGATCGAGGTGTTCGGGCGAATGGTCCCACCGGACTTCTCCGCGCTGGGAGCGGACCTGTTCGACGCCGCCGTACAGACCGTCGCCATCGGAGTCGTGGCCACCGCAATCGGTATCGTACTGTCGATACCCGTCGGAGTTCTGGCTGCGCGCAACGCAACTCCGCACCCCGCGGTGTACTGGATCGCGAGATCGTGGATCCTGCTCGTTCGCGCTGTCCCCGAGCTCATCCTTGCCGTCGTGTTCGTCGCGGCGCTCGGACTCGGCCCGGTGGCGGGAACCTGCGCACTGGCCATCGGATCCGTCGGATTCCTCGGCAAACTTGTCGCCGACGCGATCGAGGAGATCGATCCCGGTCCCCTCGAAGCAGTGGCGTCGGTCGGCGGTGGTTGGTGGAATCGGACACTGAGTGCCGTGGTTCCGCAGGCGATTCCGGGGATGGTCGGTTCGAGCTTGTATTTGCTCGACGTGAACATTCGTACCTCCACCATCCTGGGGATAGTCGGTGCAGGCGGTATCGGCTTCCTGCTCTTCGAGTCGATTCGTACCCTCAACTTCGACGTCGCCGGTGCGATCGTTCTCGTCATCTTCGTCGTCGTGTACATCGTGGAAAGGATCTCCGGATGGATCAGATCACTGTTGGTCTGACACAGGCCGCCGTATGGACGGGGAGCGGGATCGACATGTGGGACATCGAGATTCCCGCGCTCGAGTCGGGTGACCTGCTGGTGCGCGTCGACCTCGCGACGGTGTGCGGGAGCGATCTTCACACGGTGTCGGGACGACGCACCGGTGCGTGCCCGTCGGTACTCGGGCACGAGGCCGTCGGTCGCGTGGTTGGCGTCGGTGATGCGACGTCGTCTGCAGAGGTGGGTGATCGGATCGTCTGGTCGGTGACCGTGCCCTGCGGTCGGTGCGCCCGGTGCACGTCCGGCTTCACGGCCAAATGCTCGGCTGTGCGCAAGGTGGGGCACGAGTCCGCCGAGAGCCCTTGGGTTCTCAGCGGCTCCTATGCCCGACATATCGTGGTCCCGCGTGGAACCACGGTGGCTCGGGTTCCCGACACCATGCCCGATGCCGTCGCCGCGCCCGCTGCCTGTGCAACGGCGACGGTGATGGCGGCTCTCGAGGCGGCGGGTGATCTCGACGGCCGACGAGTACTGATCGTCGGGGCCGGAATGCTGGGGGTCACCGCCGCCGCGGCGGCGAGCGAGCGAGGAGCATCGGTGTCGGTTCTCGATCGAGATCCGGAGCGGCAAAGTAACTCTCGTGCGTTCGGGGCCGCGGCGGACGACGGTGCACGGACGGATGTGGCGATCGACTTCTCCGGATCGTCCTCGGCTGTGCAGGCGGCGTCGGAGCGGCTCGATGTCGGTGGGCGGCTCGTGCTCGCCGGATCGGTCGCTCCGGGCCTGCCGATCACCGTCGACCCCGAAGCAGTGGTCCGAAACTGGCTGACCATCACCGGCATCCACAACTACGAGCCGCGGCACCTCCACCAGGCCGTTGCCTTCCTGCACGACACCGGTGCGACGTACCCGTGGGAAGCCCTCGTCGAGGCGCCGGTTCCCCTGGCCGAACTCGCATCGGTGTTGCGGCCGACGCCGTCGGGAATTCTTCGGTCGTCGGTGGCACCGTAGGCTCACGGTCTGTCGATGAGCTCTTTCGGGGCCCACGCCGGCCAGTGCGTGTCGCCGACAGCGTCGCCCTCGACGTAGCGAGCGACGATTGCGGTCACATCCGGCCGCGAGTTGTCGTACACGGTCGACTGATCTGCCAGATCGATCGCCCGTGAAACCAAGGGCCACAATCGTGTGTATCTCTCGCGAATCTTGTCCTCCGGCACGTGGTGGCCCCCTTCTTCGACCCGCACAGCAACTCGCGCAATAGACAACTCGACAGGGACCATGATCACGTGAAGCACAACGACATAACCTGCTTGCTTCGCCGCGGCGACGAAATCGAGCTTGGACGGATGCGAGAACACGGTCTCGGCGATGAACGACTCACCTCGCTCGACGAGCGAATCACGAATGTGTGCAGCGATTTTGGCTGCTTCGTAAGATTGGTGTTCCGGAGAATCCGGCCAGTTCTGCTTCGCAATGATGTCGGCGTTGACGAAGGTGCTCATCGGCAAGATCGGAAACAATCTCTGCTCGACGAACGTCGTCTTGCCTGATCCGTTCGGTCCGACAATCAGATCGAGACGTCTCACAACACGATCTGGGTACCGTCGGGAAGGTGCTTCACAACCCGACCGTGATCATCGAGGAACACGGTCGTTCGACCCTGCGCGGTGCGCTCGGCGAGGTGGTTGCCGCTGGTGAGAGATTCTTCGAGTGCTGCCGCCGTCTCGGCGTTGAACACAACTCCCTCTTCCGGCGATAAGTCGGAAAGAGGAGTTCGGCCGGCGAGCGCGGCTTCGACTCGTCGGCGAGGGATTCCCCTCTGAGTCGACACTTCACGGCCGATGCGGGCCCAGTGTTCCAATTGTTGTCTTGCCGAGCGGTTCTCTCGCGCACCTTCGGCAGCAGCATCGTCCACGAGGTCCGATGGGAAACGAGTCACCCGGTCTGCGACGTTGGTCACGGCTACTCCCTTTTCGGCGGCAATTTCCAGTGTAGCAATCTGCTACAGAAGGGGCGACGAATGCAGAATTGCCGCCCGCGGGGGCGATTGCGTTCCGTTCGAGCGGGATACCCAGAGATCATGCCCGAAGGTGACACCGTGTTCGTGTTGGCCGCGAGGTTGCGTCGAGCATTGGATGGCGCACTGTTGCGGGCCGGAAGGCTGCAGGTGCCCGCGCACGCGGTGGAGAATCTGGCCGGGCGACGCGTCGTCGCGCATCGGACGCACGGGAAGCATCTCCTCACCGATTTCGACGACGACACAACGCTGCACACGCATCTACGAATGAGCGGATCGTGGACGGTGGTGCGGGCCGGCCGATCGATTCCGCAGCGCGTACGGCCCGACGTGCGCGTTCGGCTCGCCGTGGTCGACGGGCCGACGGCCTACGGAATTTTGCTGCCGGTGGTCGACTACGGATGGACCGGGGACATGAATGCGTTGATCGCAGATCTCGGACCGGACCCGTTGCATCCGGTGTTCAACGCCGAACTCGGAGCAGCCAACATCACCGCTCAGGGAAGGCGGCCGATCGTTTCGACGCTGCTGGACCAGCGGGTGATCGCCGGTCCGGGAAACTTGTGGGCCAACGAGCTGTGCTTTCTCCGCGGGCTGTGGCCGTGGACGCCCTCGGGTGATGTCGACGCGCAGCGTTTGGTAGCGCTGCTCGAACGAGCGATGCGTCATTCGGCGACAGTGCCGGGCGCGATGCAGGTGACCACCGGAGACACTCGAAAGGGTCGCTCGCACTGGGTTGCCGGTCGAGCCGGACAGCCGTGCCTGCGGTGTGGGACGCCGATTCGAGTGGTTGCCGAGATACCGGGTGACCCGGACAGGCGTCGAACATGGTGGTGTCCGAGATGTCAACCAGAGCGGTAGCGACGGGCGGTCGATCGCTGTTGTCTCAACGACATAACCGCCCGCGGGTATCGCTTGTTGCCTGCCGATACCACTGACAGCCATTCCTCGCGAGCAGCGAATCGAAACCCCGTCGGGTCGTCAGAAGGTCGAGTTCGTCGGGTGGTCGGTCTCCACCAGATCACGAGCCACCCGGTGCAGCGGGAGATTCTGTTGCTGGGACAGCTTGGCCAGAAGGTCGAACGCTTGAACCGCGTCGAGGTCGTAACGCTCCATGATCATGCCCTTGGCCTGGCCGATGATGTCTCGACTGGCCAGACCGGTCCGGAACTGCTCGTTGTCGCGGGCGCTGAGCATCGCGATGGCCGCGTGGGCCGCCAGAGCTTCACCGATGACCACCGCATCGGCGTTGAATGCGCGTGTCTCGTCGCTGTAGAGGACCAGCGCACCGATGTCGTCGGCATTGCTGAAGAGCTGGAACGCAGCAAGCGATTTGAATCCCTCTTCGACGGCGGAGGCAGCGAACTGTGGCCAGCGATTCTCGTCGGTCAGATCGTCGGCGACGACGACGTCGAGGTGATGAACCTCGGTGGGAATGGGGCCTTCCCCCAGCTCGTATTGCAGGCGACAGAGCTTCTCTGCGACCGGATCGGTGGAGGCGACCACCGTCCGCTCGCCCTTGTTCACCGTGGTGATGCACCCGGTGACCGCACCCGGGATCATCGTGATGGCCGTGCGCAGAATCTCGTCCAGTGTCTGCGGCATCGAGCGCCGGGTTTCGCGCAGCGAGCGGGCGAACTGGGCCAGAGTGGAGGCGTCAGCCGATGCGGCGGTGTTGTCTTCGATTGAAGAGTGCGGCATGCACACGGTCCTCTCGCATGGGACCCCTGCCGCCCTCTCGTCGGAGAGATCCACGATCATGCGCCTTCTGCTGGACGCCCGTATCGGCCGACACTGTCGGCTTCGTGCATTTTATACGTTGTCGTCGGGAAGGTTGTACGTAGAACCGATGAGCGTCGGCCGCGGCACCCGAGAACACAGCGAGGGCCGTCGATCAAGAGATCGACGGCCCTCGCGAGTACGAACTACTTGAAGGTGTCCTTGATGTTCTCGCCGACCTTCTTCACGCCTGCGGAACCCTGGTCCTTCTTGCCCTCGGCCTCGAGGTCGTTGTTGTTCGTGGCGTCGCCCACAACTTCCTTCGCCTTGCCGATGGCGTCTTCTGCTGCATTCTTGGCCTTGTCGATGAAGCTCATGTGAGTTCCTTTCCTCGTGCCCTGTTGGTACTGAAGAGTTGGTCGGAGCCCGTCGGCGAAAGCGCACGTTCGCATGCTGAGATCTGGGTCACACATGCCACCTACGTTTCCTGA
This sequence comes from Rhodococcus sp. ARC_M5, assembly GCF_022810405.1. Lineage (GTDB taxonomy): Bacteria > Actinomycetota > Actinomycetes > Mycobacteriales > Mycobacteriaceae > Rhodococcoides > Rhodococcoides navarretei. The sequence continues at coordinate 49,204 of NZ_JALGQE010000003.1, forward strand.
CGGTCCGCTGTGGATACATTCGACCGATGATGGTCGCGAGAGTGGACAGTTATCAGCGCAAACACCCGTCGGCGGGTTTCCCGGTGGCAGTGCTGTACAAGTTTCTCGACGACCGAGGCGGCTATCTTGCAGCGCTGATCGCGTACTACTCGTTCCTCTCGCTGTTTCCGCTACTGCTGCTGTTCACGACGGTGTTGGGGATCGTGCTGGCCGGCGACCCGGAACTGCAGACCCGCATCATCGACTCGGCGATGAGTCAGATCCCCGTCATCGGTGATCAACTCGCTCAGCCGGACCGGCTCAGCGGAGGGACGACAGCCATCGTCATTGGCGTCGTGGGGTCGCTGTACGGCGGACTCGGCGTGTCTCTGGCCGCGCAGTACGCAATGAACACCGCATGGTCCGTCCCGCGAAACGAACAACCGGACCCGATCAAGGGCCGGCTGCGCGGGCTGGTGCTGCTCAGTACCGTCGGCACCGCCATCATCGGCCTGACCGTCCTCAACGGCGTCGCGTCCTCGGGCGTGTTCGGCTTTGCCGGCGGTGCACTGGCACTCGTCGGAGCGGTCGTGGTCAACGCAGTGGTCTTCACTGCTGCGTTCCGAATCGGGACTGCGCGCGCCCTGACCGTGCGCGAGGTCCTGCCCGGTGCTGCGATCGCCGCGGTGATCTGGCAGGCACTGCAATCGTTCGGCGGCATCTACATTCGCTATGTCGTCGGCAATGCCAGCGTCAGCAACGGGATCTTCGCGATCGTCCTCGGCCTTTTGGGCTTCCTGTACGTCGCATCGGTGCTGATCGTGCTGTGCATCGAAATCAACGCCGTGCGAGTCGATCACCTGCATCCCCGGGCGCTGCTGACGCCGTTCACCGACAACGTCGAACTCACCGAGGGTGACAAGAACTCCTATACCGGCCAGGCAGAAGCGCAGCGCAACAAGGGATTCCAGGACATCACGGTCACCTACGAGGAGCCGGATTCGGTGACGGGGGATGACTCGCCGCGCAAGGGAGCCGAGTGATCGGGTAGGCGCAAACGCGCGCGCATTCGTCAGGTGCGCGCGGATTTGCCAGTCCGGCGGGCACTGTTTTGCGCGCGTATGGCAAACGCGCGCGCGTTTGCGGGGGACGGGGGTGTTCTGGCTTCGCTGCGAGTAGTTGACGGTCATAGGGGACGAGTTGGGTGCCGGCCGGTTCTCGGGTGGATCGGGTAGGGGCGCAAACGCGCGCGCATTCGTCAGGTGCGCGCGGATTCGCCAGCCCCGCGGGCACTATTTTGCGTGCGGATGGCAAACGCGCGCGCGTTTGCGAAAACTGGGGCGGCGGAGAACTGAGGCGGCGGAGGACCGGGGGCGGCGAGGACCGGACCGGATTTCCGTGACCACCGTCACGAACCGGCTGACCGGTCGGGTGAAAAAATCTTCGAGTTCGTTTCGCGAAAGCGCATGCGCAAGCGCTTGTATTGGTCATAGGCTCCTGCAATCGAGCGACGCGACCGCGTGGCCGGGGACAAGGGAGTCCACATGTTCAATCACCGTCGGAAGTCCGCGCTGACGATCGGGACCGCGCTCATGGCCGGCTCGCTCGTATTCGGCCTGACCGCCTGCAGCGGTTCGGATTCGGGCAGCGTGAAGGTCGGGCTCATCACCAAGACGGATTCCAACCCGTACTTCGTGAAGCTGCGCGAGGCAGCGCAAGCGCAGGCGGATTCCAGCGGAGCCGAGCTGGTGGCTCTGGCCGGCGCATTCGACGGTGACAACGAAGGCCAGGTCGCGGCGATCGAGAACCTCGTCGGCCAGGGTGTGAAGGGAATTCTGATCACCCCGAACTCCTCGACCGGAGTCCTCGACGCGATCAAGAAGGCACGGGACGCCGGCGTCGTCGTCATTGCCCTCGACACCGCCACCGATCCCGAGGACGCGGTCGACGCCACGTTCGCCACCGACAACAAGGCTGCCGGAGTGAGCCAGGGCGAGTGGGTCAAGGCCACGCTCGGAACCACTGCGCCGCAGGTCATCATGCTCGACGGCACCGCGGGTGGAACGGTCGACACCTTCCGGCACGACGGCTTCCTCGAAGGCATGGGGCTGACGGACAGTTCGCCGGAAATCGTCGGTCAGGAGAACACCAACGGCGATCAGACCAAGGCGCAGACCGCCATGGAGAACCTGCTGCAGCGTGCCCAGGGCGTCAATGCGCTCTACACGATCAACGAGCCGGCAGCGGCCGGCGCTTACCAGGCGATTCAGTCGGCCGGGCGCGCAGATCAGATCACCATCGGCTCGATCGACGGCAGCTGCACCGGTGTCGAGAACGTCAAGTCCGGCATCATCGGCGCGACGGTGATGCAGTTCCCGGCGAAGATGGCCGAGGAGGGCGTCGACGCGGTGGTGAAGTTCGCCGAGGACGGCACCAAGCCCAGTGGCTTCAACGACACCGGCTCACAGCTCATCACCGACAAGCCGGTCGACGGGCTCGAGTCGCAGGACACCGCTTGGGGCGAAGAGAATTGCTGGGGCTGATCGCGAAGTACCGGCGAACACCGGGATGTGATTCGTGAGTACCGATACCGCCGCAAAGCCCGAGGCTCCGAGCCGGTTCAACGTGGGCACCATCCTGCGTGAACCCCTGCTCGGGCCGATGGCCGCGCTCCTCATCGCCGTCATCGTCTTCAGCTCGATCTCGAGCTCGTTTCTCAACCCGCAGAACGTTTCTCTGATCCTGCAGCAATCGGTGGTCGTCGGCATCCTGGCCGTCGGCCAGACGCTGATCATCCTCACCTCCGGTATCGATCTGTCGATCGGCGCGGTGGCGGTGATGGGGTCCATCGTGATGGCGCAGTCGGCCGGCGCGAACGGTCCGGTGGTCGCACTGGGGTCCACACTTGCCGTGTGCGTGGCGTTCGGCGCGATCAACGGCGGATTGGTGACGGTTCTGCGACTGCCACCGTTCATCGTCACACTCGGTACGTTCACCGCTATTCAGGCCGCCACCAGATTGCTGGCCGGCTCCGAGACCTACCAGGTGCCGAGCGGACCTCTGACGTTGTTGGGTACCTCGTTCAAGATCGGCAGCTTCTCCACCACCTACGGCGTGGTGGTGATGCTGCTGGTGTACGCCGTGATGTGGTACGCATTGTCCCAAACCTCCTGGGGCAGGCATATTTACGCGGTCGGCGGTAGCCCGCAGGCCTCGGATCGCTCCGGCATCAAGTCCGGTCGCGTGCTGTTCTCGGTGTACATCGTCACGGGAGTCATCGCGGCGATCGCGGCGTGGGCAGCGCTCGGACGGATCCCCAATGCCGATCCGAATGCCTATCAGAATGCCAACCTCGAATCGATCACCGCGGTGGTCATCGGTGGAACCAGCCTGTTCGGTGGCCGCGGCACCGTCATCGGCACTCTGGTCGGGACACTGATCGTCGGTGTGCTGCGCAACGGACTCACTCAGGCAGGCGTCGACAGTCTCTACCAGAACATCGCGACCGGAATTTTGGTCATCGTCGCGGTGGCCGTCGATCAATTCGCCCGTAGGAGGTCACAGTGAACGCTCCCCTCGCTCTGGAAGCGCGTGGTCTGGTCAAGACCTACGGCAGCGTGACGGCCATCAACGGTGCAGATTTCGAGTTGCGGGCCGGTGAGGTACTGGCGGTGATCGGCGACAACGGCGCCGGAAAGTCCAGTCTCATCAAAGCGTTGGCCGGTGCCGTGATTCCCGACTCGGGCGAGATCCTGATGAACGGATCGCCGGTGTCGTTCAAGAACACCCGTGACGCACGCGCGGCCGGCATCGAGACGGTCTATCAGGACCTGGCCGTCATACCGGCGCTCGACATCGCCTCGAACGTCTATCTGGGACGCGAGATCAAGCGTAAAGGGATCAGCGGCAGTATCTTTCGGCGTCTGGACATGCCGAGGATGCGGGAGGAGTCGTCGAAGCATCTGCAGGACCTGAAGATCGGCATCAAGTCGGTCAATCAGGCAGTGGAGACGCTTTCGGGTGGTCAGCGTCAGGGCGTGGCAGTTGCACGCGCGGCGGCGTTCGGGCGCGGAGTGATCATCATGGACGAGCCGACGGCCGCACTGGGTGTGCGGGAGTCGGGCATGGTGATCGATCTGATTCGCACGATCCGCGACCGGGGCATACCCGTGGTGCTCATCAGCCACGACATGCCGCACGTGTTCGAGGTCGCCGATCGAATTCACATCCACCGCCTCGGCAAGCGCGCAGGCGTCGTGAATCCGAAGAACCGCACCATGTCCGAGGTCGTCGCGCTCATGACCGGCGCGGAGGAGCCGACCGACGATGAACGCGCCGGCCGCTGAATCGACCCGTCCGGTCGGAGTTTTCGTCGGCCTGGCGACACTCGACGTCATCCATCGAGTGTCGGCAGCGCCGGCACCCAACCAGAAGATCACCTCGAGCGCCCAGTTCGTCGCGGCGGGAGGTCCGGCCGCCAACGCGGCCGTCACCTTCGCCGCGTTGGGCGGCACAGCCGTGCTCGTCACCGCCCTCGGCGACGACCCGGTGGCTGCGCTGGTCAAGGCCGACCTGACGGCCTTCGGTGTAAGGGTGATCGACGCGGCCGAGGGTTCCACCAGGTCGGTGCCGGTCTCGGCGGTGACGGTGATCGAATCGACCGGTGACCGGTCGGTCGTCTCGGCCGACGCCGTGAACTCCGACGCCTCGCCCCCGGCGGATCTCGAGGCCGTCGTCGCCGGTGCCGACGTCGTTCTCGTCGACGGGCACCACCCCCTGATCGCCTGCGCCGCCGCGGAACATGCGGCGGCGCGGGTTACCACGTTGGTCGTGGACGCCGGTCGCTGGAAACCGGTGATGAGCGAGCTGGTCCCACACGCCACGGACATGGTGTGCTCGGCCGACTTTCGCGCTCCCGGTACCTCGGACACGACGACGACTGCCGCGGCACTCGTTGCATCCGGTGTTCGGACCGTCGTCACCACCCACGGCGGCGAGCCCGTCGAATGGTGGTCCGACGGCTCATCGGGATCGGTCGACGTCGAGCCCGTTGCAGTAGTCGATACTCTGGGAGCCGGGGATGCGTTCCACGGCGCGTATGCCTACTACTCCACGCAGCCGGGTTCCCTTGCCGAGCGCATCGACAGGTCGGCTCACGTTGCCGCACTGCGTTGCTCGGTGATCGGGCCCCGAGTGTGGCTACGCCAACTTTCCGCTGACACCCTGACTACCCACGGACTCGAAAGCGACAACGGTGAGCATTGACCAGGACGTACAGGAAGCCACCCTCGAAGAACTCGTGGAGTTGGCGCGCACGCTGGCCGTACCTGGTGAGCGGCGCATACTCGGCCTGACCGGTGCACCCGGTGCCGGGAAGTCCACTGTGGCTCAGCAACTCGTCGACGCGCTCGGGCCGGAACTCGCGGTACTCGTTCCGATGGACGGATTCCACCTCGCCAACGAAGTGTTGATCGAGCTGGGCCGGCTCGACCGCAAGGGTGCCCACGACACCTTCGACGACGACGGCTACGCGCGGTTGATCGCCGCCGTTCACGATCAGCGGCCGGGCGGCCCCCTGGTGTACGCGCCGAGGTTTCGGCGCGAGATCGAGGAGTCGATCGGGTCCGCCATCCCGGTGCCGTCGACCGTCCCGCTCGTCATCACCGAGGGCAACTATCTGTTGATGGAGTCCGACGCGTGGCCCGCGGCACGGGCGATGATCGACGAAGTCTGGTTTTTGGCTCCGCACACGAGGGTTCGGCACGAGCGTCTGGTGGCCCGGCACGAGGCGTACGGAAAATCGCACGAGGACGCGGAGTTCTGGGCACTCGGCTCGGACGAACGCAACGCGGAACTGATCGGGTCGACTGCGCGCCGCGCCGACCGAATCCTGCGGCTGACATGACGATTCCGCAGAGCCTCGAGACACGACAGCGCTGGGCCGACTGATATGCCCACGATGGATGACGTCGCTCGCCTGGCAGGGGTGTCGGTTTCGACCGTCTCGCACGTGCTCAACGGAACACGCAACGTCAATCCCGCCACCCGGCAACGCGTCGACGCGGCGATTCTCGAGATCGGATACCGTCGCAACGTCGTTGCTCGATCGCTCGCGGCGGGCCGAACTCACACCGTGGGACTGTCCATCGCCGCGTTGACGAACCCGTACTTCGGCAGCCTCGTCCATGCCGTCGAGCGTCGGTTGTCCGAGGCCGGATACGTGTTGATTCTCGGCGATTCGCACGACGAGCCGCAGTCCGAGCGGAGGGTGACGGACTCGCTGTTGGACCGCCAGGTCGACGGTATGATTCTCGCGCCCGCGGCTGGATCGGAAGTCTCCACGATCCCGGAGATCGTCCGCAGCGGAACGCCTCTGGTGTTGATCGACCGAATGCTCGACGTGCCGTGCGATCAGGTCGGCCCGGAGAACGACGCGTCGGCGTACGAGCTCACCGCCCATCTCCTCGATTCCGGCCATCGACGCATCGCGATCGTCCGCGGCATCGAGGGAATCTCCTCGACGACAGAACGATTCGACGGCTATGCCCGTGCACTGGCCGATCGAGGTATCGAGCTGGACCTCCGGTTGGTCGTCGACGGGCGGTCCAACGTCGAGGTGGCCGAGTCCCGGGTGCGCGAGCTGATGTCCGGTCCGCATCGGCCGTCGGCTCTGGTGTCGATGAACAACTCGATGACGATCGGATCGCTGAAAGCCGTTCGTGGCCTTGGCTTGTCGATCCCCGCAGATCTCGCCTTCGTGTGCTACGACGACTTCGAGTGGTCGGACCTGTTCGAGCCCCGGCTCACAGCGGCCGCTCAGGACGTGCAGACGATCGGCCGAACCGCAGCCGACCTCGTGCTACGGCGTATCGAGGGACACGAGGACGCGCCTCGATCCATCCGTGTACCGACCACCTTCACCCATCGAAATTCCTGCGGCTGTACGGCAGCAGACAAGCCGGTCGCACCCCGAAGATAGGACAGCTCATGCCGATTGCCAGTCCGGAGCAGTACAAAGCCATGCTGGACCGCGCCAAGGAAGGCGGGTTCGCGTACCCGTCGATCAATGTCACCGGCTCGCAGACACTCAACGCTGCGCTTCAGGGATTCGCCGAAGCCGAGAGCGACGGCATCATTCAGGTGTCGGTCGGTACCGCGCTCTACCTGTCCGGCAATGCGGTGCAGAACCGCTTCGCCGGCTCCAAGGCGCTCGCGCAGTACGCCCACGAAGTGGCGCAACACTATTCGATCTCGGTGGCACTGCACACCGATCACTGCCCCGCCGAGAACCTCGACGACTGGGTCCGGCCATTGCTGGCCGACGCGATCGAACGCCGCGGCCGAGGACTGGAACCGCTGTACCAATCGCACATGTGGGACGGCTCGGCGGTGCCGCTGGACGAGAACCTGCGGATCGCGCGCGAGTTGCTCGACCTGTCGGTGGAGGCGAACACCATTCTGGAGATCGAAGTGGGAGTGATCGGCGGCGAGGAAGACGGGGTGTCACACGAGATCAACGAACAGCTGTACTCGACGGTCGACGACGCTCGCGCCACGATTGCCGCGCTCGGTGCGGGGGAGCGCGGTCGCTACATGACGGCTCTGACCTTCGGCAACGTCCACGGCGTCTACAACCCCGACTCGGTACATCTGCGACCCGAGATCCTCGACGAGATCCAGTCCGTCGTCGGAGCCGAGACCGGTAAGGACAAGCCCTTCGATCTGGTGTTCCACGGCGGATCGGGTTCCAGCGCAGAGGACATCGCCTCCGCTGTCGCCAGCGGGGTGATCAAGATGAACATCGACACCGACACTCAATACGCCTTCACCAGATCGATCGCCGGACACATGATCAGCAAATACGATCAGGTCCTCAAAGTCGATGGCGAGTACGGAAACAAGAAGGCGTACGACCCCCGCTCCTGGGGCAAGCCCGCCGAGACGGCCATGGCAGCTCGGGTGGTCGAGGCCACGCAGATGCTCGGTTCGGCGGGTCGCACGATGCGCTGAGAACTTTTTGCGCCGAACGTGTCGAAATCTGCGGACCGGTTCCGTCCCAGGGTCGAATGCGGCAAGAATGGCCGCATCGAACGTCAGGAGACATCATGGCCAAGTACCTCATGCTCAAGCATTACCGCGGCGCTCCTGAGCCGATCAACAGCGTCCCGATGGACCGGTGGACGCCTGCGGAGGTGCACGCCCACATTCAGTTCATGCAGGATTTCGCCGCCGAACTCGAAGCCACCGGAGAGTTCGTCGACGCTCAGGCCCTGGCTCCCGAGGGGACCTGGGTGAGCTCCGGCGGTGAGGGCAAGCCACCGGTCACCGACGGTCCGTTCGCCGAGACGAAGGATCTCATCGCAGGCTGGATGATCATCGACGTCGAGAGCTACGAGCGGGCGCTCGAGCTCGCCGGACAGCTGTCGGCCGCGCCGGGAGCAGGCGGCCAACCGATTCACGAATGGCTCGAACTGCGTCCGTTCATGGAGGCTCCTCCCACCATCGCCGACTGACGATCGCCATGGACCCCCAGGTGCTGCGGGCATCGACACCCGCGGTGATCGGCGTCCTCGTCCACCGCGGAGCAGACTTCGCGTCGGCCGAGGACGCCGTACAGGAGGCGATGCTCGAGGCGACCTCCACATGGGTCGACCGAGTGCCGACCGATCCGAAGGGTTGGCTGGTGACCGTCGCGTGGCGAAAGTTTCTGGACGCGCAGCGCTCCGAGAAGGCGCGACGAGCCCGCGAGTATCGAGTCGCTGCCCAACCGGATCCCGGCAGTGTGGGCGGCGTCGACGACACGTTGCAGTTGTTCTTCCTGTGCGCGCATCCCTCGCTCGGTCCGGCGGCAGCGGTGGCACTGACGCTGCGTGCCGTCGGGGGATTGACGACACGGCAGATCGCGCAGGCGTATCTGGTGCCGGAGAAGACCATGGCGCAACGCATCAGCCGAGCCAAACGCACAGTGCGCGACGTGCGTTTCGACGCGCCCGGTGATGTCGGGACGGTGCGGCGGGTGCTGTATCTCGTCTTCAACGAGGGGTACACCGGGGACGTCGACCTTGCGGCGGAGGCGATCCGCTTGACTCGGCAGTTGTCGACGCTGTCCGAGGACGAGGAAACGGCCGGACTGTTGGCGCTGATGTTGCTGCATCACGCGCGGCGCTCGGCGAGGACCGGATCCGACGGCCACATCATCCCTCTCGCCGAGCAGGACCGATCTCGTTGGGACACAACGCTGATAGCGAAGGGAGTGTGGATTCTGCAGGCAGCGCTCGCGCAGGATCGGTTGGGCGAGTTTCAGGCTCAGGCGGCCATCGCCGCCCTGCACGCCGATGCGACGACTGTGGAGGAGACCGACTGGCTGCAGATAGTCGAGTGGTACGACGAGTTGCTCGCTCTCACCGACAGCTCCGTCGTGCGACTCAATCGAGCGGTGGCGATCGGGGAAGCCGACGGTCCGGCGGCGGGGCTCGAGGCACTGGGCGAGGTCGATCCGGCCGTCCCGCGGCACACGGCGGCGGCCGCGTATCTGTGCGAGAAGTCGGGTGATCTGCTGCGTGCCGCCGAGTTGTACGCGCAGGCGGCGGAGAAGGCGTCGTCGATTCCCGAGCGGCACCATCTGACGCTGCAGGCCGCGCGGATCAGGGCCAGCTGAGACCTGCGACCAACCAACGGACCGATCGGTTTCGTAATCCGATCGTTAGCGATCGAAAGCTGAATTCGTGCAACCCTCGTATGGTGCTGAAGTTGCCAATGGGACAGATGAGGAACAAACAGAGTCGCTCGGCCTCGGTGGTGACGGTCCTTGCGGTGGCGGCGATGCTGATGACCGGAACGTCGGCGCAGGCGTTGCCCGGCAACTCGGGATCGGCCGATGCGGCTGCGGGAGCCATCGGTATCCATCAGGTGTCGGCCACCCGCGCGGTGCTGAACGTGTTCTCCCCGTCCATGAATCGGGTCATCTCCAATGAGGTGCTGCATTCGCCCGACGGTGGACCAGCGCCCACTCTGGTACTGCTCAACGGCGCGCTCGGCAACGAGGACGGCGTGGGGTGGCTCAACAACTCCGGCGTCGAACAGTTCTTTCTGGACAAGAACGTCACGGTCGTCGCGCCCATCGGCGGGCGCTTCAGTTTCTACACCGATTGGCAGACTACGGATCCGGTGCTCGGCAGCAACATGTGGCAGACCTACCTCAGCCGCGAATTGCCTGCCGCCGTCGACGCGGCCTACGGATCCACCGGTAGGCGCGGCGTCGCCGGGCTGTCGATGAGTGGTGGGCCCGCCCTCGACCTGGCGATCCAGGCTCCGGACGTGTTCGACGCGGCCGCGTCGTTCAGTGGATGCCCGGCCCCGTCCAACCCGCTTGCCACTGCTGGGATCTCGGCGATGATCGCCGGCGGGCTCAACAACCCCTTCAACATGTGGGGTCTGCCGGGAAGCCAGGGATGGCGGGATCACGACCCGTCGCTCAACGTCGAGCGGCTACGCGGCACCGCGGTCTATGTCAGCTCGTCCCGTGGACTACCCGGACCGGTGGATCGCATTCCCGAGGGCGCGATCCCGCCGTTCGGGGGAATGGCGGTCGAAGCGATGGTCAACCATTGCACGTCGATCTTCGTCGACGCCCTGCGCCGAGCCGACGTGCCGGCGACGGTGTCCATGCGTGGGGAGGGCGCACACACCTGGCCGTTGTTCGAGGATCAGTTGCGCGAGGCCTGGTTCACCACTCTGGCACCGGCTCTCGGAACCAGGTGATTGCACCGAGACCGTCGCGGGTACGCGTCCGTGGACAGCACCGACGAAGGGACCACGTACATGTCGAAGGACGAACTGCACAAGGGCGACAAGGTCGAATGGCAGACCCACGGCACCACGACCGAGGGTGAGGTGGTGGAGAAGATCACCTCCGAGACCGAAGCTGCAGGCCGAACCGTGAAGGCCTCGAAGGACGAACCGCAGTATCGCGTCGAGAGCGACAAGTCGGGCAAGGACGCGGTGCACAAGCCGGAGTCGCTCGACAAGAAGAACTGACGATCGAAGTTCGCTGCGCCCCGAGTCTTGGACTCGGGGCGCAGCGTCTTCTCAGGCCTGAGGCACCGAACGCTCTGCGCCCCAGCTCCGTTCGATGTATCCCCGAATTCGCTCGATGTCCTCGGCGGGAATTCGCTCCGGCTCGCCGTTCTCCAGCGGATCCGTATGGAATATGTAGAGCCGTGACGCGAACTGGTCGAACGGCAGCGAACCTTCCCCTGCGCGTTCGCCGTTGCCCGCCGTTCCCACCACGACGCCGTCGCCCCAGTCCTGCCCGCTGTCGTTGTTCGGGTTGAAGAAGTACACCCGCATCACGCCGTCGGGGTCTGTGGTCACGCGCAGGATCGTGATGGCGTGCCAGCCCACATACCGTGCCGCACTGTCGGTTACGGCCACACCCGCCGGCTGCGGGTGGATCAACGGTTGGTGGCCGTTGTACTCGGGGTGGTACGCCGCATAGAACTGGCGCAGGAATGCGTCCAGGTCGACGAGATTACCGGTCGCGACATCGACGTCGATATGGAACTCGCGTGCTGACCACCAGCCGTGGAACTCCGGGTTGACCCAGCGGTGCGGATCGCCCGGACGGTCGGCGCACCGCCGGACCATCTCGGCGTAGATGCGATCGAGGTGCGGAACCAGCAGCAGCGACGTGGGGTCGAGATCGACCGGATCGGACGTGGCGACGCCGCTCACGCTCTCGGTCGACGAGATCGACTGGCCCTCGAAGTGCATGACGATCTCCTCGTCACGCGCCGCCCACACCACCATCTGCAGGAGGTAATCGGGATCGTTGTAGGCCCACATCGACAACGCTCGCGCGGATTGACACGTCGGGTTGTCGCCCTGGCCGACGCCGAGCGGTTGCCCGAGCATCGAGAGCAAACCACCGAGCAAGCGCGACTCGGGTGCGGGGACCGGCCCGAACGTGGTGATCAGTCGTTCCCGCACTGCCGGAGCGAGTTTCAGCGACATCTGGCGCCACAGTGACGGCACGATCGGCGGCTGATGCAGAATCCCGCGATCGAGGAGCAACGCCAGTCCGTAGAGGCACTGCGCAGTTTCGGGGAACACCGTCTCCTCGATGAGGCGATGGACCAGTTCCGGATATCGCGTCAGGCAGGTCCGGCCGGTATCGGACAGACCCAGTGCCTCGGGAAGGACGTACGAGTAGTGATCGACGAGGTACTGCGTCAGCGTCGCGTGGTACGGCGACACCAGACCGGTGTCGTGCATCGCGCGCGCAAAACCGCGAGCCTCGAACTGCAGCGCCTCGACATCCATCGCCTCGAGCCGCGATCGGTACACCTCGACGCCCGGATCCTCCCGGCACGCATCGGTGGTACCGAACAGGGCTGTGATCAGTCGATCCAAGCCCTGCCCGGAAGTACCGAGGTCGACGGTCGGATCGTCGCGATAGATCGCGATACGGGTGACCATCGCTTTGATGGTGTCCACCTGGATCGGACGCTGGCGCAGTATTCGCCAGATCTCCTCGAGCAACTCGTCGAGCACACTGTCGTACCCGATCTGCTGCGCGATGTACCCGAACAGATCGCGAATCAGATGTGCGGTGCGCCCCAGGCGAACTCGCTCCGATTCCGACGGCGGTGTGAACAGCACGTCGAGATTGAGCGCAAGCACCTGTGACAGGAACCGGCGCGCGTCCTCGGCAGTCACCGCCGAGTGGTCGTACTCGCCCGCGACGATCGCGACCATGCGCAATTCGCTCGTCGCCTCGAGCACCACGGTGTCGTCGTTCCCGCTGCGCAAACTGGGTCCGACGAATCCCGGGACGAGAATGTCCGGCTGGGCCCAGTCCGTGCCGGCGAACAGCCCGGCCTTCTCCAGCGTCGCAGCGCGCTCACGAATTGCGTGACAACCCCCGGTTTGCAACAACACTCGATGCAAGGCGTCGAGAACTCGTCGCACCTTCGTGCTCTTGCTGAACTCAGGTGCATCGGCCAAGGCATGCGTCGCATGGTCGAGTTGCGCCAGCCGCGACGCCAGAGCCTTGTCGACCGGTGCGGGCTCATCCATCGTCTGCGACGGCGGGTCGGTGTCGTTCCCGAGTTGTTGCCTCACACGTAGAAGTCCAGTTCTTCCTGATGCTTCAGCAGGTCACGCATGACGTAGGTATCCTCGCCGAAGAAGTACAGCAGTCCCCAGTGGGTACCGAATGCCGTTCTCTTGGTGACGGTTTCCTCGACGGGTGCCGACAGGTCGTTGGTCTCGTAGTAGTCGTGCCCGGTCGTCTCCTCCGGAATCTGCAGTTGGCTCACGACGCGGCGTCGGGGGTAGACGCCGAAACATCCGGCGACACCGGTGGCATCGACAACCTCCCGCGGGAAGAAGGCGTCGATTTCCTCCTCGGTGGTCTTCGGATCGAACGCCAACGCCAGGCCCTGGTAGGCGTTGAATCCGTAGGCCCGCTCGAGGAGCTCGAACACCTTGAAACCCGGTGGGCGGTAAGCCACTTCACCGAAGTACATTTCACCGTCACTGGTGACGAAGTACTCCGGGTGAATGAACCCGAACTCGATGTCGAAGGTCTTGATCAGCTTCTCGATCTGCACCGTGATCTGCTCGCGGTACTTCTCGAGTTCCGGCGTCGCGGGAACGAACACCGAGTATCCGAGGGTCACGTACTCGGAGATGTTGAGGAACTTGATCTTGCCGTTGTGGATCCACGCTTCCACGGCGAACTCCCAGCCGTCGAGGTGCGATTCCATCAGTGCCGGGAATTCCTCGTCGGGAATGGAGTCGACCTCGTCCGGAGTGCGAATGACGCGGTGGCCGAGGCAGCCTGCTTTGTCGAATGCCTTGACATGGATGGGATCGTTCGGATCGCCGTCGAGCTTGAGCAGGGTCTGGTTCACCCGCTTGAGGAATCGGATGACGTCCTCGCGGTCGTGCGCCTCCTCGAAGATGCCGACGCGGATTCCGCCGAGCTGAGCGCGACGCTTCATCAAGGACTTGTCGCGCAGCAGCATTGCCTGCCCGAACAGTCGCGGGTTGTCGAGAAGTACAGAATTGATGGCACCGGCCCACTCGACCGTCTCCTCGTAGAGCGGGATCGCGACGTCCACACCCTTGGCCTGCAGAGTTTCGGCGATCTCCAGCGATCTGTCGTTGAGTCGCTCGAAATTCCACGGTAGGTAGGGAATGTCGTGCTCGGTGCAGTACGCCTCGGCCCACTCGGGCGCGACGACGACGTAGCGCCGGTCGAACTTGTCCAGTGCTTCCACTGCGGCCAAACTCCACCCCAGCAGAGCCACGAAACCCTTGTTCGGGTCCTTCTCCAGCCTGTCTGGCTGCGCCATGAAGTTCCTTTCCCTTCGATGATTCATCGGTCGAGGTCCTTCGCTCCACCGTACAGAGGCGCTATCGGCTGCTCGGCACCGCTGTGTGTGACGGTCGATCTCGAACCCGCCGTACGCAGGTGTTCAGTACTGTTCACGATCGACAGATATCCGCAGATCGTGCACGATCGTGAACGGTGAGGTGCGGTTCGCGCCCACGACGAGCGAGGAGGACGGATGACGGTCGACAAAACCGGTGCCGAGGTCGAGATCTCCGAACAGGCGGACCGTTTCACCGTGTCGGTGGACGGCGCACAGGTCGGGTTCACCGAGTTCGTCGACGACGAACACGGCAGACGCATCTTCTTCCACACCGAGGTCGACGCGGCCTACGGCGGACGTGGTCTGGCAACGATTCTGGTGCAGGAGGCGCTCGACGCCACCCGCGCAGACGCCAGGCGAATCGTTCCGATCTGCGAACTGGTTGCGGCCTTCGTGGGCAAACATTCGGAGTACGAGGACAGCGTGGAGCAGCCCACCGACGAGATCCGGCAGTGGCTGGCCGACCGACAGGGCTGAACACGGGAATACGGTCGGCGCTCGTCCCGTTGGACTCGGTACAGTAGTTGCACAGTCAACTACATTGCCGAAAGGGACGATGATGCCTGCAGTGACGGTCGACAACATTCTCGAGTTGCCCCGAATCCCCATGCCCGACGCCACCGCGGTCCCTCGGCCGGTTCGGTCCGTCACGACGGCACCGACGGGCTACGAGGGTGAGGGCTTTCCGGTCCGTCGAGCGTTCGCCGGACTGGACATGACGTCCCTCGACCCGTTCATTCACATGGATCAGATGGGTGAGGTGAATTACGCGCCCGGTGAGCCGAAGGGAACGCCGTGGCATCCGCACCGCGGATTCGAGACGGTCACCTACATGATCGACGGCATCATGGAGCACAAGGACTCTCACGGCGGCGGCGGAATCATCAGCGGTGGCGACACCCAGTGGATGACGGCGGGTGGTGGCATTCTGCACATCGAGGCCCCGCCGGAGTATCTGGTGCTGTCCGGCGGGCTGTTCCACGGTGTGCAGCTCTGGGTAAATCTGCCGCGCGAGAACAAGATGGCGCACCCGCGTTATCAGGACATCACCGGGAGCAAGGTGGCGTTGGCGTCGAGTCCCGACGGCGGTGCCTTGGTGCGCGTCATCGCCGGTGAGATCGCGGGTCTGCAGGGACCTGGGTCCACATACACTCCGATAGCGCTCTCGCACAGCACGATCGCACCGGGCGCGGAGTTGACGCTGCCGTGGAATCGTGAATTCAACGCACTCATCTACGTTCTCGCGGGCGAGGGAACGGTGGGTGCCGAGAAGCATCCGATACGGATGGGACAGACGGCGTTGTTCGGCCGCGGCGACACGATCGAGATGTCCGCGTCGGCGGTGGGGGAGTCGCTGGAGGTGTTCGTTCTCGGTGGCAAGCCGATTCGGGAACCCGTCGCGATGGCAGGCCCGTTCGTGATGAACACCAAGTCCGAGGTGCTGCAGGCGTTCGAGGACTACCAGGCCGGCCGGCTCGGAGTTCCCGTCGAGTGATCGTCTCGGCCGTGCGACGATCTCCCGCATGAGCGACGCAGAACCCCGTATTCGTAGAACACGGCTGTATCGCCGATTGGTCACCCGCGCGGACGGTCCGCTCGAGCCCGCGCGGGCGGCCAGGAGGCTTTCGGCCTACGTCTACGGGAACATTCTGGTCCTCGCGGCGGTCGCGGCGTCGACGCCCGGTTCGATCGAGCACGGAACGGCTGTTGTGCTGGTTCTGGGCACTGCGGTGACGACTTTTCTGGCGCACGTGTTCGCGGATTTCGTCGCAAGCAGTCAGATTCCCGAAGCGCACGGTGATGCGACCGACGAGCAACGCACGTTCGAAGCCGTCGAGGAACTTCGTGATGCAGTCCCCATCCTGAGTTCCGGTACCGTCCCTGCACTGATGCTGGCCCTCGGTTGGTTGTCGGTGCTTCCTGGCCAGTGGTCGGAGCTGCTGGCCGGTGTCGTCATCGTGGTGCGCATCGCCACTATTCAGATGGTCACGGAGCGAATTCGTGGGAACTCGTTGACCTTCCGCGCATTTCTGGGTGGGTTGGCCACCGCGGCGGTTGCGGCACTGATCGTCTTGGCGAAGGTCTTTCTGGGGCACTAGCTCCCGAACTCGGCGTACAACTCCGGCAGGAAGCCCGCGAGGTGGTTCATCTCCTGCCCGCAGTGCAGCATCAGTTCTCGGGCGAGATCGAGCCCGAGTACGAGGTCGGTGGGGTCCACCGACGCGCCGCGTTGGACGGCGCACGCGGCCTGCTTCACGTCCGGCACGCGCAGTCCTCGCAGGTTCAGGTGGAAACGGCTCCGCATCTCGGCACCGCCGGCGACGGGTCGGACCTGGTGGGCCAACCAGCCCAGGTCCACCGGTGCGATGGAGCTGCCTACTCTGCCGAACACGATCGTCTGGTCTGCGGGAACGTCGAAGCCGTGCGCAATCGGATCGCGAAAGCCGATACCCAACTGCTGCAGCTTCGGCCCGACGTATTCGTCCACGAAGGTCGTGTTGCCGATGTATTTGGCCTTGTCGGGTATGTCGAGTGCAGTTCGATCGTCGGCCAGCGCGGCATACAGATGGGCATCGGGATGCCACAGTTTGTAGCGCGCGGCCTCGGTGGAATGCCAGCCGAACCACCAGTCCCACATGGCCGCCGTCACGCGTGGCATCACCGTACGGACCGCCACGAATGTCACTCCGTCCGCGCGTCGGCCGTATCCGGTCTCGACCGCGGAGTAGCCGGTGGGTGCGAGATCTGTTGTGATCGAGTCGAATTCGGGAACCGAGTCGGGCGCGAGTGCAGGTCCGGCGTAGGCCTCGGTGACGGCTTCCTGTGCGGGAGTGGTTCGCTGCGCCATGAACCGTGCATAGGGCCGTTCTCTGTCGGTGTCGCGATAGCCCTGATAGCGCTCGCCGCACCCGGTACTCGAACCGGTCGTGGGAGACGCTGCGGCCGTGGCGACCGGACCGACGACGGCTGCGGTGGCCGCGGCTGCTGCTCCCATGATGATCTGGCGTCGGGTCGGTCCTCTGCTCACTCATCCACCACTCTCAACAGAAGTTGAGGATAATGTGCAGAATCGTCGGCTGTCAATGGCCGGGCACTACACTGCGCGGTATGAGTCCGGCACACCCCAAGGACGACGAATCACGAGTGCGGCGGCGCGACGAGATCGCGACGGCAGCGATCGAGGTGCTGGCCACCAAAGGTTTCCGTGGCCTGACCCACCGCGCGGTGGACGCGGCCGCGGGACTGGGGCCCGGGTCGGTCAACTACCACGCGCCCACTCGAAGTCGGCTGCTGCACCTGGCTCTCGGCCAGTTGTTCGCTCGCGACTTCGAGATCGCCGGAGCGACCTTCGGCAGTCTCGTCGATGTCAAACCGCTGACCGTGGACGTCGTGGTGGCTCGGATCGTCGACTTCATCGAGGCGATGACGACCGGCGAGGCCGCAAAACGAGTGATCGCTCGCAGCATCATGCTGGGCGAGGCGCAGCACGACGCCGAGGTTCGCGAGCTGTTCGACACTCAGCGCGGTGCCTTCGTCACCTACACCCAGTGGATCGTCGCCGCACTCGACTCCGAGGACCCACAGTCGGAAGCAGAAACTCTGGTGGTGATGATCGAGGGTCTGATTCAGCGGCAAGTGCTCATCGGGTCTCGCCTGCCCCGGTCTTTCGTGGAGCAGATGCTGCGCACGATCGTGGTGAACTCGCCGCTGATTGCCGATCGGGCACAGGACGGGCGGACATCACCCCAGTAGCGACCGACGCTCGGTGTGGGTGAACGTGAAGATCGTTGCGCCGAAGCTGATCAGCGCGGTCAGGAGCAATACCTGCGGGCCGGTGATGACGACGCCGATGAAGGCACCGATCGCGCCACCCAGTGCGAACGATCCGAGAAGTGCTGTGTAGCAGAGCCAGTCGTAGCGCGTCCCGCCGCCGAACAGGTGCCGCTCGATACCCTGGCCGAGTTTGACCAACGTGCCGGTGACGTAGCTGAGCGGAATGTACGTCTCTTCCTTCTTCGTGAAGGCGGTGTTCAACGCACCGAGGGCGAACGCCACCAACAGGATCGGGTAGAAGTTCACGGTCGCCGACGACCAACCGGAGATGGCGATGTCGATCGATCCTGCCGCTGCGAGCGCGACGGTGGTCAGCACGGTTGCCCCGTGCGGATGGTTCGACCAGTAGCGACGACGGCAGATGGAGGAGACGACCACGCCGGCCAGGAAAGAGCCCATGAGTGCCAGAGCCGCAATGGGTGAGGCTCCCGGGGTGACCTCCTTGCCCTCGGGATGCCCGAAGTGCCCGACGACGGCACGTTCGGTGTTGCCGGTCATGAAGGTAACGAAGTAGCCGGCGGAGTGCAGGAAGGCGACTGCGCCCACCATCCCGGCAAGCCCGGACAGAATCCAGGACAGACGAGCTTCGGCACCGACGGCTGTCTCGCGGCTGATCGTCAATGGGGAAGTCATGACTCGATTCTCCTGGGCTGAGGCGAACCGGCAATACTTTGAGTTGTCGGTCACATAACCGACGTCGATTCCTCGACGGCCACCATTCCGCGGTGCATCACCCTGTTTCCTACCACCGCGCTGTGATCGGCTCGATGCATCACACATCTGTTGTCCCACATCACCACGTCGTCGGGTGCCCACGAGTGCCGCAGCAGGTTGTCCTCGTGCGTGGAGTGCTCGAAGAGGTATCGAATCGTCTCCTGCGCCTCGTCGGCGGACATTCCGCTGATCGCCACGCACCGCGCGGGCGCAGACAGGGCCAATGCGGTACGCCCGGACACGGGATGCACTGCGAACAAGGGATGTTCGGCGGAGGAATCGGTGTCCGACGCCACCCCGGTCACACGATGCGTCACCATGCGTCCGGCCAAGTGCGCTTTTCGGTCGTCGGGCAACGTGTCGTAGGCCGCGTACTGGTCGCTGAACAATGTGCTGCCACCGGCCCGCGGTACCTCCACCGCGCGTAAGGCGGTGTACGCAGGTGGATTCGGAACGTAGGTGGTGTCCACGTGAAAGGTCGATTTCGGAGGTGTCGTTCGGCCGACGTTGCTGATGACGTTCAGGTCGGGGAATCCCGGCACCGGCGTCTCGCCCTCGGTGAACATCATGTCGCCGAATCGGCGCAGGAACGCGAGAAAGTGCTCGTCGTCCACAGACTGCCGCCGCAGGATCAGTACGCCGTGTTCGGCCAACAGCATTCGTAGTTCGTCGACCGCGGCCGAGCCCACGTCCAGGTCGTCGATCTCGATTCCCAGCGTCATGAGGACAACTCCTTCACCAACAGTTCGTCGAGCGAGTGTGCGAACAATTCGTCGACGGCGATCCCGGCTGCCGAGGCCATCACAGCGAGCACACTGGACGGGGAGTACGAGCAGTAGAGACCGGCTTCGAGAAACCACGGTTCACCGTCGGGGTCGATGCGAAAGTCGAAGAGTCCGTAGTGCCGGCAACCCAGGGCTCGGTAGCACGATCGTGCTGCGGCCCAGACCTTCTCGGTGATCGGATCGGAGACGTCCACCATCCACGCCTTGGTCTGCTCCTTCGCGACCAGGTACAGATCTCCGTTCGAGGTGCGATTCAACTTGTCGGCGCTGGTGCGTATCGACTCGACGGCATACTCCTCCAGGGGAAGACAGATCAGTTCACCGCCTCGTTCGATGATGCCGCAGCGGACTTCGCGGCCGAGTTCGATGTACGACTCCACCAGCGCCGCGCTCGAATACGTCAGCGCCTCACTCACTGCGCTTGTCAGACGGTCGGATTCGCGAACGAGCGTGACGCCCATCGAATTGTCCGAGTCCACGGGTTTGACCACGACCGGCAGATCGACCTCGACGTTCTCGCCGCATCGCACCACAACGCCGTCGGGAACCGCGACCCCGGCCGCGGCGACGACGGCTCGGGCACGAGCTTTGTCCGCCGTCATCGCCATCACGTCAGGACCGTTGCCCACATACGGCACGCCCAGCAGGTCGAACAGGCTGCGATACGTCGTCATGCCGGGTAGGCAGAACATCTGCGGCACCATGACGTCGAAGTGCCACGACGATATGACCTCCACTGCCTGCGTCAACGACATCTGGTGCGCCGCAGCCACACTGGCGGCATCGATGCCGCCGGGGAAACTCCAGAGTCCGCCGGGGGAGACGAACGCGACCTCGAACCGGTAGGCGGGATCACCACCGAACGCGTCGAGAAAGCCGCCCGCGTACACCCGAGACAGATCGCAGTGGAACTCGTCCACCGAGGATCCGACGAGTACCAGGACCGACACGGTCATCAATCGCCTCCGTTCTCCACGAGCTTGCCGATGTTGAAGTCGATGCGAGACCACCCTCGGCGCATCAGCAGGTTGCGCACCAGCAGTGACGGAATCTGGAGGTGGTGCACCAGCAGGTACGGCAGAGGATCCCATCCCGTCAGGATGGCGTCCGTGCCACGGAAGATGCTGCGCAGCCGAGCCTTCCGATCGGACTCGGTGATCAGACGCCACAATTCGTGGTAGATCCAGTACGTCGGTCGGGCCGTCGGGCGCGGGACGATCACCGGATGACCGTCGTCGAGGTACGCGGCAGCCAGGTCGGGATGGTCGTAGAACATCGTGATGGCCGAATGGGTGCGGGGGTTGCATTCGATGGCGTAGATGTGGCCGTCGGCGGCGGACTCGATGAAGTCGAACGAGAGCTGGCCGGTGACGTCGAGCGAGGAGACGAAAGTGTCCACCCAGCGCAGGATCTCGGGCTTGTCCACCATCTCGTAGTTGACCTGGAACGCCGACGATTCGCAGCAGCCGTACACCTGCAACTGCCCGCCACGAACGGTCCCGTGAGTGCAGTACTCCTGGCCGGGAACGAACTGCTGGAGGATCCACGGATCGTCCTCGGAGATTCCGAGACCCTGTGCGAACCGCAGATTCTCGGCCGGGGTCTCGCGGGTCAGGCGGGTGAGGTCCATTCGGCCGACCGGGTTGTAGGAGATGCGCTTGAGGATGTACTCGCGGCCCGGTGGGAAGTCGAACTTCTCGATCTGCTGCACGTCGGTGATGCGCTGCCAATCGGGAACGCGTAGTCCCAGTGCTGCAGCGTGCTCGGAGAATCGCGATTTGTCGTCGAGCATGCGAACCGTGTCGCCGTCGCCGTGAATCACCTCGCAGTGTGGATCGAGGAGTGCTCGTGCGTCGGCATCGTGAATGCTCGCAGCGGGGCTTGCGACGGGGACGAAGACGTCGACGCCCTCGCGAAGAACCACATCCAGAAGCGCTCGGGCGTAACCGGATTCGGTGGGCTCGGGAATGCAGTGGAATCGGTCGACTGCTCGCGAGAACCGATGGCCGGTAAAACGGTACTTGGCCGATTCCACCAGGACGACGCGATGCCCGGCGAGGTGGAAGGACCGTGCGAGCTGCAGGGCCTTGGTCATCTTGCCGCCGCTGATCAGGACCGTTCTGGGTGAATCGGATCGGCGCGTGGCCGGTCGGCCACCGCGAACGACAGCCACCCCCGCCGCCACGAGATCGGCGGGGATGGTGACCGCGAGGCCGGCGAGCGCGGCAAGGGTACGAATCATGTTCGACGGATCAGCGTCACGCCGTCGCGCAGAGGAAGCAGTACCTGCTCCACGCGGGGGTCGTTCGCCACGTAGTCGTTGAACTCGGCGACGGCGCGACCGTTCTCGGTGGGCTGTTCGCTGTACGGCTGGCCCTGCAGCAGGGTGTTGTCGACAGCGATCACGGCGTTCTCGGCCAGCAGCTCGCTGCCGAGCAGGTACTCCACGTACGCCCGGTATCCGGTCTTGTCGGCGTCGATGAAGACCAGGTCGAATTTCCCGTCGAGCCGGCGCAGGGTGTCCAGCGCCGGACCCACTTCCACCGTGATGGACGCGCCCGCAGGCGATTCCGCGAAGCAGGACTGCGCGAACTCGGCCACGTACGGATCCACCTCGCACGCGACGACCTCGCCGCCCGCGGGCAGGGCCTCGGCCATCGCCAAAGCCGAGTAGCCCGTGAACATACCGATCTCGAGCACCCGCTTCGCTCGGGTCATGTGCACGAGAAACGCAAGGAAGCGTCCCTCCACGTGGCCGGAGAGCATCTCCATCTCCAGGGGCCCCGAGCCGGAGACGATGTCGCGTGATCTCCAGTCCTCGGTGCGGGTCCGCGATGCCAGCGTCGCCAGCGCTGCGGATTGGGAGGTGGTGCAGGTGTCGAGATACGGGTCGAGTCCCACAGCGAGATCGCGGGCTCGATGAACACGGGTGGTCAGCTCGTCGGTGACCCCGGCACCGGCGTCGAGCAGAGCGGCTATCTCGCTCAGCTCACGCGCCAGAATGGTCGTCGGGGTCACCGGTCGCGGGGCCTTCGTCACGGCGTCGGTGCGGTGAACATGTCGAGGCCCTCGCCTGCCCGAGGGAAGTCCAGACAGATCTTCTTGTGCAGCGTCAGGACGTCGGCCAGCTCGGCGGCGTCGAGGTCGTTGAGGAAGCGGCACGTACCGATCGGATCCGGCACCGCGGCACGCAGAATACCGTCGCGAGTCTTGAGGATCGATGCCGTTGCCTCGGACAGCAATTCGGGTGTCAGGTAGGGGCTGTCCAGAGCGAGGCCGATGCTCGACATCACTCCGAGCACTCGATCGCGGTCGGCCGTGGACAGGTGTCCGCGTTGCTCGGCGACGGTCGTGGACAGAGCCATGTCGATGTTGATCGCGTGGCCGTGGAAGAACGGTGCGGGCGGGGTCAGTTCGAGTGTGGGGCTCCACGTGTGGCCGAACGCGATGACGCGATCGAGATCGATCTCGTGCAGATTGGGAGCCTCCAGTTCGAGCATGGTGGCGATCGCCGAGTAGGTCAGTCTGTCTGCGACCGAACGCAATTCCGCTGTTCCGTCGAGATGACCGAATCGGGTTCGCAGTAGTTCCGGTCCGTACTGTTCCAGCATCTCGAAGATCTCCAGATTGCCGACGACGGAGATCTTGATCAGCTCGGCCATGCCGTTGCGCACCTGATCCTCGGGCAGTGTGCCGAGGAAAGAGAAGTCCAGCAGCACCTTCTGCGACGCGTGGTACGCACCGAGGCGGTTCTTGTGCTTTCCGTAGTTGACGGCCACCTTGATGGAGACGCTCGCGTCGATCAGGCCGATCAGTGTGGTGGGAATGCGAATGTACGGAGTGTTGCGACGGTAACTGGCGCACGCGAAACCTGCTACGTCCGTGGTGAGTCCGCCGCCCACCACCAGTACCGGCTCGGTGCGGACCAGGCCGAACGCATCGAACTCTCCCACGATGCGCTCGAATGTCTCCAGCGACTTCGCGGTCTCCGCAATCTGAACCGGAACGACCGTGAGGGCGATGTCGTGGTGATCGAAATACGCGCTGATCCGGTCGCCGTAGATCTCGTGGACCGATTCGTCGACGACCATCAGCGCGCGACCGTACGGCCGGTAGCTGTCGGCCAATTCGGTGTTCTCGAGTGCGAACATCCCGTCGACATAGATCAGGTCGTATTCGATCCGCTCGTATCCTTCGACACGAAACGACCTGTCCCCGGCAACGACCTGGGCCTGAAGATTGCTCACTGGTTACTCCTGGAGGATTGGATGGAAGGTCAGACTGAGAGCAGAGCTCGGAGGCGCTCGGGATCGAGTGCATCGACCGTCTCGGTGGCGGAGCCGAATTCGGTGCCCGCGGTGTTCTCGTTGGGGAATGCAACGCAGGTGATACCCGCGGCTGCTGCTGCCTGGACGCCGCCTGCGTTGTCCTCGATGGCCACGCTGTCGGACGCGTTCTCTCCCAGCGTCTTCAAGGCGTATTCGTACGAGGCGGGATCGGGCTTTCCTGGCTCGACCGAGGTCGCATCGACGATGATGTCGAACGAATCTGCGGTCAGCTCGGGAGACAGAGCGGCCAGCAGCGCGTCGATGTTCTCGCGCGAGGTCGTCGTCACGAAGCCGACCTTGAGGCCGTTGGCCTTGGCCGAGTCGATCGTGTCGGCCACGCCGGGCCTGGTCTCGACGTCGGATTCGCCGATCAGACGCTGGAAGATCTCGGACTTGGTGGCGTGCACGGCGGCTGCGTCCACCTCGGTGCCGGTCTCGGACGCGTACTCACTGATGCGGTCGGCACCACCGTTGGATCCGAGCATGGCGCGGTAGTCCTCGCGAGACCAGTTCCAGTTCAGGTCGTGTGCAGCGAACGCCTCGTTGAACGAGCGGCGCTGCAGTTCGGACGTGTCGACGAGAGTGCTGATCGAGCCGAACAGAATTGCGGACATGGATGCCTTTCGGAGCGAGAGACGTTGTATCGGTCAACGTCTCGCGCATGCGCGATGGGGTGAGTTGGTTCGGGGGGTATGCCCCATCGGCACCGAATTGGAAACCTTCGAATTTCTCGGCGGAACGGTCGGACGTCAGCGGTGACGCACGGGTGCGGCCAGAGTGGTCGGTGTCGAGCGGCCGCGCAGTGTGACCGTCTCGCCCGTCTTCCAATACGAGCGTTCGTCAGGGGATGCGTGATCGAGCACGATCGACGACGTGAGCACGTCGGTGTTCGGGTCGTCCTTCGCCAGATCGGTGAGCCGGGCGGCCTGGTTCACGGTGTCGCCGATGACGGTGTACTCGAAACGAGACTCGGCGCCGATGTTGCCTGCGATGACCGTTCCGTACGTGACTCCGATGCCTATCTCGTAGTCGCCGTCGGTGGCGAGTGCGGCCGCCAGGGTGCGCGCGGTGCGCAGTGCGGCGGTCGCCGGATCCGGGTGATCGACCGGAGCGCCGAAGATGAGCAGCGCCGCGTCGCCCTCGAACTTGTTGACGAATCCGCCGCCGCGTTCGCCGTGCTCGACGACGACCGCAAAGAATCGATTGAGCAGATCCACCACGGTCTCGGCCGATTCACGTTCGGCCAGCGCCGTCGAACCCACCAGATCGATGAACAGAACCGCCACCGTCCGGTTCTCGCCGCCGAGGCGGGGTGCGCTCGCGAGTGCGCGTTGAGCAACGTCCTGGCCGACGTGGCGACCGAACAGTGAGCGGAGCCGCTCACGTTCGTCGAGTCCGACGACCATCTTGTTGAACCCGTTCTGCAGTCTGCCGATCTCGGAGGCGTCGTAGACGTCCACACGGGTGTCGGTGGCTCCGGCCTCGACGCGCTGCATGGCCGAGCTCACCTGCTGCAGCGGATCGGATACGGAACGACCGACGAGAAACATGCCGCCGAAACCGACGACGAGGGCGATGGCCGACAGCGAGACCATCGCGGGAGACAGGTCCACGTCCGGGGGAATGACGGTATCGATCAGTCTGCCGAGTCCGATGAGGCCCAGTCCGAGGATGGGAATGGCCGTACTCAAGACCCAGATCAGGACGACGCGAAGCCGAACACCGAGTGCGGCCGCGTCGGTGACCGCACTGACCTCCATCACAGCCGCGGTGATCGGCCGGAGAGTGCGCTCGGCCACCAGATAGCCCAGTGAGCAGGTGGCCAACCCGCCGAAGCTGACGGCTATCGCCACGATGATCGACAGCGCAGCGCCGGCCGATGCATTGACTGCGACGAACACTGCGACGCCGAGCGCCCACAGCAGGACATGGACGCCGAGTTGGCGCAGAGGCAGTCGGACGACGGCGATCGCGGTCTCGTCCGAGGGCATACCGCCGGTGTGCAGCCACCGCACCAGAGGTGCTGCGACGCGGAGTCCGAGCGCGATGCCGATGCCGATCGCAACCGGCAGATACACGAAGAACGCCAGGTAGTTGCGGTCGGAGAGGATCTCTTCCGAACCGACCGGCAGCGGCAGGATGAAGCGCGCCAGCACGAACACGATGACGGCACCGATGGCGTTGGCCGACACCATTCCCACCGCGTACAGACGCATGGGTGTGCGGTCGAGGGCGGACCGTAGAGCTGCGATCACCGGTGAATCTCCGTTCTCTGGTCGCTCGCACTCTAGGTGCCCGAAAAAAAGAATCGAGGATTTTCCGCGCAAGTGACTATCTGTGTCGGCAAGTACCTGGTAATCTCCGTAACAGTTAACCACTCCTGTTCGACGATGAAAGGAACGACGGCGATGACCAGCACACTCTCCAGGAACGACGTCCTCGAGCCCGAAGACGTTTCCGCTCGTTTGCTCGATTCCGCCGCCCAGCTGTCGTACGACCCGTCCGAGGAGGTCGACTGGGAGGCCGATCTGGATCCCTCCCTCTACGGACTCAACCCGGAGTGGAGCACCCTCTACGGCACGAAGCTGTGGGACGAGATGAGCGAGGAGCAGCGCATCACGCTCACCCGCCACGAGGTCTGCTCGATCATGAGCACCGGCATCTGGTTCGAGATGATCCTGCAGCAGATGGTCCTGCGCGATCAGTACTGCAAGGACTCGTCCAACTCGGACTTCCAGTTCGCGCTCACCGAGATCGCCGACGAGTGCCGTCACTCGATCATGTTCGCTCGCGCCTGCCAGAAGATGGGCATCAAGGCCTACCTGCCGCGCCGGTCGAGCATCGAGCTCGGCCGTGGCTTCAAGGCTCTTGCCTCCGCCGAGGTCGCCTACGGTGGCATCCTCGTCGCCGAAGAAGTGCTCGATGTCATGCAGCGCGACTGGATGCGCGGCGAGAACGTGTTGCCGCTGGTGCGTACCACCAGCAAGATCCACGTCGTCGAGGAATCGCGGCACATGACGTTCGCACGCGCACAGATGCGTGAGGAGATCGCCGAGAAGAGCCCGGCGCGCCGCAAGGCCAGTGCGCTCGTCGTCGCGATCGCCGCTCGCATGATCGTGTCCAACATGGTCAACAAGGAGGTCTACGCAGCAGCGGGCCTCGATGTCGACCGTGCGGTGAAGGAAGCGAAGAACAACGCCCACCACCACACGATGATGCGCACCTCGAGCGAGCACCTGATGGCATTTCTTCTCGACTGCGGTTTGGTCACCAAGCCGGCCGAGATGATCTACCGTCGTCTGCACATGCTCTGACCACTCTTTTCGAGGCCGTGAAGGACATCTGAGAAACCCATGCCGTTCGCGATCACGCAGAACTGTTGCAACGACGCATCATGCCTGTCGGTGTGCCCGGTCAACTGCATTCATCCCACGCCCGACGAGCCGGATTTCGGTAAGACGGAGTTGCTCTACATCGATCCTCGCTCGTGCATCGACTGTGGGGCCTGCGCCGACGCGTGCCCGGTGGACGCCATCACTCGCGTCTCGCGATTGACGCCCGACCAGCAGATCTACGCCGACATCAATGCCGACTACTACAAGGACAAGCCGGCTGTGGCGGAGTGGGGCGCGCCTCGGTTCCCGGTGGCAACGGTCAACGATCTGCCGCCGATCGACATCGCCATCGTCGGGACCGGACCGGCCGCCTGCTACACCGCCCAGGCGCTGCTGCGAGTGCCCGGCACCACCGTCACGTTCTACGACCGGTTGCCCGTAGCGGGTGGCCTGGCCCGGTTCGGTGTCGCTCCCGATCACCTCGGTACCCGACGCATCAGCGAGCACTTCCGCGGGATCTTCGTGCATCCACGAGTGACGATGAAGCTCGGCGTCGAGGTCGGTAAAGACGTCGATCACGTCGAACTGGCCCGAAAGTTCGACTCGGTCGTCTACGCCGTCGGTGCCGACAAGGACCGAGCCCTCGAGATTCCCGGCATCGACCTCGATGGATCCGTCAGCGCGCGCACCCTGGTGGGTTGGTACACCGGCCATCCCGACGTTCCCGCCGACGCGATCGATCTCACCGGCGTCGACCGCGTCACCATCATCGGAAACGGCAACGTCGCCCTCGACGCGGCTCGTATCCTCACTGCCGACCCGAACCAGCTCGACGGGACCGAGATCGCGCCCCATGCCTTGGCCGAGCTGCGTCGAAACAGAGTGAGCGAGGTAGTCGTCCTCGCCCGCCGTGGCCCGGAGTTCGCGGCGTTCACGCGCTCCGAGTGCAAGGCTCTGGTCGATCGCCCGGACGTCGACGTAGTCGTGGCAGGACCGGACGGAATCGTCGACGCCATCGACAGACTGCCGCTCTCGTCCTCGGCCTCTGCGCTGGCAGGAGCCCCGCGCGTTGATCTCGGCTCTCGCGCGCCGGGGCGTCGCATCGTCTTCGCGTTCGGGCGCGCACCGTCTGTCCTGCACGGGCAGGGCTCGGTGGAGTCCATCGAGGTCGGTGTCGGCGACGCCGCCGTCGAACTGTCTACCGAGTTGGTACTGCTCGCCATCGGTTATCGCGGAACCCCGTCGCCGGGCATCCCGTTCGACGACATCACCGGCACCGTTCGCAACGAGGGCGGTCGAATCACCGCCGCCGACGGCACTCCCGTTCCCGGGTGTTACGTCGTCGGATGGGCCAAGCGAGGGGCCACCGGCGGTATCGGCGACAACAAGATCGACGCGGAGGAAACCGCCGAGGCGTTGCTCGCGGACGTCCCGACGCGAGGCCCGGCGCGTCCGCTCGGCTGGTACGGCAAAGTGAGCGCCGCTCTCGGTGATCGAGTCTCGCGAGCGCGTTGACCGCTGGTGACGCCTGTTCTGTTCACCTTGTGTAGCAGTCTCATTCGAGTCTGACCGATTCGTACGCACGGCGAGCTTCTCGGAGTTACCGTTGAGTATGGCTGAACGGGGGGCCAAGCCCCAGGTTTCTTTTGTGAGACGGACGATGCTGCGCGCAGTCCGATCTCTGTTCAATCCGCTCCGACCCGACGACTACCTGTCGATGATCAATCCGCTGTGGACGACTCGCGAACTTCGCGGGAAGGTCGAGCGGGTGGTTCCCGAGGGATCGGAAGCCGTCTCGGTGTACATCCGTCCCGGTTTCGAGTGGCAGGGACATACGCCCGGCCAGTACGTCCGACTCGGAGTACTGATCGACGGTCGGTACCACTGGCGGGCGTATTCGCTGACATCCGATCCGGATCCGGTGGACGGACTCGTCAGCGTCAGCCCCAAGCTGGTGCCGTCGGGCACGGTCTCGCCATACCTGGTGGGCACCATCAGAACCGGCGATATCGTGCGCCTCAGCGAGGTGGAGGGTGAATTCACTCTGCCGAGTCCGGTTCCGGACAAGATGGTGTTCATCAGCGCAGGCAGCGGCATCACGCCGATCATCAGTATGCTTCGCGCCCTCGACCACCACGATCAGGTGACCGACGCCGTGGTTGTGCACTCGGTGCACAACCGTGAGCAGTTGATGTTCGCCGACACCCTCGACGAACTCGAAGCCAAGCACGACGGCCTGACGGTGAAGCTGCGGATCACCAGCGACGAAGGTCGAATGAAGGCGTCCGAACTGGACGAGTTGGTTCCGGATTGGCGGGAGCGCGAAGCATTCTGCTCCGGTCCGGGTGAACATCTGGACGATCTGCGCTCGTATTGGAAAGACCAGGGCGATTACGACAAATTCCATCACGAAAGTTTCCAGCCCGTCATCGGCGGCGGCGACGATGCAGGCGAAGGCGGCGTCGTCAAGTTCCTGAACAGCAAGAAGGACGTCGAATGCGACGGTGGCACAACAATTCTCGCAGCAGGAGAGGATGCCGGACTGGACCTGACGTTCGGTTGTCGCATCGGCATCTGTCATACCTGTGTAGGTACCTTGAAAAAGGGGCGTTTACGTGACCTACGTAACGGGGATATCTCCGAACCTACGGGGCAAGCGGTTCGGATCTGTGTCAACACCGCTGAGGGCGACATCGAAATCGAACTCTGATCTTCCATTCGAACAGGGGAATGTATGTCTATCGACGAAACCACCAGGCGCGTCACCGACACCGATGAGCCGGTGAACCCGCTGGCGCACCTGAGTGACGAGACCATTGCCGAGCTCGCCAAGGAATTCGACGCCATCCACGACGAGGTGTACGCCAGCCTCGGTGAGAAGGACCGAAAGTACATCACTTCGGTGATCGCGGCCCAGCGTCAGCTGCTTGTCGCCGGACGCGTGCTGTTGCTCGGTTCCACCAGCAAGCCGGCCTGGCTGGCCGGCACCGCATGCCTCGGAATCGCCAAGATTCTCGAGAACATGGAGATCGGCCACAACGTCATGCACGGCCAGTGGGACTGGATGAACGATCCGGAAATCCACTCGTCGGTGTGGGACTGGGATACCGCCTCCACTGCCAACTCGTGGAAGCACTCCCACAACTACGTGCACCACACGTACACCAACATCCGCGGCAAGGACAAGGATCTCGGCTACGAGATTATGCGGATCGACCCACGTCAGAAGTGGAGTCCCGTCTACCTGGCCCAGCCGTTCTACAACGTGCTGCTGATGGCGTTCTTCGAGTGGGGCGTGGCCCTGCACGATCTCGACATCGAGGCCATCCGTCGTGGCGAGAAGCCGATCAAGGATCTCGTCGAGGACCTCAAAGGGATCGGCGTCAAGGCACGCAAGCAGTTCGTCAAGGACTACGTCGGTTGGCCCCTGATCAGTGCCGGTGCGTTCGCATTGGCACAGCTGGCGTCCGGTGGCCGTCTGCCCGAGAGCAAGAGGTCTCGCCTGGCGTCCAAGCTGCGGGGATCCGCGCGTTTCGGCAAGAACCGTCGCACGGCAGCATTGCTGGACAGCCGACTCAGTGGTGTCGAGAGCACGTTCCTGTCGACGGTGGCCGCGAACTTCACCGCCAACATCATTCGTAACGTCTGGTCGAATGCCATCATCTTCTGCGGTCACTTCCCGGACCAGGCCTACACCTTCAGCCAGGAAGAGGTCGAGAACGAGACCCGCGGCGGCTGGTATGTCCGTCAGTTGGTCGGAGCCGCGAACATCGACGGCGGACCGCTGTTCCACCTGATGAGTGGCAACCTGAGCTACCAGGTGGAACACCACCTGTACCCGGATATGCCCAGCACCCGGTACTCGGACGTCGCGCCGAAGATCAAGGACATCTGCGAGCGCTACGAATTGCCGTACAACACCGGACCGTTCTTTCAGCAGTGGGGCATGGTCCAGCGGACCATCGCACGGCTGGCGTTCCCGGGTGGCAAGGTTCGGCCGAAGCCGGGCCCCTACCGTCCCGAGGAGAGCTGGCGTCGCAAGTTCGCCGAGGGTGCCACCAAGGACAGCGAGGCCGCGAAGACGCGTGGACGCGTACCTGCCGGTCATCCAGCGGCCGGACCGGAGCACAATTCCGGTGGCGTCGACGTTCAGCCGCCGCCCCGTGGCGACGACTGAGTTTCGTCCCACCGAACAGCCGACAAGAACCGCGGCCACCCGACTTCCGGGTGGCCGCGGTTCTTCGTTGTTCGCGGTCGGGTTGTCGGCCCTCACGCCATGTCGACATCCTTGGTCTCGATCAGTCTCTTGGTGCAGACCAGACTCAGCACCGACAGCAGAGCCAGCATCACGCCGATCGAGATACTGCCGAACGCGGCGGTGAGCGGAGCGGCCAGCATCGGCGGAATCGCTCCACCGAGAACTCCGGCGAGGTTGTAGCCCAAACCTGCTCCGGTATAACGGAATCGGGTCTGGAACAGCTCCGGGAGCAGGGCCCCGGTCGGTCCGTAGGCAACTCCGAAGATGGCGAGCGTGACGCAC
This sequence comes from Rhodococcus sp. ARC_M5, assembly GCF_022810405.1. GTDB lineage: Bacteria > Actinomycetota > Actinomycetes > Mycobacteriales > Mycobacteriaceae > Rhodococcoides > Rhodococcoides navarretei. The sequence continues at coordinate 81,160 of NZ_JALGQE010000003.1, forward strand.
ATGCCGATGACGAACGCCGCAGACGAACCCGTGTCGAGAATCGGGAACAGAGCGATCGACCACGGTATCGCGATGATGCATGCTCCCATGATCACTCGCCGTCGGCCGACGCGATCGGAGTAGGTCGCCGAGAGCGCGATCGCGATTCCGAAGATGACCGCGGCTCCGATGCCGGTGACCAACACGAAGGGGCGGTCGAACCCGAGGGTCTTGGTGCCGTAGCTCGTCAGGTATGCGGTCCCCATGTAGAAGAAGGCGAACAAGGATGCCAATGCGCCTGCCGCAGTGATGATTTCACGCTTCTGAATGCGCCAGGCGTCGAAGATCGGCAGTTTCGTCGGGGTCGCGTTCGCCGGTGCCTGCTCCTCGGCGAGTTTGTTGGCGCGAAAGACCGGGGTCTCCTCGATGGCCAACCGCATGTACAGGCCGATGAGCACCAGAACAGCACTGAGCAGGAACGGGATTCGCCAGCCGTAGTTCAGGAACGTCTCGTTGGTATCGCCGAGCAGCAGACCGGTCGCGAGGAATGTCGCGCTGGAGAAGATGAAGGCGGCCGACGGTCCGAGTTGGGGGAACATGGCGTAGAAGCCGCGTTTACCGGGCGGTGCGTACTCGGCCGTGAGCAGGGTCGCGCCTGCCCATTCTCCGCCGACCGCGAACCCTTGCCCGAACCTCAGTAGCACCAGGATGATCGGGGCCGCGACGCCGATGGTCTCCGCGCCGGGCAGCAGACCGATCGCGAACGTGGACACCCCCATCAACAGCAGCGTCGAGATCAGGGTCTTCTTGCGACCGATGCGGTCGCCGAAGTGCCCGAACAGGACTGCGCCGACGGGCCTGGCGATGAACGCGACCGCGAACGTCGCGAACGAGGCCACGGTGCCTGCTGTGGATCCGAGGGCCGGGAAGAAGATCGTCGGGAAGACCAGCGCGGCAGCGGTGCCGTAGATGAAGAAGTCGTAGAACTCGATCGTCGTGCCGATACCGCTGGCGACGGCGACCCGTCGAACACTGGTCTTGGTCTGCACCGCAGGTGACGACGGTGCGGACACACCCGGGTCGTCGGGTGAGACAGTGGTCATGGTTCCTCCGTTTTGTCGGGTATCGGGTGAATGCGCGATACCGAGTGCGACGAACGGTAGTGACCCGAGTCACCCCACGAATACCCCCGAATGGGGGGATCGGTCGAGGGCGGAGAAGTCGGCGACGGTACGTGGCTCGAGTTCATACTTCGTTTGTCGCCGTCGGTGGTGGCGGAGGCCACACTTCGGTGGGTATTCGGCCTCAGGCGCACCTCAGGCTTCGCCGGTACCGTCTGATTTCGGGGCGAGGCGCGGGTGGCAGCGGTCAGGGAGGAAGAGGTGATCGGCGTGTCCACAGACCACAATCGGGATGTGTTCGACAGTGCTCGGGTGGCCGCGGCCTATGTGGAGTACGCCGGCCCCACCGATGGATTTCTCGACCGTGGGGAGGCCGCAGCGTTGGTCGCTGCCGCCTCGGTTGCGCGCGGAACGCCGGTGCTGGACGTCGGCGTCGGCAGTGGGCGAACGACGGCCCTGCTCCGACTCGTGAGCGATCACTATGTTGCGATCGACTACGCGCCCAACATGATCGACGCGTTCCGCCGAAATTTCCCTGACCTGCAGGCGCATGTGGCCGACGCGCGCAATCTGACGGCGTTCACCGACGGCGAGTTCGGCCTGATCGTGTTCAGCAACAACGGAATAGACACCGTCACCCACGAGGAGCGCGGCCAGATACTCGCAGAATTCGGCCGACTGCTGGCGGATTCCGGAGTGTTGGTGTTCTCCACCCTCAACCGCAACGGACCGTCGTTCGGGGAGAAGCCGTTTCAGCTGAGCAGGCCGACGCAGCGGTTCAGCTTCTCGCCGAAACGGGCGGTGACGGCCATCGGGCGGAGGCTGCTCGATCCTGCCGGTGTCGTTCGCAGCGTGCGCAATTGGTGGTCGGCCAAATCCCGCGTCGACGATCGGGGATCATGGGCCATCGCTCCACTCGCTGCACACGACTTCGCGCCGTTCATGCATTTCACCACGGTGTCGGACGTGCGATCGCTGGTGACGGGTGCCGGGTTCACGATCGTGGAGATCTTCGCCGACGACGGTTCGATCGTGGCACCCGACGCCGTGGCGAGCTCGGCCGACAACTTCACGATCGTCGCGCGCAAGTAAGCGGTCAGTTCAGCCGCTCGAGCGCCTCGGTCATCTTCTCCACCGTCTCCGGAGCGACTTTCGCCTCGAATCCGGCTTTCAGGAACGGGCCGGCTACCTTGGCTGCACCGTTGAATTCGACCTTCGCGTGGTAGTCGATTCGGGTCGAGTGCGGTCCTTCGGAGGTCAGCGTGATGTCGTCGACGCTGGTGGCCGTCTTGTTCTCTCCCTCGAACACGATGTGTGTCGGTTCGTCGGTGACCAACGTGTAGGTCAGTTCGGTGGTGATCCCGAACAGTTTCGAAACGTTGTGCCACTGCGTACCGACGGCGACCGGGCCGGCGGAAACCTGTGTGCAGCTTTGTGTCCCGGGATCCCATGCCGTCGCGTTGGAGAAATCTCGAAGAAAGGCTGCGGCCTTCTCGATCGCGACTGCGGCGGTGAATGTTCTGGTGACGTCGACCATGACGCTCTCTCTTTCTGTGCGGATCAGTTTTCGAGGCGGACGCCAAGATGCTCGGCGATGCGGCGCATGGTGCCCACTATCTGGTCCTCGGTCACCCGAGGAAAGCCGGCCATCTTGCGAAACTCCGGATCGGTGACACGAGACCAGTCGTAGACCTGAGTCAGCGCGGTGCGACCCTCGGAGACCGCGTCGAGCTCCCAGGACCACCGCGTGCCGCGAGGCTCCATGCCCTGACGGCGGGGAATCCAACCGATACGCCGGTCCTGCTCGAAGACGAAGACGGTGTTCTCCATGACGTACTCGCCGAGCTGCGGCTGATACATGTCCATCGCAAAGGTATCGCCGACCGCACGCAGCGGCGTCGGGTCGATTGCGCCGCGCAGCATCTCCGAGCCGTCGACCGCGGCCTGGACCTCGGGGTTGGCCAAGGCGGTGAACACCGAGGCGGGGGGAGCGTCGATCACGCGGCGGACGGTCAGCTGGTCGGTCACGGGGCTCGCTTTCGGTTGTTTACGCTGGCTACGGAGTTACCCCCGTCTGCGTGGAAAGAAACTCCGATCGCGGTTTTGCATTGCAGTGGACACAGCGACGAAACACCACCGCCACGAGGCATTCGTACAGTCGCCGGGTCGGACTCCGCACAATCCAGGTGCGGAGCAGCACCTTGTCAAGGGGTAGCCATGAGTGGAAATACCGTACGCCTGCAGGCGATCAAAGACGTCGAGGCGTATGTACCGCCTGCGGTCAGCTTCGTCGGAGACGAGAAGCCGGGCGAGATCTTCGGTGAGAACGTCTTCAGCAAGGTCGTCATGCAGAAGCGTCTGCCCAAATCGGTCTTCAAGTCGGTGATGGCGACGATCGACAAAGGCAAGAAGCTCGACCCGATGGTTGCCGACGCGGTGGCGTCGGCGATGAAGGACTGGGCCCTCGAAAAGGGTGCCACGCACTACGCGCACGTCTTCTACCCCCTCACCGGCTTGACGGCCGAGAAGCACGACAGCTTCTTCGACCCCGTCGGTGACGGCAGCGCACTCGCAGAATTCGCGGGCAAGACGCTGATCCAGGGCGAGCCCGACGCCTCCAGCTTCCCCAACGGCGGCCTGCGCAACACGTTCGAGGCCCGCGGATACACCGGCTGGGACGTCACCAGCCCGGCGTACGTGCTCGAGAACCCGAACGGCAACACCCTGTGCATCCCGACGGTGTTCGTCTCGATGACCGGTGAAGCCCTCGACCACAAGACGCCGCTGCTGCGCAGCCAGCAGGCGATGGGCGGACACGCGGAGCGCATCCTGAAGTTGTTCGGGCACGAGAACATCGAGAACATCGTCTCGTTCTGTGGCCCGGAGCAGGAGTATTTCCTCGTCGACCGGCACTTCTTCCTGGCCCGTCCCGACCTGCTCAATGCCGGTCGCACCCTGTTCGGCTCGAAGCCGCCCAAGGGCCAGGAATTCGACGACCACTACTTCGGTGCCATCCCCGAGCGTGTCCTCGGCTTCATGATGGACACCGAGCGGGAGCTGTTCAAGCTCGGTATCCCGGCCAAGACCAGGCACAACGAGGTTGCACCCGGACAGTTCGAGATCGCCCCGATGTTCGAGCGCGGCAACATCGCGGCCGATCACCAGCAACTGCTGATGACGACGTTCAAGACGATCGCCAAGAAGCACGGCATGGAGTGCCTGTTCCACGAGAAGCCATTCGAGGGCGTCAACGGCTCGGGCAAGCACGTCAACTTCTCGCTCGGCAACTCCGACCTGGGATCGCTCCTGGTGCCCGGCGACAATCCGCACGACAACGCGCAGTTCCTCGTCTTCTGTGCCGCCGTCATCCGCGCGGTACACAAGTACGGCGGCCTGCTGCGCGCATCGGTGGCGTCGGCGACCAACGATCACCGCCTCGGTGCCAACGAGGCTCCGCCCGCGATCATCTCGATCTTCCTCGGCGATCAGCTCGCCGACGTGTTCGATCAGATCGCCAAGGGTGCGGCCACGTCGTCGAAGGGCAAGGGCACCATGATGATCGGTGCCGACACCCTGCCCGTGCTGCCCACCGATCCCGGTGATCGCAACCGAACCAGCCCGTTCGCGTTCACCGGCAACAGGTTCGAGTTCCGCGCACCCGGTTCGATGCAAACCGTCAACGGCCCGATGGTCACGATCAACACGATCATGGCCGAGGCTCTCGACTACATGGCGACCAACCTCGAGGCGGCCGTCGCCGACGGCACCGATTTCGACACCGCCGTGCAGAACCTGCTGACGGAGATCATCACCGAGCACGGCGCGGTGGTGTTCAACGGCGACGGCTACTCCGACAACTGGCAGATCGAGGCCGAGGCGCGCGGGCTACCGAACCTGCGCACGACACTCGACGCGTTGCCCGAGCTGATCTCGGACTCGGCCATGGAACTGTTCGAGAAGTACAAGGTCTTCAACCACCGAGAGATGCACTCGCGCTACGAGATCGGGCTCGAGCAGTACGCGTTGACAGTGTTCGTCGAGGCGCGGTTGACGCTGGAGATGGGCCAGACGTCCATCCTGCCCGCGGCGGTGCGCTACCAGACGGAGCTGGCGCAGAACGTCAGCGCACTCAAGGGCGCGGGCGTCGACGACGTGGACATGACTGCGCTGCAGGCGGTCTCGGCTCCACTGTCGGAGCTGCGGGCAGCGTTGGCGACATTGAAGGGCGCGCTGGAAGCCGACCCGGGTGGCGACGCTCTGGCCGAGGCCACGCACGCCAAGGACGAACTGCTGCCCGCCATGGCTGCCGTCCGCTCTGCGTCGGACACGCTCGAGGCGATGGTGGCCGACGATCTGTGGCCGCTGCCGACGTATCAGGAGATGCTGTACATCCTGTAATTGCGTGAGCAATGTCTCGGATCGGAATAGCTTCATGGATCTCGATCGTTCGAGTGGTCAGTGGCAAAGATTGTGCACGCACTCGTAAGGAGAGAGATCCATGAAGTTGTTCACCCCGTTGACGCTCGGTGACCTGAAGCTCGACAATCGGCTGGTGATGGCCCCGTTGACTCGGGTGCGGTCCGGCAAGGACGGCGTGCCGGGCCCGATGGTGGTCGAGCACTACAAGCAGCGGGCATCTTTGGGGCTCATCGTCAGTGAAGGCACCTACCCGAGCCATGCAGGCCAGGGCTTCCCCGGTCAGCCCGGTCTGGTCACGGACGAGCAGATCGAGGGTTGGCGCAACGTCGCCGACGCAGTGCACGCCGATGGCGGCTTGATCGTCGCTCAGGTCATGCACGCCGGTCGCGTGACTCACGAGGCGACGACGGGTGGCCGTGAGGTCGTCGGCCCCAGTGCCATCGCCATCGAGGGGGAGACCCACACCTACGAGGGCAAGAAGCCGTACCCCACCCCGCGCGCGTTGCGTGAGGACGAGCTGCCTTCGGTGATCGAGGACTTCGTGCAGGCGTCGAAGAATGCGATCGCTGCCGGCATGGACGGTGTCGAGATTCACGGTGCCAACGGATACCTGTTGCACGAGTTCCTCTCGCCGGCATCGAACCAGCGAGACGACAAGTACGGCGGCTCGCCCGAGAACCGTGCGCGCTTCGTCGCCGAGGTCGTCGAGGCAGTGGTCGCAGCTCTGGGCGCAGGCAAGGTGGGCATTCGAATCTCACCGGCGCACAACATTCAGGATGCGCTCGAAACGGACGCCGCGGACGTGCGGGCCACTTACCGTGCGTTGGTCGACCGGATTGCACCGCTGGGTCTGGCGTATCTCAGTGTGCTGCACAAGGATCCGGCGGGCGAGCTGGTTCAGGATCTGCGGCAGGCCTTCGGTGGTGCCGTTTTGGTCAACAGTGGTTTCGGTGAGATCACCAACCGCGACGAGGCGCTGTCGCTCCTGGACGACGGCATCGGTGACGCCGTCGTCGTCGGCCGTCCGGCGATCGCCAACCCCGATCTCGCATACCGCTGGCGCGAGGATCTGCCGTTGAACGAGCCGGATCCGAGCACCTTCTACACCGACGGTGCCAAGGGCTACACGGATTACCCAGCGTTCAGTGCCTAGCGGCAGTGGTGTGTTCAAGTGCCCCAGGGGGCACTTGAACACACCACTGCGCGGAGCGCACTCAGAAGTCCGCGGTCTTGCGGGCCCGGATCTTGCTGACGATCGAGAACACCACGGCGATGATCATCAGTGCGTACAGCACGATGGTGATCGCGCTGCCGACGAGGATCGACGGGTCGCCCTCGCTGACGGCCAGTGCGCGTCGGAGCGACTCCTCGGCCAGCGGGCCGAGGATCACCGCGATCAACACCGGTGCCAACGGAATGTCGTAGCGGCGCATCATGAATCCGACGATGCCGAGCCCGAGCATGAAGATCAGATCCACGATCGAGGCACTCGACGCATAGACGCCGAGGGCGGCGAACACCGAGATGCCGGCGTAGAGGTAGTTCTTCGGGATCTTCAGCAGCTGCGCCCACAACGGTGCGAACGGCAGGTTGAGGATCAGCAGCACGATCATCGCCACGAACAGGCTGGCCAGCAGGGCCCAGACGATGTCGCCGCTGCGCTCGAACAACAGGGGCCCGGGCTGCATGCCGTACTGCTGGAAGGCAGCCAACATGATGGCCGCCGTCGCCGACGTCGGCAGACCCAGAGCCAGTAGCGCTCCCATTGCCGTTCCTGCCGTGGAGTTTCCGGCGGCCTCCGGTCCGGCGACACCGCGGATGGCACCCTTACCGAACATCGGCTTCTCGCGCTTGCGATCGAGCCTGCGCTCGGTGCCGTACGCCAGGAAGCTCGGTACTTCGGCACCGCCCGCGGGGATCACACCGAACGGCACACCGAATGCCGTGCCGCGCAACCAGGCCGGCATCGCGTCGCGGAACTCGGCCTTGCTCAGCCACGGACGTCCCTGCGACTTGATCAGGCTGCGATCCTCGGGCCGACCGATCTTGGATGCGATGTGGATGACCTCACCGAGCGCGAGCATCGCGACGGTGATGACGACGATGTGAATGCCGTCGAACAGGGCCGGTACCTCGAACGTGAATCGTGAAGCGCCCGAGGGACCGTCGATGCCGATCACGGCCAGGGTGAGGCCGATCAGCAGAGCGGTCAGGCCCTTGAGCGCCGAGTCCGAGACCACGGCCGAGGTGGCGATGAACGCGAACACAGCGAGGGCGAGGTATTCGGCGGGACCGAAGTTGGTCGCCAACGACGCGAGCGTGGGAGCGAAGAACACCACCAGGGTCGTGGCGACGATGCCGCCGATGAACGCGCCGATGGCCGAGGTGGCCAGAGCCTGTGGGGCTCGGCCGTTCTTGGCCATCCGGTGCCCCTCGAAGGTCCCGGCGATCGCGGTGCTGTTGCCGGGGGTGTTCATCAGGATGCCGGAGATCGAATCGCCGAACAGGCCGCCGAAATACACACCGGCGAACATGATCAGCGCGGCGGTGGGGTCGAGAGTGAACGTGACGGGCAGCAGCAGTGCCACCGCCATTGCCGAGCCGAGACCGGGTAGGACGCCGACGGCAGTACCGAGCAGTGCGCCGACGAACACCCAGACCAGGTTCATCGGAGTCAGCGCGGTGCCGAACCCGTCGAGAAGATTGCTCAATGAATCCATCGAAAATTCAGCTCCGTCAGAAGATCTGGGCGAGAACGCCGCCGGGCAGGGTCAGGCCGAGGCCCGCGGAGAATGCGATCTGAATGGCGCTGGAGACCAGCAGCGCGACGGCCGCGTCGAACACGTAACGGCGACCGCCCAATCCGATCGAGACGCCCCAGAAGAGGATCGCACCTGCCAGAACCCAGCCGAGCGGGTCGAGGAGGGCGATGAACACCGCCACCGATCCGACGGTGATCGACAGGGTGCGCCAGTTGCTGACGGTACCGGTGTGTGGCTTGCCGTCCTCGTCGACACCGCGGTCCACCACCTCGGGCTTGACCAACAGTTGGATGGCGACCAGCAGGGCGACCACGAAGCAGCCGCCCGCGACGATGGCCGGAAAGACCTGCGGGCCAGGGGAGGTGGCGGTCGATGGAACCTCCATGGTGACGGTTCCGTAGACCAGAAATGCTCCCAGTGCGACGAGCAGCGCGGGAACGATCAGTCCACTGCGGCCCGTCCAGAACGATCGGGACACGTCCGTGTCGGTAGTCGTCGTTGTCATACCAGCCCCAACTCTTCGAGAATTCCGGTGATGCGTGTCTGCTCGACCTCGAGGAATTCTCCGAATTCGTCTCCGGTCAGGACGGATTCCTTCCAGCGGTTGCGTTCGACGGCCGTCGCCCATTGCTCGGTCTCGACCATCTCGGTGACGATGTCGACGAGAGTCTGCCGGTCCTCGTCCGAGATTCCCGGCGGCGCAACGATTCCGCGCCAGTTCACCAGGTCGACGTTGTAACCCTGCTCGATGAAGGTGTCCACGTCGAATCCCTCGAGCGGCTCGGGCGAGGCGACGGCGAGCGCGCGGACGTTGCCGGCTTCGATCTGATCGCGGAAGTCGTTGAAGCCACTGACGGCAACGCCGACGGTGTTCGACAGCAATGATGTGAGTACCTCACCGCCACCGGAGTAGGCGATGTAATTGATTGCGGCGGGGTCGATGTCGGCTTCCTGCGCCAACTGACCCGCGACGATGTGGTCGATTCCGCCGAGCGAACCGCCGCCGATCGGAAGTCCTCCTGGGTTGGCGCGCCACGCCTCGATCATGTCCTCGAGATTCTGGATCGGTGAATCCTTCGGGACGACGAACACCTCGAAGTCCTCGGCGAGTTTTGCGATCGGGACGGTGTCGGCCAAAGTCGTCTCGGAGTTGTTGATCGCGATACCGCCGAGCATGACGGTGCCGGTGATCATGACGGTGGTGGGCTGCCCACTGAGGTTGTCGAGCTGGCTCAGACCGATGGTGCCGCCTGCGCCGGGGACGTTGACGACCTGGGCGTTGTTGACGATTCCGTCGCTGCGCAGTGCCTGCTGCGATTCACGGGCGACGAGATCCCAGCCGCCGCCCGCAGCGGCCGGTGCGATCAACGTGAGCTTGGCGCGTGCGTCGGAGCCGCTGGCGCTGTTGGCGGCATCGATTCCCGCAACGGTCACCGCTCCCACCACCGCCAGGGCTCCGGCTGTTCGTAGCAGTGTGGGCGATATCGCCATCAGAAACCTTTCGTGTGGTGTGTCACAGCGTCAGGTTAGATACAGTCTGTCGGATTAGTCCAGTTCACAACATCGAGGACGATCTTCGATGGATTCGAGCAACGGGAGACACCGTGTCGGTAGCGAGCGCAGTGGCAGTAGCGATGAGCAACACACCCGAGGGGCAGGAAGCGTTGCGACGTGGTGCCGCCGAGGCCGAGCTGCGTCAGGCCGAGCTGATCGTATTGTCCGTGGTGGACCGCGATTCCGTGTCGGCGGAGGACCAGAGCGCGGCTCAGGCGGAAGTGGAGCGAGCCCTCCCCGGAAAGGCGACGACCGTGCGCGTCGAACCGGACGGCGGCGACCCGGCGGGCGCTCTGGTCGATCTCGTCGCAGACGTCGGTGCGGGCATGGTCGTCATCGGTTCCAAGCGTCGTTCAGCGGTGGGCAAGTTCTTGATGGGCAGCACCGTGCAGCGGGTGCTCTTGGACTGCCCGGTGCCCGTCCTGGTGGTGAAGGCGCCGTGACCGAGTAGTATCGGACAAACTTCACACCACACGACCCCGAGGAATCATGGACAGCGATAAACCCGGGCCGGACACGGCTCCCCGCACTACGGCTACTACGTGCGAGGCGGTGTCCGGCGAATGAGCGTTCTGCTCACTCTTCTGCTCGGCCTGCTCGTCGTTTTCCTCATCACCGTCGCGACCGGCTACTTCGTAGCCCAGGAATTCGCGTACATGACCGTCGACCGGTCCCGTCTCAAGGCTCGCGCCGAGGCCGGTGACGCCGTCGCCGCTCGTACCTTGACTGTCACCAAGCGCACGTCGTTCATGCTGTCCGGTGCACAGTTGGGCATCACGGTCACCGGCCTGTTGGTCGGCTACGTGGCCGAACCGCTGATCGGTCAGTCCTTCGGCGCGATGCTGGGCGGGGTCGGAGTTCCGACGGCAGTCGGTGTCGGCCTGGGTGCTGTTCTCGCGATCACGTTCGCGACGTTCGTGCAGATGCTCTTCGGCGAGCTGTTTCCCAAGAACTTCGCCATCGCTCGTCCCGAGCCGGTGGCCCGATGGCTGTCGCTCTCGACGACCATCTACCTCAAGCTCTTCGGCTGGTTGATCACCATCTTCGATCAGTCGTCCAACTTGTTGCTCAAGGCGCTCAAGATCGAGCCGGTGCACGACGTGGAGCATTCGGCCAGCCTGCGCGACCTCGAGCACATCGTCTCGGACTCACGCGAGACCGGCGATCTGCCCGACGAGTTGTCGACGCTGCTCGACCGGATCCTCGACTTTCCCACTCGCACAGTCGAACACGCGATGATTCCGCGTTCACGTTCGGCGACGGTTCGCGATACCGACACCCTCGCCGAGGTCGCGGCCCTGATGGGCCAGGAACACTCCCGGTACCCGGTGCTCGACGACGACGACGGCATCGTAGGCGTTGTCCATCTCGCGGACGTACTGGCCGCGACGGTGCCGGGCTCCACGCCGATCTCGGAGCTCACGCGGGACGCGTTGATCCTTCCGGAGATCCAGAGCCTGCCCGACGCGATGCGCGAGTTGCGCTCGACGAAGAACCAATTGGCTTGCGTCATCGACGAATACGGCGGTCTGACCGGCGTCATCACGATCGAGGACCTGGCCGAGGAACTGGTCGGCGAGATCACCGACGAGCACGACGACGACCTGTCCGATCCGAGCCCGGTCAGCGCCGACGACGGTAGTTGGACCATGGCCGGTGAAGTGCACATCGACGAGGTCGAACGCTCCATCGGTATCGATCTGCCCGAGGGCGATTACGAGACCATCGCCGGTTTCGCCATCGCGCACAACGGATCTCTGCCGGACATCGGTGAACGTATCGAAGTGGACCTACCACCGGACAATGCCGATCTGGCGAACGACGAGGAGAGTCCGGTTCGCTTCGTGATCCTCGAGATCGAGGAGATCGACAGCCACGTCCCGTCTCTGCTGACCCTGACGCTCGGTGAGCGTGACCCCGAGCACGACGACGAGTCGGCCGAGACGAAGGAAAGTGTGCACCGATGAGCAACATCTGGGTTTTCCTGGCCGTCACGATCGGCCTCATCGCTGCCAGTGCCTTCTTCGTGGCCGTCGAGTTCGCGTTGTTGGCCGCCAAACGGCATCGACTCGAGGACGCCGCTCCCAATTCACGGGCGGCGCGGGCAGCGCTGCGCAGTTCGTCCGAGCTGACCGTCCTGCTCGCCGGATCCCAACTGGGCATCACCGTCTGCACCCTCGGCCTCGGTGCGACGACCAAGCCGGCCGTGCACTACTGGCTCACGCCTCTGTTCGAGAGCGGCGGCCTGCCGTACTGGTTCGCCGACGTCCTCGGCTTCGTGCTCGCGCTGATCGTCGTCACCTTCCTGCACCTGGTGGTCGGTGAGATGGCTCCGAAGTCCTGGGCCATCGCCCATCCGGAGAAGTCGGCAACGATGCTCGCAATTCCTATGCGCGGGTTCATGTTTGTCACCCGCCCGGTTCTGACGGCACTGAACAACATGGCCAACTGGTGCCTGCGCCGGGTCGGCGTCGAGCCGGCCGACACCGTGGGTACGGGCCAGAACGCCGACGATCTTCGTCAGTTGGTGGAGCACTCGGTGAATGTCGGTGCTCTCGACGCCAGCTACCAGGCGCAGATCTCGAGTGCGCTCGAACTGCAGGAACTGACGGTCGGCGACCTGGTGCGCCAATTCGGCAAGCCGACGTCGGTGCCGTCGACGGCGACCATCGACGACGTGCGTGAGGCGTCGCGTCGTTCGGGGCATCTGCGGATCCTGGTCAGCGACGCCGACGTGGTCAAGGGAGTGGTGCACGTGCGCGATACGTTGACCGCTCCGCAGACCCTCGCGGAGATCACGCGTCCGGCGTACACACTCGAGGCGACGACTCCGGTGTACGTTGCCCTGCAGTCGATGCGCGAGACCCGGCACCACCTGGCTCTGGTGGTGGACGGTTCGGCAGCGGCGGACGATCCGGCGCGCAGCGTCGGCGTCGTGACCCTGTCCGACGTGCTGACACGACTGTTGCCTCAACCCGTCTGATTCGGAGGGTTTCGAACCAAGCATCCCCGCCCGGCCTGCGCGGCCGAGCGGGGATGCTCTTTTCGTATCGGACCCGAGAACTCAGATCGGGGCGACGACCAACAGGTGTGCCCAGTACGACGCGACGTCGTGGCCGAGTTGGGGGAGCAGAACGTCGTAGAGCAGGTAGGACATCATTGCCGTCGAACTCCTTGTTCAGCGGGCCGTTGCCGGCTCGCGTTCCGAGACTGTGGGTGACCGAGAGTGTCGGTCAGTGAGACTGTAGATCACGCGGACCCCCGTGACATCCATATCGCCCACTCGTGTCCGCCCCCGTGGCGTACGTCAGCCGATGCAGCCCTGCAAGGTGGTGAAGCTGCCGGCAATGCCGGCACCGTTGCACACCGCACCGGTCGGGGTGAGCGTGATGGTCGAGCCCGGCGCTGCCACTGCGATCGAGAGCCCGAGGCCGGCTGCGGTGTTCTGTGCGACGGCACCCGGGCCGAACGCGATGGCTGCAGGCGCGCCGCCGAAACTGCCGTTGGCGACGGCAGTTCCACCGCTCAGTCCGAGTGCAAGCGCGGCTGCGTTGTTCATGGCCTCGGCCGAGCCCCAACCCTCCAGCCCGAAGCCGGCCGCCGCGCTCGCGACGTCGGCGGAGCTGTCGCACTGCGATCCTCCGTCGATCGTGGCGACATCGACCCCGCCGGGTGCGGTGGTGCAGGCGACCGGCGCGGCCGATGCGGTGCCGGGTACCAGTGCCGCGAACGCACAGGCGAATCCGAATGCTGCTGCGCCGCCGACAATTCTCTTGGTGTGGAACATGGTGAATGCCTCCCGAGATCGGTGCGTCGGCACCGGTGTGCCGATCGTGTCGGTCGCCGGGCAACCGTGCTCGGGACCCGACTCCCTTCGTCCGAGTGTTACCCCGTTGCAACGCCGTCGGAGGTCATCGGAATCACGAATCCATCTCGGTAGCATAACGCCGAGATAACGCCCCGGATGATCAGCGAGCGTCGTGCTCGGCGCGCGACTCGAGAACGGTCGGCATCGATCCCTCGATCAATTCGATGAGGTCGGTCAATCGGGTACCGACGTCGCGTCCGAGTGGGGTGAGGCTGTACTCGACCTTCGGTGGAATGGTTTCGAGCACGGTACGCACGATGAGGCCGTCGCGTTCGAGAGTCTGCAAAGTCTGCGAGAGCATGCGTTCGCTCACGCCGTCGACGCGTCGGCGCAGAGCGTTGAATCGATAGTCGCCTTCGGTGAGCGCGGCGAGTGCGAGGACGCCCCACCTGCTGGTCGCGTTCTGCAAGGTCTGTCTCGACGCGCAGTCCCGCGCGAAGACGGACGCTTCGAGTGACGCGGCGGGTTCGGGCATTCCGCCATGCTAGCGCATGTGAAAAAAGAAGCAGTGATTTCTCTGCTTGCACTGCACGAAAAGTAAGCGCATAGTTGTGCAGAACTTGAAACCTCAACCTCAGGAGCTCGATCATGACCACAGCGGTAACCGGAGCAACGGGCAACCTCGGCGGACTCGTCGTCGACGCACTCATCGAACGCGGTCTCGCGCCCGCAGACATCGTGGCGGTCGTACGCGACGCGGACAAGGCGTCGACGCTCGCCGAACGCGGTGTGGTGGTGCGCGTAGCCGACTACTCCGATTCGGCCGCCCTCACGTCTGCGTTCGCGGGCGTGGACAAGCTGCTGCTCGTCTCGGGTTCGGAGGTCGGGCAGCGAATTGCGCAGCACACCAACGTCATCGAGGCAGCGGAGGCCGCAGGGGTGGGTCTCGTCGCGTACACGAGCCTGCTCGCCGCCGACACCTCCGGCATCAGCCTCGCGCCCGAGCACAAGGCCACCGAGGAGCGGCTGACGGCCTCGCCGATCCCCGCTGTGTTTCTGCGCAACGGCTGGTACTGGGAGAACTACCTCGGCTCCCTCGCGCAGACCATCGAGGGCGGAGTGCTCCTCGGCGCGGCAGGCAACGGCAAGCTCGCCGCCGCGTCTCGCGTCGACTTCGCCGCCGCGGCCGCCGCCGTGCTGACACTCGACGATCAGGGCGGAAAGATCTACGAGCTCGGCGGCGACGAACGCCTCACCTACGCCGAGCTTGCCGCCGTCATCAGCGAGATCTCCGGCAAGTCGATCGCCTACAAGGACGTCGCCGAGTCCGAGTACGCCGCGATTCTCCAGGGCGCAGGACTGCCCGACTTCGTGGCAACGATGTTGGCCAGCGCGGACGCCGGCATTTCTCGCGGCGAACTCGACACCGATTCCGGAGACCTGCAGTCCCTGATCGGTCGCGCATCCACCCCGGTGGCAGACGTGCTTCGCGCTGCGGTTTGACGGGCATCGGGGGCGGTACTTGTACCGTGGGCGCGGTGAATCACTCCTACACCCGCACCATGTTCCTGGCCGCCTCCGCCTCGCTCGCCCTGTTGGCGGGAGCCTGCAGTTCGGATGCGGACTCCTCGTCCCCGGCGACCTCCACTCCGTCGGCCTCGGCGTCGGCAAGCACCGGTGCCACAGCCGCGAGCACCTGCCCCACCGCGGAACCCGACGCCGCTGCCACACCAGACTGGACGCTGGACGGAGACACCGGCAGCATCGCCGTCGTCGGATCCACGGACACGGCAGCACCCTCGGTCACCGTCGAAGCACCGTTCAGCGTCGCGGAGACACAGGTGGAGACCCTGGCCGAGGGAGACGGACCGGTCGTTGCAGCCGACGCCGAGGTCTCCGTCTGCTACATGGGCGTCAACGGACGCAACGGGGAAACCTTCGACAGCAGCTTCGACCGGGGTGCACCGGTCGAGTTCCCGCTCGACGGAGTCGTCGCGGGATTCCAGAAGGCCATCGCTGGACAGACTGTCGGCTCGACCGTCGCCGTTGCTGCGACCGCGGCGGACGGCTACCCGAGCGGTCAGCCGCAGGCAGGAATCGAACCGGGAGACAGCTTGATCTTCGCTATCTCGATCCTGTCCGCGAGCTGAGTGCCTCCAGCAGTGGTGCGGCTCTGTCTCTGGGTCGTTCCGCGGGCTCCACTCCCGCGTGCCCCAGGGGGGCACTCAACCGCACCACTGCGGCTCCGCCGCACTACACCGTCGAGAGCTGCTGAATCGTCGTCGCGCCGCCCGGGGTGGGCGTCGTGGTGATGAAGTTCGAGTCGTAACCCAACGACTCGACGACGCCGCGGATCTCACGGAACTGCTCGACGCTGACGTCGGGCGTGCGCTTGAGTACGAATCCGGACGTGCGGGTGGGGCTTCCGACGAATGCCCACGAGTAGTCGTCGGCGATGTAGGCCACGATGTAGTTGGTCGGCCCCTCCTGGCTCTCCTGCGTGGGGACGCCCGGGAAGCTCACGTGCAGTTGGGCATTGGTGACGGTGTCGTTGACTCGTGCGTTACCGACGATGCGGTTCTCCTGGCCGGTCCAGGTGGTGCAGGTGTTCTCGACGCGAATGTTGGACTCGTCGATCATCTGGTAGTTCGCCTGCGTGTCACGAGCACAGATCAGGTTGAAGGGCTGCGGCACGGCGGCGACCTGGTTCCAGGTGCCCAGGTAGCGCTCGACATCGAGTGACGGGATCGGAGCCAGTGGCTCGAGGCCGACCGATCCCAGGGGGCCGACCGGCTGCGCCTGAGCCGGGGCCGCGGTCAGCAGTGCACCAGCGGCGAGGGCACCGACGAGTGCGGTGCGGCCGAATGCGTTGCGGATCTTCATGTGTTCGCTCCTTGAGTTGCGGATGTGTTCTTGCTCGAGTCGATCCTGTTCGGCCACCAGATCCCCGGGCCGATGAGGGTGAACAGGGCGGGAATCACCACGGTGCGTACGACGAAGGTATCGAGCAGAATACCGAGTCCGACGATGATGCCGAGTTGGGTCAGAGTGATCAGCGGGAGGACGCCGAGCACGCAGAACACGGCAGCCAGAACGATTCCCGCGCTCGTGATGACACCTCCGGTAGCCGACACTGCCCGCACGATAGCTGATCTGGTGCCGTGCCGAGGCGTCTCCTCGCGGGTGCGTGTGACCAAGAAAATGGTGTAGTCCACGCCGAGGGCAACGAGGAACAGGAACGCGAACAGCGGAGTGTTGTCGTCGAGGGCCGGAAATCCGAAGATGTGCAGGCTCACCCAGCTACCGATCCCGATCGCGGCCACTGCGCTCAATACCGTTGTGGCAACCAGGATCACGGGTGCGACGAGGGCGCGCAGCAGTACCAGGAGGACGGCGAGCACGACCGCGAGGATGGCGGGAATGACCACGAGGCGATCGCGAGCCGCTGCGTCCGTCGTGTCGAGCGCCTTGGCGTCGCTGCCACCTACCTGTGCCTGGTCCACGCCGCTGAGTGCGCCGCGGATGTTCTCGACCACGGTGAACGACTCGTCCGATGCGGGAGCTGCGTCGGTGACGACCGAGAGGCGAGTGAGTCCGGTGTCCGAATCTGCGACGCGGTCGACCGAGACGACTCCGTCGATCCCCTCCACTGTGCTGATGACCCCGTCGATGTCAGCGGTGGGGGCCAGGACCGTCATCGGATCGGCCGATCCGGCCGGGAAGTGCTGCGAGAGAGTGTCGAAGCCTTCGACGGATTCGGCGGTCACGCGGAACTGTTCGGTTTGAGAGAGTCCGATCTGTGTCCCGAACAATGCTGCGCAGCACGCCAGTAGCGCAACGATGGTGACCGAGGCCGTCGCTACGGGGCGTCGAGAGACGCCCGCCGCGATCGAGTGCCAGACGCCCTCCGTTGTGGTGTCCCGGTCCGATTCCTTGGGAACGAAGGGCCAGAACAGTTTCGGGCCGCAGAGTGCCAGGAGCGGCGGCAGTACGAACAGTACGAAGACCGCTGCGACGACGAGCCCGGCTGCGGCCAGAGCGCCCAGGCTGCGGGTGCTCGGCAGTATCGCCAATAGCAGCGTGAGCAGCGCCAGTACGACGGTGGCGTTGCTGGCGAGGATGGCAGGTCCGGCCTGGCGGACGGCGTGGCGGAGGGCGAGGCGATGATCGGGCTCGCGCCGCAGTTCCTCGCGGTACCGAGAGATCAGCAGCAGCGCATAGTTGGTGCCGGCACCGAAGACCAGCACGCTGGTGATTCCCGACGTGGACCCGTCGAAGGACAGGCCGGTGACCTCGGCCAGGGCGGTGCCGACGGTGGTGGCGAAACGGTCGGCGAATCCGATGACGGCCAGCGGCACCAACCACAGGATGGGTGACCGATAGGTGACGATGAGCAGGACGGCCACCACGAGTGCGGTGACGGCGAGAAGAGTGAAGTTGGCCCCGGAGAACGAGTTCGCGATGTCGGCACCGAAGGCGGGTCCGCCGGTGACCTGAGCGCGCAGCTCCGGTGCGAGGCCGTCGGTCGCGGCCGACCGCAGTTCGGTGATCAGTTCGTTCAGCGTGAAGCCCGACAGCTCGGAATCGACTTGGACCAGCGCGATCGCAGCTTTGCCGTCGGGTGCGACGATCGGGGGAGGTCCGGGCTCGTCCGGTACGGAACGGTCGACGGCGAGCAGCCGGCTCTGTGCGGCAGCTGCTCCTTCGATGTCGGCCGGTGTGAGGTCACCGCCGTCGACGCGGCTCAGTACCAGAATCACCGGGGCGGAGTCGGAGTCCGGAAACTGAGAGAGCAGCTCGTCCACCTGGAAGGACTCGGCCGACGTCGGCAACGAGTTCGGTGATTGGTCGGCGGAGTCGTTGCTGCCGACCAGCCCCATGACGGCGATGGAGAGAACAAGGATGGCGAGCGCGATCGCCCACGATCTACGGTGCGTCACGGCTGCGGCGACGCGGTCCAAGGCGGCGGGGTTCTCGGTTCGGGTGCTGTCCACGTTCCAAACAATCTCATTTACTTAGATATTAAGCAACTGAATCTGTTGTGGGCAGTACTCTGACGTTGACCGTAGCGAAGGAGTTACCACCGACATGGCCGACCGAGACCACCTCGAATCCGCGATCTCTGCGGATCTGCGAGCGCTGTCGTCGGTCTCCGAACAGATCGGCCAAGTGTTCGGGGCTCTACACAGCCTGCGCCCCAACGATTTCCGAGCACTGCTGCACGTCATGGTCGCCGATGTCGAGGGTGCGCCGCTGACGGCGGGCGAACTGGGCACCATGTTGGGACTGTCGTCCGCGGCGATGACCTACCTCGTCGAGCGCATGATCGCGTCGGGGCACATCCGTCGCGAATCCGACGCGTCCGATCGACGCAAGGTCATTCTGCGCTACGACGAGCACGGGATGGAGGTTGCTCGCGGGTTCTTCGGACCCCTCGGCAGGCGCACCAGCGCTGCGTTGGCGGACCTCCCCGATACGGATCTCGCCGCCGCGCATCGAGTGTTCGAAGCACTCATCGGTGCTATGCGCGAACACCACGCCGACCTGGGTGACAGCACTCGCGCATAGTGCGTGCGCCCGGGCGCAGTGTTCGAACTGCTGGTGGGCGGCCTCCTCGATCCGATGCTGGACGCCGAGCGTGCGAGTGACGTAGGGTTGTCCCTGGTTGAGCTAACAGCCGGTCACGGGGAAACGCAGCGAAGTCGGCGTCCGGGTCAGGCAACACTTCTGCTCCCGCTGCGTCAATCGGTTTCCCCTTCAGTTCGACCGATCGATGGGATCTGCCATGAGTGTTGAATCTTCAGGCAACAAAGTTCGAACCACCCCGGTGACCGTCGCGGAGAAGTCCGTGTCGGTCGCAGCAACCGGAGCAATCTTCACCGCGCACGACGGTCCCGACGGTTCACTCGTCGTCGCCGTCCACGGCGACATCGACATGCGCAGCGCGCCGATGTTCTCCGATTTCGTCTGCAGCCGCGTGTCCAGCAAACGGCATGTCACTCTCGATCTGTCCAATGTCGAATTCTTCGGCATCGCAGGTCTCACCGTCTTCGATGCAGTCCGTGAGTACACGGCCGGTATCGGTGCATCATGGTCGATCGTCGCAGGACGCTCGGTCTCACGTCTGATCCAGGTCGCCGACCTCGAGTCCACGATTCCGACGGCTCGTCCTTCGACCGACCAGTAGAACTCCGGCGATCATCGCCGCGACAAGAGGTGGGCAGCTCCAGTACAGGGGCTGCCCACTGTTCGTTCGGTCCCTCACAGAAACGGACGACCCTGCCCGACGGGGTGGCCGGGGCGCAGGATCGTCCGTGAGTGTTTCCGTACGGGCGAACTAGTCCTTGGTTCCTTCGGAATCGCTGAAGAACGCCCACTCGCCGTCGTGCTCGACCTCGAGTCGCCACCCCAACTCCTCGTTGTCGGAACGGCTGTCCTTGAACCACGCGTGCGCGTCCTCGGAACTGGAGATGTCCTTGGTGTCGACGACGGTTCCGTGCGGATCGATAACTCTGTAATTTGCCATGACCTCGGGATGCCCCGATGCCGCGCAACCTAATCCACACAGAAGCGTCGAGGCGTGTGCGGCGGCCGGCCCACTACGTGCGGGAGAGCACCGATCGAGCGAAGAACACCAGGTTCGCCGGACGCTCGGCCAGTCTGCGCATGAAGTAGCCGTACCACTGCGATCCGTACGGGACGTACACGCGAACGTGTTGTCCGGCGTCCACCAGTCGCCGCTGCTCGGGATCGCGGATTCCGTACAGCATCTGGAACTCGAACTCCTCGGACGACCGTCCTGCAGCCGACGCGAGACGTTCTGCCGCCTCGATCATCTCCGGATCGTGTGAGGCCACCATCGGGTAGCCGCGGCCGTTCATCAGCACCTGCAGGCACCGGAGGTAGGAGTCGGACACCTCCCGTGCACCCTGAAACGCTACCGACGACGGCTCGTTGTACGCCCCCTTGCACAGTCGGATACGAGATCTCGGCCCGGACAGGTCCCGGCAGTCGGCCTCCGTTCGTCGCAGGTACGCCTGCAGCACCGTACCCAGGTCGGGGAAGTCCACGCGCAGTTCGCGGACGATCGACAGGGTCGAATCGGTGGTGGTGTGGTCCTCGGCATCCACCGTCACCCACACCCCGGCCGCGGCGGCAGCAGTGCAGATCGTCCGCGCGTTCTCGAGTGCCAGAGTCCGGTCGATTCCCTGGCCGAGCGCCGACAGTTTCAGCGAGATCTCCAGTGCAGTCGCATCGGCGTCACGCGTCGAAAAGCGTTGTATCAGTGACAGATACGCGTCCACGGTTGCTGTCGCCTGAGCTCGATCGGTGGTGTCCTCACCGAGATAGTCCACCGAGACGAACCGGCCCGACGCCAGCAGGGCGTCGACTGCGCTGACGGCTGCGGGCTCGGATTCGCCCGCGACGAAGCGGTCGACGAGAGATCGGGTGGCGCGCAGCCGCGTCACCGTCGCCTGCAGTTTCGGTGAACGCGCCGCCGCCAGCAGTGCCGGCCGCAGCGGATTGCTCAACAGAGTGGTCATCGCGTGCCCTCACCTTCCTGATGCGGGTAGCCGTGCGTGGTCGGCGGTACGAACGTTTCCTTCACGGTGCGGGCCGAGGCCCAGCGCAGCAGATTCTGCGGTGAACCCGCCTTGTCGTTGGTGCCCGACGCGCGGGCTCCGCCGAACGGTTGCTGTCCCACCACTGCGCCGGTCGGCTTGTCGTTGACGTAGAAGTTTCCGGCGGCGAATCGCAATGCCGCATGGGCCTGTTCGACGGCGGTGCGATCGGTGGCGATGACCGCACCGGTCAATGCGTACTTCGATCCGGAGTCGACGGTGCGCAGGGTCTCGGCATAGGCGTCGGGCCTGCTGTCGTCGTACACGTGGACGGCGAGGATGGGGCCGAAGTACTCGGTGGTGAACGCCTCGTCGGTGGGATCGTCGCCGAGAAGCACAGTGGGAGAGACGAAGTACCCCTCCGAGTCGTCGCAGGTACCACCGGCGGCGATGGTCAGACTCGAGACGGACTTCGCCCGATCGAGGGCAGCTGCGTTGCGGTCGAACGCCTTTCGGTCGATGACGGCTCCGCCGTAGTTGGACAGGTCGGTCACGTCGCCGTACTTCAGGGCCGAGACCTGCTCGATGAACGTATCGCCCATCGAGGCCCACAGCGATTTCGGTACGAACGCCCTCGACGCTGCCGAGCACTTCTGTCCCTGGAAGTCGAACGCGCCGCGAATCATGGCCGTGGTCAGCACATCCGGGTCGGCCGAGCTGTGCGCGACGATGAAGTCCTTGCCGCCGGTCTCGCCCACGAGCCGTGGGTACGAGTGGTAGTTCGAGATGTTGTTGCCCACCTCGCGCCACAGCGTCTGGAATGTCGCGGTGGATCCGGTGAAGTGGATTCCGGCCAGCCGCGGATCGGCGAGGGCCACCTCGGACACCATCGGCCCGTCGCCGAGAACGAGGTTGATCACCCCTGGTGGCAGACCTGCGGCTTCGAGCAACTGGAGCGTCAGATACGCGGCCACTGCCTGAGTGGGGGAGGGCTTCCACAGCACGGTGTTGCCCATCAAGGCAGGCGCGGTGGGGAGGTTGCCTGCGATGGCGGTGAAGTTGAACGGGGTGATGGCGTAGACGAAGCCCTCGAGCGGACGGTATTCGACGCGGTTCCACACTCCCGGAGCCGAGACCGGCTGGTCGGCGAGGATCTGTCGTGCGAATGCGACGTTGAACCGCCAGAAGTCGATCAGCTCGCAGGGTGCGTCGATCTCCGCCTGATAGGCCGACTTCGACTGTCCGAGCATCGTTGCAGCAGCGATTCTTTCGCGCCACGGACCGGACAGCAGATCGGCGGCGCGCAGGAACACTGCGGCTCGCTCGTCGAAGGGGAGATCGCGCCACGCGGGGGCGGCGGCCGTGGCGGCGTCGATGGCGTCACGCACATCCTGGTGGTTGGCCCCGGTGAAGCTGCCGATGATCGACGAGTGCCTGTGCGGCTCGACGACGTTCTCGACCGGGCCGTCGGCAACGCGGTGGACGCCGCCGATGACCTGGTGGATCTCGACGGGCGATGTCCGGAGCTCGGTCAGGCTGGTCCGGAGGCGAGCGCGTTCCGGGCTCCCCGGGGCGTAGGTGTTGACCGGCTCGTTGGTGGGGGTGGGGACGGATGTGACGGCGTCCATGGCTGCTCCTCGTCTTCGGTGTGTGCTGTTCATTGAAGACCGATCCGCACCTCGTTCAATCAGTCCGTCGGCCAAAGAATTCGTGATCTACTTGTCCGTATGGCCAACACTGTGTCGCTGCGATCGTTGCTGACCTCACTGCACAGCGCCGTCGTCGAGCTCGTGGTGGCACCGGTGGGAATGGACATGGCCGTGGAGTCCGTCGCGCTGCTCGACGCCGACGACCTGCGGTCACCTCCGGGAACATCCGCTGATCTGGCGCTGCTGGTGGGCGTGACCGAGGCCGATGTGATGCGGTGGTTCGACGATCTCGCGTTGCGCCCGGTCGCAGACCGACCGCGTGCGGTGCTGACCAAAGTCGCCGCCTCGACTGCGCTGTCCCACGGTGCGCGAGAGACAGGCATCGCACTGGTTGCGGTGCACCAGCAGACACGGTGGGAGCTGTTGCTGTCGATGATGCGTGGAGTCCTCGACCAGGTCCGGGCCCAGAGCCCCGACGACGGACTGTTCGGTGCCGACACCGACCTGTACGAACTCGCGCAGACGGTGGCGTCGCTGACGAAGGGCATGGTGAGCATCGAGGACGAGCGCTCGCACGTGTTGGCCTATTCGGCATCCGACGACGCGGCCGACGAACTACGCACCCTGTCGATACTCGGGCGAGAGGGTCCGGCGGACTATCTGCGCAGACTGCACGAGCGCGGCGTGTTCGATCGACTCCGCCGCACCGACGACGTCATCGACGTACCCGCGGATCCCGAACTGGTGATTCGTCGACGCCTCGCGGTGGGGATTCGTCGGATGGCCGGCAGGAGTGGAGCCGGCGGAACGACCGTTTCGATCGGCCCGACGACCCTCGGGACGATCTGGGTGCAGGAGGGTTCCGCCCCGCTCGCCGCCGACGCCGACGCAGTACTGCGTGGTGCCTCCGCCGTTGCGGCCCGACTGATCACCCGCATTGCGAATGCCCCCACCAACGAGGCCCTGCAGATTCAGCGCCTGCTGGGGGCCAGGGGCGGCGGTGTCGACGTCCCGTCGTTGGCATCGGCGCTGTCGATACCCACCACGGGATCTGCAGCGGTCGTCGGATTCGCTGCCTGCGGGGAGTTCGAGATCAGCTCCCTGGCCCCGGCTATTCGATTGCACGCCAGTGCTTTCCGCCGAGATTCGTTGGTCACGATCATCGGTGAGAGAATCTACGCACTGTTTCCCGGGGTGGCGTCGGGCACGGGTATCGCGGCGTGGACCGCCGATGCCGTTGGCCGGATCGAGACGCGTACCTCGCTGGCGCTGCGCGCCGCGGTCGCCGCACCGATCGCCGACCTCGACGGGGTGGCGGTGGCCAGATTCGAAGTCGACCGAGTACTCGACGGCACCACCGGCGAGGTACGCGTCACGACGCTGGAGGAGTCGAGAACCTCTGTGTTGCTGGGCGAGATCCTGGAACTGATCGCCAATCACGAACAGCTCCGAGACCCGCGGATCGCCGCCCTCGACCGATACGACGCCACGAACGACTCGAGAATGCGCGAGAGTCTCGAGGCTTATCTGGAGTGCTTCGGCGACGTTCGGGCCGGTGCCGAGCGACTGCACATCCACCCGAACACCCTGCGCTACCGTATTCGCCGCGTCGAGCAGATCCTGGACCTCGACCTGACCGATTCCGACGCACGCCTACTGGTGGAAATACAGCTGCGGATGTAAGAGGGCCTGCGGCCCATGTGCATAGAACCTCGTAGCAGGCTACGAAGTTTCATGCACGTGCGGCACCGGTGCTCGCTCGGATCACCAGTCTCGGTTCGATGCTCGAACGCCTGGTGCTTCGGTTTCCGGTGTCGATCTGGTCGAGCAGAATTTCGACGCTTCGGACACCGACGTCGGTGAATTCCTGGCGGATGGTGGTCAGCGGTGGTGAGAAGAACTCCGCATCGGGAACATCGTCGAAGCCGACCACGCTGACGTCCTGTGGTACTCGCTTGCCGTGGACGTTCAGTGCGCGCAGCACCCCGAGTGCCATGGAGTCGTTGCCGGCGAACACTGCAGTGACGTCGGTGTTCCCGGCCAGTTCGGTGCCGGCCCGAAACCCCGATTTCGCGGTCCAGTCGCCGCTGAGGGCGGCAGGCGGATCGATGCCTGCATCCTCGTGGGCCAGCCGCCATCCGGTGACGCGATCGGCAGCCTCGTACCACCCCAGCGGGCCGGCCACATGCCACACGGCGCTGTGTCCGAGCGAGAGCAGGTGGGCGGTTGCGGCTCTCGCTCCGGCGATCTGATCCACCGAGACGACGGCCAGATCACCGGCAGGCGAACCCTCGACGGCGACCAGCGGGAGTTCGCCGGCCAGATCGGCGATGTCGCCGCCGTCGGTTCGCAGTGGAGCGATGACGACGACGCCGTCGACCCCCTGCTTCTGCAATCGGCGCACGCAAGTGATGATCGCCGACTCCTCGAACGAGGTGGGGACGCCGACCACGACGGAGTAGCCGGCCTCGCGGGCTGCGTATTCGACGCTGTAGAGCGTCGACACCGGACCGTAGAGAGCATTCCCGGTTCCCACGATTCCGATGGTCCTGCTTCGGCCGGTGACGAGAGCGCGAGCTGCAGTGTTCGGCCGGTAGCCGAGCTCCGAGATAGCCTGATGCACTTTCGTTCTCGTCACTTCGGTCACGTTGGGGTGACCGTTGATGACGCGGGAGACGGTCTGATGGGACACGCCTGCGAGCCGGGCGACATCGGTCATGGCGGGTCCGCGAGTCGGCGTCATCGTGTCCGAGCCTCCCTTACTTGGTCGAGGACAATCACAGCATGCCCGGGCCCGTGATGCCCGCGACTACGTGGTTTACGTGGGTGTGGTCACCGCCGAGCCGGTCGTGGTGGGTGCAGGCTTACCGGACTCGGGACCGGAGAACATCTCGGCCGGGACGGGCACACCCAGATAGCTGCTCGGCGGCGCGGCTCTGTCGCCCTTGCTGCCCTTACCGCTCGCTGCTCGGCGTTTGGTCCAGATGTCGAATGCCACGGCAGCGAGGAGCACCAGCCCCTTGACCAGCTGAACGCGCTCGCTGGGCGAACCGATGAGCGACATTCCGCTGTTGATCACGGCGATGATGAGTCCACCGGTGAGCGCTCCGACGATGCGTCCGACGCCGCCCTGCACCGCTGCGCCGCCGATGAAGGCCGCCGCGATCGCGTCGAGCTCGAAGCCGTTGCCCGCGGTGGGGCCGGCCTGATTGAGTCGGCCGGCGAAGATGATTCCGGCGAGGGCGGACAGCACTCCCATGTTCACGAAGATCCAGAAGGTGACCGGTTTGACCTTGATGCCGGAGAGCGACGCAGCGTGAATGTTTCCGCCGATGGCGTACACGTGCCGACCGAACACCGTCCTGCCTGCCAGAGTGGAATAGGCCATCACCAGCACGGCGAGAAGGATCAGCACGTACGGGAGGTTCTTGAAGCGGGCAAGTTGGACGGCGATGGCGAGCACCAGACCGCCGGCCAGAATCATCTTGGCCAGGAACAGCGGCATCGCGTCGACGGCCTGCCCGTACTTCTGACGGCCCGTCCGAGAACGCCACTGCGTGAACACGATTCCGGCAACGGCGAGGATCGCGACGAGCAGCGTGAAGATATCGGCACCACCGAGCGGCCCGAGGCCCACATTGCCCATGAAGCCGGGGAGAAATCCGTTGGAGAGGGTCCGCACGGGACCGGGGAACGGCCCGATGCCCTGGTTGCCGAGAACGATGAGAGTGACCGCTCGGAAGATGAGCATGCCGGCCAGAGTCACGATGAATGCCGGAATGCCGAAGTACGCAACCCAATACCCCTGCCAGGCACCGATCAGCCCACCGACGATCAGGGTGATCAGGACGGCCAACGGCCACGGCACGTTCTGCTGGACCATCAGGACACCCGCGATCGCTCCGGTTGCCGCGACGACCGATCCGACGGAGAGGTCGATGTGGCCCGCGATGATGATCACGACCATGCCGATGGCCAGAATGAGGATGTACGAGTTCTGCACCACCATGTTGCTGATGTTCTGCGGCACCAGAAGCTGACCGCCCGTCAGTACGGTGAAAAGCACGATGATCAGCGCGAATGCAATGAAGATTCCGCTCTGGCGGAGGTTGCGCGTGAGCAACCCCCGCACGGTCGACAACTGATTCATCGAAGTACTCCTGTTCCACGGGTCATGAGATGCATGAGAGATTCCTGCGTCGCGTCCTCGCGAGTCACCTCACCGGTGATGCGGCCTGCGGACAGCGCATAGATCCGGTCGCAGAGCCCGAGCAGTTCCGGTAGTTCGGACGAAATCACCAGAACTGCTTTGCCCGCATCGGCGAGACCGTTGATGATCGAATAGATTTCGAACTTCGCGCCGACGTCGATTCCTCGCGTCGGTTCGTCGAGAATGAGCACATCGGGATCGCTGAAGATCCACTTGCTCAGCACGACTTTCTGCTGGTTGCCGCCGGAGAGCTTGCCGACCACGGCGGAGACGTTCGGTGCCTTGATGTTCATGCTCTTGCGGAAGCCTTCGGCGACCTTGTACTCCTGGTTGTCGTCGACGAATCCACCGGTCACCAGTTTGTCGAGTGCCGCGGTGGAGATGTTGCGCTTGATGTCGTCGATCAGGTTGAGGCCGTACCGTTTTCGGTCCTCGGTGGCGTAGGCGATCCCGTGATGGATGGCGTCGCTGACGGATTTGACGTGAATTTCCTTGCCGTACTTGTACAGACGCCCCGAGATGTCGATGCCGTAGCTACGGCCGAAGACACTCATGGCCAACTCGGTGCGTCCGGCACCCATCAATCCCGCGAGACCGACGATCTCGCCGCGGCGCAGCGTCAGATTCGCCCCGTCGACGACGGTTCGGCCGTGCTGAGTGGGGCTGTGTACGGTCCAGTCCTCGATGCGCAGAACCTCCTCTCCCACCGTGGATTCGTGCGGTGGGAATCGGTGCTCGAGATCGCGGCCGACCATCAGCGAGATGATGCGGTCTTCGGTGACCTCCGGGTTGCGCATGTCCAATGTCTCGATGGTGCGGCCGTCGCGAATGATCGTGGTGCGGTCTGCGACGGCCGCGATCTCGTTGAGCTTGTGCGAGATGATCACGCACGTGATGCCCTCGTCGCGCAGTCCGCGCAGCAGGTCGAGGAGATGAGCCGAATCCGAATCGTTCAGTGCTGCAGTCGGTTCGTCGAGGATCAGCAGCGTCACGTCTTTCGAGAGTGCCTTCGCGATCTCGACGAGTTGCTGCTTGCCCACGCCGAGATCGCCCACGACCGATACGGGGTTCTCCCGCAGCCCTACCCGGTTCAGTAGGGCTGCGGCCTCGGAGTTGGTGCGGTTCCAGTCGATGAACCCGCGCTTCGACCGCTCGTTGCCGAGAAAGATGTTCTCGGCGATCGAGAGATGCGGACTCAGCGCGAGTTCCTGGTGAATGATGACGATGCCCTCGGCTTCGCTGCTCCTGATGTCGGAGAATGCACACGGCCGACCGTCGAACACGATCTCGCCGTCGAACGTGTCGTGCGGGTAGACACCCGACAACACCTTCATGAGCGTCGACTTGCCTGCGCCGTTCTCGCCGCAGATCGCGTGGATCTCACCGCGATTCACCGAGAGAGTGACATCCTGTAGCGCCTTGACGCCGGGAAAAGTTTTGGTGATGCCGCGCATCTCCAAGATCGGGCTCGTCATCGCCGAACTCACTTCAATTGATCGTCGGTGTAGTAGCCGCCTTCGACCAGCAGCTGCTCGTAGTTGCCCTTGTTGACGATCTCGGGCTGCAGTAGGTACGCGGGAACGACCTTGTCGCCGTTGTCGTAGTCCGTCGTGTTGTTCGTCTCCGGCGTCCCACCGTCGAGCATGGCCTGAGCCATCGCGATCGTGACCTCGGCCAGTTCCCGGGTGTCCTTGTAGATCGTGGAGTACTGCTCGTCGGCGATGATGGACTTGACCGACGGCACTTCGGCGTCCTGGCCGGTGACGATCGGGTACGGCTGGCCGGCGGTGCCGTAGCCGTTGCTCTTGAGTGCGGAGAGGATGCCGATCGACAGGCCGTCGTACGGCGAGAGCACGCCCTGAACCTTCTGGCCCGAGGAGTACGTCTTGGTGAGCAGATCCTCCATGCGCTTCTGGGCGGTGGCCGGATCCCAGCGCAGTGTTGCGGCAGTCTCGAAGTCGGACTCGCCACTGCCGATTTTCAGAGTTCCGTTGTCCAGGTACGGCTTCAGGGTTTCCATCGCGCCGTCGAAGAAGAAGGTGGCGTTGTTGTCGTCGGGGGAACCGGCGAAGACCTCGATGTTCAAGGGGCCTGCAGGCGCGTCGGCCTTGTCGGTGCCGTCCTCGTTCTTCAGGCCGAGACCGACGAGTAGCGACGTGGCCTGGTCGACGCCGACCTTGTAGTTGTCGAAGGTCGCGTAGTAGTCGACATTGGGCGAGTTGCGGATGAGACGGTCGTAGGCGATGACGCCGATGCCGTTGTCCTTGGCTTCCTGCAACTGCGTGGTGATGGCAGTGCCGTCCACCGAGGCCACGATGAGAAGCTTTGCGCCCTGGGTGATCTGGTTCTCGATCTGGTTGACCTGAGTGGGGATGTCGTTCTCGGCGTACTGCAGATCGACTTTGTAGCCCTGGCCCTCGAGCGCACTCTTGAGATTGTCGCCGTCGGCGATCCATCGAGCCGATGACTTGGTCGGCATCGTGACGCCGATCAGGGCTCCCGCCGTGCTGCCGCCCTCGGCCGGGGCCTCGTCCGCGGTCTTGGTGCTCGATCCGCACGCGCCGAGCGTGAGGGTGAGTGCCACCGCGGCCGCGGCCATGGATAGGTGTCGAAACTTCATCGTTTCTCCCTGCGTAGTGGAGTAGACCGTGAAGCGGGGCCGCCGGGGTGTCCCTTGTGGTTCGCATCACATCAAGACGAAAGTGTGAGCGATAACATCCACGTTGTCAAAGATTTCCGTTCTGCACCCACGTGACCAGTGTGAGCGCTAACATCAACCGAATCAGGAACCGCCGTACGCGCCTGTCGGACGGGTCAGTGCAGCTCTTGCACCGACTGCTTGCCGCTCTTGAGCCAACGACCGGGTAGCCGGCCGACCAACTCTCCCAGCGGGTGCACGGCGGCCGAGAGGATCTCCACCGAATCCTGCAGGATGTCGATCGAGATGCTCATCCGCTCGATGTTCGGGGCCACGGACGTCAGCGTCTCCGAGAGCTTGACCAACTGGTCCAGTGGACCGTCCTTGGCGGTCAGGCGCTCGACGGCACCGTCCTCGGCCAGAAGCGTTTCGAGGATGCCCTCCTCGGCGATGGCTCGTTCGATGAGGCCGTCCTGACGGGTCAGCACCTCGAGCGGGCCGTCCTTGGCCGTCAGTCGTTCGAGTGGTCCGTTGGTGGCCGTGATGCGATCGAGGAGGCCGCCCTCGGCGAGCAATCGTTCGAGCGGACCGTCCTCTGCGAGCAGCCGATCCAAGGGTCCGCCGGGGGCCAGGATTCGCTCGACCGGGCCGCCCGGAGACAGTAGGCGTTCGAGGGTGCCGTCCTCGGAGGTGAGGCGATCGACGACGCCACCCTGGGCGAGAAGGCGATCCAGTGGCCCGCCTTCCTTGAGTGCGTTGCCCAGGGCGCGGTCGTCGGAGGTGAGCTGGCCGAGCTGGGCGAGCAATTGCATCGTGCCGCCGCGCGGGTTGGCGAGCGACGCCACTCCGGCCGTGCCCGACGCACCGGTGGCCAGGGCCATCCTGGTGGTCGCCAGCGCGACCTCTGCGACGCCGATCGCCTGCTCGGCGATAGCAATTCCGGCCCGCGCGGGCAGTGTGATCGCTGACACCCAGTTCATCTTTTTACTGTAACTGCTTGTAGCTCGGAAAATCAGTGAAGAACCTTCAGTCCGACGACGCAGCCGACGATGCCGACCAAAAGCGCGACTTTGAGCAACGACGCTGCTTCGGCACCGGTGATCATCGCGTACGTGACGGTGAGGGTGGCACCGATTCCCACCCAGACGGCGTAGGCGGTACCGGTGGGCAACGACCGCATCGCAATCGCGAGACCGATCATGCTGAGCACCACCGCGACGCCGAAGACGACGGACGGTCCGAGTTTGGTGAAGCCCTCGGACTTACCGAGTGCGGTGGCCCAGATCGCTTCGAGGACGCCGGAGACGACGAGAATCAGCCAAGCCATGAGAAATCACTCCTTGCACCGTCTTGTCGCTGTTCGGGCTCCGCACGAGGGTCGTTCCGCAGGCTCCACTCCTGGTGTGCGCTCGTCCGATTGTCGGAAGTGACTTGTACGATCGTACCAATCCTCGCCGGGTCGGGACAGAGCATTCGAGTTCTCAGTAGGCATACGTGTTCGCCGGTGCCTCGATTCGCTCGACCGTCGACACCGTCATCGTGGGTGTGAACGCGGTGTCCTCCGTCGCCGTGGCAGCGTCGACGGTTCCCGATATCTGCAGCCAGGTGCCGTCCGGAATGTCGTCGAGAGCTGCGCTACCTGCGTCGAGATGAATCCTGACGGACCTGGCGTCGGCCGCGCAGCAGATGATGAGAATGCGGGCGAGGTCGAGGCCTTCTGTCGTGCCGTCGGCCCGCGGCGAGCCTCCGTTGGCAGTCGCGACGGCGAATCCGGTGACGCGAATCTCCCGTCCGTCGAGGCTGCCTTCGGTGTCCCTGACCGCGCGTTGCACGACATCGAGCAGCGGAACCTCGGGCGCGCGCTCGTCCGGCAGGGGTGGAAACGCGGTCCTCTGACGATCGGCCGCCGAGGTGACGGATCGATCGCCGACTGCCGAGACTCCCAGTGCGGGCGGTGCGACGAACAGGATGACCGCGAGCGGAACCAAGAGCAGCCAGTACGGGCGCGCATCATGATCGTGTCCGTCGTCCCCTGGCCCACCGCGGCGGATGTCGGCGACGATCGACGCGATCGCCAGGGCGACGATCAACACCCCGGCGGTCAGCAGATACGGATGCAGCGACGGTTTGACGTATCGCACAAAGCTGCCGTCCCACGAGATCTTGACCATGGCTCCGCCGAGGAGGAGCAGCAGAAGATTCTGCACCTCACGTTTCATCGCGCACCCAGGACGAGGTAACCGCACACCGTGGCGCACACGATCGCGACGACGAACGTCAGCGGGGCGAAGCGAGCCACGAAGCCGCGTCCGAAACTACCCGCCTGCATCGCCATCAACTTCACGTCGACCGCGGGTCCGACCACCAGGAAGACCAACCGTGGCAGCAGCGGCAGCATCGACATGCTCGCGGCGACGAATGCGTCGGCCTCCGAGCACAATGCCAGGATCACCGCGAGAACAGCCATGACCACGATCGACAGCAACAACTGCCCGGCGAGATGGGTGAACACCCAGTCGGGAACCACCAGGTGCAGCAGCGCGGCGGCCGCTGCTCCGAACACGAGGAAGGCTCCGGCCTGAAGCAGATCCGCACGCGCCGACTCACGGAAGGTCTCCCACTTCGAGGTTCCGTGGCGGTGTTCACGATCAGCGAGTCGAGCGGTGATCCACTCGGCCTTGCCGAACCTGGTCCACAGCCAGCCCATCACCAGAGCGGTGGCGAGCGATCCGAGGAACCGGGCGAGAACCATCGCCGGTTCGCCGGGAAAGGCCACGGCGGTGGAGACGAGGACGACGGGGTTGATCGCCGGTGCGGACAGCAGAAACGCCAGAGCCGCAGACGCGGGTACACCCTGATCCATCAACCGACGCGAGACGGGAACGGCACCGCACTCGCACCCGGGCAACGCCATTCCCGCGAGTCCGCTCACTCCGACGGCAGCGGTGGCGTTCTTCGGCACCACCTTCTGCAGCACCGCGGGCGAGACGAATGCGGCGATGCCTCCGCTCACGAGCACACCGAGGACCAGGAACGGCGTCGCCTGCACGAAGATCCCGGTGAACACCGTTGCGCCGGTCCGCAGCGCGGGAGACGAGTCGACCCATTGGGCGATGTCGCCGCCGAACACGATGCCCAACACGAGCAGAGTTGCGAATACGTGCATGGATGACACTGGAATCCGAGTCCTGGTGCGGGTGTCCGTGTTCGCGTCGACCATGTTCCTGCCATCATGCCTCCTCCAGGTTTCGGAGTGACGGCCGTGGCTCACAGCAACCTCACAGCGAGAGTGCAGCGGACGAGCAGCTACCCGCGCGATGATGGACATCGTGAGCGAGACACCCGAGGCACGAGTCCTGATCGTCGACGACGAACCGACCATCGTCGAGCTGCTGTCGGTCAGCCTCCGATTCCAGGGATTCGAGGTCGCGACGGCGTCATCCGGTCCCGAGGCGTTGGACAAGGCCCGCAACTTCAGACCCGAGGCGCTCATTCTCGACGTGATGATGCCCGGCATGGACGGCTTCGGTCTGCTGCGCCGGCTGCGAGCGGACGGGATCGATGCGCCCGCCCTGTTCCTGACCGCGCGAGATTCCGTGGAGGACAAGGTGACCGGACTGACCCTCGGTGCGGACGATTACGTCACCAAGCCGTTCTCGCTCGAAGAGGTGGTGGCTCGGCTCCGGGTCATCCTGCGTCGATCGGGCAAGAGCGAGGACGCGCAACCGTCCCGAGTTGCGTTCGCAGACATCGAACTCGACGACGACACCCACGAGGTGTGGAAGGCGGGCGAGCCGGTCTCGCTCTCGCCCACCGAATTCACGTTGCTGCGGTACTTCATGGTCAACGCGGGCACCGTGCTGAGCAAGCCGCGGATTCTCGACCACGTGTGGCACTACGACTTCGGGGGTGAAGTGGGAGTGGTGGAGTCGTACGTGTCGTACCTGCGGCGCAAGGTCGACACGGGTGATACGCGATTGATCCACACACTGCGGGGAGTCGGCTACGTCATGCGCCGGCCACGGTGACGGGCATTCGAGTTCGGATTCGGAATCTGCCGCTGCGGTTCACCTTGGTCGCAGCGTTGCTGCTGCTGGTCGGGCTCGGTCTGCTGGCATCGGGGGTTGCGGTGACCTCGTCGCTCGAGACCTCGCTGATGCGACGCCTCGACAGTCAACTGATCGAGGCGTCCCAGGGGTGGGCGAAGCCGGGTGGAGAACGCCCGCCCTTCCCGGTCGACGAACCCAGCCCGAACAGACCGCCGTCCAACTTCTTCGTTCGTTCGGTGGCCACCGACGGTACCGTCCGTGGTCCGATCAACGATGTGGCAGAGGATGTTCCGGATCTGTCGGGCACGCCGTCCGCCATCCCGACGACCGTCGGTTCCGAGGGTGACCCGTCGAAACAATGGCGGGTGATCACGGTGACCAACAACCAGGGTTCCACCACCGTGGGAATGTCGCTCAGCGCCAACCAGCAGACCGTCAGCAGGCTCGCGGTTCTCCAGTTCTACATCGGCGCGGCGGTGTTGCTGGCACTGGCCGTGATCGCCTACTTCGTGGTGCGGCGCAGTCTGCGACCGTTGCGGGAGGTGGAGACGACTGCTGCGGCCATCGCTGCCGGGGATCTGCATCGCCGAGTGCCCGAATGGAGTGAGAAGACCGAGGTGGGCCGATTGTCGTTGGCCCTCAACGGCATGCTCTCGCAGATTCAGCGTGCCTTCGCGGCAACCGCTGCCTCGGAGGAGGCGGCACGTGCGTCCGAGGATCGGATGCGCCGCTTCGTCGCCGACGCCAGTCACGAACTACGGACGCCGCTGACGACGATCCGCGGGTTCGCCGAGTTGTACCGGCAGGGCGCGATGAGCGACATCGCCGTGTTGATGAACCGAATCGAGGGCGAGTCGGCGCGCATGGGACTGCTCGTCGAAGACCTGCTGATGCTCGCGCGCCTCGACGCCCAACGGCCCCTCGAAGTGCGCCGAGTCGATCTGCTGACCATCGCCGCCGATGCCGTGCACGACGCCAAGGCGGTCTCGCCCCAGCGCGACATCTCGCTGAAGGTGTTGGCGGGACCGGGAATTCCCGAGGTCGACGGCGACGACGCCCGGCTGCGTCAGGTACTCGCGAATCTCGTCGGAAACGCAGTTCGGCACACGCCCGAATCGGCGTCGATCACCGTGTGTGTGGGGACCACCCAGTCCTCGGTGCTGCTCGAAGTACAGGACACCGGACCGGGTCTGCGAGAGGAGGAGGCTGCGCACGTCTTCGAGCGCTTCTATCGTGCCGATTCCTCGCGGACCAGGGAGAGCGGCGGGAGCGGGCTGGGGTTGTCGATCGTCGCGGCCCTGGTCGCCGCGCACAACGGCACGGTGAGCGTGCAGAGCGTCCCGGGGGAGGGCGCGACCTTCCGGGTCGAATTACCTCGCGCCGACGGTTGATTCGCGTTCCGTCCTGGCCTTCTTGCGTTCGGCCAGCTTCGTGTACGCGGCTGCGGCGAGAGGCGCGGCGACGAGCATTGACACCAGCCGGATCACCTGAACGCACGCCACGAAGGTGACGTCGGATCCGGTCGTCGCGGACACCGCGAGCACGGCGGCCAATCCGCCGGGTGTGGTGGCGAGGTAGCCGGTGAGCATGCTGACCCCGGTGATCGCAGACAGCGCCCAACCGAACAGGGCGCACACCAGGCCGATCGAGAGAACCAACAGCGCTGCCCACGGAAAGATCCGTCCGATGGCCCGCAGGCTCGCGGTCGTGAAGGCAAGTCCCGCTTGCCATCCGATGACGATGAATGCCACCGGCAGCAGCACGGTGGGCACCGAGATGTCCACGGGCCACCCGAGCAGCTCGCAGGCGCCCGCCACGACCAGCGGTCCGAGCGTTGCCGGTGCGGGCAGTCTGATCACACGGGCGAGCACGATTCCGACGACGACGGCTCCCAGCAGAAACGCCGTGCCGATGTACCAGGGCGTCGTCGACTGCTCCTGTGTTCCGGCCCCACCACCGGTGTCGGTGTGAAAGGCGAAGGTGACGATCAGGGGCATCGTGACCACCACCAACGCCACGCGGAGATACTGGACCACGGCGACGATCCGCTCGTCGCCGCCGAGCTCCCGGGCAATCGACACCAGACCCGTTGCGCCACCGGCAATGAGAGACAAGGCACCGGTGACCGGGTCGACATCACGATGCAGTGCCAGCAGAGCGCCACAGCCGGCGCTGACGACCAGCGTTCCCGCGCCGACGAGAACGGCGGGAATCCAGTTCTCGCCCAGCGCACCGAGTGTCTCGGTGTCGAGCATCAGCCCGATCGTCACCGCCAGGGTCCCCTGCGCCGCCATCGAGAGTGAACGGGGGACAGCCGCGGGTCCGAGACCGGTCAGTGCGAAGACCACGGCGACGACGAGAGCCGCGAACAGTGACGGTGCCGTGAGCCCCAGCGCCGCGAAAAGGGCCCAGCCCCCGACGGATACGGCCGCGAGGCCGATCCATCGGAGGCTGTGCCCCACTACTTTTCCGGCGCGGTCTGAGACACTCACACTCCGGACTTGACGAGCAGAACCGGGACCGGAATCTCGAGCAGCAGACGCTGAATCGTCTGCCCCATCAGGAACTTGCCGACGGCCGAACGGTGGCGTGACCCGACGACGAGGATCTCGGACTTCTGCTCTTCGACCAGTGTCAGCAGGGTATTGACGGCATCGGGATCGGGCCTGCCCACCGCCACGGTCCAGGAGACGGCGTCGGCGTGGTCGATGTCGGTGAGGGCCGTGTCCACTGCAGTGGAGACTGCAGCAGTTTCGGCGGCCTCGGCGGACGGCTCGGCCGATCCCGACAGGGCGTGCAGGACCACGAGGTCCGTCTCGCGGATGCGTGCCTCTCGAACGGCGGCTGCCAATGCTGCGCGGCCCTCGGGTGAATTGTTGTGCAGTACGCCAACAGTCATGACGGTTTCTCCTACGAGAGGTGGGGTGGGGGATCAGCCGAACGGGATCTGGCCGAGGACTATGCCGACGGCCAGCATCGCGAGGGAGACGACCACCGCTCGCCACAGGACCTTCTTGTGGTGATCGGCCAGCGACACTCCGGCGAGGGTGACGAGCAGCAGGATGGCCGGAACCAGCGGGCTCTGCAGGTGGACGGGCTG
Source organism: Rhodococcus sp. ARC_M5 (assembly GCF_022810405.1). GTDB lineage: Bacteria > Actinomycetota > Actinomycetes > Mycobacteriales > Mycobacteriaceae > Rhodococcoides > Rhodococcoides navarretei. The sequence goes on from NZ_JALGQE010000003.1 coordinate 118,011, forward strand.
ACCGGTGATCGAGGCACGGGCCATCTCGACCGGGTCGATGCCGTACTTGCTCGCCGTCTCGGTCAGCACCGGGAGGATGCCGAAGTAGAAGGCGTCGTTGGTCATGAAGAACGTCAGCGGGATGCTCAGGATGCCGGTGATGACGGCCAGGTACGGGCCCATGCCGGACGGGATGACGTTGAGCAGCCACTCGGCCATGGCCTCGACCATGCCGGTGCCCTGGAACACGCCCGTCAGAATTGCGGCGGCGAGCACCATGGCGACGACGGAGACGATGGAGGACGAGTGCCGTGCGATCGCGTCGCCCTGCTCCTTGACCTTGGGGAAGTTGACCGTCAGGGCGATGGAGGCGGCGATCATGAACAGCACCGGGATGGGCAGGATGTCCATGACGAGGATGACGAGGAGGATGACCGTCAGCGCAGCGTTGAACCACAGCAGCTTGGGGCGCAGGGTGTCGCGATTGGGGTCGAGGCCGTCGAAGAACTGGCCCGATTCGCCGTTGTCCGATCCGCCGGTGCCTGCTCCGCCGGTTGCCTTGCCGCCCTTACGGATACTGCCGCCGCCACCGGAGGCCACCAATTCGGGTTCGTAGATCAGCTTGCCGATGCGTCGGCGCTCCATGATGCCCAGGTGAACGGCGAAGAGCAGCACGATGATCAGGCCGACGATCATCGACGGAACCATCGGAACGAAGACGTCGGACGGGGAGATGCCGAGAGCGGAAGCAGCGCGAACCGTCGGGCCGCCCCACGGAATGATGTTCATCGTGCCGTTGGCGAGACCGGCGACGACCGTCAGGATCACCGGGCTGACACCGAGTTTGAGGTAGAGCGGCAGCAGCGCGGACGTGACGATGATGAACGTGGTGGAGCCGTCACCGTCGAGCGAGACGACCATGGCCAGAATGGCAGTTCCGACAACGAGTTTCATCGGGTCGTTGCGCACCAGGCGCAGGATGCCGCGCACCAGTGGGTCGAAGAGTCCGACGTCGATCATGATTCCGAAGAAGATGATGGCGAAGAACAGTAGGGCTGCGGTAGGGGCGAGGGACTTGATGCCGTCGGTGATCATGTCACCGATGCCGAGCCCCGCGCCGGCCAGCAGGCCGAAGATGACGGGTACGAGGGTGAGTGCGACGACGGGCGTGGCTCTCTTGGTCAGGATCAAGAACATGAAGGCGGCTACCATGAGGAAGCCGAGTATCACCAACATCGTGCACTCCTTCTCGAATGTGTGAGGTGGGTCCGGTTGGACTGCGTCTGTGACTGAAGTTACGTAACCGGCATCACATGGTCGCCGTTGTGCGCACTACCCGCGCAAGCAACGTAAAGAGCCTTTTGCGCATTGTGCTCGAGCCCGCTCGGCGCATAGCCTGAGTCTGTGCGATTGAGGACCCAGGTGCTGTTGTTGCAGGCAGCGCTGGTGGCGGTGGCCCTGGCAGTGGCGTTCGGGGTGTTCGCGATCAGCAGTGGCAGGCAGGCGAGCGAGGAATACGGCGAACGTGCGCTCGCAGTCGCCCGGACGGTGGCGTCGGACCCGGAGGTGCGCTCGCTCGTCGAGCAGTTCTCGGCCGTCGACACCGCAGGCACCGATGCCGCGCCCGCGGGAGTGTTGGCGGGCGGTGCGCTGCAGCGCGCTGCCGAGGGTGCGCGCAATCGCACCGACGCCCTGTTCGTCGTCATCACCGATGATCGGGGTCTGCGCTTGGCGCACCCCGATCCGACGGTGCTGGGCCAGCGGGTGAGTACCGATCCTTCGGGTGCGTTGGCGGGTAACGAGGTGGTCGAACAGGAGCGTGGCACGCTCGGCGACTCCGTACGTGCGAAAGTGCCTGTGCTGGCGCTCGGTTCGACCGACCTGGTGATCGGCGAAGTGAGCGTCGGCATCTCCACGACGGCCGTGCGCACCGAGCTGGTGAAAGATCTGATCAACGGCGGCTTGGTGACCGGTGCCGTGCTGTTGCTCGGTCTTGCCGGCTCGACCCTGTTGGCGCGCAGATGGAAACGACTGACGCTGGGGCTGGAGCCGGAGGAGCTCGCCGAATTGGTCCGTGAACAGGAGGCGGTGCTGCACGGGATCGGTGAGGGTGTCGTCGCCGTCGACCCCGACGGAGTCGTCACGGTCGTCAACGACGAGGCGCGTACGTTGCTCTCGATCGACGGCAAACCGGGAATGCGCATCGAGAACATCGGCCTGACCCCCAGATTGCTCGAGGTCATCCGAACTCCGACGGCCGAGCCGGTGCTCGCGGCCGTGGACGAGGTGGTCGTCATCGCCTCCGCCCGAAAGGTGCTGCGTGACAATCGCAATCTGGGTACGGTGCTGACCGTGCGCGACCGGACCGACGTGGAGACGCTGACGCGTCAGCTCGACGCGGTGCAGTCGATGTCGGCGGTGCTGCGCGCCCAACGTCACGAGTTCGCGAACCGGATGCATCTGGTCAGCGGACTCCTGCACGAGGGCCATCCGGATCGCGCGTCGCAGTACATCGACGAGATCCTCGGTGTGGGGCCGAGATCGGAAACCGTCGAGGGCATCGATGCCGTGTCCGACGCCTATCTGCGGTCGTTCCTGACGGCGAAGGCCGCGCATGCCCGCGAGAGCGGGGTTCGAATGGTGTTGGGCGAGAACACCTGGGTCGGGGGAGAGGTCGCCGTTCCCGTCGACGTCACGACCGTGCTGGGCAATTTGGTGGACAACGCGATCGATGCGGCCAGGATGGGAGTCAGGCGGCCGGCCGAGGTGGAAGTGGAGCTGGTGCAGGACGGTTCGACGCTGCACATCGTGGTCGTCGATTCCGGCGACGGTGTGGATCTGGAACTCGATCAGGTGTTCGTGGAGGGAGTCTCGACCAAGTCGACGGCGGAATCCCCGGGCGGTCGAGGCGTGGGGTTGGCGCTGAGTCGGCAGATCGCGCGCACCCGCGGCGGTGACGTGACGTTGGCCGATGTCGGTGGGCAGATCACCGACGAGAACGAACGAGGCGGCGCAGTGTTCATTGCGTCGATACCGGATGCACTACTGACCGACGAGGTGTCGCAATGAGAGTACTGGTGGTGGACGACGATTTCCGAGTCGCGGATCTGCATGCGGCACTGGTGAATTCGCTCGACAACTTCGAGGTGGCCGCGGTGGCGACGAGCATCGCCCAGGCGCGGGAGTTGGCGTCGACGCACTCGTTCGATCTGGCGCTGGTCGACGTCTATCTGCCCGACGGGTCCGGAATCGACCTGGTGCGCGAACTCGAGTGCGACGCAGTGGTGCTCTCCGCTGCAGCGGATCAGCAGACGGTGCGCTCGGCGATGACCGCGGGTGCCTGGACGTATCTGATCAAACCGTTTCCGCGCTCGGCGCTGGTCGATCGCCTGACCGGATACCTGACGTACCGCAGCGCTCTGGACCGTGCGGACGAGCTGAGCCAGGCCGACATCGACAGCGGACTCGATGCGCTCCGTCCGCGGGCTGCGGCACCGCTGCCGTCCTCGCAGTCCGTCACCCGTGATCTCGTGCTCGACGCGGTGCGCACGACGGCCGAGCCGATGTCCGCGGGTGAAGTTGCTGCAGCGATCGGCATTTCACGTGCGACGGCGCAGCGCTATCTGGCAACCCTGGTGTCCAAGGGGCGACTGCGCATGCAGCTGCGCTACGGGTCGACCGGGAGGCCGGAGCAGGAGTACTCGCTACCTCCGGGTGCGTGAGGCCGCCACGACCACGGCTCCGACCACAGAAATTGCCGCGGTGACCAGAGCTGCGGTGTTCCATCCGTGCACCAGCACCGCTGCGCTGTGGTCGCCGGCCGGAACGGCAACCACCGCAACGACGGTGACACCGATGGCGGATCCGACGTAGCGCGCAGTGTTGTTCGCCCCGCTGCCCATGCCGCCGCGTCCGGCGGGCACGCTGGCCACGGCCTCGCGTCCGAGAGCGGCGTTGAGCACTCCGCTGGCGACGCCTGCCACGAGTAGTCCTGGCAGCAATCGCGGCCAGGCTGCGTTCTCGGACAACCCTGTGAGCATCAGCATGCCGAGTGCAACGCCCACCAGACCGACGGCAAGTTGCGTTCGGCCACTCAGGGACGCGGGCAACCTGCGGGCGAGCAAGGCGGTGACCACGGAGGTGGCCGACCAGCCGAACAGCAACAGGGCGGCACCGAGCGCATCGATTCCCAATACGGTTCCGAGAAATCCGGGCATGTACGACAACAGCGCGATGATGCCACCGCCGGTGGCAAGCGCGGCGATCGTGGCGGCCAGAAACGGTGGGTGTCGGAAGAGGTTCAGGTCGAGCATCGCTGTGGTGCTGCGTAATTCGAGGACTGTGAAGGCGGCCAGTAACAGGGCTGCGAGGACGAAGAGAACGATCGGGGTCACGGCCGTCCAACCCTGTCTGCCCTCGACCAGCGCGGCCAGCAACGCGGTGATGCCCGACGCCAACAGCAGCGCGCCGATCGGATCGAGGCCTCGCGGGGCGTCGGAGATGGATTCTTCGACGAGCAGGTGTGCGGCGACGGCGAGCGCGAGTGTGGCGATCGCAAGCACCACGTAGGCCTCACGCCAACTTGCCCAGCGATCCAATACCGCGGCGAGCAGTGGACCGAGGGCAATGCCGGCACCCACGCTCGCACCCCAGACTCCGCTGGCTTTCGCGCGCACCGGACCGGCCGGGTGGGTGTGCGCGATGATGCCCAGGCTCGATGCGACGACGGCTGCGCCGCCCAGGCCCTGCAGGATCCGCGCCACGACGAAGATCAGCGTGTTGGGCGAGACGGCGCAGGCAACAGCTCCGACGGCCAGAACGGCGGCACCGAGTGCGAACGTGCGACGACGTCCGAAGTCGTCGGCGACGGTACCGGTGGTCAGTAGGGCCGCGGCGAGGCCGATGCTCATCGAGCTGAGAATCCAGGTGCGTCCTGCTGCGTCCGACATCAGGTCTGCCGCGGTGCTGTTGATGGTCGCGAGCGGTGCGGTGAACGCCATCAGGGTCAGCAGGGTGCCGAGCGCTGCGATGGTGAGCGCGCGGGTGCTGTTCGCAGTGCCGGCGGGCGAGGGTGCAGCGTCGGTCATCGTTGTCCTTGTGGTCGGGTGATCGAACACCCGACCAGGTGCCGATGCAGCTACGGACGCGTCGACGACTGTCGACGCCTCTGCGTCGAGGCTTGCGCGACCGGGGTGTCAGTTCGGGACGTGAGCCTCGTGCCCGAGGTCACGCAACGCCGCCCGGAGCTTGGTCGCCGCCTCGTCCTGTGACTCCGCCGACGGATTCGGATCGGCACCCGAGATGTCGAAGTTCCCCATGTCGTACGCCGGAAACACATGCAGGTGCAGGTGCGGAACCTCTAGCCCGGCGATCAGCAGTCCGGCGCGGGGAGCGTCGAATGCAGTTCGGACGGCCTGGCCGATGATCTGCGCAACGGCAGTGATCTTGGCGAACACGGCCCCGTCGACGTCCTGCCACTGGTCGATCTCCTCGCGCGGAACCACCAACGTGTGGCCCTGCGTGACCGGCGCGATCGTCAGAAACGCAACCACGTCGTCGTCCTGCCACACGAAACGTCCCGGGATGTCACCGGCGATGATCTTGCTGAAGATGGAAGCCATGGGAACAGGATGCCTTACTGCTGTTCCTCCCAGGTGATTGCCAGGTCTGTCGCAGGATCGGTCCAGCTGCGCACACGAGGGTTGCCTCATGACAACAAAATCCCTCGTACGAGCAGCAGGCCAGCGGCCCGGCTCGAACGCCACGGCCACTCTCGAGGTGGTCATTCCGGTATACGACGAAGAGGCGGATCTCGAACAGTGCATTCGTCGTCTGCACGAGCATCTGGAGGACCGGATCCCGTTCCGGTCGCGAATCACCATCGCCGACAACGCCAGTACCGACGGCACCCTCGCCGTGGCACAGCGGCTCGCCGACGAGATCGAGGCAGTTCAGGTTCACCACCTGGACGAGAAGGGCCGCGGCCGCGCTCTCAAGGCCGTGTGGCTCGCATCGGACGCCGAAGTAGTGGCCTACATGGACGTCGATCTGTCCACCGACCTCAACGCTCTGATGCCGCTGATCGCGCCGCTGATGTCCGGTCACTCGGACGTCGCCATCGGATCGCGACTCGATCGATCGTCCCGGGTTGTCCGTGGCGCGAAGCGTGAATTCATCTCGCGCAGTTACAATCTCATTCTGCGTGCGTCTCTGCGCGCACGTTTCTCGGATGCGCAGTGCGGCTTCAAGGCCATGCGAACCGATGTCGCTCGGCAACTGCTGCCGCTGGTCGAAGACAACGGATGGTTCTTCGACACCGAATTGCTCGTCATCGCAGAGAGAGTTGGGCTGCGAATCCACGAGGTACCCGTCGACTGGGTCGACGACCCGAACAGCAGCGTCCATCTCGTCGACACCGCCGTCAAGGACCTGCAGGGATGCTGGCGCGTCGGCCGCGCCCTGGCCACCGGAGTGCTTCCGGTCGCCGAACTGCGTCGAAGCCTGGGACGGGAGCCGCTCGTGCCCGGAGTACCGCACGGAATGATCAGCCAGATGGTGCGATTCGGCATCATCGGCATCGCCAGCACCGTCGCGTATGCGTTGCTGTACCTCGTACTGCATTCCTTGATCGGCGCGCAGGCCGCGAACTTCTTCGGACTGTTGATCACCGCGGTGCTCAACACGGCGGCCAACCGTGCCTTCACCTTCGGCGTCCGTGGATCGGACGGCGTAGGCAAGCATCAACTGCAGGGGTTGGCGATCTTCGGCTTCGCCCTGCTCGTCACCAGTGGGTCGCTCGCTGTGCTGCACGCGTGGGCACCCGAGGTGTCCCGGCACGTGGAACTCGCGGTCCTCATCGTCGCCAATCTCGTTGCCACCGTGTGCCGATTCGTCGCACTGCGGTGGGTCTTCCGTGACTCGAAGAAGGCACTGTGACCACCGTGATCGAGCGTCCCGCCGAGGCCGCGCCGCCCACCCGCGAGAACTCCCCACGGTGGGAACGGATCGGGCTGATCGCGCTGTTGGTCGGCACCGGTGTCGCCTACATCTGGGGCCTCGGTGCATCGGGCTGGGCCAACTCCTTCTATTCCGCTGCGATACAGGCGGGCTCGGTGTCGTGGAAAGCCTTCTTCTTCGGATCCTCCGACGCCGCCAACTCGATCACCGTCGACAAGCCCCCGATGTCGCTGTGGTTGATGTCGTTGTCGGTGCGCATCTTCGGACTGAACACCTGGGCGATGCTCGTGCCTCAGGCTCTCCTCGGAGTCGCCTCCGTGGCACTGCTGCGAACCACCGTCAAGCGTCGCTTCGGTGGCGCGGCCGGTCTGCTCGCAGGCCTGGTACTGGCCGTGACTCCGGTTGCCGCATTGATGTTCCGGTTCAACAATCCCGACGCGTTGCTGGTGCTGCTGATGATCGCCTCGGTGTGGGCGCTGCTGCGAGGCGTCGAGACCGGAAAGACCAAGTGGCTGTTGATCACCGGCATGTTCGTCGGATTCGGCTTCCTCACCAAGCAACTCCAGGTGATGCTCGTCGTACCGCCACTGGCGCTGACCTATCTGATCGCCGGTCCGCCGAAGTTCCTCACTCGACTGTGGCAGCTCTTCGGAGCGCTGGGCGCGATGATCGTCGCGGCGGGATGGTGGATTCTGATCGTGGAATTCTGGCCGGCGTCCTCCCGCCCGTGGATCGGTGGCTCGCAGAACAATTCGATTCTGGAACTGACACTCGGCTACAACGGATTCGGCCGCCTCAGTGGTGACGAGACCGGAAGTGTCACCCCCGGCCGCGGCGGTACGGGAGCAGGTATGGGCGCTTCGATGTGGGGAGAGACCGGCATCTTCCGCATGTTCGACGCCTCCCAGGGCGGCCAGATCGCCTGGCTGATCCCGGCCGCGTCGATCCTGCTCGTGGTCGGACTCGTGCTGCGCGGCAGAGCCCCTCGGACAGATGTGCAACGAGCCTCGATGATCGTCTGGGGATCGTGCTTGCTCGTCACCGGTCTGACATTCAGCTTCATGGCCGGAATCTTTCACTCGTACTACACCGTTGCGCTCTCGCCCGCCGTCGCTGCTCTCGTCGGCATCGGCAGTGTCGTGCTGTGGCAGCGACGCGAGAGGTACTGGGTGCGCATCGCGATGGTCGTCGCGTTGGCGTCGAGCGTCGTGATGGCGTGGGTGCTGCTCGGTCGTAGCGCGAGCTTTGTGCCGTGGCTGAAGTGGGCGATTCTCGTCGTCGGACTTCTGGCGGCCGTCGCGTTGCTGATCCCGGCGCTGACCCGCGGCAGGCTGGCCGCGGCGTCGATCCTGGCGGTGTTGTTCGCCGGGCTCGCCGGCCCGACGGCCTACGCCGTCGACACGATCGACACTCCGCACAACGGATCCATCGTCTCGGCCGGGCCCGACACCGGTATGCGCGGATTCGGCGGCATGGGCGAGGGTCGACGTGGTCAGGGCGGGATGCCGGGTGGAATGCAGTTGCCGGCCGGGATGCAGCTGCCGGCCGGGATGCAGCTACCGGCGGGCGCTCCCGGCCAGATGCCGGGTGGTGACGGTGCGGCCGGTGCCGAGCTGGGTGGTGGAATGGGCGGTCTTCTCGAAGGTAGTGCGCCGACCGCCGCGATCACCGAGATGCTCGAGCAGGACGCAGACTCCTACACCTGGGTGGCAGCGGCCATCGGAGCCAACACGGCGGCCGGTTATCAATTGGCCACCGAGGAGCCCGTGATGCCCGTCGGCGGGTTCAACGGCACCGACCCGTCGCCGACACTCGCCGAATTCCAGCAGTACGTCGCCGACGGAGAGATCCACTACTTCATCGGAGGCGGCGGCATCCCGGGCATGGAGTCGGGAACCTCGGCCGCGATCTCGGCGTGGGTCGCCGAGAACTTCACCGCGACCACCGTCGACAACGTGACGTTCTACGACCTCACGCGGTAGCACCGATACCACCACGAGAAAGCCCCGCACCGTGACAGGTGCGGGGCGCTGTCGCGTCGAGCAGATAGTCTGATGCACTGTGCGCGTACTTGTCATAGGTTCCGGTGCTCGTGAGCACGCCCTTCTACTTGCGTTGAAGGCCGATCCGTCGGTCGAGAAGCTCTTCGTGTCTCCCGGCAACGCAGGCACCGCGAAGCTTGCCGAGCAGCACGCGGTCGACGTGGCCTCCGGCGAGGCGGTGACCGAGCTGGCGAAGAAGCTCGAAGCCGATCTTGTGGTCATCGGACCGGAGGTGCCCCTCGTTCTCGGTGTGGCCGACGCGCTGCGGGAAGCCGGCATCGCCGCGTTCGGCCCGTCCGCCGACGCCGCCCGCATCGAAGGGTCCAAGGCATTCGCCAAGGACGTGATGGCAGCGGCCGGAGTGCGAACCGCGCACAGTGAAATCGTCGACTCGCCCGCCCTGCTCGACGCAGCACTGGACCGTTTCGGTCCCCATTGGGTGGTCAAGGACGACGGATTGGCGGCGGGCAAAGGCGTCGTCGTCACCACCGATCGTCTCGTCGCCCGTGATCACGCTGCCGAACTCCTCGAGAACGGCCACCCGGTTCTGCTCGAATCGTTCCTCGACGGCCCCGAGGTGTCTCTGTTCTGCCTCGTCGACGGCGAGACAGTGGTGCCGCTGCTGCCCGCGCAGGACCACAAACGCGTCGGCGATGGAGATACCGGACCCAACACCGGCGGCATGGGCGCGTACACCCCGCTGCCGTGGTTGCCCGAGGGTGCGGTCGAGGAGATCGTCCGCGACGTGGTGAAGCCTGTTGCCGCCGAGATGGTGCAGCGCGGCGTGCCGTTCTCCGGTCTGCTGTACGCCGGTCTGGCAATGGGTGCCGACGGCCCGGCTGTGGTCGAATTCAACTGTCGCTTCGGCGATCCCGAGACCCAGGCGGTGCTGGCGCTGCTCGACTCGCCCCTCGGCGAGGTGCTGAACGCGACTGCAACCGGCACACTTGCATCGCTTGCGCCGTTACGCTGGAAGGACGGCGCGGCCGTCACCGTTGTCATCGCCGCCGAGAACTACCCCGGTCGACCGCGTACCGGTGACGAGATTCTCGGCTCGGATGGCGAAGGCGTCCTGCATGCGGGCACCGCGGTGAAGGATGGTGCGGTCGTCTCCGCGGGTGGACGCGTGCTCAGCGTGGTCGGCACGGGATTCGACCTCACCGCCGCCCGAGACGACGCCTACTCGCGTATCGCGGGAATCCGTTTGCCGGGCAGCCACTTCCGCACCGACATCGGCCTGGCTGCGGTGGAGGGTCGTATCTCGCTGTAGATGACCTCAGCGCCCACTATTCGTGCTGAAACACCTTTTCCCGATTGTGGGAGCGAATTGTGGGCGCTCAGGTCAGTGCCTTCCGGCGTCGACGCACCGTATCGATGATCTGGTCCACCACGTACGCGAGGTTGCTCATCACCATCGCTGCCGAATAACGCAGAACCAACCAACCGTCGAGTTGCAAAGCGTTCTGCCGAACTCGATCGCTGGTGAACACGGTGGACTCTATGTGGAACTCACGGCCGTCGATCTCCACGATCACCCGTGACCTCCGGTCCATCAGGTCCGCAAAGTACCGGCCCACCTCGGCGTTGATTTCCAAGTGGTAGCCCCGCGCCGTGAGTGCGCGCGCCACTATCCGCTCCGGCTCGGACAAGGTGCGTGGACAACACACGCGTAGTTGTTTTCTCACCGCTGCAATCCCGGCCATACCTGCAGACTTCTCACACTGCAGCGCAACCGCCCGCCAGCTGACCTTGTGCGTGAGAGCGGCGTCGAAGAATCGCTCCAGTGCAGTATTGGGCAACATGGCTGCAGCGTCGATGATGCACTGTTCGATCGTGACAACGGGAAGGAGATCGACGTAGCTGGACTCGATCAGGGTTCGGCGGTATTGGCGAACCCACGGCGGGCCTGCCCGTTTCGTCGAGCGAGCGATCGTGAGGTGAACCTGCTCCGGTTCGTGGTCGAGCAGGGTCCACCACCACGCAGCCGTCAGGTGACTGAGCACGGCTTTCGGTTGCCACAACGTGACCGCGGCGCACCGGTCGCGGAAATCGGGCTCGCCGGTGCAGTAGATGGCAGGCAGTATCCGCGTCAACTTTCCGGTCTTGGTGCGGTAGGTGATAGCTCCTCTGGTCAGTCCCGAATCGAGTAGTTGTTGTTGCGTGTATACCGTCATTCGCACAGCCTTGCGTCGAAACAGTCGTCGCGGGAGAGAGATTCGTGAATTGTGGATAGCCTTGATTCCTGTGGATAACTGACCCCAGGTCACACTGTGCGAAGGCTCCGACGGCATGCCGTGTAGTAGTGCGAATTGTGGGCGGTGAGGTCGGTAGGGTCGGTCGAATGCACAGTGAATCGCAGCGGTCGAAGGTCGAGCCGTTCCACGTGATGGATGTGTTCGCCGCGGCGGCCGAGCGGGCGCGCACTCACGGCGACGTGCTGTCTCTTGCTGCAGGTCAGCCCTCCACCCGAGCGCCCGAGCCGGTGTTGCGCGCCACTCGCGAGGCTCTGGATGCGCATCTGCTCGGGTACACCGAGACGCTCGGGATTCTGCCGCTGCGTCGCGCGATCGCCGAGTATCACAGTGCGCGGTACGGCATCACCGTCGGCGCTGACGACGTGGTGATCACGACCGGCTCGTCGGGCGCGTTCACGCTGCTGTTCCTCGCTGCGTTCGACGCGGGTGACACCGTCGTCATGGCCAGGCCGGGCTATCCGGCGTATCGAAACACGTTGGCGGCGTTGGGCTGCCGCGTCGTCGAACTCGACTGCCTGGAGAGTGCGCGGTTCCAGCCGACCGTCGCCATGCTCGAGGAACTGCCCGAGCCGCCCGCGGGGCTGATAATCGCGAGCCCGGCCAACCCCACTGGCACGATCATCGACCCCGACGAGTTGGCCGCCATCGCGCGGTGGTGCGACGAGCACGGAACTCTGCTGATCTCGGACGAGATCTACCACGGCATCTCGTACGGCGATGCGCAGACGGCGAGCGCCTGGGAGACGTCGAAGGAATCCGTCGCCATCGGATCGGTGTCGAAGTACTTCTCGATGACCGGCTGGCGGTTGGGTTGGATGCTGCTGCCGGCCCGATTGCGCAGAGCCGTCGAACGATTGGCGTCGAACATGACGGTGTGCCCGCCGGCGATCTCGCAGGTTGCCGCCATCGCCGCGTTCACCGAGGAGTCCCGCATCGAGTTGGATTCTCATGTCGAGCGCTACGCCGTCAACCGCAGAATTCTGCTCGACGGTCTGCCGGCCATGGGCATCACCGACCTCGCACCGGCCGACGGTGCCTTCTACGTGTACGCCGACATTGCGCACCTCACGGACGATTCGCGAAGTTGGTGTGCCCGAGTGCTGTCCGAGACCGGTGTCGCACTGGCACCGGGCGTCGATTTCGATACGTTACGCGGGAACCACACCGTGCGATTCTCGTTCGCCGGCACCACGGCTGACGTCCAGGAGGCGTTGGCACGACTTCGGGTCGTGAGCGGTAATTCGTAGCAGGCTACGAAGTGCCGCTCACATGCGGCGCAGCCGCTCCAACACCTCGGAAATATCTGCGGCATCGACGTCGCGGTGGGTCACGAAGCGCACCTTGCCCGCAACGGTGACCGCGGCGATGCCCAACTCGGCCAGCTCGCTCACCGTCTGCGCTGGGTCTTCGACAGTGGCCAGCACGATGTTGGTTTCGGGGGTCGGCACGTCCCAGCCCCGCTCGCGCAGCCCGGAAGCAAGGGTGGACGCGTTGGCATGATCCTCGGCCAGATCACCGATTCGGTCCAATGCGACGAGCCCTGCGGCAGCAAGAACACCACCCTGACGAACGCCGCCGCCCAACATCTTTCGCACGCGGCGAGCCTCGTGGATACGTGCGGAATCCGAGACCAACATCGAGCCGACGGGTGCGCCGAGACCCTTGCTCAGGCACACCTGCACGGTGTCGGCGCCTGCAGTGAGTGACGCGATCGGAACATCGAGGGCGACAGCGGCATTCCACAGTCGCGCGCCGTCCAGGTGGACTTTCAACCCGCAATCACGCCCGGCCGCAACGAGTCCCGCCCACTCGTCCGGCCCGAACACGGCACCGCCGGCGAAGTTGTGCGTGTTCTCGAGCGAGAGCAGCGTCGTCCGCAACGCGAAGTACGGCCCGGCACCACCGGCTTTCGCGCGGACCGTCGACGCGAGGGGACGGCCGGGCCCGGCGTCGTGGGGGAGGGCGTCGGGCATACCGCCTGCGAGCCATGCTGCGGTACCGAGCTCGGACCCCAGCACGTGCGCGTGCTCGGGTGCCAGGAAGCGATCGCCGCGCTGCAGATGCAGCATCAGCGCGATGATGTTGCCCATCGACCCCGACGGCACCCACAGGGCCGACTCGAATCCGAGCAGACCTGCCACGGCTTCTTCCAGCGCCGCCATCGTCGGATCGTGATCGAGGACGTCGTCGCCCACTTCGGCGTCGGCCATGGCTTTTCGCATGACCGAATCGGGTCGGGTGATGGTGTCGGAGCGAAGGTCGATCGTTCGATGTGCCACAAGTGTCGACAATTCCATAGCGCGAAAGCAGTCCGACGAACGGCCTCGAGCTGGCACGATGACTTGAATGTCCGCAGGTCCGACCGAGTCGCAACACAAGGTGTCGGGTGCGACTCCGAAGGGGGTGCGCCGCCGCCAGGCATTGGCGTCGGCCGCTGCGGACCTCCTCGTCGAGGGCGGATTCGACGCGGTGCGGCACCGATCGGTGGCCGCACGAGCCGGATTGCCGCTGGCGTCGACCACCTACTATTTCGAGTCCCTCGGAGACCTGGTAGCCGCGGCGGTCGACGTCGTCGGGACGCGCGAGATCGACGTCATGCGCGGTCGTATCGACGACGAGGGCAAGTGCTCGAACGAGATGGAGTCGACGGTCGATCTCATCGTCGACCTTCTCATCGGGCCCCTGGACGGCCACGAGCAGCTGATCGCGCGCTACGAACGCTTCATCGCCTCGGCACGGCATCCCGAACTGCGAGAGGTGCAACTACGGCTGCGCGCCCAGATCGACGACCTGCTCACCGACGTGCTGCGCAGATCGGGCCGAACCGTGCAGGAAGAGCAGCTACGACGACTCGTGGCAGTGGTCGACGGAGCCGTCGTCGGAGCGCTCAGCGAAGTGGATCCCGACCCCCGTCACATGGCCCGAAGCATGCTGCTCGCGGTCATCGACGTCGTGGCACCGGCGGAACAGGTGCCGGCCGATTGACTGCTCTCGAGCCGGAGTCTGCGTCGTGGATCGGTGGCACCTCGCACACGCCGTTCTCGCAGACGGGGCCGTCGTCGCCGACGATCTCCAAAGGACCGCTCATGAGCCGGCAGCGGCTTTGTGCAGGACGTCGGTGAACACCGACGGGTTCTGCGCGCCCGACACACCGAACCGTCCGTCGATCACGAAGAACGGCACACCACTGATCCCGTAGGCGATGGCCTGCTCCTTGTCCGCGCGCACTGCCGGCAGGAACTCCTCGGACCTCAGCGCCTCGACCACCTCGTCACGGTCGAGGCCGATCTCCGCGGCAAGGTCGGCGAGGTCATCGGTGCGGCCGACATGTCGGCCCTCCTCGAAGTAGGCCGCCAGGAGCCGTTCCTTCATCTCGACCTGCTTGCCCTTCGACTTGGCGAAGTGCAGGAGCTCGTGCGCCTTGACGGTGTTGGTGTGCTGCAGGGCGTCGAAGTCGTACGCGAGCCCCTCGGCTGCGGCCAGCTCGGTCATCTGCGCCAACATCTGCGTGACCTGGGCGGCCGGCATCCCTTTGTGAGAGACGAGAAAGTCGACCTCGCTGCCGTCGAAGTCGACCGGTGTGTCGGGTGCGAGCTCGAACGAGTGGAACTCCACCTCGAGCGTTCCGCCCCCGGCGGTGAACTCCGCAGCGCCTGCCTCGAAACGGCGCTTGCCGACGAAGCACCACGGGCACGCGATGTCGGACCAGATGTCGACCTTCACTGTTCGGCTCACGACGCCTGCAACATGGGAGCGCGCTGCGGTTATTCCAGCGGCCGGCAGGAGGGAACAGTGCAGTCGTCTTCCGAGACCGACAACTGCGCCACGTAAGCTGGTCGCTCGTGAGCATCCCGAATGTCCTGGCCACCCGCTACGCGAGTCCCGAACTGGTGGAGCTGTGGTCTCCGGAGCACAAGATCGTCCTGGAACGTCAGTTGTGGATTGCCGTGCTGCGCGCGCAGTCCTCCCTCGGAGTCGACGTCCCCAACGCTGCCATCGCCGACTACGAAGCCGTTGTCGATCAGGTGGATCTCGCGTCGATCGCCGAGCGTGAGCGGGTCACCCGGCACGACGTCAAGGCTCGCATCGAGGAGTTCAACGCCCTCGCCGGGCACGAGCACATCCACAAGGGACTCACCAGCCGCGACCTTACCGAGAACGTCGAGCAGCTGCAGATTCTGCGCTCACTCGAACACGTCCACGGGCACGGCGTTGCTGTCGCGAAGCGGCTCGCCGAGCGCGCGGCCGAGTACTCCTCGCTGGTGATGGCCGGGCGCAGTCACAACGTCGCTGCCCAGGCCACCACGCTGGGCAAGCGATTCGCGTCTGCCGCGGACGAGCTGCTGTTGGCGCTGTCGAGGGTGCAGGAACTGATCGCGCGCTACCCGCTGCGTGGAATCAAGGGGCCGATGGGCACCTCGCAGGACATGCTCGACCTGTTCGGCGGTGACTCCGCCAAGCTGGTCGCTCTCGAGCGGATCGTTGCCGACCACCTCGGCTTCCGCCACACGCTCACCAGCGTCGGCCAGGTCTACCCGCGCTCGCTCGACCACGAGGTCGTGTCCGCGCTGGTCCAGGTCGGTGCCGGCCCGTCCTCGTTCGCACACACCGTCCGACTGATGGCAGGCCACGAACTCGTCACCGAAGGTTTCCAGCCGGGCCAGGTCGGCTCGTCGGCGATGCCGCACAAGATGAACACCCGGTCGTGTGAGCGCGTCAACGGCCTGCAGGTGGTGCTGCGCGGCTACGGATCGATGGCCGCCGAGCTCGCCGGAGCGCAGTGGAACGAGGGCGACGTCTTCTGTTCCGTTGTTCGCCGCGTCGCGCTGCCCGACGCGTTCTTCGCCATCGACGGTCTCATCGAGACCTTCCTGACCGTGCTCGACGAATTCGGGGCGTATCCAGCGGTCATCGCGAAGGAACTCGACCGCTACCTGCCGTTCCTCGCAACGACCAAGGTGCTGATGGCAGCCGTGCGCGCGGGCGTCGGACGCGAAACCGCACACGAGGCGATCAAGGAACACGCCGTTGCCGTCGCATTGGCGATGCGTGAGCAGGGACTCGACCCGGACCTGCTCGACCGCCTCGCCGCAGATGATCGGCTGCCACTCGACCGCGCTGCCCTCGATGCGGCACTGGCCGACAAGACGGCCTTCATCGGTGCGGCCGACGCTCAGGTCGGTGCTGTCGTCTCGGCCGTGGAGCGGCTGATCGCGAAATTCCCGGCCGGAGCGTCGTACAGCCCGTCGCCCATTCTCTAGTCAGGCGAGGACGTCGGGGAGGTCGGCGACCGAGTCGATCACGTGGTCGGGTTCCATCGCGAACTCGTCGGTGATACGTCGATCGAGGACGTCCTGACGGAATTTCCCGGTGCGAACGAGTACTCCCGTCATGCCGACGACCTGGGCGGCAAGGACGTCGTTGTCGAGATCGTCACCGACCATCACGACGTCGTCCGGGTCGACGCCCATTCGATCTGATGCCGTCCGGAAGCCCAGGGGAGCGGGCTTGCCAATCGCTTTCGCAGCGTGCCCGGACGCTTGCTCCATCCCGGCGAGGTACATGCCGGTGTCGATGCGCAACCCGCCACCGGTGCTCCACATCAACGACCTGTGCATTGCGACGACGGGTATGCCGCGGCACAGCCAGTCGTAGACGCGGCTGAGCCGCTCGTGCGTGAACTCCGGCCCGGCACCGCCGACCACCACGACGTCGGGATCCTCGGACGTCTCGTCGACGAAGTCGATTCCCGGCATGTCCCTTGCGATCTCACCGTTGTTGATCAGCACCACCCGTGAATCCGGATAGTTCTCGCGAAGATGATCTGCGGTGAGCGACGCGGCCGTGACGATCTCGTCCGAATGGACGTCCAGCCCGACATCGCGCAGTGCGGTCGCGATCTGCTCACGCGTCCTCGACGTCGTATTGGTCAGAAATGCGCGCGCAATGTCCTTGCTGTCCAAGTACTTCAGAGTGTCCGCTGCCCCTGGCACCGCTTGCCACGACGTCACCAGAACGCCGTCGATGTCGAAAAGAACCCCGCCGATACCCATCGACAAACAGTAGTCTCCGGCTTCGGGCTCTGCAGCCTCAGAGCACCGAGCGCCTACGCTCGGTGGTTGTGAACCCCTACACGATTTTCGCCGAGATCATTGCCGGGACGGCCGAGGCTTCTCGCGTCCACGAGGACGAGACAGCGGTTGCGTTCATGGACATCAGGCCGCTCACCAGCGGACATGTGCTGGTCGTGCCCAGGCAGCAGTTCCGGACTCTCGAGGAGCTGCCACCGGAGATCGGGGCGCACCTGTTCGTGGTGGGACAGAAAGTGGCCGCCGCTGTGCGAGCAAGCAATCCGCGTGTCGCCGGAGTCAACTTCTTTCTCGCCGACGGCACGGTGGCCGGTCAGGAGATTTTCCACGTGCACCTGCACGTGATCCCCCGGATGATCGGCGACGGCTTCGGGCTGCGGGCTCGGCCGTCGTCGCCGCAGCGATCCGAACTGGACCGGCAGGCCACAGAGATCGCAGCCGCTCTCACTCGGTCGTGACCTTCTTCGCCTTGGACAGCGCGTCGGCATAGACGTCGATGGTCTTGGTGTAGCGGCTGTAGCTCTTGTTGGCGCCGTAGTCCCACAACACCATCTGCTGGTCGTCGACGGCGGCGATCGTGTCGAAGGCCGGGTAACGACTCGGGATATCGGCGAGCTTCACGTCGGCGGCGTTGGCGACGTCGTGATAGACGAACGCGACGTCGGCGTCGACGGTCGACACGTTCTCCCACGACACCTTCTTCCAGTACCCGTCATCGGTGCCGTCGGGGGTGTACATCCTCAGGCCCCACCGTTGATAGTCGCTGAAGTCGGGGTCTGCCGACGGGTCGAGGACGTACGCGACGTCGAGTGGCCAGACGCCGACGCCGGTGAGGTCCTGGCGCTCCGAGGCAACCTCCTCGAATTTCGTCACGGCGGCGTCGAATTCGGCCTTGATGTCGGCCAGTTGTGGCGTGTCGAGGTCGACGCCGAGCGAGGATGCGAGTCCGGCGTAGTTCTCGATGGTCTTCGCCGTCGAGGTCGTATCCAAGGTGACACCCAGAGTGGGGGCGAGCAGATCGATCGTGTCTGCCTTCGACGAGTCGGCCGTGGTGGTCAGCTTGCCGAACTGGCCGAATCGAGGGTTGTACTCGCCGATGACGAGATCCGGTTCGAGGCCGGCGGCTTTCTCGATATCGAATGTCCCCCAGCTCTCGCCGACCGATTCGATGCCCGTGAGATCGGAGCAGTTCAGAATCGGGCTGGTGGACATCGGAGTCGTCGACCAGATGGCGATGGGTCTGATTCCGTACGACATCAGAGCCGCGGCCGATTCTTCGTCGGCGATGATTCTGGTCGGCTGAGTATCGAGCGAGATCGTGCGTCCACGACCGTCGGTGTACGTGAACGGTCCCGATGCTCGGTCGACTGCATCGACGCGGTCGTTCTCGCCGCACGCGGCTGGGTTCGCGTTGAGGTCGACGACCTCGGTGTCGGTGGTGCCGCTGCTGCACGCTGCAGTGGCGAGAAGCACGAGCACCGCGATACCTCCGGTGCGGGCGCGGGGGCCGGATCTGTATCGCCCCATGGTGCGGATTCTTGTCGAAGACATGCGCTCACTTTCGCGTTCGATGATGGACGGTGGAACCGAGGGAGATCGAGGGCCGCACACGTTTCCGGGCGCACTCGGCGAACGACGGAGCCGTTGTAGCCGAGAGAATGTTAGGTTAGCCTACCGTAGGCAAGTAGCGTTGCTCATGACATCGAGCCAGGACGCTGGGCACTGCCGAGACGGCCACCGACGGACCCTCGCCGGCGTCACCCCGAATCTCGTCCGCAAGTAGAAGGAGACGCCTCATGCACCGCACCCAGCTCGGTGGAGCGATCCACCGTGTAGGCCTCGTTCATGCCGATCTGCACTCCACCGATCGAATCTCGGGGGCGATCGGTCGATGACCCCGCACAACGACCACGTCGACGGTCAGTACGACATCGTCGGCGTCGGATTCGGTCCTTCCAATCTCGGTCTGGCCATCGCGATCGAGGAACACAATCGAACATGCGCGCCGGCCGAGCGTCTGACCTCGTGTTTCATCGAGTCGAAGGACGAGTTCGCCTGGCACCCCGGCATGTTGTTGCCGGGCACCTCGATGCAGATCTCGTTCCTCAAGGACCTGGCGACGCAGCGCAATGCCGGCAGTGAGTACACCTTTCTGGCGTATCTGTCGGAGCAGGATCGGCTCAATCACTTCATCAACCTGCAGACGTTCTTCCCGAGTCGGCTCGAGTTCCACGATTACCTGGCCTGGGCCGCCGGAAAAGTCGACGCGACCGTGCACTACGGGACCCGAGCGGTGGACGTCGTCGACACCGGCGACGGGTACGGCGTCCGTACCGATGGCCGGCGAACCGGGACCGTCCGGGCGCGCAACATCGTGCTCGCCGGTGGACTGACCGCCACCCTGCCCGACGGGGTCACTGCGTCGGACCGGCAGTTCCACAATCACGATCTTCTCGGCCATCTCGATCGGTTGCCGTCGCAAACGCATCGCGCGTTCGTCGTCGTCGGTGCCGGGCAGAGCGCAGCCGAGGTGGTGGACTACCTGCACTCGACGTACAGCGATGCCTCGGTGCACGCGGTGCTGCGCAAGTACGGGTACAGCCCGGCGGACGACAGCCCGTACGCCAATCGCATCTTCGATCCGACGGCCGTCGACGACTTCTATTCGTCGTCGCACACGCTGCGCGAACAGTTGCTGCAGTATCACCGCGGCACCAATTATTCCGCCGTCGACCTGCCGCTGATCGAGGAGTTGTACGCGCGCGAGTACGCCGAGCGGGTCAGCGGGCAGCGCCGGTTGTTCGTGCACGGAGCATCCCGGTTGGTCGGAGCCACCGAGGAGACGTCGGGCGTGCGTGTCTCCGTAGAGCACGGCCCGACGGGGCTGGCCGAGGACGTACTGTGCGACGCTGTCGTCTATGCCACCGGCTTCACGTCCCTCGATCTACCCGAGATCCTCGGTCCACTGTTCGACGCCGTCGAATACGACTCTCGCGGTCCTCGCGTGACGCGTGACTACCGACTCGTGACGCGAGAACCGAGTGCGGGTTCGATCTACCTCCAAGGCGGCACCGAGCACACGCACGGTCTGACCTCGTCCTTGTTGTCCAACATCGCTGTTCGCAGCGGTGAGATCGTGAAGTCCGCTGTGAGCGCGAGGGTGCGATCGGTGGTGTGAATCGGGTGAGGACGAGCGTGGGCGACGAGCCGGAACAGCGAGACGTTCCGGCTGAAGTCGGTGGCCTGGCTCGTACCGATGCGCGGCGGGCCGCAGGATTGTTCTTCGTCGTCGCTGTCTTGGCAGCGTTGTGCCTGGTGAGCATCTCGGTGGGGACCGAGTACATCCCGATCGGTCAGGTGTGGCGCGGGCTGTTCTTCACCGACGGATCCACCGAATCCGTGATAGTCCGCGAACTGCGGCTTCCCCGTACCGTTCTCGGGTTGCTGGTCGGGATCGCCCTCGGGGTGGCCGGTGCGCTGATTCAGGCGATGACGCGAAATCCACTGGCCGACCCGGGAATCCTCGGTGTCAACGCCGGGGCGGCGTTCCTCGTCGCGATCGCCGTCGGTGTGTTGGGTGTCACCGGCATTCGGTCCTACATCTGGTTCGCGTTCGCCGGGGCCGTGCTCGCCACAGTGGCGGTGTACGCGCTGGGGTCGCTGGGGCGAGCGGGAGCGACTCCGATTCGCTTGACGCTGTCCGGAATTGCGCTCGGTGCGGTCCTCGGCGGCATCACCTCGGGCATGCTGCTGCTCGATCCGGATGCCTTCGACAGGATGCGGTTCTGGGGTGCGGGGTCGTTGGCCGGTCGGGGTGTGGACGTCGCGTTCGAGATCGCCCCGTTCATCGCGGTCGGCGTCTTCCTGGCCGCCCTCATCGCTCGTCCCCTCAACGCGGTCGCGCTCGGCGACGACCTGGCGCAGTCGTTGGGGGCGAACGTGGTTCGTACCAGAATCATCGGTGTCGTCGCAGTGACTCTGCTCGCCGGCGCTGCGACGGCGGCTGCCGGTCCCATCGGATTCGTCGGACTGATGATTCCACACATGGTGCGATGGTTCGTCGGCCCGGACCAGCGCTGGATCCTGATCTACACGGTGTTCGCAGCACCGGGCTTGCTCCTGCTCTCGGACGTGGTCGGACGTATCGTGATCAGGCCGGGGGAGCTGCAGGTCGGCATCGTCACCGCGTTCGTCGGCGCACCGGTGCTCATCGTGCTGGTCCGCCGGAAGAAGGCGAGCGGACTGTGACCCGTGAACAACACCGCGGCGGCATCGATTTCGGCCGAAAGCTGTGGGTCGTTCGAGTGCGGGATCGAGTGGACGGCCGTATCGATATCCGGGCGGTCGGCGTCTGCGCGGCCTTGCTTCTGGTCACGGTGGTGGTCTCCGTTCTCGCGGTCGGGACCGGCGACTTCTACATTCCGCCGAACGAGGTGCTCACCGCGGTGTTCGGCGACGCGCCACGCCTGACCGAGATCGTGGTGATGGAGTGGCGGTTTCCCCGAGTTGCACTGGCCTTCCTGTTCGGAGCCGCCCTCGGTGTATCGGGTGCGATATTCCAATCTCTGACGCGAAATCCTCTGGGCAGCCCGGACATCATCGGATTCGCCACCGGTTCCTACACCGGCGCGCTCGTTGTCATCCTCGCCCTCGGTGGTGGCTACTACCGGACCGGAGCGGGCGCGCTCGTCGGTGGCCTCGCCACGGCCGCGGTGGTGTATCTGCTCGCATACCGGCGAGGGGTACAGGGCTTTCGGTTGATCATCGTCGGGATCGCCGTCAGTGCGGTACTTGCCTCCGTCAACACCTGGCTCGTGATCAGGGCCGACCTGGACGACGCGATCGCAGCCGCAGTGTGGGGCGCGGGCACGCTCAACGGGCTGGGATGGTCGCAGGTGGGACCCGTACTGGCAGTGTCGATCGTCATCGCGTCGGGCTTGGCGCTGCTCTCGCGTCGGCTGCCGATGTTGGAGATGGGGGACGACGCGGCGAGGGCGCTCGGTGTGCGTCCCGAGCCGACCCGGTTGATGCTGGTGTTCCTGGGAGTTGCACTCATCGCGTTGGTCACCGCGGCGGCGGGGCCCATCTCGTTCATCGCGCTCGCTGCACCGCAGTTGGCGCGCCGCCTCACCGGCACCTCGGGAGTGACGATGGTGCCCGCCGCGTGCATGGGAGCGCTGCTGTTGGTCGTGAGCGACGTGGTTGCGCAGCGCGTCTTCGCTCCCACTCAGCTGCCGGTGGGCGTGGTGACCGTATCGGTCGGCGGCGCATACTTCGTGTGGTTGTTGGCGCGGGAAGGCAGGAAGCAGTGACGAAGCCTCGATTGCACACCGACGACATCACGGTCGGCTACGACAAGAGTGTCGTCAGCGAGAACCTGACCGTCGAGATTCCCGACGGCAAGTTCACCGTCATCGTCGGACCGAATGCCTGCGGCAAATCGACTCTGCTGCGGGCGCTCTCGCGGCTGTTGAAGCCCTCGCACGGAACCGTTCTGCTGGACGGGAAGTCGATCTCGTCGTATCCGGCGAAAGAAGTTGCCCGACGCCTCGGCCTGCTTCCGCAGACCTCCATCGCACCCGACGGTATCTCGGTGGCCGATCTCGTTGCGCGGGGCCGTTATCCGCATCAGAAGCTGATCCGGCAGTGGTCGGCGGTGGACGAGGCTGCAGTGATCGAGGCCATGAACGCCACCGGAGTGACATCACTGTCCGCCCGTCCGGTCGACGAACTGTCCGGCGGACAGCAGCAACGCGTATGGGTGGCAATGGTTCTCGCGCAGCAGACGCCACTGTTGCTGTTGGACGAACCGACGACCTTCCTCGACATCGCGCACCAGGTCGAACTGCTCGACCTGTTGGCCGGTCTGAACCAGGAGAACGGTCGCACTCTCGTCGCGGTACTGCACGATCTCAACCACGCCTGCCGGTACGCCGACCACATCATCGCGATGAAGGACGGAGCGGTGGTCACCGAAGGCGCGCCCGCCGACGTCGTCACCGCCGAGCTGGTCGAGGCCGTCTTCGGGTTGCCGTGCCGCATCATCGACGATCCGGAATCACACACTCCGTTGGTGATTCCCAAGGTGGGCGGTCACAGGCTAGGCAAGGCTTAGTTTAGAATTGGTGGAGAACGGCCGCCGAGTCAGCTCGAAGGTCTCGCAAGAGTGACGTCGAGATATGTATCGAGGACGAAGATGAGTGAACAACCGCGGGGTTACTACTACGCCGATGTCGTTGCAGTGGAACAGCTCACCGTGCACATGGTGCGCGTGACGTTCGGCGGCGAGCATGTCGCGGGCTACCGCACGCTCGGGGTGCCCGACGAATGTGTCGGCGTCTACTTTCCTCGGGCGGGGGAGATGAAGCCCCCGCCGATGACCGAGGTCGACGGCGTGTGGTGGTTCCACGGTCTGGACGACGCACCGGAGGGCCGCAACTACACCATTCGCCGCCTCGACGAGGCACGCGGTGAGCTGACCATCGACTTCTTCGCCCACGAGGGCGGCGTCGCGGCCACCTGGGCGCAGCAGGCCGCGCCGGGGCAGACGGTGCTGTTCACCCGGCCGCGATCCTGGTATTCACCGCCCGCCGACGTCGAATGGCTGTTGCTGGTCGCGGACATGACCGGGTTGCCCGCACTCGGACGGCTCGTCGAACAGTTGCCTGCCGGGATGCGGGCGCATGCGATCGTAGAGGTTCTCGAACGCGGCGACATCCAATCCTTCGAGACCCAGGCCGACGTCACCTTCGACTGGCGCATCGGATCCGGAAACGGCGACAGCGCAAGCGTTCTCGATGACGCGGCGCTGGCCTACCCCGTGCCCGAGGGACGTGGGTACGTGTGGTTCGCCGGCGAGGCGTCGTCCTCGCGTCGGGTGCGCAAGCACTTCCGCAAGGAATTGGGCTACGACATCGCGTACTTCGACATCATCGGATACTGGCGCGCCGATTCCGAGAAGTGGCTCGAGAAATACAAGCAGTACCAGGAAGAGGCGCTGGCGGTGTACAACGGCGTCATCGAATCCGGCCGCACCGAGCAGGAAGCCAGCGAGGCATTCGATGCACTGCTCGAGCGGGTGGGGCTCTAACTCTGGAATACGTAGTTCGGCAACTCCAGTGTCGCCGCGTCGGGGCCGAGGAACTTGCTGGTCACGGCCTGCACAGGCTTCGATCCGGCCAGGCGCAGGACGGTGCGAAATGCGGCGACTCCCACCGAGGTCTTCGGATGCGCGACGCGCGGCACGCCGGGTGGGAGTCTTTGCGCCTGATCGACGAACGGACGCATACGCGCCTCGAAGGCCTCGAACCCGGCGCGATTATCGGTCGCCCGTGCGAGTTCACCGGCGAGCACGTACGCACCGGTGACCGACAACGTGGTCCCCATTCCGCTCAACGGCGTTGCGCACCAGGCGGCGTCGCCGAGCAAGCCGATTCTGCCGTTCGACCAGCGCGGGGCCTTCACCTGCGCCAGATAGTCGACGTACAGTTCCGAGTCCGGACCGAGGGAGTCCAGGATCCGGGGCACCTCCCAACCGACATCGGCGAACTGCGTCCGCAGCGCGGCGACGACCTGCTCGGTGGACGCGCCCTCGTAGCCGCCGGCGTTCGACACCCAGGACAGGCTGAATCGCGTCGTGCCGAGGTTGTCCGGTCGCAGATTCGCCACTCGCGATCCGGGGGCGTTGTACCAGCGCCACCAGCCGTCGTCGCTCGGTCCCTTCGGCAGTACGCCGTAGGCGGTGTACAGGCCGACGGGTGTGGTCTCGGCCTCCCCGGCGAACGCCAGTTCCCTGCTGCTGGAACGGATTCCGTCTGCGAAGAGAACCAGATCGAATCGCTCGGACGGCCCCGACGCGAACGTCACATCGACTCCGTCGGCATCCTGGGCCACGTCGAGAACGCGATTGCCGTAGCGATACTCGGTTCGGGGTCCCGCGGATTCGACCAGAATCCGCGCGAACTCCCCGCGCAGAATCTCCAACTCCGCCGTCGGGCCGTCGTGGGATCCGTCGCCGGCCGGGAAGGCCGCGATGGTGGCGTTTGCGTCGTCGACGAATCGGGTGCCTTTCTCGGTGGTGCCGTTCGCGAGCAGGGTCTCGTCCAGGCCCATGCGCTGCAGCACCTCGCGGCCGGAGCCGCGCACGTCGATGTTCTGGCCGCCGAGTCGCAGTTGCGGTGCGCGTTCGACGACGGTGACCTCGTAACCGGCTCGGTCGAGCCAGAAGGCGAGAGTGGGTCCGGCGATGCTGGCACCGGTGACGAGCACACGAGAAGACATGGGGCGCGGATGCCCGGGCGGCTGGTCGTTCAATCCCGGAGGGAAAGTAGCTGAGCCTCACCTTTGTGGTGTACTTTCATCGAATTGTCCGAATGACCCGTTTCCGTCAGGAGAACCGTGTTCCCCGTTCGCCGTCTGGCGCTGCTCTCGTTCAGCGCAACCCTCGCCCTCGGTCTCGTCGCATGCAGCTCGGAAGGCTCGTCCGACGAAGGCACGTCCACCTCCGAGTCCGCCTCCGCCGAGTCCGCCTCCGCCGAGTCCGCACTCGTGGTGTACTCCGGCCGCGGTGAGGAGCTCGTCGACCCACTGATCGAGCGCATCGGTGGCGGTATCGAGGTCGACTACTCGGGCAACACGAACGCCCAGGCCGCGAAGATCCTCGAAGAGGGCGACGCCACCCCGGCGGATGTCTTCTACGGTCAGGACGCAGGCGCACTCGGTGCCCTCGACGAGGCGGGTGCCCTCGCGCCGCTGCCCGAGGACATCCTCTCCCTCGTTCCCGAGCAGTACCGCGGTGCCGACGGCACCTGGGTCGCCACCTCCGCGCGGGCCCGCGTGCTGGCCTACAACTCCGATTCGGTGCAGGCAGCAGACCTGCCCACCGGTATCGACGGACTGCTCGACCCGCGCTGGCGCGGACAGATCGGCTACGCACCCACCAACGCGTCGTTCCAGGCCTTCGTCACCGCCCTGCGCGTGCAGCGCGGTGAGGACGGAGCCCGCACCTGGCTCGAAGGCTTCGTCGCCAACGAGCCCGTCGCCTTCGAGGGCAACAACCCGCTGCTGACCGCAGTCAACGACGGACAGGTCGCCACCGGCCTGCTCAACCACTACTACTGGTACCCCTTCAAGGACGAGAACGGCGACGACGCCCCGGTCGAGCTGCACTACTTCGAGCCCGGCGATCCCGGCGCGCTGATCAACGTCGCCGGTGCCGGTGTGCTGGCCGACTCGGACAACCAGGAAGCGGCATTCGACTTCGTGCGCGAGTTGCTCTCCACCGAATCGCAGACGTACTTCGCGAACGAGACCGCCGAATACCCCGTCATCGACGGAGTCACCTCCGACTACGACCTGCCGCCGCTGTCCGAGCTGGGCTCGACCGATCTCGATCTGGGCCAGCTGTCGTCCCTCGAGGAGACCCAGACCCTGCTCACCGACGTCGGAATCATCTAGCTGGTGCCCACGTCTGCACTCCAGCCGCTTCGGCGGCGCCACTTCGGCGGTCGTCCCGTTCTCGGGACGACCGCGTTGTGCGTGGGAGCGCTGACGCTGACACCCTTGGTGTACCTGTTCGTTCGAGCGTTCGACGGCGGAACCGAGAAGGTGCTGCGACTGCTCCTTCGGCAACGCACACTCGACCTCGCGATCCGTACGGCAACACTGACTCTCACCGTGCTCGTCGCGTCCGTCGTGGTCGGGACGCTGCTGGCCTGGTTGACCGTCCGTACCGATCTACCGGGGCGACGCTTCTTCGCGATGGTCCTCGCTGCTCCACTCGCCATCCCGTCCTACGTGTCCGGGTACCTGTGGATCGCCGAATTCCCCTCGTTGGCAGGCTTTTCCGGTGCCGCACTGGTGCTCACGTTGTCGTGCTTCCCGCTGGTGATGCTGCCGGTCTCCGCGGCGTTCGCCACCGCCGATCCATCGTTGGCCGAGGTGTCTCGAACCCTCGGCCGCGGGGCCGTGCGCACGGCGCTGACCGTCGAGTGCCGTCGCGTGGTTCCGGCCGCGGCGGCGGGCGCTCTGCTGGTCGCGCTCTACACCATCAGTGACTTCGGGGCGGTGGCTCTGATGCGATACGACGCCTTCACGCTCGGTATCTACAGTGCGTACCGCGGGGGACTCGATCGCACCGCAGCCGCTGTTCTCGGGCTGGTCCTCGTGGTGGGTGCGTTGGTGCTCACCCTCCTCGAACGGCGTGCCCGACGCGGTGCCACGGCGAGAGTGGGATCGGGAACCGATCGGACGGCCGAGCCGGTCGTGCTCGGCCGCTGGCGTATCCCGGCTCTCGCCGTCGTCGTTGCGGCACTGACACTCTCGGTAGTGGTGCCGATACTGGCCCTGGCGCGATGGCTGAGTCGATCGTTGCGATTCACCTTCGACTGGGTGGACGTGCTGGCCGTCACGGCCAAGACCGTCCAGTACTCCGCGACCGCCGCAGTGGTGGTGGCCGTGCTCGCGTTGCCGGTCGCGCTGTTCGCGGCCCGATCCACGTCGAGGGCCGCTCGGGGTGCCGAGTTGTCCACCTACATCGCGCACGGGCTACCGGGTATCACCGTCGGGCTCGCCACGGTCTTTCTCGGAATCCGGTTCCTGCCGTCGTTCTACCAGACGGCGGTTCTGCTGGTACTGGCATACGTGGTGCTGTTCCTGCCGTTGGCCGTCGGCAGCACAAGAGCTGTCGTCGACGCCACTCCCGTTGTCCTCGAGGATGTCTCACGGACGTTGGGCGCGGGCCGGCTCCGCACCGACCTTCGGGTGACGATTCCGATCGCGGCACCCGGCATCGCCGCCGGGGCTGCTTTGGTTTTCCTGACCGTCGCCAAGGAGCTCCCTGCGACGTTGATGTTGCGCCCTCGGGGAGTCGACACTCTCGCGACTACGCTGTGGTCCACCACCGAGGCGTTCCGATACGGCGAGGCGGCTCCCTACGCCCTGGCCCTGATCCTGATCTCGGTGGTCCCGACGGTCGTACTGACACGAGCGCTGGGGCGCACGACGCGGAAGCGAGTAGCACTGCCATGAGCATGGTGATCTCCGGTCTGGTGGCCTCGTACGGCAGTACGGCTGTGCTGCACGGGATCGATCTCGACCTCGGCGACGGCGAGATGCTCGCCGTCCTCGGTCCGTCCGGCTGCGGCAAGACGACTCTGTTGCGATCCATTGCGGGACTGCACCGCATCGATGCAGGCCGGATCACCTCCGATGGGCGGGACATCTCGGTGGCGGGGCAGATTCAGGTGCCACCGGAGAAGCGGGGGATAGGCCTGATGCCGCAGGAGGGTGGACTCTTTCCACACCTGTCGGTACGAAGGAACATCGAATTCGGTTTGCGTGCAGGGTTTCTGCGGCCCTACCTGTCCGGTCGCGCAGAGCGCACGCACCGCGTCGACGAGATGCTCGAACTCGTCGGACTGCCGGACGCCGGTGGGGTCAAACCCAGCGAGCTCTCGGGCGGCCAACAGCAGCGCATCGCGTTGGCGCGCGCGCTCGCTCCGGCCCCGTCGGTGGTGTTGATGGACGAGCCGTTCGCCGCCCTCGACGCGGGACTGCGAACCTCGATCAGGCAGGACGTACGAGAGTTGTTGCAGTCCAGCAAGACCGCGTCGATCCTGGTCACCCACGATCGGGCGGAGGCGCTCGGAACTGCCGATCGGGTCGCCGTGCTGCTGGGTGGTCGCTGCGCCCAGATCGACACACCGCGTGAGGTGTACGAGCGACCCGCCACACCCGCCGTCGCGCGCTTCGTCGGCGATGCCTACTTCGTCGACGCTGCAGCCGAGGGCGGCCACGTCGACACCGTTCTGGGACGTCTCGAATCCACCACCCGAGCGACGGGAAACGGGCAGGCGCTGCTCCGGCCCGAACAGCTGGCGGTCTCGGAACGCAAGGACGGCGCATTTTTCGTCGAACACGAGTTCTTCACCGGCCCGGAATCCTCGGTCACCCTGCGGCACAGTGACACCGGGCTTCTGCTCCGGGCCATCGCCCGGACCTCCGATCGATTCGCTCCCGGCACCGCCGTGGACGTCTCCGTGACATCGCCGGTGCACTGGTTTCCGCGTCAGGTGAGTTGAGAACTATCGGGTCGGTTCCGCTGCCCGGTTGGGCATGAACAGTGCCGCGACGGCCATCACCGCTGCTGCCGCCAGGACACCCAGAAAGACCGGATGGATGGCGTCGGACAGTTGTTCGGGGCTCGGATCGCCGGAGACGCGCGAGTTGACGATGGCACCGAAGATCGCGACCCCGACTGCGCTGCCGATGGACCGGGCGAACATGTTGGTCGAGGTGGCGACGCCGCGCTCGGACCATTCGACGCTCGACTGGGCGGCAATGAGGGTGGGGCTGGCGATCAGGCCCATGCCGAGGCCGATCACGAAGCACACCGCGCCCACCTGCCACACCTGTGAATCGGCACCGAGGCCGGTGGCGAATGCCGCTCCGACGACCGCGATGGAGGCACCGACGAGCGCCGTGGTGCGGAAGCCGAAGCGCAGATACACCCGTCCGGATTGGGATGCCGCGATCGGCCAGCCGAGGGTCAGGGTGGACAGCGAGAAGCCGGCGACGATCGCGCCGGTACCCAGAACGCCTTGTACGAACGTCGGCACGTACGAGGTCAAGCCGAGGATCAATGCACCGACGAGCAGCGAGATGAAGCTGCTGACCACCAGGACCCGACGCGTGAACACCCACAGCGGCAGGATCGGTTCCTCCACTCTGGTCTGAACCACCGCGAAAGCGGCGAGCAACGAGAGTCCGGCGGCGAAGATGGCGATGCTGACGGGGGAGTTCCACGCCCAGGACTGTCCACCTTCGAGCAGCCCGAGCAGCACCATCGCTGCGCCCACCGTCAGCAGCCCGGCACCGAGGTAGTCGATCTTGGGCTTGGTGCGTTCCACGGCTCCCTCGTCGAACTTGCGCCACAGCATCCCCGCCGCCAGCGCACACAACGGAATGTTGACGAAGAAGATCCAGCGCCACGACAGGTATTCGGAGAAGATCCCGCCGAGCGCAGGCCCGAGCACCGAGGACATGGCCCAGACGCTGGCCAGGTAGCCCTGCACCTTGGCGCGCTCGGCCAGGGTGTAGATATCGCCGGCGATGGTGATGCCCATGGGCTGCACGGCGCCCGCCCCGAGACCCTGGATCGCCCGGAACGCGATCAGGGCGGGCATGCTCCAGGCAAGTCCGCACAGGATCGAGCCGAGCAGAAACACCGCGATGCCGAACAGTATGATCTTCTTGCGCCCGAACAGGTCGGCCAGTTTCCCGTACAGCGGCACCGATACGGCCTGCGCCAGGAGATAGATGGAGAACAGCCACGGAAACTGGGTGAAGCCGCCCAGGTCGTCGACGATGGACAGCACCGCCGTGGCGATGATGGTCGCATCGAGGGCGACCAGAGAGGTGCTGAGCATCAGCGCGACCAGGATCGGTCCGCGTTCGGAGCGGAATCCGACATCCGAGGTCGTGTTGTTCGTTGCCACAGCTACCAGTCTGATCCCTGCAGACGCCCCCACCGCCACCGGCCCAGATAGTGTTGAACACCGTGCGACCATCACTGAGTAGCTACGAGCATCTGGCCGGCGGCAAGGTCCGCGATCTGTACACCATCGACGACGCGCATCTGCTGCTCGTCGCGAGCGACCGAATCTCGGCATACGACCACATCCTCGACACCCCGATTCCGGACAAGGGACGTGTGTTGACGGCCATGAGCGTGTTCTTCTTCGAGGAGCTCGGCGGTGTCAACCACCTGGCGGGCGATCCGCTCGACGAACGCATTCCCGCCGAACTGCTCGGCCGTGCACTGGTGGTGAAGAAGCTGAGCATGGTGCCGGTCGAGTGCGTGGCGCGCGGCTACCTCACCGGCTCCGGGCTGACGGATTACAACGCGACCGGCTCGGTGTGCGGCGTAGAGCTTCGGCCGGGGTTGATCGAATCCAGCAAACTCGACCAAGCGATCTTCACCCCCGCGTCCAAGGCCGAGATCGGCGACCACGACGAGAACATCACGTTCGACCAGGTCGTCGACCTGGTAGGAGCCGAGCTCGCGTTCAAATTGCGTGAAGACACCATCGAGATCTACTCGCGCGCAGCCAACTTCGCTCTGGAACGCGGAATCATTCTCGCGGACACCAAGTTCGAGTTCGGCACCGACGCCGACGGTAACCTCGTCCTCGCCGATGAGGTACTCACGCCCGATTCCTCGCGTTACTGGCCTGCCGATTCGTACCAGGAAGGTCGCGTCCAGCCCAGCTTCGACAAGCAGTTCGTCCGCGACTGGTTGACGGGCGAATCCGGTTGGGACCGCAGCTCCGACACCCCGCCACCACCGTTGCCGGACGACATCGTCGCCGCAACCCGCAGCCGCTACATCGAGGCCTACGAGCGCATCTCGGGCCTGAACTTCGACGATTGGGTCACGCCATGACGATCACCCCACCCGTTGCCAAGAAGGTGCCGCACGAGCGCACCCATCACGGCGACACCTTCATCGACAACTACGAGTGGTTGCGAGCCAAGGAAGATCCCGAGGTGATTGCCTACCTCGAAGCCGAGAACGCATACACCGAGCAGCAGACGGCCGGCCTGGAGTCGTTGCGTGGCAAGATCTTCGACGAGATCAAGTCGCGAACCCAGGAGACCGACCTGTCCGTGCCGACGCGCATGGGCCAATGGTGGTACTACTCGCGCACCGTCGAGGGCAAGTCGTACGGTCTCCAATGCCGTTGCCCCGTCGACTCTCCCGACGATTGGACCCCGCCGACGTTGTCGTCCGACGTGGACGTTCCCGGTGAGCAGGTCCTGCTCGACGCCAATCTTGAGGCGGAGGGTCACGACTTCTTCTCCCTCGGTGCATTCTCGATCAGCCTCGACGGCACGCTGCTGGCGTACTCCACCGACACCGAGGGCGACGAGCGGTACACGTTGCGTTTCAAGAACCTCGAGACCGGCGAGCTGCTCGCCGACACCATCGAGAACGTCGCGCCGGGTGCCACCTGGACCGCCGACGCCACGCACGTGTTCTACCTGACGGTCGACGAATCCTGGCGTCCCGACACCGTCTGGCGGCACACGCTCGGCAAGTCCGGGGACGTCAAGGTCTTTCACGAGCCCGACGAAAGCTACTGGGTCGGTTTCGGTTCCACCCGTAGCGAGAAGTACCTGATGATCTGGGTCGGATCGAAGATCACTTCCGAGTGCCTCGTGCTGGAATCCACCGATCCCGAGGGCGAGTTCCGCGTCGTACTGCCGCGTACGGACGGTATCGAGTACAGCATCGAACACGCTGTCGTGGCCGGTGAGGATCGCTTCCTCATCACCCACAACGGCTCGGTCAACGGCTGGGGTACCGAGGGGGAGAAGGCCGAGAACTTCCTGCTCGCGGAGGCTCCGGTGAGCGATCCTTTGGATCAGCGCATCCTGGTGCCGCATCGCGACGACGTCCGAGTCGAGGACATCGACGCCTTCGCCGGACATCTGATCTTCACCTACCGGCGAGAAGCATTGACCCGCATGGCGATCTGGCCGCTGACCGACGAGGGATACGGCGAATACCGCGAGCTCGAGTTCGACGAGGAGCTCTACTCGGTCGGAGCCGGCTCGAACCCCGAGTGGGATCAGCCTCTGCTGCGGATGGTCTACACCTCGTTCATCACTCCCGGGCAGGTCTACGACCTCGACATCGCCAGTGGCGAACTGCTGCTCCGCAAGTCCCAGCCGGTTCTGGGGAAGTTCGACGCCGCGGACTATGTGCAGCATCGTGAGTGGGCCACTGCGCCCGATGGCACGCAGATTCCGCTGTCGGTCATCGCGCGCAAGGACGTCCCCGAAGGGCCTGCGCCGACGTTGCTCTACGGCTACGGATCGTACGAGGCGTCGATGGACCCGTCGTTCTCCGTCGCTCGGTTGTCGTTGCTCGACCGCGGCATCGTCTTCGTCGTCGCGCACGTGCGCGGCGGTGGTGAGATGGGTCGGCACTGGTACGACAACGGCAAGACGCTGAAGAAGAAGAACACGTTCACCGACTTCATCGCTGCCGCACAGCATCTCATCGACACCGGACGCACCTCACCGAAGCACCTGGTCGCCGACGGCGGCAGCGCGGGCGGACTGCTGATGGGCGCGGTCGCCAACCTCGCGCCGGAGTTGTTCAACGGCATCCTCGCCAACGTTCCGTTCGTGGATCCGCTCACTTCCATCCTCGACCCGTCGCTGCCGCTGACGGTCATCGAATGGGACGAATGGGGAAACCCGTTGGCGGACAAGGAGGTGTACGACTACATGAAGTCGTACAGTCCCTACGAGAACGTCGAGGCGAAGGACTACCCGTCGATCCTGGCGATCACGTCCATCAACGACACCCGCGTCCTCTACGTCGAGCCCGCCAAATGGGTTGCTGCGCTGCGCGCAACCAAGACGGGGGACTCGGACCTGCTCCTCAAGACCGAAATGAGCGCCGGACACGGCGGAGTCAGCGGACGCTATGAGAAATGGAAAGAAGCGGCTTTCGAGTACGCGTGGATTGTGAGCGCCTCCGGCGCACGTGCATAGAAATTCGTAGCCTGCTACGAATTTCCGCTCACATGCGGCGCAGCCGCTCTAACGCCAGACGTAGCGGACCTGCGGTCGCCCGGCCTTACCGTATTCGGTGTGCCGGGTGACCAGTCCGTCGTCGGCGAGGCGTTCGAGGTATCGCCATGCCGTCACTCGGGAGACTCCGACGACCTTGGCGGCCTCGGATGCGTTGAGTCCGTCGGCCGCTTCCTTGACGCTGGCGGTGATGCCGTCCATCGTCTGCGGGGCAATGCCTTTGGGAGTCGAGACGCGTTCGTCGGCCGTCCGTAGATGCGCCATGGCACGGTCGATGTCGCGTTGACTCGACGCGTTCTCGCCGGCAGGCAATGCGGCATGGAATTCGCGATAGCGCTCGAGTTTGTCGCGGAACGCAGCGAACGTGAAAGGCTTGAGCAGATACAGCACGATGCCGTGCGCCACCGCCGAACGCACCACCGACAGATCCCGCTCGGAGGTGATGGCGATGACGTCGGGGCTCGGTCGCAGACCGCCGAGCGCGGCGGCCACGTCGATGCCGCTGGCGTCGGGCAGGCCGATGTCGAGCAACACCAGATCGACGGCCTCGGTACTGGCGAAGCGCATAGCCGACGCGCCGGTGTGCGCCACCCCGGCCACTTCGAAGCCCGGGGTGCGCTCGACGTACGTCTTGTGAGCCTCGGCGATCAGCGGTTCGTCGTCGACGATCAGCACCCGGATCACGAGGTAGCTCCCGGAATGGTCGCAACCAGGACCGATCCGTACGTCACTTCCGACGTCAGAGTGCCTCGATGGCGCGTGATCACCTGGGCTACCAATGCCAAGCCGAGCCCGCGCGAGCCGGACTTGGTCGAGTAGCCGCGCCGCAGAGCAGCTTTCAGCGTTTCGGGCGGCATTCCCGGACCGCTGTCGGCGACCCGGACGACGAGTTCACCGTCGGCGTCGCGGACCGTCACTTCGACCCACGGTTGGTCGGATTCTTTCGAGGCATCGATCGCATTGTCTATCAGATTGCCGACCAGCGTGACCAATTCACGGGCAGTGAGCACACCCTCGTGCTCCATCGCGGTGTCATCGGTGATCGTCAGCTCCACGCCCTGCTCGGCGGCCTGACTGACCTTGCCCAGCAGCAGCGCCGCGAGTGCAGGCTCGCCGACGGAGTTCATCAGGCGGTCGATCAGCGTCTGGGAGAGTTCGAGATCGGCCGTCGCGAACTCGACGGCCTCCTCGGGTCGACCGAGCTCGACCATCGTGATGACCGTGTGCAGCCTGTTCGCCGACTCGTGAGCTTGCGAACGCAGCGACTCCGCAAAGCTGCGGACCGAGTCCAATTCACCCATCAACGAACGCAATTCGGTCTGATCGCGAATCGTCAGAACATTGCCCAGGCGTCGGCCCTCCCACATCACCGGATCCTGGTTGACGACGAGCACGCGATCCTTCGTCAGATGCAATTCGCCGCGCACGATGCCGGTGTCCATCTGCTGCATCGACTCCGGCAACGACTCGAACGAGACCGGGCCCTCCGGCAGATCGAGGAGGCGTCGGGCCTCGTCGTTGACCAACTCCGCCTCGTCGCCGCGGCCGAACACCAGCAGTCCCTCACCGATCGAGTGCAGGACGGCGTCGTGATGTTCGTACATCGTGCGCAGTTCCGCCGGTGCCATTCCCAGTGTCTGACGCCGGAGCCGTCGGCTGAGCAATGTCGAACCCGCTGCGGCGACGACAAAGGCGGCGAGCACGACCCCGATGATGAGCGGAAGGCCCTGGAAGAACTGATCGCTGATCTTCTGCCGGGTGACTCCCGCCGAAACGAGCCCGACTATCTCGCCGGACGAGTCGGTGACCGGTGTGACCGAACGGATCGACGGACCGAGAGAACCGACGTACGTCTCGGTGAACGTCTCGCCCTGCAATGCGCGATCGATGTTGCCGCTGAACGGTTTACCGATCAGGTCGACGGTGGTGTGCGTGAATCGGGTGCGATCCGGAGCCATGACGACGATGAAGTCGACGCCGGTGACCTGCCTGATCTTCTCGGTTTCCGGTTGCAGACGCGACGTCGGGTCGTCGGACTCGATCGCGATAGGCGTCGACGGTTCGTTGGCGATGCTCACCGCGATCGCCGTGACTTCGCGTCGGGTCGCGTCGTCGCTGTTGGACCGTTCGTTGAGCACCGTCAGGATGCCGCCGGCGAACACGACGACGCCGATGACGACGAGCTGCAACACCAAGACCTGGCCGGCGACGCTCAGCGGGCGCTTCGAGGACAACGCATTCCTTTCGAGCAAGAACATTCGGTGTGAACGAAATGAACGTATAGGTGACTCCTGTCACGGCGTCGAGCAACATCATCTCTCAGCAGGGGTGATGCACCTCACTCCACTCCCCGTAGTCACGAAGTCAGCAGTTCGACTCGCGCTTCACCTGAAACCAGAAGGAACATTCATGACAATCATCGATGGCGAGCGGCACGAGATCCCGCCCACCGAGCCCAAGAAGAAGCGCGACAAGACTCACTGGCTCTACATCGCCGTGATCATCGCCGTGATCGCCGGTGTGGCCGTCGGCCTGCTGTGGAAGGACTTCGGCGTCGAGCTGGCCGTTCTCGGCACGCTGTTCGTCAGCCTGATCAAGATGATGATCAGCCCGGTCATCTTCTGCACCATCGTCCTCGGCATCGGATCGGTCCGCGCCGCAGCCAGTGTCGGTCGCGTCGGCGGCCTGGCTCTGGCCTACTTCATCGCAATGTCGACCATCGCACTCGGCATCGGCATGGTCGTCGGCAACCTCATCCAGCCGGGCGAGGGACTCAACATCGTTCCTGGTGGTGGCGCCGAGTACGCCGAGGACGCGGAGGGTGCCGGCGGCACCATGGACTTCATCGCCGGCATCATCCCGGACACACTGTTGTCCTCGCTGACCGCGGGTAGCGTGCTGCAGACTCTCTTCGTCGCCATCCTGGTCGGCTTCGCGCTGCAGGCCATGGGCAAGCAGGGCGAAGGAATCCTCAAAGGCATCGGTGCAGTGCAGAAGCTCGTCTTCCGCATCCTCACCATGATCCTGTGGCTCGCCCCGATCGGTGCCTTCGGCGCCATCGCCGGTGTCGTCGGCAAGACAGGGTTCGACGCGGTGATTCAGCTCGGCACGCTGATGCTGGCCTTCTACATCACCTGCTTCATCTTCGTCTTCGGGTTCCTGGGTCTGATTCTGCGATTCGTCACCGGTTTCTCCATCTTCAAGCTGGCGAAGTACCTGGGCCGGGAGTACCTGCTCATCGTCGCGACCAGCTCCTCCGAGTCGGCCCTGCCGCGTTTGATCGCCAAGATGGAGCACGTCGGAGTCGAACGGACCACCGTAGGCATCGTCGTCCCCACCGGGTACTCGTTCAACCTCGACGGCACCGCGATCTACCTGACGATGGCCTCGATCTTCATCGCCGACGCCATGAACATGCCGCTCTCGATCGGTGAGCAGTTCTCCCTCCTGCTGTTCATGATCATCGCCTCGAAGGGTGCAGCCGGAGTGTCCGGTGCCGGCTTGGCCACCTTGGCCGGCGGTCTGCAGAGCCACCGTCCCGAGTTGCTGGACGGCGTCGGTCTCATCGTCGGCATCGACCGATTCATGTCCGAGGCCCGCGCACTGACCAACTTCTCCGGCAACGCGGTGGCGACCCTGCTCGTGGGCACTTGGACCAAGACCCTCGATGCCGGACGTGTCAAGGAAACGCTGGACGGCCAGCATCCGTTCGATGAAGCAACCATGGTCGACGACCACCTCCCCGAGGACGACCGACCCGCCGACAAGCAGGTCGTCATCGAAAAAGCCGCCGCCAAGGCGTAATACCTGCCGGGCGCCGCGCATCCCCCCGTCGCCCGGTTCGGAAGAACGCAAGTACGACCCCGCCACCAGCGGGGTCGTACTTGCTTTTGTGCGTCGGTTCCATTCTGTCGGTACTCACAGGTAAGTTCGGGTGATGACTGAAGTTCAGAACATCGGCATCAACACGCTGGGTGGTGCGCCCACCTCGCTCGACGAGTACGCCGGAAGAGCCGTCCTCGTGGTCAATGTCGCCTCCAAGTGTGGACTGACCCCGCAGTACGAGAAGCTCGAGAAGCTCGCCAACGAATACTCGGCCCGTGGCCTCTCGGTCGTCGGAGTGCCCTGCAACCAATTCGGTGGCCAGGAGCCCGGTACCGCCGAAGAAATCGAAACTTTCTGCTCCACCACGTACGGCGTCACGTTCGCGATGACCGAGAAGGTCGACGTCAACGGTGACAACCAGCACCCGTTGTACGCCGAATTGACCCAGGCCGAGGACGCCGACGGCAAGGCCGGAGACGTCCAGTGGAACTTCGAGAAGTTCCTGATCTCGCCCGACGGAGTCGTCACGAACCGCTTCCGTCCGCGCACCGAGCCGGACGCCCCCGAGGTGCTCGCCGCGATCGACAAGATCCTGCCGAAGGAAACGATCGCCGTTTAGCTTCTGTCTGCATCGACGTCGAGCCTCGTTCACACTGGTGTGCGAGGCTCGAGTCATGTCTGGACGCCTGATCGTGTCGGTGAGCGGAATCAAGAACGACACCTACGAGCACGCCGCCGAGTTCGCGCGAATCCTCGACGGACGAGGCGTCCCGCTGTCGCTGCTCGTCGCGCCTCGGTTGAAGGACAAGTACCGCCTCGCAGCGGACGTGCCCACTCAGGAGTGGTTGCGGGCCCGACGCGACGGTGGCGACGCGATCGTTCTGCACGGCTACGACCAGGCCGCGACGAAGCGTCGACGCTCCGAGTTCTCCGCACTACCGCGTCACGAAGCCCGACTTCGATTGATGGCCGCTGACCGCGTCATGGAACAGACCGGCCTGCGCACCCGAGTGTTCGCCGCTCCGCGCTGGATCGCCTCACCCGGAGCCGTCGAAGCCCTGCCCGACGCCGGCTTCCGAACCCTCGCTTCACTGAACGGCATTCACGATCTCGATCGTGACGGAGTCGTGCGCGCTCGGGTGTGGGGAATCGGCGAAGGATTCAAAGCCGAACCCTGGTGGTTCAAAGCTCTGGTACTCGGCGCAGGCCGCACCGCCCGACGCGGCGGAGTGGTGCGCCTGGCCATCAGTGCCAAGCAACTCGGACGGCCCGCGCCGCGGCAGGCAGTCCTCGACGCGATCGACCTCTCCCTACACCACGGAGCCGAGGCCGGCGTGTACGAATGGATCCCGCGAACCAAAGCCCGCGTGGCGTAGTTCCTCGCTGCACCCCCGGCTCTGCGTCAATGGACCCTTGCACGGCCCAGACGTATGCAAAGCGCCACTCACGCGCACCGAGTAGCTGCGTGAATGTGCCACTGCACCGCTCAGACGTGTGCAGTGGTCCATTGACGCGAACGGGGTGGGTGCGGTCGTAGACTCGGATCGATGAGTGCCTCGAGTGTGACCCTGGACGACATCGCCCACGCACATCGACTTCTGCGCGAACGCAATCCGTTGGTGCAGTGTCTGACCAACACCGTGTCGGTGCAGTTCGTCGCCAATGCACTGTTGGCTGCCGGGGCTGCTCCCGCGATGGTGGACAACCCCGAGGAAGCGGCCGGCTTCGCCGAGATCGCCGACGCGGTCCTGATCAATCTCGGAACACCGACGGCTGCCCAGGTGGAGAGTGCTCACCTGGCGTCGGCCGCAGCGAGGGCAGCGGGGAAGCCGTGGGTACTCGATCCGGTGGGAGCCGGCGGTCTGCCGTGGCGAACCCAGGTGGCCGTTGAGCTACTTGTCAACCGGCCCAGCGTCATTCGTGCAAACGCGTCGGAGGTGATGGGTCTGGCGGGCGCTGAGGGTGGATCAAGGGG
Source organism: Rhodococcus sp. ARC_M5 (assembly GCF_022810405.1). Lineage (GTDB taxonomy): Bacteria > Actinomycetota > Actinomycetes > Mycobacteriales > Mycobacteriaceae > Rhodococcoides > Rhodococcoides navarretei. The sequence continues at coordinate 157,738 of NZ_JALGQE010000003.1, forward strand.
AGTGGATTCGTCTGCGCACGCGGCAGATTCGGTCGATGCGGCGCGTTCTTTGCTGGACCGAGCCGAGGTGGTGGCTGCATCGGGGGAGACCGATCACATTCTCGGCCCCGACGGCATGGTGAAGGTGGGTGGCGGAAGCGCACTGCTGCAACGGGTTACGGCTACCGGGTGTGCGCTCGGTGCGCTGACGGCGGCGTACTGCTCGGTTGCTCCGACTGTGCTGATCGGTGCCGTCGCCGCGCATGCGCATGTTGCGGTGGCGTCGGAGATCGCGGCCCGGTCGACTTCGCGGCCGGGATCCTTCGCCGTCGCATTCCTCGACGGACTCGACACGGTCGACGAGTCGGCAATTCGTGAATTGGTTCGGCTCGACATCGGCTGGCCTGAATGACACGCGCTCCAGTGTGCAACTGGTGCTCCACTGTGCAGCAATATGCGTGGGAATGTCGCGAAATGTGCGCGTAGTGGTGCGAAAAATGCAGATCGCTGCGGAGGTTACGCCCTCTTGACCGAAACGTGATGTAACGGAACATGTTTGCGAGTGGACATACCTGGCGTCGGACAAATCGAACCAGGCGGTCTACATGAAACGACTTCTGCTCCTTGCAGTCGGTGCAACAGCTCTCGTCGCGTGCGGCGGGTCGGAGCAGGGAACGCCGTCGGCAGCACCGTCCTCGGCCGTTTCGGCGACCACACCGGAAAGCCCAGCACAGGTGACGCCGGATCCGGCAACCGAAGGAACGCAGCCGCAGCAGACCCCGCCCGAGGAGGCCGGCGACCTGGTTCCGATGGGCCCGCCTGACGACGAGCCGCAGTGTCTCGATCTGGCGTCGGCACCGGTGACACAGGCCGTGGACTCGCTGCCGCTGGTGTTCGCCGATTCACCCTGGGTCGCCACCGACATGGGCGATCCGTGTGCGTCGTTCACCTGGGTGGAAGCGCTGCCGTACGGCGCGACGGTGAGCTCGCCGACGCATCTGCTGTTCTTCCACGACGCCGAGTATCTGGGCACGGCCACGCTCGAGCCCTACGGATTCACTTCTGTGGCGGCGCAATCCGTCGATACCGTCACAGTGAACTACCGCTGGCCGCTCGCGAACGACGCCAACGCCAATCCCACCGGCGGCCCGGTGACGATCGACTATCGCTGGGACGGGACGCAGGTGACCATGATCGGCACCCTCCCGCCCGAGGTCACCGGCTAGATCGAGACGGACGATTCCTCGGGAAGCTCGCGGATTTCGGCGTCGGACATCTCCTTGAAGCGGCCGTAGTAGACGCCCCTCGCCTGTTCCGCGACGATGGCCTGGTGAATGGGAAACGCCATCCTCGGGGCCACTGCGCGCAGGAACTCGACGGTCTCGGAGAGCTTCGACCACGGCGCGGCTGCGGGAAGCGCGAGCACCTCGACCTGCTGCTCGGGGACGAACAGCGAGTCGCCCGGGTGGAACAGCTGGCCTGGATTCTCCGGAGTGCCGAGCAGGTAGCCGGTGTTGTCGATCTCCGGCAGTTCGGGATGAATGACGGCATGAGTGCCGCCCACGCCGGTGACGGTGATGCCGCCGACAGTGAAGGCCTTGCCTGCAGGAGCCGCCGCCCACTTGCCGCCGAGTTGGCCCGCGGTCATCGGATCGGCGTGTAGTGCCGCTCGCGGATTGGCCTCGACGAGAGCGGGAAGTCGTTGCAGATCGACGTGATCCGGGTGCTGATGGGTGACGAGGATGGCGTCGAGTCCGGTGATGCCCTCGAACCCGTGGGAGAACGTGCCCGGATCGAACAGGACGGTGGTGCCGTTGAGTTCGACGAGAACGCAGGAATGTCCGAAGTGAGTCAGCCGCATGGACTCCACAGTAAGCGCGGTTTCGCGCCTCCCGCCAGGGCTGCGTAGACTCCCACCTGCCGGTAACTGTCTTGCTGTACGTATTTCAAGGAGCACTTTCGTGGCCCGAGTCGTTGTCGATGTCATGCCCAAGGCCGAGATTCTCGATCCGCAGGGTCAGGCGATCGCGGGTGCGCTCGGCCGTCTGGGAATCTCCGGCGTGTCCGACGTTCGCCAGGGCAAGCGTTTCGAGCTCGAGATCGACGATTCCGTCGACGACGCGGAGCTCGAGAAAATCGCCGAATCGCTGCTCGCCAACACGGTGATCGAGGACTGGAAAGTGACCCGCATCTCATGAGCGCCCGCGTAGGTGTCATCACCTTCCCCGGCACACTCGACGACGTCGACGCCTCCCGCGCAGTCACCCTTGCCGGCGGAGAAGCCGTCAGTCTGTGGCACGCCGACGCCGATCTGAAGAACGTCGACGCCATCGTCGTACCCGGCGGATTCTCCTACGGCGACTACCTCCGGGCCGGCGCAATCGCCCGCTTCGCTCCCGTGATGGAGTCCGTCGTGAAAGCAGCCGAGGGCGGTATGCCGGTTCTCGGTATCTGCAACGGCTTTCAGGTGCTCTGTGAGGTGGGGCTCCTTCCAGGCGCGCTGACCCGCAACGAAGGGCTCCACTTCGTCTGCCGCGATCAGTGGCTGGCAGTGGAGAACACCGACACTGCGTGGTCGTCGCGCTACGAGCCCGGTGCGGAGATCCTGATTCCGGTCAAGAACGCCGAAGGTCGCTTCCAAGCACCGCAGAACGTGCTCGACGAGCTCGAGGGCGAGGGCCGGGTGGTGTTCCGTTACAGCGGAACCAACCCGAACGGATCGCAGCGCGGGATCGCCGGTATCTCCTCGGCCAACGGCCGGGTCGTCGGTTTGATGCCGCACCCCGAGCACGCCACCGAGCCACTGACCGGACCGAGTGACGACGGCTTGGGCATCTTCTACTCGGCACTGGACACGATCGTCAACTCCTGACTCGAACCTGTCGGTGGCGGCGGTTATCGTGCCGCCATGACACTGACGTTGGGCATGATCACGTTCGACACCACCGATCCGAAACCGCTCGCACGCTGGTGGGCGGCGCAGGTGGACGGAACGATCGTGGAGGAGAACGACGGCTGGTTCTACGTCGTCGAACTCGCCGCCGCGCCGTACCGAATGGCCTTTCAGAAGATCGACGACCCGACGCCCGGCAAGAATCGCGTCCACCTCGACATGACCACCGCTGATCTCGACGGTGAGGTCGCGCGCCTGCTCGAGGCGGGTGCGAGTGAAGTTGCCCAGCACACCATGGGCGACTTTCGTTGGGTCACCCTGACCGATCCCGACGGCAACTCGTTCTGCGTGTCCGGGTCGCACTGAGCGGATGCCCGCCCAATCGTGGGTCACCCTGATCGTCGGTGTGCTCGCCGTCCTCGGAGTCGCTCTCACCATTCGTCAGCGCACCGTCGCCGACAAACGGGCCCAGGCTTGGCAACGCATCACCTGGTGCCTCGACCACACCGTCAGTGACAGTGATGACGAAGCAGAACTCGGCTGGGACGTCTTTGCGACGGTCACCGACTCCCCGCTCATCACCAGCACCGAACGCAAGGTGCTGCTGGCCGTTGCGGGCCGATCTGCACGTCGCGCACTGGCGCAACCGCGCGAAACCGAGGACACTGACGGCGAGAGCGAGCAGGAGGACCCGCGATGACCACCACCGACGAACGCAACGTCAGAGCACCACGGCCCACGGTCGCCGCCGCCGCTGCCCGCGCGTACATCACCATGGCCGAACGCGATCATCAACCCGTACCCGACTGGATTCGCGACGCTGCAGCCGGACGGCCCACCACTCCGCCGCCCGAATAGCGGGTCTACCGGCACGTGATCGCGGTCAGGCCGCGCACGCTCGCAGCTCTGCCAAGGTAGAGGCGAAAACTCCCGTGGGCCCGCTCGATACGTCGCAGTACTCGCCGTCTCGCCAGAAGAACACCGAGCGTGACAGTGGGCTCGGCGTGTCACGACTGAACATATCTGCCAGATCGGCGAGCTCGGCTGCTGCCGCGAGCGCCACGTCGGCGTTGCGTGGCCGGTGAAAAATGAACTCGTAGGCATTGGGAACGACGAACAATACGCCGTACAGACATTCGCCGAGGTGTGCGGAGATCAGCGTGGACATATCGGCGACTTTCGACGCGAGGTAGATCGAATCGCCGCTGAGGACGTCGATGTCGATGCCGTTTCTGCTGAGAATTCGGCCGTCCTCGAACTTCAGCGCTGCGGTGTTCCTTCGGCCGGCTGCCCAGGCGGCGTTCAGATCTCGGCCTACGAGATGTCGATCTGCCAGTGTCACAGCGCGATTCGGAGAAGACAGGTTCAGTACCCGCCTCGGTGCGCCCGGCACGTCGAGTAGCGGGACGGAATACTCGTACTCGCACTCACCCATAGCCGCCAGGGCGGACGGAGCGATGACGCGCTCGCGCAGCCTCGAGTGGAACTCGTCGTCCGACAGTCCGGTGAAGAACGTGGGATCCGCCTCGCGCATCGTCTCGATCATGAGGTCGACATGGCCGGCGATGATGCCGTCCCACGCCGATCGACTCACCCCGGAGCACCGAGCGAACACATTGTTCAGTGACATACGAACGCCCGAGCCCACCGCCAAAGTCGTCGCGTCCTCTCGGTGAACCACCACCCCTCGCTTACGAAATGCTTCGATCGTCTTCATCCGCACGATGGCGAATGTGGTCGCATGAACTGCGCCGTAGTCAGGCAAAGAATGAAATTTCATGACGTTGTCCCCCCGGTCGGTGTGTGCTCTCGAGGTGTTCGACGCGGCGGCTGCCACAATGGTTCCCATGTCGACTCACGCCTCCGCAACCGGTCTCTGCAACTTCGTCGACGTCTCGCCGTCCCCGTTCCATGTGTGTCGGACGGTGTCGGTGCAGCTCGAGGATGCCGGGTTCGTGCGGCTGGACGAGACCGATGCATGGCCGACCGAGGCGGGTCGCTACTACCTCATCCGCGGCGGTTCGCTCGTCGCGTGGAGTACCGAGCGTGATTCGGGTCGTTCCGCAGGCTCCACTCCCGATGGCCCCTTCCGCATCGTCGGCGGACACACCGACAGCCCGAACCTCCGCGTGAAGCAGCATCCCGATCTGCAGTCCGCAGGCTGGCAGATGGTGGGCCTCGAACCGTACGGCGGCGCGTGGCTCAACTCCTGGCTCGACCGCGATCTGGGTATCTCCGGCCGGTTGAGTGTGCGCGACGGAAATGCCGTGCGCGAGGTGCTGGTGAAAGTCGACGAGCCCATTCTGCGAGTTCCTCAGCTGGCGATCCACCTGTCCGAGGATCGTAAGGGCGTCACCCTCGATCCGCAGCGGCACGTCAATGCCATTTGGGGAGTAGGCAATTCGCCGCAGTCGTTCATCTCCTACGTCGCCGAGCGAGAAGGCGTCGACCCGCATTCGGTGTTGGGTTGGGAGCTGATGACACACGATCTCGCGCCCAGTGCCGTCGTGGGCGTCGAGTCCGAGCTGGTCAGTGCGCCGCGTCTGGACAATCAAGGTACCTGCTACGCCGGAACTCAGGCTTTGCTTGCAGCAGTCGACAATCCGACTGCCGTCACGCCGGTTCTTGCGCTGTTCGATCACGAGGAAGTCGGCAGCATGTCCGACCGCGGCGCGTTCTCGGATCTGCTGAACACCGTGCTCGAGCGCATCGTGATCGGACGCGGCGGTGGCCGTGAGGAGTTTCTCCGCGCGATGGCCGGATCCGTCTGTGCATCGGGCGATATGGCACACGCAACGCATCCGAACTACCCGGATCGGCACGAGCCTGCGCACCGCATCGAGCTCGGCGGGGGACCGGTGCTGAAGGTCAACCAGAACCTGCGCTACGCAACGGATTCCGCGGGTGCGGGTGCCTTCGCACTAGCGTGTGATCAGGCCGGAGTTCCCCTGCAGCGCTACGTACATCGCGCCGATCTGCCGTGCGGATCGACCATCGGGCCGATCACTGCGTCGCGCACCGGACTGTCGACGGTGGACGTCGGTGCAGCGCAGCTCGCCATGCACTCCTCGCGAGAGTTGATGGGAGCCGCGGACGTGAAGCTGTACGCCGACGCCTTGGCGGCCTTCCTCGCCCCTGCCTGAGCCCGATCACCGGTCGCAAACGCGCGCGCATTCGTCAGCTGCGCGCGGATTCGCTACCTAATCCGGGGTGATTCAGCAAACGCGCGCGCGTTTGCGAATCCCGATGGGGCGGAGGGTGTGGGCGGAAGCCGAATACCGCGGCGCGACATCGTTCCTCGTTCGGCAATCGCAAACGCGCGCGCATTCGCCAGGTGCGCGCGGATTCGCTACCTAATCCGGGGTGATTCAGCAAACGCGCGCGCGTTTGCGAATCCCGATGGCCCAGCGCTGCGAATCCCGATGGCCCAGCGCGGCGGACCCGCGCGCTACACAGGATCGAGTTGCAGACACGCATCCGCCGCGAGCCAGAACAACTGTTCGCGCACTGTTGTTGCCTTGGTCCAGCCGCGGTGATCCCAGTCGGCGGCCAGGGAGTCACCGGCGTACAGCAGTTGCGCGAATCGCACTCCGCGGAATCGGGCAACGGCGCAGAAGGCCGAGGCTTCCATGTCGACGGTTCGGCAGCCCTCTTCGACGCGACGGGAGACGCGCGCACGGGTCTCGCGGTAGAGCGCATCCGTCGTCCAGGACCGGCCGGTGACGAAGTCGATTCCGGCGTCGGTGAGCACCGACTGCAGCACGGCCACTCCGTCCGGATCGGCGTCGACCACCCGGCCCGGCGGTAGGTAGTGGAACGAGGTGCCCTCGTCGCGAATGGCGCTGTCGACCACCATGACGTGTCCCATGCCCAGGTCGTCGGACAGTGCTCCCGCGCCGCCCACGGCCACGAACTGCGTGCAGCCCATCGCGATGGCCTCCTCGAGGAACAGTGCGGCCAGTGGCGCGCCGACGCCGGGGTGGAAGACGGCAAGCTTCTGCCCGTTCCGTTCGATCTCGTACACGGGGTGTTCGCCGTGCTCGGAGCGCATGATCGAGACGACTCGGGCGTCGCCTTTCGCGCAGATGCTCTCGATCACCTCGGAGAAGAAACAGACGACGGCTTTCGGCGGGACGTCGACTCCCTTGGCCACCATCGACGGGTCGATGACGCCCGTTTCGTCCAGATCGTCCTCGGTCAGCGCGATGTCCATGAGGTGATGTTCGCACGACCGAAGCGCAGCCCTGCACGACCGATGCCATACATGTCGCAGGGTCCCGATAGACTCTCCCTGGCATTTCGCTCCATCGAAGGGACCTATTCCTCGTGTCCGCTAGCTCCGTACCCACAGACACCGTCTCCAACGCCGTCGCCACCCCCGACGTTGCGCAGCCGTACAAGGAACTCGGACTCAAGGACGACGAATACGTCCGCATCAAGGAAATCCTCGGCCGTCGGCCCACCGACGCCGAATTGGCGATGTATTCCGTCATGTGGAGCGAGCACTGCTCGTACAAGTCCTCGAAGGTGCACCTGAAGTACTTCGGCGAGACCACCACCGACGAGATGCGCAAGCCCATGCTCGCCGGTATCGGTGAGAACGCGGGCGTCGTCGACGTCGGCGACGGTTGGGCCGTCACCTTCAAGGTGGAGAGCCACAATCACCCGTCGTACGTCGAGCCCTACCAGGGTGCAGCCACCGGCGTCGGCGGCATCGTCCGCGACATCATGGCCATGGGCGCGCGCCCGATCGCCGTCATGGACCAGCTGCGATTCGGTGCTGCGGATGCACCCGATACGCGCCGCGTCCTGAGCGGCATCGTCGCAGGCGTCGGCGGTTACGGAAACTCCCTCGGCCTGCCCAACATCGGCGGCGAGACGGTGTTCGACGCCTCCTACGCCGGTAACCCCTTGCTGAACGCCCTGTGTGCCGGCGTCATGCGCGTCGAGGACATGCACCTTGCCTTCGCGTCGGGCCTGGGCAACAAGATCATTCTGTTCGGTGCCCGCACCGGTCTCGACGGCATCGGCGGCGTGTCCGTCCTCGCCTCGGAGACGTTCGACGGTGACGAGACCGGCGGCGGCCGCAAGAAGCTCCCCGCGGTCCAAGTGGGCGATCCGTTCACCGAGAAGGTGCTCATCGAAGCCTGCCTCGAGCTGTACTCCAACAAGTTGGTCGTCGGCATCCAGGACCTCGGCGGTGCCGGGTTGTCGTGCGCCACTTCGGAACTCGCCTCCGCCGGCAGTGGTGGCATGCACATCGAGCTAGAGAAGGTGCCGATGCGCGCCACCGGCATGACGCCCGCCGAGGTGCTCTCGAGCGAATCCCAGGAGCGCATGTGCGCGGTGGTGACGCCCGACAACGTCGACGCGTTCATGGCCGTCTGCAAGAAGTGGGACGTGCTGGCCACCGTCATCGGTGAGGTCACCGACGGTGAACATCTGCAGATCACCTGGCACGGCGACACCGTCGTCGATGTTCCGCCGAAGACCGTTGCGCACGAGGGACCGGTCTACAACCGTCCGGTGCAGCGTCCCGCCACTCAGGACGACCTGGTAGCGAACACCACTGCGTCGCTGCAGCGCCCGGAAACCGGGGACGAGCTGAGGGCGACGCTGAAGAAGATGATCGGCTCGCCGCAGCTGTGCAGCCGCCGGTTCATCACCGAGCAGTACGACCGCTACGTGCGCGGCAACACCGTCCTCGCCGAGAACGCCGATGCCGGAGTGATCCGCATCGACGAGAAGACCGGTCGCGGAATCGCTTTGGCCACCGACGCGTCGGGCCGCTACACCGCACTCGATCCGTATCGAGGTGCACAGCTCGCGCTCGCCGAGGCGTTCCGCAACGTCGCGGTCACCGGCGCGACGCCCAAGGCCGTCACCAACTGCCTGAACTTCGGCTCGCCCGAGGACCCGGGCGTCATGTGGCAGTTTCAGCAGGCCGTGCGTGGACTGGCCGACGGCTGCGTCACCCTCGGCATCCCGGTGACCGGCGGCAACGTCAGTTTCTACAACCAGACCGGTGCCGAGCCGATCCTGCCGACGCCCGTCGTCGGTGTTCTCGGCGTCATCGACGACGTCCATCGCCGCATCCCCACCGGTCTCGGTCTCGAGCCCGGTGAGACGCTCATCCTGCTCGGCGACACCTACGACGAGTTCGACGGGTCCATCTGGGCGCAGGTCGAGCACGATCACCTCGGTGGCGTACCGCCGAAGGTCGATCTCGCCCGCGAGCAGCTGCTGGCCGACATCCTGCTATCGTCCTCGCGTGACGGTCTGGTCTCGGCGGCACACGACCTGTCCGAGGGCGGCCTCGCCCAGGCCGTCGTCGAAGCCGCTCTGGCCGGCGAAACCGGTTGCCGCATCATCCTTCCCGAGGGCACCGATCCGTTCGTGACGCTGTTCTCCGAGTCCTCGGGCCGCGTACTGGTCGCGGTACCGCGCACGGAAGAAACTCGCTTCACCGGCATGTGCACCGCCCGCGGTCTGCCGTGGGCGCGCATCGGGGTCGTCGACGAGGGCTCGGACTCGATCGAGGTGCAAGGGCAGTTCTCCGTCCCGATGACGGAACTGCGCGAGACGTTCGAGAGCACTCTTCCCAGACTCTTCGGCTGACCGAGGTGGGGGGACAGGTATCGGAGCGTCGGAAGGAGACCGAGCCCGCACTCGAGCAGGATCAGCATCACCGGTACCACCTGCCGTCGGTCGAATTCTCGGTCCCGTCGCCCGACAAGCATCCGTTCGTCATGTGGGCGTGGGGCCTGCTGCGCCTGGACTTCACCGGAATCGCGTTCAGCGCGTTGTTCTTCTGCTGGTCGTTGACTCCGTCTCTGCTCCCTCGGGGATGGTTGTTCCAGGGCATCATCGGCGGTATCAACGCGGCCATCGGCTACGCATTCGGCATCGCGGTGGGGTGGGCCGTGACCCGATGGTGGCTCTCGTCCCGATCGTGGTGGCCGTTGCCTCGCACGGTCGAGCTGGCCGTCAAAGTCGCTGTGCCCGTAATGGCGATCGCGGCATCGATGATCATGCTGGCGATCTCGGCGGAATGGCAGCGTGAGCTGGCCGCGCTGATGGACGCGGAGGGGACGACCACAACGGGGTACCTCCGCACCGGCGCGCTCAGTATCGCCGTTGCGGCACTGTTGATCTCGGTGTGGCGGGTGTTGCGCGACCTCGTTCGGCTGGTCGCCCGTCAGATCAACCGCATCGTCAAGATGCCGCGAGAAGTGGCCAATGCGCTCGGGGTCGTCGTCCTGGTCGTGCTGTCCGTCGCCCTGGTTCAGGGTGTGCTGCTGCGTGCGGTCTCCGAGGTCACCAACTCGGCCTTCAGCCTGCAGAACGACGAAACCCGGGACGGCGCAGAGCAACCCGTTGCCGACGAACGCTCCGGCAGCCCGAACTCGTTGGCACCGTGGGACACTCTGGGTTTCGAGGGGCGCAACTTCGTCTCGAGTGGGCTGCGCGCCGACGAGATGGAGCGGGCCACGGGCCGTCCGAGTCTCGAGCCGATCCGGGCCTACGCAGGCCTGGAAACCGCAGAGACGCAGGACGAACGACTGAACATCGTGGTCGCCGAACTCGAACGCACCGGGGCATTTCAGCGCGCGGCTCTCGTCGTCGTCCCGACCACCGGAACCGGCTGGGTCAACCCCACCGCCATCGAAGCCGAAGAGCTCATGTTCGACGGCGATGTCGCCACCGTCGCATCCCAGTACTCGTACCTCCCGAGTTGGATCTCCTTCATCGCGGAGGGAGACAAGGCCGCGCAGGCAGGCAAAGCTCTGATCGACAAGGTGCACGACCGCTGGCTGCAGGAACCGGAGGCAACGCGCCCCAAGTTCTACGTCTACGGCGAGAGCCTCGGTACTCAGGCGGGCGAGGGTGCGTTCACCGGCCTGGCCGACATCAGAGCCACCACCGACGGGGTCCTGTGGGTGGGACCGCCGAACAACAACCGCATCTGGAGTCAGTTCGTCAATAGGCGTGACCCGGGAAGTCCCGAGGTTCGGCCGGTGTACTCCGAGGGCCTGACCGTCCGATTCGCCGACAACTCGACGGGCATCCCGCCGGAGGATCAGCCGTGGTACGAGCCGCGGATCCTCTACGTCCAGCACGCGTCGGATCCGGTCGTCTGGTGGTCACCGGACCTGCTGTTCGAGCGTCCCGACTGGCTCTCGGAACCACCGGGACCGGACCGGCTGCCGAGCATGCGATGGTTCCCGGTCGTCACCTTCTGGCAGGTGGCCGCCGATCTGACCAACGCCGCAGGCGTTCCCGACGGGCATGGCCACAACTACGGAACCCTCGTGCTCGACGGCTGGGTGGCCGTCGCTGCGCCCGAGGGGTGGACCGACCGCGACACCGAACGAGTTCGCGGCGTCATGGAGCAGTTCGCCGGCCGAGACGGTCCCGAGAAGTGAACACCGAAGCGCTGCTGGTCGGCTCAGCGACGACGGCGTGGAGCACGGTCGTGCTGCCGTCGACAGGTCTCGATGCCCGGGGACGGGCGGTGGCCAATGCTTCGTTCGCCGTCGGTGTGGCTGCACTGTCCCGAACGGACGCGGAGAAACTCGGTCTACGCAACACTGCTGCCGGTCTGAAATGGGGCGCTGCGGCGTCGGCGATTCCGGTGTTCGGAGCTGCCGTCGTCGCGGCGATTCCGGCGTTGCGACGCCGTGTCCGGCCGTCCGAGGACGATCTGGCCGAGTGGGTGCTGTTTCGGATTCCGGTGGGGACGGTGCTGACCGAGGAGTTGCTGTTCCGCGGTGTGCTCGACGCCGCGTCGCCGGTGCTGTCGCCGATCTTCTTCGGCCTGTGGCACATCCACCCGGCTCGCTCTGCGGGTGACAGCGTGGTCGGAACAGTGGTCGCGACCACGGCCGCGGGCGTGGTGTTCTCGTGGTTGCGGTCCCGCAGCGGGAGCGTGCTCGCCCCGGCCTTGCTGCACTACTTCCTCAACGCCAGCGGTGCCGTGCTGGCGCATCTCGCGGCGAACGACAGGAGTCGGTAGCAGTGCCACCGCACAAAGAAGTCGGCCCCGCCGAGGTACGTGACGCCGTTCTGGCCGTCGAGCAATGGATCAAGGGTGAGGCGGACAAGCCTGCGCGGGCGCAGATCGCCGCCGCTGTACGCACCACCGCCAGAACTCTCGGTCAGAATGCACCGGGATCCTCGGTGGAGGTGCGGGTGCCGCCGTTCGTCGCGGTGCAGTGCATCGAGGGTCCGCGTCACACGCGGGGGACCCCGCCGAACGTGGTCGAGACCGATGCGCTGACGTGGCTGCAGGTGGTCACCGGAGTCCGCGATTTCGCCGAGGCGCTCGCCGACGGATCCATCGATGCGTCGGGCAGCAGAGCAGCCGAAGTGGGTCGCTGGCTGCCACTGTTGTCCATCAGGTGATCGGCTCGGAATCGGACACTCGTTCACCGACCGGGAATCTCCCGTACACACGATGCGTTGACTCCGGCCGTGTGCCCGTAGACTCGGGCACGGCCCCCCGCCCCGTACCCCCAAGGGAGCAATGCCCGTGACCAACGCCGATTTGTCGGTCGACAGTCCGAATCTTCTGGCAGGCAAACCGCTCGACGAACCGGAGAACGAACCGCGCGAGGAGTGCGGAGTGTTCGGAGTGTGGGCACCGGGCGAGGATGTGGCCAAGCTCTCCTATTACGGCCTCTACGCGCTGCAACACCGTGGTCAGGAGGCCGCCGGCATCGCAGTGTCCGACGGCTCCCAGGTGCTGGTGTTCAAGGATCTCGGTCTCGTCAGCCAGGTGTTCGACGAGCAGACACTCGGCGCGATGCCCGGGCACGTCGCCATCGGACACTGCCGCTACTCCACCAGTGGATCGGTCACGTGGGAGAACGCGCAGCCGATCTTCCGCACCACCACCGCCGGCACCGGGATTGCGCTCGGCCACAACGGAAATCTGGTGAACTTCGCCGAGCTCGCCACCAAGGCGCGCGATGCAGGGTTGATCAGCGACCGGCTGCAGGGCAACGGCACCTCGGATTCCGACGTCGTGACCGCGCTGCTGGCGCACAAGGCCGCCGACTGCACCATCGAGCAGGCGGCAATGGAATTGCTGCCACTGCTCAAGGGTGCCTTCTGCCTGACATTCATGGACGAGCACACCCTCTACGCCGCGCGCGACCCGCACGGCGTGCGCCCGCTGTGCCTCGGCCGCCTCGATCGCGGCTGGGTGGTGGCCAGCGAGACGGCGGCACTCGACATCGTCGGTGCCGCGTTCGTCCGCGACATCGAGCCCGGTGAACTGCTCGCGATCGATGCCGACGGTGTCAGGTCCTCGCGATTCGCGGCCCCCGAGCCCAAGGGCTGTGTGTTCGAGTACGTCTACCTCGCCCGGCCCGACAGCGTCATCGGTGGCCGGTCGGTGCACTCGACGCGAGTCGAGATCGGACGACGACTCGCGAAGGAGCATCCGGCCGAGGGTGACCTGGTGATTCCCGTGCCCGAGAGCGGAACTCCCGCCGCGGTCGGTTTCGCGCAGGGCTCCGGCATCCCCTACGGCCAGGGCCTGATGAAGAACGCCTACGTGGGCCGCACGTTCATTCAGCCGTCGCAGACCATCCGCCAACTCGGCATCCGGCTCAAACTCAACCCTCTCAAAGAGGTCATACGGGGCAAAAGGCTGGTGGTGGTGGACGATTCGATCGTTCGCGGCAACACTCAGCGCGCCCTGATCAGGATGCTGCGCGAGGCCGGTGCGCTGGAAATTCACGTGCGTATCGCGTCGCCGCCGGTACGTTGGCCCTGCTTCTACGGCATCGACTTCGCTTCTCCCGCAGAGCTGATCGCCAACGGTGTCGACTCCGAGGACGGCATTCTCGAGGGCGTTCGACAGGCGATCGGCGCCGATTCGCTGGGGTACATCTCCATCGACGGCATGATCGCTGCCTCCGAGCAGCCTGAATCGCGCTTGTGTGCAGCATGTTTCACCGGCAAGTACCCGATCGATCTGCCTGCCGACAATGCGCTCGGCAAGCACGTTCTCGAGGGCCTGCTTGCCTCGGCCGCCGGGCAGCCGGTGGACAACGATGCGAATGTGAGCGCTCTGAGTCGTCCGTGAGCTGGGCGTTCCTGCGAGGGAACAGCGGGGTTTTCTCAATGCCACATATTGGAAACAGTCCGTCGGTACTGTCCTTTCAGTTACATAGGACACACCGATTTGGATAGAGGCATCAGATGACCCTGTCGCCCGACGACGGACGCATGCAGCGCTACAGCGCGGCATCGAAGACCGCCGTGCGCAAGCACAGCAAGAAGACCGCTGCAGTGGCAGCACTGTCGGTACTCGCATTGACTGCGGCGGCCTGCGGCTCGGGCCGCACCGACGACGCCGGCGGATCCGGCGACAGCGGCGGCGGCGAGACGATCACCGTCGGAACCACCGACCAGGTGACGTCACTCGACCCCGCCGGCTCGTACGACAACGGCTCGTTCATGGTGATGAACCAGACGTATCCCTTCCTGATGAACTTCGCCCCCGGTAGCTCCGAGCTCGAGCCCGACGCCGCCGAGAGTTGCGACTTCGCCGAGCCGACCGTCTACACGTGCACGCTCAAGGACGACCTGACGTTCGCGAACGGCAACCCACTGACGAGTGAGAGCGTGAAGTATTCGTTCGATCGAATCGTCGCGATCAACGATCCCAACGGGCCTGCGTCGCTGTTGACCAACCTCGACAGCATCGCCACGCCGGACGAGAAGACCGTCGAGTTCACCCTGAAGGCTGCGAACGACCAGACGTTCCCGCAGATTCTGGCGACCCCGGCAGGCCCGATCGTCGATCAGACCGTCTTCCCGGCAGACTCCGTACTCGACGACGATGCCATCGTGGCGGGTACGCCGTTCGCCGGTCCGTACTCGATCTCGAGCTACGCCAAGAACTCCCTCGTCAGCTTTGCCGCGAACGGCGACTACAACGGCATTCTCGGAACGCCGAAGACGTCGTCGATCAACGTGAAGTACTACACCAGCTCCGACAACCTCAAGCTCGACGTGCAGAACAAGGCCATCGACGTGGCATGGCGCTCGCTGACTCCGACCGACGTCGAATCGCTCGGAGCCGTCGACGGTCTGACGGTGCACGAGGGTCCCGGTGGCGAATCTCGCTACATGGTGTTCAACATGAACACGATGCCCGGCGACACTCCTGAGCAGAAGTTGGCCGTGCGCAAGGCAATTGCGGCCTCCGTCGATCGCCAGGCGCTTTCCGACAGCGTCTACAAGGGCACGTACACCCCGCTGTACTCGGTGGTCCCGACCGGTCTCGAGGGCTCCAACACGGCCTTCTCCGACGTCTACGGCGAGGCACCCGACCGGGACGAGGCTGCCGGATTCCTCTCCGCCGCAGGCGTTGCCACCCCGATCCAGCTCAACCTGCAGTACAACCCGGACCACTACGGTTCGTCCTCGAGCGAGGAGTACGCCGCGATCAAGAGTCAGCTCGACGCGACGGGCCTGTTCAACGTGAACCTGCAGTCGACCGAGTGGAGCACGTACACCAAGGAACGCGTCGCCGACGCGTACCCGGTGTACCAGCTGGGTTGGTTCCCGGACTACCCCGACGCAGACAACTACCTGACGCCGTTCTTCGCACCGGACAACTTCCTGCAGTCGCACTTCGAGAGCCCGGAGATCACCTCGCTGCTCGATCTCGAGCGCACGACGGCCGACGAAAATGCGCGGATGCAGATCATCGGTCAGATTCAGACCGAGCTGGCGACGAACTACCTGCCGACGCTTCCGTTGTTGGAGGGCAAGCAGATCGCCGTCGCCACCGACGAGATCAGCGGTGTCGACGAGACTCTCGACGCCTCGTTCAAGTTCCGTTTCGTCACTCTCGCCAAGAGCTGACCGGTGCCCACTACCGCGGACGCGCCGGTAGGGGAGAAGCAAGCGAAGCAGGCGAGCGCGCCGTCACGATACGGCGCGCTCGCCCGCTATCTCGGGATCAGATTTCTGCTGATCATTCCGACTGCCTGGATTCTCGTCACCGTCGTCTTCTTTCTCATGCGGGTCATCGGTGATCCGATCACCGCCGCCCTCGGCGGCCGCCTACCCGCCGAACAGATCGCCCAACGCAAGGCCGAGGCCGGCTACGACCGGCCGATCCTGACGCAGTACTGGGAGTACCTGACCGGTTTGCTGCGCGGCGACTTCGGCCGCTCGGCCACCGACAATCGCGCGATCAGTGACGTCCTACTCGTCAACGGTGCTGCCACACTGGAATTGGCCTTCTGGGCTCTGCTGGTGGCCTTCGCGGTCGGTATTCCGCTCGGGTTCTTCGCCGCCACCCATCGAGACCGATTCGGCGACGCCTCGCTGCGAATCTTCGCGATCCTGGCGTACGCGGCCCCGGTGTTCTTCGTCGGCATGCTGCTCAAGCTGCTGTTCGCCGTCAAGCTCGGCTGGCTGCCGGTGGCGGGACGAGCCAGCACCAATGTGGAACTGGCACTGCAGAACGTCTCACCCAAGACCAACATTCTGATAGTCGATTCGTTCCTGTACGGCGACACGGGCTACACCATCGACGTGCTCGAGCACGCGGTGCTGCCCGCTCTCGCCCTGGGTCTGTTGACGGCCGGAGTGTTTCTGAGGTTGGTGCGCGTCAACCTGATTCAAACGCTGCAGGCACCCTTCGTCGATGCCGCCCGCGCTCGCGGATTGAGCGAGGGCACGGTGACGCGACGCCATGCGTTCCGCAACGCCATGATTCCGATCGTCACCGTCATCGGCCTGCAGATCGCCGTGCTGCTCGGCGGCGCGGTATTGACCGAGACCACGTTCGAGTGGCAGGGCCTCGGCTACGAACTCGCCCGCTACCTGCAGGCCCGCGATTTTGTTGCCGTGCAGGGCATTGTGACGTTCCTGGCCGTGGTGGTCGCCGTCGTCAGCTTCTTCACCGACGCGATCGTCGCACTCATCGACCCGAGAGTGAGGTTCTGATGAGCACGGAAGTCGTGCTGTCCGACGTCCCGCCCACCCGCCCGCACCGTCGAGGAGTTCCCGGCGTCGCGTTCGTGAAGTCGACATCGGGCTTGCAACGCGTCACCTTGATCGTCGGGTTGGTCCTGATGGTGGGGTTCGTGATCGCCGCAGTGTTCGCTCCGCTTCTCGCGCCGTACGGGTTCTCGCAGACCAGTGACGCCGGGCAGGACTTCGCCCGCCAGGCAGCACCGTCCGCGCAGCATTGGTTCGGTACCTCGGTCCGCGGTGAGGACGTGTTCTCTCGGGTGATCTACGGTGCGAGAACAGCTTTGATGGTGATTGCGTCGTCGTTGATTCTCTCGCTGATCATCGGCGTTCCGCTCGGTCTGGCCTCGGGGTACATCGGCCGGTGGTTCGACCGAGTGCTCGTGCTGTTCATGGACGCGATGTACGCATTCCCGTCGCTGCTGCTCGCGGTGGTCATCTCGATCGTCGTCGCGGGTGGTCAGTCGTCCAGTTTCGGCGGTATCGCATCCGCAGCCATAGCCATCACGGCGATCTTCGTGCCGCAGTACTTCCGCGTGGTACGCAACGCCACCGTGGCGGTCAAGACCGAACCGTACGTGGACGCCGCCCGGGTCACCGGGGCCGGCACTCCGCGAATACTGTTCCGCCACATCCTTGCCAACGTGGTGCAGACGCTGCCGGTCATCATCACCCTGAACGGGGCCGAGGCCATTCTGACCCTGGCCGGACTCGGATTCCTCGGGTTCGGCATCGAGCCCACCTCCGCCTCGGAGTGGGGCTACGACATCAACAAGGCGCTGCCCGACATCTCCAACGGCATCTGGTGGACGTCGGTGTTCCCCGGCCTGGGCATCGTGCTCGTTGTGCTCGGCCTGACCATGGTGGGCGAAAGCGCAAGCGAGACACTCAATCCGCTGCTGCGCACCCGCAAGAAGTTCAAGAAGGCGGTGAAGGTATGACATCGAGCGTTGTGACTCCACGCGAGTCCGCACTGTCGGTGAAGTCGTTGTCCGTCACGTTTCTGACCGATGCCGGCGAAGTCGATGCCGTCACCGAGGTCTCGTTCGAGGTGTATCCCGGTGAAGTCCTGGCCGTGGTGGGCGAGTCCGGCTCGGGCAAGTCCGTCAGCGTCAGATCCGCCATCGGACTGCTACCCGACACCGCGCGCGTGGAGGGCCACGTGGTGCTCGGGGGCCAGGACGTCACGACGCTGAGCAACAAGGCGTGGGCGCAGTTGCGCGGCAACAAGATTTCGATGGTGTTCCAGGAACCGGGCAGCGCTCTGGATCCGCTGTTCACCATCGGGTATCAGATCGTCGAGGCACTGCGGGCGCATACGCGCGACGACGGAAAGCGAATGTCGGCCAAGGACGCCAAGACGCGGGCCGTCGAACTGTTGACGATGGTCGGCCTGCCCAGCCCCGAACAACGCTTCTCGTACTATCCGCACGAGCTCTCGGGTGGGCAGAAGCAACGCGTCATGATCGCGATCGCCATCTCGTGCGAGGCGAAAGTCATCATCGCCGACGAGCCGACCACCGCGCTCGACGTCACGGTGCAGGCCGAGATCCTCGAACTACTGCGCGATCTCAAGGATCGGCTGGGTTGTGCCATCGTGCTCATCACCCACAGCATGGGCGTCGTCTCCGATCTGGCGGACCGCGTCGTCGTCATGCAGAACGGTCGCGTCGTCGAGGAAGCGCCGGTGGCGCAGCTCTTCGATGCGCCCGCAGACGACTACACCAAGAAGCTGCTGGCCGCGGTGCCGACGCTGGCCGCGGTGGAGTCGGACAAGACCGTCGACACGTCGGGCGAACCGGTACTCGACGTCTCTCGGTTGGTGGTGCAGTTCTCCGGTGGTGTCGGCTCGCCTGCCTTCCGGGCGGTCGACGACGTCTCGCTCACCATCCACCGCGGCGAAACCCTCGGCCTGGTGGGTGAATCCGGCTCGGGTAAGTCCACGATCGGCAGATGTGTTGCGGCACTGCAGAAGCCGACCAGCGGAAGCGTGACGGTGATGGGGCAGAACATCGCAGGGGTGAGCGAACGCAAGCTCAAGCCCCTGCGGAAGCGCTTCGGGTTCGTCTTCCAGGACCCGTCGGCGTCACTGAACCCCCGACTGACCGTCGGACAGTGCATCGCCGAGTCGATGATCGTGCACAAGTACGGCTCCAAGGATGCGATCGCGGCCAGGACGACCGAGTTGCTCGACGCCGTGCAACTGCCGTCCGGCACCGACAAGCGTTACCCGCACGAGCTCTCCGGTGGGCAGCGGCAACGCGTCAGCCTGGCGCGGGCACTGGTACTGGGACCGGATCTGGTGGTCGCGGACGAGCCGACCAGTGCACTGGACGTCTCGGTGCAGGCGGCCGTGCTCGACCTGTTCGAGGCACTGCAGCGGGAGTTCGGATTCGCGTGCCTGTTCATCAGCCACGACCTCGCGGTGGTCGATCGCGTCGCGCACCGCGTGGTGGTGCTGCGGGGCGGGGGAATCGTCGAACAGGGAACACCGTGGAAAATTCTGCGATCACCGGAGGCGGACTACACCAAGAAGCTGTTGGCAGCGATTCCCGGTAAGCGGCTGCACACGTGAGTTCTTCTCCTGACCGGGCACTCCGGTACCGTTAGGGCGCTATCTGTGCCGTCACGGGCGCTGACATGATCGAGTACACAGGCTGGAGCCGAATGACCGAGGAATCCCAACCCACGAGCGCAACTCACTCGGGCGGTGCCTCCTACGCGGCGGCCGGGGTCGACATCGCCGCAGGAGATCGAGCAGTGCAGCTGTTCGCGCCGCTCGCCAAGAAGGCCAGCAGGCCCGAGGTCATGGGCGGTCTCGGTGGTTTCGCCGGCCTCTTCGCGCTCAAGGGCGACTACCGCGAGCCCGTCCTGGCCGCCTCGACCGACGGCGTCGGCACCAAGGTGGCCGTGGCGCAGGCGCTCGGCAAGCACGACACCCTCGGCCTCGACCTGGTCGCAATGGTCGTCGACGACCTCGTCGTCTGCGGTGCCGAGCCACTGTTCCTGCAGGACTACATCGCCGTGGGCCGCGTGGTTCCCGAGCAGGTCGCGGAATTGGTCAAGGGCATCGCAGAAGGCTGCGTCATCGCCGGCTGCGCGCTGCTCGGCGGCGAGACGGCCGAGCACCCGGGACTGATGGCCGACGGCGATTACGACCTCTCGGCCACCGGCATCGGCGTCGTCGAGGCGGATTCGATCCTCGGACCCGAGCGGGTGCGACCCGGTGACGTCGTCATCGGCATGGGATCGTCGGGCCTGCACTCCAACGGCTACTCCCTCGCTCGCAAGGTGCTGCTGGAGATCAACCACATGGATCTCGGCGGACACGTCGAGGAGTTCGGTCGCACGCTCGGTGAGGAACTGCTCGAACCCACCAAGATCTACGCCAAGGATTGCCTCGCACTCGCTGCGGAAACCGACGTCCGCACGTTCTGCCACGTGACCGGCGGCGGATTGGCGAACAACCTCTCACGGGTCATGCCCGAGGGCCTGGTCGCCGAACTCGACCGCACCACGTGGAGCCCGGCTCCGATCTTCTCGCTGATCGCGCAGCGTGGACGCGTCGAGCGGGCCGAGATGGAGCAGACGTTCAACATGGGTGTCGGCATGGTGGCCATCGTGGCACCCGAGGACGTCGACCGCGCCCTCGCAGTGCTGACCGCCCGTCACATCGACTGCTGGACGCTGGGCACGGTGAAGAAGGCGACCGGTAAGGACGTCGCCGACGAGCGTGCGCTGTTGCTGGGTAACCACCCGCGGTTCTGATCGCGGCGTTATCGCACGAACAAATGAGGGGGAGCCGCACTGCGGCTCCCCCTCAGTCGTTCAGTGCACAAAACTAGCGTCGCCAGTCCTCGTACTCGTCTTCCTCGACTCGGGAATGCACATCCGAGTCAGAGTGGATGCCACGATGGGAGTTGGACGAACCACCGGAGAGTTCCTTCTGCAGACTCTCCAAGTCCGTTGTCGGCGAGCTGTACTTGAGCTCACGAGCGACTTTTGTCTGCTTTGCCTTAGCCCTGCCTCGGCCCATGGCGGTGCCCCCTCGCGGACTTGCGGGGCGGCCTGGGGAAATTTGGCGGCCCCGTTAGAGTTGGTATTTCTTCCTGGCACACACTCTAGCGCGCGAATCGCCGCGATGCGCATACGGCACCTCGTGTCGGTGGCATGCGACCGGGCGCGACACGCCCGGGGCAGGGGTCGGCGCTGCCTGTACCTGCACATATCCGTGCACAGGCAAACTATCTGCGTTTCGCGACACGAAAACTACGTGCTGCGCGTCATGGCCTTCTCGCGGATTTCAGTGCTCCCGCCGCGTCGCGGTACACCTTCGGCGCCAATCCCGGCTCGTCGAGCAGCGTCGCCATCGCCGCCGCATCCTTCCCCTCGAAGAGCATGCGCACCGTCACCCCGTGTTCCGGAACGGACTGCACTGCAACCGCGTCACCGCCGGCGAACACCCCCGGTTCGACGACTCGGAGATACGCCCCCACATCGCCTCGATCCGTGAAACGACGGATCCACCTCGGCTCGTCCATCCATCGAGCGAACGTCCCACAGGGCTTGCGGGCGATCGTCACCTCCAAGGTCACCGTTCCGACGCGCCACCGCGACCCGATCACCGCGTCGGTCACCGGTACACCCTCGGTGCGGAGATTCTCGCCGAAGCGACCCGGTGGAACCGGCACCCCGAGCTCGGAGGCCCAGTACCGGGCCTCCGCCTCGTCGTAGGCGTAGACGGCCTGATCGAGCCCGCCGTGGAACTTCGTGTCCCGGCAGTGATCGCCGCCGATGCCGAGCTCGTGGACGTCCACCGGTCCGTCGACAGGTCTCTTGTCGATGCCGCTGTCGACCACCGCGCGGCGTCCGAACGGCACGTCGGCATGCACCACGCAGACCGCCAGAACGGTTCCGGTCACCGGCCGCGCAGGCGGTCGACGGCAGCGCGACCGGCCTGGACGTCGTCGTAGGACGGGATGGAATCAGGATCGATCGATGCCGCGCACGGACCCGCCTCGAGGGCGGTGTCGACCGGAATCGTCCGCTTGAGCAGAGCCAACGCGATCGGGCCGAGCTCGAAGTGGTCGATGACGGTACCCAGACGCCCCACCGTGCGGCCGCCTGCGGTGACCGCATCGCCGGTGCTGGGCCTGCCGTCCGCCGAACCGTCGAGATGAAGCAACACCAGGTGACGCGGCGGGCGACCGAGATTGTGAACGCGCGAGACCGTCTCCTGGCCGCGATAGCAGCCCTTCTCCAGATGCACCGCGCCGAACTCGGCGGCGCTACCGATCCACCGAACCTCGTGCGGGATGGTCTTCTCGTCGGTGTCCACGCCCACGCGTGGACGCAGTGATTCCACGCGCAAGGCGTCGAACGCCCAGGTTCCGGCGTGAGCGGCTCCGGCGTCGCGAAGTCGGAGGAACCAGTCGACCAGGTTCGCGCGGGGGATCACCACGTCGTACGAGTTCTCGCCCGGCCACGGCATCCGCCGAACGAAACCGCCTCCGTCGACCGCCGACGCACCGTAGGTCTCGCTCGGGGCGGGCAGGCCGGCTTTGTCGAGAATCGACGCCGCGTCGGATCCGAGGACCGTGAGAACGGCGAGTTCGTCGGCCTCACGGGGTTCGGCCTTGGCCCAGAACACCATCTTCTTCAGGAACGAGAGCAGGTCGGGGCCGGCCACGCGTTCGGTGTCGATGTACGTGACGCCGCCCGAGTCGGTCTGCACGAAGTGATGCTCGATGCGGCCGTTGACGTCCAGGCTCAGATTCTCGGCCGAGCTGCCGTCGGCCAGGTTCGAGACGAGTTGGCTCGAGATCGTGTTCAGCCAGCTCAACCGTTCGTCGCCGCTGATGGCGAGGACGAAGCGATGGGATCGATCGATGACGGCGGCCCCGCTCACGGCGTGGCGTTGCTCGCCGAACGGATTGCCGTAGTGCCAGGCCACTCCGGCGTCGACGCTGTCGTCGGGGGAAGGAACCGCACCGGGGAGGGTGAGAAGAGGACTCGGGGTGATCGTCACGGAATCGGACACCACTCCATAGTAGGAGCAGCCCGGCCTGTCCTCGACGGCCGACGGGGCACGAACCGGTCTGCGGAGGGTCGCGGACGTTTTACATACGTGCAACCCGTCCGATATCTGTCTGCGTTTCGGCCCGCCTACGTTGAGCGCGTGAAATATCTGAAGCACCCGGCAGCGCAGATCGGCCTGGCCGCGGTCGGCGGAATCGTGTTCGGTCTGATCGTCGGCGATTGGGCGTCGAACCTGAAGTTCGTCGGCGACCTGTTCATCCGCTTGATCCAGATGTCGATCGTTCCACTGGTGATGGCGTCGGTGATCGTTGCGACCGGGTCGATGTCCGGAACCGGCACGGGAAAGATCGCGGCTCGCACGTTCAAGTGGATGATCGGGTTCTCCTTCGTGGCCGCGGTCCTGGCCTGGGTGCTCAGCAGCCTCATCCAGCCGGGTGCAGGCATGGTGTTCACCCAGGAACTCGATCCCGGTCTCGAAGAAGCGGCAGGCGAGGCGCTGGGCTGGCAGGACACGTTGCTCAACTTCGTCTCGACGAACGTCTTCAGCGCCATGTCGACGGCCACGATGGTGCCCATCATCGTCTTCTCGTTGCTCTTCGGAATCGCGCTGCGCAGTCACATCTCCAAGACCGGTGACACCGGGGTTCTCACGCTCATGGATCAGTTCCAGCAGATCGTGCTGACCATGATTCGCCTGGTGATGGTGATTGCACCGATCGGCGTCTTCTGTCTGCTCGCCGCGCTCGCAGGTGATGTCGGATTCTCCGTCGTCTCCACCGCACTGAGCTACCTGGGCACGACACTGCTCGGCGTGCTGATCCTGTTCGTGCTGTTCGTCGTGGTGGTCACCGTACGAACCCGATTGGACCCGAGGTTGCTGCCCGCCAAGCTCACCGAGCAGACGGTCATCGCCGTCACCACCACCAGTTCCGCCGTCACGTTCCCGACGGTGCTGAAGAACACCGTGGAGAAGGTCGGCGTCAGTCAGAAGGTCGCCAACTTCACGCTGTCGATCGGGCTGACCATGGGGTCGTACGGCGCGGTTCTCAACTACATGATCGTCGTGATGTTCCTCGCGCAGGCAGGCAACATCGAGCTGAGCCTCGGCCAGATCGCTCTCGGAATGGGACTGGCGATTCTGCTGAACATGGGCACCATCACGGTGCCGGGCGGATTTCCCGTGGTCGCGATGTTCCTCGCGACGTCGTTGGATCTGCCGTTCGAGGCCGTCGGCCTGCTGATCGCCGTGGACTGGTTCGCCGGAATCTTCCGCACTTTCCTCAACGTCAACGGAGACACCTTCGTCGCGATGCTGGTGGCCAACGCCGACGACGAGATCGACCGTGAGGTCTACGACGGCACCAAGGTCGTGGTCGCCGAGGAGATCGACCTCGACGAGTACCGCGATGTCATGGCCCAAGCGGATCGGGCGGACTGACCCCGCTGCTCTACAGTGACGGCCATGTCGGAGTCGGTAGTGGTGACGTTGGACGGCCGGGTGCACGACGCGAATCGGCCGTTGCTGTTCGCCGACGATCTGGCGGCCGTGCGTGGTGACGGCGTGTTCGAGACGCTGCTCGTGCGGGACGGGGTGGCGTGCGCGGTGGAGTTGCATCTGGCGCGACTGGTGGGGTCGGCCGAGGCATTGGATCTACCCGTTCCCGACTTGGATGCGTGGCGAGCAGTCGTGCAGCAGGCCACCGAACGGTGGGTGGAGGCGTCGACGGAGGAGGGCGTGCTCCGGCTCGTGCTCAGCCGCGGACGCGAGGGCGGGGGAGGCCCGACTGCCTACGTGACGGTGGGGCCGCTTCCCGGACGAGTGCGGAGCGCGCGTACGGACGGAGTGTCGGTGATCACGCTCGATCGCGGCTACTCGGTGGATTTCTCGGCGGGTGCACCGTGGCAGCTCGCGGGGGCCAAGACGTTGTCCTACGCGACGAACATGGCCGCATTGCGGCACGCCGCGACGCTCGGGGCCGACGATGTGATCTACCTCAGCAGTGAGGGGCGGGTGCTCGAGGGTCCGCGCTCGACGGTGGTGCTCGCCCGCGGTAAGACTCTCGTCACACCCTCTGTGGAACAGGGCATCCTCGCCGGAACCACGGTCGCCGGGTTGTTCGGGGTGGCCGAGGCTGCCGGGTGGGCGTGTTCGCACGGCCACCTGTATCCCGCGGATCTCATTGCCGCAGATGGCGTTTGGCTGGTGTCCTCGGTGACTCTCGCGGCTCGGGTCGCGTCGATGAACGGTGTCGTCCTCGGGCGTTCCGGCCCGCGCGACGAGGTTCGGGAGATGGTCGATCTGGCCGTCCGGACCCCCGAGAAGGCGTAAGGGTCCAACGACCCTGTCGTAAGACTCTTCCCTACTACTACTCGTAGTAGTACTGTCGAATTCGTCGCGGGCCAACGCCCTGACCTGCGGTGTTGCCCGTCACAGCTCGGGTACGAGAGTTCGGAGTACTGATGGACGCCTTGGATGTCTCGAGGTGGCAGTTCGGTATCACCACCGTCTACCACTTCATACTGGTTCCCCTCACGATCGGGCTGGCTCCGATGGTGGCCGCCATGCAGACCATGTGGGTGATCACCGGCAAGGACTCCTGGTATCGGCTGACCAAGTTCTTCGGCAAGCTGTTCCTCATCAACTTCGCCCTCGGCGTCGCCACCGGAATCGTGCAGGAGTTCCAGTTCGGCATGAACTGGAGCGAGTACTCCCGTTTCGTCGGTGACGTCTTCGGCGCACCACTCGCCCTCGAGGGACTGGTGGCCTTCTTCCTCGAATCCACTTTCCTCGGGCTGTGGATCTTCGGCTGGAGCCGCCTTCCGAAACTCGTGCACCTGGCGACCATTTGGCTCGTCGCCATCGGCGTCAACGCCTCGGCCTACTTCATCATCGCGGCCAATTCCTGGATGCAGCATCCCGTCGGCGCGATCTACAACGAGGAGACCGGCCGCGCGGAGCTGACCGACATCTGGGCCCTGCTCACCAACAACACCGCGCTGGCGGCATTTCCGCACGCCGTGGCAGGAGCGTTCCTCACCGCGGCCACCTTCGTCGCCGGAATCTCCGGCTGGTGGATGGTCCGTGAGGCCCGCAAGAACAAGGGTGGCGTCGGACCGCAGGATCCGCTTCAGGAATCCAACTCGCGGAGCATGTTTCGTCCGGCCGCCCGCATGTCCTTCGTCATCATGATCGTCGCAGGTGGCGCGCTGGCCATCACCGGCGACATCCAGGGCAAGCTGATGTTCGAGCAGCAGCCGATGAAGATGGCCTCGGCGGAATCGCTGTGCGACACCGAGACCGGAGCCAGCTTCTCGCTGCTGACCGTCGGAACCCACAACAACTGTGAATCCGTGGTGCACCTCATCGCGATACCCGGGCTCACCTCGTTCCTGGCGGAGAACGACTTCGGGGCCACCGTGCAGGGCGTCAACCAGTTGCAGGAGCAGTACGAGCAGCAATTCGGACCGGGCAACTACAAGCCGAACCTGTTCGTCACCTACTGGGCCTTCCGAATGATGATCGGACTGGCCGCCGGATCGGCCTTGCTCGCCATCGCGGGACTGTGGGTCACCCGAGGGGGTCGAGTGCCCGACCAGAAATGGTTCTCATGGCTGAGCCTCGCGGCGATCCCGACGCCGTTCCTGGCCAACAGCGCCGGCTGGATCTTCACCGAAATGGGCCGGCAGCCATGGGTTGTCGCACCCAACCTGTCGGGTGTCGATCAGATCCGGCTCACCGTCGACCAAGGTGTCTCGGACCATCCCGTCGGCTTGGTCGTCGCCTCGCTGGTCACCTTCACCCTGCTCTACGCGGCACTGGGCGGCGTGTGGTTCTACCTGCTTCGCCGGTACGTCATCGAAGGACCTCTCGACCACGACGCGCATCCGCACGTCGACCCGCCGGACTCGGAAGACGAAGAGCCCAAACAGCTCTCGTTCGCGTACTAGGGGATAGCAATGTCACTGCCCGAATTCTGGTTCTTCGTCATCGCGTTCTTCTTCGTCGGCTACTTCGTGCTCGAAGGCTTCGACTTCGGCGTCGGCATGCTCATGCCCATTCTGGGACGGCACCCCGACGCCGCGACCGGGGAGAAGCGTCGCCGTACCGTGCTCAACACAATCGGACCCGTCTGGGACGGCAACGAGGTGTGGCTCATCACTGCGGGCGGAGCGCTGTTCGCCGCCTTCCCCGAGTGGTACGCCACACTGTTCTCCGGCTTCTATCTCCCGCTGCTGCTCATCCTGGTGGCCCTGATCCTGCGGATCTGCGCCATCGAGTGGCGCGGCAAGATCGACGACCCGGTGTGGCGTCGACGCTGCGATATCGGCATCGGCATCGGCTCCTGGGTTCCGGCGGTGCTGTGGGGTGTCGCCTTCGCGAACATCGTGCGCGGGGTCGCGATCGACGAGAACAAGAAGGTCACCGCCGGCTTCTTCGACCTGCTCAATCCCTACGCCCTACTCGGCGGAGCCACCATGGCACTGGTGTTCGCCCTGCACGGTGCAGTGTTCATCGCACTCAAGACCTCCGGCGACGTGCACGAGGATTCGGTGAAAATCGCAGCACGCCTGTCGGTTCCGGCCGTTCTCGTCGGCGGGACATTCGCTCTGTGGACCCAACTCGCGCACGGGAAGACCTGGACGTGGATACTCGTCGGCGTGGCCGCGGTCGCCCTGCTTCTCGTCGTCGCACTGACCGCGAAAGTACGGGAAGGCTGGGCCTTCGTCTTCACCAGCATCGCCATCGTGGCCGTCGTCGTGCTGCTGTTCGCATCCCTGTTCCCCAACGTCATGCCGTCGAGTACCGATGCCGCCTTCGATCTCACGATCGCGAACGCGTCGTCCAGTCCGTACACGCTGAAGGTGATGACCTGGGCCGCGGCATTCGCAGCACCGGTTGTCCTCGGGTACCAGGCGTGGACGTACTGGGTCTTCCGCCAACGCATTTCGAGTGATCGGATCCCGGACTCGATCGGATTGACGGTGAAGTCGTGACCACTCCCGCTCGCTCGCGGGGGCCGATCGATCCCAGACTCTGGAAGTACTCTCGGCCCGCGCGTGGCTACATGATGGTCACGGTCGCGCTGTCCACCGTCGTCACGCTCTGCATCGTCGTGAGTGCGTTGACCCTCGGCCGCGTACTGGCCGGTGTCATCACCGACCCGACAGCCAGATCGCTGTCGGTCTGGACGACGGAACTGGCGGTGCTGGCGGGCGCAACAGCTGTTCGAGTGCTCGCGACCGGAGCCCAGTCCCGGTACGCGCACCGGTCGGCGTCGCGGGTGGTGGCCGAACTCGAAGTCGACGTGCTCACCGCAGCAACGCGATTCGATCCTCGCGAGCTCGACGCCGAACGGGAAGAACTGGCCGTCGTGGTGACCCGAGCCATCGGGGGACTGCGGGCGTATCTGACCGGATACCTGCCGGCATTGGTGCTGGCCGCCGTCGTCACACCACTGGTGCTGGTCGTCATCGTCACCCAGGACGTGACTTCGGCGGTGGTCATCGCGGTGACCTTGCCGCTCATCCCCATCTTCATGATCCTGATCGGCTTGTTGACCAAGGGCCGGGCCGCGGCGACGCTCGCCACGATGACCCGGTTGTCTGCGCAGATGCTCGATCTCCTGGCCGGTCTACCGACCTTGCGCGCACTGCGCCGTGAACATGGACCGGCCGCCCGCATCCGAGCACTCGGCGACGCCCATAGACGAACGACGATGCGCGCGTTGAAGGTTGCCTTCCTGTCGTCGATGGTGCTCGAGTTGCTCGCGACCCTGTGTGTCGCGCTGGTGGCCGTCGGTATCGGATTGCGCTTGGTGTTCGGTGAGATGACCCTCGAGGCAGGAATCATCGCGTTGATCCTCGCGCCCGAGGTGTACTTCCCGCTGCGGGCGGTCGGTACCCAGTTCCACGCAGCGGAGGACGGCGCCGAGGCCGCCGACCGCGCATTCCGAGTACTGGATCGGCGAACGATGCAGCCGACCGGTGGGCGCACCGTCGACGCTACGGCCGCGGACATCGAACTCGTCGGGCTCACCGTCGAGAGTCGGGACGGCTACGCTCCGGCAGGGCTGAGTGCGCTGTGTCGGGCGGGCACCATCACGGTACTCACCGGCCCGAACGGCTCGGGTAAATCGACTGCACTGCATGCCGTTCTGGGGCTGACGACTCCGACGAGCGGCGCGGTTCTCGTCGGCGGCGTGCCCGTGGTCGATCTCGACCTCGACCGGTGGTGGGCGCAGGTCGCGTGGCTTCCGCAGCGGCCGGTGCTGCTTCCCGGCACGCTCTACGAGAATGTCGTCCTGCACGGGGTGCCCGACGCCGATGCGTTGGACGCAGCCTGCCGCGCTTCGGGTTTCGATGCCGTACTGCGAGATCACCCGAACGGCTGGAACACTCGCGTCGGACAGGGCGGAGTGGGACTCTCCCTCGGTGAGCTGCAACGCCTGGCCCTGACGCGAACCTTCGTGGCCGACGCTCCGGTGATGGTGTTGGACGAGCCGACGGCACACTTGGACACGGAGAGTGAACGGACTGTGCTGCAGGCTGTTCGAGACGCAGCGGACCGAGGCGTCACCGTGGTTATGGTCGGCCACCGGCGGTCGGTGCTGCAGGCAGCAGATCGCGTCGTCGAGGCGCGAAGCAGCACGCCGACGGTACGGGAGTTCGATCATGTCTGACCTACGACGAGCTCTGGCCCTGTTCGAGCTGTCACCGCGGCGGGTGGCGCTGGCGTCGGCGGCCGGGGTGGCAACGCTCGGCAGCGCACTGGCTCTCGCTGCGCTGTCTGCATGGTTGATCACCCGAGCGTGGCAGATGCCTCCGGTGATGGACCTGACCGTGGCAGTGGTAGCGGTTCGAGCACTGGGTATTTCGCGCGGGGTGTTCCGCTACCTCGAACGGTTGACCACCCACGACGCGGCACTGCGCGGTACGACGGCAGCGCGCACGAGGATCTACGAGAAATTGGCGAACGGAGACGGCACACTCGCTCTGCGGCGCGGTGACGTCCTGGCTCGCACCGGGGCGGACGTCGACGTGCTCGGCGACGTGGTCGTACGGGCGATCGTCCCCATCTGCGTCAGCGTCGTGATGATGCTCGCGGCCGTGGGACTGCTCGCAGGTATCGCGCCGGCTGCCGCGTCGATCCTGGCGGTGGCGTTGCTGGTCGCGGGCGTGGGCGCACCGATCCTGGCCGCGCGGTCCGCACGGATCGCCGAAGAGGCCGGGGCCGACGCCGACGCCCGTTTCGCCGAGACCGCCGTCCGAGCACTCGACCATGCCGCAGAACTGCGAGTGGCCGGACGGCTCGACGCGACGCTCGCCGAAGCCGCAGGGGCAGCACAGGATTCGGTGATCGCCCGCGACCGTGCGGCGCGGCCGTCGGCGCTGGCCGATGCGGCCGGGCCGTTGTCCATCGGGGCGTCGGTGATCGGGTCCTTGCTCGTCGGCATCGGGCTGTACGGACCGACCGGAGGCACTCCAGGCGGCATGACCCCGATGGCCTTGGCGATCATCGTGTTGGTCCCGCTGGCGGCCTTCGAGGCGACCGCGGCACTGCCGGGCGCGGCGATCGCCCTGATGCGTGGACGAATCGCGGCAACTCGAATCATGGCGATGCTCGATGCGGCTCCGCCGCATGTGAGTGGAACTTCGACCCCTGCTACGAATTTCCGCGCACATGCGCGCAGCGCTCTCATCGGGCCCAGCGGATCGGGGAAGACCACGATGCTGCGCGCTCTGGCCGAGGAATACGGTTCGGAGGCAGCACTGTTCGCCGAGGACGCGCATCTGTTCGACACCTCGATTCTGGAGAACCTGAGGGTGGTGCGCGGCGACGTCGACGAAGAACAGGCAACGGACGCACTGCGGCGCGTCGGCCTCGGCCCGTGGCTCGACGCTCTGCCGCTGGGAGTGCACACCACGCTGGTCGGCGGCGCGCAGGCGGTCTCCGGGGGCGAGCGACGCAGACTGCTGTTGGCGCGCGCTCTGCTCAGTACGGCGCCGATCGTGCTGCTGGACGAGCCGACGGAACATCTCGATGGAGCCTCCGGCGAACGCATACTGCGGGAGTTGCTCACCACCGACGGTGGCCTGTTCGGTGCCGACCGAACCGTGGTGGTCGTCACCCATCAATTGCCGGAGAACACCGACGCGGACCAGGTGATCGATCTCGGCGCAGACCCGGAGAAAAAACCCTTTGCCGACTCGGAATCTCCGGCGTACGTTGGGAGTACACGAGAGAGGAGGTGGTCTGAAGTTGATGAACTCTAGGACGCGTGAGGTGGCTGTCAGCTAGCCGCAATCGCTGACGGATTCACTCGGAAGACCGCGCGAGCGGCAGGCGAATCCCAGGCAGCTACCCGGCCCCCGAGCCCCCGACCTGTCCGGTCGGGACCTGAAAGCAGGTATGGCTCGGGGGCCGTTCGCGTGCAGTGGGTAGGTGAGAGTCAGCCGATGTAGCGCGACAGGCGAGCGGACAACCGCGGCGCCAGTGGGCCGTCGGCGACGACGCGTTCCTCGACGTACGCGAGGTCTCCGCCCTCGACGATGCCGTAGAGCCGTCGGGCCCCGCCCACCAATGCGCCCGATGTGCTGCGGATGACGACGTCGGTGGCGAGCTCCCAGGACGACTGGGTGAGTGCGTGGCCGTAATACAGCTCGACGACGCCGGTGCTGTGAGTCAGCAGCAGTTCGACGACCTCTTCGTTCTCGGAGCCCTTTTCGCCGTGGCCCCCACTCATGCGCCAGAATCCGGTCTCGCGGAGGTCCGGATGTGCGAAGTTGCCGTCGGAATCGAGACGCCACGACCGCGATTCCCAGCTCAGGTAGCTACCGCCGTCGTGGGTGACGATGATCTGCTGACCGAAGGGGTAGTCGGTGCCGGACTCCGGGTCGTGCCCCTCACCCTCGCCGCGCCACACACCGACGAGCGGCAGCAGGGCGAGCATGGAGGGATGCAGATCGGGGCCGAGGCGGACATTGGCGGTGTCGTCGGGATGCGGGATGTCCGGCAGGACCGGAACATTGCGCGTCGACGCCTCGGCGAACTTCTGTTCGGCTGCCGCTATCGCTTCGTCACCGCTGGTGATGGGGGTGTCGAGGCCCTCGTCACCATTGCTTGGTTGCCCCGCGACCGGTTCTGTCACGACTCGTCGTTGACCAGTCGGTAGACGACATAGAGCGAGAACGCGATGATGGCTACTGCCGCAAGCGCCAGCAATACCTCGAAGAAGATGACCACGAGTGCGAGTTTAACCCGCGGCGATCATCGTGGAGAACAGCGGCCCGAATCCGGCATGTGTCCTTGGTGACATATAACCGGATTCGAGGATACGAGTGGGCTGGATCACCCGTAGTGGTGGAGAATTCCCGGCGAGCAGGTACCTTCTTCGAGGGGCGTCGGGTGGTACAGGATCAATTCCCGATGTTGTTCACTTGTGTTTCGCCACGAAGGCTGGGGAGGTCTCCGCACCAATGCTGCGTCGTAAACGGGCTCTGACATCCGTGTTTCTCAGGTCGGCGGCGGTGACCGTGGCGTTGGCGCTTGCCGCTCCCGCCGTTGCGCTCGCCGCTCCGGACTCGGGATCGGCAGACTCCGGATCGTCCGACTTCGGGTCCTCGCAGGGCCCGAACATCGACCCGAACAACTACGCGCAGGACTGCCCGGACGTGTTGATGCTGGCCGTGTCCGGGGCCACCGACTCGGACGCGGATCGCAATCCCCTCAACGAGGAGTCGCAGACCGTCGCGTCCAACTGGGTCGGGAACGTCACGGTTCCCACCGGTGAGGTCAACGCAGGCAGCCCCGGCACGGTCGGGTGGCTCTACGTCCCCTACGCATCGACGTACGGCGTCGGTTTCCTGGACGACGTGTTGACCTACCAGCAGACGATCGACGACGGTATTGCCTCGACCAATCGTCTGCTGGACGAGTACAAGACGAAGTGCGGTGACAGGACGAAGTTCGTTCTCGTCGGCTACAGCGTCGGCGGAGAGGTACTCGATCGGTTGGCCGTCGAGATCGGCCGACGCGACCCCGGTGCCTTGGTCACCGGCGACGACATCGCAGGCGTGATGATGATCGGCTCGCCCTACCGTCCGGCCGGCGTGCCGAACTTCGAGGACGAGCCCGGGCAATCACGTGGCGGGTTCATGGACCAGTCGCCCCGGGACTACGGAACGCTGACCGACAAGGTCACGTGGTCGTGCCGGCCCTACGATCTGGCGTGCGACGCACCGGCCGACATCGAGTTCCTGCAGCTGGCGCTGGAGATCATCTCGCAGATGCGGATGACGCTGCTCGACCCGGTGCAGACCGTGTCCGACTTCGCGCGTGCAGTGACGACCATCGCCACCCGCGCGATCGTCGACATCGCAACGAACAAGACCTGGCTCGAATCCGACGAGACCCTTCTGCAGGTTCTGGTGAAGGTGGCGGATGTGGACTACACGGTCGCCGATCAGCAGGCGGCGGACGCACTCACCCCGGACCAGCTCCTGGCGGATCTCAACTGGGCACTGGGGCCGGGAGCCGAGACCGTGGAAGCGAAGCTGCGTGCCGAGGGCGAAGGGCTGGTGGACAACAACAAGGGCATCGTCGACGTCGTGCTCGGGCCGTACCTGCTCATCGGATTCCTGCAGCATCTGTCGTACTGGTACAACGATCCGAACGACGGCTACGAGTGGGAGAGCGAGAAGGTCGTGGCCTGGGTCACCGATCTCGCCCGCACCGAACGGGAGAAGGAGAACGCGCCCGAGGTCGTCACCCCGGAAGCCCCCGAGGCCGCACCCGAAGCCCGACTGCTCCCGGTACCCGGAACCCAGACGAGGGTCAGCGATCTCGGTGCATTCCTCGAGTCCCAGGGCATCCCGGTACCGGAAGGGATGTTCCCGCCCCAGTACTCGACGGTGCCCGATCCGGCAGCCTCGGCGTCCGTTCCCAACTAGAACCTCCGCTGGACCGAAAGAACCCCGCACCTGCGAGCAGGTGCGGGGTTCTTTTCTCGTTCGATGCGAGCGGGCCGAATCAGACTCCGACGGTGACGTTCGCGGAGTGCACGCCTGCGCTCTCGGGGGCGATGACGGTGTCTCCGTTGCCCGATGCCGACAGTGCACGCAGCGTCCACTGTCCGGGTGCGGCGAAGAATCGGAAATCTCCGGTGCCCGACGCGACGACCTCTGCGGTGAACTCACCGCTGCCGTCGAGCAGACGCACGAATGCGCCTGCTACGGGCTCGCCGTCGCCTGCGAGGACGCGGCCGGTGATGACCGTTTCCTTCTCGACGTCGACGCCTGCGGGGATGGTCTGGCCCTGTACGGGTGCTCCACACATATCAGTGAACCTCCAACTCGATGGGTGCTCCGACGAGGGAGCCGTACTCGACCCAGCTGCCGTCGTAGTTCTTGACGTCTTCCTTGCCCAGGAGCTCCTTGAGCACGAACCAGGTGTGGCTCGAACGCTCACCGATGCGGCAGTAGGCGATGGTGGCCTTGCTGTCGTCGTAGCCCTTGGTCTTGTACAGCTCTTCGAGCGCTTCGTCGGACTTGAAGGTGCCGTCTTCGTTGGCGGTGGTGCTCCACGGGATGTTGATCGCGGACGGCACGTGGCCACGCTGCTGCGCCTGTTCCTGCGGCAGGTGCGCCGGGGCGAGGATCTTGCCCGAGAACTCGTCGGGCGAACGCACGTCGATCAGGTTCTTGTTTCCGATGGCGTCGATGACCTCGTCGCGGAACGCGCGGATCGACAGGTCGGGGGCCTCGGCGCGGTACTGGGTGGTCTCGCGGCTGACGACGTCCTTCGACAGCGCGCGGCCGTCGAGTTCCCACTTCTTGCGTCCGCCGTCGATGAGCTTGACGTCCTGGTGGCCGTACAGCTTGAAGTACCAGTACGCGTAGGCGGCGAACCAGTTGTTGTTTCCGCCGTACAGGACGATGGTGTCGTCGTTGCTGATGCCCTTGGCCGACAACAGGTCCGAGAACTGTTCCTGGTTGAGGAAGTCGCGGCGAACCGGGTCCTGCAGGTCCTTGCGCCAGTCGAGCTTGACCGCACCGTCGATGTGTCCGCCGTCGTAGGCGCTTGCGTCTTCGTCGACCTCGACGAAGACGGTCTTCGGTGCGTTCAGGTTCTGCTCGGCCCAGTCGGCCGAGACCAGGACGTCGGAGCGAGCCATGGTGTTCCTTTCGGTCTTTCTCTGTGGATCGGTGAGGGTCAAGCAGTGGTGCGCAGCCGCGCAGCGAGGGGGTAGATCATGCAACCGAGGCAGACCGCGAATGCGGCGTTGAGGAAGGCCGCGAACAGTGCGAAGCCTGCCGCCACGGTGCCGACGACGGGAGCGCCGAGCGCGAAGCCGAGAACTCCCACGGCGGCGAACACGAAGCCCACCAATTGAGCGAACTTCAACGGTGCCACCGGTTCGCGTTCACTGGTGGGGGAGAGGCGCGGTGCGACGAATGTCGCAAAGATCGTGCCGTACGGACTGTGCTTGGGTCCGCGGACGGCTCCGATTCCGAACACGATCGCCTGTAGCCCGAGCAGGATTGCCGCCGCGGGGACCGAGAACGTGGTCAGGAGCAGAACGACGACCAGAACGGCGGTGGTGATCCACGCTGCGAAGCGAGGACCGCGAACATCGACCTGATCGATCGTGGTGGGGGTGGTGGTTCTGGTGTCGGGTGTCGACATCGAGTGGTACTCCTGTGCGAGGCCGGGCACGCCGCATCGGCAGTGCTCGGACATGGATTTCGATCATCGGGCCGGACAACACGCACGGGCGTGGCGGCAGAAGGAAATCAGCAGCAGCGACAGCAACAACCGCCCAGTCGGCACAGATCAACTGTGCGTCGACTGGTGAGCATCAGCTCGCGGCGGGAGAACACGAAGAGCATCCTACCTTCTACCAGCAGCGCGTCCTACCGCCGGTCCCGGCAGGTCCGGTCACAGCGCGTCGAGCGCCGACCGCAGGTCCGCCGCAGACGGCACGCCCGCAATTCTGGAGCGCCGACGCAACTCGATGTCGAGGACGAACGTCGTGGGTAGCGACAGCACTCCCAGTTCGCGGGCGAGAATCGGATGGGCGTCGATGTCGAGTTCGACTTCGCGTGCTTCGGTGCGGTCGGCGAGAACCTGATGCACCACACGACGCACGGCAGCGCACGGACCACACCAGTCCGCCGAGAAGTGCAAAATCGTCGGAGTTCCCGAGGTGACGCCCGCATCGACGAGCAGCGGGAGAAGGTCGTCGGAATCGGTGGACGCGATGGTGCGTACGGCACCGGAACGACGACGCAGAATCAAGCCGGTAGCAACGGCAAGGATCGCCACGACGACAAGAACTGTGATCCCTGTCACGGCTTTTCGATTTCGTTGAGGTCGATCGTCACGTTGTCGCCCGACCCTTCGACGACGATCTGCGAGCCCTCTGCGTAGACGTCGGTCGGCTGGAGTCCGAAGGGCAGACTCTGTCGTTCGATGGTCTTGGTGAACATTCCGAGGACCGCGGGCTCGGCGAAATCGGGGATCGAAAAATCCGCCTGACCCTCCGGGCCGAAGTACAAGTCCGACGCCACGATGGCGACGCTGTCACCCTCGAGTACGAGGTCGGCCTTGACGCTCACCGTCGTCTCGAGCGGACCGATCGGAACCGTTCCGGTCAGCACGACGCCACCGGTGGTGGTCATGCCCGACCCGCCGGAACCGCCGGTGCCGTCGGACTTGTCGGCCGGTGGCGCGGAAACCTGCAGGTCGACGATGCCGAGGAACCGGCCGAGGTCCGTCGCCTCGATGCGGACGCGGCCGTCGAGCTCGTCCACCGGGATCGCCCGCACGTTGTTGTCGATCAAGTCGGACAGCTCGATGTGTACGCCGCGAAGATTGGCTTCGATGGTCGTCGAGCCGACGTACTCGGTGGGCACGTCCTGCGCTCGGATCTCGATGTTCTGGTAGCGGCCGTCCGCCGCCTGGGTGAGGAACGGAAAGCCGTGCACGATCACCTGAGGATCGGAGGTGAGCTCACCGCCGGCGCGGATCGCGCGAGAGACTCGGTACTCCGAGTAGGCCGCAGCGCCGAAATCCACCACGAGCGCGAGGGCCAGCAGGCTGGCGAGTCCGATGAGAAGTGTGCGCACCGGACCATTGTGACCGACGAATCGCGCACTGCCCCCTTCGGCCGGTTGTACGGACAAGCTAGTCTGTGTCCTTGACGATCACTCGAGTCCAGTCTGGGCTGGACCGGCAAGCAGCAAGAACGGAGACGCAGTGGAGCTCCTACTACTGACCTCCGATCCCGATCCGGAGGGCGTTCTGCCGTCCCTCGCTCTCCTGGCGCATCACGTACGTCCGGTACCCACCGAGGTGTCCTCGCTTCTCGAAGCCGGTTCGGCAGACATCGCGCTCGTCGACGCCCGTACCGATCTGGCTGCGGCCCGTGGCCTGTGTCGGCTGCTCGGAAGTACCGGATCGGCCATCCCCGTCGTCGCGGTCCTCACCGAAGGCGGCCTCGTCGCGGTCAACTCCGACTGGGGCCTGGACGACATCCTGCTGCCCGGCACCGGTCCGGCGGAACTGGACGCTCGACTGCGGTTGCTCGTCGGCCGTAGCGGCGGAGTTGCCAGCCCCGAGACCTCCGGCAAGATCACGCTCGGTGAACTGGTCATCGACGAGGGCACCTACACCGCGCGACTGCGAGGTCGTCCACTCGACCTGACGTACAAGGAATTCGAGCTGCTCAAGTATCTGGCTCAGCACGCGGGGCGGGTGTTCACCCGCGCCCAGCTCCTGCAGGAAGTGTGGGGCTACGACTTCTTCGGCGGCACGCGTACCGTCGACGTCCATGTTCGACGCCTCCGCGCCAAGCTCGGTACCGAGTACGAGTCCCTCATCGGTACGGTGCGCAACGTGGGATACAAGGCTGTCCGACCGGCGCGCAACTCCAAGGGTGGACCGGCGGCCTCGGATCCTGCGGGCAGGGATTCCGACGATGCGGAATTCGAGTTCGAGCAAGAGAGTACTCTCTCGTAGATGAGTTCGGATTTTGCGTACGGCGTCCATTCGATCGACGGCGGCGCACCGTCTTCGCACGTATCCCACGAGATTCATCGAATCCTTTCCCGCGCAACCGAAGTCGATGGCACTGCGCCCTTGTCAGAGCAGGCGGTGAAGGCGGTCGACGACGGTGACGAGGTCGTTCGTCTCGTCGCCACCGAGGGCGATCGTGTCGTCGGCTACGTCGGAATCGCCGACGGAATGGCCGAGGCCGTCGTCGATCCTCCTTCTCGCGGTCGTGGAGTCGGGAGCGAATTGGTCTCTCGTGCACTCGATGTCGCGTCCGGAACTCGGGTGTGGGCGCACGGCAACCTGCCCGCGGCGCAGTCCGTCGCGGCGCGGCTCGGGTTGACGGTGGTTCGTGAGCTGCTGCAGATGCGTCGGGCAGCCGCACACCCCGATCTGCCGGATGTCGTTGTGCCGGACGGTATTACGCTGCGGACCTATCGGGGCCATCAGGACGATGCCGAGCTGCTGCGGGTGAACAACGCGGCATTTTCGTGGCACCCCGAGCAGGGTGGCTGGACCGATCGCGACATCGCCTCGCGCCGCGACGAATCGTGGTTCGATCCGGCGGGCCTCTTCCTGGCCTTCGAAGAGGGCAGTGACCGGCTGCTCGGGTTCCACTGGACGAAGGTGCATTCTGCCCAAGATCGGGTCGTTCCGCAGGCTCCACTCCTGCCGGCCGAGGGCGTGGAACCGGCCATCGGTGAGGTCTACGTGGTCGGCATCGACCCGCAGTCGCAGGGCCGTGGTCTCGGTCGAGTTCTCACGCTGGCCGGCCTGCATTACCTGCGCAACCGCGAACTGGGCCAGATCATGCTCTACGTCGAGGCCGACAACACCGCTGCCGTCCACACGTACACCAAGCTGGGCTTCGAGAAGTACCACGTGGACGCCGCGTACGCGCGCAACGTCTGAATCGGACATAACCGCTGGGGTGTTCATCTTCCGTTCACCCGCGCGGGGGTAAACGTCTACCACCTGCCCCTACCTTTCTCCATGGGCGGCAACTACGTCGCCTGGTGCGAGGTTCTCTTGTCGAGCCGGCACCCACACAGCCACAGCGCGGCCGATCAGGTCCGAGCCGTGGACACGGCCCAAGATTCCTCGGAGGAAACAGGTGAACCTCAAGCGCAACGGTGCTCTCATGAGCGCAGTGGCCATCAGTGCCATGTTGCTGACCGCATGCGGTAGCGACGCGAACGTCGAGACCGTCGGCGCGGACGATTCTTCCGCCTCGTGCGAGGGCAAGTCTCCGCTCACGGGTGAAGGATCTTCTGCTCAGCAGAACGCGATGTCCAACTTCACCTCGGTCTACTCGAGCGTCTGCTCCGGCAAGTCCGTCGAGTACACCACCAGCGGCTCGGGCAACGGTCGTACGCAGTTCGTCGCCGGTCTGGTCGACTTCGCCGGCTCCGACTCCGCGATCAAGGACGAGCAGGCAGCCGACGCGGCCACCCGCTGCGACAGCAACCCGGCATGGAACCTGCCGCTGGTCTTCGGGCCGGTCGCAGTGGCCTACAACCTCGACGGTGTCGACAGCCTGGTGCTCACGCCCGATGTCACCGCACGGATGTTCACCGGCCAGATCACGACCTGGAACGATCCCGCGATCGCCGCCCTCAACGAAGGCGTCGACCTGCCGGCCACCCCGGTCACCCCGGTCTACCGCTCCGATTCCTCGGGCACCAGCGACAACTTCCAGCGCTTCCTGTCCGACGCTGCTCCCGAGGCGTGGACCCTCGATCACAGCTCCGACTGGGCCGGCGGCGTCGGCGAAGGTGCCAACGGCTCCTCGGGCGTCGCTCAGGCAGTGTCCGGGACTCCCGGCTCGATCACGTACGTCGAGTTCGGCTTCGTCGAGCAGGAAGGCCTCAGCGCCGCGAACATCGACTTCGGCAACGGACCGGTCGAGCTGAGCACCGAGACCGCCGCCGCCGCCATCGACGCCGTGACCTTCTCCGGTGAAGGCAACGACCTGGTACTCGACCTCGACACGTTGTACGCCAGCAACGAGGCCGACACCTACCCGTTGGTGCTCGCCACCTACGAGATCGTCTGCTCGGCGGGCTACGACGCCGACACCTCGGCAGCAGTCAAGTCGTTCCTGCTCAGCGCCGCGAACGAGGGCCAGCAGGGCCTCGAAGAAGCC
Organism: Rhodococcus sp. ARC_M5; assembly: GCF_022810405.1. Lineage (GTDB taxonomy): Bacteria > Actinomycetota > Actinomycetes > Mycobacteriales > Mycobacteriaceae > Rhodococcoides > Rhodococcoides navarretei. The sequence continues at coordinate 197,851 of NZ_JALGQE010000003.1, forward strand.
GGCTACGTGCCGCTGCCGGACCGCTTCAAGGAGCGCCTGATCACCGCCATCGAAGCAATCGCCTGATTCAATGAGACGTAATCTTGCTTCGGCTCGCGAAAAGGCGAGCCGAAGCAAGACCGTCCTCGACCTCCACACGAGACAGTGAGCGGTATGAGCGACACCCACTCGATGACCGGCGTTCCCTCCGCGGCCACCACTCCCGCCGCGGGTGCCGCGCACAAACCGGAAGAACCACAATTGTCAACGAAGAAAAAATCGGGGACCGTCACCCGCCCCGGTGACAGGATCTTCTCCGGCCTCGCCACGGGCTCGGGTATCTTCATCATCGCCCTGATCGCCGCCGTGGGTATCTTCCTGGTCTGGCGCGCGATCCCCTCACTGTCGAACAACACGGTCAACTTCCTGACCTACAACGGTGCCTGGGACACGTCCAACACCTCGGCCATGGTGTTCGGTGTTCTCGATCTGTTCCTGGTCACCATCACGGTGTCGCTGTTCGCGCTGATCCTCGCGATGCCCGTCGCACTCGGCATCGCCATCTACCTGACGAACTACGCGCCCAAGCGAATCGCCGGCCCGCTCGGCTACGTCATCGACCTGCTCGCCGCCGTCCCGTCGATCGTCTTCGGACTCTGGGGCCTGTACGTTCTCGCCCCGGTGATCAGCCCGTTTGCCGAGTGGCTGAACACCAACCTGGGTTGGTTCCCGCTCTTCGGTACCGGGTCGGTCTCCATCGCCGGCGGCGGCACCATCTTCACCGGTGGCATCGTGCTCGCCGTCATGATTCTGCCGATCATCGCCGCCGTCACTCGCGAAGTGTTCATGCAGACCCCGAAGGGGCAGATCGAAGCCGCTCTCGCACTCGGAGCCACCCGCTGGGAGGTCGTGCGGACCACGGTCATTCCGTTCGGCAAGTCCGGTTACGTCAGTGGCTCCATGCTCGGTCTCGGTCGTGCACTCGGTGAGACCATCGCGCTCTACATCATCATTCGCAGCACTCAGTCGACGTTCGGCGGAACGTTGTTCGACGGCGGTTCCACCTTCGCCACGAAGATCGCGCTGGCCGCAGGTGAGTTCAACAACCCGCTGCAAGCCGGTGCGTACATCGCCGCAGGTCTGGTGCTCTTCATCCTGACGTTCGTCGTCAACGCCGGTGCTCGCGCCGCCATCGCCGGAAAGAAGGACTGACCCATGACCGCAACCATGGACAAGCCCGTCAAGGAACCCACGTTCCAGGGCGTCAGCGCTCGCCGCAAGGCATCCAACCTCTCGGCGACGATCCTCGTCAGCCTCTCGGTGCTGGTGGCCCTCGTCCCGCTGATCTGGGTGCTCTACACGGTGATCTCTCGTGGACTGTCCGCGGTGGTCTCACCCACGTGGTGGCAGAACTCGCAGGCCGGAATCACCCAGTTCATCGCAGGTGGCGGTGCCTACCACGCCATCGTCGGAACGCTCCTGCAAGGACTGTTCTGCGCCGTCATCTCCATCCCGATCGGCGTCTTCGTCGCCATCTACCTCGTCGAGTACGGCGTAGGTACCAAATTGGCCAAGGTCACCACGTTCATGGTCGACATCCTCACCGGTGTGCCGTCCATCGTCGCGGCCCTGTTCATCTACGCGCTGTGGATCGCCACCTTCGGATTCCAGCGATCCGGCCTGGCCGTCGCATTCGCCCTCGTGCTCCTGATGATCCCCGTGATCGTGCGCTCGGCCGAGGAAATGCTGCGCATCGTCCCTCAGGATCTGCGCGAGGCGTCCTACGCGCTCGGTGTGCCGAAGTGGAAGACGATCGCCAAGATCGTCATCCCCACCGCCCTGTCCGGCATCGTCACCGGCATCATGCTCGCCCTGGCCCGCGTGATGGGCGAGACGGCACCGGTGCTGATCCTGGTGGGATCCGCCACCGCTATCAACTTCAACATCTTCGAGGGGCCGCAGACGTCTCTGCCGCTCATGATGGTCGACCTGCAGAAAGCAGGAACCGGCGTGCTCACCGCTGAGCGCATGTGGGGAGCAGCCCTGACGCTGATCCTGATCGTCGCAATACTCAACATCGGCGCGAAGTTGGTCTCGAAGTTCTTCTCGCCCAAGAGCTTCTGACCCACCCGACTCCAGCGAATTCTAAGGAACGAAGAACATGGCAAAGCGTCTCGATCTCAAGGACGTCAACATCTACTACGGCAAGTTCCATGCCGTCTCCGACGTCACTCTGGCCGTACCGCCGCGCAGCGTCACCGCGTTCATCGGACCGTCCGGCTGCGGTAAGTCGACCGTGCTGCGTTCGCTCAACCGCATGCACGAGGTCACCCCCGGTGCCCGCGTCGAAGGTTCGGTGCTGCTCGACGGCGAGGACATCTACGGCGGTGGCGTCGACCCGGTGGGTGTGCGTCGCACCATCGGCATGGTCTTCCAGCGTCCCAACCCGTTCCCGACGATGTCGATCAGGGACAACGTCGTCGCAGGCCTGAAGCTGCAGGGCGGCCGTGGCAAGAAGGAACTCGACGAGATCGCCGAGCGCTCGCTCAAGGGTGCCAATCTCTGGACCGAGGTCAAGGATCGCCTCGACAAGCCCGGTGGCGGCCTCTCCGGTGGACAGCAGCAGCGTCTGTGCATCGCTCGCGCGATCGCCGTCTCGCCCGACGTCCTGCTGATGGACGAGCCGTGCTCGGCCCTCGACCCCATCTCGACCCTCGCGATCGAGGACCTGATCCAGGAACTCAAGCAGGACTTCACGATCGTGATCGTCACGCACAACATGCAGCAGGCCGCCCGGGTCAGCGATCAGACCGGCTTCTTCAACCTCGAGGCGACCGGCAAGCCCGGCAAGCTCATCGAGATCGACGACACCGAGAAGATCTTCTCCAACCCGACGCAGAAGGCCACCGAGGACTACATCTCCGGCCGCTTCGGATAACCCGCACACCGACGAGAGAACCCCCGCAGAGCGAAAGCTCGGCGGGGGTTCTCTCGTTCGTGTCTGCGCTCGTTGCTCCGATACGAAAGCCGAGTAGCGCTGCAGCAGCGCTACTCGGCCTCGATGAGGGTGGTCCTACGAGGTGGGGATGTTGTTGTGGCTCAGGTCGACGGGCAGTTCACCCGTCACCAGGAATATCACTCGACGCCCGACCTCGACGGCATGATCGGCGAACCGTTCGTAGAAGCGTCCCAGCAGGGTCACGTCCACTGCCGCAGCGACGCCGTGGCTCCACTCGCGATCCATCAGCACCGTGAAGAGGTGACGGTGCAGATCGTCCATCGCCTCGTCCTCCTCCTGCAGCTTCGCGGCGCGCTCGGGATCGCGGGTCTCGAGGACCTCGCGGGCCGAAGCACCGATCTGAACGGCGAGGCGACCCATCTCGGCGAAGTACCCGTTGACGACCTCGGGGAGGGCGTGGTTGGGGTGCCTGCGGCGGGTGATCTTGGCGACGTGCAGTGCGAGTGCGCCCATACGGTCGATGTCGGCAACGATCTGAATGCCGGCCACCACCGAACGGAGATCGCCTGCGACCGGAGCCTGCAGGGCGAGAAGCGTGAAGGCCTTCTCCTCGCACACCGCGCTGAGCTCGGTGATCCTGTCGTGTTCGGAAATGACCTGCTCGGCGAGCACCAGGTCTGCTTGAAGGAGGGACTGAGTGGCCTTTTCCATGGCCGCACCAGCCAGGCTCGCCATTTCTCCGAGGAGATCGGCAAGCTCGTTCATCTGTTCGTTGTAGGCGACGCGCATGAGCGAAGTTTAGTAGGTCACACCGACCAGTTCTCTGTCCCGAGGGTTAACGGAGCATGAATGAAGTCAGGCGCACGTGTCGTCGGCGGCGTTGGTGTACGAGAGATCCTCCGGGAGGGGCGCACTCTGGGTGGTGCCTTCCACCTGAGTGGGATCGATTTCGGTACCGAACTCCGTCGGGTACTGGGTGTATCCGGGATAGTTCGAGCCGAGCACGACCTCGACGACATTGTTCAAACTCGGTGCCAGCTCGATGGCAGCGCCGGGGATGGCCGATGCGACCGTCGCCGCAGCGGCTTCCTGATCGGGGGAATAGCGCACCACGGTCTGCGCGGCGGTGCCCGAGAAGTTGCCGACTGCCAGGATCTGGAACCCGTAGACCGCGAGTTCGTCGGATGCCGTCTGAGCCATGCCGGCGATGTCGGAAGCATTGGACACCTGCAGTGAGACGGTTCCCGGATCGACGGCCAACAGCGGGGCGTCGGGAGCGGCGGCAGGTGCGGGCTCTTCGGGAGTGACCGGTTCCGCGCGCTCCTCGCCGGGCAACGGAGCGTCGTCGATGATGGCCCGGAAGATCGCACCGATCGCGTCGTCGTTGGGGATCTCGTTGCCGTAATCGTTGGTTCCGGTGGTGGGGATGGTCAGGAACGTGACCGCCCCCGCGTCCACGTTCTGCAGCGAGCGACCGAGCGTCACCAGATCCTGAGTCTTGACGTTCTCCACGAAGGTGTCCGAGGTGAACGCATTGACGAACCCGTTGAGCTTGCCCGGATCGAGCAACACGTTGTTCGACAGAGCCGACCTGAGCAGTGACGACAGGAAACGTTGCTGTCTCTTGATCCGGCCGTAGTCGCCGTTGCCCTCGGATTCGACGTTGCGCGCCCGAACGTAGTTCAGTGCGGTCCGGCCGTCGACCCGCTGCGTTCCGACGTTGGGGAGGATATTTCCGAGTTCGTAGTCGAACAGGGGTTGCGCGGTGCAGACCTCGACACCACCGACCTCGTCGACCATGGACTCGAACCCGGCGAAGTCCATCCCGACGAAATGCCCGATCCGCAGGCCCGAGATCTTCTGGATGGTCTTGACCAGGCACTTCGGGCCACCGAGGGCATAGGTGGCATTGAGCTTGTCGCCATATGCCTCCGGGAACATCTCCCCGGTGTAGGTATTGGTGTCGTTGTCGAACTGCTCGCACTCGGGGCGGGTCACATCGAGATCTCGCGGGAACGACACGGCGACGACGCGACTGCGATCGGCCGGAATGTTGACGAGCATGATCGTGTCCGAGCGGGCCCCTTCGGCGTCGGCGACGGTGCCCGCACCCACCTCGCCGCTGGCCCCGGTGCGGGTATCGGTACCCACGATCAGGTAGGTCTCGTCTCCGTACTGGCCTGCGGCGTCGACGACGTCGGCCGAATCGGGATCGAGCGCAGCGACCTGGAGAAAGCCCTGGTCGGTGTTGCGGAGATATCCCCACACCACTCCGGTCAGGGCCACCGCCAGGATCGCGACGAGGGAGACAATGCTGCGGCCGATCACCCGCACCCGACGGCGTCGACGTACCCGGCTCATCGCCAATCGCGTCAATGCGGGGCGATCGGCTGTATGCGCGCCCACCGGTTCCGGTGCCGCATGTGGCGGCGGCGGCGTTGGCGGCGTCCGGGTAGGCGAGGGCGTGGAATCGGTGACCGGGGCGATGACCTCGGTCGGCTCTTCGACATCGGGACGGTCGGCCGACACCTCTCGCGTCGATCCCGAGCGTGACATCTTGTCCACCAACTCCGCAACGGAGACGGTATCTGCGTTACGCGGCGATCGTTTGCCGAGCCTGCCGCTGTCACCGGGCTGCGGGGGTGACTCCGAGTCGGGAGTGGCAGGTCGCTCGGAGCGGGGTGGGCGCTGACCGGACCGTCCGATTGCGCCGTTTCGTCCGATTGAGGACAGTGGGCGCTCCCATGGGGCGCGACCCTCGGGCACTGACGGGCCCGACTCTCGATCGTCTCCCACGAATTCGAACCTGGCCTTCCATCACACGCACGCGCCGTCTACTCGGCAATCCAAGCCATAGTACTGACTCGAGCGGCATGGTCCACTCGTGCGAGGTGGGCTGCTGGTCAGCTGCGAATCAGCCGCCGGAATGCATCAGTTCGGCACCGGCGGGGACGCAGACGTCCTCCGGATCGTCGAGCCACCCGTCGGGCAGCGACACAGCGCCCGGTGAACCCTGCCGACCACGGGGGCCCTCGGCGTCCTTGGGAAACGGAACGGTCGGATCGAGTTGTGCCAGAAGATCGTCCAGTTCGGCGAGCGTGGACACCAACGCCATCGAGACGCGGAGGTCCGAGCCCGCAGGAAAACCGCGCAGGTACCAGGACACGTGCTTGCGCAGCTCACGTAGACCCTTGCTCTCACCGTGATGCTCAGCGAGCAGCTCGGCATGTCGAGCGATGATGGTGGCCACCTCGCCGAGGGTGGGTGGAGTGGGCTCGGGCCTGCCGTTCAGGCGGGCACTGAGTTCTGCGAACAGCCAGGGCCGACCGAGGCAACCACGCCCGACGACGACGCCGTCGCACCCGGTCTCCGCCATCATGCGGACCGCGTCGGACGCCGAGAAGATGTCACCGTTGCCCAGTACCGGGATGCCGGAGACATGTTCCTTGAGTCGAGCGATCTCGTTCCAGTCGGCTGTGCCGGAGTAACGCTGCGAGGCGGTTCTGGCGTGCAGCGCCACTGCGGCTGCGCCTTCGTCGGCGGCGATTCGACCTGCATCGAGATGAGTGTGGTGGTTCTCGTCGATACCGACGCGGAACTTGACGGTGACGGGGATGTCGGTGCCCTCGGTCGCCTTGACTGCGGCAGCAACGATGCGACCGAACAGGTTTCGTTTGTAGGGCAGCGCTGCGCCGCCGCCTTTGCGGGTGACCTTCGGAACCGGGCAGCCGAAGTTCATGTCGATGTGATCGGCCAGGTTGTCGTCGACGATCATCTTCGCTGCGGCGTAGGTGGTGTCCGGATCGACGGTGTAGAGCTGCAGCGACCGCGGAGTCTCGGTGGGGCCGAAGGTCGTCATGTGCATCGTGGCCGGCTGCCGTTCGACGAGCGCGCGAGCGGTGACCATCTCGCAGACGTACAGACCCGACGTGCTGCCTGCCCGCTCCAGCTCCTGCTCCCGGCACAGAGTGCGGAAGGCCACGTTGGTGACGCCGGCCATCGGTGCGAGGACGACGGGGCTGCGCAACTCGAGTGAGCCGATCTGCAATGTCATGGAAAACAAGCCTTTGGAACGGAGGGAGAACTGTCAGGAGAAAGAAGCGTGCCCGGCACCGAAGTCGGTACCGGGCACACCAGTCGATCGAAGACTACGACGCGCGTGCTTCGGCCTTCGCGCGTTCGCGGGCGAGGGAGCGATCTCGCATTTCCTCGAACTTGGTGGCCTGACGCTCGAGGTCTTCGAGGAACGCGGCGAGTTCTTCACGCTTGTTCTCACCGCGGGCGGTGAAGTCGTTGCGCTCGAACACGCTCCACTTGCGCAGCACCGGCCAGACGACGTCCTCTAGATGCTGACGCAGGTCGTAGATGCCGTGCTTGGCCATCAGCACACCGTTGCGGCGGAAGTTCGGCATCCCGGCACCTGGCATGACGAAGTTCGTCACGATGTCCGAGACCGCGTCGAGGGTCTGGTCGGGAGCGATGTCCATCGCCGCGCCGGTGATGTTGCGGTAGAAGATCATGTGCAGGTTCTCGTCGGCGGCGATGCGCTGGAGCATGCGGTCGGCGATCGGATCGTCGCAGACCTTGCCGGTGTTGCGGTGCGAGACGCGGGTGGCGAGTTCCTGGAAGGTCACGTACGCGACCGAGTGCAGCAGACCCGTCTGCGAGCCTGCCGGTGAGGCGAACCCGTTGGTCATGTGGATCATGCGGGCTTCTTCGAGGGCGACGGGATCGACGCCGCGGGTGACGACGAGGTAGTCGCGCATGACGATGCCGTGACGGTTCTCCTCGGCGGTCCAGCGGCCGACCCAGGTTCCCCAGGCACCGTCCTGGGAGAAGTTCTCGGCGATCTCACGGTGGTAGGACGGCAGGTTGTCCTCGGTGAGCAGGTTGGTGATCATCGCGGCCTGCGCGACGTCGGAGAGCTTGGACTGCTCCGGGTCGTAGTCCTTGCCGCCGAGTGCGGCGAAGTTCCGACCTTCGTCCCACGGAACGTAATCGTGAGGGTGCCACTCCCGCGCCATCGAAATGTGCCGGTTCACATTGTCCTCGGCAGTGGGCACCAGCTCTTGCAGAAGCTCGAGCTGTGTCAGATCCCTCGCCATTAGATCGCCTCCATAGATTGCGTACGACCGGTCCAGCTTACGGCACCGTAGGTTCGGTGTGAACCTCGTCGCGCCTGTTCACTTGCTGTTCCGGCGGTCGTGGTGTTCGGTGTCGATCGACGCGAAGTGCCCCCGGAGCGTCGATCTTCCGGCCGGCCCTCGCGAATCGACGACCGCTGCAGTTCTTCTTTCACGTCGCTCGATCTCGTCCGATCGTTACGTCCGAGTGTACGTTCCGAACAGGTGTGACCACTGTTACCCGGACGGTGTGTGGTGCCCCCAGTAGGACTCGAACCTACGACCTGCGGATTAAAAGTCCGTAGCTCTACCAACTGAGCTATAGGGGCGCGGCTCGAAAGTGTAACGGGCCGCGCAGCGCCGACGGCATGTACCCCCGACAGTGCTACCGATGGGTCAGCGTCCGAAGCTGCTGCAGCCGTTCGGTGCCGGAATGCCGGCCAGACGGTCGTCGATCCAGGCGTACGCACCGGGTATTCCGGTCACCGCGACAACGAAATGCTCGCCGACGTATTCCTCCAATCGGACGCTCGCGCCGTTGGCGCACCACTCGTCGTACAGGTTCTCGGCCCCTTCCGCGGGTATCCAGAACTCTTGCTGTCCGTGATAGATGAAAACCGGGACGGTCGGTGTCTTGTCTCCACCCATGCGTGTCGACGCGATGATCTGCTCGGCGATCGGCGTCCGATCGACGTCCGGAATATCCGAAAGGGCCTGTGCTGGAATGGGAGCCACCAGGCCTCCAGGGGCGGTGAGATAGATGCACATGTCCTTGGCGATGGTGGCCAGGCGCAGGCCGTTGGCGTTCATCAACGAGAACATCTCGGGATACTCTCGGGCGACGCCGAGTGTGGCCGACAGGAACAGTGTGGAGCCGACCGTCCCGTTGAGCGAATGCAGCAGAATGCGGTAATCGGTGGGTGCACCGCCGAACGCCACGCCGACGAGATTCACGTCCGGGGCGTAGCTGGGAGCCAGCTGCGCGGCCCATCCGGTAGCGATGGCACCTCCGGAGTATCCCGTCGCGGCGATCGGAGACCCTGCAGGCAAGCCCAGTTCGGGCAGTTTCACCATCGCGCGGAGGGAGTCCAGGATGGCGTGGCCCGCCATCGGTCCGGACGCATATCCCTGGCGCGGCCCCTGATGATCGGTGACGACGACGGCGTAGTTCTTCGCCAGGAACGATTGCACCGGAACGATCTCCGGTGCGATTCCGCGCGGGAGGGTCCACGACGGAGCGCAGGTGTTTCCGAGTGAATCGATGGCCATGTTGTACGCCACTACCGGCCGGCTCCCGGGGCCCGTCCATGGAGCCGTGGGCACGATGATCGTGGTGACACCCGCAACCGGCCGATCCTTGGAATCGTTGGTGCGGAACAGGATTTGCGTCGACCTGACGGGGGTGAACAGCGGCCCGACGGTGACGTGTCGAGTTGCCAGGACGGACCCGGGTGGTTGCTGTTCGTAGCCGGCGGGCGGATCGAACCAGGGCTCGCCGAGCGGGGTGGGCAAGTAGAGGGCAGGATCGGGAACAGGGTTCACGAAGTTGCCGATGGGGTCTGCGATCGCCGTGCCGGTTGCCGGGAGCATCAGAAGCGAGACCGCGAAAAGTGTTGTCATGGAACGAAATATTCGGACCGATCCCCTCATGGCATGCACTCGTTTCCGATAAGCAGAGGCGTAAGTGTGATTCGTTTCACACTAAGCTGATGTGATCGCGAGGGATGCGTGAAGCGGCGAAAGTATCGAAAACGTTATCTATTTATCGTTTCGACATCGTTTATGCAACATGCTATTTGGATGTGCTCCTCAAACGTGCGACTGTAAGGCATTGTTGTGCAATAGATTTGACTTGCTAACGAGCTTGCCGAATCAATCTGTCTCGAGACTTGTTACCGGAAAATGTAATTCGGCTTTCAACTGAAAGCGAGGCACGTGCCCGAGACCGTGGGGCGACGCGTCGACGGTTCCGTTCTCGAGGTGCCGATCGGGCGATGCGTGCGCTCTCGGCTTCGGATCCGGTGCCGACACTGGTTGTCGTAGTGGAGGCCCGATAGGAGCAGGTGGTTGTCGGTGGGCGGTGCCACGGCGGTGAAGCGGCTCGAGTGCGCACCCCCTGCAGCGCACTCGAGCCGCGCAGATCGTACCATCCGGCTTGTTTCTGTTCGCTAACCGATTTTTCTGTCGGCTGCGGTGGCCGAAGCGAACCGCAGGTGAGTCGACTCGAGTGTCGTTCGGGTGAAGTACTCTCTATCTGTACTACCTGTGGATACGCAGGGCGCTTGGGCTCGGAGGCACGGAGTAAATGGCACAACAAGAGCGCGCACGGCGGACCCGGGCGGCCATCGTAGAGGCGGCGGCGGCGGAGTTCGCAAAGCGTGGATACGCAGCGGCATCCGTCAACACCATCTTGGAGGGCTCCAATGCCACCAAGGGTGCGATGTATTTCCATTTCCAGTCGAAGGAAGATCTGGCCAGAGCGGTGCTCGGGGCCGGGCTGGATCGGTACGTCGCCATCACGGAGAAGTGGGCCGACACCACGGCGCATCCCTTCTACGTCATTCGCGGCATCGTGGACGACATAGCGCAGAACTTCCAGAACGACGTGATCGTGCGCGCCGAATTCCGGCTCATAGTCGAGCCGGAGTTCTATGCGGAGGTTCATTCGGGCGGCGGTCGCGTCTGGGGCGCTCAGGGGCACAAGCAGGCAGAGCGCGCTCTGGCGATGGGCGATCTCAAGCCGGAGTTCGACGCAGCCAAGTTCGTCCGAGTGTTGGCTGCGTCGATGGCCGGTCAGCGTTACATGTCGGATCTGGTCGCAGACAACGCCGATCTGCGTGAGCGGTTCGAGGAGTCCGTCGAGGTCGTTCTCCTCGCGATGGCGTCGGAGCGTTGGCTCTCCGAATTCAAACTGCACGGGTGGGAGCATTTCGGCGAAAACTGCGCGAAAACCAGCTCTGACCTGCCGGTTTGAGATTTACAGCGAAAGTGTCCTAAGCTATCCCAGCTCCCAACGGAACGCCGTTGAGGGTAACGTCGAAGCAGTTCGGCGGGCCCCCTTCGTCTAGCGGCCTAGGACGCCGCCCTTTCAAGGCGGTAGCGCGGGTTCGAATCCCGTAGGGGGTACGTAGGAAAGATCGGATTGACAATCCGATCTGCAGTAAGCATTCTCCATCTCGCTCCTGGCGAGGCGTTGATTTGCAGTTCGGAGAGTTGTTGCGCTAGAAATAGCGCGGCAACAACAGCAAGGCCCTGTGGCGCAGTTGGTTAGCGCGCCGCCCTGTCACGGCGGAGGTCGCGGGTTCGAGTCCCGTCAGGGTCGCAACATCGGTGCGAAAGTACCGACATTGCGATGGCATTGTTTCACCGGTGCCGCCCGGCCAGGTAGCTCAGTTGGTACGAGCGTCCGCCTGAAAAGCGGAAGGTCGCCGGTTCGATCCCGGCCCTGGCCACTCTCGGTGTTGGATCGACAGGCACCTGGGATCGACAAGAACGACGACAGCCCCTTCTGGATCTCCGGAAGGGGCTTTTTCGTGTTCACGCGTTATTGTCGACGCGTGGACGTGATCGAGCGAGCGCAAGAGGATCTGGCGCGAGGAGACAACATCGCGGCCCGGGATCGCCTGGTCTCCGCCCTGGCTCGAAACCCGGCGTCGCCCGGCATTCTCGAACTGCTCGCGTACACGCACCTGGTGCTCGGCGATCGTGCCGCAGCCGGAGCGGCCTGGTTCCTCACCGACATCTCCGACGACGACCCGACGGCGTCTGCCGCCTTCGCGGCGTTGGAGAGGCAGTACCGGTCGCCGTTGGCACTGGCGCAGGCTCTGCCCATCCACGCACCCTCCGACTGGTACCCCACCCATGCTCGGCTTCGGCTCGAACGGCTCGGAGCCTCGATCGAAGCCAACGGTCAGCGATGGGTGCCACCGCGAGACGTCGTCTACTTCGACGAGGACGGGCTGGACTCGGACGACTTCTACGGCTCGGACGGCGATCAGGACGACTCCGAGTACGACCGCACGGGGTCGAGTTACCGAACGGTGCGTCAGCGTGCGATCGCGGCGACCATCGTCATTGCCATAGCGGCCACCTCGGCATCGGTGGTGCTGGCTCTCGTGTTCGGGTGACACCCGGTTCCGAGAAGAACCGCTCGACGCCGAGCGTAGAGTCGCGAAAGAATTTCTGGCCGACGATCGAGGGTGACGGGTATTCATGGGCACAGCGAACGGCGCAGCGTCACCCGCTCCGCGAGACGACAACTACGCCGTCAATCTCGAACAGGCGAGGGTGTTCGCACGGGGACTGGCCGAACACATCGAGACGTGTTCGGCATCCATCGAGCGGGCGCAATCCAGGGCATTTCGAGCTCGCGCGGAACGCGCCGAAGCTCGTGCCCGAGCGTTCGAGTCCGAGGCGTCGACGCTCAGAACCGAACTGTACGAAATGTACCGACACATCGATGCAATGACGGCCCGCTTCCCGGAGCTGCGGACCGATCCGTCCGTGCGAGGGTAGGTACCTCGGGGATCAGAGGGCTGCGGAGTCGGTGACCAAGCCGAAGGTCGCCTCTGCGCCACGACGGCCGAGTGCCGAGCCCCACACCTCGTACACCGCGTCGGTGGCCGAGGTTCGCTCGATATCGCGGCCCTCTGCGACGGTGATGAGCGTGCGCGAGAGCTCGAACAGGCTGACCCGGTGATTTCTCGCGGTCGTGAACAGCTCTTCGATGGCGTCGGCGACGGATCCACCGTGGATGCCGATCAGCACTCCGGTTGCGATGTCGACGTCGGTGCGAGATGCAGGCGAATCGGGCAGTCTGTCGGTCATCTTTTTCCTCGAGATGGTGTGGTCGGTGCGGATGACCGAAGCGGATCCTGGCGTCGAGCGGCTTCACTGTCTCACACGGACATGACATTTCATACCGTCGGTTTTGCCCGCACGTGCATTCGCTCACCCTGCGGTCCGAACAAGCTCAGAAGCTCCACAGGCCGGTTGCCGACGGCACCGAACCAGTGCGGCACACGAGTGTCGAATTCGGCTGCCTCACCGGCCTTCATCGTCAGATCGTGCTCGCCGAGAATCAGGCGCAGGGTGCCGTCGAGGACGTAGAACCATTCGTAGCCTTCGTGCGTGCGCGGACGCGGCTCCGAGTCCTCGGGGCGGACCACGAGCTTGTACGCCTGCAGGCCGCCGGGACGCAGCGTCAACGGAAGGATGGTGACGTTCTCACGAACCGTGGCGGTGGTGCGCACCCTCGGGTCGGCGACGGGTGGCGCAGTCACCAGATCGTCGAGGGCCATCTGGTGGGCTCGCGCGATCGGCCACAGAAGTTCGAGGCTGGGCTTGCGGTCACCGGATTCGAGCCTCGAGAGCGTGCTGATCGAAATTCCCGTGGTCTCGGACAGCGACGCCAAGGTGGTGTTCTTCTCCATCCTGATGCGCTTGAGGCGGGGACCGAGGCCCGCAATGACTTCGTCCAGGCTGGTGACCGATTCCTTCATACCCCTATTGCAGTTTCAGCAATCGGATTTGTCAAGTGTGGAAATAGTGACTCGGCCGAAAACGGCCCGTGCAGGACGGCAGGCGGCACATACTCGATCGATGACCGGTCGTTCGGGGACCACATTTCGCAGCGTCGTGATCCGTGATGCCTACGGCAGTCCTGCATCCGAGGCATTCATGGTCGTCGCCATCGCGACCATCCTGATCACCAGGGCCTATCTGGAGTTGACCAACTATCCCCAGGTGGGTGGTAAGTCGCTGCACATCGCTCACGCCCTGTACGGCGGAGCGGCGATGATGTTCGCACTTCTCGTCGGATGGATGTTCGTCGGTTTCGGCGTTCGGGTGTTCACCGTGCTGCTCGGCGGTATCGGATTCGGACTGTTCCTCGACGAAGTCGGCAAATTCGTCACCAAGGACAACGACTATTTCTACGGCCCCTCGTCGGAGATCATGTACGTCCTGGTGGTCCTGCTGTTGGTGTTCAGCAGGATCGTCCGCGAGTTCCGCCGGCCCTCGGTCGAAGAATCGCTGGCCAACGCGGCTGCCATCGCCGCCGACGGCGTCGCGCACGGCCTACCCGAGCATCGACGCGATTGGGCGCTACGGATGGTGGCACGAGCAGAGGCCGAGGGAGCCGATGCGAACACCGTGGCCGGGATCAGGCTGCTGCTCGGCAATTGTCGCCGGTCGAGGTCTCGCACCCACGCGCTCCGCAACGCCGTTCCCCGGCTCGTCCCGGCCTTCATCACCAGCGCCCGGTGGGTTCCCGTCGTCGGTTGGGGATTGGTTCTGGTCTCCGGGGCCGGCGTGGGGTTCGGAATCGTCGAACTCGTCATCGGCGAACTGCACATCGACCGACGGGACCTGGCGATCGACGTCGACGGAATGGGAATCGCCAGTGGAATCCTGTTCGTCAGTGCCTGCCTCACCTTCGCCACGGCGCTGCCGGCGATGCTGAGGTTGCGTGCGGACGGGGCGCTCTGGCCGCTGCGCATCCTCCGTGTCTCCGCGTTGATCTTCACTCTGCTCAACGCTCTCGTGGACTTCGCTCAGGAGGGATTCGCCGCGCTGGTGAACGTGGCGATCGGACTGTTCGCGCTCGCGGTCATCTCCCATCGAATCACCGTCCGCACGGTCGAGATCAACTCGGAATCTGGAGTGCTGCAGGAGGGTCGAGTCTCCGATCACTCTCGAATCGGCGAACCAGGCCACTGAGCGGATCGACGAATTCGATCGAGCGTGCCAGCAGGCGGAGCGGGTCGGAGTAGTCGTCGTCGGCGACCTCACGGAACGTGGGGTAGAAGTTGTCGCCGACGATCGGAATACCCAACGAGCACAGATGAAGCCGAAGTTGATGAGTCTTCCCGGTTCGCGGATGCAATCGATACAGGCCGTGGGATCCGACGGTGTCGACCAGATCCACGAGTGTCTCGGCGTTGGGCTCGCCCGGTACCTCTCGGGCCTGAAGAACGCCGCGCTCCTTGATGATTCGGCTGCGCACCGTCAACGGGAGATCGAGATCCCGGGCGAGTGGGGCGATCGCGTCGTACTGCTTGGTGATGGTGCGTTGAGCGAACAGCTCTTGGTACGGCCGGCGGGCCTGCTGCCTGACGGTGAACACCAGAACCCCGGCGGTGAGTCGATCCAGCCGATGCGCCGGGCTCAGCTCCGGCAGGTCGAACCGGCGTCGAAGCAGGACCAGGGCCGATCGCGCGATATACGCGCCGCGCGGGGTGGTGGCCAGGAAATGAGGCTTGTCGACCACCAGTAGATTCTCGTCGCGATGGAGGATGTCGAGGGAGAACGGCACCGTCGGCTCCACCGGTGGGTCGCGGTAGAGGTAGATGTCCGCGCGTGGTCTCGCCACCGTTGCCGAATCGACGGGTACGCCTGCCGCGTCGACGATCTCGCCGCAGGCGACCTTCTCGGTCAGCCTGGCCGCGTCCTGCGGGAACCGGGCGCACAGGTACTCGAGCACCGTCGCTCCGGTCGCGACGTCGGGCATCCGCACCCGAGTGGGATCGAGACCGTCGCGCAAGGGAAGGGGAGCGGCGGGCATATGTCGACTCTAATCGTCGGGGCATGGAAACACCCCGGTCGGAATTCCCGACCGGGGTGTGGACTGCGGTAGAACTCTTCGGGTCCGAGCTAGATGGTGACGACCATCTTGCCGGTGTTCTCGCCCTTCATCAGTCCGATGAACGCCGAGGGAGCGTTGTCGAGACCGTCGACGACCGTCTCGTCGAATTCGATTGCGCCACTGCCGAGCCACTCGGTCATCTTCGCGCGGAACTCATCGGTGAGGTGCGAGTAGGAACCGACGATGAACCCCTTGAGTGTCAGCTCCTTGCCGATGGCCAGCGCGAGGTTGCGCGGTGCCGGTGTCGGTTCGGTCGAGTTGTACTGAGCGATGGCTCCGCACATGGCAATTCGGCCGAACTTGTTCATCGAACCGATGGCGGCTTCGAGGTGCTCGCCGCCGACGTTGTCGAAGTACACGTCGATGCCGTCCGGTGCCGCCTTGCGGAGCTGCTCGGCAACCGGACCGTCGTGGTAATCGAACGCTGCGTCGAAACCGAGCTCGAGCAGGCGGGCGACCTTGGCGGGCGATCCGGCACTGCCGATGACGCGAGAAGCACCGAGCGCCTTGGCGATCTGGCCGACGAGCGACCCGACTGCCCCGGCAGCGCCGGAGACGAACACAACGTCACCCTCCTTGAACGAGGCGACGTCGGTCAGTCCGGCGTACGCCGTCGTGCCGGTCATTCCCAGTGCGCTCAGGTAGGCGGACGCCTTCGCGGCCGAGAGATCGACCTTGCTTGCGGCGTTCGCCGGGACGATGGCGAGGTCGCGCCAGCCCTTGCCGTGCACAACCGCGTCGCCGACCGCGAATTCGTCGGCCTTGGACTCGACGACCTCACCGACCGCGCCGCCGTCGAGTGGGGCGTCGAGCTGGAACGGCGGTACATAGGACTTGACGTCGTTCATCCGACCACGCATGTACGGATCGACGGACATCACGATGTTGCGGACGAGGATCTGCCCATCCGCGAGTTCGGGGAGTTCGATGACCTCCGCGCGAAAGTTGTCTTCGGTCGGCCAGCCTTCTGGGCGGGACGCGAGGTGAATTTCGTGTGCCTTCATGGTGTTTCCTCTTACTCGTCTTCGGTGACGGTGACGGTGACGTCGATGTTGCCGCGGGTGGCGTTGGAGTACGGGCAGACCTGGTGGGCCTTGTCGGCCAGGGCCTGGGCGTTCTCGCGGCTCAGGTTCGGCAGAGTCACCTCGAGGGTGACGGCGAGCTGGAAGCCGCCGTTGTCGTTGGGGCCGATGTCGACGCGAGCGCCGACGGCCGAATCGGTGACGTCGGCCTTGTCCTGGCGCGCCACCATCTGCAGTGCGGAGTGGAAGCACGCGGCATAGCCGGCAGCGAAGAGCTGCTCGGGGTTGGTGCCGTTGCCGCTGCCGCCCATGGCCTCCGGGATGGCGAGGTCGAGATCGAGGCGTCCGTCGGAGGTGCGGGCGTGGCCGTTGCGGCCCTCTCCGGTCGCGAGAGCTTCGGCGGTGTAGATGGTCTTCATGATTCTCCTTCTGTCGTGCTCGAATCGGTGTGATGCAGAGCGCTCGTCAATGCGTCGAGCGACTCTTTGAGCTTGACGAGATCGTCGACGTTCATGCCGGTTTTCTCGGCGAGCTTGCGTGGAATGTCGAGTGCGCGTGCGCGCATGGCGCTTCCGGTCTCGGTGAGGTGGATCTCGACGCGGCGTTCGTCGGTGCTCAGTCGTCGACGCTCGATGAAGCCGAGACCTTCGAGTCGCTTGAGCATCGGCGACAGTGTGCCGGTGTCCAGGTCGAGTTCGGCGCAGATGTCCTTGACGCCGCGCCCGTCCTTCTCCCACAGCACCAGCAGTACGAGGTACTGCGGGTACGTGACGCCGAGCTCGTCGAGCATCGGGCGATACACCGCGGTGGTAGCCCGCGAAGCGGAGTACAGCGCGAAGCACACCTGGCGATCGAGTGCGAGTTCGTTGGTCACGTCCAGAACAGTAGTGCACGGTTAAGTTGTGCGCAACCTACCTGTTCCATGTGAGCGGAACTTCGTAGTGGACTACGAAGTTCCATGCACGTGGGGGTCAGCCCTGCAGGGCGTTCTTCAAGCCGTCGAGCACGATGGTTGCCGCGGTCGGACCGGCGTTGAGGTACCACGGGTCGTCGTCGACGCGCACGATGTGGTTCTCGGTGGCCGCGCTCATTCCGGTCCACAGCGGGTTCGTGGTGTACGACGCGGCGCTCGAATCGGCTTCGGCGTCCTGGCTGGAGACGAACACCCAGTCCGCGTTCGCCAGTTGAATCTCTTCCTCGCTGAAGTCCTGGGAAGTCTTGTCGAACTGCTGGCTTTCCGGCCGCGCCAGTCCGGCGTCCCAGGCGATGTAACCGGCGAACGACGGAACGCCGAACACTCGCGCGCGATCAGCGGTGAAGCGAACGAAGGAGACCGTGGGCGTGCCGCCATCGGCAACCGAATTACCCAGTGCCGCAGCGTCGGAGGTAAAGGTGTCGAGGAAGCTCTGGGCTTGCTCGGTGCGGCCGAGCGCGTCGCCGAGAAGCAGGAAGTCCTGCTTCCAGTTCACTCCGGTGCCCTCGGTGAGCACGGTCGGAGCGATGGTCGAGAGAGTCGAATAGATGTCCTCCGAGCCTGCCTTGTTCGCCAGGATGAGGTCCGGTTCGACGGCGGCGATCGCCTCGATGTCGACTTCTTGCCGGTTGCCGACGTCGACGAACTGCGACATGCGATCCGCGTACTGCGGGAACGAGAAGCTGATGTAGTCCGGAACCAGTGCGGCACCGTCCCCGTAGGCGACTCCGGTGGGTACGACGCCCAGAGTGAGGGCCGCGTCGAGCTGGCCGGTGGCGATCACGACGATCTTCGTCGGTTCGGCGGGGATTTCGGTGGACCCACCGAAGTGCCCGACGGTGCGGGGAAACACTCCGTCCGCGGCTCCCGAACCCATCCCGTCGGGAATGCCGGTCGGGCCTGGTGCGTCCGTGACGGCGTCGCCGGTAGTGGATTCATTGCTGGTGGACGGAGTGGCCGTCTGCTCGTCGGTGTCGCCGCAGGCAACGGTGGTCAGTGCGGTGACCGCGGCGATCGTGGTGGCCAGGAGTAGACGTTTCACTTCGTTCTCTTTCACGGGTCCGACAGAGGCAGGTAACGCTAGCCTAAACCTCGACGGGCCGAGATCGGTGCTGCGCGTCTGCTACGGTGCTCTCATGCAGCGCACGTATTTCTGGTTTAGCAGGCCGGCCCCGGGTGGGTCAGCCAGCGACGCCATGCGCTGAACTTCCACCCCACGAGCCGGATACAGACCGGCTCGAAGTGCGTGTGGAGCATGATGAGCCGGCCTGGGAACAGGAACGCCCTCTCATGACACTCTCTCTCGACACCCCACCTCTCGACGATCAGCGGACCATCAGTATCAGTCCACTGATTGCCCCGTCGGTGCTGCGCCGCGAACACGCTGTGGACGACGCGATCTCGGCGACCGTCCGAACCGGACGTGCGGGAGTGGTCGACGTGCTGGACGGCACCGACGATCGGCTGATCGTCGTGGTCGGCCCGTGCTCGGTGCACGACACCGACGCGGCTCTCGACTACGCCCGCCGACTTGCCGCCACGGCAGCCGAATTGGGCGACCGACTGCACATCGTCATGCGGGTCTACTTCGAGAAGCCCCGGACGACGCTCGGCTGGAAGGGGCTGATCAACGACCCGCACCTCGACGGCAGCTTCGACATCAACGCCGGACTACGGGTGGGACGCCAACTGCTGCTCGATATTTCGGCGCTCGGTCTGCCGGTCGGATGCGAATTCCTCGACCCGATCACTCCGCAGTACATCGCAGACCTGGTGAGCTACGGCGCGATCGGTGCACGGACCGCTGCGAGCCAGGTGCACCGCCAGCTGTGCAGTGCGCTGTCGATGCCGGTGGGGATCAAGAACTCCACCGAGGGTGACATCCAGGTAGCGGTCGACGGAACTCGCGCCGCCGCGGCGAGTCATGTCTTCCCCGGCACCGATCTGGACGGCCAAGCAGCGCTCATTCGTACCGTCGGAAACCCGGACTGCCACGTCATTCTCCGCGGGGGCGTCGACGGACCGAACTACGACGCCGAATCGGTCGCCGATACCGTTGCGCGACTGCGTAAGTCGGGCCTGCCGGAGCGCGTTGTCATCGACGCAAGTCACGGCAACAGCCGCAAGGACCACAACAAGCAGGTGGACGTCGTCACCGACGTGGCCGCCCGGGTAGCGGCAGGCGAACACGGCATCGTCGGTCTGATGCTCGAGAGTTTCCTGGTCGAGGGGCGTCAGGATCTCGAACTCGGTCGCCGCGACGATCTGGTCTACGGGCAGTCGATCACCGATGCCTGCCTCGACTGGGACACCACGGCAACACAGTTGAACGTGCTGGCTGCGGCGGTCGAGGAGCGTCGGAACTCCCGAACCGCTCGCTAACGAACCCCGCGCGGTCGGAATTGCACGCTGATGCGTGGGCCGGTCGCGCGGGTGGACTTGGGTACGGCATGTTCCCAGGTCCGTTGACACGAGCCACCCATCACCACCAGGTCTCCGTGACCGAGCGTGAATTTCAGCGACGTTCCGCCGCCACGCGGTCTGAGCATGAGTTGCCTTGTGGCACCGAGCGATACGATCGCGACCATGGTGTCCTCGGTGGCGCTGCGGCCGATGTTGTCGCCGTGCCAGGCCACGCTGTCGGAGCCGTCGCGGTAGTAGCACAGTCCGGCGGTGGCGAAGGACTCGCCGAGTTCGTCGCGGTAGTGCTCGTCGAGGGCGTCGCGCGCGTCGTACAGCGTTGCGTCGGGCCAACGCTCGCGCTCGCCGTAGAACCGAAGCAGCCGTGGCACATCGACCACGCGGTCGTACATCTGTCTGCGTTCGGCGCGCCAATCGACGTCGGTCACCAGCGAGTCGAAGAGATCGGTATCGGACAACCAACCCGGGCGAACGTCCACCCACGCCCCGAGTGTGAGTTCGCGACGGGTGACGGACTCGAGCGACCCGACGCCGCCCTCCGCGTCACCGAACAACGAGCCTTGCATCGCGAGCGACATGGTTCGACTGTATCGAACAGGTGTTCCCATTTCCAGTGACCGGCGGTATTGTCCCACCATGGGATACGTATTTCAGGTCGTCGTGGACAGCGTCAACCCCCATGCGCTGGCGAAGTGGTGGGCGCAGACTCTGGGTTGGCAGTCCGAACCCAGCAACGAGGACTTCATCCGTGAGATGGTCGCCGCTGGACACGCTCGCGACGAGGACACGACCACCTTCGAGGGCGTTCTCGTGTGGCGGGCCGGCGCGGGCATCGTCGACGCCGAGTCGCCCGGCACCCCGCGAGTGCTCTTTCAATCGGTGCCCGAGGCCAAAACGGTGAAGAATCGGTTGCACCTCGACATCCGCGTCGGCGACGAGCGCGAATCGGTGGTGACGGAACTCGAAGCGCGGGGCGCGACGGTACTGCATCGAGGACAGCAGGGCCCCAGCGTCTGGATCACCATGACCGACCCGGAGGGCAACGAGTTCTGCGTCAGCTGAGACGGTATGCGCCGGGGGTCTGGCCGGTCCACCGCTTGAAGGCTCGGCGAAAGGCACTCGGCTCGGAGAAGCCCAATCGGGTCGAGATGTCGTCGACGCTGTCGCCGCGGCTGAGCCCGGAGATCGCCGCATCGCGCAGAACCTCTTCTCGCAGTTGGTTGATCGAGGTGCCCTCCTGCCGAAGGATGCGTCGCAGATGCGGTGGGCTGATGTTGAGCATTGCCGCGATTTCCTCGGTCCCCGGTGCGCCGCCCTTGAATCCGGTTTCCAGAGCGCGGCGGACCTGGCTCGAGGCCGTGCTGTCGTAATCTCGCGACGAGAACAGCAGATTGGGCGATTCCGCGAGATACTCCGCCAGAGTGGCCTCGGTCTGCACGATCGGTGCTCGCATCACAGCAGTGTCGAATTCGAGTGTGGCGAGATCGGTTCCGAACTCGACGTGGGTGCCGAAGATGGCGTCGTACATCTTCCCGGCCTCCGGTCCCGGTAACGCGTAGGGCAGCTGGACCGACAGCAGTTTGACCCGGCTGCCGATGAGCCAGGCCGCGAATCGGTGCAGCAGAATCAACAGAAAATCGGTCAGCAAGCGTTCGGCGAGTTCGTTGGCTTCCGGGCTCAGGTGCGTGGTGGGGGTGACGTGCACCGTCAACACCGTGGACTCCTCGGTCCGATCCAACGTCATGGGGCGTACCGGAATCAACACCCGCATGGTCTCGGACATCCGAATCAGTGCCGCCCACAGGTTCTCGGTGTGGATGAGCGTCTGACACACCACGCGAAAGCTCCCGCGCCGCACCGGTACTGCGGCGAGGCCGAACAGTTCGTCGCCGGTCATCGTCCAGACCGCCTGGGTGAACGCGGTGACCTGCCGGGTGGTCAGACGCTCGGCCGGGTTGTCGAGAATGGTGGATCCGATGCCCGCCATCGACAACGGGTAGGTCAGGTCGACACCACTGTTCGTCGCGAGGTCGACGGCTTGTCTGACGAAATACGCCGGGATCGTCGGCTGCGGAGTCACAATGTCCGCAGCCTCTCGGCCGCGTCGGCGAGTACCTCGTCCTGCTTGCAGAAAGCGAAGCGCACCAACGACTTCCACGGAGCGGGCTCGTCGACGAAGGCCGTGACCGGAACGGCCGCGACACCCACCAGATCCGGGAGGGAACGGCAGAACTCGTAGGCGTCGCCCCGCCCGATCGGTGCGATGTCGGCACAGACGAAATACGTTCCCGCGCTGTATTTCACATCCGCTCCAGCGGCGGCGAGAGCAATCGAGAGGGTGTCCCGCTTGCGTTGCAGCCCGTCGCGCATGGCGGTTATCCAGGCCTGTTCGTGCTCGAGCGCGTAGGCCACGGCCGGCTGAAAAGGCGTGCCGCCGACGAAGCTCATGAACTGTTTGGCGGCGCGGACGGCGTCGATCAGCTCTTTCGGTCCGAGCGCCCAGCCGGTCTTCCATCCGGTGGCGTTGAAGGTCTTCGCCGCACTCGACACGGTGACGGTGCGCTCGAACATCCCGGGCAGTGTCGCGATCGGGGTGTGCACGCCACCGTCGAAGACGAGGTGTTCGTACACCTCGTCGGTGAGGACCAGCAGATCGTGGGCCACCGCGATGTCGGCTATGCGGATCATGGTGTCGCGGTCGAAGACCGTGCCGGTGGGGTTGTGCGGGGAATTGACGATCAGCATGCGCGTGCGAGGCCCGATCGCGCGTGCGAGGGCGTCGGTGTCGACGGTCCACCCGTTGCCGTCCGAGACCAGGGGCACGGCGGTCCTGGTGGCACCGGCGAGGGCGATGGCGGCCGCGTAGGAGTCGTAGAACGGCTCGATCAGCAGGACGTCGTCGCCTGGCTCGATCAGACCGAGTAGTGACGCCGAGATCGCCTCGGTGGCACCGACGGTGACGAGTATCTGTGAATCGGGGTCGTAGCTCAGTCCGAATCGGGCCGCACGGTCGTCGGCGATGGCAGCGCGCAACACCGGCATGCCGGGGCCGGGGGAGTACTGATTGAGTCCGTTCGCGATGGCCTCGCGAGCTGCCTCGAGCATGGCGGGTGGGCCGTCGGTGTCGGGGAAGCCCTGCCCGAGGTTGACGGCATTCTTCTGGACGGCGAGTGCGGTCATCTCGGCGAAGATCGTCGAAGAGAACGGGCGCAACCGTGCCACTGTGCGCGAGGGCAACAACTCGGACATTCCTGCAGCGTAGTTCACCGAGCAGAACGGCTGGATCAGGTCGGTATCGACCCGCTCGGCTCTGGAACTCGCTGCGTGATCACGCGCTCGCCGCCGAAGCCTGCCCTCGGGAGTCTCGGTGGGCTCACGACCACGTTCACACCGTTCCGATCGCGACGGACGAGGCGACGCACGAAGCGTGGTCGCTGAAGTACTGCGCTGGAGGAGCATGCAATGACGTACTACTGACCTCACCGACCACAATTCGAATGATCACACGGCATTCCGTCGAAGGCTTCGAATAGTGCGACCTGAGGTCAGTTGTCGACAAGTATCGAGTCGAGCCACAATTCTCGAATCGCATCCCCGCGATGGCTGTTTCGAGGCTGAGCGTACGAGAGGTGCCCCGATCAGCGCAGGTCGTCGGGAAGATCCGCCGGGTCGATGAGCAGCTGCTGATTCTTGGCCGTGCGAACCTTCTCGGACAGACCGATGTTGGCGTGCAGCAGCGCCCATTCGCCCTCGGTGATCTCGTCGACGGCGCGTGCGATGACCGCCTTGTCGGTGGTTCCCCAGGCTATGGGCATCGCCGAGGCCAGCTGCCACGTCCGCCCACCGGTGTTCCGGCCCCGGTCCGCGAGAACCGACACCGCAGGCACCTGCGCGCCCCGCTCGACGGCGTGGCCGGGAAGCGCCCGCACGACGCGGGTGATCAACACGTAGTGCGGCTCGTTCACCCCTGGCTTTGCGATGTCGACCAGGGCCAGCAGTATTGCTCCACTCGGTAGCTTCTCGGCCACCACCGCCGGCACGAGATCGCCTGCGGCATATTGTGATTCGATGGACCCCATCTTTCGCGGTGCCCACAGCATCACCCAGAGCGAGGTGGCCGCGCCGATCAGGAACACCGCGCCGAGGATGTACGACCACGGGGCCGCGATCCAGATGAACCAGGCCCCCAGCGCGATCAGGAAGACGGCGGTGAGCGCCGCAGAGGCCCGTAACCGACGAAGCTCGGTGAACGTCTCGTTGACCGACTTCGCGTGGGCTACGTCTACGGGGAACTCGAACTTGCGCACACAGGTATTCCTAGCACGGTGCCGAGCCGACCCGAAGTCTCAGATCGCCGGACCGAGCAGATCGTCCGCGTCGGTGATGCGGTAGGCGTAGCCCTGTTCGGCGAGGAAACGCTGGCGGTGGGCCGCGTACTCGGCGTCGAGGGTGTCGCGGGAGACCACCGAGTAGAAGTGCGCCTGACCGCCGTCGTGCTTCGGTCGGAGCAGTCGGCCGAGGCGCTGGGCCTCTTCCTGCCTGGAGCCGAACGTTCCCGAAACCTGCACTGCAACGGACGCTTCCGGAAGGTCGATCGAGAAGTTAGCCACCTTGCTCACCACCAGCGTCTGGATCTCGCCCTTGCGGAACGCGTCGAACAGCACTTCACGTTCCTTGTTCTTGGTCGAGCCCTGAATGACCGGAGCGTTCAGCGCTTCGCCGAGCTCGTTCAACTGGTCGAGGTACGCGCCGATGACCAACGTCGGAGCGTCCTGGTGTTTGGCGAGGATCGATTTCACGACGGCGATCTTCGTGTGCGCCGTCGAGCACAGCTTGTAGCGCTCCTCGGGCTCGGCGACCGCGTACGACATGCGCTCGGCATCGGTCAGGGTGACGCGAACCTCGATGCATTCGGCGGGCGCGATCCAGCCCTGTGCCTCGATGTCCTTCCACGGGGCGTCGTAGCGCTTGGGTCCGATCAGCGAGAAGACGTCGCCCTCGCGGCCGTCCTCGCGGACGAGCGTCGCGGTCAGGCCGAGGCGTCGACGCGACTGCAGATCGGCCGTCATGCGGAACACCGGCGCGGGCAGCAGGTGCACCTCGTCGTAGATCACCAATCCCCAGTCCCGGGAATCGAAGAGTTCGAGGTGCTTGTACTCACCCTTGGTGCGACGCGTGATCACCTGGTACGTGGCGATTGTCACAGGGCGAATCTCTTTGCGCTCGCCCGAATACTCGCCGATCTCCTCCTCGGTGAGCGAGGTGCGTGCGATGAGTTCGCGCTTCCACTGCCGACCGGCGACGGTGTTGGTGACCAGAATCAGCGTGGTCGCCTTGGCTCTGGCCATCGCGGCGGCACCGACCATCGTCTTGCCGGCGCCACACGGCAGTACGACGACGCCCGAGCCGCCGGCCCAGAACGAATCGGCCGCCATCTCCTGGTAGTCGCGCAGCGTCCAGTTGCCGCCCTCGGTGTCGAGCTCGATGGGGTGCGCTTCGCCGTCGACGTAGCCGGCGAGGTCCTCGGCAGGCCAGCCGATCTTGAGCAACATCTGCTTCACGTGGCCGCGTTCGCTGGGATGCACGATCACCGTGTCCTCGTCGACCATCGCACCGAGCATGGGCGCAATCTTCTTGTGCCGCATCACCTCTGTGAGCACCGCGCGGTCCAGGCTGATCAGTACCAGGCCGTGGACCGGGCTCTTGACCAACTGCAGTCGGCCGTACCGAGCCATGGTGTCGACGATGTCGACCAGGAGCGGCTGCGGCACCGCGTAGCGGGAGAAGTTCACGAGCGCGTCGACGACCTGCTCGGCGTCGTGGCCTGCGGCACGTGCGTTCCACAGTGCCAGTGGGGTGATGCGGTAGGTGTGCACGTGCTCGGGGGCACGTTCGAGCTCCGCGAACGGTGCGATGGCCGCCCGCGCTGCGCCCGCGAGATCGTGATCGACCTCGAGCAACAACGTTTTGTCGGACTGGACGATCAGCGGGCCGTCGGTCACGGTTCCTCCTAGAGACATCTGCTGCGCTCGAAAGAGCGCAACTTCTCCATTGTCCACAGGTAGGGGCGTGCGTGCACGTGAGCCCGGTCTACTCGACCAGCGCGACCGAGGTGATCCGATGCAGGGTGAAGCGTCGAACCCCACCGGTGGCGGGGTCGAACGCGTCGAGTTGACCGCCGCCGATGCTGATCGGATCGACGATGCGATGCGTGGCAACCCCCTGGGCATCGACGTAGCCGATGCTCACACTCCGCTTGACCTTCGCTGCGGTCTGCAACAGCGTCATCGTCGCGGTGCTGCTGGCCCGGGATCCGTCGGCGCGTACCACTGCGCCGCCGTTGCCTGCCGCTCGGTCGGCAGCGCGCATTCCGCGCACCAACGACCCCAGCTGTTCCTCGGTGGGGACGGCCGGAGTGCGGAACGCCTGGCGCGGCCGCCGTGCCGAGACCCGCGACCCGCGGGCACGCAGATCGACGATGGTGCCGGACGAGTCCTCGCCTGCCGGCGCGAAACCCGCTCCGGCCAACACCGTGAGCACCTCGGCGAGCGGAGCCTGTGAGATCGCGACGGTCGGGGCCAGTGCCCTCAGCGCCAGCGATTCGGCCGCCGGGGACGCCATCACCTCGGCGAGCAACGCCGGATCCTCGCACCGAACGAACGACGCGGCGACGCCTGCTCGGAGGCGGCCGTGTCGACGAGCCACGTCGTCGATCAGATAGGTCAGGGCCTGCGGCACCGGCGTCCGCGAGTGGGTTGCGAACAACGCGTGCAACTCGGACGCGCTCAGTCCCACATCGAGTGCGCGGCGCAGGCTCGTGTCGCTGATCCGGTACATCGTGGCTGCGCCCGCTGATTCCACGTCGGCCACGAGTTCGATCCGATCCTGCAGGTCCGGCTCGAGCGGGCCGGGTGCCACCAGCGTGAGGTCGGCTTGCACCAGGACGTAGTCGATGGGTTCGGGTAGAGCCGCACGCATATCGGCTTCGGCATTGCCGTCGTGCAGCAACGAGCGACCCGGGGTCGACATCGCTCCACGGCCGACGATGCCGAGCGCCGTCGCTTCGGCGAGAACATGGCCGACGGGGGTGACGCCGAAGCGTCCGGACCACCGAGGTCGACGCCACGCGAGGGTGCGAGCGAGGTCGGCGGGCTGCGCTGCGTGCCCACTGCCGAGTTCGGCGAGCAGTTCCAGGATCATGCGTCGATCCCGCGGTGCGGCCGGAGAGCGGACTTCCTCGGACAGGGCGGCGATGGGCTTGTCGTTGGGGTCACGCATCCCGATGACCCAGGGTGCCCGTGGCACTTCGAGCCAGGCGGCGGCGAGCGTGTGCCAGCGGGCCGCCGGTGCGGCGGCGAGCCACGCGTCGACGGCAGGCGTCGGTGCCCAGTAGTCGTCGCCGTTGTCCGACGCGGGAACCGGGTCCGGTGTTCCGCTGGAGATCAGATGGGCGGCGGCGAGAAGCTCGACGAGGATGCTCACGCGGTCGTCGTCGAGTCCGGTGGCCTTGGTGATCTTGCGGAGCTCGCGCACTCCCAGGCCCCCGGCTTTGAGGGCGGGTGCCGGTGCGGTCGAGAGTGCCTCGATGATCGCTACGCAGTGCCTGCCCAGCTCGAGTGCCTCGCCTGCCGCGGCGGCGTCCACGTCGGCGAGTGAATGCGTAGTGGTGTCGAGCGTGGGTTCGGCGAGAGAGCGTGGGTCGGACATCGGCTCGCCGCGCAGAATCTGCCCCACCTGGACGGGAAGCTCGACGGTTTGCTCGTCCAACCAGATCAGCAGGCCCTTGGCGAGCAGCTTCTGGACGGGCCGATCCGGGGGTGTACCGGGTGAAGCGTCCCTGGTACGCCCGGTCGGCGACGATCTGGCGAGGGTGTCGAGGAGGTTGCGTTCACCGTCGCCGAGTTCGGCCAGTGCAGCGGTGATGGATGCCTCGGTGAGATTGTCGACCGGGTCGAGTACGCGCCCGATGCGCCACGGCACGGCATCCGCCGCTGCGGGGCTGATCCGGAACCCGGCTGCGTCTCCCCACACCAGCAGCCGTTCGCGCAGTTGGGCCAGCGCCCGGTCGACGCTCTTGGCCAGTGCGCGCTTGGCCACCACCGCAAGCAACGTTGCGCGGGTGACGGGCCGCTCGTAGGCCTCTTCGACGGCGAGGATTTCGAGGACCGTGAGTGCGAGGGTGTCGAGGGTGTCTGCGGTGTGCAGGATCGACCGGCGCTGCTCGGCCCGTCCGGCCAGCACGGCCAGGGATGCGGGCGGCGGCGCGGTCAGATCCGGACGCAGCGACATGGCCTTGATCAGCTCGGCGTCGGTTCGAGCTGCGATCCACTGAGGCAGATCTGGGGGCGTGTCGGTGTGTCGGTGCGCAGTCGTGTCGGTCATCGTCTATCAGATTAGAGACCTGGGCTGGTGCTCGCCGCAGGGCAGGTGTCAAAATGGGCGCATGGTGAACAAGTCGAAGAAGCCCTATGTCGATCCAGGCTGGCCGGAAACCGCTCGCGGTGACCACGCGGTGACCGAACTCTCGTCCGCGCGATCGGGTGGCTTGTCACCCTTCGGTGAGGACACCGAGTTCCCGCTGCCCGTCGAAGACCTGCCCTACGCCCATCCGGTGACCGTGGTCAATCGCTGACCGCGGCCCTCGAACACGAAAAAGCCCCCGACATCGTCGGGGGCTTTTTTCGTACGAGCTGGAGCAGCCAGGCAGCTTACTGGGGCAGGAATGCCTTGTTGGCCTGGTAAAAGTTCACGACCTGCGGATCGAGCTGGATGCCCTGGGCCGCGTTCTGCACGAACGCGGCGATCTGCGGATCGTTGGTGATGTTCTGAACGGCGGTGACGATGCCTTCGACGACCTCGGCGGAGCTGTCCACGGCCGGGATGGACGACAGGTCGGGGAGCGCGGGAACTTCCGGTGCCTTGGGGGTGACCGGAACGCTGCGCTCGGTGGGCGCGCTGTTCAGTCCGAGGCTGGAGGAGCAGGACGGCCATGCGCCCCAACCCTGCGAGTCGAGGACCTTCTCTGCGACTGCGATCTGCTCTTCGCGGCTGGCCTGGTTGGCCGTGGCCGCGTACTGCTGTCCACCGTGTGCGTTCCAGGTGCTGGGGGAGAACTGCAACCCGCCCTGGTAACCGTTGCCGGTGTTGATGCCCCAGTTGCCGCCGGCTTCACACTGAGCCAAGCGATCCCAGTCGGAATCCGGTGCCGCGTTGGCAGTGCCGGTGAAGGCGATGCTCGCGGTGCCCATGATGGCTCCGGTGACTGCGACCTTTGCGACGGTCTTGCCCGTGGTGCTCGGCTTGCGATGACGTCCGCTCATACGAGTTGAAATCCTCTCCACACGCGCCTGCGAGGTCAGCTGTCGGGTTCGGGCTGAGAGGTAGCCCGGCCGTTTCGCTCACTCCTGAAAGTGGGCAATTGGGCTTCACCCCAAGGGAAGTCGGTGCGGCTTCGTGAGTCGCTACAACTTCCCGGTTGTCCATGGAGGACGTGGGTCCCCCGTCCTCGTCCCCTGGGTGATCGTCGAGGGTGTTCCGGTTCCCGCGGGACGAGGTTTGGCGCTGCGGGCCGGAATTCGGCCGAACTTTCCGGCCGCTGCTGACCGTACTGAAACTCCCGCCTTACGTCACTATTTGGTAACTGTCGGTTTCGGTGCGTCGCCCCGAGCGCGTTTTGTACCTCTTTCGGGTCTCTCGCGTCCGCCCAGCTAGTGGACGTGCCGGGCATTGAACCCCTGTCCGTTGCCTGTCCGTTACCGGAGCGTGATGTGATGGAAGTCACATCAACGGCAACCGATCCGAGAGGTCACCGAATGGCAACGATGTCCTTGCCGAGGGGCATCAGCGATACGGGAATCATCTTCAGGTTCGCGATCGCCAACGGAATACCGATGATGGTGATCGCCATGGCGACGGCCGTGACCACGTGAGTCAGGGCCAGCCACCAACCGGCGAGGATCAGCCACAGCACGTTCCCGACGAGTGCGCCGGATCCGGACCCCGGCTTGTCGACGATCGTCGAGCCGAACGGCCACAGTGCGTAGACGCCGATGCGGAACGACGCGATGCCGAACGGAATGGTCACGATCAGGATGCACAGCAGAAGTCCGGCGAGGAAGTAGCCCAGTGCCAGCCACAGGCCGCCGAAGACCAGCCAGATGACGTTCAGGATCAACCTCATGATCAGCGCGCCCGTCGTCCGGATGCCAACGCGTAGACCAGGGCCAGCACGAAGCCGGTCGGCGCGGAGAACATGGCCGTCAGATACAGCCCGAGTGGGGGCTTGGCGGCGGAGAAGATCGGAAACACGAGGATCGCGACGATGGCGACGAGGCCGATCGCGAACAGGGCCAGCGCGATGCGCAGCAGTACGGTGCTGCTCTTACGAGTCGATGTGTCCACATGCACCACGGTAGTGCGAAGCGTGATGCGGTGAGGGCGCGGTGAGGCGAACAACTCGAATGCTCTATCCGGGCTCACCGCGCTAGACTGGCGTATTCGCGTCCTACGTTCTCGTGGGGCGCGAAACTTGTGCGGACCGAACATCGGTTCCACGAACAACGCAACCATCGACAGCAACAGATGAACGGGTGAGCTCAGTGCCGACCGGCAAGGTGAAGTGGTACGACGTCGACAAGGGATTCGGATTCCTCTCGCAGGAGGAAGGCGAGGACGTCTACGTGCGTTCCTCGGCGCTGCCCGAGGGCGTCGAGGGCCTCAAAGCCGGTCAGCGCGTCGAATTCGGTATGGCCGCAGGCCGTCGCGGGCCGCAGGCGCTGAGCCTGAAGGTGCTCGAGCCGGCACCGTCGGTGCGTCAGAACACCGGAAGCACCCGCCGCGAACCCGTCGAGCGCAAGCACACTCCCGACGAACTGCACGGGATGGTCGAGGACATGATCACGTTGCTCGAAGCCACCGTGCAGCCCGAACTGCGCAAGGGCAAGTACCCGGACCGGAAGATCGCGCAGCGCATCTCCGAGGTGGTCCGGGCCGTCGCGCGCGAGCTCGACAGCTGACCCCGCAGAACGACTAGGGCAGCATCCCGATCGACCAGATGGCGTGGCTGACGAAGCCCTCCTGATTGGTGTCGGTGTCGATGATGCCGGTGGGCAGGCGAACCTCGACTCCGAGCAGGGTTCGGTCGCTGTCGTCCATCGTCGGCACCGTGACGCTCAACCTGGTTCCCGGCTCGTTGAACCGGCTGTCCTCGACGATGTTTCCGCTGTCGTCGCCGTAGACCAGGGCGAGTACCCACGGTGCCGAGTAGACGGCCTCGGGGAGTGAGAGTTGCACCGTCGGTGCCGTGCCGACCCGAATCTCGGTGGTCTCTCCCACGTTGGTGCACAGCGGGTCGCTGACGGCGCAGTACAGGTACGGCTCGACCTCGACGGTCCGGCCGTTGGAGTACGCGGAGATGACGGGTTCCTTCTCCGGTGCGTTTCCGATCAGCAGGGCGAGCACCGCGACGAACGCGGCGGCGACGACGAGCAGACCCGCGGAGAGCAGGGCCGCGATCTTCTTGGTGCGGGGAGCGAGATTCACTTGGTCACGTTTTCGCCGAAGGTACCGTCGGACAGTTCTTGTTCGACGTGGTCGGGGCGGTTGCCGCCGAAGCCGGGCAGAAGCGATCTGCCGCGGTAGGTGAGGAATGTCTGCACGAGCCCGATCGTAAGCAACACCGAGACCACGCTGAAACCGAGCCAATACTCGGTGGGTAGCAGGACGCCGAGCGTGCCGCCGAGCACCCAGCACAGCTGCATGACGGTCTCCGATCGGCCGAATCCCGACGCGATCGACTCCGGCGGCAGATCGGCCTGCAAGGACGCGTCGAGCGAGACCTTGGCCAGTGCGCTGGCGCTCGAGGCCACGAGCGCGGCCACCGCCGCGGTGAGCAGGCTGTCGGTCACTGCGGCGACGACGGCAACCACAGTGACGGCGAGGGTGCAGCGAAGGACCACAAGGGATGGCCGGCCGAGTTTGATCCTGGCACCGAGCGCGTTGCCCGAGAAGTTGCCGAGGCCTGCTGCGGCTCCGACGAGTCCGAGCATGGCGGCCTGCTGCAGCGGTTCGTGTTCGGTGCGGGATTTGGCCACGAAGGCGATATAGAGAGTCAGGAAGCCGGTGAGAATCCGGATGGTGCCGTTGCCCCACAGGCCGACGATCACCGCCCGGCCCAACGGTTGTCTGCGATTCTTGGCGGGTCCGTCGGCCGGTGGCGTGCGTCTGATGGTCTCCGTCGGAGCCCCATTGCCGGGGTAGTCGTTGCCGCGGTCTCGATCGGTGTGGTGCTGATCCGCGTGGTAGCTCAGGGTCGCGGGCACCTCGCCCTCGGTGATCTCCACCCAGGACGGGATGCGCATGCTCAGGTAGGCACCGAGAACGGTGATCGCGGCGACGAACCACAGAGCCCCTGGGGAGTCCGCAACGAACGCGATGCCGCCGGCGACAGCGCCGGCGGCGATGGTGCCGCCGAGCAGACCGAACACGGTGAGTCGAGAGTTGACGCGCACGAGGTCGATGTCCGGTGGCAGTACTCGCGGCGTCACGGCACTCTTGAGTACCGCAAAGGACTTGCTGAGGACGAGCATGCCGAGCGCGGCCGGATACAACACCCAGCTGTCGAAGTTGAACACCAGCACCACCGCCAGCACGGTGCGCAGCCCGAACGAGGTGGCGAGCGCGATGCGTCGGCCGTGTTGCAACCGGTCGAGCAACGGTCCGATGAGCGGCGCGATCAGCGCGAACGGCGCGATCGTGATGACGAGATACAGAGCGACCTTGGTCTTGTCCTCCCCGGTGGCAGCCGAGAAGAACAGAGTGTTGGCCAAGGCGATCGCGAGCGCGGCGTCCGAAGCGAAGTTCGCCATGGTCGCGTAGGTGAGGGCCGTCAGTCCGGACTTGTCGGCACCGTCGGCTTTCGCGGCTCGCTGGAACGACGCGATTCCCTTGCCGGTCAGTTCGCGTCCGCGCATGGCGGCGACGCGGGTGACGGTCAGCTTCTTGGGCATCGGCGGCGGCTTGCGGGCACCGGACTTGCCGCGCGCCGCCGTGATCTGCTCGGTTCGCGGCGGGTGCAACGGCGGCAAGGGCTGACGCCTGCTCGGGACATGGGTGGGCGTGACAGGAGTCGCGGGTGGGTAGTTCGCCAGACCCGGATGCGCGAGTGGGTCAGGAGAAGTGCCTGCGGAGTGATCCTGGTGTGGGTCGTGAGCGGAGCCTGCGGAGTGATCCTGGTGTGGGTCGTGAGCGGAGCCTGCGGAGTGATCCTGGTGTGGGTCGTGAGCGGAGCCCGCGGAGTGATCCTGGTGTTGGTCGTCCGCACCCGGTGGGGTGTGGGGGAGACGTGGATCGGTCACGGTGTCAATTCTGTCCTACGGGCGCGGTTTCGGTGAATCGCACCTCGAAGATCCTGGGCCAGTATTTGCCGGTCACGAGGAACCGGTCGGTGCCGGGAATCTGCGCGATGCCGTTGAACACGTCGGCGCCGTCTCGTTCGGAGGCCGACATCGAATTCCACAGTGGGGTGCCGTCGATGACGGCTGTCACCGCGCCGGTCTCGGGGTCGATGCGCATGATGTCGAAGGTCTGCCACACGTTGGCGTACACCGATCCGTCGTCGGCGCACTCGAGTTCGTTGAGCCGCTCCACCGGATTGCCGTCGAGCGTGACGTCCACGGCGGACTCGGCCTCGAACGAGGTGGGGTCGCGGAAGGTGAGGGTGGACGAGCCGTCGCTCATGACGAGGCGCTCGTCCTGCGAGCACAGTCCCCATCCTTCGCCGTCGTAGTCCACTCGGCGTCGCTCGGCGAGGCTGTCCGGGTCCCGTTCGATCGCGACCCCGTCCTGCCAGGTGATCTGCCAGAGGGTGTCGCCGTCGACGGTGATGCCCTCGCCGAACAGGTCGGACGGCAGATCCTCCCGCCCCAGTTCGGTCATGTTCTCGAGCGAGGTACGGCGGACGAACGACGAGCCTTCCAGTCCGGTGCCTTCGTAGAGGACGTCGCCGTCGATCTCGAATCCCTGGGTGAAAGCGTCGTCGCCGCGGTCGTATTCGCGGACGACCTCGGTGGTCAGTGCCGGAACCGAGTCGGACGTCACCGGAGCCGGTTGCGTCGTCGACGAGCATGCGGACACGGCCAGCAGTGAGGTCACGAGGGCAGCGAAGGTGCGAGCACGGACGGTCATTGCACCCATGATGGCAGCCCGAACTGGGCGTCAACGAGTCGATGCGGCAAACTGAATGTGTGAGTTTCACATCTTCTCCAGAGCTCGATTCCATCCGCCCCGTCTTGGCCGATGCCGTGGACCTTGCGCGGCAGGCACTGCTCGACCTGGGCGAGGGCGGTATCGGCGAGTACCTCGGGGTCACCGCCGAAGACTTCAGTGCGGCCACTCACCGGTTCGCCAGCGATCTCGAGGGGTACCGCGGTTGGCAGTGGGCCGTTGTGGTCGCCGCCCCGGAGGACGCGGATCACGCCACCGTCAGTGAGCTCGTTCTTCTGCCCGGCCCCGACGCCCTCGTGGCACCGTCCTGGGTGCCGTGGGACGAGCGCATCCGTCCCGGCGATCTGGGGCCCGGTGACCTGCTGTCTCCGCGCCAGGACGATCCGCGGCTCGTGCCGGGGTACGTCGCGTCCGGTGACCCTGCCATCGACGAGGTGGCAGGCGAGATCGGTCTCGGCCGAACCAAGGTCACCAGCCTCGAAGGACGTCTCGACGCCGCCCAGCGCTGGCACGACGGAGACTTCGGTCCCGACACCGAGATGGCCAAGGCTGCGCCGTCGACCTGTGGGCTCTGCGGCTTCTACCTTCCCCTCGCCGGTTCGCTGTCCGCCGCATTCGGAGTGTGCGGCAACGAATTCGCCGCCGACGGACACGTGGTGCACGCCGAGTACGGCTGCGGAGCGCACTCCGACACCGAACTCCCCAGCGGAGCCGGATCGCCGCAATTCGAGCCCTACGACGACGCTGCACTCGACGTGGTGGCCTCGCCGGTTGCCCCGGTCGAATCAGCCGAATCAGCCGCGCCGGACGCCGTTGTCGAGACGGACGCTGTCGAGTCGGACGCTGTCGAGTCGGACGCTGTCGAGACGGCTGCTGCGGCCGAGGCGACCGATGTCGTCGATACGACCGTCCCGGATCAGGCCTCGGATGACGTCCCGGCCCCGGACGCGATCGCGTCGGCAGAGTCGTCGGCCACCGAAGCTGTCTCGGCCGACGTCTCGCCTGTCACCGATGATGCGTCGAGCGCCACCGATCGTGCTGCGCAGGAAGAAGATTCGGCATCTCCGAGCTGATCGATCCGTTCGATACCGAATCGCTGCGGGAGTCGATTCTCGCGGCGTGGGCATCGTCGCCCACCCGGCTTCGGGAGGACTCTGCGTCCGAGTCCGATCTGGTGCGCGGTGGCTACCGCGATCGTCTGCTGACCGAGCTGGCACAGAACGCAGCCGATGCCGCGCAGCGGGCAGGCGTCCCGGGCCGGCTGGCTGTGTGGACCGATGAGAACGGCGCCCTGCATGTCGCCAATACCGGTGCTGCGCTGGATGTCTCCGGTGTGCACGCGTTGACCGCGTTGAGGGCGTCGGGCAAGACTGCCGCAGATTCGGGCGTCGGGCAATTCGGTGTCGGGTTCACTGCGGTGCGATCGGTGTCCGACGAGATCGAGGTGCGATCGCGTGGCGGCGGCGTGGCGTTCAGCGCGCACCGCACGCGCGAGGCGCTGGGTGAACGAGACATGCGCCCGCCTGATACCGGCGTTCCGGTGCTGCGGCTCGCATGGCCGGTCGCCGCCTCGCCCGCCGATGGGTTCGATACCGAGATCGTGCTGACACTGCGAGGTGATGTGGCGGCGGATTCCTTCGCCGCAGGGTCCGCGGACGAGGCGGTCGACCTGCTGCTCGAACTGGAGGCGTTGCACTCCATCGAGATCGACGGCGTCGTGATCGACTGCTCGAGAACGCAACTCGAAGGAAACAGTGCCGAGATCGTGATCGGATCGCGAACCTGGCGACAGTTCACGACACCGGCCGCACGATGGCTCGCTCCGGTCGTCGACGGTCTTCCCGTTCCCGCGTCGCCCGATGTGTTGCGCGCTCCGACCCGCTCGGACGAGCTGTTGTCGTTGCCCGCGTTGGTAATTGCCGATGTGCCGATGCAGCCCGATCGGCGACGCGTGTTGCCGGGTGTCTCGCTCGACGCGGTCGCGCTCGGCTACGTGGACTTCGTGGCCTCGCTGCCTGCCGCATCCAGGGTCTCGTTCGTACCCGAGGTCGGATTCGCCCGCAGTGCGGTCGACGGTGCACTGCGGGAACTCGTCTTTCACCGATTGTCCTGTGCACCATGGCTTCCTGGCGCTGACGGACATGACCTCGTGCCCGAGCGGGCGAACGTCGTTGCGGACGCCACCGAGGAACTCACGTCGGTGCTGGCGGGCGTCGTGCCCGATCTGGTCGCGGCATCGCTGTCGGGTGCGCGGCAGGCGTCGGCGCTCGCGGCGGTGGGGGTGCACCGGATCGGTTTGGCGAGGCTGGCGGAGATGGTCGGTGGGCTCGATCGCGAGCCGAGTTGGTGGCAGCGGCTGTTCGACGCGTTGGCTCCACTCGTGGTCGACGGTGTGGCTGCGGAAGAGCTTGCCGCGCTGCCTGTTCCGCTGGCGGACGGTCGTACGGTGACCGGTCCGCGGACGACGGTGATCGGCTCCGACGCTGCTGCTGCTGTCACCTGGGTCCGGCTGGTGCATCCGGATGCGGTGAGCCCGCTGTTGACGCGGCTGGGTGCTCGCGAGGCGACTGCGACCGAACTGCTCACCGACCCGGCGCTCGAGGCGGCCCTGGACGATCTCGACTGGGACGAGAGCGAGGATGTCGACGGGCTGGTCTCCGCCGTGCTGGCGCTGGCGCGGGCGGTGCAGGCGGGTGAACTGCCGAGTTGGCTCGGCGGTTTGCCCCTCGAAGACGACGAGGGCGAATTGCGCAGCGCCGACGAATTGTTGCTTCCCGGAGCGCCGTTGGCGGATCTGCTGATCGAGGATTCGCCGTTCGGCGTCCTCTCGACTGCGGTGGTGGACAGGTTCGGTGAGCGGGCGCTGCGAGCAGTGGGGGTCGGGTGGGGGTTCTCTGTGCTGCGCGACGAGCTGCCGACCGGGCCGGATCACGATCTCGACGACGAGTCGGCATGGTGGTCGAGTCTGTCCGAGGAGCCGGAAACGCTTCTCGCAGTGCGGGATCTCGACCTCGTCCGATCGGACGTCTGGTCCGAGGCGCTGACCGTCCTGCTGGACGATCCGAGTACCTGTGCGGCACTGACCGACCGTGACGGTTACACCGCGTGGTGGATCGGGCGGCACGCGCGAGTCCATGGTTCGCGTCCGATCGCGTTTCGAGCACCGTCGGACGAGACGTTCGCAGGGTTGCTCGATCCGCTGGATCATCCGCGTGCCGACGAACTGCAGGCGGTGCTCAGCGCGTCGGTCTGCGACAGCGCCGAAACGGCTCGCGTGCTGCTGGCAGCGCTGTCGGACCCGAAGCGGCGTCCGACGCCTGCGGTGATAACCAGAACCCACACGTCGATCGCCACCGCTGTTGCGGAGCGCCGCATCGAGGTCTCGGACATCGATCCACCGGATCGTGTCCGCACCCTTGTCGGCGACGTCGTGGATGCGTCGGATGCGCTCGTGATCGACTCCCCATGGCTGGCGAGCGTGGTGCCGCAGGAGATCGCCGTGCTCTCGGACATGGCCTCCGGGGCCGCGCTGGCCGACGTTCTCGACATCCGGACGGCGTCGGAGGCGATCGGTGGCGAGGTACTCGGAACCGGACGGGTCAGCTCCTGGGATCGCGAACCCGGGGCTCTGTTGGCCTGCGCGGTCATGGGATTGCCGCTGCCGTCCGGTGGGGTGGTGGTGCATCGCGAACTCGTGGTGCGGTTGTCGGGTGCGGTCAGCGGCGAGCGCAGAGTCCCGTGGTGGGTGACCGCCGACGGAACGGTCCACTGCACGGAAAGTTGGGAGCGACCACGTGGGGCCTGACGGGGTGATCCTGGACTGGATGGTCGAGCATCGAGTCGAGTGGGTCACGACGATGTTCTGGATCATCACCACGCTGGGCAACACGGTGTCGATGTTTCTGCTGTCCGCGGTGGTCGTCGTTGCGTTGCTTCGCGTCGGACGCAGATCTGATGCCGTCGTGGTGGCGGGCTCGATGCTGACCGGGTGGGGTCTGATGAATGCGCTCAAATTCGCGTTCGCGCGGGAGCGTCCGCCGATTCCGGAGCGGCTGGTGGATATTGCGAGCCATTCGTTTCCATCGGGCCACGCGACGATGTCGATGCTGCTTGCCACGGTGGCGATCGCGGTGATGCTGCGATCGCCGGATCCGCGGCTGCATCGGCCGGTACTGCTTGCGCTACCTGTGGTCGCGTCCTTGCTGATCGGATTCTCTCGGATCTATCTGGGTGCGCACTGGACCACGGATGTGTTGGCCGGCTGGGTGTTCGGTGCCCTGTGGGGGCTGGGATGGATCTATGCCGTCAGGCTGATCAGCGCGAGAAATCCGAGCGCTGGGCGATGACGAGCAACTCGTCGCGCATGGCCGGGCTGGAGACAGCGTTGGCGCGTGCATAGAGGGCGCGGAGCGAGCGGACGTGGTTGCGGCGATTGCGGTACTGAGCGACGAACTTCATGGCCTGGCTTTCGTGGATCGAGAGGTTATCTGAACTGACATAACCCATGGTCCACGTTAACTTTGTGTTACTCAACCGGCTGACGGGTTAGTTTGCCCACGTCAGAGGCCACAAGGTG
This sequence comes from Rhodococcus sp. ARC_M5, assembly GCF_022810405.1. Classification (GTDB taxonomy): domain Bacteria; phylum Actinomycetota; class Actinomycetes; order Mycobacteriales; family Mycobacteriaceae; genus Rhodococcoides; species Rhodococcoides navarretei. The sequence continues at coordinate 236,772 of NZ_JALGQE010000003.1, forward strand.
ATGGCGCTTACGTGATGCTGGTCTCAATCGAGCCCGCGTTGGGCGGTTCTGCTCCCGCGACGTGACGCCGCTCTCTGCAGCAGGAAGATCCCGAACCCTACTGCACCCACCGCGATGCCGGACCAGCACGTTGCGAGGACGTCGCCGTCCCGGTCTCCGGTGGCCGTGAACACCACCAGTGCCACGATCCACCCGAGGATGCCGATCGCCAACACCGGCACGGGATCGGTGAGGCTGCGCGGGATCTGGGGGAGGTCGGCCACAAAATCACGCTACGCCACCATATTTCCCCAAGTCTCGCGGTGTGCTTTATCGTTCGCTCATGCAATTGTCGTCGCGGCTACTCGACAACTACTTCAAGATCACCGAGCGTGGCTCGACCGTCGGATCCGAGGTACGGGGAGGCGTGGTCACGTTCGTGGCCATGGCCTACATCGTCGTCCTCAATCCGCTGATTCTGGGCAGCTTCTCGGCCGACGATGCAGCGGCCAAGACCGACGTGCTCGGCAACATCCTGCCGGTTGCCCAGGTCGCCGCCGTCACGGCGCTGGTGGCCGGGTTCATGAGCATCGCCTTCGGCATCATCGCGAACTACCCTTTCGGCATCGCCGCGGGCCTGGGCATCAACACCCTGCTCGCCGTCACCATCGCTCCTCAGGTGACGTGGCCCGAGGCCATGGGGCTCGTCGTCATCGACGGCATCATCATCGTGCTCCTGGCCGTCACCGGGTTCCGCACGGCGGTGTTCAACGCAATCCCGGCCGAACTCAAAGCGGCGATCGCGGCCGGCATCGGCGCGTTCATCGCCTTCATCGGGCTGGTCGACTCCGGGTTCGTCCGCCGCATCCCCGATGCCGCAGGCACGACGGTTCCCGTCGGCCTCGGGATCGACGGGTCCATCGCGTCGTGGCCCACGGTGATCTTCGTGTTCGGGCTGTTGCTGATGGGTGTGCTGGTGGTGCGCAAGGTGCGCGGCGGTCTGCTGATCGGCATCGTGGTCACGACGGTGCTGGCGGCGATCGTCGAAGCCGTCACCGATGTGGGTCCGTCCAACGGCGTCGACCCGAAGGGCTGGAATCTGTCGGTACCGCAGTTGCCGGGTCAGTTGGTGCAGTCGCCCGATCTGTCGCTGGTCGGCAACGTCGATCTCCTCGGAGCATTCACGCGCATCGGCGTGCTGGCCGCGAGCTTGCTGGTGTTCACCCTCGTGCTCGCGAACTTCTTCGACGCGATGGGCACGATGACCGGTTTGGGTAAGGAAGCCAAGCTGGACAAGGACGGGACACTGCCGAACATCGGCAAGGCGCTGGTGGTCGAGGGAGCGGGAGCGATCGCCGGAGGTGGGGCCTCGGCGTCGTCGAACACCGTGTTCGTGGAATCGGCGTCCGGCATCGCCGAGGGTGCCCGCACCGGACTGGCCAACGTCGTCACCGGATTGCTCTTTCTGCTGGCCATGTTCTTCACTCCGCTCACCGCCGTCGTTCCGATCGAAGCAGCGGCTCCGGCCCTGGTCGTGGTGGGTGCGCTGATGATCGGGCAGGTACTCGACATCGACTTCCGACGCTTCGACTACGCGCTGCCTGCCTTTCTGACCATCGTGGTCATGCCGTTCACGTACTCCATCGCCAACGGGATCGGCGTCGGTTTCATCACCTGGGTGATACTCGCCGTCGGGTCCGGCCGGGCGAAGTCGGTACATCCCCTGCTGTGGATCGTCGCATTGCTGTTCGTCGCATATTTCGCCGTCGGACCCATCACGGAGGCGGTTACATGATGCGTGGTCGGTACCAAGGCGTATCCTCTGCGCTGTGACGTCGGGAAACATTGTGAAAGACAATCGGGAATTGGCAAGCGATCTGTCGCTTGCGGTGGTGAGGCTGACTCGCCACCTTCGGGGTAGGCGAGTGGACTCGCAAGTATCACTGACTCAGCTGTCGGCTCTGGCCACGCTGAGCCGGGAGGGCGATATGACTCCCGGTGCGTTGGCTGCGCGGGAGAGGGTGCAGCCTCCGTCGATGACGCGGGTGATCGCATCGTTGGCCGAGCTCGGTCTGGTGGTGCGCACGCCGCATCCGACCGACGGACGTCAGGTGATCGTGTCGCTCTCGCCGGCCGGCCGAGAGCTGATCGCCGACGAGGCCAGTGCCCGCGAGGCGTGGATGACCGCGCAGCTGGCAGGGCTCGGACCCGAGCAGCTCGACACGCTTCGAGACGCGGTGAAAATCATCAGCGCATTGGTCAGCGACTCCGAGTAGTTACCTAGGTTTATTATTTGAACGGTGGCCCCTGCTTCCCGTACTTCCGGCTCGACGATGTTCGCCGCCCTGAAGACTCGCAACTACCGATTGTGGGCTTCGGGGCAGATCGTCTCGCTGGTCGGCACCTGGATGCAGCGGGTCGCCCAGGACTGGCTCGTTCTGACGCTGTCCGGCGGCAACGGCTTTGCCGTCGGCATCGTCATGGCCCTGCAATTCGGGCCGACGCTGTTCCTGTCGGTCTGGGGAGGGGTACTGGCGGACCGGTACGACAAGCGCAAGCTCCTCATGATCACCCAGATCTTCGCCGCGGTCTGTGGCCTTGTCCTGGGTGTGCTCGATGTCGGGGGGATGGTCGAGCTGTGGCACGTCTACCTCATCGCCTTCATCCTCGGCTGCTCGTCGGCGATCGATGCGCCGGTGCGGCAATCGTTCACCATCGAGATGGTCGGCAAAGAGACACTCGCCAACGCAATTGCGTTGAACTCCATGACCTTCAACATGGCCCGCATCGTCGGGCCTGCCGTCTCCGGAGTGCTCATCACCCTCGTCGGCACCGGCTGGGTGTTTCTCATCAATGCCGTGTCGTTCGCGGCCGTGTTCGGTGCCCTCGTGGCGATGAACGTCGGTCAGCTCTTCCGCGTCGAACCCGCCCCACGCGCCAAAGGGCAGGTGCGGGAGGGCTTTCGGTATGTCTGGGGGCGCGGCGACCTGAGGGTCCTGCTGGCAACGGTCTTCATGGTCTCGACATTCGGGCTGAACTTTCCGCTGAGTCTGTCGGTGTTGGCGCGCAACACGTTCGGCAGCGGAGCAGACGCCTACGGTCTGCTGTCGACCACCCTCGCCGTCGGTACCTTGGCCGGAGCGACCCTGGCGGCCCGGCGCGCCACGGCACCGCGATTACGGCTCTTCATCGGTGCAGTCATCGCGTTCGGGATTTTCGAGCTGCTCGTGGGGTTGATGCCCAATTACGTTCTGGTGGCGATCCTGTTGGTGCCTACCGGCGCGTTGACGTTGACCTTCACGACGTCCGCGATGAATATTCTGCAGATGTCGGTGCCGTCCGATATGCGCGGACGCGTGATGGGTATCTACATGCTGTGCTTCCTGGGCGGAACCCCGCTGGGCAGCCCGGTCCTCGGCTGGCTCGCCGATGTGCTCGATCCGCGTGCCCCGCTCGTGTTCGGCGGCATCATCTCCCTGGCAACGGGACTCTTCGCGGCCGTATATCTACTGCGGCACAACAACTTGCGGATCACCGTGGTACCGCCCGCCGGCGGACACCGGCTGCCGACGCTCGATACGGTGGCCGCCACCGCCAAGGTGTGACGCGTTCAGATCCACCCGTGGCGTCGGGCCAGTGCGCAGGCCTCGTGCCGATTCGCCGCGCCGAGCTTCGCGGCGGCGGCGGACAGGTAGTTGCGGGTGGTGCCGGGCGACAGATGCGCGCGCTGTGCGATCTCCGCTATCGATGCACCGTCGGCGGCGAACTCGAGCACGTCCGCCTCACGCGGGGTGAGCGGAGAATCCCCAGCTCCGATGGCTTCTGCAGCGAGCGTCGGATCGACGTAGCGTCCGCCGCCGTGCACGGTGCGCACCACCTCGGCGAGGGTGGCGGCCGAGGTGGTCTTCGGCAGGAACCCGCGCACTCCGGCCTCCAACGCCTTCTTCAGATAGCCGGGTCGACCGTGGCTGGTCACGATGATCGACGCACACGTCGGTAGGGCCTCTCCAATCTTCTGGGCCGTCTCGATGCCGTCGATCCCGCCCATCTGCAGGTCCAGCACTGCCACATCGGGGGCAAGAGAGGCTGCGATGGTCAACGCTTTCTCGCCGGAGTCGGCCTGCCCGACGATCTCGATGTCGTCCTCGAGATCGAGCATGGTCGCCAGAGCAGTTCGGATCAGATTCTCGTCGTCGGCCAGTAGAACTCGAATCATGGTGTGGTCCTCGGCTTCTGGGTCGATGTCGGTAACGCCGCAGTGAGGATGAATTCCTCGCTCGTCTTCTCTGTGTTCAGCGCACCTCCGACCGCGACCAATCTCTCGCGCAGACCGCTCAGGCCGGTGCCGTCGTCGCGGCCGGCCGACGCGTGCGGATTGTCGTTGACGAGTCGAATGCTGTTGTCGGTCAGTTCGATCAGACAGTAGGTGGCCGCGGAGTGGCGCAGAATGTTCGTCACACCCTCACGGACGATCCAGGCAGCCGCCTCGGCCGCCGGCTCGGACAGAGTGGAGGTCTCGCCGACCAGTTCGGTGGAGATACCTGCGGCGGACAGCAGCGATCGGGCTCCGTCGAGTTCCGATGCCACATCGACCGATCGATAGCCGCGAACGAGCTTTCTGGCGTCGGCCATGGATTCCTGGGCCAGCAGGCGGACCTCGTCCATCTGGCCCGCAGCTCGGTCGTCACCCCGACGAGCAAGCGTCGCGGCGAGTTCGCTCTTGACGGCGATGGCGGACAGTGCGCGTCCGACGACGTCGTGCAGATCTCGCGAGAACCTCAGACGCTCCTCGGCGACCGAGAGCGCGGCCGCGGCGTCGCGGGTGGCGTCGAGTTCGGTGACGATGCGCAGCAGCCATGCCGACAGTTGCAGGGTGAAGGCCATGAAGGCGATGAAGAGACCGAGCACCAGCGTTTCGATCGCGGGGCGCCCCAGAGCCGCCGCAAGCGCAGCAGAGGCCACGGCGGCCGCCAGGCACCAGCGCAACGGGATCAGAGCTGCCACGGCAGTCGTGGCGAGGGCGGCGGCCCACAGCATGTTGTTCGAGTCTCCGCTGAACGCCACCACGACAGCGGAGACGGCCATGATCACCAGGGGCACGCGCGGACTTGCCTTCGAGATGCCACCGATAGCGGGAGTGCGCTGCACAATTACGAAAGTAGCTGCGGCGCAGACCGCTTCCGCCGCCATCGACAGATAGTCGTCGTACTGCAGAGATGTGAGCATCGCTGCGATTCCCACAGCGACGGCGAGCGTCAGGAACGATTGACGGGTGTAGACGCGCACCTTGTCCACTGCACTGCTGTCGTTCCAGCCGTGCAGTGGATTGAGGTACTCGTACAGCTTCATGGTCTCCAGCCTTGCAGACGGTCGACGAAGGGTGCGATCTAGGATCGCGGTTCCCAGCGGAAATGCGTGCGGGCGATCAGCAGACTGCCGACGATCCAGGCGAGCATCACCGCCAGTGGCATTCCGGCTTCGCCGAAGGTGGCGGCGAACCCGACCGACGCGTCGCCGGGGGTGGTGGTGCCGAACCAGCCCAAATTCAACAGGTCCGACACTGCGGCCATCGGAGTCAGCTCGATGACGTTGCTCAATGAATCCGGGACGACGCCACGCAGCGCAGACGACCCGACCATGGCGAGCAGGATGACCGGCAGGCTGGTGATCTGTGCGGCTTCCGCGTTGCGGGTGAAGGCGGACGTGATCAACGCCAGTGCCGCGAAGAGTGCCGCGCCGCCGAGGAGTGCGACGGCGACGAGCAGGGGATTGGTGGGAACCGGCCCACCGAAGGCCACCACCACGGCTCCGACGATCAGGCCGAGCGCGACGGTGAGTACCAGCGAGGGTATCGCCGGGCCCAGCAGTATTTGAACGTCCGAGCTTTCTCCGGTACGAAGTCGCTTCAGTACCAACTCGTCTCGACGTGTGGCATAGACCGAGAGCATGTTGTAGTAGACCAAGAGCACCAGCAGGAACAGTGCGAAGATCTCCAACGCACTCGCGACGCCTGCGTCCCTCAGCCCGCCGTCACCCCGGCTGCCGATGATCAGCAGCACGATGGGGACGATCAACGGCATGACGATCGCGTTGAACAGCAGTACTCGGTTGCGTCCGAGAAGCGTGAACTCTGCTCGCGACAGGGCGGTCATCGTGCTCATGCGCTCATCACCTTCTGGTCTGTAACGTCCGTATTGTCGAATTCGTCTGCGATGGAGAGGAACACGGTTTCCAGCGACGCCGCTCGGGCGTCCAGGCCGTGCAGTGTCACCCCGTTGTGTCGAGCCCACAGCAACAGATCGGTCAAGGTGTCCTGCACCGACGACGTCTGAATCGAGATGGTCTCTCCCGAGACGTCGACGGACGTACCGGGCAATGTCGGCAGCGCCGTACCGGGGGCTGTCAGTTCGATCTTCGCGGGGTGGTCGGCAACCACCTCGTCCACCGTTCCGCTGCGAACGACTGTGCCGCGGTGCATGATCGCCAACCGGTCACAGAGAGACTCGGCCTCGTCCAGGTAGTGCGTCGTGAGCATGATCGTCACCCCCGAGTTCTTCAGCTCCTGAATCAAACGCCATGTGTTGCGGCGACTTTCGGGGTCGAGTCCGGTAGTCGGTTCGTCCAGGAACAGCACTCGTGGACGGCTGATGATGGCGCAGGCCAGATCCAGTCTGCGCTGCTCGCCACCGGAGAGAAACTTCACCCGGGTATCGGCGCGGTCTGCCAGGTCGACGCGTTCGAGCACGTCCGCCACCGGCAGTGGATTGCTGCAGGTACCTGCCCACATCCGCAGGCTCTCGGCGGTCGTCAGATCCTGTGGCAGGCCGCCCTTCTGCAGCATGATGCCCAGAGAGGGGCGGACCTTGCGGCGATCGGACACGGGGTCCATTCCCATGATCCTGACCGAGCCCTTGCTGGGCCGCGAAAGACCCTGAATCACTTCGAGAGTGGATGTCTTGCCCGCACCGTTGGTGCCCAGCAACCCGAACAGCTCGCCCTCGGCGATGTGCAGATCGAGAGCTTTGACGGCGTCGTATGCGTTCTTACCCGAACCGTAGCGTCGAGTCATTCCGTCGACATCGATGATGGTCATGATTGCTTCCCCCAGTGGCGCATTCCGATGACGAACCGGACACCCATGAAGGCGACGATGACGCCGAGTACGACGAACGCCGGAAGCGACGTACCGACGATCGCGAACAGCACGGCGACGATGGCGATGGTGATGACGATGACGACGATCTCACGCGCCATCGTCGGAGCCGGTCCGAGCTCCATCAGATCGGTGAACAGGTTTCCTTCGTCTGGTTGCTTCATGACTACGAGTCTGCTGCGCCCGAACCACCGAAAACAGTGCAGCGCATCATGACCTGAAGTGACACCGTCACAGTCCAGTCATGACAAACGTCATGTGCTTTCCGACTGCGCCCTCGTTGCCGGGAGTTCGGGTACCTTCAGCACGTGAATCGCACCGAGCCGGCGAGCCCCGACCGTCGTACGCAGGTACGCGCTATTCTGGCGGGCTCCGTGCCGAACCTGGTGCAGTGGTTCAATCTGTACCTCTACGCAACATTCGCGCCGTACTTTCGGACCGAGTTCTTCGATCCGGCCTCGACCGATTCTCTCGTGTACGTCTATGGACTCTTCGCACTGACCTTCGTCGTTCGCCCGCTCGGGTCGTGGTTGTTCGGCAGGCTCGCGGACGCGCGTGGCCGACAGTTCGCGCTCGTCGCGGCGGTGACTCTGATGTCGGCCGGATCGGTCGCTCTTGCGCTGACTCCCACCGTCCACGCGATCGGGGCCTGGGCGGCGGTGATTCTCGCGGTCGTGAGCATCGTCCAAGGCATCGCGACCGGTGGCGAGTATGCGGCGGCGACGGTGTTGCTCTCCGAATCGGGAACGCGAGGCCATCGCGGATTCTTCGCCTCGTTCCAGGCCGCGACCATCGTCGGCGGCCTCGTGCTGGCGCAGGCCTGCCTACTCGTACTCCTCGCGAGCAGCGACCGTGCAGAGATTTCGGAGTGGGGATGGCGCCTGGCGTTCGTCGCCGGAGGGGCAGCCGGCCTGGCCTCGTTGTGGTGGGCCCGCGGACTCGATCGCACGCAACCTGCGCCGAGAACGCCACGAGCAGAGCGAGAGTCCACGCTGGGGGCGCTGTTTCGCGATCACTGGCGTCCGCTCGTCTGGGTGTTCCTGCTGACCGCAGGAGGAAGTGCAGCGTTCTACACCTATACCGTCACCGTTCCCTCGATCGTGCGCGAGACGTTCTTCGCCGCGGACGGTGACAGGGGAGAGCTCACGGCGACCGCTGTCGTACTTGCCGCCTTCGTGGTGCTGATGGTGCTGCAACCCATCGGCGGCGCACTGAGCGACCGAATCGGGAGAAAGCCGCTACTCATCGCCTTCGGGGCACTCGGGATCTCGGGTACCGGGGCGCTGCTGGTGGCGACCACCCGGGTGACGTCCCCACCGGTGGTCCTCGTCATCCTGATGTCGGCGTTCGTCGTTCTGACGTGCTACCTGTCGGTGAACGGCATCGCCAAAGCCGAAGTGTTTCCCGCACACATCCGTGCGCTGGGCGTCGGCTTCGGCTACGCGGTGGCGAACTCGCTCTTCGGCGGAACAGCACCGTTGATCTATCACGCCACGAGCAGTCGGCACAGCATCGAATTCATCGCGTACATGACCGCGCTGATCGCGGTGACGCTGTGCGCCGCTCTCTGGATGCGAGGTGGCTCGGCGTCAGCGCTCGATGCGCCGAACGGCTCTAGAAACCCCAACCCATGACGGCCGGGCGTGCAGTTCCGAACGTCAGGTCGAGTGCATGCAGTGATTCTTCGTTGCGGGCGGTGAGGCGGTTGGCTGCGGCGAACAGTCGGGCCCGATGGGTGCCGAAGTAGATGCTGGCCAGCACGTCGATGTCGAGTTCGATGTCCGGCTCGGATTCCACCCGGGTACAGGTGGCTCGGCCGTCGGTCACGGTCAGCGAGTAGGTGCCGCCCGCATCGAGGAAGGGATCTCGTACAGCGATGATCAGCGAGGTGTCGAGTGCGTAGGTGCGAGCCTCCAACGCTGCCTCGACGTGCATGATGCGGCCCCACAGCGCGTCGTGATGCGCGGTGACCTTCGGTAGCCGATTGTTGGTCAGCAGGAACGGAAGTGCTTCGTCCCGTGCCTGCCGTACCTCGATGGTGTCGACCAGGTCGACCCCGACCAAGATCTGCCACAGCGCGGCGTACGCGTCGTCGGTCACCGCGATGAATTCCTCCACCACCACTCGGCTCGGGTTGCGTCCGCGTCGATAGGCGACGTAGCCGTCGGAATGGGCGATGAAGAACAGCGCCGTCAGCCCGCCGCGTCGGTTCTCACGATCGGCGAAGAATCGCTCCCAGCGGATCGGCGGCTTGGGCTGCGCGCCTGCGGTCTGCTGCTGCCAGCGATGGTAGATGTCGGGGAGCAGTTCGGTGGCCTCGGCCGATTCGATCAGTCGTACACCGGTTGCCGGGGGCGCGTCCTTGCGGAACTGCGCGAATCGACGGTCGATCGAGACGCTGATCTCCTCGGTCACCGGTCCGTAGCCGAAGCGTCCGTAGATCGTCGCCTCGCTGGCCGTGAGCAGCGAGAGGGGTGCGCCCGCGTCGTTCAGCGCGCGGTGCTGCTGAGTGAACATCGATCGCAGGATGCCGCGTCGACGATGCGTCGGCGCGACCGACACCCAGGAGACTCCGGACGCCTCGACCTGCGCACCACCGGGAACGGTGACCGACATCGGGAAGTGCATGGCCACACCCACCGGGGTCTCGCCGTCCCACGCTAGGTACACGTGCTCGGACTGGGTCAGGATCTGCGTCTCGGCCAGGTCCTCGGCGTTCTGGTGCTCGCCGAATGCATGGGCGTCGAGCAGCGCGACGGCATCCCAGTCGTCGTCGGTGGCGGTGCGGATGGTGATCGATTCGTCGGTAGTCATCGCTCATAACTTTTCCACACAGGGGTTGTGGTTCGCCGAGGGACTGCCAGAAATGCCGGGTGACAAGATGAGCGGGTGGTGCATGTAATCGATATCGACGACCCATCGGACCCGCGACTGGACGACTTTCGCGATCTCAACTCGTCGGACAGGCGGCCCGACCTGCCCGAGGGCAAGGGCTTGGTGATCGCCGAGGGCGTGTTGGTTGCACAGCGTCTGTTGACCTCGCGTTTCCCGATGATCAGTCTGCTCGGTGTGGATCGACGGCTCGACGCCTTGCGTGACGATCTGGCAGATTCCGACGTCCCGTTCTACCGGACGTCGGCGGAGGTGATGGCCGAGGTCGTCGGGTTCCATCTCAATCGCGGGGTGTTGGCGGCGGCGAACAGACCGCCTGCGCTGGAACTGGACGAGGTGCTGGCCGACGCGAAGACGGTGGCGATTCTCGAGGGCGTCAACGATCACGAGAATCTCGGGTCGATGTTCCGCAACGCGGCAGGGCTCGGGGTGGACGCAGTGCTGTTCGGAGCCGCGTGCGCGGATCCGCTGTACCGACGGTCGGTACGGGTGTCGATGGGGCATGTGCTCCGTGTGCCGTTCGCGAAGGTGCCCGAGTGGCCGCGCGGCCTCGATCGCGTACGCGCGCACGGCTTTCAGCTGATCTCGCTGACGCCCAACCCGGAGGCGGTGTCGCTGGCCGCGGCGATGACGGGGGAGAAGGTTGCCCTGCTGCTCGGTGCGGAGGGGCCGGGCCTGACCGAACATGCCATGCGCGCCACGGATATTCGTGCTCGGATTCCGATGGCCCCTGGCACCGATTCGCTCAACGTGGCGACGGCCGCGGCGATGGGATTCTACGAACGCGTGCGGTTGACGTGATCGATCACGACGCGAGCGTGCGTTGGACCGGAATCCCGATCGCTGTGATCTCGGCGGCGCTCGTGGGAGTGGCCCTGACAGCATTCGGTCTGGAGCTGGCCAGAATTCATCCGTTGCTCGCGATCGGCCTGAACATCATCGTTGTCGCGGGTGCCGCGCCGACGGTCATGCGATGGCTCGTGACCCCGGTGTGGCGCTGGGCTGTGTACGGAGCCGGTATCGGTTCCATCCTGAGCTTCGTGGCACTGGCCGCGCTGGCGTTCTGACGTTCGCCGGGCACCCGGAGCGGGCACGGTTGCGCACTACCGGCGACGATCGGCGGGAACCCGTCGACAGGCGGTCGTTGCGTGCAACTGTGCCCACCCGAGCCACTATTTGCGCGAGAACCAACGCTTCTTCGGCCGCGGTGCCTGCTCATCGGGGGCACCGGGCATCGGTTCCTGTGCGCCCCGGCCGTTGGAGTTCTGCTGGTTCGGTGGCGGCGGTTCCTGCCCAGGAACGTACATCGTGAATCCGCAGACCGGCAGGGTGTTCGGATCGAATTCGTCCGCGTGCGGCGCGCCGGTGTAGCGGAATCCGAGCCACTCGGCGTTGGCGGCCTCGGCGAATTCCTGCGGGTGGAACGGGAGCGATTGCGGATCCGGCATCACACCGGGGGGATAGATCAGTGGATGCTCACCGGCCCAGAAGGATCTTTCCCACACCAGGGGCAGGCCCGAGTCCTCGTAGATGTACACCGGTGTGGCGCTGAAGGAGCGGCGGAATTCACCGCGCTCCCAGTAGGCGAACGCTCCCCAGGCGTGTTGGGGATCCGAGGCGACGAGGTAGGTGTGCTCGGATGCCAGAGGGCGAGTGAAGGATTCGGGAAGACTCGACGGCGTGGGCACCGCGAGATTGGATCCACACACCACGGTGACGCCTGGGTAGCAGCCGATGAAGACGTGATCGTCGTCCACGCCTGCCGAGGTCGATATCGGGCCCTGTCCGAGGGGCACTGCCGTCAAGTGGGGGTACAGACGTCCGACGAGTGCGGTCGCAGCATTCCAGTCCGAGGTAGTTGCCTCTCGGAGAACAGAAATGGGATCCGGCGCGTCCACGTACCAGATCGTTGATGCTTTGGCCCCCACTACCGGCACCTCTCTCTCCGTTACCTCCTGGGAAGCCTACGGTGCGAGCGTCGGTGATTCTTCACCGCGCGGCACATCTGTCACGTTCAGTTGTGACCGCTGCTGCGAACGCCGAGCAGAACGTCCTCCCACGACGGCATGGCCGGCTTGCCGCGCTTGTCCTTGCCGCCGGTGTGACCCGCAGCCGGCTTGGGTGCGGGCTTGGGTTCCCTGGCCGCCGGTTCGCGAGGCTGCTCGGGCTCGGTGGTTTGCACAGCGTCCACCTCGACGTCGATGGTCTCGACATCCATTTCGCTGTCGGCGGTGGTGCCGTAGTACTCGTCGAAGCTCTGCTGTGAGGCCTCGTCGTCGCCCGAGTCCTCGGCGGACGCGAGTGCGCGCACCGGGGCCAGACCGCGAAGCTGGCGTCCGAAGTCGGGATCGATGAGTTCGTGTGCGGTGTCGTCGAGGGGCGCGATGGTGCCGCCGTGCCCGTCGGGGAGGAACTGCCAGTGCGCCTTGTTGGTGGTGCGGCCGGCCTGCCACTTCAACTGCGCGACCCATTTGTTGTCCTCGTCGCGCCAGGCGTCCCACGCCGCGTCGTCGAGGTTGTGCCCGCGAGCACGGAAGGCGAGTGTGACGATCTCGAGCAGGGTCTGCACGGCGGGGCCGTCGTGGCGCAGCGGATGACCGGCCTGAGCCATCGAAGCGGCCTGCGAGCGCTCGAGCAGCACGGGGTGCGCGAACACCTCGACGCGGCTGATGGCCATTCCGGAGTCGGCGGCAACCTGTTCGATGGTCGCTCCGCTGCGGATGCGCGCCTGAATTTCTTTCGGCCGAAGCAAGCTGTCCATTTCGATCTCAATCTGTCCTAGTCGAGCGATGTCGCCGCGGGAGGCCGCGCGGAGCTTGTCGTCGGCTGGAAGCCGGAATCTGTCGCCGGTCTTGGGATCTGCACACACGACGAACTTTCCGTCGGCCTCGAGACCCACCACACGTAAGTCTCGCACCTTGACCTCCTCATCGCGCCGGCTCGCGATACCGTCGAATTCGAGCCTAGTTCACTCGCCGTACTCGGCGGGTGTTCGACACGCATCGCGTGTGCCGACGATCGTTTCCTTATCAGAGGGTAGACAGCTGCGGGCCCGGCTGCACCCATTCGGTCGATGTTCCATCAATTGCTTTGTGCGGCAACGTCGATACGTCTCTGCGAAGGTAGACGGCGCCCAGGCCGAAGCCGATGGTCAGGGCGATCGCGTGGCCGACGGCGGTGAAGGACGGGTCCGACACTCCACTGATGGTGACGACGCCGATCCACAGTGCGGCCCAGCCCGCACGCCACGGCATCGGCAGGTACCTGATCATCGACCCTGCGACCGCGGCTGCTGCGTAGCTGACACCGACGTCGACGGCCACCGCCAGCGAGTCGGCGAGCCAGTCGTTGTGAATGCCGATGAGCAGGCCCGCGGCCACCGATACCGTCGCACCGAGGTGTCCCGCACTGAAGGTCAGCAGAAAGCGGTGCCAGCCGGAGATCCATTCGGCGACGGCGAACAACAGGGCGACCGCGGCCAACCACGACCAATTCACCCGTCCTTCGGTGAGAAAGACGCTCGTGACGAGGGTGGCGAGGTGGCCGTCGGTCAGATTGTGCAGATTGGTGCTCGCCGCGTGCAGTACGTGCCAGCGATCGTGCGGGCCGATCTGGCCCAGCGCGACGATTCCCGCTGCCGCGAGAGCGCAGTACACCAGAGTCACACGAATCCGTAGCGCGAATGCCAGGAGCCTGTACATATGAGCGCTCCCCTCCGCGGTCGTTACGCTTGCTTACTTGATAGCGAGTGTATGCCGCGAAGGGAGCGCTGTAGCTGTGAGCTTGCTGCGAATGGTCGTTCCGCAGGCTCCACTCCTGCCCTGGTAATCAGCTCAGCGTGGACACGACCCAGTCGATGCTCTTGGTCAGTGCGGTGATGTCGTCCGGCTCGATGGCCGGGAACATACCGACACGCAACTGGTTGCGGCCGAGCTTGCGGTACGGCTCGGTGTCGACGACACCGTTGGCGCGCAGGATCTTGGCGACCTGGGCTGCGTCGACCTTCTCGTCGAAGTCGATGGTGCCGACGACCTGGCTGCGGTGATCCGGGTTGGTCACGAACGGCGTCGCGAATTCGCTCTTCTCGGCCCAGTCGTACAGACGTGAGGACGAATCGGCGGTGCGGCCGGTGGCCCAATCGAGGCCACCCTGCGCGTTCAGCCACTCGATCTGGTCCGCGAACATCAGCAAGGTCGCCACGGCCGGGGTGTTGTACGTCTGGTTCTTGCTGCTGTTGTCGACGGCGATCGGCAGCGACAGGAAGTCCGGGACCCATCGATCCGTGGCAGCGATCTCGCTGACGCGCTCGAGTGCGGCCGGGCTCATCAGCGCCACCCACAGGCCACCGTCGGCGGCGAAGCACTTCTGCGGTGCGAAGTAGTAGACGTCCGAGTCGGCGACGTTCACCGGCAGACCGCCGGCACCGGAGGTGGCGTCGATCGCGATGAGGGCGTTCTCGGAGCCGGCCGGACGGCTGACCGGAATGGCCACGCCCGTCGAGGTCTCGTTGTGCGCCCAACCGATGAGGTCCACGGACGGGTCGGAGGTGGGCTCGGGCGCGCTGCCCGGCTCGGCCTTGACGACGATCGGGTCACCGATGAAGGGGTTGTTCTTGGCCACCGAGGCGAACTTCGAGCTGAACTCGCCGTTGGTCAGGTGCAGCGACTTCTCGCGGATGAGGCCGAACGCAGCGGCGTCCCAGAACGCGGTGGTGCCACCGTTGCCGAGCACGACCTCGTAGCCCTCGGGAAGCGAGAAGAGATCCTTCAGACCACTGCGTACACGTCCGACGACGTCCTTGACGGGCTTCTGACGGTGGCTGGTGCCGAACACGGAAGCGCCGACGTCGACCAGGGATTGCAGCTGCTCGGGGCGAACCTTGGACGGGCCGCAACCGAAGCGTCCGTCGGCGGGCAGAAGATCGGCGGGAATGATCGGCAATTCGGCCATGGAGTAGCGCGTCCTAGCGTCGATGGAATATGGCATCCACAGGCTAGTCGGGTGTCATGACACCGTCGACTACCGGATCAGCTCCCAGCCGTCGACGGACTCGGGGGTGCGGGGTTCGGGGCCGGTGTAGAGGGCGGCCGGGCGAACCAGCTTGCCGAGCCGCTTCTGCTCCAGGATGTGGGCACACCAGCCCGCTGTGCGACCGCAGGTGAACATGGCGGGCATCATGTGCGCCGGTACCTCGGCGAAGTCCAGAATCACCGCAGCCCAGAACTCGACGTTGGTCTCGATGGCGCGGTCGGGGCGGCGCTCACGCAGTTCGGTCAGCGCGGCCTGTTCGAGCGCGGCAGCAACCTCGTAGCGTGGTGCGTTCAGCCGCTTCGCAGTTGCCCGCAGCACGCGGGCGCGGGGGTCCTCGGCGCGGTAGACGCGATGTCCGAAGCCCATGAGCTTCTCTTTGCGGTCCAGGATCCCGGTGATGAGAGCGCGTGCGTCACCGGTCCTCTCGACCTCTTCGATCATCGGCAGGACGCGGGCGGGCGCGCCGCCGTGCAGGGGCCCGGACATCGCACCGATGGCACCCGAGAGGCAGGCGGCGACGTCGGCTCCGGTGGAGGCGATGACCCGCGCGGTGAACGTCGACGCGTTCATCCCGTGCTCGGCAGCCGAGACCCAGTACGCGTCGATGGCGGCGACGTGAGCGGGATCCGGTTCACCCTTCCAGCGGACCATAAATCGCTCGGTGACCGTCGCGGCCTGATCGATGCGGGTCTGCGGTACGGCGGGCTGATAGATACCGCGAGCGGACTGGGCGACGTAGGACAGGGCCATCACCGACGCGCGAGCGAGGTTGTCGCGAGCGGTGGAGTCGTCGATGTCGAGTATCGGCTGGTAGCCCCAGATGGGTGCCAGCATCGCCAGACCCGCCTGTACGTCGACACGGACGTCACCGGTGTGAATCGGCAGCGGGAAGGGTTCCGCCGGGGGGAGTCCTCGGCCGAATTCTCCGTCGACGAGCAGTGCCCAGACATCGCCGAAGGTGACGTTCTGTGCGACGAGTTCTTCGATGTCGACACCGCGGTACCGCAGTGCGCCACCGTCCTTGTCGGGCTCGGCGATGTCGGAGGTGAACGCGACGACACCTTCGAGACCGGAGACGAAATCCTCGGGAACTCGTTGAACAGCCATGGCCTGTGGACTCCCTCGTCGCAACTGCACCCGGCTCTGCGCCGCATCCGGGCGTACTTCGTCAGAACCATAGCCGGGATCTACGCGGGAGTAGCGTCTGGGCTTGTGTCTGCAGAAGAACAGCGCCTGGCGAACATGCGGGTGGACTACGGAGAGCCCGAGGACCTCGATGTCGATGCTCTGGCGGGCGGGTGGTGTTCGCTGGCGCAGCAGTGGTTGTCCGACGCGATAGCCGCGAATCTGCCCGAGCCCAACGCCATCGTGTTGGGGACGGTCGACGAGGCGGGTAGACCCGCCACCCGCACCGTCTTGTGCAAGGACTTCGATGCAGACGGGGTGGTGTTCTACACCAACTACGACTCGGACAAGGGCCGTGCGCTCACTGCGACGCCGTACGCCTCGATCACGTTCCCTTGGATCGGAATTGCTCGCCAGCTCACGGTGCGCGGCCCGGTGGTCAAGGTCGACGCCGAGACCACCGCAACGTACTGGCGCACGCGGCCCCGCGGCTCGCAGCTGGGGGCATGGGCGTCCGAGCAGTCGCGTCCCATCGGCTCGCGCGAAGACCTGGCTGCGCGTCTGGCCGAGGTCACCGCGACGTTCGACGGTATCGAGGTACCGGTGCCGCCCAACTGGGGCGGCTTTCGCGTCGAACCGGAGACGGTCGAGTTCTGGCAGGGCCGAACGAGCCGTATGCACAATCGAATTCGCCTGACGGTGGCAAGCGGTGTGATCGAGCGTCTGCAACCGTGAGCGGGTTGCGCGGCATCCTCGCCGACACGACTCCGCTGAAGACTCCGGCGTACCAGCGGTTGTGGTTGGCGAACATCGTCACCGTCATCGGGGCGCAGCTGTCCATCGTCGCTGTGCCGCAACAGGTTTTCCAGATCACGCTGAGCTCGGCCTACGTGGGTCTGACCGGTGTCTTCGCGCTGGTGCCGCTCATCGTGTTCGGTCTGTGGGGCGGGGCGCTGGCCGACGTGATGGACCGTCGCACCCTGCTGATGATCACCACGTGCGGCCTGATCGGAACGTCGGCTCTGTTCTGGTTACAGGCGTTCCTGGACCTGAACAATGTGTGGATCATCTTGGTGCTGTTGGCCGTTCAGCAGGCGTTCTTCGCAGTGAATCAGCCGACGCGCAGCGCGATTCTCCCGCGTATCCTGCCGGCCGAGCAGCTGCCGGCCGCGAACTCGCTGAACATGACGGTGTTCAACTTCGGTGCTATCGCCGGACCGCTCAGCGCCGGCATCCTCATCTACTACATCGGGCTCGAGACCCTCTATCTGATCGACACCATCGCACTCTTCGCCACCCTGTGGGCAGTGATCCGGTTGCCGGGGATTCCGCCGGCGAAGTCGGGTCAGCGCGCTGGATTGCGTTCGGTGTTCGACGGTTTCGCCTACCTCGCCACCCAGAAGGTGTTGCTGGCCTCGTTCGTCGTCGACATCATCGCGATGGTGTTCGGTATGCCCCGGGCGCTCTTCCCGCAGATCGCGCACGAGAGCTTCGGCGATCCGGCGTCGGGCGGTCCGGTTCTGGGCATGCTGTTCGCAGCGATGTCCGCTGGCGCTGTGGTGGGTGGGGTGTTTTCCGACTGGCTGCCGCGAGTGCGCAGGCAAGGCCTCGCGGTGCTGATCTGCATCGTCGTGTGGGGCGTGGCGATGATCGGCTTCGGTCTGGCCGTCGGCGCGGCCACCGACGGGGCCACCACCGTCGCCCTCTGGTTCGCATTGGCGTTCCTGGCCCTCGGCGGTGGAGCCGACATGATCTCCGCGGCGTTCCGTAGCACGATGCTGCAGACCGTTGCGACCGACGAGATGCGTGGCCGACTGCAAGGTGTCTTCATCGTCGTCGTCGCGGGAGGGCCTCGAATCGGCGATGTCCTGCACGGTGCCGCAGCCGCGTCGGTGGGGACGGCAGCTGCCGCTGCGGGCGGCGGAGTGCTGGTCGTCATCGGGGTCTCGATCGCTGCCCTGGCACTTCCGGCGTTCATTCGCTACCGAGTGGGTGCGGTGGTAAAGAATGGCTCTCATGGCTGACGCGCAGACCTATTCGTTGACGAGCGGCAAGTATCGGGCAGACATCGCTGCCGTCGGAGCGGGCCTTCGGGTGCTCGAGTACGACGGCTCGCCGCTCACCGAGACCTGGGAGGCGGGCTCGAAGCCGCCGCTGTCGGCGGGACTGGTGTTGGCCCCGTGGCCGAATCGAACGGCCGACGGCACGTTCGCCTTCGAAGGCGTCGAGCATCGGTTGGAGATTTCCGAGCCCTCGCGGAACAACGCCAGCCACGGATTCGTCCGACGGGTGGCGTGGACTCTCGTAGAGCACACGGACAGTCGCGTCGAGCAGAGCGTGGACATCGGGGTGCATCCGGGTTGGCCGTTCTCGGTGACGGTCACCGTGGTGCACGAGTTGTCGGCGGACGGTCTCACCGTCACCGCGTCGGCGAAAAATGCCGGTGATTCCGCGGCACCGTTCGGGATGGGGTTTCACACCTTCGTCCGGGTGGGGGATGTGCCGCTCGACGAGTGCACGGTCGAGCTCTCGGCCGGGACGCGGCTACCGCTCGATCCGGTGCGCAATCTCCCGGTGGGCAACTCGGTCCCGACGGCCGATACCGAGTACGACTTCCGGCAGCCGCGAAGCCTGGAGGGCGTGCAGCTCGACACTCCGTTCAGTGCGTCGCTACCCGAAGCCGACGGTCGTGCGAACCATGTGCTGCGTGGTCCCGACGGCACTGCGACCGTGCTGTGGACCGACAGCAGCTTCGGTTGGGTCCAGGTGTTCACCGCCGATCCCGCCAACGATCAGGCCTATCCCGATCGGGGACGAGCGCTGGCGATCGAGCCGATGACCTGCCCACCCGATGCGTTGAATTCCGAGATCGATCTGATCGTGCTCGAACCAGGGCAAACCTGGTCCGGCACCTGGGGAATGAGGTACGAGAAGTGACGATTCTGGTGTGCGGTGAAGCATTGGTCGATCTGGTCCCGGTGCACGAGGGTCCGCTGCTCTCGCCCAAACTCGGCGGCGGACCGTTCAACGTCGCCGTTGCGATCGGTCGACTCGGTTCGCCCGTCGCATACCTCTCGCGAATCTCCCGCGACCCGTTCGGCGAGCAGATTCTGGCGAGTCTGCGCGACGCAGGCGTCGACGTGTCGTGGGTGCAGCGCGGCGACGAGCCTACGACGTTGGCGATGACCACCCTCGCCGAGGACGGCAGCGCCGAGTACTCGTTCTACGCCGACGGCACTGCCGACCGTCTGGTGGCCGATCCCGGCGACCTGCCGGACGAGATCAGCGTTCTCTCGTTCGGCACACTGTCTCTGCTCTACGAGCCCGGCGCGTCGATGTACGCGGGCCTGCTGCACCGCGCTCGGGCTGCGGGCAAGCTCACGATGCTCGACCCGAACATTCGGCCTGCTGCCATCGACAGCACCAGTGGCGACATCACCGCCGACGGTTTTCGCGATCGCTTCCGTTCGTGGTTGCCCAGCATCGACATCCTCAAGGTCTCCGAGGACGACTCGCATTGGCTGGGTCTCGGAACGCAGGGCACCACGGTCGACGACTGGCTCGCGGCAGGGGTCACCGCGGTGGTGATGACCCGCGGCGGCGACGGCATCTCGGTCTTCACCGCCCCCGAGCAGAACTCGACCTCGGGAATCGTGGCAGCCGAGGAAACATCTGTTCCGGGTGTGGCCGTCGACGTCGTCGACACGATCGGCGCTGGTGACACCGTGCACGGGGCTCTGCTGAGCTTTTTGCAGAAGGAGAGCATTATCACATCGAACGCGGTGAAACAGATGAGCAAGCAAGATTGGCAATCAGCGCTCGAGTTCGCTGCGAAGGCAGCGGCAATCACGGTTTCGCGCCCCGGTGCCGACCCTCCCTGGGCGTCCGAGGCGTCGAGAGACTAGTTTCACTATCGACGTTAGAACTGTCCGCTTCAAGTACGTGTCCGTTACACGAGTTCGAGAGGGACCATTCGTGCCCGCTGAGAATGATGCCAAAGCCACCCTCACCTATCCCGGTGGCGAATACTCCATGTCGATTGCCGAGGCCTCCGAGGGCAACAACGGCATCGAACTGGGGAAGTTGCTGGCCACCACCGGCTACACGACGTTGGACGGCGGGTTCGTCAACACCGCGTCGACCAAGTCGGCCATCACCTACATCGACGGCGACGCAGGCATCCTGCGCTACCGCGGATACCCGATCGAACAGCTCGCGGGCAAGTCGTCGTTCATCGAGGTCAGCTACCTGCTGATCTACGGAGAGCTGCCGTCGGAGGTCGAGCTCGAGAAGTTCACCGACAAGATCCGTCGGCACACTCTGCTGCACGAGGACCTCAAGCGGTTCTTCGACGGCTTCCCGCGTAACGCGCATCCGATGCCGGTGCTGTCGAGCGCCGTCAACGCGCTGTCGGCGTACTACCAGGATTCGCTCGACCCCAACGATCCGGAGCAGGTCGAACTCTCGACCATCCGCTTGCTGGCCAAGCTGCCGACCATCGCGGCGTACGCCTACAAGAAGTCCGTCGGGCAGCCGTTCCTGTACCCGGACAACTCGAAGAGTCTGGTCGAGAACTTCCTGCGCCTCACCTTCGGCTTCCCGGCCGAGCCGTACGAGGTCGACCCCGAGATCGTCAAGGCACTCGACATGCTGCTCATCCTGCATGCCGATCACGAGCAGAACTGCTCGACGTCGACGGTCCGGCTCGTCGGATCCTCGCAGGCCAACCTGTTCACCTCGATCTCCGGCGGCATCAACGCACTGTGGGGCCCGCTGCACGGCGGAGCCAACCAGGCCGTGCTCGAGATGCTCGACAAGATCAAGGCCGAGGGCGGCGACGCCACCGACTTCCTGCGTCGAGTGAAGAACAAGGAAGACGGCGTCAAGCTCATGGGCTTCGGACACCGGGTGTACAAGAACTTCGATCCGCGCGCGACGCTGGTCAAGGAAACTGCACATACGATCCTCGGCAAGCTGGGCAACGGCGACGAGCTGCTCGAGATCGCCCTCAAGCTCGAAGAGACCGCGTTGACCGACGACTACTTCGTCGAGCGCAAGCTGTACCCCAACGTGGACTTCTACACCGGCCTGATCTACCGCGCGATGGGCTTCCCGCCGCGCATGTTCACGGTGTTGTTCGCGATGGGCCGTCTCCCGGGCTGGATCGCGCACTGGCGCGAGCAGAACGAGGACACGACCGGCAAGATCGGCCGTCCGCGCCAGATCTACACCGGCTACACCGAGCGCGACTACCAGGACGTCAGCTCCCGCTAGCTTCGCTGCACAACAACGCCGCCGGCTCCCATTGGGGTTCGGCGGCGTTGTTGTTGTGTGAGGCTGCGCCGAGTTCGAGGTTGTGGACGTAATTTGGCCGGGATCTATCCCTAACTTCGAGTGCGCGCGTCGAGTTCGCACTTACGCAGGCGATATGGCCACTTTCGGCTGCACAACCGCGATCTCGCTGCGTGACGGCCGAGTGCGCGCGTCGAGTTCGAGGTTATGGACGTATTTCGGCCGGAATCCATCCATAACTTCGAGTTCGCGGGCCCGTCAGGCGTCGAAGTGCTTGCGGTTCTTCAACACCGGCAGCGTCTTCCGCACGGCGTCGACCAGTTCGGTGTGGATGTCGATGGTCAGCATTCCGGGCGTCGCGTCCAGTTGACCGAGGATCTCTCCGGTGGGGGAGCAGACGATGCTGTGTCCCACGCCCAACGGTGCATTCCCTTCGGCGGCAGCGGGTTCGGCTTGGTCGCAGGCCGCGATGAAGGTCGTCGAGTCCAGGGCACGTGCCCGCGCGAGCAGGGTCCACTGCTCCACTTTGCCGTCGCCCGATCCCCACGATGCCGGAACGACGACGAGTTCCGCACCGAGGTCGCCGAGCTTCTGAAACAGGGCCGGGAATCGAATGTCGTAGCAGGTTGCGAAGCCCACTCGAACTCCGGCGATGTCGACGACGAGGGGCTCCGAACCCGGTGCGACGGTATCGGATTCGGCGAATCCGAAGGCGTCGAACAGGTGAATCTTGTCGTAGCTCGCATCGATTCCGGGGCCGGTCACGAGCAGGGTGTTGGTCACCCTGTCCGCTGCAGCGGGCGTGAACATTCCGGCGACGACGGTGATGCCGGTGGCGGACGCGATGTCACGTACAGCGTTGGCCCATTCGCCGTCGAGGGGTTGTGCGAACTTGCGTATCGGCCCGCCGAAGCACCGCATCGTCGCCTCCGGGAACACCACGAGGTCCGAGCCGGCGTGCGCGGCTGCCCGGGCATGAGTGTCGATGAGTTCGAGGTTCTCGGCGGGGTGTTCGCCACTGGTGATCTGGGCGAGACTGACGCGGATCGTGTCGCTCATGCACTACATCGTATGCCCCGGGCCGCCGGCGTCTCCGACCAGCGAATTCGTGTCTTTTTCGGGTGCCAGCGCCCGTCGCGACCCGTCTACGACGTAGAGTCGAACTGCTCGACGTTCAGACAACAGCCATTCAGAGCACCACAGCCGGCGTCGGCGGGCCGGCGCAACCGCAGGAGACTTCAGTGACGAAGCCAGTGATCGAATTTCAGGCCGGACCCGCACCATTGGACCTGGTGACGGTCGACCTCGTCGAGGGTGACGGCGCAGAGGCAGTGGCAGGTGGCACCGTCGAGGTGCACTACGTCGGAGTCGAGTTCGACTCCGGTGAAGAGTTCGACTCGTCCTGGAACCGTGGCGAATCCATCCAGTTCCCGCTGCGTGGACTCATCCAGGGCTGGCAGGACGGCATTCCCGGAATGAAGATCGGCGGACGCCGTCAGCTCACCATTCCGCCGGAGCTCGCCTACGGCCCCGCAGGCGCAGGACACCGACTGTCCGGCAAGACGCTCGTGTTCGTCATCGACCTGCTCGACGTCAAATAACTGCAGGTCCGGTAACAGCGCGGGTTGCCGCGGCGGCGGCCGTTCCCCCTCGGCGACCTGCGTAAGACTGCAGTAGTCAGCGGTCCTGCAATTCCAGCACCAATCGCGCGCCGCCGAGCGGGCTGTCCCTCACATAGGCTCGGCCACCGTGCAATTCGGCCTGTTGCGCTACCAGCGCCAGGCCGAGCCCCGAGCCGCCCGTCGCGGCCCCGGTGCCACGCTCGAATCGCCCGAACACCGTGTCGCGTTCGCCTGGGGGAATACCCGATCCGTTGTCGTCGATCGACACGCGCACGGTCGTACCCACCCGTTCGGCGGTGATGACGATCGAGGTGGCGTTGCCGTGCCGTACGGCGTTGCCGATCACGTTGTCGACGGCAAGTCTCAGACCGGTCGGCAGCGCGCGCATCGTGATCTCGCAATCGGCGGCGGACTCCACTCGTATGTCGAGTTCGGGGTGCTGTCGTTGCGCATCCTGGGCGGCGACGTCGCAGATGTCGATGATGTCGGTCTCGACTCTGTCCGCCTCGCTGGACAATTCGCCCGATGCCAGTCGCTCCAGCGCAGTCAGAGTGGTCTCCACCCGCCCCTGTGTTCGTTCGAGGTCACCCAGAATCTCCCGCTGCTGCGCGGGTTCGAGATCGAGTGTTCTGAGCACCTCGATGTCGGTGCGCATCGCGGTCAGAGGGGTTCGCAGCTCGTGCGCAGAGACGGCCGCGAAGTCGCGCGCGGTGTCGAGAGCGGCATTGGTGCGGTCCTGTGCCTCGTTGAGTCTGGTGAGCATGCCCCCGATGGCGACAGCGAGTTCGTCGGCTTCGGTGACGCCAGTCCGGGTTTCCGGAGCGGTCGGCGGTTGCGCACTGACCTGCCTGGTCAACGTTACGAGCGGTCTGACGGCTCGGCCACCGAAGAGCCATCCCAAACCGGTGGATACGGCGACTGCGGCCAGCCCCAGCAGGAGTACCTGCTTCTGTTGCTCGTCGGTCACCTGTTGCGCCTCGATGGCCGGCACGCCGATGGAAATGTTGATCGACGAGACCACGGTCGAGACCGCGGTATAGACCCGGAAGCGTCGACCGTCCACGTCTACGGTCTGCGATCCGGTCTCCAGCGCGGGCAGCCGTGTCGGGGTGGACGCGACGACGATGTCGCCACTGCGAATGGTGACGGCGAACGCGCCCGAGAGCTGGTCTATGAAGGCCTCCAACGTCGACGAGTTCGGGACCAGAACCTGCGACGCCGTCGTCAGGCGCTCGTCGAGTTGATTGACGTTGTTGCGCGAGATGGCGACCGACGTGACCACCGCGAGGGCGGCGACCACGAGGGTGGCGCCGAGGGCAGTGGCCGCGGCCACTCTGGCGCGCAGGGAGAAGCTCATGCGGCATCCCGGACGACGAAGCCGACGCCGCGGACCGTGTGCAGGATGCGCGGCGATCCGTCGGCCTCGAGCTTGCGTCTGAGGTATCCGACGAACACGTCGACCACGTTCGTGTCGGCGACGAAGTCGTAACCCCAGACCAGTTCGAGCAGTCGCTCGCGCGTCAGGACGACGCCCTTGTTACGAGCCAGGATGGCCAACAACTCGAATTCTCGCTTGGTCAGGTCGATATCGGCACCGCCCCGGTGGACGCGATAGCCGGGGATGTCGACCACCAGTGTTCCGATGGCCACGGCGGAGTTGGGTGTGCCCGAATCCGTCACCGGTGCAACCGGACTGGTGCCGCGTCGTCGCAACATGGCGCGAATTCGAGCTACGAGCTCGGCCAACACGAACGGTTTGGTGAGATAGTCGTCGGCACCGGATTCGAGTCCGGCGATGCGATCGTCCACCGAACTGCGGGCACTGAGCACACAGATCGGAATGTCGTTGCCCATGGCGCGCAACGCGGTGACCACGCTGGCACCGTCGAGTACCGGCATGTTGATGTCGAGCACGATGGCGTCGGGCATGGATCTGGACACGACGCCGAGAGCCTCTGCGCCGTCGGATGCGGTGATGACGGTGAACCCGGACAAGCGCAGTCCGCGTTGCAACGACGACAGCACGTCGGCGTCGTCATCGACGACCAGGACGGTGGCGGGGGCACTCGGCGATTCGGTCACCGGTCCAATGCTAGGCAACCCAACTGTCGACGGTGCTGCGGCGTTCCTCGGGTGTCTTGGCGAAGAAGTCCTCGAGGGCACTGCGACGCCCGGTGTCGGCATCGAGTGACCAGGCGAGCGCGGGGGCCTTGGCGTAGAGCTGCTCGTAGTACTTCTCGAAGGTGCAGGTGCTGTCGATCAGGGAGAGGGCACCGGGGAAGGGGCGTGCGTTCGTCATGATGTTCTCCTTGTCTGTTCGGTATATCCCAAGGTAGAGGCCGTAGTTGCGGCCTTGGTGAGTCGTTGTTGGCGGTTCTCTGAGAATCGAACGATCGAGCCGGGGATTGCTCGCGGCGGGGGTGGGTAAGACTGATCTCATGTCGATCGTCTGGTTTCGCCGTGATCTCCGTCTGGGTGATCTGCCCACCCTCACCGCCGCTGCCGAGTCCGGAGATCCGGTGCTTGGGCTCTTCGTACTCGACGACCGTCTGCTGAAGCCGTCCGGCGGACCGCGTAAGGACTTTCTGTATCGGTCCCTCGAGGCACTGAACGAGCAGCTCGACGGCAGGTTGATGGTGGTGCACGGTGACCCCGAGACGGTGGTCCCGAAAGTGGCGAAGGCCGTCGGGACCGAGGACGTGCACATCAGTGCCGATTACGGCCCCTACGGGCGCGAGCGCGACGCCCGGGTCGGGGAGAAGGTGACGTTGGTCGAGACCGGCTCCCCGTACGCGGTCGCGCCGGGTCGGATCGTCAAGAACGACGGGGAGCCGTACAAGGTGTTCACGCCGTACTCACGCCAGTGGATGGACCACGGCTGGCGTGGGCCTGCCGATACATCCGCGAAGACTGCCGACTGGATCGACCCGGACGAGGTGAAAGGTGTTCGGCGCGTCAAGATTCCCTCCGAGAAGGAGGCGTCCGACGCGGCTGCCGGTGAAGCCGCCGCATCGAAGCAGTGGAAGGAATTTCTCGACGAGGTTTCTGCGTACGACGACGAGCGCAATCGTCCCGACCTCGATTCGACGAGTCGGATGTCGGTGCATCTGAAGTACGGAACCATTCATCCGCGGACGATGCTCGCGGACCTGGGCAAGCTCCGCAACGAGGGCGCAGCGTCGTATCGTCGCCAGATCTGCTGGCGAGACTTCTACGGCGACATCCTGTTTCAGCGTCCCGACAGCGCGCGTGAGAACTACGTCAAGAAGTTCGATGCTATCGAACTGGACTCGGGCAAGCACGCCGACGAGTTGTTCGAGGCCTGGTGCAAGGGCGAGACCGGCTTCCCGATCGTCGATGCCGGTATGCGGCAGTTGAACTCGGAGAAGTGGATGCACAACCGAGTTCGCATGATCGTGGCGTCGTTTCTCGTCAAGGATCTGCACCTGCCCTGGTGGCGGGGTGCGCGCTACTTCATGCAGCATCTCGTCGACGGCGATCTGGCCAGCAACCAGCACGGCTGGCAGTGGACCGCCGGAACCGGTACCGACGCGTCGCCGTATTTCCGGGTGTTCAATCCGATCACCCAGGGCGAGAAGTTCGACCCCACCGGCGAGTACGTGCGCCGCTGGGTGCCCGAGCTACGCGGTGAAGAAGGGAAAGCCGTGCACACGTTGAAGTTCGGCCGGCCCAAGGAATACCCGGAGCCGATCGTCGATCACAAGCACGAGCGAGAAGTGGCGATCGCGCGGTTCAAGGCCCTCTAGCGACCGTTATCGCTTGCGGGACAACCCGACTCCCACCAGGCAGATGACCCCGCCGACCACGGCGAGGACGTGGGGAACCTCGCCCAGCAGCAGCCAGGCCAGAACGATCGTGATCGGTGGGACCGCATACGTGGTGATGCCGAGCTTGCCTGCGTTCATTCGCGTCAACGCGTAGGCCCAGGTGCTGAACGCCAATGCCGTCGGGACCAGGCCGAGGTAGATCAGTCCGCCGGTAGCACCGGTCGAGGCGGTCGACAGGTCGTCGAGCAGAGCCGGAGCGAAAGGCAGCGTGCACACCGCGCCGATGGTGCAGGCCATCCACGTGACCTGGAGTCCTGGAATGGTGCGCAGTACAGGCTTCTGGCTGAGCACTCCGATGGCGTAGGTCACCGCGGACACCAGACACAGTGCGATGCCGAGGACGTCGGCGTCTGTTTTGGTGGTCGAGGTGGTGGTGACGGCGGTGACGACGCCGACCATTACCGCACCGGCGAACGCGATGCCTGCACCGATCACCAACCACCTCGGAAAGCCCTCGCCCAGAAGCAGACCCGCGAACAGGGCAACCAGAATCGGTCCGATCTGAATGATCATCGACGTCGTGCCGGCGTCGACGCGCTGTTCGGCAGCATTGAGGGCGACGTTGTAGATGCCGAACCAGAACACCCCGATGCTGATGATCTGCAGCCACTGAGTGCGGTTCGGCTTCACCCACTGTCTTCTGACCAAGACGATCGCGCCGAGCGCGAACGATCCGATGAGTAACCGGCCCAAAGCGAGTGGACCGGCACCGAAGGATTCGCCGACGCCGCGAATCGCCACGAAGGCCGAGGCCCACGAGATCACCGTGATGGTGACCGCACCGAGGGCGAGCCAATCGACGGCGGGACGGGTGTCGAGGTCTGTCATGCCGACGACGCTATCGCGCGGGAGTGCCCGCTGGCGCGCGGGTTTCGGCCATGGTTGCTCGTATTACCGCCGCTATCTGCCGAGCAGCTTCTCCAGCGCGTCGAGGACGGCCGGATCCTCGATGGTCGACGGCACGCCGTACTCCTCGCCGGCGACGATCTGGCGCATCGTCTTGCGCAGGATCTTGCCCGAGCGGGTCTTGGGCAGCGCTCCGACGATCGTCACGTCGCGGAACGTGGCGAGCGCGCCGATCTGATCGCGGACCATGGCCACCAGTTCGCTACGCAGCTGCTCCTCGGTGATGGTCTCACCGGCCTTGAGCACCACGTACCCGCTGGGACGCTGGCCCTTGAGGTCGTCGTGGATACCGATGACGGCGCATTCGGCGACGGCGGGGTGGCCGGCCAGCACTGCCTCCATCGACCCGGTCGACAGGCGGTGTCCGGCGACGTTGATGACGTCGTCGCTACGGCCCAGCACGTAGACGTAGCCGTCGGCGTCGATGTATCCGGAATCGCCGGTGAGGTAGTAGCCGGGGAACGTATCGAGATACGAACGCTGGAAACGTGATTCGTCGTTCCACAGACCCACCAGCGCGCCCGGCGGCAACGGCAGCTGCACGACGATGTTGCCCTCGGTGCCGGCCTCCACCGGATTACCCGACGCATCCAGAATTCCGACCTGGAACCCCGGCACCGGAACAGTGGGTGAGCCCGGTTTGATCGGAAGTGGTTCCAGCCCGCGGAGATTGGCGCAGATCGCCCACCCGGTTTCCGTCTGCCACCAGTGATCGACGACCGGGCGATCCAGCGTGCGCGAAATCCATTCGTACGTATCGGGATCGAGGCGCTCACCGGCGACGAACAGGGTCTCGAGCGACGAGGTGTCGTACTTCTCCAGCTCGGCGGCGTGCGGGTCCACCTTGCGGATGGCACGCAATGCCGTCGGCGCAGTGAACAACGCGCGGACGCCGTGATCCTGGATCACCCGCCAGAATGCGCCTGCATCGGGAGTCCCGACGGGCTTGCCCTCGTACAGAACCGTTGTGGCACCGGCAAACAGAGGTGCGTAGACGATGTACGAGTGCCCGACCACCCAGCCGACGTCGGACGCCGTCCACATCACCTGCCCGGGCCCCACATCGTAGATGTTGCGCATCGACCACGTGAGAGCCACGGCATGACCGCCGTTGTCGCGCACCACACCCTTGGGCTTGCCGGTCGTGCCCGAGGTGTAGAGGATGTACAGCGGATCGGTGGCCGACACCGAAACCGGTGGGGCGGCGGTGGCGTCGGCGATGAGGGTGTCCCAGTCGAACCAGTCGTGATCGCTGGGAATTCCCTCTCGTGATTTCACGATCACCGCAGGCGTTTTCGCGGTGGTGAGAGTCAGCGCGCGTGCCACCAGAGGCAAATACTCGATGACGCGACCCGGCTCGAATCCACCGCTGGCGGTGATCAACAGTGCGGGTTCGGCGTCGTCGATACGTGCGGCGAGTTCCTTGGCTGCGAAGCCGCCGAATACCACCGAATGGACTGCGCCGAGCCTTGCGCACGCGAGCATGGCGACGACGGCCTCGGGAATCATCGGTAGGTAGATCACCACGCGGTCGCCCGGCCCCACGCCCTGCCCGCGCAGTACCCCGGCGAAGCGAGCGACCTGGTCGAGCAGTTCGGCGTAGGTGTAGCTGCGGGTGAGACCGACCATCGCCGAGTCGTAGATCAACGCGGTCCGGTCGCCGTGCCCGGCGTCGACGTGCCGGTCCAGGGCATTGACGCAGGTGTTCAGACGGGCCCCGGGAAACCAGTGCGCGCCGTCGAACGCAGTGGTGGGCGGGGTGTCCCAGTCGACTCCGGCCGCGGCGTCGAGCCAGAATTGCTCACGGTTGTCGATACTGTCCTCGAAGGCCTGCCGATACTCGCCACTCATGTTGTGGAGCGTAGTTCGGGGCTGCGTGGTGCGGGCCGGGTTGCGCACTACCGGCGACGACCGGCGGGATCCCGTCGACCGGCGGTCGTTGCGTGCAACCGTGCCCGGTGCACGTCAAGATTGCGTCAACGCCTCTGCCTGAGGATTTCGCGGCCGCCGTAGAACGCTGCGCTGGCCGCGAACATCCCCGCTACCAACAGCAGCCATCGCATTGCGTACGGCTCCTGTGTCTGACCCGTTGCGGCCTCGTACGTCTCACTTCCGTGGGCGAAGATCCCCGGTGCGAAGAGCAGCAGGCTCAAACCCGCCCCGAGCGCGGGGATGCGGACCGCGTTGACGAACCTGCCCAGACGAGCGACCAGCGTCCGGTCCAGCACGGCGTACAGCGGAAACAGGACGGCGTCGTGCACTACCGCCGCCCCGACGAACCACAGACCGATGGACTGCCACCACACCTCGGTGTTCCACAGAGCAGGGAAGCCGATCGTCAGAACCACGGCACCGGCCAGGGCGAGGCAGCAGACCGTCACCGCGAGATGCAACGGGCCGGCACCGTACCGCGCCCGAAATGTACTCATGCGTTCTCCTCGAAGAATTCGACGGATTCGATCCACTTGGTGGCATGCACACCGGGTATCGCCGGCATCATGATGCGAGCGGGATAGCCGTGATCGAGAGACAGGTCGGCCCCGTTCACCCGAAGGGCGAGTAGCGAATCCGGGTGCATCATCTGGTGTCCTCCGAACGTGACGCGATTGAACGACCCGACGGGTTCGAGCGATCGCACCTCACCGGTCTCGACGGCGTCGATACCCACGAGTGCCGCGAGATCGCGCAGCGGCACACCGGTCCACGTCTGAACCGTCGACCAGCCTTCGACGCAGGAGATCGGCAGTTCGACGGTATGCAGATCCATCTGTTCGAGTTGGGCTCTGGTGAGTACTACCTCGGTGGCACCGGCCCGTACCGTGAGTCTCCACGAGTCGCCCGTCCGCGCCTCGTCGATGTCTGCCGCCAGGGCTGTGCGGTTGATCTGAAAATCGTTGGGCCCGTTGCCGTAGGACCGCCCGCGGGGGAGCAGGATCGCCGCATCGCGAAGAAAGCCGCCCGTCGTCTGTCCGGCGCTGAGGACCGCCACGAACAGTGCGCTGCCGCCGACGAGAGTGAGCGCTCCGCGTCGGCTGATCGTCGCTGGTGTGGGATCGGTTGTGGCCAAACCTGATTCGTCGTCGGCGTCAGGAACCGTGTCGGCCACGCGAATGCGCATCAGTTCCATGAACGGTCTGGTTCTCAGTGCCGTGACCATGGTCGGAAACTTCAGCACCACGTGGGCGATGAAGCCGGCGATGAACACCCATGCACCCCAGTAGTGCGCGGTGTAGAAACTGAACCCGAAGAGGTAGTCGTACTGAATGTTCAGCACGCCGGTGATGATCTCGAAGAGGATGCCGCCGACCAAGGCCAGCAACGATATCCGTTCGAGTAGGTGGGCGATGCTTCGAACCGGTGGCATCTCGATCAGTTTCGGGATCACCGACCACAGCTTGGCCAGCACGATCGGCACCATGATCAGTCCGAGGCCCACGTGTAGGCCCTGGGTGAGTCGGTAGAACCAGACGGGTTCGGTCGGCCAGTCGAACGACGGTATGCGTAGCCACCCGGCGTCGCCCGGCATGGCCTGACCGAACTGGGGACCGTAGGCGGCCCACGAGATGAACCCGGTGATCGTCACGATCGGTAGGACGACCAGCAGAACCGATGCGAGGACCGACGTGAACCAGACGCCGCGGATGGGGCTGCGAAACGTGGGAATTCGTTGCATTCTGGTTCCCGTCTCCAATTTTGTACCCGCTAGTACAAACTGTGAGGTCGAGGTTAGCGCACTTCGTGACCGACCGCCAGAGTTGATCCTGGTGTCGGTCCTCAGGTCGCACGGCTACGCAGCGCGGCAACTGCTGCCTGCAGCGTGTCGCGCAGTGGTTGTACGTCCCCCGCGATGCGCGCGATCAGCATGCCGCCCTGTAGAGATGCGATCAGGGCGGCGGCAGCCGCGGCGGGATCGGTCGCGACGTCGAGTTCGCCGCGGTCGAGCATGCGACGAAGCCCCTGCTCTAGCGGTTGCTCCCAGCGCCGGAACGCTGCGTGCAGAGCGGGAACGAACGCCGCGTCGTTCTTCAGTTCTGCGGCGAGCGAGCCGAGCGGGCACGAGAACGGGCCGCCTGGCTGCTCGTGGTTTCGTACGACCTCGGCGGCCCACGCGTCGATGTCCTCGATGCTGTCTATGTGGGCCAGCCGCGGCTGAGCGGCGAGAACGCGCTCGAGCTGGCGAGCGATGACAGCCTCGACCAGGTCCGACTTGTCGGAAAAGTAGTGATAGAGCTGCGACTTGCCGGTCTCGGACGCGGCGAGCACGTCGTCGAGAGTTGTTCCAGCGACACCGTGGTCGTACATCATCGATGCTGCGGCGTCGACGATCGCCGCTCTGGTTCGTCTGCCCTTGGCCGTTCTCGGTAGCTCCTTGCTCACGGGTCTCCGGCTCCTCGGTCGATGCTGCGAACGGCGAGTTCCACGAACACTCGGCCGTTCAGTTCGATGGTTCGACGGGCCTGAAGGCCCGCGGTCACCGCCGATGCGTACAGCGCACTCGCGCCGACGCTGGCCCAAGTGAACCATTCGCCCACCGAATCGCCGGTCTCCCATCGAACCATTCGGTTCCGATCGTCGACATCGGACGCGGACTCGACTTCGACGACTGCGGTCCCGTTCTCGTGCAACAGTGCTCGAACCGTCGCCAGCAGCGCGGCGGGATCGCCGCCGATGCCGATGTTGCCGTCTGCGAGCAGTACGTGGGACCACTGGCCCGCCCCGGGGAGTGCCGAGAATATGTCTTGTTCCACAGCGAATCCACCGCGGTGATTCGTCATCTCCACAGCGACCGAGGACGTGTCGACCCCCAGGGCGGGCACTCCGGCACGGGTGAGCGCTTCGGTCAGACGTCCAGGCCCACAACCGAGGTCGAGGGTGGGGCCGGTGCAGAAGGCAATCGACGCCTCGTCCGCCCGGATGTCTTCGGCGGTGGAATGGCTTCCGCCCATCCAGCGCGCGATCGGAAGTGGAGTGCGGCGGCCGTCGCGGTCGGCCATCCACGCGGGCAGGCCTGCTCGACCGCGGCGATAGACGTCGTCTGCAATCACCCGGTCGAATGTACCAGCTAGTACAGGGTGCGGCTCGGCATCAATTTTCGATGCACTGCCGTCAAGATTGCGTCAACACCCCTGTTCGACGCCACCGCCCGGCGCAAGACTTCTTCTCATGACACTCCTCGACATGCTTCCGTCCCTCGGTGCCGCCTACGTTTCGCGGTGCGATCCTGCGCTCTGGCCGGCCGATACGCATTGCGTCTGCGGCCGCATCACGGTCGACGGCGTTGCGCTGGAGGATCTGGCCGATGCGCAGGGCACTCCGGTGCAGTGGGGCCGCATTCTGGTGACTCGGGTGCGGTCGGTGATCGCCGGCGAGGTGGGCGTCGACGCCGAGTTCGGGGATCTGCTGCAGGCCGTGGTGGTCAACCGACATTCGGTGGGTCCGGTGGTCAAGGTCGATGTTCACGGCCCGGGTCGCCGTTGTGTGAGTCCGGTCGAGCTCCCGGCCGACCTGCGTGCGGGGGATGTAGTAGCGCTCGTGACCTCGCAGGTGCACGGCGGAGCCTGCGGTCGTTCCGCAGGCACCTCGCTCACATGCGGCGAAGCCGCTCATCCCAGCGAGCGGTAGCGGCCGAGTCTGTTACGAGTCCGGGTAGCGGTGTCGACGGTCGACAAGCCGCGCAGTTCCCCGACGATGGCATCGGCGACTCGTGCGGAGAACGCAGCCGGTTCGTCGGCCGCGTCGGGAAGTTCGGGAACGATGGCGTCGACGATGCCATCGCGCAGTAGATCGACCGAGCGGATGCCCTGCGCCTCGGCCATGTCCGGGGCGTGCGCGGTGTCGCGGTGCACGATGGCACTGGCACCTTCGGGCGGAAGTGGTGCGAGCCAGGCATTCTGGGCGCACAGCACGCGATCGGCAGGCAGTAGCGCGAGCGCTCCGCCGCCGGTGCCCTGGCCGAGCAGCACCGACACCGTGGGAGTGTCGACGGTGACCAGATCCGAGATCGATCGCGCGATCTCCGGTGCCAGGCCGCCTTCCTCTGCCTCCTTGGACAGTGCTGCGCCGAATGTGTCGATGACGAGTACCAGAGGTAGCCGAAGTTCCTCGGCCAGACGCATTCCCCGTCGAGCCTCGCGTAATGCCGCCGGACCCATGGTGGCGGTGGCGGTGCTGCTACTTCGGTCGTTGCCGAACAGCACGCAAGAGACACCACGGATACGGCACAGGGACAACAGAATCGAGGTGTCGGCCTCGCCCTGACCGGTGCCGCTGAGTGGAACGTGCTCGCTCGCAGCGTGTTCGATGAGTTGCCGAATGCCGGGGCGATCCGCGCGACGCGACGACTGCACCGAATGCCAGGCCGACTGCTCCGGTATCTCGGCCGGCTCATCGTCGGTGAGATCGGGCCACACCGTGGCGTCGACGATCACTCGGAGCGCACGGATCAACAGGTGGCGCAGTTGATCGACCGGCACCACCCCGTCGATCACGCCGTGCTGGTAGAGATTTTCGGCGGTCTGGACGCCGTCGGGAAATGGCTTGTCGTACAACGCCTGATAGACGCGTGGTCCGAGGAACCCGATGAGTGCACCGGGTTCGGCAACGGTGACGTGAGCCAACGACCCCCAGGACGCGAACACTCCACCGGTCGTCGGATTGCGGAGATACACCAGGTACGGCAGGTGCGCCGCCTTGTGCGCGGTGACGGCGGAGGCGATCTTGACCATCTGCACGAAGGCCAACGTGCCCTCCTGCATGCGCGTGCCGCCGGAGGTGGGGGAGGCGATCAGCGGCAGTCCCTCGGCCGTGGCACGTTCGATCGCGGAGGTGATGCGCTCGGCCGCCGCGACACCGATCGATCCGGCGAGAAAGGCGAACTCGCACGCGATGATCACCACGCGTCGACCGTCGATGGTGCCCTCGCCGGTGACCACCGACTCGTCGACGCCGCTCTTCTCACGAGCCTTGGCCAGGTCCCTCAGATAGGACTCCCCAGGATGGACGTTCACAGGCGTGGAGTCCCACGACACGAACGATCCGCCGTCGAGAACGGAGTCGAGAATCTCGGCGGCGGATGTCCGTGGGCTCATGGGAAAACCCTAGCGAGAAAACGCTTCCTTCCACGAGACGGTCTTGCCGATACGAAGAATGGAACGTTGGTAGATCTTCGCTGCACCCATCGCCAAGATCGCGGTCGTGATCACCATCAGGACCGCCGAGCCGACGATCTGTACCGGCGAGGTCACGCCTGCGGCGATGCGCAACGGCATCATGATCGCGGAGAACGGTGGGATCCAGCTCAAGGTGTTGGCGAGGGTGCTCTCCGGATCACTGACGGAGTAGAACGCCGCGAAGAACATCGCCATGATCAGGATCAACAGAGGCATGGTCGTCGAGTTGACGTCCTCCTGTCGCGAGACCATCGACCCGCCGGCCGCGTAGAGCACCGCGAAGAAGGCGAAGCCCAAGATGAACCAGGCCAGCGTTGCCGCGAAGACGCTCACTGCGGCACCGGTGACGGTGAGAACACCAGTACCCAATCCTGCTCCCACACCGGCTATTCCGTACAGCGCAAGCTGTAGGATGCCGACCGCACCGATGCCGAGGATCTTGCCCCAGAGCAATTGCAGGGGGCGGACGGTGGACAGCAGTAGTTCGACGACGCGTGACGACTTCTCCTCGACGACGCCCATTGCGACATACATGCCGAATCCGATGATCTGGGCATAGAGCAGGAACACCGCTGACAGAGCGAGAGCTGTCCGCTGACCGGCCTCGGGGTCGGGCGGATCGATTGCGTCGACGGTGACCGTTGCGACACTTGTCGCTGCCCCGAGCTCGTTCTGATCGACACCCTGTTGCGCCAGCGCAGTATTCGTTGCCTGCGTTGCGACACTGCCTTCGACGACGGCGCGCAACGTGCCGGTCAGGTCGGACTCGGTGACGGCGGTGTATGCGCCTGCGGTTCCGTCCGGAACCAGGGCCACATCGAGATCTCCGGATTCGACGCCGCTGCGTGCGGCCGCCGCGTCGGCGACCTCGCGAACCTCGACCGGAGACCCGACGGCATCGCCGGTCGCTTCCACCACGGCCGCGATGGACTGGTCGCCGGCGATGCCGACGACGTCGCGCTCTTCGTCACCGCTGCCGGAGAAGATCGAGAACGCGATGATGCCGCCGACGATGACGGCCAGGATGATCACGTTGCTGATGACGAAGCTCTTCTTCATCACCTGAACGGTGAACTCGCGCTTGGCTATCAACGACACTGCGCTGAAGGAGTTCAGTTGGGAGCTCATGCCACTACCGCCTCTCGGAACAGGTCGCTCAGTGAAGGTTTCTGGATGGAGAAGTCGTGTACCGGACCGGTCGCCAGTGCGGCCCGGAGGATCTCCTGATCGTCGGCCCCGGGTGCCAGGCCGAGGACGGTGACGCCGTCACTGTGGCCGAGCGTGCTCACCCCGGCGATGCCCGACGCCCATCCGGGTGCGGCGTTCGGTGCATGGACGCGCAGTTGTGAATCTCCCGAGCCGCGTAGTTCGTCCACGGTCCCGACGGCCTTCATCGAGCCGGCGGCGATGATGCCGACGCGGTCGCACAGGCGCTGCACCAGATCGAGTTGGTGGCTCGAGAACACCACCGGCACTCCGGCAGCAGCCTTTTCGCGCAGTACCTCGCTCATGACGTCGACGGCGATCGGGTCGAGTCCGGAGAACGGCTCGTCCAACACGAGAACTGCGGGATCGTGCACCAGCGCGGCCGCCAGCTGCACACGCTGTTGGTTGCCCAGGCTCAATGCGTCGACGGTGTCGTTGACGCGCTGATCGATGCCGAGGCGTTCGGTCCAACGGATCACCGCAGCCTTGGCGTCCTTGGACGACAGTCCGTGCAGTTCGGCCATGTACGCCAATTGCGGGCCGACCTTCATCTTCGGATACAGGCCGCGCTCTTCGGGCATGTATCCGATGGTGCGACGGACATCGAGGTCGACGGGCTTGCCGCCCAACAGAACCTGGCCGG
The DNA here is from genome assembly GCF_022810405.1 of Rhodococcus sp. ARC_M5. Lineage (GTDB taxonomy): Bacteria > Actinomycetota > Actinomycetes > Mycobacteriales > Mycobacteriaceae > Rhodococcoides > Rhodococcoides navarretei. Next base: position 273,638 of record NZ_JALGQE010000003.1, read on the forward strand.
AATCTGCCGACAGAACTCCCAGTGCGATGCGCATCGTGGTGGTCTTGCCTGCACCGTTGCTGCCGACGAAGCCGAACAGTTCGCCCGGCCGGACGTCGAAACTCAGGTTGTCGAGGGCGATCTTGTCGCCGTATCTCTTCGAGACGGAGTCGATCGTGAGGGTGCTCATGGTGCCCTTTCGGTCGGTGATCAGAGGTCGTCTGGTTCGGGGTCAGGGGTGATCCACGCGAGAATCATTGCGGGGGAGCACCCGCCGGCCAGCAGAGCAGCGAGCGTCCACAAACCTCCGGCGTAAGCCAGGTTCTCGTTGTCGTACGCTCCCGACAGCACGATCAGGGCCAGAACCGCTACCATCACCAGGGCCTGAGTGACCGTGAGGCCGATCGAGCGTGCTTCGTTGCGCTGCTGCACTTCCCATTCGTCGAGCGCGCCTACCGGTGCATCGCTGTGGCGACGGGACACTGTTTGCAACATCGTCCACGTGACGAGAAACATCACGGTGGCCGGGATCCATGCGATCGGTGCCCACCGGGAAAACAGTGAACACACGGCAATCACCAACAGGATGAGCAAGGACGCCATCACGAAGACGGCGAGTATGCGTCGACGTTTCTGCGTGCGCCACTTCGGCAGCCAATGTCGGGTATTGGCATCGTTTTCCAGGAACCGCCGCGTGCGATAGGTCTGATAGCGGGTGAGGATGTCGGAGCCGGGCTTGTTCATCGATCCTTCTCCCTTCGGAAGAGTTCGGCCGAGAGTGGTCCGAGTTCGGTGCGCGAGAACACTGCTTCGATCGGCAGATCGAAGACGTCGCAGATGCGCATCGCGAGGTCGAGGCTCGGGTAGTGGTCCCCTCGTTCGAGGGCGCCCACCGTCTGGGGATTCACTTCGACGAGTTCGGCCAGTTGCGCGCGGCTCATCTTTCGTTCTGCCCGCAGAACACCCACCCTGTTGAAGATCGGGAGCGCGGTACCGCGCTTGACTGGGCTCATGACAATGAAGTGTTGTATAAACCCAACGATCTGTCAACGGGTAATAACGGATTGCTTGATTCGGCTACGTTTCCTGCTGCTCCCGGGCGTCGGCGACGATGGTGCGCATGGTCGTCAGAAACTCGTCGATCGTCGCCCGCTGCTCGGGTGTGAAACGCGCCAGCTCGTCGACTGCGCGGCCGATCACGGGGCCGAAGAACGTGGTGCCGAGTTCCGAAGCGTGTGCGGTCACGCGCAGCAGTACTCGCCGACGATCGGCTGGGTCGGGTTCACGTGATACCAACTGGCGCTTCGCCATTCGATCGACGAGGGCGGTGACGGATGCCGATTCCAGGCCCAGCTGTGCGCCGAGCCAGCCGGGCGTGGCACGCGTTCCGGCTCGGTCCGCATCCAGCAGGCAGATCAGCGCCCGGATATCCGTCGGGTGGAGCGCATGTTTTTGCGCGAACTCCGCGCCCAGAAGATCGAGGTCGACCGTCAGTGCGCGTAGCTGATGGACGGCAGAGGCGGGCTCGGTCATGTGCTGATCCCTCGGTTGAAGCTGGACGGAAAGTCTCTCCATTGTCTACTATCTCGATCATCGAGAGAATGGAGGGTTGCCGTGACTTTGGAGAAGTTCTATGCCGCCTACGATCGCGTGCTGCGGAAGTGGCCGGCAGATACCCAGGCCATCGACGTGAACACGGTGCACGGCACCACGCGAATCAACGCCTGCGGACCCGTCGATGGCCCGGCTCTGGTGCTGCTGCCGGGGGCCGGTGCGACCTCCACCGTGTGGTTCGCCAACGTCGGGGCACTCTCGCAGCGATATCGGGTGTACGCGGTCGACCTGATGGGCGACGTGGGACGCAGCGTTCCCGGTAACCAGTCCATCGACTCCGTGGACGAGCTGTTGGACTGGGTGACGGCGGTGCTGAATGAGCTGAATCTGCCCACCGCGGCGTTCTGTGGACATTCGTACGGCGCGATGATCGCTCTGGCTTACGCGCTGCGTCACGACAACCGCGTCGACGCACTGACCCTCCTCGATCCCAATGCCTGCTTCGGCTCCATGAGTCCGCGCTACCTGCTGCATGCGCTACCGATACTGCTGTTCCCCAACGAGAAACGGCAGCGCGCTTTCGTCCGGTGGGAAACCGATGGCGCGCAGTCGGATTCCGACTGGCTCGACGTACTTGCTCTGGGAGCCACGCATGCCCCGACCACAAAAACCATTGTTCCCAAGCGGCCGAAGCCCGCTGCGTTCGAGGGCTTCGATGGGCGCACCACTGTGGTTCTGGCGGGTAAGGGCAAGGTGCACAACGCTGCTCGCATCGAAGCGGCTGTGCATGCCGTTCTGCCGAGTGCGAGGACGGTGATAGTCGAGAACGCTACGCACCACGGGCTCCCGATGCACCCCGCAGCAGAGGTGAACGAGATCCTGCTGAGCTGACGTGAATCGGGTGCAGCTGACCGCGCTCACCGCGGTCAGCTGCACCCGATTCAGCGATAACTACTTCTCGCTCAGCTGCCCGTCGGCCATCGTCCAGTGACGAGTGCTGCGAACGGTGTCGAGCATTCTGCGGTCGTGGGTCACCAGCAGCAGCGTGCCCTCGAAGTTCTCCATCGCACGTTCGAGTTGTTCGATGGCAGGCAGGTCGAGGTGGTTGGTGGGCTCGTCGAGCACCAGCAGATTCACGCCCCGGGCCTGCAGCAACGCGAGTGCCGCACGGGTTCGCTCACCGGGCGAGAGCGACGACGCCGGCCGGAGTGCGTCGTCGCCGCGCAGTCCGAACTTGGCCAGCAGCGTGCGTACCTCGGCATCGGGCCACTCGGGAACCGCGGCGCTCAAGGCGTCGGACACCGTGCCGTCGCCTACGAAATATGCTCGTGCTTGGTCGATCTCACCGATCGCCACACCCGAACCCAGCGAGGCTGTCCCCTCGTCCGGCTCCAACCGGCCCAGTAGTACCGACAGCAACGTCGTCTTGCCGGAACCGTTGGGCCCGGTGATGAGGATGCGATCGCCCCAGTCGATCTGCGTCGTCACCGGACCGAACGTGAACCCGGATCGCCGCACCAGAGCACCGCCCAACACCGACACGACAGTTCCGCTACGGGGAGCCGCGGCGATCTCCATTCGCAGCTCCCATTCCTTGCGAGGCTCCTCGACCACCTCGAGTCGCTCGATGCGCCGCTGGGTCTGACGGGCTTTCGCGGCTTGTTTCTCGGTCGACTCGGCGCGGGTCTTGCGGGCGATCTTGTCGTTGTCGGTGGCCTTCCGGCGTGCATTGCGCACCCCCGACTCCATCCAGTTGCGCTGCATCTGCGCCCGAGACTCCAACGCGGACTTGGTGTCTGCGAACTCGTCGTACTTCTCCCTCGCATGCTGGCGCGCAATCTCCCGTTCCGCGAGATAGGACTGGTAGCTGCCGTCGTACACATCGATGCGACGCTGCGCTCGATCGAGCTCGACGACACCCGTCACCGTCCGTGCCAGGAATTCGCGATCGTGACTGACGACAACGATCGCCGCCCGCGTCGCGACCACGAACTGCTCGAGCTGCTCGAGGCCCGCCAAATCGAGATCGTTGGTGGGCTCGTCGAGCAGCAGAATGTCGTAACGCGCGAGGAGAATCGCGGCGAGCCCGGCTCGGGCCGCCTGCCCACCGGACAAGGCAGTCATGAGCGCAGATCCATCGACATCCAGACCGAGATCCGCCAGCACCTTCGCCGTGCGCTCCGCCAGATCAGCGCCGCCGAGCGCAAGCCATCGTTCCAGCGCCGGGGTGTAGAGGTCCTCATCGCTGCTGCCCAGGGCCTCGGCGGCTGCGTTCATGGAGGCTTCGGCATCGGTGACCCCGGTGCGCCGACCGAGGAAGTCCAGCACCGTTTCCCCGGCGATGCGCTCGGGCTCCTGCGCCAGATAGCCGACGGTCGCGTCGGGCGGGCTGGTGTATATCTCACCCTCGTGATCGGCCGTCCCGACCCCCGCGAGCAGCGTCAACAGCGTCGATTTACCTGCGCCGTTCGCCCCGACGAGCCCGATCACATCACCCTCGGCCACCGTCAGATCCAGTCCGGAGAACAGGGTTCGATCGCCGTGAAATGCGGCGAGATCGTCGATACGAAGCGTTGCGGTCACACCGAAACACTAGGCCGTGCATTCTGGTCGTTCCGCAGGCTCCACTCCTGCATCCCCCGGGTCGTTCCGCAGGCTCCACTCCTGCCCGGGAACAACACCACCCCACCCACCGTTGCCATTCGTATGACGTATTCAGCCGAGACCAGTACTGTCCCGACCATCGTGCTCAACGACGGCACGTCCATTCCCCAGCTGGGGTTCGGTGTGTGGCAGGTGCCCGACGACGGTGCACAGGCCGCAGTGACCGAGGCATTGAAGGTCGGCTACCGCAGCATCGACACCGCCAAGGTGTACGAGAACGAGGCCGGCACCGGCAAGGCGATCGCGGAATCCGGCATCGCCCGTGACGAGCTGTTCGTCACCACCAAGCTCTGGAACGACGATCAGGGCTACGACTCCACCCTGAAGGCGTTCGACGCCAGCATGGAACGACTCGGACTCGAGTACCTCGACCTGTACCTCATTCACTGGCAGCAGCTCGATCGCGACAAGTACATCGATACCTTCAAGGCATTCCAGAAGCTCAAGGCCGACGGCCGCATCGGTTCGATCGGCGTCTCCAACTTCACCATTCCCACCCTCGAGAAGCTGATGGACGCCGTCGGTGAGGTGCCCTCGGTCAACCAGATCGAGCTGCATCCGCGCTTCATCCAGGAAGAGCTGCGCGCGTTCCACACCTCGAAGGGCATCGCCACCGAGGCCTGGAGCCCGCTCGGATCGGGCACCATTCTCGACGAGCCGGTGTTCGCGAAGATCGGCGACGCACACGGCGTCACCCCGGCTCAGGTCATCCTGCGTTGGCACATCCAGCTCGGCAACGTGGTGATCCCCAAGTCGGTGACCCCGAAGCGCATCGCCGCCAACTTCGACGTGTTCGGCTTCGAGCTGAGCAACGACGAGATTCAGCAGATCAACGCACTGGATTCCGCAGATGGCCGCACCGGCCCGGATCCGGACCAGTTCAGCAGCTGATGTGAGCGGAACTTCGTAGCCCACTACGAAGTTCCGCTCACATGGGGGGCCTAGTCTGTACCCATGTCCGATTCGCTCGACGGCAAGACCGTTGCCCTCACCGCCGAGCGGCGTGCAGACGAATTGGCCACCATGCTCGAACGCCGCGGCGCGAACATCGTTCACGCCGCGGCGATTCACGTTCTGCCCCTGATCGACGATTCCGAGCTGAAGTCCGCCACCGAGGGCATCGTCGAACACCCGCCGCAGATCGTCGTGATCAGTACCGGTGTCGGTTTCCGGGGCTGGCTCGACGCGGCCGCCGACTGGGGGATGCGCGAAGACCTCCTGACAGCGCTGGGGCACACGCGAATCATCGCCCGAGGTCCCAAGGCGCGCGGGGCAATTCGTGGTGCCGGGCTCAGGGACGAATGGTCACCCGCTACCGAGGCCTCGCAGGAAGTCTCCGATCATCTCGAGGCCGAGGGTGTTGCCGGCGTGGACATCGCGGTGCAGCTGCACGGGGTGATCACCGAGTGGGAGCCGACGATTCACCTGAGCGATGCGTTGAACGAACTCGGCGCGCATGTCCGACCGATCCCGGTGTACCGCTGGATCCGACCAGTTGATCAGGCTCCACTCATCGACTTGTTGGCGCAGATCATCGAGCATCGCGTCGACGCGGTGACGTTCACGAGCGCCCCCGCGGTCGCGTCCCTGCTCTCCACGGCCAAAGACAACGGCCTGCTCGACGCCTTCCTGGACGCACTTCGAGGCCCTGTCGCCGCGATCTGCGTCGGGCCGGTGACGTCGGCACCGTTGGATGCGTTGGGTGTTCCGACCTCCATGCCGAGCCGGGCGAGGCTCGGCGCGCTGGCCAAGTTCGTGGCCGAGCAGCTCGGTTAACCCAGAGTCTCGAGCAGCTCCGTCACCGCCGCGCGACCGGCCCGGTTCGCGCCGATCGTGCTGGCGGACGGTCCGTAGCCGAGCAGATGGACGCGATGGTTCGCAGCCACGCGGGTGGTGAGCCTGCCGTCCATCACGATTCCGCCGCCGTGTCCGCGCAGGCGCAGCGGAGCGAGGTGGTCGAGGGCGCTGCGAAAACCGGTGGCCCACAGGATCACATCGGCGTGCTGACTCGACCCGTCCTCCCACACCACCGAATCCTCGGTGATGGACGAGAACATCGGCTTTCGGTCGAGCGCGCCGCGCTTCTGGGCGGCAGCCAACGACGGCGTCAGCAGCAGTCCGGTGACCGAGACGACCGACCCGGGAGGCAGGCCGGCCCGCACGCGTTCTTCGACCATCGCGACGGCCTCACGACCGGCATCGTGATCGAACTCGCTGTCCCGGAACACCGGTGGTCGACGCGTCACCCAGGTCGTCGTCGTGACCTGCGAGATCTCGTCGAGCAGTTGGACGGCCGAGATGCCGCCGCCCACCACGACGACGTGCTGGCCGGCGAACTCGTCGGCCGTCCGATAATCCTTGGTGTGCAGTTGCTTGCCACCGAACGTCTCGGCACCGTCGTAGTGCGGAACGAACGGCTTCTCCCACGTCCCGGTCGCATTGATCAGCCCCTCGGCCATGACGACTGTCTCGCCCGCTTCGACCCGGAATCGGGGCTCGCGGTCGCACACGACGGTCACCGTGACGGGGCGTCGAACATGCAGTTCGAAGCGTTGCTCGTACTCGCGGTAGTAGCGGGGAACGGCGTCGGCGGCCGCGATGGTCTCGGCAGGCTCGTCGCCGAGGGTCTCGGCGAACGCCATGCCGGGCAGGTCGTGCACGCCGTTGACGGTGCTCAGGGTCAGCGACGGCCAGCGGAACTGCCACGCGCCACCCGGGCCGGGGGAGCGATCCAACATCACGAACCCCTCGCCTGCGGTCAGGCCGGCGCGATGCAGGTGATAGCCGGCCGAGAGTCCTGCTTGGCCGGCACCGATGACGGCGACCCGAGTGTCGATCATGGAGACCAGTAGATCAGGCCCCACACTGTCGATTCCTGTACTGGTGGGTAACCTCTGCACTCGTGATTGGACACACACGTGACGGCGATGTCGTCACCCTCGAACTGCAGCGCCCGGATCGACGGAACGCATTGAACTCCGAGTTGTGCCTCGCGGTGCAGCGCGGAGTCGAACAAGCCGAGCGTGACGGCGCGCGGGTCGTGGTCATCACCGGCCAGGGGACCAGCTTCTGCGCGGGAGCCGATCTGACCGGTGATGCGTTTCCCGAGCATTTCGGGCAGATCCTCGAGGAGATGCTGACGGCGATCGAACGTGTCTCGATCCCGGTGGTCGCGGCGATCAACGGCCCGGCGGTGGGTGCCGGGACACAGTTGGCGATTGCCTGCGATCTGAGGGTTGTTGCGCCGGGTGGATTCTTCGAGATTCCGTCGACGCGGCTCGGTATCGCGGTGAGCAACTGGACCATCCGGCGGTTGGCCGCGCTCGCCGGGGGCGGCGTTGCACGCACGATTCTGATCGGCGGGGAACGGGTGCACGCCGATCAGGCGTACACGTGCGGGCTGGCCAACAAGCTCGGCGACGTCGATGCGGCGATGGAGTGGGCACTGTCGATCACCGCACTCGCGCCCTTGGCGCTGAAGCATCTCAAGCTCGTTTTCAACGATGATGGAGCACATGATGTTCCGACGTCGGAACAGGCCGCTGCGTTCGAGGCCACGTGGAGCAGCGAGGACATGAAGGAAGCGCGCCGAGCACGTACCGAGAAGCGCACGCCGAAGTTCGCAGGAAGGTGATCAACGGCGCGCCCGATGCGGGCGATACTGCATGGTTGCTGGCCAGTACCGCGCTGGTGTTGCTGATGACGCCCGGTCTGGCCTTCTTCTACGGCGGGATGGTGCGCTCGAAGAGCGTGCTGAACATGATGATGATGAGTTTGTCGGCGATCGCGGTGGTGTGGCTGCTGTGGTTGGCGTTCGGATTCTCGATGGTGTTCGGCGACAACGTGTTCGGCGGATGGATCGGGAATCCACTGCAGTACGCAGGTTTCGAGGGTCTGCTGGGTGGGGTGTACACCTCCGCCGGGGGAGCGGTGTCGATTCCGTTGGTGGGCACCGTTCCCGCACTGGTCTTCGCGGCCTTCCAGGCGGGCTTCGCGATGGTGACCGTGGCGTTGATCTCGGGAGCGGTCGCAGATCGGATGCGTTTCGTTCCCTGGGTCGTGTTCGCGGCCTTGTGGTCCACCCTGGTGTATTTCCCGGTGGCGCACTGGGTGTTCTCGCTCGACGGCCTCACGAGTGAGTTCGGTGGATGGATCGCCAACCGGCTGGGCGCGATCGATTTCGCAGGCGGCACTGCGGTGGAGATCAACGCCGGAGTTGCCGGTCTCGTGCTTGCCCTGGTGGTCGGCAAACGTCGAGGTTGGCCGCGAGATCCCATGCGCCCGCACAACCTTCCGGCCGTGATGCTCGGAGCCGGTTTGCTGTGGTTCGGGTGGTTCGGCTTCAATGCTGGATCGTCCCTCGCCGCGGACGGGGTTGCCGCAGTGGCCCTGGTGAACACGATGGGTGCCGGAGCGGTATCCATGGCCGCGTGGCTCGTCGTCGAGAAGCTGCGGGACGGCCGCGCGACGTCGTTCGGTGCTGCATCGGGAGTCGTCGCCGGACTGGTGGCCATCACGCCCTCGTGTGCGGCGGTCACCCCGATAGGTGCCGCAGCGATCGGGGTCGCGTCGGGCGCGCTGTGTGCGCTGGCCATCGGGCTCAAATATCGCTTCGGATACGACGATTCGCTCGACGTCGTGGGCGTGCATCTGGTGGGCGGCATCGTCGGCACGCTGATGATCGGACTCGTGGCCAGCGCGCAGATGCCGGCGGGAGTGGACGGTCTGTTCTACGGCGGCGGGCTGCATCAGCTGTGGGTCCAGGCGATCGCGGTGGCCGCGGTGTTCGCCTACTGCGCAATCGTCACCACCGGAATCGCGTTCGCCATCAAGGCCGTCATGGGCGTGCGCGCCGACGCGCAACACGAAGCCGACGGCTTGGACGAGCACGAGCATGCCGAGTCCGCATACGACTTCGGAGTGGGCCACGGAGGCAGCAACAAGCCGGGTCTTTTCGGTAAGTAGAGACAACCCGCGCGAGTCGTTTACGAACCGATTGGACTTCGAAAGTCGTTCTGTCCCTTATGACTCGATGCGCCGGATCGTTGTTCGGTTCGACCCCGTTCGTTCATCCTCGGTTCGCCTGACCCGCGTGTTCCACCCATAGTTTTTCGCTGCTCGCATCGAGTGATGGACACGACGAAAGACTGAGGAACATGAAGCTGACTCGATTCGCGGCAACGTCCGCATTGGTCATTGCAGCGATGACGACCGCCATGGGCACCGCCTATGCGGATCCGGCCCCGGCTCCCGCCGCTGCCGTCGGGTGGAACGTCACCCAGGCCGGCAACCAGGTCCTCGTCGACACGACGGCCGGCACCCTGAGCAACGAGGACAACCACCTCGTCGTCCGTGACGCCAACGGCGCACTCGTCGACTCCGTTCCGCTCGCCATCGCCGCCGACGGATTCTCGCACCCCGTCGCCGCCGTGATCGACGGAAACCACGCCACCCTGACCGCCGATGTCTCGCCCGCCGCGGCAACCCCGGTCTCCGCCTCGCTCCCCGGCCTGCAGCAGGTCGACCTGCCTGCCGCTGTCGCGGGTGTCAAGGACAACCTCAGCCTCACCGCCTCTGTCGGCGGATTCCTCGGTGCTGCAACCGGAATCGTCGGTGGATGCCTCCTCGGAATCATCACCGGAGTCGTCGTGACCGCACCGGTTGCCACTCTTCTCGGGGCCGGCCCCATCGGCGGCTGCGTCATCGGCGCGATCGCCCTCGGTGCCATCGGATCGCTCGCCGGCACCTCCGCCGGTGGCCTCGGCGCGGTCATCGGTAACGCCGGACAGTTCATCCAGCTCCTCAACGCTCCTCCCGCAGTCAAGAAGTAGATCGTTCACTGCAGTGCTGTGGCCCGCATCGGATTCCGGTGCGGGCCACAGTCGTCGGCAGGTCTACCGTGCCAGGGCAAGATCTCCCACGTGTGCCCGTCGAGCGGCCGTCACGAGTTCGACGATGGCGTCCGCCACCTCGTGTGCCCGTTCGAGAATCACCATGTGTCCGGCCTGCGCCACCCGGACCAGGCGAGCATCGGGCAGATGTGCGGCAAGGGTTTCCGAGTGTCGCATCGGTGTCATCAGGTCGTCGGTGCCGCAGAGTACGAGGGTGGGAATCGAGGCCAGCGCGGCCAGGCCGGCCACCTCGTCCAGACCTCGGAATGCTCCGAGAAAGCCGGACATCGTGACGATGGACGTCTCACCCAGCATCGCCGTCGCCAGCGTCACCACCCGCGGGCTGACTTTGTGGGAGCCGCATCCCGCCGTCCTGACGATGGGGGCGCACACCCCGCGACTGAGCTTCTTGGCACCCGACATCAGTCGAGGGGCGCGTCGAACAGCGGCTTGGAACGCCGACACGGCGGGATGCGCGAGGCAACTGCCGAGCCCGTCGTCGGTGATCCCACCGGCCGACGTCGCGATCAGACCGACCCCGACCAGACGTGAGCCGACGGCCTCCGGGTACTGACGGGCGTAGGAGAGCGCCGTCATGCCGCCCATCGAGTGTCCGATCAGAACGAACGGCCCCACCGGGACCACAGCGCGGATCACGTCGGCCAAGTCCTCGCCGAGCTGATCGATGGTGCAGCTGTCCGGCGTTGCTGCACCGGATTCGCCGTGGCCGCGGTGATCGTAGAGAACGATTCGCGTGTCCTCGCCCCAGACTGCCTCGACGTGTGTGCGCAGCTCGGTCCACGACTGCATCCGTAGGCAGTGTCCGTGCACGAACACCACGGTCAGGGCCGCATCGGGGTGTCCGAACTCGCGCACTGCAAGCGTGGTGCCGTCCGCAGCGGCGACGGTGCTCCGGCGACCGACCAGATGGTTCTGCTCACTGGTGTTCATGTGCGCTCCGCGGTGTCTGGGTCACGTGACGCGACGTGGATGTTGTCCGGTACGTCGCTTCCACGACACGCCGTGTTACCTGAATCACATTTTCTTTCGATGTGGTAGCCGATCCAACCAAGCCGAACGGTCAGCAGCGTCGAAGTACCGATGAGCGTTCAGGTGAGGGCGCGCGTTGCCAAGAAGGAGATCGGCCATGAGCACTTCCATGGACACGCTCGAAGACGTCGTACCGCGGGCCGTCGCGGGCGACCGTGCCGCACTCGAACGCGTACTGGTGCTGATCCAGCCACCGGTCCACCGCTACTGTTCCGCCCGGGTCCGGAATCTCGACGTGGCTGCGGACGACGTGGTGCAGGACGTATGCCTCGCACTGGTGACCGCCATTCCCAAATATCGCGACATGGGCAAGCCCTTCATGGCGTTCGTCTACGGGATCGCTGCACACAAGCTGGCCGATGCAGGTCGTAGATCTGCTCTTCGTCAATCGTTCTCGGTCGACGAGATGCCCGAGGAGCAGTCAACCGACGCCGGGCCCGAGCAGGTCGCGCTCGGCGACGAACTGCGCAGCCACGCTCAGGCCTTGATGGACACCCTGCCGCCGAAATACAGGAAGATCATCCTCATGCGAGTGGTGTGGGGTCTCACGGCACCGCAAACAGGCGAAGCGCTCGGAATGACGGCCGGGGCCGTGCGAGTGGCCCAGCATCGGGCGATGAACCTGCTCCGTGCCGAGCTGTCGAACTTCTCGCTGTTGGCGGCACGCGCAGTCGCCTGACGATCCCTCCGTGACGAGCATCTGCGCCGGATGTCCGAATCGTCGGAGTGAGTAACACCAGCTACATCGTCACAAGACACTCCGGCAACGTGGCGGTTCTACGTTGTTGATCCATGACCGCCGTACAGCCAGCACCGACAGACACCGCGCTGAAAGAGACGCTGGAGGACTACACGCTCCGCTTCGCGCCGCGTAGCTACCGTAAATGGGGAACCGGCGTCGTCGCGACGTCCGCGCTCGGCGGCATCGCGTATCTCGCGGACTTCGCCATCGGTGCCAACATCGGCATCTCCTACGGAACCGGCAACGCCCTGTGGGGCATCCTGGTGTTCGCCGTCGTGATCTTCCTGACCGGGCTCCCGCTCGCCTACTACGCTGCTCGCTACAACATCGACCTCGATTTGATCACCCGTGGAAGCGGATTCGGCTACTACGGGTCGGTGGTCACCAACGTCATCTTCGCGACATTCACGTTCATCTTCTTCGCGCTCGAAGGCTCGATCATGGCGCAGGGACTCGAACTCGGCCTCAACATTCCCTTGCCCATCGGGTACGCGGTATCCACGATCATGGTGATCCCGCTGGTCATCTACGGCATGAAAGCCCTTGCCAAGCTTCAGGTCTGGACCACCCCGCTGTGGCTCGTCCTGATGGTGCTGCCGTTCGTGTATCTCGTGATCAGCAACCCCGACTCGGTCGGTGAGTTCTTCGCCTACGGCGGTCAGGACGGGGCCGACGGCAAGGGCGTCAACGTCGGGTCGGTCATGCTCGCCGCAGGCGTGTGTCTGTCGCTCATTGCGCAGATCGCCGAGCAGATCGACTACCTGCGCTTCATGCCGCCCAAGACTCCCGAAAATTCTCGGCGTTGGTGGACGGCAGTGCTTCTGGCCGGCCCGGGCTGGGTCATCTTCGGTGCGCTGAAGCAGGTCGTCGGTCTCTTCCTCGCCGTGTACCTGATCGCCAACGTCGTCGACGGATCCAGCATCGCCAACGAGCCGGTGCACCAGTTCCTGGAGATCTACGAGAACTTCATGCCGGGCTGGCTCGCCATGACCCTCGCGGTGATCCTGGTGGTCATCAGTCAGATCAAGATCAACGTGACCAACGCGTATTCCGGGTCGCTGGCGTGGACCAACTCCTACACCCGCCTCACCAAGACGTATCCCGGCCGCATGGTGTTCGTGCTGTTCAACCTTGCCATCGCACTGATCCTGATGGAAGCCAACATGTTCGACTTCCTCAACAGCATCCTCGGCTTCTACGCCAACTGCGGTATCGCGTGGATCGCGGTGGTGGCGTCGGACATCGTCTTCAACAAGTACATACTGAAGCTCTCGCCCAAGGTCCCCGAGTTTCGACGCGGCATGCTCTACAACATCAATCCGGTCGGCTTCGGGTCGATGGCGGCGTCGGCGATTCTGTCGATTCTCGTCTTCTTCGGCGCATTCGGATCGGCGATCAAACCGTACTCGCCGATCGTGGCTCTCGTTCTCGCACTGGTGCTTCCGCCCATTCTGGCGGTGGCAACCAAGGGCAAGTACTACCTGCGGCGTACCGACGACGGTATCGATCTGCCGATGTTCGACGAGTACGGCAACCCGTCCGACGAACTCGTGATGTGTCACGTCAGCGGAATGGAATTCGAGCGACCCGACATGATCGCGTCCAACGTGCCGGGGCCCAACGGAGAGAAGCAATACATCAGTTCACTGTCGCTGAGTACCGACAAGACGGGGGAGCACATCCTGCCCGAGCAGTAGGCGACTTCGTCGCAGGTGAGTGGAAACTCGTAGTGGGGGCCGAGTTTCCACTCACCTGGCGAGTCAGCGTCCTCGGAACTCGGGATCGCGACGCTCGAGCATCGCGTTGACAGCCTCGGAATGATCCTCGGTGTGGTGTGCGATGGCCTGATAGGCAGCGGAGAGCTCGAGCAACGATTCCAGACTCTGCTGCTGGCCCTCGCGCAACAACTTCTTCGTCATACGCAGTACCTGCGGTGGGTTGGCCGCCACACGCCGAGCCAGTGTGTGGGCAGCGTCGAGCAGATCTTCGGGCTCGACGACCCGAGAGACCAAGCCCCATTCCAATGCCGTAGCGGCGTCGATGGCCTCGCCGGTGAACGCCATTTCGCTGGCCCGTGCCATGCCGATGGCCCGGGGGAGCAGCCAGGCCCCACCGTCTCCGGGAATGATGCCCACCTTGGCGAAACTCTCGGAGAATGTCGCAGTGGTCGAGGCGATTCGAAGATCGCACATCAATGCCAGATCGCAGCCGGCTCCGATGGCTGGGCCATTGACCGCAGCGATCGTGGGAATCTCGCAGTGATACAACGCCTTCGGGATTCGTTGAATGCCGTGGCGGTAGCCCTGCCGCAACTCGGCCGGGCTACCACCGAACATTCCCTGCTTGTCCCGCATGTGCTTGACGTTCCCGCCCGACGAGAATGCCGAACCGGCACCGGTCAGGATGGCAACCCGCACGCTCTCGTCCCGATTGACCGCGGCCACTGCGTCTTCCAGAGCCTCGATCGTCTCGTTTTCGGAAATCGAGTTGCGCGCGTCCGGGTTGTTCAGCGTCCAGACGACCACGTTGCCTTGTCGTTCGGTAAGTACGGGTTCTCTCACGGGCGGGCCTTCCACTGTCGACGTCGGACTTCTGCGGCTGCGCCGCAGTGGTGCGGATAAGTGCCGCCCAGGGCACATAACCACACCACTGCCGCAGGCACTCAGATGGTGCGCGTCAACCGATCGGCGAGGAGCTTGGAGAATTTCGCCGGATCCTTCAGTTCCGTACCTTCGGCGAGAAGTGCCGTCGCATAGAGCAACTCGGCGGTCTCGGCGAGGTGCGGATCATCGCTGCGATCCTCGCGGGCCTTCTTCAATCCCGTCACCAGATCGTGGGTGGGGTTGAGTTCGAGGATGCGCTTGGAGGTCGGCACGAACTGTCCCGACGCCTTGTACATCTTCTCGAGTTGCGGGGAGAAGCTGAACTCGTCGCCGACGACGCAGGCCGGTGACGTCGTCAGGCGCGTCGACAGACGTACCTCCTTGACGTCCTCGCCGAGGGTTTCGGTCAGCCAGGTGAGCAGGTCCGCGAACTCCTTGTCCTGCTCCTCGCGCTTGGCCTCGGAGTCCTTCTTCTCCTCTTCGGTGTCGAGGTCCACCTCGCCCTTGGCGATGGACTGGAACGACTTTCCGTCGAAGTCGGTGACGTTGCCGACCCACACCTCGTCGACCGAATCGGTGAGCAGCAGCACCTCGAGGCCGCGAGCCTTGAACGCCTCCATGTGTGGCGAGCTCTCGATCTGCTGACGGGATTCGCCCGTCATGTAGTAGATCTGCTGCTGGCCGTGCTTCATCCGGTCCACGTACTCGGCGAGGGTGGTCACGCCCTCCTCGGAGTTCGTGGATGCGAACGACGAAATGCCCAACAGGGTTTCGCGATTGTCGGAGTCCGAGATCAGGCCCTCCTTGAGGACCGTGCCGAACTGCGACCACAGCGTCGTGTACTTCTCGGGCTGCTCGCTCTGCAGTTCCTTGACCGTGGAGAGCACCTTCTTGGTGAGGCGTCGACGGATCGCGCGGATCTGCCGGTCCTGCTGCAGGATCTCGCGAGAGACGTTGAGCGAGAGGTCCGCTGCGTCCACGACACCCTTGACGAAGCGCAGGTACTCGGGCAGCAGTTCCTGCGAGTCGTCCATGATGAACACGCGCTTGACGTACAGGTGCACGCCGGCCTTGCTCTCGCGCATGAACAGGTCGAACGGCGCCTGCGACGGAATGAACAGCAGCGCTTGGTATTCGAACGTGCCCTCGGCCTTGAACGGGATGACCTCGAGCGGCTCGTCCCAGGCATGGCTGACGTGCTTGTAGAACTCCTTGTACTCCTCCTCGGACACCTCGTCCTTGGAGCGGGTCCACAGCGCCTTCTGCGAGTTGATCGTCTCCGTCTCGATCGTGACGGTGTCCTCGCCGTTTTCCTCTTCGCTCTTGATGCGCTTCTCGACGTCGATGCGAATGGGCCAGGCGATGAAATCGGAGTACTTCTTGACCAGTTCCTTGACCTTGCGCTCGGACGCGTAGTCGTGGAGATGGTCTTCCTCGTCGGCGGGCTTGAGCGCCAGCGTCACCGAGGAGCCCTGCGGGGCGTCGTCGACGTCGGTGATCTCGTAGGTGCCCTCACCGGTCGACTCCCACTTGGTGGCGGTGCTTTCACCCGCCTTGCGGGTGAGCAGTGTGACCTTCTCGGCCACCATGAACGTGGAGTAGAAGCCGATGCCGAACTGGCCGATCAGCTCCTCGGATGCGGCTGCGTCCTTGGCTTCCTTGAGCTTCTTGCGGACCTCTGCGGTGCCGGACTTGGCCAGCGTGCCGATGAGGTCGATGACCTCCGAGCGGGACATGCCGATGCCGTTGTCCCGGATGGTGAGGCTGCGGGCTGCGGCGTCGATGTCGATCTCGATGTGCAGATCCGAGACGTCGACGTCCAGGTCCTTGTTGCGGTACGACTCCAGGCGCAGCTTGTCCAGCGCGTCCGAGGAGTTGGAGATCAGTTCACGGAGAAAGCTGTCCTTGTTGGAGTAGATGGAGTGCACCATCAGGTCCAGGAGCTGACGCGTCTCCGCCTGGAATTCGAGCTGTTCGGTACTCAATGTCTCCCCTTCTAGCAGCAAAACCGACGCGAATATTCTACGGCAAGGCTACGGGTGAGCTGCGAAGACGTCGGCGCCGCCTACTGTGGTGGCCGTGACGAAGACGAAGTTCGTACTGGGAGCCACAGCAGCACTGAGCAGTGCATGGTTGGCGCGTGCCCTGTGGGGTCTGCCCTCGGCCATCGGTGCCAGGCGCGTGCACATCACCCCGTACGCAGCAGGATCGCCGCGTTACCGCGATCGCCGATTCCACAACTCCGACCCCAGCTCCAGTTACGTACCGGGGCGCGGCGAGAAGGGGCAGCAGAACATGTTCGTCTCGCTGCTCACCGAACGCGGCAAGGGGAGGCCACAACGCCCGATTCCGCTGGCACCGCCGATCGCGCCGGTGGATGCCGGGGAGCTGGCGGTCACCTGGTACGGACATTCGAGCGTGCTCGTCGAGGTCGACGGCTACCGCGTCCTCGCCGATCCTGTGTGGAGCAATCGTGTCTCGCCGTCCTCGGTGGTGGGGCCCGCGCGGCTGCATCCGACGCCGGTCGAGTTGATCGACCTGCCGCGTGTCGACGCCATCGTCATTTCCCACGATCATTACGACCATCTGGACAAGGTGACGGTGCAGAAGCTGGCGAGTACGCAGTCGGCCCCGTTCGTGGTGCCGCTGGGAATCGGTGCTCACCTGCGGAAGTGGCGGGTGCCCGACGCGCGGATCATCGAACTGGACTGGGACGAGCAGACGAACCTCGGTGGCCTCACCGTCACGTGCACCGAGGCGCGTCACTTCTCCGGCCGTGGCTTGACCCGGGACTCGACGCAGTGGGCGTCCTGGGCCTTCGCCGGTCCGGTTCGACGCGTCTTCTTCGGCGGCGATACCGGCTACACACCGAAATTCGCCGAGATCGGCAGCAATTACGGACCCTTCGATCTGACGCTTCTTCCCGTCGGTGCCTACGACGTGCGGTGGCCGGACATCCACATGAATCCGGAGGAAGCGGTCACCGCGCACGTCGATCTGACGGCGTCGGGCATCTTCGTCCCGATCCATTGGGCCACGTTCAACCTGGCCTTCCATCCCTGGTCCGAGCCGATCGTGCGGCTGCACGCCGCCGCCGAGGACGTCGGAGTGCAGGTGGCCGTGCCGATGCCGGGCCAGCGCATGGACGCAACTCGAACGTTGCACGACGATCGTTGGTGGGCTCGGCTGGGCTGAGCGAACCGCATTAGGCTGCACGCATGTCTATCGACGCCGATGCGCAGCGGGATGCCGGGCTGACCGAGGCGGAGGTCGCCCAGCTCCGGGCCGAGGGGAAATCCAACGACGTTCCGGCCCGAGCGTCTCGGTCGGTTCGCGACATCGTTCGCGGCAACGTGTTCACCCGTATCAACGCCATTCTCGGGGTGTTGCTGATCATCGTGCTCTCGACGGGCTCGGTGATCGACGGCATGTTCGGGCTGTTGATCGTCGCGAACAGCGGCATCGGCATCGTCCAGGAGATTCGTGCGAAGCGCACGCTCGACCGCCTGGCCATCGTCGGTCAGAACAAGCCTCAGGTTCGACGCGAGGGCGTCTCGAAGCAGATCCCGCCCGATGAGGTCGTGCTCGGCGACATCGTCGAACTCGGGCCGGGCGATCAGATCGTCGTCGACGGTGAGGTGATCGAGACCGCAAGCCTCGAGATCGACGAGTCACTGCTCACCGGTGAGGCCGACACGGTGCACAAACTCGAAGCAGCGCAGGTGCTTTCGGGAAGCTTCGTGGTCGCGGGCAGTGGGGCCTACCGCGCGACGAAGGTGGGCCGCGATGCCTACGCGGCCAAGCTCGCCGAGGAAGCCAGCAAGTTCACCCTGGTCAAGTCCGAACTGCGCAGCGGTATCGACAAGATCCTGAAATTCATCACGTACCTGATGATTCCGGCCGGTGCGCTGATCATCTACAACCAATTGTTCTCCAGCGGTCAGGCTTTGCGGCCTGCCCTCAACGGCATGGTGGCTGCGCTCGTCCCGATGGTGCCCGAGGGCCTGGTGCTGATGACGTCGATCGCCTTCGCGGTGGGCGTGATCCGGCTCGGTCAACGGCAGTGCCTGGTGCAGGAGCTGCCGGCGATCGAGGGCCTGGCCCGCGTCGATGTGGTGTGCGCCGACAAGACCGGCACGCTCACCGAGAACGGCATGCGTCTGTCCGAACTGGTGCTGATCGACCAGGCCGATTCCGGCTCCGCCACAGCGGCTCTCGCGTCCCTGGCACGCGACGATCCGCGTCCGAACGCCAGTGTGCAGGCCGTCGGCGAGGCATACCCTGACGCTCCCGGGTGGACGCAGACGGCCGTGGCCCCGTTCTCCTCGGCCAAGAAGTGGAGCGGGCTGTCGTACGGCGAGCACGGGAACTGGCTGCTCGGTGCTCCGGACGTGTTGCTCGACGCCTCCTCCGACATCGCCCGTCGGGCCGAGGATGCCGGTTCCCATGGACTGAGGGTGTTGTTGCTCGCCAGCTCCGACCGCTCGGTCGACCACCCGGAGGCGCCCGGCGTCGTGACACCGCGAGCGCTGGTGATTCTCGAGCAGAAGGTCCGTGAGGACGCCCGAGAGACGCTGGACTACTTCGCAAGTCAGCACGTCGAGGTCAAGGTCATCTCCGGCGACAATGCTGTTTCCGTCGGCGCGGTCGCGGGTTCGCTCGGACTGCCCGGTGGCAACGCTCCGATCGATGCGCGTGACCTCCCAGAGGATTCCGATCGGCTGGCCGACGCCGTGGCAGGTTCGACCACGTTCGGTCGGGTGCGGCCCGATCAGAAGCGGGCGATGGTGGGCGCGTTGCAGTCTCGCGGCCACACGGTCGCGATGACCGGCGACGGCGTCAACGACGTGCTCGCGCTCAAGGACGCCGACATCGGCGTCTCGATGGGCTCGGGGAGTGCGGCCACGCGAGCCGTCGCGCAGATCGTGTTGCTGGACAACAAGTTCGCCACGTTGCCCTACGTCGTGGGTGAGGGGCGACGCGTCATCGGCAACATCGAACGTGTCTCGAACCTGTTCCTCACCAAAACGGTGTACTCGGTGCTGCTGGCGTTCCTCATCGGTCTCTCGGGCGTGCTCTCGCAGATCTTTCATTTCGAGCCGATTCCGTATCCGTTCCTGCCACGGCACGTGACGATCGCGGCGTGGTTCACCATCGGAATTCCCGCTTTTGTGCTCTCGCTCGCGCCCAACAACGAGCGGGCACGCAGTGGCTTCGTGTCGCGGGTGATGCGCCTGGCCGTCCCGTCCGGGTTGATCGTCGGCTCCTGCACGTTCATCTCCTACCTGCTGGTCTATGCCGGCCCGAACGCCAGCGAGACCCAGGTGACGCAGGCCAGTACCACCGCGCTGATCACCTTGATCATGATCGCGCTGTGGGTGTTGGCCGTCGTCGCGCGGCCCTACAACTGGTGGAAGATCCTGCTGCTCGCCGGATCGGTCGGTGGCTACCTGCTGCTGTTCGCAATCCCGTTCTGCCGCACGTTCTTCAAGCTCGATCCGTCGAACGTCGGAGCAACCACCAGTGCTCTGGTCATCGGCGGCATCGGTATCGCGCTCGTCGAGGTCGCCCACCGATTCGGATCGGCACTACGCAACAGGCAGTACAAAACGTAAGCTCCCAGGTGTTCGATCACTCTAGCGACAGGAGAGAGTCATGGGCTTCGCAGACAATCTGAAGGGCATCGTCGACAAGGGCAAGGACCTTGCGGCCGAGAACTCGGACAAGATCGACGACGTGGTGGAGAAGGCCGGGGACTTCATCGACAACAAGACCGGCGGCAAGTATGCCGACAAGATCGACAAGGTGCAGGAAGCCGCCAAGAAGGCAATCCCGGACAAGTAGGACCTATCGGGCGTCCGACGTGAGTGTCGGTGCCGTCGGCCGCGCCACGGGGTGCGGCTGGCGGCACAATCGTCGGTGTGGACGGACCGATTCTTCTTCTCGTAGTCATCTTCGCGATCGCGGTCGCCGGTTTCGCCAAGCGCCTGGACCTTCAGGTTCCGCTCGTGTTGGTCACCGTCGGATCCATCGCCTCGTTCGTTCCCGGAGTGCCGCACGTCAGCCTCTCGCCCGAGCTGATCCTCGGCGTCGTACTCCCGCCGCTGCTGTACTCCGCCGCGCTCGACCACTCGTTCGTCACCTTCCGGCGCAACCTCGGCCAGATTCTGCGACTGGGTCTGGTCATGGTGATCGTGACGACGCTGGTCGTCGGCTGGTTCGCCAATCTGCTGATCCCGGAACTCACTCTCGGCGCGGCCCTGGTCCTCGGCGCGGTCGTCGCCCCGCCCGACGCGGTGTCCGCGACCGCGGTCGGCCGCAAGCTCGGCTTGCCCGCGCGGATGATGGCCATCCTCACCGGCGAGAGCCTGGTGAACGACGCGGCCGCGCTGACCCTGTTCACCTTGGCCGTTGCGTCGGTGACGGGCAGTCGGATCGAACTGGGCTCGCCGGTGCTGTTCTTCCTGTACGAGATCGTGGGTGGCGTGCTGGTGGGGTTGATCCTCGCTCGCATCGTGCGGTTCGTCCGCAATCGCATCGCGGACTCGGCGCTGGAAACCGTGCTCGGTCTGGTGCTGCCGTTCACGGCGTATCTGGCAGCCGAGGAGATACACGCGTCCGGCGTACTCGCCGTCGTCACCGCTGGTTTCGTGCTGGGCCGTGTCACTGCCGACGTGTCGGTCTCCACTCGGGTCCAGGAACGACAGGTGTGGCCGACGCTCGATCTGCTGCTCGAAGCATTCGTGTTCGCCTACATGGGTTTACAACTGAAGTTCGTCATCGAGGAGGTTCAGCGGGAGGGGCTTCCGGTCCACCATGTGTTCGCCTATGCGGTGCTGGTCCTCGTCGCGGTCGTTGTTGTCCGGCCGGCGTGGATCTTCGTCAATTCCGGTCGAGACGTGGTGCTTCGCAAGCTGTTTCGTCGATCATCGCCGGCTGAGGCGGGTCTGACGTGGCAGCAGAACCTGGTGCTCTCGTGGGCCGGGATGCGCGGGGTGGTGACGCTCGCTGCGGCGGCCGGTGTGCCGCTGACCACGGTGGTCGGAGACGAATTCCCCGGGCGGGCAGTGATTCAGGCCGTGGCGTTCGTCGTCGCGGTCGGTACGTTGCTGCTGCAGGGGCTGACGCTTCCGCTGTTGATCCGCCGGCTCGACGTCGCAGATCCACTCGAGCAGCAGCGCAACGACAATCAGCGTCTGCTCTCACAGGCCATTGCCCGGACGGCGGCGGAGGACTACCTCCAGCGCGCGGCGAAGGAGGGAATCGCCGGAGTGGACGGCGAGCGCATCGACGAGGTGATCGAGCGCGTCCGACGCTCGGTGCGCGCTCGGTTGGATGCCGACGAGACCGAGGACCGCGAGAAGCGGATCGCGGCGGCCGGAGCGCTGTTCGACACCCTGCGACACAACGTCCTGGTCGCGCAGCGGGCGGCCCTCATCGCAGCCCGCGACTCGGGGGAGCTGGAGGACGAAGCTCTGCGGGCAGTGTTGAATGGCTTGGACGTGGAAGAAATTGCGGCCGAGGCTCGCATCGCACGACGCACACCGTAGACGACGCACTATGTAGGAGCGCAGAGACAGTGAGGTCGACCGGGCTGGTCGCCGCCGCGGCGCTGGTGTTCGCCCTTGCCGCGTGCAGCACTCCTGCTGCCGATCCTGTCGAACCCGGCTCCACGACCACCGAGACCGCGGCACCCGAAGGGCTCGAACGCGGGGAGATCGTCTCGTCGACGTTGCTCGGTCAGGTCGACATCGGTGTGGCCTACCTCGGCGGAACGGCCACGAAGATCGTCTACCGCACCACCGACGGGGTGAGCGGCGGCGGTACCGAGACGTCGGGAACGGTGTTCGTGCCAAGGGGTTCTGCGCCCCCGGGTGGTTGGCCGATCGTCTCGGTGGGACACGGCACCACCGGTGTCACCGACGAATGCGCGCCCTCGCTCTACCCGAACCTGTTGGGCACCATCGGATTGGTGACCCCGTTCCTCGAACGCGGCACAGTGGTCGTGGTGACCGACTATCAGGGTCTCGGCACACCGGGGGATCCGGCCTACCTCGACCGCGACGCCGCGGCCTACGACATCATCGACGCCGTGCGTGCGGCCCGCAACGTGGTTCCCGAGGTCGGCACCAGGTGGGGCGCAGTGGGTACCTCTCAAGGCGGACAAGCAGTCTGGGCTGCTGCCGAGCGCAACGCGGACTACGGGGACGGTCTGCAACTGGTCGGTGCTGCTGCGCTCTCGCCCACGGCCGATCTGAGTCGATTCTTCGCTCCCGAGACCGAACAGACCCTGTCGCGTCAGCTGCTGGTGCCGTACCTGTACGAGGGCCTGCGCATCGCGAATCCGAGTGCCGAACGTTCGGACTACATTCGCGGCAGTTTCGCGGACAACGTGACCGCGTTGACCGCCTGCAGTGATCTGCTCGGCTTCTCCAAGGCCGACGCCGGCGCCGTCCTCGATCCGGCGGACGCCGTCCCGGCCCCCGAGGAAGCCGCGGACCGGATGACGGACTGGCTCGAATCGGTGGCCCTGCCCACCTCCGGCACCGAGGTGCCGATGTTCGTGTTGGTCGGCGAGCGCGACGACCTGGTCGATCCGCGGTGGACCCGCGACGCGGTGGACGCGGCCTGCGGACTCGGCGACGACATCGAGTTTCGCTCCGAACCGCAGCAGGGCCATGCCGAGTTGGCCGCCAACGCGATCGGCGTCGACTGGCTCGTCGAACGCTTCCTGAACACGCCGACGTCCAGCACGTGCACTCGATGACCGCGGCGCTGGCGTGGATGGCGGTGATCGTGGCGCTCATCGTCACGGTGATCGCTCTGATCAGCCTGCGTGGTCGACGTGATCTGACCACGCCCGCCGAACGGGCCGTGCACTCAACACTGCACACCGCCTCGCTGGCGGCCAAGCCACTGCGCGACGGACTCGACGCCCGGTCGGCAGCCGTTGCTGCGCCGCACCTGCGCGTGCTGACGGGTGCCGACGCGCTGGGCATCTGCGATCCCGACGGTTCGCTGCTGGCCTGGGACGGGCCGTGGGACGAGCTGACACCGGCCTTCGTCGAGGCGGCGAAGCGGGCGGTGGACGGGCAGCGGCGCGTCCTGGTGCGTCTGCCGCTCGGTTCGATTCACGAGGTCAAGGCGCTGGTGGTGCAGCCCATGGTCGTCGACGAGTCCCCGGTGGTCGGGGTGCTGGGTGCCGCTGTCGTCGCCGAGCCGGGTCCGGGCATGCTCGGGGCCATCGCCGAGGTCGCGCGCTACGCCTGTGGTCAGATCGAGCTCGCCGAACTCGACGCCTCGCGCGCACGCTTGGACCGCGCCGAGGTGCGGGCGCTGCGCGCGCAGATCAGCCCGCACTTCATCTACAACGCACTCGGCACGATCGCGTCGTTCGTCCGCACCGACCCGGATCGGGCGCGGGAGCTGGTGCTCGAGTTCGCCGACTTCACCCGCTACTCGTTCCGCAACGCAGGCGAGTTCACGGTCCTCGCGGACGAGCTGCGCAACATCGACCGGTACCTGACACTCGAACGTGCCCGCTTCGGCGACTCTCTGCAGGTCACGCTGCAGGTCGCTCCCGAGGTCTTGGGCGTCGCACTGCCGTTCCTCGCGCTGCAGCCGCTCGTCGAGAACGCCGTCCGGCACGGCCTGTCCGGTAAGGCCGACGGCGGCCGCGTGACGATCATCGCGGCCGACGAGGGCACGGACGCAGTGATCAGTATCGAGGACGACGGTGTGGGGATGGATCCCGACGTGTTGCGCTCGGGAAGTCTGCATACCGAGGACGCGGCCCATGTCGGATTGGCGAACGTGGACGATCGGCTGCGGGCGGCCTTCGGAAACGACTACGGTCTCGTCGTGGACACCGCACCGGGCGCAGGCACCAAAGTGAGCATGCGGGTGCCCAAATTCAGGCCGGGTGTGCGGGCATGACGCAGGCAGCGAACGCCACTTCCGGCCGAGGACTGACCGTTCTCGCCGTCGACGACGAGCGCCCGGCACTGGACGAACTCGCCTTTCTGCTGCGCCAGCAGGAAGCCGTCGCCGAGGTGTTCACAGCGCAGGACGCCACGACTGCCCTGCGGCAGCTCCAACAGACCTCGGCGCAGGCAGTGGTGGACGCGGTATTCCTCGACATCAACATGCCAGGACTCGACGGCCTCGAACTGGCCGGCATCCTGTCGGCCTTCGCGCGGCCACCTGCGGTCGTGTTCGTCACCGCCCACGACGACCGAGCGCTCGCTGCTTTCGACCTCGGTGCCGTCGACTATCTGCTCAAGCCGTTGCGAGAGGATCGTCTCGCCGAGGCACTGCGCCGGGTGTTGCTCGCGCGCCGTCGACCGGCCGAGTCCGCGGACACCTCGGCCGACGAGGTCATTCCCGTCGAACTCGGCGGTACCACGACGTTGGTGCATCGGTCGTCGGTCGCCTGGGTGGAGGCCGACGGTGACTACGCGAGACTGCACACCTCCAACGGCTCGCATCTGGTGCGCATACCGATCTCTGCTCTCGAAAGTCGCTGGGCCGAGGCCGGATTCCTGCGCGTGCACCGCTCCTACCTGGTCTCGCTACGGTTGGTCACGGGGATCCGAAGCGTCGGTTCGGGTCTGGTGGTGTGCCTGCGGGCCAGCGGAAACCTGGCAGCCTGTGAACTGCCGGTGAGCCGTAGGCACGCCAGAGAACTCAAGGACCGGCTGGTCCGCGGTCCGTTGCAATCGTGGTCGTCCAGGTGACGAGGAGTACGCAGTGAGCCAGCCACACCGGCAGCGGGTGGTGCTCTCGCAACGTCGCGGCGCACGGATGGTGCGCACCCGCGTCGAGGTGCAGGAGCAAACCGAGGTCGGCGACGCCCTGGTCCGTAGCCTGGTTCGTGCACAACTGCTGCTGTCGGTGCGCCTGGCGGTGATGACGCTGTCGATCCTGTTCGCAATTCCCCTTCTGGGGCTGGGTCTGGCACGTGTGACCGACGTTCAGCTGCTCGGCATCGGGCTGCAGTGGATCGTGCTGGGGGTAGCGATCTATCCGATGCTGTTCGGCGTCGGCTGGATGTACACACGTCGAGCCGAACGCAACGAGCACGACTTCATCGTCCTGATGGACGATTGACGCGATCGACGATCAGATAGCGTTCACAGTCATGTACAGGCCGAGGGCCAGCAGTACCGCGATCAGGACCATGTCGCTGTACTCGACGAACCGGTCGACGACGGTGCTCATGGGTCGTCGGGCACGGTCGCGGAAGACGAGCAGCGCGACGGCAGGTGCAGCGACGCCCAGGCTCGATACGACCACGAACACCACCGTGGCGGCGATCTGGGCGGCCACTACCGAGGACGCGTCGACGATCACCGCCACGGCCGAGAGCGCGATGACGGCACTTTTCGGATTCACCGACCCGAGCAAGAACGCAGTGACGAAAGCCTTGGCCCCGCTGAGGTTGCGGGCCGTTCCGACCCACCTCGGTTCTTCCTGCGTCGGGCCGTTCCGCACCCGCGCGACCAGCTTGCGGATGCCGAGAAGGAGCAGCACGAGACCGAGAGCGACTCTCAGCCAGCGCACCCAGCCGGACGAGTCCGACGCCAGGACCGCAGTGTCCATGACCACCAACCCTGCGGCGGTGACGGCCGCGACGCCTGTCAGCCATCCGGCAGTGAATCGAGCGAGCACGGAACCGGTGTTCAGAGAGCCGAGGCCGGCCGCCACCGCAGCGGTGGGCAGATGCGCGAACACAGCGCCTGCCGCGAACGGCAGACATGCGGCGACGGCCGTCGATACCGTCATCGGGTCACGCTCGGCACGTGCATCGACTCAGTGTCCCACCCCGACTCCGATCACCACATGAGTTTCGGTGCTCGGAGCCACGATCAGGAGATCGGCGTCCAGTGAACCAATCCATCCCGATCGCGACGGTGATCGCGCTGCTCGCCGCAGCTGTGGCTACCGTCGGCATCGGTGTCTACGGAGTTCGGTTGGCCCGCACCACCTCCGACTTTCTGGTGGCCTCCCGCTCCGTCGGACCACGCTGGAATGCCGCGGCCATCAGCGGTGAATATCTTTCTGCTGCATCGTTTCTCGGGGTCGCGGGGCTCATCGCGAAGTATGGAGCCGATGCGCTGTGGTACCCGGTCGGCTTCACGGCCGGGTACCTGGGTCTGCTGCTGTTCGTCGCGGCACCGCTGCGGCGGAGCGGTGCGTACACGGTGCCCGACTTCGTCGAATTTCGGCTCGGCGCACCGTGGTTGCGGACCGTGGCGATGCTGGTGGTGGTGGTCATCTGCGCGCTGTACCTGGTGCCGCAGTTCCAGGGCGCGGGCCTGACTCTGAACATTCTGCTCGGCGTTCCCGGTTGGGTAGGGGCCCTGGCCGTGGGGTTGATCGTCATCGCGAACGTCGTCGGCGGCGGAATGCGCTCCATCACCTTCGTCCAGGCGTTCCAGTACTGGCTCAAGCTCACTGCGATCGCCATTCCGGCTCTGGTGCTGGCCGTGCACTTCTTCGCCGACGACCGAAGCGTCGGCAGCCCGGCCCCACCCACGGTGACCGAACAGACCGTCGTCGACATCACGACCGATGTTCTCGTGCAGGTCGACTCGCCGATCGTGGTGTCCGTGACAGGAACCTTGGACGAGCAGAGCGTTGACGGACGTGTGAATCTCGACGCCGGCGAACACCGGCTCGGGTCCGGGACGCTGCTCACCCTGGACGCAGGTTCCCCGGTGCCGGTGGTCGCCGGCGCGCCGACCACCGACCGCGCCTGGGCGATGCCGGGCGGGGGACTGGGCGGGGCACACCCGCTCTACCAGGTGTACTCGCTGATCCTGGCCACGTTCCTCGGCACCCTCGGGCTGCCGCACGTGCTGGTGCGGTTCTACACCAACCCGGACGGCCGAGCGGCGCGACTGACCTCGCTCACCGTGCTGGCGCTGCTCGGCATGTTCTACCTGTTCCCGACGGTCCTCGGCGTCTTCGCCCGGCTGTACGTACCGCAACTGCTGATCACCGGAGCATCGGACGCCGCCGTCCTGCTGTTGCCCGGCTCGGTACTGTCCGGCATTCCGGGCCAGCTGCTCGCCGCACTGGTGGCCGCAGGTGCCATCGCAGCTTTCCTGTCGACCTCCTCGGGTCTGCTGGTCAGCATCGCAGGCGTGCTCAGCACCGACGTCCTCTCGGGCAAGGTCCGAGACTTTCGGGTCGCTGCGATACTCGCCGGCGCGGTACCGCTGGCACTGTCCATCGGCGTTGTCTCACTCGACCTTTCGCGCACCGTCGGGCTCGTCTTCGCCGTCGCGGCATCCACCCTGTGTCCACTACTGGTGCTGGGCATCTGGTGGCGGGGGCTCACCGCAGCGGGAGCGGCAACCGGACTGCTGCTCGGTGGCGGCATCTCACTCGTCGCCGCATCGATCTCCGTCGTCACCCCCATCTCCGACGGCGTCCTCGGCGGCTGGGCGGCAGCGATCCTCGGTTACCCCGCCGCAGTCAGCGTGCCGATCGCCTTCGCCTCGATGATCGCCGTCAGCCTGGCCACCCGAAAAACGATCCCGTCGGACATCTCCCGCATCTTCGCGCGAC
Source organism: Rhodococcus sp. ARC_M5 (assembly GCF_022810405.1). Lineage (GTDB taxonomy): Bacteria > Actinomycetota > Actinomycetes > Mycobacteriales > Mycobacteriaceae > Rhodococcoides > Rhodococcoides navarretei. Next base: position 301,696 of record NZ_JALGQE010000003.1, read on the forward strand.
TGCACCTCCCCGAAGGCCTCGACATGGGCAAAGATCGCGAGCGCGAACTCTGAAACACCTGGGTCATTCCGCAGGCTCCACTCCTGACCGACTGGGTCATTCCGCAGGCTCCACTCCTGACCGACTGGGTCATTCCGCAGGCTCCACTCCCGCAGGGCCGCTCAACTGCCATTCTCGACCGCTCGTCGCACACTCCCGCAGCCCATCGTGTGATCGACACCACCTCCTGATTTTGTGACCTGACTCTCACTACTGTTCCGAGTCAGCTACAGCTCACATCTACTTCAGGAGTCCAAGGTGACCGCACCGGAAACCAATTCGCCACCGGACGCGCAAGCGTTCGTCGACATGCAGGCCAGTCCCGAGTTCCAGGAACTCAGGCGTCGCCTGCGTAGCTTCGTGTTCCCGATGGCCGGGTTCTTCCTGGTCTGGTACGTCATCTACGTGCTGCTGAGCACCTACGCCGTGGACTTCATGTCCACCAAGGTGTGGGGCAACATCAACGTCGGTCTGCTGCTCGGCCTCGGCCAGTTCGTCACGACATTCGCCATCACCGGCATCTACGTGAAGTTCGCCAACCGTGAACTCGATCCTCGCGCCGCAGCCCTGCGCGCCGAGATGGAAGCCTCCCAGGGAGCGAAGTCGTGAACATTCTTGCCCAGGCCGCCGACACCACCGTCGGTGAACCACTCGTCAACATCGCGATCTTCGGCGCGTTCGTCATCATCACGATGGCCGTCGTCATTCGCGCCTCGAAGAAGAACGCGACCTCCGCGGAGTTCTTCACTGCAGGCGGCGGGTTCTCCGGACCGCAGAACGGCGTCGCCATCGCCGGTGACTACCTCTCGGCGGCAAGCTTCCTCGGTATCGCCGGTGCCATCGCCGTCTACGGCTACGACGGCTTCCTGTACTCCATCGGCTTCCTCGTCGCCTGGTTGGTTGCGCTGTTGCTCGTCGCCGAATTGCTCAGGAACACCGGTAAATTCACGATGGCGGACGTGCTGAGCTTCCGGCTCAAGCAGGGTCCGGTTCGTACCGCGGCCGCTCTGTCCACCTTGACGGTCTCGCTGTTCTATCTGCTCGCGCAGATGGCCGGAGCCGGCGGACTCGTCGCACTGCTGCTCGACATCTCCGACCGCACCGGGCAGTCCATCGTCATCGCCATCGTCGGCGTGCTGATGATCGCGTACGTGCTCATCGGCGGCATGAAGGGCACCACCTGGGTCCAGATCATCAAGGCCGTTCTGCTCATCGCCGGTGCCGCGTTCATGACCGTGCTCGTGCTCGCCAAGTTCGGCCTGAACTTCTCCGAGCTGCTCGGCAGCGCGCAGGCCATGGTCGCCGGATCGGCAAGCGAGGCGGTCGCTGCCCGTGACGTCATCGAGCCCGGTGCTCAGTACGGCGGCAGTGCCACCTCGAAGATCAACTTCCTCTCGCTCGGTATCGCACTCGTCCTCGGTACCGCGGGTCTGCCGCACGTGCTGATGCGCTTCTACACCGTTCCCACCGCGAAGGAAGCTCGTCGCAGCGTCGTGTGGGCCATCGCGCTCATCGGTGCGTTCTACCTGTTCACCCTCGTGCTCGGCTACGGAGCCGCAGCGATCGTCGGACCCGACCGCATCCTTGCCTCGGCCGGCGGTCAGAACTCCGCTGCTCCGCTGTTGGCCTTCGAGCTCGGCGGCGTGATTCTGCTCGGTGTCATCTCGGCGGTCGCCTTCGCGACCATCCTGGCCGTCGTCGCCGGATTGACGATCACCGCCTCGGCGTCGTTCGCTCACGACATCTATGCGAGCGTCATCAAGAAGGGCAAGGTGGACGACAAGAAGCAGGTCAAGGTCTCGCGCATCACGGCCGTCGTCATCGGTCTGCTGGCCATCGGCCTCGGCATTCTCGCCAACGGGCAGAACATCGCCTTCCTGGTGGCACTCGCCTTCGCTGTCGCCGCAGCTGCGAACCTGCCGACCATCCTGTACTCGCTGTTCTGGCGTCGCTTCACCACCACGGGCGCGCTGTTCAGCATGTACGGCGGCCTGATCTCGACCATCGTGCTGATCATCTTCTCCCCGGCCGTCTCCGGATCGCCGACGTCGATGATTCCCGGCTCGGACTTCGCCTGGTTCCCGCTCTCCAACCCCGGCATCGTCTCGATTCCGTTGGCATTCATCCTCGGCATCGTCGGAACACTGATCTCGAAGGACACCGAGAACACCGACAAGCAGGCCGAAATGGAGGTTCGCTCTCTCACCGGTATCGGTGCGGAGAAGGCCAGCGCTCACTAGTCGACCGCAGCTCCACCGAAAATGTCCGTGTGAGGAAGCCCTCACACGGACATTTTTCGTACAGCGGTTACCATCCCTGCTGTGGCCAAGCTGAAGGTTTCCCTCGACGTCCCGCTGACCCCCGAGCAGACGTGGGCGCACGCGTCCGATCTGTCCGGCTACGAGCAGTGGCTCTCCATCCACGAAGCGTGGCGCGGTGAGCTGCCCGAGCAGCTGGCCGTCGGCACCACCCTGGACTCCATCGCCAGCGTGAAGGGCATGCGCAACCGGGTGTCCTGGAAGATCGAGTCCTACGATCCGCCCAAGAAGCTCGAGCTCAAGGGAAACGGTAAGGGCGGAGTCAAGATCGGCCTCGATCTCACCGTGAAATCCAAGGGCGACGGTTCCGAGATCACCATCGACGTCAACCTCGGCGGTGCGCCACTGTTCGGCCCGATCGGCTCCGGCGTCGCACGCGCACTCAAGGGCGACATCGAGAACTCGCTGAAGACGTTCGTCAAGATCTACGCCTGACGGTGTAGGAGTGGAGATGCATGCCCGGTAGGCACAGTGCGCCGTCGTCCGCGACGAGCAGCAGAGGGTTCGCCAAGTACGTCGTCGTCGCCGTAGTTCTGCTGCTCGTGGTCGGCGGCGGAGCGTTTGTCGCGCTGAAGGCCTTCGGGTCCGCCTGCGGCGACACGCAGTCCTACTCGCTGGCCGCTGATCCGGCGATCGCACCCGTGCTGGAGCAGATCGTCGACAACACCTCCGCCGAGGACCTGGGTTGTGCCGGTATCGAGGTCACCGCCACCGAGTCGGGTCAGGTCTCGGCCGCGGTGGCCAAGGGCGACGATGTTCCCTCGCTCTGGGTTCCTGATTCGTCGCTGTGGATCGGCAAGACCGTGCGGTCCACCGCGTCGTTGATCGACCTGGCGAGTCAGTCAATTGCCGGTACACCGGCCGTGCTCGCTGCCCGCAAGGACGAGGTGCCGTTCTTCGACACCTGGCTCACCGCATTGAAGCTCGAAGGCCTGCGTATCGGTAACCCATTGGCCAACACCACGTCCGACGCGGCCATCCTCGGAGCGGTGGCCGAGGCAGGATCGGACGAGGAGCTGCTCGACGCGGTCGGGTCGGCGCTCGTTCCCATCGCGCAGGCTCAGGCCGCCACCCGCGGCGAAGCCGATCCGACGGTACGGCTCGACGATCTGGTCGCCGACGGAGGCGTCGCGGTGGTCTCCGAGCAGGCCTTCCTGGCTTATCAGCAGGACACGGGCGTCGAACTGGGCGCGACGGTGCCGCCGACGGGCACCATTTCCCTGAACTTTCCGCTGGCGGTGACCGAACCCGCAGGCGATCGACACGAGACCGCGAAGTCCGTCGGGACGGCACTGGCCGCGGCCATCGAATCCGATCGAGGACAGCAGGCGTTGTCCGACGGCGGGTTCCGGTCCGCGGACATGGCCCCGCTGGACGCCGATCGTGGGATCGGGGACGTCACACCCCTGACGATCGCCGATCAGCAGGCCGCCGAGTCGACGTTGCGTCAGTACCAGGTGTTGGCGCTTCCGTCACGGACGCTGGTGATGGAGGACGTCTCGGGATCGATGAACTACAGCGCCGGGGCCGATTCACGTATCGCATTGACGGTGCAGGCCAGCGAAACCGGAAATCGGCTCTTCCCCGACAACGCGTCGATGGGGTTGTGGGCTTTCTCGATCGGACTCGGCGGCGAATCGCAGGACTACCGTGAGCTCGCACCGATCCGGCGAATGGACGAAAAGGTCGGCAACACCACGCAGCGTGAAGTGTTGCTGCAGCAGACTCGAACGCTTCCGACCCTGGTCGGAGGTGGTACCGGTCTCTACGACACCACGTTGGCAGCGTTCCGCTCCGTGCAGGAGGGCTACGACCCCGATGCCGTGAACAGCGTCATCATCCTCACCGACGGCACCAACGAGGACCCCGCCAGCATCTCGCTCGACGAGCTGCTGTCCACTCTCCGAGCCGAGCAGGACCCGTCCAAGCCGGTCGTCATCGTGACCATCGGCATCACCGACGACGCAGATGCCGGTGTGCTGCAACAGATCTCGGCCGCAACCGGTGGGACGAGCTTCGTCGCTCGAAATCCCGCCGAGATCCCCAACGTCTTCGTCAATGCGCTGAGAAGCCGTTCTGGTCGCTAACGACGGCATCGACCCGAAAGGTTCGCGACGACAACGAAATTCGCGGCAATCATGGGCTGTGTGCAGGTTTTCCGAACTGAAATATTCGAATAGTCGATTTCGGGCAACTATTTGCCGGCGTTGGGTCTAGCGTTCGAGATAGTTCGCAGCGGTCTTCAGACCACGGCAGGTTATTGACACTCCCGGTCGTCCTCTCCTCACCAGCGAACTTCGCTACTTTCTGACCGGAGGACACCCCGTGATACCCGATACTCTCACCACCGCCCAACACGACACCATCTACAACATCTTCTCGTTGGTCATTGCGTCGCAGCTCTTTGCTGCGTTGTTCATGATCGCCTGTCTCCCTAGGATTTTGCCCCGGTACAGGCAGGCCATGTGTGTTGCAGCCGTCGTCTGTGGCATCGCCGCGTACCACTACTTCCGAATCTTCAATTCGTTCAACGACTCGTTTCAGACCGACGCGGTCGGTGGACGCGGCACCTACAGCCAAGTTGTAGGAGAGGGGTTCAACGAGGGTTACCGATACGTCGACTGGCTGCTCACTGTGCCGTTGCTTCTCCTCGAGTTGGTCGCCGTACTGGCGCTCGCGCGCAAGCTTCAGACCAGTCTGCTGCTGCGGCTCATCCCCGCTGCGGCGTTGATGATTGCACTCGGATATCCTGGAGAACTGAGTGGGGACAACGGAATTCGAAACCTCTTCGGAACGCTGTCGTCCATTCCCTTCGTCTACATTCTCTACGTCCTGTTCGTAGAGGTCACGAAGTCCCTCGACAATCAACCGGAACAGGTGCGCAAGTCGATCGGTCAGCTCAGGCTTCTGCTGCTGATCACGTGGGGTGTGTACCCGATTGCATACCTGTTGCCGCAGTTGGGCATCGACGGTGCCGCGGCCTGGACCGGTAAGCAGATCGGTTACTCGATAGCCGACATTCTTGCGAAGGTTCTGTACGGTCTGATCATCTACCGAATTGCGCGGATCAAGTCCTTCGCTGACGATCCGACCTTCGCCGCGAGTGAACTGTCCACGAGTGAAGCCATGGAACTGGACCCGAGGCACGAGGAGGATCGACCGATTCCGAGAGGCGCCGCCTGAGTCATCTCAGCCAGTAGCGAGCCGGAGCCCGAGGTTGAGCTCCTGTACCGGTGACCCGCTATGGTATGCACCACACGCAGCGAGGCACTTCGATGCGCGGAGGATCCGGGGCCCCATCACGTCGGTGATGATGGGGATCGAAGCAGGGGGAGCCAGCGATGTCGGGACGTCACAGCGGTAGTAGTTCCGGGTTCGGCCGCGTGTGGACCTGGACGGTTCTCGCGCTCACTTCGGTGGTCTTCGTGGTCGGTGGCTGGTTCGGAGTGCAGGCAGTGCGCGCATCCGGCGCGAATTCCTGCGATTCGCTCGATACCGTGTCGCTGGCGGTGGACACCTCCATCGCCGAGCCGGTCGAGCAGATCCTTTCGCAGGCCGACGAGGTCGCCCGCGGTTGCGTGAACTTCGAGGTCCGGCCCGAGCGGCCCACGGACACCGCCACCGAAATCGCGGGAACCGATGACGATCGTCCGGACCTGTGGATACCAGATTCGACGCTGTGGCTGCTCAAGACGCTTCGCTCGACCGGTGCCCTGCCCGAGCTGGCGAAGACATCCGTCGCCAACACACTGCCGATCCTGGTGTCGAGTTCCGATGCGGTGCCGGTGACCGATACCTGGCTCAGTGTGCTTCAGCTTCCCGGTCAACGCATCGGTGACCCTCTGACCAGCAGTGCCTCCAATGCCGCGATTCTCGGTGCGCTGGCCGAATCCGAGGTGGCGATCTCGGACGCGAAGGCCGTATCGGCGGCACTGGTTCCGATGGCGCAGGATTTCGGGCGCATCGCGGACACTCCGCACGACACGCCGGATCTGGTGGCCCAGGTAGCCGCCGAGGGCGGTACCAGTGTGGCCACCGAACAGGCACTGCTGGCGTACGAAGCCGGAAATCCGGGATCGACTCTGACCGCATCGGTTCCGCCGACCGGAAGCTACTTCCTCAACTACCCGCTGGCGGTGACCGCTCCTGCCGGGCCCGAGTACGACCGCGTCAAGCAGGCAGGAACGGCACTGGGCTCCGTTCTCGCCACCGCCTCGGCCGCTGAGACCATGGTGGCAGCAGGCTTCCGAACGTCCAGTGGCACACCACTTCCCGAGGGCCGAGGCGTCGGGCCCGTCGCGTCGCTCGAGATCAAGAACCCGTTGTCGATCGAGACGACGCTGCGGGATTGGGCCGTGCTCGCGCTACCGCTCCGCACCCTCGTCGTCGAGGACGTGTCGGGTTCGATGGCCGCGAGATCGGGCGACTCGACGCGCATCGCGTTGACCGTCGATGCATCGGTCGGTGCCAACGATCTGTTCAGCGACCAGACCCAGATGGGTCTGTGGGCATTCTCCATCGGACTCGGTGGTGGAAAACAGGACTATCGAGAACTGGTACCGCTCGGCCCGGTGAGCAATACGTTCGACGGCAAGCCGCAGCGTCAGGCGATCCTCGACGCCATCCGGGGCCTGCCCAGCCTCGTCGGGGGCGGAACAGGGCTCTACGACACCACGTTGGCGGCGTTCCGGCGGGTGAAGGAGGGGTACGACCCCGACTACGTCAACAGCGTCATCATCCTGACCGACGGGGCCAACGAGGACGAGGGCAGCATCAGCCTCGACCAGCTGCTGGCGTCACTGCAGAAGGAACAGGATCCGGTGCGTCCCATCGTGATCATCACGGTCGGCGTCACCGGCGATGCAGATCCGGTTGCACTGCAGCAGATCTCGGCTGTCACCGGCGGTACGAGCTACGTGGCCGAGGATCCACGGGATATCCCGGAGGTGTTCGTGAAGGCGCTGAACTCGCGCACCGAACGCCTCGCGGGGGAGTAGATCAGCTCCACAGGAAGCTGATCGCGATGGCTGCGGCGCACGCGAGCGTCACCACGATCAGCGTCACCGCGTCGGAGGCCTTGAAGCGCGCCTCGGTGGCGGTGATCATTCCGGTGCCGCCGCGGGCGGTGATGGCCCCACCCATCTCGTCGGCCCGTCGGATGGCCACCGACATCACCGTCGTGACGATGTCGACCAGGGAGTTGTCCGAGGCGCTGTTGACGACCGGTTTGGGGCGAAGGCGTCGGGCAGCGTTGAGGGTGCGCATCTCTTCGATCAGCAGCGGAAGCGACCGCAGGCTCAGGGCCACGGCGATCGCCCACTCGTCGACCGGCAGTTTCAGCTTCTTCAGCGGTGTGCCCAGTTTGGAGACCGCAGGGGCGATGTCGCTCATCGACGTAGTCCAGCCGATCATCATCGATGCCCCGAGCAGGACGAAGATGAACAGCGTCGCGCGCAGATACACGAGCACTGCCGCGCCGCCGATCGGCAGATTGATCAGAGCTCCGACGCCGAACAGGGCCCAGATCCACCACGGTGGACGTGGCACTGCCGTGATCGGGACGTGCGCGATGATCGCGGCGATGACCAACAGCGCGAAGACGATGCCGAGCGCGGGCCAGGTCGGTGCCACCACGAGAGTGATGGACAGCAGCACCACGACGACGAGCTTGGTGCCGGCCCACAGCCGATGGATCGGCGAGAACCGCGGAACTTGACGCAGTACGACGGTGGTCACGAATGCACGCTCCCCAGGATCGAATCGGAGACGATGTGGCCGTCGGCCATGGTGATGGTGCGGCTGCAGACGGTGTCCATACCGTCCACGTCGTGCGAGATGACGACGATGGCGACGCCGCGATCGCGCAGTCCGGCGAGAACGCCGATGATGTCGTCGCGTCCGGGTGGATCGAGCCCGGCCAGGGGTTCGTCGAGAACCAACATTCGAGGCCGTCGCGCGATGAGCCCGGCCAGTACGACGCGGCGCATCTGGCCACCGCTGAGCGAGTCGATGTCGCGAGCGGCCAACGATCTGTCCAGGCCCACGGCGTCCATTGCGGCCGATACTGTGGCAGAACCGGTTTCGGGTCCGGCGGCGGCCGCGATGTCCTCGGAGACGGTGCGCCGCTGCAACTGGAGGCGGGAGTGCTGAAACGCGAGGCCGACGTCGCCGACTCGTGCGGTCATCGCCTTGCCGTCGAGCTGTGCGGTGCCTGCCGTCGGGCCGGTGAGGCCGGCCATGATCCACGCGAGAGTGGACTTGCCCGAACCGTTTCCGCCGAGAACGAGCACACCCTCACCGCGCTTGACGGTGATGTCGATACCGTCCAGTGCGGCCTGCGCCCACGGGGTGCGTCGGTTGTAGGTGTGCTGGACGCTGTTCAGCTCGAGGAGCCGACCACTCGAATTATCATGCAGTGCAACGGGATTCTCTGTTCGAGCGTGCATCCACATCGAGTCGTGCTGCACCTGATGTCCCTCGTGCAGATGTACGACGCGATCTGCGGCGACGGTGTCCGAGACATGGTGGGTGACGAGGACGACCGACATCGTGTGCCTGCGGGGCAGTTCGGCGAGGAGCGAGACCAGGTGTTCGCGCCCCGAGGCGTCGATCATCGCGGTTGCCTCGTCGGCGATGAGCAGTGCGGGACGGCGAGCCAGTGCTGCGGCAACGGCGAGTCGCTGCATTTCGCCGCCGGACAGGGAGGCGGTGTCGCGGGCTCCCATGCCGCCGAGTCCGACCTCGTCGAGCAGCGCCTCCACGTCGGGACGCGAATCGCCGGGCGGCAGTCCCCACACCACGTCGTCGGCGACGCGGGTGCCGAGGATCTGGCTTTCGGGGCGCTGCAGCACCACCGCGGTGCCGCCGTACCGTCCGAGACCGGTCGAGCCGGGCCGACTCACGGTGCCCTCCGACGGTTCGAGGCCGGCGAGGATCCGCGTCAGCGTCGATTTCCCGGAACCGTTGTGGCCGACGATCGCCACGAACTCACCGGTTTCGATGCGAAGGGCGACGCCCGTCAACGCGGCTGTCGTACTTCCCGGGTAGCGGAATCCGACCGCATTCAGCGTGACCGGCAGCGGCCCGATCTCGTCGTCGGCGCTCGAGCCCAGAGGCTCGGGGGTGGGAATGGTGGAGAGACGGTCGAGGATGGCGGTGAGGATGAGCCACGCGAACAGCGTTCCGGTGACGATGCCGAAGGCGATCGACCCGCCGGCCCACCACCACCAGTTGTCGAGCACGGCCGTGGAGCCGGTGCGGATCACATCGGCAACGCCTTGCAGCGCCGATGTCCGCTCGAGCAGCCGAGAGATGCCCTCGAAGGTATTACGGAGAGTCTCGAGAAACAGCTCGCGCAGCGGAACGAGAACGAGCAGGATCAGCACTGTCAGGGCTCCGAGCACCGGCCCGACGACCATCGAGGTGACCAGAACACCGAACAGTCCCTGCTTCTTGCGCTTCGCCCGCCCCACCAGGCCGCCCAGTAGGGCGGCGCTGGCGACGGTGATGGCCGTCTGAGTTCCGGCTGCGACGAATCCAACGAGGGTGCCGGCCACCGCAGCCGTGACCAGTGCCCGAGTCCGATACCGGAGCGCAACCACCGACATGGGAATCGCGGCGACGACCTGAAGGATCGCCGCCATCGGTACGAGCACGCCGATCACCGTCAGGGCAACGGTGAAGCTGCTCATGACGGCAGCGGTCGCGAGTTCCTGCGGACCGAGGGGCCCTGACTTGGGCGTGGACGAAGAGCTGACGGTCACTGCTCCAGTGTGCCAGCCTGAGATCAGCGGCTGCGCTGGCTCGTGGCAGGCCCTGCTGCGCGACGGCTGTGGCCGCCACCACCGCTCCGCGGCTGACCACCACTGCGGGGCTGTCCGCCACTGCGCGGCTGACCACCGGAGCGGGCCGGGCCGCCGCGGCGCGCGTTGTTGCTGTTGCGCGGGGTTCCGGCGCGGGCCGGTGCCGGCTCGGCCTTCGGTGCGGGCTGGACGTAGCGAGCCTGCTCGCCGACGAGATTCGCCACTGCGGGCGAGTCGGCGGTGACGCGGATGGGCGTGACCTTGATATCGGCCTTGCGCAGGAGAACTGCGGTGTCCTTGCGCTGCTCGGGCAGGACGACGGTCACGACGTCGCCGGCGCTTCCCGCGCGCGCCGTGCGACCGGAACGGTGCAGGTACGCCTTGTGCTCGGCCGGGGGATCGACGTGAACGACGAGCTGGACGTCGTCGACGTGGACGCCGCGGGCCGCAACGTCGGTGGCGACGAGAACGCGGGCCTGACCGGAGGAGAAGGCTGCGAGGTTGCGGTCACGGGCGGCCTGCGAAAGGTTGCCGTGCAGGTCGACGGACGGGATTCCGGCGTCGGTGAGCTGCTTGGCGAGCTTGCGGGCCTGGTGCTTGGTGCGCATGAACAGGATGCGGCGTCCGGTGCCCGAGGCGAGCTGGTGGACGAGCTTCTTCTTGGCGTCGACGCCGTCGACCTCGAACACGCTGTGCGTCATGGCCTCGACGTGTGACGTGGCCTCGTCGACGGAGTGCGTGATCTGGTTGTGCAGGAAGCGCTTGACGAGCTTGTCGACACCGTTGTCCAGGGTCGCGGAGAACAGCATGCGCTGGCCCTTGTCCGGGGTGGCGGCGAGGATGCGGGTGACGACGGGCAGGAACCCGAGGTCGGCCATGTGGTCTGCCTCGTCGAGGACGGTGATCTGAACGCCGTCGAGCGTGAGGTGGCGCTGCTTCATCAGGTCCTCGAGGCGTCCGGGGCAGGCGACGACGATGTCGACTCCGCCCTTGAGTGCGGAGACCTGGCGAACCTGCGAGACGCCACCGAAGATCGTGGTGACCTTCAGCGAGTATGCGGCGGCGAGGGGCTCGATCGCGACGGCGATCTGGGTGGCGAGCTCACGCGTCGGCGCGAGAATCAGGCCACGCGGGCGGCCGGGCTTGCGGTTGCCGGGAAGCTGCCCGGCGAGGCGAGCGACCATCGGGATGGCGAAAGCGAGTGTCTTTCCGCTGCCGGTCTTTCCGCGTCCGAGCACGTCGCGTCCCTGCAGTGTGTCGGGGAGCGTATCGGCCTGGATGGGGAATGCCTCGGTCTTGCCCTGGCTCGCGAGTACGTCCGCGATGGCCTGGGGTACGCCGAGCGCAGCAAAAGTCTGTGGGGTCGTCATAGTGATGAAAAGTGCCTTTCGGGCAGGGTGTTGCACCTGCGGGCCTTGGGCCGAGATGCAAAGGTGGCGAGACTGCCGGTGGGCAGTTTCGATCGCCGTAAGAGAAGCCTGTGCAGGGTGCACATGGTGATTCGGGAGCAATTCCACGACGTCTGGCGTGCACTTGTGCGCGCCGTTGTCGAGTGTAACCGAGTTGTGGCTCGGTCTCTTCCCGCGGCAACCTGTCATGCGGCGTCGTCATCGAAGAGGCCGGTGAGTATCACGTTCTCGATTCGCGAGTTGTACAGCTCCACCACCGGCATCGGCGGCGCACTCGAATCATAGGTGTGCCCGGTCGGTGGGATGAGTGTATATCGGTGTCGTGCGTTGTGTTTGTCTCGTCTTGCTTCGGCCGTCCAGCCGTCGCCTTCTTTCGCGTAATTGCATGCGGCACAAAGGCCTGCGCCGTTCTCGGCACTGGTAGTGCCGTTCGCGGAGTGGGGTCTGATGTGGTCGTGGTGACGGATCGGCGCGTCGCACCACGGGGTGCGGCAGGTGCGATCGCGGAGATCGATGAGGCGTCCGAGCGCGGTGGGAAACGCGCGCGATCCGGACTCGACGGCCGTCAATGCGCCGGACTTCGGGTGGGCGTAGAGGCGGCGCAATGCGACGTGCGTCTCACTGTCGAGTGTGTCTCGAATGAGTTGCCGTGCGACGTCGGACGGAATGTCGCCGTAGCCGTGCATGTATGCGGACGTGTCACCGCCGGCAAGGAGGGTGGAATCCGAGATGACGACGTCGACGGTCACCGGAGGGCCCTGTGCTGCGGATGCGCCGGTGACGCGCTCGAATACGAGGTCGGCCATGATCTGGTCGCGGGTGCGTGTGTCGCCGCCGGAGTTGATGATGGTGTCGGCGTCTCGTCGCAGCGTCGCCCACATGCAGACCATCTTCTCCATCGAGGTGAGGACCGTGAAGAAGCCCATCGATTCAGGTGCTGGCCGGGTGCTGGTGCGCCGGGCGGCATAGGCCTTGGCGCGTCGTTTCACCTGGGAGGCGGCGTCGAGTTCGTTAGCGAGTGCGCGGGCGCGGCCTTCGATGGTGCGGTCGCCGGCACCGGCGAGTGTGGCGGGATCTGCGCAGAGTCGCTCGTCGATGGTGCGGCGATCGTCGACGGTGAGGCATGCGGTTTCGCGAGCGAGGATCATGGCGCGCCACTCGTTGAGTTCCCCGGCTCGTAGGCGAGCCAGGGTGTGCGGCATTTCGTGTACGAGCGCACGAGCAAGGCCGAGGTGGGTGCCGCCGCGGTTCGGTGATTCGCGTCGGGCCAAGCCGATCTGTGACGCAATACCGATGCGCCACTGGGCTTTCGGTCTGCCGCGCTCTCTGCGTTCGTTGCTGATGGACGTCGCCACGGCGTCGGTCACCACGGCTTGCGCTGCCACGCTGGCGCTTTTCATCGTTTCGAGGGCCGAGATCAGATCGATGCCGGCTGCTGCGTCGGCGTCGAACTCCGACGACTGAAGGCGCGCAACGAAACGCAGCACTTCATCGGACGTCAACGGTGAATCTTGTACGGCTGTGACCACGAGTTCCTCCCCAGTACTCGAATGCATGTTCGATGATACGGGTGATTTTTCGGCAGCGCAATAGCCGCAGGCAAGTGGGGAGGGTGGAGCGCGGAGTCGACTCGGATGGTGCCCTCGGCAGGATTCGAACCTGCGACCTACCCTTTAGGAGAGGGTTGCTCTATCCCCTGAGCTACGAAGGCTGGTGATCGTTCTGCTGATCCGAAGCCATTGTCCAGCAACGACTTTCGATCCATCGAACAATCGGTTGCGGATGGGTTCGCTGTCGAGATGCACAGCTGGCCCACATCGCGCTCGCTAGTCTAGCGGCCCACCGTGGCGATCGTGAAGCAGGTTGCCGCTGCTCGTCACCGTCCCGGTCAGTGACGTGATCAGGTTCAGGGCAGTGCGGTGCTGGTGAGCGGTGTAGTCGGCGATCGATTCGATGCCGACGAAGCACTGGACATCGCGGGCGAAAGCGTCGAATGTCGTCGCGAGAATTCCCGCCGATGCGAACACTCCCACGATGATGAGCTGGTCACGGACGCGTCGGCGCAGTTCTACTTCCAGATCGGTGGCGTAGAAGGCGCTGTAGCTGCGCTTTGCGATCGGAACGAAGTCCGGCTCGGTAACCGCAACCTCCTCGGCGGACGGACCCAAGCCACACATCGGTCCCAGCAGTCCACGCTGCTCGATGACACTCGCTGCCCGCGGGCCACTCGCCAGGATGGGTACCCCCACGGCCCGGGCGCGCGTGACCACCGTCGACACCTCCGCAGCAACCCGCGAACGCACCGAGTGGTGCAGCACATTCAGGTAATACGGCTGCATGTCGTGGACCAGAACGGCGACCCGCTCGGGCTGCACCTCCCACTCGGGGCCACCCGCACAGTCGCGCAGGCTTTTGGCGTCGTACTCCTCGACTTCGACGCTGAATGTGGCCACGTCGATCACCCTTCCCTCCCGCAAACGCGAGCGCATTTGCCAGACGCGCGCAGGCTCGTCACACTATTCCGCTCGCACCTGACGAACGCGCGCGCGTTTGCGGATCCCAGAGGCCCAGCAACGCAGAACCAGACGATCCCCACCACCTAATCTGCCGCAATAGCTTCCACGATGTTCAGTCGAGACGCATGCACGGCAGGGGGAGCCGAACCCAACAGTGACAGGCCCAGGGCAACGAGTCCGTACAGCAGCACCGACCAGCTCGCGGTGTAGGCGACCGGAATTCCGATGCTGGCTCCGAGGATCAGGGTGCTCAGATATTGCAGACCCGCACCGATGATGAGGCCGAGGACACCGCCGACGATGCCGACCGACAGCGCCTCGGCGAGCACCATTCGCGCCAGGGTTCCCCGGCCGCCGCCCATGGCCCGCAGCACCCCGAGTTCGCGGCGACGCTCCAGTACCGACAGCGTCAACGTGTTGAGCAACGCGACCGCAGCGACGAGCGCGACGATCCACTGCAGCGCGATGGCCAGTGCACCGGACTGTCGGATGGCCGCACTGGTTCCCTCTAGTGCGGCTGCGCCGGTGTAGACGAACGCCTCGGGCGGCAGCGTCGAACGCAGTGAATCCTGCACGGCGGCAACGTCTCCGTCGACGCTGATCTCCAGGTAGGTGGCCCCGGGTCGGTCGTACCACCGCTGCATCGAATCCAGCGAGATCGCCATCGTGCCGCCGGCGGCGTTGATGTAGTCGACCAGATCCAGCACCCGCACGTTCTGTACGCCGGTCGGCGTCGGGAGGTCGATGTAGTCGCCCACCGAAACGCCCAGCGTTCTGCCGAACCCCTGGGACAGCACCACCCCGTCACCGGCGAGCACCTGGGACCGCACGTCGTCGGTGAGCGATGCGAGCGTCACTGCATTGCTTCCGTCGGCGACGCCCTGGATGGATACCGTCTCGCCGTCGATCGTCGCGTATGCCCACTGCCCCTCGACGACGCGAGAGACACCGGGAGTCGATGCCACGGCGTCGGCCACCTCGGTGGGGACGATCGGGCCCGACGGAATGGCGTCGGGCGAGGTCATCGAGACGTACAGGTCGGTGTTCGCCAACGACGACAAGGACTCGGCTGCGGAGTCGGTCATGTTGGTCAGCGAACCCGACACTCCCACACTGACTCCCACCGCGATCACGATCGTCATCACGGTTGCCCAGATACGCCGCGGGGCGCGTTCGATGGTGGCTGTCGCGAGGCGTCCGGCACCACCCCAGCGGCGGGGGACTGCTGCAGTGACCGACACGATCGGACCGGTCGCGCCGACGCACAGCGCGACGACGCCGAACATGAACAGGGCACCGGCTCCGAGGGTCAGTTGTCCGTCGACGTTGACGGCGAACACGAACGCCCCGGCGATGGCGAGCACCCCGAACACGGTCGCGGCCAGGGTGAATCGCAGACCGGGGCCACCCGAGGTCTCTCCGCCGCCGACTGCGAGCGCCTCGATCGGCGAGATGCGATACACCTGCACGGCCGCGACCGCCGAGGCTCCGACACAGGCCAGCACACACGCCACGATCGCCACCGGAATCGCGAAGCCGGGCAGCACGTATTCGATCCGCGCATCGAACGCCTGCGACAGGAACGGCGGCAGACTCTCGATCGCGATGCGGCCCATGGCGATTCCCAGCGGGACTCCGACGGCTCCGCCGACCAGACCCACCAGCACGGACTCGAACAGCAGATCTCGCACGATATCGGCGCGCCTGCCACCGACGGCTCGGAGCAGAGAGATGGTGGGTCGACGCTTCGCGATGGCCATGTTCATGACGTTGAAGACGAGGAAGGCCGCGACGACGAACGCGATGAGCGAGACCATCAGCGTGGCATTGCGAGTCAGGCTCATCGCCTGGTTCGCGCGATCGGCCCGGAAGTCCGGATTCATCACCGACACTCGTCCGGCCAACGCCGCGTCGAGGTCCGACCGCAGCGTCTCACCGCCGCCGAGGACGAAGATCGAATCGAGCTGATCGGGGCGGTCGGTGAGCGCCTGAGCCGTCGGGAGAAGCGCGACGGCGAACATACCTCCGCCGATACGCTGCGTCCCCGGGCCGTCGACCACGCCGACCACCGCCGTCGGGACGTCGTCGATGGTGACGGTATCGCCCTGCGTCAGACCCGTTGCGGCTCCGACCAAGACACCGGACGGGTCGGTCAGCAACCCCGCCGCGTCGCCGACGGCACCCTCGAAGTCCGACTGCAGAGCCGTGATCGACGAGTCGACACCGAGAACGGTGAGATCTCCGGCGTCGGACCGAACGGTGCTGCGCAACAGTGGAACCGCTGTTTCGACGCCGGGAACAGCACGGACGGCGTCGAGTTCGCTCCGATCGAAGCCCGAGTCGGTGACACCGACGACCTCGTAGTTCGCGTTACCGGCGATCGACACCGCAAGACGCTCGACGGATCCGGTCAGGGATCCGTAGGTGCCGAGGACGGCGATGAGCAACCCGGCTGCGACGGCGACGACGCCGGCCGAGACCAACGAACGCACCCAGTGCATGCGAAGGTCGCGAAGGCTGATGACTCGAAATCTGCTGAGCGCGGTACCGATCACCGATCGAGACCGGCCGTCAAGGTGTCGGTCTCGACGCGTCCGTCGATCATGCTGACGATGCGATCGGTGGACCGTGCCGCCTCGAGGTCATGGGTCGCCATCACCACTGCTCGACGCCCCTCGCTGGCGTGCGCCACGTCGGCGAGGATCTCGAGGACGTTGTGGGAGGTCTTCGAATCGAGATTGCCGGTCGGTTCGTCGGCGATCAGCAGTGCCGGATCCATCATCAACGCTCGCGCGATCGCGATGCGCTGGATCTGACCGCCGGACAACTGGGCCGGACGGTGTTCGGATCGGTTCGAGAGTCCGACCATCTCGAGCAGACGCATCGCGTCTGATCTGGCCTTCTTGATGGGGGTCCCGTCGAGCAGCTTGGGGACGGCGACGTTCTCCCACGCCGACATCGTCGGCAGCAGGTTGAAGAACTGGAAGACGAAGCCCACCTGGTGGCGTCGGAAATCGGATTGGGCGTTGTCGTCGAGGGTGGTGACCTCGACGTCGCCGAATCGAATGGAACCCGACGTCGGGGTGTCGAGTGCGCCGAGCATGTGCAGCAGTGTCGACTTACCTGCACCGGACGGTGCGACGAGCGAGACGAACTGGCCGCCCTCGATCGTGAGATCGATACCGTCCAAGGCGCGGACGGGTTGCTCGCCGGTGGGGTACTCCTTGACCACACCGGCCAGCTCGAGCTTCAACTTCGTCATGCCACGATCCCCTGCTCCTCGAATACCCCCGACGCTACCTGCCGTCGGGTCGAGAAACCGGCCGGAGTTCTCAGATCACGCTGCGCCGCGCGAGGATTCGAGTCGGCGGGCCACCAGGGCGGCCTGCAGGTGTCGGATTCCCGAGGGACGGGTGGGGTCGAACCCGGTGAGCTGAGCGATCCGCTTGAGGCGATAATCGACGGTGTTGGTGTGCAGATGGAGCTGGCGCGCGGACCGTTGACGGTTCAGATCGTGCGAGATGTGGATCTCGAGGGTCTCGAGCAGCTCGGGTGAGGAGTCCAGTGGTTCGAGGATCTGCGTCAGATGGCGTCGACCAGGTCCCGGGCGCGTGAGCTGGTATTCCAGCACCAGGTCGTCCATGCGGTACAGGCCGGACGGGCGGTGCAGCTGATGCGCCAGCGACAGCAGTTCGTGTACCTGATCGGCTGCGGTGGGGATGTCGGCGGTTGCGGCCTGCTCGGCGGTGACGGTGACAGGAACCTCCGCGGCGGTACCGATGCGGTGCACCAGGGCCTCGACCCATTCGTCGTCGTGAACACCGGGGATCAGCACGGTGCCGCCCTCGGTGCTGAGCAGGGACAGCGGAGTGCGACCGCAGATCGTGGCCAGCTCGGCCTGAACACGCCGCAGTTTTCGGCGGGCGGCGACGGTCTTCTGGATGTTGGGGTCGTTCTCGTCCGGGTGGGGCGGCACCGAGATGGCGAGCACGAGGTAGCTGTCGGCGAGTTCGATGCCGGACTGACGAGCCATCGAGACGGCGTTGTGGCCGCTGAGCAGCGAGGTCACCAGGGTGTGGGCTGCCGTGTGGTGCTCGCTGGCCACGGCCTGAAGCTCTTCGACATAGCTCTTGCTGGCGGCGATGGACACCTTCTCCGACAGCAGCACGAACATGCGTGCGGCTTCGATCAGCTGTGCTGCGTCGCCCTCGCCTGCTCGCTTCGATACGAGATTCCAGCCGATCTGGATGCCCTCGTGATACACGCTGAGAACCGATTCGAGCGGAACGCCTTCGCGGGCCCACTGGCTGGCCTTGGCGCGCAGTTCGGCCAGGTCGGACTCGGCAGGAGCGCGTCGTTCGTCGAGCATCTGCACGGCGATACTGATGCATTTGACGGTGAATTCGGTGACGTCGCCGTGGAGCTGTTCGCCCGGCAACGACCCACAGGGAGTGTTGGCGGCGAAGTGGCCGACGAGGAGCCGCGCCACCGCGCGGAAGTCGCGAAGAGGAGCCGACGCAGGCTGACCCGCGACCATGATTCCGAGGCTAGTCGAGTTGTGAACGGTCACAGATCAACCCTTCGTGTTGAGTTCTTCAGGTCATCGGAGAACAAACTTACTAGCGCGTATCGATGCGCTCGTTCGCCTCAATCTATGCAATTCCAGGCAAAATCGGAGCGTTTTCGTACTTCAAGTTTGTTTCCTGGCCTCTAACAGGATCGATCATAGGTTGTTATCAACGCGTTATCCACGGTTTCGCCAGAACTCGTTGTGACTTTTCCTGAGCGGGTGCCCCGGGCGCTTGCGACTTGCCCTAAACAATCGTGAAGGTGTCCTCGACCAGGGGGCTGCGCATCTACGTTGATCTCGGTCGGAGTGGTAGGCAGACGGCGAAGGGGCGGGTATGCGCAGTGATATCGGGCAGTTCGCGGTTCTGCGGCAACTGTTGCCGACCATCGAGGAGAATCTCGCTCGCCATCGCGCCGCAGCCGTCCACTGGGAACCGGCCGACTTCGTCCGGGCCGAGATGTACTGGGGTTCGCGTACCTCGACGCTGACCGAAGCCGCCAAAGCGGCGTTGGTGACCAATCTGCTCGTGGAGCAGAACATTCCGCTGTACCGGCGGGACGCCGCGGCCGCCGAGGCCGGTGCGTGGCCGTCGTGGCTGACCGAGTGGAGCGCGGGACGAACCCGACACGCGGTGGCCGTCACCGACTACCTGGTTGCCACCCGCAGCGTCGATCCGATCGCTCTCGGCCGCGCTCGGACGCAGTGCATGACCGTGGGTTTCGACGCCCCCATCAATGGTGCGCACCTTCTTCGGTCGCTCGTCCAAGTGTCGCTGGAAGAGTCGGTCTCGAGCATCTGTCATCGCAACACCGCGGCTCAGTGCCACGATCCGGTGGCCGATCGCCTGCTCGGACGTATCGTCGCCGATCAGGAACTTCATGTTCGCTTCTTCTCGGACCTGGTCTCGGCGGCGCTCGAGGTGGCACCGTCGCTGACGGTCACCGCGATCACCGAGGTCGTCATGAACTTCCAGCTGCCGGGTAGCAATCTGCCGGGATTCGCGCGCAGTGCGATGCTCATCTCGCGTGACGGTATCTACGATCTTCGCCGCCATCTCGACGACGTGCTGCGGCCCATGCTGGCCCAGTGGCGCATCTTCGAGCGCGCCGATCTCGGTGCCGGCGGTCGCAGCCGCGATCTGCTGGCCGCTCACCTGGACCATCTCGACGCGCAGGACGCCGCTACCGAGATCGGCCGCACGCGAAATCAGCAGTACGCAAACGCATTGCGCGCCAGCTGACACCACATACCCCGGGGGGTCGTGGACCGGCGCCTCTTCGATTCTATTCGAATCGAAGAGGCGCTTCGGTGGAGTCCATCGACTAGCCTGAACTCCTATTCGTCATACGCCCGAGGCCCGAGTACTCGCGCACCGACCGGAGGCCCGAAACGTGACAGGCTCTCGACCGATCATCGTCGGCATCGACGGATCCGCCGCAGCGGACAAGGCGGTGATCTGGGCGGCGCTCTGCGCGCACCGACGCGATCGCCGATTGCACATCGTCACGGCCGTCGACATGCCAGGAGTTGTCGATCTGAGCGAATTCGCCGGAGAGGCAACCGAATTCGTTGCCACGGCCAAATCCAGACTGGTGGCGGCAGAAACTCTGGCAGCACTGGTCGTCGACGATCCCGCCCTCGAAGTGACCTCGAGCGCCGTCGAGGGCGGCGTCATGGACGTACTCATCGGTGTATCGGCGCAGGCCGAGATCCTGGTGATCGGGGCGAGCGAAACCGGGGCTGTCACACTCTCGTTGGCCGCGCACAGCGTCTCACCGGTCGCGGTGGTGCGGGGCCGAGACATCGACGGCCGTCCCGTCGCCGAGGGGCCGGTGGTCGTCGGCATAGACGGCTCGGACGTCAACCAGGCGGCGGTCGAGTGGGCGTTCGTCGAAGCATCGGCACGGGGCGCAGTGTTGATTGCGGTGCACGTGTGGTCCGACGTCGACCTGACCCGGTCGTTCGGTCGCGCTCCCACGGACTGGCAGGCCATCGCGGACGGTGAGGAGGCATTGCTGGCCGAGAGCCTTGCCGGCTGGCAGGAGAGGTTCCCCGACGTCGAGATTCAGCGGGTCGTCGCGCAGGACCGACCGGTTCGGGTTCTGAGCGGATTGTCCGAAACCGGGGCGTTGATCGTGGTGGGCCACCGGGGGCGTGGTGGATTCGGTGGGATGCTGCTGGGGTCCACGAGTTTCGCGCTCGTCAACACTGCGGACTGCCCGGTACTCGTCGTACGACAGGCGCTCACATAGCGACGGTCAGCAGAAAGCTCACGTCTTCGAGTGCCTCGACACTGTGGCGGGCGTCGGGGATGACGAGAAGGTCGCCGGTCGAGCCCTTCCAGGATCGCTCGCCGCTGATCAGTTCGAGTTTGCCGCTGAGCACCAATACCGTCGACTCGCCGGAGAGGTCGTGTTCGGCCAGCTTGTTGCCGGCGGCGAGCGCCACGACCGTCTGCCGCAGGTGGCGCTGGTGACCGCCGTACACAGTCTGCGAACTGCGGCCACTCGACGCGCCGACGGCAAGCTTGAGCTGTTGGCGGGCAAGGGCAGTGAGTGACTTCTTGTCCATGATCGTCAGTATGACGCACCGTTCGCAGTCGCGACGGGGGAATCCTGAACGCGCTCAAGAAGGTTGGGTAGGCTTTCCGTACTCGACCCAGCGGAACCGGGTGCCGTCGACCCGGCTGCTGCGCCACTCGCCTGCCGTCGCGGTCCAACCGAGCGGAATCTCGGGAGCCCTCGTATCGCCGTCGACGTCGAGATCGACCTCGGTGACTTCCAGGTGGGTCGCGATATCCATTGCGCTGCGATAGATTTCGCCGCCTCCGATGATCCAGACCGGGCTCTCGCCGACCAGGGCCACTGCGTCGGCGACACTCGGTGCGCTGTCGGCACCGTCGGCGGTCCACGAGGGGTTGCGGGTTACCACGATGTTGCGACGGCCCGGCAGCGGACGAAACTTCGCGGGCAGTGAGTCCCAGGTCTTTCGGCCCATGATCACCGGATGCTCGGCCGTCTTCGATTTGAAGTGCGCCATGTCCTCGGGGACGTGCCAGGGGATCGATCCCGCGTCCCCGATGACGCCCGCGGTGCTCTGAGCCCAGATCAGACCCACGAAGTGCGGGGCACTCACACCGCTACCGGGGCCTTGATCGCCGGGTGGTGCTGGTAGTCGACGATATCGATGTCCTCGTAGACGTAGTCGAAGATCGAATCCCGTTGCGCGAGTTTCAGAGTGGGATACGGGTACGGCTCACGTGAGAGCTGCTCGGTGACCTGCTCGCGGTGGTTGTCGTAGATGTGGCAATCGCCACCGGTCCAGACGAACTCGCCGACCTCGAGGCCGGTCTGCGCCGCCACCATGTGCGTGAGCAGTGCGTAACTGGCGATGTTGAACGGCACACCGAGGAACATGTCTGCGCTGCGCTGGTAGAGCTGGCACGAGAGCTTGCCCTCGGCCACGTAGAACTGAAAGAACGCGTGGCAGGGCGGCAGTGCCATCCGGGGAATCTCGCCGACGTTCCAGGCCGAGACGATCATTCGACGCGAATCCGGATCGGATTTCAGCGTCTCGATGACCTGCGAAATCTGATCGATGTGCTCGCCCGACGGGGTCGGCCACGACCGCCACTGCACGCCGTACACGGGTCCGAGTTCGCCGTCCGGAGCTGCCCACTCGTCCCAGATGCTGACGCCGTGCTCCTGCAGCCACGTGGCGTTGGAGTCCCCGCGCAGAAACCACAGCAACTCGTAGACGATCGACTTGAGGTGGACCTTCTTGGTGGTGATCAACGGGAAGCCCGCTGCCAGGTCGAAGCGCATCTGATGCCCGAACACGCTGGTGGTGCCGGTTCCCGTGCGATCGGATTTGGCCGCCCCGGTATCGAGGATGCGGCGCAGCAGATCTTCGTACGGAGTCGGAACCATCACGACGGTCATCGTAGCTGCATACTGGACGCATGCCGGAATTACCCGAGGTGGAAGCCCTTGCCGGCTTTCTGCGCGAGCATGCCGTCGGTGCCGTGATCGGCCGAATCGACATCGCTGCTCTGAGCGTTCTCAAGACGTTCGATCCGCCGATCACCGAGCTGCAGGGCACGGACGTCACCGATGCCGCGCGCTTCGGAAAGCACCTGGCGCTCCGAGCCGGAGACCTGTGGCTGATCACGCATCTCTCGCGCGGAGGATGGCTGCGGTGGGTGGACAATCCCAGCGCCGCACCGCCGAAGCCTGGCAAAGGGCCTCTGGCGCTGCGAATCCACTTCTTCACTCCCGAAGGAGCGACTCCCGCCATCGATCTGACCGAGGCCGGGACCAAGAAGAGGTTGGCGGTGTGGGTGGTCCGCGACCCGCAGCAGGTCGCGAGCATCGCGCGGCTCGGACCCGACGCGCTGACGGTCACCGAGCTCGAATTCGCCGAAATC
The DNA here is from genome assembly GCF_022810405.1 of Rhodococcus sp. ARC_M5. Lineage (GTDB taxonomy): Bacteria > Actinomycetota > Actinomycetes > Mycobacteriales > Mycobacteriaceae > Rhodococcoides > Rhodococcoides navarretei. Next base: position 324,776 of record NZ_JALGQE010000003.1, read on the forward strand.
CTCGGAAGCACCAGCGCACGGTTGAAGACCTCGTTGGTGGACCAGTCGCTGCTGGCAGGCATCGGCAATGCCTACTCGGACGAGATACTGCACGTCGCGAAGCTCTCCCCGTTCGCCTCGTCGAGCAAGCTCGATCCCGGATCCGTCGGGGTGCTCTACGAGGCGATGCGTTCCGTCCTGTCCGACGCGGTGGCCCGCTCGGCCGGGCAGGATGCGGCGCGTCTGAAGGGGGAGAAGAGATCGGGAATGCGCGTGCATGCCAGAACCGGGCTGCCGTGCCCGGTGTGCGGCGACCCGGTCCGCGAAGTCGCCTACGTGGATCGCTCTTTTCAGTATTGCGCGACCTGCCAGACGGCCGGCAAGATTCTCGCCGACCGTCGTATGTCGCGACTGCTCAAGTGACGGGTTCGAGCTTCTGGCTGTCGTAGCCTCGGTAGCCCTCCCAGGCCTTGCGGCGGTCGCTCCGCGGATCCTTCTGCACTCGGGTGCGAGTATCGAAAATCATCGTCTTACGGCCTGACTCGTCGTACGCCGGCCAGGATTCCAGAGGCTGTCCGTGGGTGGCAAAGGCAATCCACTGCGATTGCACCTGCTCGGTGACCTCGGCGAAAGCCTTCCGTCCGCCGGCCAGCGTGAGTGCCTTGCCGAACATCGTCGCGTTGATGCCGAACACGGCGAACAACTCGAAGCCGTGGGTGGCGTCGAGACCGAGCACCTTGAGTGATCGCGGAGCGAAGTCGAAGCGATAGAAGTACGTGGGTGCATGGCGCGAATGTCCCTCGGCCACTTCGAGAGACGGCTTCCAGAAGGTGAAGTCGCCACCGAAGTCGATGGCTGCCCGCTCGCTGGGGTAGCCCCGGTAGCCCGAAGTGACCACCGCTTCGGCGTCGGGATCGGTGAGAGAGAACAGCTTGGTGATGCGCTCGGGGTTGGTGGGCAGTGCGTCGAGGAACTTCGGAAACAGCGTTCCCTCACGGGCATTGGTGCCGATGATCAGTGGGACGCGGTGCGCGGTTCCGTTCGCGTAGGCCTCGACCGGGCTGACCGGGAGGAAGTCACCGTCGATCACCGGGCCGAACGGGAGCAGGCCGGGAGTGCGATGCAATGTGGTGAGCCCCAGCTTGGTGCCGGCCCGCCCGAGCCGCAGCACCTCGGCGTTCTCGAGGGTCTCGACAGCGTTCTCGGTGGTGCCGCCGAGGTAGCCGACGTACTCGCGCGCCCACTGATCGGCACGCTCCTTGGTGGCCGTCATGCCCGGGGCGGAGCTTTCGGAGATGGCCTGGGCGAACAGGCCTTTCGCGGAGGGAACTGTCATCAGCGTGGTGACGGCATTGCCGCCGGCGGATTCACCGAAGATGGTGACGTTGTTCGGATCACCGCCGAAGTTCGCGATGTTGCGCTGTACCCATTCCAGGGCCGCAACCTGGTCTCGCAAGCCCAGGTTGGAGTCGAACGGCCGCTCGGGAGTGGAGAACTGGGACATGTCGAGGTAGCCCAGTGCACCGAGTCGGTAGTTGACCGATACGTAGATGATGCCGTCGCCGTCCTGCAGCGAGCGGCGCACCAGGGAACCGCCGCCGTACAGGGGAGTGGCCGACGTGCCGAGGGTGTAGGCACCACCGTGAATGAACACCATGACCGGACGCGGACTCGCGCTCGGTGTGCTCGGGGCCAACACGTTGAGCGTCAGGCAGTCCTCGCTCGACGGTTGGTACTTGCCGATCGCGAGCATCGTGCCCCGCTTGTGCTGAACGGAGGCGTTACCCCACTCGGTCGCGTCGCGCACGCCCTGCCACGGCTCCGTGGGCTGGGGCGCTCTGAACCTCAATGGACCCACGGGTGGGGCGGCGTAGGGAATGCCCCGCCAGGTGGTGAGATTCCCGACCGGCTTTCCCTCGATCATGCCGTCCGTAGTGGTCACACGTGTTTTCACAGCCATTTCGCGATACTACCGGGCGGTTCTTACCCGGTGGTAAGAACCGGCAGAGTTCGGTACCGGGCAGACTCGAGAGCATGCCTTTCGAGTATCGAGCCGAGATAGTGGAGCTGCTGCGAGCGCCCTCGCACGCGTACTTCGGGAGATCCAAGGACGGCCCGGCCGATGTGCCGACCGAACTGCCGGACAGTGTCGAGATCGTCGCCCACAAGGGCATTCGCGGCGATCGATTCTTCGGGGTGAAGGCGCACACCGAGGCGGCGGTGAGCTTTCTGTCCGTCGAGGCCTGGGACGCCGTGGGCGAGGTACTCGGTGTCGACGTTCCCGATCCGTCCGTGGCCAGGCGGAACGTGGTGGTCCGCGGGCTCGAACTCGACCCTTTGCGCGGTCTGGAGTTCGAGCTCGATTCCGGTGACGGCTGGATTCGTTTTCGGGGCGGCAGACCGGCCCATCCCTGTGCGTGGATGGACCGCATGGTGGTCGACGGTGCACGTAAGGCGTTGATCGGCCGCGGCGGGCTTTGCGTCGAACCGTTGTCCGACGGCATTCTGCGGGTCGGGGAGCTACTGGTCCGCTCACCCGTGGAACTCGATCCGTCTCGCGCAGCGCTGTCCGTGAGGCGTGCGCAGCCGATCTGACGGTGCCCTCGGTGCTCCCTCACGGCTCGATGCCGCCCACACTCTTGCTCACGAAGTAAATCTGTGCCCATAATGTGGGTATCAGTGTGGTGGATCACACCGAGCCGTGTGCCAAGGCAGCGGTCACTCTCACCGAGCGGGAAGAATTGCCGATGTCCGATATGTGGATCGTGATCAACACCGTCGTCGCCGTTCTGGCGGTGGTGGTCTTCATCGTTCGCTTTCATTTCAACCCGGTCGTCTCGCTCGTCCTCGGCGCGGCGTATCTGGGCCTGGCGACGAAGCTGGGAGTCTCGACCACCGTCGACACCATCACCGGTGGCTTCGGCGAGATCATGGCCGAGGTGGGCCTGCTCATCGCCTTCGGTGTGCTGATGGGCTCGGTGCTGCAGGAGATGAACGCCATTCAACGCCTGGTCGGCACGTTGCTCAGAACCTTCGGGCCCAAACGGCTGCCGTATGCGCTCTCGCTGACCATCGCGACGCTGCTGCAGTCCATCTTTCTCGACGTGCTGTTGGTGATCTCCGCTCCGCTGGCCCGCAACCTCGCCCCCAAGATCGGCAAGTACGGCACGGCGAGGATGGCCACGGCGCTGGCCATCGCCCTGGAATGCGGAATCGTGTTCATGGTCCCCGGTGTCGCGACGCTCGCTCTGGCCGGACTGCTCGGGGTGCCGCTGGGCAAGATGATGATCTATGGACTGATTCTGATCGTTCCGGTCGTGGTGCTGTCGGTGGCCATCATGTCGTTCGTGTTCCGACATGGATGGTGGAACGAGGAGAAGGACGAGCAGCAGATCACCGTAGTCCCAGAGCCTGTGGTCCCGGATCCTGCCGATTCCGACGACGAGCCGGTCGAAACCGGAGGTGGAGTTGCCCAGAAGGTCCGCACGGAGAAGCAGACGTCGCTGTTGGTGTTGCTCTCACCGCTGCTGCTCGCGCTCGTCCTCATTGCGATCGGAGCCGTTCTCGAAGTCGCCGAAATATCGGTTCCTGTAGTCGAATTCATTGCCAGCCCGATCATCGCGCTGCTCATCGGACTGGTGGGGACGTGCCTCATCGGTCGTTACCACGTCGGTCAGGGCCGGGTGGAGAAGGCGCTGGCTCGTGGCTTCGCCGAGAGCGGTCAGATCCTCATCCTCACCGGTGTCGGCGGTTCGCTCGCGGCCGTCATCAACGAAGCGGGACTCGGCGACATCCTCGGCCAGTACTTCACGGCCAGCACCGCGGCTCCGCTGTTGATGGTGTGGGTCATCGCTGCCGCGCTGCACATCGCCGTCGGATCGGTGACGATCTCGGCCATCACCTCCGCCGGCATTCTGGCCCCGGTCGCACCGCTGATCGGTCTCGACCCGGTGTTCATCGCACTCGCGGCCGGTGCCGGATCACTGTTCGCCGTGCACGTCACCAGCAACACCTTCTGGCTGTTGCAGTCCTTGATGGGACAGTCGACGCGAGGCACACTCAAGACGTGCTCGGTCGGTGTGTCGGTCGCGTCGGTCATTGCGATCGCGCTGATCGTGCCGATGAGCTGGATCCTGTGAGCGCCTCTCCTGTGAATACCGAAAGGAACACGATGGCCCTGCCGCTCAGCGGAGTTCGAGTTCTCGAACTCGGCAACTACATCGCCGCACCCACTGCAGCCCGCATGCTCGCGGACTTCGGTGCCGAGGTCATCAAGGTCGAACGACCGGGAACCGGAGACGAACTGCGCAACTGGCGGTTGTACTCGGGCACCACGTCGATGCTCTATCGCACGATCAACCGCAACAAGAAGTCGATCGTGCTGGACCTGCGCACCGAACAGGGACGCAAGGACGTCGTCGACCTCGCAGCGACATGCGACATCGTGCTCGAGAACTTCCGACCCGGCACGCTGGAGAAATGGGGTATCTCGCCGGAGGTGCTCTCTGCCGCCAATCCCGAGCTGATCATCACCCGAATCTCGGCCTTCGGCCAGACCGGCCCCATGTCGCAGCGACCCGGATTCGCCGCTGTCGCAGAGGCATACGGCGGCTTCCGCAATCTCGTGGGCGATCCGGATCGGCCACCTGTTCGGGTCGGAGTCTCGATCGGGGACTCCATCGCCGGGTTGTATGCGGCGTTCGGATGTGTCATGGCGTTGTTCCAGCGACAGACCCAACGGGCGGCCCAGGCACCGGACTTGTCGCTGGCGCAGCGATCCATCGATGTGGCGCTCAACGAATCCATACTGTCGATGATGGAATCGCTCATCCCGGACTACCTCGCCTACGGAGTCGAGCGAGAACGGACCGGCGGGCGGATGGAAGGCATCGCCCCGTCGAACGCGTACCCGTGCAACGACGGTCATTCGATCATCATCGCCGGCAACGGCGACGCCATCTTTCAGCGCTACATGGAGACCATCGACCGACCCGACCTCGGGGCCGATCCCGATCTGGCGTCCAACGCGGGCCGATGGCGTCGACGCGACGAGCTGGACGCCGCTATCTCGGCGTGGACCGGATTGCATTCGCGTGAGCAGGCTTTGAAGATTCTCGATGCGGCCGGGGTGCCGTCGGGCCCGATCTACACCGCTGCAGACATCGTCGCCGACGAACAGTACGCCGCCCGCAACATGATTCAGCACTTCCAGGTCGACACCGGCGGTGACGAGCCCGCCGACGTCGGATTCGTCGGTGTCGTCCCGGTGATCGGCGACGCGTCCCTGCCGATTCGCTCGGTCGGACCGGATCTGGGCGAACACACCAGGGAAGTTCTCTCGACCCTGCTCGGCCGTACCGACGAAGAGATGGGCCAGTAGATGTTTCGATTCGCTCCCGCCGCCGAACTTCGCGACGTCACCATGCGTGACGGTCTGCAGCTCACCGGCAAGATGCTCTCCACCGAACGCAAACTCGAGATCATCAGGGCTCTCCTCGAACTCGGCGTCCCAGCGCTCGAGATCGGGTCGATGGCCCGAGGTGACAAGGTGCCGCCCATGGCCAACACCCTGGAGGTGATCGGCGAGCTCACCGCCGACGAACTCGAGAGCTGCTGGGTCTGGGTGGCAACACCACGTCACGTCGAGAAAGCGGCCGCCGCAGGGGCCCGTCACTTCCAGTACTGCTTCTCCGCCTCGGATTCGCACAACCAGGCCAACATCGGCCGGACCACCGAGGTCTCCCTTGCCGCCATGCCCGACGCCGTCGACATCGCCAGGTCGGTGGGCGGCGAGATCGAGCTGTGCATCGCGACGTCGTTCACCTGTCCCTTCGAGGGCCAGGTGCCACCGGACCGGGTCATCGAGATCGCCAACGACGAACGGGCAACCGGTGCAACGGATATCGTCATCTGCGACACCCTGGGACAGGCCGTACCGGTACAGGTGTCGTCCTTGATCGAGCGCGTGCGGGGCGAAACCCCCGACCGTCGAGTGGTGTTCCACGGTCACGACACCTGGGGTCTCGGCGTCGCGAATACGCTCGCGGCCATCTCGGCCGGTGCCACGATGGTCGACGGTTCGCTCGGCGGACTCGGCGGTTGCCCCTTCGCCCCGGGCGCCAGCGGCAACACCTCCTCCGAGGACATTCTCTTCGCGACGAGGCCGGATTGGTTCGAGCCGACTACGTTGGAGCGCATGGTGTCCGTGTCGGAAAGTCTGTTGGCCGAGCTGGAGGAGCCCATGCGATCGAAGACGGTCCAGGGCGTGCGATCGAATGCGCGCGCCTTCGAGTGGGTCGCATGAGCCGCATCCTCGTCACCACCGAGATCCCTGCTCCCGGTATGGAGATTCTCCGAGCCGCCGGGGAGGTGGACCTGAGAGCGCTCGATCACGAGCAACTCGTCGACGCCTGCGCCTCCGGGGAATACTCGGTCGTCGTATCCCAGTTGCGTGACCGGTTCGATGGCGATCTGCTGGCGTCGGCGTCGATCGTCGGAATCTCCAACTACGCCGTCGGATTCGACAACATCGACGTCGCCGCCGCGACGCAGCACGGGATCACGGTCGCCAATACTCCCGAGGTCCTGACGAATTCGACCGCCGACATCGCGATGCTGTTGATCCTGTCCACCGCTCGCCGCGCCGTCGAGGCCGATGCGTTCGTCCGCTCCGGCTCGTTCACCGGCTGGGAGCCCGAACTGCTTCTCGGCAGCGATGTCTCGGGCCGGGTGCTGGGTCTGGCCGGGTTCGGACGCATCGCGCGCGCCACCGCTCGGCGGGCGCTCGGTTTCGGAATGACGATCAAGTTCTGTCCCCGCCCACCCGGTGATCGCGACGTCTCCGACGACGAGCTCGGCGAGTTCGTCGATCGCGTCGAGCATGCGTCGTGGGACGAGATCGTCGCCACCAGTGACTTTCTCTCGCTGCATGTTCCGCTGTCGGACGCCACCCATCATCTGGTCGACGCAGCCGCGCTGGAGGCGATGAAACCGTCGGCGATCCTGATCAACACCGCACGCGGGCCGGTGGTCGACGAGGCCGCTCTGGTGACCGCGCTGCGCGAGGGAACCATCGCCGCAGCAGGATTGGACGTCTACGAGCGGGAACCGACGCTCGAACCGGGACTCGCAGAACTGTCGAACACCGTGTTGCTCCCGCACGTGGGGAGCGCGACGGTATCGGTACGCTCGGAGATGGCCAGACTCTGCGCAACCAATGCGGCCGCGATGGTCGGTGGCTCACCGCCTCCGCATCCGGTGAATCCAGAGGCCTGGGCTCACGACGGGTAGCGGCCGCCCAGTGTTCTCGTGATCTGCTCGGCATGGGAGATGAGCAGATCGACCCATTCCTCGCACTGCGACTGCGGCATCCGCAGCGTCGGACCGCTGATGGTGACGGCACCGACGATGTCCGCGGCCGAATCGAACACCGGTGCGGACAGTCCCGACGCGCCGGTCTCGCGTTCACCGGTGGTGATCGCGTAGCCGTCGGACTTGGTCTGCGCCAACAGGGCCCGCAGCGTCTCCGCCTCGGTCACCGTCTGCTCGGTCATCGATTCGAGTTCGCGCGAGAGCACCCGCTCGGCCAGGTCGGCGTCCCAGGCCAGCAGGACGCGGCTGGCAGATCCTGCGCTGAGCGGAATGACCTTGCCGACGTACATGTCTCGGCGTAACGCGTGGCGCGTCTCGGCGATCGCAACACACACCCGGTAGTTCTGCTCGGCTCGGAAGAAGCATGCCGTCTCGGTCGTCAGATCGCGCATGTCCTTGAGGACCGGGTTGACCACCGACAGCACGTCGAGGTCTTTGGTCGCCGTCGCGGCCCAATAGGCCATTCGCACGCCGATTCGGATACGGTCGCCGCTTCGATCCAGAAAGCCCTGCTGCACCAGGTTGGTGACGAGGCGCTGGACGGTCGAGGTGGGCAGGCCGGTGCTGTGCTGGATCTCGCCGAGAGTCATCGACGGACGATCGAAAGAGAAGGCGTCGAGAATCTCGGTGATCTTGCCCAGCACGAGAAGCGGCTGCTGCTTCGACGCGCTCTCGGTGCTCACCCGATCAATCTACTCGGACGCACGGCCGAGGAGGCGGTCGATCGGCGCTCAGCGGCGGGATTCGAGGAGCCGAAGCCAGATCTCGCTGACCGTCGGGTACGACGGCACCGCATGCCACAGGTCGTCGAGCGATACCTTGCCGACCAGAGCCACAGTGGCCGCATGTACCAACTCGGCGACTCCAGGACCGACGAAGGTGGCACCCACGATCGTGTCGGTGCCGCGGTCGATCACCAGTTGCGCGCGGCCGGAGTAATCGTCCTGCTGGAGAGACGAACCCGCGACGGCGATGTCCTGTGCCACGATCTCGACGTCGATGCCATCTTCTCGGGCCTTGGCCTCGGTGAGCCCGACGGAGGCCACCTCGAGCGGAGTGAACACCACCTGAGGAACCTGGCCGTGATCCGCGGTCGCACGGAAACGCTTGCTGTCCAGCGACTTTCCCTCGGCCCTGGCGGCAATGACGTCGCCGGCCACCCGGCCCTGGTACTTGCCCATGTGGGTCAGCGGCGCGCGTCCGTTGACGTCGCCCACCGCATAGAGCCACTCGTGGCCCGAAACGTTGAGGTGATCGTCGACGTCGATGTAGTGCCCCTCCTCCAGGCCGAGGGTCGACAACCCGAGGTCCGCACTCGCCGGGGTGCGGCCTGCGGCGACCAGGATTTCGTCGGCGACGATCTCGGTGCCGTCGACGACGAGACCGACCGGGCCACCGTGGATTCGGCCGATGCCGGTGTCGGCCGGGTTCTCGCGGGACACGGATTCGAGGGAGGCGTCGAGCATGATCGTGGCACCCCGCTCCTTCAGCGCGCTCGCGACGAGTTCGCCTGCGAACGGCTCGGAACCGGCCAGCAGCGACGATCCGCGCACGATCATCGTCACCTTCGCCCCGAGCGAGAGCAGCCAGGTGGCCGCCTCCGTCGCGACGACGCCACCGCCGATCACGGCGATGTGCCCCGGGGTCTCGTGAATGTTGGTGGCGTCGCGCGAGATCCACGGCCTGGCGCCCCGCAGGCCCGGTGTGTTCGGGACGGATGCCGTGGTTCCGGTGGCGAGAACGACCGCGTGCCGGGCGGTCAGCGTGCGGCCGTCGACCTCGACGGTCTTCTCTCCGGTGAGGCGTCCGTGGCCACGAACGACCGAGATGCCTGCGGACTCGGCCCACGACACCTGTGACGAGTCGTCGAGACCGTGGGTGAAGGATTCACGCCTGGCCAGTACGGCGTCGGCGTCGAGGGGTTGATCGCCGACCAGTTCTTTGACTCCCGGCATGTTCCGGGCGGTGTCGAGCACCTCGCTCGGCCGCAGCAGCGCCTTGCTGGGCATGCACGCCCAGTACGAACATTCACCGCCGACGAGTTCGTGTTCGACGATGGCGGCGGTACGGTTACTGCCCTGTATCGCGTACTGGGCGGCATTCTCACCGACGGGGCCACCGCCGATGACGATGACATCGAATTCCGAGCTCTCTGGGGCCATTGCTCCACAGTGGCATAGGCTCGCCGTTCATGGCGACCACTCGGAACAAGATTCTTATCACCGGAGCGAGCTCGGGGCTCGGTGAGGAAATGGCCAGACGGTTCGCAGGCATGGGTCGCGATCTGGCGCTGTGCGCCCGACGAGTCGAGCGACTTGACGAACTCCGCGCCGAGTTGATGCACCACAACCCGAACATCACCGTTGCGGTCCGAGCACTCGACGTCACCGACCACGACGCCGTCGGTGAGGTGTTCGGAAAGTTGCGAGACGAATTGGGCGGCCTCGATCGAGTGATCGTCAATGCGGGCCTCGGCAAGGGCGCAAAGATCGGCACCGGGCGAGCCGACGCCAACCTGCAGACCGCACGCACCAACTTCGTCGGAGCGCTGTCGCAGGCCGAGGCCGCACTGTCGATCTTCCGGGAGCAGAAGCGCGGGCACCTGGTGTTCGTCTCGTCCATCAGCGCCGATCGAGGTCTGCCCGGTGCCAAGGCGGCCTACTCGGCCAGCAAGGCGGCGGTGGCCTCGCTGGGAGAATCGCTGGCCACCGAGTTGTCTCGAACCGACATCGTCGTCACGACGCTGTTGCCCGGCTTCATCGCCACCGACATGTCGGCGGGCGCAGGCGACAGTGCTGCTCTCACAGCCACTCTGGACCAGGGAGTATCGGCGATGGTCGACGCGATCGAGAGCGAGACCCGCCGCGCCGCGCTCCCCGGCCTCAAGTGGCGGGGGATCGACGCGGCGTTGCGGTTCCTGCCGAACGCGCTGACGGATCGGATGGTGTAGCTACTGCAGGTAGCCCTCGACTCGTCCGACGCTGTTGGCGGTTGCGGTGTCGGGGTCCTTGCCCGCATCGATGCGCGCGCGACGCTGTCGGAGCAGGTCCCAGCACTGATCGAGAGCATGCTCGAGAGATGCCAGTTGGGCCTTCTCGGTGTCCGCGTCGATGTCGCCGGACTGGGCCTCGGTGCGGAGCTTGTGCTCGGTGGCGATGAGCTGCTGGATCTTGGTGTGGATATCGTGCTCGTTCATGGCGACAACGGTAGACCTACCAGGGTTTGGCGGCCAGGTTCCGCGTTGCCAGAGCTCGTTGCACAGCCGCGGTGAGCTCGGCCGTCGATCCGGCCAGCGCGTCGTCGGTGCACACGAGTGAGAGCGTGTAGTTGCCGTCGAGCCGAGAGAGGTAGGTCGACATCCTGATCGTCGACAGCGCGCCCGACGGGTTCGGATGGATCGCGCGCGTCGCGAGCCCGCAGGACCGGTGGGAGCCGAGTGTGGTGACGCCGTCCGGAATGTCACCGATGTTGGAGCACAACACTTCTCCGCGGCCCGGGGTCGAGGTGAGTTTCGCGGCGACGCGGTGGGGGAGCAGTTGGACGATCTCCGCGGGATAGCCTGCGGGCGCTCCGACAGGCGTGCCGAAGGCCGCCTTGCACGCTGCCCGGACGGCTGCGGGCGAGTCGTCGCCGCGGACGGCGACGGTGGCCATGCCGATGGCATTGGCGTCGCCGGATCCGGTGCGGAAAGGAATATCGACGGTCACTGCGGGTGATCCGAGTTCGCTCATCGTGGCGGCGACAACGGAGACGAACAGCGAATTGGCCGATCCGCCGACGCGTCGAGCAGCCGAATCCCACTCCGCAGCATCGATGTCCACGATCACCGACTGCATTCTGCGCGCGTGGTGCGGGGCAATTCCCCCACTATCGGCGGTGGTGAACGCGCGCAGTTCGGCGCGGGCCTTCTTGCTGACCCACAGCCTCGCCGTCGCTGCGATGGAGCGCAGGAGGACGGTCAGGATCATCGAGATCGCGTCCCTCACATCCGAGCCGGGGTGCAGCACCGGTGTGGGTGCGGATCCGGAGAATGCCTGGGCGGCAGCGTCGATGAGCTCGCGAGCATCGGCGAGTGCGTGCGAACACACCAGCGACACCACGGTGCCGCCGTGTGCGATGGGTGCGGCCGTCAATCGCCAGCCGGGCCCGTACTGCGGGTCGAGCCGAACGTCTGCCTGCGCATCGGCCCAGCCGATGATGTCGTCGACCTCATCGGTGCCGTAGTCGACCGGAAGCGACTCGGACGAGATGTCCCAGCGCAGTCGTGCCCCGGGTATGCGCGGCGTGCCGACCCGACGGCCGAGGTGCCCGGCGGCGAGTCGGTCGTGCACCCTGTCGAGTTCTTCGGTGCTCACCGTTTCGGTGGTGCGCCAGATGCCTTGGAGCGCAATGGGAATTCCGTAGCCGCGGTGGGTCCGGAGAAATATCTCGTCGATCACCGACAGGCGCGTGGATTTCACGGGCTCGCGGTGCCGTGTCGTCCCGCACCCGATGCGAATCTGCTCGCGCCGCTCAGCGCGTCGGCGTTGATCGAGATCGCTCCGTGCCGAAACTCGTTCTTCAGGGCGGACTCCTCGTCGAGGCCGTCCTGTTCGAGGAGGGACAGTCGGTCCTCACGCATACACGTCTGCGGGAGCAACGCGAGTTCGGCGGCCAGGGCCTCCGCTTCCGACCGAGCCCGGCCCACCGGAACCACTCGGGTGACGAGTCCGATGTTCAGCGCTTCCTCGGCATCGACGGCACGACCGGTGAGGATCATGTCCATCGCTCGGCCGGTGCCGACGATGCGTGGCAATCGCACCGTGCCGCCGTCGATCAGTGGAACTCCCCAGCGCCGGCAGAACACACCGAACGTCGCGTCGTCCTCGGCGATCCGTAGGTCGCACCACAGGGCGAGTTCGAGTCCGCCCGCGACGGCGTACCCCGACACAGCTGCGATGACCGGCTTGGACAATCGCATTCGCGTCGGGCCCATCGGACCGTCGCCGTGTTCGGTGGCGTGGTTCGAGCGCGGTGTGCCCAGGGCCTTGAGGTCTGCTCCCGAGCAGAATGTGCCGCCCTCGCCCCACAGCACTGCGACCGAGGCGGATTCGTCGGCGTCGAACTCCTCGAACGCCTGAATCAACTCCTGGGCAGTGGGGCCGTCGACGGCATTGCGTGCCTCCGGGCGCGACAGGACGATGGTGGTGACGGGGCCTGATCGTTCGATCCGTACCGGCATGGTTCCGAACTTACTCGAGTCCCCTTGCGTGAAGCGCTGAATCAGTGCTTCAATCCTTCAATGCCCTACCGGCGAACGCCCGCAGTGCAGGCCAGGCTCGATGCCGGCCGCACGAAACTCCTCGCTGCCGCCGTCGAGGTTCTGTCCACGAAGGGATACGCGGGCTTGTCGGTGGCCTCGGTCGCCGCGGCTGCCGGTGTGTCGGCGGGCAGCGTCTACACGCACTTCGACCGCAAATCCGATCTGGTCGTCGAGATCTTTCGCCAGGTCTGCACCCGAGAAGTGGCTGCGGTGGTCGCCGTCGCCGCACACGGCAGCACGTCCGAGCGAGTCGCCGCGGTGGTCCAGACCTTCGCCGGGCGGGCCCTGAAGAACCGCACGATGGCGTACGCGCTGCTTGCCGAACCGGTCGATCCTGCTGTGGACGCCGAGCGGTTGGTGTTCCGCCGCAAATTCACCGCTGCCTTCGCCGACGCGATCGTGGCAGGAATCGCGGCCGGAGAAATTCCCGATCAGGACGCGGCGATCTCGGCCGCAGGCCTTGTCGGTGCCGTCGGCGAAGTGCTGGTCGGTCCGTTGTCCTCGCACGAGTCGGTGGACGTGGTTCCCGGGCTCGTTGCTTATTCGTTGCGTGCGTTAGGAGTTCGAATTGAGCACACATGAGGTATTCAATCAGGCAGTCGCTCTGACGCCCTACGACGTGTCCGACGACGCGTCGCTGCTGGAGGGCCTCGACCGGGCCGGGGGAGGTTGGGCGGTCGACGAGGTGCGACTCCTGGGTGCTCGCGCAGGCGGAGTCGAGGCCCAGGAGTGGGGCAGGCTCGCCAACGAGAACCCGCCGTTGCTGAAAACTCACGATCGATACGGCCATCGCATCGACGAGGTCGAATTCCATCCGCACTGGCACGATCTGATGGCCGTCGCGGTCCAGCACGGACTGCACGCCAGCCCGTGGACCGCCGATCGAGTGGGTGTACACGTGGCCCGCGCCGCGAAGTTCTACGTGTGGGGACAAGCCGAGGCCGGCCATATGTGCCCCATTTCGATGACCTACGCCGTCGTTCCGGCGTTGCGGCACAACCCTTCTCTGGCCGCACAGTACGAGCCATTGTTGGCGTCCCGGGAGTACGACTTCGGACTGCGCGTGCCTTCGAGCAAACGCGGCCTGATCGCCGGTATGTCGATGACGGAGAAGCAAGGCGGTTCGGACGTTCGGGCGAACACAACCACGGCCACGCCGTCGTCGGACGGAACATACTCGATCGTCGGCCACAAGTGGTTCACGTCGGCACCGATGTCGGACATGTTCCTGACGTTGGCCCAGGCACCCGGCGGACTGTCGTGTTTCCTGTTGCCGCGGGTGCTGCCCGACGGTACCCGCAACCGAATGATGCTGCAGCGCTTGAAGGACAAGCTCGGCAACAAGTCGAATGCATCCGGCGAGCTCGAGTATCACGGGGCCACCGGCTGGCTCGTCGGCGAAGAAGGTCGTGGCGTGCGCACCATCATCGAGATGGTCAACATGACCCGGCTGGACTGCGTCATCGGGTCCGCGGCCGGAATTCGCAACGCCACCGTGCGCGCAGTCCATCATGCGCGACACCGAGCCGCATTCGGAGCCGCGCTCGTCGATCAGCCGCTGATGCGAAACGTATTGGCAGACTTGACTATCGAATCGGAGGCAGCGACGGCCGCCATGATTCGCCTGGCGCAGGCCACCGACGGCTCGGCCCGCGGCGACGAACAGGAGAGTGCGCTGCGCCGAATCGCGTTGGCCGTCACCAAGTACTGGGTGTGCAAACGAGCGCCGGCCCACGCCGCCGAAGCACTCGAATGTCTCGGTGGCAACGGCTATGTCGAGGAATCCGGTATGCCTCGGTTGTTCCGCGAATCGACGCTGATGTCGATCTGGGAAGGCTCCGGCAACGTCGCCGCACTCGACTCCCTCCGCGCACTGGCCCGTCAACCCGACAGCGTCGAGGCGTTCTTCGGTGAGATCGGCAAGGCGTCGGGTGTGGATTCTCGCCTCGACGACGCCATCTCCCGCGTCGGCAAGGAACTCTCCGACACCTCCGACATGGAATACCGGGCTCGAAGAGTCGTCGAGCTCATGGCGCTGACCTTCCAGGGCGCGCAGTTGGTGATGCACGGGAATTCCGCTGTCGCCGAAGCCTTCTGCGCCAGTCGACTCGACCGAGACTGGGGCATCGCCTTCGGCACCCTGCCGACGGGAGTGGATACCGGGGCGGTGTTGGCGCGGGTGTGATGCGGCGGGTCGGCTCTGGGGGGATCGGCTCCCCACATTCGGAAATGTGACGCTGATCGGAGTCGGTTATCCGAAACTGGGGAGCTGATTGGGCACCAGCCGCTGGTCTCCGAACCACCCGGCCGGCGTAGGAAGGCCTGCCGCGCGGGCGAAGGCCTGCTCGAAGCGGTGAAGTAGTGTTCGAGGATCGTTCAGGTCCCGCCAATTCCACCGCACGATCACCCACCCCAACTCGCGGAGCCGGTCCTCTCGATACTTTTCGTCGAGCAGTACCCGCTTGGAGTCGTACTTCGATTCGCCGTCGAACTCACCGATCACTTTGAACTCCCAGAACAGAAAGTCGACCCGTCCGACGAAGCGGCCCGCACCGTCGTACACCCATTGATTGAGCAGCGGAGTCGGTAGGGGAAGCGTCTCGAAGAGCACCCGACTTCGAGATTCGCCGACGCTCTCGCTGCGCCCGCTCATCAGTGACACCGCTCGTCGGGCGGCGGAGATGCCGGTGCGGAACCGTGCCGACTCCACCGCCGTCGACAGTGCGTCGGAATCGGTGTGGCCGGACCTCAGTGCGCTGTCGCCTACACACACGGACCGTTCGACGGTCGTGGTGCGCGCGATGTCGACGATGGTGCGGGCTGCCGTGGTGACCGGAAAGCCGTTGATCGTCGTACGCTCGGTGGGATCCAGCGTGGTGCCGTGGAGGATTCGGAGCGGGCGGCGTTTGCTGGCGTAGTCGAGTCCGTGCGTCATGTGCACCTTGTCCAGCGGTAGCTGCCAGATGTCGAAGTCCCAGGCGATGGCCGCCGAGACGTGGCTGAGCACGTGGTCCGCAGGCGCGGATGTCAGATAAGACCGCGCCAGCAAGGAGTGTCTTTCGGTCGGACTCGCTGATTGCAGAACCGCATGCGGCACGTAGAACCCCGGCCTCAGAACCGACAGTTCACCGGTGCGGCGAAGTCTCCGCAGGTCGTCGTCGGTCAAGCCGAACGCGAGCGCATCGGCTCGGGTGAACAGATCCGTCTGGGGTAAGTCCATGACTGCTTGGACGCGCCGGGTGGTCGATCGGATCCATCAGCAACGGAAAAGCTCCCCACATTTGGATATTCGACGCCGATCGGAGGCGGATATCCAAAAGTGGGGAGCTGATTCGCGACGGATCGAGCTAAACCGAACGACCCCGCTGCGCCCGGTACCAGCGCACCAGTGCATCGGTCGATGAATCCGACTGTGCAGCAGGAGCTTCGGAGTCCGTCAGTACCGGAGTCAGCTCCAGGGCCTGGGTCTTGCCGAGTTCGACGCCCCACTGATCGTAGGAGTCGACTCCCCAGATGACGCCTTCGACGAAGACCTGATGCTCGTACAGGGCGATCAACTGGCCGACGACCGACGGGGTGAGCTTGGGGGCGAGGATCGAGGTGGACGGTCGATTGCCCGGCATCACCTTGTGCGGCACCACATCTGCCGGGGTGTCCTCGGCGGCGATCTCCTCGGCGGTCTTGCCGAAGGCGAGCACCTTGGTCTGTGCGAAGAAGTTGCTCATCAGCAGGTCGTGCATCGAGCCGGTGCCGTCGCGGGTGGGCAGATCGTCGGTGGGCTCGGCGAAACCGATGAAGTCCGCAGGCACCAAACGTGTTCCCTGGTGCAGCAATTGGTAGAAGGCATGCTGACCGTTGGTGCCCGGCTCGCCCCAGAAGATCTCGCCGGTCGGCGTGGTGACGGGGGAGCCGTCGGCCTTGACGGACTTGCCGTTCGACTCCATCGTCAGCTGCTGCAGGTAGGCCGCAAAGCGCGAGAGGTCATTCGAATACGGCAGCACCGCACGGGTTTCCGCACCGAAGAACGAGCTGTACCACAGGCCGATGAGGCCGAGCAGCACCGGTGCGTTCTCGGCCAACGGCGTCAACCGGAAGTGCTCGTCGATGCGATGAAAGCCGTCGAGGAACTCGCCGAACGCTTCCTTGCCCACAACGGCCATGACCGACAATCCGATGGCCGAATCGACGGAGTAGCGTCCGCCCACCCAATCCCAGAAACCGAACATGTTGGCGGTGTCGATACCGAAGTCCGCGACGCGCTCGGCGTTGGTGGACACGGCGACGAAATGCTTGGCCACGGCGTCTTCCCCGAGCGCGTCGACGAGCCAGCGCCGGGCGGCGGTGGCGTTCGTCAGCGTTTCGAGAGTGGAGAACGTCTTCGACGCGATGATGAACAGCGTCGATGCGGGGTCGAGTCCGTCGAGTGCGCCGACGAGATCAGCGGGGTCGACGTTGGAGACGAACTTCGCGGAGATCCCGGCGTCGGCGTAGTGGCGGAGCGCGTTGTAGACCATGACCGGTCCGAGATCGGATCCGCCGATGCCGATGTTGACGACGGTGGAGATCTTCTCGCCTGTTGCACCGACCCACTCGCCCGAACGTACTCGATCGGTGAATTCGCCCATGGCCGTGAGGACTTCGTGTACATCCGCAACCACGTTCTGGCCGTCGACGGTCAACGACGCGTCGGCGGGAAGGCGCAGTGCAGTGTGCAGAACCGCGCGGTCCTCGGAGGTGTTGATGTGTTCTCCCGCGAACATCGCGTCGCGCTTGCCTTCGACATCGGCGGTGTGGGCGAGTTCGATGAGCAACTCGACGGTCTCACGAGTGATGCGGTGCTTGCTGTAGTCGATGTGCAGATCGGCAGCATCGAGAGTGAAGTTGCGCGTTCGGTCGGCGTCCTCGGCGAACAACGTCCGCAGGTGAGTATCGGCAATCGCGGAGTGGTGATCGGTCAGCTTCTGCCAGGCATCCGTGCCGGTGATATCGACGCTCATACCAACCAACAGTAATCCCGTGCACAGTCACGCGCGCGTCGTTCTCGTTTGTATCCGGCACTGCGGAGGCATCATGGAGGTATGGACCAACGTGCATTGATCGAATCGATTCCGGCAAAACTGTGGATCGGCGGCAAGGCCGTCGACGCCGAGGGAGGCAAGACGTTCGCGGTGAACGATCCCGCGACCGGGAAGCCGCTGACCGAGGTGGCCGACGCCTCCCCGGCCGACGCGATGAAGGCGCTCGACGCGGCCGCTGCAGCGCAGAAGAGTTGGGCGGCAACACCGCCCCGCGAGCGCAGTGAGATTCTGCGGGCGGCGTTCGAGAAGGTCACCGAACGCGCCGACGACATCGCCCTGCTGATGACCCTGGAGATGGGCAAGGCACTGGCGGAGTCCAAGGCCGAGGTGAAGTACGGTGCCGAGTTCTTCCGGTGGTTCGCGGAGGAAGCCGTACGCATCGGTGGCCGCTTCACCCCGGCGCCGGCAGGCAACGGACGAATTCTCGTCACCAAGGCTCCGGTGGGTCCGGTCCTGGCCATCACCCCGTGGAACTTTCCGTTGGCGATGGGCACCAGGAAGATCGGGCCCGCTCTGGCCGCCGGCTGCACCATCGTGGTCAAGCCCGCGCGGGAGACCCCGTTGACGATGCTGCTGCTCGCGCAGATCTTCGACGAGGTCGGTCTGCCCGAGGGTGTGCTGTCGGTGCTCACCACATCGAAGTCCGGTGACGTCACCGGGCCACTCCTGGAAAATTCACGCTTGCGAAAGCTGACGTTCACCGGCTCGACCGGCGTCGGCAAGTCGCTCGTCGAGAAGTCGGCCACCCGCTTGCTGCGCACCTCGATGGAACTCGGTGGCAACGCACCGTTCGTGGTGTTCGACGACGCGAACATCGACGACGCCGTGGACGGCGCGATGCTCGCCAAGATGCGCAACGGCGGCGAAGCCTGCACCGCGGCGAACCGGCTGCACGTGCACAACAGCGTCCGCGAGGAGTTCACCACCAAGCTCGTCGCCAAGATGTCCGAGATGAAGCTCGGACCGGGCGTGGATCCCGATACGAAGCTCGGACCACTGATCAACGCGGATCAGCTCGAGACCGTGCAGGAACTCGTCGACGACGCGGTGGCCCACGGCGCGTCCGTCGCTCTCGGCGGAGAGGCACCGGGCGGCGACGGTTACTTCTACCCGGCGACCGTACTCACCGACGTGCCGTCGTCGGCACGGATTCTGAAGGAAGAGGTGTTCGGGCCGGTCGCACCGATCGTCGGTTTCGACACCGAGCAGGAGGGGATCGACGCCGCGAACGACACCGAATACGGCTTGGCGTCGTACATCTACACCGAGAACCTGGACCGCGCGCTACGGGTGGCCGACGCCATCGACAGCGGAATGGTCGGTGTCAACCGCGGAGTGATCTCGGACGCGGCCGCGCCGTTCGGGGGAGTGAAGGAATCTGGATTCGGCCGTGAGGGCGGATCCGAGGGAATCGAGGAATACCTCGAGACGAAGTACATCGCATTGAAGTAGAGCTGACGGTTGGGCGTGCACGCAGCGCGCCCAACCGGAGGTCGATCAGTGGCCGAGGCGACCGCGGCCGAGGCGGAGCAGGAGCATGGCCAGCGTGTGGCCTTCCTGTCCGAGGCTGCTGAAACGCTCGAGAACCTTCATCTCACGGCTGTGGACCAGACGCGGTCCGCCGGAGGCCATGCGGGTGCGTCCGATGATCTGCGAGACCTCGGAGCGACGTCGCACTGCGGCGAGGATCTCGGCGTCGAGGCGATCGATTTCCTGGCGCAGGTCGTTGATCTCGGCTTCGCTGGTGGGCACTGCGGTCTCTGATTCGATCTTCGTCGTCATGGCCATCGTCTCTCCTCGGGTCACATCTTGGATCGCTGCGTCGTCCGTCACCGTTACGCCTTTCGTATTCGGAGCTGCATCGCCTGTTGGTTCGGTGCCCGTCTGGAACCAGGGGCGGTGCGTCTATCGACAGGCTCCTGCGCGCACGACCGAACAACGGCGAACCCGATGCAGGCGATGACGTACGGTTTTTTCGATCACCGATCCAGTGTGCCATGGGTCAACCGTCCTGAAAAGTCGTCGGTTCGGCCGACGACCACGCGATGTGGGTTTGTCGGTACGCGCCGGTAACCTGACCGGACGATGAACACATTCCTCCAAGGCCTCGAGTCTCGAAAGAACACCTCGTCCGACGCACTGCTGGAAGGCCTCAATCCTCAGCAGCGCGAGGCCGTCGTGCATACCGGATCTCCGCTGCTCATCGTGGCCGGAGCCGGGTCGGGCAAGACGGCGGTGCTGACGCGACGCATCGCGTATCTGCTGGCCGAGCGAGGAGTGTCACCCGGCCAGGTTCTGGCCATCACGTTCACCAACAAGGCCGCTGCCGAAATGCGCGAGCGAGTCGCCGGACTCGTCGGACCGCGCGCGAACGCGATGTGGGTCTCGACCTTCCACTCGAGTTGCGTGCGCATTCTGCGCGCTCAGTCGGCCCTGCTCCCAGGTCTGAACTCGAATTTCTCCATCTACGACGCGGACGATTCTCGGCGACTGCTGACGATGATCTCCAAGGACCTGCAGATCGACACCAAGAAGTTCTCGGCGCGGCTGCTCTCGACCGCGATCTCGAACCTGAAGAACGAGTTGATCGGCCCCGACAAGGCCGTGGAGGACGCCGACGGCGACCCCGCCGAGCTGCCGCGACTCGTGGCCAAGGTCTACGGCATCTACCAGCAGAGGTTGCGCGCGGCCAATGCCATGGACTTCGACGACCTGATCGGCGAGACGGTCGGCATCCTGCAGGCGTTCCCACAGGTGGCGCAGTACTACCGACGTCGGTTCCGGCACGTTCTGGTCGACGAGTATCAGGACACCAACCACGCCCAGTACATGCTGGTCCGCGAACTGGTCGGCACCCCCGACGCGGACGGCGCATTGGAGGGCACCGTCGCGCCGGGCGAGCTGTGTGTGGTGGGCGACGCCGACCAGTCGATCTATGCATTCCGTGGCGCAACGATCCGCAACATCGAGGAGTTCGAGCGCGACTATCCCGATGCGCGCACCATCCTGCTCGAGCAGAACTATCGGTCGACCCAGAACATCCTGTCGGCCGCCAATTCCGTGATCTCGCGCAACACCGGCCGGCGTGAGAAGAAGCTGTGGACCGACACCGGCGAGGGCGAGTTGATCGTCGGCTATGTCGCGGACAACGAGCACGACGAGGCGTCGTTCGTGGCCTCGGAGATCGACCGACTCGTCGACGGTGGAGACGTGCGTTTCGACGAGGTGGCCGTCTTCTACCGAACCAACAATTCCTCGCGTGCACTCGAAGAGATCTTCATCCGGCTCGGTCTGCCGTACAAGGTCGTCGGCGGCGTCCGCTTCTACGAGCGCAAGGAAGTACGAGACCTCGTCGCGTACCTACGCGTGCTGTCCAACGAGGACGACACCGTCAGCATGCGACGTATTCTCAACACTCCACGCCGCGGCATCGGTGACCGTGCCGAGGCCTGCGTCGCGGTGCACGCCGAACAGCGCGGCATCAGCTTCTCGCAAGCCTTGCACGACGCCTCCGCGGGCAAGGTGGCGTTGTTGAACTCGCGCCAGCAGAAGTTGATCGCCCAGTTCATGGAGTTGCTCGACGAACTCCGTGCCGTGCTCACCGCGACCGACGGGGACGGCAACGACATCGCAGACATCGGCGATGTCGTCGAAGCCGTACTCGACCGCACCGGCTACCGAGCCGAGCTCGAGGCCAGCAGCGACCCGCAGGACGGCGCGCGCCTCGACAACCTCAACGAACTCGTCAGCGTTGCACGGGAATTCACGTCCGAAGCACGCAACCAAGCCGCAGTGGCGGAAGAGGCGCTCGAGACCGGTGACGACGAGGACGACGGCGGCGTCGACGGGTTGGCCGAGCCGGGTTCGCTCGCGGCGTTCCTCGAACGAGTGTCTCTGGTGGCCGACACGGATCAGATTCCCGATTCGGGTACCGGCGTCGTCACGCTGATGACGCTGCACACCGCCAAGGGGCTCGAATTTCCGGTCGTCTTCGTGACGGGTTGGGAGGACGGCCAGTTCCCACACATGCGGGCACTCGGCGATCCCAACGAACTGTCCGAGGAACGACGTCTGGCGTACGTGGGCATCACCCGTGCGCGGCAGCGGCTGTATCTCACGCGCGCGATCATGCGCTCGGCCTGGGGTCAGCCGATTGCGAACCCGGAATCGCGCTTCCTGCAGGAAGTTCCGCAGCACTTGATCGACTGGCGGCGTGAGGATCCCGGCACCGGTGGCGGCCGAGCGATCGGTGGTGGCAGATCCGGCAGCTACGGCTCCAACAGTTACGGCTCGGGCGGCGGTTACGGCTCGAACAGTTACGGCGGATCCTCGAATCGAGGTCAGAGCTCGTCGCCGAGTTTCGGGGCCGCCAAGGGGCGCAACTCCAACCTCGTTCTGGCCGTGGGCGATCGAGTCAGTCACGACAAGTACGGCCTGGGTACGGTGCTGGAATCGACCGGAGCAGGCGTCAAGGCCATGGTGTTGATCGACTTCGGTTCGGCGGGCCGCGTCAAGATGATGCTCATCGGCGGCGTCCCGATGACAAAGCTGTAAGGACTCCGAGAACGCGAAAGCCGGGCCCTGCGAAAGCGGGGTCCGGCTTGTTGTGCGGTGGAGGAGAACTCAGTCCATCTCGGGTCCGAGGGAGATCCCTCGGGAGGCGAGCCAGGGGAGCGGGTCGATCTTGAGCTCGCCCGGAAGGTGAACCTCGAAGTGCAGGTGCGGGCCCGTGGAGAAGCCGCGGTTGCCCATGGTTGCGATCTGATCGCCCGCCATGACGTTCTGACCGACAGTGACGGTCGAGGTGTCGATGTGGCCGTAGACGGTGATCGTGCCGTCGGCATGCTGCACGCGAACCCACATGCCGAAGCCCGCGGCCGGACCGGAGTCGATCACCTTGCCGTCGGCGACGGCGTAGATCGGAGTTCCGATTGCATTGGCAACGTCGACGCCTGCGTGGAGTACGCCCCAACGGGTGCCGAAGTTGGAGGTGTAGGTGCCCTGCGCCGGAAGCGCGAACAGTGGCCGGCGAGCGGCGGCTTCACGGGCAGCCCGCTCTTCGCTGAAGCGTTGGCCCTTGGCGAGCAGGTCGTTGAACTGGCTCAGGTCCACCGGTGCGGCGATGCTGAGGATCTGCGGTGCCTCCGACGGCGCTGCGCTGGACGAGTCGGCTGCCGGTTCGGTGGTCTGCGGAGTCGTCGTGGGCGGGACCACCGCTGCGGCGGGTGCCTCGCCTGCCGCGAGTGCGTACTCGGAGGTGGCAACCGCGGTGGGCGAGTCGTCGTTGACGACGGCCTGGCCGGCAGCGACGACTGCACCTGCGGCTACCGCGAGAACTGCTGCTCGGCCCTTGAGCGCGGTGGGGGGAAGAGGAATGCGGTGTGCGCCGCCGCGACGGGCCACGGGGGTGGCGTCAGCAAAAGTGGCGAACGTGGTGACGACGGTCGGTGACTCGTCGGCTGCGACCTGCGAGGTCCGGGCGAAATCGGCCTCGGTGTACTGGTACGGCGAGTAGGCGTACGCGTCGTAGGCATCGGTCTCGAACGCGGGCTCTGCGGCAGCGTCGGCGATGGGCTCGTAGCTGTAGACCGTGGTCGCGTCTTCGGCCGAAGGTCGAGAGAACCGGCTTGAGGTGAAGGACGCACGGTGTTGCTGCAAGACCTACTACCTCCGTTGTCCGTGACCTGGCTGTTACTGAAAGACTCGGCAGACGGTAACGAAATGATTGCGGGGCGCGCAAGTTAACAGCCCAAACCGGCGGCATATGTGAGATGGCTCACAAGGCGACCAGCGGTTATCTCGTGACGAGCCACATCCGTGATCGGACACGGGAACCCGTCGACGGCACACGGCGACAGTAACGGTTCTTGCACCGATCGAGCCGATACCGTGATCCGAGTGCCGACTCCCACCTTCGACGATTCGTCCGCCCGAGGCTCCGAGCGAGCGGAGCCACAACGCATCCGGGCCCAGGACGGAGAGTTCGGTCGGCGCGACGACCCGTCGCCGACCTCGCGCGTGGCAACAGCAGTCGTACTGGCTCTGATCGCTGCGGTTGCCGTGGTGGTGGCACAGCTGATCGGTGTCGTCCGCAGCGCCGACGGTTCGCCGGTGGGTGACGGGGCCACGATCGCCGCGATCCTGGCCGGGGCCGTTCCCGTTGTCGTCGTCATCGGCGCTACGGTGGGCGTGGCCGGCAAACGTGTCGAGTTCGCTGCAGCGCTGCTGGCCGGGTACGGCGCGGTGGCACTCGGACTCGCATTCCTCGATGTGGCCCTGCTGGCGGATCCCATCGATGCGAATCGGCTCGAGCTCTTCCGCCCGCTGAGCGCTGCGATGCTCGACGCCACCCCCGGTACCTACGTTCTCCTCTTCGGTCACGCTGTGTCGGTTCTGGCGGGTGTTGCGGGGTGGTCTGCGGTGCATCGCGCCGGTCTCGGTGACGGGTACGGCCACTCGGTGTATTCCGAGCACGTGGGGCGCGCTGCTGCGGGGCGTGTCGGTCCGTTGCTCGCGGCATCGATCGGCGCGTCCGGTGTGCTGGCGGCGGTGGCGGCATTCGCGTCCCTGTACCGCTCGGACGATCCGGTGGTGATCGTGACGGCGGTGGTGGAAATGCCGGTGTTCGTCGCGGTGGGATCAGCAGTGGTCGGGATCGCGGCGCTGGTGGTGGCCGCATCTGCGTTGGCCTCGCTGTCGCCGATCGTGGCCTCGGGTGCGTCCGTCGGTGCCGGGCTCGGGGTGCTCGCGTTCGCCGGGGTCGGTCTGCTGGCGGGACTCGGTACCGGAGCCCGAGTGGATGCCGGCGTCGGTGCATACCTGGGAACGGTCGCTGGGCTCGGGCTGCTGATCTGTGGCGCGGTGCTGGCACCCGTCGCCGCGGCGCGTGACCGTCGAGCACTGGAGAGGGCGCAGCAGCGCGAGACGGGTGTGCGAGATGCCCGCGGTGTCGCCGGTCCAGGAACGACGCGATGGCACGCAGCAGCCGGGAGTGCAGGCGTCGCGTCGGGCGTGCTGTTCGTTCTCGGATCGCTGTTGCCGATTCTGGGGACCGACTCGGGCATTGCCGTGCCGCAGATCCTGGCCACCCGCGTGGTGTTGGTCGCGGGGTTCGTGATGATTCTGGGTTCGGTGCCGCTGCTGTTCTCCGAGTTCGCCTCGACGGCGAGGCCGTTCGTGTCGATGTTCTGGCTCGGCGCGGTCTCGGCTGCGGCCGGAGTGTTGCAGTCGGTGGTGCTCGCCGAGGACGTGGACGGGGTGAGTACCGGTATCGGAGCCCTGGCGATCATCGCGGGCGTCGTCGCTGCCGTGGCCACCGGAGTGTTGGCGCTGTTCGCCGGATCGGCCGAACGCGACGACGTCGACACCTCGGCCGACGCCGGGTTCGACGTTCCGGTTCTGGGCGCGGCTCTGTTCGGCGGGGTTCTGCTCGCCATCGGACTCGCCCTGCCCTTGTACCGAGGCAGCGATCTGACCGCCGCGACCGTCACCGAATTTCCGTGGGGTTGGGACACCTGGGGTCAGATGCTGCTCGCCGTCGGAGTCGTGGTCGCCGCCGTCGTCGCGGCGCGTGCTCGGCCCGTTCGCGGCAGCGTTCTGCTCGGCGGGTCGGTCGTCGCGGGGATCGTCTACGTGGCGTCGTGGCCGCTGACGTCTGCGCGTGCCACCGATCCGGAAATGGGCCCCGGCGTCGTGCCCTCGGTGGTCGGAATCGTCGTTCTCGCTGTCGCGGCGGCACTTTCGGCCCGCCGCGCCGATCGGTGACCGCCGTTTCATCGAGCCGGTAGCGGTGAGATAGGCCACATAGCATCCATGCGCCCGATGCGCTGTCGGGGCACCTGGATAAAGTCCATGCTCAGACCCGCTCACACCCCTGGAGCGGGCGTCAACGTAGACGAGACGGTGAGCTGATGGATCTCTTCGAATACCAGGCGAAGGAATTGTTCGCCAAGCATGGCGTACCCACCTCCGCCGGTCGTGTCACCGACACGGTCGCCGGAGCAACACAGATTGCCGAAGAAATCGGCAAGCCAGTAATGGTCAAGGCACAGGTCAAGGTCGGCGGCCGCGGCAAGGCCGGTGGCGTCAAGTACTCCAAGGACGTCGCAGCAGCCACCGAGAACGCAGAAGCGATTCTCGGACTCGACATCAAGGGCCATGTCGTCAAGAAGCTTCTCGTTGCAGAAGCCTCCGACATCGCCGAGGAGTACTACATCTCCTTCCTGCTCGACCGCACCAACCGCACCTACCTCGCCATGTGTTCGGTCGAGGGTGGCGTCGAAATCGAGGTGACTGCGGAGGAGAACCCCGACGCACTCGCACGTATCCCGGTCGACGCCGTCAAGGGCGTCGATCTTGCTTTCGCTCGTGAAATCGCCGAAAAGGGCAAGCTTCCCGCCGAGGTGCTCGACGCCGCTGCGGTGACCATCCAGAAGCTGTGGGAGGTCTTCATCAACGAAGACGCTCTCCTGGTCGAGGTCAACCCGCTGGTTCGCACCCCGGACGATCAGATCCTCGCCCTCGACGGCAAGGTCACGCTCGACGCCAACGCAGACTTCCGCCAGGCCGGCCACGCCGAGTTCGAGGACAAGGACGCAGCCGATCCCCTCGAGGCCAAGGCGAAGGAGAACGACCTCAACTACGTCAAGCTCGACGGACAGGTCGGCATCATCGGAAACGGTGCCGGACTGGTCATGTCGACCCTCGACGTCGTCGCATACGCAGGCGAGGCACACGGCGGCGTCAAGCCGGCCAACTTCCTCGACATCGGCGGCGGCGCGTCGGCCGAGGTCATGGCCGCAGGCCTCGACGTCATCCTCGGTGACGAGCAGGTCAAGAGCGTGTTCGTCAACGTCTTCGGCGGTATCACCGCGTGTGACGCAGTCGCCAACGGCATCGTCGGCGCGCTGAAGAAGCTGGGCGACGACGCCAACAAGCCGCTGGTCGTCCGTCTCGACGGCAACAAGGTCGAAGAGGGCCGCAAGATTCTCGCCGACGCCGCGCACCCGCTGGTGACGCTCGCCGGAACCATGGACGAGGGCGCCGACAAGGCCGCCGAGCTGGCAGCGAAGTAGAGGAAACCATGTCAATCTTTCTGAACAAGGACAACAAGGTCATCGTCCAGGGCATCACCGGCGGCGAAGGCACCAAGCACACCGCCCTGATGCTCAAGGCCGGCACCCAGGTCGTCGGTGGCGTCAACGCACGCAAGGCCGGCACCACGGTCAAGCACGTCGACGCACAGGGCAACGACATCGAACTCCCGGTCTTCGCTTCGGTTTCCGAGGCCATGGAGAAGACCGGAGCCGACGTGTCCATCGCGTTCGTGCCGCCGGCATTCTCCAAGGACGCCATCGTCGAAGCGATCGACGCGGAGATCCCGCTGCTCGTCGTCATCACCGAGGGCATCCCCGTGCAGGACTCCGCATACGCGTGGGCCTACAACGTGGAGAAGGGCAAGAAGACCCGCATCATCGGACCGAACTGCCCCGGAATCATCACTCCCGGTGAAGCATTGGTCGGCATCACGCCCGCCAACATCTCGGGAACCGGCCCCATCGGCCTGGTCTCCAAGAGCGGCACGCTGACCTACCAGATGATGTTCGAGCTCCGCGACTTCGGGTTCTCGACGGCCATCGGCATCGGCGGCGACCCCGTCATCGGAACCACCCACATCGACGCCATCGAGGCATTCGAAGCGGACCCCGAGACCAAGGTCATCGTCATGATCGGTGAGATCGGTGGCGACGCCGAAGAGCGTGCAGCCGACTACATCAAGGCCAACGTGACCAAGCCGGTCGTCGGCTACGTCGCAGGCTTCACCGCTCCCGAGGGCAAGACCATGGGCCACGCAGGCGCCATCGTCTCCGGCTCGCTGGGAACGGCGCAGGCGAAGAAGGACGCACTAGAGGCCGCAGGCGTCAAGGTCGGCAAGACGCCGTCCGAGACCGCTGCCCTCGCGCGCGAAATCCTGGAATCGTTGTCCGTCAAGTAGGACTCGCTTCTGTGAAAGCCCGCCACCGATTTCGGTGGCGGGCCTTTTCGTGCGCCCCGGTCCGCGTCAATGGACCACTGCATGCGTCTGGGCGGTGCAATGTCACATTCACGCGAAGGGGTCTAGATTGATCCGCGTGCACAAGATCTTCACCACCGCCTTCAGCTCGGTCTATCCGCACTATGTGAACAAGGCCGAACGCAAAGGTCGGACCAAAGCCGAGGTCGACGAGATCATTCGATGGCTCACCGGTTTCGACCAATCGGACCTCGACCGCCATCTCCAGGCCGAAGCGACGTTCGACGACTTCTTCGCGGCAGCGAACCTCAACTCGAACGCGGAGCTGATCACCGGAGTCGTCTGCGGCATACGCGTCGAGAACGTCGAAGACCCCTTGATGCAGAAGATCCGCTACCTGGACAAGCTGATCGACGAACTCGCCAAGGGCAAGAAGATGGAGAAGATCTTGCGTGGCTGACCCCGACACGGGGTATTGAAATCATGCTGAATCGAAGTGTGGTCATCGAATCGTTGTCGGACTTCACTTGGCGTCATGACAACCACCGAGAATCGTGCACTCACCAAAACCTGGTCCGACGCCCCCACCACTGCTGCCGGATGGATTTCCCGCGCGGGTGAGGTAGCTCAACTCCTCGCTGTCGATGCCGTCGCCCGCGACAAGGGCAATGCCGCGCCGCATGACGAGGTTCAGCTCCTCAAGGACGCCGGGCTCGTCACCCTGCTCGGTCCCATCGAACACGGCGGCGCGGGCCAGGATTGGCCCACCGCGTACCAGGTCATTCGAGCCGTCTCGAAGGCCGACGGCTCGATCGGCCAGCTGCTCGGGTACCACCTACTGTGGTTCTGGGCCGCACGCCTGGTGGGCACCCCCGAGCAGATCGAGGCCGTCGAGGCCGACGCCACGAAGAACAAGTGGTTCTTCGGCGGAGCCGTCAACCCCCGAGACAACGACGTCACCGTCACCGACGAGGGCGACACCATCGTGTTCGACGGTTCCAAGACCTTCTCCACCGGCAGCCGAGTCTCCGACGTCACCGTGCTCGAGGGAGCCCTCGAAGGCAGCACCGATCACGTCTTCGCGATCGTGCCGTCGAACATCGAAGGACTGTCGTTCCACGACGACTGGGACAACATCGGCCAGCGGCAGACCGAGAGTGGCAGCGTCACCATCGACAAGGTTCGCGTCGACTGGGCCAGTGCAGCGGGGTTCGTGAACAAAGCTTTTCAGCCGCGCGTCTACAACACCCTCAACGTACCGACCATTCAGCTGGTGTTCGTCAACTTCTACCTCGGAATCGCGAGGGGTGCACTCGAGGAAGCGGCGTCGTACACCAAGAACAAGACCCGTGCGTGGCTACACAGCACGGTGGACAAGGCCGTCGACGAGCCGTACATCATCGACATCTACGGCGACCTGACGTCCAAGCTGTGGGCCGTGGAAGCTCTCGCCGACGCAGTGGCGTTGGAAGGAAAGAAGATTCACGACAACGCCTGGAACGTCACCGCCGAGGAGCGCGGCGATCACGAGGTGCGAGTGGCTGCAGTCAAGGCACGCGCCACGGAGGTGTCGCTCGAGATCACCGGGGCGGTGTTCGAGGCGCTCGGCGCACGAGCGACAGCCAGTAAGTACGGCTTCGACCGCTTCTGGCGCAACGTACGTACGCACACCCTGCACGATCCGGTCGCGTACAAGCGACGTGAGGTCGGGCGCTGGGTTCTCACGGGCGAACTGCCCGAGCCGACCTGGTATTCATAGAACGCACTGGTAGGAGAACACGAATGAGCACCGAAAGAATCGCCGACGCAATCAAATTCGCGTACTGGGTACCCAATGTCTCGGGAGGCCTGGTCACCAGCACCATCGAACAACGCACCGGCTGGGATTACGAATACAACAAGAAGCTGGCGCAGACGGCCGAGAACAACGGATTCGAGTACGCCCTGAGTCAGGTGCGCTACGAAGCGAGTTACGGGGCAGAGTTCCAGCACGAATCCACCAGCTTCTCGCTCGCGCTGCTGCTGGCCACCGAAAGGCTCAAAGTTATTGCGGCAGTGCATCCCGGGCTGTGGCAGCCGGCGGTCCTCGCCAAGCTCGGTGCCACGGCCGACCACCTCTCGAACGGTCGCTTCGCCGTCAATGTCGTCAGCGGATGGTTCAAGGACGAGTTCACTCACCTCGGTGAGCCGTGGCTCGAGCACGACGAAAGGTACCGTCGCAGTGCAGAATTCCTGCAGGTACTACGCAAGATCTGGACCGAGGACGACGTCGACTTCCGGGGCGACTTCTACCGGATCCACGACTTCACGCTCAAGCCCAAGCCCCTCAACACACCTGATCGACCCAATCCCGAACTGTTCCAAGGTGGCAATTCGTCTGCCGCACAGGAGAATGCCGGACGATACTCGGACTGGTACTTCAGCAACGGCAAGGATTTCGCCGGCGTCACCGAGCAACTCGACAATCTCCGTCGCGTCGCGCGCGATCACCAGCGCGAGGTCAAGTTCGGGCTCAACGGGTTCATCATCGCGCGCGATACCGAGAAGGAAGCCCGAGACACGCTGCGCGAAATCATCGAGAAGGCGAACAAGCCTGCCGTCGAAGGCTTCAAGGGGGCGGTGCAACAGGCGGGCAATTCGACGGGCGACAAGAAGGGAATGTGGGCCGACTCCACGTTCGAGGACCTCGTGCAGTACAACGACGGCTTCAAGACCCAGTTGATCGGCACCCCGGAGCAGGTGGCCGAACGCATCGTCGCCTATCGGCGCCGCGGCGTCGACCTGATTCTCGGTGGGTTCCTTCACTTCCAGGAGGACATCGAATATTTCGGAGCCAGGGTGCTGCCGCTGGTTCGAGAGCTCGAAGCTGCCGAATCGAACGACCAGCAGCTGGTCGCGTCCCACTGACCTGGAGTTCCTCGAGCGGTCGGGTCCGTGCAGTAGCGTGAGTTCTCGGACCCGACCGACCTGGGTACGTCACTATCAGGATGAGGAGACGCGATGACCTACTCGCCCGGCAGCCCTGAAAACGGGGGCTCCAACTCTGGTGGCTACGGCGGAGGTGGACCGTCCTACGGCCCGTCGTCCTCGCCCAATCAGCCGTCACCCAATCCCCAAGGTCATCCGGGTCAGAACCAGACGTTTCATCAGCCGTCGGTGTCCAATCCCTTCGGCCCGCCGGTCCCCGGAACGTCGGCACCGGTGAATCCTGCGCCACAGCCGAAGTCGAGCGGGTCGGGGCTGTCGAATCTGCCGAAGATCCTCACCTTCGTCATTCTCGGGCTCGGCATAGTGAACTTCCTGCTCGGATTGCTGGACCTCGTCACCGCCGAGGTCACCTCGTCCCAGGAGCTGCCGAGCAGCATTCAGACCTCGTTCAGCACCACGTTCTTCGCCTCCGGTGGAAGCGCGGTGTCGGTTGCACTGTTGCTGGCGGCGGGCTTGATCGCAGGAGCGTCGTTGCTGCAGAAGGACACGAAGAATCAGGGCGTGGTGGCCGCGCTGGCGATCACCGGCTTCCTGGTGTTGGCATTCCAGTCGTTGAGTCTGCCGAGCGCCGAGGGCAACGAGTTCGCCAGCACCTCCAGTTCGCTCGGCATCGGCGCGATCCTGGTGCTCGTTCTCGGCTTCGTCCAGGCAGCTGCCGCGGTCGCAGCTCTGCTGCTCGGTGCGGGCATCGTCAAGGCCCCGGTCCCCAAGCCTGCAGGCTTCGGCGGCCAGAACCAGAACCAGCAGCCCGGATTCGGCCAGCCGAACCCGTACAACGCGCCGACGACGTCGTTCGGTGGACCGTCGCAGTCGCAGGCATACGGCAATCCGCCGTCGTACGGACAGCCTCAGGGAACGTCGTCGAACTTCGGTCAAGCACCGAGCGGACAGTCGTCGGGGCAGCATTCCTACAACCCGGGTGGCCAGCCGTCGTACGGACAGTCCGCCCCCAACCCGTCTCCGCAGGGCGGCTACGCGCCGCCGCCGTACACCGGTCCGAGCGGACCTACCGCCGGGCAGGCGTACCCACCGAACCAGTACCAGTACGGGCAGCCGTCCGGATACGGTCAGCCCCCGGCGAAGTCGGACGAGCCGGAATCGGGCGATCAGTCGACGCCGTACGGCGCGCCCACGCAGTCGTTCGGTGCCACTCCCGCCGAGGACGAGAAGAAGCGCGACTGATTTCACGTCCCTCCAGGACCCCTTCGCGGCGCGCCTGACCGGTGCGCCGCGAAGATGATGCGAGTCTCGTTGCGATGAGCGATCTATTGAACCGAGAGACGCGACGCGCGGCCGCGCGGACTCCCAGTACCGGGCCGACGCCCGATCAGTCGCGTGTGCTCGCCGGGGTGGCGTTCAAGACTTCCGGACTGGTCGTGGTGATCGCAACGACGCTTGCTCTGGTCACCCTCGTCTCGGTCAACAGTGATCTGACCGGGACCCTCGGGGCGATCGCCGGGTCGTGGTTCGCGGTGCACCTCGTACCTCTGAGCATCGGCGGTACATCCCTCGGTGTCGCACCGCTCCTGCCGGCGCTGATCGTCGGCTGGTCCGTGGCGCGCACCGTTCACCGCGCAGTCGACATCGACACCGACGGCCGGATGGTGCGGTGGGTGTTCGCCGCCTCGTTGGCCGGTCCAGTCGCCGTGACCGCCATCGCCCTGGCCGTTGCACAGGATGCGTCCACCGTGATCGGACTGTCCAGCCCCAACGCACTCGTCGCCTTCTCGTGGGTCGCAGGCGTGCACGCGGCCGCGTCGGGAACGGGTCTGCTGCTCGCGCGCTGGGACTCCGTGGTGATCCGCCGCGGGCTTCCGGAGTGGGTTCGCGCACTCGTCGCACCGTTCGTTCGCGCGATCTCGATGTTCGCCGCCGGCGGCGCGGCCGTCGTACTGATCGCCCTGCTCGTCTCGTGGGAGACCGCAGGAGCGCTGGTCGAGAGCGGACGCGATGTCGTCGGCATGCTCGGCCTAACAGTGCTGTCGGTGCTCTATCTCCCCAACGTCCTCATCGGTGCTCTCGCCGTGGCCACCGGTTCCACCGCCGGATTCGGCGACGTTTCGGTCAGCCTCTTCTCGACGACGGGAGGGCCGCTTCCGCCACTGCCGATCCTGGCCGTCCTCCCCGAAGGATCCGCGCAGACCATCTGGATCGTCATGCTGGTCGTCCCGATCGGTGTCGGGCTGTTGCTCGGCCGCGACTGCGCGATTCGCAGCGCCGACATCCAGGTCGCCGTGTCCTCGGTGTGGGTCGTGGCCGCCGCCACCGGAGTGCTCGCCGCGCTGTTCGGCTATGCCGCAGGCGGCAACCTGGGCACGTTCGGAACCGTCGAGGTGACCGAGTGGAGCTTCGGGTTGCTGACGTTCGCGTGGCTCGGTGTTGTCGGCTCGGCCTCGGCCGCCGTCACCGTGTGGCGTCGAGCAGAACCCGAGCCGATCCAGGACGAGCCGATCGAGAGCGAGCCCGTTGCCGCTTCGATACCAACGGCCGAGTTGGCGATCGAGGCCGCTCCCGACGAGCCTGCGGACGTCGAGCCGGTCGAGGAAGTGGCCGAGGAGGTCGTCGAGGCGGAGGTCGTGAACGACGTCCCGGCCGAGATGCCCCCGGCCGAAGAACCGGAGGCGACCGTCCAGACCGTTGCCGACGAACCGTTGGACGCCGAGGTCGTCGCTCCTCCCACGGACCAGGACGGACCTGCCCGGTAGGTGTGCGGGGCGCAGAGACTAGGCTTTCCGCTGGCTCGAACGATCCGCCTCGATATTTCAGGAGTAGTGCGCTGACTGCCTTGCGTGAGACACCCGCGCGGGTCGTCGTCCTCGCATCGGGGACCGGCTCGCTCCTGCAGTCGCTCATCGCCGCGACTGCCACCGAGAACTATCCCGCGAGCATCGTCGCCGTCGGAGTCGACCGCGATTGCGACGCTGCCCGCCGTGCGGACGAGGCCGGGTTACCGAACTTCCGAATCGGGCTGAAGGACTACGCCGATCGGGCCCGGTGGGACATCGCACTCACCGATGCCGTCCTGGGTCACGAACCCGATCTGATCGTCACCGCCGGTTTCATGAAGATTCTCGGGTCCCGGTTTCTCGATGCTTTCGCCGGACGCATCATCAACACTCATCCTGCTCTGCTGCCGTCGTTCCCCGGTGCCCATGCCGTGCGGGATGCACTCGACCACGGCGTCAAACTGACCGGTTCGACGGTGCACTTGGTCGATTCCGGCGTCGACACCGGCCCGATCCTGGCGCAGGAAGCCGTACCGGTTCTGGACGGCGACGACGAAGCCGCGTTGCACGAACGCATCAAGATCGTGGAGCGACGGTTGCTGGTCGACGTGATCGCAGCCGTGGTCGCCACAGGTGTCACCTCCGATGGACGAAAGGCTCAGATAATCCGATGAGTGAACGTAAAGCAGTGCGCCGCGCGCTGGTCAGCGTCTACGACAAGACCGGACTGATCGAACTGGCGACAGGCTTGCACAGCGCAGGCGTCGCTCTGGTGTCCACCGGTTCGACGGCGAGCAAGATCGCCGACGCCGGAATTCCGGTCACCAAGGTCGAAGACCTCACCGGATTCCCCGAGACGCTGGAGGGACGCGTCAAGACGCTGCATCCTCGCGTCCATGCCGGCGTGCTCGCCGATACCCGCAAGCCCGAACATCTTGCCCAGCTCGAGGAGTTGGGCATCGAGGCGTTCGAGCTCGTCGTGGTGAACCTGTATCCGTTCACCGAGACCGTGGCCAGTGGGGCGACGCCCGACGAATGCGTCGAACAGATAGACATCGGTGGCCCGTCGATGGTGCGCGCCGCAGCCAAGAACCACCCGTCGGTGGCGGTCGTCGTCGACCCGGCCCGCTACGAGGACGTACTCACGGCCGTCGCCGGTGGCGGATTCACCCTCGCGGAGCGCACATCACTTGCGGCACAGGCTTTTCAACACACGGCCGCCTACGACGTCGCGGTGGCGTCGTGGATGAGCAGTGTGCTGACCCCCGACACCGAGACGGTGTTCCCGGAATGGATCGGCGGCACCTGGGACCGGTCGGCCGTGCTCCGTTACGGTGAGAACCCGCACCAGAAGGCTGCCCTGTACGTCGACTCCTCCGCTGCGGCAGGCATCGCGCAGGCCGAGCAGTTGCACGGTAAAGAGATGTCGTACAACAACTTCACTGATTCCGACGCGGCCTGGCGTGCGGCGTTCGATCACGCCGAGCCCACCGTTGCCATCATCAAGCACGCCAATCCTTGTGGCATCGCAATCGGCAAGGACATCGCCGAGGCGCACCGCAAGGCCCACGCCTGCGATCCGGTGAGTGCGTACGGTGGTGTGATCGCCGCCAACCGTGAGGTCACCGTCGAGATGGCCGAGCAGGTAGCCGAGATCTTCACCGAGGTCATCATCGCGCCGTCCTATGCAGACGGCGCACTCGGAGTGTTGAAGCGCAAGAAGAACATTCGCGTCCTGCTTGCGGTCGCACCGCCCACCTCGGGCGTCGAACTCAAGCCCGTCTCCGGCGGGGCACTGCTGCAGCAACGGGACGTGCTGGACGCGGACGGCGACAACCCGGCCAACTGGACCCTCGCAGCGGGAGAGCCGGTTGACGAGGCGACCCTGAAAGATCTCGAATTCGCTTGGCGTGCAGGCAGGGCCGTGAAGTCCAACGCGATCCTGCTCGCCCACGACGGTGCGTCGGTCGGCGTCGGAATGGGCCAGGTCAATCGCGTCGACGCTGCCCACCTCGCCGTGCAGCGAGCCGGGGATCGCGTCGTCGGTTCGGTCGCGTCCTCGGATGCGTTCTTCCCCTTCCCCGACGGTCTGCAGGTGCTGATGAGCGCAGGCGTCAAAGCTGTTGTGCAACCAGGTGGTTCGGTTCGCGACAACGAGGTGATCGCCGCAGCACA
This sequence comes from Rhodococcus sp. ARC_M5, assembly GCF_022810405.1. Taxonomy (GTDB): domain Bacteria; phylum Actinomycetota; class Actinomycetes; order Mycobacteriales; family Mycobacteriaceae; genus Rhodococcoides; species Rhodococcoides navarretei. The sequence goes on from NZ_JALGQE010000003.1 coordinate 360,407, forward strand.
GGATGCGGGAGTGTCGCTGTATCTGACGGGTTCGCGGCACTTCGCTCACTAGCCTGTGACGCCGAACTCGAAGTTATGGATGGATTTCCGGCGAAATCCGTCCATAACTTCGAGTTCGGCTAGACCTTCGCCCCGGCGGCACGCAGTGCGTCGCGAACTCGGGCCGAAACGCCCCACGGATCGGTGCGCAATTGCATAGCGCTCACCCGGATCACCGTCCAGCCGAGTGATTCGAGAAGGTGTTGGCGCTCGATGTCCCAGGCCCGTTGCCTCTCGTCCGACCAGTGCTGCTCGCCGTCGTACTCCACCGCCACCTTCCAGCGTGCCCAGCCGATGTCGATGCGGGCGAACACCCTCCCGTCCGGACCCACCACCTCGATCTGCGTTTGCGGGCGAGGTAGTCCTGCGTTCAGGAGGGCCAGTCTTGTGCGGGTCTCCTGCGGAGATTCCGCACCTGCGTCGACCACGGCGAGTACGGCTCTCAGCTGAACTATGCCGCGAGCACCTCGATGGTTCTCTGCGAGCCGGGCGATGTCGTGAACGCCGACTCCGGTGGCGCGGACGAGTGCATCGAGTCGTGCGACGGCGGTTCCGAACGGCCTACGTCGACCGAGGTCGTATGCAGTGCGTGCCGCTGTGGTGACTGCCAAGCCGTCGGCAGTCTCGACTTCTTCGGGTAGCAGCTCGTCGAAACCGATGCGCAGGCCGTCGAACTTCCTACGATGCTCCGCCCACAGGAGTTCGGCGTCGTCATCGCCGGAGATCCACTTCGATCCGTGGAGTGCGGCAGCACTCAGGCCGGACACGACGGCGTTCCCATGTGAGTACAGCCAGGCTGCCCGCGCTCGGGTCGGTGCGTCCAGCTCGCTGTCCGGATCGATGTAGACGTCGCGATAGATCCTTCGGAAGTGGCCTCTGAGCTGCTGTCGGGTCACCAGACCGTTCACCAGTGCTTCGGATCCGACGAACGGTGCGCTGTCCATCCACGCACTGTGGCATCGAACTCGCTCGGAAAGCGGTTCGAGCGCTGGCTGTGGATGAAGAAAATAGTTGTCCACAGTTACGTGGATGTGATCGAACTTCCGCCGAAGTGTGCATCGGCTGCCGAACTCGAAGTTATGGACGGAATTTGCCCGAATTTCGTCCATAACTTCGAACTCGGCGGAACTACAACGGAGCACTCGATGGCAGCAATTGCCAAACGCTCGTAGCGTGGAGAAGTGACCTCTACCAAACCTGGCATCTCCACTCTCGGCGAACTCAAGGCATCCGGACATCGGCAGCGGTCGATCAAGGAAGAGTTGCGGGAAAATCTTCTGAAGGCATTGCGCGACGGCACGGATCCGTGGCCGGGGATCGTCGGTTTCGGCGGCACCGTGTTGCCACAGTTCGAGCGCGCGATTCTGGCCGGTCACGACGTGGTGCTGCTCGGCGAGCGTGGTCAGGGCAAGACGCGTCTGTTGCGCACCCTGAATCTGCTGCTCGACGAGTGGGTGCCGGTGATCGCCGGAGCCGAACTCGGTGAGCATCCCTACGAGCCCATCACCCCCGCGAGCATCAGGAAAGCCAAAGAACTCGGCGACGATCTGCCGGTCGAGTGGCGGCACCGCAGCGAGCGGTACGCCGAGAAGCTCGCGACCCCGGATACGTCGGTGGCGGACCTTGTGGGCGACGTCGACCCGGTGAAGGTGGCCGAGGGCCGCAGCCTCGGTGACCCGGAGACCATTCACTTCGGTCTGGTTCCCCGCAGTCACCGCGGCATCGTGGCGATCAACGAGCTGCCCGACCTCGCCGAGCGCATCCAGGTGTCGCTGCTCAACGTCATGGAGGAGCGCGATATCCAGGTTCGCGGCTACACCCTGCGGCTGCCGCTCGACGTGATGCTCGTGGCGAGCGCGAACCCCGAGGACTACACCAATCGCGGACGCATCATCACTCCGCTCAAGGACCGTTTCGGCGCGGAGATCAGGACGCACTACCCCCTCGAACTCGACGCCGAGGTGGCAGTCATCGACCAGGAAGCGGAGCTGCAGGCGACGGTTCCCACTTATCTGCTCGAGGTGCTGGCGCGATTCACCCGATTGCTGCGCGAGTCGCCGTCGGTCGATCAGCGCTCCGGCGTCTCCGCTCGGTTCGCGATCGCTGCGGCCGAAACCATCGCTGCCGCAGCCGTTCACCGGGCCGCGATTCTCGGAGAGGCAGAGCCCGTGGCCCGGCCTGTCGACCTCGGGACCATCATCGAGGTGTTGCGCGGCAAGGTCGAATTCGAGTCGGGTGAGGAAGGCCGCGAAATCGAGGTCCTCGAGCACATGCTGCGCCGCGCGACCGCCGATACCGTGCGTGCTCACCTCGGCGGCATCAACCTCGCCGCTCTGGTGACGGCCATCGAGACGGGCGAACCGATCGTCACCGGCGACCGCATCACCGCCAAGGCGCTGCTCGACGAGCTGCCCGACGTCGAGGTGATCGGCGACATCCACGAGCGTCTGAACGCTACGTCGGACGGCGAGAAGGCAGCTGCCGTCGAACTCGCTCTCGAAGGTCTGTATCTGGCGCGTCGCATTTCCAAGGATCCCGACGACGACGGTCAGACGGTGTACAGCTGATGCGTCGCTCCAGATACGGGCGGTATCACGACGGGCCGGATCCTCTTGCGCCACCGGTGGATCTGCGCGAGGCGCTCGACGCCATAGGCGAGGACGTGCTCGAGGGCGCGTCCCCGCGTCGGGCACTGCAGGAGATGCTGCGGCGCGGAACGAAGAACATGCGTGGGCTCGACGACCTCGCTGCTCAGGCCGCCAAACGTCGGCGAGATCTGTTGAAGAAGAACAACCTCGACGGCACGTTGCAGGAAGTGCGGGAGCTGCTGGACAAGGCGGTGCTCGAAGAGCGCAAGGCACTTGCGCGTGCCCTCGACGACGATGCGCGTTTCCAGGAGATGCAGATCGGTGATCTGTCATCGTCCACTGCCCAAGCGGTGCAAGAGCTTTCGGACTACGACTGGCGATCGCCGCAGGGACGCGAGAATTACGAGAAGATCAAGGATCTGCTCGGACGCGAAATGCTCGACCAGCGTTTCGCCGGGATGAAGCAGGCGCTCGAAGGTGCCACCGACGAGGACCGTCAGGCCATCAGCGAGATGCTGAAAGACCTCAACGAATTGCTCGACGCCCACAACAAGGGCGAGGACACCGACGAGCAGTTCGAAGAGTTCATGAACAAGCACGGTCAGCACTTCCCGGAGAACCCGAAGAATGTCGACGAGCTACTCGATTCATTGGCGGAAAGAGCTGCTGCCGCACAGCGACTACGTAACTCTCTGTCTCCCGAGCAGCGTGCCGAGTTGGATGCGTTGGCGCAGCAGGCCTTCGGCGACTCGAATCTGTTGAGCCAGCTCGATCAGCTCGATCAGAATCTGCAGCAGGCCCGGCCCGGTGAGGACTGGGACGGCTCGCAGAACTTCCGTGGCGAGAACGGCATGGGCCTCGGCGACGGTACCGGTGCGCTTCAGGACATCGCGGATCTCGAGAACCTGGGCAATCAGCTCTCGCAGCAGTACAACGGCGCTGCCTTGGACGACATCGACGCCGACGCGTTGCTGAAGCAACTCGGGCCCGAGGCTGCGGCCGATGCGAGGATGCTCGCCGAGCTCGAAAAGGCGCTGCAGCAGCAGGGTTTCATGGACAAGGGTGCCGACGGCCAATGGCGTCTCTCACCCAAGGCGATGCGGCAGCTGGGGCAGTCCGCACTCAAGGATGTCGCAGGAAAGCTGTCCCGACGCGGCGGCGAGCGAGACACCCGCAAGGCGGGCGCGATGGGCGAGCCCACCGGTGCGTCGCGTGCGTGGGAGTTCGGCGACACCGAGCCATGGGATGTCACGCGCACGGTGAACAATGCGGTACTGCGCTCGGCTGCAACGGGATCGGGCTTTCCGGTGCAGCTGCAGGTGACCGATGTGGAGATCAGCGAGACCGAGACCAGAACGCAGGCCGCGGTTGCATTGCTGGTCGATACCTCGTTCTCGATGGTGATGGACGGGCGGTGGGTGCCGATGAAGCGCACAGCGCTGGCTCTCAACCATCTGGTCAGCACTCGCTTCCGCGGAGACGATCTGCAACTCATCGGATTCGGGAGGCATGCACAGACATTGACGGCGTCGGAGCTGGCCGGGTTGGACGGTGCCTACGATCAGGGCACCAATCTGCACCACGCTCTGATGCTCGCGGTACGTCATCTGCGGCGTCATCCCAATGCGCAGCCGGTCGTGCTGATCGTCACCGACGGTGAGCCGACGGCGCATCTCGAGCCGGACGGCCATGCGTACTTCGACTACCCGCCGTCGTCGAAGACGCTGGGGCTGACCGTCCGGGAGCTCGATACCGTCGCGAAACTCGGTGCCCAGGTGACGATCTTCCGGCTCGGAGACGATCCGGGCCTGGCACGAGTGGTCGACAAGATGGCCGAGCGCGTGGGCGGACGCGTCATCGCCCCGGATCTGGACGGACTCGGTGCCGCGGTGGTGACCGACTACCTCAAGCGTCGGCGATCCTGATTACTTCTCTGCTGCCTTGATGTCCACCGAAACGCCGCCCCAGAAGGCGAAACCGGTGACGATGACGCGCGGTGCGCCGGGGTGCGTCGCGCTGACGTGCTCGAATCCGCCCATGATGCCCATGCCGCGGACTTCGACGCTCACTCCGGGCGGCACGGTGACCTCGACGCCGCCCATGATGGCGACACAGTTGATGGTGGTTTCCTCGGCGGTGAACGATGCGCGGCGTAGGTCGAGTTCTATGCCGCCCCAGAATGCGATTGCGTCGATGCGTGCGGCGGGGGTCCACTCGCCCTTGCGCACGGCACCGCTCATGATCGCGATCACGCGGTCGTTCGAGGAACCACCGGACGGTACGGCCGCTGGGGGAGGGGACAGCACCAGGTCGCCGGTCAGCACATCGAGCTCGCCGTAGGTCTTCGCCTGGTACACCGCAGCGGTGCGCTCGTCGTATTCGCTGACGGTGAGTTGGCCGTTCGCGAACGCGTCGCTCAGCAACTGGGCGACGAGGTTCCGGTCCGCATCGGCCGCGCGAACCTGGCTTCGATCTCGGTCGGGGAGATGATCGCTCACTGCCCGGACACTACCGGTGCCGGGGTCAGGCCGCATTCAGGATCGTGCGGCTCCCGAGCGGTGACGCAAGAGTCATCTGCATGGTGGCGTAGACGGCAACCATGATGCAGGACTTGTCGGCGGCATCGGGCCTGGTTCCGGTTCGCAGCTCGATGGTCACGGTCGTGTCGGTCTCGGTGACCGACGCGTCGGCTCCGTAGCACTCGGGTGTGCCGGTCACGAAGTGCACCGCAATGGTGTTGGGGGATACCTGGCTCCACGACTCGAACGGAGTGGTGGTGGCGCGGATCAGGCCGGGGGTGGCCTCGAACATCGTGCCCACGTCGCCGACGGGAACTTCGTGCGGAACCGGAGGGGCGCTGGGTTGCTGGACGAGTCCCATGGGTGTTGTGGAGTCGATGCTGGGCGTTGTGTCCTCGTCGCTACCGGCGGCGGTGCTGCAGCCGGCCAGCAGCAGGCACAGCATGACACCCGCGGCGAGAAACCTCATGAGTCCAAAGTAGCGCTGGGAGCTGAGGAGAACCTTTGTGTTCGGCTCACGCGAGGAAGACCGTCACGAGCGCGATGACGGGGATGGAGACGAGCGTGGTCACGAACGCGGTGTCGCGGGCGAGCACCACCCCGCGCTGGTAGCGGCTGGCGAAGACGAACACGTTCTGCGCGGTGGGCAGTGCGGAGACGACGACGATGGCGAACAGATCGTGCCCGTCCAGACCGAAGACGAACCTGGCCATGAGGTAGCCGAGCACCGGCTGCAGCGCCATCTTGAACACGGTTGCCAGGGCCACGTCCCGCCGCGGACTGATGCCTTTCTGCAGGACCCTGGCACCGTAGAGGGACAGACCGAAGGCGAGCAGCGCCCCGGGCACGGACAGGTTGCCAACGAGTTGGAACGGCTGCATGAGCGCCTCGGGGAGCTCGTATCCGGTGATCGACAGCACGAGGCCTGCGGCTCCGGCCACCACGATCGGATTGCGAAACGGCGTGGTGACGGTCTTGAACAGCGAGACCTTGTCGATCTTGGTGGAAATGTCGAGGATGGTGACGGCGATCGGCGTGTAGAACATGATCTGGAACAGCAGCAGGGGAGCGACGAAGTTCGCGTCGCCCAGAACGAACACGGCGATCGGGATGCCCAGGTTGGCGGCATTGACGTACGAACTCGCGAGTGCGCCGATGGTCGCGTCGGGCACGGACCGTTTCAGCGCGAGCTTCGCGATGACGAAGTAGATGGCCCCGACGAGCAGTGCCGTGGAACCGGCGACGGCCAATACCGGCGAGAGAATCACCGACAGATCGGAATTGGCCAACGTGACGAACAGCAATGCCGGTGTCGCGACGAAGAACACGAGACGACCGAGGACGAATTGGCCGTGCTCACCCAGCACATTCAGGTGAGCAAGAAGGTATCCCAGGGCGATGACGACGAAGATGACGGTGAAGCCCTCGAGAACGCCGGACATCGTCGAAGTGCTCATTTCTTGCTGGGAACGACAGAAAGGCCACGTAGCCGAGGGCTACGTGGCCTTTCTCGAAAGCTGATTCAGCGGCTGGTGAACGGCAGCAATGCCATTTCACGAGCGTTCTTCACTGCGACAGCGACCTGGCGCTGCTGCTGCGGGGTGAGCCCGGTGACCCGACGGCTGCGGATCTTGCCGCGGTCGGAAATGAACTGACGAAGAAGGTTGATGTCCTTGTAGTCCACCGTGGTGACCTTGGCGGCGTTCAACGGGTTCTTCTTCGGTCGACGACCCGCCTCTGCGCGGACCTTCTTCGACGGTGCTCTCTTGACTGCCATCTCTACCTTTTCCCTTACCAGCTCGACTTGTGGACGCCTGGCAGTTCCCCGCGGTGAGCCATCTCGCGCATTTTCACGCGGGACAGCCCGAATTTCCGTAGGTAACCGCGCGGACGTCCATCCGCAGCGTCACGATTGCGCAATCGTACCGGACTCGAATCGCGTGGCAGACGCTGCAGTGCCGCCTGGGCCTGCGCGCGCTCGGAGTCGCTGCTCGAGGGCTTGCGGATGATCTCCTTGAGCTCGCCGCGACGCGTTGCCCAGCGGGCGACAACGAGCTTGCGTTGCTCGTTCTTCGCAATCTTCGATTTCTTGGCCATGGCTATCGCTCTTCCCTGAAGTCGACGTGCTTGCGCACGACCGGGTCGTATTTCTTCATGACCAGTCGGTCGGGGTCGTTGCGGCGGTTCTTGCGGGTGACGTAGGTGTAGCCGGTGCCGGCGGTCGACTTCAGCTTGACGATCGGACGGACGTCCGTGCTCTTGCCCATCAGATCCTCTCCCCGCGTGCGCGGATCTTGGCGACCACGGCGTCGATGCCGTCGCGGTCGATGGTCTTGATGCCCTTGGCCGAGAGCGTGAGGGTGACGCGGCGTCCGAGGCTGGGCGCGTAGTAGGTCTTGCGCTGGATGTTGGGATCCCAGCGGCGGCTGGTGCGCACGTGGGAGTGCGAGACCGACTTTCCGAAGCTGGGGGTGCGGCCGGTGACCTGGCAGTGCGCTGACATGAGCGTTCCTTTCTTGCCGTTATGACAATCGTTTTCGACAAAGCGTTCATCCGAATGTAGCGTGCATCCTCAGATAATGACAATCGTTGTCGAGAAGAAAGGTGCCCGTGAACTACTCACCGGACGATCGAACCCCGATGGTCCTCGTCTCCGGCTGGACCGGAGCCATGGACGCGGTCGTGACATCGCTGCTCGCGCCGGGAACTGTCGCTGTTCGCCACGATCTGAGCCGCGTCACCGAGGGCGTCGTGCGTCGCACGCTGTACGTCCTGGGTGAGAATCCGCGCGAGACGATCCTGGAGCTGGCGCACGGCTGCGTCTCGTGCACGCTCCGTGAGGATCTGCTGCCACTGCTGCGTGCACTGTCCACGCGCAGCAGTGTCGATCGCATCGTGCTCGTCATGGACCCGGCGCTCGAACCCGAAGCGTTGTGCTGGGCGGTGGACAACGTCATCGTCGCGGACGTGGTGGGGCAGATCGACGGACCCGCCTCGCGAGATGTGCGTATCGAGGCCGTGATCGGCTGTCTCGACGCCGCAACCTGGTTGGCCGACGCCACCGGCGACGACACCCTGGCCGACCGTGGCGTCGTCGCCAGTGGTGACGACGATCGAACCGTCGCGCAGCTGGTAGTAGGGCAGGTCGACTACGCCGACGCGCTCGTCGTCACCGCAGGTCCCGATGTCGACGCCTGGGAGCGGGCCAGGCTCGCGGCTGTCCTCGCGCGGTTGGCACCGAACGCACCTGTCGTCTGGGTTCCGCAGGACTCGATGGTCGACGGACCGGCTGTTCTCGCGTCTGTTCCCCTCGATGCCCGGCGCGGTGAGATCACCGACGCCCACTCGCCGCTGTTGCGCGGCCAGCCGCCCCTGTCCGTCGACTGCGGAGTCGCGCTCGTGGAGTTCGCTGCAACGAGGCCCTTCCACCCCGAACGATTGCACGAGGCCATCGACGTGTTGCTCGACGGCGTCGTCACCGCGCGCGGACGGGCGTGGGTGGCCACGCAACCCGACGAGGCGCTGTGGATCGAATCGGCCGGCGGCGGACTACGGGTTGCGAGCGCCGGAAAGTGGCTTGCTGCAATGACTCCGGTGGAACAGGACCGCGTCGACACCACCAGGCGGGCGATGGCTGCGCTGCGGTGGGACGAGCAGTTCGGCGATCGAGACACCTCCCTGGTGATCCTCGTTCATCAGGCCGACCCCACCGAGATCGACCGAACTCTGCAGTGGGCGTTGGTCTCCGACGACGAGATGACCGATCCCGCCCAGTGGGCCACGTGGACCGACCCGTTCGGCCAATGGCACGAAGACCCCTGCGAGAGCAGTGAATCCCCGTACGTAGAACAAGCACGAGAGGCAACAGAATGAAACCAGGCATCCATCCCGACTACCACCCGGTCGTGTTCCAGGACTCGAGCACCGGGAACAAGTTCCTCACCAGATCGACCGTCACGTCCGCCCGCGAGACCGAGTGGGAAGACGGCAACACCTACCCGCTGATCGTCGTCGACGTCTCGTCGGAATCACATCCCTTCTGGACCGGGGCTGCGCGCGTGATGGACACCCAGGGACGCGTCGAGAAGTTCGAGAAGCGGTACGGCCGCCGAAGCCGAAAGGACGCCTGAGTCATGGCTGTTCCAAAGAGGAAGATGTCGCGTTCGAATACCCGAAGCAGGCGGGCGCAATGGAAGGCCGTTGCTCCGGATCTGGTGACGGTGCGTTTCCAAGGTCGAGAGTTCAGAGTGCCGCGAAGATTGGTCAAAGCCGTCCAGGCCGGGGTGTACGACCCGAGCTGACCTCCGACGGGTCTATCTTCACATTCATGAACGATGGACCCAGTTCGCGAGATGTGAAGCGATGGCGGCAATACCTCGCAGACGAGCGGGCCGAGGCCGCCGTCTATCGCGATCTGGCGGGTAGACGCAGCGGCGAGGAGCGCGAGATCCTCCTCGCGCTCGCCGATGCGGAAGGCCGACACGAGCAGCATTGGCGAAATTTGCTCGGCGATCGCGTCGGGATGCCGCTCAAGGGTGATATCCGCACGCGCATCCTCGGGGTGTTGGCTCGCCGCTTCGGTTCGGTGTTCGTACTCGCGCTGGCACAACGAGCCGAAACCCGTTCGCCGTACGCCACCGACGCCGACGCCACGGAGGCCATGACGGCCGACGAGCAGATCCATGCCGAGGTCATCAGGGCGCTGGCAGCCCGCGGTCGCAATCGACTGTCCGGCACCTTCCGGGCTGCGGTGTTCGGGGCCAACGACGGTCTGGTGAGCAACCTGGCTCTGGTCCTCGGCATCAGCGGATCCGGGGTGTCCAACCAGATCGTCCTGATCACCGGCCTCGCAGGACTGCTCGCCGGCGCGCTGTCGATGGGTGCGGGCGAATACGTCTCGGTCCGTTCACAACGTGAATTGCTCGAGGCGTCGTCCCCGGACAGCGGGGCGCGAGATGCCGTCAGACACCTCGACGTCGACGCCAACGAACTGGCACTGGTGTACCGAGCCCGAGGAATGACGCACGAGGAGGCCGACGCCAAAGCGGCGGAAGTACTGCGGCTACTACCTGCGGACGAGATGGCCCCCGACGTCGACCAGCACGAGTCGATCGGAACCGGACTCGGTGCCGCCGGAGCCAGCTTCTGCTTCTTCGCTTCCGGAGCCGTCATCCCGGTCCTGCCGTACCTGTTCGGCCTCGAAGGCTATGTGGCCCTTGCCCTTGCGGCTGTCCTTGTTGGGCTGGCACTGATCTGCACGGGCCTGGTGGTGGGACTGCTCAGCGGTGGGCCACCGGTCAAACGTGCTCTGCGACAGCTGGCTATCGGCTACGGCGCGGCCGGGGCGACATATCTGTTGGGCTTGGCATTCGGTGGGGGAGTGTAGAGATCTGTGTGCTGCGTGTACGCGCCGCACAGACAGTGCGAAATAGGAACTCGACGCCGTAGTGGCTTTTCTTGTCGGTAGGTGGACCGACAATGTTGCCGTGGCCATCATCGACCTGACTCGTGAAGATCATTCCTACTTCTTTGGCTTGTTTCAGACCGATGGTCACCTTCAGGGTGGTACCAGGCAGAGAGGCAAAGCAACAATTGAACTGGCAGTAAAGGACATTGACCTGCTACTGCAGCTTCCGCACCTGTTCGACGGCGTGAAGTCGACAGTTTCGACGAGAACCCGGACGACGAACTTCGCTGCCACGTATACGAGTGCGACGTGGCGAATGTGCAACCTCGCGTTCCGGCGCGAATTAGAGTTGAGCGGCGTGCCTGTCGGACGCAAGTCCAAAGAAGTGAGTCCGCCCAGCCGTCAATTTCATCAACGAGGCTATTTCCGTGGTCTCTTGGATGGCGACGGCAGCGTTGGTTTCACTCGCGCAGGTTTGCCCTTCATCGGATTTGTCACGGCGTCATCCAGTTTGGCGGACTACTTCTGCTCGACAGTCAAGAACATCACCGGTGCTGAGCGCACTGCAAAGCGCAATGCTCGCGACGACATCTTCTCGCTGATGGTGGCCAGCGAACCCGCGTCACGTTTGGCCGAGTGGGCCTACCCCCAGGGATGCTTGGCCTTGAACCGAAAGAGTACGGCGGCAGCAGCTGTCGCTGCCTGGGTAAGACCTCAAGGCATGCGTGCACGTCCGGTTTTCGGCAGACAGCCATGGACACTGGAGGAGGACACGGTCGTGGCGTCCACGAAAGTCAAGGAGGCGGCCATGCTGCTCGGTCGAACTGAAAGCGCCGTGAACGTCCGCCGTTGGCGGTTGCGAAATGCGGCCACGAGCGCGCCCGCGACGGATGGAATGGAACAACTTTTCTAGAGACGGATTGTGCGTGGGGAGGTAGTGACGCAGAATGAATCGGGACTGGATTGTCCGCGTTCGTCCCGTTGTGCGTCGTTGTTCTCGTGCTGTTCACTCAACTGCTTCGCTTGGTTAACGGATAGAGCGTTCGTCGTCATCACCATCGAGTCATGACGCTCAACCCCGCAGGCGAGACAGTCGCGACCGGAATCCCTGGCACTCTGGCCGAGAACATGACCATGGCCGAGCAGCACGATTGGCATCGGTCGTTCCTGCGGCGGCACCCGGTCAGTCGACGAAATTTCCTGGTCGGAGCAGCCGCGACGGCCGCCGCGGTAGGCGTCGGGAATTCGGTGTTCGCACGTACCGCCTACGCGCAGGATGCTCCGCTGGCCGTGGCCGGCAGGCACATGGGATTCGGAAACGACCCGGCGACGCAGCTGCGATTCTCCGCTCAGCTCTCACGCAATCCTGGAATCACCGGAGTCTTTCTCGATCACGGCCCCACACCGGCACTCGGCGCGACGACGTCCGCTGAGGTGCGCAACCTGATCAGTCAGGTGCCGCAGACCGACGGAGGCATACTCTCGGCCGAGCAGTATTACGTGCACGTACCCGTGGACAATCTGACCCCGAAGCTGCCGCATTACTATCGCTGGCGCACCGCCGACGGCTTCGTCAGCGACATCCGCAGCGCATCCCCTGCCCTGCCGACCGGTCGTATCGCTCCGTTCCGGTTCACGATGATGGGCGATCAGGGCAACGATGAAACCCCCTCGCAACCGGAGGGTTTGGTGGCCGGCGACTACGACGATCTGTACTACAAGGCAGACAACGAACCGTCGGTCAAGCACGCGCGCAACATCAATCGTCAGATCGCGGCCTCGCACCCGGATTTCCACATTCTGGCCGGAGATATCGCGTACGCGGACCCGTCGGGTGCAGGTCTCCCTCCCCAGTTCGCCAAGCACGGACAGACGCCACCGAAGGGATTCGACAAGTTCAACCCGTTCGTCTGGGACGGCTATTTCCAGGCGATCGAAGCCAGTGCGTCGACCGCGCCGTGGTTGTTCGCCACCGGCAACCACGACATGGAGGCGCTGTACAGCCCCAACGGATACGGCGGCCACGCAGCGCGTTTGGATCAGCCGACCAACGGGCCGAAGGGTTGCCCGTCGGCCTACTCGTTCGTCTACGGCAACACCGCGGTGCTCTCGCTCGACGCGAACGACGTCAGCTACGAGATCAAGGCCAACACTGGGTATAGCGGAGGAGCCCAGAACACCTGGGTGGAGCAGACTTTGGCGAAATACCGTGCCGACTCGAACATCGACTTCATCGTTTGCTTCTTCCACCACTGCGCATATTCGACCACCTCGACGCATGCAAGCGACGGCGGAGTTCGCGACGCATGGGTTGCCCTGTTCGACAAGTACGAGGTGGATGTGGTGCTCCAAGCTCACAATCACGTCTTCGAGCGCACCGATCCCATTCGTGGCAATCGCGCTACTCGGGTCGCCGGTGACAACTCCACTGTCAACGGAAAGACGGACGGCACCGTGTATTACACCGTCGGCGGTGGTGGTCGTCCGCGCTACACGTTCCAGGACGGCGAGGGCGTGAGCTACCGCGGCAACGAGTTGCCCGACACCGCAGTTCCGAACAGCTACGTGTGGGCACCCGACGGCACCAAGTCGGCCGAGTCCATCACCTGGTCGAGGGTTCGATTCCTGAACTACTCGTTCGTCAGAGTCGATGTGGTGCCGGGTCTTCCGGGCATCAAGGCCAGCACGATGACCATCGGTGCCATTGACGAATACGGCAACGAGTTCGACAGGTTGACGTTCACTCGCGACATCCCGGTGGGCCCGATTTTCGGCTCTTCCTAGGCTCTCCCATGTGCGCGGAAATTCGACCCCTGCTACGAACTTCCGTGCACGTGCGGCGAAGCCGCTCTACAGCCACTTCTGGCGTTTGAACACCACGTACAGTGCTGTCGAGCAGAGCACCATGGCGACCAGGGCGAGCGGATATCCCAAGTGCCACTTCAATTCGGGCATGTCCTCGAAGTTCATGCCGTAAATGGCGGCGACCAGGGAGGGCGCGAAAAGGATTGCACCCCAGGACGAGATGCGCTTGACCTGTTCGTTCTGTTCCAGGCTCACCTGCGTCATGTTGCGCATTTCCTCGTTCTGCTGCTGCGCAACCATGGTCGAGTGCACGGTCATCGCGTTCTGCAGAATGGACCGGAAAGCCTCGATGCGGTCGGAGATGCGGATCGCATGGTCCAGGACGTCGCGAAGATTGCGCTGCAGTTCGACGTCGACGTGATACTTGTCCGATCCGCGCTTGAGCGATTCGATCATCTCGACCAGAGGCTTTGCGGCACGGTCGAATTCGGACACCTCACGCAGAAGTGAATAGATGCGACGCGAGACGCTCGGATCGCCGGTGAACAGTTGATCCTCGATCTCGTCGATGTCGGTCTGCAATCCCTTGATGACGGGAACGTACTCGTCGACCACTTGGTCGAGGATGCCGTACAGAATCGCCTCGGGCCCGAGTCCGAGCAACTCGGGGGATTCCTCGAGCCGGTGCCGCACCTTCCCGAGCTCGGGCGACTCGGCGTGACGAATGGTGACCACAAAATCCACGCCGAGAAAAATGTGCAATTCGCCGAATTCGACCTTTTCGGTCTCGTCGATATATCTGGCGGGGCGCAGTACGACGAAGAGCTGCTCGGCATAGCGTTCGAGCTTCGGTCGCTGATGGGCTGCGATCGCGTCCTCGACGGCCAATCGATGCAGTCCGAATTCGTCTGCTACTGCGTTGATTTCACGGAGCTCGGGACGATAGAGGCCGATCCATGCCATTCCGTGGCGATCCCGCATGCACTCGAAAGTGATATCGAGGCTTTCGGGATTCGCAGTTCGCTTCCCCTCGACATAGACGGCGTTGTCGACGATCGGCACTTCGGGTCACCTCGGTTCGAGAAAGAAGTGTGCCGGACGGCACCCGATCGAGACTATCGCCTGAACGTAGGGCGATGCAGCAACGAGTGCAGCCACCGCCGGATCGGCGGATCGTGGCCTGATCCGACCCGGCGCGGGCTGGGCCACAGCACTCCACGAGCGAGAGAGCGCCGGCTTCGGTGACCGAGGCGATGTTCTGCCGGCCGCATGTTGCTGTGAATCCGCTGTCGGTGCCGTGACATGCTGATCCGATGCTTCTCGACCTCCTCGGCTACCTCGGTATCGCAGTCTTCGCGGCGTCGGGTGCCTTGATCGGAGTGCATCGCCGGTTGGATCTGTTCGGAGTCTGCGTCGTCGGAATCACGACGGGTATCGGCGGTGGAGTCATTCGTGATCTTCTCCTCGGCATCCATCCGCCGACGTCGCTGGACACGTGGCCGAACGTCACCGTCGGCTTCTGTGCGTCGCTGGCCGTCTTCGTGGCGCACCGACAGATGGGCAAGGTGCGACGCGGTGTTCTGGTGCTCGACGCATTCGGCATGGGACTGTTCGCTGCGACCGGCGCGACGATCGCGTTGGCTGCCGGCGGGAGCTCCCTGTCGGGAGCCCTCATCGGCACCACAACCGCGGTTGCCGGCGGCGTGATCCGAGACGTGCTGGTCAACGAGGTACCCCTGCTGCTGCATCGGGATCTGTACGCCCTGCCCGCCCTGCTCGGGGCGACGACCGTCGTGTTGGCCGATGTTCTGACCCTTCCGGAGAACGTGGGACTCGTCGCGGGAACAGTGCTCGCGACGGGGTTGCGACTGCTCGCGCTGTGGCGAAAATGGAACCTCCCGCTGGCCCGCAACCTTCCGAGCCTGTAGGCGGTCGTCGGTGGAGTAGGTACCCCTCTCAGCCGTATCTCAGTCGACCAGGACAAACTGTACGAATGCGGATTTTGGTGGTCGACGACGATCGAGCAGTGCGTGAGTCGCTGCGTAGGTCGCTGACGTTCAACGGGTACACCGTGGACCTGGCGGTCGACGGGCTGGATGCGCTCGAGCAGGTGGCTGCGGCGCGACCCGACGCCTTGGTGCTCGACGTGATGATGCCTCGGCTGGACGGCCTGGAGGTGTGTCGTCGACTGCGCAGTGTCGGTGACGATCTGCCGATCCTCGTCCTGACGGCACGGGACTCGGTCTCCGAGCGTGTCGCAGGCCTCGATGCCGGTGCCGACGACTACCTGCCCAAGCCGTTCGCGCTCGAGGAACTGCTGGCCCGGCTGCGAGCGCTGCTTCGCCGCACCGCGATGGAGGCGGGTATCGACTCGGAGACCATGACGTTCGCGGACTTGTCCTTGGACCCGGTCACCCGTGAGGTCTCGCGCGCCGAACGCTCGATCAGCCTCACCCGAACCGAATTCTCGTTACTCGAGATGCTGATGACCAATCCGCGCCGAGTGCTGACCAGGAGTCGCATCCTCGAGGAAGTCTGGGGCTACGACTTCCCGACGTCGGGCAATGCGCTCGAGGTGTACGTCGGCTATCTGCGGCGCAAAACCGAGGCGGAGGGGGAGTCGCGGTTGATCCACACCGTTCGCGGTGTCGGATACGTCCTGCGCGAAACGCCTCCGTGATGGTTGCTCCGTTCGGGCGCAAGACGCCCGAGAGCGTCGGCTCGTCGCCGGCGGCGATGCGACCTCCCATGCCGCTGACGCGGTCGGTGTCTCTGCGGTGGCGGGTGACGTTGCTCGCGGCGTCCGTGGTCGCGATTGCGGTGGCGGTCATGGCGATCGCGGCGTACACCGTGGTCTCACGAGCGTTGTACGGCGATGTGGATACTCAATTGCGTTCGCGTGCATCGGCTTTGGCGGAATCGAGTCTGGTCTCCTACGACCCGCGGTTCGTTGCCGGAGCTACGTTGTACAGCACCGACGTGAGTGTGGCGCTGATCTATCCGGACATGACCAGCTACAACCCACCCGGGCCGAAGGTCCCGATCGGGGACGCCGAAGTCGCCGTGGTGCGCGGGGATCAGGAATTCTCGCTGCGCACGCTCGACGATCAGCGGGTGCTCGCGCAACGAACCCAGGACGGCAGCACCCTCATCGTTGCGCAGAGGCTGCTGCCCACCGGCAAGGTGCTCGATCGCCTGGCCTGGGTGCTGCTCGTCGTCGGAGCCTTCGGAGTGGTGTTGGCTGCCGGAGCCGGAATGGCTGTGGGACGCACCGGCTTGCGGCCGATCGCTCGTTTGACGGCCGCGGCCGAGCGCGTGGCGCGAACGGATGATCTGACGCCGATCCCGGTGACCGGCGACGACGAATTGGCACGTCTGACCGAGAGTTTCAACACGATGCTTCGGGCGCTCGCCGAATCTCGCGGCAGACAGAGCAGATTGGTTGCCGACGCCGGTCACGAGCTTCGGACTCCGTTGACCTCGTTGCGGACCAACATGGAACTGCTCATCGCAGCGGGGCGCCCCGGTGCACCGTCCATTCCCGACGATGACATGGCGGAGTTGCGGACCGACGTGGTTGCGCAGATTCAGGAACTGTCCACGCTGGTGGGAGATTTGGTCGATCTGGCGCGCGAGGACGCGCCGGAGACGGTGTTCGAGCGCGTCGATCTGGCCGACGCCGTCGAACGCAGTCTCGAGCGAGCGCGCCGTCGCCGCAACGAGATCGACTTCGATGCAACGCTGATGCCGTGGTTCGTCTACGGCGATCAGGCGGGACTGTCGCGGGCCGTGCTGAACGTGCTCGACAACGCAGCAAAATGGAGCCCGAGCGGCGGCGAGGTACGAATCTCGATGCAGCAGATCGGGGATGGCCTGCTCGAATTGACGGTGGACGACGCCGGGCCGGGTATCCCCGAGGAAGATCGTGAGCTGGTGTTCGAGCGCTTCTACCGCTCGACGGCATCGCGCTCGATGCCGGGATCCGGTCTGGGACTTGCCATCGTGCGACAGGTCGTCGTCAAACATGGCGGCACCATCGGGGTCGAGGTGTCCGAGCGGGGTGGTGCGTTGATCCGAATCGTGTTGCCCGGTGAGGGTGCGTCGGAACCCGGGACACTCTCGGCAAACTGATAGCCGGATCTCAGCGCCCTCTCAGTACCGCCCTGCACAGTGAGTAGCAAGAAGGCGGGCGGACCTCTGGGTCCCTACTGAAGGAAGCAGCAACGATGAACGACGACCGTAACGAATCCGAACAGACCGGACAGGGTGCCGGTGGCGAGCAGCATCCGGCGGACCGGGCTTCGCGCGGCGACGAGCAGAACCACTCGACCCAGCAGCATCCGACCCAGCAGCATCCGACCCAGCAGCTCCCCCCTCAGCAGGGTTATCCGCAGCAGTACGCCGGTTACGGCCAAGGTGCATACCAGCCCGGCTACGGCCCGTACGGCCAGCAGGGTGACCCGCGGAGTACCCAGCACACGCAGGCGCATCACGCCCAGCCTCAGAATGTTTCACCGCAGACGAATTCGGCACCGGGCACGGTGAAGGCGCGCCCGGGTCGGTCCGCGTTGGTCGCCGGAGCGATCGCGCTGGTTCTGGTCGGGGGCGGCATCGGCGGCGCAGTCGGTGCGATTGCCACCAACAATGCCAACGGGAGCGGTGGGGGAGCCACCAACTCGCTGAATTCCTCGGTCACCGCTGCGCAGCCAGCCGCCAACTTCCCCGACGGCTCCGTCCAGGCGGTGGCCAACAAGGTCCTGCCGAGCGTCGTACAGATCCAGGTGAAGGGCTCACAAGAAGAGGGCGAGGGCTCGGGCGTCATTCTCAGCAGTGACGGCTTGATCCTCACCAACAACCACGTCGCAACGGGCGCGGGTGCCAACGGCCAGCTCACTGTCGCGTTCTCCGACGGCTCGGTGGCCGACGCCACGATCGTCGGTGCCGATTCGGTCTCGGACATGGCCGTCATCAAGGCCGAGGGCAAGTCGAATCTGACGCCCATCGAGCTCGGTTCCTCCTCGAATCTGGAAGTGGGACAGCAGGTTGTCGCGATCGGTTCCCCACTGGGTCTGGCCGGCACCGTCACCACGGGCATCGTCTCCTCGCTGAACCGGCCGGTGTCGACATCCGGCGAGTCCGGCAACCAGAACTCGGTGATCGACGCCATCCAGACCGATGCCGCGATCAATCCGGGCAACTCCGGTGGTGCGCTCGTCAACACCGACGGTCAGTTGATCGGCATCAACACCGCGATCGCCACGATCGGTGGTAGCGGGGGATCGGGGGCGCAGAGTGGCTCGATCGGGCTCGGGTTCGCGATCCCGGTGGATCAGGCCAAGCGCATCGCCGACGAACTGACCACCACGGGCAAGGCGACTCAGGCCATGATCGGGGTGCAGGTGCCGTCGCAGGACGATGCCAATGGTGCAACCGTCGTCGAGGTCACCGAGGGCGGACCGGCAGCGGCTGCGGGCATACCGCAGGGCGCGGTGATCACCAAGGTCGACGATCGCGTCGTCTCCAGCGGTGACGCGTTGATCGCAGCTGTGCGATCGCACGCTCCGGGGGATTCGGTCACCATCACCTACACCGACGGCGGTAGCGAGAAGACGGCGAACGTGACGCTCGGCACTGCCGAGCCCGTAGCTGCGCAGCCGCAGACCCAGCGCCAGGAACAGCAATTGCCGTTCCAGGTCCCGTCGTTCCCGGGCGGTCGCTGATGTTGCGGGAAGCAGGCAGGCACGGCACGGTTGCAACGATTTACGCACAGCGTGAGCCGGGTAGGGGCCTAACTACTACGGTGAGCGGTATGGAACTCGACGCACCACTGGCAGGGCGCGCGTTGGTCGTCATCGTTGACGACCGAACAGCGCACAGCACCGAGAAGGATTCGACGGGCCCGCTCGTCACGGAACTGCTGACCGAAGCAGGCTTCCTGGTCGACGGTGTCGTCGCTGTGACGGCGGACGAAGTGGATGTGAGGAACGCCCTCAACACCGCAGTGATCGGTGGTGTCGATCTGGTGGTCTCGATCGGAGGCACCGGCGTCTCGCCCCGTGATGTGACCCCGGATGTCACCGCGGAGGTGCTCGATCGCGAGATCCCGGGTATCAGTGAGGCGCTGAGATCGTCGGGACTGGCGGCCGGTTCGCTGGATGCGGGTCTCTCACGTGGGCTGGTCGGTGTTTCCGGCAGCACGCTGGTGGTGAATCTCGCCTCCTCGCGGGCTGCTATCCGCGACGGGATGGCGACGCTGACGCCATTGGCAAGTCAGGTCATCGCCGAGCTGTCCGGGTTGGACGCATAGCGATACCGATGAGCAACGAGCCGAGAGACGATCGATCGGCCGAAGACGACGCGAGCCGGGCCCGAGCAGAACGGGCCCGGCTCGCTCGTATCTTCGGCGAGGTACTACCGGAGACGACCGGGGACGAGCGAAACGACGCTCCGGATGCGGAGTCGAGCGGTTCGAAGTCGGACGAATGGTTGAAACAGCAGCGACCACCTCATTACTTTTGATGTGATCCACGACACATTTTCTTGGCTGGAATGACAGGTCTGTTAGTTACTCGTTTACCTGGCGTTAGCGAGCTACCCGGTAGTAGCTACGGTCGCTAACGGTCGAAACGGGCTCTGCGGACGTATTCCAGACCGGACTATCGGGCCGATCCGGACATGGAAGTGCCGAGATATTCCCACATCAGGGTCGGTTTACTCGTATGAGGCGGATGTAACAGTTCTGCCCCTTGGAGAGATGCTGTGACGCGGGTTATCGCTAACACGGCTGTGAAAGTTGTTCACGCCGCGGAAACACATCACAGGACGGCAACGTTCGGGGGCCGATCGTAGGGATTGTCACGGTCTGGCAACTCCTCTAATGTTCCCCTCAGCTTCCGACAACGAGGGCGTGGGACCGACCGGTGCCGCGCCCTTCACCACGGGACTGCAGGATCGAGGATGTGGCCTTCACGGCTCCATCCGGCTCGGGCTCGTACGCATCGTTGCGTCCGATCTAGTTCGAGGGTGAAAGCCACAAGCTTCCCCGTGCGACACCGCGCTGGGACTGAACATGATGAGGAATAAATGACGGAGATCCAGAAGTCGCGGCGCAGCCGGGGACTCAAGTCCATGAGCGTCGCAGTTGCTGCCAGCGCTTCGGTAGTCGGCCTGGTGCTCGGTACCGGAACCGCTTCTGCCGCTGTCGACAGCTCCAACTCGGTTGTCGACGCCGACGGCAACACCATCACGGTGACGCTGTCCGACACCTTCATCAACGGTGTTGCTCCGCTCGACGGCAACCCGCTCACCCGTGAGTGGTTCGCCAACGGCCGGGCTTCCTACGACGTCCAGGGCCCCTCGGCCGACGACTTCGAGGGCACCCTCAAGATCGGTTACCAGATCGGTTACCCGATGAGCCTCAACGGTGGAGTCACCGTCGAGTGGGCTTCGCCGTCCGCGAACCTGGGCATCTCGAGCGGCAACAGCAGCACCATCGGCGTGGAAGGCAGCCTCGGCGACATCTTCGACCTCGCGACAGGCGACCTCCTCGACCTTCCGATCGAGACCGAAGCAACTTCCGGCAGTGGCCTCGACATCGGTGTTCAGCTGATCCCGCAGGCTACCGGCACCCTTGAGCTCGAGAACGGTCCCGGCGTCGTTCAATCCGAGAGCGCATACGCTGTGCTCAACGACGAGGCCGACATCACCTCTTCCGAGGGTGACGCGGCGGGCACCAGCGGATCCGTCCAGGTCGCGAACCTGCACGGTACCGCCACTGGCATCCTGGGCAACGTCTCCATCCGTCCGTACGTTTCGCTGACCAGCGCAACCGGCGACACGGCCATCACCTACGGCGTCCCGGTTCGCCTCAACTGATTTCCGAATCGGTTGTAGCTCGGTGAGATAGCTTCACCTGCTGAAATTCAAGACCAGTTCAGGCCCGTACGGATCACTCCGTACGGGCCTGAACTATGTTCTGAACAGAAGTAATTCGACTTCTCGAGAGAGGCACTGGAACAACGATGCACTCGAAAGCCCGTTTCACAATGGCTGCCGCAGGGGCAATCCTTGCTCTCGGCCTCGCCGCCGGTTGTAGCAGTGACGAGTCCGCAGCGTCCGTCGAGAACACCGACGTCTGCAACACGTTCGCCGCAGACCACAATGCATTCGTGGGACTTGTTGCAGCGGGGCCCGGATCAGCCGAGAACATCGATAAGTGGACCGCTGACAAGCGGGCCGCCGTCGACAAGCTGAAGGGGCTGCCCGGCACCGCATCGGGTGATGTCGCGACCTCGCTGACGACGTTCGTCGACGCACTTCCCGCCGACACCCTCGAACTGTCGACCACGGACAGTGAGTCCGGTAAGGCCTTCGTAGACAACGGCGCAGCCGTCGCCTCGGCGTGTGAGGCCGATGGCACCACGATCACCCTCGACGCACTTCCGCTGTCGACGTTCACCAACTGAGTACCGGCACCGCCAAACGCACCCCCCGAAAGAATGAATGCGCCATTCACGCTGTCAGACAGCGTGAATGGCGCATTCATTCGGACAGGGTGACCATCACAGCCGCATCGGCCATGTCCGGACGGCCAGGAGTCAGTCCTTGGAGTGTTTACCCAGATCCGGCGTGGAATCGATGGCGTCGCCGCTGCCACCGGTGGTGTCGGCTCCGGTCGACAGTTTCTGTCCCGCTGCGGTTCCCCCGGCGAGGATGTCGCGAATCTGCACCAGCACGTCGACGTCGCTCAGTTCCTTCTCCGGCTGACTGACGAAGCGCTTCTTGGCGGTGTTCACCGGCAGAATGAGTACGAAGTAGACCACTGCGGCGATGATGACGAAGTTGATGATCGCCGTGATCACCGCACCGATGTTGACGAACGATTCCGGGGACGACGTGATGTTGAAGCCGAAGCCGTATTCGTTGCTGCCACCGAGGGCCGCGACGAGCGGGTTGATGATGTTCGTGGTGAATGCGGTGACGATGGCGGTGAATGCCGCACCGACGACCACCGCGACTGCGAGGTCCACGACATTGCCGCGCAGTAGAAAGTCCTTGAAGCCCTTGATCATGAGCCCTTCTCCCAACGTTCGGATTGTTCTGTCCGGAGAAACGTTAGTGCAGGGTGACGGTCAGCGCGCTGACCAACGATGCAGCGGCCACCGTCGTCGCGTCGTTCGTCGGTAGGGCAAGCAGCACCACCCGATCTCGCTGCCGACTGTCACCGGCGTCGGCGGAGACGAGAACGACCATCGCTCCCGACGCCAGCACCCGAGCCGCGGGCACTGCATTCAGGTCTTCCTGGGACTCGACGGTCAACACGTCGACCCGATCGCCTTCGCGCAGTAGGTCGGTCACTGCGGCATCGGCGAGATGCACCGGTACGACGCGTGCCTCGGTCCCCAGTGCCGTCGTAGCGGTCCGAGATCCCAGTAGGCGCACGTCGGTGAGCAGTTCGCCCGCTCGGACCGGCCCGGTGAGCGTCTGACCCTCCACAGCTCCCGTGTCGACGAGCGCGCCTTCAGGAACACCGGCCGAGTCCCAGTCGGCAACCACCACATCGGCCGAGGTCAGCACCGTCCCGGGCGTCAGATCGCGTCCGGCCGTGATCACCTGGACGCGATCGTCGCCTGAGGCGTCGTCGACGAACAGCACCAGTGCGACCGCGACCAGCACGCCTGCCGCGATCCGTCTGACTTTCGGGGATCCGACCCACGCCGGACGCAGCGTGATGCGATCGAGCAGCGTCGAGTCGAGTCGGTTCGTGCGAGCGGTCATGCTGGAACGCTATCGCCGACAACGGCGGCTCGGACGCCGAAAAGGCCGGGCTGTGGATAACAGCCCGGCCTGTGGATGAAGCGGAAGTTACTGGCTCGCAGCAGCTTTCGTGGTGGACGAGGAAGAAGATTTGCTCGACGACGAATCGGAAGATTTCTTCTCGGCGGGCTTGGAGTCGGACTTGGACTCGGACTTCGAGTCCGACTTCGCGGCCGCCGCGTCGGACTTCTTCTCGCCTGCGCCCTCGCTCGAGGTGCCCGAGCCGCCGCGGCTGTCGGTGCGGTAGAAGCCACTGCCCTTGAAGACGATGCCGACCGAATTGAACAGCTTACGAAGCTTGCCCGAGCACGCCGGGCACACCGTCAACGTGTCGTCGGTGAAGGACTGAACGATGTCGAATCGGTTGTCGCACTCGGTACATGCGTATGAGTAAGTGGGCATCGTGTTTCCTCCGCGCTGGTCACCGAGGAGATTCGGCGCTCTACTGGCCGAGGTCGAACACCGCCGGTGTCTTGTCTGTTCGTCGAAACTGGGGAGAGCATTAGCACTCTACAGTCAGGAGTGCCAACGAATCGAATCGTACCGTTATTCCGTACTCAAGCGTACGAGTCCGTTGCTCGGGGTCACCACGTGCGTCACCCGTCTGTCGTGTGGTTCTGCCGGTAGGCGATCGACCAGTTCGCTGTCGCGTACCACCGCGACCAGCACGGCGTCGGGTGCGCACAGGTCGAGGGTGCGGTCGTAGAAGCCGGCACCCCGGCCCAACCTGGTCCCGCTCCGGTCCACGGCCAGCGCTGGAATCAGCACCAACGAGCACGCCGATACGGCGCCGGGATCGAGGAGAGGTCCCGACGGTTCCAGCAAACCGAACGGGGCCGTCACCAACGACTCGCGTCCGGCGTACCGAGCCCAGCGCAGCGGGCCCGGTTCGTGCGCACTCGGGAGCAGAACGGTGGACCCGGCCGCGGCCATCGCGTCGAGCATCTCGATGGATCCCGGCTCACGACCGACAGGGACGTATGCGGCGACGGACGGGTGTTCGGCCGCCAATTCGGCGAGGACGTGACAGAGTGCAGAAGACTCCATCGCGCGTTGCGCACCGTCGAGCAGTCGGCGTTCGGCGAGAACATGCTTCCGCCATCGATCCTTGGACGTGTTTTCCGTGAATTCGGGAACGGTCACAACGATTCGTCCTCCCTTCCTGTGCAGTCGTTCAACGATATGCACTCGGGGGTAGAACGCAGCACACGCCGAGCAGATCACCAGAAACCATGGATAGGGTGAGCACCATGACAGAAGCCGTTACAGCGACGACCGCCGCCACGCCCGTGCATTTCCGCACGGCCATCGTTCCCGCAGCGGGCATGGGTACCCGGTTCTTGCCGGCGACGAAAACCGTTCCGAAAGAACTGCTTCCAGTGGTCGACACTCCCGGCATCGAGCTCGTCGCAGGCGAGGCCGCTGATTCCGGCGCGCAGCGACTCGTGATCGTCACGTCACCCGGTAAGGACGGCGTCGTCGCTCACTTCGTCGAGGACCTCGTACTCGAGAACAAGCTCGAGGCCAGTGGCAAGCTCGAGATGCTCGAGAAGGTGCGGGTTGCACCCGGGCTGCTCGACGTCCAATCGGTCATTCAGCACGAGCCACTTGGACTCGGGCATGCCGTCGCCTGCGCCGAGGAAGTTCTCGACGACGACGAGGATTCCGTCGCCGTTCTGTTGCCTGACGATCTGGTGATGCCCCGCGGTGTGCTCGACGTCATGGCCCGCGTGCGCGCCAAGCGCGGTGGCTCGGTGCTGTGCGCCATCGAGGTCCCCGACGACAAGGTCTCGTCCTACGGCGTCTTCTCCGTCGAGATCGTGCCCGACGCGGTCAACCCGAACGTCCTCAAGGTCACCGGTATGGTCGAAAAGCCCAAGCAGGAGGACGCCCCGTCCAACTTGGCAGCGGCCGGACGTTACCTGCTCGACCGCGCGATCTTCGACGCACTGCGTCGGATAAAGCCCGGTGCCGGCGGCGAATTGCAGCTCACCGACGCCATTGCGCTGCTGATCGAAGAGGGCCATCCCGTGCACGTGGTGGTGCACCGCGGATCGAGACACGACCTCGGAAATCCCGGGGGATACCTGCGCGCTGCGGTTGACTTTGCTCTACAGCGTGACGACTACGGCCCGGCGCTGCGCGAATGGCTGAACGAACGCCTGAGCGACAGCTGGGCACCGGAACTGACCACGTACGAATAGCATCGCGGGTCGATGCCATAGAGAAGGGGCCAGATGCGCTCGGTCGAGGATCAGCAGACCAGAGTGACCGCCGCGGCGGTGGCTCCACGGCCTGTTCGGGTCGCCATCTCGGAGGCACAGGGCCTGCTGTGTGCGGAAGAAGTGGTCACCGAGCGTCCCCTTCCCGGTTTCGACCAGGCGGCGATCGACGGGTACGCGGTACGAAGCGTCGATGTCGCGGCCGCGGGAACGGACCTGCGCAACGAGGACGACGAACGCATCGATCTGACGCTTCCCGTCGTCGGCGAGGTGTCCGCGGGGTCGCGTCAACCCATCCGGTTGCAACCGCGTCAGGCAGTGCGAGTCGATACCGGTGCGCCGCTGCCCACGCTGGCCGATGCGGTGTTGCCGCTGGATCGAACCGACAGCGGCCGTGCCCGAGTCAAGGTGTTCCGTCCGGTTCGCTCGGGGGATTACGTCCGCAAGATCGGCGACGACGTGCAGCCCGGTGACGTGGCGGTCCGTGCGGGAACGATCATCGGCGCAGCTCAGGTGGGACTGCTCGCAGCCGTCGGTCGTGACAAGGTGCTGGTGCACCCCAGGCCGCGTCTGTCGGTCATCTCTGTGGGCGGCGAGTTGGTCGATACCGATCGGACCCCCGGGCCCGGCCAGGTGTACGACGTCAATTCCTATGCACTCGCCGCAGCAGCGCGCGACGCCGGAGCCGACGTCAACCGCGTCGGGATCGTCAGCACCGACCCCAAGCGCCTGCGTGAGGTGGTCGAGGGTCAGCTGATTCGATCCGAGATCGTGGTCATCGCCGGAGCGGTGGGTGGCGGCGCGTCGGACGGTGTGCGTGAGGCGCTCGGCGAACTCGGTGACATGGAAGTCGAGCGAGTTGCCATGCACCCCGGATCCGTTCAGGGCTTCGGTCAACTCGGACGCGACGAAGTACCCACCTTTCTGTTGCCGGCCAACCCCGTCAGTGCGTTGGTGGTGTTCGAGGTCATGGTGCGTCCGCTGATTCGCATCGCTCTCGGCCGACGGCAGCCGCTGCGCCGGACCGTCACTGCTCGCACCGTCGCGCCGATCACCTCGATCGAGGGCCGCAAGGGATTCCTCCGCGGCCAACTGATGCGCGACGAGGAGACCGGCGAATATCTGGTCCAGGCCCTCGGCGGCGCACCCGGATCGTCCTCGCATCTGCTCGCCACGCTCGCCGAGGCGAATTGCCTGGTCGTCATCGATCCCGAGGTCACCGAAATCCGAACCGGCGAAGAAGTGAAGGTCTCGTTCCTCGCGCAGAGAGGCTGACGCCATGTGAGCGGTAGTTCGTAGTGGGGTACGAATTTCCATGCACATGCGCGCAGCGCATACGATCGACGGATGCCGCGAACGTGGTCGAGCCACCCAGGTTGGCCGGCGAAATTGGGTCCAGTGAGAGTGGCCGGCGGAACTGTCACGTTGCGGCCGGTACGGGTGCGCGACGCGGCCGCCTGGAGTCGGATTCGCACTGCGGATCGCGCTCACCTCGAACCCTGGGAGCCCAGTGGCGAGGGCAGCTGGAATTCGCGGCACCACATCTCCTCGTGGCCGACCCTGTGCTCGGGCCTCAAGTCCGAGGCGCGCAAGGGACACATGCTGCCGATGGTCATCGAAGTCGACGGTGAATTCTGCGGGCAGATCACCACCGGAAACATCGTGCGGGGAGCAC
The DNA here is from genome assembly GCF_022810405.1 of Rhodococcus sp. ARC_M5. Lineage (GTDB taxonomy): Bacteria > Actinomycetota > Actinomycetes > Mycobacteriales > Mycobacteriaceae > Rhodococcoides > Rhodococcoides navarretei. Next base: position 387,478 of record NZ_JALGQE010000003.1, read on the forward strand.
TGCGTTCGGCCTGGATCGGGTACTGGGTCTCCAAGGACGTCAACGGCAAGGGCGTAGCTACCGCGGCTCTGGCGCTCGGTCTCGATCACTGCTTCGGTCCCGTCGGACTGCATCGCGTCGAAGCGACGGTGCGGCCGGAGAACCTTGCCAGCCAAGCAGTTCTACGTAACGTCGGCTTTCGCGAAGAGGGACTGCTCTACAAGTATCTCGACGTCGACGGCGAATGGCGCGATCACAAGCTCGTCGCGATCACCTCGGGTGAGGTGCAGGGAACCGTCGTCGATCGGTTGGTGCGCGCCGGCCGGGCCGCGTGGGCCTGACACCCGACCGCGTCTCGAGTCTCATGTTGTCAAAGTGACAGGAGTGTAATTCCGGTCGGCGCGTCTGCGTCGTTCTCACCCGTCCTCCACATAGCCTGATGACGTCTCGACTGTCGCCGTCATCCAAGGGAGGAGAACTTCGCCGATGCCGAACTCGATCATCTGGATCGGTCTCGTAGCCGTCTGGCTCTTCGTTCTTCTGCCCATGCTGATGACCAAGCGCCCCCAGATCATGCAGACGACGGATGCCGCGCTCGCCACGCGTGTGCTGCATCGGGGTGGCACCAAGCGAAAGCAGCGCGGGCCCGCAACCGGGCACCGCAGCGATCCGCACTGGCGACCGGAGGACGACCTTCGGGTTTCCGCGCCGGCCAGCGAGATCTTCGGCCCGAAAGTCGCGGCCGTTCGTCCAGACTCACCCGATCTACCCGGTACCGCGGAGGACCCGATGGACACTCACGCAGCAGAGAACGACCTCGACAGCGATGCACCGGTCGAGGGACCTTCGCGCGGGAGGGCACCGTCGCACGAACCGGGCGTGGTCGACGACGATTTCGTCCCTCGCCGACGCGGCCGCGGTGGTTTCGATCCCGAGGCCGACGCGCTCGCCCGAGCTGCCCGGTACGCCTTCCGTCAACGCGCAGTTCTGGGGCTGGTCTTCGCGGCCATCACCACAGCGGCATTGGCATTCATCATCTCCCCGACGGTCTGGTGGCTGTGCGGGTTGTCCGTCGCCGTCCTCGCCGGTTATCTGTACTACCTGCGACGGCAGGTGCAGATCGAAGAAGAGGTGCGGCAGCGTCGGCTCACCCGAATGGGTCGGTCCCGGCTGGGCGTGGAATCGGAGACCGACGACGAGCTCGCGCTCGTCCCACAGCGTCTGCGTCGCCCCGGTGCGGTGGTGCTCGAGATCGACGACGAGGATCCGGAGTTCGAGCATCTCGACCACTACGAGGAGCCGTTCCAGGCGAACCGTGACGAGGATGGAGACTTCCGCAGAGCGCAGGGCGCGTAGGTACCGCCCGAAGCGGCTTTGCTAGAGTTACGCAGCCGGTCGGCACGACGGCAACGGGGCTGTGGCGCAGTTGGTAGCGCGTCTCGTTCGCATCGAGAAGGTCAGGGGTTCGATTCCCCTCAGCTCCACCGAAAAACAAAAACCGCCACTCGTCGAGTGGCGGTTTTTTCTGTCTTGCAAGAAGTTACCGAGCCGGGGTGCCCGGCCTGCCACCCGAGCGGAACGCCGGCGTAAGCCTTTGTGCAACACTTCGCAAGGTGAGCAGCCAGATGACCGTGCGTGTCGAGGATTCCGCAGCCCACCGCATCACGGCGCGGATAGTGACACCTCTCGGCGACGAGGCAACGGTGACAACCGAGTCGAACTACGAGTTGGACCACTCCGCCACCTCATGGCTTCCGCCGCTTCTGGTGGCAGGGATGCGAAAGAAGTGGAATGTCGAATTCGACAGTCCGGTCGATTCGACAGCACTTCGAGGGGCTCCCGAGGCGCAAAAGGTCTTCCTCGACTGGTACCCCAAGCGGTTCCATGCAATCTCGGTCTCCGCCGACGCGTCCGACGGCGTTCTCAGTGCGAGAGGTGTGGGCTGTTTCTTCAGCGGAGGCGTCGACAGCTTCTATTCGGCGATTACACAATCCCAACGCATCACCCACCTGATCTTCGTTCACGGTTTCGACATCGCGATCGACGACGAAGACTTGGCGGATCGAGCGCTGGCGGGTGCTCGGGACGCAGCGGCGGAGCTAGGCAAGCCGCTGATCGAGGTCAGAACCACCCTGAGGTCGGCGTTCGGAAATAGATTGCCGCTCGATTGGGGATACGACTTCCACGGTGCGGCACTGGCACACGTCGGACTCGCCCTGTCGCAGCACCTGAGCACCGTCTTGATTCCTTCCTCCAACAGTCGCTGGGAGCTGCTGCCGTGGGGTTCGCATCCCGACCTGGACCCGCTGTGGTCGAGTAGCAGTGTCACCTTCGATCACCACGAGTTGGACGTGAATCGGCTCGGCAAGATTCGGCGGATAGGCCGTAACGAGACTGCGATGAAGCACTTACGGGTGTGCTGGGAGAATCGCGACGGGCGATTCAATTGCGGCGTCTGCTTCAAATGCATCAGGACCAAGATCGGGTTGGCGGTCGCCGGCGCGGAGAGTGCGGCGTTGCCGGGCGACATCGACATGCTGGCCGTGAGCTCTCTAATTCTGACGAACCGTCACAGTTTCCACCTGCGCAACGGCCTCGCCGCGATGGAAGAAGCGGGCGTGACCGACGAGGACCTGGTCAAAGCGGTGGACAAGGCGATTCGCCGGAGACACTGGCGGCAGGGTGTCGCGTACCTGCGAGGCGCGCGATTCGTCGTGATGGCTCGCGTGCGAGGCCGCCGACCTGGCCGGTGATATCGGGTTCGAAAACATTCAGTTGAACAATCGATCATCCACGTACCGATCAGCCCGGTAGATTGACGAGCGATATTGTGAACGGATCGGTTCCGAGCACTGCATCTGCCCCTGCAACTTCTCTATGGAGTGTGAATGACGTTCGAGATCGTCGACCTCGCTGAAACGTGGGTCGCCGGTCTTCCCGTTCGCAGCCCCAAACGGGCGCTCGGTCGCCTCAACGACCCGGCCCTCGATCAGGCGTGGTCGGCAGTTCTCAACCAAGAGACTTCGGGTCCGCTCGCTTCTATTTATACCGACTTCGCCCCTGGTATCGGCTCGTACAATACGCAGATAGTCGGTTATCTGTGTTCTTCACTCGGTCAAGTTGCACGCGGACATCTGGTTGCCAAAGTGCCGGCGGCGAAATACGCGCGATTTTCTGCGGTGGGGTATTTCCCCGAGGTTCTCACGCGACTGTGGACTCAGATCGATCATGCCGAGGAGCAGGGCGAAATAGTGCGATCGTTCACCGGCGACTACGAGTGCTATCCGCACGCGTACAAGATCGACCTCTATCTGGCGATCACTGCGCCCGGAGGTTCGTGATGAGCTTTCGTGTCACGGCACGCAGCGCCGAGTTGTTCAGTGGGTTGGTGGCACCGCGAGTGCAACCCGGCGCGGAATCGAGCGGTAGCGAGTGGATGCGATTCCTGCGAGATCGTGTGCGCGAGAAGAACATCGACGCGGTCCAGGTCAGCACCGTGTACGTCCCGGATTCGCACGGCACGGTCAATGCCGTCGTCGCCGTTCCGGTGGACTCGCCCGGTGACGTCGCCGTGGGAGATGTGTTCGTCTCGATACCGACCGGTGTGTTTGCCGTTTTCACGCCGAGCGGCGCGTTGGCGGATCCGATCGAGGATGTGTGGGCTCAGGTGGACGAGTGCGTTTTGTCCGGATCTGTATTTCGCGCATACAAAGAGGAAGTCGAAGTCGTTACAAACTCGGGAGAGGTGGAACTTTTCATTTCAATCGTCTTGTGAACGAGGTGCTCTTCATGCAATTGTCACTTTCGAATCACAAAGTCGCCGTCGAACCGGTTACCATTGGCGGGCGCTGGCAGTCCGCAATGGCGATGTGAATTCGATGTTCACCTCGTTCGGTCGATGTGTAGGCAGCGCGAACAGAGCGTCGATGTCATGGCAAGGTCGACAGAGCAGGGGTGTTCCAGCATGGTGAGACAACTCAGGGCAGAAGCAACACGCGCGGCCGCATTGCGCGCGGCGGCAGATCTCTTTCTCGAAGTGGGGCACGCGAATGCCACGCTGAGTCAGGTGTCTGCACAATCCGGTGTGACCAAGGGCGCGCTCTACTTCCACTTCGCGTCTAAGGAGGAGCTGGCCCGCGCCATCGTCGACGAAGGTCATGAGCGCGTGTCGACCGCGTGCGCAGGGATGGTCGACAGCCGTAGCCCGGCACTCGAATCCGTCATCGGAATTTCGTACTCGGTACTCGAGCTGGCGGCCTCGGACCCGCTGGTTCGTGTCATGTACCGATTGCAGATGGAGATCGACGGATCCGACACCGCCCGAGGCAGTGTTTTCGGCACGTGGGGAAACATTTTCGAGCATCTCTTCGAGCGCGCCATCGTGCACGGCGATGTCGCAGACCACCTGGACTCGGGCAACGCGGCCTTGCTGGTGTGCGAGATGCTCGCTGGCGTTCTGATGGTGTCCGAGGCGCAGTCGCGTCTGGAGGACGCCCCGTCGCGCATGGAGAAGGTCTGGAACACGGTCCTTCCCTCGCTGGTGCCGACCGACAAACTTCCCTACTTCCGCGAGTTCGCGGCACGCAGTCTGTCCAGTTTCGTGCGTGAGAACGTCTCGTCGGGATCGGTCACCGTCTGAGGGAATTCCGTGATCTCGGGGTGCTTGCCGCGCATCGGGTAGCAGGGCACACTGTGTGATATGGAACACACTGCACAAGATCGAAGAATGTCGGACAACGAGCTCCGTAAAGCGATCGGGACCCTGCAGAAACGCGCGGATGTTGCCCGTAAGCAGGGTGCCGACGATGACGCTGCGCGCATCGAGCGCACCATCGCCGATTACCGAGACGAGATGTCGCAAAGATTGTGACGACTCTCTCGGTCGTCACCGCGTAGGGTCGAAATCGAACTGACACGTGGCGACCGGTGGGGGATGCAGGCTTCGATGGCTACATACGATCTGCGCGGCAAGAAGACGTTGATCACAGGAGCGGGTAGCGGAATCGGCCGGGCAACGGCCATCGCTGCCGCTGGAGTGGGAGCCGAGCTGTTCCTCACCGACATCAACAGCGCCGGGTTGGCTGAGACGGTGGACATGGTCAGTGGCGCGGGCGGCACTGTCAGCCACTCGCTGCCGTTCGATGTGTCCGACTTCGAGGCGGTCAGTGCGTTCGCGGACGACATCCACGCCGAATTCGGCAGCCTGGACGTCGTGATGAATGTCGCCGGGATCTCCGCATGGGGAACTGTCGAAAATCTCGAACACCGGCACTGGAAGTCGATGATCGACGTCAATCTCATGGGGCCGATACACGTCATCGAGAAATTCTTGCCCCCGATGATCGAGGCCGGGCGTGGCGGCCATCTGGTCAACGTGTCGTCCGCTGCGGGGTTGATTCCCCTGCCGTGGCACGCTGCCTACAGCGCCAGCAAGTACGGCCTGCGGGGAGTGTCCGAGGTGCTCAAGTACGACCTCAAGCGCCACGGAATCGGCGTCAGTCTGGTGGTGCCCGGTGGTGTCAAAACCGGTCTGGTGCAGACACTTCAGATCGCCGGCATCGACCGCGACGATCCGCGCGTACAGAAGTTGCAGCATCGATTCGAGAAGCGCGCCGTGGAACCGTCGGTGGTCGCCGACGCAATTCTCGCCGGAATCGCCAAACGCAAATACCTCGTGTACTCCTCCAACGACATTCGCTTCGGATACTGGGTCGCTCGAAAGTTCGCTCCACCCTACGAGTTCGTGCTGCAGAAGGCGAACGATCAGTTCTCCAAGTTGCTCGAGCCGCGTAGGGACGAGGGATCGTCGAAATCGACGTCCAGCGTGCGCGCGCCCGGGCCCGAATAGGACAGCTCGTCGTGCGGATTGGCCAGTGCACAACCGGCCAGCGACAGGCAACCGCACCCGATGCACCCGGTCAAGTTGTCTCTGAGCCGAATCAATTGCTCTATCCGAGAGTCCAATTCGCGATGCCACCGTGTCGAGAGCCCGGCCCAATCCTCGCGCGTCGGCGTCCGCTCGTCCGGTAGTTCACTCAACGCCTGCCGAATGGTCGCCAATGGAATCCCGACCTTCTGTGAAATGCGGATGAAGGCCACGCGGCGCAACGTCTCACGGGGAAATCTGCGTTGATTGCCCGATGTTCGACGGCTGCTGATCAGACCTTGCTTCTCGTAGAAGTGCAAGGCCGATACCGCAACCCCGCTGCGCTCGGATAACTGGCCGGGAGTCAGTTCTCGAACGTTCCACTCGGGCATCGGCACGACCTCGACAATACTTCAGGTCCTGCTCCCGTCGGGTGCCGACTCGCGTCGTGTTCGGTGTCCCGCGAGACGTTGCAGCGCTCTACAGGACGGTCCGCACCCTGTCGGCCGGCCGGGCCAGCACGGTGCCCTTGTCGGTCACCACGATCGGGCGTTCGATGAGAATCGGGTGCTGGATCATGGCCGCGATCAACGTGTCGGCGTCCGCGCCGGTGAGTCCCAGTTCCTTGTAGACACTCTCGCGCGTACGGATGGCCTGACGGGGTTCGAGGCCGGCGTCGGCGAGGAGCGTGCGGAGTTCGTCCTCGGTGGGCGGCGACTCGAGGTAACGGATCACTCGCGGAGTGACGCCCGCTTCTTCGATCAATTTCAACGCGGTGCGAGAGGTGTTGCACCGGGGATTGTGATAGATGGTCGCGGACGAAGTCATGTTTGCGATCCTGCCACGCGGGTAGCCAAGCCGACAGATTCACGCCAGGAACGGGAGTAGCTTTCATGACCGATAAGCGCATTGTCATTGCAGGTGGCCACGGACAGATCGCTCAACATCTGACTCAGGTGCTCACGGCGAACGGAGATCGTGCGGTGTCGCTGATTCGCAACAGCGACCACATCGATGCCGTCACCGCTTTGGGCGCACTGCCGCAGGTGATCGACCTCGAATCGGCATCTGTCGACGACGTGGCCGCAGTACTCGAAGGTGCCGACGCAGTCGTGTTCGCGGCAGGTGCGGGCCCCGACAGCGGTCCCGAGGGCAAGGACACTGTCGACCGCGCGGGCGCTGTGTTGCTGGCCGACGCGGCAGAGAAGGCCGGTGTCAGTCGCTATGTCCTGATCAGCTCGTTCGGTGCAGGTGAGCCGGTCGCGGAGGATCTCGACGCTGGTTGGAAGGCATACATCGAGGCCAAAACGGCTGCGGAAGATAATGTTTCGGCCAGGAGCGGCTTGCACTGGACGATTCTGCGACCAGGCAAGCTGACGGACGAGGATCCGACCGGCTCGGTATCCCTGACCGAGCCGCCGTTGGACCCCGGTGAAGTGACGCGCGCCGACGTAGCAGCGGTGATCGCGCAGTTGCTCGACACCGGATCGGCTGTGCACAAGACGCTGATGCTGACGTCCGGCTCGACATCGATCGTTTCCGCAGTCGACGCGCTGGGATAAGGCTGCGACCGTGCGCGTACATATCGATTCGTCGAACACGACCCCCGTGTTCGAGCAGCTGCGAATGCAGATTCTCGGGCTGGTGCGATCCGGCGATCTCATCGCGGGCACCAAGATTCCGACGGTTCGCGGCCTGGCCGAGGAGCTGAAGATCGCGCCGAACACGGTCGCGAAGACCTACCGCGAGCTCGAGCAGCAGGGGGTCATCGAAACTCGAGGCCGATCCGGCTCGTTCGTCGCGTCGGGTGGCGATCCCTCGCGAGACATCGCAGCCCGGGCGGCGACGGAGTTCGTCCGAGCCGTCCGGTCCATCGGTCTCGACGACGACCAGGCCCGTTCCTTCTTGGAATCCGCTCTGAAAGGTGCAAGCGGCAGCTAAGTTGACGCTTCAAGTTACTTCTGTCAGGGTAGTGCTGCCCATGCAGCCCTGCCAGAAGGATGTGTCATGAATTCCACCGTCGTCCGTGACGTCGTCGCCCTCGTAGCCCGAATCGGATTGGGAGTCGTCTTCATCGCCCACGGTTGGCAGAAGCTGAACACTTTCGGTCTCGACGGTGCCGCAGCGAGCTTCGAGATGATGAACGTTCCGCTGCCCACCGCATCCGCGTACTTCGCCACGTTCGTCGAACTGGTCGGCGGTGGCGCGCTCGTACTGGGAATCTTCACTCCCATCGCAGGTCTGCTGCTGTTCCTGAACATGCTCGGTGCCGCCATCTTCGTCCACTTCGAGAACGGTGTGTTCGCAACGGAGAACGGCTACGAGCTCGTTGTCGGCCTCGGTGTCGGCGCGCTGCTGCTGGCCGCATTCGGTGCCGGACGCATCAGCATCGACGGACTCACCAAAGGCAAGACCGCACTGGGTGCATAACCCGGGCTAACGCCAGCTCGGTAACCACAGCTGTTGCTGCCACATTTCGGGCGTAATCGGCATCGCGGTGAGAATCGGCCACAGCCAGACGAAGTTCGCGATCACCACGGCGAGGTACAGGGCCACCAGCAGTAGTCCGGTACCTCGCCGCTCGGCCGATGCTCTGGCTTTCCCGATGATGTCGCCCAGCACCAACGCGAAACCCATCACCATGAACGGCGCGAGTGCGACCGCGTAGAAGTAGTACATCTGTCGATCGAGGGTGGCGAACCACGGCAGCAGTGCTGCGGAGTACCCGACCAGCACTGTGGCGTAACGCCAGTCGCGTCGGACGAACACCGACCAGATCGCCCATGCCAGCATCGGCAGCGCCAGCCACCACATCGCCGGCGTGCCGATGAGCATGATCGCTTTCACGCACGAGGACGCCGAGCAGCCGGACACGTTCTCGCCGTCGGCGAAGTAATACAGCATCGGTCGCAGGCCCATCGGCCACGTCCACGGCTTCGATTCCCACGGGTGCCGGTTGCCGGCCGAATTGGTCAGTCCCTCATGGAATTGCAGCACACTGCTGCTGTAGAACCACAGTGAACGCAGCGCGTCGGGAACGAACGAGAACGGGCCTCCGACGCCGACACCGTCGCCGACTTCGTGTCGGTAGACGCTGGTCTCCGAGGTGAACCATGCCCACCACGTCATCAGATACACCGCGATCGGCACTACCACCAGTGCGTACAGCGCAGGCCCGATGTCGCGCACTGCCGTTCCCCGCCACGGGCGTCGGACGCCGTACGAGCGCCGCGCAGCCACATCGAATGCCACACTCAACAATCCGAAGAATGCGATGAAGTACAGACCCGACCACTTGGTGCCGCAGGCGAGCCCCAACATGACACCGGCCCCGAATCGCCACCACCGCACTCCCATTCGCGGCCCGAGCACGCTGGCGTCCATTCGACCTTCGGCGCGCACTCTCGACAGTCGTTGCCGCATGTCGTCGCGGTCGACTACCAGGCAGCCCAGCGCGGCAGTGACGAAGAGAGCGAGAAAAATGTCCAGCATGCCGATACGGCTGCTGACGAACGTCACTCCGTCCACCGTCAGCAGAATGCCCGCGATCGCCCCGACGAGGGTCGATCGCGCGAGGCGTCGCACGATGCGAATCACCAACAGCACCAACAAGGTTCCGGCCACCGCCGAGGAGAAGCGCCAACCCCAGCCGTTGTAACCGAACAACGCTTCCCCGACGGCGATCAGCTGCTTGCCGACCGGCGGATGCACCACGAGTCCGTACGCCGGATTGTCCTCGATTCCACCGCCGGTGAGAACCTGATAGCCCTGCGGGGCGTAGTGCTTCTCGTCGAACACGGGTGTCCCCGCGTCGGTGGGGTAGCGCAGCATCGTGAATCGCGTGACTGCGCAGATGACGGTGATCACGACGGTGACGATCCAACCGCGTCGGGCATCGGTGTCGTGGAACCAGTCGCGCGCGGCGACGGTCGGCCCGGGACTGACCATCGACCGGTCGCCGGAGCGCTCAGAGGTCAGCAAGGTCACGTACCGATCGTAGGCGTTGATCGGCAGTGCCCGACAAGCCGCTGTACCGCGTGCGGGACACTGGAGCCATGCTCATCCTTGCCGCCACCCCGATGGGCGACGTCGGTGATGCCTCGCAGCGCCTGCGTGATGCCCTCGGCAGTGCCGATGTCGTCGCCGCCGAGGACACCCGGCGCACCAAACAACTCGCGTCGTCGCTCGGCGTGGTGATCACGGGCAGAATCGTCAGTTTCTACGATCAGGTCGAGACGGCCCGCCTCCCGGCACTCGTCGAGGCAGTGGCCGAGGGCAAGTCTGTCCTGCTGGTCACCGATGCCGGGATGCCGTCGGTGAGCGATCCGGGCTACCGCCTCGTGGCGGCATGCGTCGACGCCGATCTGCCGGTGACCTGCCTGCCCGGTCCTTCGGCAGTGACGACGGCGCTCGCGTTGTCCGGTCTGCCCGTCGAACGGTTCTGTTTCGACGGGTTCGTCCCGCGTAAGCAAGGACAGCGACGCACCTATTTCCAGTCGGTGCTCGCCGAACCGCGTGCCATCGCGTTCTTCGAGGCACCGCATCGCCTCGTCGCGTGCCTCGAGGACGCCGTGCACGTCCTCGGTCCCGACCGGCGCGCCGCGGTGTGCCGTGAGCTGACCAAGACCTACGAGGAGGTGCGACGCGGCGGCCTGGGCGAGCTGCTCGAATGGGCGCGGGGCGGCGTGCGCGGCGAGATCACCGTCGTGCTCGAAGGCGCTGTCGCCGTCGCCGAGGAGCCCGAGGATCTCGTTGCCGACGTCGAAACGCTGGTGGCGTCGGGCATGCGGTTGAAGGACGCCTGCGCTCAGGTGGCGGTCGGTGGCGTGTCCAAACGCGAGGTCTACGAGGCCGTCCTCGCCGCGCGAAAAGAGCAGTAGCGGGTCAGCCCAGCACTTTCTTGCGCAGGCCCTCTGTCGCCGCCTCGAGGATCGTCTTGGTTCCCTTCTTCACGAGGAAGCCGGGCAGTGGAGCCTTGGGGTCGACGGTCAGCTCGAACTCGACGTGCGTGCCGTTGCCCTTGGGCGTCAACGTGTATCGACCTTCTTGAGCCTTCTGCTGGTTGCTCTCCACCAGGCTCCACGACACCTCGTTCTCACTCCAGGTGTATTCGACCAACTGCTCGTCGTTGACGCCGATGATCGAGACGTTCATCTTGACGTGGTTCGGTCGGCCGTTCTCGAAGCGATCGACCACCTCGCACTTCTTGTGCACCGGAGACCACGAGGGGAGGCCTTCGACGTCGGCGAGGACGTCGAGAATTGTGGCTGCGTCGGCGTCGATGTCGACGGACTTGTTCACTGTGACTGCCATGGGGAGAAGGTATCTCAGCTTTCTGTACGGGGGCTGACGTTCCGGGCGAACTCGCCGATGGCGCGTAGCGCGCGTTGGGCTTCGGGGACGAAATCGGCTGCCTGGAACACGTGGACCTGATCCTCGTACACCTGGAGTTCGCACTCGACTCCGGCGACCGCCAGGCGTTCGGCCATGAGTTCTGCGTCGGCATAGACCATTTCGGTGGAACCGACCTGAATCAGCACCGGCGGCATGCCGGTGAGATCACCGTCGACGGGCGAGACTCGCGGGCCCCGTTCGCCGTCGACGACGATGCGCGCATCGACGCGATCGGCCAGAGCGGTCAGCGCCGGAACTGCGTTGGACGGAAAGACCGAACACTTCGACGCGTTCTCGTGATCGAGTTTGCCGGAAGGGTCCATATCGGTGAGTGGGGACATGGTGAAGATCCCTGCGGGGGCGGGCAACCCGACGGTGCGCAGGGCCAGGGTGACCATGAACGCCAGGTATCCGCCTGCCGAGTCGCCACCCAGGACGATCTGCTCCGGTCGGTATCCGGAATCGAGCAGGAAGCGATACGCGTCGACGCCGTCCTCGACGGCGTGGCTGATCGGGTTGCGCGGCATCATCCGATAGTTCACCGACAGCACCGAGCCGTCGACGTGCTTCGAAACGCGTGAGGTCATCCGACGATGGGTGCGCAGGCCGCAGCAGACGAATGCGCCGCCGTGCAGGTAGAGCACCACGCGATCTGTTCCGGTGCCCTCGGCGCGGATCCACTCGGCCTCGCACTCGGCGAGCATGACGCGACTGCGGGTGGTGCCGCTGATCTGCGGTACGAGCAGTCCGGCGTAGTCGACCAGTCCCATCGGCCACGGAAGTGAGGGGGCCTGTGCCCACACGGTCAGAAACGGACGGACGGTGAACTGCAGGTACTTGGACAGGATCTGCGACTGCAGGCTCGCGCCACGGATGTCGCGTCGGCGCGCGGTGGCTGCCGGGTCGGTCGATTTCACTACGGTGAGCGCCGGATTCATGACCGTCGCCTCCATCCCCGTTGTCGTTGCGCGGTGCGTGTGCGCCGTGCGTTGGAACCCCGCTCTATTTGGAACCCCTGCTAACGGACAATAGCGGGTAGCTTTTCGCGACCCGACGTAAGGTCGTGTTCTGAGTCACATTCGGTGCCGTACCGTGACCGAAAACAAATGGAAAAGGGACAGCTCATGGCACTCATGCCCATCACCGAATCGATGTTTCTGATCGCCGAGTCACGGGAACACCCGATGCACGTGGGCGGTTTGGAGTTGTTCGTGCCGCCCGGCGATCCGCACGACTTCGCCGAGGAGGTGCACAGCAAGTTCACCACCGGTGAGGTGCACGAGCTCTTCCGCAAGCGTCCCGCGCGTCCGGTGCAGATCATGGGCAACCTGGCCTGGGCCTTCGACCCGGACGTCGACTTCGAGTATCACGTTCGCCGCACGGTGCTGCCTGCGCCGGGGAGGATTCGGGAGCTCTTCCAGTTCCTGTCGCTCAATCACAGTGCGCCACTCGATCGATACAAACCGATGTGGGAGCTGCACATCATCGAGGGATTGGCGGACGGCCGAATTGCGTTGTACACCAAAGTGCATCACTCGCTGGTCGACGGTGTGAGCGCCCTGAAGCTGATGCAGCGAACGCTGTCCACCGACCCGGACGATCGAAGTGGGAAAGCAACGTGGGATCCGTCCCTGTTCGGCAGACGCAAGAAGCAGGTCGCTACCGAGCAGCCCGGGCGATTGGCGCAGCTCGGCGGCGGCTTCTCGATGGGACGCAAGATCGTCGGTGACTTGGTCGACTTCGCGCCTGCATCTGCGCGAATCGGGATGCGTGCGTTGAAGAAAGAGGGAGCGCAACTGCCGTTGCAGGCACCGAGGACGATGTTCAACGTGGCCATCGGCGGTGCGCGACGTTTCGCCGCCGAGAGTTGGTCGATCGAGCGCATCCGCACGGTCGGGTCGGCCCTCGATGCGACGCTCAACGACATGGTGCTCGCGATGTGCGCAGGCGCTCTGCGGGCGTACCTCATCGATCAAAACGCGCTGCCCGAGGATCCGTTGATCGCCATGGTGCCGGTGTCGCTACGCAAAGAGGGTGACGACAGGGACGCCGGGAATTCGGTCACGACCATCCTGTGCAACCTGGGCACCGACGAGTCCGATCCGATTCTTCGGCTCGAGCGCATCAAGGATTCGACCGTCAAGGGCAAGCAGATGATGAGCGAACTCAACACCCTCGAAGCGCTCACCGTCGGCGCAATCACCATGGCCCCGTTGCTGTTCGGCCCGGTGCCGGGATTCGTCGACTACACCCCGCCGCCGTTCAACGTCATCATCTCGAACGTGCCCGGATCCAAGGAGGATCTGTACTGGAACGGCGCGAAACTCGACGGCATCTACCCGGCGTCGATCGTCGCCGACGGGCAGGCGCTCAACATCACCGTCGCCAGTAACGGTGACTCGCTGAACTTCGGGCTCATCGGCTGCAGGCGCAGCGTGCCGCACCTGCAGCGCATGCTGACGCACCTGGAGAACACGTTGGAGGAGCTCGAGAAGACGTTGTGAGAGCGGCTTCGCCGCACGTGAACGGAAATTCGTAGTGGGCTACGAAGTTCCGCTCACATGCGCGGAGCGCTCTACTCGTACTTGGGGAACACCGGCGTCGGGGTCGGCAGTGCAGTACCAGGCACCGAACGTGTTGCGATGTCGGTGAATTCACGGTTCGACGCCCCGAGCAGGTCGAGGATGCGCGACGCAGAATCCGGCATGACGGGCTGAGCCAGGATGCTCACGATGCGCAGCACCTCGATCGTCACGTACAGCACGGTGGCCATGCGATCGGGATCGGTCTTGCGTAGCACCCACGGCTGCTGCAGCGAGAAGTAGCGGTTGGTCTCGCCGAGCACCGACCAGATCGCTTCGAGTGCGGAATGGAGTGCCTGCACGTCGAATTCGCGTCGGCAGATCTCGAGCAACGCGTCCGCGCGGGCCAGCATCGCCTCGTCCTCGGCGGTGAACTCGCCCGGGGTCGGGAGCGCGCCGTCGAGGTTCTTGGCGACCATGGTCAGCGACCGCTGCGCGAGGTTGCCGAGCTCGTTGGACAGGTCGGCGTTGACGCGGGCGACGATGGCCTCGTGGCTGTAGCTTCCGTCCTGACCGAACGAGACCTCGCGCAGGAAGAAGAAGCGCACCGGATCGAGACCGTAGTTCTCCACCAACGACTTCGGGTCGAGAACGTTGCCGAGGGACTTGGACATCTTCTCGCCCTTGACGTTCAGGAACCCGTGCACGAACACCCGCTTGGGCAGCTCGATCCCCGCGGACATCAGGAACGCAGGCCAATAGACGGTGTGGAAGCGGGTGATGTCCTTGCCGATGATGTGCAGATCTGCGGGCCAGAACTTCCGGTACGCCTCGGAGTCGGTCTCGGGGAACCCGGCACCGGTGAGGTAGTTGGTCAGCGCGTCGACCCACACGTACATCACGTGCGCGGGATCGCCGGGTACCGGCACACCCCAGTCGAACGTGGTCCGGGAGATCGACAGGTCGCGCAGGCCGCCTTTGACGAAGTTCACGATCTCGTTGCGACGGGTGTTGGGCGCGATGAAGTCCGGCGACGCGTCGTAGAGCTCGAGCAGTTTGTCCTGGTACTGCGACAGACGGAAGAAGTACGACGGTTCCTCGGTCCACTCGACGGGAGTGTTCGTCTCGGTTGCGACGCGGGAGCCGTCGTCGTTCAGGGTGGTCTCGGCTTCGGTGTAGAACGCTTCGTCTCTCACCGAGTACCAGCCGGAGAACGCGTCGAGGTAGATGTCGCCGTTCGCCTCCATCCGCGTCCACAGTTCCTGGCTCGCAGCGTGATGGTCGGCGTCGGTGGTGCGGATGAAGCGGCCGTAGGAGATCTTCAGCAGGTCCTGCGCCGTCTGGAACGCATCGGAGTTGCGGGCGGCGAGCTGCCGCACGTCGACGCCCTCGGTCTGCGCGGTCTGCTGCATCTTCAGCCCGTGCTCGTCGGTGCCCGTCAGGAATCGCACGTCGTAACCGTCGAGGCGCTTGAAGCGCGCGATGGCGTCGGTGGCGATGTACTCGTAGGCGTGCCCGATGTGCGGAGCGCCGTTGGGGTACGCGATTGCGGTGGTGACGTAGAAGGGTGGCCGTGAGGCATCAGCTGGCGCAGTCATGGTTCGCCTACTCTAACCAGCGTGAGTAGAGACCGTCCCGCACCGCCGTTGCCCGAGCCCGTCGGCACCCTCGTCGACGCACACACCCACCTCGACGCGTGTGGGGCGACCGACGCGGCGAGCGTGGCCGCGATAGTGGACAAGGCGGAGTCCGTCGGAGTCACGCGCGTGGTCACGATCGCCGACGATCTCGACGCTGCGCGGTTCGCCGTCGACGCGGCCTCCTGGGATCCGCGGGTGTGGGCCGCCGTTGCCATTCACCCCACCCGGGCGAACGTGCTCGACGACGCGGCCAAGGTCGAGATCGAGCGCTTGGCGTCCGACCCCCGGGTGGTTGCCGTGGGGGAGACCGGGCTGGACTACTACTGGCCCGGCAAGCTCGACGGGTGCGCCACGGTGGCGGAGCAGCACGACGGATTCCGGTGGCACATCGACCTGGCGAAGCGTCTGGGTAAGCCGTTGATGATTCACAATCGCGAGGCCGACGAGGATCTGCTGGCTGTTCTGACGGCGGAGGGCGCGCCCGAGACCGTGATCTTCCACTGCTTCTCCGGCGGTCCCGCGACTGCGAAGGCGTGCGTCGACGCCGGCTACGTGCTCAGCTTCTCCGGGACTGTCAGTTTCAAGAATGCGCACGCGCTGCGGGAGGCTGCTCTGCTCGTTCCCGACGACTTGGTGCTGGTGGAGACCGACGCGCCGTTCTTGACTCCGCATCCGTACCGAGGCGCGCCCAATGAGCCGTACTGCTTGCCCTACACCGCGCGAGCGTTGGCCCAGATTCGAGATCAGGATCCGGCCGAGCTGGCCGCGTATGCCACGGCCAACGCGGAGAGGGTGTACGGCTTCTAGCAGCTGAGGTTGCGGCGTGGGTACTAATTCGTTACCGTACCGTGACCGAACTCGGACGTTTCGACGCCGAAGTCACGCTCGCAAACGCCAGGAATACGAAACTTGTCGACTATCAGACGCCTCAACTCCGCCCGCTCGACCACTCTCTACCTGGTCATCGCGGCCCTGTTGATGACGCTCGTCGCCGGCGGTGTGATGGCCGTGAGCCGTCACAAGACCGTGACCATCGACGTCGACGGCGACATGATTTCGCTGAGCACGATGAAGACCGACGTCAGCAGTGCGTTGGCCGACGCCGGCTACGCGCCGTCGGACAAGGACCTGGTTGTTCCCGCTCCCGACTCCGGGTTGAGCGACGGCGACACCGTGGTCCTGCGCCGCGCCCGCGAGATCACGCTCAACGTCGACGGGCAGCCCGAGAACATCTGGACCACCGCGCTGACGGTCGAGGAAGCACTCCAGCAGACCGGCCTGGCCGAGGACGTGCACGTGTCCGCCTCGCGCTCGGAGCGACTGCCGCTCGACGGCACGGAGTTGGACGTGGCACTGCCCAAGCAGGTCTCGCTCGTCGATGGAGGAGCCCCCGCCGCGCCGGTCACCCTGGCCGCACCGACCGTGCGTGAATTCCTCGAAGCAGCAGGCGCGCCGCTCGAAGAAGCCGACACCGTCAGCCCCGATCCCGACGCCACCGTCACCGACGGAGCCGAGATCGTCGTCACGCGTGATCGCACCGTCACCAAGACCGAGACCACCGA
Source organism: Rhodococcus sp. ARC_M5 (assembly GCF_022810405.1). Taxonomy (GTDB): domain Bacteria; phylum Actinomycetota; class Actinomycetes; order Mycobacteriales; family Mycobacteriaceae; genus Rhodococcoides; species Rhodococcoides navarretei. The sequence goes on from NZ_JALGQE010000003.1 coordinate 404,441, forward strand.
CACCGATGCTCCGGAGCAGCGCATCGAAGATCCCACGATGAACATGAGCCGTACCGTCGTCGAGAACCCGGGTGCGCCGGGCGTCTCCGACATCACGTGGAATATCAACATGGTCAACGGCGTCGAGGTCGGTCGCGAGAAGGTCGACGAGCAGGTTCAGGTGCCCGCCCAGCCGAAGACGGTTCGCGTCGGAGCGAAGCCCGGTACCGAGGTGCCGCCGGTGGAGAACGGTGCGATCTGGGACGCCCTCGCGCAGTGCGAGGCGACGGGCAACTGGGCCATCAACACCGGCAACGGTTTCTACGGTGGCGTGCAGTTCGACCAGAACACCTGGGAACGTCAGGGCGGCCTCAAGTACGCACCGCGTGCCGACCTCGCCACCCGTGAGGAACAGATCGCGATCGCGTCGGTGACGCAGAAGTCGCAGGGCTGGGGCGCATGGCCTGCCTGCACCTCGCGCTTGGGTTACCGCTGACTGTCTTTCTGGGTCATTCCGCAGGCTCCACTCCCGCGTTTCTGGGTCATTCCGCAGGCTCCACTCCCGCCCCCGTAGAGTTTCGGCCGTGTCCGAACATGTGAGGGGATCCGCGGCCCTGCTCGGTCCCGCCGAGGTCCGCTCCCTGGCTGCCGAGCTCGATGTGCGTCCCACCAAGCAACTCGGGCAGAACTTCGTGCACGACGCCAACACTGTTCGACGCATCGTCGCGTCCGCAGGCGTGGGTCCGCAGGACACGGTCCTCGAGGTCGGTCCCGGCCTCGGTTCGTTGACTCTCGCTCTGCTCGATGTGGCCGACGCGGTCGTCGCGGTCGAGATCGACCCCAAGCTCGCGACCCGGTTACCCATCACGGTGGCCGACCGCGCCCCCACTCTCGCCGAACGGCTGACGGTGCTCGAGGCCGACGCGTTGCGCGTACGGGCCGAGGACATTCCGGGACACCCGACGGCATTGGTGGCGAACCTGCCGTACAACGTCGCGGTGCCTGTGCTCATTCACCTGTTCTCGGAGCTACCCAGCCTGCGGGTGGCCGTGGTGATGGTCCAAGCCGAGGTGGCCGATCGACTCGCGGCAGTGCCCGGAAGCAAGATCTACGGCATCCCCAGCGTCAAGGCCAGGTTCTTCGGCGACGTCAGAAGAGCAGGCGCAGTAGGCCGTTCGGTGTTCTGGCCGGTGCCCAAGGTCGAATCGGGACTGGTCCGCATCGATCGGTACGCCGAGCCGCCGTGGCCCACCGACACCGCGCATCGCAAGGCCGTGTTCGCCGTCATAGACGCCGCATTCGCGCAGCGACGCAAGACATTGCGAGCAGCGCTCGCCGGGTGGGCCGGCTCACCCGTGGCGGCCGAACGCCGGTTGCGCGAGGCCGGAATCGACCCGACGGCACGCGGCGAAACCATCGACGCCGCAGCGTTCGTCCGCTTGGCCGCTACCGAAGCCTGAGGCACCTTCTACAGGTGGATGTCCCTCAGGGCAGTCAGCTCGGTCCACGTCGACGCCCCCTCGCGCGCAGCCGCCACCGGTGCATAGCGGTCGGCGCCGATCAGGGTGCCCAGCTCCAGTCCGGTCAGCGACGCGATGTCGGCCACCGGAACCTGGTACGTCCGGTACGGGCCGAGGGGCGGGGGATCGGTGTCGAGTCGCAGCGGCTTGTCGAGGATCGGGTCGAGAGACGGCGTCTGATCGAGAACGTATCCGGTGCACGCGGGAGACGAATCCTGCGACCACACTGCGATCTTGAAGAACTGCCGCGGAATGGCGACGCCTCGGTAGATCGGATCGTCGTCGGCGAAGATGCAGCCGCTGAAGACCGAGAGCTGTCGGCCGTACTGCTCGGCGTTGTCCAATACGTAGTCCTCCAGCCCCAGCCACAGTGTCTTCGACTGGTTCAGTGTGGCCGTCTGTGGGGCACACACGGTGTAGTGGAACGTGTCCTCGTTGGCGCGCTCCGCCACTGCACGCTCACCCCACACCGGATCCCGTCGCCGCACCAGATGCCCACGATCGAGGTCGTTGTTCTTGTACAACTCGTTGCCGGCCTGCTGCGCAGCCGGTAGCCGATCGTCGAGTCGCCAGTTGTCGCTCCGCCCGACGTCCTTCAGGCTCGCGCCGTCGATATTGACTCCGGTGACCGCGGCGAGGCGTCGGGCAGGGTCGATCGACACCGAGAAGTGCGTGTACGGAAGTACCACCACGTCGACGCGGTCGGGTAGCGGAACGTCGATGTCGGCCAGGAACTTCGGGTCGAAACCGAGTGGTGTCGTCATCTGCCCATTGACTCACGTACCGGTTACCGGAGAGTGAACCGCCGCGAGGTACCGCTCGGTCAGCCTCGCGTGTCGCTCGGCCACGATGCGGCATTCCTCGCGCAGTTCCGGTGGATCTAGCACCGTGAAATCGGTGTCGAACGCTGCCAGCCACCGCGCGATCGAGGGCAGCGAATCGCTGGACAGCACCAACGCGCACGTGGTCTCGTCGATGGATTCGAGTGCGCCCCATTGTTCGTCGACCATCGGTGCGATCGTCTCGATCGGAGCATGCAACGCGATCCGCGCCCGAACCTGAGCGAACGCACGATCGATTCCCTTCGAGACGAACGCCGCCGCACCGCCCGGCGGCAACTCTCGTGGCGTGAACCGCGGACCCGTCGGAATCTTCGGAGTCAGGCGATCCACTCGAAACGACCGCCAATCCTCCCGCAGCACATCCCAACCCAGTAGGTACCAGCGCGCGCCCGCACGCACCAGGCTGTAGGGCTCCACCTCGCGCCTGGACTCGGAACCGTCGTGCTTGCGGTAGTCGAAGCGCAACCGCTCGTGTCCGTGGCAGACAGCCGCCACCGTGGACAGCACCGATGCATCCACCGCCGAGCGCGGCGTCTTGTCCACCACGTCGATCCGCAACGCGTCGAGCCGATGCTGGATGCGCGACGGCATCACCTGCCGCAACTTCGTCAGCGCCCGCAACGACGCCTCCCCGATGCCCGCGACCGAGCCCCCGGCCGCGGACTGTAACCCGAACGCCACCGCCAGCGCCTCGTCGTCGTCGAGCAACAGCGGAGGCATCTCCGCACCGGGGCCGAGCTGATATCCGCCACCGACACCGGGCGTCGCATTGACCGGATAGCCGATGTCACGCAGCTTGTCGACATCGCGCCGCAGCGTCCGAGGAGTGACGTCGAGCCGCTCCGCCAGTTCCGCGCCCGCCCAATCACGACGCGTCTGCAGCAGAGACAACAGCCGTAGCAACCGAGCCGAGGTTTCCTTCATGTCGCCACGATGCCACGCAATGCGGACATATTCGGTCCGCATCGTGCATCCCAAAGTCCACTCGATGTGACATCGACCCCCCAGAAGTCCACTGAACGATGCTCCTATGTTTGTCAAGCGGTCTGGGGCGGCTTGAGTAGGCCGTAGATTTCGCGGGCGATGGCGCGTTTGAGGCATCGGGTGATCTCGCGTGGGGTCTTGCCTTCTGTCAGTCGCCGGTCCCGATACTGCTGGGTTCGTTCGTCG
>NZ_JALGQE010000040.1 GCF_022810405.1 Rhodococcus sp. ARC_M5
GTGACGGCGCTCAGTGAAAGTTGCCAGATCTGATCTCTGAAAGTGCTCACCCGTGTGGCTCCGCCAATGAGGGCGGGCCTCCTCCGATGCTGATGGTCTCTGACCACACACCAGCGTCCCGAAGGAGACCCGCGATCTCATGCTTACATGGGAAGAGGACATGGAGATATCCGCACTGCACAAACGAGGCATGTCGATCTCGGACATCGCTCGCCACACCGGCCGTAACCGCCGCACCGTCCGCAACTACATCAACGGAACCACCACCCCTGGTGTGCGACGAAAGTCCACGGTGGACCCGTTCGAGGACTTCGTCGACTACATCCGCTACCGATTCGCCGAGGACCCGCACCTCTGGGCGGTCGCCCTGTTCGACGAACTGTTGGCCCTGGGTTTCGCATTGTCCTATCCGACGATGACCCGCAAGATCCGGCAACAGAAACTACGCCCGATCTGCCTGGCCTGCAGGACCGCAACCGACCGGGCCAACGCCATCATCGAACACCCGCCGGGCGAAGAAACCCAATGGGACTACGTCGATCTCCCGAACCCACCCACCGAATGGGGTTGGGGCAGAACAGCACACCTGTGGGTCGGCTCCTTCGCACACTCGGGCAAATGGCGGGCGGTACTGACCCCGTCGATGGATCAACCACATCTGGTCGACAATCTCGACCGCGTTGTCCGAGCTCTCGGCGGCATCACCCGAGTCTGGCGCTTCGACCGGATGGCCACGGTCTGCTACCCCGAATCCGGTGCGGTGACCGCCAGCTTCGCCGGCGTCGCGAAGCACTACGGGGTCTCGGTCGCGATCTGCCCACCGCGGCGAGGGAACCGCAAAGGTGTCGTCGAGAAGGCGAATCACACTGCAGCCCAACGGTGGTGGAGATCGCTACCGGACATGAGCGTCGAGCAGGCCCAGGCACATCTCGACAAATTCTGCGCCGCCGTCTCCGACAATCGCACCCGCCACACCCCGGACGGAACCAGCACCGTCGCCGACCTCGCAGCCACCGAACCCCTGCAGACACCGCCGGCCACGGCGTATCCGGTGATCCTCGGTGACAGTCGCACGGCGTCGCGGCAAGCATTGGTGTCCTACCGCGGCAACCAGTACTCCGTGCCGCCGGAGTTGGCGTCCGCGAAGGTCACCGTCACCCGCCCCGTCGGCGGCAGCCATCTCGACATCGTCACCGCCTCCGGCATCACCGTCGCCCGGCATGCGGTGGCCGCCGACGGTCTCGGCATGATCGTCCGCGACAGCGGTCATGTCATTGCCCTCGAACGGGCCGCGATGGCGACCGCGAACACCGGTAAACCGCACCGCCGAAAGGAACGGATACCGCCAGGACCTGATGCGCTGAAGGCAGCGGAAGCGTTGCGTGGCAGACACTTACAGAGTTCGCCCACGTCGACCTCGGATGCCGAATCGAGTTCTACGACAACACCATCGGATGTCATCGACCTCTCGACCTACGAGCGGGCCGCACGGGGAAGGAACACTCTCGCATGAGTGACACACCGACACCACGGACCACCGCTGATCGACTTCCCGCACCGAACACCGCCGAAGCCGCGAGCCTCTACCAACGTCTGCGTGGGCATCTCGGGGTCCTCAAACTCGCCGACGCCGCCGAAGCACTGCCGGCGGTCCTCGACCAAGCCGTGGCGGAGGAGCTGTCGATGACAGCAGCGTTGGAACGACTGCTCTCGATCGAGGTCGCAGCCACCGAAGCACGCCGGTTGACCGGCAGGTTGCGGTTCGCCTGCCTGCCGACCCCGGCATCGCTCGAGGACTTCGACTTCGACAACGCCGCCGGGGTCGACAAGAAGCTGATCGATGAGCTGGCAACCTGCAGATATCTGGAAACCGCGACGAATGTGCTGCTCATCGGACCGCCCGGGGTCGGGAAAACGCATCTGTCGGTCGGGCTGGCGCGGGCCGCTGCGCATGCCGGGTATCGGACGTATTTCACCACTGCCGCCGATCTCGCCGCTCGATGTCACCGGGCTGCAATCGAAGGCAGATGGGCGACGACGATGCGGTTCTACGCCGGGCCGACACTGTTGGTGATCGACGAACTCGGGTATCTTCCGTTGCCGGGAGAGGCGGCTTCGGCGTTGTTTCAGGTTGTCTCGCAACGGTATATGAAGACATCGATCGTGATCACCAGCAACCGCGGGGTCGGATCGTGGGGAACGGTTCTCGGTGACGACACCGTCGCAGCGGCCATGCTCGACCGCCTCTTGCATCGATCGGTGGTGCTCGATATGTTCGGTGATTCCTACCGGCTCCGCGACCACAACGCACGCTCGGAAATGCTCCGCAAAGCCGTCACCGGGACCCGCCAACCGCTACAGTGATCACCGCTACCGGGTGAGCACTTTCACTGAGCGAGGTTGAGCATTTTCGCTGAGCGCCGTCA
>NZ_JALGQE010000042.1 GCF_022810405.1 Rhodococcus sp. ARC_M5
TTCTGGGCGGGTGAACGATTCAACAGTCTCGAGCAAGCGCAGGAGGCGGCGGTTCGGTGGTGCAGCAGCACCGCAGGTATGCGCATTCACGGCTCGACATGCGCCCGACCGCTCGAGGTGTTCGAGGACTTTGAACTGTCGGTACTGCTTCCGGTTCCGGCGGAGTACGACGTGCCGATCTTCAAGGACGTGAAAGTCCACCGCGACTTCCACGCGGAGGTCGCTCGCGCGTTGTATTCGTTGCCGCAGCAGTGGATCGGATCGACACTGTCGGTCCGGGCAGATACCGAGCTGGTGAAGTTCTATCACCGCGGCACCCTGGTGAAGATCCATCCCCGCCAACCTGCAGGTGGGCGCAGTACCGACCGCGCCGATCTCCCCGAACACAAGAGCGACTACGCATTACGGGATGTCACCTCACTGATCAGGACCTGCAACGGTCACGGCCGCAATATCGGGATCTACGCCGAACGGATCCTCGATGACCCACTGCCCTGGACGCGGATTCGCAGTGTCTACCGGCTGCAAGGGTTGGTGAGACGTTACGGAGCCGAGCGGGTCGAACAGGCCTGCTCACTGTCGTTGGATCTCGACGTCGTCTCGGTCACCAAGATCGCGTCCATGTTGGAGCGGGCCACCGAGAAATCGACACCCGCATTGCCGAAAGCAGTGGGACAGGAATCGACGCGATTCTCTCGTGACCCATCCGAATTCCGTTCCACCACAACACCATCACTGACCGTCGTAGACGCCGGCTCCGCATCCATGGAAGGACACTCATGACCACCACTCGCACCCCAGCCACCACCGAACCGGTCGGCACAGACCTCGTCCGGCTACTCAAGGCCCTCAAACTCGGCGCGCTCGCCGACACACTGCCCGAACGCGCCGCTCTGGCTCGGCAACACAAACTCAGCCACATAGGGTTCCTCGAAGTGCTCCTCTCCGACGAAGTCAACCGCCGCGACTCCCGTTCGGCGACATTGCGATCGACCAAAGCAGGACTGGATCCGACGATGGCCTTCGAGGCCTGGAACACCCACGACGATCTCCGCTACGACCGCACCCTACTCGGAGACCTGACCTCACTACGCTTCCTCGACGCTCACCAGTCCGCGATCATCCTCGGACCCGTCGGCGTCGGTAAGACGCATCTGGCAACAGCATTGGGACACATGGCAATCCGGCGACGACACAGTGTCCTGTTCGCACGATCGGACAAACTGTTCACCCGACTACGCGCAGCCCGCCTCGACAACACCGTCGACGCCGAAATCCGGCGACTGACCGCCATCGAAGTCCTCATCATCGACGACTTCGCGCTACGCCCACTCGACGCCACCGAAACCAGCGACTTCTACGAACTCATCGTCGAACGCCACCGCAAGAAAACCACCGTCGTGACCTCCAACCGCGAGCCATCGGAGTGGCTGACCATGACCGCCGACACCCTCCTCGCCCAATCAGCCATCGACCGACTGACCTCCACCGCGCACACCCTCGTCATCGAAGGACCGTCCTACCGCCAACGCACCCGACCCGGAACAGTTGACCCCACCACCGACAACGAGCATCCTCAATAACGCGCCACGGTGGTCCCTACCCTCTGGCAACCAGGTGGTCCCATCACCCTGGCAAGCGACA
>NZ_JALGQE010000043.1 GCF_022810405.1 Rhodococcus sp. ARC_M5
ATCGTCGAACTAGCTGCCGAGCCGCCCACACTCGTCCAGACACCAACCCCGATCGCGCGATTCAGGGTAGAACCCACCGAAGGCGCGCGAGGCCTGAACGGTCGGCCGGGCGTTGCCCTCGACATCGCGTTCGCGCTACCTCCATGGCCGGGCAACCCAGACAAAGACACGGTCGGCCGCCGGTGTGCCTCACTTCTCAAAGTTGCAGCCGAAATTGTTCGCGGCTTCGAGCGCTCGGTTGGTCTGCGCGAGCCGCTGAACCGCCCGGACCCCGACTTGGACGTGGACGTGGACAAGTTGACTACCGAACACGACAATGACCCTGGCAGGTGGGCACCGGTCGATCACTCGAATTACCCAGACCTGGAACCCCAACTCGCTCAGTCCGAACTCGGCCTGGCTGTCTATCGGGATGACGACGACAACATGGTCATGCTGGTCCACACTGAAACCGGCGTGTTCGGGCGGACGATTCCACATGCCCGAGTCCTCGAACCAGCAGTAATTCGAGGTACTGCAGCCGAGAACGCGACCCTGGCCGCTGCGGCACAGTGGGGGCTCCCCGATTTCGTGTTACCACCCAAGAAGATCGCCAAAGGCACAGCATCCCGTGAGCTCGGCGACGGTACGGTCATCTTCGGAGATCGAGCACTTGCCATCCAGGTGAAGTCCCGCGACGTACCCACCGACGCAAACCCTGCGCGCGAACTGAACTGGATTGCCAAGAACGCCGCGAAGGGCGCGCGCCAGGCCGCAGGCACAGTACGAACTCTCACCGCCACACCCAAGACCCTTCACAACGCTCGTGGACGCTCTATTCACGTCGACGCTGCGGTATTCGCATGGGTGGGTGTTGTGATAATCGATCACGACCAGCCACCCGAGCACATCTCCCCCGTCTCATCGACGCCGTCGCTTGCAGTAGTGGCTCTTCTACGGCGTGAGTGGGAATTCCTCTTCGACCAGCTGAGGTCGATCACCGCCGTCGGCGCATACATTCACCGAGTAAAAGGCGACGAAGTCGCACCGGGTGAACACGTGCCACACTATTTCGAGCTCGCGAATGCCGACCTCGAAGCAACCCGGAACGCTGATACCAACAAACACTATCCAGCACTAGCCCAACACTTTTCGTATCCCCTCTTACCGAGGGAGCCAGCATCGAGTCTCGACACCGCGGGGGCAGCGCTGTATCGCCAGATGCTCGAGGACGTCGCTACGTCGTCCTGGGATCGTCCCGAACTCGACCGCTTGAACGTGCTGCACATGCTCGATCAGCATCCGGTACTCGAGCGGGCCGCGATCGGCCGACGACTGCTCGACCAGCTCCGAATCGCTCAAGACGCGCTCAATGGTGAGACGCGGTTTGAGCCTCGCCGTTACTGGCTGGGGGACAACCACTTACATTTAGCCTTCGGCGTGCTGAACCATCTCAGCGGACACCACCAAGCAGTCTTCCGTGGGTGGACGATGCTCCGCCACCACGAATGGATCTCCGGGCTTCCCGCCGACGCAGTTGATGCTTGCCGGACGGTCGCGGTTCTTCTCACTCCCAGGCACGATGGCCTTCGCCCATGGGACACAACAATGTACGTACTCTTCGGCGAAATCGATGTTGACGAAGAAGAACTGGACGCATACC
>NZ_JALGQE010000044.1 GCF_022810405.1 Rhodococcus sp. ARC_M5
TCGAATATTCGGCAGCACAGCCTAATTCGCTCGCAGACTGCCTGAGTTGCGGGCCTTTACCGCAAGACTGTTTCATGCGACTGCAGGACTAACGTGTCGCCAGCGCCTGCCATGCCCGGGCCACAAGGTTTGCCGCTTCGCGCGCTGTCACGATCAGCCGCGTCTGCCCCGACAACTGACTCAACCAATCGGATTCGGTCGGTATGTCCGCGAATTGCCACTGCCCTGGCAGCTTGTTCGTGGGCCCGAACCTCCGATACAAATCGGCCACTGCCGGCTCGAATGCGCCAATCCGAGTGAGTGCACACAAGTCCCACAGATCACGCGACGCCCGCCGATCACACCAGGTGGCCGTCTTACCCGCAACGAAGGCGGGCCGCGTGGGCACCGTCAACTCAGCTCCCGGTGCATCCTCAAACCGCTGTTCGAGTCGCCGGTTCTCCAGAGGCCATGCTGGGCGACCTTCCGCCGACAGCAACTGCACCTTGACCGCCAGTCCGGACTGCGACCTCAACACTGCACCGAGGCGCTCAGGCACCTCGCTGATCGCAGGATCCCACACCAGACGCCCGTGGCTGCGCATCACCGCGCGTGGGAGAGCGCGGTCGAGATCACGAGCGACCTCCGATCTGGAACCGACCGCAATCAGGTCGATGTCCTCACTGAGACGACCATCGACCAAATGGGTTCGAGCCAAGGCTGTTCCGCCGATGAACACAATCCGATCCGCGAAATGCGCACTCAGATAGCCGAGCAGGTGCGAGATCAGGTGATCCCGCTCGACCTGTGCACGCGCGACACCGAATTGCGCGGCCACCGAGGCCAACTCGCGGGGATTCACTACTTCTCCCCCAACCGAGCCTGCAGCCGCGTCAACGTCATTCGCATCTTCTGAGCCCCAGCGATCTCGGCTAACACTTTCGGATCGCACCGTCGATACAACTGCTCCACCGCCGGCCACACCTCAGCCTCGGCGTCACCGAGACCCGGACGCTTTACCAGATCCAACACCGTCTGCTCCGCAGTCGTCACCAACACCGGACCCAACTCGGTATCGATACGCTCCGCATCCAGACGTGCGGTGTCGCGCACGACGAACCGAACCAACGCCGGCCGATCCACCAACCGAATCGGATCGTGTCGCGTCGGCACAGCCACCACAGCCGTCGCCAACGCACGCGGAAGAACACCGTGCAACCGCGCTGCGCTGATACCCATCACCACAGCGTCATCGCGGCCGTACGCCGCGACAGCGATACCAACTGCTGCAGCCTCCAGGCCAGGCATCCACTCGGTCCCGACCCGATCGTCGGGCACGGCCACGTAGAAGCCCGTCGCCACTCGGTGCAGCAGGCCCAGGTCCGTCAGCCGCGCAAGCTCGGCTCGCGGGTGCGCGTAGACATCGGCCGCTGTCGCGGCTCGCACCATCCGCATCGGAAGCCGTGCAAACGCGGGAGGTAACCCGGCATGACGGCGTCGCACATCGCTTGTCGTCACAGTTACCTCCATCAAATGTCGGATACGTAGGCTCCAAGCCTACAGAACCGACACTGATTCCAACACTGCACCTCGGCCCGGCCATCACCT
>NZ_JALGQE010000045.1 GCF_022810405.1 Rhodococcus sp. ARC_M5
GGGTAAGTCCCGTGGGGTGGTGGACATTCGGTGAGGCGGCGTAGCCGCAGCTCGGGCGTGTCGTACCCGTGTTGTGGGTGGGCCATCGCGTAGTGATGAACGAGTTACCTCTCACAGTGACTCGACCAAAGGACCACGCGATGACCCACGACCATTCTGCCCTGATCACCCAGCTCGATGCACTCAAGGGTGCAGACCCGGCGTCGGTGTTCGCCGAGCTGATCCGCGCCGGCCTGCAGGCGCTGATCGACGCCGAAGCGACCGAGGTCCTCGGTGCCGGCCGCTACGAGCGGACGGCCGAGCGCACGAACTACCGGAACGGCACCCGCTCGAAGACGGTGTCGACGACCAGCGGAGACGTCGAGATCCAGATCCCGAAGCTGCGCACAGGGTCGTTCTTCCCCAGCCTGCTCGAGCGTCGCCGACGCATCGATCAGGCGTTGTACGCGGTGATCATGGAGGCCTACGTGCACGGAGTGTCGACCCGCAACGTCGACGACCTCGTCGCAGCGTTGGGTGTTGACTCGGGCGTCTCGAAGTCGACTGTGTCGAGAATTTGCCAAGGGCTCGATACGGAGATCGCGCGGTTTCGTGAGCGAACGTTGACCCACACCACGTTTCCGTACGTCTTCCTCGACGCGACGTATTGCAAGGTGCGGATCGGGGCGCATGTGGTCTCGCATGCGCTCGTCGTCGCGACCGGGGTGTCGATCGACGGCACCCGTGAAGTGTTGGGCACCGCGGTCGGGGACAGTGAGTCGTTCGATTTCTGGCGGGAGTTCCTGATCGGGCTCAAGGCGCGGGGGCTGTCGGGGGTGCATCTGGTGATCTCCGATGCGCATGCCGGTTTGAAAGCTGCTGTGGCGCAGCAGTTCACCGGGGCGTCGTGGCAGCGTTGCCGGGTGCATTTCATGCGGAACGTCACTTCCGCGGTGTCGTCGAAGCAGGTGCCTCCGGTGATGGCGGCGATCAAGACGATCTTCGCGCACACCGAGCCGGATGCTGTTGCAGCGCAGTGGGATCAGGTCGCGCAGACGCTCGCCGGGTCGTTTCCGAAGGTGTCGGCGATGATGGACGGTGCGAAGGAAGATGTGCTCGCGTTCCGTGCGTTCCCGAAGTCGCATTGGCAGAAAATCTGGTCGAACAATCCGATCGAACGACTCAACAAGGAGATCAAACGCCGCGCCGATGTCGTGGAGATCTTCCCCAACCCGGCGGCGTTCCTGCGCCTGGCGACCGCGGTGGTGATCGAAGCGCACGACGAGTGGCAAGTGACCCGCCGCTACGTCTCCGACGTGTCGATGGACGAGCTGAGGGTCGTCATCGCCAGGAAGGAACGCGCTGCAGTATCAACCGACACGACCGCTGAGTCGTTGACACCTCAGCTCGAAAGCGCCTAACATACAACACAACTCGTTGATCATGAACCGGATGGTTCACCGATCCGAATTACACCACCCCATGGGGCACTATC
>NZ_JALGQE010000046.1 GCF_022810405.1 Rhodococcus sp. ARC_M5
CGTGACCCGGAAAGACCTGGATATGATCTGGCTGCGTGACGAACGACCGCTTCAGACTGCGGAAGATCTGTTTGGCACCCTCGAAACGGGTGTCGACACCGTCGGCAGCTTCGTCGAGTAGGTCCGGATCATCGAGATCACTCCTGCGAGCTGACCCTGCGCACGCCGCAAACGGTTCAATACCAATGCGATGCTTACGGTGTCACCAGTCATGTCGTTCAGTCCTTCGTTCGATGAAACTCCAGTTTACCCCTAGCGGTAAGGGTGGTCGAGGTGGCCGAAGCTGGACGGTGGCCTCGGTGCGGATGTCGCGGCCCATGGGCTGGAGAGGCCGGGTCAGTCATCGTTGCACCGAGGGGTCGGGGCCACCCGTGACCTGTCGTAGTCGCCCATTGATGGGCTATACCGGTAGGGGTATACGGAAGACCGCGTCGCCGCCGACCTCAGGTTCACTTAAGACTCGACCGCTATCGTCGGCACCACCGCACCACCGCACCGGAAGGACAACCACTGATGACACTCACCATTGGCGACACCGCCCCCGATTTCCACGCCCAAACCACCCAGGGTCCGATCAACTTCCACGAGTGGATCGGTGAAAGCTGGGCAGTTCTGTTCTCCCACCCCCGCGATTTCACCCCGGTGTGCACGACCGAACTCGGTTACATGGCCACGATCAAACCCGAATTCGACCAACGCAACACCAAGATCATCGGGTTGTCAGTCGACCCACTCGACAACCACGTCGCATGGGCCGACGACATCGCCGAAACACAAGGTACCGCGCCCAACTATCCGATGATTTCCGACAACGACTACACCATTTCGAAGGCCTACGGGATGCTACCCGCCGAAATCGCCGGCGACCCGACCAGTCACACTCCGGCCGAGATGGCGACGCTGCGCAATGTCTTCGTCATCGGCCCCGATAAGACGATCAAGTTGGTGCTCATTTACCCGATGACCACCGGCCGCAACTTCGACGAGGTGCTGCGTGTAATCGACTCGCTACAACTCACTGCCGCGCATAAGGTGGCCACCCCCGCCCAGTGGAATAGAGGTGGCGACGTGATCATTGCCGGCTCGGTCAGCGACGAGGATGCTAAAAAGATCTATCCGGATGGCTGGACTGCCCCTCGCCCCTACTTGCGCATCGTTGCCGACCCCACCCAAGGCTGAGGGCGACGCCCACGGGCATGCTGAACCGTCCTGGATCTGACGGAGACCTGGTTCGAGCCACTTGGCGGTCGGAGGTGTCGGTCGAGATTGCTGACGGTGCTCGTTCTCATAGGGGTCGCGGTGGGCCGAATATCACCAGGGACACCAGTAGTCCGGTCATCATCGTGACCGCGAACACGAGCACCCACCGCTGCGCGGGGTCGTATCCGACCTGGAGGTTCGCGAATTCCTTGGCACCGTCGAACCGGACGACGGTGCCGT
>NZ_JALGQE010000047.1 GCF_022810405.1 Rhodococcus sp. ARC_M5
TGAGGTTCACCCCGAAAAGTGGACAGTGGCTACGCGGCCATAATCGGCGCGTTCAGTGACTGTTCGTAATTGTGGGGGCTGAGCATTCCGATCGTGGAGTGCCTACGTCGAGTGTTGTAGAAGTTCATCCAGTTGTCAACTGCAGCAACCAATTCGGTCCTGTACGCGAACGTATGTCGGTAGTAGTACTCGTGCTTGAACGTCGACCATAAACTCTCCGCGCCGGCGTTGTCCCAGCATATGCCGGTCGCGCCCATCGAGCGCCGCAACCCGTACCGTTCGCATGCCTGCTTCATGATCTCGGCGGTGTATTGACTTCCCCTGTCCGAGTGAAGGATTGTGCCCGCGACGTCGCCGCCACGTCCGGCAACTGCCATGTCCAGAGCGTCGAGGACGAGCTCGGTGCGCATGTGATCGGCGACGGCCCACCCGAGGACCTTTTTCGAGTGCTCGTCCTTGATGGCGCACAGGTACATATCGCCCTCGCCGCAGGTCAGGTACGTGATGTCCGAGGTCCACACCGCATCGACGTGCCCCTGATCGAACCGGCGCTGCACCAGATCCTCGGGGAACGAGGCCAACGGGTCGACCACGGTGGTGCGGATCTTGAACGTACGTGGGCTGATCCCCACGACGCCGAGGGAGCGCATGATCGTGGCGACGGTCTTCTCGGTGATCACCTCGCCTCGATCGTGAAGTTCGGCGGTGATGCGCGGTGCTCCGTAGACGCCTTTCGACTCCTGGTGGATCGCGAGGATCTTGATCTCCAGATCGGCTCTACGTTGCTGCCGCTGCGCCAATCTGGTTGTCACACTGCGTCCTTGGTGTTTGTAGAAACCGGATGTCGACACTTCGAGCAGGCGTGCCATCCGGTGGACTGCGGAGTTCGCGTACTCCGCGGCCATCAACGTGTAGAGCTCTACTTTTGTTGATTGGCTGCGAAGTACGCGGACGCTTTTTTCAGGAACGCGATGTCTTTCTCCTGCTCGGAGACCTGCCGGCGTAACCGGGCCAGCTCGGTGCGTTCGGCGGCCGTGAGCGGCTGGTCACCGGATGCTGCGGCGGCTTCGATCCGGCGGCGTTCGTCGGCGACCCAGCGGCCGAGCAGTCCTTCGTTGATGCCCAGTTCGCGGGCGACCTCGGCGATGGTGCGGCCGGAATCGATCACCCTACGGGCGGCCTCGACCTTGTATTCGGTCGTGAACGACCTGCGTTTGCGGGACATGCGGACATCCTTCCAGCGGAACCATCGGTCCCGCTATCTCGGTGTCCACCATCCGGGGTGAACCTCA
>NZ_JALGQE010000048.1 GCF_022810405.1 Rhodococcus sp. ARC_M5
CGCAAACGCGCGCGCGTTTGCTGAACGCCGCTCAATGTCAAGCTGTCTGGAGTCGGTTGTTGTTGATTCCGACGGTTGCGGGCGGTTGTGGTGTGCAGGGGCGGCGGCGGAACCGTTCGGGGTGTCGGTCGTAGTAGGCCTGGTGGGCGCGATCGCGGTCGGTCCATAACTGTCGCCAGCTCCCGGAGTGCACGTCTGCGGGTGAGAACAATGCAATGCCGGAATGTTTGTGGTCGGTGTTGTACCAGTGGACGTAGTCGGTGAGGTGTCCGCGGGCGGTATCGATGTCGGAGAAGATGCCCGGGTAGTTCGGCCGGTATTTCATGGTCCGGAACTCGGACTCGGAGAACGGATTGTCGTTACTGACGTAGGGCCGGTTGTGGGTGAGCCCGACGCCGTGTGCGGTCAAACAGTTCCTGAGAGTATTCGAGCGCATCGCGGCACCGGAATCGGCGTGGACGAATGATGGTGCGCCGTAATGCTTTATGGCGATCTCGAACATCTCTGCGGCGAGGTGATCACTCTCTCGTTCCTCCACGCGCCACCCTGCGATCAGCCGGGAGTGGATGTCGATGATCGAGTACGCCTTGAACGAGGCACCGCGCCACGGTGAGTGCAGATCGGTGATGTCCCAACTCCACACCTGACCGGGTGCGGTGGCGGTGTGGACGGGCATCCGGCGCGGGGTGCGGGTGCTTTTCTTGGTCGGTGTGCTCGGGCGGTTGCGTTGATCGATCACCGCTGCTGCGATGCGCCACCACGAGCGACGTGAGGCGATCATCGTTCCGGTGTCCCAGGCGGTGGCGAAGGAGTGATCGACCGAGTTGCCGGCTTGCCATCCGGTGTCGATCAACGCTTCGACCCGCGTGCGATCGGTGGTGTCGATTCTGCTCGGATACTGCCGATCACGTTGGTGCACAGGGTGTTCGGTTTTGACCCTGGGGTTGCGGCGGTAATGCCACGTCGAGCGGGACAACCCGACCATCGTCAATGCTCGACGCACCGATCCGGTGAGCGGGGCCAGTTCGCCGACGAGGGTGTTCTCTGTGCTCAGGAATCGGTGGGATCGCGTGTCGGTGGGGTGTCGTCGGGCTCGGGCACGTTCAGTGTGTGCAAGAGCCCGATAGCTTTTCCCAGCAGCTCGTTGGTCTCCTTGAGCTCACGGATCTGAGCGTCACGTTGGGCGAGTTCCTCGGCGTGGCGCGCCGTCTCGATGGCTCGCCGTTCGACCATTCCCTGCCGGCCCTTCGGTTGCGAGTTCATCGGTTCAGTCTGACGCGGAACCA
>NZ_JALGQE010000049.1 GCF_022810405.1 Rhodococcus sp. ARC_M5
CTACGGGCGGATTCGAGCGGTGGTTGCAACGTGCCTGATCATTAGGGATGTTTGCGATGGTTCACCCGGGTTTCTCTCATCAGGTTCGGATGGCGTTCTGGTCACTGCGTAGCAGTGGCGTGACGGTCAAGGACGCTGCCCTCGCGGTCGGGATCAGCGAGGGCAGCGGCTGGAACTGGGTGTACGAGCGCGGTGGTGTGCGGCCTCGCTCGACACCGCCACCGAGCGGGCGTTTCCTCTCGCTGGACGAACGGGAGTTCATTGCCGACGGTGTCCGGGACGGCTGGACGATGACCGCGATCGCGACGTGCCTGGGCCGAGCGGTGTCGACGATCAGTCGAGAACTCAAGCGGCACAGCTATTTCCGTGGTCAGTACAAGCCGCATCAGGCCGAACGTGACGCCCGCAAGGCAGCCAGACGCCCGAAGAAGGGCAAGCTCGAGCTGACACCGTTGCTGCGGGATCGGGTGCAGGCGCTGTTGGAGTTGGACTACTCGCCCGAGCAGATCTCGGCGACACTGAGGAAGGAATTTCCTCACTCTCCGGAGATGCATGTGTCGCACGAAACGATCTATCAGAGCTTGTACGTTCAGAGCAAAGGTGGCTTGACCAAGGAGCTGACCAGGCATCTTCGGACGGGTCGGCCGGTGCGTCTCGCGCATCGCCGGACCACCGAACGGCGATCGAAGATCCGGGGAATGATCAACATTTCCGAGCGGCCTGCCGAGGTCGCCGACCGCAACGTTCCCGGCCATTGGGAGGGTGATCTGATCATCGGGACCAAGGGTGGGTCGGCGATCGGGACGTTGGTCGAGCGGACGTCGCGGTTGGTGATGTTGCTGCATCTTCCCATCGATCATTCGGCGGCGTCGGTGGCCGAGGCGATGACGGCGAAGATCGCGGAACTGCCTGCGGCACTGATGCGTTCGATCACCTGGGATCAAGGTGGGGAGATGGCCAAGCATGCCGAGATCACCATAGCCACAGGGGTGCAGATCTACTTCTGTGATCCGCACTCCCCGTGGCAGCGGGGCACCAACGAGAACACCAACGGTCTGCTCCGTCAGTACTTCAAGAAGGGCACCGACTTATCGGTGCACGGTCCCGAACGGCTCGACGAGGTCGCCGCGCTACTGAACAACCGCCCCAGAAAAACCCTGGGATGGGATACTCCCCTCGAGGAGTACAACAAACGACTGCTCGTTGCGACGACCACGTGAACCCGTCACGAA
>NZ_JALGQE010000004.1 GCF_022810405.1 Rhodococcus sp. ARC_M5
TCCCATACGGCAACCGGCAGTACTCGAACACCATCTCCCGGATCTGCTCCCCTGTGAATTCAGCACTCAACATGCGGTAACCCTCCATAGCTTCTCGAATGACTCACCAGAAGCTTGGCAAAGAGGGGCACCTGACAAATGCGCGCGCGTTTGCGAGAAATCTGCGGGAGGCGAACCTAGCGCTGGTGCTTCGGCTTCCAGACCACCAGGGCGTTGCGTTGGATCGGCACCAGGTCGCGGCGATAGCTGGCGTGCACGTTGGCCAACTCCTGAGCCAACTCGGACACTCTAGACTGCAGTGCCTCGACCTGATTGGTGAGTTCGATGATGCGCTTGATGCCCGCGAGGTTGACGCCCTCGTCCTGCGAGAGTCGCTGCACCTCACGAAGCAGCGCGACGTCACGCGGCGAGTAGCGTCGACCGCCACCCGTGGTGCGAAGCGGAGTGACCAATCCGAGTCGATCGTAGGTCCGCAATGTCTGGGCGTGCATGCCTGCCAACTGCGCCGCGACGGAGATCACGAAGACCTGCGCGTCGGGATCAGCTTGTCCGCCACGGGATTTCGCAGATCCGCCCTCGGGAGGGACCGACATCACACACCTGCCCACCCGGCCCGCGGGTCGAATCCGCTGGCCTTCTCGGCTTCCAGATAGTTCTTCAGAGCGTCGGTAGCAGCATCGTCCAGTTTCTGCGGGACGGCAACTTTGACGGTCACCATCAGATCACCGGTACCGGATTTCTTCGGGATGCCGCGTCCGCGCACCCGCAGCACCCGGCCGTCGACGGTCCCCGGAGGAACCTTCACGCCGACGCGCCCCTCGAGGGTGGGCACCGACAACGTGGTACCGAGCACCAGTTCGCCGTAACTCACCGGGACGGTGACCGTGAGGTCGTCGCCGGTACGGCCGAACACCTTGTCGGGCTTGACCCGTACGGTCACGAACAGGTCGCCGGACGGTGCTCCGCGAAGCCCCGCCTCGCCTTGACCGGCGAGCCGAACCTTCTGCCCGTCACTGATGCCTGCCGGGACGCGCACGGTGATGGTGCGGGTGCGGTTCTGCACTCCGGTGCCACGGCAGTCGACGCACGGGTCGTCGATGATGGACCCGGTCCCGCGGCAGTCGTCGCACGGCTCACTGAAGCCGAATGCGCCTTGGTTTCTGTTGACGACGCCTTGGCCGTTGCATTTGGGGCACACCCGTGGGCTGGTGCCGGGCTTCGCGCCACTGCCGTGGCAGGTGGTACACGAGGACGGGCTCGTCAACTTCAGGGGGACCGTAACGCCCTGTGCCGCTTCACGAAACTGCAACGAGGTCTCGGTCTCGACGTCGCTGCCGCGTCGGGGCCGGTTGCTCTGGGTGCGCTGCTGCGCGCCACCGCGGTTGAACAAGCCACCGAACAGGTCGCCGATTCCGCCGTCGCCGCCGCCTTGACCGAAGATGTCTCCGACGTCGAAGGTCTGGCCACCGCCGCCGAATCCGCCAGCGCCGGGCGAGAATCCACCGCTACCGCGACTACCGAAGCCGCCCGAGGCGAACAGTCGTCGCGCCTCGTCGTATTCCTTGCGCTTGGCCGGGTCGGCGAGAACGGCATGAGCCTCGCTGACCGCCTTGAACTTGTTCTCGGCCGAGGTGTTGCCGGGATTGGCGTCGGGATGGTTGTCCCGAGCCAACTTTCGGTACGCCTTCTTGATCTCTTCTGCACTCGCGCTGGAGGAAACGCCCAGCTCCTTGTAGAAGTCCTTCTCGATCCACTCCCGCTGGCTCACCGGGCGTTTCCTCCTCTCGCGCTATTTCTGTTTACTGCTCGTCGGACGCGGGTGCATCCGATTCTTCTGTTGCACTGTCCACGACGCCTACCATCGCGGTCCGCAGGACGCGATCGCCGAGCTTGTAGCCCTTGCGCATCAGCGTTCCGACGACCGGACTGCTGCCGTCGCCCTCGTGGGAGACGGCCTCGTGGACGGCCGGGTCGAAGGCGTCGCCCTCGGCTCCGAACGTGGTCAGTCCGATGTTCGAGAACACCCCTGACAACTTGTCCGCCACTGCCTTGAGCGGCCCGGTTTCGAGATCGCCGTGCTGGCGGGCTCGCTCGAGGTCGTCGAGAACCGGAAGAAGCTGCGAGACGACGGACGCCTTCGCGTTCTCCGCTCCGGTCTGCTTCTCACGGTCGGTACGACGCCGGTAGTTGGCGTACTCCGCCGACACGCGCTGCAGATCTGCGGTGAGCTCGGCGACCTGCTTGTCACGCGGGTCCTCGACCACCTCTGCTTCGATTCCCTCTTCGTCCACCGAGCCGGGCTGGGGCGCAGTACCGGCACCCACGAGGGTCTCCGGCACTGCGTCACCTTCCCGTACTTCACCGGTCTCGGGATCGATCTTCCGCTTGTCCACGAAAGTGACCGGTTCTTGCTCGGTGTTACCCGACGTCACTTCTTGTCCGTGTCGTCGGCGGGCTCGTCGACAACCTCTGCGTCGACGACACCGTCGTCAGCGGCCTGAGCGCCACCCTCTGCGCCGCCCTGCTCCTTGGCCTGAGCCTCGTAGATGGCGGTGCCGAGAGCCTGCGACTCGGTCGAGAGCTTCTCCACGGCGGCCTTGACTGCCGAGATGTCGCTGCCCGCGAGAGCCGTCTTGGCGTCGGCGATAGCGGTTTCGACGCGTCCCTTGAGCTCGGCGTCGACCTTGTCCTCGTTGTCCTTGACGAACTTCTCCGTCTGGTGGACCAACGACTCTGCCTGGTTGCGAACCTCGGCCTCTTCGCGACGAGCCTTGTCCTCGTCTGCGTGAGCTTCCGCGTCGGCGACCATGCGGTCGATCTCTTCCTTGGACAAGCCGGAGCCGTCCTGGATCTTGATCGTGTTTTCCTTGCCGGTGCCCTTGTCCTTGGCCGTGACGTGCACGATGCCGTTGGCGTCGATGTCGAAGGTGACCTCGATCTGCGGGATGCCGCGAGGAGCCGGGGGCAGCTCGGTCAGCTCGAAGGAGCCGAGGAGCTTGTTGTGCGAGGCGATCTCGCGCTCACCCTGGAAGACCTGGATCTGCACCGACGGCTGATTGTCGTCAGCGGTGGTGAAGGTCTCGGAACGCTTCGTCGGGATGGTGGTGTTGCGCTCGATGAGCTTGGTCATCACGCCACCCTTGGTCTCGATGCCGAGGGACAGCGGCGTGACGTCGAGGAGCAGAACGTCCTTGACCTCACCCTTGAGCACACCGGCCTGCAGTGCGGCACCGACGGCCACGACCTCGTCCGGGTTGACGCCCTTGTTGGGCTCGCGTCCACCGGAGAGCTCCTTGACCAACTCGGACACGGCGGGCATACGCGTCGAACCACCGACGAGCACGACGTGGTCGATGTCCTTGACGGCGATGCCGGAGTCCTTGACCACTGCCTGGAACGGCGCACGGGTGCGGTCGAGGAGGTCGGAGGTGATCTTCTGGAACTCGGAGCGGCTGAGCTGCTCGTCGAGGAACAGCGGGTTCTTGTCGCCGTCGACCGTGATGTACGGGAGGTTGATCGAGGTGCTCTGCCCGGAGGACAGTTCGATCTTCGCCTTCTCGGCAGCCTCACGCAGACGCTGCAGCGCCATCTTGTCCTTGGTCAGATCGATGCCGTTCTGAGCCTTGAACTTGTCGACGAGCCAGGTCACGATGCGTTCGTCCCAGTCGTCGCCACCGAGGTGGTTGTCGCCGGACGTCGCGCGGACCTCGACGACGCCGTCGCCGATTTCCAGCAGCGAGACGTCGAACGTGCCGCCGCCGAGGTCGAACACGAGAATGGTCTGCTCGCTGTCGCCCTTGTCCAGTCCGTATGCGAGAGCTGCCGCGGTGGGCTCGTTGACGATGCGCAGGACGTTGAGGCCGGCGATCTGGCCGGCTTCCTTCGTGGCCTGGCGCTGTGCGTCCTCGAAGTAGGCGGGAACGGTGATGACCGCGTCGGTGATTTCCTCACCCAGGTAGGCCTCGGCGTCGCGCTTGAGCTTCTGCAGCGTGCGCGCGGAGATTTCCTGAGGGGTGTACTTCTTGTCGTCGATCTCCACGGTCCAGTCCGTGCCGACGTGGCGCTTCACGGAACGAATCGTGCGATCGACGTTGGTGACCGCCTGGTTCTTCGCGGGCTGGCCGACCAGCACTTCACCGTTCTTGGCGAAAGCGACGATCGACGGGGTGGTGCGTGATCCCTCGGAGTTGGCGACGACAACCGGTTCGCCGCCCTCGAGGACGGACACGACCGAGTTGGTGGTCCCGAGGTCGATACCGACCGCACGAGCCATAATGTTTCCTCCTGTTATTGCTGGGGTTCAGTCCCTGGGTGAGCGAACTCCGCTCAAGTTTGCACAACGCGTCTTGTTGCGTCAACTTCCAACTTGAGCCTCATCCACTCAAGGCTGCTGACCTGCACAACGGAGGGTGTGGCGAATTTGTTCCCGAGGGAGCGGCTGCGCCGCACGTGCATGGAAATTCGGTGCCTGCTACGAACTTCTACTCACATGGGGCGAAGCCCCTCCACAGCAGTACGCCGCGACGATCAGCAGGGATCGTCGCGGCGCAGCGGGGAGAAAGCGTGGAGAGAGGAACTACTCGGCAGGCTCCTCGACGGGTGCCGGGATGCAGCTGTAGCTGAGCAGGCCGGCGGTGATGTTGTTCATGAAATCGGCGTCGAGTGCGCTGGCGAAGGCTGCGGCACCAGCCGGCCGAGCGACCCATTCACGGTCTACGGAGGGCACGGTGTACGTCGCTGCCTCGCCTGCCTTGATGGTCGTCTCGGTGTTCTGACCCTGGACGCCCGGCAGCGCGCCGTAGTTGACGTTGACGTTCGACGCGTCGTCCGCGCCGATGTTGTCGACCTTGACCTGCAATGCCACGACGCCGCCCTCGGGCGCGTCCTCGACATCTGTGTCGCAGACGGTGGCCATGGTGACCACCAGGTCGGGGCTTTCGAGGACCGCGGAGCCGAGTGGCATCGCGGGCTCGGCCTCGGGCTCGGCGGAGGCGATGGGTGCGATGGCAACCGCACCGATGGCGGCGGCCAGAGCGGCCGTCGAGGCCAGGATCGATGTGCGGGCAAGACGTCGCATGAACAACTCCTGTAGCTGAGGGGGATGTGACCCATGAGTCTGATGTGACTGAAGGGGCAGTTGGTACCTGACTCACTATGGCCTATCCGAATCAGACATTCCACACCAGGCGGTCTCGATTCGATGACGTTCGCATATCGAAGGAAAACGGCGCCGGCGAATCACATACGTGTAGTTCGGCGTAGGTTTCACCGGTCGGCGAGTGAGGTTTCACCGCTCGACGATCAGGGGAACCACAACCCTGCGGATCGGCCGCGCCCTACGTAGGGTTGAGAAAAAGCGAGGCTACGGAGGCACATGGATCCCGAAGTGCAGCACGAACCGAGCGAGATCACCTACGACGAGAAGTTCTACCCGGCTCGGCCGAAACCACTTCGACCTTCGGTGCGTCGCGCCAACCGCAGCAACAGCCCCACGCCCGACAGCGAGCCGGTTGCGTCCAATCCCGACTACGTGGATTGGCTCACCGAACAGTCGATGCTGCGGGACGCCAAGCTCATTGCCGAGCAACTCTCGGGCAAGGGCAGCATGTGGCAGAACCCGTACGCGGACCCCGACCCTCGCGCCGCCGTGGAGCGAGCTCCGGTGTGGTTCACCGCGTACCCCATCTCGGTGATCAACGCCCCACAGACGAGCTTCCTGAGCACTCTGGGCGACGAGAAACTGTGGCAGGCATTCTCCGAAATCGGTGTCACCGCAGTGCATACCGGCCCGGTGAAGGTCGCAGGCGGCATCCACGGCTGGCGACCGACCCCCTCGGTCGACGGGCACTTCGACCGCATCGGCATGCAGATCGACCCCGCGTTCGGATCCGAAGAGGAGTTCCGACGCCTCTGCGTGGTGGCGTCGGCGTACGACGGGATCGTCATCGACGACATCGTGCCCGGCCACACCGGCAAGGGTGCAGACTTCCGCCTCGCCGAGATGGCCGTCGCCGACTACCCCGGCATCTACCACATGGTCGAGATCGAACCGCAGGACTGGCACCTACTGCCACGAGTGCGCGCCGGTGCCGATTCGCAGAACATCGACGCCGAGGCCGAGGCCAATCTCGCCCGCGCCGGCTACATCATCGGCCAGTTGCAACGAGTGATCTTCTACGAGCTCGGCGTGAAGGAAACCAACTGGAGCGCAACACCTCCCGTCGTCGGCGTCGACGGCGTCGAACGTCGCTGGGTGTACCTGCACTACTTCAAGGCCGGTCAGCCGTCGATCAACTGGCTCGATCCCTCTTTCGCCGGCATGCGATTGGTGATCGGCGACGCGTGCCACTCCATCGCCGATCTGGGTGCAGGCGCTCTGCGATTGGACGCCAACGGATTTCTCGGTGTCGAACGTCGAGCCGAAGGACCGGGCTGGTCCGAGGGCCACCCCTTGTCCGAGGCCGCGAACCACCTGATCGCCAGCGTGGTACGCAAGATGGGTGGGTTCACCTTCCAGGAATTGAACCTGACGATCGACGACATCAAGGCCATGGGTGAAAACGGTGCCGACCTGTCGTACGACTTCATCAACCGTCCGGCCTATCAGCACGCGCTCGTCATGGGAAACACCGAGTTCCTCAGGCTCACCATGACTCTGGCGCGTGATCATGGTGTCGACACGGCCTCCCTCGTGCACGCACTGCAGAATCACGACGAGATGACGTTCGAGCTCATCCACTTCGCCACCCTGCACGCCGACGACGAGTTCACCTACGGCGGCGAGGCAGTCAAGGGCAGTGATCTGGGCGATCGCATCCGCGGCGAACTGACCGATCGACTCACCGGACGCTGGGCACCGTACAACCGAACGTTCACCACCAACGGAATCGCCTGCACCACAGCAAGTGTGATCACTGCATCCCTCGGTATTCGCGATCTCGATCGAATGGACGAGCGCGACATCGAGACGGTCAAGCGAGCCCACTTGCTGCTCGCGATGTACAACGCGTTGCAGCCCGGCGTGTTCGCGCTGTCCGGCTGGGATCTGCTGGGCATCCTGCCCATCGACGCCGACGAGGTCGAGGATCTCATCCGCGAAGGTGACACTCGGTGGCTCAACCGCGGCGCACACGATCTGATGGGGTACTTCCCCGAGGCCGTCCGCTCGGAGTCCGGCATCCCCCGCGGGCGCAGCCTCTACGGCTCGCTCCCCGAGCAATTGGCGGATCCGCAGTCGTTCGCTCGCCAGTTGGCGCGAATCATCGAGCTGCGCAACAAGTTCGGTATCGCCACCGCACAGCAGATCGACATTCCGACGGTCTCGCACAAGGGACTGTTGGTGATGGTGCACGAACTCAGCCAGGGAACCATTCAGGCGACGGTGCTGAACTTCTCGTCCGAGGAGATCAGCGCGACCATTCAGTCCAAGCACCTGGTGCCCGGCACGTGCGCCATCGACGTGTTCGACGACAACGAGATCGCCACCGTGGACGAACTGAACAGCTTCCCGATGACCCTGCAGCCGTACGAGGGTGTGGCGGTGGTGCTGCGCTGACACCGCAGTCGACCATCACCGCCCGATAGACTCCTGCATCGTGGCCGAAGAACAGAACGACCCGACATCGCGGAGGCCCGTCCCGCCGCGTCCGCAACCCCCGCGGCCGGATGTTTCCGTCGAGCCTCTTCGGCCACGTCAGGAGCCAACCCGCTCGGTCCGGCCGAAGGTCGCGAGCGCTCTGTGGGTTCTGACGGCGGTGTTGGTGCTCGCATTGGCCGGCATCGTCGCTCTGAATTGGGAGTCCGTGCTTTCCGGTGTCGAAACCGCAGTGTCACAGCAGGATTCGACGGCCAGTGCCGCCGATGTCCGCAACACCGCCTCGGCCACATTACTGTCCAGCGGGGCCGCAGCGGCGGTCCTCGTGTTGCTCGGCTTCGTCGCACTGAATCTGTTGCGCAATGCAGCGATGTCGTCGAAGGTTCTGATGGGCGCGGTCGGAATCCTCACCATCGGAGCGGCAGTGACGTTCTCGACCTTCGTGTCCGACGCCTCCGCACTGCTCGGCGGCGTCCTTCAGTGGGGACCCTTCGTCGTGGCGGGCACCGCGGCCGCCGCGACGATCGTCGCTCTCCTGCCCCGGGCATCCTCAGGCCAGTGAGGCGAGTATCCCTTCGGCGCTGCGGGCAGCCAGGGCGCACGAGGTCGAGGTGAACCGATCCAGCAGTGGATGCTCGGACAGTGCTCGCCACTTGCGCACGGCTGCCAGGGCGGTATCGCGCTGCTGCACGCGCCCGGCGTCGGGCGGCAGATCGAGGCGCTCGGTGGCGGCGATGCCGAAACCGCCGATGATGCGCTGCAGCTCGAGCAGTCCGCCGTCGGGGAGTTTCGGTGTGGTGGAACGCAATCGGCCCAACAAACGTAGTTCCGCGAATCCGTGCACGTCGGCCAGCATCCGCCCGGCCTCGGTGCGCAGGGCGTGCGATTCCGGTCTGAACTCCAGGATTCGTTGCAGCGCAACCAGTGCCGAATGCAACTTCAGCTGATCGGCACGTTGACCGAACTGCACGTCGATCACCGAGCGAAGTTCGCTCAAGCCGCTGCGCTCGACCAGATCGGCAGCCAGCGTGGGCGAATCGCGCACACCCAGCCGAATCAACGTCACTGCCATCCGAATACCGAACAACCCGAAACGGTCGACGATGCTGGCCCGCAGCGATGCATCGACCGGTAGCGTGCTCTCCGCTCGCACGAAGCGGTCGGCCGAGAGCATCGCCAACTGCAGGTCCTCGGTAGGCACGGTAGCCAGCGTCTCGAACGCCGCGAACTCGTTCTGCCGCAACGTTTCCGCACCGAGTGCCAGCAGCCCCGCAACCGGAACCACCGCCTGGCACAGGCCGGTGGCCTCGAGCTCGGACGCGAAGCGCGCAGCGACTTCCTTGGCCGACATCATCGCGTCCATCCGGCCCGAGCCCACCTCGTCGGCCCGCGAGACGACGCCGATCACCCCGAGTGGGCCCGAGTCACCGCCCACATGCGCGCCGATCTGCCCGAGAAACGACACGTCCGTCGCATTGAGGGTGCGCAGCAGATAGACGACGGCGTCGGCACCCGAGGACGAGTTCTCGGGGGTGAGCATCGCCAACGTGCGCGCAGAGACGTCTCGCGACAGTGAGGAGGTACCGGGGGTGTCGATGATCGTCGTCTGCGCCAACGCGCTCGCCGGCCATTCGACATCGAGTCGGTCGACCTGCGCGGCCGTCAGGGACCCGAGGTCGAACGTCAATCGGCCTTCCCGTCGCTGGACCAGGACGTTCGCGGCTCGATCGCCGTCGTACCAGGCCGTGACCGCAGGAGTGACGCCGTTGCGGTACCACGTGACGACCTTGGTGCACTCGGTCGCGTCGGTAGGGGCGATATCCTGCCCCACAAGAGAATTGAGCAGTGTGGACTTGCCGGCCTTCAGTGATCCCGCGAGAGCCACCCGCAGCGGCTCGTCCAGGCGATACAGGCATTCGTCCAGCATCCACGACGCCTCGGCGTCACCGGAGTACGTCGAGCGTGCCGCCGAGACCAGTTCTCGTGCCCGGGCGAGAGCCGCCACGCTCATACCGCGATGTCCTTGACGAGAGCTGCTGCCCGAGAATTCAATTCGGCCACCACGCGCATCTCGTTCTCGAGCGCAGCGATGCGAACGGTACGGTCGGTGTTGTCTGCCGCGGCCGCCTCCTGCGCCGAGCGCAATGACTCGTTGAGCGAACGCAGCGTCTGCTCGGCGATCGAGGTGAAGTGATCACGCAGCACGCGCTGGATCTGCCGCAGCCGGTCCTTGGACTCCTTGCCCACCTGAAAACTGACGTCGTCGGTGAAACGGCGGATCGCCATCTTCGCCTCGGATCGACGCGCCTTGATCCGGTTTTCCTTGTCCTCCTTGTACGCCTTGGTACCGAGCAACACTCCCGCGCCGATGGAGATCGGGTTGAGCAGGCTCAACCCGACGAACGTGGTGATCAGACCGAACATCAGTACACCGCCGTAGGACCCGCGCATTCCCACGAGAACCTTCTGGGTGATCCCGACGCGACCCGATTCCAGATCGGCCAACGACGACACGGGGTCGAGGACGTTCTCCAGCTCGCCGAGATCGAGATCGGGCAGCGCTGCCGCTCCGGAGGAGGCGAAGTGCTCGGCCACCAATTCCGAAAGCCACAGTGCCCGTTCGTGAGCCCACACGAAATTGTCGCCCACCGACGCGGCGATCTGCTCCTCGAGCCATTCGCCGAGTTGCGGCCAATCCTTGCCGGGGTCGCCTTCGTCGACGGTTTCTTCCGCTTCGCGGGTGACGCGACGCAACCGGTCTCGCAAATCGTGATCGATGTCCGACGCGAGATCGGCGATACCGTCACCGAGCGTCTGCTGCCACTGCGACGAACGCTTGTGCAGATCCTCGGCAGCGGACTTGGCACGCTGCAGCCCGGCCACTGCTGCCGCCGCACGCTCCGGATCCTTCAGTGCCGCAAGCTCACTGCCCAACGACAGTGTCAGATGTTCGGTGACCGATCGGACATCGAGCGAGACCGACGAGCGCGCCAGGACATCCGCCCGCGCCACGACGTCGTCGCGCAGGAACGCGTAGAGCTGCTGGAAACCGGACTCGGCATTGAGCTCCTCGTCGTTCAAACGCAGTGCGTGCGAACGCAACAGGGACGACACCGGCAACATCTGCACGTCGATGCCCGCGCGATCGAGGTGACCACGGTTGGCCTCCACGATCTGCCGCCAGTGCGGATACAGATCGATCTTGGTGATCAGTACGGCCACGGCCGGGCACAATCCCTGCACCTGTCGAAGAAACGACAGCTCCGGCTCGGTGAATTCGCGCGAGGCGTCGGACACCACGAGCACGGCGTCCGCCGACGGAATCAGCCCCAGAGTGCCTGCCGCGTGTGGATTCGAGTGGCCGCCGACCCCGGGGGTATCGACCAACACCAGACCGTCCGCGAGCAGCGGACTCGCTACCCCGATGTCCAGGCGCAGCACTTCTCGGCCCTGGGCGCGTGGGCTCGCCGGGGTGATCGTCGTGATCTCCTCGGGCGGAACGTCCACTCGGATGGGCTCGTTGCCCGGATCCGCGAGTACGAGCTGCGCGGAGAGACTCTCGGAGTTGGACACCACTGTCGGAATTGCGGTGGTCTCGTCGTCGCCGACCGAGCACACCGTCAGATTGAGCAGTGAATTGACGAACTGGCTCTTGCCCTGCTTGAGCGGTCCGACCACGATGATGCGTCGACGTGGATCCAGGACTCGCGACCGCGCGGCCTCGGCTCGATCCACCAGGTCGGATCTTCCCGCTGTTGTCGCCGCCGCCGCAGTACGGCTCAGCAGCTCGGCCAGCTCCGTAGATTGCCCGTCCATACGCTTGTGTTCACAACCATTCTCGTCGACTTCCGCAGTACCAGGCTCCACTCTCGCGCCCAGGAACGAACTCTAGCGACGACTCGGCCCCGAGTGCCGGTGAACACTCGGGGCCGAGTCGCATCAATGCCCGCCCGCAGGCGAGAGGATCAGGGCTGCGTCGGGTCGAAGTCGTGATCGACGGTGACGTTGCCGAGCGAGTCCGCTGCCGAATCCACCGAACCGTGCAGGCTCGACTCGCTGAACAGGCTCGAGTCGGTCTCGCCCTGACCGAAGACGTCCGAGTCGACGCTCGACCAGCCGCTACCGGCCGCCGTCGCCGAGGAATCGAACGAGCTCGACTGCTCGAACGATCCCGACGCAGCGCTGGACAGGCTGCCGCCGGCGTCGATCAGCCCTTCGGCACCCGACTGCAGACCACCGGTGAGGCTGCCCGCGGCCTGGCCGCCGATCTCTGCGGCGGAGTCAAACTCGCCGCCCGCTGAAGCCGCAGCGTCGACACCAGCATCCAAACCCGCACCCACAGTGGACGCGACGCCGCCTCCGAGCGAGGCACCGGCGTCCAGCCCGGCACCGACGTTCGAGGCGATCTCCCCACCGACGGAGGTTCCCGCATCGACGACTCCGCCAGCGGTACCTTCGAGGCCGCCGGCCACCGAACCTGCAGTGTCTGCGACACCTTCGAGTCCTGCGCCTGCCGACGCTGCTGCGTCGATTCCGCCGCTCACAGCGCCGGTGACGGCTCCTTCCAGTCCTGCGCCTGCCGACGCCGCTGCATCGACGCCGCCGGCGACTCCGCCGGCCACTCCGCCTGCGATACCGCCGCCGAGGCTGCCGAGTCCGGCCAGCCCACCGGTCAGACCGGCACCAGCCTCACCCACACCGGCGAGTCCGCCGGTGACGCCTGCACCGACATTTCCGACAGCCTCCAGGCCACCGGTCAGTTCAGAACCGACGTTTCCGACTGCCGCGAGACCACCGGTCAGTTCAGAACCGACGTTTCCGACAGCCGCGAGACCACCGGTCAGTTCAGAACCGACGTTTCCGACAGCCGCGAGACCACCGGTCAAATCAGCACCGACGTTTCCGAGTCCGGCCAGTCCTCCGGTGAGGCCTGCACCCACTCCGCCGAGTCCGGCCAGGCCGCCCGACAGATCCGCGCCCACTCCGCCGACTCCGCCGAGTGCTGCTTCGACGGTTCCCGAGAGGTCGGCTCCGGCAGCAACCGCGGTGTCGATCGCTCCGACGAGTCCTGCGCTGAGGTCGGCTCCGGCACCGAGTGCGGCTCCGAGGTCGAGGGCTGCGCTGGTGTCGAGTACGGATTCGAGGGCGGTACCGAGCTGGGCTCCGGCTGTTCCACCGACGCCGAAGGCCGTTCCGAGGAGGCCTTCGAGGCCGCCCGCAACTCCGCCTTCGAGTCCGCCGACAAGTCCGCCGCCGATTTCTGCACCCGCTCCGATCGCACCGTCGAGTGCAGTATCGAGCGCCGCGGTGAGGCTGCCGATCGCGCTGGTGTCGAGGTCGAGTGCAGTTCCCAGTGCACCGCCGACGACGGCGCCGATGTTGCCGCCTGCGGCCAGCAGGGCGTCGACGTCGAGGTCGGCGAGCGCACCGGCGTCCAGGACGGCTCCGAGTGCGGTTCCGATGGATCCCGCGATGGCACCGTCTGCCGCGAAGAGTCCGCCGAGGCTGGCTCCGACGCCACCGGCGATGTCGCCGACCAGCGCGCCACCGGCACCGAGTGCTCCGTCCAGTGCTGCACCGACATCGGTGGTGAGATCTGCTCCGACGGTGCCGAGGCCGGCAAGTGCGCCACCGATGCCCGCGGTCAGAGCGGCACCCAGGTCACCTGCGAGGTCGAGTCCGGCTCCGGCACCGAGGACGGCGTCGAAGGCTCCGCCGAGAGCGGTGCCCAGCTCGGCTCCGACCGTTCCGCCGACGCCGAAGATCGCGCCGAGTGCGCCGGACAGGCCACCCTGGATGTCGGCCAACGCGCCGAGATCGACGGCACCGGTCGCACCGAGTGCTGCGTCGAGGGCTGCCTGAAGCTGTGCCGCGATGTCTCCGCTGATCTCGCCGCCGATGCCTGCGCCTGCACCGATCAGTCCGGTCAGCGCAGCGCCGAGTCCGACGGTGCCGCCGAGCAGACCGTCGAGATCGAGATCCAGGCCGCCGCCGACGCCCGCGCCTGCACCGATGAGAGCATCCAGTGCGCCGCCGAATGCGGTGCCGAGCTCGAGGCCGATCTGACCGCCGACGGCCAACGCCGCAGCGAGGGCAGCCTGCAGGGATGCAGCGATCTCACCCGTGACGTCGATTCCACCGGTCAGGCTGCCGCCTGCAGCGAGTCCGCCGCCGGCGACGGCGCCTGCAGCCAGTCCGAGACCGGCCGACAATCCGCCGCCGAGGCTCGCTCCACCGGCGAGTGCGCCGTCGAGGCCTGCCGATCCGCCTGCGCCCAGGATGGCCGAGAGCTGGCTGCCGGCTCCGGCGAACAGTCCCGATTCGGCGACCAGCGGTGCCACGGCGACGATGTCGGCATGGGTGACGTCACCGAGGCCGGCAGCGGCCAACGTCATCTCGGGGTTGGCGCAGTACGCAGCGGCGGCCTGGTCGTCGCGCAGCAGGCTGAGGATGAAATCGAGTACGGCGTTGGTAGCCATCGTGGGTCTCCTTGACGAGTGGTACTTCGTGGTTGATCACAAAGCTATGCATCGCGGAGCCCCCGCCCAACGGGGCCGATCCCCCCAGTCCCCCGGGGGTTGCCAGGGAACTTCGGTTAGGGGATATGGGCCCTTTAGGGGATTTCACTCGTTATGCGCTCTAACCTGCTGTGAGACGTAACGAACAGATAGCTTCTGTCGACAGTGCCAGTGACGGCAGTACGACGGACGGCAGAGCGAGACGAAGGCGGCGACACGACCATGAACGCAGGGCTCGGCATACGTATCGGCTCGGTGACCGCAGTGGCGGCATTGGACACCGATCCCGTCACCTCGGTGGCCAAGCGTTCTGCGCTCGACCTGCGTCCAGGTGCCGCCCCGAGCTTGGCCGAGCTGTGGGACCGTTCGACGCGGCATCTGATCGGCGGGTTCGCCGATCGGGTGGGCGATCCGGTGGAACTGATCGACGACGACGGCCGCAGTCATCGCGCCGAGGACCTCTACGCCACCGCCACTCGCGCACTGGTTGCCGAGGCGTCCGCCGGAACCGAGTCGGCTCCCACCGTCGTCGTCACGCACCCCACTCGCTGGAACGCGTACACCGCCGAGGTTCTCGGTGAGGCATTGGACCGCGCCGGGCTCACCGACGTCACTCTGGTTCCCGAGTCCGTCGCCACGATGCGGTGGCTCGAGGTCACACGCGGACCGCAGGCCGACGGCCTCGCCGTGATCTACGACCTCGGTGCGAGCGCTCTGGACGTCACGCTGATGCGTACCGGCTCCGACGCAGGCGTCATCGGCACCGGTGTCCACTCCCAGGAGTTCGGCGGAGCGCAGTTCGATCACGCGATCATGCAGTACGTCCTCGACACCGTCTCGGGTAGCCAGTCGTTCGAGTTCGACCCTTTCGACCCCGATACCGTCGGCGCACTCGTGGAACTACGGGCTCGCTGCGGCGAGGCGAAGGAGCAGCTCTCCTACGACACGTCGACGTCGCTGACCGTCGACCTGCCGGGCCTGCACACCGAGGTCCGTCTGGTGCGGTCCGAACTCGAAGAGCTGGTGCGCGCATCGCTGCTGGGATCCATCGGAACGGTGCGCGACGCCGTCACGGCCGCGGGCCTCGACGTCACCGATATCGATCAGGTGGTACTCGTCGGCGGTAGCTCGGCCATTCCGCTCGTCGCCGAGCTCATGTCGTCCGAAC
Organism: Rhodococcus sp. ARC_M5; assembly: GCF_022810405.1. Classification (GTDB taxonomy): domain Bacteria; phylum Actinomycetota; class Actinomycetes; order Mycobacteriales; family Mycobacteriaceae; genus Rhodococcoides; species Rhodococcoides navarretei. Next base: position 15,281 of record NZ_JALGQE010000004.1, read on the forward strand.
TGCGGGCACCCGTGGTGGCCGGACCTCGCCCCGAACTGACCGTCGCGGTCGGTGCCGCAATTCTCGGCAGCGATATCGCCGACGCGACGGCCGCCGACAACGCCGCCGCGTTGGCCGCGGTGCCCACCATGGCAGTGGCGTCCGCCGCGGCAGCCGCCCCGACGCCTCGCCCCACTCCCCGCCCCGCACCGACGCCCACCGCCGTCGATTCGGACTCGGGCATGTCCGGTCGCAAGAAGGCAGGCATCGTGGCCGGTTCCGTCGTCGCTCTCGCACTGCTCGCCGGCGGCGGCCTGTCGGTGGGCACGGCGTTGACCTCGGACAACACCGCACCCGCCGAAACCAATGCGGAGACCTCGATCTCGAGCACCGAGACACCGGGAACCACTGCGACGGTGGCGGACGTCGGAGCGACGACGGCGACCACCGGCGAGAACGGCGCTGCTGCAACCGGATCCGAGGGTGCCCCCACCACGGTCGTCAACTCCGATGGCTCCGTGACACAGATCGACCCGGTGACCGGCGCACCGGTTGCGGGAGCCCCCGCCCCGGCCCCGGCACCGGCAGGCAACGGCGCGGCCACCGTGCCGACCATCCCGCCCGCCAATGTCCCGACGGTCCCCAACTACCAGCCACCGGCCGTGCAGGTTCCGCAGGCTCCGAGCGTGCAGGTGCCGAGTTACCAGGGCCCCACCATCGGCGATGTCGGTCAGGGCGTCGGCCAAGGCCTCGGTGGAGTCGTCGGCGGCGTGGGTGACGGGCTCGGCGGCGTCGTCGGCGGCGTGGGTGACGGGCTCGGCGGAGCCCTCGGCGGCCTGACCGGCCGATAGGTCGCCCGTGACCAGCACCTGCCCCTGGCTCGTCGGCGTCGAGCGCGCCGATCGCTTCGTCCGTGATGCGCTGACCACCAAGGGGTTGCACGTGGTCGTCGGAGTGAACGGCTCCGGTCGATCCGCCGTGCTCGACGCGATTGCGGCGTCGGTGGAGGCGTACACGGGCACCATCGCCGACGCGCCGTCCGGCTCTACGGTTCTCGTCGACGACGCGCACCTGTCGCCGGAGCAGCGACTCGACGAGATTGCCGCGGCTGCAACACGATCGGACATGACCCTGATCGTCGCCACCGCTCCACGCAGTTTCGATTCACGCATCGAGAAGCTGGTCTCCTCTGCCGGTTCCAATCGTCTGACGCTGGTTCCACTGGACAAGGCGGCCGTATCGGTGCGGGCGGCGGCCACGGCCCGGCCCGTATCGGCGTCGCTCGCCGGTGCCATCGTCAAGTCGACCGGCGGAGTACTCGCCGCCGTCGACGCGGCCCTCGGTGCGCTCGGCGGCGATCGATCCGATCCGGCCCCGCTGCGTGCCGTCGCGGAATCCGTTGCCGAACAGCACCGTCGGATGCTGGTCGAGGCCACCGACGACACCCGGGCACTGCTGCTCGCGGCGCGATTCGGCATCACCCCTGACCCCGCGTCGGCCGCGCAGATCGTCGCCCGCGCCAGCGACGTCGAATCCGTCGTCGACCTGGCCCGCAGCTCCGGCATGCTCGACACCGCGGGCACGTTGATCCCGTCCGCCGAGGCCCCTCTGACCGAGGCGATGGGCGAGGGGCGCTGCCGCGTCCTGCTCTCGACCATCACCGACGTCGCCGTCCGATCCCGCCTGCTCGACGCCACCGCCGCACGTGCGTTGGCAGAGCGCGGCGTCGTTCACGGCGGGCTCGCCGATCTCCTTGTCCAGCATGCCGATTCGGCTCCGGTCGATACCGCCGGTGCCCTGTACGACGCGGCCGTCGAGGCAGGCTTCGATGCGGCAGAATTGGCTGCCCGCAGGTCCGAGGTCGCTGCGGCCACCGGGGATCTCGACGGGGCCGGTCGCTACGCCGATGTGGTTCTCGACAGCGCCGCCGGGTGCGAGGCGACGCATCTGCGGACAGCAGTTCGGGTTTCGGCGTCGATTGCCGCGCAACGTGGAATGGCCTCGCGCAGTGCACAATTGTTCTCCTGGCTCGGCGAGGATCGACTCGGCCCCGACGCGGTGTGGGCCGCCCTCTCCGCCGCGGCCGCCGGTGATCGCAGCGCCGCCGACCGGTCTATGGCTGCCGTGGCGGCTCTCGCACCGACGTCGAGCACCGCGTCGGGCACCCTGCTCGCAACCGGGGTCATCGGGTCGATCGATTCGCGGAGTCCGGCCGCATCCGGTGCCGCCGCGAATTCTCTGATGCGCGCAATAGCGTTGACGGGCACCGTGTCCGATCGCGCGTGCACCCCGGACACTCCCGCTGCGATCGCTGCCCTGCACGCGATGCACTGCGGAGACCTGTCTCGGGTCGATTCCATCGTGACCAGAGCATTGCCCGAGCACCGTCCAGGATCCGAGGCACACACCAGGCTGAGCCTCGTCGGAGCCTGGGCGTCGATGCTTCGGGGAGATACGGCCGATGCTGGGGCAGTGATCGAAGCGCTGCGGATTCCGGTGTCGCACGTACGCAATCAGCTGTTCCTGCAGGCGATTCGGGTGGGGCTGGCCCGTCGCTCCGGTGACGCAGGTTCGCTGATCACGGCGTGGACCCAGGCGCAGAACGTGATCGCCGAGTACTCCACCGACCTGTTCGCGCTGCTGCCCCTGGGCGAATTGCTCTTGGCGGCAACCCGTCTCGGCCAGGTCGACCGCGTCGAACATCTGGTGGCACAGGCCACCGACCTACTCGCGGCGCTCGGCGAACCGCCCGTCTGGGCATCGGCGCTGCATTGGTATCAGGTTCAGGCGGCCATCGTGGCGCAGACTCCCGACGCGCTGGTGCCGCATGCCAAGGCTCTTGCCACTGCCGCTCCCACCCACCCGTACAGCGCCGCACTCGCCGCGGCCGGCCGGGCCTGGCTCGGGGTGTTGCAGGGCAGACCCGACGCCACCGACGTGGAGAATTCGGCGCGCACGCTCACCGCATTCGGTCTGCCCTGGGATGGAGCTCGGCTGGCCAGCGAGGCCGCACTGACCGTCACCGACACCGCAACGGCCACCTCGCTGCTGCACATCGCCAGGTCGTTGCGCCAGCCCAGCTCGAGTCAACGCGACACTCAGGGATCGACGCCGCAGCCGACGGGTTCGCTGAGCGATCGCGAGGCCGAGGTCGCCGAACTGCTCGTCCTCGGAGTCACCTATCGCGAGGTCGGCAGTCGGCTCTACATCTCGCCGAAGACCGTCGAACATCATGTGGCCCGCATCAGGCGCAGGCTCGGTGCCGAGTCGAGGTCCGAGCTGATCTCGATGCTGCGCGCCATGGGGTACGGGGCCTCGACCAGCGCAGCCGTCGGCGGTGTAACTGCGCACGGCCCCGGAGCGACATAACGACCGAGCACCACTCCCGATCCGAGAACAGGTAATTCCCCATGACCGAGCAGCCCGGCAGTGCGAAGATCGGCACCCCGGATGTCGGCCTCTACCTGGACGACGACCGCGCCGTCGCCGCCGTGTCCCATCCGATAGCGCCCGGGCCGTCTCTGCACCTGGCGTCGCTGCACTCGACCGTGCTCAACACACATCCCGACGGCACCGTCTCCCTCGGCGATGCACCCGATGCCGACTCCGAGGCGTATACACATTTCCTCGACTCCCTCGCCGACGGCGTGGGAGTCACCGGCAGCAAGGGCACCGTCTTCCCCGCCGAGCAACTGACATCGATGGCGCTGCTGTGCCTGCTCACCGAGGTCGCGTCGTCGATCGATCTGCGGCCGTCCGATCTCGCCGCGGCCGCGACCTATCCGGCCCGGTGGACCGCCGAGCAGGTGTTCGCTCTGCGTTCGGCGATGAACGCGCACGGGCTCGCCCACGTCTCGCTGGTAGCCGAGGCGGAGGCGCTGGCCGCCTGGAACGCGTCGGTACGGGCGACACTGGAGAAGAAGGACATTGCTGTCGCCGCAGCGCGCGGCGCTGCCATTCTGGCCGCCGAGTTCCCCGTCGATGCCGTCACCGAACGCTTTGCGGTGGTGAAACCGGCGAGATCCGACCGCCGCCCACTGTTCGCGGCGGCGGCCTTCGCTGCGGCGTTGACCGTCGGTGCCGCGCTCGTCGCACTGCAACTCGGCACGCCGACCGACACCACCGTCCCCACCGTCGACAACGCTCAGGTGGTGCCGCCCACCTCGTCGATCGGCTCCGGGTCGGGTGGCCCGATCGACTTCCCCACCGTCGTCGTCGAGCCGGCCGCCGAGATCGCTCCCGTCGCTCCGCTGCCTGCGGTCACCACCACGGCAGAACCGACCCCGTCCGAAACGTCCGACCGCCCGCGGAGCGAGCCGACCGAGACCGAGATCGACACACGCCCCGCGATCGAGGCCCCCGAGGACACCGACGCCGCGGAGCCGCCGGTCGTCGCCGAACCGGTCGAACCGGACACGGATCTGCCGTCCGAGGAGCCCGCCGACGAATCCGGCGAGACTTCCGAGTCCGATCCGGCCGGCGAGCAGCCCCCATCCGAACAGGAGTCGGCGGCCCGTAACGGCACACCCTCCGACTCGGCGTCGAACGACCGATCGACAGGGGACACTCCATGAGCGGTGCCGGCCATCTCGGAATCACCGTGGGCAACACCAGGTCCGTCGCGGCCTACCGCGCCTCCGACGGGGACGAACCGACGATCGTCGTCCTACCGACGACGCTGCGATTCGACGAGGACGGCCGCGCCCATCTCGGTGAACCCGCCGACACCGCCCCGTTCACCCGGTTCGTGAATCTCGTGGGCCAACAGGAGGATCTCGAGCCCGACGCCGACGCCTACCGCGCCGAAGACCTGATGGCCAACGCCGCCAACTGCCTCGTCACGATGGCATCTGCGAAGGCTGGGATCTCGGCCGAGTCGGGCGACACTCCCGTCACGACCATGACCTACCCGACGCGGTGGCCGCGGGAGAGCGTCGCCCTGCTGCGTGACGCCCTCGATCATGCGGGCCTCACCGAGGTCGCGCTGGTGCCCGACGCCAAAGCCGCCAGCGCGTTCGCACAGCCGAGCTCGGCAGCGACGGTCACGGTGGTCGACATCGGCGCTACCGGCACCGACATCTCCACCTACCCGGGTGGTGGGACGGTGCGCACCACCGCCGTCGGTGGAGACGTCTTCACTGATGCACTCTTCGATCACGTGGTGACCGATCGCGAGCACATCGACCTGTCCGACGCGACAGTCCTGGCCGCACTCGAAGGCGTCGTCGCCTCGTGCGAGGCCGCCAAACAGACCCTGAGCACGGACAAGACCGCCACGATCTCGGTCGATCTCCCGGGTGTCTCGCACTCCACGACGATCACGCGAGACGAGTTCGCCGCCCTGATCGCGCCGGCGTTCCGTGAGCTCGACGTGCCACAGACCGGGACCGTGGTGCTTTCCGGCGGCAGCGCGGCACTCCCGTCGGTGGCAACCGAGATCGCCGAACGCTCGTCCGGCCTGCTCCTCGTCCAACCGCTGGCTGCCACTCGCGGCGCGCTGCTGCTCGCCGAGATCGACGACGTCGACGGCAACTCTCTCGTGACCGGTGCTGCGCCGGCGGTCACTCGCAACGACGGCACGGAATCCCTGGACACCGACGCCATCCCGGTCGTCGCGCCGATGCCGTCCCTCGCCTTCTCCGAGGCGATCCCGGCGGTCGCTCCGGTGTTCGCCCCCTCCGAACTGCGCTCCCAGCCGATCGAACCGGTCGACGACACCGCGTCGAGCACCGGTCACGTGCCCGTGGCCCCGGCGGCAGCCGCATCGGTCGGTGCGAAGAAAGAACGCAGCGAGCGTTCGCGAACCATCGCCACCATCGTGGCCGGCGCAGCGGCAGGCGTGGTGATCGTGCTCGCGATCGCGGCAGTGAGTGGAGTGTTCGGTACTGCTCCCGCCGCGACGCCTCCGACCGTCAGCGATGCCGGCTCGGTGATCGTCACCTCCACTCGCGCGCCGTCCACCACGACCGCCACGCCCGTCGAGCCGGTCGTCGTGCCGGAGGTGGTCGACGAACCGACGAACGCGCCGTACGTCCCGCCCGCACCCCTTCCCGCCCCGCCGCCCGCGCCGGTTCCTGCTCCTCCGCCCGTGGTAGCCACCACCACGCCTGTGGTCACCACGCCTCCGGTGACGACCACCCCGGTCGAGACGACGACGACCACGGCTGTCACCACGACGACCGCGGCTACGACCACCACCCCGCCCGAAGAGTCCGATGAGCCCTGAGCTGCGCGAACACTGATTGTGCGCCTCATGCCCTAGGGTGGGTCGCTGATGACAAGCACCCGATGAAGGGATTACATGCGTAACACCGGGGCGCTGCGTGCAGCAGTGCTGTGTTCGACGGCTTTCGTTCTTCTTGCTTCGTTCTCCGGAACAGCGGCAGCGGATCCTGTCGTCCAGTCAGCCGCCGATCAGCTTCCCCGAGAGCTCGTCGAGGCCGTGCAACGAGATCTGAAAATCTCCCCGCAGGAGTATCTCGATCGTGCTGCCCGCGCTCAGGAACTGTCCGCGTACGCATCGGACTTCCGGGCCAGCCGTCCCGCAGATTTCGCCGGTGCCTGGATCGGACCCGACGGCAATGCCGTTGTCGCCGTCACCTCGCCTGCCGCCGCGCAGGCCGTCGCCAAGGACGGATACGCCACTGCGCAGTCGCCGGTCTCGGCCGACGGACTAGAGAAGTCGCTGGCAGACCTCAACAGTTGGATCGCCGGTCTCCCTCGCGAGATCTCGGAGCAGATCAACGGAACGGCCATCGACTTCATCGACAACCAGATCATCATCGATCTGGTGAACAGCCCGATCGGCAGCGCGCTGAATCTGCCGACCCTGCTGGCGAACATCAAGGTCATTCTGTCTCCCGGGGGAAACAAGCCGGTCGACCCGACTCCGATGGGCGGCGACACGTACGTCACCACCACCGGACCGATCGCCGACGCTCCGGCCACCGACATCAGCATCTGCTCGTTCGGCTTCAATGCCGTCGACTCCGCCGGTGCCGGCGTCAATCTCACTGCCGGCCACTGCAATCCCAACAAGGCCACCGGGTCCGGCGGCGCACCGGTCTACCTTCCCGATGCGGCCGACATCGCGCGCAGCACACAGATCGGAACGTTCGACCGATCGAGTCTGGGCGCGGAGGACGGACTGGACTGGTCGGTCATCGCGCTCAACGACACCGGATTGGCGTCGGGACTGGACCGTCCCACCGTCCGTGGAGCCAACGGCAGCACGGTCACTGTCACCGGAACCGCCGCTCCCGTGATCGGAGCACCGGTCTGCAAGTCCGGGCAGTCCTCGTCGTTCACCTGCGGAGTGGTTGCGGCCGATCGCGTCGAGACTCAGCTCTACATGGAGGACGGCACGTCCCGCACCGTTCGCGGATTCGCCAGCACCGCATGCACTCTCGCAGGCGACAGCGGCGGTGCCATCGTCACCGGAACACTCGCACTCGGCATCACCAGCGGATCCAACAGCGGCGGCGCACCCGATTGCAACGAGGCGAACCTCGCGCTTGCGCAGTACGGCGGCACCGCCAGCCTGGGCATTCCCATCGACCAGGTCACCCGCGCAACCGGAGCAACGCTGCGAACCGAGTGAGCCGGGTACGCCGGGAACCACCCACCCCCTATAGTCGTACGACAGGGGTGAAGGGCATCACATCTCGATGCCCAGGGGAGAGGTTTCTATGCGTCGCCGAGCGTGCCGGCTATCGATCGTCGCTGTTCCGTTTCTACTGACGATGGCCGTATCCGCGCCCACCGCGGTGGCCGATCCGGCTCCCGACCCGGTGTTGCCTGCGGCCCTGGCCGACGCTGTGGCCCGCGACCTCGGGCTCGATCCGCAGCAGTTTCTCGACCGAGCGGACGCGGCTCGGCGACTGGCCGAATTCATCGCCACCACCGGTTCCGGCGCCGTCACGAACGCGTGGCTCGACGAGAACGGGCGTCCGGTGGTCGCGGTGGCCGAGGGACCGACCCACGCCGATGTGGCCTACGCGGCGTCGGCCGGCGGTTTCGAGGTCGAAACCGCTCCCATCGAGATCCCGGCGGCCGTTCTCGATGTGGTCCAGCCTCTGGTGGACCTGCTCCCGTTCGACCCATCACCGATCGCAGGCCCGATTCGCCCGAGTTCGTATCTGGGCGGAGACAGCTTCCTCGCGGGCACGCCTGCCGGCCTCGGTCAGCGATGCTCACTGGGATTCAATGCCGTCGACCCGACCCACGGTTCGATCAACATCACTGCGGGACACTGCAATCCGAACACCGCAGAAACCGGTTCCGCAGCTCTGACGGGCGCATACCCGATGTACGGCAGTCTCGTCGGATCGAAGTTCGGTTCGTTCTACCGAACCAGCCAGTCGCACAACGACTATGCGTTGATCGACGTCGACGACGCCAACGTCGGCGAATTCGAGAGCAATGCCGTGCGAGTCCCCGGGGCGGCACCCCTGCACGTCACCGGAACAGTGGATCCGATCGTCGGAGCACCGGTCTGCAAGTCCGGATCCAGGACCGGTTTCAGTTGCGGCACAATTCTTTCCACGGGTCAGCACGTCACCCTGGGCGAGAACGTCTTCGATCGCAGCTTCTCCACCTCCATCTGTGCATTGCGCGGAGACAGCGGTGGACCCATCGTCAGCGGCACCCTCGCCGTGGGCATTGCGAGCGCCTCGAATGTGGGCGATCAGCCGTCGTGCGAAATCGCGACGGTGTTCAGCATGCTCCAGGGCCAGCGACCCGAACTGTTCGCCACCCCCATCAACGACGTCCTCGCCGACAACCCCGGCCTGACGATCCGAACCTCTTAGTTCGTGGACTGTCGCAGACGTGACAGCACCGAGTAGCCCACCTTCCGGGCGTGCGCGAACCCGGGCGACAGCTCCCATCGACGCAGCAAGCCGACCAGAATCCGGGAACCCCTCGTGCGTGCGGGTACGCCCACCACGGCCAACACGTCGTAGGACGAGGTGGACCAGGACCTCTTGATGTCGTTGACACCGACGCCCAGGTCCAGCACGGTCACGTCGAGTTCGTCGTGCGTCTGCACGAACCATTCCATCATCTGATGCCCGGGTTGATACTTCGCAACCTCGGGATCGTAGTGCGTCAACCACGCTTCGAGCCGCGCCCCCGTACGAACGCAGATCTGATGTGCCCGCCATTGCCCCTGGACACTCACCCCGGAGAGAGCCAATCTCCCGGCCGCTGCCTCACGAGCCAGGAAGTCCTTCGCCGACGCCGAGGCGTCGGCGGGCGATTGCTCCGCAAGGTAGTCGGTACGGTCGGTGCGGTGGGTCGACGCGGCCGCCAGTCGAGAAATGTCTTCCCACCGTCGCTCGAAGTGCTCCGCATCGCGGACGGTCTCGATCGTGAGGGGAGTTCCGGCCCGCTCGGCCTGACGTCTGTACTTCCCGAGCCGCTTCAGCGAATTTCGCCCCCGCACATGTCCAGCGGTACTTCCCACCGGCACCTCGATCACCGGAACTCGCTCCCGCACGATCGACTCGGAACGCCACCGCGGGTGCGTACCGAGCGCCACGACGGCAGTCCTGTCGTCGATCATCGAATCCGCGTAGAACAGCAGACCGCTGCCTTCGACGGCATCCCACAGGGCGTGAGACGACGCGTCGTCCTCGCTGAGCAATTCCGTCGGGACGCCCTGTCCGGCCCCCAGAATCTTCGCCACCTTCAACGGACCCAGTCTCGTCACGAACATCGGGGCCAGAGCCACCAGCCGCATGTCTCGACGTATCTGCACGAAGACGAGCTCACTCCCTGCCGGTCGAGGTGCATTCATCGCATAACTCGGACGGGAAGAGAAGACCGTGCCGACCCGCTCCGCCAGAGCGTCCCACTCATCGCGGAGCTCGTCGGTCAGTTTTCCGTCCATCACCCCGCCAACGGATGTACAGTCGGTTTTCATGGCTTCTACGTTACGGAAAGTTCAGTAGATGCGTGCAAACAAGCGTTTGACCTGTTTGTGCCGTAGACGTCCACCCTCGCCTTGACGGACCGAACTCGGTCGGTGACCCACACGCAACGCAAAGAGCCCGCACTCTCGACGAGTGCGGGCTCTGCGTGCTGCTGAAGACTAGTTGGCCCAGACCGTGGTACCCGGTGCCGCGTTCAGCGTGTTGATCAAGTCGATTCCGGCAACGACGAGAGTGGGGCCGCCGGCGATGATGGTGCCGACGATGCCGCCGATGCCTGCACCGGTCACCACAGCCGGGATGACAGCGGGGCCGCCGATAATGCCGATGAGTCCCAGACCCGCTCCGATAGCGGTACCGGTGAAACCACCGATTGCAGTAGCGATTCCGAGCTGCGACGAGAAGTTCTGCTGCGCCTTGAGGTTCTCCTCAGGCGAAGCGACGGTGGTGGCGCCGATGCTGCGCGAGTTGGCCGATGCCTTGGTGAAGTCGAGGTTCGGTACCAGACGCAGTGTCTTGCCGTTGTCGTCGACGTTCTGCTCGTACGGGAAGTTCAGTCCGCCGAGGTTGAACGACAGCGGAAGCGTCACGAGGGTGTTGTCGGCGGCGTCGAGGACGTCGACCGTCTTGCCGTCGTCGGCGACCTTGAAGACGCCTGCATCGATCGTGGTGACGATCGTGCGATCTTCGAGGTCGACGGTGTAGTTGGTGTCGCCGGGGGTCGCCTGCTCAGTAGGGGCCTGCGCGTTTGCGGTTCCGCTGGCCAGGCCCATCGCGACTGCAACGAGGGCCGATGTGACGACCAGTTTGCTGAGTTTCATGTAGAGCTGTTCCGTTTCTGTGATGTGCACGCTCGACGGTCCACCCAGACCCGTGAGCTCAAAGCCACCCCGATGACCCTTTTGCGACGTTCGATGCGACCGAAGTGTAGCGCACGAATCGGACCGTTCGTTGTCCTTTTGACACTGTCCCGAAACCCATTCGTTGTCAGCAGTCACAATATTACGATTCTTGCAGCGCAGCGGGCATGTCTCCCTATCCGGCGGGCATCGCAGTTCGTTCGTCCGAATGACGGGCAGATGCCCCGCGAAAAGCCGGCCCAACGGCTCACGCCCAGGGCAGCATTTCGGTTAAGTAAGGACTGCCTTCTCGACAACCCCCGAGGGCCCTACGCCTAACGTGATCCGGGAGACAACCTACTGACGAGTTCAGCCCACCCGTCGGACGGCCTCATTTCGACGCCCACCAGCGCCGCTCCACGTGATCGGTGTTAAGTTACCCGTCAGTACGAAAGAATTGCTACTGGCGAGTAACATGGACCGTCATATGCTCGACGGGCTGAACCCGCGGCAGCCCTTCCAGCTGCCACCTGAACGAAAGGCCGCGACATGAACGCCCTGACGATCACGTTGGGCACAGTCGGTGCTCTGCTCAGCCTCGTATGTTGGTACGTCTTCATTCGCGGAGGCCTGCGGATGTTCAACATCGTGCGCCTCGGCCAGCCGGCACCCGACCGCTGGCGACCGATAGTCCCTCGCTTCAAGCAGATGGTCGTCGAGTTCCTGGCCCACACCAAGATGGTCAAGTTCCGCACCGTCGGCTGGGCGCACTGGCTGGTCATGATCGGTTTCATGCTCGGTGCCATCGTCTGGTTCGAGGCCTACGGTCAGACGTTCAACCCGGAGTTCCACTGGCCAATCGTCGGTGACACCGCGGCGTACCACCTCATCGACGAGCTGCTCGGCCTCGGCACCGTCATCGGCATCACCACGCTGATCATCATTCGCCAGCTCAACCACCCGCGGAAGCCCGAGCGTCAGTCGCGCTTCGCCGGCTCCGGGTTCAAGGCCGCCTACTTCGTCGAGGCCGTCGTGCTCATCGAGGGCCTGGGCATGGTGTTCGTCAAGGCAGGCAAGATCGCCACCTACGGGCATGGAAACCCGTACACGGACTTCTTCACGATCCGCTTGGCCGAGCTGCTGCCCGCCAACTCGAACATGGTCGCGGTGTTCGCGTTCGTCAAGCTGATGTCCGGCATGATCTGGCTCTACATCGTCGGTTCGCGCATCAACTGGGGTATCGCGTGGCACCGCTTCACCGCGTTCCCCAACATCTACTTCAAGCGCATGGACGACGGCACCGTCGCTCTCGGCCCGGCCAAGCCCATGATGTCGGGCGGCAAGGTCCTCGAGATGGAAGAGGCCGACCCCGACGTCGACGCGTTCGGCGCAGGCAAGATCGAGGACTTCAGCTGGAAGGGCTGGCTCGACTTCACCACCTGCACCGAGTGCGGCCGCTGCCAGTCGCAGTGCCCCGCCTGGAACACCGGCAAGCCCCTCTCCCCCAAGCTCCTGATCATGTCGCTGCGCGACCACAGCCACGCCAAGGCCCCGTACCTGCTGGCCGGCGGCAAGAAGGACATGGCAGGCGACGAGGTCGGACTCGTCGACGCCGAGGGCAACGTCGACCAGAAGGCGCTCGACGCCATCCCGCAGAACGCTCGCGACGAGGCCGATCGCAAGCTCGTCGCCGACGCCATCGAGGGCGGCATCATCGATCCCGAGGTGCTGTGGAGCTGCACCACCTGTGGTGCCTGCGTCGAGCAGTGCCCGGTGGACATCGAGCACGTCGACCACATCATCGACATGCGCCGCTACCAGGTGCTGATCGAATCGGAGTTCCCGTCCGAGCTCGCAGGTCTGTTCAAGAACCTGGAGAACAAGGGCAACCCCTGGGGCCAGAACTCCAAGGACCGGCTCAACTGGATCAACGAGATGGACTTCGACATCCCGGTCTTCGGCCAGGACGCCGATTCGTTCCAGGACTACGAATACCTCTTCTGGGTCGGCTGTGCCGGTGCCTACGAGGACCGCGCGAAGAAGACCACCAAGGCCGTCGCCGAACTGCTCGCGACCGCAGGCGTGAAGTTCATGGTGCTCGGCGCAGACGAGACCTGCACCGGTGACTCGGCTCGCCGCGCAGGCAACGAGTTCCTGTTCCAGCAGCTCGCGATGCAGAACATCGAAACGATCAACAACGTGTTCGACGGCGTGGAGCAGAACAAGCGCAAGATCGTCGTCACCTGCGCCCACTGCTTCAACGCGCTCGGTAACGAGTACCCGCAGGTCGGCGGCGACTACGACGTGGTGCACCACACGCAGCTGCTCAACCGCCTCGTGCGGCAGAAGAAGCTGATCCCGGTGGCCTCGGTCAGCCAGGACATCACGTACCACGACCCGTGCTACCTCGGCCGGCACAACAAGGTGTACGACGCTCCGCGCGAGCTCATGGCCGCGTCGGGCTCCAACCTCAAGGAGATGCCGCGTCACGGTGAGCGGTCCATGTGCTGTGGTGCCGGTGGCGCTCGCATGTGGATGGAAGAGAACATCGGCAAGCGCATCAACATCGACCGGGTCGACGAGGCGCTGGCGACCAACCCGAAGAAGATCGCCACGGGCTGCCCGTTCTGCCGCGTGATGCTCACCGACGGTGTCACCGCACGTCAGGAAGGCGGCGCACACGAGGGCGTCGAGGTCGTCGATGTCGCGCAGCTGATGCTCGAGTCGATCACCCGTGTCGAATCCTCGGTACTCGGCGAGAACATCAAGGTCATCCCCCGCGAGCGCACTCCCGAGGAGAAGCTGGCCACCGAGAACGCTGCCGAGGTCGAAGAGGCCGAGCGCATCGCACCCGTCGAAGAGCCTGCCGAGGCGAAGTCCGCTCCGGCAGCTCCCGCTCCGAAGGCCGGCGGCGGACTGAAGATGAAGGGTCTGGCCAAGGCTCCGGGAGCCAAGGCACCCGGTTCGGCTGGAGCCACCGACCAAGCCGACACTGCCGAGGCCGAGGCAGCCCCGAAGCCCAAGGGACTCGGAATGGCCGGCGGCAAGGCACCCGGCGGCAAGGGTCTGCAGATGAAGGGGAAGGCACCCGGCGCGAAGGCGGCTGCACCTGCACCTGCACCTGCACCTGCCGAGACTCCCGCCGAAGCTCCGTCTGCCGAGGCCTCGGAATCGACTCCGTCCGTCAAGCCCAAGGGTCTGGCAGTGAAGTCGGGCTTCAAGAAGCCGGGAGCCAAGGCACCGGGTAAGCCTGCCGAGGCCGATGCGGCTTCGGCATCTACCCCGGAGACAAGCCAGTCTGCCGAATCGGGTGCTGCGGCAAGCGAATCCAAGCCGACCGTTCAGCCCAAGGGCCTGGCCGTGAAGTCCGGATTCAAGAAGCCGGGAGCCAAGGCACCGGGTAAGCCTGCTGCTGGGGCACCCGCGTCCGAGGCTCCTGCTGCTGAGGCACCGGCCGCCGAGGCACCGGTATCGGAAGAGCCCACCACCGAGGCTGCAGCGGAATCCAAGCCGACCGTCCAGCCGAAGGGTCTGGCCGTCAAGTCCGGATTCAAGAAGCCGGGTGCACGCACTCCCGGTGCTGCATCTCCGGCGACACCGGCCGAGCCGAAGAACGCAGAGCCCGAGAAGGCCGAGCCGACTCCGGATGCCGATGCACCTGCCGATGCACCGAAGTCCGAGGCACCGGAAGCAGAGGCACCGGCAGCAGAGGCACCGAAGGCTGAGGCGTCGGACACTGCGGGTGAAGCCGACGATCGCACTCCACCCAAGCCGAAGGCCGGTGGACTCGGATTCGCTCCGGGAGCCAAGGTTCCGGGTCGCCGGAAGTAACCTCACACCCTTTTTACCGACTGCGCGCCCCTGCTCACGTCAGAGCAGGGGCGCGCAGTCGTCAGTAGGGGTGTGCGGTCCCGGCACGAGTTATCCACAGGCAGCGAGTTATCCATAATCGGGCACTTGGGGCTTGTCGAAAGCGATTGCGCCCGAGAGCATTTCTCCATGACCCGCATCGTCTCGCGATCCGACGCACTCTCCCGCGGAATTTCCGACGCAGAGTTGCAGCGCTACTGCCGAACGCGAGCGTGGCGTCGACTCCGTCCCGGAAGGTTCGTCAGCAGAGAAGAATTCGACGCACTGCCGAGGGAAGACAAGCATCGGGTCATCGCGGAGGCTGTGTTCGACGCAACCACCTCACCCGACGCAGTCGTCAGCCATGTGAGTGCGGCCGTCTTCCACGGTCTCGACGTATGGAATGCCGACCTGAGCCGAGTGCACATCACGCGCAATCGTGCCCGCGGCGGCGGTCGTAGCAGCGCCGTTCGAGCGGTGCACACCTCGCCGTACACCGACGAAGAAGTTGTGGACTTCGACGGCGTGCGAATCACGGCTCTCGCGCGCACCGTTGCCGATTGTGCCCGCTCACTCCCGTTCGAGACGGCCGTCTGTATCGCGGACTTCGCTGCCAGAACCCGCGGACTCACCACCGAAGATGTTCTCGCGGCACTGGATTCGTGCCCGAACCACCCGGGCAATCGGATGGCCCGTCGAGTCGCGGAGTTCATGAACGGCCGGTCCGAGAGTGTCGGGGAATCCCGCGCCCGAGTAGTGCTGCACAGCCTGGGCTACACCCCACTGCTGCAGGTACCGATCACAGATTCCTGTGGCCCCGCCGGGCGCGTGGATTTCGATCTGCCCGACATCGAGACCGTGCTGGAATTCGACGGCAAGGTGAAGTACGGACGCTACGTGCCCGAGGGGAAGTCTGCGGCCGATGTGTTGTGGGACGAGAAGCGTCGCGAGGATCGCATTCGCGCCACCGGACGCCAGGTGGTGCGAATCGCCTGGTCTGACCTCGAGCACCCCGAACTCGTCGATCGAATGATCCGCGATGCTGCCGACAGAGCCATGCGGCGCAACCGCGCGACCTTTCTACCGACTGCGCGCCCGTCGTCGCGTCGAAAGACAGGCGCGCACCCTGCACAAGCAGTGTGAGGTTGCCTCCGACCCCCTCGGAAGTAGCGGAATCGGACATCGTGAGTATGGTCGGAATCGCACGGCGTACCCGAGAAGTAGGAGCAGGCATGACCGACGACGCGGACAAGCTCTTTCGCCGCTACGACGAGTGGTGGACGGCTCTGCCACCGGACGACCGAGCGCACGTCGAACAATGCTGCGAGTCCGGCCGCACCGACGAGCGCCTCTGCGCACTCATCCGCGAACACAACGGCCCGTCCAAGGCAGCGTTCGAGGCGGGCAGCAAATTGTCGGAGGGCAACAGCAAGTACTGCGCTATCCCCAGCGCGCTACTCGAGTTTCTCGAAGCGAAAAGGGCGCACCCACCGCTCAGCTAGCGGGACGCCACAGCTGCAGCTCGGGGATTCCGGGCGGCGTGAATCCCATGACCTGGCCGTAGAAGGACAGTTCGGATTCTCGCGCGTTCACCTGTGTCTCCAGTTTGCGGAATCCGTGCGACTCGCCCGCGTAAGCCAGGTAGGCATGCGGTATTCCCTTCTCCACCATCGCATCTCGGAACCGCTCGGCCTGTGACGGCGGCACGATCGGATCGTCCAGCCCCTGCAACAACAGCACCGGGCAGTTCAGTCCGTCGACGTTGTTGACCGGAGCGCGGGTGCGGTACAGATCGATGGCCTCGGGCAGCGGTCCGATGAGCCCGTCGATGTAGCGGGACTCGAAGTCGTGGGTCTCGGCAACGAACAGCTCCAGCTCGGCGACACCGAAGTACGATGCACCGCAAGCGAATACGTCGGAGGATGTCAGCGCGGCCAGAACCGTCCACCCACCCGCGGAGCCACCTTCGATGGCCAGCCGGCGTGGGTCGGCGAGTCCGCTGTCGGCCAGCCCCTGCACCGCGGCAATGGTGTCTTCGACGTCGACCACTCCCCACTGCCCGCGCAGCCGGTTGCGGTATTCGCGGCCGTATCCACTGGACCCGCCGTAGTTCACATCGACGACGCCGATGCCGCGGCTGGTGAAGTAGGCGAACAACGGATTGAGACCTGGTGCCACATGCGCCGTCGGACCGCCGTGGACGAAGGCGACATACGGCGGGAGTTCGCCGTCGAGCCCTTCGTAGGATGGGTTGCGCGGCGCATAGGCGATGGCGTGCACCTCACGATTCGGTCCATGGAACGTCACCTGACGCCCCTCCGGCAAGTAAGCAGCGTCGGGAACGGACTCGAAACCCGAACGCACAGCGGTCAATTCGCGAGATTCGAGGTCGAGGGTGAACAACCCGGCTGCAACGTGCGCTCCGCCGCACTTGATCAACACTGTCGAGCCGGAACGCCCACCGAGGCCCACCGACGTCACCCCGTCGAGCGCGATGTCGTCCAGTTCCCCGGACACTGGATCGAGGATCGCCAATGTGTCGGTGCCGACGGTCCGCGCGGTGAGCAGAGTCCCGTCGTCGAGCACGGAATACCAGCTCGATCCCAGCCGCCACAGTGGAGCCCCGAAGTCGGCGTCGAGCGCCCGAAGCGGTGTGACCGACCCGTCGAGCGTGACCGAATACAGGTTCCACCAACCACTTCGGTCGCTGATGGCGTACAGCGATTCGTTGTCGATCCATTCCGGCTGCAACACCGATTCCTCGGTCGAACCGAGCAGTACGGTCCATGCGCCGGGATCGGCCAGCGACGCTACGCGCAGTTCCGTTCCGTCCCATGGCATCTGCGGGTGGTTCCAGGCAATCCAGGCGATGCGGGTGCCGTCGGGTGACAGTCTCGGGAACGCAAGGAAGTCCGAGCCCGCCACCAACGAGCGCACTCCGCCGCCGCCGAGATCGATGGCCACGATGTCTCGGGACACCGCGCCCGCGTCGTGCATCTCGCGAACTGCGATGACGTCGGTGCCGACCATCGACAGATCGGCGTACCGGATGCTCGACGCCACAGCCGGTTTCGGAGTCAGCGGCACGGGTGCGCCGCCGGGGGTGAGTCGGTAGACGCGTTGATCGGAGAACTCGGCGAACACCAGGTCGCCGTCTGCCGTCGCGGTCCAGGCTCCCCCGCCGTATTCGTGTACGCGGGTGCGGGCGTTGAACGGTGCGGGCAGGATGGGCTGCACTTCTCCGTCGACATGGCGGCAGATCGCTGTTCGGCCCTGTTCGGCGGGCCGCAGTTCCGACCACCAGATCTCGCTGCCGACGAAGCAACCACCGTCGACGGGGTGGCCCGCAGACGACAGATCTGCTGCGGTGATGGGCGAGGGCCAGGATCCGTAGGCGAGAGCAGTCACGGGTTCCACCCTAGTGAACTGACGTGCACGTAACGCGGTGTTCACCGGACCTTCAACCACGACCCGGATGATGGGTGACAAGCAGCACTAGGGGGACACCATGCGCCGGACCACTACCCACTCGGTGGACCACGAGATTCTGACATTCGGCCGAACCTGGCGTGGGTACGGCGGTGGTAGCGACGAGGACATCTACGTAGCGTTCGGCGTCGACGCGCGGACCTACTTCCAGCGACTGCGTCGCATTCTCGATTCACCGGTCGCCGAGGATCTGACCCCGGACGAGCGGGCCGCGATTGCCGACATCTGCCGGGCGCGACTCGCCTGAGACATCGCTATACCGGTGTCAGCAGCTCCGGGCTGTTGTTCTTCACGCTGTTCACCGCGGTGCTGACCTCGTAGGGCTCGAGCCGTGGTTCGGGGATCGCGGCCAGCAGGTCTCGAACGTCCCCGAGGTCCGTCACTGCGGGGTCGAGCCAGCTCGAACGGAGATCCGGCGGAAGCACGACCGGTGAGCGATCGTGAATGTGGCCGAGCGCATCGGCAGCCGGGGACGTCAGCACGGTGACCGACCAGACCCAGCGGTTCTCGTCGTCCTCGGCCCTGGTGGGATCTCGCCACAGCTCGTACAGGCCTGCCATCGCAAGCACGCCGTCACCGTCGTGCAGGAAATAGGGCACCTTTGCGCCGTCGCGCTTCTCCCACTCGTAGTAGCCGTCGGCGGGAACGATGCATCGCCGACGGCTCGCTGCCTTCTTGAACGACGGTTTCTCGGTGATGGTCTCGGACCTGGCGTTGATCAGCCGCGAACCGATTTTTGCGTCCTTCGCCCACGACGGGATCAGGCCCCAGCGCACCGATCGCAGTTGCCGCACGGCGTCGGCCTCGGGTTCGTCTTTCGGTGCGCGCTCGAGCACCGTCCGGACCGTCTGGGTGGGGGCCACGTTGTACGAGGCCGGCACTTCCGCTCCGACGGTCTCGGCGATGTCGAACACCGCCTGCAGGTCGCTGTCACTCCGGGTACTGGCATACCGTCCGCACATGGAAGCAGATTGTTCCACCAACCACTGACATCCCGGGCGAAACAACCTCGTGGAATTACGTGGCACCCACCTGGCACGATGTGACGGGTGACCACTCCGCAGATCCACTCCCAGCCGCGTTACCGCACGTTGCAGCAGTCCACCAAGCTGCAGAACGTGCTGTACGAGATCCGCGGACCGGTACACGCCCACGCCGCCCGTCTCGAGGCCGAGGGGCACCGCATCCTCAAGCTCAACATCGGAAACCCGGCACCCTTCGGGTTCGAGGCCCCCGACGTGATCGTGCGCGACATGATCGCGGCGCTGCCGGTGGCCCAGGGGTACTCCGAGTCCAAGGGCATCCTGTCGGCCAGGCGAGCCATCGTCACGCGCTACGAACTCGAGCCGGGCTTCCCCGAGCTCGACGTCGACGACATCTACCTCGGCAACGGGGTGTCCGAGCTCATCACGATGACGATGCAGGCATTGCTCGACGACGGTGACGAAGTACTGATCCCGGCGCCGGACTACCCGCTCTGGACGGCGATGACGACGCTGTCCGGCGGCAAGGCCGTGCACTACATGTGCGACGAGGAGAACGGGTGGAATCCCGATCTGGCCGACATCGAGTCCAAGATCACCCCGAAGACCGTCGCGCTGCTGGTGATCAACCCCAACAATCCGACGGGGGCGGTGTACTCGAAGGAGGTGCTGCAGGGCATCGTCGATCTGGCGCGCAAGCACCAGCTGCTGCTGCTCGCGGACGAGATCTACGACCGGATTCTCTACGACGACGCAGAGCACACCTCGCTGGCGAGCCTGGCTCCCGACCTGCTCTGCCTGACGTACAACGGACTCTCCAAGGCGTATCGAGTGGCCGGCTACCGCGCCGGATGGCTCGCGATCACCGGACCGAAGGCACACGCCGCAGGGTTCATCGAGGGCATCGACCTTCTCGCGTCGACGCGACTGTGCCCCAATGTGCCTGCACAACACGCCATTCAGGTCGCACTCGGTGGGTATCAGAGCATCGAGGATCTGATCCTGCCCGGCGGCCGTCTGCTCGAGCAGCGTGACGTCGCGTGGGAGAAGCTCAACGCGATTCACGGCGTCTCGTGCGTCAAACCGCGGGGTGCGCTGTATGCGTTTCCGCGGCTCGATCCCGAGGTGCACGAGATCTACGACGACGAGAAGCTCGTCCAGGATCTGCTGCTGCAGGAGAAGATCCTGGTGGTTCAGGGGACCGGCTTCAACTGGCCGGGCCACGACCACGTGCGCATCGTGACGTTGCCGTGGGCGCGAGACCTGGCCGTGGCGATCGAGAGGTTCGGTAACTTCCTCGCGTCGTACAAGCAATGAGCCGCGAAGTTACCGTCAAGTAGTTGAAAGTGACGCACAAAACATCGGGGCGGTCCCGCCTGAACCACGAATGATCTGTACATTGGCGGACGGCACTTCGGTGCCCGCGAGCCCTGGTCGTACCCCTCCCCCCCGGGTCGGTCAGGTGGTGGCGGGGGACGCCCCCCCTGCTCCCCGCCACCGAGCTCCTCGCATCGGCCACCATCCCGGCCCGTACTAGCCTTGCACCGTGGAACCACACGGCACGTCTCCCGATGGCAACAGGCCAAGCCTCGACGCTTATGCAGGCCATGGACACGGGCACGGCCACAGCGATACTCCGGCTCCGTTGGGACCGGTGGCGGCCAAGGTCGTCGTCGGACTGTTGGTTGCCATCGCCATTGCCGTGATCGGCGGAGCCATCGCCTTGTGGCCCAGCCAGCAGAGTGTCGACATCCCACTGCCGTTCCAGACCTCCGGCGGTGGTGCGGTGTCCACCGAGGCCGGCACCATCACCTCGCAGAGCATCGGGACCTGCGGAAGTCCCGACGCAGGCAGAGCATTCACCGGCGACCCGACACCTGCGGTCAACGACTCCTACGAATGCCAGCGCAGCATCGTCGACATCACCACCGGCGAGGACGCAGGCAAGAGGACGGTACTCGAGATCGCGCCGGGTCCCGGCCAACCGACGCTGAGCGCAGGCGAGGACATCCGTCTGGTTGTGCAGACCGACCCGTCGGGAGGAGTCCGCTACTCCTTCAACGACTACTCCCGAGGGCTGCCGCTGGCACTGATCGTCGGCGTGTTCGCCGTGGTCATCTGCGTCGTCGCCCGTTGGCGGGGGTTCCGCGCACTGGTCGGCCTGCTTCTCGCGTTCGCGGTGCTGGTGGTGTTCATGCTGCCCGCCCTGCTCGACGGCGCACCCGCCATTCCGGTCGCCCTCGTCGCCGGTGCGGTGATTCTCTACGCCGTGCTGTATCTGGCGCACGGGGTGAATCTACGCACCAGCTCGGCGCTGCTGGGCACGCTCACGTCGATGGCCCTGGCGGCAGTGCTGTCCTACGTCGCGATCCGCATGACCCATCTCACCGGGTTGTCCGAGGAGCAGAACACCGCCGTGCAGACGTACATCGGCAATGTCAGCGTCACCGGCCTGCTGCTGGCCGGGTTCATCATCGGTTCGCTCGGCGTACTCAACGACGTGACGATCACGCAGGCGTCGGCGGCCTTCGAGCTCGCCTCGGTGGACGAGACGGCGACGCGGCGCGAGATCTTCACCGCCACGATGCGGGTGGGACGTGACCACATCGCCAGTACCGTCTACACCCTCGTGCTCGCCTACGCCGGTGGCGCGCTACCCCTGCTGTTGCTGTTCAGCGTCGCCGACCGGTCCATCCAGGACGTTCTCACCGGCGATTCGGTGGCCATCGAGATCGTCCGCTCCGCGGTGGGCGGCGTCGCGCTGGCTCTCTCGGTCCCGCTGACCACGGCCATCGCCGTGCTGTTGGCGCGTCCCATCACCGTGGGTGGGCCCTCCAACCGAGCGCAGCGCCGGGCCGCGGCACCGGCCCGCAAGGCACGGGGCTCGGGCCGGCACAGCGCGTAGAGCGGCTTCGCCGCATGTGAGCAGAACTTCGTAGCAGGGGCCGAACTTCCGTGCACATGCGGCGGAGCCGCTCAGGCGAATGCAGCGGCGACGGTCTCCGAGAGCAGAGCTCCGTTGTGGGTGCTCAGTCCCGCCTTCAGTCCCGAATCGGCCTCGCAGGCAGCTTCCCAACCCTTGTCGGCCAGTGCGACGACGTACGGCAAGGTCGCGTTGGTGAGCGCGTAGGTGGAGGTCCGAGGCACGGCACCGGGCATGTTGGCGACGCAGTAGAACACCGACTCGTGCACCTTGTAGGTGGGGTCTGCGTGAGTGGTGGCGTGCGAATCCTCGAAGCAGCCGCCCTGATCGATGGCGATGTCGACCAGAACCGAACCCGGCTTCATCCGCTGAACCAGACTGTTGGACACCAGCTTCGGCGCTTTGGCTCCGGGCACCAGTACGGCACCGATGACCAGATCCGCTGCGAGAACCGCCTGTTCGAGTTCGTATGCGTTCGACACCAGCGTCTTGACGGCACCGCGGTACTGATCGTCGATGGCGCGTAGCGCTTTCACATCGAGATCGAGCACGGTGACATCGGCGTGCATGCCGAAAGCGATTGCGGTGGCATTCCTTCCGGACACACCGGCTCCGATCACCACAACGTTGGCGGGGCGCACTCCGGGGACTCCACCCATGAGAACTCCGCGACCGCCTTCACTGGACATCAGGTGGTAGGCACCGGCCTGGGGCGCGAGGCGTCCGGCAACTTCGCTCATCGGCGCGAGCAGCGGCAGCGAACCGTCTGCAGCAGTGACGGTTTCGTATGCAATGGCAGTGGTGCCCGACTCCAGCAACGCATCGGTGCACGCTTTCGAGGCGGCGAGATGCAGGTACGTGAACAGCACCTGCCCCTTGCGCAAGCGTGAATACTCTTCGGCGATGGGCTCTTTGACCTTGAGCAGCAGATCAGCGGTCTCCCAGACCTCGGCGACGTCGGTGAGGATCTGCGCGCCGGCGGCCTTGTAGTCGGTGTCGGTGAACGACGATCCGGCCCCTGCCTCGGTTTCGATGATCACTTCGTGTCCTCGCGAGACCAGTTCGTGCACGCCCGCCGGGGTGATGGCCACCCGGTATTCGTGGTTCTTGATCTCGCGTGGAATTCCGATCTTCATGACAGCCTCCTCGATGCTGGGCGATGGGAGCCGTGGCCCCACCGGTTGTAGGCCAACTATGAATTATCTACGAAATACCCGCAACGGATGTGAACATAATTCTGTAGACTCCCGAAATGGTCAGCAATAGTTCATTCGAGACGGGCGACACGGGGCACCAGCCGAACGATGTTCGGCCCATTCCCCTGGATCGAATCGACCACATCCTGCTCGACGAGCTACGCCGCGACGCTCGAACACCCAACAACGCACTCGCTGCGGCTGCCGGGATTGCGCCGTCCACTGCCCTGGGGCGGGTGCGCGCCCTCGTCGAACGCGGGGTCATTCGCGGCTTTCACGCCGATATCGACCCCGAGGCTCTCGGCCAGGGCATCCAGGCCATGATCTCGGTCCGGCTGCAAGCAGATGCTCGACGACGCATCAGCGAGTTCGGATCGAAGATCGCCTCACGGAAAGAGACGTTGAACATCTACTTCATTGCCGGTGCCGACGATTTCCTGGTGCACGTCGCCACCGTCGACACCGCCACGCTGCGTGACTTCGTCGTCGAGAACCTCAGCGCCGACCCGGCCGTCGCCGCCACCGAGACCATCCTCATCTTCGAGCACATACGACCGCGAAATACGCACGCGGACAAGTAGATTCGATCAGGGAGCGGGTGGAATGAGCGGAGGGAACACCGGCAACGTGAAGTCGGGAAGGCCCGGGATCAGCGGCGGTGGCTGCTGCGTCGTCGGAGGAACGGACTCGACGGGTGGTGGCGGCGGTGCCGGCTCGGCCGTGGTCGTCGTCGGCTCCGGCGTCCACGGCTCCTGGTAGACCTCGGTCTCCGGTGGCACCGTGGTCGGCTCGACGGTGGTCTCCGGCGCGGGCGGCGGCAGGACCGGCGCAGGGATCATCGGCGTCGGCGGCGCAGTGGTGACGGCCGGAGCGTCGGTCTGGGTGCGACTGACCGAGGTGTCGACCACCTGCGGTGCGTTCTGCTGGGTGAGCATGAAGCCGGAGACGCCGACCACTGCAGCCAGACCGAGCGCGAGAACACCACCGGTTCGGAGCCTCCGTCGCGCCCGCGTGCGATCGTCTTCGCCGTCGTCGTCGTCGTAATCGGCATCGAGCCAATAGACGTTCTTCAGCTGGAACGGCACGGGCTTGCCGTCGTCTGCAGCAGAATCGGTGCCGATCTTCGATGTGGGTGTCTGCGTAACAGTCTCTGCTACAGCAGGATCGGATGCAGCAGACCCTGATGTAACGGTGGCGGCCACCTCGGGCACCGTGGCCGAGTTCTCCGCAGACCGCTCCCCCGTGTTCGAGCTCAACGCAACGACCTCCCCGTCGACCCGCGCCCCCTGCACGTGGTCGTCGAGAACATCATCCACTACCGGCAGCGGCGATTCCGAATCGACGGGAACGGAATCGGAAGATTCGACAGGATCGGTGAATCTCGAGGACTCGAAACCGCCCGCCGCGGCCGCGGCCGCGGCGTCAGCACCCGCCGGGGCCGACGCGATCCACGGACGAGCCGGAACCGGACGGCCGGGGGCAGACGGCGGAGCCGGCGGACGCACCCGCGAGCCGGGTTCGGCCACGATCGCCGCGGCAGGGTTCACGGTGTCCGCGACCGGGCGATCCGCACGGGGACTTCCCTGCGCTCCGGTTCGCGTCCGCGAGTGCGGCCGAGCCGCAAGCGCTGCTCCACGTGCCGCAACGGTCTCGGGTTCGGTCGGAACGAGAGCCGGGAGCTCGAGCAACGGGCCGACGCGATTCTGCACGATCGGCATGCGCGCTCCACCGCCGATCAGGACGACCGCATCGATGGGTACGTTTGCGCCGATCATCACTCCGCGCGCGAACTCGATGGCTTCGTCCACCAGGTCGGTGATGAGCAACTCGAAGTTCTCACGCGAGAGCAGGATCATGCCGCTCGCATCCGGCAAGCACACCGCGTCCTGGGTGGACAGGCGTTCCTTGGCGATGCGGCAACGCTTCTCGAACAGCGGCATGTCGGGGTCGGTCGGGTTCTTCCCGAGGCGGCGGAGCTGGTTGTTGCGCACGTGGGCGTCGAGCAGATCTCCGCTGTACTCACCCGAGCGCTGCGAGGCGATGACGGTTCGCTGCACCAGGTCCACGACGCTGACGGTCAAGCCGGAGCTGCCGAGGTCGAACAGGGCGACAGAACTGCAGTTGCGGGCTTCGCCCGTCGCCGCGAGGTACTCGACAACAGCTTCCACCTCGTGCACGAGGTGGTAGTTGTGCAGGTGCGCACCGGCGAGGGCCGCCTGCAGCGCGTCGGCCTGGCGCGGGTCGCGGTACGCGACACCGGTGGCGAGTTCGGGCTCGGTTTCGGCCGCGGCACCGATCGATTCGACGGCCAGGTGCGGAAGGTCTCCCCCGAC
The DNA here is from genome assembly GCF_022810405.1 of Rhodococcus sp. ARC_M5. Taxonomy (GTDB): domain Bacteria; phylum Actinomycetota; class Actinomycetes; order Mycobacteriales; family Mycobacteriaceae; genus Rhodococcoides; species Rhodococcoides navarretei. Next base: position 40,804 of record NZ_JALGQE010000004.1, read on the forward strand.
GCTGTCGATGACTTCGTTGCGGAAGAACAGCGGCCGTTCGATGTCGCTGACCAGGCCGGAGGGGTCGGCGGCCGGTGTCCCGAACTGTTCGGCCCTGGGCTGCGCCGTGCGCACGGCTCGGGTCCCCATGGACACCCCAAGCAGCACAGTCACGGTGGTCGGCCTCACTTCGATCGGCAAATGTTCTCGGACGCGATACACCTCGTCCAGTGCGCCAGGCTACCGCCTCGGATCGATCGACGGGTCGCGTGCCCCGAAGGTGCACGCCCTCGCATTCCCCGAAACCTGTCCGACTCCCTGCCCGGCCGGCCCGAACCGAACCTGCGGTCTACTCCGGAACCACCGAATCGACGGACGGTCGGTACAACTCACCGCTGTACTCGAACGTCCGCTCGTACAGGTCGGCATCGGACAAGCGGGCCGGCCCGAGGACCGGAAGCTCGACGGGACCGGGAGCAGCCGCGTCGGTGGACTCTGCCGCCGCAGAGAGCGCGGCGGCGAACGTGGAATCGATGGGTATCTGCTCGTCGATCAGCGGCGTGGGCGGCGGCGTGTTTCCTCGGGTGTAGACCAGCCCCACCACTGCCACGATCATCAGAACCACGGTGGCGAGCACGGATGCGTCGCGCACCCGCCAGGTCCGGGAGCCACGGCGAATCGGTTCGGCGACGACACCCGGCTCGGGCACCTCGGGTGCGAGAACTTCCGGTGCAAGCACCTGGGGTTCGAGCACCGTGGGCCGCGCAGACACTTCGCCGTCGAAATCGGCGTCGTCGAGATCGGGTTCCGCAAGATCGGGTTCCGCAAGATCGACGTCCGAGACGGACGGGTGGATCGCGAGATCCTCGACCGCGAGTTGGTCGACGGTCAGGCCGTCGACCATCCACTCCTCGACCGTGCCGAAGCCTGTTGCGTCGGGTGCGACATACGTCTCGGGCGCATCGAGCAGTTCCGACGCATCGTCGGGGACGGTGATGATTCCCACATCCGCGTCGAGCGCGGCCACGGGTGGCCTTTCGTCGAGCGCAGCACCTGTGGCGACGGCCATTGCGGGTGCGTCGGGCACGTGGACGGCAACGTTCCACTTGTCTTCGATGATGGTGCGCACTGCGGGGATGGCGGCGCCGCCGCCGATCAGCAGCACCGCGTCGGGTGCCTGCTTGGAGGCCCAGTCCAGAGCGTCGGAGACGAGCGGGGTGATCTCGCGCTCGAATTCCTTGCGGCTGAGCAGCATCGGGCCGCGGTTCGGTGCCCTGACGCCGACCGACGAGCTCACCAGCTCCTTGAGTTCACGGAAGAACGCCTGGTATTCCTCGTCGCCCTCGGGCCCTATCGGTGCAGGCAGAATGCCCTTGGCCATCACGATGCCTCGGACCACCTCGTCGAAGCGGTCACCGCTGATGTCCACGGTGCGCGCAGTCCACTCGACGTACTCGCCCGCAACGTCGAGTGCGGTCGCCGAAAGCCCCTTCTTGCCCAGGTCCACGACCAGGACGTAGTCCTTGTCCTCCAGTTCCGGAACCGTCATGGCGTACGCGAGCAGGGCGTGGGACTCCTCGACCATCCGAGCCCTCGGCACGGTGCCGTCACCGAGGGTCTCCAGCAACGCCGTGACGGCTGCGGTATCCCATCCGGCCAGGACGATGTCCTCGAACGGCCCGAGGTCGACGAGCTTGCCGGGCAGCAGGTCGTGTGCCCCCTCGGCGTCTATGGAGTCCTCGACACGGCGGCCGTCTGCGACGTACGCGATGCGCACCGCACCGGTACCCACGGACACCCCGCAGATTCCACCCATCGACCAGACAGTCCTTCGCAAAATTGTGTTTCGACGCCCGATCCGGCGTCCGTACGAGCCCCCGCTCCACTCGAAGTGTACGGCGACCGAAATACCGACAAAGGCATCGGAGGTAACGCTACTAAACAATCTGCGATATTGTTTAGAAGGGTCTGGGGAGACTTAGGGTCGAGTAGGCGCGCTGTCGGCCGACCCTGAGTCGACGACGAGGCCGTCCGGTCTCGTGGTTAACGCGATCGGTGGAGGTTTTCGATGCAGACGCTCAATGCGCACGACGTGGTCAGAGTGCGAACCGTTCTGGAGAAATTCGGAAAGCTGCCGGTCCCCGTGGAGGGCATCGACGAAGCTGCGGATCTCTACGACAGCGGCCTCACCTCGCACGCCAGCGTCAACGTCATGATCGCGCTCGAGGACGAGTTCGACGTCGAGTTCCCCGACACCATGCTGCAGAAGTCGACGTTCGGCTCCATCAACGCGATCTCCGCGGCCATCGCCCAGCTGACGGATTGAAGCCATGACCACCGTCTACGAGAGCTCGATCGACCAGTCGATGACCGACGTGCTGGCCGTACTGCGGACGTATGCCGACGAGGTCGACCGCGACGCCCGTTTCCCCACCGAATCGGTGGAGGCGCTACGCGACGCCGGCCTGCTCGGGGTCGGAATTCCGCGGGAGTTCGGCGGGGGTGGCGCGACACTGACCGACATAGCCAGGATCTCGCGCGCCCTCGGTGCCGAGTGCGCGTCGACGGCGATGATCTTCGTGATGCACCAGTCGCAGGTGCTGAGCATCGTCCGCCACGGCAAGTCCGACGCCATGGCCGACCTGCAACGGCGAATCGTGACCGATCGCATTCTGGTGGCGTCGGCCACCACCGAGATCAACATCGGCGGCGACGTTCGCTCGAGCAGTTGTGCGGTGGAGTACGACGGCGAGCAGATCACGCTGAGCAAGAACGCACCGGTCATCTCCTACGGCGAGTACGCGCAGATCGTGTTGGCGACCGCGCGGCGCAGTGTCGACAGCCCGCCGAGCGATCAGGTGCTCGTGGTGTGCGAGAAGCCCGATGTGACGTTGGAGAAGACCGGCACCTGGGACACCCTCGGTTTCCGCGGCACCTGCAGCCCCGGCTTCATGCTGGCCGCTCGCACGACGACGTCGAACATTCTGGGCGACAACTACGGCGACATCTCCGCGCAGACCATGCTGCCGGTGGCGCACGTGTTGTGGGGATCGGCGTGGCTCGGCATCGCGGACGCGGCCGTCACCAAGGCGCGCAAGTCCGTACAGAAGGCCGCGCGCAAGACACCGGGAACGCCGCCGCCGAGCGCGCTGCGTCTGGCGGAGTTGACGGTGGTGCACGAGCAGCTCGTGGACACCGTGTTCGGTGCCGCTGCCAAGTTCGAGGCCGTCGCAGACAGTCCGGCCGAGCTCGGAGCCATCGGCTTCGCGCTCAAGATCAACAACGTCAAGGTCACCGCCTCGACGCTCGTCATCGACATCGTCGGCAAGGCACTGCAGATCTGCGGCATCTCCGGCTACCGACAGGACGGCGAGATGAGCATCGGCCGTCATCTCCGCGACGCGCACGGGTCCGCGATCATGGTCAGCAACGAACGCATCCTGGGACACAACGCCCAGCTCTCCCTCGTCTACAAGGGCAAGTGATGACTACCACCCACTCCGCACCGGAGACCGAACTCAGCGAACTCGACTCCGCCCGAGCGGCTTTCCGCGCCGAGCTCACCGACGCCGGCCTGTTGGTACCCAGCTCGATTCCCGGGTTGTACGGGCGCAGCGGTGAATTCGAGGACATCATCGAGTTCGTCGATGCCCGTGTCACCGAGGCCGGGCTGGCCGAACACGGCCGTCAGGCAACGCGGTTCCGGTTCGCTCCCGTATTTCCACGGGAAGCGTTCGAGCGCACCGACTACATCGCGTCGTTCCCCAACCTCACCGGTGCCATCAACACCTTCGAGGGAGACAACAAGGAACACGCCGCGTTGTTGGCGGAGAGATCCGACGGCAAGGACTGGGATCACTTCCTCCACTCCGCAGGCACCATGCTGGTCTCGGCCGCCTGCCACCCGTCGTACTCGATGCTCACCGGCACACTGCCTGCCGAGGGCACGCTGATGGACATCTACGGCTACTGCTTCCGGCACGAGCCCGCGGTGGATCCGGCTCGGATGCAAGCATTTCGGATGCACGAGTTCGTACGGGTCGGCACCCCCGACGAGGCGATCGCGCACCGCGAACGCTGGGTGCCGCGCGGCCTGCAGGTACTGGCCGATCTGGGATTGGAAGCCGAGGCGGTCATCGCCAACGATCCGTTCTTCGGTCGCGCCGGACGCATGCTGGCGGCGAACCAGCGCAACGAGAACCTCAAGACCGAACTGGTCGTCAAACTCTACGGAGATCTCGACGACGGCACCGCGGTGGTCTCGTGCAACTGCCACCGCGATCACTTCGGGCACACCTTCGACATCTCCACCGTCGACGGCGAGCCCGCCCACAGCGCGTGTGTCGGGTTCGGCATGGAACGCATCGCCCTGGCACTGCTCCGCACCCACGGACTCGATCGTTCGGCCTGGCCGGCTGCACTGCGCCACTGATCGTTGCCGCTTCACCCGTGTACACACACGAAGGACCAAATCTGTGAACAGCCCCCGCACCGCTTCCCTACGCAACGGATCGGTTCCCGCCGAGTCCTCTTCGCGTACTGCGGGCGGCAAGTACCCGATGTGGTTCGGGCCGTCGGACGCGCCGCTGTTCGGTACCGTCCACGTGCCGTCGGGCGGGCGGGCGCGCGGCGGCGTCGTCCTGTGCCCGCCCCTGGGCAAGGAGCAGGTCGATTCGTATCGCGGCATGACGCTGCTCGCGCAGAAGCTCTGTGCAGAGGGACTTGTGGTGCTGCGGTTCGACTACAGCGGCACCGGCGATTCGTGGGGTGATCAGGATCGGCCCGACGCGGTCGCACGCTGGCAGCGCAGCATCGTCGAGGCCGTCGACTACGTCCGCGGATGCGGGCCACGCGAGGTCGGTCTGGTCGGGTTGCGTGCCGGTGCTCTGCTGGCATGTTCGGTGGCCGCCGAGTGCGGGCCGCTCACCGCGTTGACGCTGTGGGATCCGGTCGTCAAGGGCCGGTCGTATCTGCACGAGCAGCGCGCTCTGTACGCGGTCAGCGTCACCACCGACTCCGATGCCGACCCCCGGGTGTCGATCATCGGCGCTGTGCTGCATCCGGATTCGGCCGCGAACCTCTCGGCACTCGATGCCGCGAAGACGAGAATCGACGCACCGGGGCTGGTCGCCACCCGTCCCGAGCGAAGCGACTCGAAGCCGGTCCGCAAGCTCGTCGAGACTCTCTCGGCTCAGGAGCACACCCTGACCGCGCACGACGACTTTCTCGAGCCCAGTGATTTCGAGGTCATCATCCCGACGTCGGACATCGGTCACCTCGCGACGTGGACGGCGTCGAAGTTCCCCGTCGCACCGACCCACGATGTGGAGGTGACGCATCGGTCGCGGTTCGTGGTCGACGGAATCCACGAGAGCATCGAACACCTCGGCCCACAGGAGCTTTTCGCGATTCGTTCCACCTCGGATCGGTGCCTGCCCGGAGGCCCGACCGTGGTGTTGTACCCCACCGCCAACGAGCACCGCGTCGGCCCGGTGCGCATGTGGGTCGAACTGGCTCGGCTGCTGCCTCGGTTCGGGATATCGACGGTGCGCTTCGATCGACGCGGAACCGGCGAGTCCGGTGCCGTCACCGACGGGGAGTTGACCCGCCTCTACAGCGACGAGGGAAACGAGGACGCACTCACCGCCGTCCGACAGTCGGGAACCTCCCCGGACAACGTTCTGGTAGCCGGAATGTGTTCGGGCTCATGGTATTCGAGCTTCGCTGCCCGCGAGCTGGGGGTACGTGCTGCCGTGCTGCTCAACACCCTGGACTGGACCACCCGTCGCCTCGAATTCGTCAAACGCTCCTCGATGCACATCGAGGAGGCGGGGTTGCGTGCTCGCACACTCGATCGTCTGCACCACCGGGGTGTGCGGATCAAGGATGCACTGCAGCCTCGGATGCCGTATGCCCTGTGGATCTGGCTGGGGCGACGCGGGCTCATCCAGGTTCCCGAGATCTCGCTGCGCATCCTCGCCGACCGGCACGTGCAGACGCGAGTGCTGCTCTCCCCCAGCGACACCGCCTGGTTCGAGGCCAATCGTGGTCCGGAGGGAATGCGCCGGCTGCAGCGTCGATCGTCCGTCCCCACCGTCACCTCCTTCGAGTCCGGCGATCACTCGCTCTACGGTCGCGATCTGCGCGAGAACGTGAGAGCGGAACTCCTGGCGGCCACCTCTGCGGCCTTCGATATCGAGATCGCCGCTCCGTCTCCGCCCGTGCCGGTAGGGCGGGTTCGGTTGTGAAGCACCGCGCTCCCAGGATTGCGCCACCCAGACACGAGCAGCTCGAACAGCTTCGGTGGTACCCGGTCGAACCGGCGCGATTCGACCTGGGTCTGATGAACAGCCCGACGATGCCGGTGCCGACCGTGCCTCGGCACAATCCCGTCCACTCGGTCGATGTTCCTGCCGACGTCGTCGAGCAGGCGCCACCCGAGACGGGACCGGGATCGAAGGCCTCCGATCGCAACCTCGCGCTCAACTCGATGGCCCTGATGCTCTCCACTGTCATCACCGGCGCGTTGGGATTGTTGTTCTGGGCTGCGGCCGGACGGCTCTACCCCGTTGCCGAGGTCGGCAGCGCGTCGGCGGTCATCACGTCCGCGGTGATGCTCTCGACACTGTCCAACCTCAGCCTCGGTTCGATGTACGAGCGGTTTCTCCCGATCTCGGGTCGGCTCGCGAAGTCCTTCATCGTGCGCGGATACATCACGGTCACCGCGTTCGCGTTCGTACTCGGTGGCGGGTTCCTGCTGGTTGCTCCGGTGGACGAGATGTTCACCAACACTGCCGAAATCGTCTCGTTCCCGTTCTTCGTCGCGGTACTCGCCGTGTTCGCACTCCAGGATCAGACCTCGTCCGGTCTCGGCGTCGCACGCTGGGCGGCGGGCAAGAACGTCTTCCATGCCGTCGTCAAATTCGTGTTGCTGTTGGCGCTCTTCTCCACCGAGCGCAGTACCTCGATCATTTCCGCCTGGGCAGTCCCCGCCATCGTGGCGTCGATCTTCGTCCTGCGTGCGATCTTCAAGAACCTTCGTACCGAGCAGCGGTACGCAGGCAAGCCGGATCTGCCGCCCAGGCGCGAGATGTGGTCCTACTTCGGCTCGGCGTACGGCATCACCGCACTCGGCTCGCTCGCTCCGCTGCTCGTACCGATGATCGTCGTCGCCACCCTCGGTGCCGAACAGAACGCGTACTTCTCCCTCACCTGGTCGATCGTCAGCGCCCTCTACATCCTGATCAGCGTGCTGATCGGCCCGTACGTGGCCGAGGTGGCGGCTCACCCCGCGCAGTTCCACCGCCTCACCAAACGATTCATGACACTCGTGTGCATCGTCGCGGTGGGAGGGTCGATCTTCCTGGCGTTCGTCGCACCGTTCGGTCTCGGATTGATCGGCCAGGGCTACCGCGATCAGGGCACCATCATCGTGCAGCTGGCCGCGCTGACCATCCCGCTCTCCGTCGTCGGATCCCTGTACGACGGTTTGGCTCGTGTGCGTCGACGCATGCGTCTGGCCGTGATCGTGCAGGTGGTGGCCACCTCGATCATCATCGGCGGGTCGGTGGCACTGTCGTCGTCGATGGGCATCGCGGCTGTCGGCTGGGCCTACCTCGCTGCCGAGGCGTTCGGTGCCGTCGTGTTGATCGTGCCGCTCGTCCGCTGGATTCGTGAATTGTCCGCCGGCAGCGACGGCGAATCCGACGACGATCCAGGACCGGCGGGCTCACCCGGACCGCACGGGCCGATCGAGGATCACGACGCCGGTTCGCGGCCCCGAGAACCCCGACAGAGCGAACCTCCTCGTCGCGAGCGTCAGGACGGTCCGCCGCAGCACGACCAACCGTCACCGCGTCGCATTCCGGTCCACGCTCAACACAGGACGGCACCATGACCGAGACCTATCGCGCCAGTTCGTTGGACATGCTGCGGTCCGATTCTCGAATCGTGACCGTGTTGGGGCCTGCGGATTTCGGCGATCTCGCACGAGTGCAGAACCGCGTGCTCGCTTTGGCATCCCTCGGTCCTGCGACTCGACTGGGACTGCGGGCCGACCATTCTTCGGCAGGCTGGAGCTACGAGCCCGGACGGGTCCTCGAGCACATCACCGAGGGTCCCGCCGTCGACCGGCAGCAGTTGACCAAGGAACTCACCGAGTTCTCGCACGCGTCGAGGCCCGAGATTCCCCTCCGGATTCGGCTGGCCGGCCGCTACCTGTTCCTCGATCTCAACCACGGTCTCGGCGACGCTCTGCTGCCGGTCGACCTGTTCGCGTACCTGGCCGACGCAACTCCCGATGCACCGTTCCCGGCCTGGGCCAGTAGCGCAGTCGACGGTCATCCGCTTCGAAAAGCACTGCTGCGCTGGATCGTTCGCAACCCGAGGAAGGTAGTCGACACGATCTACGGCCGCGTTCGTCCCGGCACCGTTCCCGAAGCCGCCGACCGGTTCGGCATATCCGACGCCGCATCGCAGACGGCATTTCGGCCCTGGGCACCCTCCGCCGCGGTGGCCACGGCGGTGACCCGGCAGGGGACCACCGACGCGATCCGCCGGTGGCGAGAAACCCATCTGCCCGGCGCGAGCGTCAGTGCGGTGATGTGCGCCGCCGTGGCCACAGCGTTCGCACGTACATCTTTTCCCGTCGATCGGTCAGCAGCTTTTCTGTTCGACTGCCGCCGCTACCTTCCGCCGTCGACCGTCGTTCTCGGGAATTTCGCTGCCGGGATCGGGTTCTCCGACATCGATCCCACCTCGGCCAGGGAAGTACACGACGCGTTGTCCGGGGCCATCGCCAAGGGCCGTCCGATCGCCTCGGCGACGATCAGCACCATCAAGTACAAGCGCGAACAGAAGGCCGTGTCCGGGGTGTTCGACGACCGCGTGCCGGTGCAGCCGAAGGTCAGACTCATGTACTCCGATGTCGGTCGAGTCCGGCAGCTGGAGCAGGTCTCCTGGTGTGCCGAGCCTGCCGACCGTGCCTTCTTCGTGATCGCCGATCCGGGCCGACCGGAGTCGGTGATGATCACGATGGAAACCATCGGTTCGGTCGTGTTCGTCTCGGCGTCGTTCCACGACAACGTTTTCGACAGCCACATGGTGCATGCCGCACTCGGTCTCGTCGCAGCCGACCCCCTCGCATTGCTCGCCCCTCAGGAGAAGACCGCATGACCACCGCAGCGAAGCGCCCCACGAAACCCGAAGCCAAGCGCCCCACGTCGAACACCATCGCACGGTCGGCTCCGTCGAGATCGGGCTTCGTCGCCCATGTCGCTCGCTGGGCGGGCCTGTCGGTGGTGCAGTTCGTCCTCGTCGAGTACATCGTGTCGGCCACGTGGCGCGGGCTCTACAGCTACCGGAACAACTACATCAGCGAGCTCGGCATTCCGTTCTGCGGGCCCACCGGCAACTGGCCGTGCAGCGAGCTCTACGTTCTCCTCAACGCCTCGATGGTGCTGTTCGGTCTGGCGATCGCGGCAGTGGGCGGATCCTGGTACATCGTCCGCCGGATCGATGGCAGAGCTGCGTCGTTCTTCGTCGTCGCAGGTGTCGGCGCCATCACCGCGGGCGTGGTCAATCAGGGCGTGAACTACCCGATCCACTCGTTCGGCGCCACCGTGTTCTTCGTCTTCGGCAACTTCGGCCTCGTCATCGCCGGTGGGCACCCGAGCCTGCGACGCAGCATCCGCGTCGCGGTCACCGCGCTCGGTGCCGTCGGCCTGGCCGGCTACTTCGCCTACATGAGCGGTCACGAATTCGGACTCGGCATCGGTTCCATGGAACGCATCGCCACCTATGCCCTGCTCGTAGGCGTAGTCGTACTGTCGGTCTCGCAGTTCAACGCGACGCGGGCACCGAAGACCGTCGACGAGACCGCGTGAATCGTCACGCCGCATCGAGCCGAGAGTCCGGAACGAGGACAGTCGAGGTATCGCGGCTACCCGGAACCGGGCTCATCGTCGAGCGTCCGCGACGTCGCCTGCCGTCTGTGCTGGCGTTCCTGATCGTGCTCGGCTTGGTCGCCACCGGCACCGTGTACGGGCTCTCCCAACGCTCGGACGGAGCAGACATCGAGAGCGAGTCCATCGCCAACGGCACCGGGTCGACGACGTCACAGTCCGACACCGCTGCGGCCAAGCCCGGATACACCGTCTACGACGACTTCTCGGGGACGGCCGGCGATGCGGTGGCGGACGACCGATGGAGTCACGACGTCGGACAGACCGGATGGGGCAACAACGAGAAGCAGAACTACACCGATTCGACCGAGAACTCGTCTCTCGACGGAGACGGCAACATGGTCGTCAACGCGTTGCGCAACGGTGACGGCTACACCTCGGCCCGGGTGACCACCAAGGACAAGTTCGAGTTCACCTACGGCCGCATCGAAGCTCGGATCGAGATGCCGGCCGGAGCAGGCCTGCATCCGGCATTCTGGATGCTCGGTACCGACCTGGACTCCGTCGGCTGGCCCCTGTCCGGCGAGATCGACATCATGGAGACCCTGAACCAGGCCGATCAGTACCACACCGGAATCCATGCGCCCCAGCCGGATTCGTTGACCAGCCAGAAGGTGGATGCAGGCGGGATTCCGCCGGAGCCGCTGTCGGAGAACTTCCACACCTACTGGGTCGAGCGATCACCGGGCCGGGTGACCACCGGAATCGACGACACCACCCTGGCCACCATCACCCCGGCCGACCTGATCGGCGGTGCCGACTACTGGGTCTTCGACAAGCCGTTCTTCCTGCTGTTCAACGTCGCCGTCGCCGGCGACTGGCCCGGCCCCACCGACGACTCGACGCCGTTCCCGGCGACCATGAAGGTCGACTGGGTGCGGTATCGCGCCGACTGAGACCTCGCCGACCGAGACCTCGCTGAATCCGACCCGACGTGTCACCCGAAAGGACCCCCTCCGTGTTACCTCCCGCGCTCCCCAGACTCCAGTCTCCCGAGTGGGACGGTGCTGTGTGGATCGGTGACATCGACCTGGAGCAGGATCTTCCCCTCTCCCTCGCTCTCGACGATTCCGACGGTTATCGCCGTGCCCGGCTGTTGATCCGACGCGGCCTCGATCCACTCGGCTTCGTCGAACTCGATGTCGTCGACGGCGCGGTCACGGCGGCAGATGTACGACGGGCGGCGATGTCGCTCGCCCAGGTTCCGATGCCCGACGCTCTGCCCGACCCCGACCGGGCGCTACCGCCGATCACCGTGGTGATCTGCACCCGCGACCGAGTCGATCATCTGAAGGGCGCGCTGGCATCGGTGTCGGGCCTGGACTACCCCGACTTCGAGGTGGTCGTCGTCGACAATGCGTCCCCGACCGACGCCACTCAGCAGTATGTTCGCGGGCTGGGCGACCCGCGCGTTCGCGTCGTGTCCGAGCCGACGCCAGGCCTGTCGAGGGCCAGGAACACGGGGTTGCGGGCCGCGCAGCACGACATCGTGGCATTCACCGACGACGACGTCGCCGTCGACGCCAAATGGTTGCGCAGCATCGCGCGCGGCTTCGGGCGGACCGATGGGGTCACGTGCGTGTCCGGCATCGTGCCGAGCGGCGAGATCAGGACTCAGGCGCAGGCGTACTTCGATCGCCGCGTCGGGTGGGCGAGTTCGGTCACGCCTCGGGTGTACGACCTGAAGAATCCGCCTGCCGATGTACCGCTGTTTCCGTTCCAGGTGGGGATGTACGGAACCGGAGCCAATTTTGCGGTCGCCCGAGAGCGGATGTTCGATCTGGGCGGATTCGACGAGTCGCTGGGAGTCGGCTCTCCGACCAACGGCGGGGAGGACCTCGACATGTTCTTCCGGGTTCTGATGGCCGGCGACAAGCTGGTCTACGAGCCGGCCGCCATCGTGTGGCACCGGCACCGCGCCGACTCCGAAGCACTGGCGGTGCAAGCCCGCGGTTACGGTCTCGGCCTCGGTGCGTGGCTGTACACCGTCGCGACGAACCGCAGATCGGCGACGCTGGCCGCCACGGTCGCCGTCCGCCGACTCGGCAGCGCCATTCGCCTGTCCGCCAAGATGAGCAAGGTCGCCTCACCTCCCGACGATCTCGCTGCCGATCTGCCCGACGGCATCGGCCGAATGGAATTGCTGTCCATCGCCAAGGGTCCTGCGGCCATTCGCCGCAGCAGGCGCGAAGGTCGCGAACGCACTCCTCTGGCGGGGGTGAGCCGTGAGCCGGTCCTCGACTGATTCCGGATTCCGGTCCATGGCGGATCTACGGCACACACTGTTCGTCCCGTCCGAGTGGACCTTCGACTGGCCCGTCGGCACCACCGACTCCGCTGCAGGCACACGCAGGCGTGCGGGCAGCCGACTGCGCTACTCCGACATCAGCGTGCTCGCCGCACTGTCCGGCCTGACCTCGATGATCGCACTGCCGACGCTCGTTCGCGTCGTCCTGCTCGCGGTCCTGCTGTTCTTCGGTCCAGGTGCCGCGATCCTGTCGTGGGTCCGCATTCCTCGCACTGCGGTCCCTGCGGCACTGCCGATTCTGAGCATCTCGGTGGTGACGCTGATGGTGTCGGTGGCGATGTGGGGATACCGCTGGTCGCCCCGGATGTGGACGTTGTTGCTGTGCGTGGCCCTGATCGGCTCGTCGGTGTTGTGGTACCGCAAGCACGGCCGCCCCGACCTGTCGTGGTGGATCGCGCGGGCACGTGAGGTCGTCGCACCGTCGTCGCGAACGGCAGCGATCACCTCGGTCCGGTTCGCGCTGACCGACCGAGAGACGCTGCGACGCAATGTGGCCGGCCTGATGCTGGCGCTGGCGTTCTTCCTGTGGCTACCGCTGCTGCCGGGTCTCGAGCGCGCGACGTACTCGCAGTTCGGGTTGCTGACCGCCGGAACCGGCCCAGGGCTCGTACTGTGCATGATGCTGATCATGGCGGCGTTCCTGATCGCGCTGCGACGTCGTCAGCTGCGCACCATGCTTGCCGCGATCGGCCTGGCCATCGTGGTTCAGCGATTCACGGTCACCCTCGTCACCTCCGCTCCGATCTACGACTGGACGTACAAGCACGTCGCGGTCACCGAGTTCGTCCTGGACATGAACCGGCTGACTCCGACCGGTGTCGACATCTACAGCGAGTGGCCCAGCTTCTTCCTCGTATCCGCCTGGTTCCAACACGTCACCGGATACGACACGCTCTCCCTGGCGCACGTGTTCGCGCCGATGGTCCACGTGGTTCTCGCCGCGGCCGTCTACGGACTGGCACGGGTGATGAAGTTCGACAAACGCGCGGCGATCACGGCGGCGATGCTCGCCGAGGTCATCAACTGGGTGGGTCAGGACTACTACTCACCGCAGGCGTGGGCCGTACTGCTCGCCGTGGGCTTCCTGGCGCTGCTGATGTCCTCGACGCTCACCAGGTCCGCGGCATTCCTGTCGATCGTTCCGTTCGCCGCGCTGGTGCCCACGCACCAGCTGACTCCGTACTGGTTGATGGCCGTGACCGGCGTTCTGCTGGTGACCCGACGCGCCAAGCCGTGGTGGCTGATGATTCCGCTCGGCATCATCCTGTTGGGATACCTGTATCCGCGATTGCCGATCGTGGCACCGTACGGACTGTTCCAGGGGTTCGATCCCGTGCAGAACGCAGCGAGCAACGTCAAGGAAGAAGGGGTGCTCGGCAAGCAGATCACGTCTCTGGTCTGCCGCGCCCTGTCCGGCGGGGTGTTCGCGCTGGCGTTCGTCTCGGCGATCTACGCCTGGCGTACGAAGAAGACGTTCTGGGCACCGATGGTGATGGCATTCGGATCGATCATGTTGCTCGCCGGGCAGAGTTACGGCGGCGAGGCGATCTTCCGGGTGTACCTCTACGCGATTCCCGGCTGCGTTCTGTTGATCACTCCACTGTTCCTGGCGCTGTTCGACCGTGAGCCGCCCCAGGATCGACCGTCCAGGGCCCGCAGGATCACTGCCCGGACCTCTGTCGCAGTTGCCGTGGCCGGAGCGCTCGGATCAGCCGTGCTGGGTTTGCAGAGCTACTTCGGTCTGTGGCCGATCGTGCTCGAGCATCGCGAACAGATCGACGACGCCCGCGCGGTGGCAGCACAGGCACCGCCGGGTACCTCGGTGACGATGTTGTACTCCACGGGCTACCCGGCCAGGTCCACGTCGGACTACGGCCGCCTGACCGAGGCCGACGACTACTGGGACGTTCCCCTCTATGCGCTGGGCCCGGAGTACATGGAGGGCTTTCCGACACCCGCGAAGCTCGGCGATCTCGACTACAAGGCGTCGAGCAGCGACACCCCCACATACATGGTTCTGACTCGTCAGTCGCTCGAAGCGATGCAGTACTACGGATTCGTCGCCGACGATTCGGTCGCGCGTTTCCGACAGTGGCTCGCCACCAACTCGGCGTGGTCGGTTCGGTACGCGGACACCAACACGATCGTCTACCAGTACCGATCCAGCTGATCGAATCACAAACTATGACGTGCATCTCCAAACAGTCTTTCGGATTGTTTGTTTGCAGCTTGACAATCTCCTAGCTTCTTTTAAGCTTGCTTTCAGTCAAAGGAAACAGGTTCTTACGCTTCGGACCGAACGCGAAGACACTGTCTGTGGATGCGGCGGGGGTCGATTCACGGAGTTCGGAGACATCTGCCCACCGCACTCGACCCATGTGGAATGGATATGTTGAATCGTAAGAATCCCCGCGTCAGTGTCGTCATCCCGACGCTCAACGAGGCCGCAAACCTTCGTCACGTCCTCCCACTGCTCTCCCACGACTACGAGCTCGTGCTGGTCGACGGTGGGTCCATCGACGGCACCATCGATGCCGCTCGCGAGATTCGCGGCGACATTCGGATCATCAAGCAGACCCGCAAGGGCAAGGGCAACGCGCTCGCCTGCGGCTTCGAAGCTGCCACCGGCGACATCATCGTCATGTTCGATGCCGACGGCTCCGCCGATGCGGCCGAGATCCCGCGTTTCGTCGACGCCTTGATCGCCGGTGCCGACTTCGCCAAGGGCAGCCGGTTCTGCGAGGGTGGCGGAAGCCACGACATCACCCCGTTGCGACGCGCCGGAAACGGTGGCCTGCATCTGGTGGCCAACACGCTCTTCGGAACGCGCTTCTCGGATCTCTGCTACGGCTACAACGCCTTCTGGCGCGATCTGGTGCCGGTCCTCGACCTGCCCGTCGTCGATCAGCCGGGTGCCGAAGGCATGATGCTGTGGGGCGACGGTTTCGAGATCGAGACCATCATCAACTGCCGCTTCGCCGAGGCGTCCGTGCGGATCGAGGAAGTCCCGAGTGTCGAGCTGGCCCGCATCTACGGCCAGAGCAACCTGCGCACCTTCTCCGACGGCTTCCGCGTGCTACGCACCCTGATGACCGAGCGCATGCGCGCACGCAAGATCTCTCGCAAGTCCATCGTCCGCCCGTCGCGAGAGTCGATCGATGCGCGTACCGACATGGACCTCGAGTTCGAGGCTCTGCAGTCCTACAACGAGGTTCTCGAGCTTCGCGAGAAAACGGCGTGAGTCTGCCGACTTCGTCGGTTGTCATCTGCGCGTACACGTTGGCTCGGTGGACCGAACTCCGGGCCGCCGTGCTGGCCGTCCTCGATCAGGATGTGCCTGCCGAAGAACTGATCATTGTCATCGATCACAATGCGCAGTTGGCCGAGCGCGCACGCGCCGAATTCTTGCCGCTGCACCGAACCGTGAACGTGGTGGACAACAACCACCCTCGCGGCCTCTCGGGAGCGCGCAACACCTCGCTCGACCTTGCCAGCGGTGAGATCGTCGTGTTCCTGGACGATGATGCATCACCGCGCACCACAGAGTGGCTCGGAGCCATTCTGTCCCATTACTCGGACGATGCCGTGTACGCCGTTGGGGGCTCTGCATACCCGGTATGGCCGGACAAACGTCCGGCCTTCCTACCGGCCGAGGTAGTGGGTGAACCCGGCGAACTCGATTGGGTCGTCGGGTGCACCTACCGCGGGCAGCCAACGGAAACCGCTCAGGTCCGCAATCTCATGGGCGCGAACATGTCGTTCCGCCGTGAGCCCGTCGTCGCGCTCGGGGGATTCGTCTCCGGCATCGGCCGGATCGGGCGTGTCCCGCTCGGCTGCGAGGAGACGGAATTGTGCATCCGGCTGCGGCAGACGCATCCCGATGCACAGATCGTGTTCGATCCCTCGATCGTCGTCGACCACACGGTCAGTGCAGACCGCACTCGTCCGCGCTATCTCATCACGCGCAGTTACGCCGAGGGCGTCTCAAAGGCCGCCATCGCCCGATTGATCGGTGCCGAGGACGCACTGTCGTCGGAGCGTGCGTACACCGCCAAGATCCTGCCTCGCGCAGTCGGTCGCGAAACCAGTGCTGCCGCCCGTGGCAATCCGGTGCGCGCCTGGGGTGCGATGGCCGTGGTAGCCAGTGTCGGCGCAGCCGGAATCGGCTATGCGCGTGGAAAGCTCAGCACGAGCCGCTAGCGGCAGGTGCACAAAAGTTCGTAGCCCACTACGAATTTCCACTCACGACCTTCGGCACCACCGAGGCCCGCTCCACACTGTTCAGCGCACGCACATGTCCGCGCGGTGCACTCGCGTCACGTCCGACCAGCGTCAGCGTACGAGGTTCGTTCGGTGCCAGATGGAACCACGAGTCGGACGCCTCGAATCCGTCGATGTCGACGCAGACGTACTGCGCCGGCCAGCGGGACAGGACAGTCAATTCCCATGTTCCAGAATATTTTTCGACGACCTCTGCGCTCAATCCCACCGTGTTCTGACGGCTCTGCGCACCGACGAGGGCGGTGGTTCGGGTCACCTCGACGCCATCGTCGTTCAGAAACAGCACGGTGACGGCGGAGTAGGTTCGACTGCCGAAACGGTACGCATGGTTGGCATCGGTGAAGGTGCCGACGATGGAGTCCACCGTCAGTGCGATCGACGCGTTCGCCTGCACGGTCACCGCCTGCTCGAACTCGTGACTGCCGCGGGAGGCGTGCAGCACCACTCGGATACTGCCCGAGCATGCCGGTCCGTCGTTGACCAGTTCCACGGAGTAGCCGTCGAGCCCGTTGTCGGACAACAGCAGTGCCAGCGGGGCACTGGCCCGTGCCAACGCATAGAAGGGGGCCTTCGGCACACCGGCGGTATCCACGATGCCCCAGCCGGCACCGGGAACCGAGTCCCGCAACGTGAGCACAAGTGCTCCGGCGCACCCGGAGGATGCCCGACGCCAGTGGCCGAGCGCCTCGGTGAACGCTTCCACGATCGCCGCTCTGCCGTAGTCGAGGTACAGCTCGGCGTCGTCACGGCGAATCAGATGCGGGTCGACGCCGAAGATCGTGCGTACGTAATGATCTCGCACGTCCTCGAAGTCCCAGGACGAGCCGCGATCACGTGGAACTGCCGCCTTCCAGTCCGGGTGGTGACCGGCGACGGCCGCGGACCCGAAGAACTTCTCCACCTGCCCTCGTTCCGGAGGAACCGAGAAGGCGAGGCATTCTGCCGCGAAACGCACTCCTGCAGTGCGGATATCGGATAACGGTCGCAGATAGCCGCCAACCCCGAAGTAGTGCGCGATACCGTCACCCACGTGGGTGTGCAGTTCATCGCTCACCCCGGACGGGCTCGATGTCACGTAGGCGACTCCGGGCAAACGAAGGGCGATGAAGTCTGGAACTGTCTTGTCCAGCAGCACCATTCGCTGATCCTCGGCCGCGAGGCCCAGCATCGTGGGCTGCTGCTGCGTCTCGCTTCCACCGCTGACGACCATCAGAGCCGGGTTCGCCGAGACGGTAGCGGCGAACGCGTCGAGCTCGCGGTCCACCAGCGCCATGTACGCCTCGTCCGTAGGCGGGTCCAGGGTGCCGAACATGACGTCCTGCCACACCATGATGCCCAGTTCGGCGCACAGAAGCCAGAATTCGGGCTGCTCGTAGACCAGGGTTCCGACCACCCGCACCATGTTCAGGCCCGCCGAACGGAGCTGCTCCAGCGCTGCCCGCAGATCTTCTTCCGGCGACCACAGCCGCACCGGATCCAGCGGCGTCCACGTGCCACCGCGGCAGAAGATGGGCTCGCCATTGACCGTCAGTACGGCGCCGCCCTCCGTCCGGTCCAGGTGCACCGTGCGAAACCCCACGACGGCCTGGTGGCGGACGGTGCCGTCGACCTCGAGCGCGACGCGATACGTCCGCGGTCTGCCGTGCGTGTGCGGCCACCAGAGTTCGACGTCGGGCAGCGTCACCGAACGGTCGATGCGCTCGACCGTTCCGAAGTCGAAGCCCTTGTCGTCGATCAGGATTCGGGCCACGCCCGGAGCATCCAGCTCGGCGCGGACCGTGAGGATGCCGTCCGCACCGGACACCGCGGTCGACAGTTCGACTCGACGAACGTCGGGCACCACTGTCATCGACACCGGACGCCACGGTCCGACGGGCACCGGAAGGGGCCCGTACACCGGTGCGCGACCGAGCATCGTGGTCCGCTCGTGTCGCAGCCCCTGCGCGGCGACCAGCGAGGATCGCCACCGACCGCGGGGGCGTCGAGACTTCAGACGTGCAGCCAACGATTCGACGTGGATCGCGATCGCGACGGTGCCTCCACAATCAGTCAGATCCAGAATCTCGGGAACGAAAATCGACGTCACGCTCGCGCGGTGGATGCCATCGATCCAGATCTGTGCACGGGTGGCGATGCCGCCGAACGTCAGCCGCACCCGGCGATGGTCACCGGTGGAGACGTCGGCGACGAACCACCAGTCGTGATCGTCCGGATTCACCGCGAGCGAGTCTCCGAGCGCGGCGGCAACCGTGCCGGGCACCACGGCGTCGAACCACTCGAGATCGTGCGTCAGGTCGCGGGGGTCGAGAACGGAGCCGGCATCGGTTCGGGCCAGCCGCCACCGAGCGCCGTCGAGCAGATCGATCACGTGCCCAATGCACCTGCAACGATGTCCATGGCTGCAGACCAGTTCTTGCTCATCTCGATGAGCGGCTCGTCGAGCACCACATCCCGGCCACGAGCTGCGCGCGCCATTCGGAACTGAACGGCCTTGGCCCCGGACGCGGCGTCGAGGAAGTGCTGTGCGGCATCGGCAACACCCGTCACTCCTCGACCTTCGAGGTACTGCACGTAGTCGGCCGCGAGCTCTGCAGTGGCACCGAACTGACGAAGCAGACCGAACGACCAGAGATGAAATGCGTCGGGCCCCGCGGTCTGCACGAGCGGGATGTCGGCGATGATGCGTCCGGCCAACGCCTCGACCGGGTTGCCGGGAGCTCGGCGAGCCAGGTGCGCGCGAGCGACGTCGAGGTCGCGATCACCGAACCCGGCGTCGAGCACTGTGGAGTCCACCCGGATCTGCTCGACGTACGGCAGCAACACCTCGGCGTGCGGTTCGGGCGCGAGATTGAAGATCCCGTCGAAGTCGGCCCCGGTGAGCTCGAAGTAGCCGCGGTTGTGGAAGTACCCCATCACCTTGCCGTCGCGATCGACGAGGTTGGGGACGATGGTGGTCTTGGTGTGCTGATTGCGGTAGCTGGTCCCTGCGGTGTCGGGCAGCCAGAAGCCGTCGACCTCCACGGTGACGTGGATGCCGTCTTCCAGACCCTCGACGACGTGTTCGAGGACAGGACGCCACACATTCATCTCGGCCACACCGATGCCGTACAGGGTCCGCAGGTCCTCCGGTGCGATTTTCACGAAATCCCACTGCCGCCCGTCGCATCCCGCGCTCAGCACGAAGGCGAGGGCAGGAGTGGGATCGGTGCCGAGAGAATGCAGCACTTCGATCCACAGATCGACATAGCAATTGGTTTCGGTCCAGATGCGGTCGTGATTGTGAATCGGGTGTGGTCGGTAACCGATGGGGTCGAGTTCGAGGACTCGTAGGCTGGTACCCAGCCGGTCCAGCACTGCATCGTTCGACATGAGGTCTCTCCTACCGGATCGAATGTCGGACGGTCCCCGAGCCGCATTTGTCCGTATTGCCTGTATCCAGGTTTCAATCCTAGCGAATCGGTTTGTTCTTCGCACTGGATCGGACGGTAAGATTGTTTTTGCCCGAGGAAACTACTTCCGAGGCCACCACTTCAGCAGCTGCGACATCCGACCCCGGAATCGCGGGCAATCGCAGAGCGAGCAGTCGGTTCCACGCCGGTAATGCCGGTGCGCAGCTTGGTCGTGATTGCACTTACACAGAGGCTCTGAGCTGGGCACATGCCGAGTGTAGACAACACCCGCCACACGTATGCCCAACTCGGGAGCACGCAACAGGAGGTACGAGCGCAATGCGCCGTTTCGTCAGCAGCGCAGCGCTGGTCATCGGCTGGACTCTGGTCGCAGTCACTCTCGGAATGTTCGCCGTCCGCCAGTTCGGTGTGACCGAGATCACTTTTGTGGCGCTCGTCGTCGGAGCGCCGTACCTCGGCGTCGCCTCGATCCTTGCCGTGATCCTGTTCGCCGCAGCACGCTCTCGTCTCGGATCTGCCGTCGCCGTGGTGGTCACTGTCGCCGTCGTCGGCGTTCAGGTCCCGATGTTCCTCGCCGACGGTCCGGACAACACCGGACCGGAACTGTCGGTCCTGACGATCAATGTCGCGCACGGCGACGCCGACGCAGCATCCATCGTCGACGCGGTGCGCAGCAACGACGTCGACATTCTCGCCGTCCAGGAATTGACGCCCGAGGAAGTGACCGATCTGCAGGCAGCGGGCATCGACGAGCTACTCCCATTCTCCTTCACCGCCGCGCTCCCGGTGGCCGACGGCACCGGGCTGTGGAGCCGCACCCCGCTGACCGACGGCACCCGACTCGACAACTTCGGCTTCGTACCGGTGCAGGCCGGCACCACCGTCGACGGACAGGACCTGACCCTCGTCTCGTTCCATGCCATGTCGCCTGCCACGCCGCGACACACCACCGAATGGGACGCCGACCTGGCCAGGATGCGATCGATCATGGAGAGCTACCAGGGCACCGTCATCGTGGCGGGCGATTTCAACGCCACCAATGATCACCGGCAGTTCCGCACCCTGGCCTCGTCGCCGTTCTCCGACGCGGCCGACGCAGCAGGCGCGGGCCTGTTCCGCACGTTCCCTTCGGAGCGCCCGCTCGCACGCCTGGATCATGTGGTGACGAGCGAGAACGTCAGTGCCCTGTCGGTCCAGCCACTCGCAATCCCCGAGAGTGATCACCTGGCGGTTCTCGCCGAGGTCCAGCTGCCCTGAGCCGAAAGCGGGCTAGAAACGCGGCAACTGGATGACCGGTGGCGGCGGCAACTGGATCTGCGGCAGCTGAATCTGCGGAAGGCCGGGGATCAGCGGCGGCGGCGGAGCAGGTGCGGGCGCAGCAGGCGGAACGTACTCGGGCTCGGAGTAGGTGCGCGCCGGAGCCTGCGCGGCCTCGGTTGTGGGCGGCACGGTGGTGGTCGGCGGCGCAGTGGTGGGCGGGACCGTCGTTCTCGGCGTGGTGGGCACCGCCGTGATCGGAGCAGTCGTTTCCGCTGGAGCGCTCGTCGGTTCGGTCGAACCACCGCCGTACCCGAGAGACAATCCCAGAGCCGCGACGGCAACGAGACCACCCGCGACGAGTACCGCTCCACGCACTTTGCGCTTGGAGTCGGCGGGCTTGTCGGCAGCCGGCTCGGGACTCAACCAATCCGGAGCTCCGGTCAGAGACGCTGGATCGGAGGGAGACTGCCGAATCCCGGACTGCGGTGCCGGTCGACGCGGTGCGTCGGCCACGGGAGTCGCCAGAAGTGCCGCCCCGCGGGCAGCCACCGATTCCGGGTCTGCCGGCGTGACGACCGGGAGACCGATCCACGCACCGAGAATCGATTCCACCAGCGGAATGCGTGCGCCGCCGCCGATGAGGAAAAGCGCGTCGACGTGCTTGGGTGAACGACCGATCACGTCACGCACCAACCGCGCCGAGTACTCGATCGGAACGGTCACCAGAGATTCGAATGCCTCGCGCGAGATCAGGATCACGCCGCCGTCGCCGGGCAGGCACACGGCACCGCTGGTCGAGAGCTGCTCCTTGGCCACGCGGCACCGCGCGGTGAATGCACTCAGTTCTTGGTTGTCGGCAATGTCGACGCCCTGCTTGGCGAGCTGGTTGTCCGAGATGAGCCGATCGAAGTCGTCACCGCTGATGTCGATGGTGCGTTCGGCGAGCAGAACCTGCCCGGTGCCGCGGTCGATCACGCTGATCGTCAGCCCGGAGCTGCCGAGATCGTAGAGAGCAATGGTGCCGAAATGTCCCAGCTCACCCGAGGCCTCCAGGTACTGCAATGCCGCACGCGCCTCGGGAACCAGTCGATAGTTGTAGAGCCGCTGGCTCGCCATCGCCTGCTGAATCTCACCGAACTGCTGCTGGTCTCGGTACGCAACGCCGGTCGCCTGCACCGGCCCACCGTCACCGGGCTGCGAGAGCACGACCCCGATCGACTCGGCGGCCAATTCCTCGGCGCG
This sequence comes from Rhodococcus sp. ARC_M5, assembly GCF_022810405.1. Lineage (GTDB taxonomy): Bacteria > Actinomycetota > Actinomycetes > Mycobacteriales > Mycobacteriaceae > Rhodococcoides > Rhodococcoides navarretei. The sequence goes on from NZ_JALGQE010000004.1 coordinate 63,246, forward strand.
ATCCCAGTAGGCATCGACGGTGTCGTGGTGAAAATCGAGGCGACCCGAATTCTGAGGGCGCGCGTCGGGACGGGCCATGCGCACTGCGCTGGCCCCCACCGACACACCGAGAACTTCGGTCATTACCCGCCTTCGGTCGACTTCCCCGTGAACACACGCCGAGACTCGATGTCACGAACCGGTCTCGATCCCCCCTGCCAATGGCTCACTGTAGCGCGTCCCTCGGAGCACGGTGCGGCACCCGACCACACCACTACAGTTGCGATCATGCGCGTTCTGTTCGTCTGCACCGGGAACATCTGCCGATCGCCCACAGCCGAGCGCCTCGCGGCCGCGTTCGCTCACGAGGGCGGATTCGAGCTGACCGCGTCCAGCGCGGGAACGCAGGGCTTGACCGGACACCCCATGGACCCGACGGCAGCGACGGTGCTGATGCAGCTCGGCGGCGATCCCGACGGTTTCGTCGCCCGACGCCTCACGCCTACCATCGCCGCCGACGCCGACCTGGTACTGACGATGACCGCAGCACACCGTGACGCCGTTCTGGCACTCGCGCCGCGGCAGATGCGTCGCACCTTCACACTGCTCGAGGCATCCGGCCTGGCCGCCGCGTCCGGTGCGCACTCCGTTGCGGCACTCGCCGACGCGCGGGCCGTACATCGAATCGACACACTCGACATCGGCGATCCGTACCGCCGCGATCCGTCGGTCTACGAGCATGCCGGGGAGCTGATCGCGGAGACGCTGCCCGCTGTTCTGCGGTTGTCACCGCAGTGAACGCCCATCCCTCACCGCGTCCCTCGCTGAGGTAACGTTCTCGCATCATTGCCGACCATCCGGGTTCGGCCACGGCGTTAGGGTCTGTGCATGCGCGACAAGGTCATCGCGTTGGCAGCAGTAGCGAGCGCTGGAGTGGCCGTCGCTGTCGGATTGACCATCGGTGCGCTCGGTGGCGCGTTCGACGACACGAGTGAGACGGTGCGTCCACCGGCTCTGAGATCGGACGAGCTCAGTTCGGTAGAGATGACGCCGAGTTCGACGATCGTCATCGTGCCGCCCTCCCCCACCTGGCAGGTGGCACCGCCCACCACCGCTCGCCCCACCACGACCACGCCGGATCGATCCGAGACGACAACTCGAAGCCCGCGCCGCACCCCGTCCTCGGACCGGACGACCACCACGTCCGAGGACGAGTCCGACGAGGAGAGCACCACCACCGAGTCCGAGGACGAGTCCGACTCGGGGCGGTAGGCTCCGGGCCTGCTCAGCTGGGTGTGCTCAACGCTGTGTTGTCGCCGATTCTCAACGCGGCCACCAGCTCTCGGTAGAGCGAGTCGGTCTCGATGAGTTCCTCGTGGGTGCCCCTGGCGCGGACCACTCCGTCCTCCATCACCAGGATGGTGTCGGCGTCGAGCACGGTGGACAACCGGTGCGCGATGGTCACGACGGCGGCGTCGGACGCGATCGATCGGATCACCTCGTGGATGGCCGCCTCCGTACGGCCGTCGACCTGAGCTGTCGCCTCGTCCAGCAGCAGAATCTGTGGGCGCCGAACGATGGCTCTGGCCAACGCAATTCGTTGCCGTTGCCCACCGGATATGGTCGATCCGATCAGGTCGGTGTCGAGTCCCTCGTCGAGCGCACGGATGGTCGAATCGAGTCGAACGGACTCGAGCGCCGCCCAGATGTCGGCCTCGCTGGCCTCGGGGTGGCTGAAGAGCAGGTTCTCACGGACCGAGCCGGGGATCACCGGCGTCTCCTGCTCCACGTACGACAACCGGGCTCGCACCTCGTCGATCGTCAGCTCGTCGTACGGGGTTCCGCCGAGCCTGATCTCGCCGGCCTCCGGCGTCAGGAAACGCAGGATCAGCGAGAAGACACTGGTCTTGCCTGCGCCCGACGGCCCGACGATCGCGGTGTGCCCACGCGCAGGCACCTGGAAATCGATACCGCGCACGGCCGGCTCCCTACCCGGTGCGTATCGGGCTGTGACGCTGCGGAATTCGAGAGCCGGGGCAGTCGCGTCGGTCCTCACCGACTGCGCAGAACCCGTCTCACCCTTTTCGGTGACCAGGTCGTCGATCTGGCGGATACGAGCAGCTGCGGCCATGCCGGCCTGCAACGCGGTGATGTTCGTGGCCAGCGTGGACACCGGCCCCATCACCTGGAATGCGTACAGCAGAAAAGCGATCAGACTCGACACGGCCAGCGCCCCGGTGCTGACACGGTATCCGCCGAGACCCAGGATTCCGATGATCGCCAGCTGCACTCCACCCCCGGCGAACGTCCATGCCAGCGCGGAGATCTTGACCGCCCGCACGCTGTGCTGGGCGGAGATGCGCGCCTCGGAGATGACTCGCTCCGATTCGCGGGCCTCGGCTCTGCTGGACTTGACGGTACGGATCGCCCGCAGAGTGCCGTCGAGAATTCCGCCGAGGCGGCCCACCGCTTCCTGGGATTGCCGCTGGGCGACGGCGATAGGAGGCATCAGACGCGCGAACAACACCGCGATCGCAATGATCGCCGAGGCGATCGCGCCGAGCAGCACCAGATCGAGCACGGCCATGAGAATCAGTGCACCGACGAGGCCGACGACACTGTTGACGATGGCCACCAACGCATTCGACGTGGCCTCGCGCAGCAGAACGGTGTCGGAGGTGACCCGAGTGACGAGTTCTCCGGTGGGACGAGTGCCCAGACTTCCCACCGTGGCACCGAAGTACTTGCGCACGATGGTTTTGCGGGCGTCCAGCACCACGCGTTCGGCCAACACTCCCAGCACGATCCACTGCAGATACAGAACCAGCGATCCCACCACCAGCAGACCCACCAGAATCAGCACCGGCTGTATCAGGGACGCGTCGGTGCCGAGGCCGTCGAGCACTCCTTTGGCGACCATCGGCGTCGCCAGAGCGGCTCCGGTTCCGATCAGGCCGAGTGTCATGCCCAGCGACAGTGTCCGACGATGCGGCCGAACGAACTGCCACAGCACCCGCAGATTCGGGACAGTTATCTTCTTCTTCTCCGCCGTAGCGAGCTGCACGTCGACCATGGCACCAGTGTGCCGGAAAGGGAGGTCAGGGCGGTCGGCCTAGACCGCGTCCCAGATCATGTGCACGGTCGTACCGTTCTGGTCCGAGGTGACTGCGGCGCTGTCGGCAAGCGCCCGCATCAGCGGCACACCACGCCCGCGATTGGGATCGGAGTTGTGCGATGCCCAATCCCCGCGATCGGTCACACGCACGTCGATTCGCCCCTCTGCGGCACACGACACCCGAATGTCGAGAGTTCCGCGGTCGGTGTGATCGCGATATGCGTGCTCGACGCTGTTCGCTATGGCCTCGTAGGTGGCCAGCACAACGTCGTACGCACGATCGGCGTCGATGCCCACCCCGTTCAGCCAATCACCGAGCTCACGACGAAGTTCCGACGCTCGATCCGCGTCGGCGGGCTCGTCGGTGAACAGCAGTTCTTCCATTCGCGCACCTGCCGTCGAGATCGAACTGTCGGTACGTGAGTCGTCACCCCCGGAGAGAGTCGCCATCATGAATCCCGTCTACCCAAAAGTTCAGGATCTACCCGCATGAAGCGCAACGAATGCTTCGTCTACCGAAGCATAGATCCCGAAGACCTCGTCCAGACCGACGAGAGTGAGGGGACGACCGGTCGCCGGACCGTCCGCGACCACCGCAAACCCGGCCGATCCACCCAGTTGCTGATGCGTCGACGCCAACAGAGACATTCCGGCGGACGCGAGAAATCCCACATCACTGAGATCGATCACCACCGCCGTCGGCGACTTCTCGAGCACGAGCGCAACGGACTCGGACAGATCAGGAGCCGTCACGAGATCCAATTCACCGGACACGGCCAGAACTACGTCCTGATCACGCCATTCCACCATCACATCGAAGTGCTGGGGCCTAGGGCCCATATCGTCCGCAGTCACACGAAGACTTTACCCCGGCCCACCTTGGCCGACTTTCTTCCGCTCAGCCGAGTTGCCGCACTCCCATTAGGCTCGCTTCGATGATCGAAGGACTGCAAGACGCGGACCGCCGTCGTTCGGTCGGCGAGTACGTCGCGGTCACGGTCGGCGGCGCGGTCGGTGCGGCGCTGCGATACGAGGTCTGGACGTGGCGGGCGACGCCGAGGTGGCAGTTGATGAGCACGTTCGGAGTCAACGTGTTCGGATGTCTCGTCGTCGGGGCGGCGCTCGGCTACCTCTGGGGCCGACCGGCTCCGGTTGCTCGTGCAGGAGTATTCGGCCTGGCGTGCGGTTTCACCACGTTCGGCCTGTACGCGTTTCAGGCGGTGACGCATCGCGGGGCGTGGAATTCGGTGCTGTATCTGCTGGGGACTCCGGTCGTGGCCCTGATCGCGATGGCGCTCGGAGCCGCGATCACCAAGCCGAGGCCGAGCAGCATCCGATGACGACCATGCTCCTGGTGGCCGCCGGAGGCGGGCTCGCTGCGCTCGGGCAGTTCGTGTTCTCGTACGCGATCAGGTCCAGGCGACGGTTGTCCGCACTCAATCTGGTGGCGTGTGCGGCATTGGGATTGGTGTTCGCTCTCGATCCACCGGACCGGTTTCGTTCGCTCGTGGGCATCGGATTTCTGGCGTCGGTGGCTCCGTTGGCCACGGTGGTACTGGCTACGCTTCGGCTCACCCGCAAGCAGCAGTACCGCAGCGCTGCAACGTTCTTCACTGCGAACATGGTGGGTGGTATCGCTGCGGTGATGTTCGGATTCCTGGCGTGGAAGTCCGGCATCACGCTCTATCACAAGATTTTCTGACTCGGCTCCGTCAGTCGCTCGCCGAGTCGTCGCACGGCCCCTGCACTCCGGCCTTGACGAATCCCGCGATTTGATAGAGATACGTGAATTCCCACTCGACGAGGGAGAAGTCGTAGGCCCGTGGCGTCGGACGCATGGTGACGGTGCCGTCGAAGCATTGGTCGAAGATGTACCGGGCGCGGGGTAGGTGGTAACGCCACGTGACGACGATGACGTGGTTCCATCCGCGTTCGCGGGCGAGTTCCTGGGTGAAGATCGCCTCTCCCCGTGTGGTCGAGGGCACCGGCGGAATGCAGAGAACCTCGAACTGCGGTGAGGACGTCGCGCATGCCTTTTTCATCGTCGGGTCGGCGGATCCGTAGGGATCGGAGAGCACAACCGTGTTCGCGAGACCTTGCTCGGCGAGCGAGATTCCGTAGGCCTCGCGGCCGTCGTGCTCACCACCCAGTACGACGATGGCGTCGGCCGAAGTCAGCGGATCGACGCGAGCCTTGGTGAACGCGACGTAGCCGCCGACGCCGATGAGCGAGACCAGGACAACAGGGATCGCGAAGGCGAGAAACAGCAACAAGCGTCCACGGAACACCTCACCAGGTTAGGGAAGGTGCACTGCGGGCGCGCGGTCAGAGACTCGTATCACTCACTCGGCTGAGGCACGTTGACGTTGCAGTCCGTGACCTCGGGGTTGACGCCGAAGTAGTTGAGCGGTCCTGCGACGACAGTGAGAGCGATGGTGCCAGCTCCGCCGCAGTTCTCCGGAGCGCTCTCGAAATATCCACGCTGGTACGACGCGAATGCGCCGACGATCAGCCAGACGAGAACGATCAGTGTTACGAACCTCATGGTGCCCCCTTAGGCGGTCAGCCGCCGTTCGGCTGTCGAGAGTCAGGTATGTCCGATTGTCGCAGTCTTCAAACCGCGACTACTCGTTCTGCCTCGACAACGTCTGTGACAGATAGTCACTCAGTGCCTGTTCCTGGACCCGATCGAGGGCGCGGGCCAGCTCTGCCTGCGCAGATTTCATCGCCAGGCTGCGCATCTTCTCGAACATCTCGGTTGTTTCGGCCACCTCTCCCGACTTGGGGAGCCAACCCGGACCGTGTTGCGCGATCAGGTGGTCGGTCACGCTCCCCACCATCGACTCGGCGATCGCGTTCATCTTCGACGCGGTCCTCTCGTGCTGGTCGAGCAGCTGCTCCAACGTGAAGCCGTACTGGCTCAGATCGACGAAGACCTCGAGAAGTGTCGGATCGAGAATCTCGCACTGGTCACCGTCGATCCTGATCAGTTTCACTTCGATGAGTCGGGCAACGATGGCGTCGTTGTCCTCACCGAGAAATTGAGCGATCAATTCGACGGGAATGACCGTGGTCTCGGCCGACGACCACTTGCGAGTCACGATTTCCTGCAAGCCCAGGATTTCTTCCAGGCCTTTGCCCTGCTCCCAGCCCGAGAGGAAGTCCGCGATGTGCGCCGAGGTGAAACCCCGCTGGAGCAGCGAGTCGATCACCTTCAACCGTGTCAGGTGACCGTCGTTGTAGATACCGACTCGCCCTCGGAGCGTGGGCGGCGGCAGCAGCCCGCGTTCCTGGTACGCCCGCACGTTGCGAGTGGTCGTCTTGGCCTCTCGGGCCAAGTCGTCGATTCGATACTCCACCGAGCTCCCTACCTCCGCCGCGCGTCGACCCTCAGGATATACGTCGACCACGCGGCGGAAGGGGGACCCGAACCCGAACGTCGTCGCATCGACAAGCATGCTGTCGAGCGATTCAGGAGTGGGCGACGGCCCGTGCGGGTTCCCGCGGCAGCTCGACGCGGCGCGGAACCATGGTGAAGTCGCCCTGTTCGACACCTCGGAGTTGGTTGACGTACTGGGTGGCGAAACCGGGGAACATGGTGGCGTTGAAGCCGTCCTCGGTGAGATACCAACTGCTGCAACCGGAATTCCAGGTCGTCTTCGCCAGTTTGCGCTGCATGTCCTCGTTGTAGGCATCCTGGACGTCCTGGCGTACGTCGGCACTGTGCAGATCTCCGTCGAGTACCAGAGAGATCGCCTCGACGATGTAGTCGATCTGCGCCTCCATGTACACCAACGCCGAACTGTGCCCCGGACCGGAGTTGGGACCGAAGGTGAAGTACATGTTCGGATAGCCCGATACCGCAATGCTCTTGTACGCCTTGGCTCCCGCGCTCCATTCGTCGGCCAGCACGCGGCTGTCGCGTCCGGTGATCGGAATGGGGGTCCCGGTGTTGGACACGTCGAACCCGGTGGCGAACACGATGGCGTCGAACTGATGCTCGATGCCTTCCACGGTTCGAATGCCCTTGGGCGAGAGCGTCGCGATCGGCCAGGTCACCAACGTGCAGTTGGGCTTCTGTAGAGCCGGGTAGTAGTCGCTGGTCATCAACAGTCGTTTGCACCCGGCCCGGAACCGAGGTGTCAGCTGTCGCCGCAGCCACGGATCACGAACCTGCTGACGCAGATGCGCCCGCCCGGCCAGTTCGACGATGCGCGTCAACGGGGTCTTCCACACGACACCGAGGGCAACGGACTCGTGCCCCCAGAACCACAGCGAACGCGCCAGGGTCTGCGTCTGCGGGTATCGAGCATAACGACGCTTGGTGCCTGCCTGCACCTTTCGATTCAGTCTGGGCAGCGTCCAACCCGGGGTACGTTGGAACACCTTGACCGTATCGGCGATCTTCACCAGTTCGGGCACGATCTGTACCGCGCTCGCCCCGGTTCCCACGACCGCGACCTTCTTACCCTCGAAGTCGTAGTCGTGATCCCACCGAGCACTGTGGATCTTGTGCCCCTCGTAGGTGTCGATGCCGCGAATGTTGGGCAGGCTCGCATTGGCCAGTGGGCCCGACGCCATCACCACCGTGCGCGCCCGAACATCGGGACGCCCGTCGATGCTCACGTGCCAATGCCCGGCCGCCTCGTTCCAGATGATGTCGACGACATTGTGTCCGAATCGAATACGCGATTCTATGTCGAACTCACCCACCATCGTGTGGATGTAGTCGAGAATCTCACCGCTACCGGAGTAGGTGTGCGACCAGTTGGGATTGGGCGCGAAACTGTACGAATACAACCGCGAGGGTATGTCGCAGGCTGCGCCCGGGTACGTGTTGTCGCGCCAGGTTCCGCCGACGGCACTGCCGCGTTCGAGGATGGCGAAGTTCTCGATTCCACTGTTGCGCAGTCGGATAGCGGTACCGATTCCGGCGAATCCCGCACCGACGATCACCGCGTCGAGTACCCCTTCGCGCACGTCGAACTCGCTCATGCGACGGGCTCGTAGGTCAGTTCCTTGGCCCAGGTGGGTTCGGAATTGAGAGTCTTGGCCGGGTACCGGCGAGTGAGCCTCACCAGGCCGTCCGCAAGGCGATGGTATGGGTGCTTGCGGTTGATGACGATACTGCTGTGCCACTGCACGAATCGATACATCGGCACGCGGAGCGCCTCGGGGCTACGCTCCCCCACACTGCGGAATCGCTTCATCGCGGTGTAGAGCCGTTCCTCGTCGACACCCATCTCGACGATGTTGTCGCGCATCTTGTTCAGCAGCGGGATGTAACGCAGCAATCCGACGATGAGGGCCGGGTTCATCCAAGCCCCGATGGTCTCGACCACCAGCTTGCGCATCCGGGAATGCCCGAGCAATTCGATGACCGCGAAATCGACCGCCAGATGGCGAGATTCGTCGGAGTTGATCTTCTTGAACACTGCCTGACACACCGGATCGTCGATCTCGTCCATGATGAACTTCACGAGCGCGCCGTCCAGCGCCACCTCGAGCATCGGGATGACGGTGCCCAGCACGGTCAGGGAGAGCCCGTCGGAATGCTTGTCGAGCCAGTCGATGACGAGCTTGACGTTGATGTTCGGCTCGGGCATCTCGTCGCCGTCGAGCATGCCCCAACGCCGCATGAGCGCAAGCTCGGCATTGGCGTGCTTCTGCTCCTCGGCGTGGAAGTAGCGATAGATCTCGGCCAGCGTCTCGTTCGGAGCCTTGAGCGCCATCGCCGCGAAGCCCCGAGCGCCCACATTCTCGATCCACATCAGATCGGACATGAAAGGCTTGAGTTTGGCGTGCAGCTCGGGGCTGATGGTCTCGGCACCCGGCCCGTCCCAATCGATGTCCGCCAATGCCCACTGACGGTCCTTGATCTTGGTCAACATGTCTTCGAAATCCATTGCCATGTCAGGCTCCTGTAGTTGTCGAGGTAAGGGATTGGTCTTTCGCCGGCTGCTGCTCGGCGGGCATCACACGGTTGAGCAACCCGAGAAAACGCACGTACACGGCGGGTAGCAGTCTCTTGAACCGCCAGACGGCTTTGGCGTCGAACTGGGGTACGACGTAGAGCCGGCCCCGGTCGAAGGCATCGAGCGTTCGGGCAGCGATCTTGTCGGGCGAACGCCCGGTCCAGCGCATCGCGAACTCGGCCAGCCGGGACGAACTCGCGGTGATCCGGCCGTCGACGGCAACGTTGGTCTTGACGAACGTGGGGCACAGAACCGACACCCGCACACCGGTACCCGAGAATTCCGCCGCCATCGTTTCCGACAGGCTCATCACTGCGGCCTTGCCGACGTTGTACGGACCCATCAGCGGCGCAGCAGCGAAGCCGGCGGCGGACGCGACGTTGATGATCCCGCCCTCCCCGGCGGCCCGAAGCCCAGGCGTGAACACCTCGCACCCGTGGATCACGCCCCAGAGGTTGATTCCCAAGGCCCAGTTCCAGTCCTCGAAACCGACGTTGCCGACGGGCTTTCCGCCGATGCCGACGCCTGCGTTGTTGATGAGCACCGTGGTGGGTCCGTCGAATTCGATGCCGGCACGCAGCGCCAGTTCTTCGACGTTCTCCCGTATCGAGACATCGCATTCGACGGCGTATCCGGTCGCGCCCAGTGCCTGCACCATCGCCACCGTCTCCTGCGCCCTCGGTAGCGAGATGTCGGCACACATGACGACGCCTCCACGTCGAGCCAGTTCGAGTGCGAACGCCCGCCCGATGCCGCTGCCTGCACCGGTCACTACCGCTCTCGACCCGTACGAGGGTTTTCCGGCCTTGGTTCTCATCAGCTCACCTGTTCCTTCGAATCATCCTGTACAACTTGGCTGTCGAGCGCATAGCCGATGAACTCGGCTGCATGCTCGAGTGCATGCTCGGCCTCGGGTATCAACCTCGGGAGAGCTTGGAACACGTGCATCTGATCGGGCCAGATTTCGAGTTCGCTCTCTCCGCCGGCCGCGTCGATCATGGAGTGCAGGTGTCGCGCATCGCCCCGGAGCATCTCGGCTCCGCCCACCTGGATCAGCGTCGATGGAAGCTCCCGCACACGTCCGAGATCGAGCCGGAGACGCGGGAGATTCGCATCGTGGCCGTCGGTGTACAGCGAGACCAGTCCTCGCGCTGCCTTCGCCGAGATCATCGGATCCTTGCGCGTGCGTTCCATCCGCGCAGAGAGCTCGAAGTCGAGGTCGATCAACGGCGAGAACAGCACCATCGCTCCCGGTTGCGGCGTCCCGGTTCGGTCGTTCTCGATGATCAGGTCGGCGGCCAGGTGGCCGCCGGCAGAGTCCCCGGCGATGACGATGCTCGATGCGTCGTACCCCTGGCCGAGCAGCCAGCGGTACGCGGCTTCGAGGTCGTCGGCCGCGGCGGGGAACGGGTGTTCCGGGGCCAGCCGGTAGTCCACCGTGAACACCGGCAGACTCGTCGACCTGGACAACCTCGCGGTCAGACCACGATGTGTACGCGCCGAGCAGATCACGTAGGCGCTGCCGTGGATGTAGAGGATCACGCGTGGCCCCGGGGACACGCCGGGTGCTCGCACCCACTCGCCGCGCACCGGGCCGTCGGCCACCAGGTCCACTGTCGTTCCCTTCGGGACCGGACCGAACAGGTTCATCGAGGTGGCGACGAGGCGTCGGGAGAACTCGATGCCGCCGCGGGAGGTCGGGAGCATGTTCGTGATGGGACGCAGCATCAGCCGAGTCATCAAGGCAGCCAGACGGGTTCGACGACTCCCGGCACTGAATGCACCGTGCGGCAGGTAGTCGTCCTTGGTGGTCGAAGTCACCTCGTCACCTTCACCTGCTATTCGCCATTTGTCAATGGCCTATTAATTAGTGGCAAAGTGTGTAACAGTGACGACCAGCACCATGAGCGCAAAGGAGCGAGCACACGTGACGATGTTCAGGAGCGCACCATCGGCGGACCCCGATACGTCTGCCACCGGTCCCGAGGACAGGATCTTCGAGTTGGAGATCGCCGAGGTGACCCACGAAACCGAGGATGCGGTCTCCCTCGGATTCGCGGTCCCCGAGCATCGAGAAGCTCAGTTTCGGTACGAGCCGGGGCAATTTCTCACCCTGGAGATTCCCTGCGCCGACGGCGGCTCGGTGGCTCGCTGCTACTCCTTCTCCAGCTCCCCGGCACGGGACCCGTTCCCCACCGTGACCGTCAAGCGAATCCACGACGGCCTTGCATCACACTGGTTGCACGACAACGCTGTTCGTGGGATGCGACTCAAAGCGCTGAAACCGTCGGGCATGTTCGGACCCGAGAGCTGGGACGTGGATTTCGTCCTCATGGCCGCCGGCAGCGGCATCACCCCGATCATGTCGATCATCAAAACCGCTCTGTTGCGGCACGACAATCGGATCACCCTCGTCTACGCCAACCAGAGCCGCGACTCGGTGATTTTCGGAGAGCAACTGACCGAACTGCAGTCTCGTTTTCCCGATCGTCTCGACGTTCACCACTGGTACACCTCGGACTCGGGGCTACCCACCGCTGCCGGACTGGCCTCGCTGGATGCACCAGTTCCGGCCGAGTGCGAGGCCTTCCTGTGCGGCCCTCCGCAGTACATGAACGTTGCCGAGGAGTGGCTCGCCCGCACCGGTACGACGGCGCGCAGAACACATCGAGAGGTGTTCTCCTCCTTCGACGCCAATCCGTTCCGGGCCGGCGACGCGCAGGCGTCCGAGGAACCGGATGCGAACTCCGTCACCGCTCAGGTCGAGATCGACGGAATGGAGACCGAGTTCGCCTGGAATGCGGCCACCAAACTGCTCGACAGGCTCCTCGAGTTGGGTCTCGACGCGCCGTACGTGTGCCGCGAAGGAACCTGCGGCGGTTGCGCGTACACGCTCACCGAAGGCGCCGTGACGATGCTCGCGAACGAGACTCTCGACGAGCACGAACTGAAGCACGGCGTCCGATTGGCCTGCCAGTCCGTGCCCGATTCGACGGCAATTCGGGCGGTGTTCGACCGCTGATGCGGGAGGAGGACGCTCAGTCCCCTAGCGTCAACGGGTGAGGCTGCGACGTGAAGGTCGCGGCCGATCCCGCAGCGCGCGCTATGCCCGCGATTCCGCCCCAGACCATCATGGTGAGGTAGTCGACGAGTTCGTCGGCCGTCATGGTTCGATCGAAGATCCACCAGTGTGATGCCAACCGGACCGCACCGATCATGGCGAAAGCGATGGGCATCGAGCCGGCTGTGGAGAACTCGCGCTCTCGAAATCTGTCGGCGATGACCGTCGCCAGCAGGTCTGCGATCAGATCCTCCGCCGCAGTGATGATGTCCTGATTGCCGCTGACTGCGCTGTTGGCGTGGACATAGATGTAGATATCGGGATCGGTGGCCACCGTCGTGACGTAGGCACTGATCACCGCACGGGTGAGGTGGTACTCGTCGTGGTCCTCGGAGATCGCGTCCTGGATCCGCGGCACCAGTGCAGTCTCGACGTATCGAGCCATCGCAGCGTCGGCGAGACCCTTTTTGTCCGCGAAGTGTTTGTACAGAACGGTTTTCGAGACGCCGTTCGCTGCCGCGATGGCATCCATACCCACGTCGTGTCCGTGCTCACGAATCGCTGTCAGCGTTCGATCGAGCAGTTCACGTCGCCGGGTGATTCTGTGATCGCGCCACCGGTCGCTTCGCCCGTCCACCTTGACCACCGCGCTCATGCCGACTGCGGTACCGCTCGTGATCCCCTCAGCAGAATCGACGCCACCAGCTCGGGATCGTCCGACATCGGCACGTGCCCGAGCCCCGGGTACGTCGTCACGTCGGCCTGCGGAAAGGTTCGACGCACGAGCGGTGCCTGATAGACCGGCAGAACCAAGTCACGACGGCCCCACGCGACGGTGACGGGAACGGTCTCGTCGACCGGAATACTGAAGCGCGGCACTGCATTACCGGCCGCATCGATCGCTCGGTTGGTGGTGATGCTGAGTGCGTCGATCGTCGCCGTTGCCGCGGGAACTCGCCACGGCTTGGCGTAGAACACACCGTTGGCGATCGTGCGTCCGACGACCGAACGCATGACGGTGGGGGCAATCGGGGCGATGACTCGCGACAAGGCCCGCAGCAAACGAAACACCAGCAGCGCTCTTGTCTGATCCCAGTGGCCGCGGAAGAAGCCGGCCGGCGAGAGCGCGGTCGCCGAGGCGACCGACCCGCGGGCGGCGAGTTCCATTGCGAAGTATCCTCCCAACGAATTACCTGCCACGTGCGGCTTCTCGCCGTCCACCGCCACGTACTGAAGGAAGCGCTCGAGCTCGGCCACGATCCACGGCCCCAGATCGAATTCCTCCGTGGGCAAGTCCGGTGACGCGCCGTGGCCGGGCAGGTCCACCGTCACCACTCGTCGATGCCGTGCCAATGTCTCGACGACGCTGTCCCACGCATGTTGCCGATGGACGATGCCGTGAATGAGCACCAATGTAGGACCCTCACCCCGGATCGTGTGCGCGAGGGTCTGGCCATCGATGTCCGAAGTCACTGCATACCAATCTTTCTCGGATGAATGCGGTACACGTTCGCCGTTCCAGCCACCCTCGAGTGCGCCGCACGGCCGAACGTCATCGATTCCGTCAGATCGTCGAACCGTGCGTCGATTCTGTCCAGAATGTAGTTCTGGCGCACCGACCACGGGCGTTCGGTCCCCGATTTGGGCAACTCGTTCAGGGAACGCGTGACGTATCCGGCGGCCAGATCGACGACCGGACGAGAGTCCACGGCCTTGCCCCGCCGGTCCGGGATCGCATGGGTGTAGCCGTGAGAGCGCATGTACACCAACAGCTTTGCTACTGCCTGCGCCGTCATGTCGGCCTTGAGCGTCCACGATGCATTCGTGTACCCGATGGACCAGGCAACGTTGGGTACGTCCTCGAGCATGTGGCCCTTGTAGACGAACTTGTCGTGCACTTCGAGCCGCTCACCGTCCAGCGAGAGCTCGATACCGCCGAACGCCTGCAGGTTCAATCCCGTTGCGGTGACGATGATGTCGGCCGGAATCTCGTCGCCCGATTCCAACCTGATCCCGTCCGCGGTGATCTCGGCTATCCGGTCGGTCACCACAGTCGCTCGACCGCTGCGAATGGCCTTGAAGAGATCGCCGTCGGGCACGACGCACAGCCGCTGGTCCCACGGGGCATACGTCGGCTCGAAGTGCTTGTCGACGTCGTATCCACGCGGGAGCTGCGCCTTCGTCATCGCACGGAACACCCTGCGGGCCGTCTTCGGCGCGCGTCGACACAACTGATACGAGCCGACCATCAACAGTGCATTGCGCCACCGCAGTGCACTGTGCGCCAGGGAGTCCGGCAGTACACGCTGAGTGAGCGTGGTGAACGGATCGGTCATCGGTAGTGATGCGATATAGGTCGGTGAACGCTGCAGCATCGTCACCGACGCGGCGTCGGCCGCAAGCGTCGGCACCAATGTGATCGCGGTTGCGCCGCTCCCGATCACGACGACCCGCTTGCCGGAGTGGTCGAGATCCTCGGGCCACTGCTGCGGGTGCACCACCTGTCCCGTGAACTTCTCCACCCCGGGGAAGTCGGGGGTGTACCCACCCGAATAGTCGAAGTAGCCGGTGCACAGGAACACGAATCGGCTGCGGTAGGTGGTGGGTACACCGTTCGTCAGGGCGTCGACCGTCCACAGGTCCGTCGAGGAGTCCCAATTCGCCGCCGTGACCATGGTCGAGAAATGCGTGTGCTCGTCGATTCCGTTCGCACAGGCGGTATCGACGATGTAGTTGCGGATGTCTTCGCCATGAGCCAGCAGAGTGTCCCCTCGCCACGGCGTGTGCGGGAACGCGAACGTGAAGATATCGCTGTCCGACCGAATGCCGGGGTATCGGAACAGATCCCAGGTACCCCCGGCTCGCTCGCGGCCTTCGAGGATTGCGTAGCTGAGCTCCGGTGCCATCTGCTGCAGGCGATATGCCGCTCCGACGCCCGATATGCCGGCACCGATGATGAGAACGTCCTGAAAGTTGTCATCGATCGAACTGTCGACCTCGGGCCATCGACTTGGATTTGCCGTCACGTCATCCCTCACTGTCTTGCCGCACGCCATCGCGGTTCCGCACTCGAGTCACGACACCGCGACCTACATCAAATAATGTGCCATTGACCAATGGCGATGTCAATGCCAGGCTCAGGAATACGAACTACAGAAGGATATCCATGAAGCGCACACGACCCCTTGCCCTCACTCCGACGACGGCCCGAATCGGGCTCCGATGACTCCGCTGGTGGTCACAGCCGTCGCCGCGCTGGCACTGGCCCTTCTCACCGCCAACGGCTCGGGTCTCGATTTCGACCGACGCTCACTCGCAGGCGCATACCGATCGACCCGCCCTCGTTCGACGCGCTCCCGATGGCATCGATAGACACCGCAGCCGTGACGGTCGGCCCGGCCCGACTGGCCCGTCGTCGATAGTGACCCATCGCACTCCGGTCGGACGTATGTTTCGGAGCAGTTGATTCGACTCATACTTATCGGCGTCGTCCGCGACGCCCCCAGCTCCGGATGTCCGGAGACGACCTACACGAAAGAGGTACGCACCGATGGCCGACTTCATCGACAAGGCTCAGCACAAGGCAGAGGAACTGGCCGGGACTGCGAAGGAGAAGGCAGGCGAGGCCACCGGTGACGACAGCCTTCGCGCCGAGGGTGCCACCGATCAGGCCAAGGCCAACACTCACCAGGCCGCCGACAAGGTCTCCGACGCCGCAGAGAGCGTCGCCGACTCCGCGTCCGGTGCCGCCAAGGAAGCAAAGCATGCCGCCGCCGACGTTGCCGACAAGGCCGCCGACGTTGCCGAGGATGTCAAGAACACCGTCAAGGACCAGGTCAAGAGCGTCGATGCCGACGAGGTGAAGGAGAAGGCCTCTCAGGTCGCCGACAAGGCAGCCGACAAGGCCTCCGCCGTCGCCGACGACGTGAAGAACACGGTTCGCAACATCGACAGCGACGACGTTGCCCAGGCCGCGAAGGTAGGCACACCGGTCATCGCAGCTATCGCAGCCGCAGCCGGAGCCGTCGCGTTCGTCCTGATCCGTCGACGCAACCGTCGCCGCAGCGCCGCGCACCTGTTCGTCCCGTCGAAGCGCACCACTCGCAAGCTCGCCAAGAAGGCCCGCAAGCACAGCTTCTGAAGGTAATCGTGCAGACAGCCTCGCCTCGACCGAGGCGGGGCTTTCGCGTATCTAGAGCGGCTTCAGCGCCCGACTGGGCACCCAGTGCGTGACAGTTTCGCTGCGATCTCGTGACATCAACTCGTAGGTGACACGGCCCAGCCAATCCCCGTCCACGGTGATGGACCATTCGACCAGATCTCCGGGCACCACGCGTCGCACATCGAATCCCTCGGGATTGAACTTCGACGCATGGTGCGGTGGCAGTGGGTACAGGATGTTGAGGTCGATCCATACCTTCAGCGGCGGTCGGAGCAGCTTGAAGGGGCGCACGGCAGACGCCGGTCGAGGGTGCGCGCGCCGTGCCATCGTTCGATCATACGTTCGATTCACGCGCAGTCATACCCGTCCACGCAACGAGAAACGGCCACCCGCACACGAGGTGCAGGTGGCCGTTGTTCGGTGCTACGAGAATCAGAGGCCGAGCGATCCCGCCAGGAACGGCCAGGACTTGTGCAGGTCGTCCTGCCAGTAGCCCCACGAGTGGTTGCCGACCGGGCGGAAGTCGACGGTGGCCGGAATGCCGAGCTGGTCGAGGCGCTTGGCCAGGTTCGAGGTGCAGAAGTTGGTGGCCACCTCGATGCCGCCGCCGACGATGACCTGGTTGGCGAGCGTGGCCGGGTCGTTGTCCAGGCGAGGGTTGGCGAAGGTGTCGTTCGGTGCGCCGGGCAGGCCGCTACCGGTGCTCATGTAGATCTGCGTGCCGCGGAGCTTCTCGGCGTTGAGCAGAGGATCGTTCTCGCGCCACACCGGGCCGTCGAGCGGTCCCCACATGTTCTCGACGTTGCCGCCACCGTAGGTCTCGACGACGAGCTTGACGAACTGCTGACCGATGGGGTCGGAGGTCTGCGCACAGCCGCTGTACGCCGCGACGCCGGTGAACTTACCCGGGTACTTGATCGCGATGTTGAGGACCGAGGTGCCCGTCATGGACAGCGCCGCGAGCGACTGGCGGCCGTTGGTGTCGAACTGAGCGTCGATCAACGGGGGCAGTTCTTCACCGAGGAAGGTGCTCCACTTGTTGCTGCCGAGCTTCGGATCGTCCTGCAGCCAGTCGGTATAGTAGGACCACTTGCCCTTCTGCGGAGTCACGATGTACGCGTTCTTGTCGGCGAAGAATGCCTCGGCGTCGGTCTGCGACTGCCACGACGCCGAATCCTCGCCGCCGCCTGCACCGTTGAGCAGGTACAACACCGGACGCGACACGCTCTCGTCGGCAGGCCGCTGCACCGTCACGGGAATGGTGCGGTTCATCGACGCGGAGAACACCTGGAGCTGAACCTGCTTGTTGTCGAGCGTGTTCACCGACTCGATGCGCGATCCGTTGCTCGACTGCGTCGTGGCCGCAGGCAGTTCGTCTGCGGACGCGACGGGCGTCATCAGCGCGGTCGGGAGAATCGCCACTGCGAGGGCGACGGCCGTAGCCGAACCGATTCGCCGGAAGCCGTGTCGTCGAGATCGTGGCACGCTGTTTCACCTTTTCGTCGAGTTACACCGGTCGAGTTTCTACATCGGCCGAAGATGAGGTGACGTTACCTCGAGCAAACGTGCCGAGCGTTATGGACCGGACGAATCCGAGACGCGATCGTGATGCTCGCGGTCATGGTGCCGAATGGCGACGAGGCAACCCACTACGACGATCACCGCGACCACCACACCCACGGGCAGCGGCGAATACAACCAGACGACCGGCCGCACATAGTCCTCGGGCGTCCCGTCCGTCCAACCGAACAGCCGCGGCGGCACCGGAGCCGAGACCCAGAACAGCGTCAGCGCGAACGGAATCAGCGGACCGATGGCCGACGCCACCGTGCGGCTGGGTTGCATCGACCCGACGGCCAGGCCGATGGCGACGGGATACAGGGTGCAATAGGCAACGGTTCCAACGACATTGACCGAACTGTCGCCGATCGGAAGCAGACCGGTGGCCGTCACCACGGCCAGCACCACGAGCGCGGCCGTGGTGAGATCGCGTCGCAGGCCTACTCCCACCGCACCGACGAACAACACAGCGGCCACGACGAGTACCCACCACGACGCGTCGGACCACCCGAGTGCATTGACGCCCGATGCCGCTATCGCCAACCCCAGCATCAGGTATCGGCCGTCGCGGCCACCGAGGTCGAAAGCGACGGCGTAGGTAAGGAGAACCACGATCGCGACGGCGAACATCCACATGGTCACCGTCGACGTCGTATTGCCGAGGTAGGTATAGGCCGTCAGACAGACGAATCCCAGCACGAGAGCGGCCGCCGCGTCGGAGGATTCGAATCGGCCGACGGATGAGCGCCGGACGGCCACGAGCAGCACGACGGTGGTTGCGAGAAGGAGGAGTAGAGGGACGGTCGATTCGACGTGCTGCGGTCCCAAACCATCCATCCACCGTCCCTCGCGCGGTCCGCGTAGTGGCGAGATCGCGTTGTAGAACAGCATCGAGCCCAGCAGCCCTACTGCGATGCCGGCAGACGGAAGTCTGCGTCCACCGGCGACGAATCCGCACACGCCGACCAGAACGCCGGCACCGAGGGCGTTGGTCGTCACAGCTTGATTGGACGCAATCGGTACGAACGACGGCAGCGCCATCAACAGCACGCCGAAAACGGTTGCTCCGGCAGCCGACACCCGGGGGCGTCGGCGATGAACCAGCGCGAGCACGAGTATCGCGGCCAGGACGGCCAGCGAGCCTGCCCATTGCGCGGTGACGAATGCCCCGTACCACTTGCCCGAGGACTCGATGTGGAACAAATCCTGGCCGAGCGATTCGCGAATCGAGTATCCGGCCACGAATCCGCCGCATACCGTTGCCACGACTGGCCCGTAGCGATCCACGATCATGTCTTCAACTTAGAGGTCCCCGCCTTCATCCCCGACGTCGGCTGATCCGCACCTGACCGGATTCGGCACCAACGCGAACTGACCTCAGCGCCCACAATTCGCCCTCGACAGCGGAATTCCGTGCGAGGGACCAAATAGTGGACACTCAGGTCAGTTGTACGGCTTACGCGCGGTTTCCGGATCGCCGTAGGTGATGGCCCGTTCGCGTCGGGTTCCGGTGGCGAGGGTTGCGGCCCAGTTGATCAGCGTCCCGACGCGATTGCGGTTGCCGGCCAGGAAGGCGATGTGGATGACGCCCCACGAGACCCAGCCGAGGAATCCGGACATGCGTAGCGGCCCGGCCTGCACCAGTGCATGTCCGCGCGCAATGTACGCCGCGGTGCCGAGATCCCGGTATTTGAAATCCGAACGCGCAGAACCGGACAGGTCCGCTGCGATCGCCGCGCCCGCCGCGCGGCCGCCCTGCATCGCCACTTCGGCTACTCCCGCAAGCTTGTTCAGCGACATGATGTCTCCGACGACGAAGACGTTGCGGTGTCCCGGGATCGAGAGATCCGGTTGCACGGCGATACGCCCGGATCGGTCCTGTTCGACGCCCATCGCGTCGGCGAGCTTCGCAACGAACGGAACGGCTTCGACGCCTGCGGTCCACAGCACGGTGTGGGTGTCGTAGCGAGTGACAGTCTTGGGTTCGGCCTTGGCCGTCACCTCGACGTCGGTTGCGGTGACGTCGGTGACGTGAACTCCGAGATGGGTTTCCACGCCGACCGCGTCGAGGGTGCGCTGCGCCTTCTTCGTCAGGGAGTCGGGAAACGATTCGAGTACGCGGTCGCCACCGTGGAAGAGCAGCACTCGCGCTTCCGACGGATGGATCGCGTCGAACTCCTTTGCCAACGCCCTGGTGGCGAGTTCTCTTATCTGCCCTGCCAATTCGACTCCGGTCGGGCCTCCCCCGGCGACGGCGAACGTGAGCCAGGGTCGGCGTTCGTCGGCGGTGGGCAGGGATTCGGCCATCTCGAAGGCGGAGATCAGCTTTCGCCTGATCGCGAGGGCATCATCGAGGGTCTTCATCCCCGGTGCCCACTGCACGTATTCGTCGTGGCCGTGATAGGCCTGCTGCATTCCGACGGCGACGACCAGGTAGTCGTAGGGCAGCTCGAACGTCGAGCCGTCGAATCGGCTCGCCGTCACCACTCCGCCGTCGCCCGCCGAGCCGTCCGCAGGAGGGGTCACCGAGGTCGCTTCGCCCAGTGCCACATGCACGTTCTTCTGCTTGCGCAGCAGGTGACGCAGCGGACTGGCGATCGAGCCCTCGGATACCAGACCGGTAGCGCACTGATAGAGCAGCGGCTGAAAGACGTGGGAGGTGCCGCGTTCGAGCACGGTGACGTCGACGTCCTCACCGCGTAGGCGTCGAGCCGCGTGCAGCCCGCCGAATCCTCCGCCGATGACCAAAACCCGTGGACGTGCCATACGAACGTTCTCCCTCGGACCGACCTGAGGAGAGGAACTCTCCGATGTTGCAGCCTACTCGAGTGCCGCACCCCGGTCAGGGGTGCGGCACTTCACTTCGATCCGGATCAGCCGAGCAACGCCTCCATGGTCTCGATTTCCTCCTGCTGTGTGGCCGCGATCGTGCGCGCCATCTCCTGCGCGTCGGGGTTCGAGCCGTCCGCGATCTCGTTGTTCGCCATGTCGATCGCGCCCTCGTGGTGCTCGATCATCATCGTCAGCCACTGGCGGTCGAACTCGGCACCGGAGGCCGCAGCCAACGCATCCATGTCCCGCTGGGTCATCATGCCCATGCCCGAGCTGTGGTTCATTCCGCCCATCTCACCCATGTCGGACGAAGGCGCGGGCTGACCCCATTCGGCGAGCCAGGCGGTCATCCGGTCCATTTCCGGTGGCTGCGCGGCTGCGATCGCCGACGCCAACGCCACGACGTCCGAATTGTCGGTGCGGCCCTCGACCATTGCCGCCATCTCGACCGCCTGCGCATGATGCGGGTACATCATCCGAGCGAACATCACGTCCGCATCGTTGAAATCTGCCGACGCGTCGGCCTGGGTCGATGACGCCGACGAGTTCGGTGAGCCCATCGAATGGCCGTCCATCGGCATGTCGGAGCCGTCGTTGCTGCAGCCGGCGACGAGGAATACGCTCACGGTGGCGGCAGCCAGCGAAGCGACGAGAGTTGTACGCATGTGAATCTCCTTGAACAAGAGCGAAATACAGGGATCTGGGTACAGCGATCCGCCGGTGGTCGTGCGTCCACCGGTCTTCCTGTCACACTCGCAAGGTCACCGATCTGTCCAGTTCCCAGAGGGTCCACGGCGGCGCACGCTCCGAGATGGAGTCGGTGCGCCCACCGATACCGTCCTCCGACATGAACGGGTGGACGCCATCGACGCCCGTCGACGGGACCGACAGCGCAGCCCACGACACCGTGGTTCCCGCGCACGGATGCATCATCTGGTGTGCCGACGGGCAGTCGCGTTCGGCCGCCACCTGCACCGGACCCTCGTGATGGGTCACCGACGCCATGGCAGCGTGTTCGTTGCTCGCCGACGCGGTCGGTGTCACCGAGTGCATCAGCAGCACGCCGAAAATCGTCAGTGCGATCAGCAATCCGGTCGCCGAGGCGAAGCCCGGGCGACTGCATCGGATCACTGAGTGCATGTCACCGACGATAGCAAGAGATACCCCCTAGGGGTAGGTGGCGGTGACCTCCGTCCCCGACCGAAGGACTTCCGCCTCTGTCGGCCACCGTTCGATGCGGACCATGCTCGAGATGTATCTGCACACGTAAGTCAATGGACGGGAATTCACCATGAATGCATCGAGCCGAGTAGTCGTCGGAGTCGACGGGTCTGCCACATCACTCGACGCGGTCCGCTGGGCAACGCGCGAGGCTGTCCGACGCCACGCCCCACTCGAGCTGGTCACGTCCTCGCTGTTCGCGCCGGGAACCTACGGTGACGCCATCAGCCTCCGGATGGGCGCATTCACCGACCCGGACGTCGAGGCCAAGCGGGTGCTGACCGCCGCGGTCGATGTTGCGCACAAGGCCGCAGCAGGCAATTCGCTGATTCTGGACACTCGTCTCGAACACGGCTCTGCTGCAAAGAACCTGACGCATTTCGACGTCGCGCCCGCCATGATCGTCGTCGGGTCGAGGGGTCTCGGCGAGTTCACCGGTGGGCTGATCGGGTCGGTCAGTACCGCAGTTGCAACGCATGCGAAATGCCCTGTCGCAGTGATCAAATCCAACAAGTCCAGCGACGGTCCGGTCGTCGTCGGGGTGGATTGCACCCCCAACAGTCAACCCGCCATCGGCTTCGCTCTGAAGGAAGCGTCACTGCGAGGTGTCGACCTCGTCGCGGTGCACGCCTGGAGCGACCTCGAGCTCGGCAGTGTGTTGACCCGCGACGGCGTGGGTCCGTGGGTCGATTCCGAACTCGCGGAGAAGACGTCGTTGGCCGAGAGTTTGGCCGGGTGGTCCGAGGACTACCCCGACGTATCCATTCGTCGAGTGGTGTTCCAGGACAGGCCGGTTCGGGCGATGGTCCGTGAGTCCGAGACCGCCCAACTGGTGGTGGTGGGAAGCCGTGGTCGAGGTGGATTCGCGTCGATGCTTCTCGGGTCCACCTCGCGTGCGGTGCTGCATTCGGTCGATGTTCCCGTCGTCGTCGTTCCCACCGATCGATGAGCGTGGAGTCGATCGAGTCCTCCTACAACTCGGAAGAACTGGACGCCGACCTGCGTTATTGGGCTGCGGCGAACTATCTGACGGTGGCGCAGATCTATCTGCAGGACAACGTGCTGTTGCGTCGGCCACTGACGGTAGAGCACATCAAACCCCGCTTGCTCGGCCATTGGGGCACCAGCCCCGGACTGTCGATGATCTACACCCTCCTCAACCGGGTGATTCGGCGAACCCACTCGGACTGGCTGTATGTCACCGGTCCTGGTCACGGCGGCCCAGCATTGGTGGCGAACACCTACCTCGAAGGGACCTACAGCGAGATCTACCCGGACATCTCGCTCGACAACGACGGCGTCCAGCGGCTGTGTCGTCAATTCTCCACTCCTGGCGGCATTCCGAGCCACGTCAGCGTCCAGACGCCCGGCAGCATTCACGAGGGCGGCGAGCTGGGGTACGCCCTCGTCCACGCCGCCGGTGCAGCGTTCGACAATCCCGATCTGATCGTCGCCTGTGTCGTCGGGGACGGTGAGGCCGAAACCGGCCCCCTGTCCGGTTCGTGGAAGATCCCGGCATTTCTCAATCCGATTCGCGACGGGGCCGTGTTGCCCATCCTCCATCTGAACGACGGAAAGATTTCCGGACCGACGGTTCTCGGACGCAGCACCGACCAATCGATAGCGGACTACCTGAGCGGTCAGGGGTGGGCACCACTGTTCGTCGAAGGCGATGACCCACGAGAAGTGTTCCCGGCTCTCGAAAGAGCCCTCACCCGCGCCCACGATGCAATCGAGCGAATCCAGCACGCCGCCCGCAACGGCGAACCACACCACGACATCGAATGGCCCGCCATCGTTCTACGTACTCCCAAGGGCTGGACCGGACCCCACGAGGTGGACGGCAAGCTCATCGAGGGCACTCACTGGGCGCATCAGGTTCCGCTCTCCGGTGTCCGCGAGAACCCCGCGCATCTGGCTCTGCTCGAGAAGTGGCTGCTCTCCTACGACCCGAGATCGCTGTTCGACGACGAGGGTGCCCCGGTGGCGGACGTTCGCGAGCTGGCTCCGTCCGGCGACGAACGGCTCGGTGCCACTCCGCACGCCAACGGCGGACTGCTTCTGCAGCCCTTGGTTATTCGCGATCTCGAGAACTACGCGCTCATAGTCGAATCCCCGGGTCGCACGTCGCACGAGACGACGACCGCACTCGGGGAGATGATGCGCGATATCTACCTCGACAACGCCCAGCCCCACGGCGGCGGCAACTTCCGTCTGTTCTGCCCCGACGAAACTGCGAGCAACCGCCTGCAGGCCGTGTTCGAGGCCACCGACAGATGCTGGCAGCTGCCGACCACCGAGTTCGACGACAACCTCGGCCCCGACGGCCGCGTGATGGAGGTGCTCAGCGAGCATCTGTGCGAGGGCTGGCTGGAGGCGTATCTCCTGTCGGGTCGACACGGTCTGTTCGCGAGCTACGAGGCTTTCGCGATGGTGAGCGTGTCGATGCTGATCCAGCACACCAAGTGGCTTCAGCACGCGGCCACACTCGCATGGCGGGCACCGGTGGCATCGCTCAATGTGCTGCTCACGAGCACGTGTTGGCGCAACGATCACAACGGGTTCAGCCATCAGGGTCCCGGACTGATCGACGCCGTGATCCCGCTGGCACCGGATGTGGTGCGCGTGTGGCTGCCACCGGACTCCAATACCCTGCTCGCCGTTGCCGATCATTGCTTCCGCAGTCGAGGTCACGTCAACGTTCTGGTGGTGGACAAGCAGAGTCACCCGCAGTACCTGACGCTTCCCGAGGCACGCGCGCATGCTGCGGCGGGTGCGTCCCGTTGGGACTGGGCCGGCACCGAGGAGGTCGATACCGAGGAGGATCCCCAGATCGTGCTGGCGTGCGCCGGCGACGTACCGACCGAGGAAACCCTCGCTGCCGCAGAGTTGTTGCGTACGTGGACTCCCGAACTCAGGGTTCGCGTCGTCAACGTCATCGATCTGATGGCGCTACTCCCCGTCGTCGATCATCCGCACGGATTCTCCGACGAGCAGTTCGTGGATCTGTTCACCGCATCGGTCGATGTGGTCTTTGCGTTCCACGGTTATCCCCGTGCGGTACACCAATTGGTGCACGGCCGACCGGCCGCCCAGCGATTCCACGTTCGCGGATTCATCGAACAGGGCACTACGACAACACCGTTCGACATGGTGGTGCTCAACAAGATCAGCCGCTACCACCTCGCGCTCGCAGCACTCGACCGAGCGCAGAACGCGCCCGCCGGAACCGAGCGACTGCGGCAGCACTGCCAGGACCAACTCACACGCCACGACGCCTACATACGAGAGTATTTCGAGGACCTCCCGGAGATTCGGCAGTGGCGGTGGTCGTGACTGCCGAATCCCTGGAGAGCTACCCGCGGGCGATGATCAGCGGGCAGTCGACGCGGTGGGCCAGCGAACGGACGGTGGATCCGAGAAGTCGGTCGCTGAAACCGTTGCGGCCGCTCGAACCGACGACGACGGCCTGCGCGCGCGATGCCGCCTCCAGAATCTTCTCGACCACGTTGCCGCGCAACACTGTTTGCTGTACCTCCACATCCGGGTATTGCTCGCTCCAGCCGGACATGCTCTCTGCCAGGATGGTTCGGCCGTTCGATACGATCGCGTCGGATCTGTCGGTCACGGAAGCGTCGGGCGACGAGACGAGTTCGTCCGTCGACACGTGGACTGCAACCAATCCTGTTCCCCGCAGTGAGGCTTCTTCGAATGCCAACCGAACGGCATTCTGGTTGTGCGCCGACACGTCGACTCCGAGGACGACCGGGCCTCGCGAAGAATGCACCTCCACGCTTCCCGGCACAATGGCCACCGGGCAGTGCGCTTGCACGGCCACTGCTGTGCTGACCGAGCCGAGCAGTTCGGCGAAGTATTCGCCGTTACCGCGCGAGCCCACCACCATCATCGAGGCACTGGAGGACTGCTCCAGCATGGCCTGAATCGTCGGCCCCACAATCGGTTCGACGATGATCGGCAATGCATCCGGGTCTTCGACAGATCGGCGGGCAACCAGCGCTGCCGAGGCCAGAATGGACTCTGCGGCCGCATGCTCTTCCGAGCCGATGTGGGACGGAAGTGCGACGAAGCTGGTGTACAGGGCCTTGACTTGATACGCGGACACCAGCTTCAGGGGTACGCCGCGCAGCTCCGCCGCACGCGCGGCCCAGCCGACTGCGTCGAGCGACGAGCCGGAGCCGTCGACACCGACGACGATCGGAGACCGCCTCGAGGTACTCATGCGTGCGGGACGACGAGGACGGGGCAATGGGCATGCCGCAGTACGGCGGTCAACGTTCGTCCTGGCACTCGGTCTCGCTCGTGACCCATCACCATCAGTTGCGCGGTCTCGGAGATGGCGACCAGCTCCGATCCCGAGTCCGCCTCGGCGTACACCGACGCCACGCGAATGCCCGGGTAGTTCGCACCGAAGGGTTCGAGCCGAACGTCCATGGCCGATTCGGGGTGTAGCCCGTCGACCGGGCCACTGAGAGCAGACGCGAGGATGGACGACACAGCCTGTGCATGCACGGCCAATACGCTGGTCTCTCGGATCGACGCCTCGTCGAATGCCTGAGCCACAACCACGTCGGTGGCCGACACGTCGACATCACCGAGCGCTGCGACTATCGGGCCGCCCCGTTCGGCGTCGAAGTGCCGGACGATCGCCACGGGATGGGGCGATGCTTCCACCACTGCACCGACCATCGACCCCAGAACCCAGGCGGCCACTGCACTGCCGGTCGTGGTCCCCAGCACGAGCAGCGACGCGGATCCTGCTTCCGTCGACATCACCGATTCGGGCCGACCCTGCAGAACGACCGATTCCACGGCAACCGCCGGATCGATCGCTGTGGCCGCATCCGCTGCGCGACTCAACGCCGCGCGGGCGTAGTCGCCGTCGACATCCGGAGCGCCGTAGACGGTTTCGGGATCGGCGTGTCCGTCGATCACATGGATCAAACGAAGTGACGTGCCCCGCCCGCGTGCCTCCTGTACGGCGAACCGGACCGCATCGAGTGCGGTCTCCGATCCGTCGATACCGACCACGACCGGTCCGGTGGATAGTGAAGTGTTCATCAGATGCCTCTCGATGGTGCGCGTCTACTACGAGAACGCTACGAGCGCAACCGCCGTGGACGCAGCAGTCGGAGGTCATCGGAACAAGTGACCAAGGTCGTCCGCCGTCAGGGCAGCGGAACCGTCCAGATCAGCTCGGTGCCGCCGGTGTCGGTCGCGGCCCGCAGGAGCATCGAGCCGCCGCAGTCGACTGCCCGCGCCTCGAGATTTGCCAGCCCACTGCGAGTGATGTTCTCGTCCAACCCGATTCCGTCGTCGGACACCTCGATGCGGACATCGTCCCCCACCGCGAGCGTGACGTTGACGGTCTCGGCCCGAGCGTGATGCACCACGTTGCTCACTGCTTCTCGAATGACGGCGACGGCATGGTCGGCCAGGGAGCTGTCGATGACCGACAGGGGTCCGAACATGCGGACCACTGCACGAATGGGGACGCTCTCGGTGAGTTCGAGGACTGCGCCGTTGACTCGCTGCCGGAGACGAGTGGTCGAATGTGTGGCGCTCTGCAGGTCGAAGATCGTCGTGCGGATGTCCTGGACGGTGTCCTGCAAATCGTCGATGGTGCGAGCAAGACGTAGACGAATGTCGTCGAGGTCCGTCTTCTGCACCGTGCTCTGCAACGACAGCCCTGCTGCGAAGATCCGTTGGATGACGTGATCGTGGAGGTCCCGCGCGATTCGGTCACGATCCGCGAGAACGTCGAGTTCGTGCATTCGTCTTGTGGTGTCGGCCATCTGCATGACCAGCGCTGCTTGATCGGCGAAGCTGGACATGAGATCGAGTTGAGAGTCGTTGAACGCCGGCGCTCCCTTGCGACGCAATGTCACCAGAACCCCGCGTACGCCGTCGGCAACGCGCAGCGGTGAGATCAGGGCCGGGCCGAACGTGTCCTCGACGTGCGCATTGGGTCGATAGTCCAGCTTCTCTTTGCGGGTTGCGGTCCGAAGGCGATATGCCGCACCGGAACTCGATCCCTCGATCGGGATGAGCGAACCCACGAGAGTATCCGCGTCGTACCCCTCGGCGACCGAAATGTTCAATCGGGAGACGACATCGGCATGCTGGTCCGCGTCGGCGGGAACGGCGATGAACGCAGTGTCGGCCCCGGTAAGGTGCACGGCTCGTCTCGACACCATGTGGAGAACTTCGTCGATATCGCTCCCGGCCAGCAGCTCGGTGCCGATGTCCCGCATCGCTTCCATCCACGATTGACGGATCCGTGACTCCTCGTACAGATGCGCGTTCTCGATCGCGATGCCGGCAGCCGATGCGAGCGCCCGCGTGACCACCTCGTCGTCTTCGGTGAACTGTGCTCCGTTCTTCTTCTCGGTCAGGTACAGATTTCCGAACACCTCGTCACGCACCCGAATAGGCACGCCGAGAAACGATTTCATCGGCGGATGGTTCGGTGGGAAGCCCACCGCCTCGGGGTGTGCCGAGAGGTCGTCGAGTCGCAGTACGTGCGGTTGGTCGATCAGCAGACCCAGAACACCTCGGCCGGTGGGGAGGTGGCCGATGGCATCGCGCACGTCGTCGTCCATCCCGTGATGGATGAACGCCTTCAGATCGTGTCCGTCGCCGCGAACACCGAGCGCCCCGTATCGAGCGCCGACGAGGTTGACCGCCGACTCGACGATCGACCGCAACGTCACTTCCAGGTCGAGGCCGGAGGTGATGACGAACATCGCGTCGAGCAGGCCGTCCGCCTGCACGCGTGCATCCGCGATGCGCCCGATGCGGTCCTGCACCTCTGCCAGTAGTTCTCCGAGTCGGAGTTGCGGTAGCCCGGACGCGTTGTCTCCGTGCCGATCATCCATCCGACAGTCCCGGTTGCGTGTCCGTTCTGGGGTGCGTATCGGCCAATCTCGACGCGTACACCGCGGCCTGGGTGCGACGTTCCATCCCGAGCTTGGCGAGCAACCTCGACACGTAGTTCTTCACGGTCTTCTCTGCCAAGAACATTCGCGACGCGATCTGTCGGTTCGTCAGTCCCTCCCCCAGGAGATCGAGCAAGGTGCGTTCCTGCCCGGTGAGGTGGTCGATCGGCCCGGGAGCGGCCGTGCCCGCCCGCAGCTTGTCCATCAGGGCTGCTGCTGCGCGATTGTCCAACAGCGACCTCCCCGAACCGACATCCTTGATCGCACGGGTCAACTCCATACCGGTGATGTCCTTGACGACGTACCCGCTCGCACCGGCGAGGATCGCGTCGAGCATGGCTTGGTCCTCGGTGAACGAGGTCAGCATCATGCATTTGAGATCGGGAAGTCGGTCGAGCAGTTCGCGGCAGAGTTCGATGCCGTTGCCGTCCGGCAGTCGCACATCGAGAACCGCGACGTCCGGCCTCAGGGCGGGGATCCGTGCCAGTGCCTGTGCGCAACTTCCGGCTTCACCGATGACGGACAGCTCGGCATCGGAATCGACGAGATCGATCAGACCTCGACGCACGATCTCGTGATCGTCGACCAAAAATACTGTGACCACGTCCAGCCCCTCACCCGCGTCCTCGGTGGGCGCTTCTCCCCCAACACTACGGACCGGCAGGCGCGGGAGCTTCACCTTTGGTCATCGAAAGTGGAGACGAAAGTCCCTGACGTCGGTGTAGTTGTCCTGGCGCGGGCATGCCGGGCCCGAGCGTCTGATGGAGGCCTGACACCACCACGAAGGGAACCATCGGATGGGCATATTCCACACCGTCGTCGGAGTCGACGGCTCCGCAGCGTCGATGGACGCCGTCCGGTGGGCCGTGCTCGATGCCGAACTGCACGGCTCCGATCTGACGATCGTCTCTGCCGTCCCCACGGTTCTCACCGGCCTCGATGCTCTACCGGAACAGACTTCCGCGCATCTGAGGTTCGAGACGAATCGCATTCTGGACGAGGCGATGTCGATAGCCCGGCCCACAGGGTCGGCGGTGTCCGCCATCGCCGTCGATGCAGTGCTGTCGGACCGGCCCGCCGCTGCCATCCTGCTCGAGATGTCCGAGACGGCTCGGATGGTCGTCATCGGGACGCGCGGACTCGGTGCCGCACAGCGCACCTCGTTGGGTTCGGTCAGCGTGGCATTGAGTACGCACTCGCACTGCCCGGTCACGGTCGTACATGCGTGGCCGACGGGTGGCTACACGCAGTCCGAAGCGGTTGTGGTCGGCGTCGACGGGACCTCGGCCGCGACGGCTGCGGTGGAGCTGGCGTTCGAAGAGGCCGACGTGCGGGGCGCACCGCTCACGGCTGTGCACGCATGGGCTGATTCCGATCTGTCCATAGGGATGTCGGTTCCCGGTCTCGAGTGGGCGGTCCATCGGCCCGAAGCCGATGACGTATTGGCCAGTGCCCTGGACGATTGCGCACAGCGGCACCCGACAGTGCCACTACGACACGTCACTGTCAGAGACCGTCCGGCTCACGCGCTGCTCGACCACGCGCAGGGTGCTCAACTGCTGGTACTCGGCAGTCACGGTCGCGGCGGATTCGCCGGAATGATGCTCGGTTCGACCAGCCGATCGGTGGTGGCACGCGCATCGTGTCCGGTCACCGTCGTGCCCAGTGCAGCACGGATCGGAACGACCGCACGCTCGTGAAGGAGTGCGTATTACCCCTTTGCCGCCGAGTGTGGGTCCAAAGGCTCTACGCGGGCGGAGGCGCACGCAGCACGCTGTGTTCATGAACGATTCGAGCAACACCGGCTTCACCCCATCTGCCCCCACGATCGACACACTCCAGGTCAGCGGCACGAAGTTGACCGAATCGGTCAAGAAGTTGCTGCACGACGGCAACATTCGGCGAATCGTGGTCAAGAACGACCAGGGTCACACGATCGTCGAGATACCGGTGACTGCGGGGGTTGCCGTCGCGATCGTCGCACCCGTTCTGGTCGCCGTGGCCGCGATCGCTGCAGTGGTCGACGACTGCACCATCGAGGTCCACCGCATCGACGAGCGCGTGCCCACGGCCTGATTCCGCGCGAACCACGTGACACCCGAGGACATGAACATGCCTTATCCGATCGAAGTACGCGGACTGAGCAAGAGCTACGGCGACAAACTAGTCATCGACGATCTGACGTTCGTCGTCGAACCCGGCACCGTCACCGGCTTTCTCGGACCGAACGGATCGGGTAAGTCCACCACGATGAGGTTGATCGTCGGTCTGGACCGCCCCAGCGGCGGCACCGCGCTGATCGGGGGCGTCGAGTATGCCCAGTTGAGCAAACCTCTGCTCACCGTGGGAACTCTCCTGGACTCCGAGGCCGTCCACCCGGGGAGATCGGCATACAACCATCTTCTGTATCTGGCTCGGACGCAGCGCATTCCAGTGTCTCGCATCACCGAAGTCCTGGAACTTGTCGGGCTGCTCGACGTCAGCGGCGAACGTACCGGATCTTTCTCGCTCGGCATGAGGAAGCGACTCGGGATTGCCGCAGCACTGCTCGGCGACCCGGCGGTGCTGATCTTGGACGAGCCGATCAACGGGTTGGATCCGGACGGCATCTACTGGATGCGCAACCTCATGAAGAACCTGGCGAGCGAGGGGCGAACGGTCTTCGTCTCCAGCCACCTGATGGGTGAGATGGCTCAGACTGCAGACCATCTCATCGTCATCGATCACGGCCGACTGATCGCAGAATGCACTCCCGCTGAGCTGATTGCCCGCAGCAGTCGAGCGACCGTGCTGGTGTCGTCATCCGATGCGACGAGTCTCGCCGCTCTGATCGCTGCGGCCGGGGGTTCCAGCGATGCCCTCGGTCATGACGAACTCACCGTCCATGATCTGTCTGCGCACCAGGTCGGGGAGCTCGCCCACCAGCAGCACATCGCGATCTATCAGCTGACCCCGCAAGAGGCATCGCTGGAAGAAGCGTTCATGACCCTCACCCACCTCGACGACGTCGAACACGACCGTCCCCTCGTCACCCACTCTCTCGGACAGGCGACGACATGAGCATCACCGCACAGCCCATCGCATCGGCACCTCGCGAGCGCGAACACCACCGCACCGACGTTGTCGGACTGGTGACATCGGAGTGGACGAAGCTGATCTCGCTGCGTTCGACGATCTGGTCGCTGACCGCGTTGGTGATCGTCACGGTGGGCTTCACCGGATTCTTCACCTGGTTCACGGTCGCCTACTGGGACAACGTGGATCCGGCGTCACAGCTCCAGATCGTCACCGACCCCGCGCGGCAGATCCTCGGTGCAGGGTTCCAGCTCGGCCAGCTGGCGGTGTGTGTCCTCGGAGTCCTGCTGGTCACGAGCGAATACGCGAGCGGCACGATCAGGGCCAGCCTGCTGGCGGTCCCCTCACGAATACCGATGTTGGCCGCCAAGACCGGCGTGTTCATGGCCGTCGTGTTCGTCATCGGTGAGATCACGGCATTTCCCACGTTCTTCCTCGGGTCGGCCATCATGGATTCACGTGCCTCGGTGACGCTGAGTGATCCCGGCGTGCTGCGAGCGGTGATCGGTGCCGGTCTTTACCTTGCTCTGCTCGGTGCCATGGCAGTCGCCGTCGGTGCCATCGTCCGGCACACGGCAGGAGCCATCACGGGCGTGATCGGGTTCGTCCTGGTGCTCGCTCCGCTGACCCAGCTCATCCCGGGCACCGTCGGCCGACACATCGCGGCGTACCTGCCCTCGCAGGCCGGCAGCCTCATCGCCTCACCCCGACAGGCTCCCAGTGGCTTGCTCACTCCCTGGCAGGGTTTCGGGGTTGCAGCACTGTGGACGGTGCTGCTGCTCGCACTCGCCGCGTGGCTCCTTCGCCGACGCGATGCGTGACGCCGGAATGAACGAGCTCGCTGAGTCTGCCGGTGGTGCAGGACTCATCGCATTCCATGTCCTCGCTTCGATACCCCTACGCCGGTGGCGCACTACGTGGGGCGCGACGCCAGCCGAGGTCGAAGAAACACTGCCCGGTGACGAGAACGTGCCGCACCCTGCGTGGGCATACACCCACGCGATCGATGTCGATGCGACGCCGGATCGGGTGTGGCCATGGTTGATTCAGATCGGACAACAGCGTGCAGGCTTCTACAGCTACCGCGGACTGGAGAACATGGTCGGATGCAACATCACCTCGGCGACGGGACTCGACCCTCGGTTCCAGACCCTCGCGGTCGGCGACTCCGTGCTCCTGCATCCGCAGTCACCACCGCTGACGGTGACCATGGTCGACGATGGGAGGGCCTTCGTGTTGCTGGGCGCAGACCCCGACTCGGCCGACCGAGCACTGTGGTCGTTTCACTTGCGCGCCCTGCATATCTAGCCCCGAGGCAACACCGCACCCAGACTCCGTAGGTCGTCCAGGATGGCGGAAACCCGACTCATCAGGGAAATGTGTCCCTCGCCGTCGATCAGGTGCGCCTGCGCTCCTGCGACGTTGGCCGCAAGCCACCTCGCGTGCGCGAACGGCACCATCGTGTCCAGGCTCCCCTGCCAGATCGACACCGGCGTAGTGATGGCACGCAAGTCGAAACCCCATGGGCGCGTGTGAGTCAGGTCGTCGTCACGCCAGCCTACGATGCCTTGACGGCCGGCCGCGTTGACCGATGCAGCGAGGTAGTCTGTGAGCTCCTCCGTCAGCGCGGCGCGGTCGACAGGCGGAGCCAATGCTCCCAATCCTGCCGCCACTTGATCCGGGGTGACACCGAAGAAGCCCTTTCTGACGTCGAGGAACGACTCCAATGCCTCGACCCCGGCGAAGACCGCCGTGTATTCGTCGATGTTCTCCTCGGCCATTCCGTCGCGAATGTCACCGTCGTACTCGGCGGCGGGAGCGATCCCGACGCAGCATGCAGCCAGGCATCGCCCGGGCAGCAGTGCCGCACAGGCCAATGCGCGCGGTCCGCCACCCGACCAGCCGATTGTGAGAAATTCTCCGATACCCAAGTGGTCCAACACTGTTGCGGTATCGGCGGCGTCGTCGGCAACCTGAGCCGTGGTGGCACCGTCCTGGCGCGGCGTCGACGCTCCGTACCCCGGCCGTGAATAGGAGACGACCCTCAATCCCTGTGCCGCCGCGGCACGTTCGAGAGTCGGGAAGGCCACCGCACCTTGTGGCGTGCCGTGGTGGTAAACCAGGGGAAATGCGTCCGCAGGGCCGGTATCGAGCACTTCGAGAGTGCGGCGATCTGCCGTCTGGACGAGGACGGCCATCTGTGTTCCCTTGTGGCTCATATGGCCCGCCGCCCAGCTGCGATATCGTCGGCTCGACGGTCGATAATCCTTGTGCCCGAAATCCCGTCGAGCACGTTCTGCGCATCGTCGAGCGCACCGACGGATGCCGAATGCCCACTCGCCCAGGCGAAGGTACTGCAGG
This sequence comes from Rhodococcus sp. ARC_M5, assembly GCF_022810405.1. GTDB lineage: Bacteria > Actinomycetota > Actinomycetes > Mycobacteriales > Mycobacteriaceae > Rhodococcoides > Rhodococcoides navarretei. The sequence continues at coordinate 97,543 of NZ_JALGQE010000004.1, forward strand.
CCTGCACTTTCGGGCTCATCGACCCGGCCGCGAACGCGGCGGGATCGAGTTCGTCGACATAGACGGTGCCCAACGGCTCCGCCTGCGCGGTGCCGAAGTGGTCGACGACAGCGGGCACATCGGTGAGGATCAGCAGCCGATCGGCGGCGCAATCGAGGGCGATCAGCGTTGCAGTCAGGTCCTTGTCGATGACCGCGTCGACCCCGTCGAGTTGACCACTCGCTGCCTCGACGACAGGGGCACCGCCTCCGCAGATCACGATAGAGCCGGCGTGGACCAAACGCGTGATCGAGTCCTGCTCGATCACGCGAATCGGGCTGGGCGACGGTACTGTTCGACGCCACCCGGTGCCGTCGGGAGCGATGGACCAACCGTACTCGTCCACTGCGGAGCGGGCGTCGGACTCCGGGTAGACGGCTCCGACGAACGTGGTCGGATCGGAGAACGCAACATCGTCCGGATCCACGAGTACCTGCGTGGTCAGGTTGACGATCGGTTTCACGATGCCCGCATTGCGCAATGCCTGCGACAGCCAGTAACCGATCATGCCCTGACTCTGAGCTCCGACTGCATCCAGCGGGTAAGGGCGCACCAGTGCCGCGTGCGAGCTGCTCTCCCGCTCGAGGGGCCCCACCTGAGGTCCGTTACCGAAGCAGATGACGACCTCGTGTTCGCGAACGATAGGTGCGAGAGCAATTGCCGCCGAACGAACATGCGCGAGTAGTCCGGCGGTGTCGGAGCGCTCGTCGCAACCGAGCAACGCATTTCCGCCGACGGCAATGACGATGCGCATGTCAGCTACCCACTGCCGCGACGAGATCTATGCGAGTGATGTGAATCAGGTCCATGGTCAACAGGTCTCCTCGTAGCCGGGTGCGGCAGACTGTCGAATCTGCGCACCTCACCAGCGTGCGTGTTGCGACTGACCCCGAGACACGGTCGGATGCCCCCGCACCACTGCCGAAGGTCCTTTTCTACGAATTCGAGTGGAGGGCGTTCGGAGTCGATGCCGTCGACCCGACATGTCGATCACCTTCGGCCGTTCCTGTGGGTCGTAAGTCCCTACTCGGCGGCGGTCCCGCAGCGCAGAGTGATCATCGAGCAGTCTCCCTCCACGACAAGGACCCCGGCATGATTCTCGTTCCTTCGCTCGGCAGTGCCGGACCCAACACGTTGGAAGAGCTGTTCGCCGCGCGATATGCGCGCGGCGACATGGATCGAGTGCAGTACCTGACCCGGATGGACGGTCTTGCAACGCGATTCAACCGAACCCGAACCAACACTGACAGGACGTCGACATGCGAATCCTGATCGCAACAGCAAGCCGCCACGGTGCCACCCGAGAGATCGGACAGTGGCTGGGCGCATCGATTCTGCGCGAAATGTCCACCGACGACAGCACGACGACAGTGGACGTGCGTGATGCCCGCGACGTGGACAGCATCGCCGAGTACGACGCCGCGATCATCGGCAGCGGCGTCTACATGGGCCGATGGCTTCGAGACGCACGTTCGCTGATTGCCAGGGAACAGGCCGAACTGGAGAGCATGCCGGTGTGGCTGTTCTCGAGCGGTCCGGTGGACGGCAGTACCCCGGCCAAAACTCAACCGAAGGAGACGAAGGCCGACTGGGCAATCGAGCATCGCGTGTTCGGAGGCAAACTGGACCGCGCCGGGTTGTCACGCTTCGAGCGTGCGGTCGTTCGGCTGATCAATGTCTCCGATGGTGACAGCAGGTCACGAGCAGAGGTTTTGGCATGGGCGGTAGTCATTTCCTCTCGGCTCACACTTTCGGCCCCCAATGCACCCGAGGCATCTCGACCGGATTCGACACCGAGGACAAGTGAGCGTTCATGATGGACACGAACTCGACCGGCCGCCCCATCGTGGTGGGAGTCGACGGATCGCCCTCGTCGATCCTCGCCCTGCAACGTGCGCAGCAATTGGCCACTGCATTGTCGACCACGGTGGATGCAATCCATGTCTGGCAGTACCAGCCGTACATGGACACCGGTTATGTCGTCGAGGTCGAGCCTGCGAAAAACGCAGGGAAGGTACTCGCCGAGGCTACGGCTGCTGCATTCGGAACCGACCTCCCGGCAGGTCTGAAACAGGTTGCGAGACAGGGTTCGGCGGCGAAGGTCCTGCGCGACGCCAGCCAGAACGCCGAGATTCTCGTCGTCGGAAGTCGCGGTCACGGCGGCTTCGTCGGACTGCTCCTCGGTTCTATCAGCTCGCAATGCGCCGAACATGCCCACTGCCCGGTGCTCGTGGTTCATTCGAGGGATCATCTCCAGCCCGGGCACCACCGGGGCGATTCCATCGCATCGAGTCTCTCGACGACATGGGCGGGCCCGAAAAACTCACGGTAGCCGAGGCGGGAACCAACCGCGGGCGTCCCGCAGGGTGCGTCCGGCCTCGTCGACGGTCGACCGGTTCGAGTGCTCGGCGAGTCTGCCCAATTCGGAACGCGCTTCGGTAACCGTGCGGCCACTCGCGACGAGAACTCCGATTGCTTGATTCACCTCGCTGATATCGGCGAGAGTAGGCGGGTCGGCCGGCTGGAGGGCCGTTCCACCGCCGCGGACCAGATGTCGATCCAATACAGCCGCGCCCTCGGCCAGCCCCAATGCGGAGCCGACGTCGGCTGCGAAGTCGACGAGCGCACCGGAGGTACCGGACAGAATGAGCAGCTGCTTGGCTGTGCGGGAATCAGCAAGGCCGGCGAGGGTGACTTCGAGCGAGGAGGCAACGGCTCCCTGGTGTGGAGAGCTCGTCGATGCCGAGACTTCGAAGCGTTCACCGTCGACGGTCACTGTCAGGCTGATCGAAACCACTGACGGGACAGCCACATCGATGTCGGCCGCCAAGTGCCCGGCCATACGCGCGAGATCGACGGTCGAGCAATCCAGTGATTCGGTCAGCGTCGCGAGATCTTCGATCAATCGAGGCTGAAGTTTCATCGATAATCCAGGTGCGGCCCGACCGCCGATTCGATTCTTCCGGTACACCCGCAGCGTAGCGCTGGGGTCGAAGTGCAGGCGCGAGGAAAAGTCGGACTCGATGCCTCTGACGCACCCGCATGCTCAACGCTACGCCTCTACGTACGCCGGCGGGTTCGCGCGGTCTTCATCGCTTCTCCCACCATGGCCTCCGCGACCACGGCGACCTTCCTGTGCTCGCTCTGGCTCAGCGATCGGAGCTTGTCGTATCCCTCGGCGCCGGTGCACCCGGTTCGACTGATCAGCACCCCGATGGCCTGGTCGATCACCGCGCGACTGTTCAGCGCCTTCTCCAGTTGCTCGGTGAGCCGGGCAGCACCGGCCAACGCGCGCGCGTTCTGTACCGAGATAGCAGCCGGTACCGAGAAGAGTTCGCCCAACTCCGCAGCGCGAGCATCGAACGCATCAGGCCTGTGCGCGTAGACATTCATCGCACCGAGCACGTCGCCTGCGGTGACGAGCGGTAGGGACAACACGCTGTGCACGCCCAACCGGCCGACCTTCGGACCGAATTCCGGCCATCGCGGGTCGGTTTCGAGCGAACCGGATAGAACGGTGATGCCCTGTGCCGCCGCGGTGATGCAGGGGCCCTCGCCCAGCGTGTATTGGATGTCGTCGACGACACGAACGAAATCTGCACTCGCGACAATCGTGTCGGGCCGCCCCGGATGCAGCAGCGTCAAGCCGGCACCATCCGCGCCGGGAATCGCCCTGACCGCAAATTCCGCCACGTGCGAGAGAGTGTCGGACAGCGACAGATCGGTCATCGCCAATGTGCCGAGATCGGCGAGGCTCGACCTGAGGTCGTCTTCGTGCTCCTCGGAGTCCATCACTGCTCACTTCGTTGCGGGCACGCATACCTTTCGGGTACGCGCCTGCCCACCACGAACCCTACGGCCTCACCACAGGCACATGGTTCGATCGAGGGAACATAGACGTCAGCGCACAGGTGCCGAGAATGTCCACATCAGAACTCGAAGACCTGGCGAGCGGTGACGCGGCCACCCATGAGGTCGTCGAAGCACTCGTTCACCTCGTCCAACTTGCGCGACACGGCAGATACCGTGGTTCGCCCGGCCTCGTGCAGCGCGAACACCTCACGCAGATCCTTTCGGGTACCGACGATCGACCCGAGTACCGAGATTCCGCCGACGACCGTCTCGAAGATCGGGACCGGGAACACACCATGCGCGGGCATCGAGACGCACACCAGTCGACCGCCGCGGCGAAGCGAACGGAAGGCCTGATCGAACACGCTCGGGATGACGGCCAACACGATGGCCACATCGGCTCCGCCGAGCGCCTTGATCTCCTCGACGGGATCGACTTTCGACGAGTTGACGGTGTGATCGGCACCGAGTTCACGAGCTAGTTCGAGCTTCTCGTCCTCGATGTCGACCGCAGTGACGAATCCGCCCGCGATCTTGGCGTACTGCACGGCCAAGTGCCCCAGTCCGCCCACGCCGAAGATGGCCACGCGTTGCGCCGGGGTGACGCCGCCGACCTTGACGGCCTTATAGGTGGTCACGCCGGCACAGGTCAGTGGGGCAGCGTCGAACGAGGAGATTCCTTCCGGAACACGGACGACATACTTCGCATGTGCCACAGCGTATTCGGCGTAGGCACCGTCGATCGAATAGCCGCTGTTCTGTTGCGTCTCGCACAGCGTCTCCCAACCCGAGACACAGTGATCGCATTCCCCGCACGCCGAACCGAGCCACGCGATGGCAACGCGTTCGCCGATACGACTCGCATCGACCTGCGATCCCACTGCCTCGATCACGCCGATGCCCTCGTGCCCCGGAACGAACGGAAGCGTTGGCTTCGCAGGCCAATCACCCTGCGCTGCATGGATATCGGTGTGGCACACCCCGCATGTCTCCATCTTCACGAGCACCTGCTCGGGTGCGGGTGTCGGGATCGGGATGTCCTTGACGACCAGGGGCCCGCCGAACTCGGTGACGACTGCAGCTTTCATCGTGGATTTCCTCCAACTATCGAAACCAATGCCGTTCTCGACCATCGAGCAATGCACACTGTCGATGGTCGGCGCTGCGGTGTTCGGCATGTAGGGCCGGAAGTCACCGCCACACGAGGACACATCCCGGGCTGTCGGCTCGCGGGCCAAGGGCCCACCCATCGTGGTCTTTCGTCCCTGGCGCGGGCCGATCCTGCGGAACACACTGATGCTCATGACCGCTGCACATCTCGAACCGAATACCTGCGGCCCATGAGTCTGTGGCGCAAGCACCCGGGCGTCCGTACCGGCGACGCACTGACCACCGGTGAACGAGCGGCGGACTACGTCAGAAACGGGATGGGCTCGTGGCCGTTCGTGTTCCTGTTTCTGGGCACCATGGCGCTGTGGGCCGCCTACAACCAGAGCGACGGATTCGACCCGTACCCGTTCATCCTGCTCAACCTGTTCCTGTCCATGATCGCCGGACTCCAAGGAGCAATTCTGCTGATCTCGGCGAAACGCGCGGACTCGGTGAGCAGTGAGGTTGCCGTACACACACTTTCGAACACCGCACTACTCCAAGACATGATCGAGGCCAACACCGTGTTGACGGAATCCGTGGCGCAGCTCGCGGCAGAAATCCACGAACACGTCTGCCCCTCCGCTCAGCGTCTCGGTGCACGCACGTCCCAGAAGATCACGAGCCCGGTGTCCCAGCCGTGAGACAGGCAAGGATCTCTCGGGCCCAGTTGCACACGAGTACCCAATCGCGGAAGTCTCCTGCGACTGCGCCGGAGTTTTCGAAGATCTGACGTTCCCCCGCAGAAAGTCGTTCGGGATCCAGCTTTCCTGGAAACGTTCGGTGTGCAGTCGCATGCAAAACCGATGCTGCATGTGCCGCGTCGGAGGTGACGTTGACCGGCCGGTCGCTCGAGTGCAGCGGACCACAGGAGAACAGCCACACAGGTGGATGTTCGGACCTCGATACCCTGTCGACCAGTGCCTTCGCGGCCGGAACCCAGCGATCGGAGTAGACAGCGCTCCCGATGACCAGAGCGTCGTAGTCGTCGACGCAAGCGACGGATGCCGGCGCACGGAGGTCGACATCGCCGCCGCTGTGCTCGAAGACTCGAGCCAATTCCCGACCCAGCGAGTCCGTCGCTCCGTGGCGGCCGGCGGTGGAGACGAGTATTTTCATGTCTCCTCCGACATGAGGTACGCGGACTTGCCCGCAGCCACCGTCATCCGCCATCCGCGGACCGCAATGACGAATCCCAGTACCCCGAACGAGCCCTGCAGCCAACTCGTCTCACCGGTCACCGCCGGCTGCACGACGATCCACGCAACCAGGAGCACACCGGCGATGTGAGCCATCGGACCGGACCTTCCGCCGCCGGCGAAAGCAGACACCGCAGCAAGCCCCATCGGAATCCCGACGACCAACACCAGCACGACTGCAGCGAGCGCGGTGCTGGACATGGGCAGACTGGCCTGTACATCGGGGCTCAGATCGATTGCACCCGATGCCAATCCGATCGCTCCGCCGAAGGCGTTGATCGAAACACCTCCGCAGACTGCGCCGAGCCACGGCCATCGTCGAGTGCGTTCGGTGGCCACCCGCGTTGTCGATATCATCGTTCCAGTGTGGCCGGCAGGTGATCAATTGGACTAGAGCACAAAGTACTTGACGCTCGACCAGCTGAAGCTGGTTTCAGCGACCGAACAACGACCGCATGCTCCGACGCTCCTTCGTGGGTGGCGTCGAATTCTCACTGCAGGTGCAACGATCGGATGCGGCAACCGTCCGCATGACGGAGTCGACATGTTTGCCGCAACCGCCCCAGCCGGTCTTGTCGCATTTCTTGCAGGTGACGGGGTAACACATGAGAATCCTCCTGGTAGAAGTCGGTCGAAAGTCAGGCCGGAACGTGAGCGTCGGCCCACGCGTTGTAGCCGCCCAGCAGGTCCGAGACGTCGTCGAATCCCTCGGCGCGCAGCAGCGACGCAGCCACGCTCGAGCGCCATCCTCCGGCGCAGTGCATCACGATCGGTTTGCCGGTCGGCACCTGATCGAGGCGAGTTCGCAACTGGGCCAGCGGGATCGGGATAGCTCCCGGTATCGTGCCGAACTCGCGCTCACCCGGGTTGCGAATGTCGATGAGTGTCACCTCGTCCGCGGCGAGCATCACGTCGAGTTGCTCGACCGTGGTGCGCGGCGCCGTCTCGACCAAGGTCGCCAGCTCGGCTGGAAACACGCCGTCACGGCCGATTCCGAGGTACCCGGTCACGTTGTCGGATCCGATTCGGGCCAAGCGCAGTGCCGCCTCCTGCTCTTCGCCTGGATACGCGATGAGCACGATGCGACCGCCGACCTCCGCGACCATGCCGCCGGTCTCGGCGAAGCGACCGTCGAACCCCACGTTGACCGATCCGCGTAGATGACCGGCCGCGAAATCGTCCACGCTTCTCGCGTCGAGCACCCTTGTGCCGGCGGCGAGTTCGGCCGTCACCGCTCCGGGTGTCAGCTCAGGAACTGTCCGGCCCTGCGGAAGGAGCGGGTGGATCCGCTTGTTCATGGCGGCATCGGCGGAGAAGTACGACGGCGCTGCCGGTTGGCCGTCGGTGACGAGTGCCACGAAGGCGTCCTCACTCATCGGTTGCACCGACGGGTTGCTCGCGCGCTGCTCACCGATGGTGGAGGTGAGCTCGGAGGACAGGTTTTTTCCACAGGACGAGCCGGCACCGTGAGCAGGCATGACGGTGACCTCGTCGGGCAGCGTCAGCAGCTTTTCGTGGATCGTCGAATACATTGCACGGGCGAGGTCGGTGGTGGACCCGTCCCCGAGATTGACCAGGTCAGGACGCCCGACATCCCCGATAAAGAGCGAATCACCGGTGAGGACCGCGGTGGGTGTGACACCGGGGCGCTCCCGTACGAGCACCGAGATCGACTCCCAGGTGTGGCCGGGCGTCGAGAGGATTTCGAGTTCGACGTCGCCGAGAGACAGCCGCTCCCCGTCGCGCAGTCGTCGGATCGGGTAGTCGGTCTCGGCGGCCTCGCCGAAGCCGATCCAGGCACCGGTCGCGTCGACCAGTTCGAGGTGACCCGAGACGAAGTCGGCATGGAAGTGAGTGTTGACTACCCCTTCGATAGCGAGTCCGTACTTCGCAGCGTCGTCGAGATACTCGGCGATGTCGCGACGCGGATCGACGACGATCGCGCGCCCCGTGCTCTGATCTCCGATCAGATACGAAGCGTGGGAGAGACATTCGAGGTAGTACTGCTCGAGGATCATGGGTTCCTCCGTCTGAGAAGTCTTCGGGCGAGCTTTGCGAGGTGGTAGACACAGTCTGCAATACCCCCTAGGGTATGTCAAGTACCCCCTGGGGTATCTAATGAAGAACGGCCGATAGGGGTGGATCCACGATGACGTTGACACTGGCGCTGGGATTCGGTGCAGTGATCGGAATTCTGCTCGGACTTCTCGGTGGCGGCGGATCGATCCTGGCAGTTCCGGTGCTTGTGTTCGCGCTGGGAATGCCGCCCACAGAGGCGGTCGCCGTCTCGCTGATCGTCGTCGGCGCTGCCTCGGCCGTCGGGGCGCTACCGAAGCTGCGAGCGCGGAAGGTCGAATGGCGTCTGGCCGGCGTGTTCGCAGCGACCGGAATTCCCGCCACCTTCGCCGGAAGCGCCGTGGGTCGCCTGCTTCCGGACACTGCGCTACTGATCGGATTCGCAGCGGTGATGGTGGCTGCGGGCGCACGCATGCTCGCCGAACGGAGCGACACCGGAACAGCTTGTAGGACATCGGGATCGGGGATCAACTGGAGACGATGCGCACCGCGATCCATCCCGGCAGGGCTGGCCGTGGGCTTCGTGACCGGACTGTTCGGCGTGGGAGGAGGCTTCCTCATCATTCCGGTTCTGGTGCTGATGCTGGGTATCGAGATGTCGGTCGCGGTCGGCACCTCGCTGGTCATCATCGTCGCCAACTCCGCCGCAGGCCTCTTCTCGCATCTGAGCGGAACGAGCATCGACTGGGCCGTCACCGCCGCATTCGCGGGCACGGCGATCGCCGGTTCGCTACTGGCCGGACACTTCGGCACCCGCATCGATACCGCCCGTCTACAGCGACTCTTCGCCTACCTGGTCTTCGTGGTCGCCGGCTACGTCGTGTTCGACGTACTGGTCCTCCGTTGAACGGAATCCTCATCCGGGCCGAGGTCGAGCCGGAACGGTGGGTACTCGTCGGTCATCAGTGCCGCGTACGCCGCGACACGAAACACCCAGCGATTGATGCCGATCACCAGGTCGAACAGGCCTCTCGGATAGCGACCGGTGAACAGCAGCGATACTGCGGCGATCAGGACCAACACACCGAGGACCGAGCCGAACAGATACGGCTGGCCCGTGGGCCCGGCGTCCCCGCTTCCGGCCAACCGGAAGCCGGCATACCAACCGCCGGCCAGCAGGGAAAGCACCAGGTAATGCGGTATCGCCAGCAGCCACCACTTGATCAATACCTTGCCGCGCGAAAGCTTTTCGGGGTACTCCACCGTCAGGTCGGCGGGGTAGTTCGCGTGGTGCAGGGTGAACGGTGGGTATCGATCGGTCCCCAGCGCCGAGTACGAATAGAACTGCACACGCCACATCCATCGGAGAACCCCGACGTTGAAGTGGAACAGCCCGCGCGGATACCGTCCGGTGAACAGGATCGCCACCCCGGCAACGAACGTCGTGACGACAAACCCTGCCGCGAGGAACACCAGGACGACGTAATGCGGAACGGCCAGAAGCTATTTGACGATCCACAATCCACGGGACAGTGACTCGGGACGTTCACCGGTCAGCGTGACCGGAGATCGAGACCGTTCGATGCTGCCGGACACCGGGATGGGTTCGGCGAGTGGTTCCGAGACGTGGTCGGAGTCGGATCTCCTCCCGAGCCCGGAAGCGCCGAACACGATGGACACAACACCGAACACCAGAAGGATTGCCGAGCCCGCGAGAACGAATGCAGCCACCGGTCCGAGCGACTGCACCCGAACACCTGCGCTCAGGTCCACGTCGATGCCCGCGCTACCGTCGGCGTTCATGACGACCAAGGTCCACGAGCCGCCCTGCGGCTTCCACTGCAGTTCTGTTGTCCCCGTTGCACTTGCACGGGTCGACCACCACCGCTGATCCAGCGGCGAAGCCGCGGTGTCGCTTCCGGCGACGTTGTCGTATCCAGCCCGAAAGGGAGAGAACTCGACATCGGTCACCACGGTGTGCGCCACACCGCTCAGGTAGTCGCGGACATCGGCAGTGGGCGCGATCCCGATCAGCACCTCACGCGCGGGATCGGACGAAGTGACTCGGACCGAGACCGTAACCCTGTCCGACACCTGTGGGTCGATCGAATCGACAAGGGAGACATCCTCGGACACAAGCGCGCTCGAGGCCGTCGTCAACGGTGCAGTCGGCAAGCTGATTCGCCCATCGTCGTCCTGCGCGAGGTAACCGACGAACAGCAGTAGTCCTACACCGAGCATCGCGAAGGACACGAATGCCGCCACGCATCCGACGACGAGCGCGAGAATTCTGTTGATTCCCATCACAAATCCTTCTGTCCATACAGCTCGTACCGCCTTGGGCATCGGGCAGTCCGGACGACGCTACGAGGCCGGCAATGACGACAGAGGGGCCTTCGGTAACCGGCCTGCCGACGAAAGGCCCTACATGACGTGAGACGCGTCGGCCACTCTCGAGGGAGAGCTCTTCCTGCCAACGATCGTGAGGTCACAGTGCACACACCATCGACTGCAGCGAATCACCCGAGCGGCACGATCGGCCTCGACCTGTACTGGCTACCTCTCGGAGCAGGCGGACGGTCGGTGCGATGGAACGGCCGGATCCTCGAAGGTGCCAGTGCGTTGATCGACCACCGCACCGCCCACGACCTGTATCACTCTGCGCTCGTGATTCATCTACCGCCGAACCGGTACGTGGTCGAGATGACTCCGGTCTGGAACGAACCCGCGGTCGATCGCGGAGTCGTCGTCGAAGGACCGGTCGGGATGCGGTTCGCCCAGCGATACGGAATCGGTCGCTACGAGGTGCACTGCTGGAAGAACGGCACCATCGCCGACATCGGTGAGGCGGTGGAGAGCCCACGCCGCCTTGCGGCCGATGCATCATCGTGCCGACGCGCCATCGCCGCGGCCGAGTCGGTGCCCGGATTGATCTGGGGCCGTGACGAGCGCCGGACAGGCGAGAGGTGGAACTCCAACTCCGTTGTGGCGTGGGTCCTGATGCGCAGTGGAGTCGACGCCTCCTCGATCCACCCACCGGTGAACGGTGCCGCCCCGGGCTGGAATGCCGGAGTGGTTGCCGGAGCTTTCGACGCCCTCGACTGCAAGACGACCGTTCGGAGACATTCATGACCCTGATCGATTCGGCACCATCGACGTTGCCGTTGACCGGTGAATTGGCATCGATTGCCGCGATGCTCGCCGAGAGGTACCCGCATCTGACTCGCGCGCGCATCGACGATGCGGTCCTTGCCACGTACGAGAGATTGAACTCGACGGCACGCCTTCGTGGTCACCTGTTTCCCCTGACCGCCAATCGAGCTCGGGTGCTCCTCGAACAACTCGACGCCGAGCGTGCGATCGACGACGATCTCGCTGACGTCTCGGTCGACATCTGTCACGCCCTGGCACCGATGGTCGATCGATCATGGTGAGCACGGTGCCGCAGAACGATCCGGCGAGCTCCGCTCCTGGGTTCTGGGCGAAACCTGAGTGGGGTGACATCGTCGTCGCACTCGACGGAACGCAGGAATCGCGCGGCGCACTGATCTGGGCGGCGGGCCTGGCATCGATCACGGGATCGCGAATTCGCCTTGTGCACGCGCTGATCTCGCGGCACTCACCGGCGTTGGGTAACCAGGACTCCACACGATCGAGGGTGCAAGTACAGGGTCGCCGGCTCCTCCGATCGGCTCGCAGTGAGCTCTTCGGCATCGACCCCGGTATCGTCGTCGATTCGATTCTGACGGACGACCCGATCGCCTCAGCGCTCGGCGCACTGTCGCACACTGCAGATCTGGTCGTCATCGGCGGTCGTGCGTCAGGTCCGATCAGAGAAATAGTGTTCGGCCGCAACGCGACTCGGATCGTGACGGCATCGACGTGCCCGGTTCTGGTGTGGCGCGCCCAGCCCCGAGACGCCGCGCCGAACTCACCGGTCGTCGTCGGAGTGGATCGATCCGAATCCTGTACTCGTGCGATCGACGCAGCCTTCTGGTACGCGGACGCACTCGATGTCCCGCTCACTGCTCTGCACGTCCGCTCTCCCCACGAACGTCCTGCTCCGGAAGAGTCTGCACCGGAACAGATGCGAACCCTGCACTGGCTGGGCGGACGTGTCGCAGCTGCCGCGTCCGCGCATCCAGCCGTCGTCGTCCACCTACACGTACTCGAGGCCTCGGCCGAGCACGAGCTTCGACTCGCATCGGCCTCCGCACACCTTCTCGTGGTCGGCAGCCGCGGGCACGGACCATGGGCCGCTCCGATTCTCGGCTCGATCGGACGATCACTGGTGCATGCCTCGGGCGGTCCGATCCTCGTGATGCGTTGAGTCTTCGATCGATCGAATTCACGGTCCACCGCCCTCGGTGTATCGGGACCTTGTGCCCTTACCCACCAGTGCACAGCGTCGGAAACTCGTAAGCGACGCCGAACACACGGCGGTGAGGGGTAGGTGACGGCATGCTCGCAGAACTCGCGCACCGGTGGTGGCACCGAAGTCCTTGGTCTTCCAATCCGCTGATGCGACTGCCCGACAGGATCGAACGAACGGCCCTTGTCGTCGGTGTCACTGTCCTTCTGTTACTGATACCCATCGCCGCGACGATCGGCTCGGTGACCTACAGCGACCTGTCGTCGCGGTCGCAACAGCAACGGGCAGAATACGTTCGGGTCGACGCCCGAGTGATCGACACCGTGCAGTCCGCGCCCACCGGCAGCGACCGCACCACGCTTACCACCGGCATCGCAACGGTGCAGTGGAGTGCTTCGGACGGGTCCGTTCGCTCGGCATCGACCGAGGTTTCCTCGGACGTGCAGATCGGTGAGACCACTCCGATCTGGTGCGACGCGAACGGAACCCTCGTGCACGCGCCCCTCAGTGCGGTCGGTGCCGTCATCAACGGTGCGTCCACGGCCATGTTCGTGTGGGTTCTCGGCGCGGTCTTCGTCGGATTCTCGATCTATCTCACCACCGTCGCCGGTGACCGAAGCCGCATGCGGCACTGGGACACTGATTGGGAAGACTTTCTGCAGGCGCGAAACCACCCGTCGCGGTAGTGCCGTGGAGCATCCACCTCGACGACAAGACCCGACCTCGTGCTCGCTCTCTCATCACCATTCGAAGGATGCACCATGCCTGGAGTCGTCGATTGCGATCCGTCCGCCGACAGTGCCGCAATGGTCCACGAAACCCACAGTGCCTACGTTTTCTTGTTCGGCGACTTCGCCTACAAGATGAAGAAACCGATCCGAACGGATTTTCTCGACTTTCGGACCGTCGACTTGCGACGGACAGCGTGCGACCGCGAGTTCTCGTTGAATTCGCGATTCGCACCCGATGTTTACCTGGGCATTGCCGAGCTCACCGACCCGGAAGGCGGTCCAGCCGAACCAGTGCTGAAAATGCGTCGTCTTCCCGACTCCACTCGACTGTCCGCTCGTGCCGCGGCCGGCGACGATGTCGGCAATACGGTCGATCTGGTCGCGCGGGCGATCGGGATTGCCCACAAGAACAGCCCTCGAACCGATCGCATCGACGGCGAGGGACGACAATGCGCTGTGGAAGAGCGGTGGCGCAACAACATCGACGAATTGCGTGATCTGGCGGTCGGCGTGTTCGACCCGGCGCTCGTCGAGCGACTGGACACTCTGTCGTCACGTTACGTCAGTGGGCGTGCTGCTCTGTTCGATCAGCGAATTTCGCAAGGTCACATAGTCGACGGGCACGGCGACCTTCTCTCGGACGACATCTTCTGTCTGCCCGACGGCCCCCGAATACTCGACTGCCTCGACTTCGACGACCGACTTCGCTTTCTCGACGGGATCGACGACGTCGCCTGCTTGGCAATGGATCTCGAGTTTCAGGGTCGCCCCGACGCGGCGCGACGATTCGTGGCGTCGTACCTCGAAGCGACCGAAGACAATCCCCCTTGCTCTCTGATCGATCACTACATTGCCTACCGCGCAACCGTTCGCGCGAAGGTCGCCTGCCTTCGCTTTCATCAGGGTCATCCGTCCTCGCAAATCGACGCGCTCGCCCACATGCATCTCGCGCTGGACCATCTGGCGTCCTCGGCGGTCACCGTCACGTTGGTGGGAGGCCTACCCGGTACCGGCAAGAGCACGATGGCGGCAGCGCTGGCAGAACGTACCGGAGCGGTGGTGTTGTCGAGCGATGTGGTGCGCAAGGAGAGCGCTGGTTTCGACCCGCAGTCTCCGCATCCGTCACCTGTCGGATGCGGGCTCTACACCGCCGAGAAGACAGCAGGCGCCTACGCCGAATTGATGCACCGCGCACGCGAGCAGGTCACGACGGGCCGTTCGGTCATCATCGATGCATCATGGAACGACGAGCACACCCGCGAGCAGGCGCGGAGGCTCGCCGCCGACACCCACAGCGACCTCGTAGAGCTCGAATGCCGAGCGCCGAGATGCACCGCGCTCGAACGTATCGCGACCCGTCCGCGGGGCGCATCGGACGCGTCAACGTCGGTGTACGACGCCATGGCCCGTTCCCGCTGCCCCTGGCCGAGTGCAACCGTGATCGACACTGCCGGAACTCCTGCCCGATCACTCGCCACTGCGCGCACTCGATGACACATCTCGACGGCGAATTCGGAAAAGTCTGGCGCACAACGGTCCCCGGGTCGGTGGACAACAGTCCGCTGCAGCTCGTCGAAGAAGGCCGCCCGATCCCTGGACCGGGAGAATTGTTGATCTCGGTGCAGGCCTGCGGGGTGTGCCGGACCGATCTGCACGTCGTCGAGGGTGATCTTCCGGTGCACGTACCTCACGTCGTCCCCGGGCACGAGATCGTGGGGGTCGTGTCTGCAGTCGGGGTGGATACCCCCACCTCGTTCCAGGTCGGCGACCGAGTGGGAATTCCCTGGCTTCGACACACCTGTGGGATCTGCTCGTTCTGCACCGCAGGCAAGGAAAACTTGTGTGCCGAATCCCGTTATACCGGTTGGGATCACGACGGAGGGTTCGCAGAGTGGGCGGTTGTTCCGGCCGACTATGCTCTCGCGTTGCCGGACGGATACCGCACGGCCGAACTCGCGCCCATGTTGTGCGCAGGAATCATCGGCTACCGAGCACTGATGCTCGCCGAGCTCCCCGTGCACGGCGTACCCGGGCTCTACGGGTTCGGTGGCAGCGCCCATATCGTCGCGCAGCTCGCTCGCTCGGCCGGTGCCACGGTGCACGTGATGACCAGGGATCCTGTTGCTCGCGAGTTCGCACTGTCCCTCGGTCTCGATTCCGCGCAGGACACTTTCGCCGCGCCTCCGCAGCAACTGGATGCAGCGATCGTGTTCGCGCCGATCGGAGAGATCGTGCCGGCGGCGCTCGACGCACTCGTACCGGGCGGGACCGTCGTCATGGCCGGTATCCACATGACCGATGTCCCTGCCCTGAACTACCAGCGACACCTGTTCCACGAAAAGCGTTTGCGCAGTGTCGAAGCGAACACCAGAGAGAATGCGCGGGCATTCCTCGAGATCTGCGGTCGAACCCACTTGACGGTGCAGACCACGGAGTACTCGTTCGCCCACGTGCCGGATGCCCTGCGAGATCTGCGGCACGGCCGGTTCGCGGGTGCCGCGGTCATCGTGATGTGAAATCGGGCGACGCGGCCGGACACCGGGAGAAGGGCCGAGTGTCCTCGAAAAGAGAGCATTTGTGCCGACGGCACAGCCCGTTGGTCGTCGTACGCTCAGGACTGTCGTCCTGGCAGTCGTCGACACGAAGGTAGCCCCGTTCGAGGAGACGATGACATGAGCGATCTCGACACCGAATTCCGCTTCGCCGGCATCGACTACGAGCTCGCGCTCATGCGCAGCCCGCTTGCCGCACAACTGCATGTGGTGCATTGTCGAATCCAGGCGATGATGACCGAACAGGGGGCGCTGCACCCTCGCGACCTCGTTGCGTCGGCACTGCCGTCGAGTCGGCGACCGACGCTGAACTCTGCCTGACGTCGGCGCGGGCATGACCTTCGAGACACTCGCCCTGTGTGCCGCGGTGGGACTGCTCGGCCCGCTACTGGTGCTTCCGCACAGTCTTCGGATACCCGTCGTCATCGGAGAACTGATGGCTGGAATTGCCATCGGCCACACAGGCTTCGGCGTCCTGGATCCGAGTGAGCAGACACTGAGCTTTCTCGCCCAGGTGGGGTTTGCCCTTGTCATGTTCGTGGCCGGCAGTCAAGTACCGATTCGCGACCCGCGCCTACGTATCGGCCTCGGTGTCGGTGCTGCGCGGGCAGTGGCCGTCGGGCTGCTGGCAACTGCGCTCGGGTGGGCCGTCTCCGCCGCATTCGATTCACCTCACCCAGGGCTGTACGCGGTGCTGATGGCATCGTCCTCGGCCGCGGTCATCATGCCGATCGTCGAGTCCACCACCATGACTGCCCCCGGTCTGATGGCCCTCCTGCCCCAGATCGCGCTCGCCGATGCGGTCTGTATTGTCGCGCTACCCCTCGCAATAGATCCACAGCGGGCCGGTCCAGCCGCATTCGGATCTGCGGCTGTTCTGATTGCAGCCGCGGTGGTCTTCGTCGTCCTGCGACACTTCGATATCTCGGGACTGCGCCGTCGCGTGCATCATGTGTCTGCCCAGCGCAAACTCGCGCTGGAACTGCGACTCAACCTGGTTCTACTGTTCGGGCTCGCTGCCCTCGCCGTCCACACCCACGCATCGGTGATGTTGGCCGGTTTCGGCTTCGGCCTGGCGATTGCCGCCATCGGAGAACCGCGACGCCTGGCAAAGCAACTGTTCGCCATCACCGAAGGATTTCTGGGACCGCTGTATTTCGTCTGGCTCGGTGCATCCCTCGATCTGCGTGCCCTCGGCAGCCACCCGAACATGATCGTGTTGGGCCTCGCGTTGGGATTCGGAGCGATTGCAGTGCACGGCACCATGCGTGTGACAGGACAGCCCGCTGGACTCGGGATACTCGCAGCAGCCCAGCTCGGAGTTCCAGTCTCGGCGGTGACACTCGGCGCGCAGAGTGGCGTCCTGGCTCCCGGAGAGGGGCCTGCCATCGTGCTCGGCGCACTGATGACTATCGCTGCGGCGGCCGCAGCGTCGCGGGTCGGTAGTCGTCGCCCTTCCTGACCCCGGCGGGCCCGGGGGCGCTGCAAGGCTTTTGGGTGTTTCGAGTTCAGCGAGACGGGGAACAGAGGTCGTGGAACGATCGGCACGACGCGAAACGGATCACGACGATGACGGATGACCAGGTCTGGCGCCTCAAGGGTGCGTGCATCGACGATATGGATGCCTACGACTCGCAGCAACTCCCCCGCCACGGACGTAAGCGCGCAGAAAAAGCATGGCGCCTGTGCGCCGATTGCCCGGTGTTGCGTGACTGCGCCGAACAGACGGCTCGTGATATCGAGTCGGGTCGCATTCCGGTGGGAGTGGTTGTCGCCGGTGCCGCATACCACGACAATGCGAGCAACGGCCGTCGCACGGACGCGTACCGAACACTCGAATTTCTCATCGGGCGCCCGCTGTCCAACCCTGCCGCCTGATCACGGCCCGGTAACGGACCGCTACTGATCAAGTAACGTCGACAACTCTGTTCGACGCGTTTTCGGCGCGTCTTTCGGTGTCCGACCTGCGGCATTCCGGCCCGGGTGACAATTGAGCGCATGAACGCAGGTCGGGCTCTTCGCGTCGACTGGCCCTGTGATGTGCAGAAGGTTCTGGACGACCGAGCACCCATCGAGCAGGCCAAAGGGATCTTGATGTCCGTGCACCGCATCGGCCCACAGGCCGCATTCGACATGCTTGTCGAGCAATCGCAAAAGACCAACCGCAAGCTTCGCGAGGTGGCGCTCGACCACGTCAGGCAGGCATCAGCGGGGTAGCAAAAGAAGTTCGGCCTCGCACGCTGTTTTTTCAACGTGCGAAGCCTGGGCGATGGGGTAGTCCGGACTACACGATCACTTGAGTGCCGTATGCCCTGACGCGGCCACCCGAAACATAGCCGGTCGACAGCTCCGTGCGAGAGCTCAGAAGCGCGCCAGAATAGCTCGGGCACAACGCACTACGGTCGAGCGATCGTACGACATCACGTAGTCGAACTCCCGGTCGGCGTCGACCTCGCCGCGGTGCAGATCGATCGCGGCGAGCACTCCACAGAAGTGCGGGCCGAGGACCACCACGTTCCACTCCTCGACCAGTGGATCCACCGGATCGAGAGGCGCATGCATGATGCCACCCTCTTGCACGTAGCCCATGCCGACGCCGTAGACGCCGGCATACGAGATCTGCTCGGCCATCGACACCCAGCGCCCGCGGGTGGTCGGGGTGAAGTGCTCGGCTCGCTGAAAAGTACCGAGTACCAACGTTTCCGGCCCTGCGGCTGCGGCCTGCATCTCGAGCGATGTGCTCATCGCCACCAGTAGACGCTTGGTGCTGCGGGTCGCAGTCTTGCCTGCGGAGGCAATGCCGTACGGCGACTCGGCGGCGATGGCAGGGGTGCTCCAGGTCGGGAACGGAGGCATCACCTCGGCCGCATCGGCAGGCAGTTCCTCCGTCGTTGCCGCGGCCGGATACAGCTCGCCCACCCCGTAGGTCGCTCCGAGTCCGAGTGCGCGGCTGCGATGCAGGGCAGTGTCGACCCCGCTCGCCACCACTACGGCACCGGTTCGTTCGACCTGAGCCGAGACGGCATGAGCAGTGCGTGCAGTTGCGAGATCAGGGCGGCGGGAGACCATGGATCCGGCGAGGATGATCACGTCCGGTTCGATGAGAGGGAGAAGAGTCATCGACTGTGGCCGACGACCGACGTCGTCGACGGCCACCACCTTGCCGTCGCGTCGAGCCTTGTCGATGGCAGCGAGTGTGCGGGCCGGGCTGTCGACGAGTGCGGCTTCGGTGACGACCACGATGTCGCGTCGCAGCTGCTCTTCGGTGGCCGGATCCAGAGCAGCGAGCGAGTCGACGTCCATGGAGACGAGCATCGGCAGTCGTACCGACTGATTGATTCGAGCCACTCCCCAGGCGAGGGCGTCGAGCTCACGCTTGGCATCCATGGCCCTGGCTGCGCGCTTGAGGGCGTCGGCCGAAGCCAGAGGACCGTTCTCGGGGCCGCGCAATTGAACCTCGATTGCTGCGAGCGCGCCGTTGTCCAGCCGACAGACCGGGGCGAAATACGGCTGCACCGTCAACTCTCCCGTGTCCGTGTCGACTGCAGATCCTGCTTCGGCCAGCGCGAACGTCACACCTCAGTTTGACACGAAAAAACCACCCCCGTCACGTGGGGGCGTCTCCGTTTTCAAACCTGTCGGGCGCACTTTCTTTCGCTCGGTCAATCTTCGGCGTCGGAAGTGTCATCGACACAGCCACAACCATCTCGTTTCGGTAACTTTGTATAACGCAACGGTAACGGCAGAAGGATCCGGGCCGCCTTGAATCCAGAAGCTCACCTTCGTGCCGGAATCGGGGTGAAAGCCGATGTTGCACTGCACTTTCGAGGCATGCGCCGGATTCCGTTACCACTGCATACAACAAACATACCGACCGGATTGTGACTTCTCACAGAGTTGCAGCAAAGCATTTTCGATGGGTGTTTTGTCCCCCTAACGTCCCTCCCGGTTGCCGGAACACCGGCACCACCGGGCCCCGGCAGGGGGTCCGGAGCCGTTCTGGACTTGGAGGATCGATCGATGACGCTCAACCCGCCGACCCGCTCTCGTACACTCGCAGCCGCCGTTTCCGCTCTTGCCATCGCCGGAGCAACAGTCGGTGCCGCCAGCGCCGGTGCCGCTACCATCTCCCCCGCCGGTACCGCCTTCACAGCGCCCGGAACCATCGTCGTGAGCACACCGGCCTCGTTCGGAGTTCCCGTCAGTTGCTCCATCGAACTCATCGGCTCCACCAGTGCCGACGGCTCCTCGGCATCGATCACCGACGCCCAGATCAGCGGTTCCAATCGTCTCTGCAACCTGCCGCAGTTGAAGAACCTGCCCTGGACCCTCACCCCCACCAGCGCGACCACCGGCGAAGTGTCCAACGTCGGCTTCTCGCTGGTCGGCTACAACTGCGGCCCGGCCACCCTCGCGGGTTCGTTCGACAACATGACCAACACCCTCACCTCGACCAACCAGCCCATGTCCGGTAACTGCACGGTCAACAGCCTGTCGGTTCAGCCCGACCCCGCTTTCACCCTGTCCTGATTCCTCCCGTCCCAACTCCCATTCTCTAGAAGGAGAACGCGTGAAGATCCGCAACAAGACCGTCGTCACGATGACGGCACTGGCATCGAGCATTGCCCTCGGCACGCTCGTCGCCGCCCCGGCCAATGCTGCCGACACCCTTCCCATCACGTTCCAGGCAGACACGACGACGATCATCGCCAAGACCGGTCAGCCGGTGGTGTTCCCGACCACGGACCTGGTGACCGATGTCGACCTGGTCGGTGGAACGGTGACCGGTTCGCTCGCCCTCCCGCAGGCGTCGGCCGATCTGAAGCTCGGACCCGCAACGCTGGCCAACTTCACCATCTCGATCATCGACGCGACCCCGGTCTCCGGCACCCTCGTCCAGGGTGGACCCGCCGAGGCACCCACGTTGGATCTCGACGTCGAGCAGAGCTTCAAGATTCGAATCGACTCGGTGAAGCCCCTCGGTATCGACACCGGATCCGCAGGATCGGCCTCGGCCGATCTGATCCCCGCGGGTGCCGATTGCGTCACCGCCGAAACCACCGCCAACCTCACCGGTTCGCTGGATGCGATCGACCTGATCCAGAACAACCAGACCGACTCACATGTCACGGGCACCTACACGATTCCGCAGTTCGAGGACTGTGGCGCGTTCACCTCGGTGCTCAACGCGATCATCGCCGGCCCGGGGAACACCCTCGACGTGCACCTGACCAACCCGGTCTTCGACGTCGGCACCCGGTCCGCGATTGCGGCAGAGGTGGCATAAGCAGTTTGCGCCTCGATCGGCGGCGTCGACCGGTTCCATCGCGGAACACGGTCGGCGCCGTCGTTCGTCACCGTTCGTCGGCGGGGCTGGTCGGCACCGGATCCGAACACTGTGCGACGCGATCTCCGCCCAATCTCTTGGCCCAGTACATCGCCTTGTCCGCCCGGCCGAGCAGTTCGTCGATGCCGGCCTCGACGCCCCTGGCTTCGACAACCGCATGGGCGACGCCTATCGACGCTGTCAATGGGGACCGATCGGTCGCGTCGCACAAGCGGATTCGCAGTTGCTCGGATCGTTCGATCACCGAGTCGAGGCCACCGAGGCAGACGACTGCGAATTCCTCGCCGCCGAGCCGAACCGTGACCGCCGGTGCCGGGAAGACGTCGAGAATGCGGCTCGCAGTCAGTCGTATGGCCGTGTCTCCGTGCTCGTGACCGAACCGATCGTTGACGGCTTTGAAGTTGTCGATGTCGATCACCACCGCGGTCACCACCGCATCCGTCCCGGGTCGACGGTCGAGGTTGCCGATCGCCGCGTCGAATCCCCGTCGATTCTGCATTCCGGTGAGCGGGTCGTAGAACGCGCCGGTGGCATCGCGGCGCAACAGCATCAGGAAGGAGTGGCAGATCAGCGGCGCCGAGAACATCACCAGGATCAGCATCACGAGATAAAGAGTGGTCCGTAGACGCTGTGCGGGGTCGTCGACCATGGCCGATGCGTAGAGAACCGCAACGGTGACGAAAGCGAACAGGTGATGCGCGGTGAACAACTCGGGGCCGTGAAATCCCACGACGTAGCTGCCCATCACCGTGAAGAGCGCCGCCATCGGCAGCATCTCGGACGGCTCGTCGACGGTGAGAAGTACTGCGGCGAGGACGATATCGGCGTACAGCACGAATGCGATCGACATTCGCCAGCTCGGCCAGCCGCCGATCAACCAGGCGACCCCCAGCGGAAGAATCGTGACGATGGTCGACCACAGCGCCCATTGCCCCGGGCCGCTGTCTCCGAGGCCCGGGATCGCCAGGGCGATCACAGCAGCAGCCGCGTAGACGAAGCAGAGGATCCCGATGAGGATCCTGGTGACGTGCAGTGCTTGCTGGGACCGTGCATACGCAACGTTCCACCCGTAGTCGACCGGGAGCGACCACCATTGGCGAAGACTGTTCACAGGTCTCGAGCAGCTTTCCTAGTGTCACGACGTAGATGGACAAGTCAACCACAGACGAAACCACCTGGTCCGCAAAGTGGGAAACTCGCGACTATCCCCGCATGCCGTCGGCCAACTCGAACACTCGGCCCGCGTAGGTCACCATGAACGCATCGAGCGCTTGCTGTGACAGTTCGGGGCACCCGGCTCTCCGAAAGAAGTGCTCCAGGTCCACCAGTCGATCCCCCAGTCCGACGCGTTGTCGATCCAGGGCCTCGAGCTCGACGACCAACGCCTTCAGTTCCTCGACCTTGCGCAGTACGTCGTTCACCGGATCACCGTCCACTTCACTGGGCCCACCACCGTCTATCGATTCGGCGGCGGAGCCGGGCTTCCCTTCCCAACCCCGCCGAACTCGACCCTACGCCCTATCGAACATTTGTGCGAACATCGATCTAGTTTGTACCATTCATCTTGTGCACGATCCGAGGAAGTGACCTACAGTCTGTGACATGCTCCAGAAAAGGGGTCAGAACGGGGTACGCCCGCCGGGTTCGACCGATCCAGTTCAGTTGGCGCTCTTAGCAATCCTCACGATTGCTGTGATCGCTCTCGTTGTTGTCGCCGTACAGCAGGGCCGCCTCTGACCGCGCACCCAAACGTTCACCATCGACCGCGATCGGCGACATTCCGCGTTCGTCACACGGTTCCGAACGCTCAGGTCCGGGGTAGCGACCGGCCGACTGCATCGATCGAACGTCGACGACGCCTGACCACCTCGATGATCTCGTCCACCACGCGCCGCGTATCGCCCATTGCCTGGACGGCCGAGTAGCGCAGCACCAACCATCCCTCCAGAACCATCTTGTTCTGCCGTCGACGATCGTTGTCGAAAGCCTGGCCCGAGATGTGGAACTCCCGGCCGTCGACTTCTACGATCACCCGCGCCCGGAAGTCCACGAAATCGCCGAAGTAGGGCCCCACCTGTGCGTTGATCTCGATGAAGAAATGTCGAGCGGACATCGCTCGCGCCACGACACGCTCCGCTTCCGATCGTGTCCCGAGGCAGCACAGACGTAATTGTCTCCGTACGGCTTTCATGCCGTTCATGCCGCGAGATGATTCGCAGACCGTAGCGATTCGACGCCGAAGGGCCGGCCGCGCAATGGCCGTATCGAAGAATCGCTCCAACTCCTCACCCGTCAGAGTCGCCGCGACGTCCACGAACACCTGAGCCAACGTCACCACTGGAAGCCCTCGGTGCCGGTCCGATTCGGGGAGGCGTCGGCGATGAATCTTCACCCAGTCCGGTGCCTGGTGCCGTGTCGACGGCGGCACCGTTGCCGTGACGTGCAGTGGCTCCTCCTCCACCAACCCCCACACCCACGCCGCGGTCAGATGGCTGAGGACGGCGTCGGGCTTCCACAGAGTCACCGCAGTGCACAGGTCCAGATAGTCGGGCTTTCCTGTCGCATAGATCCCGGGCAGCACTCGAATCAACTGACCGGACGCAGTTCTACGTGTGATGGTGCTGCGACTCGTCCCCCGAGCCATCAGGTCGACCGCGGTGTGTACCCCCATGCGAATACCGTGAACGATCCACGGTGCTTGCGCCAGTGGCGCTTTCGAAACCTGTGGATGGATCCGAGTTATCCACAGGCTGCCGCACCTCAACGTTCACTATCGACCCCGATCGGCGACATTCCGCGTACGGTGCACGGTTCTGAACGCTCACGTTCGCGCTTCCGACACGACGCTCGGGCAGGTTGCGCCGGTGTTGCACCGGCGCAACCGTTCGACCTCAGGATCCGAGGAGTGCACTCACTGCAGTGCTGCCGCTCTCGGCGCTTCCGCTGCCGATGAGGCCGAGGATGACGTCGATGATGATCTTGGCGATGAATGCGTCCATAACTACTCCTGTTGTGTAGTACCCCCGACGGGATACAGACGGACCTACGAGCGCCGTGGCCGCATGTGACCGGCCACAACGGATCGGAAGGTAGCAGCTGAAACTGTCCGAAGGGTGACGCTGTGGGCGCAACCACAGTTCACACCGCAATTTTACAAATCTGCACATTTGTCCAACAACATGACAAATTCGGTGTATTGTCCATTCCACAGTGATCGGCCTTACACGAGGAGTGACGATGACCGCATCGAATGTCGACGATCAGGCGCAGGCGCCGGTCGACGAATGGCACGACCGCAAGCGATACCTCTGGTTGATGGGCTTGATCCCACCCACGGCGGTGTTCATGGCCACCGGACTGGTGTGGGCTTTCAACCAGCTCGGCTGGAATGCGGTGTCACCGGTCTGGTGGTGGATCGGTGCCCTGCTCGTCTACGGATTGCTCCCGATCCTCGACCGGTTCTTCGGTCCCGACGGCGACAACCCTCCCGACGAGGCGATGAAGGCACTCGAGGAAGACAAGTACTACCGCTACTGCACCTACGCCTACATTCCGTTCCAGCTCGCCAGCCTGGTGTTCGCCTGCTACCTGTGGTCGGCCGACAACCTGTCGTGGCTCGGGATCGACGGTGGGCTGGGGCTGATCTCCAAGATCGGACTGGCCATCAGCATCGGCGTGATGGGCGGCGTCGGCATCAACACCGCACACGAACTCGGCCACAAGAAGGACAGCCTGGAACGCTGGTTGTCGAAAATCACTCTGGCACAGACGTTCTACGGCCACTTCTACATCGAGCACAATCGCGGACACCATGTCCGCGTCGCCACCCCCGAGGATCCGGCGAGCTCGAAGTACGGCGAGAGCTTCTGGGCCTTCTTGCCTCGCAGCGTCTGGGGCAGCCTCAAGTCGTCGTGGGAGCTCGAGAAGACTCGCATGGAGCGATTGGGCAAGAGCACGTGGAGCATCCAGAACGACGTGCTGAACGCGTGGCTGATGTCCGTCGTTCTCTACGCGGTGCTTGTCGCGGTGTTCGGTCCGATCATTCTGCCGTTCCTGGTGATTCAGGCAATCTACGGTTTCTCGCTGCTCGAGACGGTCAACTACCTCGAGCACTACGGCCTGCAGCGCCAGAAGAAGGAGAACGGCCGCTACGAGCGCTGCACCCCCGAGCACAGCTGGAACTCCGATCACATCGTGACGAACATCTTCTTGTATCACCTTCAGCGACACAGTGATCACCACGCCAACCCCACCCGTCGCTACCAGACCCTGCGCAGCATGGACGGGGCGCCGAATCTACCGAGCGGATACGCGAGCATGATCTCGTTGGCGTACTTCCCACCGGTGTGGCGCAAAGTGATGGACCACCGGGTTCTCGACCACTACGACGGTGACATCACGAAGGTCAACATTCAGCCGTCCAAGCGGGAGAAGATCCTCGCCCAGCACGGAGCCAAGTGATGGCTGCCTACGAGTGCCCGGTGTGCGAGTTCGTCTACGACGAGACCAACGGCGCTCCGCGCGAGGGCTTTCCGGCCGGCACTGCATGGTCCGAGGTACCCGAGGACTGGCCGTGCCCCGACTGCGGTGTACGCGAGAAAATCGACTTCAGGAGTAAGGCATGAAGCTCTACCGCTGCGTTCAGTGTGGATTCGAGTACGACGAGGAACTCGGCTGGCCCGAGGACGGCATCGAGCCCGGCACCCGCTGGGACGACATTCCCGACGACTGGTCGTGCCCCGACTGCGGCGCGGCCAAGGCCGATTTCGAGATGGTCGAGGTCGAGCGCGGGTGAGCACGCCCACGCCGCGCTCGATCGCAATCATCGGATCGGGTGCGACCGGGTACACCGCAGCCAAAACGCTACGCGCAGAGGGGTTCACCGGCTCCATCACGATGGTCGGGAGTGAACAGGCCGCGCCGTACCGTCGGCCGACGGTGTCCAAGGAATTGCTGACGGGAACCAAGTCGATCGACCAAGTTCAGCTGGGCAACCCGATCGACGGCGTCGACGTGCGCTCGGGCGTCACGGCAGTCGGCGTCACCGATTCGGCCGTGCTGCTCGACGACGGCGACCCGGTTCCGTACGACGCGCTGCTCCTGGCAACCGGTTCTCGGGCACGGCAACTCGATCTTCCGGGCCACGTGTTCACGCTCCGCGGTGTGGCCGATGTCGAGCCCTTGCACGCCGACATTCTGCGCACCGGATCACTGCTGGTGATCGGCGGCGGACTGATCGGGTGCGAGGCGGCCGCGGCAGCCCGATCGCTCGCAGCCGAGGTGACGGTGCTCGAGGCAGCGTCCGCTCCGCTGAATCGAATCGCACCGGCTGCAGTGTCGCAGATGTATCGAGACTTACACGCAGACAACGGTATTGAGCTGCACACCGATGTCGCCGTGACCAGTCTGGAGACACTGTCCGACGGCACCCTTCGTGCGACCGCGCAGGACGGACGCAGTTGGTCGGCGGGCACCGTACTGGTTTCCGTGGGGTCGGTACCGAACGTCGAACTCGGAGTGGACATGGGGCTCGAGGTCGGCTCCGGAATTCTGGTCGACGCAGAAATGCGCACGTCCACGCCGAACGTCTACGCCGCGGGCGACGTGGCAGAGGTACCCAATCGAATCCTCGGCGGCACGTATCGCAGCGAGCATTGGAACGGTGCGGTGGATCAGGCCACCCGGGCTGCCCGCTCGATGCTGGGGGTTCCGCCCGGTGATCTCGATGTCCCGTGGGGCTGGTCCACTCAGCACGGCCTCAACGTGCAGTTCGCAGGGTGGACCGGCCCCGACGACGAGTACGTGGTCGTTCGTGGCTCCATCGAGGATCGACGATTCACCGCATGCGCGCTGCGTGACGGCCGGCTCGTCGGGGCCATCGGGGTGGGTTACCCCAAGGACATCCGGCAGATCAGATCGCTCATCGCGAGCGGAGACCGCGTCGATCGGAGTCTCCTCGGAGAAGATTGGCTGGATCAGCCGCATGCGGTCGTTCGATAGAGTCGTGTTCATGCCCGCAGCCGAACAGACGTCGACCCCCGGTCGATACCGTGAAGCAGCGTCGACTCTTGCGCGCGATACCGCGCTCGATGCGCTGCGCGAGTTGTTGCACCAACGCAACTGGCGCAACGTGACGATGAGTCACATCGCCAAGGCTGCGGGTCTGAGCAGGCAGAGCCTGTACAACGAGTTCGGTTCGCGGCGCGGCGTCGCACAGGGCTACGCCATCAGATTGACGGACGCGTTCGTCGCGATGTGCGAAACAGCGCTGTACCAACACGAGAACGACGCGTCGGCCGCTCTGCGACAGGGTTTCTCGTCGTTCTTCCAGCTGAGCGCGCTCGACCCCCTCGTGCGATCACTGCACGGCGGCGACGCACCGGAGGATCTTCTGCGCCTGATCACCACCGACAGCGAGGTGCTCATCGACCGCGCGGGCGAGCGGCTGTCCGGGACATTCCAGCGCGGGTGGGTGGGCGCAACCCCACGCCAGGCCGACGTCGTCAGCAAGGCCATCGTTCGATTGGCCCTGAGCTACATCCCCGAGCCGCCCGACGACATCGACGCAGCAGCCGATGATCTGGCGCTGCTGCTCACGCCGTTCATCGATTCCATCACCGCGGACAGCTGACCTCGGCACCCGTCGTTCGCCCTCGCCTCCCGTACCCACTGACCTCGCGTACCCCGCTGACCTCCCGTACCCACTGACCCCGCGCACCCACTGACCCCGCGCACCCGCTGACCTCGCAAACGCGCGCGCGTTTGCTGGATGCGAGCGAAATCGGTAGCGAACCCGAACGCGTCTGACGAATGCGCGCGCGTTTGCGATCCCTTGCTTCAAGGTCAGCCCTCGGACTCCACGATTCGTTTGATTGCCGCCAGGGTCCGCGGGATGCCATCAAGTGCCGCCTGGCTGCGAGTGTCGATTTCCTGCTGCGCGTCGTCGCCGAACTTGCGGTGGAAGTAAGCGATGCCGTCGGGAAGGAAGTTCCAGTTCTCGGTCAGGCGTGTGCCACCGTCCACCGACTCGAGGGTGTAGCCCCAGCGTACGAAGTTGTCGCCCACCACCCAGGCGAATTCACGACCGGGCTCGGCTGCTGCCACTGTGGAGACCGTTTCCCACGTACGCCCCGGCACCACGTTGCGGCCGGTGAACGTCGATCCCACGCCACCGCCATCGGGTTCGTTCCACCAGCACTCCTGGCAGATCGGGCTCCATTCGCCTGTTCGGGTGATGTCGGAGACAACGGCGTACACGTCGTCGGCAGACGCAGCGACGACGACGGATTCGGAGAACTCGAGTGCAGTCATCTCACCATTGTCCCTCTGCACCCAACGAAGCTGTGAGCAGACTCGCTGCCCACAGCAGAACAATTGGCGTGCAACAGGATTGGCACTCAGACTCGAACCATGAGCGAATCACCCCGAATGTTTCCGCCCGAACTCCGCAACCAACTCCTGCGGCACCGAGTTCTGGTGCTCGACGGCGCACTCGACGACGACAACGGCACCGTCCTCACCACTCACCTGCTGACTTTGGCGGCAGAGAATTCCTCCGCCGACATCGCCCTGTGGATCCACTCCCCGGGCGGATCGGTACCCGCCATGCTCGCCATCCGCGATGTGATGAAACTCGTCCCCTGCGACGTCTCGACGCTGGCGCTCGGATTGGCCTGCAGCGCTGGTCAATTCCTACTGTCGTCCGGCGCACGTGGAAAGCGCTACGCGCTGCCGCATTCACGGATCCTGATGCACCAGGGCTCGTCGGGCATCGGTGGATCGGCTGTCGAAGTGGAGGTGCAGGCCAACGATCTGCGGCATACCCGAGATACGGTGCTCGGTCTCATCGCCGACGACACAGGACAGACACGGGAGCAGATCTTCGACGACTCCTTGCACGATCGCTGGTTCACCGCGCAGGCCGCCCGCGACTACGGGTTCGTCGACGCCATCGTCGATTCGTTCGATCAGGTCATGCCCGCGAGACGGGTGTCGTTCGGAATGGAGTTGGCACGATGAGCACGTACACGATCCCCAATGTCATCACCCGAGATTCGCGCGGCGAACGCGTCGTCGACGTCTATTCGCACTTGCTCAGTGAGCGCATCGTCTACCTCGGGACCGGGATAGACGCCGGTGTGGCGAATGCAATGATCGCGCAGTTGTTGCACCTCGAGGCCGACTCCCCCGACCAGGAGATTTCGATGTACATCAACTGCGAGGGCGGAGACACGGCCGCCATGTTGGCCGTGTACGACACCATGCAGTTCATCGGATCACCCGTCGCCACAACATGTGTGGGCCAAGCCGTAGCAGCGGGTGCGGTACTGCTCGCGGCGGGTGCACCGGGGCGACGCTCGGCACTGACCCACAGCAGGGTGGTGTTGCATCAGCCTGCGGCGCAGGGACGCGGGACCATCCCCGATCTGATTCTGGCTGCCGATGAGGTCGTGCGAGTCCGGTCCGAGATGGAAGCGATTCTCGCGAAGCACACAGGACGCGACGCGGCGAGGCTTCGGCACGACACCGACCGGGACCTGGTGCTTACGGCCACCGCCGCCCGCGAGTACGGCGTCGTCGACCAGGTTCTCGAGGGACGTCAGGCAGCCATCAACGTCGCGTCGCCTCGCGACAGGTCGTGATGCGCCAGGCCTGAGATGTCCGCCATCGATGTGCCCAGCGCACCGACAACGGCCGCGAGGATTTCGCTCGACGGATCCTTGCGGCCGCGTTCGAGCTCCGACAAGTACTGCGGCGCAATGCCTGCGCGCGCAGCGGTGTCGGCCAGAGTGTCGCCGCGGGCGTGCCGGCGCTCGCGCAATCGTCGGCCGACTACCTCTCGCCACAGCGGTTCCACCGTGCGCGGCGTTCGACGCTCATCCATTCGTATGACCTCGCCCATGATCGGAGCCTAAGCCTCGATTTCGTGACGGGTCGGCGATTCTGCTCAGAGCAGAGAACCTGGCCTGACGAACGTCTTCGCAAAGTGCTTCTGCCGCGGGGTCTCCATAGCCCGGTGTGAGTAGTTGCGCCGAACGTAGTCGACGGCGGCACTGCCGGGCATACCGTCGAGCGCCACGAGACACGCCAGCGCTGTGCCAGTACGTCCCACACCGCCGGTACACGCGATCTCGACCCGCTCGGTTGCGCAGCGACGCAGTGCTTCTCGTAGTACGGTCCCGAGTTCTTCCGAGTCGGACGGGAGCCAGAAGTCGGGCCATCGAACCCATCGGCTGTCCCAGTCGAAGTCGCCGGGATCCTTGCCCTGCAGGTAGACCCCGAAGTCCGGCAGTGGGCCGTCCGGCATCGAACCACGCAAGCCGCGTCCCCGAACTACGCTGCCCGACGGCAACTGCAGCACGCCCGGGTTGTGTCGATCCCACATAAGGCTCCTCCTTCCCCTGCGTCGACTTCTGGAAGTAACGATGCTGCGGTATCGTTCGCTTCACCAACCCGAAGCACTCACCGGCCCGCCTCCGATATGGCGTACATGATGACAATTCTGCACGAGAGGGCAATGCCCCCGTTCGTCCGATGAACCCCCACAGGCCGCGCAAGGCGCGGACCGATGGTTGGGCACTCCACTATCTGGCGCAGTGGCGGCGGCGAGTCGAGTATCTCGAAGATCGCGTCAACCGAAAACACAGAGCGGTGTTCGAGAATCGGGTGCCGATCTTGGCCGGGTTCACGGGATGTCCCGCATGCGACGGCCACTTCTCCGGCGACGGACCGCGCGATGCATTGGAACGACTCATGCGCCGCGATGGGCGTCGTGCCCACCGATTACGCGTCGCGGTGACTCGATTGGATCAGCGGTATCGTGACGTGACAGTCGAGATCGATCGGTCCAGGTCGATGCCGTGGTGGGAGCGCCGAGCACCGTGGGTGTGACTACCGCGGCGGCTTCGTCCACTCGATGGTGTGTCGAAACCCTATGCGGTGTCGCATCTTCGCGCCCGGTAGCCGCTTTTCGACGATGTCTCGGATTTCGTCGAAGCTCAACACTGGCTCTTCGACCGGGAACGGTGTCGATGCTGTCGCTGGGCTCGGCCACGGGCGGTGAATGAATCCGATCAATGGGTTGGTCACGATGGAGACCGAATCCCACAGGAGATCTCGTACGCTTCGGGGTGGCGCAAGCCCGACGATGAGCGCCCGACCGCCCGGCGCAAGAATTCGCCCGACATGATGCACGGCATCGTCGACATCGAGGTGATGCAGGACGGCGACCATCGTCACGAGATCGATCGAATCGTCTGCCCAGGAATCGAGTTGGCGATCTGTGATCGACACATTGTGTGCATCGGCGGAGGTGATCGCAGCGATTCGGCGCATCTCCGAATCGGAGTCTGCCCCGGCGACCTGATCGAAGTGTGGAGCCAACGCACGCACCAGACCACCTCGACCACAGCCCATGTCGACCGCACGGCCACGCCGGTCCGGCAGATTCGCCAGAATCCAGCTGTGAAAGTAGTCGTTGTGACTCCACGGGTGTCGCTCGTTCAGCTCCCGAACCCACTGGGCACCTCTGCCTCCGATAAGGGACGTCCCCATTCGTCTCAGCACCACGGGCCCCAGTATCCACTCGGCGTGGTCACTGAGCTTCCAACAACTCTTTGAGTCGTCTCAGATCTTCGGCGACCATGTCGAGATCGCGCTCGAATTCGTCGTCGCTGAGTTCGATCTGGCGGACCGTGAACAGAATCTCCGCCCCATTCGGATGACTCAGCACCCGTACAGGATTGTTCACTACGGTCCCTGAAGGCAACGTGACGTCATGATCGAGGACGCCGAGGTCGTTGTGAGGCACGAAACGGACTGTCACCTGCCCCATCGGCGATTCAGCGAGAAGTCGATCTCCGTCGACGGTCACTGCGCTGTTGGCCAATCCTGCTGCCCACCTGGGTAAGTTCGCGGGATCCGCCGCGAACTCGTACACCTCGTCGGGTGTGCACCCGATTACTTGGCTCACATGCCGACTTGCCACCACGAGTTCTCGATTCATAACCACGACCCTACGTAGGACGGGCCACGGCGTCTCAGATCTCCCAACGCGCAGGTATCGAACACCACTTGAACATGTTCAACAGAGGGTCTACCGTCAATTTTGAACACGTTCAGAAACGAGGCGAATCGATGGCACGCACGTCCGACACGCGAGGCAAGGTGGTCGAGGTAGCCCTACGCCTCTTTCGCGACGAAGGGTTTCAAGCGACCACCATGCGTCGCATTGCCGACGAAGCAGGCGTCTCACTCGGGAATGCGTACTACTACTTCGCCGGCAAGGACGAACTGGTCAGCGAGTTGTACGTGGTGATCCAGCGAGACCATCGCGAGCGCGCCCTCGACGTTCTCGTCGACGGCGCGTCGCTCTCCGACAACCTCGCTGCCGTCCTGCATTCCGGTCTGGACGTGATGGAGCCGTATCACGCCTTCGGCGGCTCCTTCTTGCACTTGGCACTGCCGACGAGCACGAGCTCCAGCCCGTTCTCGGAGGAGTCCTCCGACGCCAGGTCCATGGCCATCGACCTCATGCGAACCACCTTGGAGGCGTCGAAACAGAAGGTCCCGGCACCACTGAAAGACGCTCTTCCCCAACTACTCTGGATGCTCTACATGGGAGTCACCCTTCATTGGGTCACCGATTCCTCGGACAACCAGAGACGAACCCGCACCTTGGTCGACGGGCTCGTACCCGTCGCAGCCAAAGCAGTGCGCCTCGCACGCCTCCCGGTGGCACGGGGGTTGGTCACCGACGTGGCCGGCCTGCTGAAACGAGTGACATCCCCAGAAGGGCTCGAACAATGAGTGATTCACCCTCGACCGTCGTCCTGTGCGGCGCCTCCGGCTACATCGGCGGGTACCTACGTCGGCACTACCGAGAACGCGATATTCAGGTCAGGACCATTGGTCGCGGATCGTCCAGCGACGCAACGTGGTCCGACCACCGCAGTGTCGTCGAGGTTCTCGACGGGTCCGATGTCGTCGTCAACCTGGCCGGTCGCTCGGTGAGCTGTCGCTACAACAAGAAGAACGCGGACGAGATCATGTCGTCGCGAATTCAGACGACGGCCCAACTCGGCCGCGCCATTGCCGACGTAGAGAACACACCTCGATTGTGGGTCAACGCCAGCACCGGCACCATCTATCGCGACTCGCGCGACAGGCCGATGGACGAACGATCCGGCGACATGGGATCGGGATTATCGGTCGAGGTGGCTCGCGCCTGGGAACGCGAGTTGTTCGACGCCGATGTAGCGATCCGCAAGGTGGCGCTTCGCATGTCGATCGTCTTGGGCGCAGGCGGCGGGGCCATCAATCCGATCATCGATCTGGCCAGAGTGGGGCTCGGCGGCACGATGGGCGACGGCGGCCAGATCTTCAGTTGGGTGCACGTCGCCGATGTCGCACGCGTCCTCGATCACCTCTACGACAACACCGATCTCTCCGGCCCGGTCAACGTTGCTACTCCGTTCCCCGTCACCAACGAGGAGATGATGCAGCAGGTCAGAAGTACCCTGGGCCGCAATCACGGTCTACCGACACCTGCGTGGCTACTCCAGTTCGGTGCACGGGTGATCCGGACGGAGGCCGAACTGGTTCTGAAGAGTCGCTGGGTCGACCCGAAAGTGCTGATAGACAGCGGTTTCGAGTTCCACTATCCGAAGCTGAACAGTGCACTGGCAAACGTCGCATCCGAGACACCACGAGGATTGCTCCCTGTCGCCCTGGGATGACGACCGCGCGCGGAAACGACCGGAACCAGGACGTGCCCTACTACATCACCTGGCCTGCAACTGAACCGAGGTTGCCGCCGTGCATCGGCAACTGCATGCTGCGTTCGCTCTACTGGATTGCCCGACGCGTCAGTAGGCTTTCGGCCGCGTTCCTGTGTAGATGCCCGGTACTCGAAAGCGAAGGGGCGCTTCGTCGTATTCCTCGAGGGCGTGTGCCGTCCAACCCACGATGCGGGCGAGGGCGAACACCGTTTCCGGGGTGTCCGCCTCGAGACCGTAGGCACAGGTCATGGTGGAAAGCGCGAAGTCGAGATTGGGAAACGTATCGAATCGATCGCTGACCTCGGCGATGACGACGTCTGCCGCTGTGATCACCGCGGGTTCCGCGCCGAGATCGGGATCGTGGAGTAACCGCAACAGTTCCTCGGCACGTGGATCTCGATCGGTGTAGATGACGTGGCCGAAACCGGGAACTCGTTCTCCGGACCTCAATTGTGTTGCCAGAGCACCGATCGGATCGACAATTGCCGTCTTCAGGAACCGATACACCGGTTCGGCTGCGGAGCCGTGCAGGGGACCGTCGATACATCCGAGCCCCGCCGAGACGATCGAATACAGATTGGCGCGGGTGCTCGCCGCGACACGGACCCCGAGCGTCGATGCCGCGAGGCCGTGGTCGGCAGTCAGGTTCAGAGCTGCGTTCAACACCTCGAGCCCGCCTGGGTGCGGCCTCTCGCCTGTCACTGCATCCCAGACCGATTCCGCTACCGGACGTTCCGCGGATCGCGCTCCCAACGCAGCAGACACGGTCGCCAACAGCTGTCCGGCCTCCCGAACAACCGAGGCGGATCCGGTGTCGAATCGCATGGGGCGAAATGTCGACACGACGTCGACCGCGATACGTATCCGATCGATCGACCGACAGTTCGGAGCCAGGAGCGCTATCGCATCTCGACACCGTTGTACTACAGCATGATCCGTGACGATGTGCACGTCGTCCAGCAGGTCACCCGTCCAGACGAAGTGTGCAACCGACTCGAACGGGCGAGAGCTCAGCTCGACGGCATCACGACCTCGGTAGTACAGATGCCCGTTCTCGATCAGCGTGGTCTGTGTCCGAATTCGTTCCACCGCACCGATATCGGTTCGGCGGGCCGAGTCACGGCCCGCAAGCGATTCCACCTCGTCGACGTCGAACACGCTCCCCCGCACACCGGGTAGTCGCGTACTGGTCAGCAGTCCGCGGCTGACGTAGGCGTACACCGTTTCCGGCTTGACGCCCAGCCGTGCAGCCGCTTGGGCTGTGGTGAGTAGATTTCGGCCGTCCGCGTGGGTCATGGGCGTCTTTCATATTGATGCAATCAACATTGACAATAATCAACGTTAGCGCGGATCGTGGTGCTTGACCAGCGCGAAGGAGTGCAACCATGACCGTGATCGAAGCCCCGAGAGGGCTCCACAATGTCGTCGTCACCACCACGTCGATCGGGGACGTGCGAGGCGACGAAGGTTTCTACCATTACCGCCAGTACTCGGCCATCGACCTGGCTCTGACAGGCACGTTCGAGGACGCCTGGTTCTTGATGGTCGAGGGTCGGTTGCCGGACGGCACCGAGCGCGCGGAATTCCTGCGCACGGTAGCGCCCTTGCGAGTGCTACCGGACGACGTCGCAGCGGCCGTGCGGACGGTGGCGACATCAGGTCCCGAACAGCCCCTCCTCGCGTTGCGGACGGTGTTGTCGGGGCTGGCCGGCGCGGTACCGCTGTACGAGTCGTCGGAGTCGGACAAGCGGACGACGGCCCTGCGGCTGTGCGCGATGACACCCACCATTCTGGCTGCGGTGCACAGGATTCGGTCCGGTAAGGAACCCGTCGAACCGCGGCAGGATCTGATGACGGCTCAGAACTGGTTGTACATGATCACCGGAGATGCGCCCGACGCGGCCAGCGCCCGAGCGGTCGACCGCTACCTCACCGCCACGATCGATCACGGGTTCAACGCGTCGACTTTCACTGCGCGAGTCGTGGCGTCGACGGGGTCGGACATCGCATCCGCAGTGTGCGCCGCGATCGGTGCCTTCGCGGGCCCGTTGCACGGAGGTGCCCCGGATCGCGCCCTCGACGGGTTGGACGAGATTGCCGACGTCGACTCCGCCGATGCGTGGGCGCGTTCCAAAATCACGGCAGGCGAGCGCATCATGGGATTCGGTCATCCGGTGTATCGCACCGACGATCCCCGATCGGTGATGCTGCGCGAGACGGCGCAGGAGATGGGCGGGGACCTCATCGACAAGGCCGTGCAGGTCGAGAAGATCATCGCTGCTGCGCTCGAAGATCTCAAGCCCGACCGCAAGTTGTACGCCAATGTGGAGTACTACGCCGGCGTCGTGATGGAACTGTGCGGAATTCCGCGATCCATGTTCACTCCGACCTTCGCGTGCAGCCGGATGGTGGGGTGGTGCGCCAACATCGTCGAGCAGTCTCACGACAGCAAGATCATCCGGCCGATCGCCCGCTACGACGGCCCTGCGCCTTCGGCAGTGGAGCGGGTAAGTGCCTCCTAGGGCACTTACCCGCTCCACTGCGGCGAGGCCGCACCGCGGTATGCCATGATGGAAACGCACCTCGGTGTGCAGCGGCGGTGGGGCTCGCCGTAACCGAACCTCGGTCTTCGCGCCGACAACAGTCCCTGTCTCGGCACTCGCATGTCCGCAGATAGGGAGCAGGTTGATGAACGATTTCGACGAGCACAGCGATACCGCGGCCGATCGGGCCATGCCTGTGGACCCGGACGGCGTCGAAACGGCGCGCCCTCTACACGTACAGCCGGCGGCAATTGCCGCAGTTGCTCTCGGCGGTCTGGTGGGCACCGGCATACGCTACGGCGCGGAGTCGGCCTTCCCGTTCGTATCCGGTTCGTTCCCCTTCACCACTCTCGTCATCAACATCACCGGCGCGTTCATCCTCGGGATGTTGCTGGAACGGCTTGCCTTGTCCGGACCGGACAGTGGCTTGCGACGACGGATACGGCTGTGTATCGGCACCGGGGTACTCGGCTCGTACACCACCTACAGTTCGTTCGCCCTCGAGACCGTGGAGCTGGTGCAAGATCATCGCGTCGTGGCTGCCGCGGTGTACATGACCGTCAGCGTGGTCATCGGTACGTTGGCGGCCGGGGCGGGCATCGTCTGCGCGCAACGGTTCGGTACCCGCGCGGAGGAGAAGCAATGATCGCCCTGTGGGTCGTGCTCGCCGGAAGTGCCGGTGCAGTCAGCAGATTCGTCCTCGACGGCGTCATTCGGTCACGACTGAAAACCGAGTTTCCCTACGCCACAGTGCTGATCAACATCACCGGATCGGCCGTACTCGGTGTCGTAGCAGGGTTGGTGGCGTTCCGCTCGGCACCGGAACAGGTGCAGGCCATCGTCGGCGTCGGATTCTGCGGCGGCTATACCACTTTCAGCACCGCGAGTGTGGAGACCGTTCGCCTGCTCGAACGGCGTCGCTACGGTCTCGCTGCGTACAACGCGATCGGCACGGCGCTCTGTACTACCGCGGTTGTCGGTGTCGCGATGGTCGCGACGGCGTACATCTGATTGTCACAACTGCGCCCGCATAGCAGGAAAGGCGCTGGCAGCGAAACCGTTTCGCTCGTATATGCCCTGCCCTGAGGGCGTCGCCATCAGCTCCGCTCGTGCAATGCCGGTTTCCCGAGCCCAGTCCATCACCGCAGCGAACGCTCTGCCGCCGAACCCCTGACCTCGAGCTTCGGGTGCGGTGCACACATTGCTGATCAGGACATCACGTCCATCCGGTGAGAGAGGCGAGGGTGCAGCGTCTCGAACGGCACCCATGGCGCAGGCTACGACCACGCCGTTGTGTTCGACGACGACAATGCGGTAGTTCGCATCGTCCAATCGGTCGACGAACCAGTCGAATGCATGTGCGCGCCAAAGTTGGTCGTCAGGGGCACTGCCCATCGATCGAAACATTTCGGCGCGCAATTCGACGAGTGCGTTCACGTCGCCCATACACGCCCGCCGAACCGTCACACCGACCTCACCCATGATGCTCACCTCATCCCATCGCCGCCCCTGACCCCAGCCTGGTGTACACCGGCTCAACGATCAAAGCACCCGGTCACTGGATATCACCGTGAACGCTACTGACACGCGTGGCGAGATCCGAATATTCGACGATGAGTCCTGACGCGTCGTACCGTACTGGGAAACAGGCAATTTCGGTCGAGCATTTCCACCCTGCGCTCCGTAGCGCAGGTTCACAAGGTCTCGATCTTGGCGAACGGGTAGCCACCGATAACCACAGCGACGAACACATAAGCTGCCAGCCCTGCCAACTCCCACGTTGTTCTCTCTCGCTGGAAGTCGGAGAATATCCACAACAACGGTGCCAGCAGCAGAATGGCTGCAGCGACGCCGCACACTACGAACAGCCTGTTCGCTCGTGCACGTAGGTGCGGCGTGGTCTTCACCCGGTCCGGTACGTCTTTGCCGTAGTAGTCCGGATAGAGAACTTTGCCGCGTAGCCCCACTGACGAACCGAAGCCGAACGCGACGATTCCCACGATCAGCCCCAGGGCGAGTGCAGTGTTCACGACGGTGCCGCTCTCATGTCGGTGACATCGGAACCGAAACGTATGAACCCATGTACAGCAAGACACCCGCGCTCAACCGATCGTCCATACCGCACGGTATCAAATCGACATCGATCGAGTGCGCCACGACTACTGTCGCCGTTCGGTCGGTTTTCGAGTGACTACATTCCCCCACGAACGATCCGCACGTACTCTCTCCATCCCTCCAAATAGGGCTGCAGATCATCGATCTCGATCAGAGCGATGTCTTCGACGGGGCAGTTCCGGCTTTCGATGACGATCGAGACGCCGTCGATCTCGCCGGACGCCCACCATCGCTGGAGTCCACCCCACTTCTCGAACTCCACGCTCACACCGTTGCAGGGAATTGACACGGCGATCCCGGGAGCGTCCCGGACCAATCTGTGTCGGCTCCGGTAATCGGGCTCCCTCGGGGAAATTCCGGTCGCACGTTCGATCGCGCGAACCACCTCCCATCGAGAATCTCCGACCACGGTGTCGATCTGCACAGACACGTCACCGTCAGGAATGCCGTGCACGAGTCCGGCGGACGAGAGTCGGTCGTCCACCCATCCCCAGTGCCCGATCATGATGGGGCCGATCCACTCCGCCAGTCCGAACACACGAACCTGCCGAGCTTCCGAAAGCATTCGGCTCTCGAGCTGACTCATGTGTTCCCAGAACTCATCCGGGGACAGTCGGCCGGTCACTTTCATTGCGCGCCTTTCTCAGTCCGTGAGAAAATCCTCTGTAGTCACGACCGTCGCGAACTCGCCGTGCAGATTCGTCGCGGTGATGGTCGACAATGTCGCTGCCGGAACGGTGGTTCCATCAGGCCCCATCCGATCGAATGTGTGCGTGGCGTCGATGACGAAGAAGGTGTCGTAGCCGAGGTTGCCGGCCATGCGTGCCGTTGTCTCACAGCAGTGGTTGGTGGTGATCCCGCAGATCACCACCTGATCGATACCCTCACCTCGAAGCCAGGCGTCGAGATCCGGCGTGCCGTAGAAACTCGAGTTGACCCGCTTGCTGATCAAGAGATCAGGTGTCCCGTCGAGGATCTTCTTGAAGGAATGCCCCGCACCAGTCGGCGACAATGGAGACTGCGGGTTCTCGGAGTCATGTCGAACGAACACGATCGGCCACGCCTTCGATCTCCACAATCGTAGTAGTACTGCAATATTGCTCTCGCACAATGGGTTGTCACGCGGACCCCAGAACTCGGAATCATCGAACCCGGACTGCACATCGATGACGATCAGTGCGGGTCGATCGAGATCGGTCGGTACGGAATTCATACCATGCAGGCTATCCGCCAACCTTCATCCTGACCATATCGCCGGGTGGCCCCTTACCCACCCTCGTTCCCGTTCGATCAGCACACGGTAGTGCGACGTGCGCGGTGCACCGTCCTGCGTGAGTTGTAATGAGCTGCACTGTGACCGGGCGAATACCCGAAACGCTGCTCACCACGCGGGAGAGAGGCCGGAAGACCGCCGGCCACGGTACGTGCTCGCCTCGAACGAAAACTACCTACAACCCGGCGTCCGGCTCACTCGTCGATCAGGTCGAATTCCCAGTTGACGCGTTGAATTTCCAAGTCCACGAGCCGAATACGCTTGGCGATATCATCGGCAGTAGAACGCAACTCGGCAACTGGAAGAGCTGCCACGTGCACCAACTCCGATCGCAGTTGGCGCGGTCCGTATCGACGCTCCTGATCGCGCCCCGACGCCGCATCCGCCGCGGCGGAGATCGCCTTGTGGCGCATACGTAGTACGTCACGCGATGCCAGCGCGTCCGTGATGGTTCCGTCTTGCACTGTCGCGGCGCTGTTCGTCCGGTTTATCCGACGGATGAGAACTTCGAGGCGGTCGAGAGCAATCATGTACTCCGACAACAGACCGACAGCATTCTCGGCCGGTAATTCACCATCCTGGTGGCGGGCATTCGCCAGAATTCGAGCTTTCACATGCTCGGCGCGCTTGATCAGTTCGCCTCGTTCTGCGAGGGCCTCGGCAAGCTTCATGATCTGCACCTCGGGCCAATAGCACCGAAGGTGGAATGACTGCGGGCGCTCATGCGCCTTTCGACGTGTCGAATCTGTTCATGGTTCAACAAATACCACAGTTCATCTACATACGGAAGGGCCTGTGCGAGTGACCGATCGACACACCTCTACCGAAGATCGGAGAGAAGTCGCTTCAACAGGCCGGCAAGCTGGCTTCGCTCATCCGGATTCAGCGCCCTCAGCAGAGCCTCCTCGTTGGCAACGTGCGCGGGTAACGCGGCATCCACAACGTCGAGTCCGGCCGGTGTCAATTGCACGATGATCACCCGACGATTCGTCGGGTCGATTTCTCGTTCGATCAGTCCTTTGTCGGTCAGTCGGTTCAAACGATGCGTAACAGCGCCGGACGTCACCATCGCACTGTCCAACAACTGTCCGACAGTGAGGCGATGCGGGGCCCCGGTACGCCGGAGCGTCGCAATCAGATCGAATTCACCTGGTTGCAAACCGAATTCGGCCAACACCGCGTGAATGCGCTTGTCCAGAACCGATGCCGCTCGGCCGATACGCCCGATGACCGCCATAGGGCTGACATCCACATCGGGTCGCTCGACCTTCCACTGTTGCAGGATCCTATCCACTGCATCGTGCGCCTCCTCCGACACCGACGAACCCCTCACTGCCGAACCGTTGACTTCGGACCAGCATACGCCTACGTTTCAACGCTAGATAGTTCAACGTTAAGAGATCAATTCGTCGGGAGTCGAGAGATGTGGGCGTCACGCACCAAGACACGGTCGAGCCACCCTCTCGAGCTCCAGGGCGCGTCCTCGCCCCTCGGAATCACAGCCGCGGCCGCTCTGGCTCCGGTTGTTTGGGGCACAACATATGTGGTGACTTCAGAGCTTCTTCCGCCGGACCGACCCATGACTGCCAGCGTCCTTCGCGCTGTTCCCGCCGGGCTACTGCTCCT
This sequence comes from Rhodococcus sp. ARC_M5, assembly GCF_022810405.1. Lineage (GTDB taxonomy): Bacteria > Actinomycetota > Actinomycetes > Mycobacteriales > Mycobacteriaceae > Rhodococcoides > Rhodococcoides navarretei. The sequence goes on from NZ_JALGQE010000004.1 coordinate 139,136, forward strand.
CCTCATCGCACCGGGCATTCCCGGCCGAGGTTGGCGACTGAAGACCACGGTCCTCGGCGTGTTGAACATCGGATTATTCTTTCCGATGTTGTTCGTGGCGGCCTACCGACTACCCGGCGGGGTCGCTGCAGTAGTCGGTTCTGCGCAACCCCTCGTCATCATCGCGATGTCCACTGCGCTCGGGTGGGGACGGACGCGTCCCGTCCAGATCGGATGCGCCCTTGTCGCCGTCGCCGGGGTCGCGCTGACGACGATGACGAGCGCTGTTCATCTCGACGCGATCGGACCCGCCGCCGCTGCCATGGGTACCGCCAGCATGGCGACCGGCATCGTCCTCACCAAGCGCTGGGGCGTGCAGCAGAACACGAGTCCGCTCAATTCCACTGCCTGGCAACTACTTGTCGGCGGGATGGTGATCTGCCCGTTGATCCCGATCGTCGACGACGGTCCGTGGGCCATCGATGCGAAGGCTGCACTCGGCTACGCATGGTTGTCGGTGATCGGCGGCGCGATGGCGTACGCGCTCTGGTTCAGAGGTGCCCGCGCGCTGCCGTCTGCGAGCATCTCCCTTCTCGGCATCCTCAGTCCACTGACCGCGGCCGCGGTCGGCTGGATCGTGTTGGGACAGAACATGACAGCACTTCAGTGCACGGGCTTCGTCGTCGCACTCATCGGTTCGATAGCCGGGCAGTTCATCACGACGCGTCCGCCGCGACCGACGTAGTCGGGCTGAGTAATCGAACACCACGGCCCGCAACAACAACCCCGACTCGAGACTGTGGACGGTGTCGGCGAACGGAATGATCCGCTCGTCGAGTTCTCCATCGAACCAGCACATTCGATACGGAGACGGCACGCGCTGTCATCGGCGGATAGAGACGATTGTTCCGTTGACCCAATCGGAATCTTCATGTTCGAGGGATCGTCCGTGTTCGAGGCAGCGGTCCAGTTCACCTACCCGGCAGTGCTTCCTGGAACACGGCCCCTGGACCCGTCGAAACTCCCGGCATCGAAACGACCGCAGGGCTGAATCGGCCTGTCGGATTCTCGACAACCCCGCTACGATGCTCGGTACATCAGACCGAACGGTCTGGAACATGGAGGATCACATGCCGTATTTCGGTCTGCTGGTGATGTTGCTGTGGGTGTTCTGCCTGATCGACGTGATCACGGCCGACGACGGCGGAGTGCGATTTCTCCCGAAGATCGTGTGGCTCTTGCTGGTGGTGTTTCTCCCGCTCGCCGGCTCGCTGGCATGGCTGTTCGCCGGACGTCCGATAGGTGGCGGAATCTGGGGAGGTGCCGGCGGCGGCATCCGGCGGGTGAGCAATTCTGCGTTTCCGGAGTACGAGACGCGCCCTGGTCGTCAGGCCGCACAGAATCCTGATGCCGACGCGGAATTCCTTCGGCAGTGCCGAGAGCGTGCTGAGGAGCAACGTCGACTCGAGCGCGAGCGCCGGAAGCGAGATCTCGAATTCTGATCATGATCACCGGTCAGCATCGACTCCGTGGAAAGGGACGGTGTCCAGTACACGCGACCGACGAACGTTTGCAGAGCAACGCTCGAAACCAGCGCAAGAACTATCAGACCGTCTCGCATGATCACGACGGAGCTGTGGGGCGCTGCGGATCGCGTGCCTCAGTCATCCTGGCAGCTCAGAACCCTTGGTCGCGTATCGTACCGAGCATGTTGTTTGTCGGTTTTGTGGTCGCCGCGCTCGGTGCGTGGATGATGACCGTCGCGACGAAACAATTGTCACGCGTCAACGAAGGCCACCGTCTACCCATGATCATCGGAAGGTTTGCGGTCCGCCCCCCGTTCGCGGCCACGGCGCTTCGAGTGGGAGCTCAGACTGCAGCCCTACTCGCAACGCTGATTGTCTTGAACGCGACGTGGAACTACACCGCACCCTGGCCTTCGACCATTGCCGCCGCTACGACTCTCACTGCACCAGTTGCCATTCCAGTCATCGCCATAACCTTGGCCCACAATCGACGCCTGCCGGCCCCGGGACGGTGAGTCTCCTGCACCTCGCTCCCATCACTGAAGAAGAGTCAGCCGCTCGATTCGATCGAAACGAGCATGTTTCGGCCACTGTCGAAAGCACCTTGCCACGCGCGCATCGGGGCGTACTGTCCCGGTGAAAATCACCGGCCCGGACACCGTCGATGCGAGCGGCAAGGGGTCGTTCCGCGGCCTCGACTCCTATTCGGTCGGTCCCATCCCCTTCGTGCGGTTCGAGAACGAGTGGAAGGTCTCTCGCGCCTTCGCCTGCAGAGTGGTCGGCGCATTCGATGGATCCGACGCCTGCGCGTGAAGGGCCTCACCTGCAACTGCCACCACGCCTACCACCGACCATCGACAGAATCCGGTGCAGCCAGCCGCGCTGAGCGCGGTCAACTGCACCCGATTTTGTTCGTGGAACCGCTTCGACGCAGTGAACGTCCAAATGGACATGCTCGATCATTGGTTGTCGCAACACGACGGCGTGATCACCCGTGCCCAGGCGGCGATCTGTGGCCTGAGCGGTGATGCCGTCGACCGTTTGGTACGCAGAGGCACATGGCAAACGATTCACCGCGGGGTGTATTTCGTTGCAGACCGCCCCTTCACCGCAGATGCGCGTATTCGATGCGCCGTGTGGAGTGCGGGAACGAACGCCGTGCTCAGCGGGGAAGCCGCGGCGTTCTGGCACCGAGTGATTTCCGAGGCACCGAGCATCATCGAGGTCACCACCCCACGCAAGGGGCGAAGCCGCGCGGAGGGATGCCGGCTTCGCCGACGCGACATTCACAGCAAGGACATCGTCGAACGCCGCGGGATGCGGGTCACGTCGCTCGACCTCACTGTTCTCGAAGCGTCGATCGGCAAGGCTCACATCATGGATCGCGCACTTCAGCGACACACGAATCTGGAGGGACTGCGGCAGGCAGATGCCCGAAACCCAGGCCGCGCCGGAGCCTCCGAAGCGAAGCGTCTGCTGAAGGTCGCGGCGCATGGCGCCCGCTCGGAGGGTGAGCGCCTGCTGATCGGCGAATTCCGGTCCCGCGATATCCGCGGCTGGGTGGCCAACTTTCGATGGGGCGGATACGAACTCGACATCGCTTTCGCTGCAGAGATGGTCGCGATCGAAATCGACGGTTGGGCGTATCACTCCGATCACGACGCATTCCAACGGGATCGAATCCGACAGAACGACATCACTCCGAATTGGACGATCCTCCGCTACACCTGGTTCGACCTCACCGAGCGGATGGAACACGTGATCGCGGAAATTACCTCGACAGTTGATCGAATCCGGTGCAGCCAGCCGCGCTGAGCGCGGTCAGTTGCACCCGATTTTCATCGACGCGCGGACTCGGGCGGACGGTACGACCCATCGAGTCGACGTCGGATACGGCGAATCGCCTTCCATCCTGCGGGCGTCACCGCGGTGCTGATGATCGCGCCGAGCATGACGCCCTGCGACAGGGCCGACCACTGGCCGGGGCTGTCGCCGAACAACGGCCACTTGTACACGAGCGCAAGGACCGCAAGAAACACCAGAGCACGCATACTTGCACCCTCCCATGACATAGTCAGCGCCGCGAACTATCCGGTATCGTGGTGAGAACGGGCACAGCGGACCACACGAGGTCGGAGGCCGAGATGCAGAAGCCGTTCCGTGAGTGGGTCATGACCGGGGCCTTGAGCAAGAGATGCGGTGCAACCCGAGCGGACTACATCAATGCGCTGGCACTTGTCCCGGCAGTCGGTGTCGGTTTCCTGTTGGTGCACTTGATGATCGACTCGGGCTCCACAGCACTCGATTACGCAGCGGGATGCTTGGGTGGTGCCATCACAGGCTTGCTGTATCTCTACGTCGCGTACCGGGTCGATGTGCGCAAGAAACGCGGGCCTACCCCTGCGCCGCCGCTAGGTGCTCGGCCGACACGGCTTTGAGGTGCGTCAAATCCGATGCCACGGTCGCCAGGGTGAATCCCTCGGACAGTCGCTGCGCAGCAATACTTCCCGAAGCAGTGTGAATTCCCGCAGTGATACCTGCTGCGGCAGCGGCCTTCTGCACTCGTACCAGGGCCGCGTCGAATTCGGCGTCGACGGAGGGGTCCGTGGGCGATGATCCGCCGACGGCCAGGCGCAGGTCCGAGGGTCCTACGTAGACGCCGTCGAGTCCTGGCACAGCGCAGATTTCTTCGACATTGGCCAAACCTTGTGGAGTTTCGATCATCGCCAGCACGACGGTATCGCGGTTGGCGGCGGCGGGATCGGGCCCAATGCGTAGTTGTGAGCGCATCGGTCCATAAGAGCGGATGCCTGCCGGCGGGTAGGTCGCTGCGGATACCGCGGCGGCGGCATCGGCAGCGGTGTCGACGAGTGGAACGATGACACCGGCCGCACCGGCGTCGAGTGCGCGGCCGATGACGGTGGCGTTGTTGGCCTCGACGCGAACGAGGGCGGCGGGTCCGTGGGCGGCGTCGATGGCCGTGATCCCGGCGAGCATGCCGGAGTATCCAATCAGGCCGTGCTGGAGGTCGAGGGCGATGTAGTCCCAACCCACGTGCGCGAGCCATTCGGTGGAGACCGGACTGTCGATCACCGACCAGTAGCCGAGGATGCGCTCGCGGTTACGAACACGGGCCGCGAATTCCTGTGCAGACATTGAAAACCCCTTCAGCGGTTGTAGTTCGGCATCGGTCCACGGAGCGCGGCACCGACTTCGTCGCACGAGGCGACGACGTCCGCGTCCAGTGGCCCGCGGCCGAGAGCGGCGATGTTCGACTGGAGGTGCTCCACCTTGGAGCCACCCAGCAGCACCGGCCCGGTGGCGGGCTTGGATACCAGCCATCGTAGGGCGAGCTCGGTGAGCGGCATCCCGGCACCGTCGGCCACAGTGCCCAGCTGGGTGATGGCGTCGAATATCGCCGTGTTCCAGTATCGTTCGCGGTACATCGTGGCCAGGCGCGAGTCGCCGAACCGACCGTCGGTGGGTTCGCTTCCCGCCGAATGCTTTCCGGTGAGCAGTCCGCCGCCAAGTGGGTTGTAGACCATGGTGGTCAGTCCCGTCGACGCCGCGAACTCGACGTACTCCTCCTCGATCCTGCGGGCGAGCAGGTTGTAGAGCTGCTGCGCGACGATCGGCCGCGGGGCACCCACCTCGTCAGCGACGCGGTTGATCTCCCCGATTTGCCAGGCCGCGAAGTTCGAGACGCCGAGGGCCCTGATCTTTCCTTCCGCCACCAACTCGCCCACTACTGCGAGAGTGTCGACCAGAGGAGTCGCGCGATCGGGTTGGTGCAGGTAGAACAGGTCGACGTAGTCGGTGTTCAACCGCGTGAGACTGGCATCGACGCTGAGCCGCAACCCTTTCGGAGACAGAGGACTGTTGTCGCCTGCGTCGGGATGAGGCATGCCCGCTTTGGTTGCCAGGGTCACTCGGTCGCGACGGGTTGCGAGCAGGGCGGCGAGGATCCGCTCGGATTCCCCGCCTGCGTAGCCGTTGGCCGTGTCGATGTGGCTGATTCCCGCGTCGAGCGCGGCGTCGAGCATCTTGGCGGCACCGGATTCGTCGACGGTGTCACCGAACGTCATGGTCCCGAGAACGAGGGGAGAAATGTCGAGCGATGTCATGCGGAGACTCCTGCCGGGGTTTTCGTGAGCCGCGAAACGACATGTCGCGGTTTGATTCCTGTCATGGCTGCGGGGTCCAGAGCCGCTGCGCGCAGGGCCCGAGTGTACGGCTCCTTGGGTCGCGCGAGCACTTCCTCGGTCTCGCCGCCTTCGACCACGCGGCCCTTCGACATTACGATGACCGTCTCGCTGATCTCGCGGACGACACCGAGGTTGTGCGAGATGAAAACGTAGGTCAATCCGGTCTGCTGTTGAATTTCGCGCAGCAGCTCGAGCACCTGCGCCTGCACGGACACATCCAGTGCGCTGGTGGCCTCGTCGCACACCAGGATCTCCGGTCCCGACGCGAGAGCACGGGCGATGCCGATTCGTTGGCGCTGTCCACCGGAGAACTCCGCCGGTCTACGCCCGAGGGCTGTGGTCGGCAGACCGACTCGGTCGATGAGTTCGGCGGCCTTCTTCGCGCGCTCGGACTTACTGCGAATACCTCTGAGCCGTAGCGGCTCTCCGACGATGTCGACAGCCGTCAGGTGCGGATCGAGTGATCCGTAGGGATCCTGGAACACCATCTGCACACGAGAACGGAACGGCCGCAGTGCTTTCTCGGACATCCGCGCGATGTCGGTGCCGTCGACGACGATGCGTCCCGAGGTGGGAGTGAGCAACCGCACGATGGACTTGGCGATGGTGGATTTGCCGCAACCGGATTCACCGACGATGGCGATGGTCTTGCCCTTGTCCACCGAGAAGCTCACCGTGTCGACCGCGCGGAATGTGCCGGCGGCAACCGGGTATTCGACGACGAGGTCCTCGACCGACAGAAGTGGTGCACTCATACCGTGGCCTCGACCTTCTCGACTGCTTCGTTCCACGGTCCCAGTTGCGGGATCGCGTCGAGCAAGTTCTTCGTGTACGGATTCTTCGGAGCATTGACGAGCTCTTCGGCACCACCGTTCTCGACGAACACGCCACTCTTCATCACGTAGATGCGATCGGACATCAAGCGCGCGACGCCGAGGTCGTGGGTGATGACGAGCAGTCCGATTCCGGTGCGCTCCTGCAGTTCCAGAAGCAGGTCGAGGATGCTGGCCTGCACGGTGACGTCGAGGGCGCTGGTCGGCTCGTCGGCAACGATCAGTTCGGGGCCTGCCGCGAGTGCGCCTGCGATGAGAACACGTTGAAGCATGCCGCCCGAGAGCTGATGCGGGTACTTGTTCAACTGGCCTGCGGGATCGGGGATACGGACCTGTTCGAGCAGTTCGATGCATCGCGCGGTCTGCGCGGATCGGCCGGTGACGCCGCTGTGCCGGACCGCTTCTCGCAGCTGGCTACCGATGGTGTGCACCGGACTCAGTGCCGTCATCGGATCCTGCGGGATGAGCGCGATGTGCTTACCGCGAATGCCGCACAGCTCCTTGTCGTTTCCGAGTATCTCGGTGTCCTTGAACGTCACGGACCCGGAGAGCACCGCCAGATCGCCGGGGAGCAGGCCGAGGATGCCCATCGCTGTCGTGGACTTGCCGGACCCGGATTCACCGATGATGGTGACAGTTTCACCTGCCTCGATGCAGAAGGACACGCCGTCGACGGCCCTGATGAGGCCTTTGTCGGTGACCAACTCGATCTGCAGTTCGTCGACCTTCAGTAGGTTGCCCATGACTCAGGCACGCCCTTTCTCTTTGGAGCGGGAGAACATTCGTCGCAGACTCGATCCGGCCGGACGGTCGCGCAGGCCGTCACCGAGCAGGTTGACACCGACCACCAGCAGCACGATGACCAGGCCGGGCAGGGTGACGAGCCACCACGAGGTGGTGATGTAGTCCTGGCCGTCGGAGATGATGCGTCCCCAAGTGGCGAACGGACGTTGCGGTCCGGCACCGAGGTAGCTCAGTGCACTTTCGAGCAGCACGGCCTGTGCGAGGAGCAGCAACACGACCAGTGATGCCTGCTTGATGATGTTGGGGACCACGTGGCGCAGCAGGATCGCGATGCGTCCGAGCCCGAGTACGCGGGCAGCGGCGATGTATGGCTTCTCGCGTTCGACCAGGACGAGTGATCGTGTCAGACGGGCGATCTCGGGCCACTGGGCGATGGCGATGACGAACGTGATGACCGGGATCGACGGGCCGAACAGTGCGACGACGAGGAGCAACATCATCAGCAGCGGCAGGGACAGTTGCGCTTCGAGCAATCGGGAGACGACGGCGTCGACCCAGCCGCCGAAGAAGCCGGCGAGCGATCCGAGGGTGAGTCCGATGAGGCCCGAGACGATGACGGCGAGGATTCCGACGGTGAGCGAGACCTGCCCGCCGTAGAGCACGCGGGCCAGGAGGTCGCGGCCGAGCTGATCGGTTCCGAAGAGATGCCCGTCGGTCAACGGTGCGAGTCGCCGTTGGGCGAGATCGGTGGCGTCGGGCGAGGCGAGTGGCAGGACGCGAGCGAAGGCGACCGGAAGGATCACGGCCAGCGCGCACACGGTGCCGATCCAGATCTTGACGCGGCTGTCTCGTCTCCTGCGCGTGGCACCGGCCGAGGCGAAGTCCTTGGTGGTGACGGCGCTGGGACGTGCTGTGTCCGAGGGCTTGTCGACGACTGTCATCAGCTTGCTGCCTTCCCGAGGCGGACGCGGGGGTCGAGGAGTGGGTAGCAGAGGTCGACGGCCAATTGCACGAGGACGGCGAGCACTGCGGTGACCAGAACCGTTGCTTGGATCAACGGGTAGTCGCGGGTTTCGAGGGCGCGTACCACCAGCGAGCCGACGCCGGGCCAGGCGAAGACCACCTCGACCACGACGACGCCGTTGAGCATCGAGGCAAATCGAGTGCCGAGCGCGGTGACGACCGGGATCGAGGAGTTACGCAGCGCGTACCGCCAGGTGATCTCTCGTTCGGTGACGCCCCTCGAGCGAGCGACGGTGACATAGGGCGAGGCGTACGCGTTGACCATCTCGCGTCGCACCATGCGGGAGATGAGGGCGATCTGCAGGATGGCCACGGTGACCGCGGGCAGGATGAGCGACGACCAACTGGTGAAGCCGGCAGCTGGGAGCACCGGAACCAGAACGGCGAAGAAGGTCAACAGCATCAGGCCGGTCCAGAAGTCCGGCATCGACTGGCCTGCGATGGTGACGACGTTCGCACCAAGCTCACGGCGGGTGTCGGCGCGACGGGCCATCCAGATGCCAAGGGGAATCGACACCACGGTCGTCAGCAGAATTGCCGCGAAGGCCAGCGTGATCGTGTACGGGATGCGTTGCAGGACGACGTCGAGCGCGGGTGCCTGGAACGAGTACGAGGTACCGAGGTCCAGGGTGAACAGGCCCTTCAGATACAGCGCGTACTGGGTGAAGATCGACTGGTCGAGGCCCAGGTTGGTGCGGATCTGCGCCAGGTCCTCGGTGCTGGCCAGCGGGCCCGCCATCGAGTAGGCCGGGTCACCCGGGGCCATCCGGATCAACACGAAGACCGTGGTGAGCGTCAAGAAGATGGTGAGCACGCTCTGCCCGAGCCGTCGCACCACGTAGCGAGCCATCGGCGCGGTGAGGAACGCGGGCAGCTTGGAGCTGGTGGCGGACGTGGCCGCGGGCACGCTGGGTGGACTGGCGGTGAGCTGGGTCATCGCCCCACCTGCGCTGCTGATATTGCCTGGGTCATCGTCGACCTTTCGATAACACTGCCTCGTTGTAACTCAGCTCACAATGGCACCGATGCGCGGTTTGCGCAACCTTGAATATTTTTCTGCGCACTTCATGCATTTCGTAGTACAGTCACCCTGTGTCCACGATCACTTTCGTCGACGGAGGTCCGCGAGACCTGAACCGACATCCACATTTCGATGTGTCAGTCACGAGAGGTCAATGATGACCGAAAGCTTTGTCAACCAGCGCTTTTCACGGCGGTCACTGTTCCGGTCGAGTCTGATTCTCGGCGCGGGACTGACCCTCGGTGGCGCGATGACTGCATGCGCGACGCCCACCGGCCGGCCCGGACCGGACACCGTCAGCCTGGCGATGAATCGATCGATGGTGAGCCTGGACAACAAGCTCCTCCAGTTCGACGCGGCCTTGACCGTGCAGCGCGCAGTCCGCGAGGCGCTGACCACTATCACTCCGTCACTGAAGGTACAGCTCGTCCTGGCCGACAGCTTCGAGCTCGTCGCGCCGACGCGGTGGCTGGTGCATCTACGTCCCGGTGTCACCTACTCCGACGGCAGGCCGGTTCGGGTCGAGGACGTCGACACCGCACTGCGCATGTACAGCCAGGTCACCGGTTCGTTCGTCGGCACGTTCTTCCCCGAGTGGCCGACGGTCGGCAAGATCGACGACTCGACGTTCACGCTCGACACCGAGCGGCCCATCCCCGTGCTCGACTACTTGATGTCGAACATTCTGATCACCCCTGCCGAGGACAATGTTCCCGAGGATCTGCAGGATGGCGTCGGCACCGGCCCGTTCGTGGTGACCTCGTCCGATCGCGGCACCGGTAACTATTCGCTGGCGAGAAACCAAAGCTATTGGGGAACTGCGGCATCGGCCGAGTCGGTCAGCGTTCGGTTCGTACCCGACGAATCCAACCGCGTCGTCTCCCTGCGCAGCGGCGAGGTCGACGTCATCGATGCCATCACTCCCGATGCGGCGGATCAGCTCGCCGGCCTGGCCGGTGTCACCGTCGAACGCACCGACGGAGTCCGGCTCAATCAGCTCTTCTACAACTTCCGCAAGCCGGCCGGGCATCCCCTGGCCGATCCTCGCGTCCGAAGAGCACTGAGCTATGCCATCAACGGCAATGCACTGATCGACCAGGTGATGCAGGGCGCGGCAACTCCGTCACGCGGTGTCGTACCGGGCATTCTGGCCGGAGCCATCGAGACCGGCGAGTACGTCTACGACCCACAGCGGGCCAGGCAGGAACTCGAGGCGCTCGGTGTTCGCGATCTGGAAGTCAAGATCATCTGGGAGACCGGTGAATTCGCGGCCGATACCGACATCATGGAGTCGGTGCTGCAGATGCTCTCGGCCGTCGGTGTTCGGGCGACGCTGCAGCAGTTCGAGCCGGGCGGCGACATCGCGACCTGGCGTCAGGGCAAGGCAGGCGACTGGGACATCCTCGGCAACGGTTACCCCAGCCCCACCGGCCTGGCCGTGACCATCATGCAGGGCATGTACGCGGGCACCGCCGCCAAGGAAGAGACCCGAGACACCTACCACGGGTACATCTTTCCCGAGATCGCGTCCCTCATCGCCAAAGCATCCGAGGACGCCGACGCCACCACTCGAAACGAGACACTCGCCCAGGCCCAGCGTCAGATCTGGGAGACCTGGCCGTGCCTGTGGTCGTTCGTGCCCAAGACCGTCATCGCTCGGCGCAACCGCATCGCCGGAATCGACCTGCGCCCCACGAACTCCTACGACATGGCTGCGGTCACGCTCTCCTCCTGAGCAGAAAAGAAGGTAGAACATGAGCAACACCAGCTTCCTCACACCGGGCGATCTTCTCGCCGACGGTGCTGTGCGAGAGACCGCCGAGCCGGGGCGCTCCGACGCATTCCTGCCTGCCCCTCAGGTGCAGAACCACGCGGCCAACCTGGCGATCCTGCCCGACGGCGCGTTGGCGTGCGTGTGGTTCGCGGGCACGCAGGAGGGTGTTCCCGACATCAGCGTGTGGTTCTCCCGCCTCGAGGCCGGGGAACAGCATTGGAGTGCTCCCGTCCAGCTGTCCGACGATCCGACGCGCTCGGAGCAGAATCCTGTTCTGTTCGTCCGTGATTCGGGCGACGTGTGGTTGCTGTGGACCTCGCAGCATGCAGGCAACCAGGACACCGCGCGGGTGCTGCGTCGCATCTCCCCCGACGGTGGGCTCACGTGGGGTGAGGCGCACGTGTTGCTTCCCGAGACCGATGCGGGCGGCGTCTTCGTGCGTCAGCCCGTCGTTCGACTCGACTCGGGGCGCCTACTGCTGCCGGTGTTCCACTGCGTCAAGATCGACGGCCGCAAATGGGTCGGCGATCGCGACTACAGCGGTGCCATGATCTCCGACGACGACGGCACGACGTGGCGCGAAGTGGTGGTGCCGAACAGCATCGGCTGCGTTCATATGAACATTGTGGTGCAGCAGGACGGTTCGCTCGTCGCTCTGTACCGCAGTCGGTGGGCGGATCACATCTACCGCAGCGTCTCCACCGACGACGGAGACTCCTGGAGCGCCCCGGTCCCCACCGAACTCCCGAACAACAACTCGTCCGTTCAGGTCGTCGCCCGCGCCGACGGAACACTGGCCCTGGTCTACAACCAGTCGTCGGCGCTGGACGCCACCGCACGACGCGTCTCACTGTACGACGAGATCGACGACGACGGCTTGGCCGACGGCACCGATGCCGCCGAGTCTCCCCTCGACGACGGTGACGCCCGCGCGGCATTCTGGGGAGCGCCCAGAGCGCCGATGACACTGGCCATCTCGTCCGACGGCGGGCTGACGTGGCCCGTCCGGCGGGATCTCGATGTCGGCGACGGCTACTGCCTGACCAACAATTCTCGGGACGGCTCCAACCGCGAGTTCTCGTACCCGTCGATCGTCGAGGGTTCCGACGGTCGACTTCATATCGCGTACACCTACTTTCGGCAGGCGATCAAGTACGTCCAACTCGACTCGGACCGGGTCGTCGGCGCATGAGTTCGACGCCGCACGCCGTGGTCACCGGAGTCAGCAGCGGAATCGGGGCATCGATCGCGCGGACGCTGTCCGATCGTGGCTGGCACGTCACCGGATTGAGTCGGACCCGTCCTGAACAGGGTTTCGATGACGGCGGACCGCATCGCTGGATCGGCGTCGATCTCGCCGATACCCAGGCCGTCTCCGATCTCGTCGACGAGCTCCCCGATCCGCACTCGATCGTCCATGCTGCAGGAGTGCAGCGGTCGGGCCGGCTCGGGACTCTCGATCCTGCCCACAGTGAGCAGATGTGGCGGATACATGTCGCGGCCGCCGAAGTTCTGGTCGACGGGTTGGCCTCGCGCATGGCCGACGGCGGCCGGGTGGTGTTGATCGGTAGCAGGACGATGACCGGAGTGGCGGGCAAGAGTCAGTACGTGGCCACCAAGTCGGCGTTGGTTGGCATGGCGCGGTCGTGGGCCATGGAGTTGGTGAGCCGCGGAATCACCGTCAACGTGGTGGCTCCCGGTCCGACGGACACTCCGATGCTGCACGATCCGGGGCGGGTCGCGACCCCGCCGATCACCCCTCCGCTCGGGCATTTCATCGACCCCGACGAGGTTGCCGAGACCGTCGCGTTTCTGCTGTCGCCGCACGGACGCAGCATCACCGGCCAGACCATCGTCCAGTGCGGCGGAACATCGCTATGACAATAATGCGTGAAACACGCAATAATGTTACCTTTAGGTGCGCACATAGCGCAGATATGGACGGTGAGGCACGATGAGCAGCACGCAGCGCCCCCGCATCCTGATACTCGCGGACGATCTGTCGGGAGCCGCCGAAACTGCAGCACTGTTTCTCGATCGTGACGTCACCCTCGGCATCGACATCGGTGCAGTTCACGGCGACAGCGACGTGCGTGTGGTCGATCTCGGCACCCGTGTCATGTCCGGCCCCGAGGCCGCCGACCGGGTGCACGCTGCGGTGCGCGATCTTTCACCCCAAGTTCGGGTGATCAAGAAGATCGATTCGATGCTGCGCGGCAACATCGCCGCCGAGGTCGAGAGTCTGCTGAACACCGGACCGATCGTCTTCGCCGCCGGCCTTCCTGCCCTCGGCCGCACCGTCGAGAACGGTGTGCCCCACATCGACGGGGTGCCCCTCAATCTGAGCGACCGATGGGCACTGGAGACAACCGAGGCCCCCGCCTCGATAGCCGACCTGTTCGGCCACGTTCGCACGACCTCCGTCGCACTGGAGGACGGCATAGACGGGCTCACCGCTGCAGTCGATTCCGGCGCGGTGGCAGTGTTCGACGTGCGGTCGGACGCGGACCTCGACGCCATCGTCGATCTGTCGGCACTCCTTCCCGGCGTCCGCCTCGTCGGCACCGCGGCGCTGGCTGCCGCGGTCGCCAGAACACTGCGGCCGAACGAGCTCGGCTCCCTTCCCATCGAACCCGTACCCACTCTCGTCGTGGTCGGCACCGCAGAAGCTGTTGCTGCACAGCAGGTATCGGAGCTGGAGCGCTCCGGTGCCACGCACGTCCGGATCCATGTGGACCACTTGCTGGCCGGCACAGACCCCACTCCGGTGCGCAACGCCGTCGACGGTGGGGCGGCGATCCTGACAGTAACCGGCCCTGTCGATCCCGCTCGCTCGAGCGCGATCGCGACCGCGTTGGCCGAGTTGGTCGCCCTGGCAATTAGTAATAAGACCGTGGGACTCGTCCTCACCGGAGGCGAAACCGCACGCCGCGTGCTCGACGCCCTGGGCGTCAACACTCTTCATCCGATTACCGAAATCCATCACGGCGCAGTCGTGTCCCGCACGGCTGCAGGCGGATACGTTGCCACTCGGCCCGGCAGCTTCGGTGGACCGGACAGTCTCGTCGCGATGACCGCGTACCTGCGAGGCGTCGAAAGCACACCTTCTTTCTCTAACAGTGAGGCATTGGCATGACTACAACACTTCAGCCCTACATCGCGGTCACCATGGGCGACGGCGCCGGGATCGGTCCCGAGGTGATCGTGCCCGCCATGATCGACCCCGCTACCCTCGAGCGGTGCAAGCCGGTCGTGATCGGCGACGCGTCACGGCTGCGACTGGCAGCGCAGGTGCTCGGCACCGACGTGGAGATTGTCACCGTCGAGCGTGTCGAGGACGCCGAGTTCACACCGGGTCGGATCAACGTCATCGACCTCGATCTGCTCCCTGCGGACCTCCAGTGGGGCGAGCTGTCCGCTGCTGCGGGCGATGCCGCATTCCACTACATCCGTGTCGCAAGCGAACTCGCCGTGCGCGGTGAGGTCCAGGCGATCTGCACCGCACCGCTGAACAAGGAAGCGCTGCACGCGGCCGGGCACATCTTTCCCGGGCACACCGAGCTGTTGGCACACCTGACCGGCACCGAGGAAGTGTCGATGATGCTCTCGACGCCCAAGCTCAAGGTCATTCACGTGACCACGCATATCGGGTTGCTCGACGCGGTCGCCAAGATCGAGCCCGGATTGGTCGAGCGCACCATTCGGCGCGGGCACGAGGCTCTGGTGCGCTCCGGCACCGCTCAACCGAAAATCGGTGTCTGCGGCATCAACCCTCATGCGGGCGAGAACGGCTTGTTCGGCTACGGCGAGGAGGATCTCAAGATCGTCCCGGCCGTCGAGAAGTTGAAGGCCGAGGGTATCGACGCTGTCGGTCCGCTGCCCGCCGACACCGCCTTCTTCCTGGCCGGCCGAGGAGACTACGACCTCATCGTGGCCATGTACCACGACCAGGGCCACGGACCGGTCAAAGTGCTCGGAATCGAGGCGGGAGTCAACATCACGGTCGGCCTGCCGGTGATCCGCACGTCCGTCGATCACGGCACCGCATTCGATATCGCAGGCAAGGGCATTGCCGAGGCCGGTAGCATGATCGAAGCTCTGCGGCAGGCTGCCGAATTGGCCACCAGCCCAGCGCTACTGAGCTGACGGGGGTGGGTGGTGCGAGTATCGGAAGCCCGACGCGGTGAGATAGTGCGCCTGGCCAAGTCCGGTGGACTCACCAGCGTCGAGGAGTTGTCGGCGTTGTTCAAGGTGACCGCCTCGACCATCCGACGCGATCTCGACCACCTCACCAAACAGGGGCTGCTGGCCCGTACCTACGGCGGCGCCATTGCCATCGGCGGCCGACACGAGGCGTCGGTGAAGCAGCGGTCCCTCGAGGGATACGACGCCAAGCGGCTCATCGCAGCAAAGGCCGCCGAGTACATCCAGCCCGGTGAGACGGTTCTGTTGGACGCCGGCACCACAGTCGGCGCAATGGCGGAGTTCCTGCGCGAAGCGGTGGATCTCACCGTCATCGCCGCGGGGTTGACTGCGCTCGAAGCACTCGTCGACGCCGACGAGGTACACGTGGAATGCATAGGCGGGACCTTGCGCCACGTGAGCCAGGGATTCGTCGGTCCACTTGCCGAGGCATCCCTGCGGCGGGTCTCGTTCGATCGAGCGTTCCTGGGAGCCGATGCCGTCACCGCCGACTTCGGTATCTGCGAGGCGGGTTACGAGCAAACCCAGCTCAAGGAGTTGATGATGGAGCGCGCAGTGCAGACCTACATCCTGGCGCACTCGGCCAAACTCGGCCAGAAGCCCTTCCACGCCTGGGCTCCTATCCCGCCGGGCACCACTCTCATCACCGATTCCGAAGCAACTCGGGCCCAGATCGACGCCTTCGAAGGTAAAGGCATCGAGGTCGTCATCGCGTAGAGGTCACTGCGCATGCCCGCTCCCCCCAACCCGGCGAATCAATGCGACTCTGTTGCACTCCGACCGACTGAATCCCACATTGATCCGGATCTCAGGCCCGCTTGGACGAATACATTCGCTCGTCTGCGATTCGTAACATCTGGTCCGGGTCAGTGGTCGGCTCCCAACTCCATCCGACGCTGACCGATACCGGGACGTCAGTGCCGTCGATGTCGTAGGGGCCGGCAAGGAAGCCTCGTACTCGGTCTGCGAGGCGTTCGACTCCGTCGGCCGATCTGGCCGACAGCAGTAGAGCGACAAATTCGTCCCCTCCGATGCGGCAGGCAACATCGGCTGCGCGCACGTTGTCGAGAACGCGACGTCCGATGGCGGCGAGTACGCGATCGCCCACTGCATGACCGAAGCGATCGTTGATGGATTTGAAGTCGTCGACGTCGACGAACAACATTCCTACCGGCCGATCGCTGGACTTTTCCTTGAGACTGTTCAGCTCGGCCATCAAGCGTCGACGATTTCCCAGCAAGGTGAGGTCGTCGATCAGCGCCTGGCGTTCGAGTGTCATCTCGGCGTCTTTGCGCGCGGTGATGTCCTGGATCTGCGCGATGACCACGTCACCGGCCTCGGCGTCGCGCACCAGGGTGGCGTTGCGCTGCACCCAGATGGTGGCACCGTCCTTGCGGAGATATCGCTTCTCCGACGCGACGTTGGTCAGAGTTCCATCGGCCAACCCCCGTAGATGCTCGTCCGCGAGGGGAATGTCGTCCGGGTGGGTGAGATCGCGAAAGGTCTTCTGCTGCAGCTCTTCCGAGGTGTACCCCAACAGCTCGCACAGCGCCTTGTTCACCTGCAGCCAGCGGCCGTCCACGGTCAGGACGGCTTTGCCGATCGGGGCGTTCTCCATGGCGATCTGAAACAACCGCACAGCGCGGTCGCGCTGTCGTTCCGCTTCGGCGCGGGCACTGACATCGACGGCCATCACGGTGAACCCGAGGACGGTAGCGTCGACGACATCGGGGACGTAGGTGGTCTGAGTGACGCGCACAGCACCGTTGACATCGATGAGCGTGCGATCGAACTGCTGCTGCTCGCCGGCGAGGACGCCGGTGATGTACGGCAGGTTCAACTGATACAGCGCCTCGCCGAGCAGTTCACTGATGTGCTTACCGACCAGATCCCGCGGATCGATTCCGAAATAGTCCGCATACACCCGGTTGGCGAAGACGTTCCGGAGCGAGCTGTCCCAGTACCCGATCATCGACGGCAATCGATCGACAGCTCGATGCATCACCTCGTTCGACGTGTTGCGAGTTACCGCCATGAATCACCCCACTTGCAATGCCGACTGCTGAACGATACCGAAGTATCTCGCGTTTCGACCGCGTGAGGCCCAAATCCATCCAGGTTATGAGTGCGCACTTGCGCACACGTGTGTATGTTGAAGCCATGCTGCTCGACAATGTCGCTTTTCGACGACTCTTCACCGCACAGGTCGTCGCGTTGCTGGGCACCGGACTGTTGACGGTCGCGCTGGGGTTGCTTGCCTACGACATCGCCGGCAGCGCCGCCGGGGCCGTGCTCGGCACCGCCCTCGCAATCAAGATGATCGCGTATGTGTTTGTCGCTCCGGTCGTTTCGTCGTTGACGAGCACGCTCCCCCGCAAGCTCGTTCTCGTCACCGCTGACGTCGTGCGGGCACTCACCGCGCTGGCGCTGCCCTTCGTCGATCAGGTGTGGCAGGTCTACGTCCTGATATTCGTTCTGCAGGCAGCATCGGCCACCTTCACCCCCACCTTCCAAGCCGTCATCCCGACGATCGTCCCGGACACACAGCAGTACACCCGCGCACTGACGCTCTCCAGGCTCGCCTACGACCTCGAATCCCTGGTCAGCCCTCTGATCGCCGCAGCTCTGTTGACGGTCATCGGCTTCCACACGTTGTTCGTCGGTACAGCTCTGGGGTTCGTCGTCTCCGCGGTGATGGTGGTCGGCACCGCCCTACCGCGACACGTCGCAACCAAAATCCAGAGACCGACAACAGGCATCGCGACGTTCGTCAGAAATCCTGAACTGCAGGGACTGCTCGCGCTGAACACGGTGGTCGCCGCAGCGACGGCGCTCGTGGTGGTCAACACCGTGGTCTACGTCCGCGATCTGTTCGGCGGATCGAGCAGCCAGCTGGCAATCGCTCTCGGTTTCTACGGCTGCGGTTCCATGGTCGCAGCACTGTTCATCCCGCGCGTACTCAGAGCTACGACCGATCACATCCTCATGCTCACCGGAGCCGTCGTGGCCGTGACAGGCACGGCCGCAGCAACATTGGTGGCAACCCTGCACGGAGGATCGGCCGGGTGGGTTGCACTGGCCACCACGTGGGCGGTCCTGGGCATCGGGACGTCGATGATCAACACACCGTCGGCGAGAATCCTGCGTCGTGAATCCGACGAGAGCACCCGGAACTCGATCTTCACCGCGCAGTTCTCGCTGTCGCACGCGGCATTTCTGCTCACCTATCCGGTAGCGGGATGGGTCGGCGCACAGTTCGGACTGTTCACCGCGGCGCTGGTGCTCACGGGCTTGGCTACACTTGCGGCACTGTCCGCAGCACGCCTGTGGAGTCGCACCCGAATGTCGGTGGTCGCCTCCGCGTAGGGAGACGACGTTCGATGCCACCGAAGAAGGAACCGCGCATCAGTCTCGACCATGCCGTCGAACCGGACTCCGCACGCCTGGCCACTGCAAGCGACACCTTTCGGATGCTGTCCGATCCCACCCGGCTCCACATCCTCTGGCTGCTCGACCGCGGCCCAGCGGACGTCAGCGCACTCACCACGGCCACCGGAACCTCGCGCACCGCCGTCAGTCAGCATCTGGCCAAGCTCCGCTTCACCGGACTCGTCGAGACCCGACGCGACGGCCGCAACGTCATCTACCGCCTGGCCGACGGTCACCTCGCCCGACTCGTGCGCGAGGGTCTGAACTTCGCCGACCACAAGGTCACCGGCGAACCCCCGCACGAATAACCCAACCGAGAAAGCATCCGATGAAACGCCTGGCCCTGATCGCCGCCACCATCCTCACCGCGACGGCATTGTCGATCGCCCCGGCATCGGCGCATGCAACTCTGCAGTCCAGCAACCCCGCCGAAAATGCTGTGCTCGACGCCGCGCCGGACGCGGTGACCTTGACGTTCAATCAGAACGTGCAGTCGAACTTCGCCACCGTCACCGTCGTCGGGTCCGACCAAAGCCAATGGGCGGCATCGGAACCCGTCGTCGACGGCAGCACGGTGACCGTCGATCTCGACGGACTCGGCGCGGCAGGCGAGTACACCATCGGCTATCGAGTGGTCTCGGCCGACGGGCATCCGATCACCGGCAGCATTCCGTTCCAGCTGACCCAGGGCACGTCCACCCCGCCGGCGACAGACCTCGACTTCACCAACGAGGCCCTACCGCCCGCTCCCCAGCCAGAAGAAGACAACGGCTTCCCACTCTGGCCCATCGGGGCGCTCGTGGCCGTGGTCGGAGCAGCAGGTGTGCTGTTCGCGCTGCGTAAACGCACCCATTGACGGCCTCGACCAGTGCGGACGTGAGACCATGCAGCATGAGCGACGGTGGGTCACGCCCCAAGGCCGATGGCCGTAAGCGGCGTTGGGAACAGCACAACACCGATCGTCGACGTCATATCATCGGTGCCGCCATGACTGTGCTGGCTCGCGATATCGCTCCCGGTGAGCGTCTCACCACTGCTCAAATTTCCGCCGAAGCCGGGGTGCATCGCACTGGTTTGTACCGGCATTTCAACGATCGCACCGATCTCGACACCACCATTCAGCGGGCCATCTGCTCGGAGTTGACGGCCACATTGGTCACCTCGTTCGAGTTGACCGGCACTCCTCGCGATGTGGTGCATCGGGTGGTGAGCACGTATGTGCGCTGGGTGGCCGAGCATCCCGCGTGGACGCGGTTCGTCGAGCAGGACGTCAGCGATCAGTCGCCGACGCCACTCGAAGAGACCAATGCTCTACTCGCCGAACAACTCGAAGTCAGCGTCGCCGGATTCCTCGCTCTGGTGCACGCGGATCTCACGGCAGACGACTGGTCGCTGGTGCGGCCGTGGGTAGCCGGGTTGGTCTCGTATTGCATGGGCGCGGTCCGCAGTTGGAGCGGGCAGACCGAATCACGCACCGGCCTCGATCATTTCGCCACGTTCCTGGCCGACACCATCTGGCTGCAGGTGAAAGGCCTTGGCGCATCCCGTGGGATCGCGATCCCGCAGGTGCCCCTGGAGAGCGTCGTCGACGAGACTCAGCCGAACGACGGCTCACTGCAGTAGCCCCGAAAGCGTCGGAAAACGCGACCATTCGCCCACATAGAATACTTTCGGAGTATCAAAGTATACTTGAGTCCGAACTAGTCACGTTTTCTGGCGATCGGGAGGCAGCAATGATCTGGTCGCCACACCGCGTCGAGTCGCGGGCATGGAAGCCCAGTCGGCGTCAAGGTTCGCGGGCCGATCGCACGCTGCAACACATCGAAGTGTCCATTCCGCCCATGATCGGCGAAGCGCACTGCGATGTGTCCGGCTCGGTTGCCATGGCTCACGAAGAGGCGATCATTGCTGTCGCACGACTGGAGGCGGGTTTCGGCGAGCACCTCGCTCCTCTGTCCGACTTTCTACTCCGAAGCGAGTCTGTCGCCTCGTCGAAGATCGAGCACATCGACGCCGGCTGGCGAGCGTTCGGCAAGGCGTTCGCGGGAGGTAAATCCAACGCGGAGGCCAAATCTCAACTTGCGGCCGTGCATGCGTTGGCGGCGATGGTCGACGCCGCCGGCAAAGGTCCGATTACAGGCGACAGTCTTGCAACCGCGCACAGATTGTTGATGGCACCGGATTTCTACACCGCGCGCGATTCGGGCACCGTTCGCGACGTGCAGAACTGGATCGGGGGCAGCGATTACACCCCGATCGACGCCCTGTACGTGCCACCTCCGCCGGAATTCGTCCCCGAATCGATGACGGATCTGCTCATATTTGCGAATCGAACAGACTTGCCCATACTCGCTCAGGCCGCGATCGCGCACGCCCAGTTCGAGTCCATCCACCCGTTCACCGACGGCAACGGCCGCATCGGCCGAGCTCTGATCAGCGCGATCCTGCGTCGACGCGGGTTGACCGGACGGGTGACAGTCCCTCTGGCGTCGGTGATGCTCGCGGACACAGGCCGCTACTTCGACAGACTGACCGACTACCGCGCCGGCGGCGCAGATGGATTCGTGGAGTACGTCGCGCACGCGGCAACAGTGTCCAGCTACGCCGCCCAGGACTCGGCCAAGGCCTTGGCCGACCTTCCCGAACACTGGCGCGCCACTGCGCGACCTCGTGCCAGTTCGGCGGACGCAAAGATAATCGACGCTCTGCTCGACATCCCGATCCTGAACGCGGACACGGCCGGCCAGATCACCGGCACTACCGATGCGAGCACCTATCGCGCCCTTGCTCGGCTGACCGAGGCAGGCGTGCTCGAGGTACTGACAGCCAGCAAGCGCAACCAGATCTGGGCTGCCACTGCTGTGCTGGCCGAACTCGACGCACTCAGCCTCACCATCGGCAAACGCTCGATCCCCCAACGATCAGCTCAGCCGAACGACGGCTCACTGCGGTAGCGCGAAGGCCGTCCGTCGATACCGAGAGCGCGCCACACTCGCTTCGATACTCGGTTCATCAGTCCCAGTTCACCGGCGAGCATGCGAACGTCACCGAAGGTGTCGCGCAATGCCTTTCGCGAGGAGTCGCTATCCCACCAGACGGCGTCCACAACCTCGTCGGGGATGTCGAGCTCGCGTCGCATCTGCTTGCTCGGCTTCATGATCACATCGCACAACAATCGCATGATGACGGGCGTCAGGATCGAGATCGACGCCTTCTCGAAGGGGCCGAGCCGCGGGGCCTTGTGCTCGAGATACTGGTGCGCGAAGCCGATGTGACGGGCTTCCTCGGCGATGTGGATCTGCATCACGCGCTGGACCAAGGGGTGCCCGACGCTACCGGCGCGCAGAACGCCCTTCTGCATGTGGTCGATCGGCTCTTCTCCTGCGAGGACACCGACGAAGAATCCGAACGGTGCCGATCGGGCGGCGAACACCGTGAGCACGGGCACGATCTTGCGGAACCATGCGGGCCCACCCGGCACGTCGATGCCGATGCGGTTCACCAGTTCCTGGAACATCTGGGTGTGGTGGCACTCTTCGGTTGCCTCGTGAGTCGAGTACCGGAATTCGGGTGAATCGTTCGGGAGCGTGAGGGCGTACTGCATGAGCCCGCTGATGAGGATCTGCTCGAACTGCAGTCCGACCTTGACCATGCTGGCCTGGCGATACATACCGATGTGAATCTGCCGGTCCAGGGGAAGTGACTTGTACCAGTCGGTGTGGCCGAGCGGGTCCGCATCCGGGAGCACCCAGCGCGGATCGTTGGGAACGATCGCGTACTCGGGTTCGTCCCAGGGGATGTCGAGGAAAGCGTCGAAGTGCTGATGCACCGAAGCCGTCGACAGTGCATGCAGCCTGTCTCGGTAGAGCGATCGTGCGTCGTCGACTGCAGTCATGATGGTCCTTCCGCCCGCGTCCGAACAATATGTACGAAGAATGTGTACGCAACACAGCGTCACACATAAAACCGGTTAGTGCAACGGACCGTCGCAGATATCTGAGAAATCTGCTTCGAAACGACGAAACCGGTCGACCGCAGTGCGGTCGACCGGCCTCGCGAACCCAGTTCAGCGCTGTCGCACGTGAACAGAAATTCGTAGCAGACTACGAAGTTCCGCTCACGTGCGACGACGTCGCTCTACAGCACCATCGCCAGGAAGCCCACGCCGATGACGATGCCGATTACTCCGGTGCCGATGGCCAGCGCCGCGTCGGAGCGTTCGGCACGCTCCCCGGCCAGGTCGGGGGTTCGATCGGCCCACAGCGCAGAGGCGACGGCGATCAGACCTGCCGCGATACCGAGGCCCGCGGCCCAGAACGAGACGATCGACAGCGCACCGAACATCACGGCGTATTCGGTCACCTGAGCTCGGGTGCGAATGTGCCGATTCCACCACTTCGGTGGCATGTCGTCGTCCGAGTCACGGGCATCGAAGCGGGGAGAGGTGACGGTCACTGTGGGCTCCTTTCGGCTAAGAGTGTGCCTCCATTTTGGCACTCGCCGGTCGAGAGTGCCAATCCCCTGGACGAGGGCGATGGGCGCGTCCGCGGAAAAATCAGCCCCACAGAAGCCGCTGCCCCACAGACGCTTTCGTCGGCCCCAGATCGAAGGTCGCAGCGTCGGGCATCAAGTATGGGACGAGTATCCGCATCGCGTAGTCACGGTGCTCGAGCAGAACCTCGAGATATGTGCCCGACGCCTCCTCGCCGGTCACGTCGGACACGATGGCAAAGGACCGCGCATCCCCTGAGACGGCGCGCAGATCGTGAACGAGTCGCTCGCATATCGACCTGTTCGTCGATCCGCCTCCCTCCGACTACTGCCCCGCGAGCACCCGCTGCCGGCCGGAGCAGTCGTTGACGACGGCCACCGGCTGAAGTCCCCAGTTCTCGGTGATTCGCTCGGCCGCGATGTCGACACACACGTCTGCCGGCGACACTTCCCGCAACGGTCGGCGGGACCGACCTGAACTAGACTCTCGATGCAGGAAGGGGAGAGAGCGGGTCGTTGCGTCGTGGAGGAACAACGGTACCGGCGCATGTTCGCCTCCAGCCCCGTGGCGCAGGCTCTCTCCGACGCCGACGGATTGTTCGTCGAAGTCAATGCCGCCTACTGCGAACTCGTGGGCTTGCCTTCCTCTGAACTGATTGGTCGATCCGCGACGGTGCACACTCACCCGGACGACCTCGCACTCCACGGCAGCGTCGAGGATCTGATGGCCGCGGGGGTGGCCGCGGAAAGATCCGTGAAGGTCGAGGTGCGGGTCGTTCGCCCGAACGACGAGATTCGCTGGGTTCTGCTGACTCTGGTTCCTTTCACCGGTCCGGCCGATGCCGAATGGACGCTCGCCGCCGCTCTCGATATCACCGAACGAAAGGAAGTCGAGGACGGCATCCTGCTCGCGTCTCGAACCGATCAACTGACCGGAGCGCTCAATCGTCGCGGCTGGTCGGACTACGCGGTGTCCGTCGTCGACGACAACTCGGTCGACACAGTCGTCGCGGTTCTCGATCTGGACCATTTCAAACAGTTCAACGACACCTTCGGCCACGCTGCCGGCGACAAGTTGCTCCGCGACTTCGCGTCGACGGCCCGCGACTGCATCGGCGTCGACGGACTCCTCGCACGTTGGGGCGGAGAGGAATTCGTGATCACTCTGCGCAACTGCGATCGTCGCGAAGCTCTTCGATCACTCGAGAAACTGGCAGCCGCCACCCGGCCATCGGGTGTCACGTTCTCGGCCGGATACACACTCCAGCGACCGAACGAAGGTCTTCGCCACACACTCGACAGAGCCGACGCTCTGATGTTCCAGGCGAAGCGCGCAGGCCGCAATCGAATGGTCACCGACGCACCGCACTGACACAGTTCAAATTTGCCGATACTGCAAAAATACTTGCCGCAACCATGCCGCGCTGCCACTCTGGCATCTGCAACGCCACCGCGAAAGGCCATGGAATGACGCATACATTCGACAAGGATTATTGGGAGCACCATTGGGATGACAGAACATCCCATACCGTCGCAGCGAATCCGTATCTCGTGGAGGAGACAGCCGGATCGACGCCCGGTACCGCGCTGGACGCAGGCTGCGGTGCGGGAGCGGAAGCGATCTGGCTCGCCGAACGGGGTTGGCGGGTCACCGGTGCCGACATCTCGGCCGCAGCCCTCACCACCGCCGCACAGCAGGCACAACATGCAGGAGTCGACGTCACCTGGATCGAAGCCGACCTGACGTCATGGGATCCAGCAGAACAATGGGATCTGGTCATGACCCACTACGCGCATCCGTCGATTCCGCAGTTGGAGTTCTACCGACACATCGCGCAGTGGGTGGCGCCGGGCGGTTCGCTACTCATCGTCGGGCACCTGCACGATGGCGCGCAACATGATTCACACGAGGGCACGCCGCCGCACGAGGCCACCGTCACCGCGAAAGATATCACCGCCCTGTTCGACGCCTCCTCGTGGCGCATCGACACCGCAACCGAGCGTTCCAGGACCGTCGGCGGTACAGGTCTGCACTCGAAGACGTTGCGTGACGCGGTGGTTCGCGTCACCCGGGTGGCACCCGCCGGGACGAAGCCCGCTCCTCGGTAGCCCTCAGCCGGCGTTGCTGACAGCGGCGGCCAGTCCTTCGACCAGAGTCGGCAGGAAGTACGGAATCGACAGTGCCGTCGGGCCCACTGCCGCTCCGGCTTCCTGCCCGACGAATCCTGCCACTGCACCCGCGGCAACCGCCGGAATCTGGCGCGAGACAGACGAATCCAGGAACTGCTGCAAGGCATCGTCGGTGTCGACCTGAGTGAACACCACATCGGCGTCGATCTTCGAGATGTTCTCCGCCGAGACCGTGGTCGAGTAGGTGGCATCGTCGGTCGCGAGGTCGGTCACCGAGGCAGGCGAGACGAAGCCGAGATTCTCGAGCAGCTCCACCCGTGGGTCCGACGGCAACAGCAGGTAGTAGACATCCGCAGCCTCGGACACGTAAGCAATTGTGCGGCCCTCGAATTCGGGATGCGCAGCACCTGCGTCCTGAACCTGACGATCGAGATCGGCAACAAGATCACGTGCCCTGTCCTGCACGCCCAGAACATCTCCGGTGGTGGTGATGACATCGCGCCACGGCGTCGACCACAGCTCCTCGGGCGGGGCGATGACAGGTACGCCGGCAGCGGTCACCGCGTCGTATTCCGCCTGCGTCAGGCCGGAGTGCGGAGCAAGCAGTACATCGGGATCGGCGGCGAGCACCTTCTCGACCGTCAGCGCATCGGTGACGTTGTCGAGCAGAATCGGTGCCGGCTCGCCGCTCGCGTCGATCGCATCGGAGATCCACGGGTAGGTCAGATCATCACCTCCGCCGTATTCGGCCGAGGGCATGGCCACGGGTACGACGCCGAGCGCGAGTACCGCGTCCGTGGTGCCGAATCCCCATGTCGCAACCCGCTCGGGCACGGCGTCGAGCGTCGTCTCGCCGTACATGTGCGGCACGGTCAGCGGGAACGAGCCGGTGGACGACTCTGCGGCCGGAGTCTCGGCACTATCGGAAGTGCTGCAGCCGACCACTGCGATGGATGCGGCGGCCATAGCGGTGAACACTGCAGCGAAGCGGGTGGTTACACGAAGAGTCATCACGGTCCTGTGGGTTGGCGGCATTGCCACTGAGGTTAGCCTTAGCTACACCCTCATGGAAATCCAGCCCCACCGCTCACAGCAACCTCGCAGCGAGGGTTCAGCGTCCTCACCGGAACACCCCAGAGTATTGGCACTACCGAAACGAACCGATGCCATCTCAGAGGAGAACCCACGATGACCCCAATCCCAGAGCCCACCAACACTTCTGCCGGACCCACCTACGAGGGACGCCTGCTCGATCGCCCCACCGAGGAGGTCGTCGACCAGGGTGCCGGGTTCGACATCACCACCCTGATCACCCGCCGCCGCGTGCTGAGCATCGTCGGCGCAGGGGCCGGAGCGGTGGCACTGGCCGCCTGCTCCTCCACATCGAGTTCCGGAAGCGTCACCACCACAACAGCTTCCATGACGGCGAGCGCAACGACCGAGATTCCACAGGAGACCAACGGCCCCTACCCGGCCGACGGCTCCAACGGCGTCAACATTCTCGAAGAGTCGGGGATCGTGCGCAGCGACATCACCTCGAGCCTCGACGGCGGCACCACGGTCGACGGCACACCGCTCTCGTTCACCTTCAGTCTCACCGACATGGCGAACGACAATCGACCGTTCGAGGGTGCGGCCGTATACCTGTGGCAGTGCGATGCGGACGGCCAGTACTCGATGTACTCCGAGGGCGTCGAGGACGAGACGTACCTGCGTGGCATTCAGGCTGCCGGTGCCGACGGCACAGTCACATTCGAGACCATCGTCCCCGGCTGCTATTCCGGTCGCTGGACCCACATGCACTTCGAGGTCTACCCCGACGCGGCGTCGGCGACCAACGTGGACAATGCCATTGCCACCTCGCAGGTCGCGTTCCCTCAGGACATGCTCGACGCGATCTATCAACTCGACACCTACCCGAACTCGGCGCAGAACCTCGCCCAGCTCGGCAGCCTCGACAACGACAACGTGTTCGGCGACGGCTACGACCTCGAGATGGGGACGTTCTCGGGCGACCCCACATCCGGCTACGTCGGATCGTTGGCCGTGGCCATCGACACCGCCACCGAACCCGCTGCAGGAGGCGGCGGAGCACCCGGCGGAGGTGGCGGTCAGCCTCCGATGGGCGGCGGCACTCCCTCCACCAACTGATCCCTCTCACCCCAACCACCGAAGGAAAACCCATGTTGCACAACCTCACCGGATGGCACGCCCTCATCGTTCTCGCCATCCTGCTGCTCGTGTTCGGTTCGACCAAGTTGCCGTCACTCGCCAAGGGCGTCGGCCAATCGATGCGCATCCTGAAAGACGAAGTGCGCGTGGACAAGGCAGCATCTACGCCGGACGACGCCACCGTTCCGTACCGACACGCGTCATGACCACGGCCACCGCCGCGCGAGGCGTAATGCCCCTTGCCGGGCACATACGCGAGGCCCGTCGCCGCGCTGTCCGCGCGGCGGTGTCCCTGCTCGTCGGCATTGCCATCGGATTCACCCTCTCCGATCAGATCCTCGACATCCTCCGCGCGCCCGTCGAAGAACTGGCTCTCACCCGTCAGGCCAGTCTCAATTTCGAGACCGTCACCGGCGCTTTCGATCTCGAACTGAAGATCGCCCTGTTTACCGGCGTGATCGTGTCGTCTCCGGTGTGGCTGCGTGAGCTGTTCGCCTACCTGACCCCCGGCATGACGCGTCGGGAGA
This sequence comes from Rhodococcus sp. ARC_M5, assembly GCF_022810405.1. Classification (GTDB taxonomy): domain Bacteria; phylum Actinomycetota; class Actinomycetes; order Mycobacteriales; family Mycobacteriaceae; genus Rhodococcoides; species Rhodococcoides navarretei. Next base: position 167,193 of record NZ_JALGQE010000004.1, read on the forward strand.
AGAAGTACGTCTACGGATTCTCCGCGGCCGCCGCTCCACTCTTCGTCGCCGGCTGTCTGTTCGGATTCGCCATCTTCCCTCGCATGGTCAGTGTGCTCGCCGGGTTCTCCTCCGACCAGGACAGCACCATCCTCAACGCCTCGTACTACGTCGATTTCGTCATGAAGATCGTGCTGGCCACCGGTATCGCCTTCGTCCTTCCGGCATTGCTCGTGATGCTCAATTGCCTCGGAATCCTCTCCGCACGCAGGCTACGCAGCAGCTGGCGCATCAGCATCGTCGCCATCGCCCTGTTCAGCGCACTGGTCACGCCCGCCGCCGATGTCCTGTCCATGTTCCTCGTCGCGCTACCGATGGCAACACTGTTCGGCGCAGCGATCGCGATCACCGGCGTACACGACAGACGCGCCCTCACCCCACCGAAACCGGAGCTCTCATCATGTTCGGCTTGACCTTCGAGAAACTGTTCCTGGTCGCGATCATCGCCGGGTTCGTCCTCGGCCCCGCACGCCTCCCCGGATACGCCCATCAACTCGGACGGGCCGTGCGTGCCGTGCGCCATTTCGTCGAATCGACCCGCAGCGCAGCGGAAGACGAGATGGGTGTTCCGCTGCGGCGCAGCGAGTGGGAATCCATGGACTTACGGCAGTACGACCCCCGCCGCGTCGTCAGCGACGCTTTACGTGACACCGACGCACTGCGTGAGACCGACTCCCCATCGGAACAGGTGCGCGCCGAGGCTGCCCGAGTTCGGCCCGGTCAGAAGTACCTGATCACCGGGACGGCGTCGCATCCGCACCGGATTCTCCTCGACTCACTTTCCGAGGACGACCCGCGACGCATCGCCGCGCAGTAGATTCGGAGATTGTGAACACGGCGAACATTGCGGTCCCCGATGGTTGGTACTCGTTGGTGTCGACCGGGCACGAAGTACACGCAGTCCCGAGTCCGACATCGGTTGTGGCAGCGTCGGATTTCGGCGTCAACGTCAGTGCTGCGCGTCCCGGTGAGGTCTCGGTGACCATCGAAAACGCGTACCGCCCTCCGACCGATCATGTTCCGAAGGGGTGGACCCTCGAAGCGTCCGGGACCTTCATTGCCGCAACGCTGTTGCGCGTCGAGACCCCGGACGGCATCGTTCACGACGAGTTCCCCGACTTTGCGCAGATCATCCTTCCCTCCGAGATGACGTATCGGATGTTCCGAAAGTTTCGGGACGACACCGGCCTCGAGCAGCATCTCTTCGAACTCACACCGGCGATGATTCTCGACGCGCAAGGACGACCCGCGCGCTTCGAGACAATCCAGCGCGCTCACCCGGACCCCGACGACGTCACAAGGTGGGAAGTCGCATGCCCCACGTCGGCACCCGGCGCGTCCGTCATGGTCAACGGAAGCGGGGCCGATCGAGCCGAGGCGTTGCGCGCGGTCGTCGACAACGGCCTGAACCTGTTGCACAGCGAGACACCCGATGCGAGCCCGCTGTCGCCGATCTTCGTGGCGTTGGGTGCGGAGTTCGCCTGGGTCAGGGGTTTCGGCGATCCAGCGTTGTCGACGTCGGACCTCGCGCAGGTGGTTCTCGACGGCATCGAGGGTGAGCGGCGCTCTGCCGTCGAGCGCGCCGCTGCTTTTTCTACCCGTTCGTCACGCCCGCCTGTCAAATATTCGACGCACTCATCGAGTGTCACGCAGCAATGGAATCGGATCGCCGCGTGGCTCGAGAACAATATTCCGAACTACGTCGTCACGGGTGCCGACGAGACGCGCATTGCCGATGCCCAGAGGCGAACCGGAGTGGAGTGGCCGAGCGAGCTCATCGAACTCTTCCGGTGCGTCGACGGCCTTCCTCGTGAGCCATGGATGGTCCTGTTTCCGAAATACGAGCTGTTCGGTCTCGACGCGATGCTCGAGGACCGTGCAATGATGACCGACATCTGGCAGACCGGCGATGCCGAGAACGATCCCGACCGGGTGATCTCCACGACCGCAGGCGAAGCCGCGTGGACCTTCCTCGACGAATTCATCCCGATCGCGGGGATGGACGGCTACTCCCTGTTCGTCGACACCCGCCCGGGCGAGTTGAACGGCTGCGTGACCGTCTTCGACAAGGTGAACTCCGACGATGCTGGGCCGCAATGGCTTTCCATCAGCGCTCTGCTCGACGATCTTGCAACCAGTCTCGAGACAGGAAGGCCGTTCGACGGAGGGTGGCGGCACGCAATCGTCGACGGGCATCTGGCGTGGGACATTGAGGTCGAGTGGTGACAAACCATTGGCTGGACCCCAGCGCCGAGGGTGTAAGACGCGCGACTCACCGCAGGTAACAGCCCGTGGTGATCATCAGCGCGGTGCGTCCACCTGCACCCAGCAGTATTCGGCCGCCGTCGGGGTCACGCATACTCACCGAACGACTTTGTCCATCTTCACGGTTGAGATCGACTCCGTCGAAACCATTGGCCACAGCGATGCTATCGACAGCCTCGAGCACTGCCGCCCATCGATCGGACGGGATGGGAGTATCGGAACTGTACGGCAGCAGTTTCACCTCGACCCCCGGCGTGTTCGAATACGGGGCGCTGCAGGGTGATTCGCTGCGCGCTCGGGTGGTGGACCATTCCAGGCCCGGCACGAGTGCCGAAATGGCCGCCTTGATGTCCTCCTGCATTTGCTCGAACTTCGGTTCGACAACGCTCTGCCGCCCCGGCCGTTGCTTCAACTCCTCGGTCAGCGCGGCGGTCTCCTCGGCCCTGATCTCCGAATCCGCCTTCCCCCGCGGACGCTGGTCCCCCTCGTACGGCTCCGCTGTGTTGCTCATGCACCCTCCCAGGAATACGGCAGCGAGTACGGCTGCGCACGCACGTCGCGGTCTCGTCATCGGGCCACCGCCACATCGGGAATGCCGGCGATCACGGCAGCTTGATTGAACTGACTGGTGGTGTCCAGCTTGTAATAGTCACTGTGACTTCCCATCCGGTCGATGAGGGGGCCGGTGAATCGATCGGTGGACATCAGCGTGACGTCGGTACCGTCGGGCATCACGATGTCGGCGGCTCGGGTCGACAGATCGTGCACTCCGGCGATCTCGCGTGGATCACCGTCGAACCGGGCCAACGCAGCGACACCGTCTCCCCCGGACGCGAGGGTGTACGCGTCACCGTTGATGTGCAGTGCGCCGAGGTTGTCGGTACCCACACCGGGCGAACCCATGAACACCGCGTCGTCCACACCGGTACCGTCCTGCAACGCGAATCCTGTTGTGACAGAACCATAGGAGTGCCCGACGGCCGTCAGATGGGGATCGTCCGAACGCGAGGCATCGATGCCGTCGAGGAAGGACGCCAGTCGGTCACCTCCGGTCCGTGCCATGTCGTCGGACAGCACCCCCACATTCTGCGGTGACTCGTATCCCATGAAGGCCACCGACGCGACGCTCTGCCCGGCAGTGTCGGTGCTGTAATGGTCGAGTTGCCACTCGGACAGATCCCGCACGGACGCTGCGTCGCGCACCAGGTTGGCCAAGCCGCCGTCGACGGTACTGGTGAAGCCCGGGGTGTGTACGGACACGTGATCGGCGGTGTCCACGTCGCCCACCGCGACCACTGCGGTGGCCAGCGTCTGGCCGGGCGAGGCGTCGAAGGACAGCAATTGCCTGTCCGGGAACGGGATTCGATTGCCTTCCGAATCCAGCGCCACGTTTCCGTCCTGCCCCACCTCGAACATAGCGCGTTCGACGGCATCCAGAGATGCCCGCTTGTCCAGTGCGAGTTGCAGCCTCTTCTCGTCCATCGCGTTCTGTGTCTGCTCGAAGCGAGCCCGCGCTTCGTTGATCTGCCCGTCGATGGTGCTGCGATCGATCTCGAGTTGCATCAGGTTGGCCGTCGACCGTTCGGCGGCGGGGATGCCGTCGAGGTCCCCGATCCAGTAGGGGCGCTCCGCGCGGACGTAGGCACGCTGATCGTCGGTGAGCGAATCCCACCACTGGTTGTTCTCGGCGGGCTTGCCGTCTCCCGGCGGCATCGGGGCCTTCATCGATCCCTGATCACTACCGAAATCGGCTGCCTCGCGTACGTCGGTGCTGCCGTGGTCGGTGATCGAATTCTGCGCCGCGGCACTCATCACTGCGGCCGCGTTCTCTTCGATCTCCGTTCCGCGACGCACGATTTCGCCGACGCGGTCGAGGAGTTCGGCTTCGAGTCGTTGACGGTCCGCGGCGTAGGCGTCGGTCTGATTCGGCGGTCGCTCGAAAGCCCATCTGTCCCAGAGCGTGTTGTCGTTGCACACGGCGAAGTCGTTCGCGAAAGCCAGCGACGAGACGTCGGCGAGCGCTCGTTTCAGTGCGGTGACGCCATCTTCGGTGTCGTCGGTGAGCCTCTTGACGGCCCCGGCCTGCGCCGCCGAGTCGGTCAGGTGGTCTACGACGGCATCGAACGCGCGGCGTGCCTCCTCGCTGGTCTCCCCTACCCAGCCGTCGACGACCCCGAGACGATCGAGCTGATCACCCAGTTCGATCAGGGTGCTGATTCTGCTGGCGAGCGAGCTGCTGAGCCGCTCGAGCCCCGCCGTGTCCCAGTCGTTGATTCCCCCGATGTCAACCACGCGGTCAAGATACCAGCCCACTACCCGCCCCACCGGGTGTTACGTTCACCGTAGTGACAGGCACCAACAGCCTCGGGGGAGGAATGTGATGGGGGATCGTCTGGACGTCGACGTGGCCGCGCTTCTCGACGCAGCGGGCAGAACCGACCTTGCGATCGAGATGGCGTCCGAAGATCTGGCCGTGGTGGCACGCGATATGTCGACGGGTGCAGCGTGTTGGCCGGGAGCAGCAGGCACGGCGTACTCCGCCCTCATGGCTGCGTGGGACACAGCCGATTCGACGCTGTCCACCGAGGTGAAAGATCTTGCTCGAAAGCTGCAGGCAGCGGCACGAGACTACGCAGAGGCCGAGGCTCGAACGGAGGCGCAGATTCGCGGTACCGGCTGACTACACCGGACGGAAGCCCGCACCCGGAGCCCCCGACTCACTCAGCAAGCGCACCGATTCCGACGCCGATGCGTAGGCGGTGGGACTGAGCAACGGAGCGCCCGAGGCATGGCTGGCGATTCCGACGAGCGTGGTGCCGGCCATGAGTGGGGCACCGGAGTCGGCCCATACGGTGACGGCATCGGACATCAGATCGCTGCCCCGGGTCTCGACGATGGTGCCGCACGTCAGTCCGCTGCCGAGCCCGCTCTTGCAGACCGGCTGCCCCACCGATCCGATGCCGATGTCCGTCACGGTGATTCCGCCCAGACTCGCCACCGGCGTGACCTTGGTGGGATCGAGGACGATGACGCCGTAATCGGGTCCCCAATGCCCGACGGCCGTAGTGCCGACCGGGGCCGCGGGCGATCCGACGAGCGTGACGGGCAGACCCGTACGCAGAATGCAGTGGCCTGCGGTGAGGGCAACGAGTCGGCCGGCGTCGTCGTATCCGACGGCCGCGATGGAGCAGGCGGTGAGGTCGTCGATGCCGCCGGTGGTGACGAAGCCACTGCCGGGCCCGACGACCGGAAGGGGTGCTGCAGCAGCAACTCCGGGAGCCATCGCGCTGAACGTCAGGACCGCGGCAGCGAACAGTCCACTGACACAACCGAGTCGGGCATTCTTCATGGTGGGCATTCCTTTTCACTCCACAGGGATGTCTGCAGCCGCCAGCGTGAATTGCACAACGTCGATGCGTGAACTCTTGAATCGGGCCGACGAGCCGGTGAGGTACTGAACGTACTTGTCGTACGTCGCCTCCGAGGACACGGCGATGGCCTCGTCCCGGGACGCGATCAACTTCTCGGCCCACGTGTCGAGGGTCCTCGCGTAGTGCAGCCTTAAGGGATGCTCCCGAAGCAACTCGAACCCGGCTTCGGCAGCCTTGGACTTGATCACCTTGACGAGCGTCAACTGTCCGCCGGGAAAGATGTCGCGCAGGATGAAGCGGGAGAAATGCGCATCCTCGCGCGTGAGTCCGCCCGCACCGGAAGCCGGATCGGGTGGCGTGATGACGATGGTGTGCAACAACATTCGACCATCGGCCGACAGTAGCGAGCGGCACTTCGCGAAGAACGCCGAGTATCGATTGCGCCGAAAGTGCTCGAACGCGCCGATGCTGACGATCCGGTCGACGGGCTCGTCGAATTCCTCCCACCCCTGCAGCCGAATGTCGACGGTGCGGTCACTCGACAGGTCGGCCACGACGGCGCGGCCGTGCTCGTACTGATTGCGGCTCAACGTCAGACCGATGACGTTGACGTCGTACTTCTCGACCGCCCGCTTGGCGAGAGCTCCCCAACCGCAACCGATGTCGAGCAACGTCATGCCCGGCTTCAGGTCGAGCTTGCCGAGGGCGAGGTCGATCTTGGCCGTCTGCGCCTCCTCCAGCGTCATGTCGTCACGCTCGAAGTAGGCGCAGCTGTACGTCATACTCGGATCGAGGAACAGAGCGAAGAACTCGTCCGACAGGTCGTAATGCGCTCGCACGTCATCGACGTACGGCTCCAGTTGTTCGCTCATCACGCCACACCTTTCCCCACCGCATCGGTGCCGATCACTCGGCCTAGTGCACGGGCACCGAGCTCGCCCAGCATGTCTTCGTGTTCCACATCCACCCGATGCACCGACATCCGGCCGTCGACGAATTCCGTCCAATGCTGCGCACCGTGCGAGCCACGAGCGGCGAAGTAGTGCACCGGACCCGCGAACACAGCGGGCGAGTACGACGCCACCCAGGTGGGAGACATCGCGACGGGACGATACATTCGCTGCAGATGATCCTCGGTGAGAAACGCCAGTTCACTTCTGTTCTCGCGCAATCGATCCACGATGGCCTCGAACGAGTCACCCTCGACCCCGAGCTGACGAGCGAGATCGTCGATGCCGAACTCCGAAGCCCCCTCCGGCACTGAGAGCTGGGCATCGACGAGCGCCAGCAGTGCGACGTCCTCACCCTCCGACTGCAGTTGCGCAGCAACAGCATGCGCGATCACACCGCCGAGCGACCACCCGACCAGGTTATAGGGGCCGTGCGGCTGAACACCTCGGATCTCACGCACGTACCTCTCGGCGAACTCCTCGATCGAGTTCGGTGCGGCGTCACCGTCGGCGATACCGGGCACCTGCAGCCCGTACAGCGGACGTTCGGTCTCCCCGAGCAGCGAGAAGTAACTCCAGGCAATGCCGATGGCCGGGTGCACGCAGAACAGCGGTGCGCCCACACCCTCGGTCCGCAGCGGAAGCACCACCTCGAAGGCACTGTCGGCCCCCTGCTCGCCCGCATCGAGTTGCGCGGCCAGGGCCGAGATCGTCGGATGCACCAGCAGCAGGCTGATGGGCAGTCGACGGCCCAGCCGGTCCCCCAGTGCATCCATCACCTGCACCGCAGAGAGGGAGTGCCCGCCCAGATCGAAGAAGTTGTCGCCCACCCCGATGTCCTCGCCGGCCACCTGCAGCACGTCCGCGAACACCGCGTGCACCAACAGTTCGCTTTCGGAGACCGGGACGCGCCGTTCGGTCGACATGACCGAGGGCTCGGGCAGCCTGCTCGCATCGACCTTGCCGGACAATGTCATCGGCAGCGCCTCGACGACGGTCACGGTACTGGGCACCATGTACGCCGGGAGCGTCCTCGCCAGGAACTCGCGAGCCTCCCGCGGTTCGACGCCACCCACCACGTAGGCAGCCAGAGAGTGCGCACGACCGATCACGCTGGCCTGACGCACATTCCGGTGACGCAGCAACGCTGCCTCCACCTCGGACAACTCGATGCGATGGCCGCGAATCTTCACCTGTGAATCCACTCGGCCCAGATATTCGAGTTCGCGATCGCTGCCCAGCACAACCCAGCGCACGAGATCGCCTGTGCGGTAGAGCCGTCCGTCGCCGAAGGGATCGGCAACGAAGCTGCTCGCCGTCGTTCCGCTCTGCCCCACGTATCCTTCGGCAAGACCGGCCCCACCGAGGTAGAGCTCCCCGACGACGTTGTTCGCCACCGGGCGCAACCGGGCGTCGAGGACCACGGCGTCGAAGCCGCGAACCGGTCCGCCGATGGTCACCGGGCTTGCCGGGCCCCACTCACGCTGGTCGCTGGTGCAGGTACTCATGACGGTCCCCTCGGTGGGGCCGTAGGCGTTGAACACCGAGCGATCACGTGACCATCGCTGCAACAGAGCAGAATTGGCGGCTTCGCCCGCCATGACGATGACGCGAAGCGACGGCACTGCCTCCGCGTCGGTCACCTGCAGCACGGTCGGTGTGAGGCAGGCGTGGGTCACCTGATGTCGATCGATGAGCGCTTCGAGTTCGCGCCCTCCGTGCACCTCGGACGGAACGATCACCACGGCGGCTCCCGCGCCGACGGCCATCAAGGTCTCGAAGATCGATGCGTCGAAGCTCGGGGATGCGAACTGCAGTACCCGGGATCCCGGCTCGACGTCGAACAGGTCTCGTTGGCTCTGCACCAGATTCGCGATGCCGCGGTGCGTCACCCGCACGCCTTTGGGTGCCCCGGTCGAACCGGAGGTGTAGACGACGTAGGCCACGCTGTCCAGCGGTGCGTCCCGCACGTCGACGCGGTCAAGTTCGTCGCCGGTGACGCTCACCCAGTCGCTACCGACCGAGTGAAAGTCTGCAGCCGAGATTCCCGTGACCGGCGCTGCCCGATCGAGGATCTCCTGTACCCGAGCCACGGGTTGAGACGGGTCGATGGACAGGAAGCCGGCACCGGTCTTGGCCACGGCCCAGATCGCGATGAGGTACTCGACGGAGCGAGGGTAGGCGATCGCCACCAGCGCACCGGGTCGAGCGCCCGCACGTATCAGTCTGTCTGCCAGGGCATTCGACTGTCGGGCCACCTCGCGGTAGGTCAACGACCGTGAGTCGTCGATCACGGCGGTATTGTCCGGCCAGCTCGTCACTGCCTGCTCGAACACCGCCGCCAGTGTGCAGCGTTCGGGTGCGCTGTCTCGGTGGGAGGCAACGGCCGACGGAGCGTGCCCGAAATCTGCGCTGCCGAGCCGGGCGTCCGGCTGCGCCCCGACCAGGGCCAACACCTCGGTCAGACGCTCGGCAAGTCCGAGAATCACCGAGCGCGAGAACCGGGCGGGCGAGTACCCGAGATGGCCGATCAGTCCGGACTCGGACTCCGCGACCACGACCTCGAGGTCGAACTGCGTGGCCGTGATGTCCACGCGACGCGGGGCGATCTGCGAGGACCCGAGTTCGATTGTCGGAGTTGCCATGTCGCCGAAGGCCAGGAGCACCTGGAACAGCGGATGGGTATCGACGGCGCGGGTGGGTTGCACGGCGTCCACCACCCACTCGAACGGTACGTCCGAGTTAGCAAATGCGTCGAGATCGCGGTCTCGCACGGCGGTCACGAAGTCCGCGAACGTCATCGATGGATCGGCCTGTGTCCTGAGGACGACGGTACCGACGAACATGCCGACGAGGTGGTCGAGCGCGGGGTCGGATCGGCCCGCCACCGGGGTGCCGATGGCGATGTCCTGGGTGCCACTGGCTTCGGCGAGCACGGCGGCCAGCGCTGCGTGGACCACGACGAACACCGTCGCGCCCAGTCCATGGGCGAGCGTGCGTAGACGAGTGAGGGTCTCCGAGTCGACGGCGAACTTCACCGGACTCGCATCGACCGACGCGTCGGGAGTCCCGGTCGGCAAGTCGAGAAACTCCGGTACGCCGGCCAGGGTGCGTCGCCAGAATTCGAGCTGATCCGACGCCACCGTGTCGAGAACGTCGCGCTGCCACACTCGGTAGTCCGAGTAGTCGACGGCCAGCGATCCGAATTCCGGTGTGGATCCGGACAGTCGGGCCAGCAGAGCGATCTCGATGTCTCGGGCGAGTGGACGGAGCGAGAGGCCGTCGATCGCGATGTGATGTGCAACGGCAGACAGCACCCGCTCGCCGCCTCGGTTCACCAGGGCCAGACGCAGCGGTGCCTCGAGGGTCAGGTCGAAGCCGTGCAGAGCCGGAATGTCATGGGCGGCATGAGCATCGTCCAGCGTCGACAGCACGATCTGCGGATCGAGAATCACGGTGACGGGACCATCGCCGGCCGACGGGTACACCGTGCGGAGCGGTGTATGCCGTTCCAGCACATCCACTATCGCGGCGCGAAGAACATCGAGATCGAGATCCGCCGGGAGCGGCACCTCGACGGCGATGTTGTAGGCGGCCGATGTCGGGTCGTAGCGATTCTGCAGCCAGATTCGCCGCTCGGCCGGGGCCAGCCCGGGGTACGACCGCGCCTCGGGATCGTGGACCAGAGCGGGCAGTGGGGTGTAGTTCTCGGACAGCAACTCGATCGCGGCCGCGAGCCGTGCCGCGGTGGGCGACTCGAAGATGGTTCGCACCGGAACGTGGGTGCCGAGGGCCGCGCTGATGCGAGTCGCAGCACGCGTCGCGACGAGAGAATCCCCGCCGAGGACGAAGAAATTGTCGTCTACGGCAGGACCGTCGATTCCCAGCAGGTCGGCGAAAATTCCGAGAACCACCTCCTGCGCCAGGGTGCGCACCGCCGCCGGATCGCCGTCCGGCAGCGTCTCGGACGGCAACGCGGCGAGATCCACCTTGCCGTTACCGGTCAACGGAATACCGTCGATCCGGGTGATGGCGGCCGGCTGCGTCGACAACGGCAGCCTGTCCAGAAGCCAGGCGGCTGCGTCCTGCGCATCGAGGCCCACCACCCACGCGTGAATTCTGTTCTCGCGCATCGTCGCCACTGCAGCACTGACGTCCGGGTGCGCCGTCAGTGCACTCTCGATCTCGCCCAGTTCGATCCGCACACCGTTGATCTGGACCTGGTCGTCCCTGCGGCCGCGGTAGTCGAGCACGCCCGACAGCTGCCGCCGGATGAGGTCGCCGGTCCGATACATCCGGGTGCCGTCGGCAGCCGCGATAAAGCGCGCGGCGGTCGACGCCGGGTCCGCGCGGTAGCCGCGAGCCACACCCGACCCTGCGAGGTACAGCTCCCCGATGCCCCCGAGTGGCACCGGCTGCAACCGGTCGTCGAGCACGAGCGCTCCCACGTGCGGCAACGGTCGACCGATGGTGACCGGCTCTCCGGCGCGCAGCGACTCGGCCAGCGTGGCCACCACCGTCGCCTCACTCGGACCGTAGGCGTTCAGCATCGACCGTCCCGCCGACCAATCGTCGACGACGCCCTGGCCCAACACGTCTCCACCGACGGCCACGGTCTCGATCCCCGGCGTCGGCGGCACGGTGGCGAGCACCGCGGGCGTGGACAGGTAGTGGGTGACGCGGTGCGCAGTGAGGAAGGCCGCCATCTCGTCCCCACCGAGCAGATCGGGTGGCGCGATCACCATGGTCGCCCCGGCCCCGAACGCTAGGACGAGCTCTAGTACCGCGGCATCGAAGTTCACCGAATATCCATGCAACACGCGCGAACTCGGTGTCACGCCGTAGCGCTGAACTACCTGCTGCGCAAGCGAATAGACACCCTGATGCGTCACCACCACGGGTTTGGGTGTTCCCGTCGAACCCGACGTGTGGATCACGTACGCGGGGTGCGCAGGGGTCAGCACTGCCAGGCGGTCCGCATCGGTCAGGGGCAGGTCGCTGAAGTGTTTCGCCTGATGCTCGTCGAGCCAGGTCACCGTCGGCTCGAGTCCGCCGAACCCGATCTCGACGTGCTCGAGCATCTGTTCCCGGCGAACTTTCGGGTAGCGCGGGTCCACGGGGACGAATGCGCCGCCCGCCTTCACCACGGCCCACAACGCAACGATGTAGTCGGCCGAGCGCTCGAGGGACAGAGCGACAAAAGTTTCCGGTCCGACGCCGCGTGCGATCAGGAGCCGCGCGATTCGGTTCGAGCGAGAATCGAGCTCGGCGTACGTCACCGAGTCCAGGCCGTCGATGGCGACAGCATCACCGGAAATTGCTGTGCCACTGGCCAACACGTCGAGTAGCGTTCCGCCGGCCATGGCGGACGGCAGTGCGGGAGTCTCCGCCAGCGCCAGGTCACCGATCACAACGGCGGGGTCGGCGACCGCCGCGTTCAGGAAGGCCAGGATCACCGAGGCGAACTGTTCGACGGTGGCCCGCTGGTACAGGTCGATCGAGTACTCGATCTGGCCGGTGATGACCGCCGAATCACCCGGCTCTTCCGCCAGCACGAGAGTGAGATCGAACTCGGACGTGCGGGTGGGTATCTCCAGCACCGAGACCGGCAGATCCTCGACCGATCGGTGCGGCGCATTGTCGAAGGCCAGCATCACCTGGAACAGCGGATGCCGGTCGAGGGATCGGTCGGTCGCCAGGGCGTCGACCATGCGCTCGAACGGGACATCCGAATGCGAGAAGGCATCGAGGTCCGCGGTGCGGACCGCATCGAGCAACGACGCGAAACTCTCCGACGGGTCCACAGTGACTGCGAGAGGCAGGGTTCCGACGAACATGCCCACCATCTCGTCGAGCGCTTCGTGACCTCGCCCTGCAGTCGGAGACCCGACCACCACCCGGTTCGACGTGCCGAAGCGACTCAGGGCGGCAGCCACGGCGGCATGGACGACCATGAACGTGGTCGAGTTCATCGATCGGGCCAGTTCACGAATACCCGCGTGCAGCGTCGACCCGATCTCGAAGGGCACTGCGTCCGTGATCATCGATTGCATGGTGGGCCTGGGGAAGTCCGCCGGCAGCTCCGCCGACGCGGTGCCGGCATCACCCAGAACCGATCCCCAGAACGAGAGTTGTTCGTCGGCAACCGAATCCACCAGTGCGCGGTTCCACACCGCGTACTGGCCGTACTGCGCGCGTAGGCGTGGCCAGGTGGGCGCGTGACCTGCGCCGCGTGAGGCGTGGGCGAAGGCGAAGTCGCGGACGAGTGGGTCGACCGACCACCCGTCCATCGAGATGTGGTGCACCACGACCACGAGAACGGTGTCACCGGACTCTTCTACCCTCAGAAGGGTTGCGCGGATGGGCACTTCGGCCGTCACATCGAATCCCTGGGCCGCGGCAACTGCGACAGCAGAGTCCAGATCGTGCTCGGAGACAGTGCGCTCGGGCACCTCGACGAGGACGGTATCGGTGGGCCGCACCACCTGCCTCGGTCCGTCGTCGGCCGGGTAGTACGTCCGCAAGGCTTCGTGTCGCTCGATGACGTCGCGGAGAGCGGTCAGAACCAACGAGTGGTCGTCACCGGCTCCGACGCGGACCGCCACCGGCATGTTGTAGGCGGGCGATGCGGGATCGAACTGGTTGAGAAACCATAGCCGCTGCTGCGCGTAGGACACCGGGATACGCGTCGGCAGAACGGTGTCGAGTAGCTCGAGCGAGACCTCCCGCGCCGAGGATGCGTCGATGGCAGCGGCGACTGCGCGGACTGTGGGGTCGGCGAACAGTGCGGTCAACGAGATCGAGGAACCGAGGCGTGCGAGAACTCGGGTAGCGCTGAGCGAGTCACCGCCGAGCTCGAAGAACGAGTGCTCGCGCCCCACCTTCTCGACGCCGAGGACGTCGGCGAATGCCTTCGCCACGGAGCGTTCGGTATCGGTCTGCGGCGCAACGTATTCGGTGACGACGAGGGCAACGGGGGCCGGCAACGCACGACGGTCGACCTTGCCGCTCACCGTCATCGGCAGGGCGTCGAGAACCACGACGGCACTGGGAACCATCCAGGCGGGCAAACGGTTTCGCAGATGATCGTCGAGCCCCGCCGATTCTCCGGTGACGTAGAGGACGAGTCGGTCGTCGCGCACGACGGCCACTGCAGCGGTCACTCCCACACACGTCGTGGCCGCGGACTCCACTTCGCCCAGTTCGAGACGACGCCCGTGCAGCTGGATCTGCTGATCGCTGCGGCCGAGGTATTCGAGCGAGGAACCGTCGAATGACCGGCGGACGATGTCTCCGGTGCGGTACACCCGAGCCCCGGAAACCCCGGGGTCGGCGATGAACCGCGTCGATGTGACCCCCGGCTGGCCGCTGTACCCGCGGGCGAGTCCGTCGCCGCCGAGATAGAGCTCGCCGACGCCGCCACACGGTGTCGGCCGCAGGTGCGCGTCGAGCACCAGGGCGCGCACGCCCGGCAACGCAGCGCCGATGGTCACCCGTTCGCCGGCCTGCATCGCGTCGGACAAGGTGGCCAACACCGTTGCCTCGGTCGGCCCGTAGGCGTTGCGCATCGCCGCATCGGCGGAGACGAACCGGTCGCGCAATGCGGGCGGGCATTCCTCTCCCCCGACGTCGAAGACCTCGATGGAGCCGAGGTCGTCGGGGTCGAGGGTGGCCAGCACCGTCGGCGAGGTGATCAGATGTGTGATCTTCTCGCGGTCCAACACATGGGCGAGGGCGGGGCCTGCGTAGACGTCGGCCGGGGCGATCACCAGGGTGGCACCCGCGGCGAAGGCGGCAAGGATTTCCTGCAGGGACGCGTCGAACACCGGTGAGGCCGCGTGCAGCACGCGCGAGTCGGGGGTGACGGCATACCGTTCGACCACGTTGGCCGCGAGTTGCGCGAGTCCGCGGTGAGTGACGCTGACGGCCTTGGGTTTTCCGGTCGACCCCGAGGTGTGGATGACATAGGCCTCATTGTCCACGTGCACGGTCGGCGGCGTGAAGGGCCGCGCATCCGCGTCGAGCAGGTCTTCGATGTCGAACCATTCGATCGTGCTCGGAAGTTGTTCCAGCACATCCCTGGTGGTGATGCCGAAAGCGACGTTCGCGTCGGCGAGTACTGCGGCCAGCCGCTCGGCGGGCTCGGTGGGGTCCAGAGGAACGAACGATGCGCCTGCAGTGGAGACCGACCATGCTGCGAGCACGGATTCGTAGGAGCGTTCGATGGCAACGGCGATGCGCGTCTCGTTCACTGCGCCCAACGAGAGAAGCTGCGCAGCAATGTGTTCCACGACCAGGAGAAAGTCTTCACTCGACTGATCGACTCCCGTGGCACGCACCACGGTGCCGCTTCTCAGGAGCGAGGGCAGCGGTACGGGGGTCGAGGTCGCCGTCGCAGATGCGCCGAGCAACGCTGCCTTCTCGTCGACATCCAGCACCTCCAGCTCGGACACGGCGAGCCCCTCGGGTGCCTGGACCACCTCGCGTAGGAGTGCCAGGAAGCGTCGATGGTGGGCTGCGAGCTCATCGGTGCTGTAGAGCGCCGGGTTACCGAGGAAGTCGACGCGAGTGCTGGTGCCGGCGACACCGGGGTAGACGTTGACCATCATGTCGTCGATGGGGCCGCTGGAGAGCACGCGGTATTCGCCGATGACGTCACCGAGCCGAATCGTGCTGTTGTACATCATGATGTTGACCGTGGGACCGAACACTCCGCGTCCCGCGGCCGCACTGCCGGTGCCGTCGCCGGTTGCCCGCTGCATGTCCTCGACGCGGAAACGTTGATGGCGAAGTGCGCCGGTGAGTTCCACCTGAATCCGTCGCAGCAGTTCCTCGACGGTGACCCCGGGTTCGACGCCGATGCGCAGCGGCACGACGTTGGACATCATGCCGGACGATTCGCGCAGTTTGGTGGTCGCTCGGCCCGATACCGGCAAGCTGAGCATGACGTCTTCGGTGTCGGTCATGCGCGCGAGGTAGAGCGCGAACGTGGCAAGCACGACGGGGACGTCGGAGGAGTTGTACCGATGTGCCACTGCGGCAACGGCTTCGGTGAGGTCTGCATCCAGCACCGCACCGACACTCACCGTCACTCCGCTGGGAGCGGCGGGTTCACTCGGGCTACCGGCCAACCGGGGAGCTTCGAGATGTCCGTCGAGTCGACCGAGCCAGTACTGGCGATCGGTCTCGTAGCGGGAGGAGTCGGGGTATGCGGCCTCGTAGTCGTAGATCTCCCGCACTCCGATGGCGCGGGTGTTGGGGATCTCGGTGCCCTCGATCAACGCGGTGTACACCGCAGCGGTGCGCTCCTGCACCGAGATTGCGCCCAGTCCGTCCATCACGATGTGGTGCGCCCGGCTGTACCAGTAGTAGTGGCACGGGCCCACCTGGATGATCTCGGAGGCGATCAGTTGATCGCGCACCAGATCGACGGGTTGCCGGTACTGCTCGTCCATGTAGCGCTGGGCATCCTCGATGGGATGCTCGCGGTCGGTGAAGTCGCGGTAGATCATCGCGTAGGGCACCCGGAGGTCCGACCACTGGTACGGGTGACCGTCGTCCACACCGATTCGCACTGCGGGCGATTCGAGCCGTCGGCAGGCGATGTCCGTTGCACGAATCAGCACGGCCGGATCGATATCGCCGTGGATCTCGACGTATTGAGCGATGGTGAACGGCACATCGGGGGCCAGCTGCTGAGCGAGGTAGATATTCATCTGAGCAGCCGACAGAGGGAAGCGGCCATCCTCGAACCGCTCATCCGCCTCTGGCGACACTCCCCGACCTCCTCAACGCACGCGCCCTGACGGCTTCGATTCGGCCGGCGCGCCACCATCGACGTAGATCTTTCATCGCCCACTACAAACTAGTCGACACGGGGTGAATGCTCTACCTGGATCGCACTACAGGTACGCCAGATCGACTACTCCCCCTTAGGCTGTGCACTCGAATACATTTCCTCGACCGAGAGGCCACCGACGATGGCAACCAGTTCCACCGATACCCGTGGTCGGAAATCGGGCAGAAAGCGGCCGATTCTCATCACGGTGGGGGTATTTCTGGTCATTGTCATAGCTTTTGCAGTGTGGCTTGGTTACGAAGCCTATTCCGCGCAGTCGAGTTTGACCGCCACCCGCGACTCGGCCACACAGGCCAAGGACGCATTGCTCGACGGCGATTCGGCCGGAGCCGAGGCAGCCGCGGCGCGCGCCTCCGAATCCGCGGACGATGCGGTCTCGGCGACGACGTCCATCCCGTTCTCCATCGCCACAGCCGTTCCCTATCTCGGTAGTCCCCTGAAATCGGTAGCGCAGATCAGCGATGTGGTGCAGGGATTGGCCGTGGAGGTGTTGGCCCCCGCGTCGGCCGCCGGTGCCAGCCTGAATCCGAGCAGCCTCGTCGAGGGCGGTGGCAAGGTGGACACCGCGGCCCTACGGGATGCGCAACCGGTACTGCAGCAGACCTCCGCAGCAGCCGACGAGCTCAGTGAGCGCGCCCAGCAGGTGGACGAGCCCGAATTCCTCGGCGTGGTGGACGAGGCCCGGACGTCGCTGATCGATCAGACGCACGAACTCGCGACTCTGCTCACCAACACCCGCATCGCCAGCGAACTGCTGCCGTCGATGCTCGGCGACAACGGCCCGCGCAGTTACTTCCTCGCGTTCCAGACCAATGCGGAGGCTCGGGGCACCGGCGGGCTGCTCGGTGGCTACGGCATCATCCGAACCGAGAACGGCACGGCCCGCGTCGACACTCTCGGAGCCAACAACGAACTCGAATTCGCGGAGCAGCCCATCGATCTGGGGCCCGAATACAACGCGCTGTGGGCTCCGCGAAACACCACCACCGATTTCCGCAACTCGAATGCGAGCCCGCACTTTCCGTATGCCGGCCAGATCTGGTCGTCCATGTGGACGGAGCAGACCGGGGAGGCGCTCAACGGTGCCATCGCCACCGACCCGATTGCGTTGAGCTACATCCTCGGTGCCACGGGCCCGGTCACGTTGGCCGACGGCGAGCAGATCACCGCAGACAACGTCGTCGAGATCACGCTCAGTACTGCCTATTCCAGGTTCGGCGACGACCAGTTGGCCCGCAAGGCGTATCTGCAGGAGATCGCCGCGGCAGTGGTGCAGAAGATGACCACGGGAGCGGCACCCACCAGGCCTCTGCTCGACGCAGTGGGCCGCGCCGGCAGCGAAGGCCGCATCTCGATATGGAGTGCGGACCCGGCCGAGCAGGCAATTCTGGCCGGTACCAAGGTGGGTCACGTGTTGCCGGACAGCCCCGCGCCGTACGCCAACGTGGTGGTCAACAACGCCGGCGGCAACAAGCTCGATTACTACCTCACGCGCGACATCACGTATTCGGCGGAATCCTGCACGGCAGGAACGCGTAAGTCGACGGTCACGGCCACGCTGACCAACAACGTCGATCCGGCGGGTCTGACGTCGTACGTGGCGAGCACATTCCAGCCGACCGTGGAGTACGGCACCAACGAATCGATCGTCTACGTGTACGGCACTCAGGGCGCGAAGATCACGTCGATGAAGGTCAACGGCATCACGGGATTCTCCATCCAGGCCGGCACCGAGCTCGGTCGGCCGGTGCAGGCTACGTACCTCACCATTCCGCCCGGCAAGTCGCAGACAGTGACGTGGGAACTCGAGGAGCCTGCTGCTCCGGGCGAGGCCACGGTGCCGTTGCAGCCTCTGGTGGATCAGCCCACGGTGAGCATCGACGTTCCGCAGTGCTGATTGCGCAGTAACTCGCCCCTCCACTCTCGTCGGCAAGCAATGGTCGGCGAGAGTGTCCTTGGGAGTCATTCGACTGAATTAAATTTTTAGCGAAGTCGGGCCACGCGACTGTTGACGAATGCGCACTTATAAAAGGCGTTATGTTCCTGTTCTCGGACCGGAGCCCGGGAATCCCAAGACGGGATTCGCGCTCCGACGCCGGCCTCGGACATACCGACATCCCTCCGATTCAAGCGCATCCGTGCTCGATACAGTGACGACGACGCGGGTGCATAACTCGCGTTATGCAACCTTTCGCAGGCAATACAAAGACTGAGATGCTCTGCTTCTTAGGCATTTTCATACCCATCAGCGCATGTAGCTTCGACGATGTCATCAACGAATGCCACGTCAGGAGCTACACATGAGCAAGCAGAAGAAAATTCAACCGAGCATCAGCGACAAGCTCACGGCCGTCGTTCAACTACTGGCCGCAGTGGCTGTCACAGCGCAGATCCCGAACGTCTCGGCGCCCCTGATTCTTGCGTCGATGACTCTCGCGGGAGTTGTAATTGGCACGAGCGGACGGTCGAAGCCGACTTCTTCACGATCGAAGTGAGTCCGGCCCTACAACAGCTACTTCCGCAGCCTGGGGTTCTCCGTACCGTTTCGATGCGGAGTCTCCGACCGACGGGGGCGAGGGTAGGAATCGGATTCCTGCGTCGACTCTGCGGTACGTGGACCGGCAGCAGGCGACGCAGAAGCAGACCACGAGGCGGACTGCCGCGACGGCGGAGCATGTACCGGTGCGGGAGCAGGAGGGGACACCGGCGTCAGTGGGGCAGCGGGTGCCTGAGGTGCGGGCGCAGGAACCGGCGGTGTCACCTGTTTGGGCAGGTTGGTATCGGCGGTGTAGTTGTACGAGTAGCTGTACATGTCGCCCTTCTTCGAGGGCGTCAATGCCAACACCACGCCGAGGACGTGCGCACCGATTGTTTCGAGATTACCGATGGCCCTGGACAATTCGTTACTCTTGGTGTGCCCGTAGCGGGTGACCAGGAGCGCACCGTCGGCATGGGTGGTGAGGACGGCCGAGTCTGTGACCGGCAGCAACGGCGCACCATCGACGATCACGTAGTCGAACTTCGAGCGCAGTTCCACCAGCATGACGCGAGACGCTTCCGAACCCAGCAGCTCGGACGGGTTCGGCGGGATCGGACCCGACGCCATGGCCTGCAGACCCTCGTATTTCGTCGGCTGAAGCACCTCGTCCACTTTCGCCTGACCCGCAAGCACAGTACTCACACCGACCGAACCGATGAGGCCCATGTACTTCGAGACGCGGGGACGACGCAGGTCACCCTCGACGAGAACGACGTGGTGTCCGGCCTCGGCAAGTGAGATCGCCAAGTTGACCGCGGTGGTCGTCTTTCCCTCGCTCGGAATCGCGCTGGTGACGACGATGACACGCGGAGGATGATCGACCTCAAGGAACTGCAGGTTGGTGCGGAGCTCACGGAAAGCCTCGGCGCTGGACGATTGCGCAAGATCCTGAAAATCGACAGCCGGATGCGTTGTGCGCTCCTTGTCGAACGGAATGGTGCCGACCAAAGCCTTGCCGGAGATCGACTCGATCTCACGACGACTCTTGATGGTGTTGTCCAGACGATCCCGCAGCACTGCAAGCGCGATACCAAGCATCAGGCCAACGGCGGCACCGAGGGCGAGGTTTCGCTCAGTGTTCGGGCTGACCGGGTTGGACGACGAGGAGGCTTGCTGAAAGACCTTCACACCGGCCGATGGAGCACCTCCATCTTCAGGTGTTTCCAACTCCCGAACCTGAGCAGTGAGTTCGTCCGCAGTGGCGTTTGCAATGTCGCGAGCAAGCGCAGGTGAGGAATCAGTGACAGTAAGATTGAACAACACTGTGTCCGGTGTAGACGTGGCATTGATCTTCTCCGCCAACTGACTCGCGCTCAAGTTCAGCGGGAGTATCGTCAACACCCGGGCAGCTAGCGCCTCGCTGGTGGCAAGCTCTGAGTACGACGCTACGAGCTGCTGCGAAGCGAGATTGCCCTGATAGGTCTCGGTCACTGTTGCGCCACCGGTGGTCGAGACAAACATCCTGGCACTCGACTCGTACTGAGGTGTGACCAACAGCGAAGCGCCCAGTGAGCCGAGGATCGCCACGATCACGGTGACGGCGATGATGATCCACCGCGCCTTCAGGATCTTAAGGTAATCCTGTATCTCCATGTCTCGAGCTCCTCGTCCGTTTCTTACACCTCACAACGCGACACTGCGTGGCCTAATCGTTACATAAGTCAGGTGGCCACGCACACCTGGCGAACTTGGGCTGCAAGTCAGCAAGGCCATTGCCCACTAACACCGAACAAAACCATCGAATCACTAAAAAAACACCCACAATGGGGCTCGATGACCAATGCAGACAACTGGTCTGAGGTAGCCCCATGTGACCGGAACCTGTTCCGGACGCTAGACCGGTGCTCCAACAATAGCTGAAGGAACCAACCAAAAGTCAGCAATTCCGTTGTCCGGACGATCCCGGAGGAGCACACTGCTGGAAGCTAAGCCAGCTCCGTTCAAGATCTTGACTGCTGACAACCTGATATCCGATGTCACAGTCAACTATCAAGCAAGAACCCCTCGAACTTTGCGACCAAGTTCTCAGGCGAGTAGTGCCTCGCTGTTTCGACAGCAGCGGCTCCTAGCCTTGACCGCAACACAGGATCTTTCACCAAACGCATCATCCCATCGGTCAAAGATTGAACGTCGCGTGGCTCGAAGAATAAGCCGTCTCTGCCGTCAGTAATTGTCTCCAACGGACCGCCCTCCCCGGACGCCAGAACTGGAAGCCCCATGGCCATTGCCTGCACGATAACTTGCCCGAAGGGCTCCGGGATAATTGATGTATGGATGACCGCATCGACCGATTCGAGTGCCGCATAGACGTCGTTGACGTGCCCAGTCAGATGAACATTCGAGGACAACCCCAAATCCGCTATTACGGACTTTAGTCTCTCCAGGTAGGCGGCATCCTCAAATAACGCACCACCAATCAACGTCAACTTCGCCGGCGTTGTTTTTACCAAGTTCGCGAATGCCTGGATTGCAAATTCCTGCCCCTTCCATTCAGCAATACGTCCCACCAGGGCAAAATGAACGTGACTACATCCCGACCCAGTAGCCAAATATTTGGGTGTAAGAATAGGGCTGGGGATAATGGCGGAAGCACGTCCTCTGCGAACCTTCGGCACAGTCTCCATTGTCGATTTCGAGTTGGCCAGAACACCAAACGGAGCTATTCGTAACGTCAGCCGTATGAGCAAGACACCCAACCTGCTCATGAAATCGGTCGAAACGCGATCGCGGACGTAACAGAAAAATCTAGTTCTTGCCCACAGTCCAGTTCCCGCGACCAGCAGGTGCCCCTTCATTGAGTTCGAGACGATCACATCAGGACCAAGGCTGCGGAGCTTGACCCTTAGAAGTCGTATGTAAACCAGTGACTTCCAGACCGACGAGACTAGCCCGGTGTTGAAAGCGATCTTCGAGCGTGATGCATTTCTTACGTCACCCACAAGTGGAAGAATATGCACCTCTACACCCAAACCCCTGAGACGGGCATGAAGAGGACCGTCTTCCCCCAACACCACAATGGGTCGACCACGCGACATGTTCGAAGTAGTATTGAGTAGCGCAATCTCCGCACCGGACATTCTTGCGCAATGTCCGTAAAAGACAACTATACTCTGACCCTCGTTATGAGAAGGTTCCATTAGTTATCACCCTCATCCGCTCCAGAAAGGACTCTTTACTAAATCGCTCACGTGTGTTTTTCGCTATCGACTCCGAATTCCACTCCATAGACTCGAACTCCTTAATCGCACCCAGCATAGATTCAGGGGTTTGTGAATGAAATAACAAACCTGACTGACCATGAACCACGGTGTCGAGCGCACCCCCGGCACCATAAGCGATGACCGGTGTACCACATGCCATGGCTTCCACTGGAACGATTCCGAAGTCGTCCTCGCTACCAAACAGGAGAGCCGCGGCATTCGCATACAAGAAGGACAGCGATGCTTTCCCCTGCCAACCCAAGAATGTCACATTAGTTGGGGCGTCCGCGCGCAACATCTTTAAATCTCTACCATCGCCCACAACGTCCAAGTGCAGATCTGGTCGTGCTCGCATGACATCCAGAACGAGACCGAGCCTCTTGTAGGGCTCAATTACTCTCCCTACCCATAGAAACGACTCGCCACGCGCGTGGTGCGGGATAGGATCTGACAGTTCCGGAAGCTTCAATGGCGGCGGAATCAATACAACATTTGACACGTCGTAATACCGCTCTATTCGCTCCTTGACTGCCCGACTTGTCGCTATAAATACGTCTACATCCTTCGCAAATCTACGATCGAACCATCGCAAATACGGACCAAATATCCGAACCGCTAGCCGTTCCGAGAACGCACCCGCACCGGAATACAATTCGCTTCCACTCCAGGCTTGCCGCAAAGGGCTATGACAGTAGACGACCTTTGACCCAGTGCATCTTATTCCGTGCGCAAAAGCGTAAGACGATGCAAGAACATTGCCTCGCACATTAGGAAACGCTCGGACGATAAAAGGGTATAGGGGGAGAAGATAACGGTACGTATTTCCACTAACAAAACCAACCACCCGGCGAGATTTATTTCGAGACCCAGAAATCTGCTCCAGGACTTTTCTGCTGCCGCCAACCGTTACAACTGGCGCACCCGGCAGCAAATCCCGCGACAGTACCGAAGTCACAAGTTCTGCGCCGCCAAAAGCGAAAGCAAAATCGTGTGTGACTGTCCATTCATTCGTTGAGCTATCCACGAGCGATACCTCTCCCGCTTTGTTATTTAAACGGTGGCCCGAACTGTTGCCTGAAATCATTTGTCAAACTCTTTCAAAAAGCGATGCACATCGTCACTCGATATGATGTCCACGTTATCGGTGATCTTGTCAATTGACCATTCCCACCACCGAATTCGGCTAATGGCATCGGAGGTCTCTTGGTCAAATCTTTTCCGCACTTCACGTGCGGGATTGCCTACAGCGATTGTGAATGGAGGTACGTCACGAGACACCACCGATCCCGCTCCAATAACGGCGCCATCGCCGATAGCTACCCCGCTCAAAATTGTAACCCCCGCTCCGATCCAGACGTCAGAACCGACAACGATATCTCCGCGGGATTTAGGATGGCTATCACTACCTGCCCCTGGCAGGTTAAATTTTATCCTAAACGGAAAGGTCGTAACTTCATCTGTTGGGTGCCCTCCACCAAGTACAAATGTTACGCCCTCACCAATAGAACAATACGATCCAATAGTCAGCTTTGTCGGGTCGTATTTAAAGTCGAGAATACGTGGCGTTCCATATGTCCCGACGCCTACCGATGCGACTCCTGCACGCTGCAATCTCCGCAAGTCCGACCGGTGTTCTCGCAATTTGGTTCGCAAGCCCCTCAGCTTTATCAAATCGACCGTGTCCTTTCAAGAAATTCCTGTGAGCGTGCTGGCGCACAGACTTGACCCCAGACCAGAGCCAGCAAGAATGCAGATGCGCACACTGTTCCGACTGAGTAAATGCTGTCAAAAAAGAATGCAGGTAGAGAGATTACGCCGAAAATGCAGAGCTTGGTACCAGCATCCACCTTGGTTCGAAGTATTAAAGTCAGCACGAAAAGAATAAGAGCGACACCAAGTATTCCTAGGTCAAAGTACGCTGTTACATAGCTGTTGTCGAAGGTGCGTACGAGGCTGGAATTACTGTAAGTCGCAAAATAGTCTGTAGATCGCCGAAATCCGCGGCCGGTAACCTCGCAGACTCCTGTGCAAGTGAGACTCGCTTCCGCACGCTGCAGGATGGACAATGTATTCGCTCTAGTCGCGAAGGAAGCTTCGGATGCCAACTCACTGAAGTCGAAAACCCGTAATTGACTTGCGGTCAATAGTGTACTTGAGAAGTAGGTCAGAGTTAATATGCTTCCCACACCTAGCAAGTAGGCAGTCCGAGCGACGGTGGACATTTTCCGGGTCAGAGCTGATGAAATAGTGGCGATGAGACACACTATGGCAGTAGTGATGAAGGCCGAACGCGTACCGGTGAATAGTGCGGCACCCGTACCAGAGAAGAGAATTAGAAGTATAGCGAATCCTCGAAAACTAGCCCAGTAGTATGCTGCCAGTCCGCAGCAAAGAGTCACAATGACAAATGCTGATAGCAACGGGTGCCCCATGACCCCAGTTGCTCGAAAGAGTCCGGAGTTTGGGTATTCGACTCGCAAGTCGATTCCTGTGGTGACTAGCAGATCGAAACTAAAAAAGAATGATGCCGAAAGTACGAGCATTGATGCCCCGAGAATGGTCCAGACGCACTTTTTAGCCTGCGGTATTGTCGCAGCGGCAACCCCAACAGCGGCGGATGAAACAAGCAGACTGACAGACACGATCCGGTCAGGAACGAGCAACCCTGTAGTTCCAAAAACCAGAACGCCAACGGTAACTATGCCGACGCTAACTTGACTAAGCTGGACTCTCCAAAGTAACAGATAGAACGAACAAATCCCCGAGAGGATTACTGTCAGCGCCAGTATTTGCCACAATCCGTCTGGTGCTGCCGCATTAAAGGGGAACAGAAGGCATAACGTAAGACCGAAAAGGACCAGAATTTTCGGCGCGCCTATTTTAGCAGAATAGCTGGACACTTCGCTTCTCGCTGGACTCGGCATAGATACGCGCATATTAGGCATGCCAACCGCCCTTAGCTAGGCGTGACGAACCAAATGCACTGTAAGCGAGCGAGCTTAGAATGATCGCTAGGGTTGAGATAAGGATCAGCGCAATCGAATCCTGAGCGAAAATTCCGTAAGCAAATGCGGCGTAAACTACCGCAGCCATTGGAAGCAAGTACATCAGTTCGAGAGCAGGGCGTCGAATTGACGCGAGATACATTGTTATTGGAATAGTTAATGCACTTGCGGTCTGTGCACATATAACAACGCAGACTATCAAGACTGCGGTTGAGTCTGTAAGCAAACCAAGTATCCAACTCCCCATCAGGGCACACCCGGCTCCGGCGATGCCTACCGATGCGGTAATTACCATAGACTTGATGTAGGTTTTACGCACCGCGAGGGTACTGCTACTGGTTGAATCGCTCATTTCCTTTATTAAGCCGGCCAGCAGCGCCACCAAAGCAACTTTAGGTATCGACCCAAGCCGGGTGGCTGCGTCATACACTTGCAAATTTTCTGGCGAGCCGGATAAACCCAGCGCCCATCGATCAAGCTGCAGTATCGACAAACCAATCGCGGCCACGGCACCTTTTGATTTAGCGAATTGCCAGATGACTCCGTCGATGTTGACAGTCTGATCATCCGGACGGTCCACTATTGTCTGCACCCTTGCGATGGCAATTACCATCTGTACGACCCCACTAAGTAGGATCCCCAACCCTAGTGCAATTACTCCTTTACCGAGTCCGAGAAGCAAAGAAACGACAAGCAGCTGCGTCAACGCGCCTGACAAGTATACCCATGCGCGCAACACATAGCGCGACTTACCAAGTGCAACTCCGGCGATCACAAGCCCGATACCTCGGCAGACTGTCCCAATGGCAAGAAGGACAAACAGCGTCGCAACGTCCCCGAAACTCGCAGACACGTCCGCATTGCGCGCGTACCATGGCCATATCGTAATCGCCAACGCTGACAACAGAATTGGGGTGGCACTAGTAATTGCGCAGAGCTTTAATAGAGCGCGTGGATATGCCTGGCCCTGCGCAGCTAGGCTAACGGAAAGGGTTCCTGTTCCGAAGTCAAGGACCAAGAATACTGTGATTAGTGTCGAAGCGAGCGCCCAGACTACGTATGTATCAGGATCCAAAAATTGCAATCCTAAGAGCGGAGTCAAAAGGGAGATCCCCCCTGCGAGAAGGGCAGGTGCCCCACCCTTAAGAAGCCGCATGACTAGCGTAGACCGCTCTCTTGGTACGCGGCTACTCGATCGGATCATGTCTTCTCCCGACCAAAGGAATGACGTATCTCGGCGAGTCTAATCTTGCGAATATCAGAGCTGCGCGACGTTACCAGGAGATCAAACCCGGCGAGCACAGATCCAAGGAACCCGAACTTGCGGCGTGCAATCTCTAAAGCGGCAGCTGCTTGACCGCGGGTGACGATATGTGGCACAGACTTAGCACTCACTCCACCCTCGTGAATTGCGATTGCTTCACGGCAGAGCAAGAGTTCTATATTCATCGCGCGTGCGCGGCGGCACATGTCTCTGTCCTCGCCGTATAAAAAGAATTTGGGATCGAATGGTCCAAGTCCGTTGGCCACGTCTCTATTCATGATAAGAAACGTCCCAGGAAGCTTCAGCCCTCTGGGAATTCGAGCGGAAGATCCGAGTTGAAGTACAAGGCGACTCCAGGCCCGTATCAGGTATCTCGTTGGGGTGAATGTCCAGTCACCGTACGCGTGATGCTCAATTTTGCCCGAATGACCAACAACCAGTGGCGAGACAATCGAATGAGTAGGGCCATTTTGCAGGCACGCAATAAGTTCGCGGAGTCCGCGGCCTTCTTCCAAGTAGCAGTCAGGGTTCGCAATTGCGACTATTTCTGACGATGAATTCTCAAGTGCCAGGCGCACACCAGCACCAAAACCGATGTTTCCGTGGCCCTGCAGTGTTACGGCACCGTTTCGCTTGTAAGCCGGACCAGAATCGTTTTGTACGACGACGACCTCGATCTCGTTTGTGCATTCTTCGTGGGGCTTCGAGTCTGCAAGTGATTCGATCAGGCGATCGATACCTTCATGTGGTGAATTGTAGGCGACTACTAACAGTGCGATGCCCAAGATATTCTCATTCCGATAGCACAACAGTTTCGACGGCTTAGTTTGATTGAACTGCGCCAAACGACATGCTGACTGCTTGCAGCTCAGCCTTACGATTTCTAGTACGCACCTTCACGCGCAGTCACCGCCCTGATCGTTTTCGCAATGATCAGCAGGTCCCCTACCATCGACCAGTTCTCGACGTACGAGAGGTCCAGCCGGACTGTCTCTTCCCACGACAGGTCGGATCTGCCACTGACCTGCCACAGACCGGTCACCCCGGGCTTGACCAACAGTCGCCGACGAACCTCACCGTTGTAGGTCTCGACCTCGCGGCGCAGCGGAGGCCTCGGCCCCACCACACTCATCTCGCGCTTGAGAACGTTGACGAACTGCGGAAGCTCGTCGAGACTGAGACGACGTAGCACCTTGCCTACGGGCGTAACCCGCGGATCGTCACGCATCTTGAACAGCACCCCACCTGCACCCTCATTCTGATCGAGCAGATCCGCGACCTGCTTGTCCGCGTCGGCAGTCATACTTCGGAACTTGATCATCGAGAACGGTGTGCCGTCGATGCCCATTCGCTCGGACTTGTAGAAGATCGGCCCACGACTCGTGGTCTTCACGGCAATGGCGACTGCCAGCAGGATCGGCGAGATCATCACCAGCACCAGAGCCGCGAACGTCAGGTCGAAGGCAGTTTTGCTGAATCGCGTCGCACCGTTGTACTGGGGCTTCTCGACGTGGATCAGAGGGAAGCCGGCCACGGGCCGCATCACCAGGCGCGGACCGGCTACATCGACCACACCTGGGGCGACCACCAAGTCGACGTTCTTCTTCTCCAGGTCCCAGATCATCTTGCGAATGCCTTTGTTGCCCAGGTGCTCGGTAGCGGTGACGGCCACCGTGTCGGCACCGCACTCGTTGATCGCATCGAGAACGTCGTGCTCATCCCCGAGCACTGGAATGTCGGTGCCTTCCACATGAACCAGCCCGTCCCGCGGAGCCTCGTAACCGGGCATGCAGATTCCCACCACCGCGTAACCCGAGGCCGGCGATCCTTCGAACGACTGAGCCATCGACACCGCGGCGGTACGGCTGCCCACGATCAACACCGAGGTCTTGTATTCACCCTTGCTCCGCAGCCGAGTGACCACCTTGCGCCAGAGCCACCGGCTCACCAGGAGCGCAAGCAGTCCGGCAGGCAACGCGATGGCCAGATACAGACGAGCGAAGTCGATGCGGAACAGCAGGGACACGATCGCGATGACCCCGAAGAGGCGGAAGGTTGCCGAGACGATACGCCGGTACTCCTCCGCGCCGTTTCCGATGACGCGAGGCGATCGGGTCCGAAAGATCGCGAGGAAGGAGATCCAGAGGGCGGCCAGAGCAATGGAAACACCGGTGTACGTCACCGTCGGGAGCAAACCCGCAGTCGCCACATCGCCGTCACCGAAACGTACGACCTGAGCCAACGCGACCGACAGAACGACGACGACCACGTCGGTTGCACGCAGTCGCCTGATGTACTGCTCTTCCCACACGTGACGCGAAGTCAGGGTGCGTGTTGCCACCGCGCCCTGCCGACGCGGATAACCCCACAGAGAGCGCTGTGCAGCCCCGACAGATGCCACGTGCTCCCCTCCTCTGTATTACGGCGGACACCGGAGGTGTACGCAGAATTTCGGTCCGACCCAATCCGGCAAGCAACTGGTATCGAATTGGAATAGTCCCACGCTGTTATCAGATGCACCACGCGAGCGGCCTAGATCACAAACAAATAACAGCAGGTAATCGGTGTACCACACCTTCGCTGACTAGGCGATCCGTGCGACTGGAACCCTTTGGATGTAACCGCGCCAGGGCCCAAAAACGTTACATCTGAACACAATCGACACGGTGATGTGAGGCTTCACAGGCTTCAGCGCCGATTATTGTGCGATCGACGGACTCACCCCCGTCGAAGGGCTCCTGAACAAACCCTCAGTAGACCGAATGGGTCGAAGCAAGGATTTCGCCTACATCAGCGAGCGCAAGAAATCGAATCGGCGGAAAGTCAGAGTCAAAAGAATGAGTTCCTCAATTCATTCCAACGAATGAATTTTTCGCTCGGTTTTCTTCATCCTGATCAGGGACGGCCGAGCCCGCGGTAGTTCCACCCCGCCGCCCGCCACTGCTCCGGGTCCAGGCAGTTACGTCCGTCGATCAGGGTCTTGCTGCGCACTGCGCCATCCAGGTCCTCAGGAGCAAGCGCCTTGAACTCTTTCCATTCCGTCAGCACCAGCACCACGTCCGCGCCCTCGCACGCCTCCAACGCGGAGTTGCTGTAGGTCAGAGTGGGGAACAGTGCCCGCGAGTTCTCCATGGCTTTGGGGTCGTACACGTTGACCGCGGCCCCCTGGAGCTGGATCTGCCCGGCAACATTGAGGGCCGGTGAGTCACGCACGTCGTCCGAATCGGGCTTGAACGCCGCACCGAGCACGGCGACCCGAGCACCGAGAAGTGACCCACATGCCTCGCGCGCCAGCTCGACCATGCGGGTACGGCGTCGCATATTGATGTTGTCGACTTCGCGCAAGAAGGTCAGAGCCTGATCGGCACCGAGTTCACCGGCCCTGGCCATGAACGCCCTGATGTCCTTGGGCAGGCAGCCACCACCGAAGCCGATGCCGGCGTTGAGGAACTTGCGTCCGATACGTTCGTCGTGGCCGATGGCGTCGGCCAGCACGGTGACATCTGCACCCGCGGCTTCGCACACCTCGGCGATGGCATTGATGAACGAGATCTTTGTGGCCAGGAACGCATTGGCGGATGCCTTGACCAGCTCGGCGGTAGCAAGATCGGTGACCAGGAACGGGATCTTCTCGTCGAGCAGTTGCGCGTAGACCTCACGGGCGAGGTCCTCGGCGCGACCCGGACGGGCGCGGTCGACACCCAGCACGAGGCGATCCGGATGGAGAGTGTCTTTGACGGCGTAACCCTCCCGCAGGAATTCCGGGTTCCAGGCGACCTCGACGCCGTCACCCGCGGGTGCGAGTTCACGGGCCATACGGCCGAGACGCTCGGCTGTGCCCACAGGCACGGTCGACTTACCGAAGATGACCGCAGGCTTCGTCAGCAGTGGGGCCAGCGTGTCGATGACCGAGTCGACGAACTTCATGTCGGCCGCGAACTCCCCCTTCTTCTGAGGAGTACCGACGCCGAGGAAGTGCACGTCCGCGAAGTCTGCGGCTTCCTGGTACGACGCGGTGAAGCGGAGACGGCCGGCCGCGATGTTGCGCTGCAGCACCTCTTCGAGACCGGGCTCCCAGAAGGGAACCTCACCGGCTTCGAGCTTGGCGAGCTTGGCCGGGTCCACATCGACACCGAGCACCTCGTGGCCGAGTTCGGCCATGCACGCGGCATGAGTGGCACCGAGATAGCCGGTACCGAAGACTGTGATTCGCATACTGTTCGTTCCCCGTCGGTTGTGCTGTTGAGCCAAGTGTTCGGTCGAGACAATGCCCCGACTGATGCTGGGCTCTCGCGTGGACTACACCCGCGTCTGCGAATAGTAAACGCAGTCCCGGCGTCTCCGATACTCCAGGGACGGGGTCCACAACACGATGGACGGCCGGTAACTCAGGAACCAATTTCTAGCGACGAACGGGAAACTGCGGGTTCTCAGGCTCCTCGACGGCCTCGGCGCAGCGGTGGATGAAGTCGCTCAATTCGGTCCGAACCTCGGGGGCAAGTAGGTCCAGCGAGGCCTCGGTGCCGTGATATTCGGCGAATGCCGATGTGTACGCGTCGACGCTGTCCGAGATCACCGCGTGCAGCGAGGTCGACCGATTCAGATGCACCCGTGCAATCAGGTCCACGCGATCGGACAAGAAATCGTGAAAAGAGTTCTGCGCCAATGAGGTACCAATTTCGTTCTCCGAAATACTCGTCATCAGAAAATGATACGAACAAACCCGACCACCCGCACGATGAGTGCCTGTGTCAGTACGCGCCTTCACTCTTGAACACGGCCACTGCAGTTTTGGCGATGATGAGCAGATCCCCCGTCATCGACCAATTCTCGACGTACGAGAGATCGAGACGAACGCTTTCCTCCCACGACAGATCGGATCGGCCACTCACCTGCCACAGCCCGGTGACACCCGGCTTGACGAGCAGGCGGCGTCGCACCTCGCCGTCGTAGGTTTCCACTTCACTGCGCAGTGGCGGTCGAGGACCCACCACACTCATCTCGCGCTTGAGCACATTGACGAACTGCGGCAGCTCGTCGAGGCTGAACTTCCGCATCACCTTGCCGACGCGGGTGACCCGTGGGTCGTCGCGCATCTTGAACAACACTCCGCCCGCGCCTTCGTTCAGGGCGGCCAGTTCTTGCACACGCTTGTCCGCATCCTGCACCATGCTGCGGAACTTGATCATCTGAAAAGGCTTGCCGTCGATGCCCATTCGTTCGGAGTTGTAGAAGACCGGGCCCTTGCTGGTGAGCTTGATGATCACGGCGAGGGCGATGAGGATCGGTGAGATGAGCAGCAGAATCGAGGCGGCGAACA
Source organism: Rhodococcus sp. ARC_M5 (assembly GCF_022810405.1). Classification (GTDB taxonomy): domain Bacteria; phylum Actinomycetota; class Actinomycetes; order Mycobacteriales; family Mycobacteriaceae; genus Rhodococcoides; species Rhodococcoides navarretei. The sequence goes on from NZ_JALGQE010000004.1 coordinate 199,005, forward strand.
CGAAGTCGAAGGCCGTCTTGCTGAAGCGCTTCGCGCCGTTGTACTGCGGCTTCTCGACGTGGATGAGCGGGAAGTTCGCCACCGGTCGCATCACCAGCCGCGGACCTGCCACGTCCACCACACCCGGGGACACGACGAGGTCTACCTTCTTCTTCTCCAAGTCCCACACCATCTTTCGCAGACCGTGATGGCCGATGTGCTCGGTGGCCGTCACCGCGACGGTGTCGGCTCCGGACGCTTCGATGGCCTCGACAACGCTGTGCTCGTCTCCCAGCACGGGGATCTCGACCCCGTCGACGGTGAGCGAGGTGTCGTTGCCGGGCTCGTAGTTGGGGAGGCAGATTCCGACCACGCTGTAGCCGGCTTCGGGAGAACGCTCGAAGGACGCCGCCATCGACAGCGCCGAACTACGGCTTCCGACAATGAGTACCGACGTTTGGTAGCCGCCGTGAGCGCGCTTGCGGGCAACCACCTTGCGCCACCCCCACCGACTCAGCAACAAACCGATCATGCCGACGGGTAGCGCGATGGCCAGATACAGCCGAGCGATGTCGAACCGGAACAGCAGCGACAGAATGGCAATGGTGCCGAAGAGGCGGAAGGTGGCCGAGACGATGCGTCGGTACTCCTCCGAGCCGTTGCCGATCACCCGCGGAGAGCGGGTGCGGAAGATGGCGAGGAACGCCAACCACAAGACGGCGAGCACACCCGAGATTCCGAAATAGCTCACGATGGCCCACGGCTCACGAAAGTCGATATCGCCGAAGCGGATGATCTGAGCGACCGTGACGGCACCGAGAACAACAAGGGTGTCGGTCACCCGTAGTCCCTCGGTGTAATGCGTCTCCCAATCACGACGCGACGTCGTCTTACGCAGCCGTCGTGCGTCACGCCGCGAGACAACCGAACTCTGCGTTTCCAGGTCTCTGACTGACACTTGTTTCCCCTCGGTACGTACGCGTTGCCGAACCCCTGCGTGATCGACACTGCTCCGTGCCACCCCGTCGTGCAGATTATCTTGTTCTACTTATCGTGTCACTTGGTAACGGTATGTTGATCGACGCAAAACCGCAGGTCGTTACATGTTTCGAGTGCATTAACCAGAGGCGTCCAGAGTGTTTCTGGCAGAGCAGAATCCCACATTCCGCCCCACTCCCCGAGGTCCACTAAGCAACACAACGTCACTCGATGTCAACCGTTGTCGGTCGAACGTGCGACCTGAACCGAGGTGCTAACGTGTGGCGACTTCGGGGGGAGCGTTGTGAGTCTGAAAATGCGTCTACTGCGCGTCGCGGCGTTGCTGGGACTGCTTGTGTTCGTCGGACTTGTGCTACCCAAGCTCGGGCCGCAAGCGCCGGGTGGATACCAAGGCGCAGCGTTTCCGGCCACCACTACGACTCCGGCCACGAGCACGCCGCCGGCCGCCGGTTCCCCATTGGCAACGTCCACCCGTCCTGGACCGCCGCCCGGGTTTCCGTCGATGGAGTTTCCGCCGCCCCAGAACATCGTGCCCGAGGGTGACCCCATCCCCATCGATACCAGGTACGGCATCAGCTATACGGTGCCCGGTGATTGGAGAGACGGCTCCCAGGCTGTTGCGGGCTGGGAGGGCGACACAGGGTCAGTGACCTTCGGAGGCATCGCCATGTACGGCTACGACTATTGTCCCGAGCATCGAGACGGGGCCCGCAAGGCAATCACGGGGATAACTGGCCGTAACGGAATCGACGTGGCCACAGCAGCATTCGAGGTAAGTCGACAGGCCGAGGCTATCTTCCGGGACGAGCCTGACGATGGTGTACAAATCGTTTATTCAGAACCGACAGAGTTCGCGATCGACGGGGCACCTGCGATTCGCTACTCGGTTGCCGCACGCAACCTGGCGCAGAAATTCGATTGCGACCCAACTGAAGCCACCTTCGATGTGGTGGCAACACAGGGCTACTCGAATGCAACCGTCGCGGTGTTCATGGTGCAGACCGACCAACAGATCGACGGAGCCCTCGAACCTGCTGACGTCGATCGCATCATCTCGACCCTGCGCCACAAGAAGTGACGATCGGAGCACACCGTGGACTACAGCTACTGGATACGCGATGACAGTCTCGCGAACGCCGTCCACATTCGGTGCCCCAATTCCCGTTGCCCTGCACCGCTGTAGTGGATCTTCTCGGTCTCGCTGTTGTAGAGCCCCTTCGGGCCCGGCACATACGCAACGTTAGTCCTTCGACGCGGAGTATCGGCATGTACCGCGTCGATGACGGCGTAGTTGGGCTCCCCCGATTCGATTTCGTCCGGCACCATCTGGCCCAGAACAAAGGGCACATCACCGAACTCGGTGCGCAGCGCATCGATGAGACTGTCGAGCTTCTCGGCGTACACCGGCCCGGTCAGCAACGGCACATCGCTCTCGCCCTGATGCCACAGCACCGCCGCGAGCTCGTTGCCGGGCTTGGTGGCCAGGCCGGTGCGGATGCGCTGCATGGCATTCCAGAACAGATTGACGCGGGCACCCGTATCGACTGGATCCCATGAGATGCCGTGGATGCGCGCAAAGCCCGAGTCTCCGCGCGCGTAAGGAACGAGCAACACCGGTTTACCCGTCGTATCGGCGAGGTGCGCTGCAAACGTCGGGCCGAACCCCACGGCCTTGGATGGAACCTCGTGAAACAGCGGATTGCTGCCCGCCACGATGGTGTTCTTCGATCGCCCCGACGCTGCCCACTGATGCACCTGCGGATGCGGCGCATCCAGGCCAGCCCTGTCCAATCCGACGCCGGCACCGTGCGCATTGGACTGCCCCAGCACCGCAACAACAAGATACGGCTCGTCGATCGCGTCCACCGCAATGCCGCGTCCCAGACGCTTCTTCACGACGTCCTTGGCCCGGACTGTCAGATCCTGACGTAACCCCACGACGATCCCCCTGTTCAACTGCAATCGTTCTGCGCAGGTACCCCGGCGAAACGATCCGCTATCCACTGATTGACGGCGTCGCCGTTCACGTCTCCGTGCCCCCGCCCGGCCTGACGATCGATGGTGATGACGTCTCCGAACGCGCAGGCCTGCTCGAGGGCCGTGTCGGTCCACGCCGCATCGATGTACGTGTCGGCGTCGCCGTAGGCCACCAGCATCGGTGCCGAGGCCGGGCCCTGCGGCACGGCCATCCGAGCCAGAGCCTGTCGAAGGGCAGCCGCAGCAGCATCGGACTTCGGTGCAAAGTCTTTGTCCCCCAGCCTCTTCACCGCGTCCTCACGTGCACCGGCCTTGTCCGGAGTGCACCCGGTGAGCGCAGCCCAATTCTGCGCGGCATCGCCGCTGCGGTAGTCGTCGAGGTTCAGAGGCGAGTCGCGTCGCGCCAACGACTCCAGCACCCACTGCAGCAACGGGCCCTGGTCGTCGGTCAGTGTTCCCGCAATGGCCTTGTCCACCAGCCCGACCATGTTCGCTGCAGGTGCCAGAGCGACGGCACCGACCAGATCCAGCTCGGGCGCATAGGAATCGGCGAGTTCGTTCGCCGCCCACGCAGCGCCGCCACCCTGCGAACCACCGAACGCAGCCCACTCGGTACCGACGTCGGGGAAGACGTTGCGCAGAGCGCGAACGGCATCGATGACGTCGTAGCCGGCGGTGATGTTGTCCAGGTACGCGTGGTTGCCGGGATGTCCCAGACCCTCGTAGTCGGTGATGGCGACCGCGAATCCCGCTGTGGTGTAACCCTGTACGAGCGCCGATGCGCCCAGCAGCGACGCGGACCTCGACGGCGCGCATGCCTGCTCGATTCCCGTTGTGCCATGGGCGTAGGAGATGACGGGCCATCCCCCCTCGGGCGCATCGCCGGAGGGGGTGAACACCGTGCCCGATACCTCGCGCTCGCCCACACCCGGCTGCACCGAGCGGTACACCACCCGTGCCGATTCGATACCCGACATCCGCACCGGCAGTGGCAGATTCGGCATGGTCTCGGCACTCACGATGGAGCCGCTGCCGGTACCAGGATTCGCGATGTCCATCGTCTCAGGATCTGCACCACGAACCACCGATGCCAGAGCGCCCTGCGCCTGGCCGCCGAGCGGCACCACCACGGCGCATCCCGCGAGCAGAGGGAGCAGCAGCAGCGGCGCGGCGAGCCTACGGACGGAGTGCATGAATCTATTTGCTCGCCTTGAATCTACGCGCGTACGTCAACGACGGCTTCTCGATGAAGCGGTATGTCACCGCTCCGAATGCGATGCTCACGGCGCTCACCAGCACGAAGTTCCGCAGTAGCCCCAACGGGCTGTCTCCTGCCATCCAGCCGAAGCGCCCCACCATGATCAGAATGGGGAAGTGCCACAGGTAGACGCTCAGCGAGATCATGCCCACGTAGCTCAGTGGTGCCCAATCGGCCCATTCGGCCAACTTCGAGCGCTCACCGCGGGCCAGCGGCACGACGATGAACAGAATCAGCAAGGCCGATCCGAGTGACACGGTGGACGTCTGCCAGCGCGAGTTGTTGTCGATCAGCATCAGCGAGATCACTGCGGTCGGAATCATCGCGATGCCCGTCCACCACCGCATTCTGTCGACGAACGCGCCCTTCAGAATTCCGTTGTCGATCGCGACGAACACCACCGCCGCCAGCATGCCGTACGTGAAATTGTCTGCCAGCGACCAGAAGCTACGGCTGAGCACCGCGATCTCGTTGGGTCCCCATTCCAGCAGTTTCGGATCGGTGATGCCCGACGGCCCGACGCGCGATGCGGTGTAGAGCTTTCCGGTGATTCCGATGGCGAACATGATCACCACCGGGATCAACGCCAGCACCGGTGCCGAGAGGGACGTGCGCTTACGCAGGAAGAACGCGATGCTCGTCAGCAACGGCAGTGCGATGTAGAACGCGAACTCCAGCGACAGCGACCACGACGGGTTGATGCCGGTCTGGATCATGCTCGGAATGTAAGTGTGCACCAGCGTCAGATTGGCCAACAGTGTCAACGGGTCGGTGAGGATGCCCAGACCGTTGTCGGTGAAATGCTGCTCGGCCACAGCGGCGTTCTCCACGAACACCGCACGCATCACGTAGTTCGCGAACAGGAAGATGAACAGGTACGCCGGAAACACTCGCAGCAACCGATGCATCGCGTAGCTGACATTGTTCGGCATCGGTTTGCCTGCGAACAGCTTTCGGACCATCGGCAGGAAGATCAGGAAGCCCGACAGCGCGAAGAAGAAGATCAACCCCTGACCCAGCACCCCGAGCTTGTAGGTCAGGACCGTCTGCGGCGAGTAGTGGCCGCCGACGTGCACGGCGAGCACGCACAGGCAGGCGAATCCGCGGGGGCCGTCGAGCCCGACGAGGCGGGCAGGTCGTTTGATTCCGGTATCGGAGACCGCGGTGGCGGCGGTCGCGGTGCTGTCGGGTGTGGCGGTCATGGATACCCTCTGAAGGTCATGGCGCAGGAGGCGGGCAGAAGCTGATGGCGTCGATACCGGCGAACCGGTCGCCGAGCCATCCGAACGCAGCAGCACCGTCGATGTCTGCGTGACCGGAATTCGGTTGGAGCACAGATTGAATCGTGTCTCCGTTGGCGCAGCCGGCCGCGATGGCGGCCTCGGTCCACGGCTGCGAGATCAACGTGTCCTGGCCACCGTAGAGAACCAGCATCGGTGCGGCGGCCGGTGACGTCGGCAAGCTCATCTCACGCAGGTAGTCCGCGAGCTTCGCCGTCGCCTCGGGGGTTGCCGGACGCAGATCGTCGTCACTGATCTGCGCCGCCAGGGATGTGCGGTCGGCAGCGAGGACGCCGCCGCACGCCGAGAGCTCGTCCCACTTCTCCTCGACGATGCCCCGACGGTAGTCGTCCAGGTCGATCTCGGGATGCGACTGGGCCAGGCCCACCAGAACCCACTGCAACAGGGGCTTCTGATCGTCGGTGAGCGTGCCGTTGGCGGCCGCGGCCGCCAACCCGGTGATGTCCGCTGCCGGGACGAGGCTGACCGACCCGACCATGTCGAGACCCTCGCCGTAGGTCCCCGCGAGTTCGTTTGCGGCCCAGGACGCCTGACCACCCTGCGACCCGCCGAACGCAGCCCACTTCGTGGACGCATCGGGAATGAGCTTGCGGGCAGCGCGCACCGAGTCGATGAGGTTGTTCCCGACGGTACGAGCGTCGAGATAGGGATGGTACGAACCCTCGAGGCCCAGCCCCTGATAGTCCGACACAGTGACGACGTTCCCGGACCGCACCAGAGCCGCGACGATCTGCGAACTGCCGAGCAGTTCGGGATCGGTGGACGGTGCGCAGTCCTCGAGCACGCCGGTGGTGCCGTGGCCGTAGGCGATGATGGGCCAACCACCCTCGGGCGGTGTGCCGTCCGGTGCGAAGATCGTGCCCGAGACACGCTGCGGTGAACCGTCGACCCCGGAGGTGGACGAGTAGATCACCCGCGCGGCAACGGACGACACGGCGCTGACCCGGCGATCGATGGTCAGCAGTTGCTGCGCACTCTCGAGCGAACCGGGTCCTGCTTCGCCGTAATCGGCGTCGAGCGTGGCACCGAACGCTGCGGATTGTGAAATCGAGTACGGATCGGCAGGCGGTTCGTCGGAGGAACACCCCGACGTCACCAGGATCAAGGCCAGTGCGCAGGCACCGCTCGCTCGGCTCACTCGGTGCGTTCTCGACAGTGTCATCGGACCCCCTCTGCAGCTGGCGTCCGCTGGGCAGCGGTCGCCTGCTTCACGATGTTCTCCACTTGATCGCGATGGTCGATCGAGTCGCGTGCGATTCCGAATGCGAGCACCAGCACACTGCTCAGGATCGCGCCCATCACTCCCCCCAGAATCATGTTGCTCGTCGGCGTCGGTGTGGTGGCCGAATCAGGAGTGGTGGCCGCATCGACGAGCGTCACCTCCGACACCGCTCCGTCGGCCCCAAGATCGACCTCCCCGACCAGCTTGATCAGTTGCACTGCAACGGCATTGGCGATGTCTCGCGCCTGCTCGGCATCGGCGTTCACCACCGAGATGTCGATCAACGCCGAGCCCGGAGTGGGCACCACCGTGATGTCGTTCTTCAGCACGTCGGGCTCGACCGGCAATCCTTCCGACGCGATGACGCGCCGCAACACCTGTTCCCCGGTGGCCAACTGAACGTACGTCTCGACGCGGACCAACGACCCGCGATTGCCGTCGAGCGAGTTCTTGGGCGACGTGGGGCCGGGAGCCGTGACGAACACGCGGGAAGACGCGGTGAATGTCGGCTCGACCAACTGCGTCGCCAACCACCCGGCACCCGCCGACAGTATCGCGGCGGCGAGAACCAATGCCCAGCCGGACAACAGAATACGGCCGTAGTCCTTGAGGGTCGGCACACCCGCGGGTGCGATCATCGATTCAACTCGCATGTGTCGACGGGACGTTGGCCGGCGAACATGCCTTTGACCCACGGCAGCGACCGGCTGCTGTCCAGATCGCCGTGCCCCTCACCTTGATGCAGCTCGTACTCGACGAGGTCTCCGGAATCGCACGCCCGCTGCAACGCCTTCTCGGTCCACGGTTCCAGAATCAGATCGTCCTCGCTGCCGTACATGACCAACAGTGGCGTCGTCGAACGCTGCTGCGGCAGAGCCATATCCGACAGGTATCCGCGCAGACGATCCGTTGCTTCGGCGCTGACCGGCGTCAGGTCCGCGGCCTGTAGACGCGCCAGGAGCCCGGGCACGTCGTCCGACTTCGGCGGCACGCATTCCATGAAGTCGTCCCACCGCTCCCGCGCCAACCCCGACCGGTAATCGTCGAGGTTCATCTCGGGATGACTGATCGCCAAGGTGTGCAGCGCATACATCAACAGGGGGTACTGAGCCCGCGTCAGAGTCCCGTTCGCGGCAGCATCGGCCAAGCCGGACATGTCCGACACCGGCACCATCGCGGCGGTCCCCACCAGCTCGAGCCCGCCCCCGTACTCGGCATTGCGGTCGCTTGCCGCCCACGCTGCCATGCCGCCGAGCGAGACTCCGTAGGCGGCCCACCGCGAGCTGAGGGTGGGCATGAAGTTCCTGGCCGCACGGACGGCATCGATCATGTTGTAGCCGAACGTCTTCGAGTCCAGGTACGGGTGATACGACCCACCGAGTCCGAGCCCCTGATAGTCGGTCATCGCCACCGCGAAGCCGTTGAGCACCAACGCTGCCACGATGGGGGCGCTTCCGAGAAGGTTGGCGTACCGCGACGGCCCGCACGCCTCCAGCACTCCCGTCGTGCCGTGCCCGTAGGACACCACCGGCCAACCCCCCTGGGGCGCAGTGCCACCCGGGATGACAACGGTGCCCGAGACGTCCGTCGGCTCCCCCGTCACGCCCGACGTCGATCGATACACCACGCGAGTCGCGGTAGCCCCCAACTCGGTGATGTCTGCTGCGATGTCCTCGATCGGCTCGGCCGAGATCAACGAACCCGGTACGGCACCACCGAAAGTGGACGGTGGCGGCGGCTCCGACGCCGCCGGAGCGGCCGTGACGGGAGCCGTCTGCGCGCCGGGCGGCAGTGTGATCGGAGCTTGCTGCGAGCAGGAAATCGACATTACGGCGGCGGTCGCCAGGACGCCGACTCGGACCGCCCACCTACCGAACATCGAGGCTATCCTCTGCTCGCCGACGAGGTCGCAGTGTCGTTCTGCGCCGGCTTCGGCCTGACCACCGCAGACGCAGGGGACGGAGCCGACGCGGGCGGAACAGTGTATGTCTCTGCGCTCGAGGGTGATTCGCGGACGTTCTCGGAGGATGCGGAGGTGCCACCGAGGAGGCGTCGACCCGAGGGTTCGAAGGTGGTCACGACGCCCAGAACGGTTCCGCCGACACCGTCGAGCACCTTGATCGCACGGCGCAGCTTGTCGCGCGTGGTGCGGCCGGTGCGCGCGAGAACCACTGTGCCGTCGGCCAATGCGGTGAGGATCGCACCGTCGGTGACCTCGAGCAGAGGCGGTGTGTCGATGATGACGTAGCGGTATCGCTCGCGCAGCGATTCGAGCAGCTGCTGGGCGCGATCCGATCCGAGCAGTTCGCTCGGATTCGGCGGCACGGGCCCCGAGGGCAGTACCGAGACGCCGTCGAACACATCGTTCTGGATCGCGTAACCGATATCGTGCTCGCCCGAGAGGACGGTCGACAGACCGCTGTGCTGGTCGACACCCAACCGGGTGCCCAACGTTGCGCTGCGCAGGTCGCCGCCGACGAGAAGCACCGTGTGTCCCGCCTCGGCGAGCACGGCCGCGAGATCGATGGCCGTGCTGGTGCGTCCCTCGCCGCCGGCCGGACCGGTGATGGTGATGACGCGCGGCGGAGAACCGCCGCCGAGGAAGCGAATGTTGGTGCGCAGGGCGCGGAGCGGCTCGCCCATCGTCTTCACCGACGCCACCGCGACCGTGGGGCGCGTCCCGTCGGCAGGGAGACCGCCGAGCACGACGCGGCCCGAGACGTCCTCCGCGCGCGGCCTGTCCCGGATCGAGCGATCCAGCAGACCGCGAAGCAGCGCGAGCGCGAGTCCGAGAACGAAGCCCATCGCACCGCCGAGACCGAGCGCCGTGGTCAGGCCCATGCCGATCGGTGCCGACGGAACGTCGCCCTGATCGACGATGGTGGCCCCGGCCGCGGGATCGCCGCCGCGCTGCGATGTTTCGAGTTCCTGCACCACCTGCGTCAGCTGCCCGGCCACCGCGTTGGTCAGTGCCTGCGCGACCTCGGGATCGGGATCGGTGGCGCACAGATCGAGCAGAACGGTCTTTTCGATCGGCGTCGCGGTGATCCGGGAACGCAGGTCCGCCGCCGACCCCTGCAGTTGCAACTGATCGACGGCTCTCTGGGCAACCTGGGTACTGGTGGCCAATCCGGCGTACGAAGACACGCGTTCCTGCGAGAACAGGTTGTTCTGGTACGCCTCACCGACGGAACTGCCGCCCTCGGTGGTGACGAACAATCGCGCACACGCTTGGTACTGCGGCGTCGTGAAGAACGTGTAGGCATAGCCGCCGGCGATGCCGATAACCGTCGCGAGAGCGACGATCCACCAACCCGCGCGAAGGATCCGCCAATACTCTCGAATCTCCACGAGTGCTCCTATCGAATGACGTCGGTCAAGGGGAAACAATAAAGCGCAGCGAAGGATTCGGCACGGCGTACATGTTGCGAGTGGATGAAAGCGTGACAACATCAGAGCCTATGAGCATCGCGCAGCGGGTCGGATGGGTTGCCATCGTGGCAATCCCCGTTCTCGTTACATTCGCCGTGATCGTCGGCGGAACTCCAGCGAAACTGGCGGCATTCGCCCTCGTCGCGCTGACCGTGGGAGCGTACGTCGGCCTACGTCATCCGCTGTATTTGACTCGCGCTCTTGCATTTTCACTGGGCGCACTTCCGTTCGGCTACGCACCGGGCACACCGGCACCGCTGATCTTCACACTGACTGTCGCGACGATTCTGGCCACTGTGATTCACCGCACAGCGGTGAGCCGCATCACATGGCCGGAAACGACCGTCATCGCACTCATCGCCTTGTCTGCTCTGTCGGTCGTCGTCACCGCCACGGGGCCTAGCGATTTCTTCGAGTTCGGTAAATGGCTCATCTCGACACTCGTGGTGGTGTGCCTGTTGCGTATGCCCCGGGACGAAATGGCGATGTTCGGCAGGATCTACGTCTACGCCGCCTCCGGCGCAGCCGCATTCGCGTTGCTGATCTTCGTCGGCGATCCCGCGGGAAAGCTCATTCGCTACCTGTCGATCCTCGGGTACGGCTCCGAGGAGGAGAGCACTCGCTTCGTCTACAGCCCCACCGGAGCCACGTCGGTTCGCCTGGCCGGGACCTACATCGACCCCAACGCGGCCGGAATCGGCTTCGTCCTCGCACTCATGCTGTGCATCCTGTTGCTGCGTGGATACCTGCGTACCGCTCTCGCTACTCTGCTGTTCCTGTCGATCGTGCTCACCCTGTCGCGAGCGGCCCTGTTCTCGGTGGTGCTCGGGGTACTGCTGATGTTCGCCTTCCAACAACTGCGGGCCAGAGAACGTTTCGCCATCGTCGGCGCATTCCTGGCGGCCTTCGTCGGAGCCCTCGCAGTACCCAGCGTGCGCAGCCGAGTTTTCTCGTCCTTCGGCAACGAGGACGCAGGCTCGAGCGCACGCGGCGATGCGCTTGCCGAATTCCCCGGCCACATGCAAGGCCACTGGCTGTTCGGCCTCGGTTGGGGGCGGCCGGAATTCGTCGATCCCGCCACCGCATTCGAGGTCAATTTCGTCGCCAACTCGCCACTGTTGACCATCTACCGCGGCGGTATCTTCACCGGCCTGGCCTTCACGGCAATTCTCGTTGCCGGTGCCGTCGTGGGCTACCGGATGCTGCGCTCGGGACGCTGGGAGCTCGGCTTCTACGGCGGCACCTTCATCGGTTTCTCGGTGGTCGCGCTGCAACTCGACTTTCCCGTCGTCAGCACGCCGGCGACCACAACAGCGTTTTCCGTCATGCTCGCATTCGTCGTCTACGCGTGGGAAAAGACGACCCAAACCAATCAGAATGGCGACAACGTCGAGAATACGAAAACGAAAAGCTTGCTTTCACCCGAACGCACTCGACCAGCAGTTTCATAATTATCGGTCGGCTTCTTGGGATTTGTCCAAAAACGCGTCCGAAGTGCAATGATTCACCACACCGGCCCGTCGAATGTTGGTACGGACCCCCTGGTGGAAAGAATTGAAGATGGTTCCCTTTCGCGGTGGCTTTCGCGCAATAATGTCAGCGACAACCGTGTTGATCGTCGCGGCCGGGCTCACCTTCGGAGTCTCGTCCGTCCTCACTTCACCCGATCACCTCGTCGGCGCATCACGCGCCGAAGCAGCCCCCAACCCACCCGGCGTCGGCATTTCCGACGGCGGCGGACTGCTCTGGGCCTCGGACGCGGAGCTGGACACCACCGTGCAATTCCTGAACGCAATGGGCGTCACATCGATGCGCATCGCCATACCGTGGTCGACCGTCGAATACACCCAGAACCAGCTGGACTGGACGGCCGTCGATCGCGTCGTGAACAAGCTTCGAGCAGCGAACGTCTCGATGCTCGGCATCATCGCGTACACCCCGCCGTGGGCGACCTCTCCGGCCAATCAACCCATCAACACCCGCCCCGCGTCACCTGCGGCGTTCGGCGCCTTCGCCGGCAAGGTCGCCGCCCGCTACAAAGGGAAAGTTGCCGACTACGAGATCTGGAACGAGCCCAACGGATCGATGTTCTACGGGCCGCAACCCGACGCGGCCGGCTACACCGCCCTGCTGAAGGCCGCGTACCCCAAGATCAAGGCAGCCGACTCGGCCGCGACCGTCGTCGGCGGTGTCCTCGGTGCAGCAGAACAGGCTTGGGGCATCGTCAACCCCGTCGACTTCACCAATCAGATGTACGCGGCCGGTGCCGCCGGCTCTTTCGACGCCCTCTCCTACCATCCGTATCAATACTCACTGAAGTTCTCCGAAGGCCCCTACGTCGATCATTCACCGGCCCGTCAGGTCATGGACATGCGCGCGGCCATGGTCGCCAACGGTGATGGCAGCAAGAAGATCTGGGCCACCGAGTACGGCGTCCCCACCTCCGCAGTGTCGGGAGACCAGCAGAACGCGATGATCACCGACTTCATCCAGAAGTGGCGTGAGCTGCCGTACACCGGGCCGATCTTCCTGTACACGATGCGAGACAAGGCGACCGGCAGCAATGACCCGGAAGATACGTTCGGCCTGCTCGAGAGCAACTGGGGTGCCAAACCGGCTCTATGGGGCGTAATGGGCCTACTGCAGCAGGGCATCCCACGCACCGCCGAGTACAACCGATTCGCTGCTGCTCCGAACAACTCCGGGGCGGTACTGGGACCGGTGTTCCCCGTGCGCGATACGTGGGCGCAGTACCGCCAGGACGCGGTTCTCTACGAGATGCCGAACGGTTTCGTCGCCGTTCCTCGCGCTGTGGCCGAATCGATCCGGGCCACCGGCTTTCTCCCCACGACGCCCTTCAACGGCACCTACCAGGACTTCGACAGCCCCTTCGGCCTTCGTGTGTTCTCCACCGCCATCGGCGGTACCCGCAACATCGGTGGCGGCATCTACAGCGCCTGGGATCCCACCCTCGGGCCCGCAACGAGCGACGAGATGCCGCAGTACGGCGGCGGCGTACGGGTGACGTTCCAGTACGGCGCGATCACCTGGACACCGTATGTGGGAGCGACCGTCACCCGCTGAATTCATTCGATCAATTGATCGATAATTCACAAACCGCACGGCCCTTTTCATGGGGTCCGCCATGCCCATTTCTCGGCGCAATCATTGCGGCCGCGTTAACTCTGCGCAAAGGTGCGGTTTCAATTCAACGATCAAGTATTTTGCTTTGTGAACCACCTCACTTAGTGCTATCTATTTCTTCCCGAAGCGGATATTCATATAGCGCGAACGAATGACTCTTCGTGGCAGGATTACGTCCAGTGTTCGCACGTCTCGTCGGGGGACACCCTAATTTCGACGCTCTTGTTCTGCACCGTCGCAGAACCGGAGCGTCAACAGGCGTTTCGAGATTCCCCCTTGGCTCCACACGAGTACGGACCGACACGATGGGTAGCTCATGAAGACGGACAGCGTTGTGTCTCAATCGGGTTCACACACCTGCCTTCGGGCGGAGATATGATCGACGGCCTGCGCGTGGCCATCGCACACGACTACCTCACCCAGCGCGGTGGTGCCGAGAAGGTCGTGCTCGCCATGGCCCGCGCCTTCCCCGACGCACCCATCTACACGACGCTGTTCGAGCCGTCGGCGACGTTTCCCGAATTCGCTCGACTCGACGTGCGACCATCCTCGCTGAACCGCGTCGGATTCCTTCGCAAAAATCACCGAGCCGCACTTCCCCTGCTGCCGTTCGCATCCTCGTCCGTCAAGATCGACGCCGACGTGGTCCTGACGAGCACCAGTGGCTGGGCCCACGGCTTCCACACCACCGGTCGCAAGCTGGTCTACTGCTACTCGCCGGCGCGCTGGCTGTACGAATCGCAGATGTACCTGGGTGAATCTCGAAGCCCGGTCAAACGTGTTGCACTGAGGGCACTCTCGTCACCGCTACGCCGTTGGGACAAACGCGCTGCACTCTCGGCCGACCGCTACCTCGCCATCTCCACCGTGGTCCGCAAGCGCATCACCGACGCGTACGGCATTCCCTCGACGGTGGTGCCTGCACCGTTCACGGTCGAAGCCGACCCCGCTGAAGCCGTCCCCGAGGCCACCGCCTGGCTCGACGGCGGCGGCTACTACCTGTGCATCTCACGGCTGCTGCCGTACAAGAACGTCGACAAGGTGATGGCCGCGTTCGCCGACACCGACCGCAAACTGATCGTCGTCGGTCGAGGCCCCGAGGCCGAGCGACTACGAAAGCTCAAGTCCGACAACGTGCTCATGCTCAGCGATCTGACGTCGGGACAGATGACCTGGCTCTATCGGGGTTGTAACGGTTTGATTGCCGCAAGCTATGAAGATTACGGATTGACCCCCATCGAAGCGGGTTACCACGGCAAGCCGAGCGCAGTGCTCCGCTGGGGAGGCTTTCTCGATACCGTCGAGGAGGGCGTCTCCGGGGTGTACTTCGATCGGCCCCAACCGGATTCGATCCGCGACGCGGTCGCGCATCTCGAGCGAACAGCCTGGGAACCACTGAAGATTCAGGCGCACATGGAGCAGTTCAGCGAAGAACGCTTCGCCGCCGAACTCATCTCCGCAGTATCCGACATTCGTGCAGAAAAAATCGAGAGGACGGCGTCGCGATGAGCAAGCGCGCTTTGATCACCGGCATCACCGGGCAGGACGGCCTCTATCTCGCAGAGCTGCTGCTGAGCAAGGGCTACAAGGTGTTCGGTCTGCTTCGCGGACAGAACAATCCGAAGGCACCGATGCTGGAGCGAGTACTGCCCCAGGTCGAGATTCTTCACGGCGACCTCCTCGACCTGTCCGCGCTGATGCGCGCGTTCGCGGTGGCCGACCCCGACGAGGTCTACAACCTCGGAGCCGTCTCGTTCGTCGCGTACTCCTGGGAGAACGCCCGCCTCACCACCGACGTCACGGGCGGCGGAGTGCTGAACATGCTCGAGTCGACCCGGCTGTACGAGCAGGTCGCCGGCAAGCAGGTTCGCTTCTACCAGGCGTCCAGCTCGGAGATGTTCGGCAAGGTGCAGCAGGTGCCGCAGCGCGAGGAAACTCTGCTCTGGCCGCGATCGCCGTACGGCGTGGCCAAGGTCTACGGGCACTACATGACCATCAACTACCGCGAGTCCTACGGCATGCACGCCAGCTCCGGCATTCTCTTCAACCACGAATCACCCCGTCGTGGGCCGGAATTCGTGACTCGGAAAGTGTCCCAGGCCGTCGCCCGTATCGCCCTCGGGTTGCAGAGCGAGATTTCGCTGGGCAATCTCGACGCCAAACGCGACTGGGGTTTCGCCGGCGACTACGTCGAAGCCATGTACCTGATGCTGCAGCAGGACGAGGCCGACGACTACGTGATCTCCACCGGCGAGACCCACTCGATTCGCGAACTCCTCGACCACGCTTTCGCCGCCGTCGACATCCACGACTGGGAGCCCTACGTCACGATCGATCCGCGCTTCTTCCGGCCCGCCGAGGTCGACCTACTCGTCGGCGATTCGTCGAAAGCGCATGCAGCTCTTGGCTGGAAGCCCAAGGTTGCCTTCCCCGAACTGGTGGCCATGATGGTGCGTAACGACCTCGCCGAACAGGCCCCCGACACCGTCAAGATCGCGTGAACACCAGGCTCCACCCGACCGCTCTGATCACGGGAGTGGCGGGTCAGGACGGCAGCTACCTCGCCGAACTTCTGCTCGGCCGGGGCTGGGCCGTGCACGGCGTCGCCAAGCCTGGCGGGACCAACCACTCGGTCAACCCACTCGTCGAACAGCACGATGTCGAGCTGAGCGACCACCGGGGCACCGCAACACTAATCACCGAGACCGACCCCGACTACGTTTTCCATCTCGCCGGGATCTCCTCGGTATGGCGGTCGTGGAACGACCCGGTGCTCACCACCAGGGTCAACGGCGTCTCTGCAGCCGCATTGCTCGACGCCTGCTTCACCCACCAGGAGGCGTCGGGAAAGCGGATCGTGATGATCAACGCATCCAGTGCCGAGATCTTCGCCGGATCCGGTGTCTCGATGCAGAGCGAGGCGACCCGAATCGCACCGACATCGCCCTACGGTGCGTCGAAGGCGCTCAGTCATCACATGGTCGATGTCTATCGATCGCGAGGACTCGAGGCCACCAATGCCATTCTCTACAACCACGAGTCACCGCGTCGGCCGGAATCCTTCGTCACCCGGAAGATCAGCAAGGCTGCGGTTGCCATCTCGCGAGGACAGCAGACCACCCTCGAACTCGGGAACCTCACTGCGGTGCGTGATTGGGGCTGGGCTCCGGACTACGTCGACGCGATGGCGGCAATGGCCGAGTACGGCAAGGGTGACGACTTCGTGATCGCCACCGGGCAGGCCCACAGCGTTGCGGACTTCGTGTCCACCGCCTTCGAGGCCGTCGGCATAGACGACTGGCGGGCCTACGTGCGGAGCGATTCCGAGATGCTGCGACCGATCGATTCGGCAAGGATGGTGGGCGACGCCGCCAAAGCCCGTGACCTGTTGGGATGGGCACCGACCAAGGACTTCGACGAGATCGTCAAGTCGATGGTCCAATTCGACATGACCGAGGAGATGGCAGCATGACAGCGGTGGAACGGCCTGTGAGCAGCTCCGAGCCCGAGATCTACGACGTGTCGAACTACAAGATGCAGGACATCACGTTCAAGCGGAAGCTGCGCAATCGCATCGGCACCCTCGGCTTCAACATGATCGTCACCTACGTTCCGTCACACTGGATTCGGCAGAACTTCCTGCGTGCCTTCGGAGCGACGATCGGCAAGGACACCTCGATCTTCCGCGGCACCACCATCCTCGATCCCGAGGGCCTCACCATCGGGGACGCCTGCGCCATCGGGTTCCGGTGCATGCTCGACGCCCGCGGTGGCATCACCATCGGCAACAACGTCGTCATCGCCAGCGACACCCACATCATCGGTGGATACCACGATCACAACTCTCCGGAATTCACACCGATCCTCGAACCCTGTGTCATCGGCGACTACGTGTGGATCGCCAGTCGCAGCACCATTCTCAGCGGAGTGACCCTCGGACGCGGTGCCGTCGTCGGTGGTTGCTCGATGGTGCGCGCAGATGTCGGCGAGCTCGAAGTTGTTGCCGGTGTACCCGCGAAAGTGCGAGCGATGCGCGATCCCGAGGCACTCGCCTACCGCCCCAAGTATCGGCCGTTGTTCTACTGACCCCCATGTGCACGGAACTTCGTAGTCCACTACGAAGTTCCGTGCACGACGGAAGGGAGCCACCGGAAGGTGATCCTGCGTGACTGCCGACTCGTCTACGTCGCCCCCCGATCCGGGGTGGGCGGCGTGGGCGACTATGCCGACGACTTCGCCGACGCCGTGAGGCCGCATTTCGGCGAGGTGATCGAGTATCGCCACGAGGGACCCGGATCGCATTCGGTGCGCGATATTCTGCGCCACCGCAGGGCTATTCAAAAACTCGTCGACGCCGATCCCGGCCGTGTCATCGTGCACTGCGAACTCAGCGGCGGTTCGGTGATGCCGTTCTGGGCGACCGCCCGACTCACCGGCGACCCGGTGGTGACCGCTACGGTGCACGACCCTCCCGGCCTGGTCTGGTGGCCTGCGCGCACCAAGTTCCTCGCAGGCAAGAAGGTGCTCAATCACGGCTTGCACTACCCACTTCGGTCGGGATGGCGGGCACTCGAACGCCGGGTTGCCGGTAGCCGAACGTTCTTCGCCCTGACCCGCTCAGGTGCCGATTCGCTCGCCCGTGAATACCCCCGCGCCACAGCCAAGGCCAGTGCCCTTTTCGTTCCCGCGCGCCCCGACATCACCCCCGCCGAGGAGCGGCCGCTGGCCGTCGGGCTCTTTGGATTGGTCTATCGCGGCAAAGGTTTCGACCAGATTCAGCAGCTTCGAGACAGTCTCCCCCGCGACATCGCGATCCGCATCGCCGGCCGGGGAACCGAACTACTCGATCCCGTCGACGGCGTGGAGATCCTCGGTGAGGTGAACGGACCGGACGAGGATGCCTTCTTCGCCTCCATCCGCGCACTCGTCCTGCCCTACGGCAAACGGAGTGTGTACGGAGATGCGTTCCCCGCGTCCTCGGTCGTGACGCGAGCAATCGCCTATCAGACCCCGGTGGCCTGCCTGAAGGTCGGCGCTCTCGCCGAGTCCGACAGCGGTGCCCTGGTGGTCGACGGTGATGTCGAGAAACTCGCCGAGGCCACCGCAGACCTCATCACCGATCCCATTGCGCTGGGCAAACTTCGGCGCGAAGTAGAGGCACTACGCATCTCCCACACCGCAGAACTCGTTGTGGACGACTTCGTCTCCGTGTGGGCGGCGCGATGAAGGGCAATCTGTTGAAGGCCGGAGTTGCTGCCCTGTGGACCTACGGCGGCCGCGGTATCGGCCTGTTGTGGACTATCGCGCTGATCGCCCAGCTGGGGATCTCCGATTACGGCCAGTACGCGATGGCCTTCGCCCTGGCCGCGATCGTGGCAGCGCCTCTGGATCATCCGTTCACCGTGCGCTCGATTCGCGTTGGCGAACGAGAGTTTCTGGGCGAGCGCACCACTCGCGTACTGACCGGCGTCGTTCTGATCGTCGGTGGCCTGTGCTTGGTGGAGGTGAACTACATCGCGTGGTTCGCTCTTGTGATCGGCGGCGGCGAGTTGGTCTTCAACGCCTACAAGAGCAGAGCGCTGCGCGACGGCCGTCCCGACCTGACCCAGCGCCTCGATACCACTCGGCAGGCTACCTCCATCGCACTCGCGACGGCCTACCTGTTCGCCGTGCCCGATCCGTCGCTGACGGTGGCCAGCCTGCTCTACGCTGCACCGTATTTCGTCATCGCGCTGCTCGCCGCACTGCAAACCCGGGTGGCCAGGCCCCGCCTGCCCGGATCGTGGCGCGAGATGTCGATGTTGTTCTCGGAGAACCTCGCCAACGCGGTCTACATCCAGGGAGACGTGCTGCTGCTCGGCTTCCTCACTGATTCCACCATCGCCGGCTACTACTCCGTCGCTGCCGTGACGGCCTGGGCGGTGGCCTTCATCGGTCAGGCGTTCGGCAACACTTTCCACGAAAAGCTCCGCGCAGCAGACGGACTCGTCAGCGCCGGACCGGCCTTGAAGCATACTGCGGTTCTCGGCTGCGCTGCCGGCTCACTGCTGCTGGTCGCCGGCCTCCTGCTCTTCGTCACCCCGGCCTCCCCGCAGGTCGCGGGTGCACTCGTCGTGATGTCTACGTTCGTGGTGATGCGAGTGATGAACCACGTGTTCACCACCGTGCTCTACCTCCAGCACCGCGACCGCACACGAGTGATGGCGGCAGCGACGCTGGCACCGCTGAAGATGGTTCTCGTCCTGTGCCTGTTCCCCTTCGGTGCCGTCGGTGCCGCAGTGGCGTCGGTGGTCACCGATGCCGTACTGCTCGTTTGGTTCATGCGCGCCCTGTACCGCGATCCGGTGAAAGAAGAAGTGACGCAATGAGACGCGCAACCTTCCTGTTGTCGAAAGACCCCGTGACCGAGCACGGCGGAGACATCGCACTCTCTCGCCTGATGATGCAGCTCGCCCGCGAGGCGTTCGAGGTTCGCTCGATCTGCTTGTCCAAGGAGACCGATATGGCTCCCGACGTCGTCCGCGTCCCCAAGCCGAAGGTCGACCTTGGGTTGTTGATGAAGTCCGTACGGCCCACCCGCTCGGTGGTACACGGACGCTACGACGTCGACGCCTTCCGTGACGCGATCGATGCATCCACCTCCGATGTGTATGTGGCCGAACACAGTTACATGGCCGAGTCATTCCTGCGCTCTACGAAGCTGGGGACGCCCTTCGCGATCAACACCGTCAACACCGAGTCGCAGGTGTGGAAGGTGACCCGCGGGTTGATCGGCCGCGTCGAGGCACCCCGCATCCTGCGTGACGAGATTCGCGTCGCCCGCGCGGCAGATGCCGTCGGGACCTACGATGCCGACGAGGCGCAGATGTACCGAGACAACGGTGTACGTGATGCCCGCTGGATCGACCTCACCCTCGAACCCACCCCCCAGCTCGACCTGTCCGAGACCGCGAAACGCCTGGTGTTCATGGGAACTCGGGATTGGCCGCCGAACCAGGAAGCCTTCAAGATCGCCCTGGAGTACTGGCCGGCGATCTCCGCGGGTATCGACGGTGCCGAGCTGTGCATCATCGGTGCCAAAGCCCCCGGCGCCAAGGATCCCGTCTATCCTCCCGGGGTTCGCGATCTCGGCTTCGTCGACGACCTGCAGGAGTTCCTCGGCACCTGCCGAGCCCTGATCGCACCGGTTGCCACCGGCGGCGGCGTGCGCGTCAAGATCCTCGACGCCGCCAGCAAAGGACTACCCGTCGTCGGAACCTCCGCGGCCGTCGGATCACTCGATTCGATCTTCGAGCTACCCACGTTCGACGACACCGAGCAGTTCGTCGCCGAATGCCGTCGCTACCTGCTCGATCGCACCGCCGCCGTCAAAGCGGGTGAGCGCATCTACGAGTTGAACACAGCACGCTGGAACGATCGCGTGCCCCATTCCACCGTCGAAGCACTGATCAGCGCCCCACTGACAACCACCTTAGGATGATCGCCATGACCCTCCGCTCCCGTCTGCTCACCGTTGCCGCAGCCGCCGCGATCGCCGTCGGCCTCTCGACACCGGTCGCACACGCGGCACCGGCCGACCTGGGCTTCACCGGTGGCGCACCGTTTCTGACGCTCGACGACGCCACGCTGAACAACGAACTCGGTGCCGGACGCGATATCGGTGCCTCGTGGGTACGGGTGGTGGTGAACTGGGCGGCCATCGAGACAGCGCCGGGAGTGTTCGACTGGGGCAACACCGATCGCGTGATCAATGCCGCTACGGCGCAGGGCTATTCGGTACTGGCCGTGCTGGGCGGAACGCCCGGATGGGCGCAGGGCGGCATCGCCTCGCCACTGCCCGGTGCGGTTCCGTTGGATCCCAACGCCTTCGGTGCGTTCGCCGGCGCAGCAGCAGCACATCTGGGCGATCGCGTCGACCACTACGAGGTGTGGAACGAGCCCAACATCCCCACCTTCTTTGCGCCCGTCGACGCCGCCCGCTACACGGGCATGCTGCGTGCGGCCTACCCCGCGATTCACAACGCCGACGCCGGAGCCACCGTGCTGAGCGCCGGGTTGGCCACCACCGTGAATCTAGGAGCCTGGACCGTATCGCCGGTGACCTTCCTGCAGCAGATGTACGCCGCGGGTGCCGCCGGATTCATGGACGCCGTCGCGCTGCATCCGTACACGTTCCCCTTCACCGTCGAGAACGACCCCAACGGCCAATGGGCACAGGTGGATCAGGCCTACGGAACGATGGCGGCCAACGGCGACGGTGGCAAGAAGATCTGGATCACCGAACTCGGCGCACCCACCGGAAACGGTCCGGGAGCTGTGCCCGAGGATCTGCAGGCTGCCATCATCGGCTCGAGCCTGGCCAAGGCGTCGTCGCTGCCGTACGTCGGGCCGGTCTTCGTGCACTCGCTGCGTGACTCGGGAACCAACCTCGCCGACACCGAACAGAACTACGGACTGCTGCGCTCGGACTTCAGCGCCAAGCCGGCATTCGACGTGGTGCGGGGTTCGTAGGCTCTGAAGGGTTCGGGTTCGGGACCTCACACCCTTTTTCCCGACCGCGCTCCCGAGTTCAGCTCATAGAATGGGCGCGCACCGTGCAGCAGGGGTGTGAGGTCGCTCAGCCGCAGGGGCGGTCCGGCGTGCGCACCTCACGGTTCACGATCGCTCTCCGGATGCGGCATCCCGCACATTCGAGTCGATACTGAACGCTCAGGTCCGGGGTCGTCTCGCCTCGGAATCAATCGCGGCCAGGCCTGGAACGACGTTCCAGTTGTGACAGGATCTGCGCATGCCAGAGAAGAAGCCGACACCCGCTCGACGCTCCGATGCCCTGTCCAAGGGCCGCATCGTGCAGGCAGCGATCGAAATGCTCGGTGAAGGTGGCGCCGACGCTCTGACGTTCCGCACGCTCGCCGCGCACCTGTCAACGGGCCCCGGTGCGCTCTATCACCACGTCGGCAACAGGGACGATCTTCTCGCAGCAGCGGCCCAAGCCGTGATGGCATCGGTTCTCGAACCCTCTCCCGACAACGAGGCGACGGAACCGGGTGTTCGCGGCGTGATGATGAGGGTGTTCGACATGATCACCACGCGGCCATGGGTGGCAACGCAACTCGCCGGCGCGCCGTGGCAGCCGGCCGTCATGCATCTCTTCGACCGCATCGGAACCGAACTGGACGCACGCGGAGTTCCGGAGAATGCGCAGTTCGACGCCGCGTCCGTGCTCATGTACCACGCTCTCGGGGCTGCGAGTCAGCGCGATGCCGGGAGGCAACTAGCCGCCACGGTGACGGACCGCGCGGCGTTTCTCGACTCCACCCGCTCGGCGGTGACGGATACCGGCGATCACCCGTTCCTGACCCGAATCGCGTCGCAATTCGCCGAACATGACGACCGAGAGCAGTTTCAGGCCGGTGTCGACATCATCTTGGCCGGTATCGACCGCGGCTGAATCGACCGCTCAGCGATATCCCGCTTGACAGCATTGGAACAGTGTTCCAATCTTAGTTGGAACACTGTTCCAACTATTGGCGGAGGCCTACATGGGTACAACCATCTCGATCATCGGTGCAGGACTCGGCGGCCTGGTGCTGGCACGAGTACTGCACGTTCACGGAATCGCCGCCACGGTGTACGAGGCCGATGCCGCGGCAGACGCTCGGACACAAGGCGGGCAGCTCGACATCCATGAGAACGACGGACAGGTCGCCCTCGCCGCGGCCGGGCTCACGGAGCAGTTCCGCGCCATCATCCATGAGGGAGGCGAAGCGACTCGCGTCCTACGCCCCGACGGCGAGGCGTTGTTCGACGAACCCGACGACGGCACCGGGGGTCGACCGGAGGTACTGCGCGGCGACCTTCGACGCATTCTGCTCGAGTCACTGCCGGCCGACACCGTTCAGTGGGCGCACAAGCTCACCTCCGTCCGCCCACTGGGCAACGGACAACATGCACTCGAGTTTGCGAACGGAACCACCACAGTCTGCGATTTGCTCGTCGGTGCCGACGGCGCGTGGTCACGAGTCCGATCCCTGCTGTCTGCCGCCGTACCCGAGTACGTGGGTACCGTCTTCATCGAGACCTACCTGCACGACGTGGACGCACGTCACCCCGCGACGGCTCGCGCAGTCGGCGGTGGAGCGATGTTCGCCCTCACACCGGGTAAGGGAATCTCCGTGCATCGCGAGGCCGGCGACATCCTGCATACGTATGTTCAGCTCAACCGCGGCGTCGAGTGGATCGATGCGATCGACTTCACCGACTCACACTCCGCAAAAGTAGCGGTTGCAGCCGAATTCGATGGGTGGGCAACGGAGTTGACGGCGTTGATCACCGGCGGGGACACTGCGCTGGTTCCCCGCAAGATCTTCACGCTGCCCAACGACCACCGCTGGGATCCCACGCCGGGAGTAACTCTCGTGGGCGATGCCGCACACCTGATGCCTCCATCCGGAGACGGCGCGAATCTCTCGATGTTCGACGGTGCCGAACTCGCTCGCGCGATCTCCGATCACCGCGGCAACATCGATGCAGCCCTGTCCGTCTACGAGCAGGCCATGTTCACCCGAAGTGAAGCGGTGGCCGTCCAGTCACATGAAACGCTCGACCTGTGCCTCGGAGAACGCTCCCCGTACGGGATGATCGATCTGATCTCGGGCGTCAGCTCGGGTGATCGTCTCTTGCAGTAGTAGTTTCACTGTCCGACGCCGCATCGAGTGCGAGGGCGTCAAGTAGTCATCGACGACAGACTGTCGCCGGTGATCACGAGAGTGGCGTCGGCTACGTGCCTTTCGATCGCGTCCTGCATCACCGGACCGTACACCCGGCCTTCTCCCATACCCAGGGTCGATGGCGTCTCGATAGCTCGTTTGCCACCACCTCGCCTCGAATCGGAGAGAGGATAGGGCAATCGCCGGATTCCGAAACCAGTGGAGGTTGTCATGGCAAGACTTGTTCAGCGGTTGGCAGTGTGCGGTGCCGTGATGGTCGGCGCGGCGTTCGCATCGGCTGCGGTGGCCTCCGCGGAGGTGACGATTCCGTTTCAGTTCAACCCAGCGCCCTACGGAAACCCGAGAGGCAGTGTCGATTCACCCCCGAGCAATTGTGCTGTGGTGGTCGGCGAGCAACCCGGGATCGCGAAGGTCACCGACACCCCGAATGCGAACACCGGCTGCTACCTCATCTCCGACGTGCGCTGGGTGAATCTCACTACCGGGGCCAGTGGTACCGCCCGATTGTCGGACGCCCTCTTCGGATCCCCGCACGAGGCAATTGTGTACAGCGGGCCGGGCCAAGTGGCACTCATCGGACTACCGACTTCTGCGACCACGGTGCCGGGGTTCGCGACGTTCTACGTTCCGTAGATCTTTGTCGATCTCGTAGGCTCTGATGATGGAATCGTGCGTGGGCAGCTGGGACCATCGTGGCAGCGCAAATCCTCGGAGGATCTGGATGTCCACTCCCGGCGAGCTGGTTTCGTGACGTACTCCGGGATTGTCGACACCGACCATCACCAGTTCGTCGTCGGGTCACAATCCGCAGAGACCTACGAACCTGCTGTGACCGGCAGCGTCATGGAAGTCGGACGGAATTTCGTCACCGTCATGACAGGTGCCGCATACGGCCCGGTCTCGGTAACAGTCGAACTACTCACCACCGCTCCCGGCGACCCTGGCGCTGAGGTCGAGTGGGAGGTCATCGAAGAAGCCACGATCAAGGTGAGCAAACCGTTCCGGGTCATCACCCTCGATGGTGAAATTGCACAGGATTTTCCAGCGTTACCGATAACCAAGGGTCTCAACACATTTCGTGTCAGCGCACGAGGTCGCGATGCGAACCCGGGCATGATCGTCGCCGAGCCCACCGAGTTGTACCTCGTCCAGGTCTGGAAAGTCACCCAGCCTGCCGCTCTGCGGCGACTCCACAAGACCGACACGGTGTGGAACGACGACATCGTCGTCCACAAGGTCAGAAGCTGGTGGGACCCCGATCCTGTCGCAGACGCGACCCTGTACATCAAGTACGGCTACGAGCACATGGCCAACCAGGTGAAACAGGACGCAATCAATTGGGGTGGGCGACCTCCCACCGAGAAGCTGTACCGCGCCGCCACTTCCAAACAGTTCGCATTTCACGATCGAATGCTCGTCGACGCTCTGGCGCGCGCCCGCGCACCGAAACTTCGCAAGATCGCGGCGTGGGCTGCGCGTCGGTCGTACACGTTGGCCGGCATCGCGGATATCGACTGGATTCGGGCCGGACTCGAGGCGTTCGAGAACGAGACCCCGCTCCCGGCACCGTTCGACGACCGGCACACCACGAAAGTGTGGGACGCATTCAACGCCGACACTCGCATCGAGCTGTGGGCCACTTCGGACAGCGGCGAACAGACCCCGACGCCGGCGTTGGTAGCGGTCAATTCTCTGACCGCCGCCAGCGGGGACGAGCCATTCGCCGACCTGTTTCACGCTTTGGACACCTTGCTCAAGGTGCAACACCAGGTCGACCACCCGGACCAGTTGCCGTTCTCGAGGCCGGACTACGACCACTTGGGGCTCATCTCCGATGTGCGTGGAGAGTTCTTTCCGAAATTGGCCCCGGCCGACCAGTACGAACGTTGGATCGGACACACGGTCGATGATGTGCTGCAAGCAGATACAGGGCGTTGACGGCGCTGTATCGACGCACATGGTGTCACAGCCAAGACTCCCGGCAGAGACGAGACACTAGGTAGGGGAGAATCCCTCCACATCCAGGGAAATCCAGAAGAGAGACAGGACTCCATAGACCGCACGTTCAGATTAGGACCTGATCGTCTGCGTTCGGTCATGATGAGTCCGTGCCGACTACCGATCCGTTCCACGCACTCGTTCTGATGAACGCAGTGTTCGCCTCTGCCGCATGGTCTCTGGCCAAGCCGTCGTGGCCCGCAGCGATATCGCTGGGTGTTACCTCGATTCTGTGGCTCTTCTTCAACGCCCCTATCGAGGGTGCGGTGCTGTATGTCGTCGATGCGGACAGAGGGTTGACCGAATCCGACTTCCTCACGGTTGCGGGGTTGATCCTGGCCGCAGTGACTATCGCCCGAGTCCGGCGCATCCAGCGATCGGACGTCGATTCCTGAAGCAACTCACGCTCCACTCCTCGAAGTAAGTCAGTGAATGCCCCTGATCGAGGCGTCGAGTGGAGTGTCCTGTGCAGCTGCCGCGTCCCTCCGGGACATCGCCGTCGTCAGCTGCCCTGCAGCGCACTGTGACAGCCTGCCCGGATGTGCGCGCGCATGATGGCCTCGACCCATTCGCCGTCGCCACTTTCCAGCGCGTCGACGATCTCGAGGTGATGAGAGGCACTCCGGATCAGTTCGGCCGGGGTGTACCGGCGAAAGGTTCGAGCTGCGACAACGGGTTTGAGCATTCCTATCGCCATGTCGGCCATGCGACCGTTGGGGCACCTCAGCAGAATCGCAGTGTGAAAGGCATTGTTCAGCACCGCTATCTCGGACAGGTCCGCGGAGTCGAGAATCTTGTCGTGCATGCGCTGAGCCATCTCTCGAAGCTCGGCGAGATCCGACTGGGTCACGTGACCGGTAGCAAGCTTGGCGGCCTCGGGTTCGAGAAGGGACCGAGCCGCGTAGATCGCTTCGACGGAGTCTCGGGTGTACTCACTGACGCGGGCACCCTTGTTCTTCTCGATCGTGACGACTCCGGTGCCGGCAAGAGTGACCAACGCTTCCCGGATGGGGGTACGACTGACACCCAGCCGCGCAGCCAACTCGGCCTCGTTCAACTTCTCGCCTGGGCCGTAATGACCGGCGACGAAGAGGTCGAAGATCTTGTCACCGATCTCGGACAACAGATTCCCCTGTCGACATGTTCACACGGGCCATTGTGCATCAGCGAGCTGTTGCCTGGTGCCACCTCTGCAGACGAACGAGTACGACGGAGTACCGGTGTAGCCGACGCTGGTCCGCACCATCGCCAAGTAGGCCTCGAGGTCTATCCCGGTCTCGATTCCCAGCGAATCCAGTAGTGCCACCACGTCCTCCATGGGCGCGTTGCCGAGAACGGAGGGGTCGCCTGGGAACCACATGTCTCCGCCGAGGCCGCCGAAGGAGGCCTCGATCCAATCCGCTCCCGCGGCCAGGCTCGCCAACGCGTTGACGGTGCCGAAGCCGTTGCGGTTGTGCAGATGCACCCCCACCGGGATGGTGGAATAGCGGCCCTTGACGCGTCGAACACCGTCGTAGAACTCTGTCGGCGTCTCGACACCGCTGGTGCCCGCCAGATACAACGAGTCGGCTCCGGCGTCGACCACTTGCTCGACCACCGCGTCGAGCTCGGTGGCATCGATCGGGCCGTGACACGGAGCGAAGAACGCGGTGGCCACTGCGGCGCTGACCTTCTTGCCGGACAGGTGCCCCTGGGCGACGATCGCGGAGAAGTCGTGGAGCAACTGCTCGGGCGTCGAATTCTGATTCTTCGCGGCCATGTCCCGATCGACCGGGATGATCGCGACGATTTCTTCGATCTCGGTGGCGCAGGCCCGTTGTGCGCCGCGAACATTGGGCACCAACGCCTTGTAGTGAACACCCTCTCGTCGCGGCGCCTCTGCGATGAGTCGCTCGGCATCGCCGAACTGCGGCAACACTTTCGGATGCGCGAAGGAGGTGATCTCCACGGTGGTCACACCGGAGTCGAGAATGCCGTGCAGCAGTTCGAGCTTCTGGTCGGTGCTGACGAACTCCGATACCGCCTGCAAACCGTCCCGTAGACCGACCTCGACCAACTTCGCGCTCCGGGGCAACCCGTCGAACACCATCAGATGGTCCCGTCGGCGCGGAAGGCGTCGATCGTGTCGCGCGTGAATTCGCCGACGGTGGTGAGTATCTCTTCGGTGTGTTCGCTGAGCTTGGGTCCGGGCCAACGGACGGCTCCGTCTGTGCGACTCAACCGCGGGAACGTGTTCTGCATCGGCACTTCTCCCAGGGTGGGATGCGGGGTGGTGATGATGCTCTTACGGGCAATGAAGTGCTCGTCGCTCAACATGTCCTCTGGTCGATAGATCTTGCCGACCGGTACCGAATGCGCCAGCAACAGTTCCTCGAGTGCGCGCGCGTCGTGCTGGACGGTGAACTCTCCCACCAGAGCGTCGAGTTGTTCCTGACGTTCACCGCGCGCTCCGTGCGTGCTGAACCGTGGATCGGTGGCCAACTCCGGCGTACCCATCGCTTCGGCGAGACGCGCGAAAACCGTGTTCTGATTCGCTGCGATCAATACCCATCCGCCGTCCGCGGTGGGATAGACGTTGCTGGGCGCGACATTCGGCAGAATGGCACCACTGCGTTCACGCTGATATCCCGAGATGACCCACTCGGGAACGATCGACTCCATGATGCCCAGCACCGCCTCGTAGATGGCCGAATCCACCACTTGTCCACGGCCACTGCGAGTTCGCTCGTACACCGCGCCGAGCGTCCCGATGGCGGCGAACACTGCGGCCAGCGTGTCGCCGATCGAGATTCCCACGCGTGAGGGCGGAGTCGAGGGATCGCCGACGACGTAGCGCAGTCCGCCCATCGCCTCACCGATCGAGCCGTAGCCGGCACGGGATGAATACGGTCCGCTCTGACCGAATCCCGAGACCCTGGCCAGAATCAAGCCCGGGTTGTCGGCAGAGAGACGGTCGTATCCCATCCCCCACCGCTCCAACGTCCCTGGCCGAAAATTTTCCACGACGATGTCGGAGCGGGAGATCAACGTTCGCGCGATGGCCTGCCCTTCGGGGGTGCGAAGATTCACCGTCACCGATTTCTTGTTGCGGCCGACGACCGACCACCACAGCGACTCGCCCTGGGGACGCGTCCGGCCCCACTCACGTAGTGGATCCCCGGTTCCCGGCTGCTCGAGTTTGATCACCTCGGCACCGAGATCTCCGAGGATCTGCCCGCAGAACGGTCCGGCGATCAGTTGACCCATCTCGATGACGCGCAGACCCTCCAGCGGTCCGGCACTCGTCGATCTCATTGGGCTCGGTTCGTCGATTACGCGGTCTTCGACAGTCACTACAGCTCCCCTGATTGCATGCACTTTGGTTCCAGAACTCGATATATAGAACGTTCTACCACTTTCTACGCGGATTGTGCATACAATCTGTCTTGACCGAGTGACTAGCGCCACATAACGTATTGCTGAC
Source organism: Rhodococcus sp. ARC_M5 (assembly GCF_022810405.1). Taxonomy (GTDB): domain Bacteria; phylum Actinomycetota; class Actinomycetes; order Mycobacteriales; family Mycobacteriaceae; genus Rhodococcoides; species Rhodococcoides navarretei. The sequence continues at coordinate 228,508 of NZ_JALGQE010000004.1, forward strand.
TCCATCAGCTCATCGCGTACCGAAAATTCAGGAGAGACCGTGACGTCAGCCCGCCCGAGCGAATCCGAACTCGTCACCGAGGACAGCGAACGCACGTCGGATATGAACTCGACCCTCGGCTTGCCGATGCGCTGGTTCGTTCCGATGGCACTGGTCGTCGTAATTCTGGCGTACCTGTTCACGCCGGCGGAGGGGATGACGGCGGGCTTCGCCACCACGATGGCCCTCGGCGGACTGCTGATGGTGGCCGGCAACGCCATCCCCGGCCTCAACCGAATCGGCGGCGGCGTCATCTTCGCCATTCTGATTCCGGCCGTTCTGTACAGCTACAACCTCATGCCCGAGAGCACCGCGACAGCTATCGACGACTTCTACACCCTGTCTGCGTTCGGCGAATTCGTGGTCGCCGCGTTGATCGTCGGCAGCATCCTCGGCATGGACCGCAGCCTGCTGATCAAGGCGGGCTCTCGGATCATCGTGCCGATCGTCGCCACCATCACCGTGTGCTTCGCACTGTTCGGCCTCATCGGATATCTCACCGGATACGGTCTCGGCAAGATGTTGTTCTACGTCGTCGGGCCGGTTCTCGGCGGAGGTGTTGCAGCCGGAGCCATTCCGATCTCGGAGATTATCGCGCAGAACAGTGGCGGAGCATCGACCGATTACCTGTCGATGCTCGTCCCCGCAGTCGTGGTCGCCAATACCGTCTGCATCATCGTGGCGGGCGGACTCGCGTGGCTCGGTCGGCGCAAGCCGAACCTGTTCCCCCGCTTCAACGGCAACGGTGAACTCGCCGTCAACAAGTCCAGCTTGACCGTTCCGGTGGGCAAGGCCATCTCCTCGGCCGACGCCGTGCGCAGTTCGATCATCGGATTGTTCACCGCCGGAATGCTGTTCATGATCGCGGACGCGATGTCCTTCTACGTACCCTCGCTCCACACCTACGTCTTCTTGATCGTGCTGTGCGCAGTCGCCAAGATCTTCCTGCCCATACCCGACTTCCTCGTTCAGGGTGCAGACATCTGGTACAAACTCGTCGCCAACGCGTTCATCCCGGCCATCCTGGTGGCGGTGAGCATCGTCGCGATCGACTTCAAGCAGGTGTTGACCCTCCTCAACGATCCCGTCTACATGCTGTCCACCATCGCAGTGGTTTTCGTCGCTCTCTTCGCCGCCGGATTCGTGGGTTGGCTGGTGCACCTGCACTTCATCGAATCGGCGATCTCGGGCGGACTGGGCCTGGCCGACTTCGGCTCGAGTGGTGACCTGGCCGTACTCGGTGCCGCCAACCGACTCGAACTGCTTCCCTTCCTGTCGATCTCCTCGCGCATCGGCGGCGGACTGGTGGTCTTGGCTCTGTCGATTCTGGGGCCCATCGTGTTGTAAGGCGGGACTACGCGACGCGCACCTCACGGTTCACGATCGCACTCTGCACGCGGCATCCCGCGTCTTGGACTCGATACTGAACCCTCAGGTCCAGGCAGCGATCTATTGCCGGCGGCGATCGCGGGCACGCGCGCGGAGTTGGCCGACTGCAAGGAGGATCAGCGCGACTCCCAGAAGAGTGAGCGGAATTTGGGCGAGGGGGGCATCGATGTCGAGTACGAGAATTTGCCACACCACCCACCCGATGGTCACCAACCCGGCGCACGCGACGTACACCGCAGCCTCGGAGGCGTCGACGAGTACAGCAGCCACGCAGATCAACGGTCCGAGGCCGAGAAAGAACAGCACGAACAACCCGGAAATCCGGTAGTCCCAGGTATGCCACGAGGGGAGCATCCCGACATCCAAGCCCAGTGACCGCCCGCTGGGGTCGGAGGTCAAGGACACCCCGTTGAACGTCCCGGCTGCACCCAACAGGATCAGCAGCGCCACCGTCGAGAACTTGTTCACGGTGGCGTCATGTTCGTCGTCCTTCGGTTGTGACGGTGGTTCATCGCTGACGATACTGCCAGAATCAGTCCGATTGGTCTTGTTCTACTCGAATGTTCTGTCACGTGGGGACTTGCCTGTCGAGGCTGCGGCTAGGCTCGGTGGGTTGCGCGTCCGCCCTGGACGGCACCCCGACCACACAGGAGACTCCGCATGCCCGAGCTGAAATCCGTCAGCGAGTTCACCGGCAAGTGGTTCGCTCTGATCGTCGTGGCAGCGGGAGCGCTGGCGCTGATCACCCCCGACACGTTCAGCGGCGGCACGCCGGCCGTTCCGTGGTTGTTGTCGATCATCATGCTCGGCATGGGAATGACGTTGCGGCTCTCCGACTTCGCCGTCGTGGCGCGTCGCCCGTGGGCACTGCTGCTCGGCGTGGCGGCTCAGTTTCTCGCGATGCCGTTGCTCGGTCTGGGAATTGCCAACGCGCTCGGCCTCTCTGCCGCGCTCACTGCCGGAATGGTGTTGGTCGGCTCGGCCCCGGGCGGTACCGCATCCAACGTGATGGTCTACCTGGCCAAGGGCGACACCGCGCTGTCGGTCGCGATGACGTCGGTGTCGACTTTGCTCGCTCCGATTCTCACGCCGCTGTTGGTGCTGTGGCTCGCCGGTGAGTACCTACCGGTCGACGCAGGCGGACTGTTCGTCTCGATCCTCCAGATCGTGCTGGTTCCCGTCGTGCTGGGAGTTGTTCTGCGCTTGCTGTTCCCGGCGATCGTCGACCGCGTGCTCGATGCCCTGCCGTTGATCTCGGTTGCCGGAATCACCGCGGTCGTCGTCATCGTGGTGGCCGCCAGCGCGCCGACGCTGCTGTCCATCGGTGCCCTTATCGTCGTTGCCGTCGTGCTGCACAACTCACTCGGACTCGCGGTGGGCTATGGCATCGGCAAGGCGTGTGGCCTCGATGTCGCGAGCCGCCGCGCTGTCAGTATCGAAGTGGGAATGCAGAATTCGGGACTGGCTGCGGCACTGGCATCGGTGCATTTCAGCCCTGCCGCTGCCCTTCCCGCGGCCATCTTCTCTGTGTGGCACAACGTATCGGGATCACTTCTCGCCGGCTACTGGTCTCGGCGTTCGATCGAATCGCAGTCGGCCGAACGCGCGCAGGAGTCGACACCGACCGAATAGCTCTGCTCCAGCCACACTGCGATCAGAATCGGGTGCAGTTGACCGCGCTGAGCGCGGTCAGCTGCACCCGATTTGAAGCACCCGACGCGCATCAGAGCATCTTCACGGCCGCTTCGCGTGGGAGATGGAGCCTCGCCGCCCGAACGCTCGAGTTCGACCGCACCGCACCGCACCGCACCGCACCGCGTCGATCGAAACCCGCGCCGATTGCGCAGCCTCGGTGTCGATGCGCTGTTTCCAGCGAAAAACCCCGGGTATGCGACCGCCATGGCCGATTCAGCAACATCACCCGCACCCACCGAGGCAGATCCGGATGATCCACGCAAAGCGGATTCACCTGCCGATCTGACCAAGCCGTCGTGGATTTACGTGCTGAAGAAGACCCTCCGTGAGTTTTCCCGGGATCAGTGCACCGACCTCGCAGCCGCGTTGACCTACTACGCCGTGCTCTCGCTCTTCCCTGCAATTCTGGCCATCGTGTCGTTGCTGGGCGTGTTCGGCCAAGGACAGGCCACGGTCGACGGCGTACTGCAGGTCGTCGGCGATCTCGGCCCGCAATCCGCTGTCGACACGTTGCGTCCAACCATCGAACAACTCGTCCAAGCCCCCACTGCCGGATTCGCGTTGATCATCGGTATCGCCGGTGCACTGTGGTCTGCGTCGGGCTATGTCGGCGCCTTCGGCCGGGCGATGAACCGCATGTACGAGGTGGACGAGGGTCGGCCCATCTGGAAACTGCGTCCGGTGATGCTCCTGGTCACGCTCGTCGCTCTCGTACTCATCGCGCTCGCCGCCGTCATGCTGGCCATCAGCGGCCCCGTGGCCAAAGCCGTGGGCGACGCCGTCGGACTGGGCGACACCGCACTGACGATCTGGAACATCGCACGCTGGCCGCTGGTGCTGATCGTGGTGGTGCTCGCCGTCGCGATTCTGTACTACGCAACACCGAATGTGCAGCAGCCCAAGTTCAAATGGATCAGTTCCGGCGCTGCGGTCGGCATCATCGTATGGATTCTTGCCACCGTCGCATTCGGCTTCTACGTCGCCAACTTCTCCAGCTACAACAAGACCTACGGCTCTCTCGCCGGAGCCATCGTGTTCCTGCTGTGGCTGTGGATCACCAACTTGGCCTTGCTGTTCGGAGCCGAGCTGGACTCCGAACTCGAACGTGGTCGGCAACTCCAGGCCGGAATCGTCGCCGAAGAACGCCTGCAACTGCCGCCCCGAGACACCCGGGTATCGGACAAGAACGACGAAAAAGACGCACAGGCCGTCGAGCAGGGTCGACAATTGCGCGAGGAACACAATCCGCAAGACTGACACATGTTGCAGGAGCTCGCTCCAGCCGCAACAGGCCGACGGGAACCATTGTGCCCCTTGCAGTGTGAAGACCGATACCTTTCGACGAAACGGACCCGATGACCACCGTCCATCACGCACCGCTCTCGCGCGTCGACCAGAGCACCCTGTACCGCATCATGGCGCTTCGGGTCGAGGTATTCGTGCACGAACAGAAGATCGTCGACGAAGCCGAACTCGATGGTGCGGACCTACTTCCAACGACAGAACTGTTCTGGATCCAGGACGAGAACGGCGAGGTGTTGGCCACTCTCCGAGTGCTCGTCGACGATTCGGTCCACATCGGCCGCGTCGCGACTGCAGCTGCGGGGCGTGGGCGCGGTTATGCCGGACAGCTCGTCGAAGCCGCGCTGAAGGCGTACCCCGGGGTGGTCGAGATGTCCGCGCAAGCTCACCTCGAAAAATGGTACGGGCGCTTCGGATTCACTCGAGTGGGAGAGCAATACCTGGAAGCGGGAATCCCGCACGTCAAGATGTCCACCCATCCCAGTTGAGTCGCCCCCACGTCACCTCATCTCCGTTGGGCCGAGGCCCGTGCCGTTGTCCCGAACCGTGTTCCAGCCCCTGCCCGACCGCGATCGTCGCATCGATGCGCGTCGTGCAAACAGATGCGCGAGCGAAGAATCAGCGCTTACTTCAAGCGCTTGGCCGTACTGTGCTGAGCATGGGCGACGTAATAGACGTGACAGTCGATTTGATGGCCGGCGCGTTGATCCTGGATTCTGTCAACAACAGGGAAGGTGTTCCTACCGAACGCTTTCCGACACCGCCCAATTTCGTGAAGGGCGGCCCGGGCCTGGTAGTGATCGATGCGGGCGGACGCGGAAAGGTTCACGCCAGAGTGAGGATCGAACCTTCCGCGCCCTCGATGTCCGATGCCGAGATGGCGACCTGGGAGGAAACGCAGGAGGCCACCTTCTCCTGCGAAGACACCGAGATGTTCCTGGATGGATCGACCGGTGAGGTGGTCGCACCGTTCTCGCTGGCGATAGGCATGTACCGCATCCGAGTACACGTCCGCGGGCGCGATCGATGGTTCGATAGCTATACGGCCCCGGACGGGGAACCCCGGATCGCTCTCGAGCTCCACATCTGGCCCGATCCCGAAATGTGAGCATGAGCCGTCGAACCGTGACAGCAGAGAATCCGTACGCTCGTTCGATGACGACAGGCAGACAGAAGGCGGCGCATACGCTCCTGGCAATCGGAATAGCTGCGACTGCTGGCTGTGGAACCCCAGAGGAGTTCGCGATTGCCCGTGAAGGCCCGTTGACCGCGGCTCCTACTCCACTCACGGTGACCGGAGACGGCGTTCACGTCGTGGGCCCCAGGGTGCCCGTGGGTAGGTATGAGGTCTCGTTCCCGATGGTCTGGGATTCCACAGGGTTGATATCCCGATGTGACTGGGCTCGTTTGTCGAGCACGGAGAATACGCCTGAAAACCTCATCGCCGACGGATCCTTCGAGACCACGTTCCAGTATCTGGAGGTCGAAGAAGGAGACGCTGCGCTGTACACGTCGGGATGCGGGACCCTGACTCTGGTGTCTGGGTAATCGGACTTCGCATGGAATCCCCGCAGCGTTGCCGTCGAGTGGAGCGTCAAGTGCTCAGCCCCGACTCCGCGGGTGCGAGGCCGCGGCGATCGATCCCCCGAGCACCAGTGCATTACCGAGCAGGATGCCCGCGACCCCGAAGGGCCCAGCGAGTGCGCCGACCGTCAGCGGGATGAGAATCTGCGCAGTTCTGTTGGCCGACATCCGCAATCCCAACGCCTCTCCCTGCGCGGATTTCGGCACGATCGACACCACCCACGACATGGTCAGTGGCTGCGGAATGCCGAGCGCGATTCCGAGTGCGATCATGACTCCGATAGCCCCCACGGCCTGGACGAACGGCAATACGGCCAATGCCAGCGCCCCCGCGGCCAGCGAAACATTCAGCAGCACAGTGCGACCGAACTTCGCGTCGAGTCTGCCCAGCCCGATCCGGCTGACCACCGATACCCCGGCACGCAGCGCCAGCAACCACCCCACCGTCGTCACCGATACCCCGCGCTCGACGGCCCACGCCGGCACGAACGCATAGAGCAGATCGACGGTCACCAGCACTGCACCGCTGACCGTCAACGACTGCCACATGCCCGGCAGCTTCAGCAACCGCAGTCCCGACGCCTCGCCCTCCGCGGGCTTCTGCGCACGGATGTGGTTGCGGCCGAACATCAAGAACAGTGCGGTCGGGAGCGCGACCACGGTGAAGGCACCGGCGGTGAGGATGCCGGCCGTCGTGTTGGGGCTCTCCACGCTCGCACCGCCGAACCTCGACGCGACGGCCGTCACGGCGAGCGGCCCGACCAGTTGCCCCATGGAGGCGGCGGCAGTGAGTGCGCCGAAGGCACCTTCGTTCTTACCGTCGACGTGGACATGTGCGACGAACGCCTGCTGCCCGATCATGATGAGCAGATTCCCCAGACCGAACGCAGCGGTGCACGCGAGTAACGCCCACATCGCCGAGAAGCTGACCAGGACAGCAGTCGCCATCGAGCACAACACAATTCCCGATGCGATCACCACCGGCCCTCCGAACCGATCCGCGATGCGCCCGATCGGCAATGCTGTCACCACCGCGGGCGCAGCGAACAGCGCCGCGATCACCGCCAATGTTCGTGTGTCGGCACCCTCGGCGATCGCCCGATAACCGATCATCAGCCGGACCCCGACCCAACCGGCCTGCGCGGCCGTCGCCTGCACTGTCAGAGCAACGGAATCACGAGAGGCCACAGGCGCAAGCTACACCGCTGTGGGGCGACCGATTCGATAGCCCTGCAACAGGTCGGCCCCCATCGACGTAGCCGCCTCGAGATCCTCGTCGGTCTCGATGCCCTCGAACACACACCTCGCGTCCGTCTTTCGCGCGAACTCGAGTACCAGTTCGGCCAACGCCCGCTTCGCTCGGCTGTTCTTCATGTCGTGAACGACGAACGCGTCGAGCTTGATGACCTCCGGTTCGAGCACGACGAGCTGCCGCATCCCCGCGTAGCCCGAACCCACATCGTCGACCGCTACGGCTACCCCACCGTCTCGAAGTTCGGCCGAGACAGCCACCACCGCGTCCTCGTCGTCGAGGACGGCATGCTCGGTGAGCTCGACAACCAGTGGCCGTCGCCCGCCGTACTCGCGCAGCATGTCCACCAGAGCAGCATCGGCCAATAGTGTTGCTGCGCTGAGATTGACCGCAACGAAGGGCCCGTCCGGCAGACGAGTCGACTCCTCCAGGGCCTTGACGACCGCCGATCTGTCCAGCGCCGGACCGAGGCCGCACTGCGCTGCATCGGCGAACCACGCCTCGGTGTCACCCCCGCCCGCCGGGAAGCGAGACAGGGCCTCGTATCCCTCGATCACCCCATCGCGTGCACGGACGATCGGTTGAAAGACGATGTCCGGGCCACCGCCGGCAATCACAGCCTCCACCCGACGCCGCGACCGCAACAGGGTCGAGCGCAGCGGTGTCGAGGCGGCCCTAGCCGACGGCACGGATGGATACCCGAACCACTGGGCTCAGTCGACGGAGCATGATGCCATGGGTACGTCGGCGAACCGGTCCATCAGGAACGCTGCGGCGGCACCGCCGTACCCGTCGATCAGCTGCGGCCCGAAGTGGTTGGGCAACACCGCACCCTGCAGGATCGGCGGCAACGGAGTGGTACGGAACTCGACAGTGGCACCTCGGCCACACCAATCCTGGGCCAACTGCCGGGCCTGACCGTACGGCACCGTGTCGTCGTTGAGTCCGCTGGTGATCATCACCGGCGCGTTCGGGGTACTACGACCGATCCGCTGAGCCTCGAGGATACGGCCCGCCTGTGGAATGGTGCCCAGATTCGCGAGCATCGACTTGCCGTCCGCGGTCAACGATTCGGTTCGCAGGAACGGGTACTTCAGGATGGTGTCGCCGATGCACTGCGTCGACAGATCACTCAACACTGCCTTGCCGTGATCGGTGAGTCTTTCTTCTACGAGGGGCAGCAAACTCGGGTCGCGCTCGACGAAACCGTTGAGCGCATAACCGATCACGCCTCCGATCAGCGTTCCGTCGACGGTCTTCAGTACCTCGAGCAGATCCGCGGTGGGCGCTCCGGCCCACGTGCCCTTCAGATCGACCTCCGGCGCGTATTCCGCGGCGAGTTCGGCCGCCGCGGCCGCCGCTCCACCACCCTGGGAGTAGCCCCAGATACCAACAGGCGCATCGGCATCACCGAGCAGCTCGTTCGCCGCGCGGGCGCCGTCGAGAACCGCATGAGCCTGCTCGACCCGGTTGACGTAGGTGTGCACGCCGGGCGTTCCCAACCCGATGTAGTCGGTGACGAAGACGTTCGCACCCATCGACCCCCACAGCGTGGAGGACAACAGTTCCTGATTGAACGAGATCGACAGTGGTTGCGTCACAGCATTGACCGTCGTCGGAAACGCACGGGAAGGAGCGCACTGATCGGCCTGACCCACCGTGCCGGGCGCGACGACGATGGTCGGCCGAGGACCGGCCCCACGCCACGGCACCTCGGTCTCGATGAACGTCCCCGATACCACCACCGGCGAATCATTCTGCGTCCGTGACGTATAGAGCACCCGCTCGGCCTGAACGGGATAGGCACCGTCCGCACCGGGCAGCGCCGCGAACAACGACATAGGCTGCGTCCGCAATACAGCACCGGGCTCGTCGACGACCTGGGCAGGCGGCACGTAGAAGTCGTCCACGGGATCCGCCTGCGCTGCAGCGGTTCCGAGCACGGTCGCCGAGGACGCAAGCAGGGCAGTGACAGCGACGCCGATCATGGTGCGGTACGGATGCATCGGTCTCTTTCTGAGGAGGGGGTCAAACAACGGAGCCGACATCGCCGGCGACGATGTTGTTCAACGCACGTTCGGCCAATGCTGCGATGGTCATGGACGGGTTGCACGCTGCGGTGGTGCCGGGCATGAGCGCCCCGTCGAGCACGTACAGTCCCCGCTGGCCGTGCACGCGTCCGTCGAGATCGCACACCGGGCCCATGTTGGCTCCACCCAACGGATGCCAGGTGGACGGGAACACCGCGTTGGTATCGGTGAGAATGCTGCCCGATCCGGCGATGCGACGCACCGTCGGATCGATCGACCCGTTCTGAATGACGTTGTCGCCATTGGCAGGCCAGTGCAATCGCACCTGGTCTGCGCCGGAGTCGTAGCCGAAATGCCCACGGCCGCTGCTGACTCCGTAGCCGACGAGCATGGTGCTGTGGGCATCGAACGACAACGGCGGTATGGATGCCTGGATGACGGTGTGCGCAGTGTTCGGGTCGTCCCAGTTCAGGCTGCCGAACACCACCGGACCGCCCTGCGGGGTACCGAACTGCTGCTCGATGCTGGACCACACGTAGATACGATCGGCGTTGGTGCCCCAGCCCTGGCCGAGTTGGTCCGGCAGATCGGGAATGGCACCGGTGGCACCCGCGCGAACCAACAGCTTGGTGGTGTTGAGGCTACCGGCGGCCATGATCAGCGTGCCGGTGGTGAGGATCTTGTTCTCGAGAACCGTTCCGTCGGAGTCGATTCGGTCCACATGGATCGTCCAGCGGCCATCGGCGGCACGTTCTATCCGGGAGACATCGTGCTGGGTGGCCACGGTGGCCAGCCCGGTCGCCTCGGCGGCGGCGATGTAGGTGACGTCCACGGAGTGCTTGCCGCCGTTGTTGACTCCGAACGCACCGGAGCCATCGGTGTACGACGGCTTCATCACGCCACGCGTCTCGTCGAGCGCGAAGTTCCAATCGATCGGCATCGGGATCTTCGACACCGGCAGGCCCGCTCGACGAGCACTGGCTGCAAACACCCGCGCCGCCTGATAATTGGGCGTATCGATCAATTCGTCGGGAGCCTGCTCGAGCTGCAACATCCGCGCCACGCGTGGGTAGTGCACCCGATTCAGAGTCGACCAATCCAGTCCGGCCGGAAAGTACTTCTCGAACACCGACTGCGTGGGCTGCAGTGTCATTCCCTGGTAGATCAGGGATCCGCCTCCGACACCGGCCGCGCACAGCGCCGTCATGTTGTCTCCGGGTACCGCCTCCAGCAGGCCGACGTACGGATCGAACGGAACCGGCCTACCGAACAGGTTGGGACTCGAACCGTGCCACAGCATGCGCTTGTCCGGTGCCGTCGCGTTGGGGAACGTGTCGCCATTCGGTCCTGTGTTCCAACGCCTTCCGCGCTCGAGCACCAGAACCGGCACCCCGGCCTCGGCCAGGCGCAATGCGGCGACGCCACCGCCGAACCCCGATCCGATGATCACCACACGGTGGTCCTCGCGGGTCAGTGGGATCTGGACGCGTCGGCCGCCTGCCGCTCGCGCCACCCCCGCGCCCGACACTGCGGCCAACCCCGCAACCGCAGTTGCGCCGAGAAACGACCGGCGGTTCAAATTCGACACGTACCCCCCAATGGTGTGCAGCAGCGCGCATCGAGACCTGTGTCACGTGCCCGTGCGAAGCAAAACTAGACAGAAGTGGGCAATAGTGTCAAGTTCCACCGGGTCAGCTGAAGGTAAGAAGCGGCACCAACCAGCGTCGGAGGTATGCCCGTAAGCCGTCGTCGTCGTGAATTGTCGGATCGTCGAACAGAATGACCGACAGTGCGTTGCGCGTGAACACCGCCTCGACCCCGTCGAACTGCGTCGGATCGAATTCGGGATGTCGCTCGATGTAGCCGTCGAGGAACTGACGCACCACCGGCTCGGCTCGATCCATCACGTCCGGATCGAACAGCGGATTCGCAGTGCCCGAACGGAGCAACGTATTCAGAACCGGTTGTCGGCGAAGGAGATCTCGCGCGGCCACAATGGTTTCGACGACGAAGTCCGATGCCGTTTCGGCCCGATCGGCCTTCTCCCCTATCTCGCCCATGAAGCCGACAACGAGGCCGACCATCGCCTCGGAGATCATGTCCTCGCGCGTGCTGAAGATCGAATACACCGTCTGCCTCGTCACGCCCGCAGCGCGCGCCGCCGCGGCAATGGTGACGTCCTCGAACCCACCCTCGGCAATGAGCCCGAGGGTGGCGTCGAGAATCTTCTGCTTCGAGCGCATGGCTCCGAGTATGACTGCATCCCCCGCTCGGCGAGTCATCCGATGACGGGACGCCGGTCTTTCGTCAGTTCGTCGAGTTCGGCTTGCATCGTCGAATGCACCCGCCCCGCGAATTCCCCCGCCGTCTCGTCTATATCGGGTCGCATGGGAGCGAGCACCGACGTGTCGAGCTTGGTGGGCAGCGGCAGGTACGGAAGGAGGCCGACCACACCGAGATTGACGCCCCAGGGAATGGACACCGACAGCGGTAGCGTTTTGAGCCGCAACGCCTTGTCCAACCGCAGCGCCTTCGCCACACGCTTGCCGCTCCCGAGTACGAGCAGCGACTCCCCGGCACCGGCCGTCACCACGGGGACAATCGGCACCCCCGCCTCCATCGCCAACCGGGCGTATCCGGTGCGCCCGTCGAACAGGATCTCGTTCCGGTGTTTCCAGGTCTTGAGCGCATCCACATCACCGCCCGGGAACACCAGGACGTTGTTGCCGTCCGCGAAAGCGTCCAGGGCCGTCTGCCGACCGGCGGGCCTGGCACCGAACGGCTCGATCAGCCTCTCCGCGTGCAGCGTCCAGGCGATCTGGTGCGTCAGCGTGATCAGTTCACGGTCGACACCCAGTTCGTCGTAGGCGGCCGCGAACGCGAACACGTTGAGATCGATGATTCCGCCGAACCCGTGGTTGGCGACGAACAGCACAGGAGTGTCCGGAACTGGCTGCGCCACTGTCACTTCGAGTCGGTTGTAGAAGCGCACGGCTTCGATGCTCGCGGCTCGCAGAGTGCGCGCGATGTTGTCCACTACCGGTCCAGCTGCAGATCGGCGAGCGCGCCGGCGATCACGAAGCCCCCTGCGATGGCGCAGCCGGCTGTTCTCGTTCGTTGTGGCAGGTGAGCGGTGAGCGCGAACGCCGCGGTGTCCCAGACGTCGACGGCCACGCCTGCACGCAGCAGTGTGCGCACCGCGTTCGGTGCGTACCGCGTTGCCGCGTACAGGCCGCCGCCGATGTAGATCTCCCGAATACCGAAGGTACGAGCGGCAGCTCGTGTGGTCGCTACCGCAGCGTCGGGGCCGGCGAGGAGTTCGTTGGCACGAGTGGGCGCAATCATGTGGGCGACACCGATCGCCGCACGGGCCAGCCCGACTGCCTCGGGAAGACGACGAACCAGACCGGACGCAGAGCCGAGAGCCATGAAATTCCTTACGTAGTGGGAACAACGTTGTTGCGGGCGAGTTTTCGGAGCAATCCGACGGCCTTCTTCATGCCGTAGGCAACGATGGTCGTACGACCATCGTCGTGGTTCCACTGCAGGAGTGCGGATCCGTCGTCGACCGAACCTTCGAGGACGGTCGGTTCTCCCTGCAGTGGGAGCGGACCGACGACTTTGATGGACAGCCCCAGAATCTCGGTCCAGAAGTAGTCGTCGGCAGGGGCGCACGTCGGTTCGAGACCGAGCGCGGATGCAGCGGCAACTTTGCCCTGTGCGACGGCATTGGACCAGAACGGCGCTCGACGGGACGCGGCACGCGCGTAGGCGACGTCCCCGGCAGCAAATACTCCGGGAACCGCTGTAGCGCAGAGATAGTCGATTCCGACCCCGATACGGTCCGCGATCCCGGCACCGTCCAGCCAATCCGTCTGCGGCACATCACCGGCGCAGGTGACGACGACATCGGCCGTCAGCTGAGTGTCTGCGAACTCGATACCCGTGACGGGCTCACCGACCAACGAGACGGGAGCATTCGTCCGAACGAACTGCACCGACGAGGCCTCGGCTCGCGCCACTATCGCGTCGGACAGGAAAGAACCCAGGAGCCGTTGCAGCGGAGGATCCACATCGACGACGGTGACTGCAATGCCGCGTGCGACGCAGGCACTGGCGACCTCCATGCCGAGGAATCCCGCACCGACCACGATGGCTGTGCTGGCAGCGTCCAGCTTCGGACGGAGAGCACAGACGTCGGCGAAGGTCCGCAGCACCGTCTCGCCCTCCTGCCCCGGACCGGCGATGCGGCGGGCCACCGCTCCCGTGGCCACGATGAGCGCGTCGTAGGGAACGTCGATTCCGGCTGTCGTAGTGACCATTCGACGTGCGGTGTTCAACGACGCCGCGGGATCGACGATCGCCGTGATGTCCAGATCCGACAGGTCCCAGGTTTCGGCCGCAGCGGCCTCACCTTTGAGCACGTGCTTCGACAACGGTGGTTTCGCATAGCAGCCGTCATCGTCCGCACCGATCATGACGATCGAACCTTCGTGTCCGCGGGCCCGTAACTCACGAGCAGCAGTGCAGCCGGCGATCGAGTCTCCGACAATGACAATTCTGGGGCCCGAGGAGCTCACGCCTGTTCTCGCAGTGCCGCGACCGGGCACACGCCGATTGCCGATCGAGCCGAGGCCGCCAGGTCGTCGGGAATGTCGTTGTCGTCGAACGCATAATGCAATTCGCCCTCGTCATCGAGGCTGAACACCTTGGGTGCCTGCTCGGCGCAGATGCCATGGCCCTCGCACCGATCCCAGTCGACGTCGATTCTCATTGCTGTGTCCCTTCTGCTGCCACCAATTCCAGTGGCAACTGTTCGTATCGATGAATGACGTTGTTGACGGCCCGTTTCGGCGCTCCGGTGGCCACGATTCGATCGACTCGCCGCGCGAGTACTCGCAGCATGGTCTGGGCTTCCAGTCGCGCAAGCCCCTGACCGGCGCACCCGTGCACCCCGGAACCGAAGCCGAGTTGGCGCGCGGCGTCGCGGGTGATGTCGAACTCGTCGGGACGGTCCCATTCGCGCTCATCGCGATTGGCCGACGCGTAGACCACCAGCACGCGAGCACCTTTCGGGATGCGTGATCCGTCGATCTCGACGTCACGCACGGCTCGACGCGAGAACGCTCTGATCGGCGACTCGTATCGAACGACCTCGTTGATCGCATTGGGGATGAGGTCAGGGTCCTGCCGAATTGCCTGCCATTGCTCGGGATGCCGCGCGAACAGATCGAGGGCACCGGAAATAGCTCCGATGGTGGTGTCGAGCGAGGGACCGAGGTAGTCGATCATCAGGGCCGGACATGCCGACTTCCGAATCTTGTTGTCGTCGGCGGCCTTCAGAACGTCGTCGCCCATGCTCCCGGGAAGCACCGATCGTTCACGCACCACGCGCCGCGAGAACGCGAGCATTTCCGCGGCACCCTTCGCAGCTGTGATCGAGTGCCGATTGACGGGTCCGAGGGAGTCGAATGTTGCTCCCGCCCATCGCAGCAGCTCGTCGCGTCCGTCCTCCGGCCACCCGACCAGATCAGGGACGATCGACATCGGTAGCGCCGTGGCAAGGTCATCGACGCCGTCGACCGATCGCTTCTTCAGGGCCGCGTCGACGATGCTTTCGGCCTTCTCCTCCACCGCCGCCTTCATCTTGCGTACGGCCTTCGGGGTGAGCCGGTGAGCCAGCACCGAGCGCTTGGTTGCATGCTCGTCGCCGTCGGTGTTGAGCGTCGTCCCGCGGCCCAGCCGGTTCGCAACGGGATTGAGCGCGACACCGTCCCCGGAAACGAAGGTCTCGTCGTCGAGCAGCACTGCCTTGCACCCTGCATAGCGCGAGACGGCGAACACCTGCTGGCGTGGCAGCCACACCACCGGGCCGAGCTCACGCAACCTCGCGTAGTGCGGGTACGGATCGAGGATCGCCTCGGTGGAATAGATATCGGTGCGGTACTGCGGGATCGTCGCGTTGGTGGTCGTCATGAGGTCCTTCGATGCCGCCGGAAGAGTCGATGCACCCCGCATTCACAGGGTATTGACGATATCGTCACCCATGGCACTGCCGTCCGTCAAGGCTTTTTGACGAATTCGTCATCATTGAGACGCGATAGGCTGCCCTCACTCACACCGCAGAGCAGGAGCAGACCGTGACCGAAGGCAACCGCGTCGAACGCCGCAAGGCGCGCACCAGAGCTGCCCTCGTCAAGGCCGCGCAGGGATTCCTGGCGAGCGGCAACACCAACGCACCCGTTCTCGAGATCACGCAGGCCGCCGACGTCAGCAACGGATCGTTCTACAACTACTTCGAGACCAAAGAAGAACTGTGGCAGGCAGCCATCGACTCGGCCCTCGAATCTGCCGGCGACTACCTCGACTCTCTCACCGTGGGCCTGGACGACCCGGTCGAGAAATTCACCCAGTCGTTTCGCCTGTCCGGACGCCTCTTCCGCCTCGAGCCGCAACTGAGCCGCGTCCTGCTCAACTCCGAGGCCTCGGCCTTCGCCGCAGCGGGGGGCCTGGCACCACGTTCACGCCGCGATATCGAATCGGCAGCCGCGCGAGGAAGATTCGATGTGGACGATCCGGATGTGGCCCTCGCCCTGGTGGCAGGCACCCTGCTGTCCATGGGCCGGCTGCTGCTGGCGCAGCCCGATCGCGACGAGGCGGCGACGGTCGACGGCACCACCGAGCGGGTCCTGCGCGCTCTGGGCATCTCCCCGGACGAAGCCCGAACGCTGTGCCGCAGCGAACTACCGGCGTCCTACGGCGTCGACGTGCACGCCGTCGTCGACCCCACGGCAGGCCCCCGCCGCTGACGACCGTGACCGGGTACTGAGCCGAGCCTCAGTCGTCATCGGCGCGCAGCGCCGCACTGAGCGCCTCTTGCGCTGACACGTCGGCCTCGACTGCACCACGCAGTTCGGCGTCATCGGAGGCAACGACCAGCGGAACATCGCCGTCCGTCTGACCACGCTCCCCGGCCAATCCCTGCTCGCGCTCCTTGGCCCGGCGGTAGTCGGCGAGAGCGACGTCTTGCTTCTCTCGTGCTGTGGCCACGCCGTCACGCCCTCTGGTGCCGGGCCGGCGCGTGCGTGGGCACCGGGGCCGGGGCCGGTCGGCCGACGGGCTCGTTCTTCCGATTCCCCCCACCGGTGTCGATATCGAGAAAATGCTGAAGTTCGTCGTGAATCGGAGTGTCCGTCATGGGCCTTGACCTTCTCGACCTTCGATAACGCAGATCGTTCGGCTTCGCTGAACCATTTGGTGATGCTGGGTGGACTGTGCACCCCCGACCTTACGGGCCTTCGGCGTCCTGGCGTCCGACGACCGAGTCGACTACCCTCGCCGCCAGCACGGCAACGCGCGCGTTCTCTCGCTGCGACTGCTGCACCAACGCGGCGAAGGCGGCGTCGGGGCCGATCCGTCGAGCCGCCATGATGATCCCTTTGGCCTGTTCGATGGTTGCCCTGGTAGCCATCGCCTCACGAAGCCCGACGACTTCCTGTTTGGCCTCCGCCGCGTGTCTGGAATTCCATACTGCCGCTTCCACCGAGGTGACGAACATCTTCACCACGACTTCGTCGATATCGTTGAATCCGCCTGCCCCGAAACCGTAGATGTTGAGCGAGCCGGCGTGCTCGGAGTCGACCGCCAACGGTGCCGACAAATAGCTCTGCACACCGATGTCCGACGCAGCGGCCGCGAATGTGGGCCACCGAGTGGCGACTTCGTCGACTCGAAGGCACACCATCCGGTCGTGACGTGCAGCTTCCAGGCACGGTCCCTCGTCTGCCCGGTACTGGTCGGCGTCGATATCCACCACCCGCGCATCGGAACATGCAGCGGTAGCGGGGTTCTCCGAATCATGATGCAGCAGAGTCACTCCCGCCATATCCGCGCCCGGAATCGCCACCACGGCCTGCTCACACAGCCCTTGCAGTAGCGTTTCGAACCTGCTGTGCTCGAGCAATATTCCGCGGAAGATGTCGAGTGCCTCGAAAGTGTCTTCTGCGAAATACGTTCCCTCACCCGGCACACGGGCCCGCCTCGGGAGAGCCGCCGCGATCTGCTCGTCGAAAGCGGTTGCGGCCGCCCTCTCGGCAGCGGAATTGTCCGGCGGTCCCCCGGATGCTCGATCGGTCACGTGCGCCCCCATACGGTGCGGTCATGACACCCTTCGACGTGAACGAGGCCTCCAGCGGCGTTGACCCTCGCCGAATGACTCAACCGTACGCTCGCTGTCAATGGGTGGACGACGAACACCCGCGGAGCTACTGGCCGGTGACGTCCAAAGCGGCACCGACGATCGAATCGGTATCGATGTGGTGGTGCTTGTACACCTCGTCCAGAGACCCGACCTGACCGAAGTTGCTGACACCCAACGACGTCGATGCCACGCGGTTCACGTTCGCGAGGAAGGCCAGGGTGTGCGGATGGCCGTCGAGCACGGTCACCATCGGTGTCGCTCGATCGGCCGGCAGCAGCTGATCGAGAATCCACGATTCGGCATCTCCGTGCCCCTGCCGCGCCTGCACGGCACGGTAGAGCTGGCCGGGGCTGGTGATGCACAGGACGTCCGCGAGAATACCGATCTGCTCCAAACGTGCTGCGGCATCGAGAGCTTCGGGCATGAGCGCACCCATCGCCGCGATCGTGACGGTGGCACCGTCACGTCGAACGAGGGGATAACCGCCGGCCACCACCTGCTTGCGCCTGCGTTCGCGGGCCGCCGGATCGCTCGGCACGTCGGCCAGCGTCTGATCGACCGGACGGGTCGACAGGCGCAGATACGCCGAGGTGCCGTCGGGACGACCCAACTTGGCGATACTGGCGAGCAACGTCCACTCCACGTCGATGGCGAACGCCGGCTCGTACGAGATGCAGCCGGGCTGTTCGAGACCGATCGACGGAGTCTTGATCGACTGGTGCGCACCACCTTCCGCAGCCAGAGTGACACCCGACGGAGTGCCGACCAGAATCGACTGGCCGCCCGCGTAGATGCCGTACGACCACGGCTCGAGGGCGCGCTCGACGAACGGGTCGTACATCACTCCGATCGGGAACAGGGGCTCTCCCCACCGACTCCACGTTGCACCCAGCTCGCCCATCAATCCGACCAGATTGGTCTCTGCGATTCCGAGTTCCATGTGTTGACCGGTGGGACCCTCACGCCAGTGCATGATGGTTTCGGCATCGTCGCCGAACCAGTCGTGCCGCTCCGAGGACGACCAGACTCCGACCTTGTTGACCCAACCGCCGAGATTGGTGGTGGAGCTGACATCGGGACTGACGGTGACGACGCGTCGAGCCGCATCGGGTGCCTCACGGGTGAGGTCGATCAGGGTGCGGCCGAGTGCGGCCTGTGTTGTGGCAGTGCCTTTCGGCGTACGTCCGATGTCGGTGGGCACGCTCGGTGGTTCCGCATACGAGAACTGTTCGCGCTGTAGACGTTCGGCGACGTCGGAGCACAACCGGCCGGCCGCGCTGTCGTCGTCGAATCGGTCCCAGGGCGAGCCGGCGTCCGTGCCGAGAGTCTTTGCGAGAGCTGCATACTCGTCGACCGTCAGCAGCGACGAGTGATTCTGCGGGTGCCCCTGAGTGGGCAGCCCGAAACCCTTGACGGTGTAGGCGATGATCACTGTGGGACGGGTGTCGTCGATCTGCGCGTACGCCTCACGGAGCGCGTCCAGATCGTGTCCGCCGAGGTTGCGAATCGACTCGGTGAGCATCAGGTCGTCGAGATCTGCGATCAGCTCGGCGATCGCGGCCGCGTCGGAACCCTTGCCGGGCAGCCGATCACGCAGATCCAACGCCGAGCAACGCAGCAGCCGCTGATACTCGGGATTGGGCATGTCGAGAATGCGTCGACGAAGAGCGTCACCGCCGACACGGGCGAACAGATTCTCGAGCAACCGCCCGAAGCGGACCGTGATGACCTGCCAGCCTGCGGCGTCGAACATCTTCTCGAGACGCCCCGCGGCGATGTTCGGCACTACCCGGTCGAGCGACTGACGGTTGAGGTCGACGATCCAGACGATCTCGCCCAACTCTCCGATGCCGGGGTCGATGACGGCCTCCCACACGGCACCTTCGTCCAGCTCGGCGTCTCCGACGAGCGAATACTGCCGACCCCGAAACGGGACCGCCGCATCTGCCGAGAATGCCGAGTCGACGAATCGGCGAGACATCGCGCCCCAGATAGGCGCTGTCGCACCGATTCCGACAGAGCCGGTGGAGTAGTCGACGGTGTCGGGATCCTTCGCGCGTGACGGGTAGGACTGCAGGCCACCGTACGAGCGAAGGGTCGTCAGATACTTCTCGTCCAAGTCACCGAGAAGGTAGTTGATGGCGTGCAACACCGGCGAGGCATGTGGCTTGACCGACACCCGGTCTGCTGCGGTCAACTGCTCGAACCACAGTGACGTCATGATCGTGACCATCGACGCGCAGGAAGCCTGGTGCCCGCCGACCTTGAGTCCCGTCGGATTGGGCCGGATTCGGTTGGCGTGGTGGATCATCGATGTCGAGAGCCACAGCACGCGTTCGGAGATGTCGTGCAGAGTTTCGCGCCCACCGGTGGCCGAATCGTCTGTGGTCGAGCTGAGGCTGGTCATGGCCGGAGACTCCTGAAGTTGGCGACGAAAGAGTGCATCGAGTGGAAGAGACGGGACCGGATGGGGCCCCGTCTTTCCCTGAGGCAAGCGTTCGGATTACGAAGCGCCGAGTCAGTCGCGTCGGTGATGCAACCGGCGTCAGTCGACCAGAGGTTCACCGGCTGCGCAATAGCGGAGCGCTCGATTGTGCAATCTGCGCAATTTTACGGGTGGTTGGGTGGCCGTTTCTTGTCGTCCTGATCATTCGCTTCGACGCGTCGCGGATTCGACGACGGCCTCGAAGGCGTCGACGATCAACGCGACCAAGGCGTCCAGTTCGATGTCCGGGGTGTCGAAGAAGGCCTCCGCGGTCCGGTCGAGAAAACCCGTCCACCCGGAGATCGCGGCCACGACGAGCGGCGACAGCGGATCCGGAAGTTCGGCCAGGGCCGCAACCTGCCGCTCGCCCTCGGCGCGAGCCTGCCGAAGCGCGCTCTCGACCCCGGCCTCGCCGAATTCTTCCTCGCGGACGACGCGCAAGTACAAGGCGCGATGATCCCGCAAGAATTCGATGTGCCGTCGGACGAAGCCCTCCAACCGAGTCCGGACGGCGTGTTCCTCGGGCTGCGGCCCTTGCGCATCGGCCAATCTGCCGAGAACGTCGGCCAGCGCAGCCTCGACCAGGCCCTGCTTGTCGGTGAAGTAGTAGAAGAGCAACCCATGTGCCACACCGGCTCTGCGCGAGATCGCAGCCGCACTGATGTCTGCACTGGCACCTTCGGAGATGAGCTCGATCGCGGCGTCGATCAGCGCCTGACGGCGATCGCGGCGTGGGCGAGCGCGCCGTGACTGCTCTGCATCGTCGACGTCGTTCGAGGGCACGGCCCGAGACTAATGCAGATCGCGCCACGCCCGTGCGTCACCCTCTTGCGTTATTTGCACGCCTTATGCAATATTCGCAAAAGGCCGGAGTTCGCCGGCCCACCCGTCAAGGAGGTCCGATGATCACGGTTACCAGCGCTGCAGGCGGAGTCGGACGACTACTCGTCCGACGACTGGCCACACGGAATGTGCCCATTCGCGCGGTCGTGAAGAACGAGAGTCAGGCTGCGACCACCCGCCGGGACGGAGCGACCGAGGTCGTCGTGGGCGATCTACGGTCGGTCGAGACGCTCGACAACGCACTGGCCGGGACCGACGTCATCTACCACGCGGCACCGACCCAGGTCATCGACGAAAGACCGATCATCGAGCACCTGATCGCCTCGGCACCGGCACAGGGGTTGCAGCACATCGTTTTTCACTCCGTGATCCATCCGGACCTGCATCAGCTGACGCATCATCACCAGAAAGACATCGCCGAGGGACTGTTGCGTGAGAGCGGAATCCCCACCACTGTGCTCAGACCCTCGCACTACATGCAGAACTACCTGGAAGTGTGGGAGTTCCTGCAGGCCGGGGTCATGCCGTATCCGGTGTCACCGAACAGCGTCATGGGCGTCGTCGACCTCGCCGACGTTGCCGAGGCCGCAGCGAACATTCTGATCGAACCGTCGCCGCACACCGGTCACACGTACGACCTGTCCACCGTCGAACTCACCCGCCACGAAATGGCCGAGATCTGGTCTCGAGTACTGGGCCACCGGGTCACCGCCGTTCGGATCCCACCGTCGTCGCTGACGAACTCGCTGAACGTACTGCCGTCACTGGCTTCGGTCGTCGGACACGCACTGCAGTCGACGAAACTGAACTCCATCGGTCACCTCGTTCGCGGTGCGCAGGCCGCATCGAACCCTCGCGACATGAAGAACTGGCCGGCAGACGCACGTGAGGCGTACCGCACGATGATGGCCCACTACGACCAGCACGGTCTCGCGGCGGGAGACCTGACGGTTCTGCCGACACTCCTCGGACACGAACCCACGTCCTACGAGGAGTTCGCGCGGCGCTCCAGCACAGAGTTCGGACGCTCGGACCGATGAGCCGCAGAGCTTTTCGATACAGTCCGGGCCGCTCGTTGGTGACCGGCGCAAGCTCGGGAATCGGAGCCGAATTCGCGCGCGCCCTGGCCGCCCGCGGCTCCGACCTGGTACTCGTCGCGCGGCGAGGGGACCGGCTGACAGCATTGGCGGAGAAGCTCGAATCGACCTACGACGTGCGCTGCCGAACCGTGCCCTGGGACCTGTCCGAGTCCGCGAGTGGCCGCCGGCTACGCGAGATCGTGCCGGAGCGCATCGATCTCGTCGTCAACAACGCGGGATTCGCCGTGCAGGGACCGTTCGCCGACGGCGACGCCGACGACTTCGAGCGCCTCGTCGCCGTCGACATCCGTGCTGTGGTGGACATCTGCTCGGCCTTCCTCCCCGACATGATCGCCCGAGGAGAGGGCACCATCGTCAATGTCGCCAGTACGACTGCGTTCCAACCCGTCCCGACTCTCGCGGTGTATGCGGCCGCAAAAGCGTTCGTGCTGAGCTTCAGCCAGTCCCTCTGGTTCGAGTCGGCACAGCACGGCGTCAGAGTGTTCGCACTCAACCCCGGCCCCACCCACACCGAATTCTTCGACGTCATCGGTGACTCGGCCACCGCCACCGGCACCTACCAGACACCGGCCGACGTGGTCGCCACCGCCATGATGGCGCTCGACTCCAAACGATCTCGGCCGCATGTTGTTTCGGGACGTCGCAATTCACTACAAGCGGCGATGGTGGGTATCGTCCCCGCACGAGTTCTGCTACCCGCCCTCGCGCGCATGCTCCACTAGACTGTCACGATCATGGCCAGGGTCTCCAGATTCACACTCGACGATCGCAAGGAAGCGGTGGCGCGCGCATTCGGTGGCTCCGAGAGCCCAGCGGCCGTCGCGTCGTCCCTGGGCATTCACACCACCACGCTGTACCGCTGGGCCGGGTCGTCCGCCACGGAGGAACCCGGGCCCGCACCGGCACGACTGATCGAGGCCACCCAAGAACTACTGCGGCACGCCGACTACGCGGACATCACGATCGAAAGTGTCGCTGCCCGATGCGGTCTCGCGCCGAGAACGGCCTTCCACCACTTTCCCAGCAAACGCGAACTGTTCCAGGCTGCAGTCGACGACGCCGCCACCGTGCTGATCGAGCGCATCGGTGAACGGTCTGCGGATGCCGGCTGGCCGGACACCCCACTCGAGCAGTTGCAGACATTTCTGCGAATAGCTGCCGAAAGCATCTACGAGACGCCGCGCACGCACGTGCTGTTCCGCAATCTCGGAGTCCCGAAATCCGAGGGCACAGCGGAGCGTTGGCACGACAGCTTCGTCGATGCCATCACCGAACTACTCCGCGCCGCAGCCGAGGCGGGGCAGATCGACCGCAACACCGACCTGCCCGTAGCAGCGCGCCTCCTCACCGGGGCCATGCGCGGCATACACACGGCAGTGTTCGACGGTGCCGATACCGACACCGCCCTGACGCTCGTCGGGCGTGTTCACCTGCTGATCCCACCCGCCTGATCCCCACGCGCCTCAACTGGGGCCCCGGTCGACGCGAAAATTCGACTGACTGTCAGTCAAATTATTGACTGGTAGTCAAAGTAGACATAATCTGGATCACACTTCGCGATCACGACGAAAGGTCGATTCATGAGCGCACAGCAGGATGCACCGGCAACCACGACGCCCCGGGTCGCGCCCGACTACATCGCGCACTGGGTCGTCAAGTCGGCTCGCACCGAGGAGATGGTGCGCTGGTACGGCACGGTGTTCGGTGCCGAGATCGCGTACCAGGACGACGAGATCACGTTCTTGACCTGGGACGACGAGTCACACCGACTGGCGATCATCGCCGTACCGAAGCCCGTCAAGTTCGTGTTCCCCTTCGCCAAGCTGCGACGCAAGGCCTACGGCATCGACCACATCGCCCTGACGTTCGTCTCGCTCGAACGACTGCTGGAGAACTACGTGCGGCTCAAGCGCCTGGGCATTCTTCCGGTGTGGTCCATCAACCACGGACCCACGATCTCGCTGTACTACGAGGACCCCGACGGCATTCGGCTCGAGTTCCAGGTGGAGAACTTCGACCCGGACAACACCGCGGCCTTCTTCTTCACCGAGGAATTCGCGCGCAATCCCATCGGCGTCAACATCGACCCCGACTACCTCCTGAGCAGGCTGCGCAACGGAGCCACTCACGAGGAGCTGCGGCAGCGTGAGGCGGGCACGAGGCCCGGCCGGCCGGTGGTCGCCAACAAAAAGACCATCACTCCGAAAACTTTGTGACCGAACTTCTGGGGGGAGATCGAACATCATGCCTATCAACATCATTCGGACCGAAGACAGCTGGTGGCGACTCGACGGCGATCAGGCCGTTCGGATCGACACCGATGCCCGGACCACACGTGAGCTTCTGGCCGACCGCGCGGCCATCGATGCCGCTTCGGGAGCCGGCACGAACGTCGCCGAGCTCGAACTCGTCTCGCCCATCACCGCACCGTGCCGAGTGGTGGCGCAGTTGCTCAACTACCGTTCGCACGCGATCGACGCCGGATCGGACCCGAAGACGCTGCAGCCGACATTCTTTCGCAAGTCGTCCGCGTCGATCAGTGGCCCGAACGATCCCATTCGACAGCCACCGGAGGTCGCGCTGCTCGACTACGAGATCGAGCTGGGCGTGGTGGTCGGTGCCGATATCCCCATCGGGACGACGGTCACCGACGACAACCTCGGTTCCTATGTCGCCGGCTTCGTCGTCGCCAACGACGTCTCGGCTCGGGAGATACAGCTGACGAAAGTGCAGGTGTACGAAAGCAAGTCGTATCCCACCTTCACCCCACTCGGTCCCCGATTGGTTCTGCTCGACAACGACGAGTTGCGTCGACTGCCCGAGCTACGCATGACGTTGGCCGTCAACGGCGAAACCCGACAGGACCAGACGATCGGCAACGATCTCATCACTCCTCCCGCCGACGCCTTCACCCGACTGGCCCGTTTTCAGAACATGACCGCAGGCGACGTTCTGCTGACCGGAACGCCGATCGGCACCGCGATCTCGGCCCCACCGAAAGTGATTCAGAAGATCGGCGAGCTCATTCCGCCGGCACTGAAGTGGAAGTTCTTCTTCGCGCGCCAGGCCAAGAACCCGAAGTATCTCTCGGTGGACGAGGTCGTCACAGCCACCATCCGCACCCCGGACGGCTCGATCGATCTGGGTACCCAGGAAACCATCGTCCGATGAGCAGCCCTGTCGTCATCATCGGTGCGGGGCCTGCGGGTACCACCGCAGCGCTTCTGCTGGCACGCAGAGGTATTCGCACCGTACTGCTCGAGCGTCGAAGGAGTCCGCTGTTCCATCCGGCGGCCCACGTCATCAATGCTCGAACGCTGGAGATCTGGAACGAGTACAGCCCCGAACTGGCCAAGTCGATAGCGGCGATGTCGCCTCCGCACGACCAGGTGAACTTGATCAGCTGGTACGGCGACTTGGCCGGTGACGCCATCGGGTCCATCGATCTGCTGTCCGATCCCGAACGCAAAGCCGTCGTGGAAAGCCAGAGCCCCTACATGGTTTCGCACATCGGCCAGCACATCCTGATGCCGGCGCTGTGGGACGCAGTCGACGCAGAACCGCTGATCGAATTTCGACGCGGAGTCACCGTGGACTCGGTCGAATCGACTCCCGGTGACGCCCGTGTCGCCTTCCGAACGGCGATGGGCCACAACACCGAGGTGCGTGCCCCGTACGTGCTGGCCTGCGACGGTGCCAACAGCGTCACCCGGGATGCCGCGAGGATCTCGCTGACCGGGCCGGTACTGGCCAACATGGGCAGTGCCTTCTTCACCTCCACCACACTGTTTCCCGACGACGCGCGTCCGTTGTTGAGTTGGATCTACACCCCGGACCTGTGTGGGGTGCTCATCTCGCATGCGGATCATCGCTACATCCTGATGACGGCCTACCTCCATCCCGATCAGGAGATCGCGAGAGACGGCCGTCGTTTCTGGGAGACGACACTTCCGAAGGTGTTGGGATCCAACGACTTCGAGCTGGAGTCGACCGGAACCTGGGTGATGACCTCGCAGACGGCGGACAGCTTTCGACGCGAACGTCTGCTGTTGCTCGGCGATGCTGCCCATCGCTTTCCGCACACCGGCGGCTTCGGTCTCAATTCGGGTGTGCAGGATGCACACAACCTCGCGTGGAAGCTCGACGCCGTGCTCTCGGGCGCGGCTGCTCCGGAGCTGCTGGACACCTACGACACGGAGCGCCGCCCCGTGGTGGAGAAATTCGCCGAACAGAGCGTCGCCAACCACTTCCGGATGGACGACATCGGCAAGCGGGTGGGCATCACCAACGCCATGCTGGCCAAAGCAACTCAGGCCATGGGGCGGGCTCCACTGAACAAGATCCCGGGCCGACTGATCGCGCCCCTCGCGGCCGCAGCAACACGCAAGCAGATGAGCCGATCGCGAAGCCTGCGCCCGGATGCCCCCGGATCCGCGAAACTCCGCGCCGAGATCGCGGCGGCAATTCCCCTGCAGTTGGAGCACTTCGTCTCCACCGGACTGCAATTCGGCTACCTCTACGCCAGTCCGCTCGTCGCGCAGGACGCGTCGGCGAAACCCACCGAGGACGTGGTCGATTACGTGCCCACCACGTACCCGGGCGCACGGATCCCGCACGCCCTTGTGTCGGTCGACGGTCAGCTCGTGTCACCGCACGACGTACTGGACCCGAACATGCTGACGCTGTTCACCTTCGACGGTTCCGCGTGGGCACCAGCGGTGCAGGAACTCGGTGACATACGGCCAGGCATCGCACTCGTCGTCATGGACGTACCCGTCGGCGTCGATCGAGAGGAGCTGATATCGCTGTACGAGGTAGGCGAGACCGGAGCCGTCCTCGTCAGACCCGACGGTCATGTCGCCTGGCGTGCAACCAATTCCTCGGCTCTGCTGTCCGACTTCCTGAGCACGCGTTGGGGAAGCTACTACGCCGCGACGCTCTGACGGCCGGTAGCCCGCTGTGATCGAAGTCTGATCCCCACGGTCGCCAACGCGACGACAGAGGCGGCGAGCACTGCAGTCCGTCCGACCGTCGTGTTCGTCACCTCTCCCGCCAGACGACCCTGTGCCAGCCACGCCAGGCCCCACACGATGGCAAGCATCGGCGCGATCGCCCCGCCTGAATACCGGGCCAGCAGTACCCCGACGGCAGCTGCGACGACGAGCACGGCAATCGCCCAGATCGTGGCGGCACCGGTTACACCG
Source organism: Rhodococcus sp. ARC_M5 (assembly GCF_022810405.1). GTDB lineage: Bacteria > Actinomycetota > Actinomycetes > Mycobacteriales > Mycobacteriaceae > Rhodococcoides > Rhodococcoides navarretei. Next base: position 255,631 of record NZ_JALGQE010000004.1, read on the forward strand.
AGACTCACCAGCCATGCGGAGATGTTGGCGATTGTCGCCACGCACACCCACCCGAGGTAGAGGCCCATGGTGCCGTCGGTGATCACCGCGTCGGCGACTCCCTCCGCTCGATGCTGCTGCATCAGCACGAACACGCGGACGAGCACCGCCAGCAAGGCGACGATGACCACGACGCTCAGCCATACCTGGCCGAACTGAATCGCGAGAATCCACGCCGGATTGAGCAACATCGACGCGATGATCGGTGCTCGCAGGGCGTCGTGACGTGCAGTGCGCCCGGGAAGGAACTGCCAGACGGCGTACACGATCAGTCCGGTGTAGATCACCGACCAGATGGAGAACGCAGGCCCAGCGGGTGCCACCAGCGTCGACGTGGCACTGAGCGCTCCGCCGGCCGCCTCGGCGATGGGCGTACCGATCCATGCGCCGGAGCCGAGAAACGACACCACAACCGCTACGACCGCACTGACGACGACACCGATCTTCATGGCTGGGATAGTCCCCCGAAAGCGGAAGAGGCAAACACGGCTGCTGGGCGGGGGTTGCTGCGCAACTCCAGCGGTCGGCCACCTGTGAGCTCGTTCTGGTAGACACGCGTTGTGCTTTCCTACTCCCGATCGATGTCCGCTGCCGCCTGCTGCCTTGCAGTGGCCGTGACCGTGGGATGCAGTTCGACGCCCTCGCAGCCCGTCGCCTCGTCGACCACTGCCTCGACCACCTCACCGGCCCCCGAATACGACCTGACGGGTGTGCCGGGCACCGTTCTCGATTCCGAGGACTTCGGTGAGCGATCCGCCGAACTCTCCAACACGGGTGCCACGATGTACCGATTCGTGTACGAGTCGACGTCGGGCGTCGACAACTCCCCCACAGCGGTCTCCGGGGTGGCAGCCGTTCCCGCAGGAACCCCGCCCGAGGGCGGGTGGCCGATCGTCGTCTACGGACACGGCACCACCGGCGTGGAGGCCGATTGCGGACCCACCCTATATCCGGATCTGCTCGGATATCAGTTCGTGGTGCAGGATTTCACCGCACTCGGGTACGTCACCGTGCTCCCCGACTACCAGGGCCTGGGCACCGGCGGCGGCACCCATCCGTACCTGGAACCGCGAACCGCCGGAAACAACATGATCGACGCGGCTCGCGCAGCGCACACCGCATTGCCCGACGTGTCCACTCGCTGGGCCGCGGTCGGTCTGTCGCAGGGTGGCCAAGCAGCCTGGGCTGCAAACGAACTCGCCGCATCCTACGGTCAGGGCCTGGACCTGGTGGGGTCGGTGTCACTGTCGCCGCCGACCGACCTGACGCCCCTGGTTCGGTCCGCTGAGGACGGAACCTTGACCAGGCCGCAGAAGGAACTGATGCCGTACTTGCTCTACGGCGCGCAGCACGTGGACCCCGCGATCGACCCGAAGGACTACAGCGGCAGCGTCGCCGAGGCCAACAGCGAGCTGCTGCTCACCTGCCAGGGCGGAGACATCGAGGGCAAGGAACGAGCAGTCCAGGCAATGGCACCCGACGAGTTCGCAGCCGACACACCGGAATTGGAGCAACGACTGCTCGACGTGGTGGGCCGCTACACCCTCCCGCAAGTGCGGACCGAGGTGCCGATGTTCGTGGCGTACGGCGCGAAGGACGACGTCGTGCTGCCGCAGTGGACTGCCGACGGCGTCGAAAAGGCATGTGCCTTGGGTGATTCGGTCGTCGCGCAGGAACAGCCCGAACAAGGTCACGACGTCAGTGACGAAGCGGCCATGCAGTTCCTCGCCGCCGTGTTCGCCGGCCAGTCGGTGCCCAGCACATGCTGACGAGCGGCTCCGAAACGGAGCGAATCACCGAGTACACCCACGACGGCCTGGTGTTCGATGTCCTCGACCAGGGACCGATGGACGGCCCGGTCGTGTTGCTGCTGCACGGATTCCCCGAGCGGGCATCGTCGTGGTCCGCAGTGATGGCGATACTCAACGACGCAGGCATGCGAACGATTGCACCGGATCAGCGCGGATACTCGCCTCGCGCCCGGCCGCGGCGGCGTCGGGACTATCGCGTCGGTGCACTGGTGGGTGATGTGATCGCCTTGATCGACCGCATCGGACGGCCGGTTCACGTGGTCGGACACGACTGGGGCGCGAACATCGCGTGGGTCACCGCGGGCCGCCGACCCGACCTGGCGTTGTCGCTGACGGCATTCTCGGTTCCCCACCCCGGCGCGTTCATGACCGGCCTGCTCAGCTCGAAGCAAATACTGCACTCCTGGTACTTCGCGTTCTTCCAACTGCCGATACTGCCCGAGAAGTGGATGGCGCGCCCAGGCCAGAGGGCCGAAAAGTGGTACGAGAGAAGCGGTATGACTGCCGACGACCTGAAGCGTACGCGCACGGAGATCGTCGAGTACGGCGCGCTTCCCTTCGCTGTCACCTGGTATCGCGGACTGCCGTTCTCGAACCCGGGCATCGGTCGCCTGCGCATCACCGTCCCGACCTCGATGGTGTGGAGTGACGGCGACACCTTCATCACCCGTTCCGCCATCGAGAATGCCCAGCGATACGTCGATGCGGCGTACACACTGACAGTCCTGCCCGGCATCTCGCACTGGATTCCAACGCAGGCATCGAGAGCGGCCGCAGCCGCAATCCTGACCAACGCCGAACTCGCAGTTATGCAGGACTTCAGGCCCGATTCGTCTGCATAACTGCGAGTTGGATGCGCTGTTGCACCTGGACTTTCGCGTCGACACTGTCGAACAACTCGACGAAGAGCACTCGCGCGCACTCGAATTGGGGGCGCGGCTGTTGCGGGATCTGCGAGACGATCCAGAAGAGCCGATCCGAATCTATGCCGACCCGGCCGGCCACCCCTTCTGCATCTTCGTGGGGGGATGAACCCAGCGCACATCCACGCCCCTCGCATGAATTCACGCCCGCTACACGGGGCGTGGATTACGACGAAGGGCGTCTATGCCGCTACACCCTGCCGATCAGCTCCCCACACTCGGAAACCCGACGCCACACATCTACGCCCCTTATCGGAATCCGCACCCCCTGCACGCGGTGCGGATTCCTGACCGGGGCGTAAATCCCCACACCACGGCCGCAGGCACTCAGCCCAGTTGCACTGTCGCGGTAGCGCGGTGACCGAAGATTCGCTTGCCCTCGAAGGTCGCGCCCAGAGAGATGACCGCTGTACGCGTCGCCTCGTCCTTGGACTTGATCTTGCCGGTGAAGACGATCTCGGCGGCCTTGTGGGTGTCCACGGGAATGGGGGTGGTGAAGCGAACGGTGTAGTCCTTCACAGCGCCCGGATCGCCGAGCCACTCGCTGATGTAACCGCCGCCGACGCCCATCGTGAGCATTCCGTGCGCCAGCACGTTCTCGAGATCGATCATCTTGGCGAACTTCTCGCTCCAGTGAATCGGGTTCGCGTCGCCGGCAACGCCCGCGTAGTTGACCAGGTCGCCACGAGTGAGACTCACTGTGCGCGAGGGAATCTCGTCGCCAACGTTCACCTCGTCGAACTTCTGCTTCGGCTGTCCCCGGTACTCCTCGACGATCAGCGGCTCGTGCTCCTGCGGAGTGGACAGAGTGTCGTGCTCACTCGAATCGGCACTGCTGGTATCGGTCGTCGCACCGAACATCACGATATTGCGAGCTGCCTCGGCGATAGCCGGATCGATCTCACCGGACCGGCCGACGAGCAAGGTGGTGTACGTGGTCTGCACCAGTTCGTTCTTCTGGTTGGACACGACGTTCTTGGTGACCATCATGTCGCGACCCATGACCGTCTTGAACGAGTCGAGCGAAACATCGCACGTCAGTTGGTCGCCGGCGAGGATCGGCTTCTGGAACACCAGCACCTGATCGGTCTGCAGGATCTGGCTCAGGTCGTAACCCTCCGCGATGGACTGGAGAAGCTTCTTCTGTGCAAGAGTGCCGACGAGCGACATGAATGTCAGAGGTGCAACGAGAGCACTGTGACCCAGCGCGGCCGCGGCGTCGCCGTCCCAGTGCGCGGGGTGGAAGTCCTGGACGGCCCGGGCGTATTCACGAACCTTCTCCCGACCCACCTCGTAGTAGTCCTCGGTGCGGTAGTGATAGCCGACCATGCTCCGAGCATGTTCCGCCGGATCGAATGCTTCCGCGCCGGGTGCTGCCGTACCGGACTCCGCTACCTGCTCTGCCACTGTTGTCCCACCGTCTCGTCCCCTGCTGTTCATCATTACCCGAGAAACCTACCCAACAACGGCGTTCGTTGGCCAGGCCGGCGGGTTCAAGCAGAACGGTGTCGCGGAGCGTCGTGGTATCCCACCATTCCCACCATCGTGGCCTGTGGGTACGGCACTGCGTCGGCGATCGTGGCTCCGCGCGGGCGGTGCCGACGCGAGGCGACGGCGTCGACCGCCATCAGAGCGGCGCCGTGCGCGGTGAGGGACTCGGGATTCGCGGGTGCAACGACCGGCAGCATGAGATCGCGGCGGAACAGGCGTCGAAGCGACGGGATGTTGGCGCAGCCGCCGACCATCACCAGAGCGTTCACGGCACAGGGCGCGTCGACGATGACGCTGGCGACCCAGTCCTCCAACGACCCGATGCTGCGCTCGAGCACATCGTCGAAAGTATTGCGCCACAACCTCACCGGACCACCGATGAACGGCCCGGCGACCTCCGCCACGCGCAGTCGGGAGAGCTGTTCGCGTGCCGTACGGGTGGAGACCATCAACTGCGCTCGGGCGTGCTCGGACGCCAGCTCGTCCGCACCGTACGTCGAGAGCAAGTAGCGCGAGATCTGCTCGTCGCAGCTGTTGCCACCGAACAGGGTGGTGCGCACCGAAGTGAAGACCGTTCCGGTTGCCGGGTCCGCGACGGACATCGTGGTCCCGGATGCGCCGACGTCACAGATCGCCACGGTACGAGCGCCCTCGAGCTGGCCGGTGCCGCGCAGATACCGCAACTGAGCACCGAGTTCCGATGCGACCAGCAGGCGGTCGGCCTCGTAGGTGGAGTAGGCGGACGTGCGCGCGCGAGCACCGGGATCGTCGGGCACAGCCAACACGATGTCGGTTCTCTCGACCATCTGATCGCGCGACATGGAGTCCAACAGATCGAGGGCGACCTGCAGGTGGTCGTCGGGATCGAAGGAGTGGACGATATGGGCCGACCGTACCGACTCGTCGACCGCATCGACGGCGACCCCTCGGGCAGTGGCGGAACCCACCGAAACACCAAGGACTGTTCTCATGTTCCCTCGCCTCGACTGGCTACTCCGACCTGCCGATACTAACCGCCGAACCGTCTTCTGGACAGCATTTATGGCATCTTGGTGAACTTATGGTTTGTTTTGGGAGAGGTAACAAGAAAGAGCAGCGACTTCTGCGTCAGGCGACGTGATCGAAGGGGTCGCGACGGACGGCAAGCAGCGAACCCCACTCCTCCTGCGCCGACGTCATCGCAGCACAGGCGACACCGTTGGCCGAGTCCATTCCACGCGCCGCCGCGACGATCGAACGAGCCGACTGCACCAGCGACACATCGAAACGAAAGCTGTGGGCCGCCAATTCGGCGAACGCTTCGTCCGGACTACAGCCACGCAGCGCGATGAGAACACCCACCGCCCTGTCGATGGTCGTGCGGGTCACCGGTTCTGCTGCGGGATTGTCGGTCATCGGATACTCACCGTCTACTGGTCGATCACTCGATGGTAGCGACGCGTGAGCAGAAGTTCAGGTGTGCGAGTCGAATTCACATACCCGTCACGAGAAGGACTTGTCGAAGTATCAAAACCACTCGCTCACAATGGAATCAGCGAATCGATGTCACTCGACCGAATCCTCCGACGGGCCTGCGTCGGCGGTGGGATCGGTGATGGTGGGCTCGGTGGTGGGGGGATCGGTGGTGGTGGGCTCGGTGGTGGGGGGATCGGTGGTGACGGGATCGGTGGTCACCGGAACTTCGGTGGTCGGCTCGGACGGGTCCGTCGACGGAACCTCGGGGTCGGGGTCTGGCTCGGGCTCGACGGTCGGCGATTCTTCACCGCTCGAATCGCCGCCATCGGTGTCACCGCCGGTACCCCCTTCCGGTCTTCCGCCGGCCGGATCTCCCTTCCCCGAATTGCCGCCGCTACCCGAATCACCGCCGCTCGACGGCACCTCGCTGCCCGGAGTGACGACCGGACCCGTCGGCAGTACTTCGCTCCAGGTACCGACCGGGAGCGGCCCGTACACGGGTGACTCGAAGAGCGCCGTCTCGGCCGGTGGACTCGACACTGCACCGACAGAATCGGCGACCACCACCAGCGGCGGAGACCCGGTTGCATTGCTTCTGCTCGACGGCCGCTCGGCGACATCGTTGACGTCAGCGGTGTCGACCACGCTGTTCTGCGTTTGACCGACAGCCGTCAAGGCCCAGACCGTGGCTCCGCTCAGCGCGGCGAGAACCGCGACGCCCAGAGCGATCATCGTCAGTCGCGCGCTGCGTGGGGTGTCGGACGCGTCTGCCTCGGCACGACTTCCGTCACCATCGCCCGGCGCGGGGCCGTCGGATACCGTGTCGCCCCTCCAGACGGCGGGGCCGGTCGCGATACCGATCAGCGCCGCTGCGATTCCCAACGGAACCTCGTCGTTCAACCGCGGATCTCCGGCGTCCACCACCCCGACATCGCCGACCTGGTGGGCAGCCAAGGCGGCGCGAACTATCCCGCAGAGCGCGATGCTGTCGCAGACCACCGCAGATCCGGCGATGAGCAGGTCGTTCTGGGCCGCCTGCACCCTCATGATTCCGAGCATCGTGGTGACGGCGTCACCGACACCGCCGGGAGCCGCGGCGACGGACACAGTGCGAGCGGAGATGGGCCCTAGTTCGGGCAGGTCGGCCTCGACCAGAACAGCCGACACTTCTTCGACACCGACGTGTACGCCGAGCGCTATGGACATGGTCGTCGACTCCCCCGAATTCGATTCGGGCTCAGAGTACACTTCGAGCCCCTAATCGGGGAAACATACTGTTTTTGTCGGTCAGAACTCCATCGCGCTCGCCTCGCTTCGGGCCGCCTCTGCAGCGCGACGCTCGCGCTCGAACAGCAGCCCGAACGTGAATCCGTTCTCTCCCGTGGTCGTCCCCGCCCTCGCACCGAGTGTTCGCAGAATGTCCGCAGCGATCACCGCGTCCTGATGCTCGCCGAGTACTTCCTGAATCGTTTTGAACCGCTTGATGTTCGTCTTCGAGGTTTTCTTGTCCATCACCGGCGCGACCAACTCGGCCGCATATCGAGCTCGCTTCGACGCCTTCCGTGCGCGATGCAACGCCTCGTCGTCGGTGCCGCGCACAGCGGTCCTGGTGCGATCGACGGCCTTCTTCCCGGCCTTGCGCGCGAGTTTGACCAGCAGGCGGTCGCTGACCTCGCCGTCTATCGGCAACCTCCGCGACCACGCCGACACCGTCGTGAGCAGTTCGCGGTAGCGTTCGCCGTCGAGTTCGGTCATCGCCGTCTCGCGATACCTGATCTGCTCGGCCAACAGGTCGTTCTCGATGCGCGACGCCACCGGGCCCAACACGAGTTCGGGCGGCAGTTCACGCAGCGCCGCCGCGAACCGAGCGCGCTGCACCTGCCGATCTCGCACCTCACCGAGAATGCTTGCATACCAAGCCAGTTCGGCATCCAGGTGCGCTGCGGGCTCGTCCTCGAACACGCTCCCGAACACCCGGAGGGTACTGCGGTACCGCCGAATCGCCACCCTCGTGGAGTGGATCGGATCCAACCCTCGGCGCAGGTACACATCTCCCGCGACGATTGCCTGTGCCTGATCGTCGAGGTAGTTCATCAACAGCTCTATCCCGGGTTCGGCCGGTGCCTGACGCACCACCGACAACGCCCGATCCAGCTTCGACGGGTGTGCCGACGGCCGCGCTCCGGCAGCGCGGAGCGTCTTGCCTGCCTTCTTCAGGAAGGACTCCGAGCCGGCGGGCCCGAGCTCCACCTCGACCTCCCGCCAGCGCGGACCGGTCGCGCCGCCGATGAGAACCACGGACACCTCGTCGTCGGCGATCTCCGCGACCACGGCTCCGTCGGCGTCGGACACCGTGTGGATGGTGCGATGGGTGGTCAGTGTCGCGACCGCGGACAACTCCCCACCCATCACCGCGCCCCGAAGCACGTCGCTCAGCTCGTCCGGGATTGCATCGTGCGCGCCGCTGCCGAGCGGGAGCCGAATCTCCGTCCGCGCCTTCTCTGCCGGGACCTTCGCATGCCAGCCGTTGTCGGAATCACCGGTGCGACGCCGCACGGTGATTCCGCGGCGCAACAGATCGTGTCCGACGGTATCGAAGTACTCGCTGCTCAGATCGGTCTCACTCGGAATCAGTGCGCCTCCGTCCGGCACCAGTGAAGCGAGAGTGGGCAACTGGAAATCTGCGTCGACGTCGAACTTGTCTTCGCGCTCGGTCTGAATCGACTCCATATCGCCCATCCTGCCTCGAGTGCCGGGGCCGGTGTCGTCGGAAACTACAGACCGGTCAGCGCCGCGGTATGCCGAAGTCCGGGAACGGAAGATCGAACGGCCGAGTCGATCGCGTCGTGGTCGTCGCACGCGTGGTCGTCGCACGGGTGGTCGTCGCACGCGTCGTGGTCGGCTGCGCGGTGGTGGGACGAGTGGTCGTTGCGGGAGGCACCGCCGTCGTCGGGCCAACTGTCGCCTGGTCGCGGGTGGGCCGCTCGGGGGCCGTCGACTCCTGGGCCACGGAGGGGGCACCGGTCGTGGCCACCGCTCGCCGGGCCGTTGTGCTGGTCACCGGATCCGTCGTGGTCGGCACCTCGGACGACGACGTTGCCGACGCACCGATCGGCGCGGAAGGCGTCGCCGTCGTGGTCGCGAGCGGCAGCGAGGATGCAGTGGACGCGGCGGGCGAACCGTCGGCCGCCGGAACCACCGACTGCGAGCGAGCGATCTGCGAGGAGTCCTGCGAGGAATCGACGGACGGCACCGGATCGTCACCGCTGGTTCGCGCCGCCGCAGCGACCATGGTTCCGGCTACGGACACCGCGACCAGCGCCGCGAGCGCTCCACCGAGATGCCGAGACTTGTTGGCCCTGGTGGTTCGCCTGGACGAGGTGTCGCTGTGCCTGGGGCGTTTCGAGACCACCGCGCCGGGGGCAACAGCGGCGACTTCGAACTCGTCGGAGCCACGCTCGACGGCGGGGAACCGATCGGTGAGTGCGTCGCGCGGCGTCGGCGCAGGCCGCAGTCCCGCGGTTCGGGCGATTCCAGCGGCACCGTGCGCCGCCAACAGTTCCGGCTGCTCGGGGACGTAGACCGGCATCGACACCGCGTCGAACAGGACCTGCTGGACGATCTGCATGTTGGCTCCGCCACCGACCGCGACGACCGCGTCGATGTGAATGCCCTGCGCGCCGACGGCGTCGAGCACGTCGACGGCCATCGAGACGGCTCGGTGTACGGAATCTCGGACGAGCTCGTCGAGATTGCCACGCCACAGCGATACACGTCCGCCGACGAACGGTCCCAGGATCGACACGCTGCGGAGTAGGGAGAGTTCGTGTTTTCCGTTGCGAACATCGTGCACGAGTTGTCTGCGAGCCTCGACCGTCAACGCCTCGGCTGCCCCGAACGTCGAGATGAGCTGCTCGCACAGCACACGATCGCAGTCGTCGCCGCTCAATTCGTCCGTTCGACGCGCTGCGAGAACCCGCCCGCTGTCGATGTCCACGACGGACACCGAGGTACCGGACGCGCCGACGTCGAACAGAGCGACACAACGCTCACCTGCCAGTACACCCGTCTCGCGCAGCGCGCCCAGCTGGGCACCGAGTTCCGACACGAGCATGACGCCGTCGGAGAAGTCCTGGTCGTACGCCGTTCTGGGGTCGCTCTCGCGCAGCGCGAGCACCGGAAAGTGGTGGCCGGACGCGTACTCGGTCGCCAGATCGTGCACCGAGGTGATGACGGTGTCCCAGGGATCGGGGGCGAGGCCGTTGGGTGCGGGTTGCGACGCGACCGGCTCGTGCACTTCCAGCACGACACCGGGGTGGCCGTCATCAGTGATCACACTGCGGAGACCACTCGACCCCAACGAAGCACCGGTAACCGCGGACACTCGAAACCTCGCTCTGGTAGGCCCCAACCCACGTGAGGTCTCCAGAGTAGCGTCACAACCGTACGTTCACCACGTTTCGGTGCGGCGAAACAAACTACACGATCGTCTAGTCGACGCTCGACCGAACGAAATTCAGGTATGCCTTCGATGGCGTCGGCCCGCGCTGACCCTGATACTTCGACCCCACGGCGGCACTGCCGTACGGATTTTCGGACGGCGACGACAGCCGGAACAGACACAGCTGCCCGATCTTCATGCCCGGCCACAGCGTGATCGGCAGATTGGCGACGTTGGACAATTCCAACGTGATGTGGCCGCTGAAGCCCGGATCGATGAAGCCTGCGGTCGAATGCGTCAGTAGACCCAGCCGCCCGAGCGAGCTCTTTCCTTCGAGCCGGCCTGCCAGGTAGTCCGGCAGCGTCGTCAGTTCCAGCGTCGAGCCGAGTACGAACTCACCCGGGTGGAGAACGAACGGCTCGCCGGCCGCGGGCTCGACCAACGTCGTCAGCTCGTCCTGCTGCAGCGACGGATCGATATGGGTATAGCGAGTGTTGTTGAACACCCGAAAGAGCTTGTCCAGCCGCACATCGACACTCGACGGCTGAACCATCGACGGGTCGAAGGGTTCGATCGCCAAGTTGCCCAGGGTCACTTCGGCACGGATGTCACGGTCGGAGAGCAGCACCTCTGCAGGCTACTGGTCCCCGACGGTCTCCCGCGACACACCCGAGCCCCGATCTCGACGTGTAGCTCGGCAAAAGAAAAGCCGGACAATCTGAAGGCGCAACCTTTCGCATTCTGGCAACTCCTATCAGGAAGACTGACATGACAATTCCATTCGACGTCCCCTCGTACTGGGATCACCGATCCCAATGCCTCGTTCTGGCCACCACTCCTGCTGAGAATCCAGCTTTGTGGGCACAATTCCTGGACGGCGCAGAAGAAAGCTACATGCGACACGGTGTTACCACTGCACTCGAAATGTCGACCATTCGTGACGGCGGCACCACTGCACTGTTCTTCGCCGCACTCGACCGAACCGGACACATAGTCGGCGGGGTACGGGTGCAAGGGCCGTATTCCTCGGTCGACCAATCGCACGCACTGATCGAATTCGCCGAATACCCCGAAGGCCGTCGCCACGTGCACACCATGCTCGACGAACGCATCGGCTACGGAGTCGTCGAACTCAAGTCTGCGTGGGTCGCTCAGGACGCACCCCGTGGCCGTGCCGTCACGGCAATGATCGCGGAGTCCCCCGCCTACAGCGCGGCGCTGCTCGGCGCGCGCTACGCCCTGGCTACCGCGGCCTCCCACGTCCGAACCGCATGGCTCGGCACCGGAGCGGTCATCGCCACCCAGATCGCGCCGATCCCCTACCCGGACGATCGCTACCGAACCGAGGTGTTCTGGTGGGACAGAACAACAATCGCCTTCAATGCCGACCTGGCCACCTGGCGCCGGATGCGGCGCAACACGGTCACCCTGCTCGCACACCGCCGCGCAGCCGTCGCACTCCCGGAAGCAGTCGCATCATGAACAATCGAACCACATCCGGCCACAGTTGGAAGCCTGTGATATTCGACGAGACGGACGCCACACAGCGCGCCGCCCTCGACGAACTCAGACGCGACCCGACCCTCACATTCCTCGATGAGCGACCGACGCAGAGAATGGGGTTGCAGTCACTTCTACCCAGCCCTGAGCAGAGCCTTCTCGACGAAAGTGACAGGTGGGTCTTCTTTCCGTGGCGCAGAACGGTGGTTTCGGTTCTCGGACCGAACTCGTTTCGACACCTCAGACTCGACAGAAACAGGAACAAGATAACCCTGGCCGAACAGAATTCCTTGGGAGATCTCACGATAGGAATCATCGGCCTCAGCGTCGGACACTCCATTGCCCACACCCTCGCACTCGAAGGGATATGCGGGACGCTTCGCCTCGCCGATTTCGACGAGATCGAACTGTCCAACCTCAACAGAATTCCGGCCTCCATCCTCGATCTCGGTATCAACAAAGCAGTCGTCGCTGCCCGACGCATTGCCGAAATCGACCCGTATCTACGCGTCGACATCGCCCAGGACGGAATCACCGACGACACCATCGACGAGTTCTTCGACGGACTGGACGTGCTCGTCGAGGAATGCGACTCCCTCGACGTCAAGGTCCGCGCCCGCGAAGCAGCCAGGTCACGGGGCATCCCGGTGCTGATGGAGACCTCCGACCGCGGACTGCTCGACGTCGAACGGTTCGACCTCGAACCCGACCGCCCGGTGTTCCACGGCGTCCTCGGCGAGATCGACTCGACCAGCCTGCAGGGGCTGAGCACCCGCGACAAGATCCCGATCGTGCTCGATCAGCTCGACGCCTCCCTGCTCTCCGCCCGGATGGCCGCCTCGATGGTGGAAGTGGGTGAAACGATCGAGACCTGGCCACAATTGGGCGGCGACGTACAACTCGGCGGTGCGACCATCGCCGCCGCTGTTCGACGCCTCGGCACCGGAGCACCACTGCCGTCCGGGCGCATCCGCATCGATCTGGACACCCATCTCGACGCCCTCGCGCCACCGACACCGACGCGTCCAGCGCGGTCGACGATCGACACTCACCACACCTCCGTCGATGCCGACGCACTGATACTCGACGCGGCCGGCCGGGCACCGTCCGGTGGGAACAGTCAGCCGTGGACGTTCACGCGCGACGGACACACCGTGCGGATCGGCGTGGACAGAACGCGAACCTCGACCCTCGACATCGACTTCCGCGGCAGCTGCGTGGCAGTGGGTGCCGCGGCCTTCAATGCGCGGGTGGTGGCCACCGCACAGGGCAGGCTCGCCGGTACGGACATCACCGAGTACGGAGTCGCGATCGCGCTGCGCGAGGGCGACCCACACCCCGTCACCGATCGACGCCTGCTCGACGGGGTTCTGACGCGGTGCACCAATCGGAACATGGGCACCGGCGCACCCCTGGACGCGGATATCGCCGACGACATCGCCGCTGCGGCGGAAGCAGAAGGCGGACGGGCCGTACTGCTGACGGCACCCGAATCCATCGCCGCGGCCGCGGATATTCTCGCCGCTGCCGACCGAATCCGGTATCTCACACCGCACCTGCACCGAGACATGTTCTCCGAGTTGCGCTGGCCTGGAGATCTCGATCCCGATCGGGGAATCGAGGTCTCCACGCTGGGAATCGACGACGCGGACCTGTCCAAGCTCGAGATCGTCAAGCGACCGGACGTGATGGAGCTCGTGCATGCCTGGGGCGCAGGCGCGGCTCTGGAGAGCGACATACGTGATCGAGTGCTGTCGAGTTCGGCACTGGCAGTCGTCGTCGTGCCCGGATCGACGGCCGAGCATTACATCAGAGGAGGATGTGCAATGGAGAACGTATGGGTAACTGCACATTTGCGCGGACTTGCGGTGCAACCCGTTTCCCCCGCGTTCCTCTACGCGCACACCGCGGCCGAGCATCGGCAACTGTCGCCGCATCACGCAGAAGCGTTGCAGCAGTTGAATTCTAGGTTCCGGATGCTCTTCGACCTCGCCAGCGCCGACTCCATGGCACTGGTGTTGCGGCTGAGTTGCGCCCCGAAATCCACGATTCACAGCCGCAGACTTCCTGTTTCGGCGTCCGTCTCGGGGTAGAGTCCGCCCGAAGACCAGGGGGAACAGTCCTGCACTGCGTCTACTCAGAGGCGGGAGTGGAGTCCTGGAGAGCACACAGACGCTCGAGGTCCTCGTCACCGGCGTCGCAACCGAACTCATGGGAGTCGATGCGGCGACGGTGCGCGAGGCCTACGACTCCGTTCTGCGGCAACTCGTGGACTACCTCGGTATCGACTTCAGCTTCCTTCGGCACAACGATTTCGAGGCCAGAGCCACCAGGCTCACTTCGGAGTGGCCACCACGATTGAGCGTGCCCGATCCCGATCCGTTGGCAGTGGTCTACTTCGACGACGCCGACTCGGTGTTCCGACTGGCCGAAACACTGACCGAACCAGCAGTGTTTCGGCCGGATCCGGGGCAGGAGGACTACCGCCGACGCGTCGAGCAAGGGTCAGGATTCTCCGCGACGTCGATGGCCGTGGTCCCGCTGCTGCACTCCGGCCGCACCACCGGCATCCTCGGCTTCATCAAGATCGGCGATCGAAGTTGGTCCGAGGCGGAACTCAACGCGCTCAAAGCAATTGCTGCACTGCTCTCCCAACTGCAGGCGCGAGTGAGCGCCGAGGAGCAACTTCGATTCTCGGCGTTACACGACGACCTGACGAAACTGCCGAACCGCACGGCCTTCGCACAGCATCTCCGAGAGCGACTCGACCCGTCCATGCCGGGCCCCGTCGCAGTGATGCACATCGATCTCGATCGGCTGAAGGCATTGAACGACTTTCTCGGGCACCTTGCCGGAGACCACTACCTCGTGACCATCGCCCAGCGACTACAGAGTTTCGTCGGTGGAACGGCAGGCCTCGCCGCGCGGCTGGGCGGAGACGAATTCGTCGTCGCGCTCGCCGGGCCGTGTTCGGCGCGCGTCGCGACACACCACGCCGAGGTGATCGCCGATGCCATGAACGCACCCGTCACCCTCGGAGTCGAACGGATCAGCAGAAGCGCGAGCATCGGAATCGCCTTCGGGATCCCGGGCAAGCACACTGCGGAGTCACTTCTGCGGCAAGCAGATCAGGCCGCACTGGTGGCCAAACGCGCAGGCGGCCACGACATCGCCCTGTTCACCGAGGAGATGCGCGCCGAGTCCGAGCTTCGCAACGACGTCGAGATCCACCTGCGCGACGCCATCGCGGGCGACTCGTTGACCCTGCACTTCCAGCCCGAGGTGGACCTCGTCACCGGCCGCATCACCGCTTTCGAGGCACTGGTTCGATGGCAGCACCCGACGCGCGGGCTGCTCCCTCCGTCCGCCTTCATCCCGGTCGCAGAGGAGACCAACCTCGCCGGTGAACTCGGTCGCTGGGTCCTCGACCGCGCCTGCCGCACCCTCGCCGACTGGCGCCGCGAGATCCCCGACCTCGATATCGCGATGCGCGTGAACATATCCCCCGTCCAACTGGTCACCAACGGCTTCGTCGGTACCGTCGCACGAGCCCTCAACGAGTTCTCCATAGCCGGGCCCGATCTCTGCCTCGAGATCACCGAAGTGGCAGTGGTGCAGGACCTTTCCCGCACCCGCGTGACACTGCGCGAACTCCGTGAACTCGGCGTGCAAGTGGCCATCGACGACTTCGGCACCGGCTACAGCTCGCTGTCTCACCTCAAGGAACTCCCCGTCGATGCACTCAAGATCGACCGCGCCTTCGTCACGGACCTCGGCGACGACGACAGCGGCGACCTCGCGATCGTCCGGTCCATCCTCGGGCTCGCCCGGGCATTCGGACTGAGCATCATCGCCGAAGGCGTCGAAACGGAGAGCGCAAGGAAGACCTTGGTCGAACTGGGATGCACCCGCGCGCAGGGCTACCTGTTCTCCGAGCCGGTAGCAGCCGACGACGCCCTCGCCCTGCTGCACTGCGTGCGCATCGACATCTGAGCGCCCTGCTAACCTGGACACCCGCACCACACGCCGGTGTAGTTCATTGGTAGAACGCGACCTTCCCAAGGTTGAGAGGCGGGTTCGATTCCCGTCACCGGCTCCACCGATCGCCCCGCCCGGGGCCGTCTCCGCAGACTCCGCTCCTGTCTGCTCACCCAGCACGACTCACCGACTGCATCGAGTCACTGCCACCACTCCTGAAACAAACCGACCACCGCTGAATATCGGTCACTACCTCGTTTTCGACCGTTAGCGCGGCGAATTCAATCATTGTATTCGCAAGAATTCCTGCATTTCAGAAGAGACTTCTACCGCCCGCTTTGTCGTGCTAGAAATCGAATGTCGACATTTGTTCACCGACATATGACCTGACAGGAATCCCCCCTCATGAAATCACTATCGACAATTGTTGCGGTCGCGCTGACCACGATGGCCGTGGTCGTCTCGGCGGCGACCGCCGCCCCCGCCCTCGCCGCACCCGCGAGAACCCAAGGCGGAGCAGGAACCCTGCTGTGGGAAGATCAGTTCAACGGATACGGCGGACCCGACCCCGCCAAGTGGGGCTTTCAAACCGGCCGCTGGGGCGCGAGTTCCGGTGAGCAGCAGTACTATACAGATTCTTGGAACAACGCCAACCAGTTCAACGGTTCACTGAACATCACCGCACGGCGGGAGAATCCGCCCGACCGCAAGCAAGCACCGTACAACTTCACCAGCGCCCGCGTGGTCAGCATGTACAAGCAATCGGCGACGCCGCCGGTGCGCATCGAAGCATCGATCAAGATGCCGAGCGCCCAAGGCTTGTTGCCCGCATTCTGGACTCTCGGAATGCAACCCGGTGGCGAATATTCATGGCCGAGCCAAGGGGAAGTCGATATCGTCGAAATTCCCGGGATGTACGGGCCTTCATTCAATTTGCACGGCCCGGCCCGATCGAACCCCAATCAGGACGTGAAAGCCGGCGGCAGCATGAATCCCGTCGACAGTGGATTCCATACATACCGAATCGACTGGCTACCGACAAGCATTACCTGGTTCGTCGACGGAATCGCGCGATACTCCCTGAATCAAGCCCAGTACGAGGCGAAAGGCGGCAATTGGACCGCATTCTCGGGTACTTGGCCGCATTACATCCTGCTCAACGTCGCCGTGGGCAACAACTGGACCGGCAAGACACTGAACAGCACGCCGTACCCGCAGACGATGAGTGTCGATTGGCTACGCGTGAGTCGGCTCTGACCTGCACAGCAGCCTGTTTCACCCGCACGGGGCTCAGCCACCACGGCTGAGCTCCGTTCGGTGTGCGCATTCGACTCGGTTTCGGCGCCAGAACAATTCTTGTGACTTTTCTCAGCAATGACGTTTACTCGTAGGGACATTCCACAGTTCGAGGAATATCGTCATGCCATGCGTGGACCGCGACGAAGTCTGATAGCCCTCGTCATCGTCGCTGCCGCGACTCTGCTCCCGCCGGCCGCACAGGCATCGCCCCTGATGCCCATCGCCGCTGCGCCCGAGCAACCCGATCACGCCGATGCCATCCGCTATGCAGGAGCCAATCGCGACGCAGCACCTCCCGGAGCCAACGGCATGGACTGCAAGCCCACGGCAGCCCATCCGAATCCCGTTGTTCTCGTGCACGGAACCGACTCCACCGCGTACTCCGATTGGGCCGGTTTCGCGCCGATCCTGAAGGCAGCCGGCTTCTGCGTCTTCGCCATCAACTACGGCACGTCGCCGGACGGAGAGTCCAACGGCTACGGTGTCATCGAAGACAGTGCAGCACAGCTGAAGTCGATGACGGTCTCGATTCTTCGAGCGACCGGTGCCGCCGCGGTGGACCTGGTCGGCTACTCACAGGGTGCCGCAGTTGCCCGGTACTTCGTCAACAGGCTCGGCGGTGCCTACGCCGTCGACCGCTGGGTGGGAATAGCGAGCCCGACGTACGGCGGCACCATGTACGGAGTCGCGCCCGTCGTGCAGGCGGTGCCCGGTGCAACCACGGTGGTGGCCGGCGAATTCGGGCCGGGCCTGGCGCAGTTGATGGCAGGGTCCGACTTCCTCGACCGCCTCAATGCGGGCGGCGACACCGTCCCGGGAGTGGAATACACGTCCATCGCCACCCGAGTCGACGAGGTGATTCAGCCGTACACCAATGCGCTGCTTCGTGATCCGGGGGCGCACAACATCGTGGTGCAGGACGTGTGTCCCGACACCGAGGTCGCGCACTTCACGTTCACCTATGACCCCACCGCACTACGCTTGGCACTCAACGCCCTCGATCCGGCGAACGCCAGCCCTCCGAACTGCGTTCCCGTTCCACTCGGGGCAGGGATCCTCGACGTCGTCCTCGCCAGCCATTGATCCTGTCAGGACAGCAGCTGATGGGCTCTGAGTCCGACGTACAGTTCCGCAGCCTGCGCGGGGTCACGAAAGTCGCGGCCGGTGAGTTCGGCGATTCGACGCAGCCGATACAACACCGTGTTGCGGTGATAGTGCAGCGATTCGGCGGCATCGCGCGTGGAACCGCCGCACGAGAACCAGGCGTCCAGTGTCGCCAGCAAACTCTGCCGTTCCGCCCGCGGCAACCCCAGCAGATCACCGAGTATCTGACGCGAGGCAATGCGGCCCGAATTGGGATCACGCACCAGCAGTAGCGGCACCGGCACGGAGTCGTAGCGCACCGGAGCCGAAGGCGCGATCTCGGCCGAGGTACACGACCGTGCCAACCGCGCCTGTCCCACGGCGTCACCGATGCCCGACGGCGACCGAAAGACAGAGCTGACCCCCACCCGTCCGGGACACAGCTCGCTCAGCGCAACCAGCGCGGCATCGATCGCTGATTCCGTTGCGGCACAGATCAGTCCGACGCTGCCGTCCACCTCCGCGTCCCACACCGATTCGGCTCCGGCGGTGCGCAGGCGGGCGATCAGCCCGTCGACCCCGACCGCCGCGGTCAACGGCTCCTGGGAGATCACCGCGAAGTAGCCGTGGTCGGGAATTCGGAACGTCCGCAAGGCATCCGCCGCCGCGGTGGGATTGGCCGAATGATCGGCGAACAGTACGCGGATGAGACGTCCACGGGCTTCGGCACTTTCGCGCGCACGCATGTCGGCACTCTCCCGATAGGCCTCCGCAGCCTCGTCGGAATACACGTCGACCAGCGCCCAGACCTCAGCGGCCATGTCGAGCAGAGCGTGACTTGCCCGGCCGTCCGAACGCTCCATCAACTCGTCCCAGACCAACCTGCCGCCGAGCCGAAACGCGTGCAGCAGAGCTGCCAACGGCACCCCCTGCTCGGCCTTGAGTCGGCCCGCGTCCCGCGCCGCCTCGAGCCGCATGGGTGCCCGACCGGACAGCTTGCCCAACATCGACGCCAGATTGTTCCGCGCCGCGTCGTGAAGCTGCTCGGTGGTGAGCAGCGTCGACTCGAGGTAGGCGTGCTCGGCCCCCAGGATCCGTCGTACCAATTCGTTCGCGAGATCGTCGACGCCGTCGAGCATCGTCGCGGCCAGATCGGTCGGTGACGGATGCAGGTCGAACTCGGTCGCGGACATGACCGAACTCTAGACCCACCTGTGTAAGCCACGCCACAACAGAACTGTGCGACGGCACAAACCGTCGTGCCCGATTGAGGCCCGTGGCCCATAGCGCCCCGAGCCGAGGTGAGACCACAATCACAATGGAACCCGTGTATCCGAACGACGAGTGGAGCCGAGAAGTTGACCAGCGACGTGACCCCACACCTGCAGCCCGTACCGACGAGCGGACCGAGCCCACTCGAGGCAGTCGACGCCGCACTCGCCGATCTCTCTCGAGGCGAGGAGACCTGGGGAGGCCTCACACTGGCCGAACGGCGGGCGCTCCTCGAACGCGTGCACGCGCTGACCTCGACTCACGCGCAGGAGTGGGTCACGGCGGCAACGTCGATCAAGAAGCTCGACGCCTCCTCCAGCCTCGTCGGAGAGGAATGGCTGTCCGGTCCCTACTCGTTCCTGAACGGGCTCGGCACCGTCGCGCACACGCTCACAGCGCTGGAGGCAGGCAACAGTCCACTGGCGGACGCGAAGTTCGGGACCGCACCCGGCGGGCGCACGACGGTATCGGTGCTCCCGCTCAACATCTTCGAGCGACTGCTGCTCAACGGATTCACCGCCGAGGTGTGGATGAAGCCCGGAATCGACCGTGCAACCGCACAGCGCTCCGCAGGCCTCGGTCAACTCGACCCCACCCGCACCGCAGGCATCGGAGTGGTGCTCGGCGCAGGCAACATCACCTCGATCGCACCGCTGGATGCGCTGTACGAGCTGATGGCGTTCAACCGGGTGGTCGCACTCAAGCTCAACCCCATCATGGATCCGCTGCTACCGGTGTTCGAGAAGGTGCTCGCACCGCTCGTCGAGATCGGCGCACTGCGCCTGCTGACCGGCGGAGCCGACGTCGGCACGTACTTGGTACAGCACGACCGAGTCGACCACGTCCACATGACCGGCAGTTCCATCACGCACGACGCCATCGTCTTCGGACCCGGCCCGGACGGCGCAGCCCGCAAGGCAGCCAACGAACCGATCCTCACCAAGGACATCTCCAGTGAACTCGGCGGTGTCTCGCCCACCATCGTGCTACCCGGTGAGTGGAGCCGTGCCGACATCGAATTCCAAGCCGAGCACATCGCCACCCAGCGCCTGCACAACAGTGGATACAATTGTGTCGCTTCGCAGGTCGTCGTGCTGTCCTCGGAATGGAAGCAGCGCGACGAGTTCGTCGCCGCCCTGCGCGCCGCCCTCGACCGTGCCCCGGCACGAGCGCCCTACTACCCGGGCAGCGACAAGCGGGTGTCCGACGCCACCGCCACCTACCCGTCGGCCGAACGCCTGGGCGACCATGGTGGCCGCGTTCTCATCACCGATCTGAACCCCGGCGAATACGCACCGCTGCTGCAGACCGAGTACTTCGCACCGGTCATGGGTGTGATCGAATTGCCCTACAGCGGAGCAGCATTCGCGGCCAAGGCGGCACAGGCGGCAAACGAGGAGTTCACCGGCACGCTCGGCATCAACATCATCGGAACCCCCAGCACCATCAAGGAACTCGGCGTGAAGTTCGACGCCATGCTCGCCGACCTGCACTACGGCACCATCGCCGTCAACGCCTGGACGGCCATCGGATTCCTCACCGCAGCCGCCACCTGGGGTGCATTCCCCGGCCACACCATCGACGACGTGCAGAGCGGAATCGGCATCGTGCACAACGCCCTCCTGATAGATGGGGCGGAGCGAACAGTGGTGCGCGGGCCCTTCCGGCCACTACCGCGATCGCTGGTCAACGGTGAACTGTCCATCTCGCCGAAGCCGCCGTGGTTCGTCACCAACAAGACCGCAGCATCGACCGGCAAGCTGCTCACCGCATTTGCCGGTGCACCGTCCTGGTCCAAGCTGCCGGCGATCTTCGCCTCCGCCCTGCGCGGCTGACCCCTCTGCGACCACACCGACCGAAGGACAATGATGAGCTCTCAGCGCAAGACTGCCGACTACATCGTGGTGGGCGCAGGTTCGGCAGGCGCAGTGGTGGCCAACCGCCTCAGTGCAGACCCCCGCAACGAAGTGATCCTCCTCGAGGCCGGCCCCGAGGACAAGAACAAGTTCGCTCACATCCCCGCTGCTTTCTCGAAACTCTTTCGCAGCGAGGTCGATTGGGACTACCTCACCGAACCGCAGCCGGAATTGCGTGATCGCAGCATCTACTGGCCACGCGGCAAGATGCTCGGTGGTTCGTCGTCGATGAACGCCATGATGTGGGTACGCGGCTTCGCCGCCGATTACGACGATTGGGCGGCTGTGTCCGACGACTCGTGGGCGTTCCGAAACCTCGTCGGATACTTCCGCAAGATCGAGAACATCGAGGGCACAACAGCACTCGACGCCGGAACCGACGGCCCACTCATCGTCTCTCACCAGCGCAGCCCCCGCGACCTGACGTCCTCGTTCCTCGACGGCGTCGAAGAAGCAGGCTATCCGCTGGAGACCGCCAACCTGCCCGAGCCCAAGGGCTTCACCCGCACGATGGTCAACCAGAAGCGCGGAGCACGGTGGAGCACGGCCGATGCGTACCTACGACCGGCGAAGAAGCGCAAGAACCTCACCGTCCTCACCGAGGCACATGCCACTCGCGTTCTCTTCGAGGGCACTGCCGCAGTCGGCGTCGAATACACCTCCGGTTGCGAGGTACTCACCGTGCGCGCGCACAAGGAAGTGATCCTCTCCGGCGGTGCCATCAACACCCCTCAGCTGCTCATGCTCTCGGGCATCGGCGACCAGGAACAGCTGAAGTCGCACGGCATCACCGTGCAGCACCACTCACCGGGTGTCGGGCAGAACCTGCTCGACCACCTGGCCGCCCTCATCGGCTGGAAAACCGAGAGGGACTCCCTCTTCCACGCCGAGAAGATCCCCGAGTTGGTCAACTACCTCACGCGCCGTCGCGGCATGCTCACCTCGAACGTCGCCGAGGCGTACGGATTCATCAAGAGCCGAGAAGACCTCGCCCTGCCCGACGTGGAACTCATCTTCGGACCGGCACCGTTCTTCGACGAGGGACTCGTCGGCCAGGATTCGCACGCCGCCGTCATCGGCGCGGTACTCGTCAAACCCGAGAGCCGAGGCGAGATCACCCTCCGCTCGGCCGACCCCCTGGCCAAGCCCATCGTCGAACCCCGCTACCTCAGCGACCCCGGCGGACTCGACCGCCGCGCCATGATCGAAGGGCTACGGGCCTGCGTTGCAATCTCCGAAACCCCATCGATGAAGGGCGAGCTGGGCGACATCGTCCGCCCCAGGGTGGCGTCGAACATCTCCCCGGCGGACCTGCTCACCGAGGCCCTCGAACAGAATGCCCACACTCTCTATCACCCCGTGGGCACTGCCCGGATGGGCAACGACGCCCACAGTGTGGTCGACTCCGAACTACGGGTGCGGGGCGTCGACCGCCTTCGCGTCGCCGACGCATCGATCATGCCGAGCATCATCCGCGGGCACACTCACGCACCGTCGGTAGTGATCGGCGAACGGGCGGCGGACTTGATCCTTCGTTGACCTCGAGTGAACCTTCGGAAAATTTCCGGTTTGGTAGTCCGGTTTGTCGGGTAACAGGTGGACACGCTCCCTTGCAGGGGATCGAGATGAAACCCATCCGCTCGGCAAGCAGCGCCGAATGACCCACAACGCTCGAGAGACGAGCACGGAAGGTTGACCGACATGTTCACAGTTCGTAAAGCTTTGGCCGCCACCGCAATCGGTGCACTGACAATCGTCCCGCTTGCCGCATGCTCCAGCGACGAAGCGTCCGAGACCACCGACGCAGCCACCTCCTCGGCGTCGTCGGCCATGGAGACCACCGAGAGCATGCCCGAGCCCGCAGCCGAGGTCCCCGACCTCAGCAACGGTGTCGACACCGCAGTTGCTCTCGATCCCGGCTTCACCGGCGCACTGACCACCCTGGGCCTCACGCCCGGCGTTGTCGGAACCGCGACTCTCGCAGACGGATCCATCCGCTTCCCGATCACCGGCGGAGACGTCAAGTACTGGGAGCCCGGCACCGTCGACCCCTACGTCCAGGGCGAGATCATGCACGAAGGCAGCGGCTTGTCGCTGACCGCAGGCGAGACCGTCGTCGAGCTCATCAACTTCGACATCGACCCCGGCACTTCGGTTCTCACCGGTGACGTCATGGTCAACGGCGAAGAGGCAGCAGCCGACGCAGTCCTGTTCGATCTCGACGGCCGCACCCTGCAGCCGCTCGCTACCGGACCCGACAACACCGCAATCCTGCAGGGCACCGAGGTGAAGATCTCGGAGACCGCTGCCGGACTGCTCAACAGCACCTTCAACACCGATGCTGTGACCCCGGGACTGCTCGTGGGCGTTGCGACCATCACGGTCAGCACTGCCTAATCACTTCCTGAACGCCCGTGCGCGAGTCGCCGCCGTCGAAGACGGTGGCCCTCGCGCACGGGTGTTTGCGTCGCACGGTCAGGAGCTTCGGATGAGAGCGTTCACGAAGATCTACGGCGGGCACCCGCTGCACGCGGTCGGTCTGCTGCTGTCGTTCGCGCTGGTGGGCTACGTCGTCACTCTCGCGGGGCCGCAGAGTCTGTGGAACAGCGACATCTGGTGGAAGTCCATACTCGTGTGGTTCTTCGGATCGGTACTGCTGCACGACGCCGTACTCTTCCCGCTCTACTCGCTGGCCGATCGCGTGATCACCGGTATCCCACGCCGAACCCTGGCCGTGTCACCGGTGAATTTCGTTCGGGTCCCCGCCCTCGGAACCGCACTGACGTTTCTGATGTTCTTCCCCGGGATACTCTCGCAGGGTGCGGAGTCCTACCGCGCCGCAACCGGTTCGACGCAGGAGCCATTCCTCGGACGTTGGCTCGCGTTGACCGCTGCGTTGTTCATCGTGAGCGCAATCGCTTACTTCATTCGATTGATCCTCGTACGGAGCCGAGCATGAGCGTCACCGCAGACACACTCTTTCACCGCGCAGCAGCCGGACTACCCTGCTGGATAGGCGATTCCGACGGCAGCAGGCAGAAGCTCCCCACCGCCCGCTGGATGGGTGGCAGCGCCTCGTCCGCGGAGGATCGCCGCGCCGATCACGCCATGCTCAGCCGATGCACCGGCTCCACCATCGATCTCGGCTGCGGGCCCGGGCGCCTCACCGAAGCGCTTGCCCGACGCGGTGTTTCGGCACTCGGCGTCGACACCTCCAAAGCCGCTGTCGACCTGACCATCGGCCGCGGCGGCAATGCCGTGCTCCGCGACCTCTTCGAGCCGCTGCCCGACACCGGCAACTGGTCATGTGTCCTGCTTGCGGACGGCAACATCGGCATCGGCGGCGACCCGGTGCGACTGCTCCGCCGCGCGGCGGACCTGCTGGCACCGCACGGAGCGGTCATCGCCGAGGTGGATGCGCCGAGCGACACCGGAATCCGTCATCGCACCGTTCGCTGGGAAACCGACACCATGGTCGGCGACTGGTTCGCCTGGTCGAGCGTCAGCGCCGACGCCACCGCGGATCTCGCCAATGCCGCAGGCCTTCGCGTGGTGGACGTGGCACCGATCGACGGGCGCTGGTTCGCTCAGATGACGCTGGCTCCGCTCACCAGTTCGTGAACAGCAGATGATTGATCGCCAATGCGCCGATCACCTGCAGTGCCAACCAGAACCGATGCGTCCGGATCGGCAACACAGCAGGCGCGATCAGCATCCACATGGCGAAGGGCAACCAGATTCGTTCGGTCTCCGCTTTGCTCAGCTGGCTCAGGTCCGCCATCACCACCGCCGCGATAGCGCCGATCACCAGCAGGTTGATCGGCTCCACCCTGGTGAGGATCCGCGGAAACGCAGC
Source organism: Rhodococcus sp. ARC_M5 (assembly GCF_022810405.1). Taxonomy (GTDB): domain Bacteria; phylum Actinomycetota; class Actinomycetes; order Mycobacteriales; family Mycobacteriaceae; genus Rhodococcoides; species Rhodococcoides navarretei. The sequence goes on from NZ_JALGQE010000004.1 coordinate 280,695, forward strand.
GGGCACAGCAACACCCAACGCACAGAACAGAGCTGCGAAGTTCGCCCAACCCCAGTACTCGAAGGGGCGATCGGTTGCGATGCCCTGGTAGTAGCGCTCCTGCACCAGCAAGTAGCCGTCGTACCACCAGAATCCGTACGCGGTGAAGATGGCGGCGACGATCAGGGCTCCGATCAGCGCACCGACGAACGGCAGAATCTTCCGCCCGGCGATCAGCACTGCGACGGCAGGCAGGCCCATCAACACCAGCCCGTAGTTGAGATAGACGCCGAACCCGAGCAGCACTCCCGCGCCGATCGAGGCGGGCCACTGGTACCGCTTCGTGGAGATCGCCAACAACGCGATACCCCACGCGGCGACGCCGGCATAGAACGCATCGGCCGAGACGGCGATCCAAATCGCCGCGGGAGCGATCGCCACGAACGGCGCTGCCCGCCGGGCCATGGTCTCGTCGCCGAGCACGCGGAGCGTGAGGACCACCGCCACTGCGGCACTCGTACCGACCAGCACGCACAGCGTCGCCGCCCAAGCTCCGCCACCGAGCCCCAGACGGTCGAGCCAGACGAACGTCAGCAACGCGCCGGGCGGATGTCCCGACACGTGTGTGGTCCACGAATCCGCCTGGTAGTCCAGGATTCGCTCGGAGAACCCGCGCAGTGTTGCCGGAATGTCGGTGATGCCGGGCACTTCGTGCAAGTACTCGTCCGTCGACGCCAGCCGGTCCACGAAGCCGCGCTTCCAGCCGTCCACCATCGCCAGCGCCATCGTCCAGGCCGCCGACGCAGCCCACACGACGACGAGCAACCGTGTCCACGACAGGCGTCGTGCCAGCGTCGGCCCCCACAGCACTGTGGCCACCGCGATGAGGACGGCGAACGGCGTTCCCCATCCCACATGAATCTCGCGGAAGCCGAACAGCGGTGCCGCATCGGCGAAGTCGCGCACCTGCTGCGGGGTTCGGTTGATGATGGGGGTGACGAGTTCGTTCCCCAGATACGGAACGATGAACGCGACCACGACCAGCGCGACGGCCAACGTGCCTGCGACGGCTTCTCTCCAGTAGCGGATAGTCTTTTCTCCCTGCGGACTTGAACGAAAACACGATCTCGGACCAGCATATCGACCGACGGTGATGGAGGATGAGCAGATGAACAACGACGCGACGGGGCGGGCCGAGATAGCCGTCATCGGCGGCAGCGGCTTCTATTCGTTCTTTGCCGACGACGCCGAGGAGATAGTGCTCGAGACCCCCTACGGTGCGCCGAGCGCTCCGATCACGTTGGGCGAGGTCGAAGGTCGCCGCGTGGCGTTTCTGCCCAGACACGGCCGACAGCACGAGTACTCCCCACACACGTTGCCCTATCGCGCCAACATGTGGGCGCTGCGGATGCTCGGAGTCGGCCGGGTGTTCGCACCGTGCGCGGTCGGATCTTTGGTACCGGAGTACGGCCCGGGCACCGTCGTGATTCCCGATCAACTCGTCGACCGAACCTCCGGGCGCGCACAGACCTACTTCGACCAGGGCGGCGTTCACGTCGAATTCGCCGACCCGTACTGCCCGACGCTCCGGAAGTCCGCGGTCCAGGACACCGCTGTCGACGGCGGCGTCATGGTCGTCGTCGAAGGCCCCCGGTTCTCCACCCGCGCCGAAAGCCAGTGGTTCGCCCGCCAGGGTTGGACACTGGTGAACATGACCGGCCATCCCGAAGCCGTCCTGGCTCGCGAACTCGAACTCTGCTACGCACCGATCGCGTTGGTGACCGACCTCGACGCCGGCATCGAATCCGGCCAGGGCGTCAAGGCGGTGGACGTGTTCGCCGAATTCCAGAAGAACATCGAGCCGCTCAAGGCGTTGGTGCGCGCGGCCATCTCCGACGCTCCCACCGACGACTGTCCCACGTGCCGCGTGCACACCGGGATCGACCTACCGATCGAACTGCCATGACGCGGGTACTGCTCACCGGCGCAGCCGGATTCATCGGCGGCCACATTCTCGACGCGGCAGCCGGCTCCGGACACGAGTTGGTCGCCGTCGACGCCATGCTGGAATCTGCGCACGGTCCGGGAGCGCGAGCCGACGGGATCACCGATCTCGATGTGCGCGACAAGGATGCACTGGTCGAGATACTGCGCGGGATCGACGTCGTGTGCCATCAGGCAGCCGTCGTCGGAGCAGGCGTCGACGCCGCAGATGCTCCGGCCTACGCCAGCCACAACGACTACGGGACGGCAGTGCTGCTCGCGGCGATGTACGAGGCAGGCTGTTCCCGACTGGTTCTCGCGTCCTCAATGGTGGTCTACGGCGAGGGGCGGTACCTCAATTCCTCGGGCGAGACCGTGGTTCCGCCGCCCCGCACCCGCGCCGATCTCGACGCCGGCCTGTTCGACAATCGCGATCCGAAATCCGGTGAGCCCCTCGATTGGCTTCTGGTGGAGGAAGATTCGCTACTCGAACCCAGGAGCATCTACGCGGCGAGCAAACTGGCACAGGAGAACTACGCCTCCGCGTGGGCGATCGCCACGGGTGGATCGGTGGTCGCACTGCGCTACCACAATGTGTACGGGCCACACATGCCGCGCAATACTCCGTATTCCGGTGTGGCGGCAATGTTTCGCTCGTCATTGGAACGCGGCCAGGCACCGACGGTGTACGAGGACGGCAAGCAGGCCCGCGATTTCGTCCACGTGCACGACGTGGCAGCCGCCAACATCGCGTCGATCGAGGCCGAGCTCGACGGCTTCACCGCCCTCAATGTCTGCTCGGGACAACCGATCACCATCGGCGAGGTGGCGACCGTCCTCGCCGACGCGCGCGGCGGGCCGACGCCCGAGATCACCGGGCAGTACCGAGCGGGCGACGTTCGGCACATCGTCGCCAGTTCCCGCCGGGCCGAAGAGACCCTGGGATTCCGCGCGAAGATCATGCCGATCGACGGACTCACCGCATTCGCCGACGCACCTCTGCGCGACGCCGAGGGAACCGGGCCGCCCCGTGTCTGACTCACCATCGGTCACCGTGATCGTGCCGTGCATGAACGAGGCCGAATCACTTCCGGCAGTACTCGATTCGGTGCCGCCGGGCTATTCGATCATCGTGGTGGACAACAACTCCACCGACGCCACCGCCGCCGTGGCCGCTGCTCACGGGGCCACCGTGGTCTCCGAATCCGTGCCCGGATACGGGGCAGCCGTACACGCAGGCGTCCTCGCAGCCCGTACCGACATCGTCTGTGTCCTCGACGGTGACGGCTCGATGGATCCGCGTGATCTGCCGACGCTCGTGGCGGCCCTGGAGCATGCGGACCTCGCGGTCGGCCGTCGCCGACCCGTGAAGGGAAGCTCGCCGCTGCACGCCAAGATCGGCAATGCCGTTCTGTCACTGCGACTTCGGACCAAATACAAGTTGCCCGTACACGACCTCGGAGCCATCCGGGCAGTCCGACGTCAAGCACTGCTCGACCTGGATGTGACCGATCGACGCTCGGGCTATCCGCTGCAGCTACTGGTCCTGGCAGCCGGTGCTGGATGGACGGTCGTCGAACACGACGTGGTCTACCGTCCACGGACCGCCGGCACATCGAAGGTCTCGGGCTCGATCAAGGGGACGATCGTCGCCGTTCGCGATTTCTGGAAGGTGCTCTCGTGATCGTCACTGCGCTCGTCGTGGCCAAAGCGCCCGTTCCCGGGCTCGCCAAGACGCGCCTCGCCGCCACGATCGGTGACGCCGCCGCGGCCGAACTGGCCGCGGCCTCGCTGCTGGACACCCTCGATGCCGTCCGGGCCGCCGAGGTCGATCACCGCGTCGTGGCCCTCACCGGAAATCTCGCCGACGCGGCCCGTGCCGACGAACTGACCCGCGCTCTGGCGTCGTTCACGGTGATCGCGCAGCGCGGCGACGGTTTGGGAGAACGGCTGGCCAACGCACACGCCGACGCGGCGACCACCGGAGCCGTACTTCAGATCGGCATGGACACCCCACAGGTCACGGCGCAACTGCTGACCGATGCGGCCGCGCAACTCGAGAGCACCGACGTGCTGGGTTCGGCCGAGGACGGCGGCTGGTGGGCGCTGGGTCTACGCGACCCTGCCCTGGCGCGGGCCCTGATCGACGTACCCATGTCCGCTCCGTCCACGGGTACCGCCACACTCGACGCCTTGTCCACCGCCGGTGCGTCGATCACGATGCTCCGCGAATTGCGTGACGTCGATTTCGAGGCCGATCTCGACCCCGTGTGCCGCGTATGCCCACCCGCCGGTCGATTTCGCATTGCTGTGGAAAGAATGCGATCGAAACGGGATTCCGAGTCCGTTCTTTGAGGTCTGTTTCCGGAGAAATCGGCTCAGCGACCGAACCTCCACAACCGTTGTGGAACAGCACCTTCGACCCGCCTGAATTGTCGGACCGAAAACGACCATTATCGAATCGCAACAAAGCCGAATTACCGTTTCACGGCTATTTCACAGACACAGGTGCTAGAAAGTGTGACATGACCGGGTTGCTGATAGGCGTAGCCGTGTGGATGGTTTGCGCGGCAGTCGTCGCCACAACCCTCGGCCGCGTCGCGCGCCGAGGCGATTCCGAGGAGCTGGGATCGACCCTCGACTGGGATGTCGACGCCCTCGATCAGGCAGTCCACCACGAGAACTGACGGTGTTCAGTCGACCTTTTCGACGATCTCGGTCAGGATCCGTGCCGCCGCGGCCAGTGTTTCCCGCTGCTGCGGACTCAAGTCGTCCAGCTGCGCCGCGAGCGCGATCTCGCGGGCGGCAACCTCTTCCTTGGCGGCCGCCGCCCCCGCATCGGTCAGTTGCAGGACCACCTGCCTGCCGTCCGTCGGATGTGCGAGCCTGTCCAGCAGACCCGACTCGACCAGAGCGTGCGTGGACCTCGAGACCGACGGCGGCTTGATTCGCTCCCGGGCGGCCAACTCGCCCGTCGTCATCGGTCCCTCGCGCAGCAGTGTCGTCAGAATCGACAGGTGAGCGACGGGCAGCCTGTCGCTGGAATGTCGCAGACGAAGCCTCCGATTCAGCCGCATCGCACTGACGGACAGATCCCTCGCCAGCCGGGAATCGGGTAGATCACTCACGCTGTCCAGATTACGACACCGAGGTGCATTTGCCCGATTCCGCAAAACAGCCGATGCGCCGATTCAAGCCCGCTCGAACAAACCGCTGGTATGGTTCCATCGGTTACCGGGGAGTGGAATCGAAATCGGGGAGAACGTCGTGAGTCGCGTGGGTTCCAGAGTATTGACCGTTGCCACCGTGGCCGTTGCAGCATCCTTGCTGGTCACAGCGCCCAACGCGCTCGCCAATCCCAATGCGGTCAATCCCATCGCCGGGCTGAACGGCACGTTCGGGCTGCCGCAGCTGCACGGTCGAGCCCAGGCCGTCGCGCAGGTAACCGGGATGTCGAGTCCCAACAACACGCAGAACGTCAACATGATCGGCACCGATCTCGGCATCATGTGGGACAACGGCCGCGGCGAAGTGTTGACGGCATTCGGCGACACCGCCGGACTCGGCGTACCCAACCTGCTGCAGGGCAGCCTCTGGTCGTGGCGAAGCAACGCCATCGTGCGCAGCAACGACCGCAACCTCGCCGACGGCATGAACTTCGACAGCGTCGTCCTCGACCCTCTCGGCCAGACCAAAGAGGTCGTCCCCAGCCCCAAGATCCCGTTCGTGGAGATCAGCAGGATTCCGACGGCCGGGGTGGCCGTCGGCGACAGTCAGTACCTGAACCTGATGTCGGTGAAGAACTGGGGCCCCGCCGGAACCTGGGAAACCAATTTCTCCGGCTTGGCGGTCTCCAACGACAACGGGGAGAACTGGGCAGCACTGCCCGACACTCAGCGCCCCAGCGTCGGCGGCGACCGCAACTTTCAGCAGAGCGCCTATCTGAAGGACGGCGGATACGTCTACCAGTACGGCACTCCGCCCGGCCGCTTCAACCTCGGCCACATCGCTCGCGTCAAGGAACAGGACATCGCGAAGCTCGGAGAATACGAGTACTGGACCGGCCAGGACTGGAAGAAGGGCGACCCGGCAGCGGCAGCGCCCATCGTCGACGGCGTCGGCGAGCTCTCCGTCGCGTACAACGCCACTCTCGGGCAGTACCTGATGGTGACCACCGACAACGCCAACTCGATCGTGCTGCGGCGCTCGCCCTCGCCGGTCGGGCCGTGGAGCCCGCCGGAGGTTCTGGTCGATACTCGCGAGGTCAGCTCGATCTACGCGCCGTACATCCACCCGTACTCGACCGGACGCGATCTGTACTTCCTGGCGACGGTGTATCAGAACTACAACGTGTTGCTGCTGCGCGCGACGCTGTAACAGCTCCCACTAGGCTTCCCGAGGTGGACGCCGCAGACTGGGATCGCAAGTACGAAGGCCGACGACTCGTCTACGGCGAGGCACCGAACGCGACGTTGGTCGAGGTCGCGACAACGCTGAAACGCGGTCGCGCACTGGATCTCGCGTCGGGCCAGGGTCGAAACGCCATCTGGTTGGCAACCCGTGGCTGGACCGTCGACGCGGTCGATTTCTCCTCGGTGGCCTTGACGAGGGCGAATGACGTGGCGGCTTCGGCACCGCGGTCGGTGCGCGATCGCTTGACCTGGGTCCACGCCGATGTGACGCAGTTGTCACCATCGCCGAACTATGACCTGGTTCTCATGTTCTACCTCCATCTGCCGCCGGACGCGCGTCGCGCGGCGGTCACGACGGCGGTGTCAGCGTTGAAACCTGATGGAATCCTCATGATTCTCGGACACCACTCCGCAAACATCGAGTCCGGCACCGGGGGCCCACAGGAACCCGAAATCCTCTACACGCCAGAGGATTTGGCGTCGGACATCGGTTCTCGGCTGACCATCCTCACCGCCGAGAACCGCTACCGCGACGTGACCGGCGGCACAGCCGTCGACGCTCTATTACTCGCGAGTAGGTCCGCCCTTGGCAGCGGAACCGATCGGGGGTAATATCCGTTAAGTTACCGACGAGTAGCTAACTTGGGCGGTACTCACGAGACCGCACCACCGACTGGAGAGCGAACGAGCAATGGGCCATTACAAGAGCAACCTCCGGGACCTCGAATTCAACCTCTTCGAGATGTTCGGACTCGACGAGACACTCGAGGGCGACAACTTCGGCGACATGGACGGTGAAGTAGCCCGTGACATGCTGCGCGAGGTAGTGCGCCTGGCCGAGGGCCCGCTGGCCGAGTCCTTCGCGGACGCCGACCGCAACCCCCCGGTCTTCGATCCCGAGACCCACAGCCTGAAGCTTCCCGAATCCTTCAAGAAGTCCTACAAGGCCCTTGCCGACGGTGAGTGGTGGCGCGTCGGCCTCGACGAGGAAATCGGCGGCATGCCTGCCCCGCGCAACCTCCTGTGGGGCATCAACGAGATGCTCCTCGGCTCGCAGCCCGCAGCGTTCATGTACTCCGCCGGCCCCGGCTTCGCGAACATCCTGTTCCACAACGGAACCGACGAGCAGAAGGAATGGGCCAAGGTCGCCGTCGAACGCAGCTGGGGTGCCACGATGGTCCTCACCGAGCCCGACGCCGGATCCGACGTCGGCGCAGGTCGCACCAAGGCGATCAAGCAGGACGACGGCTCCTGGCACATCGAGGGCGTCAAGCGCTTCATCACCTCGGCCGTCTCCGACGACCTGTTCGAGAACATCTTCCACCTCGTACTCGCCCGCCCCGAAGGTGCCGGACCGGGCACCAAGGGTCTGAGCCTGTTCTTCGTACCGTCCGTCCTCTTCGACTTCGAGAAGGGCGAATTGGGCGAGCGCAACGGCGCATTCGTCACCGGCGTCGAGCACAAGATGGGCCTCAAGGCCTCCGCCACCTGTGAACTCACCTTCGGTGGCCACGGCGTTCCCGCCAAGGGCTGGCTCGTCGGCGAGGTCCACAAGGGCATCGCGCAGATGTTCGACGTCATCGAGCACGCACGAATGATGGTCGGCACCAAGGCAATCGGCACACTCTCCACCGGCTACCTCAACGCACTCGAGTACGCCAAGGAGCGCGTCCAGGGCGCAGACCTGACGCAGATGACCGACAAGACTGCACCGCGTGTCACCATCACGCACCACCCCGACGTGCGTCGCAGCCTGATGATGCAGAAGGCGTACTCCGAGGGCCTGCGCGCGGTGTACCTCTACACCGCCGCACACCAGGACCCGATCACCGCCAAGCAGGTCTCGGACGCCGACGAAGACATCGCCTACCGCGTCAACGATCTGCTGCTGCCCATCGTCAAGGGCGTCGGATCGGAGATCGCCTACCAGGTGCTGGCCGAATCGCTGCAGACCTTCGGCGGCTCCGGCTTCCTGCAGGACTACCCCGTCGAGCAGTACATCCGCGACGCCAAGATCGACTCGCTGTACGAAGGCACCACCGCCATCCAGGCGCAGGACTTCTTCTTCCGCAAGATCGCCCGCGACCGCGGCGTAGCGCTGGCTCACGTTGCCGGACAGATCAAGTCGTTCATCGACAGCGAAGCAGGAAACGGACGCCTCAAGGCCGAGCGTGCACTGCTCGCCACCGCACTCGAAGACGTGCAGGCCATCGTCACCTCGATGACCCAGCACCTCATGGGCGCACAGGACCAGCCCACCGAGCTGTACAAGGTCGGCCTGGCATCGGTGCGCTTCCTCATGGGCTTCGGCGACCTGCTCATTGGCTGGTTGCTGCTGCGTCAGTCCGAAATCGCCATCACTGCACTCGACAACGGCGCAGAGGGTAAGGAGAAGGCGTTCTACGAGGGCAAGATCGCCGTCGCATCGTTCTTCGCCAAGAACATCCTCCCGCAGCTCACCGCAACGCGAGCAATCCTCACCAACATCGACAACGACATCATGGAACTGGACGAAGCAGCATTCTGATTCCCTGACATTTCAACGGCCGCACTCGTTTTCGAGTGCGGCCGTTGTTGTTTGTGTGTCGGGTGTGGGTTGCCGGCCCCGGGGTTGCCGCAAACGCGCGCGCATTTGTTGGAGGTGCGGCGTTGCGAGCCCGGGGTCGCCGCAAACGCGCGCGCATTTGTTGGAGGTGCGGCGTTGCTGGCCCCGGGTCGCCGCAAACGCGCGCGCGTTTGTCAGAATTGCGCGGATTCTCAAGCAATTTCGCTCGCGTTCGGCAAATGCGCGCGCGTTTGCGGCCTGCAGGACGTACTCCGCACACTCCCTCGCGGCATCGGGAGGGCCGCAGCCCGCTCTAACGCGCGGGATATCCTCGCCGTCAACTCCTCCGGACGGGCCAGATCCGCCCACGTCCAGCGCACCACTGGATAGCCGAGTTCGCGTATCTCGTCCTCCCGCAGCTTTTCCTTGAACACCACGTCGCCGGGACTCTCGTTCGGCTGCAGATAACCGGTGTACTTGAGCTTGCCATCGAATTCGGCGACGACGATGCCGTTGATCAGCCAGTCGATGCGTGCCACGAAGTTCCCGTCGTCGTCGTAGATCTCCACTTGGGGCTCTGGGTCGAAACCGGCCTCGCGCAGCATGATTCGGCTTTGGGACTCGCCCGGATTGTCGCTACGGCCGTCCATCAGTCGGACAGCCCGTCGCGCTCGAGCCACCCCCTTCCATCCTCGAGCGCCGCGCAGCTCGGCGTCGATCTCGTCTGGGTCACAACTTTTCAGGGCTGCATCACCGGCGATCACCGCCGACAACGTCGTCTCGGTACGGCCGAGATCGACCACCGTCCGCGCCAACGATGTCACCGCGATACCGTCGAGCATCACCCTCGGTCCCGATGGCGCACAGTGGACGATGATTGCCGAGTTCTTCCGACCTCCGCCGTGGCGATTGCGAGTGACGTGAACTTTGTCGAATCCTCCTCTCGGCAAAGGTAACCCATGCAGCAGGGCGGCCGAACGATGACTGACGACGTGGTCCCCGGAGATGGTCGGCAGTATCGCATCGATGAGAAGCCGGTGCCGCTCGTGCTCCGACAACTCGGCCAACCTCGACGACGGAACATAGACGCCGTTGACCAGCCGCACCCATCCCCCTCGCTCGTACAGGGCACGCAACTCGTGATCCGCGAACCCATTTGCCAACGCCTCCGTGCGTCGCACCATTCGGTCGTCTTTCATCCTTCGAGTCTCGGCCATACGCCGGCCGGTTCGAGCCCAGAAGCGGCCGTCTGTGCACTAATCGAGGCCTGTGGATGAATACAGGTACGGACGTACCAGTTGTCCGGACTGGTTCTGGTTTCGATCTCGCAAACGCGCGCGCATTTGTCAGAATTGCGCGGATTCGCCAACTATTTCGCGCGCGTTCAGCAAACGCGCGCGCGTTTGCGAAATCCTGGGGCCGGGCAGAGCCGAGCAGGGAGCCGCACGGGCAGGAGCCGAGCAGGGGGCCGAACTGGAGCCGAGCAGGGCAGGACAGGGCCGAGCAGGAGCCGAAAGGGGCCGAACCGGCGAAGCGAAGTCGAGCAGCCGCTATTGCTGAAGTTTGCGGAACTTGCTGCCGTGGAACACGATTGGATTCACTTCACTCTGCACGTCCAGCGAATGTATGCGCAGCAGCACTATCGCGTGGTCACCCGCGGGGATTTGCTGCTCGATGGTGGTGTCCAACCACGCAGTGGCCCCGACGATGAAGGCTGCTCCCCCATCGGTGACGGTGAGATCGAGGCCGGCGAAACGGTCGCCCGTTTTGGCCGCCAGCGTACGGACGGCGTCGTTGTGCGCCTCGCCGAGAACGCTGACACCGATGCTGGGTGCCAATTCGAGTTTCGGCCAGGTCGTCGACGTGTTCTGAATGCACACCGCGACGAGTGGCGGATCGATGGACACCGATACGAAGCTGCTGGCGGCCAGGCCGACCAGAACGCCATCCATCTTCGCGGCGATCGCGACGACTCCGCTCGGGAACTGCGCGTATGCCTCACGAAGCGACTGCTGATCGAGGACGGTACGTGTGAGCGTCATGGACGAAGCTCCCTTTCGATCTCGTGGTGCACCCCGCGTGGGCACAGTTCTGCCGAGCGGACACTTACTGCAAGCAAACACCCGATCGGGCGGCGACGCCACAGTCCGAATCGACGTGATCGGAACGCCACCCTCGCGCGTGCGAGCGTCACTCGTCGTCGCCCGGCTCCGGAGCCGGGTCCGGATCTGCCGCGCGGTCCGGAGCGGGATCCGGGCGATCGGGCTCGACGCACCTCACGATAGGAATCGGGTCGTACTTCACCGTCCTGGTGTTCCGCGAAATTTCCCGGCCCGACGCGGCGTCGCTGACCACCCTGGTATCGCTGGCGGTGAATCCTTGGCCTCCACCGGACGCGACGCAGCCGTCACCGGCGGGCAGCGTCACGGTGTTCGGTGACGTGAAATTGGTGCGCGAACCGGTGATCGATTCGACGTCGACCGTCTTCGTTCCCCACAGTCGGACGGTGACACTGGACGAATCGGCGAACGACTGGATCACCACGCCGGTGTCGTTCGGGTTGGTGAACTTCAGGTCGATGGCACCTTCGAAGACCGTCGCTTCACGCGCCTCGGGGTACCGGCTGATGTAGTAACTGTGCTCGGTGTGGTCGGTGTCTTCCATGCCTGCGAAGTACGACGCGTTGTACAGCGTGGTCGCGAACTGGCTGATGCCGCCGCCGACGGCACGATCGGGTCGGCCGTTGTCGATGATCCCGGACTCCACGAAGCCCTGCGCAGTACCTCGCGGGCCGGTGTATCCGTTGAGCGAGAACGTTTCCTTCGGCTTCACGAGCGCACCGTTGACGATGTCCGCCGTGAGCCCGATATTGACGCCCGACGCGTACTCGAACCCACCGGTCGTGTATTCGGCAATCACTTCTCGCACACCGAGATTCTGCGCGTCCTCGGTGGTGAGAGCGGGCGGAGCCGGTTCGTAGATCGCCTCGGTGGTGCGGGGCCCGTCCGCAGACAGCAGCGCGGGTAGTTGCTCGAGAGTCTTGCGCCACTCCACCAACTCCCCCATTTCACCGGGGACGACGGTCGGCGCACCGCCGGAGAAAGTGAACGACGCGTCCTTCGGCGGCACTTCGGTGCGCACCAGTTGCGGCGCGAGAATGCCGGTGGCCACGTCGGTGTCGTAGATCGGCGTCAACCCGCCCTGGCCGTCCGGGTCGAAACGCAGAACCTCGCCCACTCGATCCGTCGTCAGAGTCGCATCGACGTCCTGCCGCCCGGAGACGATCACCGGTGCCTCGACCGCGGGAACGGCGATGTCGGCGAAGGCGCGATCCACCGCGTCCTGCGTGACCGTGACGGGCGTGGACTCGTAGACCACTTCCGTTGTGCCCGAGGCCCATTCGGTCTGCAAGTTTCGGCGTGTCCCGTCGGCGTCCAGTTCGCGGCCGGACAATGGTGCGACGGCGATCGGGGTGCTGCCGTCGAACACGACGTCGCCTTCGACGGGCGCGCGATCGGTCTCGGCGCGCAGTCCGTCCACGGCAGCGGTGAGTGCCTGCTCGTCCGTGGTCGAGACGACACCGATCTCGCGGCTGCCGAACAACGACGTCAGCCGAGTGATCGGGTTGATCGGCTGCGACCCCGCACGGTCGAGCGTCGCATTCCAATCCACACCGAGACCGGCAGCGGCGGGGAGTACCTCGACCTGTCGATCGCCGACGTCGACCAGTACGGGCTGCTCGGCACGCGCACCCAACTCGGAGCGCAGAAGCGCTTCGGCGTCGGAGTGGCTCTTACCGCCCACCTCGATTCCGGCGACGGTCACGCCGCGGGGCACGCGGTCGCTCGAGGTGATCCAATCCGCCGCGTACAACAGGGCCAGAACGGCAACCACCGCACCGGTTCCGATGGCGATCTTCCGCCACGGCGGCACGAATCCGGACCCATCGCTGGGCTGCGAGTCGTCCTCCGGCGGAACCACGGGGGCTTGGACCGGCGACTCGGGTCGGGGAGAAACATCTGTCTCAGTAGGAGCATCGGTGTCAACAGGAACTACAGGCTGCGCGACGGTAGGCGATTCGTCGGCTGCGGGCAGCGGCTGCTGGTCCGTGCGCGGATCCGTCTCGGCGTCCCCCGAGTCGACTGCAGCTGCGTGGGCTTCGGTGGCCTCGGCATCGTCGACGACCGGATCTGCCGCGACCGAATCTGCAGCGACCGAATCTCCATCGACCGACCCGGCCTCGACCGACCCGGGCTCGTCGACATCGTTTCCCGCGCCGGAAGGCTGCTCGGCCTCGGCTTCCACCTCGGACTCGGCACCCACCTCGGACTCGGCCTGCACCTCGGACGATTGCTCCGCCTCGGGTGCCTGCTTCGAGCCGTCGGCCCCGTCGCGGAGTGCCCCGAAGACCTCGGTGGGAGCGTCGTACGGCGGTACGTCGGGTTTCGGTTCGGCACCCTCGGGCGCGTCACCCGACCTACTCTTGCCCTCGCTCACGTTCGACCCTTCCAGGACCACCGTTGGTTGTCGATCCGCCCTTCTGCGTGGCGTACCCCGCGCACGAGCTTACGCAAACCGAACGGTGGCGCTCATTCGGAGACCGTCGTCACCGGTAACGAGAAAGGCTCCGCGCTGCTGCCGGGTCGGGGGTCAGGCAGCAGTGCGGAGCCACTGGGAATATAAGCGGACCCCGGTCCTTCGTTACACCGACTCGAAAATTGTCTCGTCAATTCATTCGGTTGAATGACGACCGAGGCGTCGAACTATCCCCTTGCCCGACGGCCCGAGCCCAATGACCCGTCCTGACCAGCGCGAGAGTGAGCAGCAGCCGATCTCGTGGATCGGTCAGATCGTGGCCGGTCAACTCCTCGATTCGATGGACCCGGTAGATCACGGTGTTTCGGTGGCAGTACAGCGCCTTGGCGGCATTGGTGGGCGAACCGTCGGACGCGAGCATGTGGGCCAGAGTGTCGAGCAGCGTTTCTCGATGCGGTTCGGGGTGCGTCCACAAATTGCCCAGCGCGTGGCGCACCAACAGTTCCGAGGACTGATCGTCGGCCGCCATGATCACGCGCGGCAGTCGATCCGTGGCCAATGCCACGCCGCTGTCCTCGGTGATGGTCTCGGCCGTCAACGCTGCCAGGCGATACGCCGCCGCGAACGACGACACGCCCTCCGGCGAATGCGCGACCCCGACAGGCCCGACGGCCCGAGCAGCGAGGGCGTCGACGACGGAGTTCCACGATCCGGTTCCGAGTGCGACGAGCGCGAACTGGTGGCCGTCCCTGGTGTTCCAATGCGAGACCGCGCCTATTTGGTCCAACGCGTCCTCGGGTGCCGGGAGCGGAGGTGACCCCTGATCGTCGAGCGGACCGACCACACACGCGATCTGCTGCGATGCCGAAAGGCCAAGGGTGGCACGTGCTTCGATGACGAACGCCGGATCACCGCCACGCCCCGATCGAAGGCCGTCGAGAATCACCAGAACGTTGGCGAGGTCGCGCTGTTGCATTCGGGCGCTTTCCTGCCGGTACGCCTCGACCAGAGTCTCGTATTGACTGTCGAGCGCACGCCACAACTGGCGACCCGCGACCAGCAGCAGATGTTCGTCGATGCTGGTGCGACGCTGCTCGCGCTCGAGCATCAGCTCCTCCCACAGCGTCCGGCTACCGAGGGTGTACGCCTTGAGTACCAGCTCCATCGGAATCCCTTGGCGTGCGCGCTCCCGGCCGGTGCGACGCCACACCTCGCGCGCGTTGTCGCCTGCGGTGGACAACCCCGACAGCGTGCGCAGACCTTGATTGATGTGCTCGCGGGTGCTGCGGCGAATCTCGCCTGCGATGTCCGGAGTGGAACTGGCCAGGTACGCCGGCTCCTGCTCGATCAACGCCAGCGTGATCGAGTCGGCGATCGAATCCGCACGCGGCGTCAGAGCCGCCCATGCGTTTCGAATCTTCTCCTGATCGGAGTCCGTCACTGCTCCGCGGGCAGCCGACCGCGTCGATACACGTCGACCGTCGGGAGCACCCACCAGCACAGTTTTGCGCATTGAGCCCACATCCCAGGGTGATTTGACCGGTACTGGTGCCCTGGGACCCAAACATTCTGTGCGCAGCGCCCATATCGCCCGTTGTGCGGGACGCACCATAGTGAACGCAACAGATTGTGAGGTGCATCACTTGAACTCTCTCGACACGATGGATCCGGTTCTCAGCATGACGGACGTCGAGGTGGCGTTCGGCGGTATCGTCGCGCTCTCCGGAGTCAGCATCGACGTGCGACCCGGCGAAGTCCTCGGCGTCATCGGACCCAATGGGGCAGGCAAGACGACGTTGTTCAACGTTGCCTGCGGGCTCGTCCGTCCCCGCTCGGGAACGCTCGGCCGACACGGCGAAACGTTGACCCGCCTACGTCCGCACGACCTGCCCCGCCTCGGTATGAGCCGGACGCTGCAGGGACTCGGACTGTTCGACCGGATGACCGTTCTGGACAACGTCATGGTCGGAGCCGACCGCACGGCTCGTACCGGCATCCTCGCCGGTCTCCTCGGCCTACCGTCGAGTGCCACCGACGATGCGGCGGTACGCGCCACCGCGATGGCCACTCTGCAGCGACTACGAATCGACGACTACGCCCACCGCTTGCCGCCGAGCCTGCCGTATGCGGTGCGCAAACGCGTCGCGCTGGCACGCGCTCTGGTCAGCGAACCGACACTGCTCCTGCTCGACGAACCCGCATCGGGACTGTCCAGTGACGAGATGAGCGAACTCGGTGACGAGATTCGCTCTCTCGCAGCACATTCCACCGAGTCTGAACCGGAGAGGCCGGCGACGTCGGTCATGCTCGTCGAGCACCACATGGACCTCGTCATGAGTGTGTGCGACCGGATCTACGTACTGGACTTCGGCAAGGTCATCGCCCAGGGAACGCCCGATCAGATTCGCGAGGATCCCGCCGTGCTCGCGGCGTATCTCGGAAACGACGTGGCTCATGAAGACTGACGCTGCGCACCTGACCGTCACCGACCTGACCGTTCGATACGGACCCGTCACCGCCCTCGATTCGGTGTCGATGACCGTCACGGCCGGGGCGATCACTGCCGTTCTCGGCGCGAACGGAGCAGGAAAGACGACCTTGCTTCGCACGATCTCGGGACTGCTGAAACCGGTGTCGGGACGGATCGAACTCGCTGGAGCCGACATCGTCGGTGTTGCACCGGATCGCCTGTCTCGCAAAGGACTCGCGCACGTTCCGGAAGGTCGAGGGGTGATAGCCGAACTGACCGTCGACGAGAATCTTCGGCTCGGCGCTCTGGGCCGCAACCGAAGTCACGACGCTGTCAGCCTCGACCGGATCTACGACATGTTTCCGCCCCTGACCGGTCGTCGGGCGTCCTCCGCACACACCCTGTCCGGCGGCGAGCGGCAGATGCTCGTGATCGGTCGAGCACTGATGGCGACCCCGTCGGTTCTTCTGCTCGACGAGCCGTCCCTCGGGCTCGCACCGAAAGTCGCAGCGCAGATATTCGAGACGCTGCGTGCGCTCGTCGACTCCGAATCGATGACCGTCGTGCTTGTCGAACAGAACGCCCGCAGCGCGCTGTCGATCGCCGAACACGCCGTCGTCCTGGATCTGGGCAAGGTCGCGGTCGAAGGTCCCGCCGACTCGTTGGCCGGCGACGACGCCCTCCGACACGCCTATCTCGGGTTCTAGAGCAAGCCGAAAGGACGCCTGCCACAGTGCAACAACTGCTCACCATCCTCATCAACGGCGTGACGACAGGCATGATCTATGCCGCGTTCGCGCTGGCCCTCGTACTCATCTGGCGATCGACACGCATCGTCAACTTCGCCCAGGCCCCGATGGCCATGATCACCACGTACGTGGCACTGGTCGTCATCGACGCCGGCTATTCCTACTGGATCGGATTCGGAGTCGCGCTCCTGTGCGGCCTGCTGCTGGGAGCCTTGACGGAGCGACTCGTCATCCGATTCGTCGACAGCTCGTCGCACATCAACCCGGTCATTCTCACGCTCGGGCTGTTCATCATCATCCATGCGGTGGCCGCCATCGTCTTCGGCAACCAATTCCGTTCCTTCCCAGCACCGTTCGGCCTCACCGGCCAGCGGATCGGCGACGTGAACGTGGCGTTGACCGGGTACGACATCTTCAAGATCGTCGCCGTCCTGGTCGTCCTGGGATTGCTGATCCTGCTCTTTCGATTCACCGACCTGGGATTGAAGATGCGGGCGAGCGCATTCGAGCAGGAAGTCGCCAAACTGCTCGGCGTACGGGTGAGCCGAATGCTCACCCTCGGTTGGGCTCTGGCCGCAGTGGTCGGATCGCTGGCCGGTCTGCTCATTGCGGGCGGCTCACTGGTGCATCCCGGCTACATGGACTCGATCGTCGTATTCGGTTTCGTCGCAGCGGTTCTCGGTGGCCTGGACAGTCCGGCGGGTGCAGTGGTCGGCGGCCTGTTGATGGGCATCGGGCTCAGTTTCGTCAGTGGCTACCTCGGCCAGGATCTGGTTTCCAGCGCGGCCTTGGTGATCCTGATCGTCGTCCTGCTGGTGCGACCGAGCGGGTTGTTCGCCAGCGCAGCGGCCAGGAGGGTGTGACATGAACGCAACTCTCACTCGCCTCGCCGCCACCCCAGTGCGACGCCATTTCCTCTGCGCTGTCATCGGTCTCGTTGTCATCGTGCTGGCGCTCGAGTCGCTGAGCACCTTTCGTCAGAGCCAACTCACCTCGGTCGCCTACCTGGCCATCGCGGCCGGCGGACTGACGGTGCTGACCGGGCTGAGCGGCCAACTCTCGCTCGGGCACGGCGCGTTCATGGCGGTCGGTGCGTACACCGCGGCGCTGATGTTGCGGGCCAATGATTCTGGGTGGTCGGTACCCCTCGTGCTGCTCGCCGCCACCGTGATCTCGGCCGTGGTGGGCGTCGTGGTCGGTGTTGCCGCCGCCCGACTGCACGGGCCGTACCTGGCCGGTGCGACGCTCGCGCTCGCGGTCGCCGTTCCTGGCCTGGCCCTGTACTTCTCGGACTACCTCGGCGGCGAACAGGGACTGGTCGTACCGGCACCGGAAGTGCCGCAGCTGATCGACGACATGATGTTCTTCGTCACCGGAAACGAGCTCAGTGGCACCAAATTCGTCGCCTACGTCAGCTGGATACTGCTCGTCCTCGTGTTCTTCCTGCTGGCGAACGTCTCGTCGAGTCGAATAGGACGTCGCTGGCGGGCCGTTCGAGACGACGAAGTTGCCGCCGAGTTGTCCGGTATCGACCTCGGGCGTGCACGCATCCTCGCATTCGTTGTCAGCGCGGCCTGCGCGGGCGCGGGCGGCGCGGTTCTCGCGATGTCGGCACGAATCGCGGCACCGAGCGGATTCACGCTGACCCTGTCACTGACGCTGCTCTCCGCCGTTGTCATCGGTGGGCTCGGAACCCTCTCCGGGGCCTTGATCGGAGCCCTGCTGCTTACGTACATCCCACCGGTGGTCACCAATCTCGGGCTCGATCTCGGGCTGAGCAGTCTGCAATCCGCCGAACTCGCACCACTGGTGACCGGAATCTTCACCGTCCTCGTCATCCTGTTCGCCCCACTGGGTTTGGTGGGCACGTATCGCAAGTTACGGACAACCAGAAAAGGAATGAAATGAAAAAGTTCGGATCGGTGGCGTTCAGAACGACCGCGCTCGTCGCCGTCGTCTCGTTGGCCGCAGCGTGCGGTGCAGGTGGCCGAGACGAGGCGACGGAATCATCGGAAGGGTCGACGGTCGGCATCACCGACACCTCGGTGAAGATCGGTGCCCACTTCCCGTTGACCGGGGTAGCAGCGCCCGGATACAGCGAAATCCCCACGGGCGCACAGGCCTACTTCGACTACGTCAATGCCGCGGGCGGCATCAACGGCAGGCAGATCGAGTACGTGGTTCGCGACGACTCCTACGATCCGACGACCACCACCCAGGTCGTCAACGAACTCGTCCTGCAGGACGAGGTGTTCGCCGTCGTCGGCGGACTCGGCACGGCGACCCACAGCGCGGTCATCGACTTCCTCAACGAGGAGGGCGTACCCGATCTCTTCGTATCCTCGGGCGCGATCATGTGGGGCAACGATCCCGAGAAGTACCCCAACACCTTCGGCTGGCAGCCCGACTACCAGGTCGAGGGCAAGATCATCGGTGACTGGGTGACGAAGAACCGGCCCGACGCCAAGGTCGGACTGTTCCTCCAGGACGACGACCTCGGTCGCGACAGCGAAGAGGCGGTGCGCCAGTATCTCGACGATCAGATCGTCGAGGTTGTGCGATACACCTCGGGCAACACCGACGTCGCGCCTCAGATCGCGGCCCTGCAAGGTGCCGGAGCAGATCTGATCCTCGGCTTCAACGTTCCCTCGTATACCGCCCTGAGCCAGCTGACAGCCATGCGGCTCAACTACGACCCCGAGTGGTTCTACAGCTCGATCGGTTCCGACGTCGACCTCGTCGGCTCCCTGCTCGGGCGGTTCTCCCAGGGTGCGGTCACCGACGGCGCGCAGTCGCTCGAAGGCATGATCTCACTGGAGTACATCCCCGGCGTCGACTCGCCGGAGAATCCGTGGACCCAACTGTGGCAGAAGGTCTGGGCCGAGAACGGAACCGGTGACCCACTGACCAACTACCGCATCTACGGTCTGAGCCAGGCATACGCATTCGTGCAAGCACTCGAAGCCGCCGGCGAAAACCCCACCCGTGAGGGCATCGTCGCAGCCATTCGGGACGGCGGAATGGACTTCGAGGGACCGCAGTTGGCCCCGTTCCGATACTCGGAAGAAAGCCACCTCGGAATCTCCGGAGCCAGTGTCTTCCAGATCCGCGAAGGCGTACCCGAGTACCTGACTCCGGTGCTGCAGACCGACATCGGTGATTCGGCCGTCGAGGAGTACACCGGCGAGGAATCGACGCCACCGGAAAGCGGCATACCGGGCTGATCGCACACAAAAAAGGGGCACGCATAGGTATGCGTGCCCCTTTTTCACGTGGTGGTCGGCAGATCCGGAAACCCCTCGATTACCGGATCCGCCGACCCCTCTGTCCCCCGGATCGTGAGCAGCCGAAGCTGCAGTGGTCAGCGCTCGATGATGGCGGTGACGCCCTGGCCACCGGCCGCGCAGATCGAGATCAGGCCACGGCCCGAGCCCTTCTCGGCCAGCATCTTCGCCAGCGAGGCCACGATGCGGCCGCCGGTGGCGGCGAACGGGTGACCGGCGGCGAGCGAGGAGCCGTTGACGTTGAGCTTGCTGCGATCGATGGAACCGAGCGCCGCGTCGAGTCCCAGACGCTCCTTGCAGTACTCGTCACTCTCGAAGGCCTGCAGAGTTGCGAGCACCACGGAGGCGAACGCCTCGTGGATCTCGTAGTAGTCGAAGTCCTGCAACGTCAGGCCGTTGCGAGCGAGCAGACGCGGAATCGCGTAGGTCGGAGCCATCAGCAGACCGTCCTTGAACGAGCCGTTGCCGTGCACGTAATCGACTGCCGCGGTCTCGGAATCGACCAGATGTGCCAGCACCGGCAGGTTGCGCTCGGCAGCCCACTCGTCGCTCGACAACAGAGCGGCCGACGCACCGTCGGTGAGCGGCGTCGAGTTACCGGCCGTCATGGTGGCGTCGCCCAGCTTGGTTCCGAAGACCGGCTTGAGCGTCGCGAGCTTCTCGACGGTCGATCCCGGACGCAGGTTGTCGTCGCGAGTCAGGCCGAGGAACGGCGTCACCAGGTCGTCGAAGAAACCGCGATCGTAGGCCGCAGCCATGTTCTTGTGGCTCGCTGCGGCCAGTTCGTCCTGGTCCTCGCGGCGAACGCCGAATTCCTTGGCGGTGATGGCGGCGTGGTCACCCATCGACAGGCCGGTGCGCGGCTCGCCGTTGCGCGGGATCTCGATGCCGAGCATCCCGGGGCGGACGTTTCCAAGGAGCTTGATGCGGTCGGTGGTGCTCTTCGCCCTGTTCAGCGACAGCAGGAACTCGCGCAGTTCGTCGTTGACGCCGATCGGGGCGTCGGACGTGGTGTCGACACCGCCACCGATACCGGCATCGATACGGCCCGAGGCGATGGCGTCGCCGACGGCGATGATCGACTGAAGACCGGTGCCGCAGGCCTGCTGGATGTCGAAGGCCGGGGTGTACGGGCTCAACGCGCTACCGAGTACGACCTCGCGGGTGAGGTTGAAATCGCGTGAATGCTTGAGCACGGCACCGGCGGCGACGAGGCCCAGGCGCTCGCCCTGCAGACCGAATCGCGAGACCAGCCCGTCGATGGTCGCGGTGAGCATGTCCTGGTTGGACGCCAGCGCGTACTTCTTGTCGGAGCGCGCGAAAGGAATGCGGTTGCCACCGACGATTGCGACCGGTCGTAGCTGCTTGCTTGTCACTGACGTCTCCAAACATCGTCGAAAAAGGCCCTGGTGGAGTTTCATCTTACTGGCGAGTAAGTTGGTTGTCGACACCCGGTCGTGCGCCTCGCTCCTCGAGCGAGCAGCGCTGAATGAAAGGTACGACAGTGGCAGCCTCCAAGGGAGCCCCAGATCTCTACTCAACGTTCCTCGCGTCCGCGCCGGGAGCCTTCATCGCCAAGCAGGCCGGCCTGCCGCAGCCCGAGAAGCTGCGCCGCTACAAGGCAGGCGAGCCGCCGCTGGCCGGACCGGTTCTGATCGGCGGCAACGGCCGCCTCGTCGAGCCGCTGCGTGAGCTGCTCTCGGACTACCCGCAGTCGCAGCCGCACGACGACAAGCACGGCGGACTGGTGTTCGACGCCACCGGCATCGGCAACGTCGCCGAGCTCGAGCAGCTGTTCAAGTTCTTCCAGCCGGTCATCCGCAACCTGGCACCGTCCGCTCGCGTCGTCGTCATCGGCACCACTCCCGAAGAGACCTCGAGCGTCGACGAGCACATCGCCCAGCGCGCCCTCGAAGGCTTCACCCGCAGCGTCGGCAAAGAGGTCAAGCGCGGTGCCACGGCGCAGCTCGTCTACATCTCCCCCAACGCCTCGACCGGTCTCTCCGGTCTCGAGTCCACCCTCCGCTTCCTGCTCTCGGCCAAGTCCGCATTCGTCGACGGCCAGGTCATCGCCGTCGGTGACGCCGATTCGCAGGCACCCGCATCCTGGGACAAGCCGCTCGCAGGCAAGGTCGCCGTCGTCACCGGAGCCGCCCGCGGTATCGGTGCCACCATCGCCGAGGTCCTCGCCCGCGACGGAGCCACCGTCATCGCGGCCGACATTCCTGCTGCCGGAGAAGCACTCTCGCAGACGGCCAACAAGGTCGGCGGCACCTCGCTGGCCCTCGACGTCACCTCGCCCGACGCCGGAGAGGTACTGAGCAAGCACCTGCTGGAGCGTCACGGCGGCGCCGACATCATCGTGCACAACGCAGGCATCACCCGCGACAAGACCCTCGCCAACATGGACGACGCCCGCTGGAACTCGGTCATCGGCGTCAACCTTGCTGCCCCGCAGCGCATCACCGACGAGCTCGTCGCATCCGGCGCACTCAAGGAGGGCGGCCGCGTCGTCGACGTCTCCTCCATCGCCGGTATCGCAGGCAACCGCGGCCAGACCAACTACGGCACGTCCAAGGCCGGCGTCATCGGCTTGGTCCACGCGTCCGCACCGGTGCTGGCGAAGAAGAACATCACCATCAACGCCGTCGCCCCCGGCTTCATCGAGACCGCGATGACCGCGGCGATCCCGTTCGCCACCCGCGAGGCCGGACGACGCATGAGCTCGCTGCTGCAGGGCGGCGAGACCGTCGACGTCGCGGAGTTGGTCTCCTACTTCGCTTCTCCCGCATCCAACGCCGTCACCGGCCAGGTCGTACGCGTGTGCGGCCAGAGCCTGCTCGGCGCATGAGCGTCGTCCAGCTCCGGGAGCAGCCCAAGACCTCCGAGATCTACAGATCGGCTGCGCTCGGCGCGTTGCCCTTCCTCGGATCCACGTCGTCCACGGTGCCCAACACCGTGTACGAACTCGAGGGTCTGCGAGTGGACCCCGACAACCTCGCCGGGTACTGCCGCGCGACAGGGTTGCGATTCGGCGATCAGCTCCCGGTGACCTACCCCTTCACCCTCGTCTTCCCGACGGTGATGAAACTGATGGTGTCCAAGGGCTTTCCGTTCGCGGCCATCGGCTCGGTGCACGCCGAGAACGTCATCGAGCAGTTCCGTGGCATCTCGGCCTCCGAGCCGCTGGACGTACGAGTGCATGCGGAGAACCTGCGCGAGCACCGCAAGGGCTTGCTGGTCGACCTGATCAGTGAGGTCAAGGTGGGACGCGAACTGGTCTGGAAGCAGACCTCGAGCTTCCTGAGCCTGCAGAAGACCTCACTGTCCGGTGGACCCCGTGAAACACCGCCCGCCGACGAGGTGCCGCCGCCCCCGACCCGCACCCTGCGCGTCGACCAGCGGATCATCAGCCGGTATGCGGCCATCTCCGGAGACCGCAACCCGATCCACGTATCCTCGCTCGGCGCAAAGGCATTCGGATTCCCGAAGACCATCGCGCACGGCATGTGGAGCGCAGCAGCCGTCCTGCAGACCGTCGAGGGTCGAATCCCGGAGGCCGTGAACTACAGCATCCGCTTCGGTAAGCCGATCATCCTGCCCGCGACGGTGAACGCCTACGCCGACGCCGTCGGTACCGGGTGGGACCTGTCGCTGAAGAACCCGAAGAAGGGCTACCCGCATCTGACGGGAACCCTGCGCTGATTGGCTCGAACTCGAAGTTATGGACGGATTTCCTCGGATTTCCTCGGATTTTCGTCCATAACTTCGAGTTCGGCAGCTCAGGTGGCGGCGGTCTTCTTACCGGCCAGGCCGCGCCATGCCAGGTTCTCCAGCAGGTCCGCTGCTGCGTCGACCTCTATCTCACCGCCTGCCACTCTGTCGGCGACGGCCTCGCCGGCCCCGACCAACGCGACGGCCATCAGCCCGAAGTTCTGCGACTGCTCCGGATCCCTCGTACTCATCGCGAGCAAGCCGGCCGTCAGCTCGATCAGCCGATCACGACTGCTCTGCACCTGTGAGGCGAACGCCTGCTGACCGATCGCCTGACGGTAGAGCACCATCCACGACTTCCGGTTCTCGCCGACGAAGCCGAGGAAGCCGATCAGTGCTTTGCGCAATTGCTCGCGCGGCGTCAGGGTCGGATCTGCAGCGGGTGTCAGGGCTTCGACGAACTTGACGCCCTCGCGGTGGATGCACGCGGCGAACAACTCGTCCTTCGACCCGTAGTACAGGTAGAGCATCGGTTTGGAGATGGCCGCCTTCTTGGCGATCGAATCCATCGACGTCTCATGAAACCCGTTGTCGGAGAACACATCCACTGCCGCGTCGAGCATCTGCTGCTCGCGGACGGCGCGGGGCAGTCTCTTGGTGCCGCCAGCCATGGACCCTCCAATACGTACGAAGTACTAGACGTTACTCCACAGTAAGGTCCAGTACCGCGCAATCAGGCCCCGCACGCCCCCTTGAACCGGGCAACCGTCGCTGCAGCCTCGTCCACCTGACCCGCCGGGAGGCGTCCCGTCGCCACCGCGTCCTCGAGGTTGTCCAACACCGCGGGCACCTGATCGGTGGTGAGCCACAGCGCCACGTCGGCTCCCGCGACAAGGGCCGCCTCGACCGCGTCGACGATCCCGAGTCGAGCCGTGATCGCCGCCATGCCGCTGAGGTCGTCGGTGAAGATCGGGCCGTCGAACGGCGCGGCACCGTATCCGACGCCGTCGCGCAGCAACGCCATCGCTGCCGGGCTGATACTCGCGGGCACTCCTGGCTCGGTCAGCCCCGGCACGTCGAGGTGCCCCACCATGACGCCGACTCCGGGGCTGTTCAGCGCTGCGAACGGCAGGAGATCCTTGGCCTTCAACTCGTCGAGCGAAGGAGTCGTCACCGCGCCGGTGTGCGAATCGCCCGAACCCGAACCGTGTCCGGGGAAGTGCTTGATGACAGGCTTGACGCCCGCGTCTTCCAGACCCCGCGCGTAGGCCCCCGCATAATCGATGACGCCCTGCGGATCGTCGGAGAACGACCGATCGCCGATGACGGAATCAGCAGGCTGAGCGCTCACGTCGACCACCGGGGCGTAGTCGACGGTGACCCCGAGGTCCTTCAGACCCCGACCGCGCGTCAACGCCTGCTGATACGCCTCGTCCACCGACACCGTCTGCGCCAGCACGCGCGCCGAGGGTGCCTCTCCCAGCAGATCCGCAACCCGCGAGACCCGCCCGCCCTCCTCGTCGATCGTGACCATCGGTGCCACCACGGAGGCGTCGAGCACCTGCGGTACCTCCCGGTTGCCGAGCATCGATTCGTCGGTCCAACTGCCGACGAAGATGCCGCCGACCTGTTCGGTGGACATGATCTGCACCGCATCCGCAGTGCCGGTGACTCCCACGGTGAGGAGCTGAGCCAATCGCTGGCGCTCCGACAATCCATCGACGAACGCAACGCAGTCGTCGACGGGCGGTACCGGTTGCGGGACCGTCGTGTCGATCGGGGTGGTCGTCGACGCAGAGGCCGCAGCCTGCGTCGACGCGACCTGCGTGGACTCACTCGAGCAGGAGACCAACAGGCCGACCCCGACCGTCATGACCGCAGCGGACCGAACAGAAAACCGAAGTCGCATGATTCGACGGTAGCCGAGATCGTCGGTGTCGCTGCCACCCCTCCGGTTGGGATCAATGTGGCTTTCTTGCACTCCTAGCGACTGGAAGCCACATTGATCCAGACCGGGGGCGCTAATCTGGACGAACGCGACATGAGGAGGAGTTCGAACCATGACCGCAGACCTCATACTCATTGCCTACGACGGCTCCGACAACGCCAAACGCGCCATCGACTATGCCGGACGATTTCTCACCACCTCACGAGCGATCGTCGTCACCGCGTGGGAGCCGATGGTCCGTCAGGCCGCTCGAATGTCCGGCCTCTCCGGGGTCATGCAGCCCGAATGGGTGCCCGACGACGAGGCCGAGGATGTCGCGCTCACCGATGCGAAAGTGACCAACAGTGAGGGCGTCGCCCTGGCCGAGGCCGCAGGCCTGAAGGTGGAAGGACAGTGCACCGAATGCACCACCGCCATCTGGAGCGCGATAGTGGAGAAGGCCGACGAGATGGACGTCGACATCATCGTCACCGGTACCCGAGGTGCCACCGGACTACGTGCGTTGCTGCAGAGCTCGGTGGCCGAGCACGTTCTACGACACAGTCATCGACCCGTCCTGATCGTTCCCCCCGGCAAGTAACGCGTCCAGCGGCCTGATGGGCGGATGCGAGTGATACCGTGATGCCCGCGTGGGGGTCCACCTCACCCGCTTCTTTCCTGAGCCGACTGACTGGAGAACCGAGATGAAGTTCGCTGTCCCGGGTGTCATTGCCGCCGTCGTCGGAGCCGTGTTGGGTGCGGGCGTCGTGTTCGGAGTCACCGCAGCCGCAGCCGACAATTCTCGTCCGGATATCGATCGCTCCGGAAACGCCGACTCGTCCTTGCTGAACCAGGTTGAGTACGGCAGCCGCTGACGCTGGTCGCTTTCGTGAATCGATGATCTCGGCCGAGTCGCTCGGCCGTAAGTGGCTTCTCGGCGTCTCGATTCTGGCGTTCCTCCTCACCTTTCTGCAGGTCCCCGGCTTCACCGTCGCCGACACCAAGTACGACCTGGCTCAGAACCCGCTCGGATTTCTCGAGCGCGCCTCCCATCAATGGAACAGTGCAGCGCCGCTCGGCCAGGTACAGAACCAGGCCTACGGCTACTTCTTCCCGCACGGCGCGTTCTTCGCCGGCGGGGATCTACTGTCGATCCCGCCGTGGATCACGCAACGAATCTGGTGGGCGCTGCTGCTCATCGCCGGTTTCTGGGGAATCGTCCGGCTCGCCGAAGCCCTCGGTATCGGCAGCCGCAGCTCCCGGCTGATCGCAGCGACGGCGTTCGTTCTCTCGCCCCGAGTCATCACCACCCTCGCGTCGATCTCCTCGGAGACG
The DNA here is from genome assembly GCF_022810405.1 of Rhodococcus sp. ARC_M5. Classification (GTDB taxonomy): domain Bacteria; phylum Actinomycetota; class Actinomycetes; order Mycobacteriales; family Mycobacteriaceae; genus Rhodococcoides; species Rhodococcoides navarretei. The sequence continues at coordinate 307,629 of NZ_JALGQE010000004.1, forward strand.
ATGCCGATGATGCTGGCACCGTGGGTGCTGATCCCGATAGTGCGGTGTCTGAACACCGAGTCCGTGAAACAGGCGCTCTGGCGACCGGCTGCACAGTCGGCGCTGGCAGTGGCGTTGATGGGCGCAGTCAATGCCGTGGCCACTGCCGCCGCCGTTCTGGTGGCCGTGATCTGGATGCTGACGCATCGACCGAACAGGCGTTGGTTCGTCTTCGCTGGTTGGTGGACGGGCTTCCTGGTACTCGCGACGCTGTGGTGGATCGTTCCACTGCTGTTGCTGGGGAAGGTATCGCCACCGTTTCTCGACTACATCGAATCGTCCGGCACCACCACGCAGTGGACGTCGCTGACCGAGGTACTGCGCGGCACCGGCAGTTGGACGCCGTTCGTCTCTCCCGAGCGAGTGGCCGGAGCCGTTCTGGTGACTCAGCCCGCCGCAGTCATCGCGACGGGCCTGATCGCGGCGGCTGGAATCGCGGGCCTGGCGATGCGCTCGATGCCCGCACGCGGCCGGTTGACGATCATGCTGTTCGTCGGACTCGTCGGTCTCGGTGCCGGGTTCGTCGGCGATCTGGACGGTCCGTTCGCAGCCACTGTCCGATTGTTCCTCGATTCCGCAGGCGCACCGCTGCGCAACATCCACAAGCTCGAACCGGTCATTCGAATCCCGTTGGTGCTGGGCCTGGCTCACCTGTTGGCGCGAGTTCCGCTCCCGGGCTCCGCTCCACGGACCCAGTGGCGCGAGGCCGTCGCGCATCCCGAGAAACACCCGATGGTGGCCGTGACCGCGTTGGTCCTCGTGGCCTTGACGCTGTCCACCTCGTTGGCGTGGACGGGCAAGCTCGCGCCGCGCGGCGCATACGAGGCCGTTCCGCAGTACTGGCACGACGCCGCCGACTGGCTCACCGACAATGCCTCGGGGTCGAGCTCCGACGGGTCCGACGCCCAGCGAGCACTGATCGTGCCCGGCGCGCCGTTCGCCCTGCAGACCTGGGGCCTGACCCGCGACGAACCACTGCAGGCTCTGGCCACCACGCCCTGGGCCGTGCGCGACGCCGTGCCGCTCACCCCGCCGGGTGCCATCCGCGCACTGGACTCCGTGCAACGACTCTTTGCCGACGGACGGCCGTCGGCCGGATTGGCCGATACCCTTCTGGGACAGGGCATCAGCTACGTCGTGGTGCGCAACGACCTCGATCCCGAGGACTCCCGATCCACCCGTCCGGCATCGGTGCACCAGGTGCTCGACGGTTCGCCGGGACTCGAGAAGGTGGCCGAATTCGGTGAGGACGTGTCTCCCGGTGAGGTCGACGGCGTCGTTCTCGACGGTGATCTGCGCCCTCCCTATCCGGCTGTGGAGATCTATTCTGTGGGCGATGCGGCAGACATTCCCGCGTCCGGTCCCTACACCGTCGACCTCGATCGCGTCCCCGTGATCCAGGGTGGCCCGGAGTCGATTCTGCGCTCGAACGAATTGCGGAACAGCGGGATTCGCACTCCCGTGCCGGCCGGGCCGACACTGCTGGCGTCGGACGCGGCTGCCGCCGGCATACCCGTCGACTCGGTGACGGTGACCGACACCCCGATGAATCGCGAGACCGACTTCGGCCAGGTCGACAATCACAACTCTGCGCTGCGAGCCGCCGACGAGCCGCGACGTTCGCTCAACGAGGTGTCCGACTACCCGGTGTACGGGGCGAAGACGGTGAACGCCGAGTGGGAGGGCGCAACTCTGACGGCGTCGAGTTCGGCCTCGGACGCCACGCAGATCGGCGGCAGCGCCCCCGGCAGCGGTGTCGCCGCCGCGGTGGACGGTGACCTGGCCACCGGCTGGATCAGCAACGGCATCGAACGTGCTGTGGGGCAATGGCTTCAACTGGACTTCGATACCCCGGTACGCGGCGGGTTGCTGCACATGCGCACCAGCCCGGGGACGATCGGCGACCCGGTGAAGTGGGTGGAGATCACCACCCCGAACGGGTCGACGGCGGCGCGCGTCGACGAGCCGGGTGAGCCGATGACGGTGTCGCTGCCGGGCGGCGAGACTCCGTGGCTGCGCATCACCGCGAAGTCGACGGTCGACGGAACCCGGGGCAGCCAGTTCGGCATCAGCGAGGTCTCGGTGGACGACTACTCCGACCGGGACAACCCGTTGCCGGTACCGATCGTGCACCGCGCGGTGCTGCCCGAGACTCCGGCCGGAGCGAGCGTCGACGCCTGGGAACTGGGCCAGGAATTCCCGGGCCGCTCGGGGTGCCTCGACACCGAGGATCGAATCCGGTGCAGCAGTGGACTGTCCAAGTCGCCCGAGGAACTGGGGCGCTTCTCCCGCACGATCGACGTGCCGATGGGCACCGCGGTCATTCCCGACCTGACGGTGCGGACCCGTCAGTCTCCCGAGCTCGAAGCTCTATTGGCACAACCGGGTCGACCGTTGGCCCGCGGGGCGTCGGACGTCGCCGACCTGCACGGCTCGGCGTTCGCCGCCACCGACGGTGATCCGCGCACATCGTGGACCGCGCCGGAGAAGTCGATCACCGATCGAGCCGGCACCAACCCCACCCTGACCATCGAATTACCGGCTCCCACACTGGTGGACGGGCTCGAACTCACCCCCAGCCTCGGTGAACTTCCGGCACACCCCACCCGGGTCGCCGTCAACCTCGGCAACGGCCCGATGGTGCGCGACGTCGACACCGACGGCTCGACGACCCTCGAGCTGGCACCGTACGTGACCGACAGGATCGTGTTGTCGATCGTGGACTGGGACGGCGTCCTGGACCGAAACTCGTTGGGCTTCATTCAGTCTCAACCACCGGGTTTTGCCGAAGTGACGCCGCTGTCTTCTGGCGAACCGATCGGCGCACCGTACGACGGCGATCGCGTGATCACGGTGGACTGCTTCAACGGTCCCATCGTCTCCATTACCGGGCAGACGGTGCGCACGTCGGTGACCGCTACCGCCGACCGATTTCGTTCCGGCGAGCCCATGAAGGCCTCGGTGTGCGACGCCGATATCCCGGTCGACGAGAACTTCGTCAACCCGGTCTCGTTACCCGAGGGACGCCAGGACATCGTGGTGCAGCCGGGAGCGTCGTTCTTCGTCGACGGTATTCGATTGCGCACCATGCCCATTCCGGCGCAGTGGCCGACGAGCTCGGCGCCGCAGGCCGCGAGAACCACCGCCTGGAGCCCCGATCACCGCGAGGTGACGCTCACCTCCACGACGGAGGATCGCTTGCTCGTCATTCCGGAAAGCAACAACAGCGGTTGGCGCGCAACCACTCCCGGTGGCGTCGAACTGTCCCCGGTAGTGGTCGACGGGTGGCAGCAGGCCTGGATCGTTCCGGCCGGGGCGTCGGGCACGATCTCGTTGGATTTCGCCACCGATCGTTGGTACCGACTCGGCATCTTCGGTGGGCTGCTGCTACTGATCCCGCTGTTCTTCGCGGCGCTGCGTCGGCCGCGTACTGCGCCGGATGTCGGTCCGCCGCCGCGGCCGTGGCAGAGCGTTCCGGCCGCAGTAGCGGCGTTGCTCGGAGCCACGATCGTGTTGGCCGGGATCACCGGTGCTGCCGCGGTGGCCGTGATCGGTGTCGGCGCGGTGGTTCTGGACCGCCGCTACGGTCCCGCGCTCTCGTCGCGCGTGTTGGTTTCCACGGCAGGTGGATTCACTCTGCTGGCTCCAGCGCTGCTCTCGCTGGGTCCGTGGCGCTCTCCGGACGGGTACGTCGGCGGGTCCTACTGGGTGCAGCTGGCCGCGCTGATCGGAATCGTCGCGTTGGCGATCAGTGCGATACGGAAGCCGTGACCGCTTTCTTGCGGGATGCGAGGCGTCGTCGAGCAGGGTCTTCCACCAGCGCGTAGCTCGCCGCTGCCACCGGAATCGACAGTGCGAGAGTCACCGGCAACACGAACCACATCCCGCCCGAGAAGGGGACGATGCCGAATACCGGGAACACGACGGCGAGCACAGCCAGATGCCAGATGAACAACCCGTACGACCAGCGGCCCAGCGTCAGCATCACCGGATGCTCGAGGAAGCGATGCCGGCGACCGTCCTCGGCGAGAATCAGCGGGGCAAGCATCGCGAAGGCCAGTATCGCGCCGAGCAGGATCTTGATCTCGAACTGCCAGGCCGCCGGACGCACCAGCCCCTGCGGACCCGCCAGAGGAGTCGCCGACACGGCGAACGCGGCAACCGCGATGGACGACATGACGAATCGACGACGAGCCAACCGATGCACCCAGGTCGGTGGCCCCACCGAGATCTCGGCGAGCAGCATCCCAGCCGCGAACCACGGGAAGTAGCCGGGGAGCCAGTTGTCGTGGTGAATGCCGTCGGGGGTCGACACCGGAACGAACGCCCACGACAGCGTCAGCACCGCAGCACCCAGAATGACCGGGATACGGCGGGCGGCGGCCGCACCGCGCAGGCGCACCATCAGCCACGCGAACACCGGCAGCAGAAGGTAGAAAGCGAGCTCGACCGACAGCGACCACATCTGCGTCAAGCCCTGGGTCAGGGTCAACGGCACGAACACCTGAGTGAACGACAGGTTCGCCAGCCACACGCGGTAGTCACCGCCGGCATCGGGAAGAAACATCAGGATCAATGTCACGCCGACCAAGTAACCGGGCAGAATCCTCGCGAACCGCGAACGGAAATAGCGGCCGAGCGGCTGGGCACTCCCATGACCGCGGGCTGCCGCCGCGTGCGGACGCCACAGCAGGAATCCCGACAGCGAGAAGAAGATCGCCACAGTCAGGTCGAACCTTCCCCAGATATGACCCAGGATCGGCGACGTCGCGCCACCGGTCTGAAAGGCCACGTGGGTGACGACGATTCCGATGCACGCGACGGCACGCATCCCCTCGAGTGACGGTACGAACCCACGAAGCGGGACAACGCTTGCCGAACGGGTCTGGGTGCTCATGGTGGTCTCAAGTGTGCCGTGTCGAACCGGCGCAGACGAGACCGGTGCCACTGTCGACTGTTACTGTCACCTGCGACGTGTCGTACTAAAACGGGCATCGGGTCGGGGCGAACGTGTTTTCCGCCCACGGTGTCTTCCATGAAGCGGTCAACTAAGGAGATTCAGCATGGCGGAGCGCTCAGGGCCGAGCCGGATACTTGCCCTCGTACTCATCGGCTTGGGCGCGTTCCTGGTGGTTGCCGCCATCCTCATTCCCACGTACACGGTGTCGGCGCTGGAGAAGACGCCGTTGGACCTCGAGGTCACCACCGTCTCCACGGGTGAGGGCAGCGTGCTGAATGCGAGTTCCCTCGCAGCCGGTCGCGCCGTCGTGGACCAGAACGTTCCGCTCGTCTCGCAGCGATTCGTCACCGTCGAGGAGCCCTCCGACGCCGACATCATGACCCTGCAGGCCGGCCAGACTCTGCGTCGCAGCGACAAGCAGGCCGATACCGGACTGCTGACCGCAAGCGTCGACCGCGTCACCATCGACCGCAAGACCTCGATGCCCGTCGAGAACCCGATCGGCACCATTCAGGTGGCAGGCGACGCGCCCGCCGAGGAAGTTGCCCACACCGGACTGCAGTACAAGTTCCCGTTCAACGCGGAGCAGAAGAGCTACCCGTACTTCGACGTCAATGCGCGCGCGACCAAGGACATCGATTTCGTCGAGGCAACCGAGCTCAACGGAACGCCGGTGTACCAGTACCAGCAGACCGTCGGCCCGGTCGACCTGTCGACCGTGGTCAACCTGCCCACCAACAAGGTGACTCTGCCCGCCGACACCTGGGGTGTCGAGGGTGGAGCCGAACCGGTCACGATGACTCGCTGGTACGAGAACACCCGCACCCTGTGGGTCGAGCCCGAGACCGGCGTCGTCGTCAAGGGTGAAGAGCAGATCCACCAGTACTACGCACGCGAAGCAGACCAGCCCGAGGTCGACGTCCTCAATGCTCCGATCACGTTCGACGAGAACACGGTCGAGTACCAGATCCAGCAGGCCAAGGACGGCCAGGATCAGCTCTCGCTCTTCGGCCGCACCGTCCCGATCGTCGCCGGCATCCTCGGCGTCATCTCGCTGATCGCCGGAGTGTTCCTGCTCCTGCGCGGCGGAAACGGTGGACACCGTCAGCCTGCACGGGCCGACAACGCGCCGCGACCGAACCCCGCAGGCGGAGCAGCACCCGCACCGTCCAGCAACCGCGACTGGACGACGGATCGCACGGAAGAGATTCCGAGGACGAACCTCAACAAGGAGTAGATGCGCTCCGCGCAGTGGCGTGGTTGAGTGCCCGTGAGGGCACACAACCACGCCACTCGTCTATGTGGAGACGGGACCCAACTCAGCAATGCTCCCCGAATCGGTGCGGTCACGTTGGCCGGGTCTCGTAGTCGACAGGCTTGCTCGAACCCGATTACGCCAGATCATTGGTGCAGGACTTCACCGCCGCGGCCGAAGGTATTTCGAGCCGACAAGAGGAAGTGTGAACAGGTTCGTCAGACCCCCTGGCGATCCACGCGGTTTCCCCACAACACCAGCCCGCACACCACCACCATCGTCACCGCGGCGGTAACTGCGGCGACGACGACGAACTGCGCGAGTGTCGACGCCACGAACAGCAACAGCAACACCTCCGCGGCGAGGGCGAACCAGGCGACGAAGGCAAGATGAGTGCGCTCACCCGCGATGGCCCACAGCAACGCGCTCTGCAGCACGGCCAGGCACGCGCCCTGCAGCACGAACAGCCAGACATAGTTCTGCACACCGGAATACGTATCGCCCACTACCACCGGCAACAGCGGAGACGCCACTGCACCGCCGATCACCAGGACCGTGCCCAGCCCCGCGACGACGGCCAGCGCCGATCGCACCGCGGAGGCAGAATGCAGCGGGTTCGCCATCCGCGGATACAGCACAACGCCGACGGCCTGCGGCAACCAGAACGCTGCCTTGGACGCAACGGCCCCGACGGCGTACAGCCCGGCCTCGTTGGAGCTGAGCAGCGTGCGCGCCAGCACCAGATCCAGCGCGGACATCGCGATCAACACCAACTGCACCTGCGACGCCTGCAGCACGGCCAGAACGGTCACCTTGGTTTCCGACACCGAGTCCACCGGCACCCCGGCCGTCCACCGCGCGCCGAGCGCCACCACGCCTATACCCGCCGCCGTGGCCAACAGAACCGAACCGGGGCCACCGCCGAGCAGCAACACCAACACGGCCGGGGCCACCTTGCCGACACCGGCCGCGGCCAGCACGACGCTCAGAGCTCCGAAGCGCCCACGTCCCTGCAGCAAGCCCTGTTCGGCGGCCAGCAGAACCAGCACCGGCGCAGCGACGACCGCCGATACGGTCGCCGCCATCGAGATGTCCATGGCCGCTGACAGTGCGGGGGCCAGCGCCAGAGCGAGTACCCCCACCACCGCCGCACACCGATACCCCACGGTTCGCAGTTCACGAGAACTGCGACCGCGCACCACTTCACGCGCAACAACGGACTGCAACGCCAGCGCCGGAACCGCGAGAACCAGTTGCGCAGCAAGCAAACTCGCGAATTCGCCGTAGCCCTCGACCCCGAGCATCCGGCTCGCCAGAACCTGCAGCAGGTACGCCGCCACATTCGCGAACATCGAACCGGCCGTCACCATCCCCATGCCGGCGACCGACGCACCCGCCGTGGGGTCTGCCTCGGACGAGGCGCGGAAAGACATGAGCCCACGGTATAGGGTGCCGAACATGGCGCGGTCGAGGTCGAGGTGGACGCCCCCGCTCTACAGCCTGCTCCTCTCGGTGGTGATTCTCGGACCGCTGCTCGGCCCCGGCTATCTCCTGCTGCGCGACGCCGTCAGCACACCCCGTTCCTACTTCACCGACTCCGCCTGGGGAATCGCCGACGCCGCCGCACGCGCCGTGCCGCAGGACGCCGCGATCGCAGCACTGTCGACGGTGTTCGACGGTGGCCTGGTGGTCAAGGCCATTCTGCTGCTGGCCCTGTGGCTGACCGGATGGGGCGCAGCGGTCATGGCACGGACGGTGCTGCCGACAGCCCCACTGCCCGCGCTGATCGTGGCTTCGACGGTGGCCGTGTGGAACCCGTACGTCGCCGAGCGGCTACTGCAGGGACACTGGAGCCTGCTCGTCGGATACGCCGCCCTGCCGTGGACCGTGGTCGCTGCACTCGCGGTCAGGCAGGGCCGTTCCTGGTGGGCGCTCGCCGTCTGCCTCGCTGCCGCCGGACTCACCCCCACCGGCGCGCTGCTCGCCGCAACCATCGCCCTGGTCGTCCTCGCCCTCCCCGGGGGTGCCCGACGCGGCCTGCGCGTGGTCGGAGCCCTCGGGCTGGCGGCGGTGGCGTCGGCACCGTGGCTGGCGGCGACGGCGGTGTCCGGCAATGGCGTCGAGCAGGCAGATCCGGCGGGTTGGGCGGCGTTCGCGGCGCGGGCCGAGCCCGGCCTCGGCACCCTCGGCAGCCTCGCCGGTCTCGGTGGAATCTGGAATTCCGATGCTGTACCCGGTTCTCGGACAGGCATTTTCGCGCTCATGGGCACGGTGCTGCTGCTGACCGTCGTCGCGTTCGGTGTGCGGCCGCTGATCAGGCGTCGAAGAAATCCGGTGATCGTGGGACTCGGTGTCGTCGCCCTGCTTGCCATCGCCGTCCCTGCGCTGGCAGCGACGGGACCTGGGTTGGCGATGGCCCGCGCACTGGGTGAGACCGTTCCCGGTGCCGGGTTGCTCCGCGACTCCCAGAAGTGGGTCGCGCTGGCGATGCCGATCTATGCGTTGGCCGCCGCCGCTGCATTTTCTCCCCGACGTCGACCGAATCCGGTGCAACCAACCGCGCTGAGCGCGGTCCAGCGCACCCGATTCGGCAGCGCCGTTGCCGTAGTGGCCCTGCTGATCGCGCTACCCGACCTGGCCTGGGGCGTCGGGAACTCGCTCAGGCCCGTGACGTACCCGGCATCCTGGCAGGCGGTCGCAATTGAATTGGACGGCGCAGCAGGCGATGTCGCGGTGCTACCGGCCGGGATGTTCCGCCGTTTCCCCTACAGCGGCACTGCGCCCGTCCTCGACCCCGCGCCGCGCATGCTGCCACTGGACGTACTGCAGACCGGCGAGCTAATCGTCGCAGGCGGCACGGTACGGGGTGAGGGAGAACGCGCGACCGAGGTCCAAAACTCCGTGCTCGCGGGTGAATCCGCAGACACGATTGCCCGGATGGGCGTCGGCTGGGTACTGGTGGAGAACACCACCCCCGGCGAACTCGGCGAATCCGCGCGAACGCTGAATCCCCTCGACATCGTGTACTCGGACGAGCAGCTCACGCTCTACCGCGTGCCGAATCCGATGATCGTCGAGAGCCGTCCTGCAACAGTGGTCGTCGCGGCCCACCTTGCGTGGGCGCTTCTGCTTCTCGGGGGCCTAGCGGTAGGACTGCTGGGCCGAATCCGAGTGCGGCGCACCCACCAGCCCTGACGACCAGGTTCCACGCGTCGTCGCGTCGAGCACCGAGTAGACACCTTCTGCGCACTGCTCCCAGGAAAATTCCGCCGCACGCACTCGCGCCTTCTCCCCCAGGCGAGTTCGGGCGTCCGCGTCCTGCAGCAGTTCCGAGACGGCAACGGTCAGACCGGAGACGTCCCGGTCCTCTTCACCATCCGACAACCCGCCCACCAGAACACCGGTGACGCCGTCGATGATGGAATCGGTGAGCCCCTTGGAACTCCGGTAGCCGACGGTCGGCACGCCGTGCTGAGCTGCCTCGACGACTGCGAGACCCCAGCCCTCCTTGCGGGAGGGCATGACGTGCACCCACGACCGACCGAGCAGCGCGTGTTTGCGGCCCTCGTCGACATGGCCGTGGAAGGTGACGTACTGCTCGATGCCCAGTTCGCTCACGTAGTCGCGGAGGTTCTGCTCCCACCAGCCGCCACCGATGACGTCGAGGTGGATCTCGGGGATCAGACCGCGCAGCGCGGCGACGACGTCGAGCGCGTCCTCGATCTGCTTGTGCGGAACCAACCGGGACAGCACGGTCAGCGACGGGTGGGCGGTGCGGGTGCTGTCGTCCCCCTCGGGGATCGACGGCGGGATCTCGTCGGCTCCGTTGCGCACCACGGCGATGCGCTCGCGATCGACGCCGAGCGCGACCAATTCGTCTGCGGACGGCAACGACACGGTCAGGTACTGGTTGCGGCGGTGGACCCTCGGCGACACGGTCGATTCGAGCCACCAGCCGAGCTTGGCCATCATCGGCCCCGCGACCGGCCACTGCTCACGGTGGCAGTGGTGCACCAGCAACGTGACCGGAACGCCGAGCGCCGCACGGGAGAAGAAGGGAATGCCGTTCTGGGTGTCGATCACCGCGTCGGGTGCAATCCCCTTGAGCGGTCCGAATCCGAGCCGCCCGGCTGCGATGGCCGCCAGCGCTCGCGGGTATACCGACAGGCGTCCGCCGCCGCGACTGATGCGCATGCCGTCGACGATCTCCTCGGCGGGAGCTCCGGGATACGACGCCGTCCTCAGCGTGACGCGGACACCGCGCCGAGCCAGACCTGCACCCACCTGCTCGAGGTAACGCTCGCTGCCGCCGCCCTGCGGGTGCCCGGTATCGCGCCAGCACAGCAACAGAACCTCGCGCACAGCTCGCTTCACCCAATTTCCGCATGCTCGTCTCGACCGCCGTCGATTACCGCTGCCACAGTAACCGCTAGGGTTCGTTTTCGTGACTTCCGCCGTGACACGTCTGTTCGCCTCTCGCGCGACACTGCGCCGCTCGGTGAGTCTGCTGAAGGACTTCGGCCACGAACAGAGCGCTCCCGACATCTTCTACGGCGCACTGGCCCGCGATTCCGTGGAGCTGATCGGCGATCTGTATCGGGGCCTGACCGGCACCGACATGTCGGCGGCGACGGTGTTGGACGTCGGCGGCGGGCCAGGATATTTCGCCGAGGTCTTCGGTGCGAGCTGCCAGCGCTACCTGCCCGTCGAGCCCGATGCGTCGGAGATGCACGCGGCGGGTCTGCAGATTCCAGGTTCGGTGCGTGGCTCCGGGATGGCACTACCGTTCCGTGACGACAGCGTCGACATCTGCTTCTCCTCGAATGTCGCCGAGCACGTCCGCGAGCCGTGGACCATGGCCGAGGAGATGCTGCGGGTCACCAAGCCGGGCGGGTTGATGGTGCTGTCGTACACCATCTGGTTCGGTCCGTTCGGTGGTCACGAGACCCGGCCCTGGCATTACCTCGGTGGCGAATACGCGGCCCGCCGCTACACCCGCACCACCGGTCACGAGCCGAAGAACCGATTCGGTGAATCACTGTTCGACATCAGCGCGGCAGACGGATTACGTTGGGCGCGAAGCACTCCCAACGCGACCCTCCTGGCCGCGTTCCCGCGCTACCATCCCCGATGGGCCTGGTGGATGATGCGAGTTCCGGTACTCCGCGAGTTCCTCGGCAGCAACCTCGTCCTGGTCCTCAAACCAAAAACGGCTTGAATGGGTCGTTCCGCAGGCTCCACTCCCGCCTAACCCAGGTCGTTCCGCAGGCTCCACTCCCGCCTAACCCAGGTCGTTCCGCAGGCTCCACTCCCGCCTAACCCAGGTCGTTCCGCAGGCTCCACTCCCGCGACTAGCCTGGAACGATGACGGCACTCGCGCTCGACATCGGCGGCACCAAGATGACGGCGGCACTCGTCGGCGAGGACGGTCGGCCGCAGAACCCGGTGACGGTGCCGACGCCCGAGTCCGGGGTATGGCCGGCATGCGCTTCGTTGCTTCGGAAGATCGCTCCTGGACAGCACATCGATCGCATCGGCGTCGCCTGCTCCGGTCCGGTGAATCTCGAAACCGGTTCGGTCGCACCGATCAACATCGCCGAGTGGAAAGACGGCTTCGGTCTGCGCGAGCACATCGCCGAGGTCTTTCCCGAAGCCGACATCCACCTCGCGATGGACGGCAGTGCAGCGGCACTCGGTGAGCATCGGTTCGGTGCCGCCGTGGGTGTGCCGGACGTGCTGAGTCTGGTGGTGTCGACCGGCATCGGCGGCGGGTTGGTACTGGGCGGGAAGATCGTCGCCGGTGCCAGCGGCAACGCCGGCCACATCGGCCACATCGTCGTTCCCGGTTCGACGACGCCCTGCGCATGCGGCGGAATCGGGTGCGTGGAAACAGTCTCGAGTGGGCCGTCGGCGGTGCGGTGGGCGCGCGAGCTGGGTTGGACCGGCAGCACCGGAACCGAACTGGCCGCCGATGCCGCCGCCGGGGAGCCGATCGCCATCACCTCGTTGCAGCGCGCAGGCGTGGCACTGGGTCAGGCGATCGCGTCGGCCGTCGCCCTGGTCGACGTACGCATGGTGGTGATCGGTGGTGGCTTCGCTCAGGCCGGCCCGCCGCTGTGGAATCCGATCCAGGAGTCGATCGCATTGCACGCCCGGTTGAAATTCCTCGACGGCCTACAGGTGGTGCCCGCTGCGCTGGGTGGCCTCGGCACCCTGGCCGGGGCGGCCGCACTCACTGCCTGACCGCCATACCCACACAGCCAGAACGGGGCCCACCCCTCGGTGAGCCCCGTTCTGTGTCGTGAATACTACGCGCCCAGGCGCTGCTTGAGGGCGTCGAACTCGTCCTGAATTCCGGTGGGGAGCTTCTCGCCGACGAAGTCGAACCACTCCTGGATCAGCGGGATTTCGGCCTTCCACTCGTCGGAGTTCACCGCGAGTGCCTCGGCCACGTCCTCGACCGTTGTGTCGAGTCCGTCGATGTCGAGTGCCTCGGCGGTGGGGACCACACCGATCGGCGTCTCGATGCCGGCGGCCTTGTGCTCGATGCGCTCGACGATCCACTTGAGCACGCGAGAGTTCTCACCGAATCCGGGCCACAGGAAGCGCTTGTCGTCGCCGCGACGGAACCAGTTGACGTAGAACACCTTCGGCAACTTGGACTCGTCGGCGTTCTTGCCGAGGTCGATCCAGTGCTGGAAGTAGTCGCCCACGTTGTAGCCGAGGAACGGCAGCATGGCCATCGGGTCGCGTCGGACGGTTCCGACGGTGCCCTCGGCGGCAGCGGTCTGCTCGGAGCCGACGGTGGCTCCCATGAACACTCCGTGCTGCCAGTCGCGGGCCTCGGTCACCAGCGGAACGGTGGTCTTGCGACGTCCACCGAAGAGGATCGCCGAGATCGGCACACCCTTGGGGTCGTCCCACTCGGGAGCCATCGACGGGCACTGCGCCATCGGCACGCAGTAACGCGAGTTCGGGTGCGCGGCATCGGTTCCGGACTCGGGCGTCCAGTCGTTGCCCTTCCAGTCGATGAGGTGATCGGGCTTGCCTTCGAGGCCTTCCCACCACACGTCACCATCGTCGGTCATGCCGACGTTGGTGAACACCGAGTTGCCCTGGTCGATGGTCTTCATCGCGTTGGGGTTCGAGTCCCAGTTGGTACCCGGCGCGACGCCGAAGAAGCCGTACTCGGGGTTGACGGCGTAGAGACGGCCGTCCTCACCGAAGCGCATCCACGCGATGTCGTCGCCGATGGTCTCGGCGCGCCAGCCCGGAATGGTCGGCTGAATCATCGCGAGGTTGGTCTTGCCGCAGGCGGACGGGAACGCCGCCGCGATGTAGTACGCCTTGTCCTCGGGCGAGATCAGCTTGAGGATCAGCATGTGCTCGGCCAGCCAGCCCTCGTCGTGGGCCATTGCCGACGCGATACGCAGCGAGTAGCACTTCTTGCCCAGCAGTGCGTTGCCGCCGTAGCCGGATCCGTAGCTCCAGATCTCGCGGTCCTCGGGGAAGTGCGTGATGTATTTGGTGTCGTTGCACGGCCACGGCACATCGGCCTGGCCCTCGGCGAGCGGAGCTCCCAGCGAGTGCAGTGCCTTGACGTAGAACCCGTCGTCGCCGATCTTGTCGAGTGCAGCCTGGCCCATCCGCGTCATCACGCGCATCGAGACGACGACGTACTCGGAGTCGGTGAGCTCGACGCCCAACTTGGGGTCGGCCGCGTCGAGCGGGCCCATGCAGAACGGCACGACGTACATGGTGCGTCCGCGCATGCAGCCGCGGTAGAGATCGGACATGAGCGTCCGCATCTCGGACGGTTCCATCCAGTTGTTGGTGGGACCGGCGTCGATTTCTTGCTTGGAGCAGATGTACGTGCGCGACTCGACGCGAGCGACGTCCGACGGATCGGAGTTGCCGAGGAACGAGTTGGGCTTCTTCTCGTCGTTGAGACGAGTGAAGGTGCCGGCCTCGACCAGCTTGCCGGTCAGACGCTCCCATTCGGCGTCGGATCCGTCAGCGAACACCACGGAATCCGGTTCGGTCAGTTCGGCTACCTGAGCAACCCAGGCAAGCAGTTCTTTGTGTCGCGTCGGCACGTTGTCGGTGCCGCTCAAACCGGGAATGGTGGCTGAGGTCATCTAACTCTCCTGGGGTGAGCCGGAACCGGGAAGTACTCGCACGATCACTGTGGGCAAGCATGCGCGAGCAGCTCTCGGTTTTCCCCTCTCGGCGGGGCGCTGCTCGACCGTTCGAGCTGCAGTACACCATCGTAACGGGTACAGCAAGCCGAGGGTCGAGCGCCGGGTGTCCTGCTGTTCAGGTTAACGCCGAGCGACGTGAATCCGGAAACAGGGTGTTGTCCGATTGGTCACAGGACCGATTCAGATAGGGAAAGATCGGCGCAAGAAGCCTTTCACCAGCGGTAACGCAGTGGCCGGACCGAGGCGCTACAGCTCGCCCGATTCGGTCAATTCGCCCCGCCCGATACCGTTCGCTTCTCGAAAAATCTCCCACGATCGGTACCGCCCGTCACGTCCGAAGGCGGTGAACTTGTCCGTCACACCGTCCCCGTCGACGTCGGTCGCCACCGTCATGCCGACATCGGTACGCCGTACGGTGGTCTCGTAGTGACCGTCGCCGTCGAGGTCGAAGAGGCCCGACGAATCCATGGGCGCATCGGCGTCGTCGAGATCGTCGGGTTCCACTGCTTCCGTGAGGAAACCCCCTGCTGCGAAGCCATCCACGTCGATCATCGACGCTCCTCATCTCGAGACGAACCCGACACTGCACCTACTGACTCCGACGCACCGGCAGCGCCGACGGTTCCCCACGAGTGGGAGAAAGTTGGACCGGATCCCGGAGGTCGAACGCACTGCGGTCGGGTCCGCGGAATCGCTCGAGCCCCCGATCGAGTGCAGTGAGATCGCGATCGCATGCAGACAGCAGCGCCGATCGGTGGTCGGCGAGCCGACGCAACTCGGCGTCCACCTCGGCGAGAGCGACGTCGATGCGGACCACCGCGTCCCGGTCCGCCATCGCAACGGCGGACGCGAGTGCCGACTCCGCATCGAGAATCCGGGAGAGCAACCGTTGTTCCACCGCGGACTTCACCCGGGCCAGGCTTTCCTGCGTCCAGCCGCGTAGATGGGCGCGATCGGCCACCAGCGCCCGCGAGCGGGTGATCCACCAGGCGAGCACACCACCGAGAACGAGGGTGACCACGGTGTTGGCAACGGCCCAGGCAGGCACCAGAGCCATCGGAGACACGACCAGCCGCCCGAGACCTACCCCCGCCGATGCGCCGACCACGACCATGACGGCGTCCTCGATCCCCCGACGCCGGGACGGCTCGCCGATGTCGACCGGGGCGTCCGCAGCACTCGAGTCCACCTGCATCGGCGGGAGGCCGAGATCGGTTTCCACGGCCCGCAATCCGGCGGTCAGAGCCGACTCGGCTCGACGCTGCGCACCGCGCGCGGACTCGGCGACATGCGCGGGGAGGTGCTTCAGTTCTGCGCGCCTGGCTCCGTCGACAGTCTTCCTGACCTCGACGCCCAGCGCGCGAAGGTCCTCGGCGGCAGCGTGCAGGGATTCCACTCGAGCCCGTTGAATTCTATTGTGCAGCAGCGCCCGTCGGTCACCCCCTGAATTGTCCCGTTCGCCGACGAGCTCGGCTCGCCGCGCACGGAGCGGAGCCGTGTCGACACCACCGGTCACGTCGCGTGCCCTCGCCACGATCGACGCTCGTGCTGCCGACACGCAGCCCTGCACTGCCGCAGCATATTTGCGCCGCGATCCGAGAGCCGTGGCCTGTAGCAGAAGCGCGCCGAGCCGGTCCTCGACGGCACCGAGACCCGATTCGGCGTACATCCCGGCGTCACCGCTCTCGCGACCCGTCCGCGCCAACCGAACCGAGATCGGGTGGACCGTGCACTCCACCGACCGTGGGACACACTCGGCGACGACGTCGCTGTCGGCGGAGACGACCTCACGCCACTGTCGATGCACGTCGATCTTGTTCACCACGAACACGACCGGCGTGGATTCGAGGGCGGCGCGCCATTGCTCGATCTCCACGCGACCGACCGGAGCCGACGCGTCGACCACGATCATGACGACAGCGGCATCGGCCATCGAGTCCGTGAATTCGACTGCGGCACCGCCCGGTAAGGACAGCTCACGGCGCAGTGCGGACTTGCCCGATCCTGCAGTGCCGGTGAGGTGAACCCCTGCAGGTCGACTGACCCTCGCTCGTTCGATCTCGTCGAGTGCAGTCGAATTCCAGCGCCGTAGAACGCTGGTCATGTCTTCCGGCAGTGGCGTCATCGATGCAGAATCCGCACGTAGCCGCGACACAGCGCAAGCGCCGAACGACGTTCGTCGGAGCTGCCGGATGCGGCCGCACGCTGCTGCCACAGCGCCACCTGCTCCACTACGTCCCGCTCCGAACCGGTCTCGATCGACACCCTCAGACGCACTGCTGCGCACCGCATCTCGGCAGCAACGGCCTCATCCGAGGCAAGATACGACTCGACAGCGCTTCGTACCTGCCGATGCCCGGCGGAGATCTGCTGCAACGCGGTGTGCAGCTCGCCGTCACGGGAGGCCGCCGCCGAGGACACGGCGGTCGCCACTGCCGTGATCATGGCATCGACACCGGTGGCATCGGCCAGAACTCGCATCGCGTCGCTGTCGGAGATCGCGGTGTGCCGGCGAACCACGTCGACGAGCAACGCAAGACCGCGCAGCTCGACACACTCGATCAGCGCTTCTCGCCGACGCGGCGACACGGCGATGTCGGCAGCGCGAAACCTGTCGACCGTCATCATGTCGGCCGGGCGCAGGTCGGCTGCCGCGACGGCCCGCACGTCGGCCATGTCCACAGTCGCACCGGTGCCGCCAACACCCCGCAGTCCCGCCGCGGTGGATCCCATCACCGGCAGAACTGTCCGCCCCAGCTGCTCCGAAGCCGTCGCGGCTGCTGCCGAGGGATCGTCGAGTGTGTCCGCCTTCGTCAGCACGACGACCGTTCCGTCCAGGGCACCCCTCGGTCGAGAGCTCAGGAATGCAGTGTCGACCGGCGACACCGCGCCCGCTAGGACGTGGACGAGCACCTCTCCCGCACTGCTGTCCGTTCTGCCCTCGTGTATTCGCAGTTCGAGGCCGTCCGCGTCGAGTTGCACCGAATCGAGAACGGAGACGATCGGGGACTTCCCGACGCCGGCTCGGCCGGTCACTCGCACGATCATCGGCTGCAGGCGATCGTGCAGGGCGGTCTCGACGGCCTCACGTGCATCGCTCGTCGCAGCACGATCACGCAATCGGTTCACACAGGCTTCGGCGGCATCCGTCATCGATTCCCCCAAGAACGATCCGCCGCCCACTTCGGATCGCGGCGCACAGCCCCCTGCTGCGGCACCGATTCTGGCACACGAGTTCGGTTCCGGGCCGCCCGGCGAGAATTGCACCGTTGTAATTCGATCGGCCCGCACTGCCGCTGATCAGGGACGGGACAGCAAGTCTCAACTTCAACTCGAGACCCACCTGTCACACCCCCCGTCGATGCGCGACAATGGTCCGGTGAACGAGCCTCAGGACACCTCTGTCGACACCGAGGAGAACGCCGCGCAGACCCACCAACGGGGCTCACGGCTGTACCCCCGCGTGACGAGTTTCCGCTCCAGGCGTGGGGCTCTGACCGAAGCTCAACAGACCACGTGGGACAACCTGTGGCCGCGCATCGGCCGCGACGTCGCCGACGAGCAGATCGACGTCGACGCCTGGTTCGGGCGCAGCGGTCCGGCAATTCTCGAGATCGGCTCGGGTACGGGCACTGCCACCACGGCGATGGCGTCGGCCGAGCCGCACGTCAACCTCATGGCCGTCGAGGTCTATCGGCCCGGTCTGGCGCAGACACTGCAGCAGATCGAAAGAGAAGGCATCGAGAACGTTCGGTTGCTGCGCGGTGACGCGATGGACGTGCTCGAGAACATGCTGTCCTCGGAATCGTTGACCGGCGTGCGCGTCTTCTTTCCCGACCCGTGGCCCAAGGTTCGCCACCACAAGCGTCGGCTGCTGCAGGGACCGACGTTCGCGATGATCGCGGATCGACTGAAGCCCGGCGGCGTTCTGCACGTGGCCACCGATCATGCCGAATACGCTGAGTGGATTGCCGAGGCCGGGAACGCCGAGCCCGGTTTGACCGTTCTCGATTGGGAATCGCCCATGACACACGAGCGGCCGGTGACCAAGTTCGAGGGCAAGGCACAGCAGGTCGGCAGCTCGGTGACGGAATTGATCTGGGGAAAGAAGACAGCATGAGCGTCAGTACGGACATGCCCGACACCGTGGTCGACCCCTCCGAACTCGGCGCGATCGGTGAATCGCGCCACAGCAAACGCGTCCTGCTGGTCTGGGACGCACCCAACCTGGACATGGGTCTCGGTGCAATTCTGGGTGGCCGCCCCACCGCCGCGTACCGCCCACGCTTCGATGCACTGGGCCGATGGCTGCTCAGCCGCACCGCCGAACTCTCCACCTCCGGCACCGCGACACTCGAGCCCGAGGCGACGGTGTTCACCAACATCGCCCCCGGCAGCGCCGATGTCGTCCGACCCTGGGTCGAAGCATTGCGTAACGTGGGCTTTGCGGTGTTCGCCAAGCCCAAGGTCGACGAGGACAGTGACGTCGACGCGGACATGCTCGACCACATCGACTTCCGCAACCGTGACGGCGGTCTCGCCGGTGTCATGGTTGCGTCCGCCGACGGTCAGGCGTTCAAAGGGCCGTTGGAGGCCATCGCAGCGACCGGAGTGCCCGTACAGGTACTGGGATTCCGGGAGCACGCAAGCTGGGCTGTCACGTCCGACATCCTGGAGTTCCTCGACCTGGAGGACATCCCGGGCGTCTTCCGTGAGCCACTGCCTCGGGTGAGTCTGGACTCGCTTCCCAACGAAGGTGCGTGGCTGCAGCCCTTCCGACCGCTGTCCGCCCTGCTCGTCGGGCGCCAAGGAGTTTCTTAAGTGTTCGCCAGATGGGGAGACATCGTCTACCGCCTGCGGTACACCGTTATCGGTGTCATGGTGGCCGGACTGCTGGGCTTCGCTGCCTACGGTCTCGATCTCAACAGCCATCTCAGTCAGAGTGGTTGGGACGATCCGACCTCGGAGTCGGCTCAGGCTGCCCGTCTGGCGGACACCACGTTCGGTCGCGACAAGCAGGGTGACGTCATCCTGCTCTACACCGCACCCGAGGGATCGACGATCGACGACCCCGAGTTCCAGTCCGAGATCGTCGCCAATCTCGACTCGCTCGCCGCCGACCACCCCGACCAGATCGAGAAGGTCAACGGCAGCTACTTCCGCACGGCCACTGCTCCGAACCTCGCCGCACTCGGCACCGCGGACAAGCAACACGCCATTGCCAGCGTCGCCATCGCCGGTGCCAACGACACCGAGCTGACCAACAACTTCCAAGCCGTCAAGGACGTCTTCTACATCGACGGCGTCGACGTGCAGGTGACCGGACTGCAAGCCGTGGCTGGCGCTCTGCAGTCGACGATGGCCGGAGACATCCAGCGGATGGAGCTACTCGCCATCCCGGCCGTCGCGGTGCTGCTGTTCTTCATCTTCGGTGGTGTCGTCGCGGCCGCCCTCCCCCTGATCATCGGCGGTCTGACAGTCGTCGGTGCCAACGGCATCGTGAAGGTGTTCACCAACTTCACCGAGGTCAACTCCTTCGTCGCGCCCGTGGTCTCGCTCGTCGGCCTTGGCTTGGCGATCGACTACGGGTTGTTCATCGTCTCGAGATTCCGAGAAGAACTGGGTGACGGCTATTCGACGCCACAGGCCGTGCGCCGCACGGTCATGACGGCCGGTCGCACCGTGGTGTTCTCCGCGACGATGATCGTCGCGTCCCTCGGCGGCCTGCTGCTGTTCCCGCAGGGCTTCCTGAAGTCGGTGGCCTACGGCTCCATTGCCACCGTCGCACTGGCCGCTCTGACGGCCATCACGATTCTGCCCGCGATGCTCGCCATCCTGGGACCCCGCGTCGACGCGCTCGGTCTGAAGTTCATGCGCAAGACCAAATCGAGCGAAGAGATCGAGAACGGCATGTGGGGCCGCCTGACCCGCTGGGTGATGCGCAACCCCGTCAAGGTGACCGTCCCGATCGTGCTCGGCCTGGTGCTCCTGACGCTTCCCGTCGGCAACATCAAGTTCGGCGGCATCAACGAGACCTATCTCCCTCCCGACAACGTCACCCGAGAAGCGCAGGGCGAGTTCGATTCGCTCTTCCCCGGCCAGCGGACCGAACCCATCAAGTTGGTCATCGAGAACGCGCAGGGCCCCACGCTCGCGGCGATCACCACTCAGGCGAACAATGCTCCCGGCCTGGTCGAGCCGTTCTCGCCGGTCGGTGCCAGCAAGGACGGCATCATCGTCTTCAAGGCCGGACTGGTCGATCGCAACGACTCCAAGCCCGCCATCGACTTCCTCCGCAGCATCGACGTGCCCGAGGGAGCGACAATGCTCGTCGGCGGTACACCTGCCATCGAGCAGGACTCGATCAGTGCGCTCATCGACAAGCTCCCGTTGATGGCCGTTCTGGTGGTCTTCATCGTGACGCTGCTGATGTTCCTGACGTTCGGATCGTTGGTGTTGCCGATCAAGGCGGTGCTCATGACCGTCCTCGGTCTCGGTGCCACCATGGGCATCCTGACGTGGATATTCATCGACGGCAACGGTGCGGGGCTGATGAACTTCACCCCTGGGCCGATCATGGCCCCGGTGTTGGTGCTGATCATCTCGATTGTGTTCGGGTTGTCCACCGACTACGAGGTCTTCCTGCTCTCCCGCATGGTCGAGGCTCGCGAAAAGGGTGCCAGCACAAGCGAAGCCATCCGCATCGGAACCTCGCATACCGGACGCATC
This sequence comes from Rhodococcus sp. ARC_M5, assembly GCF_022810405.1. Lineage (GTDB taxonomy): Bacteria > Actinomycetota > Actinomycetes > Mycobacteriales > Mycobacteriaceae > Rhodococcoides > Rhodococcoides navarretei. The sequence continues at coordinate 328,813 of NZ_JALGQE010000004.1, forward strand.
ATCACCGCCGCCGCCCTGATCCTCATCGTCGTCACCGGGGCGTTCGCGTTCTCCGATCTGGTGATGATGAAGTACATCGCCTACGGCATGATCGCGGCCCTGATCATCGACGCCACCCTCATCCGTATGTTCCTCGTGCCCGCCACGATGAAACTGCTCGGCGACGACTGCTGGTGGGCCCCCCAGTGGATGAAGCGAATCCAGCAGAAGCTCGGACTGGGCGAGACCATCCTCGAGGACGAGCTGCTCCCCATCGAAAACGTGCCCGAGCTCGCCCTCGCGGGGGGTGCACCGTCGAGTACCGTCGCGCCGCCGATGCGTCCGGCACCGCGTCGCAGCGAGCCGCTCACCGAGCCCATTCCAGTGGTCGCACCGCACGGTGCCGGTCCGATCAGGGCGACCCACGCCGCGAAAGAGGAATCGCGACGGAGTGTGACGGGACGCCCCGCGACACCGCCGGAGCCGACGCATGGCCCCGCTACACCTCCGGCCTCGACTCCCGACCAGGTTCAGGAAGCTCCGCAGCAACGATCGACTCCTCGACCTGCCCCGAGCCAGCCGGTACGGCCGCGACCGATCGCCGAACCGGAACCCACTCAGGCCGCCGAGGTCGTTCGGCCCGCTCCCCCGGTCAACCCGGTGGCGGCTCCCCCGACAGCTCAGCCGCCCCGCGCGCCGAGCACACCGCCGAGCCGCACCCGTCCCGCTCGCACACCTCGCGCCGAGGAACCGGATTCGCGCTCCATCGAGAGTTGGCTCGCCGACCTGCGAGCACCGAGCGCGTCACCGCCGTCGAGCGCACCACGCAACGGTTCCAAGGCCAATGGTTCGACCGCCAATGGTTCGAGTCACAACGGTCACGGCGAGAACGGCTCGGCCGCGAACGGCACTGCATCCAACGGCACTGCATCCAACGGCTCTGCACCCCATGGTTCTGCCCGGAACGACCACGGCAGCAACGGCTCCGAGCACAACCGTGCCGACAGCAACGGCAATGCCGGATCCGCGCGGAACGGCACGGAGCACACGGATATCGACCGCAATGGCACCGACCGCGACAGCACCAGCGGAACCGCGTCGGGCGAGTCGAACACGCGGTCGGGACGTCGGGCCGCACCGTCCACCGAGGGCGGTGACAGCGGTCGCCATCGCGGCGGCGAGAACGGGCACGTACTGAGCGTCAGCGAATTGCTTGCGCGCGAACGCAACCGCTGAGAGCACTGACGCGCAGGCTGCACTCCTGCCTCGATAGTCGTTACGCAAGCTACACTCCTGCCTGACAGCGGGGGTCGACGTTTCATTCGCGTGGCGGCGGTAGTCGCGCGCTTTCGGGGGGAGTTACACACACGTGTTCGTTCGATGGGGAACCTTGGTCCACCGCCTTCGATACAGCGTTCTCGGGGTCATGGTGGCCGGGCTGGCGATCTTGGCGGCGTACGGCTGGGATCTACCGGACCATTTGAGCCAGAGCGGATTCGACGATCCGACGTCGCAGTCGGCCGCGGCCGGCAATCTTGCGAACGAGACGTTCGGACGTGACACGGAGGGCGATGTCATCGTTCTCTACACCGCCCCCGAGGGCTCGAACATCGATGATCCGTCGTTCGGTGCGGCGATCACCCAGAACCTCGATTCGCTGGTCGCCGACCACCCGGACCGCATCGCGAAGATCAATGGCAGCTATTTCAGAACCGCGGAAGCACCCGTGCTCGCGGCGCTCGGCACCACCGACAAGCAGCACGCCATCGCCAGCATCGCGATCGTCGGCGGCAACGACACCGAACTGACCGAGAACTTCCAGGCCGTCCAGAACGACTTCTACATCGACGGCGTCGATGTGCAGGTCGCCGGACAACAGGCGGTGGCTGCCTCCTTGCAGTCGACGATGACCGACGACATCCATCGCATGGAGGTCCTCGCCATCCCCGCCGTTGCGGTGCTGCTGTTCTTCGTCTTCGGCGGCGTCGTCGCTGCTGCGCTTCCCCTCATCGTCGGTGCGTTGACGGTCATCGGAGCCAACGGCATCGTGAAGCTGTTCACCCACGTCACCGAGGTCAACACCTTCGTCGCACCGGTGGTGTCGCTGGTGGGGCTGGGCTTGGCGATCGACTACGGCTTGTTCATCGTCTCTCGTTTCCGAGAGGAGCTAGGCGACGGTAGATCGACGCCCGATGCAGTCCGTCGAACAGTCATGACTGCCGGTCGCACAGTGGCGTTCTCGGCGACGATCATCGTCGCGTGCCTCGGTGGCCTGTTGCTGTTTCCGCACGGGTTCCTGCGGTCGGTCGCCCTTGGTTCGATTGCGACGGTCGCTCTCGCGGCGTTGACCGCGATCACCATCCTGCCGGCCATTCTGTCGATCCTCGGCCCACGCGTCGATGCCCTCGGCCTCGCGTTCATGCGTAAGACGAAGTCCTCGGAAGAGATCGAGAACGGCAGATGGGGCAGGCTCACCACCTGGGTGATGCGCAATCCCATCAAGGTGGTCGTCACCATCGTTCTCGGACTGCTGGCCCTGACGTTGCCCATCGGCAATCTCGCGTTCGGCGGAATCAACGAAACGTATCTGCCACCGGACAATCCGACGCGAGTGGCGCAGGAACAGTTCGACGAGTTGTTCCCCGGCCAGCGCACCGAGCCCATCAAGCTGGTCATCCAGAACGCGCAGGGCCCCAACCTCGCCGCAATCACCACCCAGGCGAACAACGCACCGGGCCTGATCGAGCAGTTCACCCCGGTCGGTGCCAGCAAGGACGGCATCATCGTCTTCAAGGCCGGGTTGATCGATCGGAACGACAGCGCGCCCGCCATCGAATTCCTCCGCAGCATCGACACTCCCGACGGCACGACGATGCAGGTGACGGGAACGCCTGCGATCGAACGAGATTCGATCGATGCGATGGTCGACCGTCTACCACTGATGGCGGTGCTGGTCGTCCTGGTCGTGACCGTATTGATGTTCCTGACGTTCGGATCTCTGGTGCTGCCGATCAAGGCGGTACTGATGACGACACTCGGCCTCGGGTCGACCATGGGCATCCTGACCTGGATCTTCATCGACGGTCACGGGGCCGCGTGGATGAACTTCACGCCGGGGCCGATCATGGCGATGATTCTGCTGTTGATCGCTGCGATCGTCTTCGGACTCTCCACCGACTACGAGGTCTTCCTCCTGTCCAGGATGGTGGAGGCTCGTGAAAATGGCTCCAGCACAAGCGAAGCCATCCACATCGGCAGTTCTCACACCGGACGCATCATCACCGCTGCGGCCTTGATACTCATCGTCGTCACGGGAGCATTCGCATTCTCCGATCTGGTGATGATGAAATACATCGCCTACGGCATGATCGCCGCCCTCATCATCGACGCAACGGTCATTCGCATGTTCCTCGTGCCTGCGACGATGAAACTGCTCGGCGACGCCAGCTGGTGGGCACCGGCCGGCATGAAACGAATGCAACGCAAGCTCGGTCTCGGCGAAACGGCTCCCGAGGACTCCTGACCCACCCTGCCGCCGCCCCCTCGCAACGCGTGAATGGACCACTGCACCGCCCAGACGTATGCAAAGTGCCATTGACGCGGTGTGGCCGGCCCGGGTCGGTCCGGGTGAATGGACCATTGCACTGCTCAGACGTATGTGCACCGCTCCCCGGAAGTTGGACTGAGTAATTCAGTTCCGACTACCGGGGAGTTTTGTATGCGTGCACGAAGTTCACTTACCGAGGATCAGCGGGTCGCGGCGGTAGCGTTGTTCGAGGAGGGCCGTGGGTCGTCCTCGGTTGCTGCGCAGTTGGATATCGGGTCGTGGGCGGTGAGGAGTCTTCACGACCGTTGGCGGGTTCGAGGCGGGAGCGTGTTGGTGGAGAAACCAGACCGAAAGAAGTTCTCGTTCGAGTTCAAACGCGCTGTGGTGCAACGTTTTCTGGCGGGTGAGAGCAAGATCGAGTTGGCGCGTGAGTACGGCCTGTCGTCGGGAAAGATCATCGAACCGTGGGTGCGTGCGTACCGCCGCGACGGCGACGAGGGATTGCGTCCCAAGAGTGCGGGTCGACCGCCGAAACAGTCGACGGCAGATGCGGATGGGGCCAGTGAGCTCGACCGCCTCCGTGAGGAGAACGAACGGCTGCGGACACAGGTGGCGTACCTGGGAAAATTGCGGGCCTTGAGGGAACAGGGACGACGGTGAAGGTTCTCGCTGTCATCGCCCTCAAGGCGCAGTACCGTCTCGATGTGCTGCTCGACGTCGCCGGCTTGGCTCGGTCGACGTTCTTCTACCGTCAAGCGCAGTTACGCAGGCCCGATCCGAAGGCTGCGTTGAAAGCGGCGGTGACCAGGGCTTTCGAGAACAACCACCGACGCTACGGGCATCGACGCGTGCACCGAGTCCTCGTCGATGAAGGGTGGCGGGTGGCGAAGAAGACGGTGCTCGCGGTGATGCGCGAGCTCGGGTTGGCGTGCCGTGTGCGGCGTCGTCGACGGTATGTCTCGTATCAGGGTCAGGTCGGGGCGGTCGCGGCGAACATCCTCGACCGTCAGTTCACGGCGGCGGCCCCGAACGAGAAGTGGGTCACCGATGTCACCGAGTTCCGGGTCGGGGAGGCGAAGTTGTATCTGTCGCCGGTGATGGATCTGTTCGATCGCCAGATCATCTCGTATTCGATCGGAAAGTCTCCGACGACGGAGTTCACCAACCGTTCCCTGCGGGCCGCGTTGGGCACCCTCGGCGAGCAGGAGTGTCCAATTGTGCACTCGGATCAAGGTTTTCACTATCAGCACTCGTCGTGGGGAGGGTTGCTGGCCGATGCGGGAGCGATCCAATCGATGTCCCGCAAAGCGAACTGTTACGACAATGCGATCATCGAGAACTTCTTCGGTCACCTCAAAGAGGAGATGTTTCATCACGTCCGATACTCGAACCTCGACGCCTTGCACACCGCGATCGAGGACTACATCGACTGGTTCAACAACGACCGCATCTCGCTACGTCTCGACGGCCTGAGCCCGGTGCAATACCGAGCCCAGGCCCCCGCAGCCTAGGATTTGCTTTAGCAGTCCAACCCACGGGGTCCAGTGCAATGCAGTGGTCCATTGACGCAGCAGGGGGTCAGGAAGAAACTGCCGCACTTTCTCGATCCGCGAACACCTTGGCGTATCGGGTACCTGCGATCAGCAGCAGCAATCCCACTGCGATGAAGGCGATGACTCGGAACAGGCCGTCGAGGGCGACGAGGTCGAACAGGAACAGTTTTGCGATGGCCGCGGCGGTCAAGGACAGTCCGGCCAGCAGAGCCAGATGGGCGTGCGTGGCGCTGCGCAGCCCGAATGCCAGGAGTGCGAAGGCTGCGATCATCCACTCGATGGTCGCCGCGGTGTGCCCTGCCGTGAATCCTGTTGTTTCGCCGCCGATTCCGATGCCGAGGGTCACGGTGGCCGCCGTCAGGCCGTACAGCGCGAGTACGCCGGAGACGATAGCGAGGGTCTGCAATCCGTCGTCGACCAGTTTCAGTTCGGCGAGCACGTAGCAGAAGGCGAAGGCCGTTGCTGCGAGCAGGATTCCACCGAGGGCGATGCCGACACTGCCCACTGCGTGATCGGAGTCCAACAGCGCCTGTGGCGGGCTCACCGAGACGAACATCAAGGTGCCGATCACGCCGAATCCACTGCCGATCGAGTATGCGAGCGTCGAACGGGTGCTGTGCGCCACCGCGATGAGAGCCAGGGCGAGGGCGAACAGCACGACCGGGCGGATCTCGAGGGTCGTCGACTCGACTGCGGCCTGCAGCGTCGCCAGGGCACCGATCACTGCGACGGTGATGCGGGCATGTGCCGGCAACCAGCTCACCACAGCCACGATCGCCACGGCCGCAGCCGCGAGAACCAGTTGAAGGGCGACGGTGGCAGCGCGATCGAAGATATCGACGGAGAGCAGGACGGGCAGCGACGGCAGGGCGATCATCACGGTCGCGACCACATCGGAGACGTTGCGGCGCAACAACTCCAGCGACATCCCGATTCCGAGCACTGCCGTGAGCACGATGGCCAGGAGCAGCCAGTAGTTGTCGGTCGAGCCGTTCATGTCGGCAGCGGCGACCGCAGCCAACACCGCGCCGACGAGGGGAACGGTCCGAACAACCTGCAGCAGCTGCCAATTCCGACCGATCTGAGCCGGGAAGCTCGCGACGTAGGTGGCGATGAAGAAGGCGATCAAGGCCAGCGTGAGGCCGTCGGTCAGTACCGGACCACACACTGCGACGCCGGCGAGAATCAGCACAGCCATCGGCTGCGACTTCCACTGCACTGCGAGTGCTGTTCCGGCTGCGGCAATTCCGAATGCGGTGATCAGCCCGAGTACGGGATCGAGCCAGCCGTACAGGACGGACATCGCGAGTATATCGAGGTACAGGCCCGCGATACCGGTGGCAGCGAGGGCAATTCCGCCGACGCGGCCGCCGGACCGGCCGAACACTCGGACGCCTGCCCCGATCAGCGCGAGCGAGAACACTGCGCCCGCAGCGACCCGTAGCGGCGGGCCGAACCACCCGGCCTGTGCAGCGAGAACGAGCAGCATCACCACGCCGACGAGGGTGACGCCCGCACCGGCGACGGCCAGCAGACGGCTGATCACTCCGTCCCGCTGCCACCACGGCTCACGAGGTGGAGCCGGCGGTCGAGGCGCGACGACCGGCCCCCGTGGTGGCAGCGGGTACGTAGGGACGGGCTGCGGCCGAACCATCTGCTGCGCCTGCGGCCGACCGACAGTGTGGCCGAACGGCTGACCGTACGACTGTGGAGGTACTGGTGGAGCGGCGGCAGGATGTACCGGGGCCGATGCCTGCCGCGTCGGAGCGGGAGCCGTTGCGGCCCCGAGCTGCGACTGCAAGGTCTGCAGATCGACGGCCACCTGACGCATGTGGTCGCCAAGGGAATCGAAGCGGCTGGACAGGCGAGCGACGAGTTGCGGATCCAGCCCGGAGTTCTGGGAAGAAGTCATGGGTTAGATCCTGCGACCGTCGCGGCCGAAAAGCGTGAGTAGTGCTACTCGGATTGCTCGAGTAGAACCGCCTCGCTAGCCGAACATCCGGCGGATCGAGCTACCGAAGGGGTGCTTGGCGGTCACCGAACCCAAGCGGACCTTGCCCGAGACCACAAGATGAAGCGGCCCGTACGGCGGCCCGGTGCGAACCTTGTTGGTGGCACTGCCCGCCACCGTCTCGACGCGGTTGAGATCGACGGTCGCTTCGGTCGGCACGATCAGTGTCACGGTGCTGCAGTAGTCGTCGACGTGTATCTCGACCACCTGCGTCGACATGACCGCCTGGGTGAAGTCGAGTGTCACCGTGGACATACGGGTGGAGACGCGCAGGCTCGGCGGCACGTTCCAGGGACCCTTGCGGGTGACGGTGGACATGGTGCCGCGCAATGTGTCCGACGCGCCGCTGCCGTGCCCCCAATGCTCCTGAACGACGCGACGCGGGGTCGGTTGCGGGGTGGGCGCGGCGAAGGGTTTCGGTGCCGGGCGATGTTCCTCGGCAATCTGCATCCCGGGTAGGTCGGCGAGAACCGAGTTCAGCTCACCGCGGGTCTTCGACGCCAATGCGGTGTCCATTCGCTCGGTGAACTCGCCGAGCGACAACATGCCCTGCCCCACGGCGCGCTGCAGCAGCTCTCCGACGTGTTCGCGTTCGGCATCGGACACTCGCAGATCCCTTGCCTCCATGGACTCAGGGTAGCGAAGATCTCAGGCTGCGCGACCGCCCAGTACCGAGAGCATTCCGGAGATCGACGCGGGCCATCCGAACTGTTCTGCACGCGACCTCGCGGCGACGCGGCGGCCGTCGACCGGTAGTTCGAGTACTCGTTCGATCTCGGCGGCGAATCCGGCTGCGGTGTTCTTCGAGGAGCCGCCGCAGTGCGGGGTGACGATCTGCGCCAGAGCCGAGGTCTCGGAGACGACGACGGGGGTGCCTGCGGCGAGCGATTCCAGAGCCGCGAGGCCGAACGTCTCGTGCGGCCCAGGCGCGAGGGCGATGTCCGCCGAGGCCAGCAGGGCCGCGACAGCCGACCTGCCGTCGACGAAACCGAGGAAGTCGACGGGAAGACCGCGGGCGCGTCGTTCCAGGCTCGCTCGGCGGGGGCCGTCGCCTGCGATGATCAGCCGCGCCTGCATACCCGAGTCGCACAGCGCGGCAAGCGAGTCGATACTTCTCTCGACGTGCTTCTCGACCGAGAGCCGGCCGCAGTGCACGAGCAGCCGATCGGCGGTGCCCAACCACGCGGTGCGCTCGCCTACCTGCCGACGACGTGGATGGAACAGGTCGAGATCGACACCGAGCGGCACTCGGTGCACGTTGCGAACACCGATGCGCTCGAACTCCTGCTGCGCGAACGCCGTGGTGCACACCACGGCGTCGTACGACGCGGCGGTGCGACGGTTGGCCACGTCCGCGATGGGGCGGGCGCAGCGCATCGGCATGGTCTGCGCGAGCAGACGGTCGAGGCGTTCGTGCGAGATCATCACGCTGCGTACGTCTCGGCGCGCCGCCCAGGCACCCATTCCGCGCAGCGTGAGGCGGTCCGATACTTCGATCACATCGGGTCTCAGTCCGGCCGCGACCGACGACACCCGCCGCGGATCGGCCACCCGATAGCCGCCGGTGAACGGGATCTGCGGTGCCGGTACCTCGATGCGCACCACTCCAGACGGCAGCAGTGTCTCGCTCCATCGATCTCCCGGCACGATCAGACTCACGTCGTGGCCCCTGGTGACGTACCCCGACCCGAGCTGGTCGACGGCCGTCCGCAAACCGCCGGACCGCGGTCCGTAGAAGTTCGCGAGCTGGACGATGCGCACTCGATCAGTCTGCTCGGCGACAAGTCCGCCCGACGGCGCGGCGATGGATGCCGGCCGAACCTTCGCGGAATTCTGTGTGGGGATCGCTACCAGCGGGTAGAGGACACAGATGCGAGTGACACTGCAATCGACCGGAAACGCCGCGGCTCCCGAGGTCTGGGAGCGCTACATGGAACCGACGGCCTGGAAGACCTGGGCACCGCAGATCATGGGCGTCGAGTACCGCGGTGAGCGACTCACCGCGGACACCCCCGGCCGAGTGCTGGGGCCGCTGGGTGTGCCGATCGACTTCCGGGTGCATTCGGTCGACGAGCATTCGTGGACGTGGGCATGGTCGGCGTGGTTCCAGAATCAGGCCATCGGGGTCGATCTGACGCACGGTGTCGTCGCACGACCCAACGGCACGAGGGCATGGCTGACGATCGACGGACCCCTGCCGCTGGTGCTTCCGTACGTGCCGGTCGCGAAGTTCGCGCTCGGCAGGCTGTGCGCCCAGTAGCGCTACTCGGACCGCGTCACGGTCTTCTCGTCGGACTGATCGGCCACGTCGGTCGGCTCGGGCGTCGGCAACGAGGACTCCTCGCCCGACCCGTCCAGATGGCCGTCGAACTCGTCGATTGCCTCGGCGCGCTCGTCGCCGGTCTGATCGAGATCGGCGTCGACACCCTTCGAGTGCTTTGCCGGGTCGACGGTGGTGTCCACTGCATTGTCGTTGTCGGTCATGGGATGCAGAGTGCCCCTCGGCTGCAGACGCAAACCCTCACAGCCCCTTCTCGATGACGTAGCGGGTCAGTTCGACGCGGTTGGCCAGTTGCAGTTTTCGCAGGGTCGCCTGCACGTGATTCTCGACGGTGCGGTGACTGAGCGTCAGCCGGGTGGCAATCTGCTTGGCGCTCAGACCCTTTGCCACCAGGCGTAACACCTCAGTTTCGCGGTCGGTCAGCGTCGGGCGCGTATCGGACGCCGGTTCCGGTGACGAGGACATTCGGCGGAACTCTCCGAGTACGAGGCCCGCGAGGCCGGGAGTGAACACCGCCTGTCCGGCCGAGGTGGCGCGAACGGCGTCGAACAACTCCTCGGCCGATGCACTCTTGACCAGATAACCCGTCGCGCCCGCCTTGATGGCGTCGAGCACGTCGTTGCGTTCTGCGGACGCCGAGAGCACCAGGATCTTGGTCTGCGGCGACGCGTCGAGGACGGCGACGGTGGCGTCGGCTCCGTTGCCGTCGGGCAGGTGCATGTCCATCAGCACTACGTCGGGGGTGGTCGCTCGGGCGCGGCGTCCGGCAGCGGCGACGCCGTCCGCCGTGGCGACGACGCTGAAACCGGCGGCGGCGAGATCTCGGGCGACGCCGTCCCGCCACATCGGATGATCGTCGACGACCATCACCGCGATATCGGCATTCGTTTCCTCGGTCACTTCGGTTCCCTCGTTCGTGGAATACGGATCTCCCATTCGGTGCCCGCCCCGTCCTCTGTATCGAGTATCGCAGTGCCACCGAGAGATTCGACACGGCCGAGTATCGATTTCGAGACGCCCATCCGCCCCTCGGCTTCGGCGGCTGCGAGCCGTCCGGCAGGGATTCCGCGGCCGTCGTCGCGGATACTGACGATCAACTCCCCGTCGACATCCTCGAGCAGTACGTACGCCTTGGCTTCCGCGCCCGCATGGAGTTCGACGTTGGACAGCGCAGTCGCGACGACTGCAGCGAGTTCCTCGGCCACCTCGGATTCGACGAGCACCGGGTCGGCAGGCGTCGAGACGGCGACGGCGGTACCTGCCTGCCTGCGCAGCAGTGCCCTGACGTCGACGATCGAGTCGGTGTGATCGCCGCGCGGTACTGCCTGTTCCGAGATCAGCACGCGCAGGGCGACTTCCTGTTCACCGGCCAGCTCGGCGAGTTCGGCTGCCGGACCGCCTATTTCGAGACCTCTGCGTCGAACGAGGGCCAATACCTGCAGCACCCCGTCGTGCACCTGTCGGGCGAGCCGCTCACGTTCCTCCGTGATCGCGGCCGATCGTGCTGCCCGACGCAACTCTCGGTGGGCGCGCCGGGCGGTGTTCGACGCCAATCCCAGCGCCAGTCCGGCCGAGAGCAGCACCGGGGCGGTGGCGTCGGACCAGAGGTCGGAGTCGAAGCGGTCGCGGACGAGCGCGCTGACCACCGACATCGCCACCCCGGACGCGATTCCGCCCTTGGGGCCCCACAGGATCGCGGCGGAGATGACGGCGTTGGTGGCCCACAGTGTGGTCGGCAGAGTTTGGCGGGTGCTGTACCAGTCGTAATCGGCCACCAGTCGCGTCGATGCCATCAGTGCGAGGACGATGACCTGGTCTGCGAGCACCACCTGCCAGCGCGGAAGCGAGGCGCGTGCGAGCAGCAACGCCGACGCCCCGGACCACACGGCCATCAGGGCCACGAGGAACCAACTCAGTCGTGGGTTGGTGTAGTTGTCGACGGTCGCGGCCTGGTAGCTCACGGCGTAGACGAGTGTGACCAGACGAAAGGCCTGCGAGGCCCGCCAGAGCGGGGTGTCCGGATCGGACGAGGACAGCGTGGCCCTCACCCGGTCAGCCGTCCGCATCGGTCTTCGGACCTGCGCTCGTGGAATCCGGGATCGTCAGCTCTCCCTTGGCAAGCCGATCCGGCTCGTCGCTACCCGGTGGGGTGTGTGGGTCGCTCGGGTCCGCGGAGTACAGCGGGTCGGTCACCTCGAGTTCCTCGTAGACCTCGTCCGGATCGTCGGCGAGCAACGACCGAACGGCAGTGTTGAGGACGGCGACGATCGGCACTGCCAGCAGGCCGCCGACGATGCCGGCGAGCAGAATGCCGACGGTGATGGACAGCACCACCGCCAACGGATGCAGACGCACGGCACGACCCAACAGAAGTGGTTGCAGCACATGGCCTTCGAGTTGCATGACGGCCACCACGATGCCGAGGGTGATCACCGCGGTGATCAGGCCCTTGGTGACGAGAGCGATGAAGACCGCGACGAATCCGGTCAGCACTGCACCGATGATCGGGATGAACGCTCCGATGAACACCAGCGAGGCCAACGGGAGTGCAAGCGGCACACCGAGGATGGCGAGACCGGCACCGATACCGATGGCATCTGCGGCCGCGACGGCCACCGTCGCCCTGACGTATCCCACCAGCGACCCGAAGCCCTGGATGCCCGCGGTGCGGATTCTTCTGCGGGCCGCGGTCGGTGCCAACCGGGTGACGAACTGCCAGATCTGATCGCCGCCGTACAGGAAGAAGATGAGGACGAACAGCGTGAGCAACGCGCCGGTGAGGATCTCACCGATCACCGCCGCAGTGGTCAGCGCACCGCTGGTGACAGCTTCCTGGTTGTCCTGAATGACCTTGACGACACTGTCCGTCGCCTGCCGGATCTGGTCCTCGCTGATGTGCAGCGGTCCGTTGCTGAGCCATTCTTCGATGCCGTTGATGGACTGAGTGAACTGATCACCCACCTGCGGGAGACCCTCGATGAACTGCTCGACGATGAAGGTCATGATGCCTGCGACGATGCCGATACTGGCCACGATGACGACGATCACCGCGACGGCCCGTGGGACTCCGCGCCGATGCATCCAGTCGACGACCGGCACGAGCATGGCCGCCGCCAGCAGCGCGAGACCCAGTGGAATGACGACAGTGCTCAACTTCGCCACCACGTACGCAAAAGTGATGAATCCGGCAAACAGGACAAGCAGTCGCCACGTCCATTCGGCACCGATCCGCACCAGCGGATGCACCGAATCCGCGGCCGAAGTGAGGCCCGGAGACGCCCCCGTACCTTGCGCCCGCAACTCGTCGGTGCTCACCCGCTAAATTTAACCCGTGCTGGCATCTTTCCGAGCGGTCTCGCTCACCCTGAAGAGTCGCTGGCCGCTCTATATGTTCTCGATGCTCATCGCCAATGTCTTCGGTGCGGTGCTCGTCTTCGCCTTCGTCCGCTACGGGCTGCCCATCCCCGAATCGGATTCGATCGTCGCCGACCGCGTGCGCAACGTGTACATCTTCGGGGCGTACCTCCTGGTGGCCCTCGTCGTCAGCCTGATCTACGCGTATTACCTCCTGCGCTCGGTGATCCGGTGGCAGCTCCGCGGGGGACCGCCCACCCGCAAGGAACAGATGACGACCCTGCATGCACCGTTGCGTCAGGCGATCGTGCACCTGATTCTCTGGATCATCGGCGGCGTCATCTTCGTACTGTTGACCATCGCGGAGATGCCGTCGCTGTCCATCGCCGTCATCGTCACCGTCGGCATGGCGGCCACCGTCACGTTCGGGTTCACGTACATGCTCGGCGAACGAATCCTGCGACCGGTCGCGGCACTGGCGTTGAGCGAGGGCCGATTCGACCGGACGATGACGCCCGGCGTCGGTACCCGCATGGCCATGACGTGGGGCCTGGGCACATTGATGCCCGTCATCGGCATCATCCTGCTGTGCGCCACACAGATCACCACCGATCTGGTGTTCTCCCCCAACTCGCTCGCCGTGGCCATCATCCTGCTCAGCGTGCTGGCCATCGTGCAGGCGTTCGTGCTCTCGATGCTCACCGCGAGCCAGATCTCGGATCCGATCAGCCAGCTGCACAGCGCCATCGAGCGCGTCCAGCGCGGCGAGACGGACGTCGAGGTGGATGTGTTCGACGGCTCCGAGATCGGCCGCCTCCAGGTGGGCTTCAACCGAATGATGGAGGAATCGGCCGAACGACGCGTCCTGCGAGAGTTGTTCGGCCAGCACGTCGGTGAGGACGTGGCTCGTCGAGCACTGCAGTTCGGAACCGAGTTGGGCGGCGAGACACGATTCGTGGCAGTGCTGTTCGTCGACATGGTCGGCTCCACCGCCACCGCCTCCGAGCGACCACCGAGCGAAGTGGTGGTGTTGCTCAACGAGTTCTTCCGAGTGGTCGTCGACGTCGTCGGACGCCATCACGGATTCGTCAACAAGTTCATGGGCGACGCGGCCCTGGCGATCTTCGGTGCCCCACTGGACCGTCCCGATGCACCGACCGCTGCTCTCGCTGCCGCGCGTGAACTGCGATTCGCGCTGAACGAGATCACCGGCCTCGACATCGGCATCGGCGTATCGGCAGGCCTGGCCGTCGCCGGCAACATCGGTGCATCCGAACGCTTCGAATACACGGTCATCGGTGACCCGGTCAACGAGGCGTCACGACTGACCGAGCTGGCGAAACTGCGTCCCGGACGCGTCCTGGCGTCGACCTCGGCCCTGTACTTCGCCGACGACGAGGAACAGGAACAGTGGGAGCTGGGAGACCAGGTGCAACTGCGTGGTCGACGACGGGCCACCCATCTGGCCTGGCCTGTGGAGTTTCCCGACTCCTCGCCCCACGACGGTTAGTCTGACACGGTGCCCGACCCCAGCTCCACCCGCGGACCCGCAGTACGGCGTCCGCGAAACCGACTTCGGTGGGTCAAGTGGATCGCCGGAATCGCCCTGGTCGCGCTGTTGGTGGGCGAGGCGATATATCTGTGGCCGCGGCTGCACGAATCCTGGACCGCCGTCCGCGAAATCCACTGGGGTTGGCTTGCGGCCTGCGTCTTCGCACAGGCGGTGTCGTTGAGCGCATTCGGCAGAGTGCAGAAGCAATTGCTCGACGCAGGCGGCGTCAAGGTGCGCCAGCACAAGTCCGTGGCCGTCATCTACGGCAGCACCGCCATGGCGCTCACCCTCCCCGCTGGCCAGGTGTTCTCCACGGCGTTCACCTATCGCGAGACACGCCGCTGGGGAGCGAGCCCGGTCGTCGCGTCCTGGCAGCTGGCCATTTCGGGCGTCATCGCCGCAGCCGGACTGGCCGTCCTCGGCGTTGCGGGCGGGCTCGTGGTCGGTAGCTCGTTCAACACGTTCACCCTCGTGCTTCCGATCGCCGGAGTCATCGCCATCGTTGCCGCGGTTCGATACATCTCGAACCACCCGCAGTCGATCAAACAGATCGCTCGCTGGGGTCTGCGCAAGTACAACGCGTTTCGTAACCACGAGCTCGACGCCGGGGCCGAGGCCATAGACAAGATCATCGGCCAGATTCAATCCGTCCAACTCGGCAAGCGCGACGGCGCGCTCACCCTCTCGTGGTCTGCCGTGCATCGTCTCGCAGATGTCGCCTGCCTCGCGTTCGCATGCTTCGCCGTCGGCGCGGATCCACGGTTGTCGGGATTGCTGATCGCGTTCGCGGCCGGCAAGGCCGTCGGATCCGTCCCTCTCGCGCCCGGCGGCCTGGTCGTCGTCGACGCGACCCTCATCGCGTTTCTCACCAGCGCTGCCTCGATCACCGCCTCGCAGGCCGTCGCATCGGCGCTGGTCTATCGCGGGGTCAGCTTCATCCTCGTGGCCATCGTCGGATGGATCGTGTTCCTCGTACTCTTCCGCAAGCACCAGCACGCCGATCTCGATTTCGACATCGCGCTGGAACAGCAGGAGACCGCGGAGCTGCACCGCACCGAGGATGTTCGCGACGCGAAGAGCGATCCGGACACCGCATAGACACTCGCCGCGATATGGCGTCCGTCACTTTCTGTTCACCCGGAATATATACGGACCCCGGTCCGCTTGTGTACTATGAGCATTGAAACTTCAACCAACGAGGAGACTTCATGACCACCGCTATCGCACTTCCCGAGCTCACCGCAGGCACCTGGGCCATCGACGCATCCCACTCCACCGTCGGATTCACCGTCCGCCACCTGGTGGTCAGCAAGGTCCGCGGCCGTTTCCAGGCCTTCACCGGCACCATCACCGTCGACGCCGACGGCACCCCGTCCGTCGACGCCGAGATCGACGTCACCTCGATCACGACCGACAACGCGCAGCGCGACGGCCACCTCAAGACCGCCGACTTCTTCGAGGTCGAGAAGTTCCCCACCGCGACGTTCAAGTCCACCTCGGTCAAGGCCGACGGCGGAGACTTCATCGTCACCGGTGACTTCACCCTCCACGGCGTCACCAACTCCATCGATCTCAAGCTCGAGTTCAACGGCGTCAACGCCGGCATGGGCAACGGACCGGTCGCAGGCTTCGAGGCCAGCACCGTCATCAACCGCAAGGACTTCGGCATCAGCATCGACATGCCCCTCGAAGGCGGCGGCGCAGTCGTCGGCGACAAGATCACCCTGAACCTCGACATCGAAGCCGGCCTGCAGGCGTAATTCCGCCCTGCTCTTCCCCTCCCCCTTCGGGATCACCCCTCCCCCCTTCGGATCAATGCGGCTTTGTTGCAGTCCAAGCGACTGAAACCCACATTGATCCACGCCGGGAGGCCCACCGAACGGCCCGTATCGCATTTGCGGTACGGGCCGTTCGCTGTGGGTGTCTACAGTGGGTCGCGTGAAGTTTCGATCCCCCGCAGTTGCTGCCGTCCTCGACCTGCTGATGGTCCTGCTGTTCGCCGCCATCGGTCGCCGCAGCCATGACGAGGCCACCGCGCTGTCCGGCCTGTTCCACACCGCGTGGCCGTTCGTCGTCGGTGCCGCCGTCGGCTGGGTCGTCACGTTCGCTCTGTACCGCAACAAGTTCGACGCGTTCCTCGTCGTTCCGACGGGCATCGTCGTGTGGGTGACGACTGTTGTCGTGGGCATGGTGTTGCGGGCACTGACCGGACAGGGAACAGCCGGTGCGTTCATCGTCGTCGCGACGGCGTCCACTGCAGTTCTACTGCTGGGCTGGCGCGCGCTGACACGATTCGTGCCCAGCGTTCGTTGACTTCGAGTTCGTCGCGAACGCCTCGGCGCGATAGGATCGACCACGGTGCGCCGGGAAGTCTGGTCGGCAACAACTCTGTGCTGCGCGTCTACCGTCCTACCCGAGGTTGGCCCGCAGCTCGACCAAGCTACCGAAAGGCGCTGTCACCGTGACAGATTCATCATCTCCCAAAACGCGATTGCCGCTGTTCTCGCGCGGTTCCTGGTCCGAGGCAGACCGCGTCGCGCAGATCCTGCGTAAAGAGACAGTCGGTGGCGCACTATTGCTCGTCGCAACCCTGGTCGCATTGGTCTGGGCCAACTCACCCTGGTCCGCTGCCTACGACTCGCTGATGGATACCCGCGTCGGGCCCTCGGCATTGCACCTCGACCTGACTCTGTCGACATGGGCGGCCGACGGGCTGTTGGCCATCTTCTTCTTCGTGGTCGGTCTCGAACTCAAGCGAGAATTCGTCGCCGGAGATCTTCGCGATCCCGCACGCGCGGCGCTACCGGTGGCGGCCGCCATCGGCGGAATGGCAGTTCCAGCAATCATTTTCGTGCTGATCAACCTCGGCACCGGGGACGGTGCACTACTCGGTTGGGCCATCCCGACGGCAACCGACATCGCGTTCGCCGTTGCCGTCCTGGCCGTCATCAGCACTCATCTGCCGACTGCGCTGCGGACCTTCCTGCTGACCTTGGCCGTCGTCGACGACCTCCTGGCCGTCAGCGTCATCGCCATCTTCTACACGGACGACATCAATTTCGTCGCCCTCGGTCTGACGCTGATCCCTCTCGCACTGTTCGCCGTTGCCGTGCAGATGCGCATCCGGTCGTGGTGGATCCTCATCCCGCTGGCGGTGGTGACGTGGGTTCTGATGCACGAGTCCGGCGTTCACGCCACGGTCGCGGGCGTTCTGCTCGGCTTCGCCGTCCCGGTGATGCGCAGCAAGGCCAACGGAGGGCCGGAGGCAGGCCCCGGCCTCGCCGAACACTTCGAGCACAAGGTTCGGCCCATCTCAGCAGGTATTGCTGTGCCGATCTTCGCATTCTGTGCAGCCGGCGTGACCGTCGGTGGATTCTCCGGCCTGGCCAGCGCACTGACCGACCCCATCGCCATCGGCATCATCGCCGGCCTCGTGATCGGTAAAGCGATCGGCATCTTCGGCACCACCTACCTCGTCTCCCGCTTCACCCGGGCCACCCTCGACGCCGGACTGAAGTGGCTCGACGTCTTGGGCGTTGCGATGCTCGCGGGTATCGGATTCACGGTGTCGCTGCTGATCGGAGACCTGGCCTTCGGTGAAGGAACCGAGCGCGACGACCACGTCAAGGTGGGCGTGCTCACCGGTTCGATCATCGCCGCCTCGCTGGCCGCCGTCATCCTGCGCAGCCGTAACAAGGCCTACCGCGACATCCACATCGAAGAAACCCGCGACGACGATCACGACGGCATCCCGGACGTGTACCAGAACAAGAAGTAGGCACACACCTCGATCGTGTGATCGACGTGTGTCTACAGTTGTCGCCGTGACACAGCCGCTGGCTCGTCGCCTCGGACTGTTCGACGCCGTCGTCATCGGGGTCGGCTCGATGGTCGGGGCAGGGGTGTTCGCGTCGTTCGCCCCAGCCTCGGCCGTCGCGGGCACGGGCCTGCTCATCGGGCTTGCCGTCGCCGCGGTCGTTGCGTTCTGCAACGCCACCTCGTCGGCTCAGCTGGCCGCCCAGTATCCGACGTCTGGCGGCACGTACGTCTACGGCCGTGAGCGACTCGGCGAGTGGCCGGGATTTCTGGCCGGGTGGACGTTCGTCATCGGCAAGACTGCGAGTTCGGCGGCCATGGCGTTGGTGTTCGCGGCCTACGTCGCCCCGGCCGGATACACCGAACTCGTTGCGGTACTTGCTATCACAGTGCTGACCACGGTGAACTACTTCGGCATCACCCGCACTGCGACGCTGACGAAGATCTTGGTCGCCGCTGTGCTGACCGTGCTCGCCGTCGGGGTGGTGCTCGGCGTCACCGGCTCGTCCGAGCCGGTCGATACCGAGCTCGGCTCGTTCATCGAGAACGGGTGGTACGGCATTCTGCAGTCTGCGGGGTTGCTGTTCTTCGCCTTCGCGGGCTACGCCCGCATTGCCACGCTCGGCGAGGAGGTGACACGGCCGGAGCGGACCATCCCACGCGCCATCGTCTCCGCCCTCGGTATCGCGCTCGTGGTCTACGCGGTGGTTGCGTTGACACTGCTGTCGGTTCTCGGCCCCGAACTCCTGGCCTCGTCGTCTGCTCCTCTGGTCGATCTCGTCGTCACATCGGGGAATTCGTGGGCGTCACCGGTGATGCGCGTCGGCGCCGGCCTGGCTGCGCTGGGAGCGCTGCTCGCGCTGATCGCGGGCATCGGCCGCACCTCACTGGCGATGGCTCGCCACCACGACCTGCCGTCGTACCTGGCGGCGGTCCACCCCCGCTACTCGGTTCCGCATCGCGCCGAGATCCTCCTGGCCGTGATCGTCTGCGTGCTGGTCCTGGTGGTCGATCTACGTGACGCCATCGGCTTCTCGTCGTTCGGGGTGCTGCTCTACTACCTGGTGGCCAATCTCAGCGCGTTCACCCAGGATGCCGAGCACCGCCGCTACCCACGGGCTCTTCAGGTCCTCGGCAGCATCGGGTGCGTGGTGCTGATCGCCACGTTGCCGGCGTCATCCATCGTCGTCGGAACAGTCGTGGTCGCGCTCGGGGTCGCGTACCGCGTTCTTCGGGTTCGGCAACTGTTCACTTGACGCCTGATTCGATGAGCGTCAATATAGACGAATGTCGAATCAAGACCGGTCATCCGTCGATGGTGACTACTGCTCGCCGCTGATCCGCGAACCCCTGAACGCGGATTGGGCCGGAGATCTAGCCCGCATGTTCAAAGCTCTGGGAGATCCCGTCCGGCTGCGTCTGCTCAGCCTCGTCGCCAGCCATGCAGGCGGCGAAGCGTGTGTCTGCGACATCTCCCCCGCATTCGACCTGTCGCAGCCGACGATCTCCCACCACCTCAAGGTGCTCCGCGAGGCGGGGTTGCTCGACTGCGAACGGCGCGGCACCTGGGTCTACTACTCGGTGGTTCCCGCTGCCCTGCAGCAACTTTCCGCAGTGCTGAACGCTGCAGAGTCCACGGAGGTCATGGCATGAGTACGACGACCGATACTGCCGTAGTAGGCAAGCTCTCCACTCTCGACCGGTTCCTGCCCGTGTGGATCGGCGTGGCCATGGTCGTGGGTCTACTACTGGGACGCATGATTCCCGGAATGGACGAGGCGCTGTCCACCATCTCCGTCGACGGCGTCTCGCTCCCCATCGCCATCGGACTGCTCGTCATGATGTATCCGGTGCTGGCGAAGGTTCGCTACGACCGCCTCGACACCGTCACCGGAGACAAGCGCCTGCTGATCGGCTCGCTGGTGCTCAACTGGGTCCTCGGTCCGGCCCTGATGTTCGCTCTCGCATGGCTTTTCCTGCCGGACCTCCCCGAATACCGAACCGGCCTGATCATCGTCGGTCTGGCTCGATGCATCGCGATGGTCATCATCTGGAACGACCTCGCTTGCGGCGACCGGGAAGCCGCCGCGGTTCTGGTCGCGATCAACTCGGTGTTCCAGGTCTTCATGTTCGCCATCCTCGGATGGTTCTACCTCTCGGTTCTGCCCGGATGGCTCGGACTCGACCAGACCACCATCGAGGCGTCGCCGTGGCAGATCGCCAAGTCGGTCCTGATCTTCCTCGGCATCCCACTGATAGCGGGATTCGCGTCTCGCTTCTTCGGCGAACGCGCCAAGGGCCGCGAGTGGTACGAGGAGAAGTTCATCCCCAGGATCGCCCCGTGGGCCCTCTACGGCCTGCTGTTCACGATCGTCATTCTCTTTGCGCTGCAGGGTGATCAGATCACGTCACAGCCGTTCGACGTCATTCGGATCGCACTGCCACTACTGGTGTACTTCGCGGTCATGTGGGGCGGCGGTTGCGCCCTGGGTGCCGCGATGGGTCTGGGCTACGAACGCACCACCACCCTCGCGTTCACGGCCGCAGGCAACAACTTCGAGTTGGCGATCGCCGTCGCCATCGCGACGTACGGCGCGACATCCGGGCAAGCACTCGCCGGAGTCGTCGGACCACTCATCGAGGTGCCGGTGCTGGTCGGCCTCGTCTATGTCTCCCTCGCGCTGCGTAAGCGCTTCTCCCCCGTACCACCAGTGACCACAGCGACAAAGGAGTCCTGATGTCCGACAGCATTTCTCCCGCCAGCCATCGCGCTCAGCCCGAGCTACTGATGCCCCAGGCCATTCTCTCGCGCACCGCCGAAAGACTGGCTGCGGAATACGAGGGCATCTTCTCCACCCAGACCGTCGAGCGCTACGTCTTCGAGTCCTACACCGCGCTGCGTCGAACCTCGAAGATTCACACTCACCTGACCACTCTGGCCGGCAAGTTCGCCGCGGACCGCCTCACTGCCCTGGCCCAAGCACAGGGTGACGCACCGAAACTCGTGCCCGAGGTGCTGTTCATCTGCGTCCACAACGCCGGACGATCGCAGATGGCCGCGGCCTTGCTCGAGCACCACGCACGGGGACTGGTCCACGTCCGATCTGCAGGCTCGGCTCCCACCTACGAGATCAATCCGATCGTCGTGCAGGCGATGGAGGAACAGGGCATCGACCTGGGCAGCGAATTCCCCAAGCCACTGACCGACGACGTCGTCGCCGCGGCAGATGTCGTGGTGTCCATGGGATGTGGCGACGCGTGCGCGGTCTATCCGGGCAAGCGCTACCTGGACTGGCAACTGACCGACCCCGACGGCAAGTCCCTCGACGAAGTGCGTCTCATCCGCGACGATCTCGACGCACGTGTCCGCGAACTGCTCACCGAGCTGACCACCACAACCGTACCGGCCTGAGGTATCCGCCTCGCGCTCGAAAGGCAAACGACTCCATGTCCGACACCCCCAGTGTTCTGTTCGTCTGTGTCCACAACGCCGGCCGCTCTCAGATGGCCGCCGGATTTCTCACTCATCTTGCCGGCGACACCGTCGAGGTGCGTTCTGCCGGTAGCGCTCCCGCGGACATCATCAACTCCGCAGCAGTCGAGGCCATGGCCGAACTCGGTATCGACATCTCGTCGCAGTCCCCGAAGATTCTGACCCCGGAGGCCGTCGAGACGTCCGATGTCGTGATCACCATGGGCTGCGGGGACGCGTGCCCGGTGTTCCCCGGAGTGAGCTACCGCGATTGGGCACTGGCCGACCCGGCAGGCAAAGGCGTCGAGGCAGTTCGTCCGATCCGAGACGAGATCAAGAGTCGAATCGAAGAATTGATCGCCGAACTGGTTCCGGCGAAGCAGAGTTCGGCGTCATGACGACACCGAGCGTGCTGTTCGTCTGCGTCAAGAACGGCGGCAAGTCTCAGATGGCGGCCGGTCTGATGCGCAAGACCGTCGGCGATTCGGTGGAGGTGCACTCGGCGGGAACGAAGCCGAGCGGAACGGTCAATGCCCTATCGGCCGAGGCACTCCTCGAAGTCGGCGTCGACCTCTCCGGTGAACAGCCGAAACCGATCGACCCGGAGCTGTTGTCTCGCATCGACTACGTGATCACCCTCGGAAGCGAGGCGACGGTCGATCCCATCGACGGTCCGACGTTCGAGAACTGGAATACCGACGAGCCGTCCGAACGTGGTATCGACGGAATCGAACGGATGCGTCTGGTGCGCGACGACATCGCCGCTCGTGTCGAGGAACTCGCATCCCGACTGCGCGGCACCGACGGTTGACTCGCATGACATCGGAGGTGGTGGTGATCGGCGGCGGTCAAGCAGGACTGGCCGCCGGCTACTACCTGCGACGAGCCGGGCTGGACTTCGTCATACTCGACAACCAGACGCATGCCGGCGGCTCCTGGCAGGACTACTGGCCGTCGCTGCACCTGTTCTCGCCGGCCGAGCATTCACGACTCCCCGGTTGGCCGATGCCTGTGTGGCCCAACGGGTTTCCTCCGGCTTCGCACGTCGTGGACTACCTGCGGGCATACGAGAAGATGTACGAGTTGCCGGTGCGCAGGCCCGTCGACGTGAAGTCGGTGCATCGTACGACCGAAGGCTATCGCGTCGATACGGACGGTGACTCGTATTGCGCCACAACGGTCATCAATGCCACCGGGACGTGGTCGCGACCGTTCTGGCCCAGCTACCCCGGGATGCGGCAGTTCGTGGGATCGCAACTGCATGCTGCCGACTACCGAACACCGGACAAGTTCGTAGGCAAGCGAGTAGGGATTGTGGGCGGCGGCAACTCGGCCGCGCAGATCCTGGCCGAGATCTCCACCGTCGCCGACACCGCGTGGTTCACCAACCGCGAGCCCAGGTTTCTACCCGACGATGTCGACGGCCGAGTGCTGTTCGATGTCGCCAGCGACCGCGCCCGAGCGCTGGCCGCAGGTGACACCGATACCGGCGGGGTCGCAGGCCTGGGAGACATCGTCATGGTCCCGCCGGTGCGAGACGCGCGCGATCGCGGAGTTCTGCATGCTCGGCCGATGTTCACCGCAATCACAGCCGACGGCGTGACGGACGGGCACACGACAGAGACGCTGGATGCGATCGTGTGGTGCACCGGTTTCCGCCCTGCTCTGCGGCATCTGCAACCGTTGCACCTGCACACCGACGGGTCGGGAATCGTGCTGGACGGCAACCATGTTCGAGACGAGTCGACCCTGCTGTTTCTCGGCTACGGCGACTGGACCGGCCCGGCGTCGGCAACGCTCATCGGTGTCGGCCGCACAGCGCGTGCAGCCGTGGACACTGTCATTCGAAGAAGAAAGGTAGATCAGCCATGAAGACATACCCCGTAGTGGTGGTCGGCGCAGGGCCCATCGGCCTGGCCGCCGCGGCGCATCTGACCGAAACCGGTTCCGACGTAGTCGTTCTCGAACGCGGACCGTCGGCCGGATCGGCAGTGTCCGAGTGGAATCACGTTCGGCTGTTCTCCCCGTGGTCCGAGGTCGTCGACCCCGCTGCTGCCCGACTGCTCGAACCCACCGGTTGGACCGCGCCGGACGGCGACACCTACGCCACCGGACGCGAATGGGTGGAGCAGTACCTCGCGCCCCTCGCCGCCGTTCTCGGCGATGCCGTCCGAACCGACTCCGAGGTGGTCGGCGTCGCTCGCCACGGACGCGACCGCGTGGTCGACGCCGGCCGCGACACCGAACCGCTGTCGGTGCACATCCGCCACTCCGACGGCAGCGAGGAACGCATCCTCGCCCGCGCCGTCGTCGACGCATCCGGCACCTGGGGATCACCGAATCCACTGGGCAGCGAGGGTCTTCCGGCCATCGGTGAGAAGGTCGCCTCAGATCGGATCGTCTACCGGGTGCCCGACCTGACCGATCCGGACGTTCGATCCACCTTCGCAGGCAAGCACATCGTCATCGCCGGCAGCGGTCACTCCGCTCTGACCGCGATCATCACTTTCGCCGAACTGGCCGCGGACGAGCCCGGTACGACGCTCACCTGGGCCGTGCGCCGAGGCGTCACCGCGGAGGTCTTCGGCGGCGGCGAAGCCGATGAACTCGCCGCCCGCGGCGCTCTGGGCCAACGCGCCAAGAAGGCCGTCGACGACGGCTTCCTCACTGTGGTCTCGGGCTTCCGCACCGAAACCGTAGCGGCGGAGGGTGATCGACTGTCACTGGTCGGCGACACCGGGACTCGCATCGAGAACGTCGATCGCATCGTCGCACTCACCGGCTTCCGCCCGGAACTGTCCTGGCTGTCGGAAGTTCGCCTCGACCTCGACCCCACCCTGCAGGCACCGAGATTCGTCGCCGAGTTGGTGGACCCCAACATGCACTCGTGCGGATCGGTGTCCCCGCACGGCGTCGAGGAACTCACCCAGCCCGAACCGGGCCTGTACCTGGTGGGCATGAAGAGCTACGGCCGTGCACCGACATTCCTGGCGATGACCGGATACGAGCAGGTTCGCAGCATCGCCGCCGAACTCGCAGGCGATCACGAGGGCGCGCGAAAGGTGGAGCTCACGCTTCCCGACACCGGCGTCTGCGGTGGCGCAGGCCTGTTCGACGAGCCCGACGCCCCGTCGACCGGCGGTTGTTGCGGAGCCCCTGCGGCACCGGAGCTGATCACCCTCGGCGCACCGTCGAGCAAGTAGCGAACAGGTGACCTGAGTGTCCACTATTCCGGTCCAGAAGCGGGATCGCGCCTCCCTGCCAAAATAGTGGACGGTCAGAGCACCTGCACCGTCAGCCGAAGGCCTGGTAGCCCAGCCACCCGGCGAGACCGAGACCCAGAATCCCGACGCCGATGCGCAACACGATCGGCGAGATCACCTTCACCGTCGGCGGCCCGCACGCGCCGCCGACGAAACACCCGATCGCCAGGGCAAGCGCGGCCCACCAGTTCACCTGGCCGGAGAACGAAAAGATTATGGCAGCAATGAGATTGGCGATACCGAGGAAGAAGCTCTTCAGAACGCTTGCGCGCCAGAAGGTATCCGCGGTGCAAATCAACGCCAGCGCTAGAAATATGACGCCTGCTCCGGCACCGAAATAGCCGCCGTAGATCGCGACGGCGAACAATGCCAGGGGATATAGCGTCGGAAACTGCTTGTCTCCGGACAGCTTTCGAATGCTCGGCTGCAGCAGGAGCGCAATGGCTGCCATCGCCACCAGGAACGGGACAACCGCCTCGAACGAACCGTCCGGGGTGACGAGCAACAGAACGGCGCCGGTGCTACCGCCCAGCGCGGAATAGATCGCGTACCGAACCAACTGCTTGCCGTCCTTGGCCAGCTCGGCCGAGGAACTCGCCGTCGCGCCCACACCGGCGGCGACCAACGCGACCGTGTTCGTCACGTTCGCGGACACCGCAGGTAGACCCACCGCCAGCAGAGCCGGATAGGACACCAGCGACGCGAGCCCGGTGACGAACCCGATGAGCCCAGCGAAGAACCCGGCCACCACCAGAAGTCCGAAATCGAGCACAGTCACCGAACAAAACTACCGTGCCTAACTATCTGGTCCACATCACTCGACGGGGTTGGCCATCTCCTGCAGCAACCGGCTCGTCATCCGCACTGCCTGATCCCCACCGTCTGCGTCCTCGATGTACACCGCGAAGGCGACGTCACCACTGGTGGCGAGAACGAACCGATCGTCGGCACTTTCCCCGGCGAATCCCTGCACACCGTCGAACGTATCGAGGCCGCTGCTCCTCGACGAGTCGGCGAGTATGCCGCGCAATCGATTTGCCGCATCCGAGCCGATGGCCTCGGACTCGCGATTCGCGACGGCGGTCTGACCGGCGACGATCGTCGGAATCGGAGCGCTGCCCCGCGAGATCGCGGCCGCCATCTGCGCGAGTCCGAACGGCGTCACCGTCGCCTCGTCCCCGGAGGACGTGGACACGGTCCTGATGCCGTCGATCGCGCTGCGACTGTCGGCGGGAGTACCGGTGTAGGCATCGAGCCCGGGCATCGAGTAGCTGATTCCGAGACCGAGCCCCGCAGCCGCGTCCTCGGCGCTGGCGTCACCGCGATCGGACTGCACTGCTCTCACCAACTCGGACGCGGTGCCGGCCGGGTAGGAGCCCCCGAACACGACGTCGCCCTGCTCGTTCGCGTAACTGTTCTGTGCCGCAGCGAGAATCGCTCCGGTCGAGGTGGACAGTGCGACGATCGACGCCGACGACCCCGCCATGACAACTGCGTTCTCGGCTGCCAGCTGGACGCGCGGATCGAGCGTCGCGTGCAGGTCCGGTCCGCCGGGTCCTTGGAATCCGACGCGGCGTTCGCCGGTGCCGTCGACGGTGTAGGTGTCGACGGCCCAGCCTGCGGTGGCGTCGCGTCCGGCCTGCCAGGCGCTGCGCAGGGAGTCGAGCACGGGTGAGGTGATCCGACGGTCGTCGACGATGAGCTTGGGTTGCGGAGAAACCACCACTCCCGGCACGGCTCGCAGGTCGTCTTCGAGGACGGCGAAGTCGTCGTCGCGCAGAGTCACTGCCGTGATCGGCGCACCGCCGGACGAATTCAACTCTGCCAGCATCGATTCGGAGGTGATGAGCGGTGCGACAACGTCGATGACGTCCGCGAGTTGTGCGGTGGACGCCGCCGGATCGCTCATCTGCGCCGGGTCGAGGGTAATGGCGTTGATGGTTCGCTCGCTCATCAGCACGTTGTTCGCGGCGTCGAAGATCAGCGGCGGCGCGGCGTCGGTGCGGGTGTAGCGAACAGATCCCCCCGAGGTGAGGTCGGGGACGAGGGTGGCCGGATCCCACGCGATGCGCCAGCCGACGCTGAGCTTCTTGGTCGAGCCCTGTGCGCTGTACTTCCAGTCCTTGCCCTCACCGAAGTTCCACGCGGACGCGAGAGTGAAGAAGCCACTCTCGTCGGAGAGGTCCATGTACTGGGTCAGATCGAAATCACCGGTGGACGTGCCGCCGGCCGACAAGCCGTCGAACATCTGGTTCAGCGCAGCCGTCGCGGCGTTCGGGTAGGTCGTCATCGCAGCAGCCGTCGCGACGTCTCGGTTGTCCAGAGCATCGACGAACTTCGAGACCAGCACCTCGGCCTCGCTCGGCGGGCGATCGACCATCCAGAACACTGCCGAAACCGTCAACGTCGCCGATGCTGCAACGGCGACGAGGTAGCGACCGCGGACCTTGCGCGGGCCACGACGGGCACGACTCATAGAACTCATGAGTCACAATATTCACTGTAGTCACACGAGTAACAAGCACGGGATTCATACGAGCCGGTCACGATTGGGATACGGCGTGGTCTGTTTACCTGAGGCTGTTCACCTCAGGAAACGTCCCGCAGCCTCGATGGCCGGCGTAGAGCTGCCCGCGTTGTTCACGAAGACCGCGAACGCAAGATCACCGGAAATCCCGACGAACCAGCCGTGAGCGCCCTCGTTGTTCGCACCGAACTCAGCGGTGCCGGTCTTGCCCAGCAACCCGGGGATGTCGTTGAGCGCCGTAGCCGTGCCGCCGGTGATGGTCTCGCGCATCATGGCTTTGACCTCCTCGGTGACCTGTGCATTCACCGCTGCCGGCTGCATGTTTCCCACGCCGGGCTCACCTGCGACAACCGTCGGTGGGAGCAAACCGTTGTTCGCGATCGACGACGCGACCATCGCCATTCCGAACGGCGACGCGGTCACCTGCCCCTGACCGATGGCGGATTCGACGCGCTGCGCCGGGGTGTCGGCCGACGGCACCGAACCGGTGACCGTCGTCAGCCCGGGGGTGACGTAGTCGACGCCGAGGCCGTACTGCGCGGCCGCGTCGGTCAGTCCGTTCGGCGGGAGTGCCACGCCGAGGCGGCCCATCGTCGTGTTGCACGACTTGGCAAAGGCGGTGTGCAGCGGCACCTCACCGAGATCGAAGTTGTCGTCGTTCGGGATCTGCCTGCCCTCGATGTTCTCGGTCGCCGGGCACGCCAGCACGGTATCGGGAGTGACGGCACCGGACTGCAGTGCAGCCGAGGTCGTCACCGTCTTGAACGTCGACCCCGGCGGGTACAGACCGGTCAGCGCGATCGGACCCTCGGCGTCCGCGGCGGCATTCTGCGCCACGGCGAGAACCGCCCCCGTCGACGGCCGAAGCGCGACGATCGCAGCCTGCTGCGGCAGCGACGCGAGGGCATTCTCGGCTTTGAGCTGCAGAGCCGAGTCCAGGGTGGTCGCAATGTCGTCGCCGGTTCCGGCATCGCGTCCGGCAAGCGGAGTGATGGTGCCGTCGGCGGCTACGGCCTGCACGGCCCACCCACGATTGGCCGCCTGCTCCTGCTCCCACAGCGTCGTCAGGTCGCTGAGGACCGGCGAGACGAGGTTGCGGTCGGTGGCGAGCAGTCGCGTCTGCGGAGCCAGCGTGACTCCGGGGACGGTCGCGAGCTGGGCACCGATGGGATCGATATCCGCCTGACGGAGAGTGACGACTGTCGCTGAATTACCCTGCGCGCCAGCAACAGTCGCCGCGACCGACTCTGCTGTGATGCCCGGAACGACGGATCCGACGAGGTTCGCGACCGCTGCCGGATCCGCTGTCGCATCGACGTTGACGAGGGTGACCACCTGCTGCGACATGAGCTCGACGCCGTTGCCGTCGAAGATGCGCGGTGCGACGAGTGCGTCGGTCGGCGTGAAGCGCACCGACGAGTCGGCCGTCAGCCCCGGTGCCAACATCGCCGGATCCCACGCGATTTTCCATCCCTGCTCGGTCTCCGTCGCGGACGCCGAGGTGGTGTAGCTCCACTCCTTCGGCTCACCGTCGGGTTCGGCGGTGCCGTCGGTGGTCGTCGAGAAGCGCCAGTCGGCATTCAACGTGAACGAACCGGCGTCCTCGTTGGGGTCGACGGCCTCGAAATCGGGAGTTGCCGTGACCGTTCCGCCGCCGGACAAACCGTCGTACAACGCGGTGAGCGCTGCCGTCGCACCCGCCGGATCGGTGGTCAACGCAGCCGCCTGATCGATGTTCGAGCTGTTCACCGCGGCCGCGAACTGCTCGGCGACCGTCTGCGGCTGATCCGGACCACTCTGACCGCAGGCGGCAAGCACCAACGCCGATACGGACACGATCACGGCCAGAGTCGTCGGTCTTCTCGAAGTGCGCACGGAGTCGATCATGCCCCAGCGCCTCCGCGAAACTCTGGTGGCACGATCCTGAAATTGGGTGTAATTATGTAATCAGTCTTACAACCACAATCTCGGGAGCCCACATGAAACCCAACGGACGCTCGTTCGGTCGCCCCGGCGGCTGGCAGCACGCAGACATTCCGAACGCCACCGACGCAGCCGACTGGTTCGGTGGCCGACTCCCGGACACCTGGTTCGACGGTGCCGCCTCCGTCGAGGTCGATCGAGAGGAGATCGTCGTCGTCGGGACACTGCCCGTAGAGCAGGACAGTTCACCCGCAGCCACCGAGGGCCGTATCGCGCGGTTCCGGGAAACGACCCGCGGCGACCGCATGCACATCGCCGACGAGGCCGAGAAGCGGTACGGACGCAAGGTCGCCTGGGGAGTGAGAACCGGATCCGAAACGGTCCTGTTCACCCACCTCGCGGTACCGGTCATGACCCGCCTACGTCAGCCCGAGCGTCGCGTCCTGGACACCCTCGTCGACGCCGGCGTGGCCCGGTCTCGCGCCGACGCCCTCGCCTGGGCCGTCAAGCTGGTCGGTGAACACACACAGGAGTGGCTCGACGAACTGCGCGGAGCCATGGAGACGGTCGACGAACTGCGCAAGAAGGGCCCCACGGTGTAATTCGCTTGCGCGCTCGTCGGGTTCGGGGCTAGCGTGATTCTCGCCTTGTTGCCCACAGATTCGGAGAGGCCATTGCTCTTCCAGAGGTTCTAGACGCCTGCAGATCGTCCGCATGCACACCTTTGGAGCGCCCATGCCTCATTCATCCTCCCTTTCTGTCTCGAACCTGACGTTCTCTTGGCCCGACGGCGACCCCGTGTTCGACGCCTTGTCGGCCATCTTTCCCAGCGGCACAACAGGTCTCATCGGATCCAACGGTGCCGGGAAGTCGACGCTCCTGCGATTGCTCGCCGGGGAGTCGACACCGCAACGAGGGTCCATCTCGATACCGGGCGTCTTGGGGTACCTGCGTCAGGACGTCGCCCTGGACCCCGACCTGCCCGTGGATCGGGTCCTGGCGATCGATTCTGTGCGAAAAGCACTGCACCGCATCGAATCCGGGGATTCCACCGAGGACGACTTCGCGATGGTCGGGTCCGCCTGGGACGTCGAGGAACGCGCTCTGGCACTGCTGAGCAAGCTCGGACTCGGCGGCATCGTCGGCTCTCTCGATGACCTCGATCGACGGGTCGGCACCCTGTCGGGCGGCGAGACCATGCTGCTCGCTCTCACGGCAGAGTTACTGGCCGAGCCCGACGTACTGCTGCTGGACGAGCCCACCAACAACCTCGATCAGGTTGCGCGAGAACGCTTGTACACGGCGGTCGACGGCTACACGGGTGTGCTGATCGTGTGTACTCACGATCTCGAGCTGCTCGAACGCGTCGACACCATCGCCGAGGTCCGGGCCGAGCGTCGCGGAGTCTCGCGGCTGCGCATGTTCGGCGGCAACTATCAGCACTATCGCTCGGTGGTCGACGCAGAACAGGAGGCGGCACGGGCAACTATCCGCGACGCCAAGAACGACGTCCGCAAGCAGGAACGCGAATTGATCGACACACAGATCAAACTCGACAGACGCCTGCGCTTCGGCAAGAAGATGGAAGAGCAGAAGCGCGTGCCTCCGATCCTTGCAGGCCGACGCAAGCGGGCCGCCCAGGAATCAGCCGGCAAACTTCGCGGAACCCACAGCGACCGCGTCGACGACGCCCGATCATCACTGTCGGCCGCCGAGGATCTCCTGCGCGACGACCGCGAGATTCGCGTCGACCTCCCGGCAACGAAAGTTCATCCCGGACAGGTGGTTCTGGCTCACGACGACATAAACATCGTGGGTCCCGAACGCATCGCACTGATCGGACCGAACGGTAGCGGCAAGACCACCCTGTTGCGGGCCTTGGACGCCACCGGGGCAGAGGTGCCGTGGAAGTATCTGCCGCAGCGACTCGACGTCTTCGACGAAGCTCGCACCGTCGCCGAGAACGTATCCGACGTTGCACCACACGCCACCGCCGAACAGATCCGGGGACAACTCGCGCGCTTCCTGTTCCGCGGATCCGACGCCGACGCCGTCGTCGCCACCCTCTCCGGTGGCGAACGACTACGGGCGGCACTGGCACGAATTCTGCTGGCCGACCCTGCCCCGAAACTACTGATGCTCGACGAACCCACCAACAATCTCGACATCACCAGCCGACAACACCTCATCGACGCGCTCGGGACATTCGAGGGTGCGCTGATCATCGCGAGCCACGATCGACCGTTCCTCGACGCCATCGCCCCCACCCGCATCATCGACCTCACCCCGACCGCCGAATCCGCCGAAGAAGCGCCCACCCGTAGGGACTCAATGTGACATTTGGTGGACGGGAGTGGAGCCTGCGGAACGACCCACAGGCGCAGTGTGGGGGTCAATGTCACGTTGAGTGGACTTCAAAGGCAAGAATCGCGGGGTGGAGTACGCCTCGAATGCAGATGATGGAACACGGATCGCGTACACGGTGGTGGGGTCCGGGCCGCCGTTGTTGATGGTGCACGGCAGTTTTCTGACGCACACGATCTGGCGGACGTTCGGCTATGTGAAGGCGCTACGTGGCAGTCGGCAGTTGATTCTGATCGACAGTCGCGGTCACGGCCGCAGCGAGAAGCCGCATTCTCCCGACGCCTACGCAATGGGTAACATCGTCGGCGATCTGACGGCGGTGCTCGACGCAGTGGGTGTCGACGCCGTCGACTATCTGGGGTATTCGTTCGGGGCCCGGGCGGGCTTGGCGTTGACCGCGGCGAGGCCCGAGCGAGTGCGATCACTGGCCGTCGGCGGCGGTAGTCACGGCGCTCAGGCCGGCGCGTTCGACCGCCTCTTCTTTCCCGGGTGCGCAGATGTGTTGGAGCAGCGCGGCATGGACGGCTTTCTCGAGGCATGGAGCAGCCACCGCATGTTCCCCATCGACGCCGGAACGCGAGCGGTGTTCTCCGCCAACGACGCTCGAGCCATAGCCGCGTACATTCGAGCGTCCGACGCCGATCCCGGCCTACCGGACGAGGCGCTGCAGCAGTTCACCCAGCCGTCTCTGTTCTACGTCGGCAGCCAGGACGGCACCAGGCTCGACGACACACGGGCCGCCGCCGCTCTGGTGCCGAACTCCGAATTGCATGTCATTCGCGGCTTCGACCACGCGACGACGATGGCGGCGTCCGCAGAGGTGCTCGAACACCTCGAACGGTTCTGGAGCAACTGACCTCAGCGCCCATTATTCGCCTCGAGAATCGGGATGCCGCCTCCCACAGCAAATAGTGGACAGCCACATCACCTACGGCAAGCGAAACCCTGCGCGCCCGCACCAACTGACCTGAGTGTCCACTATTCGCCTCCAGAATCGGAATCCCGCCTCCCACAGCAAATAGTGGACAGCCACATCACCTCTTCAGCGCAGGGAACTGATCGTCACGCCACTCGGTGTCCAGTGGACCCACGGCTGCGTCCTCGCGAGCGCGCAACTCCACTCGGCGGATCTTGCCCGAGATGGTTTTCGGTAGCTCGAAGAACTCGATTCGCCGCACCCGCAGGAACGGGGCCAGGTGCTCGCGGGCGTACTTGAGGATCTCGAACGCCGTGGCCTCGTTGGGTTCCCAGCCCGACGCCAATGCCACATACGCCTTGGGAACGGCAAGTCGCGTCTCGTCCGGGGCCGGAACCACCGCGGCCTCGGCCACGGCGGGGTGTTCGATGAGTACGCTTTCGAGCTCGAACGGGGAGATCTTGTAATCCGAGGCCTTGAACACGTCGTCGGTGCGGCCGACGTAGGTGATGTAGCCCTCGGAGTCCCGTGATGCGACGTCGCCGGTGTGGTAGTAGCCGTCGGCCATGACGGCAGCATTGCGTTCGGGATCTCCGAGGTAGCCGGTCATCAGGTTGAACGGATTCTGCGCCAGGTCGAGGCAGATCTCGCCCTCGTCGGCGAGTTCGCCGGTGGTGGGGTCGACGATCACCACCGGTACACCCGGCAGCGGCCTCCCCATCGAACCGGACTTGAGTACCGCACCGGGCGTATTGGCCACCAGCGCAGTGGTTTCCGTCTGCCCGAATCCGTCGCGAATGTTCAGACCCCACTCCCGCTGCACCGTGGAGATCACCTCGGGGTTGAGCGGCTCACCCGCGCCGATGGCCTCGCGTAGGGAACCACCGCCACCGGCGAGATCGGCCTGAATCAGCATGCGCCACACCGTCGGCGGTGCGCAGAACGTGGTCACCTCGGCCCGCCGGATCTGCTTGAGCAGTGCTTTCGCGTCGAATTTGCCGTAGTTGTAGATGAAGATGGTCGCTTCGGCGATCCACGGCGCGAAGAAGCAACTCCACGCGTGCTTGGCCCACCCAGGCGAGCTGATGTTCAGGTGCACGTCACCAGGCCGCAGCCCCAGGAAGTACATCGTGCTCAGATGCCCCACGGGATAGGAGATCTGAGTGTGCTCGACGAGCTTGGGCTTGCTGGTGGTGCCGGAGGTGAAGTACATCAGCAGGCGGTCGTCCGGCGCAGTGACGGACTCGAACGGCCGGGCCTCCACAGAACGAGCATCGGAGTAATCGAGCCAGCTGTCGTGCGCGGAGGTTGCGATGCGCAGGTAGTCACCGGGGACGTCGTCGAATTTGCCGGTGTCCGAGGGGTTCACGATCACGGCACGCGCATTGCCGCGTACCACGCGATCGGTCAGGTCTGCGGATCCGATGGCCGTGGTGGTCGGCATCAGGACCGCGCCCAGCTTCATCACCGCGAGCATCGCCTCCCACAGTTCCACCTGATTGCCCAGCATCAGGATCACCGAGTCGCCGCGGCCGATGCCCAGTTGCTCGAGCCACCGAGCCACCTGATCGGAGCGACGCGCGATGTCGTCGAAGCTGTACTTGGCCTCGCGACCGTCCTCCTCGACGATCCACAGCGCAGTCCCGTCGTTGCCTCGTGCGATCGCATCGAACCAATCGATCGCCCAGTTGAACGTCTCACCGAACGACGGCCACTCGAAAGTCGATACAGCTCGGTCGTACTCACCGTACGTGTCGAGCAGTAGATCGCGAGCGTCCCTGAATGCCGTGTACGCCGATTCGGCCATGTTTCCTCCGTAGCCTGTGATGCCCATCACCGCCACGGTAGGGGAGATGAACAATCCCTCGCTACCCCTGAACGGGGGTGACAACTCGGCTAGCCTCCATCACCGTGGCCATCAGATTCTTCGCGATCGCATGTGCACTGGGGATAGTTCACGCCGCGTTTTCCGGCTATTGGGCCGCGGGTGG
This sequence comes from Rhodococcus sp. ARC_M5, assembly GCF_022810405.1. Taxonomy (GTDB): domain Bacteria; phylum Actinomycetota; class Actinomycetes; order Mycobacteriales; family Mycobacteriaceae; genus Rhodococcoides; species Rhodococcoides navarretei. Next base: position 363,362 of record NZ_JALGQE010000004.1, read on the forward strand.
GCGGTGGATGCTCGATACCGTCGGCTCCTTCGCCACAGAGTGGGTGGACACCGAACCGCAGACAGCGCGAACGGCGCTGCTGGTGCTCACACTGGTCAAACTCGCAGCGGCAATTCTTCCTGCCCTCGCCTACCTGAACCGGCCGCGCCTGGCAGCACAGAACCGGACCCGGCTGCCGTCGTTGATTCTCGGCATATCCTGGCCCGGCTCTGTGCTGCTGATCCTGTGGGGCGGAGCGTCGTTCATCGGCGCGGTGATCGGCCTGATCGCCTCGGACGAGAATCGAAGCGTCAAGTACGGACACCTGTTCTTCGACGGCATCTTCCTGCTCTGGGGTGCCGCCCTCCTGACGGCACTGATCCTGGCACGAAAAGCCGCGTACCGACCGCGTTAGATGCGCTCCCCCGACTCGGGGTGGAAGAGGTGGATTGCTCCGTCGAGGCGCGTCAGGCCGATGCTCTCGCCGATCTTCGCCGGAGCGCGCACGGCCGAACGCGCAACCAACGACACGGGTCCCCCGTCGAGTCCCTTGACCTTCGGGTCGTCGAGGTGCGCGTAGACGTAGGACTCACTGCCCAGCTCCTCGATGAGATCGACCTTGCCCTCGAAGCCCTCGCCGCCGCCGTGGACGATGCCGAGGTTCTCGGGCCGCATTCCGATGGTGACCTCGTCGATGCCCAGGCTCGCGAGCTTGGTCAGCTCGTCGCGCTCGAGCGGGAGCAGGAACTTGCCGATCTGGACGCCGCCCGAGCCGATGGGCACCGTCATCAGGTTCATCGCCGGCGAGCCGATGAATCCTGCGACGAACGCGTTGACCGGGTTGTCGTACAGGTCTGTGGGAGAGGCGAACTGCTGCAGCTTGCCACCACGAAGGACTGCGACACGATCGCCCATCGTCATGGCCTCGACCTGATCGTGGGTGACATAGACGGTCGTGGTGCCGAGCCTGCGCTGCAACGCCGCGATCTGCGTACGCGTTTGCACCCGTAGCTTGGCGTCGAGGTTGGACAACGGCTCGTCCATGCAGAACACCTGCGGCTCACGAACGATGGCGCGGCCCATGGCAACTCGCTGACGCTGGCCGCCCGAGAGCTTGCCGGGCTTGCGGTCCAGGTACTCGGTGAGGTCGAGAACCTTCGCCGCCTCGGCCACCTTCTTCGTCCGCTCTTCGAGCGAGACCCCGCGCATCTTGAGCGCGAAGCCCATGTTCTCTCCGACGGTCTTGTTGGGGTAGAGCGCGTAGTTCTGGAAGACCATGGCGATGTCGCGGTCCTTGGACGGAACGCCCACCATGTTCTTGCCACCGATTTCGATTGCGCCACCGTCGATCTCCTCGAGACCGGCGAGCATACGAAGGGCCGTGGACTTGCCGGAGCCGGACGGTCCGACCAGGACGACGAACTCGCCGTCCTCGATCTCGAGGTCGAGGGAATCGACGGCGAGCGAATCGGCACCTTCGTAGACGCAGGATGCCTTCTTGTACGTGATTGCAGCCATGAGACTTTCTCCTATTTGATGGCGCCGAAGGACAGGCCGCGCACGAGCTTGTTCTGCGCGAACCATCCGGCAAGGACGACGGGGAGTGCTGCGAACGTCGCAGCGGCGGACAGCTGAGCCCAGTACAGGCCCTGGCCGGTGATGAATCCGACGAGGTACACCGGAATCGTCTGAGCCTGAACAGCAGTGAGGTTGACGGCGAAGAAGAACTCGTTCCACGAGAAGATCACGCAGATCAACGACGTCGCCGCGATGCCGGGAGAGACGAGCGGCAGAATCACCTCACGCACCGAGGTCCACAGCGATGCACCGTCCATGCTGGCGGCCTCGAGCAGTTCCGACGGTACTTCCATGAAGAACGAACGCATCATCCACACCGCGATCGGTAGATTCATCGCGGTGTAGAGGACCACCAGCGCCCAGATGTTGTCCAGCATGCCGATGTCACCGACGATGACGTACAGCGGCACGATGACAGCGACGACGGGCAGCATCTTGGTCGAGATGAAGAAGAACAGCACGTCCTGGGTCTTCTTGACCGGTCGCAGCGACAGCGCGAACGCCGCCGGAACACCCAGTAGCAGAACGAGAATCGTCGAGACGATCGTCGCGAACGCCGAGTTCAGCAGGGTGGTGCCGATGCCGCTCTCGAGGACGCCTCGATACTGATCGAGGGTAGGGGTGAAGAGCAGCTTCGGCGGGTTGGAGTAGGCGTCGGCCTCCTGCTTGAAGCCGGTGATCACCATCCAGAGCACGGGGAAGAAGAAGGCGATACCGGCCACCCAGGCAACGAAGGACCAGATCGTGCCCGGTCCCCACTTGCTCTTCTTACGAATCTCCTGCCCGTCCGAGGTCTGCGCGACGGCCTTCTTCTTGCTCGTGGTTGCCGTGCTCATCACGCCGCCTCCTCGTTTGCGCTGAAGCTCTTGAAGATCAGTCTCAGCGCCAGAGTGCTGAGGATGATGGTTGCCACCACGGTGACGACGCCCATGGCCGCGGCCTGACCGATGTCGAAGCCGAGGAAGGCACGTTGGTAGATGTAGAACGGCAGATTGGCCGACGCGACTCCCGGTCCACCGGAGGTCATCATGTAGACGGCGTCGAAGGTGTTGACGAGGTAGATCGCACCGAGAACCGTGCCCAGTTCGATGAACCGGCGCAGGTGCGGCAACGTCAGCTCACGGAAGAGCTTGAACGGGCCCGCTCCGTCCACGCGTGCGGCCTCGGCGATGTCCTTGGGCATGGACTGCAGCCCGGCCAGAATCAGCAGCATCATGAACGGCGTCCACTGCCACACCAGGTTCGTCATGACCGCAGCCAGGGGGAACCGCGAGACCCAGTCGATCTCACCGACACCGAACGGGCTCAGGGCGAAGTTGATCAGACCGAAGACGGGATCGAACATCGTCGTCTTCCAGATCAGCGCACCGGCCACCGGGGTGACGAGGAACGGGGTGATCAACAACGTACGGATCAGACTGCGTCCGATGAACTTTCGATCGAGCAGCAACGCGAGGGCCAGACCGAGGATCACCGAGATGATCACCGTTCCCACGATCATGATCACGGTGTTCATCGCGACCTCGCGGAACTGACTGTCGCGGAACACGTCGATGTAGTTGTTCAGACCGTTGAACTCACGCGAACCCGGACGAACGAGGTTCCAGGACTGCGTCGAGTAGTACAGCGTGAACAGGAACGGGATCTGCGTGACGATGATGGCGAACACCAACGCCGGCAACAGCGGGCCGCGTCGACGCCAGCCCTCGGCCTTGGAGATCGTTCTCGGTCGCGGTACGAACTTCTCCGGTTCGGTCGGAGCCGTCCGTTCTTCGGTGGTGGTCATCCCTGGTCCTCCTGATACGTCCTGCCGACCACTTCGGCGTATTGCTGCGATTGGTCGAGCGCCTCCTGGACGCTGATCTGTCCTGCGATCGCGGCGCTGATCTGTTGGCTGACCCGGGTACCGAGATCCTGGAACTCGGGAATGGTCAGAAATTGGACTCCGGTGTACGGAACCGGATCCACGGTGGGGTTGTTCGGGTCGGCGCTGTCGATGGAGTCGAGAGTCAGCTGACCGTAGGCGGCCGACGCCTCTGCGTACTCGGGAATCTCGTAGGTCGACAGACGGCTTCCGGGAGGTACACGCTCCCAACCGAGTTCGTTACCGACCTTGTTCAGGTACTCCTTGCTGGTCATCCACGAGACGAACTTCCACGCCTCGTCGGGGGCCTCGCTGGTCTTGGGGATTCCCAGTGCCCAGGAGTACAGCCAGCCGTTGTCGCCCTTGGCCGCCGACGGGGCCTTGGCGTAACCGATCTGCCCGACGACGTTGCTCGACGACGGGTCCTCGAGGACCGAGACGGCCGAGGTGGCGTCGTACCACATCGCTGTATTGCCCTGTGACAGTTGCGTTCCGCACTCACTGAAGCCACTGGTGGCCGCACCGGCCTGACCGTGCTCGCGCACGGTGTCGACGTAGAACTCCACGGCGTCGACGACCTCGGGACTGTTCAGCTGAGCGTTCCAGTTCTCGTCGTACCAGCGGCCACCGAACGCGTTGATGACCGTGTTCAGCGGAGCGAGCACCTCACCCCAGCCGGGCTTGCCGCGCAGGCAGATTCCGGACAGGCCGGGGCTGTCGAGTGCAGCAGCGGCATCGGCCACCTGCTGCCAGGTGGGCTCGGCCGGCATGTCGATACCGGCCTGCTCCATCAGGTCCTTGCGGTACATCAGGAACGACGACTCACCGTAGAACGGCACGGAGTACATGCTGCCCTCGTACGACAGCGATTCCTTCAACGTCGGAATGAAATCGTCCTCGTCGTACCCCGGCGTGGCGTCCGCGTACTCGGAAAGATTGGTGAGCCAACCGTTCTCGGCCCACTGCGGGGTCTCGAAGTTGCTGATCATCACCACGTCGAACTCACCGCCGCCGGTTGCCACCGAGGCCGTGATCTTCGCGCGCGCCTCGTTCTCCGACAACGACACGAACTTCAGATTGATGCCCGGGTTCTCCGCCTCGAACTCCGGAGCGAGCGAAATGGCATCGGACATCTGCGAATTCGAGACGATCGCGACGGTGATCGTCGTACCGTCACCGTCACCGCCGAACGAGCCGGCACCGGCACATCCGGACAGCACCAAGGTCGTCGCGAGCGAGGTCGCGACAACCACTTTCGGTAGAGCTTTCACTGAGATACCTTTCCATTCGACGCTGATGTGGATGTATCGACGAGCCAACGCGCGCTGTCGATGTCGGTGACCAGGATCGATGCCAGTCCACCGCGAAGCGCACCGAGCAGCGCTTCGTGTTTTCGTTTTCCGCCGGTGACCAGCACGGCCCGGTCGCACGCCCTGATGGCGTCGAGTCCCACCGACACGGTGCGGCCGGGGAGCGACCCTCCGGTGTCGTTGCCGTCGGCGTCGTAGAACCGGCCTCCGATCTCACCGACCGCGCCGAGTCTGCGCAGTTCGTCGAGCACATCGAGGTCGATGAAGCTGCCCTCGAACAACGTGGTGGACGTGGAAACGGGACCGATGCCGTACATCATCACATCGGCATCGGTCCCGGCTTTGAGGGCGCGAGAGATCACGGAATCCTGCTCCAACGCAACGACAGTCGCCTGATCGGCGTACAGCGGCGCGTTGAGCCTGATGGGTGTCGCCTGCAGATACGCAGCGCACCGTCCGAGTGTGTACTCGACACCGGTCTGATAGTCGGCCGAGGTGATGGAACCGTCGAGTTGCACTACCGCAGCACATTTGGTGGATCGGGTCTTCAGCGAGCTCGCCACCGCCACCGTCTCGGGTCCCCATGTGAAGCCGAGGACATCACGATCCTTGAGGCGACGGGAAAGCAACGTCGCTGCCGCACGACCCAGGGACCCGTAGCCGGTGTCCGTGCCGTCGATGACGTCCGACACGACCAGCACCTCGGTGAGTCCGAACTTCGCTTCGAGCTCGCGCTCGACGTCCGCATGCACGGTGCCCTGCAGATCGTCGGGGACGTTGATCTCGATCGTCACGAGCCCCTGGGTGCGAGCGCGAGCCACCAACCGTCCTGCGGTCGGCCGCGAGACGCCGAGCTTCACGGCGATCTCGGCCTGAGTCGCGCCTTCGAGGTGGTACATGGTCGCGGCACGCAGAGCCAGGCGGAGGTCCTCTCCGGACCGCGGAGCCTGTGACCCCGCTGGATCGGATCTCGATCCATCCATGTCGCCTCCCCAAGTTGTGAGCAGATGCTCAACTCGTGTTCATCTGCTCACTAAGCTAACATTAAGGTGTGATCTACACAACACCCCCTCGCACACAGCGACCCGTGCCACAGTCCATGCAGGTCAGCGTCCTGACCGGAGTGCAGCACATACGACTCGCCGAACGGCCCGTCCCCACGCCCGCGCACGACGAGGTCCTCGTGCAGGTCACGGCAGTCGGAGTGTGCGGTTCCGACGCGCATTACTACCGCGAGGGACGCATCGGCGACTACGTGGTCGACGGCCCCCTCGTACTCGGACACGAGGCGGCGGGCGTCATCGTGGCCGTGGGCACCGAAGTCTCCGACACCCGCATCGGACAGCGAGTGTCCATCGAGCCGCAGCGCCCCGATCCCACCAGCGCACAATCCCGTGCAGGTCGCTACAACCTGTGCCCGGCCATGGAATTCTTCGCGACGCCGCCCATCGACGGAGCGCTCGCGGAGTACGTGCTGATCCAATCGACCTTCGCGCACGACGTCCCCGACGACATCTCCGACGAGGCAGCCGCCCTCTTCGAACCCCTGTCGGTGGGCATCGCGTCGGCCCAGAAGGCACGCATCTCCGCCGGTTCGAGCGTGCTCATCGCAGGAGCGGGTCCCGTCGGTCTCGTCACTGCGCAGGTCGCGCGCGCATTCGGTGCCACCGAGGTCATCGTCACCGATATCGACGCCTCCCGCCGCGGCAACGCAGAGAAATTCGGTGCGACGCGGGTGATCGACCCCGCCGCCGAGGACGTGCGTGCCGTGACGGTCGACGCCTTCATCGACGCCTCCGGTGCGGCCCGAGCCGTGATCGACGGCATTCATGCGGTCCGACCCGCAGGCACTGTCGTCCTCGTCGGCATGGGCGGATCGGACTACCCACTGCCGATCTCGGTGATCCAGAACCGAGAGTTGCTGCTCACCGGCGTCTTTCGCTATGCCAACACATGGCCGATCGCACGCGAGCTGGTCGCGTCGGGCATGGTGGATCTCGACGCTATGGTGACGGCGAGGTTCGGACTCGACGGCGTGGAGGATGCATTGAACGCCGACAGGCAACCCGGAAGCATCAAAGCCGTAGTCATTCCAGGACTTTCGAAGGAGACGAACGCATGAAGCTGAACTCGCAGAACCTCGCCGACTTCATCGAGGACGTCGCAGTTCCGACGTACGACCGATCCGAAGTGACGGTGGGCATCGTGCATTTCGGTGTCGGTGGCTTCCATCGCGCCCACCAGGCAATGTATGTCGACCGCCTGTTGCAGCAGGGGCAGGCACTGGACTGGGGAATCTGCGGAGTCGGGGTGATGCCAGGAGACCGGAGAATGCACGACGTCATGCAGGCACAGGACTGCCTGTACACGCTGGCGCTCAAGCATTCCGACGGCACGTGGGACACCCGCGTCATCGGATCCATCGTCGAGTACCTCTTCGCACCGGACGACGCCGAGGCCGTGATCGAGAAGATGGCCGCCGACACGACCAAGATCGTCTCGCTCACCATCACCGAGGGCGGCTACAACTTCTCGGCGACCACCGGCGAGTTCGACGCGGACAACCCGGCCATCGTCGCCGACCTGGCCGACGGCGCAGTACCCGCAACGACATTCGGGCTCGTCATCGAGGCGCTGGCCCGACGCAAGGAACGTGGCATGACGCCGTTCACTGTCATGTCCTGTGACAACATCGAGGGCAACGGCCACATGGCACAGTCGACGTTCACGACGTTCGCACGCCTGAAGGACCCGGCATTGGCCGACTGGATCGACGCCGAAGGGGCGTTCCCCAACTCGATGGTCGATCGCATCACACCGGTCACGACGCCGGAAGTGACCGAACAGCTTTCGGTGCGATACGCGATCGACGACCAGTGGCCCGTCGCGGGCGAGCCGTTCACGCAGTGGGTGCTGGAGGACAAGTTCACCCTCGGCCGTCCGCCGCTGGAGGATGTGGGCGTTCAGGTGGTCGAGGATGTCACCCCGTACGAACTGATGAAGCTGCGGTTGCTCAATGCCAGCCATCAGGCGCTCGCGTACTTCGGTTACCTCAGTGGCTATCGCCTCGTCCACGAGGTCTGCCAGGATTCGCTGTTCGCGGACTTCCTGCTCGCCTACATGGACGAGGAGGCAACCCCGACGCTGCAGCCGGTCCCCGGCATCGATCTGACCGACTACAAGAAGACGTTGATCGAGCGGTTCTCCAACCCGGAAATCCGCGATACCGTCGCCCGTCTGTGCGCCGAGTCCTCGGATCGAATTCCCAAGTGGCTCTTACCCGTCATCCGCAAGAACCTCGAGACCGGCGGGGAGATCGCCCGCTCCACCGCAGTGGTGGCCAGTTGGGCTCGCTACGCCGAGGCCGTCGACGAAGCCGGCGAGCCCATCGAGATCGTCGATCAGTTGAAGGACTCGCTGGTGCCGATCGCGCAGAGCCAGCGCGAGAACCCCACAGCGTTCATCGCGAACCGCTCAGTGTTCGGCGATCTGATCGACAACGAGCGCTTCGTCGCCGAGTACACGAAACAGCTGTCGTCTCTGCAGGAGCGAGGAGCCCGCGCGACGCTGGAATCACTCAGGTCGACTCACTGAAACGTTCGGCGTCTCGAACCTGACCGGAGACGATGACGGTATCGCCTGCGCCGATCACCGTGTCGGCCGTGGCGTAGGTGAATCCCTCACCCTGACGCTTGACCGCGACGACGGTGACACGATGCTTGGTACGTATTCCGCTCTCGCCCAACTTCTTTCCGATGATGGAGGTGGGTGGAGAGGTCTTGATCATGGCGAAACCGTCGTCGAATTCGATGTAGTCCATCATCCGGCCGCGGACCAGGTGGGCGACGCGCTTGCCCATGTCGTGCTCGGGCCTGACCACATGGTGCACGCCGATCTGGGTGAGGATCTTGGCGTGTGCGTTGCTGATCGCCTTGGCCCAGATGTGGGACACCGACAGGTTTATCAGCGCGGATGCGGTCAACAGACTCGCCTCGAGATCGGATCCGATGCCCACGACTGCGCGGTCGTACTCGTGCACCGACAGTTGTCGCAACGACTCCTCGTCGGTGGTGTCGGCCACTGCGGCGTGCGTGAGCCGGTCCGAGACACGTTGCACCACAGCCTCGTCGGTGTCGATGCCGAGGACTTCGACACCCTGGCCCATCAGTTCCAGTGCCAGCGATTTGCCGAATCGGCCGAGGCCGAGGACGACGACGACTTCGGAGGACGGTTTCCTAGCCAATGAACGGCCTTTCGGTGGGGAGCGTGTAACGCCGACCGCGGTCGCGGGCAGCAAGGGCACTGACCAGGGTGATGGAACCGATGCGGCCCAGATACATCAGAACGATCAGAATCACCTGACCCCACCCCGGCAACTGCGCGGTGATGCCGGTGGACAGACCGACGGTGGCGAAGGCCGAGACGACCTCGAACAGCAGGACGTCGAGGTCGAAGTCCGTGCCCGCCAGCAACGCGACGACCGGGAGCATGACCAACGCGACGCCGATCAGTGCCACGGTCAACGCCTGGCGCTGTACGCGCGGATCGATTCTGCGATCGAAGATACTCACATCGCGATCGCCACGAATTTCGGCGAGGATGACGAACAGCAACAGGGCGAACGTGGTGACCTTGATGCCGCCTGCGGTGCCGCCACTGCCGCCACCGATGAACATGAGAACGTCGGTGACCAGCAGAGTCGCGTTGTCGGCATCGGCGTAGTCGATGCTGTTGAACCCGGCGGTGCGCGGCATGACGCCCGCGAAAGTGGCGACGAGCATTTTGTCCCAGATCCCGTAGCCGCCCAGAGTCCTGGCCCATTCGAGCAACAGAATCAGCGCCGGTCCCGCCACGAGTAGAACGCCGGTGACCGAGAGCGTCAGGCGGGTGTGCAGCGACCATCTCTGTCGACCTCGACCCCGCCGAACGTGCCGGAACAGCTCGAACAGAACCGGAAAGCCGATGCCTCCCAGCACGACGGCGACCATCACTGGAACACAGATCCACGGGTCGGTGGCGAATCCGATCAGGCTGTCACTGAAGAGAGCGAATCCGGCATTGTTGAACGCCGACACGGAATGGAAGACACCGAGCCAGATCGCCCGACCGGGACTTTCGCCGTACCCGATCGCGAACCTGAGCGCGAGAGCGATCGCGACGACGGTCTCGATCAGCAGGCTGGTTCGGAACACTCCGATGACAACGCTGCGAACGTCGCCGAGCCCGGAGGTACGCACCTCTGCAGCGGCATTGAGTCTGCCACGCAGTCCAATTCGGTCGGCGAGCACCAAACCGACCAACGACGCGATCGTCATGATGCCGAATCCACCGATCTGGATCAGACCGAGTATCACTCCTTGCCCGAAGCCCGACCAGTACACCGGGGTGTCCACCACGATCAGGCCCGTCAGACTGACCGCCGAGGTGGACGTGAACAACGCCTGCAGTACTCCGGCCTCACTCCCCGACTGGGTGGAGCCCGGAATCAGCAGCACGCCTGCCCCGAAGACAATGGCGAGCGCAAAGCCGGACGCCATGACCCGAACCGGCGTGGGCCGAAAGATCGCGGACCATCGCGATGCCTGGTGAGCGTCTGTCACTCGAGAAACAGTACTGTGCGCTCCGCGCAGTGGTGGGATTCGTCCGTCGGTGCGGACGACGATGGGCTGAACGGTGCTCTCGATATCGGCTTGCCATGACGTACGCATCGGCTCCGGGCTCTTCGTCTACCCAGACGGCCGCGGTTCCGCACTGAGCTCGCTCCGGGCGGGTAACGTCGGAATTGAGCTGAAGCTCAATGTTCGATCGCGAAAAAGGACATCTTCATGCCGGACGACGCTGTGCGCGAGCGTTCCTCGCACGAGGCGATCGCCTCTGCCCTCGCTGATGTGAACGCTGTCCGCCCGGTGTTCCAACCCGTGATCGAACTCGGCACCGGAACCGTCCTCGGGTACGAGGCTCTGGCGCGGTGGCCCGAGTGGCCCCTACTGGACCTGGATTCCGTGTTTGCGACGGCGGCAGATCTGGGTGTGGTGGACGATCTCGATTGGGCGTGTCGCACAAGCGCGGTCGACGCGGCACTCGCTGCAGGGATGGCACAGGAACTGTGCTTGTTCGTCAACGTGGAACCCCACACCGCGACCGGACCGACCGACGGTGCCAAGCGCGCGTTCGCAGCGGCCGAGGGCCGATTTTCCGTGGTGCTCGAGTTGACCGAGAGGTCACTGCTGGCCGATCCCGCAGTGTTGTTGTCCGTGGTTGCCGATGGTCGGCGGGCAGGATGCCGCATCGCTCTCGACGACATCAGCGTGCATCCGGACACGATGACCATGCTCGAGTTCGTCGCACCGGACATCATCAAACTCGACCGTTCGTTGGTCCAGCGAGATCCGAGTCGAGAGCAGGCGCGCGTGATCGCCGCGGTACGAGCGCATTCCGAGGCGACCGGGGCGACTGTTCTGGCAGAGGGCATCGAAAACGACGAACACCTCGCCCGCGCTCACTCGCTCGGCGCGGTACTGGGACAGGGATGGCTGTTCGGAAGGCCTGGCCCCCTGCCCGAGTCCGTTCGGACCGCACCGGGTGCGCAGTCGATCCTGAGCGAGCCCGTTGCGAACTCCGGTCTGGTGCCGAACCTGCCATCGGATCTGTTCGAGCTCGTGGCCCCGTCCATCGGAACCAAAGCCTTCATTCGTGCCATCTCCCGCCAGATCGAGGACCACGCCCGCGATACCAACGATTCGCTGGCCCTCATGTCCACCTTCCAGCATTCCCGATGGTTCAGCCCGCCTGTCGCTGCGCAGTACGCCTTGCTGGCCACCAAGCACGCGTTTGTCGCAGCCGTGGGCGTCGGGTTGGGAGGAGAGCCTGCGCCGGGTGTGCGCGGAGCAGATCTCGACCCCACGGAGGAGTTCACCCGAGAGTGGACGATCACCGCGGTCGGTCAGCACTATTTCTCGGCGCTCATCGCCCGCGATCTGGGTGATACGGACTGCGCCGACACAGATCGTCGATTCGAATTCGTGCACACGCACAATCGGCAACTCGTCGTCGCCGCAGCCAGATCGCTCATGCGCCGCATCCTTCCCGTGTGACCGTGGCCGGTACCGGCTAGCGCACGACTGCCTTCGCCACGGTCCACGCTCGTCCCTGCTCGCTCAGCGTGAATCCGAGCCCCGGGCGAGCGGACAGATGCATGCGTCCGTCTCGTGTCTCGAGGTGCTCGTCGAACAACGGGTCCAGCCAGTCGAAGTGCTCCACCCACGTCTGCAGGGGATACACCGCCGCGAGGTGCAGGTGGATCTCCATGGCGAAGTGCGGGGCGAGCTGCAGATTGTGGCGCTCGGCCAGTGTGGCCAACTTCAGGAACTGCGTGATGCCGCCGATGCGGGGAGCGTCGGGTTGCAGGATGTCGACCGAGCCGGCCTCGATGAGGCGCACGTGCTCGCCGACGCTGGCCAGCATCTCTCCAGTGGCGATCGAAGTGTCGAGGCTACGAGCGAGCTGGGCGTGTCCCTCGGCGTCGTAGGCGTCGAGCGGCTCTTCGATCCACACGAGGTCGAGCTGCTCGAGGATTCGGCCCATGCGCTGCGCCGTCGGGCGGTCCCACTGCTGGTTGGCGTCGACCATCAGAGGAACGTCGTCGCCGAGGAACTCGCGCACCGCGGTGACCCGGGCGATGTCGGTGCGCCAATCCGGCTGTCCCACCTTCAGTTTGATGCCACCGATACCGTTCGAGAGTGAAATCGCGGCGTTCTCCATGACCTCCGCGATCGGAGTGTGCAGAAATCCACCGGAGGTGTTGTAGGTCTGGACCGAATCGCGTGACGAGCCGATCAACTTGGCCAGCGGCAACCCGGCACGCTTGGCTTTGAGATCCCATAGCGCGATGTCGATCGCCGCGATCGCCTGCGTGGCAACACCACTGCGGCCCACCGACGCTCCGGCCCACACCAGCTTGGTCCAGATCTTGCCGATGTCGTTCGGGTCCTCACCGATGAGCACCGGGGCGATCTCCTGGGCATGAGCGAACTGAGCTGGACCGCCTGCCCGCTTGGAGTATCCGAAACCGATTCCCTCATGGCCCTGTTCGGTCCGAATTTCGGCGAACAGGAACACCACCTCGGTCATCGCCTTCTGCCGGCCGGTGAGCACCTTGGCGTCGCTGATCGGATTCTTCAGCGGTAGCACGATCGAGGACAGCGTGACCTCGGCGATGCGATCGATGCTGGCGGCACCGGCGGCCAATGCGGTGATCGCAGCATCCGGGGCAGTGAGGCCGCTGGTCGGTTTGTCTGTGGCAATGGTCATCTGAGGCTCCTAGTATCGTCGATTTACGCTGTCTCACAGACTATTTAGCCGGTACAATGCGGGTCCAACACCGATTATCGGTCGATCGATGCCGCCAGCGCATCGATGTTCGACGCAATATCCGCGACTCGGCCCACGAACGTATGGTGCGTGACGCCCGACGAGTGTGGCGTCATCAGCACGTTGTCGAGATCGCGAAACGGCAACACACTCGGTTCTCCCACACCGTCCGGCCCGGGGTAGCGATACCACACGTCGATCGCAGCGGCGGCAATCTCGTTGCGCGACAGGGCGTCGAACAGCGGTTGTTCCTGCACCAACGGACCACGACCGACATTGACGAGTACCCCGTCGCTACCGAGCCTGCTCAGCTCCTCGGCACCGATCATGCCGCGGGTACGCTCGTTCAGCGGCGCGGAGACCACGAGTACATCGGCGAACTCGGCAATCTTTCCCAAATCCTGTGTATCCGAAACCCATTCGAGACCCTCGCCCGAAGCACGACCGCTCCCGGTGACGGCAGCACCCACCGCGCCGTAGGCCTGAAACAGCTGCAACGTTCGCTTGCCGATATGCCCGAAGCCGACGAATCCGATGCGGGCACCGCTCAGCGACAACGGTTGCGCGATGCTCGGGTCGTAGACGGCAGTGGCGAACACACCGGAGCGGAGTGCGCGATCCTGCTGCAGGAAATTGCGGCGCAGCATCACCGTCGCCGCCACAACGTACTCGGCGATCGATTGCTCATGATGAAAGGTGCTGCACACCTGCACATCAGGACCTAGCCCGGAGCGATCGACGTTGTCCGTTCCGGCACCCGCGACGTGCACCATACGCAACTTCGGCGCTGCGGCACCCATGGCCGCGCTGAACTTGCCGCCGACGTACACGTCCGCGTCGGCAAGTTCGCCGATGACCCGACTCTCGTCGAACGGCACGCACCAGATCACCTCTGCGCCATCAGGCAATCCCGCCTCGAACTGCTCGCGGTGCGGCAGGATGTTGCGATCCCCGACGACGATCTTCATCAGCGCACCCGAACTCATCGGACCAGAGCCGGCCGCTTGCTGTCGAACGTCCATCCCTCGATCAGATACTGCATGCCGATGGCGTCGTCACGGGCGCCGAGGCCTTCCTTCAGGTACAGCTCGTGTGCCGCGTCGACCTGCTCGAAGTCGAGCTCGACGCCCAGACCCGGCTTGTCGGGCACGGTGAGGTAGCCATTCTCGATCGTGAACGGCTCCTTGGTGACTCGTTGCCCGTCCTGCCAGATCCAGTGGGTGTCGATGGCGGTGATCGTGCCCGGGGCCGCCGCCGCGACATGGGTGAACATGGCGAGAGAGACGTCGAAGTGATTGTTGGAGTGCGAACCCCACGTCAGGCCCCAGGCGTCACAGAGCTGAGCAACGCGTACCGAGCCGGCCATCGTCCAGAAGTGTGGGTCGGCCAAGGGGATGTCCACGGCACCGGACCGGATGGTGTGGCCCATTTCCCGCCAATCGGTGGCGATCATGTTGGTCGCCGTCTGCAATCCCGTGGCCCGCTTGAACTCCGTCATCACCTCGCGGCCGGAGAAACCGCCCTCGGGCCCGACGGGGTCCTCGGCGTAGGCCAACACGTCGCGCAGCCCGCGGCAGGTGTCGATCGCGTCCTTCAGCAGCCAACCACCGTTCGGATCCAACGTGATTCGCGCCTCGGGGAATCGCTCGGCCAGTGCGCGCACCGCGGCAGCCTCCTCGGCCGCGGGCAGCGCACCACCCTTGAGCTTGAAGTCCTGAAATCCGTAGCGCGCCTGCGCAGCCTCGGCGAGGCGCACGATCGCTGCGGGGTCCATCGCCTCCTGGTGCCTGATGCGCATCCAGTCGTCGGCCCCGGCGGCCTCGTCGGCGGCACTGCGGTAGGCGAGGTCGGTCTTGGTCCGATCGGCGACGAAGAACAGGTAGCCCAGAGCCTGGACCTTCTCGCGCTGTTGTCCGTCCCCCAACAGTGCGGCAACGCTGACGCCGAGGTGCTGGCCGAGCAGATCCAGCATGGCCGATTCCACTGCGGTCACTGCATGGATCGCGATCCGCAGATCGAAGGTCTGCGCTCCGCGGCCCCCGGCATCACGATCCGCGAACGCGCGGCGCATCTCGGCCAGCACCGCGTTGTACCGGCCGATGCCCTGGCCCTCGACGAGCCCCCGCGCATCCTCGAGAGTCTGCCGAATCGCCTCACCGCCCGGCACTTCGCCGACGCCGGTTCGTCCGTCCGAGTCCGTGAGTACCACCAGATTGCGGGTGAAGTACGGAGCATGTGCACCGCTGAGGTTCAACAACATGTCGTCGTGGCCGGCAATCGGAATGACACGCATATCGGTGACGACGGGCGTGCTGGTGTGGACGTTCATGTCCGACCTTTCTCACATACTTCCGGTGACTCGGCTCACAAACGACAGTAGGACCCCGGATCGATGCCTGTCCAAGACCATCTGCGCATCGAACGATGCCGTAGCGGTATTGGTAACGACACCCGGAGCACAACGGTCCTGGCAGTGAGATCGATACCGAGACTGAATCAAATGCGACATTTTTAGACTTGGACATGTATCGATCGGCCTTCTACCGTGGTGAGCTATGAGCCAGGTCACGCCTCGGCGTCAGCGCATGTACCGCACCACAGCCTTAGGAGTCACCCCATGACAGCGTCGACGACACAGTCCACCCACCTCACCGGCCGGATGATCGTCGCCGGCACCCCGGTCTTCGGTGGCGGCACGCAGATTCACGGAATCGACCCCAGCACCGGCGAGAATCTCGAACCAGCCTACGGACACGGAGACGATGCCGACGTCGAGAAGGCCTGCGCCGCAGCGGCCGAAGCTTTCGCCGACTACCGGGCCACCTCCTCGGAGACCCGCGCGCAGTTCCTCGAGACCATCGCAGACAACATCGCCGCGCTCGGCGACACCCTGATCGAGCGGACGGTCGCCGAGTCGGGACTTCCACTGGCTCGCATCACCGGCGAAGTCGGTCGCACCACCGGTCAGCTGCGCCTGTTCGCTTCCGTTCTGCGCGAGGGCAGCTGGAACGGTGCCCGCATCGATCCGGCTCAGCCCGAGCGCACGCCGCTCCCCCGCGCCGACATCCGCCAACGGCAGATTCCGCTGGGACCGGTTGCGGTGTTCGGAGCCAGCAACTTTCCACTCGCCTTCTCCGTCGCCGGCGGCGACACCGCCTCCGCTCTCGCGGCCGGATGCCCCGTGATCGTCAAGGCGCACGACGCGCATCCGGGGACGTCCGAACTGGTCGGCCGCGCGATCGCCGACGCAGTGTCCTCCACCGGAATGCCCTCGGGCACCTTCTCACTGCTGTTCGGCTCCGGTCGCGGACTCGGCACCGCTCTGGTGACCGACCCTCGCATCAAGGCCGTCGGATTCACCGGATCACGTTCGGGTGGAACAGCTCTCGTCGCCGCTGCGGCGGGTCGTCGGGAGCCCATCCCGGTGTACGCCGAGATGAGTTCCATCAATCCGGTGTTCGTCATGGACGGTGCACTCGCCACCCGCGGAGCCGAACTGGGCCGCGCGTTCGTCGCATCGCTGACAATGGGATCGGGCCAGTTCTGCACCAACCCGGGCCTCGTCATCGCCGTGGACGGCGCAGGACTGCAGTCCTTCACGGAGGCAGCATCCACCGCGGTGCAGGAGTCCACCCCCACCACGATGCTGACCCCGAACATCGCCTCCAGCTATGCCGACGGCGTCGCCGGCCTGTCCGACGCGGTGACCGTGGTAGCGCGTGGATCGGACACCGACGCCCCGAATGCCTGCCGCGCAGCACTGTTCGTCACCGACGCCGATACGTTCCTCACCTCCGAGGCCGCGCAGGCCGAGGTGTTCGGCGCGTCGAGCCTCATCGTTCGCTGCACCGATGCACAGCAGGTCCGTGACGTCGCCGCGCTGTTGGAGGGACAGCTCACCGCCACCGTCCACGCCGACGAGTCCGATCATGCCGAGGCAGGCAAGCTCCTGTCGATCCTCGAACTCAAGGCCGGCCGCATCCTGTTCGACGGATGGCCGACCGGCGTCGAGGTCGGCCACGCGATGGTCCACGGCGGCCCCTTCCCCGCCACCTCCAACTCCCGCACCACCTCGGTCGGATCGCTCGCGATCGAGCGTTTCCTCCGCCCTGTCTCTTACCAGGATGTACCGAAGTCGTTGCTGCCCAGCGCTGTCGCCGACGGGAATCCCGAGGGCATCTTCCGCCGCATCGACGGCCAGCTCACCCAAGACTGACTCACCCCACCTAATTTTCGAGGAGATCCCCATGCTCGACGGCGTCCTGTTCTTCCCCGTCACCCCGTTCACCGCTTCCGGTGAGGTCGATTACGACCTGCTGGCCGCTCACATCGCGAAGGGTGTCGACGCGGGACCCGGTGGAGTGTTCATCGCCTGCGGCACCGGCGAATTCCATGCCCTCGAGACCGAGGAGTTCGGCAGGATCGTGCGCACCGCAGTCGATGTCGTCGCGGGCCGGGTTCCGGTGTACGCCGGTGCAGGTGGGTCCGTGGCGCAGGCAAAGGCATTCGCGTCGAGCGCGAAGACCAACGGAGCCGACGGCATCTTGCTGCTGCCTCCCTACCTGGTGACGATGCCGCAAGCCGGTCTGGTCAACTACACCAAGGCCGTTGCCGGTGCATCCGATCTGCCGCTGATCGTCTACAACCGTGGCAACGCCCGCTTCACCGAGGACTCGGCCGTCGAGGTAGCGCAGCTGCCCACCGTCGTCGGGTTCAAGGACGGCACAGGCGATCTCGATCAGGTCGGCCGCATCGTCCGCGCCGTCCTGGATGCCCTGGAGCCGTCGGGCAAGCCCTTCCAGTTCTTCAACGGCCTGCCCACCGCCGAGGTCTCCCAGCAGGCGTACCGCGCGATCGGTGTCACGCTGTACTCCTCCGCGACATTCGCGTTCGCACCCGAGCTGGCGTTGGCGTTCTACCGCTCCATGGAAAACGGCAACGACAAGCTCACTGCCGCACTGCTTCGCGAGTTCTTCCACCCGCTGGTGCGCCTGCGCGACAAGGTTCCCGGCTACGCCGTCGCTCTCATCAAGGCGGGCGTGACGATGGAGGGTATCGAGGCCGGACCGGTTCGCCCACCGCTGGTGGACATCAGCGCGCCGCACCTCGAGGAACTCACCGCAATCGTCGCCGCCGGCCGGGCCGTGCTGGCCGACGAGCTCGCGGTGCACTGATGCGAGAACCGGTCCTGATCACCGGCGCTCGGATCACTCCCATCGCTTTCGTCGATCCTCCGTTGCTCAACACCGTCGGCGTGCATCAGCCCTACGCGCTGCGCGCGATCATTCAGTTGGACACCGATGCCGGCGTCGTCGGACTCGGTGAAACGTACGCCGACACGGCGCATCTGGCTCGTCTCGACGCGGCCGCCACGGCCATCGCCGGCCTGGACGTGTTCGCGCTCAACGACATTCGAGAGGCCGTCGCTACCGTGCTGGGGACGCTGTCGATCACCGGCGGAGACGGCGTCGCCGGTATGATCACCACGGCCAGTACGACGGACCGCGTGTTCTCCCCGTTCGAGATCGCGTGCCTGGACGTGCAGGGCAAAGTGCTGGGGCGACCGGTGTCCGATCTGCTCGGCGGCAAGGTTCGGGACTCGGTTCCGTTCAGCGCGTATCTGTTCTACAAGTGGGCAGCGCATCCCGGCCGAGAGCCCGACGAGTGGGGCGAGGCAATCGATCCGGAAGGCCTGGTGCGCCAGGCTCGAAAGATGATCGACGAGTACGGTTTCGAGGCCATCAAGGTCAAGGGCGGCGTCTTTCCACCCGACGAGGAGATTGCCGGAATCAAGGCGCTACGCGAAGCGTTTCCCGAGCTACCGCTTCGGCTCGATCCCAACGCTGCCTGGACCGTCGATACGTCCATCCGCGTCGCCGCCGAACTCGACGGCATCGTGGAGTACCTCGAGGACCCGACACCGGGGCTCGACGGCATGGCCGAGGTTGCGCGCGAAGCGAAGATGCCTCTCGCGACCAACATGTGCGTCGTCGCTTTCGATCACCTGAAGCCCGCTGTGCTGAAGGACTCGGTGCAGGTGGTGCTGTCCGACCACCACTACTGGGGAGGTCTGCAGCGGTCGAGACTGCTCGCCGGAATCTGCGAGACTTTCGAGATGGGTCTGTCGATGCACTCGAACAGCCATCTCGGAATCAGTCTCGCGGCCATGGTTCACCTTGCCGCAGCCACACCGAATCTCACCTACGCCTGCGATACCCATTGGCCGTGGAAGCACGAGGACGTCGTGGTCCCGGGCGTTCTGAACTTCGTCGACGGGGCGGTGGCCGTACCCACCGCGCCCGGTCTCGGCATCGAGATCGACGAGGACGCGCTCGCGGCGCTGCACCAGCTGTATCTCGACTGCGGGATCCGAGACCGTGACGACACCGGCTACATGCAGAGTATCGATCCGAGCTTCGAGAACACCTGCCCGCGCTGGTGATCCGACGCTATGACGTCAGCGGCGCAACGATGTTGGCAAGCATGGTCGCAATGGTGGCGACGACGATGCGGCGCTCTGCGACGTAACCGCTCTGGTACCACGTCATCGCGGTGTGGCTGATGCCGCCGATGGCGGCGGTCGCGAGCAGGTCGACATCCATATCGGGGCCCGACGGCACCTCGCCCGCGAACGTGCGGAGGTAGCCGAGCAGCAGAACACCGAACTCGTGCATCACCGTCAGATAGGTCTGCTCGACGCGAGAACTGACCCCCAGCACCTCCATCCACACCACGCGGGCAAGGTGCGGGTCCTCGACCACCTGAAAGAACGGTTCGAGCAACTGCTTCGCAACGGCCCCGAGACCACCGTCAGGATCTACCTCTGCCATGGCTTCGGACACCGAGTCCGTAAGTTGCGCAATGCATTCTGCGTAGACCGCGAGCAGGAGATCCTCGGTCTTGTCGAAATACTGATAGAAGTGCCGGTCGGCGATCTTGGCCTCGCGGCACAGTCCGCGGACGGTCGCGGCGCGGTACCCGACGCTGCCGAACACCCGCAGGCCCGCGTCCAGCAGCTGCCGTCGCCTGCGGTCGTCGCGGTCGGCGGCACTCTCACCGCCGTAGGCCCGGCCGGGCACGTCGACTGTTGCGCTCATGACCGTCGGGCATCCAGTTCGGCTGTCAGCCGGATCAATTCGGAGTCTCGCTCCATCGTGGCATCCATGATCGGGTTGACGATGCCGCGCACTATCGAGATCGGGATCCAGCGGCCGGGCACGGCGATGCGCGCAGCTCGCCGTCCGATCCCTCGAACGGCTACGCGCGCAAGCTTGTCCGGCGTGATCGGGCGAAGCAGCGGAGTAGGGAAGGCCCGGGCGATCATCGCCGTCGCGACGGTGTCGCCGCCGAACGCCACGTCGGCAATGGGAGTGGCCACCCAGCCCGGGTACAGCACTCCGGCCGTCGCTTTCGTGCCCGCGAGTTCCGCCCGCAACGCGCGACCGAGTTGTTCGACGGCCGCCTTCGACGCCGCGTACGGCGCATTCGCCAGCCCGTTGAGGTAGGCGTACGTCGAGGAGGTGAGCAGTACGTATCCCCCGGACTCGACGATGTGCGGCAGCGCTGCTCGCACCGTGTTCCACACACCGACGAGATTGACCCCGATGACTCTCTCGAACACACCGTCGTCGACGGATCGGATCGTCGATGCCTGTGCGCCGCTGGAGATTCCCGCATTCGCCATCACGATGTCGAGCGTGCCGAACGTCTCGATGGCGGTGGCAACCGCCGCGTCGAGTTGCTCTCGCACGGTGACGTCGGCGTAGGCGATCGCCACGCGCTGGTTGCCCAGTGTCGCCGCCACCGATTCGAGATCGGTCGACGCCATGTCGACCAGAACGACCGAGGCACCGCGTCGATGCAGTGCCGACGCGACGGCCGAACCGATGCCGCCTGCCGCTCCCGTGATCAGCGCTACCTGGCCCGAATGATCCTTCATGCCGATACCTCGTCCTTCGTCGTCACGTCGGTGGAAGACCGGTGGATGTGATGGGCTTCCGGCCGAAAACGCTTGGCCCACCGCCGGAAAGTGAAACTGAAGCCGGGGAACATGGCCACGACATGCCCGGACTTCGACTGGTACCAGCTGTGGCAGCCGCCGTCCTTCCAGACGGTGCCCTCCATCTCGCGATGAATCGTGTCGGTGTACTCCCGCTCTGCGGCGGCAGTGACCTCGATGGCCGTCGCTCCGGCCTGTCGGACGGCATCGACGGCCCGCACGATGTACTCCATCTGTGCCTCGATGAGGAAGATCGCCGAGGTGTGGCCGATGCCGGTGTTCGGACCGGTGACGACGAAGAGGTTGGGGAAACCGGGAATCGTGGTGCCGAGGTAGGCGCGGGGATAGGGATCCCAGACGTCGGACAGGGCGCGGCCGTCCCGGCCGATCACCGGATACGAGATGACGCCGTCGGTGGCGTCGTATCCGGTGGACCACACCAGTAGGTCGACATCGACGTGTTCGCCTGTGGTGGTGACGATCCCGGTTTCGGTGATCTCCGCGATGCCGTCGTTCTTGTCGTGCAGGGTGACGTTCGGCTGCCCCAGTGCGGGATACAACGTGTTGGACAGCAGTACCCGCTTGCATCCGATGGTGTAGTCGGGGGTGACCTTCGCTCGAAGCTCGGGATCCGGAACCTGAGACTCGATGTGCTTCAGCGCAGTTCGCTGCGCCACGGCCTTCAGCATCGTCCGTGAGTACTTGAAGCCCAGAATGCGCGTCTCGAGGGTCCAGTAGATCCCGGCGCGAACCGTCCTTCGAATCGGTTCCCTACGCAACAGCTTTCGCTGAAGCGCTGTGAATTCACGATCGTGGCGCGGCATCACCCAGTGCGGGGTGCGCTGAAAGACGTGCAGTTGCTCCACGTCGGGTTGGATCGCGGGAATCACCTGTGCCGCGCTGGCCCCGCTGCCGACGATCGCCACCCGTTTCCCGGCGTGGTCGTACTCGGTGTGCCAGTCGTTGGTGTGGAACTGGGTGCCCTGGAACTTCTCCCGGCCGGGGAACGGCGGGACGACGGGTGTACTGAGCGGTCCCGACGCGTTGACGACGAACGTCGCCGCGTAGTCGCCCCGCGAGGTGGTGATCAGCCAGTGGTCTCCGGCCCATTCGATTCTCCGGACGTCGGTGTCGACGTGCGTTCGAGCAGGCAGACCGTTCGATTCGAGCACGTGGTCGGTGTACCGCTCCAGCTCCTCGCGTTCGGCGAACATACGCGACCACTCGAAGGGCTCCGACGCGATGGAATAGAGCGGACTCTGCACGTCGACGGCTGCGCCGGGGTATCGATTCTGCTTCCACGTGCCGCCCAGGAACGGACGCCTCTCGAGGATCACGAAGTCGTCGATCCCTCGATCGAGCAGCGCTTTGGCAGCGCACTGGCCACCGAACCCACTGCCGATGATCACCACGGTGTGAATGTGCATGCCGACGAACCTTCCCGCACGAGGCGCAATCCGATGATGCGCGTCATCACTTTAAAGTGATGACGCGTGATTCCGCAATGGAATCGGTCGATCGGCGACTGCTCGTCAATGGCCGCCCGACAGCTGCCCGGTCAGCCGGACATGCCGCTGCGCAGACACCGCGTCGAGGCCGACGATCTCCGCTCGCTTGCCCTTTGCCTCGTATTTCGTGGTGATGGCATCGAGCGTGGCGACCGTGGATGCATCCCAGACATGGGCACCGCTGAGGTCGATGACGACATGTCGAGGATCACCCGTGTAGTCGAACTGATAGACGAGGTCGTTGCTGGACGCGAAGAACAACTCCCCCTTCACCGCGTAGACGCGGGTGTCCTCGTCGGGATGCGCCACGTCGACGACCTCGGTGAGGTGCGCGACCCTGCGAGCGAACAGCACCATCGCGGTGACGACGTCGACGACGACGCCGTAGGCGAGATTGTGGGTGGCGACGGTGACGACCACGGTTGCCACCATGACTGCCGTTTCGCTCTTGGGCATGCGCCGCAACGTCTTCGGGCTGATGCTGTGCCAATCCATCGTGCCGATCGCAACCATGATCATGACGGCGGCGAGTGCGGCCATCGGGATCAGCGCAACGATGTCACCCAGTCCGACCACCAGGATCAGCAGGAACACCCCGGCAAGGAACGTGGAGATGCGCGTCCGGGCACCCGAGGCCTTGACGTTGATCATCGTCTGGCCGACCATCGCGCACCCACCCATGCCGCCGAAGAATCCGCTGATGACGTTCGCTGCGCCCTGACCCCAACTCTCCCGGGTCTTGTTCGAGTGCGTGTCGGTGACGTCGTCCACCAGTTTGGCCGTGAGCAGCGATTCGAGCAGTCCGACGATGGCCATGGCAAGGGCGTACGGCGCAATGATGCTCAACGTTTCGAGGTTGAACGGGACGTCGGGGATCAGCAGTGCGGGCAGGCTCGACGGCAACTCGCCCTCACCGCCGACGTTCGGAACATTCAGCGCGAAGACGACGGCGGCGACGGTCAGCAGCACGATGGCCACGAGCGGCGCGGGCACGACGGAGGTGATCCTGGGGAGCAGGACCATGATCAGCAGACCGACGGCCACCAGCGGGTAGACCAGCCACGGCACGCCGATCAACGCAGGAAACTGCGAGGTGAAGATCAGAATGGCCAGTGCATTGACGAAGCCGACCATGACGCTACGTGGGATGAAGCGCATCAACTTGGCGACGCCGAGGACCCCGAAGATCACTTGGAAGACGCCGGCGAGGATGACCGTGGCGATGAAGTAGTCGAGGCCGTACTGCTTGGCGACGGGAGCGATGACCAGGGCAATTGCCCCGGTGGCCGCAGAGATCATCGCGGGGCGGCCGCCCAGGAACGCGATGGACACGGCCATCGTGAAGGACGCGAACAGGCCCACTCGCGGATCGACACCCGCAATGATCGAGAAGGCTATTGCCTCGGGAATCAGCGCCAACGCGACAACCAGGCCGGCCAGCACCTCGGTCTTCAGCATTCGCGGGGACCGCAGGGCACTCATGACGGTCGGAATCCGCTCGGCGGAGTCGCTCATATCTCTCCATTCGTGATCGATGGATGCGGACGTGCCGAGAAACGGCGGGTCTCATCCAGGGGTGGGCGCATCGCTGCGCCCGAAGGCTTTGTTCGTGGAGCCCGATGGGCATCTCACGCATCCCGCACACTTCGGGCGGGAAGGAACAGTCAGGAAACTGATCCCTACTCTTACGCAATAGTAGAGTTGACGCAAATCGACACTGTTCGGACCGGGGTCGACACCAGGTCGGAGGCCCCCCGTAGCGTAAGAGGCATGTCGAGATCACCACGGAACCGCAGATCCCCCGCCGCACCGAGAAAGCGATCCTCCTCCGCGCTTTCGGCAGGGCACCTTCGCGTGATCGCGACCGGCGGTCTCGGCGAGATCGGCCGGAACATGACCGTCTTCGAATTCGACGGAAAACTGCTCATCGTCGACTGCGGCGTGCTGTTCCCCGAGGAGCATCAGCCGGGCGTCGACGTCATCCTGCCGGACTGGAGTTGCATCCGGGACCGTCTCGACGACGTCGTCGCCATCGTTCTCACCCACGGGCACGAGGACCACATCGGCGGTGTCCCCTACCTGCTCCGCGAACGGGGCGACATTCCCGTCATCTCGTCGCGGCTGACGCTGCATTTCCTCGCCGCCAAATTCGAGGAGTTCAAGGTCTCGACGAAGCTGATCGAAGTCGAGGCGGGGCAGACGCGTCAGGAAGGCCCGTTCGAGCTCGAATTCATCGCCGTCAACCACTCGATCCCCGACGGTCTGGCCATCGCCATTCGTACCGACGCCGGGCTGGTGCTGCACACCGGCGACTTCAAGATGGACCAGTTTCCGCTCGATGGTCGGATCACCGACCTCCGTAGCTTCGCGCGCCTCGGCGAGGAGGGTCTCGACCTACTCCTCGTGGACTCCACCAACGCCGAGGTTCCCGGCTTCATGGTCTCCGAACGTGACCTGGTCCCGGCCATCGAGAAGGTGTTCCGCGAAACCACGGGACGCGTGATCGTGTCGAGCTTCGCCAGTCACGTCCACCGCATTCAGCAGGTACTCGACGCCGCGCATGCCCAGGGCCGCAAAGTGGCGTTCGTGGGCCGATCGATGGTGCGCAACATGAAGATTGCCACCGATCTGAACTACCTCGATGTGCCCGACGGGCTCGTCGTGGACCTGCCGAAGCTCAATCGTCTTCCGGCGAACAAGATCACGCTGATCTGCACCGGGTCCCAGGGCGAGCCGCTGGCTGCACTGTCACGGATGGCCTCGGGCGAACACCAGATCAAGGTCGGCGACGGTGACACCGTACTGATGGCGAGCAGCCTCATTCCGGGAAACGAGAACGCGATCTACCGCGTCATCAACGGTCTCGTGGACAAGGGTGCGCGCGTGGTGCACAAGGGAAATGCCAAGGTGCACGTCTCCGGTCACGCCAGCGCAGGCGAGCTCGTCTACTGCTACAACATCCTCGAACCCGCCAATGTGCTTCCCGTACACGGTGAATCGCGGCACCTGCGCGCCAACGCCGATCTCGCAATCAGGACCGGTGTTCCTCGCGATCGCGTCCTGATCGCCGAGAACGGAAGCGTCATCGACCTGTTCGACGGCGTCGCGCAGATCACCGGCTCCGTCCCCATCGAGCTGATCTACGTCGACGGCAGTTCCGTCGGTGGTGTGACGGAGGATTCGCTGGCCGACCGACGCCTGCTCGCCAACGAGGGCGTCCTGACCGTCATTGCGATCGTGGATCCCGACACCGGCCTGCTGGTCGACGACGTCGACTTCATCGGACGCGGATTCGCGCACGAGGCCAACGCTTTCGACTCGTTGGCCAAGGCGATCGGCAAGACCCTCACGCGCGAGAGCGACGTCAAGGTTGCTTCTCGCGAGAACATCGAGAAGCGCATCGTGCAGGAGTCGGCCCGCTGGGCCAAGCAGACCCTGGGCCGTCAGCCCCTCATCGTCCCGGTGGTTGTCGACGGCTAGAGCTGGGCAGCTGCCCCGCGAGTCGACAGCACCTCGGTCAGCTCCTCGGCGTAGGCGAGCTGCCGCCGCAACGTGCGGCAGCTGTCCTCGGCCTTGGTGTGGCACTCGCGAACGAACGCTGCGGCCGACGATCGAGCATCGTCGGTCGCGTTCTCGTCGCCCAGAATGTCGAGAGATTCCAGTAGCTGTTTCATCTCGGCCAGGGTGAAGTCGAGGGGCTTCATTCGGCGAATGACGAGCAGGCGTTCGACGTCGGCCTCGGTGTACAACCGAAATCCGCCTGCGGACCGGGCAGAAGGCGCTACCAGGCCCACGTCGTCGTAGTGACGGACGGTGCGGATGGACAGCTCGGTTCGCTGAGCTACCTGCCCGATCTGCATGTGCATGTCGTCGTCCGTCATGTGCCGCCTCTCTTCGCCCGAGCGTCCACCCTAGTCAGTGCTCGGCACCGAGGTTTCCACTGAGACGATCGTGCCGTTCGATCGAGGGCGCGTTCAGGCCGATGATCTGCACCGTCTTGCCCTTCGCGGCGTACTTGGTGGTGATGGCGTCGAGGGTCGCGACAGTCGAGGCGTCCCAGATGTGCGACTCCGACATGTCGATGACCACGTTCTTCGGATCCCCCACGTAGTCGAACTGATAGATCAAATCGTTGCTCGACGCGAAGAACAACTCGCCCTTCACCGCGTAGACGCGGGTGTCCTCGTCGGGATGCGCCACGTCAACGACCTCGGTGAGGTGCGCGACCCTGCGAGCGAACAGCACCATCGCGGTGACCACACCGACGACGACGCCGTACGCGAGGTTGTGGGTGATCACGGTGACTGCCACGGTCGCGACCATGACGAGGGTTTCGCTCTTGGGCATGCGCCGCAACGTCTTCGGGTTGATGCTGTGCCAGTCGAAGGTTCCGACGGAGACCATGATCATGACGGCGACGAGCGCGGCCATCGGGATCAGCGCAACGATGTCGCCGAGACCGACCACCAGGATCAGCAGAAAGACGCCGGCGAGGAACGTCGAGATACGGGTGCGGGCACCGGAAACCTTGACGTTGATCATGGTCTGACCGATCATCGCGCAACCGCCCATGCCGCCGGTGAATCCGGTGACCAGATTGGCCACGCCCTGGCCCCAACCCTCGCGGGTCTTGTCGGAATGCGAGTCGGTGATGTCGTCGACGAGCTTGGCCGTCATCAGCGATTCGAGCAGACCCACCAATGCGATCGCCAGAGCGAACGGCGCGATGATGCTCAGTGTGTCGAACGTGAACGGTACGTCCGGGATCAAGAACGACGGCAGCGAGGACGGCAGCTCGCCCTCGTCGCCCACATCCGGGACCGCGAGCGCGAACACGAGCGTGACCCCGGTGAGTATCACGATGGCGATCAACGGTGCCGGGACGATCGTGGTGAGCTTGGGCAGAAAGAACATGATGAGCAGGCCAACGGCGACCATCGGGTACACCAACCACGGCACCCCGATCAGGTACGGCACCTGGGAGCTGAAGATCAGGATCGCCAACGCGTTGACGAAGCCGATCATCACGCTGCGCGGGATGAAGCGCATCAGCTTGGCGACGCCGAGAACGCTGAGCACGACCTGCAGGACTCCTCCGAGGATCACCGCTGCAATGAGGTAGTCGAGGCCGTAGTCCCGAGCCAGCGGGGCGACGACCAGCGCAATTGCCCCGGTAGCAGCGGAGATCATCGCCGGGCGGCCACCGACGATGGAGATGGTGACGGCCATGGTGAACGACGCGAACAGCCCGACGCGTGGATCGACACCGGCAATGATCGAGAACGAGATGGCTTCCGGAATCAGCGCCAGTGCCACCACCAGGCCTGCGAGCACTTCGGTCTTGAGTCGCTTCGGCGAGCGCAACGCACCCAGCACCGAGACGTCTTCGACGGCGGTGACTGGCACCTGGGCAGCTCGAGACACGACGACTCCATTCGATGAGTGCGGAGGGATGCTGCGCGCGAACTCTACTCTTACTGGAGAGAAGGTTGCTAATCGTAGCGACCTTCGGCCTACGCTAGATTGATACGTAAAGGTCCCGCGAAACTGTCAGCGCGATGCAAGGAGTGAATCGATGTTCTCGCTCAACAGGCTGTCCTGCTTCATCGCCGTCGCCGAGGAGTTGCACTTCGGCCGCGCCGCCGAACGACTGCACATGACGCAGCCTCCGCTGAGCAGGCAGATTCAACAGCTCGAAAGCGAGGTCGGCGTGCAGCTGATCGATCGCACCAGTCGGTCGGTGACGCTGACCGCGGCGGGCCTGGCCTTCCTTCCCGAGGCTCGACGCATCCTCGACCTCGCCGAGGGCGCACTGCTCACCGTCCGACGCGTTCCCACCGGCGATCTCGGAACGGTGGTCGTCGGATTCACCGGCGCCTCGGCGCACGCGGTGCTCCCGCAGTTGCTCGACGCCGCCCGCGAGAAGCTACCGGACGTCAAACTCGTTCTACGCGAAATGGTCTCGGCAGTGCAGATGGAATCGTTGGCCATCGGCGATATCGATCTCGGGTTGGCCAGACCACCACTCAAGCGACCGGGCATCTCATCCCGACCGGTGCTGCACGAATCGTTGATCGCAGCGATGCCCGAGGCGCACCCGCTGGCCGCGAAAGACGAGCTGTCGGTGGAGGACTTCGACGAGCAGCCGATCATCATGTACTCGCCCGTCGACGCGCGGTACTTTCACGAGCTGCTGATCAGCACCTTCACCATCGTCGGGGTGTCCCCGCGCTACGTGCAGTACGTGACCCAGGTGCACACGATGCTGGTGCTCGTTCGTTCCGGCATCGGATTGGCATTGGTACCGGAGTCGGCGTCGACCATGCGGCCGGAAGGTGTTGTGTTCCGGCCGGTTCGGACCGTGAAGGAACGCCCCGTCGAACTCGACGCGGCATGGCGCGTGGACAACGACAACCCGGCACTGCACCGCTTCATGACCGATGTGCTGCCGACGCGGGAGTGGTCGTGATGCGCCGCTGATCGAGTTGCGTGCAGGACCGTGACGGCGCGAGTGCGGTCCGATGGGAGACGCCGAAGGCCTGCGCGCGTTTGCCCACTTATTGTCCAGATGCCTACCTGCGACTGTGAGCAGATCAATGATTACCCGGCATGGAGCTCGATCGAGGTCCGGCAGCTGCCGCGCGAACCTTCCGGTGTTGCCTGGGGGGTCACTCTTTCGGTATGGACACGTCCTTGCCTGCTGCGATGTCGCGCAGCCACTGCGGGACAGGGTCTTTGTCGTACTCGCGGAGCGCGATCGAGGCTTGCGCGGCGGCAGAGCGGACCTTCATCGACCGGCCGCGGCGTGCCGGGCGGTTCTCCGTGGTGGTCATCGCGGGTCCTCCGTGTCTGTGTCGGTTCCATTGTCGCTGCTGCCGCCGCTTTCTGCCAGGACGTCGTCAGATCCGGTCACGATGTGATCGGCGATGACCCGTAGTGTGCGGCGGTCGGTCTTGGCGATGAACGGTGTTGTGGCGACGGTGCCAAATACTCTCCAACCGAGTGCGGCTTCGTCGTCATTTTCGCTGACGGTCCGCTCGAGACACCAGGTGATGCGTTGCCAGGATTGGGAACGGTTGTCCGCCCGAGTGCGCTGGCTGACAGTTCCCACCACTCCGACGACGGCGAGCAGACCGACGATGAGGGTGATCCAGGCTTGCGCTGGCACTGACCGGGTTCCTTTCCTGCGGCAGGGTCAAACGCGTGGCGGATGACCCACCACGCTCTCCCGTGAACAAGAAGGACCGTAGCCCGACCCACCGACACGAAATCGACATGCCAGTTCCAGCACCACCGAGAATTCGCGAAACCGCTACGCGAGATTCCCGGAGAGATGAATCAGCGCATAGCCTTCGGAAGTTTCCTGCCGATGCGTTTTTAGGCAGCGCGCTGCAACGTCAACAGCTCACCGGCATCCTTCGCCGCCAACCTCACCACCGAATGCACGAACGCAGGCCACCCGACCGAACTATCGCGGCGTCCCCACCGGCGGCTTGACGGCCGTCACCGGGCAGTGTGCCTCGAGCAGTACGCGCTGAGAGATGCTGCCCATGAACAACTTTCCGACGGGCGATCGACGCCGGATCCCGATCACGACCAGCTGAGCCTGCTCGTCGAACGACAGGTCGATCAGGTTGTCGGCGTGCGAGCGGCCCGCTTCGTTGTCGTGGATCTTCGTCGTCACACCGACGGCCGAAGTCTCCTCGCGAGCCGACTCGACGGTGGCAGCGAAGTCGGCGTCGGCTGCGCTGTTGTCCTCGGCGACGATGAGCAGGTCGGTACCGCGCATGTGGGCCTCGCGAAAAGCGAAGGGCAGTGCGCCTTTTCCTTCGGTGGTCGGCGAGTAGCCGACGACGACGGTCACTGCGTCACCGGCGTCACGAGGGTGCCGTCGGCCAGGAAGCGATCGAGGTTCTCGAGCGTGAGTGCTTCCATTGCGGCCCGCGTCTCCACCGTCCCGCTGCCCACGTGCGGCAGCAGAACCACGTTGTCCATTGCCAGCAGGGCGTCGGGCACGTTCGGTTCATGGGCGAAGACGTCCAGACCGGCTCCGGCCAGCTGCCCCGCGGCGAGCAACTCGATCAGCGCTTCCTCGTCGACGACGCTTCCGCGTGCGACGTTGATCAGATACCCCTGCGGCCCCAGCGCTTCGAGCACTGCACGATCGACCAGATGGGCAGTTCCCGAGCCCCCCGACGCCGCGATGATCAAGACGTCGACACCGTCGGCCAGCGCTTGTGGACTGGCTGCATACGTGTACGGCGAACCGTCGATCTCGTTGCGATTGTGGTACGAGATCTCGCAGCGAAACCCTCTGAGCCGATCGGCAATTGCCGAGCCGATGCGCCCGAGGCCGATGATCCCCACACGCTTGCCGGTGACCTGACGCGTCAGTGGCGTGTTGCCCTCGGCCGGCCACCGACCAGCCCGCACGAACCTCTCGGCGGAGGACAGCCCACGCATGGTGTCGATCACCAGACCGACCGCGAGGTCCGCCACACAGTCGGTCAACACGTCGGGGGTGTTGCTGACGGCGATGCCGCGGTCTGCTGCCGCGTCGACGTCGGTGGTGTCGTAGCCGACGCCGAAATTCACCACCGCTCCGAGCTGCGGCAACCTCCCCATCAGCGCGGCATCGACACCGGTCCGACCGGAGGTGACCACCGCAGTGATCGATTCGCCGTGCGTATCGAGAAATTCGTCGCGACCATCCCCTTCGGGCAGCTCGAGCGCGTCGTACTCGGCAACCAACGTGTCCATCAGCGACGGCTTGAGCGGTCCGACTCGGAGCACCCGGCCGCCTTGTTGCGAATCCGGTTGAGACACAGAGGAACTCTGCGAGCTGACGGTGACCATTGTTCTCCTCGCGAGATGGTGGAACGTGCGCGTTTCCTGTACGGTATGCCGCTTCTCGAATACCTGTCCAACACGGAAATAACATGGACCGATACCCAAACGGCATGAACGACGCATTGCCGATGCAGGCTTGACTAGCCTTCCCCCTATCCGGCCTGGTCAGCCCACTCCTCATGTGACTCGAGCCTCATCAAGACTTCGTTTGTGACCCACAAAACTGGCTGGAAAGGGCATTTCGTCCGGTTGACGGTGAAGACAGCCCGCTCCTACCGTGTGTCTACCGTCACAGATTCGGCTGCAACTCGCAGACGCGGATCCTTTTCCCACTGGAGGCCACCATGAGCCCTGCACTCTTCGTGCAGCAGGGACGGAACCATCGCGTCGCCGCAATTGCCGTTGGCGCACTGTCACTTTCACTTGCCGCAAGCGGCTGCACCGTCGCCAACTCCAACAACGGCGGAGCCGCTCGCGCAGATACTCTTCGCATCGTCCTACCTCAGGAACCGCCGACCCTCGAAGCCTGCGACGTCTCGCTCACGTCGGTCGGGGTCGTCACCCGCTCGAACATCACCGAACCTCTCATGGAACGCAACCCCAGCACCGGAGATCTCGAACCCAAGCTCGCCGACTCCTGGGAGCAGACCTCCGACACCGAATGGACGTTCGCGATCCATCCCGGAGTGACGTTCAGCGACGGCAGCCCCTTCGAGGCCGAGGACGCCGCCTTTTCGATCGACCGCACGGTCAACTCCGAACTGGGATGCAACGTCGAAGGGTACGTATTCGGCGACGCGAACCTGGTGGTGAAAGCAGTCGACCCCATGACGCTGACCGTCCAGTCGCCCGAACCCGACCCCATTCTGCCGCTGCGCCTGTCGTTCGTGGAGATGGTTCCGCGCACGGCCAGCTACACCGAGCGGGTGCGCGAGCCGATCGGCACGGGACCGTTCGCGATCGAGCGTTGGGACTACGGCCAGAAGCTCTCGCTCGTACGCAACGAGACCTACTGGGGCCCGGAGCCCGAATACGCGAGGGCCGAATACCAGTGGCGCAGCGAAGGCAGCGTCCGCGCATCGATGGTCACCAACGGTGAGGCCGAGATCGCCACGTCCGTCGGACCCGAGGACGGTGCGGGCGACCTCGGAGTCGCGTACCCCAACAACGAAACAACGGCGCTGCGCATCCAGGCGGCTCAACCGCCACTGGACGACATGAGGGTTCGGCAGGCGATCAATTACGCCATCAATCGCGAGGGCATCGTCAAGGCCCTGTTTCGTGGACTCGGTTCACCTGCAGAGCAATTGATTTCCGAGGGCGTCGTAGGCTTCAACGAGGACCTGACACCGTGGCCGTACGACATGGACGAGGCCCGCGCGTTGATCGAGCAAGCCCGCGCCGACGGCGTACCCGTGGACACCGAGATCCGCTTGATCGGACGCACCGGGCAGTTCCCGAAGATCAACGAGACGGTGGAGGTCATCCAGAACTCGCTGTCCAAGATCGGTATGAACGTGAAGATCGAAATGATGGACGCCGCGGGCACCGCCGAGTATCAGGAGCGTCCGTTCCCCGACGTCGGGCCGTATCTGCTGGTGATTCAGCACGGCAACCAGGCCGGCGACTCCGCGTTCACCGTCGATCAGTACTTCACCAGCGACGGCTTCCAGAGCGCTTACGGCACTGCGGAATTCGACAGAAAGATCGCTGCCGCCGGTGCGCTGACCGGCGAGGACCGCCAGCACGCGTACGCGCAGGTGTTCGCCGACGAACCGAAGGACATCATGCAGATGGCCTACATCGCGCACATGAACGGGGTACTCGCCAAGGCGTCCTCGGTCGACTACACCCCGAACTCGGCCACGGTCGACGAAATGCATCTCGCCGCGATGACGCGCGCCGATACCGAGAGGCCCTGACATGTTCGGATTTCTCCGCAGACGGATCTACACCAGCCTCATCCCGCTGTTCGTCGTCCTGCTCGGCGTGTTCTTCCTCGCTCGGCTCACCGGCGACCCCACCAGCCTGTACCTTCCCGAATCTGCGACCCAGGCCCAACGCGAGGCCTTCCGTGCCACCAACGGGTTCGATCAGCCGGTCCTGACACAGCTGTTGGACTACTTCAAGGGTGTCGTTCAACTCGACTTCGGGCAGTCGCTCCGCACCGGTGAGGACGCGTCGGCGATGGCATTGCGTGCCTTCCCCGCAACGTTGCAGCTCGCGTTCGCGACGATGTTTCTCGCGATCCTCGGTGCCGTGATCATCGGGTGCTGGGCTGCGTATCGACCCAACTCACTGGCCGACCGTATCTCGAGCCTGCTGTCGATGACCGCAGCCAGCATTCCCGATTTCTGGTTCGCCATCATGGGCGTCTACGTCTTCGCCATCCTGTTCGGTTGGCTGCCCACCTCCGGTGTCGACAACGGAATGCTCTCCTGGGTACTGCCCATCGCGACACTGCTCATTCGCCCCCTCGGCGTGCTGACTCAGGTGGTCCGAGGCGCAATGGTCTCGGCCCTGTCGGCCCCGTACGTTCGGTTGGCGAGAAGCAAGGGGGCAGGCGATCTTCGGGTCGTCACCCACCACGCTCTGCGCAATGCCGCCGCACCGGCCCTGACCGTTGCCGGCGACCTGATGGTCGGACTCGTCAACGGGGCGGTGGTCGTCGAAGCCATCTTCGGCTGGCCCGGCATCGGAAAGCTGATGATCGACGCCATCCTGCAACGCGACTTCGCCGTCCTCCAGGCGGCCGTTCTGTTGACGGCAGTGTCGATCTTCGTGCTCAACATCGTCATCGATGCCTGCTATGCACTGCTCGACGCCCGGGTTCGCGACAAGGTGAAGGTCTAGGTAAGAACATGTCACTCGACTTCGAAGCACCGAAAACGTCCGAGCCGGAGGATGTTCCGCCCTCGGTTCCGGTGGAAGCCCGCAAGGCATCGGCCCCGCTGTGGAAGCTGTTGCTGCGAGACAGGGTTGCCACCGTCGCCGCTGCGATCCTGGTGCTGGTCCTGCTCACGGCGATCTTCGGGCCGATGCTGGTCGGCGACTCGGCGACCGATCAGGATCTCGACCGCTCGAACCTGCCACCGTTCACCCTCGACACCGGGTGGATGAACATTCTCGGTACCGATCCACTGGGCCGCAGTATGCTCGCCCGATTGATCGTGGCCAGCAGAACCACACTCTCGGTTGCCGTTCCAGCCGTGATCCTTTCCGCGATCATCGGCTCGTTCATCGGTATGTGGGCCGGCTTCCATCGGGGCTGGCGCGAGACCGCGGCGATGCGCGTCGCCGACGTCATCCTCAGTTTCCCGTCCCTGCTGATGGCCGTCGTGGTGCTCTACGTCTTCTCGCCCAGCGCTGCGAACATCGTGCTGGTGCTGACGGTCACGCGTATCCCGATCTACCTGCGTACCGCGCGCGCCGAGTCCGCAGAACTGCAGAGTCGGCTGTTCGTGGACGCCGCCCGTACCTTCGGTGCCAAGAGCGGATCGGTGATCCGACGCCATGTGGCCCCGATTCTGCTGCCGACCCTGCTCACCGTCGCAACCCTGGACTTCTGCTTCGTCATCCTCGCCGAATCGTCACTGAGCTTCCTGGGCATCGGTATTCAGCCACCGGACGTCTCCTGGGGCCTGATGGTCTCGCAGGGCCGGACCTACCTGCAGACCGCCTGGTGGCTCTCGTTCTTCCCCGGCCTGGCCATCGTGTTGACGACCGTCTCGGCCACCGTGCTCGCCGCCTGGGCCCGCATCGCCACCGACCCCGCGCAGCGCTGGCGACTCAACGTGCCCCGCTCCAAGCGCTCTCGCCTGCTCCCCGCACGAAAGGTCGTCTCATGAGCGCACCGGCAACAACACCGCACCGAACCGACACCGGCAGCGTCGCCCTCGACGTTCGCGGGCTGACCGTCGATCTGCGGACGCCGTCGGGCGTCATTCGCGCCGTCGACAACGTCACCTTCACCGCCCGTCGCGGTGAAACCCTGGCTCTGCTGGGCGAATCCGGTTGCGGTAAATCGATGACGGCACAGGCCATCGTCGGGTTGCTCGAGCCGATCGCGGACATCACCGGTGGCTCGGTCGAATTGGGCGAGATCGACCTGGTGACGGCCAAGACCAAGGTACGACGCACGGTCGCGGCCACCGAACTGGCCATCGTCTTCCAGGACGCACTGACCGCCCTCAATCCCGTCTACACCGTGGGAACCCAACTGGCCGAACCGTTTCGGATCCATCGAGGTATGTCCGGCAAGCAAGCACGGGCGGAGGTCATCGCGCTGATGGCCCGCGTGGGCATCCCCGAGCCCGAATCACGCGCCGACTCCTACCCGCACCAATTCTCCGGCGGCATGCGTCAGCGCCTGCTGATCGCGATGGCCGTAGCGCTGAGCCCGTCGGTACTGCTGGCCGACGAACCGACCACCGCCCTCGACGTGACCGTGCAGGCGCAGATCATGGCGCTGCTCAAGGAATTGCGCACCGAGCACGACATGGCCGTCGTACTCATCACCCACGACCTCGCTCTGGTGGCCGAGGAAGCCGATCGAGTGGCAATCATGTACGCGGGCAACGTCGTCGAGACCGGACCGGTGTCCGAGGTGTTCGGCGAACCGCGCCACCCGTACACCAAGGGTTTGCTGGACTCGGTACCCGTTCACGCCGTCCGCGGTGAGGATCTGAAGTCGATCGGCGGCACCCCACCGGATCTGCATTCCATTCCCGACGGGTGCGTCTATCAGGCCCGATGCCCCCTCGCCCGCGAGATCTGCATCAGCACTCGACCGCCGCTCGAATCCGTCGGCACCGGCCGGATGTCGGCCTGCCACTTCCCGAACGAGGTACCCAGCCATGTCTGAGCAACTGCTGACCGTGCGCGGCCTGAACAAGACCTTCGACGTGGGCCGCGGCAAACTCCGGGCCCTCGACGCCATCGATCTCGATCTACGACGTGGCGAGACCCTCGGCCTCGTGGGCGAATCCGGCTGCGGCAAGTCCACTCTCGCACGCACCCTGATGATGCTCGAACGACCCGACTCGGGCACCGTCGCCTTCGACGGCATCGATCCGTTCGCGCTGCGCGGCAAGGAACTCCTCGCGTGGCGTCGACGAGTACAGATGGTCTTCCAGGACCCGTACGGCTCACTGAACTCACGCATGACGGCAGGTGACATCATCGGTGAGCCGTGGCGAACCCACAAGGGCCTGTACAAGACTCGCCGCGATCGTTCTGCACGTGTTCGCGAACTGCTGCATCTGGTGGGCCTGCGCCCGAGCGACGAGAATCGATTCCCGCAGGAATTCTCCGGCGGTCAACGCCAACGCCTCGGCATCGCGCGGGCTCTTGCGCTGAACCCCGACGTGATCATCTGCGACGAGCCCGTCTCGGCCCTCGATCTCTCGGTGCAGGCGCAGGTACTCAACCTGCTCAACGACCTGCAGAAGCAACTCGGCATCTCGTACGTGTTCATCTCCCACGATCTGTCGGTGGTCCGACACGTCGCCGACCGCGTCGCGGTGATGTACCTGGGCCGCATCGTCGAATCCGGTGCCACCGAAGCAGTATTCGAGCGACCGTCCCATCCGTACACTGCGGCGTTGATGTCGGCCGCACCCACACTCGACGCGTCGAACCGCGGGACGAAGATCCTGCTGAAGGGCGAGGTACCGTCGCCGCTGAATCCGCCGTCGGGATGCCGCTTTCGCACGCGCTGCTGGAAGGCGACCGAACTGTGCGCCAGTGAGGCACCCCCGGTGGCGCTCGACGCCGACGAGGCCGATCACATCGCCGAATGCCACTATCCCCTCGCCGCAGGCAATCTCGGCCTCGTTGCTGCCGGGACGTGATGGCGACACACCTGAGCGTCACCGGCTTCGTCGTCGTCGCCCTGGCCATCTTCTTCGCGTCGGCGATGCAGGCGTCGATCGGATTCGGCATGGGCATGCTCGCAGCGCCGATCGTGGCCATCGTCGACCCCGGGCTCATCCCGGCGACGCTGATCATGCTCGCCGTTGTCGTCAGTGTGCTCGTTCTGGTTCGTGATCGCACCGCCCTCGATCTTTCGGGAGCGGGGTGGGCACTCGCCGGTCGCCTGCCCGGTTCGGCGGTGGGTGCACTTCTGCTCGTCCTACTGCCCGAGCGAGGACTGGCCATACTGCTCGCGCTTGTGGTGTTGGGCGGCGTCGCACTGACATCCTTCGGCTGGGTCCCGTTCCCGCACCGACGAAATCTGGTGGTGGCCGGGGCCGCGTCGGGAATTCTGGCAACGGCCACCTCGATCGGCGGACCACCGATGGCCCTGGTGTGGCAACGCAACACCGGGGCCGAACTACGCAGCACCATGAGCTGCTTCTTCCTCGTCGGCTCGCTGATCTCGCTGGCGGTACTGGCGGTGGCCGGCGCTGTGGATGCCCATACGGCCACGCTGTTCGTGTTCCTGGCCCCGGCGACCGTTCTCGGTTTCCTGCTCTCTCGAGTGGTCAATCGTGTTCTCGACCGTCGACGCCTGCGCATCGTCGCGATCACCGTCTCCGCCGTCGGCGCGCTCGTGCTCGTCGGCCAACAGGTACTCGCCCTGTTGTGAGACGCGACGCGTCACGTGTCGAGTCGGCCCCAGTGGGTAGTCGGCACGAATGACTACGAACACCACACGCGCGCTGATCGTCGGTGCCACCGGTATTTCCGGGCAGGCCCTGTGCCGCGCCGCACTCGATGCCGGCTGGACCACCTACGGACTGAGCCGCAGCGGCAGTACCCCCGTCGACGGCGTCGTGCCGGTGGCTGCGGATCTACTCGACCCGGAGTCCTTGCGGGACGCCCTGACCGACGTCCGTCCCGAGGTCGTGTTCTTCACCGCCTGGATGAAGAAGGACTCCGAGCAGGAGAACATCGAGGTCAACTCGGCGACCCTACGCAATGTTCTCGACGTTCTCGGCCCCCTCGATTCGGTGAAGCACGTCGCGCTGATGACCGGCCTGAAGCACTACCTGGGACCGTTCGATGCCTACGGTGAGGCCGTGATGGCCGAGACGCCGTTCCACGAGACCGAACCGCGGCTCGACACACCGAACTTCTACTACGCGCAGGAAGACGAACTGTTCGCCGGTGCCGAGAAGTTCGGATTCGGCTGGAGCGTGCACCGCGCCCACACCGTCTCGGGATTCGCCGTCGGCAACGCGATGAACATGATGCTGACGCTGTCCGTCTACGCGTCGATCTGCAAGGAACTCGGCGAGAAGTTCGTCTTCCCCGGCTCCGAAACGCAATGGAACGGGCTCACCGACCTCACCGACGCCGACCTGCTCGCCGAGCAGATGGTCTGGGCCGCAACCGACGACAACGCGCACAACGAGGCCTTCAACATCGCCAACGGTGACGTCTTCCGCTGGCGCTGGTTGTGGCCACAGTTCGCCGAGATGTTCGGCGTCGAGCCCGAGGGTTTCGACACCGAACCGCGTCCGCTCGAACCCCGCATGTCCGACGCGGGCGCCGCGTGGAAGCGCATCGCCGAGAAGCACGATCTGGTGGAGAGCGATGTCTCCCGCCTGGCGTCGTGGTGGCACACCGACGGCGACCTCGGCCGCGACATGGAATGCCTGACCGACATGAACAAGTCGAAGAAAGCCGGGTTCCTCGGCTTCCGATCCACCCCGGATGCCATCGCCTCGGTGATCCAGCGTTACCGAGAAGCGCGTCTGATTCCCTAGTGCGTGAGAGCGGCTGCGCCGCACGTGAGCGGAACTTCGTGACGGGTTCACGTGGTCGTCGCAACGAGCAGTCGTTTGTTGTACTCCTCGAGGGGAGTATCCCATCCCAGGGTTTTTCTGGGGCGGTTGTTCAGTAGCGCGGCGACCTCGTCGAGCCGTTCG
>NZ_JALGQE010000050.1 GCF_022810405.1 Rhodococcus sp. ARC_M5
CGGATCAGGAGTGTCGCCCGGGGTCCTGCTCGGTCTGGGGTCTGCTCACCGTCGGTGGCGCAGCGAGCCGACAGGGCGAGCACAGGACCAAACCGGGGGCGGACTGCACGACCGCCTCCGATTCGGGCGTGTTCGATCAGACTGTTTCGAGGTTGCGTGCGGACCAGGCGGCGTAGCTGCCCTCGAGTTCGACAACTCGGTAGCCGGCGCGACGCAGGGCGCTGGCTGCGACCGCGTTACGGACGCCGCTCTGGCAGTAGGTCACGATCGGACCGCCCGTGGGCAGTCCGTCGAGGTTCCACAGCAATCGCCCACCGCTGAGCTGTTCGGAGCCAGGTATGTGGCCGTCGGCGTGTTCGGTTTTGTTGCGCACGTCCAGCACCATTGCCGAGTCGAACGAATCCAGCTCGTCCGCACCGATCGTCTCGGGTGTCGTCATGGGAAATCCTCGTAGACTTGTGACGTACCCGGTCACCGTATCGATGCCGACCCGCAGCAGGTGATCACGTAGCTCGTCGGCGACGGCGCGGTCCTCGGCAAGCACCACCAGTGGAGTGTCCTCTCGTTCGGGGTCGTAGACCCAGGCACCGAACGAGGCTGCCTTGCCGATACCGGGGATGTTGAGCGCTCCGGGGACAGCGCCGGCGTGCACCTCATATTGGCCGCGGGTGTCGAGGAGGACGACCTCGTCGGAGTCGAGGGCGCGTGCCAATTCGGTGGAGTCGTACTCGTGCAGTGGAGAGAGTGGCCCGAGAACGACCGGGCCCTGCTTGTTCTGACGCTTCATCCGGCCGAAGTAGGCGTGTGCATCCGGTTGGCCGTCGAGCATCTCATCGACGAAGCCCTGCTCGTCGTCGCGCTCGACATACCCGGCCCACCAAGCGAAACGACGTTCGTAGCCGACGCTGGTCGACGGCAACGCGCCGAGAGCTTTTCCGCAGGCACTGCCCGAACCGTGACCCGGAAAGACCTGGATATGATCTGGCTGCGTGACGAACGACCGCTTCAGACTGCGGAAGATCTGTTTGGCACCCTCGAAACGGGTGTCGACACCGTCGGCAGCTTCGTCGAGTAGGTCCGG
>NZ_JALGQE010000051.1 GCF_022810405.1 Rhodococcus sp. ARC_M5
AAGTTTCCGCGCACGTACTGCACGGTGCGTTCGACTCTCGGTTTGTCCTTCGGCGACCTCACCCGCGCCGGGTCGGTGATGAACCCGACGTGGGCGCTGTAGTCGAGCCAGCCATCGCTCAACCGCGGAGCGATCGGGTCTGCCGTCGTGACAACAGGTTTGAGATTGTCCGGGATCAAGACCGCGAACACGCCGCCGAAGAACTTCCATGCTGCTTCGCAGCCGGCAATGACCGCCACCAACGTCTGCGAATAGCTCAGCCACACGAACATGTGCCGGCTGTAGACCGCGGTGAAGATCAGGGCGTGGACTTTGCGGGCCCGACCGTCGTCGGGGTCGGTGAGCATCCCCAAGTACCCGAAGTCGACCTGGCATTCGATCCCGGGTTCGCCGTCGACGACGCGGACCGTGAGGTTCTTGCGGCCGAAACCACACATCTCGGTAGCGAACCGATGCAACGTCCGATACGGCACCTGGCAGCCCTTACGGGCAAGCAGCACCTCGATTTTCGCGATCGTGAGCGGCTTACGTTCACCGTCGCCTGCCACCCACTTGCTGATCTGCTCCTGATGGGGCACCAGCTGCTCCCATGCCGCGCCGTGACCGTGCGGCCGGTCGGGGCGGACAGTGGCGACGACAGCTGCGATCACCTCGTCGCTGACCGCGTCGGCATCGTCGGTTCTGGTCAGGCCGGCTGCTTGGGCTGCCTCGACGTAACGGCGGACCGTCTTACGATCCACACCGGCATGCTCGGCGATCGTGCGCAGCCCCGGAGACGGCAGTGCCGCCGTCCCGAGCCACAGCCGTAGTACTTCTCTGATTTCGTTCACACTGATCTCCCGAAAAGCCATGCTCACCGACCTCCGTGACGGACTTCGTGCTGTCACAGACGATCGAACGAGCAAACGACGGGACCACCGGCAAGGCGCGCCGGTGGTCCCATAACTGGCAATCCAGGTGGTCCCATCACCCTGGCAGAAATCAGGTCACGCTGGTCCCATGCTCATGGCAGACGACAC
>NZ_JALGQE010000052.1 GCF_022810405.1 Rhodococcus sp. ARC_M5
CTCCTTCGGGACGCTGGTGTGTGGTCAGAGACCATCAGCATCGGAGGAGGCCCGCCCTCATTGGCGGAGCCACACGGGTGAGCACTTTCAGAGATCAGATCTGGCAACTTTCACTGAGCGCCGTCACTATCGGGGACCTGCCAGGAACGCTTTCGGCATGGTGAATATCCTTCCACCGTGAGGAGTGATCCTCACAGATCAGATGTCAACCAAACCTGGGGCAGTCCCAAGTCTCGTTCGAGAAGCTTGAGAGTGACTCACCTACAGGGGCCAGGGCGGCCTGGGGCAGCCTTCGAGTAAGAAAGGCTCAAAGCCGGACGGCCGCCACCGTCGGTGTTGGCGATGGAGGTACCGGACTGAAAGTCCTTCACCGTGCCTATGGCGTGACTCTGAAGTCGCATTCCCTCCACTCCAACGACCAGTCCACAGCGGCCGACCCGACCCCGAGAACTTCCGGCGGTAAACGCCGCCCGCCATGACCGAGGCCGACCTCGAGCACCTGTTCACCCCTCACGCCTGCGACGAAACCGCCGACTATGCGGACCTCACACGAGGCCAAACAAGCTGTATGGTCACGTCGGTGTTCGGCACCGGCGAAGCGGGTGCTGTATGTGGTGGACCGCAGGTCAGCCCGACAAGCATCCCTATCGGATGAGAAAACCAGCAGGATGTGGTCATGACGGAATCCAGTTCAGCGGCCTCTAATCCTCATGTCGTGATCTACCAGAACCCCGACTTCGTCGGTGCTTTGTTGCAGGAGCTCCTAAACGAAGGCCTTCTCGTGTCCGGCGAGTCCGAGTCCACCCGGAAAGACAGCTCACAGCGCACACGGAACAAATCCGGCGGAGTAAACCTTTTG
This sequence comes from Rhodococcus sp. ARC_M5, assembly GCF_022810405.1. Lineage (GTDB taxonomy): Bacteria > Actinomycetota > Actinomycetes > Mycobacteriales > Mycobacteriaceae > Rhodococcoides > Rhodococcoides navarretei. The sequence goes on from NZ_JALGQE010000052.1 coordinate 860, forward strand.
TCGCTTGCCAGGGTGATGGGACCACCTGGTTGCCAGAGGGTAGGGACCACCGTGGCGCGTTATTGAGGATGCTCGTTGTCGGTGGTGGGGTCAACTGTTCCGGGTCGGGTGCGTTGGCGGTAG
>NZ_JALGQE010000053.1 GCF_022810405.1 Rhodococcus sp. ARC_M5
CGAAGCGGTCACACAACTGAAATCGATGATCGTCAATGCCCCAGAAGGCATACGCGCCGAGCTCCGTCAGCTCACCGACGCGCACCTGTTCGCCGCATGCGCAGCATTGCCACACGCACCGCGTCGGCCCGTCGATCTCGATTCCGCAGTCGGTGCCGCACTGCGGTCGGTGTCCCGCCGAATTCTCGACCTCACCGCCGAGGAACGAATCCTCGCCAAACAAATAGAGGCACTCGTCACCGCACACGCACCGCAGCTCCTCGCCCGATTCGGGATCGGAACCAGCACAGCTGCACAACTGTTGATCACAGTCGGCGACAACCCCGAACGGATCACCTCCGAAGCGTCCTTCGCGCACCTGTGCGGAGTTGCACCGATCCAGGCATCCTCGGGCCGCACACAACGTCACCGCCTCGACCGAGGCGGTGACCGTCAAGCGAACCGGGCGCTCTACACGATCGCCATCACCCGCCTACGCGGCGACGAACGAACCCAGCAGTATCGGGACCGGCGACTGACAGAAGGCAAGACCCCACGCGAGATCACCCGATGCCTCAAACGCGCCATCGCCCGCGAAATCTACGGCCTACTCAAGCCGCCCCAGACC
>NZ_JALGQE010000005.1 GCF_022810405.1 Rhodococcus sp. ARC_M5
CGTCACGCCACTGCTACGCAGTGACCAGAACGCCATCCGAACCTGATGAGAGAAACCCGGGTGAACCATCGCAAACATCCCTAATGATCAGGCACGTTGCAACCACCGCTCGAATCCGCCCGTAGCCCACTACGAACTTCCGCTCACATGCGCGTAGCGCTCTCGCACCGCCGGGGTGGGGTCGGCCTCGTATGTTTGCGACGGTGCCTGCGCCCAGGTCGGCGGCTCGCTGGTCCCGGTCAGTGTCCACGCCGCCTGGCGCGCTGCGCCGTCGGCCACATACTCCCCCGGCTCGGGCACGATCACGGGAACTCCGAGAATGGCCGGGGCAAGCTCGCGCACCGCAGCAGACTTCGCACCGCCACCGATCAGCAGCACCCGCTTCGTCTCCACACCCTGCGCTCGCAGGTGGTCGATACCGTCGGCCAAGCCGCACAGCAAACCCTCGATTGCCGCGCGGGCCAGGTGGCCCGGCGTCGAATTGTGCAGTCGCAGGCCATGAATTGCACCTGACGCATCGGGACGGTTGGGGGTGCGCTCGCCTTCGAAGTACGGCACCAACACCAGGCCCTCGCTTGCCGTCGACAGCGCCAACCGGGACAGTTCGTCATGGTCGACGCCCAGCAGACGCGCCGTGGCATCGAGCACGCGAGCAGCGTTGAGCGTGCACACCAGCGGCAGTTGACGGCCGGTGGCGTCGGCGAATCCGGCGACCAGGCCCGAACCGTCCGCTGCGGCAACCGAGGTCACGGCCGAGACGACACCGGATGTACCGATCGAGACGACCACATCACCGGGCTGAGCATCGAGGGCGAGCGCCGCCGCGGCATTGTCCCCGGTTCCCGGCCCGATCAGCGCACCGCCCGATGTGCGGCCGATCGCCTCGCTCGGCGCAGCAACTCGGGGCAGCTGCGGGTTGCGCCCCCGAAAGCCCAACTGCAACAAGTCGGTTCGGTACTCGTTCGAGGCGGCGGAGAAGTACCCGGTGCCGCTGGCGTCGCCTCGATCGGTGGCCAGGGCGTCCAGTCCGGCTGCGCCGCCGAGCTGCCAGCTCAGCCAATCATGCGGAAGACACACGGCCGCAGTGCGATCGGCGTTGTCGGGCTCGTGGTCGGCAAGCCACCGCAATTTGGCGACGGTGATCGACGCCAACGGAACCACACCGACGGCGTCGGCCCAGGCCTGTCCGCCGTCGACGCCGGTCTGCTCACCCAACTCGGCAACCAGATCCGTTGCGGCCTGCGCCGATCGAGTGTCGTTCCACAGCAACGCCTTGCGCACCACGGCGCCGGCGTCGTCGAGGCAGACCATGCCGTGCTGCTGCGCACCGACCGACACCGCGTCCACGTCGTCGAGTCCGCCTGCTGCCGACACCGCCTCGTCGAGCGCATCCTTCCAGCGCTGCGGATCGATCTCGGTGCCGTCGGGATGAGCAGCTCGCCCCTGGCGCACCAGCTCTCCCGATTCGGCGTCACGAACGAAGACTTTGCACGATTGAGTGGAAGAGTCGATTCCGGCAACGAGAGCCACGATGAGCTGGTCCTTTCCTACGCAAGTGTGACCTACGACCCTACCCGCGGTGTGTGGTCGCCTCGGTCACCAGCGTGCGTGCGTAAGCAATGGCCTGCGGCGTCGTGTCGAAGACGCGTCGCGCATCGTCGTCCTTGGTGGTGAACACGCCCAGAGCCTCGAGCGGACGCAGGTGTTCAGGTTTCGCTGCGGAGATGAGGACGGTGATGCGGCGGTGTTCGAGTTCGGTGATCGTGTCCTTGAGCACGCTCGCCCCGGTCGCATCGATCGTGGTGACTCGGGACATGCGCAGAATCACCACTTTCACGTCCGAGACGTCGGCGAGTTCGAGGAGAAAGCTGTGCGCAGCTCCGAAGAACAATGCCCCGTCGATTCGGTAGGCGACGATGTGTTCGCGCAGCAAGCTTTCTTCTTCCGTCGACACCGCGTCGAGTGCGTCCAGAGGAACCTGCTCGACCCTGGCCGATCGCGCAACAGCCCGCAGTGCCAGCACCGCAGCGAACCCGACGCCGACCGCCACCGCCGTCACCAGATCGAAGACGACCGTGACGAGGAAGGTCGCCACCATCACCACGGCGTCGCCGCGGCCTGCACGAGTGATCGCTCGAATCGACGCGGTTTCGACCATGCGCACCGTGGTCGCCAATAGGACTCCGGCGAGGGCGGCGAGTGGGATGTCGGCCACCAGCCCGGCGGCCGAGTACATGATCGCCGCGAGGATCACGGCATGGGTGAGCGCCGCGAGCCTGGTCCGCGCCCCTGATCGAACGTTGACGGCAGTGCGGGCGATGGCACCGGTGGCGGGGATCCCGCCGAACAAGGGAGCTGCGATGTTCGCCAGTCCCTGCCCGAACAGCTCCCGATCGGGGTTGTGCCGCGCGCCGACGCCCATCGAGTCCGCCGCGGTCGCGGACAGCAACGATTCCAGGGCGGCCAGCGCAGCGACGGCGAACGCCGGTGCCACCAGCGCGGTCACGTCGCCGAGGTGGAAGAAGCTCAGGCTCGGGGCGGACAGCGACGACGGAATCGTGCCGATGCGGGCGATGTCGAAATCGAACAGTTGGGCAGCCACCGTCGCTGCAACAACAGCGACCAGGGAGAACGGAACCTTCGGTGCCAGGCGGCCGCCGACGAGCATGAGAACCGCGACTGCGACTGCGACAGCGGGAGTCAGGACACTGGCCTGCGAGACGAACGAGCGCACCGCGTCGAACGCGGATTGCCACACTTTCTCCCCCTCGGCGTCGGTGATGCCCAAAGCTGCCGGAAACTGTTGCAGCGCAATGACGACGGCGATGCCTGCCGTGAATCCTTCGATGACGGGTGCCGGCATGTATCGCACGGCCCTACCGATGCCTGCTACGGCGAGCGCCAGCAGGATGACCCCGGCCATCAACCCGACCGCGAGCACTCCCGTCGGCCCGTATTCGGCAACGATCGGGACCAGCACCACCGTCATGGCACCGGTGGGACCCGACACCTGGAACCGTGATCCACCGAATATCGCGGCGACGACTCCCGCGATGATGGCGGTGGTCAGTCCCGCCGCTGCACCCAGCCCGGTGCTGACGCCGAAGCCGAGCGCCAGAGGCAACGCGACCAGGGCCACGATCAGGCCGGACAACAGATCCGCACCGGGCGCGCGGAAGGCGGGCTTCCACTCGCTCCACCTGGGCAGGAGTGCGGACAGTGCCGTGAGTGTCTCGCTGGTACGTGTCGGGTTCGCAGGTTCGGCCATGCGCTGCTCTTTCGGACTGCTCGATTGCTGATTCAACTGATTGCTAAGTTTAGCAATCAGTGAATCAGGGGAGCAATGGACCAAAGTCCTCTGTATCGGACGATCAGCTGCGCGCTCCGGATTCGCCTTCCAACAGCTCGGCCTGATTGGCCACCACTCCCGTGAGAATTTCCCGCGCGACGAGCAACAGGTCGGCCACCTTCGGCGACGTCAATGTGTAGGAGACCGACAAACCGTCGCGAGTTCCCTCGATGAGGCCCGCGCGTCGCAGGATGGACAACTGCTGCGACAGATTCGCCGGCTCGATACCGATCTCGGGGAGCATCTCGGAGACGGCATGCTCGCGCTCGCTCAACAACTCCAGCACGCGAATACGAGCGGGGTGAGCCAATGTCTTGAAGAAGTCGGCCTTCATTCTGTAGAGCGGCCGACTCGAATCCGTGGCCATGACGTCCTTCCGTGGCACCCACCACCGCTCAGCAGGCTACTTGCGAACACTAGCAATCAATCGCCGGAAGGGACGACCTCCCTGTCCTTCCCGAAACTCGGCTACCTTCACTCTCATGCGCGGAGACCCCGAAGAATCGACCGACTTCAGGCTCACCGTGGCCACGGCCGCACTCGACCTGTTCTCCGTCAAGGGCTACGAGGCGACGACGGTGGACGACATCGCAGTCGCCGCCGGAATCTCGCGTCGGACATTCTTTCGGCAGTTCCGCGCCAAGGAAGACGTCATCTTCGCCGATCACGAAATACTGCTCGAGCAAGCCGGCGCGTTCCTCGATTCCAACGAGGGCGACCCGTGGCAGGCAGTGTGCGACGCTGCGCAGTTGGTCTACGAGCGCTTCTCGGACTGGATCGAGATGTCACGCCTGCGCTACCAGGTGGTGCACCGAATCCCGGCCCTGCGCGACCGAGAAATCGTCACCGTATTCCGGTACGACCGACTGTTCGTCGAGTACTTGCAAAACGCACTGCCCGACCATTCGCACCTGGAAATACTGCAGTTCTCCGCATCGGTGACCGCGACGCACAACTACATCCTTCGACGCATGATTCGCGACGGCATGCCGACGTCCGTCGCCGATCTGCGATCGGCCCTCTCCCAGGTCCGAGCCCAGTTCCTCGGTGAGATCGTCGTTGCGTCGTTCCCGCGCGGCACGTCCGTCAGCAAGGTCGTCGACGCATTGGCCGAGCACACACACGACTGAGACCTTGGCACTGAGTGCCGCCTGCACGAGACCCGGTCTTGAATCGGTCCGAATACGGACGTACACTGGGGCAATCCTTGGCACTGAGTGCCCTACGTGGGCAGTGCTACCCCGACATACCGAGGAGCGTGGCCGACATGGCCGGAAATCCCGACTTCGATCTGTATCAATCACCCGAAGAGCACGACGAACTGCGCGCGGCCATTCGGGCGCTCTCGGAGAAGGAGATCGCTCCGTACGCCAAAGAGGTGGACGAGGACTCCCGCTTCCCGGAAGAGGCATTGAAGGCACTCAACGCCTCCGGCTTCAACGCCATCCACGTTCCCGAGGAATACGACGGACAGGGTGCCGATTCGGTTGCAGCCTGCATCGTCATCGAAGAGGTCGCCCGGGTGTGCGGCTCGTCCTCGCTGATCCCCGCCGTCAACAAGCTCGGCACGATGGGCCTGATCCTCAAGGGCTCCGAGGAGCTCAAGAAGCAGGTTCTGCCCTCCCTCGCCGGCGGTGCAATGGCCTCGTACGCCCTGTCCGAGCGCGAAGCAGGGTCCGACGCCGCCGCCATGCGAACCCGCGCCAAGGCGGACGGTGACGACTGGATCCTCAACGGTGCCAAGTGTTGGATCACCAACGGCGGCAAGTCCGAGTGGTACACCGTCATGGCCGTGACCGATCCCGACAAGGGCGCCAACGGCATCAGCTCGTTCATCGTGCACATCGACGACGAGGGCTTCAGCATCGGCCCGAAGGAGAAGAAGCTCGGCATCAAGGGCTCGCCCACCACCGAGCTGTACTTCGAGAACTGCAAGATCCCCGGCGATCGCATCATCGGCGATCCCGGCACCGGCTTCAAGACTGCGCTGGAAACGCTCGACCACACCCGCCCCACCATCGGCGCACAGGCCGTCGGTCTGGCACAGGGTGCCCTCGACGCGGCCATCGCATACACCAAGGACCGCAAGCAGTTCGGCAACGCGATCTCGAGCTTCCAGGCAGTGCAGTTCATGCTCGCCGACATGGCGATGAAGGTCGAAGCCGCACGTCTGATGGTCTACAGCTCCGCAGCCCGCGCCGAGCGCGGCGAGAAGAACCTCGGGTTCATCTCCGCGGCAGCGAAGTGCTTCGCCTCCGACGTGGCCATGGAGGTCACCACCGACGCCGTGCAGCTCTTCGGCGGTGCCGGCTACACCACCGACTTCCCGGTCGAGCGCATGATGCGCGACGCCAAGATCACCCAGATCTACGAGGGCACCAACCAGATCCAGCGTGTCGTCATGTCGCGGGCGCTGCTCAAATGAGCGACATCAACCTCGTAGGCGTCATCGGCGGCGGCACCATGGGAGCAGGCATCGCCGAGATGTGTGCTCGCTCCGGCAGTTCGGTGCTGATCCTCGAAACCAGCCAGGCCACAGCCGATGCTGCAGAGGCACGCCTCGACAAGTCGTTCGCCCGCGCCGTCAAGTCCGGCCGCATCGAAGCCGACGCGGCCGAGAAGTCCAGGGCGGCAATCACGTTGACGCTCGACATCAACGACTTCGCGGACCGCGACCTGGTCGTGGAGGCGGCGCCGGAGATCGAATCCCTGAAGCTGGATCTGTTCGGCAAGCTCGATTCCATCGTCAAGCCCGAGGGAATTCTGGCGACCAACACCTCGTCGATCCCCGTCATCAAAATGGCCAACGCGACGAAGCGTCCCGACAAGGTAGTCGGAGTGCACTTCTTCAACCCGGTGCCGGTGCTGCCGTTGGTGGAGATCGTCGTCAGCCTGCTCACCAGCGAAGAAACCGTTGCAGCGGTGACGGACTACGCCGGAAACACGCTGGGCAAGAAGACGATCCGCGCCGGCGATCGCGCCGGATTCATCGTCAACGCCTTGCTCATCCCGTACATGGTCTCGGCTATCCGCATGCTCGAGTCCGGCTTCGCCAGCGCGGAGGACATCGACGAGGGCATGGTCAACGGCTGCGCACACCCCATGGGACCGCTGCGTCTGACCGACACCGTCGGCCTCGACGTCACCCTCGCGGTGGCGGAGTCCCTCTACGCCGAGTTCCGCGAGCCGCACTACGCCCCGCCGCCGCTGCTGCAGCGCATGGTGGACGCCGGAATGCTGGGTCGCAAAACTGGTAAGGGCTTCTACTCGTATTCGTAGTAGTCCCCCCGGAGTCCGCGTGAATGGTCCATTCACCCCCGTCAGGGCCGGTGAATGGACCATTCACGTCTTCGAAAGGCGCACACTGGAGTCGTTCCACAACACTGGGAGGCTTCATGAACATCGATCTCGACGGCCGAACTGCATTGATCTCCGGCTCCAGTCAGGGCATCGGATTGGCCATCGCCACCGAATTGGCCCGTGCCGGTGCGCGCGTCGTACTCAACGGTCGGAGCGCATCCGCGCTGGATTCGGCCGAGGAACAACTGCTCACCGAAGTACCCGGCGCACGAGTGATCGTCGTGGCGGCGGATCTCGCGACGGCCGAAGGGGTCGAGACGCTGCTCGCCACGGTCCCGGTGGTCGACATTCTGGTCAACAATCTCGGCATCTTCGGAGCCAAAGCCGCCCTCGACATCGACGACGACGAATGGCGACGCTATTTCGAGGTGAACGTCCTGTCCGCAATCCGGCTGATCCGCACGTATCTGCCGGCGATGACCGAAGCGGGTTGGGGCCGAATCCAGAATATCTGCAGCGATTCCGCAGTCGTGATTCCCGAAGAGATGATCCACTACGGAATGACGAAGACCGCACTGCTCGCGGTGACCCGTGGATTCGCGAAAGCTGCTGCAGGAACCGGTGTTACGGTCAATTCTGTGATCGTCGGCCCCACCCACACAGAGGGCGTCGAGAAGTTCGTCGCCGAGCTCGTCGGCGACGAACTGCCCTGGGACGAGGCTCAGGCGAAGTTCATGAAGGAACACCGGCCACAATCGCTCATCGGGCGCCTGATCGAGCCGAAGGAAATCGGCAACATGATCGTGTACCTGAGCTCGGAGCAGGCCTCGGCGACAACCGGCGGCGCACTACGCGTCGACGGCGGTTACGTCGACGCGATTCTGCCCTGACTGTGCACTTCTCTGCGGTGGCAGTAGCCCGTCCGGTCGATCACAGTTTGTGGCCGCCCGGATCGGGGCATGCGCTGAACACACGGAATCAAGCAGAGGTTCTTCACGCATTTCACCGCATTCGGAGACGATTCGACAGTGAGCGATCAGTACACCTTCACCAACCCCGTCACGCAGTACCGCCAGGACGGCTTCCCGGAGCAGCACCAGGATCCGCCCGGTCTGGCAGCAGACCTGCAGCCGCTCGCCGATCACGGTGAGAACACCTATCGCGGATCCGGTCGCCTGACCGGCCGCAAGGCGCTCGTCACCGGAGCGGACTCCGGAATCGGTCGCGCAGCAGCGATTGCCATCGCCCGCGAGGGTGCCGACGTAGTACTCAACTACCTTCCGTCGGAGGAAAAAGACGCTCAGGAAGTTGCTCAGCTGGTACGCGACGCCGGACGCACCGCAGTCCTGGCACCGGCAGATCTCACCGACGAGCAGGCCGCGCGCGGCATCGTGCGCACCGCCGTCGACGAACTCGGTGGCTTGGACCTGCTGATCAACGTGGCCGGCAAACAGCAATTCGTCGAAGACCTGTCCGATCTGACATCCGAGCAATTCGACCAGACGTTCAAAACCAACGTCTACGCACTGTTCTGGATCATTCAGGAAGCGGTGCCGCACATGCCCGCCGGTTCGACGATCGTGAACACCAGCTCCATCCAGGCATACACACCCTCGCCCGGTCTGGTGGACTACGCGACGACGAAGATGGCCATCAACACCATCAGCAAGGCCCTCGCGCAGCAGCTGGCACCCAAGGGTATTCGCGTCAATGTCGTTGCACCGGGACCGTTCTGGACGCCACTGCAGGCAGCAGGCGGACAGCCGACATCGGCACTGCCGGAATTCGGCAAGGAAACACCGCTCGGACGCGCCGGGCAGCCCGCCGAGATCGCCGGCGCTTACGTCTACCTGTCGTCGGCCGAATCGGGTTACGTCACCGGCGACACATTGAACGTCAACGGCGGCATGCCGACGCCGTAGGCGTCACCCGCGTTGAGTGAATGGACCATTCACACCCGTCTGGGCTCGTGAATGGTCCATTCACGCATTCGCGAGAGGTCAGTCCTTCGGCCCACCAGCGGCGTAGACGACCTGACCCGAGATGAAGCCGGCACCCTCGCTGACGAAGAACGACGCCAGGTGCGCGATGTCATCCGGGTGTCCGACGCGATTGACCGGAATCTGCGATGCCGCAGCGGCTTTGAAGTCCTCGAACGGCATGCCGACACGTTCGGCGGTGGCCGCCGTCATCTCCGTCTCGATGAACCCGGGGGCAATGGCGTTCGCGGTGACGCCGAACTTGCCTAGCTCGATGGCGAGGGTCTTGGTGAATCCCTGCATACCGGCCTTGGCGGCGGAGTAGTTGGCCTGGCCGCGGTTGCCCAGGGCCGAGGTGCTCGACAGGTTGACGATGCGACCCCACTTGGCGTCGATCATGTGCTTCTGGACCGCGCGGGTCATCAGGAACGATCCGCGCAGGTGCACGCCGAGAACGGAATCCCAGTCCTGCACCGTCATCTTGAACAGCAGGTTGTCGCGAGTGATGCCGGCGTTGTTGATCAGTACGGTGGGCGCACCGAACTCGCTCGCGATGCGATCGACCGCAGTCTGGACCGATTCCTCGTCGGCGACGTTGGCTCCGATGGCCACTGCCTGCCCACCTGCGGCCTGAATGGCGCCGACGGTGTCGCTGCACGCGGCCTCGTCGAGGTCAACCACAGCGACGCCGAAACCGTCCTTGGCCAGCCGCTTCGCTACCGCAGCGCCGATTCCACGCGCACTGCCGGTGACAATGGCCGTCTTGATCTGATCACTCACGAATATCTCCTGACAAACTCCGAATCGAATTACCTGTCATCTGTTTGTATCAGGCCGAGCCCACGGCCGACGAGCAACTGCCCGGCCGCGGTCACTCTGCGGTACTTTCGCCTCACAACTACCCTGCGCACCCGCAGGTCGTGCGAACGCCTCGACACGGAGAGCAGTAGATGACAATCGCCGCGGGCATCGTCACGTTCAATCCCGACGTGACCAAGCTCCAGGAGAACCTCGACGCGATAGTCGATCAAGTCGATATCGTCCGAGTCGTCGACAACAATTCCAGCAATATCGATGAGATCCGTCGATTGACGGACCGCTATCGGACCGTCGTTGTGATGGAATGCTCCGAGAATCGCGGCATACAGCGGCCCTGAACATCATCGTCGAGAACGCCGACGCCGATGAGGCACAGTGGGTTCTGCTACTCGATCAGGATTCGGTGTGCAGCACGAACATGATCGACGTACTGATGAGCCGAACCGGCGACCGAGTCGGGATCGTGTGCTCGAACATTCTCGATCCCAATGTCCGGTCCGGCTCGGACCCCACGGGTCCCACTGTCTAGGAGGTGGACGCCTGCATCACCTCTGGGTCCCTGTGCAACGTGAAGGCGTGGTCCGTTGTCGACGGTTACGACGAACGCATGTTTGTCGACTACGTCGACTTCGACTTCTGCCTACGCCTGAGAATGGCCGGGTATACGATCGTGCGCGATACCGCCGCGAGCATCCAGCACGAATTCGGTGCGGGCCGAGTGCACTGGCGGTTCACAACCTACAACTACTCGAGCCGTCGGCTGTACACCATGGCTCGCGACATCGTGTACTACGCGATCAAACACCGCCGCTCGCCGAAATCGCTCAAAGCCTACGGCCACGGGCTATTCGGGCACCTGCTCGCTCTCGCCGAACGAGCCGCGACGATCACCGTGTTCGAGCAACAGAAGGGCCGCAAGGGCACAGCCATCATCTCTGGAGTCTTCGACGCGCTGACCCACCGCCCCGCCAGGCGGTCACGCTAGCCGCGTCAGTACGCCGCCACCGCTCCGTCGAGTGCCTTCTGCATTCCCTCTGCCACCACTCGGGTGATGTCGATCGGCTTATCGGGCAGTTCGGTGATGGGAGTGTCGATGTACACGCTCGCCTGTCTCACTTTCGGCGTGCCGGGACCGTAGCTCAGACCGATACAGATCAGCACCGGTTCCACCCCCAGCTTGCGCGCCCGCATCGCGATGTGGCCGATACCGCTGCCGACGTGCTGCACCGTCGTCGGATCTTCGAGGTTGCAGGTGCCCTCGGGAAACACCGCGAGGTCGTCGCCCCGCTTCATGCGCTCGGCGCTGACATCCATCATCCGGTTGCCCGCAGCGCTGACCGCACGCATTCCATGATTCTTGCCACGGAAGACAGGAATGCCACCCATCATGTCGATTCGCCTGCGCTGCTTGGGTTCCTGGAACAGCTCGTCCTTGGCCAGTACCCGGGTGCGGCCGATGACCGGACGCAGCGGCGACGACCATGCCGCCGCTGCGAGCGTGTACGGATCGTTCTCGGTCAGATGATTGACCGCGATGAGCAGACGCGTGTTGTCGTAGACGAGACGACGCAACTCCTCACGGGCTCCGTCGGGGTACGACACCCGCGGGCGGAAACGTCGGGCGAGGGCGGCATACGCCAGCCTCGCGACCTGACGATTCTGCTGGTGACGCAGGTAGAAGTCGTACACGGTCACATCGTTTTCGAGAATTACCGCAGGCCGATCCATGACGCGAGCTTAGCCTCACACTCGCGCGGAACCCATAGCCCGGATCCCGACGGCAAGTCCGACCGCTGCGGTGGCCACCGCTGCAACGACACCTGCCGTCACCGTCGAACTCGCGAAGTCACCGGTGAACAGTGCACGTTCGGCGTCGACGAGATATCCGAGAGGGTTGATGTTCACCAGGAACTGCATCCAACCCGGGGCGGTGGTCAGCGGCAGCATCGTGCCCGAGAGAATCAGCAACGGAAACATCAGCGTCTGCTGGATGGACCAGAACACCCAATCCTGTCCGCGCACAGACAAAGCCAATGCATAGGACAAGGCACCGAGCCCGACTCCGAACACCCCGAGCAGCACGATTCCTATGGCTGCACCGATCGGATTCACGGACAGGCCGAGCGGCAATGCCACCAGGATGATCAGCACGCCCTGGGCGGCCAGCGGCACCATTTCCTTGAACGCGCGCCCGACGAGCAGCGCCGCTCGCGGCAACGGTGTCACCGACATTCGTTCGTGCGAACCCTGCTGCAACTCGGCCAACAGATTCGAGCCCGTCATCGACGTTCCGAAGATGGTGATCATCGCGAGTACCCCGGGAACGAACCAGTCCCACACACTTCCGCTGCCCAGACCGGGGACCTCGGTGAGCAGGGGGCCGAACAGCGCCAGGAGAATCAGCGGTTGGATGAGACTGAAGATGACGGTGAACGGATCGCGGACCATCGGCCGCAGCTCCCGACCCATCACCAATGTGCTGCCCGAGAGAACGTTCATCGGAGTTTTCCTGCCGTGCCCGCGGTTTCGAGGGACACGTTGGCGCTCTCACGAAGACTTCGCCCGGTGAGGCCGAGGAACACATCGTCGAGGGTCGGTCGCGTCATATCGGCAGTCAGCACGTCGATTCCGTGGGATTGACTGAGGCGCAGCAATTCCGGAAGGACCACCTCGGCACGCTCGACCCGAATGTTCAGCCGCGAACCCGCGACCGTCACGTCTCTGATCCCAGCAACACCGTCGAGCAACGGCAGGAGCGCCGACGCGTCGGAGACGGCGAGGACCACGAGGTCGCCTGCCAGTTCCGACTTGAGCGCCGCGGCGGTGTCATCGGCGATGACGGTGCCGCGATCGACGACGATCACTCGCTCGGCCATCGAATCGGCCTCGTCGAGATAGTGCGTGGTGAGCACGATGGTGGTGCCCATTTCGCGCCTGAGCCGCAGAATGTGGTCCCACAGGTTCGCTCGGCTCTGCGGATCCATTCCGGTGGTCGGCTCGTCGAGAAACAACAGGGGCGGACGGTGTACCAGCCCCAGCGCGATGTCGAGTCGTCGCCGCTGCCCACCGGAGAGAGTCGAGACGGTGCGCTCGGCAAGCTCGCCGAGTTCGAGAGCGGCGATCAATTCGTCTGCGCGACTGCGTGATCGCCGACGCGTCGTGCCGTAGCACTGGCCTTGCACAACAAGCTCGTCACGGACGCGTTGATTGTGGCCCGCGCCGTTGCCCTGCCCCACGTAGCCGAGGCTCCGACGAACCCCGTCCCGATCTTTCGCTACGTCGAATCCGGCGATCCGAGCCGAGCCGGACGTCGGTGCCAGCAGGGTGGTCAGCATCCTCAAGGTGGTCGACTTACCGGCCCCGTTGGGGCCGAGCAAAGCCACGAGCTCACCCTCACCGATCGTCAGATCGATGTCCCGCACCGCCTCCACGGTCTTCTTGCCCTGTCGGAAAGTCTTGGTCAATCCGGATGTTTCGATCATCTGTTCACGCCCCTCGTCGCACTGAGTGAATCCGTACGACGAGGACGCTAGAAATGATCGCGGTCAGCTTCGGTCCGCGTTGTCAGGACAGCTGCGAATCAGCCGAAGACGGGGAACTTTCGCTTACTGGCGAGAGCGTCCATTCCGGACTGGATGCTGGCACGCACCTCGTCGTACTTGGCGTCGACGTACACCTCGTCCTCGCACCGAGCCGGGTCGTGGTCCAGTTCGACCGGCGGCATGAAACGGGTACGGATCTTGGCAGGCAACGGAATCTGAGGCAACGCGGCGGGCGCGATGATCCAGGGAAGCGAGATCGCGATCGGAAACACCTTCAACCGTGCAATCTTGTCCAGCTTCAGCGCTTTCGACAGCTTGTCACCGCGAATGAGCACCGGCATCGCGTCGGCCCCACCCACTGTCGCCACCGGCACGATGGGGACACCCATGCGGATGGCGAGCTTGATGAAGCCGGTTCGACCACCGAGGGTGGCCTCGTCTCGCTTGCTCCAGGGCCGCAACGAATCGACCTCACCGCCCGGCCACACGATCACGTCGCGCCCCTCGGCCAGCGCCGTCGACATCGAGTCCGGTGCCGCGGGAAGTACACCCATGGATCGAAAGACTTTGCCGATCAACGGGAACGCCATCAATGCGTCGTGTGCTGTTCCGTGCAGAATTCGCTTCTCGCCGAAGTGTCGCCACCATTGTGCACCGACGGTCCACGCGTCCCACACGAACGGCGCACCCGAGTGCACCCCCACGACCAGCACCGGCGACTCGGGGATGGTCTCCCAACCGTCGATCTCCATCCGGAAGTACCGGTCCATCACCCCGTTCCACAGCCGCTGCTGACGATCCATCGCCACGGTGTTCTGGTCGTCGAGGTCCCAGCCGCCCGCGCGTTCGGCGACAACCGCTCCGAGACCACCGGACGCGTTTGCGCGGCGCTCCTTCATCTTCAGGCGCGCAGCCGCAGCGTAGCGCTGAGCCTGCTCGCGCAATTGCTCCTTCGCCTGAACTTTGGAGCCGTCCCCACCCATTACGTGATCCCCATCACTCATACCCGCACCGTACTCCACCCGACCGAAGTCGACCGACAACCGGCGCTCGTTACCCCGCGCGACGTCCGGCCTGTCCGTTATGGTCAAAATTCGAGCCGAGCGAACGAGGTACACCGATGGATCCGATCGAACCGGCATACGGAACGACAGCACTGCTGCTGATCGCCGCCGCAGCCGTCGCAATTCTGCTGTTCCTCATCATGAAGGTGAAACTGCACGCCTTCGTCTCACTGGTCCTGGTCAGCGCGGTTACCGCCGTCGCGGCCGGAATCCCCCTGGCAGACGTGCCGTCGGCCCTGCTCTCGGGCTTCAGTTCCACACTCGGATCTGTCGCCCTACTCGTCGCCCTGGGCGTGATGGTGGGCAGACTGCTTGAGATCACCGGCGGGGCACAAGTGTTGGCCGACACCCTGATCAACCGATTCGGTGCCAAACGCGCACCGCTCGCCCTGGGTGTCGCCGCACTCATCTTCGGCTTCCCCATCTTCTTCGACGCCGGACTCGTCGTGTTCCTGCCGATCATCTTCACCGTCGCCAAGCGCTTCGGTGGTTCGGTGCTGCTGTACGCACTCCCCACTGCGGGCGCGTTCGCAGCGATGCACGCGATCGTTCCCCCGCACCCCGGCCCGGTTGCCGCCACCGACCTCCTCGGCGGAGACATCGGATCGGTACTGCTGGTCGGAGTTCCCGTCGCAGTCGTCTCCTGGTTCGTCGGCTCGTATCTCGTTGGTACGCAGCTCGGCAAGCGGTTCCACACACTGCCCGCCGACCTCTTCTCCGACGGCGCAGCCAACTCCGAAGCACACGACAAGGAGATGGCCGGCCTCCGCGACCCTGCGCCGAAGTTCGGTGCGGTGCTGTTCATCCTGCTGACGCCGCTCGTACTGATCTCCCTCAACACCGTCGTCAACACTCTGACCACGTCGGGTGTGCTGACCGGAGACGAGACCTGGGCAGCAGCGCTGACACTCATCGGTCAAACTCCCATTGCACTGCTCATCACCCTGCTCCTGGCTCTGTTCATCCTCGCGCCGGGGCGCTTCCCTGTGGCCGACGGTGCCAAGTACATGGATCAGGCGCTCGGGCCCATCTGCTCGATCATCCTGATCACCGGTGCAGGCGGCATGTTCGGTGGAGTGCTGCGGGCCAGCGGCATCGGGCAGTCGCTCACCTCCTCGTTGTCCGATATCGGGCTGCCGATTCTGCTGCAGGCCTTCCTGATCGCCACCGCGCTACGCGTCGCGCAGGGTTCGGCCACCGTCGCTCTCACCACCACCGCCGGGCTGATCTCGGTGCAGGTGGCGGAGCTGGATCTGAGCAACTTCAAGATCGCGCTGCTGGTGTTCGCACTGGCTGCCGGAGCCACCGTGCTGTCGCACGTCAACGATTCCGGCTTCTGGCTCGTCAGCCGCTTCTTCGGCATGGACGAGAAGACCACCCTCAAGACCTGGACCGTCATGGAAACCACACTGGGACTGGCGATCTTCGCCGTCGCATCACTGCTGTGGGTGGTGTTCTAGCGCAGTTCTCACTGGTCGACCTCGAAGACGCGTGAGTCTGGATCGGCAAGGGGTTCGACGCGAGTCTTCGTTCCGCAGTCAATCGCTCAATTATGCTGCGATTATGGGCGAAATTCCCTTCTCTCGTATCGATTATGCGAGGCACTCGTGAGTGACCGCTTTCGATTCGACGCAGTGCTGGAACCGTTGACGTGGGGCAAGAACACGTACACGATCATCCGTGTTCCGGCTCGTTTGGTCGAGGCAGCGGAGCGCTGGCCGACTCGCCGGATCGACGGTTCGATCGAGGGGCTGAGTCTCAATCTCGGTCTCAACAAAGCAGATTCGAGTGTGATGCCCGGGTCGTTCGTCTACATCGGCGCAGGACTTCAGCGCCGGTTGGGCGTCCGTCCCGGTGATCTGGTGTCGTGCGAATTCGAACCGGCCGACCCCGATCTGGTACCTGTCCCGCAGGATGTCGCCGAGGCGATGGAGGCGGCGCACTGCACATCCGCGTGGGAACGGAAGCGGCCGAGCGAGCGCCGTCAATTGTTGATGCCCATCGACAACGCTGCGCGAGAGCAGACCCGAGCAGAGCGCATCACGCGACTGGTGAGGTCGTTGACGGACAGTGGGCAGACGGACGGCTGACACCGAGGCCGGTCGTCACTGCACCGGAACGAGAATGCGCCACGCCCCCAACGCCAATGAGCCGACGGTGACGAGCAGGAACAGGCCGACCCAGACGATGCCCGGCAGGAAGGTCAATCGGGCCAGCTGATCGGCGTCGGAGTCCCGAGCCCGTCCTGCGCTGCGGGATTTCTGCAGTTCGAGAACGGGGCGCGGACCGGCGATCAGCAGGAAGAACGTGATGAAGTACGCCGCAGCGACCTGCTGCTCTCCGGTGCCCCACCAGGACACGACGAACAGGGCAGCGCCGACAGTTACGAGAGACAGCAAGCCGTAGATGTTGCGAATCATCAACAGCATCAACGCAATCGAGATGACGCCGATCCACAGCACCGCGACCGCATGCTGCGTCCCGAGCACCAGGGCAGCACCGAGCCCCAACAGCGACGGCCCCACGTAGCCGGCGAACGTCATCGCGATGACGCCGAGGCCGGTGGGCTTTCCCTTGGAGATCGCGACGCCGGAGGTGTCGGAGTGCAGTCGCAGCCCCATCAGTTGTCGGCCGGTGATCAGTGCGACGAACAGATGCGCGCCCTCGTGCGCGATGGTTACGACATTGCGGGCGATGCGCCAGGTCTGCGGCAGTACCACGATGACAAGAGCGGCCAGCGCGGCAACTTGGACGATCCACACCGGTGGATCAGGACTCACCGCGGAAATGCGGTCCCAGAATTCGTTCACACCCCAGTATGCGGCTTCGCCGCAGTGGCGCAGGACCACAAAGAACTTTGTGATCATTGGTTACCTATGGGTGACGGCGGTCACGACCGTGGGTCAAGATGAAAGCACGATGACGAATCCACCGAGCTCGATGACACGACGGCGCGCGCTGGCGTGCCTGGCGACCTTGCCGATGGCCTTCTCGGCCGGGTGTACCGGTCTCGGTCGGTCCACGACTCCGTCGGATCTACGGATGCTCATTCCCAACACTCCGGGTGGCGGTTACGACGTGACGGCCAGAACCGCGTCGCGCATTCTCGAGAAGCACGGCTTGACCGGGCCCATCGAGAAGTTCAACGTCATCGGCGGTGGCGGTTCTGTCGCGTTGGCCAGGCTCGTTCGTGAGGCCGGCAACAGCGCTTTGATCGGCATGGTCGGTGTCGGGGTTGTCGGAGTCGCGCAGGTCGCGAAGGCGCCCTGGGGACTGTCGGACGCCACCGCACTTGCCCGGCTGGTGGACGAACCGGAAGCTCTCGTCGTTCGATCGGGCTCACCGACACCATCGTTGGATGGCTTCCTCGACGCCTGGCGTCGAGCACCGCAGCAGGTGGTCGTCGGCGTGGGCTCTGCGTTGGGCGGGCCCGATCACCTGTTCACCGTGGAGTTGGCCCGTGCAATCGACATCGACACCGAGGTCCTGAACGTCGTGACGTTCGACGGTGCCGGTGACCTTCTCGCAGCAGTACTCAACGGCACTGTAGACGTGGGCGTGGCAGGCGCGGGTGAGTACATCGATCAAGTCGACAGTGGTTCGCTTCGCATCCTCGCAGTATCGAAGCCGCCCGACGCGCAGTCCCGCGGTGCCACCGCCGCCTACGATGCCCCGACACTCAACGACTCCGGGATCCCGCTCGAATTCACCAATTGGCGCGGATTCGTAGCTCCACCGGGCATTTCGGACTCGGCCCGGAACGACTTCGTCGACGCGCTGACCCATATGCGCAACACGGACGAATGGCAGGCCGCGATGCCTCTGCGCGGTTGGACCGACTCATTCCTCGCCGGGGATGACTTCTCGGATTTCATTGCGACAGAAGATATTCGAGTACGAACAACCTTGGCCGAATTCGGCATCACCCGGTAACAACCACCCCGAACTGCCGACCGAGGTCGGCGTCCAACAGTGCACTGCGAGGCTTCGCCGTGCGCTGATCGAATCACGGAAGGACATCTCGTGGACGAATGGGTCCAAACCCTTTCCACAACGGCGCTGCTGTCGATCGCCGGCATTGCCATCGCGGTACTACTGCTGATGATCATCAAGCTGAAGGTACATCCACTTCTGGCACTCGTGATCGTTTCTCTCGGAACGGCTTTCGCTGCGCGCATTCCGATCTCGGAGATCCAGGACGTACTGATCGACGGATTCGGCACCACCCTCGGTGAAGTTGCACTTCTCGTGGGATTGGGTGCCATGTTCGGCCGGCTCGCCGAGATCAGCGGTGGAGCACAGGCGCTGTCCAGTGCGCTCGTGCGGAAGTTCGGCGACAAGCGCGCCCCGTTCGCGCTGGGGGTCGCGTCGCTCCTGTTCGGGTTCCCGATCTTCTTCGACGCCGCGTTCATGGTGATGCTCCCCATCATCTTCGGCGTGGCTCGGCGGCTCGGCGGAAGCGTCCTGCTGTACGCCCTGCCCGCTGCAGCGGCACTGTCGACCATGCACGTCTTTCTGCCGCCGCACCCAGGTGCCGTCGCATCGACCATCCTGTTGGGCGGCGACGTCGGACTGACGATCCTGATCGGCATCGTCGTGGCTGTGCCCACCTGGTTCATCGCCGGGCATCTGTACGGCACCTTCATCGGCAAGCGGATCCATCTCCCGGTACCGGATCTGCTGAGCGGTGGCCCGCAGGTGGAGACGGTGGAGAACCCTCCCAAGCCGGGTGTGATCATCGCGCTGCTCATGCTTCCGCTGCTGCTCATCTTCGCCAACACGGCGCTCACAACGGCGGCCAGGACCGGCAGCCTCGACGAGAATTCGCCGCTGGTCACCGTCCCGCAGGTCATCGGATCCACACCCGTCGCCCTGCTCATCACGGTCATGGTCTCGATCTATGTGCTCGCACTTCGTCGCGGCCGCACGGCCACGTTCGTGGAAGATCTACTCGACAACGCACTCAAGCCGATTGCTCCCGTCGTGCTCATCACCGGGGCCGGCGGCATGTTCGGCGCGGTGTTGCTCGCCAGCGGCATCGGTGACGCCCTCGCCGAGACACTTCGCGACCTGGGCCTTCCGCTCATCGTCTCCACCTTCGCCGTCGCTGCCATCCTGCGCATCGCCCTCGGCACTGCCACCGTGGCCATCACCACGTCGGCCGGGCTCCTCGGTGCTTCGATCATGGCAGCGGGGCTGAACCCGGTACAGACGGTCGCAATGATCCTCGCCCTCGCTGCAGGGTCGTCGATTTTCCCCCACGTCAACGACGCCAGCTTCTGGCTCATCGGCAAGCTCCTGGGTATGGACGTCCCGACGACATTCAAGACCTGGAGCGTTATCAAGACGTTGATCTCGGTCGTCGGCTTCGCCTTGTCGTCGGTCGTGTACGTCCTGGCGTCGATCTGACTCCGTACTCGACACGGTCGGACGGGGTTGCAGGCATCATGAGGCACATGCGACGACGACCGGCACCGCGCAGTCTGGCAGGCCAGGTTCTGCTGTTGCAGTTGGTCGTCGTCGCCGTGGTCCTGGTCGCGGTGGCAGGAGTCTCGGTGCACCAGGCCGGTGTCGAATTCCGCGACACCCAAGGCGGACGCCTCCTCGCCGTTGCCGAGAACCTCGCCTCGACTCCCGTCGTCCGCGAACAGGTTGCATCCGTCGAAGCGGACAAGGTCTTGGCACCGGAGGTGGACCGGGCCGTCGACCTGTCCGGGGCATCCGTCGCCGACGTCGTCGTGTTGGACGCGACCGACGTGGGCAGATCCGTGATCGTCGCTTCCTCCGTTCCGGATCGCGTCGGGCTCGCCGGGGAACTCGGTGCGGGTGATGCCGAGGATGGACGGGCCTGGACCGGCGATGTCCTGGTCGACGGGCAAGAATCGATCTCCGGTCACGTCCCGGTTCTCTCGCCGACAGGCGAGGTTCTGGCCGTGGTTGCCGCCAGCTCGACGTACCCGTCCACCTGGCGTCTGGTCGCCGATGCCGGCGCACCGCTGCTGTTGTATCTCGGACTCGGAGCAATCCTCGGGCTCATCGGTTCCTTGCTGCTCTCTCGGCGTATCAAGACCCACACACGCGGGTTGGAGGTCGAGGAAATCGCCAGTCTCGCCGATCACCGAGAAGCGTTGCTGCACAGCATCGGTGAGGGGGTGATTGCAGTCAACACTGAGGGTGTGATCACGGTCCTCAACGACAGCGCCGCCGAACTCCTCGGCCTGACCGTGCATGATTCCAGTGCAGCCACGGTGATCGGCCACAGTATTCACGAGGTTCCTTTGGATCCAGTGGTCTGCCGGTACCTGATCGATGCTCGAGACAGCGGCGATGTGGTACTCCCGACGGCGACGAGAGTGCTGGTCCTCAGTCGGCGGTCGGCCTCGAGCAGGGGCCGACGTATCGGTACGGTCACCACCATGCGTGACAGCACCGAGCTGGCTCGGCTGCAGAGTCAGCTGTCCTCCCACAAGTCGGTCACCGACACTTTGCGTGCGCAGACTCACGAATTCGCCAACCAGCTGCACACCATTTCGGGACTGACTCAACTCGGCGACCACGACGCGGTGACGGACTTCGTCGGTGCGCTGACCCGCCGTCGAGCGGAAATCAGTGACGCCGTCACCCGAAGGATCTCCGACCCGGCCGTCGCGGCTTTGTTGATCGCAAAGACATCGCTGGCTGCCGAGACCGGTGTTGCGCTGGAACTGAATCCGACCTCTCGGCTGCAGACCTTGGATCCCATGCTCGCCACCGACATCATCACCGTGCTCGGCAACCTGATCGACAACGCAGTGGATGCGTCGACCGGTAGCACGAGTGCCCGAGTCGTGGTCGACATCGATGATTCCGACGGCATCGAGATGCAGGTCGCCGATTCCGGACCAGGTGTTCCCGACAGCATGCGCACCGAAATCTTCTCTCGCGGCGTCACATCGAAGACGGAGACACCGGGAGGGCGAGGCATCGGACTCGCACTCGTCCGGATCGTCAGCACCCAACATGGTGGCACCGCCGAGGTCGACGATGCTCCGGGAACCGGCGGTGCACGATTCACCGTGCGCATTCCGTACGACCACGAACTACCGCGACACTGGAACGCGCCCGTGGCAGGCGTCGGAGGTGACGGGACAGATGGGTGAATCGGAGCGCCCCTACGACGTTCTCGTCGTCGACGACGATTTCATGGTTGCAGACATACACCGACGATTCGTCGATGCCACCCCTGGTTTTCGCACGGTCGGTGTTGTTCACACCGCGGCAGATGCGGTCGCTGCAGTCCACACGCTTGCACCCGATCTGGTGCTGCTCGACGTCCATCTCCCGGATCGCTCGGGGCTCGACGCGCTGCAACACCTGCGCAGCGAAGGTAATGGCGTGGCAGTCGTCGTCGTGACCGCGGCCCGAGAACTGGACACCGTGCGCCGTGCCCTCCACGGTGGAGCCGCCGACTATCTGGTGAAGCCGTTCGAGTACCCACAACTACTGGACAAACTCGGAAACTTCCGTCGACGAGCTCTCGCGCTGTCGAGCTCGAAAGGCATCGACCAGTCGGGGATCGACTCGTTGTTCGGGGCACCGAGTTCGGCCGCGGGCCCGAGCCTGCCGAAGGGGCTGAGCCAGGAAACCGGGTCGTTGGTTCTACGGACAGTCGATGAGGGCGGCGAGGTATCGGCCAGTGAATGCGCCGACCTGGCGGGTCTGTCGCGGGTGAGCGCACGGCGATACCTGGAGCACTATGCCTCGACGGGAGTCCTCACGGTCCGACTCGAATACGGCCGTGCCGGAAGGCCGGTACACCGATACCGCACAACCGACTGAACCTGACCAGCGGCTTCGCTGCAGTGGCGTGCTCGAGTGCCGTTGGGGGCACCTGGGGAGTGGAGCCTGCGGAACGACCCGCAGGCTCCAGCCGCACCACTGCCGCAGGCACTAGGACGCGCGCGACTCGGCCTTCGCACGTTCGCGGGCGAGGGAGCGATCACGCATCTCCTCGAACTTGGTGGCCTGACGCTCGAGGTCTTCGAGGAACGCGGCGAGTTCTTCACGCTTGTTCTCACCGCGGGCGGTGAAGTCGTTGCGCTCGAACACGCTCCACTTGCGCAGCACCGGCCAGACGACGTCCTCTAGATGCTGACGCAGGTCGTAGATGCCGTGCTTGGCCATCAGCACACCGTTGCGGCGGAAGTTCGGCATCCCCGCACCTGGCATGACGAAGTTCATCACGATGTCGGAGACCGCGTCGAGGGTCTGGTCGGGAGCGATGTCCATCGCCGCACCGGTGATGTTGCGGTAGAAGATCATGTGCAGGTTCTCGTCGGCGGCGATGCGCTGGAGCATGCGGTCGGCGATCGGATCGTCGCAGACCTTGCCGGTGTTGCGGTGCGAGACGCGGGTGGCGAGTTCCTGGAAGGTCACGTAGGCGACCGAGTGCAGCAGACCGACCCCCGCACCGGCGGGCGAGACGTACCCGTTGGTCATGTGGATCATGCGGGCTTCTTCGAGGGCGACGGGATCGACGCCGCGGGTGACGACGAGGTAGTCGCGCATGACGATGCCGTGGCGGTTCTCCTCGGCGGTCCAGCGGCCGACCCAGGTTCCCCAGGCACCGTCCTGGGAGAAGTTCTCGGCGATCTCACGGTGGTAGGACGGCAGGTTGTCCTCGGTGAGCAGGTTGGTGATCATCGCGGCCTGTGCGACGTCGGAGAGCTTGGACTGCTCCGGGTCGTAGTCCTTGCCGCCGAGTGCGGCGAAGTTACGGCCCTCGTCCCACGGAACGTAATCGTGAGGGTGCCACTCCCGCGCCATCGAAATGTGCCGGTTCACATTGTCCTCGGCAGTGGGCACCAGCTCTTGCAGAAGCTCGAGCTGTGTCAGATCCCTGGCCATCGAGATGCCTCCTCGCGTTGACGTCAGCTCGCAAGCCTAGGGCGATACATGCGTGACGTGTGGAGCCTTGCCCGGATTCTGTTAGAGGTAGCAATCGACGTCCGCACCGAATGGTGCGACGTCACAGCTCAGCGAGCATCGAGAGCGGAATCCGAGGACGCGAGCGTCGCCGGACGGAAGACCCAGCCACGGAGAGCGAGGAACCGAGCGGCTCCGAAGATGCCACCCACAGCGATGACGACCAGAACCTGGACGTATGTCGGCGCTGCCGGATACAGGACGTGCACTGCGGCCAGTGAGGCGGTACTCAGACCAAGCCCGATCAGGGCCAGCCCCCCGGCTTCCCACTGCGTCTGGAACCAGCCCACATGACCTGCCGCATGAAAGGTGTGGCGGCGGTGCAGCTCGTTGGCAAGGACGGTACTCGAGGCCACACCTGCGAGGTTGGCCGTGAACGATCCGAGGGAAGCGAGGGCGACGAACAACAGGGCGTACACACCGTTGCTCCACACCCCGACGATCACGAAACGTGTGAACTGAGCGAGCACCGACTCCCCGAGCACCCGCGACCTGATGCGAGGCGCACAGCCCACCGGCCCGGACGCGGCCGGGACTTTGAGGGAAGTGCTCACGAGGTCTCCAGTTGTTGAACCGGAAGCGTCGGTCGGCGCTTCGACTCGATACAACTCTGCCCGCGACCGAATCGGTCTCGGGCGTGACGGAGATCTCAGGCCTTGGTGGAACTTTCTTCCCGAGCGCGCTTCTTGCGATCCAGGTCGATGTTGAGACTGTCGGGCTTGATCGATGCGACGAACAACACCGCGACGAGCACGACCACTACGACGATGGTGATGACGACCACCGCGATGCCGAAAATTGCCAAGATACCGTTCATGTCCTGCCTCCCGTGTCAGGCAATACGGTACTTGTCGTAGACGCGCCGGTCGACCACGACCCCTGGGTCGTTACTGCAGGCTCCACTCCCGCCCCCCAAGGTCGTTACTGCAGGCTCCACTCCCGCCCCCCAGCTCACCGCTCAGCTCACCAGGCGCGCCACGGCGCGCATCGGCAACGACAGCCAGGTAGGCCGGTTGCGCGCCTCGTACAGAACCTCGTACACGGCCTTGTCCAGCTCGTATGCGCGCAACAGGTCGGCCTCCTCGCGGGGATCGTGCCCGGCCACCGAGGCGTATCCGTCGAAGAATGCTGCAATGCTGCGGGCCGCCCACTTCTCGGCTCGTTCTCGTGCCGACGAGTCCTCGGGAAGGTCGACCAGCAGGTGATTGGCTGCATAGTCGAACGAGCGCAGCATTCCCGCCACGTCACGCAGAGCGCTGTCCATCTGTCTACGCTCGGCCAAGGTCTTCGCCGGCTCACCCTCGAAATCGATGAGCAGCCACCGCTCGGGAGTACCCAACACCTGTCCCAGATGCAGATCGCCGTGGATGCGCTGCACCGTGGTGCTGTTCGACGCCTCCGCCCGCGAGATCAGAGCGGTCGCCGCCGGGATGTACTCCGCAATCTCCGGCACCACCCGCGCCACGCCCGAGATGCGGGCAAGAATCTCCTCGACGGCGGTCGATTCCACCGACCGTTCGGCGGTGCCCAGCACCGACGCCAGGTCGTGGTGCACCTGCGCCACGGCCGCTCCGATTCGACGCGCGTCCGGGGCGAAGTCGGCCGGCAGGTCTTCGATCGGTGTCTGCGGGGAATCGAACACCTCTTGCACGCTGGCCAGCGCCGCAGTCCAGCCCTCGGCGGAGTTCGCGGCGAAATCCTGAGCCATGCCGAGCGTCGTGGGCTCACCACCGACCTCGGCTTCGAGCCAGCCGCGAAGCGGCGCGACGTTGACACTGCCGGCCTCCGCCAGCGCGCGATGCAGCTCCACATCCGGACTGATCCCCGGCGGTACCTGGCGAAACAGCTTGAGCAGCAGCAGATCACCGAGTATCACCGAAGTGTTGGACTGCTCCGCCCCCAGAACCCGACCGCGCAGACCGCTCGGCACACTCGAACCGTCCACGATCTTGAATTCGATGCTACCCGTGGCATTTCCGACAGCGAGCGCGTCACCGTACAGGCCGATGATCTCGGGGTCCCGCAAACCGTCGAACACGGCCACCTCGCCCGTCACGGGCAGTACCCACGGCCGAAGGTCGTCGGTCAGTTCGGTCCTGAAGCCCAGGGGCACCTGGTAGGTCTGCGTCACCGCCGCGCCGTCCTGCGTCAGCTGCACCTCCACCAGCAGATGCTCGGCCGCGAAATGCGGCTCGTCCGCCAGCACGTCACGCGCGACGATCCGCACCGCACTCACCGTCGAACCCTTTGCGCCGAACCACCGTTGACCTGGCAACCAGGTTGCCAGAGCATCCTCGAGCTGGGGTTCGACCGTGCGTGCCACACTCGAGCTGGAACCGACCATGAGAATCTCTCGCCGCCTTCGTGGGAGTTTGCGGAGCTTGTGACCGTACGCAGCGAAACCTACCCACTCGCGGCGGCACCCACACACCGACAGCAAAGACACCCGAACGTTATGCAGGTCGTACGCCGATGCACAGACATGCTCGTAGAGTGGAAACATGTCCGCTCCACTGACCGCCCACATCGACGTGCACCGCGCCGGTGATCGATCGAAAACCCGTGTGTCCTGGCTGGACTCGAAACATTCGTTCTCGTTCGGTCAGCACTACGACCCGGACAACACCCATCACGGACTGTTGCTGGTCAACAACGACGACATCGTCACTGCCGGTCAAGGTTTCGAGACGCATCCGCATCGCGACATGGAGATCGTCACGTGGGTGGTGCAGGGTTCGCTGGTGCATCAGGATTCCATCGGACACTCCGGAATCATCTATCCCGGCCTGGCGCAACGGATGACCGCAGGCAAGGGCATCATGCACTCCGAGAAGAACGATTCCTGGAGCATCGACGGCAACAGACACACCGAACCCGTTCGCTTCGTACAGATGTGGGTGCTGCCGGACAGCCCCGGTACACAACCCGGTTACGAACAGCTCGAGATCGGTGACGAACTACTGCGGGGCGGGCTGGTCACCGTCGCGTCGGGAATGGACAAGCACCGTGGCCGGGCAGCAATCACCATCGGCCAGAAGTCGGCAGCGCTACACGCGGCAAGGCTGCTGCCCGGTACCTCGGTGACAGTTCCCGATGCCCCGTTCGTGCACCTGTTCGTCGCGCGCGGCACCGTCACGCTCGAGGGTGTGGGCGAGCTCTGGGAGGGCGACGCCGTCCGCATGAGTTCGACTGGCGGACAACGTATCACCGCCGCAGAGCCGGCCGAGGTACTGATCTGGGAGATGCATTCGCGACTCGGCGGTTGACATGCGTGTTCGATGACAAGTTGATCACGGCAACATGTGGGGCCTGGGCCCACAGCAGACACCCGCATACACTCCCAGCGTTCACGATCGCCGATTTCGGAGGTACTCAACGTGTCGAATCAGAATCCGCCGCCCGGAAACTATCCCCCTCCCGGAAACTACCCTTCACCTGGTGAGTACCCCCAGCAGGGCGGGTATCAACAACAGCCGGTAGCGCCGAAGAACACCATGGGCACGGTGGCTCTGGTCCTGGCGATTCTGGGTGTGTTGTTCTCGTGGACCATCGTCGGCGGAATTGTTCTCGGCCTGATCGCCATCGTCCTCGGCTTCATCGGACGGTCCAGGTACAAGAAACGCACCGCCACCAACGGCACCGTGTCGCTCATCGCGATCATTCTCGGTTTCGTGGCCGCAGCGCTGTCCATCGTTCTCGTCGTCGTCGGCGTCGGCCTGTTCAACGCAGGCGGTGGCCAGGACTTCACCGAGTGCCTGAACAACGCAGGCAGCGACACGACAGCGCAACAGCAATGCGCCGACGAATTTCAGCAGAACCTCGAGAACAGGTTCGACGAGTCCACGCCCAATTGAGTCGCGACCGAGGCGACTCGGCCGCCTCAGGCGGTCCGGTCGCCTCGGGGTGACGTGCCCGCTACGACCACCTGGTTACCGCCCTGACGCTTGGCTTCGTACATCGCCGCGTCGGCTCGACGCAGCAGTAGCCTGGTGAGTTCGACGACGTCGGCACCGGCCTCCGAGCTCACGGCGCTGCAGTGCGCGACGCCGATGCTCACCGTCAGGGGCGCGGGGTCCCCTGCGGAATGCGCGGCACAGCGATATTTCTCGGCCAGTGCGAGGGCCTCGTCCTCGGCCGATTTGGTCACCACCGCGAATTCCTCACCGCCCACCCGCGCAACGAGCACCCCGTCCGTCGTCAACCGACGTGCGACGAGTTGCAGGGCCGCATCCCCCTGGTGGTGACCGAATCTGTCGTTGATCGACTTGAACCTGTCCACGTCGACCACCATCACCGACACATCGGTCGCACCGAGGGAATACACCGGTATGGCCTCGTCGAGTCCTCGACGGTTACGCACCTGCGTGAGTGGGTCGAAGTTGGCGGCCTGTGCCTGGACCTGCAGTTTGAGCAGCAGGTACTGGAAGAACGTCGGGCCCATGAATGTGATGGGTATCAGCACCACGAGTTGCGCGACGGCCAGTCCGTGATCGGTTTCCGGCGACAGCAGGATGAGCACGAAGAACAGCACCACGGTTGCCCCGGCCCACAACAGATGCAGAGCCATCACTCTCGCACTGTGGAAGAGCTGTACGTAGACACTGTTGGCCGCGAGCAGCGCGAGCGCCAAGAAGAGGGTCTGAGGCGATCCGTACGACAACAGAACCAGCGTTACTCCGATGTCCGAGTACGCGGCGAACGACAGGGACACACGCTTCGACGGCCACGGAGCCTTCAGCCAGGCGACACCGACCACGAGTGTCGAGACGATCGCAACGACGAAGATCGACCTACCGATCGCAGAGCTCGGCGGAGAATCGGTGAGCAGCAGCAGTGCGCCGGCACCGAGCCCGTACGAGAACGTGCTCAGTGCTGCGGCGAGGCGATACGGTGCGAGCGCACCGTGCAAACCGAGGTAGCTCACCACCGACTCGTAGCTGTGCGGCTGATTCCACCACACGCGGAGGAATGTCGAGTTCACACAACCTCCATGCGGATTCCGGCCGAGCATCACCGGACCTGACGCTCACCGCCGGGCCGGACATATCGGCCATCGACAATGCTATTCGACCAGCATCACCCTCGGATGTCTCTTCGCCGGAATGCTGCCGACCCGATGATGCCGACACCGACGGCAGTGACGACGAGCCACCCGATCGGCGCGAGGGACAGTGCTGCTCCCGGCAATCGCGGAACATGCGTGAAGGGCGAGAGGTCGAGCCACGGCTGCGGTAGGCCCACCACCGCACCGATCTGGCCGAGGGCGACGAATCCGCCCAGGATCGCCCACAGGACGGTCGCGAATCGAGGGACAGCGCCGAACAGGGCCACGCCGATGGCCGTCACCACCCACACGGCCGGGAGCTGAATCAATGCGCCGCCCACCACGGACCGCAGTTCGCCTGCGATATCCCCGGTGGCCGACCCGTACGGCAGCCCGATGGTGACGCCGACGACCAGGAGCAGCCACGCTGGGCCCAGGACGGCCAGGAGTAGATGCCCTGTCAGCCATCGGATCCGCGAGACGCCGGTGGCGAGGGCGATCTCGGCCAGTCCTGCCTCTTCCTCTCCGTGCAGCCGCAGCAGTGCCGCCACCGAGTAGGCCGCCACCATGATGCCGACCATGCTCAGCACGGCGGCGACGAAAGACTGTTCGAGTGTGGTGCCCCCGAACTTCCCGAGCGCGTCGCTGATGGCGGTGCTGCTGCCGAGCTGTCCGCCTATACCGCGGGCGGACAACCCGATGGCGATGCCGAACAGGGCAATTCCGACGGTCCAGCCGAAGGAGGCCCCGCGGGTCAGTCGCCAGGCGAGCGCAACGGGCCCGGCCAGTGTGGACGCGGCCGATGCTCGGCCACGGCGTTCGGCCAGCAGTCCGCTCCCGAGATCGCGACGCTCGGCCGCCCTGACGGCGGCAGCGAGAAGCAGTGCTGCGGTGGCCAGTGACATCAGCATCGGCCACCACCTCTCGCCTGCGAACGGTCGCACCTGCGCCGACCACCCGATCGGCGAGAGCCACGACAGGGTGCCCGAGCCCGCATCGCCGATCGCCCGCAGTACGAATGCCGCCGCGAGCACGCCGAGGGCATAGCCGCGAGCCGCCCGCGCCCCCGACGCCGCCTGCGCCGCCACGGCCGCACAGCCGACGAAGACGAGACCGACGACGACGACCGACGCCCCGTACGCGACGCTCCCGGCCACCGGGAGCCCGAATGCCCACAGCGTGATCGACGACAACGCGCCCGTCGCCGCCACCCCGGTGCCCGCCAGCGAGATCGCCGCGGCCAGTCCGGCGTATCGACCCACCGCCGTCGATCCGATCAGCTCGGTCCGACCCGCGTCCTCCTCACCTCGGGTGTGCCGCACCACGGTGAGGATTGCCGCCAGCGGAACCAGCGCCAGCACCAGTCCCGAGCGCCACGACACCAGAGCGCCCAGATCGCTTCCGAAGATCGGGCCGACGAGCGCCGCTTGTGCCGGCATAGCCACAGTGCCCAGGTAGAAGGCCTGACGGTCGGACGCCGTCGGATACAGACCCTCGAAGCTGACCGCGTACAACAGCGGCAGCGCTCCGAGCAGGACGATCCACACCGGTGCCACGAGACGATCTCGGCGCAGATACAGCCGGAACAGCGCGCCCGTCCCCTCGAGGGAGTTCATTCGTAGTACCTCAGGAACAGTTCCTCGAGAGTCGGCGGCGAACTGACCAGGCTCCGCACTCCGGCGTCGGCAAGGACGCGCATTAGCGCCGGAAGGGCCTCGTTCTCCACCGTGCAGGTGACGGTGGAACGGTCCACGCTCACGGCACCGACCCCGGGGAGTGACTCCAGATCGACGGGCACTCGATCGACAGTGGCAGTGATCGTCGTGCGCGTGAGGTGTCGCATCGAGGCCAGGGTCCCGGAATCGACCGTCCGCCCGTCTCGGATGATCGTCACCGAACTGCACAGCGCATCCACCTCGGACAGGATGTGCGACGACAGCAGTACCGTGACTCCGCGTCGGGCAGCATCTTTCACGCAGTCCCCGAAGTGCTGTTCCATCAGCGGATCGAGTCCCGATGTGGGTTCGTCGAGGATCAACAACTCGACATCGGAGGCCAGGGCCGAGATCAGCGCGACTTTCTGCCGATTGCCCTTGGAGTAGGTGCGGGTGCGCTTGCTCGGATCGAGGGAGAACCGGTCGAGCAGTTCGGCGCGGCGGGCGGTGTCGACGCCACCGCGCATTCGGCCGAGCAGATCGATCACTTCACCGCCGGTCAGCGACGGCCACAGCGTCACGTCGCCCGGGACGTAGGCCAGGCGTCGATGCAGTGCAACAGGGTCGGCCCACGGGTCGCCGCCGAGCAAGCGCACCTGACCCGCCGTCGCGCGGACGAGACCGAGCAGCACGCGGATGGTCGTGGATTTACCGGCCCCGTTGGGTCCGAGGAAGCCGTGCACCTCACCGGTCGGCACGTGCAGGTCCAGTCCGTCGAGGGCCCGGACCGAACCGAACGTCTTGACCAGTCCGTCGACTGCGATCGCGTCGGTCATGTCCGGGCCTCCAGATACGTGTTCAAAGCCTGTGAGTCGGTGAACAATCCGTCGGTGTAGAGCTCGAGTGCAGGAAGCGTGATCTCGTCACCGAGCGCGCTCAGGGCCTCACGGAAATCGACGTCGGGGCCGGCCATCTGCACGTACAACAGCAAGCCTCCGACGTTCTGACGCGTCAGGAATCGGGCCCGCGCCGCGGGGTCTCGGCTGGGAGTGAACCGGCCGTCGCGGACGCCGTCGTCGATGTAGCGCACGGCGTCGTCGACCATGTGCTCGAACAACTCCCGCGCCAACGTGCCGCCTGCGGAGAAGCTCCGCACGATGTATGCGACGAGCGGCGCGTACTCGTCGATACGGGCGAGCTGCTCCATCATTCCGGTGGGCGCGGACGACGCTGCCTTGGACTCGCGGATCACCCGCAGAACGTGCTCGTCGCACGCAGTGCGCAGGCCGTCCTTGGACCCGAAGTGGTGATTGAGCAGCCCAGGAGAGACACCTGCGGCCGTGGCGATGGACCGCACGCCTGCGGTGAAGCCCTGGGAGCCGAAGACGCCGATCGCGGTGTCGCGGATTCGAGCCCTGGTGGTGAGATCCTCCGATGCTGTACGCATGTACAGCACATTAAACACCCGTTCAATCAAGCGCAAGAGTGTAAAGATGGACGGATGACTTCAGTAGTGAACTCGGGCATCGATCTCAGCTACCAGGACGAGAACACACGCGCGCAGGACGACCTCTTCGTGCACGTCAACGGCAAATGGCTGGAGGATTACAGCATCCCCGCCGACCGCGCCGTCGACGGTGCGTTCCGCACGTTGTACGACCGCGCCGAGGTCGACGTACAGACGATCATCGAAGAATCCGCGGCCGCGAACCCGCCCGCGGGTAGCGACGCACAGAAGATCGGCGACCTGTTCTCGAGCTTCATGGACGCCGATCGCGCGGAGCAACTCGGCGTCACCCCGATCGCCGACGAACTCACTGCCATCGCCGACGCCACCGACCTCGTCACCCTCGCAACCGTTCTCGGCTCCGTGCAGCGCACCGGCGTGGGCGGTGCCATCGGCCATTACGTCGACACCGACGCCAAGCAGTCCGATCGCTACCTCGTGCACTTCAGCCAGTCCGGCATCGGCCTGCCCGACGAGTCGTACTACCGGCAGGACGAGTACGCCGACATTCGGGCGAGCTACCTCGCGCACATCTCGAAGATGTTCGCGCTCAGCGGTATCGAGTACGACGCACAGACGGTGTTCGACCTCGAGCAGAAGATCGCCGCCGGTCACTGGGACGTCGTCGCCAGGCGGGACGCCGAGAAGAGCTACAACCTGGTCGACTACGACACGTTGGTCAAGAACGGTGCCGGATTCAACTGGGCTGCATGGATTTCCGGACTCGGCAGCACCACCGAGCAGTTCGCCGAGATCGTGGTTCGGCAGCCTCCGTTCCTGAGTACCTTCGTTTCCCTGTGGAATTCCGAGGACATCGAAGCATGGAAGGCGTGGCTGGCCTGGCGCGTCGTGCATTCGCGGGCACCGTTCCTGACGAGCGCGATCGTCGACGAGAACTTCGCGTTCTACGGAACGACGCTGACCGGAACGGAGGAGAACCGCGAGCGCTGGAAGCGCGGTGTCTCCCTGGTGCAGGACGTGCTCGGCGAGGCCGTCGGCAAGCTGTACGTCGAACGCCACTTCCCGGCCGACTCCAAGGCTCGAATGAAGGTGCTGGTCGACAACCTCACCGAGGCGTACCGCCGGAACATCTCCGAGCTCGAATGGATGAGCCCGAAAACGCGCGAGAAGGCGTTGGACAAGCTGGGCAAGTTCACCCCCAAGATCGGCTACCCCGATCGCTGGCGCGACTACTCCAGCGTCGAGATCAGCGCCGACGACCTGCTCGGTAACTACCGACGCGGCTACACCGCGGACTACCAGCGCGACCTGGACAAGCTCGGCGGACCCGTCGACCGTGACGAGTGGTTCATGACGCCCCAGACCGTCAACGCCTACTACAACCCCGGCATGAACGAGATCGTCTTTCCCGCAGCCATTCTCCAGCCACCGTTCTTCGACCCCGAGGCCGACGACGCGGCCAACTACGGCGGTATCGGAGCCGTCATCGGCCACGAGATCGGCCACGGATTCGACGATCAGGGAGCCAAGTACGACGGCGACGGCAACATGGTCGACTGGTGGACCGACAGCGACCGCACCGAATTCGGCAAGCGCACCACGGCCCTCATCGAGCAGTACAACGAGTTCGAGCCCAAGGCGCTACCCGGCCACAAGGTCAACGGTGAGTTCACCATCGGCGAGAACATCGGCGACCTGGGTGGTCTGTCGATCGCCGTCGCCGCCTACGAGATCTCACTCGAAGGCAAGGACGCACCGGTGCTCGACGGCCTGAGCGGGCTGCAGCGCGTGTTCTTCGGGTGGTCACAGGTGTGGCGTACCAAGGCACGAGACGCCGAGGCGATTCGTCGACTCGCCGTCGATCCGCACTCGCCTCCGGAGTTCCGTTGCAATGGCGTCGTGCGAAATCTGGACAGTTTTCACGAAGCGTTCGACGTACAGCCCGGAGATGCGCTGTACTTGGAGCCGGGGAAGCGCGTCAGGATCTGGTAGCAGCAGGTGAGCGGAACTTCGTAGCGTGCTACGAAGTTCCGCTCACCTGGGGGACACAACGGGGAGGACTGTTCGGATGAGGGAATTCGTACGATGGCTCGCAGCGCACGGGGTCATCAGGTTCGCGGCCAAACGAGCAGCGGCCGCGGGCGATCCGCAGGCGATGCTGGTGGCCGATCCGGCGACGCGAGCCAATCCGACGCCGGTCTACGAGAAGCTGCGCGCCACCGCACCGCTGGTGAAGACTCGGATCTCGAACATCACCGTGCATCACCGGGTGGCATTCGACCTGCTGCGCTCGGACGACTTCCGGGTCACTCAGCTCGGTGCGACCCTTCCCGGTCCGATGCGGTGGGTCGAGGAGCACACCAGATCCGGCGCACTGCACCCGATCCTGCCGCCGTCACTGCTGTCGGTCGAACCGCCGAACCACACCAGGTACCGCAAGCTGGTGTCCTCGGTCTTCACTGCCCGCGCGGTGAAGAAGATGCGCGATCAGGTGCAGGAAACGGCCGATGCTCTGCTCGACGAGCTGTCCGACGGCTCGCCGGTCGTCGACATCGTCGATCGCTATTGCGCGCGACTGCCGGTCGCGGTCATCGGGCGCATCCTCGGCGTTCCTGAGGAGGACAATCAACGAGTTCTCGAGTTCGGCGAGATGGCCGCACCCAGTCTCGACATCGGATTGTCGTGGTCTCAGTTCAAGCAGGTCGAGCGTGGGCTGATCGGGTTCGACGCCTGGCTGTCGCAACACATCGCGGAGTTGCGCCGCAATCCCGGCGACGATCTGATGAGTCAGTTGATCGCCGCGAAGGACGAGGGCATCGGCCTCAACGACGAAGAGCTCAGGGCCACTGCCGGTTTGGTGCTGGCGGCGGGATTCGAGACGACGGTCAACCTCCTCGGCAGCGGAATCCGGTTGCTGCTCGACCATCCCGATCAATTGGCGGTGCTGCAACAGGATCCATCGCACTGGCCCACTGCGATCGACGAGATGTTGCGGATGGAGTCTCCCGTACAGCTCACGGCCCGCATGGCAAAGCACGACGTCGAGGTCGAGGGCGTGACGGTGCACGAGGGCAAGCTCGTCGTACTGGTGCTGGCCGGTGCCAATCGGGATCCGCTGGTGTTCGAGGACCCCAATCGCTTCGACGTCACCCGCGCCAACGCCGGCAAGCACCTGTCGTTCTCGGGCGGACGCCACTACTGCCTCGGCGCGGCACTGGCCAAAGCCGAATCCGAAGTGGGACTCAAGACCCTGTTCGATCGGTTCCCTCACCTGCGGTCGGCAGGCGAGGGAACCCGACGCAACACCCGCGTCTTGCACGGATGGGCTACTCTCCCAGTCGATCTGGGTGAGCCCGTCAGGACAACCGCAGGCCGGTAACGGAGTCGAAGAAGAACAACTCGTCGAACCGCGGAACCAGTCGAATGGTTTCGGCCAGTGCGATCGACAGCTTGCGATCGACTCGGACCGAGATCCTCCCGGAAGTGGTGGTCCACCCGCCGTTCGTACTGGGTGCGGAAGCGTAGACGAACGACTCCGCACCCAGTTCCTCGATCAGCTCGACCGTCAGTTGCAGGCCGGCCCCATCGCCCACCAGGTCCCACGATTCCGGTCGCACACCGACGACGACGCGCTCGCCCGCCGAGGCCGGGAAGGGAATCCGCAACTCACCGAGTACGGCCGCGCCGTCGCGCACGGGGGCGTCGACCAGATTCATTCCTGGTGATCCGATGAATCCGGCGACGAACGTGTTGACGGGATCGTCGTACAACTCCCGCGGCGCGGCGATCTGCTGCAGCTTTCCGTCCAGCAGGACGGCAACACGATCACCCATGGTCATGGCCTCGACCTGATCGTGGGTGACGTACACCGTCGTGGTGCCCAGTCGTCGCTGCAGCCCGGCGATCTGGGCTCTGGTCGACACCCGCAGCTTGGCGTCGAGGTTGGACAACGGCTCGTCCATGCAGAACACCTTGGGCTGACGCACGATGGCGCGCCCCATCGCCACTCGCTGACGCTGCCCACCGGAGAGCTTGCCGGGCCTGCGACCGAGCAGCGGCTCCAGCTCGAGCATCTTCGCCGCATCGAGGACTCGGGCGGCGGTGTCGGACTTGCTCATTCCAGCGTTGCGCAGCGCGAAGCCCATGTTGTCACCGACGGTCATGTTGGGGTACAGCGCGTAGTTCTGGAACACCATCGCCACGTCCCTGGCCCGCGGTGCCAGCGAGGTGACGTCCACTCCGCCGATGTCGATGTGACCGCTTTCGACGGATTCGAGACCGGCGAGCATCCGCAGACTCGTCGACTTCCCGCAGCCCGAAGGTCCGACGAGAACGATGAATTCACCGTCCGCGATGTCGAGTTCGAGGTTGTCGACAGCGAGCGCATCGGCTCCCGGGTACCGATGCGAGACACCGGCGTAGTGAACGGCCGCCATTACTTCGGCAGCTTCGGGGTGATCTGGCGGTCGATGATCTGCTGCAGCTGATCCGAGACGGACGCGAATGTGGTTGCCACATCGGCATTCTGCAGCGCGATCTGCTCGAGACCACTACCGATGATCTTGTCGCCTCCTGGGACGAACACGCGGGCGTAATCCTGTGATCGGGTCAGCGCCAACTGGTCCACGGCCGTCTTCGCGTTGGGGTTCGCCTCGAGGAACGCGATCTCCGACGGATCCTGCTGCGCAGACTTGCGGACCGGCATGTAGCCGGTGTTCTGGGAGAAGTACGCGGTGTTGGCACCGTTGGTGACGAAGTCGATGAACTTGAGTGCGTTCACCTTTCGCTCGTCCGAGATCTTGGCCGGAATGGCAAGGCCCGCGCCACCCGTCGGGCAGCCGGGGGTGCCGTCGGTGGCCGGCAGGAAGGCAGTGCCGAACTCGAACGCGGCACCGGCCTTGATGGTGGACAGGTCGCCGGTGGAGGCGATGGTGGACGCGAGGATACCCGCGGCGAAGTCGTTGGCGATGTCGTTGGAGACCGCGGCGTACTTCTTCGTGTGAATCATGTCCTGCAGGAACTTGCCTGCCGCAATGGTGTTGGGGTCGTCGAACTTCAGCTCGAACTGATCGGAGTACGATCCGCCGAACGTCCAGATCGGTCCCTCGAACGTCCACCCGAGATAGTCGACGGCGTTGCCCCAACCGTGCGCGAGCTTGCCGTCTCCGACGACGGCCTGGATGCGCGGGCCCCACTCGTCGAATTCCTGCCAGGTGGCCGGTCCGCGATCGGGGAGCCCGGCCTGCTGCCAGACGGCCTTGTTGTAGTAGAACAGCGGCGTCGAGCGCGCGTACGGCAATGCCCAGTGGCTACCGTTCCAGTTGTAGTCGGCCAGCAGCGAATCCACGTAATCGGACTGGTCGACGCCTGCTGCGGAGAAATGCTTGTCCAGCGGCTCGATCGCACCGGTGAGCGCGTAGTTGAACCACCAGACGTCCGAGAGCACGACCACGTCGGGTACATCGTTACCGGAGAGCGCCGCGTTGAACTTCTGCGACACCTCCTCGTAGTTCTTGCCACCGTCGATGAGATTGACCGTCAGGGCGGGGTTCTCGGCCTGGAAACGCGAGATCAGTTCCTTCTCGAACTCCTGGGACTTGCCCGGGTGGTTCGACCAGAAGTTGATGGTGTTCGCATCGCCTTCGACAGCCTCGCCGCCCGACCCGCCCGATCCGGGACCGCTGCACGCCGCGAGGGCTGCGGCGGCCGCAGCTGCGCCGGTGAGCGTGAGGAAGCCACGCCGATTGATGATGTGTGCCATGGTGTTCGACTCCTGATAGTGAGGTGAATCAGCCCTTGACCGCACCGGAGGTGAGGCCCTTGATCATGTGGCGTTGCAGGACGAGAAAGACGAGAAGGATGGGCAGAATGGTCAGTACCGTCGCGGCCATCACTGCGCCCCAGTTGGTGTAGCCCTCGCTGTTCTGGAGCAGCGTCAACCCGACCGGCAGCGGGGCGACGGACGAGTCGTCGGACATCAGGAACGGCCAGAGGTATTCGTTCCATTCGTTGACGATGGTGATGATCGCGAACGCCACCATGGTCGGGCCCGACAGCGGCAGGATCACCCGGAACATCAGCCGTACCGGTCCGGCACCGTCCATCCGCGCGGCTTCGATGATCTCCGGCGGCAGCGACAGAAAGTGATTACGCATCAGGAAGGTACCGAAGGCGACGCCTGCCAGCGGAATGATGATGCCCTGGAACGAATTCCGCCAGCCCAACTCGGAGATGAGCGAGTAGTTGGAGATGACGGTGATCTGATTGGGCACCATCAGCGCGGCGATGATGACAAGAAAGACGATGTTCTTGCCCGGGAAGCGCAGGAACACCAGACCGTAGGCGCTCAGAACCCCGAGAACGAACTTGATGGACGACACGGCCGTGGTGATGATGATGGAGTTGCGCAGGTAGGTGAAGAACGGCACCTCCGTCGTCGCCTCGTCGTAGTTCTGCGGGTGAAACACGCTGGGCCACCAGGTGACCGGCTGGACGTAGATGTCCGGTCGATCCTTGAAGGAGGTGATCAGGATCCAGAACAGTGGCAG
The DNA here is from genome assembly GCF_022810405.1 of Rhodococcus sp. ARC_M5. Taxonomy (GTDB): domain Bacteria; phylum Actinomycetota; class Actinomycetes; order Mycobacteriales; family Mycobacteriaceae; genus Rhodococcoides; species Rhodococcoides navarretei. The sequence continues at coordinate 37,733 of NZ_JALGQE010000005.1, forward strand.
CCCGATCATCAGCAGGACGGCGACCATGGCCGCGTATCCGAGGATGTTCGCGCTACGACGGGCACGGTGCTGGTCGCGCGGCCCGGGCACCTTCTCCGGCGTGGCCGTCGGACGCTTGTCGGTCACAGTCATCGCTGATCGTCTCGATCCATGATTCGTACCTGCACGAGGGTGACGATCAACAGCACGAGGAACAGGATCGTCGCGACGGTGGCGCCGTAGCCGGCTCGGAAGTTGCGGAACGTCTCCTCGTAGACCTGGTAGACCATCGTGGTGGTGCCGGTGCCCAGCGGACCTCCGCGCGTCATCACGTTGATGATGTCGAAGACCTGGAGCGAATTGAGCAGCACTGTGATCGACAGGAAGAACGTCGTCGGACGTAGTTGCGGCAGAAGCACTTTGCGGAACGTGGTCCAGCGGCTCGCCTGATCGATCTCGGCCGCTTCCATCAGCTCCTTACGCACACCCTGCAGGGCCGCGAGGTAGATGACGAAGGTGTAGCCCAGGTTCTTCCACAGGTACGTCACGGTGATCATGACCATGGCCCATTTCGGGTCCTGATAGAAATCCGGGACCGCACCGAGGCCGAGGCGTCGCATCAAGTCCTGAACGAGTCCGAAGTTGGGGTCGAAGACGAACTGGAACGCGATGCCGATTGCGGCCCCCGAGATGACGTACGGGGCGAAGACTGCGGAGCGAACGAAGTTGCGGCCCCTGAGCTTTCGATCCAGCAACAGCGCGAGCACCAGGCCGAGAACCAGTGAGCCCACCACAGCGGCGACCGTGAACACGACGGTGTTGCCGACGATCTGCCAGGTGTCCTCGCGAGACGCCCACTCGCGGTAGTTGTCGAAGCCGACGAACGTGGAAGTGGGCGAGGACAGGTTCCAGTCGAAGAAGGAGAACTGGAAGTTCTCGACCAGCGGCCGATACGTGAACACACCCAGCAGAACCAGGTTGGGGCCCACCAGAATCAGGAACAGTGCGTAATCGGTCCACGGCCGCGAGAAGAAACTCTTCTTCCTGGCCGTGGGCAGCACTCGTTCGGTTGTTGCACTCACCGCGAGGACTGTGCTCAGTCGCGGCTAACGATTGGTGAACTGAGCCCCAACGTTCACCGTCGGGCAGACCAAATGCTGCGCAGTGGTGCAGTAACGTGCGCGGCGGGTGTCGTTGATTCTGAACATGACAGGAGACGATGGTGGGCACGTTCGACGTAGGACTTGCCGATGAGCGGACGCAGCTCGATGCGTTCGTCGAGGAGTACCGCAGCGATCTCGAGGTCGTTCTCGATGGTCTGACCGAAGAGCAGGCCTGCCGCCGTCTGGTGCCGTCCTCAACGACGTTGCTCGGGCTGGTTAAGCACGTCACGTGGATGCAGCGGGTGTGGTTCGAGGAATGCATCGGCGGGACGTCGCGTCTGGAACTCGGTTTGGTACAGAGCCCGGAGGAGTCCTTTCGCCTCGACGCCGCAGACACCGTGTCCACTGTGATGGACAGCTACCGGGTTGCGTGCGGGCGTGCCCGGACCGCAGTAGAGAACTTCACTCTCGATGCGGTCGTGACCGGCCACCGTGCTGGTCCGCGTACGGTCCGGTGGGTCTATCTACAAGTTCTTCGCGAGCTCGCTCACCATTGCGGCCACGCGGACATCCTTCGGGAGCAAGTGTTGGCCAATTGATGTGCGGAGCGGTGGAGACGCAATCCTTGTGAGCGGAACTTCGTAGCAGGGGTCGAAGTTCCGCTCACGTGCGGCGAAGCCGCTCTAACGGTTCCAGTCTCCCAGGCCGTCGGATCCGCTGAGGGTGCCGCCGTCGGTGTTGACGATGACGACGGGATCGCCCTTCTGGGCGTTCTCGAAGAACCACTTGCCGTCTTCGGTGCTGACGTTGAGGCAGCCGTGCGAGGCGTTGGAGTAGCCCTGCTGCGATTCCGACCACGGGGCCGCGTGTACGAAGATGCCGCTGTAGGAGATGCGCGTCGCGTACTCGACGTACGTGCGGTAACCCTCCTCGGAGTCCACGGGCACGCCGTAGGTGGACGAGTCCATGTACATGTCGCGGAATCGCTCGCCGACGATGTAGGTGCCGTTGGGGGTCTCGTGGCCGACCTTGCCCATCGAGGTGGGCATGGTGCGGACGACCTCGCCGTTGCGGGTGACGGTGATCTGCTTGGTGTTGTCGTCGGCCGTGGTGATGATCGAGTCGCCGGTGGAGAACTCGGCCTTCGCGCCACCTGCCTCGACGGTCACCTGGGTGTGCGCCGGGTAGAACTCGTTGGGCAGCCACCGGACCTGGCTGTCGTTGATCCAGTAGAAGTGGCCGTCGACGGACGGGTTCGTCGTGACGCGGATGGCGCGGAGCGCGGCATCGCGATCGCCGATGGCCTCGTCGAAGCGAATGGCGATGGGCTGCGCAACTCCGACGACCTCGCCGCCGGACGGGCTGATGCTCGGATCGGCGAAGTTCGCCGGCGCGAGCTGCGGAACGAGAGGCTGCGCGGGTGCAGGCACCGCGGGAGCCGAAGATCCCGGCAAGCCGGGGATGGAAATGTCGGGCCCGCCCGGCCACAGCGGGGCGGCCTGTGCCGAACCGAATGCGGCGGACGCCGCGAGGGCTGTACCTGCAACGATCGCGCCGATACGGGCGAATCTGCGTGTGCGGACCGGTGATGCCATGTAACCCGACCATCCTTCGTACTGTGTCGCGATGCCCACGAACAGTGCTATCCAGGGCAACGCCCATTAACACATACCGTCCCGACATTTGCTAATCGGATATCGACGAAACGGGCGAAAGAAACCTGGAGTACGAGTATGTTCCCGCAACCGGTCCCGGGCGCGGTCGGACCAGGCCGCGGCGCATGTGTCGGCAGCCGGGGAACGGGTATGTGCAGGGGAAGCACATCCCGTCCAGACACCGGCGGATTCCGAAACGGACCTCTCCTGTCCGGTGTCCGAAAAGGGTGGACCGTGATCTCCGATGCTTTCCCCCGTACCCCCATCAGCCACATCGTCGTCGTCGTACCTGCGCACAACGAGCAGGATCTGCTCGACGCGTGCCTGACCGCCCTGTCTCGAGCGCAGCGTCGCGTCGTCGAGGTGGCCTCGGTCCCCGTTTCCACGATCGTGGTGCTCGACGCGTGCACCGACGATTCTGCGAGCATCACCGCACGTCACCCGTTCGTGTCGACGATGGAAGTAGCTCACCGCAACGTCGGAGCGGCCCGGGCAGCAGGCTTCTCGGCATCCGGCCCCGAGCACGGAGCAACCACCTGGTTCGCCACAACCGATGCCGACACCCGGGTGGGTGAGGACTGGTTGCTCGGTCATCTCCGGCATGCCGCCGAGGGCGCTCGGGCAGTGGCAGGAACGGTGGTCGTCGACTTCGAGGATCGCTTCCGGGAGGATGTTGCCCTTCGGTCGTCGTACGACGCGCAGTATCGACACGAGGTCGGCCACCCACACGTCCACGGGGCCAACCTCGGGGTCCGAGCGACGGACTATCTCTCCGTCGGCGGATTCACGCCTTTGACCACCGGCGAGGACCACGATCTGGTCCGACGCCTCGAGCTCGGCGGCATCGTGTGCCGTCGGGTGTGCGACATTCCGGTCACGACGTCGGGGCGCCTGCGCGGCAGAGCGCCCGACGGCATGGCCGGATTCCTACGTTCCCTGGAGCCCACCGCATGAGCGAGACCGGTTTTCTCGAATCCACCGACCGAGCAAACCTCGATACGGGGCTGCGCGCCGCGTTCTTGGCGTTCGAGGCGGACGGGCGTCTCGACCTGGCGCTGCCCGGCTCGGGATACACCGATCTGCGTTGGCAATCGCTCGCCGCGCTGAGCCGGCACAACACGGTGCTGGGCCGGTGGTCCGAGGCGCACACCGACGCGATCGCGATCCTGCACGAACTCGACGGCCCGACGCCACAGCGTGGGCAGATCTGGGGAGTGTGGGCCGCGGAACCGCCTGCGCCGATTCTCGAAGCGGTACTGGACGATTCGGGCTGGGTTCTCACCGGGACCAAACCGTGGTGCTCGGGTGCGTCACTGTGCACGCATGCGTTGGTGACGGCCCGGGTGGAGGGAAGTCCGCGGCTGTTCGCCGTCGATCTGACCCATCCGGGTGCAACTCCGGTTCCCGACACGTGGCATGCGGTGGGGATGAGCAAGAGCGATTCCGGTTCGGTCGCATTCGACAGTGTCCCCGCCGTCGCGGTCGGCGGACCGACCGACTACCTCACCCGGCCGGGCTTCTGGCACGGGGCAATCGGTGTGTCGGCAGCCTGGTTCGGTAGCGCGTGCGCGGTGGCGGACACGCTGCATGCCGCCGTCCGCGACCGGCCGGACCCGCACCGCGCTGCTCATCTGGGCGCCATCGCGGCGGCCCTCGGGGCAGCATCGAGCGCACTGACCACTGCTGCAGCCGAGGTGGACGCGGATCCGTTCGACCGCTCCGGGCGAGCCCGAACCCGAGCCCGCGTCGTGCGCGCGGTGGTCGAGGACGCGGCGACACAATGCATCGACCGCGTCGGCCGCGCCCTCGGAGCCGGCCCACTGTGCGGCGACGCCGAACACGCCCAGCGCGTCGCAGATCTCACCGTCTATCTGAGGCAGAGCCACGCCGAACGCGATCTCGAAGCTCTCGGGCACGACATCGCCGAAGAGGACAACCCATGGTAGAGAACGCATTCGACGCCGAGGTCGACGTCGGCACCGCCGAGTCGGACTGGATGTCGGCCGACTGGTCCATCCCGGGCTTGGACTGGAAGGACGTCGTCACCATGGTTGTGGTCGCCCCGCACCCGGACGACGAGGTACTCGGTGTCGGCGGCCTGCTGTCCCTGGCTGCGGCAGCAGGGGTGGACGTTCGGGTGGTCGCAGTCACCGACGGCGACGGCTCCCACCCCGGATCCCCGTCCGTGACGGCGCAGGACCTTCGCGCACGACGCCCCGTGGAGTCCGAGCGTGCGTTGGCCGAGTTGGGAATCGACCACTCTCCGACGCGTTTGCAGATCGCCGACGGTGCGGTCGAGGACCACGAGGCTGCGGTGGCCGATGCACTGATACCGCTGCTCGACGCCACTCCCGGTACCTGGTGCCTGACGCCCTGGCGCGGGGACGGCCATCCCGACCACGAAGCCACCGCACGTGCCTGCCTCACCGCGGCGAGCGCCGTCGGGATACCGGTGGTGGAGTATCCGATCTGGATGTGGCACTGGGCAACTCCCGATCATCCTGCCGTGCCGTGGACCCGCAGTCGCCGGATCGATCTCCCCGCCCACACACTCGAGGCCAAGCGAGCGTCGATAGAGCAGTTCGATTCTCAGATTCGCCCCCTGTCCGATCACCCCGCGGATCGAGCGGTGTTGCCGCCGCACGTTCTCGCTCGATACCGTCGACCGTTCGAGGTGGTGTTCGCGTGAGCCAGGGTTCTCGTAGCAGTCTCGGACCCGAGTACTTCCGCACCGTGTATGCGGTGAAGGACGATCCGTTCATGCTGGACAGCAAGTGGTACGAGCGTCGTAAATACGCCCTGACCCTGGCATCGCTGCCGAAGCCGCACTATCGGCGCGCACTCGAACCCGGCTGCTCCATCGGTGTGCTCACCGAGCAGCTGGCGGCCCGGTGCGACCACGTGGTGTCCACCGATGTGGTGGACAGCGCCCTCGATTCCGCGCGTAGGCGCGTCGGCGACACTGCCGCAGTCGAATTCGCGCGGTGGTCTCTTTCGGACGACTGGTCGACCTTGCCCGCACCCGCGGAGATGTTCGATCTGATCGTCGTCAGCGAGGTCGGGTACTACCTCGATGCCGACGACCTGACGTCCGCGATGGCCCGAGCCGTCAAGCACCTGGAGGTCGGCGGCACCCTGGTGGCGGCACATTGGCGCCACGAGGTGGACGACTATCCGATCCCGGGGGATCGAGTCCACGAGATCATTGCTGCCACACCAGGATTGGCGTTGCTCAGCCGCTACCTGGACGAGGACGTTCGGATCGAGGTGTTCGTCGCCTCGGACGGTCCGGCGGTGTCGGTCGCGAGCACCGACGGCCTCGACGTGCGCTGACCGGGCTCGATCCTGTCGACGGGTCTCAGTCGGTCGACTTCGCTGCGTCGATGACCAGCCTTTCGGCGAGGTCGGCGAGTTTGACGTTGGTGTCCTGAGACAGCTTGGCCAGCAAAGCAAATGCCGCTTGCGAGTTCAGGTTGTACCGCTCCATCAGCATGCCCTTGGCCTGACCGATCAGATCTCGGCTCGTCAACGCGGCCCGGATCTGCTGCTCCTCGCGTGCGGCGGAGAACGCGATGGCCGCGTGCGCAGCGAACAGCGAGCCGATCGACTCGGCCTCGGCAGTGAACGCGTTGGTACGGGTGGAATGCAGGTTCAGTGCGCCGAAGTTGACTCCCTCGACGTAGAGCTGGAAGCAGATCATGCTCTTGACCCCGAGCGCGGACGCCGCGTCGGCGAACAGTGGCCAGCGGGTGTCGCTGTCCATGTCGTCGATCCTGATGGTCGTCTGTTCGATCGCCGATTCGAGGCACGGTCCCTCGCCCAGCTGCTCCTGGATCTTGTCGCAGTGGCCGGCAGGTTCTCCTGACAGCGCCGCGCTGTGTACGAACTTGCCCTGCAGCACGGTGGTGATCGACGCGAACTCTGCATACGGCACATTGGCCACCGCGGTTTCGGTGATCGTGGCCAGAACTCGCTCGGGATCGGAATGCTGGCGCCGCAGCTTCTCCGCGACCTCGGCCAACCGTCGACTCAGCTCGTAATCGGTGACCGGCAGGCGAGTGCCCGTCGAATCCATTGTCTGCTCGCTGATGGTCGTCACCTCGTCCTGCTCCTGCACAGGGGGCGTACCCCGGCATCGGCGGTGTGCCGACAACACAGGATACGCCCCTGATGGCAAAGCTCAACGACCGTTAGCGGGCGTCAGAGGGTGCTGGGTGCAATCAGCGAGTGCACGTACCCGATCTTCTTCACGACGGTCGCCGGCAGCACGAACGGATAGAGGTCCTGGTGGCCCATCGAGCGGTTGATCTGGTTCAACGCCCACGACAACGGCAGCCACCAGTCGATGATCTGATCGAAGCCGACATCACCCGGCAGCGGGCTCTCCAGCGTCGAACCGGCCGGGGCCATGCCGAACGCAGCGGCCGTGTCGAGGGTGTCGCGAATGTGCAGGTAGTGCGCGAAGGTCTCGGCCCAGTCCTCGGCGGGGTGCATGGTGGCGTAGGACGAGACGTAGTTGTCTTCCCAGCCGTCGGGCGCACCTTCGCTGTAGTGGCGATCGAGAGCGTCCTGGTAGCTCGAATCGGGATCTCCGAACAGTTCCTCGAACGCCGCGCGATGTTCGCCGTTTCCGACCAACACCATCTGGTAGTAGTGGCCGATCTCGTGCCGGAAGTGTCCGACGAGCGTGCGGTACGGCTCCGACATCGCCACTCGTAGCTGCTCACGGTGCACGTCGTCGCCCTCGGCCAGATCCAGAGTGATCAGTCCGTTGTCGTGGCCGGTCATCACCTGCTGGTCGGCGCTGGAGAGTAGGTCGAACACCAGACCGGTCGTCTCGTCCTCGTCCCGACCGACGATGGGCAGTCCCAGTTCGGTGAGTTCGAGGACGACGCGACGCTTGTTGGTCTCGGCGTCGGCGTAGGCGGCCATCGCGTCCACGTCGTCGTCGGCGGGGCGAGTGCGGGTGAGCCGGCAGGAGACGCAGAGATCGTCGGTGTCGGTGGTGTCCACGAGCCAGTTGCACCGCGCAGTGTTGAGGTTGGCGCACATCTTCCACGTGGTGCCGTCCACCTCGGCCTCGGCGACACCGTCGTCCGCCTTGTCAGGGAGCACCAGCAGGGCTCTGCTCGGCAGATGGAAGCCGAGTGCACTCGAGCAGCTCAGACACAGTGAGTTCTCGAACGACAGCTTCTGTCCGCATTTGCGGCAGATGAAATCACGCATGGATGTTCCTTCGTGGCAGGGGTGAGTCGGACCGGTATTCCCGTTTTTGGCTGGACTAATGCCGTTCGTCGAATATGTCGTGCACATCTCTCTCGCCGTGCGGTGGGTTCGACAGCGCAATAACGTTACTCTGCGGGCCTGTCACCTGCGAGGAAGCAAACCGTCGACGCTCGCGTTGGTACAGACTGCTTCACAACCACTCTCCGAGAGGATCCGGGCCGGAAGATGGCAGATCAGATCACGCCGACGACTCGGCCGATGGCACGGTTCGTCGAACGGATCTCGCGGGCTCGCGGCGAGAAGAACAGCGAGACCCTGGCGGCAGGCTTTCTGCTCGCGGCGACACTGATCGCGCTGATCTGGGCCAACTCGCCCTTCGGCGAGACCTACCAATCGTTCTGGCACACCGAGCTGTCGGTCACCATCGGCGAGCACGGCATCTCCCTCGACCTCGCGCACTGGGTCAACGACGGACTCATGGCGTTGTTCTTCTTCGTCGTCGGTCTCGAGGTCAAGCGCGAGTTCGCGATGGGTGAGCTCACCGACCGATCCCGTGCCGCGATACCGATCGTCGCCGCCGTTGCCGGCCTGGCAGCACCGGCGTTGCTGTTCCTCGCCTTCAATCCGTCCGGCCCGGCCGCGCAGGCGTGGGGCGTCGTCATCTCCACCGACACCGCGTTCCTGCTCGGGGCACTCGCCGTCCTCGGACCGAAGAAGGCTGCGCGGCTGCGCATCTTCCTGCTCACCCTCGCGGTTGCGGACGATGTGGGTGCACTGGCGATCATCGCGTTCTTCTACACCGACAACCTCGACGTGGTGCCGTTGATGCTGGCGTTCGTCGGGCTCGGGCTGATCTTCCTGCTGCGCCGGCTCGAGGTGTGGCGCGGCGTCGGATACTTCGTGGTCGCCCTGTTCACGTGGGTTGCGATGTACGAGTCCGGAGTTCACCCCACCCTTGCCGGAGTGATGATCGCGCTGATCCTTCCGGTCTACCCGCCGCGCCGCACCGAGGTGGAACGCGCGTCGGACCTGACGCGCGCGTTTCGGCAGTCACCCAATCCCGAGTACGCCCGAGCGGCCCGCCTCGGACTCGATCGCGCGGTGTCGGTCAACGAACGTCTCATGCGGCTCTACCAGCCGTACACGGCGTTCATCATCGTGCCGATCTTCGCGCTCGCCAACGCCGGAGTGGTGCTGAGCTCGGACACTCTGAAAGCCGCATCGACCTCGACGCTCACCTGGGGCATCATCGCGGGCCTCGTCCTCGGCAAGCTCGTCGGAATCACCGCTGCCTCGGCCATATTCGCGAAACTGCGGCCGTCGTCCCTCGCCCCCGGACTGACGCTCTCGCATATCGCCGGTGGTGCGGCGATGTCCGGAATCGGGTTCACCATCTCGCTGTTCATCATCGACCTCGCCCTCGACGACGAGTTGCTCGCCGACGAGGCGCGCGTCGGCGTGCTGGCGGCATCGGTGATCGCCGCAGCGCTCGGTTGGATCCTGTTCCGCGTCGACGCGAAGATCCATCCCCCGAAAGCCGAAGCGTCCCTGCGTATTCTGCGTCCGGTCAGCGCGAAGCGCGATCACATCCGCGGTCCGGTGGACGCACCATTGACCATCGTGGAGTACGCGGATTTCGAATGCCCGTTCTGCAGCAAGGCCACCGGCAGCGTCGCCGAGGTACGCAAGCACTTCGGAGACGACCTGCGCTACGTCTACCGGCACCTGCCGCTCGACGACTACCACCCCCATGCTCGGTACGCCGCCTACGCCAGTGAAGCCGCGGCAGCGCAGGGCAAGTTCTGGGAGATGGCCGACGTGCTGTTCCGCAACAGTGACGCACTCGAACCCGACGACATCGACGGCTATGCACGCGAACTCGGCCTCGACATGAACAAATTCGAAGACGACATCCGCACCGGCGACCACGTCGTTCGCGTCGAGGACGACGAACTCGATGCATCGTCCTCGGATGTCGACGGCACGCCCACGTTCTACCTGGGACGCGGCGACAAGGACCTCATCCGACACGTCGGACCATACGATGCGGCCACGTTGATCAGGGAACTCGAATCCATGTGAGCGCGGGCAAGGCTGCACTGAACACGGCTGAATCGACGGGATCCCGTCGATGCGGCTCAGTAGTGTGCACTCCTGCCCGGGCCGAGCGAGCTAGCTTTCGGTGCGATTACCCTCCGCATCCCAGTGCTCGGCAACTTTTTTCGACGGCTGCACTCGTGGCGGTTCGCCCGGCATCTTGGGGTAGTCGGGCGGGAAGTTGAGTTCTCCGCCGGGCAGTGTTTCCCACAGGTGCAGAAGGGGTTCGAGAGCGTAGGCCTGTGAATCCATGTCGGCCCACGGATCGCCGTCCTGAATCAGCTCCGGCACTGTGACGAGGTTGAATTCACGTGGATCGGTGACGTCGGCCAACTGCGACCACGTCAGCGGAGTACTGACCGGCGCGCCCGGCCGAGCCCGCAGACTCCACGCGCTGGCGATGGTTCGGTCCCGGTTGTTCTGGTTGTAGTCGATGAAAATGCGTTCTCCGCGTTCCTCTTTCCACCAGTTGGTGGTCACCCCGTCGTCGCGGCGTTCGAGTTCACGGCCCAGACCGATGGCCGCGTGGCGCACCTGCTCGAAGGTGTATTTCGGCTCGATGCGAACGTAAATGTGGATCCCTCGATTACCGCTCGTCTTCGGGTAGCCGCGTAAGCCCAACTCTTCCAAGAGCTCTCGGGTCACGTCGGCCACTCGCAGGGCGTCCGCGAACGTGGTGCCCGGCTGTGGATCGAGGTCGAGACGCAACTCGTCGGGATGGTCCACCTCCGGTCGACGTACCGGCCACGGGTGAAACGTCAGCGTGCCCATCTGCGCCGCCCACACCAGCGCAGCCGATTCCGAGGGACACAGCTCCTCGGCGGTGCGCTTGCTGGGGAACGCGATCTTCACCGTCTCGATCCACTCGGGCGCACCCTTGGGCAACCGCTTCTGATAGAAGCCGTCACCCTCCTTGTCCTGGGGGCCGAGCGCCAATCTCATGCCCTCGCGATAGCCGTCGGGCCATCGTTCCATCGCGGTCGGGCGGTCTCCGATCGCCCGCATCAGTGGCTCCCCGACGGCCGCGAAGTACTCGCACACCTGCAGTTTGGTGATCTCCGGAGTGCGTTCCGTCGCCTCGTAGATCACGCGATCGGGACTCGACACTCGCACGTCGCGCTCGCCGGCCTGCACGAACGCCGGTGGTGTTTTCGCGGCCACGGCTATCGTCCCCCGGCAATGACGTCGGCGACGTCGTAGCGCACCGGAACCTCGAGCTGGTCGTAAGCACACGAGCGCGGATCACGATCGGGTCGCCACCGCAGGAAGCGCGCCACGTGCCGCAGCCGTGCCCCTTCCATCTGGTCGTAGGCCACCTCGATGACCCGCTCGATGCGCACCGGGATCCAGTTGCGGTCGTTCGACGAATTCCAGCGGGTCGCTTCGCCGTCGTACGTGACGTCGTCGCCGAGTCGGAGCGGTTCGAGTTCTTCGAGCAATTCCAACCGGCGCTTGTCGGTGAATGCCGACGCACCGCCGATCATGCGCAGATCGTCACCGTCGTAGAGGCCGAGCAGCAGCGATCCGATCCCGTTACCGGACTTGTGAATTCGATAGCCGATCAATACGCAGTCGGCGGTACGCGCATGCTTGATCTTGATCATCTCGCGCTTGTTGGGCAGATAGACCCCGTCGAGTCTCTTGGCCACCACACCGTCGAGTCCGGCACCCTCGAACCGCTCGAACCAATCCTCGGCCACCGCAGCGTCGTCGGTGGCGGAGGTGACGAAACAGCTCGGCCCGCCCGCGCCGACCGCGTCGAGCAATCTCGCCCGCCGCGTCGAGAACGGCTCGCTCGTCAGGTCCTCGTCGCCGACGGCCAACAGGTCGAAGCCGATGAACTGCGCCGGAGTCTTCTCCGCAAGCATCGTCACCCGACTCGCCGCGGGGTGAATTCTTTCCGACAGCGATTCCCAATCGAGACGAGTGGAACCGTCCTTCTCGCGCGGCACGACGATTTCACCGTCGACGACGATCTTCTCGGGCAGCTCGGATTTGATCGCCTCCACCAACTCCGGGAAATAGCGGGCCAGGTCCTTGCCGCCGCGGGACCCTAGCACCACCTCGTCTCCGTCACGGAAGACGATGGCCCTGAATCCGTCCCATTTCGGCTCGTACGACCACACAGCCGGCCCGTCCTCGGGCTGCGCGGGCACCACTTTCGCGGCTTTGGCGAGCATCGGTGCGACCGGCACGGCAAGAGGAAGATCCACGCAGTTCATCCTGCCTCATGCGGCCGACAAGCGAGTCGGATATTTTCTAGACGAACACGGTCGAACCTACGAGGGCAGGACTCACCATGGCGTCATCCAGTCGTTCGGTCCGCGCTCTCGTTCTCGCGCTGTTCGGGTGCGCAACCCTGATGCTCGGCGGGTGCGCGTCGGAGGTGTCCGGCACCGCGGTCGCGATCTCCGGCGCGACCATTCCGGCCACCAGCCCTCCCACCACCGCACCGCCCACCGACATCGACGACGGCGGCAGTGTCGACATCGACGTGGAGGTAGGTGAGTGCGTCACCCTGGGCGGCACCGTCGACGAGGCGGCCATCGCCAATGCGACCTGCGGATCTGCGCAGTCCAACTACGTTGTCTTCGCCAAGACGCCGACCTCGGCCGAGTGCCCCGAGGACGCCGATCAGTACTACTACGAGACCTACTTCGACATCGAACAGGGAGCCCTGTGTCTGGACATCGACTGGCAGGTCGGCGGATGCATGGACCTCGTCGGTGAATTCGCTCAGCGGGTCGACTGCGCCACTCCCGGTGCCGACACCCGCCGCGTCGTGACCATCCTCGAGGGCACCTCGTCCGTCGACGACTGCCCCGATCCGGCGCTCTACGGATTCGAGAAGGACTCGCGCAACTTCGTCGTCTGCGTCGAACAGTTGTGACCACTACCGACATCTCGCTGTCCAGCGCGCGGGGACGGTGGATCGTCGCAGCCACGGTGCTCGGCTCGGCTCTGGCGATGCTCGACGCCACCGTGGTCAACATCGCGCTCCCCGCGATCGGTCGCGATCTCGGTTCCGGCGTCACCGGCCTGCAGTGGACGGTGAGCGGCTACACCTTGACGCTGGCGTCGCTGATTCTGCTGGGCGGATCCCTCGGCGACCGGCTGGGGCGCAGACGGGTGTTCGTCTGGGGCACGGTCTGGTTCGCGGCCGCCTCGGTGCTGTGCGGACTGGCTCCGAGTATCGAGGTGCTGATCGCGGCGAGACTTCTTCAGGGCGTCGGCGCGGCGTTGCTGACACCAGGGTCTCTCGCGTTGATCTCGGCGTCGATCAAGGCCGAGGATCGAGGGGCTGCAATCGGTCTGTGGTCGGGGCTGGGCGGCGTCGCGTCGGCGATCGGTCCGCTGCTCGGGGGATGGCTGGTCGACGCCGTCGGGTGGCGATCGGTGTTTCTGATCAACGTCCCGCTCGCAGTCGTGGTCGTGTGGGTGGCGGCGAAACATGTTCCGGAGAGCCGGGATCCGCACGCATCCGGCCGACTCGACGTATCGGGCGCGGTGACGGTGGCCGCCGCACTCGGTCTGCTCACGTACGGCCTCATCGAGTCCCACGTTCTGCCGCTGGTTCTCGGTATCGCGGCCGTCGCACTGTTCGTCGTGATCGAGCGGCGCTCGCACGATCCTCTGGTACCACCATCGCTGTTCGCGTCGCGAGTGTTCCTGGCGGCAAACCTCGTGACGTTCGCCGTGTACGCGGCCCTGGGCGGAGTGTTCTTCCTGCTGGTGTTGCAGTTGCAGTTCGCCGTGGGCTACTCACCCATCGCGGCCGGGGTGGCCACGCTGCCGATCACCGCTCTCATGCTCGTCCTGTCCGCCCGTGCGGGGCGAATCGCAGGACGCATCGGACCTCGTGTTCCGATGACCGTCGGACCACTGCTGTCGGCGCTTGGCCTGTTGCTGATGTTGCGCATCGGGCCCGGATCCACCTATGTCACAGACGTTCTGCCTGCGGTTCTCGTCTTCGGGCTCGGCCTGTCCGCTCTGGTGGCCCCGCTGACCGGAGCGGTACTGGGTGCGGTGTCCACCGATCGCGCCGGAATCGCGTCGGGCGTCAACAACGCGGTGGCCCGCACCAGTCAGCTGCTCGCCGTGGCTGCCCTACCGGCGCTCGCCGGTATCGCAGGCTCCGATTACTCTGCGCCGGAGGTGTTCTCGGACGGATTTCACACCGCGATGCTGCTGTGTGCCGGACTGCTGGTGATCGGTTCCGTCATTGCCGCAGTACTGATTCGCGGAACCGGCCAGGACGCGTCGAACTGCCCACCGCACTGCGATATCGGCTCACCGCCGATGGCACCGCGGAGCAAGGACCAGGACTGAGCGCTCATCGCACTGGGTCATCGCACGATGAGTACCGAGCAGTCGGCGTGGTGGACGAGGTTCTGACTGACCGATCCCAGAATCGTTCCGAGGAATGCACCCCGGCCTCGGCAGCCGACCACGATCATCGATGCCGACGCGGACATCGCACGCAGGCCTCGCGTCGGGCTCGACTGCGAGCTCACAGTACTCAGTGCCACATCCGGGTACTTCTCGTGCACGGTCTCCACATGCCTGTCGAGCCAATGCTGTTCGTGAGCCCGAATACTCACCCAATCGACATCCTCGAATCCTGTTCCCAGACCTGCCTGAGCGGCGAATCCCCAGTAGTTCACGGCGACCACCGGCGCGCCGAGGGTGTGCGCGATCTCGAGTGCGGCCCCGAGTGCCCGATCCGACTGCTCACTTCCGTCGACCCCCACCACGATCGGGCGTGCAGGGTCGGCACTGTCGACGGCGGTACGCATGAGCAGCACCGGGCACTGGGCATGCGTCACGACTCGGAGCGTGTTGCTGCCGAGAGTCAGGTCTCGCAGTGCGCTCGACTTCCTCGATCCCAGCACCACCAGTTCCGCGCCGGCATTCGACACGTACGAGGCGATGGTTCCATCGGCGGTCACGGTCTCGACGGGCACCTCGGGCGCTGCGTCGTGAATCGCCGCCTCGGCGCGAGCGAGATGCTTGCGACCGATCGCGCGCAGGTCCCTTTCCAGCGCACCGCCGTCGACGAACGCCGCCGATCCGTACCAATCCCCCTCGGGGACTGCATGAACCAGACGCACGGGTGCGCGCACCTTCGCCGCATAGGCCGCCGCCCATTGCGCCGCGGCATCGGCCTCGCTGGAGCCGTCGATGCCCACCAGGATGGGAAGTATGCGGTCGGTGGAATTGCTCATGATTCTTCCTCGTCTCGTGGTCGACTGTCCGTGCAGTCGAATCGAATCGACCGTAGATCTGCAGCCGCGTCCACCTTCAGAGCACTTGGTCCATCATCGAGATGGCCGAGGTCCCTCATGTCGAGTCTCCCTTGGTTCGACCACGTTCGGTCTCGAACTTCAGCCAGTCGCGGTCCCACTGACGCATTCGCGCACGCCAACCGAAATACCTCGTCGCCTGGAGCGCGACGACAACAACGACTGTGCAGGCCACCCAGAACCCAACGGCTGCACTGATTCCCAAGACAGCGTTCGAGGTGGAGGACGGCGGCTCTGCAACCCGCCTGCCCTCGGAATCGACTCGCACCGGAACTGTTGCCCCCTGTTCGGCTTCGTCCGGAACTCGAACCTCGTCGCTGTGCCGCTGTCCCGGTGGCCACTCCCAGGCGACCGTTGCGTAGTGCTCGGTCGGATCGAAGACTGCACTCTCTTCCGATCGCAGCGTCGGTTCACTCGTCACCAGGGCATCGATCTGCTGGGTGGTGGCCCGCGTTCGGGCCGACGCGGCATCGAGATCGGCGTACGTGAGCGATCCGAGCAGCGCGGAGAACGGGACGAGTCCCAGAATCACCGCCAGCCCACACGCAAGAACGAGGGCGGAGGTTCGATCACGGCCTCGCATCAGGGGATTGGTACTCCACGGTGCCAGGTGCCACCAGCGAGCGACATCGAATCCGAACACCGCAACCACCCACTCTCGGAGAATCGTGCGTCCTTCGAGTGTGTCGCAGCGGACGAGGGGCGCACCAGGGCACAAGGTAATGAACAGCAGGTCATGAAACAGCAGGTCATGAACGGCAAGCTCAGCGAAAGAGGGCCGATACCTCGTCGAGATCGGCGTCGGTGCGACGACCACTCGCATCCAGTTCGACGTAGAAAGTGTCGTAGCCTCGGGGATCTGCCCCGTGCTCACCGGTGCTGCGCCGCTCGAACACTCGCGCATTCGGCCATCGAGAGCGCACTGCCGTTCCGAGGATGTGCCCGTCCGGTGAGACCCCGCCGATCGGTCCGTACTCCGCGATCATCACGGCATGAACCACTGCCCCGATCGAGGCGGTGGTCACCGGAAAGACTCTCGGCCCCCGAGCCGTCGGGATGTCGACCGTGATGGAATCGGACGCCAACACTGTCGCCACCGGTGCCTGCGCTGTCTCGTTGTCGGTCATCGTCATGGCCCTCCGTTGTGCGGCGTTCGATTCCGGGTGAGTGTTGCGGCGAGGGCATGTCAGTTCGACGCCCGAGACCGACGTCGGGGTCACCTCGACCAGTCGGTGCATCGGTGGTTCGTCCGAATGCGGCTGCGGCAGAGCCTGTTCGATAATCTCGCTTCGCCCGCCCGGGGCGGCACGCGCGATACCGTGGACGACGACGGTGGAGACTGTTCCGCGAACGGAATCCTCGGCGTCGAATTCCAGCACGACCGACGAGTCGAGCATGCTGCGCCCCAACTGCGACCGTCCCGCTGCGTAGAAGTACACCCGACTCCCGATCCAGATGCAGGGCACGACGTCGACGGTCGGGCCGAAGTGGTCGTGGCCGATCGACCGAGCCATCGGCGCGTTTCGTGCGAGTCGGCCGGCGGTGCTCGCGTCGAGGATGCGTCGACGTTCTTCGCTGTGGTGCACACGATTCGGAACCGTCCGGTTGGTCATCGGTCCCTGCAGATCATCACGGGGCAGTGCGCGCGCCGGGTGAGGTTGCTACTGGTCGACCCGAACAGTGCACTGGCCACCACACCTCGCCCGTGGCTGCCGACCACCACGATGCCGGCCCGTGTGGATTGCTCTATCAGTAGGTGTGCCGGGTTGCCCAGCTGCACAACGTGTTCAACGGTGACGTCTGGATATTTTTCGCTCCACCCGGCGAGGCACTCGGACAGCAACAACTGCTGCTCGCGCTCTATCTCGGCATCGTCCGGCGATCCGGGCAGGGACAGAGCGGCACCCTGGGACAACGAGCTCCAGGCATGTGCGGCGATCATCGGCACCGCGAGGAGCGAGGCCAGCTCGAACGCGTGCTCGACCGCCGCCTCACTCGTCGCACTGCCGTCGATACCGACGAGAATCGGTGCGTCGACGGTGTCGATTCCTTCCCGCCACACGATCACCGGACACCACGCCGAGGTCGCGGTCTTCTGTGCCGTGCTCCCGAACAACGCAGACACGATGGGCCCTGAACCGGCATTACCGACGACCAGCATGCGCGCGGTGCGAGAGAGCTCGACCATCATGTCGCATGCAGGCACCTCCGCGACCGAGGTGGTCACCGCGATGTGCGGATGCCGCGCCAGCACTGCCGTAGCGACGTCGGTGACGATGCGTTCGGCCGCCCGACGCTGCTCGTCCCAGATGTCGGCGGGAACGACCGATGCGGACTCGCCCAAGTAGAACGTTGGATGCTGTACCGCCCCGGCGATGTGCAGCGGAGAAGTCAACCGCTCGGCCAGGGTTGCCGCCCAGAGTGCGGCACCGACGCTGCTCGGCGAACCGTCAACGCCCACAACGATGTTCTGATGATGTGCGAGAACCACGGTCATCTCCTGTCCTCGGTCTGAGACGAGCCACACGGTCGGGCCCGTCGACGGTCATCCGTTGTCGGATGCTCACTTCCCATTGGACAACTCGACTACAGCCGCGCCACAGAGCCTTTGGTCCCCAGTTCCGGTTCCTGGTCCCCGATCAGCGCAGGGTCGTTCTGCGCGATCCCCGTGCCGTACTTCGGGCGGCCACCGACAGCACCGACGACACCGCTCTACGCGGAGTCGGGGCGAGAGGCGAGCCGATGGCAGGCGCACCGATCCGAATCAGCACCTGCGGCACACCCTGTCCCGGGGCCAACGACTCGACCAGGCGGCGACTACCGGACTGCTCGGTCATGTGAGTCAGTGGGCAGGTCGCCAGCCCGTCGGCGGTTGCGGCCAGCAGGAAGGCGGACATTGCGCGCCCGCACTGCAACCAGTCCAGACGCTCGTCCGACGCGGTACCGAGCAGCACCACCGTGGACTCGTCGGTCGTCGGCTCTCGTGTTTCCGTCCTGCCCGCTCGGTGCGGTTCGGGGAATTCACGGCCCACCTGCACCCTCGAGGACTCCGCGCGATCGGTGAGGGCCTCGGGCGGAATTCCTCCCGATCGGAACGAGTGTCCGGCCCACCACCTGATCTCGGCCTGATACGTCGCGTCGTACTTGCGAACGCTCGCGCTCAACTTCGATGCCGCGGCCAGCGTCTCCTTGGATTCGTCCGACAGGAACGTGACTCGAATGTCGTCGCCTGCGTCGATCCGCCCGACGTACCGGGCCGGAATCCGGTTGTCGGGCACCGGGCCGAACGCCCGACGATCCGAGTGGCGGCGGTTGATCGCAGCCAGCAGGTCGAACTCGTGTGATCGAGGGTGCGCGTCGTGGGACAGTCGGACGCGCGCGAGATGGTCCGGCGCACCGGGCGTCGGCATCAGGTCGACGTCGGTGGTCCATCGAAAGGCCGCGGCTGCCGTACACAGATGGTCCAGCGCTGCCCCACAGCTGAGCACCATCTGCCGCTCGGTGGGATCTATCGCGCCGAGCAGTCGGGATCGGTCGGTGTACAGATCGAGTCCGTGTTCGGAGTGAACCCACCGCCACGGCTGACTGTTGTGCACCGACGGAGCGCGGCAGGCGAGCTCCACCAACATCTCCGTCACGGCCGAATCCGGCTGATCGTTCATCGTCTCTCCTCGACCTCCCACCGCGGGGCGGTGACTGTGCCATCCACTGTCGGCCCGCGTCGGCGCTGTGGGACAGGGCCGATGGTCACTGCAAGGAGGGCACTTGTGGTGTAGAAACCCGGCCGAGGGTCAACCGCAGTGGCGATGCGCCGAATCCACGGGTTTAGTGTTGACGGTGAATGCGACCTCAGGAGCGGAACCTCCAGGACGCGACCGAGGATCCACATCCGCCGACCGCTCAGGAGCGTCATGACGACCCCGCAGAATCCCCCAGAAGAGCAGATCACCGCAGACGTCGACGTCAAGCCACGCAGTCGCGACGTCACAGACGGGCTGGAGAAGACCGCCGCCCGCGGCATGCTGCGCGCCGTCGGAATGGGCGACGACGACTGGGGCAAGTCCCAGATCGGCGTTGCGTCGTCGTGGAACGAGATCACCCCGTGCAATCTCTCGCTCGAACGGCTGGCGAAAGCCGTCAAGAAGGGCGTCCACGCTGCCGGCGGTTACCCGCTGGAATTCGGCACCATTTCGGTGTCCGACGGCATCTCGATGGGGCACGAGGGCATGCACTTCTCGTTGGTCTCACGTGAGGTGATCGCCGACAGCGTCGAGACCGTCGTCAGCGCAGAACGTCTCGACGGTTCCGTCCTGCTCGCCGGTTGCGACAAGTCGCTGCCCGGAATGCTCATGGCCGCAGCGCGTCTGGATCTGGCGAGCGTCTTCCTCTACGCCGGCTCCACCCTGCCCGGCTTCGCGACCCTGTCCGACGGCAGCGAGCATCAGGTGACGATCATCGACGCCTTCGAGGCCGTCGGTGCGTGTTCGCGCGGATTGATGTCCCGGGCCGACGTCGACACCATCGAACGCGCCATCTGCCCAGGCGAGGGTGCCTGCGGCGGAATGTACACCGCCAACACGATGGCCAGCGCAGCAGAGGCCATGGGAATGTCGTTGCCCGGCAGCGCATCTCCTCCCGCTCCCGATCGCCGCCGCGATGGATTCGCACACGCCAGTGGCGAGGCCGTCGTCGATCTCTTGCGACGCGGCATCCGCACCAGCGACATCCTCACCAAGGAAGCGTTCGAGAACGCCATCGCCGTCGTCATGGCCTTCGGTGGTTCGACCAACGCCGTGCTGCACCTGCTCGCCATCGCCCACGAGGCACAGGTGGACCTGACCCTCGCCGACTTCACCCGCGTCGGCGCGAAGGTGCCGCACCTGGCCGACGTCAAGCCCTTCGGCAAGCACGTCATGACCGACGTCGACGCGATCGGCGGAGTGCCGGTGGTCATGAAGGCCCTGCTCGACGCCGGCCTCATGCACGGCGACTGCATGACGGTGACCGGAAAGACCGTCGCGCAGAACCTCGCTCACATCGCACCGCCGGACCCCGACGGCAAGGTGCTGCGCGCACTCGACAAGCCGATCCACCCGACAGGCGGCATCACCATCCTCGAAGGCTCACTCGCCCCGGGCGGAGCGGTCGTCAAGTCCGCAGGCTTCGACTCCGATGTGTTCGTCGGCACGGCACGGGTTTTCGAGCGTGAACGCGCAGCCATGGATGCTCTCGAAGACGGCACCATCGCAGCCGGAGACGTCGTGGTCATCCGCTACGAAGGTCCCAAGGGCGGGCCGGGAATGCGCGAGATGCTCGCGATCACCGGTGCCATCAAGGGCGCGGGACTCGGCAAGGACGTCCTGCTGCTCACCGACGGCCGATTCTCCGGCGGCACCACCGGCCTGTGCGTCGGGCACGTGGCACCCGAGGCAGTCGACGGCGGACCGATCGCCTTCGTCCGCGATGGTGACCAGATCCGACTCGACGTCGGCAAGGGCACCCTCGACCTGCTCGTCGACGCAGCCGAACTGGACTCCCGCGCACAGGGCTGGGCCCCACTGCCGCCGCGCTACACCCGCGGAGTGTTGGCCAAGTACTCCAAGCTGGTCGGTTCGGCATCGAACGGTGCGGTGCTGATCTAGCACCACCCCCTGCTCCCCACCCCACCCCCTGCCGCGTCAATGGACCATTGCATACGTCTCGGCGGTGCAGCGGTCCATTCACGCAAGAACACCGTGCGCGTGAATGTCACCCTGCAGACGTCTCGGCGGTGCAATGGTCCATTCACGCGAGCGGGGTGGGCGAACGGGCAGGGGTTGGCGGGCAGGGTTGGTGAGCCGGGTCAGGGCGGAGCTACAGCGGCATTGCCCACATGGAGCTCGAACGCTCCTTGAATGCCGTGCAGTTCGCGTGTTGCGTGCTGGCCCGCTGGTAGAAAGTCTGCAGCGGCGCGGTGGGTTCGGCAGGCTTCGGTGCTGGCGCAACCGGAAGATCGCTGAGTTCGAGCGCAGCATCGAGAGCTTCCTCGGCCTCGACGCGCCTGGTCCGCGCCAGATTCGACAGCGCAAGCTGATGGATCGTCACCCGATCGCCGGACTTGCCGGCCACCGTGGCCGCAGCGGTGACCGACGCATCGAGCTCGTACACCTTCGAGGCCAGCTGATAGATGCTGGGGCGCTCGAGTTCGACGTCCACCAGAGCGGGCTCGGCCACGGTCCGCAATGTGTGCTTCGGACCGGCCGTGTCGGGCTTTGCTGCCGACGGCCGCTCCAACAGCTGCTCGAGCTCGGCGACCTCACGATCTGCTGCAGCATCCTTCGCCTGCGGTGCGACGAAGGGCACGATCGGCTCGAACGCGATCTTCTCCGACGACGTCGAAGCCACCGTTTTCGACGGGATCAGCAGCGCCACGATCACGGTGCCGACGCCGAACACCACGGCAGCAACCACACTCGTGTGCACCACCGCGTCCCCGAACGCCGCGACAGCATTCGCTTCGAGATTGTCGGCGAACCCGCCGAGGAAGGAGTTCTGGTCGCGGATGATGTCGGAGACGATCACCGCACCTGCGAGCGAATCCTGAGACGCAGCAAGCCCTTCCGCCGCCTGCCCGGTGTACTGGCCGTTCGGCTGCTTACCGGGGAAGGTCTGCAGAAAGCTCTCGATTCCCTGACGGTAGGACGCGGCGAGCACCGACCCCAGCACGGCGATACCGAGCGATCCGCCGAGTTCGAGTGCGGTGTCGTTGAGACCGCCGCCCACCCCGAGTTTGCTGTCCGGAAACTCGCCCATGATGGCGTCGGTGCAGGGCGAGACGGAAAGACCGATCGCGAGACCGAGCAGCGTCAGCACCGGCAGAAAGTCAAAGTACGTTGCTGCCGAGTCGATTCCGATGAGCGAGACGACCGACAGCGTTCCCACGATCATGCCTGCGGTCACGGTGATACGCGGTCCCAGTTTCGGCGTGAGCCACATCGTGATTCCCGATCCGACGAAGACCGCCCCTGCCAGAGGCAACAGGTGCACACCGGTGGACACCGGGCCGTAGCCGAGAGCGAACTGAAGGTACTGGGCGACGAAGTAGATCGCGCCGAACGTGACGAGGAAGAAGACGAGCACCGCAAGGGTGGCGCCGCTGAGGATGCGGGAGGAGAACATTCGGACGTCGAGCAGCGGATTGGGATGGCGCAGTTCCCATCCCACGAAACCCAGGACCGACAGCAGCCCGACCAGCGCGAAGTACAGCGGCCCGACCGTCCAGCCGAAGTGCATCCCCTCGATGATGGCGTACACGATCGTCGACACGGCCAGCACCGACAGCAGTCCACCGATCCAGTCGATCGCCCCCGGCGCGACGGCTCGAGACGGCGGGACCAGCACGACGGCTCCGACGATGGCGGCCAACGCAATCGGAACGTTGATCAGGAACGTGGAATGCCAGGTGAAGCTCTCGAGGAGCCAGCCGGCCAGCAAGGGACCGGCCGCGATCGCGAGCCCGGAGGTGGCCGCCCACACGGTGACGGCAGTGGCGCGCTCACGCTTGGGGAACGTCGCGACCAGCAGCGACAGTGTCGCGGGCATGACGATCGCAGCCGCGACACCCATGACGATGCGGGCGAGGATGACTCCGAGGGTTGCGTCGGTGAGCGCCCCGGCCACCGATCCGGCAACGAAGATGATCAGGCCGAGAATCAGGGCCCCGCGACGGCTGTAGCGATCACCGATCACGCCGCACAGCAGCATCAACGATGCGTAGGGGACGGTGTAACCGTCGATCACCCACTGCAGGTCGCTGCTCGTCAGACTCAGATCGAGTGTCATCGACGGTGCGGCGACCAACAGCGACGTGTTGGCCATGACCACGATCAGCAGGCTCAGGCACAACACCACCAACGCCGACCAGCGTCGCGGGTACGGTTTGTGCATATCTTGGACAGGCGTCATCGCAAGCAGTGTCATCGTGTGTTCCCCCCCGTTGGCAAAGTGCGAGACACACCTTGCACAGTGCTGTGCAGCTTAGGAAGCTTCGGCTAGGATCGGCAATCTTTTGTGGCGGCAACCACACTCTGCGCCCGCGATCGTGCTAGATCTTGTCCTGTGCATAAGACGACGGAGTCGGGATCGACCGCACGGGACGCGGCAGCGCCGCCCGTGCAACGGCGTGACGCCCGGTCCAACCGAGCACGAATTCTGCATGTCGCACAAGGGGTCCTGGCAGACAATCCTGATGCAACCATCAACGACGTCGCCGCCGCTGCCGGAGTGGTCCGGCGAACCGTCTACGCCCACTTCGCCTCCCGCGAAGCTCTGATCGACGGTATCGCTCTGGAGGCAGCCGAGCGAATTTCGGCTGCGCTCACTCGAATTCCTGCCGCAGACGAATCGGCGGTGACGGTGTTCGTTCGACAGACGCTGGCTCTGGCGCGCGTCGGAGATCAGTACCGGCTACTGCTCGCGGTCGCACGATCCGATCTGGGACACAACAGCATTCACGATCTACTGACTCCGATGCGCGACGCGGCCGCCGCGGTCATCCGTCGAGGACAGCGCGAGGGTGTGTTCTCGTCCTACCTCGCCGCAGAGGTTCTGATCCTCAATATCGAGGCCATTGCGCTGTCGATCCTCGACGCCACCAACGCCGGGTTGCTCGGTGACCCGGCGGGAGCGGCAACGACGTCGAGCTTGGTGTTGCTGGGAATCGCGCCGGACGACGCGGAACGCATCGTCGCGGACGTTCGCTCGGCCGATTCGTCCGCTCGCGTCCGCTGAGAGCAGCACGGCCCCCGCGAACGACGAAGGCCCCGTTCGCGCAGTGTGATTGCGCGAACGGGGCCTGCGGCCGATAACCGAGAGAGCTAGGGCGCCGGAACGAATCCTGCGCCGAGTCCGTTGCCCTGGTCGACATTGCGAAGGATCGCGTCGAAGTTGGTGCCGACCTCGGGGCCGAAGCACGCCACGCCGAGGTAGGCGTTGACCATGCCGACGAGGGTGTTGCCGACGACGACCGGGCTGCCCGAGTCACCTTCGACGACGCACAGCTGAGCCCAGGTCTCCTGCGACTGCAGGATGTCTCCGTACGCGAGGCCGCAGGTGTTGCCGGTGGTACGGCCTTCCTTGCAGACGATGTTCGGGAACGCCGTCGGCGGGCCGACCTGAGAGATGGTCACGTTGCCGACGCGGTTGATCGGTGCGACCTTGTCACGCTGGAATTGAATGAGGGCGTAGTCGTACTCCGGGTTGGAGAATACGATGCGCCCGACCTCACCGAGGGAGGTGTCGTACTCGGGGACGATGGAGGCACCTGCTTGGCCACAGTGACCGGCGGTGAAGCCGACCAGGTTTCCGTTGCGGTCGTTTCCGATCGTCGTCAGCGTGCACTCGGCCTGGCCTCCGACGATGATTCCCGAGCCGCCGCCGAGAGCAGCTGGAGTGGCCGCGGATGCGGTCCCCACGCCGACGCTGGCTACGATTGCAGCCGCCCCCACGACGACGAGCATGAATTTCTTGAACATGTACTCCCTCTCAGCGGTGTCGGCAGAACCCTAGCAACAAGAGGTGTACGAACACGAGCGAGTCGCTCATACGTCCTGCTCGAGGGCGGCAAGCGTCGTGCGTGCCTCCTCCAATTGGCGGCTCAGTTCTGCAACGCGACGAGCAGCCTCCTCGCGCGCGTGGGAGATGACGGCCTCGACCGCGTCGCGTGCGATGGGATCGCCCAACTCTCGAACAGCGCGGCTCACCGATTCCGGGCTCACCGATTGCGCCTTGGTGGGCCGCTTCGCGCCCTGAGTGACCGTGACCGACCAATCGTTGTCGGCCCCGGCATGAATGGTGACGCTGATTCCGCCCGGTGCTTTCTTCTGTCGACGCGGGGTCGGACCGGGCGTAGGCACCTCCGATCCCGTCGACGCGGTAGGAGTGGATGCAGTCGAAGCCACCGGTGCAGTGGCTGCAGCCGGTCGCTTCGGGGTGGGGGCCGATGCGGGTTCTCGAGCCGGTGCCGATGCCGGGATTCGCTTGGCGGCCGGTCGTTTCGCCGGTGCCGGAGGGGTCGCGGGATTGCGGGTGATCCGCAGTTCCTCTGCCTCGTAGGGCAATTCGTCGTTGACACCCTTCGGGCTGATCGTCACCGTGTTGCCGTCGATCGACACGACCTTCGCCGACGTCCCGTCGGGCAGGCCGAGGCTCGGGTTCGGTTCACGGAGATAGACGGTGGCCCGACGGCCCTCGGCGAGCGCCGCAGCCAGCGTCGTCAGATTCTCGGGAGTCAACGAATCGTTCACGGCGCGCCCACGGGGTGGCATCGACTACCGGCCTTTCTCGAAAGTGTTTGCGAATACTGTCGCACAGATGCACGCACGATGTCGCCGTGCAGCGCAGGGCGCGTCGGATCGATGCACGAAGTATTGTCTGTTAATCCAAGTAACTGTAACCGCAAGTAACTGTTACTTGGATTAACACTTAGATTGGGGTGGCCGAGAAGGCCGATGTCGACAACTCTATACGACAGTCCTCGTGCGCGCCCCTTCGGTCCCACCGAGTCCGCTCGCGTACCAACGAGTAGCCGCGCGACCGGCCGCGACATCGGTGTCCGGAGCCACCTCGCCGAACCGCCCTCGCGCACGGTTTCTGCCGCGTAGCCTGGCGGCGTGCCTTCTTGCGCAGGTACGGAACAGGAGTCTCGATGTACCACCTCGACGCGGACGAGCAGTCGCTCAGCGACGGTCCGCACGTGTATTTGCTCGACGCCAAATCCACCCTCGAGGTTCAGGCTCTGAATCAGTGGATCGACGCCACCACTCCCGACGGCGAGCCCCGTCCACCCTCGGTTGTGCTCTCCGGTGAGGCGAGAACGTCACTGTCGGACAGTGTTCGCGGATACGCCGAGGATCCGCTGCTGATCCCGCTTCGGGTGACGCTGTCCGATCGCAAGAACGGCATCCTGCACCGAATCTTCGCTCCTCGCGGGCGCTCCAAGCCAACGCAGGTGTGGCAGCGATGGGTGGCGGGAGACGATCCCGACCACTCCGCAGTTCTCGTCGGCGAGCCCGCGACGCTCAGTGATCTACAGGATCGGTTCGAGCGCGGTGGCGGCACGTCGCTGTCGTCGTTCATTCTGCGGCAGGCCAGTCTGGCTCTGGACAAAGCCGAGCGCGGCGTCATCGGGTCGGAATACAAGATCCCGCGCTTCGTCGTCGAGGACATGACCGAGCAGAAGAAGTTCCGAGACGGCATCACCGAACTGGCGGAGGAAGTCGGCCAGGATCGCGACGCCGTCGACACACGCGTCCACGACATCCTCGACGAGATGGTCGCGACCGAGACGCGCCGCGCAGTCGAGATGTGGGGAACGCTCGGGGCGTACTTCTCGCGGGCGTACAAGGTCGATGTGGACCGCGATCAACTCCAGAAGGTGCGCGAGCTCAACAAGAACTATCCGTTGGTGTTCCTGCCCAATCACCGTTCCTATCTCGATCCGCTCGTGTTGCGTCCGGCGCTGTTGGCCGAAGGGTTGCCACTCAACCACGTCATGGGCGGAATCAACGTCGGCTTCTGGCCGCTGGGTCCGATCGCCAAACGCAGTGGCGTCGTGCTGATTCAGCGCAAGTTCTCCGACGCGATCTACAAGTGGACTCTGCGTCAGTACATGAGCTTCCTGCTGAGCAAGCGGTTCAACCTGGAGTGGTACATCGAGGGCGGCCGTAGCCGCACCGGCAAGCTTCGCCCGCCGAGGTTCGGCCTGTTGACCTATCTGGTCGACGCACTCGAGACCAGCGATGCGGAGGACGTCTACCTGGTTCCCACGTCCATCACCTACGACCGTCTGCACGAGGTCGGCGCGATGGCCGAGGAATCGCACGGAGCGAAGAAGCAGGCCGAGGGCATCCGGATGGCCATCGGTTACATCCGCGCACAGGGCACATTGCGCGGCAACGTGTACCTCAACTTCGGCGAGCCGATATCGGTCGCGTCGATCGTCGCCGAGAACACCGACAAGCGGGTGGCGGTGCAGAAGATCGCACTCGGTGTCTCCCACGCGATCAACGACGCGACACCGGTGACGCCGGCGGCCTTGGTCACCATGGCTCTACTCGGCATCGAGGATCGCGCCCTCAACGTCAACGAGATGTGGGCCATCATCGCCCCACTGGCCCGCTACATCAAACGCCGCAACCTGCCCACTGCGGGCGGAGTGGACATCGCCGACGTCGACGTCGTCCGATCGGCCGTCATCGCACAGGTGAACGCGAACGTCGTCAAACGGTTCGACGACGGCCCCGAGCCGCTGTTCTATCTGGCTCAGGACAAGCATCTCGTCGCAGCGTTCTTCCGCAACAACGCCATTCACTTCTTCGTCATGCGGGCCATCGGCGAGTTGGTCGTTCTGCCGACCAGCGGTGATTCGACGCCACTGACTCAGGAGTCCCTGTGGCAGTCGGCACTGCAGCTGCGCGATCTGCTCAAGTTCGAGTTCTTCTTCGGCGACAAGAAGGACTTCGGCGAGCGACTCGAGTCCGAGGTCGATCTCATCGACCCGGACTGGCGCACCCACATCAGCGACCCCGATTACGCTGCGCGACAACTTCAGTCACAGGATCTGCATCTCGCGCACCGCGTGCTGCAGCCGATCTTCGAGGCATACCAGGTGGTAGCCGATCAGCTGATGCTGCTGCCGCAGAGCGGGGAATTCGACAAGTCGAAGTTCATCGCGGAATGCCTCGGTGCCGCTCAGGCCAGACGGCTTCGTCAGCAGCTCGATCACAGCGAGTCGATCTCCGGCGAATTGTTCGATACGGCACTGCAATTGGCGGAGAACCGCGATCTCGTCGATTCCGGCTCCGACGGTATCGCGCGTCGACGCCGAGACTTCGCACTCGAGATCGACGAGTGGGCACGCAAGGTGCGCACGATCCGCGACATGGCCCACCGCATGCTGCGCCAGGTAGAACCGATCTCGGCCCCCGAGGAGAACAATTCATGACCGAGTTCGACGATCGGCTGATCGCGATCGCCGCCGCTCCACCCGGCCGAGACACTGTCGCATTCTTCGATCTCGACGGCACCCTGATCAACGGGTTCTCCGCCCGCGCAGTGTTTCTCGAACGTCTCAAGACCCTCGACGTGACGGTCAAGGAACTGTGGGAGATATCGAGCGCCGTCGTCGAGATGCGGATGCGCAACTCCCCGGTCGACAATCTGATGGGCAAGGCCGTCCGCGGCCTCGAAGGACGTCGGGAAGAAGATCTGATGGAGCAGGCCTACACGCTGTTCCGCAACGAGATCGCGCCGATGATCTATCCGCAGGCACGCGCCCTCGTCGAGGCGCACCGCCATGCCGGCCATCGATTGGTGATGGCCACCTCGGCCACGCCCTACCAGGCGCTGCCCGTTCAGCAGGACATGATGTTCGAGACGCTGCTGTGTACCACCCCTGTGGTCACCGACGGGATACTGACCGGGGAGCTGGTGGGCGACTCGTTGTGGGGGCCGCGCAAGGCACAGGCCGCGATCGACTACGCCGAACGTGAGGGCATCGCCCTCGCGGGCTGCTTCGCCTACTCCAACGGCGGAGAGGACGTGCCACTGCTCGAGGCCGTCGGACGTCCCGTCGCGCTGAACCCCGATCCGGATCTTAAGCGGTACGCCGCGAAGAAGAAGTGGCCGTCGCTGACGTTGGAGAGCCCCAAGCGTGGCACCGACCTCACCTCCGCAGTGCGAAGCACCGCCGCCCTCGGATCGGTACTGGCCAGCGCATCGATCGGATTGGGGCTGGGGCTGCTGACGCGCAGTCGCCGCAACGGAGCGAACATCACCAGCACCATCGCACCGGACATCGCGCTGACCATCGCCGGGGTGAAGCTCGACGTGACCGGCACCGAGAATGCATGGTCGGCGCGGCCGGCGGTGTTCATGTTCAACCACCAGAGCACAGCCGACTCGATCATCGTCACCTCCATCCTGCGCCGCGACATCACCGCCGTCGCCAAGCGAGAGCTCGAGCGCGACCCACGGTTCGCGCTGCTGGGCAGGATCTTCGACGTCGCCTACGTCGATCG
Organism: Rhodococcus sp. ARC_M5; assembly: GCF_022810405.1. GTDB lineage: Bacteria > Actinomycetota > Actinomycetes > Mycobacteriales > Mycobacteriaceae > Rhodococcoides > Rhodococcoides navarretei. The sequence continues at coordinate 67,153 of NZ_JALGQE010000005.1, forward strand.
TGGTGATCCTTCACAGGCCCGCGAGGCGATGCGTCCGGCCATCGAGAAGTTGCACAGTGGTATTTCCGTCGCCATCGCGCCCGAGGGCACACGGATGCCGACGTCCCGTCTCGGCCGGTTCAAGAAGGGCGGCTTCCACCTGGCCATGCAGGCCGGAGTGCCCATCGTCCCGATCGTCATCCACAATGCCGGTGACGTGATGTGGAAAAAGGATTTCACCGTCCACTCCGGTACCGTCAAGGTCACCGTCGGCGAGCCCATTCCCACCACGGACTGGGAGCCGGACAAGATCGACGCGTACGTGGACGATGTTCGTTCCTATTTCGACAGAACGTTGGGATATGCCTGAGAACCAGATCAACTCGGTGGTGCAAGCGGAGATCGAACGCAATCTCCTGGGGGGCACGCCGAAGTACACCCGTTCCGACATCGTCGACAAGTCGGGGCTGCCGCTCGAACGGGTCATCGCGCTGTGGATCGGTATGGGCTTCCCCATCCACACCGATACCGAGGCGGTCGTCTACACCGACGCGGACCTCGAGGCACTGAAGTTGATCACCGGACTCACCGAGCAGAAGGTCATCAAGCCCGAGATGGAGGTCGCGATCGCGCGCACTCTCGGGCAGTCGATGTCCAGGCTCGCGGAATGGCAAGTGGGCGTGGTGAACTCTCACATCCTCGAGCGCATCACCAGCAGCGAGGAAGACCAGAACGACATCGACGTCATCCGGCGCAACGCCAGGGACATCGCGGCCGAGACCGTCCCCACCCTCGAAGCGCTTCAGGGCTACACCTGGCGTCGCCACTTGGCCGCGGCGGCCGGACGGTCCATCGCCGCTCCCGACGACGCCACCGACAGCCCCATCATGGCCGTCGGGTTCGCCGACATGGTCGGATACACCAGTCTGACGCGTCGCCTCGACATCGGCGAATTGACGACACTCCTCGAGGAGTTCGAGTCCCTGGCCACCAATATCATTGCGCGCGGGCGTGGTTCGGTGATCAAGAACGTCGGCGACGAGGTGATGTTCAGTGCACAGACTCCCGAGGATGCCGCTCACATCGCCCTCGACCTGCAAGACGCCTTCGCCGAGCAGGAGGACATGCCGGATCTGCGGGTCGGGCTGGCCTGGGGACCGGTTCTGGCCCGATACGGCGACCTGTACGGGTCGGTGGTCAACATCGCTGCGCGCCTGACCAGTTCGTCCAATCCGGGAACGATCCTGGTCGACACCGTCATGACCGAGGAACTGCGTCACGATTCCGAGTTCTACCTCAAATCGGTCCGCTCGCTACGGGTCAAAGGGTTCCACAAGCTCAAGCCCCATCGACTCAAACGCAACAAGCGTAGCGGTCAGCGCAGCGAGGAGTAGAACTCCAGGTGTCGACGCGCAGCCTCGTCCCAGGTGAGGCTCTGCGCGAGCGTCAGCCCCGGTAGTGGATTCCGCGGTTCTCGCACGGCACGTTCGAGCTCGGCTGCCATGCTCTCCATCGAAGACGCATAGGTAACGCTGTCTCCGAACACTTCCCGAAGTACCGGTAGATCTCGCGCGACGACGGGAGTCGATGCGGCGAGTGCCTCCATGGCGGCCAGTCCGAAGCCCTCCTTGGTGGAGAAGAACGGCAGCACGGCAGCCTGTGCCACGAGGTACGGCAGCTCGTCGTCGTCGACGGTACCGAGAATCACCGGCTCGATTCCGAGTTCCACTGCGCGACGGTCGAACTCCGTGCGATAGTCGCGATAATCGAACAGCGTCTCGCCACCGGCGAACACCAGTCGAAGGTCGTGCGAACGCAACCGGGCGAACGCGTCGAGCAGATCGAGACTGCCCTTGCGTGGTTCGATGCCGCCAACAGCGAGCACGTACCTGCCGAACTTCTCCTGCCAGTGCGATCGGCCCGATTCTTCGGCTGCGGTGAACCTGCCTGCATCCACACCGTTCGGAATGACGGTGGGGTCGAATCCCCATCCACGCTGGACGTCGCTCGCGACCGCTGCCGACACGCAGATCCGTGCGTAGGGGGCGTTGATCGCGCGTTCGTGGCACGCGGCCAGCTCGGGCGTGGTGAACTCGTCCAGGTGATGGATGGTCCTGATGCAGCGGCCGACGGCATTGGCGGAGATGCAGTCCTGGGCATGGACGATGTCGTACTCGTCCGGCGTGAAGGCCTGTCGCAGAACATCTATCGACCGCAGAATTCGTTCTCCGACGTTCTCCCCGTCCCGGTGCACGAACGGGACCATTCTGATGTCGACGGCGGGGTCGACGGCACGAAAGAACGTGCTGTCGCCGCCGCGCCCGAGAGACCACACCGACACGTCCTGCCCGGCGCGCGCCAGTGCCTCGGCCAGCGCAAGCGTGTGCACCACTCCGCCGCGCGGCTTGGACGAATAGGTCAGTAGGCTGATCTTCACTGACCTGACTTCTCCTGCAACAGATTCGGGTACGCGTCCACCCGACGCTCCGCCAGGTGATGCAACCCCCGGCGGGCTCGGTCGACCTCGGCGTCGACGTCGATCTCGTGCACCGCAAGGCCCCCTTTGGACCACGTCCGCGCCAGCACGTCGCCACCGGGGCCGACGATCTTCGCCTGCCCGAGAAAGCGGAGGGACCCCATCACTCCGGTTTGGTTGGAGGAGACCAGCACCACCTGATTCTCGGCCGCCCGGGCTGCGTCGTACAGATCGAACAGACGGGACTGTCGATCGTTCGGCAGCGAGGATGCACGGTCGGTGACGCTGGCAGGCCATGCAGACAGCGCCGCAATGATTCTCGCGCCGTCGAGTGCCAGCGTCCGCGCCGACTCCGGGAACGTCTTGTCGTAGTCGATCAGCATGCCCATGCGCCCCACCGGGGTATCGAAGGCCTCGAAGTGGTCGCCGGCCGCGTAGGCGAGCGACTCCCCGAGCGGCTGGTGCACCTTGCGGTGGCTACCCAGAATGCCGTCTCCCGTGAGGCATGCTGCAGCGTTGTACCGCAGCCCTTTCGAGAGCTCGGTGTATCCGATGCAGATCGTCATGTTCCCGGCCGCGGCGATGATCGCCGCCAGTTCCGGACCGTCGGGATCGAGGGTAGGCGGTAGTTCCGCGGGATCCGGATTGCTCAGGCTGTTGATGTAGCCCCCGAGGGACGCGTCGGGCAGCACCAGGAGATCGATGCCTTCTCGCGCCGCACTGGAGATGATCGTGGTGATCTTCAGTACGGCCCGGTCGACATCACGCCCGAAATGCGCTGCCAGTGCGCCGATCTTGATGGGGGCCACGTCGAACTCAGACCATCTGACTCTGCGGCTGCGGTGAGTTCCGAGACTGCGCAGCACTGATCTCCAGCCCGATCTGGTCGGCGAGGAAAGCAGCGTCGCGGGCCACCGAGGCGAAGCGTCCCGAACCCCAGGTGTGCTGCCACGGCAGACCCAGGAAGTACAGGCCCGGTACCGAGGTGACACCACGGTTGTGCGTCGGGTGCCCTTCACCGTCGAAGGCACCGACCTTCAGCCAGCGGTAGTCGGTGCGGAAGCCGACCGACCAGACGACGGCCGTGATATCTGCTGTGGCGAGGTCGAGTTCGGTGGTCTCGGACTCCGGACGCCACACCGGCACATAGCGATCCTCGGTGGGGGCAGTGATGCCCTCGCGCTCGATGTAGGCGTCGATGCTGTCCTTGATGCTTTCGGCCACCCGATCCGCAGCATCGAGCGACGCCTCGAGAGTGGGTGCGAACTGCAGAACGCCGTCCTCGACGCCGAGCAGTCGGCCGTAGAGCTGCATTCCCTCGGTGGCGAATGCGCGCAGGTCGATGTCTCGACCACCGTCACGGCCGGTGACGTAGTGGTTCGTGTTCTCGCGTTTGCCGACGCCACCGGGTTGATCTTCGATGGAGACATCGTAGACGCCCATGTCGTGCAACCAGGCGACACAGTCGCGGCCGCGATAGAAGCGTGCGACGCGGGGAGCGGTGCCGGCCACCAGGTGGACGCGTCGGCCGTCGAGGTGCAGATCCTCGGCGATCTGCGCGCCGGACTGGCCGGTGCCGACGACCAGTACGTCTCCATCCGGGAACTGATGCGAGCCGCGGTATTCGGACGAGTGCAGCTGGACGATGTTGCGCGGGAGCTTCTCGGCGAACCGCGGGATGGTGGGGATGTGGTAGCCACCGACAGCGACGACGATCTGGTCGGCATGCATGGGGCCGGCGGAGGTCTGCAGGTCGAAACCACCATCCCCGCTCTGTAGTGCGGTTGTGACCGAAACACGTTCTCGCACGGGTGCATCGAAGCTCTCGGCGTAGCGACGCACGAAGGCATGGACCTCGTCGCGCGGCATGAATCCGTCGGGATCGTCACCGTCGTAGGAATATCCGGGAAGTGCGCACTGCCAATTCGGGGTGACGAGAGTGAAGTTGTCCCAGCGCGAGTCCTTCCACTCGTGCGCGATCGTGTCGCGCTCGAGAACGACATGTTCGATGCCGCGCTGCGTCAGATGCCAACTGATGGACAGACCCGCCTGCCCACCGCCGATGACTATCACGGAGTGGTTCTCTGTCATAGCAATTCAGCTCCCGACATGCTCAGTACGCGAACGGTACCGGCCTCGTACGAGGTACTGGCACCGTGAATCTCCTCCATCTGCTGTGCGGCCGAGGTGCACCGCATTCCGAACTTGGCGAGAACTCGATCGCTGGCGACCGTCAATGCCTCCGACGTCCGCTGCACGAACTCCGCCACCGGGTACTCCTGGCCGGGTGTCAGGTAATCGTGCATCACCAGCGAGGGTGAATAGCAGGACTGTTCGCGGCCGTCGGGCCATCGCACGAGGAACGACATCTCAGGCATGGATCGGCTCCTTCGTGATGGTCCGATAGACCGACGGCCGGCGATCACGCAGGTTGTACATACCGCCGCCACGTGCTGCGCCGATGAGGGCAGCGACGTCGACGGTGGCCGTCGCCAAGCCTGGTTCGACGCCCGTGCCGGCGAGGATCTCCCCGCCGGGTCCGACGATCTTCGCGCTGCAGACGAATCGAAGAGATCCGAAGGTACCCGCCTGATTGGCTGCGACCCAGATGATCTGGTTCTCGAGAGCGCGGGCTCGATCGTAGATGTCGAACCGCTGCTTCCAGCGGTCCTCCTCCATGTTCTCCACCGTCGCGGTACGTGCCGTCGGCCAGGCGGAGATGGACGCGACGATCTCGGCACCGTCGAGCGCCAGTTCCCGTGCAGCCTCGGGGAATCCCTTGTCGTAGCAGATCTGCATGCCCATGCGGCCGATCGGAGTATCGAAGGCGGAGTAGCTGTCGCCCGCGTCGTAACAGAGGTTTTCACCGAGCGGCTGGTGCACCTTGCGGTACGAACCCAGAATGCCGCTGCCGTCGACCGTCACGGCGGCGTTGTAGCGGGTGTCGCCGTCCTTCTCGCAGAAACCGAAGGTGATGACGGTATCGCCCGCCATGTCGATGACCCGCTTGATCTCGGGGCCGTCGAGCTCCAGAGCGGGCGGCAGCGCCTTCAGTCGACGCTGTCGCGATTCCTCGGTCTCGTCACCGCCGCCGAGACTGGGCAGGTAGCCGCCGAGGCAGGCCTCGGGCAGGACGAGTAGTTGGCTGCCGCGATTGCGTGACTCCTCGAGCAACGCGGCGATGGTGGCGTAACCCTGTTCCATGTCGCGGCCGAATTCGGCTGCGGCGACGGAGATGGTGACGGGCTGCGGGTGGGTGGTCATGCTTCTCCCAATCCGGTCACGGTGGATGTGACCGCGCGAGTGGTGATTCCATCGGGCCAACGCAGCGCGACGCCCGGAATGTCGGTGAGCTCTCCGCATTCTGCGGACAGTGCAGGTCCGGACGGTGCAGTAGGTGCACCTGGACGGTCCGCGGTTATCATCGCGAACCCTGGAAAACACGTGATCCATTCGCCCATCGACGCTGCGCCCGGCTTCGGTATCGACGCGACATCGAGCACGGCACCGGTTCCGCTCGCTTCGGCGAGCATTCCGGTGGTGCCTGCCAGGCCTGCCATCGAGACGTCCTTGGCGGCCTTGGGTGCGGTGCGGGCGACGAACGACGCCATGGTCGTCAGCTCTTCGGAGTTCCGACGAGAGGACGAATCCCATTGCTGACCATGGTATCCGCGTCGCCACTCGCCTTCGATGTCCGCGGTGAGCGTCAGTCGATCGCCGACGCTTCCCCCGCCGGCCCGCACCGGGTTCGCTGTACGCCCCAGAGCGGTGACCGACAGCGACGACGGCACCCCGGCCTGGGTGTGGCCGCCGAGTACCGGAACCTGCCATGCCGCAGAGGCATTGGCGAGACCACGGATGATGCGGGTCAGGCGACTCTGCGTGGGTGCTCCGACGGAATCGAGCATTCCGACAGCGTGCGCACCCATCGCCGAGAGGTCGTTCAGGTTGACCAGCGCCGCACACCAGCCGGCCCACTCCGGGTCGCGATCGACCATGGACGGGATGATGGCATCGCACGCGGCGATCATGTCGCTACCCGGTACCGGAACGCCGTCGTCGCCGCGAAAGCCTCTGGCACCGAGCCCGAGCGGCTGCGCTCGGAGAGGTGCGAGTACCCCGGCCAGCATGGCCTTGGTGGAGGAGACGAGCCGTTCGATGCGGTCGATTGGCCAGTACATGGCCACGTGTGGCGTGTCGGCCACCTCGACGTCACCGCGGCGAATCCACCCGAGCCGAGTGAACAGTTGCTCGTTGCTCTTCTGCACCGTCGCGTCGAAGCGAAGCACGCCTCGACTCTCGGCATGGGCACAGGCTGCCCGAACAAGGGCGGGCCCGACGCCGGAAGTGCGTGCCGAGGCAGCGACCACGAGGCGACTGCCGGCCCACCACCCCAGATCCGTTGCTGTGCAGGGTGCCAGCCGCACTCCGCCGAGCACGGTGCCGTCTCGGTCGGTAGCGACCAGAACGACTGCTCGCAGATCGTCGTCGACGTCGTCGTGATCGGTGCCGGCGAACAAACCTTGCTCGGCGACGAACGTCTCTGTACGCAGTGCCCGGTACGCATTAAGTTCTGCTGCGCCGCTGCACGGCTGGACGATGAACTCCGGCTGCGCGACAGTGATTGCAGCACCGGACAATCCGGCTAGATCGTTGCCCTCTACGACGCCGTACATGTCAGCCTCCCGCGTTCTGCAGGACGCTGCACGCACCACATGCCGCACAGCCTGCCTTCTGATCGGATCCGAGCATCGCCGCGGCCTGCAGTTCCTTGGCGACGCGTCGAGTGATGTCTTCGAGCACGTCGCGATCGGGAGCCGTGGCCCGGTCGACGTCCACCGCCAACGTTCCGGCGAGAGGACGGAACGGGACGACGAAGGGGTAGACGCCCATCTCGATGAGTTCTGCTGCCCCGGCGACCAATTCGTCGGGATCCTCGCCGAGCCCCACCAGGATGTACGTCGAGACCTGGTTGCGTCCGAACACACGAACCGCTTCTTTCCACGCAGCGCGGTACTCGTCCATCGAGACCGAGGCCTTGCCCGGCATCCACTTGTGCCGAACGTCGTCGTCGAGGGATTCGACGTGGATACCGATGGATTCGGCTCCGGCGTCGTACAGATCTTGAATCGTCTGCAGGTCGCCGGGAGGTTCGCACTGCACCTGGATAGGCAGCTGCGGAACCACCGCCTTGATGGCTCGCACACATCGGGCCAGATGACGGGCGCCGCGATCCTTCGCGGCCGAGGTGCCCGTCGTCATGACCATCTGCGTGACGCCGTCGAGCCGCACCGCGGCCTCGGCTACCTCGGCGAGCTGCGCCGGAGTCTTGACGGCGATGGTGTCGCCGGCCTCCAGCGACGCCTCGATGGAGCAGAAGCGGCACCGTTGATCGGCGTCGTAGCGGATGCAGGTCTGCACCACGGTGGTCGCGAGAACGCTGGAGCCGTGGAGCTTGGCGATCTTCTCGTAGGCGATCCCGTCGGCGGTGGTGAGGTCGTAGAACTTCGGCCGGTCGACGGCCTGAACATCGAGACCGATGTCGTTGCCGTCGAACAGGACTCGGCCTTCTTCGAGTACGTACGGACTGAGCGGATTGCGCGGGATGGCTGCGCCGAGGCCGTCGATGCGGACATGTCCGTCGTCACTCGGCCCTGCACCGGCAGTTCTGGACACCGGCGTCGCTCCTCGAATGCCGAGCAGCGCCAGATCCACGCGCGTAGAGACGGACATAGGTGCCCCTAGACCATGTATGTCGAGTTGATGATGGCACCCTTGCGCGCGTAGTGGATCAGCGCGTCCTGCACGTCCAGGGGGTGTGCCGGGATGACGCCCTCGATGAGGTCTTCTTCGCGGCCACCGTGCAACGCGAGCCCGAAGCGGCAACAGAACACGGTGCCACCCTCGGCGATGAATGTCGCGAGAGAATCGTTGATGTTCTGCTCACCGGGGAACCCGGAGTCACCGGTCGTCGGAAAGCCACGGGTGGCAAGGCAATTGATAGCGCCGGGGCCGTAGAAGTACATGGCCGACTCGAAACCCTTGCGCAGAGCTCGCGTCGCTTGAAGTACTGCGACGAACGACACCGAGGACTCGTGGGCAATGCCGTGCACCAGTGTGAAGTAGCTTTCGCCGTTCTCCGCCTTGTAGTCGGGGAAGATCTTGGTGGACCCGTAGATGTTGCTGCCCTTGGGAAGTGACGGGTGCGGGATCTCTTCGAGAGACTTCTTGATGTTCTCGGCGATGGCCTGGTCGATATCTGACATGTGCTTCTCCTAGAGTTCACAGAGCTGACTGAATCGGGTGGACGCCTGTGGCCACCTGGGGAAAAGAGGTCATGTCCGGCGGGAGAGCAGATCCTCCGCGGCCATAGGACAAGTACAAGCCTCATCCATTTCCTGTTGGTCACACCCGGAACAACGCCGTGTTTCGAGGGCCTCACAGTGTTGACGTGGTGTTACGCGGATACCCTGGAGGCCGCTCCATCCATCCACCCGAACTTGACGAGGAACTCGATGATCGGCGCCGTCACCGGCTTGTTGTACGCGTTGTCCCTGGTCGTGGGCATCTGGGTACTCGTAAAGCTCGCAATGAACCGACCCGTCCTGCTGAAGAACAGGTCCGATCGCGCACTGTTCTGGACCATCGCTGCCACCGAGGCAGTCGTCGCACTTCAAGCCGTCATCGGGTTCGTCATGATGTTCACCTCGGACCGCGAGATTCATCGGTTGACCTTCGGGTCCTACCTCGTCGGACTGCTGTTCCTACTCCCTCTCGGGACGTGGTGGTCCCTGGGCGACCGTTCCCGCGGCGGCACAGCGGTACTGCTCGTTGCCGTCCTCACCCTCGCAGCCATGGTGCTGCGCCTGAGCCAGATTTGGGCCGGATATGCCTGACAACCTCCAGCAAGCGACGCGCACCGGCTTCGGTCGCTTCCTCATCGCCGTCTACGCAGTGTTCGCAGTCGCCGCGACGTCACGCTCGATCGTGCAGCTGACCACACGATTCGACGACGCACCGGTCGCGTACCTGCTGTCCGCCTTCGCTGCGGTGGTCTACATCATCGCCACGGTGGGACTGGCCCGAGCTACAGAAGCGTCACGACGAGTGGTGACGGTCTCCTGCATCATCGAACTCGTCGGAGTGATCGGCATCGGCACCCTCAGCTACATCCAGCCCCAGGACTTCCCGGAGCCGACGGTGTGGTCGCACTTCGGATCCGGCTACGTCTTCATCCCGGTTGTACTCCCCATCGCGGGACTGTGGTGGTTGCGAAAGACGCGGCAGCAGTAGGGGTCGGACTGCGACGAAACAGAGGAGCGGTCGACACGGATCCGTCGTTCGTATCCGTCTCGGGAGAGAATAGGGCGGTCGTTGACGTTGTCATATCAACCGGCAGCGGGTTTCTGGGCGTCCGAGTCTGGACCCGAGATGGCGGTAAGCACTGAAATTCAGATGTGAGGGCTGCGGCCCCTATCACGGGCCACCGACAGGTTCTGAATCTCGAATACTTAAGCAGGGCAACAGTTTTCGATTCAACGATGGTTGCCAGTCGAACGCACGTTCGATACACTTGCGTCCATGACCACAGAGATCTGGCAACTGAGCGAGAGTGAACTCCTCGCCGACGCCGCCACGATCTCCCATGAAATTCAGTTGTTGGAGGCCCGACGGATCGCCCTCGTCGCCGAGATCGACATCCGCGTGAGCCGCGAGAAACTCGGCTTCCCCGGACCCGCAGGGTGGCTGACCTCCACCACCCTGCTCTCACCGTCCAAAGCCACCAAGATCGTCGCCCTCGCCCGCGGCATGAAGAACTTCCCCGACATCGCCGACGCCGTGAACACCGGCAGCATCTCCATCGACCACGCCGCCCTCATCCTCACCTTCGCCGAAACCCCACCGAAGGACCTCCCGGAAGAGGGTCGCGTCATGGCCCGCACCGCGCTGATCGCCGCCGCCACCGGACCCGAAGCACGCACCGGCCGCATCCGCGCAGCGATCACCAAACTCGAGGACGAGTTCGGCGGCAAGACACCACCACCCGAGAACACCGACCGCAACGAACTCTTCGCCTCGACAACCTTGAACGGACGTCTGGTGGCGAAGATGAATGTCGACGCCGTCACCGGAGAAAAACTCCTCACCGCACTCTCACCCCTGACCGAACCCCGACCCGCCGCCGACGGCACCCCAGACGACCGCAGCCCCGCCAAACGCAGAGCCGACGCCTTCGGACACATCCTCGACCAATACCTCGCCTCCAGCAGCCGGCCCATCGAAGGCGGCGAACGCCCCCACCTGAACCTGCACATCAACCTGCGCGACCTCACCGACCTCCGCGACAGCGCCGACACCGCCGACACCGCCGACACCGCCGACATTGCAGACAACGAGAACACCCGCACGGCAAACGAATCCGATACAGACGGAGCCGATCCCGTCGACATCAACACCGGCAACCCGATCCACCCCAACTCCGCTGACGAGCCGGATACTGGAACCGCCGACCCGTACAGTGACGGCACCAGTCGCAGCGGCAGTGACACCGCCACTGGCGGTGAAGGTGACCGCTGTGCGACCGATCGTGGCACCTATCGAGATCTGTTCGGCGACGGCACTTCGGTCGGATGGCTACCGTGGATGGGACCGCTCTCCCGCAACACTTCCCGGCAGTTGGCGTGTGATTGCGTTCTCACCGCCATCGTCATGGACGCGAACGGCAACCCACTCAACCTCGCCCGCACCGCCCGCACCGTCACCGCCAAACAACGCAAAGCCCTCACCGCCCGCGATCACGGCTGCGCCTTCCCCGGCTGCGGAAAACCCGCCGCCTGGACCGAAGGACATCACATCTGGCACTGGGCCGACGGCGGCCCCACCGACATGAACAACCTGGTCCTACTGTGCGGATTCCACCACCGCCTCATGCACCACAGTGACTGGGAAGTGTTCATCGGCAACGACAACCACCCCTGGTTCATCCCACCCGCAACCGTCGACCCCTACCGACAACCCAGACAATCCCACGCCCGCGCAGGCCCCCACATCGCCTGACCCCCAAGAAAGACTCCAGCCCCGCACCGAAACACCGGTGCGGGGCTGGAAGAGCTTGTCGTGCAGCTACTTCAGCAAGGATCCGTCAACTCAATGCCGCCAGATTGGCCACCGACTGCTTCACATCGGTGTCCAGCGCCCGCGCCACCACCGATCCCACCGGACCGAAGAGCACACCCCCACCGAATTTCGCATCGAGCGTCAGCTCCGATCCGCCCTCGGCCTCACGCACGTGTACGGTCAGCGAGATTCGCACCCCGCCCTTGCCGCGGCCCGACATTTCGATCAGCTTCGGCTCGTCGTACTCGGTGAACTCCCACTTGATCGTGTTCTTGAAACCCTTCACCTTCACCAAGGATTCGACCTCCGTGCCCTTGCCGACCTTCTCCGGCGGCGGAGTGCACCAACCACCGTGGATGGTCATCCACTCGTCGAACCGGTCGAGCGCGGAAGCCTTGTCCCACGCGCCCTGAGGGTTCTCGGGCATCTGTACCGAGACACTGATCGTTGCCATGCTTTCGAGCCTGTCACAACTTGCTCGCAGGTTCAGACGGCGACCACTAACCTGAGACGATGGCCACGCTCGAGATCGAAGGTCGCAAGGTCTCCGTCACCAACCTCGACAAAGTGCTGTTCCCCGAAACCGGCACCACCAAGAGCCAGATCATCGAGTACTACACCACCATCGCGCCAGCGATGCTTCCCCACCTGGTGGGCCGCGCAGTGACCCGTAAGCGGTGGCCGAACGGCGTCGACCAATCGTCGTTCTTCGAGAAGAACCTTGCCGCATCTGCACCCGACTGGCTCGATCGCCGTTCGATGCAGCACTCGGATCGCATCGTCACCTACCCCCTGTTCTCCACGGCAGCCGATCTGGCCTGGCTCGGTCAACAAGCGGCCATCGAAGCGCATGTGCCGCAGTGGCGATTCGACGGCACCGAACCCGGCCGCGCCACCCGCATGGTGTTCGACCTCGACCCCGGTGACGATGTGGATCTGGCTCGGTGCGCCGACGTGGCCTGCGAAATCAGGGACCTGATCAGCGATATCGGTATGACCGCGTATCCGGTCACCAGCGGCAGCAAGGGAATTCACCTGTACGTGCCGCTGGAGAAGCCGCTGTCGACCTCCGGCGCATCCACCGTCGCCAAACGTGTTGCCACCCTTCTCGAGGAGCGTTCTCCGGATCGGGTGACGGCAACGATGGCGAAAGCGAAGCGAACCGGGCGGGTATTCGTGGACTGGAGCCAGAACAACGGCAAGAAGACGACGGTCGCACCGTACTCACTGCGCGGACGATCACGCCCCACCGTCGCGGCACCGCGCACCTGGGCCGAGCTCGAAGCATCCGGCCTACAGCAGCTTCGGTTCGAGGAGGTCCTCGAGCGCTACGCAGAATCGGGCGACCTGCTCGCAAATCTCGACCCCGCCATGGACTCGGTCCACGAAAGCGACACCACCACAGACAAACTCGACAAGTACCGCAGCATGCGCAGCGCCGACAAGACACCCGAACCGATACCGACCACCACCGAGCCGCAGGGCAACAACGACACATTCGTGATTCAAGAACATCATGCCCGACGCCTGCACTACGACTTCCGACTCGAACACGACGGCGTCCTGGTCTCGTGGGCCGTCCCCAAGAACATCCCGGTCGATCCGAAACAGAACCGACTGGCCGTTCACACCGAGGACCACCCACTCGAATACGCGACGTTCTCGGGTCGGATTCCGAAGGGCGAGCACGGCGGCGGCGACGTCTCCATCTGGGACAGCGGAACCTACGAACTCGAGAAGTGGCGCGACGACGAGGTCATCGTCGTCCTGCACGGATCGAAGGCGACCGGCCGATTCGCCCTGATCCGCACCAAGGGCAATCAATGGCTCATGCATCTGATGAAGGACGCACCGAGCGACAATCCCCCACCGAAGAACATCTCACCGATGCTCGCCACCGCAGGCGACATCCTCGATCTGCCGGACGACGAGTGGTCGTTCGAGGGCAAATGGGACGGGTTCCGCATCGTCGCCGAACTCACGCACGGTGAGATGACACTGCGTACACGCAGCGGCAACGACTACACCGAGAAATTCGGCGCGCTCCAATCGCTGGCGGACGAACTGTCCGACCACGATGCGGTCGTCGACGGCGAAGTGGTCGTGTTCGACGACAGCGGCATCAGCAGCTTCGAGAAATTGCAGAACGCGACTCGCGACCAGATCCGATTCATCGCCTTCGATCTGCTCTACCTCGACGGCACGTCACTGCTGCGCAAGAAGTACTCGGATCGACGACGACTCCTCGAACTACTCACCACCGGACTGGACTCGGTCCTGGTTCCGCCGCGGCTGACGGGCACCGCTGCGGACGCCATCGCCGAAAGCAGAGAACGGGGCTGGGAAGGCGTCGTCGCGAAACGAACCGACTCCGTCTATCAACCCGGCAAGCGCGCCCACACGTGGATCAAGTTCAAGAACTGGCGGACCCAGGAGATCGTGATCGGCGGATGGCGTCGGGGGCAGGGTCGTCGTTCCGGCGGGTTCGGCTCCTTGCTCATGGGCATCCCCGACGGTGACCGACTGCGTTACGTGGGACGCGTCGGAACCGGGTTCGACGACCGTGCGCTCGATACGCTCGCAGCACTCCTGGCCCCACTCGAGGCGTCGGACAGTCCCTTCTCGTCGATGCTGCCCGCGACCGATCGGAAGGGGGCAGTGTGGGTCGAGCCTGCCCTTGTCGGCGAGGTGCGGTTCTACGAGGCGACGGAATCGGGCCATCTACGGCACCCGAGTTGGCGCGGCCTACGCCCGGACAAGGAACCGAAAGACGTCGCTCTCGAGTAGCGCTACGTCCGCGGGACAGAGTATTTCGCTTCTTTCCAAGAAACCGGCAAGTGAACCGTTCTTCTGTTGCCTTAGAATCGACGAGTGCGTACCGTTCGTCCTATCGTTTCCGGGGGAGCGTAACGGGTCACGCTTTGACAGCTATATCGGTTTGCGGGCCGGCTCTACGGGGGCTTGCCAGATCGCCGCAGCGTTCGTCGCTTCGGTTCAGGCACGGAGGGGATTACTTACATGCGGGTTCTCAAATTGGCAGGCGCTGCCACATTCACGGCAGCGGCCGTGTTGTGTTCATCGCTCGTCGGCGCAGGTCAGGCGGCGGCGGAGCCGCTGATGCCGACCCCCATCGCAGACGGGTTCGGTGCACCGCCTGCGGATCTGGACGCCCTGCAACCGGGCGACGTGATCTCCAGCCGACCGATGCCCCCGCCGCCCGGATTCTTCGATGTCGACGTATGACAGCTGAAATTCCGCTCGACCGATTCGACGGGTGATCCCATTGCGGCGATCAATACCATCATGGTCCCGCGCAACAAAGCTCCCAATGGCCCGTTGCTTTCCTACCAACACATCATCAATGCACTGGGTCTCGAATGTGCACCTTCACAGGCCCTTTGGACCAACGACCCCAATTTGGCCATTCGTGAGGCTCCGGCGCTGAACGCCGTGCTGCAGCGCGGCTGGACTGTCGCCATCGCCGATCATCTCGGACCGAGAAGCGCCTACGGTGCCGCCAAGCTCGGCGGGCAGATCGTGCTGGACAGCATTCGCGCCACTCAGCGCTTCGATCCCATCCAGGTTCAGCAGAGCCCGGTTGCGTTGGCCGGCTACTCCGGTGGCGGAATGGCCACGGCATGGGCAGCTGCGCTGCAGAACGACTACGCACCCGAGCTGAACATCGTCGGCAGCGCAAACGGTGGTGCTCCGATGAACCTCGAGCGCATGGCCCGCGATCTCGGTTTCGCCCCGCACCCCATGTTCGGTCTGGCATTCGCTGCCGCGCTCGGTATCGAACGCGAGTACCCCACCCGCATCCCGATCAGTTCTCAGCTCAACCCGGTGGGTAAGGAGATCGAGAGAAAGATGCAGAACGGGTGCACCAACGACATCATCGCCGCGGGTGCAGGCAAGAGTGCCATGGAGGTCGCGGGCACGTTGGATCTGATCAACAGTCCGGAAGCGATCGCCGCCGTCAACGAGAACAGCGTCGAGCTGTATCCCGGCGTACCGAAGGCACCGTACTTCGAGTGGCACAGCCCGTCCGATGTCTTGATCCCGGTCAGCGCCATCGACAACACGATCGACCGATACTGCCGCGCCGGAGTCCTGGTGACCGAGGTGCAGGTACCCAGCAACGATCACCTGACCGCTGCAGTGCTCGGCCTACCTCAGGCGCTCGAGTGGATCGATCAGCGATTCGCCGGAGTACCGGCTACCTCCACCTGCTGATCGGCTCCTCCGACCCTGGCACATGATCAACGCTCCAATGGGTCGGTTAGGCTAACCTCGCTAAGTTCCGGTGCGAGGAGATCACATGAAGAAGACCGTCCAGCTCGTCGCCGCCGGTGCCTCCGTTCTGGCACTGGCGGTCGGCTGCTCGTCCGACAACACCACGGCCACGTCCGCTGGCTCAGACAGCGATTCAGGCGGCTTCCCCGTCACCATCGAGCACAAGTTCGGTGAGACGGTCGTCGACGCCGAGCCCACCCGCGTCGTGACGATCGGGTTCAACGAGCAGGACTTCGCGCTCGCGCTGGGCGTCAAGCCCGTCGCGACACGCGGCAACCTGAGCTACGACTACCGCCAGCGTCCGTGGGCGCAGGAAGCGTTGGGCGGCACCGAGATTCCCGAGGTCGGCAGCACCGATCTGAACCTCGAGCAGATCGCAGCGCAGTCACCCGATCTGATCCTCGGGCCGTACTCCTTCATCGACCAGGGCCAGTACGACACGCTCTCGGGAATGGCACCCACGATCGCCGACATCGGCGGCTACGACGACGTGCCCGCGGCAACCTGGCAGCAGGAGTTCGCCGTTGTCGGCGAAGCCCTCGGCAAGTCGCAGGAGGCACAGGACCAGACGGCCGAGTTGGAGCAGAAGTTCGCCACCACCGAGTCCGAGAATCCCCAGTTCGCCGGTAAGTCACTGTCTCTCGCGTTCGTCATGGACGACGGCAGCTACTTGCTGCTCGGCAAGGACGACATCCGCGCGCTGTTCTTCACCGACCTCGGCTTCGAGATTCCCGACGCCTCCGAGACCATCAGTCCCGAGAACCTCGATCGACTCGACACCGACGTCCTCGTCATCGCCGGCCAGAGTCGCGAACAGCTGCAGGCGAACCCGCTACTCGCTGCCCTCGACGTGGTGAACCAGGATCGAACCGTCTACATCGGCTCCTTCAGTACGGACCTGCCCTCGGCCCTGGGCTACTCGAGCCCACTGTCGCTGGACTACGCGATCGACGGTTTCACCCCGATGCTCGCCGCCGCCACCGACGACGACCCGTCCACGGTGGTCCCCGACCCGGCTTCGTAGGGTCACTCCACGGGAGCCACAGTCACGGTCTGCGCGAACTGCGTGCGGTGCAACTCCTCGTAGCGACCTCCCGCTGCGAGGAGTTGATCGTGCGTGCCGCGTTCGACGACTCGCCCGTCCTCGATTACCAGGATCATGTCCGCGGCCCTGATCGTCGACAGTCGATGCGCGATCACCACCGATGTCTTTCCCTCCAACGCCTCGGCCAACGCGGCCTGGACCGCGGCCTCGGACGTCGAATCCAACGAGGCCGTTGCCTCGTCGAGGATGACGACCCGTGGCTGTGCGATCAGCAACCGGGCGATCGTCAGGCGCTGACGCTCACCGCCGGAGAGCCGATATCCACGCTCGCCGACAACGGTGTCCAGGCCGTCGGGCAGGGATCGCACCAGACCTGCCAGCCTCGCCCGCGAGAGTGCATCCCACAGTTCGTCGTCGGTGGCGTCGGGCCGCGGTAGCAACAGATTCGACCGGATGCTCTCGTGGAACAGGTGCCCGTCCTGCGTCACCATTCCCACTGTGCCGCGGACGGATTCGGCAGTCAGATCTCGTACGTCCACGCCGCCGAGCCGTACCGCGCCGCCATCGACGTCGTACAACCGCGCGATCAACTGCGCGATCGTGGACTTGCCCGCACCGGAGGTACCGACGAGCGCGACCATCTGGCCGGGTTCGGCCCGGAACGACACTCCGTGCAGAACCTCCTCTCCCCCGCGCGAATCCAAGGTGGCGACCTCTTCGAGCGAGGCGAGCGAGACTTTGTCCGCGGACGGGTACGCGAACCTGACATCGTCGAGTTCGACGGCCACCGGGCCCGGCGGTAGCACAGCCGCGTCGGGCTTGTCGGCGATCAGCGGAACGAGATCGAGAACCTCGAAGACCCGCTCGAAGCTCACCAATGCGCTCATGACCTCCACGCGAGCACTCGCCAGCGCAGTCAACGGAGAGTACAACCGCGCCAGCAGAAGCGACAGGGCCACAACCGAACCCGGGTCCAGTGTCCCTCGAAGGGCATAGAATCCGCCCAAGCCGTACACCACGGCGAGCGCCAACGCCGAGACGAGTGTCAGCGCCGTCACGAACACCGTCTGCACCATCGCACTGCGCACACCGATATCGCGCACCCGCGCCGCCCGTACCGCGAACTCGACCGATTCCTGCTCGGGATGACCGAACAGTTTGACCAGTGTTGCTCCCGGTGCCGAGAAGCGCTCGGTCATCTGCGTGCTCATCGCCGAATTGTGTGCTGCCGCTTCACGTTGCAGACGTGCGAGGCGTCGGCCCATCCGGCGTGCGGGCAGCACGAACACCGGCAACAGGACGAGCGCGAGAAGCGTGATCTGCCAGGAGATCCCGATCATCACCACCAGCGTCAGCACCAACGTCACCAGGTTGCTGACAACACCGGACAGGGTGGTGCTGAATGCGCGCTGCGCTCCGATCACGTCGTTGTTGAGTCGGCTCACCAGCGCACCGGTGCGGGTTCGCGTGAAGAACGCGATCGGCATGCGCTGCACGTGGTCGAACACCGCGGTCCGCAGGTCCAGGATCAAGCTTTCGCCGATGTTCGACGAGAGCCACCGATTGATCAGACCGACCACGGCGTCCACCAGAGCGATGGCCGCGATGGCCAGGGCGAGCATCACCACCACGCGCAGCTCTCGACCGTCGACGATCGCGTTGACCACCCGACCGGCCAACACGGGCGTGGCCACCGCGAGAACGGCCAGAGCCACGCTGAGCGCCAGGAATCCCCCCAACGCCCGGCGATGCGGAGCCGCGAACGTCAGGATCCTGCGGGCCGTCGCCATCGAGAACGACGACTGGGTATCGGGCCTGTTCATGGTGCGATACATCTGATTCCAGGCGGTCATCTCCATGCTCATGTCAGCACCCTCATGTCATCACTCTCATGTCGTCGATCTCATGTCATCACGGTAGAACCTCGACATAGCTCGAGGTCAAGCGCGGCTCCTGTTGCCCACGATCACGCCGCCGCGGCGGCTGCCACCGGCTCCAGCGCGAGCGCCAGAATGTCGACGACATCGGTCATCGGACGGACGTCCAACGCCTCGAGCACTTCTGCGGGCACGTCGTCCAGATCCGGCTCGTTGCGAGCCGGAATGAACACCGTCTTCAGTCCCGCGCGCTGCGCAGCCAACAGTTTCTGCTTCACTCCACCGATGGGCAGCACCCGACCGTTCAACGTGACCTCGCCGGTCATGCCGACATCCGAGCGCACCGGCCGCCCTGTGGCCATCGATACCAGGGCCGTCACCATCGTCACACCGGCCGACGGACCGTCCTTCGGCACCGCGCCCGCCGGAACGTGGACGTGGATGCTGCGATCGAGAGATTCCGGCGTGACGCCGAATTGTGCTGCGTGCGAACGCACGTAGGACAGCGCGATCTGTGCGGACTCCTTCATCACATCGCCGAGTTGGCCGGTGAGCTCGAGCCGGGCGTCGCCGTCGGTCGCCGCTGCTTCGATGAACAACACGTCGCCGCCGAGGCCGGTGACCGCAAGACCGGTGGCGACACCCGGCACTTCGGTGCGCTCGTGCGCCTCGGGAGTGAAGCGTGGTCGACCCAGGTACGTCACCAGATCCGGCTCGTCGATCTCCAGGACATCGGTGGAGCCCACCAGCCTCGTAGCGACCTTGCGAAGTGCCTTGGCCAACAATCGCTCCAGTTGCCGCACTCCGGGCTCCCGGGTGTAGTCGGCCGCGATCGTGCGCAGCGCGGCGTCGGTGACCGTCACCTCCTCGGATGTGATTGCGGCCCTGTCCATCTGACGCGGCAGCAGGTAGTTCCGTGCGATGACGACCTTGTCGTCCTCGGTGTAGCCGTCGATGGTCACCAATTCCATGCGGTCGAGCAACGGACCGGGAATCTGGTCGATCACATTGGCGGTCGCGAGGAAGACCACGTCGGACAGGTCGAGATCCAGATCGAGGTAGTGATCACGGAACGTGTGGTTCTGCGCAGGGTCGAGCACCTCGAGCAGAGCGGCACTCGGGTCACCGCGATAGTCCGAGCCGACCTTGTCGATCTCGTCCAGCAGCACAACAGGATTCATCGATCCCGCCTCACCGATGGCCCGGACGATGCGGCCCGGCAACGCGCCGACGTAGGTGCGGCGGTGACCGCGGATCTCGGCCTCGTCGCGAACGCCGCCCAGAGCGACGCGCACGAACTGTCGGCCGAGCGCACGGGCCACCGACTCGCCGAGGGAGGTCTTGCCGACTCCGGGCGGACCTGCGAGCACCATGACGGCACCCGACCCACGCCCACCGACCGACTGCAGGCCACGTTCGGAGCGACGTGCACGGACGGCCAGGTACTCGACGATGCGATCCTTCACGTCATCGAGGCCATGATGATCGGCGTCGAGAACTGCACGTGCAGAA
Source organism: Rhodococcus sp. ARC_M5 (assembly GCF_022810405.1). GTDB lineage: Bacteria > Actinomycetota > Actinomycetes > Mycobacteriales > Mycobacteriaceae > Rhodococcoides > Rhodococcoides navarretei. The sequence goes on from NZ_JALGQE010000005.1 coordinate 87,452, forward strand.
TCGATGTCGTTGTTGTCGGTCGTGGTGTTGTTCCACGGTAGGTCGAGCACGGTGTCGAGCCAGGTTCGGATCCAACCCGATTCCGGACTCTGATCGCTTGCCCGCTCCAGTTTGCCGACCTCACGCAGCGCCTGTTCGCGCACCTTCTCGGGCAGGTCTGCGGCCTCGACGCGGCCGCGGTAGTCATCGGCACCGTCGGGCTCGTCCTCGCCGAGTTCCTTCCGGATGGCGGCCAACTGCTGTCGGAGCAGGAACTCCTTCTGAGTCTTCTCCATCCCCTCGCGGACGTCGCCCGAGATCTTGTCGTTGACCTCGACTTCGGCGAGATGGGCCTTGGTCCACTCGATGAGCGACGTCAGACGCGTTGCCACGTCCGGGGTTTCGAGTAGGTCACGCTTCTGCACGTCGGTGAGGTACGACGCGTAGCCGGCCGTGTCGGCGATCGCGCCCGGGTCGGTGAGCTTGTTGACCGAGTCGATCACCTGCCAGGCGTCCCGGCGCTGCAGCATGGCCACGACGAGTTGCTTGTATTCGGTAGCAAGGGCAGTGAGGTCGTCGTTCGGGGACACGTCGGCGACGGTCTCGACCTCGACCCAGAGAGCGGCACCGGGACCGCTGACACCGTGGCCGATGTGCGCGCGTCGGGTGGCCTTGACGACAGCGGCCGGGCGACCGTCCGCCAGGCGGCCCATCTGCACGATCGTGGCAAGGACACCGTAGGCGGCGTAGCGGTCTTCGAGACGCGGAGCGACGAGCAGCGTGCCGTCGTTGCTCGCCTTCGCTGCATCGACGGCGGCGCGCGCAGCCTCGTCGAGTTCGACGGGCACCACCATCCCGGGCAGGACGACCGGGTCGGTCAGGAACAGCACGGGGACACGAACGGTTTCGGTCACTTCTCCTCCAAAGGATTGAGCTATTGGGGCTCAACTTCGAAAGCAGTAGTGATGTTCCCACCGATGGCCGGTGTTCTCCGTGGGCAGAACACCGGCCGCTGGCGACGACTACTTCAACGAACTGACCAGCTTCTCCGCGAGCGGACGCGTCGAGGCCGGGTTCTGCCCGGTGTACAGATTTCGGTCCACGACGACGTTCGGCCCCCACGCATCGGTGGAGTCGAACTTCGCGCCGTTCTCGCGCAGGCGGGTCTCGAGCAACCACGGGGCCTTGTCGGCGAGACCGGCCTGGGTCTCCTCCTCGTCGGTGAATCCGGTGAGCTCGTAGCCGTCGAACGCCCAGGTTCCGTCGCTGCGGACGGCGGGGAGCAGGGCGGCAGGCGCATGGCACACCGCGGAGACGACCTTGTTCGCATCGAGGAAGTCGACCACCAGCGCGCCGAAGCTCTCCGACACGGCGAGATCCTCCATCGGCCCGTGACCGCCGGGGACGAACACCACGTCGAAGTCCGACGCCTTCTGGTCCTCCAACTTCGCGGGCGAGGACAGGATCGACTCGATCGAGGCGAGGTAGCGCTTCTGGTCGGCCACCTTCTCCTCGTCGCCGCCGTTGGCATCGACAGCCAGGCTCCCTTCGTCGACGACCGGGGCCTTACCGCCCGGCGTCGCGACCGTGACGTCCCAGCCTGCGTCGACGAACGTGCGATGCGACTCGACGAGCTCCTCGGCCCAGTACCCGGTGGGATGCTTCGTACCGTCGTTCAATGTCCAGTGGTCGGCAGCGGTAACAGCGAACAGCAATGTAGTCATGGCGGGTGGATGCCACGCACACGCCCGATCGAAACACTCATCGCCTCGGCAGTGAACCGACCACCACGACGGCGTCGAACGCCTCGGATTCGTGGATACGGCCGGAGAGGCCGGCGTCGACCACGGCCCGAAGCGTCGAATGCGCCAGGGCTGCACTGGTTTCGATGAGGAGATGACCGCCGGGAGCCAGCCATCGTGACGCCCCCGCAGCAACCCGGCGGTGAATTCGGGCACCGTCCGTACCGCCGTCGAGCGCGATGTGCGGCTCGTGGATGCGCGCCTCTCGTGGCATCAGCCCGATGTCGCTCGTCGGGACATAGGGCGCGTTGACGACGATCGCATCGAACCTGCCGAGCAAACCCGGCGGCACGGCGTCGTACAGGTCGCCGAGGTACACCGTGCCCCCGACGTCGGCGAGGTTTCTCGACGCACACTCCACCGCCACCGCGTCGACGTCGACGGCGTGCAACTCGAGGACGCCACCGACCGACAGGCCTATGGCTCCGGAACCGCAGCACAGGTCTAGCAGCACCGAAGGATGCAGCGCTGCAGTACATTCGACGAGAAACTCGGTTCTTCGGCGAGGTACGAACACACCCGGCTCGACGGCGATGCGTCGACCACAGAACGCGACCCAGCCGACGACGTGCTCGAGCGGCTCACCCGCAACGCGGCGTGCGAGCTTCTCTCTCAGCTCTGCCGGAGTCGCCGCGGATTCGACGAGGATGTCGGCTTCCTCCTCGGCGAACACGCACCCGGCATCGCGCAGCGAGAACACCACCTCGTCGTACTCGAGTTCCGACATCGACCGTGCCTCCCGGAGTGCTTGTCGCCCGCCCGCCTGCCCGCTCGCTCGCTCGCTCGCAGAAATACTGTAACGCGGTATGTCGCAGGAGAGCGGAGCCCGATGTGCTGGGAATTTCATCGCACTGATCGACAGACCGGAGTGACTGCGCCGAACAATCTCGTTTGACGCTGCCACTCCACGAAGGACAGAGTGAACACATGCGCGCGCCCGAGAACCTACTGGCCGATTGCGGCAGTTGTTTCGGACTCTGTTGCGTCGCTTTGCCCTTCGCGAGGTCCTCGGACTTTGCAGTCGACAAGGCCGCCGGGGAGCCGTGTCGCAATCTTCGGCAGGACTCGCGGTGCGGCATTCACTCGACGCTCCGCGAGAAGGGCTTTGCCGGGTGCACGGTGTACGACTGCTTCGGTGCGGGCCAGCAGGTGTCGCAGTCCACGTTCGCGGGACGGGACTGGCGGGAGCAGCCGTCGAACTCGTCGGAGATGTTCGCGGTGTTCCCGATCATGCGTGATCTGCACGAGTTGCTCTGGTACCTGGCGGATGCCCGTGACCGGGATGCGACGGCTTCATTGCACGATCGACTGTCCAGCGACAACGCAGAACTGCATGCACTGACCGAATCACCACCCGAAGTGCTGCTGTCGGTCGACGTCTCCGGTCTGCGCTCGCGGATCAACGAAGTGCTGCTCGACGCAAGCGATCTGGTTCGTGCCGAAGTGAAAGGCAAGAAGAAGAACTACCGCGGCCGCGACTTGATGGGTGCGCAACTGGCCGGTGCGAACCTGCGCGGTGCCAGCCTGCGCGGCACCTACCTCATCGGGGCGACGTTGCGCGGAGCCGACCTGCGCCTGACGGATCTGATCGGTGCAGACCTCCGCGGCACCGACCTTCGAGGTGCGGATCTGCGCGGCAGCCTCTATGCCACGCAGTTCCAGATCGATGCGGCACGGGGTGACCGAGCAACCCGGTTGCCTGAATCCTTGGCCCGTCCGAGTCACTGGACCTGACACTCGGGGCGTTCGGCCCGGCGAGACAGTCCGGACACATGCACCCGCCGCACGGAAAGCCCGACATGCAGGATTTCCGGTCCGCTTCGGAAAATCCGAATGTTCATCGGCTTCTGAGCTGCTCATGGGCAAAGTCCAAAACAGACCGGTAGCCTGACTCCGTGCCCGAAACCAAGCAGAGACGCGTTGTCATCACCGGAGCGAACACCGGCATCGGCTACTTCACCGCCTTGGAGTTCGCGACGCGCGGCGACCACGTGACGCTCGCATGCCGCAACCAGGACAAAGCCGAGGCAGCCGCGGCGAAAATCCGGTCGGAGGCCCCGAACGGAACGGTCGACACGGCCGCGCTGAACCTTGCCGATCTGGCATCGGTGCGTGACTACGCCGCGTCGGCTCCCGAGTCGATAGACGTATTGATCAACAACGCCGGCGTCATGATGCCTGCCTCGCGGACCGAAACCGAGGACGGATTCGAGCTTCAGCTCGGCACCAACCATCTCGGTCACTTCGCGCTGACCGGGCTGCTGTTCCCCAAGCTCGCCGACCACGCGAAGATCACCACCATCGCATCCGTCGCGCACCGTCAGCGCCCCAAGCTCGACTTCGACAATCTCCAGCTCGAGCGTGGCTACAACGCTCAGCGTGGGTACGCGAACTCCAAGCTGGCCAACATCCTGTTCGCGCTGGAACTCCAGCGTCGGATCGACAAGGCCGGCTCGACGGTGACCAGCAATGCTGCGCACCCCGGTATCTCGTCGACCGAGCTCTACTCCAGTCCGGACGGCTTGGGCAGCAACAAGATTCTGGCTGCGCTGGCACCCATCGGATTGAAGTTCATCTCTCAATCTGCCCGTGCCGGAGCGCTTCCCACGATCTATGCGGTCGACGTCGCTGGCGGCGGGACCTACAGTGGCCCCACGTCGCTGTTCGAGTCCCGCGGCAAGCCCGGCCCGGCGTCCATGACTCGCATGGCTCAGGATCCCGCGCTCGCGGCGAAGCTGTGGGACGCCAGCGAGAAGCTGACCGGGGTCGGCTACCCGCTCTGACCGCGGACCGTCACCGGGCGGGTTCGGGTAGAGGAAGCCCGCGCTCGCTCATGACGGCACGCAACCGGTCGGGGTAATCGGTGATCAGGCCGTCGACGCCCAGATCCATCAGGGCATGCATGGTGTCGGGATCGTCGACGGTCCACGGGATGACTCGTATCCCGCGTTCGTGCGCGGCGTCCACCACGTCCTGCGTGACGTAGAGCTCGAAGTCGGGGTCGCCGACCTTGCCGCTCTGTGGGGTGCCCTGCACGGGCGAGTACGCCGACGCCCCGAACGAATCGATCGCGGCGATCGCGTCCCCACCGACATCATCGATATCGATCCCACCCAGCCAGGGTGACGCCCCGTCCTGCCCGATCTGCAGGAAGTCACCGTTGGTCAGCGCGACCACCGGTACGTCCGGTTCGGTGTCGCGCACCAGCTTCAGTGCGCCCCAATCGAAGCTCTGCACGGTGACCCTGTCCAGCATCCCGGCATCGCGGATGGTCCCCAGCACTGTCTCGACGAACTGCTCACGCGGAGCGGTCTCGGTAGGGCTGCCCGCCTCGACCTTGGTTTCGACGTTCAGCGTCACTCCCGGTGCGTCGGCCGACTTCACCAGATCCAGCACCTCGGTAAGCGTCGGCATCCGGGCACCGGCCACGCGCCGCTGCTCCGGGTGGTCCGCGAGCGGTAAGGCTCCGCAATCGAGAGTGTGGATCTGCGCGAGTGTCAGCGTGTTCACGAACTTCCCGACGTAGGGAAATTCCGGATCTGCCGGCGTGATTGCACCGGTGTCGATGCACTTCTTGTCGGAAACCTTGCGGTCGTGGGTGACGATCGCGATGCCGTCCTCGGTGATCTGCGTATCCAGCTCGAGGGTGCTCACCCCGAGTTGCAATGCGTTGGTGAACGATTCGATCGTGCTCTCGGAGACCAAGCCAAGTCCGCCGCGATGGGCCTGCAGGTCGAACGAGCCGAGCGGGGCCGGGTCCGCTGCCGAGTCCGTGCCACACCCCGTCAACACCGCGAGGGGAACACACACCAGGGGCACGTACCGACCGAATCGCATGCTCGACGAGGCTACGGACGGTCGGTATCCACCGAGTTCCCTCGCAGTGAACTCCCCGCACCCGCGAGGTATACGGAGACTGGAAAACAAAGCGCTGCAACATCCTTCGCAGAGGAGCGTCCGAACACCACGTCGGCCACCAGCCCCTCACACAGCGAGACCAGGCCGTCTCCGTGCGCGGGCTCGGAGAACAATTCCCGCGCCCGTTCGATCGAGAAGAACGATCGAGCCAGCACGTCTCGAACATCCTGCGCAACAGCGGGATCCAGCATCAGCGCGTAGCGGGCTCGAAGCTCGACCAGGCGATGGGTGAGCGCATCGTGGAGATACCGCGCGACGACCGTGGCGACGTCGCTCTCGGTGGTCGCGATATCGACGAACGTCGCACGCGAGAGCTCGACCAGACGCGCGGCGACCGCCGCCAAAAGGTCGGACTTGGTGCGGAAGTAGTAGGACGTCGAACCCGCTGGATAGTCGAGCGCCGAGTCGAGTGACCGATGAGTCAGCGCGCGCAGGCCGTCGTGCGCGATGACCACGAGTGCCGCGTCGGCGATGGCGGTTCGGCGATCCATGGTGGTGACCCTACACACCTCCTCTACAAAAGTAGAGGAATCCGGCGTACGGTTCGATCCATGAGGCCGATCGCACCGCGCCACGCATTCGACACCGACTTCGCCCTCGACCACGCCCAGGCCGCAGCCGCGGAGGCACTGTCGACACCCGGCACGAAGGGCGTTTACCTGTGGGGCCCGGTCGGCCGTGGCAAGACGTGGCTGCTCGACGCCTACTTCTCCGGTGTCGCGACCACCGCCAAGAAGCGCGTCCACTTCCACAGCTTCTTCCGCGACCTGCACGCTGCGTACTTCCGTCACCGCTTCTCGATCGACGCGGCCATCGACGACATTCTCGCGACGGACGACACCGGCCTGCAGGCCGAGCTGCTGTGCTTCGACGAGTTCCACGTCCACGACATCGGCGACGCCCGGCTCATCACGCGCATGCTCGATACCCTCTTCGCCCGCGGCGTCGCTCTGGTCGTCACCTCCAACTACGCCCCCGACGATCTGCTACCGAATCCGATGTTCCATCCGACCTTCGTTCCGACGATCGACAAGCTGAAGAGGAACCTCGAGATCATCTGCGTCGACGGTCCCGTCGACTACCGTTCCGTCGGCACGAGTGGGTCGCGATTCGCCTCGGGGACGTGGACTCTCGAGCCCGGCTCGGTTGGTCGCACGTTCACGGAATTGTGCTGCGCCGCTCGTTCGACGGGGGACTACCTTCGGATGGCCGAGGCAGCAACGACTCTGACGATCACAGACATTCCCCCTCTTGCGAGTGTGGACGAATTCGCTGCTCAGCGGTTCGCCAACCTCGTTGACGTCCTGTACGACCACGATGTGCGAGTCGACTTCCACGCCCTCGTCCCGCTGCACGAATTCGGCGTCGGATGTATCGGTCTCGACACCGAACGATTGGTCAGCCGGCTCGGCGAGCTGAGCACACTGCCACTACAGCGCGCGGCAAACACCGCCGACGGGCCCGCACACACAAAGGGAGACACCCACTACTGACGGCGGTCGGGGGCGACAGCAGTAGCGGGTGTCTCAACTCCTATTCGCCGCCCCTCATCGGGTGGATGGGTCTGGATGGGAAATTCTTTCGAAGTTTTTTCGACCGCCCAGGAATAGCCTGTGACCATGGCATTCACAGCAGCAAACCACTACGACTTCAGCGGCGACGACCTCACCGGAACCGTCGACGCCCATCGATCCGCCGGAGTCTGGGCGGCGCAGCTCGTACTCAGTGGTGAGACGCTCGAATCCACCGACGTCACCCGATCCGATCTGGGCTTCGAGGTGCGAACCGTCGTGCAGAACCTCTCTGACGGCAACCGAACCCACCTGCTCCTCGTACTGCCGCGCGTCAACATCGACGCGGACGACAGTCAGCCGGTCACGTTCACCTCGTACGCCGTCCTGTACACCGTCCACGGCGGATCGACCGAAGCGCACGGTGCTGCCGAGTCCTACGACGTGCGGCTGCTCAGCGGAACCGCGTCACACGTCGGTTAGAGCCGGACCGGGAACAGCCCTCGTCGCTATCCGGTTGTTCTGCGTAGTCGATTCGAACGCCAACTTCGCGCCATCAGGAGCAGACGTGATCCAGATTCTCACACCACGCGAGGTGCCCCTCGGTGGTCCACGCGCGCTGAAGGTTCGGCGGACTCTTCCACAACGGCAGCGTTCCCTGATCGGAGCATGGTGCTTCGCAGATCACTACGGCCCCGATACCTCGTCGATGGACGTGCCCCCGCACCCACACACCGGATTGCAAACCGTCAGTTGGCTGTTCTCCGGCGAGATCGAGCACCGCGACAGCGTGGGATCGCATGCGATGGTGCGGCCTGGCGAGCTGAATCTGATGACGGCCGGCTACGGCATCAGTCACTCAGAAACCTCGACCCCAGGCACCGAGATCCTCCACGGCATGCAGCTGTGGGTTGCCCTTCCGGCTCGATCTCGATTCACCGCACCGACTTTCGAGCACTATGTGCCGCAGACCTACACGAGCCAAGGGCTGACCGCACGAGTATTCCTCGGCTCACTGCTCGGCGAGACCTCGCCGGTGCGGACGTTCACCCCACTCCTCGGAGCCGAGATCGTGCTCGACGCCGGAGCCCACGTCACCCTCGAGGTCGACCCGACGTTCGAGCACGGCGTCATCGTCGATCAGGGCACGGCAACGATGGACGACACCACGCTCGGTGCAGCCGAACTCGGGTACCGCGAACCGGGCAGCTCGACGCTCGATCTGCGTAATCCGGGCCGCGAGCCGGTGCGGCTGCTGCTGCTCGGAGGACCACCGTTCGGCGAGCAGATCGTCATGTGGTGGAACTTCGTGGGCCGAAGCCACGAGGACGTGGTCGAGTACCGAGCCGCGTACGAGAGCGGCAACGAGCAGTTCGGCACCGTCGAGGGCTACCCGGGAGCTCGCCTGCACGCACCGCCGCTGCCCAACAGCCGGATGCAGCCGCGCGGCTGAGCACCTCGGCTACGCGGCAGGGGCTGTGGGCAGCACCCGTTTGATGACGTCGGTGAGCGTGACGACGCCGAGGAACTGTCCGTCGGTCTCGACGACCGCGAGCTGAACACTCCGGTTCCGCATCTGCTCGAGCAACTCGTAGACGGGCGTCGATCCCTCGACCGTGAATGCCTCACGCGCGTAATCGGCGGCCGGCTCGCCGAGATCCGCGAGCAACGTGTCGCGGACGTGGACGACGCGAGGCGTCGCGCCGGAGTTCTCGGCCAGCAGCACCCGAAGGTGACCGGACCGCAGCGCCGCCGCCTGTACGTCGGACACCGAAGCACCGTGCGGCACCGAGGTCGTCTTGGAATCCGGCACCGTGATCTTTTCGACCGTCAGTGTCTCGAGTTCGATCACCCGGGTGATCTGGGTTTGCAGCTCCGGCTCGAGCACACCGACCTGGGAGGAGTACTCGACGAGGTTGCGGATGGTCTCGGCATCGCGGCCACCGACAGCGGCGCTCTCGACCGGTTCCACACCCGACCGTTCGACGAGCGTGTTGGCGATCTTGTTGACCCACACCAGGAACAGCCGGAAGGGGCGGATGAACGCCCGAGACGGCAGCCCGATGATGGTGGCGGCGAGTTCGGGATGCGCGATGGCCCAGGACTTCGGGGCCATCTCACCGATCACCAGGTGCAGGAACGTCACGAGCAGCAGCGACAGCGCGAACGCGGCGGTTCCGGCCAACCAACCCGGCACACCCCACGAGGTGAACACCGGACCCAGCCACGAATCGACGGCGGGCTTGGTGACGGCACCGAGTGCGAAGGTGCACGCTGTGATGCCGAGTTGGGCACCGGCGAGCATGATCGTGAGCTCGTTCATTCCGCGCAGCGCCGCCCGCACCGATCGGCTCGTGCCTGCCTTTTCCTCCAGTCGATGCCTGCGAGCACCGAGCAGCGCGAACTCGATGACGACGAAGAACGCACTCAGTGCGATGAGCAATACCGTCACCGCGACGACGACCCACGCGTTCATCGGTCCGTCTCCTCGTCCGACTCCTGCGAATCCTCGCTGCCATCCGGCGAATTCTCGTGCAGTCTGATTCTCAGCTCACTCGGTACGTGCCGGTCCACCTCGAGGACCTCGACTTCCAGCGACGGACGCGGCGGTACCTCTTCCATCAGGTCGGCCCCGAACACCGCGAGGTCGATACGCACCGTGTCTCCGACCTCGGGCAGATTCCCGCCCTCTGCGATGAGCAGGCCGGCGAGCGTCTCGTAATCGCCTCTCGGCAAGAGCATGTCGCGACCGATGGTGCGTTCGACCTCGTCGACGTGGACGTCGCCGTCCATGAGCCACACTCCGTCTTCCTGATCCTCGACGCCGGCAATGTCCTCGTCGTGTTCGTCGGTGATCTCACCGACCAGTTCCTCCGCGAGGTCCTCGATGGTGAGCACGCCCGCGAATCCGCCGTATTCGTCGATGACGCACGCCAACTCGTTCTTGGTGCTGGACAACAACTCCAGGGCATCCTCGAGCGGCATGAGTTCGGGTACGATCAGCGGTTCTCGCATGATCTCGGTGACCGAACGAGTGTCGTCGGGGGCGGCGGCCAACACCTCGGCGAGCTGCACCACACCGATCGGCTCCTCACGATCGCCGATCACCGGGTACCGCGTATGCGCACGCACCATCCGCGCCCGCATCTCGCCGATGGCAGTGGCGGGGGTGACCGCGTCCACCCGACTGCGCGGGATCATGGCGTGCTCGACGTCGCGCTCCGGGAAGTCCAGGATGCGGTCGAGCAGCAACGACAGATCCTCGGTGAGATCCCCGCTCGCCCTGGAGTCCTCGATGATGCTCTCGAGATCCTTGGCGGTGGCACTGCTGTCCACGTCGTGTACCGGTTCGACGCGCAGTAGCCGCAGCATCGCGTTGGAGGACTTGTCGAAGAAGGTGATCAGCCAACCGAAGGCGGCCAGATAGATCAGCGTCGACCGGGCAAGGCGTCGGGACAGCGGATCGGGGTTGGCGATGGCGAGGTTCTTCGGATACAGCTCGCCGAAGATCATCTGCACGACGGTCGCGAGCACCAGAGCGCCCACCGTGCCGATCGAAATACCCACCGCTATGGGAACTCCGGCGCTGCTCAACAGTTCGCCCAGCGACTCGCCGATGAACGGCTCGGCCACGTAACCGACCATCAGACCGGTGACCGTGATGCCCAGCTGCGCGCCCGACAGCATGAACGAGGTGCGCTTGGTGACCTTCAAGGCTCGCTCGGCAGACGCGTCGCCCTTCTCCGCTCCGGTTCGCAGCGTCGCCCGGTCGACGGACATGTACGCGAATTCCTGGGCGACGAAGTATCCGTTGGCCGCGATGATCGCGGCGGTGAGCACGAAGCCGAGGAGCAGGGAGAGAACTGCGGTGATCACCATGCGATCACTCGTAGGCGGACGGACCGATCAGTGTCCTCGGATGCAGCAGCGACCGCGGATGGCTGTGGGGGGTGGATGGAGTGCACAGCGCGCTCGACGCCTCCGATGCGAGAGAATGCGAATTGACTGAAATGTCGCAATACTACCGAGTGCCAATGCGCAATTCCGATGTCGAGCAGCAATGCGTGCTCAGAACAGAGTCGGAACCACGTCTTCCGACGTCTCCCGTGGCGCAGCGGCCGCCTTCCTGGTGGGCCCCGAATCCGCAGCTGTCGGTGCAGGTGCCGTGTCTGTGGGTGCAGATACGGCCGGTGACACCGCACCACCCGCGGCCACGGCTCGCGCGGCCTCTCCGGCCAACGCATCGGCCGCCTCGTTGAAGTGATTGCCCACGTGACCTCGGACCCACCGGAACCGGACCGGACCCTCGCGATCGGTGATAGCTCGCTCGATGCTCTGCACCAACTCCAAGTTGCGCACCGGAGTACCGCTCGCGGTTTTCCACCCCTTGCGCTTCCACCCTGCGAGCCATTCGGACGCGCATTTGATGGCGTACTGCGAATCGGACTCGATCAACAGCGGCTCTGGCCCGGGGTGCGCCGATACCGCCTCGAGCAGGGCTCTGAGCTCGGCGACCTGGTTCGTGCCCGAGGGCTCACCGCCGGAGTTGCTCGGCCCTGTGTGGTTGACCCACGCCCACCCGATTGCTCCGCCGGGGTTACGCAGACACGAGCCGTCCGTACTCACGATGATCACGGTCCCAGACCCTACGTCGGGGCACCGACAAACTCGGGGTGACTCGCGCACGAACAGCGAAGCGACTTGCCGGACGGTACCGAGGCCACCGGCGTCGGCCACGGAGGCTCGTCGAAGGTGTCGAATATCGGTCTGTCAGGCACACTCGGTCTACCGGCCCCGATCGTCAGGAGGTGGCACCGATGACCGGCACCACCGACCCCCGTGCCGCAGCTCCGGACGGGATCGCACGCCACGTCACGTCGCAGCAGCGAATGGACGTGCGGATGTCGGTATCGCCCCTGCGCCGAGGCCGCGGCGACCCCACCTACGAGTCGACCGCCGACGGCGCGGTCTGGCGCACGTCGAGAATGAGCTCGGGTCCGGTGACGTACCGCTTGATGCAGGCCTCGAGAACCAGCGTGCAGGCCCGAGCGTGGGGTCCCGGCGCACCCGAACTGCTGGACGCGGTGCCCGCCCTGCTCGGCCTGGACGACGACGCCTCGACGTTCGCGCCGGAGCACCCGATTCTCCAGGAAGCCCACCGGCAGTTGCCGCACCTGCGGCTGGGTAGAACGGGTCTGGTGCTCGAGGCCCTGATTCCGGCGATCATCGAGCAACGCGTGCACGGCATCTCGGCCTTCGGATCGTGGCGATACCTGGTGAGCAAGTTCGGCGAGAAGGCACCGGGACCGACGCCGAAGCCGATGTTCGTCTTTCCCACACCCGACGTGTGGCGTCGCATCCCGTCGTGGGAGTACCACCGCGCCAACGTCGACCCGGCCCGGTCCAAGACCATCGTCCGCGCCGCGCAGGCGGCCGGACGCCTCGAGGAGGCGTCGACGATGACGTCCGAGGATGCAGCGCGCAGGCTGCAGGCGATTCCAGGTGTGGGCGGCTGGACGGCGGCCGAGACCGCGCAGCGCGCTCTCGGCGATCCCGACGCCTTGTCGGTGGGCGACTATCACCTGGCGTCCGTCGTGGGGTGGTCGCTGCTGGGCCGACCCATCGACGACGCGGAGATGGTCGAGTACCTGCAGCCCTTGGCACCGCACAGACATCGCGCGATTCGTCTGCTCTACCTGAGCGGGAAAGCAACCAAACCCAAGTTCGGTCCTCGAACGGCACTGGTGGATCACACGTGGCATTGATCCCTCGCCGCTCGTACAATCGAGTTGTTCGCCAACGTAAGGGGTTTGTCCGTGGTTGCCATCGGTAGTTCCGATCTGAACATCTTTCCGCTCGCTCTCGGCGGGAACACTTTCGGCTGGACCAGCAACGAGGCTGCATCCTTCGAGATTCTCGACGCCTTCACCGCGGGCGGAGGCAACTTCGTCGACACCGCAGACTCGTACTCGGCCTTCGCCGACGGCAACTCGGGCGGCGAGTCCGAGACGATCATCGGCAACTGGACCCGAGCCCGTGGCAACCGGGACAACGTCGTCATCGCCACCAAGGTCAGCCAGCATCCCGAGTTCCGCGGACTGGCCCCGAGCAACATCCGAGCCGCCGCCGACGCGTCGCTCTCCCGGCTGCAGACCGACCACATCGACGTCTACTACGCGCACTACGACGACGAGAAGACTCCGCTGGTGGAGTCGCTCGCCGCGTTCGACGAGCTGGTCCGAGCAGGCAAGGTTCGGCACGTCGCCATCTCGAACTACACCCCGGCGCGGGTGCGTGAGTGGCTCGAGCTGGCGAAAGCGAACGGGTTCGCTGCTCCGATCGCGCTGCAGCCGCACTACAACCTGGTCGCGCGCCGCGATTACGAGGGCGAACTGCAGAATCTGGCCGTGGAGAACGGCCTCGGAGTGTTTCCGTACTTCTCCCTCGCCGCCGGGTTCCTGACGGGCAAGTACCGCACCCGCGAGGACTTGGCCGGCAAGCAACGGGAACGCCTGACCACGGGGTACTTCTCCGACGCCGGTCTCGAGGTGGTGCAGGGTCTGCGCGAGATCGCCGAATCGCGATCGGCGGAAGTGTCGAGCGTGGCCCTGGCCTGGCTGCTGGCGCGCCCCGGCGTCACAGCCCCGATTGCGAGCGCGAGTACGATCTCCCAGCTACCGGCCCTGCTCGACGCACCGGCATTGGCTTTGACCGGCCAGGAAGTGGAGAAGCTGACCGTACTGTCCGACGCCGTGGCGTAGAACACGAAAGTTGTAGACAGCAACTGGGAACAGAACGAGTGCCCCGGTTGCTGATCCTCGGGTGGCCCAAGCACCGAACACGTCAACAGCCGAGAACGCCGTAGCCGAAGCACCGGTACCGATCACGTCCCCCGAGCCGACGTCCAGGGAACGCCTGCGGGTGATTCTCGTGCTCGGCGCGCTGATCGCCCTCGGTCCGCTGACCATCGACATGTACCTGCCGGCGCTTCCCGCCATCGCCGACGACCTGAACACCCCGTCGTCGGCCGTGCAGCTCACCCTCGCGGGCACATTGATCGGGCTCGCCCTCGGCCAACTCGTGATCGGCCCCCTGTCCGACATCGTCGGTCGCCGCCTCCCCCTGATCGTCGGCACGGGAGTGCACATCCTGGCGTCCGTCGCCTGCATCGTGGCTCCCAACATCGCCGTTCTCGGAGGCCTACGCGTCGTGCAGGGTCTCGGTGCTGCCGCTGCTGCCGTGGTCGCGATGGCCATCGTGCGAGACCTGTTCAGCGGCCGCGCGGCGGCAACCGTCCTGTCCCGGCTCATGCTCGTCATGGGCGTCGCACCCGTGCTGGCTCCCTCGCTCGGCGGTGCCGTGCTGTTGGTCGGATCGTGGCGTCTCGTCTTCGCGGCGCTGGCGATCATGGGCGTCGCTCTGATGACACTGGCCATCGTGTCGCTGCGCGAGACTCTGCCGCCCGAGCGTCGCCGTGCACGCGGGGTCATGCCGGTGCTGCGCACCTACCGCTCGCTGCTGCGCGACGCTCAGTTCGTGGTGCTCGTTCTCGTCGCCGCACTGGCGATGTCCTCGTTGTTCGCGTACATCGCCGGGTCGTCGTTCGTCCTGCAGGAGGAGTTCGGCCTCGACGAGCAGCAGTTCGCGATCGTCTTCGCCGCCGGTGCGATCTCGCTCATCGGCGCATCGCAACTCAATGTCCTGCTGCTCGGGCGCTTCGCTCCCGTGCAGATCGTGTTGGCGGCGCTGTCGTTCGCCGTGCTGTCGGGTGGGGTCATGGCTGTGCTGGCGATCGCCGGGATCGGCGGCATGGCCGGCTTCGTGGTTCCGCTGTGGTTCGTGCTCGGTGCCGTCGGATTCGTGATGCCCAACGCCCCGGCGCTCGCGCTGTCCCGGCACGGTGAAGCGGCGGGCGGTGCCGCAGCACTGCTCGGAGCGGCCCAGTTCGGACTCGGTGCCATCGTCGCCCCGATCGTCGGCGCACTCGGGAACGACGCGGTAGCCGTGTCCACGACGATGGTCGTGACCTCCGCCGCCGCTTTGCTTGCTCTCGGCGTCATCACCACGCGCTCGTCGTCCCGTCGATGAGCTCGCCGCGGGGGCGGCACACACTAGGGTGACGGCCATGGCCGAACGCGAACGTGATGCGCAGGGTAAGCCCCTCAACGCACGGCCGCGAGACGGTCTCGGTCGTCCGCTTGCCCGAGGCGGTGCCGGAACCCCGCGGGTGCCCGACGACCTACGGCTCCCACCTGCCGCAGCTATCGTCGAGGCGCAGAAATTTCTGGACGCGAACATGCCGTTCCATGCGCACGAGGTACTCGAAGGCACGTGGAAGAGCTGCCCAACCGACGAGCGGCCGTTGTGGCAGGGCCTCGCCCAGCTCGCCGTCGGGTTGACCCATCTGATGCGCGGCAATCGCGTCGGTGCCGGTTCGCTCCTCCGGCAGGGACACGACCGTCTGATCGGTTTCGAGCCCGACCCTCCCCACGGTCTGGATGTGGCCGGTCTGTTGCGCTGGTCCGAGGGCCTGCTCGACGACCTGGAGACCGGAACGTTGCCGATCGCTCCAGGCATACCGGCATTACGCGCCACCGACTGAACCGATCCCGACAGGGGCGACCTGACATTCGACGCCCGGCTCGAGCTAGCCTGATGGAGATTAGGTAAGGCTAGGACAATCCGATTCGGAAGTGGGGTTCCTCGGCGTGACCGTGTTCGCACCGCTACGACTCGCGCACCGCGAGACGATCAGCCCGGCCCAGCTCGGACGCACTCTCTGCACCGAGGTGGCCGAGCAGGTTCCGTACTGGGTCGCCGTCCTGACACCGGCCGAGCGCCCGTTGCTCACCGAACGGCCCACGTCGTTCGAGCAGACCTCGGTGACATTCGCGGTGCCGACCGGCGTCCACCCGCCCCGCGTCCTGCTGCTTGCAGCTCTGGGATCGGCCGTGTGTACCTGGCAGAGAAACAACTGTCGCGGATCCTCGGCCGGTGTGCTGGTCGACCTCGATCTCGAGGGCACCGCGGCAGTTCACCCGGTCCGGCTCCCCGCGGTCCACGCCGACGCACTCACCGGCGCTACCCAGGGCAAGCACCTTCTCGACGACGTCTCGAGCCGACTCGCCTCGGTGCCAAACGGTGGCCGCGACTACGCACTGACGCGTAACTACCCAGCTCTGGCTTCGCGCGCGGGAGCGCAGATCATCGTCCGTGACGATGCCCTGGCAGAGCCCAGCCGCGATCACGCCATCGACATCGCCATCACCGCAGCAGGGTCCGGTGCCGCCCAAGCACACGTGACCTGGGCTGCGAATCTTCAAGGAATCGACGAGCTGATCCGGCTCTGGACGGAGGCCGTCCACCGGCTCGCGACGACGACCTCCGCCACTACAGGCTCTTCAGCAGCCTGACGTCGTCCTCGATCCCCTCGGGCGGAGTCTCGAGGATCACCGGCGCATCGGCAGCCAGAGCGACGGCGGTCAAAATTTCGGCGTCGATGGTTCCGGTGCCGAGATTCGCGTGCCGGTCCCTGGCCGAGTCGAACTCGTCGCGCGAGTTGTTCAGGTGCACCAGATCGATGCGTCCGGTGATGGCCTTGATGCGGTCGACCACGTCGACCAGATCCTCGCCCCCGGCCCACGCATGACAGGTGTCGAGGCAGAAACCGGCACCGAATTCACCGATCGCGTCCCACAACCGGGCGATGTCGTCGAAGTGGCGCGCCATCGCGGAATCTCCGCCCGCGGTGTTCTCGACGAAGATCGGCACCGCGAAGCCACCCTGCTCGGCCTGCCGCTCGAACAGCTTGCGCCAGTTGTCGATTCCCTTGGCAGTATCCTCGCCCTCGCGAACGTGGCCGCCGTGGACCACGAGTCCGATGGCCCCGATCTCGGCGGCAGCGGCAGCCTGCTCGACGACGGCCTTACGTGACGGAATCCGAATTCGATTGTTCAAGCTCGCCACATTGAGGACGTAGGACGAGTGCACCACCACGTCGACGTCACCGCTGAGCAGCGCCTCCCCTTGCGGATGCGGCTCGAGCTTGTTCCACTTCTGCGGATCCGTGAGGAACATCTGGACGAGGTCGACGCCGAGCGCCTCGGCCGTACCGAGAGGGTCGCTGCTGTCGCGGACATGTGCTCCGATACGCATGATGTCCATCATAGGGTGGTGTTCAGGGTCTCCCCTGATAGCGACCGGCGCAGAACGCTGGAACACTGGCACGCATGAGCGACATTGCCGCACGCGCGGTCGACGTATCGAAGGTCTACGGTTCAGGGGACACCCAGGTTCACGCACTGTCCGGGGTGAGCGTCGATTTCGCGCGCGGAGAATTCACCGCCATCATGGGCCCGTCGGGCTCGGGCAAGTCCACACTGATGCACTGCCTGGCCGGCCTGGACACTGCATCCTCGGGAACGGTGACCATCGGCGACACCGAGCTGACAGCGCTCTCCGACAAGGAGATGACCGGATTACGCAGGGACCGAATCGGATTCGTGTTCCAGGCCTTCAATCTGGTGCCGACTCTCACCGCTCTGGAGAACATCACGCTGCCCCTGGACATCGCCGGCCGCGCACCGGATCAGGCCTGGCTCGACACCGTGGTCGACAAACTCGGCCTGCGCGATCGCCTCGACCACCGCCCCAGCGAGCTCTCGGGCGGCCAGCAGCAGCGAGTGGCGTGCGCCCGAGCGCTGGCCGGCCGACCCGACATCGTGTTCGGCGACGAGCCGACCGGCAACCTGGACTCTCGCTCGTCCGGTGAGGTGCTGTCGATTCTGCGCACTGCCGCAGACGAATTCGACCAGACCGTCGTCATCGTCACCCACGATCCACGCGCGGCCAGCTACGCCGACCGCGTCGTGTTCCTCGCCGACGGTGCCGTCATCGATCAGCTGAACTCGCCCACGGCCGACGCCGTACTCGAGCGGATGAAGAAGCTGGAGACGGCCCGATAATGGCGCACTCGGTAGCCAAGAAGGCTCCACGACGGGTGGCGTCGGGCAATCCCATGCGCAAGGTCTCCCTGAGAAACCTTGCAGCACACAAGGTTCGGCTGGCACTGACCGTACTGTCCGTCGTGCTCGGCACCGCGTTCGTCGCGGGTTCGTTCGTCTTCACCGACACCCTCCAGCGCACCTTCTCCTCACTGTTCGCCGACACCGCGCAGGGCGCGGACGTTCGCGTGAGCCCCGAGGACGCGCGCTCCTCCGGCGTGCCGAACGAGGACATCGCGGCGATCTCGGCGTTGCCGAACGTGCGCGCCGTGTCCCCGTACGTGGGCGGTCAATTGGTGCTGCTGGGGTCGGACGGTGCCGCGGTGCAGTCCGGCGGCGCACCGACCATCGGTGAGTCGTACCTCCCGGACGACCAACGACTCGGTGATCCGACGACCTTCGTCGACGGCTCTGCTCCCACCGCTCCCGGGCAGGTCGCGATCAACGCCGGCGGTGCCGAGCGTGCCGGGCTGAAGGTGGGCGACGCGAGCCAGGTCCTCGTCCCCTCCAAAGGCATCACCGACATCACGATCGCCGGAATCTACTCCACGCCAACCGAATCCGGCGGCTACATCGGAATCCAGTTCGTCCAGAGTCAGGCGAACGAGTTGTTCACCGACGGTGCCCACGTGCAGTACATCGACGTCGCGGGCAACGATCTGGCCGCGCAAGGGCTGACTCAGAGCGATCTGCGCGACGAGGTCGCCGCGGCGTTTCCCGATCTGAAGGTCCAGACGGCCGCGGACGTGCAGGCCGAGACTCAGGCCGAGGTCGAATCGGCCCTGTCGTTCATCAACTACTTCCTGCTCGCGTTCGGTGGAATCGCCCTGCTCGTGGGCACCTTCATCATCTACAACACGTTCTCCATGATCGTCGCCCAGCGAGTACGCGAATTGGCCCTGCTGCGTGCCGTCGGAGCCAGCCGCGGGCAGGTCAGCCGATCGGTCGTCCTCGAAGCGCTCGTCGTCGGCATCATCGGAAGCGTGCTCGGCTTCGCAGGCGGAGTCGGTCTGGCGTACGGCCTCCGGGCACTGCTCAACGCGTTCGACCTCGGCCTACCGTCCGGATCGCTGGCGCTCGAGCCCCGCACGGTGGTCGTTGCCTTCGCGGTGGGCATCGTCGTCACCGTCCTCAGCGCATACGCACCGGCCCGGCGAGCGGCCAAGATTCCGCCGGTCGCCGCGATGCGCGAGGAGTTCGCCTCTGCCGGCGACACCCTGCGCACCCGAACGTTCGTGGGCATCGCACTGGGAATCGCCGGCGCAGCCGCGCTGGTCGTCGGCGCGCAGTCGACCGGCGGAGCGGCCGCGGCCACCGTCGGCGCGGGTGCCGTTGCGCTGATCGTCGCCACCGCACTGGCCGCACCGTCGCTGTCACGGCCGATCGTCGGGGCGCTCGGTGCCGTCATCACCCGCCCGTTCGGAGCCATCGGGCGCTTGGCCAGGACGAATTCGGTGCGCAATCCGCGGCGCACCGCAGCCACCGCGTTCGCTCTCATGCTCGGCCTCATGCTCGTGACCGTGATCGGCGTGCTCGGATCCACCGCCAAGGCCAGCGTCGACTCACTCGTCGACACCGGCGTCGAGGCGGACTACATCCTCTCCGGCCCCCAGTCGATCGGCGTTCCGACCGGTGCGACGACGGCCGCGCAACAGGTGACAGGCGTGGATCGCACTGCGGTGCTGCACCCGGTGTTCGTCACGATCGCAGGCGAGGAGGAGTACGGCGCCGCCATCGACGGCTCGCCGGAAGGACTGCTCGAGCTGTCGATGGTCCAGGGCACTGCAGATCTGGACAGCAACGGGTTCTCGGTCTCGGAGACCGAGGCCGCGGCGCGCGGATGGACCGTCGGGACCGAGGTCACGTTCGACACCGTGGACGGAGCCTCCGTCCCGGTGACGGTCACCGGAGTGTTCACCGACAATCCGCTGATCGGGAACTGGATCGTCTCCGGCGACATCTATCAGGAAGTGACGCCGTCCATCACCAGGTCCGACCTCCTGGTCCTGGTCAAGGCCCAGCCCGGTACGGACCTGAGCACACTGCGCACCGACCTCGAAGCCGCCACCAAGCCCTTCGTCGTGGTGCAGGTTCAGGACGTGGAACAGTTCAAGGGCAGTCAGGGACAGCAGATCGACACGCTGCTCGCCGTCCTCTACGGCCTCCTGGCTCTGGCCGTCGTCATCGCAGTACTCGGCATCGTCAACACCCTGGCTCTGTCGGTCGTGGAGCGGCGTCGGGAGATCGGCATGCTGCGTGCGATCGGAATGCAGCGACCCCAGGTCCGACGCATCATCTACCTCGAATCGCTGCTCATCGCGCTGTTCGGCGCGATCGTGGGCGTCGCCCTCGGCATCGCGTTCGGGTGGGGATTTGTGCAGACCCTTCGTGACGAGGGCCTGGGCAGCATGACCGTGCCGTGGGGTCAGGTGGTGTCGATGCTGCTCGGATCCGCCGTCGTCGGAGTACTGGCGGCCCTGTGGCCGGCCGTGCGGGCCGCCCGCACGAAGCCGTTGGAAGCAATAGCCGACCTCTAGGACGAGGTCCGAATCGGACCGGGCATTCCGCAACGACACCCGATTGTTGTGGAATGTCCGGTTTTCGGCTTGCACAAAAAGGTCGTACACGTCTACCTTCGAGGAGGTAAAACAGTCTTCAAGTAGGTTTGCGGCTCGTAAACCTACTTCGCCACCGCGGTTCGGGCTCGTACAAGGAGAATCATGTCGATTCAGGACATCGATGCGCCGACCCGATTGGCTCTGGCCCCATTGTGCCGACCCGAACGCCGCGACACGTTGATGGCCCGCTACCGCGAGGTGGCGCACGCCCTTCCGGACGCCGTCGCACTCACCGCGGACGACGCCTCGCTCACCTTCGACGAACTCCTCCATCGCGCGTACTCGCTGGCCCGCAAGATCGCCACACTGTTTCCCGCCGATTCTCGGCCGCTCGCGGTCGACGCCGACGCCACGACGGATTCGATCGTGCTGATGCTGGCCGTCGTCGCCGCAGGCCATCCACTCGTGCCCCTCGACCCCATGCTGCCCGCCGAACGGCGCGTCACGATCATCGACCAAGCCGCCGCGACCGCGATCGACTTCGCCACCGTCACCGCCACCATGGACTCCTGCGTTCCGTTGCCGACCCTGTCGGGCGACCACACCGCGGTGATCAACTACACCTCGGGCTCCACCGGCACCGCCAAAGGTGTGATCCTCAGCCACCGGATGTGCCTGACCAAGGCGTACGAGGTCGCGAACGCGTTGGCTCTCGGCCCACACGACCGCGTCGGAAACTCGCTGCCGGTCAGTTTCGGTGCCGGCCTGAACACACTGTTCGCAGGACTGCTCGCCGGTGCAGCGGTGTATTGCCGCGACCCTCGATCAGGCGTCCCCAGCAGCACCGTCGAGTGGATCGCCGCGAATTCACTGACCACGCTGCACTGCTCGTCGTCGCTGCTGCGCGCGGTGTCCGCTTCCGACCACCGACCACCCGACCACACAGACGGCGGGCGCGCAGCCGTACCGACTCTGCGCATCGTCACCACGTACGGCGAGTCACTGCACTCCGACGACGCCGACGGTTTCAGACGGAAATACGGCAGCCGGACCACGGTGGTCAACTGGTACGCGACCACCGAGGCCGGTGCCGTCGCCTACGACGAGTACCCGTTCGATCGAGTTCTGCCCTCGGGCTTCTTGCCTGCCGGTAGGCCCATCGCAGGCAAGCTCGTCGAAGTCGTCACCTCCGACGGGTCGACCTGTGCACCCGACGTGATCGGCGAAGTGCGGGTCACGTCGAATTGCCTGGCCGACGGTTACCTCGGCGGCGCCGGTCCTGACTCCCAACGATTCGCGGCACTCGACGACGGCCTGTTCCGATACCGCACCGGTGATCTGGGAAGACTCGACGAACACGGGACGCTGCATCTGGCCGGACGCATCGACGACGCGGTCAAGGTACGGGGATATCTGGTCGAGCCGGCCGAGGTCGAGGCAGCCCTACGCGCCATGCCGGAGATCGGCGACGCCGCGGTGATCGGTAGGAACTCCGGCAACGGCACCGACCTCGTCGCCTACGTCTGCGCAGCCCGATCCGGTCGACGACCCCCGGTCGCCGAGATCAGGGCTTCGCTGCGCCGGACGTTGCCGGAATGGATGGTGCCCGCTCACATCGTGGCGCTCGACGTGATGCCGCGCAACGAACGCGGCAAGGTGGACCGACGGGCACTGCCCGAGCCGGCCGATCGGCGTGACCTGAGCCCAGCTGTCGGACCGACCGAATACATGGTCGCAGCCGCCGCACGCGAGGCAATCAAGCTCGACACGATTGGGCGCGACGAGGACTTTCTCGAACTCGGTGGCACTTCGTTGACTATGACTGCACTACTGACCAGGCTCCGCGAGGAGTTGGAGGTGGATCTCAGCCCGGAGGACATGTTCGTGTCCACCACGGTCCGCACTCTCGCCAGAGCTGTCGATACGCGACTCCGCGAAACGGCGAGCACCCGCCGCCGCGCCGCAGGCGAGCACGGCGTATTGGTACCGCTGCGAGTAGGCGGCTCTCGGCCACCCATCTTCTTGATAGGTGGCGCGGGCACAGGAGCGATGGGGCTTCTCGTGCTGGCCAAGCACATCGATGCAGAGTTTCCCGTGTTCGCGCTACAGGCTCATGGCCGGAGCAAGCGCGGACGTCCGGACCGGACGATCCCACAGATGGCGGCGCGATACGTCGAGGCTGTGCAAACGGTGCTGCCCGAGGGGCCTTTTTACCTCGCAGGCCACTCCCTCGGCGGATGGATTGCCATCGCCATGGCACAGCAGATCCGCGATGCCGGTCTCGGCGAGCCCCATCTGCTGATTCTCGATACGCGCCTGTTCCGTCCCATCTTGGACAGGCTTCCTGGCGGTGGGGACGTACCGGCTGCGCCGGTTCAGACCGCGGTCGACCCAGGCTTCCGGATCGGAATTCGCGGGGTCATCGCGCACTGGTTCCGCGTCCGATTCGCCGGTTTGTTTCGTTTCTCGACGACCAACGAATGGTTCGTCTTCGCCAGCATCGGGTACAAGGCACTAGCAAAGCATGCGATCACTCCGTGGTCGGGTTCGATGACCGTCGTTCGTACGGCGGAGAATACGAAAGATCTTCGCTCGTGGCGGACACTGGTTCGAGGTGAACTGAAGTTCATCGATATAGAAGGAGCGCACATAGACATGTTGCGCGAACCCATGGCACGGAGAGTCGGCAAGATTGTCGGCGACACTTTCGGCGGTACCCACTGACGTACGCGGACACCCAGGATGGGCTGTCGTGGCGTCTGCGATGTGCTTGTACGTTGGTGGGCACGACCGCACTACTCGACAGGGAGGTCGACCATGAGTTCATCGTACGAATTGCAGTCGGTAGAACTACACAAGGACGTCCTGCGATACGTGGACATGGGCGATGGCCCGCCCGTGATCCTGGTGCACGGTCTGCTCGGATCGCATCAGTCCTGGGGCCCGCAGCTCGAACGTCTGTCGCTGAAGTATCGGGTCATCGCACCCGATCTGTTCGGTCACGGTGACTCCGACAAGCCGACCGGCGACTACTCGCTGAGTTCGCATTCGGCCACTATTCGCGACCTGATGGACCACCTGGGCATCGACTCCGCTCCGATGGTGGGTCACTCTCTCGGCGGCGGCATCATCATGCAGCTGACGTACCTCTTTCCCGAGCGAGTGGATCGCCTGGCGCTGGTCAGCAGTGGCGGCCTCGGCACCGAGGTGAGCCTGCTCCTCAAGGCTGCGACGCTGCCCGGTAGTGAGCTGGTGCTGCCGCTGCTCGCATCGGATTGGTTCCGCAAGCGCACCGAGGGCGCGCTCGCGCAGCTGGGCAAGTGGGGTCTGCCGGTCGAGCCGGGGCCGAGCATGGCCGAGACCTGGAGGTCGTTCCGGTCGGTCGCAGACCGATCCACCCGCGGGGCGTTCCTGGCGTCGACGCGAGCAGTGGTGGGTCCGCGCGGTCAAACCGTCAGCGCCAAGCAGCATTTCGAGAAGTTCGAGTCGATTCCTTCGCTGCTCGTCTGGGGCGGCAAGGACCGGATGATTCCTGCCAAGCACGCAGACAACATTCGACGCGAGGTTCCGAACAGCCGCGTCGAGATATTTCCCGATGCCGGTCACTTCCCCCAACTCGACGAGCCGGACTTCTTCTTCCGTCTGCTGGACGAGTTCTTGAATGCGAACGGAGCGGAGAAGAACGCAACCGCCGAGATCAGCCCGGCAGTCATGCCGTTGCAACGCCCGTGAGCGTCGTTCCCATGTTTCCGCTCGGCAGCGTGCTGCTCCCCGGCGAACGCTTGCCACTGCACATCTTCGAGCCGCGGTACCGAGCTCTGGTGCACGATTGCCTGAAGCAGGACGATCCGAGTTTCGGCGTGGTACTCATCGCGCGCGGGCACGAGGCCGGTGGCGGCGACGTGCGGCACGACGTGGCGACGACCGCTCACATCATCGCCCACGAGGCCATCGGTGACGGCCGATATCTGCTCGAATGCGTCGGTGGTGAACGGATCAGGATCGACGCCTGGCTGCCCGACGATCCGTACCCCCTGGCCGATGTTCGACCGTGGCCCGACGAGGACGCCGACGCCGTGATCGCCGACTCCGAGTTCGACGCCACCTGGGCGCGAGTCGAGGACCTCTACGAGCTGATCGGCCGCCTCGAGTCGACGGAGAATATTTCCACTCCCGGCGTTCCGGACTTTCTGAGCCTGCCGATCTCGGCTGCCGAGAAGATCTGGTCGCTGGCCGCACTGATACCGATGGGGCAGTCCGATCGACTCGACATCCTGTCTGCGCCGGACGCCAGAGCACGTATGACCGCCCTCGACGACGCCATCGAGAATGTCACCGCCGTCGTGCAATTCAGACTGCAACCCTGAGGCAGAAACACGTCAGGCCCGACATCATCGATGCCGGGCCTGACGTGCGTAGTAGCGGGGACAGGATTTGAACCTGCGACCTCTGGGTTATGAGCCCAGCGAGCTACCGAGCTGCTCCACCCCGCGTCGGGTGTTCACCACGCTACATGCCATCTCGGCAGTCTCCCAATCGCCAGGTCAGCCGCACGCTCTACGGTTCTCTCCATGCCCACCGCACTGTCTCCCGTCCTGACTTTCCCGCACGACGCCGTCGCGCAGATCACGCTGAGCAACCCGCCGGTCAATGCTCTGACCCGTCCGGCGACGAGGCGACTGCGCGCCGTCCTTCTCGAGTTGATCGACGACGCTGCGGTTCGGGCCGTGGTTCTCACCGGCGACCGGGTGTTCAGTGCCGGCTCGGATATCTCCGAGATGCCGGAGATGCAGGACCGCGGTGACGTGCTCGCCCGCAAGAGCATTCTCGAGAACGCCACCCTCGAGATGCTGGACGATCTGCCGCTGCCCACGGTCGCCGCGATCGACGGATTCGCGTTGGGCGGCGGCCTGGAACTGGCACTGTGCTGCGACCTCGTCGTCGCCGACGCGGGGGCTCGACTGGGACTCCCGGAGATCGACCTCGGTGTGATCCCCAGCAGCGGCGGGTCCATGCGCGCGCTACGGCGGGTCGGTCAGGCGCGCGCCGCCGAACTGGTCTTGCTCGGTGAGCCGGTCTCGGCCGAGACTGCTCTGGAGTGGGGTCTGATCAATCGCGTGGCTCCACGTGGACAGTCGTTGCCGGTGGCACTGAATGTGGCGCAGACGCTGGCGCGCAAATCCCGCTCTGCCGTTCGGGCGAACAAGCGTGCCCTCGCGCTCACGTTCGGTGAGTCCCCTGGACTACCTGCACGACGAGCATTGCCGGTGTTCGAGGAGGCGTTCGAGTCGGCCGATGGCAAGGAGGGCGTGCGCGCGTTTCTCGCCAAGGAGTCACCCGACTTCGGATAGACGGCGCTTGACCAGAATCGTTGCGCCGGTGACGATCTCCCATCCGATGATCGTGTAGACCGAGATGCGCTCGAATGTTCCGCCGCCGAGGACTCCGGTGTCGGCGAGAAACAGAGCGAGCCCCACCAGGCCGGCCACTCCTGCGGTCGCACTGCCGACGGTGTACCACCGCGGCGCGCCGACGCTGCCGCCGTATCGGCCTGCGGCCAGCAGCACCAGATTGCCGCCGATGATCGCCATGCCTGCGCCCACCGCATGGGGCGTCGACGCTCCGTCGACCGAGGCGTGGGCGAGCCCGACGACGATGCTGCCGACACCGTGAACGACGGAGGTGCCGGCCACGATCCACCGCGCACGGCCCTCGAAGAGCACCGACAGTCCCAGCCCCGCCAGGACGAACAACGTGCCGTCGACGGCGAAGCCGGTGTTCATCACCGCGTGCAGCGGCGAGAGGTCGGGGATTCCGAGGTCGCTGATGTTGTTGCGGGCGTAGCTGTACGGCCGGTCCGTCCAACCGAGCGCGGCGACGGCTTCGGCGGCCAGATAGGTCACCCCGCCGACGAGGAAGGCTCCGGCTGCCAAGACGGTGGTTCTCTTCACAGCTGCAGTATCCACTGCGCTCACCTCGATGGGTCATTCCGCGGGCTCCGCTCCCGCGACCCCCATGGGTCATTCCGCAGGCTCCACTCCCGCGACCCCGATACACCCGCCGTGTACCGATTGGTACAGTACCGGCTCATGAGCGATCGCCACGACGTGGTGCCGATACTCGCAGGGGTGTTCCGCGACCACGGATTCGACGGGTCGTCCCTCTCGGTCATCAGCAAACAGACCGGCCTGGGGAAAGGCAGTCTCTATCACTACTTTCCGCGAGGAAAGCAGGAGATGGCGGAGGCCGTCCTCGACGACGTGGAGCAGTGGTTCCAGCACCACGTGTTCGAGCCGTTGCGACTCGGCACCGACGCTGCGTCGACCACCCACGAGATGTTCGAGCAGACCGCGCGATATTTCCGGTCGAACCGCCTGGTGTGCCTGTTCGGGGCGTTCACTCTCGGACTCGAACGCGCGGTCTTCTCGGGCCGTGTCGCTGCCCATTTCACTCACTGGATCGAGGCACTCACCCCGGTGCTGCGACGGATGGGCCACGGAGACTCCGCAGTCGAACTGGCCGAGGAGATCGTGGCCGGCATTCAGGGCGCGCTGGTGCTCTCGCGCGCATCGGGCGATGTGGAGAGGTTCGATCGACTGTTGGCGCGTCTGGAAGCCTCGGCCGCACGCATTCCCGCAGGAGTGCTCCAGTGACCCCGACGCCGGCACCGGAGCTGAGGAAATTCGGGATACGAGAACTGTTGCGGCTGATCGTCATCGGCTCGGTACTGACGTTCTTCCAGTTCGTCGCGATCGGGCGCTGGATTCGTGCCCCTCGGCGCGGCTGGCCGCTGCAAGCCTCGGAAGCCGTCGTCGACGCGTTCTTCGTTCTCGGTCCCACCTTCGTCAAGGTCGGACAGTTGATGGGGTCCTCGCCCGGGTTGTTTCCCAAGGTCCTCGCCGATACCTGCCTCCGCTGCCTCGACGAGGTGCCACCGTTCCCCGGGTCGCAGGCGCGTGCGGTGATCGAGGCCGATCTGGGCCGCGGAATCGACGACCTGTTCTCCTCGTTCGACGACGTGCCGCTCTCGTCCGCCTCGGTCGCTCAGGTGCACCTGTGCGTGCGCCGCGACAACGGGCGTGAAGTGGTCATGAAGGTGCAGCGGCGGGGCATCTACCACCGCATGAAGATCGACCTGCGAATTGCTTACCTCATCGCGCGCGGCCTCGAGAAGTTCATTCCGTTCTTCGCCACGGCCAACGCGTCGGCCATCATCGTCGACCTGCATGCGGCCACGTTCGCCGAGCTGGACAGCGCCGTGGAAGCCAAGCGGCAGGACAGCTTTCGTGCGGCCATCGGTGCGTTCGACGACAACGCCCACGTCACGGCGCCCGAAGTGTTTCTCGACTACTGCGGCGGACGGGTCATCTGCATGGAACGCATGCACGGCTCCCCACTAGACCGCTACGAACCAGGAGAGCAGTCCGAGCTCATCGTCCGCCGTGCAGCCAAGGTGTGGATGGAAGCGCTTGTGCTGCACGGCCTCTTCCACGGTGATGTGCATGCGGGCAACGTGTGGGTCCTCGACGACGGCCGGGTGGCGTTCCTCGACTTCGGCGTCATGGGCGAAGTGGACGAGCAGTGGCGCGCTCTGCTGCTCGACCTGTTCCACGCCACCGTGATCGACGGCGACTTCACTCGACTCGCCGGCACCGTCAAGCGGCTGGGAATCGTTGCTCCGCAGATGGGTTCGGATGCCGAGGTCGGCGCGATCCTGCAGTCGGTGTTCGCTCCGATGCTCTCGGCGACCCTCGCGCACTTCAGTCTGGCGGACTTCATTCGGGCGCTGGTGAGTATGGGCAAGCAGTACAAGACGTCGAGTCCCGAGGAATTGATCCTGGTGGCAAAACAACTCGGCTACTTCGAGAGATACGCCATCGAGCTCGCGCCCGACTGGGCGCTCGGCACCGACCCGTTCGTGTTCAAGAACGTCTTCCCCGCCGAGATCGCGGCCCTGGCCGAGGCGCGAGGCGTCGAGCTACCGGAGTGAGGCGGTAGCTCGACGCACTATCAGCGAGTGAAGTCGAGCACCACTTTGCCTGCGGCAGTGCGGTTCTCCAGTGAGGCGATGGCCGTGGCGGCCTCGGCGGCCGGGAACACCGACGGCTCGGGAGCCACGAGCGATCCGTCGGCGAGCAGCGGTTCGATCTCGGCCCACTGGGTAGCGAGGTAGCCCGGACGCGTCATCCACCATGCGCCCCAGCCGACACCGATGACGTCGACGTTGTTGAGCAGCAATCGGTTGACCTTGACGGTCGGGATCTCGCCACCGGTGAAGCCCAGCACCAGGATTCGGCCCGAGGGCGCGAGTGAGCGGATGCTGTCGGTGAACCGGTCACCGCCCACCGGATCGACGACGACGTCGACGCCACGGCCGCCGGTCAGTTCCTTCACCGCGTCCTTCCATCCGTCGACGAGCACCACATCGGTGGCTCCTGCAGAGCGAGCGATATCGGCCTTGGCCTCCGAGCTCACCACTGCGATCACGCGAGATGCCCCGAGCACCGGAGCCATTCGCAGCGCAGAGGTTCCGATGCCTCCGGCTGCTCCGTGCACCAGAACCGTCTCGCCCGGCGCCAACCGGCCACGTTCCCGGAGCGCGAAGTGCACCGTCAGATCGTTGAACAGCAATCCCGCCCCCGCGGACAGGGATACCGACTCGGGCAGCGCGAAGACCGTGTCGGGTGAGACGACGGCGACCTCGGCCATACCGTCGCTCAGTCCCGTCAGCGCGGCGACTCGATCCCCGGCCGAGAAACCGGACTCCGGCGGTGCCGACCGAACGATGCCGGCGATCTCGCTACCGGGGACGAACGGCAGTTCGGGCTTGTACTGGTACAGACCGCGGGTGAGCAGAGCGTCGGGAAACGCGACGCCGGCGGCATGGACCTCGATGACCACCGAACCGTCACGCGGGGCAGGCTCGTCGATGTCCACCACGCTCACCGAGTCGGGTCCGTCGAGGCTGGAGATCTGTACCGCGCGCATGAGTTGTCCTCTCGGTCGGGATCGTTCCCTGCACGCCACCGTACAAAACTGCGGAACTTCCCGTCGCTACCGGCACGCACACCTGCACTACCGGGTCGTTCCGCGGGCTCCACTCCTGGCGGTGTGCTCCAATCGACGGATGAACACCACTCCCCTCACCGTCGTTCGGCCCGACGGCACCGCCCGCGGCGGCGTCATCGTCATCCAGGAGGCCTTCGGCGTCACGGACCACATCGTCGACGTCTGCAATCGAGTCGCCGCTGCCGGTTGGGTCGCCGTCGCTCCACATCTGTTCCATCGGCAGGACGGCGTCGCTGTCCTCGACTACTCGGACATGGATTCGGCGATGGCAGCGATCGGGGCGCTGAAGGCGGACGAAGTCGACTCCGACGTGGACGCGGCGGCGAGTGCTCTCGCCGAACTCGGGTTCGAGCCCTCGTCGATCGCCATCGTCGGCTTCTGCATGGGCGGCACCGTGGCCTTCCATACCGCTGTTCGACGCCCCCTCGGTGCGGCAGCGACATTCTACGGCGGCGGAATCACGAAGGGCCGCTTCGGCTATCCCGCAATGGCCTCGGTGGGCGATGCCCTCCAGACCCCATGGCACGGATTTTTCGGCGACCTGGACGAGGGCATCCCGTTCCAGGACGTCGAGACGCTGCGCGAGGTCACCGCAACGGCCCCGGTAGCCACCGAGATCACCCGTTACGCCCACGGCAAGCACGGTTTCCACTGCGACGACCGCCCCGCTGTGTTCGACGCCGACGCCGCGGCCGATGCCTGGGACAAGACTCTCGAGTGGTTCGACGCCCATGTCGCACGCTGAACAACCGCGCTCCGACGCCGAACTCGCCGAGGAGACCGACCGAATCGTCGCGTTCTGGACCGAGCTGTCGTTGCCCGGTCTGTTCGACGTCCACACGCACTTCATGCCGAAGAACGTGATGGACAAGGTGTGGAGCTATTTCGACAGCGCCGGTCCGCTGACCGGCAGCGTGTGGCCGATCTCCTATCGGTACGCCGAAGACCGACGGCTGCAGGTCATTCGAGGATTCGGGGTACGGAAGTTCACCTCGATGATCTACCCGCACAAGCCGTCGATGGCCGCGTGGCTCAACTCGTGGGGTGCCGACTTCGCGGCCCGAACCCCCGACTGCCTGCAGACCGCCACGTTCTACCCCGAGGACGGGGCCACCGAGTACGTCGAGCAGGCGTTGACGAACGGCGCTCGAATCTTCAAGTCGCACATTCAGGTCGGTAACTACGCACCGAACGATCCCCTGCTCGACGGCGTTTGGGGCGCGCTCTCGGACGCCGAGGTACCCGTGGTGATCCACTGTGGTTCCGGCCCGGCACCCGGCACCCACACCGGACCGGGGCCCATTGCCGAGCTGCTGCAACGGTTCCCGAGGCTGCCGTTGATCATCGCGCACATGGGTATGCCCGAGTACGTCGAGTTCCTCGACCTGGCCGATCGCTACGAGAACGTACGCCTGGACACCACGATGGCGTTCACCGACTTCTCGGAGGCGGGGGCACCGTTTCCGAGACACGAACTCCCACGGCTGGTCGATCTGCAGAATCGGATTCTGTTCGGCAGCGACTTTCCCAACATCCCGTATCCGTACCTGGACGCTCTGCACGCAGTGCGCCGCCTGGACCTCGGCGACGACTGGGTTCGAGCCGTGTGCTGGGGCAACGGCGCTGCACTGTTCGGCTAGAGACGTTCTCTAGACCCAGAACTCGACGATGCGCTCGGCGATGGCATTGCCCTGCGCTCGTCCGGCTACGGCCGCAGCCGCTCGGACGGCGATGTCGGTGGCATCGGGTCCGATTGCTGCCGTCGACTCGGCGTCGGGGGCAATCACTTCCACCTTCGAGCCACCCTTGATCAACCGTTCTCGTTCGATTTCGAAGGGATCGTTCTCGAGGTCGAGCGCGCCGACCTTGAGAACCAGCACCTTCTCGAAACCGACTGCCAGATCGGCATTTTCGCTGGCTCGGATACCGCCGTCGACGTAGCGGTGATCACCGATCGTCACCGGCGGCCACATGCCGGGGATGGCGCAGCTCGCAGCCACCGCGTCGACCAGTTCGACCCCCGAGCCACGGTCGAGAACCCGATGCCGACCGGTCAGCGCGTCGACGGTGACGATCCTCAGATCGCGGTTGGGCCACGAGTGCGTCGGCAACCGTCGTCCGACGATGGCGCGGCGCTCGCGTTCGGTGATCGTCGATGCCGCCAGCGCCTCGGTACCGATGCGCCTGCGGGTGTCGAGAGCACTGCCGTCGGAGTTCTGTGCCGCCCGAGCCAACATGGTGACCAGTTCGTCGATGGTCGTCTCGGCATGCGGTTCGTCGTCCTGCTTCGCCTCGTCCGCTTGGCGCTCGAAGAACTCCGCAAGCGGGAGACCGCTCGAGATCTGCGCGGCCACCGAGGAGCCGGCCGACGTGCCCAGCAGCATCTCGGCGTCGGTGACGTCGGCTCCCGATTCGGCCAATCCCAGCAGGACGCCCGTCTGCCACGCAATACCTGCGACTCCGCCGCCGCCCAACACGAGTGCTCGCCTGGTCATGGTCGTACCCCTTCTTCGAAAAGATCCGTCAGGAACTTACAGCGCCGGTGTGTAGACGGGGACGCAACCAGTCGATGAGGTCGTCGAGTACACGCTCCTGCTCCGGTTCGTTGAACACCTCGTGGAACAGCCCGTCGTACTTCTTCAGGGTGAGGTCGTCGGATCCGGCCAGGTCGGCGATCAGTTCGCTGCCGGAAACGTCGGCCAATCGGTCGGCAGTTCCGTGCTGGAGCAGCACCGGGATCCTCAACGACGGCAGACGGGCCGGAAAGGACTCGCCGGCGCCGAGCATCGCCGCGGCCAGGCCCGCCGAGACACTGCCGTGGTAGCCCAAGGGATCGGCAACGTACGCGTCGACGACGTTCTTGTCCCGCGAGACGAGGTTGGGGTCGAGCTTCAGGACGGGAGCGCCCGGTACGAAGCGTCCGAGAATCTTGCCCACCGCCACGAGGGCTTTCGGTTGCCCGACGCTGGGGACCACTGCCGGGCCGGACAGCATCAGACCGTCGAGGTCGCCCTGATGGTCCAGGGCGTAGGA
Organism: Rhodococcus sp. ARC_M5; assembly: GCF_022810405.1. Taxonomy (GTDB): domain Bacteria; phylum Actinomycetota; class Actinomycetes; order Mycobacteriales; family Mycobacteriaceae; genus Rhodococcoides; species Rhodococcoides navarretei. Next base: position 120,325 of record NZ_JALGQE010000005.1, read on the forward strand.
CAGTGCGATGGCACCGCCCATGCTGTGTCCCAGAAGGAAGGTGCGGCTGCCGGGGTGCTCCTCCGCAGCGATGCCGAAGAGCGTGTGCAGGTCGTCGGTGAAGTCGGACCACTTCGCCAGCGTGACCCGCTTGCCGCCGGATCGTCCGTGCCCGCGGTGATCGGGCGCGTAGACGACGAGACCGAGAGAGCCGAGCCGCTCGATCACGTGTCCGTACCGTCCGGCGTGCTCGGCCAGCCCGTGGGCCAGCACCAGGACGCCGGTCGGTGGTTTCTCGGCGGCGACGTCCGGGGTCCAGACGTCGTAGACGATACGAGTTCCGTGTACTCCGACGAACGCCGACTCGACATGCTGCATTCGGTCACCGTACAAGGACCGCGACACCTGCGACGGCCCATCGCTCGAACCCCATAGATTCGTCTAGGTAACTATCCTCAGAGGCGTGGCGATGTACTTGTGACAGACCACCACCGCACCCCCTCGTACCGCGTGGGCAGTCTCGAAGATCAGGAGTGAGTTCACGCATGCTCGACAAGGACGCCCTACGGGCCTCCCCGACGTGGCGCGATCCCAAGCGTTATCTGTGGCCGCTGGGGTTGATCATTCCGTTGAGCCCGTTCCTGGCGTGGGGCTTGGTGACACTCCTCGGCCCCGGCGCATTCTGGACACTCGGTCTGATGATCATGGGCATCGCACTGCCACTGGTCGACAAGTTCGCCGGCGTCGATCGCAGCAACCCGCCCGAGGACGCTCTCGCAGCGCTCGACAAAGACAAGTACTACCGGTGGTGTGTCTATCTCTTCCTGCCGCTGCAGTACGCCGGTCTGGTGGCCGCGTGTTACCTGTGGGCACACGGCCCACTCGGCACACCGGAGAGGATCGGCCTGGCCGTCACCGTGGGCGTCGTCGGCGGCGTCGGTATCAACGCCGCGCACGAGCTGGGCCACAAGCGCGAGAACGTCGAGCGGTGGCTCTCCAAAGTCACCCTGGCGCAGACGCTGTACGGCCACTTCTACGTCGAACACAACCACGGCCACCATTTGCGCGTCGCCACCCCCGAGGATCCGGCATCGGCCAAATTCGGTGAATCGTTCTGGAAATTCCTGCCGCGCACGATGTTCCACGGCCTGCACTCGGCCTGGGATCTCGAATCCCGTCGACTCGCACGGTCGGGCTCGTCGCCGTGGACGCTGCGCAACAACCTCTTCAACGCGGCCGCGATGAGCATCGTTCTGTTCGGAGTACTGATCGCGCTGTTCGGGTGGATCGTGCTGCCGTACCTACTGATTCAGGCCGCCATCGCCATCGTTCTGTACGAGGCGGCGAACTACCTCGAGCACTACGGCCTGATGCGCACCACACGTCCGGACGGTCGCTACGCCAAGCCCTCGCACCGGGACAGCTGGAACAGCGATCACCTGTGGAGCAACCTGTTCCTGTACCACCTGCAACGCCACAGCGACCATCACGCGAATCCGGTGCGCCGCTACCAAGCACTTCGGACCGTCGACGAGTCCCCGCAACTCCCGGCCGGATACGCCGTGATGATCTTCTGCGCGATGGTGCCGCCGTTGTGGCGGAAGGTGATGGATCAGCGCCTCATGGACTTCTACGACGGTGACCCTGATCTCGTCAACGTCGACCGCACCGATCGCGCCGCGGTGCGTCGCCTCGAGAAGCTGAGCGGGGCGCGGGCGCAGACATAGGGGCGACGCCTCAGACCGCGGCGGGCTCGTCGGTTTGCGCTCTCAGGTAGCGCCCGAAATGCGGCACCGTGAAGGCAATCGTGCCGCGCTCGGCCGAGTAGATCAGGCCCTTCTTGATCAGTCCGTCCCGGGCAGGTGACAGCGATGCCGGCTTGCGTTTGAGCTCGGTCGCCACGGCCGACGTGGGCACCGAGCCGTCGTCCACCGACAACTCGGCCATCGCGCGCATGTATTCGCGTTCGGCGGGCGTCGCGCGTTCGTAGCGCGATCCGAAGAATCCGACGGCCAGCTCTTCCTCTGCCGTCGGGGCAGCGACACGCACGTCCTCGGCTGAGATCGGGCTGTCGGCAGCGAGATCCCAGGTCGCCTTCCCGTACGCCTGAACGAAGTACGGGTAGCCGTCGGCGGCCGCGTACAGCGCGTCGAGGGCGTCGGGTGTGAATTCGACATCCTCGCGATCGGCCGGGGCGATCAGGGCCAGGTCGGCCGCGGCTCGTTCGAGTCGGCCGATCCGGTGGTAGCTGAAGAGGCGCTCGGAGTAGCTCTTGGACGCCGACAGCACCGCGGGCAGGTGCGGCAGCCCCGCCCCGACGATGATCAGCGGCGCGGTGTCCTGACTGAGTTCGTGGCAGGCCGCACACAGCGCGGAGATGTCGGCTGGGCCCAGGTCCTGCATCTCGTCGATGAAGATGGCGATGCCCACGCCCACGTCACCGGCCAGCGCGGAGGCGTCGAGCAGCAGTTCGACGAGGTCGATCTCGATGTCGCCGGAGTCGGCGCGGCCGGTTTTCGCCGGGACGTCGATGCCCGGTTGCCACCGCTCCCGCATTCCCTTGTCGGCGGTGGAGCGCAGGGCGAAGGCCTTGAGCACGCCGAGGAACTCGTCGACCCGTTCGGGATCGCGATGCGAGGCCGCGATGCCGCGGACCGCCATGTGCAGCGCGGACGACAGCGGTCGACGCAGTTCCTGGTCCGGCCGAGCCTCGATCTTGCCGGTGCCCCATCCGCGGGCGATGGCCGCGGATCGGAGTTGGTTGAGCAATACCGTCTTCCCGACGCCGCGCAGCCCGGTGAGAACGACGCTGCGTTCCGGTCGGCCGCGGGTGATGCGTTCGAGCACGACGTCGAAGGCGTCGAGCTGCTTCTTTCGACCTGCGAGCTCGGGTGGGCGCTGGCCGGCGCCGGGAGCGTAGGGGTTACGCACGGGGTCCATGGGGCCAAAGTTACAACGAATCGTGCGATATATGCGGACATCTAGTTCGTGTCCTAGAGATCTGTATTCGTTCGATACTTGCGGGACGGCCGAGGCCGGGGCTACTGTCGGCTCCGTGAAGCGCATTCTCGTAGTACGCCGCCGTAGCGGGGTCTGATTCGGACCGACCCCTCGCTGCGGGTCGTCGTGCTCTCTCGGTCCTCCCTTCACATTCGGAAGACCACCTTCATGAATTCACTTGCTTCCACTTTCGCCACGGATCCGTTCCATGCCCGTTTCGGCAGCGCCCTGCCGCGCACGATGCGCGACGAGATCACCGGGCAACACATGTCGTGGACGGCCTTCGTCGACCGCTTCTCGCCCACCACCGGACCTCTCCGGCTGGGCTCCTGGTCCGGAACTCGGGCCACCGGAGGCAAGACGTCGTTCGACGCCACCTTCGGTATCGGTGACACCATCTTCGCTTGTGCCGCAACAACATACGGACCGCTCGAGGCGTTGACGTCCATGCTCCACGACGCCGGGTTCCGCATCGAGATTCTCTCGTTCCACCAGCAGATCATCGGCGACGAGACCGCCACCTTCGTGCTGGCCGAGCACGACGGTCGCCGCGAATGGTCGATGGCCATCGAGCCCGACGCAACCCTGTCGTCCATCAGGGCCATCCTCGCTGGGGCCAACCTTCTGCATCGGTAGCCCCAACCGACGCCGCGAACTCGAAGTTGGGGACGAAAATCCGTCGAAAAGTGTCCATAACTTCGAGTTCGTCGTCGGCGTCGGTAGCACTTTCTACGACCATCTAGCGTATGGACAAGACGGGCGAAGATCGTGCTAGGGCATTTCGATCGTCTCGGCTCGGTGGACTTCGGCCAGTGCGCGGCGCAGGTAGGTCTCGGCGCGGCCGCGGCGCACCGCGAGTAGGTCCGCGACCACCAGCAATGCATGGGCCGGCCTCGGTTTCCTGCGCGATTGCTCTTCTACATCGGCGACGCCAAGGGCTCCGGTGAGCACCTCGACGAACCCGGCGATGTCCAGATTCGGCAGCCAGTCCGCGCCTCGCACGGTTCTACCGAGCACCTCCTGGACGTTCTCACCGGTCAGTCCATCGCTATGTACCTCTTCGAGCAACGTGCGTACCATTTCGGCATGCACGTGACCGGCCTGCGCCGAGTCCGAGCGGCCCAGTAGCTCGACGGCGTCGTCGAACGCGATCGGATCCCGCGCCGCCACCGCGGCGAGGGCATCGTTCGTGGCATCGGCGATCCGTCGCACCTCGGCGGGCCATTCGGCAGGCCAGGCGATGGGGACAGTGCTCGGGGGAACAGCCGCTGGGGAGGGGTCGGTCATCACAGCAGTCTCTCACTGCTCGACTGTCGTTCCGCAGGCTCCACTCCTGGCGCCTCCGACACGGTTCCTTTTACCTGTAACCGGTGTTTATACTAAAGCGCGCACTGTGGCATCGGCCACACATGTGGATGTGGAGGAGGTGGACTCGATGAACGAACGGAACACCGTCGCGTCGGATCCCGGCGAAGTGATGCTGCAGGCCAGGAACGTGAAGTTCGACTGGACCGATCTGCCGATGCACTGGGTGCCGGGAGATCCGTACACCACGCACGTACTAAACGTGCTGCATCTACTTCTCCCTGCCGGCGAGCACTGGTTCGTCGACACGTTCAAAGAGGCCCTCCCGTACATCGACGACGAGAAGCTGCGCGACGACGTCATCGGCTTCATCGGGCAGGAGGCGGTGCATGCCGAGGCGCATACCGGTGTCCTGATGCACCTGCAGAACAACGGACTCGACCCCACTCCGTTCACCGATCAGATGGAATGGGCCTTCGGCAAGGTGCTCGGATCGGATTCGGTGACGAGTCTGCGATCGAAGAACAACCTCGTCGAGCGGCTGGCCCTCATCGCCGCCATCGAACACGTGACGGCATTCCTCGGTGACTGGGTGCTCAACGCCGACGGTCTGGACCGAGCCGGCATCCATCCGACGATGCTCGATCTGCTGCGGTGGCACGGTGCCGAAGAAGTGGAACACCGCTCGGTCGCGTACGACACCCTTCGGTACTTCGACAAGCGCGAGGTACGTCGCCTGCGCACGTTCGTGGTGGTCGTGCCGTTGATGGGGTACATCTGGATGCGCGGCATCATCTTCCTGATGAAGAACGACCCCGAGCTGCAGAGTGCACCGAAGTCGGTGCGCAAGCCCCGTTCTGCCCTGTGGCGCAAGTCGGTTCGCCGTGGCACCCTGCCGGCGCTGACGCACGTCGGCCGCAGCATGTCTCGCTACCTGAAGAAGTCGTATCACCCCAGCCAGGAAGGCTCGACGGCTCAGGCCGTCCGCTACTTGGCGTCGTCACCGGCCGCGCAGGCTGCGGCGCGGTGAAGCTCTCGACACGACGCGTTCCACGACTGTTGCCCAAGGATGCGCCGCCCGATCTGCGTGGACGCCCTCGCGCCGATCGCTCGATGCAGATGCTCGGAACGTTCCTCAACGGCTACATGCACGCGACTGCCGGCAGGGAGTACGACGACGCTGTCGCCGGCCACAATCCCGATTCCGCGTTGCGGTTGGTGGTCGTGGACCGCGAGATCGTCGCCGAGGACGAGAACGTCGCCGCTCTGACCCTCGCCTCGCCGACGGGGGAGCAACTGCCGACCTGGCATCCCGGCTGCCACCTCGATCTGCACCTGCCGTCGGGTCGCCGTCGGCAGTACTCGCTGTGCGGCGATCCGTCCGACCGTAGCTGCTACCGCATCGCCGTGCGCCGAATCCCCACCGGCGCAGGTGGATCCATCGAGATGCATGCACTCGAGCCCGGCACCGAGGTCACCGTTCGCGGCCCACGGAACGGCTTTCCCTTCGTCGCCGAGGGCAGCGCGCTGTTCGTGGCGGGCGGGATCGGCATCACGCCCATCATCGCGATGGTCCGGGCCGCACGAATTCTCGGGATGGACTGGCAGTTCGTCTACTGCGGTCGCTCGCGGGACACGATGCCCTTTCTCGACGAGATCGAGAGCTGGGAATCGGACCGTGTGTTCGTCCGGACCGATGACGTGCACGGGTACCCCACCGAGGGTGAATTGCTCGAGCGCGCACCCGCAGGCGGTGCCGTCTACTGCTGCGGCCCTACCCCCATGCTCGACGCCGTCCGCCGCGACTTCAGCCAGTGCCCTGCCACCGCACTGCATTTCGAACGCTTCGGCCCGCCGCCGATCCTCGATGGCACACCGTTCGAGGTGCAGCTGATCAGCACCGGAGCTGTGCTCGACGTCGCCGCCGACGCCTCTGTATTGACCGCGGTCAAGGAACAGAAACCCAATATCGCGTACTCGTGCCAGCAGGGCTTCTGCGGTACCTGCAAGGTGCGGGTGCTCTCCGGTGAGCCCGAGCACCTCGAAACGCGATTGACCCCCGAAGAGCAGCGCGATCACATGCTCATCTGCGTCTCCCGCGCACGCAGCGGGCGTCTCGTACTCGATCTATAGAACGGAAAACTGTTGAGCAGCAACGCGGTTCGTACGACGGTCGTCAACGAGGGAATCCGATTGGCGGTGTTCGAGAGCGGTAACCCCGACGGGGACCCGATCGTCCTCGTTCATGGGTGGCCCGATACCCATGAGCTGTGGAGCCACATCGTGCCGCAACTCGAAGACCGTTTTCGGGTGATCAGCTACGACTCGCGTGGAGCCGGCGAGAGCACGGTCCCCACTGAGCAATCCGCGTACAAGCTGGCGCGGCTGGCCTCGGATTTCTACGCCGTTGCCGACGCCGTCAGCCCCGACGCCCCGGTGCACGTGCTCGCCCACGACTGGGGTGCCGTGGAGGTATGGGAGGCCGCAGCCCAGCCCCCGGCGAAGGATCGAATCCGCTCGTACACATCGATTTCCGGTCCGAACCTCGATCACCTCGGCAAATGGTCGCAGTCGCGGCTGCGCAAACCCACCCTCACCGGTATCAAGCAGGTTCTCGCCCAGACGCGAGCGTCCTGGTACACCGTCACCTTCCACATCCCCGGGCTCTCCACGCTGCGGATCAAGCGCCAGTTCGCCAAGGGCTGGCCGGCATTCCTCGAAGAGTTCTCGGGAGTCGATCCGAAGCTCGTCACCCAGAACCCCACGCTGTGGTCGGACGCCACCAACGGCACCAAGCTGTACCGCGCCAACATCATTCCGCTGCTGACCAATCCGCGGGATCGATACATCGACATCCCGGTGCATCTCATCGTCAACACCGATGACGTCGCGGTGCGGCCGTACCACTACGACGACACCGGCAAGTGGGTGAAGAACCTGACGCGCAACGACATTCCGGCCGGACACTGGTCGCCGATCTCCCATGCAGACGACATTGCCCGATTGACGACGGAATTCATCGACTCGCTGGACTGAACCTTCAGGTCAACCGGTCAAATGCCCGCGCAGCGTCGACGACGTGTATTCGGATCGAAAGAGGCCGCGTTGCTGCAGGATCGGAACCACATGGTCCACAAAATCCTCCAGTGAGTCCGGGTACCTTGGGCACATCAAGTTGAATCCGTCGGCACCGCGGCCGATCCACGACTGCATCTCGTCGGCGATGGACTCCGGCGTGCCGATCATGGTGGCGTGCCCACCGCCGGCTGCGAGAGTGCCGAGCAGTTCCCGCACGGTGGGGGCATCCTTCTCCACGATGCGCAGGATCGTCTCGTAGCGACCCTGCGGTCCGGTGAACTCTGCTGCGGGTGGCAGGGACGGTACCGGAGCATCGAGTTCCCAAGCAGCGCAGTTCTGTCCGGTGAAGGTGGACAGCATCGCCAGCGACTGTTCGGTGGGCAGCAGCTCGTCCAGTTCGGCCTTCTTGCGGCGGGCCTCGTACATCGTCGAGCCGATGTACGTCACCAGTCCCGGCATGATGCCCACTGTCGCACTGTCGCGACCAGCCCTGTCGATGCGAGACGTCACATCCTCGTAATAGCTCTGCGCGGCAACGAGATCGTAGGCGACGGCGTAGATCGCCTCGGCGTACTTCGCCGCGAGATCACGCCCCGGTCCCGACGCACCGGCCTGGAACAGAACCGGCCTGCCCTGCGGCGAACGCGGTACCGTCAGCGGGCCGTCGACTCGAAAGTGCTTGCCGTCGTGATCGATCGAGTGCACCTTGGCCGGATCGGCGTACATCCCCGTTCGATCGAGCGTCAACGCGTCGGCATCCCACGAATCCCACAGCGCCAGTGCAGTATCGACGAACTCCTCGGCGCGCGCATAGCGCTCCTCGCGACCGGGAATGACGTCCATTCCGTGATTACGCGCCTCGGCGTCGAACATGGAGGTGACGACGTTCCAGCCGGCACGGCCGCCGCTGATGTGATCGAGCGACGCCAACATGCGTGCAGCGTGGAACGGGGTGTAGAACGTCGACGACACCGTGGTGACGAGACCGATGTGCGTGGTCGCTCTGGCCATGGCCGACAGCGCGGTGATCGGCTCGAGAAACCAGGTTCCGGCTCCGGCCGGATCCCGCACCGAATGTCCGTCGGCGAAGAACACCGCGTCGAACTTTCCGCGTTCGGCGAGTTGCGCGAGTTCCTCGTAGTACGAGATATCGCCCAGGTCCTCCACTCGCGAATCGGGATGACGCCACGCCGCACTGTGGTGGCCGCAGCCGTACAGAAACGCGTTGAGGTGCATGTCAGTCCTTGACCAGGCCGCCGTCGACGACGAGATTCTGGCCGGTCACCGAGCGCGCCCACGGCGAGGCGAAGAACAACAAGGCATCGGCGAATTCCTCGGGGGTGGTGACGCGTTGCAACGGGGTCGAGGCGGCAATGAAGTCGAACACCTCGGCCGGGGTGGCGGCACTGGCGTCGGTGGTGCGGAGCAGTCCACCCGAGACCATGTTGACGGTGATGTTGTCCGCTCCCAGATCGGCGGCGAGGGTGCGGGTCAGTGAGAGCAGGGCCGCCTTGGAGGCGGTGTAGTCGTGGTACGGCACCACTGGATTCTGGAACAAGTTGGTGCCCACGTTGATGATTCGCCCGAAGCCCGCCTCACGCATACCCGGCAGTGCGGCCTGAGTGGTGAGCAACGCTGCGCGGACGCTGCCACGCAACTGCGCGTCGAAACGCTCCCAGGTGATGGTGTCGGCCTTGGGTCGGGCATCTCCGTCGAAGGAGAAGTCGGCCAGTGCGTTGTTGACGACCGTGGTGATCGGGGTGCCGAAGTGCGCACGGGCCGAGTCGAACACCGTGGCCACGGCGCTTTCGTCGGTCACGTCGCCCTGAACCGCAAAAGCCTGTCCACCAAGTCGGTCCGCCAGCGCTTCGGCAGCATCTTTGCTGTTCCGGTAATCGATCACCACGCGGGCACCCTGACCGGCGAACGCCGCGGCGATCGATGCTCCCAGCCCGCGTCCACCGCCGGTGACCAACACTGTCTGCTCGTCGAGTCTCATGCGCTCCGCCTCTCGTTCGAGGTCAGGGCCGTCGCGAGGGACAGGGAATACCGAAACGTCACGACATTCCCTTCGCTGGTCCTAACCAGATCAGGTTCGACGGGTGTGATCTCAGCCCTGACGGGCACCCCGTGTCGCGGTCGACTGTACCTGTAGGTCTCTCTACTGCTTTCTTGCGCTCGACGTAGACAGCCGAACACAACCGTATGCAGCGATCAGCCGATGACAGCCCAGCCGTGCGGAGGAACGCTTACTCGTCCGTCGTGCAGGTGCGCCTCACCGGCCAGTACTTCGCTGCCCTGGACCGGGTAGTCGATGGCCTCGTCGCCGAGGTTGAGCGCCACCGTCATCGAACTGCCGTCCGCCTGGACGCGGTAGAGCAGCGCAGTGTTGGTGAGCTCGAGCGTCTCGGTGCGCGCGGAGTACAACCACGGGTTCCGACGCCGCAGACCGATGAGCTCCTGGTGCACTCGAAACACGGGCCAGCCGTACGGGGCGAGATCCTCGGACGTGTCGGGGTATTCGGGACGGACCTCGTCGTCGCCGCCGACCCGATCTTCCTTGATGCCGCGGAAGGCCTGCTCGTCGCCGTAGTAGATCATCGGCATACCGCCCACGGTGAACAGAACCACCAACGCGTGCAGCAGATGTCGCTCGTCCTCGATGACGCTGGCGATGCGATTGACGTCATGGTTGCCGACGAACGTGGCGGGTACGAAGGCGTCGAGCCACCCGTTGTGACGCTCCAGCGCGTGCGAGAGTTCGAAGAAGTTCTTCTCGCTCAGCCCACTCCAGATCGCCTTCCACAGTTCGTACTGGGTGACCGAGTCCAGCGTGGAGGCCGAGACGATTCGGTCGTAGTCGCCGTGAATGACTTCGCCGAGAAAGTATGCGTCCGGGTGCTTTTCGCGAACCTTCGGCAGTACCGCCGACCAGAAACGTGGTGGCACCGCGTAGGCCGCGTCGAGCCGCCACGCGTCGACGCCACGGTCCAGCCAGTGCGAGAGCACGTCCACGACATACTGCTGCACGTGGGGACTTTCGTGGTTGAGTGCCACCAGTTCGTCGTGGCCCTCGAAGTTGCGATGCGTCGGCTCGTCGCCGGACCAGTCGAGGTGGAACCACCCCGCGGTCTCGGAGTCCGGACCCTCGGCCAGAGCCTCACTGAACTTCAGAAAGCTCTGCGCCACATGGTTGAAGACGCCGTCGAACATGACCTTCAGGCCGCGCGAATGCGCAGCGGCGATCAGGGAGTCGATGTCCTCGTCCGTACCCAGCCTGCCGTCGACGTGGTAGTAGTCGACGGTGTCGTAGCCGTGCTTCTCGGATTCGAAGATCGGACCGAGGGCGATGCCCGACGCGCCGAGTTCGAGGGCGTAGTCGAGCCACTTCTCGATTCTGTTCAGCCGATGCAGATCCGCTTGCGACTCACCGTCCCACCCGTGCACCGGAGCGCCGGTGAAGCCGAGCGGGTACAGGTGCCACCAGATGGCGTGCTTCGTCCACTCCATCAGGACGCCTCGATCGAGTCGCGGCCGAGCTCGCCCGCACCGGTATGGCCGGAGAGGCTGGTCACCAAGTCGAATTCGGCCAGCAGGCAACGTAATACGTGTGCAACGCCCTCCTGACCGCCGAGCGCGAGGCCGTAGAGGAACGGTCGGCCGAGGAGAACCGCATCGGCCCCGAGCGCAAGCGCCTTGGCCATGTCGGCACCGGTACGCACACCGGAGTCGAACAGGATGGTCAGTTCGTCGCCCACAGCCTCGACGATGGACGGCAATGCGTCGAGTGATGCTCTGGCCCCGTCGATCTGACGACCGCCGTGGTTCGAGACCACGATGCCGTCGACCCCGTGCGCGGCAGCCTCTCGGGCGTCGCCGACGGTGCAGATGCCCTTGAGCACGATCGGGCCGTCCCAGTGCTCGCGCAGGAACGCCAGATTTTTCCACGACAGCCCCGGATTGGGGAACATCTGCGCCCAATGCATCGCGGCGGCAACGGGATTCTCCTCGACCGGCTGAGCGAGTCCTGCTTGGAACGCCGGATCGGTCAGGTAGTTCTCGATGCCGAGGTTGGCCAGGAACGGAAGGTAACCACGGTCGAGATCGGCCGGCCGCCAGCCCAGCAACGTCGTGTCGAGCGTCAGCACCAGCGCGGTGAATCCGGAATCCTTCGCGCGCTGCAGGAAGCTCAGCAACACCGACTCGTCCGTCGGCCAGTACAGCTGGTACCAGCGGGGAGCGTCGCCACCTGCCTCGGCGATCTGCTCGAACGAATGCGATGCCTGCGTCGAATGTATGTACGGCACACCGAGTTCCGCAGCCGCACGAACCGTCGCGAGCTCGCCCTCGGGATGGGCGAGTGTCTGGATCCCGACGGGCGCGATCAGCAGCGGAGCAGGCATCTCGGTGCCGAGCACGGTGCACGCGTGAGTGCGGGCCGCCGAACTGCGGAGCATCCGCGGCGTGATGGCCCACCTGTCGAAGGCGGCCCGGTTGGCCCGCGCCGTCGAGCCGCTGCCCGCACTGGCGACGATGTAGCCCAGTGCCTCGGGCGAAAGCTTCTCGGCGGCTTGATCCTCCAGCCGCGCCAGGTTTGTGGTGATCGGCGGTGTCTGCTGGGCGAACATCCCGGCGGCGTAGATGCCGAGTTGGTGATCGCTGAAGTTGCTGGGCCTGGCCTCGGTCATCGTTCGACCCTACCGGGGCACCGCCGCGGATCGGGCGAGAAATGCGTCGAGCAGGGCCGAGCAACGCGCCCGAGCTGCAGGTTCGGCGTCTGCGATGGCTCGGCGTATCTCGTGCACGTCCACCGCATGTTCGACGCCGTCGCGGTCCCACGCGGCGGCCCACGCATCGTAGGTATCGAGGTCGATCTCGGGGTGGAACTGCAACCCGAGGTGCGGTCCGAGGACGAAGGCCTGTTGCGCCGCCGCGTTGCGGGCGACCACCGTGGCCTCCGGCGGAGCGGTGAACGTGTCGACGTGGAATTCCATCCACGGGCCCGCCGCGACGAGCTCGGGATCGGAGGTCTCGACGTCGACAAATCCGTACTCGGGGTGCTCGGACTTGCGTACCGATCCGCCGAGTACCCGCGCGAGCAATTGGCCGCCGAAGCACACGCCCAGAACCGGGACCTGCGCATCGATCGCATGCTGCACGTACGCGATCTCCGGCGCGAGCCACGTCAGCGTGTCGTCGTACGCGGCGTCGGGTGAGCCCATGACCACTACCAACTGCGCGTCGGACAGTCGCGGCGGTGCGACATCGGGGCTGTGATCGAAGGAATGCACGTCCAACTGAAAACCCCTGGTGCGCAATTCGGCGTCGAGGGTTCCGATGTCGCGTCGCGCGAGAGCCGGGTCCTGATCGTGGACGAGTACTACGGCGCGCGGGTCGTTCGTGTCTGTCACAGGGCTCCTTTACGGTGTTCGTGCACACCGTACGACAGACTGGATCCGATGCCACCTCGTAAACGCACTGCCCGATCCACCACTGCCCGCACCGTCAAGGCCGGGCAGAGCAGCGCTGCACGAAAGTTCGCGGCGATGAAGAACGGTGAGCCTGCGGCGAAGAAAGCTGCCCCGAAGGCCGCTGCTCCAAAAAAGTCCGCACCTCGTAAGAGAGCGGCTCCGCGCAAGACCTCATCCCGCAAGTCCGCTGCTCCGGATCTTCGGGTGCCCGATCCCGGTGAGCGCGTCTGGGTCTTGGACGTGCCGTTCGAGGACCGGTCGGCGGCGGGCGCTGCCGGGGCGCGCTGGTATCCGGGTCCTCGGGTGTTCGCCTACTACGGCACGGAGCTGCCCGAATACCTGCAGCCGTACGAGTCGATGCCCTACAGCCTGCAGCGCTGGCTGGAGGACGATGCCAACGAGAACTGGCGTGATGAGGTGGTGCGGGAGCGGGCAATGCAACCGCGCGACACCCAACTCGAGTCCGTTGGACGCCATCTGGCCGCGCTCGAGGCCGGGTTCCCTTATTTCGCGCAGATGGATTCGACGGGTCTGGGCAAGACGTTGGCGGTGTGCGAGGCAGTCCGGCAGATGTCGGCGGCCGAGATCGGCACGGTGCTGGTGGTTGCGCCCAAGGGTGCGTTGCCGGGGTGGCGTCGCACCATTGCCGACAGCGAGGCAGACATCGAGCCGTCCGACCGCAAGCGGTGGTTGCTGATCACCTACCAATCCACGAAGAAGCTGCTCTCTGTTCCGCCCGAGACCGATCTGGGCAAACGTAAACGGACGCAGAACAAGCGGACCATCTCGCTGGGCGAGCTTCGGTTCGACATCGACGTGGTGATCGCCGACGAGTCGCATGCGTTGATGAACATCGAATCCCAGCAGTCGCAGATCCTCTGGCGGTATCAGGAGGCGGCTCGCTCGGTGGTGTGGATGTCTGCCACCCCCGGGTACCAGCCGCTGCACTTCGCGTACATGGCTCGCGCGGTCGAGCGCAGCCGTGGGGTCGAGATCCTGGGCGACGAGGAGTATCTCGGCTACGCGGTGACGATGAAGTGGGCGGAGTTCCTCATCGAATCCGGATTCGCCGTCAAGGCAGGGAAGGCGACGACGGGGTTGACCACGTGGCGGTGGGAGCCCGAGGACGCGACGAAGCGCGCCCGCGACATCGCGTCGGTGCACGGCTGGTTGTCGGGAGGCGCTGTGCCGTGGTCTATTTCGCGGCCGTCCCCGCCGACTCCGCGGGAGCCCCTCGGTCAGGAACTCACGGCCGCGCAGAAGCGCCTCTACAACTCGGCGTGGGTGGACTACCGCAAGGAAGTCGGCCTGCCGATCTGGAAGGCCGTCGGCGGAAAGCGAGTGCTGCAGAAGAACCCGAGCACCCGCGCCGCGACTCTGCGCTTCCGCCAGAAGTGTTCCTACTTACGCATTCCGGCGACTGCGGACCAGGTACGGACGTGGGTCAAGGCAGGCAATCAGGTGTTCGTCTCGATGTTCTACCGCGAGTCCGTCGCCGCACTTGCGCAGACGCTGCGGGACGAGGGCCTCGACGTCGCCGTGGTCGACGGGAGCATGAGCAGCCCAGATCAGGAGGCGTCGATCAGACGCTTTCAGACCGGCGACGCGTCGGTCATCGTCTCGACCACCACGAGCGCGATCAACCTGCACACCAACGAGTTACTGCTCCCGGAAGGGACGGTCTCCACCCTTGCGCCACGCGTGACGCTGATTCACGACCCGAGGTGGACCCCCATCGACATCAGGCAGATAGAGGGCCGCGCGAACCGAATCGACAAGGATCACAACCACACAACCTCGACGTGCTATTACGGCTACGCCGAGGGCACCGTCGAGGAGGAGATGGTGCTCACCGGCATCGAGCGCATCGCGGATCTGGGATCGATCGTGGGGCAGGCGGATCTCATCGATCCGGAGGCTTTCCTCGCGGCGAAAGTGGATGCCGGAAAATAGCGACAATTGTGAGCAATCGTCAACGCGCCCGGGTAGGTTCGGTCCCATCGGCAATTCGTCGGTAGCGGACTCACTTTGGCACCAGGAGTAGTCATGATCGTTCTCGGAATCATCCTCGCCCTCATCGGCTATTTCGCCGGTATTTCAATTTTGACGACTCTCGGCATCATCCTGGTGGTCGTCGGCGCGGTCCTGACGGTGCTCGGTTCGATGGGGCGCGCAGTCGGTGGCCGCAAGACGTGGTTTTGACAGACCCGTTAGAACATACGTTCGATTTCTGTTAGTCTGAGCGGGCCCCCGAAGTTGGCGATGCGGCCAGCGGAGCCACTTCGGGCGGTCCACATCGGATGGCATGGATCTCGAAGGCGGTCGCGCGCGATGGCACTCGAACCAGAGCCCGCAGCCGGTTCGCTGTACCGCGTGGGGGATCGATGGGCCGAGAGAGCGCCGACTCGATGCGGGAACGGTCATCGGCTCGTCGCCAATTCTGTTCTCGTCGGTTCGCGGGCGTGTTCGTGTGAGCTCGGGCATCACCGGACGCACCAGTGCCAGTCCTGCGGGGTCGTGAGATTCACACCGGAACTAGGCCCGTCGTGCAGCGATGCGAGCTTCGATTCTCGCGCCGCGCGCGCCCGGCCCGCCGTCGTGGACAATCGTGTCCATGAACGAGGTCATGAAGAACGGTGATACCGAAGTCGACCTGGGTCGGCTGAGACACGATTTCACGCGATTCATGATGAGTTACAAGTTCGGGATCGACGAGCTGATCACGAAGATCAACATCCTCAAGCAGGAATTCACCCACATTCACCGGTACAGCCCCATCGAGCATGTCTCGTCGAGGTTGAAGACGCCCGAAAGCATCATCGACAAGGCCCGACGCAAGAAGTGTGCTCTGACGCTCGATGCGATCCGCGAGAGCATCTTCGACGTCGCCGGGGTCCGCATCACGTGCAGCTTCATTTCCGACACCTACCGCATCGCGGACATGCTCAGCAGCCAGACCGACATTCGGGTCGTCGAGGTCAAGGATTACATCGCGAACCCGAAACCCAACGGCTACAAGAGTTTGCACCTGATCGTCGAGATTCCGGTGTTCATGTCCGACCGCGTCCAGCCGGTGCTCGTCGAACTACAGATCCGCACCATCGCGATGGACTTCTGGGCGAGCTTGGAACACAAGATCTTCTACAAGTACCGCGGAGAGATTCCACCGACTCTGCTGGCCGAACTGACCGAGGCCGCCGAGAGCGCGAACAAGCTCGACGAGAAGATGGAGAGCCTGCACGACGAGGTGGTGGAACTGAACGGCGACACCGAGAACTCGATCGACCTCGGTGCGATGCCGCCCATGGCCCTGCCGCCGGAATTGCTGCACATGTTGCTCACGGCGCAGGCCGACGCGATCGACCCGGACTGACGACACTTTCGAAACGAAGAACCCCGCTGCTCGACGGGTGAGCAGCGGGGTTCTTGTCACTGTGGAGCTATCCGATGTGGACCGGGGTGTCTCCGACGGGCAGGTCGTCCTTCTTTGCGCGGACGAGCCCGAGCACAACCGGGCACACCAGCGCGACCAGGATCGCGGCGGTTCCGAAGGCCCAGGCGTAGCCCGATACCTCGGCCGCGAACGCGTGATCGATGGTGGCCAGCACGAAGTCGCGGATCGGCTCCGGCAATGCGGCCAGCATCTCGTCGCTGGGGACTTCCTGGCTTGCGAGGGCCTCGGCGGGTACTCCTGCGGGCGGCGTCGGCGCTGGGTTCTCGGCGAGGTACGTGGTCTTCGACGAGGTGTACACCGTGGTGAACACTGCGGCGCCGAGTGCGCCGCCGACCTGAAGGGTGGCGTTGATCAGAGCGGATGCGGCACCCGCGTCGTGATCGGGGACGCCGATGAGCGCCACGTTCTGCATCGGCACCATCAGCAGACCGAGGCCGAGACCGAGGAGCACGACGCCGGGGAGCACATGAGTCCAGTAGGAGGTGTCGACGCCGATCTGCGTCAGCAGGAGCAGACCGATCGCCGAGACGACGGGACCGACGGCCATCAGCGGCTTGGGTCCGATCTTCGGAACGAGAGCGGACGCGATCGCAGCGGTGATCAGGATGCCGCCGGTCATGGGCAGTGACGCGACGCCGGCGATCACCGGACTCATCTCGAGCACGATCTGGAAGTAGAAGGTGAGGTACAACGTGCCGCCGAGCAGTGCGGCACCGATCACCGCGGATCCGATGTATGCGGCACCGCGGTCACGGTCGAGCAGCACGCTCATCGGAAGCAACGGGTTGTCGGACTTGGTCTCGACGACGACGAACGCGGCGAGCAGAGCGAGGCCGAGCGCGATGAAGGAGATGGTGGGTACCGTCGCCCAGCCGTCTTCGGCTTCGGTGAAGCCGTAGACCAGCGATGCCAGTCCGAGTGCGACGAGGATCGCGCCGGGCAGGTCGTAGCGAGTGTCTCCGTGCGCCTTGCTTTCCTTGACCAGCGGGACAGCGGCTGCGATGGCGAAGATCGCAACGGGAATGTTGACGAGCAGGCACCAGCGCCAGTTCGCGTATTCCGTGAGTACTCCGCCGAGAAGCAGACCGACGGCTGCGCCGCCACCGGCGATCGCTCCGAACACTCCGAATGCCTTGGCGCGTTCCTTGGTGTCGGTGAACGTGACCGTCAGGATGGCCAGTGCTGCGGGTGCGAGCAATGCGGCGAAGACACCTTGGCCTGCGCGTGCGATGAACAGCTGCCAGCCCTCTTGGGCGAGTCCGCCGATGGCGGAGGCAACGGCGAAGCCTGCCATGCCGACGATGAACGAGCGCTTGCGTCCCCAGTAGTCGGCGATGCGTCCGCCGAGCAGCAGGAGTGCGCCGAACGACAGCGCGTAGGCGGTGATGACCCAGGCGCGGCTGCTGTCGCTGATGCCCAGGTCCAGCTGTGCCTGCGGCAGCGCAATGTTGACGATCGTGCCGTCGAGCACGATCGTGAGCTGTGTGATGGCGACGATGCAGAGCACCAACCACCGGCGCTCGTAATTCGGATTCGGATCCGACGCTTCGTGCTCGGAGACCTGCGACATGTTTCTACCCCACTCGTACTCGTTGATTCTGGGCACGAAAAATGTCCCGATCGAAAAGGTAGGCGATGCGGCACCGGGTGTCAAACGAACTAGTTGGTTGGCGGGGTAGGGTGGCCGCTATGAAGCCTGACGCCAGCGCAACCCGCGCCCGCATCGTCATCGCTGCCCGTGACGAGTTCTCCGAACACGGACTGGCCGGTGCCCGGGTGGATCGCATCGCGGTTGCAGCCAAGGCCAGCAAGGAACGCCTGTACGCATACTTCGGAGACAAGGAAACCCTGTTTCGGGCGGTCGTCGAGGACGGGTTCGCACGGTTCATCGACGAGGTCCCCTTCGCGGTCGACGACCTCGGCGGATACGCGGCGCGCGAATACCTGCATCTCGCCGCGCATCCCGAGGAGCACCGACTGCTGCTGTGGACTCAACTTCAGGGCGGTATGGCGACCTCGGGCAACGACGACATTCGCTCGGTCATCGCACAGCGACGCAGCGCCATGGCAGTCGCACAGCAGGAAGGTCTGATCTCCGACGCCTTCACCGTCGACGACCTGTTCACCATGATGTTCGGCATCACCTCGGCGTGGATGACCGCACCGGGCAGTGACTGCGGGCCCATCGACGACACCGAACACCGGCGTCGAGCGTCGAAAATCGAGGGTGCCGTACGACGACTCTGCACTCCGTAGCGTTGTCTATCCATCTCTAGCTTTGCTTCAAGAGTGTCGAATAGTGGGGTAGTGGGGCCGGTTTTCCCGCAAACGCGCGCGCGTTCGTCATACGCGCGCGAATTCGACACCGATCCGTTGACAATTCCGAACGCGTCTGGCGATTCCGCGCGCGTCTGTCGAGTTCACCGACCCGCCAGAATTGCCGCCTCACGCTCGGCCGGGAGTCCGACGGGCGGCCGATCACCCCTCATCGGCGTCCGTCCGTTCACCGATTGCAGCCATTCCCACGTGTCTGCGACGGTCTCCTCGATCGGCCGCGTCCGAAGCCCCTCGGCGAATGCCTTCGAGACATCGGACGCGTGCAACGAATCGTGATCCGCGCCCGGCGGAATCCAGATCGGGAGCTCCGTCCACGGCTGCACACCTGCAGCGCTGAGTATGTCCGGTTCCACCCAGCACAGGCGTGCGTCGGATCGGGTGGCGGAAATGCAGGCCCTCAGAACACCACCCATGGTGGCATGCCCGGCTCGACTCACCACGTCGTACGGTCCACCCAACCCTCGTGCGGCAGCACCCAAACTCCAGGCGACCACATCGCGGGCATCGACATACTGCAGCGTGAGGTCGGCGGGACCGGGCGCAAGCACATCCCCGGCGTGCTCGATTCTGTTCAGCCACCACGGAAGTCGGCCGATGTTCTCGTACGGCCCGAGGATCAGCCCGGCGCGGACCAGCAGCGCTCGATCGCCGAAAGCCGCGGCAGCCGCCTGCTCACCGCCGAGCTTGCACCGCGCATAGTCCTCGCCCGGTCCCTGCACCGTCGGCCACGTCTCGGTCGCTCCCGCTCGCGGCGCGTCGTACACCGACCGACTCGAGACGTAGACGTAGCTACCGACTCGATCGGCAAGCATCGTCGCCGACTGCGCCACCACGTCCGGTTCCCACGACCACGTGTCGAAGACTATGTCCCAG
This sequence comes from Rhodococcus sp. ARC_M5, assembly GCF_022810405.1. GTDB lineage: Bacteria > Actinomycetota > Actinomycetes > Mycobacteriales > Mycobacteriaceae > Rhodococcoides > Rhodococcoides navarretei. The sequence goes on from NZ_JALGQE010000005.1 coordinate 139,822, forward strand.
TAGACTTCTCGGGTCTCATCCAATCCGTCGGACGAGCGCCTGTCTCCCCGAAGTCGCGTGACACGGGGATCCGACGCGGTTGTGCCGCGGTTCAGGACCGTGACATCCCACTCCAGCTCGAGAGCACGTTCGACGGCAGTTCGTCCCACGAAGTCGCTGCCACCGAGGACCAATAGCTTCATGAATCCAGTGTGCCGGTGAGCGGTCCGTCTGCTCTGCCGAACGCCCGGATCGGAGCTCTGCTGACAGCAGAGCTCCGCGAGCTACACAGGAAGCTTGCTGTGGCCCGTCTCCTTGATGGTCAGTACCGTCGCAACGCCGATGACGCACACGCCCATCACCCAGTACGCCGGTGACATGGCGTTGCCGGTCGATTCGACCAACTGTGCGGCCACGTACGGCGCAGTTCCGCCTGCCGCGATCGTTCCGATGTTGAAGCCCAACGACACTCCGGTATACCGAACTGCTCGAGGAAAGAGTTCGGTGAACAGTGGGAAAGCCGGGACCTGCACCACACCGTTGAGCACCATGTAGACGAAGTAGACGACGCCGACGATCAGAATGCTCGATGTGGCACCGAGAATCATGAACACCGGCAGCGCGATGATCACGTACGCCACATAGCCGAACAGCAGTACCGGTTTGCGGCCGAACCTGTCGGTGAGCATGCCGCTCAGCGGGAAAGTGGCGCAGGCCAAAGCAATTGCGATCGCCGACGTCCAGTACACCGAGTCCTTCGAGAACCCGAGGTCGTTGATCAGATACACGCTGAAGTAGGTCAGTCCGATGTAGCCGGATCCGTTCATCGCGATCGCGATGCCGACGACGCGGAGCACCGACCACGGTTGCCTCTTCACGACGTCACTCAACGGGCTCTTGGCGACCTCGTTCTTGGCTGCCATCTCCTCGAACTCCGGGCTGTCCTCTAGCTTGAGCCGCACCCGGAGACACACGAACGCCAGAGGCAAAGCGAGCAGGAACGGGATGCGCCATCCCCATGACGACATCTGTTCGTCGGTCGTGATCAGAGCCACGAGCCCGACGACGGCCGCGGCGACGGCAAAGCCGAGTGTCGATCCCACCGGCGTGAAGGACCCGAAGAATCCCCGACGGTTCGGCGGTGCCGATTCGGCGATGTACGTTGCGGCACCGCCGATCTCACCGCCCGCCGAGAATCCCTGGGCGAGCCGGATGATGACCAGCAGAATGGGTGCCAACACACCGACACTCGAGTGCGTCGGCAGCAGTCCGAGAATTCCGCAGGCGACACCCATGCACACCACGGTGATGACGAGGGCGTGCCGCCGACCCTTGCGGTCACCGAGTCGGCCGAAGAAGATTCCGCCCAGCGGACGGGCGACATAGGCGACACCGAACACAGCCAAGGTCGCGAGAATCGACACGCCGGGGCTGGTGGAGGGGAAGAACAGCGGCGCGATGATGACGGCGAGGAAGCCGTAGACCGCGAAGTCGTAGTACTCGATGAGAGTGCCGACACCTCCGGCCAGCGCAGCTCGGCGCGCGGTCGTGGTGTCCGCCTTGGGCGGTACGACTCCTGCGCGGGAGTGTTCGGTGTTCGTCATCGCGCTGATCCTTCTGTGAGTGGTTGCGTGCTTCGATGTTCGGAGAGAAGAAGTTCGTACGAACCGCCTGCTTCGATGACGGCGATGGTTCGGGCATTCGGTGGATGACCGGTGATCGTTCTACCATCCCTCCTCGACACCTCGGCTCGACGCCAGTCGAGTCTGACATCATCGCCGACGGATACTGCGTCGGAGATCCCGGGGACGGTGATCAACGGCATCCCGTTGAAGGTCTCGCCGCGCCAGAATCCGGGTGAGAACGATTCTGCGACAACGGCACTGATTCCGAGGTTTCTCAGTGCCACCATCGGCGGATAGTGCGGGTGGCCGTAGCCGAAATTGCGTCCGCCGACGATGATGTCTCCCGGCCGAACTCGGTCCACGAAGTCCGGGTCGTACGCCGTCATGCAGACCGACCGTAAGTGGTCTGGGTCGTAGGACTTGATGTTGGCGACACCCACGACGAGGTCGATGTCGAAGTCGTCACCGAAGATCCACGCCACACGGCCTTCGATGACCTCCGGTGGCGGCGGGTACGCGCTCATGGGCCCACCTGCGTGATCGAGCCGGCGAGCGCACTGGCCGCGACGGTGTAGGGCGAGCCCATGTAGATGTTGGCCTCGGAGCTGCCCATCCGGCCGGAGATGTTGAGAACTCCGGTGGAGATGCAGTTCTCACCTGCCGCCAACGGCTTCTGGTAGCCGAAGCAGAAGTCGCAGCTGGACACCGCGATGTGAGCCCCGGCCGAGCGCAGAATCTCCAGTAGCCCTTCGCTTTCGGCCTGATCGTGCACCTTCTGCGATGTCGGAACGACGTTGAGTTCGACGCCGGACGCGACGGTTCGGCCGTCGAGCACCAGAGCCGCAGCACGCAGGTCCTCGATACGGCCGCTGGCGCAGGAGCCGATGAACGCCTTCGTGATCGGGATTCCGGCGAGGTCGGCAGCGGTGTGCGTGTTGGCTGCCCGAGCCGATCCGGGCTGCACCACCTGCGGAACGACGGTCGACAGGTCGATGGTGTGGCGGGCTGCGTAGTCGGCACCCTCGTCGGGGCGGACGGGGGTGAACGCGTGTCGGGCGACGTCATGGGCGTAGGCGAGCGAGAGTTCGTCGGGCTCGAATATCGCCGATACCGCGCCGGTGAACATAGCCATCCCGCACAGCCCCTGTCGGTGGTCGATCTTCATCGATCGCGCTCCGGGACCACCGAACTCCATGACCTGGTGCGCGCATCCGTCGGCTCCGACCAGGTCGATGATCGTGTGCACGAGATCGCGACTGTCGACGCCGGGACCGAACTCACCCACGAGGTCGAACCGGGTGGTGGCCGGAATGTCCACGTACAGCTGACCCGTCACCCAGGCCTCGATGAGGTCGCGCCTGATGCCCCATCCGAGAGCGCCGAAGGCACCGATTCCGCTGATGTGTCCGTCGAAGTGGACGAGGAAGTCGCCTGGGGTCGCCAGACCGAGCTCGGCGGTCAATTGATGTCCGATGCCACGACCCTCGTGCAGCTCGATGCCGTAGAACTCGCACCAATCTCGCGTGACCTGGTGCACCTCTTGTTCTTTGGCATTCTTCTTGGTGAGCATGTGGTCGATGAAGACGACGTACCGGGATGGGTCGACGAGTTCGGTGATGCCGAAGTCGTCGCGCATCTGCCGAAACATCACGTCGGTGTAGCCGGGGAAGTCGTAGGCGATCATGCGAGCGGGCCGGACAGCGTGATTCTCCCCGGCATGCACCACATCGGAATCACAGGTTCGGCCGAGGATTTTCTCGACCATCGTCAATGCATCGGAGCTCATCTCGGTCATACGTTCGTCTCGGAGGGCAGGTACTTGCGTTGCGCTGCTTCGACTTCCGGGAAGCCGATGAGGTCGACGAACTCGCTGTGCTGCAGTGCGTCTGCACTGACATCGGCGGGTGCTTCACCTCCGGCGAGGCGACGCAGAGCGTCACGAGCAGCCCCGGTGGCGGCCATCAGCACCTGGGTGGGCAGGAGAGCGAGTCGAACACCGATCTGCTGCAACACCTCCGGGGTGAACTCGCGCTCGGTCCAGGTCGACGCGGTCAACGTCGCCATCAGCGGGACGCCGACCTCGTCGTGGCAGCGAGCCCACTCCTCGGCGGTCTCGAAGGTCTTCGTGACCGGCATGATCATGTCGGCACCGGCGTCGACGTACGCGGTGGCGCGTCGGATCGCGTCGTCGCCCCGCGCATCGGTGCGGGCGATCATCAGGACGTGATCCGGAAGCGAATCCCGGACGGCCCGTACTTTGCCCGACGCTTCCTCGACGCTGATCAGGTCCACCGGCTCGCCCACGCAGATGGGGCACTTCTTGGGCGAGAGCTGGTCTTCCATGAAGACGCCCTGAACACCCGCGGCGGCGAATCGGCCTGCGGTCCGCGCTGCGTTCACCGCGTTGCCGTAGCCGGTGTCGATGTCTGCGACCAGCGGCAACGAGGATGCTTCGCCGATGGTGCGCACGGCCTGGAGGTTCTCGGTCATCGTGTAGAGCTCGGCGTCGGGCAGTCCGAGGGCGGCCGACACGGCGAAGCCGGAGGCGCACAGGGCCGAGAACCCGGCCTGCTCGGCGAGCTTGGCGGTCAGCCCGTCCCACACGCCGGGGGCGTACACGAGGCCCTGTTCGGTCAGTTCCCTGAGTGTCGCAGTCATACACACCATCCATTTCGTATTGCGGAACGCATTCCGAAACTAGAGTGGTGGCGATCACAAGTCAAGAGGGGTTCGTAGGATGGCGGCAGCACTTCCCAGTCCGATCGAAGGAGCACACGTGGCATCGCCCACCGAGTCCGACGCCGACTCCGGCCGTCATACCGCCGGTCTTGACGCTGCCGGCCGCGACATCGTCGGCGCGGTGGTCAAGGCGTGCAGGCTGCTCGAGCACTTCGACACTTCACATCCGGTGTGGACGCTGAACGACCTGACGACAGCAAGTCGAATGAACAAGACCACCGTGCACCGGTTGATGACCACGATGATCCACGCGGGCTGGGTGGACCGAACGTCCGAGGGCTCGTACCGAATCGCCATGCCCGTGTTCGAGATCGGATCATCGGCACTGACCCAGCTCGACATTCGCGGAGCCGCGCAGCCGTACCTGTCGGAGATTGCCGAAAAATTCGGCGACACTGCATATCTCATGGTCCCTGCAGACGAGGGAGCCGTCTGCATCGATCGCCACGAAGGGAGCAATCCCCTTGTCGTCGCGGGCATTTCGATCGGTTCGGTACTGCCGTATCACGCGACCGCAGGCCCTATGGCCATGTTGGCGTTCTCCGCTCGGATTCGCGACCGCTGGCTCACCGACGACCTACCTGCGTTCACGGATCGGACACCGACCGCACCGGACGAGCTACTGACACGTCTCGAACAGATCCGATCGCAGGGGTACGCATTGAGCAACTCGGACTACCTCTCCGGCGTCGCGGCCGTCGGAGCACCGATCCTCGGGCGGAACGGGGTGGTCGTTGCATCGATCAGCGTGGGCGGCCGAGCGGAGACATTCGAGGGCGACGCGCTGCGAGAGAAGGTGGCTACGGTCCTGGCGTCCGCCGCGAGCTTGTCCCGAGTGGCGGAAGCGCTACCTGCGTCCGGGCCTACACAGTGATCTATTCGCAAATCTAGAACATAACGTAGAGAACCGAATACTCACCTACCGATGCGCTCGATCAGTTTCATCGCATCGAACGGTGCATATCCCTTGATGTCGTTGTCGAAGTACACGTGGACGTCGCGGCCCGTGGCCGTCCAGTCCGAGATCTTCGCGGCCCATCGATCGAGCGCCGCATCCGTGTAGCCGCTGGCATACAGCTCCTCGTCGCCGTGCAGGCGGGCGTACATGAAGTCGGCTGTCGGAGTGTCGACGTACGGATACTTACCGGCGGTGTCGGCGACAACGAACGCAATATCGTTCTCTCGCAACAGTTGTACGGCCTCGTCGGTGGCGAAGCTCTGATGCCGAGCCTCCACACAGTGCCGCAGGATCCGAGACGACGGAGGCGGCAACAACACTCGATCCTCGGCCAACTTGTCGTCGCGAGCCTCGGCCAGAGTGACTGCAGCAGAGACTGTTCGGGGCAACATTGCGAAGAAATCCGACACCTTCTGCGCGTCGAACTCGAGGTTCGGCGGCAACTGCCACAGGAACGGTCCGAGCTTGTCGCCCAGCGTCAATACCCCGGTGGCAAAGAAATTCGCGAGTGCCGCCTCGACGCCGACGAGCCGCTTGATGTGGGTGACGTAGCGACCGCCTTTGATGGAGAACACGAAGTCGTCCGGCGTCTCGTCGTGCCACTTGCTGAAGCTCGACGGCTTCTGCATCGCATAGAACGTGCCGTTGATCTCGATCGACGATAGTTGTTCCGACGCGTACCCGAGCTCCTTGCGATGCGCCAAACCCGTCGGATAGAAATCTCCTCGCCAGGGTGCGTACGTCCAACCGGAGATGCCGATGAGGACTCGAGGTCGATGCGACGCGGGCATGAGCAGACTGTAGACCGGCGCACCGAGAGGTACCGCTGACCATGATCGTCGACTGACTGGCACCGCGGTCGCCACCGGACCATAATCGGTTCCTATGCAGTCGGGTGGCCGAGCGTTCGTACTGACGCTGGTCGCTGCCGGTGCATGGCTGTTCGCCACACCGCTCGGTCCAGGGGTGCTGGGTATCGACAGCCCGATCCAGGAACCTGCGCCGGCACCTGCACCCGTCGTCGAACCCCCACCACTGACCCTCGACGAACTTTCGGCTCGCGTCGATCCCACCGTCGTCACCCTCGCGGCGTCGGCCGGTTTTTCCGGCGTCGCGGGCACCGGCTTCGTCGTCGCCCCCGACGGGATCGTGCTCACCAACTTCCACGTCGTCGAGAACGCCACCGAGATCAGTGCAGTGCACATGGGCAACGGACTGATCTACGACGCCACCGTGTTGGGTTACGACAAATCCCGCGACGTGGCGGTCGTGCAGTTGATCACCGCGGTCGACCTGCCAGTGGTCGAGCTTGCACCGGACCCACTTCCCGACGTGGGTGACGCGGTGGTCGCCGTCGGGAATGCCTCGGGCGCAGGGGTATTGGTTCCTGCACCGGGCGCGGTCACGGCTCTCGATCAGCAGGTGCGTACGCGCAGTTCGGTGGACGGTTCGGGGAACACTCTCGACAAGATGATTCGCGTCGATGCCGATGTGCGAGCTGGGGATTCGGGCGGGCCACTGTTCGACGCCTGGGGCCGAGTGGTGGGCGTGAACACCGCCGGGCTCTCGGACGAGGCGCGCAACGGCACCGAGTTCTCACCGCCGCAGGCACCCGAGGCCTATGCCGTCCCCATCTCCGAGGCGGTCGCTGTGCTCGATCAGGTGATCGCCGGGCAGTCGGGCGGCACAGTGCATGTGGGCCCCACACCGTATTTCGGAGTCTCGGTACGCGATGTGTCGGTCTTCGAGAACAAGCCGGCAATGGGGGCGGCCGTGGTCTCGGTGACCTCCGATTCCCCGGCGGAGGCGCTGGGACTGTCTGCGGGAGACGTGATCGTGAGGTTCGACGGCGCGGAGATCGGATCGTCACCGGATCTGTCGGAGGCGCTGCTCGGCCGTCGCCCAGATGATTCCGCCGTCGTCGAATGGGTCGACGACACGGGTGCAACCAGCTCCGGCACAGTCACACTCGCCGCCGGAACCCCGACTGCGTAGGGGTCGTCAATCCTGCAGCACCGACATCACATTGCCCGCCGGGTCCGTGAACCAGGCGATCAACGGTCCGCCGTGGCGAAAGATTCCCTTGTCGTCGGTGCCCATGTCCGGATACTGCTCGAACACAACCCCTTTGGCGATCAGGGAGTCGACAGCGCTCTCGATATCGGTCACCGGGAAGTTCAGGATGGTGTATTGCGCGGGCACGTGCCCGGGGCGCGGATAGATCAGCACGATCGCCCCGGTCCCGAGGTGCAGCTCGAGCATCCCCATCTCGTTCTCGGTGACCGTCAGACCGAGAGTCTCGGCGTAGAAGGCCCGAGCTGCGGGTAGGTCGTCGACTGCGAATCCGGAGAACGGCTGCCTGGTCAGCTCCAAGGATGTCATCGTCGAATTATCGCGCTCTCGCGCATGCCACGGGCCGATATCCGAGTAGCGTGGCTCTCGTGACTATTCGCCTCGGTTACCAGATGCCCAACTTCAGCTACGACGGTTCGGTCGCAGAACTCTTTCCCCAGGTCATCGCGCAGGCGCGCGAGGCCGAAGCGGCCGGTTTCGACACCGCATTCGTGATGGATCACTTCTACCAACTCCCCGGAATCGGTAAGCCCGACGAGCCGATGCTCGAGGCCTACTCCGCGCTGTCCGCGCTCGCGACGGCCACCGACACCATCCAGCTCTCCGCGCTGGTCACCGGCAACACTTACCGCAATCCGGCGATCCTGGCCAAGACCGTCACCACGCTGGACGTCGTGAGCGGCGGTCGCGCGATCCTCGGGATCGGAGCCGGCTGGTACGAACTCGAACACCAGAGCTTCGGACTCGAGTTCGGTACCTTCACCGACCGTTTCGAGCGACTCGACGAGGCTCTGCAGATCATCGAGCCGATGCTCCGCGGCCAGCGCCCGACGTTCGACGGCCTCTGGTACCAGGTCGAGAACGCGATGAACGAGCCGCGTATCCGCGATGATCTGCCGATCATGCTCGGTGGTGGCGGCGAGAAGAAGACGTTCGGCCTGGCCGCTCAATTCGCGGATCATCTCAACATCATCTGCGACGCCAACGAACTGCCGCGCAAGATGGCTGCCGTGCAGGCCCGATGCGAGGAGGTCGACCGCGACCCCAAGGACCTCGAAACGAGCTTCCTCGCCTTCGTCATCGTCGACGAGGACGGCGACAAGGCCAAGGAGTTACAGCGCGAGTTCGTACTGAAGCAGGGCCTCGATCTGACGAACCTGTCGGAAGAGGACGCGGCGAAGGCCACCGATCGCCACTTCTGCGGAACCCCCGACGACGTCGCCGAGCAGGTGCAGAAGCGCGTCCTCGATCAGGGCGTCGACGGCATCATCATCAACCTGATCACCAACGGACACCAGCCGGGAGCCGTCGAACTGGCTGGTAAGGCCCTGAAGCCGCTCGTCTAGATATTTTCTCCAGCGGTAGCCGCGGGGGCGCGTGCAGTGGCATAGTTCCCCCGTGGCTCAGCTGAGGATGAACGGGCACCGCGTCTTGGTCGCCGACCTGACCGGCGACTCCCTGCGCGCAATGTCGGGCTCGATGGTGGCGTACGAGGGCGACGTCACCTTCAAGAGCGCAGGCATGGGTGGCGGCGGAGGATTCCGCGCCGCACTCAAACAGAAGGTGACCGGCGAGTCGCTGTCGCTGATGGACGTGTCCGGCAAGGGCACCGTCTACTTCGCCGTCGACGCTCAGGACATCACCCTCGTCGATGTCCGGGGCGACAACCTCCACGTCGAATCGTCCCAATTGCTTGCTCTCACAGGGCAATTGAAGACGGACATCAAATTCTCCGGCTTGCGCGGCGCGAGTTCCGGCCAGGGACTGTTCACCACCGTCGTCAACGGAACCGGCACCGTGGCATTGCTGTCCAAGGGTGGGCCCATCATCGCCCTCGCCGTCGATCCGCAGTACCCACTCGTGGTCGATCCCGACGCCTTCGTCGCCCATCGCGGTCAGCTGAATCAGAGCTTCGTCACCGACGTCACGTGGCGGTCCGCCATCGGCGGCGGCAGCGGCGAGGCGTTCTCTCTCCGCTTCGACGGCCAGGGCGTCGTCTACATCCAACCCGAGGAGCGCTGACGTGCCGCTCGAACTCGTCAACAGCAAAGTCGTGAAATCCGTTCTGGCACCGAATCAGAACGTGCTCGCGCGTCGTGGAGCGATGCTCTACTACACCGGCGACGTCCGGTTCGTTCCGCACTCGATGGGCGGCTCGGCCGGTGCCATGCCTGGCATGAGCGGCGTCGCCGGCATGGCCGGGCGAATGATGGCGGGCGAGCACGTGGCGATGATGGCCGCCGAGGGGCAGGGCGAGGTCTTCTACGGTCACGCCGGGTTGTACATCGAGGTGATCCACCTCGACGGTTCCTCGATGCTCACCGTCGAAGCCGATCGACTCCTGGTGCACGACGGCTACCTGCAGAGCTCCATCGTGGCCCTGACCTCCCAGGGCGGCGTCCGCGGAGCGGTGCGCGGCGCGATGACCGGGCAGGGTCTGTTCACGACACAACTGACCGGCCAGGGCAGCGTCGCGGTTCTCTCGCACGGCGGCGCGACACCGTTGCAGGTCGGGCCCGATCACCCTCAGGTCGTGGTGGATCCGCAGGCGTACGTCTGCCACATCGGCAACATCAACGTCGAGATCTCCGCGAACGTCGGGTGGCGCGACGCCGTCGGCAAAGGTAGCGGCGAGGCGATCCAGTTGAAGATGACCGGCATGGGCACCGTGTGGGTGCAGGCGTCCGAGCAGAAGTTCTAGGAGGGACACCCCATGGGTCTGGACATTCACACCCCGCACACTCTGCCGATCAACGACAACGTCCCCGGCAACGACTACGCGTTCTGCGTCGAGCTCGCCGGCCAGCCGTGGTTCACGTCGAAGGGCGCGATGATCGCGTACTACGGCAACGTTCGCTTCGAACCGCTCGGGCAGACGTCCATGCCCGCCATCGTCGCCGCACGGTTCTCGTCTCCGCTGTACTCGAACGACTGGGTGCTCGCGCAGGGGCAGGGCAAGCTGATCCTCGGCGACCGTGGGTTCAACATCAACAGCTACGACCTCGACGACGGCAACCTCACCATCCGGGCCGCGAATCTCCTTGCGTTCGAGCCGACTCTGGATCTCAAGCAGTCCATCGTTCCGGGATTCCTGACTCTGCTCGGCACCGGCAAGTTCCTGGCGTCGTCCAACGGCCCGGTCATGTTCGCCGAGCCGCCGCTGCGCATCGACCCGGAAGCCCTTGTCGGATGGGCAGATTGCCCGTCGCCGTCGCATCACTTCGACGCCGACTGGATGCAGAACTTCCTCGGTGCAGCCCGCGGATTCCTCGGTGCCAACAGCGGCGAGGAGCGTCAGTGCGACTTCACCGGTGCCGGCACAGTGCTGATCCAGTCGAGCGAGAAGGTCCTCGACGACACGCACTTGTTGCGCTACGTCGAATCGCAGACGGTCTCGCTCGGCCAGAACTCACTGCGAGCGCTGCACAACACCATCGGTGCCCGGCTACAGCAATAGCTTCTCGCCCGTTCGGAGAAAACGCGCATACTGGAGGAACACCTGAGGAGGTACAGCCATGGCCAACCAAGGACCCTTCGGATTCGGATCCGACGACTTCGACAAGTTCGCCCGTGAGGCGACCGAAGGACTGCGCGAGGTGGTCGGCTCACTGTTCGCCTCCGGCGCCGGGGCACCCAAAGCGCCGCCGGAGCCCGAAACCACAGGTCAGAAGGGCGACGGAGTCTGGGCGATCTACAGCGTCGACGACTCGGGATCACCGCAGATCGATCAGCTCTACGCCACCGAACTCGATGCCCTCCGGGCACACAAGGACAACACCGACCCGCGTCGACGGGTTCGTTTCCTGCCCTACGGCGTGAGCGTCAGCGTTCTGGAGGACTGAATCGGGTGCACTGGACCGCGCTAGGCGCGGCTGGCTGCACCGGATTCTGCGACGATGGAGTCGATTCTCATGACCTCAACCACAGAGCCCATCTCGATCCCGCTGGGACAGCCAGTGTTCGTTCAGGCACTTCGCTACACGGCGTTGTTCGATCAGAAGCCGTTCGCCGAGGCCCTCCTGATCTACACCGACAACGGCGCGTACAAGATCATGTCGCCGGGCGAGGATCATTACGGCAGCTACGTCTCGTACACCGACGTCGCGGCGAACCCGCAGCACGTGATCTTCCTGTCGTGGCCATCGGAGGACTGGGGCCGCAACGTCGCTTCTCACACGTTGACGTTCAATCCCGATTCCGCGGCATTCACTCAGGTGCTCGTCTTGCCCGGCAACCCGGTGCCTCGCTCCCAGTACGGATACGCGCTGCCCACTCCCGATCCGCAGAGCGTCGACATGACGGCATCCTGGGACCGGGTTCGCGAGACCTACGCCGAGACCTTCGAGGAGCTACGCGCACTCGCAACGTGACCTACCGGCGAAACGCTTCCACCGCATCAGCCGCTTGGTCGACGCCACCGTGTGCCCGCACCTCGGCACTCACCTCCGTTGCGCGCGATGCCGACCCCCGAGCCTTGGCAACCGCGTCGGCCAGGCTCGCGGCCGTGACCTTCTCGAATTCCAGGTGCACGCCCACCCCGAGTTCGGCGAGCATTGCCGCGTTGCCGAATTGATCCACTGCCTGGGGGATGGCAACGGTCGGGACACCGAACCACAGCGCCTCGGTGCAGCCACCCATTCCGGCGTGGGTGATGAAGACCGTGGCCGAATCGAGCACGGCGAGCTGCGGAACATGTTCGTGTACTTCGATATTCGCAGGCAGCGCGCCGAGCGCGGCGGGGTCGACGCGTCGGCCGATGGAGATCACCACGTGCCAGTCCGTGTTCCCGAACGCCTCGATGCACAGTCGGTAGAACTCGGGTCGCTCGTTGTATCCGGTGCCGAACGAGATGTACAGGAGCGGCCCGTCGGGTGCGGTCCAGCTGCGATCGTTCAGGCGTACCGGGTCGAGGCACGGTCCGACGAACTGCACCGTCTCTGCCACCCGATCCGCGTTGGGCTGCATCACTTTCGGGATCAGCGACAAGCAGTGCGCCGGATACGTGATCCACTCCCAGGGATCGGCGTCGATGTCGTTCTCTCGCAACCAGTGTGCATAGGTGTCGCGATACACGACACCGGTCGGCGACTCTCGAATGGAGGTCATCCCATCCCCGAGATCCTCTGCATATCCGTCCCACGCCACGTACGTCGGCGAGAGTTGCACGGCAGGTACCCCGTAGCGCACACCGAGGACGGGTGCAGTCATGCCGCCGATGTCGTACAGGAACAGATCCGGCTGATCGTCGTCGTAGAACGCAGTGAGTATCGGGAAGGACTCGATCGCCTCGTCGAGGAACACCTGCATCGCCGCCGCCGGATCGTCCGGCCACGACGACTCTCCGTCGGGAAGTATCGAGGTGAACGAGACCACCTCGACACCTGCGGGTTCGACCAGGTGTCGCAGCGACTCACCGACGGCGTAGGTGACGCGATGCCCGCGCCGGACCAACTCGGCAATCACGGCCAGCGATGGGTAGATATGGCTGGGAGCGGTCGTGCCGATCATGGCGATGTGCATGACCTCCACCGTAGAGCGGACACGGCGCTGCGAGCTAGTGGATTTCGTTCGCGATCAGATCCAGCAGGCCCGGGAATCGTTCGTTCAGCTCCTGGCGGCGCAGCGTCACTTTGCGACTGTTGCCACGGTCGACCTGGAATACCAGCCCCGCCTCGCGTAGCACTCGAAAGTGATGCGTAACAGTCGATTTGGTAACGCCCAGCTCGAACGACATGCAGGTTCGCTCGGCTCCGTCCTCGTCGCCGACGAGTTCGGTGACCACCTTGCGACGCAGTGGATCCGCCAGCGCAGACATCACCGCGCCGAGGTGCATTTCCTCGGGCTCCGGATGCCCGTTCTCGTCTGCCATGAACACCCTCCAACAGCGAGGTACGACTTGCGCCGTACCTTCAATCCTGATCTAGTACGAAAATCATCGTACCTAAGCCCAGGGGGATTCATGAGAGCAGTTCTGCCGGTCGTACTCGCAGCACAGTTCGTCGTTCCGATGTCCATCTCGGGCACCGCCATCGCGCTGCCGGTGATCGCCGCAGATCTCGGCTCCGATCCGACGCCACTGCAGTGGGTCGTCAACGGCTTCAACGTCGCGTTCGCACTGTTCACCGTCGTCTGGGGCGCGGTCTCGGATCGCATCGGGCATCGCACGTCGTTTCGTATCGGCGTCGTACTCACGGCCGTCGCCAGCCTGGTCAGCGCCTGGGCGTCCTCACTGCTCCTGCTCGACGCCGCGCGGGTGGTCGCCGGCATCGGTGCCGCGGCGGTCCTGGTGGGCTCGACGTCCATTCTCTCGTTGCGTTTCCAGGGGACCGAACGAGCGACGGCGTTCGCCCTGTTCGGCACCGTGAACGGACTGGGATTGGCACTCGGGCCGACCATTTCCGGGCTGCTGATCGCCGTGCTCGATTGGCGCGGAGTGTTCGCCGCTCAGGCGCTCGTTCTGCTCGTCGCGGCCGTCGGAACACTGGCCCTTCCTGCTCTGCGAAGCGCATCCACACCATCGAAACTCCTGGATTTCGGCCTGCTGCGCAACCGCCGCTTCCTCGCCCTGTGCCTGGTCCCGGTCGCCGGAGCCATCGGCTTCGTCACCTTGCTCACCTATCTGCCCGCTGCGCTCAGCGCCGTTGCGTCCCTCACTCCCGGCCGGGCCGGACTGTTCATGCTGGCAATGACGATGCCGGTGCTGATCGCTCCGTTGGCGGTCGCCAGGTCGCTCACCGCCTTCGAGGCCGTCACCCCGGACCGGGTGATCCTGACGAGCCTCGGATTCCTGGTTCTCGGCAATCTCGGCATGCTGGCCCTGCAACCCGGCGTCCCGCTTGCCGCCGTCGTGGTCCCGATGATCCTGTTGGGGCTGGGCTTCGGACTTCCGGTCGGCCTGGTCGACGGCGAAGCACTCGCCGCAGTGCCACCGCACAGCAGCGGCACCGCAGCAGGAGTACTCAATCTCTTCCGCATCGGTAGCGAGGCCGTGGTGGTCGCCGGCTACGCCTGGCTGCTGACGATCCTCGTCCGCGGACGCGTACCCGACCGAGCCGACGCGGATGCCGCCGCTGCCGGACAACCCGGATTCGCCGACGCCTATGCCCCTGCGTTCAGCGAGGTGATCGCCCTCGTCGTGGTGGCTGTGGCCGTCACCTCGGCGGCGATCATTGCGCTTTCCCGTAGCGGGAGATCCGACGTATCGTCGGCGAATGCCCTTTCTGCAACCGGTGACCCTCGTCGACGATCTCGTGACCCTCGAACCGCTGAGCCACGATCACCTCGAAGGTCTGTGCGACGCGGCCCGCGACGGTGAGTTGTGGAAGCTCTGGTACACCAGCGTGCCGAAGCCCGAGGAGATGGCGGCCGAGATCGACCGGCGACTCGGATTGCTCGACGCAGGCACCATGCTTCCGTTCACACTGCGCCGCAACGACACCGGGCAGATCATCGGGGCGACAACCTTCTGCAATGCAGACGCGAACAACCGTCGCGTCGAGATCGGATACACCTGGAATGCCCGCTCCGCGCACGGAACCGGCACCAATCCCGCGAGCAAACTGCTGCTGCTGACGCACGCGTTCGAGGAATTGGGATGCATCGCCGTCGAATTTCGTACCCACTGGATGAACCTGCAGTCACGGACGGCGATCGCGAAACTGGGTGCCAAGCAGGACGGAATTCTGCGCAATCATCAACGCATGTCCGACGGTTCACTGCGCGATACCGTCGTGTTCTCGATCATAGAATCCGAATGGCCCACCGTCCGCAACGAACTCCGTAGGCGAACCGCACGGTAGGTTGACCCCATGCGCGTGGATGGGCGGGACGTTCCCGTAGCGGGAAACCTGCTTCAGCCGTTGGTGCGAAGAACCAGCGACATCATTCGGGTCGTATCGGCCGCGGTACTGCTCGGCGTGGTGATCGCGGGTTCCTTGATCACCCGAAATCAGTGGGATGCGCTGGAAGAATCGGTATCGAACATCGTGGGCGTGCTCAGCCCCGACCAATCCAATGCCGTCTACATCGTCTACGGCGTCGCCATTCTCGCGCTCCCGTTCGGCGTATTGATCGGGCTGATCGCCGGCCTCAAATGGAAACTGCTCGCCGGGTATGCGGCCGCCGCCCTGCTGGCCGCACTGGCACTGTCGATCACCGGAACCGGGATCTCCACGCCCACCTGGGACCTCGACGTCCCCGAGCGACTCGATACGTTCCTCGCGCAATTCCTCGACGACTCCCGCTGGATCGCCATGTTGGCTGCGGCCCTGACGGTCTCCGGACCGGGCCTGCCCGCGCGATGGCGTCGGGCATGGTGGACGCTGTTGCTCGCGTTCGTGCCGATCCATCTGGTCGTCTCCACTGTCGTCCCGGCACGCTCGATGCTCGGTCTGGCCGTCGGCTGGCTGGTCGGAGCCGTCATCGTGCTGCTGGTCGGTACGCCGGCACTCGAGGTTCCACTCGACGCGGCGGTTCGTCTGTTCCACAGCCGCGGCGTCACCGTTCGCAGCTTCACCGTCGTCCGTCCTGCCGGTCCCGGTCCACTGGTTCTGAACGCGCACACGCCCGACGCGGATGTGGTGGTCGAGCTGTACGGGCAGAATCAGCGCAGCGGTGGTGCCCTGCGCCAGTTCTGGCGGTGGATCACGCTGCGTGGCAGCGAGACTGCGCCACTGCATGCGTCCATGCGGCGAGCCGTCGAGCATCGCGCGTTGATGGGTCTGGCCATCAAGGGCCTCGGAGCTGCGGGCAGTCACCCATTGGCCGTGTCGGCACTCGATCGAGGATGGACCCTGTACGCGCACAGCCAGCCAGTCGGAGATCCGATCGAGGCAGAGCACGACGATGCCACCCTCAACGCTCTGTGGTCGGCTCTGAACACGTTGCACGAGAACCAGATCTCCCACGGCGATCTGCACCGAGGCGAACTCCGGATCCACGACGGCAAAGCCCTGTTCTGCGGCTTCGGTCACGCCGAATTGGGTGCGTCGGATTCACAGATGCAATCGGACGTGGCGCAGCTGTTGCTCACCACCGCAGATCTTTTCGGCCCGCAGCGTGCCGTCGCCACTGCTCTGGATGTACTCGGCTTCGACACCGTGGTCGCGGCCTCGGGCCGTCTCACCAAATCCGCCATCCCGCCTCGCGTTCGGCAATCGGTGTCCGACGACGCGCAGACGATGAAGGCGATCCGGCTCGAAGTTCTCGAGCAGACCGGTGCCGCCAAGATCGAGGCCGAACAGGTAACCCGGTTCAGCCGCAACCAGATCATCTCGCTCGTGCTGTTGATCGGGTTGGTCTACGTCGCTTATCCGTTCATCAGCGCGGTCCCCGCATTCGTCGTCGAGCTCGGTTCGGTGAACTGGTGGTGGGCACTGCTGGGCTTGGCCGTGTCCGCCCTGACCTACATCGGCGCCGGAGCTGCGTTGTGGGCGTGCGCGTTCGGCAAGGTCAGCTTCTGGAATCTGACGGTGATGCAGGTCGCGAACACGTTCGCGGCCACCACGACTCCCGCTGGTGTCGGCGGGCTTGCTCTGAGCGTGCGATTCCTGCAGAAGGGTGGCCTCGGCACGGTCCGCGCGACGGCCGCTGTGGCGCTTCAACAATCCGTCCAGGTGATCACGCACGTGAGCCTGTTGATCTTCTTCAGCGTCGTCGCCGGTACCTCGTCCGGTCTGTCCAACATGGTCCCCGGAAACACCGTGCTGTATCTGATCGCCGGTGCCGCATTCGGCGTCGTCGGGACGTTCATGTTCGTACCCAAGCTACGACGCTGGCTCCGGGTCGCCATCCGGCCACAGATCAAGGAAGTCCTCACCGAACTGGGCGAGCTCGCCCGCGACCCCAAACGCTTCTCGATCATCATCCTCGGCTGCGCAGCAACGACCCTGGGTGCGGCGCTCGCGTTGTGGGCGAGCATCGAGGCCTTCGGCGGCGGCACCACGTTCGTGACGGTGACGGTGGTGACCATGATCGGCGGAACCCTCGCCTCCGCCGCACCGACTCCTGGCGGTGTGGGGGCCGTGGAGGCCGCGCTCATCGGGGGTCTGGCCGCGTTCGGTCTACCCGCCTCCATCGCCGTGCCGTCGGTGTTGCTCTACCGCGTTCTGACCTGCTGGTTGCCGGTGTTTCTCGGGTGGCCCACCTTGCGGTGGCTCACCAAGCGAGACATGGTCTGACGCACTGGTAGCCAGCGAGTACGCCCGATTCCGGCCCAGCTCCAGGTGGCGCTGGTAGCGTTCAGTCGGCCGGGGATCTGCCCATGAGAGGTATGCCCATTTCCAGACCGGGGATTGCGGTGACGGCCGAGGGCCGAACACGGTACAGACCTGGCCTCGAAGCCACACACTCGAGTGTCGACGACGACTACAAGTATTTCGCGAACACAGCGCGCGAGCGTTGGGTGCGGTATTTCATCGGAACCCTGACACTGTTGTTCGGCCTGTCCGGGATCCTGATGGTTCCCACCGGCATCCACTACGACGGCTTGGCGGTATTCGTCCTCATCGGGGCGTTGACGACGATTCCGGTCGCGATCGTGTGGTTCGTCAGACCATGGCCGTCGACACGTCTGGCCAATGCCTTCGTGTTCTACGCGGACGTCGGCATCGTTGGCATCCTGTTCAGCAGCACCGACCATTACGTACCGCTGGCCGGGTGCATGATGTTCACGATCGTGGCCGTCTTCACCGTCATTGCCAGCTCTTTCCGAGTCATGTGGGCTCACCTGGCAGTCTCGGTGGCGACGGTACTTGCGCTCGGCGTACTCGCGGTCGGTCAGGGAAAGAACCCGTGGCTGGTGGCAGCAACCGCAGTCACAGTCGCCACGTTGTACCTCACCCCCCTGATGATGCGGGCGTACATCCGGCATCTACGTTCTCGGGCATCGGGCGCCGTCGTCGATTCGCTGACGGGCCTGTACAACCGGCGCGGATTGCTCGAGGCGATCGACGACGTCGGTACCGCGTCCACCGACTGCACCTCGGATCGAACCCTCGGGGTCACCGTTCTCGACATCGATCGGTTCAAGGACATCAACGACAGATTCGGGCACCCCACCGGCGACGCAGTGCTGATCGAGGTCGCCTCGCGACTCACCGCCGCGGTTCCGAAGACATCGGTGGTCTCGCGTCTGAGCGGCGACGAGTTCGTCATCGTGCACGTCGGTTCGCCCGGCGAGATCGAATCGACCGATCACAGGATCCGGGCCGGTCTCGACGAGAGCTTCTCCGGGCCGCCCTTCACCGCCAGTGTCGGTTCGGCCTCGGAGCTACTAGGGAGCGAACCCGTCACCCCTACCGTCGTGCGCACACTGATCGCACTGGCCGATATCGAGATGTATCGCAACAAGTCTCGACTGTACGAGGACGACGGCACTGCACGGGGCAGCAGCACCGGAACGCGAGCGGCCGTCCGCACGCGCATCGAGACTCTGATCTCGCGAGGCGGGCCGGACGTGGTGTTCCAACCTATCTGCGACGCGGCCACCACGAAGGTCGTCGGGTACGAGGCGCTCTCTCGCTTTCCTTTCGGCTACGGCCCGCCGTCGATGTGGTTCCGCGACGCCACCGATGCGGGAATCGGACCGCTTCTCGAAGTCGCGGCCATCGACCGCGCGCTGGCCGCATCCGAATCACTTCCCTGCGGGATCTTCATCTCACTCAACGCATCTGCCGACACCATTCGCTCCACCGATCTGGCTGCCGTACTGCGGCCGTTCCAGAAGAACCGACAGTTCCACATCGAAATCACCGAACACGAGCGAGTCCACGACTACCGCGCGGTCGCCCGAACCATCGAATCTTTGCGCGGAGCTGGCATCTCCATCTCCGTCGACGATGTGGGTGCCGGCTTCGCCGGACTTCGCCAGGTGGTCGAGTTGCGACCCGACACCCTGAAGGTCGACTACGCACTGGTGCACGGAATCGACACCGACCCGATTCGACGGGCCGCCGCTGCATCGGTGATCGGATTCGCACACGAGATCGGCTCGACGGTCATCATGGAAGGCGTCGAAACCGAAGCGGAACTGCGGGTGGCCGTCGAACTCGGAGCAGACATGGTGCAGGGCTTTCTCACCGGACGACCTTTACCGCTGTCGGGCATCAGCAGGTAGCGCTGCACCGCCACTCTCGCAGAGAACTCAGATCGACGAATCGACGGTGAACTTGGTCAGTGACGGCGCGGCAGCCAGCAACGGCGGCAAATCGACGATCTTGCCGGGACCGGCCCGGAACTCGCGGTACTTCGCATCGGCCTCGACCGACTCCCACGTCTCGTAGGCGACGACATGCGCCTCGTTCTCCTCGTCCACCCACACCTCGACACCGAGGCAACCCTCGAATGCGCGGGTATCGGCTAGCACCGTGCGCAGCAACTCACGCGCCTCGGCAAGAGATTCGGGCTTGAAGGTCAGATCCAACAGAGCAATGAGAGCCATGGGCTTCACCTTAGTCATCTCAGCCGAAGTGCCAAGTAGAACTCGATTCTGTCCTCCAGCCGCGACAGATCGCGGCCGGTGAGTTCCTCGATCCGCTGGATGCGATATCGGACGGAATTGACGTGCATGTGCAGTTGTTCGGCACATCGCGTCCAGGCACCGTTGGTGTCGAGGTACACCGACAACGTCTCCACGAGATCACTGTTGTGCTGATCGTCGTACTCGACCAACGGAGCGAGCAGACGTGAGGTGAACATCCGTCGCACGTCGTCGGGAACGTTGGCGAGAAGAATTGTCAGCGTGGCTAATTCATCATGTCCGACGACGCTGCAGTCCGAGCCACGGCGCTCGGCGAGCCGGCGGGCATACCGCGCTTCCTCGATGGCGCTTCGGATCTCGGCGGGCGCGGTCGGAGCACTGACACCGATCGACGTGCCGCTCCCGACCAATCCCGGGGCCAACGCCTGGACAGCACGCCGGATGGAATCGGTTCGATCGGTCGGCGCCTCCACCAACGCGAACGCCTCGTCGTCGACGACTCCCACCGTGATCTCGAGCGGTGCCAGCACCTCTCGCAGAAGCGGGCGCAACTCACCGAGCCGCACCGTCTCACCCGACGTGGCCACAGCTATTGCTGCGTACCGTGTTTCGATGTCGAGTCCGATGACGTGCATCTGAGCGAGGATGTCTGTGGCCGTCGCCCCACCGACGATCGAGCGCACGAATTCCTGGGCCAGAATCCCTGAGCCAGACAAGCGATCGTCCGCACGGCTGCGCTCGACCGCGACGATGGACGCCAACTGCTCGGCCAGCGAGATCCGCGGTGCATCCCATGTCTGCCAATCGCTTTCGAATGCCACGAACCAGTCCACCACCCGCGGCGTGACCTCTCCGTCGACCGCAAAGATCGAGACCCTCTGCGCCTGTGAGTATCTCGGCATCCGGACGGACGTCATGAACTCGTGCGCCAGGTAGCCGGTGTCGGGTGGATCCTCGGATCCGGCGAGTACCCGCCCCGACGAGGTGACGACCCAGCACCTCATCCCCAGGTCTGAACTAACCATGTCCAGGAGCGGACCCAGCCCGCCGCCCGGTCCTGCGCTCGCCACGAGGCGTCGGTGCCGATCGAGCACGAGGCTCAGGTCCGATGCTCGTGCCGTCGACAGTTGCCGGACGACGCTCTCGGTGACCGTGGCGAACGCGATGTCGGCGGGTACGCGAAAGAGCGGCAGACCGTATTCGCGACAGGCGTCGACCAGATCGTCGGGTACCACGCCGCCGTCGGATGCCGCCAGCGCGGC
Organism: Rhodococcus sp. ARC_M5; assembly: GCF_022810405.1. GTDB lineage: Bacteria > Actinomycetota > Actinomycetes > Mycobacteriales > Mycobacteriaceae > Rhodococcoides > Rhodococcoides navarretei. The sequence continues at coordinate 160,936 of NZ_JALGQE010000005.1, forward strand.
GATGCCGGCCTTGGACACCGCCCGTACGAACGTCCTCGAGTCCTCGGGGCCGGTCCGCCACATCAATCCCGTCAACACCAGCTCGCCGCCGCTGAGGTAGCGGCTCGGATCGAGCATGTCGGTGGTCACGACCCATCTGATCGTCGGGTCGAAATGCTCGGGAGTCACGATCGGCTGCAGCTCGAGGTCGGGGAGATCGACCAGATCACGCAGTCTCACGGTGATTCGACCTCCCTCTTCGTAGGAACCTCCAAAACCTACACTGTGATCGGCGTCATACTTCGTTGTTCCTGTCTCTCGTTCGCATCGTGCCCGGCGGCTGTACTGGGTGAACACGACCGAAAGACACGTGAGCGGAGAGCAGCACGATGGAATTTCTACGACCGCAGACCTGGAGCGACGCGTTGGCCGCGAAGGCCGACGACGTCGACGTGGTGCCCATCCAGGGCGGCACCGACGTCATGGTCGAGATGAACTTCGACCTGCACCGGCCGGGCGGACTGCTGGATCTGAACCCGATCACCGAACTCACCGAATGGGAACGGCTCCCCGACGGAACGCTCCGGGTGGGTGCAGGCGTGCCGTACGTCCGCATCATCGCCGAGCTCGGAGACGCGCTTCCTGGCATTTCCCAGGCGTCGCGCACCGTCGGCTCACCGCAGATCCGCAATCGCGGCACGGTCGGAGGCAACCTCGGGGGCGCGTCCCCCGCAGGCGATCTGCATGCACCACTGCTCGCTGCGGGCGCGACCGTCGAGGTCGAATCTGCCGAGCGCGGCGTGCGCATGATCCCCGCGACCGAGTTCTACCTCGGCGTCAAACGTAATTCCTGTCAGCCGGACGAACTCATCCGAGCGTTTCACGTAGCGCCGGCAGCGGGACCGCAGTACTTCTCGAAGATCGGCACCCGTAATGCGATGGTCATCGCCGTCTGTTCGTTCTCGATCGCACTGTTTCCGCAGGAGGGTCGCATCGGTACCGGTCTCGGCTCCGCTGCGCCGACGCCGCGCCGGGCTTACGATGCCGAGAACTACCTCGCGGCCGAACTCGAGTGGGACGGCGCCCTCGATCCTCGGGTGTCGGAGGAATTCGGCCGATTGGTCAGTGCGGCAGCAAGTCCCATCGACGACGTACGAGGCACTGCCGATTACCGCAAGCACGCCCTGTCCGTGATGGCCCGGCGAACACTGGGTTGGGCATGGCGAGACCTCACAGCCGCACGGAAGGTGGCCTGAACATGCGAGTCAACTGCACCATCAACGGAAAAGACATGGAAGCCGACGACGTCTGGGAGGGCGAAAGTCTGCTCTACCTGCTGCGTGAACGCATGGGGCTCCCCGGCTCCAAGAACGCGTGCGAACAGGGCGAATGCGGTTCGTGCACCGTCTACCTCGACGGCATCCCCGCCTGCGCCTGCCTGGTGGCCGCCGGACAGGTCGAGGGCCGCGAGATTCGTACCGTCGAAGGCCTCGCCGACGGCGACAAGCTGGATCCGATGCAAGAAGCGTTCGTCGAGTGCGGAGCCGTGCAGTGCGGCTTCTGCACACCGGGTCTCGTGGTTCAAGCTCACGACCTGATCGAACGTGTACCCAATCCGTCGGACGTGGAGATTCGTGAGTCTCTCGCCGGAAACCTCTGCCGCTGTACCGGATACGAGAAGATTCTCGACGCCGTTCGCCTCGCAGCAACTCGGAAGGCCGAAGCCATATGACCACGGTGATCTCGGGTGCGTACATCGCTCCGATCGTCGGTGACGAAATCCCGAACGGCTACCTCGTTGTCGAGGGCACGATGATCACCGCTGTCGGTTCGGGCCCGGCACCGATCATCGCCGGGGCCGAGACGATCGACGCCTCTGGCTGCCTCGTCACCCCCGGCCTCGTCAACACCCACCACCACCTGTACCAGTGGGCGTCCCAGGGCCTGGCCAAGGACAACACCCTCTTCGAATGGCTTGTCGCACTGTACAAGCCGTGGTCCAAGATGGACGCCGAGGTCGTCGGCGGAGCCGCCGCCGCCGGCCTCGGTTGGCTGGCAAAATCGGGCTGCACCACCAGCACCGATCACCATTACATCTTCCCCAAGGGCCGAGGCGACCTGTTCGCCGCCGAGATCGACGCGGCACAGCGCATCGGCGTCCGATTCCAGCCGTGCCGCGGCTCGATGGACCGGGGTGTGTCCGACGGCGGTCTGCCGCCGGACGAGGTTGTCGAATCACTCGACGACATCCTCACCGCCACCGCCGAGGCCATCGACACCTATCACGACGCCTCCTTCGGTTCCATGCTCCGGATCGCGGTCGCACCCTGTTCGCCTTTCTCCATCAGTAAAGAGCTGCTCGTGGAGTCCGCTGGGCTTGCTCGCGCCAAAGGTGTTCGGCTGCATACTCATCTGGCCGAGACCCTGGATGAAGAAGAGCACTGCCTCGCTCAGATGAACTGCACCCCGGTCGAGTACATGGAGCAGGTGGGCTGGCTGGGCGACGACGTGTGGTTCGCGCACGCGGTACACCTGCACGATTCCGATATCGCGAAGATGGCGGCCACCGGTACCGGTACTGCGCACTGCCCGAGCTCGAACGCTCGGCTCGGTGCAGGCATCGCCCGTATTTCCGATCTGCTCGCCGCCGGCGCGCCCGTCGGCCTCGGAGTCGACGGCTCGGCCTCGGCCGAAATGGTGCCACTGGCCGGCGAAGTCCGGCAGGCGATGTACATGCAGCGCGCCAAGTACGGACCGACTGCGCTGACGGCGCGTCAGGCACTCGAGATCGGAACGCTGGGCGGTGCAACGGTACTCGGTCGTCAGAGCGAGATCGGTTCGCTCGAGGTCGGAAAGCTGGCCGACATCGCGATCTGGCGAACAGACGGCTTCTACTCGGCGGTGGACGACCCCGTCGTTGCGTTCGCGTACGGGCAGACACCACCGCTCGCGCGGTTGATGGTCGGCGGTCGGACGATCGTCGAGAACGACGTCTTGACCAGCGCACCGCAGGACGAGGTAGGCCGCGCCGGTGCCGATGCGCACCGTCGCCTGATGACACTCGCGGAGGACGTGCTGTGAGCGCCCCGACCACTACACCCCGGCAAGCTCCCGCCGACATCCCCGCACCGGGACGCGGCCGCGTCGGCGACAGCCCGCTACGGCCCGACGGCACGCTGAAGGTCAAGGGCGAGTTCGCGTATTCGTCCGACCTGTTCATCGACGGCATGCTGTGGGGCGCAACGCTCCGCAGCCCGCACCCACGCGCGAAGATCGTCTCCGTCGACATCTCGAAGGCGCTGGCGACACCCGGCGTCGAGGCGGTACTCACCCACGACGACGTGCCGGGGCGCAAGTGCTTCGGGCTCGACCACACGTGGGATCAGCCGGTACTGGCCTTCGACGAGGTGCGGCACGAGGGTGAACCGATCGCACTCATCGCCGCCGATCATCCCGAAACTGCCCGGCGTGCAATGGAGAAGATCGTCGTGGTCTACGACGTGCTCGAGCCCCTGACCGACGCTCGACGCGCAGCACTGGATCCGGACTACCCCAAGGTGCAGGAACGCGGCGGGGTGGCGCGCCATCAGCCGGTGCGTGTCGGCAACGTCGCTGCCGCCCGCGCCACCGCGGACGTGATCGTCAGCAGCGACTTCGCCGTCGGAATCCAGGATCAGGCATTCCTGGGACCCGAATCGGGACTGGCTGTGCCGGCCGAGGACGGCGGAATCGATCTCTATGTCGCGACCCAGTGGATGCACAACGATCTGGCCCAGATCGGTCCGTGCCTCGGACTGCCCGAGGAGAAGATCCGGATGACGCTCGCCGGCGTCGGTGGTGCGTTCGGTGGCCGCGAGGACCTGTCGATGCAGATCCACGCGGCGATGCTCGCGATGCACACCGGCAAGCCGGTCAAGATCGTCTACAACCGCTACGAATCGTTCTTCGGCCACGTGCACCGCCACCCGGCGCAGATGCACTACGAGTACGGTGCAACCAGCGACGGCAAACTCGTGTTCGCGGACGTCGAGATCATCCTCGACGGCGGCGCATACACCTCGGCCACCTTGAACGTCGTCGGCAATGCCGCCTCGCTCGGGGTCGGACCGTACATCATTCCCAACATCGAGATCGACGCCTACGGGGTGTACACGAACAATCCACCCTGCGGTGCGATGCGTGGATTCGGCGCAGTACAAGCATGTTTCGCGTACGAATCCATGATGGACAAGCTCGGCGAGGCCTGCGGCATCGGTCCCGTGGCGATCCGGCAGATCAACGCCGTCAGCCAGGGATCGATCCTCGCGACCGGCCAGGTCATCGAAGCCCCTGCCCCACTGGCCGAGATGCTCTCCCGAGCCGAGGCGATGGAACTGCCTGCCCCAGTGGACGCGTCGGACATCCGTAATCTGCCGGGCGGGGCGTCGCAGACCACCCACGGCGAAGGCGTCGTACGCGGGATCGGATACGGCGTCGGCATCAAAAACATCTGCTTCTCCGAGAACTACGACGACTACTCCACCGCGCGCGTACGGCTGGAGGTGATCGGGGGCGAGGCAACAGCATTGGTGCACACCGCCGCTGCCGAGGTGGGTCAAGGTCTGGTGACGTTGGAGGCGCAGATCGCGCGCACCGAGCTCGGCGTCACCAACGTGGTCATCCATCCCGCCGACACCAAGGTCGGCAATGCCGGCTCCTCCTCCGCATCGCGGCAGTCGTACATGACCGGCGGCGCCGTCAAGACCGCGTGCGAGGCCGTCCGCGAGGCGGTGTTCGTCCTGGCCGGCCTGTACCTCGGGCGTGCGGTGGCCGACCTGAGCCTCGACGGCGGCAAGATCGTCTCGGCGACCGACGGTGTGCTGGCGACGATCGAGGATGTGCTCGGCGAGCGGGTCATCGAGCAGACACGTGAATTCCACCATCGCCCCACCAGCGGAATGGATCCCGTCACCGGACAGGGCGCAAGCCACACCCAGCTCGCTCTGTGCGTGCATCGTGCAGTGGTGGACGTCGACGTCGAGCTCGGCCTGGTGAAGGTGGTCGAGATGGCGGCCGTGCAGGACGTCGGCAAGATCCTCAACCGGCTGTCGCTCGAAGGCCAGATCCACGGCGGCACAGCGCAGGGCCTCGGTCTCGCGGTGATGGAGGAGATCGTCGTCGTCGACGGCCTCGTGAAGAACCCGTCGTTCACCGACTACCTCATTCCGACGATTCTCGACATGCCGCCCATGAAACTGGACATTCTCGAGAACCCGGATCCCCTGGCACCCTATGGCCTTCGCGGTGCGGGCGAGCCACCCACGCTGTCGTCCACGCCTGCCGTCGTCGCAGCCATCCGCAATGCCACCGGACTCGCATTGACCCGAGTGCCCGTTCGACCCGAACACATCATCAACCCCTGACTCATTCGATGAGACCTTCTCCAGCACAGCGGAACCCGACGCCAACTCCCCCGGCACGGTCACCGTCGCAAACCCGGACAAGGTTGATCACGCCCTGGGAGGGCCGATCATGACCGATGTACACACAACCAGCACTCGTCACAGCGGACGAGGTCGATCCCAGATCGACAAGTTCTTCGACATCACCGGTCGGGGCTCCACGGTCTCTCGCGAGATCCGCGGTGGCGTCACCACATTCGTGGCTATGGCGTACCTCATCGTCCTCATACCGCTGATCATCGGCGATGCTCGGGACGTCACCGGGGCCACGCTCGACCCGGCTCAGCTCTCGACCATGGTGGCATTGTCCGCCGGTCTGACGACCATCCTGATGGGGGTCGTCGGAAACGCGCCCCTCGCCATGGCGGCCGGACTCGGGGTGACTCCCATCGTGGTGTTCCAGGCGGCCCCGTACATGACCTGGCCGCAGGCGATGGGGCTGGTGGTTCTCGAGGGCGTCGTCATCGTCGTGTTCGCCCTCACCGGCATTCGGCAACTGATCATGGATGCGATACCGCTCGTTCTGAAGCAGGCGATCGGCGTCGGGATCGGTGCATTCATCGCGCTCATCGGCTTGGTCGATGCCGGGTTCGTCGGACACCACGAGTCCGCAGCAACCGCGGTCACCCTCGGCACGTTCGGCAAGCTCGCCGGGTGGCCGGTGTTCGTGTTCTGCGTCGGCCTGATCCTGATGATCATGCTGTTCGTTCGGAAAGTGCCGGGAGCGATGCTGATCGGCATCTTCGTGGCCACCAATCTGGCGATCATCCTGAACTCGGTGTTCGACATCGCGCCGGAGGCGTGGGGACCCGTCGTACCGAAAGTGCCCGATTCCATCGTCGCCACACCGCAATTCGACCTTTTGTTCAACGTCGACCTGTTCGGCGGATTTGCTCGGGCAGGTGTCGTGACGGCCTCGGTGGTGCTGTTCACGCTCGTGCTCTCGGGATTCTTCGACGCCATGGGCACCATCCTGGGCGTCGGCGAGGAAGCAGGCCTGGTCGACAAGCAGGGCAGGATGCCGGGGTTGAGCCGCATCCTCACTGTCGACGGCATCGGTGCCATCGTCGGTGGCGCGATCAACGGATCTGCCAACACCGCCGTCGTCGAGTCCGCGGCAGGCGTCACCGAAGGTGCCCGAACCGGTCTTGCCAGCGTCGTCACCGGAGGACTGCTGACGAGTCTGATTTTCTTCACCCCGTTGGCCGGGGTTGTCCCCGTAGGCGCAGCGGCACCGGCACTGGTTCTGGTGGGCGCACTGATGATGACGCATGTGCGCAAGATCAATTGGGAGAACACCGAAATCGCGATACCGGCCTTCCTGACGATCGTGCTGATGCCCTTCACCTACTCGATCACCGTGGGAGTCGCGGCGGGTGTCATCTCGTACACCCTCGTTCGTCTCGCCAAAGGCAAAGCACGCCAGACGCATTGGCTGCTGTATCTGATGTCGGGCATCTTCCTGATTTACTTCGCCCTGCACCCCATCGAAGAAGCGTTGGGAATCTCGTAACGTGAAGGAGATCGTCGATCGTCTGATGGCCTGGGACCACGCAGGTGCTCCCTATGCGGTGGCGACGGTCATCGCGGTATCCGGAAGTGCTCCACGGCTTCCGGGTGCCGCGATGGCGGTCTGCGCCGATGGAGAGGCCGTCGGAAGCGTCTCCGGTGGCTGCGTCGAAGGCGCGGTCTACGAATTGTGCCTGCAGGTACTCGAGACCGGCGAGTCCAGGCGAGAGTCGTTCGGCTACAGCGATATCGATGCTTTTGCGGTCGGTTTGACCTGCGGTGGAGTGATCGAAGTGTTCGTACGCCTCGGTCCTCCGCGGTCCGTGCTCGCGGCCATCGCGTCGGATGCTGCGGTGGCCACGGTGACGATGCTCGACGGCACCGGCCAGTCACTCGCGGTCTCGTCCTCGGCCACAATGGGTACGACCGGTCTTTCGGACGTCGACGCAGTGGTTGTCGGCGAGGCGCTGGCGATGCTGGACTCCGGCGGTACCGGCATCCGTTCGGTGCGGTGCCGGCCGGATCTAGACATGTTCGTGCAGTCGTACGCCACCGCACCGCGCCTGCTGATCTTCGGGGCCATCGACTACGCCGGGGCGCTCGCCCGCGTGGGCAAGTTCCTCGGCTACCACGTGACGGTCTGCGACGCGCGGCCCGTATTCGCCACAGCTGCACGGTTTCCCGACGCCGACGACGTGGTCGCAGAGTGGCCGCACAGCTACCTATCGCGGACGAGTGTCGATGCACGGACGGTGATCTGCGTACTCACCCACGACGCCAAATTCGATGTGCCGCTACTCGAAGTGGCGTTGCGACTGCCCGTCGCATTCGTGGGGGCTATGGGATCGCGCAGGACTCACGACGATCGCTCGGCACGGTTGCGCGACGTCGGATTGACCGAGCAGGAGCTCGCACGCTTGAAGTCGCCGATCGGCCTGGACTTGGGGGCGAGGACTCCGGAGGAAACTGCGCTGGCCATCGCGGCGGAGTTCGTGGCCGTGCGACGTGGGGGTAGTGCGTTGCCACTGACACGTACGGCCGGTCCGATTCACCACGACGGGGCGGCGGCGGATGCGAAGTACGCGTAACTACCCTGGATGCGGAATGTCCACCGCTCTGACGTGAAGGGATTCAGTTGATTCGCGACCTACCTCGGTATCGACGACTGAACCTGTTGAGCGTTGTCCTTCTCGGCACCATGGCTGTGATGGCCACGGTCCAGGTTTTCGACACATCCGATGTCGGCCGGGTACTCGCGCATGTGGCAATCCTTGCCTCCGTGGGCGCGGCCGTTGCGTTCGGAGTCCGCCACACTGGCCGCAAGCCCACCTGGCTGCTTCCTCGCATGGCGCTCGCCTTCTTCACACTCGGATCCATGGCGTCACTCGTCGGAGGGAGTTACCTCCCCGCAGCCAACGGAGCGATTCTGGCCGCCATTCTCCCGGTGTTCTTGATTGATGAACGGTGGGACAGGCTCTTCGGACACAGCCAAGATTCACATTGATTCTCGAGCCCACAGCAATCGATAGTCGCAGTTCAGAGGGAAAATCACCCTGCTTACGATTCCGTTCATAGTTCTTGTCGGTGGGTCGAGTTACGCTTCTTTCAGTTCGAACAGGCGTTCTTGTTTCGGCTCACCGGGGGGTGAAAAAGATGGGTGCAGTACCGACCGTGTCGTTGGAGGCGTTGACCGCCGCCGCACGCGCAGAAAACCGTCAAGCTTCTCGCAAGATCACCGCCTGCTATCGCGTGCACTGTGACTGGATCACCCGCGACACCAAACACAAGCACTACAGCCGATACGGACGCACCGAAATGGCAGTGGCGTTGGGTTGCTCGGCCACCGTCGCCGAGGGGTATGTGTCCGTCGGCGTTGCCCTGCACACCCGGCTCCCTCTGGTGAAGACCGCGTTCGAGTCCGGGGAGATCGACCTCCCCCGAGTACGGACGGTGTGCCGAATCCTCGACAACCTCCCCGACCAGATCCTCACGTTGGTCGAAGACGAGATCGTCGAAGCAGCCCGCCGGTCGTCACCGGGTCCCCTTGAGCAGGAGATCTGGGACATCCTGCTCCGTGTCGCACCCGAGGAAGCCGCAGCACTACGGGAGTTCGCGAAGAAATTCCGGACCATCACCTACAGCCCCGCCGGCGAACTCGCCCGCATTAGAGCGGAATTGACCGCACCCGAAGCCGCCGCCGCCTGGCAACTGCTCGAGGAGATGGCCGACACCCTGTGTCCGAAAGATCCCCGCGGTAAGCAAGATCGCTTGTGTGATGCATTCATGGCCCGGATGCACGGTGAACCCCGACTGGCATGCCTGTGCCAATGCGAGGACTGCCCAAAAAACGATGCGGTGTTGCCCGATCGGCGGGTGCCGCTCACGATGGTTACCGTCGATATCGGCACTCTCCTCGGGCTACTGGCGAACCCGGCGTACCTGTCCGGTCACGGATCGATAGACCCCGACCTCGCGCAGGAACTCGCCCGTAACAGTCAGTGGCAAATCCTGCTCACCGAAGCAGTCACCCTCGCAGAGAAACTGGGACTGGCGGTGCAGAACCCGGAAACCGGGGAATGGGAACGACGCACCGGCGACGAGAAGGCAGGTGCTGCAACAGGACCCGAAATGGCAACTAAGACGCAGGCCGACACAGACGCGACTGCCGGTGCTGATGCCGATGCCGATGCGGCTACAGATACCCCCGCGGCTGCTGATGCTGATGCTGATGCTGATGCTGATGAAGGAAGCGTGTCGGCTACGGATCCGGGTAGGGAGGCTGACTCCCCGACCGAATCAACCTCGTCCAGTTCACCTGCACCGGAGACACCGGCACCAGCGGCACCAGCGGCACCGGCAGATGAGGTCGACGAGACAGACGATGTCGGGGAAAACGGTGAGGCCGACGAGGCCGACGAGGCCGCGCCCATCTCTGCGACCGACCCGTCGGCAACTCCTGACGAGGGTGCCGCCGATCCTGTGCGGAAGCACGCACCAACACGTGCAGGGTCACCGGTGACCGACCCGTCAGCGGCGGCAAAGTCTCACACCGCCCCAGAGGCAACCGCATCGTCTGAATCCGCGACAGCATCGCAATCACCTGGGCCACGGACATCGCCGGCACCTGATATCGCACCGAGCTGTTCGGAATCACGCTCGTCCACAACACCATCCGGCTCCACGACATCGGGCTCTGCAGGATCCGGTCCGACGTCAGCCGAAACACCGACACCAGGAACTGCCGCCGCCGCCAGCGACAACCCACACTCGCGTCGGCTGGGATCACTGACCTCCGCCGCAGCTCTGTTCTGCACCCACACCCCCGTCGGCCGAGGCACACGGCACAGCTCTGCCCTCGACCTGCCCTCCGCAATCCGGCGCAACCAACCGACGATCCACACTGCAGGCCGCACACCTTCAGGTATCTATCTCGGCAATGCCTCCCTCGCCGCAGCACTCGAAGCCGCCATCGCCGCCGACCCCACCCTCGGAAAGTCCGTCGCACGCGACCCGCTGACCGACCGAGCCCTGATCTACCGGCCCGACACCCTGACGACCGCAGCAGTCCGACTCCGCGACCGACACTGCCGCTTCCCCGGCTGCCACCGTCCCGCCGCACGCTGCCAACTCGACCACATCACCGCCTTCGACCACACCAACCCACTCGGCGGCGGCTGGACCACCGTCAACAACCTTCAATGCCTCTGCGAATACCACCACACAGTCAAAACCGCCGGCTACTGGACAGCAGTCATGCTCCCCGGCGGAGCGATACTGTGGACCTCCATCTCGAAGACCACCCGAATCACTCTGCCCGCCAACGGCACAGCCGTCCCCAACCTCGGCAACGACCTGAGACCACACATCCCCACCAAACCCAGACGGTCCGGCATCATCGCCTACCCAGACCCACCGAACCCACCCGACAACGAACAACCCGAGACAGACGACACGGCAGCACCGCCGTTCTAGGCGCGCACCAGCAGACACCCGGTCGAGGATTCCGACCCCGCGATCCACGACCGTCGCACCACACCCGACAAGCCCAGTCGATCGTAGGCAGTCACCGGGTTTCGGTGGTACAGCCGGTCCACGTCCACGGTGAATTTCTCGTCGGGTGCGAACACCACAAGGTCTGCAGCACTGCCGATTTCGATGCGACCACGGTCGACCATACCTACCTGATCGGCGGTGTTCGTTGCCATCCACCGCACGATGTCGGTCAGCGCGAACCCACGGGCACGTGCCTCGGTCCACACCGCAGCCAGTGACACCTGCAGCGACGCGATCCCACCCCACGCGTCACCGAAGTCTCCGGTGTCGAACCTCTTCAGATCCGGAGTGCAAGGGGAGTGGTCGGTGACGATGGTGTCGATCGTGCCGTCGAGAAGACCCTGCCACAACAACTCTCGGTTACCGGCCTCGCGAATCGGCGGGCAACACTTGAACTGCGTCGCGCCCGCCGGGACGGCCTCGGCATCGAAACACAGGTAGTGCGGGCAGGTTTCGACGGTCAGCCGCACCCCGTCCCGCTTCGCCGCCGCGATCATCGGCAACGCATCGGCACTCGACAGATGCAGAATATGCACCCGACACCCCGTCAGACGAGACAACTCGATCACCTGCTCGATGGCACGGTTCTCGGCGGCACGCGGGCGCGATTCCAAGAAACCCGAGTACTCACGGCCTGTCGCCGCCGGTGCCTCGGCGATCACCTCGGCGTTCTCGGCGTGCACGATCATCAGCCCGTCGAACGACGCGATCTCGATCAGAGCCTTCTCCAACTCTGGCAGCGTCAGCGGCGGAAACTCGTCCACTCCCGACGCGAGCAGGAAGCACTTGAAACCGAAGACACCCGCATCGTGCAGTGGACGAAGCTGATGGAGATTCCCCGGCACGGCCCCGCCCCAGAATCCGACGTTCACCACCGACTGATCCGCCGCCACCCGACGCTTGATCTCCAACGCGGCGACGTCGACCGTCGGCGGGATGCTGTTGAGCGGCATGTCGACGATGGTCGTGATGCCGCCCGCCGCGGCCGCCCGGGTAGCGCTGGCAAACCCCTCCCACTCCGTGCGCCCCGGCTCGTTCACGTGAACGTGGGTATCGACCAGGCCGGGCAGTAACACCTCGTCCGGCCCGAGCTCGACCACCGTCGCAGCAGCCGCCGAAGCATCCAAATCGTAGGAATCGATAGCCACGATCCGACCGTCCCGGACAGAAATCGACGCCGCGACCTCCTGTCCACCGATCACCGCACGAGCAGCGCGAACGACCAGATCAGACTGCACTGGAGACACTCTGCAGCTCCGAGGACCTCCACGCGACATCCGCCGCATCGAGGGCTTCGGCGTCGAGTTCACCGAACAGGCGCAACCGGGACAGTCCACCATCGGGGTACACGTCCAGCCGCAGGTGCGTGTATGCGTCGGACTCGTTCAGCAGGAAGCGGTGACGGGTATCCGGTTGAACGGCGGTGCGGGGCAGAATCTCGCTCCACGCCGTCGGGTCCGTGATGTGTCGGCGACGAGAATCGATGGCAGTGAGTCGGATCCACCCCGGTGCGTTACCGACGTAGTAGCTCGTATCGACCTCCACGTGGCGCGGGGCACCGGGGGAGGCGAGCGCGAATACGGCAAAGTCGTTGCCGCCGTTGCGTCGACGCGAATTCTCCCAGCCTTCACCCATGTTGCGGGCCCGCCCGGGGAGGATGATGTTGGCGGGTGAGGAGTAGAACGCATCGGAGCAGTCGGTGAGCCGCGCGCCGTTCTCGGCCGCGAGCAGATCGACAGTGCCGGCGAGGAACCGTGGATCCTGTACAACCTGTCCGTGCACGCGGAATCGCGCAACTCCGCCGTCGGGGTAGATCGACAGGCGCACATGCGTCCACCGGTGTCGATCGGCTACCGCGTACGTGTTCGCGGTGTCACCGGCTGCGGGGGACTTGTCGACGATGGTGTGCCAATCTGCCTTCAGCACATCCTCGATGGACGGGTAACCCTCGATCGACGCGGCCTCGATGGACACGAACGGCGGGTAGTTGCCGGTGAAATGAGCGGTGTCGACCACGACGCCGTGCACGATGCCCGGCGAGCCCAGTCGCACGATCGCCCAGTCGTGACCACCTTCGTCGCGACGACGACGAGTTTCCCACCCGTCGTACACCTTTCCCTTGTGGCCGAAGTCCGCGGGATCGAACAGCGGGGCGTCGGGCCTGATCAGGTTCTCGCGCTGGGCGAACAACTCGTCGTTCGCCGCGGAGACGCTGCCGCCGAGCGCCCGAGAAGCAAGATCGGTCAGCGTGGTGAAATCGGTTCCGGTCATGAAGTTCCTTCCAAAATGTGTGTGGTGGCCATGGTTCGGCCGACCTCGTGCAACAACCTGGCGGCATCGCGTATCGAGATTCGTGGGTCCGGCTCCACGTCGGACAGTGCATAGGAGGCGGTGATTCCGTAGGGGCGCAACCGATCGAGACCGATGACGCTGCGACCCGCCACGGTGATCACCGGAACACCCGCTGCACGTGCGGCCTGCGCGACACCGATCGGGGCCTTCCCGTGCAGGCTCTGCTCGTCCAGCGAACCTTCACCGGTGATGACCAGATCGGCCGACGCCACAGCGCTACCGAAGTCGATCAGCTCGAGGACGGTCTCGATACCGGGCTTTGCCACCGCTCCGAGTACAGCGATGGCTCCGAACGCCGTGCCGCCGGCCGCCCCGGTGCCAGCAATGCCGCTGACGTCCCGCCCGATTGCGTTGCGCACCAGATGCGCCCACTGTCGCATCCCGTGTTCGAGGTACAGCAGCTCCTGCGGTCCGGCACCCTTCTGTGGGCCGTACACCGCTGCGGCTCCGGTGACACCGAGCAACGGATTGTCGACATCGCAGGCCAACTCGAACATCGCGTTCCGAGCCGACGGCAACAAGCCGCTCAGATCCAGCTGGACCGCGCCGCGCAGGGCACCGCCACCGAGCGGAACGTCGTTGCCGTCGGCATCGAGGATGCGCGCACCCAGTGCCGTGAGCATTCCCGCACCGCCGTCGGTGGAAGCGCTGCCCCCGAGCCCGATAACGATACGGCCGGCACCTGCCTCCAGTGCATGCGCGATCACCGTACCCAATCCGAACGTGCTGGCTCCCAATGCATCCGATCGCCCACCCGGCAGCAGCTCGAGCCCAACCGCCGACGCGAGTTCGACGACGGCCGTATCACCACGCCGAGCGTACGACGTCTCGACCGGTTCACCGGTCGGGCCCGTGCACGTCACCGCCGCTCGGTCCCACCCGGCGGCGACGGCAGCATCGACGGTGCCGTCACCCCCATCGGCGACGGGCAGGCACACCGTCTCGAGCGACGAATCGACCGAGAGAATCCCCGATGCCAGCGCCCGAGCAACGTCCGCCGCCGACAGCGAGCCCTTGAACTTGTCCGGGGAGAGCAGAATTCGCGTCATCTCTAGTCCAGCAGGAGCAGCGCGGTGGGCGCGTCCGCCGACGTGTTGGCCAGTTCCTCGAACTCACCGACGTTGTCGATCTCGGTGCCCATCGAGATGTTGGTGACCCGCTCGAGGATGATCTCCACGACGACAGGAACCTTGTGCTCGTTGGCCAGAGTTCGAGCCCGCACCAGCGTCTCGCCGATCAGGTCGGGCTCGGTGACCCGAAGCGCTTTGCAGCCCAGCCCTTCTGCCACACGCACATGGTCGACGCCGTAGCCCTTGGGGATGCCGGGCTCGGTGTCCACGGTGTCCTGGTGGTTGATGTTGTCGAATCCCAACTGCACGCAGAAGTCCATGTCGAAGGCACGCTGCGCCTGCCGGATCAACCCGAGGTACGAGTTGTTCACCACCACGTGCACGTACGGAAGATTGAACTGCGCGCCGACGGCCAGCTCTTCGATCATGAACTGGAAGTCGTAATCACCTGACAGGGCAACGACATTCGCCTTGGGATCGGCCGCGACCGCCCCGAGCGCGGCGGGAATGGTCCAGCCGAGCGGGCCGGCCTGCCCGCAGTTGATCCAGTTGCGAGGGGAGTAGACGTGCAGGAACTGACCACCCGCGATCTGCGAGAGCCCGATCGTGCTGATGTACCGAGTGTCCCGGTCGAAGACCTTGTTCATCTCCTCGTACACGCGCTGCGGCTTGATCGGCACGTTGTCGAAGTGAGTGCGGCGGTGCATGGTGCGCTTACGGGTCGCGCAGTCCTCGACCCAGCCCGAGAGATCACGCAGTGTGCCTGCCGCCCGCCGCTCCTCGGCGACGGCCACGAACTGCTCGAGGGCGGCCTTGGCGTCGGAGATGATGCCGTAGTCCGGCGCGAAGACGCGTCCGATCTGGGTCGGCTCGATGTCGACGTGGACGAACTTCCGGCCCTTGCGGTATGTCTCCAGTCCACCCGTATGCCGGTTGGCCCAACGGTTTCCGATGCCGAGCACGAAGTCCGAGGCCAACATGGTCGCGTTGCCGTACCGGTGCGCGGTCTGCAGACCGACCATGCCTGCCGCGAGACGGTGGTCGTCGGGGATGGTGCCCCAGCCCATCAGTGTCGGGATGACGGGCACGTCGAGGATCTCGGCGAGTTGCACGAGCAACTCCGACGCATCGGCGTTGATGATGCCGCCGCCGGCCACGATCAACGGGCGCTCGGCAGCCAGAAGCATGTCGATCGCCTTCTCTGCCTGAGCGCGTGAGGCGGCAGGCTTGTGCACGGGCAGCGACTGGTACGTCTCGGGATCGAAGTCGATCTCGGCCAGCTGCACGTCGATGGGCAGATCGATCAGCACCGGACCGGGGCGACCGGACCGCATCAGATGGAACGCCTGCGCGAAGGCACCGGGAACCTGGGCCGGTTCGAGCACCGTCATCGCCATCTTGGTCACCGGTGCCGCGATCGACGCGATGTCGACAGCCTGGAAGTCCTCCTTGTGCAACCGCGCGACCGGGGCCTGCCCGGTGATGGCGAGGATCGGAATCGAGTCCGCCATGGCCGAATACAGCCCGGTGATCATGTCGGTTCCGGCCGGGCCCGAGGTACCGATACAGATGCCGATGTTGCCCGGTGCGGCCCGGGTGAAGCCCTCCGCCATGTGCGAGGCACCTTCGACGTGGCGGGCCAGCACATGGCGGATGCCACCGTGATTGCGCATCGACGCGTAGAACGGGTTGATCGCTGCACCGGGCAAGCCGAATGCGGTTGTTGCACCTTCGAGTTCGAGAATCTTCACTGCGGCATCGGCCGCGCGCATCTTGGCCATATCAGTTGTCCTTGTTTGTGATCGGGGAACCCGAGAGCCGAGCGACACCGTGGTACAGCGCCGAATGATCCAGTCCACCATCGCCATTGGCGCGGGCGGAGGCCATCAGCTGTGCCAGCACCGCGCCCATGGGAATCACGACTCCCGCTTCACGCGCAGCCGAGGTGACGATGCCGAGATCCTTGTGGTGCAGGTCGATGCGGAACCCGGGCTCGAACGACCGGTCGAGCATCTTCTGGGCCTTCTGGTTCAGCACGGCCGAACCGGCGAGGCCGCCGCCGAGAACCTCGACCGACGCAGCCAGATCGACGCCGTAGGCCTCGAGGAACGCGATCGCCTCGGCGAGCACCTGAATGTTGCCTGCGACGATCAGCTGGTTGGCCGCCTTGACCGTCTGACCGGAACCGCTCGGACCCACGTGTACGACGGTCTTGCCGACGACGTCGAGAATCGGCTTGGCCGTGGCGAAGTCGTCCGCACTGCCGCCGACCATGATCGACAGCGTCGCGTTCTCGGCTCCGGCCTGGCCACCGGAGACCGGGGCGTCGAGGATACGGAAGCCGCGCGCAGTCGCGTCGGCGGCCAAGGTGGCGGTGACGTCGGGACGGATGCTGGAGAAGTCGATGATCAGCGCGTCGCGTCGAGCATTGTCGAACACACCGCCCTCACCGGCGAGAACGTCCTGCACATCGGGGGAGTCGGGGACCATGATCGCGACGATGTCGGCGTCGTGGACGGCCTTGGCGATCGAATCGGCAGCGGTACCGCCTGCCTCGACCAAGGGACCCGTGCGATCGGGGGTCAGGTTGTAGCCGACCACCTGGTGGCCTGCCTTCGCGAGGTGAACGGACATTGGGCTGCCCATGATCCCGAGGCCGATGAATGCAATGGTGCTCATATCAATCCCTACTTGGTAGTGGTGGCCAGTTCGAGCCACGCGAACGGATCCGGCTGGGTGGGCTTGTACTCGAGTCCGACGTAGCCGTCGTAACCCCGTTCGGCGAGGCCGGCGAGCTGTCCGCCGAGGTCGAGCGTGCCGGTGCCCGGTTCTCCGCGGCCGGGGGAATCGGCGATCTGTACATGCCCGATCAGGTCGTGGTGGGCCTCGAGTGCAGCAGCGACGGCGTCTCCGTTGACGGCGAGGTGGTACAGGTCGGCCAACAGGCGCAGGTTGTGTACGTCCTGCTCACGGGCCACGCGTCGGATGGTGGCGACGGCTCCGGCCGCAGACTTCAGCGGGTATGCGGGTGCACCGCTCACCGGCTCGACCAGTACGACCGCACCGATGGTCGCGGCTGCCTTCGCGGCGGCGGCCAGGTTCTCGATCGCCACCTCGTCCTGCTCGATCGGGTCGACGCCACCGATGCGGTTCCCGTACAGGGCGTTGAAGGCCCGGGTACCCAGCCGCTCGCCGACACCCACGGTGACGTCGATGTTGTCGCGAAACGCCTGCGCCTGCGCCGGATCGGAGAGAATTCCGCGGTCACCGGCGGGCATGTCTCCCGCGGCGAAGTTCAGGCCGGTGAGCTGTACGCCCGCATCCCGGACGGACGACACGAATGCATCGACGTCGGCATCGGACGGGACCGGGTTCGAGAACGGCCACCAGAATTCGACGGCGTCGAAGCCAGCATCTTTGGCGCGCTGCGGGCGATCGAGGAGGGGCACATCGGTGAAGAGAATGGAACAGTTGACGGTGTAACGGAGTCGAGAATCAGCAAAGATATTCATGCACAGTGCCTTTCAGTTCTGAGGTTGCGGTAGTCCGCGGTACCTGCGCCAGCTGCCTGCGTAGGTGATGTCGGTCAGCTCGTCCGGCTGCGCGTCGAGCACCCCGGGGCGGAGGCCGACGCCCAGGACCGAGCGCCCGTCCTCGAGCGCAACCACGGTGAGCTCGAGTTCCGGTGGTTCGTCCGGGAGGAACGCCGTACGTATGTCGTCCAGCGGAATGTCGTACAACTCGCCTTCGATGGCCGCGCCTGCGGTGTGATCGAGCAGCAGCGCCGGAAACTCGTCACGTACCGAGAAGAACCGGTAACTCGGGGTGGTGCGCACGGTCCCCACGAACGGGTGGGACGAGACGTTGTGATGCAGGCTGCCGCCGCGCATGGCACCACCGTTACAGAAAAGCTCCGTCATGAAGTCGTTCCTCTCGGGCTCGAACGGGCCGGACTAGTCGATACAGAAAGTCCGTATTGTGGAATCATGATTCCGTTTTATGATTCGAGTGTGGCGTGGACCACGTCGATCTGTCAAGACCCGACCGCACGGCCGGCCATGACGGAGCGCCCAATGCCGCAGTGCAGCAACACCTCAGAGGTCGATACGGATCGGTCGAGATCAGCCCTTGACACGTGATGTGATCGGTGTCACGCTCGTTTGGTGGAATCATCATTTCGTAATGCGGAATCAGACACATCCGGGGTCGTCGACGATCTGAACGCGGCCACCGAGACCGGCGCGGCACGCACACTCTCGCTCTGCCTCGACGTGCCTCGCTGGGTCGAGGGAGTTCTGAGCGCCCGACCGTTCACCGACGTTCAGGCCCTGCGCCACGCCGTTCATCACGCTGCCGCACCATTGACAGCCGAAGAGGTGCGTCGAGCGCTCGCCGTGCATCCGCGCATCGGCGAGAAGCCCGACAATCACGATGCGAGTGCGGACTACGCGAGCGCCGAACAATCCGGCGTCGACATCTCCGAAGCGAGTGTCGAACAGCGGCTACGAGCGGGAAATCTGGCCTACGAGAACCGTTTCGGGCAGGTGTTTCTGATCAGGGCGGCCGGCCGCGACGCCCATGCAGTTCTCGACGCTCTGCACAGCAGGCTCACCAACGACACCGAGACCGAGGCCGCCGTCGTCGAACACGAACTGCGGGAGATCGCAGAGATTCGCGCAACAGGAAGCCTCGGCGATGCCTGACCCGAGGAGCCATGTGACCGCCCACGTACTCGATGCGGCGAGAGGCGTTCCCGCGCAGGGACTCTCGATTTCCCTTACCGATTCCCATGGCACCGCGGTGGCCGAGGCGGTGACCGACGAACAGGGCCGAGTCTCGTCGCTCGGGCCGAGAGAACTGACGCCGGGAACCTACCGCCTCACCTTCGCCACCGGTGCGTACTTCGCAGCGCAGCACATCGAGTGCTTCCACCCCGAGGTGATCGTCACCTTCGAGATCACCGCACCCGATCAGCACTACCACGTCCCACTTCTGTTGAGTCCGTTCGCTTTCACCACCTATCGAGGGAGCTAGAACCCATGACCATCGTGCTCGGAGCAAACCAGTACGGAAAAGCCGAATGCAGACTCGTCCGCATCGACCGCGAGACTCCTCGCCACCGCATCACCGACGTCAGCGTCACCTCGCAGCTGCGCGGCGACCTCGAGGCTGTGCACACCGAGGGCGACAACGCCCACGTCGTTGCCACCGATACCCAGAAGAACACCGTGTACGCGTTCGCGCGGGACGGCATAGGGGCGATCGAGAACTTCGCCCTCCGTCTCGGCGCGCATTTCACCGACAGCTTCGACTGGATCACCGGCGGTCGCTGGGAAGTCGAGCAGTACTGCTGGTCGCGTATCGCGAACGGGGAAGACGGCTACGACCATTCCTTCGTCAAGGCGAGCGACGAGAAGCGGAACACCATCGTCACTGTCGACGGCGACGACATCTCCATCGTCTCCGGAATCAGCGACCTCGTGGTCCTCAATTCCACGGCGTCGGAGTTCTGGGGTTACCCGAAGGATCGCTACACCACGCTGAAGGAAACCACCGACCGAATCCTCGCCACCTCGGTCAGCGCCCGCTGGCGGTACCTCACCACCGAGCTGGACTTCGACAAGACCTTCGACGACGTCCGTTCCATCATGCTCGACGCCTTCGCGTCCACTCACTCTCTTGCGTTGCAGCAGAGCCTGTTCCAGATGGGCAAGCAGGTACTCGAAGCGCACCCGGAAATCGGCGAGATCAAGTTCTCGATGCCCAACATCCACCACTTCCTCGTCGACCTGGAGCCGTTCGGACTCGACAACCCCGGTGAGGTCTTCTACGTCGCGGATCGTCCCTACGGTCTGATCGAGGCCACGGTGGAACGCGACGACGCCCCGGACGCAGGCCGCGCCTGGGATACCGTTCCCGGATTCTGCTAGGAGCGCCCGGCCATGAAGCTGACGAAACGCACGGCGACCAAGACCCATGCGCCGCACGACCCCGCCCGTCCCGAGGACGAGCGGTTGTCGATCGGCAGGTCGTACGTCTACGGATTGCAGCACATCCTGACGATGTACGGCGGAGTCATCGCACCACCCCTGATCGTCGGTGGCGCAGCGGGACTGACCGGAACCGAGATCGCACTGCTGGTCTCGGCCGCACTGTTCGTCAGTGGAGCGGCCACCTTGCTGCAAACCCTCGGAGTGCCGTACTTCGGCGCAAAACTCCCTTTGGTGCAGGGTATTTCGTTCGCATCGGTGTCGACGATGGTGGCCATCGCGAGCGGTCCGGGCGGACTCAACTCGGTGTTCGGTGCCATCATCGCCGCCGGTGCCATCGGCATCCTCATCACCCCGTTCTTCAGCAAGATCGTGCGCTTCTTCCCACCGGTCGTAACCGGCACGATCATCACCGTCATCGGCATCTCGCTACTGCCCGTTGCGGTTCGGTGGGCGATGGGCGGTGATCAGCAGGCCACCGACTGGGGCTCGATGTCCAACATCGGGCTCGCAGCCTTCAGCCTCGTGGTGGTTCTGCTCGTCAGCCGATTGGTGCAGGGCACGCTCTCGCGACTGTCGATTCTGATCGGCATCGTCGTCGGCACCGTGTTCGCGGTCCTCGTCGGCAAAGCCGATTTCTCCGGTGTGGGTGACGGTGCCATCTTCAGCCTCCCCGAACCGTTCGCGTTCGGAGCACCGACCTTCCAGATCGCGGCGATCCTGTCGATGGTGGTCGTCATCCTGGTGATCATGACCGAGACCACGGCGGACATCCTGGCCGTCGGTGAGATCGTGGGCACCGACGTCGACGCCCGACGCGTCGGCGACGGCCTGCGCGCGGACATGGTCGCCACCACCATCGCGCCCGTGTTCGGCACCTTCCCGGCCAGTGCCTTCGCGCAGAATGTCGGCTTGGTGGCGGTCACCGGAATCAAGAGTCGCTACGTCGTCGCGGCCGGCGGCTCGGTACTGCTGTTCCTCGGCCTCTTTCCCATCCTCGGGTTGGTCGTCGCATCGGTTCCGCTACCGGTGCTCGGCGGCGCGGGCATCGTGCTGTTCGGCTCGGTGGCCGCCAGCGGAATCAGGACGCTCTCCAAGGTGGAGTTCGACGGCAACCTGAACCTCGTCATCGTGGCGGTCGCCATCGGCTTCGGTGTCATCCCCATCGCGGTACCGGGCTTCTACGCCGCGTTCCCCGACTGGGTGCACGTGGTGCTCGACTCGGGCATCAGCGCCGCGAGCATCGTGGCCGTCGTGCTGAACATCCTGTTCAACGTCATCACCAGAGGCCAGAAACCCTCTCCGTCGGTGGTGACCGCAGCACCACCGGTGGCGACGCGGCATCACCAGTAGTGTTCTATCGAGATCGGTAGAAGCTACGAGCATGCGAGGTGGGACTGTGGCGGCAGGTGGCGGGGTGCAGTCCGTGGAGCGCGCGTTCGAGCTGCTCGACATCATGGCCGCCTCGGGAGGATCCATCGGGATCAGCGAACTGGCCGAGGGCACCGATCTGCCGATGCCGACCGTGCACCGACTGGTCGGGACCCTGGTCTCCCTCGGCTATGTCCGACGGCTGCCGTCCCGGCGATATGCATTGGGCACCAAGCTCATTCGCCTGGGCGACAGCGCGTCCAAGCTCATCGGGGGATGGGCAAAACCCTACCTCGCCGAGCTGGTCCGGATCACCCACGAGACCTCGAACATGGCCTTTCTCGAGGACGACATGGCGGTCTACGTCGCGCAGGTGCCGTCCGAACACGCCATGCGGATGTTCAACGAGGTCGGTCAGCGAGTGCTGCCGCATTCCACCGGCGTCGGCAAGGCTCTGCTGTCGCAGTTGGACGATGACGCCGTCCGCGCGATCGTCGGCCGGCTCGGCATGGCCCCTCGCACCGTCAACACCATCACCACCCTCGATGCGTTGCTCGAGGATCTCGCACTGATCCGCGAACGCGGGTACGCCATCGACGACGGTGAGCAGGAGGTGGGAGTGCGCTGCTTCGCGGTGCCGGTGATCGGTGCACCGACGCTCACGGCGATGTCCATCGCTGGGCCCACCGCCCGGGTGACGCTGGAGTCGGCCGAGCAGTTCGTACCCCTGTTGATCTCGGCCGCCGAGCGACTGGCGAAGGATCTCGCGGGCAACAACCCAGCGCCTTAATCTTTCAACACTCTCGCGTCGCGAGCGAAGGTCTCGACCTGCTCGGTCAGCCACACGTGCGCCGGAACCGCGCCGCCGAGTAGTTCGCGGGCCAAGGACGGGGAATCCCCGATCGGGACGTCGCTGCCGGCGATGATGATGTTCCCGTAGCGCCTGCCCTTGAGCATCGCCGGATCGGCGACGATCGCCAGATGCGAGAAGACGCTACGAAGAGTCGCCGCCTCCTGCTTCGCGAGCGAGAGATCGCGTCGATCACCGCAATTGACGACGTACATGCCGCCGGGGGAGAGGACGCGTCGAACATGCTCGGTGAACTCGGCAGTCAGTAGCGGCTCCGGAGTGACCGCTCCCGCGAACACATCTCGCACGATCAGGTCGCGACTGTTCTCGCTCAGCGTCTCGGTGACCGCCCGTGCCTCACCGACGCGGATGCGGAGCAGCGGTGCTCGTGGCAGGTCGAACCACTCGCGCACCAGCTCCGAAAGCTTCCCGTCGAGCTCGACGACCACCTGACGTGCACCGGGAAACTCGGCGGTGAACGAGCGCGCCAACGTGCATGCCCCACCTCCGAGGTGCAGTGCCCGCAGCGGAAAGCTCGAATCCCACTGCGCTCGAACCAGTCCGGAGATCCACCGCATGTATTCGAATTCGAGCACGGTGGGATCGTTCATGTCGATGTGCGAACTCGGGACGTCGTTGACGTTGACGACCCACCCGTCGTCCGAGAACGTGTCACGGACCAATTCGCAGGTGCCCGAATCGATTTCGAATACCCCGGGCTGCAGAGAGCCAGCCGAAGCCGTCGCCCGCTTCCTACCCATCAGCGGGGTCCTCGAGTTCGAAGTCCTCGAAATCGAATCCGGGGGTGACGGTGCAGCTGACCAGACTCGGCTCGTCGCCCACCGGCCGAGCTCGCTGCCACACCGACGGCGGCACTATCTGCTGCGGTGACTCCGGTGCGACCAGCAACGAAGTCACGGCCCCTGGCTGGGAACCCGCACCGCCGAGGTCCAGCTGCACTGGACTGCCTCGGTGGTAGAGCCACAGCTCGGTGCCGCGAACGGTGTGCCAGGCCGACTGCTGACCGGGCATCAGCAGGAACAGGATTGCCGTACCTGCCGCGCGCGGGCCGGGATAACCGTCGGGCAGAGATGCCTGTGGAATCGTGACCTCACTGCGCCAGGTCTCCCGGAACCAACCACCCTCCGGGTGTGGTGCAAGGTCCAGGCTCAGAGCCCAGTCGGGCAGCGACGTCATGCACCCAACCCTAGTCAGTCTGTGGTGACAGTCAGTCCGTGGAGACCTGAACCCGGAACCTGTCGCGCTCGGTGTGCAGGCTCCACAGCTGCTCGGCGAGAGCCTCGGGGCTCTTCTTCGGATCGCTGCCGTCGATGGCACCACCGATGATCAACTGCGACACCTGAATTCCCTCTTCGGCCAACTCCTCGTTGAGCAGCTGCGCATAGGCTGCCTGCCCTGCGAACGCGATGGACGTACCGGTGACGGTACGGCCGGGCTTCACGGCAGAGCCGCCGTTGACGAAGAGGATCGTGCCCTTGTCCTTACCGAGAAATCGCATTCCCGGTAGCACCTGATGGACGGCAGCGATGGGACCGTAGATGGAGAACTCGACCGGGCCGACCATGTCTGCCGGGGTGGTCTCGAGTACGGGCCGCATGAAGTCCTTCTGCGGAAGCGGGCTGTACTGCAGCACCTCGATGGGACCGAGTGTTTCGGTGACCTGCTCCAATGCCGCGGCGATCGAGGCCGGGTCGCGCACGTCGGCGACGAATCCCTTCGCGGATACACCCTCGGCAGCGAGCTGATCGGCAAGGGCGTCGACACGGGACTGATTACGAGAGATGAGGCCCACCGAGTAACCCTGAGCGCCGAACTTACGCGCCACTGCTGCGCCGAGACCTGCACCTGCTCCGACAATTGCTATGGAAGTCATGCCCTGTGCAAGGTCCGACGATCCTCGACTATTCCGTCGACCGACTCGAGCAGGGCCTCCGCACTGTCGTGCAGCGCAGTGACATCCCCGGCCCAGCCGAGCACGCGCAGTGCGGCCGCGGCGATCCCGGCCGCATCGGCGGTGGGGTCACTGCGCCCGTTCTCGCGGTCGGCGCGCGCGTTCACCACGGTCTCCACCAGCCGAAACGGTAAGTCCTCCGTCCCCGTCCGACGCTGAGAGCCCAGTTGATCCAGCGTGTCCGACGCGATGGCCGCGTACAGGCTCATCAGCGTGTAGCGATGGTCGCGGAAAGTCTCGAAACGCTCACTGCGCAGCTCGGGAAGTAGGTACAGCGCGCCGAGATTCCAGGTGGACGCACCGAGCTGGCCGGCGTCGAAGTAGGTCAGTGCGTACATCTGGGTTGCGGCATCGGCCGACGAGTCACGGATGCGCTGCGCGACGGCCAACGGCGCATCGACGGTGCCGCTGAGGAGTGCGTCGAGGATGTCGTCCTTGGTGGCGAAGTGGTGATACAGCGAGGCCTGACGCAATCCGACGGCATCGGCGATGACGCGGGTGGACGTGTTGGTGAAGCCGCGAGTGGTGAAGAGCTCGGCTGCTGCGTCGAGGATTTCGTCGCGAGCGGTGTCTCCTACCCGCTTCTTCGTGCTCAGCCGTGGTCTGCCTGCGCCGGTCATGACTGCATCTTGTCAGGTCGACGTGACGGTGAGATTTCTGTCATCTGATCGAAATAGACGAAACGAGCTTGTTGCACGACGGTCACCGCCCGGGAACGGCGGTGCCGAAAACTATCAACTGACAGAAACCCGCCTCGGCGATGCAGCGGGCGGTCACTCACCACCCACCTCGCCTGTAGGAGAGAACATGAGCTCGACAACATTGCCGGCCCCGGGCGCGGGTTCGGAACCGTCGTCCACCACCGACCATTCGGATCTGGCGGCCCTCGGGTACGACCAGCAGCTGCACCGCAGTCTCGGCAAGTATGCGTCGTTCGCGGCCGGCTTCTCGTTCGTCTCGATCCTGACCACCATTTTCCAGCTCTTCGGCCTCGGCTTCAGCTTCGGTGGCCCGGCCTTCTTCCTCACCTGGCCGCTGGTGTTTCTCGGGCAGTTCATGGTGGCCCTGAACTTCGCCGAACTCGCTGCCCGCTACCCCATCTCGGGCGCGATCTACCACTGGTCGCGGCGCATGGGCGGTGAACTGGTCGGGTGGTTCGCCGGTTGGTTCATGATCATCGCGCAGATCGTCACCGCTTCCGCCGCGGCCATCGCCCTGCAGGTGGTATTGCCCAGCATCTGGGGTGGATTCCAGCTGATCGGCGAGGACACCGCGCTCACCTCACCGAGCGGTGCTGCGAATGCCGTTGTGCTGGGCTCGATTCTGCTGGTGCTCACCACCACCATCAACTGCATCGGCGTGAACTGGATGTCGCGCATCAACAGCATCGGCGTCACCTGCGAGATCGTCGGCGTCATCGCCCTCGTTCTGGTGTTCTTCACCCACGCCGAACGTGGACCGCAGGTCGTCTTCGACACCGGAAGTGCCGGAGCCGATCCCGGCTACATCGGTGCCTGGATCGTCTCGGGTCTGATGGCCGCCTACGTCATGGTCGGCTTCGGCTCGGCAGGCGAACTCGCCGAGGAGACCCGCAATCCCCGACGCGTCGCGCCGCGCACCATCCGCCTGGCCCTGTCCGCATCGGCACTGGGCGGCGGCCTGATGATCGTCGGCGCACTCATGGCGGCACCGAGCCTCACCGACGGTCAGCTTGCGACGCAGGGACTTCCGTACGTCATCGACTCGATCCTCACGTCCCCGTGGGGCAAGGTCCTGCTCGTCGACGTCGCCATCGCCGTGTTCATCTGCACCCTCGCCATCCAGACCGCGGCATCACGGCTGATGTTCTCCATGGCCCGCGACGGGCGACTGCCCGCCTCGACGGCTCTCGCGAAGGTCAACTCGCGCACCGGAACCCCCATCGCACCCTCGGTCCTCATCGGACTCGCCTGCATCGCGATCCTGGCGGTCAACGTCGGTAATTCCGCGATCTTCACCACGCTGTCCAGCGTCTGCATCGTGCTGATCTACCTCGCCTACATGATGGTGACCGTCCCGCTGCTGATCCAGCGTCTCAAGGGCTGGCCGCACGGCGGAGTGCAGCGCTCATCGGGTCGTTCCGCGGGCTCCACTCCTGCGGACGCCGACGGCGAGAAGCTCTTCACTCTCGGCCGACTCGGCCTGCCCGTCAACATCGCCGCAGTTCTCTACGGCGGACTGATGGTGATCAACCTGTCCTGGCCGCGGGCCGAGATCTTCGATCCCACCGGCGAATTCCCGCTGCTGCGGTGGGCGGCACCTTTGACCGTCCTCGCCGTGATCGTGGTGGGCATCGCCTGCCTTCCCCACGGCAAAGCCCACCCCAAGCCCGTCACGATCGGAGCCTGAACTCTTATGAGCACAGCAACCACCCATTCGGCCAAGGAACATGCGCGGTCCCAGGCGACCGTCGCACCGGCCCCCACCGCTCCGGAGGGCATCTCGGAGCTCACGTGGGCCGAATCGGTTCCCGGTGGCAGCTACACCACCAAGGTCCTCGCTCGCGGAACCCGGCTGCGACTCGTCGACGTCGACGGTGCCGCCTGCGCCAATGTGCTGCTCTACCGCGCCGACGCCCCATGGGAACGACTCAACACCGCCGACACCGTCAAGGTGCCGTGGCAGGCGTACCTGAGCGCAGGGCACCCCCTGCTCTCGGACCAGGGCCGCGTGCTGGCCACCATCGTCGCCGACACCTCCGGTCGCCACGACGCACTGTGCGGCACCACGTCCACCGCGACCAATGTCGCCAAATACGGAGTCAGCGGACCACATTCGTCGGCCCCGGCAGGGCGTGAACTGTTCACCCTCGCCGCAGCCAAGCACGGACTCGAACCACGCGACGTCGCGCCGTCCCTGTCGTTCTTCCACGGCGTCACCGTCGCCGCGGACGGCAGCCTCGTCAGCACCGGCTCGGCCGGACCGGGCCGCTCGGTGGACCTGCTCATCCACCTGCCGGTGATCGTGTTGCTGACCAACACCGCTCACCCACTGGACCCGAGGTCCGAGTTCCCCACGACGACCCTCGACGTCCTGGCCTGGAAGGCACCCGAAGAGCTGCTCACGCTCGACAACACCGAACCGGAATACCAGCGCGCAGTGCAGAACACCGAGAACGCATGGAAGGCAGCGCAGTGACCACCAGTGCAGTGACCACCAGAACCCTCGAGACCACGATCGTACGAGACGAGATCGCCCCTGCGTTCGGCCCCTGGTCCGCCGTCGTCGAGGCGGGTGACATCCTGACGATCGTCGACCTGTACGGCAATCAGGCCGTCGACACTCTGCTGTACGGAGCGCACGATCATGCGCTCCGGTACTCCGCCGCTGCGACGGTCACCGCGCAACAGAACTTGTTCCTCACCACCGGAACCGTTCTGCGCAGCGATGATTCGACGCCGCTGATGACGATCGTCGAGGACGAGGTCGGCAACCACGACACCGTCGGCGGCGCCTGCTCCAAAGAATCGAACACCCTGCGCTACGGCCACCACACGCAGCATCAGCACGCGTGCGTCGAGAACTTCCTCATCGAGGGTTCCAAGTGGGGTCTCGGCAAGCGAGACCTGGCCCCCAACATCAACTTCTTCATGAACGTCCCCGTCGACGCGGACGGCACCCTCGGCATCGTCGACGGTTTGTCGGCCCCCGGCAAGAAGCTCTCGCTGCGCGCCGAGATCGACACGCTGGTGCTGGTGTCCAACTGCCCGCAGATCAACAACCCCTGCAACGGGTTCGACCCCACCGCAGTGCAGATGATCGTGACGCGAGAGTCGGCAGGGGCATGAACGCTGTGAACAGTACGGCCGCCAAGATGACCGTGCAACGACCCGGGATGATCACCACGGTGCAGGACTGGCCCGGACGCATCGGCTACTGGAAGGTGGGCGTGCCGCCGTCGGGGCCGATGGACGATCTGTCGTTTCGGCTGGGCAACGTCGCACTCGGCAATCCCGAGGGTGCTCCGGGACTCGAATCCACCATGGCCGGGCCGGCATTGACGTTCGATGCCGACACCTACGTCTGCGTCACCGGTGCTGCGGTACCGGTACGCCTCGACGGCCGACCGGTCCCGCAGTGGAAACCGGTTCTGGTCCCGGCCGGTGCCACCCTCGATGTCGGCACCACCACCGGCCACGGGCTACGGGTGTACGTGCTGATCCAGGGCAGCCTCGATGTCGACGACTATCTTGGCAGCGCAGCAACTTTCACGCTCGGCAAGTTCGGCGGGCATCGCGGCGGCACACTCGGTGAGGGTGATGTCATCGGCCTGGCCGGCCGCTCGGACAACTCCGCTGTGCTCGGACCCATTCCGATGGAACACCTACCGGTACTGACGTCGAGCTGGGACATCGCCGTCACCGAGGGCCCACACGGCGCACCGGAGTTCTTCACCCGCGACGACATCGACACGCTCTACGCCACCCGCTACGAGGTGCACTTCAACTCCGATCGCACCGGAGTCCGCTTGATCGGACCGAAGCCGCAGTGGGCCAGGACCGACGGCGGCGAGGCCGGACTGCACCCGTCGAACATTCACGACAACGCCTACAGCGTCGGGGCTTTGGACTTCACCGGTGACACCCCGATCCTGCTCGGACCTGACGGCCCGAGCCTCGGCGGATTCGTCTGCCCCGTCACCGTTGTCGCCGCCGAGCGGTGGAAGCTCGGCCAGCTGCGACCGGGGGACACCATCCGCTTCGTTCCGGTGCGAGCCGCAGCCACCGCGCCGCTGGGATCACTCGGTCTCGCTCGTCGAGCGTCGCTGCCCGCAGTGTTCTCCGCAGGCGGAGACGGGGACGACGGCGTCATCGCTCGACGCGACGCCGATACGTGCGTCACCTACCGCCGATCGGGCGACGACAACGTGCTCATCGAGTACGGCGACATGAAGCTCGACCTCACACTGCGTGCCCGGGTACACGCCCTGCACCAGCGGATCGAGGGTATCGCGCCCCGGGGCCTGTTGGACCTGACACCTGGCATCCGCTCGTTGCAGGTGAAGGTGAATCCCGATGTGCTGTCGATGGATTCGTTGATGGGCCTGCTGTCCGAGGTCGAGGACGACCTTCCCGCGGCCTCGGAACTCGTGGTCCCCAGCCGCCAGGTTCGGCTCCCACTCTCGTGGGACGACCCCTCGACCCGGGAAGCAATTCAGCGGTACATGCACGGCGTGCGCGCCGACGCCCCGTGGTGCCCCTGGAACATCGAATTCATCCGGCGCATGAACGGACTCGACTCCGTGGCAGACGTGTTCGACACCGTCTTCGCTGCCGACTACATGGTGCTCGGGCTCGGTGACGTGTACCTGGGTGCTCCGGTCGCTACGCCACTGGATCCACGACACCGCCTGGTGACGACCAAGTACAACCCGGCGCGAACCTGGACGCCGGAGAACGCCGTCGGGATCGGCGGGGCGTACCTGTGCATCTACGGCATGGAAGGCCCAGGCGGGTATCAGTTCGTGGGTCGAACCACGCAGGTGTGGAACCACAGTGCCGCCTACAGCGGCGGCCCGTTCGAGGAGGGAACCCCGTGGCTGTTGCGGTTCTTCGACCGAATCTCCTGGTACTCGGTCGAACCCGAGGAGCTGATGGATCTGCGCGCCGATCTGGCCGCAGGCCGCGGCGGTGGAGTGGAGATCACCGACGGTGAGTTCTCACTCGCCGAGCACGAGACCTTCCTGGACACCAACGCGGACTCCATCGCCGAGTTCCGTGCAACGCAAGCCGTGGCCTTCGGTGCCGAGCGTGACGCGTGGTCTGCTGCGGGCGAATTCGACAAGAAAGGCAAGATCGATGCTGCCTGAGGTCCGAGAGCGAGTTCTGCAGGCATACAAGCGAATCGCCGAGGTGGATCGACCCGAGGTGTGGATCACCCTGCGCGACGAGGACGACGTGCTGGCCGAGGCCGTGTCGCTGGACGAGGCGCTCGCGGCCGGTGCGGATCTACCGCTCGCCGGTACGCTCGTCGCGGTCAAGGACAACATCGACGTGGCGGGTCTGCCCACCACCGCGGCGTGCCCCGAGTTCGCCTACATTCCTACGGAGTCCGCTGTCGCCGTCGAGCGACTGACGAGCCAGGGCGCATTGGTGCTGGGCAAGACCAACTTGGATCAGTTCGCCACCGGATTGGTCGGCACCCGTAGCCCGTACGGCGCGGTGCGCTGTGCCTGGGACCCGACGTTGGTCTCGGGCGGATCCAGTTCGGGTTCGGCCGTCGCCGTGGCACTGGGCATCGCGGACATCGGAATCGGAACCGACACAGCGGGATCCGGACGAGTGCCCGCAGCCTTCCACGGAATCGTGGGCATCAAGGCCTCGCTGGGTATCGTGCCGAACACCGGCGTCGTGCCCGCGTGCGTCGACTACGACTGCGTCACCGTTCTCGCGCGCGAGCTCGACAGTGCCACTGCAGCGATGAAGGTGATGACCGGGCCCACCATCACCGATCCACGCAGCCGGGCGTGGCCGGCCGACGTGCGACTGGCCGCGTCACCGGAGCCACGGGTCGCCGTCCCGCGAGGTGAGGATCTGGCGTCGTTGAGCCCGGCGTACCGTCGGGCATTCGAGGAGACGGTGGCCGGCCTGGCCGAGAAAGGCTTCTCTCACGTCGAGGTCGATATCTCGGAGCTACTCGATGCGGCCACACTGCTGTACGACGGAGCGATCGTGGCGCAACGCTATTCGGCCGTCGGGAAGTTCCTCGACACCGAGCCTGCCGGTGCCGACCCCACGGTCGCTGCGATAGTCCGCTCGGCCGCAGGGCCGTCCGCCCACCGATATGTGGACGATCTCGACACACTCGCGCGAGCGAAGACCACTGCCCGCGCACTTCTGAGCGACGTCGACGGCCTGCTGTTGCCCACCACCACCGAACATCCCACTATTGCTGCGGTGCAAGCGGATCCGAAGAATATCAATCGACGCCTCGGCACGTTCACCAACTTCTGCAACCTGCTCGACATGGCTGCGGTGGCCGTTCCCGGTGCCCCGACGCACGACGGCACCCCGTTCGGGGTCATGGTCGTGGTACCGGCGTTCGAGGATCAGGTCGCGATAGACCTCGCCGCACGACTGAGCGGCACACCGTCACCGACTCTGATCGAGGACGGCATCGAGGCACTGGTCGTCGGTGCGCATCTGCGCGGCTTTCCGGTGCATCACCAATTGACCGATCGCGGTGCGCGATTCAGTGGTGAGGTGACCACCACGGCGGACTACCGGCTGGTGGATCTGCACACCACCCCGCCCAAGCCAGGTCTGGTGCGGCGGGAAGGGGAGGGCGCTCCCATCTCCGGAGAGCTCTACCGCATGTCCGCTGCGGCGCTCGGAACCTTCCTCGCCGGGCTACCCGCACCGATGGGTCTGGGTCCGGTCGAATTGTCCGACGGTCGCTGGGTCACCGGATTCTGCTGCGCGCACGATGCGGCCGAGAAAGGAACCGACATCACCGAATTCGGCGGCTGGCGCGCCTACCGCTCACGCGGGCACGGGCCTGCCGCCATCGGTGGCGACACGCACCGCCAGTAGCCCGAGCACCGTGCCCATGAGGTAGCGCTGCAATTTCAGCCACGTGGGGCGGACGGCCAGGAACTGCGCGATCGATCCGGCCAGCACCACGATCGCCAGGTTGACCGCCACCGCCACCGCGATCTGCACACTGCCGAGCGTGAATCCCTGCAGCAGAAGGTGACCGGCCGCGGGATCGACGAACTGCGGGATGACCGAGATGTACATGATCGCGATCTTCGGGTTCAGCAGGTTGGTCACCAAACCCATGGTGAACAGTCGCCGAGTCGAATCCTGCTGCAGCTCGGTCGGTTCGAATGCCGAGACGCTCCCGCGCAGCGCCTGCACAGCCAGCCAGGCGAGGTAGGCCGCGCCGGCGAGCTTGACCGCCGTGTAGAGCGCGGGCACGGCGGTGAACACCGCCGCCAGGCCGAGATTGGTGGCCGTCAGATAGACCAGGAAGCCGAGTGCGACTCCGGCCAGCGACACCGCACCCGCCCGTCGGCCCTGCGAAATGCTGCGCGAGACAAGGTAGATCATGTTCGGCCCCGGCGTCAGAACCAACGCGAGAGCCACTGCGAACACACCGAGAACTGCGGAAGACGACACCATGCGGTCAAGACTTCACGTCGACCGGCTCGCCTGAGAAGAGCCAGTTACGGTTTCGTGGTTCCCTATCCGGCACGCACGGCAGCGGCGACCGCGTCACCGATCGCTGCCATCCCCGCCGCCGTGGGGTGCAGCGGCGCAGCAGGATTCTGCGGGACGACGCCCTCGAAGTACCGCTGGTCCGGAGCCACGCACACGTCGTGGCCGACGCTCAGCGCCTCGGTGTCGACGAATTCCGCACCGTGTTCCTCCGCCTGCGTTCGCAGGGCCTCGTTCATCGCGGTGATGTTGCCCTGGATGTAGTCGGCGTCCTCGGGCAGCATGGGTTGGGTGGGGAAGCAGCCGCCGTCCGGCAGATAGGTGCCGTAGCCGACCACCAGAATCCGTGCCTCGGGCGCACGTTCGGCCACCGCGTCGAGCATCGCTCCCCAGCTGGGTGCTCTGTCGGCGATGGCCGTCGCCACGGTATCGACGCCGCCTGCGGTGAAGCGGTCCTTGCAGATGTTGGTGGCCGAGGTGTCCGCGAACGTCAGGCATTGCACCGCCGTCGAGACGAGCCCGATGTCGTTGCCGCCGATCGTGACGGTCACCAGATCGGTGTCGGGGGTCAGCGCGTCGAGTTGCACGGGCACCTCACCGCTGGATGTGCTCTGTGGTGTGGCGACGATGTTCTCGGTGACGGCACCCGAGCAGGTCACATCGACGAACGAGCCGGTCGCCAATTCCTCGGCGAGCACGTGAGGATAGTTGGCGTCGGACTGCTGACATCCCGGAACACCGATCTGGTCGGGGATACGCGGGCCCGATGCGGCCGAGTCACCCAGCGCGACGTAGTTCATCGGAACGGACGCCTCCGACGACACAGCAGGCCCTTCCGGTACCGAAGAATCCGACGAACAGCCCGCAAGCAGACCGGCGCTCACAGCAAGACCGACGAGAATTCCCTGGCTCCTCACAGCGTCGACGCTACAGCTGCCGGTAATCTCGACCGGGTTGTCCAGGACACACGGTCCATCGCATCGAACAGAGGAATTACATGATCACCGCGTTCATCAACCAGATCCTCAGTGGCTTCGGCTCCATCTCCGCTGGCAGCAGCGGCTTCGAGCTGGCACCGGGAACGCTGCCCTTCGGGCTGTAGAGACCACCGAACGCTCACCCTCGCGGGGCCGACGATTGCATCGGCCCCGCGCGGGTACCCCCGAGTCATGACTACCCACGGCAACGACTCGAAGAACGACGACACTGCACCCGACGCCAGGGAGGACGTGACGTCCGATCCGGCCGCGGCAGCGGAGGACAACGACTGGTCGAGCGAAGGCGGAGCCGTAGAAACCGGCCCCGCGACCGACGACGAGCGAACCGCAGGCAACTAACCGATCAGACGGCGGGGAGCGGCCCGCACAGTGCGGACATCGCCGTCGGCGACGATGTGCTCCACCGTCTCACCACGGGTGCGCATCGACTCGTCGACGGCGAAATTCACGCGGGCATCCCCGAGCCAGTCGACGCCGACAACGATTCCCACGGTTCCCTTCGGGATTCCACTACGCCACCGAACGTGCCCCAGATTGCGGACCGTGATCACGGTCTCTCCGATCTCGAAGTGCCCCATACGCCCCCCCCCGGCTCGATTCTTACCGACCAGTACACCTCGAGCGAACTCCCTGTTCAAGCGGTACATGCGCGCTTACGACGACCACCGGAGACCACGACACCGGTCGGCGCGATCACAATTCGGCTATTCGCCCGTTTCACGCCTTCGATTACGACGTCGGGTACTTTTCGATTCCACCATTTGCCGATGCAGCAAGAATATTTGCCAGTATTCGATCTGAGTCGGACACTGTCGACATGACTACAGACACCGATCCACACCTTCCGGTCGACGCGATCATCGTCGGCGGCGGAGTCGCCGGACTCAGCGCCGCCGTCGCCCTCGGCCGTTCCCGACGATCCGTCGTGATCATCGATGCCGGTGACCCGCGCAACGCGCCGGCAGCGCACTCTCACAACTACCTCACCCGCGACGGCGCGTCACCTCTCGAACTGGTTCGACTCGGCCGAGACGAGGCGCGGCACTACGGCGCACGCATCGTCGACGGCGTCGCGACCTCGGCGAGGAGAACCGCATCCGGGTTCGAGGTGACCCTCGCCGACGGTTCGGTCGTCCGCGGCCGGAGGATCCTGGTCACCACGGGCCTCACCGACGTCCTGCCGGACATTCCGGGCCTCGCCGAGCGATGGGGTCGCGACGTTCTGCACTGCCCGTACTGCCACGGCTGGGAGGTGCGGGATCGCGTTGTCGGAATCATCGGCAGCGCCATGGTCGGGCACCAGGCACAGATGTGGCGCCAACTCACCGAGCACGTCACGGTATTCGCCCACACGGCAACGGAATTGGCTGCGGGTGATCTCGAGCGACTCGACGCACGCGGCATTGCCGTCGTCGACGAGGAAATCGCTCGAATCGACGTCGACAACGACGCCATCGTGGGGGTGACGCTCGCGAACGGCGAACGAATTGCGCTCGACGCGTTGGTCGTGGGACCCAACTTCACCTCCCGCGCGGACATCCTGGTGTCGCTGGGGATCGGCACCACCGAGATGGTCATGAACGAGAACGTCCTCGGCACGTACGTCGAGGCCGACCCCGTCGGTGCCACATCCGTTCCTGGCGTCTGGGTTGCAGGCAACGTGTCCGCGCCGATGGACACGGTGGTTGCGGCGTCGGCGGCCGGAACGAAAGCGGGCGCTGCCATCAACGGCGACCTGATCGAGGAGGAGGTGCGCTCCGCCGTGGAGCGGAAGAAGTCGGCGCAGCCCTAGCTCTCCAGAGCGGCCAGCCCCTCTTCGATCGCCCCCTTGCGGACTCCGAGCTCCGCAAGGGTGGCATCCTCGTTCTCCAACAATGCCAGCAGAATGTGCTCGGTGCCGATGTACTTGTGCCCCAAGCGAAGCGCTTCGCGGAACGTCAGTTCCAACACCTTCTTGGCACCGGCGTCGAACGGCACCAGGTCCGGGATCGGGTCGGTCGGTTCCGGCAATGTCGCCGTCACCGCAGAACGGATCCGTTCGGGCGTCTGCCCCTGAGCACCCAACAACATCGCTGCCGACCCCTCGGGTTCGCCGAGCAGGCCGAGGATCAAATGCCCGGTCGTGATTCGGTCGTTGGCCGTGGCCCGCGCCTCGTTCTGCGCTCCGACCACCACGTTGCGAGCCCGCGGGGTGAAACGCGAGAAGCCCTGACTGGCATCGAGATCGGCCGGATCGTCACCACCCTTGGCGACGAAACGCTTCTGCACCGCCTGTTTGCTGACCCCCATGGATGCACCGATGGCGGTCCAGGACGCCCCGGAGCGACGGGCGCGGTCGACGAAATGTCCGATCAGATGATCGGCGACCTCGCCGAGAGCGTCGGCGGCGATCACCGCGCCGGACAACTGATCGAGCGTATCCGTATGCACTTTTTCGATGGCCTCGATGAGGTCGTCGAGGCGGACGGGGTTCGTCATCTTCAGCGATTCGGTCATACGTCAACTCTAAGTTGACGATCACCTGACGTCAACCCGTGGTTGACGACGTCGCCCTCGCAACATCGGGTTGGATCGCTTTCGACGCAGAGGGCGAACTTCGGCGTCGTACGCACTGCGCTACGACGTATATTCACCGATGAAGGCGTCGCGAATGCCATGTGATCGCCGCGAGTGACAAGGAAGAGGGTCCTTCGATGAATACGAAGGTCGCTGCCCCCTTCGCCATGCATTCGAAACGAACCGCCGGCCTGATCACCGTGGCCGTCGTCGCGACCACCGTGTTCGTACTCGGGGACGCCGGGGTGCGCGCCGGGGTCCTGGCCACCGTTGCCGTCGGTTCGGTACTCGCCATCACCGCTGCCATCCGTCGCTATCGACCCGATGATTCCCGATGCTGGTGGGCCCTGCTCGGTGCCTCGGTGTTGTTCATGTTCGGGGTCTCCCTCCGCAGTGATCCCAGCGCACTGAATCACTCGTTCCCACTGCTGCCGGACCTGTTCACGCTCACCGGGTACGCACTCGTCGGGTACGCACTCTCGCGTTGGATTCGAGATCGTAAGTCGATCGACGACATCACTCCGCTCGTCGACGCCGGTCTGATCTTCCTCGGCACCCTGTTCCTGTCGTGGCTACTGTTCATCTCGCCTGCGCTGGAATCGCCGCGCTCGTCGGCATCGACGGTGCTGAACGGGGTGTATCCGGCGATCGACGCGGCGTTGATCACCCTGACCACCTACCTGCTGTTCTCCGCCAAGCCCCGCACGGCTGCGCTGCAGTGGGCCCTGATCGCCCTCGTTGCAACACTCGTCGGCGACGTCTCGTACGCCTTCGCTGCCACCACCCCCGACGCGCCTGCGTCGGGATTGCTCGACGGCATCTACCTGTTCGCGTACCTCTCCCTCGCGATGGCCGCGCTCGATCCGTCGATGCGCACCGTCTCCCAACGCCAGATTCCTGCGCCCGCGCACAGCAGCCGCCGCGTCGTGTTCGTGGTGCTCATGCTGTGCGTGTGCGCTACGGTGCCGCTGCTCGGCTCGGCGGTATCCACCGGAGATCTGATCGTGCGGTCGTTGTTGCTCGCCTCGATCCTGGTGGGTGCCTTCCTCCGTGGGGAACGCGCACTGACCAGAGTGCAGGCGAGCGAAGAGCACGCGAAATATCTGGCCGCTCACGATCTGTTGACCGGGCTACCGAACCGCACGATGCTCGACGAGGAATTCACCCTGCTCGAGCGCGCCCAGAGTCCAGGACGAACGTGCGTCCTGTTCGTCGACCTCGACAACTTCAAGATGGTCAACGACTCGTACGGCCACCGAGTAGGCGACGAACTGATCATGGCTGCGGCGAGCCGGATCCGCTCCGCAGTCGGCGCAGCCGACACCGTGGTTCGGTACGCGGGCGACGAGTTCGTCGTGCTGACCCGACGCGATCGCGGTGGTGCAGAAGCGTTGGCCCGCCGCATCATCGATCGAATGAACGAACCGTTCCCACTCAGCGCGGCAACGGCATACGTCACGGCATCGGTGGGCATCGCCGACGCGGACCGACTGCACGACGCCATCCGCGAGGCCGACACCGCGATGTATCACGCCAAGTCTCTCGGGCCGGCGCGCTTCGCGTTCTTCGACGAGTCCCTCCGCGCTCGTGCGACATCGGCCATCGAGACGGCCACCGCGCTGCGCGGCGCGATCCGGCGCGGTGAGCTCGAGGTGTACTACCAGCCGATCATCGCGACCGCCTCGCGCGCAACAGTCGTCTACGAGGCATTGGTCCGCTGGAACTGGCAAGGACGTGTACGCGCCCCCAACGAGTTCGTTCCGATCGCCGAATCGACCAATCTCATCAAGGAGATCGGCGAATGGGTGCTGCGCACCGCGCTCTCGGACCTGGTGACGTTACGCGCGAACGGCCAAGACGTCACCATGTCGGTGAACGTCTCCCCGATGCAATTGCGCGACGATTCACTGCCCGTCGTCGTCGGACGACTCCTCGACACGTACGGCCTCGACGGAGCGGATCTGGCGCTCGAGATCACCGAGAGCGTCCTGATCGACGACATGGGCGCGGCCAGAAGCGTTCTCGACCGACTCGCCGCGATGGGTGTGCTCATCGTGCTCGACGACTTCGGCATCGGCTACTCCTCGCTGAGCAGGTTGCGCGCGATGCCGATCGCGCTGCTCAAGATCGACAAGTCCTTCGTCCACCAGATCGGCAGTTCCGAATCCGATACCCAGCTGATTCGCGCCATCGTCGCCATGGCATCGGCGCTTCCGGTGGCCACCGTGGCCGAGGGCGTCGAGACCGAGGAGCAGGCCGCGATCATCGAAGCTCTCGAATGCCGTTACGCGCAGGGCTTTCTGTTCGGCCGGCCGGCACCCATCGCACACTGGCTTCTCGAATCTGCCGAACGACGGTGATGACGGTGTTAGCGTCGGTCGGTGTCTGCAATCGGAGTGCACCGCTCGACTGTCCTTGCCTGTGCCCTGCTGCTGGTGCCGCTCGCCGCGTGCAGTAGCGGCGAGAGCACCGATCCCGACTCTGCGGCCGAGAACAGTTGTGTCCTCGGTGCCAGTGGCGGCACCCCGATAGGAGCGACGCCGAGCGCGAGTTCGGGCGACATCTCCACCAATCCGGAAGTGGCGACCGGGTATCGAACGAACATGACCCCGGTGGAAACGGCCTCGTACTCGGTCTCGACCGCCAATCCGGTCTCCACCGAGGCCGCCTGCGCGGTCCTGCGCGACGGCGGCACCGCGGCCGACGCACTGATCGTTGCGCAGACGGTACTGGGCCTCGTCGAACCGCAGTCGTCCGGAATCGGCGGCGGCGCCTTCCTGATGTACTACGACGCGGCCACCGGGGAAGTTCAGAGCTACGATGGCCGCGAGACCGCCCCGATGAGCGCGACCGGCGATTACCTGCGGTACATCGACGACGTCAATCGCACTCTGCCGCAACCCGATGCCCGTTCGAGTGGGCGGTCGATCGGTGTTCCGGGAGTCCTGCGCATGCTCGAGCAGGCCCACGACGATCACGGCACCCAACCGTGGGGTGAGCTCTTCCAACCCGCAATCGGTCTCGCGGACAACGGAATCGAGATCAGCCCGCGCATGGCGTCGTCCATTGCCGACTCGGCACCGAAGCTCGCCCTCGACCCCGCGTCCAAGGAGTACTTTCTACAGCCGGACGGCACCGGCAAGCCGGCCGGGACGGTTCTGAACAACCCGGCGATGTCGAAGACGCTCTCCGCCATCGCAACCGACGGTGCCGACGCCTTCTACACCGGTGATATCGCGCAGGCCATCGTCGACGCCACCGCCGACACCACCGCAGGCCGTACCCCCGGACAGATCACGCTGGAGGATCTCGCCGCGTACGAGCCCAAGACTCGTACGGCCGTGTGCACCGAGTACCGCGACCACGACATCTGCGGTATGCCCGGTCCGTCCTCGGGCGGTATCGCGGTGGCATCGGCGATGGGAATTCTCTCCAACTTCGATCTCGCGCAATACGCGCCGACGGGGATGGACGCCAACGGCGGCACCCCGACGGCCGAGGGTGTGCACCTGATCGCCGAGGCCGAGCGCCTCGCGTATGCCGATCGTGACAAGTACGTGGCCGATCCGGACTTCGTGCCCCTGCCCGGTGGGTCGCCCGACGCGTTGCTCGATCCCGAATACCTCAGCGAGCGAGCAGGACTGATCGACGAGGGTCGGTCGATGGGTACCGCGCAGCCCGGCGACTTCGGCCCGGTCCAGTTCGCCTCGTCCACCGATCCCGAATACGGCACCAGCCACATCTCCGTCGTCGACAGCGAGGGCAACGCGGCCTCGATGACGACGACAGTCGAGTCGGCCTTCGGCTCGTTCCACATGGTCGACGGGTTCCTGCTCAACAATCAGCTCACCGACTTCTCGGCCTCGCCGGTGGCCGAGGACGGAACTCCGGTGGCCAACCGCGTCGAGCCGGGGAAGCGTCCGCGCAGCTCGATGGCCCCGACACTGGTCTTCGATCGTGGCGACGACGGCGCGCGCGGCGACCTTGCGCTCGTCACCGGCTCTCCCGGCGGATCGGTGATCATCCAGTTCGTCGTCAAAACGTTGGTGGGACTGCTCGATTGGGGCATGGACCCACAGCAGGCGGTGTCGATGGTCGATTTCGGTGCCGCCAACACACCGTCGACCAACTACGGCGGTGA
This sequence comes from Rhodococcus sp. ARC_M5, assembly GCF_022810405.1. Lineage (GTDB taxonomy): Bacteria > Actinomycetota > Actinomycetes > Mycobacteriales > Mycobacteriaceae > Rhodococcoides > Rhodococcoides navarretei. The sequence goes on from NZ_JALGQE010000005.1 coordinate 201,416, forward strand.
ACACCCGAACGTCTCGGGTGAGGACGATCCGGTGGTGGTGCAGCTCCGCGAGATGGGCCACCAGGTGTCGGTCGCAGACCAGTCCAGTGGACTGAGCGCACTCGAGCGCACCGACGGCGGGTGGATCGGAGGAGCCGACCCACGCCGTGAGGGTGAGGTACTCGGCGGATGACGCTCAGGGCACGACAGCCGCGGGGCCGGCAGCGGACGTCACCGCCAGCTCGGGCTTGCGTCGGTGGAAACCCGTCGACGCCTCGAATGCGTGCGCGACGCGGAGCAGCAGCCGGTCGGCCCCATCGGCTGTGACCATCTGCAGTCCGACGGGCAGACCGGACGAGCTGAAGCCACCCGGAACAGACAACGACGGCAGTCCTGTCGCCGAGATCAAACAGGCCGCGCGCATCCAGTCGAGATAGTTCCCCATGGGCGTGCCGTCGATCTCGGTCGGGTATTCCTCGTCGGCCGGAAACGGCAGTACCTGAACCGCAGGCGCGATCAGGACGTCGTACGTCGAGAAGAAACGTCTGACGGCCGCACCGAGGCGACTACGAGCCGCGTTCGCAGAGATCATGTCTCGGGTGGTGAGCGCCATGCCCTTGTCGACGTTCCACTGCACCGCGTCCTTCATCCGGTGCCGGTGCTCGGCCAGCAGGTGACCGTAGTTGGTCGCGAAGTCGAACGCACGCGTGGTCTGGAAGACCTCGTCTGCGTCGGACAGATCCGGGCAGCCGACCTCGACGACGGCACCGAGATCCTCGAAGACGTGGAGCTGGCGACTCAGGACCTCGACCACCTCGCGTTCCACCGGCACGCCGAGACCGAAATCGGTGGTCCACGCAACCCGCAGGCCACGCAGAGTGGCGGGCTCCGCCGATGCGTAGGCGTCGTCGATCGGGAGACTGTGCGGGCTCGACGCGTCCGGGCCGGCGATGGCGCGCATCAGAAAGCGCACGTCCTCCACGTCGTGAGCCAGTACGCCTTGCCGGGCGATCCACGCCCACGGGTTGCGCGCGGGAGTCAACGGGACCCGACCGAGCGACGGACGGTACCCGACCAGGTTGCAGAACGATCCCGGGGTACGCAGGGATCCGCCCATGTCGGAGCCGTCACCGGCCGGCTGCACCCCCGCGGCTATCGCGGCTGCGGCCCCGCCGCTGCTACCGCCTGCACTTCGGGTGGGGTCGTACGGATTGGTCGTCGTCCCGAACAGCGGGTTGAAGGTGTGCGACCCCGCGGCGAACTCCGGGACGTTGGACTTTCCCGTCGAATTGACTCCCGCGCGCTTGAGGCGCGCGATGATGCCGCTGTCTTCGGTGGGAACGTTGTCCGCCATCACCGGAGACCCGAACGTGGTGCGCATGCCTGCAGTGAGGTGGTTGTCCTTGTGGGTCATCGGCACGCCGTGCAGCGAGGGCAGTGCCGCACCCGATACCGAATACTCGTCCGCAGCGAGGGCGCGCTGTTCTGCGGTCTCGGCGTCGAGTGTGACGATCGCGTTGACGACGGGATTGATCTGCTCGATGCGCGTCAGATGGGATTCGAGAGCTTCTCGCGCCGAGATGTCACGACGGCGGATGCTTGCGGCCAGCTCGCGCAGGGACATGGACTCGGCAGCACTGCTCATGGATCTCCTCGCTTCGGTCCGGCATCGCCGGAAGTGTTGTCGGCAGCCTATTTACACTCTGCATGCGCCCGCAGCACAGACAGAACCATCCTTCGCAATTGAGTGTTTTCGCCCGTCGCGTGGCGGATTCGCGCATACGGCCGGAAAAAACACGCAAGCAACAAATCGGCAACGTGAAACGAGTTGAGTGAGCAGAACATTCGCCATCGTGCTCTGTGTCACAATCCGAAGGTCTGCGAAGGAGAAACACCGATGTCCAGTCGAATCGACGGCCCGCCAGCAACTCCCGCGATGGCGGAGGACCAATTACCCAGGGGATTGAGACCGCTCTTCGCGCTGGTCTCCGGCATCGAGCGGGTGGGCAACAAACTGCCTCACCCGTTCCTTCTCTTCTGGATTCTCGCGGCCATCCTGGCTGTCGTCAGCGCAGTGCTCGCGGCCCTCGGCACCAGCGTCGTACTCCCCGGTACCGGCGAGTCGACAGCGGTTCGGAGTCTGTTGAGCAGTGACGGCGTCGCCATGATCTTCGGGACCGCATTGGACAACTTCGCAGCCTTCGGTCCACTGCCGATCATCGTCACCGTCATCCTCGGCGTCTCGGTGGCAGAGCATTCGGGTGTGCTGACCACGTTGTTGCGCACCACCATCGTGAAACTGCCCACCAAATGGGTGACGTTCGCGGTCGCATTCGCCGGCACCATGTCGCACGTCATGTTCGATGCAGCATTCATCGTCGTCCTCCCCTTGGCGGCACTGGCCTTCAAGGCTGCGGGCCGCAGCCCGGTACTGGGCATGATGGTTGCATTCGTGGCCATCTCGGGTGGGTACAACGCATCACCGCTCATCACTCCGAGCGACGCGATTCTGTCCTCGTTGACGACCTCGGCGGCGCAGATCGTCGATGCGGAGTACGTGGTGACGCCCGTGGACAACTACTTCTTCAGTCTCGCTTCGTCATTGGTGATTTCCGTGTTCATCACCCTCGTCGTGGAACTGGTGATGGCCAAGCACATGAATCTCGACCCCGACGACGGCGTCGAGGACGGTGCCGAGAATCTGAAATTGGAACTCGAGCCCGCAGAGAAGAAGGGGCTGCGCCGCGCCGGCATCGCGTTCCTGATCTACGTCGCAGTAATCGTCGCAGCTCTGCTGCCTGCATCGTCACCACTACGAGGTGAGAACGGTGGCTTCGTCCAGTCCGTCGTCATGGAGAACGTCGCCTTCTTCATCGCCATCGCGTTCGTCCTGACCGGCTGGGTCTACGGCAGAACCACCGGCAGCTTCGGCCGTGCGCGGGAGATCCCCGAATCCATGGCAGTGGGGATCAGGACCCTCGCTCCGATTCTGGTTCTCTTCTTCGCGATCTCCCAGTTTCTCGCGTATTTCAAGTGGACCGGAATCGGCAACGTCGTCGCGGTCAACGGGGCGGAGCTGCTGAAGGCCGGTGGGTGGCATCCGCTGGTCGTCTTCCTGCTGATGCTGGTGGTCATCTCGATCATGAACCTGCTCGTCAGTAGCGGCTCGGCCATGTGGGCGATGCTCGCGCCGGTGCTGGTCCCGATGCTGATGTACATCGACGTCAACCCCGCAACCACTCAGGCCGTGTACCGGATAGCCGATTCCTGCACCAACGCAATGACTCCCATGTCCGCCTACTTCATCCTCACCCTCGGACTCATCCAGCGATACAAGAAGAATGCGGGTATCGGCACCCTGGCGTCGTTCACCATCCCCGTCGCACTGGGCATGCTGATCGTGTGGGCTGCACTGTTCGCCGTCTGGTACGCCTTCGGTATCCCGCTCGGCCCGGGTGCCCCCATTCGCTGATCAGTACAGGTAGGCCGCGGATTCCGAGGCGAACAGCCGATTGCCGCTGCGTTTGGTGGCTCGCAACACCGACACCACCGAGATCGAATCGGCCAGTGCCGACCATTTCGTATGAGTTGTCATCTCGTGCAACGTAACTCGATCCGAGCAGGCGAAATTGATCAGTAGACCCTCGGAGCCGGCGACCGCCACGGCGTACCGCACCTCGGAATGCTCGAGCAGCAGGTCGACCAGGTTGTCGTGGTGCCGCGGTGCAACCTTCACCCACACCATCGCTTCCGCGGCGTACCCGAGCAACGCCGGTTCGACCACTACGCGCAGGCGGGACTTGTTCGTCTGCTCGAGTGTCTCCATACGACGTCGAACCGTGTTCACCGTGGTGCCCACCACGCGCGCGATCTCCGACGTGGGTGTGCGCGCGTCCTCGGCCAGCACGCGCAGGATGCTGCGATGCAGCGACGAGATCTCCGGGCCGATTCGCCCGTCCGGCTGATAGCCCTCGTGGACGGGGGGAGTCAGGGCGGCCACCTGCCCGTGGTCGAGGATGCTCGGACGCCACTCCCGTACCGAACGATAGACACGGGTGATCGGATCGACTCGAATTCGCCGAATACCACTGACGCTCGGCAGATCGTCGAGCACGAGATCGGCCAGATGCGCGTCGTCGACCAGGATCTCCGCGATGCACTCCTCGTGTCCCGACGTGGCGTAGACGAACATCGTGTCGTCACGACGGGCCAGCCCGACGGCCACTGCGCGGGCCATACCCACGTGGCAGCGCGCTCGAAGAACGACGGCACCGGTGGCACCGATGACTCCGACCACGCGAACACTGCCCGACTCCAGCAGTTCCCGCCCCCGTCGAGTCACCGTTCTCTCTGGCTCGCCGAGCGCGTCGGCGATGCTCGCCCACGGCGCCCTCGGGTTGACCTGCAGTGCCGCGGTGATCCGACAACTCAACGGATCCAACGCTTCTCGACTCTGCCTCATCGACCGAACCTCCTGAAGTCGTCACTGGGCAGGGACGAGGCTGCGTCTACGTCAGAAGATCCCGCTGTACGCGTTGAGAGCGGGTTGACCGCCCAGGTGTGCGTAGAGCACATTCGATTCCTTGCCGATCTCACCCTGCTCGACCAGGTCGATGAGGCCGGCCATGGACTTACCCTCGTAGACGGGGTCGATGATGACACCTTCGAGGCGACCCGTCATCTTGATGGCCTCGATGGTGGACTCGACCGGAATGCCGTAGTAGTCACCGGCCCACCCTTCGAGGACGGTGATCTCGTCGTCGCGGAGTTCACGTCCCAGACCGATGAGCTCGGCGGTGTTCCGCGCTATCCGTTCCACCTGGTTGCGAGTTGCCTCGATCTTGGCCGACGCATCGATACCGAGGACACGGCGTGGCCGGTCCTGCCCCGCGAAGCCGGCGATCATGCCCGCGTGCGTCGAACCGGTCACACTGCACACCACGATCGTGTCGAAGAAGACCCCGAGCTGCTCCTCCTGCTTCTGTACCTCGTACGCCCAGTTGGCGAAGCCTAGACCGCCGAGCTTGTGATCGGATCCGCCTGCCGGGATCGCGTACGGTGTGCCACCCGACCGCTCGACGTCCTCGATGGCCTTCTGCCAGCTGTCCTTGAACTCGATGCCGAAGCCCGACGGGTCGAGCCGTACGTCCGCACCCATGATCCGCGACAGCAGTATGTTGCCCACCTTGTCGTTGACGGAATCGGGCCAGTCCACCCACTTCTCCTGCACCAGAACCGCTTTCAGTCCCAATTTCGCAGCCACGGCAGCGACCTGCCGAGTGTGGTTCGACTGCACGCCGCCGATGGAAACGAGAGTGTCCGCACCCTTGGCCAATGCGTCGGGAACGATGTACTCCAACTTGCGTGTCTTGTTGCCGCCGTAAGCCAGTCCGGCGTTGACGTCTTCTCGTTTCGCCCAGATCTTCGCGCCGCCGAGGTGAGCGCTCAACCGTTCCATCGGGTGAATCGGGCTGGGGCCGAAAGTGAGTGGATAGCGGTCGAAATCGTCGATAGGCACGGGAGTTCTCCTCGGGTCGGGGTCTGCGATATATTGCATCTTGCATGTCGCCATCTGTCAAGGCCGGACGGGGTGGGCTACGATATTTCGCATGCCGGTACCCGTCGAACTCGGAAAGCACAAGCGGTCACTGCTGCGCGAGAACGCCTACGTATCGATCCGAGACGCCATCGTCGACGGCACGTTCGCACCCGGCGAAAGACTGCGCGACTCGGAGTTGGAGCAGTGGCTCGGCGTGTCCCGCACCCCCATTCGCGATGCCATCGCTCGACTGGAGCTGGCCGGTCTGGTCCATACGCGGCCCGGCCGCTCGACTGTCGTCTCGACCATCGAACGCAAGGCGGTGTTGGACGTCCAGGCGGTGGCCGCAGCCATGCACGCGCTCGCGATGCGCACCGCCGTACCGCTCATGGGCACCCCCGAGATCACCCGGATGCGCGACGCGAACAGGGAGTTCGCCGCCGCCTTCACCCGCGGCGATGTCGACGTGGCCCTGGCGAGCGACGACGCGTTCCACAACGTCGCCGTCGAGGCCGGCCAGAACCACGTGGTGGCGTCGGTGCTCGAGCAGGTCACACCCAGCCTGCGGCGGCTGGAGCGGCTACGGTTCGCCTCGCTCGTCGGTCGCGATTCGATCGCACAACACGAGAGAATCATCGAATTGTGCAGTGCCGGCGACGCCGACGGAGCCGCCCTTGCCGTGCAACAGAACTGGGAATCTCTCGCGCTCTTCGTCGACCAGGACGAGTCGGGAGCACAACCCAACGCCTAGCTCACGAATCTGTAGCCCATACCCGTTTCGGTGATGAGGTGCACCGGCGCGGCCGGGTCTCGTTCGAGCTTCTGACGCAGCTGACCGAGATAGATGCGCAGGTAATGTGTTTCGCGCTCGTGCCCGGGACCCCAGACGGTCCGCAGTATCTCTTTCTGCGACACCAACTTGCCCTCGTTGCGAACCAGCAATTCGAGAACGCCCCATTCGGTGCGAGTCAGATGCACGGTCGCACCATCTCGCACAACAGTTTTCGCAGCAAGATCCACGGTGAAGTCCGCGGTCTGCACAACCGGCTCGGCAACCGAGTGCGGTCCACGTCGCAAGGCGGCGCGCAACCGCGCCAACAACTCGTCCATACCGAACGGCTTGGTCACGAAGTCGTCGGCACCGGCATCGAGCGCCTCGACGGTATCGGCCGAGTCGGTACGCGCCGAGAGCACCAGGATCGGCACGTCGGTCCATCCACGCAGCCCCGCGATGACGTCGATTCCGTCGATGTCGGGCAGGCCGAGATCGAGAATCACGATGTCGGGGTGGAAGTTCGCGGCCACCCGCAGCGCCTCCCCGCCACTAGCTGCGCTGACGACCTCGAACCCGCGGACGTTGAGATTGATTCGAAGCGCGCGCACGATCTGCGGCTCGTCGTCGACGACAAGCGCCCGCACCTTCACCTGATCGCCGCCTTCAACTCGACCGTCATCGTCAGCCCGCCGCCGACGGTGTTCGATGCCGTGACGGTACCGCCCATCGCCCGCACGAACCCGCGCACCACCGACAGCCCGAGCCCGACGCCCACGGAGTTGTCACGATCCCCGAGTCGTTGGAACGCGTCGAACATGGTCACCTCGGCACCTTCGGCGATACCGGGACCGTGGTCGGCGACGGAGATCGTCGCCCGGTCGCCGTGTGTCGCGGCACTGACGGTGATGTCGCCGACGGGGGCATAGCGGGCGCTGTTGTTCACCAGGTTGGCCAGCACACGCTCGAGCAGGCCCGGGTCGGCCACTACCTCGACGTCACCCACCTCGACTCGGACCCGATCCTCGGCTCCGACCAAGGCACCGACCAGAACGTCGTCGATGAAGACCGGGCGCAGACTCGGTTGCACCACACCGGCTTGCAATCGCGACGAGTCGAGCAAGTTGCTCACCAGAGCCGTCAGTTGATCGGCCGATTCGTCGATGGTGGCCAGCAATTCGTCGGTGTCCTCGGGCGAGAACTGGACGTCGGTGCTGCGCAGAGACGAGGACGCCGCCTTGACTGCAGAGAGCGGCGTCCGCAGATCGTGGCTGACGGCCGAGAGCAATGCTCGACGCAATGCATCGGCCTCGGCAAGCGCACTGGCGCGGCTGGCTTCCTCGGCGAGACGGCCCTGCCGAACCATGCCGGCGGCCTGGTTGGCCACGGCCGCGAGCACTCGTCGATCGTGCGCTCGAGTTCGGTCGCCGGCGAGAAGCAGCGTGAACTCACCGGTGCCGATCTCGGTGTCGGCACTGTCCTTGTCCGTGGGGGCACCGGCCCCCGTGGTGCCGACGATCGTCGCGGACTCGTTGTCCCACAGCGACACCCCGTCCTGACTGTAGGTTTCGCGGGCACGTTCGAGCAGCGCCGGCAGATCGGCTCCCCGAAGGACGGATCCGGCGAACAGAGTCAGCAACTCGGCCTCCTGTGAGGCGCGTCGAGCTTGTCGCGTTCTCCGCGCGGCGGCGTCCACCAAGGCAGCGACTGCGACGGCCATGAGCAGCAGGACAACGGCGACGACAAAATTCTCCGGCTCTGCGATCGTGAGGCTGTACAAAGGCGCGGTGAAGAAGTAGTTCAGCAGGAACCCGGCGATCAGCGCCGACAGTGCAGCAGGCGCAACGCCTCCCAACAGTGCGACACACAGAACGACCATGAAGAACAATGCGCTTTCCCCGCTCGGACCGAAGTTCGGCCCGACGAGGTTCAGCACCGCCGCTGCCACACACGGGACGACAACCGCGGCGATCCACGCGAGAATCCGGCGTCGGCCTGCGTCGACCTGCAGTCGCCAGCGCCGCGCCCGCTCGTCGTGAGTGACCATGTGTACGTCGATCTTTCCGGAATTCTGCACCACCGCGGCACCGATGCCCTCGTCCAGAATCCGCGCGACCCGAGACCGTCTCGACGTACCGATCACCAACTGAGTCGCATTCACCCCGCGAGCGAAGTCGAGCAACGTCGTCGGGACGTCGTCACCGACCACACTGTGCACACTGGCACCGAGCCCCGCGGCGAGCTTGCGCACCGAACCCATCTGCGGTGCCGAGACGCCCATCAGTCCGTCCCCGCGAACGATGTGCAGCACCATCAACTCTGCGCTGGACTTGGAGGCGATGCGGCTCGCGCGACGCAGCAGAGTGTCCGATTCCGGGCCACCGGTCACCGCGACGACCACCCGCTCACGCGCCTCCCAGGTGTCGGTGATCCGATTCTCGCTGCGGTACTTCACCAGTGCCGCATCGACCTGATCGGCGATCCACAGCAACGCCAACTCACGCAGCGCAGTGAGATTGCCTCGGCGGAAGTAGTTGCTCAGTGCTGCGTCCACCTTCTCGGGGGCGTAGACGTTCCCGTGCCGCAATCTACTGCGCAGCGCCTCAGGGGTGATGTCGACCAACTCGACCTGGTCGGCACCGCGAACCACGCTGTCCGGTACGGTCTCTCGCTGCGGCACCCCGGTGATCTGCTGCACCACGTCGTTCAACGATTCCAGATGTTGCACATTGAGCGTCGAAATCACACTGATGCCTGCGTTCAACAGGTCCTCGACGTCCTCCCACCGCTTACCGTGCACGCCTCCCGGTGTATTGGTGTGTGCCAGTTCGTCGACGAGGACAACCTGGGGCCGCCGCGCCAGCACGGCCTCCAGATCGAGCTCCTCCGACTGCGATCCGCGGTACTCGACGAGGCGGGGCGGTACCACCTCGATCCCGTCGAGCGCGGCGATCGTCCGTTCTCGGCCGTGCGTCTCGACCAGGGCAGCAACCACATCGCAGCCCCTGTCCTGACGCCGGTGCGCCTCACCGAGCATCGCAAAGGTCTTGCCGACTCCCGGCGCAGCGCCCAGATAGATGCGCAGTTCACCTCGATCCGGCACGACACTTCTCCTGTCTCAGCTGCAGGGGCTGGTCAAGCCCAGCGCCACATTGAGCTCCGGCACGTTGACCGCCTTCGCCCCGAGCACACCGTACTGCGGTCCAGCGGTGTACTCGGCGACCAGAGCCTCGACGTCGCCGACACTCATACCGTTGACCTCGGCCACCCTCGGTACCTGCACCGCGGCGTACTCCGGACTGATCGCGGGGTCGACGCCCGAACCGGAGCCGGTGACCGCGTCCGGGGGAACCGCGGCGGGGTCGACGCCTTCGCGCTCGGCGATCGCAGCGCGACGCTGCTCGACGAACGACGCGAGAATCTCACTCGACGGCCCCTGGTTGGTCGGCAGCGCCGCGGCGGGATCTCCGGGAGCGAAGGCATCGTTCTCGGACACCGATCCCGTCACGCGGGTGTGGAAGTACGGATCGGGCTCTCCCGGCGCGACCTGCGGGTCGACGCCGATCAACGAGCTTCCGACGACGCAGCCCTGCGAGTCACGCAGCGGCGAACCCTCGGCGGAGTCGGTTCCGATTCGACTGATGCCCCAGACCACGGCCGGGTAGCCGATGCCCAGAATCACCGTCAGCGCCAACAACACTGCGAACCCGGCCACCAGCTGGCGAAGAAAACCCTGTACGAAACGCATGATCAGCCTATCCCTGGAATGTGTCGAACGAGGAGGTCGATGAGCCAGATGCCGACGAACGGGCTGATGACACCACCGACGCCGTACACCAGCAGGTTGCGGCGCAGCAACGCAGCCGCCGATGCCGGGGTGTAGCGAACACCTTTGAGCGCCAGCGGGATCAGTGCCACGATAACCAGCGCATTGAAGATCACCGCCGACAGGATCGCCGATTCCGGTGTCGCCAAATGCATGATGTTGAGCCCACCCAGCTGCGGATAGACGGTGGAGAACATCGCCGGAAGAATCGCGAAGTACTTCGCCAGGTCGTTCGCCAGCGAGAACGTCGTCAATGCTCCGCGGGTGATGAGCAACTGCTTGCCGATCTCGACGATCTCGATCAGCTTGGTGGGATCGGAATCGAGGTCGACCATGTTGCCGGCTTCCTTGGCCGCCGAGGTGCCGGTGTTCATCGCGACACCGACGTCGGCCTGCGCGAGAGCCGGGGCGTCGTTGGTGCCGTCACCGGTCATCGCGACCAGCCTCCCGCCCTCCTGCTCTCGCCGGATGAGCGTGAGCTTGTCCTCGGGGGTTGCCTCGGCCAGATAGTCGTCCACTCCGGCCTCGGCGGCGATCGCCTTGGCGGTGAGCGGGTTGTCGCCGGTCACCATGACCGTCCGAATTCCCATGGCGCGCAGCTGCGCGAAGCGCTCGGCAATGCCCGGCTTGACCACATCGGAGAGCTCGACGACTCCGAGAGCGCGGGCAGCAGAACCGGTTTCGCGGACCGCAACCACCAGCGGCGTGCCGCCGTTCTGCGCGATGTCGTGCACGGTGGCGTCCAGATCGGCCGTGCCGCCGCCCTCACGAATCCAGCTGTACACCGAATCTGCTGCACCCTTGCGGATCTCCATGCCCGGCAGGTCCAGCCCGCTCATCCGAGTCTGCGCCGTGAACGCCACGAACTCGCCGCGCTCGGATTCGCCCTCGGTCGTTGCGGATTCGAAGTCACGCTCGACCAGTTCGACGATGCTGCGTCCCTCGGGGGTGCCGTCGGCGAGCGAGGACAGGCGGGCTGCCCGCGCCAGTTCGACCGCGTCGATGCCCGTCGCCGGGTGTAGCCCGGTGGCGCGGCGATTGCCGAAGGTGATGGTTCCGGTCTTGTCCATCAGCAACGTGTCGATGTCACCTGCCGCTTCCACCGCACGCCCGGACATCGCGAGAACGTTGCGCTGCACCAGCCGGTCCATGCCCGCGATACCGATGGCCGAGAGCAGTGCGCCGATGGTGGTGGGGATCAAGCAGACCAGCAGCGCGATCAACTGGATCGGATCCTGTTGCCGGCCCGCATAGTTCGACATCGGACCGATGGCGACCACCGCGAAGAGGAACACGATCGTCAGGGACGCGAGCAGGATGTTCAGGGCGATCTCGTTCGGTGTCTTCTGCCGAGCTGCACCCTCGACGAGCGCGATCATTCGGTCCACGAACGTCTCACCCTGCGCCGCAGTGATTTTCACGACGATCTCGTCGGAGAGCACGATGGTGCCTCCGGTGACCGCGGACCGGTCACCCCCCGACTCTCGGACCACCGGTGCAGATTCACCCGTGATGGCCGATTCGTCGACGCTGGCAATGCCCTCGATGACGTCACCGTCGCCGGGGATGACCTCACCGGCCGACACGACCACCTCGTCACCGACCTTCAACTCCGCACCGGCCACTTCGGTGACGACGAACTCCGCACCGGAGGCAGTGCGTCGTCGAGCAACGCTGTCCTGCTTCACTTTCCGCAGGCTCGCGGCCTGCGCCTTGCCGCGCCCCTCGGCGACGGACTCGGCCAGGTTGGCGAAGAGCACAGTGAACCAGAGCCAACCGGTCACGAACCACGCGAACACGGACGGAGCGGCGATCGACAGCACAGTGGTGACGATGGAGCCGAGAAAGACGACGAACATGACGGGGTTACGAGCCAGGTGGCGCGGATCGAGTTTTCGGAATGCGCCTGGAAGCGCGGTTGCGAGAGAGAGTTTCATTGCATGGCCTCTGCTATGGGTCCGAGAGCAAGTGCGGGGAAGAAGGTGAGGGCCGCGACCAGAACGGCAGTGCCGATGAGCAACGTGCCGAACAGCGGCCCGTCGGTCGGGAGGGTTCCGGCGCTGGGTGCGCTGCGTTTGGTCGTCGCCAGCGAGCCGGCCAGCGCCAGCACCAAGACGATCGGCAGAAAACGGCCGAGCAGCATCGCGACACCGAGCGATATCTGGAACCAGTCGCTGGTCACCGTCAGTCCGCCGAAGGCACTGCCGTTGTTGTTGGATGCCGAGGCGTAGGCGTAGAGCACCTCGGTGAAGCCGTGGATGCCGGGATTGCCCTGATAGCCGGTCGTCGATTCGAGCAGCACTGTGATGGACGTGCCGACGAGAACGAGGATCGGCATCACCAGTACCGACAGCGCGGCCATCGTGATGGCGCGTCGACCCAACTTCTTGCCGAGAAATTCCGGAGTTCGGCCGACGAGGAGTCCCCCGACGAAGACGGCGATCACGGCCAACACCAGCAATCCGTACAGGCCGGTTCCGACGCCGCCTGGTGCGATCTCCCCGAACAGCATGTTCAGCAGTACTGTCCCGCCACCGAGCGCAGGCATGCTGTCGTGCGCTGAATTGACTGCACCGGTGGACGTTCCGGTGGTCGACACGGCGAACAAAGCCGACGCCGGGATACCGAAGCGGACTTCCTTGCCTTCCATCATTGCGCCCGCCGCGGTTGCGGCAACGCCGCGGGTACCGGACTCGGCGAACAGCGTCACTGCCAACATCGTGGCCCACAGCGTGGCCATCACCGCCAGCACCGTCAGGCCCTGCTTGCGGTTGCCGACCATGGTGCCGAAGGTGCGGGTGAGGGCCACCGGAATCAGCAGCAGCGAGATGATCTCGACGATGTTCGACAGCGGCGTCGGGTTCTCGAACGGATGCGCGGAATTGGCTCCGAGAATGCCGCCGCCGTTGGTGCCGATCTCCTTGATCGCTTCCTGAGAGGCAACGGGCGCAAGCGCATTGGTCACCGCCTGCCCGTCCAGGCCGGTGGAAGCGAAGCCCGTCGAAAACGACATCACCACGCCCTGGGTGAGCAGAATTACCGCCACCAGCAGCGACAGCGGCAACAGAATTCGTAGCGTTCCGCGGATCAGATCCACCCAGAAGTTCCCCAGTTCACCGCCGGTGGAAAACCGGACGAACCCTCTGACGACGGCGATCGCCACTGCGATACCGACTGCAGCAGAAACGAAGTTCTGCACCGCCAAACCCAGCGGCTGCGTCAGGTTCGACATGGTGGTCTCGGGCGTGTACGACTGCCAGTTGGTGTTGGTGACGAACGACGCCGCGGTGTTGAACGCCATCGCCGGGCTGACACCGGACAGGCCACCGTTGAGCGGCAACACGCCTTGGATGCGCTGCAGCAGAAAGAGAAACACCACGCTGACGACCGAGAACCCGACGACGCTGGTGGAGTATCCGACCCAGGTCTGTTCGGATTCCGGATCGACTCTCGCGATGCGGTACAGAACTCGTTCGACACTCGAATCCCGAGTGCGCGTGTAGACACGGGCCATGTAGTCGCCGAGAGGCACATAGGCAGCCGCGAGCACGACTACCACCACGCCGATCTGGAGACCGGCAAGCAGAGCAGGATTCATGGCGGCGTCAGAACCTCTCCGGGTCGAGGAGAGCGACGAACAGGTACACCGCGACGAACGCGGCCACCGCGAGACAGAGCAATTCGGTCATTGCTCGATCCTGGATCCCGCTACCGACCGGAGCCGGTTTCCTTACGCTTTCTTACGCCGCCGACCAGCGGTTATGACGCAATATTTACGCTAGCGCTCCTCGATATCGTCGACGCGTATCTCGACCTCTTCGCGGCCGAGGGTGATGCCCAGCAGTTCCCACACGGTCTCGATCGCAATACTCGCAAGTCGGTCGCCCGCGGCCTGCAGATCGTCGCCGTAGACCCCGATCACCGCGATGAACAGGCCGATGCAGGCATGGTCGTCGAGGTGGAGATCGATCTCGGTCGGCTGTGCGCCGTGCACGCCTGCGAGGGCACGCCGAAGCGTCGTCTTGACGATGTGGTCGCTGATCCTCAGCGAGTCGCCGCTCCCGGCTCCCGAGCCGGGAGGGAAAGCGCTGTCGATGGGCCAGGTGCGCCGGGTGGTGTTGCGTACTTTCGCGATGATGGACGAACTGATGTCCACCCAGTTCGGTTCTTGCGGTGCATCCCGAAGTTCGGTGGCAGCACGCGCGAGAACCATATCCGGTTCTACTGGGTTCGCCATGTTGCCAACCTTTCGCTCAATGTTGCTCGTGCTCTGGTCAATTGCCCGCGCACTGCGCCCGCGGACAACGTCATGATCGCGCCGATCTCGGGGTGGGTCATGCCCTCGACCTCACGGAGAAGCCAGCAGGCCCGCTGGCGGTACGGCAGTTCGGCCAGCGCGACGCCGAGCTCGGCCATGAAACTGTCGGCCTCGACATCGGCCTCCGGATCGCTGCCTGCGCCGGTGCTCTTGCGCTCGAACACCCAATCCTCCGCAGGAGGCACGCTACGCCGTCGCCGATGATCGATGACCTTGTGCGAGACGAGCGAGAAGAGCCAGGTCCTCAACGCCGAGTCACCACGGAAGTTGTCGAGTCCCTTCCATGCCGCGACGAACGCGTCCTGCACCACCTCCTCGGCGGCACCTTGATCGGACAACATGTTGCGCGCATACCGGAACATCTCCGGGCCGTATCGCCGGACGATCTCCTCGAACGCATCGGTCTCGCCGAGCGCAGCCGCGCCGACGAGAACGCGGTCCGACGCGTCTACCCACTCCATCGGGCCCCCGTTCACTTCATCGTGGTCATCGATCACGCGAGTCTTTCGATACCGGTTTACCACCGGACGTAATCTATGACGTAGGTCACTTTACGACGACGTGCGTTTCGACCATCGAGCTACGACCAACTCCTGACACACACTGCACGACACTCAACGAAGAGAGGCATTCATGAGCTCCACGACGGACACCAAGGCAACCGTATCCGCAACAGGCGAAGGCAAGACCGACATCACCACCAAGTCGGATTCTGTGCTCGTCAGCTCGCAGGGCCGCACCACCATTGCCGACACCGTCGTCTCCAAGATCGCCGGTATCGCCACCCGTGAGGTTCAGGGAGTACACGCCGTCGGCGGCGGAGCAAGCCGCGCGATCGGTGCCCTCCGCGAGCGCATCCCCGGTGCCCGCGTCAACCAGTCGCAGGGCGTTTCGGTCGAGGTCGGCGAGCGTCAGGCAGCGGTCGACATCGACATCGTCGCCGATTACGGTGTCTCGATCGCAGATCTCGCGGCAGGCATCCGTCGCAACGTCATCAACGCCGTCGAGCGCATGACCGGGCTCGAGGTCACCGAGGTCAACATCGTCGTCCACGACATCTTCCTCGACGACGGCTCCGAAGACGACGACACCACCACCGAGCCCGCCACCACCCGAGTGCAGTGACCGATCCGCACATGACGGAGCGTGACAGGTCCGAGGACATCGCCGACGCCGTTCTGGCGATCGACGGTGTCGTCGGGCTGCACGGCGGCATGTTCGGCGAAGCCGCTACGTACCTACCCGGACGCCGTATCGCCGGCATCCGAATCGGGGAGGACGGAACCGAGGTTCACGTGACCCTCGAATTCGGGGTTGCGGTCCGTGAGACCGCCGATACCGTCCGTAGCACAGTGGCGGCGATGGTCGACGGGCCCGTGCACGTCACCGTCGAGGACATTGTGCGAGTCTGACCAGGTGAACGAGCATGCAGCGCACGACCGAGCCGCCGCCTACAAGGCGGCTCGGCGCGCTGTGGCACGCGAACACCACCCCGACATCGGTGGAGATCCGGCCCGATACATGGCCGAACTCGCCGCCGTCGACCGAAGATTCGCGGTGCTGCCCTCGACCCCTGTCAACGCAGCGAGCGCGCCGACGGTGTTCCGCGCGTCCTCGATTCCGTCCCCGTTACGCACTTTTCCCAAGCGGATCGCTCGCATCCGCAAACGCGTCACCAGACGCAATTACTTCGAACTCTGAGTGGAGATCAAGACCATGACCACTGCGACCATCGGTTTGTTCGTGGGACTTCTGCTGGCCATCGC
This sequence comes from Rhodococcus sp. ARC_M5, assembly GCF_022810405.1. GTDB lineage: Bacteria > Actinomycetota > Actinomycetes > Mycobacteriales > Mycobacteriaceae > Rhodococcoides > Rhodococcoides navarretei. The sequence continues at coordinate 217,616 of NZ_JALGQE010000005.1, forward strand.
CGCAGCGGCAGGCGGCTTCACCGGCTTCCTCATCGCCATCGTTCTCGGTGGCCTCGGCTTTTTCGTCGGCCGCTACATCGACGGCGAGCTGGACCTGAACTCGATCATGCGTGGTCGCGGTCGTGACTGACACAGTGACCGACCCCGGCGAACGCGGATCGCTGGAGATCAAGCACAAGGCCGTCGAGCGGCTCGCCGTCCTCGCTGCTCGCAGCACCGACGCGGTCGCCGGGCCTCAGCCGGGACTACGCGTCCTCGGCGGGCGTGACCTGCCCAAGGCCGACGTGACGGTCAACGGCTCCCGTGTTCGCGCACAGGTCGCGGTGGCGGTCACGTGGCCCTCGCCGCTGGCGAAGGTGGCAGCCGACGTCCGAGCCGCCGTGGCACGGGATCTGTCCGAGCTGGGCATCTACACCGTCGACCGAGTCGACGTCACCGTCCAATGCGTACCCGCCGAGGCCACCCATGAAGAAGGGAGAGTGCAGTGATCGAGAAGGCAAGCAAGAAGCCGGTGGCGAACCCCACCGCAGCCGTACCCGCAATCCTGTTCGCACTCGTCCTCATCGGTGCCGGAGTGGTCCTCGGCCGCGAGGCGCTGCTGAACTGGGGTGCCATCGACGGCCCCGAGTGGGTCGGCCCCGCCGCCACACATCTCGACGGTCTGACTGCTCAGCAGTGGATGCTGCCCGGAGGTATCGCGGCAGTCGTCGTCGGATTCATCTTGGTGCTGACTGCGATTCGTCCCCGCAGACGCACCCACCGCGCCCTCACCGAGCACGACGTCTGGCTTCGCAAGGGTGACCTCGCCGCTGTTGCGCGCGCCGTCGCCCTCGACAGTGCCGGAGTCGACTCCGCGACTGCCAAGGCCGGCAACAAGAAGGTCGCCGTGTCGGTGTCCACCGTGGCCGGCTCCGATACTTCGGAGTTGAAGTCTGCGGTCGTGGCCTCTGTGAACGACGCTCTCCGCCCACTCGCGTCGGCGCCGAAGGTCCGCGCTCGAGTGCGAACGACAGGACAAGCCTCATGAAGCGCGCAACTGCATCCGTCGACCGCACCAGCACAGCCGTTGTCGGCCTTGCCCTGATCGCCCTCGGCGCAGGAGCAGTCGCGTGGGAGCGCGGCGAGTTCCCCGGCCGCGAACGTCTCGACGCTGCGTTCGTCGACACCGCCATCGACGCAGGCTGGTGGCCCTGGGCTCTCGGAGCAGCCGCCATCGTCCTCGTTCTGCTCGGTCTGTGGTGGCTACTCGCGCACCTGCCGCGCCGCTCGGTCGGCACCGTCGCTTTCGCGTCCAGTGCGGATGCCGATGTCGACGGCCGGCTCAGTGTCGACCTGGGAACGGCTGCTCGAAGCGCCGCCAAGTCACTGGCCGCGCACGACGGTGTGGTTTCGGCGACCGGCCGTTCGGTGTCCGACCGCGGGCAGCGAGTGGTCGAGATCACCGCAACCCTCGATCCGACGGTGACGTCCCTGGACAAGGTTGCGGGTGCGGCAGCACAGACGCGCGACGATGTGGTGACCTCCCTCGACGGAACGCCGGCAGCCGTCCGAATCCTGCTGCAGTGCGGCAAGTCTCGAAAGCAAGCCGGCCGCGTCAGCTGAACCTCAGAGGAACTCGATCTCCCCGATCAACCCGTGATGGTCCGATCCGGGGAGATCGATACGCTCCAGCGAGCGAGCATGACCGGTGTTGCTGAGGATGTGATCGATTCCGACGACGGCGGGGGTTCCCTTGTCCGTGGGATACGTGGGGATCAGGCCCTTCCCCAATTGCGCTGCAGCGTCGGAATATCCGGCATCGAGCAGGTTGCGGAACTTCTTGTGCGAATACGTCGTGTTGAAGTCGCCGCTGACGATCACCGGCCCGCTCCCCGCCGCTACCTCCAAATCGTGTCGGAGAGTGTCCAATTCGGTGGTCCAGATATCGGCCGGGGTGATGTAGGCGGGACCGGGATGCACGGCCAGTAACGTGACCGGCTCGGAGCCGGGAACCTCGACCTCGGTGGCGAGATTCACCGGTCCGTAACCGTCGAGTTCGCGATTGCCGGAAATCGGGAAACGGCTGTAGATGCCGGCTCCGCCGCCGCCGGACACGTGCGGCTGAAGATAGCTGTAGGGGAAGAGTTCTTCCATGCCGGCGTCGCGGAGGCCGACCACCGACGCGTCGGTCAGTTCCTGGATCGTGACAACATCGACGGCGCCCTCGCGGGCCTGCCCGACCACGACCGTCGGATCGGCCAGCCCAACCATCAAATTCGCCTGCATCACCCGCAGCCGCGCTCCCTCGTCGTCCGACGCGTCCTCGGGTGCCGCGTCCGCCACATAGAGCGGTGCGTAGGCCAACGCACCGGCCACCAGCACCAGTGCGGATACTCCCGCCAGAATCCAGCGGCGACCGACCAACGCAACGAGGGTGCCGACCACAACGGCGACGAACATCAACGGGACGAACGATGCGAGCGCGATCAGAACGTTGATCCGGGTGTCGGTGTAGTAGACGACCATCGCCACAACTCCGATGACGATGCCCAGGATGGCGATCGAGCCGGTGAGTATCCGTATCCAGGTTCGCTGCATCGGTCCGAGGGTAGCTACGCCCGAACGCCGATGATCACGGCTCTGATGGTTGTCCAGGTCAGCGACAGCAACCCCCGCACCGCGGAGAGCGAGAACGCTGTGGACCACACCGTTCGCGTCGACGGTTCGTCGACCGGCCGTCCCGCGAATCGATCGGCGAGCCAGTCCAATGTCAGCGGCGCACTGAGCGGGTGCAGCGACAGGTGTTCACTCAGCCGATCCCGCAGATAGGTCACGTGGGCCCCGGCCTCGATGTACCGATCCACCTGCCCGTCCACGTCGTCGACGGCGATGATCTGATCGTGCACCGACTGAACAACCAGCAGCGGTGCCGTCGGAGCGGTCCGACCCGGCTGAATGTCCTGGAACACCTGCACGATCTCGGGCAGAGCCAGCAGATCGGCCAACGGCACTTCGATGTAGCGATCCAGGTCGTGCTGCGCGAGGCGGGTGACAGCGCGGACGGTGGTCATGTTCTCGACGGAATCGAGAATGCGCATCCCGTCCTCGTTGACGTACTGGCGGATGACCCGGTCCAGCTCTGGATAGGTGCGCCGCAGACCCGCCACCACCAGTGTCGGCAGCGCCGAATGGAACGTCGCGTTCAGTCTGGTGAACGCCGAGCCGGGATCTCCGACGGGCGAGCCGAGGGCGGCACCGACCAACTCGATCTCCGGCGCGTATTCCGGTGCCATTTCCGCCGCCCAGGACGTCGCGAGCCCGCCGCCCGAGTAGCCCCACAGCGCAACCGGCGTGCTCGAATGCAGGTCCAGCGGCTCGAACGACAGCGCCGCACGAACGGCGTCGAGCGTGCAGAATCCGGGTTCCTGCGGCGAACCCCAGTGACCGTCGGGGCCCTCGTGATCCGGGATGGAGATGGTCCACCCACGGCGTAGGGCATGCAGTACCAGCAGGAACTCGAACTGCGGAACTGCACCGAACGCCCGCGAGCCACGCCGAAGCGCGTAGGACGGGAAGCACGAGGACGCGACGCCGTCGATCGCACACTGATACGACAGCAGGACCGGCTCGGCGTTGTGTGGGCGCAGCACCGTGGTCACACTGGCCTGCGGAAGACCACCGAGATCAGCGGTGCGATACAGCAGCTGCCACGCGTCGACCCGCTGGCGGATGCGGCCGAACATGGCGACCTCGACCGGCCGTACCTTGAGAATCGTCCCGGGCAGAGCTGCTTCGTACCCCTCGGGCGCGGCGTAGAAGGGGTCGTCCTCGGGCCTGGTCGCATCGGTCCGGCTCGGTGCTCGTTCCACCGGCCAGGGCCGTTCGTCCTCCAACGATCTGTCGACGCTCATGTCCCACCGCTTCTTGTCCGAGTCTCGCCGTCACACTAACTTGCCCTCGAGGACCCCATTTCATGCAGCCTGCCGCCAATTCGTGATCAGGACATCGGTCGCGTAGCTGAGGTCGAGACCTTCCCCACCCCAGTTCGGCACGATGGCGTCGGGCGCGATGTCGCCGTACCGTCGCTTGATCTCGTCGGCGTCTCCGGACACCGCGGGAGCGTGGATGATCTCGGTTCCCGAGGGATGGCGGAACGAAAAGCGTTGATCACCACGGGCTTCGATGAAGAAGTACCCGTCGTGCAACGCTCGATGATGCTCGCCGCACAGCAGGACCAGGTTGTCGAGTGACGTCGCACCTCCCCGTGAGCGGTAGGTGACGTGGTGCGCATGCATGAAGCGGGTTCGGCCGCACCCCGGCACCGCGCAGCATCGGTCTCGAATGATCAACTGACGCATCTGCGTTCGGCTCGGTGCTTTCGCGGTCGAACTCCACCGCACCGTTTTTCCGAGTCGGCCGTGGCCGACAGTCCGCATGACCGCAGAACACAGCACCTGAGCCAAGGTCTCGTCGTCCAACCCCGGACCGTCGTCGAAATGGGCATGATCGCAGCCCGCTACGTCGCTGCCGCCGATGTGCACCAGCACCTCTGCAGCAGGGGAGACAACCGGGGAGTCGACGGCATCACACGCCATCTCGGCCATGGCAATCATTGCCGGCACCGGGTCGGCGGGAGCAGGAGCTGCACGGTCGGCCCCTACCTCTTCGTCTGTTCGAGTGCGCTCGTACTCCGCTCTGGTCAACGCAGCCAGGAATCGCTTGCCGTCCTCCGGGCGAAACCGCGCCGTGAGCAGCAAGGAGCCGTCCTCCTCGTCCCAGCGCCACCGCCCGACGCACGGATCGAGGTCGACGCCGTTGCCCCTGTTCGGACGCATCGCCTTCTTCAGGCCGCGACAGAGCCGTTCGATATGCGCGGCGGGTGCATCCAGCGCTTTCTGCAGCAGCGATGCCTCGTTCTCGGCCGTGGCCACCCGGGTCATGGCTCGTACCTTGGAGTACGAGATCGTGCCGCTGAGATACGCCGAGGTGATCAGCGGCAGTTCTCGCATCGCTTTGGCCACCCGCACCTGCTCACGGGCCGTGTGCAGATCGACTCCCGCACGCCAGGACAACCAATGCGCACAGGACCGCACTTCCCAGGCCGCCCATCCGCGTCGAGCATCGAACTCACCCACCAGAATCAGATACTGCGCCGACGCCGCAGCGATCTGCCCGGCCAGAGCGCAGATTTCGGTCTCGATTTCTTTCATCTCGATCCGTCCCGCCTCGGATCGCGCCTCGGTCATGTCGATCATGAACGCCCCCATTCATCGAATGCATGTTCGACGAACAGTAGAACGAGGCACCGACAAGATCCTCTCGACGAGGGTCCGATACGTCCCCGCGGGGACGTATCGGCTTGCTTTCTCGCTGTTCGGCCCGATACTGACACCGGATGCTGGTTCCGAGCGAGCGAAGGGCGGTAGGCGCACGTGAGCGACGACCCGCCGGTACCCGAGCAGGCCACGAGGCATCCGGCACTGCCTGGGCAGCGAATGCCCTACATGGCCGACGCACGCAACCCGCTCGCTCGCTTCCGCAGTCCGCTGCGCGGCACGTGGTTGACGTCATTGTTCGGTGCGGTACTCCTGGTGGCGCTGCCGATCATCATCGTGACGGGTCTGCTCTCGTACAGCGCGTACGGCCCGCAGTTCGGCCAGGCCAGGCCCGGTGCCGTGGGGTGGCTACGGTTGCCCTTCTTCGACTGGCCGACGAACCCTGCCTGGCTCTACCAACTCACGCAGGGCCTGCACGTCGGGCTCGGTCTCATCATCGTGCCGCTCGTCATCGCCAAACTCTGGTCGGTGATGCCCAAGCTCGTCGAACTACCACCGGTGCGGTCACCCGCGCATGCGCTCGAACGTCTGTCTCTGCTGGCTCTCGTGGGCGGCCTGCTGTTCGAGATCGTCACCGGTGTTCTCAACATCCAGTACGACTACGTGTTCGGCTTCGATTTCTACGCCGCTCACTACTTCGGCGCCTGGGTGTTCATCTCCGGATTTCTCGTTCACCTCGGCCTCAAGGTTCCGCTGATGTGGCGCACCCTGAGATCCGAATCCCTGATGGATGTGTTGCGCGCCAGGAACGAAGCTCCGGACAAGCAGAACGACGACAACCCCCCGGCTACCATGAATCGCCGCGGTGCCATCGGATTGGTGGCTGCCGGAATGGGTTTCGTTGCCGTGTTGACAGTAGGCCAGACGCTCGGCGGAGTGCTGCGCAAGGCTGCCATTCTGCTACCCCGCGGGCGCTCCAACGGCGACGGCCCCAACGACTTTCAGATCAACCGAACGGCCGAAGCGGCGGGAATCACCGAGGCCCAAACCGGTGCCGACTGGCAACTGATGATCAGCAGTGCAGCCGACGACGCCGTCCCGATCGTGCTGTCTCGAGGCAGGCTGCTGTCGATGCCGCAGCGCACCGCCGAACTTCCGATCGCGTGCGTCGAAGGATGGTCCACGACGCAGACCTGGACCGGCGTCCCGTTGGCCGAACTCGCCGCGCTGGCGGGCGTGCCCGCACCGCGGTCGGCAGAGGTGAGCTCGCTCGAACAGAACGGATCGTTCACCCGTGCGGTGCTGCAGGGAAATCAAGCGGCGCACCCGAACTCGTTGCTGGCGCTGAAAGTCAACGGCGTCGATCTCTCGCTCGATCACGGCTATCCCGCACGCGTGATCGTGCCTGCTCTCCCAGGCGTCCACAACACCAAATGGGTTGCTCGTATCGTGTTCCGCTCGTGACGAACAGGGGCCGAACCCGGCGGCGGGGGAGTCGGCTTGCCAGGGACCTCCACTTTCATAAAGAGTGAGGCAGGTCACTGAGCAGACGCCGGCCCGCGAGGAGAACCGATGACCGAAACCACTGCACCGCCCCCGAAATGGAAGGTGGTCGGCCCTGGACTGGTGGTCGCCGCAACCGGCATCGGCGCCGCCGACCTCGTCGCGACACTGGTCGCCGGGTCACGATACGGCTACGCACTGCTGTGGGTGATCATCGTCGGTGTCGTCATGAAAGTCGTTCTGGTGGAAGGTGCCGGCCGCTACACGTTGGCGTCGGGAAACACGATCTTCCAGGGCTGGCGTTCGCTGGGTAAGTGGACGACGGTGTATTTCGCGCCCTACATCGTGATCTGGGGATTCGTCTACGGCGCTGCGGCGATGTCGTCGAGCGCGCTGCCGATCGTCGCACTGTTCCCCGCACTGGATCTCAAGGTCGTCGCCATCGCATCCGGACTCCTCGGGTTCGCATTGATCTCGCTCGGTAGCTACGGGTTCTTCGAGAAGATCATCACCGTCTTCGTCGGCATCATGTTCGTCACGGTCATCGGCGCCGCGGTAGTGGCTGTTCCGAACGTTCCCGCGATCGTCAAGGGCATCGTTCCCACCATTCCCGACGGCTCGATCGTGTACGTCCTCGGCCTCGCCGGTGGCGTCGGTGGCACCATCACGCTCGCTGCATACGGCTACTGGCTACGCGAGAAGGGCTGGATCACACCGAAATTCATGCGCGTCATGCGCATCGACAATTCGATGGCCTACGTCATCTCGGGCATTTTCGTCCTCGCGATGCTCATCGTCGGTGCCGAACTGCTGTACTCGTCGCAGATCGCGATCTCCACCGGCGATCAGGGCTTGGTTCAGCTCTCCGACGTGCTGGCCGAGCGCTACGGCACGGTGTTCGGCTACGTGTTCCTCATCGGATTCTGGTCGGCGTCGTTCTCGTCGCTGATCGGGGTGTGGAACGGCGTGAGCCTGATGTTCGCGGACTTCGTCGGCAATCTGAAGGGGCTCGAACAGGGCCACTCGGACACGCGTGTGGGCGGCAAGTACTTCCGCTGGTACGTCGCGTGGTTGACGTTTCCGCCCATGGCGCTGCTGTGGCTCGACCAACCGATCGGGCTCGTACTGACGTACGGCGTGCTCGGGGCGGTGTTCATGCCGTTCCTGGCGGTCACGTTGTTGATTCTGCTCAACAGCGATCGGGTGCCGACGCAATGGCGCAACGGCTGGTTCACCAACCTCACGCTGGGTGTCTGTGCATTGCTGTTCGCGTGGCTCGCCGTCGACCAGGTATTGGATGCCCTCGACAAATACGTGTACTAGTCGGCGGCTTCCAGGCGGGCCCGCAGTGTCGACTCCGTGTGCTTGATCGCCTGACCCACAACCGGCTCCACTACCGCACCCAGCACCTTGCCTGCGATTCCGCCGGGCAGGCTGTAGCGGAACACCACATCCAGACGGGTACCGCCGTCTGCCGTATCGGAGAACGACCACGTGGACGAGTTGGACAGGCCCTCGACCGATTCGAGCGTCAGCTTCTCGTTGTGGACCCATTCGGTCACGTGCACAACGGAGGTGAGGGCCTTCGGACCGATCTGCATCGTCGCGTCGTACCTGGCACCGAGGCCTGAGGTGACCTCGCTCGTCGGCTCGAACCGGGTGATGCCGAACATCCACTGCGGGACGTTTCTGAAGTCGTCCATATAGGCGAACGCCGCGTCACGGCTGGTCGACGCAACGGCCGAACGATTGATTTCACGCACTCGTGCACCCTAGTACACGCTACGGAGTGTTACGTATACTTTGGCGCGTCGTTCTGTCTGCGCACGTACCCCAACCGCATGTCCACGACGTTGACCAGTGCCGAACCACGGACGTATCGCTGCAGGTTGTCCTCGAACAACGCCCACAGACGGTCGGCGAAGTCATCGGCGTCGCCCGCCAGATGCGCAGTCAGGATGACGTTGTCCATGCCCCACAGCGGGCTCGTATCCGGCAGCGGCTCGACCTCGAACACGTCCAACACGGCCCACCGGATCTCTCCGGAAGCCAGGGCGTCGCACAGGGCTCGTTCGTCGACGACGGGCCCGCGAGCGATGTTGACCAGGCCCGAATCGGGACGCATGGCCGCGAGCACCTCTCCGTCGACGAGACCGCGGGTGGCATCGGTCAACGGTGCCGCCAGCACGATCACGTCGTACTCGCCCGCATACGTGGGTAGTTGCCGAACATTGCGGATTCGCGTGAACTCCGTGTCACCGGACCGCTCGGACGTTGCCGCGGCATCCACGCGCATTCCGAGGGCACCGAGCACTCGGCCGATCTCGCGCCCGATGGAACCGGGTCCGACGACGAGAGCGGAGCGACCGCGAATCCCGTTGGTGATTCTGTGCTCCCAGACTCGCTCGCGTTGTCGAGCAAGCGCTTGTGGCAGTTTCTTGACCGACGCCAGAATGCCGGCGGCGACGTACTCGGCGATCGCGCGGTCGAGGATTCCACCGGAGTTCGTCAGCGTCCACGACCCCTCGCGCAGAGCCGGATCGAGCAGTCGATCGACGCCGGCACTCGACGAGTGGATCCACCGAAGATTCTCGGCCTTCGGCCATACGGCCCGCAGATCGGCGGTCTCGAACGTCCGGAACAGCAGCACCTCGGCCCACGGCACCGCGTCGGCGAGTTCGGCGATCGTGCAACTCCGAAACTCGGCACCGTCCAACGGGGGAAGGACCTTCCGGTCCGAATCGTTCTCGACCACAAGCACGTTCACCACAGGACTCGCCACCTCCGTACGATGGCACCGTGCTCACCGTAGAACTCGCATCTGCCGCCGACGCGGCAACGATACTCGGCCTCCGGCACGCTGCCGAGGACTGGCTGTTCGCTCGTGGAATCGATCAGTGGACGCCACGCGAGGTACCTCTCACCACGATCGCTGCGCAGATCGACGCGGGAGAGTTCCATGTCGCCCGATACGATCACAGGGGACCGATCGTCGCCGCACTACGGTTGATCGACTCCGATCCGGACATCTGGCCCGACCAGGACGTATCGGCCTGCTACGTCCACGGATTGGTGATCGACAGAAGAGAGGCCGGCACCGGCCTCGGCACGTTGCTGCTCGAGTGGGCGTCGGAGCAGACCCGTCGGGAGGGGCGATCCCTGCTGCGTCTGGACTGCGCCGAGACCAACGGTGAGTTGCGCAGTTACTACCTGAATCAGGGGTTCCGCTACGTCGGCCGCCGCGAGTTCGCCGAGGGCAGTTCGTGGTTCAGCGTGGCCCTGTTCGAGAAGCCGACCGATCGGTAGCCTGTCATCCATGAACGAGAACCGGGATCGAATGCTGCGCGGCGAGCTCTACCGAGAGAGTGATCCCGAGTTGGTGGCGTCCCGGGTGTCGTGCGGGAAGCTGCTCGACCGGTTCAACGCGACCACGGCAGACCGGAACGCAGAAAGGCGTGAACTGCTCAGCGAGCTGCTCGGATCCATCGGAGACGATTCGTCGATCATGCCCAGATTCCAATGCGACTACGGCACTTACATTTCCATCGGGTCGAACACTTTCCTCAACTACGACGCAATCCTGTTGGACTGCGCGCCGATCACCATCGGTGACGACGTATCGATCGGCCCACGGGCGCAACTGCTGACGGCGCTGCATCCGATGGAGGATCACGAGGCGCGCCGAACACGCTGGGAGAGCGCTCTTCCCATCACCATAGGAAACAACGTGTGGTTGGGTGGCGGGGTCATCGTCTGCCCAGGAGTCACGATCGGCGACAACTCGGTGATCGGTGCAGGCAGCGTCGTCACCCGGGACGTGCCGTCGCACACCTTCGCGGCCGGCAACCCGTGTCGGGCAATTCGCGCTCTACCGTGAGATCACCTCGTGCAGGATCTTGTCGGAGTCACTGACCAACGTGTCGACGGCCACCCGCGCACCCCACCACATCCCCAGCCACCCGACGGCCGCGGCCACGGGAACGGACAGATACGCGAAGGCACCGGGGAGGAGTAGTGCCAGTAGCAGAGCGGGCAGTACCGACACCGCGAGTACAACTATTGCCAGCATGAGCAGGGCGAACGAACCTCCGTTGAACGACCCTCGCGTGTTGAGAGAGAAGGCCTTGGTCGGTTCGGGAACCGGATAGGCGGCACGGACGGAGACCATGACGATGAGGCCCGCGCTGACCCCGAGCATCGACAGCGTGACCGAGATGGGGATTGCCAATCGGTCGAATCCGAGGTCACCGAATACGCGGACGACCGCCGTGGGCACGATCGCGAAGGGTGCAGCCACGATCAGCCAGGCGAGCTGCCGGCCACGAACGTCGTCGCGCAGAGCTTGCGGAATCATCACCAGGTGCCACATCGAACCGCCGTCGAGGCCGTACAGATTCGATCCCGCGCCCATCGCCATGAAGATCACGATCCACGCGCCCCATGCTGCACTGAACGGAATCGAGTCGGTCACCAACGGACCGACGCCTCCGAGCACCGCGAAGATGAGGACCGACAGCAGCTGACTTCGACGACGCATATCGCCGCGCCACAGGGACAGCTCTCGCATCACCACCGCACCGATCCGCGATGCCCGCCAGCCGGTATCGCCGTTACGACCCTCTGCTGCCACCTGCTTCCGCGACGCGCCGTACGAGGCGGACACCCGTCCCTCGAAGAGCCGAAGCACAAGTCGCTGCCACGACCACACCACTACACCGTCGAGCAGCAACAGTCCCGCCACTGCGCCGATCGCCAGGAGCCAGTTACCGTCCAGCGCAGCATCCACACCGGTGATTCCCCAGCTGAACGGAATCGAATGTGCCAGTGTCAGAGGCCAGGTCACTTCACCCGACAGCACCCGCGAGAAGTTCTGGGTGATGGGGAACTGCAGGAAGTACAGCCCGCCGAACACCGCACCGAACGCCAGCAGAGCGAACTCTCGACTACGTCGACTCTTCAGTAGCTGAGACATCGCCACGGTGACCACTCTGGACAGTGACACGAAGAGCACCACGGTCGCGGGCCAAGCCACCAGAGCGACCGGAAGTGCTGCGAGGGAACGGGACACGGCATAGATCGGGATCGACGCAGTCGCAATGGCCGTCAACGGCACCACCATGCCGAACGCCGACGTGCCCAACAACGCACGAGCCAGGCGTGCGGGTTCGACCGACAGCATCTGGAAGTGGCGGGGCTGGATGTTGTCGTCCGAGATTCCCGAGAGCACCGGGAACAGCACCCAGCTCAGGCCGATCAGGGTCAGCCCGAGGCTCACGGTGCCGCCGACCAACACCTGCGAGTCTCCACTGCGCGCAGACAACACACACGCCACGACCGCGAATACCAGTCCCAGCAACCCGAACACGGCTTTCACCACTGCTTGCCCGCCCTTGAACTGCCTGCGGTAGAGCGTGATTCGCATCTGCAGGACGGTTCGGCCGAGGGACGTCACGAGCGCATCCAGGACAGGCCGTCGGGGTTCTGCTCGCGAGTACCGACCAGGCGAACGAAGGCGTCGTCCAGGCTTCCCCCCGCACGGACCTCGTCCACCGTTCCCGCGGCGACGACGCGGCCGCCGGTGATGACGCCGACGTGGGTGCAGAGCTGCTCGACGAGGGCCATCACGTGGCTCGACAGAATCACCGAGCCGCCGGACCGGACGAATTGGATCAGAATGTTGCGAATGGTGGTGGAGGAGATGGGGTCGACCGCCTCGAACGGTTCGTCCAACACCAGCAGCCGTGGACCGTGCAGCAATGCCGAGGCCAGTCCGATCTTCTTGGTCATGCCCGCGGAGTAGTCGGCGATGACGGTTCCCCCGGCATCCGCCAGATCCAGCGCGTCCAGCAGCTCGTCTCGACGCTGTGCGATCACGTCCTCCGGCATCGCGCGCAGTCGTCCGAAGTACGTCAGCAGCTCGTGGCCGGTGAACTGCGAGGGCAGAGCGAGCCCGTCGGGGAGCACGCCCAACAGTTCTTTTGCGGCGATGGGATCGGCCCAGACATCTCGTCCGAACACCAGACTTCGGCCGTACTGTGGCCTGAGCAGACCGACCGCCATGGACAGGCACGTCGTCTTACCTGCGCCGTTCGGGCCGACGAGGCCGAACATCGATCCGGGTGGAACCATCAGCGAGAGGTCGTCGACGGCAACCTTGGGACCGAAGGCCATACACAGGTGCTCGATCAGCAGGGCGGCAGAGTTCGTTTGCACGGGTAACAGACTAACCGGTATGGGGTGATTCGTCATGCGGTACGAACCGACTGCACCGGTACCATTCCGGACATGAATCGCACCGCAGTGGTCACCGGAGCTTCGTCGGGTATCGGACGCGCGGTCGCGCAGGCGCTCGTCGCCCGGGGCTATCGAGTGATCGGCACGTCCCGCAATCCGGCATCGATGACCGACGCCCAGCGGGCCACCGGCGTCGAGTATCGCGCTCTCGATCTCACCGAAGCCGACTCGATCCGCACCTTCGTCGCCGATCTCGGTGACGTCGACGTCCTGGTCAACAACGCCGGTGAGAGTCAGTCCGGTCCGTTCGAGGAACTACCGACCGACGCCATCGAGCGACTGTTCCAATTGAACGTCTTCGGCGCAGTGACGCTGTCGCAGAGCGTCATTCCCGGCATGCGTGCGCGCGGGTACGGCCGCATCGTCATGGTCGGCTCGATGCTGGCCAGCTTCCCGCTCGCCTACCGCTCGTCCTACGCCTCGACGAAGGCCGCCATCAAGGGCTTCTCCGACGCGGCGCGCCTGGAACTGTCGCCCTACGGCGTGTGGATGACCACCGTCGAGCCGGGATCGATCAACACCGGAATCAGCGAGCGGCGAACCAAGTACATCGCACCGGATTCGGTCCACCGAGACGACTTCCACACCGCGATCTCATCCCTGGACCGCAACGAAGGAACCGGCATCTCCGCCGAGGATGTCGCCGAGGTGGTGCTGAAGGCCATCGAGGCGGACAAGCCGAAACCGTTGTACGCCAGGGGCAGCAACGCACCGGTCGTATTTCTTGCGCGGCGGTTGCTGCCAGCGACGTTCATGGAGAAGACGATCGCGAAGATGTTCGGTCTGAAGAGGTAGCAGACCTCACCCGGCGATCGCGGCGTGCATCTCCCACACGATCACTTCGGCTCCGGTTGCGGTGCTCAGCTTCTGCCCGCCGCCTCCGGAGATCCGCACGGCGTCGCCCTCGGCGAGTACGCCGACTCCCTCGAGCATCGCTTCACCCTCGGCGACGAAGATGTGCACGAACGGCGCGTCGGGCACATCGACCGGGGCTTGCCCTGGCTGCAGACGGGCAGCGTGCATGGCGGCGTACTTGTTCTTGATGCGGATCGCCGCGTGGTCGGCGTGATGAGCCATGCCTGACGCCACGGGAACCAGTCCGCCACTGAGCAATTCGCCGTCGATTTCGAGCTGCTCGTAGCCCGGGGTGATGCCCTGCTCGTCCGGGACCACCCACATCTGCACGAAGCGAACGGGATCGCCGTGCTTGCCCGAGTACGAGCCGGCGGTCTCACCGAGTCGCCACGAATCGTTCTTCTCGGAGTGCAGGATTCCCGTACCTGCGCTCATCCGCTGCGCGAGACCGGGGTAGATGACGCCGGTATGGCCCATCGAATCCTGGTGCACCAGCGAACCCTGCAGGACCCAGGTGACGATTTCCATGTCGCGGTGCGGATGGGTGTCGAATCCCTGACCGGGAGTGACGATGTCGTCCTTGTTGACCATCAGGACACCGTGGTGGGTGTTGCCACGGTCGAAGTGGTTGCCGAAGGAGAAGGAGTGCTTGGAGTCGAGCCAGCCGATCCTGGTCTTGAATCGGTCGTCGGCTCGACGGACGTCGAGTGTGGTTGCTGCAGAGGTCATGTCATTGCCTCGGATCTCGAAGTGTGGGGGTCAGAGAACGTGCGAGCCGTACATCTCACCGAGAGGATCGGCAATCAGTTCCAGGCGGGCACCGTCGGGGTCGCGGAAGTACAGGGAGACCTCGCTGTGCTCGATCAGTTCGACTCCGGCGTCGATCAGCTTGGAACGCAGGTGTTCCCACCTGGTGGGCTCGACACTGATCGCCACGTGATGGAGACCGCCGAGCACCTCTGCGTAAGGTCCGACATCGAGGCCGGGAAAATCGAAGAACGCCAACAGATTGCTGTTGCCGATATCGAAGAAGAAGTGCGAAGACCCGGGATAGTCACGGTTCTCGATGAGCTCGGTGAGCGGAAACTCGAGCAGATCCTGGTAGAAGCGGACCGTTGCTTCGACGTCGCTGCTGACCAATGCGGTGTGATGGAGGCCGCGAGCCGAGGAAGCAGGCCGCTCACCGGCAGGCTTCAGGTGCTGCCGACGAATGCGTTCCCGCTGCTCTTCGTGTTCCTGCGCGCGGCGTGTCTCTTCGGCAGTCAGTTCGTTGGTCATCGCTCCACCCTCCGAGGTCAAGTAGTTGCTTCGTCAACTACTGAGAACAGTACACCTGCTAGTTGCGTTGTCAACTACTATGGGCGCATGGATTCACCACGGTGGCTGAGCAAGGACGAACAGCGGGCCTGGCGCGCATACCTCGACGCAACGCGGCTATTGCTTCGCGATCTCGACAATCAGCTCACGCGCGACTCCGGGATCTCGTTCACCGACTTCGAGCTGCTGGTGGTGCTTTCCGAAGCACCCGACCGTCGACGCCGCATGAGCGAACTCGCCGACGCCGTCACCACCACTCGCAGCGGCGTGACAAGGGCCATCAGTCGACTGGTCGACTGCGGCTGGGTCCGGCGCGTCAAATGCGACGACGACAAGCGAGGAATGTCTGCCGAACTCACCGAGGCCGGCATGAACACCCTCGCCGCCGCCAGCCCCGGGCACGTCGAAGCCGTACGGAAGAACATGTTCGATCTGATCGACCCCAACGATCTCGCGGCCGTCACACGAACGTTCTCGGCAATGCGGGACAACGCGTCGTGACCCTCACCCACATTCCCAGCGAACAACGGCATCACTGGTGGAACGAATGGCTCGATTCCCAGCAGTCTTTCCCCGCCACCGGAAACTACGATCTGCCGGCCAATGCGCATGGACTGTTGATGGTGCACAACGAGGACACGGTGTCCCCGGGCGAGGGGTTCGACTCCCATCAGCACGAGAACATGGAGATCCTCACCTGGGTACTCGAGGGAACGCTCGAACACACGGATTCCGAGGGTCATTCCGGGCTGATCCGCCCCGGGCTGATTCAGCGAATGAGTGCGGGCACCGGCATTCGCCGCACCGAACGCAACGCATCGAGCCTGACCGGCCGCGACAAGCTACGCGTCGTGCAGATGTGGATCCCACCCGATACCGACGGGAGGGTGCCGTCGTACGACGAGCGCGACGTTCGAGACGAGTTGGCGAATGGCGAGCTCGTCTGCGTGGCATCGGGAATCCCAGGAAGAAGTGGAGTGAACATCGGCAATCGTTTTGCGGCACTCCACGTTGCGCGGCTCGAGCCCGGACAGTCGATCACCGTTCCCGACGCGCCGTTCGGTCACGTTTTCATCGCCGACGGTTCGGCGGTGTTCGAGGACATCGGCAACCTGGCCCAGGGCGACGCGGTGCGACTGACCTCGACCGGCGGGCACCGTGTGACAGCATCGACCGCGAGCGAAATCATGATCTGGGAAATGCACGCCACCTTCGCCTGAGGGAGTTTCGACCGTGCCGACCGTGATCACCGACGATGCCGTCACCCTGAACTATCTCGACGAGGGCACCGGCCCGGCCGTTGTTCTGATCGCCGGATTCTGTGCGCCCGCGACCACCTGGGTGCTACAGCAGAAGGCGTTGGTGGCGAACGGATATCGGGTGTTGGCGCTCGATCGACGAGGGCACGGTGCCTCGGAGGCACCGACACACGGCGCGTCCATGGAGCGGCACGGGCGTGATGTGGCCAATTTCCTCGCGGCCGTGGGAGTCACGGACGTCGTCCTGATCGGCGGGTCGATGGGGGCGAGCACCGTGTGGTCGTACATCTCGCAGTTCGGCACCGAGCATGTGCGAGCCATCGTGTCGGTCGATCAGACACCGAAGATGGTGAACAGCGACGATTGGCCCAACGGCTTCTACGGCCTCACCGAGGACAACCGAACCACGTTCTTCGACAACGGAATACCAGATACCGGCCACGGCCGACCCCAGTGGAAATCGATACCGTCGCTGTTGAAGCTGATACTCGCACTGAAGGCAATGCCGAAGATGGCGTCACCCGACACCCCACCGATGAAGGCTCTGCTCGCCGATCATGCTGCGCAGGATTGGCGCTCGACCATCGCGGGCATCGACAAGCCGTACCTCATGATGGCCGGACGCGACAGCCAGTTCTGGCCTGCTGCACATGCTTCCGAGTCCGTCGACAACAATCCCCACGGTCGGTCGGTAGTGCTGGACAAGTGCGGTCACGCCGCGAACATGGACCGGCCGAACGAGTTCAACGCGGCGATGCTGGGGTTCCTCGACTCGATCGAGTGACATCACGAGGTTCGGTTCCCGTCCAACGCCTCAGCGCAGGTAACCAGATTGCGATGCAACACTTCTCGCTCCTGCGCGGACAGTGAGGTGATCATGGTGCGTTCCACGTCGGCAACGGCGGCAGATGCTTGCCGCAGTCGTTCGATTCCCCGCTTCGTCACGTACAAACGCTGGTCTCGACCGCTGCCCTCGATCTCCACCAAGCCATTGCGTGTGAGACCGGCCAACAGCTGATGGGTTGCTTGCCGGCTGACGAACACCGCGCGAGCGAGCTCTGCATTGGACAATCCCGGCTTGTGCGCGAGGAGTTCGAGGCTCGAGTACTGCGAGACGGTGATGTCGAGATCGCGTAGACAATCGTCCATTGCCGAACGCAGGGCGGAGGTGGCTCGCTTGAGGGCGTAACCGATCGAGGTGTCGACGTCCACTTGACTCATGTCAATATCTTGACATACGTTGAACTCGTCAAGAACTTGACGAACCACCGAAAGGAACCAACATGACCACCGCTACCGTCTCCGGACCGAGCTTCCTCTCGCTGCAAGTACGCGACCTCGCCGCCAGCGCAGACTTCTACGAAAGCCGGCTCGGCCTGGTCCGCGCACCGCAGGCACCCCCGGGCGCGGTGGTGTTCACGACCTCGCCGATACCGTTCGCGGTCCGAAACCCAGCGCCCGGAACCGATCTCGACAGCGGACAGCCGGGACTCGGGGTTGCGCTGTGGCTCGAATGCGACGACGCCGAGGCGCTGCACGAGACACTGGTCGCCGCTGACGTCACCATCCTCACGGCACCCTTCGACGGACCGTTCGGGAAGACCTTCGTCCTGTCCGACCCGGACGGATATGCCGTGACCGTGCACAGCGGCTAGTACCGTCGCCCCATGTCGAACCGCCTGATCGACCGCCTGATCGAGGCAGCCAACGCACCTCGACGAGCTGCGAAGCCGCCCGGTCCGATCCTGCACGCCTTCACCAGTCGTGGTTGGACTCGGAGCTCTTCTGATCGTGTTCCTGCAGGAGCGGTCCCCGGCGTAATTCCGAAAGAACTATTGCGAAACTTTTCTTTCGGGTTATGGTTGGTGCATGAGCCCACCCCCACCGCCCCGGACGCCACGCAAGCTGACGGACATGTCAGAACTCAAGGCGCTGGCGCACCCGATTCGGCTGCGCTTGCTCTACGCGTTGCGGGCCAACAAGTCGATGACGGCGACTCAGCTCGGCGATCTGGTGGACGAGTCACCCGCGTCGGTGAGCTATCACCTGCGCAAACTTGCCGAACACGGGTTCGTCAAGGAGGTCGAGAACGGATCGGACAAGCGTCAACGCTGGTGGTCCGAGGCCAACGAGGAAGGGTTCAGCTGGTCCGAGAACGACTTCTCCGATTCGCCGGAGTCGTTGTCGGTTGCCAAGGCGTCCAAGGACTCCTGGTTGGCGCACCAGTGGTCTCGGCTACGCGATTTCGATCGGACATCTGAATCCTGGGGGCCGGAGTGGGTATCGGCTGCCTTCAGCACCGACAACGTCCTGCGACTGACAGCGAGCGAAACCGCCGAGATGGACGTGGAATTACGTGCCGTCGTGGACAGGTGGCGTCGACACGGGGAAACCGCGACCTCGGAGGAGCGCGAACACGTCATGGTTCTGATGCACGGATTCCCCACGACACCATAGGAGTTGGCATGTATCCGTTCGATCCGCACACATACCTCTTCATCACCGAGCACGATCGCGAGCAGCGACTACTTCGGTCCGAGCGCCACAGACTCTCTGCTGCGCAGAAACGCCTGCGGCGCGATGAACTCCGCGTGCAACGAGCGTGGGACGAGTTGACGGCATCGCTCGCCGACGTTTCTGCATCGGAGCGACGAGTTCTCGAGCTGGCGCAAAGCTGATTCAGCACAGAGATTTTTCGAACCACACCTCGGCAAAGGGTTCATTGTTGAACGCGGGCACCTCCTGGTAGCCGAGCTTTGCGTACAGCCGCCGCGCTTCCACCAGATCTGCCCTGGTGTCCAAACGAATACACGTACGGTGCGACTGCTGGACGAATCCTTCGAGAAACTCGACTATCGACGCTCCGACACCGCTGCCCCGTGCCGAGGCGTCTACGAACAACCGCGTCAGCTCTGCGGTGTCGTCGGACACGAAACGGATGCCTCCACAACCGACCAGCTCCGACCCCAGATACGCGACGACCAACAGGCCCGAATCTCCAGTGAGGTCGTCGCTCGGTTCGTCGATCAAGGCTCGAAGCACTTCGTCGTCCGACGCTTCTCGACCGTGGAAGCGCCCGACCACATCGACGTAATAGCGAAACAGGATCTCGGAAGCCGGCTCCGAGGCTGGATGAACGACGGCGAATGTGGCAGCGAGAGCCACTACTTTGCGGCAGCCCGCTTGGCGAGCGCCTTCGAGATCCCGAGCTGCGCAACCACGATGATGCAACCGACGATCGCGCCGATGACCGCCGACGCGAGGGTATTGACGATCCACGCCAGCACTCCGCCGATGCCGGCCACTCCGCGGACTGCGTCTTCGCCGTGGTGCACGAGTTCGTAGATGGGGTGGAATCCGAGCTCGTCGATGCCGACGAGCAGGATGTGTCCACCGACCCACAGCATCGCTGCGGTACCGACGACCGACAGCACCGACATGACCTTGGGCATGCCCTTGACCAGGCCTCGGCCGAACTTCTCGACGAACCCGGTGGAGCCGTCGGCCAGTTTCAGACCGATGTCGTCCATCTTGACGATCAGCGCGACGACTCCATACACGACGATCGTGATGACCACGGCGACGACCGCGAGGATGATCAGTCGACTCCAGAAGCCCTCTGCAGCAATGGTGTCCAGCGCGATAACCATGATCTCGGCGGACAGAATCAGATCGGTGCGTACCGCTCCGGAGACCACGGTGTCCTCGTCGCGCGGCTCGTCCTCGGCGGCGGCGTGATGGTCGCCGTGACCGAACAGTGCGCCCCAGATCTTGTGCGCGGCCTCGTAGCTGAGGTAGCACCCGCCGAGCATGAGAATCGGCGTGAGCAGCCACGGCACGAACTGACTGAGCAGCAGCGCGATCGGCAGGATGATCAGCAGCTTGTTCCGCAACGAGCCCACGGCGATGCGTTTGATGATGGGCAGTTCACGCTCGGCTGCGAGACCACGAACGTACTGCGGCGTCACCGCTGCGTCGTCGATCACGACACCGGCCGCCTTCGCCGTGGCCTTACCGGTCGCTGCACCGACATCATCGATGGATGCAGCTGCCAGACGAGCCAGCGCTGCCACGTCGTCGAGCAGGGCTACGAGTCCGCCGGCCATCACAAACCTCCGCTTCGATACGAGAACACCGCTGGGCTCCTCATGATGCGAGCCCTTGGAACCCTACCGTCCGCAGGTGGTCTGTGATCGCCGTCCGGCCCCCTCCTGGTTACTACGCGATCTTGCGCTCCTGTTCGACCTCGACGACCTTCGCCGGCGGCAGTCCGATGCTCGGGTCGTGTCCGCGGAAATTCTTCAGCCACCAGCTCCAGTCCTCGGGCACCAGCGAGAACGGGTCACCATGGCCGAGCTCGCGTGCAGCCCACACCGGCCAGTGCGGGTTGGCCAACGCCGGACGACCGAGCAACACCACGTCGATTTTGCCGTCGCGGATCACGGTGTCCGCATTTTCCGGAACTCCCAGATTCCAGCTGCAGGTCACCGGGATATCCAGCTCACGCTTGACCCGTGCGGCCCGCTCGACCATGAACCCCATGTCGCCGAACGGCGGGTCCACCATGTCGTCGGTATTGAAGCCCAGGCTGACGTCGGCCATGTCCAGGCCGTGTTCCTTCATCCATCCGATGGCGATCATGGATTCGTCGAACTGAACCCCGTCCGGGTGGTGGTCGTCCGAGCCCAATCGCATGGTGAGCGGGAACTTCTCGGGCCACACCTCGCGCACCGCATCGAGTGCCTCGAGGTGGAACCGTGCCCGGTTCTCCAAGCTTCCGCCGTACTGGTCGGTGCGCTGGTTCGCCAGTGGGGAGAAGAAGCTTGCCCCGAGGTAGCCGTGCGCGTAGTGCATTTCGAGCCATTCGTACCCTGCCTCCGCGGCTCGGACGGCTGCGTCGGCGTAGCTCTGGTGGATAGCCTTGATCTCGGGCACGGTGAGTTCGTGGACGGGAAACGAGTGGTCGCCGCCGTAGGGAATCGCCGACGGCGCAACACATTCCCAACCGTCGGGATGGTCTGCCGGAAGCTGGTGTCCGCCCTGCCACGGCGGCACTTCGCTGCCTTTGCGTCCGGTGTGACCCAACTGAATCGCCGGCACCGAACCCATCTGCTTGATCATCGACGCCACGCGAGCGTGACCCTCGATCTGATCGTCGTCGTAGATTCCGGCGCACCCGGGAGTGGTGCGTCCGTCGGGCGTGATCGCCACCTGCTCCGGGAACACCATCCCGAAACCGCCGGCTGCGCGCGCACCGAGATACATGAGATGAAAGTCGTTCATCTTTCCGTCGACGGCGCGATACATCGTCATCGGCGACATGGCGATTCGATTTCGAAGCGTCACCCCTTTGAGGGTGAACGGGCTGAAGAGATCCGGCATGACGGTGGTCCTTTCCTGAGTGATACCACCTCACCACCTGGCACGTTTCGATCTACTACATCGATGCTGCACGTCGGTGACAGTTTTCTCACCGTCCCACTCACCTGAGTGTGAGGGCCAGTGTGTAGTTTCCTGTACGCACAGTGCTGCTGTTGATCGGCCTACCTCTCACCGCCGCCTTCGACTGCTCGATCGAGGAACTGTTCGAGCCGGATCAGAGCTGATCGTTACTGCCTGTACGAGCTCATGAAATTACCCAGACGCTCGAGCGCCGTTCCGAGATCGTCCACGTTGGGCAAGGTCACGAGCCGGAAGTGATCGGGCACATCCCAATTGAACGCACGGCCGTGGCTGACGAGGATCTTCTCGGATTCGAGGAGGTCGAGGACGAACTTCTCGTCGTCGACGATCCCGAAACGTTCGGTATCGAGTTTCGGGAACATGTAGAGCGCACCCGCCGCCTGCACGCAGCTGATTCCGTCGATCGAGTTGAGCATGCGATGCGCCAGGTCGCGCTGCGCGGTCAGCCTGCCCGCCGGGAGCAGCAGATCCTCGATCGACTGTCTCCCGCCGAGCGCGGTCTGTATTGCATGTTGCGCCGGTACATTCGCGCACATGCGCATGTTGGACAGCAGCGTGATGCCCTCGATGAAACTTGCCGCGCGTCGACGCGGACCGGTGATCGCCAGCCATCCAGCCCGAAATCCACAGACCCGGTATGCCTTCGACAGGCCCGAGTACGTCAGGCACAGAACATCTTTGCCCGTCAGAGTCGCGAGATTGATCATCTCCGCACCGTCGTAGACGATCTTCTCGTAGATCTCGTCGGCGAGCAGAATCAGATCGTGCTTGCGTGCCAGGTCGACGAATCGCTGCAGTGCCGCGCGTGGGTACACCGCGCCGGTCGGGTTGTTGGGGTTGATCACCACGATTGCACGGGTGCGGGGCGTGATCTTGGCTTCGAGGTCCTCGAAGTCCGGGGCCCAGTCCTGGCTTTCGTCGGCCAGATAATGGACGGGTATGCCTCCGGCCAGGGCCACCGAACCCGTCCACAACGGATAGTCGGGGGAGGGAATGAGGATCTCGTCCTCCGGGTTGCACAGAGCCTGCATCGTCATCGTGATCAATTCCGATACCCCGTTGCCGAGATAGACGTCGCCGACATCGAGATCCGTCAAACCTTTGGTCTGGTAGTACTGGACCACCGCGGTGCGGGCGGAGAAAAGGCCTCGGGAATCCGAATACCCCTGTGCCGTGGGAAGGTTGCGGATCATGGCCATCATGATCTCGTCCGGTGCCTCGAAACCGAACGGGGCGGGGTTGCCGACGTTGAGTCGCAGGATTGCGTGACCCTGCTCCTCGAGTTCTTCGGTTTTGTCCAGAATGCGGCCACGAATGTCGTAGCGCACGTTCTCGAGCTTGCGCGCCTGATCGATCGATTTCGTCATCTCGAAAACTCCTCCTGCCGAACGGTCGGCGACATCCGGGTCCGGACCGCCACTGTTGCACACACGATGACCGCCGCTCCACCCACGAGCACCGGCCACGTCAAGCCCTCGCGCAGGATGATCGCGGCCCAGCAGATGGTCAGCACAGGTTGGATCAACTGGACCTGGCTGACGCCGGCCATCGGGCCGATCGCCAGTCCCCGATACCAGGCGAAGAACCCGAGATACATGCTCACCACCGCCAGGTAGCCGAAGGCAGCCCACTCGGATGCCCCTGCTGTCGACGGTTGCTGCCACCACGCGAGCGCGGTCAACGCACCGGTGACCGGCACGGACACCACCAGGGCCCAGGACACCGTCTGCCACGCACCGAGTTCTCGCGCCAACAGCCCACCCTCGGCGTATCCCACCGCTGCGGCGACCACGGCTCCGAGCAGCAACAGATCCGACCACTGCAATCCCGTCACCTGTCCGCCTTGCAGGGCAGCGAATCCGATTGCGACGGCAGCCCCCACGCCTGCAACCAACCAGAACATCGGCCGGACCGGTTGCCGTTCGCGGACGACAGCGACGACGGCGGTGGCCGCCGGGAGCAATGCGATGACGACGGCGCTGTGTCCCGCCGATGCGGTGGTGAGGGCGTACGAGGTGAGCACCGGAAAACCGATGACGACACCGGCTGCGATCACCGCCAGTCGAATCCATTGCCGCCCTCGGGGAAGCCGTTGCGCCGTCGCGGCCAGCGCAACCGCAGCCAATGCGGCCGCGACCACAGCGCGTCCGGAGCCGACGAAGAGTGGGGACAGGCCCCCGGTGACGGCTACGCGGGTCAGCGGCACCGTGAACGAGAACGCCGTGACGCCGGCGAGGCCCCAGAGCAGTCCGGCGCGGGATAGCAGACCCGTTCCAGTTCGAGTAGCGCTACTATGCTGTGTCATGTCCGACGATAGCAGCTCCCGGATCGTGTCTGCACTGAGAAATTGGATTGCGACTGCGCCTCCGGAAGCCCGGCTGCCGTCCACCCGCGCCTTGGTGGCCGAGCATTCGGCGAGCCCGGTCACGGTGCAGAAAGCCCTGCGCACCCTCATCTCGCAGGGCGTCATCGAAAGCCGTCCTGGCGTCGGCACATTCGTCAGAACGGTGCGCACGGCCCGCCCCAACGATTACGGATGGCAGACCGCAGCCCTGGGGGCACCGGACAACCGTCTGCAATTGCCTGCGGCTCTGCAGTCGACATCCAGTGATGTGATCGCGTTGCATTCGGGCTATCCGGCCCGGGAGTTGTTGCCAGAGCGGCTCGTTCACGCTGCCTTCACCCGCGCCTCCCGCACCGACTCGGTGATCGCCCGACCACCCACCGCCGGTCTGCCGGAACTGCGGGCCTGGTTCGCCGCCGAGTTGGGGGCGTCGACCCCGTTGGGTATCACGCCACCGTCGGCCAGTGATGTGGTCATCATTCCCGGCAGCCAGACCGGACTCAGCACTGCCTTTCGGGCACTGGTCGGTGCCGGCAGGCCGTTGCTCATGGAGTCGCCGACGTATTGGGGTGCGATCCTTGCCGCTACGCAGGCTGGCGTCCGCGTCGTACCGATACCCAGCGGCGTCGACGGTCCGGACCCCGACGCGCTCGCTCGGGCATTCGCGCACACCGGCGCTCGGGCGTTCTATGCCCAACCGACCTTCGCCAGCCCCACCGGAGCACAGTGGTCGCCCTCATTGTCCGAGCAGGTCCTCGACACTGTTCGACGCCACGGCGCGTTCCTGATCGAGGACGACTCGGCTCACGATTTCGGGATCACATCCGAGCCGAGTCCGCTGGCCGCCCGAGACGACGCCGGGCACGTTGTCTACCTTCGCTCGCTTACCAAGACGGTGTCACCGTCGGTTCGCCTGGCGGGCTTGATCGCTCGCGGACCGGCTCACGAACGCATCCTCGCCGATACGGGAGCCGAATCGATGTATGTCAGCGGGATTCTGCAAGCTGTCGCACTCGATGTGGTGACGCAGCCAGCCTGGCGTACCCACCTGCGGCGGTTGCGCGCGCAGTTGGCCTCGCGTCGAGACTTGTTGGCGAACAGCCTCATCGAGTTCGCTCCACGTGGCCATCTCGACGCAGTGCCGCGTGGTGGGCTCAATCTCTGGATGCGCCTGCGTGACGACTCCGATCTGGAACGTATTGTGCAGGAGTGCAAGTCGGCAGGTGTGATCGTCGGGGCCGGAGACGACTACTTTCCCGCCGAACCCACCGGGAAGTACCTCCGACTCAATTACGCGGGCCCCAACCCGGGCGAGTTCGCCGACGCGGCGCGCACGATCGGGTCGATCATCTGAGGCCGTTGGAGGCATCGACGGCGAACGTCGACTTCCGACCCCACACGAACCAGACCAGCGGACCGAGGAACGGGAACGCGAGTACGACGAAGATCCACACTGCCCTGCCGGCGACGGTGTAGTTGGGCGAGCGGATGATGCTGACCAGCGCCGCAACGAACAGTACGACCGCGCCGAGCACCGCCACCAGAACGATGGTGCCCACACCCCAGCCCAGCACCTGCTCGGTGGTGGACGGTTGCTGAGACAGAAGTGTTGCGGCGTGCATGACGGTTCCTCCGATATCGCTGTGTCGTTGACCTGAACAACGTTACGAGTCAACATGCCTCGCCACATCGGTCTGCGTGAGTATCTCGTCGTACATCTCGAGATGTACGTGCAGTCGGGGTCAGGGCCGCACATCAGTCGACCGAACGACACAAACTTCTGGGGCACAGGACATTTGACAGCGAAGGATCATCCGAACAAGGGATACTCGACGCACGATCGCTGTGTCACCATCGCTGAGACGGACAGCCCGTCGGTGACTTTCGGTGGAGGAATTGTGTCGAGCAAGAGTGGAATTCGCAAGAACCTGGTTCGTCGTTCGGTGGCAGTTGCCGTGGCAGCCGCGGCATGTGCACTGGCCGTGCCCGCGACAGCCATGGCCCAACCCGAGATCGGACCGATCATCGACAGTGGCAGCGCCATCATCGACAGCGGGAGCGCCATTCTCGACGGCGGCAACATCATCGACAACGGTGCCCGCATTCTCGGCAGCGGAAGCGCAATCGCCGGAGGCATTCTCGGCATCGACACCGGATCCGCGAACGGAGGCATCGCCACTCAACAGTGCAATGCCTCCACGCTATCGGGTGAAGAGGGCGTGACGGAGACCTTGCACGACCTGGGTCGAACCGGACCGACGTCGTTCGTTCTCAGTTACGACACCGTCGATGTTCCCGACCAGATCGAGGTGTTCTACCAGGGTGCCCCCATCCACAACACCGGGTACGTGGGTGGCAGCACCGGCGTCGGATCCGTGGTGGTCTCGGTACCTCCGGGAACCGCCACCGCTGTCCTGGTCCGCGTCACCGGTCCGTCGGGAACCGTCTGGACCTATACCGTCAGCTGCCCGAGCTGACGGACTGTTCCCGCCCGGCCCGACCAGCTACGTTGATCCCGTGCAGAAGGTCAAGAACGACTACGCCGCGTGGATCGAGCTGGGGCCGGGCGGTCTCCCCGCCAACATCGGCGGATGGCTGATCACCACTGCCCTGAGGCCACTCTCCCGACGCGACACGATGAGAGTCGACGGCGCGGCGAGCCCCGGACTGCACTGGCAGATCGAACACCGACCCGGCCCCAGGCCGACAATCGCGCCGTACCCGATACCCCACCGGCAGCTCACCCATCTTGCCACCAGCGCGTTGATCGATCGACTCACTGCCGCAGTGACCGCCGAAGCTCGATCGAACGGGCTGTTCCATCTGGCGCGCAGTCGATTCGAGCGCAGAGGCGACGCGCTGTACGTCTCGGACATCGGTGCTGCCGCGCCGTGGATCTCGCGAACGAAGGGCGAGGTTCTGCATGTGCACGAGAGCGAGGGCTCACTGCACGTGGTGATGCAGCCGGACGATGCCCAGTCCGTCATCTCCGCTGGATGGGGCGAACTGCACCCGTTGGCCGGACGCCCCGTCCTCGGACTGCCCGAGACGTACGTGTTTCTGTACGCGCCGAGAGACGCCGACGATGCCGACAGAATCGAGCACATCATCCGACGCGCGATAGCTACCGCGACGATCTGAGCACTGCGTGGGCTGACCCTGTGACAGGAGCTTCCGGCCGTGTGACGATCGATGCATGACACTCGACGACATCGTGAATTTGGTCGGCAGCTTCGACTGCACCGTGGCGCAGCGTCCTCGAGAAGGTGATGGCACGCCAGAGCTCGCGTGGGGTGATGTGTTCTTCTACTACTCACCCGACGGGACAATCCCGACCACTCAGCCGTTCGCCACGATCGTGACCAAGAACTACCCGGGCGACGAGCTGTCCCAGCTGCACAGGGCGAACGCATTTCGCGTCAATGTCGTTGCAGGCAAACAGGAATTCGAGGAGATCCTGGGGACGGTGCCTCGCGACGCGGCACACGCCCCCCAGGCCGACACCGACGACGTCATGGCCGCCCACCCTCAGTACGGCACCGCCGGCTGGTTGTCGGTGGTCAACCCGTCTTCGCGGACCGAGACACAGATTCGGGCACTGCTCGAGTCCGCATACGACGTTGCCAAGAGCAGATACGAGCGCCGTCATAGCTGATCACCCGAAGAACTCGGTCATCGATCGAGACAGGCCTTCGACATCCAGCCCGGTGGCCCGATCGTGTTGGGCAACTGTGCCGTACTTGCGACGCTCTCCTGGTTCGACCCCGACTCCCGACACTCGATGACGCACATCGGCCAGGGCTCTGTTCACCTGCAGCACCGACGTTCCCGCGAGGTACGGCTCGACGATCATGACGTCGGGCGCGGTCAACGTCGCCCGCAGCGTGCGGCTGTCGAACGGCCTGATCGTCGACGCATGCAGCACCGTCACGTCGCGCCCTTCGGCTGCGGCCAGTACCCGGTCCGTCATCGGACCGACGGAGATCACCGTTCCCGAATTGCCCTGTTGCAGTACGGCGAACCTCCCATCGGAGTGCCCGTACAGCCGTTGGTTGCCGATGCCGTCGAGCCTGATGTAGACGCGGTCGTCCGATGCCACCGCGCTGCGTAGCATCCAGTCGATGTCGTCGACATGCCCGGGCACGTGAACCGTCCACCCATCCAGGGTGTCGAGCAGTGCGACGTCTCGCTGACCGAAGTGGGTCTCGCCGCCCTGCGGCCATCCGTAGGAACCGCCGGAGCTCACCAGAATCGCGCCGACACCCTGATGTCCCAGGTCGAGCTTCACCTGCTCGAAAGGGCGCTCGATCAGGAACGGCGGGAAAGTGTGCACGATCGGACGCATTCCGGCCAGAGCCAGACCACCGGCGACACCGATCATCGCCTGCTCTCGAATCCCGACGTTGACCACCCGCGATCGAATATCGTCGGTCAGGTGCGGTTCGAGATATCCGACTCCGATCTCCGCCAGCACCAACGCTGTTCGCTCGTCCTGCGCCAACAGCGGGGGCACCAGACGGTAGAAGTACTCACGCTGGTCCAGCGTTGCGCTCATCAGCCCTCCTTCTTTTCGACGTGAGCGACCACCACGTGCGGGCGGTCTGTGTGATCGGTGCGGAACGCCTGGCGGAGAGCACTGTGGTCTCGACCGTCGACGTCGGAGGTGTGCCAGCCTTCGACGGCGAAACGCGACGCAATGCCGCCCGGCCACCCCAGACCGGCAGAATCGTTGTCGATCACCACGGCAGTCAGATTGCCCAACTGCGATCGCCCGGCAAATTGAATGGCTTCCATGTTGCTGCCTTCGTCGAGTTCGGCGTCGCCGATCAATACGAAGACGCGGGCGGTGCTGATCCGAATCCGCAGCGCCACAGCAGTTCCGACGGCCAACGCCAGTCCATGTCCGAGCGATCCCGATCCGATGTCGACCCCGCGAACCAACGTTCGATCCGGGTGACTGCCCAGCGGAGAGTCGTAGCCGCCGAACGATGCAAGCTCGTCCGGCGACAGGAATCCCCGTGCCGCGAGCACTGCGTAGTACGCCATCGGCCCGTGCCCCTTGGACAGGTAGAACCGGTCCCGGTTCGGGTCATCAGCATTCGCTGGGTCGAGCCGAAGAATGTCGGAGTACAGCACCCACAGGACGTCCAGTGTCGAAGTGGCGCTGGTGCTGTGCTTTTCGTCGCCCGTCATCAGCGTCATGAGTTGCGGCAACTCGTCGTACGTCATCTGCATGACCTCACCATGCAACCTCGAGTGCACTCGAGGTCAAGAGCGCTGTGGGTGGTGCGGTGGGTGTCCAACATTTTGCGCCGACCGTAGTCTCCAGATATGCCGCGAACACACCTCGCTATAGCGGGGACGTCCATCGACTGCGCCGATCCGGTGCAACTCGCACACTTCTATCTGGCGCTTCTCGGCGGCGAGTTGTTGTGGGAGAACTCCGAGAGCGTGCGGATCAGGACGCAGTCGAGCCTGAACATCGTTGCGCAGAAGACTGCGAACTACATTCCGCCTCAATGGCCGTCGACATCCATCGTGCACTTCGACATCGATGCGGCCGGCGACCTCGACGGAGCTGTCGCCTACGCAATCGAATGCGGTGCCAGGGAAGCGGCAGAGCAGCCGGACCCCCGATGGCGAGTTCTCCTCGACCCCGCCGGCCACCCCTTCTGCGTCACCACAGAGGTGTACGACGGTTGAGGCGATTCTGAGGTGGGCAAACCCGCTGAAGTGGAGCTGAGCCTCGACGACATTCGACATGTGACGGCCTTCGCAGCTGCCTGCGCCCGACGAGCATTACCGACCTACGAGACGGCATCACTTCGCCAACTTGCCTGGGCCGCGCACAAAGCTGCCCGCGAGGTGCAGGCCTCTGCGGCCACGCACGCCGCACTGTCCGCAATGCACGCCGCCGGTGCTGCCTTTCTCCATCCGCTGTACAGCCCCCATCCGGTCAAACACATTCTCGGATCTGCCGTGCATCTGGTGCTCGCTGACCCCGAAGCTGCTGCGGAGCACATCGACTGGATCAATTCTCAGGCCGACACGACACTACGTTCGGTCTTGCGCCGGTATCCGTGTCCGGTCGTCGGGGGAACGAGGTACAGCGTGCTCATGGTTCGACTCGATATCGGATTGCGACGCTGAGCCGTTGCCCATATCGGGGTGCGGTGACAGCATGAAGGGCATGAAGGGCATGAAGGGCATGAAGGGCATGAAGGGCATGAAGGCCAATGAACGCCCCTGGAAGCGTTACGGGCTTGCCGCGTTGCTGGCCGCGCTCGCGTTCCTTACTATCAGCGACCTTGTGTCCGATCCTTCTGCCTGGAACTGGTCGAAGCTGGTAGTGCTGGCTATAGCGGCTCTCGCCATTTGGTACGGAGAGAGTCGAACCTGGACGTCTCCGGAAAAGATCGAACCCGAAGCTGTACCCGCCGAGGATGTCGACGCGGTGGTCGCAGAATCCGGAAGAACTGTCCACGCCATCAAAGCGCTACGAGAGATGCACCCCGGTCTCGGCTTGCTCGATGCGAAGAATCTCGTTCAACCGGATCACTGACGGAGGCGAAGGCGATGACATCGGTCAGCGGTACACGTGCCGTCCAGAATCCCGCCGAATTCATCGAGGCCGCAACCCTGTTGATCGATTTCAATCGCGAGTACGACTACCCGGTGCCCGAGTCAGATTGGCTTGCAGCACATCTCGACACGTTGGTGAAGTCCGGCGACACCAGCGTCCTGACATTCGGGACTCCCGCCATCGGTGTTGCCGTTCTGCGATTTCGGATCGGTACGCTGAGCGCAGACCCCGAGGCCTACCTCGCCGAGTTCTACGTCCAGCCTGAGCTACGCGGGAAGGGCTACGGCACAACCTTTCTCGACGACGTCATCGAACGCGCGCGCGGCAGGGGTGCCACCTACATGGACCTCAACACCTCCGAGGACGACGAGGCAGCCCGACACGTGTACGAAAAGCGTGGCTTCGACTGCCACGAAGGCCGCGGCGAGGGTCCGAAGGCTCTTTACTACGAACTCGAACTGAACTGACGCAGGCGATGTAGCCTAGCCATATGGTTAGCCGAGATAACAGCTCGACGTCGTTCGGGACCGTCGCCGACATGTACGAATCTGCTCGCCCCGAATACCCGTCGGCCGCGGTCGAATGGTTGCTGGAACCCGTACTCGGGTCCGGTGAACGCCCTCTTGTCGCCGACGTCGGAGCCGGGACCGGCAAGCTCACCCGCATCATCGCGGCCGCCGGGTGCGACTCCGTAGCCGTCGACCCTGATCCCGCCATGCTCGACGCCCTGCGCGACGCGGTCCCCGGCGTTCCCACCCACGTCGGCACTGCCGAGTCCCTGCCGCTGGAGGACGGGCTCGTCGATGCCGTCCTGCTCGGGCAGGCCTGGCACTGGGTCGAGCCGGTGGCCGCGTCACGCGAGATCGGGCGGGTTCTCCGCCCCGGCGGCACCCTGGGACTGATCTGGAACATTCGTGACGAAACGGAGCCGTGGGTTCGTCGACTGAACTCGATTGTCTCGCGTGGTGGAGCCCTGGCCATGTTCGACGGCGGCCCACCGCCGATCGCAGAACCGTTCCGTCAGCTCGACGAAGAGCGATGGACGTGGTCACGCACGGTGACTCGGTCCCAGCTGATCGACCTGGTCAGGTCGCGCAGCTTCTACATCACCGCGACCCCCGATGAAACCAACCGCATCGATCAGGATCTCACAGCGCTGTTCGACGAATTGGGCCTCACAGCATCGGCCACGGTCGAACTTCCCTACGTGACAAGAGCTTTCCGCACCACACGCCCGGCCCGTTGACGCTCTGCGACCCCGGGAGTCGCCACAGCCGAACAAAACGAATACGATTCCCAATAAGTGGGTACAGGTTCGACTTCGAGGAGCTACAACATGGCGTTTCCGATCATTGTCGCGAAGGCAGTATCGACGGTCGTGACAGGCGCAGTCGGCGTCGCCGCGTACAACGGTGCCAAGAAACTGTACGAGAAGGCTCCCGTCCGTAAGGCTGCGGTATCGGCGACCGAACTCGGCCTTCGCGCCGCACGGAAGGCCGAGATCCAGGCCGAATCAGCGCGTTTGGCAGTCTCCGATGTGGTCGCCGAGGCACGCGACCGACTCGGCGAAGAGGTGCCGCCACCCTCGGCCACCGAAGTCGGCCACGGCCACTCGCACTGACCGCGACAACACACCGACTATGACGACGCTCGTCGAACACTCGCTCGATGCGGCTCCCGACCGCGCGGATGGCATCGAGATCCTGTCCGATGCCGCCGGCCGCATGCGGCTACGCGTCGACTGGCTGCGCTCCAGTCCGGGTCGAGCGGTCGCCGTCGAAGACCATGTGGACAAGATTCGCGGCGTGCGAGCCGTCCACGCGTACCCCCGCACCGCATCGGTTGTCGTCTGGTACTCCCGCTCGCGAATCGACCGGACCGAGCTGTTCGACGCGGTGAACGCGGGTCGTACGACCGACTGGGCATTGGTACCCGTCCGTAGCCCACGGTCCGCGGACGTCACCAGCGGCGACGTCCTGCGCATGACCATCGGCGGGGCGGCCTTGGTTCTACTCGGCTTCCGTCGCTACGCCTTCCGACGACCACCCATCCTCGGCCCCACCAGCCGTCTCGTTGCGACCGGCGCGACGATCTTCACCGGCTACCCGTTCCTCAAAGGAGCGGTTCGCTCACTGGCCGGCAACAGGACGGCGGGAACCGACGCGCTCGTCAGCGCCGCAACCGTGGCCAGCCTCGTACTGCGCGAGAACGTCGTCGCCCTCACCGTGCTGTGGCTCCTGAACATCGGCGAATACCTGCAGGAGCTGACCCTCAAGCGCACTCGCCGCGCGATCTCCGACCTCCTGACCGGCACACAGGACACCGCATGGATCCGACTTCCCGACGGTTCCGAGATCTCTGTCGACGTCGATCGACTGGAGATCGGCGACGACGTCGTCGTGCACGATCACGTCGGCGTTCCTGTGGACGGCATCGTCGTCGACGGTGATGCAGTGGTCGACCAGTCCGCGATCACCGGTGAGACGTTGCCGGTGTCGATCGTTGCAGGCGACCGTATCCACGCCGGATCCGTTGTGGTCCGTGGACGCATCGTCATCCGCGCGTCTGCGGTCGGCCGCGATACGACGATCGGCCGCATCATCTCCCGCGTCGAGGAGGCACAGGAAGATCGCGCTCCGATTCAGACTGTGGGAGAGAACTTCTCGCGACGCTTCGTGCCCGCGTCGTTCATCCTGTCGGCCCTCACACTCATTGTCACCCGCGATGTCCGGCGAGCGATGACCATGCTGTTGGTCGCGTGCCCGTGTGCGGTGGGTCTGTCTACTCCGACGGCCATCAGCGCTGCCATCGGAAACGGTGCTCGCCGAGGGATTCTCATCAAGGGCGGGTCGCATCTGGAACAGGCAGGCAGGGTCGACGCCTTCGTGTTCGACAAGACCGGCACCCTCACCGTCGGACGCCCGGTCGTCACCAATGTCGTGTCTTTCCAGGATGACTGGGAGCCGGAGCAGGTGCTCGCGTATGCCGCCAGTTCCGAGATCCACTCTCGACACCCGTTGGCCGAGGCCGTGATTCGCAGCACCGAGGAACGCCACATCGTGATTCCTCCGCACGAGGAGTGCGAAGTGCTCGTCGGGCTCGGCATGCGCACCGTCGCGGATGGACGGACTCTGCTGCTCGGCAGTCCTTCGCTCTTGCGTAGCGAGAACGTCGCCGTGTCGGACCATGCAGCCGACTGGGTTTCGCGCCTTCAGCGTCAGGCCGAGACACCGTTGCTGCTCGCAGTCGACGGAGTCTTGGTCGGGCTGATCAGCCTGCGCGACGAGGTCCGGTCGAATGCTCTTGCAGTACTCGACGCGCTCCGCGCCGATGGCGTGGAACGCATCGTCATGCTCACCGGAGATCACCCCGAGACCGCAGCGGCCGTAGCCGCCGAACTGGGCATCGCCGAGTGGCGGGCCGAGGTGATGCCCGATGACAAACTCGAAGCCGTCCGCAAGCTCCAGGAAGAGGGGTACGTCGTCGCGATGGTCGGTGACGGCACCAACGACGCTCCCGCACTCGCCGTCGCGGATATCGGAATCGCAATGGGGTTGGCGGGCACCGATGTTGCCGTCGAAACGGCCGATGTAGCTCTGGCCAGCGACGACCTTTCACGGCTGCTCGACGTCCGTGATCTCGGTCGACATTCGGTGTCCGTCATCCGCCAGAACTACGGAATGTCCATTGCCGTGAATGCACTGGGCCTCGTGGTCAGCGCCGGCGGAGCACTGTCTCCGGTGCTCGCCGCGATTCTGCACAACGCGTCTTCGGTCGCGGTGGTCGGGAACAGCTCGCGACTGATCCGATACAGAATCTGATCGGTAGCCGCTACTTCGCGTCGCGGAAGTACGGTTCGACAGTGCCCTTGAGCTTGACGAGCATGGGATTGCCGTAGCGATCCTTCGCGGTCGGGACTTCGACGCGCACCCAACCCTCGGTCACGTTGTATTCGCGAACACTGGTCTTCTCGACGCCGTTGAAGCGAATACCGACGTCCCGGCGAAGAACCTCTTCGTTGTAGAAGGGGCTCCGCGGATCGATCGCGAGGTGATTCGGTGGAACGTCTGTGTTCTGATCCTCTGGCATGGATTTCTTTCGTCGAATGCTGCGTCAGGTGCTCGGTTGATTCACAGAGAGAATACGCGACCCAGCGCTGTCGGCCCTAGCCCCGCGCCATGTCCACGAATCTGGACAGGTGAAGCTGGTGCGCCACAGTGATTGTCGCGGTCGGACCGTTACGGTGCTTGCCGAGAATCAAGTCGGCCTCACCGCCGCGGGGGTCGTCGCGCTCGATCGCGTCGGGGCGGTGCAGCAGAATCACCATGTCGGCGTCCTGCTCCAGGGAGCCGGACTCACGAAGGTCGGACACCATCGGCTTCTTGTCGGTTCGCTGCTCCGGACCACGGTTGAGCTGGCAGACCGCGACCACCGGGCATTCGAGTTCCTTCGCCAACAGCTTGAGCTGACGGGAGAAGTCCGAGACCTCCTGCTGACGCGACTCGACCTTCTTGCCCGACGACATCAGCTGAAGGTAGTCCACCACAATGAGTTTCAGGCCGTTGCGCTGCTTGAGGCGTCGGGCCTTGGCTCGAATCTCCATCATCGTCAGGTTCGGGGAGTCGTCGACGAAGAGCGGTGCTTCGCTGATCTCACTCATGCGACGGGCCAGCTTGGTCCAGTCGTCGTCGGTCATCTTTCCCGAACGCATGTCGCCGAGCTTGATCTTCGCCTCGGCGGACAACAGTCGCATGACGATCTCGGTGCGACTCATCTCCAGAGAGAAGATGACACTGGGCATGCCGTGCTTGATGGAGCACGAACGCATGAAATCCATACTTAGGGTAGACTTACCAACACCAGGCCTCGCCGCCACGATGATCATCTGACCCGGGTGCAGGCCGTTGGTGATTTCGTCGAGTTCGGCGAATCCTGTTGGTACACCCAGGGATATGCCACCACGGCTGGCGATGGAGTCGATTTCGTCCATCGTGGGCTGCAGCAGCTCCTCGAGGGGGAGGAAGTCCTCGGAGGTGCGGCGTTCGGTGACCTCGTACACCTCGGCCTGCGCGCGATCCACGACCTCGGCGACGTCCTGCCCGTCCGCTCCGGCGTAACCGAACTGCACGATGCGAGTCCCGGCCTGTACGAGCCGGCGCAGAATCGACTTCTCCGCGACGATCTCGGCGTAGTAACCGGCATTGGCTGCCGTCGGCGTCGTCTGGGTGAGGGTGATCAAGTACGGCGGGCCGCCGATGCGCTTGAGCTCCCCGCGGCGATCGAGCTCGGCCGACACGGTCACCGGGTCGGCAGGCTCACCGCGACTGTAGAGGTCGAGGATCGCGTCGTACACGTTCTGGTGGGCCGGCCGGTAGAAATCGCCGGGGCGAAGCACCTCGAGCACGTCGGCGATGGCGTCCTTGCTCAGCAGCATGCCGCCCAGTACCGACTGCTCCGCGGCCATGTCCTGTGGGGGCTGGCGACCGAAGTCCTCGCCGGGCCCCTCGCTGGACGAGGGGCCGGAGTAGTCGGACTGTCCTCGATCGTCCACAACTGCCACGCGAACCGGCCGTCCTCTCCCCATTGTCGTCGGCACCGCCGGGTGTCACCCGGCCGTGCGATGTAGCAAGTTCTACCCCCGGGCACCGACAAGCTTTTTCGGCACCGGATTCGCACTGTCCCGTTGCCGTTGCACGGCATCGAGAGAGACGCTGCACGGACGTTAAGCGCTATCGGCAGGAGTCACAACATGGCTTGGGGATGAACGTGTGGATGGAATGTGGATGGTGTTGAACAACCGTGTTGACCGTCTGGGGATAACCTGGGTATAACTTTTCGAGTTTTGGCCTTTTCTGCAGGTCACAGCGTGTACATAAAGTTTTCTTCCTGTGCATCGATTCTGGAGCGGCGTGTCGGCCGAATTGACAGCTCGGGCGTGTTGAGTAAATACGAGGTGAACCGGGAGGTGAACCAGGTCACACCAACTGGGATTGCTCACAGAAACAGACCACCCTCCCGTTTCGACGAGATGGGCCCGATTCCAGCTGTGGAATCGGGCCCCTCGTACGACGCGCTCGGACGTCAGGCGTCACTCTTCTGTGGGCAGGCCGCAGGGTCCAGAACAGTGACCTCCTGGGTACCTATCTGGAGCACTCGTGCCGTCGGAATGTCGAAGAACAGTCCGGTGATTCGCAGCCGTCCCGCCGCGTTGGCTCGGCCAACGACCCGATGACGCGTGAGCGTCTGCAATTGCAACGCCACGTTCACCATGGCAAGTTGATCCGCCTCACCGAAGCCGAGTTCCGCCGCCTGGCGACCCACCACGTGCCCGCTGCGGTACGCGTCGAGGCTTGCCAGCCCGTACCCCAACCACTCCGCGACGGACGCGTCTGCGGCGTTCTCTGGCCCGTTCAGCACCGCCTTCATGGCACCGCAGCCCGAGTGGCCACACACCACCACCGACGAGGTGCCCAACTGATCGACACCGAACGCCAGTGCCGCCTCCACCGAACAATCCTGCCCCTGAGCGGGAACGAGGTTGCCCATGTTTCGGACGGTGAACAAATCTCCTGGACCGCTGCTGGTGATCGTGTTCGGCATGACTCGCGAGTCCACACAGCACAGGAAGAGGGTGTCCGGATCCTGGTTGTCGGTCAGACCCTCGAGGTGCGGACGGATGTTGGGCGCATGCGTGCGGTGGTACTCCGCCACCCCGCTCAACACAGGCCGCAGCGCAGCAGGCGAATCTTCCTGCGCCACATCGTCCTTGAGCTGCCAGGCACGCCATGGCGCCAACGAGCTGCGTACCGTCGCGGATCCGCGCTTGGGCGGACCCTCGGCGGCAGCCGCCATCGAGGCAGTTCCCACCTCTTCGACCTTCACTGTGCCGCCGCCGAGTTCGTGCTGACGCATCCACTCGTTCAGGGCGTCGTGCACGGCGTGATCGAGGAAGTCCACGCCCAGGTGCACGGTGACGGCGGTGCCTGCGGGAACGGTGGACAGCACATGTGTCAATCGAGGGAGCGCAAGGAAGCTCAACGAACCCTCGGTGGTGACGCGCCAGGTGCCGTCGACCGTTTCTTCCGCACGTACCTTGGCCCACACCACGCGACGCAGCACGAGGATGATCGACAGCGCCAAACCGATGAGTACGCCCTCGAGCAGGTTGAGCGCAACCACTCCGACGACCGTGACCGCGTATACCGCGATGTCCCCGGTCTTGTTCGCAATCTTGATGTCCGCCAACTTGATCAGCTGAACGCCGATCATCACCAGCAACCCGGCAAGTGCCGCGAACGGCACCAGTTCGACGATCGAGATGAACAGCACCGAGAAGATCAGAATCCACACGCCGTGCAGAATCGCCGACGCACGAGACTTGGCACCGACCTTGACGTTGGTCGCACTGCGCACGATGACGCCGGTGATCGGCAGGCCGCCGATGGCACCGGAGGCCATGTTCCCTGCGCCCTGAGCCATCAACTCCCGATCGAAGTTGGTGCGCTCACCGCTGTGCATCTTGTCGACGGCAACTGCGGAGAGCAGACTCTCGACACTGGCGATCAACGCGATCGTGATGACGCCGGTCGCGAAAGCGCTCCACTGCCCGTCAGGCATGATCGGGAAGCTCAGCGATTCGATCAGGTTGCCCGGCAATTCGATTCGTTCGACATCGAGCGAGAAGAAGATCGAGACCGCGGTCGCGGTGACCACTGCGACGAGCGCCGCCGGCACCTTCGTCACCTTCGCCATCATGCCCGACACTCCAGCCAATCGTGGCCAGACGAACATCAACACGACGACGATTCCGCCGACGACGATCGACGGCCACTGCCCGTTCGCGACGGAGGTGGGGATGGCCAGGAGGTTTCGCACGGCAGAACTCTCGGACTCGCCTCCGAGCAGCACGTGAATCTGCTGCAGCGCAATGGTGATGCCGATTCCGGCAAGCATGGCATGCACCACCACGGGCGAGATGGCCAGTGCGCTGCGCGCGATCCGACTCATACCCAGCAGGACTTGCATCGCTCCGGCCAGAACCGTGATGGCACACGTTACGCCCCAACCGAATTGGTTGACCAGCTCGGCAACCACAACGGTTAGGCCGGCTGCCGGACCGCTCACCTGCAGCGGTGATCCACCGAGTATGCCGGCGAGAATTCCACCGACCACGGCGGCAATGAGGCCCGCCATGATCGGCGCACCGGATGCGACGGCGATGCCGATCGAAAGTGGTACTGCAACAAGGAAAACGACCAGCGAGGCGGGTACGTCGTATTTCAGGATCGACCCGACGCGAGACTGCGGCTCGGGTCGGGTCTCGGGACTGGGTTCGGAATCGGGTTCCACGGTCGTGGTCACGGCAGCGTTCCTCCGGGCGTCTAGGCGTCAGGTCGGGTGGATCCAGGTGGTGATGACTTTCGATGTCGCCCCACCCAAAGAATACGCAAAGCTTTGCTCACTAACGTCCGAGGAGAGATGCTTCACAAATCGGAACCCATTGCGGCAGTTGATCTTTGTGAGATGACACGAAAAAGCCCCACGAACCGAGGTTCGTGGGGCTTTGTTCGACCGAAACGGGCCGAAAGCTGAAATCAGCTTCCGACGACCTCCAGCTTGAACTTGGCGGTCACGTCGGGGTGCAGGTTCACGACGATGTCGTGCTTACCCGTGCTCTTGACGTGAGCCTTCGGCAGATCGATGCTGCGCTTGTCGACGACCGGGCCACCGGCAGCCTTCAGAGCAGAAGCGACGTCCGACGCGGTGACCGAGCCGAACAGCTTGCCCGAGTCGCCAGCGGTCTTCACGGACAGCGTGACGGACTCGAG
Source organism: Rhodococcus sp. ARC_M5 (assembly GCF_022810405.1). Taxonomy (GTDB): domain Bacteria; phylum Actinomycetota; class Actinomycetes; order Mycobacteriales; family Mycobacteriaceae; genus Rhodococcoides; species Rhodococcoides navarretei. The sequence goes on from NZ_JALGQE010000005.1 coordinate 257,317, forward strand.
GCCTTCGATGGCCTGCTTGAGCTCGTTGGCGTGCTCGAGGCCGCGGACGGCACGAGCTTCCTGAGCGCGGCGGATGCCGTCGACCTGCTTCTGAGCTCCACGGGTGGCCTGAATGGCCAGTCCGCGGGGCAGCAGGAAGTTACGGCCGTAGCCGTCCTTGACCTCTACGGTGTCGCCAGGCGCACCGAGGTTGTCCACATCAGCGGTGAGGATCAGTTTCATACCAATCGCCCCTTTCTATCGAGCCGTCGCGGCGTAAGGCAGCAGGGCTACCTCACGCGAGTTCTTCACGGCAACGGCCACGTCACGCTGATGCTGGACGCAGTTGCCGGTGACACGGCGAGCGCGGATCTTTCCGCGATCGCTGACGTACTTACGCAGCAACGTCGTGTCCTTGTAATCGATCGCCGTGTTCTTTTCCTTGCAGAAGGAACACGCCTTCTTCTTGAGCACCTTGTCGCGCAATGGCGGTTTGGGCATGGGTCTTTCTCCGTTACATCTGGTTGTTCTCGATCGAAGGATCTAGAACGGTGGCTCTTCGTCTCCGCCACGTCCGCCGAAGGAGCCCGACGCCGCCGGGGCACTGCCCCAGGGATCGTCTCCACCGGAACCGGAGTTGGACGAGGAGTTCGAGCGGCCGCCGCCCGATCCGCCGGAGGAACCGGAGCCGGAGCCGGAGTTGAAGCCGCCTCCGCCGCCACCTCCACCGCGATTGGCCTTGTTGACCTTTGCGGTGGCGTAGCGAAGTGAAGGTCCGATCTCGTCGACTTCGAGCTCGACGACTGTCCGCTTCTCACCTTCACGCGTCTCGTACGAGCGCTGCCGCAGCCGTCCACTCACGATCACTCGCGAGCCTCGGGTCAAGCTCTCGGCAACGTTCTCTGCTGCCTCGCGCCAGATGTTGCAGCGCATGAAGAGCGCGTCGCCGTCTTTCCATTCGTTCGTCTGACGATCGAATGTGCGCGGGGTGGATGCAACCGTGAAGTTGGCAACCGCCGCACCGGCGGGGGTGAATCGAAGTTCTGGATCAGCCGTCAAGTTTCCGATGACGGTGATGACGGTCTCGCCTGCCATGGTTCCTCTTTCAGTAGTAAGCGTTGTAGATGCCAGCCTAGAGGCGGGCAACGACAATTACTTGCCCTGTCGCAGGACCTTCGTGCGCAGAACGGACTCGTTGAGTCCGAGCTGACGATCCAGCTCGCTGACGGTGGCAGGCTCGGCGTTGAGATTCACAACGGCGTAGATGCCCTCGGCGTGCTTGAGGATTTCGTAGGCCAGACGACGCTTGCCCCACACATCGACCTTGTCGACGGTGCCGCCATCCTTGCGAACGACGTTGAGGAACGTATCGAGCGACGGAGCGACAGTGCGCTCGTCCAGATTGGGGTCGAGAATGACCATCAATTCGTAATGACGCATAAGACCTCATCACCTCCTGTGGACTAGTGAAAACGGCCACGGACTATCCGTGGCAGGAGGGTCGTTGCGTCAGCAACCCCTCGAAGATACACGACAGGGCCCTGACCTGCTAATTCGCGTCGGGCACGCGGTCCGGCGTTCGCGCGTCATAGTCTTGCACCATGCGATCCGGGGTCCGCGCCAATCCGATGACGGTCGTCGTGGTCGTCGCGATGGCTGCGGTGGGATTGATTCTGGGGTACCTGAACAAGGCCCGATGCGCCGTCGCACCGTTCGACGAGTCCGGCCGCAGCACGGTGTTCGACGCCATCAAGGATTCCTCGGTCTGCTACTCCGACATCCAATTCCTGTGGCTCGGTCGAGACATCGACAACCACATCTTTCCGTACATCCACGGAGCCATCAACAGCGACGGAATCCTCACCGGCGGGACGGTGGAGTACCCCGTCCTCAGTGGATTGCTGATGTGGCTCGGTGCCATTCCCGCGCACACCGACGCGCAATTCCTGTTGACCTCGGCGTTGATCCTCGCGCCGTTCGGGCTTCTCACCGCCTGGATGCTCGGTCGGATGGCCGGCTGGTCCGCGCTGCTGTGGTCGGTCGGCCCGCCCTTGGTGATGTACGCCTTCCACAATTGGGAGCTACCTGTCGTGGCCGCGGCCGTCGGCGCTATCTTCGTCATGACGCTGCCGATGCCGCTGCGACGCAGAGCAATTCTCGCGTCTGTGTTGCTGGCGATCGGCTTCTGTCTCAAGCTCTATCCCGGTGCATTCGTGTTGCCGTTGATCGCGTACGTGGTCACCGGCGGCGTCGACGGGCGCGAATCGGTCGACACCGTTCGGGGTCGCTGGGACATCCGCGGCGGCCTGATGGTCGCGGGTGCCGCGATCGGCACGGTCGTGGCGGTGAATCTGCCGTTCGCAGTGCTCGGTTACGAGGGGTGGCGTGCGTCGTTCACGTTCCAGTCGCTGCGGCAGGCAGACCTGACGACCAACTCCATCTGGTACTGGGGACTGCGCCACTTCTACATCGACGACCGGATGACTCCCGATGCCTACGCCGAGGCCGAGGCCTCCTTCCAGGATGTGGTCGGCGTCGCGTCGCCGCTGCTGGTGTTCGCCGCGTTCGCTCTTGCGCTGTGGCTCGGCTGGCGTCGCGCAAAAGTCGTCGGCACGTACCCGTGGGTCGCGGTGAGCGGATCGATGCTGTGCGGGTTCATGCTGCTGCACAAGGTGCACTCACCGCAGTACACACTGTGGCTGCTGCCCTTCCTGGTGCTGCTCCGGGTCCCGTGGGGACTCGTCGCCGCGTATCTGCTCGTCGATCTGTCGATGGGAATCGGCGTCTTCAAGTACTTCGCCGCGTTGGCCTCGGGTGCCGATGCCAACGACGAGGAGTTCTTCGTTCTCGTCGGAGTGTGGGGACGAGCGCTGCTGCTGGTCGTGTTGTTCGTGTTGTTCATCCGAACGGGCCTGCGGATTCCTTCGATCGGCGAAACCGACCACAGGTCCGTAACATCTCGCCGACCGACAGCGACATCGCTGACAACATCATCGGGGCAGTAGGGCGCAGAGCGGGGCGAGGACATGACGCAGGTGTCGCAATCGCAGGGCAACGACGAGCATCCGACCACCGCGGTACGACGCGTCGGCCTGGTCGAGGACCACGAATCGGTCGCGCTCGGACTCAAGGCCATGCTCGCGGACGAACCGGACCTCGACCTGGTGTCGATCGCCGCCACCGTGGCGGAGTTGCTCGCCCAGCAGCAGGCACTCGATCTGGTGGTCCTCGATCTTCGTCTGGGTGACGGGTCGTCGCCCCGCTCGAATGTGGAGCAACTGCACGCCGCCGGTGCGCGCGTACTGGTGTACACCGGTGCCGAGAACGCATTTCTGGTTCGCTCGGCAGCCCGTGCAGGCGTACTCGGTGTGGTGCGAAAGTCCGCACCTGCGGCCGCGATCGTGTCCGCCATCAGGCGCGCAGCGAGTGGAGGGCAGGTCGTCACGACGGACTGGGCTGCCGCGATCGACGGGGATCCGCAACTTCCCGACGTCGGCCTGAGCCCCCGCCAACGCGAGGTACTCGCCCTCTACGCGTCGGGTGAGAAAGCCGGACGCGTTGCCCGCCTGGCCGGCCTGTCCGAACAGACGGTCAACGATTACCTGGTGCGTATCCGCAACAAGTACGCCGAGGCCGGGCGTCCGGCACCGACGAAGACCGATCTGTACAAGCGAGCGGTCGAAGACGGGTGGCTCCCGATGCCCGAACTACCTCCGCAGGACTGACTCACGACGCACCGGCGCGCAGGTGGCATCGCTCGACGACGGGGTCACTGTGGCTCATCCCACAATTTCGGAGCGGATGAGCGTTGCCGCCCCTATGCCCTCAGAGGTCCGACGGGCGGAGTGGTAACCGCTCGGATACTGCCGCCCGGGCGAGCGAAGGTCGCATCCATCCTGGTCAGCGACTTGAGCGAGGACGTGCGAATCGAGGTCGATGCCGACGGTCGACAGTCTGTCGTAGCCCCGTGACACGCTGACGACACGGTTGACGTTTCAATGCCCCTGAAAATCAGGGCAGAAAAGCCGTGCTTTACCTGTGAGAATCGACCACATTGGTTTAGTTGGTCTCAACCCACCTCAGCTCCCGGGAGATCCGATGTCCGCTCTGCTCGACCCCATGCCCTCCGAGAACGGCTCATCGGTCCAGGTACCACCTCGCTCACGCGGGCCGATAAGCCTGGTTCCGCCCCCCGTGCAGATCCACCCCGTTCCCGCCCCAGCGAGCCCTTTTCCGCCTCGCCCGGATCTGACGAGCCGGGAGATCGAGGTACTGCTCTGCTGGATTCGGCACGACTCCAAGACCGAGGTAGCGAAGACCCTGTTTCTCTCGCTGGGCACCGTCAACACCCATCTCACCCGAATCCGGGCCAAGTACACCTCGGTCGGGCGACCGGCACCCACCAAAGCCGGGCTGGTCGCGCGAGCCCTGCAGGACGGGCTCGTCGACATCTCGGAGCTGTGAGCGCGCCGAGCCCGTCCGTCAGACGCTGACTGCGGTCTCGACGCCCTCGTTCTCCAGCCGCTTGTTGCGTCGGATGCTGCTCAGCAGGGCGGCTCCGATGAACAGGATTCCCACGAAGCCGGTGATCAGCTCGTTGATGTGTACACCGATCGAGACCAGAAGGATGATGGACAACGCACCGATCGCCCAGTGCGCGCCGTGCTCGAGGTACACGTAGTCGGACAACGTTCCCTTGCGGACCAGGAACACCGTGATCGAGCGGACGAACATCGCGCCGATGAAGCCGAGGCCGAGCGCGATGATGATGGGGTCTGCGGTGATGGCGAAGGCACCGATGACACCGTCGAACGAGAAGGATGCGTCGAGCACCTCGAGGTAGAGGAACAGGAAGAATCCGGCCTTGCCCGTCGCCTTCGCCAGTTCGCTCGGTCCGTGCGAGGACTCCGCGCCCTCTTCTTCGACATGGAAGAGCTCACCGAGCCCGTTGACCGCGATGTAGGTGATCATGCCCAGCACGCCGGAGACCATGACGGTGGAGATCTTGTCGTCGTCGGCGAGGAATTCGGCGCTCAGGACCAGCAGCAGGCCTGCGACGACCACGGAGAGCTGGTCGAGGCGGCCGATGCGGGCGAGGGGCTTCTCGAGCCAGCTCAGCCAGGTGATCTCGCGGTCCTCGAAGATGAAGCCGAGGAAGAGCATCAGCAGGAACATGCCGCCGAATGCAGCGATCTGCGGATGCGCGTCGGTGAGGAGCGTCTCGTAGCTGGGCGAACCGTCCGGGAAGGTCGCGGCACCGTCGGCGGGCGGGTTGAGCGCCAGATCGATGGCGGCGACCGGACCGAGGCCCGACGCAGCCCAGACGATGACCAGTGGAAACAGCAGCCGCATGCCGAACACGGCGATGATGATGCCGATGGTGAGGAAGATCTTCTGCCAGAACTCGCTCATGCGTCGCAGCACGGTGGCATTGATGACGGCATTGTCGAAGGACAGCGACACCTCGAGTACACCGAGGATGAGGACGAGGATCATCGCCTCGATCCCGCCGTACAGGAAAGCGACGATGACGGACACGATGGTGACCGCGATCGACCATCCGAAGATCTTCACAACCACTGGCGTGGCCCTTCTCGAGACTAAAGACGGAAAAACCCCCGCCCATCATGAATGACGAGGCGGGGGTACTCCCAATCTTGAGAGGGCCTTTACTACACGTTTACTCCGAAATCGCGAGCGATTCCTGCGAGTCCGGAGGCGTAGCCCTGACCGACCGCGCGGAACTTCCACTCCGCGCCGTTGCGGTACAGCTCACCGAAAACCATGGCGGTCTCGGTGGAGGCATCCTCGCTGAGGTCGTAGCGAGCGAGCTCGGAATTGTCGGCCTGGTTGACCACGCGGATGAACGCGTTGCGCACCTGTCCGAACGACTGCGAGCGTGCGTCCGCGTCGTAGATCGAGACGGGGAAGACGATGGTTTCGATCTCCGGCGGCACCGCGGCGAGGTTGACCTTGATGGCCTCGTCGTCGCCCTCACCCTCACCCGTGGTGTTGTCGCCGGTGTGCTCGATCGAGCCGTCGGGAGACTTGAGGTTGTTGAAGAACACGAAATGTCCGTCGCTCAGGGCCTTCTTCGTCGAGTTCAACGCGATGGCGCTGGCGTCGAGATCGAAGTCGGTGCCGGTCGTCGTGCGGATGTCCCATCCGAGTCCGACCGTGACCGCGGTCAGGTTCGGTGCTGCCTTGGTGAGCGAGACATTGCCACCCTTGCTGAGGCTGACGCCCATGGAGAGGTCCTTTCGCAATTGGTTTCCCGTTACGGGTTCAACCGTAGTGGGAATGTCCGGTTCTTGGACGTACTCTGCCAACGAGTACGACATCGCCAGGGTTCCCGTCAGTACTATCGAACACGTGACAAGTCGCTGGCCTGGGGTGTTCCGCCGAGGTGCCGAATCCGACGCCGCCGCGCGTCGTTCCCAGGACAACGCTGTCGCCGCATTTCTCGACATGGACAAGCGTCAGTCCATCGCTTCGGCAGGCGTCCAGGCCTCCACCGCCCTGCGGCCCCAGGATCGGCTCGCCGGCCGATGGGCCGACACCGAAAAGCAATGCTTCGACGCCGGAGCCGCGTATCTCGCCGCCGTCGATCAGTTCGACGGAATCACCACGGCTGCTGCCAGATCGGCATTCGACCGCGCGACCGCGCTGCTGTACGACGCGAGCGCGGCCGTGGATCGGTTCTACGACGCCCATCGAGCCACCCTCGAGCAGGCGTCCGCTCAGTTCGCCGCTACCCCGCGGCTGGTCCAGGACGCACTGGCCGAGGCCGACGCAGCTCGATCCACAGTCGACGAGCAGTTTGTCGCGTATCCCTCGCTTCGTCAGGCATGGCGCGAACTCGATTCGGCAACAACGCAATTGCAGGCCGATCAGCGCGACCCTCTGCGCGCCCGAGAGCACGCTGCACTGGTCCGCAATCGAGCTGCCGAACTACGCGCTGCCGTGGAGTCTGCACCGGGACGTCTTCAGGAAGCCCGAACGGCGCTGGCATCGGTACGCACCCGAATGGAAGCCGTACGAACGAGATCCGAGGGCATCGCTCCCGCTTTCTCGAGCTTGCTCCGCGAGTTCAACGCCAAGAGCTCGGCAGACCTGTCACGAAACGAACGGTCGAGTGCGCGCCACATCGAGCAGGCGGACGAGGATCTGCGCGCGGCGAGGTCCGCACTCGACGCAGGCAATCCGGAGCAGTCGCTGGATCTGGTCACTCAGGCTCGCCAACACCTGAGCGATGCCGAACAACTCGTCGACGCGGTCACCGACCGCGTGCATCTCCTCAGAGCGGTCAAGGCGGATCCGAAGGAGACCGAGAACAAAGTGCGGTTCAAACTTCGTGACGCTCAACAACTCGCGATCAATCGCGGTCTGGTTGCCGAATGGGGCTCGGTGTTGGATGCTCAGCTCGCCCGGATCGACAGGGCGAGCACCGCGCTGACGGGTACCCACCCCGACTACTGGTCATACCTGCAGGATCTGGATACCATTTCGGACTTCATCGCAGGCGTGATCGACCGCATGCGCAACTCGCACTGATCACATTCACACGAAGGACAGTGGTGCAACACTTTCGCCATCTCGACGCAGACACCCGTGAACGAGTGTTCTTCATGCAGCCCGAAGACATCGAGACGAGCGACGGAAACAGCCTCGTGGCAACAGCTCTCGGGGCAACGCTGTACATTCCGGCGACACGCCCCGACCTGACTGCGACGGTGAACAAACGCACCGACGAAGGCGTGCGGTCCATCGTCATCGATCTCGAAGACGCTGTAGCGGACCATGATCTGGAAGAAGCACTGGCCAACACAGTGCGAACTCTGAACGAACTCTCGGGTTCGAGATCGCTCGTCTTCGTCCGGGCTCGCACCGCCGAGCACATCCGGAGCATCTGCGCCTCCCTCGACCACGGTGCCGCCGGACTCGCCGGATTCGTCGTACCGAAGTTCACGGCCGCACGCGGAGCCGAGTTCCTCGACGAGATAGTCGCCGCGTCGCACGCACACGGCACGCGCCTGTTCGCCATGCCCGTCCTCGAATCACCGGAGGTTGTGCACCGGGAGACACGCGATTCGGAACTGGTCGCCATTCGTGAACTCCTCGGCCGCTACCGCGAGATCGTGCTGGCCGTGCGCATCGGGGCCACCGACATGTGCGGCACATTCGGTATCCGCCGCGACCGCGACCTGACGATCTACGACGTCCGCGTCGTCGCCGATGTCATCAGCGCGATCGTCAACCACCTGGGCCGGTACGACGGCTCCGGATTCGTCATCACCGGACCCGTGTGGGAGTACTTCGCGGACCACGAGCGCATGTTCCGTCCCCTGCTGCGACAGACGCCGTTCGTCGACCAAGAGGCTGTGCGCTTCCGCCAGCAGCTGGTCAGCAGCGACCTCGACGCCCTGCTGCGGGAGGTGGCCCTCGACCGAGCCAACGGCATCCAGGGAAAGACCGTCATTCATCCCTCGCACGTGCCTGCTGTGCATGCGCTGTCCGCGGTGACGCACGAGGAGTATCACGACGCACTCGACATTCTCTCCTCGGACCAGGGTGGCGTGCAGGCGTCCGGCTACCGCAACAAGATGAACGAGCTGGGTCCGCACCGTAATTGGGCGAAGCAGACGGTGTTGCGATCCAAGGCATTCGGAGTTACCAATGAAGGAATCACGTTCGTGGACCTACTGACCGCATTGGCACAGCGATGAACGCGAACCCGGCTGACGGGATTGCTCTGACCGACACCGGTTCGTCCTCGTCGTGGACGGCGACACAGTTGGTGCGGCCCGGTCTGCGGCGCAACCCCCGCCGCGCCCACCTGTTGGTCTCGACCGTGCTCGGCAAACACATACCCGTGGATCCGGACGTCGTCATCGCGGCCGGCAGCGAACTGGCCGCCCTGGTACGCACCGCGGTCGAGGGTGCCGATGTCGACGTTCTCGGATTCGCCGAAACCGCAACGGGATTGGGCCACACGGTCGCGACTGCTCTGGGCGCGCACTGCTACCTGCACTCGACGCGTCGCACCGTTCCCGGCATGACCGTGCACGGGGAGTTCGAGGAGGGCCATTCGCACGCCACCGACCACCTGCTGATGCCCACCTCGGCCGATCTCCTCGCCGGCGACCTGCCGTTGATTCTCGTCGACGACGAGATCTCGACCGGAGCGACCGCACTGGACGCGCTGCGGCAGATTCACTCCTCGGCCGAGCGCACGCACTACGTCATCGCGTCCCTGGTCGACATGCGCACCGACGAGCATCTGGCGGCAGCTGCCGCGGTGGCAACAGAACTCGGCGTCCGGATCGACAACGTGAGCCTGGCCCAGGGGTCGGTGGAACTGGAGCCGGGTCTGGTGGAAACGGTGCTCGCCCTGCCCGATCCGGTATTCAATCCCATTGCTACACAGTCCGGTACGGTTCGACGCGTCGACGCCCAATGGCCGTCGACCCTGCCCGACGGCGGACGCCACGGATTCCTCCGGTCCGACGCCGCGGGCTTCGACTCTGCGATCGATGTTCTCGCAGGCAGCGTCGATGCCTCGCTCCCCGAAGCGGGATCGGTGGTCGTCATCGGCCACGAAGAGCTCATGTACCTCCCGCTCCGACTGGCGGCGGCGCTGCAGAAGCGGGGGCACCGTGCGCTGTTCCAGACCACGACACGATCGCCCGCATACGTACTCGACCTGGAGGGTTATCCGCTGCGCCGTGGCTTCGAATTCGCTGCGCCCGAAGACCAATCGGGACTGCGCTATCTCTACAACGCGTCCGCCCCACACGACGCCACGCTGGTGCTCGTGGCCGACGCCCCCGCAGACACCGAGAACCTCACGGCGGCAGCCCGGACCCTTGCTGCGTCGGGCATCGACGTACTCCTGGTGGTCGTGACGGGGGCCGATCCGGTGGCGCTCGAGATGGCTCGGCGGGCACGTCCGCTCCGCGGACCCGAATTCGGTTCGTACGCAGCGGAAGAAGTCACCTGGTTGCTCAAGGACCTCTCGTCGGTCTCACTCGAAGCCGGAATCGAGGAGCGGGAGAAACGTATCCAGGCCGGTGACGCACATTACGCAGAGACGCTCCCGGTCGAATATCAACCCGACCTCGCCTACCGCGAACTGTTCGAGAAGGTACTGCAGGAGAGCGCGTCTCGGCTGGCGGTCGCCGTGGGAACAGTCACCGAGGTCGTGCTGGCCGAGCGCGGACGCGGGATCGTCCTCGCGTCCCTGGCTCGAGCAGGCACACCCGTCGGCATCCTGATGCGCCGCTGGGCATTCGCGGCGCACGGCATCGAGATTCCGCACTATGCGGTGTCGATCGTGCGCGATCGGGGCATCGACGCCGTGGCACTGCGCTACCTCGCAGAGCACCACGACTCGCGCTCGGTGGTGTTCGTCGACGGCTGGACCGGCAAGGGTGCGATCGCCCGCGAACTCACCGCCGCACTACGGGATTTTTCCGGGGCCGAGTTCGACGACGATCTGGCCGTGCTCGCCGATCCGGGCAACTGCGCTCGCACCTACGGGACCAGAGACGACTTCCTCATTGCGTCGGCCTGCCTCAATTCGACCGTATCGGGATTGGTATCGCGAACAGTGCTCAACGACAGCCTGATTCGTCCCGGAGACTTCCACGGTGCCAAGTACTACGCGGATCTCGCACCCGACGACGTCTCGCGTCACCTGCTCGACACCGTAGCTGCGCGATTCGACGATGTCCGCGACGAGGTCGCCGCCTCGGTGACCGCCGTGCTCGCCTCCGACCGCACCCCCACCTGGTCGGGATGGGCGTCGGTCGAGAAGGTCCGCGCGGAGTACGGAATCTCGCACGTCAATTTCGTCAAACCCGGCGTCGGCGAGACCACGCGGGTGCTGCTGCGCCGAGTCCCGTGGCGGGTGCTGGTGCGAGACGCCGAAGCGCCCGAGCACGAACACATTCGGATGCTCGCCGCCGCCAGGGGCGTGCCGGTGGACGTGGTTCCCGATCTCGCTTACTCGTGCATGGGGCTGATCAAGAACGTCTCGAGCGGAGAGGCGTCGTGAGCGCCCTCGTCGCTGTGGATCTCGATCGCACGATGATCTTCTCCGAGGGCGCACTCGGTGTGCCCCTGGACGATACGTTCGAGTGCGTGGAGATGTACGAGGGAAAACCACTGTCGTACATGAGCTCTCGCTCGATGTCTTTGCTTCGGGAGTTGAGCGAGACCACGGTCGTGGTACCGACCACCACGCGAACCATCGAACAGTTTCAGCGGATCACGCTGCCCGGTGCACCCTGGCGGTACGCCATCACCAGCAACGGCGGCAACATCCTGGTCGACGGTACGCCCGACTCGAGCTGGCGCAACGGGTTCGAGTTGGATCTGGCGGGCATCGGGGCAGAGTTGAGATCGAGGGTCTCCGAGGACTGGGTACTCAAGTACCGCGAGGCCGACGGCCTCTTCTGCTACCTGGTGGTGAACACGGCCGCCGTGCCCGACGGGTTCGTCGCAGAGTGGTCGCAGTGGTGCGCCGCTCGCGACTGGAACGTCTCACAGCAGGGTCGCAAGATCTACACGATGCCGAACGCGGTGTGCAAGAGCTCCGCGGTGGCCGAGGTTCGTTCCAGGCTCGTTCAGGACGGCACGCTCGACGCCGATGCCCGAGTCTTCGCCGCAGGTGACGGCGCACTCGACGCCGAGATGCTCATTGCTGCCGACGCCGCGATCCGTCCGCGGCACGGCGAACTCGAGTTGCTGGGTTTCGCCCGCCCCGGGCTCACGGTCACCGACTCCTCCGGCGTCCGGGCCAGCGAGGAAATTCTCGAGTGGCTACGGAACCGAACTGCCGTGCGCCGCGTCTAACTGGTCGTCGGGGAGACAGACGCAGGGCAAGGGGTGGGCATGACGGATCCGTACGAGGAACTCGCAGCAACGATCGACAACATCGTCAGCAGTACGTTCGTGACGCCGGTGGGTCCCGAATTTCTCGACTCCGTTCTGGACGCGGCATTCGAGAAGGCGAACGTGGCCCTCGACTACCGCGGCGAGTTCGAGCCGACCGAAGTGGTCATCACCGAGGCGTTCGAGGTGATGCCGCACGAGGAGATCGTGGCCATGGTCGGATCGCTGGGCACAACCACCATCGTGAACTCGTCCAAGAACTGGAACGACTTGTCCGCTGCCGCAACCACCGGATCCGACGGCTTCCATTCCGGCATCGAGGCGGCCATGACGTCGGGCTGGTCGGGACCGACAGCCGACGCCGTCCGCGGCGGTGTGGGCAACTACGTCTCGTCCGCGACCGCGCTGTCCACCTCGATGAGCTTGATCAGCAACAAATTGCTCGAGGCGCACTCAGGTTTCACGCAGACACAGTCGAGGATGCCACCGGTGGTTGCGGCCGGAAGCAGCATCATGATCGATGCCCTTCTCCCCGTTCCCTTCGCCGCCAAAGAAGCCGTGTCGGCCCGAGAGGAGCAGCAGGAAGAAGCACGCCGAATCATGCGCTCGGTCTACGTACCAGGGGTGCTGCAGTCCGATTCCCAGGTCCCGGTGCTGCCTGCCGCACACAATCCCGTCGCCGACGGTGGCGTGTCCACCGGCAGCTGGGGACTCGGCAATTCCGCCGGGGGCGGAGGTGGGGGCATCGGGTCGACCTCGCCCGGCGGCTCCGGTACCGAGGGCGGGGCTGATTCGGTAGCGCAGACGCAGGCCGGCGGCGCGGAGGCTGCCGGGGCGGGTCGCACCGATTCTGCTGCATCGGAGCAGCCCGGGTCCGGTGGTTCGGGTTCGCTGCCTCCGGCCGACAACTCCGGTGAAACGCGTGCCGCATCTGCCGCGCCCGGATCTGCCGGCGGCGGTGTGAGTTCCGGAGCAGGGTCCGGCGGCTACGGCGGAACAGGACCCGGCGGCAGCGGCTTCGGAGGGTCCACCGGTTCGGGCTACGGCGGCGGTGCGGGATACGGAGGCGGTTCCGGCGGAGGTTCCGGTGCCTGGTCGGGTTACGGCGGCTCGGTTCTCGGCTCTCCGATCGGCGGCGGGACGGGCGGCGGCGGGACGGCCAGCAACGGGGCGGGCGGTCCGGGCGGCGCAGCTGCGGCGTCGGCCGGCCGCGCGGGAGCGCACGGCATGCCGGGAATGGGTGCCATGGGCGGAGCAGGCGCGCGGGGAGCCGGCGACAACGACGGCGAGCACGCCACTCCCGGTTACCTCGTCGACGTGAGCAACGGCAGCGAACTGATCGGTGACCTGCCCCTGGTCGCACCGCCGGTACTGGGCGGCTGACAATGACGAGTTGGACCTTGCAAGGGATCGACTTCATGATGCTCTGTAGTCGCTACGGACGAGACCGACTGCCGTACCCTCTGGCGGTGACCATGGACGTCGACACCGTGGACGAACTGCGACAACTGCGACAAGAGGCGTCGGCGAGGATCGACGCGCTGATGAACGACGAGCTCAGCACAGCCGTTCGGACCGTCGTCGACCCGATCGTCCGCGTCGAATGCCGTGGTGAGACAACCGATTCCCCGCACACCGGCCTACGCGCGCACGCAGCGATACGGCACGATGTGGCCGCTGTGCTCACTCAGCAACCGGGGCCCGACGCCTCCTGCGGCGGTTCCGTCACGATCGAGTTGACGAGCCCTACCCGCGCACCGGCCCGAGTCCTCGGATCGCTACCGGCCGACGTCGCTGGCCGCCGACCGGCTGCCAAGCTCGAACACGCCACTGCCGCAGCGACGTCGGGTGGGTCGCATCTGTCCACCGCAACACGCGCGGCGACCGCGGACGAGCAGTTCCGATCGTTCTTCGACCGACCGAGGTCGGCAGTGGGCGAAATCATCGTCGCGCGCGGCAGGACCTACGACAACCGACGCGACACGGACGCCATCTCGTTCTTCTGGATGGACTTCGAGCAGGACGGCCGCTACCTCGTCCACTCCGCAGAGTCGATCGACATCGTGCCTGCCGATACCGCTGGGCTGGCATCGGAGATCGGACGGCATGTGGCGATCGCGCTGAGGCGGTGATGGCGGCCGGCCCTTGACACCGTATCGATTTTCGATAGGTTATCGATATTCGTTGTTATCGACTATCGATATGGAGGCGGCGGAATGGCATACGGACTGGGCTCGGCACGAGCCAACACATGGGCAATGGCGTTCTACGCGGCTGCAGCAGTGGTGTGGTCGGGGAGGAGGTTGTGGGAATACCACTCCTCGGACTATGTCAGCGCCACCGTCACGCCTCGGGAGGGCTCTCCAACGCTCGACCTGTTCGGCGGACAGTTGCAGACGGGCAACGCCATCGAGCTCAGTGTCGCCAAAAGCGACGTCCAACGACTCATCGGGATGATCGACTTCATGAGGTACGGCGAGATCGTGGCCGGCGGAATCCTCATCCTGGTGGGGATATTCTTCGCGTACCGATTCTTCGACAATGTCATCAAGGAAACCCCGTTCAGCACCCGTGCCAGCATCGACCTGGCCGTGGTTGCTACCTGCCTGGTGCTGTACCCGGTCATCACCGGAGCACTTCGAGTGATGAGTACGAATGCTGTTCAAGGCGCGCTCGAGACGACCGAGCTCACCGATACTGCACGGGGCCTCGGCACCTTCTGGCTGGCCGTGATCGTCGCAATCGTCCTGCAGTTCGTCTACGCGGTTCTCCGGCAGGGCTCCAAGCTCGCTCGCGATGCCGAGGGCCTGGTCTGATGGCGGAAGAGTTCGTCGACCACCTTGTCGTCTGCCATCTGGGCGAGATTCTCGATGCCCGCGGCATGACGCTCGCCGAGCTCTCCCGCCTCGCCGGAGTCAGCGTCGTCAATCTGTCGGTGCTCAAGAACGACCGCGCCAAGGCCATCCGATTCTCGACGCTCACCGCCGTCTGCCGCGTCCTCGGCTGCACACCCGGCGACCTGTTCACTCTGCGCCCGATCTGACGTCCGCTCGGCCACACCAGTCGGACAAATCGAACAAGTACATTGGATGACGGTAACCAGCACTACGAGAGAGAGTCCATCACATTGTCTGCTCCGGCCGGTCAACCGTTGTCCAAGGGTCAGAACGGCCCCCTCACCGTCGGTGACGTCGTCGTCTCCATCTCGCTGGCCGTACCCGCGGACCTGTCCGCGCTGATGGTCACCGACGCCGGAAAGGTGCGCACGGACGCCGATTTCGTGTTCTTCAACCAGCCCACCGGCCCTGGCGTCCGCCTCGAGCCCGGCCAGGGCGGACCGGCTCGGCTCGCCGTATCGCTCGCGTCGATTCCCACCGATATCGAGCAGATCCGCGCGGTCATCACCCTCGACGACGCGTCGAGCAACTTCGGTCGATCCGCCGCTCCCGTTGCGCGAGTGAGCGACACGGCTGGAAATGTGTTGTACGAGTACACGATCGACGGCTTGAGCTCGGAGTCGATCGTGATCGCACTGGAGATCTACCGTCGTCAGGGTAGTTGGAAGGTCCGAGCCGTCGGGCAGGGCTACGCCGGCGGGTTCGCCGCGCTGGTCACCGACCACGGTGTGTCCGTGGACGACGCACCCGCTGCCGCGCCGACACCTCCTCCCGCTCCCGCCACTCCACCGCCGCCGGCCACTCCACCTCCACCCGCTGCGCCGCCGGCACCACCGGCCGCCCCGGTCCGCACCGAGGCTCCGGAAGTCAGCCTCACCAAGTCCAAGCCCGTCAGCCTCACGAAGGGCCAGAAGGTCACCCTCCGCAAGGACGGCGGGGTGGCTCTCACGGTCATCCGCATGGGCCTCGGGTGGGACCCGGTGACCACTCCGAAGAAGGGCGGATTCTTCGGTGGCGGCGGCCGAGCCGCGAACATCGACCTGGACGCGTCGGCGATCATGCTCGCCGACCGCAACGTCAACGATGTCGTCTACTACGGGCAGCTCAAGGCCAAGGACGGCTCGATCGTGCACCAGGGCGACAACCTCACCGGTGAGGGCGAGGGCGACGACGAGGTGATCGTGGTCGACCTGACGAGGGTCCCCAAGCACGTGACCGGCATCATCTTCACGGTCACGTCCTACCGCGGTCAGACGTTCGAGCAGGTCGCGAACGCATTCTGCCGTCTGGTGGACAACACCACCAACACCGAACTGGCCCGGTTCACCCTGCAGGGCGGCATGCCGTTCACCGGCCTGGTGATGGCGAAGGTGTACCGCCAGGGCAGTGAGTGGAAGCTCCAGGCCATCGGCGACGGCATCCAGGCCAAGCACGCCGGTGAAGCCGTCAAACAGCTCGGCCGCTATATGTGACCTTGCGGGCAGTTGTCGTCCGATCTGCAGCGCCGTCGAGCACGCCACCGAGCGGGTCGACGGCGCTGCCGTTTCGAATCAAATCCTCGGCCGGACGGTAGATCTGCCGAACGATCAACGCGCACAATCCGATCACGGCGACATCGCGCACCACAACGGTCGCGGTGAACCACTGTTCGGGTAGACCCTTGTTCTCCACTCCCAGGTAGTAGTACATCCGCGGGAACCAGACGAACGCGTCGATCGCCATCCACGCCAACAGAATTCGGCGATGCGGCAGGGCAAGTACCGCCAGCGGAACCAACCACAGCGAATACTGCGGGCTCCACACCTTGTTGGTGAGCAGGAACCCGGCCACCACCAGGAACACCAGTTGCGCGAGCCGCGGACGCGTCGGTGCCGTCGTGCCGATGTACGCGATCAGCGCACACACGACGGCGAACAACACGAGCGTCACGGCATTGAGAACCAAGGGCTTGTCGCCGGGGTAGAGGGGACCGTCGAAACCGGTCCACCCGGTGAACGAAGTGACGACGTTGTACAGCGAATCAGGGTCGGCTCCGCGTTCGGAATTGAGCCGGAAGAACTCGTACCATCCCGACGGATACAGCAGTGCGAGAGGCAGATTGACCGCCAGCCAGGCCCCGATCGCGGCACATGCGGTGATGCCCCACTCACGCATTTTTCCGGTGCGCCAGCACAGCACCAGCAGCGGACCGAGGAACAGCAGGGGATAGAGCTTGGTGGCACCGCCGAGACCGATCAGAATTCCGGCCAGAACCGGCCGCTTCTTGGCCCAAGCCAGAAGCCCGGTGAGCGCGAAAGCCGTTGCGAGAGCGTCGAAATTGGTGAAACCATGCACGATCACCAACGGTGAGGCCGCCACGAGGGCCGCATCCCAGATGCGGCGTCCGGCAGCTATCGCGGTGGCCCAGACGGTGACCAACCAGGCCACGGCCAGCCCGAGGGCGACCACGTTGAAGTACACGACGACCGGCAGCGCCTGCGGCAGGAAACTCAGTGAGTTCCACACCTTTCCGACGACCATCGAGCCGTACTGGTACAGCCCCGCAAGCACCGGGTACTCCATGTACCGAATCTGGCTGGACCCGTCGGCCCTGGTTTCCTCCCAGGACTTCTTGTACGGGAACGCGCCTTGGTCGAGTCGCTCCGCCCCGTAGAGCGGCACGGTGTCGGAATAACACATCGCCACGTACTGCCGACTGCCGCTCCAGTCGAGTCCCAATTCACCACCCGGCCCCACCGGGGCCTGCTGGATACACGCGGCCTTGGCGAACCAACCGAAGCAGAGAAACACCACCGCGAGCAGCAGAATCACCCGGAGCGCGGTGAACCAGCGCTGCCGACCGATCAGCGCATGCCTACCGACCGGACCACCGATGACCGAGGACAGTTCCTCGGTCATCGGATCGGTACGACTGGGTAGATCGCGGTCTGCTGCGCTCGCCGAGTCGAGGCGACCGGGGCTGGCCACTGCTCGCCCCTTGCGGTCGGGTTCGGTCGTCACCGCTGGAGTCGTTACTGCCCGGGCGCTGCTGGTTCGGGCGCTGCCGGTTCAGGTGCCGCCGGTTCGGGTGCCGGGGGCTGCGCCGGTGCCAGTCCGGGCAGCGGGATGGTCACACCGGGCAGAATCTCGACCTGCCGCGGAGTGATGACCACCGGCGGCGAGATCTCCGTCGGAATCGGCAGAGTCACCTGCGGCGGAGCTGTCGACGGTGCCACCGTGGCCGTCGGGGCCGGTGCGGAGTACTGCGGCACTCCGGCCTGACCCGCGATGGCCTCGGGCGTCGGGAAGGTCTCGTTCGAGGTGCCGTCCAACGTGCCGTCCATCGTGTCTTTCCAGATGTCCGACGGTAGGCCCGAACCATAGATCGGCCCGCCGTAACTGTTCTCGAGCGGCAGACCCTGCTCGGTGCCGACCCACACCGCCGTGGACAGCGACGGCGTGTAGCCGACCATCCAGGCGTCCTTGTTCTGCCCGGTGTCTCCGAGCTGAGCGGTACCGGTCTTGGCTGCCGACTGACGTCCGCCGGCCAGGTTGTGACCGTTGGAGTAGCCCGCGATCGGACGCATCGCCGAGGTCACGTTGTCCGCGACCGCAGCCGAGACGACCTGCTGACCCGCCTCGGGAGCACGATCGAGAAGCACAGTGCCGTCTGCGGTGACGACCCTCTGCACGAAGTGCGGAGTGTGATAAACGCCGGACGCCGCCAGTGTCGCGTAGGCCGAGGCCATGTCGAGGACTCGGGATTGGTACTGGCCGAGCACGACTCCGTAGTTCGGGCCTGCGTTGTCGGGCTCGGTCAGGGTGGGGCCGACGCCGTCGATCTCCTGCGGGATGCCGAGCGTGTGAGCCATGTCCGCGATGGCCTGCGGACCGTTGTCCATGCTGAGCATCATGCGGTAGAAGCTCGTGTTGAGCGACCGCTTGAGCGCCTCGGCGATGGTGCAGGTTCCGCAGGATGCGCCCTCGACGTTGCTGATCTCGATGCCGTTGACGTCGAGCGGAGAACTGTCGTACATCTTCGACAGCGGAATGCCCTGGTCCAGCGCGGCGGCCAGACCGAACACCTTGAACGACGATCCGGTCTGCAACCCGGACTGCGCGAAGTCGAACCCTCGCCCGTCCGCGCCGCCGTAGTACGAGCGGACTGCGCCGGTGCGGGGATCGACCGACACCGACGCCGTCCGCAGTTCGGACGGTTCGCCCTCGAGGTTGTCGTTGACAGCCTCGACCGCAGCCGCTTGAGCCTTCGGATCGATGGTCGTGGTGATCTGCAGGCCCTCGGTATTGAGGTCCTGATCGCTGATACCCACAGCTGACAACTCGCGCAGCACCTGGGCCTTGATCAGACCGTCCGGCCCTGCGTCCTGGGCATCGCCGGTATCGACCTGTGAGGTAGGGACCACCGCCGGGAACATCATCGCCTCTCGCTGGGGCGCGTCGAGCTGACCCTGCGAGACCATTCCGTCGAGCACGTAATCCCAACGAGCTTGCGCGCCGGTGGGGTTCACCTCTGGATCGAGGTTGGATGGCTGCTGGATGACCGCGGCCAGGACCGCACCCTCTTCGACCGAGAGCTGATCCACGGACTTGCCGAAATACGCGGTCGAGGCGGCGGCTATGCCGTAGGCACCGCGGCCGAAGTAGATGGTGTTGAGATACGCCGCGAGAATGTCGTCCTTGGACCACTGACGCGCCATCTTCGAGGAGATCACGAGCTCACGCATCTTGCGGGTCAGCGTCCGATCGTTACCGACCAACGCGTTCTTCACGTACTGCTGGGTGATGGTCGAACCGCCGCCTGCGCTGTCGCGTCCGAGCACGTTGTCACGTAACGCTCTGCCGAAACCGGTCACCGAGAATCCGGGATTGGAGTAGAAATCGCGATCCTCGGCCGAGAGCACGGCATTACGCACATGCTCCGGAATCTGGTCGATCGTCACGTCGGTGCGGTTGCCCTCGGGTGGCACCACCTTGCCGAGCACACTCGCGCCGTCGGCGGCGAAGATCGTGGCGACCTGGTTGGTCCTGATGTCGCCGGGACGCGGCACGTCCTCGACGGTGTACGCCACCATGAACGCCAGGATCGGCACGATCAGACCCAGGGCGATCAACGCATACATCGTGCGTCGAGCTACCCGCCACTTGGACTTCTTCTTCGTATTCGCGGCGGAACCTCTTTCGGGCGGCTCGGGCGGTTCGCTGCCCGAGGAGAGAACTGATGGATCGTTCGGTTCGTGGGGTGGTGGCACAGCACCGGACCGGGTGACGCCCGTCGGGGCTCCGGATCGAATCGGAGGTGCGACGGGCGGCTCCCCGTAACGGCGTTCACCGTAGGGGCGGTCGCCCGCGGGACGGCCGCTCACCGGATCGACAGGCGGCCTCCCCTGCGGAGGACGCCCCTGTGGCGGCATCGGACGCTGACCGGGGGGCGGTCCGGGTCGCTGTCCGGGAGGAGGTCCTGGTCGCTGCCCGGGAGGCGGCATCGGAGGTCGGCCCTCTGGCGGCAGCGGACGCTGCCCGGGAGGGGGTACCGGGCGCTGCCCGGGGGGCGGTCCGGGTCGCTGACCGGGAGGAGGTCCTGGTCGCTGCCCGGCAGGCGGCATCGGAGGACGACCCTGCGGCGGCACCGGACGCTGCCCGGGAGGGGGTACCGGACGACGCCCGGGTGGATCGGAATGTCGACTGCCGCGCGGCGACCCGGGCACGTCGGGACGCCGTCCGGAGTCGCTACGGCCCGGTTCGTTGCTACCCGGGTTGTTGTCGTAGGGGGAACTCACGTACGAATCTCCAGTAATTTCGGCGGCCGCGTCGAATTCTCGGTGAATGGGGTCAGCGGAGCGATTGTGTCATTCACTCGCTGTTCGACGGTTCGGTTGACGGGAACCCGATCGCGGACGACGGGGTTGCTTGGGCGCAGGGACGGCCCCGAGGACGTAGGACTGGACGAGATGGTTCCAACTGCACGACCGACACACCTCGACCACGTGGACCGAGAACTCCTCCTGGGTCGCCGCCAGGCGGACGAGTTCGTCCGCCGTTCTCGCCGACCCGGACAGTGTCCCCAGTTTCTCGCCGAACACCCAGGACACCAGCGTGAGCTGCTCCTTGCGGCAGATGGGACAGACCACGTCGCTGCCACGTCCGTGGAACTTGGCAGCGCGCAGCAGGTACGGATCTGCGTCGCAGACCGCTGCCACGCCCGTCCTACCGGAGTAGACCTCGGCCAGCAGCGACCGACGCTGAAGGGCGTAGTCCACCACCTGTCGCTGAAGTCGCACGGGGACCAGAGTACGTGCGGGCCCACCGATGCGGACCTGCGAACCCCGCCTCGGCAACGAGGAGGGCCCGTTCGGGCCGCCGGAAACAATGCTTCACCTGTGCCGACACGGTCGGCCCCTCGAATCCGGCAAGAGACGGAGATCGCACGAAGATGGCCTCTTCGATGAGCGTCACCCTGCCCGGGCGGCATGGACCGACTCGGGCTACGGACCCTGGTCGTGCCGTCGATCGGTATGACCATTCATCTTGGGGGCGTGCCTACGCGCAGTTCCGATCACGAGATCGAAGCGAGCATCTGATCCCTACACTTGTTCGCATGTTCGGCACATCGGGAATCCACGTGCGGCCCCGACGACACGGCGACCTGACCACCCTCCTGCCCATCCTGCAACGTGCCCACGAAACACACCGGTACCCCGTGCGCGCAGCAGCGGTGCGAGCAGACTGGCTTTCACCACCACACGAACTGGCAGCGTGGGTCGCCGAGTACGACGACGCCGTCGTCGGCCATGTCGCGCTGCACCCGACGGCAGCACCGGAAGCCGATCCCGGTGCGGACGACGCGAGTGCGCAGTGGCAGCGAGCAACGGGGGTGGCTGCCGATCGGCTCGCTGTGGTGTCGCGATTCGTCACCAACGGTTCCGTACCGGGCAGCGGAACGACCTTGCTTGCACACGCAATCGATGCAGCGCACGATGCGGGCCGCGTGGCGGTACTGCTCGTCGATCCGAGTAGCGCCGCCCTCGGCTTCTACCGCAGGCGAGGTTGGCGACAGATCGGGACGTCTGCGCAGCAGTGGGGCGAGTATCGAGTCGACGCAGCGCTGATGGTGGCACCGGCTCGCTGAACCGACAGGCCACTCCACGTCACACCGCTCGATCACGCCAACAGAGCGAACAGGGCACACGTCACAGCACCGCAGAGACGTACGCGGTCCGCTGATCGCAGCCGACTCATCAGGTGTCCGTTGCGTCCTGCACGCCCCAGTTCGCCATGCGTGGGGGCAGCCACGAAGGCAGTCGCCGCCGCGGAGACCACCGCACCCCCAACGCTTGCCAAGACGGCCGCGTGGATGGGCCCGGACACCAACACCCAGAGACACGCAGCAGCGAGCAGTCCGTAGACCGGCCCGACGACGAGGGTCATCCGCCGCGAATGCGCGTCGTGGGCACGCGACCAGTCGTCGTCCGGAACCTCCGCCAGCGCCGGGTAGACGACGCCGGTCACCACCATCTGAAAGCCCAGGTGGAGGGCAGCGGCGGCGAGAAGCGCGTCGACCGGGGTCATGTGCCGCACGATACGTTCACGGACTCGTCCGCCGTCGATCGGTGACGTCGAGCGGCGGTCGCGTCGACCGTCCCGCGTGAGCAGAACAACGATCGAGTCACACGGATGCAGCCGGTCGGCACACTCGGGAACGGCGAGCGATACACGCCACCGAGTTGTCAGAATATGTATCGGCGCGATACATTCTCCGATAGTGCAGTCAATCGCATCGTCGTGTTGTGATCGCAAGAAATAGAGAAGGGGGAGTTGCATGCTCGAGCTGGCAATTCTCGGTTTGCTTCTCCAATCACCCATGCACGGCTACGAGCTCCGCAAACGGCTGACCGGCCTGCTCGGAGCTTTTCGAGCGTTTTCGTACGGATCGCTGTACCCGGCACTCCGTCGACTACAAGCCGACGGTCTCATTGCCGAGGACGCCGGTCCCGACTTGCTCGTGAAGAGACGAGCGAAACGGGTGTACGTGCTCACCCCCCTCGGCAGGGAACGATTTGCCGAACTGGTGGCCGACACCGGACCGCAGAACTACACCGACGACGGATTCGGCGTGCATCTTGCCTTCTTCAGTCGGACTCCAGCGGAAGCTCGAGTCCGCATCCTCGAAGGCAGACGTCGCCAGGTCGAGGAGCGCCGAGAAGGCCTCCGCGACGCTGTGGCCAAGGCGAACGGGACACTCGACCGCTACACCAGGCAGTTACACCAGCTCGGACTCGAATCGAGCGAACGCGAGGTGCGCTGGCTCAACGAAGTCATCGCAGCCGAGCAGGCCGAACCCAACACAGCACCGTCCCACACAGCACCGAACATGACAGTCAAGACAGAAGGAGAACCCGACCATGGGTGAGAACAACAACGCAATCCGCGTGGCCATTGTGGGTGTGGGCAACTGCGCCTCATCCCTGGTCCAGGGTGTCGAGTACTACAAGGACGCGGACGAGAACGCCAGCGTTCCCGGCCTCATGCACGTCATGTTCGGCAAGTACCACGTCCGCGACGTCGAGTTCGTCGCCGCGTTCGACGTGGACGCCAAGAAGGTCGGCTTCGATCTCTCCGAGGCCATCTTCTCCAGCGAGAACAACACCATCAAGATCGCCGACGTACCGCCGAAGGACGTCCACGTCCTGCGCGGACCGACCCTCGACGGCCTCGGCAAGTACTACCGCGAGACCATCACCGAGGCCGACGGCGACGCCGTCGACGTGGCGCAGGCCCTGCGTGACGCCAAGGTGGACGTGCTCGTGTCCTACCTCCCCGTCGGATCCGAAGAAGCCGACAAGTTCTACGCACAGGCCTCCATCGACGCAGGCGTCGCCTTCGTCAACGCACTCCCCGTCTTCATCGCCAGCGATCCCGTCTGGGCCAAGAAGTTCGAGGACGCAGGCGTCCCCATCGTGGGCGACGACATCAAGAGCCAGGTCGGTGCCACCATCACCCACCGCGTCATGGCCAAGCTCTTCGAGGACCGCGGCGTGCAGCTCGACCGCACCATGCAGCTCAACGTCGGCGGCAACATGGACTTCCTCAACATGCTCGAGCGCACCCGCCTCGAGTCGAAGAAGATCTCCAAGACCCAGGCCGTGACGTCGAACCTCCAGAAGGAGTTCAACGCCAAGGACGTCCACATCGGACCGTCGGATCACGTCGGCTGGCTCGACGACCGCAAGTGGGCCTACGTCCGCCTCGAAGGCCGCGCCTTCGGTGACGTTCCCCTGAGCCTCGAGTACAAGCTCGAAGTATGGGACTCGCCCAACTCCGCAGGCGTCATCATCGACGCAGTCCGCGCCGCGAAAATCGCCAAGGACCGCGGCATCGGTGGACCGGTCATCCCGGCCTCGGCCTACCTGATGAAGAGCCCGCCGAAGCAACTCGCCGACGACGTCGCTCGCGAACAGCTGGAAGCGTTCATCATCGACGCGTAGTCCGCAGCAACACGCGAACACCGCCCGCCGGTCCACTCAACGTGACATTGACCCCCGAAAGGGCCACCAAATGTCACATTGAGTACCGGCGGGCGTTCGGTTATCCGGCCGCGAGGATGGCCCGGGGATCGAAGGTCACCGTGATCTCCCTGATTCTTCCGGCCTCGATTCGCTGCCAGTTGGCGGTAGCGGCCGGCGATGCGATCGACGTGTGCAGGTCGAACCACGTCAGTACGTTCGGACCGTCGACGAAGACGTGTGCGATATCGATGTCGGTGACGATCTCCGACATTCCTTTCAATCCGGCCACACATTCCGCGCCGTCGGCCGCTGTTCCCAGTGGTCCCCGGAACGTCGCGTCCACGTGCAGGATCGACGCCAGAGTGTCGAAGTCCTTTTCTTTCCAGGCCTCGAAGTAGGTCGCTGCAACTTGTTTCGGTGTCTGTGTCATGACATCGAGTCTCGAACGCCCCGGGGCCAGAAGTCCAACAGTTGATTCCGCTGATTGCCAGAACATTTACTCATAGCCGCAGCTAGACAACACACGCTATCGTTCTGGCGTGGCCATCGATCCCACCTCGAAGCATCCGGTCCTCGAACGCGTCCGCGCGCTGGCGTTCGCCTACCCCGAGGTATCCGAGAAAATCTCACACGGTCGGCCGACTTTCCGCACCGCCTCGGTGTTCGTCTACTTCGGCGGTGGGGTCAAAGGCGGCGACCAATACGACCTCTCGATCCTCGTCAAATGCGAGAGCGTCGAGGAACAGCGCGCCTGCGAGCTCGAACCCCGGTACTTCCACCCCGCCTATCTCGGCCCGGCCGGCTGGGTGGGATTCGACCTGAGTGATGCCGACGACGACGTCTGGGCCGAGGCCGCCGAATTGATCGACTGCAGCTACCGCGTGACTGCCCCGAAGCGCAACATCGCCAGACTGAATTCCGGTGAGGGCCCGAATCTGGGGACTCAGCAATGGAATTGAGACAGCTGGAGTACTTCGTCGCGGTGGCCGAGGAAGCGAACTTCACTCGCGCAGCAGCCCGGGTGCACATCAGCCAATCCGGCGTCAGCGCCCAGATCCGAGCGCTCGAACGCGAACTCGGAGCCGAGTTGATCGACAGATCGGGCGGCACAGCAACATTGACCACCGCCGGTCAGGCCGCGCTGACGCAAGCCCGTGCGACACTGGCCGCTGCCGGCTCGGTCAGGCAATCCGTCGACGACGTTGCCGGACTCCTGCGCGGCTCGCTTCGCGTCGGAATGGTCACCGCCTGCACTGTCCCACCACTGTTCGACGCGTTGGCCCGCTTCCATTCGGCGCACCCTGGCGTCGAACTGGCTCTCCAGGAGGGTAATTCGGATCGCTTGGTCGCCGATGTGCGCGCCGGAGAATTGGACATCGCACTCGTCGGTGTCGCAGCTCAGGCCCCGGACGGATTGGCATCGATGGTGGTGATCGACGAGCGAATCGTCGCGGCCGTTCCACCGCAGCACCCTCTGGCAGCACAGGACGAGGCGACGTTGGCGCAGGTGTGCGAGCACCCGATCGTGGCCCTTCCGCCAGGCACCGGCATCCGTGCGGTATTCGACCGGGACTGTGCCGGAGTAGGACTCGCAC
Source organism: Rhodococcus sp. ARC_M5 (assembly GCF_022810405.1). Taxonomy (GTDB): domain Bacteria; phylum Actinomycetota; class Actinomycetes; order Mycobacteriales; family Mycobacteriaceae; genus Rhodococcoides; species Rhodococcoides navarretei. Next base: position 283,186 of record NZ_JALGQE010000005.1, read on the forward strand.
CGTCGATCATGTTGCAGGCCAGCGCCCCCGACGCCGTGGCCGACCTCGCTGCCCGCGGCTTGGGGGTGGCGATTCTCAGCGCATCGATGATGGACACCTACGGCGATCGATTGACCGCGGTGGAACTGACGGACTCGACCACCGCAGCACTGTTGGCGCTCGTCTGGGCACCGCAGCCGAACGCCGCGTCCGCGAAGTTGGTCTCGATGGCCGAAGACGCCTTCGGTCCCGCTGCACTCTGATCGCATTCGGAACAAAGGTCCTTCGGCGCGGCTGACGGGACCTCGTACCCCAGCGCCGGGCGCACCTGCGAACCTACGGTCGAGGCATGAAAACTCCCACCTTCGGTCAGCGTCTGCGCTACGACGTCGGCGGCGTCCTCCCGGACGACCTGCAGGACTGGGTTCTGCACGACCTGACCGGACGTGGATCCACACAGCGCTATCTGGCCCGATTCCTCGTTCCACTCGTCGCCGTGCTCTTGCTCTTCCTCCTGTTCCCAGGGCCGAACTGGATTGCGGGTCTGATGATGCTGCTCATCTTCGTCCCCGTCGTCTACTTCGCCTCCGCACTGCATCTGATCTACAGGGCGTTCCGGCTCGGGCAGCACGGGATCGATGCAGCGTCGATTCCACGCGCCACGTCCGGCGCAGTGCGAGACCGCGAAACTTACGAGGCCAACTACAGGCACCCGTGACCGACGTCGTAATGCCTCGAATCGGTGACCGCGCTCCGTCGTTCACAGCGATGACCACTCAGGGGCCTATCGACTTTCCCGACGACTACCGCGGAAAATGGGTCATATTCTTTTCGCACCCCGCAGATTTCACACCCGTCTGCACCAGTGAGTTCATAACATTCGCTGCCATGTCCGACGAATTGCGTGAGTACAACACCGAATTGGTCGGTCTGTCGATCGATGGGCTGTACAGCCATATCGCGTGGTTACGTACGATCAAGGACAAGATCAGCTTCAACGGTATGTCCGGTGTCGAGGTGAAGTTCCCTCTGGTCGAGGACATCTCGATGGACATCGCGCGCGCGTACGGCATGATCATGCCCGGTGAGAGCACGTCGAAGGCAGTGCGGGCAGTGTTCGTCGTAGACCCGATCGGTGTGGTGCGCGCAGTGATCTACTACCCGCTGAGCACCGGCCGGAACTTCGACGAAATCCTGCGTCTGATCAAGGCCCTACAGACCGCCGACGCATTCGATGTTGCAACTCCGGCAGATTGGCGTCCGGGTGATCCGGTCATCGTGCCACCGGCCGGTTCGTGCGGATCGGCTGCAGACCGAATGGACGGCACCGACTCCGACGTCGACTGCCAGGATTGGTTCTTCTGCACACGAGAGATCAGTGCCGAAGACATCGAAGGTGCGATCCGCGCACGCTGACAGTCAGCGAATCTTCTTGACCGTGAACCACAGTGCTATCAGCAGACCCAGCAGCGCCACCGACGGCAGTACGCCGGGATCACCTCCGATGATCCCGGCTACAGCGAAACCGAGAGCAACCAGCGCGAAGAACCCGAGAATGCCTGCCAACAACTGCAGATGATCCTGAGCCGTCACGACTTGACGCCACCTGCGGTCAGTCCGGAGATGATGCGGCGCTGGAACAGCAACACCATGATCACCAGTGGAATCGCCACGATGGTGCCCGCGGCCATGATCGCCGCATACGGCACCACGAGCGGATCGTTGCCGGTGAACCGCGCGATGGCCACGGTCACCGGTTCGGTCTTGTCACTCGAGAGCTGACTGGCCAGCAAGTACTCATTCACCGCTGCGATGAACGCGAGGATTGCAGTGGTGAACAGAGCGGGTGCTGCCAGAGGCAGCATCACCAGACGGAACGCCTGGAAGCGTCCGGCACCGTCGATCCGCGCGGCTTCTTCGAGTTCCCAGGGTAATTCGGCGAAGAACGCCGCCAGCGTATAGATCGTCAGCGGTAGGACGAACGAGATGTTGGGGATCACCATCGCCTGGTAGCTACCGATCCACCCGATGTTGGTGAAGAACTGGAACAGCGGGGTCACCAATGCGACGACGGGGAACATCGACGCACCCAGGATGATGCCCGTCACCACGTACTTGAAGCGAAAGTCGATGCGCGAGAGCGCGTATGCCGTGAAGATGCCGATGACCAACGCGATCAGGGTGGTCGCGCCGCCCACGATCAGGCTATTGGCCACCGCACGCAGGAAGTTGTTTCCGTTCGCCGTCGACAGGGCGGTCTCGAAATTTTGCCAGGTGACGTGCGTCGGCCAGGGCGTCGTATCGAACGTGTAGCGCGGGTCGCGGAATGCAGTGACGACCATCCAGTAGAACGGTGCCAACCCCCACACCAGGATGATGACGACACCGAGATAGATGCGGGCCTGCTTCATCGACCGGCCCCCTTGCGCTGGGTTTCCTGTGTAGCAACGGCATTGGCTCCGAGGAACTTCACCAGGATGAAGGCCACCATGAAGATCATGATGAACGAGATGGTCGACAGCGACGCAGCGCTGTTGAATCCCTGCCGGATCTGCTCCACCACCAGGATGGAGATGGTTCGAGTGGCGGGGTTGCCCTCGGTGAGGATGGCGGGCAGGTCGTACATGCGCAGTGCGTCCATGGTGCGGAACAGAATTGCCACCATCAGCGCTGGCTTGACCAGCGGCAGTGTGATCTTGGTGAAACGCTGCCACGCCGATGCCCCGTCGACCCGCGCCGCTTCGTAGACGTCGGCGGGAATCATCTGCAAGCCGGCCAGAATCAGCAGCGCCATGAACGGCGTCGTCTTCCACACGTCGGCGATGATGACGGCGAAACGAGCGGGCCACGCGTCACCGGTCCACAGAATGTTCGTTCCCAGAATGCGATTGGCGATGCCGTCGTACGCGAAGATGAAGTACCAGAGCTTGGCCGTGACCGCCGTCGGGATCGCCCAGGGGATCAGGATCGCCGCGCGCAGCAGAGCGCGTCCGGCAAAGGTCTTACCCATGATCACCGCCATCGCGAAGCCGATGACCACCTCGATGGATACCGTCACGACCGTGAAGAACGCGGTGTTGCCGACCGCGCCCCAGAATTGCGAACCGAGAGTTCCCGGCGGGCAGGGCACCAGCGTGCCCGAGGCCGAGGTGCACTGCTGCAGAATCCAATGCGTGTAGTTGTCGAAGCCGGCAGAACCACCGGTGACGAACATGCCGGTGTCGGGATCGAGGCCGGGATCCTTGGAGAAGGACATGACGAGGGCTCGGATCACCGGGTAGACGATGACGATCGCGAGGATCACCAGCGTCGGTGCGATCAACAGCCAAGCCCGACCCGGCGTCAGGCCGAAGCGCTTGTTCTTGGACCGCACATGCCGACCGCGGCCGGGGGACGAGCCCCCGGCCGCGGTGGTTGCGCCGGCCCCACTGGTCACACCAGCAGGTACAGCCATTGGTTCTCCCGAAATCAGTTGGCGCCGGCGGTTTCGATACCGGCCTGCATGTCCGTGATCGCCTGGTCGACGCTCTTCTCACCCTTGATGGCGGCAGACACGTTGTCCTGCACAGCCTTCGAGACGGCCGGGTAGAACGGGGTGACGGGACGCGGGACGGCATTCTCGATGGATGCCTTCAATGCGGGAAGGTACGGCATCGCGGCGATCAGTGCCGGATCGTCGTACAGCGACGACAGCACGGGCGGCAAAGCGCCCTCGGCGATGATGCGCTGAGCCTGCTCGCCCTGCATGAATCGCAGGAAGTCGGCAGCAGTGGCCTTGTTCTCGGAGTACGCGCTGATCGCGGCGTTGTATCCGCCGAGCGTCGAGGTGCCGACTCCGGTGACTCCGGGAAGCGGTGCGACCGAGTACTTGCCGGCCACGGCCGAACCTTCCTCCGCCGCGGTGCCGTAGACGTACGGCCAGTTGCGCAGGAACAACGTCTGTCCGTCCTGGAACGCCTGCTGGCTCTCGGACTCCTTGAACGTGGTGTCCTGGGCCGGGATGACGCCGGTCTCGAACGCGGTGACCAGGGTCTGCAGTCCGGCCTTGGCTTCCGGGCTGTCGACGGTGGGGGTCTTGCCGTCTTCGGCGACGATCGATCCGCCGTGCGCGTTGATGATCTCCGACGCGTTGGCCGTCAGACCCTCGTAGGGCGCGAATTGCCCTGCGTAGCAGTCGATGTTGTTGTCCCTGGCAACCTGGCAGTCCTCGGTGAGCTCGGCCCAGGTGGTGGGTGCCTCGGGGAGCAGATCACTGCGGTAGTAGAGCAGTCCGCCGTTGGTGTTCTTGGGCGCGGCGTACTGCGTGCCGTTGTAGGTCGCACTCGCGACGGTCGCGGGCAGAACGCCTGCGTTGTCGAGTGCGAATTCGCCCTCGAGCGGCACGAGCCAGCCCTTGGCCGCGAACTCGGCGGTCCAGACGACGTCGAGTGCCATCACGTCGTAGTCGCTCTGCTGTGCCTGGAGCTGCTGGACGAAGTCGTCGTGGGCCTGATCGGCGTCGGCGGACTGTTCCTTGAAGGTGACCTGCTCGTCGGGGTGGCTGGAGTTCCACTCCGAGATGATCTGCTGGACGACACCGGTCTCGGTGGTGTCCTGGCCCTCTACATAGGTGATAGGTCCACGGCCGTCGGCGTTTTCGGATGCAGCACCCGAATCGCCACTCGAACCGCTGTCGCTCGAACATCCGGTGAGCGTCAGCAGCGTGGCTGCCGTTGCAACCACCGCCACCTTCGTGATCAAAGACGCCATTGTTCTCTCCACTTACTTCTACGCGGTGGTATGTGCCCGGAGATGGGCACGCAGAATCTCGCTGTGATGCTCCCCCGACACATATGTCGATGGGTACTGTGGCACACATCGCACCGCGTAGTGGTCATTTCCGAGTTCCTGAATCGGTCAACCCGGACCTGTCGGAGTCGGCCGGTAACCTTTCGCTCATGAGTTCGGACAAGATGCTGACGCGGATCGGCGGATTGCTGCGCCAGGCCGAGTCCACCGACAACCCCCACGAGGCCGAGGCCTTCATGGAGGCCGCTCAGCGTCTGGCGACGTCGGCATCGGTCGATCTTGCGGTGGCGCGTTCGCACAGCGCGTCCAGGGAGCGGCAGGCGACGCCCACCCAGAAGGTGATCCCCATCGGAGAGCCGGGCAAGCGTGGGCTCAAGACCTACGTCCATCTGTTCGTGTCCATCGCACACGCCAACGATGTCCAGTGCGATGTGTCCCGATCGTCGACGCAGGTGTTCGCCTACGGTTTCGACTCGGACATCGAGACCACCGAGGCCCTGTACTCCTCGTTGCTGATCCAGATGGTGCGAGCATCGGACGCGTACATCAAATCCGGTGCCTACAAGTCCGAGACGGCCATTCGTACCGTCACCGAGATCAAGAATCGGCGACGCTACACCCGGCGCGAGGTAGTGCCCGTCGCTGCCGTGACGGCCCGGTTGAACTTCCAGACTGCATTCGCGTCGCGCATCGGTCAACGGCTCGCGGAGGTCAAGAAGGACACCGAGGCGACAGCGATCGCCCAGGAACAACAGGGTGCCGGTACCGCATTGGTGTTGCGCGACAAAGAGATCGAGCTACGCGACTACTACCGGCAGACCTCGACCGCGCGAGGACACTGGCGGGGCCAGAGCGCGAATGCCGGATACTCCGAGGGCGCACGGAAAGCCGGGGATCGAGCGGGGCGAAACGCGAAAATCGGTGCGCACGCCGAACTCGACCGAGCAAGCAGGCAGTTGGGTCGCTGACTAGGGCGTTCGTGTCGAGGCCGCGAATACCGGCCATCCGATTTCCGTGCGCCACAGCGACGAATCCTCTGTATCTCGTGGTCCGACGGCATAGACCTCGCGCACCGGTCCCGCAATGGCCATGCCGTTGGTCTCCACGTACACGCCCAGAGCTCCGTACGTGACGTCGATATCGACATGAGACCCGTGATGGACCGTCACCGCCAGTTCGGTGGGATGCAACGTCATCGGTCGAATTCTATTGGCGGACGGCGCAGTTGCGGTAGGCACGTACACCGTCATGAGTCCACGACCTTCGGTGAACAGCTCGTTGTCGTACAGCCCGCCCGGTGGTCCGGTGGTGTCGGAAACGACCGAGTCGATCTCGGCCATCGCGTCGGAGTACCAACTCAGCACCTCGGATGCGTCGACCACCTCGGATACTGCTGCGACCGAACACTGTTCGGTGAGTACGCGGTTGACCTCGATGGTGGGCGGAGACGGATCCAACAACCGGCGCAGTGCCGTCACCGCTGATCGGGTGTCGTCCAACTGCCGCTCGAGCCGAGTGAGGTGTTCGGTGATCAGTCGGGCTCGGGCGTCGGGATCAGGTGTGGTGACGATCGTCCGCACCTCACGCTCGGGCATCTGCATGCTGCGGAACCGACTGATGATCTGTGCCGTAGCGACCTGGTCCGTGGCGTAGTACCGGTAGCCGGAATGGTCGTCCACTGTCGCCGGCTCGAGCAGTCCCGACTCGTGATATCGACGCAGCGTCTTGACCGACAGGTGCGTGATCCGGGAGAACTCGCCGATCGTCAGCAATCCGTTCATGTCGATATTCTGACCCCTCCCCCTGGGGGAGAGTGGACTCTCCCTCTGGGGGAGGGGCGAGTCTCGGTTCATGAACGAATCACAGATCATCGACCACTACTTCGAGCTCGCCACCCAAGCCGACTCGGAGGCTTACTTCGCCCTGTTCTCCCCCGACGCCGTGGTGGAAGACGAAGGCCGTGAACACCACGGCATCGACGCGATCCGCCGCTGGCGAACCGAGGTGCCGCAGGTGCGCTACGACGTACTCTCCGTCGTCGAATCCGGCACAGGCAGCACCACCACCACCGCACAGATTTCTGGCGACTTCCCCGGCAGCCCGGTGAACCTGTCGTACTGGTTCGAGTTCACCCAGGACGGGAGAATCGCGGTGTTGCGGATTCGGGTGTAGTCCCCGGGCCGCCGCAGGGGGAGCGGGGGATGGGGAGCGCGGGCCGCTCAATCGAGGCGAGCGAGCACCAGGCGCAATCCGACGACACTGGCGATGGGGAACAGCGCCGCGACCAGCCACGGGATGGCCGCGCCCCAGCCGGCATCGGGGGAGGCGTCGATCACCACACCGAGAGCCGTCGATCCGATGAGCACTCCGATGCCCCCGAGCGAGGCCATGAAGCCGTAGTACGAACCGAGTCGACGTTCGGCTGCCATGCGCGGCACCAGATCCCGCGCCTGGGGCATGGCGATCATCTGGCCCAGGGCGAGCAATAGCACGAAGAGCGCAGCCGGGATCAGCCCGACCAGCCCGTTCAGTTCCAAGGGACTGAACACCGCTACCAGGACGAAAGATGCTGCCATGACGGCGAATCCGACGGGCAGCGTGACACGAGGCGATATCCCACCGACGCGTCGAGTGATCGGCAGTTGCGTCGTGACGACGAGTACCGCCGAGATTGCGAAGAACCAGCCCAGCACCGTCTGCGATCCCCACGCACGTTCGACCTCGAGCGGCAGTAGCAGGTACAGCTGGTTGTAGGCCACCAGCTGCGCGCTCATCGCCACGGCGAACAGCACGAAGGTTCGGTTGCGCACCACGTCGGTCCAACCGGAGAGCCAGGGATCGTCGCGATGCTCACCACGCTCGCGCGGCAACCATCGGATGTGCGCGGCGATGACCAGAACGAATATGCCGGCCGCCACGAGACAGGCGATGCGGAAGTCGACCAGTAACAGCAGCGAGCCCACGAGCGGGCCGGTGAACGATCCGATCTGACTGCACACCGAGAGCAACGCGAACGTCTCCACCCGCGTTGCACCACCGTCGCGCTCACTCTTGCCCGCCTCTATTGCAACTGCCGATTCGACTGCAGGAGAGAACAATGCGGCCGCGAAGCCGACCATTACCGTGGCAATCAACACGGCCGCGAGCGAATCCGCGAAGGCAAGGCCCACGAATCCCGCCACCCGCAGTACACAGCCGACGAGAACGACCGGCTTGATGCCCCACCGATCGGCGAGGGTGCCACCGACGAAGAACAACCCCTGCTGCGAGAAGGTTCGGATCCCGAGGACCACTCCGACGAGAGCGGCCCCGAGCCCGAGATCACTCGTCAGGTGCACCGACAGATACGGCAACACCATGAAAAAGCCGATGTTGAAGGTCATTTGGGTGAGGACGAACAGGCGTACGGTAGGGGTGGCCCGCCGCAGATCGACCAGAAACGACCACCGCCACCGCGTCGGCGAGCGATCGGTCTTCGTGCTCACGTGCTGCGTCCTCCTGCGTCGACTTTCTCGATGACGCTACCGGTCCTCCTCACCCGGCCCGAGGTGGCACCGGCGAGAGACACGGCGAGTACGGCGAGTGCGATCAGCGACGCAAGCGGAGCGGCCGCGACCCACGGTGCCCGCTCGACGGCGGCGACCCCGTCGGACAGAATCAGTCCCCAATCCGCGTTGGGTGGTTGCGGACCGAGGCCGAGAAATCCGAGGGCCGCCAGAGCGAGAGCGACACCGGGGAGCCGAATCATGGCGTGCCGCAGGACGACCGGAGCGACGGCGGGCACGACGGAGCAGAGCAGGATTCGCGCATTGCTCGCCCCCAGCGTGGGCAGGATGGAGATGTACGGTCGAGCGTGGGTCTCCTCGACGAGAGCGGCAGTGTGCGCGGCGAGCGGAGCCCAGGTGACGATGAGAACGGCTACGGCCGCCCCGCCTGCACTCGGGCCCCAAATCGCCGCGATCAGAATGCCGGTGACGACGGGCGGCGCTGCATTGGTGACCTCGACCAGTCCACGGGATGCTCGGGGAATCAGTCCGAGCAACACACCGACCACCAGGGCCGCGAGTGTGACGGCAAGCGAGAGACCGATGGAGCGCAGTGCGCCGTCGGCGACGCGCGCCAACAGATCTCGGCCCGACGCGTCCGTGCCGAAGGGGTACGCCAGTGACGGGGCCGCGAACTTCTCCCGCGTCGTCGCCTGGCCGTCTCGGGGGAATCCGGCAAGGACCATGACCAGCAGGACGGACGCCGCAGCTATCGGTACCACCCAGCGCCGCGGCGACGGATGGAAGACGCCGGACGGAATGGGCATCGCCTTCTCGTGCAGTGCGCTGCCGAGCAGCAGACGCCGGCCGATCTCGGCCGCGACACCGAGAGCTGCGCTCACGGCCAGCAGAAGAATGATGTCGATCTGCAGGGCGGGAAGATCCTGCGATTGCGCGTCGCCGAGCGTTGTCCGACCCAATCCCGGTATGGCGAAAACCTTTTCGACAGCCACTGCGCCGCCGGTCATGCCGACCATGACCAGACCGATCTGCGACGCGAGGCCGGGGAGCGCGCGGCGCAACACCGCCACGGCGATCTGGGGCCGGGAGAAGCCTGCGACCGTCCACGTGATGACCCACCCTTCGGTGAAGGTGACGGCAATCGCGTCGGCAAGCAGTCGCCCGATCAGCCCGCCCGCAGGCAACCCGAGCGCGAGTGCAGGAAGCACCGCATACTCGGGACCGTTCCAGCCGTAGGCCGGAAACGACAACCACACGGCACCGAGGACAACCAGAACCGACGCGAGCAGAAACTCCGGCATCGACGTCAGCGCTGCAGCGATGCCGCCCCCGGTACGTCTCGGTGTACCCCGGAGCCCGGCCCGGACGCTGGGCACGACCACCAGGACGGCGACGGCGATCGCGACGACCATCGCGAAGCCCATCAGCGTCAGCGACACCAGCAGCGCATCGAGGGCCCCCGGCAGCACCGGTTCACCTGTGTTCCAGGATGTTCCGGGATTGCCCGACGCGATGCCGGTGAGCCAGTCCCAGAACATCCGCAGCGGTCCGGCGTCGAGGCCGAGGTCGCGGCGAATGGCGGCCAGGGCCTCGGGGGTTGCTTCCTGCTCGGCCGAACGGGCCCGCAGAATGCTCAGGGCCGGATCGCGATTCGACAGCCACGGCAGCATCCCGACGAGGAGCACGACACCGGCGACGGCAACCAGACGCGAGGCGGTTGTTCTCACTGCTTACTCGAAGGCGGTCTGGTTGGTGATGAGCGTGCGTTCCCTGGGATCGCGGGCGACGCCGGTCACACCTTCGGATTCGCCCTGGATGACGCGTTCGTGCAGCATCGGCACGGCTGCGTCCTTCTCCAGGATCAGCTTCTCGGCAGCGAGGATCGCGGCGCGGCGGTCGTCTCCGGGTTCGGTGGCCGAGGCGTCTGCCAACGCGGCGTCCACCTGCGGGTCGCAGAACTGGGAGATGTTGAACGATCCCTCGCAGGCGAAGTCGGAGTACATGTACGCCACCGGGTCACCGGAGTCGAGGACGGTGGCGCGAGACAGAATGAAGGCATCGAATGCACCACTGAGCGCGTCGGTTTCGATGAACTGGTACTCACGCACCACCTGCTCGACGACGAATCCCTTCGCCTCGAGTTCCTGCTGCAGCAGCACGGCGACCTCGGGGAGCTCGGCGCGGTCGGTGAAGGTGGCGAGCGTGATCTTCTTGCCGGTGGCATCACCCGCTGGTGTCTCGGTGCGGGCAGGACGGTCCGCCGCCCACGGCAGCGCGGGGCCGAGCAATCCGTTCGCGGCGTCGGCGCGGCCCTCGTAGACCTGCTCGACCAGACGATCCTTGTCCACCGACTCGCGTGCGGCGGCGCGCATGGCCGGATCCGCGAACACGCCGGACGAGGAGTTCAGGTACAGAGTGTTGGTACGCGGCATCGGCACCTCGTGCACCAGCGACGGGTCGATGTTGGCGGCCTGCGATACCGGAATCGCCTCCACCACATCGGCGGTACCGTTGCGGAGCGCCGCGGCGCGGGCCGTACCGTCGGGCACGAAGTCGACGTCGATGCCGGCGACCTTCGCGGGCTCACCCCAGTAGTTCTCGTTGCGGTCCAGCGTGGCACTCGATGTGCCGTTCACTGCGGTCAACACGAACGGTCCCGTGCCGGTGCCGACGGGGTCGCTGCCGCCCGCGGAATAGGCCGCGGGTGCCAGGATGGCGAGCTGCGGGCTCGACAGCCGTTGCGGCACCAGTGGATCCACGTCCTCGGTGGCCACCTCCACCGTGTCGTCGTCGGTGGCGGTCACCGTCAGCTCGACGCCGTCGAGAATGCGCGGCTTCGGCGCGGCGGTAGTGGCAGCAGTCAAAGCAGTGACGACCGCGGCGGAATCCAGAGGCGCACCATTGTGGAACATCACGTCGGGTCGGATGTCGAAACTCCACGTGCGCTCGTCGACGCGGTTCCAGACGGCGGCCAAACCGGGCCGAGCGTCACCGAGATCGTCGAGCGTGACGAGGGTTTCGGCGGTGGACCAGCGCGAGAGCTTGAAGGCATCGTCGCTGAACTGCGAGAGCCCCGAGCGTGGCGGTTGCAGCATCGCGACGCGGGCCCGATCCGCGGTGTCCTCGGCGGCACCCGAAGAGAAGCAGCCGGTGAGCGTGAGGGTGCCTACCGCTGCCAGAGCGCCGATGCGGAACATGTTCGTGGTCAATGGATCTCCTGTGATGGTTGTGCAAGCCGGGGTACGGCGTCGATCAGGTCTCGGGTGCAGGAGTGCTGAGGTTCGGTCAGAATGTCTCGCACGCTGCCGGTTTCGACGATCCGGCCGTCGTGCATCACCGATACGTCGCTGCAGAGTCGAGCGACTGCAGACAGGTCGTGGCTCACGATCAGCACTGCGCTCGGCAGGCCGGCCAGTACTGCGAGCACCTGCTCGCGCAGATCGGGGTCCAGTCCACTGACCGGCTCGTCCGCCAACAGGTACTGCGGTTCGCATGCCACCGCACGCGCAATGGCGACGCGTTGGTTCTGCCCACCGGACAGCTCCGTCGGGCGGCGCTGCAGACAACGCTCGTCCAGCCCGACGGCAGCGAGTGCGGCACCTGCCTTCGCGCGATGATCTCCGTCGACGCCCAGCAGTCGCAGTGGCGTAGCCACCAGATCCAGGACACTGCGGCGTGGGTCGAGGCTGGTCGCGGGATCCTGGGGTACGTACTGCACGAGTCTGCGAAACCAGCGCAGCGAGCGGACGGAACCGGGACGCACTGTGTGCCTGTCCAATTCGACGGTTCCCTCAGAGGGCACATCCAACGCCAACAGAATGCGCAACAACGTGGTCTTGCCCGAGCCGGATTCGCCGACCACGGCTGTGCGACCGCCCGGCGGCAGCGTGAACGAGACGCCGTCCAACGCGGTACGAGACGAGCCGTGTCGTACGTAGGTACGCGTGATGCCGGTGGCCACCAAGCCCGCAGTCATGGTGCCACCAGCTGACGAAACGGGTCGGCGGCGCGAGCTCGATCGAGCATACGCACCACGACGTCGGACCTCGGACTGTCGAGAATTGCTGCTGTGGAACCGGATTCGACGATGCAACCCGAGTCGAGCACCATCAGGTGGTCGCACAGCTGCGCGGCGACGGCGATGTCGTGGGTGATCATCAGCAGCGACGGCACCTGCCGAAGCGCGTCCACCACTCGCGCCTGGCTGACCACATCGAGGGCCGTCGTCGGCTCATCGGCAATCACCAGTGAACTCGCCCGTGCCAATGCGACTGCGATACAGACGCGTTGGCGCTGGCCACCGGACAGCTCGAGCGGGTGCGAAGCCAGGATGCGGTCGGTGTCGCGCAGGCCCACCCGCTCGAGCAGCGCGGGGGCGTCGGGCGTGCGGAGTTGCCTGCCCACGGTGACCATCGGATTCAGTGCGGTGGCCGAATCCTGGAACACCATCGCGGGGCGGGCGGTACGCGGCCGGCGGGGCGTCGGAACTCCGGCGACATCCTGGCCGTCGACGGCGATGCGACCGGTGCAGGCGATGCCGGGTGGTAGCGCTCCGACGAGCGCGGCGGCGATCAGAGACTTTCCCGATCCCGACGCACCCAGTAGGCCGAGGCGTCGGCCGTCGGGGATCTCGAAGGACACTCGATCGACGATGCGGGACCGGCCCGCGTCGATGCAGAGGTCATCGACGGCGAGCACGATTTCTCCTGAGGATAGAGATGGGAACGACTTCGACAATCGTTGTCGATACGCAACTGTAGGCGAGTCGGCAGGACGACACAAATTAGGCTGATCGGATGAGCAGGGCGAGGGACGCGCAACGAGCGGCCGTCTACGACGCAGAACAACTGGTCCGCACCATGTTCGATCGCGCCGAGGAGCGCGATATTCGCGTGGTGCATGTGATGGGGTCGCAGCTCACGCTGCCGGTCGAGCGCAAGTTCGCCTCCCTCGACTCGGTGCAGGCGTACGTCGATGCGGTGTTGGCGCTGGACTGGGTCGCGGCCACGTGGCCCGACGCCGGTCGCGTGATCACCGTCAGGGCTCGGTCGGGTTCGGCTGCGGCGCACTACGAGACGGACACCGCCACCATCGCCGTGCCACTCCATCGGGGCAACAGCGCGTGGGCGCTGCGGGAACTGGTGGTGTTGCACGAGCTCGCACATCACTTCGCAGACGAGAACGAGCAGCAGCACGGCGGCGCATTCGTCGATCGCTACATCACCCTCGTCAGCGAGATCGTCGGCTTCGAGGCCGGATTCGTGCTGCGCGCGATGATGGCCGAGAGCGGCGTCCGCATCGGCTGATGCCGTTCGGGTGCATCATGGGAGACGCAGCCCACACGACGAGGAGACGTACATGACCGTCAAGATCGGTGTTCAGCTTCAGCCCCAGCATGCTCCCGACTATCAGTTGATCCGCGACGCGGTGTTGCGCTCGGAAGACGCAGGCGTCGACATCGTGTTCAACTGGGATCACTTCTACCCGCTGTACGGCGACCTCGACGGTCCGCATTTCGAGTGCTGGACGATGCTCGGTGCCTGGGCCGAGCAGACCTCGAACGTCGAAATCGGCGCACTCGTCACCGGTGGCGGTTACCGCAACCCCGACCTGCTCGCCGACATGGCGCGCACCGTCGACCACATCAGCGGCGGACGCTTGATCCTCGGCATCGGTGCCGGGTGGAACGAGAAGGACTACGACAACTTCGGGTACGAGTTCGGCACAGCTGGTTCGCGTCTGGCCTTGTTGAAAGAGAGCCTGGGCCGAATCCGCCACCGCCTCGACGTCGGGAACCCCGCCCCCACCCGCGACATTCCGATCCTCATCGGCGGGGGCGGCGAGAAGAAGACCCTGAAGATGGTGGCCGAGTACGCGCACATCTGGCACAGCTTCGCCGACCTCGAGGCGCTGAAACGCAAGTCCGAGATCCTGGCCGAGCACGGCGCCACCGTCGGACGCGACGTCTCGGGCATCACCCGATCGGTGGCGTGGCCGGGCGCGGATACCGCTCAGGATTTCGTCGACGCCGGCGCCACCCTGTTCACCGTGGGCGTCAACGGACCCGACTACGACCTGGCCGAACTGGGTCAGGCCATCACGTGGCGGGACGCACACCGGTAGGCACCAATTCGTTGAGCGAAACCCTTGTGCGTCGGCCGTTTGGGTGAGTGGGCCCCGGTCCGCTTAGGGTTTTGTACATGCTTGCCGTACGCGCCTCACGCGCGCTCGTGGTTCTCGTTCTCGGACTGTTGATGGCCCTCACGCTCGCCGCGTGTGGAACGTCCTCCTCCGATGATCAGGCGGCCGCAGGTCCCACCGACCTGTGCGCCCCTCCCGGAGTCGACAGTGCGTCGTCCACCCCGACGAACTTCGACGCCGCGGCAGCCGCCGCGACGGAGGACAGATACACGACGGCGAGCGTCACTCCGCTCGACCGAGTGGACACCGACGCACTGGGATTGGCGACGCCGGGAGTGCTGACCGTCGGCACCCTGTCCGACGCCCCGCCGAGCATCTGCCTCGACTCGTCGGGCCAGTACACCGGCTACGACAACGAGCTGCTGAGGGCCGTCGCCGAGAAGCTCGGCCTGGAGATCAACTTCTCGGGCACCGAGTTCTCCGGTCTGCTCGCGCAGGTTGCGGGTCGCCGCTTCGACGTCGGGTCGTCCTCCATCACGACGACGGACGAGCGACGCAACACCGTCGGGTTCACCAACGGCTACGACTTCGGCTACTTCTCCCTCGTTGCTCAGACCGGCGGCCCCATCAGCAGGTTCGAGGACCTGAACGCGGGCAGCAGGATCGGCGTGGTGCAGGGCACCGTGCAGGACGACTACGTGGTGAACACGCTCGGCCTGGATCCGGTGAAGTTTCCCGATTACAACACCGCGTACGCGAACCTGCGGACCGGTCAGATCGACGCCTGGGTGGCCCCGTCCCAGCAGGCGGAGGGCTTGGTCAAGCCGGAAGACGGCACCGCGATCACGCAGAACACGTTCTCGCTGAACAACTTCGTCGGCTGGGCCGTCGCTCGCGACAATCAACCACTGATCGACGCGTTGAACTCGGGGCTCGACGCGGTGATCGCCGACGGCACCTGGGCCACCCTGTACTCCGATTGGGTTCCGCGCGAATTGCCCGACGGGTTCAAGCCGGGCAGCAAGGCGGCCCCCGAGCCGGAGCTACCCGACTTCGCCGCCATTGCAGCACAGAACGACGCGGATGCTCCCGAAGCCGTTGCCGTTCAACCCAAATCCACGCTGGCGCAGCTGGGGGACACGTTCTTCGACTGGTCGCTGTACAAGTCCGCCATCCCCGACCTGTTCAAGGTGGGCCTGCCGAACACGCTGATTCTGGCGTTGGCGTCGGGCATCATCGGCACGGTCCTGGGCATGCTGCTGGCGTTGGCGGGCCTGTCTCGCACCCGTTGGCTGCGCTGGCCCGCTCGCGTCTACACCGACATCTTCCGCGGGCTGCCCGCCGTGGTCATCATTCTGATCATCGGACTCGGTATCGGCCCGGTGGTGCAAGGGGTGACCGGCGGCAATCCGTACTGGCTGGGCGCGGCGGCACTCTCGCTGCTCGCCGCGGCGTACATCGGTGAGATCTTCCGATCCGGCATCCAGAGCGTCGAGGCCGGACAGATGGAAGCCGCACGGGCACTGGGCTTCAGCCATCGTCGATCGATGAACCTGGTGGTCGTTCCGCAAGGTATCCGACGCGTCCTGCCGGCGCTGATGAACCAGTTCATCTCACTGATCAAGGACTCGTCGCTGATCTACTTCCTCGGACTGCTCGCCACCCAACGCGAGCTGTTCGCCGTCGGCCGAGATCTCAACGCACAGACCGGAAACCTGTCCCCGCTCGTCGCGGCCGGATTGTTCTACCTGGTGCTGACCGTGCCACTCACTCATCTCGTGAACTACATCGACAAGCGACTGCGGACCGGCAAGGCCGAGCAGACGCTGGACCCGGTCGAGCAGGCCGTCGTCGTGGAAAGAGGCTGACATGACTTCTGTTTCGCTCCAAGGTAAGGACATTCACCTGTCCTTCGGTACCAACAAGGTGCTGCGCGGGGTGAGCATCGACGTCCCGGCAGGCACGACCACCACGGTCATCGGGCCGTCGGGCTCGGGCAAGTCGACGCTGCTGCGCGCCCTCAATCGGCTGCACGAGCCGGAGCAGGGCGACATTCTGCTCGACGGCACGTCGGTCCTGAAGGACAACCCCGACGAGTTGCGTCAACGCATCGGCATGGTGTTCCAGCAGTTCAACCTGTTCCCGCACAAGAGCGTCGCGGACAACATCGCGCTCGGCCCGCACAAGCTGCTCGGCCTGTCCAAGGAAGCGGCGCGCGCCGCCGCGATGGAGCAACTCGAGTTGGTGGGCTTGGCCAACAAGGCGGATTCGCGTCCGGGCAATCTCTCGGGTGGTCAACAGCAGCGCGTCGCCATCGCGCGAGCACTGGCCATGAAGCCCGAGGTGATGTTCTTCGACGAGGCCACCTCTGCACTCGACCCCGAGTTGGTCAAGGGCGTGCTGGCGCTGATGGCCGACCTCGCGAAGGGCGGAATGACCATGGTGGTGGTGACCCACGAAATGGGCTTTGCGCGATCGGTGTCCAACAGGGTGCTGTTCATGGATCACGGCAGCGCCGTCGAAACCGGAACGCCGGAGCAGTTGTTCGACGATCCGCATACCGATCGACTGAAAGCGTTTCTGTCGCAGGTTCTGTAGCACGTTAGGGCAGCCTCGTTGTCCGCGACTTCACCTGAGCGTTCCTTTACTTTCGCTTTTGGGTGACAGCGTGCCCATTCATGAAGCCACTACCCTTGTTCGCGGTTCACGACGGAAGCTCCAAGCGATCATCATTGACGTGCAAGTACAAGTGCGGAGATGCGTGTTTCCACGAGGTTCCCAACACGTCGAAGGGTGAGTACTTCGGCGATATCGTCAAGACCGCGATGTCGCGGCGCGGTGTCATCAAGGGCGGTGCCATGGCGGTGCTCGCCGTGGGTGCGGGTAGCGCTCTTGCGGCGTGCTCGACCGACGAGCCGGCCACCACCGGAAGCGCAAGCTCGAGCACCTCGGGTGCCGATGCCCCGCCGGTGGAAGGCGTGGATTTTGTTGCGGTGGAACCGAACACCGAGGACGCCGTGGTGATCCCCGAGGGCCACGAGCAGGCCGTCGTCATCCGCTGGGGCGATCCGGTGGTCGACGGTGCTCCGGCATTCGACTTCGACAACCAGACCGCAGCCGCACAGGCGATGCAGTTCGGCTTCAACAACGACTTCGCCGGTCTGCTGCCGGTGGAGGGAACGCCCAACGCCTTCCTGCTGGTGGTCAATCACGAATACACCACCGAGCCGGCGATGTTCAAGGGCTACGACGAGGAGAACCCCACGCGCGAGCAGTTCGACATCGCGCTGGCCGCGCACGGTCTGACCGTGGTTCAGGTTCAGGGCGAGGGCAACTCGGGCAAGCTCACCCCCGCGATGGGTCGGTACAACCGCCGCATCACCGGCACCACGGAGTTCGTCGTCACCGGACCCGCTGCGGGCAGCGACTTTCTCAAGACCAGCGTCGATCCGACGGGTACCCGCGTGCTCGGCACGTTCAACAACTGCGCAGGCGGCCTGACACCGTGGGGCACGGTGCTGTCCGGCGAGGAGAACTTCAACCAGTACTTCGGCAACGCCGAGTCGGTCACCGAGACCGTCGCCGCAGAGCGACTCGCCCGCTACGGCATCGAGGGTGCCGCCAGTGATCGCAAGTGGGAGACCTTCGACAAGCGCTTCGATCTCGCGCAGGAGCCCAACGAGCCCAACCGGTTCGGATACATCGTCGAGGTGAACCCGTGGGATCCGCAGTCGGCTCCGATCAAGCACACCGCGCTGGGACGCTTCAAGCACGAAGCCGCCACCATCTACGTCACCGACGACGGCACCGTCGTCGCCTACAGCGGTGACGACGAGCGCTTCGACTACATGTACAAGTTCGTCTCCAGCCGAAAGATGATGCCCGGCACCGGTGCTGCCGCGATGCGCAACAACATGACGTTGCTCGACGCGGGCACGCTGTACGTCGCCACCCTCACCGGTGACTCCCCGGACGAGATCGACGGCTCGGGCACACTACCCGCCAGCGGCGAGTTCAAGGGAACCGGAACGTGGATTCCCCTGTTGCGCACCGGCGAGGACGGACGGGGTGAGTCCCTGGTCGACGGTATGTCCGCCGAGGAGGTCGCGGTGTTCACCCGCCTGGCAGGTGACAAGGTGGGCGCAACCAAGATGGACCGTCCGGAGGACTTCGAGCCCAACCCGGTGACCGGCAAGGTCTACGTCGCGCTGACGAACAACTCCAACCGTGGCACCGAGGGCAAGGCCGCGGCCGACGAGGCCAATCCTCGCAACACCAACAAGAACGGTCAGGTGCTCGAGCTCGACGACGACCATGCGGGCACGTCCTTCACCTGGAACCTGCTGCTGGTGTGCGGTGACCCGAACGAGGCCGACACGTACTTCGGCGGCTTCGACAAGAGTCAGGTCAGCCCCATCTCGTGCCCCGACAACCTCGCCTTCGACTCCAAGGGCAACCTGTGGGTCTCCACCGACGGAAACGCGCTCGACTCCAACGACGGTCTGTTCGCGGTGGTCCTCGACGGGCCGCGACGCGGTGAGACTCGTCAGTTCCTGACCGTTCCCGCCGGAGGTGAGACCTGCGGTCCGATCATCTCCGACGAGCGAGTCGTGGTGTGCGTGCAGCACCCGGGCGAGGGCGACGACGCCTCTGCCGATGCACCGATCTCGCATTGGCCCGACGGCGGCGACACCCAGCCGCGGCCGTCCGTCGTGGCAGTCTGGAAGTCTGCCTGACAGCTACCGACCAGCAGCACGCGAAAGGCGTCCATAGTCGATCACAGTCGATTATGGACGCCTTTCGGCATTGTCAATTGTCATCGAATGGCCGAGTGGGATTCTGTGTATTCACAATGTCCCCGCCGATGCAGCGCAGGCAGTTGACCCATTTCCAATGCGTGTGCAAACCTGACTCGATAGGCCGGTGGCTGGAACTCCGTTCGGGCAATGCTCGAAATGGAGGACGTTCGGGGCAACGTCGATTTCCATTCTCAGCGTGACGACGCGCCGGACACCGCTCCCCTACGTGCGCGAAGAGGCCAGTCTGTGGAATCCGTTGATTCACTGACGATTCGGGAAGAAGAGATCGATCGTACGTCCATCGACGACACCGAACCGTTTCCACTCACGGCCTCCCAACGCGGATTATGGTTTGCTCAACATTTGTTGAGTGCAGTACCCATCACCATTGCGAATTACCTCGATATTCGCGGTGCCGTCGATATCGATCTGATGAGATACGCCGGCAGGCGTACTGCGCGCGAATTCGGCGCAGGATCATTGCGCTTGATCGAAATCGACGGAGAACCGCACCAGTACATCGACGTCGAGCAAGGCGACGACACCGTAGTGCTCGATTTCCGTAGCGAAACGGACCCCGAGGCAGCAGCGCGGGAGTGGATGCGTGCCTCGTACAGCACCCCCATCGATCTGACCCACGGTCGCCTCATCAAAGGCGCGATACTCCTCATCTCCAGCGACCGGGTGTTCTGGTACTCCCACGTCCACCACATCGTGCTCGACGGATACGGTGCCGTTCAGTTCATGCGGCGCGTGGCGTCGATCTACACCGCCGTCAGCGGCGGCCGCGAGCCGGAGCACTCGACCGCAGGGTCGCTGGGAGCGGTGTATGCCGCCGAAGCGCAGTACCGGAACTCCCCACGGTTCGACAAGGATCGCCGCTACTGGCAGAGCAAGACGACCGATCTTCCGCCGCCGACGTCCATCACGGGCGTCCTCGCACCTCCGGCGCCCCGGGCGCATCTGTGCGGCGGATATCTCCCCGAGGTCATGCAGCAGGCCCTGGATCGTGCAGCGGACCGACTCGACTCGGCCTTCGCTCCGCTCGCCATCGCCGCGGTGGCAACGTTTCTCGCGCGGATGACGGGGAGTACCGACGTGGTACTGAGCCTGCCCGTGGCCGGCCGCACCACAGCTGTGCTGCGACGTTCCGGCGGGATGGTCTCCAACGTACTGCCGATCCGGGTTCGAATCACCCCGCAGTGCACACTGGCGACGCTGGTGGCCGAGGTGCAGTTGGAACTGACCGGAGCTCTGCGACACCAGCGGTATCGTGCCGAGGACATTCGCCGCGACGCAGGCGGAGGTACCGAGACGCGCGGGTTCTTCGGCCCCGCGATCAACATCATGGCGTACGAGAGCGAGGTGCCGTTCGGACCGCTCACCGGGGAGTTCAACGTGCTCTCCACCGGACCCGTGGAAGACCTCTCGGTCAACATCTACCCGGCGACCGACGGGACGCGCTCCCGCCTCGAATTCGAGGGCAACCCCAACATCTACGGCATCGAGCAGTTCGAGACGCTGCATCGTCGGTTCCTCGCACTGTTCGAGGACTTCCTCACCGCAGACTCCCGGACACCCGTTCTGGAACTCGACGTGCTCGACGACGCCGAGAGGTCCGCGCTCGTACCACTCGCAGGCCCCGACGCCGTTGCCTGCGAACTCTTTCCGAACCTGCTCCGACGCGGCGCCGAATCCGCACCCGAGAACACGGCCGTCGAGTTCCAGGACGAGAGACTGACGTATCGCGAGCTCGACGACCGCGCCAACGCCGTCGCGCGCGCTCTGATCGCCCGTGGAGCCGGGCCGGGCAGCGCCGTCGCCGTCGCCCTGCCGCGCGGGACGGCGTCCGTCGTCGCGATGTGGGCCGTCGCCGCGTCCGGTGCCATGTTCGTGCCGATCGATCCCGGGTACCCTTCCGAACGCATCACCCACATGCTCGTCGACTCCGGTGTGACCATCGGGATCAGCGAACAGGGGCTCTCGCAGCAACTTCCACAACGGGTGCACTGGCTCGATCTCGACGACACGGAGTTCGGCGAGGAATGCGCGGCACGATCGAGCGCACCGATCACCGACGCCGATCGACGCGCAGCCCTCACCGAGCACCACGCCGCGTACATGATCTACACCTCCGGCTCGACCGGCACCCCCAAGGGCGTTCTGGTCACCCATACCGGGCTGGCCACCTTCGCGGCGGACGCCAGACCCGAACTGCGCGTGAGCACCTCGTCGCGACTGCTGCGGTTCTCGTCGTCGAGCTTCGACGCGTCGCTGTTCGAGATGATCCAGGCATTCAGCGCAGGAGCGACCATGGTGGTCGCCCCGCCCACCGTGGCCGGCGGCGCAGAGCTGACGCACCTGCTGCGCGAGCGCCGTATCACCCACATCATCTGCGCACCTGCGCTGCTCACCACGGTCGATGCGGCCGAGCTCGATCACCTCGAGACCGTCGTCGTCGGTGGCGACGTGATGCCACCCGATCTGGTGGATCGCTTCGGCGGGAAAGCGTTGCTGTTCAACAGCTACGGACCCACCGAGACCACCATCGTGGTCACGATCACGCGGCCGCAGTCCGACCCCCGTGCCATCACGATCGGGCGACCCGTTCAGGGCTCCCGCGCCGTGGTGCTGGACCGCTGGTTGCGTCCCGTGCCCCCCGGGTCGGCGGGAGAGCTCTATCTCGGCGGCCCGGGCATCGCGCGCGGCTACCAGCACCGAACCGGTCTGTCGGCCGCGCGCTTCGTCGCCGACCCGTTCGGCCTCGGACGCCGTCTCTACCGCACCGGAGACATCGTGCGGTGGACCGGTCCGCTGAACTCGGCCGAGCTCGAGTTCGTCGGCCGCAGCGACTTTCAGGTCCAGGTGCACGGGCACCGCATCGAACTCGGTGAGATCGACGCGGTCGTGTCCCAGCACGAGGGCGTCGACTTCGCGGTATCGGTCGTCCACCACCACGGCGAAGCATCCATCCTGGTCTCGTACGTCAAGCCGGCCCACTCCACTGCACTGGACCACACGGCGTTGCGTACCTTCGCCTCTCGATTCCTACCGATGCACATGCAGCCCGCGATGTTCGTCGAACTCGACGCCATCCCACTGACCCCCACCGGCAAGGTCGACAGATCCGCACTGCCACAACCGACCTTCGAGTCCGACGCGGCCGCCTACCGCGCCCCGGTCACGCCGGTCGAGAAGACCATCGCCGACGCCATGGCCGCAGTGCTGCAACGTGACTCGGTGGGCGTGGACGACTCGTTCTTCGCCCTCGGCGGCGACAGCATCGTCGCCATCCAGTTGGTCTCTCGCGCCAAGTCGCTCGGAGTGGTGTTCACCCCGCGCGACGTGTTCGAGCGTCGGACCGTCGCCGGATTGGCGGAGGTGGCGACGGACGCCGCCCATCAGGTGACGCTCGACGAGCTTCCCGGCGGAGGGGTCGGCGCTATGCCGTTGACACCGATCATGTCTCACACCGTCCGCTCGTCGACCCGAGCCGATGCCATGGACACGTTCCACCAGAGCATCGTGCTGACCGCACCGGTCGATCTCGACCTCGACGGGTTGCGGCGCACCGTTGCCGCGATACTGGACCATCACGACGCGTTGCGCTCGGTCCTCACCGAGGACGGTCTCACGGTGCAGCCGAAGGGCAGCATCGACCTCGATGCCGTCGTCACCCACGTGTCCACCACCACCAAGCCCGGCAGCCATGAATTCTCCTCCGTCGTAGCGGAATCCGTACGTGCGTTCGCGTCGCGGCTACGGCCGCGCGACGGCGTGATGCTGCAGGTCGTCTGGGTCGCCCCTCGGTTCGGCACTCGCGAGATCATCGACACCCACGGCGTCGGCCGGATCATCGTCATCGCGCACCACCTGGTGATCGACGGTGTCTCGTGGCGCATCCTGATTCCGGATCTGGCCACAGCATGGCACCAGGTGCAGGCGAAGTCCGCAGTGGTCCTGCAGCCGGTGGCCACCTCCATGCGTCGCTGGGCCCACGGACTGAGCGAGGCCGCCGAACGCGCCGAATCCGAATTGCCCGACTGGACGTCAATTCTCGACGGGCCCAACGAACCGATCGGTCGCCGTGCGCTCGATCCCGCGATCGACCTCGGTCGCACCCGCGATCGGGTGTCGGTCGAATTGAGCGCCGAGATCACCGAAGCGCTGACGGGACCGCTGACCCGCGCCTACCGCGCCACCGTCAACGACATTCTGCTCACGGCGCTGGCCGTAGCGGTCCGAGCCGACGTATCGTCGTCGTTTCTGGTCTCGGTCGAAAGTCACGGCCGCGACGAGGATCTCGTGCCCGGAGCCGACCTGTCCAGGACCGTCGGCTGGTTCACCTCGACGCATCCGGTTCGGCTCTCGCTCGACGGTGTCGACGCCGAGCGCATCCTGGCCGGCGACGGCTCGGTGGCCGCCGCCGTCAAGCTTGTCAAGGAACAGGTCCGCGCCATCCCGAGCCGCGGCACCGGCACAGACCAGGGCAGTGGATTCGGACTGCTGCGATACCTGAACCCCCGTACCGCCGCACTGCTCGCCGAACACGACGCCCCGCAGATCGGCCTCAACTATCTGGGGCGGCTCACCACCGACATTCCCGACGCCCTCCGCGGGCGCGGGTGGCTCCCGGATGCGTCGGCCGACATCGACTCGAGCAGTGGCGACAACCTGCCGGTGGCAGTGGCACTCGACATCAATGCCGTTGTCACCAACGGGCAGCTTCGGGCCACGTTCGCGTACCCCCGCGGTGCCTTCGACGGAGACGCCGTCAGCGGCTTGGCGGATCGGTGGACGACCGCGTTGCATCGTCTCGCCGAGCACGCCGGAACCCCCGACGTCGGCGGGCTGACGCCGAGCGATGTTCCGCTGGTGACCGTCGAGCAGGATCGAATCGATTACTGGGAGAGCACTTTCGGCGGGCTGGCCGACATCTGGCCGCTCGCCCCGCTGCAACACGGACTGATGTTCCACTCCGAACTCACGCGCGGACACGTCGATGTCTACACCGCGCAGTTGGTGTTCGATCTCGGCGGCGACATCGACGAAGCCCGGTTGCACCGAGCCGCAAGTCGATTGCTCGCTCGCCACGACAGCCTGCGTACCGCATTCGTCAGAGACACCAGGGGAGCAGCGGTACAGCTGGTACTCGCCGACCCCGAATTGCCCTGGCGTACCGTCGATGCCGGTCGCGTCGACGTTCCGGCCATCGCTCACGCCGAGCGCAGTGCGACATTCGACCTGGACGCGCCACCGCTGCTGCGGTTCGTACTGGTCACGACCGAGGACGGGGCGTCCCTGGTGGTGACCAACCACCACATCCTGTTCGACGGCTGGTCGATGCCGATCTTCGTCAAGGAACTGCTGGTGCTCTACGCAGCCGACGGTCCCATCCCGATCCCGGCCAGAACGTACCGCGACTACCTGAAGTGGCTCGATGAGCGCGATCACGCAGGTGCACTGGACAAGTGGTCCCAGGCCCTGGCAGGCGTCGAGGAACCGACGCTGCTCGCCCCCGGCCACGGCGGCGAACAGGAGCTGCCCGCCGAACTCGCCGTCGCTCTCGACGACACCTCGGTGACGGCCCTGAAGGCCACGGCGCGAGAGCTGTCGGTGACCGTGAACACCGTCGTGCAGGCGGCCTGGGCACTGGTTCTCGCCGCAGAGCTCGGTCGGGACGACGTGGTCTTCGGGGCGACGGTCTCCGGCCGGCCGGCCGATCTGACCGGTGTGGAGGACACCGTCGGACTGTTCATCAACACCCTCCCGGTGCGGGTGCGCGTATACCGAGACGACACCGTCGCATCGCTGCTCGCCCGCCTGCAGACCCAGAGCGTGGACTTGCTGGAGAGCCACCACGTAGGTCTGCCCGAGGTTCGCGCACGGGTGGGGGTCGGGGCCGGATTCGACACGTTGACGGTGTTCGAGTCCTACCCGGTTGACCACTCCGCGCTCGATCGCGACACCGACATCGCCGGCCTGCGGGTACGCGACCTCCGCGTCACCGATGCCACCCATTACCCACTGACACTGATCACCGTCCTCGAGCCGACCGTGCGCATCACGCTGAAATACGCTGCGGCGTCCGTCCATCCAGCACGGGCGTCGTCCATCGCCGATCGGTTCGCTCGCGCCCTCCGTGGACTCAGCGGCGACACTGGGACTCCGGTCACCCAACTCGACCTGCTCTCGGCGGACGAGCATGCGCGTCGGGCAGCGTGGAACAGGACCGAGCACCCGGTAGCCACCCACACGCTCGTCGACCTCCTCGCTGCGGCGGCGGACGAGCATGTCTCCACCACTGCAGCGGTGTTCGAGAATCGGAGTCTGACGTACGGAAACTTCTGGGCCCGAGTTCGATGTTTGGCCAGGTATCT
The DNA here is from genome assembly GCF_022810405.1 of Rhodococcus sp. ARC_M5. GTDB lineage: Bacteria > Actinomycetota > Actinomycetes > Mycobacteriales > Mycobacteriaceae > Rhodococcoides > Rhodococcoides navarretei. The sequence goes on from NZ_JALGQE010000005.1 coordinate 308,779, forward strand.
GCGCAGCACCGGGGTGGGACCCGACGTGGTGGTGGGGGTGGCGATGGCCCGCTCGCTCGACCAGCTCGTCGCAGTGCATGCGGTGGTCGCCGCGGGTGGTGCCTACCTCCCCATCGACCCGTCGATGCCGACCGCCCGCATCGAGCACATGATCGCCGCCGCATCGCCGTCCCTGATTCTCGGTGCGCTGGACGACGTCGGCATCGACGTCGTGGATCCCGACACCCTCGACCTCGACGGCGTCAGCACGGCACCGCTCGATCCCCTGCCACACCTGCGTCCCGACCACGCGGCGTACGTACTGTTCACCTCCGGCTCCACCGGAAAGCCCAAGGGTGTCACCGTCTCTCACCGCGCGATCGTCAACCGGTTGCTGTGGATGCAGCACGAGTATCCGCTCACGCCCCAGGACGTCGTGCTGCACAAGACTCCGGCGACGTTCGACGTCTCGGTGTGGGAGTTGTTCTGGCCACTGCTGACCGGAGCACGAACGATCATCGCCGAACCCGACAGCCACCGCGACCCGATGTACCTGTCGGCTCTCGTTCGAGAGCACGGGGTCACCACAGTGCATTTCGTACCGTCGATGCTCGAGCTGTTCCTGTCCTACGGCTCGCCCGAACGATGCAGTTCGCTGCGGCAGGTGTTCGCGAGCGGGGAGGCACTGCCCCGAGCGATCGTCGATCGCTTCCACGAGGCGGTCGATGCCGAACTGCACAACCTGTACGGACCGACCGAAGCGGCCGTCGACGTCACCTACCACCGCACCCGGCCCGGCGAGCAGGGGTCGGTGCCGATCGGCGTGCCGGTCTGGAACACCACCGTCCACGTACTGAACTCGGCGCTGCAGCCCGTGCCGATGGGCGTCACCGGTGAGCTGTACCTGGGCGGAGTGCAGTTGGCTCGCGGCTACGCCGGGCGCGCCGATCTCACGGCCGGACGCTTCGTCGCTGCGTCCGCCGGACTCCGGTTGTATCGCACGGGAGATCTCGTTCGGTGGTCCGAGGACGGGTCACTGCAGTACCTGGGCCGCAACGACTTCCAGGTCAAGCTTCGTGGTCAGCGTCTCGAGCTCGGCGAGGTGGAGGCGGCTCTGCACGCCGTGGCGGGGGTGAACTCCGCCGTCGCTCTGGTCCGCGAGGACCGCCTGATCGCGTACATCGTCGGAACGGCGAACAGCGACGAGGTGTCCGCCCACGTGGCGCGCACTCTGCCCGACTACATGATGCCGTCGAGCATCGTCGTGCTCGACGCGATGCCTCTCGGTGCCACCGGAAAGCTCGACCGCACCGCACTTCCCGACCCGCTCGTATCTTCAGAGAAGTTCGTACCGCCGTCGGGCGACGCCGAACATGCTGTTGCACAGATCTTCTCCGACGTGCTCGAGCTCGAGAACGTGAGCGTCACGCGGTCGTGGTTCACCCTCGGCGGTGACTCTCTCACTGCCACGCAGGTGATTGCGCGCATCAATGCCGAGCTCGATGCCGACCTCGGAGTCCGAGACCTGTTCGAGGCACCGACCGTCCGTGCCCTGACACAGCGTGTTCGCGCCGGCGGCGGTCATCGGGCCATCGTCGCAGGCACACGGCAGCAGCATATTCCACTGTCTCCGGCACAGCACCGGATGTGGCTGCTCAACCGCTTCGACCCGTCCTCGGGTGCGTACAACATCGCCGCGGCGTTCCGAATCACCGGCGCACTCGACGTCGATGCCCTGCGTGTCGGCCTGAACGATGTCGTCGAGCGCCACGAAGTGCTGCGTACCGTCTACCCCGACGGCCCGGTCGGCCCCGAGCAAGTCGTCACGTCTCGGTACCCGGACGTGACCGTCGCCCGCACCACAGAATCGTTGCTCGACGGAGCCCTGTACGCCCTCGCATCACAGGGATTCGACGTCACCGTCGCTCCGCCACTGCGCGTGGCCGTGCTCGAGCTGGCACCGGAAGACCACGTCCTCGTGGTCGTGGCGCACCACATCGCCGCCGATGGATGGTCGATGAATCCGCTCGCGCGCGATGTCATGATCGCGTACGGATCTCGCGCCGCCGGCCACCACCCGCAATGGACGCCGCTCGAGGTGCAGTATGCCGATTACGCGCTGTGGACTCTCGACCGCCTCGGCGACGAATCCGATACCGATTCGCCTGCGTCCCAGCAGATCCGGTACTGGACGTCCGCACTGCACGACCTGCCCGAGCGGCTCACGCTGCCCGCCGATCGACCGCATCCACCGGTGGCGTCCCACCGGGGTGATCGAGTCTCGATCGACATCGAACCCACCACCGTCGCCGCACTGAGTACATTCGCCGAGCGCACCGGAAGCACCCGCTTCATGATCGTGCACGCCGCCTTGGCAGTGACGCTCGCCCGTGTCTCGGGTCAGCGCGACATCGCCATCGGCACTCCGGTGGCCGGACGCGGGCAACGCGAACTCGACGACCTCGTCGGGATGTTCGTCGGGACCCTCGTGCTGCGCGCACACATCGACCCGGCCGAATCGTTCACCGACGTCCTGGCCTCGGTGCGTGAGCGCGACCTCGACGCCTACGCCAACGCAGACATCCCGTTCGAGCGACTGGTCGAGATCCTTCAGCCGCCGCGATCGACGGCCCACCACCCCCTGTTCCAGGTGATGCTCTCGATCGAGGACACGAGTCCACCGTCCGTCGAGCTGCCGAATCTGTCCGTCCGTCCACTCGACACCTCGCACGTCGCAGCCAAGTTCGATCTGCATGTCACCGTCTCGCTCGCCGCAGGGACCGGGTCGGTGGAGATCGTCTATGCGACAGATATTTTCGACGCATCGACGGTGACCTGTCTTGCCGAGCGGTATCGATCGATCCTCACGGCCGCGCTCGCAGATCCGACTCGGCCGGTGGGAGACATCCCCATCCTGACCGCCGAGGAAGCACCCCGGCTCGTCGGTGCCCCCGCGCTCGGACACCGCACACTGCCCGATCTGCTGGCGGGTGCGGTCATGAGTGCGGGAGGCAGCGGTATCGCGCTCGAGAGCGGTGCCTCGAAGTGGACGTACTCCACGCTCGACGATGCTGCGACCGTCCTCGCTCGCACACTGATGCGGCGCGGTATCGGGCCGGAGCAGTACGTGGCAATAGCGCTGCGCCGTGGAATCTCCTCGATGCTGGCAACCTGGGCGGTGGCCAAAACCGGTGCCGCGTTCGTTCCCATCGACCCGACGTATCCAGCCGATCGTATCGACTACATGCTCACCGATTCCGGTGTGAGTCTGGGAATCACCGACGACGATCACCTGAATTTCCTGCCCGGAGAGCACACCTGGATCTCCATCGACAGTGCAGCCGACCCGCTGATCGACTGCGCACCGGTGGGTGACCTCGACCGGACCGCGATGCTTCGACCCGATCACCCGGCATACACGATCTACACCTCGGGGACCACCGGGCACCCCAAGGGCGTCGTCGTGTCCCACCGCGGCCTGGTGAACCTGGTTGCCGACCTCGTCGATCGGTTCGGTCTCGACAACGACTCTCGTACCCTGCATTTCGCGTCGCCGAGCTTCGACGCCTCGGTGTTGGAACTGCTGATGGCCGTCGGGGCCGGATCGACCATGGTGATCGCCGACCCGGAAATCCTCGGCGGTTCCGAACTCACGGCCGTGCTGCAGCGCGTGACCCATGCTTTCGTTACCCCGGCCGCGTTGGCCACCGTCGACCCGTCCGAGATCTCGGCGTCGACCACCATCGTCGTCGGTGGCGAAGCCTGCCCCCCGGCCCTCGCCGACGCGTGGGCCGAACACCTCAGGTTCTTCAACGGTTACGGCCCCACCGAAACCACCGTCTTCGCCACGATCGACGGGCCCGTGCAGGCCGGATCGCCCGTGTCGATCGGCAGTCCGGTGCGGGGAATCGGATCGGTCGTGCTCGACGATCGGCTGCATCCGGTACCCGTCGGTTCGGTCGGCGAGCTGTACCTCACCGGGGACTCCGTCGCCCGGGGCTATCATCGCCGATACGGCATGACGGCAACACGTTTCGTCGCCGATCACGGCGGTCGTCGGCTGTATCGCACCGGTGACCTCGTCCGCCGGATCAGCCGGGTCGGTGCCGCGGGTTCCGATCCTCACAGCGATCGCTACCAGTTCATCGGCCGCGCCGACGCACAGGTGAAGGTACGCGGATTCCGAATCGAGCTGGGCGAGATCGACGCCGTGCTCGCCGAGTACGACGGCGTCGCCCAGGCGGTGAGTGCGGTGAACGCCTCCCAGGTGTTCGGCTACGTCGTGCCTGCTGCGGGGCGGGTGCTCGATCCCGAGTCGATTCGCAGCCACTCGCGACGCTCGCTGCCCAATCACATGGTGCCGCAGGTGATCACGATCCTGGACGCCCTACCGCGTACCGGCTCCGGCAAGGTCGATCGCGCGGCACTCCCGATGCCGGCCCTGGCCGTACGGAAGTTCGCCGAACCCGCCACTGCCACCGAACACCTCGCCGCCGCAGCCTTCGCGCTGGTCCTCGATGTCACCGCAGTCGGTGCCGAGGACGACTTCTTCGCACTCGGTGGCACGTCCCTCTCCGCCACTCGGGTGATCGCGCACATCAACGACACCGCAGGCACGGCGCTCGCGGTCCGTACGATCTTCGAGTCGACGACGGTGCGCTCGCTGGCCGGTGCAGTCGACGCCGCCGAACGTTCCGCGTTGCCGCGTCTGGTGGCCGGTCCGCGACCGTCGAACATCCCCCTGTCGTTCGCGCAGATGCGGATGTGGTTGCTCAACCGTTTCGAGCCGGCGTCGGCCGCGTACAACATCGCCTTCGCGGTGCACCTGGACGGCGATGTGGACTGTGATGCACTGCAACTCGCGGTCGACGACGTGCTCACCAGGCACGAGGCGCTGCGCACCTACTTCCCGGTGGTGGGAGCCGGTCCCGCCCAGGTGATCCTCGACCATGTCGAACTCGACCTGAACCCGGTCGACATCGACGAGAGCGAGGTGCTGGCGCGGGTGGCTGCGGTGATCGGCCGCGGATTCGATGTCACCGCCGCCGTGCCGTTGCGCGGTGCGCTACTGCGGACCGCACCGAGCACACACGTGCTCGTGCTCGTCGTGCACCACATCAGCGCCGACGGTCTGTCGATGACACCGCTGGCACGGGACGTTGCGCTCGCCTACGGGTCACGAGTCCATGGCACCCCGCCGCAGTGGACTCCGCTGCCGGTGCAGTACGCCGACTTTGCCGTATGGCAACGCGAGGTCCTGGGCAACGACGAGGATCCGACCTCCGTGTTGTCGCGGCAGATTCGATACTGGACGACAACTCTGGCGGATCTGCCCACGGTACTCGACCTGCCGACGGATCGACCCCGGCAGGCAGTGGCGTCCAAACGTGGACGTGCGGTGCAGTTCTCGCTGTCCGAGCAGACCGCTGTGGGTATGCGGGCCCTTGCCCGCCGGACCGGGACCTCGGTGTTCATGGTGATGCACGCGGCGTACGCAGCTGTGCTGTCTCGACTGACCGGGGGCACGGACATCCCCGTCGGGACCCCGGTGTCGGGTCGCGGATCGGGTGCGCTCGACGATGTCGTCGGGATGTTCGTCAACACCCTCGTGCTGCGACTGAACGTGAATCCGAGTCGATCGTTCACCGAACTTCTGGCGCACACACGCTCCGTCGATCTCGCCGCCATGGAGCACTCCGACGTACCGTTCGATCGAGTGGTGGAGGCCATCGCGCCTGCCCGCTCGACGGCACATTCCCCGTTGTTCCAGGCGTTGCTGGCGCTCGAGACCGAGCGACCTCGGGGCGTGGATCTCCCAGGACTGACGATCACACCGTTTCCGTACGAATCCGAGGTCACCCGCTTCGATCTGGCACTGACGATCACCGACGCCGACGGTCTGGACGGATCTCTGCGCTACGCAACGGATCTCTTCGACGAGCATACCGCGCGTCGATTCGCCGACGAGTTCGTCGCGCTCCTCGATGCCGCTCTGGCCGACCCGTCGGCCGCGATCGGCGACCTCGCACCACCGCGCGACGCAGTACTGTACGGCCCGCCCGACACCCCGATTCGGACCCTCGGCCAGCTCCTCGACGCGGCCGTGACCGCCCGTCCTGACGCAATTGCGCTGCGCTGGAACGGAATCGACTACACCTACCGAGAGGCCGACGCCTATGCGAACCGGCTGGCCCGCGTGCTGCTGGGATACGGGGTCGGGCCCGAGACCGTGGTGGCCGTGGCGCTGCCCCGCTCGGCGGAGTCGGTGCTGTGCACCTGGGCCGTCACCCGAACCGGCGCAGCATATCTGCCGGTCGACCCGGCGTATCCGGCCGAGCGCATCGCACACATGATCGCCGACTCCGGTGCGGTACTCGGAGTGACCACCTCGCATGCTCGACGCGCTCTGCTCGCGGATGTCCCGTGGGTGGAACTCGACGATCCCACGTTTCTCACCGAGTTCGAGCCGGCCGACGAGACACCCGTCGCTGCAGCCGAACTCACCGGACCGGTGCTCGAGTCGACCGCCGCGTACGTCATCTACACCTCGGGCTCGACCGGGCGTCCGAAGGGGGTGGTGGTCAGTCACCGCGGCCTGGCCAATCTGGCCGCGTCCCGCAAGGAACTGCATCGAGTGCAGCACTCGTCGCGGTTCCTGCACAACACGTCTCCGAGTTTCGACATGGCCGTCGGCGAGATGATCTCGGCGCTGTCCGCTGCGGCGACGCTCGTCATCTCACCGCCGACAGTTCTCGGTGGGGCGGAACTGGCGGCGTTCATCCGCGACGAGCAGGTCACGCATGCGTTGATGACACCGTCCGCACTGTCCACGCTCGATCCCGAGGGTCTCGACTGCCTGGAGGTGCTGTGCGTCGGCGGCGAAGCATGCAGCGCCGAACTGGTAGCCAAGTGGAGCCGTGGGCGCCTGATGCTCAACGGGTACGGGCCAACCGAGGCCACCGACATCTCCACCCTCGGCGAGGTACGCCCCGGCGAGCCGATCACGCTCGGCCGACCACTGCACGGGCTCCGCGCGATGGTCCTCGATGCCCGCCTGCACTGCGTCCCGATCGGAGTACGCGGGGAGCTGTACGTCGCCGGGCCCGCACTGGCTCGTGGGTACCACCGCCGATCCGGTTTGACCGCAACACGATTCGTGGCCGATCCCCTGAATCCCGAATCGCGGATGTATCGCACCGGAGACCTGGTGCGGCGTACCGCCGACGGTCGTCTGCTGTACGACGGCCGCAGTGATCAGCAGGTCAAGATCCGCGGCTTCCGCATCGAACCCGGGGAGATCGACGCGGCGCTGACCGCGCACGCAGGTGTCGAGCTCTCGGTGACGCTCGCGGTACCCGGCCCGGCGGGGGAGCAGGCGCTGGTCTCGTATTTCACGGGCAGTGCACTACCGGAGGACGTGCGCGACCATGCTCGACGTTCTCTGCCCGCTCACATGGTGCCGGCTGCGGTGACGGCCATCGACGAGATACCGCGGACCGGAACCGGAAAGCTCGATGTCGCCGCACTCCCGGCACCGGTGTTCGGGACCACCGCGTACCGTCCCGCCACCACCGCTGCGGAGATCGCCGTCGTCGAGGCCTTCGAGGCAGTGTTGGAGACCGATCGAATCGGATTGGACGACAACTTCTTCGAACTCGGTGGCAGTTCGCTCTCTGCGATGAGAGTGATCGGTGAACTCCGCGCCCGGTCGTACGAGATCGGTATGCAGTCGCTCCTGATGGACGCGACGGTGACGGCCGTTGCCGAGCGAATCTCCGCAGGTGCGGCCGATTCCGAGGAGCTGGCGGTGCTCCTTCCGCTCCGCGAGGCCGGCGAGGGCGCTCCCGTGTTCTGCATTCACCCGATACTCGGATTGTCCTGGTGTTACACGGGATTGGGCAACTATGTCGACAATCCGCTGTACGGATTGCAGACCCCGACCCCGGACGAGTTGCCGACCACACTGTCGCAGTTGGCTTCTCGCTACGTGGACGAGATCTGCCGCATCGCCTCCGAGGGCCCCGTCCATCTGCTGGGGTGGTCACTGGGCGGTGTCATCGCGCACGAGGTGGCGGTGCAGCTCGCCGCGTCCGGCCGGAGAGTCGCCTCGCTCGTGCTGCTCGACGCCCACCACGGCGACAGCGGCGACTGGGCCGATGCGATTCCCGTGGCCGACCTGATGTCCGGACTCGGCCTCGACCTCGCCGTGCCCGCGGGCCAGGTCGTGTCTCTCGACACCGCCGGTGAACTGCTCGACTCCGTCGACACCGGCGGCATTCTCGACCGCGCGGACATCGAGCGTCTCATCGCATCCGCCCAACACAATCACACACTGCTGCAACGGCATCGGCCAGGCGTCTACCCCGGTGAAGTCCTGTTCTTCGCCGCCGGTCTGGACGGTGGCGATGGCGTCGGGCAGTGGTATCCACACATCGCCGGAGCGACCACGGTCGTCTCCGTCCGGGCCACGCACTGGCAGATGTGCGCGTCGTCCACCCTTGCTGCCATCGGCCCACGCATCGCCCACGAACTTCGCGCCACCGAGAAGAAAGAGCTGAAGAATCGATGAAAGCTCCACGCCTGACGGCTCTGGCCCTGGCCGCCGGACTGCTGCTCGGAATTCCGACGGTCGCGTCGGCGCAACCCGTGGCTCCCACCGATCAGGTCCACCGTCCGGTAGGGACGGTGGAGAGCATCGACAAGATCGACGACACTCGCTGGGACGTCTTCGTGCGCTCGCCCTCGATGGACACCGTCGTCAAGATCCAGGTGATCCGGCCGTCCGACACGTCCGTGCCCCGTCCGACGCTGTACATGCTCAACGGTGCCGGTGCAGGTGTCGACGGTGCCAACTGGCTGGCCAAGACCGACATCGTGGACTTCTTCGCGGACAAGAACGTCAACGTCGCCATGCCCGTCGGCGGATATCTGAGCTACTACACCGACTGGGAGCGCGACGACCCGAAGCTCGGCCGGAACAAGTGGCAGACCTTCCTCACCCACGAACTACCGCCGGCGCTCGACGAGGCCTTGGGGGCCGACGGCGTCAACGCCATCGGGGGCCTGTCGATGTCTGCGGGATCGGTGCTCGATCTCGCCATCCAGGCTCCGGGACTGTACCGAGGCGTGGCGTCGTACAGCGGGTGCGCGCAGACGAGCGATCCCGTGACTCGTTCCTTCATTCGCGCATTGGTGCAGCTGCGCGGCGGCGGCAACACCGACAACATGTGGGGACCCGACGGCGATCCGCAATGGGTGGAGCACGATCCACTCGTCAACGCCGAGAAACTCCGTGGACTCGAATTGTTCGTCTCCAACGCCAGCGGACTGCCCGGGCAGTACGAGATGCCAGGAAACGTCCGGCCTGCCGGATCTCCGCCGTTGGTCGACCAGGCAGTTCTGGGTGGCCTCATCGAGGCCGGAGCCAACGTGTGCGCTCACAACCTGGTGAACCGTCTCGGCGAACTCGGCATCCCGGTCACGACGAACTTCCCGGCGGCCGGAACACACTCGTGGCAATACTGGCAGGACGCACTGCGGGCATCGTGGCCGACACTGGATCGGGCGCTGAGTCAGCTGTGATGAACGGGGACGTTCGGGGCCCGGATGTGGGCGCTCGATGGTGAACAGTCACTAATGCGTTCTGTTCGCAGACGTGATTGAGTCTTCGATAATGAGACGTGGGTAACACTCACGCTGCCGACGGCGACATACCCAGAGTCGGCACGAACAAACCCAATGGAAACACGAACTACATCTCTTGGCTCGGAGGCGCACCCATGACTGTCGTGAACGATCTTCCCCATCTGGCCCTCGCGGAACTCGACCCGTCGAACTATGCGGTGCCGACCATCGCGCCGATCCGAACCACCGGCCACCTCGATCCCGTGTTCTGCGTCCACCCGTTGGTGGGCCTGGTCGATTGCTACGCAGGTCTGGCCGGCCACATCGACGACGAACGGCCCATCTACGGCGTCCAGGTACCGACGTCCGGTGAGCGCTCCGAGTCCCTCGTCTCCTTGGCTTCGCGGTACGCCGACGACATCGCTCGTATCCAGACCGACGGTGCCGTTCACCTCCTGGGGATGTCGTTCGGCGGAGTTCTCGCCCACGCCATTGCCGTCGAACTGCAGAGCCGAGGCGTCACCGTCGGCGCGCTGACGCTGCTCGACAGCGACCCCGTTCGGGCCCGCGCCGAGGGAGCAGATCTCCTCGCATCCATGGGTGACGAGATCGATCGCAGTCACGTCGAAGAGCTGCTGGCCGTCGCCTCGCACAACGACGGGCTCGTCCAGCGCCACCTGCCCGGCATCTACTTCGGCGACATCCTGGCCGTCTCGTCCCTCGGCACCGACTCCGGCTCCGCCTGGCATCCCTTCGTCTGCGGCACCGTCGCCAAGTACCTCGTGCCCGACGCCACCTCGTTCGACGTCGTCGGCCCGTTGGTCGACAGCTACCTCAGCTGAGTTCTCCCTTCATCCCAGCCAGTCCAGTACGGCCGCGGCCGTCCAGGATTGCTGCATGCTGCCGAGCGGCTTACCGGTGAACGGCTCGTAGTACTCGGCAAAACTGCCGTCGCTGGCCTGACGGAGCCCCTCGTCACGCAGCGTCAGAGATCGCTCGGACCAACCGCGACGCGCGAACGCCCACGAGAACAACCACGTCATCACCGGCCACACCGGCCCGCGCCAATACTCACGGGCACGGAAGTCCTTCGAGACCGGCGACGTCGACGGCGGAACGGCGTACCGCAGATCCGGATGCCCGCAGAATCGTGTGCCCTCGAAGACTCGAAGCAGGTTGCGCTCCTGCTCGCGAGGCAAGCCGCCGCATAGCAACGGCGCGAACATCGCGATGGTCTCGGTGCCGATCCACTGACCCGTCCGCAGGTCGAAGTCGCGGGCCCCACCGGAGCGTGCGTCCGTCGTCGCGACCACTCCCGTGCGGAACTTCTCCGCCCACGACCGCAGCTCCCGAACATCGGAGTGGGGACGCGAATGGTCCTCGCCGATGGTGGCGAGTACATCGCAGGCCACCGCGAAGATGGCGCTGACGAACACGTCCTCGACGGCGAAGCTCATCTTCGTCTTCAATGCGTCGTCGTCGTACCCGACCTGCTTCATCTCCTCCACCAGCCAGATGTAGCGGTCGTACTCGAGATTGCTGGGCCGCTGGGAGGCGTCGGTGATGACCGCCTTGTCCTCCCGGAAGTACGGATCCATCTCTCCAGGAACAACATTGGCGTAGGCCGAATCCCAGCGCGGCGAGTTGTCCATGCCCGACTCCCAGCCGTGGAACAGCGCGATACGCCCGTTGTCGTCGACGTCACGCGCCTGAGCGAGCCAACGGTGCCACCGCACCAGATCACCCCAGCGGCGATCGAGAAACTCCTCGGCGACGGCACGCGTCGTACGTCCATGTCGCTTGGAGTGGTCGAGGATCCGCTGCACCGCGATCGCGTGCACCGGTGGTTGGGTGATGCCGGAGGTCTGCGGGTTCATCGGAGCCTGGGGAGCGAGTGTTCCGGTAGCCCAGCGCGCCGGACCGGGAAAGTAGCCGTCGACACCATTGGCGAAGACGATGTGCGGGATCATCCCGTTCTTCCACTGCGCCGAGAGCAACGTGTCCATCTCCACCACAGCACGCTCGACACTGAGCGGTGCCAGTCCGACGGAGACGAATGCCGCGTCCCAGCTCCACATGTGCGGATACAGCCTCGGGGCCGCGCTGGTCATGGTGCCCAGGTCGTTTCCTCGAAGCAGGTACGCCGCCCGTGCCGCCAACTGCGTGGAAGTGAAACCTCGATCGCCCATGCAGACAGTTTGCGTCCATACGCGCAATTCCGCTCGGTTGGATTGCGGACCGAACGTGTCCTCGTTTGTTCCTAGTGTGGGTTTCACCAGCCACCCAGGAGGAAAACAATGATCACCGAGAACGCCGACATCCAGAAAATGCTTGCCGAACAGCGCGCGAACTTTCTCATCACCGTTCGCGGAATCAGCGACGAACAGGCGCGCACCCGCACCACCGCCAGCGAGCTGACCCTCGGCGGACTGCTGCATCACGTGATCAGCAACGAGAGGCATTGGATGAAGGTGATCGCCGACCTGGACGAGACAGCCGAGTTCGACATGGAGTCCGCCGGCGGCGAGTACGTCATGGCGGAGGACGAAACGGTCGCCGGGCTGATCGCCGAATGGGACGAGGTGGCGCGCTCCACTACCGACGCCCTGGCAACGTTGGATCTCGATGTGTCGGTGCCTGTTCCGACGGCACCCTGGGCACCCGAACGTGTCTGGCAGAGCGCACGATTCACGGTGCTGCACGTTCTGCGCGAGATCTCTCAGCACGCGGGCCACGCGGACATCATTCGCGAGGAACTGGACGGTGCGAATACGACCCAAACCTGGGCCGCCGCGGCGGGGATGAAGTTTTGATTAACCTGAGTACATGACTCGTACTGCGTTGGTGACCGGAGCAAGTCGTGGCCTCGGGGCCCATATCGCTCGATTGCTCGCTCCGGATCACCACGTCCTACTCGGTGGACGATCGGCCGAATCTCTCGAGCCGATCGCGTCGGAACTGGCCGGATCCACCCCGTGGCCGGTGGAGCTGACCGATCCCGACGCGGTGGCGGCCGCCGCGTCGGGCATCGATTCTCTGGACGTGTTGGTGCACAACGCCGGAGTCGCGGCACTGGGGACGGTCGAGGAGTCGACGGCCGATGATTGGCGTCGCCAGTACGAGGTGAACGTCATCGCCGTCGTCGAGCTCACCCGCGTGCTCCTACCGGCGCTGCGCACGGCGAACGGTCATGTGGTGCTGATCAATTCGGGTGCCGGTATTCGCGCCAACCCCGGTTGGGGCGGCTACGCGGCGAGCAAGTTCGCGCTACGGGCATTCGGGGATGCGCTGCGGTTGGAGGAGCCGTCCTTGCGGGTGACCTCGGTGCATCCCGGACGCATCGACACCGAGATGCAGCAGGAGATCGTCGCGCACGAGGGTGGAGTGTACGACGGCTCGAAGTTCTTGCAGCCCAGCACCGTTGCCCGTGCAGTACGCAACGCAATCGATACGCCGGCCGATGCCCATCCGACAGAATTGGTGCTGCGCACCAGGTGAGCGTCGGTGCCCTCGGTCCTTGCCGACGCTCACTCCGGTCGCGCTCAGTGCCGCTGTACAGGTGCGGGACTGCCTACTTCGCCAGCGCGGTTGCGATGGTGACGACGCGAGTGGCCATGTGCTCGAGTGCCGCATTGGTGGCGTCCTCGAGCTCGTTCTGGTTGTCACCGCCGGTCACGTGGCCGACGCCGTAGGGATTGCCGTCGACGAACTTCAGCCCGTCGGTGTAGCCGGGCGGCACCAGGACTCCGCCGAAGTGCATCAGCGAGGTGTACAAACCGATGAGGGTTGTCTCCTGGCCGCCGTGCGCGGTTTGGCTGGAGGTGAAGGCGGCGTACGCCTTGTTCGCGAGTTCTCCCTTGGCCCAGTATCCGCCGAGCGAGTCCATGAAGTTCTGGAACGGTGCCGCGGTGCTGCCGAAACGCGTCGGAGATCCGAGGATGACGCCGTCGGCCCAGACGATGTCGTCACCGCTGGCAGCGGGAAGGTCCTTGGTCGCTTCGTAATTGGCGGTCCATGCGGGGTTCTCGGCGAAGGTGCTCGGGTCGCGTGTTTCCGCGATGTGCCGCACGCGAACCTCTGCACCTGCAGCAGTGGCTGCGTCGGCGAGTTTGTTCGCCATGGTGGACCCGTGGCCGGTTGCCGAGTAGTAGATGATTGCGATCTTGGTCATTGGTGCGGCCTTTCGATGTGGAATGGTCGACAGACGGAGGACGTGACTTTCGTACGTGCCACCGAGTGGATCGGCGATCGGCTGGAACCGCGCGCCGTCCGATTCCCGGAGGTAGCTCGCTCTGTTCAGATGGTTGCGATGTCAACTACTCCGACGATACCTGCTGTGGTTTCCCTGTCAACTACTTTCCGCCTGCCGACCGACCCCCGCCCCGTCGCCCGGGCGCGCGGTGGCCGACGGTGTTGCTAACGTTCTCCTCGCGTTTCCCGCGTTGTGCAGTCCTCTGGAGGTGGTAGTCGTTGAGTTCCAAGCCGACTCCGCGTGAACAGTTCCTCCAGGCCGGCAATCGGTTGTTGGGCGAACTCGACGCGACCGATCTGGCGCGCTCGCTGTCCATCGCGGCTGTCGTCGACGATGCCGGTCTGTCACATCAGACCTTCCACAACGCCTACCCCGGCAACTCGCGCAGCGGCGGTACCGGCGGAAAGGAGGCGTTCGTCGCGGATCTGTTGGACAACCTCACCGTGCACTACAGCGGAATAGTTGCCGCCGATCCGCCGACCGGAGTGCGCGACGCGGCGGCACCGATGTCCGCACTGTTCGACAACCTGACGTCGGGGCTGATGCGACGCCGTCTCATCGCCGTACTGTTCGCCGCTGACCACGAGGGTGCCCGCAAGGCCGTCACCCCGGAATTCGATCGTCTCGATGCAGACCTGCGCACGGTGGTGGGTCAGGCGATCCAGTCGCAGGGTGGGTCGGTTCGCCGTCCACTGTCGCTGACGTCGCTGTCGACGGCCCTCGGCGCTCTGGTGGACGGCTTCGCGATCCGGGAGATGCTGACCCCCGGTTCAGTTGCCACGGAGGATGTGGCCGAGGCAGCCACCTCGATCCTGCGTTGGGCCGTCGACCCTGTGCATTCCGACCGCAACTCCCCGGAGCCCACACCGGAACACGCGCCTGCGGCTTCCGCCTCTCTCCGCCCCGATCTCGAGGCAGACGTGATCGCGGCCACGGAGGCGCTCTTTCTCGACAACGGCTACTTCCTGGTCACGCTCGCCGACATCGCCGCGGCAGCCCACATCCGAGTCGACGATCTTCGACGCCTGTTTCCCAGCAAGGTCGACATCATCGTCGCCGCGCTGACACCGGAATTCGATCGTGTCCTACGGTTGCGCCGAGCCGACGAACGACTCGGCATCGACCCGGCGACTGCACTGCAACGCACGCTGATCTCGTTGGCAGACTTCGTGATCGACAACCGAGCGATGAGCACGGGAATGCTTCTTGCCCTGAGCTTCGAGCAGTTCCAGCAGCCGAGCACCATCACGACCGTGATGGAGCACCTGTACCTGCCCTCCGCCGTCGTCCCGATCCTCGAACGGGGACGCGACGTCGGCGTGTTCACCGACGAGGCACCGATACCCGAGGTGGCGATCATGCTGACCAACAACGTTCTCTTCCGATGCCTGACGCGTCCCACGGACACTGCGGCCGATGTCGTCGCCGGTGTACTGCGGGTCATGATGCCGGGCGTCG
Source organism: Rhodococcus sp. ARC_M5 (assembly GCF_022810405.1). GTDB lineage: Bacteria > Actinomycetota > Actinomycetes > Mycobacteriales > Mycobacteriaceae > Rhodococcoides > Rhodococcoides navarretei. Next base: position 324,092 of record NZ_JALGQE010000005.1, read on the forward strand.
CGACAAAGACCCCCTGACACCACTCGGCCCGAGGATCTCTGCAGTCTGGATCTCCGTCTGCGAACGTCCTAGGGTTGATCCATGGCACTGTCGAAGGCAGAACGCGAAGAGTATCTGGCCGAGTCGCATATCGCCGCGCTGTCCGTTGCCGCCGGCCCGGATCGCGGTCCGCTGACGGTCCCGATCTGGTACGACTACACCCCCGGCGGACAAGCCTGGGTGCTGACCGGCAAGACGTCCAAGAAGGCTCGATTGATCAGGGCTGCAGAGCGTTTCACCCTCATGATCGAGCAATCCGACCCGACGATCCGCTACGTGTCCGTGGAAGGTCCGGTGGTACGCGAGGAGCCCTGCACCCCGGACCTCCTGCGCGCCATGGCTGCCCGCTACCTACCGCCGGAGAAGGTCGACGGGTACCTCGAGATGGCCGAGAGCGAGCACGAGGAAAGCGTCGTGTTCTACCTGCAGCCGGAGCACTGGCTGTCGGCCGATCTCGGGGCCATCTGAGAGAACTACGAAGTCGGTGTCAGGGCGTTACCGGGCGGGATGGTCACACAATTGCTGTGCGTCGGCCCACCCGCAAACCGTTCTGTCAGGAATTGCAGACTCTGCGCCTCGAACACCGGAAAGGCTTCGCTGTGCGTCAAGCCGTCGTACTGCGCGTACTGCACATCGACGCCCCGGCCGCAGTAGGCGTACGCCAGTCCCTGCACGTCGCCGGTGATCATGACGGTGTCGCCGATCGGATCGGCCTGCCCGACCGCAAGGAACATCGGCGTCCGTGGAGTGCCCTGGCTGCCCATGATGTTGTCGTCGATCGCCGCCACCACCTCGGGTACGTCGAGCAAGGAGGTGTACGGGGCCTTCACCATCGAGGCGTCGGTGAGCGTGGGGTAGTCGTCGGCGAACTGGGCAATGCACTCCTGATCGACCTGATCGATCACCTCGAAGCCGTAGTCGGAGATGAAACTGTTCAGGTCGAGTCCGTACGCACGCTCGTAGGCGACGATCAGTGCCGGGATGACCCCCGCCCACTCTCTGTTACCGCTGACGTACGGAAGGTTGTGAGCCAGGTCGACCGGCAGCCCGCCGGCCGCTACTCCGACGAGATTCAGCTCGGGTGCGTACTCGGGAGCGATCTCGGCTCCCCATTGCGTCGGCACGGATCCACCGGAGTACCCGACCATCCCGACGGGGGTACTCGACGGAAGCTGCAGGAAGGACTGGGCCGCACGAATGCCGTCCAGAGCTGCATAGCCCGACTGCCGCCCGATCGTCCACTCGAGCTCCTCGCCCTCGTAATCCGGCACGACGACGGTGTAGCCGGCTGCGAGGTAACCGGCGATGACTGCCTGTTCCGCGCCGGCAATGGGACTCGTGGACCCGCCGCTGAGGGTGTACGAGGGATTGCACTGAGAGCCGAGGGCGTCGTACGCCATGTGGTACGAGACGATCCGCGTCGGCCCGGGGATCAAGGGCCGCAGCACCGTGGCGACCGTGACGACACCGTCGCCCTGTTGGTCGGTAGTTCTGTAGAGAACCTGGTTACCCGTGATCGGCGTCGGCTGGCTGGGGGTACGGAACGTCATGGGCCTCGACCGCAGCACCGTTCCCGGGGAGACGTCCAGGCTGTCGTCCCAATCGTAGAACGGATCGTTGGCCGGAACTGGTGATCCGGGTCCCGGATCTGCTTGTGCCACCGGCACACTCACCAAAGTTACGGACCCGAGAAGCAGTACGACGGAGGCCATCAGCCTCAACGCAAACCCTCTACCAGCCAGTGACATGGAACAATTAAACCCCCGCGAACTCGAAGTTATGGACGGAAATCGCCAGATTTTCATCCATAACTTCGAGTTCGGCGAGAGCTACTTCAGAACGATGTTCACCATTCGACCCGGGATCACGATGATCTTCGTCGGGGCCTTGCCGTCGAGCAGGGCCACGATCTTCTCGTCGGCCAGTGCCGTCTTCTCGACGTCGTCCTTCGTGGCATCGGCCGGGACGGTGATGCGGCTGCGGACCTTGCCGTTGACCTGGATGGGGTAGTCGACGGTATCGGCAACCAACCACTTCTTCTCCACGCGCGGGAAAGGCCCGTGTGCCAACGACTTCTCGTGACCGAGCTTGCTCCACAGTTCCTCGGACAGATGCGGCGCCAGCGGAGCGAGCATCAGGATCAGTGGTTCCACCACCCCACGCGGCGCACCGTCCGGGTACGCCTTGGTGATGTGATTGGTCAGCTCGATCAGCTTGGCACCGGCCGTATTGTCGCGCAGCGCAGCGTAATCCGCGTGCACGCCGTCGATCACGCGGTTGAGCACTCGCAGCGTGTCCTCGGTGGGCTTGGCATCGGTGACGCGAACCTCGCCGGTCACCTCGTCGAGCACCAGTCGCCACACGCGCTGCAAGAATCGCTGTGCGCCGACGACGTCCTTCGTCGCCCACGGCCGGGAGGTATCGAGCGGGCCCATCGACATCTCGTAGAACCGCAGGGTGTCGGCACCGTACTCGGCGAAGATCTCGTCGGGGGAGACCGAATTCTTCAGGGACTTACCCATTTTGCCGTATTCACGGTTGACGGGCTGGTCCTGATAGAAGTAGCCACCGTCGCGTTCGACGACCTCGGCCGCGGGCACGTAGACCCCGCGGGCGTCGGTGTACGCGTACGCCTGGATGTAGCCCTGGTTGTACAGCCGACGGTACGGCTCGCTCGAGCTGACGTGACCCAGATCGAAGAGCACCTTGTGCCAGAAGCGCGAGTACAGCAAGTGCAACACCGCATGTTCGACGCCACCGACGTAGAGATCGACGCCGCCCGGATCGTGGGGTCCGTGGATCTCCGGACGCGGACCGACCCAGTACTTCTCGTTCTCCGGGTCCGCAAAGGCCTCGGAGTTGGTGGGGTCGATGTAGCGCAGCTGGTACCAGGAGCTACCGGCCCACTGCGGCATCACGTTGGTGTCGCGGGTGTAGGTCTGCAACCCGTCGCCCAGATCCAGTTCGACGTTGACCCATTCGACGGCCTTGGCCAGTGGCGGGGACGGCTCGGAGCCCGCGTCGTCCGGGTCGAACGAGACCGGTGCGTAGTTCTCGACCTCCGGAAGTTCCACCGGCAGGGCGGAATCGGGTAGGCCGTGCGGGTTGCCCTCGGAGTCCCAGACGATCGGGAACGGCTCGCCCCAGTAGCGCTGGCGGGCGAACAGCCAGTCGCGCAGCTTGTACTGGATGGTGCCGCGTCCGGTGCCGTCCGCTTCCAGGCGTGCGATGACGGCGGCCTTGGCCTCGTCGACCGGCAGACCGTCGAGGAAGCCGGAGTTCACCAGCGCGCCGTCACCGACGTACGCTGCCTCGGTGACGTCGCCGCCCGAAATGACTTCGCGCACAGGCAGACCGAACGCGGTGGCGAACTCCCAGTCACGCGCATCGTGGCCGGGTACGGCCATGATCGCACCGGTGCCGTAGCCCGTCAGCACGTAGTCGGCGATGAACACCGGCACCTGCTCGCCGTTCACCGGGTTTGTCGCGTAGGCACCGATGAAGACGCCGGTCTTCTCCTTGTTCTCCTGCCGCTCCAGATCGGACTTGGCGGCGATCGACGCGCGATATGCCGCAACGGCTTCCGCGGGAGTGGCGGCCCCGCCGGTCCACGTGTCGGAGACATCCGCCGGCCACTCGGGAGCGATCAGCCCGTCGACCAGTTCGTGCTCGGGGGCGAGCACCACGTAGCTCGCGCCGAACAGAGTGTCCGGGCGAGTGGTGAACACCTCGATGCCGGAGAACGAGACCTGCGCACCGCGAGAGCGTCCGATCCAGTTGCGCTGCATCGTCTTGACCTTCTCGGGCCAATCCAGGTACTCGAGGTCGTCGACCAGTCGGTCGGAGTACGCGGTGATCCGCATCATCCACTGCCGCAGGTTCTTTCGGAACACGGGGAAGTTTCCGCGGTCGCTGCGTCCGTCCGCGGTGACCTCCTCGTTGGCCAGCACCGTACCCAGGCCGGGGCACCAGTTGACCATCGAGTTGGACTCGTACACCAGGCGGAAGCCGTCGATCACCTCACGGCGCTCGCCGACGGTCAACGACTCCCAGGAGCGGCCGTCGTCCAAGGCCCGCTCACCCGAGGCGAACGCCGCCTCCAGTTCCGCGATGGGCCGCGCCTTACCGAGGTCTGCGTCGAACCACGAGTTGAAGATCTGCAGAAAGATCCACTGTGTCCAGTGGTAGAAATCGACGTCCGTCGTCGCCAGGGACCGTCGGCGATCGTGGCCGAGGCCGAGGCGTCGCAGCTGGCGTCGCATGTTGACGATGTTGTCCTCGGTGGTGCTGCGCGGGTGCGTGCCCGTCTGCACGGCGTACTGCTCGGCCGGCAGACCGAACGCGTCGTACCCCAGGGCATGCAGCACGTTGCGACCCTGCATGCGGTGATAGCGCGCGAAGACGTCGGTGGCGATGTAGCCGAGAGGGTGCCCGACATGCAGGCCGCTGCCCGAGGGATACGGGAACATGTCCTGGACGAACAGCTTGTCGTCGGGGACCTCTCCGGCGAGCGTTCCGACCGGGTTGGGCGCGTCGAAAGTGCCCTGCGTCTCCCACAGATCCTGCCACTGCTGCTCGAGGCGCCCGGCGAGTTCGGCTGTGTAGCGGTACTCGGGAGCGGACTCGGTGGGTGCTTCAACGGAATCGGTCACACCTACCAGCCTAAAGTGTGACGCGGCCCGCCTGGTACCAGGACCTCGCTGCGCCGTATCCTGGCCAGGTGGTCATCGTCTCGGTTGTGTTGTTCGTGCTCGCCCTCGTCGTCGGGGCTGTCGCTGCCCTGTCACTGCTCGGCCGGCTCCCGCGCAATCGTTTCGCCGGTGTTCGTACCCCCGAGGCAATGCGCGACGACGAGACGTTCGTCCTCGCGAACCGTGTCGCCGGACCCACTACCGCCGCATCTGCGCTGGTACTGGCCATCGGCGGCGTAGCCGCACTCGCACTGAACGGCATCGCAGCCGTCGTCGGAGTGGTCGTTGCCCTCGTGGCCGCGCTGTTCATCGCCGCAGCCGGCGGATCCATCGGTGCCCGCGCAGCCGCAGCAGTGCCGGCACCCGCCGAGGCCGACGGATGCGGTCACTCGTGCATCTCCTGCAGCCTCAAGGACGCCTGCCAGCCGAGCTGAGCGCATGAAACAGAAGAGTCTGCGCACCTTCGACCCGGCCGGGGTCGTCTTCGGCGTTGTCGTGCCCCTTGTCGTGGCCGCACTGGGACTCGTCCTGGCGTACCTGTGGCAGGGCCGTCTGCCGGAGGAGGTCGCCACTCACTTCAGCGGCACCGAACCGGACGACTTCTCCAACCCGCTCTCCAACGCCTGGACCCTCGCGATCGCAATCGTGCTGGTGGGCGGCGGGTGCAGCGCCGTCGCATCCTTGGCTCGGGTGCTGCTGATCATGCGGCGCACGATGCTGATCATCGGGCTGACCGTCGTCGGGACGATCGGTGTGCTGCAGATCGCGACCCTCGTTCGCGAACTCGACATGGCGACCGCGCAGAGTGTCACCATCCCCGGTTGGGCCATGGCGGTGGGAACCGTCGTCGGGTTCGCTGCCGGGCTGTTCGGCGCATCGAGGCTGCGCGACCACCGCGAACGCACCGTCGCCACGTCGCCTCCGCACTCCGATCTGCCGCGGTGCAGTCCCGAGCTACCGCTGGTGGTCCATGTCGGAGCCAGTCGCGTCGCCGGCATCACCGTCGTGGCGGTGTCTCTGGCCGGGGCCGCTCTGACGTGCTACCTGTCCGGATCGCTCTGGCCGGTCTTCCTGTTCGCCCCACTGACCATTCTGATTCTGTCGCTGCTGCGCTTCACCGTGCACATCGACAGCGACGGCCTCTATGTCTCGAGCCTGGGGATGGCGGCATTCGACTACGACATCGACGAGATCACCGGGGCATCGGTTCGGACGGTCGACCCGTCGAAGGATTTCGGCGGTTGGGGTCTGCGGGCCAAGGGACGCGGAAACTACGCCGTCGCCACCGACGCCGGCCCCGCAGCCTTCGTCACGTTCGCCAACGGAGACCGGCTCACCATCGGTTCTGCCGACGCGAAGAAGATTGCCGGAACTCTCAACACCCTGACCGCGCGGACTCGCAGCACCTCGGTGGATTAAGTTAGCCGGGTGAAGTTGTTGCGGGATACCGTGTTGGATCCCTTCCTGTTGGGAATCTTCGCGGTCGCAGCGCTGGCGAGCCTCTTCCCGGCCACCGGCACGGCGGAGGACGTACTGGGTTGGGTCACGCGTATCGCCATCGCCCTGCTGTTTCTCATCTACGGCGCGCGACTCTCACCGCGCGACGCCTGGAACGGCATCAAGCACTGGCGGCTGCACTCGGTGATCCTGGCGTGTACGTACCTCCTGTTCCCGGCGCTCGGGCTGGCCTTGCGAATTCTCGTCCCCGGCGTGATCAGTGACGACCTCTACACCGGAATGCTGTTCCTGTGCCTGGTCCCCTCGACCGTGCAGTCCTCGATCGCCTTCACCTCCATCGCCCGCGGCAACGTCGCCGGTGCCGTGGTGAGTGCCTCGTTCTCCAACATCATCGGTGTGTTCGTCACCCCGCTGCTGGTGATCGCCCTGATGACCACCACCGGTTCGATGACCATCGACCCGAGCTCGATCCTCGACATCGTGGTCCAACTGTTGCTCCCGTTCGCCGTCGGTCAGCTGATCCGGCCCTGGGTGACGGGGTGGCTCACCCGGCACAGCGCGCCGACGAAGCTCGTCGACCGCGGTTCCATCCTGCTGGTCGTCTTCGCCGCCTTCAGCGAATCGATGAACCAGAACGTGTGGTCCTCGGTAGCGGTGTGGCGCATCGGCGTCGTCGTCGCAGTGTGCACAGCGCTGCTCGCCCTGGTGCTGACCATCACCTGGTACGGAGGCAAATGGTTGGGCTTCGCCATCGAGGATCGGCTGGTACTGCTGTTCTGCGGCTCCAAGAAGAGCCTCGCCAGCGGGCTGCCGATGGCCGCAGTGCTGTTCGTCGGCCAACCCGTCGGACTGATCGTGCTGCCGCTGTTGATCTTCCACCAGATTCAGCTGATGGTGTGCACCGTGATCGCTCAGCATTTCGCACGACGACCGGAACCAGAACAGAGCCCGGTGAGCAGCGTCGCGGACTAGATTGGGTGACAGTCGAGCCGATCACGGGAGAAGACGATGACCAGGAAAATCCATGCCGACGGTATCGTCTCTGCGGCCTACACCGGCCGGCTCGCCACCGATCCTGTACCCGCACTCAGACTTCCCGAGGATCAGCTCGATCCCGACGCCGCCTACCGCTACATCCACGACGAACTGATGCTCGACGGCAGCTCGCGACTGAATCTGGCCACGTTCGTCACCACCTGGATGGATCCACAGGCCGAAAAGCTCATGGCCGAGACGTTCGACAAGAACATGATCGACAAGGACGAGTATCCGTCCACCGCCGCCATCGAGGAACGCTGCGTCAACATCGTCGCCGATCTGTTCCATGCGCCCGGACTCGATCGCGAGGACCCGTCGTCGGCCACCGGGGTCTCCACCATCGGATCCAGTGAGGCCGTCATGCTGGCGGGGCTGGCACTCAAATGGCGCTGGCGGGCCAGGGGAGCGGGTACCGGCACTCCGAATCTGGTGTTGGGCAGCAATGTTCAGGTGGTGTGGGAGAAGTTCTGCCGCTACTTCGACGTGGAGCCGAAGTACCTCCCCGTGGAACGCGGACGTTATGTCATCACCCCGGAACAGGTTCGGGACGCGGTGGACGAAAACACCATCGGCGTCGTCGCGATCCTCGGCACCACGTTCACCGGAGAACTCGAACCGGTGCAGGAGATCTGCGCCGTACTGGACGAGATCGCCGGCGGTGGCGGGCCGGACGTACCGGTGCACGTCGACGCGGCCAGCGGCGGCTTCGTCGTTCCGTTTCTGTATCCGGAACTCAAATGGGATTTCCGGTTGCCTCGCGTCAAGTCCATCAACGCCAGCGGCCACAAGTACGGACTGACCTATCCGGGAATCGGATTCGCCGTCTGGCGAACCAAGGAAGACCTGCCCGAGGACCTCGTCTTCCGCGTCAACTACCTCGGCGGAGACATGCCCACCTTCACGTTGAACTTCTCCAGGCCGGGTAACCAGGTGATCGGGCAGTACTACAACTTCCTGCGCCTCGGCAGGTCCGGCTACACCGACATCATGAAAGCATTGCGCGACACAGCCGTTCGCGTCAGCCGACACCTCGACAACCATCCCGACATCGAGGTGATCACCGACGGATCGGCCATCCCCGTGCTCTCGTTCATGCTGAAAGCACACTGCGAGTTCACCGTCTTCGACGTGTCCCACGAACTACGCGCTCGCGGTTGGCAGGTACCGGCATACACGATGCCCGACAACGCAACCGACGTCGCCGTACTCAGAATCGTCGTCCGAGAAGGCTTCAGTGCGGACCTGGGTCGCATGCTGTGCATAGCGATCGACGAGGTGATCGCTGGACTGACATCAGGCGGGCATTCGAGCGCGAGGGCCTTCTCCCACTAGTGCCTGCGCCAGTGGTGCGGTTAGGTGCCCGGGGTGGCACTTAACCACGCCACTGCGAAGCACTCAGTTACGGTCGACGTCGATCGGATGAGATGCCAACAGCGCCAACGGCATCGGTTGACGTCTCAAGACCTGCGCCCACAGATCGACACGCGGCGGGCCGATCACGTCGGAAGCCAAGGCAGACAACACTATCCAGTCGTCTCGGTCGAGTTCGCCTTCGAGTTGACCGAACGTCCAGCCCGAGTACCCCGCGAAGATCCGCACACCCTCCACGAACGGCGCGATCTCGGCAGGATCGGAATCGAGATCGACCATCACCACTCGGCCGTCGACGCGTCGCAGACCGGGAATGCCGTCGATCGAGACGCCGGTCCGCAGCGTCGCCAGACACAGGGCCGAATCGCGCTTGACCGGGCCACCGACGTACAGCGCCTGCGGCTTTGCCGCCAGTTCGGACCAGTTGGGCAGTACGTTCTGCACCGCGGTCTCGCTGGGACGGTTGATCACCACCCCGAGGCTGCCCGCGTCGTTGTGTTCGATGATGTAGATGACGGTGCGTCGAAAAGTGGGCTCCACGAGTTCGATGGACGACACCAGCAGACTGCCGGGACGGACATCGCGTAAGGCCGACGCCGTCTGGTCCTCGGGTTCCTCCGCATGCGCTGCCACGCTAGTCATTGTGGCACCGCGCACCCGCGGATGTGGCGCAAGCGACGCGGCCAGTTCTGATGGGTCGTTCCGCAGGCTCCACTCCCGCCTTCCACGGGTCGTTCCGCAGGCTCCACTCCCGCCCCTGCTCCTAGTCGAGCCCGGCGATCTTCGTCAGAAGTCCCAACTGGTACTCGAACAGGTCGTCCCTGCTGGCGAACGTCGTGGCACCGTACTGATCGAACACATCGAAACTGATGGCCCCGAACAACGACGCCCACACCATCACTCCCCGGGCTATCAGCTCGTCGGGCAGGTCTGTTCCCATCTCCCGGCGGATGTCCTCGAAGCTGCCGTGCAGGGAGGCCAGTTCGGGCGGATCGGCTTCGACCTCCGGGCGCCGGGTCTGCCATGCCGAATGCAGGACGGCAACCAACGTGCTGATCACCCGGGTGCCCGGACCGGTGGTCTGCTCCGCAGGGGCGTGGTAACCGGGCACCGGGCTGCCGAACAGCAACGCGTAGCGCGCCGGCTCCCGCAAGCCCCACTGCCGAACCGTCCGGCCGAGCGCGAGGAACTTCTCCTTGGGTCCGTCGGCCGCGTCCACCGCTGCGTCGACGGTGTCACCGAGCTCGGTGTATCCGTCGACGACGAGCAGGGTCAGCAACTCGTCGCGACTGGCGACGTATCGGTAGACGGCCGAGGACACGACGCCGAGGTCCCGTGCGACAGCGCGCAACGACAGGGCCGCCGCGCCGTCCGCGGCCAGGTGTTCGCGTCCGATGCGGGTGATGTCGGCCAGGGTCTGCGCACGGGCTCGCGTGCGGGGAGTACTCGCCATAGCCCTCACAGTAACTCCTGCTCTTTCGAGAGAGCAGTGCTCTTGCTTTATTGCCGAGACGGGTGCACACTCGACAGATCAGAGAGCACCGCTCTCGCTTACCTCGAATGGAGCGATCATGACCGAACTTCACGTCGTCACCGGAGCCGGACCCGTCGGCTGGACGGTCGCCGAACAGCTTGCTGCGCAGGGGCATTCGGTGCGGGTGCTCACCCGTACCGGCAGTGGACCCGAGCACCCGATCATCGAACGCCGCGGCGTCGACATCGAATCCGACGATCTTCGACCCCACCTGAGCGGTGCCACCGCCGTCTACCACTGCACCCACGTCGCGTACGAGAACACGGTGTGGCGAGACAAGCTCGCCGCAATGGAGAACCGCGTGCTCGACGCGGCCGCGGGCACCGTCGTCGCGTTCCCCGAAAGTCTGTACGCCTACGGCCGGGTCGACGGACCGATCCGCGAGGATTCACCCCGCGACGCGACATTCCGGAAATTGGGAGTACGAACCCAACTCCTCGCCGCACGCGACGCGCACTCGACCCCCACCGTCAGCGTCGCCGCCTCGGATTTCTACGGACCGCGCGTGTTGACCTCGCACATGGGTGAACGGGTGATCGCACCCATTCTGACCGGTAAGCCGATCCGCGTCATGGCCTCTGCCGATCTGCCCCACTCGTTCACCTACGTCCCGGATCTGGCCGCCGCGATGATCACGGCCGCGGCGTCACCGTCGATGTGGAACACCGTCCTGCATGCACCGACCGCACCTGCGGTGTCGCAGCGCGCAATGATCGAGATGTTCTCGGCTGCAGCACAAGTACCGACCCCGAAAGTCGGCGTCATTCCGACCTGGGCACTGCGACTGCTGAGTACGGTGCCCGGTCCGATGAAGGAGCTCGGCGACACCCTCTACCAGTTCCGCTACCCCTACGTCCTCGACTCGAGCCGTAGCGAAGCGATCCTCGGGCAGCAGCCCACGCCCCTCGTCGACGGTGCGGCCGCAACGATGAAGTGGTGGGCCGCGACTCCCGCCGTCTCCGTATGACGGGCGGGGGCTAAAGTCCCGTCGGTGAACGACGCCTCCTTCCGTACCCGACTGCGCGAATCCCCGGGGGTCGGCAAGCTGACGACCGTTCGGTTCGCCGGTCAGTTCGGCGACGGGTTGTTCCAGGCCGCGCTCAGCGGTGCCATTCTGTTCAATCCGGAGCGCGCGACGAATCCGGCCGAGATCGCGGCAGGATTCGCCGTGCTGCTCGTCCCGTACTCGTTGGTGGGACCGTTCGCCGGAGCACTGCTCGACCGCTGGGACCGCCGGTCGGTCCTGCTGTGGGCCAACATCGTTCGCATCGTGCTGATCATCACCACCGCGGTCCTGCTGTGCGCCGGGGTGGACGCGACACCGTTGTTGCTGTTGGCCTTGGCCACCGTCGGGCTCAGTCGGTTCGTACTCGCGGGGGCGTCGGCGTCGCTACCCCACGTGGTTCGACAATCGTGGCTGGTGCCGATGAACTCGGTGCTGGCCACCGTCGGATCCGGATTTGCAGCGGCAGGTGCGGGCCTTGCGGTCGCGGTGATCGGGGTCGTCGGCGCCGGTGATCTCGGCTCGGGTATCGCCGTCGGTCTCGCGGCCACCGGATCGGTCGTCGGGGCTGCCGCTGCCGCGCGGTTCCGCCCGCGGTCTCTCGGTCCGGGTATCGGGAGCCACACCGACAGTCCCCTGAAAGACGTTGCGACAGGATTGAAATCGGGCGCACAGGCCGTCTGGCGCTCCGCCGGGGTCACGACCGCGATGCTCGGCATCTGCGCACACCGCATCGTGTTCGGCATCAACACCCTGATCATGGTGTTGATACTTCGCGAGAGCGCAGTAGAGAGCTCGCTTCCCGGCGGACTCGCCGGCTTCGGTATCGCTGTCGGGGCCACCGCGGTGGGCATGTTCCTCGCCGCCCTGATCACCCCTTTCGCCGTTCCGCGGTTCGGGCGCACCCGCACGATCGCTGCCGCACTGGTGCTCGCCATCGTGGCGCAACTCGGAGCCGTCTCGGGCCTGACGCAGACCAGCCTGCTGATCGGGGCCTTTCTCCTGGGCATCGCCGGACAGTCCGTCAAACTCAGCGGTGATGCTGCCATGCAGATCGAGATCGACGACGACCATCGTGGCCGCGTTTTCGCGTTGCAGGACACCGTGTTCAACGTGGCGTTCGTCGCCGCCCTCGCCGCTGCGGCCTTCGCGGTCGGCCCCGACACGACCGATCTGAGCCGGGACCCCACCGCGCACACGTTGGTGTTCGTCGGAGCGGGAATCTACGCCCTCGGCCTGGCCGCGGCGGTGCTGAACACCAGGCGCGCACGCCGCTGACGTGGTGTATCTTTCCGTATCGGACCGACAGGTTTCGTCGGAGAGCACGGGGGCACCGCATGTACGGCCGCACGACGTCGATCGGCTGCATCCTCGCAGTTACCGCAGGTACGGCCGTTCTTGCGGCGCCCCCCGCGTTCGCAGCCCCGCCGCCGCCGGTGAACTCCTGTGGCGAAACAGGATTCGACCCCAAGGACTACCCACCCGAGCCCATCGGGCCGGGCAATCCGCCGCAGCTGCCACCGTTGCCGGACCGCGTGGTGATCCCCGTGCCGTATCCGTCGATCGAACTCGTGCCGGTCCCCGACCCGGCCCCGAACAACACCCGCGTGCAGGCGGAACCGCTGACCGACCCATGCGCGGACCCGTGCCCAGATCTCACCGACGACGCCGACTCACCGATATCGGGAACCGGCTCTGCTGACCATCTGCCGTTTCCTCGCATCGAGATCGACCCGCAGGCCGAACCCATTCCCATCCCGATTCCCGGCCCCGGTGGTGCCCCGGGCACCCCGCCGCCCGCTCCCGCCGTCAGCGCGGCGGAGCCGGGCCCGACGACGGTACCGCCGGTGGAACCTGCCGTCGGACACGTCGAGGTCGTCTCACAGCTGACCGGACCGGGATCGGAGAACCGCACCGACAAGCGCTGGCAGGTCGACGGCACCGACCTCGGCATCATGTGGGAGAGCAAGCCCGGCGAGGTCGCCGTTGCGTTCGGCGATTCGTTCGGCAAGGGCTGGGAATTCGGCGTCGTCGGCGGCGACGACTGGCGCTCGAATGTGCTGGGACACAGCACCGACACCGACCTGTCCGACGGCATGACCCTCGATTCGATGGTGCAGGATTCGCGTTGTCACGCAGCCGAACTGCTGCCGTCGCGCAAGATCAAGAACTGGGAGACCACGGTCATTCCCACCTCCGGCTTCGCGATCGACGACCGGCAGTACATGTCCTACATGTCCATTCGGCGCTGGAGCACGATCCCCGGCATGTGGTGGACCAACTACGGCGGCATCGCCTACTCGGACGACAACGGGTCCACCTGGGTGAAGGACGAGCATGCCAAGTGGGACAACCTCTTCGGCTTCTCCAAGTTCCAGGTCTCGACGATGGTCCCGGCGGGGGAGTACGTCCACATGTTCGGCACCGTCAACGGACGCGCCGGGCAGGTCGGGCTCGCCCGCGTCGCGAAGGCGGACGTGCTGAACAAGACCGCCTACCAATACTGGGTGAACGGCACCTGGGCTCCGGTCGGATCGAACGACGCCACCCCCATCGCCGACGGTATGGCCGGGGAACTGTCGGTCCATCACGACGAAGCCCGTGGCCTCTGGCGGATGACGTATCTCGATCCGCTACGCGGCGACATCGTTCTGCGCGAATCGAATTCGCCGCAGGGCCAGTGGACCGCACCGACCACCCTGATCGACACCGCCGAGTACCCCAAGACCTACGGCGGCTTCATCCACCCGTGGTCGACGGCGAACGACCTGTACTTCACCGTCTCGGAGTGGGACAGCTACAACGTGTACCTGGTCAAGGCCGAGCTTCGCTCGTCGTGAGCGGAAGTTCGTAGTGGGCTACGAAGTTTTGTGCACGTGCGCGGGACGCGCTACTGCGTCGGCCACCACTCGAGCAGCGCGGCTTCGGCGTCCTCGCGGGAGAGCGGACCACGATCGAGGCGCAGTTCCTTCAGGAATTTCCAGGCCTTGCCCACGTCGGGTCCGGCCGGAATGTTCAGCAACTCCATGATCGCGTTGCCGTCGAGGTCGGGCCGCACCCGCGCCAGGTCCTCCTGCTCGGCGATGCGGGCGATGCGCTCTTCGAGATCATCGTAGGTGGCCTGCAGAGCCGCAGCTCGACGCTTGTTCCTCGTCGTCGAGTCGGCTCGGACCAGCTTGTGCAGCTTGGGAAGTAGTTCGCCGGCATCGGTGGCGTAGCGGCGCACGGCCGAGTCGGTCCACTGACCCTTGCCGTAGCCGTGGAAACGCAGATGCAGGAACACCAGATGCGAGACGTCCTCGATCATCTTCTTCGAATACTTCAACGCGCGCATACGCTTCCGCACCAGTTTGGCCCCGACGACCTCGTGGTGATGGAAGCTGACCCCGCCGCCCGGCTCGTTTCGTTTGGTATCGGGCTTGCCGATGTCGTGCAGCAGTGCGGCCCAACGCAATACGAGATCGGGGTCGCCGTCCTCGAGATCGATCGCTTGCTTGAGCACGGTCAGCGAGTGCCAGTACACATCCTTGTGCTGGTGATGCTCGTCGATCTCGAGCTTCATGTCCGGGACCTCGGGAATGATGCGCTGGGCCAGCCCCGTCTCGCACATCACGTCGATGCCGTCGATCGGGTAGTCGCCGAGTATCAGCTTGTCCAGCTCGACCTGAATTCGCTCGGCGGTGATGCGGTCGATCTGCTCGGCCATGTCCTCGATGGCTCGGTGCACCCGAGGCATCAGCGTGAATCCGAGCTGGGAGACGAACCGAGCGGCCCGCAGCATGCGCAGTGGATCGTCACCGAACGAGGTTTCCGGTGCCGACGGGGTATCGAGTACGCCCTCGAGCAGAGCGTCCATGCCGCCCAGCGGATCGACGAACTCCTGCCCGCCGTCGGCTCCGAGACGGACCGCCATGGCGTTGACGGTGAAATCGCGTCGAACGAGGTCTTCTTCGAGGCTGTTGCCGTACTGCACCTCGGGATTGCGGGAGACCTGATCGTAGGAATCGGTGCGATAGGTGGTGATCTCGATCGTCTGGCCGTCCTTGGCCGCACTGATGGTTCCGAATGCGATACCGGTGTCCCACTGATGGTCGGCCCAGTCCGCCAGCAGCGACTGAACGTCCTGCGGCCTGGCGTCGGTGGTGAAATCCAGATCGGTTCCGAGTCGACCGAGAACCGCATCGCGCACCGTTCCGCCCACGAGGTACAGCTCGTGCCCGGCCGCGGCGAACAGCGCGCCGAGCGGAGTCAACACCGGGGCGAGTTCACGCAGCGTCACCGCCGCTCCGGCCAGCAACCTCTCCCGCCGGGCATCGGTGTGCTCGTCGGAAACGGAGGACAGGGACTGATCGGCCACGGTGGAAGAGCCTACTGGCGCTGCACCGAACGGATTGTCTCGGCCACTGACCGCGGTGCGGCACGGTCGAAGAGTGCGCAGAGGCAACTAGTATGGATCGGGTGTCTGCTGCCGAACGTGCGAACAGGAGCCGCCGCAACCCGCGGCGGCGTCAGGCACGCGCCGACACCCAAGCACCCAAGCTGCGGACGGTCCGCGAAACCTCGGCGGGCGGCCTGGTGGTCGACGGCCTCGACGGGCCACCGGCCAAGCGCTGCGCAGCCCTCATCGGCCGCACCGACCGTCGCGGACGCCTCCTCTGGTCCCTGCCCAAGGGTCACATCGAACAGGGTGAAACGGCCGAACAGACGGCAATGCGGGAGGTCGCCGAGGAAACCGGCATCCGCGGAACCGTCCTGGCCTCGCTGGGCAGTATCGATTACTGGTTCGTCACCGAGGGCCGACGCGTCCACAAGACCGTCCACCATTACCTGCTCCGATTCCTCGGCGGCGAACTCTCCGACGAGGATCTCGAGGTCACCGAGGTCGCGTGGGTCCCGCTGAACGAACTCCCGTCTCGACTCGCCTACGCCGACGAACGCAAACTCGCCGCCATCGCCACCCGCCTCATCGATGACATGAACACCGACGACACGAACAACGGCGACACGAGCGGCGGCCACTCGACCGCACCCACCCCCGGCGGGAAGTGAGCGTGCGGGTCCGGAAGGTCACTGCCGCCGCATTGACCTCGTTTCTGCTTGCGGTCGCGCCGGCCATCGGCACTGCGGCATTGATCCCCGAGCAACTTCCGAATGCCGCAGCCCAACCCGACGCCTCCGTCGGCGACTCGAGCGCCACCACCAGCGCGGTTCCCGATACTCCGATGACGCAGGCCGGTAACCCGTTCCTCACGCTGAGCATCGAGACCGTTGCGCCCTCCACCGTCACCACCAGCAGCGATCCGTTCGTGACCGTTCGCGCCACGGTGAGAAACACCGGAGACCGACGCGTCGACGACGTCAGTGTGCGCATGCAGGCTGCTACCGCCGTCGACACCACGGCCGGCCTGCGGACCTCGCTGACCCTCGACCAGGACAGCTTCGATCGCGTCGGAGATTTCGTCACGGTCGCCGAGTCCCTGGAGGAGGACGAGAGCCGCCAATTCGACATGTCGATGCAACTGCGCAGCACAACCGAGCCCTCACTGGGAATCGAGGCACCCGGCGTCTACCCGCTGTTGCTCAACGTCAACGGCACGCCCGAATACGGCGGAACCGCACGGCTCGACGACGCCCGCTTTCTCCTCCCGGTCGTCGGACTACCTCGCAACCCCGGCGAACTGGACCCCACCGCTCCCGACGCGATGCCGCTGCCTCCCAACACTCGCAATCCTGTCGCCATGACGGTGCTGTGGCCGCTGGCCGACATCCCTCGTCTGGCTGCCGGAATTCCCGGCTCGGTCGACGAACGCGTTCGGCTGATCGACGACGAACTCGCCGGTGAACTCGCCGATGGCGGACGTCTCGACACCCTGCTCAAAGCCGTCGAATTCGCGACGCAACCGGGCCTGGATCCCGACGGCAAGTTGGCGTCGAGCCTGTGTATCGGCATCGATCCCGATCTACTCGTCACCGTCTCGAACATGACCCGCGGCTACCTCGTCGTCGACAACCCGGCCGATCCCGCAGGCACGACCCGGGAGGGCACGGGAAGCGCAGCGGCAGCTCAATGGCTGTCCCGACTCGAAACGGTCGCGTCGAGCAGCTGCGTGACGGCGATGCCGTTCGCCCAGACCGATCTGGGGGCGGTGGCCGACATCGGCGATTCCACCCTGCTGAACAGCGCCGTGAGCGCCCCGGCAGACATCGTCGACGGCATCCTCGGCATCAGCTCGACCCGAGGTTTCACCTGGAGCACCACCGGTGGGGTCGACGCCGGCACCGCCGATGCCCTGCGATCGGCCGGCACCGACACCGTGCTGGTCGCCGACAACAGCATCAGCCCGCCCACCTCGGCACCCACGTCACTACTGGTGTCGACCGACACCCAGCCGTCGGAAACCCAGCCGACCGAAACCTTGGCCGCCACCCACTACGACTCGGCCACTGCGGCGGCGTTGGCCGGAGTCGGAGACATCCCGTCCACGCCCGCTCTGACCCCTGCCGAGCAACGCTTCGACCTGGCCGCCGACTCGCGCACCGCACGCCTGCAGGACGCGCTCGGAGCCGTCAACTTCCATGCACTCGTCGGGGCGGATCGCCCTGGACGCAGCGTCACCGTCGCGCCCCCGCAGTACTGGACCGCCGGGGGAGACGAGCCGTCGGCCATTCTGTCGACGGTGTCCTCGCTGCTGCGTTCCGGTCTGGCGACGCCGCGCCCACTGGCCGATCTGCTCGCCGAGCCGACCTCCGGACTACCGGTGACCAGCATCGACGCGGCCACCGAGCTCGACGCCGGAACCATCGACCTGGTGCGATCGCAGAGCTCCCGGATAGACACGCTGATGCAATCGCTCGTCGAGGATCCCCAGTCGGCGCTGACCCCGCGCCTGTACACCGCCCCGCTGCGCGAGGACATGCTGCGCGCACTGTCGACGGCGGGTCGCGCCAGCGCCGTCAGCGAGGAGACCGGAGCCATGGCGCGCGATCGACTGACCGCCACCCGCATCGGACTGGACACCATCTACGGCTCGGTGACCGTGCTGGCACCTGGCGGTGTCTACACCCTCGCCTCTGAACAGAGCCCACTGCTCCTCGTCGCGCGCAACGACCTTCCCGTCCCGGTCAACGTGCTGCTTCGAGTCGATGCGCCGCCGGAGATGACGATCAGTGACGTCGGCGTGAACCAACTTCCGGCCCGCGGATCGCGCACCATCACCGTGCCGGCCGAGGTGGACGACACCCGCAACCTGTCCGTCGACTTCTCGGTCACGACCCTCGACGGTTCCCGGCTCGGTGAAGTGTCGACGGTGTCCGTGCGATCGAACGCATACGGCCAGGCGCTGGCCGTCATTACCGCCTGCGCCGGCGCTCTCCTACTGTTACTTGCAGGTCGACGCCTCTGGCATCGATTCAGAGGTCAACCCGACCCGGCCGACGAAGGGTACGAGAGACCATGACAGGCAACGTCCCGTACGACGGCGACCTGCCGCGGTCGCGGATGCCCGCATCGCAGGTGTTCCGACGCACGACGCCACCGCGGTCCGCACCCTGGGAACGGCAGTCGCGGCCGGAGCTGCGGTCGTACCCGGCACCGCCGCCGCTGGACGGTCAGCCCGCCGCCGACGACGCCGTCACCCAGCTCATTCCGCGGTTCCGCGAGGAGGACTACCCGCAGCAACCGTCCGGCACGGTTCCGCCGACGGAGATTCCGCCGAGCGGACCCGAGTCCGCACCGCGACCGGAACCGAAACCGCAGAAGTCACTGCTGGCCGCGTCGGGCTCGATCGCGGTGGCGACCCTGATCAGCCGCATCACCGGCTTCGCCAAGCAAGTAGCCATGACGGCTACCCTCGGCGCGGCGCTGGCCAGTGCATTCACCGTCTCGACGATTCTGCCGAACATGATCTCCGAGCTCGTTCTCGGCGCGGTATTGGGAGCGATCGTCGTTCCGGTGCTGGTGAGGGCGGAGCAGGAGGACGCCGACGGCGGACGGGCGTTCGTACGACGCCTCTTCACCATCGCGGTGGCGCTGCTCGGAACCGTGGCGCTCGCCGCAACGATCGCAGCCCCGCTGTTGGCGCGACTGATGCTCGACGGCGATCCGAAGGTCAACGAGAACCTGACCATCGCGTTCACCTATCTGGTGCTGCCCGCGCTGATGTTCTACGGGCTCTCCGGCCTACTCACGGCCGTGCTCAACACCCGGCAGAACTTCAAGCCCGGTGCCTGGGCACCGGTGTTCAACAACCTGGTCGTGCTCGCCGTCTTCGCCCTGTACCCCTTCGTGCCGGGCGAGATCACCCTGAACACGATCGAAATGAGCAACCCCAAAATTCTCGTTCTCGGCCTCGGCGTCACCGCCGGTGTCATCACCCAGGTCGTGGCGCTGATCCCGGCGCTGCGCCGTGAACGCATCGACCTGCGTCCTCTGTGGGGATTCGACGAGCGCCTGAAGAAGTTCGGCGCGATGGCCGCGGCGATCGTGCTCTACGTCGTCATCAGCCAGATCGGGCTGATCGTGGCCACCAGGATCGCGTCGGGCACCGACGATGCGAGCAACGTGATCTATTCGCAGGCGTGGATCGTGCTGCAGTTGCCCTACGGCATCCTCGGCGTGACGGTTCTGACGGCCATCATGCCCAGGCTCAGCCGCAACGCCGCCAACGGCGACACCCCGTCCGTCGTCGACGATCTCTCGGTCGCCACCCGCCTGACGATGGTCGCACTGGTGCCGATCGTCGTGTTCCTGACGTTCGCGGGGCCGTGGGTGGGCGAGGCGCTGTACGGCTTCGGCCGGTTCGCCGAGGTCGCACCCAGACTCGGCGAAGCCGTCAGCTGGTCGGCGTTCTCCCTCATCCCGTACGCCCTGGTGCTCATTCACCTCCGGGTCTTCTACGCCCGGGAGAAGGCCTGGACGCCGACGTGGATCATCCTCGGCATCACCGCCGTCAAGATCGGGCTGTCTCTGCTCGCCCCGATCGTTGCGTCCGAACCGGATCAGGTGGTGCTGCTCCTCGGAACGGCCACCGGTCTCGGATACACCGTCGGCGCGATCATCGGCGGATATCTGCTGCACAAGAGCCTGGGCAACCTGCGGATGGCCAACGTCGGCAAGACCATCTGGCTGGTCCTCATCGCCTCGCTCGCCGGTGGTGCGGCCATGCTCGCGATCGACCGGATCCTGGGTCTCGACGCCCTGATGAACGGCTGGGTCGGCAACTTCGCCCGCGTCGCGATCGACGCCGTCATCATGCTCGGCATCACGTTCTCGATCCTCTGGTTCGGCAAGATTCCCGAGGTTCTGGCAGTCACCGTGGCCCTGAGCCGGCTCGTTCGCAGATTCCGCGGGGGGACGGCACCACAGGAGGCGGATCTCGCCGCTGCAGAAACGGGCGTGATTCCGGTTATTCGAACCGAGCCCACATGGGACACTGCGCGGGATCGGCTCCCGTACCCTGGTCATCGGCACCCGGGGGCACAAGCCTCCGCAGGTCGACCGTTCGCAGAACGACACGGGGCATATTCGCCTGAAGGAGTAACAGTGACCGACGACGATGTTGCTGGGGGGCCGGCACAGTCTCCAGCAAACGAAGCCGACCGAACGAGCGGCGGAGTCGAAGTCGACACCCAGGACCGCAGCGAACCCGTGAAGACCCCTGCGTCGACATCACCTGCGTCGAAGTCACCGGCACAGAATGCAGCCACGACTCCCGAGCAGGACGACGAGAAGTCGGCCGACAAGGCGACTCCCGCCGAGGCCACCGAGTCCGCTGACAGCAAGCCTGCTCCGAAGCCGGCCGACAAGACGATTTCCATCTCCAAGGCCGCCCTCGCGGCGCGTCCGACCGACAAGACCGTGTCCATCTCGAAGGCGAAACTGCCGGTCGAAGGCCCCATCGAGAAGAAGGGGACGCAGGAGTCCGAGCCCGAGCCGAAGTCCGAGTCGGACGCCGATTCCGAGAAGACCACGGTGACACCCGCGACGGCGACCGACGCATCCAGCGCGGACAAGTCCGCTGCGGCCGCTCCCGCGAGCGTTCCCGGACGCACCCTCCGCGGCCCCACGCTCATTCCCGGTGCCTCGGTTGCGGGCGGACGATACCGACTGCTGACCCCGCACGGTGGCGCGCGCGGGCTCAAATTCTGGCAGGCCCACGACGTCAAACTCGACCGCGAGGTCGCGCTGACATTCGTCGACGCCGATCAACAGTCCACCGCGTCGACCGACGACCGCACGCAGGGACCGCAGGCCATTCTCTCGCGCACGCTTCGTCTGGGTCGGATCAACTCGCCCGGCCTCGCACGTGTGCTCGACGTGGTGCGCGGCAGCTCCGGCGGCATCGTCGTCGCCGAATGGACGCCCGGCCGATCACTGCGCGAAATGGCCGACACCGTCCCTGCCCCCACCGGCGCTGCTCGCGCGATCAAGGTTCTCGCTGCAGCCGCCGAAGCGGCGCACCGCAGCGGTGGTGCACTGTCGATCGACCACCCGGATCGCGTCCGCATCAGCACCAGCGGCAATGCCGTCCTCGCGTTCCCCGCGACACTGGCCGACGCAGACCCCAGCTCGGACGTCCGCGGACTCGGCGCGATGCTCTACGCCCTGATCACCGCCAGGTGGCCGCTGTCCGAGACCACCGGCGGTGCCGTCGTATCCGGCGATGCAGCTCCGGCCCGCAGCGTCGGCGGTATGCGTCCGGCCGACCGTGACGACAAGGGTGCGCCGCTCGAACCGCGGCAGATCCGTCCGGACGTGCCGTTCGAGATCTCCGCCGTCGCAGTGCGGGCGCTGGAACAGAACAGCGGAATCCGCACCGCTGCCACCGTGCAGCACGTCCTCGATCAAGCAGCCGTCGTCAACGACAAGACCGATCTGATGCCGGCTCTACGGCTGGGCCAGCGGGCACCCGGTGCCAGTGGGCACTCGCTCGCAGATCCCGAGGAAATTGCCGCCGAGAAGGCCAAGTCGATGCGCACCAACATCGCCATCGCGGTACTCGGTGCCCTGACGGTGATCGTTCTCGCGTTCGCCGGCTTCTGGCTGTTCACCTCGATTGCCGGTAACGACACCGACACCCCCCTCGACAGCCAGGAATTCGGCCTGACGACTCCGGCCGAGGCACCGCCCGCGGCCGATCCCGCGGCACCCCCGGCTCCGACCGGTGGACCGGTGGCGATGAACGACGTCGGTGTGTTCTCCCCCCAGGGTTCCGCCGACAACCCGGGCACCGCCTCCAACGTCATCGACAACGACCCCGGTACCGAGTGGACGACCGACTCGTACTTCCAGCAGTTCCCGGCTCTGAAGAACGGCGTCGGGCTGCTCGTGTCCATCCCGTCGTCGACACTGCAGAATGCGTGGATCGAATCGACGTCTCCGGGAACCGTCGTCGAGATCAGGTCGGCCCCCAGCGACTCTCCCAGCCTCAGCGACACCACGCTGCTCGGTGAAGCCACCCTGCAGAACGGTAGAACCGACATCCCTCTCACCGATGCGGAGCCCACCGGAAACGTGCTTGTCTGGATCACGACGCTGTCGGAGCAGGGCGGCCGGATCGCGTCATCGATCTCCGAGATCGGTTTCGACTCCTGAATCCAACTTTCGGTAGCTGAAACGGGTTCGTTTCGTACTTCACGGTCTCGATGGCCTAGGCTCCCCCCAATGCGTTAACACGGGGGGAGCCGTTTTCGTATGACTGAACGTGCCGATTCGGTGCCGGGGGGGCGCACGGATGCGGAACTTCTCGCTGCCCACGCGGCCGGGGAGCCGAACGCCTTCGCCACGCTGATCTACCGACACCACGAACATCTGTGGCTGACGGCCCGCCGCACCAGCTACACGCCGGAGGACGCCTCCGATGCTCTGCAGGAGGCGTTGCTCTCTGCGCACCGCACGGCCGGGTCGTTTCGCGCCGACGCCGCCGTCCGCAGCTGGTTGCACAAGATCGTCGTCAACGCGTGCCTCGACCGGATCCGCCGAAACAAGGCACGGCCCTCGGTTCCTCTGAGCGAGAACGAAAGTCACGAGCCGGTGTCGCCGAGGGACCGAATCTCGGAGACGGAGACGAGCATTCTCGTTCGACAGGCTCTGATGACCTTGCCGCCGGATCAGCGCGCGGCCGTCGTCATCGTGGACATGGAGGGCTACTCGGTGGCCGACGCTGCCGAATTGCTCGGCGTTCCCACCGGTACCGTCAAGAGTCGATGCGCCCGCGGCCGACTCAAACTGTCGACGCAGCTCGCCTACTTGAAAGACGCGGGGAACCGAATCTAGACCCCTCGCGTCTATATCGTGTGAGAGAGAAAGCAGATTCGGCGAAGGGAGGCAGGAACGTGTCGTCGAGCACCGACTCGCTACCCGATGCCCCGTTCTCGCCGGAGCTGCTGGCCGAGCTGCATGCGGACGCGCTTCCCGAGGACGTCAGCGAACGTCTGTGGCCGCTGGTTCGACTCGACGAGGAATCGATGCGCGTACTTGCCGGTCTCGACGCGGTGTCGGCCCGACTGCACGAGATGGGCGAGGATCCGAACGGAACGTTGGCAATTCCGGCCGAGGTCGCTCGGCAGATCGATCGCACGATTCACACGGTCGAACAGTCGACGCCCCCGGTGGGCGTCGTCGTCCCACTCCGTCCGCGACGGCACCGTACGGTACTCCGAATCGCCGCTGCGGCAACACTTCTCGCGGCCGGATCGCTCGCGGCCGTAACGGTCTGGCACACCCCCGAGGAACCCGAGTCGATCGCTGCCGACCCGTCACCGGGTCCGGATTCCGCTCTGGTTCTCGATTCCGCCGATCTCGATTCCGGTGTCGCATTCGGCATCATCGGCAAGCGCGATCCCGGCGCACTGGCCGATCCGGTCGATCTCGCGGCCTGTCTGCGGTCCAACGATGTGGATCCGGCCACCACCGTTCTGGGATCGAGTCAGGTACGGGTCGACGGCCGAGACGGCACTCTGCTGGTCCTCGCCGGAGCGCAGCCCGCACAGTTCATCGCCCTCGCCGTGGGCAACGAGTGTGGCGTGGCCAACCCCGATGTCCTGACGCGCCGCGATATCGGCTGACACATCTCTCACCGGGGAACAACTGCCTCTAGGGTGGTGTTGATCAGATGTACGTCGACCGTCGTGTGCACTGTGCACTCGGGTGTCGACGGCCGTACACGCCGCACAAGATCGGAAGGTCTGCATTGAGTACCCCCAAGGTTCACGATCTCATCATCGTCGGCTCCGGACCGGCCGGTTACACCGCAGGCGTCTACGCCGCACGCGCAGAACTGGAACCGATCCTGTTCGAGGGAACGCAGTTCGGCGGCGCGCTGATGACGACCACCGAGGTCGAGAACTTCCCCGGCTTCCGCGAGGGCATCATGGGCCCCGATCTGATGGAGCAGATGCGCGAGCAGGCCGGCCGATTCGGTGCCGACATCCGCACCGAGGACGTCGAGGAGCTGGACCTGACGGGTCCGATCAAGACGGCCTCCGCAGGCGGTGAGACCTACCGCGCACGCGCGATCATTCTCGCCATGGGCGCAGCAGCTCGCTACCTGTCCATCCCGGGCGAGGAGAAGTTGCTCGGCCGCGGCGTCAGCGCCTGCGCCACCTGCGACGGATTCTTCTTCCGCGATCAGGACATCGCCGTCATCGGTGGTGGCGATTCCGCCATGGAGGAAGCGACCTTCCTCACCCGTTTCGCGCGCAGCGTCACCATCGTGCACCGCCGCAGCGAGTTCCGGGCGTCGCGCATCATGCTCGAGCGCGCCAAGAACAACGACAAGATTCGCTTCCTCACCGACACCAAGGTGCTCGAGGTCCTCGGCGACACCAGCGTCACCGGGATTGCACTCGAGCACGCCGTGACCGGCGAGAAGACGACCCTGGACGTGACCGGGATGTTCGTGGCGATCGGCCACGATCCCCGCAACGAACTGGTCAAGGGCCAGGTCGAGCTGGACGACGGCGGCTACGTCAAGGTCGCCTCGCCGTCCTCGGCCACCTCCATCGAGGGCGTGTTCGCTGCCGGCGACCTCGTCGACCACGTGTATCAGCAGGCCATCACCGCTGCGGGTACGGGTTGCACCGCCTCGATCGACGCCGAGCGCTGGTTGGCCGAGCAAGGCGACATCACCAGCAACACGCTCGAGCACGCCGACCAGCCGGTCGACGCCGTCAACGCCTGACCACCACCGAGTTTCACACATCGAGGAGATACACATGTCCGACGACAAGAGCACAGTCACCATCACCGACGCATCGTTCGTCGACGATGTGCTGACCAGCGAAAAGCCCGTTCTGGTCGACTTCTGGGCCACCTGGTGCGGCCCGTGCAAGATGGTCGCTCCGGTCCTCGAGGAGATCGCGGCCGAGCACAAGGACAAGCTCACCATCGCCAAGCTCGATATCGACGCCAACCCGCAGGCTGCGCGCGACTTCAAGGTCATGTCGATTCCGACGCTCATCCTCTTCCAGGGTGGCAAGCCGGTCAAGCAGATCGTCGGTGCCAAGGGCAAGGCCGCACTGCTCAAGGACCTCGAAGGCGTTATCTGACTCACCCTCGATTGGTGTGGATTGCCGAAGAAGCGCGTCTTTCTGCGACAATCATCTGATGTGCCGATGCTTGGCGTCGGCACATCAGTGCACCGAACCGCGGTAGCCGTCAGGACGATCGAGAGGGTCTTTCCAGCATGCAGGAGCTCAGTCACGGCGATTCCGGACCCGCCGTCGCCGAGGTCCGCGGCACTCTCTCGGCTCTCGGTTTCCTCCACGAGGCCGTGGTCCCGCCCGGCCCGATGGACGACGGCCACTGGACGGCTCCGGGCTCCGTGTTCGACCGAGCTCTCGACGGTGCTGTTCGCGCCTTCCAGCAACACCGCGGCCTCCTGGTCGACGGCGTCGTCGGCCCGGCTACCTACCGCGCGCTGAAAGAAGCGTCGTACCGCCTCGGCGCGCGAACCCTCATCTACCAGTTGTCTGCTCCGCTGTACGGCGATGATGTCGCCTCTCTGCAGACGCGATTGCAGGATCTCGGTTTCTACAGCGAGCGCGTCGACGGCTTCTTCGGTCCTCGTACGCACGAGGGCCTGTCCTCGTTCCAGCGTGAGATCGGCTTGTCGCCTGACGGCATCTGTGGGCCCGCCACCCTGCGTTCGCTCGATCTTCTCGGCACGCGGGTCACGGGCGGCTCCCCGCACGCCATGAGCGAGGAAGAACTCGTCCGCAAGTCCGGACCACAGCTGACCGGCAAGCGCATCGTCATCGATCCCGATCTGGGTGGAGCCGACACCGGCCGTATCGTCGACGGTCCGCTGGGCCGAGTGTCGGAGTCGGAGATTCTGTGGGACCTGGCCAGTCGCCTCGAAGGCCGCATGGCTGCGACCGGAATGGAGACCTTCCTTTCTCGTGCGCGCGGCACCAATCCTTCTGTCGCCGATCGCGCGGAGACGGCCAACGCCTGGGGCGCCGATCTGATGATCTCGTTGCGATGCGCGTCGAGCACCAGTCCGGTGGCCAACGGCGTCGCAAGTTTCCACTTCGGCAATTCGCACGGTTCGACGTCCATGATCGGCCAGGTACTGACCAGTTATGTGCAGCGTGAAATCGTAGCTCGCACACCGCTTCTCGATTGCCGCAGCCACGGCCGGACGTGGGATCTGTTGCGGCTGACCAACATGCCGACCATACAGATCGACCTCGGCTACCTCACCAACGAATCCGACGTCGATGTTCTCAGCGACCCTCGGTACCGCGACATCATCGCCGAGGCAATTCTGATCGCCGTGAAGCGGCTGTACCTGCTGGGTCAGGACGATCAGCCGACCGGAACGTTCACGTTCGCCGAACTTCTGGCCGAAGAGCTCGCCGCAGCCGATCGTCCCTGACCTCGACCCGGTCGACGCGTACGACCGAGTTCTGTCAGCGCGCTCCGACCGTCGACTTCTGCTCGATGTCGACGACGGAGATACTGGCTGCGATCAGCAGTTGTTCGAGCGCCGATTCGACGTCCTGCTTCCATCCGTGATCGCGATCGAGCTCCAGCCTCAGTCTCGGGAATCTGTGATGGGGAGCGATCACCTCGAAGCCGACCTTCTCGAGGAAGTCCGCTTCGATCATGCACGTCGAAGCCGAACACGTCAGCTGTGCGGTGGCGTTCGGAACCACCGACGCAGCATCGTCGGCGTTGCGCCGAATACCGAACGCCTCGAGTGCTCGGACTCCACGATTGACGAGATCACCGACCACTGCCTGAATCAACGTGGCCGAGTGTAGGTCGGCGTCGTCCGGTGAATCGATCCTCAGTTGGGTCAACAGAACGGCGTCGTGGCTGACCGGAGATGTCGGGAACGTCGTTGCGCGAGGGACTGCGCGGGGTGGGCAGTAGAGGGCGCATCCGATCGTGGTGCCGTCGACGGACAGCAACTGCCCACACGACCCCCATTCGAGCATGATGGTCGACAGCCACACTTCGTTCTCGAATTCGAGGTCGACCGAGGAACTCTCCGACGCGGGATCGAGAACCCAGAAGCTGCACCGCCGCGAATGCGTCGGCAAGTGCTCGAACGAACCGAGCGTCACTCCGGTCACCATCGCCGACACCACTTACCTCAGCCTTCGTGCTCTCGTTCTCCGCGAGAATTCTCGATCGGAGCCGATCCGCTCCTCGACCAGGATGTCACACGGGTCGTTCCGCAGGCTACAGTCCTGCGATGCGATCACCTGTCCCGTCGGGTGGAGCCGATCATTCAAATGTGTTGCATCACAATATTTTTCGGTCGAATTGCGAGTTTTCGGGACTGTCTTCGACCGAGCTACGTCACAGTGACGTTTCGACCGCGTATGTCTGGTCCTGAAAATTCGCGGCTACTTTTTCTTCTGAGCTTCCATCATCTCGACGATCCTCTGAAGGTCGTCGACCGACCCGAACTCGACCACGATCTTGCCTTTTCGCTTGCCGAGACTGACCGTCACGCGGGTGTCGAACGAATCCGAGAGCCGATCTGCGACGTCTTGAAGGCCCGGCATCTGGATCGGCTTGCGCCGGGGCGCCGGTTCCGGGCTCGTACCGTCCTCGCGATTGGCGAGTGTGACGGCCTCTTCGGTGGCACGAACGGACAGGCCCTCGGCGACGATGCGCGCCGCCAACGACTCCTGCGCATCCGAACCCGCGTCGAGCGAGAGCAATGCGCGGGCATGTCCGGCCGACAGAACCCCTGCCGCGACTCGTCGCTGAACGGGAATCGGCAGCTTCAACAGACGGATCATGTTGGTGACGACCGGACGTGATCGCCCGATTTTCGCAGCGAGTTCCTCGTGTGTGACGTCGAATTCTTCGAGCAACTGTTGGTACGCGGCCGCTTCTTCGAGCGGATTGAGCTGCACTCGATGGATGTTCTCGAGCAGTGCGTCCCGCAACATCGCGTCGTCTGCAGTCTCCCGAACGATCGCCGGGATCGTTTCGAGGCCGGCTTCTTGGCTTGCACGCCATCGGCGCTCGCCCATGACGAGCTGATATTTCGCGTCTCCGGCAGCAGCGGAACCCGACACGAGACGGACGACGATGGGCTGCATGAGCCCGAATTCGCGGATCGAGTGAACCAGTTCGGCGAGCGATTCGTCGTCGAAGACGTGTCTCGGCTGCTTCGGGTTCGCCTCGATTCGATCCGGTGAGATCTCGCGATAGACGGCACCGACGGGGGAGAGGTCGTCGCCATTGAGCACCGGCGGGGTGGGTGTAGGTGCTGTCGCGACCTCGGTGAGGTCCTCTGCCGGAGCGGTTCGCTTCGGCTTGGTGGATGTATCCGGACGGTCTGGGGCGTTTCGGTCCGCGCCGATTATCACGTCTGCCGCAGCGCTGCCGAGGCGTGGCCCGGCATCGGGTCCGGTGGGGATCAGTGAGGCCAGGCCGCGACCCAGACCACCCTTACGTGTTTGACTCATCTGGCTACTTCTTTCGTGCTTCGTCGATGCCGGCCGAACGTGCAGCGAGCTCTCGTCCGGCGTCCAGGTAGCTCATCGCACCGCGTGAACCGGGGTCGTAGTCGAGCACCGTCATTCCGTATCCGGGTGCCTCCGAGACCTTCACACTCCGAGGAATGACGGCGCGTAGGACGGCGTCCCCGAAGTGCTTGCGTACCTCTTCCGCGACCTGGTCTGCCAACTTCGTGCGCCCGTCGTACATCGTCAGGATCACCGTGGAGACGTGCAGTTCGGGATTGAGATGAGACTGCACCAGTTCGATATTGCGGAGGAGCTGACCGACGCCTTCGAGCGCGTAGTACTCGCACTGAATAGGGATGAGAACCTCGGTCGCAGCCACGAGCGCGTTGACGGTCAACAGACCGAGCGACGGGGGGCAGTCGATCAGGATGAAGTCGGCGTCGATCCCGGCGAGCTCCTCCACCGACAGCGCCGTCTTGAGACGGCCTTCGCGAGCGACCATCGACACCAGTTCGATCTCGGCTCCGGCGAGGTCGATGGTTGCTGGAATGCAGAACAACCTCTCGCTGTGCGGACTCTGCTGAACCGCGTCTTTCGCGCTCACCTCACCGATGAGCACCTCGTAGCTCGACGGCACACCCGAATGATGCTCGACGCCCAAAGCGGTGCTGGCGTTGCCCTGAGGGTCGAGATCGACCACCAGCACGGTCAGTCCCTGCAGCGCGAGTGCGGCAGCCAGATTCACAGCGGTAGTGGTCTTACCGACACCGCCTTTCTGATTGGCGATCGTCAGCATGCGTCGCTTCGCCGGCTTCGGAAGGGACACCGATCCCGGATGCAGAACCTGGCTGGCTCGATGCGCGGCCGCACCGATCGGAGTGTCGTTCGGTGAGATCGCGTTCGTGTACTCGAACCCGGAGCCGGTCTTCACTCCCGACTCCCTGCCCGAACTACTCGACGCGTTTTTCTTGGACGCTGTTTCACGTGAAACAGCGGGATCGGACCCACCCGACATATGTGCTCCTTAGTGCGGAACTGACTGTGTTCAATACGTTCGCTACGTTCGATCGGATCGAGCGCGGGACTTGCGAGCCCACAATCGACATCAGTGACGACTCAGTCTCCGCGGCTCACGCACCGCTCTGACCACGATGGTGGGGGTGGGCAACAGACCCACTCCGCACTCCACTACCTCCAGCTTGCCAGCACCCATCCGAGTGAGGGAAGTCCGGTCACGTTCGATCTCTTCCGCAGCGCTCGACCCCTTCAGAGCGAGCATCCGGCCACGCTCGTGAACCAGGGGGAGCGACCACTTCGCAAGCTTCTCGAGCGGGGCAACGGCCCTCGACGTCACCACGTCGGCACCGCCTGCTTCCTTCTTGACGCCGGGCTGTTCTGCTCGTCCGCGTACGACCAAGATGTTCAGGTCCAGTTCGTCGATGAACTCCGCAAGATAGACGGTGCGTCGTAGAAGCGGTTCGACAAGTGTCACGCGGAGATCAGGGCGGGCGATTGCCAACGGAATGCCAGGCAGTCCGGCGCCGCTCCCAACATCGACGACGGTCTCGCCTTCGTCGATCAGCTCTCCGATCGCGGCGCAATTGAGGATGTGTCGCTCCCACAACCGCGGGACTTCTCGCGGTCCGATGAGGCCACGCTCCACGCCCGCCGTCGCCAGCGAGTCGTGATATCGCTGTGCCATCTCGAGACGATCACCGAAGATCTGCTCTGCGACGGCCATCAACCGGGTGCTGTCCACGCCTTCTTGTTCCACGTGAAACATCTTCCCGTGCCTGGGCACCGAACGCCAAACGATAGCGACACAACTCCTCGAAACGGCGCTTCCAGGTCACATTCGTCGAACATGGATGCGACGCGTAACCGTGTGCACGGAGAAGTCCGCCGTCCGATGAAGACATGTCGGCCGTCCGGCGCGACACCCCAGAATCATCCACTCACAACACAGCGAGCCGCGCGGCAAGGCGTCGCTCGGATCGCTCCCGTCGTACCCCAGAAGCAGTCCCGCTCCAACGGACACTGCTGCCATGTTTCACGTGAAACTGCAGCGGCGATGGAAGACGCCATCAGGCGGTCGTTGTCGCTCGATCAACTCGATCCATGCGCCGACCCCCGGGAGACGTAGCCCGCACAATCAGTCCGTGACGTCCGTCCCTCCGTGCCTCGACGTTGAAGCAATCCGGTCACGAACGCATCCGTGATCGACGCGTGTCGGTAGGGATCTCTGGCGGTACTCGATGATGCCGAGTCATTCGATGTTTCACGTGAAACTCAACCAGCGGAGACCGGAGGGGGTCCGTGAAGCGTCAGCGTGCAACATCCTCTTGCGGACCCAGATGCCCGCCCTCCAGTCGGTGGTCGATTCTCCGTATTGCCACGGGCAGCCCAGGACGGGGCGCGGGACCGACGTCGCGTCCGCACATGTCGGACCACCCTCCTTCGGTACGACGGGATACGCCTCTCACACGCAGAGGGAGTCCGCGGCGCCGTCGTTCCATCGATCACGTCGAACACCGAACGGTAGCTATACGAGTTCCTCGAATCCACGTCGGTCGTACACCGATCCAGCGACGTGTGCCGGATCCATTCCGCGATTCGAGATGGGTGGGTACCGCTCACCCACAACCGCGTAGCAGGCGCAGCCGACTACGGCCGCGACAGACGGCGGGAAGCCACAACGAGTCCAGCGTCCGAGTAGCTCGGCCGACCGTGTGCGTCTGTTGGAAGAGAACTGTCAGTAGTCATCGGGCTGCGCTCGTCATCGTTCGTGAGCCCTCGGATCCACACCGCTGATGCCCGAGGGTTGTCCTTTCTCGAGGGCGACGCTGTTCGGTCCGTGCCGCCGGACCACGACACTCGGCCACACCGCTTGATCGATGGCATAACGATTCCGACTCCGCACGGCCGCCCCATCGCCGGGGGAGTGTTCGATCATCGTCCGGTCTGCCCTCCGATGTTTCACGTGAAACTGCGACGGATGGATCCGACCTCGATATGCCGGCATCGTAGACATGGCTCTCCGAGTACATGCAGGGCACAGATCTCGACGACAGCGGAGCGAAGTGCTCGGATCAGCTGACGGCATCTGCGATCGTCGGTAGAGCGTAGACACCGTCGTTTCACGTGAAACAATCATTAACAAACCGGGCCAAGCGCACTCGATGCCCGTCGCACACGCCGTCACAGTGACGAAAGCGCTGCGTCTCCCTGGATCTTACGAAACCGACGAGAAAATCGATCTCCGAGCATGCCCGCCGAGTATGCAGACAGCTAATTACATTGATGACATTCACCATCCGATCGACACCATCCGGATACGACAATGGCCCCCACCGAAGTGGGGGCCATAGAATCGAAAAGCTCGGTTACGCCTTGACGACAACGACCCGTCGCGCGGGTTCGACGCCGGTGCTTTCGCTCGCCACGCCATCGATCTTGGCGACCGCGTCGTGCACGATCTTTCGCTCGAACGGAGTCATCGGGGTCAGCTCTTCACGTTCACCGGATTCGAGAACGCGACGGGCAGCCTCGGCTCCGAGATTGCCGAGTTCGGTGCGCCGATTGGCGCGCCAGCCCGCGACGTCGAGCATCAGCTTGCTTCGCTCACCGGTCGACTGCTGAACGGCCAGACGCGTCAGCTCCTGCAGTGCATCGAGAACTTCACCCTTGCGCCCGACGAGCTTGGCGAGATCGTCGCCGCCGTCGATGCTGACGATGGCGCGATCGCCTTCGACATCGAGGTCGATGTCGCCGTCGAAGTCCAGAACGTCGAGCAGCTGCTCGAGGTAATCACCGGCGATCTCGCCTTCCTCGACCAGGTAGTCCTCGTCATCATCCTCGTCGTCGTCCGACCCGTCGACGGTCTTGTCCTCGACGGCACTCTCGTTGCCGGACTCTTCGACGACAGGAGTCGCGTCTGCATCCACGCCGACTGCACTCACCTGATCGGTCTCGACCACCACGTCACTTGCTCCATCTCCGGATACCGCACCGACTGTGTTCTGTACTTCGTCGTTCTGAGCTTCTTCTACGTCCGCTGCCATGTTCGTCCTTCTCTCGACGTGTCGGTCAGCGCCGCTTGCGCTTGGTCGACTTGTTCCGGTTCGCCTGCGGTCTCGGTTTGGCCGGCGATGCGGCACCGGTTGTCGAACCCGACGTGCCGTCGCCGGTCTCGACCGTCGACTGATCGCTCGTCGGTGACATCTTCGAGAGCTTGGGACGAGCACCGGGCTTCGGCTTGGTGGTCGACACCGGCTTCACTCCGGGCTTCGGAGCGTTCTCGGAACGCTTCTCCACCGCGGCCGCTGCCTTCGCGGCTTCCTCCTTGTCGATCTTTCCGAACACCAGGTGCTGCTGCGCGTAGGTCCAGGTGTTGTTGCTGACCCAGTACAGCAGGATCGCGACGGGCAGCAAGGCACCGAAGACCAGGACTCCGAGCGGGAAGACGTAGAGGGCGAGCTTGTTCATGATCGCCGACTGCGGGTTCGCCGCTGCCGCCTCACTCTGACGCGCCACCGAGGCACGCGAATTCAGGTGCGTCATGATCGCCGCGATGATCATCAGTGGGATGGAGACCGCCGCAATGACCCAGGTCGACGGGATGGTTGCGTCGGGGCCGACGGCGAATGCGTTGAGCTGGTCCTGCGGCATCGTGATCCATGCCGAAATAGGGGCACCGAACAGGCGGGCGTCGAGGAACGACTGCACGTCGGCCACGTTGAACGCGTAGTTCGACAGCTCCCGGTTCTCCTCGGGAGTCAAGCCGAGCTGACCGAACCCGGTACCGGTGCGGTTGAACGAGCGCAACACGTGGAACAGGCCGATGAACACCGGGGCCTGTGCCAACACCGGCAGACAGCCCATCAGCGGATTGAAGCCGTGCTCCTTCTGGAGCTTCTGCATCTCGACGGCCATCTTCTGCTTGTCTTTGCCGTACTTCTTCTGCAGAGCCTTGATCTGCGGCTGTAGCTCCTGCATCTGCCGCGTGGTGCGGACCTGCTTGACGAAGGGCTTGTACAGGATCAGGCGGAGGGTGAAGACCAGGAATACGACGGACAGTGCCCAGGCGAACCCATTGCTGGGATCCTGGAACACAAAGCCGAACACCTTGTGCCATACCCAGAGAATCCAGGCAACCGGGTAGTAAATGAAGTCGAGCACGGCTCTATGTACTCCTCTGTTCTTCCACTCGCGCGAGATCGTGGTGTTCTTCGGTTTCGGTCGGCTCGGTGACGATTGCGCGCCACTTACCGGGTTCGGGCACCGGGTCCCAGCCTCCAGAGTGCCAGGGAGCACATTTGAGGAGGCGGACGACTGCCAGCAACGAGCCCTTCGACATCCCGTGCACCTGGAGCGCCTCGATGGCGTACTCACTGCAGGTGGGGGAGAAGCGACAGGTGGGAGGTCTCATCGGGGACACGTATGTCCGGTACAACCCGATGAAGTAGACGAGCGTGCGAGCAGGAATGGAACGAAGGTTGCCCATGAACGTCATGACGGCGGACCCTTCGGAGCTTCGAGAAGACCGAGCTTCTTCAATCCTGAACGCAGTTGAATCGATAGATCTGCCGAGGTCGCACCCGCGGCTCCGGGCAGTGCACGGATCACCACGTCGGTGGTTTCGGTGAGCTCACCGAGGACGTCGGTACAAATATGCCGAAGCCGGCGCGCAACTCGATGACGAGTTACGGCCGGCCCGACTGCCTTACTGACTATCAATCCGAAACGTGGCCCGTGAACGGTGGATGCGATGCCCTGCTCGCCACGCGCAACGGCGTGTACGACCAGGTTCGATCTACCCATTCGGCGTCCTCGACGCATCACCACGGAAAAA
This sequence comes from Rhodococcus sp. ARC_M5, assembly GCF_022810405.1. GTDB lineage: Bacteria > Actinomycetota > Actinomycetes > Mycobacteriales > Mycobacteriaceae > Rhodococcoides > Rhodococcoides navarretei. The sequence goes on from NZ_JALGQE010000005.1 coordinate 359,011, forward strand.
TCACGTGCGCGGTGCAATCGATTCGGCTCAGGAAGCATCCCGAGCTCCAAGCTTCGGACGAACGACTATCAGGCTGTGAGTTCTTTGCGGCCCTTGCCGCGACGTGCGGAAACGATTGCACGACCCGCACGGGTACGCATACGAAGACGGAAGCCATGAACGCGCGCGCGGCGGCGATTGTTCGGCTGGAACGTCCGCTTGCCCTTGGCCACGGTCAACACTCCTCGAGATTCGACGACGCCGATCTGTCGGCGCCTGCTGTAAAGGTTCAGCGAGTTCGGATGAAGTCGCTTGCCTCCCGAGCGAGAAATCCGAGTGAAGACAGACTGTGAGCAGCCAGCAAGCATCGGCCACCTCGCTATTGGGTGACTGTTCGAGAGTACTGATCGAGTCACCGGTGGTCAAACTCGGTCCGTACCGGTGGGCGCAGGCGTTCATCCACAGGCGACACTCACCGGCGGCGACTCACGCTGTGATGGAGGCCGAACAGCTCCTCGCTGCCACGAGCAACGCGACACAATTCGTCCGATCGCAGTACAGACAGTTGCAACGGTGCAGGTCAGACTGGCGCAGTCGCCATACCACGAAACGAAACGTGTTCTGGGGTCACATCGGTGTCGTTTATCCACACCTGTGGATAATTGTGTGGAAACACAGTTCAGGTGGCATATTCGTACCTTGCGGGGTCCACCCATGGACCCTGGTCTCGGCCGCCGCGACGCACGAACGACGACGCTATCCGACGATGTCGCCGCGTGAGCGCGAAACGACGTACGAATTCAGGCGTCGGACACACCGCCCGAGACGAATGCTCGACGACGGAGGGCCCAACGTGAACGACGATCCGGATGCGCTGGCGCGCATCTGGCCCGAGGTGGTCGCGGAGCTCACATCCGACCGACACAGTGGGTCGCCGCTGACCAAGGGCCAGAAGGCCTGGCTCGCGCTGGTCAAACCGCTGACATTGACTCAAGGGTTCGCGCTTCTGGCAGTTCCGTCGACCTTCGCTCAGGAAGCGATCGAACGAGATCTTCGCGAACCCATTCTCGGCGCCCTCGGGCGTCACCTGGGACAGGGTGTCGAGGGACTCGGAGTGCGCATCTCCGCTCCCGAGGACGAGAAGATCGACTCCGAGCGTTCGACGTACCCCGATGCCCCAAGTTCCCCGACCTACCGGCGCCGCGTGCTGACCAGCAGGGACGACGAGCCGTCGGACTCCGAGACCGCCGACTACGAGGAGGTCGACGACGAACGCGAAGCACTGGCCAGCGTCCAGAACTCGTGGCCGACGTACTTCACGAAACCTCCCGATTCGACGCCGCCGTCCTCGGGTGCCAACAGCCTCAACTCGAAGTACACCTTCGACACCTTCGTCATCGGCGCCTCCAATCGATTTGCACACGCCGCTGCGGTGGCCATTGCCGAGGCACCTGCTCGCGCCTACAACCCACTGTTCGTGTGGGGGGCGTCGGGCCTGGGCAAGACTCACCTCCTGCACGCGGCCGGTCACTACGCGCAGCGCCTGTTCCCGGGCATGCGCGTCAAGTACGTCTCGACCGAGGAATTCACCAACGACTTCATCAACAGTCTTCGTGACGACCGCAAAGTGGCGTTCAAGCGCCGCTACCGCGAGACCGACGTGCTGCTCGTCGACGACATCCAGTTCATCGAGGGCAAGGAAGGCATCCAGGAGGAGTTCTTCCACACCTTCAACACCTTGCACAACGCGAACAAACAGATCGTCGTCTCGTCCGACCGGCCACCGAAGCAGTTGGCCACGCTCGAGGAACGGCTTCGTACCCGCTTCGAGTGGGGCCTGATCACCGATGTGCAGCCGCCCGAGCTCGAGACGCGTATCGCCATTCTGAGCAAGAAGGCTCGGATGGACCGGCTCGATGTGCCGCACGACGTGCTCGAGCTCATCGCCAGTCGAATCGAGCGCAATATCCGTGAGCTCGAAGGCGCCCTCATTCGCGTGACGGCTTTCGCATCGCTCAACGGACAGGCACTCGACCTCACTCTGGCCGAGGTGGTTCTGCGCGATCTGATCCCCGATTCGTCGAGTCTGGAGATCAATGCGGCCACGATCATGGCCGTCACGGCGGAGTACTTCAACACGTCCATCGAGGACCTGTGCGGGCCGGGCAAGGCGCGAGCACTGGCCATGGCCAGGCAGATAGCGATGTATCTCTGCCGCGAGCTCACCGACCTGTCGTTGCCCAAGATCGGCCAGACGTTCGGGCGCGACCACACGACGGTGATGTACGCGGACAAGAAGATCCGCAAGGAGATGACCGAGCGTCGCAAGGTGTACGACCAGGTCCAGGAGCTGACCGCGCGGATCAAGCAGCGCTCGAAGCGGTAGACGACCGAGCACTGACGAACACGGAGAACGGCACCGAATCCCAACGCGGGTTCGGTGCCGTTGCTGTTTTCCGGTCGTTCGTCGAACCGATTCTCGACCCCGATTCCGCGAGTTTTCGAGGCGCCGACCATTGATTCACACCTGTGGATAACCATGTGGACAACATCGAAGTTCTGGGGATGGAGTGTGGGCGCCTGTGCACCGATGGGATTCGTCCACAGGGCGCCGAGCATCAACCTCGCATTGGTCCCGAGTTCATCCCCACGACACCACGCTCGGCCACCAGCGCTTCGATGGGTCCGTGCACAGATTCCACAGGACCTATTAATACTTCTGTTTTCTCCTTGAAAGAACTTCTTTGAAAACAGGTGTTGGGGAACGATCCGTTCACAGGCCCTCCGAGATGGCTCGAATCCCACGTTGACGCCGAAGCTCGCGCTTTCGTCTTCGCTTCGGAGGGCATACGGTGTGCTTGCGCTGGATGTGCCAGACTCGTCGTTGCATCGGTTCGAGCCGCAACGATCGAGGTTGCGTCGCCGGACCGTGAAGACGAACGCCACCGAACGAGAGGAAATGCCGAGCGATGGAGCTTGGAAGTTTGAAGTTTCGCGTTGCTCGTGAAGATTTTTCCGATTCCGTCGCGTGGGTGGCCCGCAGCCTGCCGTCGCGACCGCCCGTGCCCGTTCTCGGTGGAGTTCTCCTCGCCGCCGACGAGCAGGGTCTGACGGTCTCCGGATTCGACTACGAGGTCTCCGCTCAGGTGAAAGTCTCTGCCGAGGTTGCCACCGCAGGCCGAGTTCTGGTGTCGGGCAAGCTACTTGCCGATATCACGAAGTCGCTGTCGAACAAGCCGGTCGACGTCACGGTCGACGGAACCCGCGTTCTGATCAACTGCGGCAGCGCCAAGTTCTCGCTGCCCACGATGCCCGTCGAGGACTACCCGCAACTGCCCGAGCTGCCCAGCCAGACCGGTTCTCTGGCCGGGGACGTGTTCTCCGAAGCCATCGCCCAGGTCGCCATCGCGGCGGGCAAGGACGACACCCTGCCCATGCTGACCGGCATCCGCGTCGAGATCGACGGCACCAATGTCGTTCTGGCGGCTACCGACCGTTTTCGACTGGCCGTCCGTCAGGTCGATTGGACGCCGGCCGGTGCCGACACCACCACAGCGGTGCTCATCCCGGCCAAGACCCTCTCGGAGTCTGCCAAGACCTTGGGCGGCAACGCCGGCTCGCCGGTCGAGCTCGCTCTCGGTTCCGGTTCGTCGATCGGTAGCGATGGCTTGCTCGGCATCGTCAGCGACGGGCGCCGCACCACCACGCGACTGCTCGACGCCGAATTCCCGAAGTTCCGTCAGCTGCTGCCGGCCGAACACACCGCGGTGGCCACCCTCGAGATCGCGTCGCTCGTCGAGGCCATCAAGCGTGTGGCGCTCGTGGCCGAGCGCGGTGCGCAGGTGCGTCTCGAGTTCAACGCCGATGGTGTGCTCCTGTCTGCAGGTGGCGACGACGCAGGCCGAGCCGAGGAGGCACTGCCTGCCGATTTCCAGGGCGAGGCGCTGACCATCGCCTTCAATCCCGGCTATCTGATCGACGGTTTGTCTTCGCTGCACAGCGAGAAGGTCACGTTCGGGTTCACGACCCCGAGCCGGCCCGCAGTGCTGCGTCCGACGTCCGACGAGGAGTTGGTGGCCGACGATGCAGGTAAGTTCGCGGCGCCGCAGTCGGAGTACACGTACCTGTTGATGCCGGTCAGGCTGCCGGGCTGATCCTGCCTGGTTACTGTGGAACCTGCGGGTCTTCGCCGCGATCGGTCGGTCGCTGCGCTTGCTCCACTGACCTTCTACCGGATCTACACCTGACACAGACAAGGACACCTCATCATGCAGCTGGGCTTGGTCGGTCTCGGAAAAATGGGCTTCAACATGCGCGAGAGACTGCGCGAGCACGGCCATGAGGTGATCGGTTACGACCCCCGACCGGAGGTGACGGATACGCCGTCACTGGCCGGTCTGGCAGAGTCGTTGACGGCTCCGCGCGTGGTGTGGGTGATGGTTCCGTCCGGCAAGATAACCCGCGATACCGTCACCGGTCTGGCGGATGTGCTAGAGCCCGGCGATCTGGTCATCGACGGCGGAAACTCACGATTCACCGATGACAAGCCGAACGCAGAGTTGTTGGACGCCAAGGGAATCAGCTACATCGATGCCGGCGTATCCGGTGGTGTCTGGGGTCTGAAGAACGGCTACGGCCTGATGGTGGGCGGACAGGACGAGCACGTCGACCGGGCGATGCCGATCTTCGACGCGTTGCGTCCGGAAGGCGAGCGTGCGGACGGTTTTGTGCATGCCGGTCCGGTCGGTGCCGGTCACTACTCGAAGATGGTGCACAACGGCATCGAATACGGGTTGATGCAGGCATACGCCGAGGGCTACGAGATCCTCGAAGCGGAGGAACTCGTACAGGATGTGCAGGGCGTACTGCGGGCCTGGAGCAAGGGCACCGTCGTGCGGTCGTGGCTACTCGATCTGTTGGTCGAAGCGCTGGCTCAGGACCCGGAATTCAGTGAGATCTCCGGGTACACCGAGGATTCGGGTGAGGGCCGCTGGACCGTCGAAGAAGCCATCAGGCACGCTGTGCCTGCACCGGTCATCTCCGCTGCACTGTTCGCGAGATTTGCTTCACGGCAGGAGGATTCGCCGGCCATGAAGGCTGTCTCGGCTCTGCGCAATCAATTCGGCGGGCACGCGGTCAAGAAGGCCGATGCCGACGAGACCCTGCGCGCCCCGGCGCCGAAGAACACCGAGTAAGTGTTCGTCCGGTCTCTGCAGCTACACGATTTCCGATCCTGGGACGACGTGACCGTCGACCTCGGACCGGGATCGACCGTGTTCGTGGGGCCGAACGGTCACGGCAAGACCAATCTGCTCGAATCACTGAACTATCTGTCGACGCTGTCCTCACACCGTGTGTCGTCGGACGCTCCCATGATCCGGGCCGGTGCTGCCAAGGCATTCGTGGGCAGTGCCGTGGTCAATCACGGACGTGAATTGATCATCGATGTGGAGCTTCTCGACGGCAGGGCCAACAAGGCTCGGATGAACAGGTCCCCGCTGCGGCGCCCACGCGAGATCCTCGGCGTGTTGCAGAGCGTGCTGTTCGCTCCCGAGGATCTCTCGCTCGTCCGCGGCGATCCCGGCGAACGACGACGCTATCTCGACGAGCTGCTCACCACTCGCATTCCTCGAATGGCCACCGTCCGTGCCGATTACGACAAGGTCCTGCGGCAACGGTCGGCTCTGCTCAAGACGGCGAGTGGATCTTTGCGTCGCGGATCGTCGTCGGGCGACGGCGCGAGTGCGCTTGCCACCCTCGACGTCTGGGACGGTCACCTCGCCGCACACGGAGCTCGATTGCTCGCTGCCAGAATAGGTTTGGTGCACGAGCTGATGCCCTTCGTGCAGCAGGCCTACAGTTCGATCGCGCCGGAATCACGATTGGCGTCCGTTGCCTACCGGTGCAGTCTCGCCGATGCGTTGCCGCCGGAGTTCTCCGATGCCGATCGGGCACCCGAACACGACGATATCGATGTCTTGGAAGCTGCTTTCCTGCATCAGCTTTCGGTGATGCGACAGCGGGAGATCGAACGCGGGGTTTGTCTGGTCGGTCCTCATCGGGACGATCTGGAACTGATGTTGGGGGATCAACCGACGAAAGGCTTTGCCAGCCACGGTGAATCGTGGTCGTATGCACTCTCCCTCAGGCTCGGATCGTTTGCGTTGCTGCGTGAGGACGGGACCGACCCGGTTCTGATGCTCGACGACGTGTTCGCCGAACTCGATCGAAAGAGACGCGCCGCGTTGGCGGCAGTGGCCGCCGACGCGGAACAGGTACTGATCACCGCGGCGGTTCCCGAGGACGTGCCACCCGAGCTCTACGCCAGACGGTACGGCGTGGAGGCTCGTCAGGAAGTCGATTCCGGTGCGGCCGGACGTATTTCGACCATCACCGACCTGTCGGTGTCGGAGAGTGAGGTGTCGTGAGCGACGAGACGAACCCACCCGCGTCCGATGACCAGCCCGAATTGAAGGGGGTCGACCTCGCGCGTCGAGCACTGGAGGACGCGCGGGCCGCGGCCAAAGCCAGTGGTAAGTCGGTGGGGCAAGGACGGTCGTCGCCGACCGGCGGAGTTCGAGCACTGCGGGGGCGTCGTCGACGTGGATGGTCGGGAGCAGGGCCCGACGACCGAGATCCGCAGGCTTTCGGTGCGCTGGCGAATTCGATCGCGTCCAAGCGCGGATGGTCGGCCAAGGTATCCGAGGGAGCGGTGCTGGGCCGGTGGCCGCACGTCGTCGGGGAGGACATTGCGGCGCACGCCGACCCCACCGGTCTCAAGGACGGAGTCCTGAGTATTTCCGCCGAGTCCACGGCATGGGCGACGCAACTGAGGCTGATGCAGTCGCAGATACTGGCCAAGATCGCTGCCGCCGTCGGTCATGGTGTGGTGACGTCCCTTCGGATCACCGGTCCGACGACGCAGAGTTGGAGGAAGGGCGAGCGTCACGTTCGCGGACGAGGTCCGCGCGATACGTACGGATAGTGAGACGTCCCAACGATCGCTTTCCGAACAAACTGGTCCAGGTGATCCTCAACAGATGTTGGGGTCAGTGTTGCTGTGACACGATGCATGTGCGTAGCGTGATTCCAGACACGCACACGGTCGGGGGACCGAATAACTGTTCTGCGCGCATCGGACGAGGAGAAGTTGTGTCTGCACCAACGAAGAAGACATCGACAGCGGCCGTCGATGTCGACGGAACCCCCGAAGATCGAGTCATCCTTCATGCCCGGAACGTGGAATTCGACTGGAACTCCCTACCGCTGCACTACATGGACGGTAACCCGCTCGCGACGCACTTGATCAACGTGATGCACCTGCTTCTGCCCGAGGGCGAGGAGTGGTTCGTGCGCACGTTCAAGGAGGCGTTGCCTCTCATCCACGACGACCAACTGCGCGACGACGTGATCGGGTTCATCGGCCAGGAAGCCATGCATGCGCAGGCTCACACCGAAGTCCACGATCAGCTTCGGGCACACGGCATCGATGTCGATCCGTACGTCGACCAGATGAAGTTCCTGTTCGGTCGGGCGCTCGGCAACAGGTCCGGCCACGGTCAGAACAGTCTGGTCGAGCGTCTGGCGCTCATCGCTGCGGCCGAGCACCTGACTGCGTTCCTGGGTGATTGGGTTCTGAATGCTTCGGAGTTGGACGAGGCCGACGTCGATCCGATCATGTTGGATCTGTTGCGGTGGCACGGTGCCGAGGAGGTCGAACATCGTTCGGTCGCCTACGAGGTGATGCGGTACTTCGACGTGCGCCCCGCCCGCCGGATTCGTACGTACGTCGTCATCGCGCCCACCCTGGTGTGGTTCTGGACCCGTGGCGTTCGTTTCCTGATGAGCCAGGACCCGACGCTGGCGCACCTGACCCCCAAGCAGCGCACGCCGTCGTTCCGGGAATTCAGGAAGGTCGCGAAGTCCGGCCTGTTTCCGACGCCGATGTCGATGGTGAAGGCGTCGCTGCGCTACTTCAAGAGCACGTACCACCCTTCGCAGGAAGGGTCGACTGCGCAGGCAGTGCGGTATCTGGCCACCTCACCGGCAGCTCGGTCCGCCGATCGATGACCAAACGCACGTTGCGGAGCAAGCTCGGCGCAATGGCACAGATGGTGGACTCGTTCCGGATGGGACGCACCATCCCGAAGAATCTGTACGGCCGCGACGAGCCCGATCAGACGGTGTCTCTGGTGACCGATGCGCTCGACAAATGGTTCGCGCTGCTCGACGGTGACGGTTACGACGCGTCGTTCGCTGCACCGCCCGTCGCACGCACCCAACTGCTGACGTTGGTCTCACGAGAGCCTCTGTGTGTCGACGAGGACGTCGTCCAACTGACCTTCGCCGTGGCCGACGGCTCGATGTTGCCTGCGTGGGCACCGGGGATGCACCTGGACTTCTACCTCCCGTCGGGACGCCGCCGGCAGTACTCGCTGTGTGGACGGCCCGATGACGACTCGTACTCCATCGCAGTACGTCTGGTGCCCGACGGCGGTGGCGGCTCTCGCGAGATGCACGATCTTCGGATCGGAAGCGAAGTCGCAATTCGTGGGCCGCGCAACGGATTTCCGTTCGTGCAGTCCGAACATGCGGTGTTCGTGGCCGGAGGAATCGGCATCACCGCCATCATCTCGATGGTGCGTCGCGCCCGTGAGACGGGCATGGACTGGCATCTCGTCTACTGCGGCCGCTCGCGTGAGTCGATGCCGTTCCTCGACGAGATCGCGGGCTGGGACGCCGATCGCGTGACCGTGCGCACCGACGACGTGGACGGCATGCCGTCGAGCATGGACCTGTTGGGAGCGGCGGCTCCCGGCGGATCGGTCTACGTGTGCGGACCTCCGCCGATGATCGACCTGGTTCGGGCCTCGTTCGATTCGCTGCCCGCGACACATCTGCACTTCGAGCGGTTCTCGCCGCCGCCGGTGAAGAACGGCACCGAGTTCGAGGTGCAGCTCGTCGATTCCGGCGAGGTCATCGCGGTCGGTCCGAACGAGACTGCCCTGCATGCCATTCGGCGTCTGCGGCCCGACGTGGCGTACTCCTGTCAGCAAGGGTTCTGCGGAACGTGTCGGGTTCGAGTGCTCAGTGGAACACCGCAACATCGGGAGAATCGGCTCACTGCCGAGGAGCAGCGCCACGAGATGTTGATCTGCGTCTCGCGTTCCGAGGGCGAACGGATCGTGCTCGATCTGTAGTGGTGCCGCTGCTTTCACCCTTCATATTTGTCGTACGGCACCGAGAAAATGCGCCTGCGGCGCAATCAGGGGCCTTTTAGGGGTGTCATCGAGCCCATGCTGTCGCAGCCACCCAGTACTATGGACCGGTACGACATCAAGCCCGGAACAAACGCATGGACCGAGCACGGTCGAAAAGACCGTGCCGACCCTGCGGTAGCACCTACGTCAGGTGTGAGCGGGGTAGTGGACGCGTAGAAGGAGAACCAGCTAACCGTGGCTGCCCAGAAGTCAGGTAACAGTGAGAACAGCAAGGATTACGGCGCATCTTCCATCACGGTCCTCGAGGGCCTGGAAGCAGTTCGTAAGAGGCCCGGTATGTACATCGGTTCCACCGGTGAACGAGGCCTGCACCACCTGATCTGGGAGGTCGTCGACAACTCCGTCGACGAGGCCATGGCCGGTTATGCCTCCACCGTCGACGTCACCATCCACGAGGACGGCAGCGTCGAGGTCAAGGACGACGGGCGAGGAATTCCCGTCGCCATGCACTCCTCCGGTGTCCCCACCGTCGAGGTCGTCATGACGCAGCTGCACGCAGGCGGCAAGTTCGACTCCGACTCGTACGCGGTGTCCGGTGGACTGCACGGCGTCGGCATCTCGGTGGTGAACGCGCTCTCCACCAAGGTCGAACTGCAGATCGCCCGCGACGGTCATCGCTACAAGCAGACCTACGACTACGCCAAGCCCAGTCCTCTCGAGACCGTCGGCGACACCAAGGAGACCGGTACCACCGTGCGCTTCTGGGCGGACGGCAAGATCTTCGAGACCCTCGACTACAGCTTCGAGACCGTGCACCGCCGCCTGCAGGAGATGGCGTTCCTGAACAAGGGACTGACCATCAACTTCACCGACGAGCGGGTGGCGGCCACCGACGCGACCGAGGAAGAACTCGGCGAGACCGCCGAGGCGCCCAAGACTGCCGAGGAAGAGCAGGCCGACGCCGCAGCTGCGAAGCCTGCCAAGGTCCGCAAGCGGACGTACCACTACCCCGACGGCCTGGTGGACTTCGTCAAGCACATCAACCGCACCAAGACCGCGATTCACAATTCCGTCGTCGGCTTCACCGGTAAAGGTGAGGGCCACGAGGTCGAGATCGCCATGCAGTGGAATGCCGGCTACTCCGAATCGGTGCACACCTTCGCCAACACGATCAACACGCACGAGGGCGGCACCCACGAAGAGGGCTTCCGTACCGCATTGACGTCCACGGTGAACAAGTACGCGATCGAGAAGAAGCTGGTCAAGGAGAAGGACGTCAAGCTCACCGGCGACGACATCCGAGAGGGGCTGGCCGCGGTCATCTCGGTGCGGGTCGGGGAGCCGCAGTTCGAGGGCCAGACCAAGACCAAGCTCGGCAACACCGAGATTCGGTCGTTCGTGCAGAAGGCATGCAACGAGCACCTGGCGCACTGGTTCGAATCGAACCCGGCCGACGCCAAGACCATCATCAACAAGGCGGTCTCGTCCGCGCAGGCCCGGATGGCTGCGCGTAAGGCGCGAGAGTTGGTGCGCCGCAAGAGTGCAACCGATATCGGAGGTCTTCCCGGCAAGCTCGCCGACTGCCGCTCGAACGATCCGAGCAAGTCCGAGATCTACATCGTGGAGGGCGACTCCGCCGGCGGCTCGGCCAAATCGGGGCGAGACTCGATGTTCCAGGCGATCCTGCCGCTGCGCGGAAAGATCATCAACGTCGAGAAGGCTCGGATCGACCGCGTCCTCAAGAACAACGAGGTCCAGTCGATCATCACCGCGTTCGGCACCGGTATTCACGACGAGTTCGACATCACCAAGTTGCGTTACCACAAGATCGTGCTGATGGCCGACGCCGACGTCGACGGCCAGCACATCTCCACCCTGCTGATGACGCTGTTGTTCCGCTTCATGCGTCCGCTGATCGAGCACGGTCACGTGTATCTGGCCATGCCGCCGCTGTACAAGCTCAAGTGGAGTCGCGGCGAACCGGACTTCGCCTACTCCGATCGCGAGCGCGACGGTCTGCTGGAGGCCGGAATCGCCAACAAGCGCAAGATCAACGTCGAGGACGGCGTCCAGCGCTACAAGGGCCTCGGCGAGATGAACGCCAAGGAACTGTGGGAGACCACGATGGATCCGACGGTTCGCGTCCTGCGTCTGGTGACTCTGGACGACGCGGCCGCCGCCGACGAACTGTTCAGCGTTCTGATGGGCGAGGACGTCTCCGCGCGTCGTAGCTTCATCGCCCGCAACGCGAAAGATGTTCGCTTTCTTGACGTTTAGTCACTTCCCTGCACGCATCGATGAGTTCTCTCGGTGCGTGCAGGTGACCGTTTCTCGAGGAGATTTGCATGTCTGACATCACCGAACCGCCGGTAGGACCCCCGCCGGGTTCGACCACCAACGCCGAGGGCGGCGACCGAATCGACCCGGTCGACATCCAGCAGGAAATGCAGCGTAGCTACATCGACTACGCCATGAGCGTCATCGTCGGTCGCGCCCTGCCCGAGGTCCGTGACGGCCTCAAGCCGGTGCACCGCCGCGTGCTGTACGCGATGTACGACTCCGGCTTCCGGCCCGACCGCAGCTACGTCAAATCCGCACGCCCCGTTGCCGAGACGATGGGTAACTACCACCCCCACGGCGACACCTCGATCTACGACGCGCTGGTGCGTCTGGCCCAGCCGTGGTCGATGCGGTACCCGCTGGTCGACGGTCAGGGCAACTTCGGTTCCCGCGGCAACGACGGTGCCGCAGCCATGCGTTACACCGAGGCACGGCTGACTCCGCTCGCGATGGAGATGCTGCGCGACATCGACGAGGAAACCGTCGACTTCATCCCCAACTACGACGGCAAAACCCAAGAGCCGACAGTACTTCCGTCGCGCGTGCCGAACCTGTTGATGAACGGCTCCAACGGCATCGCCGTCGGTATGGCCACCAACATCCCTCCGCACAACCTGCGTGAACTGGGCGACGCGGTGTTCTGGGCCCTGGACAACTTCGAGGCCGACGAAGAAGCCACGCTCGCGGCCTGCATGGAACGCGTCAAGGGTCCGGACTTCCCGACGCACGGTCTCATCGTCGGTGGCCAGGGCATCCAGGATGCGTACTCCACCGGTCGCGGCTCCATCCGCATGCGCGGCGTCGTCGAGATCGAGGAAGATTCCAACGGTCGCACCACGATCGTGATCACCGAGCTGCCGTACCAGGTCAACCCGGACAACCTGATCACCTCCATCGCCGAGCAGGTCCGAGACGGCAAGCTCTCGGGGATCTCCAAGATCGACGACGAGTCCTCCGATCGTGTCGGTATGCGCATCGTCGTGACGATCAAGCGTGACGCGGTCGCGAAGGTCGTGCTCAACAACCTCTACAAGCATTCGCAGCTGCAGACGAGCTTCGGTGCGAACATGCTCTCGATCGTCGACGGCGTTCCGCGTACCTTGCGCCTGGACCAGATGATCAGGTTCTACGTCACTCACCAACTCGACGTGATCGTCCGCCGCACACGCTATCGGCTGCGCAAGGCCGAAGAGCGCGCCCACATTCTGCGCGGACTGGTCAAGGCACTCGATGCTCTCGACGAGGTCATCGCGCTCATCCGTGCCTCGCAGACCGTCGATCTCGCCAAGCAGGGTTTGATCGACCTGCTCGACATCGACGAGATCCAGGCCCAGGCGATCCTCGACATGCAGCTGCGACGCCTCGCAGCACTCGAGCGTCAGAAGATCATCGACGAGTTGGCAGAACTCGAACGAACCATCGCCGACCTGCAGGACATCCTGGCGAAGCCCGAGCGGCAGCGACAGATCGTGCGTGACGAGCTCGCCGAGATCGTGGAGAAGTTCGGCGACGACCGTCGTACGCGCATCATCGCCGCCGACGGGGACGTCAACGACGAGGATCTCATCGCGCGGGAGAACGTGGTCGTCACGATCACCGAGACCGGTTACGCCAAGCGCACCAGAACCGACCTCTACCGTTCGCAGAAGCGCGGCGGCAAGGGCGTGATGGGCGCAGGGCTCAAGCAGGACGACATCGTCAGCAAGTTCTTCGTCTGCTCGACGCACGACTGGATCCTGTTCTTCACCACCAAGGGCCGCGTCTACCGGGCCAAGGCCTACGAGCTGCCCGAGGCGAACCGAACCGCACGCGGTCAGCACGTTGCGAACCTGCTCGCCTTCCAGCCGGACGAACGCATCGCCCAGGTCATCCAGATCAAGACCTACGAGGACGCTCCGTACCTGGTGCTCGCCACCAAGGGCGGTCTCGTCAAGAAGTCGCGACTGACCGACTTCGATTCCAACCGCAGCGGCGGCATCGTCGCGGTCAACCTGCGCGGCGACGACGAGTTGGTCGGGGCCGTTCTCGCGTCCTCGGACGACGATCTGCTGTTGGTCTCGGCGCAGGGCCAGTCCATCCGGTTCTCCGCGACCGACGAGGTGCTGCGCCCGATGGGCCGCGCCACCTCCGGTGTGCAGGGCATGCGATTCAACGGCGAGGACGCGTTGCTCTCCCTCAACGTCGTCAGCGAGAACAAGTTCTTGCTGGTCGCTACGTCGGGTGGCTACTCCAAGCGCACCGCGATGGAGGACTACCCCCAGCAGGGTCGTGGCGGAAAGGGAGTGCTGACAATCCAGTACGACCCGAAGCGTGGCACGCTGGTGGGAGCTCTCATCGTCGACGACGAGGACGAGCTGTACGCCATCACGTCGAGTGGTGGCGTAATTCGGACCGCTGCCAAGCAGGTTCGGAAAGCCGGCCGACAGACCAAGGGCGTGCGGTTGATGAATCTCGGTGAAGGCGACACATTGCTCGCGATCGCGCGCAACGCCGACGAGATCGAACCGGATGCTCTGGGCACCGAAGACGATGCAGCGAAGGAGTCGTAAGTGAGCACTCCCAACCGGCCTGGTAGCAGGCCCGGCCCCAACGGTGGCCCGGACAGCCGGGATTCCGCGCGGGCCGAGCAGCCCGCGCGTCCCGCGCCGCCCGAGGGAGCTCGCCCGGGCAGCAGGCCGCAGCCGGCCGCTCGTCCTGCGCCCGCAGCCGGCCGCGGACCTGCCCCGCAGGGTGGTGCTCGCCCTCCGGCACGTCCGGCTCAGGCTGCGCCGAACGGCCCGGCCCGACCGGCTCAGGGACCCCCGCCTTCGCAGCGACCGCCTGCACCGCAGGGACCGCCTCCGCAGGCTCCGGGGTCGGGTGCTCCGGGGTCGCCCGCACCCAGGCAGGGCCAGGCTCCGGCCGGTCCCGCGCAGGGTCAGCCGCCCCAGGCCCCCAACCAGCAGCCCGCCTCGGGTCAGCCGGCTTCCGGGCGGCCGCACAACGGTCAGCCGGCAAACGGCCAGCCTCCGCAGCGGCAGGCCCCTGTCGGTCCACCTCCCCGACCGGTCGGCTCACAGCCCTCGGGATCGCAGCCGTCGGGATCGCCGTCCTCCACGCCCACCGAGGCGTCGCGCGCAACGGAGGGTCCGGCTACCGGTGGAGCCGATCGTCAACCCGGTCGCGGGCAGGATCAGCCCGGTCCGGCCGCGACGCAGGCGATGCCCGCTCAGCAGAACGACGGCCAGCAGGGAACTCCGCCGTGGCAGCGAGGTGCGGGTCAGCGTCCCGCTCCCCAGGGAGCAGACGACAGGCAGCAGCCGCAGAATCAGCCGCAGACCAACCTGTCCGGTCGCGGGGCTGCGCTACCCCCGACCGGGGAGTCCGAGCGGGCTGCCCGTACGACCGCCGACCCCGTCCAGCGCGAGTCGACCGAGGACAAGACCGAACGCCGGGAAGCAGCCCGGTCGAAGGCCGCGGTCATCGACGGGCCGACCCGGCACATCGAACGCAAGGATCTGGCGAAGGACATGCCGGATCTGTCCGCCGTCCGGCATCCGGAGCCGTCCCAGTCCGAGCGAGCAGCACCCACGGCCATCACCGCGGTGTCCAGCGTGGACGGTGATCCGCTGCGGGCGACCATCCAGATTCGCAAGATCGATCCGTGGTCGACACTCAAGATCGCCCTTGTGATCGCGGTGTCACTGTTCTTCGTGTGGATGGTGGCCGTCGGTTTGCTGTACGCGGTGCTCGACGGCATGGGCGTCTGGGAGCGTCTCAACAGTGCCTTCACCGAGATTGTGAACGAATCCGGCGACGGCGGTCTCGTCAGTGCGGGGCAGGTGTTCGGCTACGCGGCAGTGATCGGTGTGATCAATGTCGTACTGTTCACCGCACTCACCACCATCGGTGCTTTCATCTACAACCTGTCTTCGGACCTGGTGGGTGGCGTCGAAGTGACACTGGCAGACCGCGACTGACCTGCACCATCGAGAGCCGTATCGGGCCGTTTTGGAAGACAGCGGCCCGATACGGTAATCTCATCCCTCGGTTCGAGGAGAGGTTTTCTTCGGACCGAATCAGTGATGAGGGCCTATAGCTCAGGCGGTTAGAGCGCTTCCCTGATAAGGAAGAGGTCGGAGGTTCAAGTCCTCCTAGGCCCACACCGAACGAACGAAAAGAGGCGGGACGTGAAAATCCTTCTTCTCGTCGTATCGGCGGTGATCGCAGTGCTGACACTATCGAAGGTGCGCTCGCAACGCAGCTCGGACGGCGTCTGGCACAGCATCCCCACCGTGTGACAATCGCTCGGAGTGGACGTGTAAAGTTCGTCTACGATTACCGGCAACACCCGGGGCCTTAGCTCAGTTGGTAGAGCGCTGCCTTTGCAAGGCAGATGTCAGGAGTTCGAATCTCCTAGGCTCCACAAAGAATAGGACGTCCACTTCGGTGGGCGTCCTTTTTCGTTTCTCCGGCCCTGCGGCCCCTGCGGCCCCAGCGGCCCCAGCGGCCCAACCGCCCCACCGCACCTCCCCGAGTCCACTCGATGTGCCATTGACCCCCGAAAAGTCCACCGGATGTGCCATTGAGTGCCCACGGGCAACGGGCGAGCTCACCGGAATGGTTGTGATCGAACCCAAGGTGGTCTTCGGTTGGGCGCCCATATGTCCAGACAGTCGATCGTTCTGTTTCGCAAGCACGAGTCGGTCCATAGCGTTGTCGGTGTTCAAGAGCGTCGGTTCTCGAATCGATGTGAGTGATCGCGGCGGCGCACCGCAGGGGGGTGTGCCGTCGTTCGATCTCGGCGAAAGGTGTTCGCCACAGTCTCGAATCGATCGGCGATTTCAGACATTTGGGATTTCTAAGGAGCCCCGGCCAATGACGCGCGTTCTCGATCACGAAGAGCTGTTGACCGAACTCGACGGCACGCTGGAAGCCAATTTGAATCGTCATCTGTCGATGGCGAAGGAGTGGCATCCCCATGACTACGTTCCGTGGGATCTTGGTCGGAACTTCGCGGCCATGGGTGGGGAGGACTGGTCGCTCGAGCAATCCTCGTTGTCGGAGTTGGCCCGCACCGCGATGATCACGAACTTGCTCACCGAGGACAATTTGCCGTCGTATCACCGGGGGTTGGCGGATAATTTCTCGCTCGACGGTGCGTGGGGCACGTGGGTGGGTCGGTGGACGGCAGAGGAGAACCGTCACGGCATCGTGATGCGCGATTATCTGGTGGTGACGCGTGCGGTCGACCCTGTGGGGTTGGAGCGGGCTCGGATGCATCACATGACGGTGGGTGTCGATGCACCCATGGATGGCGCGAACTTCTTGCATTCGGTGGCGTACGTGACGTTCCAGGAGTTGGCGACGCGTGTCTCGCACCGGAACACGGGATTGGCGTGCGGGGATCCGGTAGCCGATCGAATGCTGGCTCGGGTGGCGGCGGACGAGAATCTGCACATGATCTTCTACCGCAACTTGGGTGAGGCGTCGCTGGATCTGGTGCCGGATCAGATGGTTCGCGCCATCACCGACGTCGCTACCGACTTTCAGATGCCCGGCCTGAACATGCCCAATTTCCGAAAGAACGCGATGATCCTGGCCAAGAACGGGATCTACGATCTCCGCCAGCATCTGGACGAGGTATTGATGCCGGTGTTGCGTAAGTGGAGGATTTTCGAGCGGAACGATTTCACCGGTGAGGGCGAGCGCGATCGCGATCGTCTGGCGGCGTTCGTGGAGGATCTGGCGGCCAAGGCAACCAAGTTCGAGGAGTCACGCGACCGCCTGCTCGCCAGGGAGGCTGCGCGCGCCGAGAAGGCGTCCTGACCTGCTGCGCTTTCCCTGTCCGGAGTCGTGGTCGAGGCACGGGGATGTTAGAGTCCGGGCATCGTTGGGTCATGTGAGGCGATGGCCGTAGTGCGTGGGGAGGGCCGATGGTGCCTGGGGGGTATCGGATGAGCGGTGGGGCACGCTTCTGTGTGTCCTGTCCGCAACCGGCAGAGCAAGGGCCTTGCGTGGCTGGGATCGGCTGGTGAGCAGGCTCAGGTTCGACGAGTCGGGCCGCATGCTCGCGGTGTTCGCGGCAGTCACCACGGTTCTCTACGCCGCCAGCGCCATTGCGTCGTGGTCGAACCTGTCCGGTGCCCAGCAGGTTCTGGCGGCGTTGGCGCTGCTGCTGGGCCCGCTGGCGATCGTGGTGCTGGCGAGGGCGGCTGTGCCGAGCCCCAAACACGCAGTGGGATTCGCGACCGCATTGTCGGTGGTGGCCCTGGCGTGCGCGCTGGGCAGTAGCGACACCATGCCTGCGTTCTTGATCTGTGTACAGGCGGCCATGTTTCTCGGCATGCACATCGGTGCGTTCTGGTCCGAGCGCAATGCCGGCATTTGGGTTGCAGTGCTTGCTGTTTCGGCAGTCATCGGTGCCGCGATCGCGCCGTACGGTACGCCCTTCATCAGTTACATCCTCGTTGCTCTCGGAATCGTCGGCGCGACCGAGGTATTCGGTGTGTTCGCGCGTCGAATGCGCTACTCCGCGACGCACGACGCGCTGACAGGGCTGCTCAATCGCTTCGGCTTCGAGTCCAAGATCGACAAGATGTTGCCGGCATGCGCTGCGCGTGGCTTGTCGGTCAGCCTTGCCGTACTCGATCTGGACAACTTCAAGGAGATCAACGACGAGTACGGCCACATCGCCGGTGACGTTCTGCTCACCAGAGTCTCGAAAGCCTGGAAGGGCCAGCTGACCAGACGCGATGTGCTCGGTCGGCTCGGTGGCGACGAATTCGTGCTGTTCATGCCGGGGGTTCTGGAAAAGGAAGCCTGGCAGATCATCGAGAGATTGCGTCGCGCGCATCGCGCCGAATGGAGCGTCGGCCTCGCGTGCATGCCCGCGGATCGCCGTTGGGGCGAGATCTACCGTGCAGCAGACGCCGATCTGTACCGGGCGAAGCGAAGCAGGCCACCGAGGACCAGTCGGCAGGCCGATCCCGACGCCGGCTACAGCGGCCCAGTTCGCAGAATTGCGCAGTAGCATCCGCACTTTCCATCGTTGATCCCCAGATTTCGTCCACAGGCTGTGGATAGATTTCCCGTTTCGGTTCACCCTTCGCGTTGACTCGTCGGAAACGACGATGCTGCGGGGGGATACGCGATGGTCACTCTCGACCAGTTCAGATCGTGGGACAGCCGCGTGCTGGCTACCGTGTCCGAGCACCTCATGCGTCGGTGGCGCGACATGACCGGCCTGCACGATTCGGCTACGGACGAGATCATGTTCGACGGGTGGCGCGGCCCTGCGGCCGATGCGGCGCGGGAGGCACTCGGACGCATCCGACTCGAACTGTCGGACGCCACCGACGAGTTGCTCCGGATCGCGACGTGCACCGCGGATGCCGCCATCGATATGGCGAGTGTGGTTGCAGCCCTGCGCGCAGTGGAGCAAGCGGCCACGGACGAGCGATTCACAGTCGGATCCGACGGCACGGTGACCGACACCGCGTCGTACTCGGTTGCGTCGGCCGACCTGTGGTCGACGAGGCGAGAGCGACGCCGTCGCTGCGAGGACTTGACCGACCGCATCTCGCAGCTGGTGCGAAGTGCCACCGACTTCGACGACGCCCTTGCCCGACGCCTTGCCGGGCGAGCCTCGGCCGATGCGATCGCAACCGTGGTGGCGGCTTCGGTGCCACACGATGCAACGCCGGCTGCCAATGCCGCCTTCTGGAGCGCGCTCTCGCCCGCGGCGCGCACCCGGCTGCTCGTCGAGCAGCCCGCCCTGATCGGCAATCTGGACGGTCTGCCCGGACGTGTCCGCGACAGCGCGAACCGTCGGGTGCTGGTCGCCGAGCGCATTCGCCTGCGTGCTACCGAGTCGAAACTGCGTAAAGAGCTGGAGGGCAACACCTTCGGCGGCTTGTTCACGGACGCCGATGCCGGCTTGGAGCAGACTCGAGCGC
Organism: Rhodococcus sp. ARC_M5; assembly: GCF_022810405.1. Taxonomy (GTDB): domain Bacteria; phylum Actinomycetota; class Actinomycetes; order Mycobacteriales; family Mycobacteriaceae; genus Rhodococcoides; species Rhodococcoides navarretei. Next base: position 378,488 of record NZ_JALGQE010000005.1, read on the forward strand.
GGCTGGCGTCGCTCGATGCAATCGAGGCGGCCTTGGAGCGGGGAGGACGGCAGCTTCTGGTGCTCGACAATTCCTCGTACGAGGAAACGATGGCAGCTGTCGCGGTGGGCGATGTCGATACGGCAACCCATGTGGCCGTCTTCGTACCCGGCCTCGACTCGACCGTGCACGGAAACGGGCTCCGGTACGACGAAGACATGGAGAACTTGAAACAAGCTGTGCAACAGCTACTTCCGGGAGATTCGTCGCAGACTGCGGCCGCGGTGACCTGGCTCGACTACCAGGCCCCTCAGCTCGGGTGGAGCATGCTCGATCCCGACCGGACGGTGGTGTCCGGCGCGGCGGCCAGGGTAGGGGCCGATCGACTGGCACCGTTTCTGGACGGACTCGACGCCGCACGCGCGAGCGATCCTCACTTGTCGGTACTGGCCCACTCGTACGGATCCCTCACTGCGGCAGCGGCTTTCCGGAACGACACCGGGGTCGACGACTTCGTGGCTCTGGGATCACCGGGACTGGGCACCCACAGCGTGGAGGAGCTTCGGCTTCCGACGGGGCACGTGTTCGCAGCCGAGGCAGGCGCGGATATCGTGGCCGACCTCGGTGCGTTCGGCCGTGACCCGGGCGTGCTGGACGGCATCACGCTTCTCGCCACCGACGGATCCGATGGACTCATCGGCTCGCGCGGACACAGCGACTATCTGACCGATGGGACGACCAGTGCTCACAACGCTGCACTGGTCGTCGCCGACCGTAGCGAGGAGGCCGCGATGCGGACCAGGCCCGGCCTGTTCGATCTGGTGCAGAGAATTCTGTATCTATGACGACGCTTCGTCGTAGTCGGCCAGACTCGGCGGAACATCGGCAGGTGGCGGTACCTCGTTGCGACGGCGACCGAGCAGGAACACGGCACCTCCCACAACGGCCGCCGCGGCACCGAGGAGCAGGAACTTTCGGGTCCGACGCGATCCCGACTCGGCCGTGACCAACGCTGTGGTGCGGTTCGCGCGCGCGATGTGCTCCGCGGTGGCTGCCCGCCTCTGGGCGGCTTGCTTGCGAGCCAGGCCGTAGCCTTTCTTGGCCAGCAGCAGACCGACTCCGGCCGGGCCCCTGCTTGCGGCGGAGGCCGCGCCGAGCAGCGCAGACGCAGCCGCTCGCCTCGGTCGTTCCGCAGGCTCCGCTCCTGCGGTACCGGTGGTCGACCGAATCTGATCGGACTTCGTTGTGCTCGTCATACCTTCACTGTTCCACAACAGGCCCCTGTCGAACCGTCCTGATGCACCCGTCTCGATGCCCGTTGTGAACTGCCCGGTCACTCGGGATGGCACGATGGAGGGCGTGACTTCACCAAACAAGACCCAAACGGCCACGTTGCACACCAACCGGGGCGATATCGTCATCGAACTGTTCGGCAATCACGCCCCCAAGACCGTCGCGAACTTCGTCGGTCTCGCGGACGGATCCAAGGAGTACACGACGCAGAACGCGTCGGGTGCCAAGACCGGACCGTTCTACGACGGCGCAGTCTTCCACCGCGTCATCGACGGCTTCATGATCCAGGGCGGCGACCCCACCGGCACCGGTACAGGCGGACCGGGCTACAAGTTCGAGGACGAGTTCCACCCCGAACTCTCCTTCGATCGCCCGTACCTGCTGGCCATGGCCAACGCCGGCCCCGGCACCAACGGCTCGCAGTTCTTCATCACCACCGGCAAGACCCCCCATCTGAACCGCAAGCACTCGATCTTCGGTGAGGTCACCGACGAGGCGTCGAAGAAGGTCGTCGACGCGATCTCCAGCACGCCGGTCGGCCGCGGCGATCGTCCGGTGGACGAGGTCGTCATCAACAACATCACCATCGCCTGATCTGCCCGAAGGACTTGAAGAGAACATGACGAACCCCGGCTGGGGTGGCGCGTACGGCGACCAACCCAACCCACCTCAGTCGGTGTGCGTCCGACATCCCGATCGCCCCACCGGCCTGGCCTGTTCGCGTTGCGGGCGGCCGGCATGCCCACAGTGTTTGCAAGCCGCAGCTGTCGGCCAGCACTGCGTCGACTGTGTACGCGAGGGCAACAAGAACGTGCGGACGGCGCAGACCATTGCCGGCGCGCCGATGACGCGATCGGCCAAGACCCCACTGACATTCGCGCTCATCGCCGTCAACGTCATCGTCTACGCCATCACGGTTGCGCAGTCCGGCGATCCGATGAACAACACCTCCGGCTCCGGGCTGGCCCGTAGCTGGGCTCTCAACAGCCTGCTGGTTGCCGACGGCGACGTGTTCCGGCTGGTCGGCAGTGGCTTCGTCCACTACGGGCCGATTCATCTGCTCGTGAATATGTTCGCGCTGTACATCATCGGTCGCGACGTCGAACTCGTGCTCGGTCGAACTCGCTATCTGGCCGTCTACTTCCTCTCGCTCCTGGGCGGAAGCGCGTCGGTGATGCTGCTGGAGAATCCGCTCGTCTCCACCGTCGGCGCGTCCGGCGCAGTCTTCGGCCTCCTGGGCGCCCAAGCCGTCATCCTGCTGCGGCTCAAGCGCAGCCCGGCTCCGATCCTCATCGTCATCGCGGTGAACATCTTCATCAGCATCTCCATCCCCAGCATCTCGCTCTGGGGCCATATGGGTGGCCTCGTCGCCGGTGCAGCAGCCACCGCCGGTTTGGTGTTCCTCTCCAACCGAACTGGTGGGACGGGAGCACCGAGAACCCTGGCCGGCCTGTCCATGGCGTGGTTGTCGGTGATCGCCGTTGCTGTGGTGTCCCTCGGAATCATCGCGATACGAGTGCTCGACCTCCGCGCGCAGTTGGGCATCTGACAGTCAGCTGCCCGGACTCCACCGCTCGCCTCACGGGGTCCACTGAATGTGACATCGACCCCCCGAAAGGCCACTGAACGATGCTCCTATGTTTGTCAAGTGGTCTGGGGCGGCTTGAGTAGGCCGTAGATTTCGCGGGCGATGGCGCGTTTGAGGCATCGGGTGATCTCGCGTGGGGTCTTGCCTTCTGTCAGTCGCCGGTCCCGATACTGCTGGGTTCGTTCGTCG
>NZ_JALGQE010000006.1 GCF_022810405.1 Rhodococcus sp. ARC_M5
GGCGATCGTCTGCACCCACGGACACAACGACCACGTGACCGTGGCACCCGAACTCTCGGAGACCCTCGACGCGCCGATTCTGCTGCACCCCGCCGACGACATGCTGTGGGAACAGACGCACCCGGGAGTCGGGCACTCGACGCTCGAGGACGGCCAACGCATCACCGTCGCCGGAACCGACATCCTGGCGCTGCACACGCCCGGGCATTCACCCGGATCGACCTGCCTGTATCTGCCGGAGGCGGGGGAGTTGTTCAGCGGCGACACCCTGTTCTCCGGCGGACCGGGAGCCACCGGACGGTCGTACTCGGATTTCCCGACCATCATCGGGTCCATCCGCGACCGGCTCTTCGCGCTTCCCGTCGACACCCGAGTCAACACCGGCCACGGTGACGGGACGCGCATCGGCGACGAAGCACCGCACCTCGAGGAGTGGATCGCCCGCGGCAGCTGAATTCGCGACACCGCTGTGGGTCGCCTGCCGCGTTCGAGGTGGTCGGAATGAGACAGTGGTGGGACGCCGGAGCGTGTGCTGCGGCGTCCCACCGACCTGAAGAGGACGCCTTGTGAGCCCCGCCGCACATAGAACCCGTCTGCCCATCGCCGCGACCTCGGCAGTGATTGCAGCTCTCGTGCTGGTCGGCTGCAGCTCCACCGTCACCGGAACTCCGGAACCCAGCCCGGGTGCCGCCAGCACGTCGGCACAGCCGGGCGTGGATCTGAACACGCTGCTGATAGACCCGTCGAGCTTTCCGGCACCGTACGACGCCCTGGTGTTGCCTCAGCAGGCCATCTCGCAGGCCGCCCCCGACCTCAGCGGAATTCCGGCCGGTGCCGAGGTCAGCCCAGCCGGATGCAAGCCTGCCGATCAGGATTTCGGCCCCACCGGCACGGCCATGATCGTGGGCACCGACAACGACAGCCGGTCGACCATCTCGATCGAGTTGACCGCAGTGGACGAACCACTGTCGGCGCGCGAGGAACAGCTGGAACAGTGCGGCGAGGTCACCGCAACCAAGTCCGGCGCGACGTCGACGGTGACGTCGACGCTGACACCCGCGCCGCCCATCGACGCGGACGACACGTTGGCCGTCCGGCAGACCGTCACATCGGGGGCAGGTGGCGACGCCGTCACCCAGTCGATGCTGACATTGATGGCCCAGATCGACGACGTTCGAGTCTCGGCCACATTCATGTCCTTCGGCTCGGGCACGCCCGATGCGATGACCCTCGACGAACTGTTCACCGCGGCCGTACAGAAGGTCGGCCAGAGCTGACACGGCCGTAGCAGACGGAACCGACACACATCGGTTCGCAACTGCTCCAGCGGCACGATCCATCCACAGGGACGTAGTTCTCCACAGGGCAGTGTGAAAGCCCAGGTCGATCCTGATTCGGCTCTCGGCTCCCCGGCCAGAATTCGGTGCATGTACTCACCGATGAATTCTCAGGACAACGTCGACCCTCGCCATCGCGTGCGCCTCGGCGACGAAAGCGAGCTGATGGCAGCCGTGCCGGCCATGCTCGGATTCCACCCGCATCGATCGATGGTGCTCATCGCCTTCCAGGCCGGCGGCTCCGGCGTGGGACCCACGATGCGTCACGACCTCGTATTGGCCGGCGACCACGTCGATCGTCGCGCGGGTCGTCATACCCGAGCGACTCCGGAGATGCTCGATGTCATCGACCATCTGGCCGGCTACTGTGCTCTGGAGAACATCCCCGCAGTCATGGCGGTCTTCGTCGACGACAGGCTGGATCGAACCGTCCGAACGCCGCATCTGCTCGACGTGGAGGCGCTGGTTCTGGAACTCGACACCACACTCGCGTCGTTCGGGGTGCAGCTCAGCGCTGCCCTCGCGGCGTCGGAGATCGCAGACTCTGCCTGCTGGTGGTCGCTACGTGGACCCCAGCGGCACGGATCGATGTCCGATCCGTCGGCGTCGCCGATGACCGTTGCCCGCGTGCTCGACGGATACCCTGTCCGACGGTCCAGGCGTGAGCTGGCCGAGACCGTCGCGCCGGGCCCCGCCGAGACCGTGCGGGCCGTGGCTGCCGAGATGTCACGACAACGGCGGGACGGCGGCCGATCTCATGCCGACGAGTTGACCTCGGTGCTGTCGTACGTCGCGCGGGGGCCGTACGACACCGAACTGGACCCGACCGACGTCGCTCGAATCGGAATCGCGATCGGTCACATCCAGGTGCGTGATGCACTGCTCGCCCTGACGCTCGGCGACGATGCGGGATCGGTGGAGGAGTTCTGGACGGCGTTGTCTCGCGTCCTCCCTCGGTGTGAAAGAGCAATCGCCGCAACACTTCTGGCGTTCAGCGCGTATGTACGCGGAGACGGGCCGATGGCGCGCATCGCCATCGATGCGGCACTCGACGCGGACGACACCTACAGCCTGGCGCGATTGTTGGACAGATCTCTCAGCGCCGGTGCGGGTCCCGAACTGGTGCGCGAAGTCGCCGAAACGGGATTCGCGTGTGCTCGCGCCTGCGGTGTTCGGCTACCCGGCGACCCGTTCGGTCGACGGTGAATCCTCGCGTAGCTCGGGGTCAGCGCGCTGCGTGAGAACGATCGCCGAGTTGCTGGAGGAATGCCCACGCGTCGGCGACGATGCGATCGAGATCGGTCAGCTCCGGTGTCCACTTCAGTTCCTCGACCGCGCGTGCACTCGAGGCGATCAGAACTGCCGGGTCACCGGCTCGGCGGGGAGCGTGTTCGACGGCGATCGGTAGGCCGGTGACCCGCTCGCAGGACGAGATGACCTCGTGCACGGAGAATCCGGTGCCGCTGCCGAGGTTGTAGATGGTGTGCTCGCCCGGTTGTGCTGCATCGACGGCGAGGATGTGTGCCTCGGCGAGGTCGGCGACGTGGATGTAATCGCGGACGGCCGTTCCGTCGGGAGTCGGCCAATCGGTGCCGAACACCGAGATCTTCTCTCGCTGCCCCAGAGCGACCTGGAGTACGAGCGGAATCAGGTGTGTCTCGACGACGCGATTCTCCCCGAAGCCGTTGTACGCACCGGCGACGTTGAAGTACCGGAGGCTTGTCGCGGCGAGCCCGTAAGCGGCTGCATACGAGGTGATCGCGTGATCGATCGCGAGCTTGGTGGCACCGTAGGGATTGGTGGGGCGAGTGGGAGCCTCTTCGGTGATCGGTGTCCTCTCGGGCTCGCCGTACGTGGCTGCCGTGGAGGAGAACACCAGCTTCGGTGTGCCGGACGCACGGATGGCGTCGAGCAGGGCCAACGAGGTGACCACGTTCCCGCTCCAGTACTTGTCGGGCGAGATCACCGATTCGCCCACCAGAGACTGAGCGGCGAAGTGCAGAACGGCGTCGAAGTTGCCGCCGATCAGCACGTCGGCAGCTGCGTCCTTGATGTCGCCCTCGACGAATGTCGCACCGTGGGGAACGGCGTCCCGGTTACCGGTGGACAGGTTGTCCACGACGACGACCTCATGGCCGCGCTCGACGAGTACTGCGGCACATACGCTGCCGACGTATCCCGCCCCACCGGTAACCAGTAGCTTCATTGCTCGTTCTCCCTCACACGCGTCCGACGCCGTCGTCGGTGCGAGGTCAGACCCTCTTCACCTGAACGGCGTGCGCCATTTCGTCGGATATGTCGACACCGCTGTGTCCTGGCACCGTGATCGTGATCGACCCGGGCTTGGCCTCGACTGTAACCCGAGCATCGGGGACAACGCCTGCCTCGCGAAGCTGAGCGATGACCTCGGGGTCGGACTGCACGTGCTCGGCGAGACGACGCACCACGACCGCTGTCGGTTGACCGACCGGCACATCGGTGAGGCGGATGAGAGCCTCCGGTGCCAGAGTCGACTGGCCCAGACCGAGCTCGGCGAGCCCAGGAATCGGGTTGCCGTACGGCGATGTCGTCGGGTTGTTCAGCACAGTGACCAAGCGGCGCTCGACCTCCTCGCTCATCACGTGTTCCCAACGGCACGCCTCGGCGTGGACGTCTTCCCATCGCAGACCGATGATGTCCACCAGCAGACGCTCGGCCAACCGATGCTTGCGCATGACGGCAACCGCCAGGCTGCGGCCTTTCTCGGTCAGCTCCAGGTGCCGGTCGCCGGCGACGGACAACAGGCCGTCACGCTCCATCCGAGCAACGGTTTGGCTGACGGTGGGACCACTTTGTTCGAGCCGTTCGGCGATTCGCGCGCGGAGCGGAATCACGCCCTCTTCTTCCAAGTCGTAGATCGTCCGGAGGTACATCTCCGTGGTGTCGACCAGATCCTTCACACTCAACCCCTTCGTCGGGCTCGATCCTACCGTCAGCGCCCCGAAATCGGCGCTGCACCCAGACGTAGCGGGCGCGGCGCACCACAACGGTGACCGACGTTTCCCATGGCTTCTCACAAAGGGACACAGAGGACAACACCGGAACCCGGCAACACCATCCCGCCCGACAACGTAGTTTTGTCCCTATGTCTGATCAGGCGACACGCGCCGCCGCGTCCATCCCGAACCGCCCCGAGGACATCGTCGTGTGGAGCAAGGACTACCTCGGCTACCGGTGGAGCGACGACCACCCGATGAACCCCACACGGCTCGATCTGACGATGGCGCTCGCCACCGACATCGGCCTCCTCGCCGGCGTCGAACTCGTCGAGCCCGCCGCCGCACCTGATTCCGAGCTGCTTCGCTTCCACACCAGCGCCTACATCGAGGCCGTCAAGCAGGCACCGTCGCAGGGTCCGGCGCTGCGCGACCCCGACGACGTCGTCCACGGGCTCGGCTCCGACGACAACCCCGTGTTCCCACAGATGCACGAGGCGAGCGCCATGCTCGCCGGTGGGTCGCTGGCTGCCGCGCGCGAAATCGCGTCGGGTCGGGCCCGACGCGCGGTGAGCATCGGCGGTGGAATGCACCACGCGATGGCCGACTGGGCCTCGGGATTCTGTGTCTACAACGACGCCGCGATCGCCATCTCGTGGTTGCTGGACAACGGTTTCGATCGAATCGCCTACATCGACGTCGATGCACACCACGGGGACGGCGTGCAGGCGGCCTTTCTGGGTGACCCCAGGGTGCTCACCATCTCGTTGCACCAACATCCGGCGACGCTGTGGCCGAACACCGGATGGTCGACCGAGGTGGGAACCGAACGTGGCGAGGGAACCTCCATCAACGTTCCGTTGCTTCCTGGCACCGCGGATCGGTTGTGGCTGCGTGCGTTCCACGCCATCGTGCCGGGCGCGATCGGGGCATTCGCGCCGCAGATCATCGTCAGCCAATGTGGTGTCGACAGCCACCGCGAAGATCCCCTCGCGGATCTGGCTCTGACCGTGGACGGACAGAACGCTGCCTTCCTGGCCATGCGTGATCTGGCGGACAAGCATTCCGAAGGTCGATGGTTGGCCGTCGGCGGTGGAGGGTACGGCCTGGTGCGCGTCGTTCCACGATCCTGGACGCACCTCATCGCTGCGGCGCTCGGCCGCGACATCGACCCGATGTCGGCGCTGCCGGACACGTGGCGCGAGCGAGTACGGACCATGGCGCCGAGCGTCGATCTGCCGCAGACGATGGGTGACGGTGGAGACGTCGACTATCCCGCCTGGGACGGACCTGGAGGATCGCTCTCCGGAACCGACGGCACCGACAGGGCGCTCGAACGCGTCGACTCGGCGATCATCGCCACTCGTCGAGCAGTGTTTCCACTGCTCGGACTCGATCCGGAGGACCCGCGTGACTGAACCGACCGACAGCCCTCCGGCCGAAACGGCCGCTGCGGCATCGGACCAGAGCGAGAAGGACCTGGCCAGAGAGCGCGCGGAGACCTCGTTCCCACGGCACTGGGTGGCCGACGTTCTCACCTCCGACGGCGGTGTGGTGCACCTGCGTCCCATCGTTCCCTCGGACTCCGAACGCATCGTCGCATTTCACGGTCGACTGTCCGAGCGGACGAGGTACCTACGGTATTTCGGGCCGTATCCCACGATGCCCCAGCGCGACGTGCTGAACTTCACGACTGTCGACCACCACGACCGGGTGGCGTTCGTCGCGGTCCTCGGCGACGACATCATCGCGGTCGGCCGCTACGAACGACTGCCCGAGGGCGACGGTAATTCCGCCGAGGTGGCCTTCGTCGTCGCCGACGCGCATCAGGGTCGCGGACTGGGCCCGATTCTGCTCGAACACCTCGCCGGGGCGGCCGCCGAGAACGGGGTGAACATGTTCGTCGCCGAGGTGCTCGCCGAGAACCGGAACATGGTCACCGTCTTCCGCGAAGCGGGGTATCAGGTCAGCAGGTCCTTCGAGGGTGGCGTACTGCGCCTCGAATTCGCCATCGATCCGAGTGAAGCGCTGCTCTCGGTGCGCAATTCGCGCGAGCGCGCTGCCGAGGCCCGCAGTGTGCGCAACGTGCTCAGCCCCCGATCGGTGGCTGTGATCGGAGCATCGACGGACAGCTCGAAGGTGGGCAACGCCGTCCTCGCGAATCTGTTGGCCGGCAACTTCACCGGCCCGATCTATCCCGTCAACGCCGACCACCGGTCCGTCCGCGGGGTCCGCGCCTACGCCACGGTGCACGACATCCCCGATCCGGTCGATCTGGCGATCGCAGCGGTTCCGGCAGATGCCATCGACGCGGTACTCGACGACTGCCTGGACAAGGGCGTCAAAGCGCTTCTGGTGGTCTCGGGTGGATTCGGTGAGACCGGACCGGCCGGGCAGGAGAGCGAGCGCAGGCTGGTGCTGGCGGCGAGGGCGCACGGAATGCGGTTGATCGGGCCCAACGCGCTCGGTGTGGCGAACACCGATCCCGAGTTCGGTCTGAACGCCACTCTCGCTCCGCATCTGCCCACTCCGGGCAACGTCGGATTCTTCTGTCAGTCCGGCGCACTCGGCATCGCGATTCTGGACGAGGCGGCCAAGCGCAGACTCGGACTGTCCACGTTCGTCTCGGCCGGCAACCGCGCCGATGTGTCGGGAAACGACCTACTGCAGTACTGGGATTCGGACCCGGCCACCGAGGTGATTCTGCTGTATCTCGAGAGCTTCGGTAATCCCAGGAAGTTCACCAGAATCGCGCGCAGGGTCGCCCGGAGCAAGCCCATCATCGCGGTCAAGAGCGGACGCGGTGCCGTGCCGCCCGCACATGCGATCGGCGCCGACATCGACGACTCGATCGTGCGCGCACTCTTCGCTCAGGCAGGCGTCATCCAGGTCGACACGATCTCGGAATTGTTCGACTGCGCTGTCCTGTTCGGCAATCAACCTCTCCCGGCCGGACCGCGGGTGGCCGTGGTGGGAAATTCGACGGCTCTGGGCGTGCTGGCGGTCGACGCTGCGCGCGCCAAGGGCCTGCACGCGAGCAACCCGACCGATGTCGGTCCGCAGGCGGGCCCCGAAGAGTTCGCCGCAGCCGTGTCGTCGGCATTGGCGGCGTCGGACATCGATGCGGTCATCGTGGTGTTCGTGCCGCCGGTCGCCGTGGAGGTCGAACCGTTCGCAGCAGCGCTCGGCAACGCCGTTCGTGGATCCGACAAGCCGGTGCTCTCGACGTTCCTGGCCACGGAAGGAATCCCCGACGTCTTGGCAGTGCGCGGACCGGGCGGACACCCCGTGCGTGGTTCGGTGCCCTCCTACTCGGGTCCTGAGCGGGCCGTTGCGGCGCTGGCCGCCGCGTGGCGGTACTCGTCGTGGCGCTCGCGACCGGTGTCGAACCTCGTCCGACCCAAGAGCATCGACTCCGAACGGGCCAAACACCTGGTCGAGGGATGGCGTTCGGCGGGCAGTCAGGGACGGTGGCTCTCCGATTTCGAGACCGCAGAATTGCTGGCCTGCTACGGCCTCGACGTCGTGGCCTTCCGGACCGTGACCGACGAGGACGAGGCCGTCGCCGCGGCAGACGAGCTGGGATACCCGGTAGCGGTCAAAGCGACCGGGGAGCGGTGGCGACACCGGCCCGATCTCGGGGGAGTGCGTCTGGACATGGCCGACGCCTCCGCGGTGCGGGTGGCATACCGGAACCTCGCTGCAGACTCCGGCGAACCGTTGCTGCACGTTCAGCGCATGGCGGTCAAGGGCATCGGCTGTGTCGTGCGTGTGCAGGACGACCCGTCGTTCGGATCACTCATCTCGTTCGGTCTGGCGGGGGTGATCTCGGACCTGCTGGGCGACCGGGCGTATCGGGTCCTGCCGTTGACCGAGGACGAGGCCGCACAGCTGATCGACGCACCGAAGGCGGCCCCGCTGCTGTCCGGATACCGCAATGCGGTTCCCGTCAACAAAAGCGCGCTGATCGACTTGGTGCAGCGTATTTCTGCACTGGCAGAAGATATCTCGGACATACGCGAGATTTCGTGCGAGCCGGTCCTTGCATCGGCCGACGGCGCGCAGATCACCGACGCTCGGGTGCGGATCGGTCCCGAGCCCACCAAAGCCGACCTGGGCCCACGTCGCCTGCGCTGAACGGATGGGCAACCGAAAAAGCGGCAGCCGAGTCGACGTCCCGAGGGGAGAGAACGTCGGCTCGGCTACCGCGTGGGGTGGGGCACACAGGTTTGTCACTGATGCTCCACCGTTCGGTGACTGGGCTCAGCTGGCGTAGGACCGCAACTTCTCGGCGCGGTCGCCCTGCCGAAGCTTGACCATCACCTCGCGTTCGATCTGACGGACACGCTCGCGGGAGAGACCGAAGATCTTGCCGATCTGATCGAGGGTGCGGGGCTGACCGTCGTCCAGGCCGTAGCGCAGACGGATGACCTGCTGCTCCCGTTCGTCGAGCGTGCCGAGAACGACGCGGACGTCGCTGTGCAACAGGCCCGCGATGACGGCATTCTCCGCGGACGTCGCTTCGGAATCCTCGATGAAGTCTCCGAGAGGCGCTTCCTCGTCGCTGCCCACCGGCATGTCCAGGCTCACCGGGTCGCGGCTGTGGTCGAGCAGATCCGCGATCTTCTCCACCGCGATACCCGATTCGCTCGACAGCTCGTCGTCCGTCGCCTCGCGGCCGAGCTGCTGATGCAGCTCACGCTTGATTCTGGCCAGCTTGTTGACCTGTTCGACCAGGTGGACGGGCAGCCGGATCGTGCGGCTCTGATCCGCCATACCGCGGGTGATGGCCTGACGAATCCACCACGTTGCGTACGTCGAGAACTTGAAGCCCTTGGCGTAGTCGAACTTCTCCATCGCGCGGATGAGCCCGAGGTTGCCCTCCTGGATCAGGTCGAGCAGGGGCATACCGCGACCGGTGTAGCGCTTGGCGAGGGACACGACCAGGCGGAGGTTCGCTTCGAGCAGGTGGCTGCGTGCGGCGCTGCCGTCGCGAACGATGATGGCGAGATTGCGCTTCTTGACTGCGCTCAGCCGCTTCGTGTTCTCGAGAACCTGCTTCGCGTAGAGACCAGCCTCGATCCTCTTGGCCAGATCGACTTCCTCGGCAGCCGTCAGCAACGCAGTGCGGCCGATGCCGTTGAGGTACACGCGAACGAGATCGGCGGCTGGGCTCTGGGCGTCCAGATCGGCGTCGGTCGGCCGTGGACGAATCGTGGTGCTGGGGCTGGTCATGACTTGCCTCCTGGTCGGTGGTGTCTCACTGGGTTCAACGCTCGGGAGACTCCGATAAGTTCCCACGCCGATCCTGTGGATACCCGCGTGACCAGGGATTACATGATGTTCGTCCTGAGAAGTTGCTGAGAAGTGAAGCCGCCGGGAACGGTCGCTCTCCTGGGGCGCTGTCGGGGACTCATCGAGCCGGCAGAACCAAGCCGTGCCGGACGAGCCCCTGCATCATCGTCACCGCATGCACGGCCAGTTGCTCGGCGTCCTCGTCGTGCGCAGCAGCGAGCAGCTCCACCAGTTCACCGACCGGTAGGCCATCGGGTCGCAGCCCGGCGAGCAGAGCCGCACCAAGCTCGTCGACGTCGTGCTGCCACTGCGGCCCGTTCCCGCGATGCACCCGAACTGCCACCGGCGACCAGCCCTCGTCGCCCGGAAGGTAGACGCGCTCGAGTGCCGTGTTCGGGTCGAGGGTCAGGACCGAGTCGAGGATGTCGTGCTCTCGGAGCCAGTCGAGCCGCGCGAAGTACTGCAGCGATTCGTTGCCCAGCGGGTCCGAGAAGCCGTGCGTGAGCTCCTCGGCGAGTAGGTCGGTGGGCTCGTCCGTTCGGCGGAGATACACGAATCCGAAGCCGATCCCTTCCACATCGGCGTCCGCGAAGTGGTCGAGCCAGGACTGTGCCACCGCGGCCGCGTCGGGATCGCGGGGATCGAGGCCGCCGTCGCGCATCCAGGTGCCCACGTACAGGGCAGGATCGGCGACATCGCGCTCGACGACCCAGGCGTCGATCCCGTGAGCCGGCAGCCACGACGCCACCCGCGCACGCCAGTCCTCGCCTCGGACGTGGATCCAGGACGCCAGGATGGCAGCGGTGCCGCCCGGTGCGAGGTGGTCCGGGGCACGGCCGACCATCAGGGCGCTGGCCCCGTCGAGGTCGAGGCCGGAATCGCGGTAGGAGTGCAGTACCTCTGCGCGGCCGACGACGAACGGTGGATTGGCCACGATGCGGTCGAATCGACGTCCGGCGACCGGCTCGAACCACGACCCGTGCAGCAACTCCACGTCCAGTCCGTTGAGTGCCATCGTCGCCGCCGCGAGGTCCATCGACCGTGGGCTGATGTCGGTCGCGGTCACCTGTTCCGCGTAGCCGCAGGCGTGGACTGCCTGCACGCCACATCCGGTGCCGACGTCGAGCACGCTGGTGACCGGGGAGGTGGGTGTTCCACGGAGAAGTGAGAGTGAGGCCTGCCCGACGCCCAGCACGTGGTCGGGTGCCGTCTCGGCGACGCGCATGCTGCCGTCCGGATCCGAGACGATCCATCGAGTTCCGTGTCCGGCGTCGAGTGGGCGGATGTCGAGCAGCGTCCGCACCGTGGATCCGGAGCGGGTGAGAATCCCGGCCGATACGGCGTCGGCAACCGTCAGGGGCGCGATGGCGTCGGCGACATCGGACTCGGGGCAGTCGTCGACGAGGAGAAACAGGCGCACCAGCACACCCAGCGCACCTCCGTCCAGACTGGCGTTGCGTACCGGGACCGGCTCGCTGCGACCGAGGGCCGCATGGGCGTCGTCGCCGAGCAGCGTCAGAACGCCGTCGGCGTCGTATCCCACTCGGTCGAAGGCATCACGAAGTACAGAGCAGGCAGCAACGAGTGGGGACGTGGAGTTCTGTGCAGTCACGACGCAAGTGTCGCATCGGTGACAGCCGCTCCGTCAGTCGTCGCCCGCCTCGATCACTCGGTGGTTGCTCGATTCCAGTTGCGGCCGGTCCACGGTCCGGTAGTCGTATCGGCTCATCTCGTCCTTGGTGCGGGGCGGCCGATCGTTGGCGATCAGCACCGCCATCCACGGCAGTGGAATGGACGCTCCGACTATGGCCATGGAGATCCATGGATTCATCCACATCCCGTATGCGATGGCGGCCAACACCAACGCCGGGATGCGGAAGGACATGATGAACATGTACTTGCGTACACGCTTTTTGTGCTGCTCTTCGACCGACTGCTGTGCCTCGGTGATCAGAACGGGCCCATCCGGCGAGTCGCTGTACGCGCTTCCGTCGAACCCTGGGGTTCTCGTCATAACTCCACTGTGGCACTACTGCTCACAGAATGCTTGCGTCGAGCGTGTGCAACCGGTTACCCCTCGATGGATCGACGGATTAATCTGTGTCCATGAGCACTCAGACGAAGGATCGTCCCGATATCGCACCGGACGAAACCACCGAGGACGACCGGCCGAAGTTCTTCCACTACGTCAAGAAGAACAAGATCGCCGAGAGCGCGGTCATGGGTACGCACGTTGTCGCGCTGTGCGGTGAGGTGTTTCCCGTCACCAAGTCCGCGAAGCCCGGATCTCCGGTGTGCCCGGACTGCAAGAAGGTCTACGAGGGCCTCAAGAAGGGCGAGTGACAACTCGCGTCCGAAAATGAGTCCGCCGGACCCGACTGTCACGGAGACGGTTCGGGTCGGTCGGATCGTTGCCGGTCACCGACGACTCTGATCGGTGCCGTGACTTTGATCGGCCCTGTGGCCAGGCGTCGCGCGACCGCGGTCACCGGTCCCGACGGCTTGTCGTCCGCAGCCGCCTGCGCAGCGATCCACTCACGCATTTGATCCATTCGGGTTGCTCGGGCAGGCCAGAACTCCTGGATCGTGGCGTTGAACTCGGCTCCGAGGACCACGGCGAAGCCGAGGAAGAACGTGAACAGCAGAAACGCGATCGGCGTTGCCAACGCACCGTAGGTGTAGCCGGTGCTGGTGACCCAGGTCAGGTACCGGCGAAGTACGGCACTGGCAATCATGAAGAACACACCGGCCAGCAGTGCTCCACCGAGCAGACGATGCCACGGCAGTGAGGTGTGCAACGCCAGCTTGTACAACGTGGTCAGGCCGATGATCAGCAGCAGACCCACGGCGGGGTAGTACATGAAGTCGACGAGTTCGCTGCCGACGGTGAGCCACGAATCGGGCAGTATCTGTTGGACGTACACCGGCCCGAGTGCGACGAGCGGAAGCACGAACACCGCGATGATCAGGAAGCCGACGTACAGGAGCAGCGCGAAGAACCGCTGCCACACGGGATTTCGCGCGTCGGCTTGTCCGTGTGCTTCGACGATGGAGTCCACGAAGGTCGAGATCGCCGACGAGCCGGCCCACAGTGAGAGCAGAAAGCCCACCGAGACGATCTCGCCACTGCCCTGTGCGAGTACGTCTCGGACGGTCGGTGCGATGATCTGATCGACGACACTGCTGCTGAAGAGCGTGTTGCTGAACGTGATGATCTTGGACTCGATGATCTGGACGGTGTTCGGACCGAACCATCCACCGACGAATCCGAGACTGCCGAGTACGCCGAGAAGCAGCGGTGGCAGCGACAGTGTCTGCCAGAAGGCGGCAGTCGCAGCCTTGCTGAAGATCGAATCGTCCCAGGCTTTGCTCAGAGTGCGAAGAATCACTTTCCACACCGCACGGAGCGGCCTTCGCGCCGACAACCGTTCCGGTGGTGGAGTTCCTCCTGCAGACTCGCTCATGGTGTCTCCAGCATTCCTGACGAGAGGCGACTTCGCCTAACGACCCGCCCCGCCGTGTCGCATCCGACTCACCCCAGCGATGCGGGATAGGTCGGTGCGGAGCGATAGGCTCCTCGGCGGACACTGCAGGGCTACCGAGAGCGCGAGGAATTCACATCGATGCCAGGAACCGGCGGCCAGTGAGCGCTGACATGTTCGATCCCACACCACCATCCACCGAGCAGACGGCAGCTCCCGTGAGCGGGGGAGCGCCGCTGCGCGCGTGGCAGCGGCGTGCGCTGACGAAGTATCTCGTCGCCTCGCCCAAGGACTTCCTGGCCGTTGCGACGCCGGGCGCAGGCAAGACGACCTTCGCTCTACGCGTGGCCGCAGAGTTGCTCGCCCACCGAACCGTCGATCAGGTCACCGTCGTCGCACCTACCGAGCACCTCAAGCACCAGTGGGCCGAGTCGGCAGCCAGGGTGGGCATCGCACTCGATTCGCGCTTCTCGAACTCGACCGGTCAGACCTCGAGCGACTATCACGGCGTGGTGGTGACCTACGCGCAGATCGCCTCGCATCCGTTCAAGCACCGCGTGCGCACCGAGTCCCGCAAGACTCTCGTGATCCTCGACGAGATTCACCACGGTGGTGACGCGAAGAGCTGGGGCGAAGGTATTCGCGAAGCGTTCGGAGACGCGACCCGACGTCTCGCGTTGACCGGCACGCCGTTCCGTAGTGACGACAGCCCCATCCCGTTCGTCAACTACGAGCCGGATCAGGACGGAGCGATGCGGTCGAAGGCCGATCACGCGTACGGCTACTCCGATGCTCTGGCCGATGGAGTCGTCCGGCCTGTCGTGTTCCTCGCCTACTCCGGCGAAGCGCGGTGGCGTGACAGTGCGGGTGAGGAATACACCGCTCGGCTGGGTGAGCCGCTCAATGCCGAACAGACCGCGCGAGCGTGGCGCACTGCGCTCGATCCACAGGGCGACTGGATGCCCGCCGTGCTGCTGGCTGCGAACACACGGCTGGGCCAGTTGCGAGCGGGTGGCATGCCCGATGCAGGCGGATTGGTGATCGCAACCGACCAGACGGTAGCCCGGGCCTACGCAAAGCTGATCGAGGTGATCACGGGGGAGACGCCGGCGATCGTGCTCTCGGACGACCCCACGTCCTCGGCGCGGATCGCGGCATTCGGCAAGAGCGACCAGCGCTGGATGGTTGCCGTCCGCATGGTGTCGGAGGGGGTCGACGTTCCGCGTCTGGCCGTCGGCGTCTACGCGACCAGTGCGTCGACGCCGCTGTACTTCGCGCAGGCGATCGGTCGATTCGTGCGGTCGCGTCGCAAAGGCGAGACCGCAAGCGTGTTCCTGCCGTCGGTACCGGTTCTGCTGGACCTCGCGTCGCAGCTCGAGGCGCAGCGCGATCACATTCTCGGCAAACCGCACCGCGAGAAGGACGGTTTCGACGACGACTTGTTGGCCGACGCCAACAAGCAGAAGGACGAGCTGGGCGAAGAGGAGAAGGCGTACACCTCGCTCGGTGCGGATGCCGAACTCGATCAGGTGATCTACGACGGTTCCTCGTTCGGCACGGCGACGTTCTCGGGCAGCGACGAGGAAGCCGACTACCTGGGTCTGCCCGGCTTGCTCGACGCCACACAGATGCGTGACCTGCTGCGCCAACGCCAGCAGGAGCAGATCGACAAGCCGGCAGCGGGGCCCGCAGTTCCGGTGCCCCCCGTCGTCAACGACAGGGCCAGCAGTGCGGGCCAGTTGGCCGGCCTGCGGCGTGAACTGAACAGTTTGGTCGCGGTGTACCACCATCGGACCGGGAAGCCGCACGGTGTCATTCACGGCGATCTGCGGCGCATCTGTGGTGGGCCGCCGACGGCGATGGCCTCGGCCGATCAGTTGGGTGAGCGCATCGCCCAGCTCCGCAAGATGTAGCGGCACGAAAAAGACGGACGGTCCGTGGACCATCCGTCTTTTTCGTGTTCGATCGTGGCGAACCTGAATTCCCCCGACGTGGCGGTGCGTTACACCGTGGAGTCCGATTCGGTCATCACCGTTGCGTTCACTTCACGCAAACGGGCTTCGTGCTCGGTGGCGTGGTGACCGCAGAAGAGAAGCTCTCCACCGGTCGAGAGCACGACACGCGCGCGAGCCCCTGCACCGCACCGGTCGCACCGGTCCGCTGCTGTCAATTGTGGGCTGGTCAATGTTCCGGGCATGACTCCTCCGTACTGGCTTGCGGGTTGTCCCGTTCGCCTGGGGCCGGTCCGCCGCGTCGGTATGGCGCGGTTCGTTCACTCTGTCAGACGTATGGCGGTCACGCGTTGTTCCCGAGCGCGTTTCTTTGTGTTGTCACTAACACGAAACATGGCTCACGAGCAGGAACGTCGCGGAAACTGTTCGCTGAGAGCTGATCGGTGTTCGCCGTGAGTCGCGGCAGTAGGGTCACCGGTGTGGCTTCGACTTCTCCTACACTCTCCGGCACATCGAAGCTGGGTATTCCGTCGCTGTTCGTGATCGGCGCGGTGTGCATGTACGTCGGTGCGGCGATCGGTGTGTTCTTGTTCGACACCGTCGATCCGGCCGCGGTGGCGTGGCTCCGCGGGTTCGGTGCGGCGCTGGTGTTGGTGCTCTGGCGTCGACCGTGGCGGCAGCGGGCCGGTGTCGGTGGTCGCTGGACCGTGCGGCGACTGATCACCGCTGCTGCGTTCGGTGGTGCGACGATCGGCATGAACGTGATGTTCTACGAGGCGATCGCCAGGCTCCCGCTCGGCGCGGCGGTGGCCATCGAGTTTCTGGGGCCGATAGCGGTCGCTGCGGCGGGGTCGAGAAGACCTGTCGATGTGTGCGCGTTGCTTCTCGTGGTCGCCGGTGTCGGCGCGATCGCCTCCGCGCAATTCGAGGGTGGCGAGGTGGGGTTGATCGGCATCGCGTTCGCGCTCGGCTCGGCCGCTCTGTGGGCGGCCTACATCGTGCTCGGCAAATCGGTTGCCGATGCAGGTCAGGGTCTCGACGACATGGCGGCCGGGTTCGGCATCGCCTCCGTGCTGCTCGCCGTACCGTTGTTCGGACCGTTTGCGCTTGCGCACACCACCTCGTTGGGAGACTGGCGGATCTGGGTTCTCGGACTGGGCGTCGGGTTGCTGGCGAGTGTGGTGCCCTACGTTCTCGATCAGTACGTCCTGGTGCGCGTGGGTCGGGCCCGCTTCGCGTTGCTGCTGGCGCTGCTCCCGGCAACCGCCACGGTGGTCGGTGCCGTGATGCTGACTCAGATCCCCACGGCTCTCGAGGCACTCGGGATCGCAGCCGTCATCGCAGCGGTGGTCGTCGGTGGACTGCCGACTCGGAAAGATCACGGTGTTGCCGACATTCCGCCGCCCTGACATGCAGTCGACACTGCAGAATGGAACGGTGACCAGTACGCAGGACGACCTCGTTCACATCTGTACCGCAGGGGAGTGGCTGTCCATGCGTGGGCAGGCCGACTACACCCCGGACACGTACGACGCCGTGGGGTTCGTCCACCTGTCCACACCCGAACAAGTGCACTTGCCCGCGAACCGCCTCTTCTCCGGCCGCACGGATCTGGTTCTGCTGCGCATTGACCCGGCTCGTCTGACGGCTCCGGTCCGGTGGGAACCGGGGGTTCCCACGGATCCGCAGTCCATGCTGTTCCCGCATCTGTACGGACCGCTGACGATCGCGGCAGTCGTTGCGGTACTCGACTATCGGCCCGGCCCCGACGGAACATTCGGGGTGCCGCGGATATGACGGCTCTGTCGTGTCGACGACAACGACCGCCGATCATGGTGATCGACGGTCGTAGTTCGGGTGAATCGGACGAGTCAGTCCAGGTAGTCGCGCAGTACCTGTGACCGAGACGGGTGCCGCAGCTTCGACATGGTCTTGGACTCGATCTGACGGATTCGCTCGCGAGTGACGCCGTACACCTGGCCGATCTCGTCGAGGGTGCGAGGCTGACCGTCCGTGAGACCGAAGCGCAGACGAACCACGCCCGCTTCGCGTTCGGACAGCGTCTCGAGAACCGACTGCAGCTGATCCTGCAGGAGAGTGAACGACACTGCGTCGACGGCGACGACTGCCTCGGAGTCCTCGATGAAGTCGCCGAGCTGGCTGTCGCCCTCGTCACCGATGGTCTGGTCGAGCGAAATCGGCTCACGCGCATACTGCTGGATTTCCAGCACCTTCTCCGGCGTGATGTCCATTTCCTTCGCGAGCTCTTCGGGAGTGGGTTCGCGACCCAGGTCCTGAAGCAGCTCTCGCTGGATGCGGCCGAGCTTGTTGATGACCTCGACCATGTGCACCGGGATACGGATGGTGCGGGCCTGGTCGGCCATGGCCCGAGTGATCGCCTGACGGATCCACCACGTGGCGTAGGTCGAGAACTTGTAGCCCTTGGTGTAGTCGAACTTCTCGACCGCGCGGATGAGACCGAGGTTGCCTTCCTGAATGAGATCCAGGAAAGCCATGCCGCGGCCGGTGTAGCGCTTGGCGAGGGAGACGACGAGTCGAAGGTTCGCTTCGAGAAGGTGGTTCTTGGCGCGGTTGCCGTCACGGCAGATCCACGTCATGTCCCGACGCTGCGCAACGGGGAGCTTCTCGCCCTTCTCCGCGGACTCACGCATTTTTTCGACTGCGAACAGGCCTGCCTCGATGCGCTTGGCGAGCTCGACTTCCTCTTCCGCGTTGAGAAGAGCAACCTTGCCGATCTGCTTGAGGTACGCACGAACGGAGTCTGCGGATGCGGTGAGCTCGGCATCCTTGCGGGCCTGGCGCAGTGCCTCGGACTCTTCTTCGTCCCAGACGAAGTCGCCGGACGCCTTGTCCTCGGCCGTCGGCTCGGTGGTGGCGTCCTCTTCGGTGTCGTCACCGGCCGCGACCACCTCGACGACGTCGTTGGCGGCGGCAGCGAGGTCGCCCTCGGAGATGTCGATGTCTTCGATCCCCGGAGTGCTCTCCTCGGCGTCGTCCCCGGTCGCCGGTGTTGCTGCTGTCTTCTTTGCTGCGGCCTTCTTCGCCGGTGCCTTCTTGGCTACGGCGCGCTTGGCGGGTGCCTTCTTGGCCGGTGCCTTCGCAGCGGGTGCCTTGACAGCAGGTGCAGGTGCCGCAGACTCGGTTTCGGAATCTACGGTCTGACGGATATCGGTGGCTGCCACGTACGCCCTTTCGTGACGAAGTCGTGCGGCGTCACGCCAGAGTTGTTTCCGGCGGAGAGGTCTTCGGATTCGGCCGGCTGCGTACCGGCACACACCATTGTAACGACCTCTCAGGAGTTTGTTACCGACCCTCGCCCTACGCAGGTGGCTACCCGCGTGTCAGTCCACCGATCCTGCGGACGTGTCGGTCTCGGCCGACGGCACGGCGGTGTCCGCCGCGAGTGCGGCACCGACGATGCCGGCAGTGTTCAGCAGGGTTGCCGGAACCACGGGCGTGCGATTGGTCAGGTGCGGAATCCACTTCTCGCTCTTGCGGCTGATGCCGCCACCGGCGATGAACAGATCCGGCCACAACAGAGCCTCGAACGCCTCCAGAACCGTCGAGACCTCCTTGGCCCACTCCTTGTAGGACAAGTCCTGGTTCTCTTTCACCGACGACGCAGCACGGTGCTCGGCTTCCTTGCCGCCGATCTCCATGTGACCGAACTCCGTATTGGGCAGCAGAACTCCGTTGTGCAGCACGGCCGAGCCGATTCCCGTGCCGAACGTCAACAGCACGACGACGCCGTCCTTGCCCTTGCCTCCGCCGTACTTGTCCTCTGCCACTCCGGCCGCATCGGCGTCGTTGAGCACGGTGACGCTGTCGGTGCCGATGGCCTTCGCGAACAACGCGCGAGCGTCGGTGTCGATCCAGGACTTGTCGATGTTGGCGGCCGAGCGAGCGACACCGTTGGTCACCACGGCGGGGAGTGTGACTCCCACCGGGCCGGTCCACTCGAAGTGCGCGACGATCTCCGCCACCGTGCGCGCAATGGCATCGGGGGTCGACGGCTGGGGAGTCTGGATCTTGTAGCGGTCGCCGACGAGCTCGCCGGTGCTCAGATCGACGATGCCGCCTTTGATGCCGCTGCCGCCGACGTCGACGCCGAATCCGTGGCGCGCCGCCCCGGCGGTGGTGTTGTCCGAACCTGCCTGTGTCATGTGGATGCCGCTCCTGGACTGATCGAATCCTTGTGGTGCCGTCGCCTCCGAACAATAGTGTGGTTTCGGTGCACGCGGCACGACGACGTCACCGCCTCTCGCTGCGGTGGTGCTCGGACGCCGGTGTGTGTTGCGATGTACGTGTGCCGACATCAGACGAATCGCAGAACGACACCGCCAGTACGCAATTGCCGGGAGAGCACCGGGCAGCGCAGGGATCGACCACCCGTGAGGTGGACGTTCTGCACGAGGTTGCCGTTCGGGTCGCGACGCGAGCCGCCGAGCACGTTCGGCTCCGACGCCCGCAGGTGTTCGACGGCACGTCGAACGAGGGTGACGGCGCGGTGCAGTCCAAGAGCACACCGACCGATCCGGTGACGGTCGTGGACACCGAAACCGAGCGCGTCCTGCGCGAGTTGCTCGCGCAGCTGCGGCCGGAGGATGCGATTCTCGGGGAGGAGGAAGGCAGCGAGGACGACTCGCTCGACGGTGTGCGGTGGGTGCTGGACCCGATCGACGGAACCGTGAACTTCATGTACGGAATCCCCGCCTACGCGGTGTCGGTTGCCGTTCAGATCGACGGAGTCAGTGTCGCGGGGGCCGTGGTCGACGTCGCGCGTGAACTCGTCTACTCCGCTGCTCTCGGGCGCGGTGCCACGGTGCAGCGAACCGACGGAACCCGGGAGCAACTTGCGTGTTCGGGTGTCACCGACGTGTCGATGACGTTGCTGGCCACCGGATTCGGCTACGGATCACGGCGACGTGCGGTGCAGGGAGCGATCATCTCCGAACTGCTGCCCCAGGTGCGCGACATCCGCCGAATCGGGTCGGCAGCGCTCGATCTCTGCATGGTGGCGTCGGGGGCGGTCGACGCTCACTTCGAGCACGGGCTCAGTCCCTGGGACTGGGCGGCGGGCGCACTGATCGCGGCCGAGGCGGGCGCGGTGGTCAGGTTGCCCGCTGCGAACTCGACCAGCGCCCAGGGTGCTGCAACGGTAGCCATGGCCCCGGGCATCTCGGACGACTTCCTGGCCGTACTGCGCAGCGCAGGCGCTCTCGATCCGATCCCCGGCTGACGCGACGACACGACCTCAGCAGCGTGACTCGCGTGCCGCCGAGAGCAGGTCGGCATCGAGCGGCGCAGGCTCGGCCCCGGGTGCAGCACTCGCAAGAGTGCGCAGCACTTCCTCGGCGTCGTCGTTCGGCTGGATCTCGCTGAAGTAGGTGCCCAACGCCAGATCGACCGAGTCGTCGGTGCGGGCGTCTTCGATGAGCTCGGCGCAGGGTGCGACCAGCCACACCGCGCTGGCGGCAGCCGAACCGGCGGCACCGAAGCGGATCTGGCCCTGGCACTGCATGTTCTGGTCTACGTAGACCGGATCGTTGCCGACCTGGACGTCCGGTGCGCTCGCGAAGCCGTAGTCGATCAGTTGGGCGGCGACGAGGGCGGCCTGTCCGCGCTCACCGTTGGCGTTGAACACACGCACCTTGGACGCGGACAGTGCGGCGGGCTGGACGTCGAGCAACGTCGTCGGATCCACTTCCCCGCCGAGCGGCACCGGCTGCGTGCCGTCGGTCGCAGCGGTGGTGGTGGGCGCATTGCATTCGGCGGTTGCCGAGGTGGCCTCGGAGGTGGTGAACACCTTGACCCACACGATCACTCCGAGCAGAGCAAGCACGGTGAAGACCGCGATGATGGGGAACGCTCGGCGTCGACAGAACGGACGACCTCGGCCGTCGACCGAATGGCCTTCGGTGATC
This sequence comes from Rhodococcus sp. ARC_M5, assembly GCF_022810405.1. Lineage (GTDB taxonomy): Bacteria > Actinomycetota > Actinomycetes > Mycobacteriales > Mycobacteriaceae > Rhodococcoides > Rhodococcoides navarretei. The sequence continues at coordinate 20,987 of NZ_JALGQE010000006.1, forward strand.
AGAGAAACCACGATTGATCTTCGCCTTTCCGTCGGCACACGCCGAGACCGGTCCACAGAGTCGGTTCACACCGACGCGGTGCCTACTGTAGATGCCCGCGCTGCCCGAGGACGGCACACTCGGCCCGACCCTCCTCGATCGGCGTGCGCAGCGACTGTTTCACCGCGCGAAACCGGCGTCGAGATGCCTTCTGTGGGTCGCGGAATGAAGCCGCTCGTCCCGGTGTTGTGCGGCGTGCACACAGGTAATGGACTCATCGGCGGTTCGGTTTCAACTTTGTCACCGGCTTCGGCTATTGTCTGGCGGCCGCGGTGCTTCAAGAATCGGACGCCGGTGCATCATCGATCAGGTGAGCGAGGTCTCGATCGGGTTTCAACCGGCGAGTTCTGGGAACTACCCGGTGTAGTTTCGGGCACCGCGCGACGACGAACGATTTCGAACAGATACGAACATCGGTGGGAGCGAGCAAGTGCCCTCTTCACAGCCGACGGCCACAAGCCGACCACATCGGCAGCTTCCACCACACACACGCACGAAGATGAGGGGTACGAGAACAATGGCAACCGACTACGACGCACCGAGAAGAACAGAATCCGACGACGTGTCGGAGGACTCGCTCGAAGAACTGAAGGCCCGACGCAACGAGGCCCAGTCGGCCGTCGTCGACGTGGACGAGTCCGACACCGCGGAGTCGTTCGAGCTTCCGGGCGCTGACCTGTCCGGCGAGGAGCTCTCGGTACGAGTGGTTCCCAAGCAGGCCGACGAATTCACGTGTTCGAGCTGCTTCCTGGTCCATCACCGCAGCCGACTGGCCAGCGACGCCAACGGCGTACTGATGTGCCGCGACTGCGCGGCGTGACCTTTTTCGCACAGGCCTGATCGAGTAGCTCGGGTCTGTGCAGATCAGGACTGCGCAGATAGGAGCGGACTGTCGGGGGTTCAGCGCGCTTCGACGCCGTGCGCGGTCAGTACCGCCAAGAGCTCCTCGGGCCGTTTGGTGCTGACCAGCCAATACGGCGTCGGGTCGTCCGGATCGTCGAGGACGACGATCACCATCTGCTTCACCCAGGTGCGGTGCTGCACGAAGGCCAAGGGATCGAGTTGCCTTCCCAGCGCCGCACTTTTTGCTGTCGCGGGTACGACGGCCGCCTTGGCTGCGACGTCGAGCGGCAGATGTGCCTTTCCGACACGCAGCTCGGCACCGGTCGAGCCTGCATCGGCGACCACCTCGACGCGCAGCCTGCTGAAGGCGAACAGAGCCCATGCGATCAGCGGGAGCAACAGGACGTAGGGGAGCCACGCTCGGATTCCCGGAGCGCCCATGTGGATCTCTGCGGCGAGCAACACCGCCACGGCCGCGCCCGCTGCCCACCACCAGATCGGCACCCACAGCCGCTCGGAATAGTGCACCGTTCCGGCGGGTGCCGGTGATCCGGTGCGGGCAGTGGAGTCGCCGGATTCCGACGCGTGTTCGGCCTGTCGATCTGCAGTCACGAGCTCCAGGGTAGTCGCCACACCGACGGGGGAGCGGGCCCGCGTAGTCTCGGTCGACGTGAGCGACGAAGTCACCGAGTCCGGCACCGAGCCGTCCGACCCCAGATTCCCGACCCTGCCGTGGCCTACGGATCCGGTGTCCGAAGTTCGAGTACGCCGACTCGATCGGGACCTACCGGTACCCGCACGTGCGCACGAAGGTGATGCAGGCGTCGATCTGCGCATCACGGCTCCGGTCACGATCGAGCCTGGTCAGCGAGTCCTGGTGGGGACCGGAATAGCGATCGCACTCCCGCTCGGAACCGTCGGGCTGGTGCATCCGCGCTCCGGGTTGGCGGCCAAGTCGGGACTCTCCGTGGTCAATACCCCTGGAACCATCGATGCCGGATACCGGGGCGAGATCAAGGTTTGCCTGATCAATCACGATCTGCACACCCCGATCGTGCTCGAGCGTGGCGACCGCGTCGCTCAGCTGATCGTGCAGCGAGTCGAACTGGTGACGTTCGTCGAGGTCGACGAGCTGGACGACACCGTTCGCGGGGCCGGTGGTCATGGTTCGACCGGCGGGCATGCAAGTCTGAACCAGTGAGTTCCGCCACGACGTCGGCCGTCGGCAGGCACAGTGGAAACAACCGAGAAGAAGAGAGCTGAACATGTTCGGACGGCGTAAGAAGAACGACGCCGGCAGTGCCTCCGCGCCCGGTGTGGAGCCATTCGTCGACGGTGTCGAAGACGAAGACGAGGACGTCGATGGCGAGGCCGCAACGACGGCCGCCGACGGGCCCCACGATCTCGAGGACCTCGACGACGATCGCGAGACCGTCGCCAAGACCAGACTCGACCTCGGTTCGGTGTTGATTCCGCTGCCGGAGGGCGGTCAACTCCAGGTCGAGATGTCGCAAGCAGGTACCCCGCAGGCAGTGCACATCGTGACGCAGTTCGGACGCATCACCATCGCTGCCTACGCGGCACCGAAATCCCCTGGTCAATGGCGCGAGGTTGCTGCCGACCTGGCGACGTCGTTGCGCAACGACAAGGCCGAGACCACAGTGGAGACGGGTCCGTGGGGCCGCGAACTGCTCGGCGTCACGGTCAACGCGGACCTGCGCTTCATCGGAGTCGACGGCTATCGCTGGATGGTCCGCTGCGTTCTGGCCGGCCCCTCGGGTGCCGTGGGTGAGGGCCAACCTCTCGTTCGACTGGCGCACACGATTCTTCGCCAGACCGTGGTGGACCGGGGTACCGACCCACATCCGGTGCGCACCCCGCTACCGGTGGTGTTGCCGCAGGTGCTGGCGGAGCAGCTTGCTGCGGCAGCACAGCAGCAAGCTGCCGCTCAGCAGACTGCAACGCAACAGGCGGCTCAGCCCGAGGCTGCGGTTCCGTCTGTAGAACCTGTTGCGCCGCAACAGGATTCGGTTTCGCAATCCACCGCCGCCGAGCGTGATCGTGCGCCGCGTCGGGGTGCGTCGGGATCGGCGATTCAGCAGCTGGGCGGTTGAGTAGACCGCCTGTCGAGACCGTCGACGGCGGCCCGGCCGAGGCATCCCGGGTCGCGCCCGATGTCGTCCAGGGTCACCGTACGCAGCTCGCAGTTCGGTAGCGCCCGCGTCCACTGTCGAGCTACCTCGATCGGATGGACCGCGTCGTCCACTGCGCCCACGACGATGGCAGGGAGCTCGATCCGAGCGAGTTCATCGGGTTCGAGGCTGCGATGGCGAGCCGCTTCGTCCAGCGCGTCGGGAAGGGCGGGCCACTGGGCCGCCCAGGACCTCCGCAGAGTGCGCGCGAGCCACGGCGGGCTCGACGCCGCCATTGCCGCAATGACCGCGTCGAGTCCTTGTTCACGCAACGACCTGGCGGTGAATTCCGCGCTCAGGGCAGCAGAGGAACCGGTCGGGTCGCCGGTCCACGCCGGCAGCGCGAGCGCAAGGGCCGTGGTGTTCGATGCGTGGTCGGCAGCCCATCGAACCGCGACGGCTGCGCCGAGGGATATCCCCGCGACCACGATGCGTCCGTGTCGATCCGCCGCGTCGTCGAGGGCGGACAGGTAGCTCTGCACCACATCGGCCGGGTCGGGTTCGACCGCGATGGTGGTCAATCCCACACTGTCGAATGCTGCCGAGAACGCGTCGGCGGCGAACCGGGCGTCGGACCCCGTCCCCGGTAGAACGATCGCGGTACGGGTGTCGAATCGGCTGTGCACGACACGATTGTGCACGCCTGCCGACACCGCGTCGGCACTGGTTGGCCAGCGTGACACTTCGGGTCTACAGTGGCGAAGTACCCACCCTGACGCGGGAAACCCCCACGTCGCCGCAACTGCTCCGCCGGGAGTGCAGCCTGCGGAACGACCCATACCGCGGGCTCGTGCAGCCTGCGGAACGACCCATACTGCGGGCTCGTGGAGCCCGCGGAACGACCCCCATACCGCTGGAGCGCACCATGGCACCCGCTGCCGCAGGATACTTTCGCCGCCTGACGCGAAAGTTGACAGAGGACATCGATCAACTCGATGCCGAGGAGATGGCCGAAACCTCCGAAGCCTCGGGGGCTCGGCGCGCGTGCGACTGCTCGCGCGGCGAGGAAGTGACGATGTTCGGTCGGTTGCGCAGCGTCGAAGCCTGTTCGAGGGCGGCCAATGCCAATATCGAGGCCGAGTTCTTCGACGGCACCGACACGGTGACGCTGCTCTGGATCGGACGTCGCAAGATCGCGGGAATCGAGCCCGGCAAGACTCTGCTCGTTCGCGGACGCGTCGGCGAACGCGACGGACGCAAGATCGTCTACAACCCTTACTACGAACTGCGCGACGACAGCTGATCGTCGCCGGTATGGCACTCTCGTTGTCGTGACCAACAGCGACGATTCCGTGCCGCCCCCGCCGACGTCGAACACGCCGGAACCCGCGCCCGACGCGTCGGCCACGGCCGAGAAGGTGGCTCCCACCGTCCTCGAGCAGCTCGGCGGATTGAGCGGGCTCGCCTACTCGACGCTGCCCGTTCTCGTGTTCGTTCCGGTGAACAGCTACGCAAATCTCGCCGCCGCTCTGTGGGCCGCTCTTGGCGTCGCTGCTGCGGTATTGGTGTGGCGACTGGTTCGTCGTAGTCCCATCCAACCCGCCATCTCGGGGTTCTTCGGGGTGGGTATCTGTGCGTTCATCGCGTATCGGACGGGGGATGCCAAGGGCTACTTCCTTTTCGGCATCTACACCTCGCTGGTCTACGGCGCTGCGTTCGTGTTGTCGGTGCTTGCACGCTGGCCGCTGGTCGGCATCATCTGGGGATACCTCAACGGCAAGGGAACGTCGTGGCGTGGCAACCGGACGGCCGTGCGCTACTACGACGTGGCCACCATCGCCTGGGCGTCGGTGTTCGGTGCCCGGTACATCGTGCAGTCACAGCTCTACGACTCCGACCAGACGGGCTGGCTCGCCGTTGCCCGCATCGGGATGGGTTGGCCACTGACTGGAGTGGCGCTCCTGGTCACACTCTGGGCGGTGCGTTCGGCCGATCGCGCGCTCGACGCGACATCGACCGCGGACCGGGGCGTCGAGCAGCTGCCCTCAGATCAGGCCGACCGCGGCGCGTAGTTCGTTCTCCACCTCTTTCGATGCGACGAATAGCAGTTCGTCGCCACCTTCGAGTGGATCGTCGTGCTGCGGAACGATCACGCGGCCGCCGCGCAGAATCGTCACCAATGCTGCGTCCCTGGGCAGTTGGAGCTTGCGGACCGGCTTACCCGCGAGAGGAGTGTTCTCCGGCAGTGTGATCTCGACGAGGTTGGCCTGGCCTTTGCGGAACGTCATCAAGTGCACGAGATCGCCCACTGAGACAGCTTCTTCGACCAGTGATGCGAGCATGCGCGGCGTCGACACTGCGACATCGACGCCCCAGGCAGCGTCGAACAGCCATTCGTTGCGCGGATCGTTGACTCGGGCGACCACGCGGTTGACACCGAACTCGGTCTTGGCCAGCAGGCTGAGCACGAGATTGGCCTTGTCGTCGCCGGTGGCAGCGATCACCACATCGTAATTTTCGAGGTGGGCGGCTTCGAGCAGACTCAGCTCGCACGCGTCGGCGAGCACCCATTCCGCTTCCGGGATGGCGGCCTGATCGACGTGGTCGAGTTTGCGTTCGAGGAGCATCACATCGTGTTCGCTGCGGATCAACTCGCGTGCGATGGATCTGCCGACTGCGCCGGCTCCGGCGATGGCGACTTTCATGGCTTCCCGTTCGGGTCGATGGGGGAGGTGGGGAACGTGCGCGCGGGCATCAGTTGTCCGAGGGCGGAGCGTTGCCCGCCAGCGCAATGGCTTCGGCGACGGTGCCCGAGACCGCGGCGACGTACACCTCGTCACCGGCTTGGATGACGGTGCGCTTGTCCGGTAACAGTCCGCCGCCGAATCGGATGACGAACGCGGCCCGCGAGTTGGTGGCTTCTTCGAGTACCGAGAGCTTCTTGCCGATCCAGGCGTCGTGGAAGTCGAGCAGGACGACGGCGACGCTGCCCGACGGATCGCGCCACTTCGTCGTGGGGTCGTCGCGCAGCAGGTTGTGCAGAAATCGATCGGTGGCCCAGGGCACGGTGGCGACCGTCGGGATGCCGAGCCGCTCGTAGACGGCGGCGCGTTTGGCGTCGTAAATCCGCGCGACCACTTTGTCGACGCCGAACGTCTCGCGTGCGACGCGGGCGGAGATGATGTTCGAGTTGTCGCCGGACGATACGGCCGCGAATGCCTCGGCCTTCTCGATTCCCGCGCTCACCAACACATCTCGGTCGAATCCCATGCCGATCACGCGATGCCCGCTGAAGTCGGGATCGAGACGTAGAAATGACGTTTCGTCGCGGTCGATTATCGCAACCTCGTGGCCGATGCGCTCGAGGGCACCGGCCAGCGATGCGCCGACACGGCCGCATCCCATCACAACTACGTACAACGTCCAGCTCCGTCCCGATCTCGATTGTCGACGACACTGTCGACCGACACTGCCACGATGGGCATACGTGCACCAACGTATCGGGCATTCGTCGTCGCATCGACCCAGGGTGCGCTCCGACCCCTTTGCGATGCGTGGTTGAGACGTCTGCACACCGACGGCCTACGCTTCTGTGCGTGTCCAAGGTCTCGACAGCCGCCAAGCGGCTCGTGCTCGGTAAGCCGTTCCGCAGCGACAAGCTCGGTCACACGTTGCTTCCCAAGCGAATCGCGTTGCCGGTCTTCGCCTCGGACGCCATGTCCTCGGTGGCATACGCGCCCGAAGAGATCTTTCTCGTGCTCTCCGTCGCGGGCATCTCGGCCGTCGCGTTCACCCCGTGGATCGGTCTTGCCGTCTGCGTGGTGATGGCGGTGGTGGTAGCCAGCTACCGACAGAACGTGCACGCCTACCCCTCGGGTGGCGGCGACTACGAAGTCGCCACCACGAACCTCGGCCCCGCGGCCGGACTGACGGTCGGTAGCGCACTGCTGGTCGACTACGTGCTGACCGTGGCGGTGTCGATCTCGGCGGCCGCGTCGAACATCGGGTCTGCGGTGCCGTTCGTGGCCCAGCACAAGGTGCTGTTCGCTGTCGTGGCCATCGTCCTGGTCACCTCCGTCAATCTCCGCGGCATCCGGGAGTCCGGAACTGCGTTCGCCATCCCGACGTACGCCTTCATGGGTGGCATGGTCCTGATGCTGGGGTGGGGCCTGTTCCGGGTCTACGTTCTCGGCGACGACATCCATGCCGAGTCGGCGGCCTTCGATCTGCGGGCCGAGGATTCGCACCTGTACGGCATCGCGTTCGCATTCCTCATCGCGCGAGCGTTCTCGTCCGGTTGCGCGGCACTGACCGGGGTGGAGGCGATCAGCAACGGGGTACCGGCATTCGAGAAGCCGAAGTCGCGCAATGCCGCGACGACGCTGCTGCTGCTCGGGGTCATCGGGATCACACTGCTGATGGGCATCATCCTGCTCGCGCAGAAGATCGGTATCAAATACGCGATGGATCCCGAATACCAACTCGTCGGAGCGCCGGAGGGCTACCAACAGAAGACGCTCATCGCGCAGTTGGCGGAGGCGGTCTTCAGCGGATTCCCCATCGGATTCTTCTTCATCACCACCGTCACGGCCCTCATTCTCGTTCTTGCGGCCAACACTGCGTTCAACGGTTTCCCGGTCCTGGGTTCGGTGCTGGCACAGGATCGGTATCTGCCGCGCCAGCTGCACACTCGCGGTGACCGCCTGGCCTTCAGCAACGGCATTCTCTTCCTGTCCGGAGCCGCGATCGCATTCGTCGTCGTGTTCGGCGCCGAGGTCACCAAGCTCATTCAGCTCTACATCGTCGGTGTGTTCGTCTCGTTCACCCTCAGTCAGACCGGCATGGTTCGGCACTGGACGCGGCTGTTGGCCACCGAGACCGATCCCGAGCAACGCCGGCGCATGCAGCGCTCGCGGGTGGTCAACGGTGTCGGTCTCGGCATGACCGGAACGGTGCTGGTCATCGTGTTGATCACCAAGTTCGCCGCCGGTGCGTGGATCGCGATCGTGGCGATGGTGGCGATCTTCGTACTGATGCGCATGATCAGAAAGCACTACGACACCGTGGCTCGCGAGCTCGAGAACGAGGAATGGGACGGAGTGCTGCCAAGCCGGACGCACTCGATCGTGTTGGTCTCGAAGCTGCACATGCCGACCCTGCGCGCGTTGGCGTACGCCCGGGCGACCAGGCCTGACACCCTCGAGGCCGTGACCGTCAACGTCGACGAAGCCGACACACGTGCGCTGGTCAGGGAGTGGGAGGCCAGTGACGTCTCGGTGCCGCTCAAGGTCGTCGAGTCGCCCTACCGCGAGGTCACCAAACCGGTCCTGGACTACGTCAAACGGGTTCGCCGCGATTCACCGCGCGACGTCGTCACCGTCTTCATTCCCGAATACGTGGTGGGGCACTGGTGGGAGCAGGTTCTGCACAATCAGAGCGCACTGCGACTGAAATCTAGATTGCTGTTTCAGCCGGGCGTGATGGTCACCAGTGTGCCGTGGCAGCTGCGGTCCTCCGAGAAGGCCAAACGTGAAGTGCTCGGCAATGCACCGGGCGCATCGCGTCGCGGTTACGAGCCACCGGTGGGCAAGTGAGCGAGAGCTGGTTCGGGCTGCTGCTCGAGGTCGAACTCGGAGCACCCGGACACGGTGGATTCTGTGTGGCCCGTCATGACGGCCGGGTGATGTTCGTGCGCCACGGATTGCCCGGCGAACGGGTGGTGGCCAGGGTGACCGAGGACCGAGGCGGGTCGTTCTGCCGCGCCGACGCCGTCGAGATTCTGTCGGCATCTCCGGACCGGGTGGACGCGCGCTGCCCCATCTCCGGACCGGGTGGCTCGGGCTGTTGCGACTATTCCCACGCCACGGCCGATGCCGGACGGCGTATGAAGGCCTTCGTCGTGGCCGAGCAGCTGCGCCGTGTCGCCGGAATCGAGCGTGACGTGCGGGTCGACGAACTGCCGGGGACCGGCGACGGCACCGGGTGGCGGACCCGCGTGCGGCTTGCTGTCGATTCCGGCGGGCGGCCCGGCTACCACCGGTATCGGAGCAGCTCGATCGTCACCGAATTGTCCTGTCCGCAAATGGATTCCGCGGCCTTCGGCGGTCTGTCGGAGCAGCAATGGCGGCCGGGTGCCGAGTTGCAGGTGGCCCTCGACGGGGATGGTGAGCGGCACGTGGTGGAGATCGCCCCGGCGCAGCACTCGTCCACCGGACGCCGATCGCCGGGCCGCAGGGGCGCGTCGGCGCGCCGGGCAGCGTCGTCTCGGTCCAGGCCGGAGAAAGCCGTGATCGGATCGGGTCGTGTGACGGAATACGTCTCGAACAGGGCGTGGACCCTCGACGCCACCGGGTTCTGGCAGGCCCACCGCGGCGCGCCGCAGGTGTACACCGATGTGGTGGGGGAGTGGGCGGACGCCGTTGCAGGTGATGGTGCCTGGGATCTGTACGGCGGTGTAGGTGTGTTCGCGGCAGCGCTGGCCCATCGGGTCGGGTCGACGGGCCGGGTGGCCAGTGTCGAATTCTCCCGTCGCGCCGCCGAGGACGGCCGTTCGGCGCTGCACGATCTGCCGCAGGTCATGTTCGTTCCGGGGCGGGTCGAGCGCTCGATCGACGCGTTGGCCGAACCGGTGTCGGTGGCCGTGCTGGATCCACCGCGTGCGGGAGCCGGCCGAGACGTGATCGCCGCCCTCGCCGCCAGGTCTCCCCGCTCGGTGGTGCACGTCGGATGCGATCCGGCGTCGTTCGCACGAGATACGAGCCTGTATCGGGGCGCGGGATACGAACTCGTCGACATGCGCGCGTTCGATGCGTTTCCCCTGACCAGTCATGTCGAGTGCATCGGCCGTTTCGTTCGACGGTGAGGGCTGCGGCGACCGATCAGGCCCGGTGCGCAATTTCGGCGACCGGGGCGAAGGTGTGCGTGGGAACGGTCACGATGCGCTGGGCACCGCACCGGCATCCCTGGTACCCGACGAGTCCCTCGCTGGTGTCGTGGGTGGAGTGGGTGGTCCAGGTGTGTGCGATGTGTTCTGTATCCATGCGTCCATCGTGATGTAATGGTCTTGTGCACATCAACCCTTACGGCGAATACGCAGTTAAACTCGGCATCGACCTGCTCAACTCGCCACCCACGTCGGCGACCGAACTGGGCAACCGCTGCGTCGACGCGGGCCTCGTACCGGACTGGACGGCAACCGAGGCCGATCTGCTGGACACCCTCGAGTTCCTGCGTGACTGGGCACGGGTGGTGGACGCAAACACCGACAACGAACGGGCCGACGCGCTCAACGCGCTTCTGGCACAGGCGTCGGCGTACCCGCGCTTGACCAACCATGCCGACGATGGTTGGCACATGCACTACCGCGACCCCAACATCGAACTCGGCGGCGTCATCAGGGCGTTGGTGAGTGTCGGCACAGCGTTGCATCTGACCGGACGCGGTATGTCTCGCCTCGACCGCTGCGCCGCAGCCGACTGCACTCTCGCTTTCGCCGACACCTCGAGAACCGGCAGACAGCGGTACTGCGGAACGGTGTGCTCCAACCGCGATGCGGTACGTAGACATCGAGCACGCGCCGCCTCGTGATCGAGGCTGCGCACCGGGTTCGCTAGGACTTTCGGTTGTACAGGCGCATCGTGATCGGCCCGAACACCGCCAGCAACACCGCGCACAGCATCAGCGTCACTCCCAGCTGACCGGTGTCGATGTCGCCCTGCATCAGGCCACGCAGGGAGGTGACCAGAAAGCTGACCGGATTGACGTCGACGAACGCCCGCAGCCAACCGGGCATCGTGGCGGGGTCAACGAAGATGTTGCTCGCGAAAGTGAGTGGAAACAGGATGAACATCGACACGCCCATCACCGCGGCCTCGGTGCGCACGATCATGGCGATCATCGTCCAGATCCAGGACAGGCAGAACGAGAACACCAACAGCAACGCGATCGAGGCCACCACCCCGACGACGCCGCCCTGCGGCCTGAAGCCGAGTATCAATCCGAGGATCAGCACGATCACCGACGCCAGCGTGTAGCGAACGACGTCACCGAGCAGCGCGCCGACCAAGGGTGACGGACGCCAGATGGGCAGCGAACGGAACCGGTCGAACACGCCCTTCTCGATGTCCTTGTTCATGGTCACGCCGGTGTACATCGTGATCATCACCACGGTCTGGACGAGGATGCCGGGGAGCAGGAACTGGATGTACGCCTGAGTCGACCCCGCCAGTGCGCCACCGAACAGGTAGGTGAAGAGCAACGTGAACATGATGGGGAAGGCCGTCACATCGAACAACTGCTCGGGTACGTGCTTGATCTTGAGCAGCGCTCGCCACCCGAAGCTCAGCGACGTGGACAACGACGACGGGCGCGGTGGGCGAGGCCCGGCCGCACCGAGCACGCCGATGATGGTCGATGCCCGTGGCGTCGACTGCTGGGCTGCCGCGGTCATGACGCGACCTCCTTGTCGGATTCGATTGCCGAGCGGGCATCGGCCCCATGCGTCGTTCCCGCAGGCTCCACTCCCGCCCCATGCCCGGTGAGGGCCAGAAACACCTCGTCCAAACTCGGTTGGCCAAGGGTGAACGACGCGATGGGAATGCCCGCCGCTTCGAGTGCGGGCAGCACGGGCGCGGCCTGTGCCGGGTTGTCCAACCGTGCGGTGACGGTGGACGGGTCCGGATCCTCGATGACGTTGTTGCCGACCAGATCTCGCAGGATTTGTGCGGCAACCGTTCGCTGGGCCGAGTCGAGGACCCGTAGGTGCAGCGAATTCGATCCCACCGATGCTTTCAGCTCACCCGTCGTCCCTTCTGCAATGACCTTGCCGCGATCGATGACTGCGACACGCCCGGCCAGTTGATCGGCCTCGTCCAAATACTGTGTCGTCAGCAACACCGTCGTCCCGCCTGCGACCAACGCGCGGACGATCTCCCACACGTGGTTTCGGCTGCGGGGGTCGAGTCCGGTGGTGGGTTCGTCGAGGAAGATCAGTTCCGGAGTGACGATGATGCTGGCGGCGATATCGATGCGACGGCGCATGCCACCGGAGTAGGTCTTGACCTGTCGCGGCCCGGCGTCGGCGATGTCGAACGCCGTCAGCAACTGTTCGGCTCGTGATCGGGCGGCCGGCCGTGAGTAGCCGAGGAGACGAGCGAGCAGCACCAGATTCTCCGTACCGGTGAGATCCTCGTCCAGGGAAGCGAATTGCCCTGTCAGAGCGACCTTCTGCCGTACGGCCTCCGGTTCGCTCGCCACATCGTGACCCAGGACTCGGGCGCTGCCGCCGTCGATCGGCAGCAGGGTGGCCAGCATCCGGATGGTCGTCGTCTTCCCTGCGCCGTTCGGCCCGAGCACGCCGTAGACACCACCGGACGGAATGGACAGATCGACTCCGTCGACAGCGACATTCGTTCCGAAACGTTTGACCAGACCGTGTGTCTCGATCGCCGCCATGTCTCTCGATTCCTCCTGTGGGCCGGTCGCCCGATTCACCACGATTGTCCGATTGTCCACCAAGGATGAAACGCGGTCTACATCTCCGCAAACGAATTTTCGTCCCGAACCATCCTCCGATCGGTTTGTTCCGAATATGTACTGCGGCGGGAAAACGCGGAGGTTTCGATATGAGAGCGCTATGACCACTAGTGTCGTGATCGATGAACTCGATCATGAACCCGTCTGTTGGGACGACCTTCCGATGAGCGCGCCGTTGCCCGATGCGTCCGGATCGCCGGATGCACGCGGTGAGCGAACGACATCCTCTGCCGTCGAGAACTTCGAGGCCGAGGATGCGGTATGTGCCGTTCCCAGTCCACAGCTCAAGAACTTGCGTGCCGAGGAAGCGGATCGTCTGCGTCGGTTGATGGCGTCGGTCGCACAGGGCGATCGGACGGCGTTCGCCGAACTGTACGACGCGACGTCCTCGCGGGTGTACGGCATGGTGCTGCGGGTGCTTCGCGACCCGGGGTACAGCGAGGAGACCGCGCAGGAGGTGTTCCTCCAGATCTGGCGTGCGGCACCGAATTACGACCCGAATCAGGGCAGTCCCTTGGCCTGGATCATGACGCTGGCGCACCGCCGGGCCGTCGATCGCGTTCGGAGTGAACAGTCGGGCACCGACCGCGAAGCAGCGTACGGCGCGGTCAGTCACACACCGGAACACGACGAAGTGCTCGAAACGGTGACTCAGCGGCTCGAATCGGAGGCCGTGGTTGCCTGTCTCGACACCTTGACCGATACGCAGAGCGAGTCGGTCCGAATGGCTTACTACAGCGGTTACACCTATCGCGAAGTTGCGGAGCGGCTCGGGGTCGCGGTTCCCACCATCAAATCGCGCATACGAGACGGATTGATCAAATTGAAGACATGTCTGGGGGTGATCCCGCAATGAGTGAATCGTCACGACAACGGCTGCTCGACGACGCGGAGATCTATGCCCTCCACGCGACCACCGATTCCGAGCGACGCGACATCGAGGCCGAGCGACTGCGCGTCGACGACACCGCGCGCGTTCAGTTCGATGTCCTGGTGGGCGAGATCCACGAGACGCTGGCCTTGGCGGCCGCGGCCGACGCCACTCCTGCACCGGAGCGAGTACGGCAACTGGTGCTCGATCAGGTCGCCGTCAGCGATCAGGAGCCCACGGTCCACAAGCTGCCACCGAACGTCACTCCGCTGCACCGACACCGGCGCGAGCGCTCGAAGACCTGGCGCTACTCGATGGTCTCGGCTGCGGCCGCGGTGGTCGTCGCAGTGGGCGGCGTCGTGGTCGTCACCCAAACGACGGGTACGGACCCCCAGCCGTCGCAGGCCGAGCAGATCGTGGCCGCCCCGGATGCGCGCGAAACCACAGCGGAGTTCCCTGGCGGCGGTTCGGCGACGGTGTCGTACTCACTCGCTCGGAACGCGGTCGTGGTGTCTCTGGACGGAGTTCCACAGCCGCCACCGGGACGCGTCTATCAGATGTGGTTCGTGGACGGCTCGCCCCGCTCGGCAGGGGTGGTGACGGAGGACCAACTCGCGTCGGAGTCCGGCACCGTGGTCGACGGACTCGGAGCATCGACCAACTTCGCCTTCTCGCTCGAACCCGAAGGCGGCTCGTCGCAGCCGACCGAAGTGCTCACGATGCTCACCCTCGGTGCCTGACGTTCGTAGGAACACCGAGATCGGACGGTTCGACATCATCAGATGCCGATGTCGAACCGCCCGAGCGTTCTGATCACCGCTGCCATCTGGCCGTAAGCTCCGGTGGCGAGATTTTCCAACAGCGCCAGCTTGATCTCCGGTGCGTCGCGCGTGAGCGCCTGGAAGTGCGCCGTCGACACCACCACGAGATCGACCGGTGTGTCGGCGACCATGTCGAGCAGAAACGGCACCGACATCAGCAGGGGCATCTCACCGAAGCTCATGCCTGGGGAGAGAGTCGTGATGCGGTGCTTGCCACCGTCGGCGGAGACCGCCGTCGACGTCACCTCGCCGCGCAGCATCAGGAACAGGCCCGCCGCCGGATCGCCGTGGCGAACGATCACGTCTCCACGCGCGTAGTGCCGTTTCTCCAGATACGGAGTCACCGCCTCGAACTGGGCGGCGGACAGCCCGGCCAGCAACGGATGCTCGGCAGTGGTGACGACGGTGGGCTGTCGTACACCCACGCAATGACGATCCAGAAGCAGGTTCTCGGCCCACTGGATCGCCGCACCCAGGCTCGAATACGTTCGGCCTGCGGGATCGGCCGGGTCGAGACTCGACGTCGTATGACCCATGATCGCTCTGGGATCCACCAGACCCACCACACAGCCGTGTTCGGCGAGATCTCGACGTAGGTCCTCGAACATGGTGCGAGCGATGTCACTGACTTCGTCCACCCCCCGAACATCGATGACGAGGGCATCCAGTTCACGGTCGAGGTCGCCGATCTCACGGACGGCCGTCTCGGCACCGGAGAACAGCAGATCACCGTGCAGCTCGTACACCCGGGCGCGATCTCCCACGGCGGCCAACGCGGCTTGTTCCACATCGGAGCGCCGTTTACGCGAGGGTGCCTCGGTGACCACGTATCGACGCCGGATCGAGGACTTGGCCGCTCGGGTGACGTGCAGGAAGTGCAGTTCGAGACGGTTCGAGAGCTCTCGGCACGCGGCGACTCCGCGCACGCTGTTGCCGTGGGAATCGAGTCGCGGTGAATAGACGGCAATGCCCATCTGCCCCGGGAGTACTGCCAGGATTCCTCCTCCGACTCCGCTCTTGGCCGGCAGACCCACCCGCGCGACCCAGTCGCCCGCGCCGTCGTACATCCCACACGTCGTCATGACCGACAGCACTCGTTCGACCAGAGCGGGTGCCAGTGCGCGCTCTCGCGTGCGCGGATTGACGCCGTTGTTGGCCATGGTCGCCGCCATCATGGCGAGGTCCGCAGCGGTGACGTCGATCGAACACTGGCGAAAGTACAGATCGACTGCGGCGTCGGGATCGTGGTCGATGATGTCGAACGAACGGAGCATGTAGCCGATGGCGCGGTTGCGATTGCCGGTGCGGGCCTCCGACCGGTAGACGGACTCGTTGAACGTCAGAGACCTCCCCGCATAGCGAGAGTACGAGGCTCGAATGCGCTCGAACCGGTCCTCGGCACTGCGCCCGGAGATCAGTGACGCCGACGTGATGGCGCCGGCATTGATCATCGGGTTGCGCGGTCGCTCGGTGACGGGGTCGAGACTGATCTCGTTGAACGGCTCACCGGACGGTTCGACGTCGATCTTGCTCGCAACGATGTCCAGGCCGCGATCGGCCAGGGCCAATGCATAGGTGAACGGCTTGGAGATCGATTGGATCGTGAAGGGGAGTCGAGTGTCACCGACTTCGTAGAGGTAACCGTCCGTGGTCGTCAGCGCGATACCGAACCCGTCCGGCGTGACGGCGGCGAGCTCGGGAATGTAGTCCGCCACGTGCCCGGACGTGTCGTCGCGGCACAGCTCGTGAACTCGGCGCAGGATGGCATCGACGACGTTGCTCATAGGCCACACTGTAAGTGTGATGTCCGATTCGACACTGCGGAGGTTAGGGGCGGCTGATCCAGGGCACCTGGATGCTCGACGGTACTGTCGGCGTGACGATGCTGGGCGGAGCGGCGAGGAACGCCGACTCCGTAGACTGAAGTTTCTATTCTGTTTCCGGCCGGAGGGAGCGATCTCGTTGGGTGTCCTAGCGCGAATTCAGACGCCCGAGGACTTGCGCGACCTCGGTAGTGCGGAGCTGGCCGAGTTGGCCCGCGAGATCCGCGCGTTTCTGGTCGAGAAGGTGTCCGCCACCGGCGGCCACCTCGGACCCAATCTCGGCGTGGTGGAACTGACTCTGGCGATCCACCGAATCTTCGATTCGCCGCGTGACCCCGTCATCTTCGACACCGGCCACCAGGCGTACGTGCACAAGATGCTCACCGGGCGCACCGGTCTGTTCGACACGCTCCGTAAACAGGGTGGACTGTCGGGCTATCCGTCACGGGTCGAGAGCGAACACGACTGGGTGGAGTCCTCGCACGCGTCGGCGTCGCTCTCCTATGCCGACGGCATGGCCAAGGCGTTCGCACTCAAGGGTGAGACCGACCGCCACGTCGTCGCCGTGGTCGGAGACGGTGCACTCACCGGCGGGATGTGCTGGGAGGCATTGAACAACATTGCCGCCGGTCGGGACCGATCTCTGGTGATCGTCGTCAACGACAACGGTCGCTCGTACGCTCCGACCATCGGTGGTTTGGCCGATCATCTGGCGGCCCTGCGGCTGCAGCCGGGGTACGAGAAGGTGCTGGACAACGGTCGCCGAATCGTGCGTCGCATTCCCGTCGTCGGTCCTACGGCGTACGCGATGCTGCACGGAATGAAGGCCGGGGTAAAGGACGCCATCAGCCCGCAGGTGATGTTCACCGATCTGGGAATCAAGTACCTGGGTCCGGTGGACGGGCACGATCAGCATGCGATGGAATCGGCTCTGCGCCGAGCCAAGGCGTACGGCGGTCCGGTCATCGTCCACGCGGTGACGCGCAAAGGAATGGGTTACGTTCACGCCGAGAACGACGTCGCCGATCAGATGCACGCCACCGGTGTCATCGATCCGTTGACAGGGCTGGCGCGATCGAAGTCGGTACCGGACTGGACCTCGGTGTTCTCGTCGGCGCTGATCGAGCAGGGCGAACAGAACGACGACGTCGTGGCGATCACCGCAGCAATGGCTGCGCCCACAGGTCTCGCCGCGTTCGGGGTTCGGTTCCCCGACCGACTGTTCGACGTCGGTATCGCCGAGCAACACGCGATGACGTCGGCCGCCGGCCTTGCGCTGGGCGGCATGCACCCAGTGGTCGCGATCTACTCCACCTTTCTCAATCGAGCGTTCGACCAGTTGCTGATGGACGTGGCGCTGCTCGGACTCCCGGTCACCGTGGTGCTGGACCGCGCCGGTGTCACCGGTGCCGACGGTGCCAGTCACAACGGCATGTGGGACATGTCTCTCCTCGGCATCATCCCCGGCATGAAGGTAGCGGCACCGCGAGACGCGGAAACGCTGAAGGAAGAACTGGCCGAGGCGATCGCGACGTCCGACGGACCCACTGCGCTGCGCTTTCCCAAGGGCGCAGTGACCGAGGCGGTGCCGGCTGTGCGCAGGCTGGACGGAATCGTCGATGTGTTGGCCGAGCCGGCCGATGCGACGGGTGACGTGTTGATCGTCGCGGTCGGTGTGTTCGGTTCGCTCGCCCTCGACGCTGCGCAGAAGCTTCGGCACGACGGCATCTCGGTTGCCGTCGTGGATCCCCGGTGGGTGCTTCCGATTCCGCAGTCGTTGCTCAAGTTGGCCGAGGACTATCGAATGGTGGTGACCATCGAGGACAGCGGTGTGCACGGCGGAATCGGATCGACGTTGTCGGCCGCGTTGCGCGGTGCAGGCGTCGACACTCCGTGCCGGGATCTCGGTGTGCCGCAACGATTCCTGGACCACGCATCGCGGGAACAGCTACACCACGAACTCGGTCTCACCTGCGAGGACGTCGTGCAGCGGGTCTCGCACTGGGTCAAGAGCCTCTGAGGCTCTCCTCCCGCCGGACGTCCACGCCGTAGAACGCGCGGCGTCCGGCCACCGCGCCCGCGACTGCCATCGGAGCCGTCATCACGAGAAGGAAGAGCACCGACGGCTCCCACCGTTGCGTGGCCGAATGCACCGCGCCGCACACCAACGGGCCGCAGGCTGCCAGTAGGTAGCCGACCGTCTGAGCCATCGAACTCAGCGATGCAGCATCACGTGCCGTCGCGGCCCGCAGGTTCATCAGTGTCATCGCCAGGGACAACTGCCCGCCCTGACCGAGTCCGAGCAACACGGCCCACAGCAGCGCCCAGGAATCTGCAGAGGACAACACCCCCACCAAGCCCACACCAGTGGGCAGCACCACCGCAACGGCCAGAACGCTCTGTCTCGGCAACCTGGTGGCCAGGCTCGGCACCGTCAGCGCCGTCACGACACTGCTGAGCGACAGGGCCGTCAACAGCAGCCCCGCCGCGGCGGCGTCCACTCCACGATCCTGGTAGATCGTGGGCAGCCAGGCGATCATCGAATACGCCATGAGGGACTGCACACCCATGAACGCCGTCACCGCCCACGCGACGGGGGAGCGCAGGACGCCCGAACCGCCGCGCGACCCCACGGCACCGGGCACAGCGGCCGACCCCGCCCTCGCGAACATCCGGGACAACCGCGCCATACACAACGCCGCAATCAACACCGGGACCGCCCACAGCCCGAGCACCCACCGCCAACCACCGTCGAGCGCCTCCGTCAACGGAACCGAGGGCCCCGAAGCAACACCGGCACTGGCACTGATCACAGCCGTCAACACACCGGTCAACAACCCCAGCCGCCGAGCCGACACCGCCGGACTCACGGGTCGTTCCTGCAGGCTCCACTGCTGCCCACCCGGTCGTTCCTGCAGGCTCCACTGCTGCCCACCCGGTCGTTCCTGCAGGCTCCACTCCTGCCCACCCGGTCGTTCCTGCAGGCTCCACTCCTGCTTGTCGGGTCGTTCCTGCAGGCTCCACTCCTGCTTGTCGGGTCGTTCCTGCAGGCTCCACTCCTGCTTGTCGGGTCGTTCCTGCAGGCTCCACTCCTGCTTGTCGGGTCGTTCCTGCAGGCTCCACTCCTGCACGATCACGCGAACCAGAACCGGACCCAACACATTCGCCACCGCAATACCTGCAGCCGCCACGAGGGTTCCAGCCACCAGCACCGGCCAGGACGGCACCGCGCGCACCGCGGTGCCGACAGCGATGAGAATCAAGCATCCGACGAGCACGTGCGTCACCCGCGCACGACGCAACAGACAACCTGCAGCGGCCGCGCACACACCGAGACAGATCACCGGTCCCGTCGTCAACAGCGCCATCGAGACGGAATCGGCAGAATAGAACTCTGCGATATCGGAGGTGAGAGCCGAGGTACTGCCGAACAACAGACGCAGTCCGAGACCGAACAGCACGACGGTGACGACAGCGAACACGATGCGTGAATTCATGGCCTGCTTTCGGCGGCAGAACGACGGATAGTTTCCTTTCCTCACAATGCACCACCGGTCAGGTGAGATGCCTCTCGACCCACCCCGCCGAACTCGACGTCATGGACGAGAGATCGCCGGATGTCGTCCACACCTTCGAGTTCGGCGGTGGGCGATCATCGCGACTGTGCGGCCGCCCAGTCCTCGAACGTCTGCGTACCGTGATCGGCACCGGCGGAAGTAACCAGTGTTCCGTCGCGCATCGCGCGCCCGTAAGCACCCGGAACGGGCACTTCGAGCACGAGTGCCCGCTTACCGATCGCCCGGGCCTGGCCCCGCACCATCTGTGCCATGCGCTCTCGACGCGGACCGCCCAGATCGGCGACGCGGCCGGAAGGCGGCCGCTCGGCCAGGTCGATCAGACGCTCGGCAACTTCGCGGGCGGCGATCGGTTGCGAGAGCATCTTCGGGATGATGCTCACCGGACCGAACGAGGCGCGTGCGCGGATCTGGGCGGCGAATTCGTGGAACTGGGTGGCCCGCAGGATCGTCCACGGCACGGTTCCCGAGCGAACGATTCTCTCCTGCTCGACCTTTCCGGCGTAGTACGACTGTGGGGCCCGGTCGATCCCCACGATGGACAGGGCCAGATGATGACCGACACCCTTCTCGCTCTCGCCCGCGAGCAAATGTCGGGTGACGGTGGAAAAGAATGCCGTGGATTCCTTCGCCGACACCGTCTGCGTCGACGCGACATCGACGACAGCGTCGACGCCGGACAACGCATCGGACAGACCTGTGCCGGTGACGAGATCCACACCGGCCGATCGCGACAGCACGACCACCTCGTGTCCGCGTTCACGTGCAACCTCGACGACATGTGCTCCGACGGTTCCGGTTCCACCGGCTACGGCTAGCTTCATCGCGTATCCACCTGATTCTCGAGAGATGATGCGGACCGCACTGCGCGGCCCTCCACTCTCTGACGACGCAGCCGTGACGAATGTATGGCGGGTGTCAGACCCAGTGCCGGAGTTTGTCCGGATTGAGCACGATCCACACGCTGGAGACCATGCCGTCGACGGTGTCGAACCCGATGACGCCGAACACCGCGCCATTGCGTCGGATCACGATCCCCGACAGGCCGTTGACGGATTCGATCGACCAGTCGAGATCGGTGGACTTGGCTGTGATGCCGCGGACGAAGCGAGCGACTCGATCGGATCCGAGGACGGCATTACGGGCCGCGGATACGTGGCCGCCGCCGTCGCTGATCAAGGTGACGTCGGGCGCGAGCACCGAGACGAGGGATGCGAGGTCCCCGCCTGCGGACGCCGATGCGAACGCCCTCACGACGCGATCGTGCTCGCGGGGATCGGCGACGAAGTGATGACGGGAATGCACGTGAGTTCGTGCGGCAGAGGCGAGTTGGCGGCAGGCGGCCGGGGATCGATCGAGAACGGTCGCGATCTCGTCGAACGGCACGGCGAACGCGTCGTGCAGGACGAATGCGACGCGTTGCGCCGGACCGAGCGTTTCGAGTACGACGAGCAGGGCCAGCGATACCGATTCCTGCTGCGCAACTCGGTCGGCCGGATCCGTGGCACCCTCGGTGGCGTTGGTCTCGACGGGCTCAGGTAGCCACTGACCGACGTAGTTCTCGCGGCGAACACGAGCCGATCCGAGCATGTCGAGGCAGATCCGGCCCACCACTCGGGTGAGCCATGCGGCAGGGACGTCGATGGCGTCGCGTTCGGCGTCGGTGAGTCGGTACCAGCGAACGAGAGCCTCGGATGCGGCGTCTTCGGCGTCGCTGTACGACCCCAACATTCGGTAGCCGATGCCGATCAGCCGGCTGCGTTCGTTGTTCATCGGATCGCACCATAGCGTGACCGAACAATGCCGAGTTCGAGGTTATGGACGAAAATCCGGGAAAAATCCGTCCATAACCTCGAACTCGGCGGGGAAAGCTAGACGCTGGCTACACCGGGGGCGAGGAAGCGCTGACCGGTTGCGGCCTCGGATGCACCGCTGCGGTCCAGGTACGGAGTGATGCCGCCGTTCCAGAATCCGAAGCCTCCACCGAGGAGCAGGCAGAGGTCGATGTCCTCGGCTGCTGCCACGACGCCCTCGTCGAGCATGATCTTGATCTCGTCGGCGATGGCGTTGCGGGTGCGGTCGAGCACCTGCTCGGCGGTGGACGGCGAATCTCCCTGTGGCCACAGGGCAGCCACCTCGGGATCGACGACCTGGCCCTCGGGTCCGTAGGTCCACACACCCGGCTTCTTCGCCTCGACGAGAGCGCGGAAGCCGGCCGAGTCCTTGAACCGATCCGGATAGGCCTCGGCGAGGGTTTCGGCCGTGTGCAGGGCGACGGCCGGTCCGACCAGTGCCAGCAGGGTCAACGGGCTCATCGGCATGCCGAGTTCGCCCACTGCGCCGTCGGCGACATCGAACGGGGTGCCCTCGTCGATCGCGCTGATGATCTCGTTCGACGCGCGCGTGACCAGACGGTTGAAGACGAATCCGGGGAGATCCGCCGACAACACGGCCGACTTCTTGAGGGTCTTGGCCGTCGCGAATGCCGTTGCGAGGGTGGCATCGTCGGTCTTCTCACCCTTGACGACCTCGAGCAGCGGCAGGACCGCGACGGGGTTGAAGAAGTGGAAACCGACGACCCGCTCGGGGTGCTTCAGGTCCGCCGCCATCTTGGTGATCGACAGCGAAGACGTGTTGGTCGCAAGGATCGTTTCGGCAGAGACAAATTCCTCGACCTCGGCGAACACCTTCTTCTTGACGTCGAGGTTCTCGAACACGGCCTCGATGACGAAGTCGGTCTTGGCGAAGGCGGACTTGTCGATCGAGCCGGACACCAACGCCTTCAACCGATTTGCGGCATCGGGGGACAGGCGCTTCTTGCCGAGCAGCTTGTCGATCTCCCCGTGGACGTAGCCGACGCCCTTGTCGATGCGCTCCTGATCGATGTCGGTGAGGATCACCGGCACCTTCAGCTGCCGCACGAACAGCAGCGCGAGCTGGCTGGCCATCAGGCCGGCACCGACGATGCCGACGCCGGAGATCTTGCGCGCCAACGACTTGTCGGGTGCACCGGCAGGCCGCTTCGCGCGCTTCTGAACCAGATCGAAGGCGTACAGCCCGGCGCGGAGCTCGTCCTTGACCAGCAACGTGGACAGGGCCTCGTCCTCGGCCGCGAAAGCCTTGTCGAGCGAGGCAGAGTCGGTGATGTCGGTGCTCTTGGCGAGCTCGAGCAGCTCCACCGCGGCGACGGGGCCGGGGGCGAAGTTGTTCGTCTTGCCCGCGACGATGCCCTTGGCGCGGGCAATGGCGTCGTCCCAGGCCTGCCCGCGGTCGATCTCGGGACGAGCAGGGGTGATCTCGCCCTTGATCACCTGAGCGGCCCATGCGAGAGACTGCTCGAGGAAGTCGGCTCCGCCGAAGAGGGCGTCGGCGATGCCGAGGTCCAGTGCCTGCTGCGGCTTGAGGACGCGGTTCTGGTTCAGTGCGTTCTCGATGACGACGGTGACGGCATTCGAGGCTCCGATGATGTTGGGCAGCAACTGAGTTCCGCCCCATCCCGGTACCAGGCCGAGGAAGGCCTCGGGTAGGCCGAGGGCGGCAGCGTTCTCGGCGACGGTGCGGTAGTGCGAGTGCAGTCCCACTTCGAGGCCGCCGCCGAGTGCGGCACCGTTGATGAAGGCGAACGTCGGAATGTTCGACTCGCGAAGGCGACGGAACACCTTGTGGCCGAGCTGCCCGATCTGCAGCGCCTCGTCCTTGGTCTTGATGTTCGGCACACCGTTGAGGTCGGCACCGACGGCGAAGATGAACGGCTTGCCGGTGACGGCGATGGCCACCGGGTTCGCTGCGAATGCCTCGTCGAGTGCGGCGTCGAACTTGGCCAGTCCGCCGGGACCGAAGGTCGACGGCTTGGTGTGATCGAAGCCGTTGTCGAGTGTCACGAGGGCGATGGAGCCGTCGAGTCCCGGTACGGAGATGATCTTGGTGAACGCGTTCGTGACGACCTCGTCTTCGAACGCGGTGGTGATGTCACTCATTTGGCTGCTCCCGAGTAGTCAGCGTGGTTGGGGTTCTCCCAGATGACGGTGCCGCCCATGCCGAGACCGATGCACATGGTCGTCAGGCCGTAGCGGACGTCGGGCTGCTGAGCGAACTGGCGGCTCAGTTGCGTCATCAGGCGAACGCCGGAGGAGGCGAGGGGGTGGCCGCACGCGATGGCTCCGCCCCACTGGTTGACGCGGGGATCGTCGTCGGCGATGCCGTAGTGCTCGAGGAAGGCGAGGACCTGGATGGCGAAGGCCTCGTTGATCTCGAACAAGCCGATGTCGTCGATGTTCAATCCTGTTCGGCCGAGCAGCTTTTCGGTCGCGGGAACCGGTCCGATGCCCATGACGGCCGGGTCGACGCCTGCGAAGCTGAAGCCGACCATCCGCATGCCGATGTTCAGTCCCAGTTCGTGCGCGGTGTCCTCACCGGCCAGGATGGCGGCGGTGGCACCATCGTTGAGTCCCGCGGCGTTGCCTGCGGTGACGCGACCTGCGGGGCGGAACGGTGTCTTGAGCTTGGCGAGATCGTCGACGGTGGTGCCGGGGCGAGGCGGCTCGTCCTCGGTGGCCAGGCCCCACCCGGCGGCGGACTTGGTGGCGACGGGCACGAGGGTGTCGGCGATGAAGCCGGCCTTCTTGGCGGCGTCGTACTTGTTCTGGCTCGCGACGGCGTAGGCGTCGGTGCGGTCCTTGGTGATGCTCGGGAACCGGTCGTGCAGGTTCTCGGCGGTGTTACCCATCACCAGCGCGCTGGGATCGACGAGTTTGTCGGCGAGGAAGCGCGGGTTGGGGTCGACGCCTTCACCCATCGGGTGGCGGCCCATGTGTTCGACGCCACCGGCGATGACGACGTCGTACTGGCCGAAGCCGATGCCCGATCCGGTGGTGGTCACCGAGGTCATCGCGCCTGCGCACATGCGGTCGATCGCGAAGCCGGGGACGCTGCGGGGGAGTCCGGCCAGCAACGCGGACGTACGGCCGATCGTCAGGCCCTGGTCACCGGTCTGCGTGGTCGCGGCGATCGCGACCTCGTCGATGCGCTCGGGAGGGAGGTTGGGGTTCTTGCGAAGAAGTTCGCGGATGGCCTTGACGACGAGGTCGTCGGCGCGAGTGTCGGCGTACATGCCCTTGGGGCCTGCCTTGCCGAACGGGGTACGGATGCCGTCGACGAAGACAACATTCCTTTGTGAGCTGGTGGACGCGGGTACAGACACGCTTTTCGATCCTCCCGACAGATGCGGACGACTCGCCCGGGTGCCCGGACGCGCCCCTACTGTAGCCGGTATTACCCGTCGGTAACTTGAGAAGGGTGCAGTGCTTCGGTCAGTACCGGCACCACCACCGTGCGCTGCCAGGGCCGAGCACCTCCCTCGACCAGTCGCGCGTCGATCAGCTCGGCCGGGTCGACGGCGGGGTCGGCCGGTGTTCGCCAATCCCACACCAGTCGACGCAACAGATCGGGCATCAGCAGATTCTCGACCGGAACCGACACCGATTCGCTGAGCTCGGTCATCGCCGCTCGGACGTCGGCGAGTCGGGCAGCCGCGTCGGGATCGCGGCGGGCCCATCGATTGACCGGAGGTGGACCGTCGAAAGAGGCTGCCATCGAAGGCAACTCGGAGGTCGGCAGTGCCCGCGCGCGAGTCAGCGCCGTGGCCCACAATCGGGACGATCTGCGCTGACGGGGACCGCCGAAGACCGGAAGTTGCTCGAGCTCTCGCGAGGTTTTCGGGTCCGCTGTTGCCGCCGCCACGATGGCCGAGTCGGGCAACACTCGGCTCGGCGCCACATCACGCTTGGCCGCCAATTCGTCTCGCGTGGTCCACAGTTCGCGAACGGCAGCGAGGGTGCGGGGAGACTTGATCGCATGGATCCCCGATGTCCGACGCCATCTGTCGGTCTTGGGTTTGGGCGGCCCGAGAGTGAGGATGTGGGCGAATTCCTGTGCTGCCCAGTCGGTCTTGTCCTGCCGGTCGAGCTCCTCGGCCATCGCGTCGCGCAATTCGAGAAGAACCTCGACGTCGAGTGCCGCGTAGTTGAGCCAGGTGTCGGGCAGGGGCCGGGTGGACCAGTCGGCGGCCCCGTGGCCCTTCTGCAGGGCCAGTCCGAGGGTGCGTTCGACGATGGCACCGAGTCCGACTCGATCGAATCCGGCGAGGCGTCCTGCCAGTTCGGTGTCGTAGAGCGTGGCGGGTACCAGGCCGAGTTCGGCGAGTCCCGGCAGGTCCTGATCGGCGGAGTGCAGTACCCATTCGAGCGGGTTGATCACCTCGGCGAGCGGAGCGAGGTCGCCGGAGACCGGGATCGGATCGAGCAGAACGGTGCCTGCGCCGCGGCGACGAAATTGCAGCAGGTAGGCGCGTTGGGAGTAGCGGAAGCCGGAGGCGCGTTCGGCGTCGACGGCGAGGGGGCCGTGACCCGCTGCGAGCAGGGCGGCAGCCGCGCGCACGGCGTCCGGCGTGTCGACCACGTCGGGTACGCCGTCAGCCGGGGCCAGTAGCGGAACGGCGACAGGCACGTTCGCCTCGTCGTCCGGCGTGGTCTCGGGAGAACTCTCGGCTGACATGAGAAGTGACTCTAGGCCCTGCGGGTGGGAGGGCCGCCCACTATGTCCGGCTGGAACTGCGCTGGCCGAGGGTGGTGATGCCCGCGGGCGGTAATCCGGCCGCGTAGGCGAGCACCTCGCAGAACGCCTCGACGTGCGTCGAGAGGTCCTCGGACGTCGCCGTCCACGAAGCGCGAAGTTCGAGCTGATGAGCCTTGGGTGGCCCGGCAATGTCGCCGTAGCGCACGGAGCTGGTGGAGGTGACCGTGCCACCCAGGGCGTTCAGGGGCTCCGACCGTGACTCAAGTGCGTCGACCAACCAGCTCCAGCCGACCTCGGGGAGCAGAGGATCGTCGGCGAGGGATTCGTCCACGTCCGCCTGGATGTAGGCGACCAGCCGCAGGGTGCCGTTCCAGGCTTCTGCGCCGTCGGGGTCGTACAGAAGGATGAGACGACCGAATGCGTCGCCGTCGCTCTGTTCCTCGACCTGCTCGGACTCGGCGTGTTTGACCTCGGCCCCGATTGCGTAACTGTAGGGAGCGAGGCGTTGCGGCGGCCTGATCGGACCGATTTCGATCGCCGGGTGTACCTGAGCCCGATGCATCGCGTCGATGGCGGCGCGGAAAGGCGCAGGTTCGGCGGTTGATCGGGGTTCGGTCACGTCATCGGACGTTAGACGCGTCACGTTGCCGTGCGACGGAGGCGCGCCGAGTCGTGATCGAACTGCGGCGGGTGTGTCGCCCTTGGTGGCGGTTGTACTTCTCACACGTGGCAGCATGGACGTCGATGAACGCCGAACCGCACGCCGCCGCCCCCGCCCGCCGAGAACTCCCGGACGCGCCGTTCCTCGCCGCGATCGCAGGTCGAGCTCCCTCGCGTCGGCCGGTGTGGTTCATGCGGCAGGCCGGTAGGTCACTGCCCGAGTACCGCAAGATTCGTGCAGGCATCGGCATGTTGGATTCGTGCTTCCGTCCTGACCTCGTGGCCGAGATCACCCTGCAACCCGTCCGTCGGCACGACGTCGACGCGGCAATCCTGTTCTCGGACATCGTCGTCCCGCTCAAGGCCGCCGGCATAGACCTCGACATCGTCGCCGGTACCGGACCGGTCGTCGCGCAGCCTGTACGGTCGGCTGCCGACGTCGCCGCGTTGCCGATTCTGACCCCCGACCAGGTGGAGCCGGTGGCCGATGCGGTGCGGATCCTCACCCGAGAACTCGGTGGTACGCCGCTCATCGGCTTCGCGGGCGCGCCCTTCACGCTCGCGTCGTATCTGGTCGAGGGCGGTCCGAGTCGAAATCACGAGAAGACCAAAGCGCTGATGCGGTCCGATCCGGCGACGTGGCACGCGCTGCTCGACGCACTGGCCACCACCACGATCACGTTCCTGCAGGCTCAGCTCGCTGCAGGCGTCGACGCAGTGCAGGTGTTCGACTCCTGGGCGGGTGCGCTGTCCCTCGCCGACTATCGCGAGTACGTGCTGCCGCACTCGACGCGAGTGTTCGACGCCGTGTCCTCGGCCGGTGTACCGAAGATCCACTTCGGCGTCGGAACCGGAGAACTGCTCGGGGCGATGGGTGAGGCCGGGGCCGACGTCGTCGGCGTCGACTGGCGGATCCCACTCGACGACGCCGTGCACCGCGTCGGCGGCGGCAAAGCCCTCCAGGGCAATCTCGATCCAGCGGTGCTGTTCGCCGGCTGGGATGCCGTGGAGACGGAAGTTCGACGCATCGCCGCCGAGGGAGACCGCGCGGTGGCGGCCGGAGCGCGCGGACATGTGTTCAACCTCGGACACGGAGTGCTGCCCGATACCGATCCCGAGATTCTGACGCGCGTGGTGTCGCTGGTGCATTCGTTGTGACCGTCCGGCGGTACGCCGTGATCGGCGGCGGAATTTCCGGCCTCGTCGCGGCGTATCGCCTTCGGCAGTCCTGCGGGCCGGATGCCGAGATCACTCTCGTCGAGAGCTCGTCCCGCATCGGCGGCACGCTGCGCACCACCACAGTCGGCACGGACTCGCTCGACGTCGGTGCGGAAGCCTTCATCGGTCGACGGCCGGAGGTGCCGGCACTGCTCGCCGAGTTGGGCCTGTCGGATCAACTGGTGTACCCGGCGCCGGTGCGTCCGCTCGTTTTCTCCGGCGGTCGAACACACGCACTTCCGCTCGGCACCCTGATGGGTATCCCGTCCTCTGCCGACTCGGTACGGGATCTGGTGGACCCCCAAGACCTGCACCTCATCGAGACCGAGACCGCGCGGCCCTTCGCATGGACCGCGGGTTCGGACGTGAGTGTGGCCGATCTCGTAGGCACCAGATTCGGCTCTCAGGTGGTCAGCCGTTCGGTCGATCCACTGCTCGGCGGTGTGTACTCCGGTTCGTCGAGCTCCATCGGCGTCCGCGCGGCACTGCCCACGTTGGCTGCCGCGTTGGACGGCGGCGCGGCGAACCTGACCGAGGCAGTGCTGACAGCATTGCCCACCCCGTCGCCCGGACCGGTGTTCGGCGGCCTGCGCGACGGTTATGCGGTACTGCTCGACGCCCTTGTCGCCGCGACCGATGCCAGAACGGTTGTCGGAGCACACGTGGGGCGAATAGGCCGCGAATCCGATGGGTGGTTCGTCGATGGCGTCGGACTCGTCGACGGAGTGGTGCTGGCGGTCCCGGCGCCGATTCTCGGTCGGCTGATCGCGGAGGTGGCACCAGCGGCGTCGCAGGCCGCGCGGGATATCGAACTTGCATCGTCGGTCGTCGTCGCGCTCGCTTTCCCCAAGACGACGGAGCTGCCGCAGAACTCGGGAATCCTGGTGGCCACGGACGCAGGCCTGGACGTCAAGGCCTTCACCCTGTCGAGCCGCAAATGGCCGCACCTCGGGGAGCGTGGTGCGGTACTGCTGCGGGCCTCGCTCGGCCGCTTCGGCGACTACACGGCCTCGGACCGATCCGACGAGGACACGATCGCGATCGCGCTCGCGGACCTCGAAACGGTGTCGAGCGTCGATGCACGTCCGCTGGCGGCAACCGTGCAGCGATGGCCGGGAGGCCTGCCGCAGTACGCGCCGGGGCACCTCGATCGCGTTGCTGCCATCGAGGCCGGAGTTGCCGACCTACCCGGCCTCGAGGTCACGGGAGCCTGGCAGCGCGGCGTCGGGGTGCCCGCGTGTATTGCGTCCGCCACCACCGCTGCCGCCCGTGTGATCGAAGTGGCACGATAGGGCCATGGCACGCCTCGATTACTCAGCGCTCAACTCGACTCTCCGCTATCTGATGTTCTCGGTCTACAAGGTCACGCCCGGGGTTCTGGGCGAGGATCGGGCCGAGGCCGCCAAGGAGGCGAAAGTCTTCTTCGAAAGTCGGGAAGACAAGGGTGTAGCGGTGCGTGGGGTCTACGACATCGCCGGTATGCGTGCCGACGCCGACTTCATGGTGTGGACGCACGCCGAACGCATCGAGGACCTCCAGGCGACATACTCCGACTTCCGGCGCACCACCGCACTGGGCAAGGCGAGCACTCCGGTCTGGAGCAACACCGCCCTCCATCGCCCGGCCGAGTTCAACAAGAGCCACGTCCCGGCCTTCATCGCGGGTGAGGATCCGGGCGCGTACATCTGTGTCTACCCGTTCGTCCGGTCGATCGACTGGTACCTGCTGCCCGACGAGGAGCGTCGGACGATGCTCGCCGACCACGGCATGGCGGCTCGCGGCTACAAGGACGTACGCGCGAACACCGTGCCGTCGTTCGCGCTCGGCGACTACGAATGGATCCTGGCCTTCGAGGCCCCGGAACTCGATCGCATCGTGGACCTGATGCGTGACCTGCGGGCCACCGAGGCGAGGCGACACGTGCGCGAGGAGACCCCGTTCTTCACCGGCCCTCGGGTCGAGGTGGACGCGCTCGTCGAATCCCTGCCGTGACGACGACGGGCACCCCCACCATCGACGCCGTCCTGTTCGATTTCTCGGGCACGCTGTTCCGGCTGGAGGAGCACCCGACCTGGTTCGACGGCATCCACGATGCAGACGGCACTCCGGTCGACGGAGCAGGAGCCGCGGAACTGATGCGGCGCATGACGGCACCGGTGGGGGAGACGGTCGAGTTCGACGACGCGACGCGTCATGCCTGGCGCCACCGAGACCTCGACCCAGCCCTGCACCGACAGGCGTATCTGCACGTGCTCGCGCAGTCCGGGGTCACCGATCCGCAGCAGGCCGAGTCGGTGTACGGACGCGTGATCGACGCAGACTCGTGGACGCCGTATCCGGACACCGAGGCGGTGCTGAAAAGGCTTGCGCGCGAATCGGTTCGGGTGGGGGTGCTGAGCAATATCGCATTCGACATCCGTCCTGCCTTCGTCGATCGCGATCTCGATCGGTACGTGGATCACTTCGTGCTGTCGTTCGAGGTCGGGCACGTCAAGCCGCAGCCGGAGATCTTTCGACACGCGGTCCAGGCCCTTGGTGTCGATCCCGCACGCACGCTGATGGTGGGCGACAGCGCCGAGGCCGACGGTGCCGCGCGGGACATCGGGTGCCACTTCGCGCTCGTCGATCCGGTGCCGACGTCGGAACGCCCTGACGCTCTGCTGAAGGCGCTGCGCGAGTTCGGAATTCGATGACCCGAGTAGCCGGTGCCCAGCACATGGGCCACTGGGGCATGTTTCGTGCCGAGTCGGACGGCCGCGATGTCACCGCGGTCCATCCCGAGGTGACCGACAGTAATCCCTCCCCGGTGTTGGGCAACCTCGTCGGGTCGGTGACCCATCGATCCCGCGTCACCGCACCGTCGGTGCGCAGGGGCTGGCTCGAGCACGGGCCGGGTCCGACCGACAAGCGTGGCAGCGACGAGTTCGTCGAGGTCTCGTGGGGCGAGCTGACGGACGTACTGTCGAACGAATTACGCAGAGTAGTAGAAACATTCGGTAACAACGCCATCTACGGCGGGTCGTACGGGTGGGCGAGCGCCGGACGCTTCCATCACGCGCAGAGTCAGGTGCATCGCTTTCTGAACTGCATCGGCGGTTACACACGATCGGTGCACAGCTACTCACTGGGTGCGACCGGTGTCATCATGCCGCACGTCCTCGGTGCGCACTGGAAGATGTTCTCGCGCTCCACGTCCTGGAACGTGATTGCCGCACACACCGAATTGCTGGTGGCGTTCGGCGGAGTCCCGGTGAAGAACACCGGTATCAATCACGGTGGCACCTCGGATCATCCGACGGTCGACTCGCTCGACGCGATGCGCGCCCGGGGTGGGCAGATCGTCACCGTGAGTCCGCTACGAAACGACATGAGTGGCGACGCTCGATGGATCGCCCCGCGACCCGGCACCGACGTAGCGATGATGCTGGCGCTCGCATTCGTGCTCGCCGACGAAAAGCTGCACGACCCAGCGTTTCTGGAGAAGTACTGCGAGGGCTATCCGGAGTTCGAGCGGTACCTGCTCGGCATCACGGACGGCACACCCAAGACCCCGCAGTGGGCGTCGACGATCTGCGGCATCGAGGCTGCGGAGATCGCGGATCTCGCGCGGGAGATGGCGTCGAAACGCACGATGGTGACGGTCACGTGGTCACTGCAACGGACGCAGCACGGCGAGCAGGCCCCGTGGATGGGCATCACGCTGGCATCGATGTTGGGTCGGATCGGCGTGCCCGGTGGGGGATTCGGACACGGCTACGGCTCGATGAACGAGCCCGGGTTGGCCCCGGTGCCGTATCCCTTACCGACCCTGCCACAGGGAATCAATCCGGTGCCCGATTTGATCCCGGTGGCCGCGGTCTCGGACATGTTGCTCGATCCCGGTGGTGAATTCGATTACAACGGTGAGCGATTGACCTATCCGGACATCAAGGTCGTCTACTGGGCCGGCGGCAATCCGTTCCACCATCACCAGGATCTCGGACGGCTGCGTCGCGCTCTCGGTAGACCCGACACCGTCGTCGTACACGATCCCTACTGGACACCGATGGCCAAGCACGCCGACATCGTCGTACCGTCGACCACGTCGTTGGAACGGTCGGACTTGAGCTGCACGCGCAACGATCCGTTGCTTGTCGCGATGGAACCGGCCGTGGCCCGCTTCGCAGATTCGCGAGACGACTACGACACCTTCGCCGAGCTGGCGGCGAAACTCGGTGTGGGTGAGCAGTTCACCGAGGGACGTAGCTCGCAGCAATGGCTGGAGCATCTGTACGGGCAGTGGCGCGGATATCTACGCGCAGGCGGCGTCGATACGCCGGAGTACGAAAATTTCCGGCGCGAGGGGTCGTTTCGGATGCAGACCGAGGACGATCTGACGTTCCTCCAAGATTTTCGATCCGACCCGGCGCGGAACGCCCTGCGCACCCCGAGCGGCAAGATCGAGATCTTCTCGGCAACGGTTGCGAGCTTCGACTACGACGATTGCCGTGGGCATCCGATGTGGTTCGAGCCGCAGGAATGGCTCGGCGGACCACGCGCCCAACAGTTTCCGTTGCACCTGATCGCCAATCAGCCGCGCACCAGGCTGCACAGTCAGCTCGATCACGGTGCGGTGAGCCGCAACTCGAAGATTCAGGGCCGCGAGCCCGTACGCATGCACCCGTCTGCGGCCGCGGCCAGGGGAGTATCGGACGGGGACGTCGTGCGGGTGTTCAACGACCGCGGCTCGTGCCTGGCCGGTGTGATCGTCGACGACGCGATGCTGGATTCGGTCGTTCAGCTGTCCACCGGGGCCTGGTACGACCCTGAAGATCCGGCCGATCCCGATTCGATGTGCAAGCACGGCAGCGTGAATGTGCTCACCGCAGACGAGGGATCGTCGGCGCTCGCACGTGGGTGCACCGGCCAACACGTGTTGGTGGAGATCGAACGCTACGACGAGCCGTTGCCGCCGATCACAGCGTTCGATCCACCTGTGCGGACAAAGGTCAGAACACGACCCGAGAGATGATCTCGGCGACGAGCGCGGGCTTGTCCTCGCCCTCGATCTGCAACGTTCCCGCCGTCACCAGCTGTAGTGCTCCACCGGATACTTCCTCGGCGGAGACGAGGGTGGTCTGCAGGCGCACGTGGGCTCCGACCTTCACCGGGTTGATGAAGCGAACCTTGTTGGAGCCGTAGTTGATTCCGAGCTTGGTGTTCTCGATCGTGTAGATCTGCCAGTTGAGCATCGACACCAGGGACAGGCTCAGGAATCCGTGTGCGATCGGTGCGCCGAACGGGCTTTCCTTCTTCGCCCGTTCGACGTCCACGTGGATCCACTGATGATCGCCGGTGGCGTCGGCGAAAGTGTTCACCCGTTCCTGGGTGATCTGCAGCCAATCGCTGGTACCGAGGTCTTCGCCGACGGCGGCCTTGATCTGCTCTGGTGAGGTGAAAGTGCGCATGCTCACAGTATGGCTCGAGCAGAGCGGATCAGGATGCAGGCTTGAGCGTCAACGAGATCGAGTTGATGCAGTACCGCTGGTCGGTCGGCGTGGGGTAGCCCTCGCCCTCGAAGACGTGCCCGAGGTGACTGTGGCAGGTGCGGCAGACGACCTCGACGCGGCGCATTCCGAGCGTGGTGTCCTCTTTGAGGATGACCGCATCGCTGTCGGCCGGGTCGAAGAAGGACGGCCAACCGCAATGGGATTCGAACTTCTCGGTGCTGCGGAACAGTTCGGCACCGCAGGCGCGGCACTCGTAGATGCCCTCGGTGGTGGTGTCGGTGTATTCGCCGACGCCCGGTCGTTCGGTGCCGGCCTGCCGGAGCACCGCGTATTCCTCGGGGGTCAGCTTCTCGCGCCACTGTGCGTCGGTGAGCTGGACGGCGGGAGCGGAGTTGTTGTCGGTTGCTGAACTCATGCTTCCACGCTAATACGATTTGTCGGGCTATGCCGTTTTCGCAGGTGGCGCGCTCGGCAGCAGGTAGCTCGGTTCGATTCCGTCGTCCAGTCGTCCTTCGCTTCGAGCGGCGAAATAGCGTCCGACGAGAACACCGAAGATGACGACGATCAGCAACGCCCACCCGAACGTGGTGCGGAGGTAGTCGAGGGCTCGGCCGGTTTCGATCCAGCGCCCCGACAGCCATCGGTCGTAGTTCATGAATCCGTAGATCGCGAGCCAGGCGGGCCAGTTGCGCAGCAGCGAGTTCTTCAGCACGACGGTCATCAGTAGCGGGAACAGCATCATCGAGTAGTACATCTGACCCAGTGATCCCAGCAGCCAGTGTGCGGTCAGGATCAGTCCCGAGGTGGTCGCGAAGAAGAACAGACGGTCCTCGCGGCAGTACCGGTAGAGCAGCCACAGCGAGATCAGAACCATGATTCCCAGAACCGCGCGGATGCCGAGGGTGAGCAGTTCGGGGACACCGTAGTAGCGCCCGTTGCCCACGACAGCACTGTTGAAGTAGTCGCGAGTCTGCAGTAGGTACGGCAGCGTCCGGTCGATGAAGTTCATCGGGTCGACCGACAGCGGCCAGGCGATGGCCATCATCACGACGGGGATCGCGATCGAGGTGATGAAGACCTTCCACTGACGTGTCATCAGCGGAAGCAGCAGCAGCGGCGCGAGCATCGGCTTGATGGCCAGAGTCAGACCCATGGCGACGCCGGCCGACAGGTCCTTGCGCTGGAGTAGATACCCGAGGAAGGCCACCTCACCGAGAAGGACGAAGCCGTTGAAATTGGTGAACACCAACGTGTTGGTCACGGTTTCGCTGACGAAAGCCGCCAGCAGGAGCGCGGGGGCCGCTACCGAATCGAGCCGGAATCCGAAGATGCGCAACAGGATGTACAGCGCGAGCAGAATCGCGACGGTGCTGGCGATGATGAACAGCCAGCGGGACCGCTCGGGGTCGATGACGGCGATGGGGGAGAGCAGCATCGTCGCGCTCGGTTGATACAGGTAGTGCGGATCGACCGAGTCGAAGTTGGCCGTGTACACCGGCTGGCGGTTGAGGAATGCCAGGGCTGCGCTGTACACCGGGTTGAAATCGTTGGTGATGTCTCCGTTGACCGCCTTGATCACCACACGCTGGATGACGGTCATGATGGCGATGGGCCACAGGGCGTACTTGATTACCTCGGCGGTCGTCCGCCCTGACCGCGGCTCCAGAAAGCTAAGTGACACCCGGGAACGGTACCCGAGGCGACGACCGCACCGGCGAAGGACACCCCGCGATGGGCACCCGACTCAGGCGGGGCAGACGGTGCCGTCCGTCGGAAGCGCGGTGTCGCGTGCGTAGTTCACCGCAGCGCTCTGCAGACATTGAGATCCGCCGAGGCTCGGGTGCCCGCTGCCCTGCCATGCAGCCGAGGCGACGCCTGCACCGGACGCTCCGACCAACCCGGTCACCGAGGACAGGCCGCCGTTGCCGACGATCGGGTCGCCGGCGTTGGCCAGGACCAACACCGGGACGTCCAGAGACGACGGCAGCGGAATGGACGGAGCCGTCGGCCACGACGAACACAGCAGCGCCGTGAGAGCGGCGTCGGTGCCGTAGATCGGATAGCGGTCGTTCCACTGCGACGACAGGTCGCGAACGCCCTGCGGCGACGGCCACTGCTGCCCGTCCGTGCAGCGAGACACGAATTGTCCGTCGGTGCCGTAAGCGTTTCGACCGCGTTCGGCGAGGGCTGCCAGCGCGGTGGTGTCGGACGCGGCAGCCGCCGACAGAGTCGTCGACAGGCCGGTCGCCCGCGACGACGCGTCGCCTGCGGTCGACGCGAGCGCGAAAGTGATGCCGTTCAGGATTTCGTGGGTGGACAGCGGCGAGAATTCACCACCGGCCGCGCGTCCGAGCAGTTCCGCCACGGCGGCCGTCGGGTCGCTGCCGAGTGAGCAGTTCAGGGCGACGCAACGCTGGGCAAATGCAGTGAAGGCCGCTTCTTTGCCCTGAGTCCGCTGCTCGGCCAGCGTGATCTGATCGGCACCGACTCCGGTCGGCGAGTCGAGGATCAGGCGGGAGATGTTGTCCGGAAACTTCGCCGCGTAGGCCAACGCGGTGAGCGCGCCGTTGCCCGAGCCGATCACTCCGATCCGGTCCACACCCCAGAGTTGTCGGAGGCGGTCCAGGTCATCGGCGGCGTAGGTGGTGCCGAAGGCGAGTTCCTGTGGCTGCAACGTGTCGGTGCATTCGATGGTGGCGTCCCGACCGGCGTCGACGGCTCGGTCCACGGCATCGGCGTCGGATCTGGTGAACTGCCCCAGTGCATCGACAGCAGACTTGGTAGGTGACTGGAGGGTGTCGTCGATGCAGTCCACGGCGGTGGATCGGCCGATGCCACGTCGGTCCACCGCAACGACGGGATGCGCCTCGAGCAGGGTCGAGAGTGGGCCGGCAGCCATCGTCGCCAACGTGGCGATCGAGGACCGATCCGAACCGGAGGTGAAGACCAACGGGCCCGCATCGGCCGGTGTGCGATCGAGTCGCGCTCGCAGTGCACCGACGGCGAAAGTGCCGAACATCTGCCCGCTGGCGTCGACG
This sequence comes from Rhodococcus sp. ARC_M5, assembly GCF_022810405.1. Lineage (GTDB taxonomy): Bacteria > Actinomycetota > Actinomycetes > Mycobacteriales > Mycobacteriaceae > Rhodococcoides > Rhodococcoides navarretei. Next base: position 57,603 of record NZ_JALGQE010000006.1, read on the forward strand.
TCGGCTTCGTACTCCGCGCATTCCAGGGTCAGTCCCGGAGTAGTGGAAGTGAGCCCGAACGTCCCGAGTGTCGCATCGGTGCACTCGGCCCAGGCGAGATCGGAGGTCGGAACTGCGAGAGCTTCCGGTTCCGGCGGCGCTTCTGCCGGGGACTCGGCGGGCTGACCGGGGGAGCGTTGCTCCACCGCGACATCGGGCCGCATCGACGGCCCGGCACCACAGGCCGCGCACGTTGTGGCGAGGACGAGGGCGGCGGCGAGCAACGTACGTTTCTGCGTCACCGTGCGAGGCTATCGACTTTTCGATCGATGGCGGACCGCGCGCTGCTCATCGCTGACGTACCCAGCGCGTGAGCAGCGTCCCGTCCGTGTCACCGAGAACGTGCGTCCGCTGCATCGGCGTGTCGGACGCGTGGCCGGCGTGGGCGATGCGGCCCGCCTCGCCGGCGACCAACATCGGCGAAACCGTCAGGCACAGCTCGTCGGCTGCACCGTCGGACACCAATTGTCCGAACAGTCCCGGTCCGCCCTCGCACAGGATGCGGTGGAATCCGAGGTCGGTCAGTGTCGCGACGATGTCGGCGGTCGACACCGATTCGCCGGACACCTCGATCACCGTCGCTCCCGCCGACCGGAGAGCGGCCACCTTCGAGCCGTCAGCAGCTGTCGTGGTCACCACGACGGGCTTGACGTCGGTGTCGGTGATCAATCGGGAATCCGCGTCGATAGAACCGGAGGCGGTGACCACCACGATGGTCGGAATCGGTGCCAGTCCGCCCTCCACCCGTCGTGCTGTCGCCTCGTCGGACAGCGAGACGCCGCCGTAGTTCTCGGCACGAGCGGTTCCGGCACCGACCAGGACGGCGTCGCACAGTTCGCGCAGGATGCCGAACAGTCGGGCATCCGCGGGGGTGCCGAGGCCCGCTGACTTACCGTTCGCGGTGACCGATCCGTCGATGCTGGCGACGAAGTTCGTTCGGATCCACGGGCGGTCCAGGTCGGTCGGGTAGGAGTGCAGAGCGCGGATGGCATCGTCGTCGAGTGTCGACCCGACGGTGGGCATGGACGCGGTCGCATGCTCCGATGTGAAGTAGGTCCCAATATCGAGAAGCTGCATGAGAGAGATCAGACCACGTCGTTACGCTCGACAAATGTCCGCACGCCTTGTCGACCGAAATCCCGTGGTCCCCTCCGATCAGCTGATCGCGCAGATGGTCCCGCCGGCGATGTTCGACGACGTCAGTTTCTCCTCGTACATTCCGGATCCCAAGGAGCCGACTCAGGCTGCTGCAGTCGCGAAGGCCGAGGAGTTCGCGAGCAAGGTCCAGAAGATCCGTGGCAAGGGCAAGCGCGGCCTCTTCGGCAAGAAGACCCCTGCCGTCGGTGCCGGCCTGTACCTCGACGGCGGCTTCGGCGTCGGCAAGACTCACCTGCTGGCCTCGATCTATCACAGCGTTCCCGAGCCCAAGGCGTTCGGCACGTTCGTCGAACTCACCCACGTGGTCGGTGCTCTCGGCTTCAACAAGGCACTGGAGGAACTCTCGAACCACAGCGTGCTGTGCATCGACGAGTTCGAGCTCGACGATCCCGGCGACACGATGTTGGTCTCGCGGTTGCTCTCCGAGCTCTCACAGCGCGGAGTGTCCATCGTCGCTACGTCGAACACCCTGCCCGGGCAGCTCGGTGAGGGTCGCTTCGCCGCCGAGGACTTCATGCGGGAGATCAAGAAGCTCGGCTCGATATTCGAGTCCATCCGCGTCGACGGCCCCGACTACCGCCACCGCGATCTGCCCCCGGCCCCCGAGCCCACGTCCGAGTCCGAACTGGTCGAGCGTGCCGACACCATCGACGGTGCGACCCTGGACGACTTCGACGATCTGCTCAAGCACCTGAGCACACTGCATCCCTCGCGCTACGGCAAGTTGCTCGACGGAATTCCTGCAGTGTTCCTGAAGAACGTGCACCCGGCATCGGATCAGGCCATCGCTCTGCGACTGGTGGTCCTCGCCGATCGTCTGTACGACGCAGGCATCCCGGTGACGGCCTCGGGTGGCAAGCTCGACGAGATCTTCACCGAGGAGATGTTGGCCGGCGGCTACCGCAAGAAGTACCTGCGCGCCACCTCGCGTCTGCTTGCATTGTCGCGTTTCGCTGCAGTCGGCTGAGTGGACGTCACAGCCTCACCTGCATGACGTAGTCGTCGTGCGTCTGGACTCCGACGACGAACGTCTTGGTGCCCACGATCTCGAACCCGTGTTTGGCGTAGAATTTCTGCGCCCGCACGTTCTGTTGGTTGACGCCCAACCATGCTGCGGCACAACCGGAATCACGTGCATGGCTCAACGATGACGACATCAGTCGCCCGGCGGCTCCGCTGCCGTGCTCGGTCGGCCGCACATAGAGTTTGCTGATTTCCATGGTCGGCAGGGTCGAGAGGGCCGCGCGAATGTCCGGGTCCGTGGGCGTCTCGGACACGAGAAGCGCGTAACCCACCACGTCCGCCTCGATTGTCTGGTCGACGAGGACCGTCCTGGTCGCGTCGGCGATGTAGTTCTCGAAATGACGTACGGACAACACCGTCGAGATGAACTGCTCGATGTCCTCCGCTCGGGTTCCCGGCGGGCAGGCGAGCGGAAAGGTCGACGCGGCCATCTCGGCGACGCGATGCGCATCGGCGAGTGCTGCCACGCGCACGGTCACAGCAGATCCACCGCGTTCTTGGCATCCCGCAGCGACAGGCCGGTGCGGTCGCGCAACAGTTTGATGGCGGAGATCGCTTTTCCTTCGGATTTCAGCGACTGCAATCGCGGGATCAGATCGTCCCAGGGTGTCGGACCGGATTGTGCAGCGTCGATGATGGTGGCCGAGGACGGAAACGGCTCCCCGCGCTCGACGTTCTCGATCGCGTTCTTCGCGTCGGCGAGCCCGGCACCTGTTCGTTCACGAAATACCTTGATGGCCTGGATCTTCTTGTTTGCGGCCAGCAGTCGATGAATGTCTGCGCGGGCGCTCTCGTCGAGACCGATGAGCCTGATGTTCTTCGCGGTCTCCGGGGACGAGCCGGGCTTTTTGCGGGCCAACAGCCACGCCGCGAGCACCGCGGCGTCGACGAGGACCAACGCAACGATGAACCATCCCCAGGTCGGCATGCCTTAGTAGACCACTTCAGCGCAACGGGTCGAAGAGCGGGACGACAACAGACGAATCGGACGTCGGGGCACCGAACAGCGAGACGGCACCGGCAAGGGTTTTTGTTGCCGCGTCGTACTTGACAGGGGCCAGGTCGTGGCCCGCACCCTCGATGTCGACCAGCAGTGTGGGGGATGGGATCAGCGCGAGTGCAGCGGTCAGTTCGGCAGTGGTGCCGAACGGGTCCTTCGTGCCGTGTACTACGACCGTCGGTGTTCGCAGGTCGGGAAGATGCTGTGCACGAGCCTTGTCCGGCTTGCCCGGCGGGTGCAGGGGATAGGACGTCAGGACGAGTCCGTCGACGAGGCCCGGGCGGTCGGCCGCGATCATCGACCCTTGCCTGCCACCGTAGGAATGCCCACCGAATGCGATGAATCCGTCCGTAGCGGCGCGAAGACGATCGATGGCCGCAGCGATGCCCAGCCGGTCCTCGTCCGAACGGGACGGATGCGGTGGTCCCTTGGGTTTGCGTACACGAAAAGGAAGATCGAATCGCAGCACCGTGAACCCGGCTGCCGTCCATACTGCCGCGATGCGCTGCAGTAGCAGCGACTCGCAGTTGCCGCCCGCACCGTGCGTCAGAGCGAGGCCGCCCCGTGACGGTATCGACGGTGTATGCAAATGGGCGACGCCCCCGCCGAGATCGATGTCGGCGGGGGCGTCGGGACCATCGAGTTCAGGCATCGTTCGAGGACGTTACCTTTTCCTGGTTGTCGGCGTGATCCGTGTCGGCAGAGCCGTTGGTGTCGGCGGAGTCCTGGTCATCGGCGTCGACCATCTCACCGTTGTCGTCGACCATATCCGCGAAGGCGGTTCCCGCAACGGTGCCGTTGGTTCCAGGAAGGGCCACGGTGGGGCGGGCGCCGGGTCGATAACGGTCGTCGAGGCCCTCGACGGACTTCTTCGCTTCCTCCAGCGTGGCGTCGTCGACTGTGGGTTCGCTCTGAGCATCGTCCGACACGTGAGTGTCCTTCCATCGAAGTGTGTGCGTCGTCTCCACTGTGCACGTCTATGGCGTGAATCACCACACCTGACTTCGGGATGCGGGCCGTCGATCCGTCGGAAATGTCGACTCGACCGGGCACGCAACCTGATCAGCTCATTTTCATTCTGCGCAGCGAACTCTCGCCAGAAACGGACGAATGCCGCACACTCATCTCACGTTTCCCGCACCAGAAGGAATTCATGGACGACTCGGTAGTGATTTCGACGTTTCTGCCCATCGCACTCGCGATCGTCATGTTCGGACTCGGCTTGTCGCTGACCGTCGAGGATTTCCGACGCACCGCACGCACGCCGCGGGCCGTTGTGATGGCCCTGGCTCTTCAGATCCTGGTTCTTCCGGTTCTCGCATTCGGACTGATTCTTCTGTTCGACCTACCGCCGTTACTGGCTGTCGGAGTGATGCTGCTGGCCGCCTCGCCGGGCGGGACCACCGCGAACCTGTTCTCACACCTGTTCCGTGGGGACGTGGCACTCAACGTCACGTTGACTGCGGTCAATTCGGTTCTGGCGGCCGTGACCGTTCCCGTCATCACCAACTTCGCCATCGCTTACTTCGATGCAGACGGTGAATTGGGCCTGCAGTTCGGCAAGATCGTGCAGGTCATAGCTATCGTATTGATTCCGGTCGCACTCGGAATGCTGGTGCGCAATCGCTCTCTGGCGTTCGCCGAACGCGCGGATCGACCGGTCCGGATCTTCTCGATCGTCATCTTGGTGTCGGTGGCGGTCGGCGCTCTCATCGGCGAGCGATCCAACGTTGTCGGTTACCTCGAACAGGTCGGACTGGTGACGGGGTTGTTCTGCTTCGCAAGCCTCGCCATCGGCTACGGTGCTGCGCGACTGCTGAAGATGGGTGAGCCGCAGTCGATCGCGATCTCGATGGAAATCGGAATCCACAACACCACCGTTGCCCTCACAGTCGCATTGAGCGTGCTCGGAAGCACTGAGGTGGCGATACCGGCCGCTGTCTACTCGTTCCTCATGTACGTATTGGCCACAGCATTCGGCTATCTGGTTTCCGGACGGACCCGCACACAGGTCTCGTCATGAGGTCGGGCAGTACGGATCGAAGGCGACGCCGGCACAAAAAGGTCCGGCCCCCGTGGTAGGGGGCCGGACCTGGTCGAACTCTGGTGCGCGATACTGGGATTGAACCAGTGACCTCTTCCGTGTCAGGGAAGCGCTCTCCCGCTGAGCTAATCGCGCGTGTCCTCGCATCGGTCTTGCGACCGATGCACTAGCGAGGTGGAGACGGGAATCGAACCCGTGTGCACGGCTTTGCAGGCCGTTGCCTCACCACTCGGCCACTCCACCATGGGTCGAGACCCTCGAGCGGATGACGGGATTCGAACCCGCGACCCTCACCTTGGCAAGGTGATGCGCTACCACTGCGCCACATCCGCATACCCCGGAGGCGCTCACTGCTGGGCAGTTGTTGTCTCCGTGGTGCGGGGAAAACATTAACCCAACGGGAGTGAAACTCACAAATCTCGTGGTCAGCTGCGGAATTCGGTCGATTCACGCATGTGAACGACGTGAAAGCAGAGACGTGACGGGACTTGCCGAGGCAGTGCGACGACGTCTTCGCCGATCGGGCAGGCGATTCGGTTCGCCGCGGCACCTCGTGTTAATGTTTTGCCTCGTTCGGTCCCGTGGCTCAGTGGGAGAGCGTCCGCTTCACACGCGGAAGGTCGCTGGTTCGATCCCAGCCGGGACCACAGGAGAGAAGGCCCGCACCGCTTGCCGGTGTGGGCCTTCTCTGCGTTCGAGGCCGGTAACCTGAGCCGGTGAGCACCGAACAGTCGAAGCCTCAGGCCGTTGCCGACCAGGGTCCGATGGACACCGCCAAGGTGAAGCACCGGCGCTTCCGGGCACGCATCGCCGAGAACAGGTCCCTCGACCTCACGTACCGAATCACGGTCGGTGTCGTCGGCACCGTTGTGTTGGTGCTGGGTGTACTGGCCATTCCCTACCCGGGCCCCGGTTGGTTGATCGTGTTCGCGGGACTGGGCATCCTGGCCTCGGAATTCGCGTGGGCCAAGAGTGCGCTGCGATTCGTCCGTAAGAGATACGACGCGTTCATGGCGTGGTTCTCGGCGCAGTCGATGTTCGTCAAGGGACTCGGCGTGCTGTTCACCACGGTCGTCGTGCTGGCGACGCTGTGGCTGCTGGGCACGTTCGCGCTGGTCGGGGGTTGGATCGGTCTGGACTGGGCATGGCTCGACAGTCCGATCTGACGAACGCGTTGCGCTGAGGCCAATCGAGTGGACCGTTGCCGATAGGCTGTCGGAGGCCTTCCTGGCCAGAAGAATCGATCGAGGAGTACTTCGCTGTGAGCATGCCCGTTGTCGCCGCTGTTTCGCCCGCCCGCATCATGGTGCCGGCCGGAACGACGGCAGGTACGGCGCTCCGCGACACCGGCCTGCCGAACAAGGGACCCGACGCCATCGTCGTCGTGCGCGATCCCGACGGCAAGCTCCGTGATCTGTCGTGGGCACCGGAGGGCGACACCGAGGTCGAGCCCGTTCCGGCGAACACCGAGGACGGACGAAGCGTCATCAGGCACTCGGCTGCTCACGTGCTGGCGCAGGCCGTTCAAGAACTCTTCCCCGACGCGAAGCTGGGCATCGGACCGTTCATCAAGGACGGTTTCTACTACGACTTCGACGTGAAGCAGCCGTTCACCCCCGAGGATCTGACGGCTCTCGAAAAGAAGATGAAGCAGATCGTCAAAGCCGGACAGCGGTTTTCGCGTCGGGTGTACGAGTCGGTGGAGCAGGCCCGCGAGGAGTTGGCGGACGAGCCGTACAAGCTCGAGCTGATCGACGACAAGTCCGGCATCGACGATCCCGAGGTCATGGAGGTCGGCGGGGGAGAGCTGACCGCGTACGACAACCTCAATCCCCGGACCGGCGACCGCATCTGGGGCGATCTGTGCCGCGGACCGCACATCCCCACCACCAAGTACGTACCCGCGTTCAAGCTCACCCGCAGTTCGGCTGCGTACTGGCGCGGCAATCAGGACAACGCCGGCCTGCAGCGCATCTACGGAACCGCATGGGAGTCCGTCGAGGCGCTCGATGCGCATCTGGAGCTGTTGGCCGAGGCGGAACGTCGTGATCATCGCAAGCTGGGATCCGAGCTGGACCTGTTCAGCTTCCCCGACGAACTGGGCTCAGGTCTGCCGGTGTTCCATCCCAAGGGTGGAGTGATCCGCAACGAGCTGGAGAACTACTCGCGCCAGCGGCACATCGAAGAGGGATACGAGTTCGTCAACACCCCGCACATCACCAAGGGCCATCTCTACGAGGTCTCGGGTCACCTCGATTGGTACCGGGACGGCATGTTCCCGGCGATGCACCTGGATGCCGAACTCGACGAGAACGGTGACGTGCGCAAGCCCGGCCAGGACTACTACCTCAAGCCGATGAACTGCCCGATGCACAACCTCATCTTCCGTTCCCGCGGCCGCTCGTACCGTGAGCTGCCGTTGCGCCTGTTCGAGTTCGGCTCGGTGTACCGCTACGAGAAGTCCGGCGTCATCCACGGTCTGACCCGGGTGCGCGGCATGACCCAGGACGACGCGCACATCTTCTGCACGCGCGAGCAGATGCGCGGCGAACTCACCAGCACCCTCGAATTCGTCCTCGGACTGCTCAAGGACTACGGACTCGATGATTTCTATCTCGAACTCTCCACTCGCAACCCGGAGAAGTCGGTCGGCAGCGACGAGGTCTGGGAAGAAGCGACCAACACCCTCGCCGAGGTCGCGGCGGCGTCGGGTCTGAACCTCGTGCCCGATCCGGGTGGTGCCGCGTTCTACGGACCGAAGATCTCGGTGCAGGCCAAGGATGCGCTGGGGCGCACCTGGCAGATGTCGACCATTCAGCTCGACTTCAACCTGCCCGAACGCTTCGAACTCGAATACACCGGCTCGGGCGGAACCAAGGAACGCCCGGTGATGATCCACCGCGCGTTGTTCGGTTCCATCGAACGATTCTTCGGGGTGCTCACCGAGCACTACGCCGGTGCCTTCCCGGCCTGGCTCGCACCGGTCCAGGTGGTCGGCATCCCGGTTGCCGAGGTCTACCAGGACCACCTGTTCGCGGTCGTGAACGAGCTGAAGAAGCGGGGAGTGCGCGCAGAGGTCGACGCCAGTGACGACCGGATGCAGAAGAAGATCTTCAACCAGACCGCCCAGAAGGTCCCCTTCATGCTTCTCGCCGGCGAACGCGACGTCGAAGCGGGTGCGGTGAGCTTCCGATTCCGGGACGGCACGCAGGTCAACGGCGTCCCCGTCGCCGATGCCATCACTGTCGTCACCGACTGGATCTCCCAGCGCAACAACGCATCACCGACCGCCGAACTCATGCAGACCGAACCCGCAGGAGCGAGCTGACCATGTCGGAACAGGACGAATCGATCGTCGTCACCGGGGCCGGTGAGCCCGATCGGCTGCAGCGACTGTGGACGCCGCACCGGATGTCCTACATCGCCGAGGCCCCGCGGGGGTCGGCGAAGTCGAACGAGCCGTTCTCCGACATCCCCAAGATGAGCGACGAGGACGGTCTCGTCGTCGCGCGAGGCGAGTCGGTCTACGCGGTCTTGAACCTGTACCCGTACAACCCCGGCCACACGATGATCGTGCCGTATCGCCGCGTCGCGGCGCTCGAAGACCTCACGCCCGCCGAGAGCGCCGAGCTGATGGCGTTCACGCAGCAGTTGATTCGCGTCATCAAGCGGGTGTCCAGTCCGCACGGCTTCAACGTCGGCCTGAACCTCGGTGCTGCAGCAGGTGGATCGCTTGCCGAACACCTGCACCAGCACATCGTGCCCCGGTGGGGCGGCGACGCGAACTTCATCACCGTGATCAGCGGCGCAAAAGTCATGCCGCAGTTGCTTCGTGACACTCGGGCCCTGCTCGCGTCGGCCTGGAACGAATGAACCACAGGCGAGAGGAGCACGCGCCGTGCTGAGCATTTTCGGCCGTGCGCCGGTCTCGAAGGTGACCGCCCCGCTCGGGCGCGCCCTCAACAGCACCGGACTCACCCCCAATTCGGTGACGATCATCGGCACCGTCGTCACCGTCACAGCCGCGGTCACCATGTACCCGGCCGGCTACCTGTGGTGGGGTTCGGTCGTCATCACCCTGTTCGTGTTGTTCGACATGCTCGACGGTGCCATGGCGCGGGCTCGGGGCGGTGGCACCAAGTACGGTGCCGTCCTCGATGCGACGTGCGATCGAGTGGCCGACGGTGCGATCTTCGGTGGCCTGGCCTGGTGGGCGGTGTACTCCGAGCAGGACAAGCTGCTGCTCGTTGCCACCCTGATCTGCCTGGTCACCTCCCAGGTGATCTCCTACGCCAAGGCGCGCGCCGAGGCCAGCGGGCTCTCGGCCGACGGGGGTTGGATAGAACGCCCCGATCGCCTGGTCATCGTTCTCGTCGGTGCCGGATTCACCGGCGTCGGACGGCATTTCGACATTCCGTGGCTGGACAGTGTGATCTACCCGGCGATGTGGATTCTCGCCGCCCTGAGCATCGTGACGGTGTTCCAACGGGTTCTCGCAGTCCGTGGATCCGAGGGCGCTCGCGACATCATCGTGCCTCCGGTGGCACCCGCATCCGACGACGGCGACGTGGCCGCGTCGTGAATCTCTCCGAGAGAGCGAGCGACGCGGGCTACGCCGCCGGCTGGCGACTGGTCCGGGCTCTGCCCGAACCGGTGGCACGACGCCTGTTCGATCGCGGGGCCGACCTCGCGGCGACACGCAACGGTGGCCCTGATCAACTGCGTCGCAATCTCGCTCGTGTTCTCGGGACCACTCCCGCCGAGGTGCCCGACGAGCTGATTCGCGACAGCGTTCGCTCCTACGCTCGCTACTGGCGCGAGGCGTTTCGGTTGCCGTCGATGGATCTCGCTGCGCAGGCTGCCGTCATCGATCGGTGCGTGAACGGCAAGGAACATCTGGAGGGTGCGCTCGCCGCAGGTAGGGGAGTAGTGCTGGCGCTGCCGCACAGTGGCAATTGGGACATGGCCGGAATGTGGCTGGTGCGCACGCACGGTGGGCTCTCGACCGTGGCCGAACGTCTGAAGCCCGAATCTCTGTATCAGCGATTCGTCGCCTATCGGGAGAGCTTGGGATTCGAGATCTTTCCGCTCAGCGGCGGTGAGCAACCGCCGCTGCTCGCATTGTCCGAGAGGTTGCGCGAGAACAAGGTCGTGTGTCTGCTCGGTGAGCGAGATCTCGCCAAGCACGGGGTGCCGGTCACCTTCTTCGGTGAACCGACCCGGATGCCCGCGGGTGCTGCGAAGCTGGCGATCGACACCGGAGCGACGCTGCTGCCGGTGCACGGTTACTTCGACGGCGACGGCTGGGGCTTCGACATCTCGCCCGCAGTGGACGTCTCGGCCGGAATCGGCCCCGCCACACAGGCGTTGGCCGATCATTTCGCTGCCGGAATCCGAGCTCACCCGGCCGACTGGCACATGCTCCAACCGCTGTGGATGAGCGACTGGTCGGCCGAGCGACGCGCCCGAATCGAGGGCGCGTGAGGATCGGCATGGTGTGCCCGTACTCGTTCGACGTTCCCGGTGGAGTGCAGGCACACGTTCAGCAGTTGGCCGAGGTGTTCATCGAACGGGGACATCGCGTCAGTGTCCTGGCACCGGCGTCCGACGACGTCGAGTTACCGGATTTCGTGGTGTCGGCCGGCGAGGCGCTCGCCATTCCGTACAACGGATCCGTCGCGCGGCTGCGATTCGGGCCGGTCACCTATTCGCGAATCCGTAAATGGATCTCCGACAACGACTTCGACGTGTTGCACATCCACGAACCGAACGCGCCCAGCCTGTCGATGTTGGCGCTCAAGGCCGCGGACGGCCCGATCGTGGCCACCTTCCACACCTCGACGACGAAGTCCTTGGTGCTCAGCACCTTTCAGGGGGTGTTGCGTCCGTACCACGAGAAGATCAGCGGCCGTATCGCGGTGTCCGAGCTCGCCCGGCGCTGGCAGGTCGAGGCCCTGGGATCCGACGCCGTCGAGATCCCCAACGGAGTCGACGTGCCCGCATTCGCCGATGCCCCTGTGCTGGAGGGTTATCCACGCGCCGGTCGCACCGTGCTCTTCCTCGGCCGGTTCGACGAACCGCGCAAAGGAATGGCCGTCCTGCTCGGCGCTCTGCCCACCCTCGTCGAATCCCATCCCGACATCGAGATCCTCATCGTCGGCCGCGGCGACGAGGACAAGCTCCGCAAGGATGCCGGTGCACTCGCATCGCACCTGACATTCCTGGGGCAGGTGGACGACGCGACCAAGGCATCCGCAATGCGCAGCGCCGACGTCTACTGCGCACCCAACCTCGGCGGTGAGAGCTTCGGCATCGTCCTCGTCGAGGCCATGGCCGCTGGAACACCCGTGGTGGCAAGCGAACTCGACGCATTCCGGCGGGTCCTGCGGGACGGCTCCTGCGGATTGCTGGTCCCGATCGACGATTCCGACGCCATCGCCGCCGCAATCACCTCGATCCTGTCCGACGATGCCGTGCGTGCACGTCTGGTCGACGCCGCCTCCCTCGCCGTGACCACCTACGACTGGCCCGTCGTCGCCGAGCAGATCCTGCGTGTCTACGAAACCGTCACGCTCGGGGGCCAGAAAGTGCGGGCGGCGAACTGATGACGCTCTCAGCGCTCACGATCCTGGTACTCGGACTGATCGCGGTACTGATTCTCGTCGTCGGCCTGTGGGCGTACGGAACGGCCAACCGACTCGACCGCCTGCACGTCCGCACCGACCTCGCCTGGCAGGCGCTCGATGCAGCGCTCGCCCGCCGTGCCGTCGTCGCGCGAGCGGTGTCCGCTGCCACCCGCGACTCGGCCTCGTCGAGCAGAGAACTTGCCGCACTTGCCGATCGGGCCGAACGCGTCGACCGGTCGCAGCGCGAAGAGGCGGAGAACGCGGTGTCCATGGCGCTGGCCGTCGTCGAACCGAACTCCTTGCCCCCGCAACTGGTTGCCGAACTGGCCGATGCGGAGGCTCGCGTGCTCATCGCTCGCCGGTTCCACAACGATGCCGTTCGCGACACCCTCGCCCTGCGAGTCAGACGTCCGGTCCGCTGGTTGCACCTCGGCGGAACTGCGGCCTTGCCGTCGTACTTCGAGATAGCAGAACGATCTGCTGCCGCGGCGTTCGGTAGCGAGAACCGCGCGACCCCGAGAACGTCCGCGCGGGTGGTGCTGCTCGACGAGCGCGGCCGTGTGCTGCTGCTGCGCGGACACGATCCGACGGTTCCCGACACCTTCTTCTGGTTCACCATCGGTGGGGCAGTGGAGAAGGGCGAGTCGCTTCGCGAGGCAGCGGTGCGCGAAGTACACGAGGAGACCGGACTGACCGTCGCTCCTGCCGATCTGCGCGGTCCGTTGTGGCGCCGAGTTGCGACGTTCCCGTTCAACGGAACCCTGATCCGCTCCGAGGAATTGTTCTTCGCGATCCGAACGCAGGAGTTCGAGCCGCACAGTGCGGGATTCACGGACTTCGAGCGCCGCACCGTGACCGGCCACCAGTGGTGCACCGAGGCGGACATACGTGCGCTCAGCGCCGTCGGCGAGAACGTCTATCCCCAGGACTTGGCGGAACTGCTCGACGAAGTGAACGTGGCTCTCGCTCGACGCGGCGACCCGGACGTGCGCGCCATTCGGTAACCAGCTGGACCCTTTCGAGCAGTCCAGCAATCGTGAAGTGGTTATGGGATTCACAGGGGAGAAGGCCTACTGTTCTGGGCGCGACATCGCGCCGCGCGCGATCGCACCTATCAGTCCGGAGCGCCGTAACAGCGTCGAAGAACACAGGAGTTTCCCTTGACTACCCCACACGCCTCGAACACGCCCGCCTCATCGGTCGACGGTGGATCCGGCGAGAACGGAGTCGGCACCGCACGCGTCAAGCGGGGTATGGCCGAGATGCTCAAGGGCGGCGTCATCATGGACGTGGTCACCGCCGATCAGGCCAAGATCGCCGAGGACGCCGGAGCAGTGGCCGTCATGGCACTCGAGCGCGTCCCCGCCGACATTCGTGCCCAGGGTGGGGTGTCGCGCATGAGCGACCCCGACATGATCGACAGCATCATCTCCTCGGTCAGCATCCCGGTGATGGCGAAGGCCCGCATCGGCCACTTCGTCGAAGCGCAGATCCTGCAGAGCCTCGGCGTCGACTACATCGACGAGTCCGAGGTGCTCACCCCGGCCGACTACGCCAACCACATCGACAAGTGGAACTTCACCGTTCCCTTTGTCTGTGGTGCCACCAACCTGGGTGAGGCAATGCGCCGAATCACCGAGGGCGCGGCCATGATTCGCTCCAAGGGAGAGGCCGGCACCGGCGACGTCTCGAACGCGACGACGCACATGCGCAAGATTCGCGACGAGATCCGTCGCCTCACCTCGCTCCCCGAGGACGAGCTGTACGTGGCGGCGAAAGAACTGCAGGCCCCGTACGACCTGGTCGTCGAGGTCGCCCGGGCCGGCAAGCTGCCCGTCACACTGTTCACCGCGGGCGGCATCGCCACACCCGCAGACGCAGCGATGATGATGCAGCTCGGTGCCGAGGGTGTATTCGTCGGATCGGGAATCTTCAAGTCCGGCAACCCCAAGGAACGCGCCGAGGCGATCGTCAAGGCCACCACGTTCTTCGACGACCCCGACGTGCTGGCCAAGGTGTCGCGTGGCCTCGGCGAAGCGATGGTCGGCATCAATGTCGACGACCTTCCCGTGGGGCACCGGTTGGCCGAGCGCGGTTGGTGACGGTCCTCCGTCAGTTCCGTTCGAGCGCCGGGCGGTCCGGATGGTCCCAACGGACCAGAAGATCCGGCCGCTCGGCGGAACCGTCCGAGTAGTCGAGGCCGTCGTAGTACGCGAGCAGAGGCGCGCAGGTCCACTGATCTGCGTCGCTGGTTCTGCGACGTAATGCGCTCGCCGACAGGCGTAGCTGCACCGACAGATCGACGTTCAATCCCCGTCCGAGCAGCATGGGTCCTGCGATCAGGACGATCTGATTCGCTGCCGCCGGGACGGTTCGGGACCGAGCCGAACGGTCGGTGGCCTCATCCCACAGTCTCGGTAGAAAGTGACCTCTGCCACCGGGCCGCAGTGGGCCGATGACCTCTCGAACGAGGGCGTCGTAGTCGAACCATAGTGTGCGATAGCTCAATTCGTCGGTGCGCGAGTACTCGAATCGAATCGACGCAGGTCGCACGTAGTCGTGCAGGTCGACGACGTCAGCCGGGCGGCCCCGCGAGCGGGCGTGTTCGGCTGTGCGCGTTGCGAAGTCGACCGGACGCGCGGCATCCGCGCCGTCGATCACGACGATCGATCGGGCCCCGTCCGGGCACGAATCGACGATCGACTCCACGAGAAGATCGGGAAATATCGGCACCGGTTGAACCACACCGACCATCTTGCCTGGTCCGTCCATTGTTAGCCTGAGCCGTTGTCACAGAAAGGTGGACACCAGCCATGGCCAGCATCGAGGACATTCTCGAATTGGAACGGATCGAGAACGACGTCTATCGGGGACGAACTTTCCCTTCTCGGCTGCCCCGTACGTTCGGCGGGCAGGTGGCGGGCCAGGCGCTCGTCGCTGCGGTGCGCACAGTGGCTCCCGAATTTCGTGTGCATTCGCTGCACGGTTACTTCCTCCGTCCGGGCAATCCGAACGAACCGGCCGTGTTCATGGTCGACAGGATTCGCGACGGGCGGTCGTTCTGCACTCGCCGGGTCACCGGCATACAGGACGGGAAAGCGATATTCACGATGTCTGCCTCCTTCCACGGCGACGACTCCGGCATCTCGCACCAGGACACCATGCCCGAGGTCCTGGGACCGGACAGTCTGCCCGATCCCACGACCCTGGCCGAGTACGACCACTCGTTCTACCGGGAGTGGTCCGAGTGGGACATTCGTGTCATTCCCGAGGACCAGACCGTCAAGCATCCGAGTTTCGCTGCGCAGCAACGTGTATGGTTCCGCTACCGAGACACGTTGCCCGACGATCAGGTGTTCCACGTCTGCGCACTCGCCTACATGAGCGACATGACGCTGCTCGGATCGGCCAAGGTTCCGCACCCCGACGCCGTCACGCAGACGGCCTCGCTCGATCACGCGCTGTGGTTCCTGCGGCCGTTCCGGGCAGACGAATGGTTGCTGTACGACCAGACGTCGCCCTCGGCCGATTTCGGGCGGGCGCTGACTCAGGGGCGGATATTCGACACCTCCGGTCGCATGGTCGCCGCGGTGGTGCAGGAAGGGCTCATGCGGTTCGAGCGCGACCCGCACAAGTCCAACATCGATCCCTTCGGACGCAAGTGAGCGCTCCGACCGTCGGAGTTCTCGCTTTGCAGGGAGACGTTCGCGAGCATCTGGCGGCACTGGAGTCGAGCGGTGCGCGTGGCGTCACGGTGCGTAGGCCCGCCGAGCTCGCGCAGATCGACGGACTGATCATCCCCGGCGGGGAATCGACGACCATGAGCAACTTGCTCGGCGTGTTCGATCTTCTCGATCCACTGCGGGCTCGTTTGGCCGAGGGGCTGCCCGCCTACGGTTCGTGCGCGGGGATGATTCTGCTGGCGTCCGAGATTCTCGACACGCGCCCCGACGCCCGGCATCTCGACTCCCTCGACATCACCGTGCGGCGCAACGCTTTCGGTCGTCAGGTCGACTCTTTCGAGACCGATCTCGACGTCACCGGCGTCGACGGTGGGCCCGTCCGTGCGGTGTTCATCCGGGCACCCTGGGTCGAGCGGGTGGGCGAGAACGTCGAGGTGCTCGCCACCGTGCCGCACGGACCGGCCGCCGGCCGCGTGGTGGCCGTTCGCCAGAACTCCGTTCTCGCGACGAGCTTTCATCCCGAGGTCACCGGGGACGACCGAGTGCACCGACTCTTCGTGGACATGGTGCGAGGCCGCTAGAACCTTCGTTGGTCGGTCGGTGCCGAGCTCGGTACCGGGCGAGTAAAGTCGACAACACTGATTTCGAGCAGGAAGGGGCCCTATCGCATGAGCGGCCACTCAAAATGGGCCACCACCAAGCACAAGAAGGCGGTGATCGACGCCCGACGCGGCAAGTCTTTCGCCAAGCTCATCAAGAATATCGAGGTGGCGGCCCGCACGGGTGGCGGTGACCCCACCGGTAACCCGACGCTCTTCGACGCCATCCAGAAGGCGAAGAAGACCTCGGTGCCCATCGACAACATCGAGCGGGCGCGCAAGCGAGGTGCCGGTGAGGAAACCGGTGGTGCCGACTGGCAGACCATCATGTACGAGGGGTACGGCCCCAACGGCGTCGCCATTCTGATCGAATGCCTCACCGACAACCGCAACCGCGCCGCAGGCGAGGTACGGGTGGCGATGACGCGCAACGGTGGAAACATGGCCGATCCGGGTTCGGTGTCGTACCTGTTCTCCCGCAAGGGCGTGGTGACTCTCGAGAAGAACGGTCAGAGCGAGGACGATGTCCTGATGGCCGTCCTCGAAGCCGGTGCCGAGGAAGTCAACGACAACGGTGACACGTTCGAGGTCGTCAGCGAGCCGACCGACCTGGTCGCCGTGCGCACCGCCCTCCAGGAGGCCGGAATCGACTACGACTCGGCCGAGGCCAGCTTCCAGGCATCGGTCAACGTCCCGGTCGACGCGGACGGTGCACGCAAGGTGTTCAAGCTCATCGATGCACTCGAAGACAGTGACGACGTGCAGAACGTGTGGTCCAACGTCGACCTCTCGGACGAGGTCATGGCGGAGCTGGACGAGGAGGACTGACCCCCTCGCGTCCCACGACGTGATCGACCGGGTGTCGTATCCCTGATCCGACGGTGCGCTCCGCTACGCTATCGAACAACAGTTCGTAAGCGGAAGGTGTGGTGGCGTGCGGGTGATGGGTGTCGACCCCGGTCTCACCAGGTGTGGGCTCAGTCTGATCGAGGGTGGCGTCGGCCGAACGGTGGTCGCGCTCGATGTCGATGTGGTGCGAACGCCCGCGGACATGGATCTCGCGCAGCGTTTGCTGCGGATCTCCGAGGCTGCGGAGTACTGGCTCGATACCCACAAGCCTTCGGTGGTGGCCATCGAGCGCGTCTTCGCCCAACACAATGTGCGCACGGCCATGGGCACCGCTCAGGCCGGTGGTGTCATCGCCCTCGCGGCGGCCAGGCGGGGCGTGGACGTCTGCTTCCACACTCCCAGTGAGGTCAAGGCCGCCGTCACGGGCAACGGCTCGGCCGACAAAGCGCAGGTGACCGCAATGGTCATGCGCATTCTCGGTCTGCAGACTGCGCCGACTCCCGCCGACGCGGCCGACGCACTGGCTCTCGGCATCTGTCATTGCTGGCGAGCGCCCATGATCGCCCGGATGGCGAAGGCCGAAGCCATGGCCGCCGAACAGAAACGCAAGTACGACGTGCGTCTGGCCGAGGAGCGCAAGGCTCGCGCCGCCGTGGCACGCAGGATCGAGAAAATGGCGAAGAAGGAGGCGGGCGCACGATGATCGCGTCGATCAGAGGATCGGTGGTCGACATCGCGCTCGATCATGCTGTGCTCGAGGCCGCGGGTGTGGGGTATCGCGTCAACGCCACCCCGGCGACGTTGGCGACGCTGCACCGGGGGAGCGAAGCGACCCTCGTGACGACGATGATCGTGCGCGAGGATTCGCAGACCCTGTACGGGTTTCCCGACAAGGAGTCGCGTGAACTCTTCGAATTGCTCCTCACCGTGACCGGCGTCGGGCCGAGAATCGCCATGGCAACGCTCGCCGTGCACGAGCCCGACGCGCTGCGAACAGCTCTGGCGGACAGCGACATCGGGGCATTGACCAGAGTGCCCGGCATCGGCAAGCGCGGCGCGGAGAGGATGGTCGTCGAACTGCGCGACAAGGTCGACGCCGTGGTCGGACGCGCCGGGAGTGCCGCCGTGCCGGGATCCGGTGCGGGCAATTCGATGCGAGACCAGATCGTCGAGGCGCTGATCGGTCTCGGATTCCCCACCAAGCAGGCCGAGGAAGCGACCGACGCGGTACTCGCCCAGCAGCCCGAGGCCACGACGTCGATCGCGTTGAGGTCGGCGCTCGCATATCTCGGTAAGTCCAGGTAGGGCAGCGTGACCGAGGACGACCAGTTCGCCGAATCTCAGGTCGGCGCGGACGCGATGTCCGACGATCTGGATGTCGAGACGAGTCTGCGTCCGAAGAACCTCACCGATTTCATCGGGCAACCTCGGGTGCGGGAGCAACTTCAGCTCGTGTTGTCGGGTGCCAAGATGCGCGGCGGCACCCCCGATCACATCCTCATGTCCGGGCCGCCGGGCCTCGGCAAGACCAGTATGGCGATGATCATCGCCGCCGAGCTGGGCACCTCGCTACGGCTCACATCGGGCCCAGCGCTCGAGCGAGCAGGCGACCTCGCGGCGATGCTCAGCAACCTGGTCGAGGGCGATGTGCTGTTCATCGACGAGATCCATCGCATCGCGCGCCCGGCCGAAGAGATGCTGTACCTGGCGATGGAAGATTTCCGTGTCGACGTCATCGTCGGCAAGGGGCCGGGGGCGACCTCGATTCCACTCGAGGTCGCACCGTTCACGCTCGTCGGTGCCACCACCAGGTCGGGCGCACTCACCGGACCGCTGCGAGACCGGTTCGGATTCGTGGCTCACATGGATTTCTACGAGCCGAGCGAACTCGAGCGGATTCTCATGCGGTCGGCCGGCATCCTCGGCGTACCGATCGACCGGGACGGCTGCGCCGAGATCGCCGGGCGTTCACGCGGCACCCCTCGTATCGCGAACCGGCTGCTCCGGCGAGTCCGTGACTACGCGGACGTGCGCGGCGACGGCACCGTCACCCAGGACACCGCGAAGGCCGCCCTGGTGGTCTACGACGTGGACAAGCTCGGTCTCGACCGACTCGACCGCGCCGTACTGAGCGCGCTCATCCGGAGCTTCGGCGGAGGGCCGGTGGGTGTGTCGACCCTGGCCGTTGCCGTCGGCGAGGAACCGTCGACGGTCGAGGAAGTGTGCGAGCCGTTCCTGGTGCGTGCCGGAATGGTCGCCCGTACCCCCCGCGGGCGCGTCGCGACCGCTGCCGCCTGGCAGCACCTCGGACTGACG
This sequence comes from Rhodococcus sp. ARC_M5, assembly GCF_022810405.1. GTDB lineage: Bacteria > Actinomycetota > Actinomycetes > Mycobacteriales > Mycobacteriaceae > Rhodococcoides > Rhodococcoides navarretei. The sequence goes on from NZ_JALGQE010000006.1 coordinate 76,940, forward strand.
CCGCCGCCGGATCTCGCCGTGGGCGGAATCTCGGTCCGATCATCGGAGGTTCAGCAGGGATTATTCGAGTGAATCGGGCACAACAGGGCACGAACGGACCGGACCGGTTCCAGGTAATGGCACACTGGGTAGCTGCGAGGCCCGCACCTGCGGTGTTCTCGCACGAGACAATGACGTATTTCGAACCCGACTTCGAGGACTGACCTTCCGATGGATTTGCTGTTTCCGCTGCTGATCGTGGCCCTTCTGGTTCCGCTCTTTCTCAATGCGCGTCGACAGAAGAAGGTGTTGGCCAAGACAACGGAAATGCAGGACTCGCTGAAGATCGGTGACGAGGTCGTCACCACCGCCGGCCTCTACGCCCGCGTGGTCCTCGTCGAGGACGACACGATCGACCTGGAGATCGCCGACGGCGTCATCACCACCTGGTCGCGTGCAGTCGTACGTGAGGTGCTCCCCGACGACTCCGAGTTCGACGACACCGACCTCGACGCCACCACCCAGGCGGAGATCGCGGCCCTGGGCTCGAACGACACCGCGGGACCGTCCCTGAGCAAGACAGACGCGAGCCGGCCGGACGAGACCATCGAGCAGACGTCGAAGAGGCTCGAAAAAGAGTGAGCACGATGTGACCGAAACCGCTGTCGGAGACAGTATCCGGCAGCGGTTTTCTCTGCGGTGACCGATGTGGTGCACAATCGCACCGCTCACCGCTGACACATCGGGCCGCCAGGCCCTGCAGGAACCGACACTTTCCAACGCCTCAGAGGAGAAACACACACCGTGGCACCTTCCAGCGGACCGGTGCAACCCGCCCGCTATCTCGCCGTTTTCGCGGTGCTGATGGCAGCGGTGTATGCCATGGTCTTCTTCACCGGAGACAAAGACCCCTCGCCGAAGTTGGGAATCGACCTGCAGGGCGGCACGCGCGTGACACTCACCGCGCGGACCCCCGACGGCAACGCGCCGACGCAGGACAGCCTGCAGCAGGCTCAGCAGATCATCGAGACCCGCGTCAACGGGCTGGGTGTCTCGGGCTCCGAGGTGGTCATCGACGGCGACAACCTCGTCATCACGGTGCCCGGCGACGACAGCTCCCAGGCGCGCACACTCGGGCAGACCGCGCGTCTGTTCATCCGGCCGGTCGTGAGCTCCGTCGCTCCGTCGGCGGGCCAAGGAGCAGGCACACAGCAGACCCCGGTCGACCCGGCCGCGCCGGTCGATCCTGCGGCACCGGCGGACCCGGCCGCTTCGGCTGACCCGGCCGCGCCTGCAGATCCGGCAACTCCGCAGAATCGGGTGTTCCCGGCGCAGGATCCCACCACGGTCGATCCGAGTCCCGCACCCGCCACGGATGCGCCCGCCACCGGTGAGCCGGCCACCGACGCACCGGCGGCCGACGATCCCGCCACCGATGCGAACCTGTCCGATGCAGAGCGTGCTGCCCAGGAGATCGCCGACGCCAAAGCCCTCCGGCAGAGCGAGGATCCGCAGATCCAACAGTTGGCCATGCAGTCTCTCGACTGCAACGCCGCCGATCCGCTCGCCGGAAACGACGATCCGGCGCTTCCCCTCGTGGCGTGCTCGACCGACGGAACGGCCGTCTACCTACTCGGTCCCACGATCATCGACGGACAGCAGATCTCCGACGCGACCTCAGGATTCGACAGTCAGCAGGCCCAGTTCCAGGTGAGCCTGACGTTCGACACGGACGGCTCGAACACCTGGGCTCAGTTCACCGCGGCCAATCTGCAGAAGCAGGCCGCGTTCGTGCTGGACTCGAAGGTCATCAGCGCGCCGGTCATCCAGGGTGCCACCCCCGCCGGCAGCGCCACCTCGATCACCGGCAACTTCAACAACCAGACCGCGTCCGAGCTCGCCAACACCCTCAAGTACGGCTCCCTGCCGTTGTCCTTCGTGTCCTCGGAGGCCGAAACGGTCTCGGCAACGCTGGGATTGGCTTCGCTCGAGGCCGGCCTGATCGCCGGTGCCATCGGTCTCGCGCTCGTGTTGGTGTACTGCCTGCTCTACTACCGCGCCCTCGGCGTGCTCACGGCGATGTCGCTGGTGCTGGCCGGTCTCGTCGTCTACGGGATCATCGTTCTGTTGGGTAGATGGATCAGCTTCACTCTCGACCTCGCCGGCATCGCCGGACTGATCATCGGTATCGGTATGACCGCGGACTCGTTCGTCGTGTTCTTCGAGCGCATCAAGGACGAGATCCGTGAGGGTCGCAGTTTCCGATCTGCGGTTCCTCGTGGTTGGGCGCGCGCACGCAAGACGATCCTGTCGGGCAACGCGGTCAGCTTCATCGCGGCCGCGGTGCTCTACGTGCTGGCCGTGGGCCAGGTCCGCGGGTTCGCGTTCACCCTCGGATTGACGACGATCCTGGACATCATCGTCGTGGTGCTGGTGACCTGGCCGCTGGTGTACCTGGCGTCGAAGTCCAAATTCTGGTCCAAGCCGTCCGTCAACGGTCTCGGTGCCGTTCAGCAGATCGCTGCGGAGCGCAAGCGCGCGGCCAACAAGGCTCTCGCCGTGAAGACCGGCACTGCGCCGTCGAAGGAGGCATGACATGTCGGACACGACCACGTCGACCCCATCGCCCCTCGACGATTCGGGAGTCGATCAGTCCACCCAGCCCAAGCACAGCTGGCTGTCCAGGCTGTACACCGGCACCGGTGCCTTCGACATCATCGGTCGTCGCCGGTTCTACTACATCCTCACCGGCGTCATCGTGCTGGTGTGCTTGCTGAGCTTCCTGGTGCGTGGCTTCACCCTCGGTATCGATTTCGAGGGTGGAACTCGTATCGCTCTGCCCGCCGCCGACAACATCTCCACCGAGCAGGTCGAGACCGTCTACAACGACTCTCTCGGTATGCCGCCGGTATCGGTGCAGACGGTCGGGTCCGGGGCTGCGGCAACGGTACAGATCCGCTCCGAGGCACTCGACCCCGCCGAGGTGGACAGCCTGCGTCAGGCCTTGTTCGAGGCATTCCAGCCGCAGGACAACTCGGGTACCGCCACACCCAACGCCATCAGTGTGTCCGATGTCAGTGAGACCTGGGGGAGTCAGATCACCCAGAAGGCCCTGATTGCGCTTGCGGTCTTCCTGGTTGTCGTCAGCATTTACATCGCCGTTCGATACGAACGGGACATGGCCTTCGCGTCTCTGGCTGCCCTGGCGTTCGACCTCGTCGTCACCGCAGGCGTGTACTCGCTCGTGGGCTTCGAGGTGACTCCGGCGACGGTCATCGGCTTGCTCACGATTCTCGGTTTCTCCCTGTACGACTCGGTGGTGGTGTTCGACAAGGTCGAAGAGAACACCCGCGGCATCCTCAATCTGCACCGCAAGACGTTCGCGGAGCAGGCCAACCTGGCCGTCAACCAGACTCTGATGCGCTCGATCAACACGACCGTGATCGGCGTGCTGCCGGTGTTGGCGTTGATGGTCGTGGCGGTCTGGCTGCTCGGAGTCGGCACGCTGAAGGATCTGGCGCTGGTGCAGCTCGTGGGCATGATCGTCGGTGCCTACTCGTCCATCTTCTTCGCCACACCGCTGTTGGTGACGCTGAAGGAGAAGTGGGGCCCTGTCGCCGTTCACACGCGAAAGGTCCACTCCAAACGGGCCGAAGCGGCTGCTCGCGCGGCCGGTCTCGCCCCGGAGCCGGTGGCCGTCGGCGTCGCCGCTCCGAAGGCGTCGACTCCGCAGCCGGGCAATCGCCCCACCGGGAAGCGGAACAAGAAGCGCCGGTAAGACGACCCTCGACAGAGACGGAGAGTGCACGTGAAACGCAGGTGGAGCGCCGCACTCGCGGTGGCGGGTCTCGCTGCAGTATCCGTCACCGCGTGTTCCTCGGCCGAGGACAAAGTGCCCTCGATCGGCTATTCGTTCGACAACGTGGTGAACACCTACAACGCGAGAACCGTCGACGGCGCGGCGTCGGGAGCCCGGCAGGCGTTCACTCGGGTGCAGGTGGGGTTCAGCTACCTCGGACCCGAGGGAGACGCATTGTCGGACAACGACATCGGCACCGTGTCGGTGGTACCCGGCGACGTCTTGACCGTGCAGTACTCCATCGCCCCCGCCGCGACGTACTCGGACGGCACGCCGATGGCCTGCGACGATCTGGTGCTGGCCTGGGCGGCGAACAGCGGCAGATTCGCCACCGATGGCCCCCTGTTCGACGCGGCGTCCACGGCCGGTTACTCCGACATCCAACGCATCGACTGCGTCCCGGGAGCCAAGGAAGCCACGGTCGTCTTCGCCCCTGGACGCAGCTACCAGAACTGGCGTGCTCTGTTCGGTGCCACCGACCTGCTCCCGGCCCATGTCGCGGCTCGGGCTGCGGGCGTGCCGAACGTCGTCGATCCCGTCCTGGCCGAGGACGACGACGTGGTGAGCCGCATCGCCGAGTTCTGGAACACCGGATGGACCTTGACGCCGGGTTCGATCGACCTCGCGTTGCTGCCGTCGGCCGGTCCGTACATCATCGATTCCTACACCGCCGAGGACGGTCTCGTCCTCGTCGCCAACGACGCCTGGTGGGGAATCCCACCCGAGACCGAGCGGGTCGTCGTCTGGCCGAAGGGGGCCGACCTGGCGGCGAAGTCGACGGACGGCTCCCTGGACGTGGTCGACCACGGTGCCGGGGCCGTCGATCTCGGTGCCGCCGAGGGATTCACGACCACCGAGGAACCGTCGCGAGGCGTCGAGCAGCTGACGTTCGCAACTCAGGGGGTGCTGGCAGAGGCGAGCGCACGTCGGGCAGTGGCCGCATGCATTCCGAGATCCGACCTGTTCGACACGCTGGGTCATCCCGGCTTCGACGCGGCATCGGCCGGTCTGGGCTCGGGCGTCGTCGACTCCCGTCTCGTCCAGCCCGACACGCTCGAGTATCCGTCGGTCGCAACAGCGGTGGGAGATCGATACCAGCGCTCGGACCTCGACCAGGCGAGCCGAGAACTGGATGCCGCAGGCGAGAGTGCCCTGACCGTCCGAGTCGGCTACCGGGGACCGGACGCACGCCGGGCCCAGGTGGTGAGCCGGATGGCTGCCGATTGCGCCGCCGCGGGGATCACCGTGCAGGACGTGAGCTCACCGGATTTCACCCCGTCTGCTCTGCGCGCCGGAGCGGTGGATGCCGTTCTCGGTAGCAGCGGGTCACTACCGGGACCGTCGGGTTCGGCTGCCGCGGTCACTGCGCGGTATTCGTTGCGGACGGGGATCGGTCTGAACGTGGGTGGTTACAGCAACGGCAGGATCGATTCCATCGTCGATCAGTTGGCGGTGACCGATGACCCCGAGCGGGTACTGGCACTGGCCACCGAGGGCGAGAACATTCTGTGGAACGACATGCCGTCGCTTCCCCTGTACAACGAGCCGCGTACCACCGTCGTCAGTGACGGAATGCAGGACGTGGTGCCCAACCCGACGGCAGCTGGTGCCGGATGGAACATGGATCGGTGGGTGCTTCTTCGATGAACGATGCAGGCGATCGAGTGGGTGCCGCCGCAGCCGTGACCAGGCTGACGCGGTGGGTCGACGATTTTCCCGTCCCCGGCGTTCGCTTCGGGGATCTGACACCGGTGTTCGCCGACGGCCTTGCGCTACGTAGCGTCGTGTCGGAACTGGCTCTGGGCTTCGAGGACGTCGACCTGGTGGCGGGTATCGATGCGCGGGGATTTCTGCTGGGGGCAGGAGTCGCCCTCGAACTCGGGTGCGGTGTGCTCGCGGTGCGCAAGGCGGGTAAATTGCCGCCTCCTGTGCATTCACGGTCGTACGACCTCGAGTACGGAACGGCCGAGTTGCAGATCCCGACGGCGATCGATGTGGCCGGAAAACGAGTTCTCGTGGTCGACGACGTTCTGGCGACCGGCGGTACCGTCGATGCTGCGGCTCGGTTGTTGGCCGAGCAGGGTGCGGTGATCGCCGGTGCTGCCGTCGTTCTCGAGATTGCCGTTCTGGGCGGACGAGACCGGTGCAGTGGCTACCCGCTCGACTGCCTGGTGCGAGTATGAGGACTAAAGTCTCTTTCACAATGCGTTGACGTTCCGACGACAACGCGGAACGCGTGGCAGGAGGTGATGAGAGTGACCCGCTACATCGATCAGCCCGTGCCGGATCGGCCTGCCGCCCCCGAGCGGCCCGCAGTTGTCGATCCGACCGCAGTTACCGATCGGACCGGTGTCGACGTCGTCACGACCGACGAAGGCTCCGTTGATTCCCGCGCGGCCGTCGAACCTCCGGTTTCTCAGGACCCGGCGTCGACCGGTTCGCAGGCTCCGTCGGGAACACGCAATTCGGCACCCGTGCCCACGTCGGCATCGCGGCGGGTCCGAGCCCGTCTGGCGCGCCGCATCACCGCCGGCCGCAGCGCAGCGGTGAAGCCGGTGCTCGAGCCACTGGTCAGCCTGCACCGCGAGCTCTATCCCAAAGCCGACCTGACGCTGCTGCAGCGGGCCTACGACGTCGCAGACGAACTGCACGCGTCGCAGATGCGCAAGTCCGGCGACCCGTACATCACGCATCCGCTCGCCGTGGCCAACATTCTGGCCGAGCTGGGCATGGACACGACCACTCTGGTCGCGGCACTCCTGCACGACACCGTCGAGGACACGGGGTATTCGCTCGCGAAGTTGACCGAGGAGTTCGGCGACGAGGTGTCTCATCTCGTGGATGGGGTGACCAAACTCGACAAGGTGGTACTCGGTACTGCAGCCGAGGGCGAGACCATCCGCAAGATGATCATTGCGATGGCGCGAGACCCACGGGTACTGGTCATCAAGGTCGCCGACCGGCTGCACAACATGCGCACGATGCGCTTCCTGCCCCCGGAGAAGCAGGCGCGCAAGGCCAAGGAAACACTGGAAGTCATTGCGCCGCTTGCTCATCGGCTCGGCATGGCGACGGTCAAGTGGGAACTCGAAGACCTCGCGTTCGCCATACTCCATCCCAAGAAGTACGACGAGATCGTGCGTCTGGTCGCCGATCGTGCACCGTCCCGAGACACCTACCTCGAGAAGGTGCGGGCCGAGATCAATGCGACCCTTTCCGCGTCGCGTATCAGCGCGGTCGTCGAGGGTCGCCCGAAGCACTACTGGTCGATCTACCAGAAGATGATCGTCAAGGGACGCGACTTCGACGACATTCACGACCTCGTAGGTGTCCGCATTCTGTGCGACGAGGTTCGTGATTGCTACGCCGCTGTGGGCGTCGTGCATTCGCTATGGCAGCCGATGGCGGGTCGCTTCAAGGACTACATCGCGCAGCCTCGCTACGGCGTCTACCAGTCGCTGCATACGACGGTGATCGGACCCGAGGGCAAGCCCCTCGAGGTGCAGATTCGTACGCGGGACATGCACCGCACAGCCGAATTCGGCATCGCTGCGCACTGGCGGTACAAAGAGACCAAGGGCAAGCACTCGCAGGACAACGCCGAGGTCGACGACATGGCGTGGATGCGCCAGCTGCTCGACTGGCAACGGGAAGCCGCCGATCCGGGGGAGTTCCTCGAATCGCTGCGCTACGACCTCGCGGTCAAGGAGATCTTCGTCTTCACCCCCAAGGGGGACGTCGTCACCCTGCCTGCCGGATCGTGTCCGGTCGACTTCGCCTACGCGGTGCACACCGAGGTGGGGCATCGCTGCATCGGCGCTCGGGTCAACGGCAGACTCGTCGCACTGGAGCGCACGCTCGACAACGGTGAAGTGGTCGAGGTGTTCACCTCGAAAGCTGCGACCGCTGGCCCGAGTCGGGACTGGCAGGGTTTCGTCGCCTCACCTCGAGCCAAGACCAAGATTCGCCAGTGGTTTGCCAAGGAGCGCCGCGAAGAAGCTCTGGAGGCAGGCAAGGACGGCATCGCCAAGGAGGTTCGGCGAGGCGGACTTCCGTTGCAGCGCTTGATGAATGCCGAGTCCATGTCGGCGATCGCGCACGAGCTGCGGTACGTCGACGTCTCCGCCCTGTACACCGCGGTCGGAGAGAACCACGTGTCCGCCCGCCACGTGGTGCAGCGGCTGGTCGCTCATCTCGGTGGCGTCGGCGATGTCGAGGAAGAGCTCGCGGAGCGGTCGACACCGTCGACCATCCCGACCCGACCCCGCCAGGTCGGTGACGCAGGAGTTCTGGTCACCGGTGCGGAAGGCGTCGTGGCCAAGCTGGCGAAATGCTGTACTCCGGTGCCGGGAGACGAGATCCTCGGATTCGTCACCCGTGGTGGATCGGTCAGCGTGCACCGCACCGACTGCACGAACGCTCGCTCGCTCGAAGAGCAGTCCGAGCGGTTCATCGAGGTTCAGTGGGCACCGTCGGCGTCGTCGGTGTTTCTGGTCGCGATACAGATCGAGGCGCTGGACCGTCACCGGCTCCTCTCCGACGTCACCAAGGCACTCGCCGACGAAAAGGTCAACATTCTCTCGGCGTCTGTGGCCACCTCGGGGGATCGGGTTGCGATCAGCAAGTTCACGTTCGAGATGGGCGATCCCAAGCATCTCGGGCATGTGCTGAACGTGGTGCGCAACGTCGAGGGCGTGTACGACGTGTATCGACTGACATCGGCCGCCTGAGCGGCCCCGACAACGACGAGAGGGTGAGCAGAGAATCTCTGCTCACCCTCTCGTCGTTCGAATCGAGCTACACCGTTGCCGATTCCACGATCACCGGATTTGCCGGCGCGCCGTCCTCCGAACCACCGGTGACCCCGCCCGCTGCGATCGCGTCGAGGGTTTGCAGTCCGGCGTCCGAGATGGTGCCGAACACCGTGTACTGGGGCGGCAGCACCGAATCGGCGTACACCAGGAAGAACTGGCTGCCATTGGTGTCCGGGCCGGCATTGGCCATGGCGAGCGTTCCGCGGGGGTAGACCACCGGATTCTGGGCCTGCGCCGGATCATCGGCGTACGCCGTGGTGGGGTACTCGTTGGCGAACGTGTATCCCGGTCCACCGCGACCGGAGCCGGACGGATCGCCGCACTGCAGAACCTCCAGGCCCGGTGAGGTCGTCAATCGGTGGCAGGGAGAGCCGTCGAAATACCCCTGTTGGACGAGGCCGACGACGCTGTTCACCGTGCACGGTGCCTGGGTCCGGTCGAGCGAGATGGCGATCGGACCTTGATTGGTGGACAACGTCACATCGACGATTCCGTACACGTCGATGTTCTCGGCCGCAGGAGCGTCGACTTCCTTGGCGGCCGGAGACTCCTCCGGATATGCGCAGGACACCGTATCGGTCGTCGGCTGCGGCACGGGCGGCAAGGTGCCGAAGCGGGACAGGTCGAGCGCAGGCCGCGGCGTGGGGGCCGCGGTCGTGGTCGTCGATGCCGACGTCGTGGTGGCCGGCACCGCGGCAGGCTCGGCCGAACCGGAACAACCTGCCAGCACCAGCGCAGTGGCAGACACAGCGATGGTCAGGGCGGAGGTCCGGTTCACAGGTCGCTCAGCATGGTCGTGATGTCGACCGGTTCGGCGGGGGCTCCATCGGATACGCCGCCCTCCACACCCTTGGCTGCGATGGCGTCGAGGGTGGCGAGTCCGGTCTCGTCGATGGTGCCGAACGCGGTGTAAGCGGGCGGCAGTTCGGAATCGCCGTAGACGAGGAAGAACTGGCTGCCGTTGGTACCCGGGCCGGCGTTGGCCATGGCCAGCGTTCCGCGTGGGTAGGCGATCGGGGACTGGGCAGCTGGGTCGCCCTCGGCGAACGTATCGGTGGGGAATTCGTCGGCGAACTGGTACCCCGGCCCACCGGAGCCGGTGCCCGTGGGATCCCCACATTGGAGAACCTGCAGGCCCGCACCCGTGGTGAGGCGGTGGCAGGTGGTGCCGTCGAAGTAGCCCTGGTTGGCGAGCGAGACGAAGCTGTTGACCGTGCACGGAGACTCGGGGTTGTTCAGCGTCAGCCCGATATTGCCCGCGGTGGTTTCCATGCTGTAGCTCAGCGGCTCGTCGCTGGTGGGCACGTTGTCGGTGCGCGGTGGAGTGTTCTCCTTGGCCGCCGGCTGTGTCGCAGCGGGATAGGAGCAGTTCACGGTCTCGGGCAAGGGCTCGGTGCGTCCCGCTGCGATGAGGGAATCGGCGGGCGCCGACGTGGTCGATTCCTGCGCGGTGCTCGCGTCGTCGTCACCTCGGGTCACCACGAACACGACCGAGACGACGGCCACGACCGCGACGACGCCGAGAATGGAACCGGCGATCGTCAATTGCTTACGACGCCGCGCTCGCTCCGCGCGGCGGACGAGTTGGCGTTCGAGCTTTCGTTTGGCAGCCTCGCGCCGTTGCTCGTTGCTGGGCAATTCGTGTTCCTCCCGCTTGTCGAAAAGCGACCTCGCCCGCTCGCTGCACGGACCGATCGTGTGGTAACCGGCCGAGAATCGGCCAACGCGAGTTTGCCATCACCGCCTGAGAGCATGCTGGGGGGACCCGCCGGGAGCGGCCCTACTAAGCTTGCTCGGTACTTCGGCCTCAGCCTTTAGGAGCGTTTGTCTTGCTCGTCACCGGATTCCCCGCAGGCATGTTTCAGACGAACTGTTACATCCTGGCCCAGGACGACGCGTCCGAGTGTGTCGTCGTCGATCCCGGTCAGGACGCAGCGGATCCGCTCATCGACTTTCTGACGCAGTCCTCGCTCGCCCCCACCGCAGTTCTGCTCACGCACGGACATCTGGACCACACGTGGTCGGTGGAGCCGATCTGCGCAAAGTACGGCATTCCGGCGTACATCGCACCCGAGGACCGCTACATGCTGGCCGATCCGGTCAAGGGAACGGGCCCGACGTTGGCCGCCGTGCTCGGCGACCTCGAGTTCCACGAACCGGCCGAGGTGATCGAGTTCACCGACGGCCAACGGCTCGAACTCGCCGGAATCGAGATCACGGTGGTGCACACTCCCGGGCACACCCAGGGATCGGTGGTGTTCCTCGCCCACGCTGACGGGCCCGACGGCTCGGTTCCGCTGGCACTGACCGGTGACACCCTCTTCGCTGGATCGATCGGGCGCACCGATCTGCCCGGCGGTGATCACGAGCAACTGCTGCGGTCCATCGCTACTCGGCTGCTACCGCTGAGCGACGACACTGTTGTGCTCCCGGGGCACGGCGGACAGAGTTCGATCGGCCAGGAGCGCGGGACCAACCCGTTCCTCGTTGGACTCACCGACCCCGAGCAAGGAAGGCTGTGAGCGTGAGCAAGCCGACCGCATTTTCCGCGCCCAAGGGCATTCCCGATTACTTCCCACCCAACTCGGCCGAGTTCGTCGCCGTACGCGAAGGGCTGCTCGACGCGGCCCGCAACGCCGGCTACGGCCATATCGAACTGCCGATCTTCGAGGACACGGGCCTGTTCGCCCGCGGGGTCGGGGAGTCGACCGATGTGGTGAGCAAGGAGATGTACACCTTCTCCGATCGTGGAGACCGGTCGGTGACGTTGCGACCCGAAGGCACGGCGGGCGTCATGCGCGCGGTGATCGAGCACGGATTGGATAGGGGAGCGCTGCCGGTCAAGCTGGCCTACGCCGGGCCGTTCTTCCGCTACGAGCGCCCGCAGGCCGGTCGGTACCGGCAGCTTCAGCAGGTGGGAGTCGAGGCGATCGGCGTCGACGACCCGGCGTTGGACGCCGAGGTGATCGCCGTGGCCGACGCCGGTTTCCGGGCACTCGGGCTCACCGGGTTCCGGCTCGAGATCACCTCGCTCGGTGACGACACGTGCCGCCCGCAGTACCGAGAGCTGTTGCAGCAGTTCCTCTTCGCGCTTCCCCTCGACGAGGACACCCGTCGGCGTGCCGAGATCAACCCGCTGCGGGTCCTCGACGACAAGCGGCCGGAAGTGCGCGCGATGACCGCTGATGCGCCGCTGATGCTCGATCACCTCTCCGTTTCGGCGAAGGAGCACTTCGACGAGGTGCTGGCATACCTGGACGTGATGAATGTGCCGTACCTGGTCAACCCACGGATGGTGCGCGGGCTGGACTACTACACCAAGACGACGTTCGAATTCGTGCACGACGGGCTCGGCGCGCAATCGGGCATCGGCGGCGGTGGACGCTACGACGGATTGATGGAACAGCTCGGCGGGCAGGCGCTCTCGGGAATCGGGTTCGGCCTCGGCGTCGATCGCACCGTGTTGGCGCTCGCCGCCGAAGGCAAGACCGCGGGCGCGACGGCACGGTGCCAGGTCTTCGGCGTTCCGATGGGTGCCGGTGCCAAGCTGGCGATCGTCGACATCGCGGCTCAGCTGCGCGAACGCGGAATAGCCGTGGACATGGCCTACGGAAATCGCGGAATCAAGGGTGCCATGAAGGCCGCCGACCGATCCGGAGCGCGGTTCGCGTTGGTGCTCGGTGATCAGGAACTGGCTGCGGAATCGGTGCTGATGAAAGACCTTTCGAACGGCGAGCAGGACACCGTTCCGATGGCCGACGTGGTCGACGCCCTCGGAGCGCGCCTTGGCCGGTGACCCTCGGCCCGGTGACTCTCGGTCCAACGCGGGGCCGGTAGCGCTCGACCTTGTCTCGATGGAGTTCCTGGCACCGCGCCTGCGCAAGATCATGGTCGGGTCGGCTGCGATCGGGATCGTTCTCGCCGTCGTCATGGCGCTGTTCGTACCGGTGTGGGTTGCGGTTCTCGTCGGGGTCATCGTCGGCGGACCCGGTGCACTGTCGGGGTGGCTGGGTCTGCGCCGACGAGTGTGGCTCGACGGCCCGCAACTCTGTGCCCGAGGGATGCGCACGCGCCGGCTGAAGATGCCGGAGGTGGTGACGGCCGAACTGACGATTCGGACGGCCGGAATCGATCAGATCTCGCTGCGGCTCTACGACGGACGAACACACATCGTCGTTCCACTTGCCCTCTACACAAGGGATAGTGGCCGCGAACTGCCGATTCTCGCGCTACGCACCCTCGCCGACTCGCTGTGGACCACCGAGTTGGTGCCCGCCGCGGCGATCGCATCGGTGCTGGTGGATCAGCTGCGCGCCGAGGCACGCGATGCCGGACTCGACCAACGGCCGCTCTATCGGGCTGTCGAACTCGTCCGTAGTAAAGGACGAACTCCGCAGGCGACGCTGACCGACCGTGAGGTCGCCCAGCTCCTCGACTGAGCCGCGGTCAGGTGACCAGAAATGCGTCGAGCACGACGGCCTCGGCCGAGCGGGAGCCGGACGTGACGACGAGTGCGCGGTTGAGATAGGTGAACTTCGGCACCGCGGTCGACACGCGCAGGGTGCCGCGGAAGTAGTACGTGGCGGGATCCACTTCACGCTCGGGATCGTTCAGAGCGTCGATGACCTCGGCCGGGCCGAACTGAACTCCGCGGTAGTCGAGCGAAAGGTAACCGCCGGTTGCCAGTTCGAGAACGAGGTCGCTACTGAATTCGGTGCATCCGTCGGACCGCGTCACGCTGACGACGGTCGACCCGGCTGCGAGGGTTCCCTCGATGTCGGGACCGGGAGCTGCACCGCCGAGCACTGTGGTGACCACCCGCTCGCCCTCGGGCACCGAGCCGATGCCGAGCGCCGGTCCGAGTGTGAGGCCGAGACGCAGAATGGGTTCGAGGGTCGGTGTGTTCGGGGCGGTCACGGCGCTGCACTCCTAGGATCGACTGGGGGCCTACGCTATCGCGTTCCGACGGCCTCACCCGAGCTGGGATCGTATGGGGTGAGTCGGCCTTGACACGACATAGAACAAATGTTCGACTGTGTGCATGCGATGGGCCGGTCAGACTCTCGACGCCGCGGACGACGGGGCGTTACCGGGGCTGGAGCGGTCGGGGCTGGTCCGCAGCGTGCAGACGCCCGAGTTCGAGGGCATCACCTTCCACGAGGTGCTGTGCAAAAGTGCCTTGAACGAGGTTCCGGGCGAGTCGCAGGTTCCGTTCTCGTGGACCGTCAACCCGATGCGGGGGTGCTCGCATGCGTGTCGATACTGCTTCGCGCGCCCGACGCACGAATATCTGGATCTGGACTCCGGCAACGATTTCGATTCGCAGATTGTCGTCAAGACGAATGTCGCGGCAGTGTTGCGTAAGGAGCTTGCGCGTCGTTCGTGGAAGCGGGAGCCGGTGGCGCTCGGCACCAACACCGACCCCTATCAGCGCGCCGAGGGTCGATATCGGTTGATGCCCGGCATCATTCGCGCATTGACCGAATCCGGGACGCCGTTCTCGATTCTCACCAAGGGCACACTGCTGCGGCGCGATTTACCGTTGCTGACATTGGCCGCGCGGCAGGTGGACGTGCATGTGAGCATCAGCCTCGCGATTCACGACGCCGACCTGCAGAAGCAGCTAGAGCCCGGAACACCGAGTCCGCGAGCGAGATTGGATCTCGTTCGAGCTGTCCGCGACGCGGGCCTCGAGTGCGGCGTTCTGGTGGCACCGGTCATCCCGTTTCTCACCGACGGGGCCAAGCAACTGGACGGCCTCATCGGTGCCTTGGCCGAGGCGGGTGCGACCACCGTGACGGCGCTGCCGATGCATCTGCGTTCGAGCACCAAGGACTGGTACATGAGTTGGCTGGTGAAAGAACACCCTGCCTTGGTACGTAGATATCGACAGCTCTACGGGCACGGCGCGTACGTGACACCGGAATACAAGCAGTGGCTGAAAGCGAGAATCGACCCGCTGCTCGACACCTACGGGTTCGCCGCAGAGCAGACCCGCTCGCTGCCCGCGAACGAGCCCGCCGAACCCCGAGAACTGGTGACCTCAGGTCCGGCTCTCACCTTGTTCTGACCGGCATCGGTTCAGGGATTGTCGAGGTCGCGTGCCGAGAACGTGTCGCAGGCCGCCACCTGTCCGGTCTCGTAGCCCGCGGTGAACCAGGCCTGTCGCTGCGCAGACGAGCCGTGCGTCCAGCCCTCGGGGTTGACGCTGCCCGTGGATGCCTGCTGAATGCGATCGTCGCCCACCGACGATGCCGCCGACAGGGCGTCGTCGATGTCGGTCGCGGTCAGCGGCTCGAGGAACGGAACCCCGGTGTCCGGATCGATCGTGTCGGCTGCGTAATGCGCCCAGATTCCCGCGTAGCAGTCGGCCTGCAACTCCACCTTGACGCCACCGGACTCGGGTCCCTGCGGATCGGCCTGCGCGCGGCCGATGTCACCCAGCTGGTTCTGCAGGTGGTGGCCGAACTCGTGCGCTACTACGTACTCCTGCGCCAATGGGCCGCTG
The DNA here is from genome assembly GCF_022810405.1 of Rhodococcus sp. ARC_M5. Lineage (GTDB taxonomy): Bacteria > Actinomycetota > Actinomycetes > Mycobacteriales > Mycobacteriaceae > Rhodococcoides > Rhodococcoides navarretei. Next base: position 92,100 of record NZ_JALGQE010000006.1, read on the forward strand.
CTGGAGCCGAACTGGTCGACGAGAACCTGGAAGAAGCTCGTGTCGAAGTAGGCGGTGGAATCGGCCGGGCAGTAGAAGGGCCCGACGGCGCTGGTGGCGTTGCCGCAGCCGGTGTTCGTTGCTCCCGAGAACAACCGCACTTCAGGCTGAACGTAGGCGACGCCGGTCTGCGCTTGCAGCTGAGCTTCCCAGACGGTGTCCAGACTCGACACCGTGAATCCGATACGGCAGTCGATCTGGCTGTTCGCCTCCGCCTCGGTCTCGCAGCCCTCTAGGGTCCCCGCGGTGCCGGAGTCGACCTGCCCTGCAGAGCTGTCGCCGCCACTGATCTGATTGAGAATCGAGCCGGGATCTCCGCCGAAGAGCAGTGCGATGACGATGATGATCAGGCCGCCTGCACCACCGCCGATGGCCAGTTTGCCACCGCGTCCGCCGCCCCCGCTGCCGCCGACGGAGACTCGGCCCCGCTCCATCCGAGAACCTTCTCTGAAGGTCATGCCCGAGTTCCTCTCCGCCGAGCTCCCACCTGTGGCGAGAACGCACATCGCTGCTGTCGGCCATAGCTTCGCATGCCGCGTCGCGATCTCGTTTCCTTCTACGGTCATGTGCTCCGTAGGATCGGTGAGCGAAGAACACGATCAGCGGATTTTTCTCGAAAGGACACCCGTGCTGCGCACCCACCTCGCCGGCTCATTACGCCCCGAGCACGTCGACCGAACCGTGACGCTGACGGGATGGGTGGCCCGTCGACGCGATCACGGCGGCGTCATCTTCATCGATCTGCGCGACGCGTCCGGTGTGTCCCAGGTCGTCTTCCGCGAGGGTGCTGCTCTCGAGCAGGCTCATCGCCTGCGCGCCGAATACGTCGTGAAGGTGACCGGCAAGGTCGAGGGGCGCCCCGAGGGCAACGCCAACTACGAGATTCCGACCGGTGCGATCGAGGTCGAGGCCTCCGAGATCGAGGTCCTGTCCGAGGCCGCGCCCCTGCCGTTCCAGCTCGACGACCAGCCGGGCGAGGAAGCGCGTCTGAAGTACCGCTACCTCGATCTTCGTCGCGAGGGCCCGGGGCAGGCCATTCGCCTGCGCTCGCACGTCAACGCGGCCGCCCGGTCGGTGCTCGCGCACCACGAATTCGTCGAGGTCGAAACTCCGACCCTGACGCGATCCACCCCCGAGGGAGCCCGCGACTTCCTGGTACCGGCGAGATTGCAGCCCGGTAGCTTCTACGCTCTGCCGCAGAGCCCGCAGCTGTTCAAGCAGCTGCTGATGGTCGGCGGTATCGAGCGCTACTACCAGATTGCCCGGTGCTACCGAGACGAGGATTTCCGCGCCGACCGTCAGCCGGAGTTCACCCAGCTCGACGTCGAGATGAGCTTCGTCACCCAGGACGACGTCATCCTGCTGGCCGAGGAGATTCTGGCGTCGCTGTGGAAGCTCGTCGGCCACCACTTCACGGCGCCGATTCCACGGATCACCTACGCCGAGGCGATGCGTCGCTACGGTTCCGACAAGCCCGATCTCCGCTTCGACATCGAATTGGTCGAATGCACGGACTTCTTCTCCGAGACCACGTTCCGTGTGTTCCAGGCCCCGTACGTCGGTGCGGTCGTGATGCCCGGTGGTGCATCGCAGCCCCGCAAGCAGTTGGACCGGTGGCAGGAGTTCGCCAAGCAGCGCGGCCACAAGGGTCTCGCGTACGTTCTCGTCGGTGAGGACGGCACGTTGGGTGGCCCGGTTGCCAAGAACCTGACCGACGCCGAGCGCGACGGCCTCGCCGCCCACGTCGGTGCGAACAACGGCGATGCGATCTTCTTCTCCGCGGGCCCGATCAAGGCATCACGTGGATTGCTCGGTGCCGTGCGCGGCGAGATCGCCCGCAAGCTCGACCTGATCGACCCGAAGGCTTGGGCGTTCGTGTGGGTCGTCGACGCTCCGCTGTTCGAGCCCACGTCCGACGCCACGGCCAGTGGTGACGTAGCCGTCGGATCCGGAGCGTGGACTGCAGTGCACCATGCCTTCACATCGCCGAAGCCGGAGTCGATGGAAACCTTCGACACCGACCCCGGATCTGCTCTGGCCTACGCCTACGACATCGTCTGCAATGGCAACGAGATCGGCGGCGGCAGTATTCGTATCCACCGCAAGGACATTCAGGAACGGGTCTTCGCGATCATGGGTATCGGCAAGGAAGAAGCTCAGGAGAAGTTCGGCTTCCTCCTCGACGCCTTCTCCTACGGCGCACCGCCGCACGGCGGCATCGCGTTCGGCTGGGATCGCATCACTGCGCTGCTCGCCGGAGTCGATTCCATCCGTGAGGTCATCGCGTTCCCCAAGTCCGGCGGTGGAATCGACCCGTTGACCGACGCGCCCGCACCGATCACGCCGCAGCAGCGTAAGGAATCGGGCGTCGACTTCAAGCCGGAGAAGAAGGAAGAACCGGCCGAGGCCTGAGCAGGTTCGAAAGAGAATGTCCCCGTAACGCTGTGCGTAACGGGGACATTCGCTTGTTCGGAGCAGATCAGCGCGCGGGGGACAGCGGCCCACCGGTGAGCACGCGGTAGGCGTAGTTGGTGGCGATCACCGAGATCGGGATGGTGACGAGCAGACCGAGTCCGCACAGCAGAACACCGACGATGTTGATTGCGGCCAACAGAAGCAGAAGCAGCAACATCGGGCCGAAATTCTTCACCGTGAGGTCGACACTGGACTTGATGGATTCGATCGCCGTCTGGTTGCGATCGATCAGGAACGTCAGCGCGAAGTTGGCCAGGAAGCCGATCACGATCAGAAGGACCGTTCCGAGGAACGGGACGAAACTCAACATCACGCTGACGACGGTCCAGATCAACGCCAGGACGGCGATCTGCCCGACGTTGGTGAGTTGAAAGAACCTACCGAACGATGGCTTCTGCGGAGCGCCGGTCTCGTCCAGTGCTCCTCGAACGTAGGCGGCGTTGACGAAATACGACGCGAACGTGGCGATGGCCGTCATGACGATGGCCACCCCGGATGTCGTGGTCGTGAACGTCGTGTCACCGCTGTCGGCTGCCACCATTGCTGCGGTGAACGTCGACGCGAAGATCAGGACGAGACCGATGACGCTGACCGCCCACACGATGGCCGTGATGCCGACCCACGGGCCTGCGTTGGCCTTGAATTTGTCGAAGCTGTAGCTCAGCGCTGCACCGACGTCGAGACGTCCGGGATTGTGACCGAGCGGCACGTGCCCGTAGCCCTGGTTGCCGTAGTTACCGTAGTTGCCGGGCGGCGGCGGGTACGCCCCGGGAGGCGGTGGATAGCCGCCGGGTGCGCCGCCCTGCTGTGGGTAGTTACCGGGCGGGGGTGGGTAGCCACCAGGTGGTGGGTAACCACCGGAAGGTGGATAGCCGCCCTGCGGTGGGTAGTTGCCCTGTGGTGGATAGTTCCCGCCGGGAGGCGGGTAGCTACCGGGTGGCGGGTAATTTCCGGGCGGGGGTGGGTAATGACCACCCGAGGGTGGCGGGGTGTTCGCCGGGGGAGTGTTCGGCGTCTCGGGGCGGTCGGGATCGGATCCCTCGCCGGGCCGCGGTCCGTCGTTCGGATTGTCGCTCACGTCGTTCTCCTGGTCTGTCGTCGGGAGCAGTGTGGGTACTTCAGGGCGCCGAGGCCATGGAACACCCGAACGCAGACGAGCGGGCCTCCTGAATTCAGGAGGTCCGCTCGTGCGTGGACGGGGTGTTACGAGACGCTGATGACCTGGGTTCCGCCGGCGAGCTCGTCGTGCTTGCCCTGCTTGGTGGGGCTCGAATTGATGGTCACGGCAATGCCGATGTACGCCACGATGAGCAGGACGGTGCCGAGCAGCGGCACGATGTTCAGCAGCAGGAAGGCGTTGCGCTTGGCCGCCTCGGCCTGAGTGGGCAGTCCGCCTCCTGCGCCGACGGTGCGCAGGCCGAGAGCCTGCTTACCGAATGTCTGGCCGCGGGAGGACTCGAGCAGCGTGAAGTAGGCGAACCCGAGGAGCGCGGACGCGAGACCGAACAAGAATGACCCGATGAACCCGCTCGGGAGAATCACGTACAGGATGACCTGGACGACCGCCAGAATCAGTCCGTCCACGAAGCGCGCCGCGAAACGAGACCCGAGGCTGCCGGGCTGCGCGCCGCCGGGCAGCTGCGAGCCCATTCCGAACGCTGCGTTACCGCCGACCGGCGGTGGTGGATAGTTGCCAGGGGGTGGATAGCTACCGGGTGGTGGGTAGTTGCCGGGCGGCGGGTATCCGGAGGCTGGATCGGTGGGGTACTGGGGTTGGTTCGGATCGGAGCCGTACTGCGGTCCGTTGGGTGGATTGTCGCTCACGAGATTCCCTTTGGTTGCAAAGTGTGGCGTGCGTCGAACGAAGACTCGATTCCCGCTGAGCGAACCGCAGCACGAAGTGCGTGTCAAGCACTACACACGTCATCGGGGTGCACGTTTCGGACACGATTCCTCGCCGAGCGCACCGGGCCCCGTCCTACTAGGGTTGGGTGTTCTACCCATACCGGGACTATCACGAGGGGCTCGCCGTGGGCATCAAGGTTGCACTCGAACACCGCACCAGTTACCAATTCGACCGCACCGTCAAGATCTTTCCGCACGAAATTCGGTTGCGGCCTGCACCGCACTCGCGTACGCCCGTCGAGGCGTACTCGCTGAAGATCGAACCGGCGGAGCATTTCGTCAACTGGCAGCAGGACGTGTTCGGGAACTTCCTCGCTCGGGTCGTCTTCCCCGAGCGCACCGACCACCTGTCGATCACCGTGGGACTCGTCGCGGACATGGCGTCGATCAACCCCCTCGACTTCTTCGTCGAGGAATGGGCCGAGCACTTCGGCTTCGCCTACGAAGAGCACGACCTGCCCGATCTGGAGCCGTACCTGCGCCCGGTGGACGAGGGCAAGGCCGGAACCGGACCGGGTCCGGTGGTGTCGGCATGGGTGGAGAAACTGCAGGCCGCCGTCGTCGAACGCGGAGAGTCGTTGCGCACCATCGACTTTCTCGTGATGGCAAACCAGGCCGTCATGGGGGACGTCGGGTACTCCGTGCGGATGGAACCCGGAGTGCAGACCCCTGACCTGACTCTGACGTCCGCCGTCGGGTCGTGCCGCGATTCGGCGTGGTTGCTGGTGTCGGTACTGCGTCAGATGGGTCTGGCAGCACGCTTCGTCTCGGGTTACCTGGTCCAGTTGTCCTCGGACGTCAAGTCGCTCGACGGCCCCTCCGGACCGATGGAGGACTTCACCGATCTCCACGCGTGGACCGAGGTCTATCTACCGGGCGCGGGCTGGGTCGGGATGGATCCGACCTCGGGGCTGTTCGCCGGCGAAGGCCACATCCCACTGTCGGCGACGCCGCATCCGTCGACCGCCGCCGCCATCTCCGGTGCGACGAGCAAGTGCAAGGCAGAACTCGACTTCTCCAACACCGTCGTCCGCGTGCACGAGGATCCGCGAACGACGTTGCCGTACACGGCAGAGCAGTGGGAGTCGATCAAGGCCACCGCCGAGAAGATCGACCAGCGCATGCTCGATCAGGACATTCGGTTGACGGTCGGCGGTGAGCCGACGTTCGTTGCCATCGAGAATCAGGAAGCGCCCGAGTGGAACACCACTGCCGATGGACCGCACAAGCGCGAGCGGGCAAGTGTTCTCGCCGAGAAGCTTCGAACCATCTACGCGCCGGACGGGCTGGTGCAGCGCAGCCAGGGCAAGTGGTACCCCGGTGAGCCGCTACCGCGGTGGCAGGTGGGATTGTTCTGGCGGACCGACGGCCAGGCCCTGTGGCACGATTCCGATCTGATCGCAGATCCCTGGTTGGCGGAGGACCTTCGCCCGGAGCCGGTGGGCAACTCGGCGTCGCAACAACTGATCGACCGATTGGTCGAGGGCTTGGGTCTGCCTGCCTCGCAAGCGCGTCCGGCCTACGAGGACCCGCTCGTCAAGCTGTTGGATCTGGTGCGCCAGCCTTACGGTGACCCACCGGCCGACGCCGACGATCTCGAACCTGGAGCAGATTCCGCGGACGCGAGAAAACTTCTCCTCGAACGGCTCGACGCCAGTACCGACGAGCCGGCGGCATTCGTGTTACCGATCTCGCGTACCGAGGACGGTGCCGGCTGGGAGAGCTCGGACTGGAAGTTGCGACGCGGTCGAATAGTGTTGTTGGAGGGCGATTCTCCCGCGGGCCTACGGTTGCCGCTTCGGGCGATCTCCTGGGACGGCGGGCCGGTCGAGAATCCGGCCGACCCCACCGCGCCCAAACCCCCACTACCCACTCCGCAATTGACGCAGCAACCGCCGCGTGCGGTGAATCCGGCCGAGTCGCGATACGCGCAGTTGGTGAACGAGACGTCCGGGGTCGGCGGCACCGCCGTCACGGCCCTGGTTGCCGAAGTCCGCGACGGCGTCCTGCACGTGTTCATGCCGCCGATGGATCGATTGGACGATTTCGTCGACCTCGTCTCGCGCGTCGAACAGGCGGCGTCGAGCATCGATACACCCGTCGTCATCGAGGGCTACGGTCCGCCGTCGGACCCTCGAATCCAGACACTGACCGTCACACCGGACCCAGGTGTGATCGAGGTCAACGTGCAACCGACGTCTTCGTGGGCCGAACAGAACGAGTTGATGGAGCGTCTGTACCTGGAAGCTCGCAGGTCCCGGTTGAGTACGGAGGGATTCGACAACGACGGCACCACCCGCGGAACCGGCGGGGGCAACCACATCACTCTCGGTGGTGTGACCCCGGTGGATTCGCCCGTGCTGCGCCGACCCGACCTGCTGGTGTCGTTGTTGACGCACTGGCAGCGCCACCCGTCGCTGTCGTACCTGTTCTCGGGCCGTTTCATCGGTACGACGTCGCAAGCTCCACGTGCCGACGAGGGTCGAGAGGAATCGCTCTACGAACTCGAAGTGGCGTTCAGCGAGATCGAGCGACTCACCGGGACCGACCGATCGGCGTCGCCCTGGGTCGTCGACAGAGCGCTGCGGCACTTGCTCACCGACATCACCGGCAACACGCACCGGGCCGAGTTCTGCATCGACAAGCTCTACAGCCCTGACTCCACCCGCGGCCGATTGGGACTGCTCGAGCTGCGCGGATTCGAGATGCCGCCGCATCATCAGATGGCCATGGTGCAGTCGCTGCTCGTGCGATCGATGGTCTCGCGGTTCTGGGACACCCCGCTGAAAGCACCTCTCATCCGGCACGGTGCCAACCTGCACGGTCGCTACATGCTGCCGCATTTCGTCATCAACGACATCGGCCGCGTTGTCGAGGACCTGCGCGAGCACGGAATCGACTTCGACACCAGTTGGCTCGACCCGTTCACCGAGTTCAGATTTCCCAGGATCGGGACCACGGTGGTCGGTGACGCCGAGATCGAACTGCGCGGCGCAATCGAACCCTGGAACACCCTCGGCGAGGAATCGACGTCCTCGGGCACCGCACGGTACGTGGACTCGTCGGTGGAGAGGATTCAGGTTCAAGTCGCCGGAGCCGATGCGGGTCGCTACATGGTGACGTGCAACGGGGTACCGGTGCCGATGTTGCGCACCGAGCGGCAGGACGTTCAGGTGGCCGGTGTGCGCTACCGCGCCTGGCAACCGCCGAGCGCTCTGCATCCGACGATCGAGGTGCAGAGTCCACTGCGTTTCGATCTGGTTGAAATGCAGACCGGACGTGCGGTCGGTGGGTGCTCGTATCACGTAGTGCACCCGGGAGGGCGCTCGTACGAGGGGCCCCCCGTCAATTCGGTGGAAGCCGAGGCACGTCGCAACGGCCGCTTCGAGGAGGGCGGGTTCACCTCGGGGAAGGTGGACGTAGCAAGATTGCTCGAGATGCACGCTCGCCAGGCGATCGATGTGTCCGCGCCCGGCATGCTCGACCTGCGCCGGACCGGAGTCATCACGTCCTGACGCGCGACTGCACAGGAGAACGAGTCGACCGGTAGCGATCTCGGTCCGACGCCTATCGGATGGTTCCGTTGACAGCGGAACGTTCGGCGGCGGAGCGATATCGACCGACGGAAGGAACAACGGCTCGATGGTGCCCGTGGATACCACCCTGAGTGGAGCCGGCAGGAACGACGATGTCTCGAGTGGAGCCGGGTCGCCGTGGCTCGCGTATCGCGGTCGGCGCGAGGCCGTGACCGGTCGCGGCGATCGGTTCGACGAGATGCTCGACGCCGACGACGCCGTCCGTCCGCATTGGGCGGAGTTGGTCGACGGTATGCGGGAGGCCGGTCCGGGGGCGATGCAGACTCTGCAGTCCCGTGTCAGTCGCCTGGTCGACGATCATGGCATCACGTACAACCCGATTCCGTCGGGTGGCTGCGAGGCGTTGCCCAGTGCTGTTCGGTGGGGGTTGGACAGTGTTCCGTTGGTCGTCGCGGCCGACGAGTGGGATCGTCTGGAAGCCGGTGTGGTCCAGCGGTCGATGTTGCTCGATGCCGTGCTCACCGACATCTACGGTGCCCAGGAAACCATTCGTCGCGGATTGATCCCGCCGGAGTTGGTCTTCGGCAACCCGGGTTATCTGCGGACGGCGCACGCGATCACCATTCCCGGGCCGCATCAGTTGTTCATGCATGCCGCCGATGTCGCCCGCGAGTCCGACGGCCAGTTCCGAGTGATCGCCGACCGTACGCAGGCACCGTCCGGTGTGGGCTACGCGCTGGCAGATCGGCGAGTGATGTCACGCGCCATGCCGGAGTTGTTCCAGGCGAGTAATCCAAGGCCGCTCTCGACGTTCGCTCGCGCGGTGCGGTTGGCGCTTCGCGATGCCGCGCCCGCGTCGGCCGAGAATCCGGTCGTGGTGGTGCTCAGTCCCGGTTCGCACTCCGAAACGGCCTTCGATCAGTCCTATCTCGCAACGGTTCTCGGTTTTCCTCTCGTGGAGAATGCCGATCTCGTGGTTCGTGACGGCTGCTTGTGGATGCGGTCGCTCGGCACGCTGCGTCGGGTGGATGTGGTGCTACGCCGCGTCGACGCCGAGTTCGCCGACCCACTCGATCTGCGTCCGGATTCGCATCTGGGTGTCGTCGGTTTGGTCGAGGTGCTGCGGCGCGGGGCTGTGAGCGTTGTCAACACTCTGGGTAGTGGCGTGCTGGAGAACCCGGCTCTGCTTCCGTTGCTGCCGGCGTTGAGCCGGGCCCTGCTGGACGAGGATCTGATTCTCGGTTCGGTGCACACGTACTGGGGCGGTGACCCGATTCAGCTCTCGCACATGAAGAATCGGCTGCGTTCGTTGGTGGTGCGGTCGACCACCTCGCGTCGCACGGTGGTGGGGCACGATCTCACCGACGCCGCAGCCGGGGAGCTGTGGGATCGAATCGCCGCCGAGCCGTGGAAGTGGACCGGTCAGGAGGTTCCCGAGTTCTCGTTGGCTCCGGTCGGGTCGTCGATCGCAGGCGGGACAGGGGCACAGTTGTCGGTTGCCCCGGCGCAGGTTGGGATGCGGCTGTTCACTGTTGCACAGCGGGGCGGGTACACGCCGATGCGCGGCGGTCTGGGGCAGGTGGTGCTCACCGCACCGGTCACCGATCCGCTCATCACGGTGGCGTCGAAGGACGTCTGGGTCAAGTCGGTGGAGCGCGTCACCCCGGCGGACTCGGCGCCGCACACACCGCCCGCCACGGTGGAGGAGCTGCCGCATTACGCCGCGTCGAATATCGATGTCGTCAGTTCCCCGCGCGTGCTCGGCGACCTGTTCTGGTTCGGCCGCTACAGCGAACGTGCCGAGGACATGACTCGATTGTTGATCGCGGCGCGCGAACGCAATCAGGACTACCGCTCGATGCCATGGCTCGAAGGCAGTGAGAGTCTGCCGATTCTTCTGGAAGCGGTCACGAAGGTCTCGCGCACGTGGCCGGGATTCCTCGACGAGAAGAACCGCGACGATGCGACCGTCGAGATGCGCTCACTGATGCTCTCGACGGCGCGGATGGGTTCGCTGGCGCAATCGGTCGACCGGATGCAGCAAGCTGCCCGTGCGGTACGCGACCAGCTCTCGAACGACACCTGGGCGGTACTGAACCGCATCGACACCGCGCTGGAGGAGCTGGCGGAATCACCGATTCACAACGGTGCCCAGCTGGCGTCGTCGCAGTCGAGTGTGCTGCGGGGTCTGCTCGCACTGGCCGGTTTGGCGTCGGAATCGATGGTGCGAGACGCGGGCTGGTACTTGATGGACGCCGGTAAGCGGATCGAGCGCGGTCTGCAGCTGACAGCGCTGCTCTCGGCAACGCTCAGTCACGCTCTCACGCCGTCCACCGAGCAGGCGGTCATCGATTCGGTGTTGTCCGCCGCCGAGTCCTCGGTGATCTACCGCAGGCGCAACAGCGGGCGTGCGCGCCCGGCGGCCGTGGCGCAGCTGTTGTTGTTCGACGAGGGCAACCCCCGCGCCTTGGTCTACCAGCTCGATCGGCTTCGGGACGACCTCGGTTCGTTGCCCGATGCCTCGGGTACCTCGCGGCCGGAGCAACTCGTCGAACAGATGCGGGTGCGGCTTCGCAGGGTCGACCCGGGCGACCTGGAATCGGTCGACGCGAACGGCCGACGGGTGGAGATGCTCGAGCTGGTGGACGGCATCCACGATTCGCTCGAGGAGCTCTCTCGGGTGATTCTCGCGACGCACATGTCGTTGCCCGGTGGCACGCAGCCGCTGTGGGGCAGCTCGAACGTCCGAACTGCGAACGGAGTGCGGTGATGAGTCGTCGGTATCGAATCAAGCACATCACCACCTACACGTATTCCGATCGCGTGACCTCGTCCTACGGGCGGGGATTTCTCGCGCCGCGCGACATGGACGGGCAGCACTGTGTGGAGAAGTCGGTCACCGTGGAGCCGGCACCCACCGATCAATCGTTCGGCGTGGACGTCTACGGCAACGAGGACGTGTACTTCCACGTGACGCACGACCACGAGAAGTTGGTGGTGACGGCAGATTCGCTCGTAGAGGTGTATCCGCGTCCGGTGGACGAGACCACGTCGTGGCCGGCGACCGAGTCCTGGGAGTCCGCTCGGATGGCGATGTTCGATTCGAGCCTGCCTGCGGACCCGGCTCGCGCGTCGGCTGTGGAGTTCGCCCTGGATCTGCCGACTCCGGAGATCACCGACGAGGTGCGCGCCTACGCGGCGCCCAGCTTCTGGCCCGGTCGTCCCCTCGCCGACGTCGTCGTTGATCTGACGCATCGGATCTTCACCGATTTTCGGTACCTCTCCGGATCGACGACGGTCTCGACCACCGTGGTCGACGTGCTCGCCGCCCGATCGGGGGTGTGTCAGGACTTCGCGCGCCTGGCCATCGCCTGCTTGCGGTCCCAGGGTCTGGCGGCGCGGTACGTGTCGGGATATCTGGCAACGGAACCTCCGCCGGGCAAGGAGCGGATGATCGGGGTCGACGCGACCCACGCCTGGGCTGCGGTGTGGATGCCCAACGATCGGTGGCTCGCCTTCGATCCCACCAACGACCAGCTGGTCGACGAGCGGTACGCGACCGTGGCATGGGGGCGCGACTACGCGGACGTACCACCCCTGCGAGGGGTGATCTACACCGAAGCGGAAGAAAGCACCATCGCCGTGTCGGTGGACGTTGCACCGCAGTAGCGAACCCGGCATACTTCTGTGGCTCGGGGGTAACCGACCACCTGGTCGAATCTGGGGATGTGGACCGTAGAATGCCGCAAAACGGGCAATCGTGTCTCATTCGTAGTCACCGACACAGCACAGCAGAACGCACCGAACGGGTAGCTTGGACATCGATGACCGCAACACTTGCAGACCCTGTATCAGAGGTAGTAGCAGCAGCTCAGCGACTCCTCACCAGACGCACCGGAGCTCCGGTGACGTTGATCGACCCCGTGAATCTGGGGGGTAGCGGCCAAGCCGTCGTGTTGCGAGTCCGAGTATCCGAGAACCCGTTTCAGCTGCCCCGCACCTTGGTGATCAAGCAGGTTCGTGAGCTACCCGCCGAATCCGAACTGCACGCCGAACTCGCCGACATCTCAGGCTCCAGCGCCTTCCTGCGTGAGGCAGCGTCGTACCAATTCGCCAACGCTCTGGCCACCGACAGCAGGCCCGGACCCGAGTTGCACGCCTACGATCTCGACGCGCGGCTGCTCGTGCTCAGTGATCTCGGCGACGCCAGTCCGATCACCACTCTGCTGCGCAACTCGGACGAGGCCGCGGTCACCAATTCGTTGATGGCCATGGCGCAGGCGCTGGGCCGTATGCACGCCGCCACCGTCGGCCGCGAGGACGACTTCGCCGCTCTGTTGCGCCGGGTGGGTCAGCCCGACTCCACCGACGGGATCTCCGCCCAGATACCCGACGCGCTGGCCGAGGTCCCTGGCCTGCTCACCGATCACCTGGGCGTCGGAACGACCCCGGATGCCATTCTCGATCGCGTGTCCCGCAGTGGACGGTTGTTCGCGCACGGAGCGTTCCGTGCGTTCAGCCCGTCCGATCTGTGCCCCGACAACATCATCGTCAACGACGAGGGCGTGCGATTCCTCGACTACGAATGGGGCGGTTTCCGCGACGCCACCCTCGACATCACCTACGCGTTGGCGTCGTTCCCCGGTTGCCTCTGCAGCTTCGAGCTCTCGCACGACCGCGAACAGGCGATGATCGATGCGTGGCGTTCGGAAGTGGTGGGCATCTGGCCCGCGTTGGGGGACGACACCACGCTGGCGAGCAAGATTCTCGATGCGCGTCTGATCTGGGTATGGCTGAGCACCTACTGGTTCCTGCCCGACGACCACACCCGTATCGCGGCGGCGCGGGCGCACCACCTGTCGGTTCCGCGGTCGCAGGCCCTGATCTCCCGGTGGTCGGTGCTGGCCGACAGTGCTGCGCGCGGGGGCGAGACCGGAATCGCCGAGTACGCGGCGTCGGTCGTGACTGCTCTGCGCAGCAAGTGGGAACACTGAGACCGACATCGTTCGCGTTTCCGGCGGTTCGATCGGTAGCGTGAAATCGGTGAGCGGCGGCATCGGTAGTGACATCTCGGGCGGGGACATCTCGGGGAGCGACGAGTTCGGCGACGACGGACTCTTCGACACGCCTGCCGAGCCGGACACGACGATCGCCGAATCCCGTCCGACGTCGACCTACGTCAGACCCGACGCGCCGCTGGCGGTGAGAATGCGTCCCACGACCCTCGACGAGGTGGTCGGACAATCTCATCTGCTGGCTCCCGGTGCGCCGCTGCGCCGGCTCGTCGAGGGCTCCGGCGCATCCTCGGTGATGCTCTACGGTCCACCGGGGACCGGCAAGACGACGCTGGCGTCGCTGATCTCGGGCGCGACCGGACGCAAGTTCGAAGCGCTGTCGGCCCTCTCCGCCGGAGTCAAAGAGGTGCGCAACGTCATCGAACTGGCGCGTCGTCGACTGCTCTCGGGCGAGCAGACGGTGTTGTTCATCGACGAGGTACACCGGTTCTCCAAGACGCAGCAGGACGCACTTCTCGCCGCCGTCGAGAATCGGATCGTGCTGTTGGTGGCTGCGACCACCGAGAACCCGTCCTTCTCGGTGGTGTCACCACTGCTGTCTCGATCGTTGGTTCTGCAGTTGCAGCCGCTGGGGTCCGAGGACATCGAGTTGTTGCTCACGCGAGCCGCCAACGATCCGCGCGGCCTGGACGGTGCGGTGACCATCGCCGAGGACGCGATGGACCATCTGGTGCGCCTCGCGGCCGGCGATGCCCGCCGAGCGCTGACGGCTCTCGAGGCAGCAGCGGGTGCCGCGACCGACGGGATGCTGGACCTCGCGACGGTCGAGGCCAGCGTCGACAAGGCCGCCGTGCGATACGACCGCGACGGGGATCAGCACTACGACGTCATCAGTGCGTTCATCAAATCGATCCGAGGGTCCGATGTCGACGCCGCCCTGCACTATCTGGCGCGGATGATCACGGCAGGCGAGGACGCGCGCTTCATCGCTCGGCGTCTCGTGGTGCATGCCAGCGAAGACATCGGGATGGCCGATCCCACGGCGCTGCAGATCGCGACGGCCGCTGCCAGCGCGGTGCAGATGATCGGGATGCCCGAGGCGAGGCTGGCCCTGGCGCAGGCCACGATTCATCTGGCGACTGCGCCCAAGTCCGGTGCCGTGATCGGCGCTCTCGGTGCGGCGATGGCCGACGTAGCGGCAGGCAAGTCGGGATCGGTGCCGCCGCATCTGCGCGACGGCCACTACAAGGGAGCTCAGGGACTGGGAAACGCCGTCGGGTATCGGTATCCGCACAGCAGTCCCGGCGGCGTGCTGGGGCAGCAGTATCCGCCGGACGAACTGGTGGGCGTGAACTACTACGAGCCCACCGAACACGGTGCCGAGCGCGAAATCGCGACCAGGGTGGGCAAACTGCGGCGCATCATCCGAGGCCGATAGGCCCTCGAGTCGGCACAGGGTCTTGGACGCTAACCTGTATCCGTGCAGACCCATGAGATCCGCAGGCGTTTCCTCGACCATTTCGTGAAGGCGGGGCACACCGAAGTACCCAGTGCGTCGTTGATCCTCGACGACCCGAACTTGCTGTTCGTCAATGCGGGCATGGTTCCCTTCGTTCCGTTCTTCCTCGGCCAGCAGACGCCGCCGTACAAGACTGCGACCAGTGTGCAGAAGTGCGTGCGCACCCTCGACATCGAGAACGTCGGCATCACCACCCGCCACAACACGTTCTTCCAGATGGCAGGCAACTTCTCGTTCGGCGACTACTTCAAGCGGGACGCGATTCGGCACGCCTGGTCGTTGTTGACCGACAGCGTCGAGGACGGTGGGTACGGGTTCGACCCCGAGCGCATCTGGGCCACCGCGTATCTCGACGACGACGAGGCGATCGAGCTGTGGAAAGAGATCGCCGGTCTGCCCGACGAGCGCATCCAACGGCGCGGAATGGCCGACAACTACTGGTCCATGGGCATTCCCGGACCCTGCGGCCCGTGCTCGGAGATCTATTACGACCGCGGACCCGAGTTCGGCGCGGAGGGCGGTCCCGAGGCCGACGAGGATCGGTACATCGAGATCTGGAACCTCGTGTTCATGCAGAACGAGCGCGGCAAGGGGATCAGCAAGGACGACTTCGAGATCCTCGGTCCGCTGCCGAAGCAGAACATCGACACCGGCATGGGCGTCGAGCGCGTCGCGTTTCTGCTGCAGGGCGTGGACAACGTCTACGAGACCGATCTCGTGCGGCCGGTCATCGCCAAGGCCGAGGAGCTCTCGGGTCGCACCTACGGCAGCAACCACGACGACGACGTTCGCTTCCGCGTGATCGCCGACCATGCACGCACCGCAGCCTTGCTGATCTCCGACGGAGTCAATCCCGGCAACGACGGTCGCGGGTACGTCCTGCGCCGGCTGCTGCGCCGCATCGTGCGATCGGCCCGGCTGCTCGGGGCACCCGACGAGACGATGGCGCAGTTCGTCACCGTCGTGCGCGACACGATGGCCGAGTCGTACCCGAACCTGGTCACCGACTTCGACCGTATCCTCACCGTTGCGGTGGGGGAGGAGACGGCGTTTCTCAAGACCCTCACCTCGGGTTCACGACTGTTCGAGGGTGCGGCCGACGCAGTCAAGGCCGCGGGTGCGAAGAAGATCGGTGGCGCAGAAGCATTCGCGCTGCACGACACCTACGGGTTCCCGATCGATCTGACGCTGGAGATGGCCGCCGAGGCGGGCCTGTCGGTCGACGAGGACGGATTCCGGTCGCTGATGGCCGAGCAGCGCAACCGGGCCAAGGACGACGCCCGCGCCCGCAAGCACGCACACGCGGACCTCACGGTCTACAGGGATTTCGTCGACGGTGCGCCGACCGAGTTCACCGGATTCGACGAACTCGGTTCGGACGCAACGGTGTTGGCCTTGATCTCCAACGGCGTCCGCGTTCCGACCGCGGTTGCGGGAGACTCGGTGGAGATCATTCTCGACCGCAGCCCGCTCTACGCCGAGTCCGGTGGCCAGATCGCCGACATCGGCACGATCACCGCACCCGGCCTCGGCGTCAAGGTCAATGACGTGCAGAAGATCGCCAAGAAGCTCTGGACGCACAAGTCCGTGGTCGAGTCGGGTCAGATCACCGAGGGCGACACCGTCCACGTCGACGTCGACCACGCCTGGCGCAAGGGCGCGACCCAGGGCCACTCCGGCACCCACATGGTGCATGCGGCACTACGACAGGTCCTCGGGCCGAACGCGACGCAGGCGGGTTCGTTGAACAAGCCCGGCTACCTCCGGTTCGACTTCTCGTGGCAGGGCGCGCTCTCGGAGGCGCAGCGCGACGACATCGAGAACGTCGCCAACGATGCGGTGGGCTCGGACTTCGCGGTCAACACCCTCGTCACCGACCTCGACAGTGCCAAGAAGATGGGCGCGATGGCTCTGTTCGGTGAGAACTACGGCGACGAAGTGCGCGTGGTCGAGATCGGCGGACCGTTCTCGATGGAACTGTGCGGTGGTACGCACGTGCAGCACTCGTCGCAGATCGGCCCGGTCACCATCCTCGGTGAATCGTCGGTCGGCTCGGGAGTGCGCCGCGTCGAAGCATTCGTCGGCCTCGATTCCTACCGCTACCTGGCCAAGGAACGCGCGCTGCTGGCCGGCATCGCGTCCACGCTGAAAGTGCCTTCCGAGGAGGTCCCGGCTCGCATCGAGACCCTGGTCGAGCGCCTGCGCGTCGCAGAGAAGGAACTCGACTCGGTCAAGGCGGCTGCTGTGCTGGCCTCCGCCGGTGAGTTCGCCGGCAAGGCCGAGCGATTCGGTGACGTGCGCGCGGTGATCTCGCAGGCACCGGACGGGGTCGGCGGCAACGACCTGCGCACGCTGGTCACCGATATCCGGGGACGGCTCGGCACCGATCCGGCCGTGGTGGTCCTGTTCGGCACGGTCGGCGGGAAGGTTCCGTTCGTCGTGTCGACCAACAAGGCTGCCCAGGATGCGGGCGTCGCCGCCGGTGACCTGGTGGCGGCATTCGGTCCGAGCATCGGTGGCCGGGGTGGCGGTAAGCCCGAACTGGCTCAGGGGTCGGGGTCGGACGTCGCCGGAATCGCCGCCGGTATCGACGCTGCCCGGGCTCGACTGACCGAACTCACGACCCACTGACGCTCGTGACAACTCAGGGGCGCGGCCCCGATCGGCCCGGAGTCGACGATCCTGGTCGCGGCCGTCGTATCGGCATCGACGTCGGCAGCGTCCGGATCGGTATCGCCTCCAGCGATCCCGACGGTGTACTCGCCACACCGGTCGAAACCGTGCCGCGATCGAAGATCAAGGGGCCCGACGCCCCGGACGTGGTGCGGGTGGCGGAGATCGTGGCCGAGTACGAGGCCGTCGAGGTCGTGATCGGGCTACCCAGAACACTGCGCGGTGAGCGCGGAAGCGCCGTGGACGCGGCCGAGAAATTCGGGCGCTCCCTTCATCGGCGGATGAGTGACGTACCGATTCGGATGGCCGACGAACGACTGACTACCGTGACCGCAACGCGTGCTTTACGGGACAGTGGTGTGCGAGCCAAGAACCAACGATCGGTGATAGATCAGGCTGCGGCGGTGGCGATACTGCAGGGCTGGCTCGACGAGCGCCGTGCGGTATCGGATCGTGCAGCGAACAATCCAGGATCGACGGAGGTCGACGAGTGAACTACCAGGGTTCCGATCGGGACCGGCGAGATGCGCGCTCGGACGAGGCGCACACCGACCCGATCGGCTTTTCCGTGGACGAGGGCAGCGACTTCCAACGCCGCCTGCACGACCATCCGCAGCGTCAGGAGCCGCACCCCCGGCCCTCTCGCAGCGCAGATCGCGAGCCCGGTCACGAGGCCGGCGGCGGGGCGGTGCCACAGCAAGTCGGCCGCAGCCGCGCCGCGGGCCGCAAGGACCGAGCCGCGTCCAGCCGCAAGCGTCGCGGCCGGCTGGTGGCTCTGGTGCTCGGGCTCGTACTGATCGTGGCAGTGGCGGGCGGAGGGTATTTCGCCGTGAACAAATTCGGCAATCGCACGACCCCGAACGCGGACTTCGCCGCAGGCTCACCGGGGGACGGCGTGGTGATTCAGGTTCATCCCAACGACACCGCGCAGCAGATCGGTACCGAGGCAGCCGACAAGGGGGTCGTGGCCAGCTCGGGTGCGTTCCTCGAAGCGGCCCTCCTGAACAACGCCATCACCTCGGTTCAACCCGGCTTCTATCTGCTCGCCAGCAACGTGCCTGCCTCGCAGGCCGTGAGTGAACTCGTCGACCCCGCGTCCCGAGTGGGCAACATGGTGATCTCGGAGGGCCGACAGCTCCACGACGCGCGAGACGTGAACACCGATGCCGTCAAGAAGGGCATCTACACCCTGATCTCCGAGGCCAGCTGTGTGGACCGAACCGGCAGTGGAACCCCCACCTGCGTGAGCTACGACGATCTCAACGCGGCAGGAGCCGTGGACGATCCGGCTGCCTTGGGCGTCCCGGACTGGGCCAGCGATCGCGTCGAAGGTGTTCCGGACCGCGACCGGCAGCTCGAAGGTCTGATCGCTGCGGGAACCTGGGATTTCGATCCCAGCGCGTCTCCGACCGACATTCTGAAGCAGTTGGTGTCCGAGAGTGCGACCCGCTACGAGGACACCGGAATCCTGACCGCGGGCACCAACTCCGGGCTGACCCCGTACGACACCCTCGTCGCCGCATCGCTCGTCGAGCGTGAGTCCCTGCCCCAGGACTTCAGCAAGGTGGCCCGGGTGATTCTCAATCGCCTCGCGGTGCCGCAGCGGCTCGAGTTCGACTCGACCGTCAACTACTCGCTCGACACGACCGAGGTGGCCACCACCGACGCCGACCGGGCCCGCGTCACCCCGTGGAACACCTATGCCAGCGAGGGGCTGCCGGCAACCCCGATCTCCTCGCCGAGCATCGGTGCGGTGCAGGCGGTCGAGATGCCGGCCGACGGTGACTGGTTGTACTTCGTGACCATCAACCAGGCGGGCGAAACCCTGTTCACCCGCAGCTACGAGGAACACCTGGCGAACATCACCAGGGTCGAGGGTGGCTTCCTCGACAGCGGTCGCTGACGTGCGTGCCGCTGTACTGGGTAGCCCTGTCGAACACTCGAAGTCACCGGTGCTGCACTGCGCTGCGTACCGCGCGCTCGGACTCGACGACTGGACCTACGAGCGTATCGACTGCACCGGTGAGCAGTTGCCCGACCTGCTCGACGGCTTCGGTCCCGAATGGGTCGGCGTGTCGGTGACCATGCCGGGCAAGGTCGCAGCTCTGGCGTACGCGACCGAACGCACCGCGCGGGCAGTTCTGGCGGGCTCGGCGAACACCCTGGTGCGCACCGCGTCGGGCTGGCGCGCAGATTGCACAGACGTCGACGGCGTCGTGGGTGCACTGCGCGACGCCGGAGTCGAGGACCTGTCCGGTAGCACGGTGACGGTGGTAGGCGCAGGGGGAACGTCGAGGCCGGCGATCGTCGCGCTGGCCGGGCTCGGGGCGGCTGCGGTCACCGTGATCGCGCGGTCGGCCGACCGCGCCCGGGACACACTGGACTGCGCCGTCGCCGCGGGGATGCGCGCGGAGTTCGCGAACATGACCGACCCTCGTCTCGCGGCTGTCGCGGCGAAGTCGGCTGTCTTGGTCAGCACCGTTCCCGCGGCCGGAGCCGCGGACATCGCGTCGGATCTCGCCCATGCGCCGTTGGTGCTCGACGCCATCTACGATCCCTGGCCGACACCCCTGGCCACTGCCGTGGAGGCGGCCGGTGGAACCGTCATCGGCGGATTGTCGATGCTGCTCAATCAGGCGTACGGGCAGGTCGAGCAGTTCACCGGCAGACCGGCACCGCGAGCGATCATGCGGGACGCGCTCACCGCGATGCTCTAGTTCGGCCCGGCGGCAGCCCGCAGGCGGCGAGTTGTCCACAGGTGGCGAGTTGTCCACAGGGCAATGTTCCACCTGGGCGTGCGTCACCACCGGTCGCTGCCGCGATGCAACCCTTCGATCATGGTGAGTCTGGGTGTTGCGGTCGTGGTCGGTGCTGTTGTGGGGATGGCGATGCGCCGCTGTCTGGTCCGGTGGAGTCCTCGGCTCCTGCCGTTGCTGTCCGCGATCGGGACCGGATGGGTCTGGTGGCGGTTCGGCGGTTCCGAGTACGCGGTTCCGTTGTGCGCGACGACGTGGTGGTTCGCCGCGCTCAGCGCCGTCGACCTGCAGCGACGCCGGTTGCCGAACGCCTTGACCGTCCCCGGTGCGATCGTGGTGACTATCGCGCTCGTGCTCGTCGGCTCGGCGGGGGCACTGCTCGGCGGCGCTCTGCTGTTCGCGATCTACCTCGTCGTTCATCTTCTCTCGCCCGCGGCGTTCGGTGCGGGGGACGTCAAACTCGCCTGGTCGGTGGGATCGATCGCCTGCGTGGGTGGCGGGGACGGATGGGTGCTCGCCGCACTGTCGGCACCGGTGGCAACTGCCGTGGTGGGGTCGATCGCCGCGGCGTTCGGGCACCGGCGAGCCCGCATCCCGCACGGCCCGTCCATGTGCGCGGCCACCCTGCTGGCATCCGCGGCTTCGTTGGCGTGAAAAGATGTTCGAGTGCTGCGCTGGATAACTGCCGGAGAATCCCACGGACCCGCTCTCGTCGCCATCCTCGAAGGAATGGTCGCGGGAGTAGAGGTGACCTCGGACGACATTGCCTCTCAACTCGCTCGCCGTCGCCTCGGTTACGGCCGTGGTGCCCGCATGAAGTTCGAGGCCGACAAAGTGACCCTCACCGGCGGTGTCCGACACGGCCGCACCATAGGCGGACCGGTCGCGATCGAGGTCGGCAACACCGAGTGGCCCAAGTGGGAGCAGGTGATGTCGGCCGACCCCGTCGACGACGCAGTGCTCGCGGATCTCGCGCGCAATTCTCCCTTGACCCGGCCACGGCCCGGCCACGCCGACTTCTCCGGGATGCTCAAGTACGGCTTCGACGACGCTCGTCCGGTGCTCGAACGCGCCAGCGCGCGGGAGACCGCCGCCCGGGTGGCCATCGGCACTGTCGCCCGGCTGTTCCTGAAGCAGGCGTTCGGAGTCGACGTCGTGTCCCACGTGATCTCCATCGGGGCATCCGACCCCTATGTCGGACCGCCGCCCGCAGGTGGCGACCTCGACGCGATCGACGCCTCTCCGGTTCGCGCCTTCGACAAGGCCGCCGAAGAATCGATGATCGCCGAGATCGAGGCAGCGAAGAAGGACGGTGACACCCTCGGCGGCGTCGTCGAGGTCGTCGTGCACGGCCTGCCCGTCGGGCTCGGATCGTTCGTCTCCGGGGAACGCAAGCTCGACGCCAGGTTGGCTGCGGCTCTGATGGGCATCCAGGCGATCAAGGGGGTCGAGATCGGGGACGGCTTCGAGACCGCGCGTCGACGCGGAAGCGTCGCCCACGACGAGATCAAGCCGGGACCCGATGGGGTGCTGCGTTCGACCAACCGTGCAGGCGGAATCGAGGGCGGTATGACCAACGGCGAAGCACTGCGGGTGCGGGCGGCGATGAAGCCCATATCCACCGTGCCGCGCGCGCTGGCAACGGTCGACATGACGACCGGCGACGAGGCAGTGGCCATTCATCAGCGCTCGGACGTCTGTGCTGTTCCGGCCGCCGGTGTCGTGGCCGAGACCATGGTCGCCCTGGTGGTCGCGCAGGCAGCGTTGGAGAAGTTCGGTGGGGACTCGCTGGCGGAGACGACGAGCAACGTCGACCACTACGTGAAGGGCACCGCCGCCCGACCTCCACGATGACCCCGTACGCGGTCCTCGTCGGACCGCCGGGAGCAGGGAAGTCGACTATCGGTCGACGGCTGGCACAGGCTCTCGACCTGGACCTGTTCGACACCGATGTGGCCATCGAGCGAGACACCGGTCGTACGATCGCCGATATCTTCTCGCACGACGGCGAACCGGCCTTTCGGCAGATCGAGGAGCGGATAGTCGCCGGCGCTCTGGCCTCGCACGACGGGATCGTCTCCCTCGGTGGTGGTGCCGTGTTGTCGCCCGCGACTCGCGCCCTGCTGTCCGGGCACACCGTGGTGTACCTGGAAATCAGTGTGGCCGAAGGGCTTCGGCGTACCGGTGCGAACACCGTTCGGCCGTTGCTCGCCGGTCCTGACCCGCGTGCGAAGTACCAGGAACTGATGCGTCATCGGCGACCTCTCTATCGTTCGGTTGCCACGGTGCGAGTGCGCACCGACAGTCGCAGCCCGGCTCGGGTCGTGGGCCAGTTGGTGGCGAAGCTGACGGCGATCGCCCCTGTTCCCAAGCGCGATGCGAACGAGAAAAACCCCAATAGATGAAGGTGATTCGATGACAGAGCCAGTGCGCGTCCAGGTCGAGACTGCCAACCCGTACCCGGTGATCATCGGCCGAGGTCTGTTGACGGACCTGGTCGACGAGCTCGCCGGAACGGCCACCGTGGCGATCTTCCACCAGCCTCCGCTGGCCGAGACCGCGGAGGCAGTGCGGGCCGCGTTGGCGGACAAGGGCATCGATGCCCACCGCATCGAGATCCCGGATGCCGAGGACGGCAAGGACCTGGCAGTGGCGGGGTTCTGCTGGGAAGTCCTCGGCCGAATCGGTCTCACCCGAAGCGACGCCATCGTGAGTCTGGGCGGCGGAGCGGCAACGGATTTGGCCGGATTCGTCGCAGCGACCTGGATGCGCGGAGTCCGCATCGTCCACGTTCCGACGACGCTGCTGGCCATGGTCGACGCGGCCGTGGGCGGCAAGACCGGCATCAACACCGACGCGGGCAAGAACCTCGTCGGTTCCTTCCACGAACCGGCCGCCGTGTTGATCGATCTGGCGACGCTCGAGACCGTGCCGAAGAACGAGATCGTCTCGGGCCTGGCCGAGGTGATCAAGACCGGGTTCATCGCCGATCCGAAGATTCTGGACATCATCGAGGCCGATCCTGCCGCGGCGCTGGATCCCACCGGCGACGTTCTGCCGGAGTTGATCAGGCGCTCGGTCGAGGTCAAGGCGAAGGTGGTGGCCGCCGATCTACGCGAGTCGAACCTGCGCGAAATCCTCAACTACGGGCACACACTGGCGCACGCCATCGAGCGGCGGGAGCAGTACCGCTGGCGTCACGGTGCCGCGGTGTCGGTCGGTCTGGTGTTCGCGGCCGAGCTGGGACGCTTGGCCGGACGGCTGGACGACGCGACTGCCGACCGCCACCGGTCGATTCTCGAATCGGTCGGCCTGCCTGTCACCTACGACGAGGACGCGTTCTCGGATCTGCTCAAGGGCATGCAGACGGACAAGAAGAACCGGGCCGGGTTGCTGCGGTTCGTCGTTCTGGACGGTCTGGCCAAACCCGGACGGCTGGAGGGCCCGGACCCGGCACTGCTCGTTGCAGCATTCTCCGCGGTCGGCCGCGAGGCCCCGACCTCGGGTGGGTCGGCCATTATGTTGTGATCTCGTGAGAATCGACTCGGGTCCGAACGAAGAACGGGCGGTGATCGACGCGCACAGCGTCGATCACCGCCCGTAGGTCGAGGTGGGGGAGTCAGGAACCGTCGGCGGTGCCGTGGCGGTTGCCGCGCTTGTCCAGCCGCGGCTTGCCGTCGGCGTCCACTGCCGAGAACACCTCGGTGTCTGCTTCGCCGTGCTCCGGGGCCCACTGCTGTTCCGACCTCGTGGGTTCTGCTTGCCGCCCGCGGTCGTCTCGACCGGATTCGGTGCGTTCGGCGTTCCCGGCATTGACCAGCTCGCGGTCGTGCGCGCGTTCGGCGTCCGATGTGGCCAACTTCTTCTTGGCCTCGCGGTTGACGATCTGCCGTCCCACGAACACCGCGAGGCTGGCGGCGATGAAGATGGTGAGAATCGTGAACGCGGCTCCGGAGGTGAGCTCGAAGACCAGGCCGTTCTGACCCAGGCTGAAGTCGACGAAGAAGTCGACGACCCAGCTCAGGAGACCGCCGAGGAGTCCACCGACCACCGCGGCCTTGAGCCAGACCATGGTCAGGTCCTCGCCGTCGTCGGGGTCGGGATGCCTGCGTCGGTCGCGGATTCCGTCGATGCCGGCCCACACGATGATGACGAGCAGCACGAGGGCGTATGCCACCCAGCGCAGTGCCGATCCACTCAACGGCCACATCGACACTGCTGCCCCCAGCAGCAGTCGAACGACGACGTTGAACAATCCCATACTTATGCCACGCACTGCCCACCCAGTCATGCGGCACAGCATATCCGCACGTCGAAGTTCGTGTGTCGGGGCCCACAAAATCGACACCCGGTCGAGTGAGAAGAGGCCTGTGGAGCGACCGGTAATGTCGACTGCATGCCTGCCGATTTCGGTGCCCGTCGTGGTGCCCTGCGAGAACTGATGGCCACCGACGGACTCGATTCGATGTTGATCACCGATCTTCTCAACGTCCGATATCTGACGGGTTTCACCGGTTCCAACGCTGCGTTGCTGCTCTCGACGGCCGATTCGGTCGGTGCCGAGGATCGGACGGTCATCTGCACCGACGGTCGGTACGTCACGCAGGTGGCCGAGCAGGTGCCGGATCTGCGCGCCGAGATCGACCGGGCGTCGGCGATCCACCTGCTTCGTTCGGGTGCCGCGGGCAGCAATGGTCGAGTGGGATTCGAGAGTCACGTGGTGACCGTGGACGCTCATCGAGCGTGGTCCGAGCTGGGCGGCGCTGTGGAGTTGGTGCGCGCACCGGGCGTGGTGGAGTCGTTGCGCATGGTCAAGGACGAGTTCGAGGTGGGGTTGCTCAGGGACGCCTGCCGCGCCGCCGACGACGCCCTGGCCCACTTGATCGGTGGGGGCGGCATCCGTGCCGGCCGGACCGAGCGTGAGGTCGCCCGCGAGCTGGAGTCGTCGATGCTCGATCACGGTGCCGATGCCATTTCGTTCGAGACCATTGTCGCTGCCGGGGCCAATTCGGCGGTCCCGCATCACCGGCCCACCGATGCGGTGCTGGCCGACGGCGACTTCGTCAAGCTCGACTTCGGTGCACTCGTCGGCGGGTATCACTCGGACATGACTCGGACCTTCGTCATCGGGACTCCCGCGCAGTGGCAGCGCGATCTGTACGAGCTGGTGCAAAGGTCGCAGACGGCCGGTCGAGAGGCTCTGGCACCCGGTGTGACCACTGCCTCGGTCGACGCCGCGTCGCGCTCGGTGATCGAGGATGCAGGGTACGGGGAGTACTTCCTCCACGGGCTCGGCCATGGGGTGGGCCTGGAAATCCACGAAGCGCCGGGAATCGCGAAGACGAGCACCGGTACACTGCTGAGCGGTGCAGCGGTCACCGTCGAGCCGGGTGTCTACTTCTCCGGTCGCGGCGGCGTTCGGATCGAG
Organism: Rhodococcus sp. ARC_M5; assembly: GCF_022810405.1. GTDB lineage: Bacteria > Actinomycetota > Actinomycetes > Mycobacteriales > Mycobacteriaceae > Rhodococcoides > Rhodococcoides navarretei. The sequence continues at coordinate 117,446 of NZ_JALGQE010000006.1, forward strand.
GACACACTCGTCGTTCGCGACGGGGGTCCGGAACTGCTCACCCTGACAAGCAAGGAACTCACGTCCGTCTAGCGCGCGGGCGGGAGCGAATCCCGCACGTGACCGACGGCGCGTCACGCGCACAAACGATTGAGGAGACGCGAAGCAAGTGGCTTCCACCAGCGATTTCAAGAACGGACTGGTTCTCAACCTGGAGAACCAGCTGTGGTCGATCATCGAATTCCAGCACGTCAAGCCCGGCAAGGGACCGGCATTCGTGCGGACCAAGCTCAAGAACGTGCTCTCGGGCAAGGTCGTCGACAAGACGTTCAACGCCGGTGTGAAGGTCGAGACCGCTACGGTCGACCGCCGCGACATGACGTACCTCTACCACGACGGTAGCGATTACGTGTTCATGGACGCCGACACCTACGACCAGCTCCCGATCGGTGAGGCCACTGTCGGTGACGGCGCACGCTTCCTGCTCGAGAATCTCCGGGTTCAGGTCGCCATGCACGAGGGCGTCCCGCTGTACGTCGAGCTTCCCGTCACGGTCGAGCTCGAGGTCAAGCACACCGATCCCGGCCTGCAGGGCGATCGCTCCACCGGCGGCACCAAGCCGGCGACCCTCGAGACCGGAGCCGAGATCTCGGTGCCGCTGTTCATCAACACCGGCGACAAGCTCAAGGTCGATTCGCGTGACGGAAACTACCTCGGGCGTGTGAACTCCTAACGTGTCATCGAAGAAGCCGACATCCTCCGCCTCGCAGAACGGTGCCACCGGCGCGAAGAAGCTCGGTGCGCGACACAAGGCGCGCAAGCGCGCAGTGGACTTTCTGTTCGAGGCGGAGGCGCGCAACGTCGACCCGGTCAACCTGACCACCGAACGCATCGAACTCGCGCGCGGCGACGACACGATCGCTCCCGTCAGTGACTACACCAGGACGCTGATCGAGGGTGTGGCCGAGAATCTCGATCGCCTCGACGGAGTGATCGCCGATCACCTCAAGGACTGGACGCTGACCCGACTGCCTGCGGTCGACAGAGCCATCCTTCGCGTCGCGGTGTGGGAGCTGTTCCACGCCACCGACGTGCCACCCGTCGTCGCCGTCGACGAAGCCGTCGAGCTGGCAAAGCAGCTGTCCACCGACGATTCGCCCGGATTCGTCAACGGAGTGCTCGGTCAGATCGTTCTGGTCGCGCCTCAGGTACGCGCGGCGGCAGCGGCGGTTTCCAGCCGTACCCAGGCCGAAGCCACCGACGAGACGCCGGTCGACGTCGAACAGTGACCGAACGCTCTGCGGGCCTGCTGATCATGGTTCGCAGAGCGTTGCTAGGCTCTACGCAGTTGTTGTCAGACATCCTTTAACGATCCGTCCAGAGAGGCGGAGAAGGAGGTCGTAGTTTGCCTGCGCCCGAAAGCTCGCCCGCGAACCCTGCCGTTCGAGAATTGCTGTCCTCGGCCGATGTGGGACGCACCATCTCCCGCATGGCCCATCAGATCATCGAGAAGACGGCCCTCGATGCTGCAGACTCGCCGCGCGTGGTCCTGCTCGGCATTCCCACCCGAGGGACCACGTTGGCGGAGCGACTCGTCGAACGTATCGAGGCATTCTCGGGCGTGCGTCCCCCGCTCGGTTCCCTCGACATCACCCTCTACCGCGACGATTTGCGGAACAAGCCGCACCGTCCGCTCGAACGCACGTCGGTTCCAGCAGGCGGTGTCGACGACGCACTGGTCGTATTGGTGGACGATGTGCTGTTCTCGGGGCGAACCGTACGGTCCGCGCTCGACGCCCTACGCGACCTCGGACGGCCCCGCGCCGTGCAACTCGCTGTTCTGATCGACCGCGGCCACCGCGAGCTGCCGCTTCGCGCGGACTACGTCGGTAAGAACGTCCCCACTGCGCGCACCGAGGACGTGTCGGTGCTGCTCTCCGAACACGACGGCCGCGACGGGGTCACCTTGTCCGAGGGAGGGTCCGCTCGATGAAGCACCTGCTCTCGGTCGCCGACCTGACGGCCGAATCGGCCACCGAGCTTCTGGACGAAGCGGAACGATTCGAGCAGGCGCTACTCGGCCGCGAAGTCAAGAAACTCCCGACACTGCGCGGACGCACCATCATGACGGTGTTCTTCGAGAACTCGACGCGTACCCGCGTCTCGTTCGAGGTGGCGGGTAAGTGGATGAGCGCCGACGTCATCAACGTCAGTGCCAGTAGCTCGTCGGTGTCGAAGGGGGAATCGCTCCGCGACACCGCGATGACGCTGCGCGCTGCCGGAGCCGATGCGCTCATCGTCCGACACCCGGCATCCGGTGCCGCACACCAAATCGCTCAGTGGACCGCCGACCAAGGCGCTGGTGGGGGTCCCGCGGTGATCAACGCGGGCGACGGCACGCACGAACACCCAACCCAGGCGTTGCTCGACGCCCTGACGGTTCGTCAACGACTCGGCGACATCACCGGCCGTCGGATCGCGATCGTCGGCGACATCCTGCACAGCCGGGTGGCGCGCTCGAATGCGATCCTGCTGGCCACTCTCGGAGCCGAGGTGGTGCTGATCGCGCCACCGACCCTGCTGCCCGTCGGAGTGGCCGGCTGGCCGGTGCGGGTCTCGCACGATATCGACGCCGAACTGCCCGGTCTGGATGCGGTGCTGATGCTTCGCGTACAGGCCGAGCGCATGAACGGCGGGTTCTTCCCCTCCGCTCGTGAGTACTCGATCACGTACGGACTCTCGCAGCGCCGGCTCGACCTGCTGCCCGAGCACGCCGTCGTACTGCACCCGGGTCCGATGCTGCGCGGGATGGAGATCGCCTCCTCGGTGGCCGATTCTCCGAAAACTGCAGTCCTGCAACAGGTTACGAATGGAGTTCACGTGCGGATGGCGGTGCTGTTCCGATTGCTGGTCGGTTCGGACGGGGGTGCGTCGTGAACGCACCCGCAACCTCCGTCCTACTCCGCGGGGTTTTGCTGTACGGGGAGGGCCCTGAAACCGACGTGCTGATCACCGGCGAGGAGATCGTCGGAATCGGCTCGGACCTCGACGCCGACGGTGCCGAGATCGTCGATGCGCGCGGCCAGATCCTGCTGCCCGGATTCGTCGACATGCACACGCACCTGCGCGAGCCCGGCCGCGAGGACACCGAAACGATCGAATCCGGTTCGGCAGCAGCCGCTTTGGGTGGTTACACAGCGGTGTTCGCGATGGCGAACACCGATCCGGTTGCCGACTCGGTAGTGGTCACCGATCATGTCTGGCGTCGGGGACAGGAAGTCGGTCTCGTCGACGTCCACCCGGTCGGTGCGATCACCGTCGGCTTGAAGGGCAAGCAGCTCGCCGAGATGGCCACGATGGCAGCGGGAATCGGCCGGGTGAAGATGTTCTCCGACGACGGCCACTGCGTGGACGATCCACTGATCATGCGTCGTGCGTTGGAGTACGCGAGTTCGCTCGGTGTGCTCATCGCTCAGCACGCCGAGGAGCCCAGGCTCACTGTCGGTGCCGTCGCGCACGAGGGTCCCACTGCGGCGCGGCTCGGACTGACCGGTTGGCCGCGCGCGGCAGAAGAATCGATCGTCGCGCGGGACGCCCTGCTGGCCCGGGACGCGGGTGCGCGGGTGCACATCTGCCACGCGTCCACCGCCGGAACCGTCGAGTTGATGAAGTGGGCACGCGGACAGGGTATTTCGATCACCGCCGAGGTCACCCCACATCACCTGCTGCTCGACGATTCGCGGCTCGAAACGTACGACGCGATCAACAAGGTGAACCCGCCGCTGCGCGAGAAGACCGATGTCGACGCGCTGCGCAAGGGGTTGGCCGACGGTGTGATCGATTGTGTGGCAACCGATCACGCTCCGCACGCCGAACAGGACAAGTGCTGTGAGTTCTCGATCGCACGTCCCGGGATGCTCGGGCTCGAAACCGCACTGTCGATCGTCGTCGACACGATGGTGACCCCGGGATTGCTCGATTGGCGTGGTGTGGCGCGGGTGATGAGCGAGCGGCCGGCCCAGATCGTCGGATTGGCCGATCAGGGGCGTCCCATCGAGGTCGGTGAGATCGCCAATCTCACGCTGGTGGACCCGAATGCGAGCTGGACGGTCTCGGGCAAGAAGCTGGCCAGCGTCGCGCACAACACGCCGTTCGAGGACATGACCTTCTCCTCGAAGGTCACCACGACGGTGTTGCGCGGACGAATCACCGTCCGCGGTGGAGTCGTGGCGAACAGAGCGGGAGAGTAGCGCCGTGGACAGAGTTCTCATCGTCATCGGATTCATCCTGTTCTGGGCGCTGATGATCGCGCTGATCTTCTGGGGTTGGCGAGGGCGGCAGAAGCGCCAGGAAGACCGAATCGGCGAATTCCCGACTGTGCCCCAGGACCTGGGTGCCACCCACATCGAGCCGAGCACCGGCCTGTACGTCGGCAGCACCATCGCGCCGAGCTGGCAGGACCGCATCGCCGTCGGCGACATCGGCCACCGCGCCACGGGTGAGCTGTCGCGACACGAGAAGGGCATCCTGCTCGATCGAGACGGTGAATCTCCCATCTGGATCCCGGCGGAGTCGATTCGCGCGATCCGCACCGAACGCGGGTTGGCGGGCAAGGTCATGACCAAGGACGGGCTCCTGGTCATTCGCTGGGAGCTCCCGACGGGGACCGAGATAGACACCGGCTTCCGGGCCGACGACAAGCAGATCTACCCGGTGTGGACAGCGAGTTCCGCCGGAGAAACCAAGGAGGAAACCGCGTGAGCAGCGCAGTTCTTGTTCTGGAGGACGGCCGGACATTCCGCGGCACCACATTCGGCGCACAGGGGCGCACCCTCGGCGAGGCCGTGTTCTGCACCGGAATGACGGGGTACCAGGAGACACTGACCGACCCGAGCTACCACCGACAGATCGTCGTCGCGACTGCGCCGCAGATCGGTAACACCGGTTGGAACCAAGAGGACGGTGAAGCCGCCAGCGCCCAGGATCCCAACAAGATCTGGGTCGCCGGATACGTGGTCCGAGATCCGGCGCGCCGCACCTCGAGCTGGCGCTCGACCGGAACTCTGCAGGATCAGCTCGAGGCCCAGAATGTCGTGGGCATCGCCGGAATCGACACGCGTGCCCTGGTACGGCACCTGCGCACACGGGGCTCGATGCGAGCGGGAGTGTTCTCGGGCGACGCACTCGGCACCTCGGACGAGATGCTGGAGCAGGTGGTCGGTCAGCCCTCGATGCTCGGTGCCGATCTCGCCGGTGAAGTGACCACCGGAGCCGGCTACACCATCGAGCCGACCGGCGATGCTCGATTCACGGTCGTCGCAGTCGATCTCGGCATCAAGACCAACACTCCGCGGATGTTCGCCGAGCGCGGTATCCGCGTGCACGTGGTGCCGTCGAACACCAGCATCGAGCAGGTTCTGGAACTGAACCCGGACGGTGTGTTCCTGTCCAACGGACCTGGTGACCCGGCCACGGCCGACACCAGTGTCGCTCTGACCAGGCAGGTACTCGAACGCGAGCTGCCGTTGTTCGGTATCTGCTTCGGCAACCAGATCTTCGGGCGAGCGCTCGGACGTGGCACCTACAAGATGAAGTTCGGCCACCGCGGCATGAACATCCCGGTCATCGAGCACACCACCGGCCGAATCGCGATCACCGCGCAGAACCACGGATTCGCACTCGAAGGCGAAGCGGGCGAGGAGTTCGACACCGACTTCGGCCGGGCTCGGATCAGCCACACCTGCGCCAACGACGGCACCGTCGAGGGCGTCGAGCTGATCGGCGGGAGTGCCTTCTCCGTGCAGTACCACCCCGAGGCCGCGGCCGGTCCACACGACGCCGCCTACCTCTTCGACCGTTTCACCAGCGTCCTTCAGGAGAAGAAGTAATGCCACGCCGCACCGACCTGAACCACGTCCTGGTCATCGGATCCGGCCCGATCGTCATCGGTCAGGCCTGTGAGTTCGACTACTCCGGCACCCAGGCCTGCCGAGTGCTGCGCGAGGAAGGGCTTCGCGTCAGCCTCGTGAACTCCAACCCCGCGACGATCATGACCGACCCCGAGTTCGCCGACGCCACCTACGTCGAGCCGATCACGGCGGAGTTCATCGAGAAGATCTTCGCCCGCGAAGCCGAGCAGGGTCACCCCATCCAGGCCGTGCTCGCCACCCTGGGTGGACAGACGGCACTCAATGCCGCTGTCGCACTGCATGATCAGGGAATTCTCACCAAGTACGGCGTCGAGCTGATCGGTGCCGACTTCGACGCCATTCAGCGCGGCGAGGATCGGCAGAAGTTCAAGGACATCGTCGCCAAGGTCGGTGGCGAGTCCGCCAAGTCGGCCGTCTGCTACACGATGGACGAGGTCCGCGAGACCGTCGCCGAGCTCGGCTTCCCGGTCGTCGTCCGGCCGTCGTTCACCATGGGCGGTCTCGGTTCGGGACTGGCCTACAACGACGAGGATCTGACCCGGATCGCCGGCGGCGGCCTGGCAGCTTCCCCGACGGCGAACGTCCTCATCGAGGAGTCCATCCTCGGCTGGAAGGAATACGAGCTCGAGCTCATGCGCGACGGCCGCGACAACGTGGTCATCGTGTGTTCCATCGAGAACGTGGACCCGGTGGGCGTGCACACCGGCGACTCGGTGACCGTCGCCCCCGCCATGACGCTGACCGACCGCGAGTACCAGAAGATGCGCGACCTCTCCATCGACATCCTGCGCGAGGTGGGCGTCGACACCGGCGGCTGCAACATCCAGTTCGCGATGGACCCGACCGACGGCCGCCTCGTCGTCATCGAGATGAACCCCCGCGTGTCGCGCTCGTCGGCGCTGGCGTCGAAGGCGACCGGTTACCCGATCGCGAAGATGGCCGCCAAGCTGGCCATCGGCTACACCCTCGACGAGATCGTCAACGACATCACCCGCGAGACCCCGGCGTGCTTCGAGCCGACCCTGGACTACGTGGTCGTCAAGGCACCGCGGTTCGCGTTCGAGAAGTTCCCCGGTGCCGACGGCACGCTGACCACGACGATGAAATCCGTCGGTGAGGCGATGTCGATCGGCCGCAACTTCACCGAGGCATTCGGCAAGGTGATGCGCTCGCTCGAAACCAAGCGCGCGGGGTACTGGACCGGCCCCGAGGTCGAGGCAGAAAGTCTGGAAGCGTTGCTGAAGGACCTGTCCGTACCGCAGGACGGTCGGATGTACGGGATCGAGAAGGCATTCGCTCTCGGTGCCACCCTCGAGCAGCTGTTCGAGGCGACCAAGATCGACCCGTGGTTCCTCGACCAGTTCCAGCAGATCCATGAACTCGGCGTCCAGGTTCGCGAGGCCGCCGAATTCGACGAGGCGCTGCTGCGTCAGGCGAAGTACCACGGTCTGTCCGACCGCCAGATCGCGGCTCTGCGTCCCGAACTCGACGGTGAGGACGGCGTGCGTGCGCTACGCGACGAACTCGGTGTGCATCCGGTCTACAAGACGGTCGACACCTGCGCTGCCGAGTTCGAGGCCAAGACGCCGTACCACTACGGCACCTACGAGCTCGACCCGAACGCCGAATCCGAGGTCGCCCCGCAGCCGGACCGCCCCAAAGTGCTGATCCTCGGCTCGGGTCCCAACCGCATCGGCCAGGGCATCGAATTCGACTACAGCTGCGTGCACGCGGCGCAGACGCTGTCCGAGGCCGGGTACGAGACGGTGATGGTGAACTGCAACCCCGAAACCGTCTCCACCGACTACGACACCGCCGACCGCCTGTACTTCGAGCCACTGACCTTCGAGGACGTGCTGGAGGTGTATCGGGCGGAGGCCGCGTCGGGCACGGTGCGAGGTGTCATCGTCCAGCTCGGCGGCCAGACTCCACTCGGCTTGGCCAAACGACTGAAGGCCGCAGGCGTTCCCATCGTCGGAACATCGCCCGAGGCCATCGATCTCGCCGAGGACCGCGGCGAGTTCGGCAAGGTGCTCGACGCAGCCGGACTGCCCGCTGCGAAATACGGCACCGCGACGACGTTCGACGGAGCCCGTGAGATCGCCGCAGGGATCGGTTACCCGGTGCTGGTGCGTCCGTCCTACGTGCTCGGCGGACGCGGCATGGAGATCGTGTACGACGAGGCCTCGCTCGCGACGTACATCTCCAACGCGACGGAGATCTCGGACGACCGTCCGGTACTGGTCGACCGGTTCCTCGAAGATGCTGTCGAGATCGACGTCGACGCGTTGTGCGACGGCACCGAGGTCTACATCGGCGGCATCATGGAACACATCGAGGAGGCCGGTATCCACTCCGGTGACTCTGCGTGCGCATTGCCGCCGATCACGCTCGGCAAGACCGACATCGAGAACGTTCGTCGGTCCACCGAGGCTCTCGCGAAGGGCATCGGCGTGCGTGGCCTGCTCAACGTGCAGTACGCACTCAAGGACGACATCCTGTACGTCCTCGAGGCGAATCCTCGTGCGAGCCGCACCGTTCCGTTCGTCTCCAAGGCGACCGCAGTGCAGCTGGCGAAGGCATGCGCACGAGTGATGTTGGGGGAGAGCATCGCCGAGCTGCGAACCGCAGGCATCCTGCCCGAGACCGGGGACGGTGGCACCGTCCCGGCCGGAGCCCCGATCGCCGTCAAGGAAGCGGTGTTGCCGTTCAATCGATTCCGTCGCGCGGACGGCACCGGAGTGGACACTCTGCTCAGCCCGGAGATGAAGTCCACCGGTGAGGTGATGGGTATCGACTTCGATTTCGGGACCGCGTTCGCCAAGAGTCAGACCGCCGCGTACGGCTCGTTGCCTACGGGCGGTGCAGTGTTCGTATCGGTGGCCAACAAGGACAAGCGGTCACTGATCTTCCCGGTGAAGCGACTCGCTGATCTCGGCTTCAAGATTCTGGCCACCGAAGGCACCGCGGATGTGTTGCGGCGCAACGGAATCAAGTGCGAGCAGGTGTACAAGCAGTCCGGCGAGGACGTGCCGGAGGGGGAGCGGACCATCGTCGACCGGATACTCGCCGGCGACATCGCCATGGTGATCAACACCCCGTACGGCAACTCCGGCCCGCGCGTCGACGGGTACGAGATCCGTAGCGCGGCGGTGGCACAGAACATTCCGTGCATCACCACCGTGCAGGGCGCGTCGGCAGCGGTGCAGGGCATCGAAGCCGGTATCGCGGGAGGGATCGGTGTTCGCTCGTTGCAGGATCTGCATGCCGGGCTGAAGGAAGGCCTGGTTCTGCCGTGAGTCATCGCAGTTGGTCGGATCGGTTGCGTTCTGCGGTGAGTGCGCGCGGTCGGCTCTGTGTCGGTATCGATCCGCATCCGGCCCTGCTGGAGGCCTGGGACCTGCCACGCTCGGCAGACGGTCTCGAAGTGTTCGCCGAGCTGTGCGTCGAGGCATTCGTCGGTGAGGTGGCGATCGTCAAGCCGCAGGTGGCGTTCTTCGAGGCGTACGGATCGGCCGGGTACGCGGTGCTCGAACGCACTGTCGGTGTGCTTCGGGATGCGGGAACCCTGGTGATCGCCGATGCGAAGCGCGGCGACATCGGCACCACGATGGATGCGTACGCGCAGGCCTGGCTGGAACCCGATTCTCCGTTGTCGTCGGATGCTGTCACGGTGTCGCCGTACCTGGGCTTCGATTCGCTGGGGGAGACCGTCGATCGAGCGGTGCGACACCGGCGAGGTCTGTTCGTGCTGGCTCGAACCTCGAATGCGGAGGGCTCTGCCCTGCAACAGGCGGCGACGTCGACCGGCGGGTCGGTGGCTCAGTCGATCGTCGACGCGGCGGCGACGCGTAATCGCGTCGATGCCGACACAGTGGGCTTGGTGGTCGGTGCCACTCGTGATCATGGTCTCGATCTGTCGAACTACACCGGTCCGATCCTCGCGCCGGGTCTGGGAGCGCAGGGAGCGACGGTTGCCGATCTCGCGGAGATCTTCCGCGATTCGCGTGAGCTGTTGCTGCCCAACTCCTCTCGGGGTGTCCTGGCTGTCGGCCCATCGGTGACGGCATTGCGCGACGCGGCCACGCGGTTGCGCGACGAGATCGAAGCCGGTCTCGCATAGACGATGCTGTGGCGCTCCGGCACTCGGGGGCGAGTTAGCGGTGAACGCGAGTCGTCGGTACGGTCGCTAGCGCTGCCGACGAACGGTGCTGGTCGCCCTCGCAGAGTGCCGACGACCGAGGCAGTGAAACACCGATGGTCGACGTACCGGCAGTGATCGTGTGTGTCGTACCGCCCAGAACGAGAAGACGGAGGAACCGACAGTGGCCCTTCCCCAGTTGACCCCCGAGCAGCGCGCGGCTGCCCTCGAGAAGGCAGCTATCGCACGGAAAGCGCGCGCCGAGCTCAAGGAGCGTCTCAAGCGCGGCGGCACCGATCTCCAGCAGGTGCTCAAGGATGCCGAGACGGACGAGATTCTCGGAAAGATGAAGGTGTCCGCCTTGCTCGAGGCCCTGCCGAAGGTGGGCAAGGTCAAGGCCGCGGAATTGATGACCGAATTGGAGATCGCACCCACCCGTCGACTGCGCGGTCTCGGGGATCGGCAGCGCAAGGCGCTGTTGACGAAGTTCGATTTCGAAGCCTGACGACAGTGAGTGACACGGCGGCGGCATCGGCCCCGGAACAGAAGCGCGGCCGGTTGGTGGTGCTGTCCGGCCCCTCCGGCGTCGGCAAGTCCAGTGTCGTTCGGCTCGTGCGCTCGGCATTGCCGGAGCTGGTCTTCAGCGTGTCGGTCACGACGCGGTCACCCCGGCCGGGCGAGGTGGACGGTCAGGATTACCACTTCGTGTCGGCCGACGAGTTCGATCGAATGATCGCCGACGACGAGCTGCTCGAGTGGGCGAGTATTCACGGTGGTCTGCAGCGGTCCGGTACTCCGGCCGCACCCGTGGAGGCCGCCTTGGAGGCGGGGAGCCCGGTGCTGCTCGAGCTCGATCTGGCCGGTGCTCGGGCCGTGCGGGTGTCCAAGCCCGAGGCCCTGTTGGTTTTTATGGCGCCACCGACGTGGGACGACCTGGTCTCTCGATTGGTCGGGCGCGCGACCGAGGAGAGCGCTGCCACCGAGCGGAGGTTGGAGACCGCACGGGTGGAATTGGCCGCCCAGAACGAGTTCGACACGGTGGTTGTCAATACCGATGTCGACCATTCGTGCGAACAGTTGGTATCCTTGTTGGTCGGTAGGTCGTCGGTCGGCAACAGCTGACCAGTTTCACGGCGCACGAGGCCCCGACCAGCTAGTTCGTAGCACCAACGATGCAATTTCAGGAGATCATCAGTGAGCAGCATTTCAGCGGCCGTTTCCGACTTCGACGGACGCAGCGCTCTGCCGGCCTACGACACGCCGCTCGGCATCACCAATCCACCCATCGACGAGCTGCTCGCCCGCACGTCGTCCAAGTACGCTCTCGTGATCTACGCAGCCAAGCGTGCGCGCCAGATCAACGACTACTACAACCAGCTCGGTGACGGCATCCTCGAATACGTGGGTCCTCTGGTCGAGCCGGGTCTGCAGGAGAAGCCGTTGTCCATCGCTCTGCGTGAGATCCATGCCGACCTCCTCGAGCACACCGAAGGCGAATAAGAACCTCACAGAGGACATCTGACTTGCACGTTGTCGTCGGAGTCGGCGGAGGTATCGCCGCCTACAAGAGTTGTTCGCTCATCCGTATGTTCACCGAGAGCGGGCACCAGGTTCGGGTGATCCCGACCGCGTCCGCGCTGGAGTTCGTCGGGCGCGCAACATTCGAGGCGCTGTCCGGCCTTCCGGTACACACCGGCGTCTTCGCGGACGTGCCGGAAGTGCCGCATGTGCGCCTGGGCCAAGAGGCGGACCTGGTCGTCGTTGCGCCCGCCACCGCGGACCTCATGGCCCGCATTGCAGGCGGCCGAGCAGATGATCTGCTGACCGCTACGCTGCTCACCGCACGGTGCCCGGTGGTCCTGGCACCGGCGATGCACACCGAGATGTGGGAACACCCCGCTACGGTTGCCAACGTCGCGACGCTTCGCTCCCGCGGCACGCACGTCATCGAACCCGCATCGGGTCGTCTGACCGGCCGCGACACCGGTTCGGGCCGGCTACCGGAGCCGGACGAGATCTTTGCACTCTCGATGCTGGTGACCGAGCGAGCGGATGCGCTTCCTCGGGATCTCGAAGGTCGCCATGTGCTGGTGTCTGCAGGCGGCACTCGTGAGCCACTCGATCCGGTCCGTTTCCTGGGTAATCGAAGCTCCGGCAAGCAGGGATACGCACTCGCGCGAGTGGCCGCCCAGCGCGGTGCCCACGTGACGCTGGTTGCCGGGTACACCAGCGATCTGGACGTTCCGGCCGCCGTCGACGTGGTGCACGTCAAGACTGCCTCGGACATGCAGGACGCCGTTCGGAAGCTGGCCGTCGGAGTCGATGCGGTGGTGATGGCGGCCGCGGTCGCCGACTTCCGCCCGGAGTCCGTCGCGGGAAGCAAGATCAAGAAGGGGTCCAACGAACCGTCGTCGATCCCCCTGGTGCGCAACGACGACATCCTTGCCGGCCTCGTCGCGGCCCGCCGTGACGGTGAGCTCGAATCGTCCACGGTCATCGTCGGGTTCGCCGCCGAGACGGGTGACGCGGACGGAGACGTCCTGACGTACGCGCGGGCCAAACTGGAGCGCAAGGGCTGCGATCTGCTCGTGGTCAATGCGGTCGGTGATGGCAAGGCGTTCGAGGTCGACCACAACGACGGCTGGCTGCTCGGTTCCGACGGTTCCGAAGCTGCACTCGGAGAGGGCTCCAAAGCTCTCCTGGCGAGCCGCGTACTGGACTCGGTTGCGCAGCTGCTCGACGCGCGCGGTCCTCTATCGAGTTCGAGTCCGTGACCGTGCCGAGGGTGCGCGATCGATGTCGCACCGGATACCGTGCTGAGCACCACGTGTAGTGCCGTAGAGGTTTGCCTGGCTCCGGCAGGGGCGATAACACCGAGGGAACGTCAATTTTCGTGGAGTGCCCGACCGGCGCGAGGCGTCGGGTCGGGCAGCAACATGCGTCGAGAGGAAGTCCGTGAGCAAGTCCGGTAGCCGGCTTTTCACCAGTGAGTCCGTCACAGAGGGTCACCCCGACAAGATCTGTGATGCCATCAGCGATTCGATTCTCGATGCCCTTCTGACCGAGGATCCGCGCGCCCGAGTTGCTGTGGAGACGTTGGTCACCACCGGGCAGGTGCATGTTGCGGGTGAGGTCAACACCACCGCATGGGCCGACATCCCGAAGATCGTGCGCGAGAAGGTACTCGAGATCGGGTACGACTCGTCCGCCAAGGGGTTCGACGGAAACTCGTGCGGGGTGAACGTCGCCATCGGTGCGCAGTCTCCGGAAATTGCTCAGGGCGTGGATCATTCGCACGAGGCTCGGGTCGAGGGGCTCTCCGACGACGAAATCGATCGTCAGGGTGCGGGGGATCAGGGGTTGATGTTCGGATACGCCAACACCGATACTCCCGAGCTGATGCCGTTGCCGATCGCTTTGGCGCACAGGCTTTCCCGGCGGCTGACCGAGGTACGCAAGAGCGGTGTACTGCCGTATCTGCGTCCGGACGGCAAGACGCAGGTGACGATCGAGTACGACGGCGACGACGCCGTACGCCTCGACACCGTGGTGATCTCGACGCAGCATGCCGCCGATATCGATCTCGACAATCTGCTCACTCCCGACATTCGGGAAAAGGTGCTCAGCTCGGTGCTCGCCGAGTTGAACGTGCCGACACTGGACACCTCCGATGTGCGGCTGTTGGTCAACCCCACCGGAAAGTTCGTGCTCGGTGGCCCGATGGGTGATGCCGGTCTCACCGGCCGGAAGATCATCGTCGACACCTACGGCGGTATGGCACGGCACGGCGGTGGAGCGTTCTCCGGCAAGGATCCGTCCAAGGTCGATCGCAGCGCTGCCTACGCGATGCGCTGGGTCGCCAAGAACGCTGTTGCAGCTGGGCTCGCGGACCGCATCGAAGTACAGGTGGCGTACGCCATTGGCAAGGCCGCGCCGGTCGGTTTGTTCGTGGAGACATTCGGCACCGAGAAGACCGATCCCGCGCGTATCCAGGCGGCGATCAGCGAGGTGTTCGACCTTCGTCCCGGTGCCATCATTCGTGATCTGGATCTGCTGCGGCCGATCTACGCTCAGACGGCGGCGTACGGCCACTTCGGCCGTACCGACATCGATCTGCCGTGGGAGTCCACCGATCGTGCCGGCAAACTCCGGGACGCTGCAGGCCTGTAAGCACGGCGACCGTTCTGCACGTACCCTGCTCGCACCGGCTCGGTGCTCCGACATCGAGTGTGGGGTGAGAATCGAGGAGGAGGTGCGGTGGCAGGCGTAGCGCGGGTGGCGGCGTCGGATCTTCCGATCGCGCGCATTCTCCCGATGTTGCCGCTGCCGCATCTCGACCGCGAGTTCGACTACCTCGTTCCCGAGGAGGTGAGCAGCGATGCTCAGCCCGGTGTCCGAGTTCGGGTGCGGTTCGCGGGACGACTGGTCGACGGTTTCGTGCTGGCCAGACTGGCCGAGACCGAACACTCCGGCAAGCTCGGCTGGCTGGATCGGGTGGTGTCGGCGGAGCGAGTTCTGACCCCGGAGATCGCGGAACTGGCCGAGGCGGTCGCCGATCGGTACGCCGGGACCAGAGCGGATGTGCTGCGTCTGGCGATCCCGGCTCGCCATGCCCGAGTCGAGGCGGAACAGACACCTGTCGTCGAGCCGCCGGTCGAGCCCGACATCGACCGAGCAGCCTGGTCGGCCTACACCCACGGCTCGAACTTCCTCGATGCGTTGGCATCGGGACGCGTACCGCGAGCGGTATGGCAGGCGTTGCCCGGTGAGCGATGGCCGGTGCGGCTGGCGGAGGCCGCCGCCGTGACCGTCACGGGCGGTCGTTCCGCGGTGGTGGTGGTACCCGATCAGCGAGACCTCGATCGACTGGAGACGGCCTGTGTGGCCCTGCTCGGTGCCGACCGGGTGGTGGCGCTGTCGGCCGGACTGGGCCCGGCGAAGCGGTATCGGCAATGGTTGCGTGGTCTGCGATCGGGGCCGGTCGTCGTGGTGGGGACACGCAGCGCCGTGTTCGCTCCGGTGTCCACTCTCGGCATGATTGCCGTCTGGGACGACGGTGACGACAGTTTTGCCGAGCCTCGCTCGCCGTATCCGCACGCCAGAGAAGTGGCGTTGCTTCGAGCTCACGTATCCGGGGCAGCGGTCGTCATCGGCGGACATGCGCGAACTGCAGAGGCCGAGGCACTCGTCGATTCCGGGTGGGCACACGACCTGGTGGCTCCGCGCGAATTGATTCGTGAGCGTCAACCCCACGTGGTGGCCCTGGCGGACTCGGACCATGCGCTCGCGCGGGATCCGGCAGCCCGGGTCGCGCGGCTACCTGCGATTGCGTTCGAGGCGGCGCGAGCCGCACTGAAGGCGGATTCGCCTGTGCTGGTTCAAGTTCCGCGCGGCGGATACGTACCGTCGCTGGCGTGTGCCAAGTGTCGGCACCCGGCGCGGTGTCGCCGGTGCAACGGGCCGCTGGCCCTGCCGTCCGCCCCGGGCAGCGACGGAGCCGGCAGTCCGACGTGCTCGTGGTGTGGAATCGCCGACACCGCACATCGGTGCACGGTCTGCGGATCACGCAACCTGCGTGCGGTCGTGATCGGAGCGGGCCGCACCGCCGAGGAACTCGGACGGGCATTTCCCGGCGTACCGGTACACAACTCGGGGGGTGCCGCCGTGCTCGACGCCGTCGAGCCGGGTGCCGGTCTCGTCGTGTCGACCGTCGGTGCCGAGCCGACGGTCGACGGTGGGTACGGCGCTGCCCTCTTGTTGGACGGCTGGGCCCTGCTCGGCCGGGCAGACCTGCGCGCGGCAGAGGAGACACTGCGTCGGTGGATGACGGCCGCCGCCTTGGTCCGCCCGGGTGCGGCAGGTGGCCGCGTGGTAGTCGTTGCCGAGTCCGAGATACCCACGGTGCAGGCGCTGGTTCGCTGGGATCCGCTGTGGCACGCCAGAAGTCAGCTGGACGAACGCGTCGAGGTGCGGTTCCCGCCCGCCGTGCACGTCGCGGCGATCGACGGAACCACCGATGCGATCACCGCGCTGGTGGAGAGCGCGGATCTGCCCGAGGCAGTGGAGATTCTGGGACCTGTCGATCTGCCGGACGGCCAACGGGCTCCCGCGAGCAGCGGTGAGGACGTGCTTTCCGGTGATGTGCAGCGGCTGTTGATACGCGTCCCGCGGAGCACCGGGGCGGCGTTGGCGCGAGCACTGTCCACTGCGCAGGCAGCTCGTAGTGCCAAGAAACTCGGCGCTGGAGTGCGGGTTCAGATCGACCCGATTCGAATCGGCTGACACTGCCGTCGGGGCTCGCCGTGGCCTAGGGTTGCCTCGGGGCGGTGCACGGGGCGCCGACGAGAGATGGGTCGGGGGACATGAAGAGAAGACAGCTTCTTCGCCGTGTGACAACAGGTTTGGCAATAGTGATCGGGGCCCGTCTGGTCGCGCCCACCGCCGCCGACGCCCTGCCCGGTACCGGCTCGGCGCAGCCGACGACACCGGCCGTTCCGTTGGACCGACTGCTACGGATCGTGTCGCTGTCGCACATCAACGATCCGGCGCTCACCCCGATCTTTCCCGGCGATCCCGAATTCTCGCTCGAGACGGCGTTCACCGTCGCGGACGACGGCTTCTACCTCCAGTACGTCAAGGAGGGCGAACACACCGGTACGCACTGGGGAGCGCCTGCGCACTTCCAGGAAGGTGGGTTGACCGCCGACCAGCTCGATCCGGAGGATCTGTTTCTGCCTGCGGTGAAGATCGACATTCGTGATCGGGCGGCGGACGACGCCGACTACGCCGTGACCGTGGCAGACCTGCAGAACTGGGAAGCAGTCAACGGAACCATTCCGCCAGGGGCGGCTGTCATTCTGTGGACAGGCTGGGAGTCACGCTGGGGGACCTATGCGTATGCCAACGCGGACGCGGACGGTGTGACGCACCAACCCGGGTTCTCCGCGGAGGCGGCGCAGTGGTTGATCGACACGGGCAGGCTCGCCGACAGAGGTGCCCTCGGCACCGACACCTTCGGGCCCGATCTGGGCAACGACGACACCTACCCGGTGTCCGTCAAGCTCTACGACCGGCGTCGGATTAGCCTGGAGAACCTGACCAATCTGGAGTCGATCCCGACCACCGGCGCCTACGTCCTGGTCGGTGGCCCGATCAACCGAGCCGGATCCGGCTCGCCTGCAACCATTTTCGGTTTGGTCCCACGAGTCGCGTGATCGGAGCCGCTCGGCACCGCGCTGAGTGTGCCCGCGGTGTCGTAGGCGTAGATTCCGGCCTTGCCCTCGCGTTTGGCCGTGTACATCGCGCGATCGGCCAGCCGCATCAGCTCGTCCTCGTCGGCGGTGTCGGAGCCGGCCACGGTCGTGGAGTCGGGGGGTGTGCGGTCTGGTCGACCGATCTGCACCACGCCCACGCACACGCCGACCGACACCGAATGGCCGTCGATCTCGTGTGTTGTCCGCATCGCCTCGGCAATGCGGACAGCCGTCGCGCGACCGGTATCGAGGTCGGCGTAGACCAGGGCGGTGAACTCGTCACCGCCGAAGCGCGCCACCACACCCTCGACCACACATCGGTCGAGGCGGCGGGCAAGTTCGACCAGTAGTCGATCACCGCCGGCGTGGCCGAATCTGTCGTTGACGCTCTTGAAGTCGTCGAGGTCGATCAGCAGTAGGACGGCGCAGCCCCGGCCCGCTCGGGCGTCGTTCACCGCCTCTCGAAGGTGTTCGTCGAACGATGACCGGTTGAGCAGGCCGGTCAGCCCGTCGTGGTGCGCGCGATACGTCAGCTCGGCCTGTGCCCGAGTCAGGGTTCGGAGCAGATTGTCGTTCTGAACCAGGGTGATCACCTGGCGAACGAGTGAGACCAGCACCACTGCAACTCCGAGAACGATGACGGTCGAATCCAGGTCCCCGGTCTGCACACGCAGTATCGCCAACACGATCCCTACTGCACCCATGAGCCCGTACGGCAACAGCAGCTGCGTTCTTTCACCGGTCACGGTCTCGGCGTACACACGTGCAGTGGGCTCCGATCCGTACCGCGACGAGCCGTATTTCGACGAGCCGGGCGTCGATGGGGTGTCGTCGACGGTCCTCGGGGCGGCGGCCGCGAGAGCGATGAGTGCAGTGCCTGCGATGAATCCGCCGTCGGTCAGAACCGGCATGAAGTCCGCACCGGTGGCAACGAGGTACGCGTAGATGCTGTCGGATATCGCCATCATCAGGATCCCGGCACCGAGCAGGGTGAGCTGCGTCCGGTATCGCGCCGCGATCTTCGGGATCACGACGAGCAGCACGATCATGGCCACGAGGACCAGGTCGGTGATGGGGTACATGATCGCCACGAGGAACTCGATCGATTCGTATTCCGACGAGTGCGCGACCGCACCGAGCACGGTGGCCCAGGAGAGAACGAACAGGGACCCGACGACGACGGCCCCGTCGAGCAGCGACATCACCCAGACGTGGCGTGCACCTGCGGCAGCCCGTCGGGGCGACAGACCGACGAAGGCGAGCAACGCAGGCACGGCGAAGATCGGGAAGAGAAAGAACCCGACGTCGGCGATCGATGCAGTCGGCAGCGGCATGTCGAGAGCGGATCGATAGAAGGCCCAGACCGCCATGCCTGCACTCCAGCACGCCATTCCTGCGGCCATCAGAACGCGCCACTGCCGTTCGGTGCCCGTCCTCGTGGACGCGGTCCGCCAGCACACGATCGTCGCGGTGATACCACCCGCGAGCTGTGCGACGTCGTCGATCAGCACGGAGACTCGCTGGCCGAGAACATTGGAGCCGGCCAGCAGAACGATGGCGAGGACGCAGCCGAGCACGACGGTCACGCGTCGTCTCGTCGATCCGGCCACACGGCCCCCCCTCGTTCTTGAGCGGGCCCTGTCGAGCCGGCCGCTGGATTCCGGTGCGGTCAACGAGAGCTCCTACCGACCGCGCAATTCTAACGAGCGAGAGCGACCCACGACGCGTTCCTCGGATGCGGAAAATCGGAGGTTACCTCTTGGCCTTGCCAAAGATCTATTGTCGATATATCGTCGACTTATCAATCGATCGAAGGAGTACGACATGAACTACGCATTCGAAGGATTTGCACACGAATTCGGACGTCGCGCAGGCGCACGTCGACACATGCGAGGAGCGCCGTTCGAGATGTGGGTCGCGCAGAGTGACGATCACGGCCCGTCGGACGATCAGGGTCCGCGAGAGCGAGGCCGCGGAAGGAGAGGGCACGGCGAACGCAGTGGACACCGGGACGGTGGCCCGTTCGGACGAGGACGAGAAGGTATGCGCACCGGCTTCGGGCCCGGCGGTTTCGGACCCAATGCAGATTTCGGTCGAGGCCGGGGTCGGGGAGGGCGAGGGCGTCGCGGGGACGTGCGCGCTGCAATCCTGCTCTTGCTCGAGGAACGTCCGATGCACGGGTACGAACTGATCCAGCAGATCGCCGAGAAGAGCAACGGCACCTGGAAGCCGAGTCCGGGCTCAATCTATCCGGCCCTGTCGCAACTCGAAGACGAGGGTCTGGTCATGATCGACAAGGTGGCCGGCCGCAAGACGGCTGCGCTGACCGACGAAGGGAGAACGCACGTCGATGCTCATCGCGCCGACCTGGGCAGCCCGTGGAACGACGTGGCGGAGTCCGTCGGTGTCGATGCCCGGGATCTTCGGGCACTCATCGGACAGTTGATGGGCGCAGCCGGGCAGGTCGCCGGAGTCGGCACGCCGAAACAGGTCGAACAGGCTGCCGAGATTCTCACCGAAGCACGCAGGTCGCTGTACCGGATCCTTGCCGACGACGGTCCGACCGATCGATCTCCCGAGGACACGGTCGACACCCCCGACGCGACGTGATCGACAGGTGCGGAATCGTCCGCAGCGCTCGCGACTCCCTAGGATGGACACCCGAGATCCTTTCGTCCATCCCAGGGAGTTGCTCGAGTGCGCGTCGTCTTTGCCGGTACACCGGAGCCCGCAGTTCCGTCGCTGCGGCGACTGCTGGAGTCCGAACGACACGAGGTGATCGCGGTGGTGACCCGGCCCGACGCCGCTGCCGGTAGGGGGCGCAAGACGATGCGGTCACCGGTCGGGCAGCTGGCCGACGAGCACGGAATCCCGGTGTTCACACCCGCGAAGCCCTCGGATCCGGATTTCGTCTCGCAGCTCACCGAACTCGCACCCGACGTGTGTCCGGTCGTCGCATACGGTGCACTGCTGCCGCAGCCGGTGCTCGACATCCCTCGCTTCGGCTGGATCAATCTGCACTTTTCGTTGTTGCCCGCATGGCGAGGTGCCGCACCGGTGCAGGCGGCCATCGCCGCAGGCGACGAGATCACCGGTGCCTCCACCTTCCTGCTCGACGCGGGAATGGACACCGGCCCGGTACTCGGCGTCGTCACCGAGCGGGTACGCGCAACCGATACGACAGGGGACCTGCTCACCCGACTGGCGTCGAGCGGAGCAGACCTACTCGCTGCCACCCTCGACGCGATCGAGGACGGGACGGCATCCGCGCATCCGCAGCCCGAGGACGGGATCTCCTACGCGAGCAAGGTGAGCGTCGACGCCGCCCGCATCGACTGGACTCGATCTGCAGCATTCGTCGACCGACACATCAGATCGGTCACCCCCGCACCGGGCGCATGGACGACGATCGGTGAACTCCGCGTCAAGATCGCCCCGACGACGCGCTCCGAGGACACGTTGGCCCCGGGCGAGATAGCGGTGCGCAAGTCCGGCGTGCACATCGGAACAGGCACGACCGCAGTCGTTCTCGGCGATGTTCAACCGCAGGGCAAGAAGCTCATGAAAGCACTCGACTGGGCGCGAGGCGCTCGGCTGGACGATACGGCGGTAGCGCGATGACAGAACCCGACAGGCCTCGAAAGCGCGAGTCGAGTCCAGCCCGAAAGACAACCAAGAAGTCGCCCGGTGCGCGCGGTCCGAAGGGGAACCGACCCCCGCAGGGTGCAGGACCCCGTGCCGTCGACGCGATCGACCCGGCCCGCCGAGCGGCCCGGGACGTGTTGAAGGCCGTGCGTGAACGGGATGCGTACGCCAACCTGGTGCTCCCCGGACTGCTGCGAGAGCGGAAGCTGGACTCGCGCGACGCCGCGCTCGCGACCGAGCTCGCCTACGGTGCGTCCCGAGCGCGTGGCGTCCTCGACGCGGTGATCGCCCATGCCGCCGGTCGGCCCGCCGCCGAGATCGACGGGCCGCTACTCGACATTCTGCGGCTCGGCGCCTATCAGCTGCTGCGGACTCGCGTTGCCCCACACGCGGCCGTCGCCACGTCGGTGGACCTCGCCCGGTCCGAATTCGGTACCGGCAAAGCAGGTTTCGTCAATGCGGTGCTGCGGCGCGTGTCCGAGCGGACGGCCGAGCAGTGGGTGAACGAGCTAGCACCCGAGGCGGCGGTCGATCCCGTCGGCCACCTCGCGTTCGAGTACGCCCATCCCAAATGGATCGCGCAGGCATTCGCCGATGCACTCGGTGCCGACGCCGGTGAACTGGCCGCCGTCCTCGAGGCCGATGACGCGCGTCCCTCGGTGCACCTGGTGGCCCGGCCCGGTGAGATCTCCGCCGAAGAACTGGCGTTGATCACCGGGGGAGAGGAAGGTCCGTATTCGCCGTACGCCGTGCACCTCGACGGCGGAGATCCCGGCAAGCTCGACGCCGTCCGTGACGGACTGGCCGGAGTTCAGGATGAGGGCAGTCAACTCGTCGGACGCGCGCTGACGTTGGCACCGTTGCTCGGCGAGGACAACGGCCGATGGTTGGACCTGTGCGCCGGACCGGGCGGTAAAGCCGCCTTGCTCGGTGCCATCGCCGAGATCGACGGTGCCACCGTCGATGCCGTCGAACCGACGCCGCACCGAGCAGATCTGGTGTCCAAGACGACCAAGGACCTTCCGGTGACGGTGCACACCGTCGACGGTAGAGCGTCCGGACTCGACAGCGGCTACGACCGAGTGCTCGTCGACGCACCGTGCACCGGACTCGGTGCCCTGCGCCGCAGGCCCGAGGCACGGTGGCGCCGCCAACCCTCCGATGTGGCGGCGCTGGTGACGTTGCAGAAGGAACTGCTGGCCGCGGCGATCGAGCTGGTACGCCCCGGCGGAGTGGTGCTGTACTCGACGTGTTCGCCGCACCTGTCCGAGACCACCGCCGTCGTCGCCGACGCGGTCCGCCGCTACGGCGTCGACCAGCTCGATACCCGCGAGCTCGTCCCAGGAGTGCCGCAACTCGGCGACGGTACGTCCGTGCAACTGTGGCCGCACCGCCACGGCACGGATGCGATGTTCATGGCGGCGCTGCGCAAACCGGTGTGATCAGGAAGTCGATGTGATCAGTTGCCGGCCAGGAAGGTCTCGGCCACGTTCTTCGGGGCGTGGACCAGCCACCCGTCGATGATCAGCTCCCGCAGTTCGTCGTCGTCGGTGTTGTCGAGGTCGACCAGGATGGCGGCGAATCCGTCGAAATGCGAAATGGTGAAGCACGCCCTTGGGTGTGCGGCGAGGATCGCTTCCTTCTCGTGCAGATCAGCCGTGCGAACCGCGAGGATCGGACCGCTGGGCGGAGTCTCGCTGGCGAATCGCTTCAGGTCGGCCTTGCTGAACGGTCGAATCCATGCGAACACGTTCTTGCCCACCGACCACGCCGGGTTTCCGTACCGGACACTCTCGGTGACCTCGGGAAGATCGGCGATCACCGCCGTCGCGGAATCGATGGTGGTCATGGGCGAACGATACCGGCTCGACTAGGCTCGTCAATCGTGGTTTCCCCGATGATTGCCCCCTCGATCCTGTCCGCAGACTTCGCGCGTCTGGCTGCCGAAGCCGACGCCGTGTCCGGAGCCGACTGGCTGCACGTCGACGTCATGGACGCGCACTTCGTTCCCAACCTCACCCTGGGGCTGCCGGTCGTCGAGAGCCTGCTGAAGGCGACGAACATCCCCCTCGACTGCCACCTGATGATCGAGGATCCGGCGCGCTGGGCCCCGCCCTACGCCGAAGCAGGCGCGTACAACGTCACCTTCCACGCCGAGGCGACCGACGACCCGTCCGCCGTGGCCCGCGACATCCGCGCAGCCGGAGCCAAGGCAGGCCTGTCGGTCAAGCCGGGAACACCGATCGAGCCGTACCTCGAGATCCTGCGCGACTTCGACACGCTGCTGGTGATGAGCGTCGAGCCTGGCTTCGGCGGACAGTCGTTCATGCCGGAGGTGCTCTCGAAGGCGAAAGCAGTGAGGGCACTGGTCGATTCCGGCGATCTTCGACTGATCGTCGAGATCGACGGCGGCATCAACTCCGACACGATCGAGCAGGCCGCAGAGGCCGGCATCGACTGCTTCGTCGCCGGCTCGGCCGTCTACAACACCGCCGACCCCGCTGCCGCCGTGCGCGACCTCCGCGACCGAGCCGCCCACGCATCACACCACCTGTCGTAATGAACGGCCGGGGCGCAGCAATGTCCATCGCGGACGCCATGGCCCTCGCCGTCGAGGCATCCGAGTCCGCCCGAGGCATCAGTAGTCCCAATCCCGCGGTCGGTGCGGTGATCCTGGATGCACACGGCGTGGTGGTCGGCATCGGTTCCACGCGTCCGCCCGGCGGTCCGCACGCCGAGATCGTCGCCCTGGCCGAGGCCGGGGACCGCGCTCGCGGCGGCACCGCGGTGGTCACCCTCGAACCCTGCAACCACACCGGCCGCACCGGACCGTGCTCCCGAGCGTTGATCGACGCGGGCATCGCCTCGGTCGTGCACGCCGTCGCCGATCCGAACCCGCTCGCCTCGGGCGGCGGGGACACCCTGCGCGCGGCCGGCATTCGCGTCGAACAGGGGATCGGCGAGACCGAGGTGCGGCAGGGGCCACTGCGAGCCTGGTTGCACAAGCAACGCACCGGGCGACCGCACGTGACGTGGAAGTACGCCGCCACTCTCGACGGTCGCAGTGCCGCAGCGGACGGCACGAGCCAGTGGATCACCGGACCCCAGGCCCGGGCGCACGTGCACGCCGAGCGAGCCAAGCTCGACGCCATCGTCGTCGGAACCGGCACCGTGCTGGCCGACGACCCGCGACTGACCGCGCGACGTCCCGACGGCACGTTGGCAGCGCATCAGCCGGTTCGCGTCGTCGTCGGATCGCGGCCGATACCGTCGACCGCGGCAATCCGTGGGTCCGACGCTCCGACGGTGTTTCTCGACACACACGATCCGGCCGCCGTCGTCGAGGCGCTGCGCGAGCACACCGACATCCAGATCGAAGGCGGTCCGACGCTGGCCGGGGCATTCCTCGCTGCAGGGTTGGTGGACCGGATCGTGGCGTACGTCGCACCGGCGGTGTTGGGCAGCGGACCCGCGGCGGTGGAGAATGCGGGCATCGGAACAATTGCCGATGCAATTCGGTTCCGCACGGAGACAGTCACCATGATCGGCAACGACATTCTGATCGGCGTCGTGCCCGAAGGAGCGAAGTAGATGTTCACCGGAATTGTCGAAGAGCTCGGCGAGATCGTCGCCAAGGACGAACTGCCCGACGCCGCGCGGTTCACCGTTCGCGGTCCGGTGGTGACCTCGGACGCCGGGCACGGCGACTCCATCGCGGTGAACGGGGTCTGCCTGACCGTGGTCGAGGTGCTGCCCGACGGCGGATTCACCGCCGACGTCATGCAGGAAACGCTGAACCGCTCGAGCCTCGGTGCCCTCGACGTGGGCAGTCGCGTCAACCTCGAGCGTGCGGCCGCGCTCGGCAGCCGCCTCGGCGGGCATCTCGTGCAGGGTCATGTGGACGGCACCGGGACCATCATCGGCCGATCCCCGTCCGAGAACTGGACCGTCGTGCGCATCGCACTGCCCACCTCGGTCGCGCGCTACGTGGTCGAGAAGGGCTCGATCACCGTCGACGGAGTCTCGCTCACCGTCTCCGGACTCGGCGTCGACGAGGGAGCGCACTGGTTCGAGATCTCTCTGATCCCGACGACCCTCGACCTGACCACTCTCGGCACGGCCGAGGTCGGATCGCCCGTCAACCTCGAAGTCGACGTCATCGCCAAGTACGTGGAGCGGCTGCAGAGTATCGACGCGCAGTAAGTAGTGTTGACGTGCACGCAATCGATGGTGCATCTGAGAATTTACAGGGCGCTGAGCCAGGCCCGAGACGTATGGAGCACACCGTGGTGACCAGGTTCGACAGTATCGAGCGCGCAGTTGCGGACATCGCTGCGGGCAAAGCAGTGGTGGTCGTCGACGACGAGGACCGCGAGAACGAAGGCGACCTCATCTTCGCCGCGGAGAAGGCCACCCCGGAGCTGGTCGCCTTCATGGTCCGCTACACCTCGGGTTACCTGTGCGTTCCGCTGTCCGGCGAGGACTGCGACCGGCTCGGCCTGCCGCCTATGTTCGCTACCAACCAGGACAAGCACGGCACCGCCTACACCGTCACCGTCGACGCCCGCGAAGGCATCGGCACCGGTATCTCGGCCTCCGACCGAGCAGCCACGATGCGGCTGCTCGCAGACCCCGACACCGGCGCGAACGACTTCACCCGGCCCGGCCACGTCGTACCGTTGCGCGCCAAGGACGGCGGAGTGCTGCGTCGCCCAGGCCACACCGAGGCTGCCGTCGACCTTGCCCGGATGGCCGACCTGCGGCCCGCAGGCGTCATCTGCGAGATCGTCAGCCAGAAGGACGAGGGGGCGATGGCCCAGACCGACGAACTGCGTGTCTTCGCCGACGAACACGACCTCGCCCTCATCTCCATCGCCGACCTCATCGCCTGGCGTCGCAAGCACGAGAAGCACGTGGTCCGCGTCGCCGACGCCCGAATCCCCACCGGCCACGGCACGTTTCGCGCCGTCGGCTACCAGAGCATCTACGACGAGGTCGAACACGTAGCGCTCGTCCGCGGCGACATCGCCGGGCCCGACGGAGACGGCAGCGACGTGCTCGTTCGAGTGCACTCCGAATGCTTGACCGGCGACGTGTTCGGATCACTGCGCTGCGACTGCGGACCGCAATTGGACGCGGCCCTGGAAATGGTGGCCGCCGAGGAGCGCGGCATCGTGCTCTACATGCGCGGTCACGAAGGTCGCGGCATCGGTCTGCTGCACAAGCTGCAGGCGTACCAACTCCAGGACGCAGGCTCCGACACCGTCGACGCCAACCTGCAGCTCGGACTCCCCGCCGACTCCCGCGACTACGGGATCGGAGCCCAGATCCTCGTCGATCTCGGTGTCTCCTCGATGCGGCTGCTGACGAACAACCCCGCCAAGCGAGTGGGACTCGACGGCTACGGATTGCACGTCACCGAGCGAGTTCCGATGCCGCTGCGCGCCAACGCGGAGAACCTCACCTACCTGCGCACCAAGCGCGACCGCATGGGCCACGACCTCACCGGGCTCGAGGAGTACGAGAACGGGGTCAACCCATGAGCGGCGAAGGCGAACCCACCCTGCAGCTCGCCGGCGCGAATGATCTCAAGCTGGCGATCGTCGCCGGTCAGTGGCACCAGAAGATCTCGCAGGCGCTGCTCGACGGTGCGCTCCGCAAGGCCGAGTCGGCCGGGATTCAGGACGTCACGGTCATCCGTGTTGCCGGAGCCATCGAACTGCCCGTCGTCGCGCAGGAACTGGCCCGAAACCACGACGCTGTCGTCGCTCTCGGCGTCGTCATTCGCGGGGGCACACCGCATTTCGAGTATGTGTGCGACGCCGTGACGGCCGGACTTACGCGTGTGTCGCTGGACGAGGGCACCCCGGTCACCAACGGAGTGCTCACCACGAACGACGAGCAGCAGGCTCTCGATCGAGCGGGGTTGCCCGGTTCGTTCGAGGACAAGGGCGCGCAAGCCACGGCTGCCGCGATCGACACGGCTCTGACGCTCAAGCACCTGCGTCAGCCCTGGACGAATCAGGAGTTCACGTGACCGGCAACACACCGTCCGCCGAGTGGGACATGGTCGTGAAGTCGCGTAAGTCGGCCCGCTACGCCATCGCGACAGCGGTGCTGCTCGTGGTGGCGCACACGACCGTCGCCGTCCTGTTGCGAGTGTCGCCGACCGGGGTGTACTTCAGAACCGCCGACCAGCTCGCGATGGCGGGACTCGGACTTCTTCTGGGAAGCCTGGCGCTCGTGCTGACGCGCCCGCGCATTCGCGTCGGGCCGGCCGGCGTTGCGGTGCGAAACCTGTTGTCGGAGCGTCTGATCGAGTGGGATCTGGTGCGGGGCCTGTCTTTCCCGGACGGAGCGATGTGGGCCAGGATCGACATTCCCGACGACGAGTTCATCAACGTGATGGCCATCCAGTCCAACGATCGTGACCATGCGGTCGCGGCGGTACGACAGTTCCGTACCCTCGAACGCAGATACGCACCCGCTGACTCCGTTCCGGACATCGCGGTCGATCAGGACTGACGTCGGACCTCTGCACCACGGCTGAGCTGCGGATGCGGAGAACGTCGGACCCGACGGCTAACGTGGATGCCGTGTCCGACCCCGCTACCTACCGCCCGGCCACCGGAACCATCCCGGTGGAGCCGGGGGTGTACAAATTTCGCGATCCGCACGGCCGTGTCGTCTACGTGGGAAAGGCCAAAAGCCTCCGCAGTCGGCTCAATTCCTATTTCGCAGACATAGCCTCGCTGCATCCGCGTACTCGCCAGATGGTCACCACCGCAGCATCGGTGGAGTGGACTGTGGTGACCACCGAAGTCGAGGCGCTGCAGCTCGAGTACAACTGGATCAAGGAGTTCGATCCTCGGTTCAACGTCCGCTACCGCGACGACAAGAGCTATCCGATGCTCGCGGTGACGATGAACGAGGAATACCCGCGGTTGTTCGTCTACCGCGGACCCAGACGCAAGGGTGTGCGCTATTTCGGTCCCTACGCGCATGCGTGGGCCATCCGCGAGACGCTGGATCTACTGCTGCGAGTGTTCCCCGCGCGCACGTGCTCGACCGGAGTGTTCAAGCGGCACAATCAGATCGGCAGACCCTGCCTGCTGGGTTACATCGACAAGTGCTCGGCACCGTGCGTCGGCCGGGTCAGCGCCGACGAGCATCGCGCCACCGTCGAGGACTTCTGCGACTTCTTGGCCGGAAAGACGGACAAGCTCGTGCGGCAGCTCGAGAAGAAGATGCAGGCGGCATCCGAGGACCTCGATTTCGAGACCGCCGCGCGGCTGCGAGACGACGTCGGTGCGCTGCGTCGGGCATTGGAGAAGCAGGCGGTGGTGCTCGGTGACGGCACCGACGCCGATCTCGTCGCCTTCGCCACCGATGCCCTGGAAGCTGCCGTTCAGGTCTTCCACGTCCGAGGCGGCCGGGTTCGCGGCCAACGGGGCTGGGTGGTGGAGAAGGCAGGAGAGGTGATCGAACGCCAGGACGAGGCCGATCTCCCCGCTCTGGTCGAACAGTTTCTGACGCAGTTCTACGGCGAGCAGGCTGCCCTGTCCGCACAGGTGCCGGGCGGCAACGACGGTGGCTCGAATGCCGTTCCGCGAGAAGTGTTGGTTCCGGTCCTGCCGGACAACGCCGACGAGGTGCAGATCTGGCTCAGTGAACTGAGAGGGTCGAACGTGACCCTTCGGGTTCCCCAGCGCGGCGACAAGAAAGCGTTGGCCGAGACCGTCGAACGCAACGCGAAAGAGGCGCTGCAGCAGCACAAGCTCAAGCGCGCGGGCGATTTCACGTCGAGATCCGCAGCCCTGCAAGGCATTCAGGAAGCGCTCGATCTCGATTCGGCACCGCTGCGCATCGAATGCATCGACATCTCCCACGTTCAGGGAACCGATGTGGTGGCCTCGCTCGTCGTCTTCGAGGACGGGTTGCCCCGCAAGAGCGACTACCGCCACTACGCGATAAAGGAAGCGGCAGGTGACGGGCATTCCGACGACGTCGCCAGCATCGCCGAGGTGACTCGACGTCGATTCCTGCGACATTCCGCCGATGGTTCGACCGGGTCCGGAGGCGACCTGGCCCCCGAAGCGGCGTTGGATCCACAGACCGGAAGACCGCGCAAATTCGCGTACCCACCGAACCTGTTCGTCGTCGACGGCGGTGCTCCTCAGGTCGCCGCCGCCGCGGCGGTACTGGACGAACTCGGTGTCACCGACGTTGCGGTGGTCGGTCTGGCGAAACGGCTGGAGGAGGTGTGGGTTCCGGGCGAGGAGGATCCGGTCATCCTGCCTCGCACGAGCGAATCGTTGTATCTCCTGCAACGAGTTCGCGACGAGGCGCACCGCTTCGCGATCACGTTCCATCGCAGCAAGCGATCGCGGCGGATGACGGCGTCGGCGCTGGATTCGGTTCGCGGACTCGGCGAGTCGCGGCGCACCGCACTGGTCGCCCACTTCGGTTCGGTCGCCAACCTCAAGCGTGCGACGGTTGCGGAGATCATGGAGGTTCCGGGAATCGGCGAGACGACGGCCACGTCGGTGCTGGCCGCCCTTGGTTCCGACACGGACGGCGCCGATGTAGGCGATGATGGCAGCGCAACTGCAACGACATCGGGCGAGAACACGGCGGAACATGCGATCGCACCGCGTGTGGAATCGGCGGGACAGGCTTCGTAGTGAGCGAACACCAGACACAGGGACATCCACCGTCCGAAGAGAACCTAGAGCAGCCCTTCGAGGCAGGGGCCGGGCACGACGAGATCGAAGTCGCGTTGGTGACGGGAGTTTCCGGTGCAGGGCTGCGCACCGCAGCCAAGATCCTCGAGGACCTCGGCTGGTACGTCGCCGACAACCTGCCTCCCGAGCTCATTTCCAAGATGGTCGATCTCGGACTCGAGTCGAAGCCCCGAATCGAGCGACTGGCACTGGTGATGGACGTCCGCAGCCGGCTGTTCACCGGTGATCTGGGGTGGGTGGTGAAGGAACTCGACTCCAAGGGCGTGCGCAATCGCGTGCTCTTCCTCGACGCGTCCGACGCCGTGCTGATCCGTCGGTTCGAGTCCAACCGGCGTAGCCATCCACTACAGAACGACGGTCAGGACGGAACGCTGACCGAGGGCATCACCGCCGAACGGTTGCGGCTCGCCCAGGTCAAGGCAGCGGCCGATCTCACGGTGGACACCACATCGCTGTCGGTGCATCAGCTGCGCCGCAAGATCGAGACGGTGTTCGGTGACGCCGACACCACCGGCGTCGGCGTCACCGTGCAGTCCTTCGGGTTCAAATACGGCCTGCCGATGGACGCCGACCTGGTCTGCGACGTGCGATTTCTGCCCAATCCGCACTGGGTTCCCGAGTTGCGCGAACACAGCGGTCAGGATGCGGACGTTCGCGACTACGTGCTGGGGCAGGACGGGGCACACGACTATCTGCAGACGTACACGCACCTGCTGAATCTGACGATCGAGGGGTACGTGCGGGAAGGCAAGAGATACATGACGGTGGCCGTGGGCTGCACCGGAGGGAAGCATCGAAGTGTCGCGATGACCGAGGCACTGGCCGGGTTACTCGCCGAGCAGGGTGATGTGTCGGTGCGTGTGCTGCATCGGGATCTGGGTCGCGAATGAGCCAGGATCACACCACGGCATCGGGGGCCGGCCCCAGGATCGTCGCCCTCGGAGGCGGTCACGGGCTGTACGCCACGCTCTCGGCGGCCCGGTTGCTCGCACACGACGTCACTGCCATCGTCACCGTCGCCGACGACGGTGGATCCTCGGGACGGCTGCGGGCCGAACTCGGCGTCATTCCGCCCGGGGACCTGCGCATGGCGTTGGCCGCACTGGCGCGCTCAGACGACCGAACGCAGTTGTGGACCGACGTGCTGCAGCACCGCTTCGGTGGCACGGGTGCGTTGGCCGGACATTCTGTGGGCAACCTCATCCTCGCCGGCCTCACCGAGGTGTTGGGCGACCCGATCGCTGCACTGGACGAGATGGTGCGGATGCTCGGAATCGACGGACGAGTGCTGCCGATGTCGCCCATCGCACTCGACATCGAGGCGGACGTCTCCGGTCTGGAGGACGACCCTCGGGTGAGCCGCGTCATCCGGGGTCAGGTGGCAGTGGCCACGACTCCGGGCAAGGTTCGCCGCGTGCGACTGCTTCCACCCGAACCGCCCGCGTCCGCGGATGCACTCGCGGCCATCGAGAGGGCCGACCTGGTGGTGCTCGGACCGGGATCGTGGTTTTCGAGCGTGATCCCGCACGTACTGGTGCCGGATCAGCTCACCGCGCTGGCTCGCACGAGCGCGCCGAAGGTACTCGTGCTGAACCTGGCACCCGAGCTGGGGGAGACCACCGGATTCTCCGCCGAGCGGCATGTCCACGTACTCTCCCAACACGCACCTGATTTGGGAATCGACTACGTACTGGTCGATTCCGCCTCGGTCCCGGAAGGCAGCAACCGCGAGCACGTAGCGCGGGCAGCAGCCCGGCTCGGTGCCGAGGTCGTCTACGTCGACGTTGCCGAAAACGGCACCCACGCACATCATTACGGCAAGCTTGCTGCGGCTCTCGGTTCCATCGTGTCGTCCACCGACGGCACCGAACCGACCGCCGCGCGCAGAGAGGGGATCACTTCGTGGCCATGACAGCGGAGGTCAAGGACGAGCTGAGCAGGCTCACCGTCAGTCAGGTCAGTTGCCGCAAGGCCGAGGTGTCCGCACTCCTGCGATTCGCCGGTGGACTGCACATCGTGGCGGGCCGGGTGGTGGTCGAGGCCGAGGTGGACCTCGGGTCCATCGCGAGACGACTGCGTCGCGAGATCTTCGAGCTGTACGGCTACTCCTCCGACGTGCACATGCTCGGTGCAGGCGGGCTCCGCAAGACCTCGCGCTACGTGGTCAGGGTGGCCAAGGACGGCGAGGCGCTGGCCCGGCAGACCGGCCTGTTGGATCTGCGCGGTCGTCCGGTTCGGGGCCTGCCCGCGCAGGTCGTCGGCGGCACGGTGGGGGACTCCGAGGCCGCATGGCGTGGCGCGTTCCTGGCACACGGTTCGCTCACCGAACCGGGTCGATCCTCGGCCCTCGAGATCAGCTGCCCCGGACCGGAGGCAGCACTCGCGCTGGTCGGAGCCGCTCGGCGCCTCGGGGTGGCCGCCAAGGCTCGTGAAGTCCGCGGCACCGATCGAGTGGTCGTGCGCGACGGCGAGGCGATCGGAGCCCTGCTCACCCGAATGGGAGCACAGGACACTCGGCTGATCTGGGAAGAACGACGCATGCGACGCGAAGTCAGAGCCACCGCGAATCGACTCGCCAACTTCGACGACGCCAACCTGCGTCGCTCGGCCAGGGCGGCAGTCGCGGCCGCAGCGCGTGTCGAGCGGGCCCTGCACATTCTCGGCGACGACGTGCCGGATCATCTGGCCGCCGCAGGCTCGCTCCGAGTCCAGCATCGGCAGGCGTCGTTGGAGGAGCTGGGCCAGTTGGCCGATCCGCCGATGACCAAGGACGCCGTGGCAGGTCGAATTCGACGCCTGCTGTCCATGGCCGACCGCAAGGCCAAGGAGACCGGAATTCCCGACACCGAGTCCGCGGTCACCGCCGAGCTGCTCGACGAGGCATGATCGCCCCGACGACGTGATGCGCGCGCTCTGCCTGCGCGCACACTAGGGTGGGTACCGCGTGTGGCACCCCGCACGCCGGCACAATCAGACATCTGTTTTCACAACTTTTAGGAGCGAACAGTGACGATCCGGGTAGGCGTCAACGGCTTCGGCCGCATCGGGCGTAACTTCTTCAGGGCTGTCGACGCGCAGAAGGCGCTCGGTACCACCGACATCGAAATCGTTGCTGTCAACGACCTGACCGACAACGCATCGCTCGCACACCTGCTCAAGTACGACTCGATCCTGGGCCGCTTGCCGCACGACGTCTCGCTCGAGGGCGAGGACACCATCGTCGTCGGCGGCCAGAAGATCAAGGCACTGTCGCTGCGCGAGGGCCCGTCCGCACTTCCGTGGGGTGACCTGGGCGTTGACGTCGTCGTCGAGTCCACCGGCATCTTCACCGACGCTGCGAAGGCTCAGGGCCACATCGATGCCGGCGCCAAGAAGGTCATCATCTCCGCGCCCGCCAAGGGCGAGGACATCACCATCGTGATGGGCGTCAACGACGACAAGTACGACGGCAGCCAGAACATCATCTCCAACGCGTCGTGCACCACCAACTGCCTCGGCCCCATCGCCAAGGTTCTCGACGACGAGTTCGGCATCGTCTCCGGTCTCATGACCACCATCCATGCGTACACGCAGGATCAGAACCTGCAGGACGGCCCGCACAGCGATCTGCGTCGCGCCCGCGCTGCAGCTCTCAACGTGGTGCCCACCGGCACCGGCGCGGCCAAGGCCATCGGCCTGGTCCTCCCGCAGCTGCTCGGCAAGCTCGACGGCTACGCGCTCCGGGTACCGATCCCCACCGGCTCGGTCACCGACCTCACCGCACTGTTGAAGAAGAAGGCCAGCGCCGACGACATCAACGCCGCGATGAAGGCAGCTGCCGAGGGTCCCCTCAAGGGCATTCTGAAGTACAACACCGACCCGATCGTGTCCTCGGACATCGTCACCGACCCGCACTCGTCGATCTTCGACGCGCCGCTGACGAAGGTCATCGACGACCAGGTCAAGATCGTCTCCTGGTACGACAACGAGTGGGGCTACTCCAACCGCCTCGCCGACCTCATCGGTCTCGTCGGCAAGTCCCTCTGACACCGATGGCTGTCAAGACACTGCAGGATCTGCTCGATGCCGGTGTCGAAGGCCGTGGCGTCCTCGTGCGATCGGACTTCAACGTCCCGCTCGAGGACGGCACGATCACCGATCCCGGCCGTATCCAGGCGTCGATCCCGACTCTTCGGGCCCTGGTCGAGGCCGGTGCCAAGGTCATCGTCACCGCGCATCTCGGTCGTCCCGATGGCAAGCCCGACGCGAAGTACAGCCTGGCTCCGGTGGCAGCGAAGCTCGGGGAGCTGCTCGGACGCCATGTTCAGCTCGCGGGCGACGTGGTGGGCCAGGATGCCGAGGCTCGCGCCGAGGGTCTGACCGACGGCGACGTGCTGCTGCTCGAGAACATTCGCTTCGATCCCCGTGAGACCAGCAAGGACGAGTCCGAGCGAGCTGCTCTGGCACGTGAGCTCGTTGCGTTGGCGGGCGACGACGCGGCGTTCGTCTCCGACGGATTCGGCGTCGTGCACCGCAAGCAGGCGTCGGTCTACGACGTGGCGCAGTTGCTGCCCCACTACGCGGGCACCCTCGTCGCTGCCGAGGTCGAGGTGCTGGCCAAGCTCACCGAGGACGCTGCACGTCCGTACGCGGTGGTGCTCGGCGGCTCCAAGGTCTCGGACAAGCTCGGCGTCATCGAGGCGTTGGCCCCCAAGGTCGACACCCTCGTCATCGGCGGCGGAATGGCGTTCACTTTCCTTGCTGCGCAGGGATATTCGGTCGGCAACTCGCTGTTGCAGGAGGACCAGATCGGGGTCTGCAAGGACCTGCTCGAGCGTTTCGGCGACGTGATCCACCTGCCCGTCGACATCGTCGTCGGGGACAAGTTCGCAGCGGACGCCGAGGCGAAGACCGTCAAGGCGTCCGAGATTCCGGACGGCTGGATGGGCCTGGACATAGGGCCGGACTCGGTCAGTCGTTTCGCCGTCGTCCTCTCGAATGCCAAGACCGTCTTCTGGAACGGACCGGCCGGAGTGTTCGAGTTCGACAAGTTCGCGGCCGGAACCAAGGGCATTGCCGAAGCGATCATCGGAGCCACCGAGAAGGGCGCGTTCAGCGTTGTCGGCGGCGGCGATTCCGCGGCTGCCGTGCGCACCCTCGGACTGCCCGACGACGGCTTCTCGCACATCTCCACCGGCGGTGGTGCATCCCTCGAATACCTCGAAGGCAAGCAACTCCCCGGCCTATCCGTCCTGGAGGCGTAACGCATGGCACGTAAGCCGCTCATCGCGGGCAACTGGAAGATGAACCTCAATCACCTCGAGGCCATCTCGCTGGTGCAGAAGATCGCCTTCTCGTTGCCCGAGAAGTACTTCGACAAGGTCGACGTGACGGTGATCCCGCCGTTCACCGACATCCGCAGCGTGCAGACTCTGGTCGAGGGCGACAAACTCCTCCTCACCTACGGTGCACAGGACGTCTCTTCCGAGGACAAGGGTGCTTTCACCGGCGAGATCAGCGGATCGATGCTGGCCAAGCTGGGGTGCACCTTCGTCGTCGTCGGGCACTCCGAACGACGCACGCTGCACAGCGAGGACGACGCCGTCGTGCTCGCCAAGACGAAGGCGGCCCTGAAGAACGGCCTCACTCCGATCGTGTGCATCGGCGAGGGTCTGAACATCCGGGAGGCCGGCGAGCACGTGGCCTACAACGTTGCCCAGCTGCGTGGTTCGCTCAGCGGACTGTCGGCCGACGATATCTCCAAGATCGTCATCGCCTACGAGCCGGTGTGGGCGATCGGCACCGGCCGGGTCGCGTCGGCGTCGGACGCTCAGGAAGTGTGCGGGGCCATCCGCGAGGAACTGAAGGCGCTGTCCTCGGACGAGGTCGCCGCCGGAGTGCGCGTGCTGTACGGCGGTTCGGTGAATGCGAAGAACGTCGGCGAGATCGTCGGTCAGCCCGACGTCGACGGCGCACTGGTCGGTGGCGCTTCGCTCAAGGCAGACGAGTTCGCCACGTTGTCGGCCATCGCCGCAGGCGGCCCCTTGCCCTGATCGGTCATCGGCACCGCTGGACAGACCTGGTTTCGGACACCTCGCTTCGGCGGGGTGTCCGAAGCCGTTCGCGGGGCCAGGTAGGCTGCTGAAGGCATCGAATCGAGTTTGAGGTGGACATGGATCTGTTTCTGGATATTCTGCTGGTCATCACCAGCCTGGCACTGATCTTGCTGATCCTGCTGCATCGCGGCAAGGGTGGCGGATTGTCCAGCCTGTTCGGTGGCGGAGTGCAGTCCAGCCTCTCCGGTTCCACGGTCGTGGAGAAGAATCTCGATCGCCTCACCGTCTTCACCGGCATCATCTGGCTGATCGCCATCCTCGGTATCGGTCTGGAGATCAAGTACACCTGATCCACCTCGGCTCCGAGTGCGAGTTGGTCGCGAAGCGACGATACTGAGTGGATGAGCGAATCCTCCTACGACTCAGTCGGATCCCCAGCCTTCGTTCCACCGACAGCTCAGGGGCGGGAGTTGACCGAGCCACTCCGTGAGGACATCCGCTATCTCGGCGGCATCCTGGGTGAGATCATCCGTGAGCACGAAGGCGACGACGTATTCGACCTGATCGAGGCGGCACGCGTCGAGTCCTTCGCGGTACGCAGATCCGAGATCGAGCGAGACGATTCGGTCGGTCGCTACACCGACGTCGAAGTGGCTCGAGCAGTTCCACTCATTCGAGCATTCAGTCACTTCTCATTGCTTGCCAATCTTGCCGAGGACCTGCACCGCGAGCGCCGACGCGCGATTCACCTCGACCGCGAGGATCCGCCGCAGGACAGCAGTCTCGACGCCACCTGGCTCAAGATCGATTCGGCGGCACCGTCGCGCGAGCAGGTGGCCGCGGCACTGACGGACGCGCTGGTGGCTCCGGTGATCACCGCACACCCCACCGAGACGCGTCGCCGGACCGTGTTCGATGTCCAATCGAAGATCACCGAACTGATGCGCCGCCGCGATGTCGCCACTGCCGCTCGCGAGGGCAAGGCCGCCAGTGCCGCGAAGGAACTGGCCGCCATCGACGTGCAGATCCGCAGGCAGGTACTGACTCTGTGGGAGACGGCTCTGATTCGGTTGTCGCGCTTGCGGATTCAGGACGAGATCGAGGTCGGACTCCGATACTTCGAGTCCTCCCTGTTCGACGTCATGCCCGCCCTCAACGCGGATGTGCGCGCCGCTCTGCGCGCGCGGTGGCCCGAGGACGACCTGCTGCCGCGTCCCATTCTGCGCCCTGGCTCGTGGATCGGCGGTGACCGCGACGGGAACCCGAACGTCACCGCGGACGTGGTGCACACCGCGACACATCAGGCGGGGTACGTCGCGTTCGAGCATTACCTGGACGAGCTGGTCGGGCTGGAGAAGGAACTCTCGATGTCCGCGCGCCTGGTGGACGTCACCGAGGATCTCGCAGCTCTGGCCGGCGCATCGGCCGAGCCGGACGATCGCCGATCGGACGAACCGTATCGCGTCGCTGTCGTCGGCATCCGGGCCCGTCTCACGGCCACTGCCGAGGCGGTACTCGACGCGGTGCCGGTCTCCGGGATCGACCTCGGGGCGCAGAAGTACGACGGTCCACAGGCCATTCTCGACGACCTCGACATCATCGACCGTGCTCTACGCGCCGACGGAGATGCCTTGATCGCCGACGATCGTCTGCTGCGGCTCCGACAGTCGGTCGAGACGTTCGGCTTCCATCTGCAGGCATTGGACATGCGGCAGAACTCCGAGACCCACGAGGAAGTGGTCGCCGAGCTGCTGGCGTGGGCCGGTGTTCACTCCGACTACATGTCCCTCGAAGAGGACGAGCGGGTCTCGGTGCTGTCGCAGGAACTCGCGACCAGGCGGCCGCTCGTCGGCCCCAACGCGCAGCTCAGTGAGCTCGCCACCAAGGAACTGGGCATCGTCAGGGCGGCCAAGGAGGCTATCGATCACCTGGGCCCCGACACCATCCAGAACTACATCATCAGTATGTGTCAGTCGGTGAGCGACATGCTGGAAGCGGCGTTGCTGCTCAAGGAAGCAGGCATCTTCGACCCCGGCACCGACGGCTCCTCACCCACGTCGACGGTGGGTGTGGTTCCGCTGTTCGAGACCATCGAGGACCTTCAGCAGGGTGCGGCGACGCTGCTCGCCACGCTCGACGTTCCGATCTACCGCGCGCTGGTGGCCGGGCGCGGCATGAATCAGGAAGTCATGCTCGGATATTCGGACTCGAACAAGGACGGTGGGTACCTCGCGGCGAACTGGGCGCTCTACCGTGCCGAGTTGGACCTGCTCGAAGCATCGCGCAAGACGGGAATTCGACTGCGACTCTTCCATGGTCGCGGTGGCACGGTCGGCCGCGGCGGCGGCCCCAGCTACGACGCGATCCTGGCCCAGCCGCCCGGCGTGGTGCAGGGATCCCTGCGTCTGACCGAACAGGGTGAGATCATCGCGGCGAAGTACGCCGAGCCGTCCATGGCGCGCCGCAACCTCGAGTCCCTGGTGGCGGGAACCCTCGAATCGACTTTGCTGGACGTCGAGGGCCTCGGGGACGGCGCAGAAGCCGCATACGACGTCCTGGACGACCTCGCGGCGAAAGCCCGCGCGGCGTACGGCCGGCTGGTGCACGAGGAGCCCGGTTTCGTCGAATACTTCCGCACGTCGACGCCGGTGGCGGAGGTCGGCGAGCTGAACATCGGCTCCCGTCCGGCATCGAGGAAGCCGACGAACTCGGTGTACGACCTGCGTGCCATCCCGTGGGTGATGTCGTGGAGTCAGTGCCGCGTCATGCTGCCCGGGTGGTACGGCACCGGTTCGGCGTTCGAGGAGTGGGTCGGCGACGACGATTCCAAGCTCGAGGTGCTGACCGACCTCTATCGAAAGTGGCCGTTCTTCCAGACGGTGCTGTCCAACCTCGCGCAGGTCATGGCCAAGTCGGACCTGGGTATCGCGGCGCGCTACGCCGAGTTGGTTCCGGACGCCGATCTGCGGGCCCGGATCTTCGGCATGATCGAGGCAGAGCACGCCACGACGGTGCGGATGTACCTGAAGATCACCGGCCACAGTCGACTGCTCGAAGACAACCCGTCCCTGGAGCGCTCCGTGCACAACCGGTTCCCGTACCTCGAACCACTCAATCAGATGCAGGTCGAGATGCTGCGCCGTTACCGCAGCGGTGACGACGACGAGCGCGTCAAGCGTGGAATCCTGTTGACGATGAACGGTCTGGCGACTGCGCTGCGCAACAGCGGCTAGCGACGGGGGAGGAACCGGTCGGCGGTCGGTCGCGTCCAACGAGGTATGAGGCAGTGCAGCAACGACACCGATGCCTGGCGAGACGGATCCGCCTACCGCGCGAACGGTAGGCGGATCCGTAACTCGACGACAGGACGTGCCTGGGGCGTCAGCGAGTACGAGGGCAATCGGCCGAGATGTGACCCCGACGCCGCGGAACCCAGCTGAGCGGGTAGATCAGACAGTGTCCAGCTTGGACGCTGCGCCGGCATCGAGGAACCAGACAGTCGATTCGGTGCCCAGCGCGCCGGCCGACGGGATGTCGTCGGGATCGGCCCCGCCGACCGCCGCGGCAACGGCATCGGCCTTGTTCGCTCCCGATACGAGCAGCCACACGTGCTGTGCGCGGCGAACGGCGGGCAGCGTCAATGTGATTCGCACGGGCGGAGGCTTGGGGGAGTCCTCGACCGCCACGACGAACCGATGCTGTTCCCGGACTGCATCGGTGTGGGGGAACAGCGAGTTGATGTGCCCCTCGCCGCCCATTCCCAGCAGGTGGATGTCGAAAGTGGGCGTCGGCTCGCTCTCGGATCCGGAATGCAGGGTCTGCGCATACGCCGCCGCGGCCACCTCGGGATCGCTTCCGTGAGGTCCGTCGGACGCGGCCATCCGGAAAATGCGATCCGGATGCACGTCGAC
The DNA here is from genome assembly GCF_022810405.1 of Rhodococcus sp. ARC_M5. Lineage (GTDB taxonomy): Bacteria > Actinomycetota > Actinomycetes > Mycobacteriales > Mycobacteriaceae > Rhodococcoides > Rhodococcoides navarretei. Next base: position 157,084 of record NZ_JALGQE010000006.1, read on the forward strand.
GTGATCGAACAGTGCCTCCGAAGCCTGAACCTCGTTGCGTTCGGAATCACCCGAGGGCAAGAATCGCTCGTCGCCGAAGTAGATGTCGACGGCAGCCCAGTCGATGGATCCGGAATCCTGGCGAAGCGCCTCCAACAGGGCGATACCCGTGCCACCTCCGGTGAGCACCACCGAGGCCGAGCCTCGCTCGGCCTGCGCGGCCGCGACGACCTCCACGAATCGAGACCGGGCGGCGTCGACCAACGCCTGCGAGTCCAGGTACTGAAGGACCGATGTCTTACTCATAGCTCACTTTCGACAGTCCGTGCAGGGCCAGTTCGTAGATCTCGTCCGTGTCGAGTCGGCGCAGTTCCTCGGCCAGGCACTCGCGGGTGTTGCGTCGGGCGAGTGCCACCTCGGCGTCGGGCTGCCCGGTGCGCCGCAACGTGGCGGTCTTGCCGGTCTGCGGACGCGTCAACGAGATGCTGCTGTTCTCTCTGATCAGCTCCACCTTCAGTTCACCCGCTCGGCGATACACCGGCACGTCCAGTTTGGCGGCCAGCCAACCGGCCAGGATGTCGAGTGCCGGCTCCTCGGCCAGTCCCGATACCGTCGCCGAGACGACCGCCTCGTACGGAGCCTGGTCGAGGGCAGTGGCCAACAGACCGCGCCAGTAGGTGATGCGGCTCCACGAAAGGTCGGTGTCACCCTCGGTGTAGCTGCTCAACCGCCCCTTGATGGTCGCGGTGGTGTCGGGGGAATTGGTGGCATCGGTGATTCGCCGAATTGCCAAGCGGCCCAGCGGATCCTTCGCCGGAACTGCAGGTGCCTCGTCGGGCCACCATGCCACGATCGGGGTGTCGGGAAGCAGGAACGGAATGACCACGCTGTGCTCGTGATCAGCGAGCTCGCCGTTCAGGCGCAACACGACGACCTCCGACGCACCCGCGTCACCGCCGACGCGAATCTGGGCGTCGAGGCGCGACTCGGCCGACCGATCGCCGTGAATGAGGACAATGACGCGGCACGGATGCTCGCGGCTCGCCTCGTTCGCTGCGTCGATCGCTCGCTCGGCCTTGGCCGGATCGCGACTGGCGACGATCAGTGTCAGGACACGGCCGATCGTCACCGCGCCACCTGCCTCGCGAACCTCCACCAACTTCTTGCCGACCTCGGCCGTCGTCGTGGCGGGGATATCGACAATCACGGCCTTCTCCATTCGCGTCCGGTGCGGTGCATCATCTCGTCACCCGAGGAAGGACCCCAGGTGCCGGCTTCGTACGGTTCCGCAGTGCCACCCGACGCCCAGAAGTCGAGGATCGGGTCGAGGATCTTCCACGACAGTTCGACCTCCGCGTTGACCGGGAACAGCGAGGGCTCGCCGAGCAACACGTCGAGGATGAGTCGCTCGTATGCCTCCGGCGAGGATTCGGTGAAGGCCTGGCCGTAGCTGAAGTCCATGCTGACGTCGCGCACTTGCATGCTCGATCCCGGCACCTTCGAACCGAACCGCATCGTCACGCCCTCGTCGGGCTGGACCCTGATCACCAGCGCATTCTGACCGAGTTCTTCGGTCATCGTCGCATCGAAGGGCAGATGTGGAGCACGTTTGAACACCATGGCAATTTCGGTGACTCGGCGGCCGAGTGCCTTGCCGGTACGAAGATAGAACGGAACTCCACCCCACCGTCGCGTATCCACCTCGAGGGTGATGGCAGCGTAGGTTTCGGTGTTGGACTCGGAGTCGAAACCCTCCTCTTCCTTGAGCCCCTTCACTTTCTGGCTGCCCTGCCACCCTGCGGAGTACTGACCGCGAGCGGAGGTGCGATCGAGTGGTTCGGCGAGCTTGGTTGCAGAGAGCACCTTGATCTTCTCCGACTGCAGCTCCTTGGGGTTGAAGCTGACCGGCTCCTCCATCGCAGTGATGGCGAGCAGCTGCAGAAGGTGATTCTGGATGACGTCGCGGGCCGCTCCGATGCCGTCGTAATACCCTGCGCGACCGCCCAATCCGATGTCCTCGGCCATCGTGATCTGAACGTGGTCGACATAGTGCGCGTTCCAGATCGGATCGAACAACTGGTTGGCGAAGCGCAGTGCCAGGATGTTCTGCACCGTCTCCTTACCGAGATAGTGGTCGATGCGAAACACGGTGTCCTCGGGGAACACTCGGTTCACGACCGCGTTGAGCTCTTTCGCGCTCTGCAGGTCGTGTCCGAACGGCTTCTCGATGACGACGCGTCGCCAATTGCCGTCGTTGCTCTGTGCCAGGCCGGATCGAGACAGCTGCTCGAGGACGACGGGGAACGCGCTGGGCGGGATGGACAGATAGAAGGCGTGATTGCCGCCGGTGCCACGGGTCTCGTCGAGCTCGGTCAGCGTTCGGGACAGCTCGTCGAACGCCGCGTCGTCGTCGAACGTGCCCTGGACGAAGCGGAAACCCTCGGCGAGGGTGTTCCACACCTCCTCGCTGAACGGTGTTCGTGCGTGATCGCGCACGGAGTCGTGCACGATCTTGGCGAAGTCCTGGTTCTGCCATTCCCGCCGGGCAAATCCGACCAGGGCGAAACCGGGGGGTAGGAGCCCCCGGTTCGCCAGGTCGTACACCGCAGGCATGAGCTTCTTACGCGCGAGATCGCCGGTCACCCCGAAGATGACCATGCTGCACGGGCCCGCAATGCGGGGGAGTCGCTTGTCTCGTGCGTCGCGGAGAGGATTGAGCCAGTCCGCGGAGTGGAGAGGTTCGGTATCTGCGGTGGGCACAGTCGGTCAGCTCTTCTGACCTGCTTGGCGAAGCTGCTCGCCGGTGGCCTCGAGCAACTCGTTCCAGGCCGCCTCGAACTTCTGCACGCCCTCGTTCTCCAACGTCACGAAGACGTCCGAGATGTCGATTCCGAGAGCCGAGATGCGGTCGAAGATCTCCTGTGATTCCGGTCCCTTGCCCGAGACGGTGTCGCCGACGATCTCGCCGTGATCGGCAACTGCGTCCATGGTCTTCTCCGGCATCGTGTTCACCGTGTTCGGTGAGACGAGCTCGGTGACGTACATGGTGTCCGGGTAGGCGTCGGACTTGACGCCGGTCGAGGCCCACAGGGGCCGCTGTGGACGCGCGCCACTGCCGACGAGCTCGCGGAACCGGGGAGCGACCTCGAAGATCTGCTGGTACGCGACGTACGCGAGGCGAGCATTGGCCAGAGCAGCCTTGCCCTTGAGTGCCTCGGCGTCGGGGGTGCCGATCGCGTCGAGTCGGGAATCGATCTCGCTGTCCACCCGGGAGACGAAGAACGACGCCACGGAGTGGATCTTGTCGAGGTCGTGACCGGCTGCGCGCGCCTTCTCCAGACCGTCGAGGTAGGCGTTCATCACCAGTTCGTAGCGCTCGACGGAAAAGATGAGCGTGACGTTGACGCTGATGCCCTCGCCGATCACCTTGGCGATGGCCGGAATTCCGGCTTCGGTGGCCGGAATCTTGATGAGCAGGTTCGGGCGGTCGACGATCTTCCACAGTTCGACGGCCTGCTCGTACGTCTTGTCGGCGTCGTGTGCCATGCGGGGATCGACCTCGATCGACACCCGTCCGTCGACGCCTGCACTTGCCTCGTACTGCGGCATCAGGATGTCGCACGCTTCGCGGACGTCGTCGGTCGTGACCGTGCGGATCGTGGTCTCGACGTCGGCACCTTCGCCGGCGAGCTTGGTGACCTGCTCGTTGTACGCGTCGCCCTTGCTCAGCGCCGCCTGGAAGATCGACGGGTTGGTCGTCACGCCCACGACACTCTTGGTGTCGATGAGGTCCTTCAAGTTGCCCGAGCGGATGCGATCACGGGACAGGTCGTCCAGCCATACCGAGATACCGGCGGTGGAGAGCTCTGCGAGATTCTTGTTCTGGGTCATTGATTATCCCTTCACGTTGGTGATGGAGCGCTGAGCGGCTGCGGTGACGGCCTCGGCGGTGAAGCCGAACTCGCGGAAAAGTGTTGCAGCGTCGGCAGATTCGCCGTAGTGCTCGAGCGAGATGATCTCACCGAAGCCGCCGACGATCTTCCACCACGGCATTGCGATGCCGGCTTCGATCGACACTCGTGCCTTGACGGTGGGTGGGATCACCTGGTCGCGGTAGTTCTGGTCCTGGCTCTCGAACCACTCGACACACGGCATCGAGACCACGCGGGCGGCGATGCCCTGATCCTCCAGCTGCTTCTGCGCCTCGACCGCGTACTGCAGCTCGGAACCGGTGCCGATCAGTACGACGTCCGGGGTCGCCTTGGACGACTCGACGAGGATGTATCCGCCCTTCGACACGCCCTCGAAGCTGGTGCCCTCGAGAATCGGGATGCCCTGACGCGTCAGCGCGAGGCCGACGGGTCCGCTGCTGCTGGACTTGGCCAGCACGGCCTGCCATGCGAACGCGGTCTCGTTGGCGTCGCCGGGGCGCACCACCGACAGGTTGGGGATGGCCCGCAGCGCCGCGAGGTGCTCGACCGGCTGGTGCGTCGGGCCGTCCTCACCGAGGCCGACGGAATCGTGTGTCCACACGTAGATGGGGTCGATGTCCATCAACGACGCGAGTCGCACTGCCGGCCGCATGTAGTCGCTGAACTGCATGAACGTTCCGCCGTACGCGCGGGTGGGGCCGTGCATGACGATGCCGGACAGGATGGCACCCATCGCGTGCTCACGGATACCGAAGTGCAGCGTGCGGCCGTACGGCTCGGCGTCCCAATCGTCGGTGGAGATCGACGTGGGGCCGAAGGACTTCGCACCCTTGATCGTCGTGTTGTTGCTGCCGGCGAGGTCGGCCGAGCCGCCCCACAGCTCCGGGAGAACGGGTCCGACGGCGTTGAGGACCTCGCCCGACGCCGCACGCGTGGCGACGGCCTTGCTGCCGGGCTCCCAGGTGGGCAGAACGTCGGTCCAGTTCTCGGGCAACGTGCCCTGAGTCAGTCGATCCAGCAGCTTCTTGCGCTCGGGCTCGCGCGCGGCCCAGGCCTCGAATTCGACGGTCCAGTCGGCGTGCGCCTTGCGGCCGCGTTCCTGCAGTTTGCGGGTGTGGCCGATGACCTCGTCGGTGACCTCGAACGTCTTGGCGGGGTCGAAATCGAGTGCCTGCTTGACCTTGGCGATCTCTTCGTCGCCCAGTGCGGCACCGTGGACTGCACCGGTGTTCATCATGGTGGGAGCCGGGAAACCGATGATGGTGCGCAGCACGATGATCGACGGTTTGTCGGTGACGGCCTTCGCGGCCTCGATGGCCTCTTCGATGGCGGTGACGTTCTCGCCACCCTCGACCACCTGCACGTGCCAGCCGTAGGCCTCGTAGCGAGCGGCCGTGTTCTCGGACAGGGCGATGTCGGTGGAGTGCTCGATGGAGATCTTGTTGTCGTCGTAAAACAGGATCAGGTTGCCGAGCTGCTGAGTACCTGCCAGCGACGACGCCTCGGACGTGACGCCTTCTTCGATGTCGCCGTCGGAAGCGACGACGTAGATGAAGTGATCGAACGGGCTGTCGCCGAGAGCGGGCTCGGGATCGAACAACCCGCGCTCGCGGCGCGCCGCCATTGCCATGCCCACAGCGGAGGCCAGACCCTGACCGAGCGGGCCGGTGGTGATCTCGACGCCGTCGGTGTGACGGAACTCCGGGTGTCCGGGAGTCTTGGACTTGTAGGTGCGCAGTGCCTCGATGTCGGCGAGTTCGAGTCCGAAACCGCCCAAGTAGAGCTGCAGGTACAGCGTCAGGCTCGAGTGGCCGCACGAGAGCACGAATCGGTCGCGGCCGATCCAGTGCGTATCGGTCGGATCGTGGCGCATGGTGCGCTGGAAGAGGGTGTAGGCGAGGGGAGCAAGGCTCATCGCGGTTCCGGGGTGGCCGTTGCCGACCTTCTGCACTGCGTCCGCTGCCAGAACACGAACGGTGTCGACCGCTCGGGTGTCCAGGTCCGTCCAGTCGCTCGGGTGGTGCGCCGTGGTGAGGACGTCAATATCGTCTGTGATCGACACGAGCAGAAATCTCCTGACATTCGTTCGAGTTGTGGCTCCGAGGAATCGTCGCTCGGCGGCGACTGCCACGCGCCTTGGTGGAGCGCGCACGCAGCCGGTGCCGAAGGACGTCCTCCACCAGCCTAGTTCTGTCCGACCCTACTGTCGTGCCTTCCCCCGGGCGATTGCGCGCGGGCGACTCGTAGGCGACACATTCCGCACTTTGGGTGCCCTGCGAATTGGCGGTGCAAACCCCGCCGTCTACCATCGGTTGTAGTAGGCGCACGTTCGCCGGCTCACGCGGCAGTTGATGCGGACGATCACGCGTGCGCTCCGGCGTCCAGGTGTCGCCATGGAGATCGATCCGCGTGCCGGTGGCACGTGAGCAAGTGGCCCAGCGCCAGAGAACGACAGTCGTGCAAGGAGACGCAGTGCGAATTGGGCAGCAGTCGGGCGGACACGGTTTCGCCGGCGGCCCCGGATTCGGAGCAGGCGACGAAGGCGCTGCCGCCCAGGCCGCACCGGCGACGTCCGCCCCGCGCAGAGCGTTCGCACTCTTTCTTGCGTACGTTGCGCTGACGAAGCCCAGGGTCATCGAACTTCTTCTCGTCACCACCATTCCCGCGATGCTGCTCGCAGACCGCGGGAACGTCGATCCGTGGCTGATCCTCACCACGCTCTTCGGGGGAATGCTGGCTGCGGCCAGCGCCAACACCCTGAACATGGTGGTCGACGCAGACATCGACAAGGTGATGAAGCGCACCGAGAAGCGCCCCCTCGCCCGTGGTGCCATGCCTGTCTCGCATGCCCTGATATTCGGGCTCGTCCTGGGCGTGTTCTCGTTCTTCTGGCTGTGGGCCACCACGAATCTGCTCAGCGGTGTGCTCGCCGTCGTGACGATCTGCTTCTACATCTTCGTCTACACCCTCGTGCTCAAGAGGCGCACATCCCAGAACGTGGTGTGGGGTGGCGCGGCCGGATGTATGCCGGTGATGATCGGTTGGTCCGCCGTGACCGGCACGATCGGGTGGCAGGCGCTGGTGATGTTCCTGGTGATCTTCCTGTGGACGCCACCACATACCTGGGCCCTCATGCTTCGGTACAAGGAGGACTACCAGGCCGCCAATGTGCCGATGCTGCCTGCTGTCGCCTCGGAAACCAAGGTCACCAAGCACATCGTGCTCTACGCCTGGGCCACCGTCGCCGCGACGTTGGCGCTGGCACCGGGCTCGGGCGTCGTGTACGCGGCCGTTGCCGTGGCCTCGGGAGTGTGGTTCCTCGTGGTGGCGCATCGTCTGTACGCAGGTGTGCGAGCGGGAACTCCGGTCAAGCCGCTCAAGCTGTTCATTCTCTCCAACGAATACCTGGCACTGGTGTTCTGCGGCCTGGCCGTCGACTCGGTTCTCGGCTGGCAGACGCTCGCCCAGCTGCTCTCCTGAACGAGCGTCCACCCGACGGATCGGTTAGGGAACGAGCACAATCGACCCTGTCGTCCTCCGTGACTCCAGGTCGGTGTGGGCAGTCGCCGCGTCCTCCAACGCATACCGCGCACCGATCTCCACCGTCAGAGCGCCGCTCGACATCGCCGCGAAGACGTCCCCGGCGCGCCATTCCAACTCGGCCCGGTCTCGGATGTGATGAGCAAGCGTGGGCCTGGTCAGAAACAGAGATCCTGCGCCGTTCAACCGCTGCGGATCCATGGGCGGCACCGGACCGCTCGCGGCACCGAACAGAGCGAGCGTCCCTCTGATCCGAAGCGACGCAAGACTTGCCTCGAACGTGTCGGCACCGACGCCGTCGTACACCGCATGCACACCCTCGCCGTCGGTGATTTCACGCACGCGCGCGGCGATGTCCTCCTCGTATCGCACCACGTGGGCTGCACCGGCCTGCCTCGACCGCTCGGCCTTCGCATCCGTGGAGACCGTGGTGATCACGTTCACGCCCTTCGCCACCGCCATCTGCGTCAACAACAGTCCGACGCCACCAGCGCCTGCATGTACCAGCACGGTGTCGCCCCGCTGAGCGGGATAGGTGGACTCGATCAGGTAGTGCGCCGTCATGCCCTGGAGTAGCGCCGATGCAGCCTGATCGGCAGGTACGCCGTCGGGAACCGCGATGGCCGAGGGGGCGTCGACCAGGACGTGTTCGGCGTAGCTACCCGGTGCTGCAGCCCAGGCGACGCGATGTCCCGGTGCAAATTCGGTGACGTCCGCTCCGACCTGTTCGATCACCCCCGATCCCTCGTCGCCGGGAACGTACGGAAGCGCGCGTGGGTACAGGCCGCGTCGGAAGTACGTGTCGATGTAGTTGATGCCGATGGCGTCGGTTCGGACCAGCAGCTGCCCGGGCCCTGGCGTCGGTATCGGAATGTCGACAACTTTCATGACCTCGGGTCCGCCGATGTTTTCTACTCGAATGGCACGCATGAACACCGTTGTACACGGACCGGCCGCGCCCGAGTGCACAAATCCGGTGGATGCGGGCGGGGAGTCGAAGTTACCGATCAGTAACGACTCGACGGGTCGTTGTGGGCGCGATGGGCGACCTCGGTATCGTGACGGCATGGCTACCGAAATCGACAGTGCGGGCATCGAGAAGAACGAGTCGAACGACGTTCCCAAGGGAACGCTCGCGGCAGTGAAGAGCTTCCTCGCCGATCATGGCAACTCCGCGAGTGTGGTGATCCAGCCGGTCGGTCGGGCCGGAACTCGGCTCACCATGGTCGGTGCCGACGGCGTCCTGGGGGACCAGGTGGTGCCGACGACTGCAATCGCCCGCGCGATCGTCAACGGTCTGGACGAGTTGACCGAGGCCGAATGGGACCGCGAGCTGGTCAGTTCGGTCAATCCGGCCCCCGGGCACCACGAGAAGATGGCCGGCTGGGTAGCCGGTCAGAAAAAGTTCCCGAAGGCGCGCAACCAGGCGATCGTCTGAGCGGAGAAAAGTCGAAAAAATTGTTCGATTCGACGGGAACCATCTCGGTACCCGGTGCGTCGAAGTCAGTGGAGGGGCAGTCGGCCATCTGAGGGGGAGGTCGGCTGCCCCTCTACCCTGTTCGAAGTTCGACCGATCGTCACGAGCGAACTGCGACGTCCTCGGCGGTCTCGATCTTCTCGGATACGGCCGGGCCACGGGTGCGGCAGGCCGCCCACACGGCTGCGGTGGCGGCGGTACATGCGCCCGCACCGGCCACGTGGAAGGCGACGAGTACGGCCGGAACCCCGGTGAAGTACTGGACCAGTCCGATCAGAGACTGTGCGAGCACCAGGACGATCAGGACATTGAGTCGAAACGTGACGGCCTTCGGAGCCCGAACTGCATACAGGGCGAATACCAGACCGACCAGCAGGGCAAGGTAGCCGACCAGGAATTGAGAGTGTGCGTGCACCAGCGTCACGATCTCGATACCGAGGCGCGGTACCGGTTCTTCGATGCTCTTGTCGCCCGCGTGCGGCCCGGCCCCGGTCACCATGGTGCCCGCGATCAGTACGCCCGCCAGCGCGATCCCGGACAGCCCCGTCAGCGCTCGCAGCGCAGCTGGCACCGTGGGCGTCGACTCCGATGGCGCATCGCTTTCACCGACCTTGGCGTACAGCAGCGTGGCCAGCCACACCATCGCCATCGACACGACGAGGTGAACGGCGACCGTCCACCACAGCAGTCCGGTCAGCACGGTGAATCCGCCGATCACGGCCTGCACGACGGTACCGAGTGGCATCAGCCACGCGAAGAACAGTACTCCGCGACGACGCCGCGCCCTGGTGACGGCGATGACGACAGCGGCGGCCGAGAGAACGACGACGAAGGTGAGCAGACGATTGCCGAACTCGACGGCCTGGTGCAAGACCGGTACCTCGGACACCCCGACGGGAGTGAAGCTACCCGGGAAGCACTGCGGCCAGGTGGGACAGCCGAGACCGGATCCCGTCACGCGAACGACGGAACCGGTGACCGCGATGCCACCCTGGGTCAGGATTGCGATGAATGCCAGCACCCGCTGCACTCGACGCGACGGCAGTGGCAGGAGATCGACGACGCGCAGGAATACGCCATAGAGCTTCCGTAGGAGGGAGGGCACTCCACGATGGTAAACGCCGATCAACTACACAGCGTCGTTGGGTAGCGAGCGTGGCTCAGGTGAACTTGAACGTGCGCACGGCGAGCGTGCTGCACACCGCAGCCCAGACCAGCAGTACGACGACGCCGAACACGTCGAACGACGACGAGACACCTCGGCTCAACGCCTCGCCCAGCGCGCCGGACGGAACGATGCGCGCCACGTTCTGCAGGCCCTGCGGAATCTGGTCGTCCACGAACACCACGCTGCCGATGCCCAGCATCACGAACCAGGCGATGTTCGCCAGCGCCAACACGATCTCCGCCCGCAGGGTGCCGCCGAGCAGCAGACCCATCGACGCGAAAGTCACGGTTCCGAGCGCGATGACGACGGCCCCGAGCAACAGGCCCGTCGCGCTCGGACGCCAGCCGAGTGCGGCACCGATCGAGCCGAGCAGAACCGACTGCAGAATCACCACGATCACCACTGCAGCGGATTTGCCGCCGATGATGCCCCACCGAGGGAGCGGTGTTGCCCCGAGCCTCTTGAGGGCACCGTAGCGACGATCGAACCCGACGGCGATCGCCTGCCCGGTGAACGCCGTCGACATGATGGCCACCATCATCACGGCCGGAACCACTCGGCCGACTCGGTCGTCGCCGAGCTCGCCGAAGGGCAGCAGGGTCAAGCCGATCAACAGTGTGATCGGGATGAACATCGTCAGCAGCAACTGTTCGCCGTTGCGCAGCAGCAACTTCAGTTCGAGTCGGGTCTGCGCGAGCAGCATGCGCGCAGCCGACGCGGCCTGCGGGCGCGGCGCGAACAGGCCTGTCTCGAATCGGTTGTCGGCGAGCCGGGCTTCTCTGCGCACGGTCACTTCCTCAATTCTCTGCCGGTCAGCTCGAGGAAGACGTCCTCGAGGCGGCGCTGGTCGACCTGCAATTCGGTGGCCAACACGTCCTGCTGCGCACACCAGGACGTCACGATCACCAGAATCTGCGGCTCGATCACGCCGGAGACCACATAGGAACCCGGCGTCGGTTCCGACGGTACGTAACCCGGGGGGAGTGCCGCGTCGAGCAGAGACAGCTCGAGGCCCGGGGGAGCGGCGAACCGCAGTTGGCCCTCTGCGCCCTGCTTGGTCAATTCCGACGGGGTACCCGAGGCGACGACGCGGCCGTTGTCGATGATCGTCAACCGGTCGGCCAGTTGCTCCGCCTCGTCCATCAGATGTGTGGTGAGCAGTACCCCGACACCGTCGCGGCGCAAGGCGTCGATCAGTTCCCACACCAGAAGTCGGGCCTGCGCGTCGAGCCCTGCAGTCGGTTCGTCGAGGAACACCAGCTCGGGTCTCCCGACTATGGCGCAGGCCAGAGCCAGCCGCTGCTGTTGCCCGCCGGAGAGCCGTCGGTACGGCGTGCGGACGGCCGACGTCAGACCGAGGCAGTCGAGCAGCCATGCCGGATCGAGTGGGTCGGCCGAGTACGAGGCGACGAGTTGGAGCATCTCGCCTGCCTTGGATCCTGGATAAGCGCCGCCGCCCTGGAGCATGACGCCGATTCGTGGCCTCAGCTGCGCCGACTGCGCAATGGGGTCCAGCCCGAGTACCCGAACGGAGCCGCTGTCGGGTACCACGAATCCCTCGCACATCTCGACGGTGGTGGTCTTCCCGGCACCGTTGGGGCCCAGCAGTGCGAGAACCTCGCCGGGACCGATGTCGAGGCTGAGACCGTCGACGGCAGTGACGCCGTCGTACGACTTGCGTACGTCGGTCAACTGCACGACAGGTTGCGTCGTATTCGACGTCCCGGAGGTCACGAGGACCCAGCGTATTCGTCGGCGCTGCGCTCGCGTGCCGGTGGTCCGGTGCGGGTGGGCCACGGCATCCGGTTTCGCGTGAACAGGTACAGCACCGCGACCGTCAGGATTGTCATCACTGCGGCCTGCACTATCTGGAACGGCTGATACTCACTACCGTTCGGCATGAGAATCACGCTCACCAACGACGAGAAGGCGATGGCAGGACGCCGGAACGAGGGAGTCGTGGCCCACGCGGCCAGCGGAATCACCGCCCACAGCAGGTACCAGGGTTGCACCACCGGGAACAACAGAACGACGGCCCCGAGCGCAACTCCGAGTGCGCCGACCGGATGCAGGCGGCCGCGCAGAACTGCGATCAGCATGCGTACGACGATGATTCCCGCGACGACGGCAGCGATCGGTCGAGTGAGACTCAACACAGCCGTGGTGTGATCACCGAGGCCGAGCAGCACGCCGACGAATCCGGTGCCGAGCCCGAGAATCGTCGGAATGGACATCCAGCTGCGCACCACCCCCGCGGTACCCAGAGTGTTGATCCAGCCGAAGCCGAGCCCGCTGCTCAGACTGACGGCGACCTGCACGGCGATGACGACCGTGCCGAGCAGTACCGCCACGTACACCACGGACCGGAGAGTGCCACCCCATCGCTTGGACAGTGCCATTCCCACGAAGCCCAGTGCGATCAGAGACGGGATCTTCACGGTCGACGACAGGGCGATCAGGGCGGCACCGCCGATGAGGAATGCGATGTCGGTCTTGCGCAGCGCTCCCGCGCGTTCCACGGCACGCAGTGCGAACTCGGTGCCTGTGAGCATCAGCCCGATCATCAAAGCCTCGTTGTGGATACCGGCAACCAGGTGGAACAGCAGCAACGGGTTCGCGGCGCCGAGCCAGAGTGCAGTCACGGACGCGACCCCGCATCGGCGTGCGAGACGTGGCAGTGCCCAGACGATCAGTGCCACGCCCACCAGCGCGAGCAGCCGATGGAGGAATATGCCGGCGACGATGTTCTCGCCGGTCAAGTACGTGATTCCGCGGCCCATCCACAAGAACAGCGGACCGTACGGCGCAGGCGTATCGCGCCAGATGGTGGGAACGGTTCGGGTCAGCACATTGTCGACACCGAGTGCTGTCGCAGGGCCGACCTCGTAGGGGTCGAGTCCGCGCGCCGTGATCTCGCTCTGCGCCAGGTAGGAGTAGACGTCGCGCGAGAACATCGGCGGTGCGACACACAAGGGCAGGATCCACAGCAGCAATGTGCGGTCCATCTGGGAACGGGTGAGCCGACGCGGAGTGGCCCCGGACCGCGTCTGTCCGAGAGCGAATCGGCCCAGGAGCAACCAGGCGATGACCACGATGACGGTGCCGGTCATCGTGACGGTCAGCGCGGAGGTGGCCATTCGGGACGGCAGACTCAGTAGTCGAACGCCGAAGACGGGATTCTGCAGCACCGGCTGCGCGCCCGCGCCGAGGGCACCGATCGCCATCAGCAAGGCACCCGCGGCCCCGAAACGGCGAATGTTCCGAAGCTGGTTCGTCTCCGACGGATTCAGCCCCGGTGCCTCCTGCTCGTCTCCGTGCAGGGTCGCGACGCCACCGCCGGGAGGCGTGGGTTCGAGGCCGATGAGGCGACGTGCGGGGGCCAGGACGAATCGGCGGACGAACGCAGCGGAGGCGGCTTTCGAGGTGCCGGACCCCGAGGATGAACCCGGACCGCTCGCGAGAGGTGAGCTCTGGGAACTGGGCTCACTGTCTGTCGATGGCACAGTGGGAGCGTAGCGGTGCACTCGCGCACGACCCGCACCGTGCTCGACTCCGCTTCACGGCTCGGCACCGGTACCGGCCGCATGGTCGGCAAAGGGCACCCTTGCTGGACCGGGTCATGCAATTCCGTCACACTGGTGTTGTGAAAACAACCGAAAGCTCGCTCGTGCGTCCGGGAAGTGTCGTGTCCTCGGCCGCCGGCGCAGGCGTTCCGTCGGTGCGACCTGCCTCGGCCCCCGAGGGGCAGACGCGGAGCGCAGTGGTCACTCTGTTGCTCGAAGAGGGCCCCATCACCGCCTCCGATATCGGTACACGGCTGGGATTGAGCGCAGCGGGTGTCCGACGTCACCTCGACGCACTCATCGACGCGGGCGAGGCCCGCATCACCACCCCAGCAGGTGCGCAGCAACGGGGTAGGGGTCGGCCGGCCAAGTATTTCCAGCTGACCGCAGCCGGACGCAACCGTCTCGGCCACACCTACGACGATCTCGCCGGTGCTGCCATGCGGCAGCTACGCAAGATCGGTGGAGATGCGGCCATAGAGGCGTTCGCCCGACAGCGCGTCAACACCATCGTGGCCGACGTCGAGCCGGCGACGGGATCCGATGCGCACGACGTGGAGGATGCCGCGGACCGAATCGCCGACGCGTTCAGCGCGGCGGGATTCTCTGCCACCACCCGTCAGGTGGGCAACGGTGTGCAGATCTGCCAGCACCACTGCCCGGTGTCGCACGTCGCCTCCGAGTTTCCGGAGCTGTGCGAGGCCGAGCAGACCGCGTTCGCCGAGATCCTCGGCACGCACGTACAGCGTTTGGCCACCATCGCCAACGGTAATTGCGCTTGTACGACACACGTACCGCTGTCACCGACGCGGTACTCGAACACCGATAGTTCCGACAAGAAGACTCCCGACGCGCAGCCCCGCGTCGGAGAACGCCCACGCCTCCGGAAGGAGCCCGCATGACCGTCACACCAGACCAGGTGACACCCACCGCGCCGCTGACCCAGGACGAGACCATCGCCTCGCTCGGCACCTACGGATACGGCTGGGCCGACTCGGACGTAGCCGGTGAAAGTGCCAAGCGCGGCCTTTCCGAGGCTGTCGTCCGGGACATCTCGCAGAAGAAGAGCGAGCCCGAGTGGATGCTCGAGGCGCGCCTCAAGGCGCTCAAGACGTTCGAGCGCAAGCCGATGCCGAACTGGGGTTCCAACCTCGACGGCATCGATTTCGACAACATCAAGTACTTCGTGCGGTCCAGCGAGAAGCAGGCTGCAACGTGGGAAGACCTGCCGGAGGACATCAAGAACACGTACGACAAGCTCGGCATCCCCGAGGCGGAGAAGCAGCGCCTCGTCTCCGGTGTCGCCGCTCAGTACGAGTCCGAGGTGGTCTACCACTCGATCCGTGAGGATCTGGAGGCTCAGGGAGTGTTGTTCCTCGACACCGACACCGCCCTCAAGGAGCAGCCGGAGCTGTTCCGCGAGTACTTCGGCACGGTCATCCCCGCAGGCGACAACAAGTTCTCCGCACTGAACACCGCGGTGTGGTCCGGTGGATCCTTCATCTACATCCCGCCGGGCGTCCACGTGGACATCCCGCTGCAGGCCTACTTCCGGATCAACACCGAGAACATGGGTCAGTTCGAGCGGACGCTGATCATCGTCGACGAGGGTGCCTACGTGCACTACGTCGAGGGTTGCACGGCACCGATCTACAAGTCGGATTCGCTGCACTCCGCCGTGGTCGAGATCATCGTCAAGAAGGGTGGTCGTTGCCGCTACACGACCATCCAGAACTGGTCGAACAACGTCTACAACCTCGTCACCAAGCGCGCCAAGGCAGAGGCAGGCGCAACGATGGAGTGGGTCGACGGCAACATCGGCTCCAAGGTCACCATGAAGTACCCGGCCGTCTGGATGACCGGTGAGTACGCCAAGGGTGAGGTTCTCTCGGTCGCCTTCGCAGGCCCGGACCAGCACCAGGACACCGGCTCGAAGATGTTGCACCTCGCGCCGCACACGTCTTCGAACATCGTCAGCAAGTCGGTCGCCCGCGGCGGTGGGCGCACGTCCTACCGCGGTCTGATCCAGATCAACAAGGGTGCGCACGGCTCGCGTTCGACGGTCAAGTGTGACGCGTTGCTCGTCGACACGATCAGTCGTTCCGACACGTACCCGTACGTCGACATCCGCGAGGACGACGTATCGATGGGCCATGAGGCCACCGTCTCGAAGGTCAGCGACGATCAGTTGTTCTACCTGATGAGCCGCGGCTTGACCGAGGACGAGGCCATGGCGATGGTCGTGCGTGGCTTCGTCGAGCCGATCGCTCGCGAACTGCCGATGGAATACGCGCTCGAGCTCAACCGGCTCATCGAGCTGCAGATGGAAGGGTCGGTCGGATAAGTGAACAACCCTCTCACCGGAGTGATGGGTGCCGTGGCATCCGAAAACCCCGAAGCGGCCAAGGAAGACAAGTCGAAGCTGGTCGAGAACAAGGGCACTCAGTTCACGTCCTACGACGTGAACGCGTTCGAGGTCCCGTCCGGTCGTGACGAGCTGTGGCGTTTCACGCCGCTGCGTCGGCTGCGCGGCTTGCACGACGGTTCCGCCGTCGCCGACGGGGCCGCTCAGGTCACCGTCGGGGCCCCGGAATCGGTGGTCGTGGAGACCGTAGGCCGTGACGACGAGCGACTGGGCAAGGCCGGCGTTCCGGCCGATCGTATTGCCGCTCAGGCATTCTCGGCGTTCACCGAGGCCACGATCGTCTCCGTGCCGAACGAGGTCGAGGTGGCCGATCCGATCGAGATCACCGTCGACGGCCCCGGTGTCGACCACGTCGCCTACGGGCACGTGCAGATCAGGCTCGGCACGTTCGCTCGCGCCACCGTCGTGATCGACCAGCGGGGCAGCGGCACGTACGCCGAGAACGTCGAGTTCGTTCTCGGTGACAGCTCGCAGCTGCACGTCGTGCTGATTCAGGACTGGCAGTCCGACGCCGTGCACGTCGCGGCGCATCATGCGCTGCTCGGACGCGACGCCGTGTTGCGGCACTACAACGTCAGTCTCGGTGGAGATCTGGTGCGCATCAGCCCGACCGTGCGCTACGGCGCCCCCGGCGGCGATGCGAACATGCTCGGTGTGTACTTCGCCGACGCCGGTCAGCATCTCGAGCAGCGTCTGCTCGTCGACCATTCGGCTCCGCATTGCAAGTCCAATGTGATGTACAAGGGCGCACTGCAGGGCGAAACCGGACCCGGCACCGTCGACGCGCACACCGTGTGGATCGGAGATGTGCTGATTCGAGCCGAGGCCGAGGGAACCGAGACCTACGAGCTCAATCGCAACCTGGTGCTCACCGACGGCGCTCGCGCCGACTCGGTACCCAACCTCGAGATCGAGACCGGCGAGATCGTCGGAGCAGGCCACGCCAGCGCCACCGGCCGTTTCGACGACGAGCAGCTGTTCTACCTCCGCGCTCGTGGCATCTCGGAGGAAGTCGCTCGTCGACTCGTCGTGCGCGGGTTCTTCCACGAGATCATCGACAAGATTCCGGTCCCCGCCGTACGCGAGCGTCTCGACGCCGCCATCGAGACCGAACTCGCCGTCGTCGGCGCGTAGGTCCACCCGAACTTTTCTCGACTGCACAAAGGAACTGTGATGTCCACACTCGAAATCCGCGATCTGCACGTCAGCGTCGCCAACACCGATTCGTCCGCCGAGCCGATCAACATCCTCAAGGGTGTCGATCTGACCGTGAAGTCCGGCGAGACGCACGCGATCATGGGACCCAACGGTTCCGGCAAGTCCACCTTGTCGTATGCCATCGCAGGCCACCCGAAGTACACGGTGACCTCCGGCACCATCACCCTCGACGGTGAAGACGTGCTCGAGATGAGCGTCGACGAGCGCGCCCGCGCCGGCCTCTTCCTGGCGATGCAGTACCCGGTGGAGGTGCCCGGCGTCTCGATGTCGAACTTCCTGCGTACCGCCGCAACCGCTGTGCGCGGTGAGGCCCCCAAGCTGCGGCACTGGGTCAAGGAAGCCAAGACCGCCATGAGCGAGCTCGAAATCGAGGCCAACTTCCTCGAGCGCAACGTCAACGAAGGCTTCTCCGGAGGCGAGAAGAAGCGTCACGAGATTCTTCAGCTGGGACTGCTCAAGCCGAAGATCGCCATCCTCGACGAGACCGACTCCGGCCTCGACGTCGACGCTCTGCGAGTGGTGTCCGAGGGCGTCAACAAGTACAAGGAGCGCGAAGAGGGCGGAGTGCTGCTGATCACGCACTACACCCGCATCCTGCGGTACATCAAGCCAGATTTCGTCCACGTCTTCGTCAACGGTGAAATCGTCAAGTCCGGCGGTGCCGAGCTGGCCGACGAGCTGGAAGCCAACGGATACGTCGGCTACACGCAGGCCGCGACCACCGGAGCATGAGCATGGCTGCACCGGCAGCTGTGGCGGTGGCGGCATCGTTCGATGTCGCCACGGTTCGCCGCGATTTCCCCATTCTCTCGCGCACCGTTCGCGACGGAAAGCCGTTGGTGTACCTCGATTCCGGTGCAACTTCGCAGCGGCCGGTTCAGGTACTCGACGCCGAGCGCGAATTTCTGACCACATGCAACGCTGCGGTGCACCGTGGGGCGCATCAGCTGGCCGAGGAGGCCACCGACGCGTACGAGGGTGCCAGGGCGGCCATCGCGTCGTTCGTCGGGGCCGACGTCGACGAGATCGTGTTCACCAAGAACGCGACCGAGTCGCTGAACCTCGTGACCTACGTTCTTGCGGATCAGCGATTCGATCGCCATCTCGGTCCCGGCGACGAGATCGTCGTCACCGAGCTCGAGCATCACGCCAATCTGGTGCCGTGGCAGGAGCTTGCAGCTCGGACCGGTGCCACCCTGCGTTGGTACGGCGTGACCGACGACGGACGGATCGATCTCGACTCGCTCGAACTGTCGTCCGCCGTCAAGGTTCTCGCGTTCACGCATCAGTCCAACGTGACCGGTGCGGTGGCTCCGGTCGAGGAGTTGGTTCGTCGAGCCAGGTCGGTGGGTGCATTGGTCGTCCTCGACGCGTGCCAGTCGGTGCCGCACATGAAGGTCGACTTCCACGGCCTCGACGTCGACTACGCCGCATTCTCCGGGCACAAGATGCTCGGCCCATCGGGTGTGGGCGTGCTCTACGCCAAGTCCGCACTCCTCGAATCGATGCCGCCGTTCATCACCGGTGGTTCGATGATCGAGACCGTCACCATGGAGAAGACGACGTTCGCCGCGCCGCCACAGCGGTTCGAGGCCGGCGTGCCCATGACCTCGCAGGTCGTAGGACTCGGTGCCGCTGTGCGATACCTGGAGAACATCGGCATCGACGTTATCGCCGCGCACGAAAAGGCCTTGGTCGCAGCAACTCTCGCCGAGTTCGCGAAGATCGACGGGGTCCGGGTGATCGGCCCGACCGAGAATGTCGACCGCGGATCGGCTGTGTCGTTCGTCGTCGACGGTATCCACGCCCACGACCTCGGACAGATTCTGGACGACGAGGGCGTCGCCATTCGCGTCGGGCATCACTGCGCGTGGCCCCTGCATCGTCGGTTCGGCGTCGCCGCGACCGCGCGCGCCTCGTTCGCGCTGTACAACACGGTCGAGGAAGTGCAGGTCCTCGCGCGAGCAATTCGCCGCGCACAGTCGTTCTTCGGCACCACCGACGTCGGCGGGGGAGGTCAGCAGTAGATGCGCATGGAACAGATGTATCAGGAAGTGATTCTCGATCACTACAAGCACCCGCACGGCCGCGGACTGCGCGAGCCGTTCGGCGCGGAGGTACACCACGTCAACCCCACCTGCGGCGACGAGGTCACCCTGCGCGTGCACATCGAGAACGGCACCGTCGCGGACGTCTCGTACGACGGCCAGGGCTGCTCGATCAGTCAGGCAGCGACATCGGTGCTCACCGACCAGGTCGTCGGACTGAGCGTCGACGATGCGCTGAAGACGGTGGACGCGTTCAGCGACATGGTCGGCAGCAGAGGTACCGTCGAGGGTGACGAGGACGTCATCGGTGACGGAATCGCGTTCGTCGGAGTCGCCAAGTACCCGGCTCGCGTGAAGTGCGCATTGCTGGGCTGGATGGCTTTCAAGGATGCGGTTGTTCAAGTAGTGGACGCAGATACGACAGCTACGACGGGCGGGACCGCCCAGACGGCACTTTCCGGAGGACAGCAATCATGACCGAAGCAACAGAGACCACACCGGCTGTGACCGCGACGCCGGTGGAACTCACCGCAGACGAGATCAAGGTGCTCGAGGACCTCGAAGAGGCGATGCGCGACGTCGTCGACCCCGAGCTGGGCATCAACGTCGTCGATCTCGGTCTGGTCTACGACATCAAGATCGATGCCGAAGACATCGTCACGGTCGACATGACGCTCACCTCTGCGGCATGTCCGCTGACCGACGTCATCGAGGACCAGGCCAGGGGCGCACTCGTACGCAGCGGACTGGCTGCCGACCTGAAGATCAACTGGGTCTGGATGCCGCCGTGGGGCCCGGACAAGATCACCGACGACGGTCGCGAGCAGCTCAGGGCCCTCGGCTTCACTGTCTGACCTGCGGCCGAGTCGGCCTCCTACGCACCTTTTGCTTCGTCGGCCTTGGTGTCGGCGGACTTCGTGGAGGTCGACTTCTTGGCCGCTGTCTTCTTGGCCGGGGCCTTTTTGGCAGCGGTCTTCTTCGCCGGCGCTTTCTTGGCAGGCGTGGACGCGGTGGATCCTGCTTTCGCGTTCTTACCGGCAGCCTCGACGCTGCGCTGCAGCGCGGCCACCAGATCGACGACCTCGGCGTCCTCGCCGTCGTCGTCCTTCTTCGACTCGGTGTGGACGACCTTCTCGCCCCCGTTGGCCAGCGTCTCGTCGATCAGCTTCCGTAGCTCGGTCTGGTAGTCGTCCGTGTACTCGGTGGGATCGAATTCCGAGGACATGCTCTCGACCAGGGACGTCGCCATTTTCACTTCCTGGGGACGCGCGGAGGGCGCATCGTCGAGCGACGGGAATTCTGCGGCCCTGACCTCGTCCGGCCACAGCAATGTCTGGATCACCAGGATGTCGTCGCGCACGCGCAGCGCAGCCAGCCGGGTTTTCTGCCGCAGAGTGAAGTGAACCAGCGCAGTGCGCTCGGTTTCTTCCAAGGTCTCGCGCAGCAGCACATAGGCCTTCGGTGACGCTGAATCCGGCTCGAGGAAGTAGCTCTTGTCGTAGAGGATCGGATCGATCTGCTCGGTCGGCACGAATTCGAGTACCGGGATCTCGTGCTTCTCCGCCGCCGGCAGCTTGTCGAAGTCCTCGTCGGTGAGAATCACGCGTTCGCCGTCGGGGGAATCGTAGGCCTTGTCGATGTCGGCGAACTGCACCGACTTGCCGCATTCTTGGCAGATCCGGTCGTACTTGATGCGACCGCCGTCCTTCGCGTGCACCTGATGGAATCGGATGTCGTGCTGCTCGGTGGCCGAGTAGACCTTCACCGGAACATTGACCAGTCCGAAGGCGATCGAGCCCTTCCAAATGCTGCGCATCTGTCCATGATCGCCGACCGGGCGCCCGCGTGTCGACCGATGGGAAGAAACTCAGCCGCGGCCCGGAGTCCGCATCATCGTGCGCGCGATCGCGAGCCTGGCCGAGGACGGGAGTGTCGGGAACATCTTGAGCATCGCCGTCATCGTCCCGGCGGCGTCGTCGTGGCCGGACAGGTACGAGCGCTGCAGTTCGACCGGGAGCGAGAAGAAGCTGGAGAAGAACTGAGGAACCATCTCCGGGTCGAGACTCAGCGCTGTCCGAAGGCCGAGATTGCGAAGCTTCTGGACCGTCCAGACATGTATCGGGCGGGCGAGGCGTGACCGACCGCCGCCACTGAACCTCTCGACGAGGTGATCTGCCGATGCGAGCGACGCCGCGACGCTGTACCCCGTGGCGGGATGCATCAGATTCGAGCGAGAGCCGAACAACACCGGACCGCTTGGCCCGGTGTGCAGTCGTGACCGAGGCGGCGGTTCGACCGAGAAGCGCACTCGCTCGATGTCCTCGTGGCCGGTCGGTTCCAGATCCCGGTGGGCCAGACGGTGGTGCAGCCGTGATCGAAGCACTGCGAGTTCCAGCGGGGGTCGGCCGACCAGACAGGTCTCTTCGAGCAGAATCCGATCTTCGTCGAGCGCCACGGCGTACAAAAAACTCGGTGCTTCGCCGGGCCGAGCGCCGTTGTCGGTGCGCCAGTCCATGAACCAGGCGTCGGATCCTTCGAGGATCGGTTCGGCGCGGTGCCGTTCGACGACGATGCCGTACGCCGTCTGCTGTGCAAGGTCGCGCGAGTCGAGCGTGCCGCGGGCGTCGACGACGTGCCGAGCATCGACGACGGTGCCGTCGGCCGTGGTAACGCGAGATCCGGTGACGTCGACGGCCGTCCCCGCCAGCACTCGCACGCGGTCCAGAGACAGGGTCGCCTGCAGGGCAGGTGTGTCCAGCACGCAGTACGTCCGGTCGATGATCCGATGACGATCGGTCCATACCGCAGGCTTCTGCGCAACCGAGGCGACGGCGGTCTCGGGCAACCACGACGGCAACTCGTCGGCCCAGGCGGAATACGTCGGTGTCCAGGTACGCGACGGATGCGGATCGACGACGACCACGTCCAGGCCGGCCTCGGCGCATCGGTGGGCCACCGACCGTCCCGCGGGACCGAGTCCGACCACCGTGACGTCGGCCGAGAAATCGTTCACATTCCGCCGGTGGCGAGCAAACCACCGTCCACGCGCACGGTCTCGCCGGTGATCCAGGAGGACGCGTCCGACACCAGGAACGCCACCAGAGCCGCTACGTCCTCCGGGTTTCCGAGGCGCTTCATCGGGTAGCCGGCCGCTGCCGCGTCCTCGCCGTTCGCGACGAGCGCTTCCGCGAACTTCGTCTTCACCACGCCCGGTGCCACGGCATTGACACGAATCCGCGGACCGAGCTGCCAGGCGAGCTCCTCGGTGAGGCGGATCAGAGCGGCTTTGGATGCGCCGTACGCGGCGATCACGCCGGTGGAGCGGATGCCTGCCACGCTCGCGACGTTGACGATCGCTCCGCCGTGCTCGCCCATCCAGGCATGAAACGCCTGCTGGACGAAGCCGAGAGTACCCACGACGTTGGTCTCGAAGATCTTGCTCACGCCCGCCAGGTCGGCATCCATCAGCGAGCCGTAGACGGGATTGATGCCGGTGTTGTTCACCAGAATGTCCAGTGATCCGAATGTCTCGACGGTGCTCGCCACTGCGTTGCGTCGGTGCTCGGGGTCGCCTGCATTGCCGTCGATCGCGAGCACGGAATCGCCGAGCTCTGCGGCTGCGGCAACGAGAGGTTCGCGCTTGCGTGCGGTGATGGCGACATTTGCGCCGCGAGCGAGCAGTTCGGCGGCGATGGCCTTGCCGATGCCCCGGCTGGCGCCGGTGACGAGAGCGGTGCGCCCGGTGAGATCGGGGATCGGCGCGCTGGGAGGGCTGACTGTTTCGGAGGCGTCGGTCATCGGTCAGACGTTACCGGTGTCACCGTCGTTCCTGGGTGGGGCCACGTGAATGCTGAGCTAAAATGGGGGTTTACTGTGCCGTACTTCGGCGCACCTGAGGTTTGCTCGTCGGTCGACGGGCAACGATGTTGTTCTGCAATCGCTAGGAGCTCACGCGTGATCACCGCCACCGACCTGGAAGTTCGTGCCGGTGTGCGGACCCTTCTGTCCACCGAGGGGCCTGCGCTCCGCGTACAGGCAGGCGACCGCATCGGATTGGTCGGTCGTAACGGTGCCGGCAAGACCACCACTCTGCGCATCCTGGCAGGAGAAGGCGAGCCGTACGCGGGCGAGGTCGTGCGTACCGGAGAGCTCGGCTACCTACCGCAGGATCCCAAAGAGGGCGATCTCGACGTGCTGGCCAAGGACCGAGTGCTCTCGGCCCGGGGTCTCGACACGCTCCTGCACAAGATGGAGAAGCAGCAGGCCCTGATGGCCGAGGTGGCCGACGAGGCCCTGCTCGACAAGGCCGTTCGCAAGTACGGCGAACTCGAAGAGCGTTTCGCCTCGCTCGGCGGCTACGAAGCAGAGAGCGAGGCTGCGCGCATCTGCAACAGTCTCGGCCTGGCGGACCGCATCCTCGGTCAACCGCTGCGGACTCTCTCCGGTGGCCAGCGCCGGCGCGTCGAACTGGCTCGCATTCTGTTCGCCGCGTCCGACGGCAGTGGTGGACGCTCGAACACCACGTTGCTGCTCGACGAGCCAACCAACCACCTCGACGCCGATTCCATCACCTGGCTGCGGGGTTTCCTGCAGAACCACGAGGGGGGACTCATCGTGATCAGTCACGATGTCGAACTGCTCGGAGACGTGGTGAACAGGGTGTGGTTCCTGGACGCGGTGCGCGGCGAGGCCGACATCTACAACATGAACTGGAAGAAGTACCTCGACGCCCGCGCCACCGACGAGCAACGCCGCCGCCGCGAACGCGCCAACGCGGAGAAGAAGGCGGGGGCGCTGCGCGTGCAGGCCGCCAAGATGGGTGCCAAGGCGACGAAAGCCGTTGCAGCACAGAACATGGCAAAGCGCGCGGACAAGCTGATGGCCAACCTCGACGCGGAACGCGTGTCCGACAAGGTGGCGCACATCCGCTTCCCTGAGCCCGCACCGTGCGGCAAGACGCCGCTGATGGCGAAGAACCTGACCAAGATGTACGGATCGCTGGAGATCTTCGCCGGCGTGGACCTCGCCATCGACCGAGGCAGCCGCGTGGTGGTACTCGGGCTCAACGGTGCAGGCAAGACGACGCTGCTGCGCATTCTGGCCGGCACCGAGAAGGCCGATACCGGAGAGATCGAGCCCGGCCACGGCATGCGCGTCGGGTACTTCGCACAGGAACACGACACCCTCGACGACCTTGCGTCGGTCTGGGAGAACATCCGTCACGCTGCACCCGACACCGGCGAGCAGGAACTACGGTCTCTCCTCGGTGCCTTCATGTTCACCGGCCCCCAGCTCGACCAGCCTGCGGGAACACTGTCCGGCGGTGAGAAGACCCGCCTGGCACTCGCCGGATTGGTGTCTTCCGCCGCGAACGTTCTTCTGCTCGACGAGCCGACCAACAACCTCGACCCGATTTCACGCGAGCAGGTCCTCGATGCGCTCCGCAGCTACAAGGGAGCCGTCGTACTGGTGACCCACGATCCCGGTGCCGCCGAAGCGCTTTCACCGGAACGGGTCATTCTCCTCCCCGACGGTACCGAGGACCACTGGTCGCAGGAATACCTGGAACTGATTCAGCTGGCGTGAACGGCCGGGGTCAGTCCTGCCGCCGGACGGATTCCTCGACGAGATCGAGGATCGCTGCGAGGTTGGATCTGCCGTGGCCGGACGCTATGCGCGCCACCAGGCCGTCCAGTACCAGATCCAGGTAGTCGGCCAGGACGTCGTTGGGCACATCGTCACGCAGTCTTCCTGCGGTCTTCTGACGCTCGAGTCGCCCGAGTGTCGCGTCGGTCAGCTCTGCCGACCGTTCGGCCCAGCTGCTCCGGAAGTCCGCGTCGGTGCGCAGTCGTCGGGTGATCTCGAGTCGGGTGCCGAGCCATTCGAATTGCTCGGGTTGCGCCAGCATGTCTCGCATCACCTGCACCAGACCCTGAGTGGCCGCAACCTCGGCCATGCGTCGAGCGTCTTCCTGTGCCAGCGCCAGGAAGAGGCCGTCCTTGTCCTTGAAGTGATGGAATATGGCTCCGCGCGACAGGCCGGTGGCCTCTTCGAGACGTCGCACCGTCGCGCCTTCGTAGCCGAACTCGCCGAAGCACCTGCGCGCGCCGTCGAGAATCTCGCTACGGCGGGCCGCCAGGTGGTCTTCGCTGACCTTGGGCACGTGTGGGTTTCCTACTTTCGATGAGGGCCTCGACCGATACGGCGATGGGCCCGGAAACACGTTCTCGGTTCCGGGCCCATCGCCGTTCGAGGCGTACGTCAGACGACGCGCACTCAGCCTCTGATCATGTTGCGCAGCACGTACTGCAGGATGCCGCCGTTGCGGTAGTAGTCCGCTTCACCGGGGGTGTCGATGCGAACCACAGCCTCGAACTCGACCTTGGTGCCGTCTTCCTTGGTGGCGATCACGGTCATCGTCTTCGGGGTGGTGCCCTCGTTCAGCTTCGCGACGCCGACGATGTCGAAGGTCTCGGTGCCGTCGAGCTTGAGCGACGACGCGCTCTCACCGGCCGGGAACTGAAGGGGAACGACGCCCATGCCGATGAGGTTGGAGCGGTGGATGCGCTCGAACGACTCGGTGATGACGGCCTTGACGCCCAGGAGCGAGGTTCCCTTGGCCGCCCAGTCGCGTGAGGAGCCACTGCCGTACTCCTTGCCACCCAGCACGACCAGCGGGATGCCGGCCTTCTGGTAGTTCTGCGACGCGTCGTAGATGAAGGACTGCGGTCCGCCGTCCTGCGTGAAGTCGCGGGTGTAGCCGCCCGAGACGTCGTCGAGGAGCTGGTTCTTGAGGCGAATGTTCGCGAACGTTCCGCGGATCATCACCTCGTGGTTACCACGACGCGAACCGAGCGAGTTGTAGTCCTTGCGCTCG
Source organism: Rhodococcus sp. ARC_M5 (assembly GCF_022810405.1). Classification (GTDB taxonomy): domain Bacteria; phylum Actinomycetota; class Actinomycetes; order Mycobacteriales; family Mycobacteriaceae; genus Rhodococcoides; species Rhodococcoides navarretei. Next base: position 183,311 of record NZ_JALGQE010000006.1, read on the forward strand.
ACACCGTGCGAATCGAGGTACTGCGCGGCAGGCGTGCCTGCCTTGATCGGACCTGCCGGGCTGATGTGGTCGGTGGTGACCGAATCGCCCAACAGAGCCAACACGCGTGCACCCGTGATGTCCTCGACAGGAGCCGGGTCCATCGTCATGCCGTCGAAGTACGGAGGCTTACGCACGTAGGTCGACTTGGGATCCCACTCGAACGTGTCGCCCTCGGGGGTCGACAGGTTCTGCCAGCGGCTGTCGCCGGCGAAGATGGTCTCGTAGGACTTGCTGAACATGTCCCGGCTGATCGAGGACTTGATGGTGTCTTCGATCTCCTGCGAGGACGGCCAGATGTCCTTCAGGAACACGGGGTTGCCCTCGTGATCCTCGCCGAGTGGGTCGGTCTCGAAGTCGAAGTCCATCGTGCCTGCGAGGCCGTATGCGATGACCAGCGGCGGTGAGGCCAGGTAGTTCATCTTGACGTCGGGGGAGATGCGACCCTCGAAGTTGCGGTTGCCCGACAGCACTGCGGTGACCGAGAGGTCGTTGTCGTTGATCGCCTTCGAGATCGGCTCGAGCAACGGGCCGGTGTTACCGATACACGTGGTGCAGCCGTAACCACCGAGGTAGTAGCCGAGCTTCTCGAGGTACGGCCAGAGGCCGGCCTTCTCGTAGTAGTCGGTGACGACCTGCGAGCCGGGGGCCATGTTGGTCTTGACCCAGGGCTTGGTGGACAGGCCCTTCTCGACGGCGTTGCGGGCGAGCAGTGCTGCGCCGAGCATCACCGACGGGTTCGAGGTGTTGGTGCAGGAGGTGATGCCTGCAACCACGACGGCACCGTGATCGAGGACGAACTCGCCTGCCTCGTCGGTGGTGACCCGGATCGGCTTGCTCGGACGACCCTCGGAACCGTATGCGGCAGAACGAACGTCGACGGAATCCTCTTCGGCGAAGCTCAGCGAAGCGGAGTCGCTTGCCGGGAACGATTCGTCGAGGGCCTCGTCGAGCTTGCTGTCACCCTCGTGCTTCGGGTGGTTCTCCTCGACGTAGTTGTGGATGTCCTTGCGGAACGCAACCTTGGAGTCGGACAACAGGATTCGGTCCTGCGGACGCTTCGGTCCTGCGATGGACGGGACGACCGTGTTGAGGTCGAGCTCGATGTACTCGGAGTACACGGCCTCGTTCTTCGGGTCGTGCCACATGCCCTGTTCCTTGGCGTACGCCTCGACGAGCGCGAGCTGCTCGTCGCTGCGGCCGGTGAGGCGCAGGTAGTTGATGGTTTCCTCGTCGATCGGGAAGATCGCTGCGGTGGAACCGAACTCGGGGCTCATGTTGCCCAGGGTGGCGCGGTTCGCGAGGGGAACCTCGGCCACGCCCTCGCCGTAGAACTCGACGAACTTGCCGACGACGCCGTGCTTGCGCAGCATCTCGGTCGCGGTCAGCACCACGTCGGTCGCGGTGACGCCGGGCTGGATCTCACCGGATAGCTTGAAGCCGACGACGCGGGGGATGAGCATCGAGACGGGCTGGCCGAGCATGGCAGCTTCCGCTTCGATGCCGCCGACGCCCCAGCCCAACACACCGAGGCCGTTGACCATCGTGGTGTGCGAGTCGGTGCCGACACAGGTGTCGGGGTAGGCCTGGCCCTTGCGGGTCATGATCGTCGGCGCGAGGTACTCGATGTTGACCTGGTGCACGATGCCCATGCCCGGGGGGACGACCTTGAAGTCGTCGAACGCGCCCTGTCCCCAACGCAGGAACTGGTAGCGCTCACCGTTGCGCTCGTACTCGAGGTCGACGTTGCGCTCGAGAGCGTCGGCGCGGCCGAAGACGTCGAGGATGACCGAGTGGTCGATGACCATGTCGGCGGGGGAGAGGGGATTGACCTTGTTGGGGTCGCCGCCCAGGGTGGTGACGGCTTCACGCATCGTGGCGAGGTCGACGATGCACGGAACGCCGGTGAAGTCCTGCATGATGACGCGTGCAGGGGTGAACTGAATTTCGACACTCGGGTCGGCCGCGGGGTCCCACGACGCGATCGAGCGAATGTGGTCGGCGGTGATGTTGGCACCGTCCTCGGTGCGAAGGAGGTTCTCCGCGAGGACCTTCAGCGCATAGGGCAGTTTCTCGGCACCGGGCAAGGCCGACAACCGGAAGATCTCGTACGAGTTCTCTCCGACTTCGAGGGTGCCCTTTGCACCGAATGAGTTATTACTTGCGGTCACTTCAGCTCCACTCGTCTATGAGGCACACCGCCGACGGGGCTGTGTCGACGGTTGAAGCGAGGCCCTGTCCGTGCGTCGCGGCATGACATCCGGTGTGCAGATTGCCTGCGGACGCTCGGCCAGTGTCTCGATGGAAGTCTAACAGTACGCTTGTCCTGTGAAAACGTGCGGGTCCGTTTCGCCAGGGATGCCGAGAGAACGACCCACGTCACAATCCTCACGTAGTGCTTCGTGCGACGCAATGAAGGGCGGCCTCAGTTGCGGCATCGGGCGTCCGGCCCTCCCCGGAATCGAGAGCGGCGTGACGTAGGGTTCGACGCGACTGGTTCCTACCGACTGGACGAGAGATGCCTGAGCCGATTCACGCCGTATCCCCACTTGCCACCGATATCCCGGCAGGTCTGGACGTCGACAGCATCGTCGCCACGGTCCGCGAGTCCGGCGTCAGCGCCCCCGCCGACGAGGAAGCCGGATTGTCCGCAGCCGTTGCTCGTGCCGAGGACAACGGTATCGATCTGAGCATCGTGATCGTGCCGACCGAACCTCGCCACGACTCGCAGCTGCGTGATCTCGCGACAGCGGTCGGAGCACGCGAGGGCGGGACTGTTCTCGTACTGAGCCCCGGGCAGGTGGGTACGTTCAGCGACTCGATCAGTCGGGTGACCCTCGAGGCCGGCCAGGACCGGACCTACACCGGCGACCACGTCGTTGCCGCGGACAACTTCGTCGACACCCTCGTCGAGGACCAGACTCCCTGGGGCTTGCTGACGGGCGGGCTGGTCGTGATCGTCGCCGCGGTGGCAGCACTGACAGCCGCCGTGAAGGTGCGTCGATATCGTGCGCGGTCGGCCACTGCCGCCCCGCACGATGCACAGCCCGTCGAGCGCTGACGTCACGCGCGGATTCGTCATTCGACCGACCGACGCAGACGGGGCACTGCGCCGTCGGATGTCGGTTCGGAAAAAGTCCGAAAAATTGTTTTCGGCAAACACCGAGTTCACGGCATTGTGCCTGGTGAAATTACAAATGTGTCATTTGTGACTGGAGTTTCTTTAGTGTGCGAAGTGTCGTACGGTGCCATTGGCACTGCTGGGGAAGGAGTGTCGCAGAAGGCAGGTGTCATCCGTGGGGAACTCGGGAGGCCACTGCTTCGGGTGTGACTGACGTGGTTCGCACCTGTCGTGTCGCTGCGCGCCCCTTTCCCGCCCGGCGAACATGTTCACCGTCACCTGCGGTCGGGGTGGAGGACGGAGAGCACCTCGGCGGCACGACTGTCCTCTCGGGACCGGAGTGAATGCCGGACCCGAGGGAGACATTTGTGAGCCGACGTCCAGTTCGCGGCACGCGCCGCAGAGCGCTCGTCCGTACCCGATTCGTGCTGGCAGGTGCCGGTCTCGTTCTCGCGCTGACGGCGACCATGCCCGGAGTCGCCGCCGCGGTACCTCCGCCTCCCCCCAATCCGTCCGACACCGACATCGCCGCTGCCGGAAGTGCAGTCGACTCCCGTCTGGGGCAGGTCGGGCAGCTGATCGACGCGATCGCGTCCGCCAACCAACAACTCGCACAGCTCGACGACGAGGTCGCCGTGAAGCGAGAAGGCGTCAACAAAGCCCTGGTCGATCTGCAGAACGCACGGGACGCCGCGGACGTTGCCGCAGCCGTCGTGGGAGCAGCCCAGCAGGCGCTCGCCGATGCCGGCACGCAGATTCAGGCAGCTCAGCGCAAGTTCGACGAATTCGCCAAATCGAGCTACACCCAGGGCTCGGGCGTCGCCTCGATGGCGTCGTTTCTTGGATCGAGCGGACCGGACGACGTCCTGGACCGCGCCCAGGTCCTGAAGGTTCTGTCCAACAGCCAGAATGCAGTACTGGACGGCTTGCAGCGCGCCCGTACCGAGCAGGCGAACCGCGACTCGGCGGCGCGTGAGTCCAAGCAGCAGGCCGACGCGGCAGCGTCGGAAGCCGAGGCAAAGAAGGCCGAGGCCGAGCAGGCGATCGCCGAGGCGCAGGCCGCGCTGCAGGCAGAGGCCGACCGCAAGGCCACGATCGAATCCCAGCGTGATTCGGCGCAGACCGAGCTCGATGCCGCCCGCAGCAACGTCGCAGGTCTGCAGGACCAGCGTGCGGCGTACGGCGACTGGGAGGCGCAGAAGGCGGCCGAGGATGCCGCCATCGCCGCCGCCACCGCCGCAGCCAAGGAAGCTGCTGTGCAGGCAGCTGCCCGAGTGTCGGCCAACCTTGCGGCGCAACAACGCGCGGCGGCCATTGCCGAGGGGCAGCGCTCGCACGTCGACGTGGACGACGATTCCAGCACGTCGACCGATACGGACAGCTCCACCACAACCACACCCACGACACCGAAGACGACCACCACACCGAAGACGCCCACGAAACCGAAGACGTCCACGACGCCGTCGGTCACCGGAAGCGCCGCCGTCGAATTGGCGATCGACCGCGGAATGAGCCAACTCGGCGTGCCGTACTCGTGGGGTGGCGGAGACGAGAACGGACCGACGAAGGGCATCAGGGACGGCGGAGTCGCAGACAGCTACGGCGACTACAACAAGGTCGGCTTCGACTGCTCGGGATTGATGATCTACGCGTTCGCAGGCCTGGGAATCTCGCTGCCGCACTACACCGGCTACCAATACACCGCGGGCAAGCAGGTGCCGTCCTCGGAGATGAAGCGTGGCGACATGATCTTCTACGGACCCAACGCCAGCCAACACGTCGCGCTCTACCTCGGCGACGGCAAGATGCTCGAAGCGCCCCAGTCCGGTTCGGTGGTCAAGGTATCCGACGTGCGATACAGCGGTATGACCCCCTACGCCGTACGCATGGTGTCCTGACTCCCGAGCACTCCTGCGGTCCCACTCCGGTACTTCTGCGTCGTTCCGCAGGCTCCACTCCGGTACTTCTGGTCGTTCCGCAGGCTCCACTCTCGAGCTATTGCGTCGTTCCGCAGGCTCCACTCCGGAGCCACTGCGTCGTTCCGCAGGCTCCACTCCGGCGCGCGCGGCGGGGGCGCCTTTCGGCACGCACGCAGATCACCTGGAATAGTTGATTGCGGCGGTATGAAACGTGCCCGACGACGATCGACTGAAAGCGGTGAATTCTTGGTGACATCACGTGACGGCCGGATTTCGAACGACGAGGGGTCGACGGCAGTCGAGTCTCCGACTCCGAATCCACCGAGTGGGGAGCCGAAGCGGGTGGACAGTCCGGCCCTCGCCGAGGACGTCCAGCTTCTCGAGAAGGCCGTGTACGAGGTCAAGCGCGTGATAGTCGGACAGGACCGTCTCGTCGAGCGCATTCTGGTGGGGTTGCTCGCACGCGGACACGTCTTGCTCGAAGGTGTGCCTGGCGTGGCCAAGACCCTTGCAGTCGAGACCTTCGCGAGGGTCGTGGGCGGCTCTTTCTCGCGAGTTCAGTTCACCCCTGATCTCGTTCCGACCGACCTCGTCGGAACCAGGATCTATCGTCAGGGCCGGGAGGAGTTCGACACCGAACTCGGACCGGTCGTGGCCAACTTCGTTCTGGCCGACGAGATAAACCGAGCGCCGGCGAAAGTCCAGTCCGCACTGCTCGAGGTCATGGCAGAACGACACGTGACCATCGGTGGCAAGACGTTCTCGATGCCCGATCCGTTTCTCGTGATGGCCACGCAGAACCCCATCGAGAACGAGGGTGTCTACCCCCTACCCGAAGCTCAGCGCGACCGATTCCTGTTCAAGATCGTCGTCGACTACCCCACGATCGAAGAAGAACGCGAGATCGTCTACCGCATGGGTATCAAGGCGCCCGAGCCCAAGCAGATCCTCGACCCGGTCGAGCTGGTTCGGCTGCAGAATCTGGCCAGCTCGGTGTTCGTGCACCACGCTCTCGTCGACTACGTGGTGCGAGTCATCTCCGCTACGCGAACGCCGGAGCAGTTCGGTATGGACGACGTGGCCAGCTGGATCGCGTACGGCGCGTCACCGCGTGCCACGCTCGGAATCATCGCGGCGTCCAGGGCGCTTGCTCTGCTCCGGGGTCGCGATTATGTCGTTCCGCAGGACGTCCTCGAGGTCATCCCCGACGTCCTCCGGCACCGTCTGGTGTTGTCCTACGACGCTCTGGCCGACGAGGTGACTCCCGAAACGGTCATCTCCCGGGTTCTGCAGACCGTCGGGTTGCCACAGGTATCACCGCAGGCGGTCCCGGTGCCGCAGAGCAACGGAGCCGGCTCGGAAGGTCCGCACGTCGACGGACGTCAGCCGCAGGGGCAGTATCCGCCGCAAGGGCAGTTCCCCGCTGCCGGCCAGTACCCCGGCCGAGGACAGGCCCCTACTCCTCAGCAGCCCGCGCCTCAGCACCCGCAGGGTGGCCAGTACGGCCAACCGGCACCATCTCTGCAGAAGCCGTCGGGTGACGGCCCGGCGATCGGTACGCCGGGGCAGTGAGCGGATCCGACACCGCTCCCGAGACCACACGCCGACCCGTCGTTTCTCGGCCGCCGTCGTTTCGATCGGGTGAGCTTCGCGACCCCAAGTTGGCTGCGGCGCTGCGGACCCTCGAACTGACGGTACGCAGACGGCTGGACGGGGTACTGCACGGCGACCATCTCGGATTGATCCCCGGTCCCGGATCGGAACCGGGTGACGCCAGGGAATATCAACCGGGCGACGACGTCCGTCAGATGGACTGGTCGGTCACCGCACGCACGACGCATCCGCACGTACGGCAGTCCGTGGCCGACCGCGAGCTGGAGACCTGGCTCGTGGTCGACCTGTCCGCGAGCCTCGATTTCGGCACCACCGGGTGCGAGAAGCGGGATCTAGCGGTCGCGGCCTCGGCTGCGATCACGCATCTGTCCGGTGGCGGCGGAAACCGAATCGGTGCGGTGGTGGCCACCGGTTCCGATACAACCCGGATCCCGGCACGGGGCGGCCGCGTGCACACCCAGTCGATGCTCCGAGCCATCGCCACGACACCGGCTGCGGCCGACGGGGTGCGCGGCGACCTGCGCGCTGCCATCGAAGCACTGCGACGGCCCGAACGCCGCCGCGGGATGGCCGTGGTGATCAGCGATTTTCTCGGTCCGATCGACTGGGAGCGCTCGCTCCGGGCAATCTCGGCGCGGCACGACGTGTTGGCCGTCGAGGTGCTCGATCAGCGTGATCTGGAGCTACCCGACGTCGGTGACGTCGTGCTGCACGATCCCGAATCCGGCCGTACCCGTGAATTCAGCACGACGCCGCGGCTGCGTGCCGACTTCGCGCGCGCTGCAGCAGCACACCGCGACGACGTGGAGAAGGCGCTACGACGGTGCGGAGCACCACGCCTGACGCTGCGCACCGACGGCGACTGGATTGCCGACGTCGTACGGTTCGTGACCGCACGCAGGCACACCATCGGGTCCGGGTTCACCAACACCGCTCGGGCGGCGCGATGAGCCTGACCGATTTCGCTTCGCCCTGGTGGCTGGGCTTTCTCCTCGTCGTCATCGCGCTGACGGTCGGCTACGTGTGGATTCAGCGGCGCAAGCAGAAGCACGTGCTGCGGTTCTCCAACATGGAGCTGCTCGAGTCCGTTGCGCCCGATCGGCCCAATCGGCTGCGGCATGTGCCGACGGCCCTCGTGCTGGTCGGTCTGATGTTTCTGACCGTCGCGTTGGCCGGTCCGACGGACGACCAGCGCGTGCCACGGAATCGGGCGACCGTCATGCTCGTGATCGACGTGTCGCTCTCCATGGAGGCCACCGACGTCGAGCCGACTCGCTTGGCGGCCGCACAGGATGCAGCGAAATCCTTCGCCGACGGTTTGACACCCGGGATCAATCTCGGATTGGTCGCCTTTGCCGGCACGGCGTCGGTCCTGGTGTCTCCCACCGCCAATCGCGAGGCCACCAAGTCCGCCATCGACAAGTTGCAGCTCAGTGAACGAACGGCCACCGGTGAGGCGATCTTCACCTCGCTCCAGTCGATCGACACTCTCGGAGCGATTCTCGGTGGCGGCGATGCGGCACCTCCTGCGCGCATCGTGCTGCTCTCGGACGGCAAGCAGACCGTTCCCCAGAACCTCGACGACCCACGCGGTGGGTACACCGCCGCGCGTGCCGCCAAGGACAAGAACGTGCCGATCTCCACGATTTCGTTCGGCACCAGCTACGGCTCGGTGGAAATCGAGGACGAGGCAGGCGTCGAACGAGTCCCGGTACCGGTCGACGATCCGTCGCTGCGTGAGATCGCAGACCTCTCGGGCGGTAGCTTCTTCACCGCGTCGTCCCTCGAGGACCTCAGAGACGTCTACGACACCCTCGAAGAGCAGATCGGATTCGAGATCACCCGCGGCGACGCGTCGCGTCCCTGGTTGATCCTCGGTGTCCTGTGTATCTCTGCCGGGCTCGGTTCGGCGTTGGTGATGCGGCAACGTCTGCCGTGATCGTTGTTCTTACTCACCAGTAAGTTTTGCTTTCTCATTCCATGACGAACAGATAGGTTGCTAGGCATGTCCACACCTGACTTCATCGCGCGATCGGTACTCGTCACCGGAGGCAACCGAGGTATCGGTCTCGCCATCGCCCAGCGGCTCGCCGCCGACGGACACAAGGTGGCCGTCACCCACCGCGGATCCGGGGCCCCCGACGGATTGTTCGGGGTCGTCTGCGACGTCACAGATTCCGCCTCGGTCGACGCAGCCTTCAAGGAGGTCGAGGAGAAGCAGGGGCCCGTCGAGGTTCTGGTGGCGAATGCGGGAATCACCGACGACACGTTGCTCATGCGAATGACCGAGGATCAGTTCCAGCGCGTCATCGATGCCAACCTGACCGGAGCGTTCCGAGTTGCCAAGCGCGCCAACCGCGCCATGCTGCGCGCGCGCTGGGGCCGGATGATCTTCCTGAGTTCGGTCGTGGCCATGGCCGGCGGACCGGGCCAGATCAACTACGCGGCGTCCAAGGCAGGCGTCATCGGAATGGCTCGATCGATCACGAGGGAACTGGGTTCGCGATCCATCACGGCGAACGTCGTGTCCCCGGGGTTCATCGAAACCGACATGACTGCAGAACTCTCGGACGATCTGCGCGGCAAGGCAAAGGAATACATCCCGCTTCAGCGCCTCGGTCAGCCCGAGGACGTCGCAGCAGTGGTGAGCTTCCTCGCCGGCCCGGACTCGTCGTACGTGTCCGGTGCTGTCATCCCGGTCGACGGTGGCATGGGCATGGGGCACTGAAGGCCTACTCGCACAACGATTTCGATAGACGCACACCTCCGAATTAAGGAACACAGCACTATGGGCGGATTGCTCGAAGGCAAGACCATTCTCATCACCGGCATCATCACCGATGCCTCCATCGCATTCCACGCCGCTGCCATGGCGCAGGAGCAGGGTGCCAAGGTGATCATCACCGGGTTCGATCGGCTTCGACTCATCGATCGCATCGCACAGCGTCTGCCCAAGGAGGTGCCGCCGGCGATCGAGCTCGACGCCACCAACGAGGAGCATCTGGCAGCGCTGGCCGACCGCGTACGCGAAGTGGCGCCCGAGGGCATCGACGGGGTCCTGCACTCGATTGCCTTCGCGCCCCGCACCCTGATGGGTCCGGACGCCAAGCCGTTCCTCGACGGCCCCGGCCCCGATGCTGCGAGGGCGTTCGAGATCTCCGCGTGGAGCTATGCGTCGCTGGCTCGCGCTGTTCTGCCGGTCATGAACGAGGGTGGCTCCATCGTCGGAATGGACTTCGATCCCCGCACGTCGATGCCGTACTACAACTGGATGGGTGTCGCCAAGGCTGCACTCGAATCGGTCAACCGCTACGTCGCTCGGGAAGTGGGCGCGGCCAAGCGAATTCGCTCCAATCTCGTCGCGGCAGGACCGATCAGAACCCTTGCCGCCAAGGCAATTGCGGGTACGGCTACCGGTGACGCGGCCAAGATGGACCAGCTGAACGTGTACTGGGACGGTGCCGCTCCCATCGGTTGGGATGTCAACGACCCCACCGTGGTCGCCAAGTCCATCGTCGCCTTGCTCTCCGATTGGCTGCCCGGCACCACCGGATCCATCGTGTACGTCGATGGCGGAGCCAGCCACAACACGTACCTGCCCGAGAACATGTGACACCGCGGTGGGCGGAACCACACGTGCGCCCACCGACATGTTTCGTTCGCCGACCGGACCCCCGCCGGGGCCGGTCGGCGGCGGGGGCACAATGGAAAACATGACCACCCCTGGAGACTTCGACGCATTGTTGGTGCTCTCGTTCGGCGGACCGGAACAGCCCGCCGACGTACGCCCGTTCCTGGAGAACGTCACTCGTGGGCGCGGAGTGCCGCCCGAGCGTCTGGACGCCGTTGTCGAGCACTACATGCACTTCGGAGGCGTCTCTCCGATCAACCGGCTCAACCGAGACATCATCGATGCGCTTCGTGCTGAATTCGATTCCGCCGGAGTGGATTTGCCGATCTATTTCGGAAACCGCAACTGGCATCCGATGATCGAGGACACCGTCGCGACGATGGCGTCGGACGGCATCAGGAACGCACTGGTCTTTCCCACCTCCGCGTGGGGCGGGTACTCCGGATGCAGGCAGTACCACGAGGACATCGCCCGAGCCCGCGCCGCGGTCGGGGACGATGCACCGCATCTGCTCAAGATCCGGCAGTACTACGACCACCCGTTGATGGTCGACACGTTCAGCGACGCGGTCGCATCAGCGCGAGCCTCACTGCCGGAACAGCACCGAGCCGGTGCGCGTCTGGTGTTCACGGCCCACTCGATTCCGTCGGCCGCCGACGCCAATGCCGGCCCGCCCGCGGATGGCGGGAATCTCTACAGCCGTCAGGTGGCCGAGGCATCGAGGCTCGTGGCCGCTGCGTCGGGTGTCGACGACTACGACCTGGTGTGGCAGTCCCGTTCCGGACCGCCTCAGGTTCCGTGGCTGGACCCCGACATCTGTGATCATCTCGAAGCGCTGTCGGCGAAGTCCGTCGACGCCGTGATCGTGTGTCCGATCGGATTCGTGTCCGACCATCTCGAGGTCGTGTGGGATCTCGACACCGAGGCGGAGGAGAAGGCCCGCGAACTCGGAATGGCCTTCGCCCGCGCAGGCACCCCGGGATCCGACGCGCGTTTCCCGCAGATGATTCGGGAACTCGTCGACGAATACCGAGTCGGTGGCCGATGCCGCGGACTCGGCAACGTGCCCGGCTACGGGTCGACATTGGACGGAAGTCGCTGCGCCGTCGGCTGCTGTGAGCAGCTCACCCGCCCCTCCAGGCCTGCGGCTGCCACGTCGTGAGCGTGGCTGCCTGACACCCTGCTTCTCCGCAGGGTGTCAGGCAGAATGCATAGCTGCTTCGATGCTGGTCGCGACAGCGATGGTGCGCGCGGTACGCACTGCAGCCCAGAGCGGTCGAACAAGTTCTTCACGTGCTGCGGTTGCGGACGCGGTCGGTGCCTCCGTCGGAGCCGATCCCGCTGCGACCGTCAGAATGGCGGCGACCCGATCCGCGGATTCGAGGACGCGGAACGCCCTGTCGGACATCTCAGCCGGGTAGCGATGCCGTGCCGCGTCGGCGATCAAAGCGGCGATACGGGTGCGCGGATCGACGTCGAGGGTTCGGGTGGGCAGCGACTGCATCTGCGCGAGAGCGTCCGCCGCGCCCCGCACGGCTTCCCGCATCTCGTACTCTGCCTCGCCCAACCCCTGATCCCGATGACCGTGTTCGGGGACGACGATCGAATACACGGTCCAGCGCAGCACGTCCGGTCCCTCCACGACGGGTACCAATCCGATTCCGGCGTTGCCCGAGGTTCCGATCACCACCGCCTGACCGGCGTCGAGGGCAGCTCGCGAGAAGTCGGTGCCGGCGGGGAGGCCACTCACCGCACCGGGGGCAGGCAGAACCAGCTTGACCCGATCGTCCCCGATGGCGGGCGTGGACGCCGTTGCGGCCGCCCTGATCGCGTGCAGCAAGCCCGCGATTCCCTCGTCGTAGCCGGGATGTTGCAGCCCGAAAACGGTTGCCGCCTCCGCATCACCCGCACCCACGAGATGCATCGGTGCCCACTCGGACAAGGCGTCGATGACGTCGTCCGGTGAGCTGGCACCGGCCAGCCAGGAACTGGCCCACAGGGCAAGACTTGCACTCGAAGAACACACGACTCACGAGCATAGGTCGGCGTGGCGAACCGTGCTCGGGACGCCGGTGTCGCTAGCGTTGACCGCCGTGAACGACATGTACGGCGGAGACATTCTCAAAGGGCACAGTCGCATGCGCAAGGTTCCGGCACCGGAAGTTCCGGCCGAACGCGGACTGGTGGTCGAAGACGCCGGAACCGGCTATTGCGGTGCGGTGGTCGGCTTCGAGCGCACCTACGACGGAGACTTCGTCCGACTCGAGGACGGTGCCCGGACGACGCGGCTGTTCGCTCTGCGCGAGGCAGCATTCCTGATCGACGGGCGTCGGGTCACCCTCGTTCGGCCCAAGCCTGCCCCTGCGGTGCCGCAACAGACGCGGTCCGCCTCCGGTTCGACCAAAGTCGAGGGCCTACGTGCCCGAACGGCACGCGCCAGCCGCATCTGGGTCGAGGGTGTGCACGACGCGGCCCTGGTGGAAAGCGTGTGGGGACACGACCTTCGGGTGGAGGGCGTGGTCGTCGAGCATCTGGAGGGTCTGGACAATCTCGGGGAACGGTTGGCGGATTTCGGTCCCGGACCCGGCCGTCGCGTCGGCGTCCTGGTGGACCATCTGGTGACCGGGTCCAAGGAGTCGAAGTTGACGAGGTCGCTCGGCGAGCACGTGCTCGTCACCGGTCATCCGTTCATCGACGTCTGGGAAGCGGTCAAGCCTGCTGCTGTCGGTATCGATGCCTGGCCGACGATTCCGCGGGGTGAGGACTGGAAGACCGGAATCTGTCGAGAGCTGGGGTGGGGGAGTCCGCGAGAGGGGTGGCGTCGGGTGTATTCGTCGGTGTCGAGCTTCCGTGATCTCGAAGCACCACTGATCGGGGCCGTCGAACAATTGGTCGACTTCGTGACCGAGTAGGGCTGTGTCCAGCAACGCACCGGCAATTGTCCGATTCGTGCTTGGATGGAGGCTGTGGCAGCGATCATTTGGCTCATAGCGGCAGTGGTACTCGCCGGTGCGGAGGCACTGACGGGCGACTTCTTTCTTCTGATGATCGCCGGCGGCGCGCTCGGCACCGCCGGCGTCTCGGCTCTGACCGATTTCCCGGTGTGGGCCGATGCGATCGTCTTCGGCGTCCTGTCGTTGGCGTTGGTGCTCGGTTTGCGCCCGATTTTGTTACGCCGCTTCGCGACTCCGCCCGATACGCCGATGGGGATGGCCGCGCTGACCGGTAAGAATGCGGTCGTGCTGGAACAGATCACTGCCCACCAAGGCCAGATCAAGCTCGGTGGGGAGGTGTGGACCGCTCGCCCACTCGACGAGACCGAGGTCTATGCCCCGGGTACCACCGTGACCGTGATGGAAATAGACGGCGCTACCGCCGTCGTATGGAAGGGACCGTAGCCAGTGGAAGCACTTATCGCACTGGCCGTCATCGTCGCGTTCGTCGCGGTGTTGATGGCCAAGTCCATCTCGATCGTCCCGCAGGCCGAAGCTGCCGTCATCGAGCGACTCGGCCGCTACACCCGCACCGTGTCCGGACAGCTCACGTTCCTCGTGCCGTTCGTCGACCGCATCCGCGCCAAGGTCGACCTGCGTGAGCGGGTCGTGTCGTTTCCGCCGCAGCCGGTGATCACCAAGGACAACCTGACAGTGTCCATCGACACCGTCGTCTACTTTCAGGTGACCAACCCGCAATCGGCCGTGTACGAGATCAACAACTACATCGTCGGCGTCGAGCAGCTGACCACCACCACGCTGCGTAACGTCGTCGGCGGAATGACGTTGGAAGAGACCCTCACCTCGCGCGACTCGATCAACGGACAACTTCGCGTCGTGCTGGACGAGGCGACCGGACGCTGGGGCCTGCGCGTGGCCCGAGTCGAGCTCAAGAGCATCGATCCGCCGCCCTCCATTCAGGAGTCGATGGAGAAGCAGATGAAGGCCGATCGCGAGAAGCGAGCGACCATCCTCACCGCCGAAGGTCATCGTGAATCGGCGATCAAGACGGCCGAGGGCGACAAGCAGAGTCGAATTCTTGCAGCCGAGGGTGGCAAGCAGGCATCCATTCTCACCGCCGAGGGTGAGCGGCAGTCGCGCATCCTGCGGGCACAGGGTGATCGAGCTGCGAAGTACCTCGAAGCTCAGGGCCAGGCCAAGGCCATCGAGAAGGTGTTCGGTGCCATCAAGGCCGGTAAGCCGACACCGGAGTTGCTGGCCTACCAGTACATGCAGACGCTGCCGCAGATGGCGCAGGGCGATGCGAACAAGGTGTGGATGATTCCGAGCGATTTCGGCGATGCGCTCAAGGGCTTCGCCAAGACACTCGGTGCGCCCGGCGAGGACGGTGTGTTCCGGTACGAGCCCAACGAATCGGCCGGCAACGAGCCCAAGCCGGAGGACGACTCGGACGAGGTTGCCGAGTGGTTCGAGACCAAGACGGATCCGGCGGTCGCCGAGGCGGTCAAGGCTGCAGAAGCGGTGGCGCGCAAGCCGGTCGACACGTCGTTGGCGTCCGCACCCGAGCTGTCGAAGGGTTTCGACGTCGGTGCCCTGTCGGCGTCACCGGAGGCAGAGCCGGAACAGCGCTGATCACGTGATCAGCGCGGTGCCTACTCCGGCTGCGGCGAGCGCCCACAGGACGCTGGCGAAGGTTCCGATGATGAATTGTTCGGAGGCATGTGATTCGCGCAGTTCGGGATAACGCGCAAGTCCCTTGACTGCCAGTACGACGGCGATGCCTTCCGGCCAACCGGCGAGGATCGACACTGCAACGGCCACGCGTTCGAGAACGCCGATCGTCAATCCACCACGTAGCGGCTCTACCGGATCACCTCCGGTGGAGTCGCTACGTCGTCGTGCGACTCGGAACACCGTCGGTACCGATGCCGTCCCTCCCGCGGCTGCAGCGACAACGCTGAGGACGACTCCGACGGCATGCCCGAGACCGTAGGCCGGCCCGGCCATGGTTGCCAGGATTGCGGCTGCGGCGAGCAGGCTCGACGCGACCGCGGTGGGCAGCCACCGGCGGACGCCGTCTGCGGTGGGGACGGTAGCGGCAACTGCAGACAGTGCGAGCAGGACGAGGGTGGCGACGATCATGACCGGTGGCTTCCTGTTCCGTCAGCTGTCTCGAGCAGTCGGGTGGCCAGGGTGCGGCCTGCGCTCTCGATGTGCCAGCCCGCGACCGAGAGTCGTTGTGACATTGCTTGTTTGCTGATCTTCAATTGTTCGGCGGCCTCGGTCTGCGTCAGCCCGCGCTCCATCAGTGCAACTGCTTCTCGCCCCTGGTCCGATCGTCGATTGATGAGGAGGGCAACCAGGGTCGAAGCGGTCTCCGCATCCTCGGCGGCCGCGGATTCGGGGCCGCTGACCGCGAGTGCGGCAGGGGTATTCTTGGCTCTGGTCACAGCATCTCGGGCGGCTTCGAACGCCGGTCCGCGACCTGCCCGCGTCGTTTCCGGGAGCGGGAGTTCAACGGACCCGATACCGATTCCCACGCTCCAGTGCGGGGTGGCGACCAGTTCGAGAGCTATCGAGACCACGGTGGCTGCGTCCTCGCAGACGGCTTGTACTTCGTCGCCTGCGGTGCGATCGAAGGGGCGAACCAGCTGGTGGGCGCGATAGTGCTCGAGCAGGTCGGGTACGCGATCGATATCGCGTCGGCTGCGACGTTGATCCACGGTCAGCACGAACATGAGACAAGGCTAGAACATTGATTTGACGTAGTCAAGCTTCATAACTTGATTCCTCGTAGTCAAGGTTCCGACGTTGTCGGCCCGCTCACGGATACGGGCTCGGATCGCGCGCTACGCGACAGACGCCAATCCACCACCAAACCGCTCAGACCGACGGCGATGCAGACCGCGGACAGAACCAACAGTGCTGGATGCGTCTCGCCTCCGATCGCTCCGCCGATCACGACGATTCCGAGGGTGCCGGGCAGCATTCCGACGGCGGTAGCCAGGGTGAACGGCCCGGGACGAACCGCCGACACGCCGCAGGCGTAGTTCACCAGCGAGAACGGCACCGGGGCGATCAGGCGCAGGGAGCCGACAGCTAGCCAACCGCGTCGGCGCAGGCTGTCGTCGATCGAATCGAGGGCCGAATGCGACATCCGCGCTGCCACAGCATCCCGACCGATCGCGCGAACCAGCAGCAGGGCCAGAATCGCGCTGACCGTCGAGGCTCCGATCGTCACCGCCAGACCGGTCAGCGGCCCGAACAGCACTCCTGCACTGAGCGTGAACAGGGTCCTCGGGACCGGGGCAACGGTCACGATCGCGTGCACGCAGAAGAACACGAGCGGGAACGCCGGGCCGACGGAGGTGCCCCAATCACGAATCTGTTCGACACTCGGATGGGGCGCGAACACGGCCACCAGAGCGAACACGACGATCACCGCCAACAGCGCGATCAGTCGGAGGTCGCGCAGGTGCCGGGTCACGAGAGGTCAGCGTACCGGCGCGAGGTGACAGACTCGGTTTCACCGAGTCGGAGGGCCGAGCCGCACGACCGAACGTGAGGTGATCCTCACGATAGCGTGCAAAGAGCTGGGGTTAGCATCACTTCAAGTCGGGTGCAGGACTACCCGCCGAACCGAGGGAGCAGCACACGTGTCCATCGCGTCGCACGAAGATGCCGCACGCAGCGCTCATGCGGCCTGGCAGAAGGCAGTGGCCGGTGTTCTGGCCAAATCCCGTCGGGTCGAGGTGGCCGATCTGCCCGCCGATGCCGAGCATCTTCTCGATTCCACGACGTACGACGACATCACGGTGTCCCCGTTGTACACCGCGTTCGACGAGCGACCGGAAGGTCCGCTGCCCGGGCAGTTTCCCTACCTGCGGGGCCGCGACCCGCATCGCGACGTCAACGCCGGTTGGAAGGTGTGCACCCGCCACGGCTCGCTCGGTGATGCAGCCGATGACGCCTCGACGCTCAATACCCAGATACTCGATTCCCTCTCCAACGGCACCAGTGCCCTGTGGTTGACGGTCGGCGGCGGTGGCGTCGATCCGACTGCTCTGCCGGAGGTACTGCGTGGGGTGTTTCTCGAGCTCGCACCGCTCACGCTCGATGCGCGCGCGGATGTTCGCGCAGCGGCCACCGCGGTGTTCGGGGTGCTCGATTCGGCCGATATCGACGATCGCGCCGCGGTCGATGTCCGGCTCGGCGTGTCCACTCTCACAGCGGGGTTGGGCGCAGCCGAGTCGATCGAGTTGGCCGAGGCGCTCGAGTTGGTTCGCGAGTCGATCGGCCGCGCCGAGACGGTTCGTACGATCACGGTCGAGGGCACCGTGTTCCACAATCTCGGTGGCGGTGACGCGCAGGAGATCGGTGCGGCGATCGCCGCAGGCCTCGAGTACCTCCGGTCCATGACCGACGCCGGTATCGACATCTCGGATGCGCTGCGACAGATCGAGTTCCGGTTCGCCGCCACCGACGATCAGTTCCAGACCATCGCGAAGTTCAGGGCCGCTCGCACGCTGTGGGCGCGGATCGCGCAGGTGTGCGGGGCGCCCGACGCCGGTGATGCTCCTCAGCATGCGGTGACCTCGGAAGCGATGATGTCGCAGCGGGATCCATGGGTGAACATGCTCCGGACCACCCTGGCGTCGTTCGGTGCGGGAGTGGGCGGTGCCGACTCGGTGACCGTGCTGCCGTTCGACGCGGCACTGGGCGGCGGCGCAGCCGGCGTGTCGAAGACGTTCGCGGCCCGCATCGCCAGGAACACCCAGCTGTTGCTGCTCGAAGAAGCGCATCTCGGGCGGGTTCTGGATCCCGGTGCCGGGTCCTGGTACATCGAGGAGCTGACGTCGGCGGTCGCCGCGAAGGCCTGGGAGTTCTTCCAGACCATCGAAGAGTCGGGCGGATTCCGGGCCGCCGTCGACGACGGTTCGCTCGTGGCCGCGATCGAGAAGACCCGCACCGAACGCGATTCCGACGTCGCACACCGACTGACCCCGCTCACCGGCGTCAACGAATTTCCCAACCTGGCCGAGGCTGCACTGAGCCCCGAACAAACCGCGCAGCAGGGCACGGCAACGGTGTATCGGTACGGACGGGCATTCGAGACGCTGCGAGACCGTTCGGATGCCTTTCTGGCCGAGCACGATTCTCGCCCCGCAGTGCTATTGGTCCCGCTGGGCAGCGTCGCCGAACACAACGTCCGAACGACGTTCGCGTCGAACCTGTTGGCGTCGGGCGGAATCGAGGCCGTCAATCCCGGCCCGCTGACCGTCGACGGTATCGCCGGATCGGTCGAGACGTCCGGAGCTCGGATAGCCGTCGTGTGCGGCACCGACAAGCGATACGCCGACGAGGCCGCCACTGCCGTGGACGCGCTCCGGGCCGCAGGCGTCACGCAGGTTCTGCTCGCCGGCCCCGAGAAGATCTTCGCCGGCATCGAGGGAACCTCGCGTCCCGATGGATTCCTCACCGCGAAGGTCGACGCCGTCGCCGTGCTGACCGAACTTCTCGACACCCTGGGAGCCTCGAAGTGACGACCGACGAGAACCGAACTTCACACACCATCGGCAGTTTCGCCGACGTGCCACTGGTCGATCCCGACGAGCCGACGCCGACGCCGCCGTCGGCCGAGGACGTCGCCGCCCATGTGCAGCAGGGTGCGAAGGCCAACTTCTACACGCCCGAGCAGGTGGTGTGGTCCACCCCCGAGGGCATCGACGTCAAGCCGGTGTTCACCGAGGCCGATCGCGCCGCCGCCGAGGCCGAGGGCTACCCGCTGCACAGCTACCCGGGTGCCCCGCCGTTCCTCCGCGGGCCGTACCCCACGATGTACGTCAATCAGCCGTGGACGATCCGCCAGTATGCCGGCTTCTCCACCGCAGCCGAGTCCAACGCCTTCTACCGTCGGAACCTCGCGGCCGGTCAGAAGGGTCTGTCGGTGGCGTTCGACCTGGCCACCCACCGCGGCTACGACTCCGACCACCCGCGTGTGCAGGGCGACGTCGGAATGGCCGGAGTCGCCATCGATTCCATCTACGACATGCGGCAACTGTTCGACGGCATCGACCTGGGCAGCGTCTCGGTCTCGATGACCATGAACGGTGCGGTGCTGCCGATCCTGGCGCTGTACGTCGCGGCCGCCGAGGAGCAGGGCGTCGGGCCGGAGAAACTCGCCGGCACCATTCAGAACGACATTCTCAAAGAGTTCATGGTTCGCAACACCTACATCTATCCACCGAAGCCGTCGATGCGCATCATCTCGGACATCTTCGCGTACACCAGCGAAAAGATGCCCAAGTACAACTCGATCTCCATCTCCGGCTACCACATCCAAGAGGCCGGTGCCACAGCCGATCTCGAGCTTGCCTACACCCTCGCGGACGGTGTCGAGTACATCCGGGCCGGTCTGGATGCGGGCTTGGACATCGACACGTTCGCGCCGCGTCTGTCGTTCTTCTGGGCCATCGGAATGAACTTCTTCATGGAGGTCGCCAAGCTGCGGGCCGGACGCCTGCTGTGGGCCGAGCTCGTCCAGCAATTCGAGCCCACGAGCGCCAAATCCCGTTCCCTGCGCACTCATTCGCAGACGTCGGGTTGGTCCCTGACGGCACAGGACGTGTTCAACAACGTCGCGCGTACCTGTGTGGAGGCGATGGCGGCCACCCAGGGCCACACCCAGTCGTTGCACACCAACGCCCTGGACGAGGCACTTGCTCTGCCGACGGACTTCTCGGCGCGCATCGCTCGAAACACTCAGCTGCTCATCGCTCAGGAATCGAACACCGTTCGACCGATCGACCCGTGGGGCGGCTCGCACTACGTCGAGTGGCTCACCCATCAGCTCGCGAATCGAGCTCGCGCACACATCGCCGAGGTCGAAGAAGCAGGCGGCATGGCTCAGGCCATCGGCGAGGGCATTCCCAAGCTGCGCATCGAGGAGGCGGCGGCCCGCACCCAAGCGCGCATCGACTCCGGCCGTCAGCCCCTGGTGGGCGTCAACAAGTACGTGCCCGACGAGCCCGACACCATCGAGGTGCTCAAGGTCGAGAACTCCAAGGTTCGGCGTGAGCAGATCGAGAAGCTCGAACGACTGCGGGCCGAGCGGGACACCGCCGAGGTCGAGGCCGCGCTTGCCAACCTGACCAGAGCTGCAGCCTCGGATCAGCCGGGGATGGAGAACAACCTATTGGCTCTGGCCATCGACGCGGCGCGCAAGATGGCCACCGTCGGCGAGATCTCCGATGCACTCGAGAAGGTCTACGGGCGCCATCAGGCCGAAATCCGGACAATCAGTGGTGTGTACCGCGACGAGGCAGGCAAATCCGAGAACATCACCCGCGCCACCACGTTGGTCGAGCAGTTCGCCGAGGACGAGGGCCGTCGGCCTCGTGTCCTGGTGTGCAAGATGGGGCAGGACGGGCACGACCGAGGCCAGAAGGTCATCGCAACGGCGTTCGCGGACATCGGCTTCGACGTCGACGTCGGGCCGCTGTTCCAGACCCCTGAGGAGGTCGCTCGCCAGGCCGCCGACAACGACGTGCACGTCGTGGGAGTGTCGTCACTGGCGGCAGGCCATCTGACGCTGGTGCCCGCCTTGCGGCAGGCCTTGGCCGACGTCGGGCGCGAGGACATCATGATCGTCGTCGGTGGCGTCATCCCGCCCGGTGATTTCGACGAGCTCTACGCGGCGGGTGCCGCGGCGATCTTCCCTCCGGGCACCGTCATCGCCGACGCGGCGATCGGCCTGGTGGAGAAGCTGTCCGTTGCGCTCGGGCATGCACCGCGCGAGGCCAACGCCTGAATATGAACTCTCCGAACAAAGGCCGCGTCATCGACATCGATGCGGTGGCCGAGTCGGTCCGAGCGAACGAACGATCCGGGCTGGCGCGTGCCATCACCCTGGTCGAGTCCACCCGCTCGGATCATCGCGATCTGGCGCAGCAGTTGCTCCTTCGGGTGTTGCCCGATGCGGGCGGCTCCCATCGGGTCGGCATCACCGGAGTGCCGGGCGTCGGCAAGTCGACGTTCATCGACGCGCTGGGGATGCGGTTGATCGAGAAGGGGCACCGAGTCGCGGTGCTTGCGGTCGATCCGTCGTCGACGCGTACCGGTGGTTCCATCCTGGGAGACAAGACCCGGATGTCGCGTCTGGCGGTGCAGAAGAACGCGTACATCCGGCCGTCTCCGACGTCGGGAACTCTGGGCGGAGTCGCACGTGCGACGCGAGAGACCATCGTCTTGCTCGAAGCAGCAGGCTTCGACGTCATTCTGGTGGAGACGGTGGGCGTCGGGCAGTCCGAGGTGACGGTCGCGAACATGGTGGACTGTTTCACGTTCCTCACGCTGGCGCGGACCGGAGATCAGTTGCAGGGCATCAAGAAGGGCGTTCTCGAGCTCGCAGATCTGGTCGCAGTCAACAAGGCCGACGGCAAGCACGCGACCGACGCGAAGAACGCAGCGCGGGAGTTGGCGGGAGCACTGCGGCTGATCTACCCGCACGACGCGATCTGGAAGCCCCCGGTGTTGACGATGAGTGCCATCGAGGGCACCGGACTCGACGAGTACTGGGACACCGTCCTTCGGCACCAGCAAGTACTCAGCGACGCAGGCGAATTCGCAGAGAAGCGTCGCAAGCAGCAGGTCGATTGGACGTGGACCATGGTCAACGATCAACTGCTGCGCCGGCTGGCGCAGAATCCATCCGTCAAGGCCATTCGCGGCGACGTCGAAGCTCGTGTGCGCGACGGTTCGCTGACCGCCGCGCTCGCCGCTCAGGAACTACTCGACGCGTTCGATTCCTGAATCTGCTTGGGCTGCCGGCGTCGCGGGGTAGAGCCGGGCGGCGAGCGCTCCGACCCGTTCGATCAGCCGGTCGAAGAATGCCTCCGGATCGGTGTGCGTGGCGATCGCGGCGTTGGGGGCCTTGCCCCACATGCCGCGCCAGTCCGCGACGGTCGTTCCCCGCGTGAGGGTTCCGAGCAGTTCGACGTCGACGGTCGCATGACGGTAGGTGGCGATATCGGTATCCAACGCGACAGCCGCAGCGAAGGGATCGTGCATGTGTGCCAGGAATCCCTGATCGTGATCGCGATGGAATTCCATGTAGAACCGCACCGCGTCGGAGAAATGCCGCACGATCGGGTTCGACGCGATCGATCGAACACCTGGTGCGTCGTCGGTGGAGATCGACTCCACCGGAAGGCTTTCCGCTCGCGCGGCCAGTCGACCGACGTGTTCGGGGGTCATTTCGATGGTCTCGGTGATGTCGAGCGCGCAGACGATGGGATGCCGTTCCGGCGGTAGTCCGGAGAAGGCCGCGAACACTTCTGCGGCTGCCTCGGGGTCCACGGCGATGTTCCATTCGCTGGTCGGTGTCGTGTTGCCCTGGTGTTGAAAGGCTCCGCCCATCAACACCAGTCGCTTCAGCAGTCGAGGTAGCTCGGGGTCGCGGCGAATTGCCAGCGCGAGATTGGTCAGCGGACCGGTCACGAGCCCGGTGATCTCGCCCGGACGGGAACGAACCAGCTCCACCCACATCGTGGTGGCGTCGCGGTCGGAGAGCGGCCGCGACGACACCGGAAGCTCCGCGTACCCGATGCCCTGCGGCCCGTGGGTGTCCTCGGTGGTCATCAGCGGTGCCACGAGCGGCACCTGCGCACCGAGCGAGACCTCGACATCGCCCGCGCGGCACAGGTCCAGCCAGGCGAGATTGTTCGCGGCCACCTGGTTCACCGGCACATTGCCCGCGGTGGATGCGATGCCGAGTATCTCGGCATCCTCGCTGGCCAGCAGATACAGCAATGCAAGAGAATCGTCGATTCCGGTGTCCACGTCGACGATCAAGGGGACAGTCACGACGCCACCTCCGTAGTCGGGGTGTGCCGCACCGGGAAGTTGACCGATCGCGCGATGAAGCACTTCGACGACGCGGACGCGTGCAGTTTCTCGGCGCGCGGCACCATCGACGGGTCCACGACGGTCACGACCGGAGCCAGGGTGACCTCGACGAACTGACCCGAACCGTCGGATTGCTCGGTCATCACTCCGGTGGGGGAGTCCGTGTAGTGGGTGACGACGATGCCCGATGCAGCGGCGAGTCCGAGGTACCACAGCATGTGGCAACTCGACAGCGAGGCAACGAGCATCTCCTCGGGATTCCAGCGTTCGGGATTGCCGCGAAAGCTCGGATCGGAGCTCGCGTGGAGGTCGGGCTTCCCCGGCGCCGAGACGATGTGATCGCGGTCGTAGGCTGCGGCGCCGGTGGTACCGACGCCGCGGTTGCCCGTCCAGTTCACCGTCAGTCCGTAGTTGTGGTTCGGCACGGGTCCATCGTGCCAGTACCCAGCCGTTCGGTGACAATCCGCCGCGGAGGTAGCTGTCCGAATCGACTGGAATGCCTCGATTGCCAAGGCGGTGTGGCACATTCGTCGTCGCACCTGTTCACCTGGGCATTCGTGGAGGTGTGTGCATCGATCTGCACCGATCTCGTTTGAAAACCGATCGTTCGCCTGGCTAACGTTGGACGAATGACATCATCGCCCAGTCTCGAATCCAGCCGAGAACAGGCCACGTGGGGACGCCGCCACGTCCAGCATCTTCGACGCGACGCGTTCTCGAAACGAATGCGCACGAAGCCGGCACTCTCGGAGGAGAGCATCACTGTGGTCGATCAGCCGATGCTCAAGCGTGCCGTCTCGGCAGCTGCGCTCGGCAACACGATGGAGTGGTTCGACTTCGGTGTGTACGGCTACTTGGCCGCGACTCTGGGCAAGGTGTTCTACCCCGACGCAACCCCGGCGGTGCAGCTCATCTCGACGTTCGCCACGTTCGCGGCAGCGTTCGTCGTTCGTCCTCTCGGAGGCCTGTTCTTCGGCCCTCTCGGGGACCGAATAGGGCGCCAGAAGGTCTTGGCCGCCACCATGATCATGATGGCGATCGGCACGCTGGCCGTCGGCCTCATCCCCAGTTACGCGACCATCGGGATCTGGGCACCGATCCTGCTACTCGTTGCACGCTTGGTCCAAGGGTTTTCGACCGGCGGCGAGTACGGCGGTGCCACCACGTTCATCGCCGAGTACTCCCCGGACAAGCGTCGCGGGTTTCTCGGTAGCTGGCTCGACTTCGGTACCTTCGTCGGCTACGCCATGGGCTCGGGCCTGGTGACGATCCTCAACGCGGTGTTGGGCGACGCCACCATGGTCGAATGGGGCTGGCGCATACCGTTCTTCGTCGCAGGTCCGATGGGGCTGATCGGACTGTACCTGCGGCTCAAGCTGGAAGACACGCCAGCGTTCCGCAAACAACTCGACGAACACGACAACAAGGTCAAGGCGCAGGAGAGCGGCAGTAGGTCTATCGGAAAGATCTTCACCGACCACTGGCGGGCGTTGTTGATCTGCATGGGAATCGTGTTGCTGTACAACGTGACCAACTACATGGTGACGTCGTACCTACCCACGTACTTCACCGAAGTCGTCGGCCGCAGTCAGCTCAGCGCCGACTTGCTCGTGCTGTCGGCGATGGTCGTCGTGGTGAGCGTCATCGTCGCTGTCGGCAGGCTCACCGACCGAATCGGCCGCAAACCGGTGTTCGTCTTCGGCGCAGTCGGGCAGATCGTGCTCGCCGTACCCTGCTTCTTGTTGCTGCGCAGCAGCGGGTGGATGGGGCCGCTGATCGCGTGCCTGCTACTCGGCCTCGTTCTGGCGTGTTTCGCGGCACCGAGCGCATCGACCCTACCGGCCCTGTTTCCCACCCGGATTCGCTACGCGGCGCTTTCGATCGGGTTCAATCTGTCGGTATCGATATTCGGAGGTACCACCCCTCTGGTCACCTCCGCGTTGGTCAGCGCAACGGGTAGCCCGATGATCCCTGCGTACTACCTCGTCGTGAGCGGTGTCGTCGGCCTCGTCGCCGTCGGATTTCTGCGCGAGTCGGCCACTCAGCCTCTGGAAGGCTCACCGCCACAGGTCGACTCGACCGAGGAAGCCAAGGAGCTCTACTCCGAGGTCTCCTCGGCCTCCCCGCGGTCGTAACGGCCGCCGTCGATCAGTTTCGCTTGGCCCAGATCTCCATTCCGGCAGCGTTGAGACGGTCCACGAGGACGTCGCCGATCGCAGTGGCGGGCGTCAGAACTCCGCTGGCCTTCGGCAAGGCATCGCCGCCGTGTACGAGCGCGAGTGCCGACTCCGCCAGCATCACTGCGGTGGCCTTGTAGCCGGGGTCGCCCGAGGCCTTGACCCGCGCCCGGTAGCGCGCACCGGAGGTGGTGAGGGTGTACAGGTCGACCGTGAAATGTCCCTTCTCGCGGGCTTTTTCACTGGGGCCGGTGCCCGGCTTGGGCAGAATACGGTCGAGCACCTTGGCCGGAAGAACAGTCATGGCGGACACACCGACGAACAGCCCCGCAGACAGTGCACCGGCAAGGACGGGGCTGGCGAACGACGAGCCGACACTCATCACCTCGCTGTAGCGGAACTGCTTTCCGTAGGCCCAGTCGCGAAGTGCGTTGGTGCGCCGCACGACTCGGGTGTTGTACGAGGCCATCACGAAGGGGGCTTTCCAGCCACGCAGGCTGGGGTCGATCTTCTTGCCGTCGATCAGCACGGTGTCGAGCTGACGGCCGAGTTGCGGCTCGAGGCCGCGATCGGGACTGAGCGAGTAGGGCCGAGCGGCGATGCGTCGGGCCCGCTTGTCCTTCTTCATCGCCTCGATCTGCCCACGAAGCGAGTCGATGGTGCCGCCGCTGACCCCGCCGGACATCGACGTGACCACCAGGGTCGTGTCGGTCAGCTCACCGGCGTTGTCCGCGGTCACGGCCTCGTACAGGGCGTGTACGCCGATGTCGGACGGGATGGAATCGAAGCCGCACGAATGGACGATGCGGGCCCCGGTGCGCTGAGCGATCTCGTGGTTGGTATCGATACTCTCGCGGGCGAACAGGACCTCGCCCGTGAGGTCGACGTAATCCGTCCCGGCCTCTGCGCATGCCGTTGCCAGTTCCAAGCCGTACTTGGCGTACGGACCGACCGTGGTGATGACGACTCGGGTCGATCGGGCCATGGCCTCGAGCGATGCGACGTCGGTGGCGTCGGCCTCGAGAACGGACCACTGCTGAGCCCTGGAGCCCAGTTCCTTCCTGGCGGCCTCCACCCGCGCCGTCGAGCGCCCTGCAAGGGCGATCCGGGTGTCGGCCGGTGCGTGCTCGGCGAGGTACTTCGCCGTCAATTTCCCGACGAAGCCGGTGACGCCGTAGACGACGATGTCGTGAGTGCGATCGGGGGAGTCGGATGCAGGCGAGTTCATACCAGCGACACTAACGCGGGTCACCCCGGCGAGTCGACGCGCCGTCAGTTCGTCCAGGTGTGCACGGGTTCTCCGGCATTCATGAGGGTGACGTAATCGCCGAGCATTCCCGCAAGCGCTCTATCGCGCTTCTCACCGGCGCGTTCGCGGGCGACGACGGCGTTGCGCTGCCACACCGAGCCGGACTGCTTGGCCAGGCACCGCGCTTCGATCACCCCGAGATAGCGGTCGCGGACCGTCGCGTCCACGCCGTAGGCGGCCAGCCCGGCGTCGGCCAGTGGCAGCAGCCGACGCAACACCAGTTCTTGCGGACTCACCCAGCCCACCTCGGGCCAGTAGAGCATGGAATCGAACCCGCCGCGGGCGGCAGAGTGCACGTTCTCCTCGGCGGCGTCGAACGACATCTGGGACCACAGCGGGCGGTCTGCATCGGCCAGTGCGCGGACGGTTCCGTAGTAGAACGCCGCGTCGGCGAGAGTGTCCACCACCGACGGTCCGGCCGGGAGTACACGATTCTCGAGCCTGATGTGGTGGCCGTCGCCGGACCGGTCGTAGATCGGCCGGTTCCACCGGTAGACGGTTCCGTTGTGCATGCGCAGTTCGGACAGCGACGGTGTCTTGCCCTCGGCCAGCGCAGCCTTGGGGTCCTCCTCGCTGCAGACGGGAAGCAACGCCGGGAAGTAGCGCGAATTCTCCTCGAACAGATCGAAGATCGAGGTGATCCACCGTTCGCCGAACCACACCCGTGGTCTGACTCCCTGATTCTTGAGCTCCTGCGGCCTGGTGTCGGTGGCCTGCTCGAACAACGGAATACGGGTCTCGTGCCACAGCGCGCGACCGGCGAAGAACGGCGAGTTCGCGGCGAGTGCCACCTGTACGCCCGAAAGAGCTTGCGCTGCATTCCAATACGACGCGAACTCGTCCGGAGCCACCTGGAGGTGCAGCTGAACCGACGTGCAGGCCGCCTCGGGCAGGATCGTGTCGGTCACGATGTCGAGGTCCTCGGCCGCAGCGGCACCGGGTAGCCGAACTCCGCCGATCTTCAGTTCGATGTCCTCGCCGCGAGCGGCGAAGATCTGTTGGTTGAGGAGGTCGTAGCGCGGATTCGCCGAGAGCCACCGGTGCTCGAAGTGCTCCTCGTCCAGAGTCGGGAGCATGCCGATCATGGCGAGACGACTACCCGAGGTGCGGGCGCGTTCGTCCGCTGCATTCAGCGATCTGCGCAGGTCCGTCTCCAACTCGGCGATCGAGGCACCGCGCAGTGGCCGAGGGTCGACGTTGATCTCGATGTTGAACTGGCCGAGCTCGGTTTGATAGTCGGGGTCGGCGATGGCGTCGAGCACCGCCGCGTTGGCCATGGACGGCTCCATGTCGTCGTCGACGAGATTGAGCTCGATTTCCATGCCGATCTGCGGTTCACCGACGTGGAAGGTCTCGTCGGCCAACATGACCGCCAGGGCATCGAGACAGTCCTGGACCTTCTGGCGGAACTCGTGCCGGTCCTGCCTGGTGAACTTACGGCGCTCGACGTCCTCGCCCATGGTGACCGCCTATCGGTGCGTGAAGAAGGGCCGTTCGCTCACGCGCAACGACTTCGAGTTACGAGTATCGCAGTCCGCGTTCACCGAGGGGGACGCACGCGAAAATCACCAGGGCGACGGCTGGTAGTCCTTGAGGAACGAGCCGTACAGATCGTTTCCGAGCTCTCCCTGCACGATCGGGTCGTACACCCGGGCGGCACCGTCCACCAGGTCGAGTGGAGCGTGGAAACCTTCGTCGGCGAGCCGCATCTTGGTGGGGTGCGGTCGTTCGTCGGTGATCCAGCCGGTGTCGACGGCGGTCATCAGGATTCCGCTCTCGAGCATCTCCTTCGCGCTGGTGCGCGTCAGCATGTTCAGCGCGGCCTTGGCCATGTTGGTGTGGGGATGCCCCGGCCCCTTGTAGGCGCGGCCGAATTGGCCCTCCATGGCCGAGACGTTCACGACGTACTTGCGTCGTGCCTCCGAGGCCTCCATCGCGGTACGTAGCCGCGAGACCAGGATGAAGGGTGCGACGGAATTGCAGAGCTGGACCTCGAGCAGTTCCACCGGGTCGACCTGCTCGACGGTGTGGATCCAGCTGTTGGTCTCGGCGAGATCGGGTACCAGACCCCCGGCGTCGATGGCGAGCCCGCTCTCGATCCTCTCGGCCGTGACCGAGCCGGCGACCATGGCGAGCGAGGCCACGTCGTCCGCGCTCAGGGCAGCAGTCGATGTGCCGCCGATCGCGGTGGCGGGCAACGAACTCGCCAGTGACGCGGGGTGCGCATCGCTGGTCTTGCCGAACGTGATGCGCTCCGGCCCTGCGCCCTCGGTCAAGGCCGCGGGCAGCGGTTCGGCTTCCGCATCGGCCAGTGCGCTGTAGGAACCGGGGGAGCGCTTGACGGTCTGTGCGGCGTTGTTGATCAGGATGTCCAGAGGTCCCTCGGCCGCGACGGAATCGGCAAGTGCCACAACCTGAGCCGGATCGCGAAGATCGATACCGACGACGCGCAGACGGTGCAGCCACTGATCGCTGTCGTCCATCGCGGCGAAGCGACGTACGGCATCGTTGGGGAAGCGAGTGGTGATCGTGGTGTGAGCACCGTCGCGGAGCAGTCGAAGTGCGATGTACATGCCGATCTTCGCGCGCCCACCGGTCAGCAGCGCCCGCCGACCGGACAGGTCGGTGCGAGCGTTGCGCTTGCCGCGATTGAGCGTCGCGCACTCCGGGCACAGCTGGTGATAGAACGAGTCGACGTGGGTGTAACGCTGCTTGCAGATATAGCAGGGACGGGCCTTGATCAGCGTGCCTGCGATATCTCCCTCGGCGCGTGAGGACAGGGACAGTCCTGCGGTCTCGTCGTCGATCCGGTCAGGGGATCCTGTTGCGGTGGCGGCGACGACGGCACGGTCGGCCGCGTTGACGGCGTTGCGCGCCGCGACGCGTCGAGCACGCTTGAGATCTTTGAACATGGCACCGGACGCGCGCTGCACGGCGATCGAATCCGGATGGTTCTTGTCCAGCTCTGCGGCCTGCTGCAGCACGCGCAGGCACGTCTCGAGATCGGTGGGGTCGATCGCGTCCATCGTCAGTCTCCTAGCATCGGCCCGGTCGAGCCGAAAGAAACGAGTGCAGAACGAAAAAGACCCCGATTCCGAAGAATCAGGGTCCGTTTCGTCTGTCTCAACTCAGATCTGTGAGAATCTCTGTCTGTCTACATCTTTCAGACGGTGTCCGAGGGGGGACTTGAACCCCCACGTCCGTTAATAGGACACTAGCACCTCAAGCTAGCGCGTCTGCCATTCCGCCACTCGGACAAGTGCGACCGCTGTCGCATATTCTTTTGTTGCTTTCACAGCCGGCCGCTGTGTGCTGCGTAAGATTATCCGACGGGTTCCCGATAACCCAAATCCCCACGTCAGTTCATGCTCGGGGCCGTTTCTCATGGTGCCCGGAGTGGATTCTGGTGGTAGGAACGACGTGTGCCCAACGATGTGAGCAATCCCGGAAACACAACCGATATCGACGCCACCGTTGCCCTCGACGAAGTCGTGGATCTCGTCAGTTCCCTCATCCGGTTCGACACCTCGAACACGGGTGAGCTCGACACCACGGTCGGCGAGAAGGAATGTGCCGAGTGGGTGGCGAGCAAGCTCGAGGAGGTGGGGTACGAGACGGAGTACGTCGAGTCCGGTGCCCCCGGCCGCGGCAACGTGTTCGCGTGGCTGCGCGGAGCTGACTCCTCTCGCGGCGCGCTGCTGGTCCACGGACACCTGGACGTCGTGCCTGCAGAACCTGCCGACTGGAGCGTGCATCCGTTCTCCGGAGCCGTCGAGGACGGGTACGTGTGGGGCCGCGGTGCCGTGGACATGAAGGACATGGTCGGCATGGCCCTCGCGCTGGCCCGGCAGTTCAAGTCCACCGGAACCGTCCCACCTCGCGACATCCTGTTCGCGTTCCTCGCCGACGAGGAAGCGGGTGGCAAGTACGGATCGCACTGGCTGGTCGACAATCGACCCGATCTCTTCGAGGGTGTCACCGAGGCGGTCGGCGAGGTCGGCGGGTTCTCGCTCACCGTCGCTCGCCCGGACGGCACCGAGAAGCGGCTGTACATGGTCGAAACCGCCGAGAAGAGCCTGGCGTGGATGCGGCTGACCGCGAAGGCACGGGCCGGGCACGGATCGTTCCTGCACGACGACAACGCCGTGACGTACCTGGCCGAAGCAGTGGCCAAACTGGGCAATCACACCTTCCCGCTGGTGCTCACCGAATCGGTCTCGCAGTTTCTGCAGGCGGTCTCGGAGGAATCGGGTCTCGATTTCGATCCGACGTCACCGGACATCGACGGAACCCTGCTCAAACTCGGCAGCATCGCCCGCATCGTCGGCGCAACCCTGCGCGACACGGCGAACCCCACGATGCTCTCGGCCGGCTACAAGGCCAACGTGATTCCGCAGACCGCGACTGCCGTGGTGGATTGCCGCGTGCTGCCCGGACGGCAGGCGGCATTCGAGAAGGAGGTCGACGAGTTGATCGGCCCGAATGTCGAACGCGAGTGGATCACGAAGCTCGAACCGTACGAGACGACGTTCGACGGGGATCTCGTCGATGCGATGAACGACGCCGTCCTCGCGCACGACCCCAACGGCCGTACCGTGCCGTACATGCTGTCCGGCGGCACCGACGCAAAAGCGTTCGCGCGCATCGGCATTCGCTGCTTCGGGTTCGCTCCACTGAAGCTTCCGCCGGAACTCGATTTCGCCGCGTTGTTTCACGGCATCGACGAACGAGTACCCGTGGAGTCGTTGGAGTTCGGTACACAGGTACTCGAACACTTCTTGCTGCACAGCTGATACGAAAGGAACCATCGTGGCGTACAACCCATACGACTCGCTTCCGGACCTCCCGACCTTCGAGTTGACGTCCGAGGATGTCGAGGACGGCAAGACCCTGAAGGACCAGCAGGTCAGCGGAATCATGGGAGCCGGTGGACACGACAACTCCCCGCAGCTGTCCTGGTCCGGATTCCCCGAGGGCACCAAGAGTTTCGCCGTCACCGTCTACGACCCCGACGCGCCGACGGCATCCGGCTTCTGGCACTGGGCAGTGGCCAACATCCCTGTCGGAACGACGTCGCTGGTATCTGGAGCCGGCGACGACGGCGGAACCGGAGTTCCCAGCACCGCGGTGACACTGAAGAACGACGCCGGTCTGTTCCGCTACATCGGTGCAGCCCCGCCCGCAGGTCACGGACCGCACCGGTACTTCATCGCCGTTCACGCGGTGGACGTCGAGCGACTGGAAGTCGACGAGACGGCCACCCCGGCCTACCTCGGCTTCAATCTGTTCTCGCACGCCATCGGTCGTGCGGTCCTCACCGGCATCTACGAGGCCTGAGCTCGCTCGTCGGGTGTCGGAAGATTCGTTTCGACACCCGACGGTTCAGGGCCTGTTCGCGGAGCCCACCGCCTCGGCGATCGTGGCGAACCCGTGTTTCTCGAGCCGAGCTGCCAGTCCCCGGTGAATGCCCTTGATCCACAGCGGGCCGCCGTAGATGAACCCCGTATAGCCCTGCACCAGAGAAGCTCCCGCAGTGATGCGCTCCCAAGCTTGCGCCTCGGTCTCGATTCCCCCGACGGAAATCAACGTCAGCTGGGTGCCCACTCGGCGGTAGAGACGCCGCAGCACCTCCAGTGATCGCTCTGCCAGCGGAGCTCCGGACAGGCCTCCAGCGCCCATTCCGGCAACCAGTTCCGCATCGCTGCGCAGGTCCGCGCGCGAGATCGTCGTATTCGTGGCCACGATGCCGTCGAGGCCGAGTTCGACGGCCAGGTCGGCCACCGCGTCGATGTCCTCGTCGGAGAGGTCGGGGGCGATCTTGACCAATACCGGCACTGTGACAACCGACTGAACCGCCACCAGGATCGGCCGCAGCGATTCGACGGCCTGAAGGTCACGCAGACCCGGAGTGTTGGGGGAGCTCACGTTGACGACCACGAAGTCCGCCAACGGGCCCAGAAGCCGCGCGCTGACCGTGTAATCCGCCGCAGCGTCGGCCGGCTCCACGATCTTGGTCTTGCCGATGTTGGCACCGATCGGGATGCGCGTGCGCCGGCCGCGCAATCGGTCCGCAGCGTGTTCGGCACCGTGATTGTTGAAGCCCATGCGGTTGACGATGGCGCGGTCGAGAGGCAACCGGAACAGTCGAGGCGTGGGGTTACCGGGCTGGCTCTGCGCCGTCACCGTGCCGATCTCGGCGAAACCGAATCCGATGGGCTCCCAGGCATCGATGCCGTCTGCATTCTTGTCGAAGCCGGCCGCAAGACCGAGGGGAGCGGGAAAGTCGACGCCGAACACCGTCGAGCGCAGTCGCGGATCATCGACCACGAACGCCTTCTCGGCCAGAAAACGCAGCGGCGGCGCGACGGCCACGGCGCGGAGCACCCCGAACGCGAGGTGGTGAATCTTCTCCGGTGGCACGAGGAACATCAAGCGCAGCAAGGCGCGGTACAGACGGTCTCCCACGTTCTTCTTTCCGATCGATCCGGCTCGGTCCAACATCCTGCGGTGGAACAGTACTGCCGTCGGGCTCAGATTCCGGGCTCCGGGATGTGATGCGCGGTCTTCTTGCGCTTGAGCAGCACGCGTCTGCTGCCGTCGGTGTAGAGGCGAACCCGCGACAGTTCCCAGCCGCCGAACTCGGCTTGAATCGCCAGCCGCATCGACGCGGTCACCCTGGTCACGTCCGGGGGCAATCTCAGCGGCACGTATTCCCAGTCGTCGGAAGGCGACACTTCCCATCCGACGGGCATCTTCGCTCGACCAGGAGTCGAACTCTCGTGTGTGCTCACGTGTCTCCTTCGTCACCAGAGTGGTTGTGGCAGAACCCCGGTTCAACGACCCGCAGCGGGGATGCGCTGCAGGCCGTCACCGGTTGCCGATCCCACGTACAGGTCGCCGGTGTCGGCGTCGACGGCCATCGAATCGGGCTGCCGCACAGTGGCCAACCGCTCGACTTCGACAGGAATTCCGGTGTCGAGTGTGTACCCGACCACCTCGTTGAGGGCCGGCAATGTCACCCATGCGATACCGGACTGCTCATCGTAGGTGATCGCCCACGGCTGTGCGCCGACCGGAAAGCGTTGCCGCATCAGCAGATCGTGCGAGGTGAAAACGAGCAGCTCGGTTCCGGTCGAGTCGGTGACCAGCAGGCGGCCGAATTCGTCGCTGGTCATCTCCGCGGCGCCTTCGCCTGCACGCAGGGCCACGCCGAGGGTGCCGTCGTCCAGGTTCAGATCGGTCACCGATGTCTGTCGACGGTCGAGGACCGAGACGCCTTTCGGTGTACTGGCCAGTGCGTCGGCCGAGGTCAGGCTGCCGCCGGATACCGTGGCGGTGACCTGGCCGTTCGTATCGAGCACGCGGACCGTTCCGCTGTCGTCGCCGACGGCCGTCGTGCCGTCGGGCAGGTCTGCTGCGGACAGCGCGTCGGCGTCGACGGTCATATCGGTGCGGCGACCGTCCGCCACGCCGATCCTCGCGACGGCACCGTCCATCGGAACGAGCACTGTCGAGTCCCGCCCGGCGACGAGTTCTGCTCCCGTGGAGCCCAGGTCGACCACACGGGTCTCCGCCGTGGCTTCGTCGACCAGGGTGACAGTTGTCGATGCGTCGGTCAGCGCCACCAGGGTGCGGGTGACAGGGTCGAAGGTGAGGGCGTCCACCGGGGCGAACGCGCTGACGGTTCCGGCGGGGGTCACGGTCGCCTCGGGGGACTCGGCAGGCGGTCGGGGTTCGACGGAGATGTCGTCGGCGTTCTCGTCGTCGCTGGAACACCCGCCGACCGACAGGACTGTGACGAGGGCGAGCGCGGACGCGACTGCCGCCCGAATCGAACGAGCCGACGGTGTTCGCATGAGGCCGAACCTACTTCCTCGAGAAGATGCTGCCTGTGGAGGCGCTGCCACATCTGTACCAGCGTGCGGCGATCTCGGCGAAATCGACCGCGCCGGATCTGTTGTCGTCCGGCCGCGTCCGAGGAAGCGGTAGCGTGATCGTCCGAGGTGAATGCACGACATGGGAGTGGACGTGGGATCCGAGGAAACACACTTCGTCGTCGAGGAAGTGAACGCGGGAACGCATGCGAACGGCTTCGGGCGGACCGATGACGGCCGTGCGTTCGCGTTTCGCGTGCACAGAAGCACCCTGTACGTGGAGATATACCGAGCCGATGTGCGGTCTCCCGTACCGGACCGGTCCGAGGTCGAGGCGGTCGCCGAGCATTCGGTCACCGAAGTCGATCTGACCGACGAACGCAGCATTGTCGGCGTGGTGCGTGATGCGGTCGCACACGCGCAGCAGCTGTCCGATGCGTCACAGCGAGACACCACGGCGGTGCGTGCTTTCTTCGATCGGGTCAATTCCGTGCTGGAGGGTTTCTGACGCGGTGGGGAACCACCAGCTGTTCGCCCGTCTCGGGATGATCGAACACATCGACGGGGTGCCGGTAGACCCGGCCCAACCGCTCGGCGGTGAGCACCTCCCGCGGCGGACCGGCAGCAATCGATCGTCCCGAATCCAGGATCGCGACGCGGTCGGCGTACGCCGCTGCGAGTCCGAGATCGTGCAGCACGACGACCACGGCGCGGCCCTGTTCGGCGAGTGAGCGCACCACGGCCATCACCGACTCCTGATGTCCCACGTCGAGTGCGGCGGTGGGTTCGTCCAGCATGATCGTTGCGGTGTCCTGCGCTATGACGCGCGCCAACGCGACCCGGGCCTGCTCACCTCCCGAGAGTGACGCGAACGGTCGACGCGAGAACTCCGATACATCACAGGCGGACATGGCTGCGGCGACGCGGTCGTCGTCGTTGCGTGCTGCCGACGTGCCGACCCAGGGAGCTCGACCCATTCGGACGATTTGGCCGGCCGTGAACGCGAACCCGACGCTGTGTTGTTGAGGGAGCACAGCGCGGCGCCTGGCCAGGTCCACCGTGCGGATGCGGGTCAGCGGTTCGTCGCCCAGCAGAACCGATCCGGCACTGGGTTCGGTATCTCCCGCCAGGACCGACAGCAGCGTCGATTTGCCCGCGCCGTTGGGGCCGACCAACGCCAGTATCTCGCCGGCCACCACGTCGAGGTGGACATCGGACAAAACGGTGGCGTCCCCGCGCCGTGCGGAGACTCCGCGGGCGACGAGGGCGCTCGAACCCGGTTTCGGCGCGGCCGGGATGTCGCGGCGCGCGGTGCCGATCAGTCTCGTCACGCCCAGCCGCCCTGGCGAGCACGGGTACGGCGGAGCAGCCAGAAGAAGAACGGCGCACCTGCCAGCGAGGTCACCATGCCGAGCGGTAGGTCGACGTTCGCGACGAGGGTCCGCGTAACGAGATCGGCAGCGACCAGCACGACGCCCCCGGCGAGGGCGCTGGCCGGAATCAGGAGTCGATGGGCGGGACCGAGCACCATCCGCATGGCGTGCGGAACCACCAGACCCACGAACAGGATGATTCCGGTGAAGGCGACTCCGGACGCGACGAGCAGGGCGACGACGACGATGGCGAACTGCCTGAGTCGTTCGACGTTCACGCCCAGATGGCGTGCCACGTTCTCTCCGAGCGCAAGCAGGTCGAGTCTGCGGGCGATCGCCATGGAGGCACCGATTCCGAGCAGTGCGAGCGGGCCGACCACGGCCACCGACTGCCAGGTTGCGCCCGCGAGCGACCCCAGCTGCCAGAACACGATCTGATCGCGGGCGGCGGGACTGGCGACGAAGGTGAAGAACGCGATGATGCCGCCGGCGAAGGCATTGACCGCAACGCCCGTGAGGATGAGCGTCACCACTTCGGTGCGACCTGCGTCACGAGCGAGGAAATACACGGCGATCGTGGTGACGAGCCCGCCGACGAATGCAGCGAACGCCACACTCCAGACTCCGGCGAAGCTGCCACCGAGCACGATGACCGAGCTGGCTCCGACGGCGGCACCAGAGGAGACCCCGACGACACCCGGCTCGGCCAGTGGATTGGCGAACACCCCCTGGAGCAGCGCACCCGCGCAGCCCAGGCACGCGCCGACGACGACAGCCAGCGTCAGCCGCGGGAATCGGACCTGCCACAGCGTCACCTCACCGCTGGGATGGGCGGGCATCGGGCCGATGTCGAGTCCCACCCGATGTATGAGACTGCCCAGTACTTCCAGCGGAGTCGTCGGAACCTGCCCCACGACGGCCGAGATCAATGCCAGGCCCACCAGCGCCGCGCCCAGGGCTCCGAATGTGGCAAGAACCTTCCCTCGGCCCGTGCGTGGTTCGGCGAGTGTCCGGTCCGTCATGACGCCGGGTCGTACACGGCCTTCGACAGTGCGCCCAACACCTTTCCCGTGTTCGGGCCGAAACTGAGGATGGTCCCGTCGTCCATGTCCACCACCCGGCGTTCTCGGCCTGCGGGGGTCTGGGCGATTCCGGGGATCTGCTCGAGACCCTCGATTCCGCCGATCGATTCGAGGCCCCTGGTCATCATCAGAATGACGTCGGGTGCTGCGGCGATCAAGGCTTCGCTGGTGACCGGCACGAATTGCTCGGTCAGACCCGATTCGACACCGGCATCCCTGGCACCGAGAGCCTCGATCAGTGCGTCTGCTCCCGAGCCTGGCCCGGCGAGCATCTTGATTGCCGGGCCGCGCATGTACAGAAACGCGATCTTCAGTGGTTCGGAGGAGCCTGGAGCGTCGTTCGCCGCTGCCGAGATCTCGGTGGTCGTTCGTTCGGCGAGGGCGGCACCGGCGTCGGGCACCCCAAGGGCGGCTGCCACGGCCTCGATCTGGGTTGCGACGCCGGCCAGAGTCCGCGTGGGGTCGAAGTACACGACGGGAATGCCCGCGGCTCGGATCTGATCCTGCACAGCGCGTGGACCGATGCTGGTGTCGGTCAGCACGACGGTCGGCGACAGCGCCAGAATTCCCTCGGCGCTCAGGGAATGGCCTGTCGGGGTGACATCGGGCACGTCCTCGGCCGCAGGAAATGTGGCAGAGGTGTCCCGACCGACGAGGTTGTCGCCGAGGCCCAGCGCGAAGACGGTCTCGGCGAGCGTGCCGTACTGGTCGGCAGCGACGATGCGGGTGTTGTCCGTCACCGTCACGGCGACGCCGTCGAACCCGGTCACGGTGACGGGGAGTACCGCCGCTGGATCGGCCGTGACGGGCTCCGGGTCCGGGTCGTCGACGACGGCGGTCCGTGGGCCGATGGAGCCCGGCAATTCTGCGGCGGGGGTGTTCGCCGAGCAGGCGACCAGAAGTCCGGCGACGAGGAGCACGGCGGCGAGACGGTTGACGGTCACAACGGAAGGTTAGCCTGTCCGATGTTGGCGGGTCTTCAGGCGCTGACGTCGTCAAGCGCCGATGCGATCGCGGGCGGCAGCTCGAGTTCCTCGGCCATCAGTGCGCCCATCAGTTGCGCGAGGTCCCGCGCTCCCACGATGGCGCTGCTCACTCCGGGTCGGTCCCGCGCCCATGCGAGTGCAACCACCAGGGGAGAAGTGGCCAGCCCGTCGGCAGCGGTGACGGCCGCGTCGACGACGCCCACAGCGGAATCGGTCAGGTACGCGTGCACGGCCTCGGCGTGCAGTTCGTCGGCCCCACGGGAGTCAGCGGGTACGCCGTTGCGGTACTTGCCCGTCAGGACGCCGCCTGCCAGGGGGACCGCGGCGAGGATGCCGATGCCGTGGTGGTGCGCGGCCGGAACCAGCTCGTCCTCGATTCCGCGCGCAAGCAGCGAATACTCGGCCTGAGTGGCCACGATGTGTCCGGTACCGGCCGCGCCTGCCGCCGTCGCGAGTTGCCAGCCGAGGTATCCACGGGCACCGGTGTAGCGGACCCGTCCGCTGGTCACGGCGTAGTCGAGCGTCGCGGCGACCTCGTCGACCGGGGTCATCGGGTCCCAGGCCGCCACCTGCCAGAGGTCGAGGTAGTCGGTCCCGAGCTCGCGCAGAGTGGCATCGAGTTGGCCGAGCAGGCCGCGGCGGGAGCAGTCGACGTGATAGCGGCCGTAGCGAGAACTCAGTCCCGCTGCGCTGCTGATCACCAGTTCGTGCCGGGGGACGACGTCGTCGAGCAACTCGGCGAGCACACGTTGCGCGCGTCCGTCCCCGTACGCCGGAGAGGTGTCGACGAGCGTGCCGCCGGCCTCGGCGAACGCCGACAACTGTGCTGCCGCGTCGTCACCGTCGGTTCCGCTACCCCATCCGAGGGTGCCGAGGCCGAGTCGGGAGACTCGGAGTCCGCTGGTACCGACCGATCTCTGCTTCATATGTGCCGAATGTCCTTTTACGTGTGATCGTCGCTGTCGAACTGCACTGCCGCCAGTGCACAGTAGTGCGCCGCGCCGCTCGGTGCGCAGGTGCCGCGCCGGGTACGGTCGTGCCCGTGAATCGCGAATTCAGGGGGCAGGCCGTCGGCCGCGCATCGGTAGTGAACAGTTCATCGACACCGATCTCGAAGGGTGACGCAGCATGATCGACATGACGTGGCTGCAGGCGATCATCCTCGGTGCAGTGCAGGGCTTGACCGAATTCCTACCGATCTCCTCGTCCGGGCACCTGCGCATCGTGTCCAGTGTGTTCTGGAACGAGGACGCCGGTGCCTCGTTCACCGCGGTGACCCAGCTCGGCACCGAAGCCGCTGTGCTGCTGTTCTTCTGGCGAGACATCGTCAGAATCGTCAAGGCGTGGTTCGTCGGCCTGAAGAAGAAGGAAGAACGCGGACTCGATTACCGCATGGGGTGGTACGTGATCATTGCCACCATCCCCATCGGCGTTCTAGGCCTGCTGTTCAAGGATCAGATCCGCACCGGTGCGCGAAACCTCTACCTCATCGCTTTCATGCTGATCGCGTTCGCCGTCGTCATCGCGATCGCGGAGAAGGTGGGTCGCAAAGAACGCCCGATCGAGAAGCTGACCACCCGGGACGGCATCGTCATGGGTCTGGCGCAGTGTCTCGCGCTGATCCCCGGAGTGTCCCGTTCCGGGGCGACGACCAGCGCAGGCCTGTTCCTCGGGCTCGAACGCGAGGCAGCGGTTCGCTTCTCGTTCCTGCTCGCCATCCCGGCGGTCACCGCCTCCGGCCTCTTCTCGCTGCCCGACGCCTTCGAGCCGGTCGGCTCCGGCCTGGCCGCGTCGGGTCCGCAGCTGTTGGTGGCCACGATCATCGCCTTCGGGCTCGGCTACGCCTCGATCGCCTGGCTGCTGAAGTTCGTCGCGAACCACTCGCTGTACTGGTTCGTCGGATACCGCATCGTGCTGGGCGTCGTGGTGCTCGGCCTGCTGGCCGGTGGGGTCGTATCTGCAACGTAGGTTCGTCCTCATTAGGCTCGTTGCAATGACAGTCATCTTGCTTCGGCACGGCCGCTCGACGTCGAACACCGCGGGCACCCTCGCGGGGCGGAGCGCGGGAGTCGAGCTCGATGATCGTGGGCGTGAGCAGGCGCAGGCGGTGGCGGATCGCCTCGGCGAGCTTCCCGTGTCCGAGATCGTGCGCTCGCCGTTGCTGCGGTGCGAGCAGACGGTCGAGCCGTTGGCTGCCAAGCTGGGGCTCTCGCCGGTGGTCGAGGATCGGTTGGTGGAGGTCGACTACGGGCAGTGGACCGGCCGGACGATCAAGGAGCTGCTGGCCGAGCCGCTGTGGAAGGTCGTTCAGCAGCATCCGTCGGCTGCGGTTTTTCCGGAAGGCGAGGGCTTGGCGACGGTTCAGCAACGCGCGGTACAGGCCGTGCGCGAGCACGACGCCCGGTTGGCCGCGCACCACGGCCGCGACGTGTTGTGGGTGGCGTGCTCGCACGGTGACGTCATCAAGTCGGTGCTCTCGGATGCGATGGGTGCCCACCTCGATTCCTTCCAGCGCATCGTCGCCGACCCAGCATCGATCAGTGTCGTGCGCTACACCTCGACGCGGCCTTTCGTACTGCGGACCAACGACACCGGGTCCGATCTGAGTGCGTTCGTCCCGAAGGCCGAGGAGCCCAGCACGCCGGAATCGGGTAACGCGGACTCTTCCGACGCGGTCGTCGGTGGTGGGGCAGGCAGCTAGAGCGCCGATTCGGCGCCGACACCCCGATCGGTGGCAGGCTGGAGGGCAAGCAATACCGACCATGGTCGATCTGTGGTCGATAATGAAAGTTCCGGAAAGTGCTTCGCG
This sequence comes from Rhodococcus sp. ARC_M5, assembly GCF_022810405.1. Lineage (GTDB taxonomy): Bacteria > Actinomycetota > Actinomycetes > Mycobacteriales > Mycobacteriaceae > Rhodococcoides > Rhodococcoides navarretei. Next base: position 224,105 of record NZ_JALGQE010000006.1, read on the forward strand.
GAGCTGTTCGAGTCGTTAGGAGGTGCAATGCCGCGCGCCATACACGTTTTTCGCACCCCTGATCGTTTCGTTGCCGGGACCGTTGGGGAACCGGGCGACCGAACGTTCTTCCTTCAGGCGGTGCACGACGCCCGAGTGGTGTCGGTCGCCTTGGAGAAGCAGCAGGTCCAGGTACTCGCCGACAGGATGGGGCTGCTCCTGGAAGAAGTGCACCGCCGCTTCGGAGCCGACGTTCCGGCCGAGGAGACCGACCAGGTCGACACCAGTCCGTTGCTGACTCCGATCGACACCGAGTTCCGCGTCGGGACGATGGGGCTCGGCTGGGATGCCGACGCCAACGCCGTCGTGGTGGAACTTCTCGCCGTCAGCGAGGTCGAGGTGGACGAATCCGTCGTTCTCGACGACACCGACGAGGGCCCGGATGCCGTCCGCGTGTTCCTCACTCCGGTACAGGCCCGCGAGTTCGCGGTGCGGTCCGAACGCGTCATCGCGGCGGGCCGTGCACCGTGCCCACTGTGTGGACAACCACTGGCCCCCGAGGGACACGTCTGCATCCGAACCAACGGCTACCGCCGCGGTGCGACGTTCGGACCGGTGACCGAGGCCGACGAATCTTGACCGTCGAACTGCCGCCGTTCGAGGGCCGCGAAACCATGGAGACCGGCGACCTGACCGTCGTCGGTCGTGTGGTGTCGGCCAGCAACGCCACGTTGGTGTGCGAGGCGGGCGAGGGCGACTCGGCCGTGCGGTGCGTCTACAAACCCGTTCGTGGGGAGGTGCCGCTCTGGGATTTCCCGGACGGCACTCTCGCGGGCCGCGAAGTGGCGTCGTACGAGATCTCCGAGGCCCTCGGTTGGGGTGTCATTCCGCCCACGGTGCTGCGCGACGGGCCGTTCGGTCCCGGCATGGTGCAGAAGTGGATCGACACGCCGGAGGAGCGCGCCGAGGGACGCGTCGACCTCGTCGACATCTGCCGTCCCGATCTCGTGCCGGCGGGATGGATTCCGGTACTGCAGGCGTACGACGGCGAAGGCGAGGAAATCGCACTCATCCATGCCGACGATCCGCGGCTGCAGCGGATGGCGGTTCTCGACGTGATCCTCAACAATGCCGATCGCAAGGGTGGGCACGCACTCGAAGGCCTCGACGGCTACGTGTACGGAGTCGACCACGGAATCTGCCTGCACGCCGAGAACAAGTTGCGCACGGTGCTGTGGGGTTGGGCAGGCCAGGCTGTGGACGACGCACTGATGACGGACGTGGTCAGGTTCGTCGAGACGTTCGATGCGGTCACCGCGCCACGTTTGGTCGACAAGATCACCCTGACCGAAACGGTCGCGGTGCTCGATCGGGCGCAGGAGCTCATCGCCCGCCCCGTCATGCCGGAGCCTCGCTCGAGCAGACCCATACCCTGGCCCGCCTTCTGATCGGGCTCGGATAGGCTCGGCTGCATGCATTCTTGGTCGAGCCCGGAGATCCCGACAATTCCAGGACAGGGTCCAGCGCTTCGATTGTTCGACACCGCAGACCGCCAGGTGCGCCCCGTGACCCCAGGTTCGACGGCTCGGATGTACGTCTGCGGAATCACCCCGTACGACGCCACCCACCTCGGGCACGCGGCGACGTACCTGACGTTCGACCTGATCTACCGGTTGTGGCTGGACGCGGGAACGGACGTGCACTACGTGCAGAACGTCACCGATGTCGACGATCCACTGTTCGAGCGCGCCGACCGCGACGGCGAGGACTGGCGCGATCTCGGAGCTCGTGAAATCGAACTCTTCCGCGCCGACATGGAAGCCTTGCGGGTGCTCCCTCCGCGCGATTACATCGGTGCCGTCGAATCCGTCGACGAGGTCGTCGAACTGGTGGAGAAGCTGGTCGCGTCCGGTGCCGCGTACGTCGTCGACGACGACGAATACCCGGATGTGTACTTCCGCGCCGATGCGACCCAGCAGTTCGGCTACGAGTCCGGTTACGACCGCGCCACGATGGATACGTTCTTCGCCGAACGCGGGGGCGATCCCGATCGGGTCGGTAAGCGGGATCCACTCGATGCGTTGCTCTGGCGCGCGGTGCGGCCGGGCGAGCCGTCGTGGCCGTCGCCGTGGGGTCCGGGTCGGCCCGGGTGGCACATCGAATGCGCTGCCATCGCGCTCAACCGCATCGGTACCGCCTTCGACATCCAGGGCGGCGGAAGCGATCTCATCTTCCCGCACCACGAATTCTCGGCCGCGCACGCCGAGGCGGCGACCGGTGATCCGCGTTTCGCCCGGCACTACGTGCACACCGGAATGATCGGGCTCGACGGCGAGAAGATGTCCAAGAGCCGCGGCAATCTGGTGTTCGTCTCGAAACTCCGGGCCGAGAATGTGGATCCAGCAGCCGTACGACTCGGTCTGCTCGCCGGCCATTACCGGCAGGATCGGCCGTGGTCCGACGAGGTCCTCGAACGCGCGCACACCCGACTCGCGCTGTGGCGTCGGGCTGCTGCGCTCGACAGCGCAGCCTCGGCCGACGACGTGATCAACCGGTTGCGCCAACATCTGGCCGATGATCTGGACACCCCCAAGGCGCTCGACGCTCTGGACGCCTGGGCGAGCTTCGCAGTCGAGCGCGGCGGATCGGATGCGGGCGCACCTGGTGCCTTCGCCGATGCGGTAGACGCGCTGCTCGGAGTGCCGCTGCGTTAGGTCGAATCTCCGGTTCGCAGATCCGTCAACAGATCCGGGATCAGTCGTTCTTCCATGACTGCTCGGCCCGAATCGCAAAGGGCAGCAGTCAGTTCCGGATCCCACGGACTGTCGGTCGGATGCCCCTTCAGTGGTTCGGAGTTCCGTGCATCGAGTGCGCGCCGGTAGGAGTCGACGTCCATCCGCCAGGGCGACGCGTCGTACCGGTCCACTGCTCGTTTCACCATGTGCACTCCGGCCCAGTCGAAGTCGGCCCGCCATTCGATCGTGGTGCCGGGCGCGCGGGAGGCCAGCAGCCGGTGCACCGCTGCGGAGGGCTGGCCGTCGGTGCAGATCAGGCTCGCGCAGTTCGAGCCGAGGGTGCGGGCTGCGGCGGCGAGCACCGCCACGTTCTCGCAGACGAACACCGTGGACGAGGTGTTGGTGAGTGGACCGCGAGTGAGCATGTCCACGGTGACCGGGAAGGGGATGCCCTCGTCTGCTGCATCGTTCAGCCATCGAGCCACGGTGTGGGTCTCGTCGACGCGGTAGCCGAGCACCAATACGCGGCTGGACAGCGGATCGACGGACACGCCAGCGGTTTCCCACAGCGCTTTGATGCCGACCGGATCGACGGGGCGGGGTACGTTCTCGCGCAGCGACAACGCGTCGAGGACGAGTTTGGGGGCACCGCCGCCCGAAAGCGCCTTGGTGTCACCGCAGGCCAGCTCCGCGAGTTCGGTGAGAGACATCCCGTCCACCGGAAGCAGCGCGAGAACCTGTGTCGCCACCGCGAGCGCTTCGACGGCGACGCGGCCCCCGAGGGTGCCGTCCTGATTGAGCAGCGACGCCATCCAGTGCTCGATCCACTCGCGATCGGTACCGCCGCCGAGAACATCCCTGGCCCGGTCGAGCGCATCCGCGCGGACCTGAGCCTTGTCGGCTGCGATCCGCTTCTTGTCCTGCAGCGGGGCCTGCTGGGTGAGCGTGTCGATCAGTCCGAGCCCACCGTTGAGCGGATGGCTCAGCCACGCGTCGAACCGCTCGAGGTCGAGCCTGGTGCTGCGCGCCCGAGAATGCAGACTGGAGTTGGACCGAGAGATCGCGCTGCACAGACGCCACAGCTCCGGGGCGTCGCTCAAGTCGACGGTGATGTTGCCGCCGACGCGAAGCCAGTTGGACTCCAACTTCTTTCGTGCCGCGTCGAGCAGAGCAGCCAATTCGACGCTGTCGCGCCACTCACTGTTACCGGTCAAACTCCAGCCCACCTTCGGTTCGGGTCGGCACCCGGCGCGTCAACGGCGACCCGAGCGCGGCCGCGAGGTCGGTACCGTCGTGTTCGGCGAACAGTTCGCCGTTCTCCCACACCAGAAGTGCTGCGCTGACGGTGTTCTCGGCTGTCGAATGTGCAAGGTCGTAGTGGGCGCAGCCGGGGACGTCCCCGTAGGTGATCCACAGGTCGTATCCGGTCATGAACAGATCGAGATCGAATTGCACACTGAGGCCGAGCAATTCACTGCGGCCGTTGTCGTCGACACCGGCAAAGGCCTCGTCCAGCGCGAGCAACCGAGGCGAATGTGGATCGGCGGACGAGAGCATCACGTGCGCCGCGGCGAACAGTGGCAGGTGCAGCGAGACCGACTGCTCACCGCCCGAGAGTGCACTGTGGCGTGCGACGGTGAGGCGATCCTCGTTGCCGTCGCCGCTGATGAGCGTGAAGGCGAACACGCGCCAGCGGCGATAATCCAGTGTGGTGGAGAGGATCTCGGGATAGGACCGTTCCGGATGGGCCGCGCGCGCGATCCTGATCTCGGACGCGAAGTGGGCGCGCATCGCGGCCAGATCGTCCTGGTTCAACGCCGAGGCGTCGCGGTCGAGCAGCTTGGACACCGCACGGGCCCCGTCGTCGAGGTTGTCCGCGAGCACCCAGTGCACACCGATCGTGTTGCCCGAGGACATGCGGCGCTGCTTCATCTCGGCGGACATCTGCGCGATCAGCTCGCGTGCGTCGACGGTGCGTTCGTGAATCTGCTGCGCCAGACCGGTCAGCAGTGCATCTTCGAGAATACGGCGCTCCTGCTCGGTCAGCAGCAACTCCTGATCGGCCCTCGCCGCACCGATTCGGTCGGCGAAGTCACCGACCGACGAATAGCCCTGCTCGTCCTGAACACGGACCACGGTCAAACCGTCCGGCGCATCCCACTGCAGACGGTAGTCCTGACCCGAGGCGGCGAGTTGCGAGTCGAACTCCTGCAGCGCGCTCGTCAGCGCCGTCCGAGTCGACTTTCGGCTCGAGTCACTCACTTTGACCGACGCCGTCGCCGCATCGAGCGCCGAATGCAGCGCGCGCACCACCGGCGGAAGTACCGGAACCTCCTCGTCGGGACCGTCGGCCTGCTGGACGCGATACAAGATCTGTTCGACGCTCAGCCACGCCGAATCACTGGCCGGCCACGCATACGCCTCGTGGACGCCGAGAATGGCCAGTAGATCCTTGCGAGCGTACGGCGCGAGCCGTCCGGCATCGTTCAGGGTTTCGGTGACGGCACCGCGCAGGCTTTCGAGCGCCGTGTTGCACGCTCCCTCGGCCTTGCCGATCGCTTCACCGGCTTCCTTGTCCGCTTTGCGGGCGGCTCGTTGCTCCGCGCGACACTTCTCGATGCTCTCGCGAGCGTTCTCGAGATCGGTGTCGATCTGTTCGGCGGTGGCACCGAGCTTTTCGGTCAGCAGCTCGAGTCGCTGCACCTGCTGCCGATAGCTTTCGTCCGCGATCGCGGCTTCCTCGGCGAGCTCCTCGGCCAGACCGCTCGCTTCGTCGAGCCGGTTGGCTGCCTCTCGCGCGCGTTCGGCCTCGCGTGTGTGATCGCTGCGCTTGCGGATCACCGCCGAACCCTGATGCTCGAAGTGCCGAATCGCCGCGGCGAGGGCATCGATGTCGCGGCCGATGTGCGGGGTGCGATGAGCCACGGCGACGGTACGCAGCTGCTTTTCTTTCGCCGAGAGGTCTGCGATCGAGAGGTCGAACTCACGGTCCGCGGCTGCGGCCCCCTCCTTCGAGGTGCGCAGCGCCCCTGCGGCGGCTGTGACGGCGCGTTGCGCCTTGACGATGGCCGAGACCCGAGGAAGTTGCTTGGCGGCCGCGTTCAGTGCGTGCACCAACTCACGCGCAGTCCGCTCATCGGCCGTCGCGGTCTCGAGCGCGGTTGTTGCGGTGTCGATCGCCGTGCCGAGTTCGGCGATGCGTTGCTCTCGCCGACGCGCCCGCGCCGTCGCACCGATGTACTCGGCATCGGTTTTGGTGTGGCGACCCTGCTGCACCCCCTGCCAGTACCGGCCGTCGACGCCTACCGAGACCGCACGGTCGGCGGCGGTGCTCGTATCAGATTGCAGTGCAATCGAGTTCAGCAGTTCGAGGATCCGCGATTCGGGTACGGCGGTGCCGGGCTCGGGCTCGAGCACCGATGCCAAGGTAGCGCCGGCCGGCCGGTCGGCCTTCGGTAGCGGTGAGAGATACTGCTCGGACCTGGAGTCGACGGGGAAGTCCGCGACCGGGTGAAGCCAGCCGTCGAGAAGATTCGCCGCCTGCAGCGCGGATTCGATCCCCGCAGCGTCGGCGGAGGAGACCGAGTCGGCAAAGCGAACCAGTTGCCACAGCGGCGCTCCCGACAGTTCCGCACGAGAGTCGGTCCGCGCGGCGAACGGCGGCGGAGCGTCGTCGTGTTCGGCTCGCACCAGAGCCAGTTCGTCGTTCAGCGTGCTCAGCTCGGCCTTGCGGGTGGTCACGTCGACCCGCGCCTGAGCCTGCCGGGCGCGAATGGCGTCGACCCCGTCTGCGGTCTGTTCGGCGAGAACGGATTCCAGGCTCGGGGCGTCGTCGTCGCCGATACCTGCCAAGGCCGCGTCGAGGGCATCGAACGCGGCGGAGGTGACGCCCGCGGAGGAGTACAGCGCCGAATTGGTCGACCACCAGGCCCGCAGGCCCGACGCGAACTGCGCCTTCTCCACGTCCACGCTCGCCTCGGCCTCGGTGACCGCTGCCGACGCGGCCTCGAGCAGCTCGCGAGCCTTCGAGGCGGCCTTCTCCGCACGAGCGCGTTCCGTCGACGCCTTCTCGACGGTGCCCAGCGCCTCACGTACCGCCCGCACGTCGCCGTCACGCTCCTCGGCATGGCCGCGCAGAGCGGTGCTGATCTGATCGCTGCGGGCTGTGCCCGGCAGCGGTGTCCAGACGATGCCCGCGTCCTCGGCCGCAGTCTGCAGCTCCTCCTCTGCGCGGGTCACCCCGGCAACGGAGTCCCGGAGTGCGGAGTCGGCCCGAGCCGCCTCGGTGGTGCGCTGTTCCAGTTCTGCTTGCGCCTTACGTGCGCGGTCGGCCTGCTGGGCCGTCGAGACCTCCAACTTCGCCGCGGATTCGGCCAGGTCGTCGAGTTGCTGCTTGCCCTCGTACGCGCTCGAGCGCTGCAAGGTCTCGCGGTCTGCGACGGCCTGATCCAGTGCGCGTTCCGCCTCGTCGAAACGGGTTTCTGCCGCGGCCCGCTCCAGCAGCCGCCGATCCTTCAGTGCGGCAGCGGCGAAGTGCGCGGTGGTCGCATGGGTCACCGCCTCGAGTCGGCGCGAGACCTGCTCGACATCCGAACGGGTTTGCACCCGAAGATATTTGGAGTACACCGAGACGAAGTTCTTGGCGGCATGGTCGGCCTGCGCCAGTCCTTCGAGCGCCCGGCCCACTTCTTCCATGTCGCTGAAGGAGCGCGCTGCCTCGAGAACGAGCTGCTCGTCCAACGGCCGCAGCCCGTCGGTCAACGCCTGCGAGAGCCCCTTGGGGTCGAGGTTCTTGGCCAACTGCGGGCGGCGCAACGTCAGAATGAGGTTGATCAGCTGGTCGTAGCGCTGGGCACCGAGCCCGAACATGCGGGCGTCGATCGCGGCGCGGTAGTCGACCGGGCGATCGGTCAACGCGTCGGTGCCCAGCTGTTCGGCGAGCTGCTTCTTCGTCAACGGCCGGTCGTCGGAACCCAACAACGAGAAGTCGACGCCCACTCGGCCGTCGGCCACGAAGTACCAGCGGGTCACCTTGTCGTTGTGGCGGCTCGCCCGCATTCCGATGCCGACCGTCACCGATTCGGGGTCTTCGCGTGAGCCGCGGCCGAACTCCATCCACACGTAGGAGTGCGCGCTTTCCTGCCCACGGTAGAGGAGGTTGGACTTCATCGTCCGCTCCTCTCCGGCAAAGGGATTGAGCCGGCGCGGTTCGATGCGTCCGTCGAGGACGAACGGAAACAACACCTCGAGCGCCTTGGTTTTGCCGGATCCGTTGGGACCACGCAGCACCAGGCGACCGTCGGCGAAGGAGAACTCCTGATCGCGGTAGTCCCACAGGTTGACGATCCCGGCTCGCGTCGGCCGAAAGCGTGTCGAGTGTGCGGTCATCTACTCAGGCCTCTACTTCGGATGGATCGGTGCTGGGGGTGTGTTCGCTGCCGAACAACGAATCTTGCGGTGTTCGATCACGCACGCTGACCATCACGTCGCGGTAGCGTGCGATCACCGGCAGCACCAACACGCCGCCGGACACGCTGTGGATCAGTCGAAGTCGATGCAGCAGCGCAATCGCTCGCGTACGTAGACCGTCTCGGTCGGTCTGCCACTGCGCGGCGAACGTACGACCGAATCGTTCGATGAGATCGTCGACGACCGTTGTCAGCCAACTGTCCTCGATCAACGGATACAGCTTCTTCTCTTCCGTATCCACGAATGCCGTTGCATCGGAACCGAACCCGAATTCGGCGAGATCGCCGAAGATCCCGCCGTCGGGAATGGCGCTGTCCAACTGCTCGATCAGGGCAACACCGGCCGGGAGGGGGTAGGTCGCCAGCGTGGGTGCATCGGGATCGATCACTCGGTCCGAGATCTCGCCCGCAATGAGCAATGCGACCTGGGCAATGGTTCCGGTGCTGGGGAATCGAAAGTCCGAGAGCCGTCCCGAGGTGTCGATGAGGGCCACCCCCTCGGAGCGACGCTCGGCAACGAGGCCGGTCAGCAGTTCGACGTCGGCAACGGTGCGCGACGCCGCCAGGGCGGTGCGGCCGTCCAGGTCGAGATCGTCCAGATAGACGACCGGTTGTTCGACCAACGCTCGGCGTACCGCACGCAGCGTTTCCTTCGGATCTGCTTCACGCCCGGACTCGGTGTGTCCGAGATCGGAATCCTCGGGATCGATCGGGGCGTCCGAGCCGGCCAACAGACCACGAATCGACCGCAGGTGCTGCACGGCGCGGGGCGGCCGGAACATGGCGACGACAACGGGACGGTCGATGTCGTAGAGCGCTTCGCCTGCGGACGGGTTGTTCGCCCAGCCGGTCGCGTCACCGTCGGCCAACGCGATGGCACCGCGGATCGCGAGCCAGCCGATCGCGTCGACGAACGCGTCTCGGTCGCTTGCTCGGTCGGTCTTCAGTTCGACCCCGTCCACCTGACTCGCCTCGGCCGCAACGTGATCGGCGAGTTCGGACAGCGTGATCTGATTGCCGGCCCGGCCGAGTGCCGCAAGCGCCAACGCCAGGTACGCGTATCTGCGGCGATCGAAGATTCGGTCGGTCGACGTTCGGGCGGGTTGGCTGTCGTCGAGTCCGTCGAGCACCGGGAACAGTCGTGCGGTCGTCTCGGTGACCTCGAGGCGATACCCGAAGAGTTCGAGCAGGTCCTCGCGTAACTCGGTGGCCCACCTGCGCAGTAGTGGCAGCGCGATCCGATCCGGGTACGTCGCGGTGACCAGGTGATTCGACAACGCCACTCGGGCGGCCCGTTGGTAGGAATCGAGTGCGAGAGAGGATATTTCGCGGGCCCTCATCGGCGTGCGACCTCACTGACGTCGAGCGCGAGGCGGTCCAGATGCAGTCGGCCTCGGGTGGTCCGCACGATCGTCGAACGGTCGCTGTCGCTCAGTGTCAGGCGCACGCCACTGTCGGAGCCGGACGAGTCCGAGGTGCGCCCGCTCACGCGCACTCGCGCGGTCAATGCGGCATTCAACAAGCTCAAGAGCACCTCGGTTTCCTGCTCGTTCAGAATGCGATCGTGGATCCCCGCCGAGGCAAGGGACTGCGCGGCGGCACTGCGTGATCGCTGCGACTCGAGTTGCTGCTCGCGCAGCCGTCGGATTCCCCCGTCGTTGCGTTGCACCCGTCCCGGAACGCCTGGGGTCGGGGTTCGTCCGGTCTCGGCCAGCGTGCGCGAGATCTCGACCGGCGGTGCCTCCCACCACGATCGAGACGTCGAGATGATGTCGGCATCGGGATGGACCATCGAAAGGTGTCGAGGTCTGCCGAGGCCGAACACGGCGTGGAACAGCGCGTGTGCGCTGTCCTCGGTGGGAGCGGCAGCGAACCATCCGGCCAGATGGCGCAATTGGCTCTCGCGGCTGACGCCGCCCTTGCGGGTTTCGGTGACGCGGCGGAGCAGAGCCAACACGGCGGCGATCGCGCTCATCGTGCCCTCGCGGAGTCGCTCGGACTCGCTCAGTTCGGACTCGGCCGAGACGAACCAGTGCGAGAGACCGGCCCAGCGATCGGTCCAGTCGGCGCGGCGTTCGTCCACGGTGAGGAAGACTCTCTCGTCGCTGATCGCGGCCCGGTCGACGAGTTCCTCGATGCCGGTGCCTTCGACGAGTGCTATCGCCTCGGCCAGCTTCGGGGCGTAGCGGGTCAGATCCGAGCTGAACTCGCGCATGTGCGTGAGCAGGGCGTCCTTGTGCACCAGGAACGACTCCGGGGTGATCTCGGTGGTGCGCACCAGGTCACCCAGCACCAGGTAGAAGTGCGCGGCGCGGGTCGCCATCTCCGACAGCGTCGAATCGAGTCGGCTGAGCTTGCGGTAGATGCGATCGCCGTCTGCCTGACGGTTCGCCTCGGCCAGCTCGTGCATGTCGGCCAGCAGTTCGGGTAGCACCAGCCGCGACAGGGAAGCATCGTCGAGGCGGGCTCCGAGCACGTCCTCGACCGCGCGGTAGGCCTTGTAGCCGGCTTGGCCGAACTGGTAGACGAAGTGGCGGTTGCGGTACTCGGCGAGCGTCGCGGCACGGGTGCCGTCGTAGCTGCGTTCGAGCAGGCCCCACGCGTGAAGCTGGTCGAGCAGGGGCGCGATGTCGAGGGTGGTCAGTGCGTCGTGCCGACCGGGGTTGCGTGCGATGAGGTCGGCCACGTCTCCCGAGTGCAGCAGGACGACGTAGTTGGCTCGTGCGGTGTCGAACGCCCGGAGAACGGCCAGGTACTCGGATCTCTTCTCGGCGACGGCGAACGAGAACAGACCGAGACGGTCTTCCTCCACGAACGCGTTCACGACCCCCTGCCGCGCGTCCTCGCCTGATTCGCTCACTGGAACAGGGTAGGGGGTAGGAGTGGAGCCTGCGAAACGACCAGGCGGTGTAGGAGTGGAGCCTGCGAAACGACCAGGCGGTGTAGGAGCGCCAGTCGTTCAACCGTGCCGGTTACAGGTCCACGGTCACTTTTCCGTCCACCACTGCGGCGGGGTAGGTGCGTACCGAGTCGATGCCGCTGGGGCAGGTGCCGTCGTCGAGCGAGAAGGTGTACTGGTGCAGCGGGCACACGACGATGGATCCGTCGATCTGACCGTCGGCCAGGGGCCCGCCCTTGTGCGGGCACACGGCGTCCATCGCCCGCACCGAGCCGTCGCCGAGCAGGAACACCGCAACCTGCTTGCCGTCCACCACGTAGGCCCGTCCCTCGCCGGGTGTCAGGTCCTCCACGGCCCCCACCGGCACGCTCATCGGACCGGCACCTGCGGCAGCGCAAGCAGGGGCAGCGACGGGGTGAACTGGGCGGGCGACTTGGGCGCCGCGCGATCCTGCCAGGGGTCGATGTACCCGTCCACCGATGCCTGCACTCGCTCGTCGAGTCCGGCGACGATGCCGTCGCGGTCATCGATCAGCACGCTCTGCAGTTCCTCCAGGCCGACACGCGGAACCCAGGCGTACGTTCGCTCGAGCCACTGAGCGTTCTCGCGGTAGTGCTGAATGAACCTGCCTGCCACGGTCAGAACCTCCTCGGCCCCGGTCACGGTGGCCAGTAGATCGCCCTTGCGGATGTGTGCGCCTGCCGCGCCGCCGACGTAGATCTCCCATTTGTTCTCGCCCACCGAGACGACGCCGAAGTCCTTGCACAGTGCCTCCGAGCAGTTGCGTGGGCAGCCCGCGACCGCGAGCTTCAACTTCGCCGGAGTCTCCAGGCCCTGGAACCGCTCTTCGAGGGCGATGCCCAGGGCCGTCGAGTCGCCGAGGCCGAAGCGACAGAAGTCGCTGCCGACGCAGGTCTTCACCGTGCGCATGCTCTTGCCGTAGGCGAAGCCCGAGGGCATGTCCAGATCGCCCCACACCTTCGGCAGGTCCTCTTTCTTGATGCCGAGAAGGTCGATACGCTGCCCGCCGGTGACCTTGACCAGCGGAACGTGGTACTTGTCTGCGACGTCGGCAATCTTGCGCAATTGATCCGGGGTGGTGACGCCACCCTTCATCTGCGGCACCACCGAGAACGTGCCGTCGCGCTGGATGTTGGCGTGGACCCGGTCGTTGATGAACAGCGCGCCGCGCTCGTCCACCCAGTCCGGGCCCCACACCGTGCGCAGCAGTGACGCCAACGGCATCTTGGCGGCGGCATCCTCGGCTCCGGCGGTCGCCAGCGCCGCGAACACCGCAGACACGGCCCGAAGATCCTGCGCTCGAATGGCGTCGATCAATTCCGGCTTGGTCATGGGGATGCAGGGGACGTACCAGTCGGCGGTGGGGTCTGCTTCGACGGCACCGCCCGCTGCGCACGCGATGATGTCCTTGACCAACCCCTTGCACGAGCCGCACCCCTTGCCCGCGCGGGTCTTCGCGGTCACGTCGCCGAGGTTCTTCGCGCCCGCGTGCACGCAGGCCACGATGGCGCCCTTGGTGACGCCGTTGCAGTTGCACACCTGAACGTCGTCGGCCAGCTCGGCGGCTCCCGTTGCCGCAGAGGGAGTTCCCATGTCGAAGAGCATGCTGATGCGCTCGTCGGGCAACGGCACTTTCTCGTCGAATGCCTGAGTCAGGAAATTAGCCTTGGAGATGTCGCCCAACAACGTGGCACCGACCAGTTTGTTGCCCCGCACGATCACCGACTTGTACGTGCCACTGCGCGGCTCGTAGAACTGGACGAACTCGTCGTCGTCGCGTTCGGGGGCGGTGATTCCCATCGAGGCGACGTCCACACCGGCCACTTTGAGCTTGGTGGTCAGGCGCGAACCGTGGTACGCCGCAGTGGGATCGGCTCCGGTGAGCACGTCGGCCAACACGACGGCCTGCTCCCACAGCGGTGCGACCAGGCCGTAGACCTCGCCGCGATGCTGGCAGCATTCACCGACGGCATAGATCGAACCCTCGTCCTCGCAACGCAATTGGTCGTCGACCACGATTCCGCGTTCGATCACCAGCCCGCCCGCGCGGGCGAAGTCCACACTGGGGCGAATGCCCGCGGTGACCACGACCATGTCTGCGGCGAGCGAGGTGCCGTCGTTGAACCCCACGCCCGTGACGACGCCGTCCTCGGAGCGCAACACCGAGGTGGTTCGCTTGGAGGTGTGCACGCCGACGCCGAGTGACTCGATCTTGTTGCGCAGCACGCGTCCGCCGCGCTCGTCGAGCTGTTGATTCATCAGATGACCGGGGGAGTGCACCACATTCACCTCCAGGCCCTGCGTGCGCAAGCCGTACGCGGCTTCGAGTCCGAGGAGACCGCCACCGATGACGACGGCCGAGACGTCGTCACGCGACTGCGCCATCTGCAGCATCCCATTGGTGTCGGCGATGGTGCGGAAGCCGAACACACCGCGTGCCAGCCTGCCGTCGGACTCGCGCAGACCGTCCATGTTCGGGAAGAACGTGTTGCTGCCGGTGGCGATGATCAGCACGTCGTAGTCGACGGACCGACCGCTCTCGCAGATGACGGACTTGGAGAACCGGTCGAGGGAGATCGCGCGGTCCCCGGCGTGCAGTGTGACTGCGTTCTCGCTGTACCAGCTCATCGGATTGAGGATCAGATCCTCGTCGTCGACGGTGGCCTCGCCGGACAACACGTGCGAGAGCATGATTCGGTTGTAGTTGCCGTACGGCTCGTCGCCGATCATGGTGATCTCGAACAGCGAACTGCCGTCGCGCTCGAGGATCTGCTCGACCGTTCTGGCACCGGCCATCCCGTTGCCGACCACCAGCAGTCTCTGCTTGCTCGCGGTCATCAGATCAGCACCAGACCGAAATCGACGACGACCTCTCCGCTGGTACCGGCAGGGGCGGCGATCACCAGTTCGAGCACCGTGTCCGGATCCACGTCCTCGACCACCCGCAGCGGGATGTTCACTCCGCTCTTGGCACCCATCGGGAACATGCGCATCGGGCTGCCGTCGCGCAGCAGGGTCACGACCACCAGCTCGTCGCTCGAGTTTCCGCCGCGAAAGTACAGGGGCTGAGCCGTCGCACCCTCGGGGACGACGAAGCTCAGGCTGGGATCGATCAGCTCGGGCTTGTCCAGACCGTTACCGGTGAAGGAGAAAATGCCGTGCAGGAATCGCGGTGTGCTGGCCATACCCACGAGGTTGCGGGGTCGGGGTGACGCCACCGCTGCGGTGACGTTACGTCGGGATCAGAAAGACCTCACCGGCTGCCGGTCCCTCGTGTGCGGTCGGTCAGAGCCCGAAGTTGCCCGGACCCCGGCGCCTCAGGTACTTCTCGAACTCGGCCGCGATGGCGTCGCCGTCGATCTTGGCGATCGCATCGGACATGTCCACCTCGGCGTCGCCGCGCTCCTCGAGGCTGCGGACGTATTCACTGATCTCCTCGTCTTCCTTCGTCATCTCGGTCACCGCCTCTTCCCATTCCTCGGCCTGGGCGGGCAGTTCGCCGAGCGGTACCTCGATGTCGAGCACGTCCTCGACCCGCTGCAGCAGAGCCACGGTGGCCTTGGGGTTGGGCGGCTGCGAGACGTAGTGGGGAACAGCAGCCCAGAAGGAGACCGCGGGCACCCCGGCCTTGACGCACTCGTCCTGCAGCACTCCGGTGATTCCGGTCGGCCCCTCGTAGCGGGTCTGTTCGAGATTGAACTGTTCGGCCGACTCGGTGCTGTACGCGGTGCCCGTCACCGGAACGGGCCTGGTGTGCGGAGTGTCGGCCAACAGTGCTCCCAGGATCACCACGGTCTCGACGCCGAGCTGTTCGACGAATTCGAGCAGATCGTCGCAGAAACTGCGCCAGCGCATGTTCGGTTCGATGCCGCGCAGCAGCACAACGTCGCGCGAGCTGCCGGGAGGTGAACACACCGACAGTCGAGTCGACGGCCACTCGATCTCGCGAGTGACACCGTCCACCTGACGGACAGTAGGACGGTTGACCTGGTAGTCGTAGTAGTCCTCGGAGTCCAATTCGGCCAGTGGGCTGGCGTCCCAGATCAGCTCGAGATGTTCGACCGCGCCGCTGGCCGCATCGCCTGCGTCGTTCCAGCCTTCGAAGGCCGCGACCAGAATGGGGGACCGCAACTCGGGGATGTCGTCGTCGAGATCGTCGAGGTCTGTGGCGTTGGCCACAGCGTCGTGGACTGCCTCGATCAATGCAGCATCGAGAGGCACATCCGATCCAGAACCTGAAATGTCCGTATTTTCGGTACCGTCGTCGATCGGGGACTGGCCATCGAGGTTTCGGGGACTCACCACGACAGCCTACGACCCGACGTAACTTCGGTGCCCACTACTCTGTAGTGATGCCCGCTGAACACAAGCCCAGTCTGCTCGATGCGATTTCACGTCGCGTTGTCATCGGCGACGGCGCGATGGGCACGATGCTCCAGGACGCAGAGCTGACTCTCGACGACTTCATCGGTCTCGAAGGTTGCAACGAAATCCTCAACGACACCAGGCCGGATGTCCTGCGGGAGATCCACCGCGAGTACTTCGCGGCCGGTGCCGACGCCGTCGAGACCAACACCTTCGGTTGCAATCTGCCCAACCTCGCCGATTACGACATCGAGGACCGCATCCGTGAACTTGCGGAGAAGGGCACCCGGCTCGCGCGTGAGACCGCCGACGAGATGGGCCCCGGCCGCGATGGAATGGGCCGCTACGTGCTGGGCTCGATGGGCCCTGGCACCAAGCTCCCCACTCTCGGACATGCCCCGTTCGCCCGGCTGCGCGACGCATACACCGAGGCCGCCCTCGGCATGATCGACGGCGGTGCCGACGCCATCCTGGTCGAGACCTGCCAGGATCTGCTCCAGGTCAAGGCAGCCATCATCGGTAGCCAGCATGCGATGGACAAGCTCGGGGTTCGCATCCCGATCATCACCCACGTCACCGTCGAGACGACGGGCGCGATGCTTGTCGGCAGCGAGATCGGTGCCGCGCTGACGGCCCTCGAACCCCTCGGTATCGACATGATCGGGCTCAACTGCGCGACCGGCCCGGCCGAGATGAGCGAGCACCTGCGCCATCTGTCGAAGCATTCGCGTCTCCCGGTCTCGGTGATGCCGAATGCCGGACTACCCACCCTCGGTGCCAAGGGTGCCGAGTACCCCCTGACCGCCCCCGAACTGGCCGAGGCCCTGAGCGGCTTCGTCAACGAGTACGGTTTGGCGCTCGTCGGCGGTTGCTGCGGCACCACACCCGACCACATCCGCCAGGTTGCCGACATGGTCCACGGGGCCACGAAACTCGAACGTCGGCCTGCCCCCGAGCCGGGTGTCTCCTCGCTCTACACCGCCGTTCCGTTCGAGCAGGATGCCAGCATCCTGATGATCGGCGAGCGAACCAACTCCAACGGATCCAAGGCATTCCGCGACGCGATGCTCGCCGAGGACTACGAGAAGTGCCTCGACATCGCCAAGGATCAGACGCGCGACGGTGCCCACATGCTCGACCTCAACGTCGATTACGTAGGCCGCGACGGTGCCGCCGACATGGCCGCGTTGGCCAGCCGCCTGGCGACGGCGTCGACCCTGCCGATCATGCTCGACTCCACCGAACCTGCTGTTCTCGAAGCCGGTTTGGAGCACCTCGGTGGGCGCAGCGCGGTGAACTCGGTCAACTACGAGGACGGCGACGGGCCCGATTCGCGGTTCCAGAAGATCATGCGACTGGTCAAGGAGCACGGCGCCGCTGTCGTCGCTCTGACCATCGACGAAGAGGGGCAGGCACGTACGGCCGAGTGGAAGGTACGAGTCGCCGATCGGTTGATCACCGACATCACCGAGAACTGGGGCCTGCGCCACGAGGACATCATCGTCGACACCCTCACGTTCCCGATCTCGACGGGCCAGGAAGAGGTGCGCCGCGACGGTATCGAGACCATCGAGGCGATCCGTCAGCTCAAGGAGAAGTACCCGAAGGTGCACACCACCCTCGGACTGTCGAACATCTCGTTCGGCCTCAATCCCGCTGCACGCCAAGTACTGAACTCGGTGTTCCTGCACGAGTGCACACAGGCCGGTCTCGACACCGCCATCGTGCATGCGTCGAAGATCCTGCCGATGAACAAGATTCCCGACGAGCAGCGCGAGACTGCCCTCGATCTGGTGTACGACCGCCGCAGCGAGGGCTACGACCCGCTGCAGAAGCTCATGCAGCTCTTCGAGGGAGTATCCGCGGCGTCGGCGCGCGAATCCCGCGCCGAGGAACTCGGCCGCCTGCCACTGTTCGAGCGACTCGAACGCCGCATCGTCGACGGTGAACGCAACGGACTCGACGCCGATCTCGATTCAGCGATGACCGAGAAGCCACCGCTGGAGATCATCAACGAAACTCTGCTCTCGGGGATGAAGACCGTGGGCGAGCTGTTCGGCTCCGGTCAGATGCAGCTGCCGTTCGTGCTCGCCTCCGCCGAGGTGATGAAAGCGGCTGTGGCGTACCTCGAGCCGCACATGGAAGCGACCGACGACGACGGCAAGGGCCGCATCGTGCTCGGCACCGTGAAGGGCGACGTCCACGACATCGGCAAGAACCTCGTCGACATCATCCTGAGCAACAACGGCTACGAGGTCGTCAATCTCGGTATCAAGCAACCGATTTCGACGATTCTGGAAGCTGCCATCGACAAGCGCGCCGATGTGATCGGCATGTCGGGACTGCTGGTGAAGTCCACCGTGGTCATGAAGGACAATCTGATCGAGCTCAACTCCAAGGGCGTCGCCGAGCAATTCCCGGTGCTGCTGGGCGGAGCGGCGCTGACGCGGTCGTATGTCGAGAACGATCTGCAGGACGTCTACGAGGGTGACGTGCACTATGCGCGTGACGCTTTCGAGGGCCTTCGGTTGATGGACACCATCATGACCACCAAGCGCGGCGGCGGTCCGGCTCCGGACAGCCCCGAGGCGCTCGCCGCGAAGGCGAAGACGGCCGAGCGCAAGGAACGGCACGAGCGGTCCAAGCGCATCGCCGAGAAGCGCAAGGCGGCCGAGGCTCCGGTGGTCGTGCCCGAGCGATCCGATGTCGCTGCCGACATCGACATCCCGGTGCCACCGTTCTGGGGCACGCGCATCGTCAAGGGCGTGTCGCTGTCGGAGTACTCGGAGCTGCTCGACGAGCGCGCTCTGTTCCTGGGTCAGTGGGGTCTGCGTGGTGCGCGCAAGGGCGAGGGCGCCACGTACGAGGATCTGGTGGAGTCGGAAGGCAAACCGCGCCTGCGTTATTGGCTGGATCGGCTGAGCACCGACGGCATTCTGGCGCACGCGGCACTGGTGTACGGGTACTTCCCGGCAGTGTCCGAGGGCGACGACGTCGTGGTGCTCACCGAACCGGAACCCGATGCGCCCGAACGGTTCCGATTCACGTTCCCACGGCAGCACCGTGATCGATTCCTCTGTGTTGCAGACTTCGTGCGCTCGCGCACCGCCGCACGGGAATCCGGTCAGGTCGACGTACTGCCGATGAACCTGGTCACGATGGGCCAGCCCATCGCAGACTTCGCCAACGAACTGTTCGCGGCCGACGCGTACCGCGACTACCTCGAGGTCCATGGCATCGGCGTTCAGCTCACCGAGGCCTTGGCCGAGTACTGGCATCGCCGGGTGCGCGAGGAGCTGAAGCTGTCCGACGGCAATTCCGTTGCTTCGGAGGACCCCACCGAGGCCGAGGGCTTCTTCAAGCTCGAATACCGCGGCGCGCGTTACTCGTTCGGCTACGGTGCCTGCCCCGATCTCGAGGATCGCATCAAGCTCGCCGCGCTTCTCGAACCCGAGCGAATCGGCGTCAAGCTCTCCGAGGAACTGCAGCTACACCCCGAACAGTCGACCGATGCGTTCGTCCTTCATCACCCGGAGGCCAAGTACTTCAATGTCTAGAACCCACCTGCACGGCGTCCTGTGGGACATGGACGGCACCCTGCTCGACTCGGAGAAGATCTGGGACGTGGCCATCGGTGAGTACTCCCGAGATCTGGGTACCGAGTTGAGTGCGGAGGTCCGCGAGACCACTCTCGGCAACTCGATGCGCGACGCGTTGCGCAAGGTGCTGGCCAATGCCTCGATCGAGGCCACCGACGAGAACCTGGCTCGGGGTCGCGAATGGCTGACCGCCCGCGTCGGAGATCTGTTCGCGGAGGGGATTCCGTGGCGACCCGGTGCCAAGGATGCCCTTGCGCTCGTGCGCGAGATGGGTCTGTCCACGGGGCTGGTCACCAACACCGAGCGGGGCCTGGTCGAGCGAGCGCTCGACACCCTGGGGCGCGAGTACTTCGACGTCACGGTCACCGGCGACGAGGTCGAGGCAGGCAAACCGCACCCGGCACCGTACCTGCGCGGTGCTGCTCTGCTCGGTCTGGGTGCCGCGTCCTGCCTTGCCGTCGAGGATTCGCCCACCGGCTCGTTGTCTGCCCACACCGCGGGGTGTCCTGTGCTGGTGGTTCCGTCCGAGATCGCGGTGGCCGACGCTCCCGGATACACCATTCGCGACGGCCTGCTCGGCCTGACCGCCGACGACGTTCGGCGAGCCTGGGCGGGCTGATCCATCCCGACTTCGACCGAATTGGTACCCCTGAGCGACGACGTGAAAGAATAATCAGCCGTGAAGACTTTCGATTCGCTGTTCGCCGAGCTCACCGACCGCTCGAAGACCCGCCCAGAGGGTTCGGGCACCGTCGCAGCGTTGGACGCGGGAGTTCATTTCCAGGGCAAGAAGGTCCTCGAAGAAGCCGGTGAAGTGTGGATCGCCGCCGAGCACGAAAGCGACGAGGCTCTCGCCGAAGAGATCTCGCAGCTGCTGTACTGGGTCCAGGTGATGATGGTGGGCAGAGGCATCGAGCTCGAGGACGTCTACAAACATCTGTGAGGCAAGGCCTGCACCCCTCCTACGAACTCACCGATGAAGGAAAACTCCATGCTGCGCGTAGCCGTACCCAACAAGGGCGCTCTGTCCGAGTCCGCCGCCGAGATTCTCAGCGAAGCCGGCTATCGACGCCGAAGCGACTCGAAGGACCTGACGGTTCTCGATCCGGCCAACGGCGTCGAGTTCTTCTTCCTGCGCCCCAAGGACATCGCGATCTACGTCGGATCCGGCCAGTTGGATCTGGGCATCACCGGACGCGATCTGGCTCTCGATTCGGGTGCCGCGGTCGAGGAACGGCTGGCCCTCGGATTCGGCCGGTCCACCTTCCGCTACGCCGCACCAGCGGGCAAGGAATGGGCACCCGAGGACCTGGGCGGACTCCGCATCGCGACGTCCTACCCCAACCTGGTGCGTAAGGATCTGGCCGCCAGAGGGCTGGAGGCAACAGTCATTCGCCTCGACGGTGCGGTCGAGATTTCCATCCAGCTCGGGGTCGCCGACGCGATCGCGGACGTCGTCGAGTCGGGACGCTCGCTGCGTCAGAACAACCTGGTGGCCTTCGGCGAATCGCTCTGCGATTCGGAGGGTGTGTTGATCGAACGAGCAGGAACTCCGGGCACCGACTCGGCACGCAAGCAACTCATCGCCCGCGTACAGGGCGTGGTTTTCGCGCAGCAGTACCTGATGCTCGACTACGACTGCCCCAAGTCGATCCTCGACGATGCCGTGAAGATCACCCCCGGAATCGAATCGCCGACCCTCGCGCCGATGGTCGACGACAATTGGGTTGCCGTGCGCGCCATGGTTTCTCGTAAGGTGCACAACAACGTCATGGATCAGCTCGCCGAGCTGGGTGCCAAGGCGATCCTCGCCTCCGACATCAGGTCCTGCCGGGCGTTCTAGATCCGAGGTCACCGTCGTCGCAGCGTAGACGTCTCGATCGGACGGGACCGTCAGCTGCGACGCCGAACCAACACCGTCTGAGCGATACGCCCGACCGGTCCGAGTTCGTCGCTGAGTGTGCCCGCACACATGGCGATACCGTCCGGCCCGGTGGAGGTCTCGGCGGAGACCCCGATCCAATCGCCCTGCGGCACGCGGAACACGTGCACCGTCAGGTCGGTGTTCAGGAACGTCCATTCGTCGATCGGAAGCTTGGCACCGACTCCGTTCGCGATATCGGCAACCGAGAACAGTCGCTCCAGCGGAGTCATCGATTCCCCCTGCACCAGAACGGGTGTGGGCTTGGCCCATACCTGGCCGGGCCCCGGCACGCCCAACTCCGTGAGAAACTTGAAGGCGACCGCATCGAGATAGCCGGATGCCCAGAGTTCGCCGAACGTGTTGTCGATACCCTCGCTCACCGGTCGCATCGTCGGTTCGCCGGTGTGTACGACGTCGTCGGTCGGCGTGGTGCGCATACGCCATGCGCTGCCGCGGGCCACCGCCCTCGCCGTTCCCGACGTTCCTTCCGCCCAGAGCTCTGCGACGACCAGTTCGATGTTGGCACCGGGGCGCTCCGTCCAGGACCGAATCTCGATGTCTCCGACCGGAACCGGGCCGAGAATATCGACCGCCACGCGGCTGATGCGGGTGTCCTCCCTGGCGTCGACTCGCTCGAGAGCACGGACCAGCAGGGCCGACGGCGGAGCTCCGTGCTGCATCGTCGGTGCCCACAGGCTGACGGTGTGCTCGGTAGCGGTGACTCTTTCGTAGCCCTCGTCACCGACACCGGCCGGTACGAAGAAGGCGTTCGGAACCGTCACAGCTCGGCTCCCGTCTGTTCGGCAGCGGCCCGGGGCCAACCCGGATACGGCGGGGGAGTGCCGCCGAACTCCGGACACAGCGCCTGATGATCGCACCACTTGCACAGCGCACCCCGTTTGGCGCGGAAGTCGCCGGTCTCGCCTGCAGCCAGAATCGCTTTCCAGATGGCCGAGAGCATGCGCTCGAACCTGCGCAATTCTCCTTCGTCGGGGGCGTAGGTCAGCTCCTGCTTGTCCGCCAGATACATCAACTTCAGTTGCGCAGGAACAACTCCGCGCATGCGCATGACCATCAGGGCATAGAACTTCATCTGGAACAGGGCCTTGGATTCGGTGAACTCACGTGGTGCCCGGCCGGTCTTGTAGTCGACGACGCGGATCATCCCATTGGGTGCGACGTCGATCCGGTCGATGAAGCCGCGCAGCGGTGTCCCGTCGTCCAGATCGATCTCCACCCGCTGCTCGCAGGACTCGGGGTCGAAATGAGTCGGGTCCTCGAGTTCGTAGTATCCGGCGACGAGCGCACGGGCCCGATCGAGAAACGCCGGTCGTTCGTCGACCGGAACCAACGATTCGATGTCGGGTGACTCTGCGACCACCCGCTCCCACGCAGGATCGACCAGGCCCCGCGCAGTTGCCGGCACTCGTTCCTGGGCAGGCAACGCGTACAGGGCCTCGAGTGCGGCGTGCACCACAGTTCCTTTCACCTGTGCCTCGGTGGAAACCTCGGGAATTCGGTCCACGGCACGAAAGCGGTAGAGCAGTGGGCACTGCTTGAAATCACCTGCGCGCGAGGGCGACAACGCCGGTGTGCTGCGGGAGCCGGACATCGACGGCGGCGTCTGCGCACTGTCGCCGAGATCGAGTAGCGGCAAGTCGATGGGCGTCGAGACGGAAGTACTCACGACTGCGAGACTATGCCGTTGGTCCGACATCGTCGGTCAAGGCCGTAGTCTGGCACGTCGAGTCGTACTGGGTGTCCGGACCGAGCAGGTCGGCTGCCCAGCAGAGCAACGAAAGCAGGTTCCGCTGTGTCTTCCGGTGATCCGTCCTCCGGTGATTCCGCGTCCGCGTCGACCGACGGGTCCGAGGTCGACGTGATCGTCGATGCCCCGGTTCCGAGCGCGGACGAAGTGGTCACCGCGTCCGTCGACGAGATCGAACTCGGCGACGCTCTGACGACCGACGACGACGTACCGATCGAGCCGGTACCGACCGGCCCCGCCCGGAGCGGACCGTTCCGCGTGGGTGATCGAGTCCAGCTCACCGACGGGAAAGGCCGTCACTACACGGTGGTGCTCGAGGCGGGCAAGGAGTTCCACACCCATCGGGGCGGAATCACCCACGACAAACTGCTCGGTGCCGACGAGGGCAGCGTCGTCACGTCCGTCAACGGGACCCCCTACCTCGCGCTTCGGCCGCTGCTGACCGACTACGTGCTGTCGATGCCGCGTGGCGCGCAGGTCATCTACCCCAAGGACGCAGCGCAGATCGTGCACGAGGGCGACATGTTCCCCGGAGCGCGCGTACTGGAGGCCGGTGCCGGATCGGGCGCTCTGACGTGTTCGCTGCTGCGTGCCGTCGGTACCGCAGGAACGGTCATCTCCTACGAGATCCGCCAGGACCATGCCGACTACGCGATCAAGAACGTCGAGACGTTCTTCGGAGAGCGGCCGTCCAACTGGCACCTGACGGTGGCCGACGTGGACCAGTTCGGTGTCGATCGTCCCGGTGAGCAGGTCGATCGGGTCGTACTCGACATGCTCGCGCCCTGGGATGCATTGCCCGCGGTATCGAAGGCTCTCGTTCCCGGCGGCGTTCTGCTGGTCTACGTCGCTACCGTGACGCAGCTGTCCAAGGTCGTCGAAGCCCTACGCGCACAGGAGTGCTGGACCGAACCCCGTTCGTGGGAGTCGATGGTCCGTGGGTGGCACGTCGTCGGACTGGCAGTTCGGCCCGAGCATCGTATGCAAGGACACACGGCGTTCCTCGTCAGTGTTCGACGCCTCGCCGAGGGCACCGTGACGCCCAAGCCGCAGCGTCGATCCGGCAAGGGCTGACGATCAGCGGCGTCGCCGGAAGTTCCTGACCTCTCGGCCTAGGCGCAGGGAGCCTGTCCCATGGCCAGAATCTGGCAGGTGCTCGCATCGGAGAGCTTCCAGTCGCCGTCCATCAGTACCCAGGTCTGCGGAGACGGAGCTGCCGTCCCCCGAGGAGTGGCGATCGCGACGTCCGCGGTGGACGTCTCGCCCTCGACAGTCGGTTCGCCGACCTCGAAAGTGATCGCGCCGTAGTTCGCCAGGGCCCCTGTCATCGTTTCGAGGTTCGTCAAGCGCGCCTGCCCGTTCTCCACGCTGCCGGCCTTCGTCGCCGCGTCGACGTCGGGGGCAACCAGTTGCAGCAGAGATGCTTCGAGTTCACCGGATGTCGGTACTGCGACGGCAGGCGCATCGGTTGCCGGGTCGCTGCTCTCGGCGGCCGACGTCGAATTGTGATCGGATTCGTTGCCCGAGCTGCACCCGGCTACCGACACCGCCGCTGCCGCGAGTGCGAGACCTACCGAAAAAATGCGCATCTTCACTGGTGCAGCCCCTGAATCCATCGTCCGCCAATCGGTTTGTCAGGTGAGGCTAACATGAACTCGAGGGGTCTTCGGGGCCATCGAATCGGGCGGTTGCGGACAGCG
Source organism: Rhodococcus sp. ARC_M5 (assembly GCF_022810405.1). Classification (GTDB taxonomy): domain Bacteria; phylum Actinomycetota; class Actinomycetes; order Mycobacteriales; family Mycobacteriaceae; genus Rhodococcoides; species Rhodococcoides navarretei. Next base: position 248,563 of record NZ_JALGQE010000006.1, read on the forward strand.
TTCGTGGTGTCGGTCCGCACTTTCGGGCCGGTGCCGGTAGCGTTGAAAGATCGTCACTGGGAGGAGTCGCTCATGAGCTCAACAGACAATCCGGATGTGGCCGCGGCCAGAGCCGAACTGGACGCCGTGCGAGCCGAAGCTGCTTCACTGCGTCGTCAACTGGGGGAGTCCCCCGAGCAGGTACGCGAACTCGAAGGTCGCGTGGACTCACTGTCGCTGCGCAATGCGAAGTTGATGGACACCCTCAAGGAGGCCAGGCAGCAGCTCATCGCACTCCGCGAGGAAGTCGACCGCCTCGGCCAGCCACCGAGCGGCTACGGCGTTCTGCTGAGCGTCTTCGACGACGGCACCGTCGATGTGTTCACCTCCGGCCGCAAGATGCGCCTGACGTGCTCGCCCAACATCGAGGCCGATTCGTTGGCACCGGGACAGACGGTGCGCCTGAACGAGGCGCTGACCATCGTCGAGGCCTGCACCTTCGATCAGGTCGGCGAGATCAGCACTCTGCGCGAGCTTCTGGGCGACGGATCGCGAGCACTCGTCGTCGGTCACGCCGACGAGGAGCGCGTCGTCTGGTTGGCCAAGCCGTTGATCGACATGGTCAACGACGAGGGCCCCATCGATCCGGACGAACCGTCGCGCAAACTGCGACCCGGTGACTCGCTGCTCGTCGACACCAAGGCCGGCTACGCCTTCGAGCGAGTCCCCAAGGCCGAGGTGGAGGATCTCGTTCTCGAAGAGGTCCCGGACGTCGGATACGGGGACATCGGCGGTCTCGGTCGACAGATCGAGCAGATTCGTGACGCCGTCGAACTTCCGTTCCTGCACAAGGATCTGTTCCGCGAGTACTCTCTGCGGCCACCGAAGGGTGTTCTGCTCTACGGACCTCCCGGCTGCGGAAAGACGTTGATTGCCAAGGCGGTTGCCAATTCGTTGGCCAAGAAGATCGCCGAGGCCCGCGGACAGGACGCCAAGGAAGCGAAGTCGTTCTTCCTCAACATCAAGGGCCCCGAACTGCTCAACAAGTTCGTCGGCGAGACCGAGCGTCACATTCGCATGATCTTCCAGCGCGCCCGGGAGAAGGCGTCCGAGGGCACCCCGGTCATCGTGTTCTTCGACGAGATGGACTCGATCTTCCGTACCCGTGGTTCGGGCGTCTCGTCCGACGTCGAGACGACGGTCGTGCCGCAGCTACTCGCCGAGATCGACGGCGTGGAGGGCCTCGAGAACGTCATCGTGATCGGTGCCTCCAACCGTGAGGACATGATCGATCCCGCGATCCTGCGGCCCGGTCGCTTGGACGTGAAGATCAAGATCGAGCGACCCGACGCCGAATCGGCTCAGGACATCTTCTCCAAGTACCTGACCGACTCGCTTCCGGTCAATGCCGACGATGTGGCGGAGTTCGGCGGCGACCGTGCTGCCTGCATCCGAGGGATGATCGACCGCGTCGTCGAGCGCATGTACGCGGAGAGCGACGACAACCGCTTCCTCGAGGTGACATATGCCAACGGAGACAAGGAAGTTCTGTACTTCAAGGATTTCAACTCCGGTGCCATGATCCAGAACATCGTCGACCGAGCGAAGAAGTACGCCATCAAGTCGGTACTCGAAACCGGCAATGCCGGTCTGCGCATTCAACACCTGTTCGACTCCATCGTCGACGAGTTCGCGGAGAACGAGGATCTGCCGAACACCACGAACCCGGACGACTGGGCTCGAATCTCCGGCAAGAAGGGCGAGCGGATCGTCTACATCCGCACGCTGGTCACCGGCAAGAACGCCAGCGCAAGCCGGGCAATCGACACCGAGGCCAACACCGGCCAGTACCTGTAGATCCCGCACAGACCTGTTTCGGGGCGCGTCCGCACAGGGCGCGCCCCGATTCGTCTGTGCACTCCGTCTAGGCTCGACTGATGCAGCGCATCATCGGTATCGAGGTCGAGTACGGAATTTCGTCGCCTACCGAACCCACCGCAAACCCGATCCTGACGTCGACCCAGGCAGTGTTGGCCTACGCGGCAGCAGCAGGGGTGCCGCGGGCCAAGCGCACGCGCTGGGACTACGAGGTCGAATCTCCGCTACGCGACGCCCGCGGCTTCGACCTCGGGCGCTTCAGCGGCCCGGCTCCGGTCATCGACGCCGACGAAATCGGTGCGGCCAACATGATTCTCACCAACGGGGCCCGCCTCTACGTCGACCACGCTCACCCCGAGTACTCGGCTCCGGAGGTCCGTGATCCCCTGGACGCAGTCATCTGGGACAAAGCAGGCGAGCGCGTGATGGAAGCGGCTGCACGGCACGCGTCGAGCGTCCCGGGGGCGCCACGCCTGCAGCTGTACAAGAACAACGTCGACGGCAAAGGCGCGTCGTACGGCACGCACGAGAACTACTTGATGTCGCGCGAGACGCCGTTCTCGGCGGTCATCGCCGGTCTGTCGCCGTTCTTCGCCTCCAGGCAGGTCATCACCGGTTCGGGACGCGTCGGAATCGGCCAGTCGGGCGACGAGGCCGGCTTCCAGCTCTCGCAGCGGGCGGATTACATCGAGGTGGAGGTGGGGCTCGAGACCACCCTCAAACGCGGCATCATCAACACGCGCGACGAACCGCACGCGGACGCCGACAAGTATCGCCGCCTGCATTGCATCATCGGCGACGCCAATCTCGCCGAGATGTCCACCTATCTGAAGGTGGGCACCACAGCGCTCGTACTCGACATCATCGAGGCCGGGGTCGACCTGTCCGATCTGCAGCTGGCCAGGCCGGTGACCGCTGTTCATCAGATCAGCCACGATCCGACGCTGCGCAAGGCCGTCGCTCTGGCGGACGGCCGCGAACTGACCGGGCTTGCGCTGCAGCGGATCTACCACCAGCGCGTTGCGAAGTTCGTCGCTGCCGAGGGCAGTGACGATGCGCGAGCACTGGACGTGCTCGACAAGTGGGCGATGGTCCTCGACCTCCTCGAACGCGATCCGATGGAATGCGCGCATCTGTTGGACTGGCCTGCGAAACTGCGGCTGCTCGAGGGTTTCCGCCAGCGGGAGGGGCTCGGCTGGTCGGCGCCGAGGCTGCATCTGGTGGACCTGCAGTACTCCGATGTTCGCCTGGACAAAGGCCTGTACAACCGGCTGGTTGCCCGAGGGTCGATGGATCGATTGGTCACCGAGCAGCAGGTGCTCGATGCCGTCGGCACGCCGCCGGAGGATACGAGGGCCTACTTCCGCGGCGAGTGTCTACGCAAGTTCGGGGCCGACATCGCTGCTGCGAGCTGGGACTCGGTCATCTTCGATCTCGGCGGTGACTCCCTCGTTCGCATTCCGACCCTCGAGCCACTCCGAGGCACCAAATCGCATGTCGGTGCATTGCTCGAGTCGGTCGACAGCGCCGCAGAACTCGTCGATCAGCTCACCAACTGACGCCCCAGGCGACAAGGGTCGACTATTCGCGGTGTCTTGCCAACCGGCGGAGTCGGTCTGTCGGTAGGGTAAAGGTCCGTGCACTTTCGGCGGAACGTTCGGTTGCACTTGCACATCCACGACGGTGCACCTCGAATCGATCGGTGAGAGTGCAGTAGATCTGTTTTCTCGATACACGGAGGAGGTCGGCGACTATGGCTCAGGAGCAGACACGGCGCTCTGGCGGCGGCGACGACGATGAGGTTCCAGGCGATACCGGAGCCGGTGGTCAGGAACGGCGCGAGAAGCTGGCCGAGGAGACCGACGACCTTCTCGACGAGATCGACGACGTGCTGGAGGAGAACGCCGAGGACTTCGTCCGCGCCTACGTTCAGAAGGGCGGCCAGTGACGGTGGATCGTTCGGACCCACGGTCGGCCGGCGACGGAATGACGATCCCACTGGGGTCGAGCAGCTCGTCGTTCTCCGACTACCTTCGTCGACACGCCCCCCATCTGTTGCCCGAGAGCGGGATCGCGGCGGATCTGGCGTCGCACACCGCCAACGGCACCACCGACAAGTCCGGCATTGCTCCGCACGGGACGACGATCGTCGCCCTGACCTACGCGGGCGGCGTTCTGATCGCAGGGGACCGCCGTGCCACCCAGGGCAATCTGATCGCCAACCGCGATATGCAGAAGGTCTACGTCACCGACGAGTACTCCGCCGCGGGCATCGCCGGGACTGCAGGCATCGCGATCGAACTCGTTCGGCTCTTCGCCGTCGAGCTCGAGCACTACGAGAAGATCGAAGGGGTTCCGCTCACCTTCAACGGTAAGGCCAACAAACTCTCGTCGATGGTGCGGAGCAATCTCGGCGCCGCGATGCAAGGACTCGCCGCGGTCCCCTTGCTGGTCGGATTCGACATCGACATCTCGGACCCCGACCGTGCCGGACGTATCGTGTCCTACGACGTGGTCGGCGGACGCTACGAGGAGCGTTCGGGCTACCACGCGGTGGGGTCGGGATCTCTGTTCGCCAAATCCGCGCTCAAGAAGCTCTATCGCCCAGGGATGTCGGAGGACGAGGCGATTCGGGCCGCGGTGGAGTCGCTGTACGACGCAGCCGACGACGACTCGGCCACCGGCGGACCCGACGTCACCCGAGGGATCTACCCGACGGCCGTCGCGATCACCAGCATCGGCGCGGATGATGTTGCGCACGACCGGATTTCGGCAGCGGCGCGGTCCGTTCTCGCCGAACGAACCGAGAGTGCCGCGCACACCGGTGGTGCCGAGCACCACACCCGGGCCGGCCAGCAAGTGAGCGAAGGGGGTAGCGCACCATGACGATGCCGTACTACGCATCTGCCGAACAGATCATGCGTGATCGTTCGGAATTGGCGCGCAAGGGAATCGGGCGAGGCCGCAGCGTCATCGTGCTGACGTATGCGGACGGGGTCCTGTTCGTGGCCGAGAACCGCTCGACGGCGTTGCACAAGGTCAGCGAACTCTATGACCGGATCGGCTTCGCGGCCGTGGGCAAGTACAACGAGTTCGAGAACCTGCGCAAGGCCGGCATTCAGCACGCCGACATCAAGGGGTACACCTACGATCGGCGTGACGTGACCGGACGTTCGCTCGCCAAGACGTATGCCCAGGCACTCGGCACGATCTTCACCGAGCAGCTCAAGCCCTACGAGGTCGAGATCTGTGTCGCGGAGGTGTCGCATCAGGACGAGCCGATCTCGACGCAGCTGTACCGCATCACTTACGACGGATCCATCGTCGACGAGCAGGATTTCGTCGTCATGGGCGGGACTACCGAGCCGATCGTGGCTGCGCTGAAGGACACGTACCGTTCCGGCCTCGATCTGGCGGACGCGGTACGTGTTGCGGTCGACGCACTCACGGCAGGCCCGGTGACGCCGCCTGCTGCGGGCGGCGAGCCGGAGAAGAAGGTTCTCGAAGTATCGGCGCTCGAAGTCGCCGTACTCGACCAAGGGCGGCCGCGACGAGCGTTCAGGCGCATCGCCGGAGCCGCGCTGGAAGAAATGTTGCCGGCTCCGGAAGCGTCGGTGGAGGCAGCGACCGACACCGACGGGGAATCGTCCTCGTAACAGGACCCCGACGCTCGTGACGTGCCGCGCGCTCTACCGCTTCCGGTAGAGCGCGAGGCCGTTCTTGTCACTGCTGAACTCGAATCGTGTTCCGTCGCCCACCACCTCGCCGTCGGCCGCGAGCGCAACGGGAGCGCCATCCACCTCGACGGTCAGCTTCTTCACCGCTCGACGGACGTAGGCGGGCGACGAGCCGAGGGTGCCGGTCAACGTTGCCCACAGCAGTCTGGTCCTGGATGCCTTCGGCTCCGACGGCAGAAACCGAACATCGAGCGTTCCGGTGTGAATGCTGCTGCGAGACATGGGGACTTGGTCTTCCGGTACGTAGTTACCGTTACCGACGAACAGCATCCAGACCGAGTGCTTGGTGCCGTCGAGCCGGATGTTCAGCGGTTCGGCAGCAGCCAGGACCCTCGTCATCGCGATCGCGGCGGCCGGCCATTTGCCGATTCGGCGCTGCAGCTTCTGACGCAGCCGCACCGAGTCGGGGTAGCCACCGAATGTGGCGGTGTTGACGAACGACACACTGCGGCCGTCGACGGACACCTCGGCGATGTCCACCAGTTCGGCGGTGCCCGCTTCGACGGCAGCAGCAGTGTCTTCCACGACGGTCAGCCCGGTGTCGCGAGCGAAGTGGTTGAGGGTGCCGCCCGGAAATGCTGCGAGCGGCAAGCCGTTCCGCACCGCCGATGCGGCAACACTGACCACCGTGCCGTCACCACCGCAGACACCGAGGGCGCGCGGAGACGTGCTTCGGATCCGCTGCTCCAGTTGCTCGTTGAAGTCCTGATCGGGATCGGGCACGAACAGATCGGCGTCCGGAAGTGCTCGACGGATCGCATCGGGCACCGCTTCCGAATCGTCGCCCGAACCCGGATTGACCAGCACCAGCAGCCCCCGGCCGCCGTGCAGTGGCTCGACCTCGGCCGGGGAGCCCAGATCGGCGGGCTTTTCCGACCGCACGGCCCACCAGCGACGGGTGGAGAACGCGATGGCCGAGCCGAGAGCGGCACCGGCGATGACGTCTGTCGGCCAATGCACCCCGACGTGGACCCGGGAGTAACACACCGCGGCCGCGACGGGTGCCAGCAGCGCGCCCGCCACCGGGGATTCGATCGCCACCGCCGTGACGAACGCAGCCGCCGACGCCGAATGCCCGGAGGGAAACGACGACGACACCGGCGGAGCGAGGACCTGGCGCAGGACGGGAACCGACTCGGAATCTGGTCGCGTCCGCGGGAACAGCGGTTTGAGCAGGCCGTTCGCCACCGAGCTCGCACCCGCCAGCGCCACGAGACCCCGAACCCCGCCGCGTCGGGCCGGGCCACCTGCAGCCACGAGAAGCGCGGCCGCGCCGAGCCACAGACGACCGTGGTCGGCGGCATTACTCAACGTGCGCAGGCCGCCGTCCGCTCTGCTCTGCCGCAGAGCAGCACTTCGTGCGACCAGGGACAGATCCCACGCGTGAACGGTCGTCGAGATCGAGGTGCGCGTGGAAGTCATGAGGCCCAGCCTAGGCACGTGCGACGGCATCCTCACGGACGGACGACATCGGGGCGCTCCGACACATCGTTTCGAGGGTTGCGTTGTAGTGTCGAAGTGTGCAGCGACGAATTATGGGCATCGAGACAGAGTTCGGTGTCACATGTACTTTCCACGGACATCGACGGCTGAGTCCGGACGAAGTGGCTCGCTATCTGTTTCGCCGAGTCGTCTCGTGGGGTCGCAGCTCGAATGTGTTCCTTCGCAACGGTGCCCGCCTGTACCTCGACGTCGGCTCGCACCCCGAGTACGCCACCGCCGAGTGCGACAGTCTGTTGCAGTTGGTCACCCACGACCGCGCCGGCGAGCGGGTATTGGAAGACCTGCTCATAGACGCCGAGCAGCGCCTGGCAGAAGAGGGCATCGGGGGCGATATCTATCTGTTCAAGAACAACACCGACTCGGCGGGAAACTCCTACGGCTGCCACGAGAACTTCCTCGTCCAGCGTGCCGGTGAGTTCTCCCGAATCTCGGACGTTCTGCTGCCGTTCCTGGTCACGCGCCAGTTGATCTGTGGCGCAGGCAAGGTACTCCAGACGCCGAAGGCTGCGACGTTCTGCCTGTCGCAGCGCGCCGAGCACATCTGGGAAGGCGTCTCCTCGGCCACCACTCGTTCGCGGCCGATCATCAACACTCGCGACGAGCCGCACGCCGACGCCGAGAAGTACCGCCGGCTACACGTCATCGTGGGTGACTCGAACATGGCCGAGACGTCGACGATGCTCAAGGTCGGAACGGCAGCCCTCGTTCTCGAAATGATCGAGGCGGGTGTGTCCTTCCGAGATTTCGCATTGGACAATCCGATTCGCGCCATCCGCGAGGTCAGTCACGATCTCACCGGACGGCGTCCCGTTCGACTGGCCGGGGGACGACAGGCCAGCGCCCTCGACATTCAGCGCGAGTACTACGCACGAGCCGTCGAGCATCTCAAGACGCGCGAGCCGAACACTCAGGTGGAACAGGTCGTCGACCTGTGGGGACGGACTCTCGACGCCATCGAGACACAGGATTTCGCGAAGGTGGACACCGAGATCGACTGGGTGATAAAGCGCAAGCTGTTCCAGCGCTACCAGGACCGGTACTCGATGGAGCTCTCCGATCCCAAGATTGCTCAGTTGGACCTGGCTTACCACGACATCAAGCGCGGCCGGGGAGTGTTCGACCTGTTGCAGCGCAAGGGGTTGGCCAAGCGTGTCACCGAGGACGAGCAGATCGACGAGGCCGTGGATCTGCCGCCGCAGACCACCCGAGCCAAGCTGCGCGGAGAGTTCATCACGGCCGCCCAGGAAGCAGGTCGCGACTTCACGGTGGACTGGGTGCACCTCAAGCTCAACGACCAGGCTCAGCGAACCGTCCTGTGCAAGGACCCGTTCCGCTCGGTCGACGAGCGAGTGGAGAGGCTGATCGCGTCGATGTAGTGCCGGACGCAGTCGGGTCGTTACCGCTGCGGCCACCCACGAGCAACTAGGCTCGACTGTCGTGGCCACCACCAAAGTCGAACGCCTGATGAATCTGGTCATCTGTCTGCTGTCGACACGTCAGTTCCTCACCGCGGAGTGGATCCGCGAGAGCGTTGCCGGATACGACGACTCCACCAGCCACGACGCGTTCAGCAGAATGTTCGAGCGGGACAAGAACGAACTGCGTGACCTCGGTGTCCCGTTGGAGACCGGTACCGCGACGCGGTTCGGTGGCGTCGAGGGCTATCGCATCAACCGCGATGCCTACGAACTGCCCGACATCGACCTCACCAGCGAGGAATCGGCCGCCGTCGCGGTCGCCGTCAAGCTATGGGAATCGCCCGAGCTCACCTCCGCGGCACAGAGCGCCTTGCTCAAACTCCGAGCCGCGGGAATACAGGTCGACCAAAACGAGTCGGCCGCGTCGGTGACCGCGGTTCCCGCACGCACTCGGGGCTCCGAACCTGCACTGGGTGCCTTGCTGGCCGCGATCGACGACGGCAAGTCGGTGCGGTTCCAACACCGCCCGTCGTTGACCGAGCCGTTCACCACCAGAACCGTCCAGCCCTGGGGTGTCGTGACGTTTCGCGGTCGCTGGTATCTGGTGGGACACGACGTGGACCGCAACGACACCCGCACGTTTCGCCTCTCCCGAATCGGCGACGAGGTCAAGGCGTTCGGCACCCCGCAGAGCGTCCGCAGGCCCGACGGCGTCGATCTGCAGGACATCGTCCGTCGAGTCGCGGGTACGTCCTCGGTATCGGGCACGGCCCGGGTATGGCTGCACGACGGAAGGGCGCTGGAATTGCGCAGGATGGGAACGGTGGTCGGCGTGCAGAGCCTCGGTACCCGCAGCGGCACTGTCGTCGAGGTTCCCGTGCGGTCATGGGATTGGATCTCGCGGTTGATCGCAGGTCACGGAGCGGATGCGGTGGTACTCGAACCCGCCGAGCTGCGCGCAGACGTGATCTCGACCCTGCAGACGGCGGCCGACGTGGAGAACGAGCGATGAGCGCGCGACTGTCGGTTCGGCTGGCCAGGTTGCTCAACATGGTGCCGTTCTTCATGGCGAATCCCGGGTTGAGCGCCGAGGAGGCCGCGCGGGAGCTGGGGGTGTCGACGGCGACGCTGATGGCCGATCTCAATCAGCTCTGGATGTGCGGTCTGCCCGGCTACGGCCCGGGTGATCTGATCGATCTGTCGTTCTCCGAGGAGAGCATCGACGTGACGTTCTCGGCCGGGATCGATCGACCGCTACGCCTGACATCGACCGAGGCGACGGCTCTGTTGGTTGCGCTTCGATCGCTGACGTCGATGCCCGGCATGGTCGACCCGTCCGCAGCTCAGCGAGCGATCGCGAAGATCGAGACCGCAGCAGGCTCGGCGGCGGCCAACGTGCCACTCTCGTCCGATCACGACGGAGCAGGTGCGGAGGAGGGCCCGGTGTCGAGTACCGTCCGATCTGCCCTGCGTCACCGGCACGCGTTGGAACTGACCTACTACTCCGCGTCGCGGGATGTCGTCACCGAGCGAACCGTCGACCCGATCAGGACGGTGGTCGTCGACGACCACAGCTATGTGCAGGCGTGGTGCCGAAGCGCCGAGGGAGTTCGACTGTTCCGATTCGACCGCATCGACTCGGCCACCGAACTCGACGAACCGGCCGCGCCGCCGGAATCGGTGCAGGACGAGGACGCCTTCGAGATCTTCAACGACGATCCTTCGCTGTCGCAGGCGCGGCTGAAGGTGTCGCCTGCCTTCACCTGGATCCTCGACTACTACCCGATGACACAGGTTGCTGCGGATGCGGACGGGTCGATCGTGGTCACGATGCGGTTCGCGACGCTGCAGTGGATGACTCGGTTGACGTTGGGCTTCGGCGGCGGCGTCACGGTACTGGCACCTGAATCCTTGGTGAACTCCGTCCGGGACCGAGCGCGTTCGGCCCTGGACGCGTACGCCGAGCTCGACGCCACCGGCGCAGACGGCACCGTCGCCAGATGAACGCGGGGCAAACCCGCGGCCGCCGCTGCCGGAGGCGGTACCCGCGGTCGGGTACGCTCGATTCATCTGATCTGTAGGAGGTTCGCATGGGATTCACCAGTCCCTGGCACTGGGCCATCGTTGCGGTGGTCGTCATCATTCTGTTCGGTTCCAAGAAGCTGCCCGAGGCTGCTCGCGGACTCGGCCGGTCGTTGCGCATCTTCAAGAGCGAGGTGAAGGAGATGCAGAACGACGGCAAGTCGGACGCCGACACTGCGACGGCACAGCAGCCGACCGCTCCCGCGCAGCTGCCCTCGCCTGCGCCTGTCGTGCAGCCGAACACCGAGACCCAGCACGACGCCAAGTCTGCCTGAGCGCACGGCCGCTCAGCACACCTTCGGTGCCAGGTGGCACCGAAGGTTCACTGCTGTCGGTGACGGCTCTCCGCCGCCGTCCGACCGAAGAAGGCTGACCGTAGAACACCATGCGCATTCCGTTCGATCCGCGGCGTAGCAAGCGCCGAGTCAATCCCGACGGCACGATGTCGTTGGTCGATCATCTGTACGAGTTGCGAACCCGGCTCCTGTGGTCGTTGGTCGCGGTCGCGGTGACGACTGCCTTCGGGTTCTTCTGGTATTCGCACACGATCCTGGGCATCGAGAGCCTCGGCGACCTCCTGCGGGGCCCGTACTGCACGCTCGATCCGAGCCTGCGCGCGAACCTGAGCAACGACGATCAGTGTCGACTGCTGGCCACTGGCCCGTTCGATCAATTCCTGTTGCGGTTCAAGGTCGCGTTCACCGCGGGCGTCGTCATGGCCTGCCCCATCTGGCTTTATCAGATCTGGGCCTTCATCACTCCGGGCCTGTACACCAACGAACGCCGATACGCCGTGTCGTTCGTGACCGGGGCCGCAGCGTTGTTCGTCGCCGGAGCCGTCCTGGCGTACTTCGTGGTGGCCAAGGGACTGCACTTCCTGCTCTCGATCGGCGACAACGTTCAGATCACGGCGTTGAGCGGCGATCAGTACTTCGGATTCCTGATCAACCTTCTCATCATCTTCGGAGTCAGCTTCGAGATTCCGTTGCTTGTCGTCGCTCTGAATGTCGTCGGCGTACTCACCTACGAGCGACTCAAGGCATGGCGTCGCGGTCTCATCTTCGGGCTGTTCGTCTTCGCGGCCATCGCAACTCCGGGGCAGGACCCGTTCTCGATGCTGGCGTTGGCGTTGGCGTTGACTGTGCTCTTCGAGATGGCAGTGCAGATTGCGCGGATTCACGACAAGCGTAAGTTGCGCAAGAGAAGAGACGAATGGGGTGATGTGTCAGATGACGAAGCAACGCGCATCGACGGCGCAGGTTCGATCGAGTCACCGGATGCTGTCGCTCCGACACCACCGTCCAGTGGCCTCGGTACCGCGACCCGAACGCGAGCGCAGTACGACGACACGATCTGACCTCCGGCGAACGGTCGGGTCGATCGCATGACCGAGACGGTTGTCGATACGGGGACGAGCCCCCGACCCACCCAGCTGCAACGTTTCTCGGCCGAGCTCGGCTTCCCACTCGACCGGTTCCAGGTGGACGCGTGCACAGCCCTGGAGAACGGTCACGGTGTTCTGGTCTGTGCTCCCACCGGCGCAGGCAAGACGGTGATCGGCGAGTTCGCCGTGCACCTGGCCCTCGCCGCCGGACGCAAGTGCTTCTACACCACCCCGATCAAAGCGCTGAGCAATCAGAAGTTCGCCGAGCTGACCGCCAGATACGGGCGAGACACCGTCGGGCTGCTGACCGGCGATTCGTCGATCAACCCCGATGCCCCCATCGTCATCATGACGACCGAAGTGCTGCGCAACATGCTCTACGCCTCCTCGGACGCACTGCGGGGGCTCTCGCACGTCGTCATGGACGAGGTGCACTACCTCGCCGACCGTTTCCGAGGGGCGGTGTGGGAGGAAGTGATCCTGCACCTGTCCGACGACGTTCGATTGGTCAGCCTGTCGGCAACGGTCAGCAACGCCGAGGAATTCGGTGCCTGGATGAGCACGGTTCGCGGTGACACCTCGGTCGTGGTGGACGAGAACCGTCCGGTACCCCTCTCGCAGCACATCATGGTGGGCCGTCGGTTGTTCGATCTGTTCGACACCCGGGCTCAGTCGGGCGACGGCAGTCAGAAGATCGTCGTCGACCGTGAGCTCGTCCGACACGTCAAGCAACGTCAGTCCCTCGACTCGATGGACCGCTGGCACGCGCCACACAGCAGGGGCCGCGGCGGTCGTTCGGGTGGCGGAGGTCGCGGTGGCGGTCAGGGCAACAGCGCGAACAACAGACCACTGGCCCGACCCGATGTGATCGCCAAGCTCGACGAAGAGGGTCTGCTCCCGGCGATCACGTTCATCTTCAGCCGTGCCGGCTGCGACGGCGCGCTGACCCAGTGCATGCGCTCGCGTCTGGTGTTGACGACGCCCGAGCAGGCCGAGGAAATTCGGTACATCGTCGAGAAACACACGTCCGAGCTGCCGCGCGAGGACCTGGAAGTCCTGGGCTTCTGGGAGTGGCGCGATGCACTCGAGCGGGGGTTCGCTGCCCACCACGCCGGGATGTTGCCGGTCTTCCGGCACACCGTGGAGGAACTGTTCGTCAAAGGTCTGGTCAGGGCGGTGTTCGCCACCGAGACACTGGCCCTCGGAATCAACATGCCGGCCCGAACCGTCGTGCTGGAGAAGCTCGTCAAGTTCAACGGTGAGACACACGCGGAACTGACGCCGGGGGAGTACACCCAGCTGACCGGCCGGGCCGGCCGCCGCGGCATCGATGTCGAAGGACACGCCGTCGTGCTCTGGCAGCCGGGAACCGAACCGACCGAGGTTGCCGGGCTGGCGTCGACCCGCACGTTCCCACTGCGAAGTTCGTTCGCCCCGGCGTACAACATGTCGATCAACCTGATCGAACAATTCGGTGCGGCCGATTCGCGTCTGCTGCTGGAACGGTCCTTCGCACAGTTCCAGGCCGACCGCTCCGTCGTCGGGATGGTCCGCGGCATCGAGAAGAACATGCAGACGTTGGAGGCACTCGGTGCACGCCTCGGCGGCCCCGATGGCGAGTACTTCGAGTATGCGCGGCTGCGCGAACGACTGAAGGATCGCGAGAAGACCCTCGAACGCCAGAACAGGTCCGACCGGCGGGACAAGGCCGTCGACTCGCTGCGTGCCCTGCGCCGCGGCGACGTGATCTCGGTGCCGACAGGTCGCCGCAGTGGCCTCGCGGTGGTGTTGGAGCCGGACGACGACCGGGCTGATCCGCGCCCACTCGTACTGACGGAGGACAAGTGGGCGGGCCGTCTTTCGGCAGCGGATTTCCCTTCGCCCGCAACGTCTCTGGGGACAATGCGCCTTCCGCGTTTCGTGGACCATCGCACCGCGAAAACTCGACGTGATCTGGCGGCCGCACTGTCCACTCGCGGAATCTCTCAGCCGTCGGACCGAATCCGACGCAAGTCGACCGCAGCGGACGACAAAGAACTGGCCACCCTGCGCCGCGCCATCCGATCGCATCCGGTGCACGCTCGTCCCGATCGCGACGAGCTCGGCCGCACCGGTGAGCGGTACAACCGGCTGGCACGCGAGACCGAAACCATGCGTCAGAAGGTATCGGCCACCACGAACTCTCTCGCCCGCACGTTCGACCGCATCCTGGCGTTGCTCGCCGACCGCGGCTACGTGAGCGAAGGCAAGGATCCGAAGGTGACCGAATACGGTGCCAGGCTCAGTCGGATCTATTCCGAGTCCGATCTGTTGGTCGCCGAATGCTTGCGTGGCGGCCTGTGGCAAGGCCTCTCACCCGCAGAGCTGGCGGCGGTGGTCTCGGCCGTGGTCTACGAGTCGAGGTCGGAGGGAGACATCACCCCGCACGGTCCGACGGGTCCGATTCGACATGCATTGACCGAAACCGTTCGGGTATGGCACGACCTACGGGCCGACGAGGTGCGCCACAAGCTGCCGCCGACGCGAGAGCCCGACATGGGCTTCGTCAAGGCGATCTACAAGTGGGCGTCCAACCATTCGTTGGTCGACGCTCTCGTCACGGCGGGGGACAACGGCAAGGCACTCTCGGGTGGCGACTTCGTGCGCTGGTGTCGGCAGGTCATCGACCTGTTGGATCAGGTTCGGCTGGCGGCCCCCGAGCCGGAGCTGTCGCGAACGGCAGCGCGCGCCGTCGCGGCCCTGCGTCGCGGCGTGGTCGCCGTCGATGCCGCATGACAGCACCGAATCGGACTGCCGGGTCGGTACAGCGGAGAGTCGTACGGGCGGGTTACTGTTCCCCCGACGAATCCGAATTTCAGGTGGAGGCGAGATGAGCGGCCCACACGGTCCGACCGACCCCGACAACAGCTGGTCGCGCAATCCCGACCGGCAGGACGGTGCCGCGAAAGACACACCGGACACCCAGCCTGCTCCTTCCTCCGAGTCACAGACTCCGACGCCGTCGGCGTGGGGTCAGTACGGCCAGCCGCAGGCCACGCCGTACGGCGAACCCGGTCAGAGCTACGGGCAGAGCCCGCAACAGCCCGGCGGCCAGTACCCACAGGGGCAGTACCCGCAGGGGCAATATCCGGAGGGGCAGTACCCTCAGGGCCAGTACCCCCAAGGTCAGTACCCGCCTGCCGGCTATCCGCAGGGGCAGTACCCCTCGGCCCCGAATGCACAGGGCAGCTACCCCCAGGGACAGAACCCCACCGCGCAATACCCCGCCGGTCAACAGTACGGCGCTCCCTACCCCGGTGCCGGCGCGCCTGCATCGGGCGATGCGGCGTATCAGAATCCTTACGCACCACAGCAATTCGGTGGTGGGCAATACGGGCCGGGTCCCTACGGCCAGCAACCACAGCAGGCGTGGAACCCCAACCAGCCGTATCCCCATCAGCAGTATCCGAATCAGCCGTACCCCAATCAGCAGGGTCCAGGGCAGACCGGGCCCCGGTCGAAGAAGCCCTTGATCATCGCGGGTGCCGTCGTGGCGGTTGTCGCGGTGATCGCGGTGGTGTCGTACGTCGCTTTCGGCCGTACCACCACCCTCGACACTGCGGCGGCGGAGGAGGGAATCCGCACGGTCGTCACCGAGTCGTACGGTGCGTCCGACGTATCCGGAGTGTCCTGCCCTCAGAACATCGAGGTCGAGGCCGACACCAGTGTCGAGTGCACCCTGACTGTCGACGGTGCGTTCAAGACTGTGACGTTGACCTTCCTCGACGACGACGCCAACTACGAGGTCTCCCTACCCGAATAGGCCCGATTCGGTCACCCGATCAGTTCGTCGACGCCGTGGCCGCCATCGCAGCGACGAGTCGGGCCACGGCATTCTCGATACCGAGGCCCTCGGCAAGCGCGTTCAGCGCGTCGACATCGACAGGTTCGGCCGGGATCTCGTCGGACTTCGACAGCACGACATCGGCGTCGGTCACGACTCGCACGACGGGAAGTGCCGCATCCAGGTAGTCGCTCGCGTTGGCCAGCTTCGCCCGAATTCCCTTGGCCATGTCCGACGACGGGTCGAGCGCCGCAGCACGCAGCGCAGCGACGGATTCGTACTGCAGCATCAGCGTCGACGCCGTCTTCTCCCCGATCCCTTTCACGCCGGGCAGTCCGTCGGATGCATCGCCTCGCAGCAGAGCCAGTTCCGCATACGCCTCGCCTGCTCGATGAAGCGGAACGCCGTAGCGTTCGGAAACCAATGCAGGATCGAACAATTCGGCTTTCGCCAGCCCACGTCCCACGTACAACACGCGCACCTCGTTCGGTTCGTCGGCGGCAACCTGAAGCAGGTCTCTGTCTCCGCTGACCACGACAACGGGGTCCCGACGCTCACGCGCGGCCAGGGTTCCCAGCACGTCGTCGGCCTCCAGCCCGTCTGCGCCTGCGGTCGCGATCCCCAACGCGGCGAGCACATCCATGATCATGTCCACCTGTGGTGTCAGTGTCTCCGGCACCTCTTCGCTCTCGGCGACCTCCGGCGCGGCCTCGGCCAACCGGTGCGCTTTGTAGGAGGGCACGAGGTCGACGCGAAACTGTGGGCGCCAATCGAGATCGAGGCACACCGCAAGTCGGCCGGGTTCGGTCCGCGCGATCAACGCCGAGATCATGTCGAGGAAACCGCGGACGGCATTGACCGGTCGACCATCGGGGGCCGTAATCGACTCGGGCAGTGCGTAGTAGGCCCTGAACCACAGGCTCGCCCCGTCGAGGAGGAGCAACGGCGACGTTCCGGGAGTGGTCATGAGGCTCATCTTGCCAAACGGCACTAGCCTGGTGGGATGAGTGTCGATTCTTCGGTCAGTTCCTCACGTTTCTCCAGCGATGTCTACGCGTCTCGGCTCGCCCGCGCGGCTCGCCTGACGTCGGATGCAGGCTTGGATGCCCTGTTGATCACCCCGGGCCCGGATCTGCAGTATCTGATCGGCTCGAAAGCCAGCTCGTTCGAGCGGCTCATCGCCTTGGTCGTTCCGGCCGACGGCAGTACCCCCACGGTCGTGGTTCCGCGGCTCGAACTCGCGGCACTGGGCGATTCCGCGGCGCACGAGCTGTCTCTGACGCTCGTCGACTGGGTCGACGGTGTGGATCCGTACGCCCTGGTGGCCGCGGCGGTGCCGAACGGGACGGCAACGGCCGTTGCCGACGCGATGCCCGCCCTGCATTTCGTGCCGCTGGCCGGTGTCCTCGGAACGATGCCTGTGCTGGCCACGGACGTCCTGCGCGAACTTCGGATGGTCAAGGACGAGGCCGAGATCGATGCGCTACGGCGCGCCGGGCACGCCATCGACCGTGTGCACGCCCGGATGGGTGAATGGCTTCGAGTCGGCCGCACGGAAGCGCAGATAGCGGCGGATATCGCCGCCGCGATCGTCGAGGAAGGTCACACAGCGCCGGAATTCATCATCGTCGGATCCGGGCCGCACGGAGCCGATCCGCACCACGAGGTATCCGATCGAGTCGTCGAGGCGGGCGACATCGTGGTGATCGACATCGGGGGACCCGTCGCACCGGGATACAACTCCGACTCGACCCGCACCTACAGTCTCGGCGAGCCGCAGGCGGAGATCGCCGAGCAGTACGCGGTACTCGAGCGGGCCCAGCAGGCAGCTGTGGATGCGGTGGTGCCCGGTGTCACGGCGCAGTCCATCGATGCGGCCGCCCGCGACGTCCTGATCGACGCCGGCCTGGGCGAGGCGTTCCTGCACCGCACCGGGCACGGGATCGGCCTGTCGGTGCACGAGGAGCCGTACATCGTTGCGGGGAACGACATCACGCTCACCGAAGGAATGGCGTTCAGCATCGAGCCGGGGATCTACTTCCGCGGACAGTGGGGTGCACGCATCGAGGACATCGTCGTGGTTACCGCAGACGGGTGCGAATCGGTCAACCTCCGGCCGCACGGTCTGGCCGTCCTGCCGGTGTGACGCCACCGGGCGAGACCGAATTCGTCTCGGTCGTTCGATCCAATCCTGCTGTCGACGAGATACTTCGACGCGCACCACAGCTCGGGCTCCCCGAGTGGTACCTGACAGCGGGTGGCCTCTTCCAGACGGTGTGGAACCACCTGGCCGGTCGGGACCTTCGTACGGGAATCCGGGACTACGACTTCTTCTACTTCGACGACTCCGATCTGTCCTACGACGCGGAGAACGAGGTGATCGAGTTCGCGGCATCGGTGTTCGCCGACCTCGGGGTCGACGTCGAAGTGCGTAACGAAGCCCGCGTACATCTCTGGTACGAGCAGCACTTCGCGAGTCGTATCGCACCGTTCCACAGCACCGAGGACGCGATCGATCATTTCGTCTCCACCACGTGCTGCTACGGCATCACCACCGACCGGGCCGGAACGAATGTCGTGTACGCACCGCACGGATTCGACGATCTCTTCGCAGGAATCGTGCGGCCGAATCCGAGGCTGCCGATGCGTCACGTGTACGAGGCCAAGGCTGCCCGGTGGACGACCGAATGGCCGAACCTCACCGTTCTACCCTGGCCGTGAGGCTGGAGTAGGTGGCCCGCTAGCGGTTGAGCAGCGAACGGCTACCCAGTACCCGCTGCACCTGGATCTCGATGACGACCCGGGTGGGGTTCTCCCTGGGTACGCGGTAGCGCTGCGCATACCGGTTCTCCGCATCGACGACCGCGTCACGATCACTTCGGACCGACGCCGGACCCTCCAACGTCAGCCAGCGGGCACCGTCGATCTGTGTCACTGCGGCATAGCCACCGCGGCCGGCGTTGATGGCCTTCTGCGACACGTCGTTGGTGATGACCCGAGCACACCGGGCTTCAGCATCGTAGGTGAAGCCGACGGCGACGACGTGCGGGGTTCCGTCGGGTCGCAGCGTCGTCAGAGTGGCCAGGTGTCGCTCGGCAAGGAATTCGAATGCGTCGTCGGCGAGGGCAGTCGCGTCTGCGGGGGTGGCGGCCATGCCCCGACTGTAGTGAATGCGATTTCATCGGCAAGACTGGTCGGCGTGAGCAGACGAGCAGAACCCGCGGCCGGAACGCTGTTGCTGTTGGGCGGGCGCAGCGAGATCGGACTCGAGGTCGCTACCCGGCTCGCCGCGGGGCGAACCGTCGTACTGGCAGCTCGGCGCAGCACCGACCTCGATGACCAGCAACGGCGAATGCAGCAGGCAGGCGCGGACGCCGTCCACACCGTCGAGTTCGACGCGAACGCGATGGACACTCACGCCGAGCTTCTGAACCTGGTTGTCGAGCGATACGGTCCGATCGGGATCGTGGTGCTGGCGTTCGGGATCCTCGGGGATCAAGCGCGTGCCGAGGACGACGCGCAGCACGCTCTCGACGTCATCACCACCGACTTCCTGGCTCAGGTTTCTGTGCTGACACACGCCTCGAAGCTTCTCCGAGCACAGGGGAGCGGCGACCTGGTCGTGTTCTCGTCGGTCGCGGGTGTTCGAGTGCGACGCGCCAACTACGTGTACGGATCCGCGAAGGCCGGTCTCGACGGGTTCGCCAGCGGACTGAGCGACTCACTGCACGGCCGCGGGGTGCATCTCCTGCTCGTTCGTCCCGGATTCGTCATCGGTTCCATGACCGAGGGGATGACACCCGCGCCCATGTCGAGTACGCCGGATCAGGTTGCCGACGGTGTTGTCGCGGCGCTGCGCACGCGTCGGGCCAGCGTCTGGATTCCTGGCACTCTGCGCCCGGTCTTCTTCGCCATGCGTCTACTGCCGCAATGGCTCTGGCGCAGGATGCCGCGCTGATGGTGGCACCCGTGCCCAGTCCGATCGTGGTCGTCGGAATCGGTGCGGACGGCTGGGACGGACTGCCCCTCACTTCCCGCACGGCCATCGAGCACGCAGACGTGGTGTTGGGTTCCGCCCGTCAGGTCGCGGGGGTGCGGGAGCACTGCACCGAGACCAGGACGTGGCCCAGTCCGTTGCTGCCGAATCTGCGGCCGATGATCGACGCCTGCGCAGGTTCTTGCGTGTGCGTGCTGGCCAGCGGGGATCCGATGTTCCACGGCATCGGGGTGAGCCTGGCGCGGGAGTTCGGCGCCGACCGCTTGCGGGTGCTCCCGGCCCCGTCCTCGGTGTCGTTGGCGTGTGCGCGGTTGGGCTGGGCGCTGCACCACACCACGACGGTGTCGCTGGTGAACAGCCCGGCCGAGACGGTGTTGCCCGAGTTGGCCGACGGTCGTCGGATACTGGTGTTGAGCCAGGGCACCAGCACGCCGGGTGAGATCGCGGTGACGCTGTCCGCCAACGGTTTCGGAGCGACCGAGATGACGGTCCTGGAGCAGCTCGGCGGACCGGCCGAGCGGGTCGTCGGCGGGATTGCGCGAGAGTCGACGTTCGAGGGCGTCGATCCACTCAATGTCGTTGCGCTGCACTGTGTCCGAGATCCCGACGCGCCCCGCCACACCCGCATTCCCGGCCTGGCCGATTCTGCGTACACCGGAGACGGTCAGATGACCAAGCGGGAGGTTCGAGCGCTCACGCTCAGCGCATTGGCACCGGCACCCGGAGAGCTGTTGTGGGACATCGGCGGCGGGTCGGGAACCATTGCCATCGAATGGTTGCGGACCGACGGATCCTGTCGCGCCGTGACCTTCGAGAATTCGCAGGCGCGCCGTGAGCAGATCGAGAGAAATGCACTGAACCTGGGAGTTCCAGGCCTCGTGGTGCACGGCGGTGCCCCGGAGAGTTTCGCTGCGGTCGCGGACGCTGCACCGGATGCGGTGTTCATCGGTGGTGGGTTGACCGGTGCCGACATGCTCGAGGCGTGCTGGGGTGCGGTGCGCACCGGCGGACGGGTGGTCGCGAATTCGGTGACCGCCGAATCGGATTCGTTGCTGCTGACCGCTGCGGCGAAGTACGGCGGCGAGCTCCGCAGGTTCCAGATCTATCGCGGTGAACCGCTGGGTGCGTTCACGACGTGGAGACCGCAGCTCCCGGTCACGCAATGGAGCGCGGTCAAACGGTGAGAGTCCTGATTCTCGGTGGTACGACGGAGTCGCGGGTACTCGCAGCGACTTTGGACACGGTGCAGGGGATCGAGACGATCACCTCGCTGGCCGGACGGGTCGCCGAGCCGATACTGCCTGTCGGGCAGACGCGAATCGGCGGCTTCGGGGGGCCGGATGCCCTGGCAGTGTGGCTGCGAGACAACTCGATCGACGTGGTGGTGGACGCGACACACCCGTTCGCCTCCACCATCGGAGCACACGCCGAGCAGGCCACTCGAGCGTCGTCGGTCGCGCTCCTGGTGCTGACGCGGCCACCGTGGACCCCCGGCGAGGGTGATCGATGGACCTCGGTTGCCTCGTTGCCCGACGCGGCGTCGGCGATCCCCCCTGGTAGCAGGGTGTTCCTGACAACCGGTAGGCAGGGCGTTCACCATTTCGCGAGTGTCGCTCACTCGTGGTTTCTGGTCAGGGCGATCGACGCTCCGACCGGTCCCGAGCCGCCGCACATGACGTTGCACCTGAGCCGTGGGCCGTTCGACGTCGACCACGAGTCGATAATGCTCGCGGACAACCGAATCGACCTGTTGATCACCAAGAACAGTGGCGGCGACATGACGCGAGCCAAGCTCGATGCCGCCCGGGTGGCATCGATTCCGGTGATCGTGGTCGACCGTCCTGCGCGAACCGGCTCGGCACCGATGGTGCTCGACGTCGCCGCCGCCGTGGACTGGCTGACGAATCGGCTACGCGCTGGTCTCTGACGGGTACCGGCGGGAGGTGAACACCTTCGGCCCGCTGCCCGTGTCGACCACCGTCGTCATCGATGATCCGATGATGAGCAGGCACCGCATGTCGATCGATTCCGGGTCGAGTTCGCCGAGCGTCACGGTGCGAACGGATTCCTGCTCGCTGCCCACTGCGCGTCCGATGACCACGGGGGTCTGGGGCGAACGATGCTCGAGCAGAATCTCTTTCATGGCCGCAACCTGCCAGGTTCGCGACTTCGACGCCGGGTTGTAGATCGCGATCGCCATGTCGGCTCCGGCGACCGCCGAGAGCCGCGCTGCGACGACGTCCCAGGGCTTGAGGCGGTCGGAGAGGGAAACGACGGCGTAGTCGTGTCCCAGCGGTGCGCCCACTCGACTGGCGACGGCGTTGGCGGCCGTCATTCCGGGCACCACCCGTACCGGTACCGAGTTCCACTGCTGCTCGGCCGCCACTTCGATGACGGCGGTGGCCATAGCGAACACCCCGGGATCGCCCGAGGACACCACGGCCACTCGGCGACCCTGCTTGGCGAGGTCGAGGGCGAACGCGGCTCGTTCGGACTCGACCTTGTTGTCACTCGCGTGCCGAATCTGCCCGGGCCTCGGCGGTACCCGGTCGATGTAGGTGACGTAACCGACCAGATCGGTGGCGGCGGCCAGTTCGGCGCGTACCTCGTCGGTAGTCCATGCGTCGTCGCCGGGACCGAGGCCGACGACGACCACTTCCCCGGTGTCGGTGGGTGTTTCGGCTCGGTTGGACGGGCTCGGCACCACGATCATCGAGAAGTACGGCACGTTGTCGGCGTCCACGGCGTCGAGTACTCGCTGCCTGGGCGTGCTGGCCCGTTCCACGTAGCGCGCCTCACCCAGCCGGCCGGAACGCTCGAGGGCCTCGAGCACAGTCGGGTAGGTCCGGCCCAGTTTCATGATGACGGCCGCGTCGGTGGCGCGCAGTCGGCGCGTGAGTTCGTCTGCGGGCAGCGTGCCGGGGAGCACGGTGAACACCTCGTCTCGCTCCACGAGCGGAGTTGCCAGCGCCGCCGAGGCGGCACTGACCGACGTCACGCCGGGGACGATCTCGACTTCGAAACGATCGGCCAACCGCTTGTGCATGTGCATGTAGGAGCTGTAGAACAGCGGATCACCTTCTGCGAGAAGCGCTACGGAGCGTCCTGCGTCGAGATGGGCGGCCAGCCGTGCGGCGGCGGATTCGTAGAACTCGTCGATTGCGCCCTGATACCCACCCGGATGCGCGGTGGTCTCGGTGGTCACCGGATAAACCAGGTGTTCTTCCAGCTGTCCGTCGCGCATGTATCCGGCCGCCAGACCGCGGGAGATACTGCGGCCGTGCTGCGCACTGTGGAAGGCGATCACGTCGGCCTCGGCGATCACACGAGCGGCCTTGACGGTCAACAACTCCGGATCACCGGGACCGACGCCGACTCCCCACAGCTTTCCGGTGCTGGTCATTCTTGTTCGCTCGCAATGGCATTGACCGCGGCGACGGTGATGGGGCTGCCACCACGCCTGCCTCGAACAACCAGATACTCGACGCCGAGGTCGGCTGCGATCAGATCCTCCTTCGACTCCGCTGCGCCGATGAATCCGACCGGCCCGCCGACGATGGCTGCGGGTTTCGGGGCTCCGGCCGCGAGCATCTCCATCAGGTGGAACAGTGCGGTCGGCGCGTTTCCGATGGCGACGACGGCACCGCCGAGCTTGTCGCCCCACAACTCCAGCGCGGCAGCGGTTCTCGTGGTTCCCATACTCCGAGCCAAATCCGGTACCCGAGGATCGGACAGGGTGCACAGCACCTCGTTGTCGGCCGGAAGACGCCGACGAGTGATGCCGGTGGCCACCATGTTCGCGTCGCACAGAATCGGCGCTCCCGAGTTCAGTGCCGCGCGAGCGGAGGTCACGACCGTGGGGGTGTACCCGATCGTCTCGGTCAGATCGATCTCTCCGACCGCGTGGATCATGCGCACGACGACCTGTGCGACATCCGGGGCGAACCGAGACAGATCTGCTTCGGCGCGGATGGTCGCGAACGATTGTCGGTAGATCTCCGCGCCGTCGCGGACGTAGTCGTGCATGCGGATCACGATAGGGGAGAGGGACCCCTCAGCAGACAGCCGGTCGTCCCTCGGGCCGAGGCACCCACTCAGGACACGCGGTAGCCGATTCCCGTCGCGATGACGTCGGTCACCTCGCCCTTGGGTCGTCCGCAACGCCGTTCGCACCCGGACCAATGTTGCCGTTCGTCGCGCGGAGTCATCCGGGCATCGACTGCCGCGGAGAGGTCTGCTCGCACGTCGGCCAACGACTTCTCGCATCCCGGAGATCCGGTGCAGGCGCTCACCCGAATCCACGGCGACGCCGCGTCGAAGATCAGTCCCATCGGGGCGAGCACGCGGACGACCTGTTCGGCCGGTTCCTCGTCCACGTCGCAGACGATCAGCGAGCGCCACGGGGTCATGATCAGCGGGCGGTCGATGGCCGCGAGGAACTCGGCGAGCCGCGCCCCGAGAACGCCGTTGGCCAATCCCGCAGCCAGCGCCACCAGTCCGTCGTCCTGGTCGAGCCATCCGATCGGTGGCACCTCCACAGGTGCGGGCATCGGCAGGACGGGGCCGGCCGAGAGCCCGAGACGGTCCACGATCCGGGCCGGCCCGTCGTCCAATTCGGCCACCCGCCACTGGGACTGCCGCAGTTCGACGAAAGCACCCGCGCAGTTCAGCAGCGTGGACACGACACGGTCTCGGTCCACGCGAACGCCGCTGTCCCGGCCCGCCAACAGCACCGCGTAGGACCCGTCCGACTGGGCGTAGGCACCGAAATCCGGTTCGAGTCCGCACAGGTCGCCTCGGCCGTCGTCGAGTGCGAACAGTGTCCTCCCCGGCAGGTCCGCCAGATCGGGTCGCGCACACAGGCCCTCGTCCAATGCACCGACCAGCGCGCGCACATCGGTGAGACCTCCCAACCGGCCCGACAGGGGAGAGGCGAGGATGTTGCGCACCCGCTCGTGAGTCGATGACGGGAGCAACCCTGCGTCGGCCAACCTGCTCGCGAAGCCGTCCGGGTCCGACACCGCCCGCACCTGAATATTGCCCCGCGAGGTCAGCTCCAACGTGCCGTCGCCCAGCTCGGCTGCGGCCTGCGCCAGCACCTGCATCTGTTCCGGTGCCACGACGCCGCCGGGCAGCCGGATTCGCGCCAGCGGCCCGTCTGCGGCCAGGTGGGTCGTCAACGCTCCTGGGCAGCCGTCGGGCACCGACCTCTCTGGCGAACTCATGGTCACCAGGCTACAAGCGCAACGGGTGGCCCGATTCCACGCTCGCCCCGGTAGCATTCGATATCCACGGCTCCGGCCGAGAGGAAACCGGCGAGAATCCGGTACGGTCGCGCCACTGTGATGGCCCTCGGTCCTTCGGGACGGGGCAGAAGTCAGACCCTCTCACCGACGAACCGAAGAGAAGTTATACCGATCATCAGGGGCGCGAAACCCCCGAGGAGGGCGTTACCCGTGTTCTTGTTGCTGTCCACGTCGGACACCGATCTGCTCAGCGCCCGTGCCAGCGGAGCAGACTTCGCCTGGGGCAATCCATCGCGCCTGCTCGCCGAGGACATTCCGGCGATGGCCGAATCGGCCGAATTGATCATCGTGCGCATCCTGGGATCTCGGCGCTCGTGGGAGTCGGGGATCGACGCCGTCCTCGCCACCGGACTGCCGGTCGTCGTACTGGGCGGCGAACAGGCACCCGACGCGGACCTGATGGAGATCTCGACCGTGCCTGCCAACGTTGCCGCGCAGGCGCACAACTACTTGGCCGAGGGCGGATCCGACAACCTCCGTCAGCTGTACAACTTTCTCTCCGACACCGTGTTGCTGACCGGGAACGGTTTCGACGCGCCGCGGCACCTACCGACGTGGGGCCACCTCGAGCGCCACTCCACTCCGCACTCCGACGGTCCGACGGTGGCGATCCTGTATTACCGCGCCCAGCACCTGGCCGGAAACACGACGTACATCGATGCCCTCGCCGCCGCGGTGGAGAACGCCGGGGCCACCGCGCTTCCGATCTACTGCGCCTCGCTGCGTACCGCGGAGCCCGACCTCCTCGACACCCTGAAATCGGCGGACGCCCTGATCGTGACCGTTCTCGCGGCGGGAGGAACCAAACCGGCCGGGGCGTCGGCGGGCGGCGACGACGAGGCCTGGAACGTTGCCGAGCTGGCTGCGCTCGACGTACCGATCCTGCAGGGTCTGTGCCTGACGAGTTCGCGCGCGACGTGGGCCGAGAACGACGACGGACTGTCCCCACTGGACGTAGCCACGCAGGTTGCCGTGCCAGAGTTCGACGGCCGCCTCATCACGGTCCCGTTCTCGTTCAAGGAAATCGACGACGACGGTTTGACGACGTACGTCCCCGATCTCGAACGAGCCGCCCGGGTCGCAGGCATCGCCGTCCGGCACGCGCGGCTGCGGCACATTCCGGCAGCCGATCGCCGCATCGCCCTGATGTTCTCGGCGTACCCCACCAAGCATGCGCGAATAGGCAACGCCGTCGGCCTCGACACCCCGGCCAGCGCGATCGCGCTGATGTCGGACATGCGCACCGCCGGCTACGACCTCGGACCGATCGAGGGCCCGGATTCGGTGCCCGGTCTGGCTGCGCGCGACGGCGACGCGCTCATCCACGCGCTGATCGCCCGCGGCGGTCAGGATCCGAACTGGCTCACCGACGCCCAGCTCGAGGGCAACCCCATTCGCATCTCGGCGGCGCAGTACGGCCGGTGGTTCGAGCAGCTTCCCGCGGATCTGCGCGACGGCGTGATCGAGCATTGGGGCCCGGCACCCGGCGATCTCTATGTCGATCGATCTGCCGATCCGGCCGGTGAAATCGTCATCGCTGCCATGCAATTCGGCAATGTGGTCATCATGGTCCAACCGCCGCGCGGGTTCGGCGAAAAGCCGGTTGCGATCTATCACGACCCGGATCTGCCACCGAGCCATCACTATCTGGCGGCGTATCGGTGGATCTCGGCCACGCAGGCCGACGGCGGGTTCGGTGCAGACGCGATGGTGCACCTGGGCAAGCACGGCAATCTCGAATGGCTGCCCGGCAAGACGCTCGGGATGTCCGCTTCCTGCGGAACCGATGCGGCCTTGGGCGATCTGCCGCTCATCTATCCCTTCCTCGTCAACGATCCGGGCGAAGGCACGCAGGCCAAGCGGCGGGCGCACGCCACACTCGTCGATCACCTGATTCCGCCGATGGCGCGCGCCGAGAGCTACGGCGACATCTCGCGGCTCGAGCAATTGCTCGACGAGCACGCGAACATCTCGACACTCGATCCGGCCAAGCTGCCCGCGATCCGGCAGCAGATCTGGACCCTCATGACGGCGGCACAGATGCACAAGGACCTCGGACTGGAGGAGCGCCCCGACGAGGAAGTGTTCGACGACATGTTGCTCAACGTCGACGGGTGGCTGTGCGAGATCAAGGACGTGCAGATCCGCGACGGACTGCACATCCTGGGGCAGGAACCGGTCGGAGACGCCGAGGTCGAACTGGTTCTCGCAATGCTGCGGGCCCGGCAGATGTGGGGCGGGGAGCAGACGGTTCCCGGGCTGCGAGAAGCACTGGGGCTCAGCGAGGACGGCGACGAGGATCGCACCCGCGTCGACAGCATCGAGGCCGTCGCCCACGGATTGGTCGCTGCGATGCAGGCAACGCAGTGGGATCCCGCCGCGGCCGCGCGGGTGGCGGGCGAGCACGGCGCAGTGGTTGCGCAGATTCTCGAGTTCGCCGCAGCCGAGGTCGTCCCGCGACTGCGCGGGACTTCGCGCGAGATCGCTCAGGTACTGCACGCGCTCGACGGAGGTTTCATCGAGGCAGGGCCGAGTGGTTCACCGTTGCGCGGACTCATCAACGTGTTGCCCACGGGTCGCAACTTCTATTCCGTCGATCCGAAGGCCGTGCCGTCGAAGTTGGCGTGGGAGACCGGGCAGGCGATGGCGGAGTCCTTGCTCGCTCGCTACCGCCAGGATCACGGCGAATGGCCGAAATCCGTCGGGCTGTCGGTGTGGGGTACGTCGGCCATGCGGACCTCCGGCGACGACATCGCGGAGGTGTTCGCCCTGCTGGGAGTCTCGCCGGTGTGGGACGAGGCGTCGCGCCGGGTGACGCGGCTCCAGGTGATCGACCTCGCGGAGCTCGATCGCCCCCGTATCGACGTGACGGTCCGCATCAGTGGATTCTTCCGCGACGCGTTCCCCCACGTGCTCGCGTTGCTCGACGATGCGGTCCGTATGGTCGCCGCATTGGACGAGCCGGCCGATCAGAACTACGTGCGAGCGCATGCGCAGGCCGATCTCGCCGAGCACGGTGACGAACGGCGCTCCACCACACGCATTTTCGGCTCGAAGCCGGGCACGTACGGCGCCGGGTTGCTCCAGCTGATCGACAGCAAGACCTGGCGCAGCGACGACGACCTGGCGCAGGTCTACACCACCTGGGGCGGCTTCGCGTACGGCCGCGGTCTCGACGGCGTTCCGGCCTCGGACGACATGCGCACCGCCTACAAGCGCATTGCCGTCGCCGCAAAGAACACCGATACGCGTGAGCACGACATCGCCGACTCCGACGACTATTTCCAGTACCACGGCGGCATGGTCGCAACCGTGCGTGCGTTGACCGGAAAGTCGCCCGAGGCGTACATCGGTGACAGCACGCGGCCGGAATCGGTTCGCACGCGCACGCTCTCGGAAGAGACGGCGAGGGTCTTCCGCGCGCGGGTGGTGAACCCGCGGTGGCTCGAAGCGATGCGCAGGCACGGTTACAAGGGCGCATTCGAGATGGCGGCGACCGTGGACTACCTGTTCGGCTACGACGCGACGACCGACGTGGTGCAGGACTGGATGTACGAAAAGCTGGCCGAGACGTACGTGCTCGACGAGCAGAACAAGAAGTTCATGCAGCAGTCCAATCCGTGGGCGCTGCACGGTATCGCGGAGCGGCTACTCGAAGCGGCGGAGCGAAAGATGTGGGCCGAGCCGGACAAGCAGGTTCTCGACGGCTTGCGTCAGGTGTATCTGGAAACCGAGGGCGAGCTCGAAGGGGAGTAGCGACGTACTCTGAGCGGTATGGCTGCCACCTTCGAAGACATTGCCAAGGGCAAGTACGTACTGCTGACGACGTTCAAGAAGGACGGCACCGGGGTGCCGACCCCGCTGTGGGGTGCACTCGACGGGAATCGGCTGCTGGTGTGGACGGTGGCCGATTCATGGAAGGTCAAACGAATTCGGCGCAATTCCGCAGTCACCCTGGCGCCGTGCGACATGCGCGGTAACCCCAAGGGAGACGCGGTCGAGGCGCGGGCCGAGATACTCGACGCGGCCGAGACGGAGAAGGCCCGTGCAGCGATCGCGTCGAAGTACGGCATTCTCGGCTGGCTCACCGTCAAGGGGAGTGTGCTGCGCCGGGGCAAGAGCGGCTCCGTCGGGCTGGCGATCACCGCCGCCTGAGGCGAAGTCGGCACCATCACTCGTATGCGCAGTTCCGAATGCTTCATGAGGCAGCTTCCCCTGCTGCCGGAATGGAGCATCACGTGCCTATTGCAGTGACCGATTACAACCATGTTCGCCTCACCGTCAGCGACATCGACCGGTCCCGGTCGTTCTACGATTCGGTGTTCGGCTTCGACGTCGCGTACGCCTGGGATCCCGACGCGGACGAAGAGACCAAGGAGGCCCTCTGCTTCCTCTTCGGCGGCGTCATCTACAAGTTCGGCGGCGGCCTGCTGGGTCTGCGGCCGGTCGCACCGAGCGACGACACGTTCGCCGAGGACCGCTGCGGGCTCGATCACCTGAGCTTCACGGTGGACACCCGCGCCGCGCTCGAGGACGCAGTGAAGACACTCGACGAGTTGGGCATCGCGCACGAGGGCATCAAGGACGCAGGACCCGGACTGTCCATCCTGGAGTTCCGCGACCCCGACAACATTGCACTCGAGCTCTCCGGCCCCGACAAGTAAAGCACTACTGAGCAGCGCTGACCGACGACATGTGAAAGTCCGGGATGCGTAACGGCGGCATTGCTGTGCGGGTGAACCAGTCCTTCCACTCGCGCGGCAGTGTCGCCTCGGTTTTTCCCGCCTCGGTAACGCGTCGCAGCAGGTCCAGGGGGCTTTCGTTGAACCGGAAGTTGTTGACTGCGCCGATGATTCGACCGTCCTCGATGGCGTAGACACCGTCCCTGGTCAGGCCGGTGAGCAGCAGCGAGGTCGGATCGACCTCTCGGATGTACCAGAGTGTGGTCAGCAGCAGACCGCGCTCGGTTGCGGCGACCATGTCGTCCAGCCGGGTGTCGGTGCCGCCGGTCATGACGAGGTTGTCTCCCGGGACCGCAACGGGTGCGCCGAATCTCTGCGCTGCTGATCGCGGGTAGGACAGGGCCGCCACCGAACCGTCGCGCACCCAGTCGACGCGTTCGATGTCCATGCCGTTGTCGAACACCGATACCGAATCACTCGACGACCCGACCACCACGAACGGCACGTGCTCGAGTCCGGATTCGCGAGGATCGGAGTACAGCGTCAGCGGCAGTTCGGTGAGCTTCTCGCCGACGCGTGTTCCCCCTGCCCGCGAGAGTGCGGTGCGTCCCTCCTGCGCCCCGCGGCCTTCCATGGTCCACATCAGGTAGATCATGAGGTCGGCCACGGCCGACGGTGGCAGCAGTGTCTCGTAGCGACCGGCGGGCAGTTCGATGGTGTTTCGAGCCCAGCCGAGTCGAGTGGACAGCTCGGCCAACATGGTTCCGGTAGAGACGTCCTGGAAGTCGGTGGTTCCGGTGCCCACCCACGCGCTCGCCCCGGATCGCTTGCCGTTGATCTCGACCGAACCTGTGGGTTGAGTGAACGTACGACGAACACCGGTCGAGGTTCCGAGCCAGACGTTGTCGACGGTGTGCTGAGCGAACCCGTACAGCGCGTCATCGCCATCGAAGCCGACGTTCAATTCCGTTGCCAGCGAGCCGAACACGTCGATCGACGTGTGCGTCGCACTGCGGTCCCAGTCCTCCGAGCCGGAGGCAGCAACGACCGAATCCGGGGTCAGCAGCGGCATCGCGTCCTCGGCAGGCTCTGCCGACCGCGCTGCCGCTTCGCTCGCCCGAACCACGGCCGCAATGTCGTCCGGATCGACACTCGTCGACGACACGGTACCGACTCGAACGGTCGAGTCTCGCACGATGGAGACCACCTCCCATCGCCGGGAGGTCGCGATTCCGTTGGTGGTCATCGAGTTTCCGGCCCACCGCAGTGTTGCGTCGCTGGAGTCGGTGACGATCACGATGGTGTCGTCGACACTCGCGCAGGCGAGTGCACGTTCGATCACGAGCTGCGCGGCGATCATCGACCTGCCTCCGATCGGGTGTTCAGGACGTTGACTCCACGAAAGAGCGCGACCGGACAGCCGTGGCTGACCGCGGCCACCTGTCCGGGTTGGGCCTTACCGCAGTTGAATGCACCGCCGAGTCGCCAGGTGGACGCTCCGCCGAGCAGTGCCAGAGAGCCCCAGAATTCGGTGGTGGTCGCCTGGTACGCAACGTCGCGCACCTGGCCGTCGAGCACGCCGTTGCGGATGCGGTAGAAGCGTTGCCCGGTGAACTGGAAGTTGTAGCGCTGCATGTCGATGGACCAGCTTTTGTCGCCGACGACGTAGATGCCGTCCTCCACCTCGCCGATGACGTCGGCGGTGGACCGATCGGTGTCGGGGTCGGCCTGCAGCGACACGTTCGCCATCCGCTGGATCGGAACGTGATGCGGAGAATCGGCGTACGAACACCCGTTGGATCGCTCGAGCCCGAGTTTCGGTGCGAACACTCGATCGAGTTGGTAACCGACGAGTGTCCCGTCGCGCACCAGGTCCCATCTCTGCGACGCCACTCCGTCGTCGTCCCAGCCGATACTGGCCAGGCCGTTGATCTCGGTCCGATCGGCGGTGACGTGCATGATGGGCGATCCGTAGCGCAATGTCCCCAACTGATCAGGGGTTGCGAACGAGGTACCGGCGTAGGCGGCCTCGTACCCGATGGCCCGATCGTATTCCGTTGCGTGCCCGATCGACTCGTGAATGGTGAGCCACAGATTGCTGGGATCGATGACCAGATCGGTGGGTCCCGCCACGACGGTCGGTGCCTTCACCTTCTCGGCCAACCATTCGGGAATCCGGGCCAGCTCGTCGGCCCAGTCCCACGTGCTGTGCTCACCCAGATATTCCCAGCCCCGTCCGACGGGTGGCGCGAGCGTGCGCATGGTCTCGAACGCACCGGCGGATCGATCCACCGTGGTGGCCTCGAACTGCGGATGGAGTCGCACTCGCTGCTGCACGATGCTGCTGCCGGCCAGATCTGCGTAGAACGACTGTTCCTTGACCTGCAGCACCGAGGCGGTGACGTGGTCGACCCCGTCCGACGCGGCCAGCCGAGACGAATACTCCGCCAGCAGCGCCACCTTCTCGGTGGTGGGTACCGCGAACGGGTCGATCTCGTACTCGGACACCCACGTTGCATCCGAGTACACCGGCTCGGCAGCGAGTTCTACGTGCTCGCGGTTGAGCGATCTGAGGGCCGTCGCCACCTCGATTGCACTCCGGGCCGTGGCTGCGGCGGCCTCGGTGCCGAGTTCTGCGTGCGAGGCGAAACCCCAGGTGCCGTCGACCACCACCCGCACGGCGAGGCCGATCTCACCGGCATCGATGACGGATTGAACGGAGCCGTCGCGCAGCGAGATCGACTGAGTCGTCGAGCGCTGCACCCGAACGTCGGCATGTGTCGCACCTGCCGACCGTGCCGTGCTCAGCGCGGCATCCGCGAGGGCACGCAAGGGTAGAGCCAGGAAGTCTGCGTCGACCGACCGATCCGATTGTCTCGTCACGACTGCTGACGCTAGCCGAATTGCTGCCACCCGAGCCGAACGACCATCCCCACGACCACGACGAGCAGGACGATTCTCACGAATCCGGCACCGCGAGCGACCGCAGTCCGCGACCCGAGGACGGCACCGAAGACGTTGCACACCGCCATGGCCGCGCCCAGTTGCCAGTAGACGCTGCCGGTGACCGCGAAGAAGGCGAGAGCACCGACGTTGGATCCCACGTTGATCACCTTGGCCATCGCGGCACTGCGCACGAACTCGGTGCCGAGCATCGTGGCGAAGACGATGATGAGGAACGTTCCGGTGCCGGGCCCGAGGATACCGTCGTAGAAGCCGATTCCGGCGGCGGCCAGACCGATGACGATCAGCACTCTGCGATGGGTCGGCGGCGACGGTGCCGCGGTTCGACCGATGGTCGGGCGGCACGTCACCAGTATTGCCACGCCGACGAGAACGACCATGATGATAGGGATGAACAGCTCGCGGTCGATCAACGACACCGCGGCAGCGCCGAGCGCGGAGGTCACGGCCGCGAGCACACCGGCCGGCACCAGCACCGTCCAATTCAGCGTCACCTTCCGCGCAAAAGTGACGACGGCGGCGACGGTACCGAACACCGCGGTTGCCTTGTTGGTCGCCAGCGCTGCCTGCTGAGTCAGTTGCGGTGCGACGAGGAGGATTGCCGGCAACAGGATCAGGCCGCCTCCGCCCACCACTGCATCGACCCAACCGGCTGCGGTGGCAGCGACCAACAGCAGTCCCCAGTCGGCAGCAGTCATACGGCAAACTCAATCACATGCGTCGATTCAGTCTGTGGCTACGTGGGCAGCCCTTCGTGGCCGATGCTCTCCTGGCAGTCGGGCTGTTTCTCGTCGACATACTGGTGTTCGTCAGCTCGTCCGACGGTCTGAACGGACCGTTGTTTCTGGTGTTCTCGGTGGTGCTGACGCTTCCCGTCGCGTGGCGTCGGCGTCTGCCCCGCTCGATCGCGGCCGTGACTCTCGTCACGACCACTGCCTCCGACATCGCAGGCAGTATGGCGGGCGACGCGTACAACGGTCATCCGGCCGCGCTGGCCCTGCCGATCATGCTCTACACGCTGGTCGCATACGTCGGTCGGGCACAGGGCGGCGTCTATGCCGTCACCCTGGCTGCGTACACCGCCGCGAATCTGTTTCTGTTCGACCAACCGTTGTTCACGACACTGCTGTTCAGCGCGTTGATGTACGCATTGTCGTGGGTTGCGGCGGAATTTCTCGGGGCCCGCCGGGCCTACGACGAAGCGACTGAGGCTCGACTCGTCGTGGCCGAGTACGACAGAGACCGCCGCGCCGAAGAGGCGGTGATCATGGAGCGCACGCGCATCGCGCGAGAACTGCACGACGTCATCGCTCACGGAGTGAGCGTCATGGTCGTCCAGGCCGACGGCGCCTCGTACGCGATCAGGCGAAACCCCGAACGCGCGGAGCAGGCGGTTGCCAACATCTCGGCGACCGGTCGACTCGCGCTGTCCGAGTTGCGCAGGACCGTCGCGTTGCTGCGGACGTCACCCGACTCGGACGACATGCCCCAGTACGGCACCGCGGGCCTCGCTCGGGTCGTCGAGATGATGGGGCGAGCCGGATTGAACGTCGAGATCGAACAGACCGGGAACCTCGACGACATCAGTCCGGCGATCAGCCTGGGCGTGCACCGTCTGGTACAGGAATCGTTGACCAACGTTCTGCGCCACGCCGGCCACGCCCCACGCGCCATCGTGAAGGTCGTTCGCGAGGACGAGGCGGTCACCGTCGAGATATCCGACAACGGAACCGGTGGCGAACCGTCGTCGACGGCAGGCGGCGGACACGGATTGCTCGGTATGCGTGAGCGGGTCGCCGTATTGAACGGCACACTGTCCGCAGGCCGCACCCCACACGGCAATTGGCTCGTGCGGGCAACGCTGCCGATCGACTGAGTACTAGGTTGAGTCCGTGCCCATCACCGTTGTCGTCGTCGACGACCAGGAACTCATGCGTATGGGTTTGAACATGGTGCTCGAGGCACAGGACGACATCGAGGTGGTGGGGGAGGCATCCGACGGCGCAGCTGCTGTCGAGGCCGTGACCAGGCTGGCCCCGACGGTGGTGTTGATGGACATTCGTATGCCCGGCATCGATGGGGTCGCCGCCACCCGCACCATCACCGAATCCGGCTCCGAAGCACGCGTGCTGGTGATGACGACGTTCGACCTCGACGACAACGTCCTCGGTGCGCTTCGGGCGGGTGCCAGCGGATTCCTGCTCAAGGACACGCCCCCGGAGGATTTGATCTCCGCGATCCGCAGCGTGGCCGCAGGCGATGCCGTCGTCTCGCCCAAGGTCACCAAACGTTTGCTCTCGCGGTTCGTCGCCCAGTCCGAATCGATCGCCGATGCGTCGGTACTCGATGCCCTCACCGGGCGTGAACGCGAGGTCCTGGTGCACTTGGCAACGGGGCTGTCCAATGCCGAGATCGCCGCAGTCCTGCATCTGTCCGAGGCGACGATCAAGACCCATATCGGCCGAATCCTGACGAAGCTGGGTGTCCGCGACAGAGTCCAGGCCGTGGTTCTGGCCTACGAGACGGGTCTCGTGCGACCGGGTTCCTAGAGAATTTCCGGCAAACCGGGCACCTCGGGAGCGTTTCGGACTTCCCGCGCGTTGTACCGGTGAAGCGAAGAAAGGACCGTCATGCTCGCTCTGTTCGTCCTCTATGTCGTGGTCGAGGTCGCAGCGCTGGTCGCCGTGGGAAGCGCGATCGGTGTGCTCTGGACCGTCGTGCTGTTGATCGGCGGATCCCTGATCGGGTCACTGCTGGTGCGGTCGCAGGGCAGACGGGTGCTGGACGGGTTGCAGCGAGCATCGCGAGGCGAGCGGTCGGCCGGCGGCGCTGTTGCCGACGGCGCTCTGTTCGCCGCAGGGTCGGTCGCGATGTTCGTTCCGGGTCTGGTGACCACGGTTGTCGGATTGCTGTTGCTGATTCCGCCGACCAGGTGGCTACTACGCCCAGCGGTGATGTGGGCCGCCGCACGTTGGTTGCCGCAGGTTGCGACCGCGACGCGGCGCATGCGACCTACCGTCATCGACGGTGAGATCCTCGACGATCGCGTCGACGACAGCACTCGAGCACCGAATGCCTCCGGTTCTGCGCCGATCCTCGAAGGACAGGTGATCGAGGCCGACGGGTTCGATTCCGCTGCTGGGGATTTCCGGAAGCCACACCGGTAGGGGCAGACTGGTCGTTCGTGACCACCGAATTGTTCTGCGGCGGACGGATCTACAGTCCGACAGCTTCCGACGCCACCGCCATGGCCGTGACCGATGGAATCGTCAGTTGGATCGGTGAGGATCGAACCGGTCGAGCGCTCCACCCAGGAGTCCGCATCACCGACCTGGCCGGGTCCTTCGTGGCACCGGCGTTCGTCGATACTCACGTGCACGTCACCGATCTGGGTCTTTCGCTGATCGGTCTCAATCTCTCCGGCTGCACGTCGCTCGAACACTGCATGCGGGTGCTCGCCGACCATGCTTCGACGTCCTCGAACGCGCTGGTCTGGGGACACGGTTGGGACGAATCCGGGTGGCCCGAACAACGCGCACCGTCGACTGCCGACCTCGATGCGGCAGCGCCCGGGCGCCCGGTGTACCTCACTCGCATCGATTCGCATTCGGCTGCCGTTTCGACGCCCTTGCGCATCGCCGCGTCCGGTATCGAATCCACCGCAGGTTTTTCGGAACAATCTCCACTTACCGCCGCCGCACATCACCTCGCACGTCTGACGGCACGGTCGATGATGACAGCCGACACTCGGGATCGTGCTCGAACTGCTGCGCTCGACGTTGCTGCGGCGCAGGGAATCGTCGCAGTCCACGAATGCGCTGGTCCGATCGTGTCGGGTCTCGACGACTTCCGTGAACTGATGGCCACCGAACACGGAGTGGAGGTTCGCGGCTACTGGGGCGAACTGGTCGAGACGGCGGAGCAGGCGCGGCAACTGCTGGACGACACCGGTGCCCACGGGCTGGCCGGAGACATCTTCGTCGACGGCTCGCTCGGATCACGGACCGCATGGTTGTCGTCGCCGTACGCGGACGGCACCGGATCGGGCGAACCGTACGAGGACGTCGATGCGATCGCAGCACACATCTCGGCCTGCACCACGGCCGGAGTGCAGGCGGGTTTTCACGTCATCGGTGACGCGGCTGTCTCGGCCGCTGTCGCCGCCTTCGAGCAGGTGGTGGCTCGGCTGGGAACTCCTGCCGTAGCCGCCTGCGGCCATCGGCTCGAACATCTGGCCATGGTGGCACCCGAACAGGCCGACCGGTTGGCCTCGTGGGGTGTCATAGCCAGCATGCAACCGAGGTTCGACGCATTGTGGGGCGGTTCGGACGGACTGTATGCAGCGAGGCTCGGCACCGAGCGTGCTTCGGCGCTCCATCCGTTCGCCCGCCTGGCATCGGCGGGGGTGTCGCTCGCACTGGGATCGGATGCGCCGGTCACCCGTCTCGATCCGTGGGCGACGGTCAGAGCCGCGGTCAACCATCACACGCCTGGCAGTGCCATCTCGCCTCGGGCTGCCTTCTCGGCCGCGACCCGCGGAGCGTGGCGCGCGGGCGGAGTCCGAGACGGGTTGGCCGGCACGTTGGTGCCGGGAGCGCCCGCGTCCTTCGCGGTGTGGGAGGTCGACGAACTCGTTGTACGAGCTCCCAAGGACAGCGTGCAACGCTGGTCGACGGATCCGCGAGCGGGTGTGTCGCCGTTGCCGAGTCTCGACGTGACGTCCGCGAGCCCCCAGTGCTCGATGACGGTGCATCGTGGACAGGTCATCCATGAGAAGTGAGTCGGTTCCGACCGCTGTGACGGAGCGCTCGTCGGGGGAGAGGTTGCGCCGGGTAGCGGTGTCCACCGCGCTGTCCGTCGCCGGCGGTGGCCTGATCTTCGCCAGCTTTCCTCCGCGAACCCTGTGGTTCCTGGCACCAGTGGGCATCGCGATGCTGGCCGCAGTCCTGACCGGCTTCGGTGGGCGACGATCGGTGTCGCTCAAAGCCGGGTTCGGGTACGGCTTCGCCGCCGGTCTCGGGTTCTTCGTTCCGCTGCTGCCGTGGATCGGTGTCTACGTCGGTCCGATGCCGTGGCTGGCGCTCGCTGCCGCCGAGTCCGTCTTCGTCGGCTTGTTCGGCACTCTCGGTGTGCTGGCAGCACGAACTGCCTGGTGGCCGTTGTCGATGGCATTGGCCTGGAGTCTGACCGAATGGCTGCGATCCAGTGTTCCCTTCGGTGGCTTTCCGTGGGGCAGATTGGCTTTCGGTCAGCCCGAGGGCTGGTTGTTGCCCCTGGCGAGCATCGGTGGTGCACCGT
Organism: Rhodococcus sp. ARC_M5; assembly: GCF_022810405.1. Classification (GTDB taxonomy): domain Bacteria; phylum Actinomycetota; class Actinomycetes; order Mycobacteriales; family Mycobacteriaceae; genus Rhodococcoides; species Rhodococcoides navarretei. The sequence continues at coordinate 286,614 of NZ_JALGQE010000006.1, forward strand.
TGCTCGGTTTCGGTGTGGCACTGACCGGAACCGGCATGGCTGCACTACTGCTGCTGGGCTCCCGATGGAACGGAATGCGTTCCGTCGTCGGACCGGTCGCTGCAACGACAGTCGCATCGATCGTGGCGCTGGCCGTGCTGCCGACTCTGCACAGCAACGACGCTCCGGAGGGTGACGAACGGACGGTGACGATCGCAGCCGTACAGGGCAGCGTTCCGCGGCTCGGTCTCGATTTCAATGCCCAGCGTCGCGCTGTACTGGACAATCACGTCAGCGAGACGATGGCGCTGGCCGCCGACGTCGATGCAGGTCGGCAGCCCGCGCCGGATCTCGTGGTGTGGCCCGAGAACGCGTCCGATATCGATCCGTTGAGAAACGCCGACGCTGCGACTCTCATCACACAGGCGTCCGTGGCTGTCGGAGCCCCGATCCTCGTCGGTACGGTTCTGGTCAATGCCGATGGCACGAACACGAATTCGGTTATTGCGTGGAACGGTACGGATGGGCCGGGTGAGCGGCACGACAAGACGATAATTCAACCGTTCGGCGAATACTTGCCATTCCGAAGCTTTTTTCGTTTGTTTTCGGAATATGCCGACCGAGCGGGTTATTTCGTCCCGGGGTCGGGAAACGGAGTGGTGAACGCCGCAGGAATAGCCGCGGGAATAGCGACGTGCTATGAGGTCGCATTCGATCGTGCGCTCGAGGAATCGGTCCGCTCTGGTGCCGAGTTCATTGCCATCCCCACCAACAACGCCACCTTCGGCGACACCGAAATGACCTACCAACAACTTGCGATGTCCAGAGTGCGCGCCGTCGAGCACGGGAGAACGGTCGTGGTGGCCGCCACCAGTGGCGTCAGCGCGATCGTGGCACCGGACGGCGGTGTCCTACAGCAGACGCCGCTCTTCACCGCTGATGTACTGGTTTCCAGTGTGGTCCTACGCCAATCGCTCACCGTCGCCACCAGGCTCGGCAGCGGATCGGAACTGGTGTTGTGTCTGGCCGCAGTCGTCGCGCTCGGCGCGACGGTTCTGGCCGGACGGCGCTCTTCTGCCGAAAACCGTCGGTGAGTCTGCAAATTCCGGCTTTTACGTATCCCGGAGTCCGATGCAGATCCCGCGGTGTTGTGGCGAACGCCGCGCGACGTCATTCGTTCGACCGAATAGGGCACGTTCGAGTGGCACTGGTGGTCACTTCTGTAACAGGCTGGAGATGATGGTCGATGATTTTTATGACTACCGCACAAAGGAATCTCACCGATGTTGTATCTTTGAAGGCCGCTGGAGGTGTTCGATGCCGAATTCGGGTGTGACTTCAGCGGATGGCCGACGGTATCGGCGTCGATGCAGTAGCGCACTGTCGACGTGAGCATTTCGAGCGTGCCATACGCCTGGCGGGAGGGGGAGTTCGTGTTGCACACGACGATGCAATCGACTGTCGGTAGCCGCCGGTTCTCCGATCTCACAGTTTGTTCTCTGCGGTGAAACCCGGCTGACTCCCCGTTTCAATCCGCTCGGCCGAGCGCGACGAATCGATACAGAACTCTTTCACCACCGAACGTGTGTCGAACCGACACCGATGCAGACCAGAACGGAAGCCAGAATTGCCCAATCGCGCGCAGAGGCCGACGCGGCTCGACAGTCCGAGCCGAACCGAAAGCTCCGGGTCGATCGACCCGACGTCGGCAATCGCCGCCGCTACCGTGTCGCCGAAGGGCAAGTGAATGCGCGCTACGACGACCGGTGGGTCACAGACACCTCCGTCCGGCTCCGGATTCGAGAGCGGCTTCCCGCTGTCCTCTGCACAGCGAGGCATGTGGTTCGCGCAACAACTCGCACCTGATGTACCGGTCTGCATCGCCCAGTACGTAGATCTGCGAGGCAGCCTCGACATAGCAGTGCTGCAGGAAGCGTCGGCGCAGGCCGGACACGAATTCCAGTCCGCCTACCTCCGCCTGACGCAGGTCGACGGCGAACCGGTGCAGATGGTCGATCACTCCATCGACCAGTCCGTGCACTATCTGGACCTGCGCGACGAAGACGATCCCATGACCTCGGCCCTGCGCTGGATCGACGAGAACTACGTACAGCCGGTCGACATGGAGAACGACCCACTCGTCGAGAGCTGGATCATCCAGGTCGAGGACGAGCGCAACCTCTGGTACAGCAAGATCCACCACGTCGCCCTGGACGGCTACGGTGCCATGACGCTCGTCAATCGCACCGCCGCCCTCTACACCGCAGCAGTCGAGCAGGTCGAACCTGCGCCCAACAAAGCCGCGGAGCTTCGCCGACTGTACGAGCTCGATCAGGAGTACCGGACGTCGTCACGGTTCGAGTCCGACAAGGAATACTGGACTTCGCGCGCTGCGGACATCCACGACGGAGCATCTCTGTCCAACCGGCCTGGGCGCACCATCGCAGCGAGCAAGTTGCGCAGCATCGCCCTGCCCGAGGACGTCGTCAACGCACTCGAAGGATCGGACACCAGCAAGGGCGGAACCGCCGCTGCGGTGTTCATCGCTGCGTTCGGCTGCTACCTCTCCCGAATGACCGGGCGAGAAGACGTGTTGGTTAACATCCCGGTGTCGGCGCGCACCACTGCCTTGCTGCGTCGATCCGGCGGAATGCTCGTCAACGTCGCACCGATCCCGATGCACGTGTCCCAGGACGCCACCGTGGGCGACCTCGTGCAACAGGTGCAGTTGGAGCTCATGGGTGCGCTGCGGCACCAGCGCTTCAGCATCGAGGACATCCGGCGGGAACTCGCGGCATCCGGCAGTGACAAGCAGCTCGCCGGCCCGATGGTCAACATGATGCTGTTCCACCAGCAGATCGAGCTCGGGTCGATCGTCGGCGAATTCAACATCGTGACGTCGGGTCCGGTCGAGGATCTTCTGGTCAATGTCTATCAGAGTGGTTCTCCGGCAAGGACATACGTCGACTTCAGGGCCAACCCGAACCGGTACGACGACGACGACCTCACCGCACACCATTCGAGCTTCGTCGACATGGTGGAAGCCTTCATCGCGGCGGGCCCCGATACTCCCGCTGTCGAGGTGCACCCCGACAGCGCCAGCGAAGGCCAACGACGTCGCCGTGTCGCGGCCCAGACCGCGTACTGGGCCGATCGCCTGGCCGATGCGCCCGATCTGCTCGATCTGCCCTGCGATCGACCGCGGCCCTCGCGTATCGGCCATGTTCGTGCGTCTCATGAGGTGGCTGTCGGATCCGCTACCTGGGGCGCTGTGGAACGATTGGCCGCCGACCGGTCCACGACCCCGTTCGTGGTCTTCGAGTCCGTGCTGGCTGTGCTGCTGTCTCGTTTGGCGAACACCGACGACGTGTCGATTGCCGTGCCCACTGCTGCCGGCGACGCCGTCGTTCTGCGGACTCGACCCGACGGTCGGCACTCGTTCTCCGACTTCGTCGAGTCGTCGAGTACGGACTTCGATGCCGCGATGGCGCACAGCGAAGCGTCGTTCGATGACGTCGTTCGTGCCCTCGGCCTGCCCAGCACCGGGTCGTACAACCCCCTTGCGCAGGTTGCGCTCCGATTCGGTCCATCCGCCTTGCCGCAGGACGGATCGGCAATGGACCTCGTCGTCACCGTCGACGAGTCCAATTCTCCCACTATCGTTTTCGATTACGCCACAGAACTGTTCGACGCTACGAGCGTGGCTCAACTCGGTCGCCGCGTGCTGCGGATCCTCGACGCTCTGACGAGTGAGCCGGACCTGCTGATCGGTGACGTGGACCTTCTGTCCGCCGCCGAACGCGCTCGCCTGGCTCCGGTTCGTGGTCCGCGGTCTGTGGTGGGTGTGGTGTTGCCGGAGTTGTTGGCTGGTGCTGTGGGTGTGGCCGGTGTCGGTGGTGTTGCGGTGGTGTCGGGTTCGCGGGTTGTTTCTTATGGTGAGTTGGATGCGGCGTCGTCGCGGTTGGCGCGGATGTTGATGTCGTGTGGGGTGGGTCCGGGGTCGTTCGTGGCGTTGGCGTTGTCGCGGTCGGTGGAGTCTGTGGTGGCGGTGTGGGCTGTGGCGAAGGCCGGTGGTGCGTTCTTGCCGGTGGATCCGAATTATCCGGTGGATCGGATCGAGCACATGTTGGTCGATTCGGGTGCTGTGGTGGGTGTGACGTTGGGTGCGCATGTGGGTGCGGTGTCGGGTGTGGGTGGGGTGTCGTGGGTGGTGCTCGATGATCCGGATGTGGTGGCGGATTTGGCGTTTCGGTCGTCTGCTCCGGTGTTGGAGGAGGAGCGTTCGGGTGTGTTGCGTCTCGATGATGCGGCGTATCTGATTTATACGTCGGGTTCGACGGGTGTGCCCAAGGGTGTGGTGGTCACTCATCGTGGTGTGGGGAACTTGGCTGCCGAGGAGCGGGTTCGGTTCGGTGTGGGGCCGTCGTCTCGGGTGTTGGCGTTCGCGTCGCCGAGTTTCGATGCGTCGATTCTGGAGTTCGTGTTGGCGTTTTCGGGTGGGGCGACGATGGTGATTGCTCCGCCGTTGGTGTTCGGTGGGGTGGAGTTGGCGTCGTTGCTGGCCGAGGAGCGGGTCACGCATGCGTTCGTGACGCCTGCGGCGTTGGCGTCGGTGGATCCGGTGGGGTTGGAGTCGGTTCAGGTGGTGGTGACCGGTGGTGATGTGTGTGCGCCGGAGTTGGTGGCGCGGTGGGCGCCGGGTCGGCGGATGTTCAATGCGTACGGTCCGACGGAGGCGACGATTTTCTCGTCGATTTCGTCGGCGTTGGTGGTGGGGGAGTCGGTCGATATCGGTTCGCCGACGATCGGTTTCGCGGAGGTGGTGTTGGATGCGCGGTTGAATCCGGTGCCCGTCGGTGTGGTGGGTGAGTTGTATCTGGCGGGTCCGGCGTTGGCTCGTGGGTATCACGCGCGGTTGGGTTTGACGGCGGAGCGGTTCGTGGCCAATCCGTTCGGTGGTGTGGGTTCGCGGATGTATCGCACCGGTGATGTGGTGCGGTGGAATGCTTCGGGTGCGTTGGAGTATGTGGGGCGTAGCGATTTTCAGGTGAAGGTGCGTGGTTTCCGGATCGAGTTGGGTGAGATCGATTCGGTGTTGGCTGCGGTTGCGGGTGTCGATTTCGTGGTGACCATCGGACGTGAGTCTGCTGCTGGGTCGACGGTGTTGGTGTCGTATGTGTTGCCGGTGGCCGGTAGCAGTGTCGAGGCGGGTGCTCTGCGTGAGCATGTCAGTTCGGTGTTGCCTGCTCATATGGTGCCGTCGGCGTTCGTGATGTTGGAGTCGATTCCGCTGACCCCGGCAGGCAAACTCGACCGCACCGCACTACCCGAACCCGAACTCGGTTCGCAGGGTGCATACGAGGCCGCGGAGACGGAATACGAGGCCGCGGTCGCGGCGGTGTTCTGCGACGTGTTGGAGGTCGATCGGGTCGGCGTGACCGACAGCTTCTTCGATCTCGGCGGAAACTCCCTTGTGGCAACGCGTTTGGTTGCACGAGTCAACTCTGCTCTCGGAACAGATCTGAAGGTTCTGGACCTGTTCGAGGCGTCGACGATTCGCACTCTGGCAGAACGGGCCGAATCCAAGGGCGCCTCGTTGCATCGCCGTCCGGCACTGGTCGCCGTGGATCGGCCCGATTCCGTCCCGCTGTCTCTCGCGCAGCAGCGGATGTGGTTCATCAACCAGTTCGACGTGTCCTCTCCCGCGTACAACATTCCCCTCACCGTCCGGTTGACGGGCCGTCTGGACGTGGACGCGATGTCGGCGGCCGTCGGTGACGTCCTGTCCCGACACGAATCGCTCCGCACGGTGTTCCCGACGGTGGGCGACCTACCGAACCAGGTCATCGCTCCGGTCGAGGACGTCACCGGATCGAACCTCCCACTCCATGTGGTCGATGCCGACGCAGCAGCGGTCGAGACTCTCGTATACGCCGCTGCTACAACAGGATTCGACGTCACGGTCGATCTTCCCTTCCGGGCGGTGCTGTACCGAACCGGCCCGGAGAGTTTCGTACTCTCCATCGTCGTCCATCACATTGCGGCGGACGGTGCTTCGATGGCACCGCTGGCCCGAGACGTGATGGTCGCCTACGGTGCACGATCTGCTGGTTCGGCTCCGATGTGGGAGCCCCTGGCCGTGCAGTACGCAGACTTCGCGCTGTGGCAGCATGACGTTCTCGGTGACGAGAAAGACCCCACCTCGGTGGCATCGCGCCAGATCGACTTCTGGCAATCGGCGCTGGCCGACCTGCCCGACGTGTTGCCCATGCCGCACGATCGGCCACGCCCGACTCAGCAGTCGATGCGCGGCAGCGTCACTCCGTTCACGATTCCCGCCGACGTCGCTGCTCGGTTGTCCTCGGTCGCTGCCGCACACGAGTCGACGCTGTTCATGGTCGTGCACTCCGCACTTGCAGTGCTGCTCGCGCGTCTGAGCGGCACCCAGGACATTGCCATCGGCACTCCGATCGCCGGACGAGGCGACGCAGCGCTCGACGATCTCGTCGGCATGTTCGTGGGAACGCTGGTACTGCGGACGCAGGTCGAGCCGCAGGCGACGTTCGCCGAACTGCTCGCAGACACCCGCCGGTCCGATCTTGCGGCCTTCGACAACACCGACATCCCGTTCGAGCGTCTCGTCGACGTTCTCGACCCGGCGAGGTCGACCGATCATTCACCGCTGTTCCAGGTTCTTCTCGAGTTCCAGAACAACGCGTCGGCGACACTCGAGTTGCCTGATCTCACTGTCGATTTCCAGGAGATCAGCACCGACACAGCGAAGTTCGATCTGCAGCTCCGCGTGGATCAGGAACCCGTCGACGAGTCGGGTGACCTGTCGGCTGCGTTCACCTACGCCACAGATCTCTTCGATGCAGAAACGATCGACCGATTCGTCGATCGTTTCCTCCGGATCGTGTCGACCATCGGCGCGACGACGGACATTCGCACCGGTGACATCGACATTCTGTCCGCTGCGGAGCGGGAACTGGTCCTGTTCGAGTGGAACGACACCGCACGGCAGATCGAATCCCCGGTTCATCACCAGATCCCGGCCGGCGACGTCGAGATGACGCTCAGCGCCCTCTTCGACCGACAGGTGCTGCGCAGTCCGTATTCGACCGCGCTCGTGTTCGAGGACGAACACATCACCTACCTCGAACTGGACGAGCGCGCCAATCAGTTGGCGCGGCACCTCATCTCGCTCGGCGTGACGCCCGAGTCCCACGTCGGGCTGGCGATCCGCCGATCGATCGACTTGCTCGTCGGCATGTACGCCATCGTGAAGGCCGGCGGTGCCTACGTTCCGATCGATCCCGATCATCCGGTCGAACGGTCGTCCTACGTTCTGTCCAGCGCTCAGCCGGTGTGCATCCTCACCACGAGCCGCGACTGGATCAACATTCCGGTCGCCACTCCGGTGCTCGCCGTCGATTTGCTGGACGTCTCCGATCGCGATCGCTCCTCGGTCACCGACTCGGACCGTCTGGGAAGTCTGCACGGCTCGAACACCGCGTACGTGATCTACACCTCCGGTTCGACCGGCCGCCCCAAGGGCGTTGCCGTGACCCACTCGGCGATCGTGAACCGGTTGCTGTGGATGCAGCACGAGTACCACCTCGAGCCGGCCGACACCGTTCTGCAGAAGACCCCAGCAACGTTCGACGTCTCGGTCTGGGAATTCTTCTGGCCCTTGCAGGTAGGTGCCAAGCTGGTGGTGGCCGAACCGGACGGCCACCGCGATCCGGCGTACCTGTCCCGCATCATCGCGGACGAGCACATCACCACGGCGCACTTCGTACCGTCGATGCTCGCGGTGTTCGCAGCGGGAGCGCGAGCCGCCGAATGCGTCTCGCTGCGGCTGGTGTTCTGCAGTGGCGAGGCACTTCCGCCCGCCACAGCGGCGCAGTTCGCACAGTTCTCCCTCGCCGAGCTGCACAACCTCTACGGGCCGACCGAAGCCGCCGTCGACGTCAGCTACTACCACGTGACCGGGCGCGACGCGGTGTCCATTCCCATCGGCGCACCCGTATGGAACACCCGGTTGTACGTTCTCGACGCCTCGTTGCGACCGGCCCCGATCGGTGCTCCGGGCGAGCTGTATCTAGCGGGTGTACAACTCGCGCGTGGTTACGTCGGCCGCGGCGACCTCACGGCGGATCGCTTCGTCGCAGATCCGTTCGGCGATCCGGGCGAGCGGCTCTACCGCACAGGCGATCTGGTGCGCTGGCGCGCCGACGGCGAGCTGGAATACATCGGCCGTACCGACTTCCAGGTCAAGCTGCGCGGCCTCCGCATCGAGCTGCCCGAGATCGAAGCAGTGCTGCTCAGATCCGAGTCGGTTGCGCAGGCGATCGCGTTGGTGCACAAGGATCCGAACACCGGTGAGACGCTGGTGGCCTATGTCGTCGGCGCGCACGGTTCTGCTGTCGACCCCGCAATCCTGACGGCCGAAGCTGCACGTCGTCTCCCGGGGTACATGGTGCCCTCACACGTGGTGGTGCTCGACTCGCTGCCCGTCAATGCGAGCGGCAAGCTCGATCGCAAGGCATTGCCCGCGCCCGAGTTCACCGTCGCCGCTTCGGAATTCTTCGCGCCCGAGAACCCCGTCGAAGAGATCGTCGCCGGTGTCTTCGGCGACCTACTCGGTATGTCTCAGGTCAGCGTCACCTCGAGCTTCTTCGAGATCGGTGGCAACTCGCTGATCGCGATGCGCCTGGTCGCGCGGGTCAATGCAGCACTCGGCACCGACATCGGCATCAGAGATCTGTTCGACGCGCCCACCGTGCGGGCCTTGTCCGCAGGCATCGACATCGGCGAGCACGACGCTGCCGCCGCTCCTCGGCTGGTCCCGCAGGAGCGGCCGGATGTCGTGCCGCTCTCGCTGGCGCAGCAGCGGATGTGGTTCATCAACCAGTACGACACCACGTCGGCTGCGTACAACGTCGCGTTCGCCATGCGGCTGAGCGGTGTCCTCGACGTCGACGCGATGCATTCGGCCATCGGCGACGTGCTGTCCCGCCACGAGTCGCTCCGCACGATGTTCCCGCTGACCGACGGCGGCCCCGTTCAGACAATCCTCGACGTGGCGTCGGCACTGCCGGATCTGACACCGATTCATGCGGCCGACGAGCGACACCTGCACGAGTTGATCGGTGAGGCAGCAGGTTCGGGCTTCGACGTGGTGGCCGACGTTCCGCTGCGAGTCCGACTGATTCGGGTCGGCGAGCACGAGCACGTGCTCGTCCTCGTGGTGCACCACATCTCCTCCGACGGGTTCTCGAGCGCCCCGCTGGCCAGAGACCTGATGGTTGCCTACAGCGCCCGGGCCGCAGGACACGCACCCGGCCAGGAACCGTTGCCGGTGCAGTACGCCGACTACGCACTGTGGCAGCGCCGGTTCCTCGGCGAGGAGTCCGACCCCGAGTCGTTGATGGCCAAGCAGGTCGCCTTCTGGGTCGACACGTTGTCCGGCAGCCCCGAGGTGCTGACTCTGCCGACCGATCGCTCGCGACCTGCGGTGGCGTCCCTGCGCGGCGACACCGTCTCGTTCGAGATCGACGCCGCGATCCATGCTCGTCTCGCTACCGTTGCCGCCGAGCACAATTCGAGTTCCTTCATGATCGTGCACGCGGCTCTGGCGGTGCTTCTGGCCCGCCTGTCGGGTAGCGAGGACATTTCGGTGGGAACGCCGATCTCGGGCCGCGGCGACGCCGCACTCGACGAACTCGTCGGCATGTTCGTCAACACCCTCGTTCTGCGCACCCAGGTGTCCGGCTCGACTCGATTCGAGGACCTGCTCTCGGACGTGCGCACCGTCGACCTCGCTGCGTTCACTCATTCGGACGTCCCGTTCGAGCGGGTCGTCGATGCGGTCGATCCGGCGAGATCGACTGCCCATGCTCCGCTGTTCCAGGTGATGCTCGAGTTCCAGCAGACCGACCGTCCTACGGTGACGTTGCCGGGTCTGTCGATCGAGGGCATCGAACTTCCCAACGACATTTCCAACTTCGACCTGCAGCTGACGGTCGCCGAGGAATTCGACAAGTCCGGAACCCCATTGGGCATCGGTGCCGGCTTCCGTTACGCCACAGAACTGTTCGACGCAGACACAATCCGAGTGCTCGCCGATCGCCTGATCCGGATCCTCGATACCGTGACGGCAACGCCGTCCATCCAGGTCGGTGACATCGAGATTCTGTCGAGCAACGAGTACGACTCCTTGGCTCCGGTTCGTGGTCCGCGGTCTGTGGTGGGTGTGGTGTTGCCGGAGTTGTTGGCTGGTGCTGTGGGTGTGGCCGGTGTCGGTGGTGTTGCGGTGGTGTCGGGTTCGCGGGTTGTTTCTTATGGTGAGTTGGATGCGGCGTCGTCGCGGTTGGCGCGGATGTTGATGTCGTGTGGGGTGGGTCCGGGGTCGTTCGTGGCGTTGGCGTTGTCGCGGTCGGTGGAGTCTGTGGTGGCGGTGTGGGCTGTGGCGAAGGCCGGTGGTGCGTTCTTGCCGGTGGATCCGAATTATCCGGTGGATCGGATCGAGCACATGTTGGTCGATTCGGGTGCTGTGGTGGGTGTGACGTTGGGTGCGCATGTGGGTGCGGTGTCGGGTGTGGGTGGGGTGTCGTGGGTGGTGCTCGATGATCCGGATGTGGTGGCGGATTTGGCGTTTCGGTCGTCTGCTCCGGTGTTGGAGGAGGAGCGTTCGGGTGTGTTGCGTCTCGATGATGCGGCGTATCTGATTTATACGTCGGGTTCGACGGGTGTGCCCAAGGGTGTGGTGGTCACTCATCGTGGTGTGGGGAACTTGGCTGCCGAGGAGCGGGTTCGGTTCGGTGTGGGGCCGTCGTCTCGGGTGTTGGCGTTCGCGTCGCCGAGTTTCGATGCGTCGATTCTGGAGTTCGTGTTGGCGTTTTCGGGTGGGGCGACGATGGTGATTGCTCCGCCGTTGGTGTTCGGTGGGGTGGAGTTGGCGTCGTTGCTGGCCGAGGAGCGGGTCACGCATGCGTTCGTGACGCCTGCGGCGTTGGCGTCGGTGGATCCGGTGGGGTTGGAGTCGGTTCAGGTGGTGGTGACCGGTGGTGATGTGTGTGCGCCGGAGTTGGTGGCGCGGTGGGCGCCGGGTCGGCGGATGTTCAATGCGTACGGTCCGACGGAGGCGACGATTTTCTCGTCGATTTCGTCGGCGTTGGTGGTGGGGGAGTCGGTCGATATCGGTTCGCCGACGATCGGTTTCGCGGAGGTGGTGTTGGATGCGCGGTTGAATCCGGTGCCCGTCGGTGTGGTGGGTGAGTTGTATCTGGCGGGTCCGGCGTTGGCTCGTGGGTATCACGCGCGGTTGGGTTTGACGGCGGAGCGGTTCGTGGCCAATCCGTTCGGTGGTGTGGGTTCGCGGATGTATCGCACCGGTGATGTGGTGCGGTGGAATGCTTCGGGTGCGTTGGAGTATGTGGGGCGTAGCGATTTTCAGGTGAAGGTGCGTGGTTTCCGGATCGAGTTGGGTGAGATCGATTCGGTGTTGGCTGCGGTTGCGGGTGTCGATTTCGTGGTGACCATCGGACGTGAGTCTGCTGCTGGGTCGACGGTGTTGGTGTCGTATGTGTTGCCGGTGGCCGGTAGCAGTGTCGAGGCGGGTGCTCTGCGTGAGCATGTCAGTTCGGTGTTGCCTGCTCATATGGTGCCGTCGGCGTTCGTGATGTTGGAGTCGATTCCGCTGACCCCGGCAGGCAAACTCGACCGCACCGCACTACCCGAACCCGATTGGTCCGCTCAGGTCACCTCGGGTCGTGATGCAGAGAATGCGGTCGAGAAGACTCTGGCCGGACTGTTCGCCGAAGTTCTCCGGCTGGACCGCGTCGGCGTCGACGATTCGTTCTTCGCGCTCGGCGGAGACAGCATCATGTCCATTCAGCTGGTCTCGCGCGCCAAGGCAGCAGGGCTGGCCCTGTCGCCACGAGACGTGTTCGAGCACAAGACGGTAGCGGCGCTCGCCGAGGTGGTCGCCTCCGGTGACGGCACCGTCCCCGTCGTGCTGGAGGAGCTTCCCGGTGGCGGGGTCGGAGACGTTCCGGCCACCCCGATCGTGCACTGGATGCTCGACCGCACGGCCGTGCTCGATCAGCACACCCAGACCGCCGTACTCACGCTTCCGGGCGACATCGAACTCGATGTGCTCGAGGCGACTGTTCAGACAGTCCTCGACCACCACGACATGCTCCGCGGCGTACTGCACCGCGGCGACGCCCCGTCGTTGGAAGTTCTTCCGGTCGGATCGGTCACGGCGCAGTCCGTCGTGCGCCGCGTCTCGTCGACAACTGTTCACGGACAAGAGTTCTCGGATCAGGCCACGACCGAGGCGGCTGCAGCCGTCGGGCGTCTTGCTCCCGATTCCGGTGTGATGATCCAGATGGTGTGGTTCGACGCCGGGTCCGAGGGGAGTCGGCTGCTCGTCGTCGCTCATCACCTGGTGATCGACGGCGTGTCCTGGCGGATCCTCGTTCCTGACCTCGCCTCGGCGTGGGCCCAGATCATCGGCGGGAACACTCCCGAGCTGGCACCGGTCGGCACGTCCATGCGCCGCTGGGCGCACGGATTGCGTGAGGTCACTGCCACCCGCGGCGACGAGTTGGCCGTGTGGCAACAGGTTCTGGCTCAGCCCGATCCTCTGATCGGGTCACGTGCACTCGATCGCGAGATCGACGTGTACCGGACGGTGGACAAAGTCGAACTGGCGCTGTCCACCGACGTCACCGAGGGACTGCTGAAAGCGCTGCCCGACGCCTTCCGCGGCAGCGTCAACGATGGCCTGCTCGCTGCGCTGGCACTCGCAATGACCGTATGGCGGCGCAACCGCGGGGTGATCGTCGACGACGCACTCATCTCTCTGGAGGGCCACGGCCGCGAGGACCACGTCGTGCCGGGTGCCGATCTCGGCCGCACCATCGGATGGTTCACCACGATCTATCCGCTGCGGCTGACTCTCGACGGCATCGACATCGACGATGCGCTTGCCGGCGGCGCTGCAGCCGCCGCACTGATCAAGTCGGTCAAGGAACAGCTACTGGCCGTCGACGATCATGGCATCGGCTACGGCATGCTGCGCTACCTGGACGAGGACGGTGCCGCCGCCCTTCGTGATTTCCCGGCGCCCCAGGTCAGCTTCAACTACCTCGGTCGTTACAGCACGGACATTCCGGATGAGCTGCGCGGACACGGTTGGCTACCCGTCGAGGACTCCGGTGTCGGCGACTCGCAGGACGACGATCTTCCGGTCGCGGCAGTGCTCGACATCAACGCCGTCACCACTGCCACCCCGACCGGCCCTCGGCTCGAGGCCACGTTCGCGTTCCCCACCGGGGTGCTCGACGCAGACGACGTCACGGAACTGACCGAGCTGTGGCGGCAGGCACTCACCGCTCTGACACGGCATGCTCAACGGCCCGAAGCAGGTGGCTTCACGCCGTCCGATCTGGACCTGGTGCGCCTCGATCAGAGTTCCATCGACGACCTCGAGCGGGTCTATCCCACACTCGACGACATCTGGTCCATGACGCCCTTGCAGGCCGGGCTGCTGTTCCACGCCGAGTTGTCGGATCAGTCCGTCGACGCCTACATCGTCCAGTTGGTGCTGGAGTTGCGCGGAAGCGTCGACGAAGCACGGTTCCGACGTGCCGCGCAGGCGTTGCTGAGAAGACACGCGAACCTACGTACCGCCTTCGTGCACAACAGCGACGGCGAGTCGATCCAGATCGTTCACCACGACGTGGACGTGCCGTGGACGGCGCTCGACCTGACCGAACTGAACGGCGACGACAGAGCTGTCGAGCTCGATCGCATCGAGCACGACGACCGAGCCACCCGATTCAACATGGCGCAGGCCCCTCTCCTGCGCTTCATGCTCATCACGGTGGCGCCGGGCGAGTGGCGTCTGGTGATGACCAACCACCACATTCTGCTCGACGGCTGGTCCACGCCGCTGCTGCTCAAGGACCTGTTGACGCTCTACGTGGTCGACGGCGACGACACCGTGCTTCCGCGCGTACCGGCATATCGCGACTACCTGTCGTGGTTGTCCAAGCGTGATCGCTCGACCGCGCTCACCGCGTGGACCGAAGCCCTCGCAGGGCTTTCCGAGCCGACATTGTTGACCCCGGTCGAGAGCAGGCGCCAGCAATCGACGTTGGCCGGCCGTTCGTTGATCTCGCTCGATGTGGAGCAGACGAACCGGTTGCGTGGCGTCGCTCGCGCACGTGGCGTGACGATGAACTCGATGGTGCAGGCCTCGTGGGCGATGGTGCTGGGCACTCTGACCGGACGCTCCGACGTGGTCTTCGGTGCCACCGTGTCCGGACGCCCGCCGGAGGTCTCGGACATCGAGTCCATGGTCGGTCTGTTCATCAACACTCTGCCGGTCCGAATCGTGCTCGATCCGTCCGAGACGCTCGGTGAATACCTGGATCGGGTGCAGACAGAACAGGCAGCTCTGCTCGATCACCACTACCTCGGACTCACCGATATTCAGCGCGCTGTGGGGCCGGCCGTCGCCTTCGACACCCTGACGGTGTTCGAGTCGTATCCGATGGACCGAGCCGGCCTGTCGGCCGACACGGACCTCGCCGGCATGCACGTGCACGATGTGCACGACGGCAGTGACACGGCGCAGTATCCACTGACCCTGGTCGCCATGGTCGACGATCGGCTGCACATCGAGGCCAAATATCTGCCGGAGTTGTTCGAGCACAGCGTCGTTGCTGCGACGGTCGACAGAATCGTCCGGGTTCTCGATGCCATCGCCACCGACACCGATCGACGTGTCGGGTCGCTGTCGTTGCTGTCCGAGGAAGAACTGGTCCGCTTGGCACCGGTTCGGGGACCGTCGTCGGAGGCAGTTCGACTCCTTCCGGACATCTTCACCGATGCAGCGGCGACGAATCCGCACGGCACCGCACTGTGGAGCGACGGCCGCACGGTCGACTATGCCGAGCTCGACGCGCGATCGTCTGCTCTCGCCCGAACTCTGATCGCTCGCGGTGCCGGACCGGAAACCGTTGTTGCGCTGGCCCTGCCACGTTCCATCGAATCCGTACTGGGCATCTGGGCGGTCGCCAAGACCGGTGCGGCATTCCTACCGATCGATCCGAGCTACCCGCGCGACCGCGTCGAGCACATGCTCGTCGACTCGAACGCGTCGCTCGGTCTCACCCTGTCCGCGCACACACCCGCGGTGGACGGTCTCGGCGCTGCCCGGTGGACTGTTCTCGACCAGGACGACACGCTCGCCGAACTCGAAGAACGCTCGACCACGCCGGTTGACGACAACGACCGCGTCGGCCCCGTGCACGTCGACCACGTCGCATACCTGATCTACACCTCGGGTTCGACCGGTGTGCCCAAGGGCGTCACCGTCACCCATCGTGGGTTGGCGAATCTGGCGGAGGAAGAGCGCACTCGTTTCGAGGTCGCTCCCGACGCGCGCGTTCTCGCGTTCGCATCACCGAGTTTCGATGCCTCCATCCTCGAACTACTCATGGTCTTCTCCGGTGCCGCGACCATGGTCATCGCGCCCACCTCGGTCTACGGTGGTGCCGAGCTGGCCGACGTGCTCGCAGAACAGCACGTCACGCACGCGTTCGTCACGCCCGCCGCACTCGCATCGGTGGATCCGGACGGCCTGACGGAGCTGAGAGTCGTCGCCACCGGCGGCGACGTCTGTCCGCCGGAACTCGTGGCCCGCTGGGCACCGGGTCGCCGGATGTTCAATGCGTACGGTCCGACCGAAGCGACCATCTTCTCGTCCATCAGCGATCAATTGCATCGCGACTCGTCCATCGACATCGGTTCGCCGACAATCGGTTTCCGCGAGGTCGTGCTGGACACGCGGCTGCACCCCGTACCGGTGGGTGTCGCAGGTGAGCTCTATCTCGCCGGGCCCGCGCTTGCCCGCGGTTACCATTGCCGATTCGGCCTCACGGCAGAGCGCTTCGTCGCCGATCCCTACGGCGAGCCGGGTGCCCGGATGTATCGCACCGGCGACGTCGTGCGGTGGACCGAGTCGGGAACGCTCGAGTACGTCGGACGCAGCGACTTCCAGGTCAAGGTGCGCGGTTTCCGCATCGAACTGGGCGAGATCGACGCTGTGCTGACCGACGATCCGTCGGTCGAATTCGCTACCACCGTCGGTGTCGACGGTCCCGCGGGGAACACGATTCTGGTCGCGTACGTTCTTCCGCGTTCCGGCGAACAGATCGATACGACAGCGTTGCGCACTCATGTGTCGAGTTCGCTTCCGACGCATATGATTCCGACCGCGTTCGTCGCGCTGGACTCGATTCCGTTGACGCCCGCAGGCAAGCTGGACCGCAATGCGCTGCCCGCACCCGATCTCCATCTCGGAAGCGACTCGCGTGCACCGCGTAACGAGACCGAGCAGATCATCGCCGACATCTTCGGCGAGGTACTCGGAATCGAGAGCATCGGTATCGACGCGAGCTTCTTCGATCTCGGTGGAGACTCGCTCAGCGCCACCAGACTCACCGCACGAGTCAACTCCGCTCTGGACACCACGATCAGTGTGCGCGCGCTGTTCGAGGCACCCACGGTCGAGTCGCTTGCGGTGCGGGTACTGAGCACCCCGGTCGGCGCCTCTCGTCGTCCCGCTCTCGTCGCGAAGCCGCGACCGGATTCGATTCCGTTGTCGCTGGCACAGCAACGGATGTGGTTCATCAACCAGTTCGACGTTGCGTCGGCTGCCTACAACATCCCGCTCGCGGTTCGTCTGACGGGCCACCTCGACATCGCCGCGATGAGTGCAGCCGTCGGGGACGTACTCGAACGTCACGAGTCGTTGCGCACGGTGTTCCCCACCCACGGTGAGCGCCCCGAGCAGAAGATCCTCGACGCGCAGACCGCGAGAACCGAACTCGAGGTCGTCGATCTGGACGCCACCGAGGTCGTGGCGGCCATCTCGGCTTCTGCCGCAACGGGATTCGATGTCTCGACTGATCTACCGTTCCGTGCGGTCCTGTATCGGCTGGCACCGGACGAGTTCGTGCTCTCGATCGTCGTGCATCACATCGCGGCCGACGGCGCGTCCATGGCACCACTGGCGCGAGACGTCATGGTCGCCTACGGTTCACGCGCAGCGGCCGGCGCTCCGATGTGGGCACCGCTCGATGTTCAGTACGCGGACTTCGCGATCTGGCAACGCACCGTACTCGGCGACGAGTCCGATCCGTCGTCCCTGGCGGCACAACAATTGGAATTCTGGAAGACCGCCCTTGCGGATCTTCCCGACGTGCTGCCGCTGCCGCTCGATCATCCACGGCCCGCTCGGCAGTCGATGCGCGGCAACAGCGTTCGGTTCGAGATCGACCGCACCACTCATGCCGAACTGGTCGAGATCGCGCGTGCCAACGAGGCGACCGTCTTCATGGCCGTACACGCTGCGTGGTCGATCCTGATGGCACGCCTCAGCGGCACCGAGGACATCGCTGTCGGAACGCCGATCGCCGGACGAGGCGACGCGGCACTCGACGACCTGGTCGGCATGTTCGTCGGCACGCTGGTTCTGCGTACGGAGGTGGCACCGGGGCTCTCGTTCACCGAGTTGCTCCGTTCCACCCGGACAGCCGATCTGGCCGCCTTCGACAACACCGATGTCCCGTTCGAGCGACTGGTCGACGTACTCGACCCCGCTCGTTCGACCGACCACTCACCGCTGTTCCAGGTGCTGCTCGAATTCCAGAACAACACCTCGGCCACGCTCGAGCTGCCGGAGCTCACGGTCGAAGCCGTCGACATCGACGCGCACGTCGCGAAATTCGATCTGCAGCTGACCGTCGCGGAGCAGTACGACGAATCCGGCGCCCCGTCGGGGATGACCGCCGCGATCACCTACGCGGTCGACCTCTTCGAGGAAGCGTCCGTCGAGGAGTTCTCGGCACGATTGCGCGCCGTACTCGCCGCGGTGACGGCCGATCCCGAGCGCGTCGTCGGCGACATCGATCTGCTGCTTCCGGGTGAGCTCGACGCCATGACGGGTGACTGGAACCACGCTGGGCTGGTGGCATCCGACGCGACGTTGGCCGATCGATTCGCCACCGCCGCTGCGCGATTCCCCGATTCACGTGCGGTCGTCTTCGGCGATCGCTCGCTCAGCTACGCCGAACTGGACGAACGGTCCAGCCGGCTGGCACGTGTCCTGGTCGGGCGCGGAGTGACGTCGGAATCGCTCGTTGCGGTCGCGATGCCGCGCAACGAAGAGCTGATCGTGGCTCTTCTCGCAGTGATCAAGTCCGGTGGCGGCTACCTGCCGATCGACGTCTCCTACCCGGCCGACCGCCTGTCGTTCATGCTCGAGGACGCGTCACCCGTCTGCGTGATCTCCACGGTCGAAGACAGTGCAGCCGTTCCCGCCTCCGACCTCGATGTCCTTCTCATCGATTCACCCGAGCTGCTCGCCGAGTTGAGCGGTGTGTCGGGCGCGCCGCTCACCGACGCGGACCGCTCGGGTAGCACCAGCGCCGACTCGATCGCCTACGTCATCTACACCTCGGGCAGTACCGGTCGCCCCAAGGGCGTGCAGATCGCGCACCGCAACGTGGCGACGCTGTTCGCGAACACAGCAGATCTCTTCGATTTCGACGATCGCGACGTCTGGACGATGTTCCACTCGTACGCGTTCGACTTCTCGGTATGGGAGCTGTGGGGACCACTACTGCACGGTGGAACGCTCGTCGTCGTCGACTACTACACGGCACGCTCCCCGGAGCTCTTCCGCGAGTTGCTGGTACGCGAGAAGGTCACGGTGCTCAACCAGACGCCGACGGCGTTCTACCAGTTCGCGGAAGCGGACCGAGTGGCCACCGGAGACCTTGCTGGCGGCGCGGACTCCGAATCTCTGTCGCTGCGCTACGTGATCTTCGGCGGCGAGGCACTCGATCTCGGTCAGTTGGGTCGCTGGTACGCCCGACACGACGAATCCGCCCCCACGCTGGTCAACATGTACGGCATCACCGAGACGACCGTCCACGTGAGTCATCTCGCCCTCACCGAACAGTTCGCCGCTTCGGCGTCGGCCAGTGTCATCGGCCAGGCCATTCCCGCGCTGCACGTCGCTGTTCTCGATACGCGTCTCAACCCGGTACCGCCGGGTGTGACCGGCGAAATGTACGTCTCGGGGGCACAGCTCTCTCGCGGCTACCTCGGTCGTGCGGGCCTGTCTGCCACCCGTTTCGTCGCCGATCCGTCCGGAGGGGCGGGCGCACGGATGTACCGCACCGGCGACACGGCCCGCTGGAATCGCGACGGGGCTCTGGAGTACCTGGGCCGCAGTGACATGCAGGTTCAGTTGCACGGCTTCCGCATCGAACTCGGCGAGATCGAGAGTGCCCTGCTGGCATACGACGGTGTCGCGGCCTCCGTGGTCTCGGTCAGAGACGACGGGTCCGGTGATCGACTGATCGGATACGTCGTCGCCGAAGCAGGTCGAACACTCGACCACGCCGCCGTTCTGGATTTCGTCGGACACTCGCTGACGTCCTACATGGTTCCGGCTGCGCTGATCGTGTTGGACGAGTTGCCGCTCACGGCCAACGGAAAGCTCGATCGCCGAGCACTGCCGGCTCCGGACTTCTCCGCCAACGTGACCGAAAGTCGTTTGCCGGCAACCGAAGTCGAATCGATCCTCGCCGGACTGTTCGCCGACGTCCTCGGCCTCGACACCGTCGGCGTCGACGACTCGTTCTTCGCGCTCGGTGGCGACAGCATCATGTCCATCCAGCTGGTCTCACGCGCCAAGGCAGCCGGTCTCGTCCTGGCTCCGCGCGACATCTTCGAGCGCAAGACCGTCGCGGCGTTGGCCGAGGTGGTCGTTCTGGGCGGCGACGTCGTCGTGCTGGAGGAACTCGCCGGTGGGGGAGTCGGATCGCTACCGCTGACACCGGTCGTGCGTTGGATGTTGGACCGCAGTACCGACTTCGGTCGCTACACGCAGACGGCACTGCTTCAGCTTCCGCTCGACATCGAGAGCGACACTCTCGAACGCACCGTCCAGGCTGTGCTCGATCGTCACGACATGCTTCGCTCCAGGTTGTTCGAGGATGCGGACGGCATCTGGCACGAAGAAGTGTCTCCGATCGGCACGGTGTCCGCCGCGTCGGTCATCCACGCGGTCTCGGTCGATTCGGTCGATGGTGCCGAGTTCTCCTCCCGTGCCGCAACAGAACTCGACGCCGCCGCGGATCGACTGCTCCCTGCCGACGGTGTCATGGTGCAGATGGTGTGGTTCCAGGGCCCGAACGGGTCCGGGCGACTCCTCGTCGTCGCGCATCACCTCGTCATCGACGGCGTGTCGTGGCGCATCCTCGTTCCGGATCTGGCGACGGCATGGAGCCAGATCGTCGCGGGCAGCGAGCCTGTGCTGGCACCTGTCGGAACGTCGATGCGGCGGTGGTCCACCGGACTGACCGAGGTCACCGCGAGCCGCGGCGACGAGCTCGGGTTGTGGCAGCGGATCCTCAGTGGTGACGATCCGACGATCGGTTCGCGACCACTGGACAAGCGCGTCGACGTCGACGCCACCGTGCAACGTATCCGCACTTCACTTCCGGTCGAGGTCACCGAGCGTCTGCTGACCACGGTGCCCGAGGTATTCCGGGGCAGCGTCAACGACGGCCTCCTGGCCGGGTTGGCACTGGCTCTCACGGCCTGGCGTCGCGAACGCGGTGCCGCTGTACGCAGCGCGCTGATCACGCTCGAGGGCCATGGCCGCGAAGACGCCGTGGTCCCGGGAGCCGATCTCGGTAGAACTGTCGGCTGGTTCACCACGATCTTCCCGGTGCGTCTCGATCTCGGTTCGGTCGACCTCGCCGACGCGTTGGCGGGTGGAGACTCCGCCGGTGCACTGATCAAGGCCGTCAAGGAGCAGCTGCTGGAGATTCCCGACCACGGAATCGGCTACGGCATGCTGCGGTACCTCGATCCCGCTGGGACCGAGGCACTGTCCGAGTTCGCCGCTCCGCAGGTCAGCTTCAACTACCTCGGGCGGTTCTCGACCGGATCCACCGAAGGCATGGCCGATGTGGGCTGGATTCCGGTGGCCGACGCCGAACTCGGCGACGCGCAGAATCCGGACATGCCCGTACCGGCTGCACTGGACATCAATGCCGTCACCACCTCGACACCCGACGGCCCGCAACTCGACGCAACCTTCGCGTTCCCGGCCGGGGTCCTCGATGCCGACGCGGTCGGTCGGTTGATCGAACTGTGGACGCAGGCACTCACCGCGATCACCGAGCACGCCTCGGTGGACGGCGCGGGCGGCTTCACGCCGTCCGACCTCGAGCTGGTGGACATCGATCAGCGCTCCATCGAGGTGCTCGAGAAGCAGTTCCCCGACCTCGACGACGTGTGGTCGATGTCGCCGCTGCAGGCCGGGTTGCTCTTCCATGCCCGCCTCGCAGGTGAGGTCGGTAGCGACAGCTCAGGCGTCGACGCCTACATGGTGCAGCTCGGTCTCGAGCTGCGTGGCGTCGTCGATGCCGAGCGGATGCACTCCGCTGTGAACAAGCTCGTCTCTCGTCATCCGAACTTGCGAGCAGCCTTCGTACACAACAGCACCGGCGAATCGCTGCAGGTCGTGCAGAATTCCGTCACGGTTCCCTGGTCCGAGGTCGATCTGCGCGGTGAAGCCGACGTCGAGGCCGCACTGGAGACAGTCCTGGCGGCCGACCGTGGTGTGCGATTCGAGATGGATTCTGCGCCGCTCCTTCGATTCACGCTGATCACCCTCGCCGACGATCACTGGCGGCTGCTGCTGACCAATCACCACATCCTGCTCGACGGATGGTCGACGCCTCTGGTCGTCAAGGAACTGATCACGCTGTACGTCACCGAGTCGGACGACTCGATGCTGCCGCGGGTGCCCGCGTACCGGGACTACCTCGCATGGATGCGGCAACGCGACGTCGCGATCTCCACCGCTCAGTGGGTCAGCGCGATGGCCGGCGTCGAGGAGCCGACACTGCTGGTCGCCGGTGATCGGGGTCGACAGTTGTCGACTGTCTCCAGTGAGACCGAGCGGTCGTTGTCGATCGAGACCACCGCCGCGCTGCGCGACTTCGCAGCGCGCCGCGGGTCCACTCTGAACACACTCGTTCAGACTGCGTGGGGCATCGTGCTCGCGACTCTGACCGGTCGCGACGACGTCGTGTTCGGTGCAACCGTGTCGGGTCGGCCGCCGGAGGTGCCCGGCATCGAGGGCATGATCGGGCTCTTCATCAACACGCTGCCCGTTCGGGTCACGCTCGATAGGGCCGAAACACTCGGCGCGCTGGTCGACCGAGTTCAGGCCGAGCAGGCGTCGCTGTTGGACCACCACTACCTGGGCCTGACCGACATTCAGCGCGCTGCCGGTGCCGGGGTCGCGTTCGACACGTTGACGGTGTTCGAGTCGTACCCGGTCGATCGCGCCGGAGCTTCTGCTGCAACGGATTTCGCAGGTATGCAGGTGACGGATATCCTCGGCACCGACGCCGCGCACTATCCGCTCACACTGGTGTCGTCGGTCGACGAGCGCCTGAACCTCAAGGCGAAGTACCTGCCCGAACTGTTCGAGATCGAGGATGTACACGCCATCGTCGACCGAGTCGAGCGTGTACTCGATGCGGTGCTCACGGACGAGCAGCAGCCACTGGCTCGGCTCAGACTGCTGGCCGACACCGAATTCGCTTCGTTGGCTCCGGTATTCGGACTCGAAGGTCGCTCGACCCGGTTGTTGCCGGAGATCTTCTCCGACGCCGCAGCCGTCGACCCGGACGCCGTCGCGCTGCGCAGCGTCGACGGAGACATGACGTACCGAGAGCTCGACCGTCGGTCGAACCGGCTCGCGCGCATCCTGCTCGGCCACGGTGTACGCACCGAGACGTTCGTCGCGCTCGGAATCGCGCGGTCCATCGAGTCGGTGCTGACGGTGTGGGCAGTCGCCAAGTCCGGTGCGGCATTCGTACCGGTCGACCCGAACTACCCGGCCGATCGCATCGAGCACATGCTCGCAGACTCCGGCGCAACGTTCGGTGTCACCACTCGCACTCACCTCGACGATCTGCCGTCGACCGTGCCGTGGATCGTTCTCGACGACCTCGCCACCGACGGTCCGAACGCGGTGAGCGACGAGCCCATCGCCGACGACGAACGCCACGGTCGCGTCACCCTCGCGAGCGCCGCGTACACGATCTACACCTCGGGTTCGACGGGTGTTCCGAAGGGGGTCGTGGTCACCCACTCCGGCCTCGACAACTTCGCGACCGAGCAGCGCGAGCGCTATCGGGTCACGAAAGCCTCACGCACACTGCACGTTTCGTCGCCGAGTTTCGACGCGTCCGTGCTCGAGTACCTCCTCGCGTTCGGTGTCGGAGCCACGATGGTGATCGTGCCGCCGACGGTGTACGGCGGCGAAGAGCTGGCGTCGTTGCTGGCCCGTGAATCGGTCACCCACGGCTTCATCACCCCATCCGCGTTGGCGTCGGTGGATCCGACCGGGCTCGACTCGTTCGCCGATGTCGTCGTCGGTGGCGAGGCAGTGCCCGCCGAGTTGGTCACCAAGTGGGCTCCGGGCCGCAACCTGTTCAACGGGTACGGACCGACCGAGGCCACGATCATGTCCAACATCAGCGCACCGATGGTGGCGGGTGAGCCGGTGTCGATCGGCGGGCCCGTGCGGGGCGTGTACGAGGTCGTTCTCGACTCACGGCTGCAGCCGGTCCCCGTCGGCGTGGCGGGAGAGCTGTATCTCGCAGGTGTCGGCCTGGCTCGCGGTTACCACGATCGAATGGGTCTGACGGCAGAGCGATTCGTCGCCGATCCGTTCGGCGCTCCCGGTGCCCGCATGTACCGCACCGGAGATGTGGTGCGCTGGTCGCCGGATCTCACCGTCGAGTACGTCGGTCGCAGCGACTCTCAGGTCAAGGTCCGCGGTTTCCGCATCGAACTCGGTGAGATCGACGCCGCGCTCTCGACCCATCCGTCGGTCGACTTCGCGGCGACGTTCGGAACTCCCGGGCCGACCGGTGCCACAGTTCTCGTTGCGTACGTGCGCCTGACGGGGGACAACCCGGCCGAGACGGTCGATACCTTCGACACGGCAGTCCTGCGCGATCATCTCGCTGCTGCGCTGCCGTCGCACATGGTGCCCAGCGCCATCGTCGTCCTGGAGTCGATACCGCTCACTCCGGTGGGCAAGCTCGATCGCGCCGCACTTCCCGTGCCGGAGTTCGGCACTGCCACCTCGTACCGCGAGCCGGGAACGCCCGGCGAGCTCACTGTCGCGGCAATCTTCGCCGAGATCCTCGAAGTGAGTCGAGTCGGTGCAGACGACGGCTTCTTCGAGCTCGGTGGCGACTCGCTCAGCGCAACGCGAGTCATCGCCCGCGTCAACGCGGAATTCGGCACCTCGATCGGTGTTCGGACGATCTTCGAGACCCCGACGGTGTCGGGTCTGGCGACCGCTGTCGGCGCCGCGAACACTCGAACCCGGCGGCCGGCTCTCGTGGCGGTGTCGCGTCCGGATTACATACCTCTGTCGCTTGCTCAGCAGCGGATGTGGTTCATCAACCAGTTCGACACGTCGTCGGCGGCATACAACGTGCCGTTGGTCGTCAAGCTGACCGGACAGTTGGACACTGCTGCGCTGGCTGCTGCGGTGGTCGATGTGCTGCAGCGCCACGAGTCTCTTCGAACGACCTTCCCCGACGGACCACAGTTCCCGGTGCAGCTCGTGCATCCGGCTGCCGAGGTGGCACCCGCGGTGGTGTCCGAACGGATCGATGCCGCTGTGCTGACCGATCGCGTGGCTCTGTTGGCCGGTCGAGGATTCGACGTGACCTCCGAGATCCCGGTGCATGTCGAGCTGTTCGAGGTACTCGACCCCACCGACGAGGCATCGAAGGATCCCGTCTTCGTGCTCGCGATGGTCGTACATCACATCGCCGCCGACGGCGCGTCGATGGCACCGTTGGCTCGCGACGTGGTTGTCGCGTACTCGGCGCGCAGTGCAGGACAGGCCCCGAATTGGGAGCCGCTTCCCGTCCAGTACGCCGACTACACGATCTGGCAGCGGTCGCTGCTCGGAGACGAGCAGGACGCCTCGAGCGTGGCCGCGGCTCAGCTCGAGCACTGGTCCACTGCGCTCGCGGGGCTTCCCGACCTGCTGCCGTTGCCGACGGACCGGCCGAGGCCGACCACGCAGGATTTCCGCGGTGGCCGAGTTCGCTTCACTGTGGATGCCGACATCCATCGGGCCCTCGTCGACATCACCCGCGAACAGAACGTCAGTATGTTCATGGTTCTGCACGCGGCGTTCGCCGTGGTACTGGCTCGTTTGAGCGGCACGGACGACATCGCGATCACCACCCCGGTCGCCGGGCGCGGTGACGCGGCGCTCGACGATCTTGTCGGCATGTTCGTCAACACGCTGGTGCTCCGGAGCCGAGTGGACGAATCCTCGTCATTCGATCAACTGCTGAGCCAGGTCAAGGCACACGATCTCGACGCATTCGATCACACCGAAATGCCCTTCGAGAGAATCGTCGAGGTTCTCAATCCCACGCGCTCGACGGCGTACGCTCCGCTGTCTCAGGTCGCGCTGTCGTTCCAGAACAACGAGAAGGCCTCGCTCGAGCTTCCGGATCTGAGGGTGGAGGGCTTCGACTTCGACGTACCCGTGGCCAAGCAGGATCTTCAGTTGCTGCTGTCCGAGAACTTCGACGACGAGGGACGTCCGTCCGGCTTCGAGGCCGCGTTCGACTACGCCACGTCACTGTTCGATGCAGCCAGCGTCGAGGCCATTGCGGCTCGACTGATCCGCGTTCTCGCTGCCGTCGGGCGCGATTCTCGCACGGTGGTCGGGGACATCGAGATTCTGGGCACCGACGAGCAGCATGCGTTGGCACCGGCGCGAGGAAACGCCGATGCGGCAGTCCGGACGTGGCCGGAAATGCTCGCGGCGTCGGTCGCTCTCGACCCGTATGCGGTCGCCATCACCTACCGAGGCGTCAGCCTGTCCTATGCCGACCTCGACAGCTGGTCCAACCGGATCGCTCGGATGCTGATCGACTACGGCGTCGGACCCGAGACCTTCGTCGCGTTGGCGCTGCCTCGATCGATCGAGTCGGTGCTGTCGGTGTGGGCAGTGGCCAAGACCGGCGCAGCATTCCTGCCTGTCGATCCGAACTACCCGACAGACCGAATCGAGCACATGCTCGAGGACTCCCGTGCGGCAATGGGTCTCACCGATATCGACAGCAGCCGATCGCTGCCCGACACCATCCCGTGGCTGGTTCTGGACGATCCGGAGATATCGGCCGAGTTGTCTCGCTACCCGGCCGATGCGGTGACCGACGCGAATCGGACGGCGACGCTGCATGTCGACCACCCCGCGTACCTGATCTACACCTCGGGTTCGACGGGGCGGCCGAAGGGCGTCGCAGTACGACACCGTGGCTTGGCCAACCTCCAGGCCGAGGTGCTCGAACGATTCCGTCCCACCCGGGATTCACGTGTCTCGCACATCGCGTCGCCGAGCTTCGACGCGTCGATCTACGAGCTGACGATGGCATTCGGAGTGGGAGCTACCGTGGTGATCGTTCCGCCGGGGGTGTTCGGCGGCGGCGAGTTGGCCGACCTGCTCGAAGCAGAACACGTCACGCATGCGTTCCTGACACCCGCGGCATTGTCGTCGATCGACGAGTCACGACTCGGTACCGTTCGCGTCCTTGCTGTCGGTGGTGAGGCATGCACTCCGGAACTGGTGGCGAAATGGGCGCCGGGCCGCAAGATGTTCAACGGCTACGGTCCTACCGAGACCACCATTCAGGCAAGTGTCGGCGGACCGTTGGTCCCCGGTGGCACGGTGGACGTGGGCAGGCCGGGAACCGGTTTCCGGTTCATGGTGCTCGACGCCCGTCTGCGGCCGGTACCGGCGGGAGTCTCGGGCGAGTTGTACATCGCCGGACCCGGCACCGCACGCGGCTACCTGCGCAGGTTCGGACTCACGTCCGAGCGATTCGTCGCCGACCCGTTCGGTACCCCGGGGGACCGGATGTACCGAACCGGCGACGTCGTACGCTGGGGTAGCGCAGGGGTCGTCGAGTTCGTCGGACGCAGCGATTTCCAGGTCAAGGTGCGCGGCTTCCGTATCGAACTCGGTGAGATCGACTCCGCGCTCACCGAGCACGAGCAGGTCGGATTCGCCGCCACGATCGGACATACGGCCGCATCCGGTGACACGGTGCTCGTGTCCTACGTTCTCGCAGCGGACGGCGAATCGCTCGACACCGAAGCGCTGCGCGATCGCGTCGCCAAAATGCTTCCACGCCACATGGTTCCGTCGGCGATCATCGAGCTCGACGACATTCCATTGACTCCGGTAGGCAAGCTCGATCGCCGGGCACTGCCGGTTCCCGAGCTGACGACGTCGACAACTCCCTATCGGGCACCGACCAGCGACGTGGAGTCTGCGATCGCCGACGCGTTCGCTCAGGTTCTCGGGGTCGATCGGGTCGGCATGGACGACAACTTCTTCGAGCTGGGCGGAACGTCGCTGGTGGCCACGAAGATCGTGCCCGCCATCGAGAACGCCATAGGAGTCCGGGTCCCGCTGCAAGCGTTGTTCGTCGATCCGACACCTGCCGGTTTGGCCGCACGGGTCGCCGCGGATGCGGACGCCGGCGGTGCCGATCTCGATTCGGTGTTCGGCGTGGTGATTCCGTTGCGCGGGACGGGGGCAAAGGCTCCGTTGTTCTGCGTTCACCCCGGAATCGGTCTGTCCTGGGGATACGCCGGGCTCGTCTCGCACCTGAGCGATGACCGTCCCGTGTACGGGCTGCAACTGCCGTCCATCGTGGAAGGGTCGAGCTTCGGCTCGATTCGCGACCTGGCACACCGGTACGCCGACGAGATTCGCGCGGTCCAGCCGGTGGGTCCCTATCACCTACTCGGATGGTCGCTCGGCGGCTCGCTCGCTCATGCGATAGCAGTGGAACTGCGCAGCACCGGCAGCGACGTCGGCACTCTCGCGCTGCTGGACAGCTACGTCGAAGGCCACGGTGACGACACCGCCGATGGGGGATTGAGCGTCGAGAACTTGCTTGCCGGGTTGGGGCTCGACCTGACGGGTCTGCCGTCGACCGAGCCGTTGACCTACGAGCGAGGTGTCGAGCTACTCGACGAGTCGCTGGGCCAGACGACCGGAGTTTCCGCCGACCACCTCCGGCGTATCAGTGCGGGATTCGAGAACTCGACTCGGATAATGGCCGAGTTCATCCCCGACGTGTTCGACGGAGATGTCTTGTTCTTTTCCGCAACTAAGGGCGCAAGCGATGGAATTGTTCGATCCCCGCAAGAATGGCGTCCGTATGTGACAGGAGATATCGTCATCCACGATGTCGACGTTTTCCACAACGAGATGACCAATGGCGATGCTGCCACGGTGATCGGTCCGGTAGTCGATTCACATCTCGGCAATACACCCGAATAACGTTTGGTGTGTTCTTCACCTCGAAGAGCACGAGTACGAATAACATCGGCATTCGATCCGAATGCTGTCGAACGCGAATCACTACTACCAGGGGACACAGTGAAACTGATCAGAACAGCAACGGTCGCGGTGGCGTTGACCGCTGCGGTAGCCACCGGAGCGGGCCACGCCGTAGCAGACCCGTCGTCGGATCCGGTGAACTACGAGACCTCGGTCAACCCGGACGGAACGGTCACCACCATCCTCGACGCCGGACTGTTCCGGGTCGACGCCACGAGCGAGACCGTGTCGATCATCGACCAGGCCGGTGCAACAATCGCCTCTGTTCCGCTGGAGTACACCGTCAACGGCACCGTCTACTCGATCGCACCGTTGATCGGGGCCGAGGGTCGAGAGTTGACGTTGACGCCGCAGACGGTTCCCGTCGCCGAGGTCGCGGGCCCGCAGACCAAGCAGCAGGCATTCGACAACATGGTCAACCAGCTGGCCATCGGCTGGAACAATGGTGGCGGCGTCGGCACAGCGATCGGCGCAGGCCTCGGTTTCGCCATCGGCTGTGTCTCGATCTTCCCGAACTTCATCTCGGGGTGCATCATCGGAACCGTGATCGGTACGGTCGCAGGCGCAGTCATCGGAACGTCCAACGGAAATCCGCAGGCGCAGCCTGCCGTCTTCGAGTACTTCGCTACTCCGTAAGACACGTCGGCGTCGAGCCGATGCACGACGAAGAGCGGGTGAGGCGCGTGCGCCTTACTCGCTCTTCGCCGTTCTACCGGTCAGTGCACGGCGCATCGACACAGCCTTGACCATTGTCTCCTCGAACTCTTCGTCGGGATCCGACAGCGCGACGATCGCGCCACCGACCCCGTACGTCACTTCGTGTTCGGTGGCCACGATCGTGCGGATCACGATGGAGAAATCAGCGGTACCGGTGATCGAGAAGTAGCCGATGGCACCCGAGTACACACCGCGCGGACCGTCTTCGAGCTTGTCGATGATCGCCATGGTGCGGATCTTCGGCGCACCGGTCATCGATCCGCCAGGAAACGCGGCGCGAATACAATCCGCCGCGGACGCGTCCTCACGCAGGCGACCACGAACCGTCGAGACCAATTGGTGTACGGGAGCGTAGGTCTCGACGTCGAACAGCTTGGGAACGTGTACCGACCCCGGCACGCAGACCTGTGCCAGGTCGTTGCGTACGAGGTCGACGATCATCAGGTTCTCGGCCTTGTCCTTCTCGTTCGCGACGAGATCGGCCTTGAGAGCGTTGTCTTCCTCCGCGGTGCCTCCACGGGGACGTGTTCCCTTGATCGGCTTGGACTCGACGATACGGTCGGCGTCGATGCGCAGGAAGCGCTCCGGGGACGCGCTCAACACCGACACCTCGGGAAACTGCAGCAGGGCGCTGTAGGGAGTGGGGTTGATCTCGCGCATGTACGAGTACGTGGCTGCTGCGTCGATGGAACCGGCAACCGTCGCTGTGTTGGTCAAGCAGACCTCGTAGGTCTCACCGGACCGAATCTCCGCCAGACACTGGGAGATCAGATCCAGGTAGTGGTCGCGATCGTGGCGGAGGCGGGGCTCGAGCGATCGATCGGCCCCGAGCAGCGGAGTCCCGGACGACGGCGCACCCGAACGGTCGCTCGCGGGAGTTCGTCCGGACAGCCCGCGCAGGGTGGCGGTGACCGAATCGAACCACCGAGCCAGCACCGGGTCCCCGGGGGTGGTGGCCAACCCCATCAGATAGAGGGTGCCCGCCTCATGGTCGAACACCAGCGCGCGGTCGGCGAAGACCATCGAAGCGTCGGGTGTTGCAGCTGTGTGTACCAGCTGCCCACCGGTATCGGCCTTGAGTTCGTATCCCAGGTACCCGACGTATCCGAGTCCGAAGGCAAACGGCAGGTCGTGGCGAGGGGGAGTAGCCCGCTCGCGCAGCTGAGCATCGATGTAATCGAAGAAGGTGGAGTGGATGTGCTCGGTTCTTCCATCGGCACCCTGCACGGTCACCGTGGTCTCGGCAACCGAGTAGGTCACGTACTCCGCGTGCGGACCCGAACAGTCACCCATGACGGTGAACCTGCATTCGGGCTCCAGTGCAGCGCTTCCGTCCAGCCAGAAGCTCTTCGAGCCGTTCGCGAAGAGCGCACCGAATACCTCCTCGGAATCGAAAGCCTCGTCGAGCGAGCGTGTTTCGATGGTGAACATCGAGTCCTGGGTACCCACAGCACTCGGCGCGCTCGACTGCGCGAGCGTCAGGTCGCGGAAGTTGGCGAGCAACTCGCGTCCGTATTCGGTACTGATCGACTCGGGATGAAACTGAACGCCCCACATCGGCTTGCTGCGATGCCGAACCGCCATGACCAGGCCGTCGGGTGTCCACGCAACTTCCTCGAACTCGGCAGGGGTTCGTGTCACCACCAGTGAGTGATACCGCACCACCGAGTACGGCGATGGAATTCCGGCGAACAGATCGACCCCGGTATGAGTGATGTCGGTAATCCTGCCGTGCATCGGTGCAGGCGCGAGGTCGACGCTGCCTCCGAACAGATGACACAGGCCCTGATGCCCGAGACACACGCCGAGTATCGGTAGATCGGATTCGAGGATCACACGTGCGCTGATGCCGAAGTCCTGCTCCAGATCCGGGCGACCGGGACCGGGAGAAACGACGATGTTGTCATAGGCGTCGAAGTCCAGAGAACTCCACTCGACGTCGTTCTTGACCACCGTGGGCGGACGACCGTTCACCTCCGCGAGGAGGCTGTACAGGTTGTAGGTGAAGGAATCGTAATTGTCCACCAGGAGCGTGTTGAGCGTCATCGCGTGCCTCTACCGTTCATTGTCGAGGCCGAGCCCGGACTTGGGAGAATCGATGATCAAATCCTCGACTCGGCACGCCTCGGCGATCATCGATCGGTACAACTCCTCGAGAAAGTCGGGGGAGAGACCGTTGGCCGACGCGAATTCACGGGCGCGCTCGGTCACGAGTCCGACGCGGCCGGGTTGCATCATCGGAATGGAATGGTCACGTTTTACGTGTGCAACGCGTACACACACATCGATGCGATCTCGAATTGCAGCGCGGAGCACTTCGTCGATTCCGTCCAACTCGCGGCGCAACTCCGCAAGCTTCTGCTCGCCGACTGCGCGATGACCTTCCGATTCTGCTTCGGAGGCAGCTGTACGCAGAGCGTCGGAGGAGCGCTGATCAGAATCCTGGCTCACGAGTTAATGCCCCCTGATGTTTTCGTCTTCAGTTGCTGGGGTTTATCGGTATTTTCCGACAACTGTTACTGCGACCCATGTGCGAACCGCCACACTTGTGACAAATCGATACACGATGATGACACCGGGCCTGCGACACCGCCACTCGATCGTATTGGAACTCGTGACCGAGCGACAATCAATGCAACAAAGCGATCGAAAACATCCAGAAAGCCCGAAAAGAATAAAAAAACTGCACCGCCGGATTGTTTTCGATCAGGCGGTGCAGTCGACGGCGATCATGCGCCGCGGCGCTTCACCTTCAGCAGGTCCAAGCGCTCCTTGAGCAGTTCCTCCAGCTCGTCGACCGATCGACGCTCGAGCAGCATGTCCCAGTGAGTGCGCGGAGGCTTGACTTTCTTGGCCTCGGGGGCGGTGCCCTCGATCAGCGAGCCTTCGAGACCGTTGCGGCACGCCCAGGTTCCGGGAATTTCGGCATCGTCGGCGAACGGTACGTCGAACTCCTCGCCGTTGTCGCACCGATACCGTGCAACGCGCCGGGGTGCCAGGTCGTGATCACGATCGGTCTCGTAGCTGACCGCTCCCAGTCGACTACCTCGAAGTACACGATCTGCCATGGTGAAGTCCTCTCCATCGATAGTAGGTAGGTGCATCGAGGTCATCCGTCGACATCGAACTACACCGTCTACCCACTGATCTTCAACGTCGCCGCGCGTCGGTTCGTTCCCGAGCCGATGAGCTCCTGTGCGGTCTCATCGGCGCAGCTTGTCGACGAATCTTACCTCGGGGTCGCAGTAGGCTGAACGACCATGTCCGTCAGAACCCGCCGTGAGCAGACGTGCGCCTGGTGCGGGCGCCCGGTTGCCGACACCGGCACCGGCCGTAAACGGCGATACTGCCGTCAATCCTGCCGCCAACGCGCGTACGAACAGCGCAGTTCGACCAAAGGGACCTCGATTCCGGACGACGCCGTCGTACTGACCGCCGAGGAGGCGTCCGCGGCAGCCGACCGTGCGTTCGAGGTGCGATGTGCAGCCGAGGACGTCAGCACCGCAGTCGTCGAAGGGGCCGACGCCACCGAGTTGCACCGGCTGTGTGTCGAACTGTTGGCCAAAGCGCGCGACGCGGAACGACTGCGCTGAACTGGGGTTGCCCAACCGTTCACCGACTCCATGGACAATGGTCCGAGGTCCGCGCGACTGCGCGGGCTTCGACAAGTGAGGAGCTCCATGGCGTTCTGGGATCAACTCAAGTCCAAGGCACAGGAACTGAACGGGCAGCTGCAGACCAAGACCAGCCAGTTCAAGAACAAGGAGTTCGCCAACGGCAGCATGGCGATGTGTGCGCTGATCGCGGCGGCGGACGGCACCATCGATCCTGCCGAGCGTCAGAAGACAGCATCTCTGATCGCCGGCAACGAGGCTCTGCGGGTGTTCGAGCCCGACGAACTTCGGCAGAAATTCGACTGGTACTGCGACAAGCTGCAGGGAGATTTCGACTTCGGAAAGGTCGAGGCGACAGCGACGATCGGCAAGTTGAAGGCGAAGCCCGATCAGGCGCGGGCGGTCATCCAGATCGGCATCATCATCGGCGGCGCAGACGGTCATTTCGACGATCACGAAAAGGCAGCAGTGCGCAACGCGTGCTTCGCGGTCGGAATCGATCCGGCCGAATTCGAGCTCTGATACCGCCCCGACCGGGGTTCGGCAGCAGCTGATCTCGGAACAGCGATCGACGAAGCACGCACTTCGTCGATCGCCGTTCCCGTTCGGTGCCGTTCGCTGTGAAATATCCGGATTGCCGGGATACTGGTGACAACTCCGACGGCATCCGCCGATGTCGTCGATCCGTTGGAGGTCCGGTTGCCGTCCACCAGCCAAGGGACCGTGCATGACAGTTGCCGCGATCTACCTCGTCATCGCCTTCGGTTTGGGCGGACTCGCCATGGTGGTTCGTCTACCTCCTCTCGTCGGATTTCTCGCTGCCGGATTCGCCATCAATGCCCTCGACGTCGGTGAGCTGCCCCAGCTCGAGCTGATGGCAGATCTGGGCGTCACCCTGTTGTTGTTCGCCATCGGCCTCAAGCTCGACGTCCGTATCCTGTTGCGCCGAGAAGTGTGGTTGACGACCTCGGTCCATCTGGTGGTCAGCATCGTGGTCGGCACCACCGTCCTGTGGCTGGCTGCCGTCGCGGGACTGGCCATGTTGTCCGGGCAGAGCCTGACGACGATCGCGTTGCTTGCCTTCGCCATGTCTTTCTCGAGCACTGTCTTCGTGGTCAAGGTACTCGAGGAGCGAGGGGAGTCGCACGCTCTGTACGGGCGCGTGGCGATCGGCGTGCTGGTGATGCAGGACATCGTTGCCGTGGTGTTCCTGACCGTCACCAGTGGAACGCTGCCGAGCCCCTGGGCGCTGCTGCTCGTACTTCTGTGGCCACTGACGCGGGTCCTTCGAAGGATATGGAGCGGGCTCGGCCACGGCGAGATGCAATCGCTGTTCGGCATCGTGATGGCGCTGGTCCCCGGTTACGCATTGTTCTCCGCCCTGGGGCTGAAGGGTGACCTGGGCGCACTCGTCATCGGCGTGTTGCTGGCATCGCACTCGGCCTCGTCGGAACTGTCGCGTTCGCTGTTCCACATCAAGGAACTGCTGCTCGTGGGCTTCTTCGTCTCGATCGGTCTGTCCGGGTTACCGGACCTGCCCAGTCTTGGCGTCGCCCTGCTCATGGTGCTTCTACTGCCACTCAAATCTGTGCTGTACGTGGCGCTGTTCGCCATGATGAAGTTGCGGTATCGCACCGCGCTCCTTGCCGGACTGAGCCTGATGAACTACTCCGAATTCGGCCTGATCGTCGTCTCCGTCGGAGTGACGACCGGCCTTCTGGCCCCGGCTTGGCTGGTCGAGATGTCGATCGCAGTGGCGCTGAGTTTCGTTGCGTCGGCTCTGGTCAACGGTCGTGGGCACCTGATGGTCGAGAAGATCGCGACACGTTTGCCCGAGCAGGACGAGCGCAGCCTGCACCCAGAAGAACGTTCCGGTGATGCCGGTGACGCCGAGGTCGTCGTGATCGGAATGGGGCGAGTGGGGTTCGCGGCGTACGAGCGGCTCACCGATCACTACCGTCTCGACGTGGTGGGGGTCGACTACGACGGGCCTCGTATTCGACGCCTCGCCGATCGAGGCTTCCGCGTCATCGAAGGAGACGCCACCGACCTCGATTTCTGGCATCAACTGCGGCACTCGGAGTCCGTGCGGATCGCGGTACTCGCGATGCCGCGTCACGGAGCCAATGTCACGGCACTCGCCTGTCTGCGCGAATCCGGGTTCAGTGGAACCGTTGCAGCTGTGGCTCGCTACGACGACGAAGTGCAGTGGGCCAAGGAGCACGGTGTGGACATCGCATTCAACGTGTACGCAGGCGCGGGATTGGAGCTCGCGGATCAAGTTGGACAAGGTGCACCAGGTCCCGTAGGCGACGCCGTCGAACCCGAGTCCGACGAGCCGCACCTGCCGGACAACACCAGATGAGCCTGCGGGGCGAGTCCTACATCTGCACCCAGTGATTGCGCACTCCGCACAACGGCGCGGGGGAGTAGTCAGCCCTGCACAGAACCGCGGTAGTCGCCACTCTGTCTTCTGGCGCTCTTCGCGCGGTACATCTCGGCGTCGGCGGTTCGAAGCAGGAGCAATATGGCCTGTTCCGAATCGCCGACGCCCACTTCGGTGCTAGCCGAGCCCACGCTGACCGAGAGGCCCGACATCACTCGTGTGTCGGACAAGGCTGCCACCAGGGCCTCGATCCGCGGCTCCGTGGTCCCCGGTTCCGCCACGGATACACAGGCGAACTCATCGCCGCCGAGTCGGGCAACCACCCAGCTGTGTGAGGTGACTGCCCGCAGATGTTGCGCCAGATCGACCAGAACAGCGTCGCCGGTGTGATGACCGAACGTGTCGTTCACGTGCTTCATGCCGTCCACGTCGAGTACCACAGCACTCATCTGGGCAGATCGATCTTTGTGCGAAGTCAGGAGAATTGTTTCGACCGCGGCGAAGAGCCCACGACGATTACGCAGGCCGGTCAGCGGGTCGACCAACGACTGCTGTGCACGGGAGCGCAATTCACTGACGTAGATGACCAGGATCATCGGTGCTCCGAACATGAGCAGCATGGTGAGTGAGTGAGCAATCACGACCCACCCACTGGCGGCATCGTTCAGGGCGGCCCTGACGCACACGATCGCGAGAACGAGGACGGTTGCGGCCATGTGCATCCAATACACGAGCGGCCGCACGGCGATGACTGCGAACATGGTGACCACTGCGAACAGCACGGTGCCGCCGATTGCGGTGAGTAGATCTTGTTTGAGCAGCAGGCACGCACCGATCGATACGTCGGCATAGACCACGTAGGCAACGAGCGCTTTCGGCGTCGGCCACCCACCGATGAACCATCGGAGTGACACGGGAAACGTCGTGAGGCTGACGAGCACCACGACGACGACACCGATCCCGTCGTATTCTTCGCTGGGCGCACTGAGCAGTCCGATCAGCCCGATGACGACTGTGGCCGCACCGATGAAGAATTGCGTGATCTTGACTCGACCGGCATCGAGGTCGAGCACGACCGGATTTTCCCGTCGAGATTCGGACGGGTGAACCGACTCAGCGAAGAGTGCGCGTACCGCGATCATGAGAACCCCTGGTAGAGATTGTGAGCCTCCGAGCACGGTAGCTGGAAGCGGGGACCAGGATCGGACTTTCCCGATGTTCAGTTCCTGGTTCGCGGCCCGCCGAACCGCGATCGAGCCGAACGAGGTGGTTCGTCGACCGATCGATCAGGTACTGCCTGCCGCTCCGCCTCCTCCACCTGCACCTCCACCCGAAGCAACGGATCCGCTACCGCTGGAGACGAACACCCCGGAGAACGCAGCCCAGGGGAGGACCACCGGATCTCCCGCCGCGTAGTTGGCACCCGCGGGTGAGGTGAAGGCTCGCAGCGGCGTGTCACTCCCGGGGTCGGTTGCGGCCTCGAGCCGTTTCCGAAAAGCCGGGGCCAGGCCGAGCGCGACGATATCCGGTAGGGCGGCGTTCAAATCGACCGACTCGTCGTCGTCCTTGGCGGCCTGCTTCAATCCGTCGCGGTAGGCCTCCCACGGGCGAGCGGCGTCCAGTCCGGCGACCGAGAACCGGGAGTACACGATCGCCGTCGACAGTCCTGCAACGAGCAGGAGGGCCGATGCCACTACTGCGAACCACATTGCCTGGGCTCCCGATGTGGCAACGGCGATTCCACCGACGGCGACGACGCCACCGAGTACGCCCAGACCGGCCAGAACTATCCGGCGTCGGCCCGTTCCATCGGCAACGAATCCGCCGGCCCGCAGTCTTGCGTCCACGAGATTTTTCGTCACGCCGGGACCCCGCGCGACCTTCTTCAACTCGTCACCGGGTACGACATCGTCCTCGGCACGATCTGCAAGCATCGACCAGACCGCCTCTTGAACCTCTCCGCGGGCACGTGTTCGATCCAGAAGCCTGATCCTGACGGTCCCTTTGTCGAACTTTCCCGGCTTCTTGTCTGGCTCGAAGGTGAGCGCGTCGGCGGCGGCGAGTGCCAGTACCGTTCCCGGCATACCGCTGGGCTGCGCGCTGCGGTGTACGAGGGCGGTCGCGTACGCGGCATCGGTGGCCTGGTCCGGTCGCACTGTGGTCGGAGATTGTCGAGAGACAGTCGATTTCGCGCGACCGCGGAACAGCGCTGCCACCAGGAGCAGTCCCACAATCGAGATCACCGACCCGGCCCACGGCAGCCAGGTCGAACCGGGACCGTCGGCGAACCTGTCCAGGGCCGTGACCGGTGGACCGTTACGAATGTCGGACCTCAGGCGGTCGATCCCTGAGGTCAAGCTGCCCGCGACGTCACCATCTCGCAGCGGCGGAATCAGCACATCCTCGACGATCGCC
The DNA here is from genome assembly GCF_022810405.1 of Rhodococcus sp. ARC_M5. Classification (GTDB taxonomy): domain Bacteria; phylum Actinomycetota; class Actinomycetes; order Mycobacteriales; family Mycobacteriaceae; genus Rhodococcoides; species Rhodococcoides navarretei. Next base: position 324,307 of record NZ_JALGQE010000006.1, read on the forward strand.
TCTTGTTCGTCCCGTGGAACGTTGCCGTCGTCGTACGTGCTGCCGAGGAAGATGCCCGCACGAGCCTCGTCGAGTTGTCCAGGCTCCCGGTTTATCAGGATCGCGCCCGCGGTGTTCTGGTCGATACCTGCCGTGGACACCCATCGTTGCTGAAGGGCTTCGACCTGATCCAACGTGTCATCCGAATCCGCGTCGAGTTCACGCACGTACGTGATCACATCCGCGCCGGTTTCGGATTTCAAGTTCTCCAACTGACGTTGGATGTCCGCGGTCTGCGCTGGATCCAGCGAGTAGCCCGTTCGGTCGTAGACGCGCTGACCCGATGTCAGACCCTCGAAATCGGCGTCTGCGGACGAGCCGTCGGAGCAACCGACGAGGCCGAGAACGGCGAACAGCCCGATCGCCACGGCAGCAACTCGACGGTTCGAGCTCCGGCGACGGGGTGTCTCAGCAAATGCGACCATCGACGAATGTTAACCAGAGTAAGTGTGCGGTAGCCAGCACATTCGGCCAACGCGACGGTAAACATCGAGACCCGGCAATTACTCGTTTTCGTCACAGTGACGAAACATTGATAAGCAGGGACAGGGAGGGTGGGGCGAACAATCCGATTCGAGTGTGCCGATCTCATCGCATCGGACGGACACAGGCCTGCCGCGAGAGCCGATCACCGGATGCGCGACACATTCCTCTCGAGGATTCCAACACCGCCGAGCCGCATCACATCGACTCGAAAAATGAACAGTGCAGCGCTGCAGTCGAATCGACGACTTCGAGGCTTGAGGTCGTCGAACTGCAGGTCGTAGTTTTGCCGATAATCAACATTATGTCAGGTAATCTGTAGCGAGTCGTAAGAAGCACGAACTCGAACCACCATCGGAACCGCCTGGACCTCATTCCCCTCCATGCACGGCGACTCGCCCCGTCAACAGGCGAACTAGTAAATCCGACCGTTGCTCGGTGCATCCGACGAATCACGTTCAGTACAGGTGGATGCGACACGACCCACGCATGATGGCCACCAAGATCAACTCAGCGGAACGTCCGCATCAGTGCAGTCCGAGGGTCATAGATCGGGGCGATGTCGAAGTCGGTAGCTCGGACTGCCGGGTCTTTCGAGGTGCTGGTGGGCAATACGTCCGGCGGCAGCTTCCTCCAACGCGCACGTGGATCTCCTGCTGCCGTGTGATCACCGACGTCGTCAGAATTCCGATCCATTTCGCCAGGGTAAGTCCCGTGGGGTGGTGGACATTCGGTGAGGCGGCGTAGCCGCAGCTCGGGCGTGTCGTACCCGTGTTGTGGGTGGGCCATCGCGTAGTGATGAACGAGTTACCTCTCACAGTGACTCGACC
>NZ_JALGQE010000054.1 GCF_022810405.1 Rhodococcus sp. ARC_M5
GGACGACGGTGAAGGTTCTCGCTGTCATCGCCCTCAAGGCGCAGTACCGTCTCGATGTGCTGCTCGACGTCGCCGGCTTGGCTCGGTCGACGTTCTTCTACCGTCAAGCGCAGTTACGCAGGCCCGACCCGAAGGCTGCGTTGAAAGCGGCGGTGACCAGGGCGTTCGAGAAAAACCACCGACGCTACGGGCATCGACGCGTGCACCGAGTCCTCGTCGATGGAGGGTGGCGGGTGGCGAAGAAGACGGTGTTGGCGTTGATGCGCGAGCTCGGGTTGGCCTGTGCTGTGCGGCGCCGTCGACGGTATGTCTCGTATCAGGGTCAGGTCGGGGCGGTCGCGGCGAACGTCCTCGACCGTCAGTTCACGGCGGCGGCCCCGAATCAGAAGTGGGTCACCGATGTCACCGAGTTCCGGGTCGGGGAGGCGAAGTTGTATCTGTCGCCGGTGATGGATCTGTTCGACCGCCAGATCATCTCGTATTCGATCGGAAAGTCTCCGACGACGGAGTT
>NZ_JALGQE010000007.1 GCF_022810405.1 Rhodococcus sp. ARC_M5
ACCGTCACGCCACTGCTACGCAGTGACCAGAACGCCATCCGAACCTGATGAGAGAAACCCGGGTGAACCATCGCAAACATCCCTAATGATCAGGCACGTTGCAACCACCGCTCGAATCCGCCCGTAGTCCACTACGAAGTTCCGCGCACATAGTCACACCTCGAAGGAGCACACCATGGTTGCCAATATTTCGTTTCCTCGGTTCCTCAAGCTGGGTGGCGGTGCCGTCGACGAGCTGGGGACGGTTCTCACCGACCTCGGCGTGTCACGGCCGTTGCTCGTCACCGATGCGTTCATGGCCGGCAACGGCTCGGCGGATCGTCTGATGACGATCATGACCGAGGCCGGGAAGACGCCGGCACTGTTCTCGGGCACCGTTCCGGATCCGACGACCGATTCGTTGGTCGCGGGACTCGAAGCGGTGCAGCAGCATTCGGCCGATTCGATCATCGGGTTCGGCGGTGGCAGTCCGATGGACACTGCCAAGGCGCTGGCCATTCTCGCGGTGCAGGGCGGCAGGATGCGGGACTTCAAGGCTCCGGTGCTGTCGACCGGACCGGCCCTGCCGATCATCGCCATTCCCACCACGGCCGGAAGTGGTTCGGAGGCAACTCAGTTCACCATCATCACCGACGTGGCCTCGGACGAGAAGATGCTGTGCCCCGGCCTGTCGTTCCTCCCGATCGCCTCGATCATCGACTTCGAGTTGACCATGTCGATGCCGGCTCGCCTCACCGCAGACACCGGGGTCGATGCCCTGACCCACGCCATCGAGGCGTACGTCAGCAAGAAGGCCAACCCCATCTCCGACGGTTTGGCGCTCAGCGCGATTCGCACGATCGGGACGTCGTTGCTGCGGGCGTATCGGGACGGCGAAGATCGGCAGGCGCGCGAGGCGATGATGCATGCCTCGACGCAGGCGGGCATGGCGTTCTCCAATGCGAGTGTCTGTTTAGTGCACGGGATGAGTCGACCGATCGGCGCGCATTTCCATGTGGCACACGGGCTGTCCAACGCGATGCTGTTGCCTGCTGTCACCGCATTCTCCATCGACGGGGCGCAGGCGCGTTACGCCGACTGCGCTCGTGCGCTCGGTGCGGCATCGGAAGGCGACTCCGATCAGGTCGCCGGTGGCAAGTTGCAGGATGCGATCGTCACATTGTGCCGTGAGGTGGAGGTTCCGACGCCGCAGACCTTCGGTATCGACAGGGCGAAGTGGGACGAGCTATTGCCGCTCATGGCCGAGCAGGCTCTCGCCTCGGGTAGTCCGGGCAACAATCCGGTCGTTCCGACGGCGGAGCAGATCGTCGATCTGTACCGCCAGGTGTACGCGGGAATCTAATCGCACTCACTCCGATGCGCGGGCGGCGACACTGTCGCGCCGCGCATTTCGGCGTTGCACCACAATTCCGCCGATCACGGTCACTGCGGCGAGGACGGCCGAGAGCAGGATCGACGACCGCTGCTCCGGCCGCACCACCATCATCACCAGGACGAACACGATGAATCCGATGGCCAGGTAGGTCAGCCACGGATACAGCCACATCCGAACGGCAGGACGTTCGCCGTCGCGGTCGAGGTGACGCCGTAGCACCAGCTGGCTGCTGGCGATGGCGAGGTAGACGAAGAGCGCGACAGCACCCGTGGTCGCCAGCAGGTAGGTGAAGAGTTTCTCGGGCAGGATGTAGTTTCCGACCACGGCGAGGAACCCGAGCACCATCGAGGCGATCACCGCAATCCACGGCACCCCGTTCGTGGTGATCTTCTTGACCGCCCTCGGTGCGTCGCCTCGATCGCCGAGCGAATACAGCATGCGCGACGCGGTGTAGAGCGCCGAATTCAGGCACGACGCAACAGCGGTCAGAATGACGATGTCCATGATGGTGTCGGCATGCGGGATTCCCATCTTGGACAGCACGTACTGGTACGAGCCCGTGTTCGGGTCCAGTTCGTTCCAGGGCACCAGCGCGACGATGACGAAGATGGAACCGAAGTAGAAGATCGAAATTCGCCAGATGACCGAGTTGGTGGCGCGGGTGATGCCCTTTGCCGGGTCCTTGGATTCGGCAGCGGCGATGGTGACGATTTCCGAGCCCATGAACGAGAACATCGTCGTCAGCATGGCCGCGATCACCGCGCCGAACCCGAGAGGCATGAATCCACCGGAGGCCCAGAGTTGGTCCACACCACTGACTTCCGAATCGGGTAGCCATCCCAGAATGGCCGCGATCCCGAGGCCGATGAACGCGATGATCGCCACGACCTTGACCAGCGCGAACCAGAACTCGAATTCGCCGTAGTTGCCGACGCTGATCAGGTTTGTCGCGGTGAGGGCAATGACGATGAGCAGTGCCCACATCCATTGGGCTCCGCCGAGCCAGTTGGTGAGAATGGATGCAGCCGCGGTGGCTTCGACCGGGATCACCAACACCCAGAACCACCAGTAGAGCCAACCGACCGAGAAGCCGGCCCAGTGACCGAGCGCGCGAGTGGCATACGTGGAGAACGAGCCGGTGTCGGGATTGGCCGTCGCCATCTCCCCCAGCATGCGCATCACCAGGATCACGAGTGTTCCCGCGAACAGGTACGCCAGCAGCACCGCCGGGCCTGCCGTCGCGATGGCGTTGGCCGAACCCACGAACAATCCCGCGCCGATGACCCCGGCAATCGAAATCATCGTCACGTGCCGTGGTTTCAGGCTGGTACCGAGTCCTTGCTCGCCGGTGTCCGGCTTCTCCGTGATGGACATCCCTGAAGTTGAACATAAAATGAACGCCGACGCAGAGAGTGACCGATATGTCCAGAATGTCTGTGGGGCAGCCATTTCCACGCACATCGCAGCACAATCGATACCTCTCGATTCGTCAAAGCGGGCTCGTGATGTTCACCGTCGCGGACCTTGCGAACAGGCCGGACCGGCGGCCCGATCTCGTCCCACGGCACCGCATTCCTCAGGCTCACCGACGCGACCGACTGATCCCGGCATACTGGACCGATGAACTCCGAAGCGGGCACCATCACCGATCCGGTCACCATCGTCGGTGCGGGCATAGCCGGCGCGGCCTGTGCGCGGGTTCTTCGCGACGCAAACGTGCCGTTCCGCATCATCGACCGAGGCCGAGCTCCGGGTGGGCGGATGTCGTCGCCGGAGTTGCACGGCCGTCGCGTCGATCTGGGGGCGGGATACTTCACCGTTCGTGATCAGGAATTTTCGACGGTGGTCGCGGACTGGGAGTCAGGCGGATTGGCGCGGCAGTGGGCCAACACGTTCGGCATCCTCAAGCCCGAGACGGCACCGTGCACCACGACCGGACCGGTTCGCTGGGCCACCCCGGGCGGGCTGCGATCGTTGGTACGAAACATGCTCGACGGCTTCGACATCCAACATTCCACCGAGTTGACCGAATTGCCCGACGGCCACGTAGTGGTCGCCATGCCAGATCCGCAGGCAACGCGACTGACCGCAGTTCCAGATGCCGTCGACTACGAACCGGTGATCGCGGTGGCGTGCGGGTTCGACGGGCTCGACATCCCCTTCCGTGGCGCAGCGTTCGTCAACGATCATCCCGATATCGATTTTGTCGTCGACGACGGTGCTCGCCGCGGCGACGGCGCTCCGGTTCTGGTGGTGCACACCACGTCGGAGCGAGCGCAGCAGCATCTCGAGAATCCCGACGGTGCGATCGCCCCGGTTCTCGACGCATTGCGCGAACTATCGGTCGTCTCTGCAGCACCCAGTTGGACGCACGCCCATCGATGGACGTTCGCAAAGCCTGCGTCGCAGCACGATTCCACGTGTGCGCTCGAGCAGCGCGACGGACGACTCGTCGGGTTCGCCGGCGATCAATGGTGTGCATCCGGAGCGCCCAGAGTGGAAAGCGCATGGCGTTCGGGCACGGATGTCGGTACCGAGTTGGTTGGTCGTCTTCGGGGCTGACGTTTGCCCTGCGTCCACCTACGACGCCGATTAGCATCTCCCCCGTGCTGTCCGTGAAGTCGTACCCACGCGAATACATCGACGCCTGCCGTGCGCGCCTCGATTCTCAGCTGGCCACCTACCGTGCGGTCGCGTCGAATCGAACGACGACCACCGACGTGGACGAGGCATTCGACGTCGCTTTCTTCAACAATCTCGTGCTGACGCTGGAGGTGTACTTCTTGCACCGGATGCGTGGGCAGGAGAAGAAGAACGGCAATCCGCTCAACGAGGTCCGGGTACTGGCCGCGTCGATGACAGCAGCAGACGACGTGATGACCAGCGATCCGACGATCAACCTCGACCCGAAGAAGAGCATTCTCGGGTACGCCGTCGGCGACACCATCGCACTCGACGAGAAGCAGTTCGTCGCATTGGCCGACGCGTACTTCGCCGAGATCGAGGCCAAGTTCGGGCCGCAGCTCGCTCCCTAATTGCTGACGAATCTCACCGTCTCGTCCAGAGGCGCTCGGTTGGTGCGGAATCCGTTGATCGGGTGAGTCTCGTCGGGATAACCGAAGGAGATGCCGGCCACCACTTTTCGAGTCTCGGGGATGTCGAACCACTCGTGCAGAAACGGTGAGTACGCGGCCAAGGCTGCTTGCGCGATGGCTGCAAGACCGAGGCTCTGGGCGGCCAGCAGGAAAGTCTGCAGATACAACCCACAATCGACGGCGCCATACACACCGAGATCGGCATCGGTGGTGATGATGGCTGCGTGCGGGGCGTCGAACAGCTCGAAATTGCGAATGAACTGACGAGTCGTCGCCTCGGTGTCGGACTTCACCACACCGATGCTCTCGTACAGAGCGCCACCGCATTCGCGTCTGCGCGCTCGGTGCAGGGCGTTGTAGTTGGCCGGAAACGGGAAGTCCGGCTGCGGCACCCCGGATGTCACGTGCTCCACCAATGCCTCGGAGAACTTGCGGGTGGCGTCGCCCTCGGTCACGATGATCTGCCACGACTGGGTGTTGGACCACGAAGGTGTGCGCCGGGCGGCAGACAGTAGCTGTTCGAGTACCTCACGCGAGACCTGCTTCGACAGAAACTGTCGGCACGAGTACCTCTCGTCGAGGAGTTCGGTCAGTGCTTCGTACCGGGTCACGTCGTCCGCCTCGTGTCTGTGCTGTCGGGTGCGGATCGAAGGTAACACCAAGGCCGAGACGGACTGTCGGGCGAGGCACCGTCATCAGAGGGTAAGCCGAGAGTCGTGAAAATGGTGGGCGCAGAGGGGTTCGACCCCCGACCGCTGGTGTGTAAATGGCATTCGAGCCGTCTAGTGTGTCGAGCCCCGTCCAATAACTCCAGGTCAAGACCGTCGAGTGTCCAGTAGGTCCAGTGCGTGCCGTGCCGAATTGTTGCGTCTTGGCACACTGGCGGCACACTGGCGGGGGTTCGGTCAGAACGTCCAGCGCTGCGACTCGATGAAGCCCATGAGGTTCAGAACCGGGACACCCAGCGAGTCACACACATCGGGGATCCTCGGCTTGGAGAGGTTGCCGGATCGCGTTTCCTCGGAGACGACCACCCCGTTGCGAGCCATCGCGAGCGCAATGACGAATGGGTCACCACCGCTGCGCTTGCCTCCTGCCCTCACGAGATCGGGGTGAGCCTTCAGGATGGCCGTGGTGGCGCTCTGAACGTCGTCCTCGATCGGCACGAAAAGGCCGCTCTGTTTGTCCGCCCATTTCTTGGCGTCGTCGTCTCGCTTAGACAGCTCGTTGTTCACTTCGTCTATTGCTCGGATGTCACCGCTCGCGATGCTCGCCTCGATCTGCTCCCACAGCCGAACGAACACCGTGGGACGAAACAGGTCGCGACGGCCGTTCAGTATCGAGCTGGTGTCGAAAGAATAGGGTGCCACTAACCGGCCTCACGTAACGCGGCGTTCTCGGCCAGCTTCGCGATCTGGCCGACCTTCGCGTTCAAGTAAATAGCAGCGGTATTGCTGTCGATCACACGTCTCCTGTGCGCATCCGTGACCGCGCGGACGTACCCCTTACCCAGGTCACGAACAGTGTTCCGGTACCAGTTTCCGCCTAGTGGCCGCGCCGCATCGTCCTTCTCGTACGCGGCCACGTACTCGTCGCGCCGACGTTCGTAGTACGACACAGGAACGATCTCCAACGTACTGAGCCGTCGCAAGAACGCTTCGGCGCTCACACCGAACGGTGCAGCCGCCTGCCTGAGCGCCACGTAGTCCCACGCCTCGGGCGTAGAGACCCGTGCGATCACTTCCGGTCTACCGCGCACCTGGTCCCCCGGCATGAGAACCATGGCGGCGATGGCGTTGCACCGCGCCTCCAGGCTCCGGTTCGGCGTCACCGCCTTCGCATCGGATGTCGTATCGCACAGGCCCTCTGTGTGCAGCGCCAGGTGCGCGAACTCGTGCAGCAGCGAGAACAACCGACCCCGCGGGGCGTCGGCTCCGTTAAGTACGATCACCGGCAGCACGTCGAAGTACAGCGAGAAGGCGCGCATCTCCTCGCGCGAGACCTTGCCGCCTTTGGTGTTCAGGACGAGAACCCCCGCCGCCTCGACAGCGGCGACCCACGTGTTGAGGAAGTCGTACGGCGTGCCGGAGGCTCCGGGAAGCGATAGAGGACCTAGGTCGAGAAGCGTTCGACGACTGCGAGCGGCAATATCGTTATCGCTGTCCGGCCCCGAGATGGGTATACGCCAGGTGAATGGGAGTTCTCTGTCTTCAGTTTCCGCCAATTCGATAGCAAAGTCTCGCTGTGTGTGTCCGCGACGGAATTCGTCGTGCAGCGCTGGTGACCACTCCCCCTCGACTGAACCAGCGATCCTTCGGAAGTCACGCAGTGTGTCGAACTCCACGGGGGGTTCCGACAGGAAAAAGACTGCGAGCGAACGGCGGTAGACCTCCGCTGCCTTGCGAAGCTGCGCAATCGATGGCGTCGCCGTGCCGTCCTCCCATGCGGATACGCGATCGTCCGCGAGACCCAGCTTCCTGGATGCAGCCAGCTGGGACAGACCGCACGATTCCCGAGCCCACCGAAGCACGGAGACTTCGACGGGAGCCGCGATCGAGGGCATACCCGAGATAATGCACGAAGTTAGACCCAGATGGTAGCGAGGAACCAGGCGCGGTCTGCCGCGATCCCGTTCGGCCTCCTATACCTCTTAAGCCTCATGGCGCTGGGACAGTCACCACTCGGATTCGAAGATCAGACGTCGCTGATCGTGCGTGGCGTACCGTCCAGTTGACGTGCAAGATTAGCCCCCTCGAAGTGGGGAGTCGATGTGTTCGGAATCGAGGTCTCAGTGGGCGTTGCTTCCCGTCACTATCTCGCGACACAGCACTTGTGGACTGCCCAGCACGCGGCTCGTCTATGCGGCGAGGTCGAGACGGCGTTGCGGAAGACGCAAGTCGGAAACGTCGTCGAGCACCGTTCACACGCCGTCACAGCGGTGTTGTCATCGGTGGCATATCTCGAATGCCTCGTGAACCAGGTCTTTCAGGACGTGGCAGACACCGAGCAGGGCCAGCCAAACTCCCGCACCGAGGGCATCACCGAGGCAGCACAATCCCTAATGCGGACGCTGTGGACGGACGCCAGGCTGGACACCAAACTCACGGTCATCGACAAATATCAGCTGGCTCTTCTTTGCGTCGGAAAGCCCCGGCTCGAAACGGGTCGCGATCCCGTCCAGAGTGCGGCCCTCCTCGTCCGGCTTCGTAACGAACTAGTGCACTTCAAGCCGGAGTGGCACGACCACGCGGACGAACACCGCTTCGAAAGGCAATTGAAGAACAGGTTCGCGGACAGTCGATTGCCGGGTGATCCGTGGTTTCCAAACAAGTGCCTCGGTGCCGGGTGTGCGTCGTGGGCTTGCGACACGGCATCTGCGCTAGCGGTTGAGTGGTGGAGTCGGATGGGTCTGACATTCGATTACTCCGCTGACATGCGAGATTGGGCCAACCCGTAATCCCGTTGTTTCGTGATGGCAACGACAGTGTCCGGGAGGCTAGTCGGCTCGCTGAAGGGGCAGGATTGCGCGGCCTCGTGAGGATGGGAACTTGTAGAAAGCTCGGCGACCGCTTTGAGAAACGAAATGGCGCAGCCAGAAGTGTTGCTGGCATCGTACCCATGCAAGCTGCGTAGATACTCCGGAAACTCCGTCGAACGATGGGCAGGTGGCGCGTGAATGCTGAGCGGTCCCACAAGGCTGCATGGGGCATCGAGCGTGAGCAGCGGCTGGCTCAGCTCGAACTACTTCCGGGCAAGTACCACCACGAACGGTTCGAGGGTCTGAACCGGACATCGCGGCTGTTCGGGACGAACGGTGAAGAGCTCGTGCACCACATCTCGACATTCGTGGGTAGACGCCAGCATGTGAACGACCTTTCCGACGAGTTCGAGCACGAGACTGTGCGCCTCTTTCACAATTACCTGGCATCTGTAGCAACACTGCGGGACGTCCAGCGCGCGACCCATCGCAAGCTCTGGCCGACACGGATTCCCGCCGAACAGCGCAGCAGCTCCTCCGACTCCAGGACGGTGTGGGAAGCCGAAACCTATGAACCGACAGTCACGAAGCTGTTCGGGGACGACGACATCAAATTCCTGTTCGACTTGCGCAACTTCACCGTTCACTATGCGGTGCCCGTGATGTCGATCGGAACTACATTCAGCCACCGCCCGCCAGCCCCGATGCGGCAAATCAATCGGGTCGACCTTCTGCGTGCAGAGCTGAACAAATACTCCAAGTGGAGTGGTGCCGCGAAACGATTCCTGAACACCCAGAAGGGTGACGTCGAGTTCCTTCCCCTGATCGAGAAGTATCAGTCACGAGCGAGAACCTTCTACGGGTGGTTCTGGGATCAGGTGAAGGACGCGGTTCGCACCGAGGTTGATGAGTACCACGCCAAGAGCAACGAGTTCGCCCTCTGGTTAGCCGAGGAAATGGCAACGCCGGATTGGGGCGATGACGGTATGCCAGTGCCTGGTTCGATCCGTCGCAACAGGGCGCGAGCACACGCAGCGCGATTCGCGAACGGAACCGATGGGTGGAGAACGAATTCAGTCGAACCCAGTGGAACGGTCGCGCTGGGTGAATCCGACTGGACGCCACTACCGCCTGTGGGCAAGTATCGGCGGTGAGGCTGAGCTAGTCAGTCGTAGGGCAGGTGCACGGTAAACGATTCCGGCGCATCACCGCATCGAATCGCGGCGCGGATCATCCGATCGTGGCGCTCGTCGCCGTCCATCCCGAGCGAGGCGAGCACGGCCTCGTGCCCCACACTGCCGTCTACGTGGATCGCCTACTGGCGGCTGGTGATGTCGTCCGTCCTGAACGCGGCCGTTACGCCGCTGCATGTTCGAGCGAACCAGCAATCCCGGCAGTGCCCGGAGGTGTCTCGCCACGCACCGTGTGCACGATGCTGACGGTACTGTCGTCGGCGTTGACGACCGCCGTCAAACGCGGTCTGATCGCTCGCAATGTCGCCCAGCTGATCGACCGCCCCTCGGTCGCTCACACGGAAATGAAGTTCTGGCAGCCCGCCGAGTCCGAGCAGTTCCGGCGACAAGTGTCAGGTGACCGGCTCTATGCGTGCTGGCTGCTGACCCTCGCCGGATGGCGGCGATCTGAGGTGCTGGGGCTGACATGGGATCGGGTTAACTTCGACGATGGGACGGTAACGGTAGCGGCCGGTCGCGTCGTCGTGAGAGGACGAGCCACCGTCATAGGCGATCCCAAGTCTGCTCGCTCGCGTCGTACCCTTCCGCTACCGGCCGACATTATGACCGCACTCCGCACTGCACGAACGAATCAGGCGCGGGAGCGACTGGCTCTCGGGTCGGGCTACGTCGATTCAGGATTCGTAGCGGTGTCAGAGGACGGCACGCCCATCCGACCCGAGACCTACTCGAAGATGTTTCGTAGGCACTGCGATGCTGCCGCGGTTTCGGTAATCCGGTTTCACCTCGACGTGATGGTTGGCGTCTTGGGTTGCGCTGTTCTAGTTTTCGCCATCAAGATCGGCGCGAGACCTACGAGGTCGCGAAGGGGGATCGTACGTCTCGTAAGAGAGCCCCTGCTCCAAAGCACCCTTACTGAGGTGCTCTAGAAGGCGCTCCTCCTGTTCTGCTGTGAGACGTTCTGCGATTTGTACTGCCTCATCGTGAATATCTGGCACTTCCAGGAACTCAAGGATTTCGAACTTGTCGTCCTCAGTAAGCGCCACAGCAGCACTGCCGAACTGGACGTGCGGGCCTCCGCGCTCGTTAACGATCTTGCCGATCTTGAGACGACGAGTCACGAACTCACAAGCCAAGCGGTTCAAGTACACCGCGTCGTCGTCACGGTCAGTGCCATCAAGGATCTCGTTGATTCCGTGGCACGCGCTGTAGAAGCGATCTAGGAGCATCAACTCTTTTAGCGGCACTCGTCGAAGAGTTCGCACGAATCGATCGTCGTTCGTGGTTGGGGCCTTACTCGAAATGTCCGCGCCGGTGTCGTAGGTGAGCAGGTGAACCTCACGGAACGGTGTGGCGCGAAGTGCATCGCGCACGCGCTCGTTCAACAGCAAAGATGCCGAATATCTTTGCGCATTGAAATCGAGTCGGAACCAGTCGAGGACGATGAGGTTGATGTGCTGAAACTCTGTGTAGTCGTAGTTCAGTCCCGATTTTCCCTCGATGGTTTCAGCCAGGACAGCGTGGAAATCAGACCGCGTAGGGGGATGCTCGACAAGCACGACCGGCAGGTTCTCGTGCTTGACGTTTCCGTCCTTGTCGGTCACCTTCGCGGTGGTGGCCTGCAGGCGGTCAACATCATCTCGGTGACGGTGGCGCGCACCCTCCCACAGCGACTCCAAGTAACCGGGCATCATGTGCACCCGAGCGTGGGATCCGTCCGGGAACATCTGCGTGATCTCGACACCGAACGGTTCCGTGTCCGCGTTGGACCGCAGCGCAAAGTCGGGACGCTCCTGCTCATCGATTTCGTCGAAGTCGTCGGGCCGATATACGAACTCCAAGATGATGCGCTCATGCGCACGTTTCCGTTCAGCGCTCGTCATACCCGCGAAGAGTTCATCTTCAGTTCCCACGCGTGGACCGTAGCGCACGTGGCTTCTCTAACTGCGATGAAAGTGGGAGAGTCCGCATTCGGCACAGTCGCGGCACATAGCGGGGGTCAATCGAACCAAAGCAAGTAGGTCGCCAAGCTGCTGAGCTGCGAAAATCATGGTGGGCGCAGAGGGGTTCGAACCCCCGACCGCTGGTGTGTAAAACCAGAGCTCTACCGCTGAGCTATACGCCCGAGTACCGGTGGCCTGGGGACAACCCCGGGCCACCGGAACGCTTGGAGAAATTTATCGTGTCTGATCTCTAACTACAATTCCGCAGGTCAACTCACCTGAGCGAGTGCCTCCGCCCACGAAGAACTGTCGCGAGCCTCGCCGGGTCCGTTCATTTCGGCGAACCTGATGATTCCGGATTTGTCGACCACGAAGGTTCCACGATTGGCGAATCCTGCTGCGTCGTTGAAGACTCCGTAGGCCTGAGCAACCTCACCGTGTGGCCAGAAGTCCGACAGCAGCGGAAAGGTGTAACCCTGTTCTGCAGCCCAGATCTTGTGGGTAGGAGGCGGTCCCACCGAGATTGCCAACACCGCAGTGTCGTCGTTCTCGAAGGTCGGTAGCTCGTCGCGTACTTTGCACAGCTCGCCCTGGCACGTGCCTGTGAAGGCCAGTGGATAGAACACGAGCAGAACGTTTTTCACGTCCCTGTACGACGACAACGTGACCAGTTGGTTGTTCTGGTCTTTGAGGGTGAAGTCGGGCGCAACCGCGCCAACCTCGATCGGCATCTAGAACCGTCTTCCTGTGTCGAGCATCGGCCTACCGCTTGGTGGCAGGGGTCTTGGGCTGAACCAATCGACTTCCGATCCAGTCACCGAGGTTTGCCGCAGAGGTCTGCGTCAATCCTGCGGTCGGGGCGGACTCGGCAATCTCACTGGGTTCGACATGACCGGACATGCCGGTCTTGGGACTGAGGACCCACACGATGCCATCGTCCGAGAGCGGACCGATCGCATCCATGAGTGCGTCGACCAGGTCACCGTCTCCGTCGCGCCACCACAGCAGTACAACGTCGATCACCTCGTCGGAATCCTCGTCGAGGGTCTCGCCACCGATCGCATCTTCTACGTCGGCGCGTAGATCATCGTCGGTGTCCTCGTCCCAGCCCAGCTCCTGTACGACCATGTCGCGAGTGATGCCAAGTTTCTGAGCGTAGTTCTGAGCGTCCGCCGCGGCGACCACGGTGGTGACCTCCTTGAATTGTGGGTGCAGTAGTCAAAGCGAACAGTGTTGAAGCCGTTCGCGCAAGCTGACCGCGCCGAAATTGCGTACATAAATTTCTACTGGTGGGTATCGGACCTCTGTACTACCAGAACCGGCAAGATGCGGCAGGATTGGGGAGGAATCACGAGAACGAGGAAAGTAGACCGCCGTCACAGGGGCGGGTCTACCGGGACCGGGCGCCACACCGAGCGTCCGCCACATTGAGGAGTGCACACGTTGTCCGAAGTGAACAGCGGCGAACGGCAGAACACATCGTCTGCAGGAAAAAAGGGCTCGGACGGCCGGGTCCGCGTCATCCGCGAGGGTGTCGCGTCGTACCTGCCCGATATCGACAACGACGAGACGAACGAATGGATCGAATCGTTCGACGGCTTGTTGGAGAGGTCCGGCCCCAACCGCGCTCGCTACCTGATGCTCAGGTTGCTCGAGCGCGCCGGTGAGCGCCGCGTAGCGCTGCCGTCGCTGACGTCGACGGATTACGTCAACACCATTCCCACCGAGAACGAGCCGTGGTTCCCAGGCGACGAGTCGATGGAACGCCGCTACCGCGCCTGGATCCGCTGGAATGCCGCGATCATGGTGCACCGCGCGCAGCGTCCCGGCGTCGGCGTCGGCGGCCACATCTCGACCTACGCGTCCTCCGCAGCGCTCTACGAGGTGGGCTTCAACCACTTCTTCCGCGGCAAGGACCACCCGGGCGGCGGCGACCACATCTTCATCCAGGGTCACGCCTCCCCCGGCATCTACGCCCGCGCCTTCCTCGAAGGCCGCATTCCGGCCGAGCGCATGGACGGCTTCCGTCAGGAGGCCAGCCACGTGAACGAGGGCGGCGGACTGCCGTCGTACCCGCACCCCCGCCTCATGCAGGATTTCTGGGAGTTCCCGACGGTGTCGATGGGTCTCGGCCCGATGAACGCCATCTACCAGGCCCGCTTCAACCACTACCTCAACGACCGCGGCATCAAGGACACCACCGATCAGCACGTGTGGGCCTACCTCGGCGACGGCGAGATGGACGAGCCGGAATCGCGTGGACTCGCCCACGTGGCCGCCACCGAGGGCCTCGACAACCTCACGTTCGTCGTGAACTGCAACCTGCAGCGCCTCGACGGCCCGGTCCGCGGCAACGGCAAGATCATCCAGGAACTGGAGTCGTTCTTCCGCGGTGCCGGCTGGAACGTCATCAAGGTCGTCTGGGGCCGCGAGTGGGACTCGCTGCTGCACAAGGACCGCGACGGCGCACTGGTGAACCTCATGAACACCACGCCCGACGGCGACTTCCAGACCTACAAGGCCAACGACGGCAGCTACGTCCGCGATCACTTCTTCGGCCGCGATCCGCGCACCAAGGAGCTCGTGAAGGATCTGTCCGACGACGAGATCTGGAACCTCAAGCGCGGCGGCCACGACTACCGCAAGGTGCACGCTGCCTACGCCGCCGCGATGTCGCACAAGGGCCAGCCGACGGTCATCCTGGCGCACACCATCAAGGGCTACACCCTCGGCAAGCACTTCGAGGGCCGTAACGCCACGCACCAGATGAAGAAGCTGACGCTCGACGATCTCAAGACGTTCCGCGATCTCCAGCACATCCCGATCTCGGACGAGGAACTCGAGAAGGATCCGTACATGCCGCCGTACTACCACCCCGGCCCGGATGCTCCCGAGATCCAGTACATGCTCGATCGTCGCAGCAAGCTCGGCGGATTCGTTCCCGAGCGCCGCGTCGACGTCAAGCCACTGCCGCAGCCCGGCGACGACACGTACAAGACGCTGCGCAAGGGCTCCGGCAAGCAGGAAGTCGCCACCACGATGGCGCTCGTGCGCGTCATGAAGGAGCTGTTGCGAGACAAGGAGATCGGCCACCGAATCGTGCCGATCATTCCCGACGAGGCCCGTACGTTCGGTATGGACTCGTGGTTCCCGTCGCTGAAGATCTACAACCGCAACGGCCAGCTGTACACCTCGGTGGACTCGGAGCTGATGCTCGCCTACAAGGAGAGCTCGGTCGGCCAGATCCTGCACGAGGGCATCAACGAGGCCGGTTCGACGTCGTCGTTCACCGCAGTCGGCACCTCGTACGCCACACACGGCGAGGTCATGATTCCGCTGTACATCTTCTACTCGATGTTCGGATTCCAGCGCACCGGCGACGGTCTCTGGGCAGCGGCCGATCAGATGGCTCGCGGATTCGTCCTCGGAGCGACCGCAGGTCGTACCACCCTCACCGGTGAGGGTCTGCAGCACGCAGACGGTCATTCGCTGCTCTTGGCGTCCACCAACCCGGCGGCCGTGGCCTACGACCCGGCGTTCTCGTACGAGATCGCGCACATCGTCAAGGACGGTCTGCGACGGATGTACGGCGGCACCGAAGGTGTCGAGGGCTTCGGCGGCGAGAACATCTTCTACTACATCACCCTCTACAACGAGCCGTACGTGCAGCCGGCCGAGCCGGAAAACCTCGACGTCGAGGGTCTGCTCAAGGGCATCTACCGGTTCGCAGAGCCGCAGGAGGGCGACGGACCCGAGGCGCAGCTGTTGGCGTCGGGCGTCGGCATGGTCTCGGCCCGCAAGGCTCGTGAGCTGCTGTTCGAGGAGTGGGGCGTGCGTTCGGCCGTGTGGTCCGTCACCTCGTGGGGCGAACTGCGCCGTGACGGCGTCGACGCCGAGAAGGAGTCGCTGCGCAATCCCGGTGCGGACAAGCGCGTTCCGTTCGTCACCTCGGCCCTGGCCGACGCCAACGGTCCCGTCATCGCATCCTCGGATTGGATGCGTGCAGTTCCGGACCAGATCCGTCAGTGGGTTCCGGGTGATTACGTCACCCTCGGCACCGACGGCTTCGGGTTCTCCGATACCCGTCCGGCCGCGCGTCGGGTGTTCAACGTCGACGCCGAGTCGATCGTCGTCGCCACGTTGTCCGCCCTCGCCGCATCCGGTGAGATCGACAAGTCCAAGGCCGTCGAGGCCGCGGAGAAGTACAAGATCGACGACGTCACCGCGGCTCCGACCTCGTTCGCCGATACCGGTTCCGCGTAGGTTCCAGCCTTGATCGCCCGACCCCCGTCCCACGTCGCGAAGTACGTCCATCGCGATAGGGGCGGGGGTCGGGCGTAGGTTCTCCTTATGTCCGATGCGAAGCCCGGTTCACCGGACGGTGCGTCCGCACGCGATGTATCCCGACGCGACGCCTACCGTGAGGCGTTGCGTGAATCGTTGACCTCGGACAACGAAGTGCACCTTCCGGTCGCCTCATTGGCACCCTCGCGCCAGAAGCGCGATCCCCTGCCCGATGCCCTGCTGCGTCGCGTCAAGCAGTTCTCCGGCCGACTCTCGACCGAGGCCGTGACGACGATGCAGGGCCAACTGCCGTTCTTCGGTGATCTCGACGCAGCCCAACGAGCGAGCGTGCAGTTGTTGATTCAGACAGCTGTCGACAACTTCCTCGAGTGGCTGAAGAACCCCAACAGCGATATTCGCTTCTCGCTCGATGCCTTCCAGGTCATTCCGCAGGACCTTGCCCGACGCCTCACGCTGCGCCAGACCGTCGACATGGTGCGGGTGGCGATGGAGTTCTTCGAGCAGTGGCTCCCGGCGCTGGCCCGCAACGATCAGCAGTTGGTGGCCCTGACCGAGGCCGTGCTGCGATACGGGCGCGAGCTCGGTTTCGCAGCGGCGTCGGTCTACGCCAGCGCCGCCGAATCACGCGGAGCGTGGGACACCCGCCTCGAAGCCCTCGTGGTCGACGCCGTGGTTCGCGGAGACACCGGCTCGGACATGCTCTCGCGTGCCGCCACGTTGAACTGGGACGCCACCGCGCCCGCGACGGTGTTGGTCGGCACTCCCCCGGACGATCGGGGCGTCTCGGTGGTCGGAACCGTGCATGCCGTGGCGCAGAAACACGGCCGCGCCGCACTGGCCGTCGTGCAGGGGACCCGGCTGGTGATGGTGGTCAGCGGTCAACTCGACGACACTGCCACGCACCGCACGTTCATCGACGACATGCTGCAGAACTTCTCGGACGGACCGGTCGTCATCGGCCCGACCACTCGCACCCTCGGCGCGGCGCACTCGAGCGCGGTGGAGGCATTCGCCGGGATGCAGGCCGTGGCGGGCTGGCGGGGCGCGCCGCGTCCGGTGCACGCCGGCGAGTTGTTGCCCGAACGCGCACTGCTCAACGACGGCGCAGCGATATCGGCGCTGAACGATCACGTGGTCGTCCCGTTGGCGGCGGCAGGTTCGGGATTGGCCGACACCCTCGATGCGTATCTCGACTGTGGTGGAGCCGTCGAAACCTGCGCACGGCAGCTGTTTGTTCATCCAAATACCGTCCGGTATCGGCTCAAGCGCATCGCCGAGGTCACCGGTCGCGACCCCACCCACCCGCGGGATGCGTACGTCCTCAGGGTTGCGGCAACGGTAGGTAGGTTGGCTCGAACGCATCACGAACCGGCACATCCTGCCCCATATGTCACACAGGTCACATTCGGTGAAGTAGTCACGTAACGCCGAACCACCCTCCGGCGATAGCGGTTCCCCACGAGGCAATTTGTAGGGTTCCCACAAATTGCTTGTCGAGAGTTCATCGAGCGCGACATCACCCATTCGGCACCCGACGGTGTTCTCTTAACCCTGTGATTGCGTTGCTTGCGCCCGGTCAGGGCTCCCAGACTCCCGGCATGCTGTTGCCTTGGCTCGAATTGCCGGGTGCAGCAGACCGACTCGCGTTGTGGTCGAAGGCCTCCGGTCTCGATCTCGTCCGTCTCGGTACCACTGCCACCGCCGAGGAGATCACCGATACCGCGGTGACTCAGCCCCTGGTCGTGGCGTCCGCCTTGCTCGCATTCGAAGAGATCGCATCGCGCGGCCTGTTCCCCGAAGACACCATCGTCGCCGGACACTCGGTGGGCGAACTCGCTGCGGCCGCCATTGCAGGCGTCATCTCCTCCGACGACGCAGTCTCGCTCGCCGCGGTCCGCGGCGCAGCAATGGCCAAGGCATGCGCACTCGAACCGACCGGCATGTTTGCCGTGCTCGGCGGCGACGAAGCTGCCGTACTGGCTCGCCTGGACGAGCTGGACCTCGCTCCGGCCAACGTCAATGCTGCAGGTCAGATCGTCGCAGCCGGACTGCTGACCAAGCTGGCCGAGTTGGCGGAGAGCGCGCCCGAGAAGGCTCGGGTTCGTGCACTGCCGGTCGCGGGCGCATTTCACACCAAGTACATGGCGTCCGCGGGCGACACCGTTGCCGCAGCCGCTGCCGCCATTACCCCGTCGGAGCCCACGCGGACGCTGCTGTCCAACTCCGACGGTCAGCCGGTTGCCTCGGGTGCCGACGCCCTGAACAAGCTCGCTGCCCAGGTCACTCGCCCCGTGCGATGGGATCTGTGCAACGCCTACCTGCGTACCGCGCAGGTCACCGGACTTGTGGAACTGCCCCCGGCAGGCGCACTGGTCGGCATCGCCAAACGCGAACTGCGCGGCGTTGCCAATCTCGGCCTGAAGACACCGGCGGACATTTCCGCAATGGCCGAGCTCGGTTAGCTCGGCCCACACACTCCGCAGTCACGACACTGCGGATCGCACTTCCACTCCCCGAGTGGCAGAAATGCACAATCGCGTCTCGAAGCACATGACTTCGGCGTTCTACACAGAAGAGAAGGGAGCCACAACAGTGGCCAGCCAGGAAGACCTCATCGCCGGACTTGCAGAGATCATCGAGGAGGTCACGGGCATCGAACCGTCCGAGGTGACCATCGAGAAGTCCTTCGTGGACGACCTCGACATCGACTCGCTCTCCATGGTCGAGATCGCAGTGCAGACCGAGGACAAGTACGGCGTGAAGATCCCCGACGAGGACCTCGCAGGTCTGCGTACCGTCGGCGACGCCGTCAACTACATCCAGAAGCTCGAAGCGGAGAACCCCGAAGCCGCAGAAGCTATCAAGGCCAAGCTCGACGACTCCGCGAGCGAGTGACACGGCCCATGACCAACCCATCCACCGCCAACGGACGCTTCCCCAGTGTCGTCGTCACCAGCCTCGCTGCGACCACGTCACTCGCGGGTGACGTCGATGCCACGTGGAAGGGTCTGCTGAACGGCGACAGCGGAATCGGCACTCTGGAAGACGATTTCGTCGCCGAGTACGACCTGCCCGTGCGGATCGGCGGACACCTCGCGGTGAACCCGCAGAGTCTGCTCTCGCGGGTCGAGATCCGTCGCCTGAGCTACGTGGAGCAGTTGTCCACGGTGCTCGGTCGTGAGGTCTGGAAGAACGCCGGCTCCCCCGACGTCGATCCCCTTCGCCTCGGCGTGTCGATCGGCACCGGCCTCGGTGGCGGCGATTCTCTGATCGACGCCAACGACAAGATGAAGGCCGGCGGCTACCGCAAGGTGTCTCCGCTCGCAGTTCAGATGGTCATGCCCAACGGCCCCGCAGCGGTCGTCGGCCTCGAGCTCACAGCACAGGCCGGTGTCATCACCCCCGTCTCCGCCTGCTCCTCGGGATCGGAAGCCATCGCTCACGCGTGGCGGATGATCGTGATGGGTGACGCGGACATGGTCGTCACCGGCGGCGTCGAGGGATACATCGACGCGGTTCCGATCGCCAGCTTCTCCATGATGCGGGCGATGAGCACCAACAACGACAATCCGAAGGGTGCGTCACGGCCGTTCGACAAGGATCGTGACGGCTTCGTCTTCGGTGAAGCGGGTGCGCTCATGGTCATCGAGACCGAGGAGCACGCCAAGGCACGCGGTGCAACGATCCACGCCCGCCTGCTCGGTGCCGGAATCACCTCCGACGGGTTCCACCTCGTGGCCCCCGACCCGGAGGGCAAGGGTGCCGCGCGTGCGATGCAGCGCGCCATCGAGACCGCAGGCCTGCAGAAGTCCGACATCACCCACGTGAACGCACACGCAACGGCAACTCCCATCGGAGACACCGCCGAAGCGCTGGCGATCAACAAGGCCGTCGGAAATCACGCAGCGGTGTACGCACCGAAATCCGCTCTCGGCCACTCGATCGGTGCCGTCGGCGCCCTCGAGTCGGTTCTGACGGTGCTGGCAGTGCGTGAGGGAATCATCCCTCCCACACTGAATTTGGAGAATCAGGATCCCGAAATCGATCTCGACGTCGTCAAGGGCGAGCCCCGCGTCGGACAGATCGACTACGCGATCAACAACTCGTTCGGATTCGGTGGGCACAACGTAGCGCTCGCCTTCGGAAAGGCGTGATGCACTGAGTCGTCTCCTCGACTCAGCGAATCTCGCTCTCGCAGTGCATGATCCGGACCGGGGCCGTTCCCAGGGAACGGTTCCGGTTCGGGCCTCGCCCCCTCAGGGGCCCTGAAGAAGGACAAGCGATGACTATTCTGGCCCCTGTCACACGATCCGGTACCTCCACCGATCCCCGCGATCCACTCGCCCGCCTCGAGAATCTGTTCGACGCCGGAACCACTGTGCCGCTGCATAATCGAGACAAATCCGGCATCCTCGCAGCGTCCGGTGAGATCGACGGCGTCCACACCATCGCTTATTGCTCCGACGCCACCGTCATGGGCGGTGCCATGGGTGTCGACGGGTGCAAGCACATCGTCGCCGCCATCGACACGGCCATCGAGCAGCGCGCTCCGATCGTCGGCGTCTGGCACTCCGGAGGCGCTCGCCTCGCCGAGGGCGTCGAAGCTCTCCACGCCGTCGGGCTCGTCTTCGAGGCCATGGTCCGAGCGTCCGGCCTCGTCCCCCAAGTTTCCGTCGTCCTCGGCTTCGCAGCCGGCGGCGCCGCCTACGGTCCTGCGTTGACCGACGTCGTCATCATGGCTCCCGAGGGACGCGTGTTCGTCACCGGACCCGACGTCGTCCGCAGCGTCACCGGTGAGCAGGTCGACATGGCCTCGCTCGGCGGGCCCGACACACACCACAAGAAGTCCGGCGTATGCCACATCGTCGCCGACAGCGAGATGGACGCCTTCACCCGCGCCCGCCGTCTGGTGTCCATGTTCTGCGAGCAGGGCGAATTCGACATCGCCGCCGCCGAGCACGGAGACACCGACCTCCGGGCCCTGATGCCCGAATCCAACCGTCGCGCATACGACGTCCACCCGATCATTCACGAACTGCTGGACAACGTCGAAGGCGAATCGACCTTCGAGGAGTTCCAAGGCGGCTGGGCCCGCAGCATCGTGATCGGCCTCGGACGCATCAGCGGCCGTACCGTCGGCGTCATCGCCAACAACCCCATTCGCCTCGGCGGTTGCCTCAACTCCGAAAGCGCCGAGAAGGCAGCCCGTTTCGTGCGCCTGTGCGACGCATTCGGCATCCCTCTCATCGTGGTCGTCGACGTTCCCGGATACCTGCCCGGCGTCAGCATGGAATGGGAAGGTGTCGTCCGCCGCGGAGCAAAGCTGTTGCACGCCTTCGCCGAAGCCACGGTCCCCCGCGTCACGCTGGTGACGCGCAAGATCTACGGCGGCGCATACATCGCGATGAACGCACGCGCACTCGGTGCCACCGCGGTCTACGCCTGGCCCGGCTCCGAGGTCGCCGTGATGGGTGCCAAAGCCGCCGTCGGCATCCTGCACAAGAAGGCCCTCGCCGCAGCTCCCGAGGAGGAGCGTGAGGCACTGCACGATCGCCTGACTGTCGAGCACGAGAGCATCGCCGGTGGCGTCGAGCGTGCCGTGGCCATCGGCGTCGTCGACGAGGTCATCGAGCCGAGCAAGACTCGCAGCACGGTCGCCAAGGCACTCGCGGCTGCCCCCGCTGCGCGCGGCAACCACAAGAACATTCCGCTCTGATCGACCGGCTTCGCTTGCGGCCCTGACCCAGCACCCAGCCCCGTCCTCCCCCGGCCGCGTGAATGGACCCTTGCAGCGCCCAGACGCATGTAGTGGTCCATTCACGGTGGCTCAATGCGGGTTTCAGTCGCTCAGACTGCAACAAAGCCACATTGATCCACGGCGGGCGGCCGAACTACAGCGTCAGTTCTCGATCCACTTGTGATCGTGAGCCAGTCGCAGCATCGCTGATCGGATGTCGAGAATCTGCGCTGCCGTCACGGTTCCGTTGGCCGTCAGGAGTGCCTCGGTCACTTCGGCAGTGAAGTCCGCCTCGGACAGCACGTCGCAGATGACGTCCTCGAGTGGCTGGTGTTCGCCGGCCGGAACGTCGTGGAACGGCACATCTGGCTTGCGTCGGGTGACCAGGGCGGTCGATGCCGGACCGTCGATGATCTGCACCTGAGTGGCCTTAAGGCCACGATCGCCGTCGACGGCAACGTATTCGACGCGAACCCCCGGTGCCAGCAGTCGCTTGTCGAAGTCCAGATCGTTGACGTGAATGAACACGTCCTCGCCGCCCTCGTCCGGCGCTACGAATCCGTACCCCTTGAACTCGTCGAATCGAATAACTTTTCCGGTCGACAACATCGAACTCACCACTCCACGGTCGTTCCCACATGCCTACCCCAGGCACGTTCGCGAAACTACCGCGACAGCGGATCCCCAGCAACTCTCGTATCTAGCCGACGTTGCGGCTCAACCACGTCACTTCGGCTCCGGCACCACCGGTGCGGAACGGCTCGAGAGCGGCGTCCCAGTCCGAGCCGAGAGCGTGCTCCACGGCCGCGGTGAGGTTGCCCTGATTGTTCTCCATCAGGGCGCGCAGTCGCATTTCGCCGAGGACCACGTCACCGTTCGCGCTCGTCGATCCGCGCCACAGTCCCAGACCTGGAACGTGCGAGAACCGTTCGCCGTCGACGCCTTCGCTGGGATCCTCGGTCACCTCGAAACGCAGCATCTGCCACGAGCGCAAGATGCCGGCGAGGGTCGCCCCGGTGCCGACCGGGCCGATCCAATCGGTGGTAGCGCGCAGCTGCCCGTCGGAGGCCGGCTGCGCAGACCACTTCAAATTCGCACGGCAATCGAGGGCGTCGGACAACGCCCATTCGACATGCGGGCACAACGCAGCGGGCGACGAGTGGATGTACACGACACCCGACGTCGCTTCTGCGAATTGATTCGATCCACGCATTGCACTACCTCCAGCTTCGACGAGGGACGTCTTCCCCAACGACCTCGACATGCTTCGGCTGGCTGCAGTGAATCAACACGTATGTGTACTAGTGTGCCCCGAGTTACCCCTGTTGCGCCAGTGCAATCTGTGAACGGTCGATATTCAGCCTGCCAGGACGGCGTCGGACAGTTCGGGCCACAGGGGTTTTGCCCAATCTCCGAAGGCCCGGTCGGTCAACACCACGCACGCGGTCCGCACGGCCGGATCCACCCACAGGAACGTCCCGGCCTGACCGAAGTGACCGAACGTGGCCGACGAGTTGGCGCTTCCGGTCCAATGCGGGGTCTTCTCTCCACGTAGCTCGAACCCGAGCCCCCAGTCGCAGGGTCTGTGCGATCCGTACCCGGGCACGATCCCGTTCAGACCGGGAAACTGCACGTCTGTCGCGGACAACAGTGTCTGCGACGCCAGGAGCGTGGGCTGCAACAGCTCCGCCGCAAATGTCTTCAGGTCCGCCAAGGTGGAGCTGGCACCGTGGCCTGCCGATCCCGGCAGCGCGGTGTTCGTCATCTGCAATGGTCGGCACACGGCCTCGTCGAGGTAATCGGGGAAGGCGATGCCCGCCTCGGTTTCGATCAGTTCGGCCAGCACCTCGAACCCGGCGCTCGAATAGATCCGCTTGGTGCCGGCCGGTGCCTGAACTGTGCGTTCCCCGAACGCCAACCCCGACGCGTGCGCCAGCAGATGCCGAACCGTCGACCCTTCCGGCCCTGCGGGTTGATCCAGTTCGATCGCACCTTCCTCGACGGCGACGAGGACCGCGTATGCACTGAGCAGTTTGGTGACCGAGGCGAGCTCGTATACGCGATCGGTGTCGCCGACCTCCTCACGAACCCCGGAGTCGGTGACGACTGCGGCACTGACATGGTCGACGGGCCAGGAGGACGTGAGATCGAGGGTGGTCACGATTCACGAGCCTAATTGTCGGTCGATGACGGTGCCCCGGTCCCCCGTCGGGCTACGCTCGCAGCACATGAGTGGGAGGAATGCGATGTCGGTTGTGTATGGATCGTGCAATTTGTGCGAAGCGATCTGTGGTCTCGAGTTCACGGTGGAGAACGACGCGGTGACGTCCATCCGCGGTGACGAGAAGGATCCTCTCTCGCGCGGCCACATCTGCCCGAAGGCTCTGTCGCTGATCGATCTGCACGCCGATACCGATCGACTCACCACGCCGGTCAAACGTGTGGGTGAGAAGTGGGAGAAGATCGGCTGGGACGAGGCATACGACCTCGTGATCGACGGTCTGATCTCGACGCGTGAGAAGTACGGCCGCAATGCCGTCGGCATCTATCAGGGCAACCCCAACGTGCATTCGATGGGTGCGATGACCCATGGCATTCCCTTCACTTCGCTGCTCCGGACGCGCAATCGATACTCCGCCACCTCGCTGGATCAACTCCCGCATCAGCTCGTCGATCACCTGCTGTACGGGCATCAATTGCTGCTGCCGATCCCGGACATCGACCGAACCGACTTCTTCCTGGTCCTCGGCGGCAATCCGATGGCGTCGAACGGCAGCATGATGACCGTCCCCGATTTCGCCAAGAGAGCGCGGGCATTGCGCAAACGGGGCGGACGGCTGGTCGTGGTCGATCCACGAAAGACCGAGACCGCGGATATCGCGGACACACACTTCTTCGTCCGCCCCGGCACCGACGCACTGCTGCTGCTCGCGATGATCCACATCATCGTCGCCGACGGCAACGTGCGCGTGGCCGACTACATCGACGGTGCCGATCGGCTCGCCGATCTCGTCGCCGAATTCACACCGGAATCCGTCGCTCCGGTCGTCGGGATTGCTGCGGAAGAGATCTACGCCCTGGCACGTGATTTCGCCTCGGCGAAGTCCGCGGTGGCATACGGCCGAATGGGGGTCTCGACTCAGCAGTTCGGCACCGTGTGCCAGTGGGCGATTCAGGTACTGAACATCATCACGGGCAATCTCGACCGCCCCGGCGGTGCCATGGTGACCGATCCCGCGATCGATCTGATCAAGCAGGGCATCGTCGGCCGCGGCCATTTCGACAAGTGGCGCAGTCGCGTTCGCGACCTGCCCGAGTTCGCGGGCGAATACCCCTGTTCGACGCTGGTCGACGAGATCACCACCGAGGGCAAGGACCAGATCCGCGCGATGGCTGTCCTGTCCGGTAACCCGGTGTTGTCGATGCCCGGCGGCACCACCCTGAACGACGCGTTCGCCGGTCTCGACTTCATGGTGTCGTTCGACTTCTACATCAACGAGACCTCGCGTCACGCACACGTGATTCTGCCGCCGACGATGTCTCTCGAACGTGACCACTACGATCTGATCTTCAACTCCTTCGCGGTACACAACACCGCCAAGTACATGCCGGCGATCCTGCCCAAGCAGGCTGGAGCAAAGCATGATTGGGAGATCTTCCGAGATCTGTCGCTCCGCTACAAGAGCCGGATGGCCGGCTCGACGGTCGGTCGACTGAAGTCACGATTGACTCCGAAGAGCGTGATCAGCGAAGCGCGCCTGCGACTGTCCCCCGCTCGCACCCTGGACATCCTGCTCCGCAGTCAACGAAAAGGGTTGTCGCTCAGAAAGCTTCGAGCCAACCCACACGGTGTCGATCTCGGACCGTTGCGCCCCGGCTTCCCGCAGAAGCTGAAGACGCGGGACAAGCGCGTACAGCTGATACAGGACATCGTCGTCACCGAACTTCCCGCGCTGGTGGATCTGATGCGCTCCAGTGCAGTACCGAGCGGCGACGAGTTGTTGATGATCGGCCGACGACACCTGCGTAGCAACAACTCGTGGATGCACAACACCGCCCGGCTCACCAAAGGCAAAGCACGGCACCACCTTCTGGCCCACCCGGACGATCTTGCGCATCGCGGCATCGAGGACGGGGCGATGGTATCGGTGACTTCTGCCGCGGGAACCGTCGACATCGAGGTGGCGGCATCGGAGAAGATGATGCCGGGTGTGGTGAGCATGCCGCACGGCTTCGGGCATCAGCGCCCCGGCGTGGAGTTGTCGGTTGCCACGACGGTGACGGGTCCCAGTGTCAACGACATCACCGACCCCAACCGCGTCGACGCCGTCTCGGCCAACGCGATCCTCAACGGGGTTCCGGTGCAGGTCCGAGCGAAATAGCGCCCCGATGCACCGTCGAGGCGACGGGATTCTGTACGATTCTGCAGGCTCGTACCTGGTACGGGCATGGGGCGGTAGCTCAGTCGGTTAGAGCCGTGGACTCATAATCCATTGGTCGCGGGTTCGAGCCCCGCCCGCCCCACCACGGTGCCGAGAGCCGAACCCTGATGTCCGTGCCGATTCATCGATACCTCAGCGCCATTGCGGACGTGGGATGTCCTCGATTGCGGGCAGGCTGACCGCATGCGATATTCGAGTGCGACACCACGACGAGTGGATGGAGCGCACAAGTGACTGCTGAGAAGTCTTCCTCGTCGGCGTCCGACCACCCACCGACGTGGAAGTTCGACTACCCGGTCGTTCACGCCGAAACTCGGGCACAGTGGCGAACCTGGCTGGCGGACAATCACACCTCGACCCGAGGCGTGTGGCTGTGTTCGTGGCGCAATACCACCGATCGACCACGCTGCCCCTACCCCGAAGCCGTCGAGGAAGCCATCTGCTTCGGTTGGATCGACTCCACGAACACCGTCTTCGACAACGAGCGCAGCCTGCAACTCTTCACGCCGCGCAGGCCCAAGAGCCAGTGGACCCGTCTGAACCGGAAACGCGCCGCCGATATGGAGGACCGCGGCCTCATGACCGACGCAGGTCGCCGTGCCATCGCTGCCGCGAAATCCAACGGCTGGTGGACGATTGCCGATCAGGTCGAGGACCTCCAGGAACCACTTGAGCTGACAACGGCGCTGGACAGAGATCCGAACGCTCGGAGCACCTGGGACGGCTTTCCGCCCAGTGCCCGCAAGCAGATGCTGTGGTGGGTCGTCAGCGCCGTGCGAGACGACACTCGCGCAACTCGAATCGCACACGTCGTCGCCGAGGCCGCCGCCGGTCGACGAGCCCGCGGCTGAGGGCGGCTACAGCGGTCAGATCAGCGCTGCTCTTCGGTACAGCCGCGACCAATACACCAGCAGCACAGCAGCATTCGTCCCGAACCACAGCCACGTCACGAATGCCGCCAGGACACCGGTGACGAAGAAGCCCAGTACCAATGCCACGACCCAGGCGAGAACATAGGCCACAATCGTGACGACAGCCGCCACTGCGCACCGCCCCGGGAACTGCCGGACCGTAGCCCACGCTGCGCGGAACGGATGTCGTTGGTTGTCGGCCGCGGCCGGAAGTATCAGCAGCGCAACCAGAATCACGATGGCCGGGAGCAGCGGGAAAACTACTGCCAACGCAACGGCCACCCCGGTCAGCACTACGCACCACACCAAGACGCGCGGACGTCGCCGTGCCCGGCTCAGCGCGTCGATCGCAGTGCCGTCCACCACGTCGAGTGCCGTCGATGCGGTGATCCACAGGGCGAGTACCAGTGCCGCGGCGGAGGCCGCAACCAATCCCGCGAATCCCAGGGAGAACGTGGGTACGGGATCCCCCACCACAGTCAGCGCCTGAATCAGAGCGGACACGACCACCACGAGAGCCAGAACCGCACTCCCTTTCACGGCGCACCGACCGTCGAATTGCGGTCGAGCACGTCCTGTACGGATCCCGAATAGAGAACGTCCGTGCCGACCTTCACCTCGACGGTGCTCGCGTCGTCCGACGTCGCCGAACCGGTGATCGCCTCGTTGTCGGTTGTCTCCCCGGCACATTCGATGTCGGCTCCGGCACCCGAGCACACCGGCGCGACCAGTATCTCGATTCCCTTCTCCAACAGCACGTCGTTGACGGCATAGCGCAGATTTCCGAGCTCGGCACCGCCGACCGGGGCGAGCGCTGCAGTCTGCGAGCATCCCGCGCAGACCATCACCGCGAATACGGCGAGAATCTTTCTGCGCAATCCGTTCATCGGCCCTGCCTCGTCTCGTAGGCGATCAGTCGCGCATGCTCGTCCAGGTGTTGTTGTTCGAGGGCGGCGTCGGTGATGCTGCTCAGATCGAACGGTGCCGGAAGGAGCAATTCGGTGTTGCGGTCCAGGCGCGACCCTCGACGCATCAGTGGATTCTCGGCCCAGTCGTTGGCCGCCAATTCACGGCTGCGCGACGCCAGATCCAGGTACCCTCCGCTGTTTCCGGGCGTGACCGGAGACGCGTGATCGAGCACAGTCGTGAACAGCGACAGGGTCCCGTCCCGGTTGTCGACGATCTCGACCACCTGCTGCTGTTGAGGAAAGTCGATGCACGACGCAGTCGTGATCTCCCAGAATCCGCGTCCGTCTCGCGAGTGCGCCAAAATCTGGTTCTGGTGGGTGTGGCCGTTGAGCCAGCCGATCACCACCGGATACTTCAACAGAAGATCGACGAACTCGTCCGCGCCGTAGAGCTTCACCGACTGCCCTGGCCTCTGTGCTCGGTTCTCCAATGTCAGGCTGTTGTGGTGCGTGTAGATGAGCACCAACTTGTTCTCGGCCTGCGCTCGCTCCAATTGCCCGGTGAGCCAATCGAATTGATTTCCCGGCACCGCACCGTCGGGCCCGGCGACAGCGTTGCAGGTGTCGAGACCGAACGTGCGGATGTTCGGGGTGGGGTCTGCCACCCACCACGTCTCGCCGGAGTCGAGATTGTGCTGGGTGAAGCCGTGACCGATCGGTCCCGGCGTCGGAGTGGTCTCGAAGTGCTCCTGCATGAACTCGCGTTGTTCGAACAGGTAGCGCGACGGATCGGCCGACACCGCCCGAAACCCCGGTCGCGCACCGGCTCCTACGCCCAACGCGTCGGCCATTCGCTGTAGCGGACTGGCCGTCGACGCATAGCCGGCCAGAGCCGAGGTGGCTGTCGCTTCGAGCGTGTACGCCTTGCGACCCCCGACGGCCAGCGCATGCAGCTGCGAGGACAGGTCGAACGTGCCGAGCAACAGGGTGTCGTGATTGCCGTACACCGAGTACCACGGCACCGGCAGCCCCACCGATTCCACGGTGCCCGACATCGCCTGCTCGAGGAGGTCGGGAAGCGTCGGGAATCCGTAGTCGCCGAACGACCCTCCCGACGGATCGCCCGGCCGATAGGCCCACTGCGCCTCCGGCCAGGCCTGAACACCCTCGAAGACGTCCGCGGAGCCGCTCGTCGGCCGAACCGGAACACCGTCGAGAACATCTATGTACCAGCGTAATTCGAGGTGCGAATGCATGTCGGCACTGTCCCCGGTGACCACGGCTGCCCCCATCGGAGCGCCGGTGACCGGGCTGATCCGCGCGTCCGCGAAGGCCTTCACCATCGCCGCGGTGACGTGCACCGTGAGCGGATCCTGCGGATGGAACGCCGAACCCCACGCGGCGTGGTCGGAGACGATCATGGGCTCGATCCGGCCGGGCGATTGCGCGTCGATGACATGCATGTCCGACAGGTGGCCGAGGTAGAGCAACGAGCGCCGTGACTGCACCCGCGACGCATCGGGCGCTCGTCCGAGAACGTCGAGGCGCGCGACGTACGGCTCCCCCGGCCCGGCAGCGAGCACCCGGTACTGCCCCGGCCCGTTCGCGGTTCGCAGAATCGTCTGCGCCAGCGTTCCGGTCCCGCCCGCTTCCACAGGCTGGGCGTGCGCAACGAGAGCCTGACCCAGCACGTGGGGCGCGATTCCCCACGCCGCGGCGAGAGCCCCTACTCGAGCGATGAATTGTCGACGCGACAGCCCAGCCATGGAACTCCCCGGATCATCGAGAACGGCACCACGTGCGCCTCGCATCCGACGAGGTGACTGCCTATTTTTACAGGGTGTACGGCAGCCAGGCTCGATTTCGGATCGTTCAGGGCACCACGGTCACCGGCCAGCGGCCGGCTTTGACCAACCGCACCGCCACCGAACCGGCGATTCGATGGCCGGCATTCTCGGATGCGCCCACCACAACGGCGTCGGTGCGCAGTTGTTCTGCCACGGCGATCAGCCCGTTGTACGGGTCACCCTGCGCGGTGCGGAACTCCCACCGCACGTGCTCCCGGTCCCCGAATCGAGCAGCAGAGGTGCGGACGTAGTCGAGGAGTTCGTCGGCGATCTGCTGACCGGTCTCGACGAGTGAGATGCCGGCCTGGCCCCAGGAAGCGGTCGCAATGGGCTGCACGTACACCAGTACCAACAGTGACCTCTGCCGGCGAGCAAGTCCTGCGGCGTAGGCGGCGGCCCGCCAGGACGAATCGGACCCGTCGACGCCGACCACGATCGATTTCGGTCCGTCGTGGCCGTACTCGAACCCGGTGGACTCCTGCGCATCGCTCACGACCTGAGGCTACTGCCGGTACCCGCCGATTCG
Source organism: Rhodococcus sp. ARC_M5 (assembly GCF_022810405.1). Taxonomy (GTDB): domain Bacteria; phylum Actinomycetota; class Actinomycetes; order Mycobacteriales; family Mycobacteriaceae; genus Rhodococcoides; species Rhodococcoides navarretei. The sequence goes on from NZ_JALGQE010000007.1 coordinate 29,761, forward strand.
AACACCCCATACCGTGGCGGTACGGTTGGTTCACTTCGAGTGCTGGTCGCTCGAACATACTTATTGGACGGGAGTAGCAAGTGAACGACGTCTCGCAGCACGACGGCCCGTCGACGGATCCGGCTACAGTGTTCGCCGCTCTGGCCGACATCGTGTACCGAGGCAGCAGCGCCGAAGAGATCTACACCGCGATCTGCAATGCCGCTGTGCTGATCGTTCCGCACTGTGATCACGCGAGCCTGATGCTGATGCGCCACGGAAAGCCCGTCACGGTCGCGGCGTCGGACGACATCGCTCGTGTCGTCGACGACATCGAGCGCGCCACCGGCGAAGGCCCGTGCCTGGACGCGATCACCAGCGAGGCAGCACAGCTCGAGGCCGACTTCCGAACTCCCACCCAGTGGCCCGCCATGGCTCGCGGTGTGTTGAACCGCACGCCGGTGCGAGGAGCCATGGGATTCCGGCTCAACGTGGACGAGCAGAAGGTGGGCGCGCTCAACCTGTTCACCGACAAGCCGGGTGTGTTCGACACCGACAGCGCGAGCAAGGCGATCATTCTGACGGCGTTCACCGCAGTCACCGTTGCTGCGGTCATGAACGGTCAGGAAGCGTCGACTCTGCGTGACGGACTCGAGAGCAATCGGGAGATCGGCAAGGCGATCGGCCTGATCATGGCTCTGCACGATGTGTCCGGCGACGAGGCTTTCGCTCTGCTGCGTAAGTCCTCTCAGGACCTGAACGTCAAGATCGCCGACCTCGCAGCAACTGTCGTCGATCGGCACAGCAAGGGCTTGACCACCTGATCGGTGCGCTGCCTACACCTTCTTCGGTAGCGCGAACACCAGTGCCAGCGCCACCACACTGAACGCAGCACTGACGGCCATGGCCATCGCCGCGCCGTGCAGAAAGCCGGAACCGACAGTGTCGGGACCGGTGATGTTCAGAGATCCGAACAGCACGCTGCCGATGACGGCGATACCGATCGCCGAGCCGACGCGCTGCATGGTGGAGATGACTCCGCTGGCGGCTCCCGCGTCGTCGCGATCGACGGTCGCGACGATGAACTGGGCGTTCGGTGCTATGAACGCACCGTTGCCCAGACCCGCGATGAACAGTGGAACCAACAGCGTCCAGTGCGAGATCGTGTCGGCAGAGCTGGTCGCGAGGATGATCCACAGCCAGATCAGCCCGATCGAGACGAGAGACGCGCCGAGTATCAGAACAGTGCGACCGAGTCGGATCGTCAGCCTGTTGCTCTGCGAGGCCGCGATGATGCTGCCGATCGCGAACGGTATCGACACCAGTCCCGACGCCAGTGCCGTGTTACCGAGCCCGGTCTGCCACAGCAGCGAGATGGTGAAGAAAATGCTGGTGAAGGCGGCGAAATAGACCAGCGCGAGGATCACACCTCCGGTGAACGCCGGACGGGTGAACAATCGAGGTGGCACCAACGGATTCTGTCCGCGGCCGGTCCGAATCACTTCCCACCAGCCGAACAGCGCGATGAGGCCGAGTCCTGCGGCAATCGTCAGGTAGGTCCACATGGGCCAGCCCAATTCCTGGCCCTCGATCAGCGGAACGAGCAGTGCGATGAGACCTGCTGAGATGAGTACCAGTCCGAGCCAGTCGATTCCGGGGCGGGCCGCCGGCTCGGCATCGGTCTTGCTCGGGAGCAGCACTGCAGCCGCAACGAGACCGACGATTCCGATCGGCAGGTTGACCCAGAAGACGAGCCGCCAGCCGTTCTCCTCGCCGAAGGCCTGGATGATCAGGCCGCCGACGATGGGTCCGAGTGCGGTCGACACTCCGATGACCGCCCCCATGATGGCAAATGCCTTACCGCGCACCGGCCCCGGGAACAACAGCTGGATGAAGGCGGTGACTGCGGGCACGAACATGCCGCCTGCCAGGCCCTGAACGACTCGCGCGACGACCAGTTGCAGATCGTCCTGCGCCAGCCCGCAGGCGAAGCTCGCGACGGTGAAGAGAGCGAGGCCGGTGAAGAACACCCATTTGTGGCCGATGCGATCGCCCACCTTGCCCGCCGGTATGAGTGCCAATCCGAAGGCGAGTGCGTACCCCGAGATGATCCACGACAGAACCGATTCCGACGCGTCCAACGTGGTGCTGATCGTCGGTAGTGCCACGTTGACGATGGTGGTGTCCAGCAGGGCCATGAACATGCCCAGCAGCAGAACCACGAGCGCTTTCCAGGCACGTGTGGGTACCTCGGTCGCTGGTGGAGTTGCAGAGGCAATGCCGTCGGTCACTGTGCTGCCCTTCGTCGTAGTCGCTGAGCAGTGTCGACCAGCCGCTGTCGGGTTGTCAGCCGATCATTGCCGTAGCGGCGAACACCCACGAGAGTCCTGAGGCCAGGACCACGAACGCCGAGGCGACGATTCGGCCACCCCACTGCGTCTCCACGAGAGAAGTCTCCGCCAGAGCCGTCTCCGAGGGCGCTTTCGCACCTGCCGTATTCGTCGGCGTCATGATCCACTTCCCACCCTGCATCCGCGACCCTGGTCATTTCCGGCCGGTGGATACCCCGGGAACCCATGCCGAAACTAGTTCGCGGCAACAACCACCTCCAGCGCGTCGAGAAAGGGGTGTTGAGAGGCGAGCAGCTTTGCTCTCGCCTGCGCCAGCGGAAACCATTCGACGCGGTCGACCTCGGGAAACGACTTCATGACGCCGGATTTCGGCGGCCATTCGATCTCGAATGTGTTGCTCACCGCATTCGAGACATCGAGATCGGCCTCGACGCCGAATGCAGTGACGATCTTCCCGCCGCGTTGTCTGACGGTGCCGAGGTCGACGGGCTCGCCGGCCGGAACCTCGACCCCGACTTCCTCCCGAAATTCCCGTTGGGCTGCCGTCCAGGAATCTTCACCATCGGTGATCAGCCCTTTGACGATCGACCAGGCTCCGTCGTCCTTGCGGGCCCAGAAAGGTCCGCCGGGATGAGCGATCAACACCTCCGGGCCAACGACACCGACGCGATACAACAGAATTCCTGCGCTCGTTTCGACCATGGCCTCAGCGTGCCACCAATGTGCAGCGCTAACGTCCTCCGCGCCGCCGTGCCTCGAACCCGGCTGGCAGTTATTGTCGACCGATGCAAGAGCGTGCAGCGTCCACCAGGCAGGCCGTACTCGAAGGTGCCGCGACCAGTTTCGAGAAATTCGGTTACGGCACAGCCAGTTTGAGCACCATCATCGCGTATGCCGGGGTCAGCAAAGGCGCGATGTACTTTCATTTCTCCTCCAAGGAGGAGCTGGCCCAGGCTGTCATCGACGCGCAGCTCACGATGGCTGCGACTGCCACCGCCGTCATCGTCGATCGGACGCCCAAAGCGCTCGACGCGTTGATTCTGGTGACCAAAGAGCTGGGCCGTCAGCTGCAGACCGAGTCGATATCGCGAGGCGGCATGAGATTGACCTTGGAGTCGGCCATCGCCGACGGTCCCCACGCGGGGGCGTTCGGCGAGTGGATTGCCAAGATCGGTGATCTGGTCGCGCGGGCCCAGACGGAGGGCGACGTCGTCGACAGCGTCGACGCGATGGCCGCGGGACGGTACATCGTCTCGTTGTTCACCGGTGTGCACACGGTCTCGGAAATGCTCACCGGACGGGCCGATCTCCAGCAGCGGATGACCGAAATGTGGCAGATACTGCTACCCGGCATGGTCCCGCGTCGACGCCTTCCTCGGCTGGTTGCGCTGGCCGAGGCTCCCGTTATCGACTGGAGCGATCGATAGCGGCCAACCACGGTTCGGATGTAGCCGTGACCGATATCGCCGAGAGCACCTCGCCGTCGTTCTCGAACTGAATGCGATGGACGCCGTCCGTGGGATCGGTGTCGACGATCACCGAACACGGGTTGCTCCACTCCGCAAATCCCATGAACCTCACCTCGCACGTGGTGAAGTCCAGCGTCGGGATTCCGGTTGCCATACGCAGAGCCTGCCGGGCCGCTTCGAGCATCGTGACTCCCGGCAGGTACTCGACCGAATGGTCGAACATGGCCAAGTTGCGGGGATCAGGGGCGACGACGATGCTGCCGTCGGATGTGTGGCGTGCCAGCACCACGTCGGACGGGTCGAGGCGTCCCACGGCGGAGGGCGAGACCACCTCGGTTCCGGCCGGCAGGTAACGGAAATGTGGGTCGGCCATGGTCGACTTGCGATGCTGTGAGTACACCTCAGGCCCGATGGTCCGGACGGACGCCGTCCCCGAGGCCACGAGGTGGGTGCCGTTCAGGAGCCGCGCCGACAGCTTCATGCTGTCCATCGACTCGTCGTCGAACCTGACGTCGGTCGCGATCGACTCGGCGACGAGCGAATCGTCGATGTCGTCGACCGACAGCGGATCGAGGATCTCGAAGCGGGAGTGCTCGATGAACACCACGTGATCGAGAGGCACGCCATGATTGACGTGACAGAAGAGGCTGATCGCCTGGCGCAGAGCCTCCGCCACCATCAAGGAGTCGTGGGTCCGACGTACCGGCGCGAACATGCGGTGCGACGTAGGGAACTGCACCGCCGCCCGATGGGTACCGTCGATGGTCTCGTAGTCGGTCAACAGAACGTCGCCCGGTGACCGCCGATGCACGAGGTGACGTGGAACGGTTGCTGCGTAACTCAAACTCATGAAGCCCCTTAACCCGACCGACCCGGTTTTTTTATAGCACTCTCGAGCCGTCCGGATCGCCCGTTCAGTATGTCGCGGGTCGCCGACATCCCTGGCATCCGTCGCAGGGATTCATTCATTCGATATACGGCAATAGCGGTCGCGATCTGATAACCGATCCGTACTTGCAGTACCACGTATTCGGTACTTCGTCGGATCGGAGGGTGGCTCCGGTCGGTGCAGCCGGACGCAAAAAATCCCCGCCCAATGGAACCGGACGGGGATTGCGCTCCCCCACCTGGACTCGAACCAGGAACCCTTCGATTAACAGTCGAATGCTCTGCCAATTGAGCTATGGGGGATTACTTCGCGGCGTCACACTCTCGTGCGAGCCGTTGGAAACAATAGCGCACACCCCCTTGCTACTACCAAATCGGGTTCTGCCGAGTACCAAATCGCCCTGCTCGAGGTTCGTCGGGCAAGATGGAAGAACAGCCGCACGTTCTATGGAAGGACCTACTGATGATTCGTTTGGTACTGGCGGCTGGAGCTGCGTATGTGCTCGGTGCCAAGGCAGGACGTGGCCGGTACGAGCAGATTCGGAAGACTGCGAACGCCGTCGCGTCGAGCCCGGCCACCAAGAAGGCGATCGAGGTCGGCCGTCAGAAGCTGTCCGATTCCCTGAACACCCAGCCTCGACTGGAACCGATGCAGCCGATCGACGACGAGACCCAGGTCTTCGTTCCGCGCGATCAGCTGCGGCGTTAACCGACCTCGGCCACACTTCCGACAGCGAGCTCGAGCAGGCTGCGGCGGTACTGCTCGAGGGCGATGAGGTCGCCGAACAACGCGTTGTAGTCGTCGGGCTTCTCCACCGGCGACATGCGCTGCAGTTTCGATTTGAGTTCGGCCACCTGCTGACCGACCCACACTTCCTGGAGCCGCGCGAGTACGCCCGAGATGTAGCGGGTGAGGGCGTCGTCGGCCACACGCATCGGGTCGACGGCCAACTCCGTCACCAACGACACGACTACGGCGTCCTTGGCCTGTTTGGCCACGGCGTCGACCCACTCCCCTCCGCCCAAGCCTGCAGCCGTACCGCCGGCAGCGGCCACTGCGTCGCGCACAGCCGAGTACGCCGGGTGGTGGAAGCTCTCCGGCGGCAGTGAATCGAATACCGTGCCGGCCATCGCAGGCATCTGCAGCACAGCTTTGAGAGCCTCCCGCTGCGGCCACAGCGACGGATCGGTGGGGTTGGGACGCGGGGGTCCCGTGGGAGCCTCCACGGGAGCTGCCTGCCGCTTCTCGAACGGGACACGCTTACCGCTGGTGTCGCCCCGGGCACCTTTCTTCGCCTCGTCGCGCACGCGGGCGAGCACCATCGCCGTGTCGTCCCAGCCGGTCCACCCGGCGAGCTGCCGGGCGTACTCGTCCCGAAGCGACGCATCCTTGATGCGAGCAACGACGGGGACCGTTCGCTTCAACGCTTCGACGCGCCCCTCGGGCGTGTCCAGATCATGTTCTCGCAGAAGCGATTTGACAACGAAGGCAAACATCGGAGTACGTCTGGCGACGAGATCGCGAACGGCGTTGTCGCCGGACTTCAGGCGCAGGTCGCACGGGTCCATACCGTCGGGGGCGACGGCCACAAACGTCTGACCGGCGATCTTCTGATCACCCTCGAATGCCTTCATCGCTGCGGCCTGGCCTGCGTCGTCTCCGTCGAAGGTGTAGATCACCTCTCCGCGGAAGTAGCTGTCGTCCATCATCAGTCGGCGCAGCATCGCCAGGTGGTCCTCGCCGAATGCGGTACCGCACGATGCGACCGCTGTCTTGACGCCGGCCAGGTGCATCGCCATCACGTCGGTGTACCCCTCGACGATGACGGCCTGATGCGACTTCGCGATCTCCTTGCGCGCGAGATCCAGCCCGAACAACACCTGAGACTTCTTGTACAGCATGGTTTCCGGGGTGTTGATGTACTTGCCCGGCATCGTGTCGTCGTCGAACAGCTTGCGTGCGCCGAAGCCGATGACGTCTCCACTCTGACTGCGGATGGGCCACACCAATCGGCGCCGGAAACGGTCGATCGGCGTACCGCGTTTTCCGGGCGTCGCCAACCCCGCGTCGACGATCTCTTTGGCCTCGAAGCCCTTGCCCAGCAGGTGCTTGGTGAGGGTGTCCCAGCCGTCGGGTGCGAAACCGCAGCCGTAGGCGAGCGCGGCATGGCCGTCGAAATTGCGTTCGGTCAGGTAGTCCCGCGCAGCCTGGGCGTCGGGACCACTGAGCCTGCCCGCGTAGAACTCCTGCGCTGCCGCGTTGGCGGCGATCAAGCGCGCTCGGGTGCCACGATCACGTTGAACCGATGGCCCGCCGCCCTCGTAGGAGATCGAGTAATTCAGCCGGTCGGCGAGTTGCTCGACGGCCTCGACGAACGAGATGTGCTCGATCTTCTGGAGGAAGGAGTAGGCGTCACCGCCCTCGCCGCAGCCGAAGCAGTGATAGTGACCGTGGTTGGGGCGAACGTGGAACGACGGTGATTTCTCGTCGTGGAAGGGACACAACCCCTTCATGGAGTCGCCGCCCGCGCGCTTGAGCGAGACGTAGTCGCCCACGATGTCTTCGATCCGTGTGCGTTCGCGAATGGCGGCGATGTCGCGTTCAGGAATTCGGCCGGCCACGAAGGGCAGTCTAGTCCCGATCCGAGACGGGTTTCGAATCGATCAACCCCAGCTGGCCTGAGCTCCGAGTGACCGCTTGTCGATCAGTTCGAGCCTGCTCTCGGTGTACGACGCGATCTGGTCGACGACCACTCGGGTCCGTTCCGCGTCGCTGTCGGCCCGTTGCCATGCCGGCACCAGGATGGGGTCCAGTTCGCCCGGAGCCGAGCGCATCAGCCACTCGGCGACGCGGTGGATACGGTCGCGTTGACGCTCCTGGCGAATCTTGTGGCCGGCGTCGGACATCACGTACCGCAGTGCCATGGTCTTGAGCAATGCCACCTCCGACCCGACGATCGACGGCACCACCAGATCGGCGTCGTATCGGCTCAGTGGCGCGGTGCCGTATTTCTCGTGGGTGCCCTCGATGGCAGCGGTGGCGAAGCGGCCGACGAGCTCACTGGTCATGTGCTTGAGCGCGACGGATGCGGCGAGCGTGCCGTCGTAGCGTCCGACGGCGATGACGACGGGCATCCTCGACAGTCGGTTCGCGGCCTCGATCAGTTCGTCGACGTCGAGTCCGCGAAATTCCGAGACGCCGAGTTCGGCCAGGGCGCGTTGCTCGATCGGATCGGACAGCGCACGCAAGTCGATTCGGGCGTCGATCACACCGTCCTCGACGTCGTGCACCGAGTACGCCACGTCGTCGGACCAGTCCATGCTCTGCGCTTCGAGGCACTTGTGCTTCTCGGGCGCGCCGTTGCGCACCCAATCCAGAATGGCCGAGTCGTCGTCGTAGGCACCGAATTTCGCTCCGGGTGCGGGCCTGATCCATGGGTACTTGGTCGCCGCATCCAGCGAGGCTCGGGTCAGGTTGAGCCCCACACTGCGGCCGTCCGCGTCGAGGATCTTCGGCTCCAGACCGGTCAGAATGCGCAGGTTCTGCGCGTTGCCCTCGAAGCCGCCGCAATCCTGGGCCACTTCGTCGAGGGCGCGTTCACCGTTGTGGCCGTACGGCGGGTGGCCGATGTCGTGCGCCAGACCGGCAAGGTCGACCAGATCGGGGTCGCTACCCAGGCCTTCGGCGATGCTGCGGCCGATCTGCGCCACTTCGAGCGAGTGCGTCAGCCGCGTACGCGGGGTGTCTCCGTCTCGAGGTCCGGTGACCTGCGTCTTGTCCGCGAGCCTGCGCAAGGCCGCGCAGTGCAACACGCGCGCACGATCGCGAGCGAAGGCGCTTCGATGCGAGGCGTTGTCCGCCCCGGCCCGCAAGCCCGCGGTCTTCGGGGCTTCGGTGACGAATCGTTCGACGTCGTGCGCCGAGTAGGTGCCGGTCATCTACTGGCCCGCCGTGTAGGAGAAGTCTGCCGTGAAGTGGGTCAACTGATACCAGAGCAGAGCGCCTGTCTCCCTGGCGATTCCGTGTGCCTGCGATTCTCTGGTGTAGACGGCCGGACCGGTGCGGGTGGGCGAGGTCCAGGCGTCGAGGCCTGCGTCACGCGCCATGGTTCTGGTGCGCAATGAATGCCACGGGTCGCTGACCAGCACCACCGACGACTTGCCCTGTTCTTGCAGTGTGTTGCTCACGGCCTCGATACTCCGGAGGGTGTCCGAGCCCGTCTCGACGGCGGTGATGGCGTCGGCGGGCACTCCCTGCTCGATCAGATAGTTTCGGCCCGACGCCGCCTCGGTGAACAGGTCGCCCTCCTGCTTGCCACCGACGGTGACGATCTCGGGGGCGATTCCCTGCTCGTACAGTGACGCGGCCTGGGACAGACGGGCCTCGAACACGGTCGAGGGTGTGCCGCTGTACTGCGCCGCACCGAGCACCACGATGGCGTCCGCCTTGGAGTAGTCGTCGATGCGCGCCACCTGCCATACCCGCACCGCTGTTCCTGCGACCAGTACCAACGCCATCAGCACCACTCCCGCGACCAGCCGACCGGTCCAGCGTCCGAGCGTTCCGAAGAAGCCGAGGCGCTCGGGACCGGGGTCCGGGGCATACCGATCGTCGTACGGATCGCCGTACGAATCTCGGTCGAGAGTTGAGTTCACCCCTCGAGTTTGCCAGGCCCGCGCTTCTTCGGCGGTCACGGCGCGCCTCGAACGAGCTACAGCCACCCTCGATCCTCGGCCACGCGGACCGCCTCGGCCCGGGTGCTGGTACCGGTCTTTCCGATCGCCGACGACAGATGATTGCGCACCGTCCCCTCCGACAGGTGCACCGTGGCAGCGATGGAGCCGGCCGTCCCTCCCTGCGCTGCGGCGCGGAGAACTTCCTGCTCACGAGCCGTGAGCGGAGAAATGCCGTCCGTCAGAGTCTCGGTTGCCAGCGTCGGATCGACGACCCGGAGCCCCATGTGCACCCGCCGAACAGCGTCGGCCAGCTGCTTGGCTGGAGTGTCCTTGACCACGAAACCCGACGCACCCGCATCGATCGCGCGGCGCAGGTAACCCGGTCTGCCGAACGTGGTGACAATCAGCACCCTCGACTCGGGAGCGACCAAAGCCAGTTCGGCGGCGACGTCGATACCGTTCTTGCCGGGCATCTCGACGTCGAGCAGCACGACGTCGGGTCGATGTTCCAGTACGGCAGCGATCACTTCGTCCCCGCGTCCCACCTCGGCGACAACGTCCAGATCGTGCTCGAGACCCAGCAGTGCTGCGAGCGCGCCCCGCACCAGCGCCTGATCGTCGGCCAACAGCAGTCTGATGCTCATTCCGCCGAAACCTCCACTCCGAAACCACCGGTCGACACCCGAGCGATCGTCAGTGAACCACCCGATGCCATCACTCGTTCACCGAGACCGCGAAGGCCGTTGCCACCGTTGTCGCTGCCGCCCTCGGCAGGTCCGACTCCGTCGTCGACGATCGAGATGCTCGACGCCGTCAGCGTCACCCGGCAGTGCCGTGCGCTCGAGTGTCGAACCACGTTGGTCACCGCTTCCCGAAGTACCCAACCGAACAGTTCTCGGTGTCGCAGCGGCACCACGTCGGCATCGCCGGGAAGGTCGGCCTCGATTCCCGCAGCGTTCAAAGCCGTACGTGCACTGGGCAGTTCGGTGCCTATATCGATCTGCCGCATTCCGCCGACGGTGCTGCGAACGTCCGCAAGCGCTTGCCGCGCAAGGGTTTCCAGTTCGGCGATCTCGACGGCAGCTCGGGCGGGGTCGATCTCGATGAGCCTGCCGGCCAGTTCGCTCTTGACGGTGATGACGGTCAGGGAATGGCCGAGGATATCGTGCACGTCTCGGCTCATGCGCTCGCGCTCGGCCACGATGGCCAGGTCTGCCAATTGCTGCCTGGCCACGGCCAATTCGTGATTGCGTTGGAACACCTGGGTGATGCCCCAGGCCGCGGCCGCGCTGATCAGCAGCTGAAACGCGAAGAAGGTGTCGGGCTCCCAGGACGAGACGAAGCGTGGCACCGCCTCGACGAGTGCGACCATCACCACCACCAACGCCCACGCTTGCCTGACCGGCAGGGTCATCATGGCCAGCACTGCGATATAGACGGTGGCACCGAATGCAGTGGTGTCGATCGACAGGCTCATGAACACGGTCAGGGTGATCATGACCCCGAGCGCGATCCACGCCTGCGAAGTAGGCAGTGGCTTTCCTCGGCGGAGTCCGGTGCGGAAGCGCCAGAAGGTGGACGTGAACACCACTCCGAAGGCAACGATCGTCATGACCCCGGCAACCTTCGCCGGCGTGTGTTCCAGAGCGAGGATGTCGTTCAACGGGTAGATCAGGTACACCAGCCAGATGGCTCCGAACATCCAGCCGAACCGCCAGATCCGTCCCTCGGGAAGGTCGGCGGTGAGCGTGGTCATGCCGCCCACGGTATCTCTGTGGGCGACATGATCAGTGGTTTCGGTCTCAGGCACGCGTGGTGTCTCTTCGGAACAGCAACGCAGCTCCCGAGACGAACACCGTCGCCCACACCGCCAGATTGATCACGGCGATCAGCAACGTTCCGGTTTCGGTCCCGGCGAACGCGGCCCTGGACACGGTGGCCAGCCCGTAGAGCGGGGTGAACTGGGCCAGCATCGGGAACCAGCCGCTGTCACCGAGGGGAACGAAGAGTCCGCCCGCCAACGCCAGGAACGCCAGCACGGGTCCGAGAATCTGCATCACGTTCTCCGACGGCAGCAGGTAGCCCATGAACAGTCCGAACGCGGCGAACACCGCCGAGCCGATCCAGCCGATCAGACCGCTGACGATCCACACCCAGATCGGCATGTCCGCCCCGAGGAACTTCGCGACGACGAACACCACGACGATCGAGGCTGCACCCATCGTCATGGCCACGAGGACCTTGGTGACGATGTAGGCGACCGGCTTCAGCGGGGTCAACCGCAACTGTCGGCTCCACCCTTGCGCCCGCTCGACCGAGACCATCGCTCCCCCACTGGTGGTGGCGAGCATCGCTCCGTAGACGGCCATGCTGATGGCGATGTAGCCGGTGACGTTGCCGTGCGCGAAAGGGTAGTCGGTTCTGTAGTCGGACTGTGTGCCGAAGATGACGAAGAACACCGGCGGCATCACCAAGGTGAAGATCAGAGTTCGCTTGTTTCGGAAGAGCCTGCGAATCTCGAGTCCGAGAAAGGTCGGCGAGAAGCCGCCCCAGGCAACAGCTCTGGCAGAGGTACGGGTGGTCGTGGACGGCGTGGTCGTGGTCATCGGATGCTCCCGGCGAGGTCGTTTTGTGAGTCGGTGGTCAGGGCGAGGAATGCGTCTTCGAGGTTGCGCGAGACGATTTCCAGATCGGTCGCGTGCGCTTCGTCGAGTAGGTACCGAGCCACCGCGTCGGAGTCGCGGCCGTGCACGATCACCCGATCGCCGCGAGTCTCGACGCGGTCCACCCCCGGCAGAGCCAGCAACACCGACTGGTCGACGCCGGGCAGCGTGGCGGTGACGGTGCGTCCTGCAGCCAGGTTCTTCACCTCGGCGGCGCTGCCGTCGGCGACGATCTTGCCGTGCCGCACCAGCACGATACGGTCCGCATAGGCGTCGGCTTCGTCGAGATAGTGCGTAGCGAACAGCACCGTTCGGCCGGTACTGGCGTCCTGGCGGATGGCGTTCCAGAAGTCGCGACGCCCTTCCACGTCCATGCCGGTGGTCGGCTCGTCCAGCACCAGCAGATCCGGGTCGGGCAGCAATGCGAGCGCGAACCGCAATCGCTGCTGCTGCCCGCCGGAGCATTTGGCCACTCGGCGATCGCCGATCTCGGCGATACCGGCCCGGGTGAGAACCTCCTGCACCGACCGGGTTCGGGCGAACAGCACCGAGGTCAGCTCGACGGTTTCGCGGACGGTCAGGTCGCGAAGCAGACCGCCGGTCTGCATGACGGCCGAGATGCGGCCCTGGGCGATGGCGTCGGCGGGCGTGCCCCCGAACACCGACACCGACCCGGTGGTGGGTGTTGCCAGCCCGAGCATCATGTCGATGGTGGTCGTCTTTCCCGCTCCGTTGGGTCCGAGAAATGCGACGACCTCGCCCGGTTCGATGGACAGGCTGAGCCCGTCGACCGCCCGGACCGAGCCGTAGGTCTTGGTGACGTCTCGTAGTTCGACTGCCGTTGTTGTGGTCATGGGACTCACTCTGCTGCGGCCGGGCGGCTTCGACCTCGTTCGAGCGTCACGATTGCGAGGTGACAACTGTCATGCATCCACATCGACCTGCTCGATCTCTGCACCGCCCAGCCGGTAGATTTCAGGCCATGGCAGTCCAGCACCGGCGGCACAGCAGCGCCACAGTCCCCAGGTCGGTCCATCGATTTCGTCGTCTCGCCGCTACGGGTGCTCTGACCCTGTTCGCGGCGGTTCTGCTCGCGCCGGGGGTTGCATCCGCCGAGGCTCCCTCGCGGCTGGCCACCCAGATCACCGACAACGTCCAGGCTCTGGACCCTGATTCGCTGGCCGAGGTGCAGACCTCGGTCGACGACCTCTACGGCAGCAGCCAGCTTCGGTTGTGGGTCACCTACGTTGCGGATTTCGACAACCTGTCGGCCGCCGACTGGGCCGAGCAGACCGCGTCGAGAAGCGATCTCGGGCAGCGTGACGTCCTCCTCGCGGTGGCGACCGTGGACCGTTCGTACTACCTGGGCGTGAATACCGGACTGTCTCAGATCACCTCGTCAGAACAGGACGACATCCGTGTCAACGACGTGGAACCCGCACTGCGCGAGGAGGATTGGTCCGGTGCCGCTATTGCGGCAGCCGGTGCACTCGGCGACGCGTATGCCTCGAGCGGCAGCGGCGGATCGTCGGCACCGTTGCTGATCGGTGTCGGCGTGCTGGCGGTGGCGGGCGGCGGAGCTGTCGTCTACTCCTCGCGTCGCAAGAAGGCCCGCGTCGCCGCCGAGGTCGAGGCCGTGGCGAACATCGACCCGAGCGACCCGGCCGCGCTGGCCGCCTTCCCGATCGACGTCCTCGATACCCGCGCCAAGGAAATTCTGATCGAGACCGACAATGCCGTGCGCGCCAGCGAAGAGGAATTGAACCTCGCGCGAGGCGAATTCGGCGATTCCGCGGCGGCACCGTTCATCGCCGCCCACGACAACGCCAAGAAAGCGTTGGCCTCTGCCTTCGAAATACGTCAACGCCTCGACGACGCCATTCCCGAAACTCCCGACCAACGACGCGCGATGCTCGTCGAGATCATCTCCTCGTGCGGGCAAGCCGATCGCGAACTCGATTCGCGGGTGGAGGAATTCGACGGATTTCGCGACCTGGTGATGAATGCCGAGTCGCATCTCGACGAGCTCACCCAGGCGATCATCGGGTTGACGGTGCGGATTCCGCAATCCGAAACCCTGCTCGCTCAACTGCATTCGGAATTCTCCGAGACCGCACTGAAATCGATAGCGGACAACGTCACGATGGCCAAGGACCGCCTCGCGCTGGCCGAGGACAACATCGAGGCCGGCCGCAAGGCGGCTGCGCTCCCGCCCGGTAAGCAGGGTCCGGCCGTCACTGCGATTCGGACGGCCGAACGAGCCGTCGATCAGGCCAAGACACTGCTCGACGGCGTCGACCACGCACGTGACGACATCAGGCACGCCATCGCCACCCTGCCCGACGCCATCGCGGACGTCCGCCGCGACATCGAGCAGGCCGGCACATTGACCGAACACGGTGGTGCCGAGTTGCACTCGGCGGTGACTGCGGCGCAGACGGCGTTGCAGAACGCGGAGAAGGCCCAATCCTCGGATCCTCTGGGTAGCTATACCGCCCTCGCCGAAGCCGATGCCGAACTCGAGAAGATCGTGGACGAGGCATCGGCCGAGAAGGCTGCCGAAGACCAGCTGCGGGCTCGCCTCGAGCGCGATATCGCGGCCGCTCAGGCACAGATCACCGCAGCCGCGGACTACATCTCGACCCGTCGTGGCGGCGTCGGGGCCGACGCCAGAACACGCCTGTCCGAGGCCGAACGCCACCTCGGCGCGGCCCGGCAGCTCGAACCGGAGAACCCCGACGAAGCCCTCAAGCATGCGCATGCCGCCAGCCAATTGGCCTCGCGCGCATCGCAGATCGCCCAGTCCGATGTACAGAACTGGGAGAACCGTCACGGTCCGCGCGGTGGCAGCAGCGGCGGCAACATCGCCGGCGCAGTGCTCGGCGGCATCCTGATCAACAGCGTCCTTCGCGGCGGCGGTGGCGGCGGTGGATTCGGTGGTGGCTTCGGTGGTGGCGGGGGCTTCGGTGGAGGTGGTGGGGGCGGCGGATTCGGCGGTGGCGGCGGCCGCTTCTAGTTTCTCGACATACGCACGACAGGGCCCGATCTCACGAAGAGATCGGGCCCTGTCGGTTATGTGAGGCTCTTACGCACCGATCAGTCGAGAGGCGATGTAGCCCTCGACCTGGTCGAGAGCAACGCGCTCCTGTGCCATCGTGTCGCGTTCACGGATGGTGACGGCATGATCGTCGAGGGTGTCGAAGTCGACGGTGATGCAGAACGGGGTGCCGATCTCGTCCTGACGACGGTAGCGGCGACCGATGGCTCCGGCGTCGTCGAATTCGACGTTCCAGTACTGACGCAGTTGCTGCGCAAGATCTTTCGCCTTGGGCGTCAGGTCGGCGTTACGCGAGAGCGGAAGCACTGCAACCTTCACCGGGGCGAGACGACGGTCCAGCTTGAGCACGACACGCTTGTCGACGCCGCCCTTGGCGTTGGGAGCTTCGTCCTCGGTGTACGCGTCGACGAGGAACGCCATCAGCGAACGCGTCAGGCCTGCGGCCGGCTCGATGACGTACGGGGTGTACCGGGTGTCGGTGGCCTGCTCGTAGTAGCTCAGGTCCTGGCCCGACGCCTTCGAGTGCACCGAGAGGTCGTAGTCGGTGCGGTTCGCGACGCCCTCGAGCTCACCCCACGCACTGCCCTGGAAACCGAACTTGTACTCGATGTCCACGGTGCGCTTGGAGTAGTGCGACAGCTTCTCCTTGGCATGCTCGTAGAGCCGAAGGTTCTCCGGATCGATACCGAGATCGGTGTACCACTTCATGCGGTAATCGATCCAGTACTGATGCCACTCGTCGTCCTCGCCCGGCTTGACGAAGAACTCCATCTCCATCTGCTCGAACTCGCGGGTACGGAAGATGAAGTTTCCGGGAGTGATCTCGTTGCGGAAGCTCTTGCCGATCTGGCCGATACCGAACGGCGGCTTTTTGCGTGAGGTGGTCAGCACGTTGGCGAAGTTGACGAAGATGCCCTGCGCGGTCTCGGGACGCAGGTAGTGCAGGCCCTCTTCGTTGTCGACCGGGCCGAGGAAGGTCTTGAGCAGGCCCGAGAACGCACGCGGCTCGGTCCACGAACCCGGCTCACCGGTCTCGGGATCGCGGATGTCGGCCAGGCCGTTCTCCGGCGGGTGGCCGTGCTTTTCCTCGTAGGCTTCGATGAGGTGATCGGCGCGGTAGCGCTTGTGCGTGTGCAGCGACTCGACCAGCGGGTCGGAGAACGTCTCGACGTGGCCCGACGCCTCCCACACCTCACGAGGCAGAATCACCGAGGAATCCAGCCCGACGGTGTCGTCGCGGCTGGTGATCATGTTGCGCCACCACTGCTTCTTGATGTTCTCCTTGAGCTCGACGCCCAACGGACCGTAATCCCAGGCCGACCTGGTACCGCCGTAGATCTCGCCGCACGGGTAGACGAGGCCTCTGCGCTTGGCGAGGTTGGCGACGGTTTCGACTTTGGACTTGGGTGCCACTGGCGGAGCTCTCCATCTTCGGTTACATCGTGTAAGAGGTGACGTGGGCGGTTTTCGCCCTGATCAGACTATCTGGCTCGGCGGGCGAAACCGAACAGCGGTCGAGTGCGGAAGTTGACATGCGCACCTGTGCATATCACAATGAATACGATTTGCAATAACAACAACTGCACTAACCTGAAGTCATGACGTCGATCGTGCAGGGAGAGTCCGCCGGCAACGAACCGGCTACCGAAGGAGCCGCAACCGTGTCCACGGACTCGACAGTGGAAGCAAGTTCGAGCCACAGGCAGGATCCCGAGCATCCGTTGCACTCGGGCGATCCGTTCGCCGTCGCACCCCCGGCTCACATCCCGCCGAAGGAGACTCTGACTGCGGCGGGAGACATCCTGCGGGCACTCGCGGCGCCGGTACGCATCGCCATCGTGCTGCAGTTGCGCGAGTCCGAGCGGTGCGTTCACGAACTCGTCGTCGCCCTCGGTGTCACGCAACCGTTGATCAGCCAGCACCTGCGGGTACTCAAGGCAGCGGGTGTCGTGCGCGGAGAACGCAACGGACGCGAGGTCCTGTACCGATTGGTCGACGATCACCTCTCCCACATCGTCGTCGACGCCGTGGCCCACGCCGAGGAAGGCCGACACCCGTGACCGACAAGTCCACCGATACCGCCACACCCAGACGACCCGTCGTCGTCGGTGTGCGGGCCACCAAGCAGCGCAGTGCCATCTCGGATCTGCTCGACACCATCGAGGAGTTCAAGTCCGCACAGGATCTGCACGACGAATTGCGCAAGCGCGGTGAGGGCATCGGCCTCACCACCGTGTATCGCACTCTCCAGACCCTCGCCGATGCCGGCACTGTCGACGTGCTCCGCACCGACAACGGGGAGTCCGTCTACCGACGCTGCTCCTCCGGTCATCACCATCACCTGGTGTGCCGTTCGTGTGGTTTCACCGTCGAGGTCGAAGGCCCCACCGTCGAGAAGTGGTCGCAGAGTGTCGCAGAGTCCAACGGCTTCAGCGACGTGAGCCACACGATCGAGATCTTCGGCACCTGCAGTCAGTGCAGTGCTGCCGTTCGGTGAATCCGCTCAGGCGACGGCCTCTGCCACGCGAGGTACCACCGCGTCGATGGCGAACGGAATCGACAGCACCGAGTTGTACGTGATCGCGCCACGCTGATCGGTGGACAACGGAACGATCGCGTCGCCCCGTGCGGCATCGAGCGTTCCGAAGATCGGGTTCTCCGCCACCACGTCGATGTCCTCACCGGTACCGAGATAGAGCACCAGATCCGCGTCGAGCATGGAAATGTTCTCGGCCGAGACCGGAACGAAGAAGTTGGTGCCGTCGTCCTGGGCGCGGATCGATTCCGGGACCTCGAAGCCCAGCGAGGTGACGAACGTCCCCCGCGCATCACCGGGCAGATAAGCGCCGAACTGGCCGTCGTACGGAAGCACCACTGCTGCTGTCTTACCCGCGAACTCGGGATGTTCGTTTCGAACCTGCTCGAGCGCCGCGGTGGTCTGCGTGTTCAACTCCTCGCCGCGGTCGCGTTCACCCATGGCACGAGCAATGGTGTCGGTGGCCACCTCACGATCGACGGCATAAGCGGCCGATCCTGCAGGTCGGGCCACCGTCGGCGCGATGTCACTGAGTTGTGCGTACGTCGCCTCGTCGAAACCCGCATTGAGTCCGGTGATGAGATCCGGTGCCAGAGAGGCGATCAGCTCGAAGTTCGGCTCGGACTCCGAGCCCAGCAGCGTCAACGGCGCGTCACCGACCAACTCGTCGGTCCACGGACCCAGTCCGGTCTCGTAGAACGTGTACCCGGTGTTGCCGACGGGAACGGTGCCGAGCGCGATGACGGCATCGGCGTCGGACACCCCGAGTGTGACGATTCGGGTCGGCTTCTCCGCGATGGTCGTGCTGCCGTAGATGTGATCGATGACGACCGGGAATGCACCGTCGGACGATGGTGCCGCCGAGTCCTCCGGGCTCTCTGTCGAACAGGCCGTCAGAGACACACCGAGGACGATCACCGCCACTGTTGCCGTCAGCATCCGGGTCCACTGCACAGTCATCGCATCCGCCTCTACTCGAAGTAAGTACAGGCAAACCTTATCTGACCGATCAGGGCAGTAGGCCTTCGCGCGCTTTCTCGACTCCGGCCAGCACCAGAATGAGCATCGTCAACATCGCCTCGTCGTCCAGACCGTTCGCTGGAAAGGTGTAGCGCAGCAACACATCCGCGAGCTTGTCGTGGGTGTTGACCGAGATCGCGCCGAACTGCGAATCGGCATTGCGGTCGGCAACCTTCTTGTGCAGAGCTGCCTTGAGCGGCCGGTCCCAGGCCAGAACTGCAGTGAGCGAGAGCACCTCGAGTTCGGGTGAGAGTCGAACCGCACGCAGCGAGCAGAGTGCACCGGCGTAGTCGAAACCGAGCGACCCCTCGTCGCCGAGAGTCACGGTCGCGAACTGTGAGAGCGCAAGCTGGGCACGAGTCTGCAGCGAGAGTCCTTCGGCCGGCATCTCGTTCGCGTTCTCACTCATACTTGACTCCGCCGAACCGTCGGTCTCGCGAAGCGAATTCGATACACGCCTCCCACAGATCCCGACGGTCGAAGTCCGGGAAGAGCTTCTTCTGGAACACGAACTCCGCGTAGGCGGATTGCCAGAGCAGGAAGTTCGACGTTCGCTGCTCCCCCGACGGACGCAGAAACAGATCCACGTCGGGCATGTCCGATTCGTCGAGGTACTTGGCGACGGTCGCCTCGGTGATCTTCTCGGGGTTCAGCTTGCCCGCGGCCACCTGGCGAGCGATTTCCCTTGTAGCATCGGCAATCTCGGCACGGCCACCGTAGTTGACGCACATCGTCAGCGTCATCACGGTGTTGTGCTTCGTCAGCTCCTCGGCCACTTCCAGTTCTTTGATGACACTGCCCCACAACCTCGGTCGACGGCCGGCCCAGCGAACCCGGACGCCCATCTCGTTCATCTCGTCGCGTCGACGACGGATGACGTCGCGATTGAAGCCCATCAGAAACTTGACCTCGTCGGGACTGCGCTTCCAGTTCTCCGTCGAGAAGGCGTATGCCGACAACCACTGAACCCCGATCTCGATGCATCCGCACACGGTGTCCATGAGCACCGCTTCACCCTGCTCGTGCCCAGCGGTCCGCGGCAATCCTCGATCCTGGGCCCACCGACCGTTGCCGTCCATCACCAGCGCGACGTGGCGAGGAATCAATTCGGGCTGCAGGATCGGCGGCCGAGCGCCCGACGGATGCGGATCGGGAGGGCGCACTGCCGACTGTTCGTCAGGCCGGGGTTGCGGCTCTCGTCGTCGAATCACGGTCCCCATCCTGCCCGACGGTGTCGGCGAACACGGAGTCAGGTTGTGCCAGCGGCACCTGATGCGGGTGCGACCGTTCGATGAGCGGAAGCGTGCGCAGCTGTCGTTCCAGATGCCATTGCAGATGCGCCGCCACCAGTCCACTGGCCTGCTTGCGGACGGCATCGGAGGTGGTGACGGTGTAGTCCCACTCTCCCCGCTCGAGCGCAACCATCAGATCGAGAACCCCGGTCGACGGCGTCGCCGATCCCGGCGGCCGGCAATGCACACACACGGCCCCACCGGCCGCGACGTGAAACGCACGGTGCGGCCCTACCGCTGCGCACCGCGCGCAGTCGGTCAGTGCGGGAGCCCATCCGGCGAAACCCATCGCGCGCAGCAGGTACGCGTCGAGCACCAGTTCGGGAGGCCGGATGTGCTGTGCGAGGGCGCGCAGGGCACCGACGGTCAACTGATGCAGCCGCTGCGCGGGTGCATGTTCCTCGCCTGCCAGCCGTTCGGCAGTTTCGAGAACCGCGCAACCGGTGGTGTAGCGACCGTAATCGGCGACGATGTCTCCGCCGAACGCGTCGACTGTGTGCACCTGGGTGACGATGTCGAGGTTGCGACCCGGATAGAGCAGAACGTCGATGTGCGCAAACGGCTCCAGCCGCGCACCGAACTTGGATTTGGTGCGACGAACCCCTTTGGCGACGGCCCGCACGATTCCGTTTTCCCTGGTCAACAACGTGACGATGCGATCGGCCTCACCCAGCTTGTGCTGGCGCAGGACGACTGCGTTGTCACGGTATGGCCTCACGTACTCCAGTGTCCCACGCGCGCAGCGGCGGTGACCGTTCCCGCGCTGACGAGTACTCGATACTGTGCAGGCGTGGATTTCCATCGGTCGACCCTCGTTGCTCAGGCCGCCGCTCTCGCGTCGGGCCGCATCACGTCGGTGCAGGCGGTAACCGCGTCGCTCGATCGGATCGAGAAGAGCCAGCCCGCGCTCAACGCGTTCCGCATCGTGCGCCGCAGCGCCGCCCTCGCCGAGGCAGCCGAGGCGGATCGGCTGCGTTCCACCGGCCACACCGCTCCCCTGCTCGGCGTTCCGATCGCCGTCAAGGACGACGTCGACATCACCGGAGAGCCGACCGCCTTCGGCTGCGCGGGTGACTTTCCGCCGGCCACCGCGGACTCGGAGGTGGTGCGCAGATTGCGTGCTGCCGGAGCCGTCATCGTGGGAAAGACGAACAGTCCCGAACTCGGTCAGTGGCCGTTCACCGGCGGCACCTTCGGGCACACCCGCAATCCGTGGCACCGCGAGCGGACGCCGGGCGGCTCCTCCGGTGGTAGTTCTGCAGCAGTGGCTGCCGAATTGGTCTCTGCTGCATTGGGTTCCGACGGTGCCGGTTCGGTGCGCATCCCGGCATCGTGGACGAATCTCGTGGGGATCAAGCCGCAACGCGGGCGCATATCGTCGTGGCCGGAGCCCGAGGCGTTCAACGGCATCACCGTCATCGGCCCGCTCGCGCGCACGGTGGCCGACGCGGCACTGCTCCTCGATGTGGTCTCGGGTAGTCACGACGGAGATCTGCATCGTCCGATACCGCTGACCGTCTCCGATGCTGTCGGACGCAACCCTGGCTCCCTGCGCATCGCGCTCAGCCTTCGTAAGCCCTTCATCCCGACGCCGGCACCGCTGGATCCGGAGATCGCGGCGGCGGCGTACGAGATGGCCGCGGTGCTGCGATTGCTGGGACACCGAGTGGTCGTGGACGACCCCGCCTACGGAATGCTGTTGGGGCTCAATTTCCTACCCCGCTCACTGGCGGGCGTGGCGACCTGGCTCGATCGACTCCCCGATCCATCTCTCGCCGACCCGAGGACCCGAGCCAACGCCAGGAGCGGCCGGGCTCTCGCCGGAGCGCCGCTGCGCGCAGCACGCGCCGCCGAACCGCGCATCGGGCGTCGAATCGGCCGGTTCTTCGACGAGTACGACATCGTGCTCGCGCCCACGACGGCTACCCCACCGCCGCGGATCGAGGCCATCGACGGCATCTCCAACGCAGACACCGATCGGGTCATCACCGAGCACTGCCCGTACACCTGGCCGTGGAACGTGCTGGGGTGGCCGAGCGTCAACGTGCCCGCAGGATTCACCGCCGGCGGCCTCCCCATCGGCCTGCAGTTGATGGGCCACGAATCCTCGGAGCCACTGCTGGTCTCGGTCGCCGCCCAACTCGAGAACGTCTTGCAGTGGCACCGCAAGCGCCCCGATCCCTGGTGGGCCGATGTGAGCGAAACTTCGTAGCGCACTACGAGGCAGGAGTGGAGCCTGCGGAACGACCGGTGGGGCCAGTCGTGCACGTGCGGCGAAGCCGCTCCGGTCAGAAGCCGAGCTTGCCCATCTGCTTGGGGTCGGTCTGCCAGTCCTTCGCGATCTTGACGTGCAGGTCCAGGTAGATCCTGGTGCCGAGCAACTTCTCGATCTGCAGTCGCGACGCCGTGCCGACCTCTTTGAGTCGTGAACCGCCCTTGCCGATGATGATCGCCTTCTGGCTCGATCGCTCGACGTAGAGGATTGCGTGCACGTCGAGCATGTTGTCGTGGCCCTCGCGGGGCACGACCTCCTCGATGACGACGGCCAACGAGTGGGGCAGCTCGTCCCGGACGCCTTCGAGCGCGGCTTCACGGATGAGCTCGGCCATGAGGATCTCTTCGGGCTCGTCCGTCAATTCGCCGTCGGGGTAAAACGCCGGTCCCGGTGGGAGTTCGGAGGCCAGCAGGTCGACGAGCTTCTCGATCTGCTCGCCCGATTCGGCCGACACCGGGATGACGTGCGAATTCTCGCCGAGCAGCTTCGACAGCGACATCAGCTGCTGTACGACGCGTTCCTTCTTGACCTTGTCGATCTTGGTCACGATCCCGACGAGCGTGGTCTTGGGCGCGATGTGCCGCACCTGTTCGAGGATCCACCGGTCACCGGGCCCGATCTTCTCGTCCGCGGGGATGCAGAGTCCGATGACGTCGACCTCGGAGTAGGTGTCCTGCACCAGATCGTTGAGGCGTTGCCCCAGCAGCGTTCTCGGTCGGTGCAGGCCCGGGGTGTCGACCAGGATCAGCTGGGCGTGCTCGCGGTGCACGATGCCGCGAATGGTGTGCCGCGTCGTCTGGGGACGCGAGGACGTGATGGCGATCTTCGATCCCACCAGTGCATTGGTCAGTGTGGACTTGCCGGTGTTGGGTCGGCCTACGAAACAGACGAATCCGGATCGGAACTCACCGTTGTTCTGCTCGGACAAGAGCACCTCCAGATTTCAGTGTTGGCGAGTGGCGTCGGACGAGTCGTCGTCCTCGGTGGATTCTTCGTCGGGTTCGATCTTTTCGACCAGCACCGTGGTGATGCGGACGCGCCCCTTGGGGTCGGCTCCGCCTTCGCCGCGCAGCAGCAGTCCGTGGGTGATCACCTGCGATCCGGGCAACGGTACTCGGCCGAGTTCGTAGCCGAGGAGTCCGCCGACGGTGTCGACTTCCTCGGATTCGATCTCGATGTCGAAGATCTCGCCGAGGTCCTCGAGTGGCACCCGGGAGGACAATCGATAGCGCCCGTCGTCGAGTTCCTCGATGGGGGCAACCTCGTCGGAGTCGTATTCGTCCGCGATCTCGCCGACGATTTCCTCGATGACGTCCTCGATGGTCACCAGGCCCGCAATGCCTCCGTACTCGTCGACGAGCAGAGCCATGTGGTTGCGATCGCGCTGCATCTCGGCGAGCAGACTGTCCAGCGCCTTGGAATCGGGAACGAAGACGGCCGGACGCATCAACTCGGACACCTGCACTCCGCGGCCACCGTCGGTGGAGTAGTACGTCTGCTGCACAAGGTCTTTGAGGTACACGACGCCGACGACATCGTCCACGTTCTCCCCGATCACCGGGATGCGGGAGTGTCCGCTGCGCACGGCCAACGACGTGGCCTGGCCCGCCGACTTGTCCGACTCGATCCACACCATCTCGGGGCGCGGGACCATGACCTCACGGGCGGAGGTGTCACCGAGCTCGAACACCGACTGGATCATCCGCCGTTCGTCGTCGGCCACGACGCCGCGTTCGCGAGCCATGTCCACCAGTTCTCGGAGTTCTATCTCGGAGGCGAAGGGGCCGTTGCGAAATCCCTTACCTGGGGTGATCGCGTTACCGATGAGGATGAGCAGTCTGCTGATCGGGCCGAGGAGCCACCCGAGCGCGCGTAGCGGCAACGCGGCCGCCAACGCGATCGAGTACGCGTTCTGCCGCCCGAGGGTTCGCGGACCGACACCGATCACGACGTAACTGACCAGCACCATGGCCACCGCGCTGATCAGCAAGGCCGTGGTGGAGTCGATCAGCTGTGTCAGACCACCCGCGAGCAACACGGTGCCGCCGATCTCGCACAGGATGCGCAGCAGCACCATCAGATTGACGTAGCGCGGGCGGTCGCCGACCACGACGACGAGGCCGGTGGCACCGGGCCGCTCGTCTTTGACCATGTCGTCGATGCGCGCCCGCGAGACCGTGTTCAGTGCAGAGTCGACCGCAGCGAACAGGCCTCCGAGAGGGACGAGAAGGACGGCGAAGACGATGAGCGCAACAGCACTGCTCACGCGCTACGACCCCGTACTTCCAGCTGTTCGACGACGCAGATCATCGATCGTGTCCGTCGACGAAACCGGCCTTGCCGAGGAGCCGGGCATCGCGGGCGGCCTGTTCGGCGGCCTGCTCCGCTCGCCTGGCATCCTCGTACCATTCGGCGAGCAGACGGTTCTGCAGCTCGAACATCTCCTTCTCTTCGTCCGGCTCGGCATGGTCGTAACCCAGCAGGTGCAGTACACCGTGCACGGTCAACAACGCCAGCTCGTGCTCGAGCGAATGGCCTGCCGCAGCAGCCTGATCCGCGGCGAACGACGGGCACAGCACGATGTCGCCGAGCATCGCCGGTCCGGGCTCGGGGGCGTCGGGACGACCGCCCGGCTCCAGCTCGTCCATCGGGAACGACATCACGTCGGTGGGGCCGGGCAGATCCATCCACCGCATGTGCAGATCGGCCATCGTGGCGGAATCCACCAGCACCATCGACAGCTCCGCGGCGGGATGCACGTCCATGCCGGCGATCGCGAACCGTGCGACCGAGACCAGCTCGGGTTCGGAGATGTCCATCCCCGACTCGTTGGACACTTCGATACTCATCTAGCCACTACCCACGCTCTCGTTGCCTGCATCTGTCGGTCCGTCTGCCTGAATCATCTTCTCGCCGAACGCGGTCCACCGGTGCGGCGTTGCGCGCGGTTGGGAATGACGCCTTCCGACGTCGACTCGAACCGCTCGTACGCGTCGACGATCTCCGAGACCAAGCGGTGCCGCACCACGTCGCTGCTGGTGAGCTGCGCGAAGTGGATGTCGTCGACGTCGGTCAGGATCTCGGACGCCGCACGCAGTCCGGATCGCGCACCTCCCGGAAGGTCGACCTGGGTCACGTCACCCGTGACGACGATCTTCGATCCGAATCCGAGTCGAGTCAGGAACATCTTCATCTGCTCGGCGGTGGTGTTCTGCGCTTCGTCGAGGATGATGAACGCGTCGTTGAGTGTGCGACCACGCATGTACGCAAGGGGCGCGACCTCGATGACCCCGGCCTGCATCAGCTTAGGGATCGCTTCGTCGTCCATCATGTCGTGCAGCGCATCGTGCAGTGGGCGCAGATAGGGGTCGATCTTCTCGTGCAGGGTTCCGGGGAGGAAGCCGAGCCGCTCCCCCGCTTCCACGGCCGGACGCGTCAGGATGATGCGACTGACCTGTTTGGTCTGCAATGCCTGGACGGCCTTCGCCATCGCGAGGTACGTCTTTCCGGTACCCGCG
Organism: Rhodococcus sp. ARC_M5; assembly: GCF_022810405.1. Classification (GTDB taxonomy): domain Bacteria; phylum Actinomycetota; class Actinomycetes; order Mycobacteriales; family Mycobacteriaceae; genus Rhodococcoides; species Rhodococcoides navarretei. Next base: position 55,487 of record NZ_JALGQE010000007.1, read on the forward strand.
GGCCCGATACCGAACACGATGGTGTTGGCGTCGATCGCATCCACGTATCGCTTCTGATTCAGAGTCTTCGGCCGAATCGTCTTACCGCGGCGCGAGAGGATGTCCAGGCTCAGCACCTCGGCCGGAGAATCGGCCACGCCCTCGGTGAGCATGGCTATCGATCGGCGCACCGCATCGGGAGTCAGTGGCTGAGCGCGCTTGGCCAGCGCGGCCAACTCGGAGATCACCCGTTCGGCCAGCGCCACATCCGCCACTTTTCCGGTGAGCGTCACGGCGTTTCCTCGTACGTGGATATCTGCCGTCAGCATCTGCTCGAGCGCCCGCAGGTTCTCGTCGGACTGTCCCAGCAGTGGCATCACTGCTTCGGGGGCGAGTTCCAAAGTGGACCGAACGTCACGCTCGGCGGGAAGTTCGCTGTGTTCACTCACGTGGTGGCTATGGCCTGCTCTCTGGTGTCGGCTTCTCGGACGTGCACTCGCTACGGATCGAGTTTAACGCCGCAGGGACGATGCGCATTCCCATTACTTGCTGGTGGCACCGATCACGGCATCGAGCGAGAGCGCCCAACACCGGGAATCGGGATCGAGGAAGGCGAAGTGGTCCTCGCCCGGAACGATCGCCAGCTCCGCGTCGTCCCCGGCGGCGCGCGCCAGCGCGACGTACCGTTCGCTCTGCGCCGCCGGAACCTGGATGTCCTCGGATCCGTGCAGGGCGATCGTCCGGATGCCGATGGGTACACGCGCGGCCGGCGAGGCCGATCGGTACAGGTCGGGATCGTCCTCGTACCGGGCCTGCAACAGCGCCTCGACCGCCGGGTTGGTGCGTCCCGACGCACCGCGCGGTTCGAGATCGAGAACGCCGGCCTGCGAGACGATGCGCGACGGGCGGACCTTCGTGCCGGTCTCACCGCCGAGCCACACTGCCAGGTGGCCTCCAGCGGAGTGCCCGATGACGCGCACGTCGTCGACACCGACCGGGGCGTGCTGCTGCAGTTCCCCGGCGACCACGTCGAGTGCCGCGGTCACATCGGACTGCATTTCCGGCCAGTGCCCGCCTGCGCCGACGCGTCGATACTCGATGTTCCACGCCACCGCGCCGGCTCCGGCGACGGCCCGGGCGAACTGGGTGCCCAGATTGGATCCGTACTGACCGCTCCAGAACCCACCGTGCACCACCACGACCACCGGCGTCGTGTCCTCCATCGGCTCGGCCGGCAGGTAGAGGTGCCCGAACTGCTCCGGGTGCTCGCCGTAGGCGATCTTGATTCGCGCGCTCATGCGTTCTCGAAGTCCGGCGGAAGTTGCGTCCACCGCGAGGTCAGGACGCCCAGCGCGCCGAGGGCCACGGCTCCCGCCGTAGAGGTCCGCAGCACCGTCGGACCGAGAACCACCGGGGTTGCACCCGCCTCGGTCAGAGCGGTGACCTCCCTGTCGTCGAGCCCGCCTTCGGGTCCGACGATGATCGCGACCTCGGGCACCGAGGCGAACGGCAGGTCCCGAAACGACGTGGTGGCCGCCTCGTGCAGCACGGCGACGATTCCGCCGCGCTCCACGACGCCGCGCACGAGGGCGTAGATCTCTCGCGAATCCTGCAGCTCGGAGACCTCGGGGATGTAGGCCCGACGCGATTGCTTGGCCGCCTCCGACGCGGTACTGCGCCACTTCGCGACGCCCTTGGCTGCCTTCGGGCCCTCCCACCGTGCGACGCAGCGAGCCGACTGCCAGGGCACGACGGCATCGACGCCCGCCTCGGTGGCCAGCTCGACCGCCAACTCCGACCGATCCGCCTTCGGCAATGCCTGCACGAGGGTCACGGCCGGAGTGGGACGCGGCATCTCGCTGCGCGAGTGCACGGTCAGTTCCAGTCGATTCTTCTCCGCGGCGACGACGACCGCGTCGGCCAAGCCACCTGCTCCGTCACCGAGCAACACCCGCTCACCGACGCGGATGCGTCGCACGGTCGCGGCATGGTGCCCTTCCTTGCCGTCGAGCACCGCCAACTCTCCGACGTTCGGCAGGGGCGAGAGATAGAAGACCGTGGGGGCCATCGATCAGCGACCGCTGAATGCTTCCCGCAACCGCGAGAACAGGCCGCCGCTGTGCGCGGAACCGGTGGTGACGACCTCCGCCGAGTCGCGGTCGCGCATCGACCTGAGCTGTTCGAGCAGATGGGTCTGCTTGCTGTCGAGCTTGGTCGGCACGATGACCTCGAGGTGCGCGTGCAGATCGCCACGAATGCCCGACCGCAGCTTGGGCATTCCGTGACCACGCAGTACCGTCGTCGAATTCGGTTGCGTGCCTTGTTCGATCGAGATCTCGGTGGGTCCGTCGATGATCGCATCGATGTTGACCGAGGTGCCGAGGGCGGCGTCGACCATCGGGACGCGGACGGTGCAGTGCAGATCGTCACCGTCGCGCACGAACACCTCGTGCTGCTGTTCGACGATCTCCACGTACAGGTCTCCCGCGGGTCCGCCGCCGGGACCGACTTCGCCCTGCGATGCCAGTCGGATCCGCATGCCGTTGCTCACGCCGACCGGCACCTTGACCGAGATGTCGCGACGCGACCGGACGCGACCGTCGCCACCGCATTTGCGGCAGGGGTCGGGGATGGTCTCGCCTGCACCGCGGCAGGTGGGGCAAGGACGGCTGGTCATGACCTGGCCGAGGAACGAGCGCTGCACCGACTGCACTTCTCCGGCACCGCCGCAGGTGTCGCAGCGAACCGGCTTGGAGTCGCCGTTGGTACCCGAGCCGGTGCACAGGTCGCACAGGATCGCGGTGTCGACGGTGATGTGCTTGGTCACGCCGGTGGCGCACTCGTCGAGGGTGAGCTTGGTCCGCAGCAGTGAATCCGCTCCCGGCTGTACTCGGCCCTTCGGCCCGCGCTGGGAGCCGCCCGCGCCCCCGCCGAAGAACGCCTCGAACACATCTCCCAGGCCGCCGCCGAATCCGGCTCCACCGAATCCACCGCCGCCGCCTCCGCCGCCCTGCTGCAGCGGGTCGCCGCCCAGGTCGACGATGCGACGCTTCTCCGGATCGGACAGCACCTCGTACGCGGTGGAGATCTCCTTGAACCGGGCCTGCGCGGCCTCGTCCGGGTTGACGTCCGGGTGCAGTTCTCGCGCCAGTTTGCGGTAGGCGCGCTTGATCTCCTGGTCCGTCGCCTGCTGGCCGACGCCCAAACTCCCGTAATAATCCCGTGCCACGTCGTCTCTTTCGTCCTAGAAGATGAATCTCGTTCGTTGCTGCTGTGTGCGGCCGCCCATGCCCCGCGGCCGTCGATCGATTCGGTTCTCGCTCGTCTCAGCGTTCGGCCAGGACCTCGCCGATGTACCTGGCAACCGCAGCGACCGACGCAATTGTTCCTGGGTAGTCCATTCGGGTCGGCCCGAGAACACCCATTCCTCCGAGGACCATGCCAGCCGACCCGTATCCGGTGGAAATCACCGACGTCCCACGCATTTCCTCGACCTGCGTTTCCTCGCCGATCCGCACTGTCACGGTGCGGGTGTCCTGCGTCACGGCGAGCAGTTTGAGCACCACCACTTGCTCTTCCAGCGCCTCGAGTACCGCCCTGAGCGATCCGGGAAACCCCGCGTCGCCGGCGAAGTCCGCCGCGTTGCGCGTCAAGTTCGCCGTACCGCCGAGAACCAGACGTTCTTCGGGATGCTCGACGAGCGATTCCACCAGCACCGTTGCCGAGCGAATCATGGCGTCTCGTAGCGCGGGTGGCGCGTTCTCGGCGAGTTCGGCCACTGCGGCCGATGCTGCCGCCAGCCGCTTGCCCTCGAGCGCGCCGCCGAGCAGACGCCGCAGCTGCGCCAGATTCTCGTCGTCGATCACATCACCGAGTTCGACGATGCGCTGATCGACGCGACCCGAGTCGGTGATCAGCACCAGCAGCAGCCGAGCCGGGGTGAGCGCTACCACTTCCAGGTGGCGCACCGAGGACGCCGACAGCGTGGGGTACTGGACCACGGCGACCTGACGGGTCAACTGAGCCAGCAACCGGACGCCGCGTCGCAACACGTCGTCCAGGTCGACGCCGTTCTCGAGAAACTCCAGGATGGCGCGACGCTCGGCCGCGGAGAGCGGCTTGACGTCGGCAATCCGATCGACGAACTGCCGGTAGCCCTTGTCGGTCGGCACCCGGCCGGAACTGGTGTGCGGCTGGGCGATGTACCCCTCGGCCTCGAGTACGGCCATGTCGTTGCGCACTGTCGCACTGGACACTCCGAGGCTGTGACGCTCGACCAGGGCACGTGAACCGACCGGTTCCTGGGTGGACACGTAGTCCGCCACGATCGCTCGTAGAACCTCGAACCGCCTGTCGTCGGTGCTCGACATCGGTGCCCACCTCCGTTCTCGTTTCCAATCGTCGCTCGAGTCTAGTAGCCGGCGAACGCATGCTCGTGCAAGGCCTTACTGTGGTCCGAGTGGAAACTGTCTTTCGATTCGACCCAGCGGCCACGGGCTCGCGATGATCTTCAAAGGTGTGCGTGACGGAAAGCCGTACCCCGAGCACGGTCTGTCCATCAGAGACTGGTCGAGAATCCCGCCACGGCAGCTGCGTCTGGACGAGATCGTCACCACCACCAAGGTGCTCGAGCTCGACAGGTTGCTGTCCGAGGACTCCACCTTCTACGGCGATCTGTTCCCTCATGCGGTGCAGTTCCGTGGTGTCGTCTATCTCGAGGACGGCTTGCACCGCGCAGTGCGTGCGGCTCTGCGCAATCGAACAGTGTTGCACGCCAGGGTGTTCGACTACGACGCCCTCGGCGCCTGAGGGTACGGAGGCCCGAGAACCGCGGCACCGGACAGATCGGTCAGGCGGCTGCGATACTGCGCACCACCGCGTCGGCCAGCAATCGGCCGCGATCGGTGAGCACGAGCCGTTCCCCGCGGCGCACCATCAACCCGTCCGTCACACTCTGCTCGGCGGCAGCGCGCTCGGCCGGCCCCAGCAGAGCCATCGGCACTCCCGAGCGGAGCCGCACGGTCAACATCAGCTCCTCCAGGTGTCTGTCCTCGGCGCTGAGCAGTTCGCTGCCGTGCACCGGTAGGTGGCCTGCGGCGAGCCGATCGGCGTACGCGGCCGGGTGCTTGACGTTCCAGAACCGGGTGCCACCGATGTGGCTGTGTGCACCGGGTCCCGCGCCCCACCAGTCGCCGCCGTCCCAGTAACCGATGTTGTGACGGCACTGCGCCGCAGCGTCGGTGGCCCAGTTCGACACCTCGTACCAGGACAGGCCCGCGGCGTTCAACGCCGTGTCGATGCGTTCGTATCGGCTCGCCAGTACGTCGTCGTCGGGTGCCGGCAGCTCACCGCGTCGAACCTTGCGTGCCATGGCGGTGCCGTCCTCGACGATCAGTGCGTAGGCCGAGACGTGGTCGACGCCTGCCTCGAGCACCGCGGCGAGAGACTGATCGAGGTCGCTGTCTCGCTCGCCAGGGGTGCCGTAGATGAGGTCGAGGTTGACGTGCTCGAACCCGGCCGCGCGAGCCTCCTTGGCCGCAGCGACCGCGCGACCCGGTGTGTGGGTGCGATCGAGCACGGCGAGCACATGTGGTGCAGCGGACTGCATTCCGAGCGAAATTCGAGTGAAGCCCGAGTCTCGGAGCCGGTCGAAGAATTCCGGCGACGTCGATTCCGGGTTGGATTCGGTGGTCACCTCGCCGCCGTCGGTCACACCGAAACTGGACCGGACCGCACCCAGGACGTCGGCCAGACCGTCGCCCCCGAGCAGTGACGGTGTGCCGCCGCCGACGAAGACGGTGTCCGCCGTCGGCACGCGACCCGTACCGGCCTGGATCAGCCCCGCCGCGGTGTCGAGTTCGCGTCGCAGGCCCTCCAACCAGGATTGCGGAGACGCCGACGTTCCCAATTCACCCGCCGTGTAGGTGTTGAAGTCGCAGTACCCGCACCGAGTGGCGCAGAACGGAACGTGCACGTAGATCCCGAACGCCCGATCCCCCACCCCGTCGAATGCCTCGACCGGCAGCTCGAAGGTGGACGGGACGGGCACGACGGTATTCACGATCTCCAGTCTCCCAGAGTCCAGGTCCGCCCGATCCCACTCGCCCTGCCAGCCTATTCACCGCAAAATCGGGGTAAATAGCCGCCGCGGTCGTCTGTCGCCCCGATGACGTGGCACAATGGCTCCCGTGACCGACTCAGGAATTCGACTCGTGGCGCGCCGCCATGTCGATCTCGGCCGTGTCTGCAGTGCGTCGTGTCGACACACGACCGGCTGCTGACCAGCCCTCCTTCGAGCACGTCCATTCGATCCACCGGTTCCCCACTGTCCTCGAGAGCGCAATCGCCTGCGCTGTCGTCCCGGGTACCGGCCAGCACACAGATGCAGGAGCAATGCATGTCGTCGACCAGCGACGCGACCACCGACGCTGCCCCCGTTACACCACGGGAGCGCACGCCACGGCCGACCAAGCGTCGAGCCGAGGGACAGTGGGCACTGGGATACCGGGAGCCACTGAACGCCAACGAGCAGTCCAAGAAGGACGACAACCCGCTCAACGTGCGTGCCCGCATCGAGAACATCTACTCCAAGCAGGGGTTCGACAGCATCGACAAGGGCGACCTCCGCGGCCGCTTCCGTTGGTGGGGCCTTTACACCCAGCGCGAACAGGGTTACGACGGCACCTTCACCGGTGACGACAACATCGACCTGCTCGAGGCCAAGTACTTCATGATGCGCATCCGCTGCGACGCGGGCGCACTGAACCTGGAGCAGCTGCGCGTCCTCGCCGGCATTTCCCAGGACTTCGGCCGCGACACCGCCGACCTCTCCGATCGGGAGAACGTCCAGTTCCACTGGATCGAGGTGGAGAACGTCCCCGAGATCTGGCGTCGCATCGAAGCGGTTGGCCTGAAGACCACCGAGGCATGCGGCGACTGCCCACGCGTGGTGCTCGGGTCCCCGCTCGCGGGCGAGGCGGTCGACGAGATTCTCGACCCCACCTCCGCCATCGACGAGATCGTCGAGCGCTACATCGGCAAGCCCGAGTACTCCAATCTGCCGCGCAAGTTCAAGACGGCGATCTCGGGCCTGCAGGACGTGGTGCACGAGGTCAACGATTGCGCATTCATCGGTGTGAACCATCCCGAACACGGACCGGGGCTCGACCTCTGGGTCGGCGGCGGACTGTCCACCAACCCCATGCTGGCGCAGCGGGTCGGTGTCTGGATCCCGCTCGACGAGGTGCCGGACGTGTGGGAAGGCGTCGTCTCGATCTTCCGTGACTACGGCTACCGTCGACTTCGTACCAAGGCGCGCCTGAAGTTCCTCATCAAGGACTGGGGCATCGAGAAGTTCCGCCAGGTCCTCGAGGACGAGTACCTGCACCGCAAGCTCATCGACGGCCCGGCTCCCGAGAAGCCCGCTCGGCCCCGCGATCACGTCGGGATCCAGAAGCTCAAGAACGGGCTCAACGCCGTCGGTGTCGCTCCCATCGCGGGTCGCGTCTCCGGCACCATCCTCGCCGCCGTCGCCGACGCCGCCGAGAAGGCCGGGTCGGATCGCGTGCGGTTCACGCCGTACCAGAAGCTGATCGTCCTCGACGTTCCTGACGAGACGCTCGAGCAGTTGATCTCCGACCTCGATGCGCTGGGCCTACCGGCCCGGCCCTCGCACTGGCGCAAGAACCTGATGGCATGCAGCGGCATCGAGTTCTGCAAGCTCTCGTTCGCCGAAACCCGCAAGCGTTCACAGGTTCTCGTACCGGAGCTCGAAGAGCGCCTGTCCGACATCAACAGTCGACTCGACGTTCCGATCACGATCAACATCAACGGCTGCCCCAACTCGTGCGCACGGTCGCAGATCGCCGACATCGGGTTCAAGGGTCTGCTGGTCGACGACGGGGCCGGGAATCAGATCGAGGGTTTCCAGGTTCATCTCGGAGGCAGCCTCGGACTCGACAGTGCCTTCGGCCGAAAGTTGCGCCAGCACAAGGTCAACAGCTCCGAGCTGGGAGATTACATCGACAGAGTGGTGCGCAATTTCGACAAGCACCGCGAGGACGGCGAACGGTTCGCTCAATGGGCCGTGCGAGCAGACGAGGCGGATTTGCGATGAGTACCAGGCTGAATTTGACGGTAGAGGAATTGAAGGACATCGCCGAGCGCGGTGCCCGCGAACTCGACGGGGCGAGCCCACTGGAGCTGTTGCAGTGGACCGAGGACAACTTCGGTAACGACTTCATCGTTGCCTCCAACATGCAGGACGGGGTTCTCGTTCACCTCGCTGCACAGGTCCATCCCGGCGTGGACGTGTTGTTCCTCGACACCGGCTACCACTTCGCCGAGACCATCGGAACGCGCGACGCCGTCGAGGCGGTCTACGGCGTGCACGTGGTCAACGCCCGCGCCGAGAAGACTGTGGCGGAACAGGATTCGATCGAGGGCAAGGACCTGTTCGCCCGCGAGCCCAACCGGTGCTGCGCGATGCGCAAGGTCGCCCCTCTGAAGAAGGAACTGGCGAACTACAGCGCCTGGGTCACCGGCATCCGGCGGGTCGAAGCACCCACGCGTGCCAACGCCCCGCTCATCTCGTTCGACGACGCCTTCGGCCTGGTGAAGATCAACCCGATCGCACCGTGGTCGGACGAGGAGATGCAGGCCTACATCGACGAACATTCGATTCTGGTCAATCCCCTCGTCGACGAGGGCTATCCGTCCATCGGGTGCGCGCCGTGCACCGTCAAACCTGCCCCCGGAGCCGACCCGCGTAGCGGTCGTTGGGCCGGTAAGGCCAAGACCGAATGTGGGTTGCACGCCTCATGACACTCGACCTCACCTCGGCGACCGTCGGTCGAACCCATCTCGACGCAGATCGGTTCGACACCCTCGACGCACTCGAATCCGAGGCCATCCACATCTTCCGCGAGGTGGCGGGCGAGTTCGAGCGCCCCGTCATCCTGTTCTCCGGCGGCAAGGACTCGACAGTCCTGCTGCACCTGGCGATCAAGGCCTTCTGGCCCGCTCCCCTGCCGTTCGCACTGCTCCACGTCGACACCGGCCACAACCTGCAGGAGGTGCTGGACTTCCGCGATCACGTGGTCGCGAAGTACAACCTGCGCCTGCACGTGGCCAGCGTCGAGGAGTACCTCGCCGACGGACGCCTCACCGAGCGCCCCGACGGCATCCGCAACCCGCTGCAGACCGTGCCGCTTCTCGACGCGATCTCCGAGAATCGGTTCGACGCCGTCTTCGGCGGTGCCCGACGCGACGAGGAACGCGCCCGCGCCAAGGAGCGGATCTTCTCGCTACGCAATGCCTTCGGTCAGTGGGAGCCCAAGAAGCAGCGCCCCGAGCTGTGGAACCTGTACAACGGCAAGCATTCCCCCGGTGAGCAGGTGCGGGTGTTCCCGCTCAGCAACTTCACCGAACTCGACATCTGGCGTTACATCGCCCGTGACGACGTGGAACTGGCGAGCATCTACTACGCCCATCAGCGTCCCGTCTACCAGCGTGACGGCATGTGGATGACGCCAGGAGTGTGGGGCGGACCGGCCGAGAACGAGGAACTGCAGACCTTGTCGGTGCGCTACCGCACCGTCGGCGACGGATCCACCACCGGCGCAGTCCTGTCCGAGGCCGCTGACAACCAGGCGATCCTTGCCGAGGTGGCCGCGTCACGGCTGACCGAACGCGGAGCCACCCGCGGCGACGACCGCGTCTCCGAGGCTGCCATGGAAGACCGCAAACGAGAAGGATACTTCTGATGAGCAGCACGGGAACTCAACTCCTTCGCCTCGCCACCGCAGGTAGCGTCGACGACGGCAAGTCGACCCTCGTCGGACGCCTGTTGTACGACACCAAATCGGTTCTGGCAGACCAGATCGACGCAGTCACTCGGGCGTCGGTGGACAAGGGACTGGCCACACCGGACCTGTCGCTGCTCGTCGACGGCCTACGCGCCGAACGCGAACAGGGCATCACCATCGACGTGGCCTACCGCTACTTCGCGACGCCGCACCGCTCCTTCGTGCTGGCCGATACTCCCGGCCACGTGCAGTACACCCGCAACACCGTCTCCGGAGCGTCGACGGCTCAGCTCGTCATCCTGCTGGTCGATGCCCGCAAGGGTGTCATCACCCAAACTCGAAGGCACGCAGCGGTTCTCGCCCTGCTCGGTGTTCCACGCCTGGTGCTCGCGGTCAACAAGATCGATCTGGTCGAGGACCCCGCAACGGTGTTCGCCGAGATCTCGGCCGAGTTCAACTCGCTGACCACCTCACTCGGCTGGTCCAGCGAGGACGTCATCGAAATCCCGGTGTCCGCACTGCACGGCGACAACGTCGCGGTGAAGTCCGACAAGACTCCGTACTACGACGGCCCCACCCTCATCGAGCACCTCGAGTCGGTCCCGGTGGACGCCGAACCGCATCGGGTCGGTCTGCGATTCCCCGTGCAGTACGTGATCCGTCCGCGCACAGCAGACTTCCCGGACTATCGCGGATATGCCGGCCAGGTAGCAGCAGGCACCGTCGACGTCGGCGACGAGGTCGTCATCCTGCCTTCCGGCACTCGGACCACCATCGAGCGCATCGACACCGCCGACGGGGAACTGCGCACGGCCCACGCCGGACGCAGCGTCACCCTCGTGCTCGCCGACGACGTCGACGTCTCGCGCGGCGATACCATCGCCTCACCGCAGGACGCACCCGAACCGATCGGCGACTTCGAAGCCACGGTGTGCTGGCTCGCCGAGAAGCCGCTTCGCCCCGGCGCTCGCCTACTGCTCAAGCACGGCACGCGCACCACCCAGGCCATCGTCGGGACACTGATCGAGCGGTTCGACGAGCAGGAGCTCACTGCACAGGAAGGGCCGGAATCGTTGGAGCTCAACGAGATCGGTCGAATCTCCGTGCGCGTGGCAGAACCCATCGTGGCAGACGACTACGCCGTCAACCGGCACACGGGCAGCTTCCTGCTGATCGATCCGGCCGGCGGCAACACGCTGGCTGCCGGGCTCGTGGGCAACGCCCTGGCTGCCGTCGAACTGGGGTCGGCAGTTCCGGCGTGAGCGCACTGATCGCGGTTGCTCACGGCAGCCGTGACCCGCGCTCGGGTGCGATGATCCACCGCGCCGTCGACGTCCTGCGTCGACGGCGTCCGGATCTGGAGGTGCGCGTCGCATTTCTGGATCTCACCGAACCGGGCGTCGAGCAGGTCGTCGAACAATTGACCGCCGCCGGCCATGAACGCGTCGTCGCAGTCCCGATGTTGCTGGGCAAAGCTTTTCACGCGAAGGTCGATCTGCCCGCGCTGCTGGACTCAGCCCGAACGAGGCACCCGCGGGTATCGATCGTGCAGGCCGACGTCCTCGGAGACGACACTCTCCTCATCGACGCAGTCCGCGACCGCATCACCGATACCGGTGCAGCGCTGAACGATCCGACGGTCGGAATCGCGCTTGCGGCGGTTGGCTCCTCGGTGGCACCGGCGAATCAGCGCACTCGTGTGATCGCGGAGAAGCTACTGGCCGGAACAGGCTGGGCCGGTGCGGTCACCTGCTTTGCGACATCGGTCTCCCCATCCCCCACCGATGCGGTCACACAGCTGCGCTCGATGGGAGCCGACCGCATCGTCGTTGCACCCTGGTTCTTGGCCCCGGGATTGCTCACCGACAGGATCGAGGCGTCGGTGGCAGGCCTACCGAACGTGGTGCATGCGGAGGTCATCGGAGCACATCCGGCGCTGGCCGATCTGGTGTCGCGGCGCTACGATTCCGCGGTCTCAATGGGTCGTTCCGCAGGCTCCACTCCTGCGGCACGAGCCGTGGCGACGCAGGAGCCGAACGCGCTACCGCACCGGTTCATCGAACCTGTGCTGCAGCAATCGCATCGGGATCGCTAGCGTCTGCAATTTTCGGCACCCGAGTCGCTCGCGCGTACACAGTCTCGCCCTCGCGGAGACCGAGTGCCTCACTGTCACCGCGGGTGATCTGCGCCGCGAACAGTTCGCCGGTGGCCGCGTTCTTCATTTCGACCTTCACCTCGAAGCCGAGGTGCACCACGCGCTCGACGACGGCGCGCGTGACACCGGCCGATTCGGCCGTCCCGCTGGCCTGGGCCTGCGCCAACGACGGGTCGCGTCCGACGCGAATGTCGTGCGGGCGCACGAGAAGTCCGTTCAGTTTCGCAACCTGGCCCAGGAAGGACATCACGAAGTTGTTGGCCGGGCGATCGTAGAGATCTTCCGGGCTGCCGACCTGCTCGATACGGCCCTTGTTGAGGACCGCAATCCTGTCCGCGACGTCGAGCGCTTCCTCCTGATCGTGGGTCACCAGCACGGTCGTGACGTGCACCTCGTCGTGCAGTCGGCGGAGCCACGTCCGCAGATCGGCACGCACCTTGGCGTCGAGCGCACCGAAGGGCTCGTCGAGCAGCAGCACCTGCGGGTCGACGGCGAGGGCACGGGCCAACGCCATGCGCTGACGCTGTCCACCGGACAGCTGCGCCGGGTAGCGGCCCTGAAATCCGGCAAGCCCGACGATCTCGAGCAACTCGTCGACCTTCTTGGCGATCTCCGCCTTGGGACGCTTCCGAATCTGCAGGCCGAAGGCGACATTGTCGCGCACCGTCAGGTGTTTGAACGCAGCGTAGTGCTGGAAGACGAACCCGATCTCACGGCGCTGCGGGCTGACCCACGTCACGTCCTGGCCGGCGAGCACAACACGTCCGGAATCGAGTTGCTCGAGCCCGGCGATGGAGCGCAGCAGTGTCGACTTGCCCGAGCCACTCGGTCCCAACAGCGCCGTCAACGATCCCTTGGGAATGTCGATGCTGACATCGTCGAGGGCGGCGAAGTCGCCGTAGTGCTTGTTGGCACCGACGACGGAGATCTCGATCTCGGGGGGTGTCTCGGTCATTACTTCGTCCTCTTCTTGTCGAGGGCAGTCATCAACAGCAGCACGATGACGGCGATCCCCATCAGCAGTGTGGACGCGGCGTACGCGCCCTGTTGATTGAAGTCCTCGTACCGTGTGTTGACCAGCAGCGTGAGTGTCTGGGAGATGCCGGGCAGGTTGGTCGAGACCATGATCACGGCACCGAACTCGCCGAGCGATCGCGCGACGGTCAGAACCACCCCGTAGGTCAGACCCCATCGGATCGCCGGGAGGGTGATGCGCCAGAAGGTCTGCCACGACGAAGCACCGAGCGTCGAGGCGGCCTCTTCCTGCTCTTCTCCGATTTCGTACAGCACCGGTTCGACCTCGCGTACGACGAACGGCAGGGTGACGAAAATCGTCGCGATGACCATACCGGGGAGCGCGAAGATGACCGTGAAGCCGAGGCTTTCGACCCCGCCGAACCATCCGTTGGCTCCCCACAGAAGGATCAGCGCGACGCCGGTGATGATGGGCGACACCGCGAAGGGCAGATCCACGATGGCTTCGAGCACACCCTTGCCACGGAACCGTCCGCGCACGAGCGCGAGGGCGGTGACCACACCGAACACGATGTTGATCGGAACCACGATCGCGACGATCAACAACGACAGCTGCAGTGCCGACTGCGCGGCCGGGGTAGTGATCTGTTCCCAGAACGTGACGATCCCGTCCTCGAACGTGCGGAACAGGATGGTGCCGAGCGGAAAGAGCACCAAAACGGCGAGGTACAGCAGAGCGACGGTACGCAGTGTCAGTTTGATCGGCAGTCCGATTTTCACGAGATCTGCTCCTCACGTCGGGCCAGTCGATTGCCCGCCACGCGAAGCACGAACAGCATCGCGAACGCGATCGCGAGCAGCACCACGGAGATCGCCGCGGCATCGGTGGTTCGGTCGTATTCGATGAGCTCACGGATGTACTGCGACGCGACCTGCGTGTCGTTGGGGATGTTGCCGCCGATGAGCACCACCGATCCGAATTCGCCGATGGCCCGAGCGAAGGCGAGGCCGCCACCGCTGAGAATCGCCGGCAGCAGCACGGGCAGGACGATGCGACGAAAGATGGTCCAGTTGTTCGCGCCGAGCGACGCTGCGGCCTCCTCGACGTCCTTGTCGAGTTCGATCAGCACCGGCTGCACCGCGCGCACAACGAACGGCAGCGTGACGAACAGCAATGCGACTATCACCGCAGGCTTGGTTGCGTTGAACACCAACCCGATCGGACTCGCCGGACCGTAGAGCGACAGCAGCACCAGGCTGGCCACGATGGTCGGCAGTGCGAACGGTAGATCGATCAACGCATTGACGAAACGCTTGCCCGGAAACTCGTCACGCACCAGGACCCACGCGATCAGCGTGCCGAGAAAGAGGTTCACCACCGCTGCGGCGATGGACACCTGCAGTGTCACCTTGAACGTGGCCACTGCGCGTTCCTCGGTGACCGCGTTCCAGAAGCCGACGAAACCGTCGTCGAAGGACTGAACCGTCAATGCGGCCAACGGAAGCAGCACGATGACACTGAGCCACAACACGGCGACACCCAGGCCGAGTGGACCCACCGATCCCGGGCCGCGAAACTTCCGGCCTTCCCGCCCAGCACGAAATCGAGGCGTCGTGCTGGGCAGGGCACCCGACTGCGCCGGTGCCGGTTCACTGTTCGATACGGACATCTCTACCGAGTGCTCTCTTGGTAGATCGTGGCAATGGCACCGTTGTCGCCGAACAGGTCCGCGTCCACCTGGGTCCAACCGCCGAGATCGTCGATCGTGTACAGCTTTTCGGGGGTGAAGAACGTGTCGGAGTACTCCGACGCGATATCCGGGTTCGTCGGCCGGAAGCCGGACTCGGCCCAGATCCTCTGCCCCTCGTCGGAGTAGAGGAAATCGTTGAGAGCATTGGCGCGATCGAGATTGGCGCTGTCGTTGATCACTGCCACCGGATTGTCGATGCGGAACGTGACAGGAACGTCGACGTGCTCCACTTCCTGTCCTTGTTCCTCGATCAGGAGCGCTTCGTTCTCGTAGCTGAGCAACGCGTCACCCTGCCCCTGCAGGAAGGCTTCGGTTGCGGCGCGGCCGGATTCGGGCTGAACCGGGAAGTGATCGGCGACGAGTGCGCGAACGAAGTCGAGACCGGCCTGCTTGTCTTGCCCGCCGTTGCTCTTCGCCGCGTAGGGCGCGAGCAGATTCCACTTGGCCGAACCGGAGCTGAGCGGGCTGGGGCTGATCACCTGAACGCCCGGCTCGAGCAAGTCGTCCCAGGTGCGAATATTCTTGGGATTGCCCTCGCGCACGACGATGGTCACGACGGACCCGAACGGCACTCCGGCGTAGGCATTCCGGTTCCAGTCCTCGTCGACCTTGCCTGCGGTGACCAGTCTCGTGATATCCGGTTCGACCGAGAAGTTGACGATGTCTGCGGGTGCACCGTCGACGACCTTGCGCGACTGGTTGCCGGATGGGCCGTAGTCGGCGTTGATCGCCGTTCCGTCGCCGTCCTCGGTTGCCGCGAAGGCCGAACCGATTGCGTCCCAACCGTTCTTCGGGACGGCGTAGCTCACGAGGGTCAGCGCGGGCCCGCTCGCGGTGTCCGGCTCACCGCCGACGACGTCACTGGATCCACCGTTGCAAGCAGTGAGGACAAGGGCTCCCACAGCCGCGAACGTGGTCAGCAGGGAGCGAGAGCTGTGCCTCATCGAGAGAAGGCCTTTCATGACGGTATGCACTGTGTACGAGCCGGGCAGAGTCGAGACTCCCGAGTCGAACCGGGCCACTGCCGTGGCCGCGCGTCATCGCGGGACCATCGTGCGCGGCAAGAAGAACGTCGTGAACTGTCGCAGCGCGGTTGTGCGCGACGGCCACGATCGACGAACCGATTCGACGAAGGAAAGAATCAACAACAGTCGATGTCGGCGACTGCCAGCATGCCGACAGCAATCAACGCCAACTGGTGGCGGACGCAGTACTCGGCGGCAGAAGACACGGTCAGAAATCTAGCAGAGGTTCCGGACCGACTCTAATCGGCTATCGAGTGAGCAACCAGGCGATGACAACCAGCACCAGCAGCGCGATGAGCGCCAACGTGACCCGAGACCGTGGCATTACTGTCCATCCTTCGTCGTAGTGGTGGCCGCATCGGAGAGCTCCGTCTCACGAGCAGCCCGGGCATCGCGCCCGAGCAGGTGCAGAACCACCGCGAGCACGCGATCGAACACCCGTGCCAGCAGAAATGCGGACGGCACGAGGACGAGCAGCACGACAACCGACTGCGGGACGAACGGCAAACCCGTCACCCACAGTTCGACGCCGTCCCACCAGCGTGCAATCGCATCCACTCACGCAGCTTAAACCAGCCCGTGACGACCTCACGCCACGCCGAGTGAGGACCAGCAGTGGACGAGTGCCATCGATCGGTCGATGATTACGCCATGACGGCATACGAAGATGTTTCGCCAGTGCCCCCGGTGGCCGACGAGCCCGCCATGGGGTCGGGACACCCAGGTTTGGGCGGGGTCGAGGTTCAGGGAGCGTTGGGCAGCACCGACGCCCCGGTGTCCACCCTGACGTCCTACCGCAGCGCCTTTCCGCCGATCGACGACTACGCGTTCCTCTCGGACTGCGAAACGACCTGCCTGATCGCCCGCAACGGATCGGTCGAGTGGATGTGCGTGCCCCGACCGGACTCCCCCAGCATCTTCGGAGCGGTTCTCGATCGAAGCGCAGGGCACTTCCGCGTCGGCCCGTACGGTCAATCCGTGCCCGCCGCGCGGCGATACCTGCCCGGCGGCCTGATCGTCGAGACGACCTGGCAGACCGAAACCGGCTGGCTGGTGGTTCGTGACGCACTCGTCATGGGCCCGTGGCACAACACCGATCAACGCTCCCGCACCCACAAGCGCGCACCGAGCGACTGGGATGCCGAGCACATCCTGCTGCGCACCATCAAGTGTGTCAGCGGCACAGTCGAACTGGAGATGAGCTGCGAGCCCGCCTTCGACTACCACCGCGCACCCGCGAAATGGGAGTACACCGGCAAGGTCTACGAGGAAACCACCGCCACCTGTGAGGCGAGTGCGGGCGGCGATCAGCCCACCCTGAAGCTGACCACCAACCTCCGGATCGGCATCGAGGGACGCGAAGCGCGTGCACGTACCCGAATGACGGAGGGCGACAACGTGTTCGTCGCTCTCTCGTGGTCGGACCTTCCTGCGCCCCAGACGTTCGACGAGGCTGCGGACAAGATGTGGCGGACGTCCGAATGCTGGCGGCAGTGGATCACGATCGGCCGGTTCCCCGATCACCCGTGGCGGGGCTACCTGCAGCGCAGCGCCCTGACACTCAAAGGCCTGACCTACGCGCCCACCGGAGCCCTACTGGCGGCGTCGACCACCTCCCTTCCGGAAACGCCGGGCGGAGAACGAAACTGGGACTACCGCTACACGTGGGTACGTGATTCGACGTTCGCACTGTGGGGCCTCTACACACTCGGACTCGACCGTGAGGCCAACGACTTCTTCGCATTCATGTCCGATGTGGCGACGACGGCGAACGGTGAAGTCAATCCGCTGCAGGTGATGTACGGAATCGGCGGCGAGAAGACCCTCGACGAAAGCGAGCTGCCGCACCTGTCCGGCTACGACGGCGCGCAACCCGTTCGCATCGGCAACGGCGCGTACGACCAAGAACAACACGACATCTGGGGCACGATGCTCGACTCGGTGTACCTGCACGTCAAGTCGCGGGAGCATGTTCCGGAATTCCTGTGGCCGCTGCTCAAGCGTCAGGTCGAGGAAGCGATCGCCAACTGGCGCAAACCGGACCGCGGCATCTGGGAAGTCCGCGGCGAACCGCAGCACTTCACATCCTCGAAGCTCATGTGTTGGGTTGCGCTCGATCGCGGTGCCAAGCTTGCCGACATCCATGGCGAGACGGAGTATTCGATCAAGTGGAACAAGATCGCGGACGAGATCAAGGCGGACATCCTCGAGAACGGCACCGACGAACGCGGAGTGCTCACCCAGCGCTACGGTGACCCGTCGCTCGACGCATCGCTGCTACTGGCACCTCTCCTGCGGTTCCTGCCTGCCGACGACGAACGCATCCGGGCGACGGTGCTCGCCATTGCCGACGAGTTGACCGAGGACGGATTGGTTCTGCGCTACCGAACCGACACCACGGACGACGGTTTGGCAGGCGAGGAGGGAACGTTCACGATCTGCTCGTTCTGGCTCGTCTCGGCGCTGGTGGAGATCGGCGAACTCCCGCGGGCCAAGCATTTGTGCGAACGACTTCTCGGCTATGCGAGCCCGCTCAAGCTCTACGCGGAGGAGATCGACCACCGCACCGGCCGTCACCTCGGCAACTTCCCGCAGGCGTTCACCCACCTCGCACTCATCAACGCCGTGGTGCACGTCATTCGCGCCGAGGAAGCTCAGGTGTCGGGGCACTTCCAGCCTGCGCACGCCAACCCCTGAGCGGGCAGGTTCAGCGGCCGAGTTGCCTTGCCCATGCGGCAATCAGCTCGGCCGCTGGCTTCGCCTGCACGCGGCGATAGCCGGTGCCGGCCCACATCGACAGTCCCGAGGGGTCTCCTGCCGCCGCGGCCTTCGCACGCATCGGCGCGGTCAGATAGTGCAGATCGGGATACGCCAGCGGTGCCGCTTCGGAGTTCTCGCGCATGAATTCGTTCACCAGCCCGCGCGCAGGACGGCCGGAGAAGGCTTTGGTCACCGCAGTGTCGGAAGCGATGCCCAGTTGCTCCCGGTGCACGGGCTTGGTACCGGCCTCGGGAGTGTTCAGGAACGCTGTTCCGAGCTGCGCCGCATGCGCGAGACCCGAATCCAGCAGTGGCGCAATGTCGCGTCCGTCCATCAGCCCGCCCGCGGCGATTCGGGGTAGATCGGAAACCTCTCGCACTGCGATCAGCAGTTCGGTCAGCGGCTCGTCGGGGGCCGAACCGTCGAAGGTGCCTCGATGCCCGCCCGCTTCGGGGCCCTGCACCACCAGCGCATCGACGCCATTGGCGGTGGCGACCGATGCATCCGACGCGGTGGCGACGGTGGCCCACACCTCGGTTCCCACGGCGTGCAACTGGGCGACCTCGTCCGCGTCGAACGTCGCGAACGTACTCGACACCAGGGGTACCGGGTGCGCGAGCAGCCAGGCGAACTTCTCGGCATAGAAGTCGTCGCGCCGCACCAGCTCACCCGGCTTTGCGTCGAAGCGTTCGAACCAGGACGCCAGGTGCTCGGCATAGGCCTGGACGTCAGCCCCCGATGGCTCCTCGGGCAGAAAGAGATTTACACCGAACAGCAGACCGCGCACCGAGTCGATCTGTGCTGCAAGGGCTTCGGGCGTCAGCAACGCACCGGCGATCATACCGAGCCCACCTGCCTCCGACACTGCGCGGGCGAGTTCGGGAGTACTCGGGCCACCTGCCATCGGCGCACCGACAACGGGAACACGCAGCTGCTTCAGAATCGGTGTCGTCACAGCTTCGAAATGTACTCGCCCGCCATGTGCGACAGGTTCCGGCCGGGACCGCGCGCCCCTACTGACAACTGCGCGCCCCTGCTCCGATGCGAGCGGGGGCGCGCGGTCGACAGAAAGGGTGTGAGGTTACTTCTTGGCTCTGCTCTACTTCTTGGGCTTGTCCGACGACGACTCCGACGACAACGCAGCGACGAAGGCTTCCTGTGGCACCTCGACGCGACCGATCGTCTTCATCCGCTTCTTGCCTTCCTTCTGCTTCTCGAGCAGCTTGCGCTTACGGCTGATGTCGCCGCCGTAGCACTTGGCCAGCACGTCCTTGCGGATGGCGCGGATGTTCTCGCGGGCGATGATGCGAGACCCGATGGCAGCCTGAATCGGCACCTCGAACTGCTGACGCGGAATCAATTCCTTCAGCTTGGTCGTCATCTTGTTGCCGTAGGCCGCGGCATTGTCCTTGTGCACGATCGCCGAGAACGCATCGACGGCCTCACCTTGGAGCAAGATGTCGACTTTGACCAGCGCACCGGCCTGCTCGCCGATCTCCTCGTAATCGAGGCTGGCGTAGCCACGCGTCCGGGACTTCAGGATGTCGAAGAAGTCGAAGATGATCTCGGCCATCGGGATCGTGTAGCGCAGTTCCACGCGGGTCTCGGACAGGTAGTCCATGCCGCCGAGTTCGCCACGTCGTCCCTGGCACAGTTCCATGATGGAACCGATGAACTCGCTGGGAGAGATGATGGTGCACTTGACCATCGGCTCGAACACTTCCCGCGCTTTGCCCTCGGGCCAGTACGACGGGTTGGTGACGATGTGCTCCGCACCGTCTTCCATCTCGACGCGGTAGACCACGTTGGGCGAGGTCGAGATCAGGTCCAGGTTGAACTCTCGCTCGAGCCGCTCGCGGGTGATCTCCATGTGCAGCAGCCCGAGGAAGCCGCAGCGGAAGCCGAAGCCGAGCGCCACCGAGGTCTCCGGCTCGTAGGTCAGTGCCGCATCGTTGAGCTGCAGCTTCTCGAGGGCGTCGCGCAGGTCGGGGTAGTCCGAACCGTCGAGCGGGTAGAGGCCCGAGTACACCATCGGACGGGGTTCGCGGTAGCCGGTCAGCGGCTCGGTCGCGCCCTTACGGAAGGTGGTGACGGTATCGCCGACCTTGGACTGGCGGACGTCCTTCACCCCGGTGATCAGGTATCCCACCTCGCCGACGCCGAGACCCTTGGTCGCCTTCGGATCGGGTGAGACGATGCCGACCTCGAGTAGCTCGTGCGTCGAGCCGGTCGACATCATCGTGACCTTCTCGCGCGGATTCAGCGCACCGTCGACGACTCGGACGTAGGTGACGACGCCGCGATAGGTGTCGTAGACCGAGTCGAAGATCATCGCGCGGGCAGGGCCGTCCGGGTTGCCGACCGGGGCAGGCACCAGCTTGACGACCTCGTTGAGCAATTCCTCGACGCCCACTCCGGTCTTACCGGACACGCGCAGCACATCGTCGGCCTCGCAGCCGATGATGTGGGCGATCTCGGCGGCGTAGCGGTCCGGGTCGGCGGCCGGCAGGTCGATCTTGTTGAGCACCGGGATGATGGTGAGCTCTTTGTCGAGAGCGAGGTACAGGTTCGCGAGGGTCTGCGCCTCGATGCCCTGGGCGGCGTCGACGAGCAGTACCGCTCCCTCGCAGGCCTCGAGGGCACGCGATACCTCGTAGGTGAAGTCGACGTGGCCGGGCGTGTCGATGAGGTGCAGGACGAATTCTTCACCGTCGACGACCCACGGGAGCCGCACGTTCTGTGCCTTGATGGTGATGCCGCGCTCGCGCTCGATGTCCATCCGGTCCAGGTACTGAGCGCGCATCGACCGGTCGTCGACGACGCCCGTGAGCTGCAACATCCGGTCGGCCAGCGTCGACTTACCGTGGTCGATGTGGGCGATGATGCAGAAGTTCCTGATCCTGGACGGATCGGTGAACGTCGTGTCGGCGAAGCTGGGCACTCGTATCCTTCGGCTGGCGTGTTCGAAATGAGCGAACGGGTCTCCCTATCGTCCCACGCCGAGAACGGTGCGCCGTCCCCGGCTGTCCGACTCGGGTGTCATGTCGCCGCGGTTCGGGCGATGAGCAGCGGCGTCCGGATCGCTACACTCGCCGCATGGCTGGCAACTGGAGCAGATTCGGCAAAGAACTGGGCAAGATCGCGATGCGCGAGGGCCCTCGACTTCTGCGTCAGCTACAGAAGTCCGGTGCCCTGCAGAAGGGCAAGGACGCGATCAGCGGAACGGCCACTCGCACGTCCACTCCGGCTCCTCGTCCCGGTCGTCCGGTGGCGTCGCAGACCAGGCCGACGGCCCAGCGCGCCCGCACCATCGAGTACTCCCCCGACCTGGACGGCAAAGCCGATCCCGGCGAAATCGTCTGGACCTGGGTGACCTACGAAGAGGACGCCAGCCAGGGCAAGGATCGCCCGGTGTTGGTCATCGGGCGCGAGGGCAACGATTTGCTCGGCCTTATGCTCTCTAGCCAGAGCAGCCGCGACGGAGACCGCGACTGGCAGTCGATCGGGTCCGGATCCTGGGACGCCGAGGGTCGGCCGAGCTGGATTCGCCTGGATCGAGTGCTCGACGTGCCCGAGGACGGTATTCGCCGCGAGGGCGCAATTCTGAGCAAGCCCCAATTCGATTCCGTTGCAGACAGATTGCGCCGAGACTTCGGCTGGAACTGAGTCGTGCGCGTTGTGCGTAGCCACAGCTACGCACAACGCGCACGGCATCAGGCGAGGCGGGTGATCTCCACGACCACGTCGAGTGCCGTCGAACCGCCGCCGGAGAAGATGCCCTTGAGCGGTGGCACGTCGGCGTAGTCGCGGCCGAGTCCGACCGAAACGTGCTGCTCGTTGACGGCGATGGCGTTGGTCGGGTCGTAGCCCCACCACGCACCGGTCCAGGCCTCGATCCACGCGTGGCTCTGACCCTCGACCGTCGCACCGATCGCCGCTTGCTTCTTCGGGTGCAGGTAGCCCGAGACGTACCGGCTGGGGATGCCGACACTGCGCAGCATCAGCAGCGTCAGGTGGGCGTAGTCCTGGCAGACGCCCTTCTTCTCGGACCATGCCTCCACGGCCGAGGTGTGCACGCCGGTGGTTCCCGGCACGTAGGACATCTCCTGGTTGACCCAGTTGGCGATCTCCACCACCGATTCCTGCGGCGGTAGGCCCTTGGACAGCTTCTTCGCCACCGACGCGAGTTGCCTGTTCTTCGGCACGTACTCGGTATTGTCGAGGACCTCGTTGAAGCGGTCGATGACCGGATCGCTCGCGAGTTCCTCCCAGGAGGCGTTCTCGTCCGGGTAGACGAAGGGATCGGTCTCGACCACCGACGATCCGGTGACCTCGAGCTCGGTGTGCGGTGCGTGCAGGTCGAACGCCGTCACTGCGGTGCCCCAGTAGTCGGTGTAGCGGTAGGAACGCGTCACCGGGTTGGTCTCGACTCGGTTCAGAATCACGTTCTGCCGATTGTCACTTCGCGGCGTCAACCGAGCCTCGTTGTACGACGACGTCACCGGTGCGTCGTACTGATAGCCCGTGGTGTGCACGACACGCATACGCCAGCTCACAGTTCACCTTCCAATTGATCTTCGAATGTTCCGGAACCGGCGTCGGTCCACGCCACCCACGGAGCGGCGTGGAAATACTGCTTGGAGATCGCATCACCGAGCTCACGGCAGGTTTCCTGCAGGGAGAGCAGGCGCTCCTGCAGATCGTCGAGAATTTCACCGGGACGGAGGAATTCGAGTTCGCTGCGCGCGCGACCGAGTAGACGCTGCGCCTCTGCGCGCGCACCGACTCGACTGTTGGGCTGATGGTCGAGCTGATCCAGCGAACGCTCCGCCTCGTTGAGCGCGTAGAACACCGATCGCGGAAAGAGCCTGTCCAACAACATGAATTCCAGAACTCGCTGTGCATCGAGTGCGCCGCGGTAGGTGCGCAGGTAGGTGTCGTGAGCACCGGCGGAGCGCAGCACAGTGACCCACGCCGGCGACGACGGCCGGTCACCGGCTCGCGAGAGCAACAACCGAACGATCATGTCGATGCGCTCGACCGAGCGACCGAGCAGGAGGAAGCGATAGCCGTCGTCGTGACTGAGGGTGGAGTCCGCGAGACCGGCGAACATCGCGGCCCGCTCCTCGATGTAGCTGAAGAACTCGGCCGGGCCGGTGCGCTTGGACGCCCTGATGCGCTCGTTCAGCCCGTTGTACGTGGTGTTCAAGCACTCCCACATCTCACTGGACGTGACTTCACGCGCACCGCGGGCGTTCTCGCGCGCGCTCGACAGTGAGTCCACGATCGAACCCAATCCGTCTCGGCTGAAGGCGACGACCTCGGTGAGCGACCACACGTCGAGCGAGACGTCCGGCTCGTGCTTGAACCCGAGCACTCGCAACAACACTCGCGAAGTGTGGTCGGGATCGACCGTGGCGTCTTCGAGAAGCTGGTGGACGGTGACGTCGAGAATGCGGGCCGTGTCGTCCGCCCTCTCGACGTACCGCCCGATCCAGTAGAGCGACTCTGCGTTGCGCGCGAGCATTTACTGTCCACCGCCGTTCGAGTCCGAGTTCGTTGCCTGCTGCTGTTGCTGCTGCTGCTGTTGCTGATTCATCTGCTGGTCCATCGTCAGCTCCGGGCCCTGTTCGGCCATGGGCGACTCCGGCGGAACGCTGACGATCTCCTCACCCGCGAGTTCCTGCTCCTCCTGAGAGGTTCGGGTGGCCAGCACCCAGGTGTCCTTGCTGCCGCCGCCCTGGCTCGAGTTGACCACCAGGGATCCCTCCGGCAGCGCCACCCGGGTCAGGCCGCCGGGCAACACCCAGACGTCGTCACCGTCGTTGACGGCGAACGGCCGCAGGTCGACGTGGCGGGGTACCAATCGGTCGCCGATCTTCGTGGGCACCGTCGAGAGCTGCACGACGGGTTGCGCGATCCAGCCGCGCGGATCTGCGCGGACCTTCTTGCTGATGGTTGCGAGTTCCTTCGGCGACGCGTCGGGGCCGAACACGATGCCGTAGCCGCCCGAGCCTTCCACCGGCTTGATGACCAGCTCGTCTATGCGGTCGAGTACCTCCTCGCACTCGTCCTCCAGCCAACAGCGGAACGTGTCGACGTTGGCCAGCAACGGCTTCTCGCCCATGTAGTAGTCGATGATCGTCGGTACGTAGGTGTAGACGAGCTTGTCGTCGCCGACGCCGTTTCCGACGGCACTGGAGATGACGACGTTGCCTGCACGAGCGGCGTTGACCAGACCTGCTACTCCCAGCACCGAGTCGGGGCGGAACTGCATGGGGTCGAGATAGTCGTCGTCGATGCGTCGGTAGATGACGTCGACCTGACGCTCGCCCTCGGTGGTGCGCATGTAGACGATGTTGTCTCGGCAGAACAGGTCTCGTCCTTCGACGAGCTCGACGCCCATCAGTCGCGCGAGCAACGAGTGCTCGAAGTACGCCGAGTTGGCCACGCCAGGAGTGAGAACCACCACAGTGGGGTCGGCCTCGTTCAGGGCTGCCGATGCGCGCAGTGCCCGGAGCAGGTGCGAGGCGTAATCGCCGACGGCGCGGACGCGGTGGCTCGCGAAGAGGTCGGGGAACACCCGGGCCATGGTGCGCCGGTTCTCCATCACGTAGGACACGCCCGACGGCGAGCGCAGGTTGTCCTCCAGCACTCGGAAGGTGCCCTGGGCGTCACGGACGAGGTCGATGCCGGCGACGTGGATGCGCACACCGTTGGGCGGCGTGATGCCGACCGCTTCGCGATGGAAATGCTCGCAGGAGGTCACCAGCCGCTTGGGTACCACGCCGTCGCGCAGGATCTCCTGATCGCCGTAGATGTCGGCGAGGAACATCTCGAGGGCCTTGACTCGCTGCTTGATGCCACGCTCGAGCCGCGACCATTCGCCTGCCGCGATGACGCGGGGAACCTGGTCGAGCGGGAACGGGCGTTCCTGACCGGACAGGGAGAACGTGATGCCCTGGTCGATGAAGGCTCGTCCCAGCGCATCGGATCTCGCGTCCAGGTCCACCGCGTTCGCCGGGGCGAGCGCAGTGTGAATGCCCTTGTACGGACTTCGGGTGCGCCCGTCCGCGTCGAACATCTCGTCGAAGGCGAGACTGTACTTTCCGACGTCGGAATATCCTCCGAACACTCCGTCGACTTCGGGTTCGACACGATCCGCGGATTTGGTTTTGGTCGCTTTGGCCTTGGTGTTGGCAGGCGTTGCCGATCGCGGACTCATTCTGGCCATGTTGCTACAGAGACAGGAGTTAGGCGCGGTAGAAGCGTTAATTTCTTGAAACGCATCGTCGCCCCACTCCGGATTGGGTTCTGGCCGACCGTACTGGTATTCTCGATCTTCGGCGCAGGGCTCCATGCTCTGCAGCAGACTTCGGGCATTCCAGCATGGATCGCCCTGACCGGAATACCGACGAAGACAAGAAGGATTTTACGCGTGGCCAATATCAAGTCCCAGAAGAAGCGGATTCTCACCAACGAGCGTGCACGCCTGCGCAACCAGTCGGTGAAGTCCTCCCTTCGCACCGTCATCCGCTCGTTCCGCGAGGCACAGGCTGCGGGCGACAAGGACAAGGCTTCCGAGATTCTTCTCGATGCAGGCCGCAAGCTGGACAAGGCCGCCAGCAAGGGCGTCATCCACAAGAACCAGGCAGCCAACAAGAAGTCGGCACTGGCTCTCGCAGTCAACAAGCTCTGATACACCACTGAGCTCGATCGAGCCCGCTGCATCCGACAACGATGCAGCGGGCTTTTTCGTGCGCTCTGCACTCCGGCGACGCTACTTGCCGAGTGACGCGACCGCCGCCACCGCCTTTTCCACCGCGTAGTCGGCGTCCGCCGCTTGGCCTTTGACGTCGGCGTTCAGTTGCGCCACCACCCGCAGCGCCTGTGCGATGGATCGGCCGTTCCACCCACGCGCCTGACCCTGCGCCTTCTTGATCTTCCACGGCGGCATGCCCAGCTCCCCCGCCATCCGGAACGGGTCGCCGCGACCGGCCGAACCCACGAGCGCAATGGTCCGGACGGCATCGGCCAACGCATCGGCGAGCAGCACGTGCGCCACGCCCCGGTGCATCGCCCAGCGCAGGGCCTCGAGAGCGCCTGCCCGGTCGCCGATCACTGCTTTGTCTGCGACGTCGAACCCGGAGACCTCGGCCTTGCCCGAGTAGTACCGACGCACGGCGGGGAGGTCGACCTTGCCGCCGGTATCGGATACCAATTGTGAGCAGGCAGAGGCCAGTTCACGGAGCTCGTTGCCGACGGACTCGACCACCGCCTCGATCACCTCGGCGCTGACCCGCACGTCGGCCGCACGGAACTCACCGCGTACGAAGTCGATGCGCTCGGCAGGCTTGGTCAGCTTGGCGCACTCGTGCACCTGCGCACCACACTTCTGCAGGGCACCGACCATCGCCTTGGCCCGACCGCCGCCGGAGTGCATGACCACCACGACTGCTCCCTCGGGCGGATCGGTAGCAGCGTCGAGCACCAGTGCCGAGGCGTCCTTGCCCGCCTCTGCGGCGGCCTCGAGCACCACGACTCGGTCCTCGGCGAACAGCGACGGGCTGAATAGTTCGGCGAGTTCCGGGGCGCTGGCGTCACCGGTGCGCAACCGAGTGACCGGCAGGTCCTCCCCCGGAATCGCGGCGTTCGCGCGGACCTGAGCCACGATCGCCGCCACCGCGCGATCCACCAGAAGTTCTTCGTCGCCGAGAACCAGATGCAGTGGAGCCACACTCGAAGTCACGACCATGATCGTGCCATGAGCGGCCGACAGTGCCGGCATCCGCTTCGTGCCGAGCGATCACCACAGCACGTGTGCCGTCCACGACGCGAGTGCCGCTATCGCCACCGCCGCGGCCAGCCACCTGAACACGGTGAAACGTAACGCCGCCAACAGCGCGGCCGTTCCGAATGCTGCCAGTGC
Organism: Rhodococcus sp. ARC_M5; assembly: GCF_022810405.1. GTDB lineage: Bacteria > Actinomycetota > Actinomycetes > Mycobacteriales > Mycobacteriaceae > Rhodococcoides > Rhodococcoides navarretei. Next base: position 82,867 of record NZ_JALGQE010000007.1, read on the forward strand.
GGCGCCCCCGATGCCGTCGGGGACGACGACGCCCGCTACCGGCACCGACGCAGCCTCCTCTGCCACGGCGATCAACCACCACAGCGGCGCGGACGCCAGCTGCGCCGCCCATTCCGCGAGCGAACCGCTGACGCAGGCGATCACCGCCGTGACGATGCCCACCACCGTGATCGGTGCGACGACCGGTGCCACCAGCACGTTCGCTGCGATGCCCACCACGCTGAACGTTCCGGCCATGGCCGCGACCACCGGAGCGGTCACCGCGTGCGCCGCCGCGGCGACCGCCACCACCTCCGCGGCCGCCCTCGGCCAGCCGCGGGCCCGAAGCCAGTCGACCCAGACCGGAGCGACGAGCATGAGCGCGGCGGTGGCGAACACCGACAGCACGAATCCGACATCCACCGCCAGCCTCGGCCACCATGCAAGCAGACCCAACACCGCGCCGCACAGCGCTGGAACCGCCTGTCTGCGTCGGCCGGTGACCAACGCCAGCAAACCGATCGACCCCATCACTGCCGCCCGCACCACACTCGGCGACGGCCTGGCCACGATCACGAACGCCACGAGTACGACGAACGCCACAACGACCGTCGCGCGGGGGCCGAGTCCGATACCCCGCAACACCAACAGAACCGCGCCGATCACGATGGAAAAATTCGCACCCGATACAGCCGTCAGATGCGTCAGTCCGGCCGCCCGAAAGTTCTCGGCGACCGTCTCGTCCAACCGCGACACGTCCCCGACCACGAGACCGGGTAGCAGACCTGCGCGATCCGGTGGCATCGAATTCTGCGCCACCGCAGCCAGGTTCGACCGGAAGGTGCCGGCTGCAGCAGAGATCGCCCCTGGCTCGTCCACGGTGACGGGCGGACCCGAAGTACGGATCACAGCGACGCTCATGTCCGGCCGGATCGGCGTACCGAGCCTGCCCCGCACGGTGATCTCCTGGCCCGGTAGCAATGCCGACCACTGTGCCTCCGGTGCCACGATCGACACTCGTCCGCCGACGTACAGCGCCTCGCCACCTACGTCGACTCGCGTCGTCTCGGCCTTCAGCATCACCATCGACGGACCGGGAGCCGACAATCGTCGCGGGTCCTCCTCCAATCGCACCGAGGCGGTGATCCACGCTCGATTCTCGGCAGCGGCAGCCACTGGATGATCGGCCAGCGACCGCATCTGAAGCCAGATCGCTCCACCGAAACACAATGCCAGCACGATCACCGCGGCCGCACCGAACCGACTCGACCCCGACCAGGCGAGCCGAATCGACAACCGGTGCAGTGCAACTCCGACGAGCAGCACCACCGCAACGGCGGACGCAGTAGCAGCCAGGGCAGCACCGGGCCCACCGAGAATTCCGATCGCGGTGATCGACCAGCACACGGCGGCAGCCGGAACCAGCCGCACGTCGAACGGCAGACGATCCTCGGCCTGCGCCGCACCGGTCGACGCGGCAGCGGTGGTCATCCGACATGCACCAGGTCGCGGATCCTGGCCAGTCTGCCGGGCCCGATTCCGTCCACCTCGGACAGCTGTTCCACAGACGCGAAGCGGCCGTTGGTCTCTCGCCAACTCACGATCGAGGTCGCGGTCACCGGACCTACTCCGGGCAATGCGTCCAGTTCTGCGACGGTCGCGGCGTTGAGGTCCACCGTCCCGCCCGAGGTGGCACCTCCGACACCGGCCGGAACGCCGCCGCTACCGTCTGTCGGTGTTCCGATCCCGGACGTCGTACTGCTGACCGGTGGAGCTGCCTCCGGCGGAACGACGCCGACGACGATCTGATCACCGTCGGCGACACGCGCAGCCATGTTCAGCGCCAACAGATCGGCACCCTCGACTGCGCCGCCTGCCGCCGCCACCGCATCGGCGACGCGCGAACCCGGTTGCAGCCGAACCAATCCGGGGCGCGTCACGAGCCCGACGACGCTCACCACGAGTTCGGTCTCGGCGATCGGCACAGGATCGAGCGCGTCCCCCGGATTTACCGTGCCATCGATACCCACCGTGTCGGTCGCGACCACGGCGAGCGGCGGCGCAGGTGCCGGTGTCGGTGCATCTCGAAACACCGCGAATGCCGCGACGAGCACGACGAAGACCCCGGCCGCCGCGAGTGCCAGTGCCCCCGGTTTCCCTGGGTCGACGCGGGCAGCTCTCCACCGCTGCGGCAGCAAGGACGACCACGGCGTGCTGGATCGCTGTGCTTCCGGCAACAGCCACTCCGGTTCCGTGGACCCGACGTCAGGTCGCGGGTCCTCGGGCACGACGCGAGCGCGGTCGGAATCATGTTGCCTGCGCACGGAGTTCAATCGCGCCACCGTGTGCGCCCGATCGTCGTTGCCGCCCATGCCGAAGGACGCTACTGCGCGCGAGAGGACCCGATCGGGAAGGACGCAGGCCAGGAATTGCCCTGTGCACAACCCGGATGCTGTGGATGAACCGTGCGATCGACGCGGCTATCGGCGTCCAGGAGCCACGACGACACCGACCGCGCCCGGACCCACGTGGGCACCGAGGACTGCACCGAAGGGATACACGTCGATGCTGGTCGACTGCGGAATTCGGGAGGCCAGCATCGCGGCGACGTCCTCCGCGCGGTCCGGGCACAGCATGTGGTGCACCGCGAGCACAACCCCCGAATCGTCACCGACCTCGGTTGCGGCCGCAACTGCCGCGTCGACCAGCTTGTTCAGTGCTTTGGACGAGGTCCGCGTCTTCTCCCGCAACACGAGCGTGCCGTCGCTGATGTGCAACACCGGCTTCATGGCCAGAGCCGTCCCGAGCAGCGCGGCGGCAGTACCGATTCGCCCTCCGCGTCGTAGGTGGTCGAGTCGATCGACGACGATGAAGCATCTCGAGGTGGTCGACGCGGCGACGGCGTCGCCATAGACCTCGTTCAGTTCCGCTCCCCCGGCGGCCGTGGCGGCGGCAGCCAGCACCGCGAAGCCCAGTCCCATGCCTGCCGATGCGGAATCGACGACTCGGACGGCGGAGCCCACCTGCACGGCGGCCTGGCGCGCTGCCTCCCAGGTACTCGAGAGTCCACGAGAGATGTGCAGGGCCACCACGCCCGCGCCTCGACTACGTTCGAGAGCTGCGGCGTAGACCTCGGTGAGTTCCCCTGGAGAGGCCCCCGCAGTGGTCACCTGCTTGCCCGAGGCGGACTGATCGGGAATCTCGTCGACACCCTCGCGGTGGTCGACTCCGTCCACCAACACGTGCAGTGGCACCACCGCGATGCCTCGTTCGGCGGCGAGGGCGGCGGGCAAGCAGGACGAGGAGTCGGTGACGACGGTGACGGTCATGACGTTCGAGTGACCGCCTCCGCGGCGACGGGTCGCAGCACCGCCAGCATCGCCTCCGCTACCGCGACATGGGCGTCCCAACCCCAATGGATACCGTCGGGATTCGCGTTCTCGGATTCGATGTTCGGCCGTACCGCGTCGGCCAGATCGACCATGGGAACGTTCGTCTCGGCGCTCCACGCGCGGAGCGCTCGCACAGCGGGTTCGCGACCCGAGTGCACCTTGCCGTAAGCGTCGCAGCGGTGCACCGACGGGTAGGTACCTATGACGGGGAGCTCCGGACGCACGTAGGCCAGTGCGGCGCGGGTCTGTTCGAGATACTCGACGCTCAGCCGCGGCGGCAGGGCCACCGGCCAACCGAGATGAGACAGAACAGGTTGCACCACTTGATATCCCGCGCGAACCACGCGCCGGAGGGCAGGCGGTCTGATGTACCGGATCTGCTCCCGTAGGGCGGTGGGCAACGGAGACGGGAGTGAATCCATGCCGCCGATTCCGAGCACGACGGCACCGGCACGGGGAATCGCTGCCCACACTCGCGGATCCTGGGTCAGTGCCCACCATGCGTCGCGACTCGTCCAGCCGATGCGCGCAACCAACTCGACCGTCCAACCCAGCTCCGCTGCAACGAGATTGGGCCACAACCGCGGGTCGTCGACCGGTAGCCCACCCTCGGGTCCGTAGTAGCTCAACGAGTCCGCGAGCACGAGCAGCGCGGGGCGCGCCGACGTCTCGTCAGAGGACGTCACTGGCCACCTGCGCCGAGGCGTTCCACACATCGAGTCGCCAGGACGGATTCTCGCCGGGTCCGTGCGCACCGAGCTGCACCCAGCTGGTGTTGGCGAGGCCACCGAGCACCGGCCAGCGTTCGGTGGGCAGATCGAGCAGCGCGGCAGTCAGGGCCGCGATCAGACCACCGTGCGCGACGAGGACGAGTGGTCGCTGGTTGCCGTCGGCCCCCCACTCGGGAACGCCGGCCGCGAGTTCACGAACCAGCGGCACGCTGCGTCGGGCAACGTCGATGCGGCTCTCCCCACCGGGTGGGGCAATGGTGGCGTCGGCGCGCCAGGCCGGCCGTGCACCGGGCGCGATGTCGTCGACCTCGGTGTGGGTCAAGCCCTGCCACTGACCGAGATGGGTTTCGCGTAGGCGCTCGTCCACCGACACTGCAACACCCGACGCGTCTCCGAGTGCCATTGCGGTGTCGAGGGCGCGCCGCAGATCCGACGAGACGATCTTGATCGGCTCACGCGTCGCCAGCTCGGCAGCGGCCGTCTTAGCCTGGCTGCGGCCGAGCTCGGACAGATCGGTGTCGAGCTGCCCCTGCATGCGGTCGGTGGCGTTGTACTCCGTCTGACCGTGCCGAAGCAGGATGAGGCGTCGGATCATTGCTCCGATTCCGGAGCCGGGTGCTGTCCGAGACCGGGAACCTCGATGGTCGGGCAGTCCTTCCACAGCCGCTCGAGTGCGTAGAAGTTGCGCTCCTCGTTGTGCTGGACGTGCACGACGATGTCGGAGTAGTCCAGCAGCGCCCAACGGCCTTCCCTTGTGCCCTCGCGACGGACCGGCTTGTGTCCGGCCTCACGCAGCTGATCCTCGATGTTCTCGACGATCGAGTTGACCTGACGCTCGTTGGGCGCGGAGGCGATCACGAAGCAATCGGTGATGTAGAGCTGATCGGAGACGTCGAGGATCACCACGTCGCTGGCCAGTTTGTCGTCGGCTGCGAGCGCGGCGATCCGCGCCATCTCGGCGGCTTCGGCTGTTGCAGTCACTTCGGTGTACTCCCACTCGTATGGCTCGGGTTTGCGGTCATTGCGCTGGTGACCGACCCTGCCGGTTGCTTCTTCTGGGGCGCTGGTTCCGACATGGTGACGGATCCGTCGAGACGCTGAGCGCCTCGTGGTCTGTAGAGATTTCTCTTCGAGATGTATTGCACGACGCCGTCCGGTACGAGGTACCAGACCGGCCGATTCTCACCGGCTCGACGTCGACAGTCCGTCGACGATATCGCGAGTGCAGGTATTTCCATCAATGTGAGAGTGTCCGCGGGCAGCGACCGAAGGTGCTTGGCGAGATGTTCGACGCCGAGCTCGAACCCCGGACGCGAGACACCGACGAACTTGGCGAGCTCGAACAACTCCTCCCAGTTCTGCCACGTGAGGATCGATTCGAGCGCGTCCGCGCCGGTGATGAAGTACAGCTCGGCATTGGGATGCTGTGATCGCAGATCGCGCAGGGTGTCGACCGTATAGGTCGACTTCTCCCGGTCGACGTCCACTCGGCTGACCGAGAATCGGGGATTCGACGCCGTCGCGATCACGGTCATCAGGTAGCGGTCCTCGGCCGGGCTGACCGTTTTCCCTTCCTTCTGCCAGGGGTTTCCGGTGGGGACGAAGATGACCTCGTCCAGACCGAATTCGTTCGCCACTTCGCTGGCTGCGACAAGGTGCCCGTGGTGAATCGGGTCGAAGGTGCCGCCCATCACGCCCAAACGACGAACGGACTGCGCACCGGTGGTCTCGCCGGGATCGGATTCACGCTGCACAACCGCCGATTCTACGTCCGGGGCACCACCGGGCGTCACACGCCTCACACCGGCAGCAGACGCGAGACCACGGTGGCGAGTTGCTGAGCGGATCGGCACTCGTGCATGGCGATCACGTCGGCGTACACCTTGGCGGCCGAATCGCCGGAACCCCACTGCGATTTCGGTTCGGGATTGAGCCAGTACGCATGCTTGGCCACCGACACGATGTGCGCCAACGCAGGCAGCTTCGGATCGCGGTAGTTGGTGCGTGCGTCGCCGAGAATCAGCACCGAGCTACGACTGGTGACCGCGTGCGCGTACTTCTCGTCGAACGTCGTGAGGGCATGGCCGTAGTCCGAGTGCCCGTCGTACGTCACGAGATCGGACTCGCGGACGATGCGGCTCATCGCGGCACCGAGATCGGACCCGGAATCGAAGAACCGCGTCACCTCGTCGGTGGAGTCGACGAACGCGAAGATCCGCACGCGCGAGAACTGCTCTCGCAGCGCGTGCACCAACAGCAGCGTGAAGTTGCTGAAACCTGCCACCGAGCCCGAGACATCGCACAGCACAACCAATTCGGGGCGGGCTCGACGCGGCTTGCGCTCGACCAGGTCGATCGGGATGCCGCCGGTGGACATCGACTTGCGCAGCGTACGACGCAGATCGATCGAGCCATGCCTGCTTCGACTGCGCCGCACCGCAAGTCGCGATGCCAACAGCCGGGCCAGCGGTGTGACGTTGCGTCGCAGCGCTGCCATCTCCGTGTCCGAGGCTCGCAGGAAATCGACCTCCTCCGCCAGCTTGGGAACCCCGTAGCTCGCTACCCGCTCCCGGCCCAGCTTTTCTGCCGACCGTCGCCTCGTCTCGCTCTCGACCATCGTGCGAAGGTCTGCAATACGTTGCGCTGCAGTCCGTTTGGCCACTTCCGATTCGTAGTCGTCGGTGGGGCGATCGGGTGCATCGTCACTGCGGCCGAGCAGGCCGTCGAGAATCTTGCGCAGCAACGTATCGGGCGCAACGTCGCGCAAGGCCTGGTATGCCGAGAACGAGGGCCCGTTGGAGGACTTGTACTGCCCGAGTTCCTCGACCATCTGCGCCGCCAGCATCTGGGTCAGCTCCGCGGCCTCGGCCGAATCGTCCGAGAGCAGTTCCACCAACAACTCGCGAAGCGCATCGATGTCGACATCGCCGGCATCGGTGCGGGGCAGCGCAGTGTCGATCTGCCCCGAGTCCCTGGCGCCCGATGCCACCGGAAACCACAGGTCGAACAGGGCGTCGAACACTCCGCGATGAGTCGGACGGCGCAGCAGTGCGCAGGCCAGACCCTCGCGCACGGCCTCCCGATCGAGCAGATCGAGAACCGACAGGACGCGTCCGGCATCGACCGTCTCCGACGGCCCCACCGAAATTCCACGCCGACGCAGCGCCTCGACGAAACCGACGAGGTGACCGGGGATTCCGTGCGGGGCCTGCATGTCAGTTGAGCCGGAGTTCGGCTGCCGCGCGAACCTGGTCCGACTGATGCTTGAGGACCACACCGAGGGTGGAGCGAACCGCGTCGTCGTCGAGGGTGTCCATACCGAGAGCCAACAGGGTGCGTCCCCAGTCGATGGTCTCGGCCACCGAGGGCAACTTCTTGAGCTGCATCGCGCGCAGTACCCGCACGGTCTTGATCATCTGCTCGGCGATGGCCTCGGGCAGTTCGGGAACCCGGCTGGCGAGGATCCGGCGCTCGAGGTCGGCGTCGGGAAAATCGAGGTGCAGGAACAGGCAGCGACGCTTGAGGGCCTCGGACAGTTCACGAGTGGCGTTGGAGGTGAGCACCACGAACGGCGTCCGCTCGGCCACGATCGTGCCGAGCTCGGGAATGGTGATCGCGAAGTCGCTGAGTACCTCGAGCAGCAGTCCTTCGATCTCGACGTCGGCCTTGTCGGTCTCGTCGATGAGCAGAACCGTGGGATCGGTACGGCGAATCGCCTGCAGTAGCGGCCGCGCCAGCAGGAATTCCTCGGAGAAGACGTCCAGCTTGGTCGAGTCCCAATCGGCAGCGGTACCGGACTGGATGCGCAGGATCTGCTTGGCGTGATTCCACTCGTACAGCGCGCGGGCCTCGTCGACACCCTCGTAGCACTGCAGCCGCACCAGTTCGGCACCGGTCGTCTGCGCCACGGCCCGGGCCAGTTCGGTCTTGCCCACCCCCGCCGGACCCTCGATCAGCAGCGGCTTGCCGAGGCGATCGGCGAGAAATACCGAGGTGGCGGTGGCCTTGTCGGCCAGATAGCCCGTCTCGGCGAGACGCCTCTGGACGTCGTCCACGCTGGCGAACAGCGGGGGTGTCGTCGGTAGGGCACGATCCATGTCACAGCTCCTGGTGATCGGGTCTGGGCGATGCGGCGATGGGTGTCAGTCTCGGACGTGCCCGTCGCCCCACACGGTCCATTTCGTCGAGGTCAATTCGGGCAATCCCATAGGTCCGCGCGCGTGCAGCTTCTGAGTCGAGATACCGATCTCGGCTCCGAAACCGAACTGCTCTCCGTCGGTGAACGCGGTGGAGGCGTTGACCATCACGGCGGCCGCGTCCACCCGCTGAGTGAACTCGCGCGCGGCACCGATGTCGGCGGCCACGATCGCCTCGGTGTGGCCGGTGCCATAGCGGTCGATGTGCTCGATCGCCTCGTCGATGCCGCTCACGACCTTCAGCGCGATGTCGAGCGAGAGGTACTCCTGCGACCAGTCCTCGTCATTTGCGGGAACGAGCCCGGGCAGGTCCCCGTGCACCGTGACGCTGTGCATCTGGAATGCCTGCAGCAGCCGCGGCACCAGGGTCTCGGCGATTGCGGCGTCGACCAGCACGGTTTCGGCGGCGTTGCAGACACTGACTCGACGAGTCTTGGCGTTGAGCACGATCTTCTCGGCCGTGTCCGGATCGGCTGAGGAGTGGATGTACACGTGGCAGTTTCCGACGCCGGTCTCGATGGTCGGGACCGTGGCATCGCGCACCACCGCGGCGATCAATCCTGCGCCACCCCGGGGAATCACGACATCGACCAACCCGCGTGCCTGGATCAGGTGGGTGACTGTTGCGCGGTCTGCACTGCCGAGCAACTGCACCGCGGCCTCGGGCAGGTCATGACTGCGCAACGCACCCTGCAGGGCATCGACGAGCGCGGTGTTGGACTGTGCGGCCGACGACGAACCGCGCAGCAGCACCGCGTTACCGGACTTGAACGCGAGACCGAACGCGTCGACGGTGACGTTGGGGCGTGCCTCGTAGACCATGCCCACCACGCCCAGTGGGACCCGCATCTGCCGGATCTCGAGCCCGTTGGGAAGCGTCGAACCGCGGATGATCTCGCCGATCGGATCGGGTAGCCCGGCCACCTGTCGCAGTCCCGCCGCGATGCCGTCGATCCGCGACGCCGTCAGTCGTAGCCGGTCCAGCAGCCCCTCGTCGGTGCCCGCTGCCCGTGCGATCTCGATGTCGGCCGCATTCGCGGCCAGGACGGACTCGGCTGCGGCAACCACTGCGTCGGCAGCGGCGTGCAGCAGCGAGTCCTTCTGCGCGGTAGTCAGCAGCGCCAACGTACGCGAGGCGATCCGCGCCCGACGAGCGGCCGAGTGCACGTTCTCACGCTCGTCGACGGTCGTGGTCACCGATGCGGCCGAGACGGAAGCAGTCATGAACTACACACTAATGGGGGCCGGGAATGAGCCGCATCGCCGCGTCGTTGCAGCACAGCGTGGAGATCGCCGACGTCGCCGACGTCGATACCGACAGACCGGAGGAACCACCTGTGAGTGCCCTGTTCGAGCCACTGACATTGCGTGACGTCACCTTTCCCAACCGGGTGTGGATGGCACCGATGTGCCAGTACTCGGCCGACGACGCGGGCGACGATGTCGGTGTCGCGGGCGACTGGCATCGCACCCACCTGGTGAGCCGGGCGATCGGCGGTGCAGGCCTGATCATCACCGAAGCGACTGCGGTCAGCCCCGAGGGCCGCATCAGCCCGTCCGACCTGGGCATCTGGAACGACCGTCAGGCCGATGCACTGGCGAAGATCGTCGCCGAGATCTCGTCTTTCGGTACCGTTCCCGGCATCCAGCTGGCACACGCGGGCCGCAAGGCCTCGACCGCGGCACCCTGGTTGGGTGGCAAATCTCTGCCGGCCGAGGATCCACGGAGCTGGGAGACCATCGGCCCGTCCGCAGTGGCATTCGGTGACTACTCGACCCCACGGGAGGCGACGGCCGAGGACATCGCGAAAATCGTCGACGACTTCCGAACCGCCGCGCAGCGCGCACTGAAGGCAGGATTCCAGGTAGCCGAGATTCACGGTGCGCACGGTTACCTGTTGCACCAATTCCTCTCGCCCGCCAGCAACACTCGTACCGACGCGTACGGCGGAGACTTCGCGGGCCGCACGCGGCTGCTGCTCGAGGTGGTCGACGCGGTCCGTGAGGTGTGGCCGGAGAATCTTCCGGTGTTCGTTCGCCTGTCGGCAACCGATTGGCTCGACGAGCCCGAGAACAGTGCAAATGCGGCCGAATTGGAGGCCCCGAGCTGGACGTCGGATCAGACGGTGGCGTTGTCGCAGATCCTCACCGAACACGGAGTCGATCTGGTCGATACCTCCACCGGCGGCAACGTACACGCCAAAATTCCGGTCGGTCCCGGCTATCAGGTTCCGTTCGCGCGGCGCATCCAGAACGAGACGACGATGCCCGCCGCCGCGGTCGGCATGATCACCGAACCGAAGCAGGCCGAGGACATCGTCTCGCTCGGTGAGGCAACGGCTGTTCTACTGGCACGCGAATTGCTGCGTGACCCGTACTGGCCGCGACGCGCCGCGCGTGAACTCGGCGTCGAGATGCTCCCGGCCGTTGCGCCGCAGTACGAGCGGGCCTACTGAGAGTTCAGACCACGAACCCGAGCTTCTTGTCCACGACGTTGAGCAACGGTTCTCCCCGCGAGTACCGACGTGCGTTGTCGGCGAACACTTCTGCGAGTCGCTGCTTCCACCCGGAGGCATCGCCGCTCATGTGCGGGGTCACGATCACGTTCTCGGCCGTCCACAGCGGATGGTCGGCCGAGAGCGGCTCGGTCTCGAACACGTCGAGCGCGGCACCTGCGATGTGCCCGCTGTCCAGGTGGGCCAGCAGTGCGTCGGTGTCGAGCAACTCCCCCCGGCCCACGTTCACTATGCGCGAGCCGGGCTTCATCGCAGCCAGTACCGAATCGTCGACCATTCCCCTCGTCCGATCGGTCAGCGGGGCGACCAGCACCAGGTAGTCGGCCCGAGCTACCTCGGACACCAGATCGGCACTGGCATGGACGGTGCCGAAATCTCGGTCGCCCTCTCGTGCCGTGCGGCCCACTCCCGAGACCGACATTCCCACCGCTGTCAGCAAGCTCGCGATGGCGCGCCCGATCGCTCCGGTGCCCACGATCATTGCGTGGGAACCGTCGATACGCTCGGTCTCGCGGTGCTGCCAGACCTTCGAATGCTGCAGTGCGCGCGAACGTTCGGAGTCCTTGGCGAACGCCAGAATCTGCGCCAGCACGAACTCCGCGATCGGCCTGTCGAACACTCCCCGCGAATTGGTCACGATCACATCGGAATCGACCAGCTCGTCGAACATCAACGAGTCGACGCCTGCCGCCGCGATGTGAATCCATTTCAGCGAGCCGCAACGCGGCCACGCTGATCGGACTGCGGGAGAAAAGAAGTCCCACAGCAGCAACGCATCGGCACCGTCGACTGCGTCATCGAGGGTCTCGGCGGTGGCGTACCTGATGTCGGCGACCTCCGCGACGGAGTCGAGTCCGTCGGGAAGGTCGCCGGCGTGCAGCACGACGAGGACCGGTGTCACTGCTACTTCTTCTTGTATCCGACGAGCTCGACGCCCGACGCGGCCACCTCGTCGTCGTTGTCACCGGGGCACTGGGTTCCGCGAAGCGAGCGGCCTGCGGTTTCCGGCATCAACAGAATTGGCACGAAGGCGATGGCAGCCGCGATCATCATGTACCAACCCGGAATCAGATTGGACCCGGTTCGGTCGATCAGGAACGTCAGAATCAGTGGAGCCGTACCGCCGAAGAGCGCCGTCGAGACGTTGTATCCGATGGCGAACGCTCCGTAACGCACCTGAGTGGGGAACAGCGCGGGCAGAGTCGACGACACACAGGAGCACATGATGACCAACAACACTCCGAGACCGAGCAGGCCGATACTCTGGCCGATCAGTCCGGTGTTGATGATCAGCAGGAACAGCGGAACGCTGAACACGAAGTACCCGACGCAGGCCACCAGCAGCAACGGCTTTCGGCCCACCCGGTCGGACAGGGCGCCGATCGGGTTGATGATCGCCATCATGACGATCATGATGGCCACGAGGGTGAAGTTGGACTGAGTCGTGCTGTGCCCCAACGTGTCGCTGAGGTACGAGGGCAAGAACGTCAGCACCGTGTAGTAGGCGATGTTCAGTAGCAGGACGAATCCCATCAGGATCAGGATCCGCTGCCAGTACGTCATGGTGGCCTTGAGCGAGGTGACGGCTCCGCCTGCACCCTCTTCCACCGTGCCGCCGTCTTCCTTCGCTTCGGCGAACACCGGAGAATCCTCCAGCCTGGTCCGCAGCCACAGCGCAACGATGCCCAACGGGAGAGTCACCAGGAACGGGATTCGCCAGCCCCAGGCCTCCATGGTCTCGTCACCGAGCCCGACGTTGAGCAGGGTGCACAGGGAGGCACCGCCCACGGTGCCGGCCAGGGTTCCGAATTCGAGGAACGATCCGAAGAATCCGCGGCGCTTGTCCGGCGCATATTCGGCCATGAACACTGCTGCGCCACCGTATTCACCACCGGTGGAGAAACCCTGAACCAATCGGCAGACGAGCAGTAGCAACGGTGCGGCAATGCCGATGGTGTCGAATGTCGGCAGCACACCGATCGTCGCCGTGGCCAACGTCATCATCGTGACGGTCAGTACGAGGACCTTCTGACGACCGATGCGGTCGCCGAGCGGGCCGAGCACGATGCCGCCGATGGGCCGAATGATGAACGACGCGGCCAACACGGCGAACGTGGAGAGCAGGTTCGCTCCCCCGTCGTCGGACGGGAAGAAATTCGCGGCGATATAGACGGCCAGGTAGCCGTACACCGCGTAGTCGAACCACTCGACGGCATTGCCGAGCGCGGACCCGCCGATGGCGCGGTGCAGGATCTTGGTCTCATCCGGGCTCAGAGTGTCGGTGCTCGGGGGATATCCGGTCGGCGATGCTGCCGACCCTGATTTTTCGGTCACGGTCGAAATACCTCTCGCTTTTGTGGACAAAGTGGAGCGTCGGTGTGGTACTTCGCAGCGTTCGACATTACGACGATAGGGAACATGCCTTTCGGCCAACCCCCTCCGGCAAAGCTAAAGCCCTGGTAGCGCAGCAATTCTGGTGGCGATCAACGCGTACGCCCTTGCGCTGTCGGTCAATTGCTGCACGGCCACCGATTCGTCCGGCCGATGTGCCTGGTTTTCGATCTCCCCCGGACCGAGCACGACGGTGTCGATACCCATCTGATGTGCCACGAAACCACCATCGCACGATGCGGTCCAAATGTCAGTTAATTCGGCAGGAGTGGAGCCCGCGGAACGACCATTCGGTACAAATCGGGCGTCTATGACCGATTGCACTGCGGTGGTGACCAATCCGTGGTTCACGCTGGTCAAATACCCCGGCATTTCCATCGAGATCGTGATGTCGACATCGATTCCGGAGCCGGTCAGTTCCGCCGATTCGATGCGCGACCGCAGGTCGCCGACCACACCGGCAGCGCTCTCACCCGGCAGGAGCCGACGATCGACGGTGAGCACACACCGGTCGGCAACCATCGAGGTGCCCGTGCCTCCCTCGATCGTCCCCACATTCCAGGTGGCCGGGCCCAGATCGGGGTCGGGGTTGGCATCCAACTCCGCCTGCGAGCCCTCGATGATCCCGATGATCCGCGCTGCGGCCGAGATGGCGTTGGCTCCGTTGCGCGGCTGCCCCGCATGCGCAGACCGGCCCCGAACTTCGATCTCGATATTCGCCGCACCTCGGCACCCGACGATCGTGACCAGGTCCGTCGGCTCTGCCACCACGCAGCAACTGTAATTTCGTTGCTCCGACTCGGCGACGAACGCTCGGATACCGAGGCCGGTGTCCTCCTCGTCGACCAGACAGGCCAGAGTCATCGGATGCTCGTCCGCAAGCCCTGCACGATGCACTGCGGCCATCGCCGCCACCACCGCGGCCAGGCCGCCCTTCATATCGCAGGCCCCGCGACCGACGATGCGGCCATCCCTGACCACCGCGGAGAAGGGGTCCGTGGTCCAGCCCGTTCCTGCGGGAACCACGTCGGAATGACCGACGAACAGCACACCTGGTCGCTCGGCCGATCCGATCGACACGAAGACGTTGGGCCTGCCAGGAGCTACCTCGACAGTCCGAACGTCGAATCCCAGTGCCCGACAGTGTTCGGCAAGAACTTTCGCCGTCGCTTCTTCGGTGTCACCCGGATTCTCACCGCCCGCGTCGATCAACGACGTAGTCAGAGAAACGATTTCCTGCGCGTCTATCGAATCGAGCAGGGTCCGTTCGGAACTCGTGACCGTCATCGAGTGGGGTCGGAGGCCAGCAGGTGCTTGGACTTCTCCACCGCCACAGCGAGCCGTCTGATTCCCTCGTCGATTCGTTCGGGAGTGGACGAGGCGAAGCACAGCCGCAGCGAATCATGGAACTTTCCGCCCACCGACAACGCCGGTCCGGGAATGTAGGCCACTCCCTCGGCCAGCGCCGTTTCGAACAGGTCCTGCGTCGAGAAGTCGACATCGTTGCCGCGCAACGTCGCCCAGAGGAAGAACCCTCCCTCGGGATCCGTCGTCGACATCGACTCGCCGAAGTGCTTGGCGATGCTGTTCTGCATCGCGACCTTGCGGGGCAGGTACACCGAGGCCAACGATCGAAGATGCTCGTCGAGCAGGCCGCGCCGGATGTACTCGGCCACCATCCGCTGACCGGGCAGATTGGTGCACGTGTCCATGGCCTGTTTGGCGTTGATGATCATGTGCCGAGCCTCGGGGGCGGCGTCCACCCAGCCCACTCGCAGGCCAGGAGCGATCATCTTGGAAAAGGTCCGTACCGAGAAGATCAACGGATCGTTCGGACTGAGCGCGCCGAAACTGGGAATCGGATCACCCGAGAATCGGAGCAGGCCGTACGGATCGTCGTCCAGAATCACCGAACCCCACTGGTGTGCAAGCTCGATGAGCAGCCGTCGACGTTCGAGCGACAGGGTGACCCCGGACGGGTTCTGGAAGTTGGGGATGACGTAGATCATCTTCGGTAGTCGACCTGCGCGCTCGACGAGCTCGGGCAACGCCTCGACGATGAGGCCGTCACTGTCCATCGGGGCTTCGAGAATGTCGCCTCCGTAGCTGAGCACGGTGGCGGTTCCGTTGGTGTACGTGGGACTTTCGACGATAACCAGGTCACCCGGATCGATGAACAACTTGCATGCGATGTCGAGCCCCTGCATTCCGCCGGAGGTGATCACCACACGCTCCTCGGACGTGGGTTCGCCCACCGAATCGAGATAGGAGAGCAACGCATCGAGCAGGCCGGGGTCGCCTTCGGTGGCACCGTAGTCGAACGCGTCCGCGGTGAGCACACTGCCGGCGATCTCGGTGAACGCCGCAGCCGGAACCGTCTCGGCCGCAGGCGATCCCATTGCGAATCGAACGATGTCGTGTTTCTGTGCGGCGAGCAGCGATGTCGACGAGTCGATCACGGACCCGACCAGCTTGTCG
The DNA here is from genome assembly GCF_022810405.1 of Rhodococcus sp. ARC_M5. Classification (GTDB taxonomy): domain Bacteria; phylum Actinomycetota; class Actinomycetes; order Mycobacteriales; family Mycobacteriaceae; genus Rhodococcoides; species Rhodococcoides navarretei. The sequence goes on from NZ_JALGQE010000007.1 coordinate 98,550, forward strand.
GTTCGGAGGGCCCAGGGAATGGCAGGAGTGGAGCCTGCGGAACGACCCTTTGCGGCAGGAGTGGAGCCTGCGGAACGATTTTGGGTGGCAGGAGTGGAGCCTGCGGAACGACCGGTTGGGGCAGGAGTGGAGCCTGCGGAACGACCTTGGGTGGATGCGGTCATGCTCACTCCTTCGTCAGTAGTTCTCGGGGGTACGCGGTGAAGGTTTCGAGGCCGTTCTCGGTGACGCGAACGGCCTCGGATACCTCGTATCCGTAGTCGTCCATCCACATTCCGCCGATGATGTGGAAGGTCATGTTCTCGGCGAGTACCGTCTCGTCGTCGGTTCGCAGGCTCACGGTGCGCTCACCCCAGTCGGGTGCGTAGGCGATGCCGATCGAGTAGCCGATGCGCGACGGCTTGTGCAGTCCGTGCTTGGCCAAGCTCGTGTTCCATACCTGCGCCAGGTCGGTGGCGGTGACGCCGGCCCGCACGGTCGCAAGCACGTCGTTCAATGCTTCTCCGGTGGACTTGGCGAGGTAATCCAAACGCGGACTTGGCTTTCCGAGCACGATCGTGCGTGCCATCGGGATGTGGTAGCGCCGGAACACCCCGGCCAGTTCGACGACGGTGGTCTCGCCCCGCACGAAGGGTTGGTGCGACCAGGTCAGATGCGGGGTGTCGGCTCCGGCTCCGGTGGGCAGCATCGGCACGATGGCCGGATGGTCGCCGCCGAACTCCGCGGTGCCGCGCACCTGTGCGTTCATGATGGCGGCGGCCGCGTCGCACTGCCGTTCACCGACCGAGATCGACTGGTACGCAGCCGACATCGCTGCTTCGCAGACCGTCGCGGCACCGCGCATCAGGGCGATCTCCGCGGGCGACTTGACCACACGTACCCAGTTGATGAGCTCGTAGGAGTCGGTGAAGCGGTATTCGGGCAGCGACTTCACCAGGGCCTCGAATGCCTTGGGACTGAAGTAGTACGAGTCCATCTCCAGACCCACCTGGCCGTGCTCGAAGTTGTTCACCAGTCCCAGTTCACGCAGCTTCGCGGCAACCCAGACGAAGGGGTGAGTGTCCCTGCGCTGCACGAACGTTTCGGGGTAGCCGAACGTCCGATCCTGCGGCAGCCACGACGTGCGAAACGCTCCGTTGGCGTCCATCTCACGGGCGAAGAAGTACATCTCGCCGTCGAGAGGCACGTACAGCATCTGCGGGGTGTAGAACGAGAGCGCGTTGTACCCCAGCAGGTAGTAGAGATTGGCGGGATCGGTGACGATCAGCGCCGTGAGGTGCTGCGCTGCCATCCGCTCTCGGACGGCAGCGAGCCGGGCGGCGTACTCCTCGTCGGTGAACGTGATCGGCGTGCTGTTCGGAACATCGGGGTACCGAGCCAGGCCGGGAGCGGCCCGTCCTGTGGTCTCGTCGGGTCCGAGTGCGGTGACGTAGGCGGCGTCGGGTGAGTCGTTCACGGGCACCCCCTTCGGTGGGGTCGATTTAGTAGATTGTTGACAATCAGGCTAAGCGCTGATGTGAGGGGTGCGCAAGACTTCGGATGTAAATGCTGTGTTGCGGGGCCGGTGACTATCCCGGCGTGGCCAAAGCCGAGTGTTCGGCCTGCTCCTCGACCATGGCACGGGTCAGGTCGTGGATAGCGGTGTCCATGTGCTCGTGCACGCCCTTTTCCAATGCGTCCCAATCCGAACCGAGCAACAGGTCGACGATCAGCTGGTGTTCCTCCACCAACGCCTCGGGCCGGTAGTACGCGGTTTCGAGGTTGGCCATGCAGATACGCGCCTCCGCAGCGAGCGTGGCGTACATTCGCGACATCCGGCTGTTACGCGTCGCCCCGACCAGGGCAGTGTGAAACGCCAGATCTCGTTCGGCAAGACCTCGCCAATCTGCGCGATCGATGAACGGCTGCATCTGCATCACGATGGCCGAGAGCTCGTCGGCCACCGACACCAAGTGGGCGCGATCCCCGTGCACCAGAGTCCATGCGGCACCGACCTCGATCGCCGCGCGGGATTCGTAGATCTCGGTGACATCCTCACTGCTCAGCTCGACGACGAACACGCCTCGATTCCGGTAGCTGACGAGCAGCCCCTCCTGATTGAGGCGCTGTAGCGCCTCCCGCACCGGTCCCCGCGAGATCTCGAGTTCCGCAGCGACGTTGGCCTCGTTGATCTGCTCCCCCGGAGCGTAGGACCCGTCGATGATGCGGTCGCGAATCTGGTCGGCAATGACCATCGACGTGTTGCGTGCGTCGATGGGCGTCAATCGTCTCGAACTGGGCATGATCGAAAACCTCTCTCAGCCTCGGGGAATGGCGAAATATTTGTACTCCAGAAACTCGTCTATTCCGACTTTTCCGCCTTCGCGGCCGAGTCCGGACTGTTTGACGCCACCGAACGGCGCAGCCGGATTCGAGACCAACCCGGTGTTGAGACCGACCATGCCCACCTCCAGGCGCTCCCCCATCCGTAGAGCCCGGTCGATGTCCTGGGTGAACACATACCCGACGAGTCCCCACTCGGTGTCGTTCGCCAGGGCGATCACCTCGTCCTCGGTGTCGAACGGGACGATTGCGGCCACCGGTCCGAAGATTTCCTGAGACATCAGATCCGAGGCCGCGTCGACGTCGGTGAGGACCGTCGGAGGATAGAAGTAGCCGGGCCCGTCCGGAGCCGCTCCCCCGACGACGGCACGCGCGCCACGCCCGAGGGCGTCGTCGACGAGTGTCTGAACCTTGGTGCGGCCCGCGTCGTCGATCAGCGGACCCACCTCGGTACCGTGCGCACTACCGGCCCCCACCGTCAGCGCACCCATGCGCTCGGCGAGCTGCTCCGCGAACTGCGCTGTGACACTGCGGTGTACGAAGAACCGGTTGGCCGCGGTGCATGCCTCCCCCATGTTGCGCATCTTGGCGACCATGGCACCGTCGACAGCGCGTCCGACGTCCGCGTCGTCCATGACGATGAAGGGTGCGTTGCCGCCGAGCTCCATCGACGTGCGCATCACCGTCGATGCAGCTTGCTCGAGCAGGATCTTGCCCACGGCAGTCGATCCGGTGAAGCTGATCTTGCGGGCCGCACCGCCCCTCATCCACGAGCCCACCACGCCCGACGCGTCGGTGGTGGTCACAACGTTGACCACTCCTGTCGGAACACCCGCATCCTCGAGTATCCGGGCGAGCGCCAGCGCTGTCAGCGGCGTTTGTTCGGCGGGTTTGAACACGACGGTGCAGCCGGCCGCCAAGGCCGGGCCGATCTTGCGAGTTCCCATGGCCAGGGGGAAGTTCCACGGAGTGACGAGGATGCACGGCCCCACCGGTGCGCGGGTGACCACGATGCGGTTCTTGCCATCACCGGTGAGGGTGTGATCGCCCGAGATGCGCACCGCTTCCTCGGAGAACCAGCGGAAGAACTCTGCACCGTACGCCACCTCACCACGAGCGTCGGCCAACGGCTTACCCATTTCTGCCGTGATGATCGCGGCGAGCTCCTCTTGCCGCGCCATGATCAATTCGTATGCGGTACGGAGGATTTCGCTACGTGCCCGCGGCGGCGTCGCGGCCCAGTCGGAGGCTGCGGCGACCGCCGCAGCCATGGCCTTCTCGGCATCGTCGATGCCGCCGTCGGCGACGCTGGCGATGACCTCACCACTGGCGGGGTCGATCACGTCGAACCGGGCATCCGATGCTGCGGCCGTCCACTCGCCTCCGATGAACAGTTCGGTCGGAGCAGTGATGGTAGGGCGAGTGAGGCTGGAGGTCGAACTGGCGGTCATGGCCGCGGTCCTTTCGTCGAACGTGGGTCGAGTATCTGCGCCAGGTGTACGGACGCACCGCTCGTCGGATCACCGGTGAGTTGACGCACCTGCATGTGGCAGCTGAATCCGTCGGTCAGAATCGGCGTGTCCGGCTCGGCCTCACGCAGTGCAGGCGCGAGGGCCTGTTCGGCAACCTCCATGCTGAGCTCGTAGTGACGCTTCTCGAAGCCGAAATTGCCTGCCACGCCGCAGCACCCGGTAGCTTCCCGTACCGCCTCGATACCAACGGCCGCCAACGCCGTGCGCTGGGTGGCGTTGCCGAACACCGCGTATTCGTGGCAGTGGGTCTGCACGGTGACCGAGGCGGGAACCTCACCCGACGGTGCCCACCCGGTCTCGGCCTGATCGATCACCGCTCCCGCGAAACTCTGCACCCGCGCCGCGACCCGTCTCGCTGCCGCAGTGGGAACCAGCTCCGGCATGTCCTTGCGGAACGCCGCCGCACAGCTCGGTTCGGTGACGACGATGGGTCGGTCGGTGCCGTCGTCGAGAGCGGCAACGGCTTTCGTGAGTTGCTTGCGGGCGGCCTTCAGCTGACCCGTCGAAATCCAGGTCAGCCCACAGCACACGTCGGTCCGGCAGTCGGTGCTGCGACCCGAATCCTCGAGCACGCGCTGCGCCGCGCCCGCGACCTCGGGTCGAAAACCCTGGGTGAAGGTGTCGACGATCAGCACGACATCGGCGTCGCGGCCACCTCCTACACGGACTTCGCGAGCCAGTGCCTTCGCCGATGCGAATCGGGGCAGCGGCCGCTCGGTGGTGAGCCCACCGAGTCGAGCGGCCAACGCTGCGATGCGCGGGGTGAGCAGACGATTGAGCAGGGGTGCCGTTCGCTGCGTCACCTTCAGCCAGCGAGGCAACCAGCCCAGCGAATAGTGCGAGAGTGGTCGCACCCGACCCGCGTAGTGATGATCGAGGAACTCCGATTTGTACGTCGCCATATCGACTCCGACCGGGCAGTCCGAGGAACAGGCCTTGCAGGACAGGCACAGGTCCAACGACTCTGCCACGTCCTTCGAGGCCCACCCGTCGGCGACGGTCGGCGAGCTGCGCACCATCTCCTGCAGCACTCGGGCGCGGCCGCGAGTGGAATCCTTCTCGTCGCCCGTCGCGCGGAAGCTCGGGCACATGACGCCTCCGGAGGTGGTGCGGCACTTACCGACACCGACACACGATTGGGTGGCGTGAACGAAAGGATCCAGATCCTCTCGCGTTCCGATCTGGTGCAGATCGAAGGTCGTCTTCCATTCCCGCTTCGGGATGCCCTGCAGCATGAGGTTGTCCATCATCGGTTCGGGGTCGGTGATCGACCCCGGGTTGAGAATCCCGCGTGGATCCCAGATGCGCTTGAACCGCGCGAACGCGTCGAGCATGCGGGGTGAGTACATCACCGGCAACAGCTCCGAGCGGGCCCGGCCGTCACCGTGCTCACCGGACAGACTGCCGCCGTGCTTGACCACCACCCGCGCGGCGGCGCGCAGGAAGTCGTACATCACTCGACGCCCGGCATCGGTGCGCTGATCGAACGTGATGCGCACGTGCATGCACCCCGCACCGAAGTGCCCGTACATCACGCCCGTCAGATCATGCTCGGCCAGAAGCGAATTGAGATCGGCGAGATAAGCGGACAGGTTCTCGGGTGCGACGGCCGCGTCCTCCCAGCCACCCCAGGACTCGACCCCACTGGACAGGCGGGTCGCCAGACCGGCGCCGTCCTCGCGTACCCGCCACAGCGCTGTTCGATCGGCCGGGTCGGCGACGATGCGGCCTTCCTTGACGCGGCCGAGGCGACCGAGCGCCTCGAGCAGACGAGCGGCCTTGTCCTCCACCTCGGCGGTGTCGGCTCCGTCGAGATCGACGTAGAGCCAGGCGTTTCCCGCCGGCAGACCGCGGATGGAATCCGGTCCGCGCCGGTACTCCATCGTCTGCGCGATGTTGTCGTCGATACCCTCCACCGCGGCAGGCGAGAACTCGAGAATGGCCGTCACGTCGGCTGCAGCAGCCACCACATCGTCGTATCCGAGGCAGAGCAACAACGCGGCCGAAGGCACGGGTACGACGGCGACGGTGACCGAGACGATCACCGCGCACGTGCCCTCGCTGCCGACGAGCGCACGGGCGACGTCGAATCCGTTCTCGGGCAGTAGATGCGACAGATGAAATCCGGAGACCTGTCGCGGTATGCGGCCCAACTCCACCCTGAAGAGAGCGAGGTTGTCCGCCGCCAGCTCGTGCAGCTCGCGCGAAATACGTTCGGCCGCATCGGTTGCTGCCGAATCCTCCGAATTCACTGCCTCCACACCGCTACGGGTCACGCGAAGAAGATGCCCGTCGGCGGTGACCACGTCCATGGCCACCGTGTGGTCGGCCGTCCGGCCGTATCGCACCGAGTGATTGCCGCATGCGTCGTTACCGACAGCCCCGCCTACTGTCGCGCGTGTCTTGCTGGACGGGTCGGGGGCGAACGTGAACGACCCCGACGTACGCGCCACCAGCTCCCGCTGCAACTCCGAGATCACGATTCCCGGTTCCACCACCGCCGTCCGCGAGTCGGTGTCCACCGAGATCACGCGATTCATGTGGCGGGAGAAGTCGAGCACGATTCCGCGGCCTATCGCGTTGCCTGCCATGGACGTTCCGCCGCCGCGACCGATGACCGGCACTCCCGCGGCCTCGCACAGAACCACTACGGCAGCAACGTCGTCGGCGCTGCGCGGGAAGACGACGGCCGCAGGGGGAATTCGGTAGTTCGACGCGTCGTACGAGTACTCGGCGAGCCGCCGCGACGAGTCGTCGATCTCGATGCCCAATTCCAGCACGCGCTGCACGAGTGCCGGAACTGGAGACCGAACGGAAGCAGCCGTCACAGCACGTTCTTCAGCGTGCGCGACAATGCGTCGAGGCCCTGCCGCATCTCGTCGTCGCTCACGATCAGCGCCGGGATGATCCGGACCACGTTGCCGAGCGCACCACAGGTGAGCAGCAACAGCCCCTCGTCGATCGCACCCTGTTGTACGCGCAGGGCGGCCGCAGCGTCCGGATTTCCTGCGCCGTCGACGAATTCGAGTGCCTGCATCAAGCCGAGTCCACGTGCATCGCCGATGGCAGCGTGCTCCGACTTCAGTGCGAGCAGGCCGTCGAGCAGAACGTCGCCCTGCGCTGCCGCGTTGGCGACCAGCCCCTCCTCGCGCACGACATCGAGCGTCGCGACACCCGCCGCAGCGGCGACGGCGTTGCCGCCGTAGGTTCCGCCCTGCGATCCGGGCCACGCCTTGCCCATCAACTCGGTCGATGCCGCGATAGCGGAGATGGGGAAGCCGCTGGCCAGGCCTTTTGCGGTGATGACGATGTCTGGTGTGATCGTCGAATGCTGGTGCCCCCAGAACTTGCCGGTGCGGCCGACTCCTGCTTGCACCTCGTCGACGATGAGGACGATGCCATGGGTGTCCGCGCGTTCGCGGAGTCCCTCGAGAAACTCGGGAGGCGTGGGCAGGTAGCCGCCGTCGCCGAGTACCGGTTCGATGATGAACGCAGCGGTATCGGCGGGACTGGACATCGTCATGAGCAGGTAGTCGAGTTCCTTCAGCGCGAAGGCAACTGCGGTGTCCATGTCCCAGCCGTACCGGAAGGCGTACGGGAACGGCGCGATGTGCACGCCGCCCATGATCGGCGAGAATCCGGAACGGAACTTGGTGCCCGCGGTGGTCAGCGACGCCGCCGCCACCGTGCGTCCGTGGAATCCCCCGTGGAACGCAATGATGTTGGGCCGTCCGGTCGCCATGCGCGCCAACCGAATCGATGCCTCGACGGCCTCGGAGCCGGAGTTCGCATAGAAGACACTGTCCAGACCGGCGGGCAACACCTCGCCCAGCTTGTCGGTCAACGCGAGCAGCGGTTGGTGCATGACGGTCGTGTACTGCGCGTGGATGATCTTGCCCACCTGCTCTCGGGCAGCCTCGACCACGCGCGGGTGGCAGTGACCGGTACTGGTGACGCCGATCCCGGTGGTGAAGTCGAGGTACTTGCGCCCGTCCGTACCGATGATCCAGCTGCCCTTTCCGTGATCGACGACGATCGGAGTCGCCTGCTTGAGTGCCGGGCTGAGGTGGGTGCGAGTCGACGCTGTCATGACTGCCATCGTCACCGAACAGATTCGGATTGTCAACAATCTGCAATTGGCAGCTGAGAATCGGGGCAACCAGCGGAGCGCTACAGTTCGGCGATGTCCGCCTCGAACCCCCGCATCGTCGTGCTCGGCAGCGTCAACATGGATCTGATCACCCGGACGCCGTCCCTGCCCGATCCCGGCGAAACCGTGCTCGGCACATCGTTCACCACATCGCCCGGCGGCAAAGGCTCCAACCAGGCCATCGCCGCCGCGAAGGCAGGCGTTTCGGTGGCGTTCATCGGAGCGGTCGGGGACGACGAATTCGGAGCGACACTGCGACACACCGTCTCGAGCGCGGGCGTCGACGACCGCGCACTACGTACGGCAGCGGGTTCGAGCGGCATCGCCGCCATCACCGTCGACGATCGGGCCGAGAACAGCATCGTCGTCGTTCCCGGGGCCAACCAACACGTGCGCGACCTCACCGAAGACGACCTCGCAGTCATCGCCGAGGCCGATATCCTCCTGTGTCAGTTGGAGATTCCCCTGGACACCGTGGTCGCCGCATTCGAGTACGCACGCTCTCGCGGCGTGGTGACGATGCTGAACCCGTCGCCGGTGCGGGATCTGCCCGACGCACTGGTGGCAGCCACCGAGGTACTGGTGGTCAACGAAGCCGAGGAAGCTCGTCTCGGACACCGGGTGAACGAGGTGCCCCACGTGATCACCACACTCGGTGCACGGGGCGCCCGATACCGCGGCACGGAATCGTTCGAGGTCTCCGCGCCACGCGTCGACGCCGTCGACACCACCGGTGCCGGCGACGCATTCGCCGGAGCCCTGGCCGCGTCCTGGTTCAGCGGACCGCGCGCATCGGTCGAATGGGCCTGCGCCGCGGGCTCTTTCGCTGCGACCAGACCGGGCGCGAGCGCATCCTCGGGCACTCGTGACGAGATCGACGCAGTGCGGGACGCGGCCACCCGACGATAGGCCCGAACGTCGACGAACCCCGACTGCCGAGACGGACGCGCCTACCGTGATGGCCTCGGAATCGAGGTGCAGGGTGCACGGGTCCCGTGTCGGCCGGCATCGATTCGGAATCCGGATCGACTCTCGCTGATTCGCTCGAGCTGCAGAGTACGACCGTTTCCCACCGGCCCGCGTTCCATGTCGGACGCTTACTGCACGATGGAGCCCATGACAACGACCACGGAGCCTACGACCGGGAACTTGCGCGAGAGCGCCGAGGAGTTGCTGCGCGAACTCGCCGGCCCCGACGCTGTGCTGCGGGAAGACCAGTGGACGGCCATCGAGGCTCTCGTCGTGCACCGGCGGCGAGCGCTGGTGGTGCAGCGGACCGGTTGGGGCAAATCGGCTGTCTACTTCATCGCGGCGAAGCTGTTGCGCGCACAGGGCTTGGGGCCGACGGTGATCGTGTCCCCACTGTTGGCGTTGATGCGCAACCAGGTTGCGTCCGCCGAGCGGGCAGGCGTCCGGGCGGCCACCATCAACTCCGGCAACATGACCGAATGGGACGACATCCATCAGCAGGTCGCGTCGGGCGACCTCGATGTCCTGCTGGTCAGTCCCGAACGACTGAACAATCCGGATTTTCGCGATCAAGTGCTGCCGTCCCTTGCCGGGGATGCGGGCCTCGTCGTGGTGGACGAAGCACATTGCGTCTCGGACTGGGGCCACGACTTCCGGCCCGACTATCGACGCATACGAACACTGATCGCCGAGTTGCGTGAGGGTATCCCCGTGCTCGCGACCACTGCGACGGCAAACGACCGCGTGGTGAACGACGTCGCCGCACAATTGGGGGTCGGCGGCGGCGACACGCTTGTCCTGCGCGGCGGGCTCGCGCGAGACTCTCTGCGCATGGCTGTGGTGAAGATCGACAACGCCACCGAACGGGCGGCGTGGCTCGGCGACCACCTGAAGACGCTGCCGGGGTCGGGCATCATCTACACACTGACGGTATCGGCAGCCAAGGACCTCGCAGCGCTGCTGACCGATCAAGGCCACGTCGTGGCGTCGTACACCGGTCAGACGGACCCGACCGAACGCGAGTCTCTGGAGGGCGACCTGCTCGCCAATCGCGTCAAGGCCCTGGTCGCCACCTCCGCACTGGGCATGGGCTTCGACAAGCCCGATCTCGGATTCGTGGTGCACATGGGAGCACCATCGTCTCCGATTTCGTACTACCAGCAGGTCGGCCGTGCCGGGCGCGCGACGGAACGCGCCGACGTGGTGCTGCTTCCCGGCCACGAGGACAGGCAGATCTGGAGCTACTTCGCCTCCGTCGCATTCCCTCGCGAACATCTGGTGCGGCAGGTCATCGATGCCTTGAACACCGACAAGGCCCAGTCGACCCAGGCGCTGGAACCTCTCGTCGAGCTGGGTCGCAGCAGGCTCGAGATGGTGCTGAAGGTTCTCGACGTCGACGGCGCGGTCAGACGCGTTCGTGGCGGTTGGATGGCGACCGGGGAGCAGTGGACGTACGACGCGGCCCGGTACGAGCGTCTCGAAGAGGCCAGAGACCGCGAACAGCAGGCAATGATCGACTACCAGGGCACCGACGGCTGCCGGATGGAGTTCTTGCGGAGGCAACTCGACGACCCGGATCTGGGCGCACCCGGCAGCGAGTCCGACCGGTGCGGACGGTGCGACAACTGCACGGGTGAGCATTTGTCCGCATCGGTGGATGCGGCCTCCGTCGACTCGGCGAGGGCACGACTGGATCGGCCCGGCATCGACCTGCAGCCGAGAAAGCAGTGGCCCAGCGGGATGAAGAAGCTCGGCGTCTCGCTCTCGGGCAAGATCGCCGACCCACACGAACCCGGGCGCGTGCTGGGCCGACTCACCGACCTGGGTTGGGGCAGCCGGCTGCGCGCCCTGCTCGACGCTCCCGATGCTCCGGCCACCGAGGCGTTGGAGAAGGCGTGCATCACTGTGCTTGCCAACTGGGATTGGAAGGAACGGCCCACCGCCGTTCTCGCTCTCGACTCCCCCACCCATCCTGTGCTGGTGCGGTCGATCGCCGAGCGGTTGGCGTCCGTCGGAAAATTGAGCGATCTCGGTGTGATGCAGGTCAGGGCGGGTCATCCGCCGGTCTCGGCTGCGAATTCGGCGTTTCGCGTCGCCGGGCTGGTGGACTCGTGGGACGTTCCGGACGTATCGTCCGTGACGGGGCCGATTCTGTTGATAGATCTGGTCACCGATACGGGATGGACGTTCACGTGCGCCAACTCGGCTCTGCGATCTGCCGGTGCACAGGCGGTGCTGCCGTTCGCACTGGCGACACCGAAATAGCGGCTCGCGGGAAGCACGTGGTTTGAATTTCGTGAATGCGGGTACAGCCAGCCGGGTCACAACAATGTGACCATCATCACATTCGGCGGTTAACCTGGGGATGCATGTCCGATTCGGAGGTCGATTTCCGAGCACGCTCGATATGCCACGACGACCTTGTTACGTTTGTATTTCCCATGAAGCCCGCATTGCTGAGAAGTACCCCAGTCACTGCGCCGGACGCAGTGAAGTTTCGTAAGCCACAGATCTCCGACGGAGTCCGGCTTTGGGAGATCGCAAGAGATTCGCGAGTTCTGGACCTCAACTCCAGCTACTCGTACGTGTTGTGGTGCCGCGATTTCGCGGCCACCACCGTCGTATCCGACATCGACGGCCGCGCAGTCGGTTTCGTCACCGGATACATCCGCCAGGACGCCCCCCGCACACTGTTCGTGTGGCAGGTCGCCGTGGATGCGGACCAGCGTGGCAAGGGACTTGCCGGTCGCATGCTGATGGAGCTGCTCGACCGCCTCGAGCCACAGGGCATCACGCATCTGGAGACGACGATCAGCCCGGACAACGAAGCGTCCATCGCAACCTTCACGAGCCTCGCTCGCAAGCGAGGCACCGACATCGTCAGGTCGGATTTGTTCGCGCCCAACGATTTCCCTGATAGCCACGAAGCCGAGGAGCTCTACACAGTAGGCCCCGACGCGTCGCGGAATTACGAAAGGAACAAGCAGAACATGACCGAAAAGAACACCGTGACAACAGAGAAGCCCGATGTATTCGAGACCGTCGAGTCCGGCGTACGCAGCTACAGCCGCCAGTGGCCCGCCGTGTTCTCCACCGCGAAGAACTCGGTGATCACCGACGAGGACGGCAACGACTACCTCGACTTCTTCGGTGGCGCAGGCGCACTCAACTACGGCCACAACAACGACATGATCAAGAGCGCGTTGGTGGACTACATCACCAGCGACGGCATCACGCACGGTCTCGACATGTCGACCGTTGCCAAGCGTGAGTTCCTCGAGTCGTTCAAGAAGAACATCCTCGACCCCCGCGGCTTGGACTACAAGGTTCAGTTCCCGGGACCGACGGGCACCAACACCGTCGAGGCGGCACTGAAGTTGGCCCGCAAGGTCACCGGCCGCGAGGCAATCATCAACTTCACCAATGCATTCCACGGCATGACACTCGGCGCGCTGTCGGTCACCGGCAACTCGATGAAGCGAGCTGGCGCCGGAATCCCGTTGGTGCACACCACCCCGATGCCGTACGACAACTACTTCGGCGGCGTCACCGAGGATTTCCAGTGGTTCGAGCGAGTTCTCGACGACTCCGGCAGCGGCTTCAACCGCCCGGCTGCAGTGATCGTGGAGACCATCCAGGGCGAGGGCGGCATCAACGTCGCGCGTCCCGAGTGGCTGCGCGCGCTGGCCGAGCTCTGCTCGCGACGCGAGATCCTGCTGATCGTCGACGACGTCCAGATGGGCTGCGGCCGTACCGGGCAGTTCTTCTCGTTCGAGGAAGCCGGCATCACCCCGGACATCGTCACGCTGTCCAAGTCCATCGGCGGCTACGGCATGCCGTTGGCGCTGACTCTGTTCAAGCCCGAGCTCGACGTCTGGTCGCCCGGTGAGCACAACGGAACTTTCCGCGGGTTCAATCCGTCGTTCGTCACGGCCAAGGCAGCTATCGACCACTACTGGTCCGACGATGCCTTCGAGAAGGAAATTCTCACCAAGGGCGAGCACATCCAGGATCGATTCATCAAGCTCTGCGCCAAGTTCGACGGCATCTCGACCCGCGGTCGCGGCATGGTCCAGGCCCTGGTGTTCGACGACGCCGAGATGGCAGGCAAGGTGTCTCAGCTGTGCTACGACGAGCGACTGCTCGTCGAGACTGCAGGACCGAAGGACGAGGTCGTCAAGCTGCTCCCACCGTTGACCACGACGATGGACGAGCTCGACCGCGGTCTGGATGTCATCGAGAGCGCCGTCACCAAGGTGCTTTCCTGACGGCCCGTCCGCACCAACCGACATCGAAGGAGGACATCGTATGATCGTTCGCACCACACAGGAGATCACCGGTACCGATCGCGACATCGAGAGCGAAGACGGTAACTGGCGCAGCAAGAGAATCATTCTCGGCGGCGACAAGGTCGGCTTCTCGTTCCACGAGACGACGATCCAGGCCGGCACGGTGAACAACTTCCACTACGCCAACCACGTCGAGGCCGTCTGGCTGATCGAAGGCGAAGGAACGCTCACCGACCGCGAGACCGGCGAGACCTACGAGCTCGGTGCGGGATCGATGTACCTGCTCAACGGACACGAACGCCACACCGTCGAGCCGCGTACCAAAATGCGCATGCTCTGCGTGTTCAACCCTCCCGTCGTCGGCAACGAGACACACGACGAGAATGGCGTGTACCCCCTCGTAGAGGTACCCGCGTAACAGTCGCACTTCCCTCACGGCCCGTACCGATGCTTCCGCGTCGGTGCGGGCCGTGAGTCGTCGATACGGTGCTCGTTCCGTGTTCGATCGCTATCCTGGACGAAGTGAATACATCCACTGTGTCCGCGGCACTGTACGAGCAACTGACGTCTGTGCTCGACGGCAGAACGGTCACCGTCATCAGCGGTGCGGGGATGTCCACCGATTCGGGGATCCCCGATTACCGCGGGCCACAATCACCACCGCGGAACCCGATGACGTTCCAACAGTTCGTCGGTGACGCCGAATTTCGTCGGCACTACTGGGCCAGAAACCACGTCGGCTGGCGACACATGGACGCAGCGGTGCCCAACGACGGCCACCGGGCACTCGCCCGACTCGAACGGGCAGGCGTCGTCACCGGCATCATCACCCAGAACGTCGACATGCTGCACACCAAGGCGGGCAGCCGGAACGTCATCGACCTGCACGGCGTCTACGCCCGAGTTCGCTGCCTGAACTGCGAGCGATTGATCTCGCGCTTCGAGCTCGCCCGACGGCTCGACAGCGTCAACCCCGGTTTCCTCGAGTCGGTCGCACCGGCGGAGGGCGTCGAGATCGCACCCGACGCCGACGCGATCATCTCGTCGACCGCGCATTTCCGGATGGTCGACTGCGAACACTGTTCGGGCATGCTGAAACCCGACATCGTCTACTTCGGTGAGAGCGTTCCCAAGCCGCGTGTCGCCGAGGCCTACGATCTCGTCGACCGTAGCGACGCGCTGCTGGTGCTCGGATCCTCGCTGACCGTGATGTCGGGCCTACGGTTCGTCAGGCACGCGTCCAAGACTTCCAAGCCCATCGTCATCGTCAATCGCGGTACCACCCGCGGTGACGAATTCGCTTCTCTCACAATGCATGCCGGCTGCTCGGAGGTGGCAACCGCTCTGGCCGACGACGTCGATCAGGCAGGAACCAGATCGTCCGCGTGAACCACCGGGCGCTGTAGCTCCGCGGCCAACTCCCCCGTCGACCGCCCGAGCATCCCGGCCAGCTCACCCGAGTCGTACGCGACAACCCCGCGGGCCACCAGCGCGCCGACGTGGTCGACGAGCGAGACGACGTCGCCACCGTGGAAGGACCCCGTCACCGACGTGATACCAGCGGACAACAACGACCGGCGCCGCTCCACCACCGCACGCACGGCCCCCGCGTCGAGGTGCAGCTCCCCCGCAGCGTCGGCAGCGTGACGAACCCAGAACCTGCGAGCCGACAATCGCGTCGGGCGCGCGGCGAAAGCAGTGCCCACCTCGGAGGTCGTCAGTGCGTGTTCGGCGTCGGATGCCGCAGCCAGCAGCACAGGAACACCGGCATCGGCCGCGAGACGTGCAGCGGACAGCTTGGAGGCCATTCCGCCGGTGCCGAGCGCTCCCCCGGATCCCGCGACGACGCCGTCGAGATCCTCGGGGCTGGTCACCTCCGGGATCAGTGTCGCCTTGCCCTTGCGGGGATCACCGTCGTACAGCCCGTCCACGTCCGAGAGCAGGAACAGTGCGTCCGCGCCGACGAGGTGGGCGACCAGAGCAGCCAGGCGATCGTTGTCGCCGAACCGGATCTCCGCGGTGGCGACGGTGTCGTTCTCGTTGACGATGGCGACCGCACCGAGCGAGCGCAAACGGTCCAACGTGCGTTGGGCGTTGCGATGGTTGGTTCGGCGTGCGATGTCCTCGGCGGTCAGCAGTACCTGCCCCACAGTGCGCCCGTACCGGTCGAACGACGAACTCCACGCATGAACGAGGGCGAGTTGACCGACGCTCGCGGCGGCCTGCTTGGTCGCCAGGTCTCGTGGGCGCTTGGTCAGGCCGAGCGGCGCCATTCCGGCACCGATCGCACCGGAGGACACGACCACCACGTCGGTTCCGCTGCGCATCCGAGTCTCGATGGCGTCGGCGAGCAGCTCTAGTCGACCCAGATCCAGACCGGTGTCGAGGCTGGTGAGCGCCGAGGATCCGATCTTGACCACGATGCGCTTGGCATCGGCGATCGTACGACGGGTATCGGTGAGAGCCTTTGCGGGCGAATCGGATTCACGCACCGACACCTCGTCTACTCCTGTTCGGAATCGAGCCCGCGACGTACCTGGCGGGCATGCTTGCGTTCGGATGCGCCGATGCGCTCGACCTGATCGAGTCGAGCATCGGTGCCACGTCCTGTCATCGTGATCTCGACACCGGCCGGAGTCTGCGGCTCCCAATCGAACGACACGTCGCCGATGGTGACCGAAGCACCGGGCTGAGCGCCGGCCTTGATGAGTGCGTCCTCGACACCGAGCCGCGCGAGACGGTCGGCGAGGTAGCCCACGGCCTCGTCGTTGGTGAACTGCGTCTGGCGTACCCACCGCTCCGGTCGGGTACCGCGAACGATGAAGCCGTCCGGGATATCCGGATCCTTCACGACCTTGAAGCTGTCGTCGTTCTTGGCAACCGGACGCAGCACCTGACGCCGCGGCTCGGGGGCCGGATGCGCTGTGCGGTAGTCCTCCACGAGCTTCGCCAGTGCGAACGTCAGGGGCTTGAGACCGGCGCGCGTCACCGCGGAGATGGTGAACACGGGCCAGCCACGGGACTCGAATTCGGCGGTCACCATCTCGGCCAGCTCGGCACCCTCGGGAATGTCGGCCTTGTTCAACACCACGATGCGGGGGCGGTCGGCAAGATCGCCGAGGCTGGCATCACCGGACAGCGCCGGCTTGTATGCGGCCAGTTCTGCTTCCAGGGCGTCGACGTCGGAGATCGGATCGCGGCCGGGATCCAGTGTGGCGCAGTCGACGACGTGCGCGAGAACGGCACATCGTTCGAGGTGACGCAGGAAGTCGAGGCCCAGACCTCGGCCCTGACTCGCTCCGGGGATCAACCCGGGAACGTCGGCGACGGTGAAGGTGGTGTCGCCGCTGGAGACCACTCCGAGGTTGGGCACCAGTGTGGTGAAGGGGTAATCGGCGATCTTCGGCTTCGCTGCGGACAGCACCGAGACCAGCGACGACTTACCGGCCGACGGAAAACCGACGAGGCCCACATCGGCGACGGATTTGAGTTCGAGGACGAGTTCGCGTTCGATGCCCTCTTCGCCGAGCAGCGCGAATCCGGGCGCACGCCGAGCCTTCGATGCGAGAGCTGCGTTGCCGAGGCCACCGCGGCCGCCTGGAGCGGCGTCGAAACGTGTTCCCTCACCGATCATGTCGGCGAGCACGTTGCCCTTCTTGTCGAGCACGACGGTGCCGTCGGGGACCTTGAGGATCAGGTCCTCGCCGTTGGCACCCTCCCGGTTGCCACCCATGCCCTGAGTTCCGTTGCCCGCCTTGGCGTGGCTGGAGAAGTGGAAGTCGAGCAGAGTGTGGACGTTGCTGTCGACGACGAAGACGACTCCGCCGCCCTGGCCGCCGTTACCACCGTCCGGGCCACCGAGAGGCTTGAACTTTTCGCGGTGAACCGAAGAGCAGCCGTTGCCACCTTTGCCGGCGCTGACGTGCAGCACCACGCGGTCGATGAATCGTGACATAGCTGTCTTCGATCCTTTCTGGAGAAAAAGCGGGAGAAAAACGCGATAGGGGCGGACCGGTCTCGTGACCCTGGTCCGCCCCTATCGGGAGCTGTGAACGTACGCAGTCGATGGTGGGCTCGAGCAGATATCTGCCGTACCGACCATCGTGAGCGCGAGCTGCAGAAGGACTAGGCCTCTACAGCGACCGGAACGATGTTCACGGTCTTGCGTCCGCGCTTGGCACCGAATTCGACTGCGCCCGGGGCCAGTGCGAACAGGGTGTCGTCGCCGCCACGGCCGACGTTGACGCCGGGGTGGAAGTGCGTGCCACGCTGACGAACCAGGATCTCGCCTGCGCCTACGGTCTGGCCGCCGAAACGCTTGACGCCGAGGCGCTGAGCATTCGAGTCGCGACCGTTACGGGAGCTCGATGCGCCCTTCTTGTGTGCCATGTTGCATACCCTCCTCGGGGTGAATCAGCTTGAGAGAACGCGGGTCCGGTGAGACCTGGTTACTTGATTCCGGTGACCTTGAGGACAGTGAGCTTCTGCCTGTGTCCCTGACGCTTGTGGTATCCGGTCTTGTTCTTGAACTTGTGGATGCGGATCTTCGGGCCCTTGGTGTGCTCGACGATCTCACCGGCGACGGAGATCTTCGCCAGCTTGTCTGCATCTGTGGTCAGGTCGGATCCGTCTACGACGAGGACCGGAGCAAGCGAGACAGCAGTGCCGGGCGCTCCCTCGATCTTCTCGACCTTGACGAGGTCACCAACAGCGACCTTGTACTGCTTTCCGCCGGTCTTGACGATCGCGTACGTTGCCATCGGAGGGCTACCCCTTGCTTCTTCGAACTTGCTCGCGTTGCGCATGGCAACACGACTGGTCTGGTAAAACGTGTTTGCTTGCTCCCTATCGGCCGGCCGGGATGTCGAACATCTCGGCCCGCTCGAGAACCGTTGTTTCCTACAGGGCCACTACGGCACAGCAGAACGGTGTCACCGGGAGCGACTTATCAAGGTTACGGCAGGGAGACGGCCAGGGTCAAACTGCCCTGTTCTGCTAGGCATCGATGTCCACTGGAGGACCTGCAGGCCGCGCTGCTGCGCGCCGTCTGCGAGGACGTGCCGCAGGCAACTCCACCGGCTCCACGGGCTGCTCGGCCGCCGCGGTGATCGGTGCTGCCGCTTCGTCGGAGGCCGCCCCCGGCTGGTCGGGTGCGGTGTCCGCCGTGTCCTCCGTGGCAGGAACCACGATGACCATGCCCGCGTCGGGGGCCGTGCCGGTCGGTGCGGCAGCCTTGCGAGCCACCCGCCGTCCCCGTCGGGCCTTCGGTGCCACCGGTTCCACGACGGACGACTCGGCAGAAGCCTCGTCGGCCTGCGTCCCACTGGCCTCGTCGGCTGCCGTGACGTTCGTCTCTGCATCCGCTACCGCGGCAGCCGCCACGTTCACGTCGTCGGCGGAGACCACGGTCACCGCCGCATCGCCGTCGGCAGCGTCGGTCGGTGCCGATGTCTCGACATCGGCGGGGCTGACGTCGGCCACCACATCGTCATGATGCGCCGCCATGGCCAGAGCCACCGGGTGCGCCCGCTTGACGGAGGGATCGACCACGGGGTGCTCGGGACCGTCCGAGGTACCGCCCTGAGAATGCGTCGCCGCCCGATCGTTGCCTTCGGGCCGATCGTTACCGTCGGACTTGTTGTCCTTGCCGCGTCGACGCCTGCTGCTCGTTCCCGAGTTGCTCGACTCCGAACGCGACGAGTTGGAGCGACCGCCGTCGTTGTCCGGCTTGGCGTCGATTGGGAACGGATGCACCATGATGCCGCGACCCTGGCAGTGCTCACACGTGGTGGAGAACGCCTCGACAAGCCCGGTGCCGAGCTTCTTGCGGGTCATCTGTACCAGTCCGAGCGAGGTCACCTCGGAGACCTGGTGGCGTGTCCGGTCGCGTCCGAGCGACTCGGTGAGTCGCCGCAGGACCAGATCGCGGTTGGACTCGAGCACCATGTCGATGAAGTCGACCACGATCATGCCGCCGATGTCTCGCAGACGCATCTGGCGAACGACTTCCTCGGCCGCCTCGATGTTGTTGCGGGTGACGGTCTCTTCCAGGTTGCCGCCGGAGCCGGTGAACTTCCCGGTGTTGACGTCCACGACGGTCATCGCCTCGGTGCGATCGATCACCAGCGTTCCACCGGAGGGCAACCAGACCTTGCGATCGAGGGCCTTGGCCAACTGCTCGTCGATGCGGTGCGCGGCGAAGACGTCGACCGAGCTGCCGTCGGCCTCGTAGCGGTGCAGTCGCTCCATCATGTCCGGGGCGACCGTTTCGACGTACGTGGACGTCGTCGTCCAGGCCTTGTCCCCCTCGATGACGAGCTTGGAGAAATCCTCGTTGAAGAGGTCACGGATGACCTTGACGAGCATGTCGGGCTCTTCGTACAGCGTTTGCGGTTGCACGCCCTTGCCGGTTTCGGCGTTGGCCGAGCGCTCCTCGATGCTGGCCCACTGCGCCTGCAGGCGAGTGACGTCGCGAGCGAGTTCCTCCTCGCTGACGCCCTCGGCCGCGGTGCGGATGATGACGCCCGCCTCGGCAGGCACGATGTCGCGGAGAATTTCCTTGAGCCGCTTGCGCTCGGTATCGGGCAGCTTGCGGCTGATGCCGGTGGAACTGCCACCGGGGACGTAGACGAGGAAGCGGCCCGCGAGCGACAACTGCGTGGTCAGGCGCGCACCCTTGTGTCCCACCGGGTCCTTGCTGACCTGGACGAGAACTTGGTCGCCGGGCTTGAGGGCCTGCTCGATCTTGCGCGAGTTTCCGCCCAACCCTGCAGCGTCCCAGTTGACCTCGCCCGCGTACAGCACACCGTTACGGCCGCGGCCGATGTCGATGAACGCTGCTTCCATGCTGGGCAGCACGTTCTGTACGCGGCCCAGGTAGACGTTGCCGACCATCGACGCGGTGGCACTGCTGGTGACGAAGTGCTCGACGAGCACACCGTCTTCGAGCACCGCAACCTGTGTGGTCAGTGGATGGTCCGGTGTCGCCTTCTCGCGGACGACCATGACGCGGTCGACGGATTCGCGGCGAGCCAGGAACTCGGACTCGGTGAGGATCGGCGGACGACGACGGCCGGCGTCGCGCCCGTCGCGGCGGCGCTGACGCTTGGCTTCGAGACGCGTGGAGCCGGTGATTCCCTGAACCTCGTCCCGGGGTGCCCGATTCTTGTTGCGCGGCTCCCGCTCGTGCACGACCGTGTTGGGCGGATCGTCCTCGGACGACGCGCCCTCGGCAGCAGCCTCGGCTCCGGTCTTGCGACGACGACGGCGACGACGACGACGGCTGGAGCCGTCCCCGTCCGAACCGCCGTTGTCGGAGTCGTCGTAGTTGTCCTGGGCACCCGAATCGGACTCGTCGTCGCCGTCCTCGGCAGAGGAGTCAGCGGTGCGGGTGTCGTCGGACGAATCTGCCGAGTCGGAGTTCTGCCGGTCCGAGGTACGGCTGCGAGTACGTGATCGACGTGAGCGTCGTCCCGAGTTCGACTGCTGCTCGTCGCCCGCCGAGGACTCGTCCGAGTCGGCGTCCGAGCTGTCGTTCGTGTCCGCGTCGGTCGATTCCGCGTCGGCCGAGCCGGCGGTGTCCGTATCGCCGTCGTCGTCGGAGTTCTCGTCGTTCGAATTCTCGTCCGAGGACTGCTCGCCGCGACCACGACCGCGACCACGACGGCCACGCCGACGACGCCGAGGCTGAGACTGGTCGTCGTCGCCGTCACCCGAGTTCTCGGAAGCAGCCGACTCGTCGGACTCCGACGGCGCGGACTCGACGACGGGGACGGCAGCGATCTCGGACGTACCGGACTCTGCAGGCGCGGAGGTCGATTCACCGGTGTCGGTATCGGTGGTGCTGTCGGTGTTCGCGACCTCGTCCTTGGGCGCTGCCTTCCGGCTACGGCGGCGGCGAGCGGGGGGCTCGGTCGGTGACTCCGCTGCCTCGGGTGCGGGGGCGTCGGCTGCGGCGGGCTGGAGAAACAGCGGAGTGGCGAACGTGGTCGCCGTGGGCTGGTCGGTCGTTGCCGCTGGTGGAGCGGCCTCCGACTCCGGTGCGGACGCGCTGGTGAACAGCTGCGGCTCGGACCACGGGGCCTCGACCGGCGGCACCTCTGCAGCCGGTGTGGCGGTCGGCTCCGGCTGCTCGGCAGGCGACGGATCGCCCGTCGGTGCCGCGGGAGCGTTGACCGAATCGCGCACGGACTCCGCGACGTCGCGGCTCAGACTCGACTGCGCACTGCGCGCTTCGATGCCGAGTTCACCGAGGGTGACGAGCAACTGTCTGCTGGTGACGCCCAGAATTTTGGCCAGTGCATGCACGCGCAGCCTGGTCGGCAGTTCGATGGTGTCGGGTTGCGCCGACGACACCGAGTCCGTGTCCGCGGACGACACGGTGCCGTCGGGCTCCGGACCTCCTGCGTTCGCGTTCTGTACATCTTCGGGCGGGCTTTGATCGGCCACGTAGTCTCCTCGGGCCCCCGGGCGCGTCCATCCGACTTCGGGTGTGACGCGGCCACGCGAGGGCAATCCTTGTGTACTCACGTCGGGTTGGACGTCAGCTGTTCGGTCTCGCTCCGCACCCGAGTCGACGACCGTTTCGTAGTTCTCGGTGGTCGATGACAACGTGTGCAGTGCCTGGCTGGATGGTGGTGTACCGGCGATCCGAGCGCCTGATCATCAAGCAAGAACCCGAACGAGCCTGTCTCTCGTTCGAGCATCTGCGATGACGGGCAGCGGATAGACGACAGTCATCCGATCGAATCCACGACACCGGCCTAGCGAACTTCGGTGAAGCCTGGGCTTCGGGTGGAGCGTGAACTGTTACCTACTGGTGCAGTGGAGTCGATCTCCGTCGAGTATCCCACACGCTGTGGTGCGTACTCGCCACGCCGCACCGATCGGGTTCCGAGCGGGTGCGGCGTGGCTGCGCGAACGTTCGTTTCGTGTCTGAGGCGGAGCAGTCAGGCCAGGCCGGGAAACCAGAGTGCGATCTCGCGCTCGGCCGATTCCACGGAATCCGATCCGTGCACCAGGTTCTGCTGACCGTCGAGGGCGAGGTCACCGCGAACGGTTCCGGGAACCGCCTTGGCCACGGGGTCAGTACCGCCGGCGATCTGACGGAAGGCCGCGATGGCGCGGGGGCCTTCCAGTACTGCGGCCACCACCGGTCCGGAGGTGATGAACTCGAGGAGATCGGGGAAGAACGGCTTGCTCTCGTGCTCTGCGTAGTGAGCCGAGGCCAATTCACGGGAGACGGTCTTGAGTTCGAGTGCGACGATGCTCAGACCTTTCTTCTCCACGCGGCCGAGGATCTCTCCTACGTATCGCCGGGCAACTCCGTCGGGCTTGATCAGTACAAGGGTGCGGTCGGTCACGTCGACGACAGTAATGGAACAACACGCAGCGGCGCGCGCCGCATCTCCGAAACCGACAGGTTGTCCTGTCAGTCGCGCTGCCCCGGCAGCATTCCGCGTCGGATCCGTTCGGTGATGTCACGCCGCAGGTACAGCAGATACAGCCAGACCGCAATGAAGATCAGGCCGACGATGCCGATGGACAGATGGAACACCGTTCCGAGCAGAACGAACACCTGCAGAATCAGATTGAACTTCATCGCCCAGGGCTCACCCTGCTTGCCCGCGCCTGCGATCATCGCAACCGCGAGCAGAACGATGTAAATGGTGGAAAACCACGTTGCCCCGCCGCCCACAACGGCGACCACAGGCAGCGAGAGCAGAACCACGATGGCTTCGAGCACCAACGTTCCTGCACAGACACCGCGGAACCCCTTCCACGGATCGTTGGTCGGAGGTCTGAACTCTGTCTCGCTCACGCGGGATCCTTTCCGAACAGGGTGCGCGCTGCGCCGACGGTCACCACGGATCCGGTGACCACGACTCCGGCACCGGACACGGCCTCGCCCGGCTCGGCGACTTCCTCGGCCAACCCGATCGCCGTTTCCAGTGCATCGGGCAGCGTCGACGCCACCACGACGCGTTCGTCGCCGAACTTGGCCACCGCGATGTCGGCCAACGCATCCACGTCCATCGCCCGAGCCGACCCGTTGTGGGTGACGACGATGTCGTCGAACACCGGTTCCAGTGCCTCGAGAATGGCTCCGACGTCCTTGTCCGCCATCACGCTGACGACACCGACGAGTTTGCGGAAGTCGAACTCGTCGGTGAGCGCGGCTGCAAGCGCCGCTGCGCCGTGCGGGTTGTGCGCGGCATCGAGGAACACGGTGGGAGCGTTGCGGACCCGCTCGAGCCGACCGGGGTTGACGATCGTGGCGAATGCACCGCGCACGGTGTCCTGATCGAGTTGACGATCCGGCCCGGCACCGA
Source organism: Rhodococcus sp. ARC_M5 (assembly GCF_022810405.1). Taxonomy (GTDB): domain Bacteria; phylum Actinomycetota; class Actinomycetes; order Mycobacteriales; family Mycobacteriaceae; genus Rhodococcoides; species Rhodococcoides navarretei. The sequence goes on from NZ_JALGQE010000007.1 coordinate 122,143, forward strand.
AGAACGCCTCGACCGCCGCCAATGCGAGCGAGGCGTTGCGCGCCTGATGCTCGCCGTGCAACGGAAGGAAGACGTCGGTGTAGACCCCACCGAGCCCCTGCAGTTCCAGTTGCTGACCGCCAACGGCGATCTGCCTGCCGAGCACGGCGAATTCCGATCCGGCCCGCGCCACAGCAGCATCCGCCTGTACTGCTGCCCGCAGCAGGACCTCCGACACCTCGGGCTTCTGCTCGGCCAGAATCGCGACGGTGTCGCGTGGCACGAGCGATTCCGGTGCCTTCTTGATGATCCCGGCCTTCTCCCCGGCGATTCCGGCGAGATCGTCGCCGAGGAACTCGACGTGATCGAGGCCGATCGGGGTGATGACGGCAACCTCGCCGTCGACGACGTTGGTGGCGTCCCAACGCCCGCCGAGTCCGACCTCGATAACGGCAACCTCGACCGGGGCCTCGGCGAACGCGGCGAACGCCATGGCCGTGACCACCTCGAACTTGCTCATTCGGGGTCCGCCCGCAGCCTCGGACTGCGCATCGATCATGTCCACGAACGGTGCGATCTCGTTGTAGGTGTCGACGTAGAGCCGCGGCGAGATGGGGTGCCCGTCGATGCTGATCCGCTCGGTCGCCATCTGCAAATGTGGGCTGGTGGTGCGGCCCGTGCGGCGATGGAAAGCGGTGAGGAGTGCGTCGATCATGCGGGTCACCGAGGTCTTGCCGTTGGTGCCGGCGACATGAATCGACGGGTACGCCTTCTGCGGCGAGCCGAGCAGATCCATCAGCGCCGAGATCCGAGCCGTCGACGGCTCGATCTTCGTTTCGGGCCAACGCTTGTCGAGCTCGGCCTCCACGAGTGCGAGCTCGGCCAGATCGACCGGACTCGGCGGCGGTACCGGCAGGGCGGCGTCCGGTTCTGTCACTTAGGTTCCCATCGATTCGAGCCGCGCCGAGATGCGTGCGATCTCTTCGGTCGCGATCGTCCGGCGTGTTCTGATCTTGTCCACCACTGCATCCGGTGCCTTCGCGAGAAACGCTTCGTTGCCGAGCTTGCCGTTGGTCTGCGCCAGTTCTTTCTCCGCAGCGGCCAGATCCTTCACCAGTCGTGCCCGTTCGGCGACGAGGTCGACGGTGCCCGAGGTGTCGAGTTCGACGACCACGGTGGCCTTGCTCAGGCGTACCTCCACCGAGGCGGTGGCAGCGAAGTCCTCGGCGGGCTCGGTCAGTCGAGCAAGCGAGGTCACCGCTGAGATCTGCCCGTCCAGATCGGCCTCGGAGACTCCCACGATGCGGGCCGCCACCTTCTGGGAAGGCTTGAGTCCTTGATCGCTGCGGAACCGGCGAACCTCGGTGATGAGCCGCTGCATGTCCTCGATACGTTGCGCCGCAACAGGATCCGAAGACTCCGAAGCAGGGGTGGGCCACTCCGCGATCACCAGGGACTCGCCACCGGTGAGTACCTTCCACAGCGTTTCGGTGACGAACGGAATCACCGGGTGCAGCAGGCGCAGCAGGGCGTCGAGGACGTTACCGAGAACTCCGCGCGTGGTGGCAGCGACGGCGTCGTCGGCGAACTGCACCTTGGCGATCTCGAGGTACCAGTCGCAGACCTCGTCCCAGGCGAAGTGGTAGAGCGCCTCGCACGCTTTGCTGAACTCGTAACGATCGAACGCTGCGTCCACCTCTGCCCGAACCTGGTCGAGCCGGTCGAGGATCCACCGGTCGGCGTCGGTCAGCTCGACGCGCGAGGGCAGATCTGCCGGTGCCGCTCCGTTCATCAGAGCGAACTTGGTGGCGTTGAACAATTTGTTGGCGAAGTTGCGCGAGGACTGTGCGTGATCCTCGCCGACGGACATGTCGGCACCCGGATTGGCACCGCGCGCGAGCGTGAAGCGCAGCGCATCGGCACCGAACCGATCGACCCAGTCGAGAGGATCGATTCCGTTGCCCCGCGACTTCGACATCTTCTTGCCGAACTGGTCGCGAATCAGGCCGTGCAGGAACACATCACGGAACGGAACCTGCGGCCCCTGCTTGCCTGCGGTGATCGCGTCGTCGGCTCCGACGTAGGTGCCGAACATCATCATCCGGGCGACCCAGAAGAACAGAATGTCGTACCCGGTGACGAGAACGCCGGTGGGATAGAACTTCTCGAGATCGGCGGTGGCGTCGGGCCACCCCATCGTCGAGAAGGGCCACAGCCCGGAGGAGAACCAGGTGTCGAGGACGTCGGGGTCCTGCTCCCAGCCCTCGGGTGCGGTCTCCCCCGGTCCGAGGCAGACGGTCTCGCCGTCGGGCCCGTACCAGATCGGAATCCGATGGCCCCACCACAGCTGGCGCGAGATGCACCAGTCGTGCATGTTGTCCACCCAGGCGAACCAACGCGGTTCCTGACTCTTGGGGTGAATCACGGTGTCGCCGTTGCGGACTGCGTCGCCGGCCGCCTTCGCCAGCGTGTCGACCTTGACCCACCACTGCAGCGACAGCCGCGGCTCGATCGGCTCACCGCTACGCTCGGAGTGGCCGACACTGTGCAGGTAGGGGCGCTTCTCGGCAACGACGCGGCCCTGCTCGGCCAGTGCTTCACGCACCTTCACGCGCGCCTCGAAACGGTCCATCCCGTCGAATTGCGTTCCGGTATCGGCGATCCGCCCGGCCTTGTCCATGATCGAGGGCATCGGCAACGAGTGCCGCACGCCCATCTCGAAGTCGTTGGGATCGTGAGCCGGGGTGATCTTCACTGCGCCGGTACCGAATTCGGGGTCGACGTAGTCGTCGGCGATGATCGGAATTCGTCGTCCGGTGAACGGGTGCTCGAGGGTGGTACCGACGAGTGCCTTGTACCGCTCGTCGTCGGGGTGAACGGCAACCGCGGTGTCGCCGAGCATCGTTTCGGCACGGGTGGTGGCAACGATGACGTGTGGCTCGGAATCGTCGAGCGACCCGTAGCGCAAGGACACGAGTTCGCCCTCGACGTCCTCGAACTTGACCTCGATGTCGGAGATGGCGGTCTGCAGCACCGGCGACCAGTTGACGAGTCGCTCGGCGCGGTAGATCAAACCGTCGTCGAACATCCGCTTGAACATGGTCTGTACGGCCTCGGACAAGCCGTCGTCCATGGTGAAACGCTCGCGGCTCCAGTCGACACCGTCGCCGATGCGTCGCATCTGGCCACCGATGGTGCCACCGGATTCACGCTTCCAGTCCCAGACCTTGTCGATGAACAGCTCGCGGCCGAACTCTTCCTTGGTCTTGCCGTCGGCGGCGAGCTGCTTCTCCACGACGGTCTGCGTGGCGATACCGGCATGGTCCATACCCGGCAACCACAGCACCTCGTACCCGAGCATCCGCTTGCGCCGGCTCAGCGCATCCATCAACGTGTGATCGAGAGCATGGCCCATGTGCAGGCTGCCTGTGACGTTGGGCGGTGGCAGCACGATGGAGTACGGCGGCTTGCCGCTGGTGGCGTCGGCTTCGAAGTATCCGGCGTCGACCCAGGACCGGTACAGCTCCGCCTCGACCGCACTGGGATCCCAGCTCTTGGGCAGGTCGATCGAATCGGCGGGGTTCTCTGAGTGCTCTGGCGCTGAACTGGTCACCGGTCGATTCTAGTGGCCGAGGATTCGTGGCATCGACACCCTCTCGCCCAGCACGTGCTCCGACAGGAATGCCAGCACCACCTCGTACCAGACCTTGGCGTGCTGAGGACTCAGAATCCAGTGGTTCTCCGCCGGGAAGTAGAGGAAACGATGCTCGGTGTTTCCCTCGTCGTCGGCGGGCAGGCCGGACTCACTGAGCAGTTCGTACCACAGCCGTAGGCCCTCGCCGATCGGTACGCGATAGTCCTTGTCGCCGTGGATGACCAGCATCGGCGTCGCGATGTCCGCGACGAACAGGTGCGGGGAGTTCTCCACCGCCATTTCCGGGGACATCTCGCGAGCCCAGTAGTACGGCGCATCGGTCGTCGGTCCGAACTGGTCGAGCGCCCACAGGCTCGCATGGGTGACGATGGCGTCGAACCGGTCGGTGTGGCCGGCGATCCAGTTGGCCATGTAGCCGCCGAAGGATCCGCCCATCGCCGCAGTGCGGGTGTGGTCGATGTCCTCTCGCGCGGCCGCTACATCGGTCAACGCCATCAGATCGGTGAACGGTGCCTTACCCCACGCTCCCCAACCGCGCTGCACGAACTCTTGGCCGTAGCCGGTGGACAGAGCCGGATCGGGCAGTAGCACCGCGTACCCGCGGGCGACCATCAGCCACGGATTCCACCGCCAGGACCAGGTGTTCCACGAGCCGAGCGGACCACCGTGCACCCAGAGCAGCAGCGGCGCGGGTGCCGCGTCGGGGGAAGCATCGGGTAGTGCCAGCCAGCCGCGTATGCGCGAGCCGTCGTCGACGACGGTGTCGATCTCGGTGAGAGTGCCGGGCAACGGGCAGTGTTCGATGGCGGTGTCGAGGTCGACGACGGTGCCGTCGGACAGGTCGATCGATACCGGATGCGGGGCGGCCAGATAGGACGCGGCGAGTGCCAGCACCCTGGTTCCGTCCGAGGACACGTGAACGTGGGTGTACGCATCGTTCGTGTTCGTCAGTCGACGCGGTTCCGCGCCCTCGCGGACGACGAAGATGGGAGACCGGCCGTCGTCGTCCGCGGTGACCAGCACCCCGGACCCGTCCGACAGCCACACCGGATCGATCGGCCAGCGATCCCAGCCCGGCGCCACATCGATCACCGAAGAAGTCCCGAAATCGAAGCGCTGCAGCGTCATTCGAGGCGCATCCTCGGGAGTGGAGAGCGACTCTCGCACGAACATCACGGACGCGCCGTCGGGCGAGATCGCCGGCGCACCCAGGTCGGCGTCGACGTCGTCGACGATCGTGGCACGCTCCCCCGTCTCGGTGTCGATGCGTACCAGCACCGTCCGCACGGTCGCGAGTGCACCGGGAACGGCCCAGGTGGACACGACGAACGTGCCGTCCCTGCTGACGTCGAACGACGCCTCGTGCAGGGCTCCGGCCGCATCCGGGGTGACATCACGCAACCCCGTCGTGCCGTCGGTCGATCCGGCGAACAGATGTGGGGTGGCAGGACCGAGATCGTGATCCCAGAACCGCACCGGAACACCGGTGTGCAGAATCGCATCCACCTTGTTTGCCTTGCGTTCCGTGCGCAGGGCGTCGTCTTCCTCATCGGTGCTCGACGATCCGAACACCGGCGAGAACCCGACGAGTCCGTAACCGGAACGGGCGGTGCGGATCTCGCTCAGACCGGCGGACCGCGTCTCGAGCACTCGCGCCTCGCCGCCCGAGGCAGGCAGGATCCACAGCCGGGCCGGATCGTCCTTGCTCGATCGGCGGGAGAACAACAGATCGCCCGCCGGGGTGAACACCGGAGCGCTCTCCCCCAGTTCACCGTGTGTGAGGCGACGGGCAGGCGAACCACCGTCGACGTCGATCTCCCACAACGACGTTCGATACTCGGTCCGTGAATCGTCCAGTGCGGCAACCACGATCACCGCGCGAGAGAAATCGTGCGTGGCCGCCAGGCCGGTGACTCGGCGGGCTCCGATGTACTCGTCGACATCGTCGTACATGCTCATCCACCGAGCCTAGCTTTGTCGGTCGCCTTCAGTCCTCGCCGAGGTCTTCACGCAACTGAGCGAGCGTGCGAGCCAGAATTCGCGAGACGTGCATCTGCGAAATCCCCACTTTCTCGGCGATCTGAGTCTGAGTCATCGACCCGAAGAATCGAAGGACGACGATTCGACGCTCCCGCTCCGGCAGCTTCTCGAGTGCGGGGCGCACGGCGAGGTAGCTTTCCATCTTCTCGAGCTCCGGATCGTCGGCACCGAGGGTGTCCATCAGCGGCAACCGATCCTCGCTGACCACCGAGTCGACGGACACGGTCTGGTACGCGCTGCGAGCGAGCAGCGCCTGCGAGGCTTCTTTGACATCGATGCCGAGCTCGGCGGCGATCTCGCTGGCGGTCGGAGCACGACCGAGCTTCTGCGACAACGATCCCACCGCCTGAGAGATCATCGAGTTCAGTTCTTTCATGCGACGCGGTACCCGCACCGACCATCCGGCGTCGCGGAAGTAGCGGCGGGCCTCGCCCATGATCGTGGGCACGGCGAACGACACGAAGTCGGAGCCGCGTTCTATGTCGAACCTGTCGACGGCGTTCACCAGGCCGAGCCGGGAGACCTGCAGGAGGTCCTCGTGTGCTTCACCGCGACCGCCGAAGCGTCGTGCGATGTGTTCTGCGAGAGGGAGGCAGCGGGTGATGATGCGATCGCGCAGCACTCGACGCTGCGGTGAATTCTCGTCGAGCGCCTGCATCTGCTGGATCAGCGCGACAACGTCGCTGTAATCGTCGGACTCTCGCCGTGTGCTTCGTTCGTGCGGCACAGGCACTAGACCGTGCTCCTCCGCTTGACCACGTCGATCGCAACCACGCGACCGGCCGCGCCCTCGACGGCGTCGTCGGCGCGCAGCTCGATGGTGTCGGTCAACGTCTGCAGCACGTGCCAGCCGAAGCTGTCCTTCTTCGGTACCGACGTCGGTGCCAACGTGGAGGTGACGACGATTCGGATTCCGGAGTTGCTCACCGAGAACGTGCACGACAGCTCTGCATCGGTGACCGAACCCTTGATCAGCTGCGAACAGACCTCGTCCACGACCAACTTCACATCGGCGATGTCGTCGAGCGTGAAGTCGCTCAGCACCGCGAGAGTTTCGGCGACGGCACGAACCACAGGAAGTTGGTCGGCCTCGGCCCGCACTCTCAGCTCGACCGGTGCACCGGAACCGCGCTCCAGTTCTTCGACCTTGCTGACCCCAGCCATCCGCACTTCCCATCGTCGCCGAGCAGTCGTCTTACCGTTCGCCGAGCCAGACTACCCAGCGACGCACGTTTCAATCCTGGCAGTCGGGTAACCGGGCCCGCCGATCGTTCGATTCGAGCCGATGGCAGGTGAACGACGGCCCGGCCGGCATGACGCGGGCGCAGCGAACTGGCACGATCATCGATGTGGACTACTCGCAGGCACTTCGCTCTCTGGCCAGACGCCTCGGCACTTCGACCTCGTATCGAGGCTGGGACGACACCGAACACGACGTGAGCGACGACACCCTGCGTCAGGTGCTTGCCGCTCGCGGCTACGCAACCGAATCGACCGAGGACGTCGAGCGCGCTCTGGCCGACATCGAGAACGCACCGTGGCGGCGCCTGCTGCCACCGGTCGTGGTGGCCACCCAGGGCAGCGATGCCGTGGTGTGGGTGCATGTGCCACACGGCAATCCGGTCGAGGTGTCGATGGTGTCCGAGGACGGCGAGACCATCGACGTGACCCAGGCCGACGTCTGGGTCGATCCCCGCGAGGTCGACGGCCGCCTCATCGGTCGCGCCACGTTCGTCGTTCCGGGCAGTGCACCGCTCGGTTGGCACAGCCTGACCGCGACGACCATCAGCGAGGACAATACGGTCCGAACGTCGGACACCGTCGTGGTGGTCACCCCGAAGACGTTGTCGCCCAACGCAGAACTGACAGATCGGCAACGGACGGGTCTGCTCACCCAGCTGTATTCGGTGCGCTCGAAGCGATCGTGGGGAATCGGCGATCTCGGCGACCTGGAGGACATGGCCGACATCGCCGGCCGTGAGCACGCGTTCGACTACCTCCTCGTCAATCCTCTGCACGCCGACCGACCCACCACACCGGTCGAGGCGTCGCCGTATCTGCCGACCACGCGGCGCTTCTTCAATTCGCTCTACATCCGAGTGGAGAACATTCGCGAAACCGCGTTGCTGTCGCCGGAACAGTTCGGCAAGGTCCAGAAAGCAGCGAAACGGTTCGACAAGGCCAACAAGCGCACCAGGAAGCTCGATCGAGACTCGACCTTCACGGCGAAACTGCGCGCCCTGGAACGTGTTCACAAGGTGGAACGGAGCCCGGCCCGCGAGTCCGCATTCCGTGCATTCGTCGAACGCGAGGGTTCCGGACTGCGCGATTTCGCGGTGTGGAGCGCCCTGGCGGAGAAATTCGGACCGGAGAATTCGGCGTGGACCGACAGAGCCGCACACCCGCGTACCGACTTCGTGCTCGAACAACGCGCAAAGCTGGCCCAACGCATCGATTTCCACATGTGGTTGCAGTGGATCTGCGACGAACAGCTGGCCGCCGCGCAACGCGCTGCACTCGACGCGGGGATGGACATCGGAATCATGCACGACCTCGCCGTTGGCGTGGCACGCGGTGGAGCCGACGCCTGGGCTCTCGGTGACGTGCTGGCGTCGGGAGTCACGGTGGGCGCGCCGCCGGACAACTTCAACCAGCAGGGCCAGAACTGGAACCAACCCCCGTGGGATCCCGACCGACTCCGCGAACTGGCGTACGTCCCCTACCGCGACATGCTGCGCACGATCCTTCGTCATGCCGGCGGTATCCGCGTCGACCACATCCTGGGCCTGTTCCGTCTGTGGTGGATCCCGCAGGAGGCCGAGAACGCCGGCGGCGGAACGTATGTCGAGTACGACCACGAGGCCCTGATCGGCATCCTGGCCCTCGAGGCCGAGCGCGCAGGCGCGGTGGTGGTCGGCGAGGATCTCGGCGTCTTCGAGCCGATGGTGCAGGAGTACCTCACCGAACGCGGCATCTTCGGCACCTCGATCCTGTGGTTCGAGGCCGACGAATCGGGGCCGATCCCGCCCGAGAACTACCGCAGCCTCTGCCTGACGTCGGTGACCACCCACGATCTGCCGCCCACGGCCGGTTACCTCGACGGCGAACACATCGACCTTCGGTCACGTCTCGGCCTGCTCGAACGCGATATCGATTCCGAGAAGGAGGTCGACGCACGCGCACGCGAGGCCGTTCTCGACATGGCACGGGAACGCGGATTGCTCGACGCCGACGCCGACAACCACGACACGGTGGAAGCTCTGCATCGCCTCGTCCAGCGCAGTCCATCCCTGCTGATCGGTGTCGCTCTGGTCGACGCCGTCGGAGAACACCGCATTCAGAACCAGCCCGGTACCGACGAAACCCAGTACGAGAACTGGAAGATCCCGTTGGCCGACGCGAAAGGCAAGCGAGTACTCGTCGACGATCTCGTCGATCACCCCCGGATGGTCTCGTTGGTGAGCGCAATGGCCGACCGAGTCGAGAGCCCGAGAACGCCGGGGTCCACAATCGAAGAATGAGCCACCGCGAATTCAGCCGATACTGATGGGCCGCATCACTACCCGCAGACCCGTCGTCCGACTCCGGGGCGAGCACCGCGTCGAGCGCCCGGACACCCTCGTGGTGGAGGAACCGATGGAGTTGCGGGTGAACGGCTCAGCACTTGCCGTGACCATGCGAACTCCCGGCCACGACGTCGAGCTCGCACACGGCTTCCTGCTGACCGAAGGTGTGATCGCCTCGGGAGCCGACATCGCGGCGGCTCGCTACTGCGACGGGGTCGACGACGAGGGCGCGAACACCTACAACGTCCTCGATGTCACCCTGGCCGAGGGTGTCGCCCCGCCGGAGACCGGCGTCGAGCGGAACTTCTACACGACGTCCTCGTGTGGGGTGTGCGGCAAGGGATCGTTGGACGCAATTCGATTGCGCACCAAGCATTCCCCCGTGGCCGATTCCGTCGTCGTGACGTCGGACACTCTTTCCGGGCTACCCGATACGTTGCGGGCTGCGCAGAAGGTTTTCGATGCCACCGGCGGCCTGCATGCCGCAGCCCTGTTCACCGCAGACGGCGAGATGCTCGTTCTGCGTGAGGATGTCGGACGCCACAACGCCGTCGACAAGGTCGTCGGCTGGGCGGTCACCACCGATCGAATTCCCTTGCAGGGGACGGTGCTGATGGTCAGCGGGCGCGCCTCGTTCGAGTTGGCCCAGAAGGCGGTGATGTCCGGGATACCGATTCTCGCGGCGGTCTCGGCCCCGTCGTCGCTGGCGGTCGACCTCGCGACCGAATCCGGTCTGACGGTCGTCGGCTTTCTCCGCGGTCGGTCGATGAACCTCTACTCCCACGCCGACCGCGTTCTCGTCTCAGACGGCAGCGTCGACCAGTAGTTCGGCTGCGGTCGCGTTCCTGACCTCGTCCACCGACACACCGGGCGCGGTCTCGACGAGACGTAGGCCGTTCGCGGTGACGTCGAGCACGGCCATGTCGGAAATGATCCTGTGCACGCACCCCTTGCCGGTCAACGGCAGGGTGCACTGTTCGAGAATCTTCGGCTCGCCCGTGCGCGAGACGTGCTCCATCATCACGATGACGCGCCGCGCTCCGTGCACCAGATCCATCGCGCCGCCCATGCCCTTGACCATGTGCCCGGGGATCATCCAGTTCGCCAGATCACCGGTGGCACTGACCTGCATCGCACCCAGCACTGCGACGTCGACCTGGCCGCCGCGGATCATTCCGAACGACTGCGCGGAGTCGAAGTAGGAGGCACCGGGAAGGACGGTGATGGTTTCCTTGCCCGCGTTGATGATCTCGGCGTCGAGTTCGTCCTCGGTGGGATAGGGTCCGACGCCGAGCACTCCGTTCTCCGAATGCAGGATCACCGAGACGTCGGTGGGAATGTAGTTGGGCACGAGGGTCGGCATTCCGATGCCCAGATTGACGTACTGGCCGTCGCCGAGTTCCTGCGCTACCCGAGCCGCCATCTGTTCGCGGGTCATCTTCTCGCTCATGCTCGTACCGTCCTCTGCTCGATACCGACCTCGACCGGTCCGACGTGGACCACTCGCTGCACGTGGATACCCGGGGTGTGCACCTCGTCCGGTCCGATCTCGCCCGGCTCGACGAGGTGCTCGACCTGCGCGACGGTGATACGCCCCGACGCGGCGGCTGGTGGATTGAAGTTTCGCGCACTGGCGTGGAACACGAGGTTGCCGTGGCGGTCACCCTTCCAGGCGTGCACGAGCGCGTAGTCGGCGATGATCCCGCGTTCCATCACGTAGGTGACACCGTCGAACTCGCGGGTCTCCTTCGGCGGACTGGCCAGAGCGATGCCACCGCTGCCGTCGTATCGCAACGGCAATCCGCCGTCCGCGACCTGGGTTCCGACGCCTGCGGGCGTGAAGAAGGCCGGTATTCCGGCACCGCCGGCTCGTAGTCGCTCGGCGAGGGTGCCCTGCGGGGTGAGTTCGACTTCGAGTTCGCCGGCGAGGTACTGCCGCGCGAACTCCTTGTTCGAGCCGACGTACGAGCTGATGGTCCGACGAATGCGGTGCTGCGCCAGCAACACTCCCAAGCCGAAGCCGTCCGTTCCGCAGTTGTTGCTGATGGTTTCCAGATCGGTCGCACCCTGCGCGAGCACGGCATCGATCAGAATTTCCGGCACTCCCACCAAACCGAATCCCCCGACGGCGATCGACGAACCATCGGGCATGTCCACTACGGCTTCGGTGGCGCTGGCCACGACTTTGTCCAACATGGGACGCACGCTACCTCATCCTGTGCGTTATGTGAACAGGTTGCCACCATGCGAACGCTTCGCTACTGTGACTATTGCGTAGATCACCACAATCGTGAGGAACCGTCGATGCTTCGTCTCCCACCCGAGTACCGGGATCAGTCGGGGGTCCATGCCCCGCTCGACTTTCCCGACTACCGGACCACTGCCCTCCGTCATCCTGCGCAGCCGCTGACCCTGCTCCCCCAGCGACTCACCGAGATCACCGGACCGGTACTGGGCGAGGGACGTGTCACTGCAGCCGACGCCGATCTGACGCTGGCCAACAACGGTGAGGCACAGGGGCAGCGGATCGTCGTACACGGACGCGTGCTCGACAGTGACGGCAAGGCCATTCCGAACACCCTCGTCGAGGTGTGGCAGGCCAACGCGGGAGGTCGCTACCGACACACCCGCGACCGGTGGCCCGCACCGCTGGACCCGCACTTCAACGGCACCGGTCGCGTACTCACCGATGCCGAGGGCAGGTATCGCTTCACCACGGTCAAGCCGGGCGCATATCCCTGGGGCAACCACCACAACGCGTGGCGACCCGCCCATATTCACTTCTCCTTGTTCGGCCAGGCGTTCACCCAACGGCTGGTGACCCAGATGTACTTTCCCGACGATCCCATGTTCTTCCAGGATCCGATCTTCAACGCCGCCCCCGAGGACTCGCGCGCTCGGATGATCAGCACATTCGATTACGAAGCGACACAGGACAACTGGGCCCTCGGATTTCGATTCGACATCGTGCTGCGCGGCCGGAACGCCACCCCCTTCGAGGAGGACGATCACGATGACTGAATCAGAGTTCGCCCCGCGCTACCCGGTGGCCGCCGGTGCCGACTTCACCACCGCTCCGTTCGGACAGACCCCGTCCCAGACCGTCGGCCCCTACGTCCACATCGGACTACTGTGGCCCGACGGTGAGAGCGTGGTACCGCAGGGCACCGACGGTGAGATCACCGTATCGTTCACGGTCATCGACGGAGCCCGAAACCCCATGTCCGACGCCATGATCGAGACCTGGCAGGCCGACGGCGACGGCCGGTTCGATCACCCCGACGATCCGCGCGGTGCGGTGCCGTCGCGCACAGTCGGTTTCCGCGGCTTCGGGCGCGCGTTCGCCGACGAGACCGGAACGATGTCGATCACCACGATCAAGCCCGGACCATTGCCGGCCGAGGACGATTGTGTCGAAGCACCGCACATCGACGTCAGTGTCTTTGCCCGCGGGATGCTCGACCGAGCCGTGACGCGGGTGTATTTTCCCGACGAAACCGAGGCCAACGCCGTCGATCCGGTGTTGTCCGCCCTGCCGGAACACAAGCGTGCCAGACTCGTCGCAGCACCGGTGCACGGTGGATATCACCTCGACATCGTGCTGCAGAACACCGATCCGGACGGCGACGAGACTCCGTTCTTCGCGCTGTGACACTCGATTGGCGAGAGGGGACGATGGAATCCGAACGAGGGGCACTGTTCGATCCGACGTTCGGTAGCGACGAGATTGCGCCGCTCGTGGGCGACCGAGCCTGGGTGACAGCGATGTTCGCCGTCGAGGCGGCGCTCTCCCAGGCCGCGGCTTCGGTCGGTCTCGTGGAGGCCGGTCACGCCGAGGTCGTTGCCGCTGCTGCGACCGAACTCGGAGCGCACCTGGACATCGCAAGGCTCGGAGTGGACGCGGCAGCCGGGGGCAATCCGGTGATCCCACTGGTGAAGATCCTTCGGAACGAAGTGGCCGAGGCCGAGGTTCCTGCCGCGGCAGTGCATCCCGGGGCCACCAGCCAGGACATCATGGACACTGCGCTGATGCTCGTCTCCCGCACTGCACTCGGTGTGATCGAGGCCTCGCTCGACGCTGCGAGTGCCGCTGCGCGAGGTCTCGCCCTGGCCCACCGGACCACCCCGATGGCGGCCCGCACTCTCGGCCAGCAGGCATTGCCCACCACCTTCGGCCTGGTGGCTGCGAACTGGTTCTCGGGGCTGCGCCGCGCGCAGACCAGGGTTGCTGCCGTTCGACGCGCGTGCACCATCCAGTACGGCGGGGCGGCAGGCACTCTCGCGGCCGTGCATCCGCACGGACCGGCCGTTGCCGCGGCGCTTGCCCTCGAACTGGGCTTGGATCGACAGACCGCGCCCTGGCACACCGACCGCACCGCGATCGCCGACATCGCGTGCTCCTTGGGCATCGCGGCTGGAACGATCGGCAAGATCGCCGCGGACATCGTGTCGATGTCCGCCACCGAGCTGGGCGAGGTCGCGGAGGACGCGCCGGGTGGATCGTCGGCGATGCCGCACAAGCGCAATCCCGTTGCCGCCGTCACGGCTCGCGCCGCGGCCCGGCGGGTCCCGGGTGCGGTGGCCACGGTGCTGTCGAACATGGACCACGAACACCAGCGCGCCGCGGGAGCCTGGCACGCCGAATGGGAGACGATCACCGATCTGCTGCGCCTCACCGGTGGTGCCGCCCATCGACTCTCGCAGAGCCTGAGCGGGTTACACGTTCATCCCGACGCGATGGCCCGGAATCTCGACGTAACGGGCGGCGCTCTGCTCGCCGAACGTGTCACCGCGGAATTGGCAGCGCACACCGAGCAGGCCCGCGAGATAGTCACTGCCCGATGCGCGGCGGGAGCACCGCTGGACAGCGACCCTGCCATCACAGCATTTCTTCCACCGTCGAGGGTGCGCGAACTACTCGACCCGGCCGCATATCTCGGCCACGCACCCGAACTGGTCGACGCGATCCTCGCGGAGCATGCCCTCGACACCGAACACACCACAGAATCGAAGGATTCACGATGACCGTCGCACTTGCTCACGAACGCACCGAAGGACCCCGCGCCGACGCGGAGACCGTCGTGCTGATCGGTTCGCTCGGCTCCGATCGCACGATGTGGAACCCACAGATCGGCACACTCTCCGCCTCCGTTCACGTTCTCGCCGTCGACCTGCGCGGGCACGGACGATCGCCCGTGCCGTCAGGGCCTTATTCGGTGACCGAACTCGCCGAAGACGTTCTGGCGCTGCTGGATTCCCTCGACCTTCGGCGTGTTCACATCGTCGGTCTCTCGCTCGGCGGCGCAGTCTCGCAGTGGATCGCCATCCATCGCCCGGAGCGAGTGCGGACTCTGACATTGCTGTGCACCTCGGCCAAGTTCGGTGAGCCGGCGCACTGGCTCGATCGGGCCGCAGCGGTCCGATCGGCGGGAACCGCGTCGCTGGCCGACGCCGTACTCCAGCGCTGGTTCACCCCCGAACTGTCGGCACGCGACGCCGATCTCGTCGATCGGCATCGCCGGATGATCGTCGATACCTCGGACGAGGGCTACGCAGCATGTTGTGAGGCGTTGTCGGACTGGGATTCTCGTTCGGATCTGAACCGAATCACCGCTCCGACCCTGGTGATCGCGGGCAGGCAGGATCCCTCGACCACCCCCGAGGACCTGAGGATCATCGCCGACGGCGTCTCCGGATCGACGTTCCGGGTTCTGGACCCGGCCGCGCACCTGGCCAACGTCGAGCAAGCCGGGCCCGTCACCGCGGCGATCGCCGCACACATCGGATCGGATGCGTATGCCGTCGGACGCGCAGCGGCCCACGATGCCGGTATGGCGGTGCGGCGCAGCGTCCTCGGCGATGCGCATGTCGACCGCAGCATCGCCGCGCGCACCGACTTCACCGCGCCGTTCCAGGATTTCATCACCCGCACCGCATGGGGCGATATCTGGAATCGGCCGGGACTCGATCACCACACCCGCAGATTGCTGACGCTGGCGATCCTGACGGCCGTGGGCAATCAGCACGAACTCGACATGCACATCCGAGCAGCGCTGCGAGCGGGCACCGACCCGGACATCCTGGCGGAGGTGTTCCTGCACACCGCCGTGTACGCGGGAGTTCCGAACAGCAACAGCGCATTCGGTCTCGCGAACGCGGCCATCGCCGAGGCGTCCACCGAAGCCGAATCGGGTACCTCGTGAACTCTGCGGAATCGCCACCGCCGTCCTCGGACTACGTCCAGTCCCTCGGCCGTGGTCTTGCGGTGATCCGGGCCTTCGACGCCGAGCATCCGCGTCGAACACTCTCCGACGTCGCCCGAGCGACCGAACTCACCCGAGCCACCGCCCGACGGTTCCTGCTCACCCTTGTCGAACTCGGCTACGTCCGCACCGACGGCTCGATGTTCTGGCTCACTCCGCGGGTGCTCGAGCTGGGCTACAGCTATCTGTCGAGCCTGTCGCTCCCGGAAGTCTCGGGGCCGCATCTGGAGGCTCTCGCCGAACGGGTGCGCGAATCGTCCTCGGTTTCGATTCTCGACGGTGACGACGTGGTGTACGTCGCCCGAGTTCCGGTCAGCCGCATCATGACCGTCGGCATCAACATCGGCACCCGGTTCCCCGCGTTCGCAACATCGATGGGTCGCGTGCTGCTGGCCGGACTGCCTGCCGACGAACTCGCGGCCTACCTCGACCGCGTGCGCTTGACTCCCCTGACGGGCAAGACGATCACCACACCCGATGCGCTCGGCCGCGAACTCGACCGGGTCCGGTCCGACGGCTTCTGCCTGGTGGACCAGGAACTCGAGGAGGGTTTGCGCTCCATCGCAGCTCCCATCCACGACGGACACGGAGCAGTGGTCGCAGCGGCGAACGTCTCGACCCAGGCCGCGCGGCATTCCGCCGATGCGGTGCGCACCGAACTGCTTCCGGCTCTGCTCGACGCCACCCGCGCCATCGAGATCGACCTGCTCCGGGTGAGCACCGGACCCAACGACAAGCGAGGAACCTCCCATGCCTGATGCCGTGATCTGTGAACCACTTCGGACCCCGGTCGGTCGCTTCGGCGGCCAGTTCAAGGACATTTCCGCCCAGGCTCTTGCCGGTACGGTGATCGCCGAACTCGTGGCCCGCACTGGCATTTCCGGTGCCGACATCGACGACGTGATCCTCGGTCAGGCGTCTCCGAACGGTGATGCACCGGCCATCGGACGCATTGCGGCGCTCGATGCAGATCTGGGTATCGACGTTCCCGGGATGCAGGTCGACCGTCGCTGCGGATCCGGTCTGCAAGCAATATTGCAGGCGTGCATGCAGGTTCAGTCCGGGGGCAACGATCTGGTTCTGGCGGGCGGTGTCGAGAGCATGAGTCAGACCGAGTTCTACGCCACCGGCATGCGCTGGGGCGTCAAGGCCGAGGCCGTAGCTCTGTCCGACCGTCTCGCCCGGGCGCGAGTGACTGCGGGCGGCAAGAATTTTCCGGTGCCCGGCGGCATGATCGAAACCGCAGAGAACCTGCGCGCGGAATTCTCCATCAGCCGCGCCGATCAGGACGCCCTCGCCGTCCAGTCCCACCGACGTGCAGTCGCCGCACAGAACAGCGGTGTGTTCGCCGAGGAGATCGTGGGAGTGTCGGTCCCCCAACGTAAATCGGATCCGTTGCTCGTCACCACCGACGAGCATCCGCGAGCCGACACCACCGTGGAGTCACTGGCGAAGCTGAAGGCGATCCACGCGTCGATCGACCCCGAGTCGACGGTCACCGCAGGAAACGCCAGCGGACAGAACGACGGTGCCGCGATCGCGATCGTCACCACCCCGGACAAGGCTGCCGCGCTCGGCCTTCGGCCGCTGGCGCGATTGGCCGGCTGGGGCGTGGCAGGCGTTGCCCCACGCACGATGGGGATCGGGCCGGTCCCCGCGAGCGAGAAGGCACTGGGTCGGCTGGGACTGAGTCTCGACGACATGGGCATCATCGAACTCAACGAGGCGTTCGCCGCACAGGCTCTCGCCGTGACCAGGTCCTGGGGCATCGACCCCGAGGATCCGCGCCTCAACCCCCACGGTTCCGGCATCTCGCTCGGCCACCCGGTCGGTGCCACCGGAGCCCGCATTCTGGCAACGCTGTTGCGCGAAATGGACCGCCGAGAGGTCCGCTACGGACTCGAGACGATGTGCATCGGCGGCGGACAGGGACTTGCTGCGGTGTTCGAGCGAATCGGCTGATCAGACGTCAGTACTGGAGCTGCGCCGCCAGTCGCACAGCCGAATTGGTCTCTCCATAACCCTCGTAGCCACCAACTCGCTGGACCACCTCGAAGAACAGGTCGTCGCCCACGGTTTCGGTGAAGAAGTGGAAGAACTCACCGCCGGTCGCGTCCGCGTCGTACAGGATCCCCAGACGCTGCATCGCGTCCAGGGTCTCGGAGCCGAGTCCGAATCGCGCGTCGAGATCGTGATAGTAGTTGGGCGAGATCCGCAGCGGGGTGAGCCCGCGTTCGGTCGTTGCTCTCGCAGCGGCGTAGATGTCTTCGCACCCGAACGCCACATGTCCGACGCCTCCGCGCCGGGCGGCGGGCAGTGGGTCCGAATCGGACGGGCGGCCGGGCACCATGTTGAGCGAGAGTCGAATCGTGCCGTTGGCGGTGGCGAGGGTGAGGGCTCGGCTACGAACCAGGCCGATGGCGTCGACGACATCCTGGCCCTCGTGTGGCACCATGCCGAACACCGAGCGCAGCAGCAGCATCACCGAATCCCAGCTCTCGGCAGGCACGGCGAGTGCGATGTGATCCACGTGGGAGACGCATGGCCGGTTCTGTTCCGGCGTTCGGGGCACCAGATCGAATGCCGATTGCCAGGCTCCTGCGCTGTCGCGGGTGCGTAGGTCCAGCGACGTCGCACCGGTCACGGCCAGGCGCACCACTGCATCGGTCGCGTCTGCCACACCGGGCATCGAGACGGTGGACGCGGTGACTCCCAGTGCGCGTGCCCGAGTCAGCCACAGATCCGGTCGTTCGCTCCGAATCCCGATCTGCGCCAACGCCGGTAGGTGAGCCGGGACGCCCGGTGCGGTCCA
Organism: Rhodococcus sp. ARC_M5; assembly: GCF_022810405.1. Classification (GTDB taxonomy): domain Bacteria; phylum Actinomycetota; class Actinomycetes; order Mycobacteriales; family Mycobacteriaceae; genus Rhodococcoides; species Rhodococcoides navarretei. The sequence goes on from NZ_JALGQE010000007.1 coordinate 140,458, forward strand.
CAGCGTGTCCACCGTGGTGTCGACGGCGACGGCCAGTGGACCCTGGGTGAACAGGCTCAGTCCGTGTTCGCTGTGCGCTGCGGTCAGATCGAAGCCCAGGTGCCGCAGTGTGGTGCCCAGCTGCGCTGCCTTCGCCGGCCCTGCCGCGATCCGGAGGGAGACGACGTTCTCGATCGGGCCCGGAAGTGGCGGCGCGAACAGATCGTTGCCGGCAGAGGGTGTTTCGACGCTGCGCACCTGCTCCTGGAGGTACAGCAGCGACCGATGTGCGTCGGATGCCGTGCGGCCGGTGTCGGAGTGTCGGAAGACGTCGTTGAAGATTTCGAGCGACCACGGGCCGGAATATCCGGAGGCCGCGACATCGGCACCGAAGCGCGCCAGATCGAAGCTGCCCTGACCGGGGAAGCATCGGTGATGTCTGCTCCACTGCAGTACGTCCATCACCAGGTGCGGGGCATCGGCCAACTGGAGGAAGAAGATCTTCTCGCCGGGGATCTCGCGAATGCCTGCGGAATCGTCACCGCGGGAGAGGATGTGGAAGCTGTCCAGGCACGTTCCCAGCGCGGGATGATCGACCTGCCGGACGATGTCCCAGGCGTGGCGGTAGGTGTTGACGTGGGCACCCCACGCCAACGCCTCGTACGCGAGTCGCATTCCGCGCCGATGCGCACGCTCGGCGAGAGTTGCCATCTGTTCGACCAGCAGGGCGTCGTCACGGACGGCACCGGCCAGCGGAGAGGAGCAGACCAACAGCAGATCGCACCCCAGCTGTTCCATCACGTCGAATTTGCGTTCGGCGCGAACGAGGTTGCGGGCGAACTGTTCCGGGTCCGCCGAGTCGGCATCGCGGAAGGGCTGATAGAGGTCGAGGGTCAAACCGAGATCCGCTGCCTTCTTCGCGATGTCCTCGGGAAGATCCGGTGAGCTGATCAAGTCCGGCTCGAACACCTCGAAACCGTCGAACCCGGCGTCTGCGATGGCGCGCATCTTCTCGTCGAGAGACCCACTGAGCGACACGGTGGCCACCGACGTGGCAATGGTGCTCATGCGAGTGCACCTGCGGTGACGCGATCCTCCTGCGCGATCAACGAGCTCATGTGCGCGACCATGCGATCGGCGTCGGCGGTGCGTCCGGTGAATATCTCGAAGGCGTCGGCGGCCTGGAACACCGCCATTCCGGTTCCACTGAGCGTTCGGCACCCCGCTCGGGATGCGGCAGCGAGCAACTCGGTCTCGGCGGGTCGATAGACGACCTCGGCAACCCACATGTTCGGATGCAGGAGTGCCTCGGGCACTGCAGATCCGGGATGCTCCACCATTCCGATCGGAGTGGCGTGCACCAGGCCGGTTGCGGACTCGAGAACAGCGGCGAGCCGGTCGAGGCCTGCCGAGAGGATTTCTACATCGGGGAACATCGCCGATAGGGATTCTCGGAGTTGTTGTGCCCGAAGCGGATCGGCGTCCACGAGAGTGAGCCTGCCTGCGCCGCGGCGGGCCATCGCGTAGGCGACGGCCGCCCCCGCTCCCCCGGCACCGAGTTGCACCACGTCACCGATGTCGGCACCGGGTAGACCGCGGCCGAAGTTGCGATCGAATCCGGACCAGTCGGTGTTGTGGCCGACGGCTCGGCCGTCCGCGAACACCACGGTGTTGACGGCCCCGAGTCGGACTGCGTCCTCGGAGAGCGCATCGAGAGTGGAGATGACGCGTTGTTTGCACGGGTGCGTGATGTTGAGTCCTCGAAATCCGAGGTCTGCGGCGGTCGAGACGAGACGGGGCAGGTCCAGGACGGTCAGTCCTCGGCTGTCCAGATCGATGATCCGGTATTGATAGGTCAGCCCGTGCTCGGCGCCCTCCCGTTCGTGCATCGCGGGCGTGAGCGACTTGCCGATACCCGTCCCGATCAGTCCGCAGAGCAGGGATTCCGGCATGTCGATCTCCTCGAGCCTTAATGTACGAATTGGTGAATTAGCTCGACGGTACTACGCGTCCGCCTCGCGCCCAACCCTTTCGCCGGAACTGGCGCCGATAGAGTCGATCCATGTCCCCGCGCGCAACCGACACGTCCGACGACACCAGCGGACCCACCGTCAAACGTCGACGCAACAGCGACCTGACCCGGCACAACATCCTCGAGGTGGCCACCGAGGAGTTCGCGGACAAGGGCTTCGCAGGGGCGCGCATCGACGAGATCGCCCAGCGCACGCACACGACCAAGCGGATGTTGTACTACTACTTCACCGACAAGGAAGGTCTGTACAAGGCCGTTCTCGAGCAGTCGTACCTGCGCATTCGTGAGCGGGAACGAGACGTCGACGTCGAGGGCCTCGGACCGATCGAAGCCATTCGCGCCATCGCATCACTGACGTTCGACCACCACGAGGAGAATCCCGACTTCATCCGCCTGGTCTCCACCGAGAACATCCTGCGCGGCGAACACATCTCCACGTCCGAGGCATTGAGCAACCTCGGCAATCCCGCTGCGGAACTGCTGTCGAGAATCCTGACTCGAGGTCAGGCCGACGGGGTGTTCCGCACGGATGTCGATGCCCTCGACGTGCACATGACGATCAGCAGCTTCTGCGTGTTCCGGCTGTCGAACCGGTACACCTTCGAGGCCCTCTTCGGCCGCGACCTCACCGATCCCCAGCATCGCGAGCGTCTGCGCTCGATGCTCGGGGACATGATCATCGCGTACCTGACCTCGCCTTCTCGCTGATATTCACGCTGTCTCGGTAGGTCTCGTCACTTCAGGGGTTGACACGTGGCATGGATCACGTTCACTATTCAGAGGCACCCGGTGTTAACCATTTAGTACATTAGCGGTCCGATCGCCGTAGAACGCATCGTCGACCAGCGCCTACGCTCCCCCGCCTCACGAAGAGAGACACGAGAACGATGGATTCGCACACCCCTGGCACCCACCCGACGCCGCTTCGCCCCGGGGCGAACCCGCGCAAAGCGGCGACCGCCGCGTGGGTCGGAAGCGCCCTCGAGTACTACGACTTCTTCATCTACGGCACCGCCGCCGCCCTGGTGTTCGGCCGCGTGTTCTTCCCGGGCTCCAACCCGGCGACCGGAACCCTGCTGGCCCTGGCCACTTTCGGCGTCGGATACCTCGCACGGCCGCTCGGCGCACTGGTTCTCGGCCACATCGGCGATCGCCACGGACGCAAGAAGGTCATGGTCGCCACCGTCCTGCTGATGGGTATCGCCACCCTGGGCGTCGGCGTTCTGCCGTCGTACGAATCCATCGGCATCGCCGCGCCCATCATCCTGGTGCTGCTTCGGCTGTGCCAGGGATTCTCCGCGGGCGGCGAGCAGGCCGGCGCGAACTCGATGACTCTCGAACACGCCCCGGACGACAGGCGCGCGTTCTTCACCAGTTTCACCCTCAGCGGCACCCAGGGCGGACAGATTCTCGCCACCGCGGTGTTCCTGCCGGTCGCCATGTTGCCCGAGGAAGCACTGCTCAGCTGGGGTTGGCGAATCCCGTTCTTCCTGAGCGCTTTCGTCGTCGTCACTGCCTTCGTCATCCGCCGTTCGCTCGACGAGACCCCGGTCTTCGAGGAGGAAGTGGCCTCCACCGAACCCCAGCGCCTGCCCGTCGCCGAATTGCTCGGCAACCATCGCTCGGCCGTTCTCCGCGTCATGCTCGCCGCCGTCATCGCCTCGGTCAGCACGATCTTCACCGTCTACGCACTGTCGTACGCCGTGAACACGGTCGGTCTCGAACGCACCCCCATGCTGTGGGTCGGCGTTCTCGCCAACGTCGTCGCCCTCTTCGCACTGCCCTTCTTCGGTGCATTGTCGGATCGCATCGGACGCAAGCCCGTGTTCCTGTTCGGCTCGATCGGCTGCGCAATCCTGATGTTCGGCTACCTCTGGTCCATCTCGAGCGGCAACTACGTCCTCATCTTCGTCTTCGGCATCGTGATGTTCGGGTTCGTACACAGCGCCACCGGCGGCGTCTGGCCCTCCTTCTACGGTGAGATGTTCCCGGCCCGAGTCCGCCTGACCGGCACCGCCTTGGGAACCCAGATCGGTTTCGCCATCGCCGGTTTCGCCCCCACCATTGCCGGCGCGATCGCTGGAGCCGAGGTCGGTGCGTGGCTGCCCGTCGCGATCGTCACCGCGGTCTTCTGCACCATCAACGTCGTCATCGTTGCGACCTCGAAGGAGACCTTCCGCACCCCCACCGACGAGCTCGGTCTTCCGACGCGTACCACCGACAGCGCGCGCGTCGCGTCGGTCTGACCGAGATCGTGATCGACACACTTCGACCTGCAGCGGCGGGCACCTGGAGGGTGCTCGCCCTGCAGTATGCCCGTCGAACAGCAGTGCGCGGCAACCTCTTTCACCAACGCGACGAGCGCAGTGCAGAAAGCCAGGAGGTTGCCTACTACGTGTGGCTCGCACTCTCACAGACCCGCACCGTGCTGATCGACGCCGGAATATCGCCGGCCACAGCGGAATCGATCGACGGACTCGACTACTTCGGGTCACCGCTCCAGCTGCTCGGCGAGCTGGGACCGACTCCGGGCGAGATCGACACCTGCATCCTGACCCACCTGCACTACGACCACACCGGGGTCGTCGCGGACCTTCCGGCGGCGCGATACGTGGTGCAACGCCGAGAACTCGAGTACTGGAACGGGCCGTGGGCCGCTCGGATCACCCGCGAGCAGTGGCTGCATTCACGAGCGGACACCGATCACATCAGCTCTGCAGATCGCGGCGGTCGACTCGACATCGTCGACGGTGATCTGGAACTGTTCCCCGGGCTGTCCGTCCACGCCGTCGGCGGACATACCGCAGGCATGCAGGTGGTCAGAGCGAACACCCGCCGCGGCCCGGTGGTGGTGGCCTCCGACGCCAGTCATTTCTACGAGAACATCGAGGACGACAGCCCGTTCGCGATCCTGCATGCTCTGCCGGACATGTACGGGGCCTTCGACCGAATCCGGGAGCTCGCCGCGGGCACCGGCATCGTCGTGCCAGGCCACGACCCACTGGTGCGACGCCGATTTCCCGCCGTGCCCGACGCACCGGGCGCGCACGCGGTGATCATCGGCTGAAAACAGCGAGAAACGACGAATCCCCGACCTCGCGATGAGGTCGGGGATTCGTCGTTCAGCTGACGGATCGACGCGTATCAGGCGGACTTGTCGCGACGCTCCGGACGCTCCGGCTTGCGCGGCACGATGGTCGGCAGCACGTTGTCGTTGACGGTCTCTGCCGTCACGACGACCTTCTCGACGTCGTCGCGGCTCGGGATGTCGTACATCACCGGAAGCAGAACTTCTTCCATGATGGCGCGCAGTCCACGAGCACCGGTACCACGCAGAATCGCCTGATCGGCGATCGCTTCGAGGGCCTCGGAGGTGAATTCGAGCTCGACGCCGTCCATGTCGAACAGGCGACGGTATTGCTTGACGAGCGCATTCTTCGGCTCGGACAGAATCGTCACGAGCGATTCCTTGTCCAGGTTCGTCACCGACGCGATCATCGGCAGACGGCCGATGAACTCGGGAATCAGACCGAACTTGATCAGATCCTCCGGCATCACCTCGGCAAAGTGATCCTGCGTGTCGATCTCGGCCTTGGACCGAACCTCGGCTCCGAAACCGAGCCCGCGCTTGCCGACCCGATCGGACACGATCTTCTCGAGTCCGGCGAACGCACCGGCAACGATGAAGAGCACGTTGGTGGTGTCGATCTGGATGAACTCCTGATGCGGATGCTTGCGACCACCCTGCGGCGGCACGCTGGCCTGAGTTCCTTCCAGGATCTTGAGCAACGCCTGCTGCACGCCCTCGCCCGACACGTCACGCGTGATCGACGGGTTCTCGCTCTTGCGGGCGATCTTGTCGACCTCGTCGATGTAGATGATGCCGGTCTCGGCGCGCTTGACGTCGTAGTCCGCGGCCTGGATGAGCTTGAGCAGAATGTTCTCGACGTCCTCGCCCACGTAGCCGGCCTCGGTGAGGGCGGTGGCGTCGGCGATGGCGAAGGGCACGTTGAGCATCTTGGCCAGGGTCTGCGCGAGGTACGTCTTTCCGCACCCCGTCGGCCCGAGCATCAGAATGTTCGACTTCGCCAGTTCGACGGATTCGCCTCGCACGTCGCGCGCCTTGTCACCGGCCTGAATGCGCTTGTAGTGGTTGTAGACCGCAACGGCCAACGTGCGCTTGGCAGCGTCCTGACCGATCACGTAGTTCTCGAGAAAGTCCTTGATCTCGGAGGGCTTGGGCAGGTCGTCGAGCTTGACTTCGCTCGATTCGGCCAATTCCTCTTCGATGATCTCGTTGCACAGGTCGATGCACTCGTCGCAGATGTACACCCCTGGTCCCGCGATGAGCTTCTTGACCTGCTTCTGGCTCTTGCCGCAGAAGGAGCACTTCAGCAGATCGCCACCGTCACCGATGCGTGCCATTCGGAGGTTCCTACTTCCTTGTCCGCGTACGACCCACGCCGACCGGATGTGGCCGAAACCTTCGTGGGCTACTTCTCGGTCTGTCGTCATGCCGACTTCGGTCGACCGAGTTCTTGGATGCGACGGTACCCGTGTTCGCCGAACATGGGCGGGTTGTTTCCGGTGATTCGCCACCCGATTTCACCGAATGCAGCATTCGGGTCGTCGATCACGACCGCCGGGCGGAGTTTCACACTCGCACCCGGCGTTCGATCTTCTGCCGGACCGTTTCGTCCGACCGGTGGTACTCGCTCTGCTACTTCTGGGCAGAGAGCTTGCGGTACTCGAACACGGTGTCGATGATGCCGTAGTCCTTGGCCTGTTCCGCGGTGAGGATCTTGTCGCGATCGGTGTCCTTGCGGATGACGTCGGGATCCTTGCCGGTGTGGCGGCCGAGAGTGGTCTCCATGAGTCGACGCATACGCTCGATCTCGGCGGCCTGGATCTCGAGGTCCGAGACCTGGCCCTGGATGCCACCGCTGGACGGCTGGTGAATCAGCACACGCGCGTTGGGCAGTGCCGCACGCTTGCCGGGAGTACCGGCGGCGAGCAGCACGGCCGCGGCCGATGCGGCCTGGCCGAGGCAGACGGTCGCAACATCGGCGCGAACGTACTGCATCGTGTCGTAGATCGCCATCAACGAGGTGAACGAGCCACCGGGTGAGTTGATGTACATGGTGATGTCCCGGTCGGGATCGAGACCCTCGAGCACCAGCAGCTGAGCCATGACGTCGTTGGCCGACGCGTCGTCGACCTGAACGCCGAGGAAGATGATGCGCTCCTCGAACAGCTTGTTGTACGGGTTGGATTCCTTGACGCCATAGCTGGAGTGCTCGACGAAGGAAGGAAGGATGTACCGCGAGGACGGCAACTGGTTGGGATCGAACAGGTTTGTCATCGTTTCTCCAAGATGTGAGTGATCGAGGGTCGGGGTGCCGAGCGAGTTACTCGCCGACGCCGCCGGTCTGCCGCGCGCGGCTGACGACGTGATCCACGAACCCGTATTCCTTGGCTGCCTGCGCCGTGAACCACCGGTCACGGTCGGAGTCCTCGGTGATCTGCTCGACGGTCTGACCCGTGTGCTGGGCGATGAGTTCCGCCATCTCGCGCTTGGTGTGTGCGAACTGCTCGGCCATGATGGCGATGTCGGAGGCGCTGCCACCGATACCGGCCGAGGGCTGGTGCATCATGATCCGCGCGTGCGGCAGGGCGTAACGCTTGCCCTTGGCACCGGCGGAGAGCAGGAACTGGCCCATCGAGGCAGCCAGACCCATGCCGTAGGTCGCGATGTCGCACTCGGCGAATTCCATGGTGTCGAAAATGGCCATACCTGCGGTGACCGAGCCACCGGGTGAGTTGATGTACAGCGCGATGTCGCGGGTGGGGTCCTCGGCCGAGAGCAGCAGGATCTGAGCGCACAACTTGTTGGCGATGTCGTCGTCGACCTGGGTACCGAGGAAAATGATGCGGTTTTGAAGCAGACGCTCGTACACGGAGTCGCTGAGATTCAGCCCTGCTGCGGCCGAAGTCATGACGGGACTCTGCTCGTGCGAAGCCGCCGGATTCTGAACAGTCACGGTACCTGCCTTTTCCATAACAAATCGTTGGTTCCTGACACAGACACTAACGAAAGACGGCGGCTCCGGAGTCCCGGAACCGCCGTCGTTCGCTGTGAGCGTTACTTCTCTTGTTCGCCCTCGGAAGAATCTGCTGCTTCGACCTCGTCGGGAGCATCTGCCGGGCTGCCGAACAGCTCGGCGGTGTCGACGCTCGCGCCGGTGGTGTCGGTCACGGTGACGCGCTCGACGACGGAGGCCAACGCCTTACCGCGCTTGACATCGGCGAACACGGCACCGAGCTGGTTGGCCTGCTGGACCTGCTGAATGAACTGCTCGGGCGGCATGCCGTAGCGCTGCGCCTGGAAGATGATCCGCTCGGTGAGCTCTTCCTGCCCGACCTGCGTGTTCTCGGCCTCGGCGATGGCATCGAGAAGGAGCTGGGTGCGCACCGACTTCTCGGCACCTTCCTTGACGTCCTTGTCGAACTCCTCGCGGCTCGAACCCTGCGACTCGAGCAGCTCGGCGAGTGCCTCCTCGTTGTGGTCGAGGCCGTGGATGGCCTCGTGCACCTGGGAATCGACCTCGGCCTTGACGACGGCCTCGGGAGCCGGAATCTCGAGGGTCTCGAGCAGCGTCTCGAGCACCTTGTCGCGGATCTGACCGGCCTGCTCGACCTTCGCGACCCGCTCGACGCGCGTCCTCAGATCGGCGAGCAACTCGTCGAACGTGTCGAACTCACTGGCCAGCTGGGCGAACTCGTCGTCGGCCTCGGGCAGCTCGCGCTCCTTGACGGAGACGACCTTGACCGTGACGACGGCTTCCTTACCTGCGTACTCACCGGCGACCAGAGTCGAGGTGAACTCCTTCGACTCGTCTGCCGAGACGCCGATGATCGCGTCGTCGAGTCCCTCGATGAGCTGGCCGGAGCCGACCTCGTGGGACAGTCCGCTCGCGGTTGCCTCGTCCACGTTCTCGCCGTCGACAGTGGCCGAGAGATCGATCGAGACGAAGTCTCCCGACTGGACCGGACGGTCGACACCGGTCAGGGTGCCGAAACGCTGGCGCAGCGACTGCAGCTGCTCGTCGACGGCCTCGTCTTTGATCTCGAGGGGATCGACGACGACGCTGATGGTCGAGTAGTCGGGCAGGTCGATCTCGGGGCGGACGTCGACCTCGGCGGTGAACGTGAGCTCGGTGCCGTCCTCGATCTTGGTGATCTCGATCTCCGGCTGACCGATGACCTTGACCTTCTCGTTGGTCACGGCCTCGGAGTAGCGGGAGGGAAGAGCGTCGTTGACGACCTGCTCGAGTACGGCACCACGGCCGACACGTGCCTCGAGCAGCTTGGCCGGAGCCTTACCGGGACGGAATCCGGGGAGGCGGATCTGCTGAGCCAAAGCCTTGTACGCGCGGTCGAAATCAGGCTTGAGCTCCTCGAAGGGCACCTCAACGTTGATACGGACTCGCGTCGGGCTCAGCTGCTCGACGGTGCTCTTCACGGGACATGCTCCTTCTGGTGATTCTTGATTGCTGGTGGTTCCGGCGTGCGGTCTTGCCTCGCTCGCCACGAGCACGGTGAGCCGTGCCCGCGGCCCTCATCTGTCGGGGTGACAGGAATTGAACCTGCGACCCTCCGCTCCCAAAGCGGATGCGCTACCAAGCTGCGCCACACCCCGTCGTACGGACACCATTGAACAGCAACCGATAGTAGCCCCTCATGGGCGCCCCACCCATGACGTCGGGCCGGACCGGTCGCAACAGGCCGGTTTGGAATCCGGCGACCGCTTTGGGTACAGTCTTGAAACGCAGGCGACGGAACTGGCGATCCCACGACTGTTGTTTGCATGCCGATGTAGCTCAATGGTAGAGCCCCTGTCTTCCAAACAGGCTACGCGAGTTCGATTCTCGTCATCGGCTCCACCGAATAGCCCCGCACTCGTGGTGCGGGGCTTTTTCGTGTCCGCGTACCCTGGATGGTGTCCGAATTGTCCGTACCAACCGGACATGCATCGTCGGCGGAAGGCCTGCAGTGGAAATAATCCTGATCGTTCTCGTCGTAGCCGCAGTGGCCCTGCTGGTGCTGCGCAGCAAGAAGAACTCGGCTGCGGCGGCCGAAACCGCGCTGGCCGACGCCAAGGCCGATGCCCGTCAATCGATCGAACGCCTCGGTGGGCAGGTCTACAACCTGATCGGCACCGACACACCGTCCAAGCAGGCCCTGGCCGACGCGTCCGAACGCAACATCGCTGCCGGTTCGCAGATCGACCAGGCCACTACTCCCGAACAGGCTCGGCTGGCCAAGCAGACCGCCCTGGAGGGGCTCTACTACATTCGCGCTGCTCGACTCGCCATGGGAATGGATCCAGGGCCGGAGATCGCCGGCATCGACGGGCAGCAGCAGGCGGGTCGCGTCACCGAGGATCGCAAGGTCGACTTCGAGGGCCGCGAGATTGCGGCGTCACCGGATCCCTCCGATCGCACTCCGAACTACTACCCGGGCGGCCGCGTCGCGGGCCGTCCGGTGCCCGCGGGCTGGTACTCCGAGCCGTGGTGGCGTCCGGCCCTCGTGGCCGGTGCCTGGGGAATGGGTTCGATGTTCCTGTTCTCGGCGATGTTCTCCGGCATGGCCGGGGTACCTGACGAAACCGCAGCCGGAGGCGACATGGGAGCCGACGGTTCAGACGGGGGTTCGGGCGAGGACATGGGCGGCGACACGGACTTCGGTGCCATGGACGACGGTGGCGGCATGGACTTCGGCGGCGGCGACTTCGGCGGTTTCTAGGTCGCCTGACAGACCGGGCACCAGAACAGGTTTCGAGCCTGCATCACCGAGTGCAGGATGTCGGCACCGCACACGCGGCAGGGATAACCCTGCCTGCGGTAGACGTAGGAGCGAGGCCTGCGCGCACCGTAGGTGTCGCCGTGATCGTCCTCGGGCCGGATGGTGATGATGCGACCGCGTCGGACACCGATCTTCATCAGTTCGACGAGGTCGAACCAGATGGCGTCCCACTCGGATCGGTCGAGGTCCTTACCCGGCCGCATCGGGTTGATCTCGTGGCGAAACAGAATCTCGGCGCGGTAGACGTTCCCGACGCCGGCGAGCACTTTCTGATCCATCAGCAAGGTGCCGATTGCGGTGCGCGACTTGGAGATTCGCGCCCACGCACGATCCGGGTCGGCGTCCTTACGCAGTGGATCCGGCCCCAGGCGCGCCACCAGGGCGTCGACCTGTTGTTCGGTGTAGATTTCGCAGGCCGTCGGGCCGCGCAGGTCGACGCCGTACTTCTCCCCCACCATGCGCAGCCGCACGGCACCCACCGGATCGTCCAGCGGTACAGCCTGTTCGGTGAACTTTCCGTAAAGACCGAGATGGATGTGCACGATCAGATCGGACTCGTATCGGTGCAGCAGGTGTTTGCCCCAGGCCTCGGCCGTCTCGAGCACGAGGCCGTCGATCAGCGCGGCACCGGAGGTGAACCGCCCCTGTGGGCTGCTCGCCTCGACCGGTGCCCCGCCGAACCGACGTTGATGCAACCGAGCGAGTCGGTGCAGGGTGTGGCCTTCGGGCACCTACGCGGGCTTTCCGGGCACCTCGGGCGCCTCGCCGCTGCGCTCGTACTCGGACAGGATGTCGACGCGGCGCTGGTGGCGCTCCTCACCCGAGAACGGGGTGCCGAGGAAGGCGTCGACGATGGCGAGGGCCTCGGGCAGAGTGTGCATGCGGCCACCGATGCCGATGAGCTGTGCGTCGTTGTGCTCACGGGCCAACTTGGCGGTCTCGACGCTCCACGCCAGCGCGCAGCGAGCGCCCGGCACCTTGTTGGCCGCGATCTGCTCGCCGTTTCCCGAACCGCCGAGCACCAGCCCGCGGCTACCCGGGTCGGCGACGACGCGGCGTGCTGCGTCGATGCAGAACGCGGGGTAGTCGTCGACGGGGTCGTAGTCGAAGGCACCGCAGTCGACGGGCTCGTGCCCGGTCGCCGTCAGGTGTTCGATGATCTGATTCTTGAACTCGAGGCCGGCGTGGTCGGCACCCAGGTATACGCGCATGCCTAGAGTCTGACAGGTGAACTCCGAAGCCGAGAAATTCGCCGGTGTGGACGGTGCCAAAGGTGCGTGGGTGGTCGCGTCCATCGACGGCACGACGCTCACGTGGACCGGGTGTTCCTCCGTGGCAGAGGTGTTGGAACACACGAGGGACCACGCGCGAGTGGGCGTCGACATGCCGCTGTCGTTACCCGAGAGCGGCTACCGCGTCAGCGAACTGGAGGCGAAGCAATTTCTGGGTACCGCGCGCAGCTCCATCTTTCACACGCCGGTCGTCGACGTGCTCGCTGCCGAGTCGTATCCCGAGGCGTGCGCCGTGTCTCGGCAGCTCACCGGCAAGGCGATCAGCAAGCAGACGTGGCACATCCTGCCGTCCGTGAAAGCGTGGCGCGATGCAGACTTCGATCGAAACAGATACGTCGAGGTACATCCCGAATGCTCGTTCCGGGCGATGTCGCCGACAACGGAGTTCTCGTCGAAGAAGACCGGCCGCGGTGTCGGACAGCGGTTGGCGGCGCTGCAGCGGTGGAGCCGGCAGATCGATCTGGCAGACCTGCCGAGCGGGCCGGCCGTCGACGACTTCCTCGACGCGGCCGCAGCGGCGTGGTCGGCGCGACGTCTTCACCTCGGCGAGCACCGAGTGTTCGGCACCGCCGACCCGTCGGACCGCATCGTGGCCTGACTCCCCCGTGCATGAAAGCCGCACTCCTGCTACGAATTCCATGCACGAGGGGTGGGGCGATCAGTCGAACTGCGGATCCTCGTTGCGGGTGCGCTTGAGCTCGAAGAAGTGCGGGTACGACGCGAAGATCACCGACGCGTCCCAGAGCTTGCCTGCCTCCTCGCCACGCGGGATCCGGGAGAGCACAGGTCCGAAGAAGGCCACCCCGTTCACGTGAATGGTCGGGGTGCCGACGTCGGGTCCGACCTTGTCCATACCCGCGTGATGGCTGGTCCGCAGGTCCTCGTCGTAGTCGGTGCTCTCGGCGGCCTTCGCCAGGTCACCGGGCAGGTCCAGTTCCGCCAGCGATTCCGCGATGACGACGTCGAAATCCTTGTTGCCCTCGTTGTGAATTCGCGTTCCCATGGCCGCGTACAGCGGGGCGAGGATGTCGTCACCCTTCAGCTTGGCTGCGGCGATCGCCACGCGCACCGGGCCCCACGCCTTCTTCATCATCGCTGCGTACTCCTCGGGCAGGTCTCGGCCCTCGTTGAGTACTGCCAGGCTCATGACGTGGAAGTTCACGTCGATGTCTCGCACCTGCTGCACCTCGAGAATCCACCGCGAGGTGATCCAACACCACGGGCACAGTGGGTCGAACCAAAAATCCGCAGTGTCTTTCTGTCCTGAACCGGCCACTGTCCTACTCCTTGGAATTCGAGGTCAACGTCTCTTCATTGCGTAACAACCGCCCACCGCGCAGACATTCCGCAGGGCACGTCGGCCAGCGCGGGAGACGCGTGACGTGATGGGATGGAAGGCACTACCCATAACTACACGAAGAGGTGTCGACTGAAGTGGTTGCTCCCAACCTGACGCGTGACCAAGCCTCCGAGCGATCGGCGATCATCGGGGACACGAAGTACGCGATCGTTCTCGATCTCACCGACGGCGAGGGCAATCCGGGCGAGAAGACGTTCCGTTCGCTCACCACCATCACGTTCACGGCCACCGCCGGAGCGTCGAGTTTCGTGGACATCATCGCGGCCACGATCCGCTCCGCGACGCTCAACGGCACCGATCTCGATATCGCGAACTACGACGAGTCGACGGGCATCGCGCTCGAGAATCTGACCGAGCACAACGAACTCGTCGTCGATGCGGACTGCATCTACTCCCACACCGGCGAGGGACTGCACCGCTTCGTCGACCCGTCGGACGGCTCGGTGTACCTGTACTCGCAGTTCGAGACCGCCGATGCCAAGCGCATGTTCGCCTGCTTCGATCAGCCCGACCTCAAGGCCACCTTCGACCTGAAGGTCACCGCTCCCGAGAGCTGGACAATCATCTCCAATGCCGCGCATGCCGCGGAGCCTGCCGCCGGCGAGCACGTGTTCGACACGACACCGTTGATGAGCACGTACCTCGTGGCGCTGATCGCCGGACCGTACGCGGAGTGGACCGACTCGTACACCGATGATCACGGCACCATCCCGCTCGGACTCTATTGCCGTGCATCGCTTGCCGATCACATGGACGCCGAGCGCCTGTTCACCGAGACCAAGCAGGGCTTCGGTTTCTACCACGAGAACTTCGGCACTCCGTACGCCTTCGGCAAGTACGACCAGCTCTTCGTGCCCGAGTTCAATGCCGGTGCGATGGAAAACGCCGGTGCCGTCACGTATCTGGAGGACTACGTCTTCCGGTCCAAGGTGACACGCGCCTCGTACGAGCGTCGCGCCGAGACCGTGTTGCACGAGATGGCGCACATGTGGTTCGGCGACCTGGTCACCATGACGTGGTGGGACGACCTGTGGCTGAACGAGTCGTTCGCCACGTTCGCATCGGTGCTGTGCCAGTCCGAGGCCACCGAGTACACCAACGCGTGGACCACCTTCGCCAACGTCGAGAAGGCCTGGGCCTACCGCCAGGACCAGTTGCCGTCGACGCACCCCATCGCCGCCGACATTCCCGACCTGGCCGCAGTGGAGGTCAACTTCGACGGCATCACCTACGCCAAGGGCGCGAGTGTGCTCAAGCAGCTGGTCGCGTACGTGGGCAAGGAGGATTTCCTGGCGGGATTGCGGGCCTACTTCGTCGACCACGCCTTCGGCAACGCGACCTTCTCCGATCTGCTTACCGCCCTGGAGAAGTCTTCGGGTCGAGACCTCTCGGACTGGGGTACCCAGTGGCTGCGCACCACCGGCCTCAACACCCTGAGCCCGGACTTCGACGTCGATGCCGACAATAAGTTCACCCGCTTCGCGGTCCGTCAGACCGGCGCGGCACCGGGTGCAGGCGAGCACCGAGTCCACCGTATCGCGGTCGGCATCTACGACGATGTCGACGGCAAGCTGGTCCGCACCGATCGCGTGGAACTCGATCTCGACGCAGCCGAATCGACGAATGTCGATGCGCTGGTAGGTGTCTCACGAGGAAAGCTCGTGTTGGTCAACGACGACGACCTGACGTACTGCGCGGTGCGACTCGACCCCGATTCGCTCGAGACTCTCCTGAGTCGTATCGGCGACATCGCCGAGCCCCTCCCCCGCACCCTGGCGTGGTCGGCGGCCTGGGAGATGACCCGATCCGCCGAGATGAAGGCGCGCGATTTCGTGGCGCTTGTTCAGCGCGGAATCGGCGGCGAGACCGAAGTGGGTGTGGTGCAACGACTTCTGCTCCAAGCCCAGACCGCCATCACCAGCTACGCCGACCCGGCGTGGGCGGCCGAACACGGTACCCCCGAGTTCGCCGACGCATTGCTCGAGCTGGCCCGCGGGGCCGAGGCAGGCTCGGATCATCAGCTGGCGTTCGTCAATGCTCTCACCGGCATCGAAATCGGCGATCGCCACATCGAGGTACTGCGCGCCCTGCTCGACGGTGATGCCGACGGCCAGGGCCTGTCCGGCCTCGGTGTCGACACCGATCTGCGGTGGCGCGTCGTCACAGCACTGGCCGCAGCAGGAGCCATCGACTCGGACGGGCTCGAATCTCCGGTCATCGACGCCGAAGCGGACAAGGACAACACCGCTGCCGGGGCACGATCGGCTGCGGCGGCACGGGCTGCACGTCCGAGCGCCGAGGTCAAGGAACAGGCGTGGACCACGGTGGTCGACGACGACTCGGTACCGAACATCACGGCGCGCTCGATCATCGGTGGATTCGCCGGACCCGGCCAGGGCGAACTGCTCGAACCGTACGTCGCCCGCTACTTCGAAGCCATCGAGGGCGTCTGGGCGCGTCGTTCCAGCGAGGTCGCGCAGACCGTCGTGATCGGGCTGTACCCCTCCTGGTCGATCAGTGAAGAGTCGCTCGCTGCCGCGGACGGGTTCCTCGACGGCGAACTGCCGCCGGCACTCCGTCGCCTGGTGATCGAGGGACGGGCCGGCATCGTGCGAGCTCTCGCAGCGCGGGAGTTCGACGCGAGCTGATCGGTACTGCACTACGACGAGGGCCGGTTGCTCACCGACAGGTGAGCAACCGGCCCTCGTTGTATCCGGTCCGGCGGGGCTAAGGCCTCAGAATGGATGCTGCCATCACCCGCACGGCGGCCACCAGGCCGTCGATGAGGTTCCCGTCTCGGAACGGTCCGAGCGCAGCGGTGACACCCAACTGTGCGACCCGGTCGGTGGCCCGGTTGGACACTCGCTTGCCACTGCGGATCTCGAGAGCGTGCCGATTGGGATCGACCGCGATCAGGACCGAGCGCACGGCATCGGGCGTTCCGGGGAACACCGAGTCCGCTCCCGCAGCCGGATCGGCTCCGAGGTCACCGATGTAGACGTTGAACCGGATCTTGGTCTGCCGAATCGCCTGGGTCAGAGCGTCGTCGAGAGCAACCAGATCCTGAGTCGCGAACGGAAGATGCTCGGGATTGACGGTTCCGAACTCGTGAGCGGCCGAAACACGGCCGCTCCCGGTCAGGGCAGCCCCGAACGGCAGGTCTTCTTCCCGTATGTCACTGCGGACGAGTTCACCACTTGCCACTTGCAGCACCTCCGATCGAGTCGGCTGTGTCGGCGTCGTGCGATCCGTGGCCCCCGAATGGAGTCACCTCGTCCGTAGCGCTCCACAGCAATGGCTCGCGCGTCCACTCGTCCGTCAGTCGGTAGGGAGGTACGTCCATACCGGGCTGCTTGTCGGTCAAGTAGGACAACGCGCCGATGAGTCCGATCACCGCAACCGGAATCACCCCGAATATCAGCGTGGTCTCCAAAATGCTCACAGGGTGTGACGTTAGTCGACAATTGCGCGTCGGACCACGTCGGGGCCGGTGTTGTGACCGAAATGTGCGAACACGATTCGGTCAGGCAGCGCCTTCACCGAGATACGCCAGCCAACTCGGGTCCAGCTC
The DNA here is from genome assembly GCF_022810405.1 of Rhodococcus sp. ARC_M5. Lineage (GTDB taxonomy): Bacteria > Actinomycetota > Actinomycetes > Mycobacteriales > Mycobacteriaceae > Rhodococcoides > Rhodococcoides navarretei. The sequence goes on from NZ_JALGQE010000007.1 coordinate 157,557, forward strand.
TTTCGTGGTCGCCAACAGGCGCCAGTGCGGACCCTTCGGCGGCACCAACTGGGCGCGCAACGTCCAGCCGATCTCGCTGAGCAGTTTGTCTGCCTTGCGATGATTGCACGAGGCGCAGCACGCGACGCAGTTCTCCCACGAGTGGCCACCGCCCCGGCTACGCGGCACCACGTGGTCGACCGTCTCGGCCTTGCTTCCGCAGTACGCGCACCGGAACCGGTCGCGGTGCATCAGCGCGGCTCGCGTCATCGGCACTCGTGCCCGATACGGAACGCGAACGAACGTCCGCAATCTGATCACCGACGGCACCTGCACCGAGAAGTCCGCGGACCGGATGAACGGACCCACCGGGTCGTCGTGCACCACATCGGCCTTCCCACAAACGAGAAGAACCACCGCCCGGCGCATCGGAAGCGCGGTCAGTGGCTCGAATGTGGCGTTGAGGAGCAGCACACGGCGCTTGACCCACGCCGGCACGGCGTCGTCGACCGTGGCAGCGTTGGCCGTCGGCACCACACGCAGCGGAGAAGCCCCCGAGGCCGTCTCACGCTGGTCATGCGTGGTGCGGCCCACAGTGGGCGGGAGTTGTCGATGACGGTGTTGCGAGTTCTTCATGCGTTGCTCCAGAGACAGTCGGCGCCCGCGCATGGCTTGCGTGGAACACGAGTCACAGTGGAACACGAATGCACCGCCCGCGCACAGCCTTTTTCGTCGCATTTTCTGTTGCCGATCGGTGAACATTTCGCTTCCTCGTTCTCACCGATAGAGGAACGGCGGCCCCATGCGCTGCGTGACTGGCGAGATCTTCACGTCTCCGTAGACTCTTCGGGTGTCTGTCTCAACCTTTCTGTCCGCATCGTCCCTTCCGCAACCGTCGCTGCTACGAGAGCTCGACACCCGAGCCTTCGAGCTCACGGACACCGGGCGCGACTGGCTGGTCGATCGGCCGCTGCAGATTCTCGGCTATCTGGCCCTAGCCATCGTGATACGCCTCGTTCTGCACAGAATGATCGCCCGCTTCACCCGCAACGAGGTCGGCAAGTCTCCGATGCTGCTACGACCGCTCCGCGACCGATCGTCGAGCACCGTCCAAGGCGCGATTCTCAACGAACGTCGGAAACAACGGGCCAACACGATCGGCTCGGTGCTCAAGTCGGCAGTGTCGGTCATGATCCTGACCTGGTTCCTGCTCTCGGTTCTCGATGTCATCGGCATCAACGTCGCACCCTTCATCGCGTCCGCGGGGATCGTCGGCGTGGCCCTCGGCTTCGGTGCCCAGAACCTGGTACGAGACTTCCTGTCCGGCATCTTCATGCTGCTGGAGGATCAATACGGAGTGGGCGATGTCGTCGACCTCGGCGAGGCCACCGGAACCGTCGAGAGCGTGGGTCTACGTGTGACGACGATCAGAGATATCAACGGCACGGTCTGGTACTGCCGTAACGGCGAAGTACTGCGTGTGGGGAACATGAGCCAGGGCTTCGCGGTGGCGGTTCTGGATCTGCCCGTCTCGCACACCGCGAACATCGAAGAAGCCTGCGAGGTGGCCGAACGCACCACTCTGGAGTCGGTGAAGTCCGGCGACTTCGAGAACGACATTCTCGAACCACCCGAAATGCTCGGAGTCAACGGTGTCAGCGCCGACACCGTCACCATCCGCATCACGATCAAGACGCGGCCAGGACGCCAATGGGCCGTCCAGCGCCGCATTCACAAGGACATCCTCGAGGCCTTCGTCGACGCCGGCATCAAGGCACCCTATGCACTGGGACGCCCGGGTGGGGTCGCAGCCGAGCCCGGCTCCTGAGGGACAATGGTCGGTAGCGACGCCGACCGGAGCCCGCCGACGACCCCAGAAGAGAGAGTGTGATGACCGAACCGCAGCAGACGTTCTACGACGCGGTAGGCGGTGCCGAGACGTTCCGGTCACTCACGGCGAAGTTCTACGAGGAAGTCGCCAAGGACGAGATAGTGCGGCCGCTGTACCCCGAGGAGGACCTGGCACCAGCCGAACGGCGGATGCGGATGTTTCTCGAGCAGTACTGGGGCGGTCCGAGGACCTACTCCGATGAACGCGGCCATCCGCGACTGCGCATGCGCCACAACCCGTTTCGGATCGGTCCGATGGAACGAGACGCGTGGCTTCGATGCATGCACATCGCGATCGCATCGATCGACCCGCAGGTCATGGACTCCGCGCATCGAGCCCAGTTGACCGACTACATGGAGATGGCCGCGAATTCGATGGTGAATTCGGCGATCTGACTACCGCGAACGGCAGTGGCTACAGAGATCCGACGCGTTGCGGGCTCTGTCCACCGACGGCGGCTCTGAGCTTGCCCACGCGAACTCGCACGGAGCCGGCGACCTTCAGCGCAAAACTGACAGGTCCGGGCAGATGCTGGCGCAGGATGGCGTGCTTGCGCACGTAGTCCTGCACGTGCCACTCCGACCATGTGCCAGCACGGAACAACGCGGCATCGCCTGCGACAAGGGTGCGCGGCGCATGGTCGTCACTCGAGACGGTCACCGAACCGTCCATGATGTGCACGATCTCGTCGACGGCGAAGAACCAGCGGAAACGCCCGGCGGTGCAGTCCCACACGTTGGTGGTGGTGGTGCCGTCGATGCTCCTCGACCACTCGGCCATCCGGGCGTGTGGGGTGCCTTCGAGGATCCAGGACGGCTCGATGGGGCTGTCGTCGAGTGCGATATCGCCGAGCCGTACGGCTTCGATGGCCGATGTGGTCATGGTGTCCGTCGCGTCCTCACAGTCGGGCGCGGCATCCGCCGCTGCTGGCTTCCGAAGCCGAACATACAACACTTTCCCAACGAACCGGCACGTGTCGGTCATGTGAATGAGCACAAAGCTTTACTCACCCTTGACCGACAAGTCCGGCTTTCGGCAGACCCCAGCGCCCCTGAATCGTTCCGCGGCCGATCGTTTGGCACTATTGCCCCTTGTGACCGATCCGATCGAACGCTCCGAACTGCTGTGGTGGCAGGACGCCGTCTTCTACCAGATCTACCCCAGGTCGTTCGCGGACTCCAACGGTGACGGCATCGGTGACCTCGACGGAATTCGAGACAAGCTCGGCTACCTCGAACTGTTGGGTATCGACGCGATCTGGATCGGGCCCATCACGCGCTCGCCCATGGCCGATCACGGGTACGACGTCTCCGATCCCCGCGACATCGACCCACTGTTCGGGAGCCTGGAGATCTTCGACGCACTGGTCGACGAAGCTCATGCGCGCGACATCAAGGTCACGATGGATCTGGTCCCCAATCACACCAGCATCGAGCACCCGTGGTTCAGGTCTGCCCTGACCGCGCCGCGCGGTGGTGCCGAGCGTGCCCGCTACATCTTTCGAGACGGGCGTGGGCACGACGGTTCGCAGCCGCCGAACAACTGGCCGAGCATCTTCGGCGGTCCGGCCTGGACCCGTGTCACCGAGCCCGACGGCTCACCGGGCCAGTGGTATCTGCACATCTTCGCGCCCGAGCAGCCGGATCTGAACTGGAACAATCCCGAGGTGTTCGAAGACTTCGCCCGCACACTGAGATTCTGGCTCTCCCGCGGTATCGACGGCTTCCGACTCGACGTGGCGCACGGAATGGCCAAGCCGGCAGAGCTGGACGACATGAGCCTCGAACTGAACGCGTTGATGAAGAACGACGACGACGATCCTCGGTTCAACAACCCGCGGGTGCACAACCTCCATCGACGCATCAGAGCGGTGATGGACGAGTTCCCCGGAACGGTGACCGTCGGCGAGATCTGGGTGCAGGACAATGTTCGGTTCTCCGAGTACATCAGGCCCGACGAGCTGCACCTGGGCTTCAACTTCCGGCTGGCCAGTGTCGATTTCGATGCCGAGACCATCCGCGATGCCATCGCCAATTCACTCGCCGCGGTCGAACTCGTCGACGGGACGCCGACGTGGACGCTGTCGAACCACGACGTCGAACGTGAGGTCACCCGCTACGGCGGTGGGGACCTCGGGCGGGCGCGCTCCCGCGCGATGATCCTCGTCGAATTGGCGCTTCCTGGAACGATATTCGTGTACAACGGTGCCGAACTCGGGCTGCCCAACGTGCAGCTGCCCGAGAGCGCGTTGCAGGATCCGGTGTGGGAACGATCCGGGCATGCCGAGCGAGGCCGCGACGGCTGCCGCGTGCCGATGCCGTGGGAGGGCCACACCCCGCCGTTCGGATTCTCGACCACCGATCGAACCTGGCTGCCGATGCCGCCGGAATGGGACGGCTGCACTGCCGAGGCGCAGCTGGAGGACGTCGATTCGATGCTGAGCCTGTACCGCACCGCCTTCGAGTTGCGGGCCCTGCGACCGGAATTCACCGGATCCGGGATCGATTGGTACGGAGCGCCTCCCGGCTGCCTGGCGTTTCGTCGACGCGGCGGCCTGATCTGCGCCCTGAACGCGTCGGACGAGGCGATCCCGCTACCTCCCGGCGAGCTACTGCTGGCCAGTGCTCCCCTGGTGGACGGCAGGCTTCCGGCACACGCGGCCGCCTGGCTGGTCTAACGCTCCACTGTCAGCGACAACTGCTGCCCCGCACGGCGAGCGAACACGGAGCCGTAGCGGGCGTCGAGGCGTAACCACACCTTCGAGGCCCGCACCCGCACCACCTCGTCGGCTGCGATCCGATCGGGGTCGACATCGATCGTCAACGGGTCGTTCCCGCTATGTGGCACGAAACCCATTGCGGTCAGGGCGAACACTGTCCGCATGGAAATCGAGACGTCGTCGGCCTCACCCGTGACGTGCAGAACTTCCTGTTCGAGCAGCGAACTCGGCGGACCGTGACTGCTGCCGTGTTCCTTCGCCAGTGCCGCGCCGCGTTGCGCGAGACCCACGAGCACCCTGGCGGGCACATCGTCGATGTGGCCGAATCCTCCGTCGGGCGGTAGCGCGCCGCGCCATGCGGAGTCCATCGAGAATCCCGGGTCGATCACACCGTCGGTTGCCTGCTCCACAGCTGCAGCCAGTACGTCGGCACCGGCGCTCGTGTCGTCCGGAACCACGGTGCCGGTGATGACTCGCGCAGCCAGAGCATCGAAACCGGTGATAGCCCAACAGGAGACACCGCCACCCGCTCGGGTCCGCATGCGGATCACCGCGGCCTCGTCCAAACGCAGCGCTCTGGCACAGAACGTCGCCAGGTTCTCTCGCTCGACCGCGTCGGGGACGGTCAATACGCGCTCATACACGCTGCCAGCTCACGAGAAATTCGCGCTCCTCAGGGGTGAGGCGGCGCAACCGCTGCGCATCGATATCGAACGCTGCAATCTGCGTCGACGCCACCACGGCCGCAGGCGTGTCCAGCGACGCACCTCGGGCCCGGACCTCGTATCCGACGACGAAGTCCACCGCCCGTACCGAGTCGATCCACATGAAGACGTCGAGGGGGCCGTCCTCGTGCCGCAGTTGGCCTCGATACTTGACGTGCAGATCCGCGATCACCGCTCCGTGGCGCAGGTTCGCCGTCGGCCTGCCGTCCACCAGCAGCCACGGGATGCGTGCCTCTTCGAGCAGAGTGACCATCCGGGCATGGTTGATGTGTTGATACACGTCCATGTCCGACCACCGCACATCCACGGTGGCGTGGAAGCCCACTCGCTCGGTTTCGGGTCGTTTGTCGGACAGATGGGCGTCGGGCACACTCACGCGGTCGTTCCCTCTTCTCTATCGAACGTCGTCGGTTTCGGCTCTTGCGATGTGGTGCCTTCAGTCAGGGCACCATGTTGCGGACCTGCCGGGCAGCGACCGACAGGGTCGCCAGGTCGAGGGTTCCCGACTCGGCGATCTCGGTCAACGCCGCCCGCGACCTCGCCAGCCGAGACGAGTTGGTCGACTCCCATTCCGCGATCTTCTCCGCCACCGACTCGTCCGGCTCACCCCCGGCCAGTACGGCCTGCGTGATTCCCCGCAACGACGAATACAGATCGTCACGAAGAGCCAAGCGCGCCAACGAATGCCAGCGGTCTCCGCGGGCCAGCTTGGACACCGCGGTGAGCAACCAGTCGATGCCGATGTGTGCGTCCAGGGCGAAGTAGAGCTCGGCGACCTCGGCCCCGTCCCGGTCGACGATGTCCGCGATATCGATGATGTCGAGCAGGCAGTACACATCGAGCAATCCGTAGATCCGACGAGCCAGCTCGGCCGGCGCGCCGCGTTCGATCGCCGCGGCCGACCTCGAGTCCAGGTCGCTCGCCTGATGCCCGGAGATCCACGTCGACACCGACGGCTGCAATGCACGCACCTGCCCGGCGTACCGACTGATCTCCGCGCCGACGGCCAGCGGCTGGGGACGGTTGGCGAGCAGCCAACGCGAGACACGGTCGAGCATGCGGCGCGATTCGAGCAACAGTTCGGCCGAGACCGCAGTCGGCACGTCCGCGGCCCTGATCGAGTTCCACACCTCGTCGAGTCCGAAGATCTCGGTAGCGGCCGCGAACGCGCGGATGGCATCGGTGCCTGCTGCACCCGAATCCTCGGTCAATCGGTACGGGAACGTGATTCCGCCGCAGTCGATCGCCTCGTTGGCCAGGGTGGTGGCGACCAGTTGCCGCCGTAGTGGATGCGCGGTGATCGCATCGGCAAACGGCTCTCGCAGCGGCTCGGGGAAGTACTTGGGCAAACGCGGGGCGAAGACGTCGCTGTCGGGCAGCTCACTGCCCAGCAGCTCGGCTTCCAACGCGAGCTTGACGTGCGCCATCATCGTGGCGAGTTCCGGCGAGGTCAGTCCTCGACCGTCCTGCTTCCGCCGTCGTAGATCCGCCTCGGTCGGCAGTGCTTCGAGCTCGCGGTCGAGGCCTCGGCGCACTTCCAGATCCTCGATCACCCGACTGTGCACGGTGACGAGGTTCGGAGCGTCGAACCTGGAGGTGCCCAGCAGCTCGTTCTGCATGATGTTGTCCCACAACACCAGTCGGCCCACCTCGTCGGTCATGGACGCGAGCAGCTCGTCCCGATCCTCGCGCGCCAGGTTGCCGTTGGTGATGGCCGTTTCCAACAGGATCTTGATGTTGACTTCGTGGTCGGAGCAATCGACTCCCGCGGAGTTGTCGATGGCGTCGGTGTTGATCTTGCCCCCGGCCGCGGCGTATTCGATGCGGCCCAGTGCAGTGGCACCGAGGTTGCCGCCCTCCCCCACCACCGCAGCGCGAACGTCGATCCCGTCGACCCGAACCGCGTCGTTCGCCTTGTCACCGACCTCGGCGTTGGTCTCGGTGGACGCCTTGATGTAGGTACCGATTCCGCCGTTCCACAGCAGATCGGCCGGTGCCCTGAGGATCGCGTTCACCAGCTCCGGCGGGGACAGGGACTGGACCGAGTCGTCGAGACCGAGCGCGGCACGTGTATTGGCACTGATCGGGACCGACTTGCGGGTGCGCTCCCACACTCCGCCGCCCGCACTGATGAGCGAGGTGTCGTAGTCCGCCCACGACGACCGCGGCAGTGCGAACAACCGTTCCCGCTCGGCGAACGAGGACTCACGCTCGGGGTCGGGATCGAGAAAGATGTGCCGGTGATCGAATGCGGCGAGCAGGCGAATGTGCCGGCTGAGCAACATGCCGTTGCCGAACACGTCACCGCTCATGTCGCCGACGCCGACGACGGTGAAATCCTGGCTCTGCGTGTCGATTCCGAGCTCACGGAAGTGGCGCTTGACGCTCTCCCACGCGCCCTTGGCGGTGATGCCCATGGCTTTGTGGTCGTAGCCGGCCGACCCACCCGAGGCGAAGGCGTCACCGAGCCAGAAGCCGTACTGCGCGGCCACGTCGTTGGCCATGTCGGAGAACGTCGCGGTGCCCTTGTCGGCAGCAACGACGAGATAGGTGTCGTCTCCGTCGCGGCGGACGACGCCGGCGGGCACCGTCACCGTTCCGGTGGCACGGTCGAGGTTGTCGGTGATGTCGAGCAGCCCGGCGATGAACAGTCGGTAGCAGGCCTTGCCTTCCTCGGCATGGGCCTGCCGATCTCGGTCGGCGTCACCGGTCACGACAGGTGGCCGCTTGACGACGAATCCACCCTTGGCTCCGACCGGCACGATGACGGCATTCTTGACCATCTGGGCTTTGGCGAGTCCGAGAATCTCGGTGCGGAAGTCCTCACGACGATCGGACCAGCGCAGTCCGCCGCGGGCCACGTCCCCGAACCGAAGGTGCACACCTTCGACGCGGGGCGAGTACACGAAGATCTCGAATTTCGGCTTCGGCTTGGGCAATTCGGCGATCGACTGCGGATCGAATTTGAGCGAGAGGTACTCACGATGTTCGCCGTCGACACCCACCACGAAGTAGTTGGTTCGCAGGGTTGCACGGATCAGCTCGAACATGCTGCGCAGGATTCGGTCGGCGTCGAGGCTGACGACCTCGTCGATCAAGTCCCCCAACTGGGTGCCGATCGACTGCGCGTTCTCCTCCGAGCTGGCAGCGGGATCGAACTGCGCCTCGAAGAGGCCGACGAGCAGTCGCGCGGTGCGCGGATGCGTCAGCAGAACACCTTCGATGTTGAACTGACTGTAGGGAAAACCGGCCTGGCGCAGATACTTCGCGTAGGCGCGCAACACCACTGCCTGCCGCCAGTGCAGGCCGGAGCGCATGACCAGCTCGTTGAACCGGTCCGCCTCGGCCTCGCCGCTCCACACGGCCGCGAACGCGTCGGTGAACCGGTGCTGCACTCGGCTCTCGCGATCGGCGGTGCCTGCCTCGGACAGCTCCGCGTCGATGTCACCGTCGATTGCCGAGCGCAGCATCTCACGTGAGGCAGAGAGCCCGAAATCGTATATCCAGCAAGACATTCCGTCCGGCCGCACCACCGGGTACGGCCGTTCGTCGTCGACCTCGACGCCGAGGCTCTGCAGGATCGGCAGCACCTGCGACAGCGAGACACCCGCGCCGCCGATGTACAGCGAGAACCGCCAGCTGCCCACGGCGGACTGCTCGTTGCGGTAGAGCTGCATGTCGATCGACTCGTCGCCGAGCCCTTCGAGGCGAGCGATGTCGGTGACGGCCCGAGCCGGACTGAAGTCCTGCTTGTAGGCCTCGGGGAACGCCTCGGTGTAGCGCTGAATACGCAGCGGGTCGACGGTGCGGTCGAGCGAGACGGCGTCGCCGAGGGAGTCCTCCCAGGTTCGCGTGGTCTCGGTCAGAGCCGCCTCGATCCGAGTGATGTCCTCTGCCGTCAGTTCCGTCGAGGCTGTTCCCGGCGTGCGTCGGACGGTCACGTGCAGCAACGCCAGATCCGATTCCGTGACCCGCGCCGTGTAATCGAGTGAGGTACCGCCGAGTTCGCGGAGCAGCCGATCCTGAATGGCGAGGCGAACGCGGGTGGTGTAGCGATCTCGCGGCAGGTACACCAGTGCGGAGACGAACGAGCCGCTCGCATCGGGACGGACGAACAGCTTGACCTTGCGCCGACGGCCCAGTGCCAGAACAGCACTCGCGGTCTCGAACAGCCAGGCCGCCGAGGTGGCGAACAGTTCCGAGCGCGGCATCGACTGCAGCACTTCGAGCATGGCCTGACCCGAGAAGGATCCGAGATCGTGGCCGGCCCGGGCGATCACCGATCGCACTCGACGCTCGATCACCGGAATGTCGAGCACGTTCTCGTGCAGCGCCGTCACGGTGAACACCCCGACGAAGCGGTGTTCGGCGGAATTCTCGGCGTCGAGCACACTCACGAAGTACGGGTAGACGGCGCGGTGCACCGTGGCCGGACTCGCTCCCTGTGTCAGGGCGACCAGATCTCGCCGACCGATCGGTTCCGAGCCGTGCACGTCGTGTGCCGCGTCCCGCAACACACCGAGGCTGCTCGACTCCACGCCGGTGGCCGTCCGTGCGGCGTCGACGCCGTCGATCCGGTACCGGCGGTACCCCAGCAGCGTGTAGTGACCATCGCCGAGCCAGCGCAGCAGGGCGGCCGCATCGCGATGCTCGACTGCGATGTCGGATTCCGCATCACCCGCCCGCTGAGCCGCTCCGTCGAGAAGATCGGCCACTTCTGCCTGAACTCGACGCATGCGATCGGTGTCGCCGACCACCTGACGCACGTCGGCCAGTACGCGGCTCGTCTCCGTCTGCAGGCGTGCGACGGCGTCCTCGGATGTGGAGGAATGAAGCTGAACGTGAATCCAGGACTCGCGTGCTCCATCGGCGATCAGGCCGGTCAGTTCGCCGTCGGCGTCGCGAGCAACCGACAGGATGGGATGCACCACGTCGGTGTATTCGATGCCGAGTCGGGAGAGCAGCGAGATGATCGACTCGACGAGGAGCGGCATGTCGTCGGTGACGATCTGCAGGTAGCTGCCGGCCGCCCGATCGGCCGTCGAACCGGATTCGCTCGGTCGGTGAACCGCTACGTTCGCAGTCTCCGGCCGGCGCTGCGCGGCCAACAGCACGTGCCGGCGAAAGGACGTGGTGCCGGGAGAGTGTGCGGACGCCCCGACGGCGGCGGTGTCCACGTGCTCGAAGTACTCGGCTTGCAGGGATGTCAGCTCGGCCAGGAGTCGGTCGTCGAGCCCGTCGGCCCAATCGTTGTCGGGCAGGTCCAGCGAGCGTGACATGGTGTTCGAGTACTCCCTCGTGAGGATTTTCCCGACGGCCGTCGATCGCCGGTCGTCGATGACTACTCGACCTTAGTGTCGAACGCCCTGTTACCGCAGTGACCTCGCGGACCCAGCGCGTCAGATTCGGTCGAATGCGTCATTCGACGTGGAGGTACTCGCCGAGGAGGCCGCGCTCGTGCTCATCCAGTGGACGAGACGACGAGGTAGCGAGATCGAACGCGACCATCAGTGCCTCGGCCTCGGCGCAGACCGTCCCGTCCCGGTCCGTCACCACGTGCCGGACGCCGTACGAGGTGGTCCCGACACGGGTGATCCACAGCTCGATCGACAGTGGACCCGAGTCGTCGAGGATCGGATGCAGGAAATCCGTGGTCAACTTGCGCACCACTGTTGCACCACGCACACCGGCTCCGCCGGAGCCAGATGGTCGTTCCGCAGGCTCCACTCCCGGCCCCCCGAAGACCGCGTTCAGGAACTGAACGCGGCCTTCCTGGAGGTACTCGACGAAGCGAGTGTTGTTGACGTGGCCGAGACGGTCGGAATCTCCCCACCGCACCTGGAGTGTGCAGGTGAAGGTTTTCGTCGACACGTCAGTCCCTGGTCAACTTTCGGTGCGTGACGCGATGCGGACGGGCCGCGTCGGGTCCGAGGCGTTCGACCTTGTTGGCCTCGTAGCCCTCGAAGTTGCCCTCGTACCAGTACCACGCGGCCTCGTTGTCGCCGAAGCCACCTTCCCACGCGAGAATGTGCGTGCAGGTGCGGTCCAGGAACCAGCGATCGTGCGAGATGACCACGGCGCAACCGGGGAATTCCTCCAGCGCGTTCTCCAGCGATCCGAGCGTTTCGACGTCGAGGTCGTTGGTCGGTTCGTCGAGCAGGATCAGGTTGCCGCCCTGCTTGAGTGTCATCGCCAGGTTCAGGCGGTTCCGCTCACCACCGGAGAGGACCCCGGCAGGCTTCTGCTGATCGTGGCCCTTGAACCCGAACGAGCTGATGTACGCGCGGGACGGGAACTCGGAGCTGCCGACGGTGATGAAGTCGAGCCCGTCGGAGACCGTTTCCCACACCGTCTTCTTCGAGTCGATGCCCGAGCGGTTCTGGTCGACGTAGCTGAGTTTGACCGTCTGGCCGATCTTGACCTCGCCGCCGTCCGGCTCCTCGAGGCCGACGATGGTCTTGAACAGCGTCGTCTTGCCGACGCCGTTGGGACCGATGACGCCGACGATGCCGTTGCGGGGCAACGTGAACGAGAGATCCTTGATCAGCACGCGGCCGTCGAAGCCCTTGTCCAGGCTCTTGACCTCCACCACGACGTCGCCGAGCCGCGGTGGGTTCGGGATCTGGATCTCGTCGAAATCGAGCTTCCTGGTCTTCTCCGCCTCGGCCACCATCTCGTCGTAGCGAGCCAGACGAGACTTGCTCTTGGCCTGACGCGCCTTGGCACCGGAACGAACCCAGGCGAGCTCGTCCTTGAGGCGCTTCTGCAGCTTCTGGTCCTTCTTGCCCGAGACTTCGAGACGCTCGGCCTTCTTCTCCAGGTACGTGGAGTAGTTGCCCTCGTACGGGTACAGGTGTCCGCGGTCGACCTCGGCGATCCACTGTGCGACATGGTCGAGGAAGTACCGGTCGTGAGTGACGGCGAGAATCGCGCCCGCGTATGCGGCCAGGTGCTGCTCGAGCCAGAGCACACTCTCGGCGTCGAGGTGGTTGGTCGGCTCGTCGAGGAGCAGCAGGTCCGGCTTGCTCAGCAGCAGTTTGCACAGCGCCACACGACGCTTCTCACCGCCGGAGAGGTTGGTGACAGGCGACTCGGGCGGCGGGCAGCGCAATGCGTCCATCGCCTGTTCGAGTTGGGAGTCGATCTCCCAGGCATCGGCGTGGTCGAGCTTTTCCTGCAGCTCGCCCATTTCTTCCATCAGCTCGTCGGAGTAGTCGGTGGCCATCAACTCGGCGATCTCGTTGTACCGCTTGAGCTGGACCATCGTCTCGCCGAGACCGTCCTCGACGTTCTCGCGAACGGTCTTGGTGTCGTCGAGGACGGGTTCCTGCATGAGGATGCCGACCGAGGCACCGGGAGCGAGGAACGCCTCACCGTTTCCGGGCTGATCGATTCCCGCCATGATCTTGAGGATGCTGGACTTACCGGCGCCGTTGGGGCCGACGACGCCGATCTTCGCTCCCGGATAGAAGCTCATCGTCACGTCGTCGAGGATGACTTTGTCGCCGTGCGCCTTGCGCACCTTCTTCATGGTGTAAATGAATTCAGCCATGATACCCAGCTTATCGGTGCGAGCGGGTCGCCGGCACCACCGCCCGCGCGCGCAGCCGCCGTCCACACCCGATCGCAGGTTCCGATGCAGCGCGGACGGCGGCTACCGGCAGCGCGTCAGGCCGGGACGCTCTCGCGCACGTCGTCGTCGATGCGCTCGTGGTCCTGATCCCCGACGACAGGTTCGGTCGCTCCCGGGTCGCCGTCCGTCGCGGCGTCGACGGCCACCGTTTTGGTCCGATGGATCGAGACGTTGCACCGCGCGAGATCCGGTCCGACTGCGCTGGCCCGCATCTCGAGGTCGGCGCGTTCGATTCCGTCACGGTTGGTGTACTCGTTGGTCCGCAGCTGTCCGTAGGCGATGATCGGGTCGCCCTTCATCAGTGACGCTCCGACTCCCCTCACCAGGCGACGCCAGCACGTGACCGTCAGGTAGAGAGTTCCGCCGTCGGTCCACTCGCCGGTGTTGCGATCCTGCCGTCGGGCGTTGCTGGCCATCCGGAAGCTGAGGACCTCGTCGCCGGTGGGTGTGGAGCGCTTGACGGGATTGGTGATGACCGTTCCGACAGCTGCGCACTGTGCTTCGTACATGGTGGCTTCCCCTCGTTCGGTGTCGCGTGATTGCGATCGAGATCGACACTGCTACGGAGAGGACGTCCGTGGTGAACGAGTTCGCGAAATGTGGACAAGCGTCCGGCCTGTGGATGAACGGCCCGAACATGGGCCCGTGCGACCCGAGAATGTCGGGAAGGTGTGCTAGCCGGGATTCTCGGCGTACATGTGGCCGTCGAGCACGGGTATCACGCGACCCGAGGTGAGCGAAGCGACCAGTGCCACAGTCGAATCGGTGTCGGTCACCGCGACCGTCAGTACCGCGCGCGCCCCGTACGAAGCGCCCACCACGAGAACTCCGTGCCCGCGCAATTCCGATTCCACCCGACCGACCTCCGCGTGGTCGAGTTCGAGCGTCATGATCTCGCGTCGCTCACGGGTCAGGAACGTCGCTCCGGACACTGCCTCGGTCACCGCGCCGCTGTAGGCACGGGCCAGTCCTCCGGTGCCCAGCTTGGTTCCACCGAAGTACCTGCTGACGACCGCAACGACGTTGGTCAGGTGATGCCCGCGCAGCACGTCGAGCATCGGTGTGCCTGCCGTGCCACTCGGTTCACCGTCGTCGCTGGAGCGTTCGATGCGCTGCTCTTTCGGGTCGGCCGCTGCAGAATCCACGATGAACGCCGAACAGTGATGTCCGGCAGCAGGATCGGCCTTGCGGGCTGCGGCGATCACAGCCCGCGCCTCCGCTTCGGTGGCCGCGCGATCGACGACGGCGACGAACCGAGACTTCTTGACCTCGGTCTCGCACTCGACGCGGCCGGCGATGGTGCGCAGTGGGGTCACCCGGTCACTCTCATACGGCCACACTGTCCACGATATCGTCTGCGGCCCGGACCAATTGGGCGTACATGCCGTCGCTCTCCAGCAGAGACTCGTGGCTCCCGACCTCGCGAACGACGCCGTGGTCGAGTACTGCGATGCGGTCCGCGGAGCGCACCGTGGACAGTCGATGCGCGATCAGGATCGTCGTCCGCCCTGCCATCAGTCCGTCGAGCGCGGTCTGCACTGCGCGTTCGGTGCGATTGTCGAGGGCGCTGGTCGCTTCGTCGAGCACCAGAATCGGCGGGTTGCGCAGCACGGTTCGGGCGATGGCGATGCGCTGCTTCTCACCGCCCGAGAAGCGGTACCCGCGTTCGCCGACCATGGTGTCGTAGCCGTCGTCGAGTCCGTCGATGAAGTCGTGGATCTGTGCCGTGCGGGCTGCCGCGACAATCTCCTCGTCGGTGGCGTCGGGTTTGGCGAATCGCAGGTTCTCTCGAATGGTGGCGTGGAACAGGTACGTCTCCTGGGAGACGACGCCGACCAGGTCGGCGACGGTATCCGACGCCATCTCTCGCAGGTCGATTCCGTCGATGGTGACCGATCCGGCCGTCGGATCATGCAGCCGCGCAACGAGATAGCCCAGCGTCGTCTTACCTGAGCCGGTTGCGCCGACGAGAGCCAGCGTGCTCCCCGCCGGGACTTCGAGGTCGATGCCGCACAGCGTCGGGACCGTTGCTGCGGTGTAGGTGAAATCCACGGCACGGAAGGCGACGTCTCCACGGACGGACTCGCGGGGCAGCGCCACCGGGTGAGTGGGCTCGGCCACGTCGATCGGCAGATCGAGGTACTCGAACACTCGGCCGAACAGGGCGAGCGAGGCCTGCACCTCGACGCCGGTGTTGAGCAATTGCATCGTGGGCCGGAACAATTGGGTCTGCAGAGCGGTGAACGCGACGAGAGTTCCGATCGTCAGCGCGCTCCCCTGCCCGATGGTGATACCGGCGAACCAGTACACCAGGGCAGGCATGACGGCGAAGCTGATCTGGATCGTGGCCATGCGCCACTTTCCGGCCATCATCGCCGCGAGTTCGACGCCGGCGACCTCGTGGGATCGGTCGGCGAACTTGTCGGTCAGTGCCTGGGCGGAACCGGTGGTCTTGCCCAGCAGAATGCCACTGACCGAGAGCGATTCCTCGATCTGCACCGACAGGTCGCTGAGCAACTTCTGTCGCTTGATGGAGATCTTGCGGCGCTCGTCGCCGATGCGGCGGGCGACACGTACGAAGACCGGCAGGATGATCAACGAGAACGTGGCGAGCTTCCAGTCGAGCAGGAAGAGAGCGACCACCGTTGCGGCGACGGTCGTCGCGTTCTGCGCGATGGACGTCGCGGTGTTGGTGACCACCGATTGCATGCCGCCGATGTCGTTGGCGATGCGTGATTGAACCTCACCGGTGCGGGTGCGTGCGAAGAATCCGAGGGATTGGCGTTGCAGGTGCGAGTAGACCTGGACGCGTAGACCGTGCATGAGTCGTTGACCGACGCCATTGGACATCCAGGTCTGTACGACGCCGAGAGTGTTGGTGGCGACTGCGACTGCGATCATGCCGAGTGCGATGAGGCTGACGAGTGTGACGTCGCGGTCGGGTATCGCATGATCGAGGAGTTCGCGGAGAAGCAAGGGGGACGCGAGCGCGATGATCGCGCTGGCCACAATGATCGCGCTGACAATGGCGATCCTGCGCCGATACGGCGTGAACAGAGCCAGGACTCGGGGCACGGGTGCCGGATCGGCCGCGAGGAGAGAACGTTCGGGTCGGCTTTCCAAGTAGACCTCCGGTGATTGCTGACGTTATATGCAGAGGCTACCTCACTATGAGGTAACGAGCAAGCGTGGCTATGATCCCTTGCATGGAAACCGGACACTCGCCGAACCTGAGCGAGCAGTTCATGGCCGTCGCCCGGCAGATCCGGCGCAGCCACATGACTGCGTTGGAACCGTTCGGCCTCAATCCGTCGCAGAGCCGAGCCCTGCACGTGTTGGCGCGCGAGCCCGAGTCCGTACGACTACGCGATCTCGCCGAGCATCTGCGCATCGTCGCGCGATCTGCCACCGACATCGTCGACTCCCTCGAGGCGGCACACCTGGTGACGCGGCAGCAGGACCCGAGCGATCGGCGCGCCGTCCTGGTGGAGCTGACCGACACCGGCCGTGCACTGTTGGACAGAATCGACGACGCGCGCCGTCAGGTGTCCTCGGAGATGTTCGACGGCCTCGAGCCGGCGGAACGCGTCGAGCTCAACCGACTGCTGAGCAAGATCGTCGAGACCGACTGAACCGAAAGCCGATTACTGCTCGCCGGTCCGATCGCGTCGAGCCAGCTCGGCGAACATCGCATTGTGCGCGGCCAAGTCGGCGTCGTGATCACGCTCGGCGGCGCGGTCACCACGCCTGGCATCCCGATCGTCGCTGCGAGACCACTGGATCAGCAGCGCCAGCATGACGAGCACCAACGGAATCTCGCCGGTGGCCCAGGCGATACCGCCGCCGAGTTTCTGGTCTCCGAGCAGATCGGAGTTCCAGTCCAGCCCGAGCGTCCGGTAGAACCAGGCACCCATGACGGTGTTCATGCTCATCAGGGCCACGCCGAAGAAGGCATGGAACGGCAGCGAACCGAATACGACGGCGAGCTTGGTGACGGGAGCGATCTTGCGCGGGGACGGATCGACGCCGATGACGGTCCAGTAGAACAGGTAGCCGCTGAGCACGAAGTGCAGGTTCATCAGCAGGTGCGCGCCGTGACTGTCCAGAACCGCTCCGAAGATCCCGCCGAGGTACAGCACATAGAATCCGCCGACGAAGATCAGCGAGGCCACGAGGGGATGTGTCAGGAACTGCGAGATTCGGCTGTGCAGTCCGATCAACAGCCATTCGCGCATTCCGGGCACGCCGTCCTTACCCGCGGCGGGCAGTACCCGCAGTGCCAGCGTCAGCGCCCCACCGAGAGCGAGAAGGACGGGTGCCAGCATCGACAGCATCATGTGCCCGGTCATGTGCACGCTGAACACGGCGGTGGAGTAACGCCCGATTCCCGAGGATGTGCTGATCAGCAGGGTGAGGCAGCCGAGGACCCAGGCGACGGTGCGGCCCACCGGCCACGCGTCGCCACGGAGCCGCAGGCGGCGGACGCCGATCAGATACACCACGGCCAAGACGATCGCGGCGGTACCGAAGATCAGATCGAAGCGCCAGTCCAATGCCATCCGCGCAAACGTCGGCGGGCCGCTCAGGTTGTACCCGAGTGCCGCCTCCGTGGTCGTGAGGTTGGGGTCGATCTCGGCCGGCGGAGGTGTGCGGCCGAGCCCGACGGCCAGGCCGATGGTCGCCGCCAGGACCAGTACTTCGGCACCGGCGAACCGGAGCAGCGGCCCGCCGGCCGAAGGATCGGCGATCAGGGCAGGGAGTGCGCGGCGACGCTGCATCCAGCCGAAACCGCCAAGCACGATCAACGCAACGATCTTCGCGACTACGAGCAGGCCGTAGGTGGTGGAGAACAGGTCGGCGAGCGAAACCCGGACCAGGGCGTTGATGACGCCGCTGATGCCCATCACCACGAAACAGATGCCGGCGATGGTGGAGAATCGGCGAGCCGCGACATCCGCGTGCGCGCCGTGCCTACGAACGTGTGCCAGCAGTGCGAACAGTCCGCCCGCCCACAGTGACGCGGCCCCGAGGTGCAGGATCAAGCTGTTGGTGGCGACGTCGTGCGATCCGCCCGCCGAGGAGTGTCCGCTCAGTGCGATCGGCAGCAGCGTCGCCAGGGAGAGGCCGAGCAGTGCGGGCGTCCACGCCCACCGCAACACCGTGCGCGACGCGATGGCGAGCACAACGGCCATGATGGCCGTCCACCGCCATGCGCTGGCGATCTCCACCTGGTCGAGCGCGATCCAGAGATTCGCGGGCTTGATGGCTTCCGCGAACGGCTGCCCCGAGGTGTCGGACAGCGTCAGCGGTACGAGGAGCAGCGCGCAGACGGCCCAGACGATCGAGGCGACCGAGCCGGTTCGCACGGCGCGGTAGCCGTCGACGTCGAGCACGCCGTTCTTCTGCGGCGGCACGAGGAACGCAGCGAGCAGAAACGATCCGATGGCGATGACGGCAGCGATCTCGCCGATCGCCCGCAGAGCAGGCAGACCGTAGGTGGTGGCCGGGCCCGGATCCGGAATCCCCAACAACACCAGCGCGTCGGAGGCCGAGAGCATCACGATGAGGGCGGCGACCACGCCGGCGATAACGCCTGCGGTGACGAATACCGTCGTCGTGGCCGAACGCGGATCCCCGTCTGTCGAACCATCGTCCGTCCGGACATCGTCCGCCCGGAGTTCGGCGGTCGAGGGTTGGGTCTTCTCGAGATCCGGTGTTGCCATACCACCAGAGTAAGAGGTTCTCGGCGGTACTCGAAACGCGAGTCCTACACAGCGTCGTACTTGCCCGCACGTTCGGCCTCGGCGGCGTCGTGGTGGATACGACCGTGGCGAGCACGCAGCGGTTCGCCGGTACCGCCCCAGCGGTGGGCGATGATCTCCGCTGCGATCGATACCGCCGTCTCCTGAGGCGTCCGAGCACCGAGGTCGAGCCCGATCGGACTCGCCAGCCGAGTGAGTTCGCTCTCCGTCAGCCCCGCCGCTCGCAATCGAGCTGTGCGGTCGTCGTGGGTGCGGCGTGATCCCATCGCCCCGACGAACGCCAGGTTCGGAATGCGCAACGCCACCTCGAGCAGTGGCACGTCGAATTTCGGGTCGTGCGTCAGTACACACACGACGGTGCGTTCGTCCACCTCCCCCGCCTCGAACTGCTCGGACAGATAGTCGTGCGGCCACGCGACCACGACCTCCTCGGCGGCGGGAAAACGCTGCGGGGTGGCGAAGACGGCACGCGCATCGCAGACGGTGACGCGGTAGCCGAGAAAGGCACCCTGCTGCGCGACCGCGGCAGCGAAATCGATGGCTCCGAACACGAGCATCCGCGGCGGCGGAGCGTGGCTCGAGACGAACACGTCCATCCCCTCGCCCCGACGCTGCCCGTCCGGTCCGTAGGTCAGCACGGCCGAACGACCTGATGCAAGAAGCCCTTTCGCGTCGTCGGCGACGGCATCGTCGGCACGCGCGCTGCCGAGCGAGCCCCGGACACCCGTTTCTCCGACGAGAATTCTTCGGCCGAGCCGTTCCGGATCGGCGTGCGCGACCACCGTCGCCACCGCCACGGGCACGTTGCCGCGAACGTCCGCGACGAGAGCACCCAATTCGGGAAACGTGCGCCGAGAGATCCCCTGCACGAATACGTCCAGGGTTCCGCCGCAGGTGAGCCCGACGGCAAAGGCATCGTCGTCGGATATCCCGTATCGAGTGAGTACCGGCGCACCGGACACCAGCACGTCCTGCGCGAGTTCGTAGACCGCACCCTCCACACAGCCGCCCGAGACCGAGCCGGACACGGCACCGTCCGAACCGACGACCATCGACGCGCCGACGGGACGCGGCGCGGAGTCGAACGTGCGGATCACCGTGGCAACCGCAGCCACGTCGCCGGACTGCCAGACGTGCAGTACGTCGTCCAGGATGTCGTGCATCGAACCTCCTTCGGCCCAGGTCGCAGCGATTCCGAGAACGCGGGCTCTTCTCAGAATGCCAGCTCAACCCATGCCTGCATCGACGGCACCGGCGTAAAGGTACACTCGTCAACCGTGCTCGAGCGGGTCCGCCCGCACGCGCCAGCCTCCGTAGCTCAGGGGATAGAGCAAGGGCCTTCTAATCCCTTGGTCGCAGGTTCGAATCCTGCCGGGGGCACCCTTTGACCAGCACAAACGCAAGACGCTTCGGCCCACTGTGGTTGACTTCGGGTAACGAAGGGTCATACGTGCAACAGCTCACTCTCGGAGTCCTCTCACGTTCACGCAAGCCGAATGAGCGTCGACTTCCGATTCATCCACTTCATCTCGATCGCATCGACGCCGACATCCGAGCCCGCATGTTTCTCGAATCCGGCTACGGAGAGCCGTTCGGCATCTCCGACGAGCATTTGGCCGCGCAGGTGGCAGGAATTCGCACCCGTTCCGAACTCATCGCCCGATGCGATGTGATTCTGCTGCCGAAACCGCAGGCCGAGGATCTCGCCGCACTGCGTCCCGGGCAGACACTGTGGGGTTGGCCGCACTGCGTCCAGGACCGGGCTCTCACCCAGATCGCCGTCGAACGCAAGCTGACACTGATCGCCTTCGAGGCCATGAATCACTGGACGCCCGACGGCTGGTTCAATCTCCATGTGTTCCACAAGAACAACGAACTGGCCGGCTACTGCTCGGTGCTGCACGCCCTGCAATTGATCGGATCCACCGGCGACTACGGTCGCAGATTGCGTGCGGCGGTCATCGGCTTCGGGGCCACGGCCCGCGGCGCGGTCACGGCACTGAACGCGCACGGAATCCACGACGTCGATGTCTTGACGCAACGTGGCGTGACGGCCGTGAGTTCGCCCATTCACTCGGCCAACATCGTGAATTTCGATCTCGACGACGCCGATCCCAGGCAGAGCCGAGCTCTGACGCCCGAGGGACGCGTACCTCTGTCACAGTTCCTCGCTGATCACGACGTGATCGTCAATTGTGTTCTGCAGGACACCAATGCGCCGCTGACATTCCTGACGAATCAGGATCTGCCCACTCTCGCACCGGGCACACTCGTGGTCGACGTCTCCTGCGACGAGGGAATGGGCTTCGAATGGGCCAGGCCCACCTCGTTCACCGATCCCATGTTCACCGTCGGTGACAACATCAAGTACTACGCCGTCGACCACAGCCCGTCCTATCTGTGGAACTCGGCCACCTGGGAGATCAGCGAATCGTTGCTGCCGTATCTGCGAACGGTCCTCGACGGACCGACGGCCTGGAGCAGTGACGCCACCATCGAGCGATCGATCGAGATCAGGAACGGCGTCATCGTGAACCCCAATATCCTTGCGTTCCAACACCGCAGTGCGGAGTACCCGCACACAGCAGCATGACCGAGAACGCAGCATCGAGCATCGCATGGACCGAGGACGGTAGCGACCGAACATCGCGCTGGCAGTCGGAGAACGGCGCTCCCCCGCCCCGTGTGGTGCGGATCGTGAACGATTCGACGACGGCGGATGTGGCGTACAAGATGGCCACGATCGGTGAGGCCCTGCTCTGGCGTGGTGATTACAACAATGCGCGCCAACTGTTGTCGGCGATGACCCGACGGGTACCGGCCGCCAAACACATCCCGGACGCGACGCCGGCCGAGCGGTTCCATCTGCACCGCCAGCACCAAGCGCGACGCGCGCGAGTGCTGGGAATGCTTCTGGTGGAACTCGATTCGGACGTCCGCCTCGGCCTGGGCCGGGCACCGGACGTCAAGGCGGCCGTCACCGAGGCGCTCGGACCGGACGCCGCGCCGTGCGTGCTTTCGCTTCGCGAGCTGCTCGGCATGGTCGGTGCACACGAATGGCGACGCACGGGCGTCATCGTGCCGGCGCTCGACGCCTCGATCCACCCGCACTACGGAGTCTTCTCCCCCGTCCGGGGCGAATATGTTCGACTCGTCGCCGACGCACCACTACCGGTCACGGACCGAGCGTTCGACATCGGCACCGGCTCGGGCGTGCTGGCTGCAGTACTCGCCCGCCGCGGTGTGGCCTCGGTGGTCGCCACCGACAAGGATCCACGGTCGGTCGCGTGCGCACGTGCCAACATCGAGGCCCTCGGGTATGCCGATCGGGTCGAGGTGGTGCAGGCCGACATCTTCCCGCCCGGACGCGCGGGACTGATCGTGTGCAATCCGCCGTGGATCCCCACGAAACCGACGTCGGGCATCGAGCACGCGGTCTACGACCCCGGCTCACGAATGCTCAAGTCCTTCCTCAGCCGACTCCGCGGGCATCTGGCACCGAACGGTGAGGCATGGCTGGTGGTCTCCGACCTCGCCGAGCTGCTCGAATTGGTCACTCGCGCAGATCTTCTCACTGCCATCGACGCTGCGGGCCTGGCCGTCGTCGGCCGCACCGACACCACACCGACGCATTCGCGCGTCACCGACAGCACCGATGTGCTGCACGAGGCACGCTCACGCGAAACCACGTCGTTGTGGCGGCTACGCGCGCGCTGACCGCGGGTAACACACACGACAGCGCCGCCCGAGCGATGCTCGGGCGGCGCTGTGTGGATCCGATGCTGCAGGTCGATCGGGTACTGCTCTACCGTTCGCGGGTCTCGAACTCTCCGTTGATCACGGTTCCCAGCGGTGCGTCACGCTCCGCCTTCTTCGCCGCCTCACGCATCTCGATGCCGTCGGTGATCAGGTCACCGATCTCACGAGTGACATCGCGAACGGCTCCGGCGATGATCACCACTATCCGGCCGACGTGCTCCGCGGCAGATTCGGTGAATTCCTGCACCGTGTCCTTGTTGCGCTCGAACTTTCCTACCAACAGGACCGCCCCCTTCGAAGTCGTCACGCTGCGCTGGTCTTCTTACGCTCGACGATAACACCGGCCGGAGCCGCCGATCCCGTGAGCGAGTTGGGCAGCGCGAGCTTGAAGATCTTGCCCCACACGGTGCCGATCTGGTGGAAGAAGCCGCCCGTGTTGTAGGGCAGGTCGTACTTCTCGCACAGGGCCTTGACCTCGGGCGCGATCTGCGGGTAACGATGCGCAGGCAGATCGGGGAACAGGTGGTGCTCGATCTGGTGCGAGAGGTTGCCCGACATGATGTGGAAAAGCGGGGTGCCCTCGATGTTGGCCGATCCCAGCATCTGACGCACGTACCACTCGCCGCGGGTCTCCTCGGCGGTCTCTTCTTGGCTGAAGGTCTGGACTCCGGTCGGGAAGTGGCCACAGAAGATGATCGAGTAGGTCCACACGTTGCGGATGAGGTTCGCCGCAACGTTGCCGACCACGGTGGAGACGAAGAACGGGCCGGTCAGCGCCGGGAAGATCACGTAGTCCTTGAGCGCCTGCTTGCCCGCCTTGCGCCACATACCCTGCAGCAGCGGCTTGACGTCGTGCCACTTGCGCTTACCTTGAACTATGTTCTCGGTCTCGAGGTCGTGCAGCATGACGCCCCACTCGAAGAACGTCATCAGCAGGAAGGCGTAGACCGGGTTGCCGAGGTAGTACGGGTTCCACTTCTGGTCCTGGTCCATGCGCAGAATGCCGTAGCCGATGTCGCGGTCCATGCCGACGATGTTGGTGAAGGTGTGGTGCATGTAGTTGTGCGAGTGCTTCCACTGATCTGCCGGGCAGACGGTGTCCCACTCGAACACCTCGGAGTTGAGGCCTGGCTCACGCATCCAGTCGTACTGGCCGTGCATGACGTTGTGGCCGATCTCCATGTTGTCGAGGATCTTCGCCACGCCGAGAGCACCGACACCGGCCAGCCACGCCGGCGGGAGGAACGGCAGGTACATCAACGCGCGTCCGGTGATCTCGAGGCCGCGCTGGGCCTTGATGATCTTGTAGATGTACTCGCGGTCCTCGTCGCCGAGCTTGGCGACGGTGCGGGCACGCAGGTCGTCGAGTTCGCGGCCGAGTTCTTCGACCTGCTCGAAGGTCAGCACTGTCGGCTCGTCCGGCACGGTCTCGTTGCGACGGAAGGGCAGGACGGTGGTGGGCAGGATCGAGAGAATCGTTCCGAGCATCTGATCATCTCCAATTCGATCGGGTCGAGATGGGTCTGGGGCTATCGGTGTTCGCGGAAGGATCTAGATGTCGATGTCGACGTCGCCGACTGCGACGGACACGCAGAGCTGGATCTTCTTGTCGGATTCGGTGTCGGTCTCACCGGTCTTGATGTTCTTGGTGCAGCCGGACTTCTTCACCGAGGTGCAGGTGAAGCAGATACCCATTCGGCAGCCGTTGGCCGGGGAGAGTCCCGCTGCCTCGGCCTGCTCTAGCAGCGTCTCGCCGTCGTTCTCCGAGGACACATCGCTGCCCGAGAACGTGGTGGTTCCGGTGACGTCGTCGCTGACGGTGGCGAACGAGGGCGTGAATTCCTCGAGGTGCAGCCGCTCGCCCAGGCCTGCGTCGTCGAAGAAGGACGTCACGCCCTTCATCAGTCCGGGAGGTCCGCACAGGAAGGTGTCGGCCTCGGCGAACCACGGGGCAACCGCATCGAGATGTTCCTGGCCGAAGAACCCGTACAGGTCGCCGCCGGTCTTCTGCTCCGTGTAGGCGAAGACGATGTTCACGTTCTCGTGCTCGGCGGCGATCTTCTCGAGATCCTTCTTGTACGCCACGTCGTTCTCGGTGAACGCGTAGTGCAGGAAGGTCAGGTCGCTGCTGTACCCCTCGTCCAGCAGCGACCTGAGCATGGACAGCACCGGCGTGATGCCGCTGCCACCGCTGATCAGCAACGTCTTTGCCGGGCGTGGTCGGGGAAGCTCGAACGTACCGTCGGCCTGCGAAAGGCTCACCACCAGTCCGACGTGTGCGTTCTTGTGCAGGTACTGCGACACCAATCCCTCGGGATGCGCCTTGATCGTCAGTTCGATCCGGCCGTCGTTGCGGTACTGCGAACAGGCCGGCGAGTAGCAGCGGGTGTGGCGAACGCCGTCGATGACGACTCCGACCTGAACGAATTGCCCGGCCTCGAAGCCCTTCCACTGGCGCGTGGGACGGATGGTGAGGGTCAACGAGTCTTCGGTGGACCGGTGTATCTCGGTCACTTCGCCGCGCAGGTCTCGAACGGTCGTCATGGGGTCGACGAGTTCGAGGTAGCGATCCAGCGCATGGGGTGTGGCCATGGCCTCGAACAGGGAAAGAAGCGAGAACTTGCGCGAACCCGAGGTCCGCGACGACCGTTCTTGAAGCGTCATTCCATCCTCCCTAACCGGATCGAAACCTACGACCCATTCAGTGAACGATTGTGCACTAACATGAGTGTGACAGAGCGACACCGGTACCTGTCAACGTTTATGTGACGGCCATTACAGACCCGAACGACAGTTCACCGGTGACGGGGAAGGAACCGGAAGGGGGATCACAGAATGCGCGCCCATAAACTGGACGTCGTGACAGAACCGGGGACCCGCGCCGAGCGCAAGGAGCGCACGCGTCAGGCCTTGATCGAGGGCACCCTCGATCTGCTGCGTGAGCGTTCGTTCGCCAGCGTCAGCCTGCGCGAGGTCGCCCGATCCGCCGGCATCGTCCCCACGGCGTTCTACCGCCACTTCGCGTCCATGGAGGACCTCGGCGTCGCTCTCGTCGAGGACAGCATGCGCATGCTGCGACAGATGCTGCGCGACGCCCGACGCACCCCGAGCGCCAGGACGGCCACGGAGTCCTTCGGCATCCTGGTTCGCCAGGTTCGTTCCCACGAAGAACAGTTTCGATTTCTCAGCCGCGAACGGTACGGCGGCGTCACCGAAGTGCGCCGCGCCTTCGCCACCGAGCTACGACTGTTCGTCAGCGAACTGACCATCGACCTCTCCCGTATGCCCGGCCTCGAGCAGTGGGACGTCGCCGACCTCGAGATGACCGCCGATCTGCTCGTCTCGACGATGCTCACCGCCGTGGTCGGTCTGTTGGAAATAGACAGACCGGGTAGTCAGAACGAGAAGGATCTGATCGACCGAACCGAGAAGCAGATCCGCATGATCATGCTCGGGATGAGCCGTTGGGAACCACGACGGGCTTGACCGTTCGAGAACGAGACGGCCGCGAAGGGATATTCATGACCGAGGTAAGTGTCGGCGAGTACGTGTTCGAGGTTGCGATGTCGGGACCGCCGGACGGTATTCCCGTCGTTGCGCTGCACGGCTTTCCACAGACCAACGCGTCGTGGTCGCGGGTGACCCCCGGATTGACGGCCGCGGGCTGCCGCGTCCTGGCCCCCAACCAGCGGGGCTACTCCCCCGGTGCCCGCCCGGTCGGCGTCGAGCACTACCGCATCGAGCGTCTCACCGAGGACGTCCTCGGTCTGCTCGACGCCTTCGACCTGACCTCGGCGCACCTGGTGGGTCACGACTGGGGCGCTGTGGTCGCTTGGCATGTCGCCGCCGAGCATCCCGACCGCGTGCGAAGCCTCACTGCCGCATCGGTTCCGCACTCTGCGGCGTTCAACTGGGCCATTCGCGAAGACCCGGATCAGCAACAGCGGTCGCAGTACTTCGGCTTGCTTCGCGAACCCGAGAAGGCCGAGCGAGTACTGACCGAGAACGGCGCACAGCGGTTGCGCGCCATGTTCGGTGCCGAAAGCCTCGACGACGAATACGTTCGGCATCTCGTCGTGCCCGGGGCGCTGACGGCCGCATCGAGTTGGTACGCAGCGATGACCAAGGAGTTCGCGAACCTGCCGTCGGTGACGGTTCCCACCACCTACGTCTGGAGCAATGGCGACACCGCTATCGGTCGAGCGGGAGCGGAGCGCTGCGTCGAGTTCGTCGACGCGCCGTACCGATTCGTCGAACTCGACGGCATTTCGCACTGGATCCCTGAGGAAGCACCAGGGGAACTGACCGCCGAGATTCTGGCCCGAATCGAGTCCGTCTAGACCTGTTGTGGTGCCCGCACCTTCAGCAGCGCCAGCAGCCCGGCCGCAAGGACGATGATCAACCCGGCGATACCCGCGCGGTCGGCGTCGAACAGCCACACGAACAGACCGAACAGCGACGGCGCGAGAAACGATGCCGCCCGACCCGTCGTCGCGAACAATCCGAAGAACTGACCTTCTCGTCCGGGTGGAGCGAGCCGGGCGAGGAACGTACGCGCGGAGGACTGGGCAGGTCCGACGAACAGGCACAGGATCAGCCCGAAGATCCAGAACATCGTCGGTCCCGACACGAACAGCAGCACGGTCCCGGCGGCGATCATGGACGTGAGCGAGAAGACGATGACCTTCTTCGGCCCGATTCTGTCGTCGAACCGTCCGGCGACGATGGCCCCGAGGCCGGCGATGACGTTGGCGGCGACGCCGAACAGCAGGACGTCGCCCGCACCGATGCCGTAGACGCTGACGGCGAGTACCGCTCCGAAGGTGAACACACCCGCCAGGCCGTCGCGGAACAATGCACTGGCTATCAGGTAGTGGACGGCGCGGCGGTCCGCGCTCCACAACTCGCGTACATCGCGAAAGAGAACGCGATAGGACTCCGCGAAGCCTGCCTCGGCAGCCTTGGGATCGGCGACGGCTCGTGGTACTTCGGGAACAGCAAGCAGCACTGGAATGGCCGAGACGGCGAACCACACGGCCGCGAGCAGCGCCACGAGCCTGATGTTCAGGCCGCCGTCGGTGCTCAGGCCCAGAACACCTCGGGTGTCACCGTCGCCGACTATGAATCCGACATAGCACAGCAGCAGCAGTACGATTCCGCCGAAATAGCCCATGGCCCAACCGAACCCGGATACTCGTCCGATGTTCGCCGGAGTGGAGACCTGCCGCAGCATCGAGTTGTACGGGATGCTGGCCAGCTCGAACATGATGGATCCGAGACCGAGCAGCAGCAGACCCAACCACAGATAGTGGTAGTCGTCTCGGACGAAGAACAGGCCGGCCATGGCGACGACCGTCAGCGCGGTCAACACCCCGAGCAGCCACTTGCGTTTGCCGCGCGCATCGAAATACTGCCCGCAGACCGGTGCGAGGAGCGCGATGACGACGCTGGACACGGCAATCGTCCAGCTGAACCAGGTCGTGGCCGAGATCGAACCGGGCAGGTCGTCGCCGACGGCGTCGGTGAGATACACCGAGAACACGAACGTGAGGATCACGGCGTTGAACGCGGCCGAGCCCCAGTCCCAGAACCCCCAGGCGGTGACCTGCTTACGCGTTGTGGCGACTCCGACGACGGCGGCCTCCGGCTGGGTTCCCATGGTTGCCAACAGTAGACCGCGGCTGCCCTCGTGTGCAGTGCACCTAGTTGCATAGTCACCACGTTGCATACATACTCTCGATTGTGGCTTTGGAACACGCGATTCTGGTTTCCCTCACCGAGCTCAGCGGCTCGGGATACGAGCTCGCCCGCAGGTTCGACAAGTCCATCGGATTCTTCTGGAGCGCGACGCACCAGCAGATCTATCGGACGCTGACGCGGATGGACGGGGCCGGATGGATCACCGGCGAGGCTGTCGTGCAGGACGGTCGGCCGGACAAGACGATCTATTCGGTGAGCGCTGCGGGCCGCGCCGAGCTCGATCGCTGGATCGCCGCGCCGACCGATCCCTCGCAGCTACGCGAGGAACTCGCCGTCAAGATTCGCGGTGCCGCCAACGGTGACATCGACGCTCTCAAGGTCGAAGTCGCCCGCCACCGCGATGTCCATGCCACCCGCCTCGACGTCTACCGATTGATCGAGAAGCAGGATTTTCCGGCCCCCGCTGCCCTCACCGGCACCGCGTTGCACCAATACCTGGTGCTGCGTGGCGGAATTCGCGTCGAAGAAGGATTCACCGAGTGGTGCACCGAGGTATTGGAGAAGCTGTGAAGACCGAGCAGACCGTTGGCCCGTACCCGATTCTGTTGTCGCCGTTGAACGTCGGCGCAACAAACCTGAAGAACCGCGTGATCATGGGCTCGATTCATACCGGCCTCGAAGACCGCGCCCGCGATACCGGCCGCTTGGCGGCCTACTTCGCCGAGCGTGCCCGCGGCGGAGTCGCCCTCATCATCACCGGCGGCTATGCCCCCAATCGCACCGGTTGGCTGTTGCCGTTCGGAGCCAAGCTGACCAATCGCATCGAAGCCCGTCGGCACCGACGAATCACGGCTGCCGTGCACCGGGAAGGTGGCAAGATCGCGCTGCAGATCCTCCACGCCGGCCGCTACTCGTATCAACCGTTCAGTGTGTCGGCATCCTCGATCAAGGCCCCCATCAACCCCTTTCGGCCTCGACGACTCACATCGCGGGGCGTCCGCTGGCAGATCCGCAACTTCGTACGTTGTGCTCGGCTCGCGCAGAGCGCCGGCTACGACGGGGTCGAAATCATGGGCGGCGAGGGCTACTTCATCAACCAGTTCCTCTCCGAGCGCACCAACAAACGACGCGACGAGTGGGGCGGTTCGGCGGAGAACCGGCGGCGCATGGCCGTGGAGATCGTGCGACAGACGAGGGCAGCGGTCGGCCCCGACTTCATCGTCGTGTTCCGGCTGTCGATGGCCGACCTCGTAGAAGAAGGCCAGAGCTGGAACGACATCGTCGCGCTGGCACAGGACGTCGAGGCAGCGGGGGCGAACATCATCAACACCGACATCGGCTGGCACGAGTCGCGGGTGCCGACCATCGTCACCTCGGTTCCGCGAGCAGCATTCGCGGACATCACCGGCAAGCTCGAGAAGCACGTGGCCATTCCCGTCGCCGCGTCCAATCGCATCAACATGCCCGAGATCGCCGAGAACATCCTCGCCCGCGGCGATGCGCAGTTGATAGCGATGGCCAGGCCGATGCTGGCCGATCCGTTCTGGGTCGAGAAGGCGGCCACCGACTCGGCGGACCGGATCAACACCTGCATCGCGTGCAATCAGGCCTGCCTCGACCACGCCTTCGTCCACAAGAAGGTCTCGTGCCTGGTCAATCCTCGTGCCGGACGTGAGATCGATCTACAGCTGCTGCCGACGAAGAAGACCAAGAAGGTCGCGGTCGTCGGAGCCGGGCCCGCAGGCCTCGCCGCCGCACTCAATCTCGCGGAGCGCGGACACGCCGTGAGCCTGTTCGAGGCGAGAAGCGAGATCGGCGGGCAGTTCGGTATCGCACGGTTGATCCCAGGCAAGGAGGAGTTCGCCGAAACGATCCGGTACTTCTCGAGCGCGCTTCGTAGCGCGGACGTCGCGGTGCACCTCGACACCAGGGTCACCGCCGCAGAGCTGATTGCGGGCGAGTTCGACGAGGTGGTGCTGGCCACCGGCGTCACTCCCCGGATTCCGAGCATTCCCGGCATCGAACACCCGTCGGTGCTGTCGTACGCGGAGCTGGTGCGCGACGGTAAGCCCGTCGGCGATCGAGTCGCGGTCATCGGTGCCGGCGGTATCGGTATCGATATCTCCGAGTTCCTCACCACCGACGCCTCCCCCACGTTGGATCTGAAGGAATGGAAGCAGGAGTGGGGCGTCACCGAGCCCGAGGCCGCACCCGGGGCGTTGACCACTCCCGTGCCGGCACCGTCCCCGCGGGAGGTGTATCTGCTGCAGCGAAAGGCCGGACGCATCGGCGCAGGGTTGGCGAAGACAACCGGGTGGGTGCATCGTGCCGCCCTCAAAGCGAAAGGTGTGCATCAGCTTTCGGGCGTGAACTACGAGAAGATCGATGACGCAGGGTTGCACATCTCCTTCGGGGAGAAGCGCGAACGTCCGCGTCTGCTCGAGGTCGACACCATCGTGATCTGTGCGGGCCAGGAATCGGTCCGCGACCTGGTCGACGATCTGAAGGCCGCGGGTACCACCACGCACATCATCGGCGGTGCAGACGTCGCGGCCGAGTTGGACGCCAAACGGGCGATCGAGCAAGGCACCCGGCTCGCGGCCACGATCTGATCTGTCCGCTAGCCTGTCTCACCGTGAGCCTGCCGAAGCCCAGCCCAGATGCCCGCGCCGTCGTCACCGGAGCCTCTTCCGGAATCGGTGAAGCCCTGGCCACCGAACTCGCCGCCCGCGGACATTCACTGATCGTGATGGCTCGACGCGGCGAGCTGCTCGAGGCGTTGGCTGCGAAACTCACGGCCGAGCACGGCGTTGCCGTCGAGGTACGTCAGTCGGACCTGTCGAATCGCGAGCAGCGACAGGCACTGGTCACCGAGTTGTCCGAGCGCGAGATCTCCATCCTGTGCAACAACGCAGGCATCGCAACGTTCGGACCGGTGGCCGGTCTGGACCCGGCGTACGAGCGCGATCAGGTCGAATTGAATGCCGTTGCGGTACACGACCTCACGTTGGCCGTCATGCCCGGCATGATCGGCCGCGGAGCCGGCGGCATCCTCATCACCGGTTCGGCTGCAGGCAACATGGCCATCCCCAACAATGCGACGTACGCGGCAACCAAGGCCTTCGTCAACACGTTCTCGGAGTCGTTGCGCGGTGAGCTCGCGGGCACCGGCGTCAACGTCACGCTGCTCGCTCCGGGCCCGGTCCGCACCGAGACACCCGACCCGGCCGAGGCCTCGATCGTCGACAAGATGGTTCCCGACTTTCTGTGGATCGACAGCGCCTACACCGCGAAGCTGTCCCTCGACGGCCTCGCGAAGAACAAGATGCGCGTCGTACCGGGCCTGCTGAGCAAGGGTATGTCCATCGCCGGGCAGTACAGCCCACGCAGCATCTCCGCACCGATCATCGGCAGCTTCTACAAGAAGCTCGGCAGCTAGCGCCTGCGACGGCGACCGGTTCCGAAGATGCTGCGCGAGATTTCTCGCCCGGCAGCCGAGGCGGCCGATCGCAGGAAGCTCTTGACGGCCGGGTTGCCCATGATGCGCTCCGCGGCCGACGGGCCTTCCGGCTCGCTCGGGGGTAGATCCGGCAGATCCGCAGGCAGGGGCGGGATGTCGAACTTCTCGGCCGGAGCGGGCACGTTCGCGACGCGAGCGTTCATCCGCTCGTAGGCCGACTCCCTGTCGACCGTCTCCCGGTACTTCGCAGACAGTGCGCTCGACGACGCGGCCGCTGCGATGGCGTCGTTGCCGATGGTGTCCATCAGGGAACGGGGCGGGCGAATCTTGGTCCAGGCCACGGGCGTCGGGGCACCCTTCTCCGAAAGCACCGTCACGATGGCCTCACCGGTGCCCAACGACGTCAGTGCCTTCTCGAGGTCGTACGCGTCGGTCTTGGGATATGTGCGCACCGTCTTGTTCAACGCCTTCTGATCGTCGGGCGTGAACGCGCGCAGGGCGTGCTGAATCCTTGCACCCAACTGGGAGAGAACGTCGTTGGGGACGTCGGTGGGCAGCTGCGTGCAGAAGAAGACGCCGACCCCCTTCGAGCGGATGAGCTTGACCGTCTGCTCCACCTGCTGCAGAAACGCTTTCGACGCGTCGGCGAACAGCAGATGCGCCTCGTCGAAGATGAAGACGAGCTTGGGCTTGTCCACATCGCCCACCTCGGGCAGCGTCTGGAACAGGTCGGCCAGCACCCACATCAGGAACGTGGAGAACATCACCGGCCGCGACGCCTGCGCTCCGAGCTCGAACAGTGTGATGACACCTCTGCCGTCCGCCCCGACGCGCAGTAGGTCCTCGGTCTCGAGCTCGGGCTCGCCGAAGAAGGTGTCGCCGCCGTCTGCTTCGAGGTTGACCAGCGCACGCAGAATGACGCCTGCTGTCGCTGAAGAGACTCCGCCGATGCCCTTCAGGTCGGCCTTACCCTCGTCACTGGTCAGGTGCATGATCACCGACCTCAGATCCTTCAGGTCGAGCAGGGCGAGCCCCTGGGAATCGGCCCAGTGAAAGATCAAGCCGAGGGTGGATTCTTGAGTGTTGTTCAGCCCCAACACCTTACTGAGCAGAATCGGTCCGAACGCGGTGATGGTGGCACGGACCGGTACTCCGATTCCGTCGGTGCCGAGGGAGAGGAACTCCACCGGATGGCCGGCAGGAGCCCAGTCCGGAATACCGGTGTCCGCTGCTCGGCTGCGTATCTTCTCGTTGTCTTCACCTGGCTTCGACAGGCCCGACAGGTCGCCTTTGACGTCAGCCATGACTACAGGAACCCCTGCGGCGCAGAGCTGTTCGGCAATGCCCTGCAGTGTCTTCGTCTTTCCGGTTCCGGTGGCTCCGGCAACGAGACCGTGTCTGTTCAATGTGGCCAACGGAATTCGGATACGGGCAGACGGATCGGTGACGCCGTCCAGCACAACAGTTCCCAATTCCAACGCGGCACCCTCCGAGGTGTACCCGGCAGCGATCTCGGCAGCCTTGCCGGTCGACGTCGGCGTCACCCCCTGTTCCGCAGCAAGCGCCTCGGCTTCGGCGGCATCGGCCGCGGCCAGCGCCTCGGCGGCCACCCGTGCCGCTTCGACGGCCGCGGCCTTGGCAGCCTTCGCCTTCTCTGCCGGACTGAGCGTGGGTGCCGGCTGCGTCGGGTCGACTGTCATGTCCGCGTCCTCCATGAACTGTGCTGATGCTGAACTGGCTCGATCGCCACCGCAAACCCTAGCTGCATCGCAGCTCGCACTAAGGTGGAGCGAGTGCAGGACAAACTCGTGTGGATCGATTGTGAAATGACCGGCTTGGACCTGAGCAAGGACAAGCTGATCGAAATTGCGGCGCTGGTGACCGACAGTGAGCTCAACATCCTCGGAGAGGGTGTAGACATCGTCATCCACGCCGACGACGATGCGTTGGCGAACATGCCTGCCGTCGTCACCGACATGCACGCCAAATCGGGCTTGACCGACGAAGTGCGCGCATCGACGGTGACGCTGGAGGAAGCCGAGCAGCGCGTACTGGCGTACATCAAGGAGCACGTCCCGGTGGCCGGGACCGTTCCGCTCGCGGGAAACTCCATCGGGACCGATCGTGGATTCATCTCTCGCGACATGACCGCGCTCGACACCTACCTCCACTACCGAATGATCGACGTCAGCTCGATCAAGGAACTTTCCCGACGGTGGTACCCGCGGATCTACTACGGACAGCCGGCCAAGGGCCTTGCGCACCGCGCCCTGGCGGATATCAAGGAGTCGATCAAAGAACTGCAGTACTACCGCCGGACGGCCTTCGTGGCTCCGCCGGGGCCGTCTACCAGCGACATCGCGGCCGTTGTTCAGGATCTCGACACGCAACCGGGGGCGGATTAGCAACCGCGGATTCAACCCGCTAGTATTGTCGACGCTGCTGATGGAGAGCCCGAAATGGTTCTGCGGACGCGTGCAATGGTGGGCGTAGTTCAGCTGGTAGAGCACCAGGTTGTGATCCTGGATGTCGCGGGTTCGAGTCCCGTCGCTCACCCCAATACGAACAAGGCCGGTCTCCTCGCGAGACCGGCCTTTTTCGTGCGCGCGTTGCGCGGCCTCAGAGTGCCTCGATTCCCCAGACACCCCCTCCGACCTCGAATTACGTTGTTGTAATTCAACTTTCAGGTTTCCTGTGGGGTTAATGTGACGTACGGTTACCAATGGCACTTTTGGGGAAGAAAAGTACCAATGTGATTCATGTGTTTTTTGCTACGTGAGTTCAGCGTGCCCCGAAGCGTCACCGAAACATGTTCTTACGTCCTGCTCGCACCCATCCGACGGTGCGCGTCGGGCGCAGACGAGGAGGCTTTTCGTGGGTCGCAGAATGCACAGAGTCATAGCGGGTTCGATCTTGTCGGCAGCACTGTGCATCGGCACAACCGGCTTGTTCAGCCCAGCGGTGGCCACCGCTCAACCCACGATCGAACTCCCCCAGATCCCGTTACCGCAGCCCGACGCGCAGCAACGGGCTGCGATTCTCGCCGCCGTGCTCGACGCCACCGGCGTCCTCATCAACCAGGTCGCAGCAATAGTCCTCGACAGCGATGTGCTCGCGGCACCCGAAGCACCGTCCACAGCGGACCTGCCCGAGATCGAACTACCGATCGCCCCGCCGACCGTCGGCCTCGGCGGAGCAGTGCTCCCGATCGATGCAGGCAAGTACCGCATCAGCTCGGGCTACGGCGGACGCAACAACCCCACCGGCAACGGATCCCAGTACCACCAGGGCGTCGACTTCGCGGCAGACAGCGGTACTCCCATCTACGCGGTGACCGGCGGAACTGTGGTTCAGGCCGGGGATGGAGGCGATGGATACGGCAAGCTCGTTCGAGTCAAGAGCGGCAACACCGAGACTTACTACGGCCATCAGTCCAGTACTGCGGTCGCGGTCGGCGACGAAGTGGCACCGGGCGACGTCCTGGGCGCAGTCGGCAACACCGGAAATTCGACCGGACCGCACCTGCACTTCGAAGTACGCAACAACGGTTCGAGCATCGAACCGGTGGCGTACCTGAAGACACTCGGTATCGATCCCTCGCTGTACCAGACTCGCGACCGAAGCTGACCGGAAGAATCGAGACCGATCAGACCGTGGTGGCGTTCCCCGCCTTCCACTCGTCCCAGGGGACATTCCAGTCGCCGAGGCCGTCGGTACCCGACAGCGTTCCGCCGACGGTGTTCTTCACGACGACGATATCGCCGCGCTTGGTGTTGTCGTAGACCCACTTCGCGTTGGTGGGACTCAGGTTCAGGCAACCGTGTGAAGCGTTGGAATAGCCCTGCTGCCCCACCGACCACGGTGCGGAGTGGAAGAAGATGCCGCTGTAGGACATTCGCGTCGCCCAGTCGACCGGAGTGCGGTATCCGCTCGACGAGTTCACCGGAACACCGTAGGTCGAGGAATCCATCACCAGGTGCTCGAAGCGGTCGCCGATGATGTAGACGCCGTTGTCGGTGGGTGTGCTGTCCTTGCCCATCGATGTCGGCATGGTGATGACGTCCTGGCCGTTGACGTTGAACGTCACCTGCTTGGTGTTGTCGTCGGCGGTGGCGATGACGGCGTCACCGATCGTGAACGACGTCGTGGCGTTCTCCTGACCGAAGATGTCGTCACCGAGATCGCGCCCGTACACGTTCACCGCAACGTCGACCGTGGTGCCCGGCGCCCAGTAGTTCTGCGGCCGCCAGCGAACTTCGGAGTTGTTGACCCAGTAGAACGCGCCCTCGACGGCAGGCGTCGTGGTGACGGTGATGGCGTTCTGCGCGGCGACCTTGTCGGTGATCGGTTCGTCGAACTGAACCGCGACCGGCTGACCGATTCCGACGATGGCACCGGGGTTCGGCAGCACGTACGGCTTGGTGAAGTTGCCGGGTTGACTGGTGGTGAAGCTCGACACCGTGCTCGACACTCCCCCGAGTCCGTACGCGTCGGCCTGGACGCGATACTCGCGGTCGTAGCCGAGCGGTTCGGTGTTGGTCCACGACAATCCGTCGGGCGAAATCGCGCCCGAGACGGGTTCTCCCTCGGGGTTGAGCATCGTCACCGAAGACAGCTTGCCGTCGGCGACCGAGACGGTCACCGGGTCGGCCGGCGAGAATCCGACGGCACCGTCGAGGACGCTCGAGGTCAGCTTCGGCTTCATCAGCTCGGTCATCGGATTGGAATCGATCGGCACCGACGGTTCGGAGATGTCCGACGCAGAACTACATCCCGACAGGACTGCTACCGAAGCAACCACTCCCACCGCGGCCAGTACGAATCCGCGATACACCCTCATGACACACACCACTTCCCACTTCGAACCCGACCCGGACAATTGTGCCAGCGGAGAATCTGCACACCCCACTCGACAGCCCGTTCGATGAGTAACGTTCGAGTACCAATCGCATACCAGGAAGTTCGTGTTACCTCACGTCCGTTTTTCATCAGCTCCCAGGCGGACTCACCGCACTTCGCAGGGCACGGTGAGGACAACGTCATATCCGGCTAACTGACGTGTAATGACGGCGCACCCTCGGCCGGGCACTGTGGAATCCATGGTCACCACGGTGAAGACACTCTGCGCGTACTGCGGCGTGGGATGCGGAATGGTGCTCGAGGTCGGCGGACCGTCCACGTCCGCCGTTACGACTTCGACCAGGCCTGTCGTCACCAAATCCGTCGGCGACAAGTCTCACCCGGCAAACTTCGGCCGGCTGTGCACCAAGGGGACCACCACCGCGGACATGCTCGCCGGGCCCGGACGGCTCGAGAAGGCCCGGATTCGGCAGCGCCGCGGTGGGGAACCGGAGAGCACGGACACCTCGGTGGCGGTCGACGACACCGCTCGGCGGCTGCGCGCCATCATCGACGAACACGGCCCCGATGCGCTCGCACTGTACGTCTCGGGTCAGATGTCGATCGAGGCCCAGTACCTGTCGAACAAACTGGCCAAGGGATTCATCGGCACCAACCAGATCGAGTCCAATTCCCGACTGTGCATGGCGAGCGCGGGAACCGGATACAAGCAATCGCTGGGGGCCGACGGTCCGCCCGGGTCGTACCAGGACTTCGACCACGCCGACGTGTTCTTCGTCATCGGTTCCAACATGGCCGACTGTCACCCCATTCTGTTTCTGCGGATGATGGACCGCGTCAAAGCAGGCGCGAAGCTGATCGTCGTCGATCCGCGTCGCACTGCCACGGCGGACAAAGCCCACCTGCATCTGCAACTCGAGCCGGGTTCGGATCTGGCGTTGCTCAACGGTCTGCTCGCGCTCATCGCCGAGAACGGCGACATCGACCCCGAGTTCATCGCCGAGTTCACCGACGGGTGGGACGCGATGCCGGAGTTCCTCGGCGACTACACCCCGGAGAAGGTGTGCACCGCAACCGGTCTCGACGAGCAGGACCTGCGAGCCGCGGCCGCGATGATCGGCGGTGCAGAGAACTGGATGAGTTGCTGGACCATGGGCCTGAACCAGTCGACGCACGGAACCTGGAACACCAACGCGCTGTGCAACCTCCATCTGGCGACCGGCGCCATCTGCAAGACCGGCAGCGGCCCCTTCTCGCTGACCGGGCAACCGAACGCTATGGGCGGACGGGAAATGGGATACATGGGCCCCGGGCTGCCGGGACAGCGAGCGGTGGTCAACGACGCCGACCGAGAGTTCGTCGAGGATCGATGGCGCATTCCTCGCGGAACGCTGCGCACGGACGTCGGCGGCGGAACCATCGAGATGTTCTCCAAGCTCGCTGCCGGTGAGATCAAGGCCTGCTGGATCATCTGCACCAATCCCGTTGCCTCGGTGGCCAACAGAACGACGGTGATCGACGGACTCGAGCGCGCCGAGCTGGTCATCACCCAGGATGCGTTCGCCGATACCGAAACCAACGACTACGCCGACGTGATGCTGCCCGCCGCACTGTGGACGGAATCGCACGGAGTGATGGTCAATTCCGAGCGCAACCTCACGCTGTTCCAACCGGCGCTGGAGGCACCGGGC
This sequence comes from Rhodococcus sp. ARC_M5, assembly GCF_022810405.1. GTDB lineage: Bacteria > Actinomycetota > Actinomycetes > Mycobacteriales > Mycobacteriaceae > Rhodococcoides > Rhodococcoides navarretei. The sequence goes on from NZ_JALGQE010000007.1 coordinate 195,736, forward strand.
GGCGCGCTACCGGACTGGAAGATCATCGCCGACATGGCCTGCGCGCTGGGGTATGCCGAAGCCTTCACCTATGCGAGCGCCGAGGAGGTGTTCGAGGAGATCAAGCTTTTCTGGAATCCGAACACCGGCTACGACATTCGCGGGGTCACCTACGACCGGTTGCGTGAGAGTCCGATCCAGTGGCCGTGCCCACCCGATGCGACAACCACCCGGCACCCGATCCGCTACCTCAACGACGGGGTCAGCCAGACGCAACGGGTATCGGCGGACGGTTCGATCCCCGCGCTGTCCTTCCCCACCCCGAGCGGCCGGGCCCAGTTCTTCGCCAGGCCCGCCATGCTGCCTGCGGAGATGCCCGACGACGACTACCCGTTCCTGCTCAACACCGGTCGACTGCCCCACCAGTGGCACACCATGACCAAGACCGGCAAGGTCGCCAAGCTGAACAAGCTCGATTCCGGCCCGTTCGTCGAGGTGCACCCACTCGACGCCGATCGACTCGGCGTCCTCGACGGCGACAGCGTCGAAGTCGCATCCCGCCGAGGCCGAGCCGTCCTTCCCGCGGTCGTCACCGATCGAGTGCTTCCTGGCAGCTGTTTCGCACCCTTCCACTGGAGCGAAAAATTCGGCGAGTACCTGGCCATCAATGCCGTCACCAACGACGCCATCGATCCGTACTCCCAGCAACCCGAGTTCAAGGCGTGTGCGGTGACGCTCACGAAAGTTGCTGCAGCCCAGTCTCGGTCCCGCGCGGGCGACGACAGCACAAACGATCCGGTCGATGCACTCGCCACGATCGTCGGCCGCCCTGCGCGTCCTTCGGAACCACTGACCACCATCGAACAACGTTACGTCGCAGGCCTTCTCGAGGGTCTGGGCAGTGCGGCGGGTCGCAACGCCGCCGGAACACCCACCCTGCCGTCGCAGACTCCCCTGTCGCCCGAGACCCACGCTTGGCTCGACGGCGTGCTCGCGGGCCTGTTCTCGCGTAGGCCCGACATCGACGTCACCACTGCCGGCATCTCGGCAGAGGCCGTTCCGGGGGGACGCCCGGTACTGCTGCTCTGGGCCTCGCAAACCGGGACCGCCGAGGAGTACGCCCTGTCCTGCCTCTCCCATCTCCGGGAAGCAGGCCTGACGATCATCGAACACTCGATGGATACGTTCACCGTCGATCGATTGCCGGCCGACGCCGATGTGCTGATCGTCAGCAGTACCACGGGTGACGGCGAAGCACCCGACAACGGTGCGACGTTCTGGGACAGTCTCGTCGCCGAGACCACGGCGAAGCTCCCGGGAATCCGCTATGCCGTACTGGCTTTCGGCGACTCCAGCTACGCAGACTTCTGTGGCCACGGTCGCAGGATCGACGAGCGCCTCACCGAGTTGGGTGCCCTGCGACTTCTCGATCGGGTCGACTGCGAACCCGACTACGAGAACGAGGCGGCGGCGTGGCTCGATGCCGTGGTCGATCGACTCGCGCGCGGTGACGGCACCACCCCCGCCGAAGCACGGGTGGAGTCCGTCGAACGCTCGGCTCCGCGGACCCGAGCCCAGCCGGAGCGGTACAGCAAGAAGTCGCCGTTGGTGACCACTCTCGTACGCAATCGCCTGCTGACCGCACGCGGGTCCGTCAAGGATGTCCGCCAGTTCGGATTCCATCTGCCCGACGGGACCCTCGAGTACGAGGTCGGCGACGCGCTCGGAGTGTGGCCGCGCAACAGCGATGCCTTGGTCGACGAGTGGCTCGAGGCCACCGGCCTGGACCATGACGCCTCTGTCGACCTCTCCGGATACGGCTCGATGTCGTTGCGCACGGCGCTGAGCCGTCACCTCGAAATCGCCCGTGCCACCACGGATCTGCTGAAGTTCGTCCACCGACGTACCGCGGACGACGACCTGGAGGCGATGCTGCACCCCGACAACAAGCACGCGCTGGCCGACTGGATGTGGGGTCGCCAGTCCACCGATGTGCTTGCTGCACATCCGGTTCGAGCCTCGGTGGAGGACTGGTTGGGAGTTCTCAAGCCGTTGCAGCCGCGGCTGTACTCGATTTCGTCGAGCCCGAAGGAGAACCCGAACGAGGTACAGGTGACGGTCTCCGCGGTCCGCTACAACGTGCACGGAGTTCCCCGGCGCGGCGTGTGCTCGACGTACCTGGCCGACCATGCGTCGAATGAGGAGGTGGGGATATTCGTGCAGAAGACCTCGCACTTCAGGCCGCCCGACGATCCCGACACCCCGATGATCATGGTGGGCCCGGGTACCGGCGTCGCCCCGTTTCGCGCCTTCCTGCACGAGCGGCGCGCACTCGGGCACACCGGCCACAATTGGCTGTTCTTCGGTGAACAGCACGCCGACACGGACTTCTACTATCGGGACGAGCTGACGGCGATGCTGAGCGACGGTTCGCTGAACCGCCTGGACGTCGCCTTCTCACGCGATCAGAAGGACAAGGTCTACGTCCAGGACCGGATGCGTGAGCACGGGGCGGAGCTGTGGAACTGGATTCACCGCGGTGCCCACTTCTACGTGTGCGGCGATGCGTCCAGAATGGCCAAGGACGTCGATGCCGCACTGAAAGGCGTGGTGGCACAACACGGCAAGCTCGCGCCCAGTAGTGCCGAGGCCTATGTGAAAGCCCTTGCTGCCGAGAAGCGGTACGTTCGCGACGTCTACTGAGTCGGTGGGACCGTGCGGGTCAGGAATTCGATCTGGTCTGCCACCACCCGCTCGAACGCGTCGCCCAGGTAGATCTCGAAATGACCGGCGTCGTAGGTCTTGATCTCTGCATGCGGTGCCGTCCGTGCGTAGCGCAGGGTGGCCTTGGCAGGCGCGACCGAGTCGGTCTCGCAGACGACGAACAGGATGGGGCAGCGAACGTCCTTCGCCCGACGCCCGGGCCGGTGCCGCACGATGTGCAGCGCGACTCTGGCGGCGACTCGGTTGTGGAACGTCTCGTCGGCGTCCGGCGCGAGCGCCAGATAGCCGTCGTAGCTGTCGGGTGAGGTCATCAGCGCGGTCGTCCCTGGTCGCCCGGCCGTGTTCACCATCAGCGGCGGTCGTCCGATCACCGATCCCGCCAGGTCACCCAGTGCCCGGCCGGACAGCTTCACCGACGTCCAGGTGTTCGACGCGAGTCCCGACGCAATCCCGTCGGTGAACGGGCACTGCGAGATCACGGCCGCGACCTGCTGGTCTCGGGCGGCAGCGACGATGACGTGACCACCGCCGAAAGACGAGCCCCACAACACGATTCGGGAGTTGTCCACATCCGTACGCGAGCGGGCGTGGGCGATGGCCGATGCCCAGTCCTGCAGCTGTGCTGTGATGTCGAGCAGCTGTCGGGGCTCGCCTCCACTGGCCCCGAAGTAGCGATAGTCGAACACCAGGCAGGCATACCCTGCAGCCCGGAAGCGCTCTGCATAGGCGTCGAGCCGCATTTCCCGAGTTCCGCCGAGGCCATGTCCCATGACGATCACCGGAGCGGGACCGGAACCTGTCGGGAGATAGAGCCACGCCGCGCAGGCGTCTCCGTGAGAATCGAACGTGACATCGATGCGATCTGGGCTCGAGCCCCCCGGCTGCGAATTCATGCGCAGACAGTAGCCCATCCCGGCCGACGGTGGAACAGGTCGACTACCGACCGGAATGCTCCGCGGCATAGGCGTCGACGCGTCCATAGGCGATCTTGGGCGTCCAGTCTCGGCGTACCAACCCGAAGTTCTGTTCGGTGTCTGCGGTGTTCGAGCCGGCGTCGCGGAGGCTGTAGACGTAGGCCGGCCCCAGCCAGTCGCTGCCGAGGACAGCATCGAGCACGATCCCTATGCTGTCCGACTGCACCTGTTCGCTGACACTGTTGGGGGCCGTGCCGGTGGGGGCTCCGAACTCGGTGATCCAAATCTGTTTGCCGCTGTCACCGCCGGCAACCATGGTGTCTCGCATGGACCACATCTTCATGGCGGTGTTCCACGACGCCGTGTCCGGGTCGTTGGGTAGGTACGGCCACGTATACGGGTGAACGTTGAAGGCGTCGAAGTACCTGTTCGATCCTTGCGCGTACATCTTCGACAGGAACGTCGTACCCGCGATGTTGCCGTTCGCGTCCTCGGCGGGGGCCATCCCGCCGGCGAGCACGGTGGAATCGGGTTGCACCTGCTTGATCACCGTATAGGTCGCTCTGAGCAGCGCCGAGTACGCCGCCACATCGGGAACGGGCTTGAAGAACGTCACGATGTTCGGCTCGTTCCACACCTCCCAGATCTTGATTCGGCTCTTATACCGCTGAACCACGGTCTTGGCGAACGCCGCAAAGGTGGATGGGTTCGCAGGTCGTGAGTGCGAATCGTCGACGGCACCGGCCACTCGTGCCCATCTCGGGGTGTACGCGATGATGCCGTGCACGCACATCCCGTGTGCGACAACGGCATCGATCACTTGGTCGGTGCGGCTCCAATCGAATCTGCCCCGTGTCGACTCGATGGCAGACCAATCGATGTCGAGACGCACCGCGAAAGATCCGGCGTCACGGGCAAGAGTGAGCTCCCGATCCAGATCCGCAGGAGACAGCGCACCGATCGTCGCTCCGGGTGAGACTCCGATCCGCATGGCATCCGATTGCCGCGAACATCCTGGATCTCCTGCGGGTGCCTGCTGCGTTCGCAGAGCAGATGCAGTTGCGGGTACCGCCCCGGCCGCGAACGACAACAGCACGACCAACAGTGCTGCACTCGCTCGTCGCGTCGGATTCATTCTCATCGGCAGATGCTAGCAACGACCGGGAACGCGATATCGGTGTATCGCCATTACCCCGTTGTTTCCTGCTTTGTCTCACCGAACCCGAATAACTCACGACAGGCGCGAGAATGCAAAATGCACCGCCCGAGCGTCGGTACGAGAACTCGGCCTGTACTACCATCTGCACAATGACGACAGGATTTCCCGGTTTCGACGACCGCCTGAACGAGCTGCTCGCCAGGCAGGCGGAGAAATCCGGTCTTTCCACCGACGAATTCGTTCGCGGTGCGGTGGTCGACCGGCTCGTACGGGAACTGTCCGAGGATCAGGAATCCGAAGTGGGCGCATTGCTTCGCGCTCTGCAGGAGGGTTCGGAGAAAGGCGTCGGCCCCGCCGAGGTCACGCGAGCGTTCGGCACCCCGATCGACGATCCCGACAGGCTGGCCGCCGTCGCTCGAACTGGACTGATGGACACCGGATCCGACGCGGGATACGACCGGATCGTCACCATGGTGGCCGATGCACTGAACGCCCCGTCGGCTGCGTTCTCTCTTCTCGACGACAAGCGTCAGTACTTCAAGAGCGCCCTCGGGCTTCCCGCGGAACTCGGCGGCGCGCAGGAGGTGCCCCTCGACGGGTCCATCTGCCGCTATGCGATCGATCTCGGTCAACCCTTGGTGGTCGAGGACGCTCGACTCAACGACATCCTCAAGGATCACCCCTCCGTACAGGGCAACCTTCTCGTCTCATACCTCGGAGTTCCGCTCACCGACGACGCCGGGCACTCCGTGGGCACCCTGTGTGTATGGGATCAGCAGCCGCGCCAGTGGACGACCGGCCACGTACAGATACTGCAAGATCTGGCGTGGATAATTCGCGAGCGTGTTTTCGAATAAGAGGGCTTTTACCCGACGAAAATAAGCATTTTCAACCCACAACCGACTTCAGGTCTTTTTCGATATGTCGACCGGGTAGTCCCTTTCGTGCCGGTATACATTGAATGGGATTTATAGGACCAACCGATCCGAACTAGTCACCGGAAGTAGCTGTGCCGAAGACACTGGATTCACCGCGCACTCGCCCGCAGGCTGCCGAGGCCGACACCGTTGCCGCCCGTCGCCCCCTTGTCGATCGTCTTCGAGTCGATCCCCTCAACACCGTGATCACCGTCGCGGTGGATGTGCTTGCTGCAGCCGTCGCGTTGATCGGAGCCTTGCTCTGGTATTCGGGCAGTCTCACCGATACCGGCTGGCTCCCATGGCTGTTCCTGCCGCTGCTGATCGTAATCCTTGCCGGCAAGTCGATGTACCGACGCGGCCTTCGGCGTAACTTCCTCGACGAGATCGGTCCGGCCGAAACTGCTGTCGCCTTCGCGTCGCTCGCGCTGTTGGTCGCAATGTTTCTGGCCGACACAGACTATCGGCCCAGCACAGTCGTACTACGCCTGTGGTTGCTGGCCTGCATCACGGTCGCGCTCGCCCGCTTGATCCGCGTCGTCGTCCAGCGCACGCTTCGCACCAAGTTCGGATCTGCCGCGCCGACCATCGTGCTGGGCAACGATCCCATTGCGCACCAACTGGTTTCGAGGACACGCCAGTTCCCCGAGTACGGTCTCGCACCGGTCGGCTACATCGGTGCGGCACCGGTCGCAGACGTCTCCCCGGCCGGCGAGGTGCCCGATCTCCCGCACCTGGGGCTCCCGAGCGGTTTCGAGGCAGTTGCACGGAGAACCGGAGCGGAGGAGCTGATAGTCGCATTCGCACCGACCGAGGACCGAGAGCTGCTCGGTGCCATCAGGACTGCCCACCGACTCGGAATGCGCGTGTGGGTGGTACCCAGGCTGTACGACGCCGTGGGCGTCAACACTCGCGTCGAGCACATCGGCGGTCTGCCGTTGATGGTGCTTCCGCACGTGAACCCCAAGGGGTGGCAATTCGCCCTCAAGGGACTTCTCGATCGAGTCCTGACCGCATTCGGACTCCTCCTGCTCTCCCCCGTCTTCCTGACGCTGATGCTGCTCGTACGCCTGAGCTCCCCCGGCCCGATCTTCTTCAAGCAGGAGCGAATCGGCCGCGACGGACTGCCGTTCGATTGCCTGAAGTTCCGCTCCATGCGACCGCCGCGGGCGTCCGACGCCGAATTCGAGCGCAAGGCCGGTGACGCACCCGGCGGTGTCGAAGGTGTGGATCGACGAACGCGCATCGGAAAGATCATGCGCCAGACCTCGATGGACGAACTTCCACAGTTGCTCAACGTACTTCGCGGCGACATGAGTTTGGTCGGTCCGCGCCCCGAGCGTCCCGAGTACGTCGACCTGTTCGAGATGCAGATCCGTCGGTACGGAGAGAGACACCGCGTCAAGGCCGGTGTGACGGGATGGGCTCAGGTTCACGGCCTTCGCGGCCAGACGTCCATCGCGGACCGCGCCGAATGGGACAACTACTACATCGAGAACTGGTCCGTGTGGCTCGATGTCAAGATCCTGTTCCTCACAGTCCTGGCCGTGCTGAAGCGCGCCGAGGACTGATCGTGATCTACGCCGAACGCGGCCACGTTCGGGTCACCCCGTGATCACGTACGTAGCACTCGCTTTCGGTGCGGCGGTGGTGCTTGCGCTGGGCTGCGCGGTGGCGTCGGCGATCTACCGCCGCCCGCAGCGCGGAGTGCTGTTGCTCGCTGCACTCGTTCCGCTGCACGGCCTTCTGGTTCTGGTGCCTCTGCCCGGCGTGGTGTCCGGCTGGAAGGAAGGCCTCGTCGTGTTCACGGTTCTGTGTGCGTGGCTACGCCGACCCCGGCACGTCCGTGGCTCGACACCTCGGGTGTTCGTGCCGTGGTGGCCCGCGGCCGTCGTCTACGTCGTGTTCGGCACCGTGTCGGCCTTCGCCACGTTCGGGATCGTCGGTGTGTTCGGCATCAAGGTGACCTTCTTCTACATCCTGCTGGTGGTCGTCATGTGGCTTGCGCCCTTCGACGCCGAGGACCGCGACCACCTCGTCTCCGTTCTCATGGGTATGGGTGTGTTCACCTCGGTGGTGGGCATTGCGCAACTCGTGGCAGGACCCGCAGCACTGGTGGCGCTGGGGTACGAATACGACACGCAGGTCCGGACCTCGGGTGGATTGCTCCGTACGTTCAGCACGTTCAACTTGCCGTTCCCGTTCGGGCTGTACGTGATGTTGGCGTTGCTCGTCGGTGGTGCGGTCGCGCTGGCCGACCCACGCCGTCGTCGAAACATGTTGTTCCTGTGCGCGACTCCGATGATGGTGGTCGCCATGTCCAGCTCGATCGTGCGAGGAGCAATTCTGGGGCTCGCGGTCGGAGCCATCTACTTGATCGCTGTGCGCTTCCGCTACCTCGCCGCGCCGCTCGCGCTTGCTGCGGTCGCGGTTGCGGTTGCCATTCCCTTCGTACCCAAGGTCACCTCGGTCTTCTTCTCGTCGAGCAGCCTGGGCCAACGCGGCGACGGCTGGGCCAACATCATTGCCAGTATCCTGATCCATCCGTTCGGGACGGGCCTGGGATCGAGTGGTTCGGCGGCGGACCGTATCTCCACCGCCGAGGGTGCCGCGTTCACGGAATCGGGACTCTCGACCAACTACCAGCCCGACAACTATTACGTGAAGGCCCTGCTCGAACTGGGGCCGATCGGGCTCTGGGCGGTGGTGGCACTGCTGGTGACGTCGTTGCTGTGGTGCACGCGCCTCGCACGTGCACTGCGAGGTGACGACGGCGCGCTTGCCCTCGGCGTCGGCGCGTCGATCGTCGCAGCCATGTTCGCCAGTCTCGTCTCCACATATTTCGAGATCTTTCCGATCGATGTCTATTTCTGGCTCTTGTTAGGAGTGGTGGGATGCGCAGCAGCGCAACACGAATCGTCTTCGGGGCGCTCGCCCTCCGGCCGGGCGGAAGCGGAGTACAGACCTACATTCGCGAGCTCCTGAACGAACTACCGGACTGTCTGACCGATGCCGATCTCGCCGCGGTGGTGCAGCGCGACGCCGTCGGCGAGCTCCCGCCCTCGGTTCGCGCTGTGAAGCGGCCGGTCGCCGGCGGTGCTGTTCGCGCGCTGCTCGGTGCCCTCCCCGTCGGAGACTGCGACGTGGTGCACGGCCTCGATGTCGACCTCCCACTGTTCACCAAGGCCTTCACCGTTGCGACAGTGCACGACCTTTCGGTGATCGACATGCCGTCGGCCTCCAGCAGATTTCGCGCACTGGGTGAACAGAGACTGGTGCGGCGTGCCCTCCGCCGTGCCGATCTGCTCATCGCGGTCTCGCAGTTCACCGCCGATCGAATCAAGGCTGTCAGCGGGCGCGACGCCACCGTGGTCGGACTGGCACCGGCAGCGTGGGCGACCGTGCCGACCGCAGGCCGAATAGACGGTGTTCGGTCCAAGTACGACTTACCGGAACGTTTCGTGATGCAGGTCGGAACGGTGGAGCCGCGCAAGAACGTTCAGCTGGTGGCCGACGCGGCCGAGAGTCTCGGCATCCCTTGCCTGCTGGCCGGAGCCGGCTCGACCGGCCGCGACGCGCCACACAACTCCCGGGGTCTCGGGTACGTCGATGTCGAGGATCTGCCCGCTCTCTATGCTGCCGCGACCGTCACCGCTTACGCCTCTCGCTACGAGGGCTATGGGCTACCACCGGTCGAGGCCATGGCCTCGGGCGGTGCGGTGGTCGCCAGTGCCGTCGGTGCACTCCCGGACGTCGTAGGCGACGGTGCCGTACTCGTCGGATCGGAGAACGTGGACGACTGGGTGCAGGCGATGAAACCCATGGTGTTCGACGCGGACGCGCGCGCGGCTCTCGTCGCCTCGGCGGCCGTTGCCACCCGTGAGATCAGCTGGCGTCGAACAGCGGAGCTCACCGCCGAGGCGTATCGCGCTGCGGGCGTGACCTGATGGCCGAGGAGCTCGCGCTGGACGGCACCGAGCAGCCCCCGGACTACCGCGCTGTCGCAGCGGATCCGAAGGCCGCGGCCAAAGCGACGATTGCCGTTCTGATCAGCAGAGTCGTCATCGCGGCGCTGGGCTGGGTGGGCAGCGTCATCGTCGCGAGATCCCTCGGACCCGATGACTGGGGCCAGTTCAGCTTCGTCTTCGCACTGCTCGGCTTGATGTCCGTCGTGACCGATCTCGGAGTCGGACGCGTCGTGCTGGCGAAGTTGATGGACGACGACCCCGACGAGATCGGTCGAACTGCGTCGTCGTTTCTGGCTCTGCGTACCGTACTCGGATTGGTGGGGTACGTGCTGGCCGTGGCATACGTTCTCCTGCTGCAGTATCCGAGCGAGGTGGTCCTGGCGACGGTGGTGGGCGGACTGGTGGTCGTGTTCGCGACGCCGGGGCACGCCTTGAGCGTGCTCTTCCAGAGCCGTCACCGTCTGGTACTCGTGGCCGTTGCCGAAAGCGCCGGTCAGGCAATCCAATTGGCGTTGACCGTGCTAGCTGCCGTGCTGGCCCCCACCCTGTTGATCTTCGTCCTCCCCGCCGTGGCCAACGAAGTGTTCAAGCTGATCACCAAGGGTTTCGGCATCGGCAACCGTTCCATCGGCCTGCGACCGTCGAAGCACATCGAAATTCGCCGCTGGGGGCCCTACCTGAAGGAGGCCGTGCCACTCGCGATCGGCTTCGCCCTCACCATTGCCATGCTCAAGATCGACATGTTGATGCTCAGCCTGCTCGACACCTTCGAGGCCGTGGGACTGTATTCCATCGGCTACAAGTTCTCGGACATGATCGACACCTTCGTGTTGGCTGCGGTGGCCCCGATCAGCACCCTGCTCGTCGCGTCGTGGCCCCATGACACCACAGCATTTCGCGCACGCTCACGTTCGGCCGCACTGCTGTTCGCGCTCTTCGGTGCAATGGCTGTCGCGGCGTTCGTACCTTCGGCGGAGCCGTTGATCGGCCTGCTCTACGGCGACAGCTTCGTCGACGGAGCTCATGCAGCCCGTCTGCTGGTGATCGGCGCAGCGCTCATGTCGTTGGTGATGCTGGGTATCTTCCTGCTCGCCTCGGCCGGAATGCAGCGTCACTACCCCTTGGTGGCGATGGTCGGTCTGGTCCTGAACATCGGGTTGAACCTCGTTCTGATCCCGCGGATGTCGTACGACGGAGCTGCAGTGTCCACCGTCGTGACGATCGGAACCACCCTCGTCCTGTTGTGGATCGTGATCGCGAGGAGCATGCCCGTCTCCAGACTGTTTCCGCTGCAATCCATTTCGGTGATCTTCGTCATCACCGCGGGCACGACGGTCGGCGGCTGGTTCCTGGTGCAGCACTATCCCGGCGTGTGGCTGCTCGTGTCCGTTGCGGCGGCCCTGACGGTCGCGGCCTTGCTGTATGCGTTCGTCGCGATCGGACTCGTCGAGTCACCGTTTCCGGGATCAGCCGAGAAAGGACGACACCGTGCACGCACCCAGTGAGGACTACGGAACGAACGGACATATCGCCCGATTCGAGCCCCACCCGGCGGAGTCGAAGTTCGGTTTCGCAATCATTACGGACCGATGCACATGTTATTCCAATGTTGTTGACATACAGTTCCATTCACGAACGGCACGGCTACGCGAACAGCGCGCTCACCCCGCTATCATCGAGACCGTTGGCTCCACTGAACACCGAAGCGGTACGTCCGCTCGCATCGACGACGGAAAGGTACGCGGTTGATGTCCGTCCACGATGCCGTCCACCGGGGCGACGTGCCCCCACCGATCGACCTCGCGGGCCACATGCGTGAACTGGGCCGAGCTCTTCTCCCTGCCGTGATCATTGCCGCCCTGGTCGGTGCGGGCGTGTTCTACCTCAGAAGCGAACTCACCGAGAAGCAGTACGCCGCGTCGATCGTCACCGAGATCGAACCTGTCCAAACCCTCGTTCCCGGTGACGCGTTCATCGAACAGATGCGCGCACCGTTCATCGAATTGGCCACCGATCGCGTAGTGCTCGATCAAGTTCTCTCACAGGTCGACGCCGGGATGGACGCCGCGGAACTCGCCTCGAGCGTAGAGCTCTCACCCGGTACCTCACCGGCGCTCTTGACCGTGACGGTGACGACCCGATCTCCCGAATTGGCAGCAGATCTGGCCGAAACGCTGGTGTCGACCATGGCCACTACCTCCTCTGCCAATGCGATCCGTGACTCGCAGGAGCGAACGGACGAGGGACAGTCCGCCATCGACGCGCAACAGTCGCGGGTGGACGCTCTCCCCGCCGACGATCCGAGTCGGCCTGCCGCTCTGTCCGAGCTCGCCGAACTACGCACCCGGCAGAGCGAACTCGAGGCCACTGCGAGCGGAGATCGACTGGTGGTGCTGTCGAACCCCGAGCAGAGCACCACTCCGGTCTCACCGAAACCGGTCTCGGAGGCACTGGTCGCAGCACTCGCCGCTCTGATCGTCGCGGCCGAACTAATCGTGCTGCTCCGAGGCCGATTCGGCCGCAGGCCCTCTCGCTCCTGGGCCCGCCGAGTCTCGCGCAAATACGGTGCACACTTCGACCCCGCGACCGGCGACACGATGCCACCCGCTGTTGCGTCACGAATCGCCGCCCTCGAACGCGGCGACCGACCCGCGTCCAGGGGTGCACGACACGCTGCTCCCAAAGGCGAGAGCGTCGTTCTGCTGTTGGTCGGGGAAGGTGCGGACTTCGAGTCGACTCGCGGGCCGGGCCCGACAGCCGGACATCACAGAGCCACCGCCGAATTCGGCCTGTCGGAACAGTGGTGGCACTACACCGACGTCGGCGACGTCGAGACCGTCGTGGTGCTGGTGTCGAAACGTGGACGGGACAAGAAAGCCGCAACCACGGCGCTGCGGCGGCTGAACGACTTCGACATTCCCGTACACCTGGTACTGCAGAACAAGAACTCGACCCGACGAGTGGAACAGACCGCGCAGACGATCGCGCCGGAAGGCCAACGCGATGCCAGCTGACAGAATTGCCGTCGTACACGAAAGATTCACCGAGATCGCCGGTTCCGAGCATGTCGTCGAACAACTCGCACTGCACTGGCCCGCGGCCGAGGTGTTCGCGCCCATCGCCAGGCAGTCCGGGGTTCCGGCGGGAATCAGCCATGGGCCGCACACGTCCGGCCTCGATCGGGTGTACAAGGCGTTGGGCCAACGGTCGTACGCGCCCGTTCTTCCGATGATGCCGTTGGCCTTTCGCCGCATGCCGCTCCGCGGTTTCGATGCTGTTGTGGTGAGCCACCACGCATTCGCGACCCAGGCCGTGTTCGCCACGGACTCCCCGGTGATCGCCTACGTGCACAGCCCCGCACGGTGGGCCTGGGACCCCGAACTCCGCGCAGGCGAAGGCGGCGGCCGAGCCGGAGCGGCCATACTGACGGCGCTGTCCGCCGTTGCCCGTCGGTGCGAAATCGCTGCCGCACCGAAACTGACCACGGTGGTGGCCAACTCGTCTGCAGTCGCACGTCGGATCGACGACTGGTGGGGTCGAGACGACGCCGTGGTGGTCCATCCTCCCGTCGACACCGAGGGCTTCACTCCGGATCCGTCCGTCGAGCGGGAGAACTTCTTCCTGCTCGCGGGGCGTCTGGTTCCCTACAAGCGGCCGGACATCGCGGTACGCGCTGCCGCCGAGGCCGACGTTCCCCTCGTGGTCGCAGGAGACGGTCGTGCCATGAACGCCTGCCGGGAACTGGCCGGACCGAAAACGACCTTCCTCGGACGGGTTTCACACGAGAAGCTCCTCGAACTGCACAGAACGACGCGTGCATTGCTGATGCCGGGAGTAGAGGACTTCGGCATCGTCCCCGTCGAGTCGATGGCGACCGGGACACCGGTCATCGCCTTGGGAGACGGTGGCGCCATGGACTCCGTGGTTCCCGGTAGGACCGGCCTGCATGTGAGCCCTGGCTCGGACGAAGAAGTCGTCGCCGGGTTCGCCGAGGCCATGCGCTCGTTGGATCCCGCCGACTACGATCGCGTCGCCATTCGCACGTGGGCGGAGGGCTTCTCACGAGCCAACTTCCGCAGTCGAATGCAGGAGATCGTCGATGCCGTCCGCTGAGCGCAGGTACCGCTCGACTGCGCTGGACCGCGTCTTCGCCGACACCCGGATAGTGACCGCGGTCGGTCCCGTTCGTGGCCTCGACATCGAGCGCACGCGACACACCCTCACCGCCGCCGAACACGTCGATGCGTCACCGCACATCGCGCTGGAACCACGCTCGGATGCTCGACGATGGCGATACCGCACCGGCATCGCCGGCGATAATGTCACCTCCGATACCGGTCCCACCGACGATCTGGGACAGATGCTCACCGACATTCGATCGAGGAACGGCGCGCGCGGTCCACTCGACGTGGTCGTGTTCGACGAGCATCTCGCCATCGACTACTCGCACGGAATCGGTGACGGTCAGATCGGCGTGATGATGTTGGCGGCGTTCTGCGACGATGCCGACGGGTCTCTGGTTCCCGGACTCGCCGCAGGCTTACCTCCGAGCACGACATGGAAAGCCCTGTGGCGTCACTATTCTCGAAGTCCGAAGACATTGGCGGACTTCTGGACACTGCGCTCGCGCCATCGGACCGAACGGGACACCTCCGGTCCACGTCGCCGGATCGAGAACTGGGAAGCCGGAAAAGTCAGCCGAGCCGGGTACATGAGCAGAGCCCGAGTCGACGAGCTCAAGCACTGGACGGCCGAGAACCTGCCCGGAGCGACCGCCGCGTCGGTATCCATTGCCCTCTGGAGCGCCGCGCTACGAGCAGAATCCGTCGACGTCGACGATCACATCATGGTGTTGTTCAACAGCAGACGCTACCTCGACCCGGCCCAGCAGAGTGCGCACGGAAATTTCGCCGTGGGCATTCCACTTCACCTCCCAGCCGACACGACACCCGTCGCAATCACCACAACGATGCGTGAGGTGATCGAATCCGGTTGGCCCATCGCAGTACTGGGCATGTCGCAACTTCGCGATGTGGCGTCACGCATTCGGTCTTCGGCACAGTCGCAGGAAAAGAATTCGGTCGTCGAGGTACCCGAGACCTTGCGGTTGGCCGTGAGCGACCTCGGGAGAGTGCGGGTGTTCGACCACCTCGACTGGGTCGACGACGGCAGGCCCCCGCAAATGGCCGCGTCGCTCGAACCGGACGGTCCGGACGGCTGCACGATGCTCATCGCCGAAATCGCCGGTGGGCGTACCTATACGGCCTCGTTCTGCAGCAAGATGGTCGAGGTCGCCGTCATGGATGCAGCGCTACGCAGAATGTGTGAAGACCCAGTGGCACTCCTCCGCGATGCGCACTGATCCGCCGGAACCACCTTTGCCGCACAGACGGGCCGACACATGACCGACGAGTCGACAGTTCTCTTCCTTGCACACACCGGCCAGGTGTCGGGTGCCGAGAAGGTGCTGCTGGATTTGATCGACGAGGCCACCCGTCGCGGCCATGCCACCGTGATCGCCTGCCCTGCAGGCCCATTGGCAGATCGTCTACCCGACACGACGCGGCACGTCCGCATCGACGAGCTCGGATTGGGTGGACAACGTGGTGCCGCTCGCGGTGTCGCGGCGATCCGGATGATCGCTCATTGGGTCGGTGCGGCACGCGCGGTGCGCACGATTGCCCGCGCACCGGGCACCGCCACTGTCGTCAACTCACTGTTCGCGCTCCCTGTGGCACGGTTTGCGCGACCCGCCCGCGGGGCGTCGTGGCTCGTACACGACACGATGACGTCTCTCAAGCAGCGCGTGGTGGTCCGGTTCGCCCGCCCGGCCGTTCGCGTCGCAGTCTCGGTGTCCGAGGCCACCGCAGTACCTCTTCGTAGAGCCGGCCTCCCTGTGGTGGTGTCACACAACGGAGTGCCGTGGCCGGTTCCGCGGTTCGGCGGTGCGCTGCACTCTCCGCCGGTCGTGGGGATGCTGGCGTTGTTGACGCCGTGGAAGGGACATCGCGTTCTGCTCGACGCCGTCGCCACACTTCCCGATGTCCGGGTCGAACTGGCCGGGGGTAGCTTCCCCGGCGATCGCGACTACGTCGACGAACTCCATGCGCGCGCCGCCGAACCGGATCTCGCCGGCCGTGTCGAGTTTCTCGGGCACATCGACGCCGAGTCCGCTCTACGCAGATGGGACATCGTCGTCTCGGCAAGTACGTCTCCGGAAGCCGGCCCGTTGTCGGTCCTGGAAGCGATGTCGCACGGGCTGCCGGTGATAGGAACCGACCACGGCGGTACACACGAGTTTCTCGCCGACGGTGCCGGGGTTCTGGTCGAGCCGGGTAACTCCGCGGCGCTCGCCGCTGCTGTGTCGGCCGTCATCGACGACGACGACCGACGACGCCTACTCGGCGAGACTGCCAGATACCGGGTGGCCAGCCGACACGACATCGGCGACACGCTGCCGGAGCTGCTGCATCGATTGACCAGCTGAGCGCACCCCACCGGCGGCTCCAACTCGGTGATATTCGAACATCGACGAGCACGGCTGTGTTTCAATCGTGTCCCGACTGGAACGAGGGGGCACTGTGACTCGCGCACTGACGAGGTCGAACGAGCATTACCAATGGGGCATGGGCGTGATGACGTCACTCGCTGTCACCACCCTCGTCAAGCGAATCGTCTCGGCCGCCGCTCTGGCCATGGCCGTCGTGGTCACCCTCGAGCTCGCGTTCGGTTACGGCGCGACCACACCCATCCCCTCGATCGTCCAGTGGACCTGCATGATCGCCGCCTACATCATGGGCGCGTTCTGGTGGTTCGGTCCGTGGCCGACGCTGGGGCAAGCGTTCGCCTTCGTCATCATCGCCGATCTGGCGATTTTCGGTGCCACCATCACCGCGAACTTCGCGCCGGAAGTCACCCTCGGCAAGTGCACTTTTCTCATCCCGATGGGAATGCTGGCCGGATTCTTCTTCGACAAGTGGCGACTGGCTGCTCACATCGCCGCGTGCCTGCTGGGAACGTCCATCGTCGCGGTGTACATAGTGCTGGAGCGGGACGTCGACACCTTCGTCGCGGTGGTTCTGTGGGCCCCGATCGTCGTGACACTGACCGGTTTCGTGTTGATGTTGCAACTGACGACACAGTCGATTCGAACGGAATTCGAGTAGTACCCAACAGGTTCCGTCAGAACGTCAGCAGGACTTTGCTCGACCGGGACGCATCGGCGACGAGTGCGAACGCATCGAGCGCCTGCACGACTGGGTAGTCCGCTGTGATGACGGGTGCAACATCGAGCGAACCGTCGGCGGACGAACAGGAGATTCACCGTGCGCACATTTCCCCTCCCCCACATCGGGACGGACGTCTCGAGCATCGTGCTGGGGTTCATGCGCATCACCGATCTCGACGACGACCGGATACGGCGGTTGGTGTACACCGCCCTCGACGTCGGCGTCACGGTGTTCGACCATGCGGACATCTACGGCGGAGCCCCGCATACGTGCGAGAAGCGATTCGGTGACGCAGTGACACTGACCCCGTCGCAGCGCGAGAGCATCGCCATTCAGAGCAAGGTCGGTATTCGCGAGGGCTGGTTCGACTTCTCCGAGGATCACATCGTCACGACGGTCGAAGGGTCACTCCGCGCACTCGGTATCGATCACCTGGACACACTTCTTCTGCACCGCCCGGACACCCTTGTCGAACCGGAGGAAGTCGCGGCGGCCTTCGACCGGTTGCACGCGTCGGGCAAGGTGCTGGGCTTCGGCGTTTCCAATCACACTCCTGGCCAGATCGAATTGCTGAAAACTGCTGTCACTCAACCTGTTCTCTTCGATCAAGTACAGCTGAGCATCGTGCATTCGCCCTTGATCGCGGCCGGCCTGACCGCCAACATGAGCACCGAGGACCAATCGATCGACCGCGACAACGGGTTGCTGGACTACGCGAGAACGCACGGCATCACCCTGCAGGCGTGGTCGCCGTTCCAGAGCGGTACGTCCTCCGGCGTCTTCGTCGGTGACCGCGAGAATTACGCCGACCTCAATGTCGCGTTGGACGAGATCGCCGATGCACACGGCACCACCCCGTCCGCGGTGGCGACGGCGTGGATCACCCGACACCCGGCGAACATCCAGGTAGTGCTCGGCACCACGAATCCCGATCGTGTGGCCGACGCCGCCCGCGGTTCGGAGATCCGCCTGACCAGGCAGGAGTGGTACCGACTGTTCCGGACTGCCGGCCACACACTGCCGTGAACGATGCTCAGGCGCGTCACATCTGCCGTTACCTCATCGTTATCGACTAGCTATCACTCCGTGATGAACAGGCCTCGATACGGTGACGTTGCGCTGTCAGGATTACCGCACGGCATGCAACGGAACCTGTAGCCCTCGGGTTCTACCCAGTGCATGTCGGTCGTTAGGCCATCCGAACTGAGAGGTTCGCATCGTGACTGTCACCGACCACCTCGATTCCCGCTTCGCACCCGTCGGGCGCGGCAACGCTCACTACTCGATGTCCACCGAGCTCTACTCACCTCACCTGACCGTCGTCCGCGTCACGGGTGATCTCGATCTGAGGTCTCGCTCCGTTCTCGCGCAGGTGCTCGACGACGCCCTGGCCACGAAAACGGTTGTGCTGCTTGACTTGTCGGATGTCACCTTCATGTACTCGGGCGCTGGGTACGTGGTTCTCGACGCAGCCGCGCACAGTGCAGGACGTCTCGAGGTCTTCGCGCCGACGCGGCCCGCTCGTCGCGTGCTAGAGGCCTTGGGCGCGGCCACCATCGTGGCGGATCCGCGCGCTGCCTGACCGCTAGAGGTTTACGGGCCGCCCGATTCGGAAAACCCCGGATGGACAGCGACTCCCGACGGCAAGTTCTGCCGCGAGCCGCCTCCACTGGACCGAAGCGGCTCGTTCGACTTGCCGCGTGGAGCATCTCACGCACACCGAGGCAAGGATCGACAATGTCCGACCAGTTCAGCAAAGCCGACCCGACCACCGCTTTTCCACTGCCAGATCGGGCCGAGCAGGGTCGCCTCGTCCACCCGGGCCTGACACGCGACATGGTCACTGCACCCGATCACGGCGAGAATTCATACCGCGGATCGGATCGACTGCACGGCCGCAAGGCATTGATCACCGGCGGCGATTCGGGCATCGGCCGTGCTGTTGCACTTGCGTTCGCCCGCGAGGGTGCCGACGTCGTCATCGCACACCTCGAATCCGAAGGTCCCGACGCGCAGGCCACCGTCGACCTCATCGAGGGAGCAGGCCGCGCGGGTAGAGCCATCGCCTGCGATCTCACCGACGAGTCACAGTGCGTGAAGCTGGTCGACACCGCATCCGAGGTACTCGGCGGTCTCGACATCGTCGTCAACAACGCCGCATTCCAGATGGCTCAGATGGGCGGGATCGCCGACATCACCACCGAGCAGTTCGATCGGGTGCTCAAGACCAACCTGTACGCCTTGTTCTGGATCTCGAAACGCGCCGCCGAAATCATGGACGCAGGATCGACGATCATCAACACGACTTCGATTCAGGCGTCGAATCCGTCTCCGGAATTGATGGACTACGCGACCACCAAAGCGGGAATCGTCGCCTTCACCAAGGGCCTCGCCGGCGATCTTGCAGAGCGCGGCATTCGCGTCAATGCTGTTGCACCCGGCCCGATCTGGACGCCGCTCATTCCCGCGACGATGCCAGCCGAGAAGTACGAGAAGTTCGGTGAGACCGTTCCGCTCGGACGAGCCGGCCAGCCGGCGGAGTTGGCTCCGTCCTATGTGTTCCTGGCATCGAACGAATCGAGCTACATCACCGGCGAGACCATCGCCGTCACCGGCGGAACGCCATTCAACTGATCGTGTCGCCGTTCTCCGATCCGCGCCACGCGAGAAGCACGCCGTCTCCTTCGGGGCGTCGCCACGGCAGAAACAGCGCGACGGTCAGCGCACATGCCATAGCGGCCCCGACGGTGACGAACGACGCGAGCTGAAAGCCTTCGAGTGAGGCCGCCTTCATCGCGTAGACGAGGTCGGCCTTCTGCGACGCGAAGATCGGATTGGTGGGCGCTTTCACGATCTCGATGACGCTGACGACAGTTTCGCGAGCAAACGCTTTTTGGTACGGCTCCATGATCGCGTCGGGTATCGCGTCGATCTTCGGACCGACCTGCGCGGTGTAGATCGACGCGACGATCGATCCGAGCACCGCAACTCCGAGGGTTCCGCCGACCTCGCGGGTGGTGTCGTTCACCGCCGAGCCCGCCCCTGCTTCGTCGAGCGTCACCGAGGACATGATCGACTCGGTGGCAGGGCCCTGCACGATCGCCAGGCCGAGGCCCATCAGAATCATCGACACGAGAACCGGCCCCAGATAAGGCGTTTCGACCTTCACCTGACCTGCGATGAACATGCCGATACTCATCACCACGAGCCCGAAGACGATCACGGCCGTGGTTCCGATGCGTTGCGCGATGATCGTGGCCAGCGGTGCACCGATTGCGATGGATATCGCGAAAGGCAGCGAGTGCACCCCGAACTGCAGCGGAGT
This sequence comes from Rhodococcus sp. ARC_M5, assembly GCF_022810405.1. Lineage (GTDB taxonomy): Bacteria > Actinomycetota > Actinomycetes > Mycobacteriales > Mycobacteriaceae > Rhodococcoides > Rhodococcoides navarretei. The sequence goes on from NZ_JALGQE010000007.1 coordinate 215,951, forward strand.
CAGCTCCATCACTCCCTGGAAGTACTGGGTGATCATGAAGAGGAAGCCGAACATACTGAAGTACGCCACAGCAATGGCCAATGCGGGCAGTGAGAATCTCCGGTTTCGGAACAGATTCAGGTCCAACACCGGAGACGGTGTTCGCAGCTCCCACCAGACGAATGCAACGACGGCTGCCGAGCCGGCCGCGTACGCACCGATGCTGATGGCAGACAGCCAACCGTTGTGCGGCGCTTCGATGATCGCCCAGACCAGCACGGTGATGCCGGCCAGCGACAATGCGATACCGACGGGGTCGTACTTGCCGACATGCTCCGCTTTCGATTCCGGAACACAGGCCAGTGCGGCCACCAGAACGAGCAGTGCCACAGGAACATTGATCCAGAACACCGAGTGCCACGAGAAGTGCTCGAGCAGAAATCCGCCCGCGGTGGGGCCGATGGCGATGGCGAACCCGGCCATGGCCGTCCAGGCCGCGATGGCCAGCGCCCGCTCCTTGGCGTCGGTGAAGATGTTGATGATCAGGGCAAGGGTCGCCGGGAAGACCGCAGCCGCACACACGCCCATTGCCGCTCGGGCCGCGACCACCTGCCCCAGATCGGCAGCGACAGCACCGCCGATCGACATCACCGCGATACCGGCAAGCCCGACGACCATGACCTTCTTGCGGCCGTAGCGATCACCGAGGTGCCCGAATGCCAGCAGCAGCCCCGCGAACGTCAGCGTGTAGGCGTCGACCACCCATTGAAGCCCGCTGATGTCGGCACGGAGCTGCAGTCCCATGGAAGGCAGTGCAACGTTGACGACGGTGTTGTCCAGCACGACGAGCAACTCGGCCACACAGATCACGAGCAGTGCGAGGTATCGCCGACGAAACTGCGGCTTGCCTGTTCGATGACGCGAGGTAGTAAGTGACGACATGACACTCCCCTTCGGCTATGACGTTCGGCATAGTTCCGATGAGGAAGTTAGCTGTTACTCGTAGTTATAGCAATACCAATGGCCGCATCACTGCCTGCGTCAGCGGCCGGCCGACACCTCCACGACCGCCTCGAGCAGGGCCAGCAGCTCCTGCTCCGTCCGATCGAGTGCGGTGATCGATCGCTGCGCCTTGGCCACGATCAACGCGCCTTCGATGGCCGCGATCGCAAAGGTGGCCAACGCGTGAGATCGCTCGCGGGCGACACCACGCTGCCACAGCGACGCTGCGATGGTGTCTTCCCAGGAGGAGAACGACTCACCCGCCGCCGTCACGGCACCGGGAGCATTGAGCCCCTCGAGCGCGGCGGGAGCGACCGGACACCCCGCTACGAAGTCGGTGGCCAGCAATTCTCCGCGAAACCCTTCGATGATGGCCCGGACGGTGGCAGCGGGGCCTGCCGCGGTGAGGCCGGCCGAGATCATCGCACCCATGGTGGCTCCCGCAGTGCGCGTCGCCTCTTCCACGAGCTGGGGCTTGCCGCGCGGAAAGTGGTGGTAGATCGAGCCACGGGGCGCGCCCGCGTGATCGATGACGTCGGCCAGCGACGTCGCTTCCACGCCGCGTCTGCGAAACAGATACGCAGCGCTGCGCAGCATGTCGTCCCGAGCGCTGCTTCGACTCGCCATCCGAACCTCCCGTGAGAACATCACTATCGTTGACGTGACGTCGCGTTACATCTACAGTCACCCTGTAGCTATGCTGTTGAGCATAGCTGGAACAGCAGTCCCGAGACCGGAGAAACGCCATGTCCCTCGACACCGACGTGATCGATCTGCACAGCCCGCTCACTCTCGCCTGCGGGCAGATCCTGCCGAATCGGGTGATGAAGGCCGCTCTCAGCGAAGGACTGTCCACCGCCGAGCACGGCCCGGACTCCCGCCTGGAAACGCTGTACCGCCAGTGGGGCGCGGGCGGCTACGGCCTGGTGGTGACCGGCAACGTGATGGTCGACCGGTCCCATCTCGGCGAACCGGGCAATGTCGTCATCGAGGACGACCGCGACCGCGATGCGCTGGCCCGTTGGGCGAAGGCAACATCCGACGGCGGTGCCCCCATCTGGATGCAGCTCAATCACCCCGGTCGGCAGGCCAACCCGCTCGTCACCCGCTCCAAGCCCGTTGCACCGTCTGCCATCGCCCCCAATATCCCGGGAATTCCTGCACCTCGGGCATTGAGCGAGAACGAGATTCACGAGATCATCGGACGATTCGCCACCGCAGCGGCCGTGGCCGAGACGGCCGGCTTCGACGGCGTCCAGATTCACGGGGCGCACGGCTACCTGGTGTCGCAGTTCCTGTCGCCTCTGTCCAATCGGCGCGACGACACCTGGGGCGGCGACCTAGACGGACGGATGCGATTCGTCCTCGAAGTGGTCCGCGCAATCAGAGCAGCGGTGTCTCCGAGTTTTGCGGTGGGAATCAAACTGAATTCGGCGGACTTCCAGCGCGGCGGGTTCAGCGAGGAAGAATCGCGCATCACCGTCGAGCATCTCGTTCGAGAATCGATCGATCTGATCGAAATAAGCGGTGGCAGTTACGAATCACCCGCAATGATGGGTACCGCGAGCACCCGCGATCGTGAGGCGTACTTCCTGGAGTACGCGCGAACGGTGCGCGACGCGGCTGGAGCGGTGCCACTTGCGGTCACCGGGGGCTTCCGCACCCGCTCGGTGATGAGTTCGGCAGTGCGATCGGGCGAGTGCGACATGGTCGGCCTGGGCCGTCCGACTGCCCTCGCCCCGGCCGTCGCGAGCTCGCTGGTCGACGGCACGCTGGATCGGGTCGAATCTCCTCGCGTGGCCCTGCGCGTCCCGTCGATGGCCGGCGCGTTCAAGCAGATCAACGGCGCTCTCGATCTGCAATGGCACACCGACCAACTGCAGCTCATCGGAGCTGGGCAGCAACCGAATTCGAGCCGTCCGGCATGGAAGACTGCGGCAACGATGATGCAGCGCAACGGCTGGGACGCGTTCCGCAACCGCCGAAGCGCCGCTCGGACCGACACCTCCGCTGCAGTGGCAAAATTCCGCCGCGAGCGCTGGATCGGCAAGCACATTGCGAATCCGATCGTCAATGGACTCACATCGATCGGTGTCCGAACCTCTCTGGTCACCGATATCGAGACCGTCGGCCGCAAGTCCGGCCTACGTCGGCAGGTACCGGTGTCGGCAGTGTTCGACGACACCGGAGCCTGGCTGATCTCCCAGCACGGAACCCGATCCGGCTGGGGAGCGAACATCACCGACGAACCCAGGATCCGACTACGTGCGGGCACCCGATGGCTAACCGGCACAGCGACTTTCGTGCCCGACGACGACGTCGCCCTCCGAGCGCGAACCTTCTCGAACAATCCGGTTCTCGGACGTTTGATCGAAGCCGGCTTCCGCGCGTTGCAGACCGACCCGATCTCGGTTCGGGTGGAGTTCGACGTCTGACCTGGATGTTGCCCAAAAATTAGGTTTGCTTTACTTAAGTTGTGAAGACGCTCCCCCACTTGTCGGTCACCCTCGGCGCGGTCCTTGTCGCAACCCTGGTCTCGTCCTGCGGTGCCGGCACAGAACCGGCGGCGACGAACTCGGCGACGCATTCGGTCACCACGCAGTTCGGCACCGTCGCGGTACCCGATCGAATCGAGTCGGTCGTCGTGATCGACGGCCGACGCGACCTCGACATCGCCCTCGCGTTCGATTTGCCCATCGTCGGGATTCCGGTGGAAACCGAGGCCCCGCCCGAAATTCCCGGCCCGCTGACCGAGCCCACGGGGATCCTGCTCGCAGCCGGAGTGCCCGAGCTGTATCCGCGGAACACCGTCGACCTCGAAGCCATTGCACGCGTCGATCCTGACCTGATCATCGGCCGCGACGAGGTGGTCGAAGAAATCTACGACCAGCTGAGTGCGATCGCGCCGGTGTTGCCGGTCGGCTCCACCGGCACCGGGGTCAGCTGGCAGCAGGATGTCGCATCGATCGGTGCAGCACTGAATCGCCAGGACGAAGCACGAGCAATAGTCGACGAATACACCACGCGCGTGGATGAACTCACGACGCAGTACGCCGCTGAGATTGCCGATACCGCCGTCCTGCCGGTCAGCACATCGGAGAACGGCGGGATCTCGATCGGACGTGACCGGGTGACGTCCATCGCGCTCGAGGATGTGGGAGCCCGCTTCGGATCCGCCTGGACCGCCGCCACTCCGGAAATCGACTACGGACCGGAGAACGTCACCGCCGCATCCGACGCCGTGGCGATTATTGCCGCAATCACGTCGGTGGAGGATCTGCAGGCGATGAACGCCAATCCGCTCTGGACCGGATTACCGGCTGTGCGCAACGACCGCATCGTCAGGACGGACAAGTTCACCAACGACGGCGGACCACTGACCGCGCTGTGGACCCTCGAGTTGGTGGAGAAGCTCTACGACCCGAGTTGATCACCGACCTTCGACGAACAAAGTCCTACTCGACGGCAGCCACGCCGGAGTCGCATAATCAGTCGATGGAACCGACACCCACGGGCACGCTGCGCAGCAGCGACAGCGGCTTCGCTCTGGAATTGACCAGGACCATCGCCGCTCCGCGCGAGGACGTGTGGGCCAGCCTCACCGAATCGCCTCGAACGGCGCTGTGGTTCGGGCCGTGGGAGCGTATCTCGGACAACACCGTTCGCGTCACGATGCGCTTCGAGGAGGGCGAGCCGGCCTCGGACATGGCCGTCGAAGCATGCGAGCGGCCCAGCCGACTGGCCGTGCGAACGATCGACGAGATGCAGTGGCAGCTCGAGGTTCGCCTCGACGAGAAGGATGGGTCGACGGTCCTGATCCTGGTACACAATTGCGAGAGCACCCAAGGCCTGGGCGATATCGGCCCGGGGTGGGAGTACTACCTGGACATGCTCGTCGCGTCCAGAGACGGCACTCCGTTGCCGAGCTTCGACGACTACTACCCATCACAACAGCAGTACTACGCATCACTGCGCCCGAATTGAGTCAGTGGTTGCGAAGCTCGTCGATCAGCTCGTCCTTCTTCAGCTTCGAGTAGCCCTCGAGGCCCAATTCTTTGGCTCGGTCTGTCAATTCGTCGACCGTCCAGTCCTCGTAGGATCCGGACTCTCCGCCCTTCTTTCCGACCTGCCCCCTCCCCTTGTTCGCGGCCGCGTTGGAGATGCGAGCAGCCTTCTCCTTGGAGTTGCCTTCCTCGCGGAGCTTCTCGTACAAGCCCTGGTCCTTCAACTGCGGCTGGTCCTCGGTCTCGTTCTTCTTCGACGGCATCGGAACTCCCATAGCTGGACTACTTCGATGTTGTGAGCGCTACCCGGTCTGCGCGACGACTAATCTCGCTCCCGAGGCACGCGAGTTGGTGTGCATCGAGCGTCATCGGGTATGCGACCGGGATGAAATCCGATCGATCGCAACCAGCGGACCGGGATGCACCCGACGACCGCGACAACACCGAGGCGGAAGGTGAGCCGCTCTCGGTCGGTGTGGTCAGCGATGACGGATTTGCGTCGACGGTCGCGTCTGCCATCGTCGCCAAGTTGCCCGATCACGCGATGATCGACGGGGAGCGCCGCGAGATACGCGTATCAGGGGCATCGGTTCCACTTCCGCCTACCGCGACAGGTGCGGCCCCGCTGGGACAGTGGCTTGCATCCGTGAAAGCAGATGCCAATTACGACATCGTGTTGTGTGTGTCGGAGGTACCTCGCCGCCAGGGTTCACGCCCGGTGATCGCCGAGACCCGGGACGGCACGACCGGAGCGCTGTACGTACCCTCCTTCGGCACCCTGGCGGTGCGGCGACGCGCTGTCGCGGCTGCGTTGGCCGTACTGCACGAGTTGATCGAAGCCGACGACTCGTCTCGTCTTCCGAGGAGGTACTTCAAGTCCCGTTGGGCGTCCAGTGACTCCGGCGAGGGTGACGAAGTGCTGCTGACGTCGAGCATCTTCGGCCGAACCAGGTTGGTGTCGGGGATGATTCGATGTAATCGACCGTGGCGATTGGTGCCGACTCTGTCGAGTGCGCTTGCTGCAGCCAGTGCCGCCTCCGCCTTCGGCGTGTTCTACGCGAGCATCTGGCAGATGGCGGCATCGATGAGTCTGGGTCGACTGGCGATGATCGGAGTCACGGCTGTGATCGCCATGACGGTGTGGGTGATTCTTCCCAACGGCCTGTGGGAGAAGCGGACGTTCCGCCGCTCCACGGTCGATCGTTGGATGTACAACGCAGCCACCGTGGGAACGGTCATCACCGGCGCGCTGTGCATGTACGCGCTGCTGTTCGCGGTGGTACTCGGCTCGGCGGCGGTCGTGATTTCACCGGAGTTCCTGACCGAGCAGATCGGTCGTCCGGCGTCGATGGGCGACTACTTCTCCCTCGCCTGGCTGGCCGCGTCGCTCGGTACGGTTGCCGGCGCGGTGGGTTCGTCGGTCGCCGATCGTGAGGACATACTCGATGCCACCTACGGTCACCGTGAACTGATTCGTCGGCAGTCGGCCACGTCGTCGTCGTGACGCTCCTTCGGACCTCTCCCGTTGTGAGTGAGAACAAGAAAAGCTGGGTACGTTCGGTACATGCCATATCTGGATCGCGTTGACGACGTATTCGTGTTGAGTCTCGGCAATCGAGGGGTCGACGACACCGAGAACCGCATCGGTCCGAACTGGATTGCCGAAATGAACGCGCTTCTGGACGAGGTCGAGGCGTCCTCAGGACCGGCCGCATTGGTGACCACCGCAACGGGCAAGTACTTCTCCACGGGCGTCGACCTGTCGTGGGGGGCCGAGAACCTCGATCAGATCAACCGGTTCATCGGCACGGTACAGGAGCTGTTGGTGCGCTTTCTGACCTTCCCGATGCAGACCGTCGCAGCCATGCAGGGGCACACCTACGGCGGTGCTGCATTCTTCGTGATGGCACACGACCACCGCATCATGCGATCGGATCGCGGATTCCTGTGCTTCCCCGGCGTCAACATCGGCGCGACCTACAGCCCGGGAACCGTCGACATGGTGCGGGCGAGATTGGCTCCGCATGCCTTCCACGAGGCGCTGACGACCGGGCGTCGCTACGGCGGTGGCGACGCCATGGCGCTCGGACTGGTGGACGCGGTGTCGACTGCGGAGCGTCTGCGCGACGACGCCCTCGCCCGCGCAGCCGCGTTGGTCGGTACGCGCGGTGATGTTCTGGGCGACATCAAACGCACCATGTACGCGAGTGAGATTCGCTCGCTGCTGACGCCTGTCGCAGGCGTCGACGAGATGGAATGGGTCTCGAACTAGGCGGTGCTGTCAGTGCACCACCAGGACCGGACATTCGGCGTGATGCACCAGGTTCTGGCTCACCGATCCCAAAATCGCTGCGGTGAAACGGTTTCGACCGCGACTGCCCACTACCAACACCCGGGACGTCGCGGAGATCGACCGGAGTTCGTGTGCCGCCGAAGCACCGACGGACACTGCCCGAACCGGCACCGACGGATACTTGTCCCGGTAGGTATCAACGTTGGCCTGCAACCACTGTCGTTCTGCCTCACGAAGGTGCTGCCAGTCGACCGGCGTGCCGTAGTCGAGTTGGTCGGTTTCGTGCACGGCACCCACGTGGACGGCGAGTAGCTCTGCACCGAGAATTTTCGCCAGTTCGAATGCTGCCGACAGTGCGCGCTTCGACGGTTCGGATCCATCCACCCCCACCGCGACGGGGGCCGGCACGCCCCCGGAATCGCCACGTTCGTGCCACACGAGCACGGGGCAGGTCGCGGCATTGACAATTGCCGTCGTCGAGTACCCGAAGACGATGTCGCGCAACGGACCCGACTCGCACGCGCCCACGACGAGCATCGCCGAGTCCGCAGACAGCGCCTTCGCCATCCGCGCAGCCGACAGCTCGGACACCTCCGATTCCACTGTCACCTGGGGATCGACCCCGTGCACGACGTCTACGGCGCGGGCGAGTACGCCTTCGCTCTCCTGCCGCAGCCGCGTCGGGAAGTCGGTGGTGTCGAGCTCGGCGGCGACCGCTGTACTCCACTCGTCTTTCGGTGCACCGTGAACGAGGTGCACCGATGTCGATGCCGCTCGAGCGAAGTGCGCCGCCCACTCGGCCACCCCCTTGTCCGTGGGTGAACCGTCGACCACGACCGCTAGCGGTCCGTCGAATGTGGTTGCCGCGATCGTGTGGTCCATCGTTCCTCCGTTGGCCGAAGACGGTTTCTGCGTCGTCTTCTACGATCGCCGCTTCCTCGGCACACCACTAGGGCATTTGGCCACCGGTGTGACGGGTAGTTCGGGCTTGTGAACTACGCCCGAGCCACCAGAGGTGCAACTTCGGTGCCGAGGAGTTCGATCCCGCGCAGCAGGTCGCTGTGGGCGAGCCGCGGATTGGTCATCTGCAGCGACAATCGGTCCACGCCGCCCAGTTGTTCGCTCACTCGCATAATCTTGTCGGCCACCGTCTTCGGATCTCCCATGAAGAACGCACCGTTGGGACCGGAGGTGGCGTCGAACTGCTGGCGGCTGGGCCGAGCGAAGCCACGCTCCCGAGAGATCTTGGTGAACATCTCGTTCCAGCCGGGGTAGATAGTGTCTGCTGCGGCCGTGGTGGTCTCGGCGACGAAGCCGAACACGTGCAGGCCCACCTTCAGCTGCTCCGGCGGATGTCCCGCCTGCGCTCCGGCGCGACGGTACAGATCGACGAGCGGGGCGAACTGGCGCGGCTCTCCGCCGATGATGGCAATCATCAGGGGCAGCCCCAGAAGCCCTGCGCGAGCGAAGGATTCGGGCGTCCCACCGACGCCGACCCAGATCGGCAACGGATCCTGCAGCGGACGCGGGTAGATACCCTGACGGTTCAGTGCCGGGCGGTGTCGACCCGACCAGGTGACCTCGACGTTGTCGCGGATCTGGAGCAGAAGGTCGAGTTTCTCGGCGAAGAGCGAGTCGTAATCGGCCAGATCCAGGCCGAACAGTGGGAACGACTCGGTGAACGATCCGCGGCCCACGACCAGGTCGATCCGGCCCTTGGAGATCAGATCGAGGGTGGCGAACTCTTGGAACACCCGGACCGGATCGTCTGCGCTGAGTACCTTGACCGCGCTGCCGAGTCGGATGTTCTCGGTGCGCGCGGCTGCGGCGGCCAAAATTATCGACGGGGCCGAGTCGTAGTACTCGCTGCGATGATGCTCGCCGATGCCGAACGAGTACAGCCCGACCTGATCCGCGAGGGCGATCTCCTCCAGCAGATGGCCCATTCGCTCCTCGGGAGCGATCACCCGGTTGTCGGTCGGATCGGTCACGGAAGAGACGAAGCTGTCTACGCCCAGATGCATGGTGGGGCCTTTCGATTCGGGATGGTCGCCTCCATCAGCATCGATGAAGATTCGATTATTCCGATGCACGGGACACAGGGCGCGGGCTACTCCCCCCAGCGCTTCAACTCGCCGGCCGCGTAGTACATCTGCTGCGACGCGCCGAAACGAACGAGCAACTGCTGCTTCTCCTCGTAGAACCAGACCACGGTTCCGTACATACCTGCCATGGGCCCGCTCAGCGGTGTGACTCCGTCGCCTACCTCGAATCCGTCCATCCCTGCACCGTACCGATCGAGGGTGCCGAAATCGGACGCCCACCGTTCGGCTTATCGCCGTCCGCGCTTGTTTGCGCGCCGTTCCTCCAGCTTTCGCTTGCCGTAACCCCATGTGATGCGGCCCAGACCCTCGAAGAGTCGGCTGGAAAGACTCCTGCGGCCGCTCATGCGGTGACCTCGTTCTCAGCGCTGTTCATATTGGCTTGATCCTTTCTCGTAGGCAGCAGGGCATTTCGGTACGAACGTGTACCTGCTAGCTGCGCCTTATGAGTCGAATCGAGCAGGAGCAAACACACATCGGTCACGCGTGATCTACATCACTGGCAATGTGCCGGGCATCGAGTTACGCCCGCGCGACCAGTCGGTCGATCCACTCGAGCGACTCTGGATAGGCAGCGACGTTCGAGGCCGTGTGGTCGAACGCAGGTATCAGATCGGTTCCGAAATCGAACTCGCGGACGGTGATGTCCACGGCACCTGCAGCGCGCCAACGCTGCGCCAGGAGTCGACTCTGCTCGATGTCGACGGAGCTGTCGTTCACGCCGTGCACGATCATCACGGGCAGATCGGGTGCCGTGAAGCCGATGGTGTTCGCGGCCGTCAGAGACCCCAGCACGGGACCCGTCATCGATGCGCCCAGCGACTCGCCGTCGGCAGTCAAGTCCTCGGATCGAAATGATCCGTACGCAAGCGCGTCGGTCGTACAGAAATCCTGCGCCGCATCCAGAGCTGCCCGACCGCGTTCGTTGAACAGGGCGCGGATCCGGTCGGCCCGCTCGGGGTGCGCTCCGATCATGCCGTCGATCGTGTACAGCATCGTCGCGGCCCACGCGGAACCGTCCTGGCCATCGACGCGGACCACCGGATCGGTCGGCGCGGCACCGACGAAGGCACCGACCACCGACAAGTCGGGCGCGTACGTGGAGGCGAGCTCCGCAGCGGCGGCCGACGCGACCCCGCCGGCCGAGTATCCGTAGAGCACGATCGGCGCGTCGGTTCGGCTCGCCGCGGCCCGAGCCGAGTCCAGCAGTGCACGCGCGCTGGCGACTCTACCCAGGAACTCGTATTCGCCGGGGGTTCCTAGCCCCTGGTAATCCGTCGTGACCACCTGATAGCCCTGTGCCAGTAGCGGCAGTAATGCCGGCATCGTGGTTGTCAGCCCCAGCTCGGACGAACCCGAGCAGCGATCGGCTGTCCCGTAGCTGCCCGGCGCATAAGCGATCACGGGCCGTGTCCCAGGACCCCGCCACGCGAGGGCGGGTGTGATCAGAAGGCCCGACACGGCAACAGCCCGCTCCCGGGGGTCGGCCGATCGGTACAGGATGCGCTCGGTGCGTGAGCCCAGAACGTCGAGCTGTCGCACAGGCTCTCGACGCAGGATGTCCCCGGGCACGAAGGCCTCGAGGTCGGCGACAGGAGCAGTGTAGAAATCTGCGCTGCCGGGAGCGGCCGAGGCGGGTGCGACCGTCAGCGCGCAGGACGCGACAAGCACGGACATGGCCAAGGTGACGGAAGGGAATCTCATCTCGCGAGCAAGTATGCGGCTCCGGGTGACGATCCGCATCACGCCACGGCCGATACGGCGGCTGTGCGACGCCGATCGCCCCCTATGACTCCTTCTTGATCCACGTCGGAATGAGCCTGCGTACCTCAGGTGCGGCGGCCAGCAGTGGAGCCACTTCGCGTTCGTACGCAAGATAAGTGGGATGCCGGAGAAACTCGAGCGCGTCCTCGGCGGTTCTGTAGTGCTGAAACGCTGTGATGCCATCCGGATCGTCGGAATCGAGGCCGTAGTAGTAGGCGAGATGCCCGGAATTGTCGAGTACGGCCGGTGCCATGCGCTTTTCCCACAGAGCCCGAACGGCGTCGCGTTGATTCGGCAGGGTCTTGTGCGAGACGACGACGGTGACGCCGGGTACCGCCTCTGGTCCAACTGGCATGACGTAAGTCCTTTCGACCGAAGCATCCGATGTCCGCCGATCATGCACCACGGTTCGGACATTCGACGGTCGACTACCACGACGGTGACTGGACGGCCTCCTCGCAGACGTAGCCAACGCGAGATCGACGCATACTTCGACAACGTCGGCGGATTCCCTTGCTTCTCGAATCAATTGCGCTGCGGTGCCGGATCCTTCTTCTTCATCCCCTGCCCAGTGGCGACAGTCGATCCGGTAGCTACAGAAGGCGGAAGGAACGCCGCGAGCGCCAGTGCAATGATCGCTGCAAGCGCGGCCAGAGCCATGATGACCCGGAACCCCTCCTGTGCAGGCAATTCGGTCGATTCGAGCGTGATGGTCATCTGCGCGAGTATCACGCCTGCGACAGCGCTGGCCATCGAGGTGCCGAGCGAACGCATCAAAGCATTGAGGCCGTTCGCGGCAGCGGACTCCGACGGCGGTACGGCTCCCATGATCAGGGCGGGCATCGCGCCGTACGCCATTCCTATTCCGGCGCCGATGATGCACGAGATCGCGACGAGATGCCAGACAGCGCTCATCGTGACGACGCCGAAGATGTACCCGGCCGCGACGACAACCGCGGCGATCATCAGCGTCGTCTTGGGACCGCGGGTGGTCGTAATTCGCGACGACAGCGGTGCGATCAACATCATGACGATTCCCGACGGTGCCATCACCAGCCCGGTGACCAGCATCGACCGGCCGAGACCGAAACCTGTCTCGGTCGGCATCTGAAGGACCTGCGGGAACACCAAAGTCATTGCGAACATCGAGAATCCGAACACGACCGAGGCGAGGTTGGTCAACAAGACCTGACGACGGGAGGACACACGCAGGTCGACGAGTGGCTGTCTGGTGCGCAGTTCCCACCAACCCCAGAAGAAAAGCGAAACCCCTGCAAGGGCTATCAATCCCAGCGTTGTCGAACTGCTCCAGCCCCACACAGATCCCTTGGAGATGGCGAGTAGCAACGCGACGAGCGCGACAGCGAGGCCGACAGCTCCGACCGCGTCGAACACTCCCCCTGTTCGCACCTCGGATTCTGGAACCGTGACAACGACCAAGCCGGCCACTACGAGCCCGAGCCCCGCCGAGATCCAGAAGAGGATGTGCCAGTCGGCGTATTGGGCGATCAGAGCGGCAGCGGGCAAGCCGAGTGCACCACCTACCCCGAGTGATGCACCCATGGTGGCGGTTGCACCCGCGACTTTCTCACGCGGGAGAACGTCGCGAATGATGCTGAGCCCCAGGGGAATGACACCTGCTGCTAGGCCTTGTAGGGCGCGGCCGATGATCAGAGGGATCAGTGATTCGCTGAGAGCACCGGTAATCGATCCAGCGATCAAGAGTGCGAGGCTGATGAGAAGCATCAGACGTTTGCCGAACATGTCGCCGAGTCGGCCGACGACGGGCACCGCAACGGCACCGGCGAGGAGGGTAGCGGTGACGGACCATGCGGTGTCAGCAGCTGACGCGTCGAGCAGGGCAGGAAGTTGCGGAATCAGCGGAATGATCAACGTCTGCATCAACGAGACGACGATTCCGGTGAGGGCAAGCACGGCGACCACCAGGCTGGTATCGACTGTCCGTGTACGGCTGGCCTCGGATGTTGGTGTCGACATGCTGTGGTCCTCCATAGGGCTTGTTGCGGAAATGGGTGAAGGGTGCGCGCCGTGTGCACGCAGATAAGAGACCATCCGGCGCTCGACGTGACAGTGCGGGTTCGAGCCGCTATCGCTTCGCGGCCTCTGTTCGACGTCCGGTGGACGTCGAACAGAGGGATGGTCTGCGACCTCACTGATTCAGGTATCGAGAACCTGAATTGGTTTCACACCGAGGTGTTCAGGAGCGTTGTCGAAGTGGACCGGCAGCGGACCCACCTCGACCAGCGAATCTGTCGGTCGGTGAGCGGCCGTGCCGCCAACTCCGCACAACACTCGCCGTGTGTACCAACCGAAGGGGGAAAGTTGAGCGCATCGACTATCGACCTTTGTGGCGGCAAGGACCATGGATCGAAACCTGTTGGCGGACCGATGGACTCTGCGAGTGCGGCGAGGGCCGCTCGTGGCGACGGCACGTGCCATCAGCTCAGAACGCGGCCTACGAATGCGTCGACGTTGTCTCGGAGCGTCGCGGTGCGGCTCTCGACGTCGAAGTCTTCCTTGAACTGTCGCCCCAGCGCGGGGGTCTTCTTTTTACGTGCATAGAGCGAGCAGGCGAGATCCGAGCAGATGTACGTCCCGACGGAGTTGCCGCGCCGCCCTGATTCCCCGGCTTTCGCTGCGGCCATCAGGGATACTCCGCCGTTGGCGTGTGTGGTGAGGCAGATGCTGCACATCTGCGCCTTACGTGGACCACCGGCCTTGAAGCGCATCGCTATACCGAGCAGCCGATCTTTTTGCGGTACAACAAGATAGGATTTGCCCAATAGCTTGGGGTCGATCCAGCCGAGGAAATCCATATCGTCCCACGGAACCGACTCGAGTGCGGCAGGGAGAGTGAGCCGGGTGGCGTCGCCCTTGGTCGAGTTGATGAACGACGTTCTGATGTCGGGGCCGGACAAGCGTTTCATTGTTTCTGCCTCCACTGCTGTAGGAGAGTGTCGATTCCGTCGAGGATGCGTGTCCACGACTGCTGCGAGTCCGGACTACTGTGGCTGAATGCGCCGGATGCATCCAGAGTGGCGTATCCATGAAAGATGCTGCCCAACAATCTGATCGCATGGACCCGATCGGTTTCGTCGAGGTCGTATCCCCGCAGAATTGCCGTCATCATCGCCGAATGGCGTACGCCGGCACTGTTGATCGCAGTCTCGTGATCGAGTGGGAATTGGGTTGCCGTGTACCGGCCGGGATACTCACGCGAGTAGTCGAGGTACACATTCGCCACAGCGATCAACGCATCCTTGCGGGCCCGGCCCGCCAACGCTTCCGAAACCCGGTCGGCGAGTTCGTCCAGCGCCAACAATGCGATGCCGACGTTCAACTCGTGCGCGCTCTTCAGATGCGAATACAAACTGGCAACCTTGACGTCGAAACGCCGTGCGACCTCGCTCGCAGTCACCCGATCGAAACCGACTTCGTCGGCCAGATCCGCTCCAGCGCGAACGATGCGATCGACGTTCGATCCAGCGCGTGCCATGTCGGCCTCCTAGTCGGTTGAGGAGAACCGTACAGCTACCTAACACCTTTAGGCAACTGCCTAATTACATTCGGTGCCAGGTGGCGAGCTCATGGAAGACTTCACCACCGCTGCACGTCTCGCATGACAACCATATTGGGCGCTGGGAACCCTTGTCCGCACAAAGTTCGGTATGCACGTCAGCCGACCGCAGCCGCAGGCTCGGTGAGTTGCGTTCCTGCTGCGGCTCGTTCGCGTAGTGCGGTGACGTAAAGGAACAGGGTGAGGACACTCGTTGCACACTCTGAACAATCATCCAGCTCGCTTGTGTTGCCCCAGTGGCCGCCAAGTCACCTACCGGCCATTCTCACTACGAATGGTGTCATCTTCATTGTGTCACTACGAGATTGGGGGCGGAGTGGGATTCGGAAAGGCGTAGGGTGCGCCCATGAGCATGACAGCAACACCCATCACCCCCGATTTGCTGCGCGGCGCCCTCGACCACGAACGCACCTCCGACGGGTTGGTGCCGCATCGGCTCCCGGCATGGGCACGTGAACGCCTTCCCGACGTGCAATTCTCGTTGGCACAGGCACATCCGTCCGGTGTTCGTCTGATGTTTCGTACGGCCGCCGCTCACATCGAACTCGCCGTACTCCCCACCAAACGGGTGTATCTCGGATTACCTGCACGGCCCGACGGCGCATACGACATGGTGGTGAACGGGGAATTCCGCGAACGGGCCGTCGCGATCGGGGGCGACACGATCACGATCGATGTGAGCACAGGAGCCGAAGAGTTTCAGCCCGGAAGCCCCAGCACCATAGCGTTCGAACCCGGCGATATGAGCGTCGAGAAGAGCATTCAGATCTGGCTGCCGCACAACGAAAGAGTCACCCTGATCGGACTGTCCACCGACGCTCCGGTGGAACCGGACCCTGCACCCCCGAGAACATGGCTGCACTACGGAAGCTCGATCAGCCAAGGTTCCAACGCATCAGGACCGAGCGCGACGTTCCCGGCTCTCGCGGCGTCGACCCTCGGTCTCGATCTGGTGAACCTGGGATTCGCGGGAAGCGCCCTCCTCGATCCGTTCGTCGCACGCGTCGTACGCGACACAGCGGCCGATCTCATCAGCCTCGAAATCGGCATCAACCTTGTCAACACCGATGCCATGAGCCTTCGCGCCTTCGTCCCTGCGGTAGAGGGTTTCCTGGACACGATCCGTGACGGACATCCAACTACTCCTGTTGTCGTCGTATCGCCGCTCTACTGTGCAATCCACGAGAACATCCCAGGCCCAGGCGCTTTCGATCCCGTAGCGCTCGCGGTCGGCGAAGTCCGTTTCATAGCGACCGGAAGTCCTGGCGCAGGGAAGCTGACTCTGACCGTTGTCCGGAGCGCGCTGGCAGAGGTTGTCCGACGACGTTCGACAACGGACCCCAACTTGTACTACCTCGACGGACTCGACCTGTACGGCGAGGACGACTTCGCCGATCTGCCGCTGCCCGACGGACTGCATCCCGATGCCGAATCTCACCTCAGGATCGGAACACGTTTCGGCGCAGCCATATCCGCGATCTTACCCTCAGAGCCTGGAGAGGGAATCGATGCAGTTCTACCGAACGGGTTCGAGCTACGTCAATCCCGCCCTTAGATTTGCCGACTTCCTCTGCAGGGTTCCTTCGGCCGTGAATTGTTGCCGCTCCACGCCAGTGCATGACGACGCCCGGTGCCCAGTGACCGGAGTCATCGATGCGGCAAACTCATTGTCAGGACTGCCCTTTCCTACCGCGTCTACCCGAGCCGACAAACTGCAGGCATTCGGCAGCTCAGGCAATGCACATTCATCCGGACATACGAGATTTCCTTGACATTTCGTCTACAGTTGCGCTGGCGCACAAAATTTTTTCGAACCTGAGGTGACGCGACATCATGGCCAAGATTGTGTCGATCGAGTTTGTCGATGATATGGACGGGTCCCGCATCGCCGACGAATCAGGGGAGACAGTTGAATTCTCAGTCTCCGGGGTCGACTACGTCATCGATCTCAAGAGCTCGAACGCGACCGAGTTCCACCGGAAACTCGATCGCTACATCAAATACGCCACCCGAGTGGGCGGTCGCAGACGCAAAACGTTCTCGGCCGGCGCACGGACCCCTACACCGACGATCGTTGTAGAAATCGAACCGGGTCGGGGCAAGGCGGTTCGGCAATGGGCAGCCGCTGGCGGGTACGACATCAGCCGCCGCGGCCGAATCTCGTCGGAAATCAAAGAGGCATACAAAGCAGCCCACTGATGTCTCGCTCGGGGATCCCGTAGCTGCGCTGACGACCTGCGCTGTTCAACGGATTGTGTTTGGTTGTCACAGCTCGCGGTGACCGCCCACGACGGTGTCGACCAGTCGGGCCGCGAGATCCTTGATCCGGGTGTTTTCGCGTTGCGACTGTTCCGACAGCGCGGCGAACGCAGCGTCCGGGGATATTGCCCGCACCGCCATCAGAATTCCCTTGGCCTGGTCGATGGTAGAACGGGTCAGCATGGCAGTGCGCAGTCCCTCGACCTCGGACAGAGCTTCAACTAGCAGCCTGGAGTTGTATACCGTCGTTTGCGCCGCGGTCACGAACATCATCACCAGCACTTCGTCGATATCGTTGAACCCGTGCTCGTCGAAGCTGTACAGGTTGAGTGAGCCGGCGTGCTCGGAATCGACTGCCAGTGGTGCGGACAGGTAGCTTCGCACCCCGACATCAGCTGCCTCGGAAGCGAACTTCGGCCAGCGAGTCCAGGCGTCGCCGACACGAACGCACACGATCCGGCCGGTTCGCGCTGCCTCCAAGCCTGGACCTTCGTCCGTCAGATATTGATCGGATTCGATGGCCACGACCCGAGAATCGGTGCACGCGACCGTCGCCGGACCTCGTGATCGATTGTGCAGGAGGGTCACCCCGACCATGTCCGTACCCGGAACGACTGCCGCTACCCGCTCGCACAGGCCCTGTAGGAGGCTCTCGATGGAGCTGTGCGAGAGCAGCAGTTCCCGGAACGTCTCGACCGACTCGAGGGCGCTGTCGGGATAGTAGCGCGGCGGGACTATCGGCTGTAGCAGCGTTCGAGTCGGTGCCGACACTGCAGCCGACACCTCGGCATCGAACTTTGTGGCCGCTGCCGATTCCAGTGCAATTCCAGAAGGGTCGATCATGGGAAACGGGTCCCTGACTGTGCAACGTTCACACTTGTTGACGTGCGCGAGAAACTCAGCAACTACGACCCCCGACGGGCACAGGTGACCGTACGCGCATCACCGAAGCAACGTGCGTTCGCCTCCTACCGACAGGTTCCTGCACGCCGAGAGCACCGCCGGGAACGAAACGAGAATAGTGCCATGGACAGCAGGAGGCGGAGGCGAGTCAGATCCAGCCGAACCTGCGTGCCTTCAACGCAGCCTCGTATCGGTTGGACGCACCCAGTTTGCCCATCGCTGCCGACAGGTAATTGCGAGTCGTCCCGGTCGACAAATGTGCGCGAACAGCGATTTCGTCGATCGATGCACCGTCGATGGCGTACTCCAGCACATCCGCTTCGCGGCCGGTCAGGACGGTGTCACCGGTGCTGATCGCCTCCGCCGCCAGTTGCGGATCGACGTGGCGTCCGCCCGCCGCAATCGTATGGATCACCTCGGCCAGCGTTGCCGACGAAATGGTCTTCGGTAGAAATCCTCGCACTCCGGCTGTGAGAGCACGCTTGAGATATCCGGGCCGACCATGGCTGGTGACGATCACGATGCCGGCCTTGGGAGTGATCGCCAGCAGCTCGATTGCCGTGTCGATCCCGTCGATTCCCGGCATCTGCAGATCGATCACAGCGACGGCAGCGCTCTCCCCACGGTCGACGCGACGCCGCCAGATCGCAATCAGATCTTCGCCCGACTCGACGTCGGCGATCACGTCGATGTCCGTTTCGAGATCGAGCATGGCCGCCATTGCCGTTCGCACCAGGTTCTCGTCGTCGGCCAGCAGTACCGGTATCACGTTGTTTCCCAATGGACTTCGAGCAGGAATTCGTTCCGATTCGAGGTCGTGTCCAGACCGGCATCGACCGACGTCAGCCGTTCGGTCAGCCCACGGAGGCCCGTCTGCTGGGCGTGATCCCGCGGCGTCTGGGCTGACGCGAGAACTCCGTTGTTACGCAGTGACATTCCAGCCTTCCCGAGAGTCATCGTCGCCGAGGTCGCCGTGGAGTGCTTCACGATGTTCGTCGTCCCTTCTCGCACTACCCAGGCGGATACCTCATGGAAGCGCGCCGGGACGTTCGACGGGTCGCCCTCGATGTCGAGCAGGCATCCTGCCGCCGCGAGCAACGAGCGAGCGCCGGCCACTTCTCCGTCCAGGTTGATGTCACGGTACCCCCGAACGAGTGCTCGCATCCGGTTCATGGACTCGACCGCTACGGTTTTGACCTCGTCCATCTCGATGCGAGCACGGTCGTGTGCGCCGGCTTTGGCCAATGTGGAGGCGAGTTCACTTTTCACCGCGATGGCCGAGAAACTGCGCCCAACGACGTCGTGGAGGTCACGAGCAAAACGAAGTCGTTCTTCCGCTACCTGTAACCGCGCCTCGACAGTCTTTGCGCGCTCGAGCTCTTCCACTATCCGGAGCCCCCACCGCGTCAGAAGGGTGCTGGAGAACAGGACACCCGAGATCAGACCGGTAAGCGCCATCATTTGCACCGCCTTGCCGGTAGTTGCTCCGAAGACCGCTCCGGTGGCGACACTCATCCCAAGGACGACCCACCACCGATACCGAATGAACGGGACTATCGACTGCGCTGCGAAGAGCGTCGCCGCGAAACCCGTTGCGCGAACGGCAGCTACGCCCGACGTGTCGGTGGCCAGCTCTGCTGCAATGGCGCAGGATGCCCACACCACAGCCAGGGCTACCGCTCCTACCGGCAATCCCCAGCGTCGCAGCGCGGGGTTCGACCCGGCGAACAGATCGGCCCGGCTGAGCAAGGCGGCAAGCGAGGCAAGCCCTGACATCACGACCGTCGCCGACGCCCAAGGGGCGCCGGCGGCGGTGATGCCCGCGAAAACCGTGACCGACGCGATAGCCGCCAGGAGCGTGACCTGTGCGTAGAGCCGGTACTTGGCCGGCTCCGACAACTCACGCCACCCGATGGCCATCTGTGTCATCCTCGGTCGTCCCAACGAAAGCTTGTCTTGACAATCCAGAGCGTCAGCAGGGTCCACAGCCCCAGAGTGGCGAGCGGCTGGCCCACCTCGGCGAAAGTTCCCATGAAGTTCGCGGCAACCGCTCCCTCGGGGGCTGTTGCCGGCAGCCCTGCCGAGCCCAGCGAGATCAGGTCGGACAACGCGGCGAACGGTGTCCAATCGACCACAGAACCGAGACGATCGGGCAGTAGAGTCCGGATGGAATCCTGACCGACCATCGCGATGATCATCACCGGCAGTGACGTGATCTGGGCAGCCTCGGCGTTCTTGGTGACCGCGCTGGTCGCCAGTGCCAGCAGCGAGAACACGATTATTCCGCCGAGCAGCGCGAGAACGAGGACGATGGCATTGACGGGGACCGGCGAGCCGGCTCCGTAGATCACCCCTCCTACGATGACGGCACCGATGAGGGTGAGTAACGCCCCTGGCACAGCGGGTGCCACCTGAATCTGCCAGTCGGCAGCCTCGCCCGTTCGTAGCCGCTTCAGTACGCCCTCACCGCGCCGGGTCGTGACCATCGAGAGAACCGAGTAGTACATCACGAACAGCAGCGCCATCAGGGCGAACATTTCCAGTCCGGTGGTGGCCACACCGACGGTAGCCCCGGAGTTGTTGCGCGCGATGAAGAAGGTCGCGAGGGGAATCGCCACCGGAAACAGAGTGCCCATGACGACGAGAGTCTTGTTGCGGATGAACTGTCGATATTCAGCGACGGCCAGGGAGGACAGCGGGCGCCGGCCGAACCCCACGGAGGGCGGCGCGGTGGTCGTGGTGGTCATGATGCTCCGATCAATTCGGGGGTGGACGTCGGCGACGCGGAATGGTCGGCGGCAATGTCGAGGAATACGGATTCGAGTGATGCGGCTCGCGCTTCGAGACCGGTCAGCTGAACGCCGTGGGCACCGGCCCAGGCCAGCAGCTCGGACAGATGTCGTTGCAAGTGGTGGGTGTAGACCGTGACCCTCGCCCCGGCGTCGACGGTCGCGCCGTCCCACGACGGCAACATCAAACCGGGGTGATCGAAGACGATCCGGGCAGGATGCTCGTCGACGATGTTCCGAAGCGTTCCGCGGCGCGCGATCTCACCCTTGTGCATGATCGCGATAGTGTCGGCGAGGGCTTCGGCCTCATCGAGGTAGTGCGTCGTGAGAAGGATTGTCACGCCGGATGCTTTGAGTCCGGCCAGCAACTTCCATGTGGCTCGGCGACTTTCGGGATCGAGGCCCGTGGTCGGCTCGTCCAGAAACAGCAACCGCGGCTGGCCGAGCAAAGCGCATGCGAGGTCGACTCGACGCTTCTCGCCGCCCGACAGCGATCCCACCCGAACATCAGCCCGGTCCGTGAGGTCGACCTGCGCCAGGACCGCTGCCGTTGTGGTGGGATTGCTGCAGGTACCGCGCCACATCTCCAGCGTCTCGGCGATCGTCAACTCGGCCGGCAATCCGCCGGACTGCAACATGATGCCGATCTGCGGACGGACCTTCTTGCGCTCCAACCGAGGATCGTGTCCGAAGACTTCCACCTCCCCCGACGTCGGTGCCAGCAGGCCTTCCAACAGGTCGAAGGTCGAGGTCTTGCCTGCCCCGTTCGTACCGAGTAGCGCGAAGACCTCCCCCTCTGCGACGTCGATGTCGATGCCCTTCACTGCCTCGAATGCGTCGTCTCCCGTTCCGTACACCCGACGCAACCCGCGGGCCGCGATCACCGCGCTCATCGCTGGCCCCACTTGCGGGTTCCGACGATCCAACGGACTGCGAAGATTGCCACACCGGCTCCGGCCGCGACCGCGGAGACGATGACTCCGGGCTGCAGCACACCCAACACGATGCCCAACGCAACGACCGCGCCGATCGCAGCAACAGCCTCCCGGCCACGAGTGGGGGCGGGACCGAGACGCATTCCGTCTGCGATGAAGGTGCCGAGAGTGATTCCCTGCGAGCTTGTTTCGCGACGATCGGGAGGAGTGTGCGGATGGTTCATTCCTGTTCTGTTCATGACTAGAAGCCTGTCCGAACGGAGCAGCGGCCACCAGTGCACCCGAACATCGAAACACACCGCTATCTGCACGTCCGAACCATGACCGATGTCATCGACCGGCCATTTTCTCTGGATAGCAATGCGATTCCCGCAGTGCACACAGCCCGCTAGATAGGCGTGGTGTGCGCCTCCGCGAATTGCCACGACACACGCGAGGCATCTATGCCCGCAGCGTCGGTGAACAAGCCCGTGCCGGGACCGGGCCAGACATGACCCATACCTTCGACGAGGTAGGACTCGATGGCCGACGGCCGCCCGCCCTCGTCGCCGTAGCGGGTGTACGTGTACGGATACTTGTCTTGTCCTTCGACCCGAGCGGATTCGATCATCGACGCCGGTTCACCCAGTGCGTCACCGATCGCCAGCCACTGCGCAGTCAACCGTTCGGCCATGACCGGCCGTACGACGTCGTCACGGTCCCCCTGAACCACCAGCAGCGGAACATATCTCGCGCGATCACCCATTTCGGCAACGGCCAGGCTTGCGGTGTAATCAGGGGTGACACGGTCCAGATCGTGCTGGGCCTTGTCGTAGCTGTACTCGCCCCCGGCCGTCGACGTCACCGTCGCGAACACATCGGGATATGTCACGGCCATCGCGACAGCAAGACCCGCGCCCGACGACGCACCGGACACGTGCACATTCGACCGGTCACCGTTGTACTTCGCGATCACCGATTCCGTCACTCCTGCAATCAATGCCGGTTCCCCACTGCCCCGACGTTGATGGGCCGGTTCGATTGCATTCCAACACAGTTGAGGGCTTCGGTCGAAGGTCTGCGTCGGGTAGACGACAATGAAGTCCTCCTCGTTCGCGACGACGTCGAACCGGGTCGTGTCCTTCATCGAATTGATCCCGTACCCCGTCATGCCACAACCGTGAAGGGCAACCATGATCGGTGTCGGCGAGGACGGATCGTAACCGGTCGGAAGATGCACCTGATAGTCGAGCACACCTGCGTCGCCGACGAACTGACCGTATTCGTCACGGTCACCGGACCACGCCCCTGCTGTCGCCGCAGTCAGGGTCGAGCTCCCCAGCGTCGCTGCGAGAGCAACGACCAGAAAGCCCTTTCCCGCAAACGACTTCACGTTCACGTCGCCATCTCTGTCGAGAGGATGTGCTGCGCAAGCCAGGCGAGAACCGTCTGCATACTTTCAGGGTCGAGATGCGTGCCCGGCTCGTTGTATCCGCTCCCTGGCGACGCGGCGATGTCCGCAGGCGTGCGCAGGTCTTCTTTGAACACATGATTCGCATTGGCCGGGAAGGCGAAGGTCACGTTCGCCATCCCAGCGGCGACCTCTTCGAGAGGAACGCCATCGGCGTGCATATCGATCTGGACGTCTTTGGCGCCGATCAGCACCAGCGCAGGGATCTGCACCTTCCCGAGCGAATCGGCCGCAGACTCGACCCACAGCTCGCGGATGAACGGCAGATTCGCCGGTTCTTCGAATCCGGCGAGCACTGTCTTCACGCTGTCCGGCAAGCTCGGGTCAGCATTCATCGGTCGACCGACTGTGAAGTTCTCAGCGGCTTCCCGAACTTTCGCCATCAGCTCGCTGCCACCAGAAATCTGGTTGGTCTGCTGCCCCAATTGCGCAAGCAGCAATTCCCGTATCGGCCGACCAGGTGGTGCCGCGAGGACGATTCCCGCAAAGGGGACGTCATGGGTTGTCGTGGCGTAATGGAGCACGTGCAGAGTTCCTTCACTGTTCCCGAACCCCACGATCCTCGCGGAATCGACGCACTCCAGCCCGGAGAGCACCGTGACGGCATCGACCAGCTCGTCCAGATGCGATTGCATACTCATTTTGCCGGTCAGCGTCTCGACGTTGTCCATCGCGTGTGCACCGGATGCCCGCTTGTCGTAACGAAGAGAGGCGATACCCGCATCGGCGAACGCCTCTGCCATGAGCCGAGCGCTCCCATTTTCGCCGGGCAGCAGGGGCGAACACCAATCGCGGTCGGTCGGCCCGCTACCGGCCACGAAAACCACTGCAGAAAAAGGCCCGTCACCTTCGGGGCAGACCACCGTGCCTTCCATGGTGATGCCATCCAGCATCCAAGTGACCTCGAAGGTGTGTGTCATATGTGCCTTTCTCTTGTCCGGCCGCGAACCGCGCCGAACTGATGGGGTACGGCGCACAATGCGCCAGGGCCGTGCGGAATGGGCCAGGTGAGTGTCCCGACGCTGGGTCGGCTCGTACCGCTTCTTGCCACTTCGGCGCTAGGGTTGGGCTCCGATCGATTCGAGCAAAGGGGTGCCCATGACATGGAGCACCAGTGAGCTTGCAGAGTTGGCGACGACCACCGTCAACACCGTCCGGCACTACCATCGGTGCGGATTGCTGGACGAGCCATATCGTCGCTCCAACGGTTACAAGCAATACGGCGTCACGCACCTGGTGCGACTCCTGCAAATCAGACGGCTACGCGACATCGGCGTACCACTCGCGGAGATCCAGGCCACCGGTTCGGGCGTCGGAACCTCGGCCGACGTACTCACCGCCATCGACGCGAATCTTGCCGACGTCATTGCAAGCAGCCTTCGCACTCGCGCCCAAATCGCGTTGTTGCTTGAGCACGGATCGATCACCGAGGTCCCGGCCGGCCTCGAGCGCACCGCACTGGGCATGACTCCGGCCGAGCGATCCATGGCGCTGGTCTACTCGCAGGTATACGACACCGAAGCTATGGACGATGTCCGAGACATCATCGAATCCGACGACGACGCGGCGACAATCGCGTTCGAAGCTTTGCCCGCGGACGCTGATGAGGACACGCGTACACGCCTCGCCGACGAGTTCGCGGACACCATCGCCAAAGCATTGGTCGAGTACCCGTGGATGAGCGAACCGAATTCCCGTCTGATGGGAAGCCCGTCGTTGGCGGGAGAGGCCATCGCCGAGACCATCCGAGAGTTCTACAACACTGCCCAACTCGACGTACTGCTTCGTGCCACCGTCATCGCTCGTCAGCGACACCGGTGACCGGTCTCCCGTCACAGGACGCAGCGTGAGTCGTCGGGGGGCGTCACGAGGTCGATGAGGTAGTCGGCAACGATGTCGTCTGTGCAGGCGTTCCCCGCGATGATCGATCCGTGCTGCTCACCCTCGACGGTCAACAGGCTTCCACCGAGTGCGTCCGCAAGGTTGATGGCACCCTGGTGCGGAGTCAACGCGTCACCGGTCACGGAGACCGTCAAAGTGTCTGGTAATCCTTCGATTTCGGTCGCGTAGGGGTAGCCCAATGTGGGCTCGACAGGCCATTGCTCGCATGTATCCCGCGCGCTCTCTGCCGACCGTCCCGAATCGACGAACGGACTCGCATCGAACACTACGCGAATGAGCGCCGATTCCTGAACCGGACTGTGGCGTTCCTCGTCGATGCAGTTGATCGCACCCGTCGCTTCGAGTGTGTTCGCGTAGGTTCCGTTCGTGCTGTTGCGTCCCTGGTAGATATCGTTCAGCGCAATCAGTGAGTCTCCTCGGCCGTCACGCAGTTGGGCAAGACTCATGACGACGGGCTGCCACGCCTCCTGCGAATACAGGCCGAGGACGACGCCCCCGATTGCTTTGGTGAATGTCAGTTCACGACCGTCTGCCGCCGGCAGTGGTGCGTCGACCAGGGGCCGCACGAGGCTGTGGAAGACCTCGGTTGCCTGTGCCGGATCCGGTCCCAGCGCGCAATCGGGTTGTGCGGCACAGAACTTTGCGAGCTCGTCGAACGCACGTTGCATACCGTCGGCCTGCTGAACGCGTCGCTCCTTCGTTCCGGCGAATGGATCCATCGCACCATCGAGAACGAGCGCCCTGACGTTCCCCGGGAACATCTCTGCGTACACGGCGCCCAGTCGGGTTCCGTAACTCGCACCCGCGTAGGTGAGCTCGTCGTCGCCCAGCGCAGCGCGCATGACATCCATGTCGCGTGCGACATCACGGGTGCCCAGGTGGGCCAGCGCGTCCTCTCCCCCGGACCCTGCGGCGCAGTTCTCATAGAATTCGCGGGTCGATTCTTCGGACTTCGCATGCGGCAGAACGCTGATCGCAGCGCTGATCGCGTCGGATTCACGCTCGTCGTCGTCGAAGCAGTTCACCGCGGGTGTCGACGCACCCACACCACGCGGATCGAACCCGACCAGGTCGAACCTGTCGGTGAGGTCGCTCTGCGCCCACGCGCCTGCGGTGGTTGCCGCGAACTCGGTCCCCGAGAACCCGGGCCCACCTGGGTTCAGCACGATGGAACCGATCGGATCAGCCGAACGTGCAGGAACCCGGGAGAGCGCGATCTCGGCAATCTCCCCGTCGGGATTCGTGTAGTCGAGTGGCACATCCATGCGTGCGCACTCGAATTCCATTGGTGACCTACCAGTTTCGCCAGGCGAGAGGTTCGAGGCAGGCGGGGCACAATCCACGAAGTTCAATTGCTGGCTGTAGAACGTGTCGAGAGGTCCGGCTTGGGGCTCGCTGTCCTGGGGTGTGGTGTTCTGGCTGCAGGACGCGAGCAACACCAATGCTGCCACAGCCGCACCCGCTTTCAGTCCTCGGTGAGTACGCATACGTCCATTACGCACTATGTCGTCGGCACACAGTCAAGAACGATAGGGTCCGCGCAATCAGTGGGTCGTGGTGATGTGCCGGCGAACGGGCTGCCGATGTCCCCACGTGCCCCACCGCCACAACCATTCGAGCGGTCCTCGAGTGAAGCGCCTTAGCCACAACACGCTGGCGACCCATTGTGCGAGGAGTATCGCGCCTGCCGTGCCCAACAGTGTTGCCCACGAGGAGCTGTCGGAGAAGTTCAACACCCACCCCGCCGCCAGCATCAACGGTGCGGCACCGACGTAATTGGTCAAGGCCATCCTGCCCAACGGACCGAAGGCCGCTTCCAGAATTCGAGACATACCGGTTGTCATCAGCAAGGCGAGCGACGAAACGTACACCCCTGCGACAGCCAGACCCGCTGCAGCGGACTCTGTACTGTAATTCGACATCTCGATTGTTTTGGTCTGCAGGAAGATCAGCGGGACCGCGGCAACTGCACCGACGATCAGCACGATCGTCGCACCACGGCGCGACCGACCGATGGCCGGCATGACACCGTACCGGGTGAGGACCGCACCCAGAAGGAGCATCCCCGGAGTCAGGCTGATTCCACCGCCCGCGAGGACAAGGCTCCCCACGATGAGCGCCAGTGCCACAACCGCGGAGACCCGCCGCGACATCCACGTGCTCGGAAGCAAGATGACCAGGCCGACCACCGCCAGCGGTAGCAACGCAGATCCGGGTTGGAGCACGTTGAACGGGATTCCGATGGCGAGCAGGAGCAGCAGTCGCCGGAGCAGTAGTAGCCGGGGACGTACCACTCGGCGGGCAGCGGACTCGTAGAACATCGCAAATCCGATGCCGAAGAGCAGAGCGAAGATCGGGAAGAAGCGTTGTTGCACGAGAAGGTGCAACCAGCCGCCTGTGTTGTCGAGCGAAGGACGCTCGTAGAGGCCCGGTGCGGTGCGGAAGCCGGTGAGTGGCCCGATGTTGACAAAGATGATGCCGCACAATGCAACACCACGAATCACATCGAGAGTGGCGATTCTGCTGACACCGGTTACCGAAACAGACTGCTGTGCAATGGATGTCACGTGTTCACCTTCCTCCGAGGTTCGACCGGGGCCGCCCGCACATCAACGGACGGAAAGCCATGACTCGAACGCGTCGGTGAACTGCTGCGAGAAGGGCAACGGCTCTCCGTACTCGGCACCGGTCGACGGCTGGTCGCCTACATCCTTGAGCACATGGTTCGCCGTGTCGAGATGCGTTGTACTCAGCTGCGTTTGCGCCAAGACGTCGTTGAGACCGGCAACGTCGACGCAACGAATTTGCATGTCCTTGTCCGAACAGCTTGTGAATACTGCCATCGAGGACGGCAGGGACGCCGCCATGGCGATCGGATCGAGTTCGTCCTGAGTGGCCAGCATGGTGGCGCCTGCCGGAACCATCCCTATCGAACGCAAAGGTTCCGGGAGATCGTTCGGAATCGTCCCCGAAGTCCGGATCTGGTCCACCGCGCGGTTCAACGACGATACGAGGTCGGCACCATCGGCATCCACCAGTTGTCCGGATTCCACCAGTCCGGCGACCTGACGCATCATGATGTCCAACGTTCGTGCCGTCTGTGGTTGCACCAGGCCCAACGATGTTATCGGCGGCACCCCGCCGGCCTTGTCGGTGGCCAGCGCCAACGCCACAAGGGCACCTTGACTGTGTCCGACCAGTCCGACTCCCGATTTGTCGATACCCGGGCGATCCGCGAGAAAGTTCGCCGCCGCGGCGGCCTCGTGCAGGTATACATCGTGTCCGAGTTTCGACGGGTTTGTCTCTGGGTCCAGTTCCGTTGCACCGGTGCCGGATTTGTCGTACCTCAGGCTGGCAATGCCGCGGCGCGCCAAGACGTCGGCAAAGTAGCTCAACGTGCCGATGGCTCCTTCGACGTGGATGTTGTCGCCATTCCTATCCGTCGGCCCGGAACCTGCAATCAGCAGTACAGCCGGAACAGCTACGCCGGTGTCGTCGGGCATTCGTAAGCTTCCATGAACCGTCAACGCCCCATTTTCGAACGTGACCTCGTGGTCCCTGCCTACCGACTGTGCAGCCGGGCTCGCACTCTGCGAGTCGGAAGTGGCGCTGCCACAGGAGACTATGACCAGCATGGACAGGCCTGTCAGTATCGCCGTCGATGTCGTGAACTTCATGTCAATCTCTCCAAGGTTGCTCTGTCAGAGGCGACGTCTGTGTCCTTCGCTCGCACGCGCCGTGGACCGAAACCAGTGCGCCCCAAGGACAGGGTCAAGCCCAACGATTCGACCGGTTCAACGGTTCTCACTCGCCCGATTCCGCACGGATGGTCGGATCGGTGAACCTGGGTACCGGACCGTCATGCTCGGAGCTCCCGTCGATCGGCGTCCAGGACTCATAGGTGAATTCCTCCAGGGGCATGGGTTTGGCATGTGCCACGATCGTCCGTGGTGGCCGATCTCCGCCGAGCAGGAAGTCGATCACCGGACGATCGACCTCGTCCGTGCCGTAGGGGAAGACGCCGTGGACGCTCTCGTTGTCGACCGCGATCAGGCTCGTGTTCGGCAGCTGCGTGCCCGCAACCTGACCCGCCTCCCACGGCGTCATCGAATCGAGTTCGCTCTGCAGAACAATGCTTTCCGGGAAGTCCTCGGTCAACGGAGGCATCGCCGAGTCCGTCGGCCAGAATGCACAGGCCTGTGGCCCGTCGAGCAGTCCACTCTGCGCCGAGAAGGGCGCAGCGAGCGCCGTTCGCTCGTTGAACTCGTTCCAGTATTCGAGGCCCTGAACCCACTGTCCGTCGGTGCATTTCGTGAAGTCGATGACCTCGTCGTAGGTACCGCGAACCAACCCACTGGAATCGTCTTCCGGTGCCGCGGACAGCGCCGCCAGCACGTCGTGGGCCGCGGTGCGTTGCTCCCCGGTGAGGGTGTCCATCCCGTCGACGATGCGGCTCGCGGAGGCAACAGGAGTCGTAGGGGTCACGGCACGTTCACCTTCGGCGATGATCAGCGAAACGAGCTGTCCAGCAAACGGATAGACCACCGAACTGGAGAACGCAACGTTGAGGTTCGTCGACGCCCACGCGTACCGAGCAGCCAACGACTGCTCCGCACTTCCGGTAGCTGTGAAGTAGCGATTCCAGATCACCTCAGGGTCGCCGCCCAGCCCATACGTGGCGTCGTTGCGCGCAATCCAGTTCATCATGTGGAGCCGGAACTGCCGATCGCGGCCCTCGTGGGCCAGGTCGTACAGGCCCTGGATCGAGTCCTGTGTCGGGTCCGTGGCCGAATCGAGAACCATGCGCTCGATGTTGTCCGAAAACAGGCCGCCGTACCAGGCACCGAGCCACGTGCCGTAGGAGTAGCCCATATAGGTCACCGATTCGAGCCCGAGAAGGTGACGGATGAAATCCATGTCGAACGCGGTCTGTTCGGTCGTCATGGTCGCGACCTCGGGATCGACCGAGCACGACTCGCCGATCGCGCGCGTCTCCGCGTCGGGTCCATCCGCCGGATCGTATTGGTACTCGCACTGCGCATGACTGGACTGACCGAGACCATGCTGATCGAAGCTCACGTAATTCGTGGTCTGCCGCAATTCCGGGGTGTACATCTGAACGGTCGAGCTGTAAGACAACCCCGACGCGTACGGTCCACCCGGGTGGGTGATCACCGTGGTGTGGTAGTCAGGATCGGTGCGATCGATGTTGTGTGCCTGAGAGATTCGTACATCCCACGTCTGCTGTGGATCAGGATCGTTCCAATCGCGTGGAACCTTGATAGTTGCGCACTCGACGTTAGAGACGTCGGCACCAGGGATGGGCGGTCCGTCGTCGTTGAACTCACATGTCTCCCAGCTGAGTTGCTGGCCGGCCAACGACCCTGCGAGCGCAGCGATATCCGGTGTTCCATCACCGGATTCGTCGCCACTCGCAGTCGGGGCGCTTGGTGGCGGTGACGCCATGGCAGCCATCACGACGACGCCGGTCAATCCGATGACACCGGCAGCGATCGCAGCCGGGAGCAAGTACCTCCGCCCGCGCGGTGCCGTACTGAGCACACTCTTGTCCAACGGCACGTGAGCTCCTCCTCATCGATCATCAGTCGGTCCAGCCCGGCGCACGGCAAGATGTGCGTGCGTTGATGTGTGCATGACAAAGCTATTCCGTGTTCCCGCAACAGGGTCAAACGTCCGAACCCCTCAGGGATGGTCGAACAGTCCCGGCACCTGAGATGCCGATATCAGGCCGCGGAGGCGGCGCATCGGATCCGACGCCAAGATCCGATCTGCATACGATCGATCGACAAGAAGGCATCCAGACGGTCGACTCGCCTTTCGCCGCTTACCAGCCGGCCAAGGACCACGAGATAGTCGGATCGAGTCGACCCATTGCGTCGGCCCCACCACTTCGACTCAGCTATCTGTACGCCGGCCTTCTCGCGGAACTATTCCGTGGGCGGGGTTTGTAGCACCGTCATAGCAGCATCGGCGATCGCAAGAAGGTCTTCGGTAGTTCCGCCGTCGCGGGCGCAGCCGGACATGCCACGCATGACTGCCAGGAGAAACGAAGCCAGGTGATCGGTGTGGGTGGTCGTAGCCAGCTCACCGGCATGGACACCGCGATCGAGCCGATCTCGAAGCCGTATTCGCAGGATCTCTCGCTGCGAGGCCAGCCGTGGCTCGGTCAGCATCAGACAGCCCGGGGGCGTCGCGGTATCGGTGTGAGCTCGTGCTGTGTCGTCGAGCATTCGGCCCAGGGCTTCACGGACCGTGGGTAGTTCGGCCGCCTCGTCCACGGCCTCGCACGTGCGGCGAAAGTACTCGGCTGAGGCTTCCTCGAAGAGACTCTGCTTGTCGCCGAACGCGGCATAGAGGCTCGGTGGCGTCACACCCATGGCTGCAGTGAGTGTCGCGACCGAGGTGTCGGTGAAGCCCCTGCGCCAGAACAGTTCGGTAGCCACCGCCAATGCCGCGTCACGATCGAAACCACGTGGTCGGCCAGCCATGCCGGAAGAATAACATATCGATCACTACATAACGTGCTACGCTCGCTGGGCAATCGATAGTGATCACTACACAAAGGATCCGTATGAAGCTCGAAGGTGCAGTTGTGCTCGTCACCGGAGCGAACCGAGGCATCGGTGCCGAGTTCGCGAAACAGCTCAAAACACGTGGGGCAGCGAAGATCTACGCGGCTGCCCGCGACGCGAGCGCGGTCGAAGCCGACGGCGTCGAGCCGATCGAGCTGGACATCACGAATGCCGGGCACATCGAAGCCGCGGCTCGCGCTGCCGGCGACGTGCAGGTTTTGATCAACAATGCAGGAATATCGACAGGCACTGCCCTGCTGAGCGGAGATATGGCGGACATCAGGCGGGAAATGGACACCAACTTCTACGGTCCGCTGCAGATGACCCGCGCCTTCGCCCCGATCCTGGGGGCCAACGGAGGCGGTGCGATCCTCAACGTCGTCTCCGCACTGTCGTGGTTCACTGCGCCGGGCGCGGGTGCCTATGCCGCGTCGAAGGCCGCGGCCTGGATGTTGACGGACAGCACGCGCCTCGAGCTCTCATCGCAGGGCACACATGTGGTCGGCGTGCACATGGGGCTGGTCGACACCGACATGGCAAAAGGAGTGGACGCGGTGAAAGTCGCACCGGCCGACCTCGCGAATGCAGGTCTCGACGCAATCGAGTCGGGGGCGCAAGAAGTGCTGGGCGACGACTGGGCGGAGTTCGTGAAAGCCGGCCTCCCGCTCGACCCGAAAGAACGGTACCGGCAGATCTTTTCCGCCCTCGGTATCAGCTGAGCGCCGACCACAGCATCGATCGTCGTCGGGTACGTCGCGACCTCGACACCCATAGCGGCTGTTGATCCGTCGGCCGGCTTCCCGACCGACGGAAAAACTGAGAGCTGTGTCGGGGAAGCGAACACTCAGGATGCTTTCTCATTGACTGATGTGCTGGGCGTGCCCACGAAGCCTCGATAGCGCGGGTCTTTCCTCGGATCTCGCTGGAGACGAGACGAACCTGCTTCAGTAGGACGTCGTCGACAGATTCGATCCTGGCGGGTGTCGGCAATGGGTTATCGAGTCGCGGTGTCTTCTGGTCACGTGTCGTCCGAGCCGATCGACTGCGGCGAACGATGCCTCGAGTTTGTCGGCGAGTCGCCTACTGCCGCGCGCCGGGAGGAAGACCATGGCGGCGGGCAGCAGCTGCGGCGAGCAAGGTGCATGCGACCAGACCGAGGGTGACGGCGGGAAACGACCCTGGTCCTGCAGCAGTGAGAAGTACCCCACCCAGAGCGCTTCCCAGAAAGATTGCCGCGTTCGCGACGGTCGTCAGTATCGAATTGGCAACATCGGCATCGGGGCCCGATGCGTCCGCCAGTGCGGTCTGCAACAACGGTGCAGCGCCACCGAACGACATGCCCCACAGGATCACTGCTAGCAAGAACATCACTGGAGTGCTTCCCGCGATCGCCAGCGAGGTGGCCGCCAAGGCGAACGCGGCCAAGTAGATCAGGACCAGCCTTCGCAGGATGCGGTCCGCCAGCGCCCCGACAACGGCGATACTGGCCATCGCAGCCACCCCGAACACCGCTAGCACCACATCGACTCTGAGCCCTACGTCCATATCGTCGATGATGGGTGCGATGTAGGTATAGAGCAGGTTGTGGGCAAGGAACCATCCGAGCACCACGGCGATGATCGGCGCGACACCGGAGAGCAGAAAGACGCGATTCAATGGCGTTTGCGCAGTGGAATTCTGGCCGTCGGAATCGGGAACTGATACGACCACCCACGCGATCAAACCAAGGGCAATCACAGACATCAGACCGAAGGTCCAGCGCCACCCGACCAGCGTTCCGAGATACGTCGCAAGAGGCGTGCCGATAGCGAACGCAACAGGCGTACCCGCCATCGCCACGGTCAGCGCCTTCCCGGCCAACGCGGGCGGGGCTATTTTGCGGGCGTACCCGGCGAGCATCCCCCAGACCACCCCGGAGAAAGCCCCCGCAACGAAACGCGCCAACAGTGCAATCTCGAACCCCGGTGCCAACGCTGTGATCGTATTGGCCACCACGAATCCGCCGACTGCGACGAGCAGGATCGGTTTGCGTCGCCAACTTCGCGTGAACGTGATCGCAGGAATCGCGAAGAGCACCGCTCCGAGTGCGTATGCGCTGATCAACTGCCCTGCCGCGGCCTCCCCGACGCTCAAACCCGCGGAGAGCTGAGGTAGAAGCCCGGCAGGAAGTGTCTCGGTCATGATGACGATGAATGCGGTCGCTGACATCGCCAGCAGCGCTGACCATGGAAGTCGCTGTTTACTTCCGCCCCCGGCCGGCATCGGAATTGTCGAGCTGTCGGTGGTGCCCTGAATGACTTCTGGATTGATCATTCCGTAAGTCAACACCACCGACACCCCTGTTGCCAAATTATTGGATTGATTAGTCTGTAATTCACTGAACACCGAAACACGGAATGGAACCGCGATGAGCAGAACCGGGAGACCGCGAAAGTTCGACGAGGACCGCGCTCTCGAAGCGGCCATGGTCCTTTTCTGGGAGAACGGCTACGAGGCAACGTCATTGACGCAATTACGAAGCAGCATGGGTATGTCTTCGGCCAGCTTCTACGGTGCGTTCGGATCCAAGGATGGATTGTTCGCCGCCGTGGTCCAGCGGTACATCGACAGCTACGGCCGTGCGACCGCCCCACTGGCAGACGAATCCATGGACCCTCGAGCCGCTCTGGAGAAGACATTGCGTGGCTCGGTGACCATGCAGACCGATGCGACGCATCCCCTCGGATGCCTGGTCGGCCTGGGCGGAATCATCGAGGGTCCGGACGCCGGAAAGCACTCTGCCCTGGCAGCCCGGAGGTCTGTTGATCGCCGCAACATTGCCGCGCTGGTCGAACGGGCTGTCGATCGAGGTCAACTCGACCCGAGCATCCCGATCGACGCAACAGCGACACTGTTTCACGGCTTTCTACTCGGATTGTCACCCCTGGCCAGAGACGGTGTGCCCGCCGATGAACTTCAGGCATCGGTCTCGGCAATGATGACGTTCTGGGATTCCATGCACCCGCGGTAGACGAACCACCCTCTGCCACAACATCTCCGGCCCAAACCCTGCATGCGATCAGGGTGTGGGCCGAAGGGCGAGGTTGCACCGCGCGTCGGGTGCGGGCGACTCGAGGTCCACCAGATAGGCCGAGACGATTGCGTCTACGCACGCATTACCCGCGAGAGAGGCACCGTGCTGTTCACCTTCGACCGTGAGCAGGCTGCCGCCGAGCGCCTCGGCGAGGGCGATGCCGCCGGCGTGCGGAGGAATACCGTCGCCGGTCACCGAGACCACCAGAGTGTCGGCGAGGCCGTCGACCTCGTCGGCCAGGAGCGGGTTGAGCGTGGGATCGACCGGCCAGTTCTCGCAGCCGTTTCGCGAGTTCTCGACCGCAATGCCGGGGTCGATGAACGGCGCGGCGTCGAACACGGCCCGCTTGGGCGCCGTCTCCGCGGCGTTCGCGCAATCGACGACGGTGGAGGCGTTTTCGAGCTCTACAACAGCGCCCAGATCGAGGTCATCCGGCGAGCGGGTCTTCTCGCCGGATGACAGTTCGAGCTCGGACCAGTCGAGCCAACTGTCGAGCAGCGGATGCAGACGGCGAAGCACCTCGGACTG
The DNA here is from genome assembly GCF_022810405.1 of Rhodococcus sp. ARC_M5. GTDB lineage: Bacteria > Actinomycetota > Actinomycetes > Mycobacteriales > Mycobacteriaceae > Rhodococcoides > Rhodococcoides navarretei. The sequence goes on from NZ_JALGQE010000007.1 coordinate 251,125, forward strand.
GGCCGCGTTGTGCACGCCGACAACCGCATCCAGCAGGATGTCCCGAGTGCGATCGTCACCCAGCCGCGTGTTCGCGTCGGCCCCGGCAAACACGCCCTCGATGTAGACGAGAACGGGATGCGGTGGCACTGCCTCCGCGAGGTGTCCTAGGGTCACATCGTCGACAAGTGAGGGCAGTGAATCGAACTCGACCTGCGGTTCGGTGCGTTCGGTCGTGAACTGTTCTCGAATCACGTCCAGGGCGCTCGCGGGGATCAGTCGCGAGCAGATCAGGTTGAGCGCGCGGTTCGCGGCCGTCAACCGGCCTGCGATATCGCCGAACTCCGCGGGCACGTCGTAGGGCGCGTCGAGAGCGATCGCGGTCGCGAGATCTCCTCGCACGGTGCCCAGATGCGCGATCGATTCAGTCAATTCCGTCTCCAACAAGCGAAGCATCGTCGATGGCGGTGTTTCGGAACCCATCTCGGCGATGTCGTGCAGTAGTACTCCAAGGTGCGCAAGCCTTCTCACATGCAACAGGCGCACGAGGTGCCGAACCTCGTAGTGTCGTTGGCCGTCGAGTCGGCGCGGGGGCTCGTCGAGCAGTCCGAGACGGTGATAAAGGCGCACGTTATTCGCGGTGGCGCCCACCAGGTCGGCCAGTTGTCGCCTGTTCCACGGCATCGCCCTCACCCCCTCTCGGTGTCTCGGCGTTGCGTTGCCACCGCCCCCGTTGGGTCACCCAGCGCCGACGCACTCGCTTCGTTGGGCAGCTTGGACGCTACCCGTCACAGCCGGCAGCGACCAGTCCGTTCCGGGACGATCACTCAGCAGGTAGGGCGGTCCCTGCGGGGGTACGTAGCCCGTCCAGTGCGATGGCAATCGTTCTGCGCCACTGCCCTTCTCCCCTGGTGGCCCCCAGACATTCCTTGCCGCCGATCGGTGCCAGCGACAGCAGAACGACATCCCGCCACGTCACGTCACTGCGCAACGTCCCTTGCTCCTGCGCCCGACGGACGAGCCGGTCGACCATCTCCGCGAGCACAGCGTTACGGTCCACCAGCTCTTTCGGCAGCTGATAACTTGTCCCGCTGGTGAATTCGGCCAATCCGAGATTGTTCATCTGCGCCTCGGTGAACGCATAGAGAAAGCGGGAGAGCCCTTCCCACGCGTCGGCGTCCTCGAGAGCGGCCTCGGCCCACGATTCGATCTCCGCCACGCCATCGAGAAGCACATCGGCCACCAAGGCCTCCTTCGACCCGAACCGTCGATACAGCGTTCCGACTCCGACCTCGGCGCGTTCGGTGATATCCGTCGTCGACGCCTGAAGTCCGTGTTCGGCAATAGCCGCGCGTGCCGCCTCGATCAGGCGCAGGCGTTTGCGGCGCGAGTCCGCGCGTTCTCTCGGAGCCTCGCCGGCACCCGCTGCGTTCGTCATACCGACAACCATAGCGCGGATAGTATCTCTCCCCTCGGAGCCATTACCTCCGATCGGAGCGTACCTCTCCGTTTATGCTACGTTCGTCTTTATGGAACACAGCGCGCCCCCCGCACTCCTCATCTACGGCGCAACCGGCTACACCGGACGCCTGATCGCCGAGGAAGCTGCCCGCATCGGACTGGACTTCGCGGTGGCAGGACGTAACCGGGTCGAGGTCGAGGCCCTGGCGGAACGGCTCGGGGTTCCCGGTAGGGTCTTCGCTCTGCACGACCCGATCACCGTCCTGGACAACCTCGAAGGCACGCGCGTCGTACTCAATGTTGCGGGTCCATTCGGCGTGACAGCCGAACCGCTCATTCGCGCAGCCATCTCGGAGGGCATCCACTACCTCGACACGACTGCCGAATTTGCGACCTACGCTCTGGCAGAGGAACGGTCGGCTGCTGCCGCAGCGGCCGGCGTGATGTTGGTGCCCGGGGTGGGCTGGGACGTCGTTCCGAGTGACGCCGTCGCCGTGCACGCGGCCTCGAGGACACCACGACCGGTCCGGCTCCGTATCGCACTCGAGATCACCGGCGGCTTCTCTCGGGGGTCCATCTCGAGCTCGGCCGGAATCGGCGACCTCCTCGGGCTGGTCCGCGCCGATGGTGGACTGGTACGCACGCCGAACGCCACCGCTGAAACCTTCGACTTCGGCTCAGGGCCAGAGGACTTCGCACCCGTACCGATGGGTGATCTCATCACAGCACAACGGTCTCTCGGGCTCGGCAACATTGCAGTGTTCATGCGGTCGACCAACGGGATGCCCGCGCCGGGTGACCACATCCCCGACGGCCCGACCGAGGCCGAACGACTCGAAGGTCGCTATCGCGCACTGGCCGAAGTCACCGACGAGGACGGCACCGTCGTGCGGTCGGTCATCGACACTCCGAACGGCTACGTCTACACCCAACTCTCGGCCGTTCAGGCGGCTCGCCGCGTCCTTGCCGGCCAACACTCTGCAGGGTTTCGGACTCCGTCCGCGGCATTCGGCCCCGGATTCGCCACAAGTATTGCCGACAGCCACATCACCGATCTCTGACATCACTACAACAAAGGAAATAAAATGCGCTACACCACCTTCGGACGACGTTCAGGCCTGCGAGTCTCGGAATTCGCTCTGGGCACCGGCAATTTCGGGACCTCCTGGTCCAGCGGTACGGACGCCGCGGAGGCCCGGATCATCTTTGACCGGTTCGCCCAGGCCGGCGGTACGTTCCTGGACACCGCCAACATGTATCAAGCGGGAGAGTCCGAGGTCATTCTCGGAGACCTCGTTGCAGCAGACCGCGATCATTTCGTCGTCTCGACGAAATACGGTGCGAGCGACACAACCGAGCCACACGTCTCGTCGACAGGAAGTGGACGAAAGAACATGATCTCTTCGGTCGAAGCAAGCCTTCGCCGGCTCCGCACCGACTACCTGGACCTGCTGTGGGTGCACTTTCCCGACGGAGTCACACCGATAGACGAAATCGTCCGCGGGATGGACGATCTCGTGCGTTCGGGCAAAATCCATCACGTCGCCCTCTCGAACTATCCGGCATGGCAGGTCTCGGCCGCGGCGACCCTGGCGGACATGCGTGGGTGGGCACCGATCGTCGGAATCCAGACCGAATACAGCCTGGTCGAGCGGACCGCCGACCGTGAGCTGATGCCAATGGCCGAGAGCCTCGGATTGGCCGTCAATCTGTGGTCGCCACTCTCCGGCGGACTACTGACCGGAAAATATCGAACCGGTGCCGAAGGTCGCGCTACGGATCCCGACCGATTCGTCACTCCGGAACACTCTGCACAGCGCACGGCCGTCATCGACGAAGTCCTGGCAATTGCACAACAGACCGGTGCGAGCGCCGCTCAGGTATCGATGGCCTGGCTGCGGGAACGGGGCGATCGATCCGCCGCCACACTGATTCCTATCGTCGGACCGCGCACAGTTGCTCAGCTGAACGAGTATCTCGGCGCGCTCGACGTCACGTTGACCGATGAGCAGTACACGCGGCTCGACGCGGTCAGCGCCGTCGAACTCGGTGTCCCCCACTGGATCAACGCACAGATTCGTCCCAACCTGCTGGGCGGGGATGCGAGTCGGTTCATGGGTCCACTCACCCCGATCGCCTGATCGGAGGGGCGTTCACCGTCTCGATCCAGGCGCGCCGAAACGTGCGTGACCCATGATGTCGTGGGTCCGACCCGCGGCCGGCCGGAGTGTGGTTACTTCGAGTGTTTCGGTCATCGGTTGCGACTTGACTTCGGGCGAAAAGCGCTTCCCCACTTCTCGAGTCTCGCCGTCGACCGTTCGCAGAAGGCGGAGCGCGCCGGGGTGCACCGAATCCTGTAAGCCGACCCACACCCAGGTCAGGTATTTGCCTCGACGCTCGGAATGGCACAGCAAGCCGGCCGTTCCGCCAATCGGCGGAACAACCATCCGTCGTCGACGATCGATGTCGCGAACTTCGATCTCCCCTTTCTGTCGCTGTCACGCCGTCCACAACGTGCCCGGTCTTTTCGACCAGGCCAGGAGCACTCAACTCACCGCTTTTCCCTCGAAGTGATGAGCTGGGACTAAGCCGAGGAAAAACAAAACACCCCGCCTCCAGCTTCAAACTGGTGACGGGGTGTTTCAGTGTGCGCCATCAGGGATTCGAACCCCGGACCCGCTGATTAAGAGTCAGCTGCTCTAACCAACTGAGCTAATGGCGCCGATCCGCACCGCGTGTTCTCTGCGGTGCGGGAGAAACATTAACAGCAGATGCCGCCAGATGTGAAATCGGCTGGTCGGAGCACCTGCTGCGTCAGTTGAAGATCCTGCGAACCACGAGAACTGCCACCACTGCGCCGACTCCGAGGAGGGTGAATTTCACTGCCGGCTCGTTGAGCTTGGCCACCACGGACTGCTTGGTGTTGGCGACGATGTTCTTGGGGCTGGCACGGACGCTCAGCTCGTCCAGGGTGCTGGCGAGCTGATTGCGAGCGGCCTCGATCTCGCGCTCGATTCGGTCGGTGTCCTTGGCCACGTGTCCTCCAACTTGTTGCAAATAGTCTCGGTCGCAGTCGAGCCTAGAGCACGACGACATTTCGATACTCTCGTGCGGTGACCGAATACAGCAAGCTCGAGCCGGGCGACACCGCTCCGGCGTTCACCCTGCCCGATGCCGACGGCAACGACGTCTCTCTCGCCGACTACGCAGGCAAGAAGGTGATCGTGTACTTCTACCCTGCTGCGAGCACCCCGGGCTGCACCAAGCAGGCGTGCGACTTCCGAGACAGCCTCGCCGAGCTCAACGGCGAAGGCCTGGAGGTCATCGGTATCTCCCCCGACAAGCCCGCCAAGCTCGCCAAGTTCCGCGACAAAGAAGAGCTGACGTTCCCCTTGCTCTCCGACGAAGACAAGTCGACGCTGCAGGCGTGGGGCGCATTCGGGGAGAAGAAGAACTACGGCAAGGTCTACGAGGGCGTCATTCGCTCCACGTTCCTCGTCGACGAGGCCGGCAAGATCGAGGTGGCGCAGTACAACGTCCGCGCCACCGGCCACGTCGCCAAGCTCCGTCGCGATCTAGCTGTCTGAGTCCCCACTACCCGAGCCGGCCAGTCGCTGCAGGAACAACGCCTCGGCGACGGCCATCTTCTCGATCTCCGTCGGATCCACGCTCTCGTTGGGAGCGTGGATCCGGCACCGAGGTTCCTCGACGCCCATCAGCACGATCTCGGCGTTCGGCAACACCTGAGCCAGCGCGTTGCACAGCGGAATCGACCCGCCCTGCCCAGCCGTCCCCATCGGTTGCCCGAATGCCTCCTCCAACGCCTCGGAGAGCGCCGCGTAACCCGGCCCGTCGGTTCTGGCCCGAAACGGCGACCCGATCGCCTCACGCTCGACGGTGACCCGCGCATTCCATGGCGTACGCGCCTCCAGATGAGCCACCAACGCATCCTGAGCCCGCAGCGAATCCATTCCCGGCGGCACCCGCAGATTGAGCCGTGCCGACGCACGCGGTGAGATCGCCGCTGCCGACCCCACGACGGGTGGGCAGTCGATCCCCAGAATCGTCAGAGCAGGCCGCGCCCACACCGCCTCGGCCACCGAGCCCGAGCCCGCCAGCCCGACGCCGTCGAGCACCCCGGCATCGGAGCGGAACTGCTCGGCGTCGTACTCGACGCCGTCCCAGGCCTGCGTGCCGTCGAGACCGTCGACCACGGTGTCGCCCTGCTCGTTGCGCAACGTGGAGAGCACCTGCACCAACGCGGCGAGCGCGTCGGGTGCCGACCCACCGTACATGCCCGAGTGCACCTCACCGGCAAGGGTTTCCACGTGCACCACGACATTCGCGATACCGCGGAGCGTGGTCGTCACCGTCGGCGAACCCACGCGAGCGTTGCCGGTGTCGGCGATGACGACCATGTCTGCGGCGAACAATTCCGGTCGCTGCTCCACGAGCGCTTCCAACCCGCCGGTACCCACCTCTTCCGAACCCTCGCAGACGATCCGCACGCCGACGTCGAGCGACTCCCCCAGCGCCCGTAACGCCAACAGATGCATGATCACGTTGCCCTTGCAGTCGGCCGAACCCCGCCCGTACCACCGGCCGTCCCGTTCGGTCAGCTCGAAAGGCTCACTGTCCCACAGCGTTTCATCTCCTGGAGGCTGGACGTCGTAGTGCGAGTAGAGCAGAACGGTCGGCGCTCCCGCGGGTGCCGGACGCGAACCGACAACGGCCAGGGAGCCGTCGACCGTCTCGATCAACTGGACGTCGGGGACGCCCGCATCCAGGAAAGCCTGCTGCACCCAGTGCGCTGCCCCGATGCATTGCTCGGCCGGAAACTGCCGGGGATCGTGTACCGAAGTGAATCGGACCAGCTCTGCCAACTCAACTTTCGCTCGGGGCATCTGCGATGCAATTGCAGATCGAACGTCGACGGGTCGAGCATCGGCGGGCATGAATCCTCCAAACGAGAAAATGACAGACGGGCTCTCGCCAGTCTGTCATCACTCGTCACCGTCAGCGGCCGGAGAACTCCTGCTCGAACCACTGACCCGTCTGCTGCCAGTGCCGATCCCACGCTTCCTGCTCGAGCTGTTCGGGCGACTTGCCCGGCTCCGGAACGGGAACGGGAACGGTGAACTGTGGCGGGTCCACCCGTGTTGGTACCGGTGCCGCCACCTCCTGGCGAGGTGGATCCTGGGTCGCCCACGCCTCGGTCGTCGGTGCAGACTCGACAACTGTCGATGGGTCCACTGTCGGAGGAATTATCTCGGGCGGGGGCGCAATCACCGGTGCAGGCGGAACCACGATCGCAACCGGGTCCGGGGTCGTCGAATCCGCCGGCCGGGTTGCCCCCACCAGATCCGCCCCGGCATCGCGCCGATCCACGCTCTGCTCGGCGGTCGTCTCGGATTCACCCGGCAATGTCGCAGCAACAGCCACACCTGCCGACAGCACACCGGCCAGCAGCACAGCGGCGAACACGAGCTTGCGCCCAGAGCCTCCCGACCGGGCCGGGTGTGCACCCACAACGCGCGGCACTGCAGACGGCGGAAGCGGCGCTGGCACCACAACGAGATCCGGAACCTTCTCGACCTCGACGGTCTCCTCGGGCCCGGCATCGGCGGCGACGGTCTCGACCGGCTCCGAATCCGCGGCCGCCGTCACTGGCGCGACGGCCAGCGGTGCCGACTCGCCCTCGTGCGCCAGCAGCGCAGCTCCTCGCGCTGCGACCTGGTCCGCGTGACTCACGCGCACGACGGGGACGCCGAGTCCGAGCGACAGGATGTCCAGGAGATCGCGATTGCTCGACGAGTCGCCGAACAGGGCCACGAACTCGGGCTTCTTGCCGGATTGATCGACCACTTCCCACGCCAGCGGGATGGTGCTGCCGATGCGCTCGGGCGACATCGAGTCCAGCGCAGTGGTCTTGGTCGGGGTGAGCGAGGCTTCGGCTGCGTCGGCGAGAGATATCGAGACACCCGTGCCGCCCATGTGATACAGCAGTACGGTCTTCGCGTCGGCGAATTCCTTCGAGCGCTCGAGCCAACCGAGGAACGACTCGGCCGCGGAGGACAGAACTACGGGCTCGTGGACCAGCGTGGCTGCGAACTCGGCGCGCTCGTCCTCGGTTCGGTACACCACGCCTACTGCGTCCACGTCGGTGTCTAGCGCCGCTGCCTCGGCGCGCATGGTCTCGATCGCTGTCGCCAATACGGAGGCCACGTCGGGGTCGAGAGGGGCGGTCCGATCGGCCAGCACCACGCCCGAGGTCGGCTCGAGTAGAACTGTCTGCATCGAGCCAGATTCGATCGCTACACCAATAGTTGCCATGGCAGTCTCCCTGTGCTCAGGGTGGAGGCACCCGACCATGAACGCCATTCTGTTGTTCCGAATAACGATCACCCTGCACGGAATTTGATTCTGTCTACCAAACCATACCTGTTGACGGTTAAATCGGTCCGGATCGGGCTTGGAGTTTGTCACAGTATGGGGAACGAGAAATTGTCGTCGAACCCAGGTTTATTTCCGAGACCTCCAGCCGTGGCGCGCGTGTCGGACCCAGTTGTGGATACCGAGCACCTGCGCCGGATAGCCTGACCGGGTGGAATCCTCTGCTCGTGCCCAGTCCTCGCGCCGTCTCGACGCCGCGCTCGAGTCGACGGCACAGACTCAGGAGCTCATGCCGCGACGGCGTCCCACCCAGGAACGCAGCCAACGCAAGTTCGACGCTTTGCTGCAGGCTTCCCGCGAGTTGCTCAGCGACGTGGGGTTCGAGTCGTTCACCTGCGAGGAGGTGGCGTCACGAGCCGAACTGCCGATCGGCACGCTCTACCAGTTCTTCGCCAACAAGTACGTCATCGTCTGCGAACTCAATCGCCAAGACCTTGTCGGGGTTCAGCAGGAGCTCGCCGAGTTCGACGGTGAGGTCCCATCGCTGGACTGGGTGCGGTTCCTCAACAACTTCGTCGACCACATGGCGGGCATGTGGATGACCGATCCCTCACGCCGTGAGGTGTGGCTCGCCATGCAGTCGACGCCCTCGACACGCGCGACCGGAGTGATCCATGAGCGAGAATTCGCCGATCAGGTCTCCCGCATGCTCGGTCCACTGACTCCGCGCACACCCCGGCACCGACGCAACCTGATGGCTCAGGTGTTGGTGCACATCGTCTACTCGATGCTCAATTTCTCGGTGCAGGACGGCCAGAGCCACGAGGACGCCGTCGCCGAGCTCAAACGCATCATGATGGCGTATCTGCTCGTCGCCGAGAAAGAGAGCAGGCGCTCCGGCGGCTCGGCGAGCGATACAGAGCGAGCCTGACCAACCCGACCCCGCACAAACGACAGGCCCGCCCGATCACCTGGATCGGACGGGCCTGACTCGTTTTCGGAGCGAACTCACTCCTCCAGGATCGCCACCGCGGCGGCGATGTCACCGTCGTGGGTCAGTGACAGATGAATCTTCACCGTCGGCAGGAACTCCTGCGCCATGCCGTGCAACTTGATCGACGGACGGCCCCACGCATCGTTGACGACCTCGATCAACGGATACGGGTTGTCACCGATCTGCGGCGGCCGAGCGAATCGCGATGTCGCCCATGCCTTCAGCACTGCTTCCTTGGCAGCCCACCGTGCTGCGTAGTGGCGGGTCGGGTCGGAACTCTTCGTTGCGGCATGACGGCGCTCGCCCGCGGTGAAGCTGTCGCGGATCATCGTCGTGCCGACCTTCTCCATCTGCTCGGCGAAGTCGGACACCGTCACCAGGTCGAAACCCACTCCCAGGATCGCCATCAGATGGCACCCGGCAGACCGGAGGAGTAGACATCGTCCTCGCCGAGGCGAGCGGACTCGTTGAGCAACACGTGTGCCTCCAGTTCGCGTGACGCCGTGGACGGCGTCCCGTCATGTCCGAGCCGTCGATCGTCGGGCCGCTCGTAGAGGGAATCTCCTCCCACCATCGCGGAGATCAGCCTGCGCTGACCGGCGATGCGCCGCTCGTTCGCCTTGGCGATGTACGCGGCACGTCGATCCGCCGGAACGGCCTCGAGGAATGCCTGCGGGTGCACCAGCGCGATGAGTCCGGACACGTGCCCGAAGCCCAGCGAGGTGAGCAGACCTGCCTTGAGCGGTACCGAGTCGCCGAAGCGCAGCGGCTCCCGTGCCCACACCAGGTGCTCGAACGCGGTCATCTTGTCGTCGACGCAGTCCAGGCTGCGGTTCGGCGGGATGACTCCGTTGGCCAGCACCTGGCACAGGCCGATCAGCTGCCAGGCAGCCGCTCCGCCCTTCGAGTGTCCGGTGAGGCTCTTCTGCGAGACGACGAACAGCGGAGCGCCGTCCGAACGGCCGATGGCCTTGGCGAGGCGGGTGTGCAGTTCCGCCTCGTTCGGGTCGTTCGCCGCGGTGGAGGTGTCGTGCTTGGAGATCACGGCCACATCGTCTGCACTGACGCCGAGCGCGTTGAGCGAGAGCGCGAGCGCCGAATCCTTGCCGCCGCGACCGGCACTGAGCGCGCCGAGTCCCGGAGCCGGGATGGACGTGTGCACTCCGTCGCCGTACGACTGTGCGTAGGCCACCACTCCGAGGACCGGTAGGCCCATCTCGAGTGCCAGATCGCCCCGAGCGAGCAGAATCGTTCCGCCACCGTGGGATTCGACGAATCCACCGCGCCTGCGATCGTTGGCTCGCGAGAACCGGCGATCGCTGATGCCCTTGGCGGTCATCGCTGCCGAGTCGGCAGTTGCCGACATGTCACCGAAGCCGATGATGCCCTCGGTGCTCAGGTCGTCGAATCCGCCGGCGACCACGAGCTGTGCCTTGCCCAGCTTGATCTTGTCGACGCCTTCCTCGACCGAGACTGCAGCGGTGGCACAGGCAGCGACGGGGTGAACCATCGCGCCGTAGCTACCGATGTACGACTGGACCACATGCGCGGCAACGACGTTCGGCAGAGCCTCCTGCAGGATGTCGTTCGCACGAGCATCACCGAGCAGGGTGTCGATGTACAGCGAGCGCATGGATTCCATGCCGCCCATGCCGGTGCCCTGCGTGTTGGCGACCAGTGTCGGGTGCACCCAGCGCATAAGTTCCGACGGGTTGAAGCCCGAGGAGATGAACGCGTCGACCGTGGTGACGATGTTCCACAGGGCGACTCGGTCGACCGAGCTGGCCATGTCGGGCGAGATGCCCCACTTGGTGGGATCGAATCCGGTCGGAATCTGTCCACCCACGGTGCGGGTGAGCTTCATCTTGCGCGGAACGCGAATCTCGGTGCCAGCCTTGCGGGTGACCTGCCAGTCGCTCGAATCCGGGACCGGCGTGATCAGCGTGTGCTCGGGATCCGCTGCTGCGAACGACCGGGCATCGATCTCGGTTCCGACCACGAACGTGAGGTCGTTGTCGAGGAAGATCGAGGTCATCAGCGGAGCGGTGTTGCCGACCATCGCGCCGTCGTCGCCGTAAGTGCGGATACCGCACTTCTCGACCACGATGTCGTGGTACTTGTCGGCGATGTCCTCCTCCGGCACCAGGTCACCGGACTCGATGTCGTACCAACCCGGCTTGGGATCGTTCTCCCAGGCGATGAGACCGGTGTTCCATGCGAGTTCGAGAACGCCTGCGGCAGAGAGCTGCTCGTCGACCTCCATCTCGAAGCGGGTACGCGCCGAACCATACGGTCCGAGCTCGCCTGCACCGACGATGACGACCAGGTCCTTCGGGTCCACATCGAGTGTCGGCCACGCCGGAGCGGTGGTCGACGTCGACAGCCGCGGCGGTGCGGGTAGTGCCGCGATCACCGAGTTGTCCACTGCCTCTTCGGTCTTCTCGGCAGCGGCCGCAGCTGCATCCCGAGCGAGCTCGACGAGGTTGAGCTTGGTGTTGGCCAAGCCGCCCGTGAGATCGGCCACGATGGGCTCCTGCGCGGCCTGACGGCGAGCGGCAGGTGTGCACAGTTCGAGCAGCTCGGTCGCCATCTCCTCGGTCGACCAGGTGCGTACGCCCTCGGCCTCGACGGCCTCGACGATGGGATCGTTGCCACCCATCAGGCCGGTGCCGCGCACCCACCCGATGTGAGCGTGGGCGATGGACACCCGCTCGGCCCAGTTCTTCTCCGAGCCCCACTTGGCGACAACCGCATCGAGTGCAGCCTTGGACTCGCCGTAGGCACCGTCGCCACCGAACATTCCGCGGTTCGGCGATCCCGGCAGCACCACGTGCAGGTGGGTGTCGATGTCGGTGTCGTAACCGACCTTCGACAGTCCGGTGATGAGACGCTCGACCGACCAGAGCAGCACGCGCATTTCCATCTCGGCGCGAGCTCCGGCGTCGGACATCTCGCCCATGACCCGAGGTGCGGCGAACGGGAACAGCATTGTCGGTGTGACGCCGGCCTTGACCAGAGTCTTTGCGCCACCGGCAGTGTCGATGAAGTCGCTGCCGATCCACTCGATGAGTGCATCGACGTCGGTGTACGACGCGATGTTGGCCGGAACCACCCACAGCGACGCTCCGCTGCGTGCGTTGTCGCGGTACAGCGAGCGGTAGAAGCCGAGCCGCTCGTCGTCGAGCCTGGAGGTGGTGACGAAGACCGTCGCTCCCCCGGCCAGCAGCTTGGCCGTCACCGCAGCTGCGATGGAGCCCTTGCTGCCGCCGGTGACGACTGCGACCTGATCGGTCCACTGGCCCTTGTCCTCGGATGCGACCGCGATGTCCGCGATGCGTCCGAAGGTTTCGGCCAGCACAGTCTTGTTCTCGTAGTCGGCCTTGGCCTTCCACCACTGTGCCTGCGACGCAACGGCATTGCCCGCGCCGGCGAAGGACTCGACAGCGATATCGCCTGCGGTACCGAGCCACAACCGGGCCAGGTCCTCACGGGCGGTCGCCCACCGGTCGTCGATCAGGACGGCGCGCTTGGCGTCGAACGCGGGGGCGACGAGGCGGGGCCAGTCGGATCCCAGCTCGGCCGAGACCAGCTCCACCAGAGCCGCGTCGGGATCCTCGGCCAGCAGTGCGTTCGGTGCATCCGCAAGTCCGAGCTGCTCGAGCACCAACCGGGCTGCGGAGGCGAGAACGCCGTCGCGGCCGGTGATGTGCTCGGTGAACTCACCGAGAGCAGCAGCGTCGACGGTTCCACCGGCTCCACCGCCTGCCTGCGGCATCGACACTGCGATTCCGCGACGAGCGGCAACCGAGGCAACCGCTGCGTCGATGACGTTGTCGACGGCAGTGCCGTCGGCGAGAGCGCCGTCGGCCAGACCGCCGAGCGCGCCACCACGAACCGAAGCACCGTCACGAGTACCGAGGGCGACCTCGGCGGTGACGTGGTGCGCCCAGCCGTCGCCCAGTTCCCAGGTCTTCTTGACGCGATCGGCGATCGAGGCCGGGCGTCGACCCGAGGGGCCGAAGACCTTGCGGAGGTGGTCGTTGATGGAGTCGCTGAGCACCGGACCGAACGGCTTGTACGTACGAGCCAGCTTGTTGACCGTGCCCGAGAGCGCGCCCATGTCGGCATCGGCTGCGCCGTCGATGGCACCGAGCGAGAGCTCGGAACCGAGGTCGACGAGCAGCTGATTACGGCGTGAGGACACGCCGTCGCACAGTGCCTCGATGGTGTCGGCGGGCCCGATCTGATCGAGCTGCAGTTTGGTCCACAGCCCGATGAGGATCTTGGTCGCGTCGGCCGCGACGAACGCGATGTCGTCGGGGCGAGGTCCGCCGGACGGTGCTGCGGCCGGAGCGGGAGCCGCGGCAGGTGCCGAAGCTGCTGCCGGAGCGGCAGATTCCACGGGCGTCGACTCTTCCTCGTCGGCCGGAGCCGGGTCGGTGTCGGTGCCGTAGACGATCGCGGCCTCACGCTCGAGGTTGAGTACCTCGACCGGGTGGCCGAAGCGACCCGGCAGCTTGAGGGTCTGCGACGCGAGGTTGGCGACGGTCGGCGTTGCACCGAGGCCGATCTCGACGAAGCGCTCGACGCCCATGCCGCCGTCGGACTCGTCTGCGAACAGCAGGTCCTGGGTCTCGATCCAGCGCACCGGGCTGGCGAACTGCCATGCCAGCAGCTCGGTCAGAATCACCCGACACAGATCGCTCGGCCGTGCGGCCCACGAATCGAAGTCCGCGAGAACGGTGTTCAGCGGCTCGGACGGCACGAGATCGGCGATCTCCTGCGCGAATTCGCGCTTCAGCGAGAACGGCTTGGGCACCAGGTTGGGGATGTAGCGCCCCACCAGGATCGCCGGATCGAGCTGCTCGGGCAGCAAGGTCTGGAGGCGGTTGCGGAAGTCGTCGACTCCCCCGCGCAGCACCGTGGAGTGGAACGGCACGTCGATGCCGGGAACCATGATGTAGGCGGCCTTGCCACCGAACTCTGCCCGGCGAATCGCGATCTTCTTCTCGAGCTCGCCGAGACCGGCGACCGTACCTGCGATGGCGTACTGCGAACCGCGCAGGTTGAGGTTGACGATTTCGAGGAACTCACCGGATTCTGCTGCGACACCGGCGACGAAGCCCTGCACGTCCTCGTCGGCCAGGCCGATCTGCGACGGGCGAATGGCGGCCATGCGGTAGTCACTTCGGCCGTTCTCGTCACGGGGAACGAGTGCGTGCATGGCCGAGCCACGCTGGAAGACGACCTCGAGGACGGCTTCGAGTGGAAGCACACCGGCGACGGCGGCGAGTGCGTTGTACTCACCCACCGAGTGGCCGGCGAGGATGGAGTTCTCCACGAACGCACCGGATTCACGCAGTTCGGCAACCTGTGCGACACCGAGAACGGCCATCGCGACCTGGGTGAACTGGGTCAGGTGCAGCACACCGTCGGGATGCTTGTGTGTGACACCGCGCGCCTTGAGCGTTGTCGGATTGTCGCGCACCACAGCGAGAATCGAGAATCCGAGTGCGCTGCGGGTGTGCTTGTCGGCACGCTCCCACACCTTGCGAGCGGCCTTCGACCGAGCCCGTGCGTCCAGTCCCATACCCGGACGTTGGATGCCCTGGCCGGGGAAGGCGTAGACGGTCTTCGGCGCTGCGGTGCGAGCAGTGGCGACCATGACCAGTTCGCCTGCGACACGGCAGGAGACCTCGACCAGCTCGGCACCCTGGTCGAATCCGGTGCGATCGACGCGAACATCGATCTCGGCTCCGGGTCGAACCATGCCGAGGAAGCGTGCCGTCCAGGCGGTGAGGCGACGCGGCGGAATCTTGGTGTCCGCGTGGTCGACTGCGGTGACCGTCTGCTGTGCTGCGGCCGAGAGCCACATGCCGTGCACGATCGGGCTGCCGAGACCGGCGAGCATCGCCGCGGCGTCGGAGGTGTGAATCGGGTTGTGGTCACCCGAGACCTGAGCGAACGCAGCCATGTTGCGCGGGGCCACGATGGTGGCCTGACGACGGCGACGACGCGGAGTGTCCTTGGCGTCGGCACCGACGGAGCCGCCTGCACGAGCCGGGTCGACGAGCTCGCCCTTGCCGGTGCGTCCACGAATGGCGAAGCGCTCCACGAGAGTTGCGACGGCGGGAGCATCGAGCCCCTCACCGAGCATGGCACCGATCTCGACAGTGACCTCGACGACGCGACCGAGGTCGGTGTCGAGCACCTCTCCGGCGGCCGCCTTGACGACGAGAATCGAGGTGTCGGTGGGCAATTCGCCGACCAGGTTCACGCTGTGATCGAGGTGCACCAGATCGAGCATGCCTTCGATGACGTCGATGCCGTCGGCGTTGCGGGTGGCACCCAGGACGGCGAACACGGCGGGCCAGCAGGCACCGACCAGAACGTCGGGAACCGCCTTCCCGCTGACGGTCAGCGAGTCCGGCAGTCCGGATCCGGTGACGCCTGCGTGGTCGGCGATCAGGTCGGGGATCCACGCGATGTTCAGCCGTGCGACACCGCTCTTGACGGCCGGAAGCTCTTGGCCGGCAGCAACTCCGAGCAGAGCCGACATGGCCTGCTGGGCGTCCTGTGCGGTGACGACGGGAGCGCCGCCGTCGATCGTGGAGGAAGGCACCGTCAGACGGATGCGCACTTCCTTGCCCGGAGCGAGCGGAACCAGCAGCTCCACGTGCTCGGCATCGAGCACGGTCAGCGAGGAGCCGGTCTGCGGATGCGAGGCAACCGAATCGGAATCGACGGTCCAGTCGGCTGGATCGCCGAGGCGTGCAACGGGGTTCTGCGTCATCCGCGAGGCCCAGGTGACGTCGGGAGCTGCCAGCACGATGCCCAGCAGTCCGGGTGCGATCTCGGCGTGGCGACGGCTCGCGATGGCCGCGGGCTCGATGCCCTCGGCGAGAAGCTGGTCCGCAGTGGCCTTCTCGAATCGGTTCAGCAGTTCGCCGACCGGCTCGTCCACGCGGGTGATGCCTGCGACGGCAACGGTTCCGGGGATGACACAGACCTGATCGGCCGAGTAACGAGCGTCGTGTGCCTGCCACAGCGAGTCGCTGCGCCACCAGCGGCGCACGTCACCGTCGACGACGGGGACGAAGTTGACCGGCTTGCCTGGCATGCGGCACAGCGAGGTGAAGAAGGTGATGTCGGCCGGGTGCAGCACCACGTCGGCGGCGTCGGGGAACTGCGCGAGCAGAGACTTCAGTGCTGCGCGCGGACGCTCGAGAACCTCGGCGTCGGCGAACAAGGTGGGGATGGGGCCACGATCGACCGGGTGCAGCCGAGCCTCGGCGCGCTGGAGCATCTCCAGATAGCGGGTACGCCAAGTGACATCGAGCCACACCGATTCGCGTGCCTCGGACACGGCGTCGGTGAACTCACCACCGCAATCGAAGTCGCTGCGCGAGTCGGTTCCGATGGCGAGGTCGAGGTAGCGAGCGAGCCATTGCTGGTACGTCATCTCGGCTACGTCACCGAAGAACGGCTTGGCGGTGCCGTCGAGTGCGGCGATGATTTCCTCACGACGCTCGGCCACGGCGTCGGCGTTGCCGGCGACCTCGTCGAGCAGTCGACCGCACCGCGATGCCGCATTGTCGATCTCGTGGATGTCGGCACCGAGCTGGCTGCGGCCCGAGGCCATTCCGCCGTTGGCGGTACCGGCACCGACCCAGTCGGGGGTTCCGGGTGTGTCGACGAGCAGCTGCTTGACCTCGGGAGCCGTGGTGGCTTCGAGGGTGGCCATGGCAGCGGTGCCGACGAGGATGCCGTCGAGCGGCATCTTGGGGTAGCCGTGCACTGCCGACCACGTTCCGGTGAGGTATTCCGCTGCGCGCTCGGGGGTGCCGATGCCGCCGCCGACGCAGACCACGAGGTTGGGCCGTGACCGCAGCTCCGCGTAGGTGGTCAGCAGCAGGTCGTCGAGGTCTTCCCACGAGTGGTGTCCGCCTGCGCGGCCGCCCTCGATGTGCACGTTGACCTGGTAGGACGGAACCTCGTTGGCGATGCGGATGACGGCGCGAATCTGCGCCACGGTGCCGGGCTTGAACGAGACGTAGCTGATGCCTGCCTCGGACAGCTCCTCGATGAGGGCCACTGCCTCGTCGAGTTCCGGGATGCCCGCGGTGACCACGACGCCGTCGATGGCTGCACCTGCTGCGCGAGCGCGCTGCACGATGCGGCGTCCGCCGAGCTGGAGCTTCCACAGGTACGGATCGAGGAACAGCGAGTTGAACTGGATGGCGCGGCCGGGCTCGAGGAGGGTGGAGAGCTCGGCGACGCGATCGGTGAAGATGTCCTCGGTGACCTGGCCGCCACCGGCGAGCTCGGCCCAGTGGCCTGCGTTGGCAGCTGCGGCGACGATCTTGGCGTCGACCGTGGTCGGCGTCATGCCGGCCAGCAGGATCGGTGAACGTCCGGTCATCTTGGTGAAGGACGTCTCGACCACGACGCGGCCGTCGGGCAACGTGACCGGGGTAGGTGCGAACGCCGACCATGCGGGCTGAACCTCGGGTGCAGCTCCCGGGGTGAGCAGATTCCGGTGGCCCCCGCGAGAAGACGCGGCGATGATGCCCACGCCCTGTCCACGCAGCGCCGGAGTGGTCATGCGGGTGAGCAGGTCGCCCGGGCCGAGATCGAGGATCCAGTCGGCACCTGCGTCGACGACACCGTCGATGGCGTCGACCCAATCCACGGAGTCCACGAGGATCTTCTGTGCGAGGTCGCGAGCGAGCTCGACGTCGAGTCCACACCGCTGTGCCCACGCGCTGACGAGTTCGACCGCGTCTTCCAGGGCTGGGTGATGGAAACCGATCTCGACGGGAAGTTGCTCGAAGACCGGAGCGAACACGGCACCGCCGCGCTTCTTCGCGTCACGGTCGCGCTCTTCCTCGGCAGCGATCTGCTCGCACTTCTCCTGCACGCGGGCGAGCTGGGCAGGCGGGCCCGAGAGTACGACGCGACGACGGCCGTTGCGGATGGCGAGGGCGGCGGATCGCTCCGGCGCTCCATCGATTGCGAGATCGGCGATGATCGCCTGCAGTCGCGCGGGTTCGACGTTGGCGACCGAGACCATCGGCGCGCGGTCTCCGGCACCGATGATGCCGCGGCGGCGGCCGACCAGGCCTGCAGCAGCACCCACGAGCTGGGCGATCGCGAGGAAGCTCGCGTCCTGCGCTCCGTCGGCTGCGACGGATTCGGCGGCGATGAGCCCCTGCGAGTGTCCGACGACCTTGACGGGCGGGGTCTGGGCGGGATCGAGTCCCTGCAGCTTCAGCGCGCGCAGTGCTGCGACCTGAGTGAGGAACACTCCGGGAAGCGAGACGGCAGCGGAGGTCAGTGCAGCCTCGGACGGGCCGTACGAACCGACGGTGTCGTCGTCGGCGAGGTCCTGCTCGAGCATCCAGCCGATCGGATCGAAGCCGACAGACCGGACGACCAGCAGCTCGTCGGCAACGGGCGCAAGAGTGGCTGCAGCCTCGTTGACGAGATCGGTCAGTTCGGGCTCGAGTGCGGAGTCGCGAGCGAGTTCTTCGAGGGAGCTGAGCCACGGTGCACCCTGGCCACCGAAGGCCAGTGCGTACGGCTCGCCCGCGGCGAAACGATCTGCCAGAGTCCGAGAGCCGCCATTGCTTCTAGGGGATTTGTCTGCGTTGCCGGTGCTTCGCGAGCCTCGTCCGTGTGATGGTGTGCTCTCGTTGATCGTCAAGGCTGAAGATTCCTCTCGTGGACGCCTCGGGGGTCGGGGCGTTCGCTGTAATGGCCGCCCGGGTGCGTCGTGGGCTACATGGGCGAAGCGGTGAGCCGGTCCTCGTCGACAGATCTCTTCCGCGCTGCTCAAGGTTGACACAAAATCATGAGGAAATCCTCAGGTTTGCTCGGACGTCCGAGTGCTACCAGCGAGTACGCCACTGGAAGCGGCTTTACTTTTTGTTTACCCGACCCGCCGGTAACCCGTATCCACGCTGGCGAGAGCATCGCCCGGTATCGAAAAACATGAGGAAACCCTCGCATTTTTCGTTATCTTTTCGTGATGTGATGTCGAGCACAGTTTGTCATCCGCAGAGCTTGTCGGTGACGCCCTCTACCGTGGGCGATCGAACCACTCCTCGGGAGAGTGGTCGACGAACTCCGGGGGGAATTCATGTATTCATCGGTTACAGATATCTGCACCCAAGACGAACTGAACGCACTGCTGACGCATATCGAATCTGTTGCGTCACAATCACGTTCGCCGCACTGGACGCCCGGGTGGCGCGGCGAGAGCGAGGTCGCGCTACTGGATGCGATCTTCTCTGCTCGCGCACCCTACGGCGGACCCAGCAGCGGGGTCCGCGCAGTGCTCGCGCGATGGCGATCGCATCGTGGCGACAACCGACTCGATGATTTGACAACGCTCGCCGAACTGAATGCAGATCCTGACGTACTCGTCGAGATTCTGTCCAACCGTCAGTTCGTTCCGGGCAACAGCCGAACCAAGGCAGCAGCTGCAGCCGTGGCAGCACAGACGCTCGTGTCGGTGGGACTGAGCCGATCGAGCGACTTCGAGCAGCACACCGAGCAACAATTCGAGGCGTTCTGCGCGATTCCCGGTCTCGGCGAGACCACCTGGGAATGCATGCTCATGCATCTCGGGGTGCGGACCGACACAGCGGCCGCACATCTGAACTCCTTCGTCGCCGACGCACTCGAACCCCTCCATCAGAACCTCGCCGCCGGAATCGCCGAAGACCGCTCCCCCGTCATTCTCACCGCGGCAGCGAACGCACTCGGCACCGACCTCGCCTCACTCGAGCATGCCGTGTGGCGATACCAGCACAAGTTGCGCAGGCCCAAGCGGCGTCACTCCGGGGCAGCGCTCCGGTCGGTGGGCTGAGTGCGCGACATCAGCGCCTCCACACCGTCGAGAATGCACTCCAACCCGAACCGGTAGGCGTGCACGGGGTCGCTGGCGGCGTCGTACGACGTCGCCGCGGCCGTCCCGACCCGAGACGACACCGGAAAGCGATCACGGTCCATCACCCGTTCGAGGATCGGAGCCGTGGCCGACCACCACTGGGCATCGGTCAGGCCCGACTGCTCCTTCACACGCCTCACGCCTGCAAGGGCTCGCGCGGTACCGGAGACGTGGGTCAGAACCAACGTGAGAACGGAATCGATCTCGACGTCGTCCAGGCCGATGCCGACCAGGGCGCGCAACTCTGCCTCGTACTTGTCGTTGGTGTGCGGACCGAGCACAGGGCGTGCCCCCTCTGCTTCGAGTAGCCACGAATGCCGTTGGTACAGAGACCAATTGCGCTCGGCGACGAACCGCAGAGCAGGACGCCAGCCGCCGGCGACGGAGGACGGCTCGTCGACGTCCGAATAGAGGCCCGCGAGTGCTCGATCGATCATCAGATCGGCCAACTCTTCCCGGCCCGGCACGTGCGTGTAGAGCGACATCGCACCGACACCGAGATGCTCTGCCACGTTCCGCATCGATACCGAGGCCAGACCGCTCGCATCGGCCAGTTCGATCGCGGCGTCGACGATCGCATCCACGCTCAGTCCGGTTCGACTCGGCTTGGCATCGACTCGCCACAGCAACTCGAGGATGCGCGCTGGGTCGAACGAGTTCTCCTTCTTCACCACCCGGCGAGCCTAATCGGAGGTCGACCTGGCTCGAAGAACCGCGTCGCGCGCACCGGAGCATCGGTTGTAGACTTCACCGGCACGCGCGAGTGGCGGAATTGGCAGACGCGCTGGATTTAGGTTCCAGTGTCTCAGGACGTGGGGGTTCAAGTCCCCCCTCGCGCACCACGGTCGTTCGACCCGGCTTTTCTCGAGACTTCTGCAGGTTCCGACGTGTGAAGGCGGCTCGAATGTCCAGAAACCCCGACAACGACGCGATCTTCGCCGAGATTTCAGACGAGAGGCGTTCTCTCGCAAGAACTCTCGAGGCTCTCACCCCCGAACAATGGGACACCCCATCGCTGTGCGAGGCCTGGACGGTGCGCGACGTCGCCGCCCATCTGGTGGTCCCGTTGATCATCCCGCTCAGGCAGTTCGGCCTTGCCATGGCACGTACCCGAGGCAACTTCGACCGGGCCAATCAGCTGATGACCCAGCGTGTGAGGCGCAAGCACGGCGACGAATTACCCGCGCTCCTGACAGCTCACGCCGACAAGAAATTCACCCCGCCTGGCCACGGTCCGCTGGCCCCCTTGTCCGACGTCATCGTGCACGGACTCGACGTGTGCAGGCCGCTGGGAATCGAGCACCACGTTCCCGACCACCGCATGATCACGATGCTCGATTTCCTGGTGCCCGCGAGCGGTGCCGCACCGTTCAAGGGCCCCGAACTTCGACTGCGGTGGCGAGCAACCGATCTGGAGTGGAGCCGCGGCGAAGGACCCCTCATCGAGGGATCCGCCGGCACCCTGGCGTTGGTGCTGACGGGGCGCAGCAGCGCTCTCGCCGACGTCACCGGCCCCGGTGCCGAGCAACTCGCCCGAGCACGGGCGAACCGTCGTCGCGCATGAGTCGCACCCGAGTCGTCCATGGTGAGAATCACCGCCGGGCCGCAGCACGCGACTACCTCCAGTAGTAGTACCTCCGGTACCGTCGAGGGATGACGTCATCCCGCCCGAACCGTCGGCCAGCACTGATCGCGCTGGTCATCGTGTCCGCGGCGGTGTGCCTGGGCCTCGGCTGGTGGCAATGGGAACGCTTCGAGGCAGTCGGTGGCAACGGCCAGAACCTCGGCTACGCGTTCCAATGGCCCCTGTTCGCTGTGTTCGTGGTCTACGCCTACCGCAAGTTCGTCCGCCTCGAGGACGAGGACCCCGAGGAGGCGGCGGCGGCTCGGCCCGACGGGCCCACCGAGGTGCCGCTCGACCTGCTCCCCCAGCGGGGCGCCCCGGCAACCGACGCTGCGGACCTCGACGATCCCGAGGCCAGGCAACTACTCGAGTACAACAACTACCTCGCGGAGCTGAACGAATCCCGCGGGACCGACAGGAGCACCACGTGAGTTCGGCACCGGACAAGACACAGCCGTCCACCGACAAGAATCGGAAGATCGCGTCCGCGCTGCTGCGTTACCGCGTTCTGGCCTACGCCACTGGCATCTGGCTGCTCGTTCTCGTGACCGAGATGGTCGCGAAGTACATCTTCGAGGTCGAGAACGTGCCCAATTGGATTGCCGTCGTGCACGGTTGGGTCTACCTCGTGTACCTCGTGCTCACGGTGGATCTCGCCATCAAGGTTCGGTGGCCTGCCGCCCGCACGATCGGCACACTGCTCGCCGGGACCATTCCGTTCCTGTCCTTCTACGTCGAGCACAAGCGCACCGAGCAGGTCAAAGCCGACTTCGCCGTCTGACGTCAGCAGCCGATCGGCTGCGCGATCGCCGGATCCAATGCGTTCTGCACCAGCCGCTGAGCCAGCGGATCGTACGAGATTCCCGTGTGCTCGACGGCATTGGACGGACACACGTCCTGCAGCACCACGTTCGTGTTTCCCGCTCCGCTGAGCAGGGAGGCCGTGTACGGAACGACGACCTGGTCGTATCGGGTGACGATCGTGGTGTAGTCGATTCCCGAGACGGTGTCGCTCCCCTCGTTCAGTCGCTCGAGCACGTCGTCCTGCACCGGCGGACCTGCCGTCGGGTAGTTCGGCGGAGACAACGCCACGATCCGCGCCACGGTGCGGTCGCCACCGAGGAAGCGGGCGTAGTAGCGCGGAACCGTGCCGCCCTTCGAGTGGCCCACGATCGACACCTTCTGCGCGCCCGTCGCCGCGAGCACGGAATCGACGAACGTCGACAGTTCCGCAGCACTCTCGGGGATGGGTTCGAGCGCACCGAGGGCCTGAACCGGTCCGGTCTTGCCGTAGTCGATCGCGAACACGCAGTATCCGGCAGCGGCCAGCTTCGGCGACAGGGATGCCCAGTTGGCATAGGAGTTCTCCAGGAATCCGTGCACCAGCACCACCGGCTCGGGATGCTGCGCGCTCGGAACGCACGAGAAGTCGTTCGAGCCGGCAGGCGTCACTCCCGGGTGCGCGATCGAGTAGGCGAAAGCCTCGACGAAGGAGCCTGACACAGGTGCCGCCGAGGCAGGCGTACCCGCCAGGCACACCGCGGCGGCGGCGAGCACCACCGCAGTACGCCTCAGAATCACGCGCGCATCCACGAGCTACGTCCCTGCCAGTTCTTCGAGCGCCGGAATCAGCGTGCGTAGCGCGCGACCCCGATGCGAGGCGGCGTCCTTCTCCTCGGGACTCAGCTGTGCTGCGCTGCGGCCGTCCCCCTCGGGCACGAAGATGGGGTCGTAGCCGAAGCCGTTCTCCCCCTGCGGCTCTCGGGCAACCGCACCGCGCCACTCGCCGCGGACCACGGTCTCGGTGCCGCCGGGAATCACGAGGGCACACGCCGAGACGAAGGCGGCTCCGCGGCGCTCGTCGGGGGTGTCGCTCAGCTGCGCCAGAACCAACGCGGTATTGGCCTCGTCCTGCCCGTGTGTACCGGACCAGCGTGCCGACAGCACTCCGGGCATCGCGTTCAGGGCATCGATTTCGATACCGGAATCGTCTGCCACACAGGGCAATCCGGTGGCCGCCGCGCCGTCGCGCGCCTTGGCCAACGCATTGTCCTCGAAGGTCGCTCCGGTCTCGGGAGCCTCCGGGAACGGCGGCACCTCGTCGAGGCCGACCAGTTCGATTCCGACCACTCCGGCGGCATCGAGCACCCGCCGGAGTTCGCGCAGCTTCTTCGCGTTCCGGCTTGCTACCAGAAGCTTGGTATCAGGCACCGAACTTCTTCTTCGATTCCGCGGCCGCGGGCTCGGGCAGATCGCCGGGGTACGGCAACGCCAGAGCTTCCCTCTGCACGTCGAACAACTTCTCGATACCGACGAATGCCGAATCGAGCAGTTTGTCGAGGGTGGTGCGTGGGAACGTCGCGCCCTCTCCGGTTCCCTGGATTTCCACCAGCGTGCCGGTGTCGGTGGCGACGACGTTCATGTCGACCTCGGCGCGTGAGTCTTCTTCGTAGGGCAGATCGAGACGCACTCGACCGTCGACGACGCCGACGCTGACCGCGGCGATCATGCACGAGATGGGCTGCGGATCGGCCAGTCGTCCTGCTGCACGCAAGTAGGTGACCGCATCGTTGAGCGCCACGAACGCCCCGGTGACAGCTGCGGTTCGGGTACCACCGTCGGCCTGCAGCACGTCGCAGTCGAGTGCGATGGTGTTCTCACCGATGGCGGCGAGGTCGATGCAGGCACGCAGCGAACGTCCTACCAAGCGGGAGATTTCCTGCGTTCGTCCGCCGACCTTGCCCTTGACGGATTCGCGACCGTTGCGGGTGTGCGTCGCGGCCGGGAGCATCGCGTACTCCGCGGTGAGCCAACCGAGGCCGGATCCCTTCCGCCAGCGCGGGACGCCCTCCTCGACGCTGGCCGTGCACATCACCCTGGTGTTGCCGAACTCGACCAGCACCGACCCTGCCGGGTGACTGGTGAATCCGCGGGTGATCTTGATGTTGCGGAGCTCGTCGTCCGCTCTGCCGTCTTCTCGTCTGGACACGACTCGAAGCCTAGCGCGTCCTCAGACGGTGAATACGTCCCCCGGAAGAACGGCATGAACCGGTCCGCTGAACTCCGCCTTGGCCTCGGCGATGACGTCCTCGCGGGACGTCCAGGGCGGAATGTGGGTGAGCAGCAACTCCCCGACTCCGGCCTCGCGAGCGATTCGGCCGGCCTCGGTTCCGGACAGGTGCACGCCCTCCGGCCGCTCGGGACTGTCGGTCCACGATGCCTCGCACAGGAACACATCGGCCCCGTGCGCCAGATCTCGCACCGCCTGACACATTCCCGTGTCGCCGCTGTACGCGAACGTGCGGCCCGCGCCCGTGGTGACTCGCATGCCGTACGACTCCGGCGGGTGAAACACCTGCCGAGTCAGAATCGACAGCTTGCCGAATTCGACGGTGCGCCCGTCCACCCAGCGACGCAGATCGATCGTGTCGGACATGTCGTCGATCTGGCCACCGCACTCGGCCGAGGCCACTCCGAGCCGGAACGCTGTGTCCTTCGGTCCGTAGACGATCGCGCGCCCCTCCGGCGGAGTGGGATGGTAGCGACGCCACACCAGCAGACCCGGAACGTCGAGGCAATGATCGGCGTGTAGATGCGAGAGCAGAACGCTCACATCGCCCGGGTCGGCGTAGCGCTGCAACGCCCCGAGAACGCCCGGACCGAAGTCGAGGACGACCGGAGAGGTCTCCTCTTCTTCCAGCAAGTAGCCCGACGCGGGCGAATCGGGTCCGGACACACTGCCCGAACATCCCAGGACGGTAATTCGCATGAAAGCCATGCTGCCACGCCGAGTGCGTCACTCGAAACGTTCGGGCAGTATTCACAGCGCGAGTCGGCGAAATTCACCGCCGACGACAGATGTGTCTGCAGTTACCTCGTGACTACGAAGTGGGCCGATCGAGCGATTTCGCGCGCGCTCGCTCGGCTCTGGCGTCGGCCGAGAGCAGTCGAGCTGCAACCACTCCGCCCACCGCGCCGAACAGATGCCCCTGCCACGAGACGTTCGGTTCGCTAGGGAGCACACCCCATAGAGCGCTGCCGTACAGCACGAACACCACGACGCCGATCGCGAGTTGCCCGAGCTTGCGGGTGAAGAACCCTCGAACCAGTAGGTACGCGATGAAGCCGAAGATCAGAATCGACGCGCCGATGGTGTTCGTGTAGGAACCGGCGATGAGCCAGGTGCCGAATCCGCCGACCACCCAGATGATCCCGGTGGCGGCCAAACCGCGCGCAAGTCCGGACAGCAACACCAGAAATCCGAGCACGACGATGGGCACGGTGTTCGCGATCAGATGCTGCCAGTCGTCGTGCAACACGGGCGCGAACAGAATGCCCCACAACCCCTCGATCGAGCGCGGCTCGATGCCATTGCGTTCGAGTCTCGATCCGCTGGCCACATCGATGAACTCGATGACCCACAGCAGCACGGTGAAAGCTCCCACCAGCATGGCGGCTTGCATCCAGACCGGCCGCTCACGCTGCGCTGGACGGTTACTGATCTCGCTCATGATCGCCTCCGGATTCGGTACCTCCACGGTACCGGGCAGAGGTATCGAGTGAGCTGCGCTCAGGCTCCCGATCCGCCGAACGCGGACGTGAAGATCTGGCGGTACGTGGGGATGCCCGCCACCGATGTGGCGTCGAGCAGAGCTCGGACGATTGCTTTCTCGACGACGATCGCTGCGGCCTCGGTGACCGCGGCCAGTACCGGGAGTTCCGCCGAGAACGCCGCGGGCACCATGGACTCTGCGGTGACGGGTCTGGTGCCGGTGGACACGGCGAAGATCGTGTCGCCGTCGAGTGGCGAGTGTGCCGGTCGAATGGCCCGTGCCAGACCGTCGTGACCGGCAACGGCAATCCGCTTGCACGACGCCGACGACAACGCGGCATCGGTGGCGACGACCCCGATCGTGGTGTTCAGGGCAGTGCCCTTGGGTTCGAGGGCCAGCGCGGCCCACAGCTGGTTCACGTCGGGCGTGCGCATGCCGAACGACGCAGGCCCGAGCGTGCCGACACCCCACAGCAGACCGGTGCGTGGGTCGAACACTGCGCCGACCGGATTGGCGACCATCAGCGCAGCGACGGTCACCCCGTCGGCAGGGCCGCCCTCGATCACCGTGCTGGCGGTACCGACACCACCCTTGAGCACGCCGGCGCGGGCACCGACACCCGCACCGACCGATCCCGTCGCGAATTCGGTCGCCGCCGCTGCCGCGGCAAGATAGCCGAACTCCGCCGTCGGACGCGCTGCCCAGTCGCCGACCGGAAGGTCGAAGATCACCGCGGCCGGCACTATCGGAACGACGTGGTCGGGACTGCCCATCGGAATGCCCTGGCCGTGTTCTTCCAGCCACCGCATGACACCGTCGGCGGCCGCGAGCCCGTAGGCGCTCCCCGCGGTCAGCAGGATCGCGTTGACGTGCTGGACGGAATGGCTCGGATCGAGCAGGTCGGTCTCGCGTGTTCCCGGCCCGCCGCCGCGGACGTCGACGGCGGCCGTCGCACCTCCGAGGGCGCGCACCACGGTGCACCCGGTGGCCGAACCGGATCCCATCGTGGCGTCGTCGAGTTCGTGATGATGACCGACCAGCAGACCTGCGACGTCGGTCAAACTGTCCCGTGGTCCGGGCATCTGGAAGGCAGCGGTCACGCGGGCGTCCTAGGGAGTGAGGACCTGTACGAGTGAATCCTGCATCCAGGTCAGCCAGTGGTAGACATCGAGATGTGGAGCACGAGGATCACCCTCGTCGAGGACGTCGGGTGTGTCCGCATTGATCCCCAGCGTCGTGCCGAGCGCCAGCCTCACGTCGTTGAGTCCGGTCAACCATGCGTCCGCTTGCTCCTGGGTCAGCACGATCTTGCCACCGGATTCGGGCAGCGTGGCCAGGATCATCGATCCCGCGGCCATCTTCTCGTCGATGATCTCGGGTTCGTGAAGTCCGCGCAGCGCACCGTTGAGGTCGGCCGGATCTTCTTCGTCGCGGCCCGGGTCGGCGCGATGGAAGTCCGGCAGCAACCGCGCCAGCGCGGCATCCTCGGGCGGACTGTTGTGGCCCGTACGCAGACCGGTCAGCGCGGCGAGCTCGTCGGTGGGGGCGGCGGCGGAGCGGTCGCGCAGCAATCCGAGAACGGAGCCGACGAGCGACCGGAGCACGGCGGCCTCACGAGCATCGATCTCGGATTTGATCTTGACCCCGGACAACGAATTACGTCTCGTCCACGTGCGCACTGTTACTGATGTCCTTATCTGACGAAGAGGGGGCGAGCTACTACTTGTCCTGCTGCATGGTGGCCCACAGACCCGCCGCATGCAGCCGTCGAACATCGTTCTCCATCGCGTCGCGCTCACCACTGGACACGACGGCCTTGCCCTCCGAGTGCACCTGCATCATCAGCTCGGTGGCCTTGGCCTTGCTGTAGCCGAACAGCTTCTGGAACACGTAGGTCACGTAGTGCATCAGGTTGACCGGGTCGTCCCACACGATGGTGACCCAGGGGGTGTCGTGCGATTCGTCCGCTGCAACGGCCTCGGACTGCGCCGGAACCGCCTGCGGTGACGCGGCGACCACCTCACCTGCCGAGAAGCCGTCCACGGGCAGAAGCGTTCCATCCACCGTCAACCAAGGCATGGCAACAGGGTACGGCGTGTCGGGCCAGCCTCCCACGCTCGCCCCTTCGCTCGTAGTGTGGGCGAGGTGAGCAACGACGCGACCACGGATCACGCGAATTCCAGCGACGGTGCCAGCACCGCGCTGCTGACCGATCAGTACGAGTACACGATGCTGTCCGCGGCTCTGGCCAGCGGCTACGCCGATCGCATCTGCAGCTTCGAGGTGTTCGCGCGACGCCTACCTGGTGGCCGGCGATACGGAGTTCTCGCGGGCACCGGACGCATTCTCGACGCCATCACGCGGTTCCGGTTCGGCCCGGACGAGCTGCGGATCGTCGCCGAATTCCTCGACGCCGACACCGTCGAATGGCTGCGCAACTACCGGTTCACGGGCGACATCGACGGCTATCGCGAGGGCGAGCTGTATTTTCCCGGCTCTCCCGTCCTGACCGTCCGCGGCACCTTCGCCGAGTGCGTCGTCCTCGAAACGCTCGTGCTCTCCATCCTCAATCACGACAGTGCGATCGCCTCCGCGGCTGCGCGGATGGTGGCGTCAGCCAAGTCCCGTCCGATCATCGAGATGGGATCGCGGCGCACCCACGAGGAGGCCGCCGTCACTGCCTCGCGGGCGGCATATCTCGCCGGATTCACCGCGACATCCAACCTCGAAGCCGTCCGACGCCACGGCGTCCCTGGCGCTGGTACATCGGCGCACGCCTTCACGCTGCTGCACACCACCGCCGACGGCCCGGACGAACGGTCCGCTTTCGCGGCTCAGGTGCGCGCGCTCGGCGTGGGCACCACCCTGCTCGTCGACACCTACGACATCACCCAGGGCGTCGCCAACGCCATCGAGGTGGCCGGGCCCGAACTCGGCGGTGTGCGCATCGACTCCGGCGACCTCGGCGTACTCGCGCGCCAGGTTCGCGACCAACTGGACGCACTGGGTGCGCCGAGGACCAGGATCGTCGTCTCCGGCGACCTCGACGAGTACGCCATCGCCGCACTGCGGGCCGAGCCGGTCGACTCCTACGGCGTCGGCACGTCACTGGTCACCGGTTCCGGTGCTCCGACGGCGGGCATGGTCTACAAGCTGGTCACCGTCGACGGCATCCCCGTCGCCAAGCGGAGCAGCCACAAGGAATCGCGTGGGGGTACCAAGGCTGCTGTGCGGACGGCGCGGAGCACAGGCACCGCGATCGAGGAGATCGTGCATCCTTTCGACGCTCCCCCGACCGTCGAGAGCGATCTGACGGTGGAGACGTTGACCACCCCGTTGGTCCGCGGCGGAGAACGGGTCGCCGATCTTCCGACCCTCACCGACGGCCGTGACCTGCTGGCCCGACGGCTGGTCAGCCTCCCGTGGGAGGGCCTGAAACTGTCCCAGGGCGAGCCGGCGATCCCCACCCGCTTCGTCGAGGGGTAACTGCAGTGTCGATACCGAACCGGGTGGGCGATCGGCAGTAGTCTGCTTCGGTGCCGTCGAAGACCGAGTTGCCAACCGTTCCCGCTCTACTGCAGGTCGCGGTGCACTCGCTCGGCGGCAAGGAACGCAGCAATCAGCTGACGATGGCCTCGGCGGTAGCGCACTCGATCGATACCGGGGAGCATCTCGCGGTGCAGGCGGGCACCGGCACCGGCAAGTCCCTCGCCTACCTGGTGCCGAGCATTCGGCACGCGGTGGAATCCGGCAAGACCGTCATCGTCTCGACGGCCACCATCGCGCTGCAGCGACAGCTGGTCGACCGCGATCTACCCCGCCTGTCCGACGCCCTGACCGAGGCAGTCGGCCGTCGCCCGAAGTTCGCAATCCTCAAGGGCCGCAACAACTATCTGTGCATGAACAAGATCCATACCGGCGCTGCGCAGGAGGCACCGGACGCGGAACTGTTCGACCCGTTCGCCGTCTCCCGCATGGGACGAGAGGTGGTCCGGCTGACGAAGTGGTCGTCCGAGACCGAGACCGGTGACCGTGACGACGTGGTGCCAGGGGTCAGCGATCAAGCCTGGCGTCAGGTCAGCGTCACCGCGCGGGAATGCCTGGGCAAATCACGTTGCCCGGTCGGCGAGGACTGCTTCGCCGAGCGCGCCCGCACCGAGGCCGCCCAGGTCGACGTGGTCGTGACCAACCATGCCCTGCTGGCGATCGACGCGATCACCGGCATCCAGATCCTGCCCGAGCACGACGTCGTGGTCGTCGACGAGGCCCACGAACTGGTCGACCGGGTGACCGGGGTGGCCACCGAGGAACTGTCGGCCGCAACCGTCACCGCCGCGGCGCGTCGTAGCGCCAAACTCATCGAAGAAGAGACGGTCGACCAGCTCGAGGGAGCTGCCGAGAACTGGGCCGCAATTCTGGACGAGTTACCCCCGAGCCGCTGGCAGTCCCTCCCCGACGGCGTCGGCCCCGCACTCGCCTCCATCCGCGACGCCGCCTGGGCGGTGCGGACCGCGATCGGCCCCAACAAGCAGGGCATGGCGGCCAGCGATCCCGAGGCTGCCGCGGCCCGCAGCGCCGCACTCGTCGCGGTCGACGAGGTGCACGACAGCGCTGTCCGTGTTCTCACGGCGTTCGACGAACCCGATCCGGCCAAACGCAAGGACGTCGTCTGGCATGCCGTCGACGATTTCCGCGGCAACGTCAAACGCACCGTCCGCATCGCTCCGCTGTCGGTGGGCGGACTGCTGCGAGCGCGCTTGTTCGCCGAGTCCACCGTGGTGCTCACCTCCGCGACCTTGACCGTCGGTGGATCGTTCGACGGGTTGGCCGTCAACTGGGGGCTGCCGGCAGAGAAGCCGTCGCGCAGTGACACCGCGATGGCGTCCGGCGTCGAACCGCCGTCCGACACCGGGTCGATCAGGTGGAATTCGCTCGACGTCGGCTCGCCGTTCGACCACGCGCGGGCCGGGATCATGTACATCGCCAAGCATCTGTCGCCGCCCGGACGTGACGGCCTGTCGAAGTCATCCCTCGACGAGATCGAGTCCCTGGTCAGCGCCGCAGGCGGCCGCACACTCGGACTCTTCTCGTCGATGCGCGCCGCCAAGGCCGCCGCCGAGGAGATGCGCGAACGCCTCGACACACCGATCCTGTGCCAGGGCGACGACTCCACCGGCGCACTGGTGCAGAAGTTCGCCGACGACGAGGCCACCTCCCTGTTCGGGACGCTGTCGCTGTGGCAGGGCGTCGACGTCCCTGGCCCGTCGCTGAGTTTGGTCATCCTGGACCGTATTCCGTTTCCGAGGCCCGACGATCCACTGCTGGTGGCCCGGCAGCAGGCCGTCGAATCCCGCGGCGGTAACGGCTTTCTCGCGGTCGCCGCCAACCACGCGGCCCTGCTGCTGGCGCAGGGTGTCGGCCGACTGCTCCGTAGCGTCGACGACAAAGGTGTTGTGGCCGTTCTCGATTCGCGGCTCGCCACCGCCCGCTACGGCGGGTACCTGCGTGCCTCGCTGCCGCCGTTCTGGGAGACCTCGGACCCGGAGGTGGTCCGCAAGGCGCTCACCCGCCTGGCCGGAAAGTAGCTGCCCTTACGGCGTCGCCACCAACCCGAGTTCGGCATCCGAGGCGAGACCGTGGTGATGAGGTAGCACGCGCACCGTGTACCCCACCGCACCGCTGTGCGGCAGCGACGTCTGCCCGGCATAGATGTGCTCACCGCCCTCGGTTCCCACGTGCGCCATGGCCGTCGTCCTGATGTCGGTGAGGTTCTCCTCGTCATCGGCCCGGCCCACCACTGCCTGCACCACGACGTCCGACGCGTCCAGTCCACCGAGATCGACGTTGGCGCGCAGCGAGAGCTCCGCACCGATCACCGGGGTGTCCGGCAGGCCGTCACTGTCGACGCGGGTGACTTTCACTGCGCCCCAAGCCTGTTCGACGCGGCGGCGGTACGACGCGACGTCCGTGGCACCGCGATGATCCTCGGCCGAGGCTGCACGGGCGGATTCGGCAGCAGGCGCGTAGTAGCCCAGTGTGTAGTCCTGAACCATCCTCGAGGCCAACACTTTCGGGCCCAGCTGTTCGAGGGTGTGCCGCACCATTTCGATCCAGCGACTCGGCACCCCGTCGTCCCCGCGGTCGTAGAACTTGGGTAGCACAGCCTGTTCGAGCAGTTCGTACAGCGCGGCGGCTTCGAGATCGTCGCGGCGGTTGTCGTCGGTGACGCCGTCCGCAGTGGGAATGGCCCAGCCGTTCTCCCCGTCGTACATCTCGTCCCACCACCCGTCGCGAATCGACAGGTTCAGACCGCCGTTGAGTGCGGACTTCATGCCCGAGGTGCCGCACGCTTCGAGCGGTCGCAGCGGATTGTTCAGCCACACATCGCATCCCCAATACAGGAAGCGCGCCATGGACATGTCGTAATCGGGCAGGAACACGATGCGGTGCCGTACGTCGGCTTGATCGGCAAACTTGACGATCTGCTGGATGAGCGCCTTTCCACCGTCGTCTGCGGGGTGCGACTTGCCCGCGACAACCAACTGGACCGGGCGAACCGGGTCGAGCAACATGGCGCGCAGCCGCTCGGGTTCGCGGAGCATCAAGGTCAGGCGCTTGTACGTCGGCACGCGCCGAGCGAACCCGACGGTCAGCACGTTCGGATCGAAAACATTCGCGGTCCAGCTGATCTCGGCCTGAGTGGAGCCGCGTTCGAGTGCCGAGCGCCGCACCCGACGCCGCACCTCGTCCACCAATTGCGCACGCAGAGCGTTACGTGTCGACCACACGCGCTCCGAGGACAGCTCCCCCTCCTGTGCCCACTCCCGGGCAGACCACGTCGGCGCGTGCACCCCGTTGGTCACCGACCCGATCGGCACCTCGGAGGCGTCGAAGCCCTGCCACAGGTCGTTGAACATCTCACGGCTGACGATGCCGTGAAGTTTCGAGACTCCGTTGGCGCGTTGCCCCAGACGCAATCCCATGTGCGCCATGTTGAACACCGAGGCGTCGCTCTCGCCGCCGAGGGCGAGAATTCGGTCCATCGGCAACCCCGGCAGCAGCGCCGAGTCCGGCCCTCCGTCCGTACTACCGAAGTAGTGCCGCACCAGATCCGCCGGAAACCGGTCGATTCCGGCGGGGACCGGGGTGTGGGTGGTGAAGACAGTTCCGGCTCGCACCGCGGCCAGCGCCGCGTCGAAGTCCAGCGCGCCCGAGGTGACGAGTTCGCGAATGCGTTCGACGCCGAGGAAACCGGCGTGGCCCTCGTTCATGTGGAACACCTCCGGGTCGGGCAATCCGTGTGCACGCGTGTATGCCCGGATCGCACGAACTCCGCCGATACCGGCGAGTATCTCCTGCTTGATGCGGTGATCCTGGTCGCCGCCGTACAACCGGTCGGTGACCCCGCGCAGCTCCGGGTCGTTGTCGGCGATGTCGGAATCGAGCAACAGCAGCGGGACGCGTCCCACCTGGGCGATCCACACGCGCGCCCGCAGGACCCTCGATCCCGGCATCGACACGTGGATCAACACCGGAGAATCGCTGTCGTCGGTGAGCAACCGCAGCGGGAGACCGTGTGGATCGAGGGACGGATAGCGCTCGGCCTGCCAGCCGTCGGCCGTCAGGGACTGGCGGAAGTATCCCGAGCGGTAGAGCAACCCGACGCCGATCAACGGCAGACCTAGATCGGAGGCGGCTTTGAGGTGGTCACCGGCCAGGATTCCGAGGCCGCCGGAGTAGTTGGGCAACACCTCGGTGACGCCGAACTCCATCGAGAAGTACCCGATACCCGACGGCAGAGCCCGACCCTCGGACAGCTCGTTCTGGTACCAGAGCGGACGGGCGAGGTAGTCGTGCAGATCCGCCTCGGCGGCATCCAGCCCGGCCAGAAAGCGATCGTCGACCGCGAGTTCCTCGAGTCGCGCAGGTGCGACGGCTCCCAGTACGGCCACCGGATCGCGCTCGAGTTCGGTCCACAACAGTGGATCGATGTGCTCGAACAGATCCTGCGTCGACGAGTGCCACGACCACCTGAGGTTTGTCGACAGCTCGGCGAGGGCATTCAAGCGGGCGGGAAGATGGGCTCGGACGGTGAATCGGCGCAAAGCTTTCACAGAGTCGAACCCTACCCACGGACACCGGTGTCGATGGGTGTCTTACGTGAAATCTGCTCTGCTGCGTAGGGCGCGGAAAGTATGCGTCGGCGCACGCGCCATCTCCGCTGCTGCACTACGGTTGACGAGTAGAAGCACACCAATATCGGTTCGACAAGAGGTTGCGCCCGCGCAGCCATACCTCTAGCGAAGAATGGAGTGTGAAGTGACAGGTCGACTTGGTATCGACAATGTCCTTCCAGATACGACGACCGGGAAATACCCCGCGAAAGCGGTGGTGGGCGAGACCTTTCCGGTCTCCGCCGACGTCTGGCGCGAGGGTCACGACGCGGTGGCCGCCACACTGTCGGTGCGGGGACCGGGAGGCAAACTCGAACGCATCCCGATGACACCGGGCCGCGAACCCGACACGTTCGACGCGGTGTTCGTCCCCTCTCGGCCGGGTTACTGGATCTGTCGCATCGAAGCATGGAGCGACCCGATCAGCACCTGGCGCCATGCGGTCGAAGCCAAGCTCGGAGTGGGCCAGAGTGCACACGAACTCGCGAACGACCTGGAGATCGGTGCACGGCTGTTCCTGCGCGCTGCCACCGGAGTTCCTGCCGAGAGCAGGCAACTGCTGGCCGACGTCGCCGCCGCGCTGCGCGACACCGACCGCCCGCTCCCGGCCCGCGTGTCCTCGGCGTTCGCGTCGTCGGTCGCCGACCTGTTGTTCGCGCACCCCCTGCGCGAGCTGGTGACCCGCTCGCGTGCCGTCAACATCTGGGTCGATCGCAATCTCGCTCTCAACGGTGCCTGGTACGAGTTCTTCCCACGGTCGACCGGGGGGTGGAACGAGGACGGATCACCGCGGCACGGCACGTTCGCGACGTCGATAGAGCAGTTACCTCGCGTCGCGCGCATGGGATTCGACATCGTCTACCTGCCGCCGATCCACCCGATCGGCACCATCAACCGCAAGGGCCCGAACAACACGTTGACCCCGGGCCCCGAGGACGTCGGGTCACCGTGGGCCATCGGATCGAAGGACGGCGGACACGACGCCATCCATCCCGAGCTGGGCACCGAGGACGATTTCCGCGCCTTCGTCGCAGCCGCACAGGAGCACGACCTGGAGGTTGCACTCGACCTCGCCCTCCAGGCCGCTCCCGACCACCCCTGGGCTGCAACGCATTCCGAGTGGTTCACGGTGCTGCCGGACGGCACTATCGCGTACGCCGAGAACCCCCCGAAGAAGTACCAGGACATCTACCCGGTCAACTTCGACAACGACCGCCGTGGCATCTACGAAGAAGTGCTTCGCGTGGTCCGATACTGGATCTCGCTGGGTGTCAAGGTCTTCCGAGTCGACAACCCGCACACCAAGCCGCCGGACTTCTGGGAATGGCTCATCGCCGAGGTCAAGAAGACCGACCCGGATGTATTGTTCCTCGCCGAGGCCTTCACCCGTCCGGTACGGATGTACGGCTTGGCGCAGCGCGGCTTCACCCAGTCGTACACGTACTTCACCTGGCGTACTGCGAAATGGGAGCTGACCGAGTTCGCCGAAGAGCATGCACGACGCGCCGACGACGCACGTCCGAACCTGTTCGTCAACACCCCGGACATCCTGCACGAGAGCCTGCAGCACGGCGGGCCCGGAATGTTCGCTCTCCGAGCAGCTCTCGCAGCAACGATGGCTCCGACCTGGGGCGTCTACTCCGGCTACGAGCTGTTCGAGCACCAGGCCGTGCGCGAAGGCAGCGAGGAATACCTGGACTCGGAGAAGTACCAGTTGCGTCCACGCGACTTCGAGGGTGCACTCGCCCGCGGCGAGTCGCTCGAGCCCTGGATCACCACGCTGAACGCGATCAGGCGTGCACATCCGGCGCTGCAGCAGCTACGCAACATCCACTTCCACAGCATCGACAACGAGGCGTTGATCGGTTACTCCAAGTTCGACCCGCAGACCGGTGACTCGATCCTGGTGGTGATCAACCTCAATCCCTTCGGAGCCGAGGAAGGCACCATCCACCTGGACATGCCGGCTCTGGGCCACGACTGGCAGGACACCCTCACGATCAAGGACGAAGTGAGCGGCGTCCACTACGACTGGGGCCACACCAATTTCGTCCGGCTCGAGCCCTGGACGTCGGTGGCGCACATCTTCACGCTCCCCCACATCCCCTACCCGGCACGAATCGAACTGGCCTACCGCGGCAACCGAAAGTGAAGGGATTCAACGTGACCGAGAATCCGACGACGCCCGAAGACACCGTCGCAGCCCCGTCCGACAACGATCTCGAACTCATCGCCGCGGGGCGGCACTACAACCCGCATTCCGTACTCGGCGCTCACCCGATGCCGGGCGGCACGGCGATTCGAGCGCTCAAACCCGACGCCGAGAAGGTCGTCGCCCGCATCGGTGGCGTCGACCACGAATTGACCCACGTCGCGCACGGGCTCTTCTCGGTGCTGTTGCCGTTCGAGGACCTGATCGACTATCGGCTCGTGGTGACCTGGCCCGGTGGGCACGTCTCCGAGTCCGCCGACGGGTATCGGTTCCTGCCCACTCTCGGCGAACTCGATCTCCACCTGTTCGGCGAGGGCAGGCACGAACGGCTCTGGGACATCCTCGGCGCACATCAGCAGTCCTACGCGACACCGGACGGCCCCGTCACCGGCACGTCGTTCGCGGTATGGGCTCCCGCTGCCCAGGGCGTCACGCTCGTCGGCGACTTCGACGGCTGGACCGGGCGCAGCTGGCCGATGCGAGCACTCGGCTCGACCGGCGTGTGGGAAGTCTTCGCTCCCGACATCGCGCCGGGCGCGTTGTACAAGTTCCGCGTCCACGGCTCCGACGGCTCGGTCAAGGACAAGGCCGATCCGATGGCCTTTGCTACCGAGATCCCCCCGTCGACGGCCTCGGTCGTCACCGCATCCTCGTACACCTGGAACGACGACGCCTGGCTCGATACCAGGGCCGGCATCGAGCCGACGCAGGCTCCGATGAGCGTCTACGAGATCCACCTGGCGTCCTGGCGACCGGGCCTCGGGTACCGCGAGCTCGCCGAGCAACTGGCCGAGTACATCACCGAGACCGGCTTCACCCACGTGGAGCTGCTCCCGGTCGCCGAGCATCCGTTCGGCGGCTCCTGGGGCTACCAGGTCACGTCGTACTACGCACCGACTTCGCGGTTCGGCAGCCCCGACGATTTCCGCTACTTCGTCGACCACCTGCACAGCGCCGGAATCGGCGTGATCGTCGACTGGGTTCCCGCGCACTTCCCCAAGGACGAATGGGCCCTGGCCCGGTTCGACGGTGGCCCGCTCTACGAGCACGGCGACCCGCAGCGCGGCGAGCAACTCGACTGGGGCACACTCGTTTTCGATTTCGGACGACGCGAGGTTCGCAACTTCCTGGTCGCGAACGCGCTGTACTGGATCGACGAGTTCCACATCGACGGGCTGCGGGTCGACGCGGTGGCGTCGATGCTGTACCTGGACTACTCCCGTCCCGAGGGCGGCTGGTCGCCGAACATCTACGGGGGCCGTGAAAACCTCGAGGCCGTCACCTTCCTGCAGGAGATGAACGCAACGGTGCACAAGAAGCACCGCGGTGTCGTCACTGTGGCGGAGGAGTCGACGGCATGGCCCGGCGTCACCCGCCCGACGAATGTCGGCGGACTCGGGTTCAACATGAAGTGGAACATGGGTTGGATGCACGACACCCTTGGCTTCCTCGGGCGTGATCCCATCCACCGCAGCTACCACCACCACGAGGTCACGTTCTCGCTCGTCTACGCGTGGAGCGAGAACTATCTGCTTCCCATCAGCCACGACGAGGTGGTGCACGGCAAGGGCACGCTGTGGACTCGGATGCCCGGCGACGACTACGCCAAGGCGGCCGGTCTGCGCGGCATGCTCGCCTACATGTGGGCGCACCCCGGTAAGCAACTGCTGTTCATGGGACAGGAGTTCGGACAGACTCGTGAGTGGTCCGAGGAGCGCGGTCTGGACTGGTACCAGATCGACGAGGAGCCACTGCACAACGGCGTCAAAACCCTTGTGTCCGATCTCAACTCGACCTACCGGTCACATCCGGCACTGTGGACACTCGACACCTCCCCCAGCGGGTACTCGTGGATCGACGCCAACGACACCGAGAACAACGTGCTGAGCTTTCTGCGGTACGGGTCCGACGGTTCGGTCATCGCGTGTATTTTCAACTTCTCCGGGACCGAGCACGGCAGCTATCGTGTGGGACTACCGGAACCAGGCCGTTGGATCGAGATTCTCAACACCGATGCAACGGAATACGGCGGCTCCGGTGTGGGCAACCTGGGTGAAGTGACGGCAACATCGCACTCGTGGCACGGTCGACCGGCGTCAGGCCAGGTCGCCCTACCTGCCAACGGGGCGATCTGGATCAAACTGGAGCAGTAGATGAGTGGCGGCCGCACACCCCGACTTCTGGCCGCGGCCGCCACCGCAGGGCTGCTCGTGCTGACCGCCTGCGCGCAGACCGTCAGCGGAAACGCCGTATCGATCTACGAGAATCCGTTCAGCGTCGCCGGACTTCCCGTCACCAGCGGCCCGAGCGGACCGCGTCCCGGTGTCCCCGATTCGACCATCACAGTCGAGAACGCCGAGGGCACCGACTCCGACATCCTCGCCACGAACGCGGTCGACGACATCCAACGATTCTGGGAACAGCAGTATCCGAACCTGTTCAAGGGTTCGTTCACCCCGGTGTCCGAGATCGTCTCGTGGGACGCGTCCGAGGACGAGGGATCGGGCGTCCGATTCTGCGGAGACCGCACCGGCGGTATTCCCAACGCCGCGTACTGCACCCGCGACGACTCGATCGGCTGGGATCGCACCATTCTGCTGCCGGCTCTGGTCGATGCCTTCGGGCCGATGTCGGTGGTGATGGTGATCGCCCACGAGTACGGCCATGCCATTCAGCACCAGTCGGGTCTCGTCGGCGACGACACCCCGACCATCGTTGCCGAACAACAGGCCGACTGTTTCGCCGGTGCGTTCATCCGCCACGTCGCCGAAGACGATGCGCCGCATTTCACCATCAACACCTCCGACGGGCTCAACGGCGTTCTCGCAGCAACCGTTGCCGTGCGCGACGTCGATCCCAACGATCCCGAATCGGTGCACGGTTCGGCCTTCGAGCGCGTCACCGCAGTGCAGATCGGGTTCACCGACGGCGCGGCAGCCTGCATCGGCATCGACGAGGCCGAGATAGATTCGCGTCGAGCATCGTTGCCGCAGAAGTTCAGTGACGCGGACGACTCCGGTGAGCTACCGGTCACCGAGGACACCCTCGGGTTGTTCACTCGGTCCTTCGAAGCGGTGCTGCCCGTGGCCGATCCGCCGACCGTCGACTACTCCGGGTCGGACACCGGGTGTTCCGACGCCGAGGCGACCGCGCCGGTGTCGTACTGCCCGTCGACCAATACCATCGGTGTCGACGTCGAGGACCTGGCCGAAATCGGACAACCCGAGACCCCACAACGCGGAGATATCCTGCCGCTCAACGTCTCCGGCGACTACAGCGCCTACGTGCTCTTCGCCTCGCGCTACACGCTCGCGGTGCAGAAGGAAGCAGGCCAGCGGCTCGACGACCCACAGACCGCCTTACGATCGGCGTGTTTGTCCGGCGTCATCACCTCGGCGATGAGCGCCGAGAACGGTGACACCGGCCTCGACATAGTGCTGTCCCCCGGCGACCTCGACGAAGCCGTATCGGGACTGCTCAGCGACGGCCTCGCCGCCAGCGACATCAACGGTACGACGCTGCCGTCCGGCTTCTCTCGGGTCGATGCGTTCCGTTCGGGAGTTCTCGGCGGCAAGGAACGGTGCGACGCGCGCTACAACTGACGGGTCAGTACAGCGCCGAAGCGAGCTTGCGCCGTGCAGAGACGACCAGCGGATCGGCCGAGTCGAACAACTCGAACAACTCGAGCAGACGGGTGCGCAGCGTAGTTCGGTCGTCGCCTGCACTGATCTTGATTCCGTCGATCAGACGAGCGAAGGCCTGCTCCGGTTGCTGACCGGCCATCTCGGCGTCCGCGGCATCGATCCGAGCCTGCACGTTTCCGGCGTCGGCATCGGCGACAGCAATTGCGTCGGGTGCCAGATTCTGTACTCGCGCGAGAAACTTGACCTGGCGCAACGCGGCGACAGCCTCTGTGTTCTTCGGTTCGGCGTCGATGATCGCTTGGTAGGCAGCTTCTGCCTTGTCGAAGTCGCCCTCGTCGATGGCCTCTTCGGCTGCGACGATCCGCGGATCCTCGATCTCGGGTTCCGGTTCGGCAGCCGCGACTCCGGGAGGCCCGGTGAGCTTTCCCGCAGTCGCCTGCTCGACGGCCTGTAGCCACTGACGCAGCTGCTCGTCCGACTGCGTTCCCTCGAAGTCGGCCAGCGGCTGACCGGCTGCAACGGCTACCACCGTCGGAATGGCTTTCACACCGAACGCCTGCGCGATCTGCGGATTGGAATCGACATCGACCCGCGCGAGCACCCACGTACCCGCGGCCTCAACGGCCAGTTGCCCGAGCTGACGCGTCAACGCCTGCGATTGCGGGGACCGGGCGGAACCGAGATCGACGATCACCGGGACCTGTGTGGATCGTTGCAGAACCTCGGCCTCGAACGTCGCCGCGGTCACGTCCACGATCGGTGCCAGTCCCCCGGCTTCACCGGCGGGCTCGGCCGCAGGAGCAGGTGCCGGACGGTCCTTCAGAACGGACAAGTCGACAGCACCGGCAATCGAGGCGGGGAC
Organism: Rhodococcus sp. ARC_M5; assembly: GCF_022810405.1. Lineage (GTDB taxonomy): Bacteria > Actinomycetota > Actinomycetes > Mycobacteriales > Mycobacteriaceae > Rhodococcoides > Rhodococcoides navarretei. The sequence goes on from NZ_JALGQE010000007.1 coordinate 291,975, forward strand.
GGCAGCTGACGGGCGGACGGGAGGACGGGAACCGGGTCGAGTCACGTCCTACAGTTTGTCACTAACCCGATGCGTCATCCACTGGCGGGCAGTCAGGACGGAACCTTCGCGTCGGCGACGGGCCGGCCGGTGCTCAGCTCGGCGAGGCGTCCGGTGCGCGCGGCCCAGATCTCGAAGACGACGGTGCCGAACGGGGGAAACGCCGCGACGAGTGCGAGCAAGGTCGCCTTGACGTCCCACTTCAGCTTCACTGCCGTCAGCACGGCGACGGCCAAGTACACGACGAACACGCCGCCATGGATCGGCCCGAAGATCTTGACGCCGATCTCGTTGCCGTCGGCGGGGATGTATTTGAAGGCCATGCCGATCAGCAGTCCGAGCCAGGTGAACGCTTCGAGCACGGCGACGAAACGGAAGCGTTTCGCTGTGCTGCTCAGGTCGAAGAAATTGGTCATGCCCGCTATTGTGCCCGGTTTGCTACGACAGAACGTAGTGGCTCTGGTCTCAGTTCTTCTCCAGAGCCACTACGAGTCCTACTGCTTCGGTACTCGAACGATGAGGGCGTCGCCCTGTCCACCGCCGCCGCACAGCGCGGCCGCGCCCACTCCGCCGCCGCGTCGCTGCAGCTCGAGAGCCAGATGCAGAGCAATGCGAGCTCCCGACATGCCGAGGGGATGCCCGATCGAGATCGCCCCACCGTTGACGTTCACGATCTCCGGATCGATGCCGAGTTCTCGTGTCGACGCGATTCCGACCGCCGCGAACGCCTCGTTGATCTCGACGACGTCGAGGTCCTTCGGATCGATGCCGTCCTTCTCGCATGCCTTGGCGATCGCGCGAGCCGGCTGCGACTGCAGCGTGGAGTCGGGACCGGCCACCACACCGTGGGCACCGATCTCCGCGAGCCACGTCAGACCGAGCGACTCCGCCTTCTCCTTGCTCATCACCACAACGGCGGCAGCACCGTCGGAGATCTGCGACGCCGAACCCGCGGTGACGGTGCCTGCCTTGTCGAAGGCAGGGCGAAGCTTGCCAAGGGAATCGACGGTGGTGTCGGCGCGAATGCCTTCGTCCGCGGTGAACTGGATCGGCTCGCCCTTGCGCTGCGGAATCGACACCGGGACCACTTCGTTGTCGAAGACGCCGTTCTTCCAGGCCGCAGCGGCCTTCTGATGCGACGCGGCGGCGAAGGTGTCCTGCTCTTCGCGAGTGATGACCTCGGTGTTCTGGTTGCGCTGCTCGGTGAGCGCACCCATGGCCTGGTCGGTGAAGATGTCGTAGAGACCGTCGTACGCCAGGTGATCCCGCATCGTCACATCGCCGTACTTGAATCCCGCGCGCGACTTCTCGAGCATGTGCGGAGCCTGGGTCATCGACTCCTGGCCACCGGCGACGACGATCTCGAATTCTCCGGCGCGGACGAGCTGATCGGCCAGCGCGATGGCATCGACACCGGACAAGCAGACCTTGTTGATCGTCAATGCGGGCACGGTCATCGGAATGCCGGCAGCAACAGCTGCCTGACGTGCCGGGATCTGGCCGGCTCCGGCGGTGAGAACCTGCCCCATGATGACGTAATCGACCTGATCCGGAGCAACACCGGCCTGCTCGAGTGCACCCTTGATGGCGATCCCGCCGAGGTCCGATCCCGAGAAGTCCTTGAGTGCGCCCGAGAAGCGCCCGACCGGCGTGCGAGCACCGGCGACGATGACTGTTGTGGTCACGATTTCCTCCGAAAGTGTGAAGACGGCCTTGTCGAGATCAACGCTCCGACGCCGCCTGCCGATACCGGCCGGGCGAAGCACCGAAACGCAGCTGGCGCTAACGTCATGGCCATGACCTCCAGCACGCAGTCTTACACGGGAGCCCCGCTGCGCTCCGACCTGGTGACGGCTATCGACCACGCGGGTGTCGCGGTGCCCGATCTCGACGCCGCCATCGCCTGGTACACCGATCACCTCGGGATGGTTGCGGTGCACGAAGAGATCAACGAGGAACAGGGCGTGCGGGAGGCGATGCTCTCGTTCCCCGGAGCACCGGAGAAGTCCGCTGCACTGCAGTTGCTCGCCCCGATCGATGAGTCGTCCACCATCGCCAAGTTCATCGGCCGCAACGGCCCGGGACTGCAGCAGCTGGCGTACCGCGTCACCGACATCGACGAGATCTCGACCGAGCTACGCGCTCGCGGCGTTCGGTTGCTGTACGACGCCCCGCGCCGTGGCACCGCCGATTCTCGGATCAACTTCGTCCACCCCAAGGACGCCGGTGGCGTGCTCATCGAACTCGTCGAACCGAACCCCGACGCGCACTGATCGAACTCTGTGAATCAGCCGTATGGCTCTCTACTTGACTCACCGGTAAATTGACGGCCATGGCCATCGATCATGAGCGCACCTCCGCGGTGCAACTTCCCTTTTCCATCGTCCGGAAGGGGTTCGATCGCGACGAAGTCACCAACTACTTCGAGCGGTTCGACGCCGAACTACGGCTGACGACCGCCGATCGTGATGCAGCTGCAGCGCAGGCGCGTGATCTGGCGAAGCAACTCGACGACGCTCGAGACGAGATCGACGAACTCCGCAAGGACATCGATCGCTTGTCGGTTCCGCCCACCACCGCGGAGGGCATGAGCGACCGAATCTCGCGCATGCTGCGGCTGGCGTCGGACGAGGCATCCGAGGTCCGCGCGAAAGCGCACTCGGAGTCCGAGGAAATGATCTCGGTTGCGCAGCAGGAAAGTGCACGTCTGCGCGGACGGCACGAGTCGCTGGTGGCCGAACTCGAAGAGCGCCGGACGGCACTCGAGGCCGAGCACGAGCAGACCATGGCCCAGGCGCGTACCGAGGCGGCTCGCGTGGTCGAGGCCGCGCAGGCCGAACGCGACAAGCTGGCCGCCGAATCCGAGGCCAAGCGCGCCGAGGTTCAGGAGGACTTCGAGATCACGATGGCCGAGCGCCGCACCAAGGTCCTCTCCGCCCTCGAAGAGCTCGAAGCGTCGAGCAAGTCCGATGCCGCCCGCCGCATCGAAGAGGCGACAACCGAGGCTGCGCGACGGCTTCAGTCCGCCAGCGAACAGGCCGAGCGGCGGATCGCGCACTCCAAGGAACTGGCCGAGGAACTGCGTGTACTGCGCAGTCGAGTGCTGGCCCAGCTGCTCGGAATTCGCGGTCAGCTCGATTCGGTACCGGCGATGCTCGCCTCGGTCAATCGAGAGAGCGAACTACTCGACAATCCCGACCCGACCGCGATCCTGAAGAAGGAAGAGGAGAAAGCTGCAGCGAAGGCCGAGGACGAGAAGGAATCGGCTGACTCCACGTCCTGACTCTTTTCGTCCTGCGCCTGGCCTCCCCCGCTACGACCACCTGCGGGTGAGGCCTCGCGTATTTCGGCCCGACCAACACCCGGTGTGCCAATGCCGACGATTGTCTGCACCGCCGAAGTCGTCCGACGGCCACGCAACGATGTGCGCGACGCCCGGCCGCACCTCGTGATCGCAGCCGGGACAGCGATAGGTCTTGACCGCCTTGGCACCCGGGACCATGCGCGTCGTGTAGGTGTCTCCGTCCGGACCGACCTCGACCCGGTTGCCACCCAGCACGGAATCGGTGGGCGGACCGAGATCACTCGGACCGCTCCGATTCGGTCTGCGGGGCTGATTACGACGAGGCACTCGTCCAGTGTAGAGAACGGGTCGACCGATACCGACAGTCGTCAGAAAAGACGGAACTCGGTACTGTCGGTTCCCCGTAGGACGTCGTAGTCGAGTGTGAGACAACGAATACCGCGATCGGTGGCCAGTGTCTTCGCCTGCGGCTTGATGACCTGCGCAGCGAACACTCCGCTGACCGGAGCCAGCAGGGGATCACGATTGAGCAGCTCCAGATAACGAGTCAGCTGTTCGACGCCGTCGATCTCACCGCGCCGCTTGATCTCCACTGCCACTGTTCCGCCATCTGCGTTCCGGCACAGCAGATCCACCGGTCCGATGGCCGTCATGTATTCACGACGAACGAGCGTGTAGCCATCGCCCAACGTGCTGACGTGCTCGGCCAACAACTCTTGAAGATGGGCCTCCACACCGTCTTTCACCAACCCGGGATCGATGCCGAGCTCGTGACTCGAGTCGAGCTCGACGTCGTCGATGGTGATGCGAAGTTCCTCGCCGGCCTTGTTGGTGACGATCCACTTGATCGTCTCGCCCTCGGTGGTCTCGACCGTCCAGCAGGGCGGAGACATCCAGTTGAGCGGTTTGTAGGCCCGGTCGTCCGCGTGCACGCTCACCGATCCGTCGGACTTGACGAGGAGCAGGCGACGAGCGGACGGAAGGTGTGCGGTGAGGCGGCCGACGTAGTCGACTTGGCAACGAGCAATAACTAGACGCACTCGACCACCTTAAGGCAGGACCCCCCGTTAGTCTGTGACGACCATGCCGCAACTGAGACGATCTGCCGCTCCCCTGGGTTCCCGACTGCTCGGCGACACCTCCGAGTCGCCACGTCGACGACGGATCCGAATTCAGCTGCTGCTGACCGTCTTCTTGGTCCTGTCGAACTTGATCGGCGCGGTCATCGTGGGCGTTCTGATCAGTGTCGTGGTTCCGGGCCCGGACGTCCTGGACATGGATCGATACTGGTGGGTCAATTTCATCGTCGTGCCGGTTTACGTCTTTCTCGCCTTCCTGGTCGGCGTCGTCTGGGGAACCACAAGCGCGCTGAGCAGCCTGCGGTGGGGCATCGAGGATCGTCGACCGACACGATCCGAGCAGGTCGCGACTCTCGCCATGCCGTGGCGCCTGACGCGCATGCAGGTCGCACTGTGGACCGGCGCGTTGATCCTGCTGACCACGATCGACGGCATCATCGATCCTCAGGCGATACCCAAAGTTGCGTTCACGATCGCCGCGGGCGGCACAGTCGTCTGCGCTTTCAGCTACCTGCTCAGTGAGTTCGCGCTTCGCCCCATTGCGGCTCGGGCGCTCGAGGCAGGCGATCCACGTCGTATCCGGATCGCCGGTGTCATGGGACGGTCGATCCTGTCGTGGTTGTTGGGGACCGGTGTTCCGGTCTCCGGACTGATGATGATCGCGGTCTTCCGCTTCCTCAGACCCGAGACGAGCGCCAACCAGCTCGCCGTCTCCATCCTTGCGCTCGGCGGAATCACCATCATCTTCGGTTTCGCATTGACAGTGCTCGGCGGATTCGCAACTACCTCGCCCATCAACAACGTACGGGCGGGGATGGCCGAGGTGGAGAAGGGCAACATGGACGTCCGCCTCGCGGTGTACGACGGCACCGAACTCGGTGAGCTCCAGAGCGGATTCAACCGGATGGCCGACGGGGTGCGCGACCGGGAGAAGATCCGCGACCTCTTCGGTAGGCACGTCGGCCATGAGGTTGCCGAAAAGGCACTGCAGTCCGACAGCGAACTCGGCGGACAGGAACGGGACATCGCGGTGTTCTTCATCGACCTCGTGGGTTCGACCGAGCTGGCAGCATCCCGGCCCCCTACCGAGGTCGTGGACCTACTCAATCGATTCTTCGCCGTGGTCGTCGACGAGGTCGACGACCACGGGGGTTTCATCAACAAATTCGAGGGCGACGCTGCGCTGGCAATCTTCGGAGCTCCCAACGAAATCACCGACCACTGCGGCTCCGCATTGGCCGCAGCACGAGCCATTGCCCGACGGTTGCTGGTCGAAGTCCCCGAATGCAGTGCCGCAGTGGGCGTTGCGGCGGGACGCGCAGTCGCCGGCAACGTCGGTGCGAAGTCCCGATTCGAGTACACGGTCATCGGAGATCCGGTGAACGAAGCCGCTCGCCTCTCCGAGCTGGCGAAGAACGCTCCAGGGGCGATCCTTGCGTCCAAGACCGCAGTAGACGGTGCCGCCGACGACGAGGCGCATCGTTGGGAATTCGGTGATGCAGTCACCCTGCGCGGACGGTCTGCGGAAACAGTTCTCGCAAATCCGAAGGACGTCAAGGTCGCGGCGGACAAGCCCGAAGCCGTTCACGCCTGACCCGATCGTTGGGCTCAGTAGGCGTAGTGCCCTGCGTCCCTGCCGTTTTCATCTTTGACGACTCGGCCTTCTATTGCCCGGTCCCCCTCGCAAACGCGCTCGCGTTTGTCGAACGCTCACGAAATCGCTGACGATTCTGCGCGCGCCTTGCGAAGGCGAGCGCGTCTGCAGAATCCAGGTGTTGCGTAAGCCCGCCTACCCTCACCGCCACGCCTCGATAGCAGTAATCGAGTTGTTGGGGTTCAGTCCGGTTCGGCGGCCCGCAAACGCGCGCGCATTTGCCAGGTGCTCGCAGTCTGGTCTCACGGTTCTGCTCGCGTCTGGCAAACGCGCACGCGTTTGCGACCAGGGTGGGGGGTGACAGGAACGAGTCGACGATCGGCACTATTGGCGGCGACGTGGAGCTGGAACCTCTGGTTTATGCGAATGCGCGCGCGTTTGTCAGGTGCGCGCAGTCTGGTCTCACGGTTCTGCTCGCGTCTGGCGAGTGCGCTCGCGTTTGCGACGGGGGTTGGAGTTGGCGAGGCAGGTGCCCGGCGTCAGGGGCCGGCCCTGTCCAGGATGGCCGGAGCCGCGGCCGCCCTGCCTGGCTTGTGCGAACGCGCGCGCGTTTGTCAGGTGCGCGCGGTCTGGTGTCGCTGTTCTGCTCGCGTCTGGCGAGTGCGCTCGCGTGTGCGACCCGGGTGGGGGCGAGACACGCGCCCGCATCACAATGATCGGACTTGCGGTGCAGATGTCGGAGCCCTGGAATTCAGGGATACCGAATACGGACAAGGCCACGAATACTGTTGCAGCAGTAACGGTTTCGAATGCAAACAACCCCCGACCGTGAGGTCGGGGGTTGTTTGGTTCAAGTTGTGTTCGGCGGTGTCCTACTCTCCCACACCCTGTCGAGTGCAGTACCATCGGCGCTGGAGGGCTTAGCTTCCGGGTTCGGAATGGGACCGGGCGTTTCCCCTCCGCTATGGCCGCCGTAACTCTGTGAAACAGTGTCACGAGCGGTCTCAGTCGGAGAACACACTCCCTCACATGTGCTGTCAGGGGTCGTGTTTCGTCATGGACCTGTATTCGATTGTGTTTGCTGAATCAACTCGTGTGTTGTTTCAGATATTGCACAGTGGACGCGTAGCTTCTTTGTGGTAAGTCCTCGGCCTATTAGTACCAGTCACCTGCATCGGTTACCCGACTTCCAGTTCTGGCCTATCAACCCGGTGGTCTGCCGGGGGCCTTACCCCC
>NZ_JALGQE010000008.1 GCF_022810405.1 Rhodococcus sp. ARC_M5
CCGTCACGCCACTGCTACGCAGTGACCAGAACGCCATCCGAACCTGATGAGAGAAACCCGGGTGAACCATCGCAAACATCCCTAATGATCAGGCACGTTGCAACCACCGCTCGAATCCGCCCGTAGCAGACTACGAACTTCCGCTCACCTGCCTGCGTTCCGCAGGCTCCACACACCCGGTCACGGGACGTAACGAACAGCACCCTTGTCCGCTGATGTCGCCAACGCGGCGTACGCGCGTAGCGCAGTGGTCACCGTGCGCTGGCGATCGACCGGCTGCCACGGACGCTCCGACGCGTTCATCTTCGCGCGGCGTGTGTCGAGGGTCTCGTCGTCGACGAGGATTTCGAGGGTTCGAGTGGCGACGTCGATGCGCACCTGGTCGCCGTTCTCGACGAGCCCGATCACACCACCCGCCGCGGCCTCGGGGGAGATGTGTCCGATGGACAGCCCCGACGTTCCGCCGGAGAAGCGGCCGTCGGTGATCAGTGCGCAGACCTTGCCGAGACCGGCACCCTTGAGGAATGCCGTCGGATGCAGCATCTCCTGCATTCCGGGACCGCCCTTGGGTCCCTCGTAGCGAACGACCAGTACGTCACCGGGCTGAATCTTCTTCTGCAGAATGGCCGAGACGGCCTCTTCCTGCGATTCGACGACCAGTGCCGGCCCCTGGAAGGAGAACAGGTCCTCGTCGATGCCTGCAGTCTTGAGGATCGCACCGTCGAGTGCGATGTTGCCGCGGAGCACCACCAGACCGCCCTCGACCGTGTAGGCATGCTCGAGATCGCGGATGCAGCCGCCCGCGGCGTCCGTGTCCAGCGAGGACCAGCGGTTGGTCGTGGAGAACGGTTCGACTGTGCGGACGCCGCCGGGAGCGGCATGGAACAGCTCGATCGCCTCGTCGGTCGCAGCACCGGATCGGATGTCCCACGTGTCGAGCCACTCGTCGAAGCTCTTGGTGTGCACGGTCGAGACGTCGGTGTCGAGCAGGTTCGCTCGCCGCAGTTCGCCGAGGAGAGCCGGGATTCCGCCGGCGCGATGCACGTCTTCCATGTGGTAGTCGGAGTTGGGGGAGACCTTTGCCAGGCACGGGACCTTGCGGCTGATGGCGTCGATGGTGTCGAGGTCGAAGTCGACCTCACCCTCCTGCGCGGCCGCGAGGGTGTGCAGCACCGTGTTGGTCGATCCACCCATCGCCACGTCGAGAGCCATCGCGTTGCGGAATGCGGCCGGTGTGGCGATGTTGCGGGGGAGTACGGATTCGTCCTCGTCGCGGTAGTACTTCAACGCGGCCTCGACGATGGTGGTGCCTGCGCGCGTGAACAGCGCTCGGCGGGCCTCGTGCGTGGCGAGAGTCGATCCGTTCCCCGGCAATGCCAGGCCGAGGGCTTCGGTGAGGCAGTTCATCGAGTTCGCAGTGAACATGCCCGAGCAGGAACCGCACGTGGGGCACGCGCTGCGCTCGACCTCGTCGAGGCCTTCTTCGGACACCGCGTCGTTCGCGCTGGCCGAAATGGCGGTGATCAGGTCGGTCGGTGCCTGTGCGACGCCGTCGACGACCACGGCCTTGCCTGCCTCCATCGGCCCACCGGAGACGAACACGGCGGGGATGTTCAGGCGCATCGCGGCATTGAGCATGCCGGGAGTGATCTTGTCGCAGTTGGAGATGCAGACGAGCGCATCGGCGGTGTGGGCGTTGGCCATGTACTCGACGGAGTCGGCGATGATCTCGCGGCTGGGCAGCGAGTACAGCATGCCGCCGTGCCCCATGGCGATACCGTCGTCGACGGCAATGGTGTGGAACTCACGGGGAACGCCGCCTGCAGCTCGGACGGCGTCGGCGACGATCTCGCCGACGTTCTTCAGATGCACGTGGCCGGGAACGAACTGGGTGTAGGAGTTCGCGATGGCGACGATGGGTTTTCCGAAATCCGAATCGGTCATTCCGGTGGCGCGCCACAGCGAGCGTGCGCCCGCGGCATTGCGTCCGACAGTGGTGACCCGTGAGCGTAGCGGCGGCATAGTGCGTAGTCCTCGTTCGTTGCAGCGGTTTCTCGCATCGACGAGATTACTCGCCGCCGGCTACTGCTCCTTCGGTGCCTGCTCGCCGTCGTTCTCGGCGTTCTCGGCTTCCTCCCGGTCTCGATCCTCGGCTTCGGCTGCGGCCGCGGCCGCAGCGTAGGGATCCGTGATGCGGCCGCCGCTGGCCGCGGCGAGTTGGGGGAGGAGATCGAAACGCACCAACGGCAGCGACTTCTCGCTCTTGTCGGTGAGCACCACGCGCCCCCACCGGCGATCCGGGAAGTGGAGACCCACGACCGATTCCCATGCGATCACGTCGGAACCCACGAACCGTCGAGCAGTGATCGCCTCGGGGGTGATCACGGTGCGCACTCGAAAGACCCAGATGCCCGCGACGATGGGCAGAATCAGCAGCCAACCCATGGCCACAGGCCAGCTGGCGGCCGTCAGTCCCGTGCCGAACAACAGCAGTCCCACGCCGAGGAGCGCGAGACGCGGGACGCGAATGACCTGCCTGGTCGACGGTTGCGGTGCCTCGGCACCGTTCGGTGACTCAGGGGCAGTGTGGGATGATGGCCGAGGTGGTTCGGACTGCTGCGAAGACGACACCCATTCATCTTCGCATTGCATCTACGCGATCTCACATAATGGGATTGCGTCGTGACGAGTTTGACTCTTCCCTGTGCGCGCGCCTACCGTCGAGCGCGTGAAGCGGAATTGGATACTCGTAATCGGCCGGCGCGTCAACGCCTGAGCCGGTTGTTCAAACTCGCATCGACGCGCCACCCTCGTACAGCACATGCTGACGGGGGTTTTTTCTTGCCCAGAGATCGCCCAGCACTTTCACATTCCTGAGGAAGCAATCAGTGAGCGCACCAACCGCACGCCCAGGGCCCACGACCCGCAGGTCGGGGACAGCCTCCAGCCCGTCCACCTCCAGCTCGTCCGCTGAAGCGGCGACCGACGGATCGCGACGTCATGTCGCACCGGAGAAGGTCACCGGCGCACAGTCGGTCGTTCGAGCCCTCGAGGAACTCGACGTCGACACCGTATTCGGAATTCCCGGTGGCGCGGTCCTCCCGGTCTACGACCCGCTCTTCGACTCCGTCAAGGTGCGCCATGTGTTGGTGCGTCACGAGCAGGGTGCAGGCCACGCAGCCACCGGCTACGCCCAGGCGACCGGCAGGGTCGGCGTCTGCATGGCGACCTCCGGCCCGGGTGCGACCAACCTCGTCACCCCGTTGGCCGATGCACAGATGGACTCGGTGCCCATCGTCGCGATCACCGGTCAGGTCGCGCGCAGCCTCATCGGCACCGACGGCTTCCAGGAAGCCGATATCTCGGGCATCACGATGCCCATCACCAAGCACAACTTCCTGATCACCGACGGCGCGGACATCCCGCGCATCATGGCCGAGGCCTTCTACATCGCGGCCTCGGGTCGTCCCGGTGCCGTGCTCGTCGACATCCCGAAGGATGTGCTGCAGGCGCAGACCACGTTCTCGTGGCCGCCGGAGATGCGTCTGCCCGGGTACCGTCCGGTCACCAAGCCGCACGGCAAGCAGGTTCGTGAGGCAGCGCGGTACATCGCCGACGCCAAGCAGCCGGTGCTGTACGTCGGTGGTGGCGTCATCAAGGCCAATGCCTCGGCAGAACTTCTCGAGCTGGCAGAACTGACCGGCATCCCGGTCGTCACCACGCTGATGGCGCGCGGGGCGTTCCCCGACACCCACCAGCTGAACCTGGGCATGCCGGGTATGCACGGCACCGTGGCCGCGGTGGCTGCACTGCAGCGCAGTGATCTGCTCATCACGCTCGGTGCTCGGTTCGACGACCGCGTCACCGGTCAGCTCTCGTCCTTTGCGCCGGATGCCAAGGTCATCCATGCCGACATCGACCCGGCCGAGATCGGTAAGAACCGGTACGCGGACGTGCCGATCGTGGGCGACTGCGGCGAGGTCATCACCGAGCTGATCGAGGCTCTGCGGGCCGATCGCGCGACCGGAACGACTCTCGATCTCGAGCAGTGGTGGGTCTACCTCGACGGCATCCGCAAGACGTACCCGTTGAGCTACGACCGTCCGTCCGACGGTTCCATGTCGCCCGAGTTCGTCATCTCCTCGGTCGGGAAGTTCGCCGGTCCCGACGCGATCTACTGTGCGGGCGTCGGCCAGCACCAAATGTGGGCTGCCCAGTTCATCAACTACGAGAAGCCGCGCACGTGGCTCAACTCGGGTGGCCTCGGCACGATGGGATACGCGGTCCCGGCCGCGATGGGTGCCAAGATGGGCCTTCCCGACGCCGAGGTGTGGGCCATCGACGGCGACGGCTGCTTCCAGATGACCAATCAGGAGCTGGCTACCTGCGCGGTCGAGGGCATCCCGATCAAGGTTGCGCTCATCAACAACGGCAACCTCGGCATGGTTCGCCAGTGGCAGACCCTGTTCTACGAGGAGCGATACTCCAACACCAATCTCGGCACCCACGGTGCGGTCCGCATCCCGGACTTCGTGAAGCTCGCCGAGGCACTGGGTTGCGTCGGGCTTCGGTGCGAGCGGGAAGAGGACGTCGACGCGGTGATCGCGGAGGCCCGGGCCATCAACGATCGTCCGGTCGTCATCGACTTCATCGTCGGAGCAGACGCTCAGGTGTGGCCGATGGTCGCGGCCGGAACGGGCAACGACGAGATCATGGCCGCGCGTGGAATTCGACCGCTGTTCGACGACGACGAGACCGTGGGCACCGAGCCCGGTATCGACGACGCGATGGAACGCGAGCAGGCGCCGCACCCGATGAACAACGACGTGAAAGGCACCGACAAGTGAGCACGAGCCATACCCTCAGCGTCCTCGTCGAGGACAAGCCAGGTGTGCTGGCCCGCGTCGCTGCGCTGTTCTCGCGCCGTGGATTCAACATCTCCTCGCTCGCCGTCGGCGGCACGGAGATCCCCGAGATCTCCCGCATGACGATCGTGGTGACCGTCGACGAGTTCCCGCTCGAGCAGGTGACCAAGCAGCTCAACAAACTCATCAACGTCATCAAGATCGTCGAGCAGGACGACGATTCCTCGGTGGCCCGCGAGTTGGTGCTGATCAAGGTTCGCGCCGATGCCAGCGTGCGCAGCGAGGTCATCGAAACGGTGAACCTGTTCCGCGCCAAGGTGATCGACGTGTCTCCCGAGGCCGTGACGGTCGAAGCGACGGGCACCCGCTCGAAGCTCGACGCGTTGCTGAAGATGTTGGACCCCTATGGAATTCGAGAAATAGTTCAGTCGGGAGTCGTTGCCGTCGGACGTGGACCGAAATCGATCACCGCGTCGCGCTGAGCGACGGCGGTGACATTCAGCGAAATCGAAGAGGAAAGGTTACAAACAGTGGCAGTCGAGATGTTCTACGACGACGATGCTGATCTGTCGATCATCCAGGGCCGCAAGGTCGCTGTGATCGGTTACGGAAGCCAGGGCCACGCTCACTCGCTGAGCTTGCGCGACTCCGGTGTCGATGTGCGCATCGGCCTGGCGGCGGGCTCGAAGTCCCGTGCCAAGGCGGAGGAGCAGGGCCTGAAGGTCGGCACTCCTGCCGAGGTGTCCGAGTGGGCCGATGTGATCATGGTGCTCGCGCCCGATACCGCGCAGGCGAAGATCTTCTCCGAGGAGATCGAGCCCAAACTGAAGGACGGCGACGCGCTGTTCTTCGGCCACGGTCTCAACATTCACTTCGACCTGATCAAGGCTCCCGAGTTCGTCACCGTCGGCATGGTCGCTCCCAAGGGCCCCGGCCACCTGGTGCGTCGCCAGTTCGTCGACGGCAAGGGCGTTCCCGCGCTCATCGCCATCGACCAGGATCCCAAGGGCGAGGGCCAGGCACTGGCGCTGTCCTGGGCCAAGGGCATCGGTGGAACGCGCGCAGGCGTCATCAAGACCACGTTCAAGGAAGAGACCGAGACCGACCTCTTCGGCGAGCAGGCCGTGCTGTGCGGCGGCACCGAGGAGCTCGTCAAGACGGGCTTCGAGGTCATGGTCGAGGCCGGCTACGCGCCCGAGATGGCGTACTTCGAGGTGCTGCACGAGCTCAAGCTCATCGTCGACCTCATGTACGAGGGCGGCATTGCTCGGATGAACTACTCGGTGTCCGACACCGCGGAGTTCGGCGGCTACCTCTCCGGACCGCGCGTCATCGATGCAGGCACCAAGGAGCGCATGAAGGCGATCCTGGCCGACATCCAGTCGGGTGAGTTCACCCGTCGTCTGGTCGCCAACGTCGAGAACGGCAACACCGAGCTCGAAGGCCTGCGCAAGGCAAACGCCGAGCATCCCATCGAGGTCACCGGCAAGAAGCTGCGCGACCTGATGAGCTGGGTCGATCGCCCGATCACCGAAACGGCCTGATTCTCATCGAATCACGCTCTCGCACACGCTGATCGAAGGGCACTCCTGCGCCGGTAGGGGTGCCCTTCGACGCGTGAATCAGGTGGCGTCACAGCTCGACGTCCCCGACCTCTAAACTGTTTCTGCTGCACCAGCTCCGACTTTCACCGACAAACAGTCTCGAACCGACATAGGGAGTTCTTCACGTGAGCCAGCCAGGCCGTCCTGTCGTTCTGATCGCCGACAAACTTGCGCCGTCCACCGTCGAGGCATTGGGCGACGGCGTCGAGGTCCGTTGGGTCGACGGCCCGGACCGCCCCGCGCTGCTCGCCGCGGTTCCCGAGGCCGACGCGATCCTGGTGCGTTCCGCGACCACGGTCGATGCCGAGGTGCTCGCCGCCGGAACCAACCTCAAGATCGTCGCCCGCGCCGGTGTCGGCCTGGACAACGTCGACGTACCTGCAGCCACCGAGCGCGGTGTCCTCGTCGTCAACGCACCGACCTCCAACATTCACACGGCGGCGGAGCATGCAGTGACGCTGCTGCTGTCGGCCGCGCGCCAGATCCCCGCTGCCGACGCCACACTGCGTCAGCACGAGTGGAAGCGCAGCAAGTTCAACGGTGTGGAGATCTTCGGCAAGACCGTCGGCGTCGTCGGACTCGGCCGAATCGGTCAGCTGTTCGCTCAGCGTCTCGCCGCATTCGAGACCCACATCATCGCGTACGACCCCTACGTCTCGTCTGCTCGGGCCGCTCAGCTCGGCATCGAACTGGTGAGCCTGGACGAGCTGCTCGAGCGCGCCGACATGTTCTCGGTGCACCTGCCGAAGACCCCGGAGACCAAGGGAATCATCGGCAAGGAAGCTCTTGCCAAGACCAAGCCCGGTGTCATCGTCGTCAACGCCGCTCGAGGTGGACTGGTCGACGAGCATGCCCTGGCCGACGCCATCACCAGTGGCCACGTCTTCGCCGCCGGAATCGACGTCTACGCCTCCGAGCCGTGCACCGACAGCCCCCTGTTCGAGCTGCCGCAGGTCGTCGTGACCCCGCACCTCGGCGCGTCGACCACCGAGGCCCAGGACCGCGCAGGCACCGATGTGGCCAAGTCGGTATTGCTCGCTCTCGCAGGCGAATTCGTGCCCGACGCGGTCAACGTCAAGGGTGGTGCCGTCGGCGAAGAGGTGTCGCCGTGGCTCGAGATCGTGCGCAAGCAGGGTGTGCTGCTCGGCGCTCTGTCCACCGAACTTCCCACGTCGTTGTCGGTCGACGTTCGCGGTGAACTGGCCGGGGAGGACGTCGAGATCCTCAAGCTCTCGGCGCTGCGCGGACTGTTCTCCGCCGTCATCGAGGATTCGGTCACGTTCGTCAACGCCCCGTCGCTCGCCGAGGAGCGTGGCGTCACCGCCGAGGTCACCACGGCGTCCGAAAGCGAGAACCATCGCAGTGTCGTCGACATCCGCGCCGTCTACGGCGACGGTTCGGTGCTCAACGTCGCCGGCACTCTGACCGGCACCACGCAGGTCGAGAAGATCGTCAACATCAACGGCCGCAACTTCGACCTGCGTGCCGAAGGCAAGAACCTCATCGTCAACTACGCGGATCAGCCCGGCAGCCTCGGCCGGATCGGCACCTTGCTCGGCGATGCCGGCATCGACATCCAGGCCGCCGCACTGAGCCAGGACTCCGAGGGTGACGGTGCAACGATTCTGCTGCGCGTCGACAAGGACGTTCCGGCGGAGTTGAGCGCGAGCATCGCCACCGCGGTCGGCGCGTCCACCATCGAGCTGGTCGACCTGTCCTGAGCATCGCTCGCCGTCGATCGAACGAATTCGAAGAATCACGAGGAGTGAGATGAAGCTGGCCGTCATCGCCGGAGACGGTATCGGACCCGAGGTCGTCACCGAGGCACTCGCCGTGCTCGACGTGGTTGCACCCGGTGCCGAGAAGACCGAGTACGACCTCGGTGCGCGTCGCTACAACGCCACCGGGGAGCTGCTGCCGGACTCCGTGTTGGCGGAACTGCGTGAGCACGATGCAATTCTGTTGGGAGCCATCGGAGATCCGTCGGTGCCGAGCGGCGTGCTCGAGCGTGGACTGCTGTTGCGAGCTCGGTTCGAGCTCGACCATCACATCAATCTGCGCCCCGCCAAGCTGTACCCAGGCGTGGTCGGACCGCTGGCCGGTGACAAGCAGATCGACGTCGTCGTCGTGCGTGAGGGCACCGAGGGTCCGTACACCGGAAACGGTGGTGCGCTTCGTGTCGGCACGCCGCACGAGGTGGCCACCGAGGTCAGCGTCAACACCCGCTACGGCGTCGAACGGGTGGTGCGCAACGGTTTCGAGCGGGCGCTCACTCGCAAGAAGCATCTGACACTGCTGCACAAGACCAACGTGTTGACCTTCGCGGGCAGCCTGTGGGCCCGCACGGTGGACGAGGTCTCGTCCGAGTTCCCGGACGTGGAGGTCGCGTACCAGCACATCGATGCCGCGATGATTCACCTCGTGACCGACCCGGGCCGATTCGATGTCATCGTCACCGACAATCTGTTCGGCGATATCGTGACCGATCTCTCGGCAGCGGTGACCGGCGGAATCGGTTTGGCCGCAAGTGGAAACATCGACGCCACCGGTACCAACCCCAGCATGTTCGAGCCGGTCCACGGCAGCGCGCCGGACATTGCCGGGCAGCAGAAGGCCGATCCGACGGCCGCGATCCTGTCGGTATCGCTGCTACTGGCGCACCTCGGCGACGCATCGAACGCTGCACGGGTCGAGGCTGCTGTTGCAGCGGATCTCGCCGAGCGGGGAACCGCTACTGCGTCGACGAAAGAGATCGGCGCTCGAATCGCCGCTCGCCTGTAACCCTCACATCACGACATGCCACGGTGGGCCGACAGCCCACCGTGGCATGTCGTGTATCGCGGCCACGTCACCTTCGGCATGTCACACGGTGCGGTCTGCACCCTGGTCGGACGTCTCGTCCGTGGGCTGGGGTGCCGGATCGTCGGGCACGATCGGTAGGGAGAGCGCGGGAAATACCGCAGATACCAGGAATGCGACGGGAAAGCTGATCGCCGCGATTGCGCCGAACACCGGCGGTACAGCCGAGGCGAACACGTACTGACTCGTGTTCTGCACCCCGAGAGCGCGTCCGCTCCAATACGGTCCCGAGATTTCCGCGACCGCAGTGAACGCGAGGCCGTTCGGGGCAACGGTGGCGACCGACGCGACGACGAGCAGGACGATGGCGGCGGGGGAGTCGAACCAGTCGGCGATGCCGAGCCCGAGCATGCTGGCAGCGGCAGTCACGGCTACCCACCTCAACGGCCGCATGCGGCTACCGACACGATCGGACAGCGCGCCGACGCTCATCCGGCCCAGTGCACCGAGAATCTGGGTCACCGTGACAAGGACGCCCGCGGCCGCGGCGGTCCACCCTCGGTCGGTCATCAGCCAGACGAGCGCATACGTCCAGACCACGTACTGCGGTACCACCAGCAGGATGGACGTGGCATGAATGCGCCACAGTTGGCTGCTGCTGCGATACGGATTGTCCAGCAGACCCTGCGCCGCCGCATCGACGCGGTTCGGACGGGGCGGGTCGACGACCGCGAGACACAGCAGGGCGCTCGCAGCGCACACGGCAGCGGGGACGAGCAGTGCCGCTCCGACGCCGTGGTCACGAGCGATGGGCGGGATGGTCAGTGCCGCGACGGCCACGCCGAGGGGCACCGACATCTGTCTGATCCCCATGGCCAGTCCACGACGATGCGGCGGGAACCACCCCACCACCACGCGTCCGCTCGCACTGTTCGCGCTGGCCGCTGCCATACCGCCGATCAACAGCAGGACCGCGAGCACCGGGATGGAGGTGCTGACCACTGCGGCGAGACTGGCTGCGGCCGTGAGTCCGAGCCCGATCGCCAGGACGAGTCGTTCGCCGATGCGGTCGACGAGCACGCCCCATGCGATGAGGGTCAGCATGATGCCCACGGTGGGCATCGCAACCACGAATCCTGCGGTCGCAAGGCCGAGTCCTCGGTCGTCGTGCAGGGCGGGAATGAGAAATGCAGCACCGTTGATGAAGACGGCACCTGCAGTCTGCGCGAGCATCCCGAGCACGAGCATGAACCACCGTCGCGTCTCGCCGATACTGGACAACTGGTTCGTGGCGCTCATTCCGGCCTCCCGTCTCAATATATGGACTTCAAATCTTGCTATATGGATATGACCGGGAACATTACACCGGCGAAAGATCGGCGGATCGGACGGCATCGACGTACGGAGAATGGCGGTCGATAGACTTTCGACATGCGTCTCGGTCGAATTGCAAGTCCTGATGGTGTGGCATTCGTGAGTATCGAAGGTGAGGGGGATGCCCGGACGGCGAAGGAAATTGCCGAACATCCTTTCGGCACACCGACGTTCACCGGTCGATCGTGGCCACTGGCCGACGTTCGGCTGCTCGCGCCGATCCTCGCCAGCAAGGTCATCGCCATCGGTAAGAACTACGCCGCGCACGTGGCCGAGATGGGCGGTGAGGCACCGAAGGATCCCGTCATCTTCATCAAGCCGAACACCTCCATCGTCGGGCCCGGTGCGTCCATCGTGCTGCCGCCGTCGTCGAACGAGGTGCACTACGAGGGTGAACTGGCCATCGTGATCGGTCGTCCGTGCAAGGACGTGCCTGCCTCGAAGGCATACGACGTGGTGCTCGGATACACCGTCGCCAACGACGTCTCGGCACGCGACCACCAGAAGCACGACGGGCAATGGACCCGGGCGAAAGGGCACGACACGTTCTGCCCCCTCGGGCCGTGGATCGAGACGTCCCTCGACCCTTCCGATCTCGAGATCAAGACCGAGGTCGACGGCGTCGTCAAGCAGCAGAGCCGCACTTCGCTTCTGCTGCACGATATTCCGAAGATCATCGAATGGGTGTCCGCGGTGATGACGCTGCTCCCCGGAGACGTCATTCTCACCGGAACTCCGGAAGGAGTCGGACCCATGACCGACGGAGACAGTGTGTCGATCACCGTCGAGGGAATCGGAACCTTGACCAACCCAGTCGCAGCGAAGAAGTAGGACAACGATGACCACAGCAACAGATGTGCGCGTTCGGTTCTGCCCGTCGCCCACTGGTACCCCGCACGTCGGTCTGGTCCGAACCGCGCTGTTCAACTGGGCTTTCGCTCGCCACCACGGCGGAAAATTCGTCTTCCGTATCGAGGACACCGACGCCGCACGCGACTCCGAGGAGTCCTACGCCGCCCTGCTCGACGCACTGCGCTGGCTCGGACTCGAATGGGACGAGGGCCCCGAGGTGGGTGGCCCGTACGAGCCATACCGCCAGTCGTTGCGTCGCGAACAGCACACGGCCGTCGTTCGGCAGCTGCTCGACGCAGGCGAGGCCTACGAATCGTTCTCCACGCCGGAGGAGGTCGAAGCTCGGCACAAGGCTGCCGGACGCGACCCCAAGCTCGGCTACGACAACTTCGACCGCGATCTGACCCCGGAGCAGCGGCAGGGTTTCCTCGACGAGGGGCGCGGAGCCGTCGTTCGGTTGCGTATGCCCGATCACGATCTGGCGTGGAACGACCTCGTACGCGGGGAGACCACGTTCAAGGCGGAGACGGTTCCCGACTTCGCGTTGACCCGCGGCAACGGAGTTCCGTTGTACACGTTGGTCAATCCGGTCGACGACGCCCTGATGAAGATCACCCACGTTCTGCGCGGCGAGGATCTGCTGTCGTCGACGCCCCGTCAGCTGGCCCTCTACGAGGCGTTGATCCGGATAGGCGTGGCCGATCGAACCCCCGAGTTCGGTCATCTGCCCTTCGTGATGGGCCAGGGCAACAAGAAGCTGTCCAAGCGCGATCCCGAAGCAGACCTCTTCATCCACCGCGATCGGGGATTCATTCCGGAGGGGCTGCTGAACTACCTTGCTCTTCTCGGATGGGGCATCTCGGACGATCACGATGTCTTCTCGCTCGACGACATGGTCGCGGCGTTCGAGATCTCTTCGGTCAATTCCAATCCCGCGCGCTTCGACCAGAAGAAGGCCGACGCCATCAACGCCGAGCACATCCGGTTGCTTGCGGCCGACGATTTCGCGGCACGACTACGGGAATACCTGGTTGCTCGAGGACATCTCACCGAGCCGATCGACGAGGCGACATTCGCCGTCGCAGCCGATCTGGTGCAGACCCGCATCGTCGTCCTGTCGGACGCCTGGGGACTGCTGAAGTTCCTGTTCGTCGACGAGGCAGACTTCGAGATCGACCCCGCGGCCGCGGCCAAGAACCTCGGTGCCGATGCCGCACCCGTTCTCGATGCCGCCATCGAGGCGTTGACGGCGTTGCAGACGTGGACCACGGCGGACTTGGAGGCGACTCTGAAGGATGCGTTGATCGAGAAGCTGGAGTTGAAGCCGCGCAAGGCTTTTGCCCCGGTGCGAGTGGGAGTGACCGGATCGCACATCAGCCCGCCGTTGTACGAGTCGATGGAGCTGCTCGGCCGCGAGAAGACCCTCGCTCGGCTGGCAGCGGCACGCGCGCAGACGGTGTGACGGCGTGACGGCGCACTGCTGCCGACGCAGACAGGTCGTCCAGGAACACCGCGAATGAGCGTCGCCGACCGACTGGATCGGCTTCAGCGCAGGCGTCCGGTCCTCGGCTTTCCCATAGCGGTGGTCTACAAGTTCGTCGACGATCAGGGTGGATACCTGGCTGCTCTGATCACGTACTACGCGTTCGTCTCGCTCTTTCCTGCGCTGCTGCTCTTCTCCGTGATTCTGGGCATCGTGTTGATGGGCAATCCGGAGCTGCAACAACAGATCCTGAACTCGGCTCTCGGTCAGATCCCGGCGATCGGGGACGAACTGGGGCGTCCCGAACGTATCGGTGGCGGCACGGTGGGTCTGACGGTGGGTATCCTCGGGTCGCTGTACGGCGGGCTCGGTGTGTCGGTTGCGCTGCAGAACGCGATGAACACCGCATGGGCCGTGCCGAAGAACATACGGCCCGATCCCATTCGGGCCCGGGTGCGTGGATTGGGTTTGCTGAGCACAGTCGGTCTGGCTGTCCTGGGGATCACGGCAGTCAATGTGCTCAGTGCCGCGGGCTATTTCGGCCCGGAATCCGGCCTGGTGGTGTTCGTGATGGGCACCCTGCTCTACGTCGGAGTGTTCATCGTTGCGTTCAGGCTCGCGACAGTGCGTCCGGTGTCGATCGGACAGGTGTGGCCGGGTGCCGTCGCGGCCGGCCTGACGTGGCAGCTGTTGCAGACCTTCGGCAGTGTCTACGTGAAGTACGTAGCCGGGAGTGCGTCCGTGACGAACGGTGTCTTTGCAGTCGTGCTCGGGCTGTTGGCCTTTCTGTACGTGACCTCGATATCGATTGTGATCTGCATCGAGATCAACGTGGTTCGTGTCGACAGGCTGTTCCCGCGCGCTCTGCTGGGTCCGTTCACCGACGACGTCGAACTGACCGAAGGTGACAAACTCACCTACACCGGGCAGGCAGAAGCGCAGCGCAGTACTGCGTTCGAGGAAATCGATGTGACGTTCGAGGATCCACCGAGCGCTCAGTCGGACTCCGACTCGGCGTCCGGCTCGGCAGCCGGGGCACCGTAGAAGCGGTCGATCCTGGTCTCCATCGGAAAGCGCACCGCCGTGTCACCGAACATCAGGCGCGTAGCCGAGTCCGCCGCCGCCGCAACGGCCTCGGATACCCACGGTGCGTCGTCGAGTGGACAATGCACCACCACTTCGTCGTGTTGAAAGAACACCAACTCGCTTCTGCTCGACCACAACCGTCCGCGTAGATCTGCCAACAGACACAAAGCCCATTCGGCTGCGGTCGCCTGCACCACGAAGTTGCGGGTGAATCGGCCACGGGCATGGGCGTCACCGGTGGACCACCACTGCGGCGTAGGGGGAGGGCAGGCCCGGCCCAGCCATGACCGGACCACCTCGCCGCGCTCACCGGCCCGCGCTGCCTCTTCCACGACCGCCACCGCATCGGGAAATCTCGCGCGTAGGCGAGTCAGCAACGAACGAGCCTCGCCCGACGTCGCGCCGTACAGCACTCCGAGAACCGCGACCTTGGCGTGCGCACGATCACCGTCGAACGACTCGGCCGCGACGGGGGCGTAGAGATCCGCTGTGCCCGCAGCGGCGACCATGCGTGGGTCACCCGACATCGCGGCGAGAATGCGGGGTTCCAACTGGCCGGCGTCGGCCGCAACGAAGGTGTGCCCGGGGTTGGCGATCACGCTGGCGCGCAGCGGTTTCGGGATCTGCAACCCCCCACCGCCGCGGCTCGCCCAGCGGCCGGAGACGACGGCCCCGGGGACGTAGACCGGTCGAAAACGATCCTCGCGAACCCACGCGTCCAGCCATGCCCACCCGTTGGTGCTGTGTAGTTTCGACAGATCTCGGTGGCGAAGCAGCAGCGGCACCGCAGGATGGTCGATGTCTCGGATCATGTGTGCACGAGTGGATGTGAGCTCGATCCCGGCGCGCGCGAAAGCGGCGACCACCTCCGCGGGTGAGCCAGGGTTCACGCGGCGCCCGAACGCCGACGAGATCTCGTTCTCGAGCTTCACCAATGCAGGGGGAGTCGAACCGTCGACCGGCCTCGCACCGAGCGTCGCGTCGAGGTGCCGCCGATGCGCGGCGGCCGAGAACGGCAATCCGTCGAACGTCATCTCCGCCGCGGCCAGACCTCCGGCCGATTCGGCGGCCGCCAACAGCTGCAGCGCCCGATCGTCACCGATCTCCTCGCTCTGACGGCGATAGTCGGCGAGCACTGCCACGGGATCGGCCTGCGGGTCGGCGTCGAACAATCCGGGTCGAAGGTCTGCGGGTGTCGACGGCACCGTAGTGCGCCCCGTTCGCATCGCGAGAATGGCATCGACGAGGGCGAGATCATGGCAGCGCCGCACCCGCACCCCACCGTCGAGCAGTCGCGGGTAGATGCGGCTCGTGTCCTCCCACACCCAACGGGGAGCGTGCTCTCGCTCGATGGCGGCCACGGAGCCCACCAGATCGTCGGTGACCTCTTCGGCAGGGGAACTGCCGCCGGACGGAGAGCCGTCCTCGTCGAGGCGGATCAGCACCGCACGGTTGCCCTGGGGAACGAGCAGCACCTTCATCGGCGTCTGCGAACTTCGAGAACGCTCACGAAACTGAAGTCTGCTTCATGCTCGGCGGCGGACGGTGCGCGGGTTCTGCGTTCACGCGGTGGTGTTCGAGCCGGTATCGCGGGCAGTCGAGGGCGGTTACCAGGGCTCTGAGCAGCCGATTTGGAGAATGGGTAGTGACCTTTGATAGTCTCTATCCCGGCTCGAAACGCAGTGCACATCGATCGGATGCGCATTTCGATTCAAGTCCATTGGGGTATGGTGTAATTGGCAACACAGCGGTTTCTGGTACCGCCATTCTAGGTTCGAGTCCTGGTACCCCAGCGAGCAGGTGAGCGGCGATTTTGCCGCCGATGCCGAGGCAGTTAAGCTACCTCAGCATCACGTGTTCGATACAGCGTCAACAATGCAGGTGAAGTTCCTGGCCCCGTCGTCTAGCGGCCTAGGACGCCGCCCTCTCAAGGCGGTAGCGCGGGTTCGAATCCCGTCGGGGCTACGAAGACAGCACCCCCTCGATCTCCGGATCGAGGGGGTGCTGTCGTTTCGGTGTGACCGTCGTTTCGGCTGTGCGGTGGTCTCGCTTCGCGTCAGACGCTCTTGCGACGGAACATCTTCTGGTGATCGGCCGGACCGTGGACGTTGTTCACCTTGGGGCCACCGTCCTTGTGATCGACGGAATTGTGCGATCTGCTGTTCTTCTGTTCGAGAACCTCGCGGAACTTCTTCTTCAATTCTTCGCTGCCGGATTCTGACATGGGGCACTCCTCGCAGTCGGCGACCGGCCGG
The DNA here is from genome assembly GCF_022810405.1 of Rhodococcus sp. ARC_M5. Taxonomy (GTDB): domain Bacteria; phylum Actinomycetota; class Actinomycetes; order Mycobacteriales; family Mycobacteriaceae; genus Rhodococcoides; species Rhodococcoides navarretei. Next base: position 16,319 of record NZ_JALGQE010000008.1, read on the forward strand.
GTGGGCCGTTCGAGACGAACGTACTCCACTTCCGCGGCCTCTTCAGCCGGTTTTTTCGTGCTGCAGTCGATCGGCCTCGGTGCGGTGCTCAGAGGCGCTTGTGCAGCGCGTCGGCTGCGGCGAGCAGGTCTGCTGCCCAGCGTGCGCCCGGCTTGCGTCCGATGCGGTCGATCGGGCCGGACACCGAGATCGCGGCCACCACAGTGTCGTTGCTGTCGCGCACCGGCGCGGCGACGCTGGCGACGCCCGGCTCACGTTCACCTGCGCTCTGTGCCCACCCTCGCCTGCGGATCTCCAGCAGGACCCGTTCGCCGAATTCGGCGTCCGGCAGCACTGTGCGTTGGGTCTGCGAATCTGCCCACGCAAGAAGCACTTTGGCACCGGAGCCGGCTGTCATGGGTAGCCGGGCACCGACGAGCACGGTATCTCGGAGACCGGTCGGGGGCTCCATGGATGCGACACAGACGCGTACGGTCCCCTCGCGGCGGTAGATCTGCACGCTCTCGCCGGTGATTTCGCGAAGCCGAGGCAGTACCGATGCGGCGGCCTCGAGTAACGCGTCAGACGCGCTGGCCGCCAGTTCCCCGAGTGCCGGACCGGTGCGCCACAGGCCGTCGGCATCGCGAACGAGAAGTCTGTGGGACTCGAGGCCGACAGCGAGGCGGTGGGCGGTGGCGCGGGGCAGGCCGGTTCGAGCGCACAGGTCGCCCAGATTGCATGGCTTCTCGGCCACCGCGTGCAGCACTGCCATCGCCTTGTCGAGTACGCCGATGCCACTCGATTTGTCGACGAGGCCGCCCAGGCTATGCTGTCTCATAGAACGATATTAGCCTCCCGAATGCTGAGATTGCACAACTGCGAGAAGTCCAGCGTGCCGCGGGGGATGATGGCGAGACGATCACGCGAGGTGGACCAGCCCGTCCGCCGGCGCGACGACAGGGAAGACGAGGTCTGCGACAGCGATGTCCGAAACGACGAAATCCGATGCGTCTGTGGCGCAAGCGCCGAAGACGCTGGCGGAGAAGGTATGGGACCAACATGTGGTCGTCCCCGGTGGGGGAGAAGGCGGTGCACGTGAGCCGGATCTGATCTACATCGATCTGCACCTCGTGCACGAGGTCACCAGCCCGCAGGCATTCGATGGTCTGCGGTTGGCCGGCCGCGAGCTTCGACGCCCGGACCTGACGATCGCAACGGAGGACCACAACGTCCCGACGGCCGACATCTTCGCGCCCATCGCCGATCTCGTCTCACGCACCCAGGTCGACACCCTTCGCCGCAACTGCGAGGAGTTCGGAGTTCGGTTGTACCCGATGGGAGATCTCGATCAGGGCATCGTCCACATCATCGGCCCGCAGCTCGGTCTGACCCAGCCGGGTATGACGATCGTGTGCGGAGACAGTCACACCTCGACGCACGGCGCATTCGGTTCGATCGCAATGGGAATCGGCACCAGCGAGGTCGAGCATGTGATGGCGACCCAGACTCTGTCTCTGCGACCGTTCAAGACCATGGCCATCACCGTCGACGGAGAATTGGCTCCGGGCGTGACGAGCAAGGATCTGATTCTCGCGGTGATCGCCAAGATCGGCACCGGAGGCGGTCAGGGATACGTGCTCGAGTATCGCGGTGAGGCCATCCGCAAGTTGTCGATGGAAGCCCGAATGACCATCTGCAACATGTCGATCGAGGCCGGGGCGCGCGCGGGCATGATCGCACCCGACGAGATCACGTACGAATATTTGAAGGGACGGCCACACGCGCCCCAGGGGGCGGAGTGGGATGCTGCGGTGGCCGCGTGGAACGAACTGGCGACCGACGCGGATGCGGTGTTCGACAACGAGGTACACATCGATGCGAGCACCCTGACGCCGTTCGTCACCTGGGGGACGAACCCGGGTCAAGGTGCCCCGTTGGGGGACACCGTGCCCGATCCGGAGGCCATGCTGGACGAGGGCGAGCGTGTGTCGGCCCAGAAGGCCTTGCAGTACATGGGTCTCGAAGCAGGGACACCGATCCGCGAGATTTCCGTCGACACCGTGTTCGTGGGCTCCTGCACCAACGGCCGCATCGAGGATCTTCGCGCAGTGGCGTCCGTCCTCGAGGGGCGTCGCGTCGCAGACGGCGTGCGAATGCTGGTGGTACCCGGGTCGATGCGGGTGCGCGCGCAGGCCGAAGAGGAAGGGCTCGGTGAGATCTTCACCGCAGCAGGGGCCGAGTGGCGGCAGGCCGGCTGCTCGATGTGTCTGGGGATGAACCCCGATCAGCTCACTTCGGGAGAACGTTCGGCGTCTACGTCAAACCGCAATTTCGAGGGACGTCAGGGCAAGGGCGGTCGCACTCACCTCGTGTCGCCTTTGGTCGCGGCGGCCACTGCAGTTCGCGGAACCCTGTCCTCTCCGGCGGATCTCGCGTAGCAGCGAGTCCCCCGCCCGGATCGATCGAACTCACAGGAGAAATTTCGATGGAAGCTTTCACTCGACACAAAGGCATCGGCGTTCCGCTCCGGCGGTCCAATGTCGACACGGATCAGATCATTCCGGCGGTCTATCTCAAACGAGTGACCCGCACCGGATTCGAGGACGGGTTGTTCGCCGGTTGGCGATCCGATCCGAACTTCATCTTGAACCTCGAGCCCTACGACCGTGGATCGGTTCTCGTTGCCGGGCCGGACTTCGGCACGGGATCGTCACGCGAGCACGCTGTCTGGGCGCTGTCGGACTTCGGTTTCAGGGTCGTCATCGCATCCAGATTTGCCGATATCTTCCGCGGAAACATGGGCAAAGCCGGCTTGGTGGCGGCCGAGGTCGAGCAATCGGACGTCGAATTGCTGTGGAAAGCCTTAGAAGAACAGCCCGGTCTGGAGATAATCGTCGACCTCGTCGACAAGACCGTCACGGCTGGAACCTTGGTGGTGCGCTTCGCGATTGACGACTACACGAGGTGGCGTCTGCTGGAAGGTCTGGACGACATCGGATTGACATTACGCCAGGTAGAGGCCATTACGGAGTACGAAAAGTCAAGGCCTTCATACAAACCCCTGACGCTTCCGGCGCGGATCGAGACGCCCTCCGAAAGCTGACCGGGTGGGGGTCCGACACGCTTTGCGGCCGTGAAGCATTCCGCGACGCCGGAATGAAAATTGGCGTGGCGCATAGACTCTTGACGACTTGGGGTTTACCGTTGTAGTAGTCGGTCCGACGATGGGCCACAATATAGCGGAGGAAATCCATGAACAAGGCAGAGCTGATCGACGCCCTGACCGAGAAGTTGGGGTCTGACAGGCGGAGCGCCACAGAGGCTGTCGAGAACATCGTCGACACCATCGTGCGCGCAGTGCACCGCGGCGAGAGCGTCACGATCACGGGCTTCGGCGTGTTCGAACAGCGTCGTCGCGCAGCGCGTGTCGCCCGCAACCCCCGCACCGGTGAGACCGTTCGCGTGAAGCCGACCAATGTTCCGGCATTCCGTCCGGGTGCTCAGTTCAAGGCTGTCATCGCCGGCGGACAGAAGCTGCCCGCCAGCGGTCCTGCCGTGAAGCGCGGTTCGGCTGCGGCTCCGGCCAAGAAGACTGCCGCTGCGAAGAAGACGGCTGCCAAGAAGGCGGCCGTGAAGTCGACTGCCCGTAAGGCAACCACCGCAGCTGCCAAGAAGGCTGCTCCGGCCAAGACGGCTGCCAAGAAGGCTGCACCGGCCAAGACCGCCGCCAAGAAGGCGGCACCGGCCAAGACCACCGTGCGCAAGACCACCGCGGCAGCTGCCAAGAAGGCTCCGGCCAAGACGACAGCGCGCAAGGCTGCAACGACTGCTGCCCCCGCCAAGAAGGCTCCGGCGAAAACGGCAGCGAAGAAGACCGTCGCCAAGAAGGCCCCGGCCAAGAAGGCTCCCGCGAAGAAGGCTCCGGCAAAGCGCGCAGCCAAGAAGTAGAGCCTGCCTGCTCCCACCGCTTCGACACAGCGGTGAATACGGCAGTGCGGCTGTGAAGTCGTCAGAATGGCCCCCGACTCGAGAATCGAGTCGGGGGCCATTCTGCGGTTCGTGCCTGCGCGTTCAGCCGTCCGCAGTGAGGGTGGGTAGGGGACTGGCGATGTGGTCGGCCGACACGAGCCTGCCGTCGTGACGCGAGAGCACCCACACGCTTCCCTTGCGATTTCTGTTGGCAGGCAACGTGATTCCGTCCTTGTCTGCCCACCAGCGCATCAGGTCCGGGATCACCTTGCCTTGGCTGCAGACCACCGGGGTGCCGGGTAGTTCGGCGATCTCTCGTGCGCGATGACGGCCTTTGCGTGGGTCATCGGCGTACCCCTCCTCGGACAACAGATGCTCGGGAAGGATGTCCACTCCCAACGATTCTGCGAAGGGGGCGACCGTCTGGACGCATCGCGCGCGGTCGGCTGCGTACACAGCATCACCGCCGAAGGCGCGGAGCAACGCGACCAACGATTCGGCCTGCCGTCGTCCGGTCTTGTCGAGAGGGCGATCGACGTCGTTGCCCTTGAACCTCGACCGCGATCCCGCGCTGCCGTGCCGAACCAACAGCACGGTCGAGGTGTCGGCGGGCTTGGCCACGAACCGACGAAGGATCTTGTGGTCCATGGGATACGAGAGTTCGCGACCGACGGCCTCCGGTGCGATCCAACGCAGTTCGTCCACCTCGGCATTGGGGACGAACTCGCCGCCGGTGACCTCGGCGGCCCAGTACAGGACTTTCTTGACCCGTCGGTGCCCAGGGATCGGATACGTCACGTAGGACAGTGACCGTCCGAGTCGAGATTCGAATCCGGTCTCTTCCTTGACCTCTCGGACCGCGGCGTCGACGGCTGTTTCACCGGGATCGAGCTTCCCCTTGGGGAACGACCAGTCGTCGTACTTCGGCCGGTGGACCAATGCGACCTCGACGGCCGAGTCGGCGCTCGGTGAACGTCGCCACAAGATCGAGCCCGCCGCAAAGATATTGGCGCGGGGAGAGCCGTCGGAAGCGCCCATCAAGACGCCTGATTCCTCCGACTGCGCATCAGGTCCACCTGATGCTCACGAACCTTTTCACCCCGAGCCGGAGACGCGACCCAGCCGCCGTCCGGTCCCAACTCCCAGCACCGCGTGGTGGGATCGAGCGCCGAATCGAAGATGTCGCCCAGTTGATTCGCCAGTCGCGGATCCTTGACCTGCGCCATCACCTCGACTCGACGATCGAGGTTGCGGTGCATCATGTCTGCGCTACCGATCCAGAATTCGTCGGCACCCTGGAAGTGCAGAACTCGGGAGTGCTCCAGGAATCGGCCGAGGATGGAACGAACCTCGATGTTCTCCGACAGACCGGGAACTCCTGGCTTGAGTGCGCAGATTCCGCGCACCACCACCTTCACCGGAACTCCTGCCATCGACGCTCGGTAGAGCGCGTCGATGACCTGCTCGTCGACCAAGGCGTTGGCCTTGAGGCGAATTCCGGCCGCACGGCCGTCCTTGAGGTGTTCGACCTCGGCCTCGATGCGCTCGACGATCCCGCGGCGCACTCCGTACGGAGCAACGAGAAGGTTGCGGTACTTGGACTTTCGCGAGTATCCGGTGAGCGAGTTGAACAGATCGGTGAGGTCGGCCCCGATCTCGGGCGATGACGTCAGCAGGCCTACATCCTCGTAGATTCGCGCTGTCTTGGGGTTGTAGTTGCCGGTACCGATGTGGCAGTACCGACGGATGACGGACCCCTCTCTGCGTACGACCAGGCAGGTCTTGCAGTGCGTCTTGAGGCCGACGAGGCCGTACACCACGTGCACCCCCGCCTTTTCGAGCTTGCGTGCCCACTCGATGTTGGCCTGTTCGTCGAATCGCGCCTTGATCTCGACCAGTGCAACGACCTGCTTGCCCGCTCCGGCAGCATCGACGAGCGCGTTGACGATCGGGGAATCACCCGAGGTTCGATAGAGCGTCTGCTTGATGGCGAGTACTTGCGGGTCGGCCGCTGCTTGCTCGATGAAGCGTTGCACGCTGGTGGAGAAGGAATCGTACGGATGATGTACCAGGACGTCGCCGTCGCGCAGGGTGGAGAAGACGCTCTTGGGTGTCTCGCGCTCACCGAAGGCCGCGTGAGTCGCCGGGACGAAGGGGGCATCCTTGAGGTTGGGGCGGTCGACACCGTAGACCTGCCACAGGCACGACAGGTCGAGCAGTCCGGGAACCTGAATGACGTCTCCTGGATCGACATCGAGTTCACGAAGCAGCAATTCGAGCATGTGCTCGGTCATGTCGTCGGCGATCTCGAGGCGGACGGGCGATCCGAATCGCCTGCGCGCGAGCTCGCGCTCCAGGGCCTGCAGAAGGTCCTCGTCGCGGTCTTCCTCGACCTCGAAATCGGCGTTGCGCGTGATGCGGAACGCGTGAGACTCGACGACCTCCATGCCGGGGAAGAGCACGTCGAGGTGCGCCGAGATCAATTCCTCCATCGAGAGGAAGGCGTCGATGCGGTGATTGCCCTCGCCGCGCTTGACCCGCACGAAGCGATCGACGTTGTCGGGAACCTTCACGCGGGCGAAGTGCTCGCCCGTTGTGGAGTAATCCTTCACCGTCACAGCGAGATTGAGGCTCAAGCCACTGATGTACGGAAAAGGGTGAGCCGGGTCGACGGCCAGCGGCGTCAGAACCGGAAAGACCTGCTCGGTGAAATACTCCGAAAGCCGCGTGCGCTCGTCGCTGTCCAAGTCGGACCACCGGATGATCGCGATGCCCTCGGCGGTGAGCTCGGGCAGGATCGAATCCAACAGCACTCGCGCATGTTTGAGCGCGAGCTCCTGGGTGCGTTGACCGATCACCGCGAGCTGCTCACGAGGGGTCATCCCGTCGGCTGACCGAACCGACAGGCCGGTTTCGTCGCGGCGTTTGAGGCCGGCAACCCGAACCATGTAGAACTCGTCGAGATTGGACGCGTAGATGGCGAGAAACTTCGCGCGCTCGAGCAGGGGCAGCGACGAGTCCTGGGCGAGCGCAAGGACACGCGAGTTGAAATCGAGCCAGCTCAATTCTCGGTTGAGATAGCGATTTTCGGGGAGAACAGTGGCGGCATCGACGGACTCCGGTGTGGCAGCCGGTAGCGCCTGGGGGATGTCGGGCATCGTAGACGCGATCGGAGCGCTCCACGCCGTCTCCGAACCGGTGCCCTTTCCGGTTTCGATCGGCGGATCTTCCATCGCTGGCTGCGCGTCTTCTTTGCTCACCGCACGATCATCCCCCATACCCGGCGTCGGTGAAACTCCGATGGCCGAACTCGGTGCCGTGTTCACCGGCACGCGCCGTTGTCCGCCCTCCTCACGCAGTCGTCGCGGACGCTTCTCCACTCCACCCGAGCGAGTGCAGCACGGCCGAGGTGGCCGGTCCGACTCCCAGACGGTGTGCTCGCCTGACGTCGTCGGCGGTGTCCACGTCCAGTCGAAGGCCCGGCCATGAGCCGTCGAGTTCCTGTGCGCCCGAATCGGTGTGACGCCGCGCGGAGTGTCCGCCGAACAGTGGAGCCAGTTCCTCGGGGGAGTCCTTGAGGATCAGTGCCGCGGTCCCCGTTCCGTGATGGTCGACCACCAGCGACCTGCCCCCACGACGGGCAGCGGTGTAGGCCTGGGCGAGCTCGGCCGAACGCATCGCCGGAAGGTCGGCTTGCAAGGCGATGATGTCGACGTGTTCTGCAGTGACGCTCGCACCCCTGCGGATGTCCCCGACGCCGTGACCGTGACGCAGTACCTGCGCCGCGGCCGTGAATGCGTGGTTGAGGCGTTCGTCCGGTCCCTGACTGAGATCGCCGGTCGGTTCATCGAACACCCGCGCGCCGATGTCGCGCGCGGTCCGTGCGACGAGAGGATCGGGGGTGACCACCGTGACCGATTCCACCACCGACACCGCCTTCGCCGCCGTCACGGTGTCGCTGAGCATCGCGAGCACCAATCGTGACCGATCGAGTGTCGAGAACTCCGCCGCCAGGCGCGACTTCGCAGCGGTGAGATCCTTCACCGCGATCAGAACCCTGACGACGCGGCGGGCGGGGTCGGGCGACGCGGCCACTGCGTCGCCGCCGTCACTTCGTGATGCACCCATGGCGCTCGATCCTGCCAGCGTCACCGATCTGTGCCGACTCCGACCGCCCGAGCAGGTCTGCGAGTTAGGGTGATGCGCGCGTGGACAGGGTATCGGCGAAGTAGCGAGGGGTTGGCGGCAATGAGCAGAGCAGCGGTACTGGGGTCGGGCTCGTGGGGAACCGCATTCGCCAAGGTGTTGGCCGATGCCGGCACCGACGTCACCATGTGGGCCCGCCGCGAGGAACTCGCTGCATCCATCACCGACCACCACGAGAACAGGGACTACCTGCCTGGAATCGAGCTGCCGTCGGCGATCCGCGCGACGAGTGATCCCGTTCGTGCACTCGAGGGGGCCGACATCGTGGTGTTGGCCGTGCCGTCGCAGAGTCTGCGGGCCAACCTGGAGGCGTGGACCGAGTCGATTCCGCCGCACGCGACACTGCTCTCCCTGGCGAAGGGAATCGAGACGGGAACGCTCATGCGAATGAGCCAGGTGATCGCTCAGGTCACCGGAGCCGATCCCAGCCGGGTCGCGTGTCTGTCCGGACCCAACCTGGCTCGTCCGATAGCCGAGGGCCAGCCGGCCGCCACTGTCATCGCGTGTTCCGATTCCCAACGAGCCCTCGAGATTCAGAAGTCCTGTGCCACCGGCTATTTCAGGCCGTACACGAATTCCGACGTCATCGGTGCCGAGATCGGTGGTGCCTGCAAGAACGTGATCGCCCTCGCATGCGGAATGGCCAGCGGCGTCGGATACGGCGAGAACACCCTCGCGTCGATCATGACCAGGGGCCTGGCCGAGATCATCCGCCTCGGAGTAGCACTCGGTGCCACGCCGTCGACGCTGTCCGGTTTGGCCGGCGTAGGCGATTTGGTTGCCACCTGCTCGTCACCCCTCTCACGTAATCGCACGTTCGGAGAACGACTGGGTTCGGGTGGCTCCCTCGAGAGTGCGCAGGAAGCAGCGCACGGGCAGGTCGCCGAGGGCGTCAAATCCTGTACGTCGGTGCGTGCGCTCGCCGAGAGCTACGACGTCGAGATGCCGCTGACCGATGCCGTGCACCGCGTGTGCCACGGCGGCATGTCCGTTCCGGAGGCGGTCGGTCACCTCCTGGGAAGACGTATCAAGCCCGAGTGATCCAGTGTTCGCGGTCTCGTGACCAACAGGGCGAATCCGCGTTCGGCCGGTCGCGACGGTACGGTTTCTCATCGTGAGTACTCCCCGTATCAAAGTTGCCGTCGTCTTCGGTGGCCGCAGCAGCGAGCACGCTGTGTCCTGTGTATCGGCAGGTAGCGTGCTGCAGAACCTGGATCCGGCCACGTACGAGGTGGTTCCCGTGGGGATCACCCCGGAGGGGAAATGGGTACTGGGCTCCTCCGACATCGATGCGCTGAGCATTCACGACCGGGTACTGCCGACCGTGGACAAGACCGGAGCAGCGCTTGCGCTCAGTACGGACCCGGGCCACGCAGGCGCGCTGCTCGCCCTCGGCGAGGGGGAAGGCGGGACGGTGCTCGCATCCGTCGACGTCGTGTTCCCGGTTCTGCACGGACCGTACGGCGAGGACGGCACCCTGCAGGGCCTGCTCGAGTTGGCCGGCGTTCCGTATGTCGGGCCGGGTGTGTTGGCCAGTGCCGCGGGGATGGACAAGGAATTCACCAAGAAGCTGCTCGGTGCGGAGGGACTGCCGATCGGTCGTCAGGTCGTACTGCGGCGCGCAGTCGACGACCTGACGGCCGCCGAGCGTGACCGAATCGGCCTGCCCGCCTTCGTCAAACCGGCCCGTGGCGGATCGTCCATAGGAATCTCGCGCATCACTGCATGGGACCAACTCCCGACCGCGATCGCCGCGGCGCGCGAACACGACCCCAAGGTGATCGTCGAAGGAATGATCCACGGCCGCGAGGTCGAGTGCGGGGTACTCGAGTTCCCCGACGGCACGGTGCGGGCGAGCGCCATCGCCGAGATCCGCATTCCCGACGCGGACATCGACGATCATGCTTTCTACGACTTCGACACCAAGTACCTCGACGATGTCAGCGAGTTCGACATCCCGGCGGCCCTCGACGACGCAACGAGCGACCGCATTCGGGAACTCGCCGTCGCTGCCTTCCGGGCGCTGGACTGCCAAGGGCTGGCGCGAGTGGACTTCTTCGTCACCGAGAACGGTCCGGTCATCAACGAGATCAACACGATGCCCGGGTTCACCTCGATCTCGATGTACCCCAAGATGTGGGCCGAATCCGGCGTCGACTACCCGACGCTCATCGCCACCTTGATCGACACCGCCCTCGCCCGCGGTACCGGTTTGCGTTAGAGCTGTTGCGGTTCAGCGCTCACTGCAGCGGCGCCGGGTCGAGAGGTTGTTGGGGCAGCGCGTCCGACACGGCCGAGGACGCGTCCTGCAACGGGGTGGGGCCCGAGTCGCCCGGAATGGTCAACGCGACGTAGACACCGCGATCGACGACGAACCATGTGCTGGCGTCGATCCCGTCGTCCTCCCCGGACACCTCGAACCACTGAACGCCGTTGATCACCTGCAAGGGTGCAGCCACGTCGAACCCGATCGGCCGGGGCAGGCCGCAGCGCAGCACGACCGGTTCGGCGTTCTCCTCGGCCGAGACCCACGCGCGGACTCCGACCGGGGCCGGGTCGGCCAACTCGGCTCTCGTGTAGTCGCCAAGGTTCTCGGGCAAGGCGTCGAGCAGTGTCGTGCACTGCTCACTCGCGGCTTCGGGGGAATCGACCGGGCCCAGAGCGACCGGATCCTGGACGGGTGACCGGTTGACCGCGATGGCAGCAACCAGAACTCCGACGACCAGCGCGACGGGTAACGCGATAGCGGTGGCGATGACTGCAGGATGGCGCTGTTCGCGAGTGCCCTCGGTCTCGGCCGGGCTGTCTTCGGTGCCGGCGTCGTTGCCGGTGTCGGGTGAATTCACGATCTATCCGATGGACGTCGTCGACTGCGGGGCCACGGGGCAGGTGAGGGTGCGAGTGATGGCATCGACTTTCTGGATGCGGGAGACGATCTCGGCGATCTCGGCGTCGGAGGCACCGTCGGTGCGCGCGATCACGTCGTAGGGCCCGACCACTGCCTCCGCCGACACGACGCCGTCTACGGCCTCGATCTGCTGTGCGACGGCCGTCGCACGGCCGACCTCGGTCTGAACGAGAACGAATGCTTGCACCATCGGTGGTCCCTTTCCCCTGCCGGACTTCTCGACTGTAGGTTGAGTCGACTACGTTCTCTTCGCACGTAACCTGCTGCATCGGTACTGTCCCGACCGCCGCTAAAAGGTACCGCAGGCGCGGCGCGTGCTCCGCGTGAGACCGTCGCGCACGTACTGCGTTCTCAGGGAGGAACATCATCGACGACACCGTCATCGACTCGGACACCGGCAGCGAGCGCACCGTAGCTCAGGTCGGCGAATTCGACGTGATCGCCCGCGCCATCGCAGACCGTGTGCAACCACCGTCGACCATCGTCGGGCCGGGCGACGACGCGGCCGTCGTCGCTGCGTCCGACGGCCGGATCGCGGCGTCGACCGACATGTTGGTACACGGCAGGCACTTTCGGCTCGACTGGTCGAGTCCGATACAGATCGGGCGCAAGGCGATAGCGCAGAACGGCGCGGACATCGCCGCAATGGGCGCGCAGTGCTCGGGCTTTCTCGTCTCGCTCGGATGCCCGGCCGACACACCGGTGAGTGTGACCGACGGACTCAACGAGGGCATGTGGCTCGAAGCAGTTGCTGCGGGATCGGCCATCGTCGGCGGCGATGTGGTGCAATCGCCGGAACTGGTGATCTCGATCACTGCGCTCGGCGATCTTCAGGGCCGGGCCCCGGTGCTTCGATCGGGAGCGCGGGCCGGTGATGTGATCGCGTACGCGGGACGGCTCGGCTGGTCGGCGGCAGGACTGGCACTACTGCTCGGGGACGGGGACAGAACCGGCCACGACGCCGTGGTGGACGCGCACCGAGTGCCCGTCCCTCCGTATCGCGCCGGGATCGATGCCGCCGAGGCGGGTGCGACCAGTCTGACCGACGTGTCCGACGGGCTGTTGGCCGATCTCGGCCACATCGCAGAGGCGTCCGGCGTTCGGCTGGATGTCGATCCGGCCTTGGTGACGGTTGGTTATGAAGTGCAGTCGGCGGCAACGCAGGTGGGGCACGATCCGCTGGATTGGGTACTCACCGGCGGTGAGGATCATGCCCTCGTCGGCACCTTCCCCGATGCTGCCGCCGTTCCGCAGGGCTGGACGGTGATCGGCCGGGTCGAGCACCAGGACGGTGAACAGGCGGGGCGAGTGACGGTCGGTGGACGCGTCCACGCAGGTCGGTCGGGATGGTCGAGTTTCGAGAGCGAGTGAACACGGTCGGGTCGATCGTGTCGGCTAAGTTGCAGAGATGGCTATCTATGCACTCGGTGATCGAGAACCCGACATCCACCCCGACGCCTACGTTCATCCCGACGCGGTCGTCATCGGGGCGGTGACCTTGGCGGCCGGATCGTCGGTGTGGCCCACGGCAGTTCTGCGAGCCGACTACGGCACCATCTCGGTCGGCGAGGGCACCAACGTGCAGGACGGAACTGTGGTGCACTGCACCCCGATAGACGCAACGGTCATCGGTTCCGGGTGCGTACTCGGCCACAACGCGCATGTCGAGGGCGCGACCATCGGCGACAACTGCCTCATCGCGTCGGGCTCGGTCGTGCTGAACGGCTCGAAGATCGGGGCGGGCTCGATCGTCGGTGCAGGCGCTGTCGTGCCGTTCAAGTTCGTTGTGCCGGAACGCTCCATGGCGCTCGGCGTACCCGCGAAGATTCGCGAGGGCTACCAGGTTCCGGAAGGACATGTCGACATCAACGTGCAGATGTACTCGGCCAACGCCGCGTACTACCGCGATGCGCTGCGTCGGATCGACCGGTGACGCCCCGGCCACTCGCCGAGAGTGTCGAGTCGGGATGGGCGCGTGCTCTGGCTCCGGTCGAGCCGAATGTTGCTGCGATGGGCGACTTTCTGCGAGCCGAACTCGCCGCCGGACGGCACTACCTACCTGCAGGCGAGAACGTACTACGGGCGTTTCGCTACCCCTTCGACCGGGTTCGGGTGCTCATCGTCGGCCAGGACCCGTATCCGACGCCGGGACATGCAGTGGGGCTGAGCTTTTCCGTAGCACCGGATGTGCGGCCGGTACCGCGAAGTCTGAACAACATCTTCAAGGAGTACTCGGACGATCTGGGTCTACCCACGCCGAGCAACGGTGACCTCACACCATGGGCGGACCGAGGTGTGATGTTGCTCAACAGGGTGCTCAGCGTCGAGCCAGGGCAGGCGGCGTCGCACCGGAAGAAGGGATGGGAAGCGGTCACAGATCAGGCAATTCGAGCACTCGTTGCCCGTGCCGAGAATCCCGACGCGACCGGGCTGGTCGCGATCCTCTGGGGACGTGACGCCGCGACTCTGAAGCCCATGCTCGGATCGGTTCCGTACATCGAGTCCGCGCACCCGTCACCGCTGTCCGCATCACGCGGGTTCTTCGGCTCCAAGCCCTTCAGTCGTGTGAACCAGTTGTTGGTCGAGGGCGGTGACGAGCCGATCGATTGGACGCTGCCGTGATCGATCGCTGCCGTGATCGGATCAGGAGAAATCGGGACGACGCTTCTCGACGAACGCGTCGACGCCTTCACGTCCGGCCGGTGACGAGGCAGCTTCCGAGATCGATGCGGCCTCGGCATCCAATTGCTGTGTCAGAGTTGCCGATTCGGAGTTCGCAAGCAGCGTCTTGATGCCCTGGTACGCCGATGTCGGCCCGATGGCGAGGGTTCGGGCGAGGCGCTCGGCCTCGCTGTCGACGATGTCGTCGCCCACCAGTCTGCTGAGAATCCCGAGGCGAACCGCTTCCTCTCCGTTGATGATCGAGTCGTTGAGGAGGATGTCCATCGCACGTCCCGAACCGACGATGCGGGGGAGCGTCCACGACATGCCGCCGTCCGGGGTGAAACCGATCGAGGGGTACGCGGGGCGCAGCTTGGTCGACGGCCCGCCGATCGCGATGTCGGTGAGGCAGACCAGGCTCATGCCTGCACCGGCCGCCCACCCGTGCACACCGGCAACGACCGGGACGGTGACCGCGGCCAGCTCGCGGACGAAAGCATGGAACGCGTCGGCAACGGATCCGACGAAAGCGCCGCGGTCGGCGGCTCCGGCGAAATCGCGTACGTTTCCGCCCGCACAGAAGTTGGGTCCGCGGCTGATCAGTAGGACGCTGCCGATCGCGGTGGTGCCGGAATGGACGGACCGAAGTGCGGCCGTTCCCTCCTCGATGCCCTGTAGGTCGAGCGAGGCACCCCCGTCCTCGGTGGCGACGACAATTCTCAGTACACCGTCCTCGATGCTGACCTTGCTGGAAATGTCTGCGTCCGAATAAGTCACGTTCGGGACTCTAACCGACTCTTCCGTTCCGCCGTGGGGCCGCCGTGCTCGGGCACGGATGCGCGAGCCCACTGACAGGACCGCTACCGGGGTCGCAGACGGGGCAGCTGGACGCTGAATACCGTGCTCGAATCCACCCGGTCGACGGTGATGGTGCCGCCGTGCAGGCGCACGTTCTCTACGGCGAGGGACAGTCCGAGGCCGCTGCCCTCGCTGCGGCCACGAGCGGTGTCCACCTTGTAGAACCGACGAAAGATCGCGTGGCTGTCCTCCGGTGATATCCCGGGCCCGTGGTCCACCACCGACACGTCCACCCACTCGGGACGAGCGTGCAGCTCCACGCGTACCGGGGGCTCGCCGTGACGAAGTGCATTACCCACGAGGTTGGCGACCACCACGTCGATGCGTCGCGGATCCACGGTCGCGTCGATACTGTCCGGCCCACGTAGTTCGACGCTCTCTCCCCATCCGCGGCGGGTCAGTGATTGTCGAACGAGTTCGACGAGGTCCACATCGTCGAGAACGAGGCGCGCCTGTAGTGCGTCGTGACGAGACATCTCGATGAGATCCTCGACGAGCCGAGTGAGCTTCCCGATCTCACCGCTGACTATCCGGGCGGCTGCTCCCGCATCGGGCGACAGTTGGGGGATTTCCTCTCGGAGTATCTCACCGACCGGAACGAGTGCTGCCAGTGGAGTTCTCAGCTCGTGGGAGACGTCGGCGACGAACCTGCGCGCCTGCTCTTCCGACTCCTCCAGAATGACCGTCTCGTTTCTGGCGATCATGGTGTTGAAGGTCGTCGTCAGCTCGGCGAGTTCGGTCACGCCCTCTTCGGAGAGTCGAACACTCAGATCACCATCGGCGGCGCGGGCAGCGGCCCGATCGATGCGTCGCAGTGGACTCACCAGGGTCGAGGCGATCCACATTCCGAGCAGCCCACTGACCAACACTCCGCCCGCCAGGGTAAGGGCCACGGCGCGCAGAAGGTCGTCGAACTTGTCCTGCACGCCATCGAGCGGCCGAATGGCGACCGCCGTGACCAGGGTTTCGCCGCCGTCCGAGTCGGTCGCCTCGAACACACGGACCGACATGGCCAGCATGATCCGTTCGGAGTCGAGTCGGACGAAACGGATGATTCCGCGACTGCCGACCCCGGCCAGAAAGTCGGGGGAGAGCGTGGTCGGGTCGACGGATCCCCGTCGTACTTCGTCATCGCCGACGAGCAACGTCGTGTCGGACGGAAAGTATTGAATCAGTTCGGATGCTGTCGTTCGGGTCACCTGGGCCCCGTCGGCATCCCGGAGCTCGTCGCGGAACTGCGCCGTCGCCACATCCTGTGCGTTGGAGTAGATCCACGACCGCGCCATGAACGACACCACACCGGCTGTTGCGCCGGCGATGATCACGACGATGGTGATGAACACGAGGACGAGTCGGGTACGCAGGCCGGCGACTCGCAGCCGGGACCGCATCAACGAACCGGACCGGGATCGAATCGATATCCGAACCCGCGCACCGTTTCGATGGTGGCCGGTGCAGCGGGATCGTCCTCGATTTTTCCGCGCAGTCTCTGGATCGCGGCATCGACGATTCGGGAGTCACCGAGGTAGTCCTGATCCCATGCTGCAGACAACAATTGGCCTCGGCTGAGCACGTGACCCACGTTCTCGGTCAGGGCGAGCAGGAGCCGAAGCTCGGTCGGTGTCAGCGTCAGCAGAGCACCGCCTTTCCTCACCTGTAGCGACGAACGGTCGACGGTCACATCGCGATACTGTTCGACGATTGCCGCCGCCGTTGCCGCGGCGGTTGTCGTGTCGGTCGATCGTCTGACCACAGCTTTGATGCGAGCGTCCAGGACTCGTGGGCTTGCGGGTTTGACCACGTAGTCGTCTGCACCGGCTTCCAGACCCGCTACGGTGTCGATGTCATCGGAGCGGGCCGTGAGGATGATGATCGGGATCGAACTCTGCGCGCGGATCCGTCGGCAGATCTCGTAGCCGTCTGCTCCGGGGAGACCGAGGTCGAGCAGGACGATCTCGGCGGAGGTGAGCGCGTTGTCGAGATCACCGTTGCCGTCGGGGCGGTGGTCGACGCGGTGACCGAGTCGGTTCAGCCCCAACGTCATTGCTTCGGCCACCGCTGGATCGTCCTCCACGAAGAGAATGTTCACCATGTCGAAGACCTTGAGTAGTAGGGGCAATCGCGATCGGCCAAGGGTACAGGGCTCACACCTGCGCGAGACGTTCGTTGTCGGGGTCGGCCAGCGTCGAATGTCGGGGGTCGGAGATCCTGATCGGAAATGCTGAGACCGCCAGGGCATAGCATCCGACGAGCAGCAGCGCGCCGAGCGCGTCACTGGGGCGGTGCCATTTCAGGACGACGACCGACACGGCAGTTCCGAGGACGAGCAGTGCTCCGTTGATCGCGACGACGATCCGCCAGCGGCGAGCGGTTGCGAGGTAGACCGCACAGACGACAGCTGTGACGCAGGTGAGGGTGCCGCTGGGAAAGGAATTGTGCTGGACGAGGCCGTCCAGGTTCGGTCGTTCGAGCGAGTACTTGAGAATCCAGGCCGTCGCAATCGGTCCGAGTGTCATGATTCCCACTCGCAGCGAAAGGGCAATCCTGTTGCCACTGAACATGATCAGACATGCGACGAGAACCGTTCCTGCGGCCGAGACCGGTGCGACGAGGTCGACGAATTCGGCGCAGATCTCGACGAGGTCACCGGACAGTGATTCGGCGCTCACCATCAGTTTCTGATCCACCGTTTGGCCTGTCGTCGTCATTACGCACAGGCAGTAGACGAGAACTCCCAGGTTCAGCAGTGCCAGCGACGCGACCAGTCGCCTCGGTTCTACCCGTGTCATCGTCAGCCCACCGATCGTTCGGCGGACGGGTCGTCGAGTGGGACCGGGCAGGTACCGCCGGCAGTGGTCGCCATCTCGAAGTGCCACATTTCGTTGGAGTAGGTCTGGCACAGGCCGTAGTCGCTGCCATGTTGGATCATCCAGTCGGCGGCATCCGTCGGTCCGACATCCACCGCTCGACCGGTGACATGCTTGGAATTGTTGGGGGTCTGCACCCAGCGTCTTGCGTCGTCGGTGCTGCCGTAGCGGGTCACGGCCTCGTCGAACAAGCGTTGCTGGTACGCCGCGGAACGCCATCCGGAGGTGACGTACACATCCACTCCGGACGATCTCGCGTCGGCGGCAGCAGCCTGCAGCGCCATCAGCAGGCCGTGGTCGAGACGGGCCAGTGCGGGAAGATCGGTGTTGTCGAGGCCTATCCGGTCGTCTATCTCACCGCCGGCCGGCCCCGAGTCGGGCTGACTGGCCAGATAGCGCGCGGCAGTCGGCGTGTCGGGCACTGTGTTCGAGCATGCCGTGAGCGTGAGCGCTGCGAGCGCAGTGACGAGGAGTGTGCGTGTGGTCGCCATGCGTTCGAGACTGCTCGGCCGGTGTCACCGGCCGGTGCCCGTGATTCGCCATGTTCGTCACGGTCCCGACCGGTTGTGTAATAGAACAGAACGGATCCGGGAGCACATACAACTGTGCCCCGCCTCCGAATACGGAGCGGGGCACAGTTCTCGCACGCGGAGACAAGCCGTGGAGGAAATCGAAGAGCGAGGCCGAAATCAGCCCCGGACCACCTTGCCTGCCTTCAAGCAGGAGGTGCACACGTTCATGCGCTTGGAGTTACCAGGCGCAACCTGAGCGTGAACGGTCTGGATATTCGGGTTCCAACGACGGTTGGTCCGTCGGTGCGAGTGCGAGACCGACTTACCGAAGCCGGGCCCCTTGGCGCATACGTCGCAGACGGCAGCCATAGTCGCGAACTCCTTGATAGATGTTGATCGATACATGTGGTCGAAGACATCGAAACGAACTACGAGCAGATGCAAGGATTGCAATGCGTGAAGATCGCCTCGAGGCAACCCTGCAAGAATAGCGGCGTCACACGCAATCACCAAACTGCCACGACAGACGCTGCGCGACGGCTCACGCGCGGCGCGCCACGGATCCTGCGCGACTAAGCTTCTGGCACTGTCCGGGCGCGAGTGCGGACGAGGTACCGGAAGTCACGCGGGGGGAGGCTGCTCGAGGTGGTCGACGTTCTCGATTCGATCGATGCCGGGGCCCTGCGACGGTGGGCTTACCGCTGCGTCGATGCCCTCACCGCTCGATGCGACGAGATCGATGCGCTCAACGTGTTCCCGATCCCGGACTCGGACACCGGCACCAATCTGATGTTCACCCTTCGCGCGGCGGTCGAGTCGATGCGCGCTGCCGGACCGGATGCCGACGCCCGCACGGTGGGGCGGGCACTCGCCGTGGGGGCCGTTGCGGGTGCACGTGGGAACTCGGGGGTGATCGTGTCCCAGCTGCTGCGTGCTGTCGCCGAGGCCGCGGCGGACGGACCACTGGACACGGTGTCGATCCAGGCGATGCTGCGCCGCGCGAGAGTGCTGGTCGCGGACGCGGTCAGCGTTCCGGTCGAGGGCACGATGCTCACCGTTCTGGCCGCCGCCGATCGTGAGGCCTCGGCTCACGATGCCAACGTCGCGCTCTCCACGTTGGTGGTCGACATAGCCGAGGCCACGGCCCGCGCTGTGGACAGTACGACGGACCAGCTGGTCGACCTCCGTGAGGCGGGTGTGGTCGACGCGGGTGCTCTCGGCCTGTCGGTCATCGTCGATGCGTTGGTGGAGGTGGTGATCGGTCGCACTCCGCCGCGGCGACGGTACCGACGCCCACGCGAGCCCGAACGGCAGGCAGGCACCGACGTGTCTACTCCGACCTCGGAGTGCGGCGGTGCGCCGGCGACGTCGGGGTATGCGGCGGGACGCCCGCTCGGGTACGAGGTGGTCTACGTCGTGCACGGTCCGAACGACGCGACGGCGGCGGAACTGCGCCGAGCTCTGGCAGACCTCGGAGACTCGGTCGTGGTCGCCGGTGACGGTTCCGGAGCGTGGTCCGCGCACGTGCACACCACCGATCCGGGCGGTGCCGTCGATCGCGGTATCGCTGCCGGAGATGTTCGCGGGGTGCGTATCTCGTGCTTCGGTGCGGTCGAGTTCGCCGAATCGCCGCTCCCCGGCGCTCGCGGCGGAGCAGCAGTGTCGGTGGGTCGCGATATTTTGGCACTGGTTGCCGGTGACGGTGCCGCAGATCTCTACGTTCAGGAAGGCGCAACGGTGGTCCGGTGCGACGAGGCGATCGACTCCTCGGTGCTGCATCGAGCGATCGTCGGGATGAAGCATCGCGAGGTATTGGTGCTGCCGAACGGCGCGTTGTCGGCGCAGGAGCTGGTTGCCGTCGGCGCAGCCGCCCGAGCGGACGGTAAGGACGTGGTGATGTTGCCGTGCTCGGCGATGGTGCAGGGTTTGGCCGCGCTCGCGGTCCATGATGCCGCCAGAGCAGCGGTCGACGATGCGTTCACGATGTCCGAGGCAGCTGCGGGGACGAGGTGGGGTTCTCTTCGGATCGCCCACGAGCGTTCGTTGACGTGGGTCGGCATGTGCGAGCCGGGGGACAGCATCGGGCTGGCGGGGCAGGAAGTGGTGATCGTTGCCGCTCGGCCGCTCGACGCCGGATGTCGGTTGCTGGATCAGCTCTTGGCCACCGGTGGAGAGATGGTGACGGTGCTCGTCGGGGCCCAGGCATCGCAGGACTTCGGTGCCCAGCTGGCGGAGTACGTGACGGGCGCGCATCCCGGTGTCGACGTGGTCGTCTACGCAGGTGGACAGCCGGGAGATCTCGTGCAATTCGGAGTGGAATAAGGAATTTCGGACAATGGCAACGTTGATGGACCCACTCGACGACGTCCTCGGAGCCGCGGCGGCAACTCCGCTGGCAGACGTCTTCGGAATACATACCGTCGAGGACCTGCTTCGGCACTATCCACACCGATACATGACGCACGGTTCGGAGCTGGGGGAGAAGGAGCCGCCCGAGGGCGAGCACATCACCATCGTCGCCACGGTCGAGTCCGCGACTCTGCGTTCGATGAAGAACCGCAACGGTCAGTTCCTCGCCGTGACCCTCGCCGCCGACGGACAGCGCATCGAAGCGACGTTCTTCAGTCCGCACAAGCTCAAGCACGTCGTCGTGCCCGGTCGCCGGGGAATGTTCTCGGGCAAGGTCAAGTACTTCGGCAAGCGGTGGAATCTCACGCACCCCAGTTACGTGATTCTCGGTGGCGACGGCAACGACGGTGCCGTCGTACCCGCAGGTCGCATCGTCGGCGGAGGGACGCTTGCCGGACTCGCTCGCGGATCTGTCGACGCCTCGGGTGCGGTCGACATGTCGGTCTTCGACAGAGCGTTCGTGCCCATCTACCCGGCCGCGAAGGACGTCGAGAGCTGGACGTTCATGCGCTGCGTACGGAACGTGCTGGATCAGCTCGACGACGTGGTCGATCCGCTACCCGAGTCGGTACGCGCCGAGCGTGGTCTCGTCGACATCGACACCGCGCTGCGATCGGTTCACTTCCCGGACACTGCGGCGGACAAGGACTCCGCGCGGGAGCGGTTGAAGTTCGACGAGGCACTCGCCGTCCAGCTCGTCCTCGCCGACCGACGACGCGATGCGTCCACCCGGGTGGCAGCGCGCTGCCCACCGATCACCGACGGAATCGCCGCCGAGTTCGATCGACGCCTGCCGTTCGAGTTGACGGCCGGGCAGCACGAGGTCGCGGCCGAGATCGCCAACGACCTGTCGGCACCACATCCGATGTCACGGCTGTTGCAGGGCGAGGTGGGCTCAGGAAAGACGATCGTTGCGTTGCGGGCAATGCTGCAGGTGATCGATGCCGGACACCAGTGTGCGTTGCTGGCACCGACGGAGGTTCTCGCATCCCAGCACGCACGGTCGATTCGGTCGATGCTCGGCAGCCTGGCAGCGGGTGGGGAACTCGGATCGCATGAGCTGGCAACCAAGGTCGCCTTGTTGACCGGTTCCATGTCCACTGCGGCCAAGCGGTCCGCGCTGCTCGACGCCGTCACCGGTGACGCGGGCATCGTGATCGGCACGCACGCGCTGATCGAGGACCGGGTCGAGTTCCTCGATCTTGCGATGGTGGTCGTGGACGAACAACACAGGTTCGGCGTCGAGCAACGAGATGCGCTGCGCGCGAAGGCTCGTGAGAACACCAGTCCGCACCTGCTGGTCATGACGGCAACACCCATCCCGCGCACCATTGCGATGTCGACCCTCGGCGACCTCGAGACTTCGGTATTGACCGAACTACCTCGCGGCCGATCGCCGATCGTCAGCAACGTGGTGCCCGCCCGAAGCAAACCGGGTTGGGTGGACCGCGCGTGGCAGCGCATTCACGAGGAGGTCGCGGCCGGTCGCCAGGCCTACGTGGTGTGCTCACGCATCGGCGACGACGAGGATTCGGAGACCGGCAAGAAGGGCGCTACGAAGAAGAAAGCGACGTCGGACGACGGCCCCGAGACGACAGCTGCGGTGGACCTGTACGAGACTCTCTCGACCGGTCCCATGCACGATCTGCGGGTGGGCCTGCTGCACGGTCGGCTGCCGGGTGACGACAAGGACATCACCATGTCCGAGTTCAACTCCGGCGAGATCGACGTTCTGGTCTGCACCACGGTGGTCGAAGTGGGCGTCGACGTTCCCAACGCCACGGTCATGGTGATCATGGATGCCGACCGCTTCGGCGTGAGCCAACTCCATCAGCTGCGCGGCCGGATCGGCCGAGGCGGGCATCAGGGCCTGTGCATCATGATCAGCTACCTCAGCCCTGGGGGCGGTTCCTTCGCCCGACTCGAAGCGGTGGCAGCCACCAACGACGGGTTCGAGTTGGCCAAACTGGATCTGGCCACTCGTCGTGAAGGCGATGTTCTCGGAGCTGCGCAGTCGGGCACGGTCAGCGGGTTGCGGCTGCTGTCGTTCATCGACGACGAGGACATCATCGCCGACGCGCAGGACTGTGCGCGGTCACTGTTCGCGCGGGACCCGTCGCTGGCGAACAATCCCGGCATCGCATCGATGATGCGGTCGGCCTGGCGATCGGATCGAGTCGACTACCTCCAGAAGTCCTGACGGGGGCAGGAGTGGAGCCTGCAGGAATGACCGGGAACGATCAGGAACGACCGTAGGGACTCACTGCACCGTTTCAGTCGGCGAAATCGAGCAATTGGTCCCGCATCGTGGGATCAGTACACCTCGGTGGCTCATGCCGCCGGGTAAGTTGAGCCAATGTTCTCCAAAGTTTTGGTTGCCAACCGCGGTGAAATCGCGATCCGTGCCTTCCGCGCCTCCTACGAACTCGGGGCCTCGACCGTTGCGGTGTTCCCGTTCGAGGACCGAAATTCGGTGCACCGGACGAAGGCCGACGAGGCTTATCAGATCGGGGAGAAGGGGCATCCCGTTCGCGCTTATCTCTCGGTCGACGAGATCGTCGCCGCCGCCAAGCGCAGCGGAGCGGACGCGGTGTACCCCGGGTACGGATTCCTTTCGGAGAACCCGGATCTGGCCGCAGCGTGCGCCGAGGCCGGCATCACTTTCGTCGGCCCGTCCGCCGACGTGCTCGAACTGACCGGCAACAAGGCGCGGGCCATTGCGGCGGCCAAGGCCGCAGGGCTCCCCGTTCTGGCGTCGTCGGAACCGTCGTCCGATGTGGACGAGCTCGTCGCCGCGTCGGAATCGATGACGTTCCCGTTGTTCGTCAAGGCGGTCGCCGGCGGCGGCGGTCGAGGCATGCGCCGAGTTGCCGAGCCCGAGCAGCTGCGCGAATCCATCGAAGCTGCTGCGCGCGAGGCGGAATCGGCCTTCGGCGATCCGACGGTGTTCCTCGAGCAGGCCGTGATCGATCCCCGGCACATCGAAGTTCAGATCCTCGCCGACGGTCAGGGCAACGTGGTGCACCTGTTCGAGCGTGACTGCAGCGTGCAGCGTCGGCATCAGAAGGTCATCGAGCTCGCTCCGGCTCCGAACCTGCCCGAAGGATTGCGTGAGAAGATCTGCGCCGACGCCGTCGCGTTCGCCAAGCAGATCGATTACTCGTGCGCCGGCACCGTCGAGTTCCTGCTCGACACCCGTGGCAATCACGTCTTCATCGAGATGAACCCTCGAATCCAGGTGGAGCACACCGTCACCGAAGAGGTGACCGATGTGGACCTGGTGCAGTCTCAGCTGCGGATCGCGTCGGGCGAGACACTGGCGGATCTGGGTCTGCAGCAGGAGAACATCGTGCTGCGCGGAGCGGCTCTGCAGTGCCGCATCACCACCGAGGATCCGGCGAACGGATTCCGACCGGACGTCGGACGCATCACCGCGTATCGCACGCCGGGCGGTGCAGGCGTTCGCCTCGACGGTGGTACGACGCTCGGCGCGGAGGTAGGCGCGTACTTCGACTCGATGCTCGTCAAGCTCACCTGCCGCGGTCGAGACTTCGACACGGCCGTGGCGCGTGCTCGACGAGCGTTGGCAGAGTTCAGAATTCGCGGTGTCGCGACGAATATCCCGTTCCTGCAGGCGGTTCTGGTCGATCCCGACTTCACCGCCGGTCGCGTCACCACCTCGTTCATCGAGGAGCGCCCGGAACTGCTCACCTCGCGATCCTCGGGCGACCGCGGCACGAAGATTCTCGCGTACCTGGCCGATGTGACGGTCAACAAGCCGCACGGCGAGCGTCCGTCCCCGGTGTACCCGCACGACAAGCTCCCCGCGGTGGACTTCTCGGCTCCGATTCCCGATGGTTCGAGGCAGCGTCTGCTCGCACTCGGGCCCGAGGGCTTCGCCCGCGATCTGCGCAACCAGAAGGCCCTCGGTGTCACCGACACCACGTTCCGTGACGCACACCAGTCGTTGCTCGCGACGCGAGTGCGCACGAGCGGACTGCTCGGCGTCGCCCCGTACGTTGCCCGCACGACGCCGCAGCTGCTGTCCATCGAGGCGTGGGGCGGTGCCACCTACGATGTGGCACTGCGATTCCTGCACGAGGATCCGTGGGAGCGACTTGCGAGCTTGCGAGAGGCCGTGCCGAACATCGCAATTCAGATGTTGCTGCGCGGCAGGAACACCGTCGGCTACACCCCGTATCCGGAGAAGGTGACCCGTAGCTTCGTCGCCGAGGCCACCGACACCGGCATCGATATCTTCCGTATCTTCGACGCGCTGAACAATGTCGATCAGATGCGTCCGGCCATCGATGCCGTGCGCGAGACCGGCACGGCGCTCGCCGAGGTAGCACTGAGCTACACGGGTGATCTGTCGAACCCGAACGAGAACCTCTACACGCTGGACTACTACCTGAAGCTGGCCGAGCAGATGGTCGACGCAGGCGCGCACGTCCTCGCCATCAAGGACATGGCAGGGCTGCTCCGTGCACCCGCAGCCAAGACGCTGGTGACGGCGTTGCGCTCGAACTTCGATCTACCCGTGCACGTGCATACGCACGACACGCCCGGTGGACAGCTCGCGACGTACCTGGCGGCGTGGGAGGCCGGGGCCGACGCCGTCGACGGTGCCAGCGCGGCGATGGCAGGCACCACCAGCCAGCCTGCGTTGTCCGCGATCGTCGCGGCTGCCGCGCACACCGAGCGTGACACCGGCTTGGATCTGCAGGCCGTCTGCGACCTCGAGCCGTATTGGGAAGCCGTGCGAAAGGTGTACGCGCCGTTCGAGTCCGGGCTGCCGGCACCGACGGGCCGCGTCTACACCCACGAGATCCCCGGCGGACAGCTCTCTAACCTACGGCAGCAGGCTATTTCGCTCGGGCTCGGTGATCGGTTCGAGACCGTCGAGGCCAATTACGCTGCGGCCGACCGCATGTTGGGCCGTTTGACCAAGGTGACGCCGAGCTCGAAGGTAGTCGGCGACCTGGCTCTGGCTCTGGTCGGTGCTGGTGCGTCCGCTGAGGAATTCGCCGAGAATCCCGGTCGCTACGACATCCCCGATTCGGTGATCGGATTCCTGCGCGGCGATCTCGGTACTCCTGCGGGTGGATGGCCGGAACCGTTGCGGACGAAGGCGCTGGAGGGTCGCGGCGAGGGCAAGCCGGTGACACCGCTCACGGACGAGGACGAGAAGAACCTCGACGGCACCTCGGCTCAGCGTCGGCAGACTCTCAACCGTCTGCTGTTTCCCGGTCCCACTGCCGAACTCGCTGCTCACCGCGAGAAATACGGCGATACGACGCGGCTGTCGGCCAATCAGTTCTTCTACGGGCTGCGGCAGGGCGAGGAGCATCGGGTGGCACTGGAGAAGGGCGTCGAACTGCTCATCGGGCTGGAGGCGATCTCCGACCCCGACGAGCGCGGTATGCGCACCGTGATGTGCATCCTCAACGGACAGTTGCGTCCGGTGTCGGTACGCGATCGGTCGATCTCGAGTGAGGCACCCACGGTCGAGAAGGCGGATCGATCGAATTCCGGTCACATCCCGGCACCGTTCGCGGGTGTCGTGACACTCTCCGTCGAAGAGGGACAGAAGATCTCGGCCGGCGATACCGTCGCCACGATCGAGGCGATGAAGATGGAAGCCGCGATCACTGCTCCTCGCGGCGGCACCGTGACACGCTTGGCGATCTCGGGCGTGCAGCAGGTGGAGGGCGGAGATCTGCTCGTCGTCATCGGTGGGGGGTCGACGGGCGAAGAGGCAGGCAGCGAATGACGCGGATCGTGGCGGGTGTCGCGGGCGGTCGACGATTGTCGGTTCCGGGCCAGGGCACCCGCCCCACCTCCGAGCGAGTTCGGGAAGCTCTGTTCAGCTCGCTGGAGAGTCGGATGGAACTCGATGGTGCTGCGGTACTGGATCTGTTCGCGGGATCGGGAGCGCTGGGGCTGGAGGCGATCTCGCGGGGAGCAACGTCGGCGTTGTTGGTCGAATCGGACGCCCGAGCGGCGGCAGTGCTGCGAAAGAACATCGAATCGGTGGGTCTACCCGGCGCCTCGGTTCGGTGTGCCGCGGTGGCCTCGGTGCTGGCCGGGGCGGCGGACACCGCCTACGACCTGGTGTTGGCCGACCCGCCGTATGCGGTCACGGACGCCGCGGTCGCCGGCCTGTTGGACAGGCTCGTCACCGGGGGATGGCTCGCGCCCGACGCGGTGGTCGTGCTCGAGCGATCGTCGCGTTCGCCGGAAACCGAATGGCCGACCGGGCTGGTTCCGGAGAAGTCGAAGAAGTACGGCGAGAGTCGAATCGAGATCGCGGCACGATCGTAGCGATCGAACCCGGGATCGGCTGATAGGTTCGCGGAATGACTGGCGCACTGTGTCCTGGATCCTTCGACCCGGTGACCACCGGTCACATCGACATCTTCGAGCGGGCTGCCGCCGCATTCGACGAGGTCGTCGTGACGGTGATGGTGAACAAGAGCAAGAAGGGCATGTTCAGCGTCGACGAGCGCATCGAGATGCTCGAGGTCGCGACGGATCACCTGCCCAACGTGAGAATCGGTTCCTGGTACGGCCTACTGGTCGATTACGCTCGGCAAGAGGGCTTGTCGGCGATCGTCAAAGGTCTGCGCAGCGCCAACGACTTCGATTACGAGCTGCAGATGGCGCAGATGAACAGAACGTTGACCGGCGTGGACACGCTGTTTCTGCCGGCGAATCCTGCGCACAGCTTCTTGTCGAGTTCGTTGATCAAGGAGGTCGCAACCTTCGGGGGAGACGTGACCGGGATGCTACCGCCGTTCGTCCAGGAACGGTTGCTGGCCCGGATCGCCGAGAGGGCAGCAGACTAGTTCGCGCAGCGACACACCGAGCAGGTATAGCGCAGACGCACGCATCGCCGGGCAGACTGAGCAGTAGAGAGCTGTGGGTCTCGACCGCGACGCGGGCGGGATCGACAGTGGCAGATTCGACGATTGGGGTAACCGGTGTACCGCGTATTCGAGGCGCTCGACGAGCTCGTCGCCATTGTCGAGGAGGCGCGCGGCGTTCCGATGACTGCCGGGTGCGTCGTCCCTCGCGGAGATGTACTGGAACTGCTCGACGATGTCCGCGACGCCATCCCCGGTGAACTGGACGATGCACAGGACGTACTGGACCATCGCGACAAGCTCGTCGGCGATGCCAGGGCCTCTGCGGAGAAGACGGTCAGCACCGCCAATGCCGAGGCCCAGGACACGGTGGAGAACGCTCGGGATTCTGCCGATCGCATTCTCGCCGACGCCAAGGCTCAGGCAGATCGCATGGTGTCCGAGGCGTCCGCGCATGCCGACCAGCTCGTGGCCGATGCCGAGGCGGAGGCCGAGCGAACGGTGCTCGAAGGCCAGCGTGAGTACGAGGGCCTCACCGTTCGCGCTCGCACCGAGGCCGACCGGATGATCGAGTCCGGCACGGCGTCGTACGAGCGGTCGGTCGCAGACGGCACCGCCGAACAGAACCGGCTCGTCTCGGAAACCGAGGTCGTCCAGGCAGCCCACGCCGAGTCGGCTCGGGTGATCGACAGTGCTCACGCCGAATCCGATCGGATGCGCAGCGAGTGCGACGTGTACGTCGACACCAAGCTGGCCGAGTTCGAGGAGTTCCTCAGCGGCACCATTCGGTCGGTCGGCCGTGGGCGTCAGCAACTGCGAACAGGTTCCGGTGTGCCGGAATACGGCAGCGAACCGTACGGCGAATCCGCGTACGGAAACCAGGAGCAGGGGCGTCGCAGCCGACACTGAACGGCAGCGATTTGCCCTCGTATGCACGCATGCGTACCGTTGTGGGATTGCTTACCGACAGTAGGCATACCGACAGTAAGGAAGATCAGCCGTGCCCCCGCCCAAGAGAACGACCCGTCCGGAACTGGACGACGGATTCGTTCTGGACATTCTCAACCTCGGTCGTCGACCCGGGTCGACGAAGGCCGTCGAGCGGACGGTTCCTGCTCCTTCCCGAATCGGCCTCGATGCCATTGCCATCGAAGCCGGTGTCCCGGTTTCGCTCGATCTGCAGTTGCAGGCGGTCTCGGAGGGCGTTCTCGTCACCGGCTCCGTACGAGCAGTCACCGCCGGAGAGTGCACACGGTGCCTCGATCCGGTCGGTGGCACCGTCGACGTCTACTTGACCGAGTTGTTCGCTTACCCGAACAGCATCACCGAGGAGACCACCGATGCGGACGAGATCCACCGCATCGTCGACGACCTGATAGATCTCGAACCCGTCATTGTCGACGCGGTCGGTCTGGAGCTTCCACTCCACCCCGTGTGCAGTGACGAATGCGAGGGATTGTGCCCAGAATGCGGCGTTCGCCTGGCGATTGCTGAATCCGGCCACAGTCACGTTACAATTGATCCTCGCTGGGCTGGTCTTGCAGCCAAATTTGGCGTGGATCCAGAACCGAGCACAGAACTTGTGAACAACGAAGCCGAGGAGAAGTAAGTGGCTGTCCCGAAGCGCAAAATGTCGCGTTCCAACACGAGGTCGCGTCGTGCACAGTGGAAAACCACTGCGCCCACCCTCGTGACGTGCCCCAACCGCGGTTGCGGCGAGAAGACTCTGCCCCACATCGCATGCCCCTCGTGCGGCACCTACAAGGGCCGCCAGGTCGTCGCAGCGGTCTGATTTCCGCTTACGTGACACACGAAGTAGTGGATCGGCACAACAGCGGTTCACAGAAAAATAGCTCCACTGCCGTCAGCGGCGGGGACGACCGAGAGTCGCTCCTCGCCGCTATCGGTGTTTCTCTATCGGAGCCGTTGTTGACCCTGGCTCTGACACACCGGTCGTTTGCGTACGAGCACGGCGGTCTGCCGACGAACGAGCGCCTCGAGTTCCTGGGGGACTCGGTTCTCGGTCTCGCGGTCACCGAGCATCTCTACACGGTTCATCCCGACAAGTCAGAAGGGCAGCTGGCCAAGATCAGGGCGAGCGTGGTCAACATGCATGCCCTGGCGGAGGTCGCGCGCGGTCTCGGTGACGGCGGATTGGGCCGTCACCTGCTGCTGGGTAAGGGCGAGGAGCAGACCGGTGGACGCGACAAGCCGAGCATCCTCGCGGACGGCATGGAATCGATGCTCGGTGCAATTCACCTCCAGCACGGCATCGACGTCGCGCGCACCGTTGTTCTGACGCTGTTCGCGGGCCTACTCGACCGAGCTCCCAAGCTCGGCGCAGGCCTGGACTGGAAGACGAGCCTGCAGGAACTGACCGCCGAACGTTCACTCGGCGTTCCCGCGTACGAGATCTCGTCCACCGGGCCCGATCACGACAAGGAATTCACAGCGACCGTGTTGATCGGTGGATTCCCGCGCGGTGTCGGTATCGGTCGGTCGAAGAAGGAAGCCGAACAGAAGGCTGCCAGTCTGGCGTGGAACACGCTGTCGAACAACGACACTGCGATTCCGGCCGAGTCGGCACCCGACGAATCCTGATGCCGGAACTGCCCGAGGTCGAGGTCGTCAGGCTCGGTCTGGAATCTCATGTCGTCGGCAGGACGGTGCGGTCGGTGGAGGTGCTGCACCCCCGCGCCGTGCGGCGTCACGATCTCGGTGGCCTGGACCTGATCGGCCAGCTGCGCGGTCAGCGCATCTCCTCCGCTCGACGGCGCGGAAAGTACCTGTGGCTGGTGATGGAACCCGGCGATTTCGCGACCGTCGTGCACCTGGGTATGAGCGGTCAGATGCTGGTGCAGCCGCCGTCCGCCCCGGACGAGAAGCACCTGCGAATTCGTGCACGACTCGACGACGGCACCGATCTGCGCTTCGTCGACCAGCGCACGTTCGGCGGCTGGGCGCTCGCCCCGATCGTCACCGTGGACGGCACAGAGGTACCCGAACCGGTCGCACACATCGCCCGCGACCCGATAGATCCATTGTTCGACGCCGAATCCGTGGTGAACGTGTTGCGCGGCAAGCACACCGAGATCAAGCGGGCGTTGCTCGATCAGACCGTGCTCTCGGGCGTGGGCAACATCTACGCCGATGAGGCGCTGTGGCGCGCGAAGATCCACGGCAATCGAATCGCGGAGACTCTGACGCGGCCGGCGCTGCGGCGCCTTCTCACCGCTGTGCACGCGGTGATGGGCGAGGCCCTGGCGCAGGGCGGAACCTCGTTCGACGCCCTGTACGTCAACGTCAACGGACAATCCGGTTACTTCGATCGTTCCCTCGACGCCTACGGCCAGGAGGGTCTGTCCTGCTCGCGATGCGGAGCACCGATCCGGCGGGAGAAGTTCATGAACCGCTCCTCGTTCAGCTGCCCCACCTGCCAGCCGCGACCCCGACACGTACGCGGCTGACAGTCAACAGGTCATTCCGCAGGCTCCACTCCTGAGTACACGGGTCATTCCGCAGGCTCCACTCCTGAACGACCCGCCTAGTATCTCCGTCATGGCAGAACAGAGCACGCCGACCACCCTCTGGGTCGAGCGCACAGGCACCCGTCGCTACACCGGCCGCAGCTCCCGAGGAGCCGAAGTGCTCATCGGGTCCGAGTCGGTGGAAGGCGTCTTCACCCCCGGCGAGCTGCTGAAAATCGCACTCGCCGCCTGCACCGGCATGAGCTCGGACCTACCGCTCTCGCGTCGACTGGGCGATGACTACTCCGCCACCGTCGAAGTCTCCGGTGCCGCCGATCGCGAGAACGAGCGGTATCCGGAACTGAACGAGATTCTCCGAGTCGACCTCAGCGCAATGGACCCCGAGGCTCAGGAGCGTCTGCTCACGGTCGTCCAGCGCGCCATCGACAAGGTGTGCACCGTCGGGCGGACCCTGAAGGCCGGTACGACGATCAACCTGGACATCGACGTGGACGCCTGATGAAGGTGGGGGCAGCGGCCGTCGTGGCGGGCCTTGTTCTCGCGGCGTCGGCCGCCCTGGCTCCCACCGCGGAGGCGTCGAGCAGCTGCGCTCCGTGGTCGGTGAGCACGGTGGCGTCGGGATTCGGCATGCTCGAGAATCTGGAGTTCGACGGCCGCGGTTCGATGATCGTGTCCGAGACCTCTCCCATCGGACCCGGCGCTCTGCGTACCGTCGCGCCGAACGGTGACCGGGGCACACTCGTGGCCGACGTCGATTCGCCTGGCGGACTGGTCGCCCATGATGACACGCTGTATTTCACGACCGGAAACAGCGCTGCCGCAGGGCTTCTCGACACCCGAACCGGCACCGTCGACACCATCGAT
Source organism: Rhodococcus sp. ARC_M5 (assembly GCF_022810405.1). Lineage (GTDB taxonomy): Bacteria > Actinomycetota > Actinomycetes > Mycobacteriales > Mycobacteriaceae > Rhodococcoides > Rhodococcoides navarretei. The sequence goes on from NZ_JALGQE010000008.1 coordinate 47,906, forward strand.
CTCGGTACGGGGACTCGGTCGACGTATGCGTCGGGCCTGCCGATGCCCAACGGGCTGGCGCGATCGGAGTCGGGTGATCTGTTCACCACCCGCAATCTGGGTAGCAGCTCCGGCCTGACGCGCGTTGCGGTCGACCGTTCGGTGTCGACGGTGCGTACCGACCTGGGATCGGCCAACGGAATCGGTATCGGCGGGGGAAAGATCTACGTGGCCAACACGTTCGATCTCGAGACGACGCTCACCGTGCTCGACGAGAAGAACCCGTCCGGGCCGTTCGCGCGCATTCGCATCGACGGTGTCGGAACACTGGCGATGTCGGACGACCTGACCGTCGGCGACGACGGAAGTATCTATCTCGCACAGAATCTCGCCGGCAGGGTGGTCCGTATCGACCCGGAATCCGGCGGAACCTGCGTGATAGCCACCGGTGTCCCGCTGACCTCGTCGGTCGCCTTCGGCGGGGTCGGATTCGACGAGACGGCGTTGTACGCCACCAGTTTCGACGGAACCGTCCGAAAGTTGGCTCGCTCGTGAGCGACGAACGGCTGACGGCATGGGTGCACGGCCTGGTTCAGGGCGTCGGCTTCCGGTGGTGGACTCGCTCGCGCGCGCTCGAACTGGGACTTGTCGGTCACGCGACCAACCACGCGGACGGACGAGTCCTGGTGATAGCGGAGGGCCCACGTGAGCGTCTCGAGGCACTTCTCGCTTTGCTCCGAGGGGATCGGACCCCGGGCACCGTCACCCTTGTCGTGGAGAGTTGGGACGCGGCCCGCGGGGATCTGACGGGCTTCGTCGAACGCTGATCGTCCGTTGCGGGAGGCTCGGCGCACTTTCGGGCAGCGTGCCGGTAAAGTACGGACGCTATGTATCTCAAGAGTCTGACGCTGAAGGGCTTCAAGTCCTTTGCTTCGGCGACGACTCTTCGTTTCGAGCCCGGAATCACCTGTGTCGTCGGTCCCAACGGCTCCGGCAAATCCAATGTCGTGGATGCCCTGACCTGGGTGATGGGTGAACAGGGTGCCAAAGCGTTGCGCGGCGGGAAGATGGAAGACGTCATCTTTGCCGGCACGTCGGGTCGAGCCCCGCTCGGCCGAGCCGAGGTGACTCTGACCATCGACAATTCGGACGGCGCGTTGCCGATCGACTACTCCGAGGTCTCGATCACCCGGCGTATGTTCCGCGATGGTGCCGGTGAGTACGAGATCAACGGCAGCTCGTGCCGTTTGATGGACGTCCAGGAACTGCTCAGCGACTCCGGTATCGGCCGCGAGATGCACGTGATCGTGGGCCAGGGCCGACTCGCAGCGATCCTGGAATCGCGCCCCGAGGACCGCCGAGCCTTCATCGAAGAAGCAGCCGGGGTGCTCAAGCACCGCAAGCGCAAGGAAAAAGCCGTCCGCAAGCTCGACGCGATGCAGGCCAATCTGGCGCGGCTGACGGACCTCACGACCGAATTGCGCCGTCAACTCAAGCCTCTCGGTAGGCAAGCCGAGGTTGCGCGTCGTGCGCAGACCGTCCAGGCCGACCTGCGCGATGCCCGGTTGCGACTGGTGGCCGACGATCTGGTGGCCAGACGCGAGGAATTCGCGAATCAGACCCAGGACGAGCAAGCGGCGCGCGAGCAGTACGCGATGGTGCAGGACGCACTCGAAGCCGGGACCGTTGCGCTCGGAGAACACGAGCAGGCCGTCGCCCGTTTGACCCCCAGCGCCGAGGCGGCCGGGCAGACGTGGTTTCGCCTCTCCGCGTTGGCCGAACGCGTGAATGCGACGGTGCGCATCGCGCACGAACGCGCTCGACATCTCGACGCCGTTCAGAGCACCGGTCGCGGACAGGATCCGGACGAGCTCGAAGCGCAGGCCGAACGAGTCGCCGAGGAAGAGATGGAACTCGTCGAGGCCGTCGAGATGGCGCGCGAAACCCTCGAGGCGGCACGTGAGCAGCTGGCCGAGCGCGAAGCGGCTGCTGCGGCCGCTGAGCGTGCCCACCTCGCCGCGGTGCGCGCAGTGGCCGACCGCCGCGAGGGTTTCGCGCGCCTGTCCGGCCGGGTCGACACCTTCCGAACCAAGGTCGAGTCGATCGACGCGGAGGTGGAGCGCTTGTCGGTGGCCATCGACGAGGCCCGAGAGCGGGGCGAATCGGCTCAGCGTGAGTTCGAGAGTGTGCAGGATCAGATCGGCACCCTCGATGCGAGTGAACTGAGCCTCGACACCAATTACGAACGAGCCGTCGCCGCGCTTCGACATGCCGACGCCCGAGTGACCGAACTGCAGGCCGAAGAACGCATCGCGGGCAAGAAGGTGGCGTCGTTCGAGGCCAGGATCGAAGCGCTCACGATGGGCCTCGAACGCAAGGACGGTGCCGGGTGGCTGGTGGAGAACCAGCAGGACGGTCTGTCGGGTCTGCTCGCAGGCCACCTCACGGTCGAACCGGGATACGAGATCGCGGTGGCAGTGGCCATGGGTCCGGCTGCCGATGCCGCACACGCCGAATCGTTCGATGCCGCGCGCGATGCCGTGCTCGCTCTGCGTGCGGCCGACGGCGGCCGCGCGTCCATCGTGCACGGCAGTGTCGTTGCAGCACAATCGGTTCGACGTCCAGACCTCCCGAGTGGCGCTCGGTGGATTCTCGACTTGATCGAGTATCCGGATCGGCTGGCAGGGGCGATGGAGGCATTGCTCGACGGCGTGGTGGCCGTCGATTCGCTCGATGCAGCGCACCGGCTCGTCTCGGACGCCGGTGAGCTTCGCGCGGTGACCAAGGACGGCGATGTCGTCGAACCCGGCTGGGTCACCGGCGGCTCGGACCGTCGACCCAGCACTCTCGAAGTTCAGTCGGCGATCGATACGTCGACGGTCGAGTTGGCTGCGGCCGTGCGCCGTTCCGAGGAGCTCGATGCAGCACTCTCGGGAGCATTGGAGGAGCAGCGTGACCGGCGCGAATCGGCTGAACAAGCGCTCGCAGCGCTGAACGAATCCGATGCCGCGATGGCCGCGGTGTACGAGCAGTTGGGCCGGTTGGGTCAGCTCGCACGCTCGGCGCATGCGGAGTCCGCGCGATTGTCCACGCAGCGTAGCTCTGCCGAAGCGAGTCGCGAAGACGCGATCGAGCGGCTGGCCGAGCTGGAGGAGAGCGTGCGGACGGCGGAGAACGAACAGTCCGGTTTCGCGGGAGAGGGCGAAGACGGTGATGCAGCAATCACCATGGAACGGGAGATGGCAGCAGCTGCGCTCACCGAAGTGCGCGCAGTGGAGGTCGAAGCCCGGCTGAACGTGCGGACCGCAGAAGAGCGCGCACAGTCCGTGCGAGGCCGGGCGGATTCGCTTCGACGTGCGGCGCGAGCCGAACGTGAGGCCAGAGCTCGAGCCGAACGCGAGAGCGCAGCGCGCCGGCATGCGGCCGCAGTGGCAGCGGCCGTCGGAGAATCGGGTGAAGAAGTCGCCGCGCGGTTGGCCACGGTCGTTGCTGCTGCTGCCCGTAGGCGTGACGAGCTCTCCGCCGAACGAACAACGCGCACAATCGAACTCGACAAAGTGAAGGAGCAGGTTCGAGCCCTGCAGGGGCAGCTGGCGTCGATCACCGACGCCGTGCACCGGGACGAGGTGGCCCGCGCACAGGCAGCGCTGCGGATCGAACAACTCGAGACGACGATTCTCGAGCAACACGGCATCGGCCTCGACGACCTGGTGGCCGAGTACGGGCCCGATGTGGCGCTGCCTCCCACCGAACTCGAGATGGCGGAGTACGAAGCGGCGAAGGAGCGGGGCGAGCAGGTGGTGGCACCGGCCCCGATGCCGTTCGATCGAGCGGCGCAGGAGCAGCGCGCCAAACGCGCCGAGCGTGACCTCGCCACCCTCGGCAAGGTGAACCCGCTCGCCCTGGAGGAGTTCGCGGCCCTCGAGGAGCGCTACAACTTCCTGTCCACTCAGCTCGAAGACGTCAAATCCGCGCGCAAGGACCTGCTCGGCGTGGTCGCCGACGTCGACGAGCGCATTCTGCAGGTCTTCACCGAGGCCTGGCTGGACGTCGAAAGAGAATTCACCGGAGTGTTCGCCAAACTCTTTCCCGGCGGCGAAGGCCGGCTGATTCTGACGGACCCGTCGGACATGCTCACCACCGGAATCGAGGTCGAGGCGCGGCCACCCGGTAAGAAGGTCAAGCGGCTCTCGTTGCTCTCCGGAGGCGAGAAATCGCTGACCGCGGTGGCGATGTTGGTCGCCATCTTCCGCGCCCGCCCGTCACCGTTCTACGTCATGGACGAGGTCGAGGCTGCACTGGACGACACCAACCTGCGTCGACTGATCGGCCTGTTCGAGCAGCTCCGGGAGAAGTCGCAGTTGATCGTCATCACGCACCAGAAACCGACGATGGAAGTGGCCGACGCGCTGTACGGCGTCAGCATGCGCGGCGACGGCATCACCACGGTCATCTCGCAGCGGTTGAACCGAGAACGCGTCGCAGTGGACGCGACCGGGCCGGATGCGATCGAGCCGGATGCGGCACCTGCCGCCGAATCCGACAGCTGAGGTTCGAGCTGCTGAGCTACTGCTTCGGGTAGAGCTGCTCGGCGTAGGACGGCCCGTAGTACTCGCGCAGCTCCTCGACGGTCTCGGGGGCCTGCGGAATCAGCGCCTTCGTCAGTGACGCGACATCGGGAATGGACTCCGCACCCCACGTCTCCGGCTGCCACAACTTGGACCGCATGAACGCCTTGGCGCAGTGGTGGAAGACCTGCTCGATGTCGACGACGAGGCACATGATCGGGCGATGCCCCTTGACCTGAAGTTCGTCGAAGAACGGGGCGTCGGTGACCAGGGAGGCTCGGCCGTTGATTCGGAGGGTGTCGCCGCGACCGGGGACGAAGAAGTTCAGCCCGACGAACGGGTTCTCCAGAATGTTGCGATAGCCGTCCATCCGGCGGTTGCCGGGGCGTTCGGCGAGAGCGATCGTGGCGTCGTCGAGGACGTGCACCAGGCTGCCGGGCGGGTCACCTTTGGGGGAGACGTCGCATCGTCCGCTTGCGTCCGAAGTACCCAGCAAGCAGAAAGGTGAGGCCGCGAGCCATTGCACGTCCAGCGGGTGCAGTGTGCTGCGGTCCTTGTTCGCGGCTCGAAAGCTCGGCTCTCCGAACATCTCGGTCAGTTCGGCGGCGTCGCGCACCGTGGTCCACTCCATGGGCGTCGATGCTATCGACACGGCTCGGGTGAGGGACAGTGCTTTTCTCGGGCGGAGCACCACCGGTGACGAACGGCCGTGAACGCCTGACAGGATGGGGTACGTGAGTAACCAAGCGTGGATCATCGTCGCGGCGATCGCCGCTGTCCTACTGGTCGTTCTCGTCGTCGGGCTGGTGCTCTCCCGCCGACGGAGAGTGTCGCTCAAGTCGGACGAGGCGGCGCGGATCGAGGACGCGGCCACCAAGGACAGATCCGGTGGGTACACCGCGGGCAGCGGTTTCTCGTTCAGCCAAGGAACGGCAACAGCCGAGCCCGTCGTCCCGAAGGCCCCCAGGCCTGCCGAGCCGAAGCCTGCCGAGATCGAGCCGGTCGAGGACGTCCCCGGCGAGACCACGCCGATCGAGCCGCCGCCGGTGGTGGCCGCACCCGAACCTGTCGAATCGGACTCCGTTCGGATCGAGCCGGAGGTGCTCGAACCCGAGCCTGCCGTGTTGGAGGAGCCGGTCGCCGAGCCGACCGCCCCCGAGACGGCTGATCCCGCGCCTCGAGCACTCGACACCATCGATCCGACCGAGGGTCGGCTCGATCGTCTTCGCGGTCGACTGGCGCGGTCTCAGTCCGCGGTGGGCAAGAGCTTGCTCGGATTGCTCGGCGGCGGTGACCTGGACGAGGATTCCTGGGAAGAGGTCGAGGACACCCTGCTGATCGCCGACATCGGATCGGCTACGACTGCGGAGATCATGCGGACCCTGCGTGAGCAGATGGCCGCGCGCAGTATCCGCACCGAGGCCGATGCCAGAGCCCTGTTGCGCGAGATTCTCGTGGCCCAGCTGCACCCCGAGTTCGATCGGTCGATTCGTGCGCTGCCGCACGAGGGCACGCCGGCCGTGTTGCTGGTGGTCGGGGTCAACGGCACCGGCAAGACCACGACCACCGGCAAGCTGGCTCGCGTGCTGGTCGCGGACGGTCGGCGGGTGGTGCTCGGTGCCGCCGACACGTTCCGCGCCGCTGCGGCCGATCAGCTGCAGACCTGGGCCGAGCGCGTGGGTGCCGAGGTGGTGCGCGGCAAGGAGGCCGCAGATCCGGCCGCTGTCGCCTTCGACGCGGTGAGCAAGGGGATCGAGAACGGCGTCGATGTGGTTCTGATCGACACCGCGGGACGGTTGCACACCAAATCGGGTCTGATGGACGAACTGAGCAAGGTCAAGCGAGTCATCGAGAAGCGGGCTCACGTCGACGACGTTCTGCTCGTTCTCGACGCAACCGTCGGCCAGAACGGACTGACACAGGCCCGGGTGTTCGCCGAGATCGTGAACATCACGGGGGTCGTGCTGACCAAGCTCGACGGAACCGCGAAGGGTGGCATCGTTTTTCAGGTGCAGCGCGAACTCGGGGTGCCCGTCAAGCTCGTCGGGCTCGGTGAAGGTGCCGACGATTTGGCTCCGTTCGAGCCGGGCGCTTTCGTCGATGCTCTGTTGGGCTGACGTCTCCCGGCGGGTGGCCTACGAACCGGGGAAAAAGCACAAACGCCAGCACGAAACCTTTTAGCAACAGAATTCGGTCATCCGTTCACATGTCCGAAACACCCGAGTGTCACGGATGAAACCTCGTGAAACCACTCTTCTTGCGTAACGGCGCGCCAACCGGTGTGCAGGAGAATGGAGGGTGTACGTGAGTCCCGAGGATATGTTGGCCAACTCCGGCAACGCCGCGTGGATGCTGATGGCAGCATCGCTGGTACTGCTGATGACGCCGGGCTTGGCGTTCTTCTACGGCGGTATGTCGCAGTCGAAGTCCGTGTTGAACATGATGATGATGTCGTTCGGAGCGATGGCCGTCGTCTCGATCATCTACTTCCTGTGGGGCTGGTCGATGTCCTACGGAACCCAGGACATCGGCGGTGTCTTCGCCAACCCGTTCGAGTTCTTCGGACTCAAGGATTCGATCACCGATGCGGACGGTAACTACATCGCCGGCGCATGGGGTTACGCCAACGTCATCGACGTGGCATTCCAGGTCACCTTCGCCATCATCACGGTCGCACTGATCAGTGGTTCGATCGCCGGTCGTGTCAAGTACGGCACCTGGCTCGCGTTCGCCGGTATCTGGGTCACCCTGGCCTACTTCCCGCTGGCACACATGGTCTGGGGCGGCGGACTGCTCTCCGGATCCGAGAACGGTCTGGCCGCAATGATTTTCGGGACCACGGATGACGGTGACGGGGGACTCGTCGCCAGTGTGGCTCCGATCGACTTCGCCGGTGGCACCGTGGTGCACATCAACGCCGGTATCGCAGGCCTGATTCTGGCGATCATCATCGGCAAGCGTGCCGGCTTCGGCAAGGTCGCCTACCGCCCGCACAACCTGCCGTTCGTCATGCTCGGCGCAGCACTGCTCTGGTTCGGCTGGTTCGGGTTCAACGCCGGTTCCGCATTCGCCGCCGACGGCATCGCCGGGGTGGCCTGGGTCAACACCACCGCAGCCACTGCCGCCGCCATCGTGGGCTGGCTCATCACCGAGCGCATCCGTGACGGTCACGCCACCAGCCTCGGCGCTGCCTCGGGCATCGTCGCCGGTCTCGTCGCCATCACCCCGGCCGCAGGTGCACTCACGCCGGTCGGCGCCATGATCCTCGGCGTCATCGCCGGTGTGCTCTCCGCACTGGCTGTCGGCCTGAAGTTCAAGTTCGGCTACGACGACTCACTCGACGTAGTGGGCGTTCACCTCGTCGCAGGTCTCTGGGGAACGATCGGAATCGGCTTCCTCGCATCCGAAACCGGCCTGTTCTACGGCGGTGACTACAAGCAGCTCGTCGTGCAGATCGTCATCGCGTTGTTCGCACTGGTCTTCACCGCCATCGTCACCGCGGTCATCGCGCTCGCCCTCAAGCCTCTCGGCTGGCGTGTGACCGACGAGGAGGAGGCGAACGGTATCGACGAAGCCGAGCACGCCGAGACTGCATATGATTTCGCCTGACAAGGTAGAGATAGACGTGAACGCTGCACCGTACGACAACGGGCACTCGAGGTCTTGTGAAGGGAAGCAAAAATGAAGCTGATCACGGCAATCGTCAAACCGTTCACCCTGGAGGACGTCAAGACGGGGCTGGAGCAGGCCGGCGTACTCGGAATGACCGTCAGTGAAGTTCAGGGTTACGGTCGTCAGAAGGGCCACACCGAGGTCTACCGTGGTGCGGAGTACTCGGTCGACTTCGTCCCGAAGGTACGTGTCGAGGTAGTAGTCGACGACGCCGCTGTGGAGAAGGTCGTCGAGGTCATCGTCGAGGCTGCACGCACCGGCAAGATCGGTGACGGCAAGGTCTGGGTTTCCCCGGTCGACTCGGTGATCCGAGTCCGCACCGGAGAACGTGGCGCCGATGCACTCTGACCCCAAAGGGTCTCGGGCCGGGGGCCCCGGTTCTGGCGCGAAAGCGTCAGGATCGGGGCCTTCGGTCTCCACGGGCTCCGCATCGAAGGGCACGAGCGATGCTGCAGCGGATCTCGCTCGAGCCAGAAAACAACTACTCGACGGAGGAACACGCAACCGTCGTCTCGATGCACCCTCCCTCAGACAGGCTCTCGTCGATCTTCACGAATTCTGGTTGACCACCAAAGGTGCAGAGCTCGGGATCAAGCCCGACTCCGGGTTCGCGATCGTCGCAGTCGGCGGACTGGCACGCCGTGAATTGCTGCCGTACTCCGATCTGGACCTGATTCTTCTGCACGACGATCTGGAACCTCGCATCGTCTCCGACGTTGCCGACAAGCTCTGGTACCCGCTGTGGGACGCGCACATCAAGCTCGATCACAGCGTGCGAACGGTGCCGCAGGCCCTGCAGGTCGCCGCAGCCGACATGACGGCATCGCTCGGAATGCTCGAAGCGCGTCACATCGCCGGTGACGTGGAATTGAGCAACCTCCTCATCGGCGGCGTGCGACGTCAGTGGCGCAACGGCATTCGCGGACGATTCGACGAGCTGATCGAGCAGACCCGCGGTCGGTGGGCGCGTAGCGGTGAGATCGCGCACCGTGCCGAACCCGATCTCAAGAGCGGCCGCGGCGGACTGCGCGACGTGCAGTTGCTCGACGCACTGTCCATTGCCCAACTGACCGACGGAATGCCCGGTCTCGGGCCCGAATCACCCGGTGGCGGTCTGGCATTCGCTCACGGGCGATTGCTCGATGTGCGCACCGAGCTGCATCGCGTCGCCGGTCGAGCACGGGATCAATTGCGCGCACAGGACGCCGACGAGATCGGTGCCGCGCTGCGCATCGGTGACCGCTTCGATCTTGCTCGCGTACTGAGCGATTCGGCCCGCACCATCAGCTATTCGGTCGACGTCGGATTGCGAACCGCAGGCAATTCGCTTCCGAGGCGGGGTCTTTCGCGACTGCGTCGAGTCCCGGTCAGGCGGCCGCTGGACGAGGGTGTCGTCGAGCACGGCGGCGAAGTCGTTCTCGCCCGCGACGCTCGACCGAACAAGGACCCAGGTCTGATCATGCGCGTCGCTGCGGCGTCGGCCCAGACCGGAATGCCGATGTCTGCGTCGACCCTCAATCGGCTCTCCGACAGCGCTCCCGAACTTCGGGAACCATGGCCCAAAGAAGCCCTCAACGATCTGCTCGTATTGCTCGGATCGGGTCGCAAGGCCATCGCAGCGATCGAAGCACTGGATCGAACCGGTTTGTGGGGCAGGCTGATTCCGGAATGGGGTGCGGTTCGAGATCTGCCGCCGCGAGATGCGGTGCACACCTGGACGGTCGATCGGCATCTGGTCGAAACTGCAGCTTACGCAAGCGCATTGACCACCCGTGTCGCCCGACCGGACCTGTTGGTGCTCGGTGCGTTGATTCACGACATCGGCAAGGGACGCGGTGGCGACCACAGCGTCGTCGGTGCCGATCTGGCAATCCAGATCGGTAACAGGCTCGGGCTGTGGCCCTCCGATGTGGCGCTGCTGACAGCGATGGTGAGATACCACCTACTGCTGCCGGAGACCGCAACCCGGCGCGACCTCGACGATCCCGCAACCGTGCAAACCGTCGTCGACGCGCTCGGTGCCGACACCATCCTGCTCGAGCTGCTTCATGCTCTGGCCGAGGCGGATTCGCTCGCCACCGGACCCGGGGTGTGGGGCGACTGGAAGGCCTCGCTCATTCGCGAGCTCGTGCGTCGCTGCCGATTGGTGATGGCGGGGGAGTCCCTGCCCTCCCCGGATCCGCTCGACCCGGCGCACATCGAACTCGCGTCGAGAGGAGGCGTTCACGTCGACATCGCGCCGACCGAGGGCCTGCACACCTTCGTCGTCACGGTCATCGCGCCCGACACCCCAGGACTGCTCTCCGATGCCGCGGGAGTCCTGGCTCTGCATTCGTTACGAGTGCTCTCGGCCTCTCTCGGCAGTCACGAGGGGTCGGCGATCAACTCGTTCGATGTTGCGCCGCTCTTCGGAGCGCCGCCACAGGCAGGCCTGCTTCGGCAGGAGATCATTCGCGCTCAGGCCGGTGAACTGGACCTCGTTGCCGTGCTCGATGCCAAGGAACGCGACGCCCGCGCCGAAGCTGTCGAGGACGACGGCGAGGAATCCGCAGTGCCTGTTCTCTACGCCCAGGCTCCGCCTCGCGTGCTGTGGTTCGACGACAACGAACCCGGTCAGGTGGTACTCGAACTGCGAGCCGAGGATCGGCTCGGTCTGCTCTGCAGGCTGGCCAGTGCGATCGAACAGCAGGGGTCGGACATCCGTTGGGCCCGCGTCTCGACGCTGGGCAGCTCGGTGGTCGACTCGTTCTGCATCGATCTGGCGGGAGCAGACAGCAGGGCGGTTCGCGAGGACCTCGAGCGCGCCATCCTCGCGGTCGTCCCGGCACCGGAACCGCCGAAACCCCCGGAAAAGCCGGAGGGCACCTGACCGCTGGTCGGAAGCACGTCGAGTATCGACATGTCGTGGTGACATTTCACGAACTATCGGCCGATGGGTTTACCCTCGATACCGATTTGTTATGTTCGTCACCTGGCGCAGCGGGCCCCTCGGGTCGGACTGCCGGCTCCGCTGCTCGAGCGTCTCGGCGTTCGTGCAGGCACCAATTCTTATATTTCGAGAGGCACGAACTGTGGGATCACACCGACGGTCGAACATCTACGTACCGGCCGACACGTCATCGGCTGCATCGGGCGGCAAACATCGCGCCGCAGAGGACGTTCAGGAGACCGGTCGGCGTGCGGCCACCATCGTGGCCGCCACCGGTGCCTTCGTCGTCGGTGCCACGACGATGGGAGCAGGTACCGCAGGCGCGGCACCGGTGCCGGAGCCGCCCACGGCCGGATTCCCTTTCGCCATCCCGGAGGGTCTGCTGCCGGCAGGATTCGAGCTTCCCCAGTTCACGCCACCGCAGTTCGAGCTACCGACGTTCGCGCCGCCTGTCGGTGCGCCGCCGCAGGCCGCACCGGACCTGGCTCCGGCCCCGCCGAGTGATCTGTCCGGAGTCCCGTCGGATGCCGTCACGCAGGTACCGACTCCGGAGCCGCTGGCCGCCCTCGGCCCCGAGGTGGGAGCTGCAGCCCAGCAGTGGCTCGACGACGTCGGCCTCGGTGGATCGGGTGCAGGAGTGGCATCGCCTCTCGAGAGTCTGCGCTCGCTGAAGAAGGCGACAGTGCAGCCCGTGGCAGGGGTGCTGACGTCCAACTTCGGATCGAGATGGGGCACTCAGCACAGCGGACTCGACATCGCCGCACCCATCGGGACGCCCATCTACGCCGCCGCCGACGGCACGGTGTCCGATGCCGGACCTGCGGCCGGGTTCGGTCTCTGGGTCAAGGTATTGCACGACGACGGGACCGAGACGGTCTACGGGCACGTCAACGACTTCTCCGTTCGAGCCGGCCAGCGCGTGGTGGCCGGTGAACAGATCGCGACCGTGGGCAACCGTGGTCAGTCGACAGGTCCGCATCTGCACTTCGAGGTACACGATTCGGCCGGCGTCAAGGTCGATCCCGCGCAGTGGCTCGCGACGCGCGGCGTGGCAGTGACGTGGACCGATCCCGCAATCAGCGCCTGACCGGGCATCATCGCCGTGTTCGACACGACTGTCGAACTCCCCAGCGCCGACGCGGCGCGCTGACGCTAGTCTGGTGACCGTGCCGGATTCGGCTCGTTTTCGGTGATCGGCTAGCTCAGGAGTGCAATCGGTGTTCGAATCCCTTTCCGACAGGTTGACCGGGACTCTCAAGGACCTGCGTGGCAAAGGTCGACTGTCCGGCGCGGATATCGACGCCACCGCCCGTGAGATCCGTCTGGCCCTGCTCGAAGCGGACGTGGCACTGCCCGTCGTACGTGAATTCATCAACCGCATCAAGGTCCGGGCCAAGGGTGCCGAGGTCTCCGGCGCGCTCAACCCCGCCCAGCAGGTGGTCAAGATCGTCAACGAGGAACTGGTCGGCATCCTCGGCGGCGAGACTCGCAGGCTCGTCTTCGCCAAGAACCCGCCAACGGTGATCATGCTCGCCGGTCTGCAGGGTTCGGGTAAGACGACGCTCGCGGGCAAGCTCGCGAAATGGCTCAAGGGCCAGGGCCACACCCCCCTGCTCGTCGCGTGCGACCTTCAGCGTCCCGGTGCCGTGAGTCAGCTGCAGATCGTGGGCGAGCGCGCCGGTGCCGCGGTCTTCGCGCCGCATCCGGGCACGTCCATCGGCGGCGGCGAGAATGCACTCGGCGTCTCGGCAGCGGATCCCGTCGAGGTCGCCCGGGCCGGCATCGCCGAGGCTCGGAGCAAGCAGTACGACGTGGTCATCGTCGACACCGCCGGTCGCCTCGGCATCGACACCGAGCTGATGAGTCAGGCCGCGGGAATTCGTGACGCGGTCGAGCCGGACGAGACACTGTTCGTTCTCGACGCGATGGTGGGCCAGGACGCCGTCAGCACGGCCGAGGCGTTCCGCGACGGCGTCGGCTTCACCGGCGTTGTGCTCACCAAGCTCGACGGCGATGCTCGCGGCGGTGCCGCGCTGAGCGTCCGCGAGGTCACCGGCCAGCCGATCATGTTCGCGTCGACCGGCGAGAAGCTCGAAGATTTCGACGTCTTCCACCCCGATCGTATGGCCAGCCGCATCCTCGGCATGGGCGACGTGCTGAGCCTGATCGAGCAGGCCGAACAGCACTTCGATGCCGAGCAGGCCGAGGCGACGGCCAACAAGATCGGCTCGGGCCAGCTCACGCTCGACGATTTCCTCGAGCAGATGATGGCCGTCCGCAAGATGGGGCCGATCGGAAACCTGCTGGGCATGCTGCCCGGTGCCGGCCAGATGAAGGAACTCGCCGACGTCGACGAGAAGCAGCTCGACCGCGTTCAGGCGATCATTCGCGGCATGACGCCCCAGGAACGGACCGACCCGAAGATCATCAACGCGTCACGTCGGTTGCGTATCGCGAACGGTTCGGGCGTGAAGGTCTCCGATGTCAATCAGCTGGTCGATCGGTTCTTCGAGGCCCGCAAGATGATGTCGGCCATGGCCGGCCGAATGGGTATGCCGGGCGCACGCAAGCAGGTGCGGAACAACAAGAAGGGCAAGAAGGGCAAGAAGGGTGCCCGCGGCCCTACGCAGCCCAAGATGCGCGGCGGATTCCCCGGTATGCCGGGTGGAATGCCTGCAGGAATGCCCGATCTGTCGTCCATGCCCAAGGGTCTCGACCAGTTGCCGCCCGGGCTCGAAGGCATCGACCTCTCGCAGCTCAAACTGCCGAAGAAGTAAGCGCGCACGTGTCGGCAATGCGGGTGCGGGGCCGTGGACTGCCGGACGGGACAGAGATCGACCTCTGGATCGACGGCGAGGTTCTGTCGACCGAACCGATTGCGGACGCAGAAGTACTGCACGACGGCGGCTGGATTCTGCCTGGTCTTGTCGACGCCCACTGCCATGTCGGAATCGAATACGGCGGGGGACACACCGACCTGACCGGGTCGATCCGGCAGGCCGAGACCGAGCGAGGCGTCGGCGCACTGCTGTTGCGCGACGCCGGGTCCCCGGTCGACACCCGGGCACTGGACGAGTACGAGGACCTTCCTCGCATCATCCGAGCGGGCCGCCATATCGCGTCGCCGAAGCGATACATCCCGGGTCTGGCGATCGACATCGAGGACGAGTCGCAACTGCCCGAGGCGGTGGCTCAGCAAGCTCGATTCGGCGATGGTTGGGTCAAACTCGTCGGCGACTGGATCGATCGCTCGGTGGGTGATCTTCGTCCGCTGTGGAACGACTCCATCCTCGTCGACGCCATCGCTGCTGCCCATGCAGAGGGTGCGCGGGTGACCGCCCACGTGTTCGGCGAGGATGCCCTGCCCGGACTGATCGCGGCGGGAATCGACTGCATCGAACACGGCACCGGTCTGACCGACGAGACGGTCGAGATGATGGTCGATCACGGCACCGCCCTCGTACCGACGCTGATCAACATCGAGACGTTTCCCGGCATCGCAGATTCCGCCACCCGGTATCCCGTCTATGCACGGCACATGCGGGCGCTGCACGAGCGCGTTGCAGATACCGTCGGACGAGCTCACGATGCAGGCATTCCCATCTACGCAGGCACCGACGCAGGTGGTTCGATCGCACACGGCCGCATCGCCGACGAGGTCGCCGCACTCGCTGCCGTCGGGCTCTCGTCGACCGACGCACTCGGTGCTGCTTGCTGGGACGCCCGGTCATGGCTGGGTCGCCAGGGGCTGGAGCACGGCGCGCCCGCAGATCTCGTCGTCTACTCCGAGGATCCGCGAGGGGGACCGGATGTGCTGTCCAACCCGGATCTGGTGATTCTGCGCGGACGCGTGACCGACCGGCGCGGCCGCACGACGAGTGGATCGGCGTCCCGAGGGTGACCGATCCGAGAAGCGGTGCAGGACAGTCCGACCCGACACGTCCCAGCTGGGCTGGAATGGCACCGATGAATCACATTCAGCAACAGGGGTCGGGACTGTCCGAAACCTACTGGCGGGCCGAGCAGGCCGCACTCGAACGCAGAAGTGGCCAACGGTGGGGACTCCCCGCCGCGGCGCTGGTGCTGGGGCTCAATCTGGTGGGATTCCTCGCGCTCGGTCTCGTCGTGACGTCGGACGCCTCGGCCGTCTTCGTGGTGGGCATCATGATTCCGAGCCTGCTCGCTGCGGGGCTGGCGGTGGCGATCTCGAAGTCACGGGGTAACGGCCCCGTCGTCGACTTCGGCCTCCCCAGGTCCACCCCCGAATTCCTCGGTCACGTCCGATCCGGGTTGGCGTGGGGTGGCGTTGCGGTGGTCGGTGGCCTCCTGCTGGCGCTGATTCTGTTGTCCGGTATCGAGTTGGACGATCCGACGCCGCTGGGCAACGTCACCGACACGGCCATCGGCTGGAAAATTGTTCTGGCGGTGTGGATCTGGATAGGTGCGCCGATCTGCGAGGAAACGATGTTCCGCGGCATGCTGTGGGGGGCGCTCGAGAAACGCACCCGCCCGATGCCGTTGGCCTGGTTGGGTAATCGTTGGGTCGTGCTGGCGATCACCGCGGTGTTGTTCGCGGTCTGGCACCGCGAGTGGTGGCGCTTCGTGGTGCTGCTGTGGGGAGGGTTCGCGATCGGCATCGCGCGAATGCGCTCCGGTTCGATCGTCGCGTCGACCACGGCGCACTCGATGAACAACACCCTCCCTGCCCTGGTGATCCTGCTGGCGTGACGGGAGCGGTTCTGCGGGCCCGATTCACCGATCGTGGTGCCCGTCTGGCACAATGAACAGCTGTTCGCCCGTCATCCGGTTACGTACCGAGCGGCGGTCACAACAACCTTCAACGCAAAACCGGGTTCGCATGCCGTGCGGACCGCTGAATTGCGCCGTGACCAACTTTCGAAAGGCTCCACCAGAACATGGCTGTCAAGATCAAGCTCATGCGTATCGGCAAGATCCGCACCCCGCACTACCGCGTCGTCATCTCCGATGCCCGCACCCGTCGTAACGGCCGTGCGATCGAGACCATCGGCACGTACGAGCCGAAGCAGGACCCCAGCATCATCGAGATCAACTCCGAGCGGGCGCAGTACTGGCTGAGCGTCGGCGCACAGCCGACCGAGCCTGTCGAGGCACTGCTCAAGATCACCGGTGACTGGCAGAAGTTCAAGGGCCTGCCCGGCGCAGAGGGAACTCTCCGCGTAGCCGAGCCCAAGCCGTCCAAGCTCGACGTGTTCAACGCCGCTCTGGCGCAGGCAGACTCCGAGCCCCAGGGTGAGGCCACCACCGCCAAGAAGAAGAAGGCTCCGAAGGCCGACGACTCCGCCGCGGAGACCACCGACGCTGCAGCAACCGAGACGGCAGACGCGCCGGCCGCCGAGGCTGCTGAGAAGTGAGTGCCGTTGTCGCCGATGCCGTCGAACATCTCGTTCGTGGCATCGTCGCCAATCCCGATGACGTTCGCGTCGAGATGATCACCGGCCGTCGTGGCCGCACCGTGGAAGTCCACGTGCACCCCGACGATCTGGGCAAGGTCATCGGCCGTGGCGGTCGCACCGCTACGGCGCTGCGCACACTCGTCTCGGGAATCGGTGGTCGCGGCATCCGCGTCGACGTGGTCGACACGGACCAGTAGGTCACGCACACATCATGGAGCTGGTCATCGGTCGTGTTGCGAAGTCGCACGGCATCAAAGGCGAAGTCGTCGTCGAGGTTCGCACCGACAACCCCGACGACCGCTTCGCCGAGGGAACCGTTCTCTCGGGCCGCAAGCCCCGATCGAACGTTGCACCGGCCTCGTACACAGTGGATGCCGTCCGGGAACACTCCGGGCGGCTTCTGCTGCGTCTGAACGGTATCGACGACAAGACGGCCGCCGACCAACTCCGCGGCATTCTGTTCGTCGTCGAATCCACCGACCTCCCGCCGTCCGACGACCCGGACGAGTACTACGACCACGAACTCGAAGGCCTCACGGTGATCCTGACCGGCGGCACCGTGGTGGGAACGGTCCGCGAGGTCCTCCACTCGGCAGCGGGAGAGTTGCTCTCCATCACGCCGAGTCCGGATTTCGGCGAGGCCACCCGTGCCGAAATCCTCGTACCGTTCGTCGCGGCCATCGTGACCTCGGTGTCGCTGGCCGACAAGACGATCGAGATCGATCCGCCCGAGGGTCTGCTGGATCCGGAGTAGATCGTGCGCCTCGACGTCGTCACCATCTTCCCCGAATACCTCACACCTCTCCGAACTGCGTTGCTGGGCAAGGCAATCGACCGTGGCCTCGTCTCGGTCGAGGTTCACGATCTACGATCGTGGACTCACGACGTGCACAAGGCCGTCGACGACTCGCCCTACGGCGGCGGGCCGGGAATGGTCATGAAGCCGACCGTCTGGGGTGACGCCCTCGACGAGGTCCTGACACAAGATTCCCTCCTCGTTGTCCCGACGCCTGCCGGCGTGCCGTTCACCCAGCGCACAGCCGAGCGGTGGTCCTCCGAAGAGCACCTCGTCTTCGCCTGCGGTCGGTACGAAGGCATCGATCAACGGGTGTTCGACGACGCCGCACGCCGCGTCCGTGTCGAGGAAGTCAGCATCGGCGACTACGTGCTCATCGGCGGCGAAGCGGCCGTCCTCGTCATGGCCGAGGCCGTGGTGCGGCTGATGCCAGGGGTTCTCGGCAATCAGCAGTCTCACCAGGAGGATTCGTTCTCCGACGGTCTGCTCGAAGGGCCGAGTTACACGCGTCCCGCACAGTGGCGCGATCTCGACGTTCCGCAGATACTGCTGTCGGGCGATCACGCGAAGATCTCTGCATGGCGCCGCGAGCAATCGCTCGCCAGGACCGCCGAGCGTCGGCCGGACCTGCTGCAGGACTGACGAATTCAGCCGATGGCACCGTCGGGGAAGAGCATCGACACGAAGCCGGTGAGTGTCTCCCTGGCATGCAGAGCGCTGGCGTCGTCGCTGACGTCGACGACAGCGGTGTCCGGATACTGTTCCATGTCGTCTGCGTAGAAGATGTCCTCGCGAGACGACAGAGCAAGAACGTAGCGGTTGTCCACCCCGATCGTGCCGGTCGACAGATGTACCCACCTATCGGATACGCAGCACATCCAGCCCTGCTTGACAGCGTGCACGCTCTCACCGGGCAGACCGTCGACGATCCCGAAATGTTGCTTGTAGCCGTCCGCGGCAATCGGTGCCGAACGCCGCAGCATGCCGATCACGATGTCCGTCGACGCAGTCGTCAGACCGCCGCTGCCATTGAGCAACCCCGCGTAGTAGCCGACCAGGTCGCTGGGCGTGGTTTCGGTGTTGTACCACTGGTCGTCGCCGGGTGCCGTGGTGTTGGTCAAGCCGTAACGCGCCGCGACCGTGCGCACGATCTCGGACGAGCCGTAGCGATACCAGAGCGTGTACGCGGCATTGTCGTCGGACAACTCCAGCATGTTGGTCATGACGGCCAGCTCGTCGGCAGAGACCGGACGGTTCTCCGACTGAGCTCGGAACAACACCTCGTCGGCGATGAAGAGTTTGGACACCGACGCGGTTTCGACCTGGAGGTCGGCGTTGCTGCTGTAGTACGAGCCTGTCCGGCGATCCAACAGCGCGAAATCCACATCGGCACCACGGGCCTGGGCCGACGCGATCGCCATCGGGATACGAGACCCGAGGGCAACGCCGTCGACCTTCTTCATATCGGGAAAGGGCGATGCCGACGTCTCGGCGGTCGCCTTCGAGGCGAGGTCACCGATCTGGTCGTCCGAGGGAGCCGAGCAGCCGGCCAACAGCACGCAGGCGCAGACCGCAGCCAGGAATCGAGGGCCCCTGACCATCCGCGTATCTCTCCCACACGTTGAACCGCTGACCGACGTGTCTCACAGTAGCGGTAGGGTCCATCGCCGTGACCACTGCTCTGAAATCTGTGAACAAGCGCATAGCCGAAGAACTCGACGTTCGTGAAGAACAGGTTCGCGCCGCCGTGGAACTGCTCGACGGAGGGTCGACGGTCCCGTTCATCGCGCGCTATCGCAAGGAAGTCACCGGCACCCTCGACGACGCGCAACTGCGCCAGCTCGACGAGCGGCTGCGGTACCTCCGCGAGCTCGACGAGCGCAGAGACGCCGTCATCGAGTCCATTCGCTCGCAGGGCAAGCTCGACGACGCACTGGAGCGGTCGTTGCTGCTGGCCGACACCAAGGCGCGCGTCGAGGACATCTATCTGCCGTTCAAGCCCAAGCGCCGAACCAAGGCTCAGATCGCGCGTGAGGCCGGGCACGAGCCCGTCGCCGATGCCCTGTTCTCCGACCCCACCACCGACCCGGCCCAGTTCGATCAGGAGCAACTCGACGGGGCGCGGGCGATTCTCGTCGAGCGATTCGCCGAGGACGCGGACCTCGTAGGTGAACTGCGAGAACTGATGTGGACGTCCGGCAAGCTCGTCGCGACGGTCCGAAAGGGCAAGGAAGAGGAGGGTGCCAAGTTCTCCGATTACTTCGAGTTCTCGGAACCGTTCACGAGCCTGCCCTCGCACCGCATCCTCGCCACGCTCAGAGGCGAGAAGGAAGAGGTGCTCTCGCTCGGCTTCGAGCCCGAGCGTGACGAACCGACCCCCGGGGTGCCGAGCGTCTACGAGGGTCGGATCGCCACCAAGTTCGGAATCGCGAATCGAGGACGGCCGGCCGACAAGTGGCTCCTCGATACCGTCCGATGGGCGTGGCGCACCAAGATGCTGGTCACCGTCTCCCTCGATACCCGGATGCGCCTGCGTCAGTCCGCCGAGAAGGACGCCGTCGACGTGTTCGCGAGCAACCTCAAGGACCTGCTGCTCGCCGCTCCGGCGGGTAACCGCACCACGATGGGCCTGGACCCCGGCTTCCGTACCGGCACGAAGGTCGCCATCGTCGACGCCACCGGCAAGGTCGTCGACTATGACACCATCTACCCCCACAAGCCGCAGGGCAAGTGGGATCAGGCGGTGGCCACCCTCGCCGGTCTCGCGGCAAAGCACAAGGTCGAACTGATCGCTATCGGCAACGGCACCGCATCGCGTGAAACCGACTCGCTGGCAGCAGAATTGATCGCCAAGTTCCCTGCCGCCAACCTGACCAAGGTGGTGGTGTCCGAGGCCGGAGCGTCGGTGTACTCCGCCTCCGCGTACGCCTCGAGCGAGTTACCCGAACTCGACGTCTCGATCCGCGGTGCCGTCTCGATCGCCCGCAGGTTGCAGGATCCGCTGGCCGAACTGGTCAAGATCGATCCCAAGTCCATCGGCGTCGGGCAATACCAGCACGATATTTCCGAAACCCTGCTGGCCCGCTCCCTCGGTGCCGTCGTGGAGGACGCGGTGAACGCCGTCGGCGTCGACGTCAACACCGCGTCGGTGCCGTTGCTGTCGAGGGTCTCCGGTATCGCCGGCTCTCTTGCCGAGAGCATCGTGGCGCACCGCGACCAGAACGGTCCGTTCTCGCGACGCAGCACACTCAAGGACGTACCTCGACTGGGGCCCAAGGCATTCGAGCAGTGCGCCGGATTCCTCCGCATCTCCGGGGGCGATGATCCGCTCGACCGGTCGAGTGTGCACCCGGAGGCCTACCCCGTCGTGCGGCGCATCGTCGGCAAGGCCGGTGTCGGAGTGCGTGAGGTCATCGGCAACACGGCGCTGCTGCGCGGTCTCGATCCGGCCGAGTTCGCCGACGATCGATTCGGTCTGCCCACCGTCACGGACATCATTTCCGAACTCGAGAAGCCGGGACGCGACCCGCGTCCCGAGTTCAAGACCGCGACCTTCGCCGCCGGTATCGAGAAGGTCGCCGACCTGAAGCCGGGTATGACTCTCGAAGGCGTCGTGACCAATGTCGCGGCGTTCGGTGCCTTCGTGGACGTCGGGGTGCACCAGGACGGGCTCGTTCACGTCTCGGCGATGTCGCACAACTTCGTCAAGGACCCCCGTGAGGTCGTCAAGTCCGGCGACGTCGTGCGCGTCAAGGTCATGGAGGTCGACATCCCGCGCCAGCGCATCGGTCTGAGCCTGCGACTCGACGACGAGCCCGGTGCGCCGGGCGGCAAGGATTCCACCCGCGGGCAGCAGGGTGATCGCCCGCGAAATCAGGGCCAAGGGCGGGGCTCGGGCGGCAACCAGGGTGGTCGTGGTCAAGGTGCTCGACCGCAACGCGATCGCCGAACGGCCGGTGGCGCGACGGCGGCACCGGCAGCCGGTTCGATGGCCGACGCGCTACGAAAGGCGGGATTCGGGAAACAGTGAGAGGTTCCTTCGCCGATGCCGTCCTGAGCGATGCCGAACGCGAATAGGCTGAAGCGCAGGTCACAGCTCGTCCCGCTGATCGGCAGGAAGGACGTGAGGCACACGTGAGGTGGTTGCAGAACGGGGTCATCGATCACGGGCGCCTGCCGCTGCTGTGCTTCCTGCTCGGACTGTTGGCGGGCTTCGTGCTGATCCGGCTCAGCGTCAGGATGATTCGCGCAGACGTGAAGTGGTGGCCGGGAAACATCACTCCCGGCGGTCAACACATCCACCATGTCGTGTTCGGAATCGTGTTGATGCTGCTGGCCGGGATCGGCTTGATCACGGTGTACGTCGATGGTTCCGAGTCCATCGGTGCGGTGTTGGCAGCGATTTTCGGGATAGGTGCAGCGCTCGTTCTCGACGAGTTCGCGTTGATCTTCTACCTGCGTGACGTCTATTGGTCCGAACAAGGACGTACTTCGGTCGATGCAGTCTTCGCCGCGGTGGCGTTCACCGGACTGCTGCTTCTCGGCCTCCACCCGTTGGAGTTGTTGAGCCCGGCGAGTTTCCGGGCCGATCCCGACCCGTGGGTCCGCGGCACACTGGCTGTGTTGGCACTGGCAAACCTTGCGCTCGGTGTCGTCGTCCTGCTCAAGGGAAAGATCTGGACCGGCCTGCTGGGGCTGTTCGTCCTCCCGATCCTCGTGCTGGCAGCAGTGCGGCTGAGCAGGCCGAGTGCGCCGTGGGCGAGGTGGCGCTACACCACCAGGCCGAAGAAGATGGAACGCGCTCTGCGCCGAGAGAAGCGGTGGCGACGGCCGCTCATCCGGGCCAAGATCTACGTGCAGGACGCGATCGCCGGAAAGCCGAGCATCGTCCACGCACGCGAGGCCACCGAGCAGGAATTGGCGCGGACGGTGCTACCTGCGCCGATGGCGGGCGGCACGGGCACAAGCCCAGCAGAGGCGATTTCGTCGAACGCCTGACGGTCTGGCACAATGGTCGGGTTGCCTCTGGCAGGCACAGACCTCACTCGGAGTACGAACCAGTCGAGCCGCTGTATCGGCGAGCCGCTCGGTTCCTCTGCTCATGCGCAGAACGCAAGGATGGCACAACCGATGAACACACTGGACTTTCTCGACAATCAGTCGCTGCGTAGCGACATTCCCGATTTCCGCCCCGGCGACACGCTGAACGTGCACGTCAAGGTCATCGAAGGCTCGAAGGAGCGCGTACAGATCTTCAAGGGCGTCGTGATCCGACGCCAGGGCGGCGGCGTTCGCGAAACGTTCACCGTTCGTAAGGTCTCGTTCGGCGTCGGCGTCGAGCGCACCTTCCCGGTGCACAGCCCCAACATCGCTCAGTTCGAGGTCCTCACCCGCGGTGACGTCCGTCGCGCCAAGCTCTACTACCTTCGCGATCTGCGTGGCAAGGCCGCCAAGATCAAGGAAAAGCGCTGACCGGTTCCGCCCGGACACACATCAGTTCACACCATGCCGCGTCGCCCTCACGGGCGGCGCGGCATGGTGCGTTCTGCCCTCGATCGACCCGCGGTCGACCTGGCCGACAAGTGGATCGACAGCCGCGACCCACCCATGCGCAGACCGTCCGGCCGTGCGGGCGACGGTTCCGGCTAACCTGATCACGTGACGCAGTCCCCACAGGATCCAACCGACGAGCCCGACGACGAGTCTTCACGGAAGAACCGTCGGGAACGCAAGCCCCGCTCGTTCTGGCGGGAGCTCCCCATTCTCATTCTGGTAGCGCTGGTACTGAGCTTCCTGCTCCAGACATTCGTCGCTCGGGTGTATCTGATCCCGTCCGAATCGATGGAGCCGACTCTGCACGGCTGCACCGGCTGCACCGGTGACCGCATCGTGGTGGAGAAGATCGGCTACCGATTCGGCGACCCGAAGCCGGGTGACATCGTGGTGTTCCGTGGTCCGGATTCGTGGAACGACGAATTCGTGTCACAGCGGTCCGACAACTCGGTGATTCGGGGGGCACAGGAAGTCGGCTCGTTGATCGGGGTTGTGGCTCCGGACGAGAACGATCTCGTCAAACGAGTCATCGCCACCGGCGGTCAGACCGTCGAATGCTGCGACGAGCAGGGGCGAGTACTCGTCGACGGAAAGCCGTTGGACGAGCCGTACATACAGATGGATTTCCCCTTCACTCCGGGGACGATGACGTGCGACACCGAATTGAAGTCCGGACGATGCTTCGACCCCGTCACCGTGCCGGACGGCAACGTCTGGGTCATGGGTGACAACCGGAGCAACTCGCGAGACTCTCGGTATCACGTCACAGACGAGTTCACCGGCACCGTTCCCCTCGACAACGTGATCGGCAAGGCCGTGTTCATCGCTCTGCCGCCGTCACGAACCGGCATTCTGGATTCGCCCGACATCCAGGGTCGATGACGGCGACCCCCCGACGTGCGCCGCGTGCGCGCGCAACCCTGACCCGATCGTCGTGGCCGCCGCGTCCGATCATCCGACGGGCGGCCGGCTTACGAACGATGGAATCGGCGCTGGAGCGGGGTGGTCTCGGGCCGGTCGCGGGAGTCGACGAAGCGGGAAGAGGAGCATGCGCCGGGCCGCTGACGGTTGCGGCGTGTGTTCTCGGCGCGCGGGCACATGCAGCTCTCGTGGACCTGGACGACTCGAAGAAGTTGACCGAGCGGCGACGTGAGGAGCTCTTTCCCAAGATCCAGAGGCTGGCACTGGCATGGAGTGTGGTGTTCGTCGATGCGGCCGAGGTCGACCGCATCGGAGTCCATGTGGCGAACATCGAAGGGATGCGACGCGCGGTTGCCGGGCTCGGCATGACCCCGGGTTACGTCCTCACCGACGGCTTTCGAGTACCCGGTCTTCCGGTCCCGTCGTTACCGGTGATCGGCGGCGACGCCACCGCAGCGTGCATCGCCGCGGCGAGTGTGCTGGCGAAGGTCTCCCGTGATCGATTGATGGTGCAGCTGGACGAGACGATTCCCGGCTACGGATTCGCCGTGCACAAGGGCTACAGCACCCGCGCGCATTCCGCCGCGATGACGGCACTCGGGCCGAGCAGAGAACACCGCATGTCGTACGCCAACGTTGCCGCCGCGGCCGCAGGCATGTCGCGCGATTTGTCCGTGAGTCGTTCCGCAGGCTCCACTCCCGGGGTCGACGCGCTGGGGCGAATGGACTGCCGCGACGCAGGTGCGCGATGATTGCTTCTCACGCCCGACTGGAGGATGAAAGAGACCGATGAGTGCCGAAGATCTCGAAAAGTACGAAACCGAGATGGAGCTCTCGCTGTATCGCGAGTACCGGGACATCGTGGGTCAGTTCAACTACGTCGTCGAAACCGAGCGTCGGTTCTATCTGGCGAACTCCGTCGAACTCATTCCGCACAACGTCGACGGTGAAATCTACTTCGAATTGCGAATGTCGGATTCCTGGGTGTGGGACATGTATCGTCCCGCTCGTTTCGTCAAGCATGTCCGGGTGATCACCTTCAAGGACGTGAACATCGAGGAGCTCGACAAACCGGATCTTCGACTTCCCGAATAGGGTCGGGCTCACGGAGCCGGGGTCCTGGTGCGGTCGCCGTGGTCCTAGGCGAAGGTACCTTCGTCCCGCGCCGTCGCCATGGTTGCGCACCGCATGATTCGAACCTTCATCTCGATTCCGTCCGTATCGCTCCACACGAATTGGATACCCGACCAAATCGGTCCGGGTGTTCTGTTTCGCGTTCGGTGCCGGCCATTGCTGTGCTCGGTTGAATCGTGCGAGGAAATCGGATGTGCGAAATCAATTGTACGACAACATGATTCGGCTTTATCGGTCGATATCTCGAAAGCGACGGAAATTCTGCACCCATATTCGTCGTTTCGACATGTCCCGAAACGCCATCAGTTCTTTGCGTCCAAACGAGAATGGGTGGTAGAACTTGAATATCACACTCCCCGACGTGTAAGAGGTACGAGATGGCACGCAAGACGCTT
The DNA here is from genome assembly GCF_022810405.1 of Rhodococcus sp. ARC_M5. Classification (GTDB taxonomy): domain Bacteria; phylum Actinomycetota; class Actinomycetes; order Mycobacteriales; family Mycobacteriaceae; genus Rhodococcoides; species Rhodococcoides navarretei. The sequence continues at coordinate 73,288 of NZ_JALGQE010000008.1, forward strand.
GTGCAGATGATCGACGACGTGGATGGGTCGGTCATCAAAGACGGCCAAGGTGAATCCATCGAATTCGGCATCGGTGGAAACCAGTACCGCATCGATTTGAATCTCAAACACGCCAACGAATTGCACGAACAGTTGGCATTCTGGATCGAGCACGCCGAGAAGATCTCCGGTCGTCGCACTCGCAAGGGTGGGGCAAGCGCAGCACCGGTTCGCGGCAAGGTCGATCTGCAGGACATTCGCGCATGGGCACGCGAAAACGGCCACGAGGTCAGTGCCCGCGGCCGCATCAGTCAGGACGTGCAGGCAGCCTACGAGGCTGCTCACTGACCTTGCTCAAGCGCCGAGACTGTCGTCTCGGCCGCGTTCTGCCACATCGGCAGCGTGTTCACACCCCGATGTCTTGATCAGCTCCGTCCGAATTCCGAATTCGGACGGAGCTTTTCTCATGTTCGGAGCCATTCCCGCGTCGCCGCCGAACGTGCCCGAGCCCTAACACAGCGGTCCGACAGAGTGGTCGTTCTGCACAGGTGACGAGCCCGTTGCTCCACACGTGGAGGGGTTGTCCACAGGGCAATGTCCCACCTGCGCTTTCTCGGCTTCTCCTCGATTCGTTCGTGTCACCGTCGGTACGACCGAATCGGCCGTAATGCACGGCCGGAGAGTGGAGGAATGCGGACATGGCGACCAACCAAGAACTCGGGGCGCGTGGTGAGCAGCTCGCGGTGCGCCATCTCGAGGACATCGGGCTGGAGGTGATCGAGCGGAATTGGCGGCATCGAACCGGGGAACTCGACATCATTGCGCGCGACGGCGACACGGTGGTGTTCGTCGAAGTGAAGACTCGCTCGGGAATCGGATACGGAACGCCCGCCGAAGCGGTGACGTATACCAAACAGACCCGAATCAGAGGACTTGCGTTGCACTGGTTGTCGCTGCAACAGGGCCCCTGGGTGCAGATCAGGTTCGATGTCATCGCGATCGTGGTCGGTCGTGACGGCAGCCCGGTCATCACGCACGTTCGGGCTGCGTTCTGATGCCCCTCGGACGAGCCCACTCGGTTGCGGTCAACGGAGTCGATGGTGTGCTGGTGGAGATCGAAGCCGACATCGGTCAGGGCCTGCCCGGTACGCATCTGGTCGGCTTGCCGGACACTGCTTTGAACGAATCGCGTGACCGAGTCAAAGCCGCCGTCAAGAATTCGGGCGGTACCTGGCCGGACAGCCGAGTGATTCTCGCTCTGTCTCCTGCGACCCTGCCGAAGGGCGGATCGGTGTACGACCTCGCTCTCGCATTGGCGGTTCTCGATGCCGCGAAAGCGATTCCGCGTTCTTGTCTTGCCGAGACGGTGTTTCTGGGCGAGTTGGCACTGGACGGCAGGCTGCGGGCAGTTCGAGGGGTACTGCCCGGTGTGCTCGCGGTCAAGGGTGCAGGGTGGCAGCGGGTGGTCGTTCCGCTGCAGTGTCTGCCGGAAGCCGGTCTGGTGGACGGGATCGAGGTGCTGGGTGCGGGCTCGCTCGGGGAGGTGGTGGCCTGGCTTCGCGGTGAACAGGCTCTCGAGTCGCCCTGTCCGACCGAATGGCACGAGGAGCTGTATCCGGACCTCAGCGACGTCGCGGGACAGGCGGATGCGCGATGGGCTCTGGAAGTAGCGGCCGCGGGCGCACATCACATCATGCTGACCGGGCCACCGGGTATCGGAAAGACGATGCTGGCGCAACGTCTGCCGGGGATTCTCCCGCCGCTGACCGAGTCCGAGGCGCTGGAAGTGACGGCCATTCACTCGGTGGCAGGGCTGTTGACCACCACCCGGCCGCTGATCACGTCACCGCCGTTCATCGCGCCGCATCATTCGACGTCGGTGAGTGCGCTGGTCGGGGGCGGAACCGGAATGGCCAAGCCGGGAGCGGTCAGTCGAGCGCATCGTGGAGTCCTGTTTCTGGACGAGTGCGCCGAGATGAGCGTTCGCGTCCTCGAGGCCTTGCGTACTCCGTTGGAGGACGGCGAGATTCGCATCGCTCGTCGCGACGGTGTTGCCAGGTACCCGGCCAGATTTCAGTTGGTACTGGCGGCGAATCCGTGCCCGTGTGCGCCTGCGCGGCAGGTCGACTGCGTCTGCCCGCCCACGGCGCGGCGCAAATATCTCGGCAAGCTGTCCGGGCCTTTGCTCGACCGTGTCGATCTGCGCATTCAGATGATGGGTGTCGCGACAGGTGCACTGGTCGACGAGGTGGGGGAGGGTACGAGCGAGATCCGCGCACGCGTCACCGGAGCCAGAGACGCCGCTGCGCAGCGGTGGCGGGAGTTCGGCTGGAGAACCAATGCGGAGGTTCCGGGACCCGCTCTGCGTCAACGATTTCGGTTGGCGCGCTCGACGCTCGCTCCGGTCGAGCGCGCGTTGCGCAACGGATCGCTGACCGCACGCGGCGCAGACCGCGCCATTCGGGTAGCTAGCGCATTACGATAGCGGTTATGAAATCGGCCACAGACACACGGCGTGTGGCGGTCTACCTGCGCCAATCCATGGACCGTGACGGCAACGAGTACGGCATCGACCGCCAACGCCAGGACGTCGAACGCCACGTCGAGCAACGCGGGTGGACCGTGGTCGAGACGTTCGTCGACAACGACGTGAGTGCCACCTCACGCAGGCCACGGCCCGCATTCGAGCGTATGTTGACCGCCGCCGAGGCGGGGGCGTTCGACGTGATCGTGGCCCGGCACCTCGACCGTTTGCTGCGCCGCCTCGTCGAGCTTGAACGCGTACTCGAAGTGTGTGAGGGCACCGGTGTCAGTGTGGTCACGTCCAACGACGGCATCGACACATCGAACGACGGGGGCCGCACGAACGCCCGCATCCTGGCCTCGATTGCGCAGGGTGAGGTCGAGCGTAAGTCTGCCCGTCAACGGTCGGCCATGGCGCAGGCGGCGGCACAGGGCCGGTGGGTCGGTGGCCGCCGTGCGTTCGGTTACGAGTCCGACGGTGTGACGATCCGGCCCGACGAGGCCGAGTTGATCCGCGCCGGGTACGCCGCCGTGCTGGCCGGTGAGCCGGTGGCCGCCGTGGCCCGTGAGTGGACCGCCTCGGGCATATCGACGACGCAGGGCACCCGCACCGGCGCGGCTACCGTGTGGCACCGGTCGGGCGTGCGCGACATTCTGTTGAACCCTCGCAACGCCGCGTTGCGGCGGCACCGGCCCACGGGGGCACAGGGCGATTTCCGCAAAGATCCCGAGGCGTTCGTCGTAGGCCGTGCCGAATGGCCCGCCATAGTCGACGAGGACACGTGGCGGGCGGCGGTGCGTGTGTTGGTGTCACCGGATCGGCGGCGGCCCGCCACGAACCCACAGGCCCTACTCACGAGCGTGGCCCGGTGCGGGCGGTGTGCCGCCGAGGGCATCGAGTCCTCGGTGCACACCGGGGGAGCGCGGCGGCACTATCGCACCTACCGGTGCGCTCACACACCCGGCCACATGGCGCGCCAGGCCGATCCCGTCGAGGCGTTCGTCGAGGCCGTCATGGTCGAGCGTCTGTCGAGGGACGACGCCCTGGCGGTGTTCGCACCCGACGTCGAGGCCGACACCCGAGACCTCGGTGCCGAGGCCGACACGTTGCGCCGCCGCCTCGACGACCTTGCCGAGGATTACGCCGACGGCACCATGACCCGCCCACAGTTCCGCACGGCCAACGAGCGGGTGCGTGCACGCCTCGGCGCAATCGAGGCCGACATGGCCACCGCCGGGGCCGCCGACCTCGTGGCACCCCTCGTCACGAGTGGCGACGTGGCGGCGGCTTGGGCCGACCTCACGACCCCGCGTAAGCGGGCAGTGATCGACGCCCTGGCCGTCGTGACGTTGAACCCGCTAGGCCGTGGCCGCCACCGGTTCACGCCCGAGACGTTCGCCGCCACCGTCGACATCGCGTGGCGGGCCGAGTAGCCCTCACGTGTCATGCACGATCAAAGATGTTGTGCCCCAAGGGGTAACAGTTGCCGACGACGGTGTCGGCCCTGTAGCGTCTGACACCACGGCGCTAGTCGGCTGACACCCCGGCGGCGCGAGGTTCGATTCCTCCAGACGAGTCACGAGTCCTGTTCCGTGACCGACTGGGAGAGAACCCATGGCGACAACCGCCACCACCCGCCGCCTCGTGACCATCACCGACGCGGCGGCCTACCTCAACACGAGCACCGCCACCATTGCCCGCCGACTGGCCGACGGCACCCTCACGCGCCACCGCCTCGGGCCGCGCACCGTCCGTGTCGACCTCGACGAGGTTGACCGCGTGTTCGGCCTGGCGTCGTGATCGACCCCGCCGTGGTGCGGGCCGTCGTCGACAAGGCCCCGCCGCTCACGCCCGCCCAACGTGACCGCCTGCGCGCCATAACGCGTACCTCGACACCTCGGCCGGCAAAAGTCGGTGCCGCCGCATGACCGCCGCCGTGTACGCCGCAATTGCGTTGTGGGGCAGTGGGTTCGGCTACCTCGTCGAGTACGCCGCCGAGGCCAGACGTGTCCACCGAGCGCACTAGGACGACCGACCGCTCACGGCCAACGTCCCTAGAAACGCGAAAACCCCGGTCACCACACCGGGGTCACGCACTGCACAGAACGGCAAACAAAATGATGACCCAAGGATATACCCTGTCCGACCTGCTACGCCAAGCCGAAAAGACGCAGGCGGTGGCCGGGTGCGATGAGTGCAACGCGCATGTGCGTGTCGAGGTGTTCGTTGACGACGAGCCGGGGCTGTCGCACCTCACGGTCGTGCACGAGGACAATTGCCCGGTTGTGCCGCGCCGCAACCGTGCCGCCCGCCGACAGATGCGCCAGCGGCGCGCAGGCAAGCGGTGACCACCGTGGTGCCGTTGGGCCAGTCGTGGGCCGAGCTATCCCTCGGGCAGCGCAACGAGGCACGCGAACTGGTCGAGGACGCGCCCGACCCGTCGTTGATCCCGTCGTGGGTGCAGTCGATCACCGGCGCGCCGCCCGAGTTGGATTGGCACGAGGCGCAGGCCCGACTCAACACCGAGTGGGCCGCCGATCATGCCGAACAGGCCGCCGACGACAACCAGTGGCGGCGGGGGCGTGCGCGTGAGGAAGCCATCGCCTCGGCGGCGGCGCAGTACGGCATCACGCCCGATAGTGTGCGGGCGTCGTTCGGTAGGAACCTGGCCAACGTAGTGGGGCGGAAGCTGGCCGACGCGGCGGTTACCGACACCGGGGCCGAGGATGGGATCACCACCGAGGAACGGGTGGGTGCCGCGTTCCGCAATCGTGACGACCTGCGTGCCATGCCCGCCCTCGATCCGTTGGTCGACGGGTTCCTGTACCTCGACACCGTGGCCCGCCTCGTCGGCCCACCGGGCAGCTACAAATCGTTTCTGGCCCTCGATTGGGCCGCCTCGGTCGTGACCGGCACACCGTGGCACGGCCAGGCCGTGGCGCAGGGCGGCGTGGTGTATCTCGTGGGTGAGGGCGTGCGGGGGATCGACGCCCGGTTGACGGCGTGGGAACGCCGCCGCCTCGACGGCAAACCCGCCGAGGTCGAGGTGTTCGACGGCATCGTTGACCTTGCCGCGCCCAACACCGATGCCGCCGAGTGGGTCGTGTTGGGCCGCGCCATGGAACAACGTAAGCCCGCGTTGATCGTGATCGACACCCAAGCCCGCTACACACCCGGCCACGACGAGAACAGCTCGACCGATATGGGCATCCTCGTCGACAACCTCGACACCCTGCGTCGGCTCACCGGGGCGTGCGTGTTGCTCGTGCACCACACCACGAGGGGAACCGAACACGGGCGCGGGTCGACCGCTATCGAGGGCGGCGTGCAGACCGAACTCGTGATGACACCCGGCAAACAAGGCACGGTCAAGCTCAAGACCGAAAAGCAAAAGGACACAGCCGAACCCGACCCAATCGAGTTGCACGCCGTGGCCGTCGAGGGCACCTCGTCGATTGTGCTCGACACCGCCGACCTCGGGCTCGACCCGCTCGACCTACCGGCACCCGAACGCGTCAACGCCTCGTCACCGATCCACGAGCGACTCGCAAGGGTCGTTTTCGAGGCGTTCAACCACGGCACCACCGGGTGCACCAAGGTCGAGGCCAAGGCGGCACTACAGGCCGACCACGAACTCAAGATCACCGGTGACCCCCGCGCCGTGGGCAAGCGATTCCCGCAGGCGTGGTCGACCCTCGAAAGCCGTGGCCGCCTCGAACAGATGACCAGCGCCGCCAACGGCAACCCGGTCATGCGGTACAAGATCACCGACGAATATGCCGCCGAACTCGACCTCGGTGACGCGTGAGAACGGCTACGCCGAGGGTGCCCCATTGGGTGCCCCATGGCATTGCCCGCCGCCTGTGCCCGCTAGTGCCCGCTTGGGTTCTGTGGTCGGTGTATCTGTGCAGCTCAAGTGGGTTGCCCGCACGTTGCCCGCTAGTGCCCCATGGCAATGCCCGCCAAAAGTGCCCGCGCCCCCTCTCTTACAGGGGGCGGGCAATGGGGCATCGACGGTTTCGATTGAGAAATCGAACCCGTCGGCGGGGCGCTGGCACCGGTCGATCACCGCCCACGGCACCGGTATCGAGACCACCTCGGGGCACTGTCCGATCCGTGCCTCACGTGTCCACCGAGAGACACGCCTACAACCCACCACCGAACGACAGGAACCAACCATGAGCGTCACCATCAACAACGAGGCCGACCGCCTCGGCCTACTCATCGCACTCGGTATGTCCGACGCCGCCACCGAGGACGACCCCGCCGTGCTTGAGGAGGCCGTCGACCAACTCTCGACCGGCGACGTGCCGCACGGTGAGGTGATCGTGGCCCTGGCGCGTCGGTACCTGGCCGCCCTGCGCCACGCACACGGTGAGAGTGGTGCGTGGCGCATACTGCGCGCACAGTTGGCCGCCACGCACCTCGGCGAGGGCGCGTGACCATGGCGCGGCGCACACACGACCCCCTCGACGGCAAGATCAAGCGTCAGCGTCAACGCAGGGCACAGAATCGCGGGTACAGCGGCACGGCGCGTGAGGATCGGTTCGACGCCAAGGATGCCCGGTTAGTAGCCCGCCGGGACGAGGCCCGTAGGGCTATCCGGCGTATCCTCGTCCAGCAACACGGCCCCGACGCCGTGGCACCCTGGCCCGAGGGTGACGACCTCGGTGCATAAACATGCATAACCTAACCGATCGCGGAGCACGGTGCCCCGGTCGACGGTCATGTGAGAAGCGTCACACCTTCGGTACGGGCGTCTCGACGGCCCTCGCGGGGACGGGGGTCGGAATTGTTGGCGTCTAGTCGCTGGTGCACCCCCCTCTCTCGGGCTTTGTCCGCGTGCACAGATTGGCGCGGCAATGTGAATCGCACGCACCGCGCAATGTCAAGTCGGCACATTCGTCGACTTGGCACCGGGCGTCACAACGACTGCATGGAAATCCATTTTCATGCATGACTATCGGGTACACTCGAGGCTGTTCCTTTCACGAACAGTTTGTTGAGTCACTAGGTGTTTGCGCGCCAACAGGTACGCCGGGGTCGTTTGTGGAGACGACCCCGGCGTTTCTGCTTTCGACGTCCACGCGAAAGGGGTTGTGCCACATGGCCGCTCCCGCCAAGCCCACCGCCCTCAAGTTGATCGGCGGTCGAGGCCCCGGCCAAGACTCGGCGGGCCGCAAGGTCGTCACCGTCCCGTCGGCCCGTGAGGCCCCGCCGATGCCCAAGGGCCTACCTCGTGAGGCGCAGGCCGAGTGGAAACGCGTTGTGCCCCTGCTCGACAAGCTGCGCGTGTTGGCCGGTGATCTGCACCGAGGCGTGCTCGTGCGGTACTGCACCGCGTGGGCCGAGTTCCACGAGCTGCGCGTCGACGTGGCCACGCAGGGCCGTACCGAGTGGGTCACCGTGCGCAACAGTGCCGGTGACGAGACGACGAAACGTGTGGTGCGCCCTGAGGTCAAGATGCTGGCCGAGGCGCGCGCCGAGGTGCACCGCCTCACCGGTGAACTCGGGTTGTCACCGGCAACCGAGGCCAAGGCATACGCCTCGGCGCAGACCACGGCGGCCATGGGCGACGGCGGCGCGGTCAACCCGTTTGCCTACGGGTCGACGACGTGACCGCCCTCGACGACGTGGCGCGCCGATACGAGGCGGCGGCCCTGGCCCTCAAGTTCGACGGCCAGAACACCGACCCCAACGCCGACAACCCACGCGTGTGGGCCACGTTGGGCCTCGGCGCGGTCAAGATTGCGTGGGGGTACCAAGGTGATTTCGAGCGGTGCGTGGCCCTGTTGGGCAAGCACGTCGACCGCCCCGAGGGCCTGTGCGCCAGCTATCACCGTGACCTGTTCGGTGAGGTGCCGAAACGGGCTACGCAGGCCGCCAAGCCCGACCTACCCGACGGGTGGGATTTCGACGCCGAGAGCGTCGAGGACGCCCTGCCCACACCCGACGACGAGGGGCCGACCGATGAGTGAGACGACGACCGAGGACGTCACCGAGGCGGTCTACGCCGCCGGTGTTGACCGCACTGGCCGGTGGTGGGTCACCGCACCCGACGGGGCCACGGCCTACCGGTTCGGTGGCGGGCCGAACGGGGCAGGGGCGGCCAGGGCCGCCGCACAGCGGGCCAACGAGGGCGGCACAATCGGTGTGCCGCCCTGGCCGACCGCACCGCCCGAGGTGCGCCCCGGCAACGAGTCGGTCGAGGTTCCGATGCGCGGTAGTGACGTGCTCGACGACGACACCCACGAGGGCACCACACGCGCCGCCGCCGACGGTTGGGACGAGACGCTGTGGAAACGGCGGGGGTTCTAGGCGTCACTGCGGTGTCACCGCCGTGTCACCGGGGGGTAGCGTTACCCTTGCAGCACAACGGGATTGGACCTGTAGTGTCGACGGTGCGTTGATCGAAGCCATACGCAAGGGTCACGCCGGATCGTCGGCGGGGGCATCGGCGGGCCGTGGGTATCGACGCCCCTGCCATACGCCAGGGTCACGCCGCCGGTGCTGGCGGCGGGGGCATAGGTGGGCCGTGGGGATTCACTCAAAACCGTTGTGCCACAACAGTGGCCGTGAGTCCTTAGGACGTCTCCCATGAGAATCAAGCTCGACGCACTACGCGCCGCAATCAAGGCCGCCGACGACAATTCGGCGGGAAGCCTCGTCGAACGCCGGTCGGCGCTTATCACCGAGGGTCAAAAGGTGTTGGCCGAACTGAAGTCACTCGACGACCCCGAACCCGAGGCAATCGAGGCGGCCAAGGCGGGGGCCGACGCCATTACCCGCATCGACGGCAAGATCGAGGCCGCCCTCAAGTCGTCTGACGTCATGCACCGCCTCGGTAAGTCCAACCCCGAGAGCGGGAACAGGTACGCCGGTGTGCAGTACCTCGGCCTCACGACGCCGGGTGGCGTCAAGGCGGCGGCGGCCACCCTCGTCAAGGGCATGGCTGGCCCCGATCCGATGGCCAAGGCCCTCGTACCGGCGGGCAGCGCCACCGGCGACATTCCGATGATCGGTATTTACGAGCGGCCCGACCTGCCGACCACGATCCTCGACCTGTTGCCGATGAGTCCGGTGGCGTCTCATTTCTCGTACATGCGTGAGGTGAGCCGCGAAGACAACGCCGGGGTCGTCGCAGTCGGTGAGGAAAAGCCCCGATCCGACTACGCAATCGAGCGGGTCGAGGATCACCTGCGCGTCGTGGCGCACCTAGCGGGGCCGGTCGACAAGTACGTGCTCGAAGACTCGGCGGCGGTGCAGGCGTTCCTAGAACGGCGCATGTTGCACGGCCTGCGCCTCGGTATCGAGGACGCCGTGTTGGTCGGTGACGGTGCCGTGTCGGCGGGGCCGCCTCGGGTCGACAACGTGCGCGGCATCCTCAATCAGTCGGGCATCCAAACGAGGCCGTTTGCGGTCGACCTGTTGACCACGCTGCGTAGGGCAATCACCGACCTCGAACGCCTCGGCCACGTGGCGCGGGGGATCGTGCTCTCACCCGACGATTGGGAAATGCTCGAACTTACCCGCCGTGAGGGTGACGGTGCGTTCGACCTCGGCCCCGCCAACCTCCCGGTCGACCGCGCCAAGCGTCTCGTGTGGGGCGTGCCGACGGTCACGAGCAACGTCCTACCGGCCAAGACCGGCACTGTGCTCGACACCACCGCAATCGAGTTCGTCGGTGACGGGCGTATCTCGGTCGACTGGAACCCCTACGCCGGGTTCTCTCGTAACGAGGTCGAGGTGCGCACCGAGACGCGTATCGGCGTCAACCTCACAAGCCCCCTCGGCGTCGTCGAGGTGGGCACGAGGGCATAAGCCTGAGAAGGCACAGGCCAACGGCCCCCACCTTGCAAAGCAGGGCGGGGGCCGTTGGTCCGTGTCGTTGGCCCTAGGCGGTGTGCAGTCGGGGAGACTGTCGTCAACCGACCGGGCTTATCGAAGGGCACTTACACCGTGATTCCAGAACAGAACGTCGACACTCTCTCAGACGAGCTGCCAGAGGTGAAAACGGAAAAGCCGGAAATTTTGTACCACTACACCGACGCTGCCGGATTTCTTGGAATCCTTAAGTACGGTGAGCTGTGGGCCACCGAGGTCAGATGCATGAATGACGCTCAAGAAATAGAATACGCGGCGATGATTGTCGCCGAGGAATCTAGAGAGATGGGAAACGAGCTTCTGCGTGGTGAAAATCCCGACCTATCTCCACCGGAAAGTCTCGAATCAATTAATGAATGGCTGAGGGTCAACAAGCCAGCCGATGATAGGAAAGATGCTGTACCTAATGTTGCCTGGGTGCTGTACTCGATTGCCTCACTGTTCGTCAGTGTCGCAAATTCAAAATACAATACGAATAGGGATGACACATACGCGGCGTGCTTCACGACCCAGGCCGATTCGCTGGGACAGTGGCGCGGATATGCTGGTGGAGGGGGCTATGCCATCGGATTTCGTTACGAGACTTTGTCTCAACTTGGGGTTGAAGGGACCGAGCTAGTGGTTGGTGAGCCGAGGCAGGTCGCGTATGGCAAAGGTGGTGGTAAAAAAGAAGTTGCTCGATTTTATCGGGAATTTGCGGGAGCGTTGATATCTTCAGTAGAAAAGGCGAAGGAGTTAGAGGCGACCAAAGATTCTCAGGAAAAATCATCTTCGATTCCCAAATTTTCTCATCGTGTTGCTCCCAATCTCTCTGAGTTGGCAACGGTCAAACATGAGGCATTCTCGGACGAGCGGGAATGGCGTTTAATTTTTTCAGAAAGTCGAGATACAGGAGAGTATTTAGGGGATTTTCGGCCCGGTGGTGTAGGCGGAATTTTGCCATTTATCCGGCTAAAGCTTACAAAGGATTCAATTGCGTGCGTGCGCGTCGGGCCGGGTGAAGAAACACCCCTGCGCGTCCTGATGGCTGAACATGCGTTGGCGAGGTTCGGACACCTCGACGTCGACGTACTCACCTCCGACGCTCCGTACCGCCCCTGACAACTGCCACGCGCGTGCGCTGGCGGTGGCGTGGACGCTGAACGATCTGGCCGGTGGTTCGGTCCCCGGTGCAGACGACGTCGGGGCCGCGTTGGACTTCCGTGACAGGGGAGTGGCATGACGACGCACGACCCGCGCCGGCTCGCCTGGGCGTATCTCTCTCGCGTGGCGCAGGGCCCGCACCGACCGGTGGTCGATCACGCCGCAGCTCACGGTCCCGAATCGACGGCAGAAGCAGTGCAGGCGGGCGGGTTGGGGGAGCGGCTGGCAGTTCGCGCCCACATCGATACCGCCGCAGCAGATCTCGATCACATCGCGGCGCTCGGTGGCCGCTTGATCACGCCGGACGACGACGAGTGGCCGGCATGGCGCTTCCTCGGATTCGATGGTTCGGGTCTGTCCGCAGGGGTGGACACATGTCCGCCGATCGCGTTGTGGGCGTTGGGAACACAGCCGGTCGATGCGGTCACCGAACGATCGGTCTCGATCGTCGGGACCCGCGCGTCGAGTCCCTACGGCGACCATGTGACGGCCGAGATCTCCGCCGATCTGGCTCTCGACGGCTGGACGATCATCTCGGGCGCGGCCTTCGGTATCGATGCAGCGGCGCATCGCGCGGCTCTCGGCGTCGAGGGTACGACCATGGCTGTGCTCGCCTGTGGCGTCGATCGTGCGTACCCCGCGGGACATTCTCGGCTGCTGCGGCAGATCGCCGCTCGCGGGCTGGTTCTGAGCGAATACGCGCCGGGTACCACTCCGGCCAAGCATCGCTTCCTCGCTCGCAACAGACTCGTCGCCGCACTCGGATCGGCCGTGGTGGTCGTCGAGGCCGGGTGGCGCAGCGGAGCTCGCAATACTGCGGCGTGGGCCACCAAACTGGGCCGCCCGGTGCTCGCGGTACCCGGTCCGGTCACCTCGCCGACGTCCACAGGGTGTCACCGCATGATCCGCGACGGTGAGGCGGTTCTGGTGTCGAGCTCGCACGACGTGGTCGCCGAGGCGGGCGCTCTCGGGTCCACGGAGGAGTCTCGACCGGACCTCTTCCGTGAGACGGATGCACTCTCGGAAACCGCATTGCTGATCTACGACGCGCTGCCGGCAACGGGATCGCTGTCCAGTCGTGAGCTGTCCGAGAACTCCGGTGTGCCGTTGAGCAAGGTGCGTGCATCGCTGCCGGTGTTGGAGATGGACGGATTCGTGGCCAGCGACGAGACCGGCTGGTTCCGGGTCGTGCGTGGATGAGCGCGCCAGTATTCACGAGCCCGAACGGTAGGGTGTTAGGTAATGCTTAGTCGATGCATCGGGTATCGGCGTCGTTCGCTCGAAGAGGGGTCCGAAGTGCCACGCAAGAAAACCACCCTGTCCGTACTGCGCACCGAAGCGCTCACCCCGCACATGCACCGGGTCTACCTGGGTGGGGCCAACTTCGACGACTTCGATGCGATCGACGAGACCGACGCCTACGTCAAGTTGTTCCTCGGAACCGATGACGAACCGATCATGCGCACCTACACCGTTCGTTCGGTCGACACCGACGCGCGGGAGATCGCCATCGACTTCGTGGTGCACGGAGACGAGGGAGTCGCCGGGCCGTGGGCCACCCGGGCGAAGCCGGGAGACGAGATGTCGTTCTTCGGCCCCTCCGGTGGGTACGCCCCGCGCCCCGACGCGGACTGGCACCTGTTCGCCGGCGACGAATCGGCGATTCCGGCGATCTCGGCTGCCGTCGAGGCGCTCCCGGAAGACGCCATCGCCAAGGTCTTCATCGAAGTCGCCGACCGGCACGACGAGATCTACATGGAGACGCTCGCCGTCGTCGATGTGACCTGGGTCCACCGGGGTGCGTCCTCGAACGAGGTCGGGGACGATCGGGCCGGAGACAACGCACCGTTGATCGCAGCGGTGAAGGGAACCGAGTGGCTGCCGGGGCAAGCCCAGGTATTCGTACACGGAGAAGCGCAGGCCGTCATGCACAACATCCGGCCCTACATCCGCAAGGAGCGCGGGGTCGGGGCCGAGTGGGCCTCGATCTCGGGCTACTGGCGTCGCGGCCGAACCGAAGAGACGTTCCGAGTGTGGAAGCGCGAACTCGCACAAGCCGAATCCGGAGTCGACGCCTGATCCGGCGACAACGCGTCTCGGTCGGCGTGTCCGGTTGTCGCACCGGGTACGAGCGCCCAAGCTGAGACGATGACCGATTCGCTGCCGCCTCATCTCGGCATACACGTCGAGGAGTTCGCCGAACACCTTCGACTCGGTCGAGAGCGCTCCGAGCACACTGTCCGCGCGTACGTGGCCGACGCTCGCTCCTTGCTCGCGCACTTCGCCGAGTCGTCGCCGGGTGCGACGATCGCCGATCTCGACCTTCGCGCAGTGCGCTCGTGGTTGGCCACGCATTCGGCGGCCGGAGCGGCAAGGACGTCGATGGCGAGGCGAACCTCGTCGGCGCGGACTTTCGGGAAGTGGCTCGAACGGGTCGGTGCGGTGCAGGTGGCACCGGCGGAACGCTTGACCGCGCCCATCGGACATCGCACGCTTCCTGGTGTTCTCCGCCACAGTCAAGCGACTCGCGCGCTGGCCGCTGCCGAATCGGGCGCCGCCGAGCTCGATCCGATCGCGCTGCGGGACAGGTTGATCGTCGAGTTGCTGTACGCAACCGGAGTCCGTGTCGGAGAGTTGTGCGGACTCGACGTCGACGATGTCGACACCGAGCGTCGCCTGATCCGTGTGGTCGGCAAGGGCAACAAGGAACGCTCTGCTCCGTACGGTGCACCGGCAGGGCAGGCGGTCGAGAAGTGGCTGGTCAGCGGCCGGCCCGAACTGGCCGGTGACCGATCCGGTGCGGCATTGCTGCTGGGGCGTCGGGGTGGACGGCTCGACCAGCGGCAGGCCCGAACGGCCGTTCACGAGATTCTCGAGACCGTCCCCGGTGGTCCCAGCCTCGGTCCGCACGGCCTGCGCCACACCGCTGCGACCCATCTCCTGGAGGGGGGAGCCGACCTGAGAGTGGTGCAGGAGCTGCTCGGCCACGCCTCTCTGGCAACCACTCAGATCTACACGCACGTATCCGTCGAGCGGTTACGGGCTGTGCACGATCAGGCTCACCCCCGAGCCTGAGCCGAGCGTCCACTGCGCAACGTTTGGTAGCGTCATGACCGACTGACTACACCGAATACGGGGGACCGTGGACCGCGACCGACCGCAAGGTACTTCGGAAACGTGGTCGATGCATGTCCGTAGCGGCTCGACCGCCGACCATCGGAACTCTCCTGTGTCGTCCGACAGTGCACGCGACGAGTCCGGCACAGCCGTATCGTCGGATCCGATGGAGACTCCCCGCTCGACGCCGCGGCAGCCGCCCCCCTGGCAGACGCCCGATTCTGTCGGCCGGCAGCCCCTCCTGCCGCGGTACAACCCACCGGTGCCGCTGCAGCCCGGTCCGCCCTCCGATCGGCACGAGCCCGTCCGGCCGCAGTCCGACGACTTCCCCGTATACCCCGATCGTGGGTCGCCGCAGCCGTGGGCGGGGGGACCCAACGCCTATCGACCCGCCAGCCAGGAACTGGGCGCGGATTCGCTGCTCAAGCGTCCCAAGAGGGCCTCGAATTCGGGGTGGCGACGCGGAGTGCACAGGCTCACCGGCGGCGTCATCAATCCTGGCGAATCGACGGCGGAGGAGCGGTACCGAAACCAGGTCGAGCGCATCCGGCAGCCGGTGCTCGGCGATTATCGGATCGCGTTTCTGTCGCTCAAGGGCGGCGTCGGCAAGACCACCACCACGCTCGGCCTCGGTTCGACCTTCGCGTCGCTGCGCGGAGATTGCGTCATAGCCGTGGATGCGAACCCCGACTTCGGCACCCTGGGCGAGCGTGTGCCGCGTCAGACGTCGTCGACGGTCCGCGATCTCTTGGCCGCCGCCCCGCGTATTCGTCGCTATTCCGACATTCGCGAGCACACTTCGCAGGCACCGAGTCGACTCGAAGTACTGGCCGGCGAGCGTGACCCCGCCGCGTCGGAAATGTTCGGCGAAGAGGACTACCGCGCAGTCATCGACATGCTGCAGGTCTATTACAACCTGATTCTGACCGACTGCGGTACCGGCATCATGCACTCGGCGATGAACGGAGTACTGCAGCTGGCGAACGCTCTGGTGCTGGTCAGCTCTCCGGCGGTCGACGGTGCTCGCAGTGCAGCGGCCACGCTGGACTGGTTGGAGCTGCACGGCTACGGACATCTGGTCGAGCGAACGGTCGTCGTGATCAGCTCTGTTCGGCCGGGCTCGTCGGCAGTGGACATGAATCTGCTGCAGCAGCACTTCCTCGAGCGATGCCGCGCCGTGCTGGTGATCCCGTTCGACGAGCACCTGGCCGAGGGTGCCGTGGTGGATCTCGAGCTGTTGCGGCCCCAGACGCGAAACGCCTTCGTCGAGCTTGCCGCCATGGTGGCCGACGATTTCCCTGCCGCGTCGGGCAGGCACTCCGGCCCACAGCGGTAGGGATCAGCGAGGCGCTGCCTCCAGCGGCTTCAACCTGATCGGACTCGCACGCACCAGTGCCGTGGGGTCGAGGTACTCGCGGCCACGTCTGATACCCCAGTGCAGGCATGTGGCCGAACAACTCTCGTGCCTTCCGGCCACCGATCCCAGTATCGTCCCGCGGCGAACCCGGCTGCCGGCGGCGACCGATGCCACCACCGGCTCGTAGGTCGATCTCAGTCCGCTCGAATGGTCGACAGACACGACGGGCTTGCCCGCGACCGGCCCGGCGAACACCACGATGCCGTCGGCGACGGCCAGTACCGATTGGCCTTCCCGCGCGGCGAGGTCGACACCACGGTGGCCGGGCAGCCAGTTCTGCTCGGGCCGGTCGAACGAGGTGACGACCTGCGGCCTCGGCTGCAGCGGCCAGCCGAACGCATCCGGCCGCGCCGATGCGACCGGCGTCGAGAGTGCTACCGAGGTCGCGACGCAGATCGCGAGTGTGCGGCGATTGAGTGAGACGTTCACCCGTCGACCATCTCGTGGATTCGGACGTGGAAACGACGACGACCGTCGATTGTGGACAAGTGGAAACTCTGTCCACAGGTGACGGAATCTCTTGACAGTCGGCCCTGGTTATGACGGGGGCCGCGGCAGGTCTACACTCGTCACTTGCGGCCTGTGCGTGCACGGGTCGACTTCGCGCGTCCGCCTCATCGTATCGTCTGCTTCACGCAGAATCACCGATACGAGAACCGGTTGTCGGCGGTCCTGAGATCTCCTCGATGTCAGGTCCGGCAACTTCAGCGGACGCCAGGGCAGAGGTCACCGACACTCTGCGTCAACCGCACCATCGAAAGAGAGTTCTTCAGCCATGGCTGTAGTAACAATGAAGCAGCTGCTCGACAGCGGCACACACTTCGGACACCAGACCCGTCGCTGGAACCCGAAGATGAAGCGATTCATCTTCACCGACCGCAACGGCATCTACATCATCGACTTGCAGCAGACCCTGACCTTCATCGACAGGGCCTACGAGTTCGTCAAGGAGACCGTTGCCCACAATGGCACGGTTCTGTTCGTCGGCACCAAGAAGCAGGCGCAGGAGTCCATCGCCGCTGAGGCAACCCGCGTGGGCATGCCCTACGTGAACCAGCGCTGGCTCGGTGGCATGCTCACCAACTTCCAGACGGTGCACAAGCGCCTCCTCCGCCTCAAGGAGCTCGAGGCCATGGAGCAGACCGGTGGCTTCGAGGGACGCACCAAGAAGGAAATCCTCATGCTCACGCGTGAGATGACCAAGCTCGACCGCACCCTCGGTGGCATCCGGGACATGTCCAAGGTTCCGTCGGCCATCTGGATCGTCGACACCAACAAGGAGCATCTCGCGGTTGCCGAGGCTCGTAAGTTGAACATCCCGGTCATCGCGATCCTCGACACCAACTGCGATCCCGACGTGGTCGACTACCCGATCCCGGGCAACGACGACGCGATCCGTTCCGCTGCGCTGCTGACCAAGGTCGTCGCATCCGCAGTCGCCGAGGGCGTGCAGGCTCGCGCGGGTCAGAACACTGCATCCGACGCCAAGCCCGAGGTCGGCGCAGGCGAGCCCCTCGCCGAGTGGGAGCTCGAGCAGCTCGCTCAGGCGTCACCGGCAGCAGAGGCTCCCGCAGCGGACGCTCCGGCAGCAGAGGCTCCCGCAGCCGATGCACCGGCAGCAGAAGAAGCACCGGCCGCTCAGTCTTGATCGAATTCGGTCCCGGTTCACCCTCAGGGGTGGGCCGGGGCCGCTTCGGTATGTCAGGGTTGTGGTCGGTACGGCTCCGCAGTGAGCCTGTCGATCACGGCCTGAGATCAGCATTTTTCGTCAACGCCCGTACCCAGACTTTTGAGGAGGCTCGCCCACGATGGCGAACTACACTGCCGCCGACGTCAAGCGGCTCCGTGAGCTCACCGGCTCCGGAATGATGGACTGCAAGAACGCGCTCGCCGAGACCGATGGCGACTTCGACAAGGCCGTCGAGCACCTGCGCATCAAGGGTGCCAAGGATGTCGGCAAGCGCGCCGAGCGCAACACCGCCGAGGGCCTCGTGGTCGCCGAGGGTGGAGTGCTCGTCGAGATCAACTCCGAGACCGACTTCGTCGCCAAGAACGAGGAATTCCAGACCTTCGCTGCGTCCGTCGCAGCGACGGCAGCGGCAGGCAAGCCTGCCGACGTCGAGGCGCTGAAGGCTCTCGACCTGAACGGCAAGACGGTCGAGACGGCCCTGACCGAGCTGTCGGCCAAGATCGGTGAGAAGCTCGAGCTGCGTCGCGTCGTGTCCTACGACGGCAACACCGCTACCTATCTGCACAAGCGCAGCGCGGACCTGCCGCCTGCTGTCGGCGTACTCGTCGAGTACTCCGGTGACGGTGACGCCGCAGGCGAGGCCGCACGCGCAGCTGCGATGCAGATCGCAGCGCTCAAGGCGAAGTACGTCACGCGCGACGAGGTCCCCGAGGACCTCGTGGCTGCCGAGCGTCGCATCGCAGAGGAGACCGCTCGCGAAGAAGGCAAGCCGGAGCAGGCGCTGCCGAAGATCGTCGAGGGTCGCGTCAACGGTTTCTTCAAGGATGTCGTTCTCACCGAGCAGAAGTCGGTGCAGGACGGGAACAAGACCGTCAAGGCCATCCTGGACGAGGCAGGCGTGACCATCACGCGCTTCTCCCGGTTCGAGGTCGGTGCAGGCTAGTCTGCACACCGTTTCGGTCGAGGCGATGCCGTTCATTCGATTCCATCGAGTGGGCGGCATCGCTCGTGCGCGGGGCAGGTCCATGCACTGGCCGGAGCCCTGTCCACCGCCCGGGCCTCGATAGGGCAGGATGATCGAAGAGGAAACCGTAGTGTTCGACGAGTACCGAGGAGAGCTATGACCGATCCGGCCCCTGACCGTCCCGGGTTCCGACGCGTGATGCTCAAACTGGGTGGGGAGATGTTCGGAGGCGGCCAGGTCGGTCTGGATCCGGATGTCGTGAACAACGTTGCCGAGCAGATTGCCGAGGTGGTGGCCACCGGGGTTCAGGTCGCCGTGGTGATCGGTGGCGGCAACTTCTTCCGTGGTGCGGAGCTGCAGCAGCGTGGGATGGACAGATCTCGTTCGGACTACATGGGCATGCTCGGCACTGTGATGAATTGTCTTGCACTGCAAGATTTTCTGGAAAAGCAGGGCGTGGCCACTCGGGTGCAGACCGCGATCACGATGGGGCAGGTCGCAGAGCCCTACCTTCCGCTCCGCGCGCGGCGGCACCTGGAAAAAGGTCGTGTCGTCATATTCGGAGCCGGTATGGGAATGCCGTATTTCTCCACCGACACGACTGCCGCACAGCGCGCACTCGAGATCGGAGCCGAGGTGCTGTTGATGGCCAAGGCAGTCGACGGTGTCTACTCGGCCGATCCGCGCCTCGATCCCGATGCGACGATGTTCGATACGATCACCCACCGCGAAGCCATCGAGCAGGGACTGAAAGTCGCCGACGCGACCGCGTTCAGCCTCTGCATGGACAATCAGATGCCGATGCTGGTGTTCAATTTGCTGATCCAGGGAAATATCGCTCGCGCTGTGTCCGGCATGAAGATCGGCACGCTGGTCACGTCGTGATCGAGGCCGACAGGGACGCAAGCGAATCGAAGACGAAGACGATGGAGGACAGATCGTGATTGACGAAGCTCTCTTCGATGCCGAAGAGAAGATGGAAAAGGCCGTATCGGTTGCACGTGACGATCTGTCCTCCATTCGTACCGGACGTGCCAACCCCGGAATGTTCTCCCGCATCGTCATCGAGTACTACGGTGCTCTGACACCGATCACTCAGCTGGCCAGCATCAGCGTTCCCGAAGCCCGTCTGGTGGTCATCAAGCCGTACGAGTCGAGTCAGCTCGGACCGATCGAAACCGCCATCCGCAACTCCGACCTCGGGGTCAACCCCACCAACGATGGCAACCTCATTCGCATCGGGGTTCCGCAGCTCACCGAAGAACGTCGACGGGAGTTCGTCAAGCAGGCGAAGGGCAAGGGCGAGGACGCGAAGGTGTCGATTCGCAACGTCCGCCGAAAGACCATGGAAGAGCTCAAGCGGATCCAGAAAGACGGCGAAGCAGGCGAGGACGAGGTCGTCCGCGCCGAGAACGATCTCGACAAGACCACCGCCAAGTACACCGCTTCCGTGGACGAACTCGTCAAGCGCAAAGAGGGCGAGCTGATGGAGGTCTGATCGGACCTCTCTGGCTGCTTTTCACAACGGACGACGATGATTTTCGAGGAGATGACAACAGTGGTGGGACCGGAGCGGCAGGAGGGCAGCGGTACGCCCGCCGCGCCGTCCGGGGTCGCCGCCGCGAAGTCGGCAGGCAAGGCCGGCCGGAATCTACCCGCTGCGATCGGCGTCGGCGGGACCCTGGGGATCGGGCTGATTCTCGTGCTGGTCTTCGTGCCTCTGGTCTGGATCGGAGTCGTGGCCGTCGCGTTGGCCGTCGCCACCTACGAGGTGTCGAAGCGACTGCGCGAGGGCGGCGTACTCGTACCGCGCATTCCCCTGATTCTCGGTGGTCAGGCGATGATCTGGCTCGGGTGGCCGTTCGGGGCGGTAGGCGTACTCAGTGCAGCGGTCGGCACGGTCGTGGTGTGCATGGTGTGGTTGCTGCTGCGGCAGGGATTCGGCACCGCTCCGAAGAACTACCTCGAAGAACTGTCCGTCACCGTTCTGGTGGCATGTTGGTTGCCTCTGTTGGCCTCGTTCACCGTCCTGATGGTGCTCCAGGACAACGGAGCAGGCCGTATCCTCGTGTTCGTCATAGGTGTCGTATGTTCGGACATCGGCGGCTACATCGCGGGGGTGTTGTTCGGAAAACACCCGATGGCCCCGGCGATCAGTCCCAAGAAGTCCTGGGAGGGACTCGTCGGCTCGCTGATCTTCTGCATCATCGGATGTCTGCTGACGGTGACGCTCATTCTCGAAGCCAACTCGCTGATCGGAATCCTGCTCGGTGTGGTGCTGGTGGTGACCGGAACCTTGGGCGACCTGATCGAGTCGCAGGTCAAGCGCGATCTTCGCATCAAGGACATGGGCACCCTGTTGCCCGGCCACGGCGGCATCATGGACAGGCTCGACTCTCTGCTGCCCTCAGCGTTCGTGGCGTGGCTCGTCTTCACCGTGCTCCTCTGAGCCGACCGACCGCAGGCGTGCGCAAAGATGTCACCGGGGTGATCCCGAGCCCGAACATCTGGAACTGGCCGCACCTGTACGAGGCAGAGAATCGCGCCCAGGACGTCCACGGTGCTCTCTTCGACGCGATCCGTTCGGTTGCGGACTGGGCATCGAAGACGGTCGTGGACGTCGGCTGTGGCAGCGGTTTTCACCTCCCGACATTCGCAGTCGACGCCGAACGGGTGCTGGGCGTCGAACCGCACGCGCCGCTCGCTGCCTCGGCTCGCGAGCGCGTCGCCGAGCTACCGAACGTCGAGGTGCGGACCGGCCGGGCGGATTCCCTCCCGGTGGGCGATGGCACCGTGGACGTCGTCCATGCACGGACGGCGTACTTCTTCGGGCCGGGCTGTGGGCCGGGAATCGTCGACGCCATGCGAGTGCTCGCGCCGGGAGGCGCGTTGGTGGTGGTGGATCTGGACGCAACGGCGTCGCCGTACGGGGATTGGATGCGGGCCGATCTACCGCACTACGACCCGTCCACCGTCGAGGCGTTCTTCGAGGCGCAGGGTTTCGCACTGACCCGCGTCGACACGAGGTGGTCGTTCCCGAATCGACGCATACTGCGCGATGTGCTGGGAATCGAATTCGGCCCACGCGTTGCGCGCGATGCCATGAAGTCGGTGGACGGTGTCTCGTTCGACGTCCGATACCGAGTCCACGTCCGATACAAGCCGACCGGAATCGAGTTGCGTTAGCGATCCGGTGGACTCGGCCGACGCACCTCGACTGCGGGCGGTGTCAGGAGGCGGCTGGGATCCCGAAGATCTCGGCCAGTTCGTTGATCTTGAGTGCTTTCGCAAGACGAGGCAGGTCGCTCCCGTCCTTGACGTGCGCTCCGTCGGCACCGAGGGCATCGATGACATCGCGAGCCCACGACACATCGGTGGGCGACGGGGCGAGCTCGCGGTTGACGATGGCAGCCTGTTCGGAGTGCATGCACAGCTTGCCCGTCATCCCCATCGAGAGGGTCAGCGCTGCGTCACGTCCGAGGATGCTGTCGTTGGCCGTCAGTGTCGGTCCGTCGATCGGTCCTGGAATGCGCGCTGCGCGGGAGGAGACGACGAGGCGCGAACGGGGGTACGCCATCGCCAGGGGGTCGTCACTCATGCCGGTGTCGCGGCGGAAGTCGCCGCTGCCGAAGGCGAGACGGAACGTCGAGTCTGCGCGAGCGATCTCTGTCGCGGCTTCGAGGCCCATCGCCGATTCCACCAGTGCCAGGATCGGTGTACCGGGTGCCAGGCGAGCAGCTGTGGCCTCGACCTGGCCGCCGCTCTCGGTCTTCGCGAGCATGACACCGACCAGTCCGGGCAGACCGGACAACGCGGCGAGGTCATCGGCCCAGTACGGGGTCGTTGCATCGTTGATGCGGACCCACGCGGAGTTTCCTTCGCCGAGCCACCGCACGACGGCCTCGCGTGCGGCCGGCTTCTTGGCCGGCGCGACTGCGTCTTCGATGTCGAGGATGACAGCGTCGACTCCCGACGCAACCGCATCGTCGAAGGTATCGGGCTTGGTGGCCGGTACCAGCAGCCAGGACCGTGCACGGTCGGGGGCAACGCCGGATGCCACTGGTGTCTCCATGAAAGTTGTCACGTCATGCTCCTCGAGTGAAGTGGGGCACCTCGATCCTGATCGATTCAGTCGCTGCGCGCCACCTTCTGTGCATAGTGTTCACGACCGGTGCTGCTGCTACTTCTTCTTCGTTGCGCGTCGGACCTGAAGGATCCGAGCTCCGCCGACCATCGCCATCACCAGTGCGCCTGCGATCGCTGCCAGCAGCATGCTGATGCCCAGTGGCAGATCGAGCTGCCAGGCGAAGATCTGTACGGTGACGGAGTCGAGATTCTGCACGATGAACACGAGCAGAACTACCAGGACCACGGCCCCGACCACCAGACCGGTCCACAGCGCAGCAGTGCGAGTGTGGGCGATGTCGGTGGGGCTACCTGTCTGCGACTCCGGAACGAACTCGGGATCCGGCGCGGAATGACCGTCCGAATCCGGAGTCGTGATGGGAGCGAGGTCACCCGAGGCGCTGTGGTCGCCGGGGTGAACCGCGCCTGATGTGTCCAGCGATGTCTCGTGACTGTCGTCAGCTCTGGTGCCCATGTCGATGATCCTTCCGCACGTGAAGGCCGAATGCACGCGCATCCGGCCACGACCTCGATACCCATCGGGTAACGGACGGAAACCGGCGCGAATAGGACTGCGAGGCAATCGGGTGGACAATGGAAATATGCAGCGTCAGCGAAAGATGTGGGGTGGAGCATGAGTGACTCCGCAGAGGCAACGAACACGTCGACCGAGCAGAAAAGGCCCAATCTGCCCCTGGTCTTCACTGCGCCGCGTCGCGGTATGCCGTCGCGTCACCTGGCTGACCTGGACAAACAGGGTCTGCAGGATGCGGTGAAGGCGCTCGGTCTGCCCGCGTTTCGCGCCGATCAGTTGGCCCGGCACTACTACGGGCGTCTGGAGGCCGACACCACGAAGATGACCGACCTCCCCGCCGAGGCGCGCGAGAAGGTGGGCGCGGACCTCTTTCCGACCCTCCTCACGGCCGTCAATCACCTCGCCTGTGACGACGGTGACACCCGAAAGACGCTGTGGAAGGCCAACGACGGAACGCTTCTCGAAAGTGTCCTGATGCGGTACCCGGATCGGGCGACACTGTGTATCTCCAGTCAGGCCGGGTGCGGAATGGCCTGTCCATTCTGTGCGACCGGTCAGGCCGGTCTGACGAGGAACCTGTCGACGGCCGAGATCGTCGACCAGGTCCGTTCGGCCGCCGCTGATCTACGTGACGGCGCGGTGCACGGCGGTGAAGGCCGACTGTCGAATGTGGTGTTCATGGGGATGGGCGAGCCGCTGGCCAACTACAAACGCGTCGTCGCCGCAGTGCGCAAGATCGTCTCACCCGCACCCGACGGACTCGGCCTCTCGCAGCGCTCGGTGACGGTGTCGACGGTCGGTCTGGCACCGGCAATTCGGAAGCTGGCGGACGAGGGACTGTCGGTGACGCTGGCGGTGTCGTTGCACACGCCCGACGACGAGCTCCGCGACACGCTGGTTCCCGTCAACAACCGCTGGTCGGTGGCCGAGGTGCTGTCGGCAGCAAGGTACTACGCAGACCAGACCGGTCGGCGTGTGTCGATCGAATACGCCATGATCCGAGACGTGAACGATCAGCCGTGGCGAGCAGACATGCTGGGCAAGAAGTTGCACAAGGCACTCGGATCTCGGGTGCACGTGAACCTGATTCCGCTCAATCCGACTCCGGGTAGCGAGTGGGATGCCAGCCCGAAGCCGGTGGAGAGAGAATTCGTTCGAAGAGTGATTGCGCAGGGTGTGTCGTGCACCGTCCGCGACACCCGCGGTCAGGAAATCGCGGCGGCGTGCGGTCAGCTGGCAGCCGAGAGCTGAAAACGCTGTCAGCGGGGCTTGCGGCGGACGATCACGTCTCGCACGACGAGGCCGACCAGCGTCAGAGCAAACCCGATCAGCCACAGATCCTCGACCTTGCCGGTGTGGTTGCCGATCATCATGAACAGCAGGAACACGGCGACGACAATGGCGGCCACGCGCATGGCGCGGTTCGATTCACCACTCCAGCCCCACTCGGCGGACGGCACGTCCGGCACCTCGTTGCGGGTATCGACGACCGGGTCGTACGAAGCGGATTCCAGTTCGGTATTTGCCACCGGTCGGTCCTCTCGGGTGATGAATCTCGTAGTCGTCCTTCACGAGGCGTCGAGACTGCCGCGTTGCGACAATATTGGCATACGACCGCCCGTCGTAGCCATCAGGGTTGCGTGCTCACTCGGCGCAGGTGTCGGCTTCGGTGAGAGACTGCGGCGGTGACGTCCGAGCGCCTTCCTCATCCGCTGAGCCGGTTTCCGATGAACTACCCCCGAGACATGGTCGGCTACGGCCGCACGCCACCGCATGCGCAGTGGCCGGGCGAGGCGAACATCGCCGTGCAGTTCGTCCTGAACTACGAGGAGGGTGCGGAGAACAACGTCCTCGACGGCGACACCAAGTCCGAAACGTTCCTATCGGAAATGATCGGGGCACAGGCGTTCCCGAACCGCCACATGAGTATGGAGTCGCTCTACGAATACGGTTCGAGGGCCGGCGTGTGGCGGGTGCTCAGGGCGTTCGAGAAACGGGACCTGCCACTGACGGTGTTCGCCGTCGCCAAGGCCATGGAACGGAACCCGGAAGTGGTTGCCGCACTGGCAGAGTTGGGCCACGAGATCGCCTGTCACGGGCTGCGCTGGCTGTCGTATCAGCAGATCGACGAGAACGTCGAACGTGAGCACATGGCCGAGGCCGTGGCGATCCTGCGGGATCTGACCGGTTCGGCCCCGCAGGGCTGGTACACCGGGCGCGACTCACCGAACACCCGGTCGCTCGTGGTCGAGCACGGCGGCTTCGTGTACGACTCGGATTCCTACGCGGACGATCTGCCCTACTGGGAGAAGGTCTCTCGTGGCACCGAGGTGGTCGATCACCTGGTCGTGCCCTACACGCTCGACACCAACGACATGCGCTTCGCCTCGCCCGGGGGTTTCTCGACCGGAGACGAGTTCTACGCACATCTACGGGACGCCTTCGACGTGCTCTATGCCGAGGGGGAGGAAGGCAGCCCCAAGATGCTCTCGGTGGGACTGCACTGCCGGCTGGTCGGCCGACCGGCTCGCATCGCTGCCCTCGAACGCTTTCTCGATCACGTCGGATCTCACGAGAAGGTGTGGGTCGCAAAGCGGATCGACATTGCCGAGCATTGGCGCGCCGTGCACCCGCCCGGTTCCTAGCTCTTGCGTGGCGACGTGCACACCTTCGCCAACGCGGTCAGATACCGGTCGGTGAACAGCGCTTGGACCCGCCGGCCCACCGGACCGCCGAGCCTGGTGTACCAGCGGCCGGGTTTCGAGAACGCCGTGATGTGCGCGGTGACGGTCCCGTCGGCGGGGGAGTAGTCGACGTGGAACAGTTCCTCGCCGGACTCGGGATGGCCGTCGAGGGTGCCGTAGGCGAAGCCCTGCCGGTTGGCTTCGTCGATGACGTACACCACTCGGCACGGGATACGGATGGGCCCGAGCGTGAGAACGACCACGGCGTCGGGGACGGCGTCGTCGCTGGAGTGGACGGTCAGGCCGGCACCGCGATGCATGTCCCAGCGCATCAGCGCATCGGCCGCGGCCACGAAGTCCTCGACTCCGGATCCGATGACCCTCGACTTCTCGACGTGGTGGTAGCCGGCCGGGAGCGTGTCCCTCGTTGCCCCTACATCGGCGTAATTGAACGATGCCGCGCGATACTTCGAGACGTCCATGGCCTCCAGCGTGCCAGCTACGGCGGCGCATAGGAGTTTCTCAGCCTCGGTAGGCAACAATGGACCGGTGCCAGACCATCGTGAGCGAACGACCTCCTCGGATCGTCCCGAGCCGATTCGCGTGTTGCTGTTGGGGAGCACCGGCTCGATCGGTACCCAAGCGCTCGACGTCATCGCCACCGACCCCGACCGTTTTGTGGTCGTCGGTCTTGCGGCGGGCGGTGGGAACATCGACCTTCTTCGCCGTCAGATCGCCGAGACCGGTGTTCGGCGGGTTGCCGTGGCCGACCCCGCCGCGGCCGCCGAGCTCGACTTCCCCGGGGTCCTGAGCGGGCCCCGTGCGGTGACCGAGCTCGTCGAGTCGACGCAGGCCGACGTGGTGCTCAATGCGCTCGTGGGCTCGCTCGGTCTCGAACCGACGTTGGCGGCCCTGAAGACCGGAGCCCGGCTGGCGTTGGCCAACAAGGAATCGCTGGTGGCAGGCGGAGATCTCGTGCTCGCTGCCGCCGCGCCAGGACAGATCGTTCCGGTGGACTCGGAGCATTCTGCGCTGGCGCAGTGCCTGCGCAGCGGCAACCGAGGCGAGGTGGATCGACTGATCCTCACCGCATCGGGTGGACCGTTCAGGGGCTGGAGCGAAGCGGAACTGAAGTCGGTGACCCCTGCCCAAGCCGCGGCTCATCCCACCTGGTCGATGGGTCCGATGAATACGTTGAACTCGGCAACCCTGGTCAACAAGGGCCTCGAGTTGATCGAGGCGCATCTGTTGTTCGGCGTGCCCTACGAGAAGATCGACGTCACCGTGCATCGGCAATCCATCGTGCATTCGATGGTCACGTTCGTCGACGGCTCCACCATCGCTCAAGCCAGCCCACCGGACATGAAGCTGCCGATCGGACTTGCGCTCGGCTGGCCCGATCGGGTGCCGGACGTCGCGCGCGCCCTCGATTTCACCGCAGCGTTCTCCTGGGACTTCGAGCCACTCGACGATCGAGTGTTCCCTGCCGTGCAGCTGGCCCGCGAGGCCGGAATCATGGGCGGGTGCATGACGGCGGTGTACAACGCGTCCAACGAGATCGCCGCCGACGCATTCCTGGGCGGCCGCATCGAATTCCCCGAGATCGTGCAGACGGTACGGGCGGTTCTGAGTGACGGCGGCGGGGACTGGTCTGCGGTGCCGACTACCGTGGACGACGTTCTGGCGGCGGATTCCTGGGCTCGCGCTCGTGCGCGTGAGCTCCTGAAACAGAAGGGTCTCTGACTCACATGGCGTTCGCTATAGGTGTCGTGCTGTTCGCCGTCGGTATCGGTGTGTCGATCGCACTGCACGAGGCGGGACACATGTGGACCGCGAAAGCGCTCGGCATGAAGGTTCGCCGGTACTACATCGGTTTCGGCCCGAAGATCTTCTCCTTCCGACGCGGCGAGACGGAGTACGGTCTCAAAGCCATTCCGGCAGGCGGGTTCTGCGACATCGCCGGAATGACGGCCATCGACGAGCTCGCCCCCGACGAGGTCGAACGAGCGATGTACCGGCAGAAGACGTGGAAGCGCATCGTCGTCATGGTCGGCGGAATTGCCATGAACTTCGTGCTCGGAATCGTGTTGGTCTACACATTGGTCCTCGGGTGGGGAACGCCGGATCGGGTGACGCCGACGACGACGGTCCAAGGCGTCGTCTGTGTCAGTACGACACAGACCGAAGACGGTGAACTTGCGCCGTGTTCGGGAGACGGTCCTGCGGCAGCAGCCGGACTGCAAACGGACGACATCATCACCGCAGTCAACGGTGAGCCGACCGAGGTCTGGTCCGAGGTGGTTCTCGCCATCCGGGACTCGACCGGGTCGGTCGAGCTGACGGTCGATCGCGACGGTGTTTCGCAGACTCTCGATGTTCCGATCCTTCAGGTTCAGCGATACGTCATCGATCCTGACACCGGAGCGAAAGAATCGACGACGGTCGGGGCGGTAGGCATTACCGGTGGTCCTCCGCCGAACATCATGTACAACCCGATCGAAGCGGTGCCCGAGACGTTCGTCTTCACCGGCGACATCTTCGTGCAGACCGGCAAGGCTCTGGTGCAACTGCCGACGAAGGTGCAGGCGCTGTGGGAGTCGATCTTCGGCGGTGAGCGTGGCCTCGACACTCCGATGAGCGTCGTCGGAGCCAGCGTCATCGGCGGCCAAGCGGTGGAGCGTGACGACTTGGTGACGTTCGTCGGACTGTTGGCGTCGCTGAATTTCTTCCTCGGTGCGTTCAACATCGTGCCGCTGCTGCCGTTGGACGGCGGCCACATCGCCGTGACGATCTACGAGCGGATTCGTAACATCTTCCGCAACCGCCGTGGCCTGCCCGACGGTGCGCCGGTGAACTACATGAAACTCATGCCGGTCACCTATGTGGTCATCATTGTTTTCATCGGGTTCTCCTTGTTGACGCTTACCGCGGACATCGTCAACCCGATCCAGATCTATCAGTAGACTCGTCAGTCGTAGCTAGGAAAGAAGGCCACTCGTGACCGTGTCAGTCGGATTGGGAATGCCGGCACCGCCGGTGCCCGTACTCGCGCCTCGCCGCAAGACGCGGCAACTGCAGGTCGGGTCGGTGGGAGTGGGCAGCGACAGCCCCATTTCGGTGCAGTCGATGTGCACCACCAAAACCCATGACATCAACGCCACGCTGCAGCAGATCGCAGAGCTGACGGCGTCGGGTTGCGACATCGTTCGTGTGGCATGCCCCACACAGGACGACGCGGATGCGCTGTCGATCATCGCCAGGAAGAGCCAGATCCCGGTGATCGCCGACATTCACTTCCAGCCCAAGTACATCTTCGCCGCGATCGACGCCGGTTGCGCCGCGGTGCGCGTCAACCCGGGCAACATCAA
This sequence comes from Rhodococcus sp. ARC_M5, assembly GCF_022810405.1. Lineage (GTDB taxonomy): Bacteria > Actinomycetota > Actinomycetes > Mycobacteriales > Mycobacteriaceae > Rhodococcoides > Rhodococcoides navarretei. The sequence goes on from NZ_JALGQE010000008.1 coordinate 102,718, forward strand.
GGAATTCGACGGACGGGTCAAGGAGGTCGCCAAGGCCGCCGGCGACGCGAACATTCCGATCCGTATCGGCGTCAACGCCGGATCGCTCGATCCTCGGTTGATGAAGAAGTACGGCAAGGCGACGCCGGAGGCACTCGTGGAGTCCGCGCTGTGGGAGGCGGGCCTGTTCGAGGAACACGGATTCGGGGACATCAAGATCTCCGTCAAGCACAACGATCCGGTCGTCATGGTCGCTGCCTACGAGCAGCTCGCTGCACAGTGCGACTACCCGCTGCACCTCGGCGTCACCGAGGCAGGCCCCGCGTTCCAGGGCACCATCAAATCTTCGGTGGCATTCGGTGCACTGCTGTCCAGGGGAATCGGCGACACCATTCGCGTCTCCCTGTCGGCCCCGCCCGCCGAGGAGATCAAGGTGGGCAACCAGATTCTGCAGTCACTCAATCTGCGTCCCCGCAAGCTCGAAATCGTCTCCTGCCCGTCGTGTGGACGGGCGCAGGTGGACGTGTACACCCTCGCCGACGAGGTCACCGCAGGCCTGGAGGGTATGGAGATCCCGCTGCGCGTCGCCGTCATGGGATGCGTCGTCAACGGTCCGGGCGAAGCGCGCGACGCCGACCTCGGAGTGGCGTCGGGCAACGGCAAGGGCCAGATCTTCGTCAAGGGCAAGGTCATCAAGACGGTGCCGGAGGCACAGATCGTCGAGACCTTGATCGAGGAAGCGATGCGCATCGCCGAGGAATTCGAGAAGGATGAGACTGCAGACGGTGGCGCACCGGTCGTGACCGTCAGCTGATCCGGTTCGACCGGTTCGGTGTCCGGTTTGCCGCTCTGCCACCGGGGGAACATGTTCTCTGGAATGATTCGGTACACGCTCGGTCGGTGTGTGTGCGGTAGGTGGTCAGGAGGTCGGTAGGTGCTCAAGCTCCTCGGTGCGAAGCCTCTCGGTAATCGAGACGTTGCGCATGTCCTACGGGTGCTCGACGCCGACCCGGTTGCGACCTGCATGGTCGCCGCTCGGGTGCAGGAATCCGGACTGGATCCGAAGTCGTTTCACGGTGAGATGTGGAGCCGAGGCGGCCCGGACGAGTCGTTGTGTTTCTACGGTGCCAACCTCGTCCCTCTGCTCGGATCCAGTGACGATCTGCGTTCGTTCGCCGATCGTGCGTGCCGCGGCCCACGATTGTGTTCGTCCTTGGTCGGTCGGGCCGAACTGACACTGCCGCTGTGGGAGATGCTCGAGACGGACTGGGGCCCGGCGCGCGAGGTCCGCGGCGAGCAACCGCTGCTGGCCACGTCCGTTCGGTCGTCCATCACGCCGGATCCGTATGTACGCCTCGTTCGCCCCGAAGAACTGGATGTGTACCTCACTGCGGCCGTCGCGATGTTCATCGAGGAGGTCGGTGTGGATCCGCGGCTGAACGACGGCGGTCGCGGGTATCGTCGGCGCATCGCGAGTCTGATTGCCGCGCAGCGTGCCTGGGCCCGATTCGAGGACGGCCGGGTGGTGTTCAAGGCGGAGATCGGATCGCAGTCGGCGACGGTGGGGCAGATTCAGGGAGTGTGGGTCGACCCCGACCGACGCGGTCACGGTCTCGGCGCGTCCGGTACCGCCGCGGTGGTGAACTCGGTGGTCCGCCAGGGCCGCACCGCCAGCTTGTACGTCAACAGCTTCAATTACGTCGCCAGACGGGCCTACGCGAAGATCGGCCTGACCCAGGTCGCAACTTTCACCACAGTGCTTCTGGACTAGGGCACTTCCACTCGATCAGGTTGTGGCGAACCGCGATTCGTTGCCGCAGCACAAGGCGATGCCCTATTACGATGGGGCGCAATGAGATCACGTGGTGCAACCGAAGTGCGGTATCGAGTCGGAGCGGTATCGGTGGTCGGAGCCGTCATTGCTGCCGCCCTCACCGGATGCACCCCGAAGCCCGACGGCCCGGAGCCGGCGGCCCAGGCTTTTCTGGCCGCCTTCGAGTCCAATGACATCGCGACGGCAGCGGCCGACACCGACAAGCCCGATGCGGCGGCCGCTGCACTGACCGAGGCGTGGACCAACCTGCAGGCCGAGGCTCTGGATGCCGAGACGACGTCGGTACAGGTCGACGGTGACACCGCCACGGTCGGCTACACCTACCGGTGGCAGTTGCCGAAGGATCGGGTGTGGACGTACGACGGTCAGCTGAACATGGGCCGGAGCGAGGGCGAGTGGGTGGTGCGCTGGACGGCATCGGACATCCATCCCAAGCTCGGTGACACCCAGACCATGTCCCTGCGGTCGACGGCCGCTCCGCGCGCGCGAGTCAACGAGCGTTCCGGGACCGATGTGCTGGTGCCCGGGGTGGTACACCGAATCACGTTCGACGCGGCGGAAGCGAACAACGTAGTGGCCTCCGCGACGGCGCTGTCGACATTGCTGACGCGGTTCGACGCGTCCATCACCGCGCAGTCCATCGTCGAATCCGCCACCTCCATCGACGGCGACTACCCGGTGGTGTTGCTTCGAGACAGTGACTACCAGCCGATCTCGGCCGCACTGACCGAGATCCCGGGAGTCACCGCGTCCGACGAGTCGGATCTGGTGTCCACCGACCCCACGTTCGCGCCGGACCTGGTGGGCCAGGTCAAGAAGGCCGTCATCGACGAGGTCGACGGCAAGGCGGGGTGGAGCGTGGTCACCACGAACCGCAACGGCGTCGACATCGATGTCCTCACCGACACCCCGCCGGAGCCCTCTCCGTCGTTCTCGATCAGTCTCGATCGCAACATTCAGGTCGCGGCGCAGCGAGCGGTGAATGCGCGCACCGAGCAGGCGATGACCGTGGTCATCCAGCCGTCGACCGGTGCCATCCTGGCGGTGGCACAGAACCCGGCTGCCGATCGGGACGGGCCGGTCGCATCGGCAGGCCTGTACCCACCCGGCTCGACGTTCAAGATCGTCACCGCCGGTGCCGCCATCTCCGGTGGACTCGCGACTCCGGGCAGCACCGTCCCGTGTCCGGGTCGCATCGTGATCGGCGAGCGCAGTGTGCCCAACTACAACGAGTTCGCCCTGGGTGACGTGACGATGAGTACTGCGTTCACTCGTTCGTGCAACACCTCGTTCGCCAAGCTGGCCAGCGAGATGGCCCCCGACGCATTGACCGTCGCGGCCTCTCAGTTCGGCGTCGGCCCGGACTACGACGTCGTCGGATTGCCGACCGACTCGGGTTCGGTGCCACCGGCCGAAGAGCTCGTCCAGCGGACCGAGGACGGCTTCGGTCAGGGCAGAGTGGTCGTGTCGACGTTCGGTATGGCCCTGGCCGCCGCGACGGTGGCCCATGGCTCGACGCCGGTGCCGAACCTCTTGATCGGACGAGACACCGTGATCGACGGAGATCATCCTCCGATCGAACCGGCGATGGTCGACGGACTGCGCGGGATGATGCGTTCGGTGGTCACCAGCGGTACGGCCGAACGCATCGCAGACCAGGGCGAGGTCTACGGCAAGACCGGCGAAGCGGAGGTCGACGGCGGTTCGCACTCGTGGTTCGTCGGTTACCGCGGTGACATCGCCTTCGCCACCCTCGTGGTGCGCGGCGGCAGCTCGGACAACGCGGTCGCGGTGACCCGCGAGATGTTCGAGCAACTGCCGCCCGGGTACTGACCGCGCTGCGGCGCTTGGTTCAGGACGGCAGCACGCCGAGCCGACGGCACGCCACCACGGCCTCGTACCGGGTGTGCGACTCGGTTTTGCGCATGACGCTGCGCAGGTACGACTTGACCGTCTCGGCACCGATCGACAGGCGCGCGGCGACCTCGATATTGGTGCAGCCAAGAGCAACCTGCGAGATGACGTCGATCTCGCGTGGCGTCAACGACTGCGACACCTCCAGGGTCCGTGGGTCGTGGGGCATCTCCTGACCGAGTGACGCGGCCACCCGCGCTGCGACCGCGTCGAGTCTGCGCCGGATCGCTGCGTCACCGATCGACCGGGCGAGATCGGACAGCTCCTCGTGGACGCTGCGCAGCTCGGCCGTACGCGAAACATCCGAGTCGAGCATCGAACGGGTGGTCGCCAACAGACGGACTCTGCGATCGACCTCGTCGCGCACGGCGATCTCCTGGCCGAGGCGTCGCGCGGCCGCTGTCATGATGTCGCCGACCCGATCGCCCAGCGGGCCGCGCTCGCGTACCGCTGCGTACATCACTATCCGAGCGACTCCCGCCACCACCACGGGCATCGCGAGGATCGATTTGAGGCCTTCGCCGAGCACCGGTCGATCGAAGTGATGGGTGATCGACATCGACGATCCGTAATCACTCACGGCCGCCGGTCTGCGCTGTTCCATGACGCGTCCGCCGAGACCCGACCGGGGTGGAATGGCGAGTCCGTCCAGACCGCGGGTTCTGGTCCCGTGGAATTCGCTCAGGTACAGGGTCTCCGAGGAGACCTCGCCGCCGAACACGACGGGGACGTCGGACGTCGCTGCCACCTGGCGCAGTTCTGCGCGCAGAGCATCGCCGTCACGGGGCCGCAACAGATTCGAATGGACCACGGTGCTTCCTTCCTCGTGTCGGGTGCACGAGCGACGAACGTGATCCAGATCATATCCGCACCGGTGGACGCTGTTTCGACTGGCACGGGCACCGCGCTGTGGTCCGGTGCCGAGGACCGGCCGACTACTCTGGGCCTCATGTCTGTGACCGCCGAGAGCAAGCCCCGTCAGCCACTCGTACCCGGCGTCGTATCGCCCGTGCTCGCAGTGCCGACGTCGATCGAGCGCCCCGAGTACGCATGGAAGTCGACCGTCGCCGAAGGCAGCGAACCGTGGGTGCAGACCCCCGAGGTCATCGAGAAGATGCGGGTGGCGTCGAAGATTGCGGCCGGAGCATTGCAGGAAGCGGGCCGGGCAGTGGCACCGGGAGTGACCACCGACGAGCTCGACCGCATCGCCCACGAGTACATGATCGATCACGGCGCGTACCCGTCCACGTTGGGCTACAGAGGGTTTCCGAAGTCCTGCTGCACCTCCCTGAACGAGGTCATCTGCCACGGAATCCCGGATTCCACGGTGATTCAGGACGGCGACATCGTCAACATCGACGTCACCGCGTATATCGACGGTGTCCACGGTGACACCAACGCAACCTTCTTGGCCGGCAACGTCTCCGAGGAAGCCCGCCTGCTGGTCGAACGCACGCACGAGGCCACCATGCGTGCCATCAAGGCGGTCAAGCCGGGGCGCGCGCTCAACGTGATCGGCCGCGTCATCGAGTCGTATGCGCACCGGTTCGGCTACGGCGTGGTGGAGGATTTCACCGGCCACGGCATCGGTACGACCTTTCACAACGGTCTGGTCGTTCTGCACTACGACCAGCCGTCGGTGGACACCGTCATCGAGCCGGGAATGACGTTCACGATCGAACCGATGATCAACCTGGGCACGATCAACGCCGAGATGTGGGACGACGGCTGGACGGTGGTCACGCACGATCGAAAGTGGACTGCGCAGTTCGAGCACACCCTCGTGGTGACCGAGACAGGTAGCGAGATCCTGACACTGCCGTGAAAGGCGCTCTGCTGGTCGCCGGGACCACCTCGGACGCAGGAAAGAGTGTGTTGGTTGCCGGTTTGTGCCGGATGTTGGTGCGGCGGGGCGTGCGGGTGGCTCCGTTCAAGGCGCAGAACATGTCCAACAATTCTGTGGTCACGCTCGACGGCGGCGAGATCGGTCGAGCCCAGGCGATGCAGGCGGCGGCCTGTGGCCTCGAGCCGAGTGTGCGGTTCAACCCGGTGTTGTTGAAGCCGGGAAGTGATCGGACCTCGCAGTTGGTGGTGCGCGGGCGGGCTGTGGCGCAGGTGAGTGCGAGCAACTACATCGAGCATCGACAGTCGTTGCGCGCCGTGGTGGCAGACGAATTGGCCTCTCTACGTGCGGAATACGACGTGGTGATCTGCGAGGGGGCGGGCTCGCCCGCCGAGATCAATCTTCGCGCGACCGACCTGGCCAACATGGGGTTGGCGACGGCGGCAGCGCTTCCGGTGATCGTGGTGGGGGACATCGATCGCGGGGGAGTGCTGGCTCATCTGTTCGGCACCGTGGCCGTGCTGTCTCCGGAGGATCAGGCGCTCGTTGCCGGGTTCGTGATCAACAAGTTCCGCGGTGATCCTGCATTGCTGGCACCCGGTCTCGATCAGTTGCGCGCGTTGACGGGACGTCCGACATACGGTGTCGTTCCGTTCGCCGACGGATTGTGGATGGACGCCGAGGATTCACTCGGAACAGTTGCCGATGCTCCGGTGGGAAGGCCGCGTCCTCCCGTCGGATCCCAGTGGTTACGGGTGGCGGCGGTGCGGTTGCCGAGAATCTCCAATACCACCGATGTAGAGGCGCTGGCGTGTGAGCCCGGGGTGTCGGTGCACTGGGTCACCGAGCCGTCCCGGCTCGAGGACGTGGATTTGGTGGTGGTTCCGGGCAGCAAGTCCACGGTGTCGGATCTGGACTGGTTGCGGCGCACCGGTCTTGCTCGTGCCATTTCCGAGCGCGCGGCGGCGGGTCGGCCGGTTCTGAGTATCTGCGGCGGCTACCAGATGCTCGGCCGAACCATCTCGGACGCGGTGGAGTCGGGTGTCGGTGTGGTCGAGGGACTCGGTCTGTTCGATCTCGATATCGAGTTCGCAGCCGACAAGGTACTCGCGCAGGTGTCGGGTCGGGCAGAGCTGTTCGATGCATATTCGGTGTCCGGGTACGAGATTCATCATGGTCGGGTTGTTCGTAGCGGGGACGATGCATTGCTGACTGCGTCTTCGGGCGTTCGCGAGGGCAGTGTGCGCGGCAGTGTCGTGGGAACGCACTGGCACGGCCTGCTCGAATCCGACGACTTCCGGCGTTCGTTTCTCACCTGGGTGGCGGAGAAATCGGGTCGCGCAGGGTTCGAGGTGGCACCCGATACGTCGGTCGCGGCGTTGCGGGAGCAGCAGTTGAATCTGCTGGCGGATCTGGTGGAGCGCAACGTCGACGTCGACGCCGTGCTCGATCTCATCGAGCACGGCGTCGATTCTGTGACAAAAAAGATTGTCACGCAGATGCTTTGAGTAGGCCGACCCAGCTGGCGGCCGCCAACACGCCGGTGATGACCAAGGGGATGACCACGAGCAGAAGTATGCGCGGAGTGTCGGTGAAGAAGCTGCCGATATCGGGCCACCACCGTTGCCAGGTCACGAGAATCGATCCGCCGCCGAAGAATACGAGCGTACCGAGTCCGAGGGTGAACAATCCATTGACGCGGTACCGCCGATAGACGACGCCGATGAATGCGCCGATGCCGCCGATCACCAGCAGTCCCGTCACGAGTGCCGCCCACTGGAGCACAGGGTTGTCCGTGGCAGAGCGGGCAATGCCGAACATTCGGATCTTCTTACCGAAACCACCCGTGACGGACTCGATGAGCGACAGCACGTAGACGATCGTGCCGATCGCGACGGATTGTGCGATACCCACCAACGCGGTCGCCGTGAGGAATTCGCGCCGGGTGATGCTCAAGCCGAGCGCGTACGGAAAGACCTGGGTGATGGCAGAGAGGTAGAAAGCGAGGGCGAAGCCATACACCGCGAAGACTCCGCCGGTGAAATTGGATTCCGATTCGGTGTCCGGGACCACGGAGAACAGGCCGTACGTGACGACGAAAACTATGGCGAGAATGCCGAGTGGCCACGCGAATGTGGTTGCCCAGGAGGTGTTGTGGATTCGAGCGACGTCCAGTATTCGTTTCATGACACTGCCTCCTCGGTTTCGGCGGTGGTGCGTTCGATGATCAACTGCTGCAGCGGAACCGGTTCGATGCTGAGCCCTGCTGCGGCACCGTCCGATTTCTGACTTTCGATGAGTCGGCCGTCGATCGTCGCCCGCGCGCTCGCGCCGAGTGCGGTTCGGCGCAGGGTTCGGTGTCCCGAGGCGAACGAGTCGACCGCTCGGGCCGGTCCGGTGATCTCGAATACGCTCTCGCGCAGCGTATCCGAGTCGGCGTCGAGCACGATCTTGCCCTTGTCGATGAGGATCACGTGTTCGATCAGATCGCTGACCTCGTCGATGAGGTGAGTGGACAGAACTACGGTCCTCGGGTGCTCGGCGTAGTCGGCCAGCAATCTGTCGTAGAACATGTGTCGAGAGACCGCGTCCAGTCCCAAGTAGGGCTCATCGAAAAAGGTCAGTGGTGCGCGCGATGCGAGTCCGATGACGATTCCGAGAGCCGACGTCATTCCCCGCGAAAGCTTCTTGATCTTGCGGCCGAGGGGCAGGTCGAAGTCGCGCAGCAATTCGGCGGCGAAGTCGTTTTCCCAGTGCGGAAGGATGTGGGAAGCCTGCGAGATGGCGTTCTTGACCTTCAGGTCGTCGGGGTACTTCTGGCTCTCCTTGACGAAGCACATGTGACTCAGTGCGAGCGGGTTCTCCCACGGACGTTGCCCGAATATCGAAACCTCACCCGCGCTCTGTCGCATCTGTGCGGTCATCATCTGCATGACGGTGGTCTTGCCCGCGCCGTTGCGGCCGAGAAAGCCGTAGATCTTGTTCTGTTCGATCTGGAAACTGACATCGTCGACAGCCGTGAACGAGCCGAACTTCTTGGTCAGGTGAGTGGCCGACGCGGCTATGGTGCCGGATTCGCCGATAGAGCCGAGAGTGTGGACGCTCATCGTGCTTCCTCCCAGTTGTCGAGCAAGGTCTTGAGTTCGTCGACGGTCATGCCGAGCTTGCGAGCCTCGGTGACGAGTGGATCGATGTACTGGCGAGCGAAGAGGTCGCGGCGACGGAAGCGAAGAGCGTCCCGAGCGCCTGTGGTGACGAACATTCCGATTCCTCGTTTCTTGTAGACGACGCCGTCGGCGACGAGCTTGGCGAGTCCCTTGCCCGCAGTGGCCGGATTGATTCGATGAAATGCGGCCAGTTCGTTGGTCGAGGGAACCTGTTCTTCTTCTGCGAGAGAGCCGTCGATGATGGAGTTCTCGACCATCTCGGCGATCTGCAGGAAGATCGGCCTGCCCTCGTCCATCAGAACCACCGCCGGTGCGTCGAGGCTGGTTGCCTCACTGGTTCATTACTCATGTAACTAACCATAGAACCGATGTGGGGTCGGCGCAAGAGGCAGTACCGTCGTCCCCATGGAGTTCACGCATGTGAGTGCTGCGGGTGGGCAATGTTCGGTACGGGTCGCAGGCCCGGACAGCAGGCACGCCGTTCTCTTGCTGCCCGATGCAGGCGATCCGGTGGATGTGTACGACGCCGTCAGTGAACGGCTGCACAATTCGGATCTGAAAACCGTTGCGCTGGAGAGCATCGACGGTGTCAGCGACGACGCGATCCTGACGGTTCTCGACGAGCTGAAGCTGTCGTGGGTGCATCTCGTCGGCAGCGGCGCGGGTGCCGAGTCGGCCTGGACGCTGGCTGCCAAGACTTTCGGTCGCTTCGCGAGTCTGATCGTGGTGAACCGTTGCCACCCCGCGATCGCCGACGAGCAGGGCACCGTGCGCGCCGCGGACTGCCCGCCGGTCGAGTTGCCGACGACACTGGTCGTGGGGTCCTCGTTGCGGCGCGCATCCGCCGACGCGAGCGGTCGGTTCGTCTACTCGGACTTCCGGGTGGTCCAACTCGACGGCAGCGCGAATGTCGTCGCCGCCGAGCCGGCCGCGCTGGCTACCGAGATCGTGCTCCGCACCAGCCCCTGGTAATCGGAACTACAGGTCGAGCCCCAGCAGAGCGTTCTCGACGACCTCGGGCAGGCCGGGGTGAATCCAGTACTGGCCACGTGCCATGTCCTGGGCGGACAGCCCGAAGCTCATTGCCTGGATGAGGGGCTGAATCAGGGTCGGGGCCTGCGCGCCGATGATGTGTGCGCCGAGGATCTTTCCGGTGCCCTTCTCGGCGATGATCTTGCACAGACCTTCGCTGTCCTCCATGGCCCAGCCGTAGGCGACATCGCCGTAGTTCTGGACCTTGACGGTGATATCCAGCCCCGCGTCGCGGGCTTGTTCCTCGGTCATGCCGACCTCGGCGATCTGCGGATCGGTGAAGACGGCCGCGGGAACGAATCGATGATCGTTCTTGCGCAGAGCCGAGGTGTCACCGTGCCACGCGTCCTGCAGCAGGTTGTGCTGGACGACCCGTGCTTCCTGGTTGGCCACATGCTTGAGCTGGTAGGGCGACGAGACGTCACCGAGCGCGAACACTCCCTCGGCCGTGGTGCGCCCGAATTCGTCGACCACGATGCGGCCTTCGTCGTCGAGCTCGATGCCTGCGGTGCCGAGATCCAGACGGTCACCGTTCGGTTCCCGGCCCACGGCGACGAGGAACGCGTCGCCTAGAACCCTGGTGCCGTCGGCCAGTTCGACGCCGTGCAATGAGCCCTCCGATGCGGCGCGGGTATCACCGGAGTCGAGATGGACGTCCCACTTGGCGCGGGCGAGCAACGTGAATCGCTTCGAGATGTCGGCGTCGAGCGCACGCAGCAGCGCGTCCTTGCGGGCGATGATGGACACCTTCGAGCCGAGGGCCGAGAACACGTGCGCGAATTCTGCTGCGATGTAACCGGATCCGAGAATCACCAGGTGCTCGGGCAGCTCCGGCAGGCGCATCACGTCGCTGTTGGTGTGGTAGGTGACACCCGAGTCGGCTATGGATTCCGGCACTGTTGGACGTGATCCGGCAGCGATCACGATCTGGTCGGCGGTGATGACGGTACCAGTGCCGGTATCGATGGTGCGCGGGCCGACGAACGTTGCGTGGCCTTCGAAGAGGGTGACGTTGGGGCTGCCCTCGGCGCGGTAGCGCTTGCCGCCCTCGGAGATGGGGTCGATCCGTCCGAACACGCGGTCGACGATGTCCGGCCAGCGCACAGCGTCCACGTGGGCGTCGACGCCGTATTTGGCCGAATCACGCACTGTGCGAGCGACCTCGGCGGCATAGACGAACATCTTGGTGGGGATGCAGCCGACATTGAGGCAGGTGCCACCGAACGTCGAGTTCTCTTCGATCAGAGCGATCTTCTTGTCGTCGAAGCGCGAATCGGCGATGGAGTTGCCAGATCCGGAGCCGATGATCGCGACGTCGAAATGCTCGCTCATGAAATATGCCCGCTTTCGCTGTGGTCCTTGCCCGACGCATGGTCGGTGCTGTCGCCTCGGTGCAACCACTCGAGCCACTCGTCCATTTCCTCGAAGGCGCGCGCCCGAGGGTCCTCGGTGGACAGAAACACGTCGTGGCGGGCTCCCTCGATGGGCACGATCGTCGTGCGGTCGCCCAGGCAGCCGGCCCATCGGGCAATCTGGCGAACGTCCAGAACGGCATCCGCGGCGTCGACGGCCGAGCTGTAGCGGCGGGAGAAGTGGGTCACTTTGGAGCGGAGGATCAGCGAGGGGATGCCGATGTCGAGGCCCCGATGCAGTTCCGCGTGCCCGTGCCGGACCGCACGGATCCAGCCGAAGGTGATGGGGAAGCCGGCGAGGGGTTTCCAGTCCAGGTCGTAGTCCCACTCGCCCTGCTCCGATGCCGCGAGGGAAAGCCCGTAGGTGTCCAAGCCGCCCCCGGGAACCGGTGTCTTCGCCCGAAATCTGCCGATGACGCCGATCGCCGCGGTGCCGACGCTGCGAATGGCCGGCGGACCCTGCAGGTCGAACCAGGGGCTGTTGAGGACGACGCCTGCCAAGCCCAGCCCTGACGAGCCGCCTTCCCGACGGTTGAGCCGGTTGAGCCACAGCGGCAACACGAGGCCACCGGTGGAGTGCGCCATCAGCAGTACCGGGGCGTCCGCGCGCTCGGCGCGCACCAGGCTCAGCGCCTCGTTCAGCTCGGCGTCGTACATCGCCAGATCGGTCACGAAATGTGCGGTCTGCCCCTCGCGGCGTGATCGTCCACATTTGCGCAGGTCGAGCGCGTAGAACGCGTATCCCTTGGCGGCGAAATGCTCGGCGATGTGTCGCTGGAAGAAATAGTCGGTGAATCCGTGGACGTAGATCACAGCTCGGTCGAAGTTGGCGACACCCGGCGGTTGGTACCGCACCAGAGTGGCCTCGACCTGGCCCTCGCCGTCCGGATCGTCACCGAGTGGAATGGTCGTCTGTTCGTAGCCGTCGCCGAGGACATCGGGAACCCAGGTAGTCACAGATCACAACTGTAGTGGGCGCCGCCGACAGCGTCCGAGGAGCACAATCGTGAGCAGGTTGACGTGGTGTCCGATGGGGTAGGCCCAGCTAGTAACCTGACCGCATCGGGTGAGTAGCCCTCTACAGAAGAGTTCTCGGACCGATACCGCCACCGGCCGAGACCTTTACAGACAAGGAAGTCGATTCTCCAGTGTCCACAGAAGAGCAGGGTAAGCGGATCAAGACCGACGTCGTTCTGGTCGGTGCCGGAATTATGAGCGCCACCCTCGGTGCGCTGCTCCGTCAGCTCGAGCCGAACTGGTCGATCGACGTCTACGAACGTCTCGACGCCGCAGCGGCCGAGAGCAGCGACGCGTGGAACAACGCCGGCACCGGCCACTCGGCGCTCTGCGAGCTCAACTACACGCCGCAGAACAAGGACGGCAGCGTCGATATCGCCAAGGCGCTCAACGTCAACGAGCAGTTCCAGGTCTCGCGGCAGTTCTGGGCCCACGGCATCGAGACCGGCGTCCTCTCCGACGCCAAGAACTTCATCAATCCGATTCCACACGTGAGCTTTGTGCACGGGGACGAGAACGTGAAGTACCTGCGGGCGCGCTACGAGGCGCTCGTGGGGAACCCGTTGTTCGCGGGCATGGAGTACATCGACTCCCAGGACGAGTTCTCGGCGCGGCTGCCCTTGATGGCGAAGGGCCGAGACTTCTCCGACCCCGTGGCACTGAACTGGAGCCAGGAAGGCACCGACGTCGACTTCGGGGCGCTCACCAAGCAGTTGCTGAACTATCTGTCGTCCGCGGGTGCCACCGTGCACTTCGGGCACGATGTGCGCAACATCACCAAGCAGTCCGACGGCACCTGGGACGTGAAGGTCGCCAACAATCGCACCGGAGTCAAGAAGACCGTCAACGCCAAGTTCGTGTTCGTCGGCGCAGGCGGCGGCGCACTGCACCTGCTGCAGAAGTCCGGGATCGCGGAGATCAAGGGATTCGGCGGCTTCCCGGTCAGCGGCGAGTGGCTGCGGTGCACCGACCCCGCACTGATCGAGCAGCATTCGGCCAAGGTGTACGGCAAGGCGTCGGTCGGCGCTCCGCCGATGTCGGTGCCGCACCTGGACACTCGCGTGATCAACGGCCAGCAGGGTCTGCTGTTCGGACCGTACGCCGGCTGGTCGCCCAAGTTCCTCAAGCAGGGCAAGATCACCGACCTGCCCAGCTCGGTCAAGCCAGGCAACCTGATGTCCATGCTCGGAGTCGGGGTGACCGAACTCGGACTCGTCAAGTACCTGGTCAGTGAGCTGGCTCAGTCACAGGCAGATCGTGTCGAGACGCTGCGCGAGTTCGCGCCCTCGGTGCTCGGCGAGAACTGGGAGCTGGTCACCGCGGGTCAGCGCGTCCAGGTGATCCGCAAGAAGGGGCGCGGCGGCGTGCTCGAGTTCGGAACGGCCGTGGTCAACGCTGCTGACGGCTCGATCGCGGGACTGCTCGGTGCTTCTCCCGGCGCATCCACCGCGGTCCCCGCCATGCTGGACGTACTGCAGCGGTGCTTCGGCGACAAGTACGACGCCTGGCAGCCCAAGCTCAAGGAAATGGTCCCGTCGCTCGGGGTCAAGCTGGCCCAGAACAGCTCGTTGTTCGACGAGGTCTGGGCCTGGACCTCGAAGACACTGGAGTTGGAAAACTCGCGTGAGCTCGCACAGCCCACGGGTGTGTGATAGCAAAAGGTATGAATACGCAAGCAGCAGCTCTCAAACGATCATGGGCACTAGACCTGTCCAACAGCACGTTGTACGACCTGTTGAAGCTGCGTGTCGAGGTGTTCGTGGTCGAGCAGGCGTGTGCGTACCCGGAGTTGGACGGGCGTGACCTGCTGACCGAGACACGGCACTTCTGGCTCGAGCGAGACGGCGAAGTGGTGTGCACACTCCGCCTGCTCGAAGAGCACGACGACGGCGAGAAGGCGTTCCGTATCGGCCGACTGTGTACGCAGCGCTCGGCCAGGGGGCAGGGCCACACCACCCGGATTCTGCGGGCCGCGCTTGCCGAGGTCGGTTCTGCGCCGTGCCGGATCAACGCTCAGAGTTACCTCGTCGACATGTATGCCAAGCACGGCTTCCTGCCCGACGGCGAGGAAGTTCTCGAGGACGGCATTCCGCACACGCCGATGCGTCGGGGCGGCGGCACCGCCTGGAGCGAGACCTGACCTCCTGCAGTAATCGATTACCAGTGAGGTCATTCCGCAGGCTCCACTCCCGGAACGAATGCCACACACGGCCCTACCGTGTGTGGCATTCGTTCGTTCGGCGGTAGTGTTCCGTTCGAAGTCGGTCGCGGAGAAGTCCTGTGTCAATCAGGCGCGGTCCCGCCACTGTGTTCAGGAGTTTCTTCGATCAGGAGATTCCCCTGTCAGCCAGATCGCCGCCCGGCTTCGCGTATCTCGACCGAACGTCCGGCGCGGAACTCCGGGCACGAAGGGAATTGGCTGTGCAGCGAAGTGGGAGTGTTCCCGAACCGGGATATCCGTTCAGTGCGATCGTCGGCCAGGATCAGCTGAGGTTGTCGTTGATTCTGTGCGCCGTGCACCCCGGTATCGGCGGTGTACTGGTGCGCGGAGAGAAGGGCACCGCGAAATCGACGGTGGTGCGCGCACTCGCGACACTGCTACCCGCGGTGGAGGACGAGAACGGCTCGCGCCCGGCGAAGCTCGTCGAACTTCCGGTGGGGGCAACCGAGGACCGAGTGGTGGGCTCCATCGACCTCGAGAAGGTTCTGCGCGACGGTGAACGTGCGTTCCAACCCGGTCTCCTCGCAGCCGCGCACCGTGGTGTCCTCTACGTCGACGAAGTGAACCTGCTGCACGATCATCTGGTAGATGTGCTGCTCGACGCGGCCGCGATGGGTCGGGTTCACGTCGAACGGGACGGCGTATCTCATTCACACCCAGCGCAATTCGTCCTGGTCGGCACGATGAATCCCGAGGAGGGTGAGCTTCGTCCGCAGCTGCTGGACCGGTTCGGTCTGGCAGTCGAAGTGACCGCATCACGCGACGTGGACGTCCGAATGAACGTCGTCCGCCGCCGGATGAACTACGAGCGCGATCCGCATGCATTCGCCGCCGCATACCGCGACGACGACATCGCGGTGGCCGAGCAGATTCTGGCCGCCCGGAAAATTCTCGACGATGTGGTGTTGAGCGACAAGGAACTTCGGCGTATCGCCGCTCTGTGCGCGTCCTTCGACGTCGACGGTATGCGCGCCGACCTGGTGCTGGCTCGTACCGCGTCCGCCCACGCAGCCTGGCGAGGCGCGAGCGACGTGGCCGAGGAGGACGTGCGGATCGCCGCCGAACTGGCACTGCCGCACCGGCGTCGGCGCGACCCCTTCGACGAGCCGGGCATCGACGACAAACAGTTGGACGAGGCCATGCGGGACGCCGCCGAACAGGCCGAACAGCAACCCGACCCGGAGCCCGACCCCGACGGCGGCGGGGGAGCGCCCGAGCCCGAAGCTCCCGGCGACGCCTCCCAGTCCCAGTCCTCCGATCCGCAGTCCTCCGATCCGCACGGCGAATCGACGCAACCACCGCCGCCCTCGGGTACCGGCAGCGAAAAGCAGGCAGGTACCCCTGGAGCACAGTTCAGAGCGCGGTTGCTCGAGGTTCCCGGAGTGGGCGAGGGAGCGCCGGGTCGGCGCTCGCGGTCACGGTCCTCGCACGGACGGTCGGTACGGCCCACCGCCGAGGCAGGCAAGGGTCTGCACCTGGTGGGCACCCTGTTCGCCGCGGCCGAGCAGCAGGTCGTTCGCGGCCGCACCGCCGGCCGGTTGAAGCTCGAGCCCGCAGACCTGCGGGGCGCGATCAAGGAGGGGCGCGAGGGCAACCTGATCGTCTTCGTGGTCGACGCCTCGGGATCGATGGCTGCACGAGATCGACTCTCCGCGGTGACCGGTGCGGTGCTGTCGCTGCTGCGTGATGCGTATCAACGCCGCGACAAGGTCGCCGTGATCACCGTGCGCGGTACGGAAGCCGAGACGGTGTTGCCGCCGACGTCGTCGGTGGACGTGGCCGTGACGCGGCTGCGCAACATGAAGACCGGTGGTCGATCACCCTTGGCACAGGGATTTCTGAAGGCCCGGGATCTGGTTGTGCGAGAACGTGTTCGCGATCCGCTGCGCCGTGCTCTGGTGGTTGCACTGACCGACGGACGGGCCACCGGAGGCACCGATCCCGTCGGCCGGGCCCGCATTGCCGCGGGACGCATCGCGTCGGACAAGATCGCCTCCGTCGTCGTCGACTGCGAATCGGGAATGGTCCGCCTCGGACTCGCTGCCGATTTCGCGGCGTGCCTCGGCGGCGGTTACGTGGCCCTCGCGGATCTGTCGGCGGAGCAGGTCGCCGCAGTCGTTCGCGCAGCGGCGTAGGGGGTACGCGATGCCTCAGGGTGTACCCGCTCCCGGAACCGTTCCGCAGGACGGCCTCACGACGCGTCAGCGCCGCAATCTGCCTGTGCTCGCCGTCCACACCGGACCGGGCAAGGGGAAATCGACGGCCGCATTCGGAATGGCGTTGCGCGCCTGGAATCAAGGGTTCGATGTCGGAGTGTTCCAGTTCGTCAAGAGTGCCAAGTGGAAGGTCGGCGAGGAAGCGGCGTTTCGCACACTCGGCGAACTGCACGAGAGCACCGGGGTCGGCGGAGCCGTCGAATGGCACAAGATGGGCGAGGGGTGGTCGTGGACTCGCAAGAAGGGCAGCGACATCGACCATGCCGAGGCCGCTGCAGAGGGCTGGCAGGAGATCGCTCGGCGAATCGAGCAGGAGTCGCACCGTTTCTACGTATTGGACGAGTTCACCTACCCACTCAAGTGGGGGTGGGTCGACGTTGCCGAAGTGGTGGACGTCCTGACCCATCGACCGGGAAATCAGCACGTCGTCATCACCGGACGCGATGCACCTCGTGAACTGATCGAGGCGGCGGACCTGGTCACCGAAATGGCCAAGGTCAAGCATCCGATGGACGCGGGACGCAAGGGTCAGCGAGGCATCGAATGGTGAACCAGTCCTGTCCCGCAGTGGTGATCGCGGCCCCCGCGTCGGGCAGCGGAAAGACGACGGTGGCCACCGGGCTGATGGGTGCGCTGCGCAGCGCAGGCCGTACCGTCGCACCGTTCAAGGTGGGGCCGGACTACATCGACCCCGGATATCACTCGCTCGCGGCCGGGCTCCCGGGCCGCAACCTCGACGCCGTGATGGTCGGCGCCGACCGCATCGGGCCCCTGTTCCGACACGGCAGTCGGGGGTGCGACATCGCGGTCGTCGAGGGCGTCATGGGACTGTTCGACGGCAAGATCGACATGACCGGACCGGGGGAGGCCTCCGCCGAGGGATCGACCGCACGAGTGGCCGCGATGCTCGGTGCCCCGGTGATCCTGGTGGTCGACGCCCGCGGACACAGTCAATCGCTTGCCGCTGTGCTGCACGGGTTCTCGACGTTCGACGCCAGCGTCCGCATCGGCGGAGTGATTCTCAATCGCGTCGGCAGTCAGCGGCACGAGGACGTGTTGCGTCAAGCGTGCGAACGGGTGGGAGTTCCGGTACTCGGCGCGTTGCCGCGCATGAGCGAACTGGTGGTCCCGTCACGGCACCTGGGGCTGATCACCGCAGTCGAACACGGTGGTGCCGCAACCGATGCCGTCGACGCGATGAGCGCCCTCGTCTCTCGGTTCGTCGATATCGAGGCCGTGAGCGCCTTGGCTCGATCGTCGGTGACTGCGCCGCCGTGGTCGCCGGAGAACGAGGTACGCATCTCCGCCGGATCGCCCGTGATCGCTGTGGCCGGTGGCCCGGCATTCACTTTCGGATACACCGAACACGTCGAACTGCTCCGCGCGGCGGGGGCCGACGTGGCCGTGTTCGATCCGCTGCGTGACGGATTACCACCCGGCACAGCAGGAGTCGTCCTCCCCGGCGGATTCCCGGAGGAACACGCGGCCGCACTGTCGGCGAACGAGCTACTGCTCGCGGACATTCGAGCAGCGGCAGCCCAGGGATTGCCGATCCATGCCGAGTGCGCCGGATTGCTCTATCTAGCAGGGCGATTGGACGGTCACGCCATGGCCGGAGTCATCGACGTGGACGCGGAATTCGGGAACACCCTCACACTGGGATACCGCGATGCGGTTGCCCTCGAACCGTCGACACTGTTCGACGCGGGCACCCGTGTCACCGGTCACGAGTTCCATCGCACGAAGCTCGTCGCAGTGCGCGAGGCGGCGTCGGCGGCCTGGGGTTGGCATCGGCAGCGATCGGACGGCAGAACCGCCGCTCGCGAAGGCTTCGTCCGCGGCGGAGTGCACGCGTCCTACCTGCACACCCATGCCGCGGGCAATCCCGAGTCGATCACCCGATTCGTCTCCGCCGCAGTCGACTACGCGCGCGTGTAGAGCCGGCCCAGAATGCGGGTGGTCGTCGGAATAGGTGCGCGAGCCGGCGTCGATGCCGCCGACGTCGTGGCCGCGATCTCCGCAGTGCTGCAACCGGACTGGCATGTCGAGGCCATCGCCTCGATCGACCGAAAAGCAGAACTGGTGGTCGCGGTGGCGTCGAGCATGGGGGTTCGGGGCGTGACCTACTCGGCGAGGGAACTGTCGACCGTCGTCACGCCCACCGTGTCGGTCCGAGTGCTCCGTGCCGTCGGAAGTGCCAGCGTCGCCGAAGCAGCGGCACTACTGGCCGGCGGTTCGACGGAGTTGACGGTACCCAGGCTCGGTCTGGACGGTGTCACTGTTGCCGTTGTCGAGCTCTGCCTTGACGGTGGACAGGGGGTTCGGGCCATCCTGTAGGTATGACCGAGACGATGAAAGCCGTTGCCTACACCCGCTCGCTTCCGATCGACGATTCCGCCAGCCTCACGGACGTGGTCGTCGACGTGCCCACCGTGCGGCCGCGAGACCTGCTGGTCGACGTGAGAGCAGTGTCGGTGAACCCGGTGGATGTCAAGGTCCGTGCCGGCAACGATCCGCAGGGCGTCCCGAAGGTTCTCGGGTTCGACGCGGCAGGTGTGGTGCGCGCCGTCGGTGCCGACGTCACCATGTTCGCACCGGGGGACGAGGTGTACTACGCGGGAGACATCGGCAGACCCGGCACCGACTCGCAGTTTCATGCGGTGGACGAACGCATTGTG
Source organism: Rhodococcus sp. ARC_M5 (assembly GCF_022810405.1). Lineage (GTDB taxonomy): Bacteria > Actinomycetota > Actinomycetes > Mycobacteriales > Mycobacteriaceae > Rhodococcoides > Rhodococcoides navarretei. The sequence goes on from NZ_JALGQE010000008.1 coordinate 122,031, forward strand.
GCGAAGAAGCCGACGACACTCGATTTCGCCGATGCTGCGGCGTTGCCGCTGACCGTGATCACCGCCTGGGAAGGACTGTTCGACAAGCTCGGCATCACTGCCGAGACCACCGGGACCTTGCTGATGGTGGGGGCCACCGGAGGCGTGGGATCTGTTGTGCTGCAGCTGGTTCGGGAACTCGTTCCCGGTGTGCGCGTGATCGCGACGGCAGCGGACGAGGACGCAGTGGAGTGGGTTCGTTCTCTCGGTGCAGCCGAGGTGGTGAATCACCGCCGCGATCTTCGCGACGAAGTACGCCGAGTGGCACCGGACGGCATCGACTACGTGTTCACTGCCCATTCCGCCGGCCAGGTCGAGATCTATGCAGACCTGTTGACACCGTTCGGGCACATAGTGGCGATCGACGATCCCGAGACGCTCGACGTTCTCCCGCTGAAGACGAAGGCGATCTCGTGGCACTGGGAGTTCATGTTCGCTCGCCCGATGCACGAGACTGCGGACCTGATTCGTCAGCACGAGCTACTGACCAGGGTGGCCGAGCTCGTCGATGCGGGTTCGGTGCGCACCACTGCCACGACGGTTCTGTCTCCGATCGATGCCGAGCAACTTCGCGAAGCACATCGGTTGGTCGAGACCGGGCACGTACGGGGGAAGGTCGTGGTCGCTGCCCGCCGGTGACGGCCGATCTGCTCGACTGACTGGCGAAAGCCGGCCGACGCGGGCACTGTGGATCGAATGACCTCCGACAGCCTTGTCCTGCTCGGCCCGATCGTTCGATACGTCGGTACCGAGACTGCGACCCTGTGGTTCGAGATGGCCGAATCGTCGAAGATTTCGGTCGTGACCGACGTAGGCGTCCAGGGTTCCGAACAAACGTGGGGAGTGCACGGCCACCACTACGCGCTGGTGCCGCTCGAAGGCCTGCCGGCGAATTCGACGGTGCACTACGAGGTGTTCGTCGACGACAGTCGGGTGTGGCCGCCGGAGGGGCGGACGGCCGCCATCCACACGGTCGACGCCGAAGGGCCTGTCACACTCGCCTTCGGATCGTGTCGACGCGGCGACAACTACAGCGACGAATCCCTCAAACAGATCGGCGCCGACGCCTTGGCCGGGCTGGGGAACGCGCTGATCGAGCAGGATCCGAGTCGGTGGCCGCAGGCCTTGCTGCTCCTCGGTGATCAGGTGTACGCCGATGACCCGTCGCCGGAGATCGTCGAACGGCTCCAGGCGCGCCGACGCTCGGGCGATGGTCCCTCCAGTGCGATCGGAACCGACGCCGAGAACGAGATCTGCGATTTCGAGGAGTACTCCTGGCTGTACCGAGAATCGTGGGGACTCGAGCCGGTCCGGACCCTGATGTCGAGTATCCCGTCGTGCATGATCCTCGACGACCACGATCTGCGCGACGACTGGAACTCGTCCGCGTCGTGGCGGCGGGACATCGTGACGCGGCCCTGGTGGAACGATCGTGTGGTCGGCGCGTACTCGTCGTACTGGGTGTACCAGCACCTGGGTAACCTTTCGCCCAAGGAACTGGCGCAGGACGAGATGTACGCCGCCGTTCGGTCTGCCGACACCGATGCCGAGCGAGAGAAGTTGTTGTCCGACTTCGCTTTACGCGTCGACCGGAAACCCGAAACCGGACGGTGGAGCTTCTACCGCGATTTCGGCGATACGCGGCTGATCATGATCGATTCGCGCTGCTCGCGAAACCTGGATCCGAACAACAGAGAGATGGTCGACGAGAAGGAGTGGGCGTGGGTACGAGAACGGGCGCTCGAACAGAGCCCGCGGCACCTGCTCTTCGGTTCGTCGCTGCCCTACCTCATGCTGCCCGCGCTGCACTACCTGGAGCAATGGAACGAGGCTGTGGCGCAGGGGAGTTGGGGTGCCATGCCGGCCAAGGTGGCCGAGAAGATGCGGATCGGCCTCGACCTCGAACACTGGGCAGCCTTCACCAACTCGTTCAACGACATGGCCGCCCTGACGCGTGAGCTCTCGCGCGGTGAGAACAAGCCTGCTTCGATCATGTGGCTCTCGGGTGACGTGCACTGTTCGTACGTGGCGAACGCGAATTTCGGGGTCGGCGGGCGCGATGTACCTGCCACGTATCAACTGACCATGTCGCCGTTCCGCAATCCGCTCGATCTCCCTATCCGCGCGGTCAACAAGCTGGCCATCAAACGTCCGGCAGCCCGAATCCTGTCGAAACTCGCTCGAGCCGCACACGTGGGCCCCTCCGGTGTCGAATGGGAGGCCGAGGCAGGCCCGTGGTTCGACAACGGCGTCATGCTGCTGACCCTGCACGGCGACTCGGCTCGGTTGCGAGTGCACCACGCCCACGTCGACGATGCGGGCACACAGGTTCTCACCGAGACGTCGACCCTGGCCCTCGCCTAGAGAAGACGCGGGCACTCGCCTGGCCGACGGGTAAACGATTGGCCATCGCCGGGCCGATGAGGTTGGCTGGTTCGTTGTGGCCCACCTCGAACTGAACGACATCGTCTACTTCCTGCCCGACGGACGGCAGTTGCTCAACGGTGTCGGGTTTCGCGTCGGCGACGGTGCCAAGACTGCCCTGATCGGGCCCAACGGGACGGGCAAGACGACGCTGACGCGCATCATCGCGGGGGACGAGACCCCGGACGAGGGGTCGGTGTCGAGCTCCGGCTCGCTCGGGGTGATGCGGCAGTTCGTCGGCCAGCTGCGAGACGACTCGACCGTGCGTGATCTGCTGCTGTCCGTTGCCTCCCCGGCCGTGCAGACGGCCGCTGCCGCCCTCGACGCCGCCGAGAACACGATGATCGAGGTCGACGACGAGAAGACCCAGATGAAATATGCGCAGGCCCTGTCGGATTGGGGCGATGTCGGCGGTTACGACCTCGAGCCGTTCTGGGACAAGGTCACCACGGCAGCACTCGGAATGCCGTTCGACCGCGCGAAGTGGCGCGCCGCGTCGACCCTCAGTGGCGGTGAGCAGAAGCGTCTCGTACTCGAAGCGCTGTTCGCCGGCTCGGACAATCTGTTGCTTCTCGACGAGCCGGACAACTACCTCGATGTGCCGGGCAAGCGATGGCTCGAAGCGACCATTCGCGATTCCGACAAGTCCGTCCTGTTCATCAGCCACGACCGGGAGCTCATCGCCAATGCCGCGAACCGGATCGTGACACTCGAGCCAGGGGTCAGCGGTGCCACCTCCTGGGTGCACGGCGGCGGGTTCGCGACGTATCACGCCGCGCGCGAGGACCGGAATGCTCGGCTCGACGAACTGCGTCGACGGTGGGACGAGGAACTGGTCAAACTGCGTGCGCTGGTGCTTCGCCTGCGGGAGAAGGCCAAATTCAACGACGGGGTCGCCGCTCGCTACCACGCGTCCCAGACTCGGTTGGCGAAGTTCGAGGAGGCAGGACCGCCGGAAGCGGTGCCGTTGAAGCAGCATGTCACCGTGCGTCTGCGTGGCGGCCGAACAGCCAAGCGTGCGTTGGTCTGTACGGGTCTGGAACTGACCGGACTGATGAAGCCGTTCGACACCGAGATCTGGTACGGAGATCGCGTCGCCGTGCTGGGTTCCAACGGTTCCGGCAAATCGCACTTCCTGCGATTGCTCGCCAACGGTGGCACGGATCCGGAGAAGGAGCACGAGCCGGTTCAGGAACTGGCTCTCGATCCGGTGCCGCACACCGGCACCGCGGTGCTCGGGGCTCGCGTCAGGCCCGGCCTGTTCGCGCAGACCCACACACGTCCGGATCTCGCGGGCAACACGCTCCTCGACATCTTGCACATGGGCAACGAGCACCGAGACGGCATGGGGCGAGAGGCCGCCGGGAGGGCACTGGACCGCTACGGTCTGGCGCGCGCCGCCGAACAGTCCTACGACAACCTTTCCGGCGGCCAGCAGGCGCGCGTGCAGATTCTGCTGCTCGAATTGTCCGGTGCCACCCTGCTGCTGTTGGACGAGCCGACCGACAACCTCGATCTCATGTCCGCCGACGCACTCGAAGACGCGATCGCAGCGTTCGACGGCACGGTCATCGCCGTGACCCATGACCGCTGGTTCGCGCGCAGTTTCGATCGATTCCTGGTGTTCGGCAGCACCGGCCAGGCCTACGAGTCCGATGAGCCCGTATGGGACGAGAAGCGGGTGCAGCGCGCGCGGTAGCGTTCCCTCTCGTGAACGCGACTGACTCTCCCTATCTGGTCGGCCTCAATCTGGAAGGTCGACGCGTCGTCGTGGTCGGTGGAGGCACCGTCGCGCAGCGTCGATTGCCGCTGCTGATCTCCTGCGGTGCCGTGGTGCACGTCATCACTCGCGAGGCCACGCCCGCTGTCGAAGCGATGGCCACCAGCGGTCAGGTGACGATCGAGTTGCGCGACTATCGCGAGGGCGACCTCGCCGATGCTTGGTACGCCGTCGCGTGCACCGACGAGGCCGACACCAACATCGCCATCGTCGCCGAGGCCACCGCGTCCAGGATCTTCTGTGTGCGAGCCGACATCGCCAAGGACGGCACCGCGGTCACCCCGGCGTCGGCCGAATGGGACGGGCTGACTCTCGGTGTGCTGGCGGGCGGCGAGCACCGCCGGTCGGCCGCGGTACGCAATGCCGTGATCGAGGCGCTGCAGTCGGGAGTGGTCGCCGACTCCGCTCATGCTCCGTTGACCGGCGTCGCACTGGTCGGCGGCGGACCCGGCGATCCGGACCTCATCACAGTCCGTGGCCGCAGGCTGCTGGCGTACGCCGATGTCGTGGTGGCCGACCGGCTCGCACCGCCCGAGCTGCTTGCCGAACTGGGTCCACATGTGGAGGTGATCGACGCCTCGAAGATTCCGTACGGCCGCGCGATGGCGCAGGAGGCGATCAATCAGGCGTTGATCGACGGTGCGAAAGCGGGCAAGTTCGTCGTTCGGCTCAAGGGCGGCGACCCCTACGTGTTCGGTCGGGGATACGAGGAGCTCGAAGCACTCGCCGCCGAGGGCATTCCGGTCACCGTGGTGCCGGGCATCACCAGTGCCATTTCGGTGCCCTCGTCCGCCGGGATCCCGGTGACGCACCGCGCCGTCACCCACGAGTTCGTCGTGGTGAGCGGTCACGTGGCACCCGACCATCCCGATTCGCTCGTCGACTGGAACGCGCTGGCCAAGCTCAAGGGCACCATCGTGTTGCTGATGGCCGTCGAGCGCATCGGCCTGTTCGCCGACGTTCTCATCGCCGGGGGTCGACCGTCGGACACTCCGGTGATCGTCGTTCAGGAGGGCACCATGCGCACCCAGCGTGAAGTTCGCGCGACCCTGAGCACCGTCGCCGACGCGGTTCGTGACGCAGAGATCAGGCCTCCGGCCATCGTGGTCATCGGAACCGTTGCCGGTTTCTCTGTACACGCCGGTAACGTGAACGCCCGTGCCTGAATCATCGATGTCCGATACCTCCAGCACCGAGGTCAAGTACCCGGTCACGACCCGAGCGTTCGGGTTGGCGATCATCGTCCTGAGCGGCTTGCAGCTGATGGTGGTGCTCGACGGCACCGTCGCCAACCTGGCCCTGGCACCCTTGCAGGCCGATCTGGGCCTGTCCGATGCCGGACGCAACTGGGTGCTCACGTCGTATGCACTCGCGTTCGGCGGACTGATGCTCCTCGGCGGCAGACTCGGTGATGCGTTCGGCCGCAAGAAGATGTTCCTGGCCGGCGTCGTGCTGTTCACGATCGCGTCACTGCTGTGCGGGCTTGCGGTCAACGAGGCCACGCTGGTAGCGGCCCGCGCGCTTCAGGGCGTGGGAGCCGCGGTGGCGTCGCCCACGGCGTTCGCGTTGGTGGCCACCACGTTCGCGCCGGGACCGGTCCGGAACCAGGCCATCGCGATCTATGCGGCCATGACGGGTGTGGGCTCCATCGCCGGGTTGATCATCGGCGGTGCGCTGACCGAGGTGTCGTGGCGATGGATCTTCCTGATCAACGTGCCGATCGGTGCCGTCATCGTGGTGCTCGCAGTCGTGTCCTTGCAGGAGACGGTGGGGACGCGGCTGCCTCTCGACGTTCCGGGAGCGATTCTGGCGACGCTCGGCTGCACCGGCGTGGTGTTGGCGCTGAGCGAGGGTACCGAGCTGGGCTGGACCAATCCGATCGTCGTCGTCTCGCTGCTCGCCGGTCTGCTCTTCCTCGGGCTGTTCCTGCTGGTCGAGCGGCGCGCCGACAATCCGCTGCTCCCGTTCTCGCTGTTCCGCAACCGGGATCGGGTCGCGACCTTCGTGGCCATCTTCTTCGCCGGTGGCGTGATGTTCTGCCTCGCCGCCTACGTGGCACTGTTCGTTCAGGACATCCTGGGATACAGCCCACTGCACGCGGGCCTGGCTTTCGTGCCGTTCGCCTTCGGACTCGGAGCCGCCGCATTCCTGGCCTCGCAGTTGGTGACGCGCATCGCTCCTCGTTGGCTGATCCTGAGCGGTGCCGTCATCATGGTCGGCTGGCTGATGGTGTCGGTTGCGACGATGAACGCGGACTCGTCGTATTTCCCCGGACTGTTCTTCCCCGTCATCGGCATCGGCTTCGGTGTCGGCCTGACGGTGGTGCCGCTCCCGCTGTGCGCCATCGCCGGAGTGAGCCCCACCGAGATCGGTCCGTTGACCGCTATCGCCCTGGTTGCTCAGACCCTCGGCGGACCGCTTGCGCTGGCCGTGATCGGCGCTCTGGTCACCTCGCGCACCCTCTCGCTGGGCGGCATCTCGGGACCGGCGACGCTGATGAACGACAATCAGCTCGATGCATTGAGCTCGGGTTACATGTTCGCGCTGTTCTGCTGCGCCGTCTGCGCCGTGGTCGCGGGAATCGCTGCGGTGTTCATTCGTTTCACCCCGCAGGAGGTCGCTCAGGCCCAGGCTGCGCAGGAAGACGCTCAGAAAGGCTGATGAGCAGGGCTGATCACACGCCCAGCACGGCCTTCGCGATGAGGAAGTAGACGATCAACCCCGTCGCGTCGCAGAAGGTGGAGATGAAAGGTGTCGAGAAGACCGCCGGGTCCACACCGATCTTCTTCGCGATCAGCGGCATCGCGCCGCCGACTGTGGCCGCAAGTGTGCAGATCGACAGCAGCGTCGTTCCGATGACGACGCCGAGGTGCCAGTCGTAGACGAGCCCGGCGATGACGAAGCCCAACGTGCCGAGCATCGCACCCATCGTCGCTCCGACCCGAACCTCGCGGAACAGCACCGCGGCGATGTCCCGCGGTCGCACGTCACCCAGCGCGAGTGCCCGCGTGACAGTGGTCGCGGCCTGCGAGCCGGTGTTGCCTCCGGTTCCGGTCAGCAGAGGGATGAACAGGGCGAGAGTGACCACGGCGGCAAGGGCATGCTCGAAGATCTCCAGTACCTGCACCGTGAGAATCGCCGACAACGCCAGCACCAGCAGCCACACCACACGGGAGCGAACGATGGCGAGCACCGGCGTGGACAGGTAGGGGCGCCGTAGCGGCTCCGAGCCGCCCGCCCGGGCGGCATCCTCGTCCTCCGCCTCCTCGAGGATGCGCGCGGACTGCTCGAGAGTGAGTATCCCGATCAGCCGTTGCTCGGAGTCGACCACCACCACCGCGGGACTACGGTGCTCGAAGCACAGCCGTGCAGTCTCCTCCGCCGACGAATCGGCCTCGACCACCGGATGATCCGAGGACAGATCGCCGACCGGAGTGCTCGGTGCCGCTGTCGCCAGATCGGCGAGCGTCACCACCCCCAACAGAGTGCGGTGATCGTCGGTGAACGGCAATAGATACACCGACTCGGCGTTCGAGCCGGTACGACGCACGGCATCGAGGGCGTCGCCGGCGGTCGCAGCGGTCCGTAGCCGAACGAACTCCGGACTCATGCGGCGGCCGACCGATCTGCGGTCGTATCCCAGCATGGGGGCGGTGAGTGCGCGTTCGTCGGGGGACAAGCCCACCAGCAGTCGATGCGCGACGTTGGAAGGGAGTTCGTCGAGCAATTCGACACGGTCGTCCGGGTCGAGTTCCTCGAACAGAGCGATCACATCGTAGCTGCGAAGACTCTCGAACAACTCACCGCGAACCGTGGCGTCGAAGCGCTCGAAGACCGCCACCGCCTCGTCCTTGGGCAGAAGCCGAAACAACACCGCGCGTCGAGACGAGTCGACACGCTCGAGCACGCGCACCGCATCGGTCGTAGACAGCTCGGCCATCAGAGTGGACAGTGCGGCCATGTCGCGGTCGGTCAGGAGTTCGGACGTTCGCGTCATGATGTCGTCGAGAGTTTCGGGCACAGAATCATTTTGCCTTGCGAACCAGCAGTGACATCACACCTCAGCGCGAGAGGTCGGCGCGATCGGCAGCTGCCTGGCCCGAGTCCCAGCCCTCGGCGTCCAGGCGTGGACCCCGCATCGGCTTCGCCGTCGGAAACAATCGATCGAATTCGGCTTCTACGGCGACGGTCTGCGCGGCGAGAATCGGTAGCAGATCACCGGATTCGTGACGCGCCTCCTCCAGGGCGTGCGCATCGGCGTCGGTCAGACGGTCTCCGATACGGATGGCATACGCGTACAGGAATGCCTTACCGAAGGCAGCCGAGCCGGCTTTCTTGCGCTTCTTCGCTTCCGGCGAATGGCCGAGGGCGCGAGTTGCCTGGACCAGCAGAGAGGTGAACAGCAACTCGGTCTGCTCCACGTCCACCGGAGCTCCGACCAGTGTTGCGACGGCGAATTCCGGGTCCCAGATCGCCTTCACACGGTTGGCGGTTCCGACCACATGCAGCAGCTGCGCCTTGGCCGGGGCGTGCGGGCCGTCGACATGAACGCGTCGGCCGTGAATATCGATGTGGCCCTGCGAGAGCAGCATGGTGTCGATGGAGTAGCGCGTCATCAACTCCTGTGCCTTGGCCGTCAGCGTCTCGGCCTCCTCCTCGAAGTCCGTCGCATCGGCCTTGGCAAGTAGGCCGCGAATCTTGCTCAGCATCTTGGTGTTCGGTGAGTCGGAGCCGGCGGCACCCGTCACTGTGGGACGCGTGCGCGGCCACTGGGACGGCGTGGGGCCGAGCCGAGGCCACCGGGGGAGTGTCTGCCATCGACCGAGCAGGGTGAGCACGTCGAGCCACTGATCACTGGCAGCGATGTAATCGGACTTGCCGGAGGAGATCAGGTACGCGGTCAGGAAGTCGGGTGTGGCCTCGACCCGGGCCGCAACCCGGGGGAACTGCTCACAGATAGTGGACATCTGGTCCACCCAGTCCTGCGGGGCCCGCGAGTCGGCGTCGGTGAGATCGGCCTGATGCAGCAGAACCGCGGCAGCGAGATCGGCCACGCCCACCGTGTGCTGACGCCGCACGACGTGCACCAGATCCAAGGGCTGCCAGCCGTTTTCGTACATCGTCTCGATCATGTTCGTCAGCGCCCGAGAGCCGAGTTCGGTCGCGTCCATCGACACCAGTCGATCTGCGACGTCGTCGGCGACGCGTTGGCTCTTGGTCTTGCCGACCGAGGCATCGGCACCGCGGCGGAGCAGTCCCGGAATCTCGCTCATTCGGTGAGCACGATCAATTCGGTGCTCGACGCCACTTCGACGCGTAGGCCCGCCTTCGATGCCACGCGCGCAACGGCTTTCACGTCCTTCGGCTCGGCGGTGGTCAGGGTCAACGCGCGCGCGAGCAGGCCCTTGTGATGCTTGTTGAAGTGGCTCACCACCGATCGGCTGCCGTCGGGCTTCTCGGTGAGCACCGTCGCGGTGATCGCGCCGGGGACGGGCCCGAGCTGCTGATAGCTGCCCGATCGGAGGTCGACGACAACCCCTTCGTCCTCGGCTTCGATGGCATCGGAGAGTTCCGGCTTCCAGTGTGATCGCAGAGTGCCGAAGTTCGGAATGGTCGATCCGCCGGAGAGTCGGTAGGACGGGATGGGGTCCGATGCGCGGACGGCTCCGAACAATGCCGAGCCGATCCACAGCCGCGCGTCCGCCCGGGCGCGACCGGCTCGGGTGAACGACGCCGCGTCGAGAGCGTCGTAGAGCACCCCGGTGTACCGCTGCGAGGCAGGCGTGGTGGGTGAGGTCCACAACCGGGCGTTGCGTTCGATCGCGTCTACCTGGGTGGGACCGAGTCCGAGTGCGGTGACGGACGCGTCGACGTCGTCGGCGAGCTCGACCAGCGCATCGGCGAGCTTTCGGCGAAGCGGAAGGAGCGACGGCAACGACAGTCGGTCCAGATCGAGAGGTGCCCCGGAACCGCCGTCGGACTTCGTCTCGGAGGGAGGCAGCAGAATCAACACGATCGTCAAGGCTACTCACTGCACGGCCGCCTGCTCACAGGCGCTGCGCAACCGACTAGTCTGACAACCCGTGATCACCCGTCTTTCGCAGCTGTTCCTCCGCACCCTTCGCGACGACCCGGCCGACGCCGAGGTCGACAGCCACAAGCTGTTGGTTCGCGCCGGTTACGTTCGTCGTATCGCGCCGGGTGTCTACTCCTGGCTGCCGCTCGGACTGCGCGTGCTTCGGCAGGTCGAACGCGTCGTGCGTGAAGAAATGAACGCCATCGGTGCGCAGGAGATATCGCTGCCCGCACTGCTGCCGCGCGAGCCCTACGAGACCACCAACCGGTGGACCGAATACGGCGACGCGCTGTTCCGCCTGCAGGACCGCAAGGGCAACGACATGCTGCTGGGGCCCACCCACGAAGAGCTCTTCGCACTGACGGTGAAGGCCGAGTACAACTCGTACAAGGATCTGCCGGTCACGCTGTACCAGATCCAGACCAAGTATCGGGACGAGGAGCGTCCCCGCGCGGGCATCCTTCGCGGCCGCGAATTCGTCATGAAGGACTCGTACTCCTTCGACATGGACGAGGACGGTCTGAAGAAGTCCTACGACGCCCACCGCGAGGCATACCAGCGCATCTTCGCCAGGCTCGGCGTCTCGTATGTCATCGTCGCCGCGACGTCGGGTGCCATGGGCGGCAGCGCATCCGAGGAATTCCTGGCCGAGAGCGACATCGGCGAGGACACCTACGTCCGATGCGTCGAATCGGGTTACGCCGCAAACGTCGAGGCAGTCACCACGCCTGCGCCCGAGCCGCTTCCGATCGAAGGCCAACCGGCCGCCGTCGACTACGAGACCGGTGAGACTCCGACCATCGCGACGTTGGTCGAATGGGCCAACGGCGCTGATCTGGGCCGCACCGTCACCGGGGCCGACACGCTGAAGAACATTCTGCTCAAGGTTCGGGGCGCCGAGGGGGAGTGGGAGCTGTTGGCGATCGGGCTGCCCGGTGACCGCGAGGTGGACGAGAAGCGGCTCGAAGCATCGCTCGAGCCCGCCGAGTTCGCTCTGCTGACCGACGCCGACTTCGCTGCCAACCCGTTCCTGGTCAAGGGTTACATCGGACCTCGCGGGTTGCAGGCGAACGGAGTTCGCTATCTCGTGGACCCGCGGGTGGTCGACGGCACGTCGTGGATCACCGGCGCGGACGTCAAGGGAAAGCACGTGGTGAACCTCGTCGCCGGTCGTGACTTCGTTCCCGACGGCACCATCGAAGCGGCCGAGGTGCGGGACGGCGACATGTCTCCCGACGGTCGTGGTCCGCTGGTCAGTGCACGCGGAATCGAGATCGGGCACATCTTCCAGCTCGGCTACAAGTACACCGACGCGTTCTCGGTCGACGTACTCGGCGAGACCGGTAAGCCCGTCCGTCTGGTCCAGGGTTCCTACGGAGTCGGTGTCTCTCGTCTGGTCGCTGTGATCGCCGAGCAGATGCACGACGACAAGGGCCTGCGGTGGCCGTCGGAGGTGGCGCCCGCCGACGTTCACCTGGTGATCGCGAACAAGGACGACGCCGCTCGTGCCGGCGCGGAATCGATTGCGACACAACTCGATACGCAGGGAATAGAGGTGCTCTTCGACGATCGCAAGGCCTCGCCGGGAGTGAAATTCAAGGACTCGGAGCTGATCGGTGTTCCACTGGTGGTCGTCCTCGGCCGCGGCTGGGCCGACGGCAAGGTCGAGATCCGCGATCGCTTCTCCGGTGAGAGCCGCGAACTGGACATCGACTCGGCGGTCGAGGAGATCGTGAAGGCAGTGCGGAACACCCCGTAGAACAGTCCGTCGATCTCTCTGCGCGGTCGTGTACCCGCTGGTAGCTTCGGGTCAACGACTAGGAGAGGTCACACCGTGGCTCAGTATGCGCTGTTCGATCCGACAACGTTCGATCCCGCCGAGCTCGACGAGGAATCTCGCCGGCAACTGCGTGCATTGATCGAGTGGTTCGAGAGTCGCGGCAAAGGCAGGCTCTTGGCGGACGACCTCGACGGCGTCTGGCCCGCCGACTTCCTCGAATTCGTCGCCGAGCAGAAGTTGTTCGCAACGTTCTCCACGCCCGCCGCCTTCGCCGATGGTGTGCCGAACACGCGGTGGGACGCTGCACGCAATGCCGCGCTCAGCGAGATTCTCGGGTTCTACGGTCTGGCGTACTGGTACACCTGGCAGGTCACGGTCCTCGGTCTCGGCCCGATCTGGATGAGCGCCAACGACGACGCCAAGCGGCGCGCAGCGACCGAACTGAACCGCGGCGGAGTGATGGCCTTCGGCCTGTCCGAGCGGGCGCACGGTGCCGACGTGTACTCCACCGACATGCTGTTGACGCCCTCGACCGATGACGCGGACGTCGAGTTCACCGCGTCGGGGGAGAAGTACTACATCGGAAACGGCAACGTGGCAGGCATGGTGTCGGTGTTCGGTCGACGCACCGACATCGAGGGGCCCGATTCGTACGTCTTCTTCGTGGCCGACAGTGGGCACCCGGCCTATCGACTCCGCGACAGCGTCGTGCACGGTCAGATGTACGTCAGCACGTTCTCGCTCGAGAACTACCCCGTCCGCAAGCAGGACATCCTGCACACCGGGGCCGATGCTTTCTCGGCGGCACTGAACACGGTCAACGTCGGCAAGTTCAATCTCTGTACCGGTTCGATCGGGATCTGCGAGCACGCGTTCTACGAGGCGATCACGCACGCCAACAACAGGATCCTCTACGGAAATCGCGTCACCGACTTTCCGCACGTGCGCAGCGCATTCGTCGACGGTTACTCGCGCCTGATCGCGATGAAGCTCTTCAGCGCCCGGGCGGTGGACTACTTCCGCGCTGCCGGACCAGAGGACCGGCGCTACCTGCTGTTCAATCCGATGACCAAGGCCAAGGTCACCTCGGAGGGCGAAACCGTCGTCCGGCTGTTGCACGACGTCATCGCAGCCAAGGGGTACGAGAAGAACACCTACTTCCGCGAGGCCGCCCAGTTGATCGGAACGCTTCCCAAGCTCGAGGGCACCGTGCACGTCAACGTTGCACTCATGCTCAAGTTCATGCCTGCGTACATGTTCTCGCCTACCGACTACCCCGACGTCGGCACTCGGACCGAGCCGGTGGACGACAGTTTCTTCTTCGCTCAAGGCCCGGCCAGAGGTGCGAGCTCGGTGCGCTTCCACGACTGGAATCCGGTGTATCAGAAGCATTCCGGCACACCCAACGTCGGACGGTTCTACGAGCAGGCGCAGGCGTTCAGGACATTTCTCGCCGAGTGCGCGCCCGACGAAGCGCAGCAGAAGGACCTCGACTTCCTGCTCGTGGTGGGTCACCTGTTCTCGCTCGTCGTCTACGGTCACCTCCTGCTCGAGCAGGCCGACGAGATCTCGACCGAGATGATGGACCAGATCTTCGATTTCCAGATCAGGGACTTCTCGGGTTACGCCGTCGCGCTGTACGGAAAGCCGTCGTCGACCGCGGCGCAACAACAATGGGCGCTCGATGCCATTCGTAAGCCGGTGGTCGATGAGGGCCGTTTCGAGACGGTCTGGGACGAGGTCGTCACCTACGACGGTCGGTACGAGATGCGTCCCTAGTCGTCACAGCTGTCCGGAATCGGCTGGAACGAGCGTGGTTCCGAACGCGCACATCGTCATCTCGTGCAGTCCGGCGCTGTCCTCCGGATGCTCCGGTGCCTGCATCGATATCAAGACGTTGAGCAGCATTCCGTGCGCGATGAACTGTCGAGCCTGATCTTCCGAACACTCGGTTCCGTTGCGGATCTGGCTGTAGATCGCGCCCATTCCTTCTCGTGCCTGGCGGCCGATCTCGGGCACCGCGCCTGCGCCGAATCCGTGCATCATGACCATCAGCAGGTCGCGATCGGCCACCAGATCCGCGTAGGCAGAGCCGAGATTCGCCCAGGTGCTGTCGTCCTCGGGATCGAGCGGGCCCGCCGCCAGCACGGCATCGAACGCAGCCATGATGCCGTCGATGGAGCGTTGGAACACCAGGCGAAACAATTCGACCTTGGTGCCGAACATGCGGACCACGTACGGCTGAGAGACCCCTGCTTCCCTTGCGACCGCATCGGTACTGGTGCCCGCGTAGCCCCCGCGTGCGAACGCTCGCATTGCCGCGTCGAGGACGAGCTCTCGGCGGTCGGCCGCATCCATCCGGGTGGCTCTGGGCTTGGGTGCTGACGTGTCGGACATGTTGACAGGTTATCAGTCGATAACTTACGGTGCTCGAATAAGTAATCATTCGATGCTTACAAGCCCGAGACGGGACGGCCACAATGACCGCTACAGCCTCTCCACCTGCAGTGCAGCCCGCCAATCGGAACGTTCCCGTGTGGCTCGGCATCCTCGCAGCATCCCTGCCGATGTTCATGGCAACACTCGACAATCTGGTGATGACCAGCGCGCTACCGGTCATTCAGCAGGATCTGAACGCGTCGGTCGGCCAGCTGCAGTGGTTCCTCAACGCCTACACCCTGAGCTTCGCCACGTTCATGCTCACAGCGGCGACGCTCGGCGACAGATGGGGCAGACGCACGGTGTTCCTCGGCGGGATCACCGTTTTCACTGCCGCCTCGGTGGCCAGCGCGCTCGCTGCGAGCCCAGCGATGCTCATCGCGGCGCGGGCCGTGCAAGGAATCGGTGCCGCCGCGATCATGCCGTTGTCCCTTGCGCTGCTCGCCGCGGTGGTGCCGGTGGGCAAGCGCGCGATGGCAATCGGGATCTGGGGTGGAGTCTCCGGACTCGGCGTCGCGCTGGGGCCGGTGGTCGGCGGAGCCGTCGTCGACGGAATTTCCTGGCAGGCGATCTTCTGGATCAACGTTCCGGTGGCCCTCGTCGCAGTTCCGCTGGCGTACGTCGCGCTGAAGGAAACAGCAGGCCGCATCCAACCGCTCGATCTGCCCGGCGTGGTCCTCGCAGGCGGCGGTGTCTTCCTTCTGGTGTGGGCGGTGGTTCACGGCAACGACGACGGGTGGGCGTCGGCCACGGTGCTCGCCGGCTTCATCGGCTCGGCGGTGCTGCTCGTCGCCTTCGTTCTGCGTGCATCGCGCACCAGGCACTCGGTGTTGCCGCTTGCGCTCTTTCGTTCGCGCAGCTTCACCATCGCCAACATCATTGGAATCACGTTCTCGCTCGGCATGTTCGGGGCTGTGTTCCTCCTCGCGCAATACCTTCAGATCGTGATGAACTACACGCCGTTCCAGGCAGGCCTACGCACGTTGCCGTGGACTGCGGCACCGATGGTGGTCGCACCGATCGCAGGTGTGCTCGCCGAGCGCGTCGGGCTGCGTGGACTGTTGGTCGCCGGCTTGTCGCTGCAGTCGGTCTCGCTCGTGTGGATGGCGCTGATTCTGGGCCCCGACACCGAGTATCCGTCGATGGTCCCGGCGCTGCTGATGGCCGGAGTGGGCATGGGACTGACGTTCGCTCCGTCCGCCACCGCAGTGCTGCGGGACATGAAGGACGACGATCACGCCACCGCGAGCAGTGCGAACTCCACTGTGCGAGAGGTGGGTATCGCACTCGGCATCGCAGTACTGACAGCGGTGTTCATCGGGGCCGGTGGATCACTGACGCCCACCGGTTACACCGACGCCTTGGCACCCGCTCTGCTCGTCGGCGCAGGCGCAGTGGCGATCGGACTGGTGGCGGCGCTGTTCATGCCGGGGCGTTCCGTCGGACCGGTGGAAGCGCTCACGGTTGGCCGGGAAATGCCGTCGACGACGGACTGACGCCCAGAATCTGCTGCCACGTCGCGAGGCGAACCGCGGCGTCGGTCAGTGCCTGCACCCCCATCTCGCGAGTGGCTCCGGACTGGCTGCGTTCGATCAGCGAACGCCACGCGATACTCGTGTCGATCTCGGCCTGCGCGGCCAACTGCGCAGCCGAGATCGCGTCGGTCACGGGAAACGGGGACGCATACGCCGGATCGGGCAGCGGCACAGAAACGCTCGCCGCCTGAAGGGCGTCGATCGTCGAATCTCGACGCGCGCGATGGGCAGCGGTGTTCGACGCCACCACCTCGGCGCGCGTGGGGTTGGAGAACGCCGCCACGACGCCGTAGGCGAACACCGCCGCATATTCGGCGTGGAGTGCATCGACGAGGCCTTGCTGTTCCGGACCGAGATCGCTCATGCCAGCACCACCAGGGCCGAGACCGTGCACGAAGCGCTGATCGAACCGAGAAGGCCGGCCCGGTAACCGCTTTCGTTACGAGCCGCATTCGCTGCACTGTCGGCAGAGGAGGTCAACATCTCCCGCACGGCCGCGAGATCGGGCGGCGGCGTCGTGGGAGCGGGCGTTGTGGTGCTCGCAGTAGTGGACGTACCGGTCGAGGCACCGGTGGCGCGGGCGATCTCGGTTTCGAGCGCATCGGCGTGCTCGGTCCGTTGCGCCGCAACGATCCCCAGTGCGGCTGCGTAATCGGCGATCACCGTCGCTGCCGCGGTGGCATCCGCCGCATCCGCGCGGGCAGCGCGCAACTGCGCGGTCAGGGTATCGAGGGCAGGACCCGAGATCGTCTCCTGGCCACAGGCCGCAACACTCGACACGGTGGCCGCGGACAGAGCGGCCACACCGGCGAGTCGGAACAGCCCACGGCGACTGAGCGCGAAGGGGACGGTCGGCGTTGGCACTCCGATATCGTGCCAGACCGCAGCGCTTGCACTCGCCGTGCCCGTGTGTCGCGTCGGCCGATCGTGGTCACGAGCACTGTCTGCGGGGCGGTAGGCTGTTGGTTCACCAAACGCAGTCCGGCTGCCCTACGCCGGGTCGCCCACAACTACACACGAGGAGTTCGCGACATGCCTGTTCCGTCCAAGGAAAGGGTTGTCGAACTGCTCGCCGACCTCGTTCGAGATCAGGGTTACGACCTCGAGGACGTGAACGTGGTCGCCGCAGGAAAGCACAGTGCAGTGCGCATCATGGTCGATCGCGAAGAGGGAATCGACCTCGACGCGCTCCCGGAACTGAGCCGCGAGATCTCGGATGCCTTCGATGCCGTGACGGATTTCGGGGAAGCGCCCTACACGTTGGAAGTCACCACCCCCGGAATCGATCGCCCGCTGACCGAGGCACGGCATTGGCGTCGGGCCCGCGGGCGCAAGGTGCGTGTCGAACTCGCCGACGGCAAGTTCGACGGTCGCGTCGGTGTCCTCGACGGCGATTCGGTGACCGTGGTGGTCAAGGAGAAAGGCATTCTGTCGACGCGGTCGGTCGCGCTTGCCGATGTTGTGAAAGCTGTTGTGCAGGTTGAGTTCTTGCGTCCCAGCGCTGAGGAGATGGACCTGGCGGGTGGTGTGGTCGGCAGTCGGCCGTCGCCCGCGAACACCGATGAGATCGTGGATGTGGAAGCACCGGAAGAAGGGTCGGACAAGTGAATATCGACATTGCCGCATTGCGTGCCATCGAGGCGGACAAGGGAATTCCGATCGAGATGGTGATCTCGACGATTCAGACCGCATTGCTGACGGCCTACCGGCACACCGAAGGGCACCAGTCCAACGCGTGGATCGACGTCGATCGCAAGACCGGATCCGTTCGGGTGATGGCCAAGGAGCTCGACGCCGACGGCAATCTGATCTCCGAGTGGGACGACACCCCCGAGGGCTTCGGACGAATTGCAGCGACCACGGCGCGCCAGGTCATTCTGCAACGCCTACGCGACGCCGAGCACGAGCGTTCGTTCGGCGAGTACTCCACGCACGAGGGTGAGATCGTCAACGGTGTCATTCAGCGCGACACGCGCGCCAACGCCAAGGGCACGGTCATCGTCCGCATCGGCAGTGACGCCAACGGTGCCGACGGCCTCCTCCCACCCGCCGAGCAGGTGCCGGGCGAAAGTTACGAGCACGGCGAGCGCATCAAGTGTTACGTCGTCGGAGTCGCCCGGGGCAATCGCGGCCCGCAGATCACCCTCTCGCGCACCCATCCGAATCTGGTGCGCAAGTTGTTCGCCCTCGAGGTGCCCGAGATCGCCGACGGTTCGGTCGACATCGTGGCAGTGGCCCGCGAGTCGGGGCACCGCTCGAAGATCGCCGTCGCGTCCACCGTGTCCGGTCTCAACGCCAAGGGCGCCTGCATCGGACCGATGGGTCAGCGCGTGCGCAACGTGATGAGCGAACTGGCGGGCGAGAAGATCGACATCATCGACTTCGACGAGGACCCGGCCACGTTCGTCGGGAATGCTCTCTCCCCCTCGAAGGTTGTCTCGGTGACGGTGGTCGACGCCGTTGCACGGGCGGCCCGTGTCGTGGTTCCCGAGTACCAGCTCTCCTTGGCAATCGGCAAGGAAGGGCAAAACGCGCGACTGGCCGCTCGATTGACCGGTTGGCGTATCGACATCCGCAGCGATGCGGCGGCACCCGAGACGACCAGCGCGTAGGGC
The DNA here is from genome assembly GCF_022810405.1 of Rhodococcus sp. ARC_M5. Classification (GTDB taxonomy): domain Bacteria; phylum Actinomycetota; class Actinomycetes; order Mycobacteriales; family Mycobacteriaceae; genus Rhodococcoides; species Rhodococcoides navarretei. The sequence goes on from NZ_JALGQE010000008.1 coordinate 140,719, forward strand.
CGGAATGCGGAGTTCGAGGCAATACAGCGGTAGAGTGGTCGATGGTTCGGTAACGACCTCTCCGCCCAGGGGTATGAACGCGAGAATCCGGTAGTGACAAGCCGGCCGATTCGCACATGCGTCGGGTGCAGGGAGCGAGTGCCGGCCACCGATCTGTTGAGGATCGTGGTTCGAGAAGCTGGTTCGCACGAATTCGCTCTCGTCCCCGACGTCCGGCATTCGATGTCCGGCCGTGGTGCGTGGTTGCACTACAGCCGAGAGTGCCTGCACAATGCGGAACGACGCCGAGTCTTCGGTCGTGCGTTTCGGATATCGGGAAATGTGGAATCGTCCGCAGTGGCAGTCGTGCTCGACGAGTACGAGAAGCTGCAGGCCGAGGTCACGACAAGAGCAACACCCGTCGACAAGAACAGGCAACAGCACTGATGAGCACACCGTGAAGCACCAACGATGAACGTCCATCGGAGATAACCCGAGGTCGTGCGGGCACCAAGCCTCGCTCGGCCTCTCAGTGAGGAGAGCAGTGGCAGGCAAGGCCCGCGTGCACGAGTTGGCTAAAGAACTCGGTGTCACCAGTAAGGAACTACTCGCACGGCTCAAAGAGCAAGGCGAGTTCGTCAAGTCCGCATCATCCACAGTCGAAGCCCCCGTGGCCCGTCGACTGCGTGAATCCTTCCCGTCCGACAACGCCGACGCACCGGCGGCGACCGCATCTGCACCGAACGGCCGCGCAGCGGCCGATCGCGCTGCAGGCAGCACCGCGAAGCCGAGTGCAGCGAAACCGGGCGGACCCCGTCCCGGCCCCAAGCCGGCCCCCCGTCCGGCAGAGCCGGAAGCACCCGCAGCGCAAGCTCCCGCGGAGGCTGCACCGGCTGCACCCGCAACTCCCGCTGCCGCTCCGGCTCCGGCCCCGGCAGCTCCCACCCCCGCGCCCGCAGCGCCCGCTGCTCCGGTCGAGCAGGCTCCGGCCGCGTCGGCCACCAGCAGCGACGCCGCTCCGGCCCCGGCAGCTCCCAAGCCCGCAGGTCCCGGCCCCAAGCCCGGTCCCAAGGCACCGCGCGTGGGCAACAACCCGTACTCCTCGGCACCCGTGGAACGACCGGCTCCCCGGCCCGCTCCCGGTGCGCCACGTCCCGCAGGCGGACGCCCCGCTCCCGGGCAGGGTGGGCCTCGCCCCGCCGCACCGTCCGGCGGTAGTCGTCCGGCACCCGGGCAGGGTGGGCCTCGTCCCGCACCGGGTCAGGCCGGACCTCGTCCGAGCCCCGGCTCGATGCCTCCTCGCCCCAACCCGGGTGCGATGCCGACCCGTTCGGCACGTCCAGGTCCCGCTGCAGGTCGGCCGGGTCGTCCCGGCGGCGCTCCCGGCGGACGTCCGGGTGGCGGCGGTGGCGGTGGCTACCGCGGTGGTGGCGCCCCCGGTGCTCCCGGCGGTGCCCCCGCAGGCGGCGCTCCCGCAGGTGGTTTCCGTGGCCGTCCCGGCGGCGGTGGACGCCCCGGTCAGCGCGGCGCAGCCGCAGGTGCATTCGGTCGTCCCGGCGGAGCAGTTCGTCGTGGTCGCAAGTCGAAGCGGGCAAAACGCGCCGAGTACGAGAGCATGCAGGCTCCCGCAGTCGGCGGCGTCAGGCTGCCCCGCGGTAACGGTGAGACCATCCGTCTCGCCCGCGGAGCATCGCTGTCGGACTTCGCGGACAAGATCGACGCGAATCCGGCCGCTCTCGTGCAGGCCCTGTTCAACCTCGGCGAGATGGTCACCGCGACCCAGTCCGTCAACGACGAGACGCTGGAGCTTCTCGGCGGCGAGATGAACTACGTCGTCCAGGTCGTCAGCCCCGAGGACGAAGATCGTGAGCTGCTCGATTCGTTCGACCTCACCTACGGCGAGGACGCCGGCGGCGAAGAAGATCTGGAACAGCGTCCCCCGGTGGTCACCGTCATGGGCCACGTCGATCACGGTAAGACGCGACTGCTCGACTCGATTCGTAACACCACGGTGCGCGAAGGCGAGGCAGGCGGAATCACGCAGCACATCGGTGCGTACCAGGTGCTGACCGAGCTCGAGGGCAACGAACGCCTCGTGACGTTCATCGACACCCCCGGTCACGAGGCCTTCACGGCCATGCGTGCCCGCGGTGCCAAGGCCACCGACCTCGCGATTCTCGTGGTCGCGGCCGACGACGGTGTCATGCCGCAGACGGTGGAGGCCATCAATCACGCTCAGGCGGCCGACGTTCCGATGGTCGTCGCGGTGAACAAGATCGACAAGGAAGGCGCGAACCCGGACAAGATCCGGCAGCAGCTGACCGAATACGGTCTGGTCGCCGAGGAATACGGCGGCGAGACGATGTTCGTCGACATCTCCGCCAAGCAGGGCACCAACATCGATGCCCTCCTCGAAGCGGTACTGCTGACGGCCGACGCATCGCTCGATCTGCGAGCGAACCCGGACATGGAAGCCCAGGGTGTCGCCATCGAGGCGCACCTCGACCGTGGACGTGGCCCGGTCGCGACCGTGCTCATCGCTCGCGGAACCCTGCGCGTCGGTGACTCGATCGTCGCCGGCGACGCATACGGACGCGTCCGGCGAATGGTCGACGAGCACGGTGACGACGTCACCGAGGCAATGCCGTCGCGCCCCGTCCAGGTCATCGGCTTCACGTCGGTGCCCGGTGCAGGCGACAACCTGTTGGTCGTCGACGAGGACCGGATCGCCCGTCAGATCGCCGACCGTCGCAATGCGCGCAAGCGCAATGCTCTGGCGGCCAAGAGCCGCAAGCGCATCAGCCTCGACGATCTCGATGCAGCTCTGAAGGAGACTTCACAGCTCAACTTGATCCTCAAGGGCGACAACTCGGGAACCGTGGAAGCGCTCGAAGAGGCGCTGCTCGGTATCGAGATCGACGACGAGGTGGAGTTGCGCGTCATCGACCGCGGTGTCGGTGGTGTCACGGAGACCAACGTCAACCTGGCGTCGGCATCCAACGCGATCATCATCGGGTTCAACGTTCGAGCGGAGGGCAAGGCCACCGAGCTGGCCAACCGCGAAGGCGTCGACATCCGGTACTACTCGGTGATCTACCAGGCGATCGACGAGATCGAGAAGGCCCTCAAGGGCATGCTCAAGCCGGTGTACGAGGAGGTCGCCCTCGGGCAGGCCGAGATCCGCGCGCTGTTCCGTTCCTCCAAGGTCGGAAACATCGCCGGTTGCCTCGTCACCTCCGGTACGATCCGTCGCAACGCGAAGGCGCGACTCATTCGAGACAGCGCTGTCGTTGCGGAAACCGTCACGATCTCCTCGCTCCGCCGTGAGAAGGACGACGCGACGGAGGTCCGTGAAGGTTACGAGTGTGGTTTGACGGTGACGTACTCCGACATCAAGGTGGGCGATGTCATCGAGGCGTACGAACTCCGTGAAAAGCCGCGCGACTAGAACAGATGCGGAGCCGTTCGGCTCCGCATCCGGTCGCGTCGGCTCGGTGGTGAAGCCAGGGGAGTGACACTGCGCTCCGACTTTCGAGCCGGTGGTGGTACGACAGATGTACCGCCACCGGCTTTGTCGTCGAAGCTGATCGAAGGACGTCAGCGTGTATCTGGGTGCTCTGGAGTTGGACGTGTTGTTGGGGGATGTACGTTCGCTCGCCGAGAAACGGTCGATGATGGAACCGGTGCTCGGTGATTTGCACAGGATGGGAGTCTCGGCCGCCGAAACCGGTGAGCGAGAACGTATTCGGCGGTCCCTGTTGGGGGTTGCCGCGGCCGGTACCGATGTAGACCTGCTGCACGACAAGCTGGACGAGTGCGAACGGCACGTCGCCGAACGCCACGATCTGGAACTGTTGGCAGTACGCCGGAGAATCTTCGGACCCGAGGATTGATCCGGAAGATCCGCCGAGCACTGTCGGCGGATGTGACGTGCACAACCGCCGATGCGTCGGATCAGATCGGGCATCGGCCATGAAAGAGGAGTGTGATTGTCGTGGTGGACCAGGCCAGGGCTCGTAAGTTGTCCAAGCGAATCGCCGCCATCGTTGCGACGGCGATCGATCACGAGATCAAGGATCCGCGGCTGGCCTTCGTGACCATCACCGACACCAAGGTGACCGCCGACCTGCACGATGCCACGGTGTACTACACCGTCATGGGTGAAGACCTCGACACTCCGCCGGATCTGCAGGCTGCCGCAGCGGGACTGGAAAAGGCCAAGGGTGTTCTGCGCTCGAAAGTCGGAGCCGGAACGGGTGTGCGGTACACACCGACCTTGACGTTCGTGACCGACACTGTGCCCGACACCGCGCGCCACATGGAAGACCTTCTCGAACGCGCACGCGTGGCCGACGAGGAACTGGCACGCGCCCGAGCGAACGCCAAGCCCGCCGGGGACCCGGACCCGTACAAGGCCCCACGCGAAGTCGCAGACTTGGATGGTCATTCCGCAGGCTCCACTCCTGGGTTGGATGGTCGTTCCGCAGGCTCCACTCCTGCAGACGTCGAGCCTGCCGAAGCCGACTGACATGTCCGTTGGTTCGGGGACAGAGTCGGAGACCGTACAGGGCTTGGCGCAGGCGATCGAGATGCTCGAACGTGCATCCTCGGTGACCGTTCTGTGCCACGTTCAGCCCGACGCCGACACGATCGGGAGTGGGCTTGCGCTCGGTTCGGTACTCGAACGTCGCGGCGCGACGGTTCAGGTGGCATTCGCAGCACCGGCGTCGTTGCCCGAGTCCATGGACGAGTTGCCCGGTAGGCACCTTCTGGTCGACGCCGACAAGGTCACCGACACCGTCGACCTGGTGGTCACGGTCGACGCCGGCAGTCGGGGTCGGCTGGGTTCACTGGGCGACCGACTCGATACCGCGTCGGCCACCCTTGTCATCGATCACCACCGCAGCAACACTCGCTTCGGGACGGTGAACGTGGTGCATGCGTCCGCGGAGTCGACCACCGCCGTGATCGCGCGACTGCTCGACCAGTGGGGCGTCGAGATCGATGCCGATCTGGCCCACCTGCTGTTCGCAGGCTTGGTCACCGACACCGGATCGTTCCGCTGGGTTCGTCCGGGGTCTCATCTGCTGGCCGAGAGATTGCTGGCCACGGGGATCGACGGCGCTCACATCGCCCGCAAGCTCCTAGACACCCATCCGTTCGACTGGCTGCCGATGCTCGGGTCCGTACTCGGTTCGGCAACGTTGATTCCCGACGCGGCCGACGGGCGAGGGCTGGTGTACGCCGTCATTCGCAGCGAGGATTCGGCCGGACTGCGGTCGGAGGAGGTCGAGAGCGTGATCGACATCGTGCGCACCACGTCCGAAGCCGAGGTTGCCGCAGTGCTCAAGCAACAGGACTTCGGCTCGGTCTGGGTGGTCTCCCTGCGCTCGAAGACCGAGGTCGACGTCTCGGCGGTGGCGTGCGAACTCGGCGGCGGCGGACACCGCAATGCGGCCGGCTACACCGCACACGGCGACCTGCCCGATGTGATCGATGCGCTGCGCGGGGCCCTCTCGGCATCGTGAGTTCCACTCCGGTCACCGCTCGAAGAATTCTCGGCCTGTCGCTGCCCTCCCTCGGCGTCCTCGCCGCCGAACCCCTCTACCTGTTGTTCGACGCCGCCGTGATCGGCAGGCTCGGTGCCTTGGCCCTCGCAGGCCTGGCGATAGGTGGTCTCGTGCTGGCCCAGGTCAGCACCCAGCTGACCTTTCTGTCCTACGGAACGACCGCGCGAGCGGCCCGCATGCACGGTGCCGGTCGGGAACGCGATGCCGTCGGTGAGGGTGTGCAGGCAACCTGGTTGGCCTTCGCGATCGGGCTCGGCATCGTCGCGGTGATGCAGTTCGCCGCCGAGCCCGTGGTGTCGGTGCTGACCGGCGGCGGCGACATCGCCGTCGAGGCCGTCGCGTGGCTGCGGGTGGCTCTGCTGGGTGTGCCGTTCATCCTGGTGTCGCTGGCCGGAAACGGATGGATGCGCGGTGTCCAGAACACGGTGGCGCCACTGCGTTTCGTGGTGTTCGGTTTCGGGGTGTCGGCGGTGTTGTGTCCGCTTCTGGTCCATGGGTTGCTCGGATTTCCGCGTCTGGAGCTGGTGGGATCTGCCGTGGCGAACGTGATCGGGCAGGGCGTTGCCGGTGCGTTGTTCGTCGTCGCGGTAGTGCGGGCGAGCGACGAGCTGCGCCCGCGCTGGTCGGTGATGCGCGCGCAGTTGGTACTGGGCCGTGACCTGATCGTGCGCAGCCTCGCGTTTCAAGCCTGCTTCCTCTCGGCTGCTGCGGTCGCATCGAGGTTCGGAGCGGCCTCGGTTGCCGCGAACCAGGTGGTTCTGCATGTGTGGAACCTGGTGTCGTTGATGCTCGATTCTCTGGCGATCGCCGCTCAGACGCTGGTGGGAGCCGCCCTGGGAGCGAGCAGGATCGACGACGCGCGCGCACTCGCGTGGCGATTGACGGCGTGGTCGACGGTGTTCGCGGTCGTCCTCGCCGGCGTGTTCGCAGTAGGGCGATCGTTCGTCCCGCAGCTGTTCACCACCGACGCGTCGGTCATCGGTGAGATGCATGCGATCTGGTGGATCTTCGTCGCGATCATTCCCATTGCGGGGGTGGTGTTCGCGTTGGACGGAGTGCTGCTCGGCAGTGGTGACGCGGCTTTCCTGCGGAACGCGACCCTGGCGTGTGCAGTAGTGGGCTTTCTGCCGTTCATCTGGTGCGCGCTCGTGTTCGACTGGGGGCTGGTCGGCATCTGGACAGGCCTCGGCGTCTTCGTCGGCCTTCGGATGCTCGCCGTCGCAGGCCGGGTGCTGTCCGGGAAATGGTTGGTCATCGGCAGCGACCGTCAACTACGCCGATAGCCACCGGTCCTGGCGGCCGACGGCAATGCGGGGTGCAATGCCACCTCACGGCTCTTGACGACGAAGAACACGCTGCGGCCGGGCTCGAGCCCGAGATCCGAGACTGCAGCAGGGGTGATGTCGGCGGCCATGCCGGGAGACCCGTCGGGTTGTGGACGTGAGCGGACGCGTATGCCGGAGCCTTGTACCTCCATCTCCTCGATCACCACCTCGAATACGTTCCGGGGGCTGGCGTGCGGTGCAGTCGGGTGTACCGAGACGGCGGCGGGGGAGAACACCGCTACCAATGGAGTTCCGGTGGTGTGCCGCCCGGAGCCATGGACGGACACTCCCCAGTTCGTGGTCAGGGACGTCGAGTCCTCGGCATCGACCGCCCGTCCCGAGATCAGGTTCACCCCGGCGATGCGGGCACCGAATTCGCTGCGAGGGGCGGTCAGTACCTCGGTGACCGACCCTCGCTCGACGACGCGTCCACCATCGACGACCGCGACGGAATCTGCGAGGGCAACGACGTCGAGCAGATCGTGGGTCACGATCAGGGCCGTGCGGCCGCTCTCGCGCAACACTGTGCGCAGCACTCGCCGAATGCCCGGTGCCGTGTCCACATCCAGCGCCGCCAGCGGTTCGTCGAGCAACAGCAGTCGTGGATCGGCCGCCAGAGCGCGCGCAATGGCGATACGTTGGGCCTGACCGCCCGACAGCTGCGCAGGGCGGCGATCTGCCAGGTGGGAGGCTCCGACCGCATCCAGCCAGGTATCGGCGACGGCCCGCGCGGTGGCGCGGTTCGCGCCGGTGCTTCGTGGTGCGAAAGCCACGTTCGTGCGCGCGTCCATATGAGGAAACAGCAGAGCTTCCTGAGCGAGGGTCGCGACGCCTCGGGCGTGAATCGGCACTACGGTGTTCGAGGCGGTGTCGGTCAACACGTCCTCGCCGAGTCGGACCATACCGTCGTCGGGTGCCACGACGCCCGAGATCAGTTGCAGCAGTGTCGATTTGCCTGCCCCATTCGGCCCGAGGACGGCGACCGTCTCACCCTCGAGTGCATCGAGTTCGAGATCGATGCCGCGACTGCCGAGGGTGGCCCGGAGGTGGAGTGAGTTCACAACGTTCCCGACGACCGTGTGCCGCGCGCGGTCACGACGACGAGTGCCGCGACGAGAATCAGCACCAGCGACAGCGCTACTGCGGCATCGGGGTCGCTCTCGCGCTGCAGATAGATTTCCAGAGGCAGTGTCCTGGTCACGCCTTCGAGGGAGCCGGCGAAAGTCAGCGTCGCCCCGAATTCTCCGAGTGCGCGCGCGAAGGCGAGAACGGTTCCTGATATCAGCCCGGGAAGAATCAACGGAACGGTCACTCGCCGTAGGACGGTCGTCGGTGTGGCTCCCAGGGTGGCAGCCACCACGTCGTAGCGGTCACCGGCGGTGCGCAACGCGCCCTCCACGCTGACGACGAGAAACGGAAGCGACACGAAGACCTGCGCAAGCACCACGGCCGAGGTGGTGAAGGCGATCCGAATCCCGAAGGCCTCGAGATGTTCGCCCAGCAGCCCTTGGCGTCCGAAGGTGTAGAGCAGCGCGATGCCGCCGACCACCGGTGGCAGAACCAGGGGCAGTACGACGAGGGAGCGAAGGATCGAGAGGCCACGAATCGAGCTGCGCGAGAGCACGATGGCCATCGGCACGCCCAGAAGCACGCACACAGCGGTACTGGTCGTCGCCGTCTTCAGACTGAGAATCAGTGCTGCAACCGCCGATTCGGAGGTGACGAGTTCGAGAAAGTTCGACCAGTCGATTCGGGTGAACAGCGCGGCCAGCGGCAGAACGACGACGAGTGCTCCCACAGCAGCCGGTGCGAATATCCACACCGGTACTCCGACGGTCGGACGGTGCCCTGCGGTGGACCGCCCGCCGTCGGCGGCTCGAGCGGTCACGGTGCCGCGAAGCCGGCTCGACCGAGCACATCTCGCCCGACGGGTCCGGCGACGAACTCGGTGAATGCTCGCGCTGTGTCCGGGTTGCCGGAACCGCTCAACGTCGCGATCGGGTAGGTGTTGACGGCCTCACTGGACTCCTCGAAGGGCACCGTGGTCACGGCTGCGCCTGCCCCGGAAGCATCGGTGACGTAGACCAGTCCGGCATCGGCCTGCCCCGAGGTGACCTTGCCCAGCACGTCGGTGACCGAAGATTCCTCGCTCACCGCCGGAATCGTCCTACCCGTCGCTGACTCGACGGTTGCCGTCGCCGCGCCGCACGGCACCTGGGGTGCGCAGATCACGGTGAGGACGTCGGGGTTCGTCAGGTCGGCGAAGGATGCGATGCCGAACGGATTTCCGGGGGCGGTGACGACGGTCAGCGTGTTGGAGGCGAAGTCGACCGGTTCTCCCGCGACCAGGCCCTCGTCGACCGTCTCGGTCATGTTCTTCGTGTCTGCCGAGGCGAAGACGTCGGCCGGAGCACCGGAGATCAGCTGTGCGGCCAGATCGGAGGAGCCCGCGAAGCTGAACTCCACCGACGTGCCGGGGTGTTCGGCCTCGAATCGAGCACCGAGATCGGTGAACGTCGCGCGAAGCGATGCCGCGGCGAAGACGGTGATCTCGCCTCCGACCGCGTTGCCGTCCGAGGCCGCATCGGGTGTGCCCGGGTCGGACTGCGAGCTGCACCCCACGAGCATCAGGGTGGCTGCAACCAGAACTGCGGATGCCGAGCGCATTGTCTTCATGAACATCTCCAGCGTTCTACGGTGTCTCGACGATGACGGTGGTCGCCTTGACGACGGCGACGGTGACCTTGCCGGGCTCGAGCCCCAGTTCGCGAACCGATCGGGTGCTCATCAACGACACGATCGTGAACGGCCCGCACTGCATGCTCACCTCGCTCATCACCGCGTCCGAGACGACCTCGGTGACCAAACCCACGAGCCGGTTGCGGGCAGAGCTGCCGCCCGACGAGATCTCCGGCGGGGGGACAGCATGCTCGCGTGCGTAGTCGGCCAGGTCCCGGCCGGCGATGACCTTGCGTCCGGTCTCGTCCTCGAGCGAGGGGAGCGCGCCGCTGTCGATCCATCTGCGCACGGTGTCGTCACTGACGCCGAGGAGCGCTGCGGCATCTCGAACGCGAACCGGGGGCACTGTCATCGAAGCGCCGACAGAGCAGATGTCCGCAAACAAGTCATATGGAGCACCATATACCCGAATTTGCGGAGATACCGACCCGATTGTGTCTTCGACGACCGGAACCACCCGGCCGGCGACCGGGTAGCCGCGTCACCCCGCCGGGAGGCGCCGCGGAATCTGCGGGGAGTATTGGACGTTGGTACGTTCTCGGACGGTTCTGGCGATTCGAAGCCGGCGGCCGAGCGCATCGAAAGGATTTTCAGTGGCAGCGAAGCTGTGGGCAGTGAGCGACATACACGTCGGACATCGAGGCAACCGACCGGTCACCGAGGACATCTTTCCCGAGTCGCCCGACGACTGGCTGATCGTGGCCGGCGACGTATCGGAGAAGACCGACGACATCAAGTGGGCGCTCGAACTGCTGCGTAGCCGCTTCGCGAAGGTCATCTGGGTTCCCGGAAACCACGAACTGTGGACGACGGTGAAAGACCCCGTCCAGATTCACGGAGCCGCTCGGTACGAGTACCTGGTCAACCTGTGCCGCGAGATCGACGTCGTCACCCCGGAAGACCCGTACCTGCGGTGGGAGGGTGAGGGTGGCCCGGCGACGATCGTGCCGATGTTCCTGCTCTACGACTACACGTTCCTGCCGCAGGGAGCGCGCGACAAGGAGCACGGGCTGGCGATCGCACGTGAGAAGAACGTCGTCGCCACCGACGAATTCCTGCTGTCCTCGCAGCCGTACGCGACGCGCGACGCCTGGTGTCATGCGCGGATCGAGGCCACCCGGGAGCGCCTCGACACGCTGGACACCTCTGTTCCGACCGTGTTGATCAATCACTTCCCGATGGTTCGGCAGCCGACCGAGGTGCTGTTCTACCCGGAATTCGCGCTGTGGTGTGGATCCACCCTCACGGCGGATTGGCATACGCGGTACAACGCGATCTGCTCGGTGTACGGGCACCTGCACATCCCGCGGACCACCTACTACGACGGCGTTCGCTTCGAGGAGGTGTCGGTGGGCTACCCGCGCGAATGGCAGCGGCGTGGACTGCCGAACAACGTTCTGCGACAGATCCTTCCGGTCCCCGAGTATCCGCCGGGCGCGTTGAACAAGTGGGGCGGACACTTCACCGTGACGCCCGAGATGGAGGCAGAGGTCGAGAAGATGAGGGCCGGCAAGTGATCGAATCCATACTTCCCGACGGCGTAGTCTCGGCCGAGTTGTTCGCCGATCCGCCGGGTTTGACGCCGCATCCGCTCGAAGCGCCGCTGGTCGCCAAGGCGGTGGACAAACGCAAGCGGGAGTTCACCTCGGCTCGACACTGCGCACGGGTGGCGATGGAGAAGCTGGGTGTGGAGCCGGCACCGATCATGCGCGGCAAGTCCGGTGCACCGCAGTGGCCGAAGGGTGTGGTCGGATCGTTGACGCACTGCGACGGGTATCGCGGTGCGGTATTGGCGTACTCGATGCAGGTGCGTTCGGTGGGGATCGACGCCGAGCCGCACGGACCCTTGCCCGACGGGGTGCTCGAGGCGGTGAGCTTGGCGGCCGAACGGGACTGGCTCGAGACCGCAGGCCGTGAGGACGTGCATTGGGATCGAGTGTTGTTCTGCGCCAAGGAAGCCACGTACAAGGCCTGGGAGCCGTTGACCGGACGGTGGCTCGGCTTCGAGGACGCGCACATCACGTTCGAGCGCACCGGCTCGGGTGACGACATCTCGGGAACGTTCCACTCCGAGCTGCTGGTGCCCGGGGATACGGTGTCCGGGCCGCCGTTGCGGGCCTTCGACGGTCGATGGATGGTGGCGGGCGGTCTGGTGATGACCGCGATCTCGGTGATGTGACGACCGGCTCCGCGAGCCTGGCACAATGCTCTCTCGTGAGTGCTCGCGAAAAGATCTCGTCCGGTCTCGTCGGTGCCGGCCTGCTGGTGGTCGACAAGGGGCCGGGAGTGACGAGCCACGATGTGGTGGCCTCGTGCCGAAAACTGTTGCGCACCAGAAAGGTCGGCCATGCGGGGACGCTGGACCCCATGGCGACCGGCGTGCTGGTGCTCGGCGTGGAGCGTGCGACCAAGATGCTGGGCTTGCTCTCGCTGACCACCAAGTCGTACACCGCGACCGTCCGGCTCGGCCGGAGCACGACGACCGACGACGCCGAGGGTGACGTCCTGGCCGATGCCTCGGCCGCGCACGTCTCCGATTCGGAAATCTCGACCGCGATCGCCGCCCTCACCGGTGACATCGAGCAGGTGCCTGCCAGTGTCAGCGCCATCAAGGTCGATGGACAGCGAGCCCACAAGCTGTCTCGAGCCGGCGAGGAGTTCACCCTCGCCGCCCGGAAGGTCAGCGTCACCCGATTCGACGTGATGGCCAGACGTGATGTGGCCGACGGCGAATCCGCGTTCGTCGACCTCGATATCGAGGTGGAGTGCACGTCGGGGACGTATGTTCGGGCCCTGGCACGCGACCTCGGTGCGGCGCTGGGAGTGGGTGGGCACCTGACAGTGCTGCGTCGCACTCGTGTCGGGCCCTTCACTCTCGAGCACGCACGCACACTCGAGGAACTGGCCGACAATCCAGCCGTGAGCCTGGACATCGACGAGGCCGCGCGAACGGCCTTTCCACACCGGCAGATCGACGCCTCGGAAGCTGAATCGTTGAGCCAGGGACGGTGGCTGGATCCGATCGGAATCGACGGGGTGTACGCGGCCGTCGATCCCACGGGTCACACCATCGCTCTGCTCCAGGAGAAGGGCAAGCGCGCCAGTTCGGTCATGGTCGTGCGGCCCGCAACGTTGCGCGGGCACTGAAACATTCGGCACGGGTGCGGCACGGACCCGAAGATCAGTTCGCCGGAACCATCCAGATCGCCTCGGCGGCACGGTGGCCGAGGTCGATGGAATCGGTGGCGTCGGTGCGGGCCAATTCGATGGCCACGGTACCGGCGTAGTCGCGTCGTTCGACCACCGTGATGGGCAGGTCGAGCGTGATGCCGACGGAATCGAAGTAGCGAAGCATTGCCGGGTCGGAATCGGAGATTCGGGCAACGCGGCCGGACTGTCCGTCGATGTACTCGCTCAGGCGGGTTGCGGACGGTGTGTCTATTGCGCCGTCGACCGAGGGAATCGGGTCGCCGTGCGGATCTCGCTCGGGGTGGCCGAGTTTCGCGTCGATGCGGTCCATCATCAGGTCGGAGACGGCGTGTTCGAGGATCTCGGCCTCGTCGTGCACCTCGTCCCATCCGTATCCGAGTTCGCGAACCAGGTAGGTCTCGATCAGACGGTGCCGACGAACCATGCCGATGGCAGCCAGACGACCCTTCTCGGTCAGCGAGATCGCCCCGTACCGGGCGTGGTCGACCATGCCCTGGTCGGCGAGCTTGCGAATCGCCTCGGACACCGTCGATGCCGAGACACCGATGCGCTCGGAGAGCATCTTGGTGCTGACGGAGTCCTCGCTCCACTCGCTGGCCGTCCAGATGACCTTGAGGTAATCCTGCGCAACCGCCGACAGCTGGACGCCCTCGTCGGCCGGTGCGGAATCGGTTTTTTGTTGCGCCACGTCGCCGAGCTTAGGCAATCCAATGGAAAAAGACACCTCACCCGGCCGGAGCTACCGGCACCTGTCCGCGTTGCCGGAGAGCGCGGACCACGATGCCCTGCGAGGGGCTGAAGAGGTACGCGAGCACGAAGACGAGTCCCTGGGTCAGCACGACGCTGCCGCCGGAGGACACGTCGAGATAGAAGCTGGCGTAGATCCCCACCAGCGCGCAACCCACCGAGATGAGCGGTGCGAGCACCAGCATCCGGCCGAAGCTGTGCGTGAGCAGATAGGCGGACGCACCGGGAGTGATGAGCATCGCCACCACGAGGATGACGCCCACGGCCTGAAGTGCGACCACGGTGGTCAGCGCGAGCAGGGTCAGCATCACGGCCGAGATCACCGTCGGGTTGATGCCGACGGCGCGCGCCTGGGTGCGGTCGAAGGCGAAGAGAGTGAAGTCGCGACGCTTGACGATCATGACGGCCAGCGCGATTCCGCCGAGGACGAACACCTGGACCATGTCGGCCTGCGAGACTCCGAGCAGATTGCCGAACAGGATGTGGTTGAGGTCGATCTGACTCGGAAACTTCGAGATCAGAACGACGCCGAGCGCGAACAGAGTGGTGAAGACGACGCCGATCGCGGCGTCCTCCTTGACGATGGTGGTGTTGCGGACCACTCCGATGGCACCGACCGCGATGAGAGCGAACAGAAGAGCTCCGATCGCGAACGGTGCCCCGAACAGGTACGACAGCGCAACGCCGGGAAGGACTGCGTGCGAGACGGCGTCGCCCATCAGTGACCAGCCGATGAGGACGAGCCAGCAGCTGAGTACCGCGCACACGATCGAGGCGGTGACGGTCACCAGGAGCGCCCGCTGCATGAAGGTGTATTCGAGTGGGTCCACGAGAAAGTCGATCAGGTACACGGTTCAGCTCGCTTCCGGAGTTCGGGTTGCCGGAGTTCGCGTGCCCGCACCCAGTTGGTCGACCTTCGACGGGTCGATGCCGAAGGCCAGAGCCAGGTTCTCCGGTCGCAGTACTTCGGTTGGACTGCCGTGCATCAGCACCCGCTGCTGCAGCAGGATCGCTTCGTCGCACAGCTCCGGTAGGGCATGAAGATCATGGGTGGACACGAGAACCGAGGCACCGTGTGCGGCGAGCTCGCGGAGCAGTCGGGTGATGGTGGCTTCGGTCTTCTTGTCCACGCCGGCGAAGGGCTCGTCGAGCAAGAGCAGCGACGCCTCCTGGGCGATGGCGCGGGCGACGAACGCACGTTTGCGTTGACCGCCGGAGAGCTGGCCGATCTGTCGGTCCGCGAGTTGAGCTAGGTCGACGCGCTGAAGAGCCTCGTCGACGGCCAGTCGATCGGCTGCTCGGGGAGTACGAAAGAAGTTCTGCTTCCCGTATCGGCCCATCATCACCACGTCGCGCACGCTGATCGGGAACGTCCAGTCGACGGATTCCGCCTGGGGCACGTAGCTGACCGTGCCTGCCTTGCGCGCCTGGGCCGGGTCGCCGCCGAACACGGTGATCGAGCCGGAGTTCGGCTTGACCACGCCCATGACCGCCTTGAACAGCGTGGACTTGCCCGATCCGTTCATGCCCACCAGTCCGCACACCCGGCCGGGTGCGAGCGTCAGGCTGGTATCGACGAGAGCCACGACGTCGCGGTATCGAACGTTGACGGTGTCCACCGTCAGCGCTGCCCCGGTCTCGTGTGGGGCCCTGTGGTGTGGTGCACCGGTGTGCGGGGTCATCGTTCTCCTACCAGTGCGTCGGCGATCAACCGTGCGTCGTAGCGCAGTAGATCCAGGTATGTGGGGACGGGGCCGGCCGCGTCGCTGAGCGAGTCGACGTAGAGCTGTCCGCCGAACCGAGCCCCGGTGTCCTCGGCGACCTGCAGCTGCGCCTTGTCCGAGACGGTCGACTCGCAGAACACGGCGGGTACCTCGTTGTCACGGACGAAGTCGATGGTGCGGACCACCTGCTTCGGCGTTCCTTCCTGCTCGGCGTTGACCGGCCACAGGTAGGCCTCCTGTAGATCGAAGTCACGAGCCAGATAACCGAATGCGCCCTCACAGGTGACGAGCGCACGTTGACGATCGGGCAGCCCGGAGAGATCTGCGTCCAGTTCGGCACCGACCTCGCGGAGCTGTTCGATGTACGCGGCTGCGTTCGCGCGGTAGTCGTCGGTGTTGGCGGGGTCGAGCGCGACGAACGCGTCGGAGATGTTCTCGACGTACGTCTCGGCGACGACGGGGGACATCCAGGCATGGGGGTTCGCTTTGCCCGCGTAGGCGTCGTCGCGGATGTAGATCGGGTCCACGTTCGCACTCACCACGGCGTGGGGTGCGGGGATGCGCTCGACGAATTTCTCGAACCAGGCCTCGAGCCCGAGACCGTTGTCCAGGATCAGGTCGGCCTGCTCTGCGGTGCGCAAGTCTCCGGGTGTCGGCTCGTAGCCGTGGATCTCGGCACCGGCTTTTGTGATCGATTCCACTCGAAGGTGGTCACCGGCGACATTGGCGGCCATGTCGGCAAGAACGGTGAAGGTCGTCAGCACCAAAGGTCTGCCGTCGTCGAGTAACGGCGGATCTTCTTCTCCGACAGCGCGGGCGCAGCTGGTCGACGCCGCTACCAGTAGTCCCACCACGGCCCAGCTCGCGAGGATCCGCCGAGTGCGAGATCCTTGCAGGCGAAGAAATAAGTTAGGCACCCCGAAATATTTACCGTGGGGATACCTTTTTGTCCATACCCGCCACATGCGACACGCCTGTCCGAGAGTGACCGAGCGGCCGTCGGGCCGTAGGCTTCGCAGTGTGCAGAGATGGCGAGGTCTCGACGATGTACCTGCCGACTGGGGTCGGTGCGTGCTGACGATCGGCGTCTTCGACGGCGTTCATCGCGGACACGCACAACTGATCGGGCGAGCGGTGGCCGCTGCGAAGAAGCGCGGCGTTCCCAGCGTGCTCATGACATTCGATCCCCATCCGATGGAAGTAGTGCGGCCGGGGAGCCATCCTGCTCAGTTGACCACCCTGACGAGGCGAGCCGAACTGGCCGAGGAATTGGGAATCGACGTGTTCTGCGTGATGCCGTTCACGCCCGAGCTGATGAAGCTCACCCCCGAGCGATACGTGCACGAGATCCTGATCGAACGCCTGCACGTTGCCGAGGTCGTCGTCGGCGAGAACTTCACGTACGGAAAAAAGGCGCTCGGCACCGTGCCCATGCTGCGCAAGATCGGCGAGCGGTCCGGATTCGCAGTGGACGGAGTCAATCTGCTCGCCGAGCATGCCGTGACGTTCTCCTCGACGTACATCAGATCGTGCGTGGACGCCGGAGACGTCGCCGCGGCCACTGCCGCGCTCGGGCGACCGCACCGCGTCGAGGGTGTCGTCGTGCACGGCGACGGCCGAGGTCGTCAAATGGGCTATCCCACAGCCAATGTCGCGCCGCCCATGTACTCCGCCATCCCAGCGGACGGCGTCTATGCGGCGTGGTTCACCGTGCTCGGGCCCGGGCCGATCATGGGGACCGTGACGCCGGGGGAGCGGCATCCGGCCGCCGTGTCGGTGGGCACCAATCCCACGTTCTCGGGTCGTACCAGGACCGTCGAGGCGTTCGTGCTCGACGGCGAGGCCGACCTCTACGGGCAACATGTGGCAGTCGACTTCGTCGACCGGCTGCGTGGAATGGAGAAGTTCGACTCGATGGAAGCGCTCGTGGAGGAAATGGGACGCGACGCCGAGCGAGCCCGCTCGATCCTGGCGACCAGCACGGCCTGATAGGCTGTCCCCTCGGTGCTCGCTGCGGTCCGCGGCGGCTGTACCGGCTTCCATCCCGTGGTCTCGACCACGGGGCGCGTTGCTTCCTTTCACGCGGACGTCATTGATCAGGAGTAGTACCAGTGGCATTGACCACCGAACAGAAGAAGGCCGTTCTCGGCGAGTACGGCTTGCACCCCACCGACACGGGCTCGCCCGAGGCGCAGGTTGCAATGCTCACCAAGCGCATCGTCGACTTGACCGAGCACCTCAAGATGCACAAGCACGACCACCACTCCCGCCGCGGCCTGCTGCTGCTGGTCGGACGTCGTCGTCGCCTGCTCAAGTACATCGCGAAGGTCGACGTCACCCGCTACCGTTCGCTCATCGAGCGTCTGGGTCTGCGTCGATAATTCGCATCGACGCGAGGATGTCACCGATGCACGGTTCGACGCGCCGGTGCGCACCCGACTCGCAGCAATAGTGCAGTAGCCAACGAGGCAGTGCTTAGACTGTTCCTCGTTGGCTATCTGTGTTTGTACCGCAAGAACAGTTACGCCAGCAGAACAAAGTGGATGCACGGCATCCGCACACCGCCGTGTATGCCTGTCACGCCGTGGTGACGGTCTTCGGTAGTGGCCTTTCGGATACGAGATCCGGTGGGCTTCGATCGATGGCCGCCTCCGCGCAGCCGCGTCCCGAGAGAAGATCTCGTCGGATGGACGGCACAGGTATGCCGCCACAGCCAGGAGGGCTCGTGGTGTGTCCGCGCGGGCACGGCAAAGACGAGAGGACGAGAACAGAACATATGACAGAGACAACAACCGTGGACGTCGAAGAAGGCGTCTACGAAGCAACTGCGATCATCGACAACGGCACGTTCGGCAAGCGGACCATCCGCTTCGAGACCGGCCGCCTCGCACAGCAGGCCGCAGGCGCAGTCGCCGCGTACCTCGACGAGGACACCATGCTGCTGTCGGCTACGACCGCAGGCAAGCACCCCCGCGAGGGATTCGATTTCTTCCCGTTGACGGTCGACGTCGAAGAGCGCATGTACGCCGCGGGACGAATCCCCGGATCGTTCTTCCGCCGCGAGGGCCGTCCGTCCACCGACGCCATCCTCACCTGCCGACTGATCGACCGGCCGCTGCGTCCGACCTTCGTCGACGGACTGCGCAACGAGATCCAGGTCGTCATCACGGTGATGAGCCTCAACCCGGCCGATCTGTACGACGTCGTCGCGATCAACGCGGCCTCGGCTTCGACGCAGATCGCCGGACTGCCGTTCTCCGGCCCGATCGGCGGCGTTCGCGTCGCACTGATCGACAAGCAGTGGGTCGCGTTCCCGACCAACGAGCAGCTCGAGAAGGCCGTGTTCAACATGGTCGTCGCCGGTCGCATCGTCTCCGGCTCCGGTGCCGACGCAGACGTCGCGATCATGATGGTCGAAGCCGAGGCCACCGAGAACGTCATCGAGCTCATCGAGGGTGGTGCCACCGCCCCCAACGAGGCGGTCGTCGCCGAGGGCCTCGAGGCATCGAAGCCCTTCATCGCCGCCCTGTGCACCGCACAGCAGGAGCTCGCGTCCAAGGCTGCCAAGCCCACCGGCGACTACCCGGTGTTCCCGGCGTACCAGACGGACGTCTTCGAGGCCGTCGAGAACGCCGCGAAGATCCCGCTGAACGAGGCACTGACCATTGCCGGCAAGGCCGAGCGCGAGAGCAAGCTCGACGAGGTCAAGGCTCAGGTCCTCACCTCGGTCGGAGACAGCTTCGCCGGCCGCGAGAAGGAGATCGGCGCCGCATTCCGCGCACTGACCAAGAAGTCGGTTCGCCAGCGCATCCTCACCGATCACTTCCGCATCGACGGCCGCGGCATCACCGACATCCGGTCGCTGTCCGCCGAGGTCGCGATCATCCCGCGTACCCACGGATCGGCCCTGTTCGAGCGCGGCGAGACCCAGATCTTGGGCGTCACCACCCTCGACATGGTCAAGATGGCGCAGCAGGTCGACTCGCTCGGACCCGAGACGTCCAAGCGCTACATGCACCATTACAACTTCCCGCCGTACTCCACCGGTGAGACCGGCCGCGTCGGTTCGCCGAAGCGTCGCGAGATCGGCCACGGTGCACTCGCCGAGCGCGCCCTGCTGCCGGTTCTGCCCAGCCAGGCAGAGTTCCCGTACGCCATCCGCCAGGTCTCCGAGGCACTGAGCTCCAACGGCTCGACCTCGATGGGCTCGGTCTGCGCATCGACCCTGTCGTTGCTCAATGCCGGTGTGCCGCTGCGTGCCCCGGTTGCCGGAATCGCCATGGGCCTCGTGTCCGACGAGGTCGACGGCGAAACCCGCTACGTCGCCCTCACCGACATCCTCGGTGCCGAGGATGCGTTCGGCGACATGGACTTCAAGGTCGCCGGAACCAAGGACTTCGTCACGGCACTGCAGCTGGACACCAAGCTCGACGGCATCCCCTCCAAGGTGCTCGCCGGCGCGCTGTCACAGGCCAAGGATGCACGCACGACGATCCTCGAGGTCATGGCCGAGGCCATCGACACCCCGGACGAGATGAGCCCGTACGCACCTCGCGTCACCGCGATCAAGGTGCCGGTCGACAAGATCGGCGAGGTCATCGGGCCCAAGGGCAAGATGATCAACTCCATCACCGAGCAGACCGGTGCCAACATCTCCATCGAAGATGACGGCACTGTCTACGTCGGTGCAGCGGACGGCCCGTCCGCACAGGCCGCGATCGACATGATCAACGCCATCGCCAACCCGCAGCTGCCGAAGGTCGGCGAGCGATTCCTCGGAACCGTCGTCAAGACAACGGCTTTCGGTGCATTCGTCTCGCTGCTCCCGGGCCGCGACGGACTGGTGCACATCTCGAAGCTCGGTAACGGCAAGCGCATCAACAAGGTCGAGGACGTCGTCAGCGTCGGATCGAAGTTGCGCGTCGAGATCGCCGATATCGACAACCGCGGCAAGATCAGCCTCGTCCCCGTCGAAGACGACAACGCGGCTGCTCCCGCCGACGCTCCCGAGGCACCCGCCGAGGTCAGCGCTGAGTAAGAAGCAACCGAGCCGAACGGTACGTCCCCTCGGGACGTACCGTTCGGCCGTTCCAGAGAGCACTGGTATCGACACCGGCGTGCAACGCACCACTTTGCCCGGCGGTCTTCGGGTCGTCACCGAGTTCGTGCCCGGCGTTCGCTCGGCCTCGGTCGGTGTGTGGGTCGGAGTCGGTTCACGGGACGAGCAACCCAGTGTTGCCGGAGCAGCTCACTTCCTCGAACATCTGTTGTTCAAGTCGACTCCCACACGCAGTGCACTCGAGATCGCTCAGGTGATGGACGGTGTCGGCGGAGAGCTGAATGCGTTCACCTCGAAGGAGAGCACCTGCTTCTACGCGCACGTGCTCGACGAGGACGTAGCGCTTGCCATCGATCTGGTCAGCGATGTGGTGCTACGCGGCCGATGCCGATCGGCAGATGTCGACGTCGAGCGTCAGGTGGTCCTCGAAGAGATCTCCATGCGCGACGACGATCCCGAGGATCTCCTGGGAGATGCGTTCCTGGAAGCGATGTTCGGCGATCATCCGATCGGACGCCCGATCATCGGTTCCGTCGAATCCATCGAGTCGATGACCCGTGCACAATTGCACTCGTTCCACGTTCGCCGATACACGCCGCAGCGCATGGTCGTTGCGGTTGCGGGCAATGTCGATCACAAGCAGATCGTCTCGCTCGTGCGCCGAGCGTTCTCCGGCCATCTGGTCAAGGGCGTACGACCGGCCGAAAGAAGGTCCGGCACAGCACGATTGCGTACTGCTCCTACGTTGAGCCTGACCACTCGCGACAGTGAGCAGGCGCACCTGTGCCTGGGTGTGCGGGCGTTCGGCCGGCACGAAGGGCATCGCTGGGCGTTGTCCGTGCTGAACTCCGCAGTGGGAGGCGGGCTCAGTTCCCGTCTGTTCCAGGAGATCAGGGAAGAGCGGGGCCTGGCGTACTCGGTGTACTCGTCGGTGGACACGTTTGCCGACAGTGGCGCTTTCTCCGTCTACGCCGGTTGTCAGCCCGAGAACTTGGGCGAAGTGACCACGGTGATCAGGGAAGTGCTGGCCAAGGTCGCCTCCGAGGGCATCACCGACGCGGAGTGTGCGCGGGCCAAGGGTTCGTTGCGTGGTGGGTTGGTTCTGGGACTGGAAGATTCGGGCTCTCGGATGAACCGGATCGGTCGTAGTGAACTGAACTACGGCAATCACCGCGACATCACCGACACGTTGGCGCGGATCGACAGTGTCGGCAACGACGAGGTACGCGAGGTCGCTGCCGTGTTGCTCGACCGTCCTTTCGGTGCCGCGGTGGTCGGCCCCTACAAGAACGTCCGCCAGCTGCCGGCGTCGGTCAAGTCTCTGGTTCGCTAGCGCAGGCGATGACGTCGCTCACTGCGCGGCGGGGAGACGATCGGCTCGAATGCGTGAGTGGAGTTGAGCGCCGCTATTCCGTGCACGGAGGTCCACAGTCGTAGGGCGGTGAACTGTGGATTCTCCGGCGCGACGGCATGGACCGCGCATTCGACGTTGACGTGCATGCCCGTACGGTCGACAATGCAGCATGAGCGATGGGCGTACCGTCCTTGTCACCGGTGTGGGTCGACGCCGCGGTATCGGCTACGCCATCACCCGCCGGCTGTTACGTGACGAGAGCACTCGCGTCTTTGCGCAATCCTGCGATGCCTACGACGCGAGCGAACCGTGGGGAGCAGGGACGCCGGGAGCAGTGCAGGTACTCGCCGAGTTGTCCACCACAACAGATGAACTCGGGCATCTCGACATCGATCTCTCCGATGCCGACGCACCTGCCGCCCTGTTCGATGCTGCCGAATCCAGGTTCGGTGCCCTCGACTCGTTGGTGATCAACCATGCGCGATCACAGCTTGGCCACCTGGGTTCTCTGACGGCAGAGAACCTCGACCTGACGTGGGCGGTGAACGTGCGCGCGTCGTTGCTTCTGGTGCAGGAATTTGCGCAACGGTACGTCGATCACCGAGACGGCGGACGCGTCGTGCTGTTCACGTCCGGGCAGGGAGAGGGGCCGATGCCGACCGAAATTCCGTATGCGGTGACCAAAGGGGCCGTCGCCGCGATCACACCGACCTTGGCCGATTCGCTGATCGAACGGGGCATCACCGTCAACACGATCAATCCGGGTCCGACCGACACCGGTTGGGCGAGTGCCGATCTGGACGAGTTCGTCTCACGCCACATGCCGCGCGGTCGGTGGAACTCACCGGACGAGGCCGCGGCCGTCGTGGCGATGTTGCTCTCGCCCGATTCCGGCTCGATCACCGGTCAGGTCATCGGTGCCGAAGGCGGATTCCGACGCTTCACGCCGTGACGCTTCGGTCAGAGCTTCTTCTTGCGCAGCAACAACTTCCAGGGCACCAGCGCCGACTCGAGCTGAACCGACAGGCTCATCTTGGATTCGCCCTCGCTGCGCTCTTCGAAGGTGATCGGCACTTCGGCGAGAGTGAGGCCGTGCTTGACGGTTCGGTAGTTCATCTCGACCTGGAATGCGTATCCGTTGCTCTCGACCGAGGCCACATCGATGGTGCGCAGGGTGCGCGCGTGCCACGCCTTGAATCCCGCTGTCGCATCCTTGACGCCGAGGCGCAGGATGGTGTCGACGTAGAAGTTCGCCCACGCGGACAGGGCCTTGCGGTGCCAGGGCCAATCGGCGGCGACCGCCCCGCCGGGTACGTATCGCGATCCGAGCACCACGGCCGCATCCGTGGTGTTCAGTTTGTCGATCATCGCCGGGATGACCTCGGTGGGGTGCGAAAGATCGGCGTCCATCTGAATGACGATGTCCGCACCCTCGTCGAGCGCCCTCGTCATGCCTGCGACGTATGCGCGTCCGAGACCGTTCTTCTCGGTGCGGTGTAGGACGCTGACGTCGATGGGGCCGTCTATGGCCAACTTGTCGGCGATGTCCCCGGTGCCGTCGGGCGAATTGTCGTCGACCACCAGCACACCGAGCCCCTCTACCTGCAACCCGGCCAGCAGCTGGACGAGCTTGGGCAGGTTCTCACGTTCGTTGTACGTCGGCACAACGACGGTGGTCTTCGGGGCGACTCGTTCCGTACTCACCACCGTATGATCCGTGATTCGGGTGTCCGATCCAAATATCGGACACGACCGGCCGTGTCGGGTCGGCATCGTGGGTCGTTTTCGAGCGCCCGTCGATTCATGACCGAGTCGCGTCGACGAATACGCCGTCGCGCAGAATCGGGACGCAGGAACTCGAATCGACCTCGGCTGCAATGGCTACATCTTCGGGGTGTCCCATCCCGGTCAATTCGCGGCCGGAGCTGCATTGCTGCAGCTCGGAGCCCACGTCGTGCTCGACGGCTCGCCACGCGGCCGCGGCCGTTCGCGCCTCCGGGGAGGCATCGGAAGCTCCGGCATCGAGCAGGGCGGCGATGACTGCACCCGCACCCCACAGGTCCTCGACTGCAGGCCGGAGGGATCCGTCCGGCCACCGTTCTCCGGCCGCTATGACGGTTGTCACGGCACTTCGGTTGTCGGCTCGTATCCACCGCGCTACCGCGGATGCGTTCCTCAGCGACGCTCCCATACACAGCGGGGCCGTGCTCGCGAGCTCGTGGGCGATGGTGGACCCGTTCGGTGACGGCAGTACCAGCCGAGCGGGGGCAGGCGCGGCCCGCACGGTGGCCGGGCACAAGCTGATCCGGCCCGGTGCGGCGGCCGATCGGCCGACTGCGAGGACTGCGTCGAACTGCTCGGCCAACTGTGTGGCTCGGTCGTCGCGCCACTGACTGGGGATGACGTCGATGCCCGCGTCCACAGCAACCGTGAGAGTCGTCGTGAAAGACAGGACGTCCACGACGACGGCGATGTCCGCGCCGTCGACAATGGCGTCGGCTCCAGCAAGACCCCAGTCGAAGCGGAGGCCGAATGCGTTCTGGGACAGTACGGAGTCGGCCGGCATTGCGGAACGGTAGCAAGTCCGGTGCCGGTGATACCGCCGGCGCGGGATCGAGTGGGGGAGGTAGACATGCAGTTGGAGCTCGACACCAAGGTGATCGTCCTCGTGGCCGGTCTCCTGCTGCTGTGGGCATTGGGGTTGGGGGTCGTCAAGTATCACCAGATGTCGACGTCGCCGGATGGCACTGCGCATCGTTATGTCGACATCGCCCATCGGGCGGCACTGATGTACTCGTTCGCCGCCCTGGTGCTTGCTGTGTTGGCGCAGTTCAGCGCGTGGTCGGTCGCGGTGGATCTGATCGCCGCAGCGGTGGTGCTGGTGTTCTTCGTCGCTGCCGTCGTGAGCTACACCGTGCACGGGTTTCGTCGGGACACCGAGAACTAGTTCGTGGATCCCGTCCCGGGCACGCATCTGTTCATGGTGTCGTTGATCGTCGGCGAAATCGGCGGTACAGCTGTGCTCGTGGCCGGTTTCGCGGTCGCTCAGTTCGGTCCGAGCTGAGACCCGGAGTTACCGAGGATCCAGGTACAGCTCTGCGGTCTCGGTGGCGACCGCGGACACTGCAGCGGCAAGACCGGGCTCGAGGTCCAGTGCGGCTGTGAGTCGTTCTCCGCGCAGTCCCTGCGTTCGGAGTAGCTCCCAGGCCTGTTCGACCAGGCGCACCGAGGTGGGATGGTCCAACTCGGGGCGGTTCGAGCGCAGTGCAGTCGCAGCCCAATCCGCATCGAACGTCCCGTTGGGTGGACCGAACACACGCTCACCGGACGAATAGCTCTTCGGCTCCATACCCGACGACGCTAGCAGGATCGGAGGGTTGCGTAGTAGTGACCGAATTGCGTCGGGACTGCACTACCGAACCGATCGGTTCGTTCAGTACGGTATGGCGATGTACGACGGCCACCGCAGGGCTTCACTCGCGCTCTCGGCCGTCGGATCACTGCTGATCGGCGTCCTCGCAGGCTGTTCCGGTGACGACGGCAGCGATCCGGTCGAGGAGGTCTCGGCCGGCACGAACTACACCACGATCGCGGGATCGTTGGTCGTCGGTGATCCCAGGTCCGGCCCAGTGCCACCCACCGAAGCTCTGCCGCCCGCGGTCGCAGAGCTACCTCCGAGCCTCGAGGGCGCGCGATTCCCTGGGGCGTCGCCGGTCGGTGTCACCGACGTGGTGTTGGGGGCGTCGTCGACGGTCGAATCCCGGTTGGCGGGCAACGGGCCCGTGTCCTACACCGTGCGGTGCGTCGACGAGGCCGTCCGCTACGCCACGAGTGAACCGATGGCTGTGCCGGGAAGATCCGTTCTCCAGGTGGATCTGTCGGGTACGTCGACGGACTCCGGCGACACCCTCTCTCTGTACGCCGGGCCCGAACGGATCCGAGGCGATGCGGATTCCGGGGTCGTCTCGGTCGACTTTCTGGCCGATCCCGGCGGAATCTCGCAGGCCTTCATCGGAGTTGCAGCCGATCGACCCGACTTCACGGTGGTCACCACCGAGGAACCCGCCGCCGTGATCGTCACCGTCGAGCCCTGACCGGCGCTGGAACGTCGAATGCACTTCGGCCGTGGCTGTTTCGATCCGTTTCCCGGGGAACGCGCGGTAGCATCGCGGTGTGTCCGACGCCACAGCTGGAGAGAGTCCATCCGGTCGTGTGCGCGTGCTCGTGTACAGCAGCAATGCCGCGACCCGTGCCCAGGTGCGCTCTGCGGTAGGAACTCGGCCGGATCCCGCGCTCGGTGACATCGAGTACGTGGACATCGCTACGGCAGCCGTGGTCATCGAGAACATGGATGCAGGCGGTGTCTCGTTGGCGATTCTCGACGGCGAGTCCTCACCTGTCGGCGGTCTGGGTCTGGCGAAACAGTTGAAGGACGAGATCCTCGACTGTCCACCGGTGTTGGTGCTCATCGGACGTCCTGACGATGCATGGTTGGCCGAGTGGTCGCGCGCCGAGGCTGCGGTTCCGCACCCGCTGGATCCGATCCGGCTCGGGCGCGCGGTGGTCGATCTGCTGAGGCAGCACTCGGGACGCGTCGGTACCGGGGTCTTGCGATCGCGGTAGATCAGACCGTTTTTTCCGATGCGGGCACCGTCAGCACGAACCGGTGGATCGAGCCGGCGATAACAGCTCCGAGCACGGGGAACACCACGAACACCCACAGTTGTGAGAGGGCAGGGCCGCCGGCGACGAGGGCGGGGCCGAAGGACCGAGCAGGGTTGACCGAGGTCGAGTCGATTCCGATGCCCAGCAGGTGAACCACGGTCAGGGTCAGGCCGATCGGGATGCCGGCCGCCACGACGGGGTGAACGGTGGGGGCCGTGGTGGCCAGCACGACGAGGACGAGCAGGCCGGTCGCGATCGTCTCGAACACCGCCACCGATACCAACCCGTACCCTCCGGGCGAGGAGCCGCCGAATCCGTTGGTGCCCAAACCGTCCGACGCCATGTCGTATCCGGGACGGCCGGACGCAACCGCCAGTACGATCAGCGCGCCGATCAGTGCACCGACGGCCTGGGCGGCGATGTAGAACGCAGCCTTGATCGGGGTGATGGCGCGAGCTATCAGGGCTCCGATCGTCACGGCCGGGTTGATGTGGCATCCCGAGATCGGGCCGATCGCGTAGACGAGGGCAAGCAGTGTGAGCCCGAACGCCAGGGCGATACCCGGGGTTCCGACGGTGTCGCCCGCGATGACGGCGGTGCCGACGCCGAAGATCACGAGCAGGGCAGTTCCCAGTCCCTCGGCGGCGAGCGCCGAGACGGAAATAGACTTCATCAGTTCTCCTGGTTCATGTCGGCGGCCTCGTTTCGGCCGGCCTCGATCGTCGGGAAGTTTGTCGTTTTCCTGGTAGCGGATCGCATGGGGGCAATGAGTGATCTGAGTCACACTGCTGTCATGTGGGCGAGATCGAGTGCCCCATGCGCGTCAACGGATTACGAAACTGGACTCCTCGAAATCCCGCGAGATCGACACCGAACCCATACTGTGTGGTTCAGGTCACATTGGTACGGCCGTCGCATTTACTACGCGTCGGCGCGGTAGTCGATCGAGGGAGCAGATGCCGGGATGAACGCCTACGTTCCGATCCTCGTTCTCGGTGCCATTGCGGTCCTGTTCGCAGTGTTCTCGGTGATGGTCGGAACCATGGTGGGGCCGGCGCGGCACAACCGAGCGAAGTTCGACGCATACGAGTGCGGCATCGAGCCCACGATGCATGCGCCTACGGGCCAACGATTTCCGGTGAAGTTCTATCTGACCGCCATGCTGTTCATCATTTTCGACATCGAGATCGTCTTCCTCTATCCGTGGGCCGTCCACCTCGACGTACTGGGCGCATTCGGGCTGGTGGCCATGGCCCTGTTCGTCGTCAACGTGTCGGTGGCCTACATCTACGAGTGGCGGCGAGGCGGGCTCGGATGGGATTGATGCACGAACACTGATCGACGACGGCACGATGCACTGTTCTCACCTCGAGCGGATACGAAAAGAGCGTGATCGATGGGACTCGAAGAGAAGCTACCCAGCGGATTTCTGCTGACCACCGTCGAGGGGTTGGCCGGCTACGCACGCAAGGGTTCGTTGTGGCCCGCGACCTTCGGTCTCGCGTGCTGTGCGATCGAGATGATGGCCACCACGTCCGGTCGGTTCGATCTCGCGCGATTCGGTATGGAAGCGTTCCGTGCGTCTCCCCGCCAGGCGGACCTGATGATCGTGGCAGGCCGTGTCAGCCAGAAGATGGGGCCCGTACTGCGGCAGGTGTACGACCAGATGGCCGAGCCGAAATGGGTCCTGGCCATGGGAGTCTGCGCGTCCTCGGGCGGAATGTTCAACAACTACGCGGTGGTTCAGGGTGTCGATCACATCGTTCCCGTCGACATCTACCTCCCCGGTTGCCCACCTCGACCCGAGATGCTGCTCAACGCAATCTTGGAGCTGCACAAAAAGATTCAGGAGATGCCACTGGGTGTCAATCGCGAGCAGGTACGCGCGGCTGCCGAGGCTGCAGCGCTGACGTCAACCCCGACCATCGACTTGAAGGGGCTGCTGCGATGACGGCGCGCGGATCCCGCGGGATGTTCGGTGTCCGGGGGAGTGGCGACACCTCCGGCTACGGCAGGTTGCAGCCGCCGGTGGCGTCGGCGGACACGGCTGTCCGGCCCTATGGCAGCTACTTCGACGTACTGGTGGATCGATTGGCCACTGTTCTCCAGGCCGGTGACGCGGCCGTGCCGTTCGAGGACGCCGTCGAGAGTGCGGTGATCTTTCGCGATGAACTGACACTGCATCTCTCTCGGGAGCATGTGCCCGCTGTGGCCCGTGCTCTGCGTGACGACGAGGAACTGAGATTCGAATTGTGCACGGGGGCATCGGGTGTGCACTACCCGGATCAGATCGGCCGGGAATTGCGCGCGGTCTACCATCTGGTGTCCATCACCCACGGACGCCGTCTGCGACTGGAAGTGGCTGTGCCCGATGCAGATCCGCACACACCTTCGCTCTGCGCGGTGTATCCGACCAACGACTGGCACGAGCGCGAGGTCTACGACTTCTTCGGCATCGTCTTCGACGGTCATCCCGCACTGACGCGAATCGAGATGCCCGACGACTGGGTCGGCCACCCGCAACGCAAGGACTATCCCCTGGGCGGAATTCCCATCGAGTACAAGGGTGCCCGGGTTGCGCCTCCCAACGAGCGCAGGTCGTACAACTGATGAGCGCAACGGACGAAACCATCTATGCAGTGTCGGGCCAGGACTGGGACGACGTGGTCGAACTGGCGCGCGGGTCCACCACCGAACGCATCGTGGTCAACATGGGTCCACAACACCCGTCCACGCACGGTGTGCTGCGGTTGATTCTCGAGATCGAAGGCGAGACCGTCACCGAGGCCCGGTGCGGAATCGGCTACCTGCACACCGGTATCGAGAAGAATCTCGAGTATCGCAACTGGACTCAGGGCGTCACGTTCGTCACTCGTATGGACTATCTGTCACCCTTCTTCAACGAGACCGCGTACTGCCTCGGGGTGGAGAAGCTGCTCGACATCACCGACGACATTCCCGAGCGGGCGACGGTTGTCCGGGTGATGCTGATGGAGCTCAATCGGATCTCGTCGCACCTCGTGGCATTGGCCACGGGTGGAATGGAATTGGGTGCCGTGACGGCGATGCTGTTCGGCTTCCGAGAACGCGAACTGATTCTCGACGTCTTCGAGGCCATCACCGGACTTCGCATGAACCACGCGTACATCCGTCCCGGCGGCTTGTCTCAGGATCTGCCTGCCGACGCGATCGACAAGGTCCGCGAGCTCTTGCGGGTTCTTCCCGGACGGCTACGCGATCTCGAACTCATGCTCAACGACAACCCGATCTGGAAGGCCAGAACCGAGAACGTCG
The DNA here is from genome assembly GCF_022810405.1 of Rhodococcus sp. ARC_M5. GTDB lineage: Bacteria > Actinomycetota > Actinomycetes > Mycobacteriales > Mycobacteriaceae > Rhodococcoides > Rhodococcoides navarretei. Next base: position 170,385 of record NZ_JALGQE010000008.1, read on the forward strand.
GCTACCTGGACCTCACGGGGTGCATGGCCCTGGGTGTCACCGGTCCGGTGCTTCGATCGACCGGACTTCCCTACGATCTGCGCCGGTCCGACCCCTACTGCGGGTACGAGAACTACGAGTTCGATGTTGTCACCGACACCGGATGCGATTGCTACGGGCGCTATCTGATTCGCGTCGAAGAGATGAAGGAATCGCTCAAGATCGTCGAGCAGACCCTCGATCGCCTGCGGCCCGGACCGGTGGTCATCGACGACAAGAAGATCGCCTGGCCGGCCGAACTGGTTTCCGGACCCGATGGTCTCGGCAATTCTCAGGACCACGTGCGCACCATCATGAACACCTCGATGGAGTCGTTGATCCACCACTTCAAATTGGTGACCGAGGGAATGCGAGTGCCGGCAGGACAAGTTCTGTCCACGGTGGAGTCGCCGCGAGGTGAACTGGGTGTGCACATCGTCAGCGACGGCGGAACTCGGCCGTACCGAGTGCATTTCAGAGACCCCTCGTTCACCAATCTGCAGGCGGTTGCCGCGATGTGCGAGGGCGGCATGATCTCCGACGTCATCGCTGCCGTCGCCAGTATCGATCCCGTGATGGGCGGGGTGGACCGATGACCGCACCACGCTCGGAGCCGGTGCTCGTCCAACTCGGAGCCCGCCCGGAAGAAGCCGTACAACTGGTCGGCCCCGACGCACGCGCGTCTTATCCCGCCGACGTCCGTGCACGCCTGCGCGAAGACGCCGATATCATCCTCGCTCGTTATCCTCAGGCGCGATCGGCGTTGCTACCGCTGCTGCACCTGGTGCAATCCGAGGACGGCTATCTGACGCCGGCCGGAATCGAATTCTGCTCCGACGTCCTCGATCTCACCGGTGCCGAGGTGACCGCGGTCGCGACGTTCTACTCGATGTACCGCCGCGAGCCCACCGGAAACTATCGCGTCGGAGTGTGCACCAACACCCTGTGCGCGGTCATGGGCGGCGACGCCATCATGGACGCCCTGCGGGACCACCTCGAGATCGACCACGGCGGAACCACCGCCGACGGTGCCATCACCCTCGAACACATCGAGTGCAACGCCGCGTGCGACTTCGCGCCGGTGATGATGGTCAACTGGGAATTCTTCGACAACAGAACTCCGGCGTCGGCGCGGGACCTGGTCGACGCGCTTCGATCCGGTGCGCAGGTGACCCCGACCCGCGGCGCTCCGCTGTGCACGTTCCGCGAGACCGAGCGAATTCTGGCCGGGTTCGCCGACGACCGCCCCGGGGCACTCGAATCCTCCGGCAGCGCAGGCGAAGCCACTCTCGCCGGCCTGCGGTACGCCCGAGAGCACTCGATGTCTGCTCCCGAGGCCGTCACCGGCTACCCGGACGATCATCCCGATCTGGGTGCCGAGGCCGTGGCGGAGACGGTGCGCGAGAAACCGGCTCCGGCACCCTCGGCGACCGTTCCACCGCAGCCGAACACCACCGAAACAGAGCCACCGACGAAGGGGAACTAACATGGCCCTGACGCCGGTGCTGAGCGAGTTCTGGGGCGAGAAGGACTCGTGGACTCTCGACACCTACCGCAGCCACGACGGATATCGAGGGCTCGAGAAGGCCCTTGCCATGGACCCCGACGATCTCATCGCATTCGTCAAGGATTCCGGCCTGCGCGGCCGCGGTGGTGCAGGATTCCCGACCGGAACGAAGTGGAGTTTCATTCCTCAGGGTGACGGAAAAGCTCACTACCTGGTGGTCAACGCCGACGAGTCGGAGCCGGGTACGTGCAAGGACATGCCACTGATGATGGCGAGCCCGCACACGTTGATCGAAGGAATCATCATTGCGGCCTACGCAATACGTGCATCGCACGCATTCGTCTACGTTCGCGGCGAAGTGGTACCGGTGCTGCGCAGACTGCAGGCCGCGGTGGCCGACGCCTACGCCGCGGGCTACCTGGGCAAGGACGTTCTCGGCTCGGGGTTCGACCTCGAGTTGGTGATCCATGCGGGGGCCGGGGCATACATCTGCGGCGAGGAGACAGCGCTACTCGATTCGCTGGAAGGGCGACGAGGTCAACCCCGACTGCGTCCACCGTTCCCCGCGGTGGCAGGTCTGTACGCACGCCCGACCGTGGTCAACAACGTGGAATCGATCGCCAGCGTCCCAGTGATCCTGCGCAAGGGAATCGAATGGTTCCGGTCGATGGGAAGCGAGAAGTCACCCGGATTCACTCTGTACTCGATGTCCGGCCACGTGTGTCGGCCCGGCCAGTACGAGGCCCCGCTTGGCATCACCCTGCGGGAGCTCCTGGACTACGCGGGTGGCATCCGGCCCGGTCACGAGCTGAAGTTCTGGACACCGGGAGGATCGTCGACGCCGATGTTCACCGGCGAGCACCTGGACGTTCCGCTCGACTACGAGGGCGTCGGTGCCGCCGGGTCGATGTTGGGTACCAAGGCCTTGCAGATCTTCGACGACACGACGTGCGTGGTGCGCGCGGTGTTGCGATGGACGGAGTTCTACGCACACGAATCCTGCGGCAAATGCACGCCGTGCCGAGAAGGAACCTACTGGCTGGTGCAGATACTGCGCCGCCTCGACGGCGGAACCGGCACCGAAGCGGACCTCACGACGCTGCTCGACATTGCAGACGGCATTGCCGGAAAGTCGTTCTGCGCGTTGGGAGACGGAGCCGCAAGCCCGATCGTGTCCTCGCTGAAGTACTTCCGCGACGAATACATCCGACACGTCACCGAACAGGGTTGCCCGTTCGATCCACACCGATCGACCTTGATGGCAGAGGAGCTGACGTCGTGACGGCACAGTCTGAACAGTCGGTCACTCCAGTCGAGATGGTGACGCTGACCATCGACGACCACGAGATCAGTGTTCCGAAGGGCACGTTGGTGATTCGCGCAGCCGAGCTGATGGGCGTACAGATCCCGCGCTTCTGCGATCACCCGCTGCTCGACCCGGTGGGGGCGTGCCGGCAATGTCTCGTCGATGTGGAGGGCCAACGCAAGCCGTTGGCATCCTGCACGACGACGGCGGCCGAGGGCATGATCGTGCGCACTCAGGTGACATCGGAGTCGGCGGAGAAGGCGCAGCGCGGCGTCATGGAATTGCTGCTGATCAATCATCCGCTCGATTGCCCGGTGTGCGACAAAGGCGGTGAGTGTCCGCTCCAGAACCAGGCGATGGCTGCGGGCCGCACCGAGTCCAGGTTCACCGAGGCCAAACGCACCTACCCCAAGCCGATTCCGCTCTCGGCCGAGATTCTGCTCGACCGGGAACGGTGCGTGCTGTGCGCTCGATGCACTCGCTTCGCGGCTCAAGTGGCCGGAGATCCCTCGATCGATCTGCTCGAACGCGGTGCTGTTCAACAGGTGGGCATCTTCGGCAACGAGCCGTTCGACTCGTACTTCTCGGGCAACACCGTGCAGATCTGCCCGGTCGGTGCCCTGACCAACACCGAATATCGGTTCCGGGCGCGGCCGTACGACCTCACGTCGTCGCCTAGCGTGTGCGAACACTGCGCCGGTGGCTGCGCCCAACGCACGGACCATCGACGCGGCAAGGTCCTGCGCCGGCTGGCGGGGGACGACCCGCAGGTCAACGAAGAGTGGAACTGCGACAAGGGACGGTGGGCGTTCAAATATGCCACCGAACCCGATCTCATCACCGCCCCGATGATCCGAGACGACTCGGGTCAACTGATCGAAACGTCGTGGTCGGCTGCGGTAGCCGCTGCGGCAAAGGGCCTGGCCGCAGCGGTCGGTCGAGCTGCGGTACTGCTCGGCGGAAGATCGACTCTCGAGGACTCCTACGCATACTCCAAATTTGCCCGAACCGTATTGCACAGCAACGATATCGACTTCCGCAATCGCAGTCACAGCACAGAGGAAGCGAACTTCCTGGCCGGACGGATCGCCGCGACCGGGCTCGGGGTCACCTACACCGACCTCGAGAACGCCCCGTTGGTGCTCCTTGTCGGCTTCGAGCCCGAGGAAGAATCACCACTGGTGTTCCTGCGGCTGCGTAAGGCGCGCCGCGCAGGCACAGTCGTGGTGGCGTCGATTGCGCCGTTCTCCAGTAGAGGCCTACGGAAGCTCGACGGCATCCTGCTGCAGGCGTATCCCGGTGACGAACCGGGGTGGCTCGATGCGTTGCACGTCGGCGATCGTGACACCGAATCGATTGCGCACCTCCTCCGAGAGCCCGGTGCGATCGTTCTCGTGGGCGAGCGGCTCGGCTCCGTTCCTGGGGGTCTGTCGGCTGCCTCGAAACTGGCGGACGACACGGGGGCGAGCCTGGCCTGGATTCCGCGACGCGCCGGCGAACGCGGTGCCCTGGATGCAGGGGCGCTGCCGAACGTCCTGCCCGGCGGGCGTCCGGTGACCGACGCGGCTGCGCGCGCCGAGGTAGCGGCGGTGTGGGGAGTGCCCGAGCTGCCTGCGGGGGTGGGCCGTGACACCGCAGCGATCCTGGCCGACGCGGGACCGGATCGGGCCATGGTCACTGCCGGAATCGATGTCGACGATCTGCCGGACCCCCGCGGTGCGCTCGATGCACTGGACCGATCTGCATTCGTGGTGAGCCTCGAGCTTCGCCGCAGCGCTGTGACCGACCGGGCCGACGTCGTGTTCCCGGTGGCACCGGTCGTCGACAAACCGGGAACTTTCGTCGACTGGGAAGGACGACCTCGCACGTTCGACACCGCACTCGGTGCCGGTGCGGTGATGCCGGATCAACGCATCCTCGACGCCATCGCCGCACAGATGGGCGTCGAACTGTCCGTGCCCGACGCGGCTGCGGCACGCGCCGAGTTGGCTCGCCTCGGTGTGTGGAACGGCCCGCGCACCGCGGTGGCCCGGGTTGCGCCCCGCGCGGACCTTCCGACCGTCGGACCAGGGGAGGCGATTCTGGCCACGTGGCGGATGCTCATCGATGCGGGACGGATGCAGGACGGTGAGGACAACCTTGCCGCAACCGGTCGAATGCCCACGATTCGATTGTCGGCGGCAACAGCCGCGTCCATCGGTGCCGACACCGGAGACCTGGTGAGCATTGTGACGGACCGCGGCTCGATCACGTTGCCGCTGACGATCACCGATCTGCCCGACGCCGTGGTGTGGGTACCGATGAACTCGCCCGGGTCGGCGGTGTATCGCTCGCTCGGGGTGCAGTCGGGCGCGGTGGTGAGCATTCGTCGCGGTTCTGCGGAACGACCCGAAAGTGGGCAGTCATGATCGTGGCCGCGCCGACCGATCTGTCGATGTTCGGCAACGACCCGTGGTGGTTGGTTGTCGGGAAGGCCTTGGCGGTCTTCGTGTTTCTGGTGCTGACGCCGCTGGTTGCGATCTATGCCGAACGCAAGATCATGGCGTGGATGCAGATGCGCGTGGGTCCGAACCGAGTGGGTCCGTGGGGGTTGTTGCAGTCCTTGATGGACGGTATCAAGCTGGCGCTGAAGGAGGGGATCACTCCGACCGGCGTCGACAAGCCGATTTACATTCTGGCTCCGATCATTTCGGTGGTTCCCGCGTTCATGGCCTTCGCTGTGATTCCGTTCGGGCCCGAGGTGTCGGTGTTCGGTACGACGACGCCGCTGCAGATGACCGACCTGCCGGTGGGAGTTCTGTACATTCTCGCGGTCACCTCGGTGGGTGTGTACGGGATCGTGTTGGCGGGGTGGGCGTCGGGCTCGACGTATCCGTTGTTGGGCGCACTGCGGTCGACGGCGCAGGTGATCTCCTACGAGGTCGCAATGGGCTTGTCGTTCGCTGCGGTGTTCCTGTACGCGGGCACCATGTCGACGTCTGGAATCGTTGCAGCGCAGCAGAACACGTGGTACATCTTCCTGCTGTTGCCGTCGTTCCTGGTGTACGTCACGGCCATGGTCGGTGAAACCAACCGCGCGCCGTTCGATCTGCCCGAGGCGGAGGGCGAGTTGGTGGGCGGATTTCACACCGAGTACTCGTCGCTGCGTTTCGCGATGTTCATGCTCGCCGAATACATCAACATGGTCACCGTGTCGGCCCTCGCGACCACGCTGTTCCTCGGCGGCTGGCAGGCTCCGATTCCGTTGAGTCTGTGGAGCGGTGCCAATTCCGGGTGGTGGCCGGTGCTGTGGTTCACCCTCAAGGTCTGGGTGTTCCTGTTCGTCTTCATCTGGCTGCGTTCGACATTGCCGAGGCTGCGCTACGACCAGTTCATGAACTTCGGCTGGAAAATTCTCATTCCCGTTGCCCTGATCTGGGTCATGGTGATCGCGACGGTGCGGGTGCTGGGGGCCGATCGGTACGACGTACCTCTGGTCACCTTCTTCGTGTCGATGACATTTGCGGTGGCGGTGCTGAGTTCCCTGCTGCTCATGGTGCGCCGTCGTGCACGGGAGCGGAACGTGCCGCCTCCCGCTCCCGTCGCCGAGTTCGATGCTCTGGCAGGTGGCTTCCCGGTACCCCCCATTCCCGGCCTGGGCTCGACTGTTCCGAGCCGGCACGCCGGCGTGCGCTCTCGCGCCGCCGGATCACCGAAGGAGAACGCAGATGCCTGAATTCCTCGGTCCCATCGCCGGTTTCGGTGTCACGTTCGCGACGATGTTCAAGAAGGCCGAGACGGAGCTGTATCCGGAGGAGAAAAAGCCGACCGAGGTTCGCTATCACGGTAGGCATCAGCTCAATCGGTACGCCGACGGCCTCGAGAAGTGCATCGGTTGCGAGCTCTGTGCGTGGGCCTGCCCGGCCGACGCCATCTACGTCGAAGGGGCCGACAACACCGAGACCGAAAGATTCTCTCCGGGCGAGAGATACGGCGCGGTGTACCAGATCAACTACCTCCGGTGCATCGGATGCGGCTTGTGTGTGGAGGCCTGTCCTACACGCGCTCTGACGATGACGAACGAGTACGAGTTGGCCGGTGACAACCGAGCCGATCTGATCTACGAGAAGGACGCGCTGCTGGCACCGCTGGAGCCGGACATGACGGCAGCGCCGCACGCGATGGCACCGGGCCTTTCGGCCGAGGACTACTACCGGGGCACCGTCACCGGCCACGAGGCCACGGCCGAGTCCGCTGCCGAACCCGCAGCCGAACCCGAGGCTGGCTCGGCGCGATGAGCACCCGGGACGCCACTGTGCTGCTTACCCTCGACGCCACGTCCACCGGTGAAGCCGTGCAGTTCTGGACCCTCGGTGTCGTCGCCGTCATCGGCGCGCTGGGCGTGGTGATGAGCACGAAGGCCGTCTATTCGGCGTTGTTCCTCGCCGCCACGATGGTGGTGCTGGCGACGTTCTACATGGCGCAGGGTGCGTTGTTCCTCGGTGTCGTGCAGATCGTCGTCTACACCGGCGCGGTCATGATGCTCTTCCTGTTCGTCCTGATGCTCGTGGGAGTCGACACCTCGGAATCGCTGACGGAGACCCTGCGCGGGCATCGCATCGCGGCCGTAGTCATCGGAATCGGTTTCGGGCTGTTGATCATCGGCGTACTGCTCCGCGATTCGGTCCAGAGCGGGCGGCTCGACTTCGCCGGGCTCGACGCCGCCAACTCCACCGGCAACGTCGAGGGCTTGGCCGAGCTGATCTTCGTCGAGTACGTGTGGGCATTCGAGTTGACCGGGGCGCTCCTCATCACTGCGACCATCGGAGCGATGATTCTGGCGCACCGGGAAGCTTTGGGGCCGGTCAAAGGTCAACGCGAAATGTCGCAGGACCGATTCCGGGACGGCTCCAGAGTGACACCGCTGCCGAGCCCAGGCGTCTACGCCAGACACAACGGCGTCGATCGCCGCGCCCTGTTGCCGGACGGAACCGAATCCGAGTCCTCCGTCAACGCCATGTTCGCCGATCCTCGGAGCCAGTACAAGGTGGACGGGGGTGACCAGCGATGAATCCGGAGAACTACCTGTACCTCTCCGTACTGCTGTTCACGATCGGAGCGGCGGGTGTCATCGTCAGACGCAACGCCATCATCGTGTTCATGTGCATCGAATTGATGCTCAACGCAGTCAATCTCGCGTTCGTCACCTTCTCCCGCATGCACGGCAATCTCGACGGACAGTTGTTCGCGTTCTTCACCATGGTGGTCGCCGCCGCCGAGGTGGTGGTGGGCCTGGCCATCATCATGGCCATCTTCCGATCCCGTCGGTCGATTTCGATGGACGAGAACTCCCTGATGAAGAATTGACGGGGGCGCAGAAATGATGTCGATACTGTGGCTTCTGCCGGCTCTGCCGGCCTTCGGTGCGGCGTTCCTGCTGCTCGGTGGCAGGCGCACCGACCGGTGGGGGCACCTCGTCGCGACGGCAACTGCGGTGTCCTCGTTCGCTGTTGCCGCAGTGGTGTTCGGGTCGATGCTCGGGCGCGCGGAGTCCGGCCGTGCTCTCACCCAGACACTGTTCCGGTGGGTTCCGGTAGACGAACTGCAGGTCGAATTCGGCTTGCGCGCAGACCAATTGTCGATCTGCTTCGTCCTGCTGATCACCGGGGTCGGGTCGCTCATTCACGTGTACTCCATCGGCTACATGAGCCACGACGCCGAGCGGCGACGCTTCTTCGCGTACCTCAACCTGTTTCTGGCAGCCATGCTGCTGCTGGTTCTGGCCGACAACTTCCTCGGTCTCTATCTCGGGTGGGAGGGTGTCGGTCTGGCGTCGTATCTGCTCATCGGCTTCTGGCAGCACAAACCGTCGGCCGCATCGGCTGCCCGAAAAGCGTTCGTGGTCAACCGAGTCGGCGATATCGGGTTGGCCGTCGCACTGATGATCATGTTCGTCAACTTCGGCTCCGTGCAGTACGACGTCGTGTTCGCCGGTATCGGCGAGGCGAGTGAATCGGTGGCCACCGCCATGGCGCTGATGCTGCTGTTGGCCGCGTGTGGAAAGTCGGCGCAGGTGCCGCTGCAGTCGTGGCTCGGCGACGCCATGGAGGGCCCGACACCGGTGTCGGCATTGATTCACGCGGCCACGATGGTCACGGCCGGGGTGTATCTCATCGTGCGCTCGGGTCCGGTGTTCGAGGCGTCGCCTGCCGCCCGCGCGGCGACCGTCGCCGTCGGGGCGGTCACCCTGCTGTTCGGTGCCGTCATCGGTTGCGCGAAGGACGACATCAAGAAGGCGCTCGCGGCGTCGACGATGAGTCAGATCGGGTACATGGTGCTCGCGGCCGGCCTCGGCCCCTCCGGGTACGCCTACGCCATCGTGCTGTTGATCTCGCACGGCTTCTTCAAAGCGGGCCTGTTCCTGGGCGCGGGTTCGGTGATGCACGCCATGAACGACGAGACCGACATGCGGAAGTTCGGTGGACTCCGCGCCGCGATGCCGATCACATTCGTCACGTTCGGCCTCGGCTACCTGGCCATCATCGGACTGCCGCCGTTCTCCGGCTTCTTCGCGAAGGACCCGATCATCGAAGTCGCATTCGCCGCCGGGGGAGTGGCCGGTCCGATTCTCGGCTGCGTGACACTGCTCGGTGCAGGCCTGACGGCCTTCTACATGACCCGGGTGATGCTGATGACGTTCTTCGGTCCGAAACGCTGGTCCGCACAGGCACATCCGCACGAGGCGTCGGCGACGATGACTGCCCCGATGATCGTGTTGGCCGTCGGTTCGGTGGCCTCGGGAGCTTTCCTCGCGGTGGGCGGACGACTCGAGGAATGGCTGGAACCCGTGGTGGGATCGGCACACGAGGAGCACGCGATTCCGGCGTGGGTGGTCACCGTCGCCGTGCTGGTGGTGGTGCTGGCCGGCGCTACCGTCGCCTACCGCAAGTACATCGTGGGTGAGGTTCCGCCGATACCACCCGCGGACGTGTCACCCTTGACCCGAGCTGCACGTGCCGATCTCTACGGAGATGCCGTCAACGAGGCGGCCTTCATGCGTCCCGGGCAGACACTGACGCGTGCACTGGTGCACGCCGACAACGGTATCGACGCAGTCGTGGACGGGGTGGGGAGCACGATCGGCGGTGCATCGACGCGGTCCCGGCAGCTGCAAACGGGATATGTGCGGTCGTATGCGTTGGCGATGTTGGCCGGAGCCGTTCTCGTGGTACTGATGGTGGTGATTCTGTGACGACTCCCTGGTTGACCGTCCTGTGGGTGCTCCCGATGCTCGGTGCGATCGTCGTCGCCCTGGTGCCTGCCGCTCGTCCGACGGTAGCGCGCAGTGCCGCAGTGGGTTTCGCTGCCGGGACCTTGGTCGTGTCGGTCGCACTGGCGGTGTCGTTCGACTCCGGTGGTGATCGGTACCAGTTCGTCGAAGACCACGCCTGGATAGCGGCGTTCGGTGCGCGGTACACCCTCGGCCTGGACGGAATCGGCCTCGTCCTGGTGTTGCTCACCACCGTCCTCACGCCGTTGCTGCTCGTCGCGGGCTGGTACGACGGCAGTCGCGTCGCGAACTACGGCTCCCGTCGGGTGTCGCACACGTACATGGCGTTGATCCTGGTGGTCGAGTCGATGGTGCTCGTCTCGTTCACCGCGTTGGACGTGTTGTTGTTCTACATCTTCTTCGAGGCGATGCTGATTCCGATGTATTTCCTCATCGGTGGTTTCGGGGGAGTCCATCGCACGCGCGCCGCGGTGAAGTTCCTGCTGTACAACCTGTTCGGCGGTCTGGTGATGTTGGCGGCCGTCATCGGCCTGTACGTGGTGACCGCGCGACCCGACGGGCCTTTCGAAGGTGGGACGTTCGATCTGCGCGCGATCGCCGACGCGGCGGCATCGGGCGGGCTCGGTGTGGATCCGATGGTGCTGAACGCGCTGTTCCTCGGCTTCATGTTCGCTTTCGCGATCAAGGCACCGTTGTGGCCGTTCCATTCGTGGCTCCCCGACGCCGCAGTGCAGTCCACACCCGCGACCGCGGTGCTGATGATGTCGGTGGTGGACAAGGTCGGCACGTTCGCGATGCTGCGGTTCTGTCTCGAACTCTTCCCTGGCTCGTCGCAGACGTTCGCCCCGTGGATCATCACTCTTGCGGTCATCGGCATCGTCTACGGCGCGATACTCGCGATCGGCCAGACCGACATGATGAGACTGATTGCCTACACATCGATTTCGCACTTCGGGTTCATCATCCTCGGCATCTTCGCCATGACCGGTCAGAGTCAGGCCGGTGCCACGCTCTACATGGTCAACCATGGAATCTCCACGGCCGCTCTGTTCTTGATCGCGGGCTTCCTCGTGTCGCGTCGAGGGTCGAGACAGATCGCCGACTACGGCGGTGTGCAGAAGGTGGCACCGGTGCTTGCCGGAACCTTCTTGATCTCGGGACTCGCCACGCTCTCGCTACCCGGTCTCGCCCCGTTCGTGAGCGAATTCCTGGTGTTGATCGGCACGTTCGGTCGATACGGAGTCGCCGCGATCGTTGCCGCCGGAGCCCTTGTGCTGTCGGCGATCTACATACTGTGGCTCTACCAGCGCGTCATGACCGGGCCGGTCCGGGAGGGCAACGGGAAGGTGTCCGATCTCGTTCGCCGCGAGCTGACCGTGGTGGTGCCGTTGATCGCGCTGCTGATCGTCCTCGGGGTGTATCCGAAACCAGCGCTCGATGTCATCACTCCAGCAGTGCAATCCACGATCGTCGACAATGCAGGAGGTCAGCGATGACCACACCAGACGTGCAGTACGGTCTGCTCGCGCCGATGTTGATCGTGTTCGCGGTCGCAGTTCTGGGCGTACTCGTCGAGGCGTTCGTACCGCCGCGGGCGCGCCGCGCCACGCATCTGGGGCTTGCTCTCGGGGGACTGGTTGCGGCGTTGGCGGCGATCCTCGGTCTGGTAGGCACCGAGGCGTCGGCGATGTCCGGGGCAGTCGCGATCGACGGGCCGACCCTGTTTCTGCAGGGAACCATTGTGCTGGTCTCGATTCCGGCCATAGCACTGATGGCCGAGCGCACCGTTGCCGTCACCGGGGCCGGTGCCGAGCGCCGCATCGATTCTTTCACTTCGCAGGCGTCGACCACTCCGGGCAGCGTGGCGGAGAAGGAGGCCATCGATGCAGGCGTCGCGCAGACCGAGGTGTTTCCTCTGGCGATGTTCGCGATCGGCGGCATGTTGCTGTTTCCGGCGTCCACGGATCTGCTCACGATGTTCGTTGCGCTCGAAGTGCTGTCGTTGCCGCTGTATCTGCTCTGCGGACTGGCCCGACGGCGGCGGTTGCTCTCGCAGGAAGCGGCTCTCAAATACTTTCTGCTGGGCGCGTTCTCGTCCGCGTTCTTCCTGTTCGGTGTTGCATTCCTGTACGGATATGCCGGAACCGTTCGGTTGGACGGAATCGCCGACGCCATCGCGGTGGACGGTCAGGGCAGATCGCTTGCGTTGATCGGAACCGCCTTGCTCGCAGTGGGTCTGTTGTTCAAGGTCGGCGCGGTGCCCTTCCACTCGTGGATTCCCGACGTCTACCAGGGTGCCCCCACTCCGGTGACGGCTCTGATGGCCACGGTGACCAAGGTCGCGGCATTCGGTGCGATTCTCCGCATTTTCGGGATGGCGCTACCCGGTCTCGAATCGAGCTGGCGCCCGATGCTGTGGGTCGTCGCCATCGCGACGATGGTGCTGGGTTCGGTTGTCGCGGTGACGCAGACGGATGTCAAACGCATGCTTGCGTATTCGTCCGTTGCACACACCGGATTCATCCTCACCGGAGTGACCGCGCTGGGTAATTCCGGTGTGTCGGCCACGATGTTCTATCTGTTGGCGTATGCCTTCAGCACTCTTGGGGGGTTCGCCATCATCGGGTTGGCTCGCGACGAACGCGGTGAAGTGAGTGATCTCGAACGATGGGCGGGAATCGGTCGTCGGTCACCGCTGGTGGCTGCGGTGTTCGGATTGTTCCTGCTCTCGTTCGCCGGCATTCCGCTCACCAGTGGGTTCATCGGCAAGTTCGCGGTGTTCAGCGCTGCCTCGGGTGCCGGAGGAGCGGCCCTGGTCGTCGTCGGGGTGGTGTGCAGCGCGATTGCAGCATTCTTCTACGTGCGGGTGATAGTGCTGATGTTCTTCACCGATCCGGGCGAGAGGACCGCCACGATCGTGCGTCCGACCGCGTCGGTGTCGTGCGCGATCGGGGTTTCGGTTGTGGTCACCGTAGCGCTCGGAGTCTTTCCGCAGCCCGTTCTGGATCTTGCTTCGCGTGCCGGAAACTTCGTGTGAACATCGAGTCCTTACTTCGCGGACTTCATTCTCTGCTTCCACGTGTGTGAGCCTGTGCCGACCGGGATTCCACCGATGGCTCCCGCGAGACCGAATCTGGGCATGTTGACGTAGATCGCCTCACTGTTCTGTGCTGTCGCGGTATAGGTTTCGTGCCACACGCCGACGTTGCGGGTTGCGGCTACCGATCGGTTGAAGGCGCGCCAGGCGGGTGCATGGGGTGCGTCGGGATCGGAGGCAAATCGTGTCAGGTCCTCGGCGTTGCGCCAATAGCTGACGAGCATGGTGGTGCGGCCCAACCACGAGTGGTAGCCGAGCAGCCCGGAGGCGGGATCCTGCTCGAGATGGCTGAGCATCCGCGGCATTGCGCGCACCGCGGGTAGCCAGGAACGAACGGCCACCGGATTGTTGATGCGCATTCCGATGAGAAAGACCGCTACGGTGTCTCGCTCGGTGTCGACCGTGGCGCGGCCGTCGATGATGGGTTGCATGACGTGTTCCCGTCAGTTCGGGGAAGAAGCATTTTCTGTGACACTGTTATAAAACACTGTTGTGGTAAGTTTCGCAAGTGGCGAGACCGAGAATTCACGATGCCGAACTGCGGACCCGGCTACTCGAGGCCGCGGCGGAAGGCGTTGCTCGACACGGCGTCGACTCGCTGTCTCTACGTAAGCTGGCGGCTGCGCAGGGCACCTCGACCACGGCGATCTATTCTCTCTTCGGTGGTCGCGCCGAGTTGCTGGTCGCCCTGTTCGCTGCGTCGTTCTCGAGTTTCGGTGACGCCCAGCGGCAGGTGCCGGTCACCAGCGACCCCGAGGTCGATCTGCGCGCACTTGCCGTTGCCTACCGGCACTGGGCTCTGCACAACCCACATCTGTACGCGGTGATGTTCGGCGGCGTACTCGGTTCGGTCGATGTATCCGAAGAGGCGCAACTCGCCGAGGCTGCGATGGACCCGCTTCGGGCGGCGGTAGCGCGTGCCGTCGCGGACGGCATCATGACCGGCGCGTCGGTCGACTTGATCAGCCATTCGTTCTGGGCGATCGTGCACGGGTTGGTGTCGCTCGAGTTGGCGATGCCCACGAACCCCGACGAGGAGATTCGCGGAGCGATGTTCGACGCCGGGACGGAGTCGGTGCTCCGAGGATGGACGCGTCAGTAGGTGCGCGGTATCCCGAGGATCTTGGTGGCGTCGACGGTCATACCCAACCGTGCCGTCGGGGCGAGCGCAGGAAGATCCGGGAGATCGTCGGGAGTCGATGTCGCAGCGCCGATCACGTCGGAGCCGGCGATCTCGAAGTCGGATATTGCGCGTCGTAGATGGCTCGGGGTCGTTGCCAGTATCAGATTCAGGGCACCGATCTCGGCTGCCAGGTCGGTGGCGCGCTGTGCGTTCTGCACCGTCGAATTCGCGGTCGATTCGGTGTGAATGCGGTCGCCCGCGATGCCTTCTTCGAGGAGCCACCGCTGCATCGCGTCGGCTTCGGTGATGCCGCTCTGCGGATTCCCGCCGGTGACGATGATGGGGGACTCGGGGGAGCGCTCCGCCGCGGCGACGGCCGACCGTAGACGCGCCACCAACTCGGGTGTCATGCTGCCGTCGCCGTTCAAGCCTAGCCCGAGTACTACGATCGCGGTGCGGGGTCCGTCGGTGGTCGGCGCGAAGTCGATTGTCTCCGTGGCGGCTTCGTCGATGATGGCGATGGCTCGTTCGACTTCGTCGGCGACGGTAGGAGACAGGCCGCGTAGGCGAGATCCATGCTCTGCCAGGGCGGCGGTATCGGCGGTCGCGTTGGCATAGAACGTCTGCAGCGCTGCCACATTGGCATCGTCCGGAGCGGCGGCTTCGAGCGCACCGAGTGCGGCGAACCCGGCGTCGTAGCGACCCTTCACCAACGCATCCTGTGCGTCGTTGTACTGGTCCGCGTCTGCCGAGCGAACCGACTCGGCGACGATCGCCGGGGCCGACGCCTCGGGCTCGGCCATCGCCGTGATCGAGCCGAAACCGACAGCGAGCGCTGCGGCGCAAGCAACGACGGCAACGCGAACGGTCGGGCGTACTCGGCCTTGTCGCACCACTGACGTCCTTCCGAAGGTGACGGGTTTCCGTCACCCTAGCTCAGTTCGGGGTCAGTGTGACTGGTGTGAGCAGAGTTGTTCGAGTTACACGAATGTACTTCTGTACAGGAACTCTGCCGTCACAGACTGACGGGGGCGCGTCCGCGATCGGCGGGTTCGATGGTCACCTCGGCATCGGGAAGGAAAACTCGCTCCGTCGTCGTGGTTCCGTCGACGCCATCGGTCACCGTCACCGCCACGCTCTCCGCAACCTGGCCCGCGCTTTCGATGAATCCGGTCGCGACACCCTCCTCGATGAGCAGATGATCACCCACCAGGAGAAGAAGCTCGTCCGCCGTCACCGTCCGTCTGCCGCCCACATCTTCGATAGTCATGCACCCCACCGTAATGCGAATTGTCCGAATGGGTCATTGCTCGGGCTCCGCTCCCGGATTCGCGCTGGTCGTGTAGCAGGCTCAGATACCGGCACAACGGGCACACGAACATCATTCGCGAACAGATCGATGGAGCCACCGGGTGCTGAGGGCATAACGTAGACACACGATCAGGCCCCCACACGGAAGAAGGTGCGGAGTGACCGACTCCGATGCAGGATTCGACCCGACGTCGCTGCGTCCGTCGTTGTTCGTCGACGGGCAGTGGCAGGGATCCAGTGACGGTGGAACCCGAGACATCGTGAACCCCGCGGACGGCAGCACGGTTGCCGTCGTCGACGAGGCCACCCCCGACGATGCGCTACGCGCGGTGGCAGTGGCACGGTCGGCGTTCGACGATGGACCGTGGCGGTCGGTGACCGTCGGTGAGCGCAGCGATCTACTGAACCGCATCGCAGATCTACTTCAGAGGGACAAGGCCGAACTCGCGCGTATCGAGACTCTCGATACCGGAAAGACCCTCGGCGAGAGTGAAATCGACATCGACGACGTGACGTCGGTCTTCCGCTTCTACGCCGATCTTGCAGTGGTGCAGGCGGATCGTCTGATCGACGTCGACCGACCCGAAATTCTCAGCCGCGTCGTACACGAGCCGATCGGCGTCTGCGTCATGATCGCGCCGTGGAACTATCCGCTGCTTCAGATCTCGTGGAAGATCGCCCCCGCTCTGGCGGCCGGCTGCACGATGGTCCTCAAGCCGAGTGAGGTGACTCCGCTCAGCACCATCGCGTTCACCAAGCTGGTGGAAGAAGCCGGAGTGCCGGCGGGTGTGGTGAACCTGCTGCAGGGCAGTGGTGCCGTTCTCGGGGACGCACTCACCAGGAACCGCGACGTCGACTTCATCTCGTTCACCGGCGGTCTGGCTACAGGCAGGCACATCTTGGCAGCGGCGGCCGAGAACGTCACCAAGGTGGCCGTCGAGCTCGGCGGCAAGAACCCGCACATCGTCTTTGCCGACGCCGTAGCCGACGATCAGGCCTTCGCCGACTCCGTCGACAACGTCCTGACCGGAGTCTTTCTGCATTCGGGTCAGGTGTGTTCGGCCGGCACTCGACTGATCATCGAAGAATCGGTCGCCGACCGCTTCGTTGCAGCCGTGGCCGAACGCGCGAAGGCCATCGTGATCGGTCCTGGAATGGACCCGGCGAGCGAGACCGGTCCACTGGTGTCGCAGGCGCAGCGCGAGAAGATCGAAGCTTTCGTCGCGGGCGGCATCGAGGAGGGCGCAACACTGGTCATCGGCGGAACGAAACCGGACAATTCGGCTCTGGACGAGGGCAGCTATTTTCTACCGACGATTTTCGACCACTGCGATCGGTCGATGAATATCGTGCAGGAGGAGACATTCGGGCCCATACTCACTGTGGAGCGCTTCGACACCGAGGCCGAAGCACTCCTGTTGGGTAACGATACGAATTACGGTCTCGCCGCGGGAGTTCGGACGTCCGACGCCGCACGAGGCGAAAGAATGGTACGTGGGCTGCGCCATGGCACGGTGTGGCTCAACGACTTCGGTGTTTACACGGCGGCCGCGGAATGGGGCGGCTTCAAACAGTCCGGGAACGGACGCGAGCTCGGCCCGTCCGGAATGTCCGAATATCAAGAAGCGAAGCATATTTGGCACAACACCTCACCCACGGCGGCGGGGTGGTTCGGTACCCGATAGAGCACGATGGGAAAGGCCACAGGCATGGCACTACTGAACGACAATTCGAGCGGAATGGACGACTTCGGCTACAAGGAGTCACTCGATCGAAGTCTCGGCAAATTCGCCAGCTTCGCCGCAGGCGTCAGCTACATCTCCATTCTCACCGGCACGTTCCAACTGTTCTACTTCGGTTTCGGCACCGCCGGGCCGGCATACCTGTGGTCGTGGCCTGCAGTGTTCGTCGGCCAACTCTGCGTGGCACTGTGCTTCATGGAGTTGGCCGCGAAGTATCCGGTGGCGGGATCGGTGTACAACTGGGCGAAGCTGTTGGGCCGCAGAATCGTCGGTTGGTCGGCGGGCTGGTTGATGCTAACGGCGTCGATCGTGACACTGGCCGCCGTTGCCCTGGCTCTGCAGCTGAACTTGCCACGCATCTGGAGCGGGTTCCAGATCATCGGGGACGGCTCGGGTGCCTCCGACTTCGCGGCCAACGCAGTGCTGCTCGGTGCGATTCTGATCGCCATCACCACCACGATCAACGCGCTCGGCGTTCGACTGATGGCCATGATCAACAGTGCGGGTGTGTTCATCGAACTGATTGCTGCCGTTCTCATCGCGATCCTGCTCGCGGCCAACATCACTCGGGGGCCCGAGGTGTTCTTCTCCTCCAACGGCTACGGTGCCGGTGAGAGCGGCGGCTACCTCGGTGCCTTCCTGGTCGCGTCGCTGGCGTCGGGTTACGTCATGTACGGATTCGACACCGCGAGCTCGCTCGGGGAGGAAACCGTCGAACCGCGGCGCACCGCCCCCAAAGCGATCTTTCGCGCCATCCTCGCCTCGTTCGTCATCGGCGGAGCCATCCTGGTGTTCGCCGTCATGGCCGCGCCGGACTTGAACGATCCTTCCCTCGGCAGCCCCGACGGCAGCCTGCAGTCGATCGTCGAAGCGGTGATGTGGGGCCCGCTGGGCACCGTCTTCCTCATCTGCATCGTCGTTGCGGTCTTCGTCTGCTCACTGGCAGTGCACACCGCGGCGATCCGGCTCACGTTTGCCATGGCGCGAGACAACGCGTTGCCCTTCGGTGAGAGTCTGGCCAAGGTGAATCCGAAGACCCAGACCCCGGTGGTACCCGCGGTGACCATCGGCGTGCTGGCCATCGTCATTCTCGTCGTCAACATCGGTCAGCCGCAGATCTTCACGGTCCTCACCTCGATCGCGATCATCATGATCTACCTCGCGTATCTGATGGTCACCGGACCATTGTTGGTCAAGCGCATCAAAGGCGAGTGGCCGCCGGAGGATCTCAAACCCGGCGGGTACTTCACGATGGGTAAGTTCGGCCTGCCGGTCAACATTGCGGCGGTGGTGTGGGGTGCCGGGATGGCGCTCAACCTCGCCTGGCCGCGCGAGGCCGTGTACGGAACCCCCTGGTACAACACGTTCGGTGCGTTCGTCTACATCGGCGGCATCCTGGGCGTAGGCCTGCTGTGGTACGCAGTCAAGGGACGCAAGCACATCGGCACTCTGAAATCACATGCCTCCACGGGCGACTAGAAGGAGCGTGCAGTGACAGACACCCAGTTCGATTACGTTGTCGCAGGTGGCGGGACGGCGGGGTGTGTCCTCGCTGCGCGGCTGAGCGAGGACCCCTCCGTCAGTGTCTGTTTGGTCGAGGCAGGTCCGACCGACGTCGGCGACAAGGCGATTCTCGAACTGGTGGACTGGATGCATCTGCTGGACTCCGGCTACGACTGGGACTATCCCGTCGAACCACAGGAGCGCGGCAACAGCTTCATGCGGCACGCGCGGGCGAAAGTGCTCGGCGGCTGCTCGTCGCACAACTCCTGCATCGCCTTTCATCCTCCGGCCGAAACCCTCGACGATTGGGCGGCTGCGGGCGCGACGGGGTGGGGCGCGTCGGAGATCCTGCCGTTCGTCGCCCGAGTGGAGAACAACGACACCGGCCGTGGACACGACGGACCGGTGCGGATTCGCGACGTGCCACCGAACGATCCGTGCGGCGCGGCAGTGCTCGAATCGGCCGCCGGGATAGGTCTTCCCACGGTCGCATTCAACCGCGGAACGCCTGTACTCAACGGTGCCGGCTGGTTCCAGATCAACGCGGGAGAGGACGGCTCGCGGATGTCGACCTCCCACGCGTACCTGCATCCGATCATCGGCACGCGGCCGAACCTCGAGGTGCGCACCGACTGCTGGATCAGCGAGATCCTGATCGACGAATCGCTGACCGCGACCGGAGTGCGGTACCAGCGCCCCGACCTGACCGGCTACGACACCGTCTCGGCGCGGCGCGAGGTGATCGTCACCGCCGGTGCCATCGACACTCCAAAGTTGTTGATGCTCTCCGGAATCGGACCGGCAGCCCAGCTGCAGGAGATGGGTATCACCGTTCGGGTCGACTCACCCGGAGTGGGCGAGAACCTCGACGACCACGTCGAAGGCCTGGTGTTCTGGGAGGCGAGCAAGCCGATGGTCACCACGTCCTCGCAATGGTGGGAGATCGGGGTGTTCGCGCAGACCGATTCGTCGCTGAACTACCCGGACATCATGATGCATTACGGCAGTGTGCCGTTCGACATGAACACCCTCCGCTGGGGCTATCCGACCACCGACAACGGGTTCTGTCTGACGCCCAACGTGACACAGGGGCGCTCGCGAGGGACTGTTCGTCTGCGCAGCAGAGACTTTCGTGATCGGGCAAAGGTGGACCCGCGTTACTTCACCGACGTCGACGGTCACGACGACGCGGTGATGCTCGCCGGTCTGAAGTTGGCCCGGCGGATTGCGGCGAATGGGCCGATGGCCGGGTGGATCGAACGCGAACTCGCCCCCGGGCCCGACGCCGTGACCGACGACGACCTGCTGGACTACGTACACAAGACCCACAACACGGTCTACCACCCGGCAGGCACGGCGCGGATGGGATCGGTGGACGACACCATGGCCGTGCTCGATCCCGAGTTGCGCGTCAAGGGCATCTCGAACCTACGCGTGGTCGACGCGTCGGCGATGCCGAAGCTGCCCTACGTCAATCCCAACATCACGGTGATGACCATGGCGGAAAAGTGCGCCGACCTGATCCGTGGCGGATAGATCGGAGCTTGCCGACTTCCTCGGCGCGCACCCACCATTCCAAGGCGCGTCACCTGCGGTACTGACCGACATCGCCGCAGCCGCCGTCGAACGCGAGTACCGCGGTGGCGCATGGGTTGTGGGCCCGACGTCGAAGCCCGACGGGGCCGACATCGTATGGGTGGTGCTTACCGGTCTGGTGGTGATCGTGCACCCCGACGACACCTCGCCCGCCGATGTACCGATCGACACCATCGGTCCGGGTGGAGTCTTCGGTTTCTCGGCGCTGCTTGCCGGCGGGACGGTCGAATTCTGTGCGCGAGCAATAGAACCGAGTGTCGTTCTGCAGTTACCCGGTGCGCTGGTTCGGCCGTTGTTCGCAACGCCCACCGGTCTGGCGTTTCTGGCCGATGCCGTCAACTCCTCCTCTGCATACCGTGGGGGACCGGTGGAGGGCAGCGCCGGAAGGACCGTCGGCGAATTGGTCTCTGCGCCCGCGGTGTTCACGCCCGTCGGCACCACTGTTCGAGATGCCGTCCGGCAGATGACCGAGCAGGGCAGCTCCTACGTTCTGGTTCCGCTGCGTGGTTCACGCCACGGCATCTTCACCGACCGCGACCTCCGAATTCGTGTGGTGGCCGCCGGTATCGGCGTCGACACTCCTATCGAGAAGGTCATGACCTCGCCCGCCGAGACCGTCACTGCGGACCGGTTGGCAGGCACCGTGCTGATGGACATGCTCGAGCGAGGCATGCGCCACATGCCGGTGGTGTCCGCTCGCGGTGAGGTGCTGGGCGTCGTCGAGGATTCGGATCTGCACGCCGCATCCACCCGACGCAGTTTTGTGGTCCGTCGAGCGGTGGCATCGGCATCGACCTCCGCCGAACTCGCGGACGCAGGCAGGCTCGTGCCCCGCCTGGTGGTGGATCTGTTCAAGGGCGGAACCGATGCGATGGCGGTCAGCGCGATTCTCTCCGTCGTGGTCGACAGCCTCGTCCGCCGGGCCGTCGAGATCGAATGGACCGCACGTCCGGACGTACCCCGTGACCACTTCGCCTGGATCACGCTCGGCAGCGTGGCCCGTCGAGAAGCCATGCCCTCCTCGGACGTCGACAGCGCATTGACCTGGTCGGATGCAACCGCGGACCCCGATGTGCGAGGGACATCGAACGCGGTGCCGAGAACCCGCGACGAGGCGCTGATGGATCTGGCGGCTCGCGTGCACCTGAGCCTCGACGGTGCCGGGTTGCCGTCGGATACCAACGGCGCGGTCGCGAGCTCGCCCCGATTCGCACGCTCGGCCGGTCAGTGGGAAAGGGCCGCGGCTCACTGGCTCAGCAACCCATTCGGCGATCGAGGAAAAGCAGGAACCTCTGGTCGTTCCGCAGGCTTCACTCCGGCTGGGGACTCCGGCCTCATCATGTCCTCTCTGATGATCGACGGCA
This sequence comes from Rhodococcus sp. ARC_M5, assembly GCF_022810405.1. Taxonomy (GTDB): domain Bacteria; phylum Actinomycetota; class Actinomycetes; order Mycobacteriales; family Mycobacteriaceae; genus Rhodococcoides; species Rhodococcoides navarretei. The sequence continues at coordinate 192,222 of NZ_JALGQE010000008.1, forward strand.
GAGTGGTGTGCGGCCCGAGGGCACTGCACACCGTGCCCGAGGCCTACCGTCGACTCCTGGTCGATCACCCCGACGCATTGCGGTTGCAACTGCGTGATGCGCTCGCCGGCCGCGCGCGGTTGCGTTCGCTGCGCGACGTGCTGGCTCGGCGCGGCGGCACGTTCGACCTCAAGGCCCATGCGCTGACTCCCATCGTCAACCTCGCTCGGTGGGGTGGGTTGTCGGTCGGCATCGCCTCGTCTTCGACTCCCGCGCGGCTCGCGGCGGCGTCGGGCAACGGCATGCTCTCCGAACGCGATGTCGCCGCCCTGACCGAGGTGTTCGTCCTGCTGCAGCGGCTGCGACTGTCGCATCAGATCGACCAGATCACGGCAGGCCATCGCCCCGGGGACGTGCTGATCATGGCCGATCTGTCGCCGCTCGAACGAAGCCTGCTGACCGACGGTGTCCGCGAGATCGCCGCGGTGCAGCGCCGCGTCGGGTATCTGGCGGCCAACGTCGGCGTGCATCGTTGAGCGCGAACGACCAGACTGTGTGCCGTGACCACCAATCCCGTGAGCGTTCCCATCCCGTCCACCGTCGAACACCATCGGCTGGCGGAATCGCCCGGGGTCAGCGGCCCGTGGCGGCAGTGGGGACCGTACCTGGCGGGACGGCAGTGGGGGACGGTTCGTGAGGACTACTCGGAAGACGGAAACGCCTGGGCGTCGTTCCCGTTCGATCAGGCGCACAAGCGGGCCTACCGCTGGGGTGAGGACGGCATCGGGGGAATCTGCGATCGCTTCGGGTTCCTGAATTTCTCGTTCGCACTGTGGAATCGCAAGGATCCGATCCTCAAGGAACGGTTGTTCGGTCTCGCCAACGAAGAGGGCAATCACGGCGAGGACGTCAAGGAGTACTTCTGGGCGGTCGACGGAACACCGACACACAGTTGGATGCAGTGGCTCTACCGCTATCCGCACGCGGAATATCCCTATGCCCAACTGAGGGAAGAGAATGCCCGACGCGGCCGTGACGACCGCGAGTACGAGTTGGCCGACACCGGGATCCTCGACGAGAACAGATTCTTCGACGTCCAGGTCACGTATGCGAAGGCCTCGCCCGACGACATCTGCATCACCATTTCCATCACCAACCACGGACCCGAATCGGCCTCGGTCGACCTACTGCCGCACCTGTGGCTGCGCAACACGTGGTCGTGGGGGCGCGACGACCGAGGTGGTTCACTGGCTCAGCTGACTCCACCGGACCTCATGGCAGGTGGACTCGAAGCCATCGCCGTCGATCACGGATTTCTCGGTCGCTACTACCTCAGTGCCGAAGGAACGCCGGCAGTTCTGTTCTGCGACAACGAAACCAATGCCGAAGCCCTGTGGGGACAGGAGAACATCTCCGCCTATCCCAAGGACGGCATCGGCCGCCGCGTCGTCGACGACGATCTCGATGCGGTCAACCCCGAGCAGACCGGAACGAAGGCGGCGTTCTGGTACCGATTCGACGATATCGCTCCTGGTGCAACCGAATCGGTAAAGCTGCGATTGTCGCCCAACCGTCCTGACGAGCAGACGTTCGGGACCGGATTCGATGCGGTGAACATCGATCGCCAGGCCGAGGCGGACGAGTTCTACGGCGCGGTGATCGGTGCCGACCTCACCGATGTCGACCGACATGTGGCACGGCGCGCCTATGCCGGGTTGCTGTGGACCAAGCAGCTCTATCGATACGACGTCGAGGAGTGGATCGAGGGCGACAAGGTCGGCGCCCCGGCACCGGACTCGAGGCAGGACCCGGGTGGACGCAATGCGCACTGGCGTCATCTGGCGCTGGCCGATGTGATCTCGATGCCCGACGAGTGGGAATACCCGTGGTTCGCGGCCTGGGACCTGGCTTTCCATGCAATTCCGTTGGCGCACGTCGACGCCGATTTCGCCAAGGAACAATTGGTGCTCATGTGCCGGGAATGGGCCATGCACCCCAATGGCCAACTGCCCGCGTACGAGTGGGAGTTCGGTGACGTCAACCCGCCCGTGCACGCGTGGGCGGCGTGGCACGTCTATCGCATCGACGGCTATCGGGATCGCGAATTCCTGGTGCGGGTGTTCACCAAGCTGCTGCTCAATTTCGCGTGGTGGGTCAACCGCAAGGACTCCGAGGGCTCGAACATCTTCGAGGGCGGATTCCTCGGCATGGACAACATCGGCTTGTTCAACCGCTCTGCTCCGCTGCCTCCCGGCTTCCGGCTCGAGCAGTCCGACGCGACGAGTTGGATGGCGTTCTACTGCCAGCAGATGTTCAAGATCGCACTGGAACTCGCGCGTCACGACAGCGCCTGGGACGACGTCGCGACCAAGTTCTTCTCACACTTCCTCTCGATCGCGAAAGCCGTCAATTCGTTCGGTTCGCAGCATATTTCGTTGTGGCACGAGGAGGACGGGTTCTTCTACGACGTCCTGGTTCAACCCGAGGGTGACGCGGTGCCGATGCGGGTTCGGTCGATGGTCGGTCTGCTGCCCATCCTCGGTGCTACCGAGATTCCGCCGTGGGTCGAGGAGGAATGCCCCGACCTCACCGCTCGCCTGCGATGGATCCAACGCCGGCGACCGGAGATGGTCAGCCCGTTGCTGGCTCGGCGTGAGGGCGGCGAGGTGCGCATGTTGCTGACACTCGTCCAACCCGAACGGCTCAAGCGCATCCTGGCCCGCATGTTCGACTCCGAGGAGTTCCTGTCGCACTTCGGAATTCGTTCGCTCTCGGCCTCGTATCGCGAGCCGGTGACCTTCGACGTCGACGGCCGTAGCCTGTCCATCGAGTACGAGCCGGGGGAGTCGCGTACCGGGATGTTCGGTGGCAACTCCAACTGGCGTGGTCCGGTGTGGTTCCCGGTGAACGTGCTGCTGGCCGACAAGTTGCGCGCGTACGGCCGGTACTACGGCGACTCGTTCACCATCGAGATCCCCACCGGCTCGGGAAACCATCGCACTCTCACCGACGCCGCCGACCTGATCGACAACGGTCTCGCCGGACTGTTCCGGCCGGTGGACGGCAAGAGACCTGCCGACGGTAATCGCATCGAATCGAGTGCCGATCCGCTGTGGAGCGAGCACCCGAGCTTCAACGAGTACTTCGACGGAGACACCGGCGAGGGACTCGGGGCCACCCATCAAACTGGCTGGACCGCTCTGGTTGCGCACCTGCTCAGGCCACGTCTGCCGCTGTGAGGGCCTGCGGCCCACGTGCACGAAAATTCGTAGTGGGCTACGAAGTTCCGCGCACATGCGGCGGAGCCGCATAGTCTGGCGGGATGAAGATTCGCGGCGCAGTACTCGAAGAAATCGGCCGATCACGTCCCTTCGCGGACTCGCATCCCATCACCGTCTCGGACCTCGAGCTCGGCTCGCCGGGCGAGGGCGAACTGCTGATCAGAATCGAAGCCGCAGGGCTGTGCCACTCGGACCTGTCGGTGGTCGACGGCAATCGAGTTCGTCCGGTCCCGATGCTGCTCGGCCACGAGGCCGCAGGCCGAGTCGAGGAAGTCGGACCAGGCGTCGACGACATCGCGGTCGGCACCCGGGTCGTCATGACGTTCCTGCCGCGCTGTGGCGAATGCGCCGGCTGCGCCACCGACGGCCAGATGCCCTGCGTCACCGGAAGTGCGTCGAACAATGCCGGCACACTGCTCGGCGGCGGCATCAAATTGCACCGGGACGGGGAAGAGGTCAAGCATCACCTCGGCGTCTCCGGATTCGCCACACACGCGGTGGTGAGCCGTAAGTCGGTGGTGCCGGTCGAGGACGACATCCCGGCCGATATCGCAGCAGTCCTCGGTTGTGCGGTATTGACCGGCGGCGGCGCGGTGCTCAACGCCGGAACTCCGAAGCCCGGACAGTCGGTGATGGTGGTGGGCCTCGGTGGCGTCGGCATGGCAGCCGTTCTGACGGCCGTATCGGTGGGTTCCGGTGAGGTCATCGGTGTCGACGGCGTCCCGGACAAGCTGTCCACTGCAACCGAACTCGGTGCCACACAGGTCTACTCACCCGCCGAGCTCGCCGAGAAGGGAATCAAGGCAGACATCGTCATCGAGGCGGCAGGTAACGCACGCGCCTTCGAAACTGCGGTCGCGGCAACGGCTCCGGGAGGCAAGACCATCACGGTCGGCCTCCCCGCACCCGACGCCCGCTCGTCCATCTCACCCTTGGGCCTGGTGGCGGAAGCTCGCACGATCATCGGCAGCTACCTGGGCTCCGCTGTGCCTGCACGCGACATCCCGACCTATGCCCAGATGTGGCGTGAGGGAAGGCTTCCCGTCGAGAAGTTGATCTCGTCGCGAATCACGTTGGACGAGATAAACCGCGGCATGGACGAATTGGCCGACGGCAACGCAATCCGTCAGGTCATCGTCTTCGACTGATCGTCAGCGGTGGGCTGCTGTGGCGACCCACCGGCCGCGCTGCTTCGAGATGTCGATGGGGTGGTCGAAACACTCACTGATGTTGTCTGTGGTCAGCACCGCGTCGACGGTTCCCTGCGCCTGCACTGCGCCGTCGCGGATGAGTAGGGCGTGGGTGGTCGAGGTCGGGATTTCCTCGAGGTGATGAGTGACCAGGATGCTGGCCAGGGTCGGGTGTTCGGTGCGCAGCGAGTCGAGTGCACTCAGAAGTTGTTCGCGGGCAGCGAGATCGAGCCCGGTGGCGGGCTCGTCGAGCAACAGCAGTGCGGGGTCGGGAAGCAGAGCGCGCGCGATGAGCGCTCGACCTCGCTCGCCCTGGGACAGGGTGTGCCACGACGCGTCGAGTCGATGAGCGACACCGAGCGACTCGATCAGCCGGTGAGCCCGTGCGATCTCGCTGTCGGTGGCCGACCATCGTGGGATCAGGTCGGGGGTGTTGGTCAGTCCGGTCAACACGACCTGGAGCAACGTCAATGGAGCCTCGACCTTCAGACGGGGATCGACGTGGCCGATGTGCGTCCGCAACTCGCGCATGTCCACCCGCCCGAGGCGATGACCCAGGACGTGCACGGAACCCTGCGTGGGATGAACGAGCGCGCCCAGCAGGCCGAGGAGGGTGGATTTGCCTGCGCCGTTGGCACCGAGCAACACCCAGTGTTCACCCTCCTCCACCCGCACACTGGCGTTGCTGAGCAGGTATCGGCCGCCGCGGACGAGATCGACTCGGTCGGCGAACAGGACGCTGGAGGTCACCGGACGACCGTAGCTGCCGGGGTGGATCGCGGAGAAGTAGGCTCTGAGGTCGGTAGAACCGACAAGACGACGAAACGAGTGTGGGTACGACGTGAGTGCAACGGCACCTGTTCGAGTAGGGGTACTGGGGTCACGCGGCAAGGTCGGTCAGGCCATCTGTGCCGCCGTCGAAGCAGCTGATGATCTCGAGCTCGTGGCTACTGTCGACCAGGGCGATCCGCTGGCGAACTTGGTCGATGCGAACGCCCAGGTGGTCGTGGATTTCACCCATCCCGACGTGGTGATGGACAACCTGCAGTTCCTGATCGAGCAGGGCATTCATGCCGTGGTCGGCACCACCGGTTTCGACGACCGGCGGCTCGAGCAGGTCCGCGAATGGCTGGCAGGATCGCCGCAGACGGGTGTCCTGATCGCACCGAACTTCGCCATCGGCGCGGTGCTGTCGATGCGATTCGCGCAGCAGGCCGCGCGGTTCTTCGATTCGGTCGAGGTGATCGAACTGCACCACCCCAACAAGGCCGACGCTCCGTCGGGCACGGCGTATCGCACTGCCGCCCTGATCGCCGAGGCGCGCGCCGCCGCTGGCACTGCACCGAGCCCCGATGCGACGACGACCGAACTCGACGGCGCACGCGGAGCCGATGTGGACGGCGTGCGTGTGCACTCGATCCGGCTCGCGGGACTCGTTGCGCATCAAGAGGTTCTGCTCGGCACGCAGGGGGAGACCCTGAGCATTCGGCACGACTCGCTCGATCGAACGTCCTTCGCGCCCGGAGTCCTTCTCGGAGTCCGCGAGATCGCCGGACGCCCGGGGTTGACCGTCGGCCTCGATCCGCTGCTGGATCTGTGAGCTGATCGACGGTGAACAAAACGACGAAGGTACTCGCCATCATCACGGTGATGGTGCTGATCCTCGGCTTCTACTTCTTCCTGCTCGGCCAGCGCGGTGTGACGCTTATCCAGAACGGTGGCGTGGCGAGCATCTCCCTGGGCATCGGGGTTCTGCTGCTACCGATCCTCGGGTTGTGGATCGTGTGGGCCACCCTCAAAGCGGGGTTCGACCATCAGAGACTGGCCTCGCGCATCCGGGACGAAGGCCTCGAACTCGACGTTTCCGAGCTTCCGAGAAGGCCGTCGGGTCGGATCGAACGCGACGCGGCGGACGAGCTTTTCCAGCAGATCAAGACCGAGTGGGAGAAGGATCCCGACAACTGGCGCAACTCGTACCGATTGGCTCGCGCCTACGACTACGCCGGCGACCGTGGACGGGCGCGCGAGACGATGAAACGTGCTGTGGCACTGGAACGTGCAGAGAGCTGACGTAGCGTGACGCGCACCCTGTTGGTGGTTCACCACACGCCGAGCCCGCTCACCCGCGAGCTGCTCGAGGCGGTTCTCGCCGGAGCACGTGATCCCGAGATCACCGGCGTGGACGTGCGCAGTGTGCCTGCTCTCGGCGCGACCGTCCCGGACGTACTCGAAGCCGACGGCTTCCTCTTCGGTACACCGGCGAACTTCGGCTACATGAGCGGGGCGCTCAAGCACTTCTTCGACACCGTGTACTACCCGTGCCTCGATGCCGTGGCCGGAAAGCCCTACGCCGCCTGGGTTCACGGCAACGACGACACCGTCGGTGCCGGACGGGCCATCGAGAAGATCGCATCGGGTTGGGGTCTCGAGAAGGTCTTCGGCACCGTGCATATCGCGGAGAGCGGCAAGCCCACACGTGAGCGATGCTACGAATTGGGCGGCACAGTCGCGGCCGGACTGTCCGACTGACGGTTACGTTCCATCATGGACTTCGACCGTTTCGCCCGGTTCCTGCCCGAGCGGTGTCGATCGGTGCCCCCGGGGACTACGACGGTCGGCCGGTGCTGACTCACCCCGTCGAGGAACCCGGATCGACCCAACTCGCAGACGCCCTGAGGGCACTTCTTCGGAGCTACTGACTCAGTCGGATTCGGCGGGGGAGTCCGCGCGCAGAATGTCGTCGGCGGGAATCTGCAGCGGAATCTCGAGCAGACGTTCCGGCCAACTCGGGTACGCGGGCCGAATCCACACCCGGTTGTCGTCGAGTTGCGTCATCAGCACCCGCCGCCACGGCCAATCATCCTGCGGTGCAGACAAATCGGTCATCGACTCCAGGGGCAGGGGTGCCTTCGTCCAATGTGGAGCCGACAGCGATGCCAGACCGCGATCCTCGAGGTGGTCGATCGCAGTCTCGATCGGAACGCCCCGCGCAACGATGATTCCGACGGGATTGACGGCGTCGACCAGATAATTCTCGTCGTGTTCGTCCTGTGCATTCGTGTCGTGTGCGACGGTCCATCCGATCACCTCGCCGTCGGAGGCTCGTCTCACCGGCAATCTGCTGCGCCACCGCTCGATGTCCACACTCTCGAGGTTACGCGAGCGATTCGGTGAGTTCGGTGAAGAAACTATTCCCGAATGTGAGCAGGCAAGTCGATGCCGTGTTTGACTGCAGGAGATAGTTGATGTTTGTACCGCTCTCGATACCAAGGGATTTCGATGACCCTCCGCATTCTCGATCGCTCCGCCATCGTCGCGACACCCGAGTGGAGTCGCTGGTTGATACCCCCGGCGGCGCTGTCCATCCACCTCGCGATCGGATCCGCCTACGCCTGGAGCGTGTTCAAGAACGCCATCTCCCAACCCGACGCGCTCGGACTCAGCGGAACCGTGACCGCCATCCCGTTCCAGCTCGCCATCGTGATGCTCGGGCTGTCCGCCGCGATCTTCGGAACTCGTGTCGAGAAGAACGGCCCACGGTGGGCCATGGCAGTCTCGCTGGTGTTCTTCGTGTCCGGACTGCTGTTGTCGGCGCTCGGCATGGCGCTCGGACAGTTCTGGCTGGTGATCTTCGGTTACGGATTCGTCGGCGGTATCGGCCTCGGAATCGGCTACATCTCTCCGGTGTCCACCCTGATGAAGTGGTTCCCGGACCGGCCGGGCATGGCCACCGGAATCGCCATCATGGGCTTCGGCGGCGGCGCACTCATCGCGTCCCCGCTCACCAGCCAGCTGATGGTGAATTTCGGCGGCTTCACCGACGGTTCCATCGCCAAGACGTTCCTCGCGCTGGGCATCGGATACGCGGTGTTCATGGCACTGGGAGTTGTGCTCATCAGAGTGCCCGCCGAGGGATGGACTCCGGCCGGGTGGACCCCGCCCGCGTCGTCGGCGATGGTGTCGACGCACAACGTCTCGGCCGCGAACGCGGTGAAGACGCCGCAGTTCTGGCTGCTGTGGGTCGTGTTGTGCTTCAACGTCACTGCCGGGATCGGCATTCTCGAACGCGGATCGGGTATCTACCAGGACTTCTTTCCCGACGCGACCTCGCCCGAATCCTTGGCCGCCGCGGCCGCCGGCTTCGTCGCGTTCCTCTCCTTGACCAACATGATCGGACGGTTCGTCTGGTCGTCGGTATCCGATGTGGTGGGGCGCAAGAACATCTACCGGATGTATCTCGGCGTCGGCGCACTGCTGTACCTCTACATCGCTCTGTTCACGAACACCAACAAGATCCTGTTCATGGTGTCGGCCCTGCTGATCCTGTCTTTCTACGGCGCGGGATTCGCGACGGTTCCGGCCTATCTCAAGGACCTCTTCGGCACGTACCAGGTAGGCGCAATCCACGGACGGCTCCTCACCGCGTGGTCGGTCGCCGGTGTACTGGGACCACTGATCGTCAATGCCATCGCCGACGCCGGGGAGCCGGGAACCACCGGCCGGTACCTGCCGGCGTTCTACGTGATGATCGGACTGCTGGCGGTCGGGTTCCTGGCCAACGAAGCAATCAAGCCGGTTGCCTCGAAGTACCACGAATCGGATCACACGGGTTCGGCAGCCACCACAGGAGCGAAGGCATGAGCGGCGGAAAGAAGCAGGTCACGATGGCGGTTGCATGGGCGTGGGTTGCCGTGCCGTTCGCCTACGGACTGTACGAATTGATCCTCAAGGCGGCGAACCTGTTCAGCACCTGAGTGGACGAGTCGGTGGGCCGTGACAGGCTGGCCCGATGCAGGAGATGAGTGCCGCCGCCGCTCGTCGCACCGCCCTGGCCGCCCAAGGGTTGGCGTCGAGGCGGTCGCGTACTCGGCCGGCGAGCAAGGCCGCGGTGCACGCAGCCATCGACACCACCGGGTTGCTGCAGATCGACTCGGTGTCGGTGGTGGTCCGAGCGCACTACGCACCGGTGTTCAGCCGTGTCGGTGCCTACGACCGCACGATCGTCGACGACGCCGCGTGGGCCGACACTCCGCGTCGACCTCGTCGTTTGGTGGAGTACTGGGCTCATGAGGCCGCTCTGCTGCCCGTCGAGGACTGGCCACTCATGCGATGGCGGATGGAGTTGTATCGGCACGGGCGGTGGGGCGGAGCTGCCCGCATTCTCGAGCGCGAACCAACGCTCGTCGACGACGTCCTCGCGGTGATCGGCGACAACGGTGCGGCCAGCGCGGGTGAGATCGAGAAGCACCTCGAGGTGGACACGCCCGGTGGCAAGGGGCCGTGGTGGGATCGGAGTGATGTCAAGGTCGTCTGCGAGCAGCTGTTCGCGGCCGGCGTGGTGACCGTGCCGGCACGAACGGGATTCGTGCGTCGGTACGAGCTCAGCGAACGGGTGATCCCGGAGGACGTTCTGCTCAGACGGGTGGACGAATCGGACGCGGTGCGTGCACTGATCGAGAAGTCTTCTCGGGCACTGGGAGTCGCTACCGAACCGGATCTGAGAGACTACTACCGGCTTTCGCAGAAGCAGGCCAAGGCGGCCGTCGCCGACCTCCTGGAGGACGGCGTTCTCGAGGAGGTGACCGTCCGAGGCTGGAACGCTCCGGCGTACCTCCACCGCGAGGCCAGGACTCCGCGAACCGCCACCGCTGCCGCGTTGCTGTGTCCTTTCGATCCCATGATCTTCTACCGGCCGCGAGTGGAGAGAATCTTCGGCTTCCACTATCGAATCGAGATATACACCCCGCAGCACAAGAGGATTCACGGGTACTACGTGTTTCCGTTCCTGCTCGACGGGCATCTGGTGGCCCGCCTCGACCTCAAAGCGGTGCGGGCGCAGTCCGAACTGCACGTGATCGCGGCGTACGTCGAAGGCGACCGCAATGCCGGTGACATTGCGCCTCGACTGCGAGACGTGCTTCGGGAGATGGCGGACTGGCTCGAACTCGAACGTGTGGTGGTGGGGGACAGGAAAGACCTCGTTGCCGCGCTTCGTTGAATTCTGTCGAGAGGGCCGGCGTTCTGCCGACGTGCACTCGGGCAGAATCGGTGCCACTATCGAACCGTGACTTCGCCCCGGACGGATACTGCCACCGAACTGCCACCCCAGGTCGTCGTCCTGTTCGGGGCGACAGGAGACCTGGCCAAGAGAAAATTGCTGTCCGGGATGATGCATCTGGCGTTGTCCGATCTCGCGCCGAACATCCGCGTCGTCGGCACGTCGCTCGAAGAGATGTCGACCGACGAATTCCGCGCTCTCGCTCGCGAATCGATCAACACCTACTCGAGTCGCAAAGTCGGCGACGAGCAATGGAGTCGTTTCGCCTCGCGACTGACGTACGTGTCGCAGAAGGCAGGACCAGCGGCGCTGGGAGAGGCCGTGGCCGAGGCCGAGATCGAACTCGGCGGCAGTGCCAAACGCCTGCACTACCTGTCCGTTCCACCGAGAGCTGCTCTGGCCGTTGTGGATACGCTCGCATCGGCAGATCTGGTGAAGCGCTCTCGGATCATCATGGAGAAACCGTTCGGCACCGACCTCGAGAGCGCGATCGCGTTGAACGCTCGGGTGCACGGGACGTTCGACGAGGACCAGATCTTCCGCATCGATCACTTTCTGTGTAAAGAACCGGCGCAGAACATCCTGGCCTTCCGTTTCGCCAACGGGTTGTTCGAGCCGATCTGGAACCGAAACTTCATCGACCACGTGCAGATCGACATACCGGAGGAACTCGCTCTCGACGGTAGAGCCGGATTCTACGAGGCCACCGGCGCGTACAAGGACATGGTCGTTACGCATCTGTTCCAGGTGCTCGCGTTCATGGCGATGGAACCGCCGACAGCGCTCGAGCCCCGCGCCATCGGCGAGGAGAAGAACAAGGTATTCCGGTCGATGATGCCTCTGGAACCGAAAAACGTTGTGCGAGGCCAATACACAGGGTATCGAGCGGAGGAGGGTGTTGCACCCGACTCCGATACCGACACCTTCGTGGCGCTCAAATGCGAGATCGACAATTGGCGCTGGGCGGGCGTTCCGTTCTACCTGCGCACCGGAAAACGCCTCGCCGAAGGTCAACGAATAATTTCCATTGCGTTCCGCGAGCCGCCCAAGAGTATGTTTCCCGCGGGCTCGGGAGTCGGAGCGCATGGCCCCGACCACCTGACCTTCGATCTCGCGGACGCATCGAAGGTGTCGTTGTCGTTCTACGGCAAACGGCCGGGGCCCGGCATGCACCTGGACAAACTCAGCATGCAGTTCGCCGTCCACGAAACCGAGCGAGTCGGCGACGTACTCGAAGCCTACGAACGGCTGATTCTCGACGCCATGTACGGCGACCACACACTGTTCACCACAGCCGAGGGCATCGAGCGGCTGTGGAAGGTGTCCGAGCCGCTGCTCGCCGATCCGCCCCCGGTGCGCCTGTACGCACCGGGTTCGTGGGGGCCCAACGCCATTCACCAGCTCATCGCTCCACACGCATGGCGGTTGCCGTTCGAGCGGGAGTGGCGCGAGAAGAAGTAGACGCTAGTTGTTCCAGCCGCGATCCTTGCGCATCTGATCACGTAGTGCGCCTTGGACGGCCTGCGACAACCACGAATTGAGTGACACTCCGCTGTTGTTCGCGGCGTCCTCGGCGCGTTCCTTGATCTGCTCGACCAGTCGTAGCGTGACCCGTCGCACCTCACCGGACACATCGTCCATGGTCGGGTAGTCCTCGGTGACGTGCTCCGCCGGATCGCCGTCGTGCAGACCGAGCACCGGGCTGTCGCGTCGAACATCGGCGTGCGCCTGCGTACCGTCGAGGCGGACGGTGACCGTATGACCGTCCAGGTCGTTCGACACCTCGGCCGCAAAGTCCGACAGCGCGGTGAGCAGCATCAATCTGGCGGAGGCCTCCGCCGTCTTGCCGAGTGCTTCGGCAGTCTGCCGAGTGTGCTCGTCGCCCAGAGCGGCTGCCGCGAGTAGATCCGTCCGTAGCGACGCGGTGTACTTGTCGAGTTCCATGACGCCAGTGTGACGTCATACATGACGTCGGTCAAGCATCCCTGGTGGCGTCATGTGACAGCACCGTGACGCCATCGTTCGCCGAGCGTCGATACCGCGTTTAGGGTTGTGCGGTGTCAGCAGAAAACGAAGGTAGAGCTGTGCCGCGGACGGTTGCGCTGAAGGTGCAGCTGGTCGCCCGAACCGAGTTCGTTCCGCCCGCCGACATTCCCTGGGAAACCGACGCGGACGGCGGGCAGGCGTTGATCGAGTTCGCCGGTCGGGCGTGCTATCAGAGCTGGTCCAAGCCCAATCCTCGGACCGCGACCAATGCGTCGTATCTGCGTCATCTGCTCGACGTCGGGCACCTCTCGGTTCTCGAGCACGCGAGCGTGACGTTCTACATCACCGGGATCTCGCGATCGTGCACGCACGAACTGATCCGGCACCGGCACTTCTCCTACTCGCAGCTCTCGCAGCGATTCGTTCCCGAGCACGACGCCAACGTGGTTCTTCCACCGGCTGTCGAAGGTGATCCTGAGCTGGAGGCGCTGTTCGCATCGGCAACCGAAGCGAGCCGTGCGGCATATACCGAACTGCTCGGTGCGCTCGAGGGCAAGTTGGAATCGGTCACCAATGCGGCATTGCGCGGCAAGCAGGCACGGCAGGCCGCTCGGTCGGTGCTGCCGAACGCGACCGAGACTCGCGTGGTGGTGAGCGGCAACTACCGGGCATGGCGGCATTTCGTATCGATGCGCGCATCGGAGCATGCGGACGTCGAAATTCGACGCGTCGCCGTGGAATGTCTGCGTAAGCTCGTGTCAGTGGCGCCGGACGTATTCGGTGACTTCGAGATCTCGACACTGCACGACGGCACGGAAGTGGCTCGCAGCCCGTTCGTGACCGAGGTCTGACGACGAGGTTCGGTGGCGACCGCGAGCGGGTCTCGGAACACGGTGTCGGCGGGGAGTCCCGCTGCGCGAGAGTGGGTAAAGCACCGGGTAATCTGCTGCCATGACCTACGGTGACGCCACTCCTTCCGTTGCGCCTGTGTTCGGTACGGTGCTCACCGCCATGGTGACCCCGTTCACAGCGGACGGTAAGTTGGATATCGATGCAGGCGTTCGCCTGGCGCATCACCTCGTCGAACAGGGCAACGACGGACTGGTTCTGGCCGGCACGACGGGTGAATCACCGACCACCACCGAGAACGAGAAGCTCGAACTGCTTCGCGCGGTGATCGCAGCGGTCGGTCACCGAGCTCGCATCATCGCCGGGGCAGGCAGCAACGACACTGCGCACAGCGTCGAACTCGCCCGTGACGCAGCCCGTGCGGGCGCGCACGGTCTACTGGTCGTCACGCCGTACTACTCCCGGCCGCCGCAGGCGGGTCTGTACGCCCACTTCACCGCGGTCGCCAATGCCACCGACCTGCCCGTGATGCTCTACGACATTCCGCCGCGCTCGGTCGTTCCCATCGAGACCGAGACGCTGCGACGGCTCGCCGAGCATCCGCGGATCCTCGCGGTCAAGGACGCCAAGGGCGATCTGAACGCCGGTGCCGAACTGATCGCATCGACCGGGTTGCAGTTCTACTCCGGCGACGACCCACTGAACCTGCCCTGGCTCTCCGTCGGTGCGACCGGCTTCGTCAGCGTCATCGGCCACCTCGTCCCGGCTCGGCTCCGTGAGTTGCACACCGCCTTCATGATGGGCGACATCGCACGTGCACAGGCGATCAACGTCAGTCTCATTCCGGTCATTCGTTCGGTCGCGCGCCTCGGTGGCGTCAGCGCCTCGAAGGCCGGCCTTCGCCTCATCGGACTCGATGTCGGCGAACCACGACTTCCCCAGGTGCCACCGAGCATCGATCACATCGAATTGCTCGCAGCGGAGCTGCGGGCGGCAGGAGTTCTTGTATGACACGACCGAACAGATCGCGCGGACGCGCAACCCGAAACGCCGGACCACCCTCCGAGCGTCCGGCCCCGAAGCAGGGCCAACCGGCAGGAGCTCGGCAGGGCAAGCCGATGGTGCAGAACTCGGCGCGCACACAGCGTCCCGACAAGCGTCGTGAATTCGACCCGACGGAGCGTCTCGGCACGCCGCCGAAGGCCCCGTTCAAGGGCCTGCGCGTGGTCGCACTCGGTGGGATCGGCGAAATCGGTCGCAACATGACGGTGTTCGAGCATCAGGGAAAGATGCTGATCATCGACTGTGGCGTCCTGTTTCCCGAGGACCAGCAGCCGGGTGTCGACCTCATCCTGCCGGACTTCCGGCACATCGAGAACCGCATGGCCGACGTCGAGGCCGTGGTGCTGACGCACGGTCACGAGGACCACATCGGTGCTGTCCCGTTCCTGCTCCGCCTGCGTCCCGACCTACCCGTCGTCGGTTCCAAGTTCACCCTCGCTCTGGTCGCGGCCAAGTGCCGTGAGCATCGGTTGCGTCCGAACCTCGTCGAGGTGATCGAGGGCCAGCACACGCAGCACGGCCCGTTCGACTGCGAGTACTTCGCGGTGAACCACTCGATTCCCGATGCGCTTGCCATTGCCATCAGGACCGACGCCGGTCTGGTGCTGCACACCGGTGACATCAAGCTCGATCAGCTGCCGCTCGACGGTCGCCTGACCGACCTGGCCGGCTTCTCGCGGCTCGGCGACGAGGGAGTCGACCTCTTTCTGGTCGATTCCACCAACGCAGAGGTACCCGGGTTCGTCACGCCGGAACGTGAGATCGGCGGCGTGCTCGACACCGTCATCGGCAAGGCGAAGCAGCGCGTCATCGTCGCGTCGTTCGCCAGTCACGTGCACCGCATTCAGCAGGTCATCGACGTCGCCGAGCGGTACAACCGCCGGGTGGCGTTCGTCGGCCGGTCGATGGTCCGCAACATGCAGATCGCTCAGGATCTCGGCTACCTGCGTGTGCCCGACGGTCTCGAGGTCACTGTCGACACTGCCGCAACGCTTCCCGACGACCGGTTGGTGCTCATCTCCACGGGTTCGCAGGGCGAGCCGTTGTCGGCGCTGTCCCGGATGGCCCGCGGCGAGCATCGCCAGATCAACGTCAAGGCGAACGATCTCGTGGTGCTGGCGTCCTCGCTCATCCCCGGCAACGAGAATTCGGTGTTCGCGGTGGTCAACGGCCTCGCCAAGCGCGGCGCGACCGTCGTGACGCAGCAGAATGCGAAAGTCCACGTCTCGGGCCACGCCTCGGCGGGTGAGCTGCTGTACCTCTACAACGCGGTACGGCCCACCAACGCCATGCCGGTGCACGGCGAGTGGCGTCACCTGCGTGCCAACGCGGCTCTGGCCAAGGCGACGGGTGTCCCCGAGGAGCGTGTGGTGTTGGCCGAGGACGGCGTGGTGGTCGACATGGTCGACGGTCTCGCCGAGATCGTCGGACAGGTGCCCGTGGGGCACGTGTACGTCGACGGCCTCTCGGTCGGTGACGTGGGCGATTCGACGCTCTCCGATCGGCTCGTGCTGGGCGAGGGTGGATTCATCGCGATCAGCGTCGCCGTCGACTCGGCCACCGGTCGCGCGGTGACCGCACCCGAGGTGTCCGGTCGCGGATTCTCCGACGATCCGGCCGCTCTCAAGGAAGCCGGGCAACTCGTGGAGTCGGAGTTGCAGCGTCTGGCGTCCGACGGCGTGTCCGATACGCACCGCATCGCGCAGGCCGTGCGCCGCGTCGTGGGTCGGTGGGTAGCGGACAAGTACCGCCGCAAGCCGATGATCGTTCCGACCATCATCGCGGTCAAGCCGCAGCCGCAGTAGATCTACTGCACGAGCAGTCGCCAGAGTCCGATCAGACCGAGAACGACGATGGCACCACGCAGGGCCGCCGGCGAGAGCCGGCGGCCGTAGCGTGCTCCTACCGCTCCGCCGATCAAGGAGCCGATGGCGATCAGTCCGGCTGCTTGCCAGCTGATGTCGTCGAATCGAAAGATCGTGTACGTCACTGCGGCAACGACATTGACGACCAGCGACAAGAGATTCTTGGCTGCGTTCATCCGCTGCATGGTTTCGGGGAGCAGTGCCCCCATCACTCCGATGAGCAGAATGCCTTGTGCAGCAGTGAAATAGCCGCCGTAGACGCCGACCAGTAGGGTGCCGCCGGTGACCAACGCCATCCGGGTACGGCTTATGTGGTTCGCGGCCTTGCCCGCGGCTTCCGATCGCCGCTTGGCCCAGGCCTGAATTCGCGGTTGTGTGACAACGAGAATCAGCGCGCCGATGAGCAACACCGGAACCACTGCGGCGAAGACGGTTTCGGGCAGATGCAGCAGCAGCCAGGCACCACCGAGCGCTCCGAAGAACGAGGCAGGCAATTGCCACCGCAGGCGATGCCACTGCCCACGCAGTTCTCGGCGATATCCCCACGTACCCGAGACGCTTCCCGCGACCAGTCCCACGGCATTGGACATGGTGGCGACCACCGGGGGATAGCCGAATGCGACCAAGGTCGGAAACGTGATCAGTGTCCCGGAGCCGACGACGGCGTTGATCGCTCCGGCTCCGAGTCCGGCGAGCAGGATGACGAGAATTTCCGATACCGGCACTGTTGGGAGGTTACCCAGACAAAGGATGGGATCCCGCGGCAGGATGCCGCTGGTTCCGTCTGGCCGTAGCCTGGAGCGCGTGAGCCTTGCCCAGGATGAACGTTCTCAAATGGTCCAGACCCTTCTCGACGTGGGTCCCGATGCGCCGACGCTGTGCGGTGAGTGGACAGCGGCCGATCTGGCGGCGCATCTCGTCGTCCGGGAGCGACGCCTGGACGCCTCGCCGGGCATATTCCTGTCGCCGCTCGCGGGGTACACGGAGCGGGTCCAGCGATCCGTGGCGAACAAGCCGTTCACCTCCGTGGTGGAGGACGTACGGACGGGGCCGCCCATGTGGTCGCCGTTCGCACTGCTCGATCCATTGATCAATCTCGGTGAGATGTTCGTTCATCACGAGGATCTGCGCCGGGCCGGCGAGAGTTGGACGCGTCGAGTACTGCCGACCGCGGTGGAAACGCGTCTGTGGCCGCAGGTTCGTTTGATAGGACGGGCCGGACACCGCTCCGCGCCGATTCCGGTGCACGTCCGCACCCCGGACGGCCGCACCGCCACGTTCAAGGGTGGGTCGGGCCCGGGCGTGACCGTGGTGGGGGAGCCGTCGGAACTGTTGCTCTACGCGTTCGGGCGGGACCAGATCGAGGTGCTGTACGAGGGTTCGGCAGATGATGTCGCCGCTGTGAAGGCGCTCGATCTGAGCTTCTGACACATTCGCCTCCGCTGTTACTGGTGTTGCGGATGGTTTCGACGGGGCTGTTGCGACTAGCCTGGGGGCATGGCAGGAAAGACCAGCACCTCCACCGCCAGGGCCGGATCCAGCGGATCCGGCTCCTCGCGCGCGTCCGGCACCGCCCGTAAATCCGGCGGTGTACGCACCGCGCGCACCGTCACCACGCCGAAGAAGCCGACCGCGCCGCGCAACCCGGCGACGTCTCGGGCGAACGCATCCTCCCGCGGCAAGGCCCCCGCCAGGGGCTCGTCGACGGCTCGGCGGCCTGCGGCGAAGAAGAAGTCACGCGGTGCCCTCGATGCGATCGGGCGAGGCATTGCGTCCACCTGGTCGATGGCGGCCCGTGGAGTCGGTGCCACGACCCGGACCGTGAGCAAAGCTGCCGACATCGAGCACGGCCACCGTCGGGACGGAATCGCTCTCGGACTGATCGCCGTCAGTGTGGTCGTCGCCGCGAGTGTGTGGTTGAGCGCCGGGGGACCGGTCGGCACATGGATCGAGGTGGGTATCCGCGCCGTCATCGGCGAGGCCGGTTACGTCGCACCCGTGCTCGGTGTCGCAATCGCCGTGGTTCTGATGCGTTCCGAACCGAATCCCGAGGTGCGTCCGCGGCTGGTCCTGGGCTCGATCCTGCTCGGCTTGCCGATCCTCGGACTGTGGCACATGGCCGCCGGTTCACCGACCGACGCCGCAGGCCGATCCGAGGGCGCGGGCTTCATCGGATACGTCGCAGGCGGACCCATCGCCGACGGCCTCACCGTGTGGCTGGCCGTGCCGTTGCTGCTGCTCGCCGCTTTGTTCGGAGTGCTCCTGCTCACCGGTACCACCGTGCGCGACGTGCCTGACCGGATGCGTGCACTGTTCGGAACCGACAGCCGCGGCGACGAATACGACGAGTACGACCCGGCCGACTTCGGCTCCGAGTTCGGTGACGAAGGCTACGGCGACTACGACAGCAACTTCGATGCCGACGGCTACCCGGTCCACGGCACCGTCGACCCGCACGACAACTACCCGACCGAGGAATACATCCCGGTCGCCAAGCCGTCGCGTGCGCGCAAGACCCCGCCGCCCGAGGCCGCCACCGAGGTCATCGCGCCCGCCGTCGCTGTCCCCGCACCTGCCCCCGAGCCGGTCACGCCCCCGCGGCCGAAGCCCAAGCCCATCGTGAAGGCGGCCGAACCGAAGCAGGCGGCCGAGGACGACAAGATCGTCGTCGATCGCGTCGTCGACGGTGATTACACGCTTCCGTCGTTGTCGCTGCTGATCGACGGTGACCCGCCCAAGACCCGCAGCCAGGCGAACGACGCCATGATCGAGGCCATCTCCGAGGTACTCGAACAGTTCAAGATCGATGCTGCCGTCACCGGTTTCACCCGCGGACCGACGGTCACGCGCTACGAGGTGGAGCTCGGACCCGGCGTCAAGGTCGAGAAGATCACGGCGCTTGCGCGCAACATCGCCTATGCGGTGGCCACGGACAACGTGCGCCTGCTCGCGCCGATCCCGGGCAAGTCGGCGGTCGGGATCGAGGTGCCCAACTCCGATCGCGAGATGGTCCGCCTGGCCGACGTGCTCACTGCGCCGTCCACGCGCAAGGATCACCATCCGCTGGTGATCGGACTGGGCAAGGACATCGAGGGCGACTTCGTCAGCGCCAACCTCGCGAAGATGCCGCACTTGCTGGTGGCCGGATCCACCGGTTCCGGTAAGTCGAGTTTCGTGAACTCGATGCTCGTCTCGCTGCTGGCGCGAGCGACGCCGGACGAAGTGCGAATGATCCTGATCGACCCGAAGATGGTGGAGCTGACGCCGTACGAAGGCATTCCGCACCTCATCACCCCGATCATTACGCAGCCGAAGAAGGCTGCTGCGGCCCTGGCCTGGCTCGTCGAGGAGATGGAGCAGCGCTACCAGGACATGCAGATCAACAAGGTTCGGCACATCGACGACTTCAACAAGAAGGTGCGCTCCGGCGAGATCACCGCGCCGCTGGGCAGCGAACGCGTCTACCGGCCGTACCCGTACATCCTCGCGATCGTCGACGAGCTCGCCGACCTGATGATGACCGCCCCGCGCGACGTCGAGGAAGCGATCGTGCGGATCACACAGAAGGCGCGCGCCGCCGGCATCCACCTGGTACTGGCCACCCAGCGCCCGTCCGTCGACGTCGTCACCGGTCTGATCAAGACGAACGTGCCGTCGCGTCTGGCCTTCGCCACCTCGTCACTGACCGACTCCCGCGTCATCCTGGATCAGCCGGGGGCGGAGAAGCTGATCGGTATGGGCGATGCGCTGTTCCTGCCGATGGGTGCGGGCAAGCCGACGCGTCTACAGGGTGCGTTCATCACCGACGAGGAAATCGCTGCCGTCGTCGACTTCGCCAAGAACCAGGCCGAGCCCGAGTACAACGACACCGTGACCGCGGCGAAGGTCTCCGACAAGAAGGATGTGGACCCGGACATCGGTGACGATCTCGACGTGCTGTTGCAGGCGGTCGAGTTGGTCGTGACGAGTCAGTTCGGTTCGACGTCGATGCTGCAGCGCAAGCTCAGAGTCGGCTTCGCCAAGGCCGGGCGATTGATGGACTTGATGGAGAACCGAGGAGTGGTGGGACCGAGCGAGGGATCGAAGGCCCGCGAGGTGCTCGTCAAACCCGACGAGCTCGACGGTCTGCTGTGGTCGATCAAGGGCGGCGACCCGGACGAACAACCGGCGTCCGACGAGTTCTGATCTCGCCTCGATCGTGGTGAATGGACCACTGCAGCCGTCTCGGCGGGGCAGTGGTCCATTCACCCGAGCCGGGTGAGCAGGCCGATCAGGACGTGAATGTGCCCATCACAGGTGTCCACTCGTGGAACGTCGCCGACTCGATCAGATTCTCGACTGCGAACGGGTCCTGGGCGAACAGTGTCTCGACGGTGGCGGCATCGGGGCCGTCCACCAGCAGCAACGCTCCGCTGCCGTCGGCGTACGGGCCGCTCGAGACCAAGGTCTTGCGTTCGAGCAGGTCGGCCAACCATGCACGATGGGCAGCGCGGTGAGTGTCGCGACCGTCCGTGGTGGTGGGCGAGTAGGTGTAGCTGACGGCGATCAGGGGCATGAGCTCTCTTCCGAATTCGGGGGTGGTCCGCAAAATTCTGTCAGAGCGACAGCAACATTCGCGTGTTGCCCAGTGTGTTCGGTTTGACGAAGCTCAGGTCGAGGAATTCCGCGACGCCGGTGTCGTACGACCTGCACATCTCCGCGTATACCTCGGCGGTGACGGGGGTCCCGTCGATCTCGGCGAACCCGTGCCGGGAGAAGAAGTCCACCTCGAAGGTCAGCACGAACACCTTCTGCAGCGCCAGTTCCCGGGCGACCTCGATGAGTTTCGCGACGATCAGGTGGCCGGCACCGTGCCCCTTCGCTGCGGGGTCGACGGCGACGGTACGAACCTCGCCCAGATCGGCCCAGAGCACGTGCAGCGCTCCGCAGCCGATGATCTCGCCGTCACGCTCGGCAATCCAGAATTCCTGCACCGCCTCGTACAGGGTGACGAGGTTCTTCTCGAGGAGAATGCGTCCGGCGTAAATGTCGATCAACCGCTTGATCTCGGGAATGTCGGAGGTCCTGGCTCGGCGCACGACGAGGGTGCCGTCGTGCGCGGACCCACGATTCGCGATGTCGGAATGCACGTCGGATTCGGGATGCGCGGTGTCGCGACTCGCCCGATTCGGCCCAGAAGTCATGTGGTGAACAGTAGTCATTCCCTCAACCGATAAACTTTTCGTGTGTGGTTCTGTGAGGTGTGTCCCCGTCTCGGCGGGTCGGTGCTGCGCGAAAGCCGACACATCGGCGGATGCGCCGTCCGCGGCTCGGGAGTTCGGCGATGAACGGGCCGGTAGCGCCCGATCACGGTGTCCCGACCAGCGGCAAAGTGCCAGGCAACGGTGAACCCGGTACTGGAAGTGTCTCGCGAGGCTCGGAACTACCTCACGGCAACGCCACCTCCGGACCGGTGACAGACGTACCGTTGCTCAATATCGCCAACGTACTGACGGTGCTCCGTATCGCCTTGGTTCCAGTCTTTCTTGCGGCGCTCTTCGTCGGCGACGGCCACGACACGTCGTGGCGGCTCGGCGCAACCGCGATCTTCGCTGTCGCCGCCATCACCGACCGCATCGACGGCCAGCTGGCTCGCAAGTACGGTCTCGTCACCGATTTCGGGAAGATGGCCGACCCCATTGCGGACAAGGCCTTGATCGGTGCTGCGCTCGTCGGACTGTCGATGTTGGGCGAGCTCTCCTGGTGGGTGACGGTGATCATCGCGGTGCGGGAAATCGGCATCACGGCCGTGCGGTTCGCCGTCATCCGCCACGGCGTCATCCCCGCAGGACGTGGTGGGAAGGTCAAGACGCTGGTGCAGACATTCGCGATCGGTGTGTATCTGTGCCCGCTGCCGTCCGTCGTCGATCCCGTCGCGGTTGCCCTGATGGCTCTGGCGGTACTGCTGACCGCTTACACCGGCTTGGATTACGTGGTGCAGGCGGTTCGCTTGCGCCGAGGCGTGTCCTCGACGTGAGCGGACGTGGGGGAGCGGCGGTGGCGGCCGGAGTGTGTGCGAGCGCGCCGTCGGACGTTTCGCCGGGATACAGTCGTGACAGCCGTGTCGGAGCAGCTTCGGCGCATGTTGGAGTGAATGGGGATATAGGGTCGGGAACCAATCGGACCGAGTGGGACGTTGAACATCGTGACGGCTCCGGACGAACGAGATATGAACGTTGTCGTCGCGACGGCACAGCCGTCGACACGAACACCAACGAGGAGGAGCGAGATGGCGCTGCTATTGCGTGAAGCACTCGGCGACAGTCTGCGGCGTACTCGCGTCGCACAGAGCCGAACCCTGCGTGAAGTCTCCAACACCGCGCGCGTCAGCCTCGGTTACCTCTCCGAGGTGGAACGTGGCCGCAAGGAGGCGTCGAGCGAACTCCTCGCCGCGATCTGCGATGCCCTCGCCGTCCCGCTCGCGGATGTCATGAGCGATGTCAGCGTGACACTGTCCGACGCATCCACCGCCGCGGCACTACGCGACGAGGCTGTCGTAGCGACCCGCATCGATGGCGATACTCGCGTCGTGATTCCGGCACCTGCTGCCAGAGCTCTCGCTGCCGCCTAAGATCGGAAAAGTACCCAGTTTCCATTCTCGACTCAGACCACGCACCCGACTTTTCTCAGCACGGACAGGTTAATTTCGGTCACTGCGAGAGCAGCCGACCCGTACGCGGCCACCGCGGCGCAACAGATGGAGGCAGGACCACCCCATGGCTAATCCTTTCGTCAAAGCCTGGAAGTACATGATGGCGCTCTTCAATTCCAAGATCGACGAGAAGGCCGACCCCAAAGTTCAGATCCAGCAGGCTATCGAAGACGCACAGCGGCAGCATCAGGCTCTGTCCCAGCAGGCCGCGTCCGTCATCGGTAATCAGCGCCAGCTCGAGATGAAGCTCAGCCGGCAGCTGGACGAGGTCGAGAAGCTCAACGCCAACGCTCGACAAGCGGTGACGCTGGCCGATCAGGCCGCCACCGCAGGCGACATCGAGAAGGCCACGCAATACACGAACGCCGCCGAGGCATTCGCCGCGCAGCTCGTGACCGCGGAACAGAGCGTCGAGGACCTCAAAGTCCTGCACGACCAGTCTCTGCAGGCTGCCACCCAGGCCAAGAAGGCCGTCGAGCAGAACGCCATGGCTCTACAGTCCAAGGTCGCGGAGCGCACCAAACTGCTCAGCCAGCTCGAGCAGGCGAAGATGCAGGAGAAGGTCAGCGAATCCCTGCGGTCGATGGACAGCACCCTGTCCGCGCCCGGTAACACCCCGAGCCTCGACGCTGTGCGCGACAAGATCGAACGTCGGTACGCAGATGCACTGGGATCCGCTGAGCTGGCCCAGAACACGGTGTCCGGTCGCATGATGGAGGTCCAGCAGGCATCCGTGCAGATGGCGGGTCACAGTCGACTGGAACAGATCCGTGCATCGATGGCAGGCGATTCTCTCCCGTCGGGCAATGCCGCGGCGAAGCCATCGATTGCCAAGTCCCCGGACTCGACGCCCGAGCCTCCGGCTCAGGCGTGATCGATCGAACGAAGAGTTCGCCCTCCTGACGGCACCGCGGACATGGGTAGAAGAGAACACGAACCCGGCCGGTCGCGTAAGCGGCCGGCCGTTTCGCTCGATCGAGACTCCGTGACCGCTGCGGTCACGGAGTCCGGCGCAGTGGTGAAATCCTTGGCGGAGTCCGCACGTAGTGTCGGCACCTCGATTCTCGACGCTGCCGGTCGGCGAAAGGACCCCCGCGTCAAGCATCTGAAGAAGATCCGTCGGGCCAGAAGCCGCGGAATCAGATTCGGGGCAGCGTCCACGACGACGGCAGTGGGAACCGCGGGGATGGCCGTTCTGTCGGCCCCGGAGTGGACTCTGTTCGTCGGCGGCGGTGGCGCTGCGCTCATGGCCGTCCCAGCGGCGTTCGCTGTCACGCGGTTGCGGCGTCTTCGGTCGCAACCGGTGCCCGTGGGCCTACCGACCAAGCGCGCGTTGCCGCAGCGTGGATCTGCTGCGTACGGGTCCATGAGCCGGTTGGCCGGGGCCGAGCAGAGCTTGTTCGAGCTGCTGGGAATCCTGGCCAGGTCCGAGACGATCGGGGCCGACGATGTCGAAGAGATGATCGGTGTGACCTCCGCTGCGGCCCGGAGTCTCGAAGGGGTCGCTGTCGACATCGCGGCTCTGGAGCGTGCCGGTGCGGCGAGCGCCTTCACCCGTGAACATCTGCGTGACGGAATCGCCTCGGCTGCAGCCCAACTCGCGACCGGAGTCGATCAGTACGAACAGCTCGTCGCGGCAGCAGCGCGGATGACCGGGCCGGCCGGATCGGCGTCGACGACAGTGGTCGAATCGCACCGACGTGAGCTGTCGTCCGCGACGGATCGACTGCAGGGATGGGCGGAGGCGCTCACCGAAATCGAGGAGATCCGCTCGCGGCACCGCTGAGGATTTCAGGGTTCACCCGGATGTGGTCGGCGGGTTCCGGTGCGAGTATCGAAGTACGCGATACGACACGGTGCGCGGCGACGGCAGGAGCACTTCATGTTCTGGAAAGTACTCGGATTCATCGTTCTGATCTGGATTGCGCTCGCGCTTCTGGGCAGCATCATCAAGGGTGTGTTCTGGCTGGTGGTGGCAGGCGCACTCGTGCTGGGTCTGGTGTGGTTGTACAGGGTCATCTCGTCCGACAACGATCGCTCCTCCTCGAAGTTCTGATCGGCAAGCCGCTCATCGTGCGCCGGGCGCGGAACCCCGAGCGACGAACACCCGCAGCGCCTGCGGTACGGAGTACGCGGTGACAGGCAGTTCGGCGATGCGCTCACCGTCTGCGTACGCGACGATGCCCTCGCACCGCAGGGTGACTCGCGTCGAGGTGTAGGTGTCGACCTCCGGCAGGTCGACGTGTGTTCCCCGGTAGAGAGTCGGTGACAGTCCGACCAGCCGGGTTCGACTCACTCCGCGGACGACGGTGATATCGAGGAGACCGTCGTCCAGCCGCGCGGACGGGCAGATGGCCATGCCTCCGCCGTAACTGCTGCCGTTTCCGACGGCCACCAAGGTGGCGTCGAGACGGAGCTCGGCATCGTCCATTTCGATCACGTACGAGAGCTTTCGGAGCGAAGCCAGCTGCAAGACCATGGCGGCGTTGTACCGCAGAGGTCCACGGGGCCATCGCAGTAGTCTTGCCCGCTCGGTGACCAGCGAGTCGAAGCCGCTGGACAGGACGGTGGCGAACCAGCGTTCGCCGATCCGACCGAGGTCGATTGTGCGAGTGAGGTTGTCGGCGACGATGTCGGCTGCGCGGGCAGCGTCGTCTCGTGGCAGTCCCAGTGCTCGGGCCAGATCGTTGCCGGTGCCGGCCGGAATGAGACCCATCGGGGTATCGGTGGCGGCGAGCACCTGAAGCACGAGGTTGACCAGTCCGTCGCCGCCGACCGCGACCACGGCGTCCGTGCCGGTTCCGACGGCTTTCTCCAGCAATGCCAATGCGTCCCCCGGCGTGCGCCCTTCGATGGCCGTGACGTTCAGTTCGCGCTCACGCAGGCGTGCGACAGCGCACCGTCCCAGCTGCGCTGCACGCCCACCACCGGCCGCCGGATTGGTCAACACCGTCACCGAACGGGTCATGGTCGTATCCATTCGTCGGTCACATCGATCAGCTTGCCAGGGTTGACGATTGCCGTGTCGGTGACCGAGTCGATTCCTCGTCAGCCGGCTGCGGCGTACATTTTCAGTGCGTGTTATCGGGGTCTTGGCGGCCGAATGTGCCCGTAATCGTGAGGTACTGTAACGAAAAGTTTGCTTGAACCCGCGGAACAGTCGCTTTGTCCGAATTGTGAAGGATGGCACGTGATCGAGCAGCCGGTGTCGAGTCCAGCCTCGACCGAGCCCTTGCTGTCGGCGTCCGTGACGGATGTCCCCGAGAAGTCGGTCGAGGACAATGTTCTCGACGCAGCTCGGTCGTGCATCCTCGAACACGGGGTCAAGCGCACGACCCTGGCCGAGATCGCCCGTCGTGCCAAGGTCAGCAGGCCCACTGTATATCGGAGATGGGCCGATACGCGGGCAGTGGTGTCGAGTCTGCTCACTCGCGAGATCGGTGCCCTGATTCCGAGTTTCGACGACACGGCGTCGGGTCGCGATCAGATCGTGACGGCAGTGGGTGGCGTTGCCGACAGTATTCGTCTGCACCCGTTGTTCGTCAAAATTCTGCGGTCCGATTCCGATGTGCTCGCCACGTACATTCTTCATCGACTCGGCACGAGCCAGTCGTTGATCATCGATGCGTTGACTTCGCTTGTGCTTGCAGGGCAACGTGATTCGTCGATTCGTGCTGGGGATCCCACCACGCTGGCGACCCTGGTGCTGCTGATGGTGCAGTCCGCAGTTCAGTCCGCGGAGATGGTGTCCGAGCGCGTGCCCGGTCCCGAGGTGGTGCGCGAGATGGCGTGTGCAGTCGACAGGTATCTGCGGCCCGAGAGCGAGTGACCGAGGCTGCGTCGATGGCGGCCCGGCTCGAGTGTGGCACGCTGGGTCGATGCGAGTAGCAGTGGTGGCCGGGCCCGATCCGGGGCATGCCTTCCCGGCAATCGCGCTCTCTCTGCTCTTCCGCGCGGCCGGCGACGAACCGGTCCTCTTCACCGGTAGCAGGTGGGTGCCCGACGCGCACGCCGCGGGGCTGCGCGCGCTTCCGTTGGGCGGTCTTGCGCCGCGGCCGGAGGACGACGATCTCGATGCCGGGCAACGTATCCACTCGCGGGCGGCGTTCGTCTCGACCGAGTTGCTGCCCGACCTCGAGCGGGAGAACGTCGATCTCGTCGTATCCGACATCCTGACCGCAGGGGGCGGCATGGCCGCCGAGCGGCTCGGCATCAGCTGGGTCGAGCTGTCGCCCCACCCGCTGTATTCACCCTCGAAAGGGTTGCCGCCCATCGGAAGTGGGTTGGCTCCCGGTACCGGGGTTCGCGGCAGGCTGCGCGATACCGTGATGCGCGCGTTGACGTCACGCTCGATCGCTCAGGGCCGAACTCAACGGTCACTCGCGCGGACGAGCATCGGGCTGCCTGCCGATGACCCGGGCCCGGCCGCTCGGCTCATCGCCACCATTCCCGCGCTCGAGGTGCACCGCCCCGACTGGCCGGAGGACGCTCACGTGGTCGGCCCGTTGCTGTGGGAGCCGACGAAGAACCTGCTCGATATTCCCGACGGTGTGTCGCCCGTGGTGATGGTCGCTCCGTCGACCGCATTCACCGGTGCGGAGGGAATGCTCGAGATGGCGCTGAAAGGGTTGGACGGCAGAGGCGTCCGGGTGGTGGCATCCGTTCTCGATGGCGGCCCCGACGTGCTGCCGGACTGGGCGAACGCAGGCCTGGGCCGCCAGGACGAACTGCT
The DNA here is from genome assembly GCF_022810405.1 of Rhodococcus sp. ARC_M5. Taxonomy (GTDB): domain Bacteria; phylum Actinomycetota; class Actinomycetes; order Mycobacteriales; family Mycobacteriaceae; genus Rhodococcoides; species Rhodococcoides navarretei. Next base: position 219,915 of record NZ_JALGQE010000008.1, read on the forward strand.
ACGTCGCGCCGATGTGGTGGTGTGCGGCGGTGGTCACGGAATGTTGGCCAAGGCACTCATTCACGGCGTGCCGGTGGTGACGGTGCCAGGTGGCGGTGACCAGTGGGAACTGGCGAATCGCGCAGGCAGGCAGGGGAGTGCCGTCATCGTGCGACCCCCGACCGCAACATCCATAGCCGACGCGGTGGCGACCGTACTGTCCGATCCGAAGTTCGCCCGGGCGGCGAGGGCGGCGGCGGGCGGAGCACGGTCCGTCGCAGATCCGGTGTCGGTGTGTCACGAGGTGCTCGCCCGCGGAGCGCAACAGCGCGAGCGTTAGGGTTGTCGGTGTGCGTCTGACCGAATTTCGTGAATTGCTCACCGACGAGTTCGGCTCCGTTCGAGGCGATTCCCTGCTGACCGATCACGTGCTGTCCGGTATCGGTCGCACCGGGGCGCAGGCCATCGAGGACGGCGTCGATCCACGGGAAGTGTGGCGATCGATCTGTTACGAGTTCGACGTGCCGAGAGAACGCTGGTAGCTCCCGGGTCGATTCGATCCTGTCGGCGTGTCGAGAGCCGCGGTAGTTGACTCGAACACGTGTTCCCCTATGCTTGTGTCAACGGTTGCCGGGCGGTCTCGAGAAACTTCTTGTCGGTACCCCGATCTAGCGTTACCGACGACAAAGCTGATCGACACGACACAGCTGAACGATACGACACAGGGAGCTCACGATGGCTGCATACGATCGCGACAAAGCACTCGATCTCGCACTCGCGCAGATCGATAAGAACTTCGGCAAGGGTTCGGTGATGCGCCTCGGTGACGAGGTCCGCCAGCCCATCGCCGTCATCCCCACTGGATCGATCGCGCTCGATGTGGCACTCGGCATCGGAGGGTTGCCGCGTGGACGTGTCATCGAGGTCTACGGTCCGGAATCCTCGGGTAAGACCACCGTCGCCCTGCACGCAGTGGCCAGCGCCCAGCGGGCCGGCGGCATCGCCGCCTTCATCGACGCCGAGCACGCTCTGGATCCGGACTACGCGAAGAAGCTCGGTGTCGACACCGATGCACTGCTGGTGTCGCAGCCCGATACCGGTGAGCAGGCTCTCGAGATCGCCGACATGCTGATCCGTTCGGGTGCTCTCGACATCCTCGTGATCGACTCGGTGGCGGCACTGGTACCGCGCGCCGAGATCGAGGGCGAGATGGGTGACAGTCACGTGGGTCTGCAGGCCCGCCTGATGAGCCAGGCGCTGCGCAAGATCACCGGTGCCATGAGCAACTCCGGTACCACCGTCATCTTCATCAACCAGCTGCGCGAGAAGATCGGCGTCATGTTCGGCTCTCCCGAAACCACCACCGGTGGTAAGGCATTGAAGTTCTACGCCTCGGTTCGCCTCGACATCCGCCGCATCGAGACCCTGAAGGACGGAACCGACGCGATCGGCAACCGCACCCGGGTCAAGGTGGTCAAGAACAAGGTTGCGCCGCCGTTCAAGCAGGCCGAGTTCGACATCATCTACGGCAAGGGCATCAGCCGCGAAGGCTCGTTGATCGACATGGGTGTGGAGCACGGCTTCATTCGTAAGTCGGGCTCGTGGTTCACCTACGAAGGCGATCAGCTCGGCCAGGGCAAGGAGAACGCCCGCAAGTTCATGCTCGAGAATCCCGACGTGCGGGACGAGATCGAGAAGAAGATCATGGAGAAGCTGCAGATCGGCGCGGACGTCACCGCAGAAGAGCCCGCAGCTGCTCCGGTCGACTTCTAACTTGTCGTCGCTGTGCAGCAGCGAGACGAAGGCGGCGGCACCGAGGCGCAGGCGAAAGATGTCTGCCTCCGGCTGCTGACCGACCGAGCGCGCAGCAGGCACGAACTCGAAGCCAGCCTGGCCAAGAAGGGCTTCACCACTGAGATCGCGAACGCCGTTCTCGACCGGCTCGAGAAGGCCAAACTGGTCGACGACGAGTCTTTCGCGCAGCAGTGGGTCCAATCTCGACACAAATACTCCGGCAAGGGCAAACGTGCACTGAGTATGGAGCTTCGCAACAAGGGTGTCAGCAACGAGCTCGCCGTCCATGCACTGGATCTGATCGATGCAGACGACGAGCGACAGCGAGCAGCCGAGTTGGTACGCAAGCGATGTCGCTCACTGCAGTTACCCGATCCGAGTGGACCGGACGCCCGCGTGGAGCGAGACAAGATAGTGCGCAAGTTGGTCGGCATGCTCGCCCGTCGCGGCTACTCCCAGGGAATGGCGTTCGCGGTGGTCAAGGAACAACTCGACCGCGCAGGTGCCGACACCGAAGACTTCGACGGCCCCGACTCGATGTGATCGTCCACCTCGAGCCGGTGCAGTCGAGAAAAAGTAAGGCCCGCAACACCATCGGTGTTGCGGGCCTTACTTGTTGCTAGCGATACGTGATCAGGCTGCCTGACCGCCGTCGAGAGCCGGAACCACTTCAGTCGCGCCGGCCTTGCGCTTACGCGAACGCAAACGACGTTCGACCACGGTGGCCAGCTTCGTCAACGCGGAGTTGATGATGATCATGATGATTGCGACGATGATCAGCGACGGTAGGTAGTTGCTGTAGAACGCACCTACCTGCTGTCCCGATCGCACGACCTCGATGTATCCGATGACGTAACCGAGCGCTGAATCCTTCAGCGCGACGACCATCTGCGAGATGATCGCCGGTAGCATCGCCGTCACCGCCTGGGGGAGGAGTACCAACAGCATGACTTGGCTCTTACGCATACCGAGCGCTGACGCAGCCTCACGCTGACCTTTGGGAAGCGAATTGACTCCTGCGCGCACGATTTCTGCGATGACCGACCCGTTGTACAAGGTCAATCCGGTGACAACCGCTGCCAACGCCAAGTACTGGACTTTGAAGACCTGATAGTCCGCGTATACCGCGTACAGGAAGATCATCAAGATCAGCACCGGTACAGCGCGGAACACCTCGACGACCGCACCGCTGATCGCGCGCACGCTGCGATGATCCGACAAGCGTCCGATGCCGAGAATCGCACCGAGAATCAGCGCAAGCACGATCGACATCGCAGCAGCGATGAGTGTTCCCTGAATGCCGGGCAGGAGATAGGTGGTCCAGGTCGTCGCTTGGAGGAACGGATCCCACTTCTCGGCGGTCAGCTGACCTTGGGAATCGAGGGCCCGATAGATGAAGATTGCGATTACCAGCGAGATCACAGCCACGACAGCTGTGAGAATGCGGTACCGCAGGATCGCTTTCGGTCCGGGAACGTCATAGAGGACTGCTACTGCGTCACTCATCAGGACACCGCCAATCGCTTGCTGATGTAACCGAACAGCAGCCCGGTCGGAAGTGTCAGACACATGAAGCCGAGGGCGAAGATGCCACCGACCACGAAGATCGCGGCCTCGTTCTCGATCATTTCCTTCATCAGGAACGATGCCTCTGCTACACCGATGACGGAGGCGATCGTGGTGTTCTTCGTCAGTGCAATCACCACGCTGCCCAAGGGTCCGACGACCGCGCGAAACGCCTGAGGGAGTACGACGATCGAGATGTTCTGAGTGAACGTCATCCCCAGCGAACGTCCGGCCTCGGCCTGACCGACAGGAACGGTGTTGATGCCGGATCGGAGCGACTCCGCCACGAACGACGCGGTGTAGACGCTCAGACCCAGAACGGCGAGACGAAAGTTGTTGTCCGCGAGAAACGTCGGCGAAGCGTCCTCGGCCAGCGACACACCCAACGTCTGATAGAGGCCGAAAGATGTGAACAGGATGATCAGAGTCAGCGGTGTGTTGCGGAAGATGGTGACGTACGTGGTGGCGATGCCGCGGGCGATGGGAACGGGGGATACGCGCATCGCGGCGATGATGGTTCCGATGACGAGCGAACCGATCAACGACGCCACAGTGAGATAGATGGTGGTGAGAAATGCGTCTATCAGCTCATCGCCGTATTTGCTCAGTAGGTTCAAGGTGCTTCAGGTCCTCACGGCTCGGCGAGTTCGACCCCGTCGGTCCGCTACACCGAGTGCAGCGGACCGACGGGGTCATCGATCAGTAGCGGTCGACGGTGGGCTCGGCCGGAAGTTCGTAGCCGGAATCGCCGACGGTCTCGTTGAAGGCCTGCTCCCAGGCACCGCTCGACACCATCTCTTCGATCGCGTCGTTGATCTGGTTACGTCCCTCGGTGTCGTCCAGGGCCAAGCCGATTCCGTAGTTCTCGGTGGTGAACGGCTCGCCGACGACCTTGAACTGTCCGGGCGACTGCGCCGCGTAGCCGGCAAGAATGATGTCGTCGGTAGTGACCGCATCGACGGTGCCGTTTCGAAGTGCTTCGACGCATGCGGAGTACGTGTCGTACGGCTGCAGCTGAACTCCGGGGTACTCGTCGGCGATGTTCTGTGCCGGAGTGGATCCGGTCACCGAGCAGAGGGTCCTGCCTTCGAGGGTGTCGGGTCCGGTGATGTCGGTGTTGTCCTCGCTGACGAGCAGCGACTGTCCGGCCACGAAGTACGGCCCGGCGAAGCTGACCTTCTCCTTGCGGGTATCGGTGATCGAGTAGGTGGCGACGACCATGTCGACCTCGCCGTTCTCGATCAGCGTTTCGCGCTGAGCGGACGGTGCCTCGCGGAATTCGATGTTGCCCTCATCGACGCCCAGCTGGCCGGCGACGTACTTGGCGACCTCGACGTCGAATCCGGTGAAGGACCCGTCGGGGTTACGAAGTCCGAGACCGGGCTGATCGAACTTGATGCCGACGACGAGGTTGCCGGCTTCGGCGCTGGAAGAGACGCTGCGCGCCTCTTCGCCTCCGCCGCATGCGGTGGCGACGATGGAGAGAGCGGCGATGGCAACACCGAAGCGAAGCGGTCGGGTGATTCTCACTGTGAATGTCCTTTGGATAGGTCGTTCTTGCGGGGACGAGCGGTGAATCGGGTCAGTGTCCGAGGATCTTGCCGAGGAAGTCCTTGGCGCGTTCGGACTTCGGGGACTTGAAGAAGGTCTCAGGATCGGTGTCCTCGACGACGGCACCGTCGGCCATGAAGATGACGCGGTCACCGGCTTTTCGGGCGAAGCCCATCTCGTGGGTGACGACGAGCATCGTCATTCCCTCTTTCGCGAGCGAGGTCATGACGTCGAGGACCTCGGTGACCATCTCGGGGTCGAGGGCCGAGGTGGGCTCGTCGAACAGCATCACCTTGGGGTTCATGGCGAGAGAGCGAGCGATGGCGACGCGCTGCTGCTGACCACCGGACAGCTGAGCAGGGTACTTGTCTGCCTGGTTGGCGATGCCCACGCGCTCGAGGAGGGCCAGGGCGCTCTTCTCCGCCTCGTCCTTCTTCTGCTTGCGGACCTTCATCGGCGCGAGCATGACGTTCTGCAGAATCGTCTTGTGTGCGAACAGGTTGAACGACTGAAACACCATGCCCACGTCGGCGCGCAGTGCTGCGAGGGCCTTGCCCTCGGCGGGGAGCAGGTCTCCGTCGACTTCGATGGCACCGGAATCGATCGGCTCCAACCGATTGATCGTCCGGCACAGGGTCGACTTGCCCGATCCGGAGGGACCCACGACGATGACGACCTGACCGGCCGGCACTTCCAGGTTGATGTCCTTGAGAACGTGCAGATCACCGAAATGTTTGTCGACGGATTTGAGCGAGATCATCGAGGGTGCGCCCGGCGGGGGTGTCGATGCCGGCGCGTCGGTGGCGTGCGTCATAGCTCGAAACCCTATGCGTAGTTTCCTCGCCGACCGGCGTTTTCGCCCGCCATCTTCGATTATGTAATGGAAACTTTACTGAGGGTCGGCATCGGCCCTGGACAGTCACCGGTGAGCCTCGTGACCCCGGCGTGTCGGTCCGCGCGATGGACGTACCCTGGAGGGGTGCAAACGAGTGTTTTTCCGACCGTGGACGTGACAGAACACGGGGTTTCCGAGCCCGTGCCGGTCACCGACGGGTCGGCGACAAGTCCCCGCAGCTACGAAGTGCGTACGCACGGTTGCCAGATGAACGTCCACGATTCGGAGCGACTGTCCGGATTGCTCGAGGAGGCCGGCTACGTTCCAGCGGATGCGGGCACCGACGCAGATCTGGTCGTGTTCAACACGTGCGCAGTCCGCGAGAACGCGGACAACAAGCTGTACGGCAATCTCGGCATGCTGCGCCCGGCCAAGACGCGTAACCCCAACATGCAGATCGCGGTGGGCGGTTGCCTGGCGCAGAAGGATCGCAACACCGTCGTCCAGAAGGCACCGTGGGTCGACGTCGTCTTCGGCACCCACAATATCGGGTCGCTGCCGGTGCTACTCGAGCGCGCCCGACACAACGACGAGGCGCAGGTCGAGATCCTCGAATCCCTGGAGGCCTTCCCGTCGACACTGCCCGCGAAGCGCGAATCCGCGTACGCCGGTTGGGTGTCCATCTCGGTGGGATGCAACAACACCTGCACTTTCTGCATCGTCCCCGCCCTGCGCGGCAAGGAGATCGACCGCAGGCCGGGCGACATCCTCGCCGAGGTACAGGCTTTGGTGGATCAGGGTGTACTCGAGGTGACGTTGCTCGGCCAGAACGTCAATGCGTACGGTGCTTCGTTCGCCGATCCGGACATGCCTCGTGACCGCGGCGCGTTCGCCTCGCTGCTGACCGCTTGCGGCTCGATCGAGGGACTCGAACGAGTGAGATTCACCTCACCGCATCCGGCCGAGTTCACCGATGACGTCATCGACGCGATGGCATCCACCCCGAACATCTGCCCCACGTTGCACATGCCGCTGCAGTCCGGCTCGGACCGAATCCTCAAGGCGATGCGCAGGTCCTATCGGCAGACGAAGTTCATGGGCATCATCGACAAGGTGCGTGCCGCGATGCCGCACGCGGCAATCACCACCGACATCATCGTGGGATTCCCCGGTGAAACCGAAGAGGATTTCGAGCAGACGCTCGACGTGGTGCGTCGGGCGAAGTTCGCCAATGCCTACACGTTCCAGTACTCGAAGCGTCCGGGGACACCGGCCGCCGACATGCCCAACCAGGTGCCCAAAGAGGTTGTGCAAGAACGGTACCTGCGATTGATCGCCCTGCAGGAGGAGATCGTTCTCGCGGCCAATCAGGCCCTGATCGGTACCGACGTAGAACTGCTCGTCGCCACCGGTGAAGGTCGGAAGAACGCGGCAACCCATCGGATGAGCGGGCGAGCCAGGGACGGTCGACTCGTGCACTTCGCCGTCGATGCCGAGCGGGCGGGCGATATTCGCCCGGGCGACGTCGTCACGACCACACTGACCGCCGCAGCCCCGTACCACTTGATCGCCGACGCCGGAGTGCTCACTCACCGCCGTACGGCTGCAGGAGACGCTCACGAACGAGGCGTGATGCCGAAGACGGCACCGATCGGCGTCGGCCTCGGACTTCCCTCGATCGGCGCACCGGCGCCGCTACCGGCACAGACAGGATGCACCGCATGACAGAAAAAGACGGACCCGATCGCGTCGTACCCTCTCGAACTGCCGAGGAACTCGGACGAACCGAGAGAGCGGTGATGACCGAGCTGGACCCCGGCGCACGTGCCATGGTCGTGGCCGGGCTGGTGCTTGTCCTGCTGGTCACCTTCGCGCTACCGCACACCGGATCTGCCAGCGGATTCGATGTGCTCTCGGGCAGCGACGCAGCCGCGGCCGAATCGATCGCCCTCCCGTCGCGCGTCTTCGTCGTACTGGTGCTGACGTTCGGTGTGGTGATGTCGGTCCTCGCACTCGTCACCCGCATCTGGGCGCTGGCCTGGGCGGCCCTAGCAGGATGCGCAGTGTCGTCGGTGTACGGCATGCTGTCGATCTGGACACGCCAGACCGTGCCGGACACCCTGCAAGGTGCCGGGCCGGGAATCGGACTGATCATCGCGTGGCTCGCCGTCATCGCGCTCACGTTCCACTGGCTCAAAGCGGTGTGGAACAAGACCAACTCGCAGCTCGCCGCGCAGGAGCAGCGCCGTGTTGCCGCTGCGTCGGGCGAACCGAAACTGCGACTGTGGGACGGCCGCTCGACCCCGTAGGCCGAGCCGACCGTCCCCACTCACGAGTGGAGCCGGCGAATCACAACTCGTCGACGGCACTTTCTGCCGCGTCGGCCCACTCGCGCCACTGCTGTGCCTGTGCGAGTGCGCGTTCCGCGTCCTTCGTCTTGCCTGCTGCCGTGGCCTTCGCGGCCTGATCCTCGAACTGGGCGACCCGCTCGCGGAACTGAGCTGCGCGGGCGACCGCCTCGGGATCGGAACGACGCCACTGCGATTCCACTGCGTCGTGCACGGACTTCTCGATCGCCCGCAATTTGCCCTCGAGGTCTTGCATCTTCTCCCGCGGAACCTTGCCGATCGCATCCCACTTGTCCTGTAGATCACGCAGTGCCGAGCGAGCGGCGTCGAGGTCCTTGCTCGGATCGATGTGAGTCTTGGCCAGCAGGGCCTCCTTGGCCTCGGCGTTGGCCTCGAACTCGGCATCCCTCTCGGATGCCGCGGCGTTGCGGGCAGAGAAGAACACGTCCTGTGCGGCCTTGAAGTTCTTCCACAGTGCGTCGTCGGCGTCGCGCGGGGCTCGGCCGGACGCTTTCCATTCCACCAGCAGATCGCGGAATGCGGCGGCGGTCGGGCCCCAATCCGTGGACGAGGACAGCGCTTTGGCCCGCTCGACCAGCTCTTCCTTGCGCGTCTTCGCGGCACCGCGCTCGCGGTCCAGATCGGCGAAGTGCGCGCCGCGACGACGATTGAAGTTCTCCCGGGCTTTCGAGTACCGCTTCCACAGGGCATCGTCGATCTTGCGGTCGACCCCGCGAATCGTCTTCCACTCGTCGAGGATTTCGCGCAGCCGATCTCCGGCCTGCTTCCACTGCGTCGACTCGCTGCCGATCTGCTCGGCTTCGGCCGCGAGCGCCTCCTTGCGTGCTGTGTGCTCGGCGCGTTCGAGTTCCTTCTCGTGCTTGGCCACGGCCGCTGCTGCATCCGAGTGTTCGACGACCGCGTCGAGTCGCCGAGCGAGCAGATCGAGGTCGCCGATCACTGCCGCAGTCGGCAGGCTCGCCAACAACGCCGACGCTGCGGCCTTGGTCTTCTTGGCGTCACCGGTGCCCGAGGTCAGGCGAGCTTCGAGCAGACCTACCTCGGTGGCGAGGTCGTCGTAGCGCCGACCGAAGTGCGCGAGCCCCTCGGCCGCGTCGCCGGCTTGCCAGGATCCGATCTGCCGCTCGCCGTCGGCGGTCTTCACCCAGGCGGTGCCGTCGTCGTCGACTCGGCCGAACTTGCTGGGATCGCTTGCCGGCGCAACCGTGGGAACGACGGTGGGAACGTGTGATGCAGTCGGGTGCGGCTTTGCTCCGGCCGAACCACCGGGACGAGGAGAGCCGGGACCGGGTACCCCTGGCTTGGTTCCAGCACCCGGCTTGGGGCCGCCGCCGGGCTTGGGGCCGCCGCCGGGCTTGGGCCCCCCGCTCGGCTTGGGTCCGTCGGGATTCGACGCCCCGGGAGTCCGGTCGGGCGCATCTGTCGATGCCGCCTCGGGGGCGGTGGGGGTGCCGGCGTTCGGGTCGGTCATTGTTCCTCATCTCTGCCGCGCGTCACGGCTGCCTTCACTCGCGATCTGGACACCATTGAACTAGGTGACGACCGATCGGACCATTGAAACAGCTCAGACGACTCGAGGTGGACTCGTCCGGCCAAGTCGCGCCACCGACTAGCGTGATGCTCGTGTTCCGTGTCGCGGCCCTGGTGCCCACTCCGCCGTTGCTGATCCCCGAGCTGACGGGTGCCGGCGCGGCCGAGACGGCCGATCTTCGAGCCGCCGCCGTAGACGCGATGACGCGACTGACGTCGGTGGCCGACCGATGGCTCGCCCTCGGCGTCGATCACACCAGGGCGACATACGGCGACAGCACGATCGGTACTGTGCGCGGCTTCGGAGTCGACGTGGTGGTGAGTCTGTCCGGCGGCACCGCGCCGACTGCGCCGGATCCGGACCTACCGCTGGCCGTTCTGATCGCCGGGTGGCTGCGCGGGGTGGCTGCACCCGACGATGCGATCGAGGTCCGCACGATCCCGACCGATGCGAGCGCCGAGTGGTGCGCCGAGTTCGGTGAAGAACTGCGCCGGGAGCTCGACGCTTCGGCGGAGAGCTGGGGCGTTCTGGTGCTGGCGGACGGGGCCAACACCTTGACTCGGAAAGCTCCTGGGTCGTTCGACGAGCGGGCCGAGGAGGTCCAGACGCGGGTCGACGATGCCCTCGCGACGGCCGACATCGATGTATTGGCAGGTCTGGATCCGGATCTGTGCGCATCACTCGGCGTCGGCGGCAGAGCGGCGTGGCAGGTACTGGCTGCGCTCGAGGGAACCGGTACGGCAACGGCGACGGAGCTCTACCGAGGTGCGCCCTTCGGCGTCGGGTACTTCGTGGGAACCTGGACTCGTGACTGACAGGGCGGGCGATTCGGCCACCGCACCCATCGCGGTGATCGGGCCGACGGCTGCGGGCAAATCCGATCTGGCCCTCGATCTGGCCGAGGAACTCGGCGGAGAAATCGTCAACATCGATGCGATGCAGCAGTACCGGGGCATGGACATCGGGACCGCGAAACTGACCGTCGCGGAGCGACGGGGGATTCCACACCATCAACTCGATGTGCTCGAGGTCACCGAGATCGCGACCGTTGCGCGCTACCAAGCAGCTGCCGTCGCCGACGTCGAGGACATCCGATCCCGGGGGCTGCGGCCGATCATCGTCGGCGGATCGATGATGTACGTGCAGTCGCTGCTCGACGAGTGGGCCTTTCCCGCCACCGACCCCGTCGTCCGTGCGAAGTGGGAAGCAGTCCTCGAACGTGACGGTGTCGAGGAGATCCATCGCGCGTTGACGGACGCCGATCCGGAAGCTGCCGCGTCGATCCTGCCCACCGACGGTCGTCGGATGGTCCGAGCCCTCGAGGTGGTGGAGCTGACCGGGCAGCCGTTCGCGGCGTCCGCCCCGAAGATCGGTGCACCGCGCTGGGGCACGGTTGTGCTCGGAGTCGACCGCGACACGTCCGAACTGGACGAGCGGATCGCCGAGCGCACTCGGCAGATGTTCGAGACCGGCTTGATCGACGAGGTGCAGGGTCTGCTCGCGTCGGGGCTGCGGGACGGTGTCACCGCGTCACGGGCGATCGGGTACGCACAGGCTCTCGATGTCCTGGCAGGGGAGTACGACATCGAGCACGCCCGCGAGCGCACCTTCATCGGAACCAGGCGCTACGTGCGACGCCAAAGATCCTGGTTTCGCCGTGACGAGCGCGTCCGTTGGCTCGACGGGGCGTCGCCGACGCTGAACTCGGACGCCCTGACCGCACTCGACCCCCAGTAGACTCGAGCAATGGAATTCGCCAAGGGCCACGGAACCGAGAACGACTTCGTCGTACTGCCGGATCCGGCAGCCGAGCTCGAACTCACCAGGTCGGCGGTCTCGGTGTTGTGCGATCGACGCCAGGGCCTCGGTGCCGACGGCATCTTGCGCGTCGCCCGGGCCGGTGTGCTCAGGGACGCAGGCGTGCTCGATCGAATCCCGTCGGGGGTCGAGCCCGAAGACTGGTTCATGGATTACCGCAACGGTGACGGCACCATCGCCGAGATGTGCGGAAACGGCGTTCGGGTGTTCGCGCACTACCTGCGGGTGCACGACCTCGAACAGCGTGACCAGTTCGTGGTGGGCTCACGGGCCGGTGCGCGGGCGGTGACGGTGCATTCGTTCGACGACACCGACGCCGATGTCACCGTCGCGATGGGGGACGTCACGCTGATGGGGTCGAGCTCGACCACCATTGCGGGCGGCTCGTACGACGGCGTCGGAATCGACGTCGGGAATCCGCACCTGGCCTGCGTCGACGGTGCGTTGACGCGTGCATCTCTCGGCGCTCTCGACTTCTCCGCCCCGCCGACGCTGGACGCCGAGTTCTTTCCCCACGGTGCGAACGTCGAGATCCTGACGAGGCTCGACGACGGAGCCGTCGAGATGCGCGTGTTCGAGCGCGGGGTCGGTGAGACGCGATCGTGCGGCACCGGGACCGTCGCCGCGGCCGCAGCCGCGCTGTCGTACGAGGGCCTCGAGACCGGGGAGGTGAGCGTCGGTGTGCTCGGCGGTCGGGTGCGTGTGGCCATCGATCACGTCGGTGCCACTCTGCGCGGACCGTCGGTGCTGCTGGCGCGCGGCGAGATCGACGATCGCTGGCTGAAAGCTCGATCCTGACGATCGCCACGGGCCCGGGATCCGCGTCGACCGAAACCCGCGTGCATACGCTGGGGTTTTCGTGGATCATGGATGTCGTATGACGAACTCACATGAAACATCCCCTGCGGGCGAACCGGTCGACGACAGTCGCGACGATCTCGACGGTGCTCCCGATACCGAATCCGCGTGGACTCGCGAAGAGTCCGACGCATGGTCGAGACGGCTGGCTCGGTCTCCCCTCAACGACGAGAACTCCCCGTCCTCAGGCGACATGCAGCTCGAAGACCGCACCGCGCTGCGCCGAGTGGCCGGACTGTCCACCGAGCTCACCGATGTCACCGAGGTCGAGTACCGGCAGCTGCGCCTCGAGCGTGTCGTATTGGTCGGAGTGTGGACCACCGGCACGGCCGCGCAGGCCGAGTCCAGCATGACCGAGCTGGCTGCACTGGCCGAGACCGCCGGCTCGGAGGTGCTCGAAGCGCTGATGCAACGACGCGACAAGCCCGATGCCGCGACGTACATCGGTTCCGGTAAGGCCAAGGAGGTGCGCGACATCGTCCTCGCGACCGGTGCCGACACCGTGATCTGCGACGGTGAACTGACGCCTGCTCAGCTCAATGCGCTGGAGAAGGTCGTCAAGGTCAAGGTCATCGACCGCACCGCGCTGATCCTCGACATCTTCGCCCAGCACGCGACCTCGCGAGAAGGCAAGGCGCAGGTCGCGTTCGCGCAGATGGAATACATGTTGCCCAGGCTTCGCGGCTGGGGCGAATCCATGTCGCGGCAGGCCGGTGGCCGTGCGGGCAGCAACGGCGGCGTGGGTCTGCGTGGACCGGGTGAGACGAAGATCGAGACCGACCGTCGACGCATCCGCGAGCGGATGGCCAAGCTGCGCCGCGAGATCAAGGGCATGAAGCAGGCCCGCGACACCAAACGCGAACAGCGCCTCAGCGGCACGGTGCCGTCCATCGCGATCGTGGGATACACGAACGCAGGCAAGTCCAGTCTGTTGAACGCGTTGACCGGATCCGGTGTGTTGGTTCAGAACGCACTGTTCGCCACTCTCGACCCCACCACACGCAAGTCGACGCTCGAGGACGGTCGCGAGATCGTGCTGACCGACACCGTCGGCTTCGTTCGCCATCTGCCGACTCAGCTGGTCGAAGCGTTCCGCTCGACGCTGGAAGAGGTCACAGACGCAGATCTGTTGCTGCACGTGGTCGATGGCTCGGACCCTCTGCCGATCGATCAGATCAAGGCCGTGCGCGAGGTGATCACCGAGGTGGTTCGCGAGCAGGATGCGAAGATGCCGCCGGAGCTGTTGGTGGTCAACAAGATCGACGCCGCCGATCCGGTGCAGCTGACCCAGCTTCGTGGATTGCTCGACGGCGCGCGGTTCGTCTCCGCCAAGACGGGCGAGGGAATCGACGCACTGCGAGATCACTTGGCCGAGATCCTCTCCGAGCCGGATGTGCTGGTCGATGTCCTCGTGCCGTACACCCGTGGTGATCTGGTGGCCAGGATCCATACCGACGGCCGGATCGTGCAGTCCACCCACGAGGAAGAGGGGACGCGCGTCGAAGCGCGGGTGCCGCAGTCTCTCGCGGCGGCTCTCGTCGAGTTCACCGCGACCGTTCCCAGCGCCTGATATTCGTGGTGCCGCGGCTGGTGGTGTGCGGAGCAGCTGCGGTCGCCACGACGATCGTCTTCTCGGGAACTGCTTTTGCCGCGCCGATCGAAACCGTAACGTATTGTCGCCCAACCGATCCGAATCTCGCCGAACTGTCGGGGTTGACGTCGATGGACGGGGTTCTCTACGCGATCGGAGACAGTGGGGCCGACGATCGAGTCGCTGAGCTCGATGCGGACTGTGCGGTCGAGCGATGGATCGACGTGCCCGTCGACCCGTACGACGTCGAGGACCTTTCCTCCTACGACGGCTCGCTGTGGTTGGCCGACATCGGCGACAACCAGATGCGTCGTGACACAGTGGCATTGACGCGGATGGACCCGACGACGGGTGCGGGCGAACTGTATCGACTGACCTATCCCGACGGCGCGCACGACGCCGAGACGCTACTGATCGAGCCCGGTGGTAGGCCGGTGATCGTCACCAAGGAACTTTCGGGCGTGAGCGGGGTGTACGTACCTGCCGGCGACGAATCCGTCAACGATCTGGACAGCCCTGGGCCGACGCCGATGCGCAAGGTCGGCGATATGGCGTTCACCGCCACCGACACGGTCGGTGGGCCGCCGTTCGTCATCGGATCGATTCTGGCGACCGGGGGAGCGGTGAGCGGTGACGTGGCCGCGGTGCGCACGTACACCGATGCGTACCTGTTCCGTTCGGCAGACGGGGACTTCGCGTCGGCGTTGGTCGATCCGGCAGCTCCTCGCGCCGTAATGCCGTTGCCCGATCAGCCACAGGGGGAGGCACTGGTCTTCACCGACGACGGTTCGTTGCTCATCGCATCCGAGGCAGGATTCGGGCCCGCGGAGTCCACGCTTCCGCCCATTCTGAGGATCCCCGACGCAGTATCGCTGGACACGTCCACGCCCGAACCTGCTGCGGTGGACCCGGTATCGCCGACCGTCGCTCCCGAGCGGCCGGCACAGACGCCGACAGCGACGGACTCGGAATGGGAATTCCGAGCGGCCGTCGCTGTCGGGGTGGTGCTAATCGCCGGAGCGGTGGGATTCACCGTCCGGCGATCGAGGCGCTCTCGCTAGGCGCGTGGACTATGCGTCGCAGGAGTGGAGCCTGCGGAACGACTTATGCGTCGAGGTCTGCTTCGACGAGTGCGACGACCTTGTCGAGTGCTGCCTGGTCGTCGCTGGTGACGGTGACTTCGGTGCCCTTGGTGGCTCCGAGCGTCATGATCATCAGGGCCGAACCTGCGTCCACCGGCTCCGAGTCGGCTACTGCGAGGGTGACGTCCACGCCGGCTTCGGCGACGGCGTCGGCGATCAGTGCTGCGGGACGAGCGTGCAGACCGATCGAGGATCCGACGGCGACTGTGGTGCTGGGCATGTGGTGCTCCTTCGTAGTGGGGTTGTTGCGATCGTAGCGAGTGTCAGACGGTGACGGGTGTGCGATCGAGCTCCGCGTCCGACAGAGCGTTCTTGCCCTTGACGAACTGCTTGGCCGCGACGACGAGGAACGCCGAGACGATGGTGCCGACGGCCAGAGACACGATGAACCACAGGATGTTTCCGATGGCGAAGAATACGAAGATGCCGCCGTGGGGTGCGCTGAGGGTGACGTCGAACGCCATGATCATGGCACCGGTGACTGCACCGCCGGCCATCATCGAGGGGATGACGCGGAACGGATCGGCCGCTGCGAACGGAATTGCGCCCTCGGAGATGAATGCAGCACCCAGGAACCATGCAGCCTTGCCGTTCTCGCGCTCGGCCTCGGTGAACAGGCGTGCGCGAACGGTCGAAGCGAGAGCCATGGCCAGTGGCGGCACCATTCCGGCGGCCATGACGGCGGCCATGATGCGCAGTGATGCGGTATCGGTGACCGAGAGGCCCGCGGTGGCGAATGCATAGGCTGCCTTGTTGACCGGTCCACCGAGGTCGAAGCACATCATCAGGCCGAGAATGATGCCGAGGATGATGACCGAGGAACCGCTGAGTCCGTTGAGCCAGTCCGTGAGTCCACTGGTGATCGCGGCGAGTGGCTTGCCGAGCAGCAGGAACATGATCGCGCCGACGATGAGGGTGGCGAACAGCGGAATGATGACGACGGGCATGAGGCCGCGCAGAACTGTGGGGATCTTCCACTTGCTGATCCACAGTGCGACGAAGCCGGCGATCAGGCCACCGACGAGACCGCCGATGAAGCCTGCACCCACCAGAACGGCCACCGCGCCTGCGGTGAATCCTGGTGCCAGACCGGGTCTGTCGGCAATGGCATAGGAAATGTAGCCGGCCAGCGCGGGCACCAGGAAGCTGAAGGACAGCGCGCCGATCTGGAAGAGCACGGCACCGAGGTAGGCGGCGATTCCACCTTCGGGCAGCGAGGTGATGGAGTTGTTGACGACGATGTCCTCGGCAACATCCTTGATTTCGTATCCGCCGAGCAGGAAGCCCAGGGCGATCAGCAGACCGCCGGCGGCGACGAACGGGATCATGTAGCTGACGCCGGTCAGCAGGATCTGGCGGATGCGGGTGCCCCAGCCGAGTTCACCTGCGGACTCGTTCGAGCCGGCCGCCACTGCGGTACCGCCGACGCGAGCTGCGTCCGGGTTCAGTGCAGCGCGAAGAGCTTCGGTGAGCATGACGTCGGGTTCGTTGATGGCTCGCTTGACGCCCGAGGAGATGACGGGCTTGCCGGCGAAACGCTCGCGGCCCTTGACTCCCACATCGGTGGCGAAGATGACGGCTTCGGCTCCGGCGATGATCGAGGGGTCCAACGGCGTGCTGCCGCTCGAGCCCTGGGTCTCGACGTGAACCGTGACTCCGGCACGCTCACCGGCTGCGACGAGTGAATCGGCAGCCATGTAGGTGTGCGCAATCCCGGTGGGGCAGGCGGTGACTGCGACGATGTGCTTGGGGGCAGTGGTCTCGGCCGGGGTGGCGGCCGCGCTGTGCTTGGCGGTCGACACCGGGGCAGCAGCAGGGGTCGTAGCGGCCGGCTTGGCGGCAGGGTTGATGACACCGTCGACGAGAGTGACGATCTCGGCAGCCGAGGACGCGTTGCGCAGGGAGGTGACGAACTCCGGCTTGACCAGCGCGCGCGCCAGGCTGGAGAGCAACTTCATGTGGGCCGAGCCGGCACCGGCAGGCGCTGCGATGAGGAAGACGAGGTCGGCGGGGCCGTCGGGGGCACCGAAATCGACCTTGGGGTTCAGCCGGGCGAATCCGAGGGAGGCCGAGGTGACCGCTTCGGAGCGGCAGTGCGGGATGGCGATCCCGCCGGGCAGGCCGGTCGCCGACTGTGCTTCGCGGGCCAGAGCGGCGTCGCGCAGAGCATCGGTCTCGGTTGCGCGACCCGCGGAAGCCAGAACGCCTGCGAGGCGCTCGATGACAGCTTCCTTGGATTCGCCGAGATCGGCGTCGAGGAGGATCAGATCCTCGGCGATGATCTGCTGATCTTCGGTGGGGGTGGACATTGCAGACTCCTAGAGACGATTCGCGGGGGTGGAGAGCGTGGATGTGGTGACGGACGTCGGAATATCGAGCGCACGGACCGTCACCGAATTCGGGTGGGTCTGCTCGGGCAGGGGAAGCGTGGTGCCTGGAAGTGCGGTGGCTGCCGTTCCGTAGGCGACGGCGCGGCGAAGTTTGTCTGCGTCGGAACAGTTCTCGGCATCGGCAAGGATGTAGCCGGCCAGCGAGGAATCGCCTGCGCCGACCGTGCTGACTGCAGTGATCGGGGGCGGGCTGGCGTACCAGGAACCGTCCTCGGTGACCAGAACGGCCCCTGCGCTACCGAGGGTGGCCAGTACCGCGCCGACGCCTCGGCCGAGAAGAATTGTGCTGGCAGCGATTGCGGCAGTCGGATCACCCTGTGCCGCGGCGCTTTCCAGCTCCTCGGAATCGTACCCGGTGAGTTGGGCGAGTTCCTCGGAATTGGGTTTGATCAGATCCGGTGCCGACTCCGGAAAAGCTGCCGCCAGCGCGAGCAGTGGCTCGTCGGACGTATCCACCGCAACCTTGGCCGAGGTGGCGCGCAGTGCCGTGACGAGCTCGGCATACCAGTCGGCAGGCAGGCCGGGCGGAAGCGAACCCGACAGAACGACCCATTCGGCGTCGACTGCGAGTGAGAGTATCCGCTCGCGCAGCTCGGCGCGGGTCCGCTCCGATACGGTTGCGCCGGGCTCGTTGATCTTGGTGGTGGTACCACCGATCTCGCTGACCGTGATGTTCGTCCTGGCCAGGCCCGACGTCGGAACTGCCGAGAAGTGAACGCCTTTCGCGGCCATCGCGTCGAGCAGGGGGTCTCCGGTGTTGGCCGGAAGCACTGCAAGGGCCTCGACTCCCGATCCGCCGAGCACGCGAGCGACGTTGACGCCCTTGCCTCCCGGGTCGGTGACCGACGTCGATGCCCGGTGTACGCCGCCGCGGACGAGCGGCGTGTCGAGTGTGACCGTCCGGTCCATGCTCGGGTTGGCCGTGAGAGTGACCATCATGCGATCACCACCTCGATTCCTTTGTCGCTGAGATTCTTTCGGTCATTGGTCGAAATGTCGCTGTCGGTGACGATGACATCGATGGATCCCACGCGGGCGAAACTGACCAGATGCTCGCGGCCGATCTTCGACGAATCCGCCAGCACCACAACGTGGTTGGCTGCCTCGACCATGGCTCGCTTGACTGCTGCCTCGTCACTGTCGGGCGTGGACAGTCCGTGCCCGACGCTGATGGCATTGGTGCCGATGAACGCGACGTCCACCCGCAGCCATTCGAGGGCGCTCAGTGCTTCGTCGCCGACAGCTGCCTGGGTGGTCCCACGTACCCGTCCGCCGAGCAGTCGAAGGCTGATGCTCGGCATGGTCGCGGCCCGGGCTGCGATCGGGACCGAGTTGGTCACCAACGTCAGTTCGCGATCATGGGGAAGCAATCCGGCGAGTCGGCCCGTGGTGGTGCCGGCATCGAAGACGGCGCTACCGCCGATTGGAGGCAGGAAGGACAACGCGGCGGCGGCGATAGCGTCCTTCTGATCCGCGCGGGTGAACTCTCGCTCCGAGACGCCGGGCTCGAGTGTGGTCAGCGCCGATGCGGGTACTGCTCCACCGTGGACGCGGCGTACGACTCCCATGCGATCGAGGGTGGCGAGGTCGCGACGCACAGTTTCCGTGGTGACACCGTACGTGGCCGACAGATCGTTGACGGAGACGCGTCCGTGGGTGCTGATCAATTCTGCGATGGCGTGTTGTCGTTCTTCGGCGTACACCTGCGTCTCCTTCCCGGTTCATGTTGCTTTATGTTGTTTTACGCCCGTGTGTGTTGACATGTCAAGGGTTTGGAGTAATCTCGGTCACAACACAGGCAAGCGATCGGCTCCACCACAGCTCGCCGAACAGTACGAAGACCTTTGTTCACGCAGGATCCGAGGAGGACCACATGACGGGATCGGTTAGCACCGCGTCGACCGGACACGCAGACACGACAGTCGATGCAGCCGGAACCGGAGCAGCGCAGACCACGCTGCGCGGCACGCCCGTCGTGCCCGGCGTCGGATACGGCCGAGTGATCCGCCCCGGTGCCCGTCCGTCCATTCCCGCCGATACGGGCGAAGTGCCCGAGGCCGATCGGGAGTCGGAGAAGGCTGTGTTCGATGCCGCTGCGAACGCCGTCGCCACTCGATTGCGTGGTCGCGCGGAGCTGGCGACGGGAGCTGCGTCGGAGGTCCTGTCGGCCAATGCCGCGATGGCAACCGACCGCGGGTGGCTCGGAGCCGCGCGCGCCTCGATCGCCAAGGGCAGTTCCGCAGTCGCCGCGACAGCGGCGGCGACGGAGAAGTTCGCCGCGATGTTCACCCAGCTCGGCGGACTGATGGCCGAGCGAGTGACGGACCTGCGTGACATCCGTGATCGCGTCATCGCCGAGATCCTCGGCGTTCCGGAGCCCGGAGTTCCCGTGCCGGACGAACCGTCGGTGCTGTTCGCCGACGACCTGGCACCCGCCGATACCGCCGGCCTCGACCCTGCTCTGATCGTCGGACTCGCGACCTCACTTGGAGGTCCGACCAGCCACACCGCGATCATCGCCCGCCAGCTCGGCATCCCGTGCATCGTCGCCGTGGCAGGGCTCGACGACATCGCCGCGGGTACGAACGCATCGGTCGACGGCACCAGCGGCCGCATAGACCTCGAACCCGACGCCGACTCGGCTCGCGCCGCCGTCGTCTCAGCGCGCGACGAGCTCGACCGGGTATCGCAGTGGGTCGGTCCGGGTACCACCGCCGATGGCCACGCGGTCGACATTCTCGCCAACGTCCAGGACGGTGCCGGTGCGCGCGCAGCGCGGTCGAGTGCAGCGGATGGCGTCGGACTGTTTCGCACCGAACTGTGCTTCCTGGACCGCGATTCCGAACCGACCGTCGACGAGCAGGCCGAGATCTACGCGCAGGTGCTCGACGCGTTCGCGGGCAAAAAGGTCGTCGTGCGGACTCTCGACGCCGGCTCCGACAAGCCCCTTCGGTTCGCCACCCATCCCGACGAGGCCAATCCGGCCCTTGGCATTCGCGGCATCCGCATCGCCGAGGCCGACCGCGGGATTCTGTACCGCCAGCTGGACGGCATCGCAGCAGCCGCGAAGGCGACCGATTCCTCCCCGTGGGTGATGGCTCCGATGATTGCAACCGCGCTGGAGGCGAAGGATTTCGCCGCCGACGTCCGCGAGCGTGGACTCACCCCCGGCGTCATGATCGAGATCCCCGCAGCCGCTCTGCTCGCCGAACACATCCTCGAACACGTCGACTTCCTGTCCATCGGCACCAACGACCTCGCTCAGTACACGATGGCCGCCGACCGTATGTCCGCTCAGCTCGCAGGCCTGACCGATCCATGGCAGCCGGCCGTGCTGGCACTGGTGGCGCACACCGCGGCCGCGGGAGCCAAGGCGGGCAAGCCCGTCGGAGTCTGCGGTGAAGCCGCTGCCGATCCACTGCTTGCCTGCGTGTTGGTCGGACTCGGCATCACCTCGCTCTCGGCTGCATCGGCTGCCGTCGCGCACGTGGGTTCGAAGCTGGCGACGGTCACGCTCGCTCAGTGCAAGGAAGCGGCCGCCGCAGCGTTGAGAACGGACAGCACCGCCGCTGCCCGCGAGGCAGTGAGCGCGATACTCGGCTGACGCAATAGTCTCTTCCCATCATGAGAAATCTGGGTTGGACGCTGCACGGAAACGGAAAAGCCGTCGAGGCCGGGGCGGTGGTCTCGCCCGACGAACGATTGACGTGGCCGCGCACCATCGGCATCGGAATGCAGCACGTGGTCGCCATGTTCGGCGCCACACTGCTGGTTCCGACGATCACCGGCTTCCCGGTATCGACGACATTGCTGTTCTCGGGCATAGGAACGGCGCTGTTCCTTATCATCACCAGAGGTCGCGTACCCAGCTATCTGGGTTCGTCCTTCGCATTCCTGGCCCCTCTCGGTGCCACCCAGGCGGACGGACCCGCGGCCCAACTCGGCGCCGTCCTGTGTGTCGGCGTCGTACTGGCAGCCGTCGGCTTCGTGGTGAAGTTCGCAGGCCAGCGGGTACTCGAGGCGGCGATGCCGCCCGTCGTGACCGGTGCGGTCGTCGTGCTGATCGGACTGAACCTGGCACCGGCCGCCACGACGTCGTTCGAGGCACAGCCGCTGATCGCCGCCGTCACTCTGATCGCAATTCTGCTGGCGACGGCGCTGGGACCGGGCCTGATCGGGCGACTCGGAATTCTGGTCGGAGTCGTTCTGGGTTGGGTGTTCGCCGCCGTCACCGGGGGAATAGCGCAACCGCGTCTCGACGCCCTGAGCGCGGCGAGTTGGATCGGTCTGCCCGAGTTCCGGGGGCCGTCGTTCGAGCTGTCGGTGATCCTGGTCGCGCTGCCGGTGGTGATCGTCCTCGTCGCCGAGAACGTGGGGCACGTCAAAGCCGTCGCCGCGATGACCGGGAAGAACCTGGACGACGTGGCCGGTGACGCACTGATCGCGGACGGGCTGGCGACGACGCTCGCCGGAGCCGGTGGCGGCTCCGGAACCACCACGTACGCAGAGAACATCGGCGTCATGGCCGCAACGCGCGTCTACTCGACCGCCGCTTACTGGGTCGCGTCGATCACCGCGATGGTGCTCGCGTTCTCGCCCAAGTTCGGTGCCCTGATCTTCACCGTGCCCGACGGTGTCATCGGCGGAGCGACGCTGGTCCTGTACGGCCTTATCGGGCTGCTCGGCGTGCGCATCTGGACCGACGCGAAGGTCGACTTCACCGATCCGGTCAATCTCATGGTCGTCGCTGCGGCGCTCGTCGCCGGAATCGGTGACCTGACACTGTCCGTCGGATCGGTCGAGCTCGGCGGTATCGCATGGGGTTCGGTGGGCATCCTGCTCGGCTACCCGATCGTCTCGGCGCTCGCGAGGAAATCAGGCACACGAGGTCGTTAGCGGGGTCGGTCACGGATCGCGCGCGTTTTGGTCATCGACCGCCCCGACCCCGCGGACGTAGTGTTTCCCTGTGACGTCAGTCGTACCGGCGACCGAAATCCGTAGAGATTTCGCGTGGTCGCTGCCGGTATGCACCGAACAAGGAGACATTCGTGGAACGCACACTTTTCGAGCCCGAGCACGAGCTGTTCCGGGAGTCGTACCGGAAATTTCTCGACCAGCACGTAGCCCCCAACCACGCGAAGTGGGAAGAGCAGAACATCGTCGATCGCGACGTCTGGGTCGAGGCCGGTAAGCAGGGCTTCCTCGGAACGGCAGCGCCCGAGGAGTTCGGCGGCGGCGGAGTCAAGGACTTCCGCTACAACGCCATCGTCACCGAGGAGACCACCCGCGGCGGATACAGCGGTATCGGCTTCACGCTGCACAACGACGTCGTCGCGCCGTATTTCATCGATCTCGCCAACGACGAGCAGAAGCAGCGCTGGCTCCCCGGATTCTGCTCCGGCGAACTCATCACCGCGATCGCGATGACCGAGCCGGGCACCGGAAGCGACCTGCAGGGCATCAAGACCAAGGCCGTGCGTGACGGCGACGACTGGGTGCTCAACGGCTCGAAGACGTTCATCACCAACGGAATCAACGCCGACCTGATCATCGTCGTGGCGTGCACCGACCCCGAGAAGGGCGCACAGGGGTTCAGCCTGCTGGTCGTCGAACGCGACATGCCCGGATTCGAGCGAGGCCGCAACCTCGACAAGATCGGTATGAAGGCCCAGGACACCGCCGAACTCAGCTTCACCGACGTGCGCGTGCCCGCCGCCAACCTGCTCGGTGAAGAAGGCATGGGGTTCATCTACCTCATGCAGAACCTTCCTCAGGAACGCCTGTCGATCGCTGTCGTCGCTGCCGCGGCCATGGAATCGGCGCTGGACATGACGATCCAGTACTGCCGCGACCGCAAGGCCTTCGGCAAGTCGATCGGCAAATTCCAGAACACTCGATTCGTGTTGGCGGAGTTGGCCACCGAAACCACTGCCACCCGCATCATGGTGGACAAGTTCATCGAACTGCTCAACGCAGAGAAGTTGACCGTCCAAGAAGCCGCGATGGCGAAATGGTGGACCACCGAGAATCAGGTCAAGCTGATCGACCGGTGCCTGCAGCTGCACGGCGGCTACGGTTACATGAAGGAATACCCGATCGCCAAGGCGTACATGGACTCTCGTGTGCAGACCATCTACGGCGGCACCACCGAAATCATGAAGGAGATCATCGGCCGCGGATTGAATCTGTGATCCGCTGATCCGGGAAATGCGAAGGGCCGCAGCACGGTGTGCTGCGGCCCTTCGCGTGTCACCACGGTGACGACCCCTACAGCTTGCGCATCACGGTGACGACCTTGCCGAGGATCGCGGCATTGTTGCCCGGAATCGGCTCGAACAGCGGGTTGTGCGGCAGCAGCCACACCTCACCCTTGGACCGCTTGAACGTCTTGACGGTGGCCTCGCCGTCGATCATCGCAGCCACGATGTCGCCGTTGTCGGCCACGGACTGCTGGCGAACCACCACCCAGTCGCCATCGCAGATGGCTGCGTCGATCATCGACTCGCCGACCACCTTGAGCAGAAACAGTGAACCCTGACCGACCAGCTCGCGGGGGAGCGGGAACACGTCCTCGACGGCCTCCTCGGCCAGGATCGGGCCACCTGCTGCGATCCGCCCCAGTACCGGAACGAACGTCGGAGTTGGCAACCGATCCTGTTCCTCGGACGCAGGCGAACCGTCGACCGCGGCGGCAGCCTGGTCGGCCTGCACCTCGTCGAGGCCACGGACGTCGACGGCGCGGGGCCGGTTGGCGTCGCGCCTGAGGAAGCCCTTGCGCTCGAGCGTGCGGAGTTGGTGGGCGACGGACGAGGTCGACGTGAGGCCGACCGCGTCACCGATCTCTCGAATGCTCGGTGGATACCCGCGCTCGGTGACCGAGGCGCGAATGACCTCGAGCACCTTCCGCTGCCGCTCGGTCAGCCCAGCGCTGATGTCGGTACCGACCTCCATGGCCTTGGATGTCGGCTCTGCGGCCGGCTTTACCGCTGCGGTCTTCGTGGAACGCGTGGTCGACCTCGTCGAGGTCTCGTCCTTCATGCTGTCGGCCTCCTGCTGGTGTTCTGGATCCGGTCTGCGTGGTAGGTCTGCGCGGACTGGAGTTGATGGTGTCGACTCGTGTGGCGTGTGGTTTCTGACACGAATCTAGCGTGTATCAGCTGTTGAATCAAACATCTGTTCGACTCGTGTCGCGTTTTCTACAGACTTTGTCGGAGCCTCGTGATAGAACTTCGAACAAGCGTCCATCGAACGCCTGATCGAACAATCGATCCACCGAGCGAAGACGAGGTTCCGATGACCATCACCACCGATCGCCCCACCACCGCAGGTGTCCGTACCCGGTCCGCTGTCGTCGAGCGTCGTCGCCGTGCTCGTCCCGCGCTGCGGAGTTCCATCGAGATGCGCGGTGCGCTGACGACTCCGTGCCTGCCGGTTCTGGAGCCGTCCTGGACCGACGTCACCGATCGTGAGGCCGCCGATCGCGAGTTCGACGAGACCTCGGCGCACTTCGCCGGTCAGCCGGTCCGAATGCGATCGCTCGTGCTGTGGATGTTGGCGGTCGTGGTCGTTGCAGGCGGACTCATCGGCATCGCACACCTACGGGCCGCTGCACCCGACGCAGGCGTGGGGCCGGCCGGTGTGGTCGAAGTACACGACGGAGCGGTCGTCGAGTACACAACGGGCAGATGACCACCGGCCCCATCGTGCCCAGCAGCACTGAGTATCCTCGACTGACTGCTCCGATGCGCGTGCTCGTCATCGGAGCGTTGGATACGACGGAGGCTCCCTCATGCATTGCCCGTTCTGCAGGCACCCCGACTCGCGCGTGGTCGACTCGCGTGAGATGGACGAGGGGCAGGCAATCCGGCGGCGTCGCTCCTGCCCGGAGTGCGGTCGTCGATTCACCACGGTCGAGGCCGCAGTGCTGGCCGTCGTGAAGCGCAGCGGTGTGACCGAGCCGTTCAGCCGCGAAAAAGTGGTCAAGGGCGTTCGGCGCGCCTGCCAGGGGAGAGACGTCGACAACGACGCATTGAATCTCTTGGCTCAGCAGGTGGAAGACGCCATCCG
Source organism: Rhodococcus sp. ARC_M5 (assembly GCF_022810405.1). GTDB lineage: Bacteria > Actinomycetota > Actinomycetes > Mycobacteriales > Mycobacteriaceae > Rhodococcoides > Rhodococcoides navarretei. The sequence continues at coordinate 245,406 of NZ_JALGQE010000008.1, forward strand.
CGCAGCAGGTTCCGCCGAGATTCCCAGCAACGAAGTGGGGTTGGCCATTCTCGGTCCGCTCCGCGATCTCGATGAAGTGGCCTACCTGCGCTTCGCCTCCGTCTACCGCTCGTTCAGCTCGGCCGAGGACTTCGAGAAAGAGATCCACGAACTCCGCAAGCATCGCGAGTCCGCCGACGTCGACTGACAGCCCCGCGCGTCATCGATTCTGATCCGAGATCGCCTTCGCGACGCGCTTCTCCGACACCGGATACGCCGTACGGATCCCTTGAGCGAATAGCCCGACGCGCAATTCCTCGATCATCCAGAACAGTTCCTGCACGCCGGAACTGTTCTTTCTGCTCTCCGGGAGCGAATCCAGCAGTCGTCCGTACGAGGCGTACACCCGATCGAGTACATCCATCGCCGCCGCATCCCGACCAGCACTGCTCGGCAGCGTAGCCAACCGCTTGGTCGCCGCAGCGAGATAGCGCGGGAGGTCTGCCAGTCTGCGAGAACCGAATTCGGTGACGAACCCGCGAAAGACCAAGCCGTCGAGCTGTTCTCGAACATCCTCTGCGGGTTCACCCGAGGACGCCTGTAGCTGCGCCGACAGCGCGAGAGCTGCCGTCAGCACGGGGCGCACCAGGGCCAACACCGCGGCAGTGCGCCGAGGAACCTCGGCGTTGACGAGTGCCCTCAACTTCTCGAAGGCATCCGGATCTCGGACGGGCCCACCGTGCGCATCCATAGCTTCCTCTACCGCGAGTACTCGGCATTCCTCGAGGAGCGCATCGACGCCGCCGTACGGATTCTGGCCGAGGGCAAGGCGTTCCGCGGTGGGCAGACCGGCCAGCAGGGCTTTGGTGCCCTTCGGTGCCGTCGACAACAGCAGAGTTCTGGTGCCCGAGCGCATTGCTGCGCGCTGCTGGGCGGGGGTGCTGAGGACTCGAACCGCAACGCCCGGTCCCTCGGATACCAACGCGGGGTAGCCGGTGACCTTCTGACCGCCGACCTCCCGGGTGACGGTCGACTCCAATCGTCCCAACGTGCCCGAGGTCCAGGCCAGTGACGGCGCGCGCTCTGCATCGCCGACAGCGTTCGCGACCTGACGACCCACCTCTCCGGAGAGGCTCGTGCGCAGAGCGATCAGATCCTTGTTGCTGCCCAACACCTTTCCTGACGGGTCGACGGCCGTGAAGGTCATCTTCAGGTGCTCGGGCAGGGCCGCGGTATCGAAGTCCTTCGCCGTGATGTGGCACTGCGCGGCCCGCGACAACTCGCGTGCCAAGGCCGTCACCAGTGTTTCCGCTCGCGGCTTCATGACCGCCAGTGCCGCGGCGGCGAAGTCGGGTGCCGGAACGACGTTGCGACGGAGCGCCTTCGGCAGTGTCTTGATCAACGAGGTCACCAACTCGACGCGCATCCCCGGAACCAGCCAGTCGAATCCCACCGGTTGTACCTGGGCGAGCAGTGCGATCGGAATTCGTGCGGTGACTCCGTCGGCGGCGGTACCCGGCTCGAATTGGTACGTCAGTGGGAACTGAATCTCGCCCTGTCGCCACGCGTCGGGATACGCGCCGGTCAGTACCGAGGCCGCGTCGGCGTTGACGACGGTGTCGGTGGTGAAATCGAGCAGGTGCTGATCCTGCCTGCGGGCTTTCTTCCACCAGGTGTCGAAGTGCCGCGCCGACACCGCTTCCGGGGCGATGCGTGCGTCGTAGAAGTCGAAGAGGGCGTCGTCGTCGACGACGATGTCTCGTCGCCGCGCTCGATGTTCGAGTTCGCCCACGTCGTCGAGCAGAGCCCTGTTCTTGTGGAAGAACGCGTGCTGGGTCTTCCATTCACCCTCCACCAGCGCATGTCTGATGAACAGTTCGCGGGACGCCTCTGCATCGATGCGGTGATAGTTCACCGGGCGTTGCGTCACCAGCGGAATGCCGTACAGCGTCACCCGTTCGTAGGCCATCGCCGATTCTCGCTTGATGGACCAGTGTGGTTCCGAGTATGTCTTCTTGACCAGACGCGGTGCCAACCGCTCGGCCCACTCCGGCTCAATGCGAGCTGCCATCCGGCCCCACAGGCGTCCGGTCTCGACCAGTTCGGCGGCCATCACCCAGCGCGGGGGCTTCTTGAACAGACCCGATCCGGGGAAGATCGCGAAGTGCGCCCCACGTGCGCCGAGGAACTCGCGCTTGTCACCCTCCCTGAGCCCGACGTGCGAGAGCAGCCCGGACAGTAACGACTGATGCAGGGCGGTCTCGGTGGAGTCGGCGTCGGGCACCGTCCACCCGAGCCCACGGGTGATCTGACGCAGTTGGCCGTGCAGGTCCTGCCACTCGCGAATGCGCAGATAGTGCAGGAACTCGGTGCGGCACATGCGTCGGAACTGGTTGGAGGACAACTCGTTCCGCTGCTCGCGCAAGTAGGTCCACAGCTTGACGTACGCGAGGAAGTCGGAGTTCTCCACCGCGAAACGCGCATGCTTCTCGTCCGCCGCCTGCTGATGCTCGGCGGGCCGCTCCCGAACGTCCTGAATCGACAGGGCCGCCACGACCACCAGCGCATCGCGAAGAGACCCGTTGCCGTTGGCCTCGACGAGCATCCGCGCCATCCGAGGATCGACCGGTAGTGCCGAGAGTTCCCGGCCGATGGGGGTCAGCTCCGCGGTGCCGTCCTTGGTGGCAGGCTTCAGCGCCCCGAGTTCCTCGAGCAGTCCGATGCCGTCCCGGATGCTGCGCGGATCGGGCGGTTCGACGAACGGGAACGCGTCGATCTTTCCGAGCCCGAGTGCGGTCATCTGCAGGATCACCGACGCCAGGTTGGTACGCAGAATCTCCGGCTCGGTGAACTGCGGACGCGACTCGAAATCTTCTTCCGAGTACAGGCGGATGCAGATGCCGTCGGCGACGCGGCCACAGCGGCCGGCGCGTTGCCGCGCCGACGCCTGCGAGATCGGTTCGATGGGGAGTCGTTGCACCTTGGTGCGCAACGAATATCGCGAGATGCGGGCGGTGCCGGGGTCCACCACGTAGCGGATGCCGGGGACTGTCAACGAGGTCTCCGCGACGTTGGTCGACAGCACCACGCGTCGGCCCGAGTGTGGGGAGAACACTCGATGCTGTTCGGCGGCAGAGAGCCTCGCGTAGAGCGGAACGATCTCGGTGTTGCGGAGATTGCGGTCGGTTAACGCGTCGGCGGTGTCGCGAATCTCGCGTTCACCGGACAGGAACACCAGAATGTCCCCGTCGCCCTCGGCCATCAGCTCGTCGACGGCCTGGCAGGTCGCATCGACGGGGTCGAGATCGATCGTGGTGTCCCCGGCGTCGACGGTCAGTGGCCGATAGCGCATTTCGACCGGGAACGTGCGGCCGGAAACCTCGATGATGGGCGCGGGCACCCCATCTCGTGCGAAGTGCTGGGCGAATCGTTCGGGATCGATCGTCGCCGAGGTGATGACGATCTTCAGGTCGGGACGCCGGGGGAGTAGCTGCGCGAGGTAGCCCAGGATGAAGTCGATGTTGAGGCTGCGCTCGTGCGCCTCGTCGATGATCAGGGTGTCGTACTGGCGCAGCAATCTGTCTCGCTGGATCTCCGCCAGCAGGATGCCGTCGGTCATCAGCTTGACGAGAGTCGAATCCGAGGATTGGTCGGTGAATCTCACCTTGTAGCCGATGGATTCCCCCAGTGGTTCGCCCACCTCCTCGGCGATGCGTTCGGCCACGGTGCGCGCGGCGAGCCGACGGGGTTGCGTGTGACCGATCGAGCCCCGGATCCCGCGCCCCAGTTCGAGGCAGATCTTGGGAATCTGGGTGGTCTTGCCGGATCCGGTCTCACCGGCGACGATCACCACCTGGTGTTCGGCGATGGCCGCGGCGATGTCGTCCTTGCGAAGACTGACCGGAAGTGACTCGGGAAACTCGAGAGTGGGGACCGCGGCCCGGCGATTGGCGACCACGGTTTCGGCGCGGGTGATGTCGCGGTCGAGAGCGGCGAATGCGTCGTCGGTGCGGGCCTTGTCCAGACGCCGCCGCAGCCGGTTCTCGTCGCGGATGGTGACCTGGGCCAGACGTGTGGCGAGAGCGCGACGCTGAACGGACGGATTCGAGGTAGACATACTCGAACCAGGATATCCGTTTCGGCAGTGTCATCGAATGCAGGCCGTGACTGTGCCAGGATCGCCACATGAGCATCTCGCAGGATGTGACTGTCCCGGCGCGCACTCCCGTACCGATCAGGACGCTGCGCGTGCTGTTCGCGGCGCTCACCGCCTCGGCACTGATCTCGATCGTCGTGGACGGTCTCGCTTCCCCGACGTTCTCGCTGGCCAACTATTTCAGCTACTTCACCGTCATGAGCAACGTGTTGACGGTGCTGGTGTTGACGGTCGGCGGTGTCGTCGATCCACGAGCAGTGCCTTGGCAGCTCATCCGTGGTGCCGTCACCCTGTACATGGTCATCACCGGAATCATCTATGCCGTACTGCTCGCGAACATCGATGTGGGCGTGGCGGATCCGTGGACGAACAACGTGGTGCATCGCATCATGCCCGTCGTCCTGCTGATCGACTGGATCCTCGCACCACCGCGGCGGCAGATTCCGGAGTCGCGCAGCCTGATGTGGTTGCTGTTTCCGTTTCTCTACGGGATCTACACGCTGATCCGAGGACCTGTTGTCGACTGGTATCCCTACCCGTTCCTCGACCCTCGCGTCCAGGGCTACCTCGCTTTGACAATCGGCCTGATCGTTCTCACCGTCGCCTTCGCGTTGATGGCTCTGGCGGTGGGTGCACTCGGGCGGATCGCCGGACGGTGGAGGTACGGATCGGAATCGGCTACCTCCACGTGACTACTGTGTACCGCATGTCTTCTGACCTGGATCCAGCAGCCGATCGGACCGCCACCGCCCACTCGTCCGCGCTCTGGCACGGCTTCTCCGACATGGGCAGCGTGACGGCCAACGGCCCGTTCGTCGTCTCTCGCGGTGAGGGTGCCTACATCTACGACAACGCGGGCACCGAGTACCTCGACGCCACCGCGGGCCTGTGGTTCACCAACGTCGGCCACGGCCGGCGCGAGATCGCCGACGCCGTTGCGACGCAGCTGAGCTCGATCGCCCATTACTCCAATTTCGGTGACTTCGTACCCGAGACCACCCTCGCGCTCGCCGATCGCCTTGCTGCCATCGCCCCGGTACCGGGAAGCAAGATCTTCTTCACCTCCGGCGGCTCGGACTCGATCGACACCGCAGCGAAACTCGCACGGCGCTATTGGGTAGAGGTGGGGCGACCGAGCAAGAAGCTGATCGTCGGTCGGCAGAAGGCGTACCACGGGATGCATGTTGCCGGTACGGCGCTCGCCGGCATTCCGGTGAACAAGGAGCATTACGGCGACCTCATGTCCGACGCCCGAACGGTGGCGTGGGACGACGCGAAGTCACTGCTGGCGTTGATCGAGGAGGTCGGTGCCGAGAACGTCGCCGCCTTCTTCTGTGAGCCGGTGATCGGTGCGGGTGGAATCTACTTGCCGCCCGAGGGATACCTGCGCGAGGTACGGCAGATCTGCCGTGACAACGACGTCTTGTTCGTTGCAGACGAAGTCGTCACCGGATTCGGCCGGATCGGCGGGAGCTGGTTCGCCTCCACCCGATTCGAGCTCGAACCCGACCTGATGACGACCGCCAAGGGGCTGACGTCGGGGTACGTACCCATGGGCGCGGTGTTCATCGCCCCGACGATCGCCGAGCCGTTCTTCGCAGGCGGGGTGTGGTGGCGGCACGGGTACACCTACGGTGGCCATGCCGGAGCGGCTGCGGCGGCAATGGCCAACCTCGACATCATCGAGCGGGAGGAGTTGCTGACCCACTCCACGCGCATCGAGGCGGCGCTGCACACCCACCTCGCGCCGTTGGCCGCACACGAACGAGTCGCGGAGATCCGCAGCGGGATCGGTGCGGTGGCCGCCGTCCAGCTCGCCGACCCGGCCGAGGCCTTGCCGTTCGTCAAAACGCTTCGAGCACACGGTGTTTCCAGCCGCGCCGCCGGTCAGGGTGCGATGCAGATCTCGCCCGCCTTCGTCATGACGGACGCCGAGATCGAAGAGCTCGCCGCGCGTATCCTCAGCGCTCTCGGCTGAACCGAAGCTTGCCGATCAGTTGCTTCCCCCGCGAGAGCGGGGGAGCAACTGCCGGTCGCGGTTCCTCTGAGACGGCAGCGAACCGCTGGTGCAGCTGATCACGCACTTCGTCCGGCGCGTAGGCACGGCGTTTGCGCTCGGATCGAACCACCAAAGCCCCGCTGGCCGCGACACCGACCATTCCGGCGAGACCGAGAGCCTTCCACACGTTCATCCGGCCACCGTACCGTCACGAGATCTAGGGTGAGGACCATGAATCCGTCGCGAATCGGCCTCGACACCGCAGTCGATGCCACCAGAACGGGCGACATCTGGATCTTCCGCGGACAGTCGAACGCCGATCGCGCAATCCAGGCACTGACCAACAGTCCCGTCAATCACGTCGGAATGGCCGTCGTGATCGACGACCTGCCGCCGCTGATGTGGCACGCCGAACTGGGAAAATCGTTGCAGGACATGTGGACCGGTAATTTTCAACGCGGGGTGCAGCTCCACGACCTGCGCGCGGCCGTCACCCAATGGGCCACGAAGTACGAACAACGTTGTTGGCTGCGGCAATTGGACGAGTCTGTGACGAAGGAGCAGGAGGACGCCCTGCTGCGCACCATAGCCCGCCTGGACGGCACGGCGTTTCCGACCACTGCCGCACTCGCAGGTCGCTGGTTTCGCGGACGAGTACCGACGCTGCGTCGAAGAGAACGCGAGGGCGCTGCTCTCGAAACTGCCTACTGCGCAGAAGTGGTCGCCATGACCTACGACTCGATGGGTCTGCTCACCGGCAACAAGAAAGCGGACTGGTTCGATCCGGGCAAGTTCTGGAGCGGCGACCGACTTCCGCTCGCCGCGGGCGTTCGCCTGGGCGAGGAAATCGAAGTCGACGTGCCCGTCACACGCTGATCGACGCGTCCGCCGCGGTGCGTCCGCCCAGTTCCACCCAACCGTCGTCGTCGATGGTGGTGCGCAACCGAGACCCGGCTCCCTGCACGATGTTCAGGCCCCGGCCGAGCTCGCTGGTGAGCCGAACTGCGGCGGCACCGGTTGCTTCGTCCTCGGCAATGCCCATCATCGGCGCAAACATGCGTGACCGCAGCGCACCGTGCGCTTCGTCGGTCCAGGCCCAGACGTAGTGGTGCCCGCTGTCGTACGCACTCGGAACGGCTGCTGCCACCTCGGCCGCATCGTTGACCTGATGGAAGGTGAAGTGCGGAGTCCAGTCGGCTCGGGCGCGAACCCAGGTGTGCTCGTCGTCGTAGCGGATGGTCAGCGGTGCGGCAGGGACGACGAGCACACCGACCGGATGTCCCTGGTCGCGAAGCCACCACGAGAGTCCGACGGTGGGATGCCCGGCGAAGGGGAGTTCCACGGCGGGCGTGTAGATGGTCGCGGAGGCCGTACCCGACTCGGTGCGATCGACGAACACCGTCTCGCTGTAGCCGAGCTCGGTGGCGAACTGCTGTCTGTCCGCCTCGTCGACGGCGTCCGCGGCAACGATACCCAGTGGGTTACCGAACCTGCCGTTGTCATCGGTGAACACTCGGACGACGGACACGTCGGTAGCCATGCCCGGACGGTACCAAATGACGAACGAAGGCCCGCCGCGATGTGTGCCGACTGCGCAACCGATCTCAGCCGGGCGTGATCACGATCTCGTCGAACACGATCTCGCCGGCGGCGTCGGACTCGGGGACATCAACGACGGCGTCGAACGACCAGCCGTGGTCGCCGTCCGGATCCTCCAAGACCTGACGCACCGTGGTGGAGTCCGCACCGACGTTCAGGGTGAACAACGCGGGGCCCCGGGCCGATGGGCCGGTTCCGATCGAGCCGTACTCGTCGAAGAACGGTTCGAGTTCCGTCTCCCAGTGGGGCCCGTCGTCGAGGTCGTCGAGGGTATTCCACTGTCGACGCGCCGCCAGATCGACTCGGCGGAAGATCGCATTGCGCGCAAGAATTCGGAAGGCCCGCGGGTTGGCCGAGATCGGACGCGGCACATCGGACCCGTACGCCTCGACGAGCGCTTCCGGCTCGGCACCGGGATCGGTCAGGTTCTCCCACTCGTCGAGCAAGCTCGAATCCACCTGCCGGACGAGTTCGCCAAGCCACTCGGTGATGTCCTGTACCTCTTCGGTTCGAGACTCCGGCGGAACCGTCTGGCGCAGTGTGCGATAGGCGTCGGCGAGATACCGCAGGACCAGTCCCTCCGACCGCATCAGACCGTAGTGGCTGATCAATTCGGCGAAGGTCATCGCGCGTTCGACCATGTCGCGTACCACGGACTTGGGGGAGAGGCCGACCTCGGAAAGCCACGGATGAGTGCCACGATAGATCTCGAACGCCGGAACCAGCAGCTCGGCAAGAGGTTTCGGCCACGTGACCTCCTCCAGCAGCTCCATTCTCTCGTCGTACTCGATGCCGTCCGCCTTCATCTGCGACACCGCTTCGCCGCGCGCAGCGTGCTGCTGTGCCATCAGGATCTGGCGAGGATCGTCCAGCGTCGATTCGATGATCGACACCACGTCGAGCGCATGCGTCGGCGATTCGGCGTCGAGCAGATCGAAAGATGCAACCGCGAACGTCGACAGCGGCTGGTTGAGCGCGAAGTCCGGTTGCAGGTCCACGGTCAGGCGCGCGTGCCTCCCGTCGGCGTCCGGCTCGTCGAGTTGCTCGACGATGCCCGCATCGACCAGACCACGGTAGAGCGAGAGTGCCCGCAGGATATGTTTGCGCTGGGCCGGCCTGGTTTCGTGATTGTCCTCGAGCAGGTGGCGCATGGCATGGAAGCAATTGCCCGGCCGCGCAATGACATTGAGCAGCATGGCGTTGCTCACCGAGAATCGGGACGTGAGCGGTTCCGGACTTGCAGCGATGATCCGCTCGAATGTCGGCTCGCCCCACGAGACGAAGCCGTCGGGTGCTTTCTTGCGCTGCACGCGCTTGAGCTTCTTCGGATCGTCGCCGGCCTTGGCCACCAGACGTGCGTTCTCGATGTCGTGTTCGGGGGCCTCGACCACGACGGTTCCGAGGGTGTCGTAGCCGGCCCGTCCCGCACGACCGGCGATCTGATGGAACTCGCGGGCCCGGAGCTTGCGAGTGCGAATGCCGTCGTACTTGGTCAGTCCGGTGAACAGCACGGTGCGAATAGGGACGTTGATACCCACCCCGAGGGTGTCGGTTCCGCAGATCACCTTCAGCAGCCCGTCCTGCGCCAGTTTCTCCACCAACCGTCGATACTTCGGCAGCATGCCGGCGTGGTGCACGCCGATTCCGTGCCGGACCAACCTCGACAGGGTCTTGCCGAAACCGGTGGTGAAGCGGAAGTTGCCGATGGCCTCGGCTATCTCGGCCTTCTCCTGCTTGGACGCGACGTTGACGCTCGTCAGCGCCTGGGCTCGTTCGAGTGCCGCGGCCTGCGTGAAATGAACGACATAGACCGGTGCAAGGTGCGTGTCCACCAGTTCTTCGATGGTCTCGCTGATCGGGGTGGTGACATACGAGAACATCAGCGGAACGGGACGTTCGGTGCCGGAGACGACGGTGGTCGTCCGTCCGGTGCGTCGGGTCAGATCGTCCCGGAAGAACGAGACGTCGCCCAGGGTCGCAGACATCAACAGGAACTGGGCGTGCGGCAGCTCGATCAACGGCACCTGCCAGGCCCATCCTCGATCGGGCTCGGAGTAGTAGTGGAACTCGTCCATGATCACCTGGCCGATGTCGGATCCTGCCCCTTGACGCAGAGCGAGGTTCGCGACGATCTCTGCCGTGGCGCAGATGATCGGAGCACCGGAATTGACCGACGCGTCGCCGGTCATCATGCCGACGTTCTGGGCACCGAAGATCTCGCACAGGGCGAAGAACTTCTCGCTGACGAGCGCCTTGATCGGCGCGGTGTAGAAGCTTCGAATGCCCGCGGCCATGGCGGCGTAGTGAGCTCCGATGGCGACCATCGACTTACCCGATCCGGTCGGCGTCGCGAGGATGACGTTGGAGCCGGAGACCAGCTCGATGAGAGCTTCCTCTTGCGCGGGATACAGCGTCAGCCCGCGATCGGACGTCCAGGTGGTGAAGGTGTCGAACAGGACGTCCGGGTCCACGCCGTCGGACTGCTCGGCGGTGGCGTCGGGAATCAGTTCGGTGAGAAGCACCTCTACAGGCTATGTGGGATCGACAGCCGGACCCGCATCGACACCGCGGGCGAGTGCACGCGTCAGGTGGCGCTGCGTTCGTCCGAGCCCATGGCTCCGAGCACGGCGAGCCGGGTGCTGGCGCTTCCGGTGATCATGTCCTCGCCGACGCCGGTGATGAGCAAGTTGCGCCATCGCACCTCGTCATAGGTCAGCGACGGCGTCGAATCGATGAAGTCCTCCAGGACCTGCAAGAAGCGCATCGGATCGTCCCGGAACGGGAAATGTCCGGAGTTCTCGAACACTTCCAACGTGGACCCGGGCATGGCCGAGTGGGCCAGGCGCGCGTGACTGACCGGAATCACCGAGTCCTGATCACCCCACACGAGCAGTACCGGCAGGTTTTCGGTGAGGTAACACCGGTCGAGCATCGTGACCACCTGGCCACGCCAGTCGACGACGGCGCGCAGTGTTCTCAGGTATGCCTCGTACGTCGTCGGCGCCGGGAGTTCGCTCAGCACTCTGATCAGATCGGGAGTGTCGTGCAGAAGCGAACCGGGCCGCAGGGGAGAGCTGTGGAGCTTGCTGAGGAGGCCACCCGCCAACTTCACCGCGGGGATCGCGCCCGGCAGGCGAAGCAGCTTGACCGCCTCGCTGAGAAACGGCATCGAGGCCAGTCGAAGTATGGGGTGTACGTCCTTGGTGACGCCGCCGGAGGACACCAGCGCCAACCTGTCCACCATGTTGGGAAACTGGTAGGCGAACTGCATGGCGACGCCGCCGCCGAGTGAATGGCCGACGACGGTGACGTGCTCGATGCCCAGCACCGAGAGCAGGTCACGCATGCCGTTGGCGTACGCGGCAACGGAGTAATCCGCGCGCGGTTTGTCGGAGCGACCGTGCCCGAGCAGATCAGGGGCGATGACGGTGTAGTTCTTCGCGAGGTGCGGAATGACCTCGTTCCACGTCTCGGAGTTGTCGCCGATCCCGTGGATCAACAGCAGCACCGGACCTTCACCGGCCATGCGGAATGCCCGCCGGTATCCGTGAATCGTCCGGAAGATCAGCCGTGGTTCTTCGTCGGGAACCGGGCGGAGCTTGCGACTGCGCGGATTGGTGGTCATCTGCGCCTCCTGACATTCCCTGGTGCGCCGCACGCGGCAGCTTCGAACGGCGACGTCGTGCACGAGTGTGTCGACGTACGTACCGCAGTACGTGTTGCTACGACTCTCGCACGAGATGGCGCTCAGGGCACGACATCGAGCGTATTCGCGGTTACAGGTATGTTTCGATCCGCATGCGTTGTCGGATATGACCGCGTGCGTGGTCGAATGTTATGGCCGCTCACACAGTCACTGCTCGGTTGTGTCGTCGCCTTCGTCGAGCTGTGCTTGCTCGGCCAAGAAGCGCTCGAATTCGGCACCGAGTTCGTCGCCGCTCGGAAGCGGTTCGTCACTGGCCAACAGTGTCGACTGCTGTTCCTGTGCGGCCACGTACGTGTCGTACTGGCGCTCGAGCGCCTGCACCACGGACTGCACTTCTTCGTTTCCGGTGATGTGCTCGTTCACCTGCTCGCGCACCCGCGCAGCGGCTTCACCCAGTGCCGCGAGCGGCAGGTCCAACTCGGCGGCCTCGCCGACGTTCTCGAGCAGCGTTTCGGCCGCTCCCGGGTAGTCCGTCTGGGCGAGGTAGTGCGGCACGTGCACCGAGAAGCCCATCGACTCGTGTCCGTGCTGAGCCATTCGAAGCTCGAGCAGAGACGACGCACTGCCGGGTACCTGCAGGTCGCCTGCCCAGCTGTTGCCTTCCTTGACCAGCTCCTTGTCGCTGGCGTGGGCCGTCACACCCAGGGGGCGCGTATGCGGAATCGCCATCGGGATCGAACCGAGGCCGATGGTGCGCCGCACTCCCAGCTGTTCGGCGAGCAACCGAACTGCGGTGGTGAACTTCTCCCATCGCAGATCCGGTTCCATCCCTGCGAGCAACAGGAACGGGGTGCCGGTGCGGTCCTTGACTGCGTAGAGGTTCAACTCGGGGGCGTCGTAATCCGAGAAGTGATCGGACTTGAACGTCATCGTGGGTCGACGTGACCGGTAGTCGATCAACTCGTCCACATCGAACGATGCGACCAGCTCGGATTCGAGGCTCTCGCGCAGATGAGTCGTTGCCAACTTCACCGCGTGACCTGCGTCGGAGAAGCCCTCCAGACCGTGCACGAGGACGGGTCCGACACCGTCGTTGGAAAAGATTTGCGGTGCCGGAAACTCCAGCTCGTACATCTTCGACTGTTCGGTCATGGCCGGGCCCCTTTCGGATCGACTCGTCGGTACCTCGACGCGAGATTCGAGCCAGAATACGCCGACCCTCTGCTCACGCCGTGCACGCGCCGACGTCGAACGTGGCGAATCACTACCCGAGAAGAACAACCGATTACCCGCCGTTCATTCCCCGGCAGTCGCTCGACCCTGCGTGGACTCGGTCAGCGGTCGAAGTTCGCCAGCGCTCTGATCTTGTTGGTGACGTCGAGGGCAGCCACCTTGTAGGCCTCGGAGAGCGTCGGGTAGTTGAACACGGCATCGACGAGGTAGTCGACGGTACCGCCGCACCCCATCACTGCTTGGCCGATGTGCACCAGATCCGTCGCACCCGAACCGAAGATGTGGACCCCGAGTATCGACCGGTCCTCGGTGGAGACGAGCAACTTCAACATCCCGTACGAGTCGCCTGCGATCTGACCTCGGGCCAGTTCGCGATATCTCGACACCCCGACCTCGTAGGGGATCGATCCCTTGGTCAGGTCTACTTCCGTGGCACCGACGTACGACACCTCGGGAATGGAGTAGATGCCGATGGGCTGAACGTCGGTCAGTTTGGCGCTGGACTCGCCGAACGCGTGGTACGCCGCCAGCCTGCCCTGATCCATCGACGTCGCGGCCAACGCAGGGAATCCGATGACATCGCCGACTGCATAGATGTGGTCGACCTTGGTCTGGAAGTGCTCGTCGACGAAGATGCGACCGCGCGCGTCGGCCTCGAGCCCGGCGTTCTCGAGTTCGAGTGCGGTGGTCAGGCCCTGACGACCGGCCGAGTACATCACCGTCTCGGCCGGGATTCGCTTGCCACTGGCGAGCGTCGTCACCGTCCCGTTCTGGCCGACGTCGACAGCGGTCACCGCCTCCCCGAATCGGAACGTCACCGCAAGATCGCGAAGGTGGAACTGCAACGACTCGATGATTTCGCGATCGCAGAAGTCGAGCATCGAATCACGCTTCTCGACGACGGTGACCTTCGTTCCCAGGGCGGCGAACATCGAGGCGTACTCGATGCCGATGACACCGGCCCCGACGACGACCATCGACGACGGTATGAACTCGAGGTTGAGAATTCCGTCGGAGTCGAGGACCCGGTAGTCGTCGAACGCCACGTCGGCCGGGCGGGCGGGTGCGGTGCCGGTCGCGATCACCACGTTGGCGGCCTTGACCGTGATGCGTTCGCCCCGTGACTCGTCCTCGATCACGATGGTGTGTGCGTCGAGAAACTTGCCGACGCCGGTGATCAACTCGATGCGGTTGCGCAGTAGTTGCGAGCGCACCACCTCGATCTCCTTGCCGATCACGTGCTGGGTTCGCGCCAACAGGTCGGCGGGAGTGATGTCGGCTTTCACCCGGTAGCTGGCCCCGTACAGCTCACGTTGGTTCATCCCCGTGAGATACAGAACCGCCTCGCGCAGCGTCTTGGACGGAATGGTGCCGGTGTTGACGCAGACCCCGCCGAGCATGTGGCCCTTCTCCACGATCGCCACTCGCTTGCCGAGTTTCGCGGCCGCGATGGCCGCCTTCTGGCCGCCGGGGCCGGAGCCGATGACCACCAGGTCGTACTCCATGGGTTCAGACATTCGTCATAGGTACCGCTCGCACGCAAAGACTGCGTGCCCAGCCGGTCACAACCTTGTGAACTCCACGGCTCGCTGCGCCGAACCCATGCAGATGTCGCCACGTGCTGATGCGTTGTGCGAGGCTGAACAGAGCACGCAACACACGATTTTCAGTGGAGGAACTCATGCCGCAGCAGGTCCGCGCCGTCGTCGCCAAGAGCAAGGGCGAGCCCGTCTCGATCGAGACGATCACCATTCCCGATCCCGGCCCGAACGAGGTCGTCGTGAAGATTCAGGCGTGCGGGGTGTGTCATACCGATCTGCATTACCGCGAGGGCGGCATCAACGACGAGTTCCCGTTCCTGCTCGGCCACGAAGCCGCCGGCATCGTCGAGACGATCGGTGATCGCGTCGAGCACGTCGAGGTCGGCGACTTCGTCGTCCTGAACTGGCGGGCGGTGTGCGGGGAATGCCGGGCCTGCAAACGCGGCACCCCGTGGTACTGCTTCGACACCCACAACGCCGCCCAGAAGATGACCCTCGACGACGGCACCGCACTGACCCCCGCCCTGGGGATCGGAGCCTTCGCCGAGAAGACCCTCGTCCACGAGGGCCAGTGCACCAAGGTCGACCCCGACGCCGATCCTGCCGTCGTCGGACTGCTCGGCTGCGGCGTCATGGCCGGGCTCGGAGCAGCGATGAACACCGGCAACGTCGCCCGCGGAGATTCCGTGGCCGTGATCGGGTGCGGTGGTGTCGGTGATGCCGCGATCGCCGGAGCCCGCCTGGCGGGGGCGTCGACGATCATCGCCGTCGACCGCGACAAAGGAAAACTCGACTGGGCCCTCGAACTCGGAGCCACCCACACCGTCGACTCCTCACTCGTCGACGCCGTCGAAGCAGTGCAGGAACTCACCGGAGGCTTCGGTGCCGACGTGGTCATCGACGCCGTCGGTCGCCCGGAAACCTGGACGCAGGCCTTCTACGCCCGGGACCTCGCCGGGACCGTCGTCCTGGTCGGGGTGCCGACCCCGGAGATGGCCCTCGAGATGCCGCTGATCGACTTCTTCTCCCGCGGCGGATCGCTCAAATCCTCCTGGTACGGCGACTGCCTGCCCGAACGCGACTTCCCACAGTTGGTCGATCTGTATCAGCAGGGCCGGTTGCCGCTCGAGAAGTTCGTCACCGAACGCATCACCCTCGACGACGTCGAAGCCGCGTTCGAGAAGATGCATCAGGGCACCGTCCTGCGTTCGGTGGTGATCCTGTGAGTGGGACATTCCGGGTCCAGAACGTCGTCACCTCGGGCACGTTCAGCCTCGACGGTGGCACCTGGGACGTCGACAACAACATCTGGCTGATCGGTGACGACGACGAGGTGGTGATCGTCGACGCCGCACACACCGCGGCCCCGATCGTCGACGCGGTTGCCGGCCGCACCGT
>NZ_JALGQE010000009.1 GCF_022810405.1 Rhodococcus sp. ARC_M5
CTCGACGAGGTCGCCGCGCTACTGAACAACCGCCCCAGAAAAACCCTGGGATGGGATACTCCCCTCGAGGAGTACAACAAACGACTGCTCGTTGCGACGACCACGTGAACCCGTCACGAAGTTCCGCGCACATGCGTCAGCTCTTTTTCGGGGGTCAGCTGTTCTCGGGGCTCAGCTGTTTTCAGGGAAGCCGAGGTTGATGCCGCCGTGGCTGGGGTCGAGCCAGCGACTGGTGACTGCTTTGCCACGGGTGAAGAAGTGGACGCCCTCGGTGCCGTGGGCGTGGCTGTCGCCGAAGAGGGAGTTCTTCCACCCACCGAAGCTGTAGTACGCCATGGGAACCGGGATGGGGACGTTGATGCCGACCATGCCGACTTCGACCTCGTTCTGGAAGCGTCGGGCAGCCCCGCCGTCGTTGGTGAAGATGGCGGTGCCGTTGCCGTACGGGTTCTCGTTGATCAGCCGCAGGGCATCGTCATAGGTGTCGACGCGCACGACCGAGAGGACGGGGCCGAAGATCTCGTCGGTGTAGATGCTCATGTCGGGAGTCACGTTGTCGATAAGGGTGGGGCCGAGCCAGAATCCGTCGGTCCCACCGTCGGGCCGGACGGTGCGGCCGTCGACGACGAGGGTGGCCCCGGCCGCTTCGCCTGCGTCGACGTACGAGGCGACCTTGTCACGGTGCGCCTTGGTGACCAGCGGTCCCATGTCTGCCCCGCGGGTTCCGTCGCCGGTGACCAGCGGGGTGGTGCGCTCGGCGATCTTGGCGACGAGTTCGTCGGCGATGTTCCCCACGGCGACGAGGGCCGAGATGGCCATGCACCGTTCGCCTGCGGATCCGAAGCCGGCGTTGACCATGGCGTCGGCGGCGAGGTCGAGATCTGCATCGGGGAGTACGACGGCGTGGTTCTTGGCCCCGCCGAGGGCCTGGACGCGTTTTCCGTTGGCGGTGCCGGTGGAGTAGACGTACTGGGCGATGGGGGTGGAGCCGACAAAGGATATCGACTTGATCTTCTTGTTCTCGAGGAGTTCGTCGACTGCAACCTTGTCGCCCTGCAGGACGTTGAACACGCCGTCGGGCAGGCCCGCCTCGGCCCAGAGCCGGGCGAGCCAGATGCTCGCGCTCGGGTCCTTTTCGGAGGGCTTGAGTACGACGGTGTTGCCGGCGGCGATGGCGATGGGGAAGAACCACATCGGGACCATGGCGGGAAAGTTGAAGGGAGAGATGATGCCGACCGGTCCGAGCGGCTGACGGATGGAGTAGACGTCGACCCCGGTCGACGCATTCTCGGTGTATCCGCCCTTGAGTAGATGTGCCATGCCGCAAGCGAATTCGACGACTTCCTGGCCACGTGAGATCTCACCGAGTGCATCGGAGAGGACCTTCCCGTGTTCGGCGGTGATGATCTCGGCGAGCTCGTTCTTCCTCGCGTTCAACAGCTCTCGGAACGAGAACAGGATGGAGGTTCGCTTGGCGAGGGAGGTATCGCGCCACGCCGGGAATGCGGCCGCGGCGGCGTCGATGACCGCGCGGGCGTCGCCGGTGTCGGCCAACGCGAGTGTGCCGGTGACCTCGCCGGTCGCGGGGTTGGTGACGGGGGAAGTCCGGTCGGAGGTGCCGGAGTAGGTCTTGCCATCGATCCAGTGCGCAATGACGTCGGTCAACGTTCGATCCTTCCATCGGTGTGTCCCGAGTCTCACTGGTACGGATGCACATGTCAAAGGCCAAAACCGCAGATCGCTGTGCAGAAATGCACACCGCAGATAGTCTCGGTGGGTGTTCAACGCAGACCATCTCCGATACTTCCTCGAAGTGTCGAGGACCGGGCGTCTGACCGACGCCTCGCACACTCTCGGCGTGGACCACACCACCGTCGGTCGGCGCATCACGGCGCTCGAGAAATCGGCCGGGCAGCGCCTGTTCGACAGAACCCCGTCGGGTTGGCGACTCACCGAGGCGGGTCGACGCCTCGTCGGATATGCAGAGACCGTCGAATCGACACTCATCGCCGCCTTCGAGGATCAGACCTCCGACACCGGCTCCCTACGAGGGACCGTGCGCATCGCGGCCCCGGACGGTTTCGGAGCGTTCGTTCTGACAGCGAAACTCGGTGTACTCAGAGACAAGCACCCGGATCTCGACATCGAACTGGTCACCGCCACCGAGCACAACTCGTTGGCCACCAGGGAATTCGATATCGCAATCACATTGGAGCGGCCGTCCCCGAGATTCGTGGAGACCCGCAGGCTGGCGACGTACTCACTCGAGCTCTACGCCACCGAAACGTATCTTGCCACTGGGCCGCCGATCCGTACTGTTGACGACCTGCGAGAGCACACGCTGATCTCGTACGTCGATGCGCTGCTCGATGTCGCACCGCTGCGAATTCTGGACTCGATCCTGCCCGAGGGCCGAGCGCAGATACAGACCAACAACATCACCGGGCAATGGATCGCGGCGAGGTCCGGGGTGGGAATTGCTCCTTTGCCCAGCTACATCGGTGAGCCGGATGAGGCCCTCGTGTCCGTGTTGCCCGGCGTCTTCTCGGTCGAGCGGACGTATTGGACGGTGGTGCCGCGAGAGCTGACCGGTCTGGCGCGGGTGAAGGCCGTGGACGAGTTTCTCCGGTCGGTTGTGATCGACGAGCAGCATCTCTTTCCTGTGCCGCAGTAACTACGGGAGAAGCGCACAGCCCGAGAGTGTCGGTGGCCGTTGATATTTGGACGTTCCGATGAGACGCGCGTCTCGTGATGACGGACACACGTGACGCCGACCTCAAAGAGGTGGAAACCACGAACTTAGGGGTAACAATCTGTTACAGACACATCCGCGCAGCGGATCCACACGAGATTCTGGGGGAATCATGACAATGTTCGTAATGGCAGCCGTCGGCTTCGTGGGAATGGCAATTGCACTGCTCAACGACGGAAGCGACATCGACTTTCGCAACCGTCAGTTGGCTGGTGCCTACCGTCACCGTTGGGCCTGACACTCCGGTGTCCTGATCCGGGTGTGCGCTTGACTAGATTCGAGCGATGCGGACACACCCCCGAGCGATAGGTTTGCTCGTCGGCTACGGCCTCGATCGAGTGTTCGCAGATCCACGACGCTGGCACCCGGTTGCAGGATTCGGCACCACGGCATTGCGCGTCGAACACATCCTCTACCGCGACAACCGCGCCGTCGGCGTCGTCCATTCGGTCGCGCTGATCGGCTCGGCGACTGCGCTCGGCGTTGGGTCGAGTCGAGTGGCCGGACGCCTGGGTGGACCTGCTGAGGCCGCACTGATCGCGGTTGCTACCTGGGCCGCCCTGGGTGGCACGTCCCTGTCCAGGGTCGGCCGACGGATGGCGGATCACCTCGACAACGAAGACCTGGACAGTGCGCGCGCACTGCTGCCGTCGCTGTGTGGACGCGATCCGGATCTGCTCGACTCCGACGGCCTGGCACGCGCCGCGCTCGAATCCATCGCGGAGAACACCTCCGACGCGACGGTCGGTGTTTTGGTGTGGGGGGCTCTGGCCGGTGCTCCGGGGATCTTGGCCTACCGCGCAAGCAACACGCTCGACGCCATGATCGGCTACCGGTCTCCGAAGTATCTGCGCTTCGGTTGGGCCGCAGCGCGAATCGACGACGTTCTGAACTTGCTGCCGGCCCGCGTCACCGGCGTCGCGACGGTAGCGGCAGCGCACTCGGTGCATGGTTCGCCCGCCCGAGCCCTGAAGATGTGGCGACGCGACGCGGCGAAGCACCCCAGCCCCAACGCAGGTGTCGCGGAGGCATCGGCTGCCGGTGCCCTGGGGCTGCAGCTCGGCGGCAGAACGCAGTACCGACACGGCGTCGAGAACAGACCGACCCTCGGTGACGGACCGTCGCCGACAGCACCGGATCTTCGTCGGGCGGTCGCACTGTCGACCCGAGTGCAGGAACTGTCGGCGGTCGCGTCAGCGATTCTTGCCGTAGCGATCGGCCAAGCGAGGATCCGACGGCGTCGTCGGGCGTGATGCCGCGCGCGCCCTGGCTCGCTTTTCGCGGCGGGTGGGCAGCGTGAATTCTTCTTCCTCGTCGGGACCGGCATCGTCTTCGGGATCGGCGTCCGGCTCGCCGGACATCGCGTCCGCGAGTTCGGCCCGTGAATTGCGGCGTTCCCGTATCTCCGCCCGAGCGAAGTACGCCAGGCCCAGCGGTGCCATGATGCCGAACGCCAACCACTGCAGACCGTAGGAGAGGTAGGGGCCTGCGTCGGTCTGCGGTAGTTCGATCAAGCCGAGACCGCCTGGCTGAGCGTCGTCGAGCTGGAGATATCCATCGATGGCGTCGACTCCGACCGCCGCGCCGATCTGTTCCGGGTTGATGTTGTAGACCTGCAGCCGACCGTCGTCCTCGACGGGCTCGCGGGAGGTGCCCTCGGCTTGGCGTACCCGTGCGTTCAGAGTCACTTCACCGGCGGGTGCCGCCTCGAACTCGGGCGCTCTGGTTCCCTCCACCGGCAACACGTACCCGCGATTGACGAGCACGGTGGGACCGCCGTCGATCACGAACGGGGTGATGACCTCGTAGGCGGGCTGATCACGGATGCTGCGCAGCCGCACCAGCACGTCGGAATCGGCGACGTAGGACCCTGGGGCGATGACCCGACGCCACTCGTCCTCGGCCGGGAATCCGTCCGCGGTGAGAATGTCGGAGATCGGCACCGGATCCACATCGACGGATCGGGTGATCAGATCGTTGCGCTCGGACGTCGAGGTGTTTTTTCCCAACTGCCACGGAGCGAGCACGCTGAAGCACAGGAACGCGAAGGCCAGCACCACCGCAGCCAGCACCAACCATTTGGGTCGCAGCAAGAACGCTAACTTTCGCACTCCACCACGGTAGCCGGGTCAGCGAGAGAGGCGAGACCGTGCCCAGTCCAGCATGCCGGGAACGGCGCTTTCGATCTGTTGACGCACCTCGGCGAACGCCGAATCGGACGAGTAGTACGGATCGGCCACCGAGGAGTCGTCGGCGTCGGGATCGAACGACCGCAGCAACGCGACACGATCTGCCGGTGCACCGAGCTGCAGCAGGGCGCGCGCGTGGCCGGTATCGAGCGCGACGATCAGATCTGCCGCCAGATGATCCGGCCCGACCTGCGCCGCCGCATGCTCGCTGTCGTATCCGTGGGCATCGAGCTCGGCGACGGTTCGCGGATCTGCGCCGTCGCCCACGTGCCAACCACCGGTCCCGGCGCTCGAAACACGTACCGCCTCGCCCAGACCGGCGTCGCGCAGATGCCCCGCGAAGACCTTCTCTGCCATCGGCGACCGGCAGATGTTGCCGGTGCACACGAATGTCACATGCAGCGGCTCGTTCATTGCACGGCCGCCGTGTTCTGCTCCAGCACGGTGGCCAGTTCGTCCATGCTCGATGCGGTGAACGCGGCGTCGTCGCTCTCGCCGTCGATGCCGTAGCCCCACTCCACGTACACCGTGGGGATGCCGAACCGAGCGGCACCGTGCACGTCGTGGTCGCGATCACCGATCATGATCACCCCGGCGGTGCCGCCGTCCGCGGACTCCACCGGGTCGATGCCGAGGTTGGTCAGCGAGTGCGCGATCACATCGGACTTCGCCCGTCGGGTGCCGTCGTTGCTGGCACCGCCGATGAACTCGAAGTACCGCGACAGGCCGAAGTGGTCCAGAATCCGTACGGCGAATCGCTCCGACTTCGACGTCGCAACGCCGAGGCGCACACCGCGATCCTGCAAACGTGTCAACACCGTCTCGATGCCGTCGAACGCGGTGTTCTCGGCCCAGCCCCGCTCGTCGTAGCGCTGGAAGTACGCCGCCAATGCGCGCTGCGCCGCATCCTCGTCCAGGCCGAGCCCGCGCAACGTGTCGATCAGGGGTGGTCCGACGACCAGCGACAGCTGTTCCTCGGTCGGTTCGGGAGCCTCCACCGACGCCAATGCATGACGAAAACCGGCGTGAATTCCCGGTGCGGAATCGGTCAACGTCCCATCGAGATCGAACAGGACAACGGACGCGGGCACATCGACAGACATGGTCGAATCCTATCGGTGCGAGCTGTTCGCCGAAGGCGCGGCTACGCTCGTCGCGATGTCCGACTCAGCTGCCGATCCCGATGCGCTACTCCGTCACCACGGAGACGTGGAGGTCGATTCCGGATTCGTCGACTTCGCCGTCAACGTGCGGGGCGACGGTCCGCCGGCATGGCTTCGCGAGCGGCTTGCTGTGGCACTGAGTTCGTTGGGTTCGTACCCGAGCGTGGCCGCCGACACGGCCGCACGAGAGCAGGTGGCCGAACACCACGGCCGCGCACCGGACGAGGTGCTGCTGCTCAGCGGTGGGGCCGAGGGCTTCTCGATGCTGCCGCGGCTGGGGCCCCAGCTCGTTGCGACGATTCACCCGTCGTTCACCGAGCCCGACTGGGTACTGGAGCAGGCTCGCGTCCCGGTCCACCGAATGATCCTGCCGCCGCCTTTCGAACTCGATCCGACGCTCGTGCCCGACGCCGCCGACATGGTGATCATCGGAAACCCGACCAACCCCACGTCGGTCCTGCATCCCCGTGAGGCGGTCCTGAGTCTGCGTGAGTCGGGACGCACGCTGGTGGTCGACGAGGCCTTCGCCGACGCCGTTCTCGGGGCGGGGGAGTCCCTGGCGTCACAAAGCCTGGACGACGTGCTGGTTCTGCGCAGCCTGACGAAGACATGGGCGCTCGCGGGGTTGCGATGCGGATACGCATTGGGCCACCCCGACGTCCTCGCGAGGCTGCAGCACGGCCGCGCCCACTGGCCACTGGGGAGTCTGCAGCTCGAAGCGATCCGCGCCTGCACCGAACCGTTCGCCGTCGAACAGGCACGCGCCGAGTCCGAGCGCATCGACCGCGAACGCACCGCGATGATCCCGCGACTCGAAGCTCTTGGTCTCGACATCACCGGCCCGGCCCGCGCGCCGTTTCTGCTGATGCGCGTCGACGGTGCCGATCTCGTTCGAGAACGACTGCGCACGATGGGTATCGCGGTGCGACGGGCAGATACGTTCCCAGGGCTCGACCGTCACCACCTGCGCGTCGCGGTACGGGACTCGAAGCAGGTCGACATACTGGTGGACGCGTTGAACACCGTTCTGTGAGGAGAGCAGCGAACATGGCAGTGACACTGGCGGACGTCATCGAGGTACTCGACGCCGCGTACCCACCCCGTCTGGCGGAGAGTTGGGACTCGGTGGGCCTGGTGTGCGGAGATCCCGAAGCTGTTGTGCAGCAGGTTGTCTACACGGTCGACGTCACCGATGCAGTGGTCGACGAGGCCATTGCCCGGGGTGCCGATCTCATCGTGGCCCACCATCCCTTACTGCTCAAAGGGGTCGACACCGTCGCGGCCGACACCCCGAAGGGCTCGGTGATCCACCGCCTGATCAAGGCCGACTGCGCGCTGTTCACCGCCCACACCAACGCCGACTCCGCCGATCCCGGGGTGTCGGATGCACTCGCGTCCGCGCTCGGGGTGATCGACACCCGGCCACTCGATCCCATTCCTTCCCCCTCGCACGACAAGTGGGTGGTCTTCGTGCCGACCTCCGACTCGGCCGCGGTGCGACAGGCCATGTTCGACGCCGGAGCCGGGCAGATCGGCGATTACAGCGAAGCGAGCTGGCAGAGTGCGGGTCTCGGCCAATTCCGTCCTGGGCCGAACGCGCACCCGACGCTCGGTGTTCTGGGAGAGGTGCACACCGAGGCGGAGGATCGCATCGAAGTTGTTGCCCCCAAAGGGGCACGTGCTCAATTGCTTTCGGCGATGCGTCGGGCACACCCCTACGAGGAGCCCGCGTTCGACATCTTCGAGTCCGTGGCTCTCCCGTCGTGCACCGGCCTGGGGCGCATCGGAAAGTTGCCGAATCCCATGACACTCGCCGAATTCACCGACGTCGTGCGCGACGCGTTGCCCACCACGACGTGGGGAGTACGCGCCGCCGGAAATCCGGAGGCCACGGTCTCTGTGGTTGCGATGTGCGGGGGAGCGGGTGACTCGTTCCTTTCCGCGGTGGCGGGGACCGATGCCGATGTGTACGTCACCTCGGATCTGCGCCACCACCCTGTCGACGAGCATCTGCGCGCGGGTGGGCCTGCGGTGATCGACACCGCGCACTGGGCGTCGGAGTTCCCGTGGTGTGAGCAGGCACGAGGCATCGTCGACGCCGCATTCGGTGACACCGACGGGTGGAGCAGCCGGGTCACTGACGTGCGTACGGACCCTTGGACGCTGTGACCGGTGAACCCGCGACAGGCGGTCGGAGCCGATCCGGCTTTCTCGGTTTCGAGCAGCCGGTAGGGTTATCCATTACCAACTTCCATAGTCGCAGGAGTCATCAAGCGTGAACGTCGATCCCAAAGTCCAGGCCTCGCTGCTCGAATTGGCCGGTGTGGATACCGAACTCTCGCAGATCGCCCACCGCCGTAAGAGCCTCCCCGAGCAGCAGGAGGTGGACAAGCTCGAGACCGAGCGCATTACCCGCAAGGATGCCGCGGTGACGGTGCAGATCTCGATGGACGACCTCGATCGGGACATTCGCAAACTCGAGGGCGAGGTCGACGCCGTTCGCCAGCGCGAGGCCCGCGACAAGAAGATGCTCGAGAGTGGCACCATCGCCCCGAAGCAGATGACCGAACTCCAGCACGAACTCGGCAGCCTCGAACGGCGCCAGGGGATCCTCGAAGAAGAACTGCTCGAGGTCATGGAACAGCGTGAGGCCAGTGAGCGGGACTACGAGCACGCCGGTGCGCAGCTGACGCAGATCGAAGACGAATTGGTCGACGCGGGCCGTCGCCGCGACGACGCCGTCGCGGACCTCGATGTCGCGGAGAAGCGTAGCGCCGAGCGCCGCGAGTCGTTGGCCTCGGGATTGCCCGCGGATCTGCTTGCGCTCTACGAGAAGCAGCGAGCGCTCACCGGCCGTGGTGCGGCGCTGCTGCAGGCTCGCCGCTGTGGAGCGTGCCGAATCGAACTCGATCGCAACGAGATCGCGAGCATCGCCAACAAGCCCGCGGATGCTTTGATTCGTTGCTCCGAGTGCAACGCAATTCTGGTGCGCACCAAGGAATCCGGAATTTGAGCCCGGTATCGAGGGTCGTCGCCGAGGCCGACGGAGGGTCGCGCGGTAACCCCGGCCCGGCCGGGTACGGCGCTGTGGTGTTCAGCGCCGATCGCTCGCAGGTGCTCGCCGAGCGTCGGGCATCGCTCGGCGTGGCCACCAACAACGTCGCCGAGTACAACGGACTGATCGCGGCATTGACTGCGGCTCGTGATGTCGGAGCTCGCGAGGTTGCCGTCCGTATGGACTCCAAGCTCGTCGTCGAACAGATGTGTGGGCGCTGGAAAGTGAAGCACCCGGACATGATTCCGCTTCAGCGCGCAGCTGCCGAACTGGCTCGCCACTTCGACTCCGTCACCTACGAATGGATTCCGCGCTCGCAGAATTCACACGCCGATGCGCTGGCCAACGAGGCGATGGACGCAGCTGCCGAAGGTGTGGACCTGTCGGAATTGCCCGACGCCGAGCCGGTTGCGAAGAAGACCGAGTCGCCCGGGTGGACCGGCGCGATGGGGGAGCCGACTCGCCTGCTGTTGCTGCGTCACGGCCAGACCCCCATGTCGGTCGACCGGCGATACTCCGGTCGCGGAAATCCGGATCTGACCGAGCTGGGTCGACGTCAAGCCGATTCTGCAGCAACGGTTCTCGGTTCACGTACCGATATCGACGCCATCGTTGCCTCGCCGCTCGCGCGCGCTCAGCAGACCGCCGCAGCGACGGCCGACCGCCTGGGATTGCCCGTCACCACCGTCGACGGTCTCATCGAGACCGACTTCGGCGACTGGGAAGGGCTCACGTTCACCGAGGCCATGGAACGCCACCCCGAGGGCCACAAGGCGTGGCGAGGTGATACCTCCGTCGCACCGCCGAACGGGGAGAGCTTCGACGCGGTGCGCGTGCGCATCGAAGCGACCCGCGACCGGTTGCTCACCGAGTACGCCGGAAAAACCCTGCTGGTGGTCACCCACGTCACCCCGATCAAGATGCTGCTGCAACTCGCACTCGACGTCGGCCCGTCGCTGCTGTATCGACTGCACCTCGACCTCGCGTCGCTGAGCATCGCCGAGTTCTACCCCGACGGCGGGGCTTCGGTGCGATTGGTGAACGACACCTCGCACTTGGCGCGACTGGCCTGATTCTTTCGGAGCATCGAAGGAGGACTCGGTTCGCATGTCCGAGAACGGTGCCCGCGAGCCTGCGGCGGCCCGCTGGATTGTCTTGGCGGCGTTCGCATCGGCCGTTGCCGGTCTGGCAGTCGCATTCGGGTGGCGGTACGGGGTGACGCGGACGTGGATCGATGCGGATTCACCACCGCCTGTGGCTTCGGGTGACACCGGGTACTTCCGCGTGTACGACTACATGCAGTACGTGTCGGGTCCGCCGTGGTGGCCGGTTACGTGGGCCGCTCCGGTTGCCGCTCTTGTGGTCGGCACCGTCGTGTCGGTAGCAATCGGATGGTTCCGTCTCGGCCGAAAGACCGGTCGGCTGACGCTTGTGGTGGCCCCACTCGCGGCGGGAAGCATCGTCGGCGCGGGGGCAGCATGGTGGGCACGAAGCCAACCTCCCGAAATCCGCGTCAGGATGGTCGCGGACCCCAATTTCGACGACCTCGGGCCGACCGGCGCTGCGCGTCTGGACATCTACGGCGGTCCGCCCTTGTTCGACACCATGCATGCGGGTCTGCTGTTGCCGGTGATGGGAGCGGTGATCGGTGCCGCGGTGTTCGGTGTGGGGCTGGCGGTCTTTACGTTCCGCGCACGGCGTGAATGAGACCCGCACCGATCGCGTCGGACCGCACCACGGCCATTGTCGGTGGTGCCAGCGGTGACCACGGATAGACTCCACGAGTGACCGCCGCCAGAGCGCATCCCACACTGCTGTCTGTCGAGCAGTGGCGTGCGCTGGGTGAAGACGATTTTCACGCCGAAATGCAGGAGGGCGTGCCTGTCGTTTCACCGCGTCCGTCGAAAGCCCACGCCCGAATTCTGTTCCGTCTGTGTACACAGCTCGACGGACAACTACCAGAAGGGTTGGAAGCGTTACCGGAGGTCGAGGTTGTCGTCGATTCGGTGACGCCAGCGACGGTGCGGGTACCCGACGTGGTGGTGTGCGCAACCGACTCACCCGAGGCGCTGCACGCCGAAGACGTCGTGCTGGTCGTCGAGGTAATTTCGCCTGGGTCTCGTCGTACCGATGTGGTGACCAAACGCAGCGAGTATGCCGACGCGGGGATTCCCCATTACTGGATTGTCGATCCGGATGCTGCCACGCTCACAACGCTGGATCTGAGTCCTCACGGATACGTCGAGCAGGTTCGTCGAGGGCGGTGCGTCATCGAGGCTCCGGTACCACTGACAATCGATCTCGACGCTGCGCTGAGCTGACGCGACGGTCTGGCCACGAGCCGCGTATCGAGGGTCAAATCTGCAGCGCGAGCCACAAGCCCGCCACGGCACCGACGATGGTCAGCGGTGTGGTGATGACGCCCAGCACGGTGAAGGTTCGCAGATCTGCCGGCTCGTCGTTGGCCGATGCGACGCGTCGCCACAGCATGATTGCCAGCGACCCGACGTAGGTGAGGTTGGGGCCGAGGTTCACCCCGATCACCATGGCCAACAACAACGCCGGGGGAGCGTCGGCCCCGAACGCGGCCAGCAGCAGCAATGTCGCGGGCAGGTTGTTGACGATGTTCGACGCGACCGCCGCGATGGCCGCCGCGGCCAAGAGCGACATGAAGGTGGTGTCGGACGGCAGGATTCGCGCGAGCCAGTCACCGATCGGGCCTGTGGTGACGCCGAGCACGACGATGCCGAGCAAGAAGACGAAGCCGCAGAACGGCAGATCGGCACCGCGCAGAATGGCGCGAGGCGTGGTGCGCTGACCTCGCAGTGCCGGGATTGCGAGTGCCACCGACCCCACTGCCGCCACCCAGAACGGTTCGATGTCGAACAGGCCTGCCACTGCGAAGCCGATGAGTGTCGCGGCGAGGATGACCAGAGTGGTCCGCGGTGCGGGTACGTCGTCGGTCCTGTGTCCGATAGAGGCGTCCGGCGGCGTTGCGGTGCGGCTCAGGTCCTTGCGGAAGAAGATCAGGAACACAGCCAACTCGATGACCACCGCGAATATCCAGGGCAGGGCCATCAGCGCGGTGAAGTGCAGGAAGGTCAGTCCGGTCGCTGCGAAGGCGAGCAGGTTGGTCAAGTTCGACACGGGCAGCAGCGTCGACGCCGAATTGGACAGGTGCGCAGTGGCGTAACTGTGGGGGCGAGCAGACATTCCGAGTAATCGAGCAGCGCCGATGATGGCCGGCGTCAGCAGAACCACGGTGGCGTCGAGACTGAGGACTGCCGTGGTCGATGCGGCTGCTGCGAACACCAGGGTCAGCAGTCTGCGTGGGCTGCCCTTCGCGCCTCGTCGTAGCTTCGCCGCGATCCAGGTGAATACGCCGAGCGCGTCCGAGAGATGCGCCAGGATCAGGATGAACGCCAGGAACACGACGGTGGGAGCGAGTTCGAGTACTTGCTCGCGCGCAGCGTCGAGGCTGACGAGCCCGACGAGCAGAACGATCGCCGCGGCGGGCAGTGCGGCGACGATCTCGGGGAGACCGCGGGGGCGAACGATGGCGAAGGCGAGCACAGCAGCGACCAATGCCGCGGCGAGAACGGTCACGCGAGAATCTTCACGAGCGTGCGAACGTTTCGCGTCGTGGTCGTGGCCTTGTACTTCGCTTTGGCCGTGGCTTTCCCGAACGTGCTGTCGGTGGTGTTGCCCTTGCGCACCTCCCAGTAGAGCACGCTGTTCCCCTCGGCGATCCTTTCGAGCTCGGGGTCGAGTTCGTCTGCAAGAGCGGACAATTCGGTCACATGGCTGTCATCGCTACCGAACACGACATAAGGATGCCAGCCATCCCGTTCGGCGTCGAACGGGTAGGACGCCACTATGGCCCGAAGTGTCGGCACGTCCAGC
Organism: Rhodococcus sp. ARC_M5; assembly: GCF_022810405.1. Classification (GTDB taxonomy): domain Bacteria; phylum Actinomycetota; class Actinomycetes; order Mycobacteriales; family Mycobacteriaceae; genus Rhodococcoides; species Rhodococcoides navarretei. Next base: position 13,063 of record NZ_JALGQE010000009.1, read on the forward strand.
ACGACAACCCAGGCCTGGTAGCCGAACGTCTCGGCCAGCGCGCTCTCCACCTGCGCCTTCACCTCGGCGGTGGTCAGCGGGGAGCCGAGCAGGACATTGCCGGTCGCCAGAACGGTGCGGACATTCGTGAAGCCGGCCGATGTGAGTGCGGTACGGAGATCGGCCATCTTGATGTTGATGCCGCCGACGTTGATGCCGCGCAGCAACACGACCCATTCACTCATGGGAGGAACTGTAGTTCGGTTCCAGGCGGTCGCGGCGAGCCGAGTAGAGTACGCAACTGCGAACGAGTTGGCCGGACGGCTGCGGCTCGGAGGACCGGCGACCGAGTGTCGTCGCGCTTCGAGCCGAGGAAAGTCCGGACTCCACAGAGCAGGGCGGTTGTTAACGGCAACCCGAGGTGACTCGCGGGACAGTGCCACAGAAAACAGACCGCCTGCGGGACGGTTCTTCGGAATCGAACTGCAGGTCAGGGTGAAACGGTGCGGTAAGAGCGCACCAGCATCCCAGGTGACTGGGATGGCTAGGTAAACCCCGCCCGGAGCAAGGTCGAAGGCTGCACCCCGAAAGTGGTGCAGCTGCGCAGGTGCTCGAGGGCTGCTCGCCCGAGCCTGCGGGTGGACTGCTCGAGGTACCCGGCAACGGTGTGCCCAGATGGATGGTCGTCCAGCCGAACCTGCGAAAGCAGGAACGGCAGACAGGATCCGGCTTACAGGCCGACTCGTTCGCACCCACTATTTCTCCCGCAGTCCTCCTGCGGCGTCGCTGCATGGGGCACACTGGAAGTCATGACCGACGACGACACCTCCTGGTACTACGACATCAGCACCAAGCAGGTCGTGCAGGGCAAGCAGACCAACGCCCTCGACCGCATGGGCCCGTATCCGGACAAGGCCACCGCTGAACAGGCGCTGAAGATCGCCGCGGCGCGCAACAAGGCTGCCGATTCCGACGACGACTGGAACAACTGACGGTGCTGCTCACCCGGCTGAGGGCCCCGGGCTTCGACTTCGAGGCCATCAGATCCGAGTTCGCACTCACCGAAGCATTCGACGCAGACGCGATGCGCGAGGCGGTCGAAGCCCGAGACCTGCACGCCGACAGCAGAATCGACCGCACCGACATCCCGTTCGTGACCATCGACCCACCCGGCGCGAAGGACCTCGACCAAGCCGTACACATCGAGAAGACGTCCAACGGCTTGGTGGTGCACTATGCGATCGCCGACGTGGGCGCACTGGTGACGCCCGGGGGAGCGCTCGACACCGAGACCCGTCGACGCGGCCAGACGTTCTACCTTCCCGACGGGTCCGTGCCGCTGCATCCGCGAGAGCTGTCGGAGGGTTCGGGCAGTTTGCTGGAGGGGCAGACTCGCTGCGCCGCGCTGTGGACCATCGAACTCGACGACGTCGGCGAGGCGGCCGCGTGGACGGTCTCCCGCGCGCTCGTTCGGTCGACCGCCCGGCTCGACTACGCCGCAGTGCAAGCCGATGTCGACGCGGGGACACCGCATCCGTCCATCGCAGCGCTGGCCGAGTTCGGGGCCCAGCGCGCAGCTGCAGCCAGACGGCGCGGAGCCGTCGACATCACGCTTCCCGAACAGGAAGTGGTTCCCGACGGGCGGGGTTGGCGCACCGTCCTGCAGCCACGCACTGCAGTGGACGGGTGGAACGCCGAGGTGTCGCTGCTGACGGGAATGTGCGCCGCCAGAATCATGCTCGACGCCGGAATCGGCATCGTGCGCACCCTGCCGCCCGCCTCGTCCGAATCGGTGGACGCACTGAAGAATACTGCCGAAACGCTCGGAATCGAGTGGCCTGCAGGCGCATCCGCCGGTGCCGTACTGGCAGGCCTTCCCACCGACGAGCCGTCGACGCTGGCGATGATGACTCGGGCGACGGGATTGCTGCGAGGTGCGGACTATCTCGCGTTCGACCGTACGACCGACCCCGTCGACGGCGATGCGTCGGTGGAACATTCGGGGATCGGCGCGCCCTATGCCCATGTGACGGCACCGCTGCGGAGGCTGTCCGACCGCTTCGCCACCGAGGTGTGCCTGGCCGTGGTCGCCGGCGCATCGGTGCCGGACTGGGCGGCGCAGGCTCTACCGGAGCTGCCCGCGATCATGCGCGGATCGGATTCTGCGGCATCGAAAGTGGACCGCGCCTGCATCGATCTCACCGAAGCACACGTGCTGAAGAATCGAGTGGGCGACAGTTTCTCTGCTGTCGTTCTGCGCGGTGCCGAGGGCAAACGTGACGCCGAGGTGTTGGTGTCGGAACCCATCGTCCTCGGAAAGTGCGACGGCGAACCACCTGCGGGGGAGTCGGTGACGGTCCGGTTGGCCCGGGCCGACACCGACTCACGCACAGTTGCCTTCGATTACGTACCCGTCACGGCCTGAGACGGTCTGTGGCCTCCACGAGGTGATGCACGATGCCCGGTTCGGCGGCAGAGTGCCCTGCGTCGTCGACGATCACGAGATCCGCTGAGGGCCAAGCCTTGTGCAGTGCCCAGGCGCTCGTTGCCGGGCACACGACGTCGTAACGGCCCTGCACGATGACTCCGGGAATGCCGTCGAGCAGGTGGGCGTCGCGGAGCAGTTGGTTCTCTTCGAGAAAGCAGTTGTTGCGGAAGTAGTGGTTCTCGATACCGGCGAATGCCAGGGCGAACCGTGGATCCGAGTTGTCCTGCACTGCATCCGATTTCGGCAGGAGGTAACTCGTCGCCGCCTCCCAGGTGGACCACGCCACCGCAGCGCGAGTTGCGGCCTCGCGGTCCTCGGACATCAACTGCCGGTGATACGCCTCGACGAGATCGCCGTCGCGTTCGTCCTGCGGAATCGGTTCGAGGAATTTCTCCCACAGATCGGGGAAGAGGTGGCCTGCCCCGCCGCCGTAGTACCAGTCGATTTCGGACGGCCGCACCAGAAATATCCCTCGCAGTACCAGCCCTCGCACGCGATCTCGGTGCGACTGCGCGTAGGCCAGCGACAACGTCGATCCCCATGATCCGCCGAACACCAACCACGTGTCGATGTTCAAGTGCTCCCGGATCTTCTCCATGTCCGAGATCAACCGGTCGGTGGTGTTGACCGACAGATCGGCACCGTCGGCGATGTGGGGTGTCGACTGCCCGCAACCACGCTGATCGAACAACACGATTCGATAGGCCTCCGGGTCGAAGTACCGGCGCTGCAACGGATTGGTGGCACCGCCCGGACCGCCGTGCACGAACACCACCGGTGCACCGTCGGGGTTGCCCGAGACTTCCCAGTAGATCTGTTGGCCGTCACCCACATCGAGGTGTCCGGTCTCGAGAGGCGCGATCTCGGGGTAGAGGGTCCGCATACTAGAAGCCCACCAAACCGGATGCGAGGTCCGGAATGTCGAGGGATCGGATGGCCTCGTCCCGCACCTCCGAGCACGTCTCCGTCGTGATCTCGTCGACGATCGCTCGGTTCTGCACCACCTGCAGGTTGATGACACCGCTCTGCGCCGCCCAGGTCTGCACCAGGATGTTCAGCCCGCCGCGGCCCAGGGTGGGCCCCTGGACACGCCAATTGGACAGCTGCGCCTCGAGATCGGTGCACAGCTGTTGCTTCTGCGCATCGGTGATCACTGCGTCCGCAGGCGGTGCCGTGACCGTGGTGGTCGGTGCGACCGTCGTGGTCGATGACGAACCGGTGTTGGTGGTGTCGGTGCTGCATGCAGTCGCTACGACGAGAAGCGCAGCCGCGCCTGCCACTGCGACTGCGCCTCTTCCTGCGATGGACGTCGTACCCCGTCTGAGTTTCATGGCACCGAGTGTGCCACCCGAACATGGACGAGGCGAGGACGATCAGTAGCTGTGTTCGGGCCCGGGGAAGACTCCCGATCGCACCTCGGACAGGTACGTGGTGGCAGCGGTGCGCAGTGAATCGCCGACGTCGGCGAACTTCTTCACGAACTTCGCGGTCTTGCCGTTGGTGTAGCCGGCCATGTCCTGCCACACCAGAACCTGCGCGTCGCATTCGTTGCCCGCGCCGATACCGACCGTCGGAATGGTCAGCTTGCGGGTGACCTGGCCGGCGATGTCGGCGGGAACCATCTCCATGACGACCGCGAACGCACCGGCCTCCTGGACTGCGATGGCGTCGGCGACAAGCTGCTCGGACGCGTCACCGCGTCCTTGGACGCGGAATCCGCCCAAGGTGTTGACGCTCTGCGGGGTGAAGCCGACGTGGGCCATCACGGGGATGCCCGCGGCAGTGATCGCGGCGATCTGAGCGGCCACGCGCTCGCCGCCCTCGAGCTTGACCGCGCCCGCGAGCCCTTCCTTCATGAACCGCACTGCGGTTTCGAGAGCCTGCTGCGGCGAGGCCTCGTAGGTGCCGAAGGGCAGATCTGCGACGACGAGAGCATGCGGTGCGCCGCGGACGACTCCACGGACCAGCGGAAGAAGTTCGTCGACGGTGATCGGCACGGTGGTGTCGTAGCCGTAGACGACGTTTGCCGCCGAGTCGCCGACGAGGAGAACAGGAACTCCGGCCTCTTCGAAGATGCGGGCGCTGGAGTAGTCGTATGCGGTGAGCATTCCCCAGCGCTCGCCGTCCGCCTTCATCTGGAGAAGGTGGTGCGTGCGGGTCTTACGGGTCAGTGCGGTGGAGGGTGCTTCCTGAGCAGATCCGCCGTACACAGCAGTGTCGGACATCTTTGTCCCTTTCTGGTCCTCGAGGCCCGCTCGGCGGGTCCCCGGGATGGGGTGTGATGACGTGCACGAGTCTGCCACTGCACGCGACCTGCCGGAGCGCTACCGGCAGTGCAATTCGTCACACCTCGTCGAGGGCCGCGTAGTCGCGCCAACCGTTGGTGATCGGCATGCGGCGGTCGCGCCCGAACGCGCGAGAGGTGACCTTGGTGCCGATCGGATACTGACGCCGCTTGTACTCGGACGCGTCGACCTTGCGCAGGATGTCCGCGACCACCGCCGCGTCGAAACCGGCCGCCACGATGTCCGCAAAGCCTTGGTCGTGGTCCACGTACCGGAACAGTATGGCGTCGAGTTCGTCGTAGTCGGGCAACGAGTCGGTGTCGAGTTGTCCGGGACGGAGCTCGGCGGACGGTGGTTTGTCGATGCTCGACTCGGGAATCGGTGGGATGTCCCCACGGTCGGCAGCGGACTTGTTCCGCCAGCGCGCCAGATCCCATACGAGCGACTTCGGTACATCCTTGATCGGTGCGAAGCCGCCGACGGCATCACCGTAGATCGTCGAATAGCCAACGGCCAGTTCGGATTTGTTTCCGGTCGCCAGCACCAGATGGCCGGAGGTGTTCGACAGTGCCATCAACACCATGCCCCGGCACCGTGCCTGAATGTTCTCCTCGGCCAGGCCGGTCAGGTGCAGCTGGTCGACGTAGCAGGCGACCATGTCTGCAATCGGCTCGACGCGGAAATGGATGCCGGTGCGCGACGCGAATTCCTCTGCGTCGGTGCGAGAGTGATCCGACGAGTAGGTCGAGGGCATCGACACTGCGTGTACCCCATCGCTACCGAGTGCGTCGACGGCGATGGCCGCGACCACCGCCGAGTCGATGCCGCCGGACAATCCGAGGGCGACCGACCGAAAGCCGTTCTTGTGCACGTAGTCTCGTAGACCGGTGACCAGCGCGCCCCATACCTGTTCCTCGGTGCTCGCGATCTCTGTGAGATACGGTTCGGCTCGCTGCCAGCCGGTGACGGCCGCGTCGGGGAGCGTCACCCGATCGATGGTCCAGCCGGGTACCTCGGCCGCGTCGGGATGTGGTGCAGCCGGGGCGTCGACGTCGACGATCAGGAGATGCTCGACGAATTGGGGGGAGCGGCCCCAGGTGGAACCGTCCGGCCCGACGACGAAGCTCGCCCCGTCGAACACCAGCTCGTCCTGTCCGCCGACGACGTTGACGTAGGCGATCGGCGCTCCGGTCTCTGTTGCTCGGCGCCGGGCGATGGAGCGCCGCACCTCGTCCTTGCCCTGTTCGAAGGGGCTGGCATTGAGGCAGAGCAGCATGTCCACCCCGGCCGCGGCATAGGCAGGCACGGAGCCGCCCGGTTGCCAGATGTCTTCGCAGACAACGACACCCAGTCTCACTCCGTTGACCGCGACGATGCTCAAGCACGATCCGGGAGCGAAGTAGCGGGCCTCGTCGAACACTCGGTAGGTGGGGAGCGAATGCTTGTCGTATCGAGTCGTCACCCGCCCGTCGACGATCACCGCCGCGCTGTTCCGCGAGCCCTCGGCGTCGCGATCGAGGTAGCCGACCACCACGATGCGGTCGCCGCATCCGGCCTTGTCCAGGGCTGTCGCCAACTCGGTGAGGGCACGAACCGATGCGGCGGCGAACGACGGTCGCAGTGCCAGATCCTCGACGGGGTATCCCGTGAGCGCCATTTCGGGAAACACCACCACGTTGGCCCCGTCGTGGGCCGCGCGGACCGTCCACTCGACGATCGCCGCGGAGTTCGCGGCGAGATCACCGACGACGGAATTGATCTGGGCGAGGGCGAGTCGGAGTGCCTGCACGGCGTCCACGCTAGTGCTCCGACGGCGTCCTCGCCGGGCAGCGAGAACGAGGCGCGCTCGCAGGACCTGGCACGATCGTGGCATGAGAACGCGCACCAGGAGCACGGTCGTGGCGCTGTCCGCGGTCGCCGTGGTCCTCGCGGGCTGCTCCGGCCCCGAGCCCACAGCCACACCGGAGAACTCCGAGGCGTCGTCGCCGGCATCCGTCGCCGGTCCCATCCCTGCGGGGCTCGAGAGTTTCTACACCCAGACCCTGCAGTGGGAATCCTGCGACCGGTACAACACCGACGGCAGCGAACTGGGCGGCTCCGTCGAGTGCGCGATGGTGACCGTGCCGCTCGACTACGCCGATCCCACCGGCACGACCATCGAGGTCGCCATCTCGCGGACGAAGGCGACCGGCGAGAAGATCGGCTCGATATTGATGAATCCAGGCGGGCCCGGCTCCTCGGGGCTCTACCTGGCCGAGCAGGCCGCGGGCACCACCGTGACCGATCGCTTCGACCGGATCGGCTTCGACCCACGCGGAATCGGCGCATCCGAGCCGGAAGTGCGGTGCCTGACGTCCGAGGAGGTCGACCAGGAACGTCGCGAACCGGATGTGGACGTCAGCCCCGAAGGCATCGCAGCGACCGAGGCCGAACACCGTGACTACGCCGAGAACTGCGTCGAGCGGACGGGGACGGATGTGCTCGAGCACGTCGGTACCCGGGAAGTGGTGCGCGACATGGACGTCATTCGAGCGGTTCTGGGCGACGAGAAGCTGACCTACATCGGCTACTCCTACGGGACCCGGATCGGGACCGCGTACGCGGAGGAGTTCCCGTCGAACGTGCGCGCGATGGTGCTCGACGGCGCGCTCGATCCCGACCAGTCACCCGTCGACGAGGCCGTCGCCCAGGGTGCGGCGTTCCAGACCGCGTTCGACGAGTTCGCCACGGACTGCGCACAGACCGAGACCTGCCCGCTCGGCACCGACCCGGCGCAGGCAGTCGAGCAGTTCCGATCGCTGGTCGACCCCCTGATCGACCGGCCGGCCGAGACGACCGACCCCCGCGGGCTCAGCTACGACGATGCGATCACCGGTGCTCAGCAGGCGCTGTACTCGCAGCAGCTGTGGCGTCTGCTGCGGGCCGGCTTGAACGAATTGGGCGACGGTCGGGGCGACACCCTGCTCCGACTCGCCGACACCTACTCCGGACGGCTGGAGGACGGCAGCTACACCAACATCGACGACGCGTTCAACGCCGTTCGATGCGTCGACGGCCCGCCGACCACCGATCGCGCAGAGGCCGACGAGGCGGACGCCAGGTTCCGTGCGGCCGCGCCGTATCTCGACGACGGCCGGGCGACGGGCAACGCGCCGCTCGACCTGTGTGCCTTCTGGCCGGTGCCGAACACGAGTGATCCGCATATCGTCGACGTGGAGGGACTGCCGACGCTGGTGGTCGTCTCGACGACCAACGATCCGGCCACGCCCTATCAGGCGGGGGTGGAGTTGGCTGCGCAGCTGCGCGCAGATCTGGTGACCTACGAGGGCACCCAGCACACGGTCGCCTTCTCGGGCGTCGAGTGCGTCGACGATCCGTTGGTGAACTATCTCGTCGATCTGGTTCCGCCGGAGGACGGATTACGGTGCTGACGTGCTACCTCACGCCCTGAAAAGTAGGCAGAGAGTTTCACGAAGTGAGACCGAATTCACGATGTAACACAGATTTAACTCCGTTTGCTTACTCTCGCGTTCATGGATCGTCAAAAGGAATTCGTGCTCCGGACCCTCGAAGAGCGCGACATTCGTTTCGTCCGCCTCTGGTTCACCGACGTTCTCGGGTACCTCAAGTCGGTGGCCATCGCCCCCGCCGAGCTCGAAGGGGCATTCGACGAGGGAATCGGTTTCGACGGTAGCGCCATCGAAGGATTCGCCCGTGTCTCCGAGGCCGACACCGTGGCCAAGCCCGATCCGTCGACGTTCCAGATTCTGCCCTGGTCCACCAGCAAGGGTCACCAGCACTCCGCGCGGATGTTCTGCGACATCGCCATGCCCGACGGCTCGCCGTCCTGGGCCGACTCGCGCCACGTGCTGCGGCGCCAGTTGAGTAAGGCCGCAGACCTCGGGTTCAGCTGCTACGTGCACCCCGAGATCGAATTCTTCCTGCTCAAGGACGTCCCGCAGGACGGCTCACCGCCGACCCCCGCAGACAACGGCGGCTACTTCGATCAGGCCGTGCACGACTCGGCCCCGAACTTCCGCAGGCACGCCATCGACGCGCTGGAGTCGATGGGAATCTCGGTCGAGTTCAGCCACCACGAGGCCGCACCGGGCCAGCAGGAGATCGATCTCCGCTACGCCGATGCACTGTCGATGGCCGACAACATCATGACCTTCCGCTACGTGGTCAAGGAAGTTGCCATCGAGGAGGGTGTGCGCGCGACGTTCATGCCCAAGCCGTTCAGCGACCAGGCCGGCTCGGCGATGCACACCCACATGAGCTTGTTCGAGGGCGACGCCAACGCCTTCCACAACCCGGACGATCCGATGCAGCTGTCCGAGACCGGCAAGTCCTTCATCGCCGGCATCCTCGAGCACGCCAACGAGATCAGCGCCGTGACCAACCAGTGGGTCAACTCCTACAAGCGGCTGGTGCGCGGCGGCGAGGCACCGACCGCCGCGTCGTGGGGACCGGCGAATCGCTCGGCCCTGATCCGCGTGCCGATGTACACCCCGAACAAGGCATCCTCGCGTCGCGTCGAGATCCGGAGCCCCGACTCCGCCTGCAACCCGTACCTGGCGTTCGCGGTGCTGCTCGCGGCCGGCCTTCGCGGAATCGAGAAGGGCTACACCCTTCCGCCCGAGGCCGAGGAAGACGTCTGGGCGTTGACCTCCGCCGAGCGTCGCGCCATGGGCTACAAGGAGCTGCCGGGCAACCTCGATCAGGCACTGAACGCGATGGAAGGCTCCGAACTGGTCGCCGAAGCATTGGGCGAGCACGTCTTCGACTTCTTCCTCCGCAACAAGCGTCGCGAGTGGGAGGAATACCGCAGCCACGTCACGCCGTACGAGCTGAAGGCCTACCTGGGTCTTTAACGGCACGGCGTCGTCATGGGCTACGTTCTAGTCGATCCTTCAATGGTAGTTCCGATGCCGACGCGAGCGCCTTCGCGTCGCTGTGCACTGACGACGAGGTAAACCTGTGGCACCCCGAGGTGGATTCTGATGGTGCGTCCTCCGACCTCCAGATCCGTCGTTCCCGGACCGGGCCGTCTCGGCCTCGTCGAAGAAACTGCGCCGTCCGACCTGCGCACCCTCGGCTGGACGGGGGAAGAAAGCCTCGAGCTGCTGTGGTCGCTCTCGCGCGCGCCGAACGCGGACCTCGCTCTACGCACCCTGGTGCGGATGTACGAGTTGCTCGGTGCCGCGTGGACGGAATTCGATACTGCACTGCGCACCGACAAGGGATTCCGTGGCCGCATCCTCGGTCTCGTCGGCGCTTCGAGTGCGCTCGCCGATCATCTCGTGGCCGACGACAGCACCTGGCGTCTGCTGTTGACCAAGGAAGGTCAGAGCAGCGGGGTGTCGGCGAAGATCGAGCTCCCCACCAAGGCCACCCTGGTCGCGGAACTGCTCGAGGCAGTGGGGGCCGAGCCCGAGACCGGGCCCAATGCCGCACCGGACCTGTACCGCGCGTCGCTCACCGGACCGCCCGCCGTGATCGCGCTGCGCAAGAAGTACCGCGACCAGATCATGGTGTTGGCCGCCTACGACCTCGCCGCGACGGTAGAGAACGAGCCCGTCCTGCCGTACACGGTGGTCGGGTCGCAGCTGTCCGATATGGCCGACGCCGCGCTCACCGCAGCACTGGCAGTCGCCGTGGCCACCGTGTGCCCGGACGCCCCGTGTCCGACGCGTCTGGCCGTTGTCGCGATGGGCAAATGCGGTGCGCGCGAACTCAATTACGTTTCCGACGTCGATGTCGTGTTCGTCGCCGAGCCCGCCGACGCGCAGGCCAGCCGCATCGCCGGTGAGATGATGCGCATCGGATCCTCGGCATTCTTCGAAGTGGACGCGGCACTGCGTCCCGAGGGCAAGCGCGGCGAACTGGTCCGCACCCTGGATTCGCACGTCGCGTACTACAAGCGCTGGGCCAAGACCTGGGAGTTCCAGGCATTGCTCAAGGCCCGTCCCATGACGGGCGACATCGCGCTGGGCGACGACTACGTCGCTGCGGTCAACCCGATGGTGTGGTTGGCCAGCCAGCGCGAGGACTTCGTGCCCGAAGTGCGAGCGATGCGGCGTCGCGTCGAGGAGATGGTGCCGCCCGAACTCCGCGAGCGCGAGATCAAACTCGGACGCGGCAGCCTGCGGGACGTGGAATTCGCCGTTCAGCTCCTGCAATTGGTACACGGTCGAACCGATGAGTCGCTGCGCGTTCTCGGCACCGTCGACGCGTTGTCGGCACTGACCGACGGTGGTTACATCGGCCGCGACGACGCTGCGAATCTGACGGCGTCCTACGAGTTTCTTCGGCTGATCGAGCACCGGCTGCAGATGCAGCGGATGCGTCGCACACACACCCTGCCTCCGCAGGACGACGAGGAAGCGCTGCGGTGGCTGGCTCGTTCGGCGCACATGCGACCGGACGGCAACCGCGATGCGCTCGGTGTGCTGAACGCCGAGATCAAGCGGAACGCGCAACGCATCAGACGGTTGCACGCGAAGCTCTTCTACCGGCCTCTGCTGGATTCGGTGGTCAAGTTCGACTCGGAGACAGTGCGATTGACTCCGGATGCCGCGACGCGTCAGCTCGCCGCACTCGGATACGCGACCCCGCAGAACGCGTTGGGCCACCTTCGTGCGCTCGTCGGCTCGGGCACCCGTCGCGGTCAGATTCAAGCCGTGTTGCTTCCGACGCTGCTGGAATGGCTCGCCGACACACCCGATCCCGACGCCGGGCTGCTCAACTACCGCCGATTGTCGGAATCGGCGGGGGAGCAGACGTGGTTCCTGCGAGTGCTGCGCGACGAAGGAGCTGTGGCCCAGCGACTGATGATCGTGCTCGGCTCCTCGGCCTACGTACCGGACCTGCTGATCAAGGCCCCCGAGGTCATTCGGTTGTTCGCCGACGGCCCCACCGGCCCGCGTCTGCTCGACGTCGAGCCGGAAGAGACCTACCGCGCCATCCTGTCGTCCTCGGCTCGCTACGAGGATCCGGTACGAGCGATCAATGCTGCCAGGGCGCTGCGGCGTCACGAATTGGCACGGGTGGCCTCGGCAGACATTCTGGGCATGCTCGATGTACCTCAGGTGTGCCGTGCGTTGTCCTCGGTATGGGCAGCGGTCATCAACGCCGCGCTTGCGGCTGCTGTCCGCGCCAGCGAGAAGGAGCGCGGTGAACCTGCTCCCGCAACTCTCGCCGTCATCGGCATGGGTCGCCTCGGCGGCGGGGAGCTCGGCTACGGCAGCGACGCGGACGTGCTGTTCGTCTGCGAACCGGTGGACGGCGTCGACGAGACCGTTGCGGTCAAGTGGGCCAACACCATTGCCGACCGCATCCGGAAGTTGCTCGGCGCGCCCAGCACCGACCCACCCCTCGAGGTCGACACCGGCCTTCGGCCCGAAGGCCGCAACGGGCCGGTGGTGCGAACCCTCGCGTCGTACGCCGCGTACTACGCGCAGTGGGCGCAGGCCTGGGAAGTCCAGGCTCTACTGCGGGCACACCAGGTGGCCGGCGATCAGGATCTCGGCATCCGGTTCTTGCTGATGGCCGACAAGGTGCGATACCCCGAAGGCGGAGTGTCTTCCGACGCGGTTCGCGAGATTCGACGCATCAAGGCGCGCATCGATTCCGAACGCCTGCCCAAGGGGGCCGATCCCGCCACCCACACCAAGCTGGGACGCGGGGGACTGGCCGATATCGAGTGGACCGTTCAGCTCATCCAGCTCAGGTACGCACACAAGGTTCTGACGCTGCACAACACCTCGACCCTGCAGTCACTCGACGCCATCGGCGCAGCCGAGCTCATGAGCGAAACCGACGTCGAATTGCTCAGGGAAGCATGGATTCTGGCGACGAAGGCACGCAACGCGCTGGTGCTGGTGCGCGGCAAGCCCACCGATCAGCTGCCGCGGCCGGGAGCTGTGCTCTCCGCAGTCGCGCAGGTGGCGGGCTGGGAGAACGGCGACGCCGGAGCGTTCCTCGACAACTACCTGCGTGTGACCCGTCGGGCAAAGGCAGTGGTGGAGAGGACCTTCGGCGGGAACTAGTCGCTCCCGACGGTGACGAATCCCTGCTGGACCATCCAGTCTCGTGCGACGTCTGCCGGCTCGCGGCCATCGATGTCCACCTGCCGGTTGAGCTCGGTGATCTCGGCGTTGGTCAACGCCGCGGAGATCGGAGCGGTGACCTCGGCGATCTCCGGGTACTGCTCGGCAATGGGCGTGCGCAGCACGACCGTGGCGTTGTAGCGGGGAAAGAAGCTCTTGTCGTCTTCGATCACTACCAGATCGAGACCCTTGATCCGGCCGTCGGTGGTGAACACCTCACCGAATGTGCACTGCGAGCCGTCGGCGGTCGCTTGATAGATGATGCCGCCCTGCAACACCTGCCGCGGAACGACATCGGGGTCGAAGCCGTAGGCAGCGGCCATGCCCGGAAACCCGTCCTGTCGTGAATTGAACTCCGTCTCCACGCAGGTCTGTGCCGCGGCGGGATCGGTCTCGGCGAGCGCGGCGTAATCCGAGAGCGTCTCGATGCCCGTCGCGTCCGCTGTTGCCCGATTCATGGCGAGCGCGTACGTGTTGTCCATAGGTGCAGGGTTGACCCACGTGAGGCCGTTGCCTGCGTCCTGGTCGCGCAAGGCCTCGAACTGCCCGGTGGCATCCGGGATAGCGGTCTCGTTCCCCAAGAAGTTGATCCACGCTGTACCCGTGTATTCGTAGGTGACGTCCACCTGCCCGGAGACCATGGCTTGGCGGGTGCTGTTGGACCCCGAAATGTTGGTGAGGTCTCGGACGTCGGCTCCGGCCGCCACCAGACCGAATTCGAGTATGTAACCCAGGATCACCTGCTCGGTGAATTCCTTCGAGCCGACTATCAATTTTGCGCCGTCGAGCCCCGGCACGGGTTGGATACTGCCGGGTTCGACGGGCAGCGGCACTGCACTACCCGACTGCAGACCGCAACTCGTCAGTACCGTCATCACAACGCTGCACAGGGCTATCGAGCCGCGTGTCGATTGCCGCGTCAGAGGATTCGTCACGGGTCGGTGCACGTAACGGCTAGTCCGCGCCGGCGGTGACGAAACCTTTGTCGACCATCCAATCCCGCGCGACATCGGCCGGTTCACGGCCGTCGACGTCTACCTGCTTGTTCAGCTCGGTTATCTCGGCATTGGTCAGTGCGGCGGAGATCGGAGCGGTGATCTCGGCGATCTGCGGGTACTGCTCGGCGATCGACGAACGAATGACGACGGTGGCGTTGTACCGCGGGAAGAAGCTCTTGTCGTCTTCGAGGACAACAAGATTCAGGCCCTTGATGCGGCCGTCGGTGGTGAACACTTCACCGAACTTGCACTGCGAACCGTCGGCAGTTGCCTGGTAGATGATTCCGGTCTGCAGAATCTGACGGGGTACGGCATCGGGATCGAAACCGTACGTTGCGGCCAGGCCGGGAAATCCGTCCTGTCGGGAGTTGAATTCCGTCTCCACGCACAACGCCGACGCGGCCGGATCACGCGCGACGAGTGCTGCGTAATCCGAGAGTGTTTTCACCCCGGTCTGTTCGGCAGTCGTCTGGTTCATCGCGAGCGCGTACGTGTTGTCCATCGGCGCAGGATTGACCCACGTCAATCCGTTGGCGACGTCCGCGTCGCGTACCGCGTCGAACTGCTCGGCTGCGTCCGTGATGGGACTTTCGTTACCCAGATAGTTGATCCAGCCGGTTCCGGTGTACTCGTAGGTGACGTCGACCTGCCCGGCGACCATGGCTTGGCGGGTGCTGTTCGAACCCGAGATATTCGTCAGGTCGCGAACGTCGGCACCGGCAGCGGAGAGCGCGAACTCGAGGATGTAACCCAACACGATCTGCTCGGTGAAGTCTTTGGATCCGACGGTCAGTTCGGCACCCTCGAGACCCGGCATTACTTCTATGCTCCCAGGTTCGACGGACAGTGGCACGGCACCACCCGACTGCAGACCGCACCCCGTCAATGCGATCGTGGTGATCGCGCAGAGTGCCACGAGTTGTCTTGTCGAGCGCCGCATCAGCGGAGTCCTTTCGGTCCGAGATAGGCCTCGGCGAGTGCTCCGAGCCAGTCGACGAACAACGCGAGAGCGACGGCGAGGACGCCTCCCACGACGAGAATCAGTGGCTGGTAGAGCTTGTAGCCGGTGTCGATCAGAACCCCGAGGCCGCCCGCTCCGACGAGAAAGCTCAGTGTGGCCGTACCGACGGCGAGCACCAGCGACGTGCGCAGACCGGCCAACATGTACGGCACCGCCAGCGGAAACTCGATGCGCCACAGAATGCCGCTGCTGGACATGCCCTGTCCACGTGCAGCATCGATGTAACTCGGATCGACCTGTTGGAAACCGAGCATCGTGTTTCGGAGAACGGGAAGGAGTGAGTAGAACGCGATGGGCAGTACACCGATCCAGAAACCGGTTTTGCCTGTTGCGAGGAAGAGCAACACCAACAGGCCGACCGCCGGGGCAGCTTGACCGATGTTGGCGATACCGATGAATACCGGTGCCAATCTCCGGTAGCCGTTACGGGTCAACAGTATTCCCAGAGGAACAGCGATCGCGAGCACGAGCGCGGTGACGACGATCGTGATGACGACGTGCTCGGACAGCCGCTGGAACAGAGTGCTCGCGTTCAGCGTCTCCTTCTGCGTCGCACTCAAGTCGCGGGTGAACGTGTAGGCAAGAAGAACCACAACGACCAACACGATGATCGCGGGTTGCACCAGCAAGCGAATACGCTCCGCGCGCTTGGCCGCCTGCTGTGCCGTCCGCGCCGTACCGTCGTCCGCTGACGCGTCGACGGCGGAGGTCTCCGCGGCGGAAGTCACGACGCGCTTCCCGTGGCCACGTCGTCGCGAACAACGTTCGAGTCATGACCTTCAACACTGTCGTCGTCATGGTCGTGAGCATGCTGCGAACGAATGGTTTTGATGGTGTCGATCAGTTGCTCGATGGTGATGGTTCCGGCGTACTCGCCACGTTTACCGGTGACCGTGGCGGTCGCGTTACCCTCCGCGAGCAGCGCTTCCAGAGCATCTTGCAGAGTCGACTGAGTGGAGACCATTTCGCCCATCGGCACGCCGACGTCGCGCAAGCTCTTCGCGTCGGTGAGGTGGCGACGATCGGTCCACCTAATCGGTCGCCGACGAGCGTCGAGAATGATTCCCCACGCTTCTGGGTCTCTTCCGAGCGCCGTGTTCATCGACTCGACCGACTCGTCCTCGCCCATGACCGGTACATCGGACAATTCGATGTCTCGTACACGCATCAGCGTCAACTGCTTCAACGCTGCACCTGAGCCGACGAATCCGGCGACGGTCTCGTCGGCCGGATTTGCCAGAACTGCTTCGGGTGTATCGAATTGCAGAATCCGAGATTGGTTGCCCAGCACGGCAATCCGATCACCGAGCTTGACGGCTTCGTCGAAGTCGTGCGTGACGAATACGATCGTCTTGCCCAATTCGGCCTGTAGGCGCATCAATTCGTCCTGGAGCAAACCGCGGGTGATCGGATCGACGGCACCGAAAGGCTCGTCCATGAGCAGTACCGGGGGGTCGGCAGCGAGCGCGCGTGCGACACCGACGCGTTGCTGCTGGCCACCGGACAGCTGGCGCGGATAGCGCTCGCGGTACAACGATGGATCGAGACCGACGAGGTCCAGCATTTCGTCGGTGCGATCCGATATCCTCGGCTTCTTCCAGCCGATCAGACCCGGAACCATGCCGACGTTCTCGGCAATCGTCATGTGTGGGAACAGACCTGCCTGCTGGATCGAGTAGCCGATGGTGCGGCGCAGCTCGTTCGGGTTGATCGACAGTGCATCTTCACCGCCGATGGTGATGCGGCCCGACGTCGGCTCTATCAGCCGGTTGATCATGCGCATGGTTGTCGTTTTGCCGCAGCCCGAAGGCCCGACCAGCACGACGACTTCGCCCGCGGGGATGGTCATGGACACGTTGTCCACGGCGGCGTCCTTTTGGCCCGGGTAGCTCTTGGTCACGTTCTCCAAGACGATTTCTACGCCGGATACGGTGGTTTTCTCACTCACGGATACCCCTCGAGGTGGTCAGTTTGCCGATCACGACGTAGATCCCATCGAGGATCAACGCCAGCAGGACGATGAGGATGGTGCCGGTCAGTGCCTGTGGGACGGCGGTCGGGCTGCCCACTCGGGCCAGCCCGGAGAACAGCAGGTTGCCCAGGCCAGGGCCTTTGGCGTACGCAGCGATGGCCAGGATGCCCATGGCCAACTGCGTGCTGACGCGCATCCCGGTCAGAATCGAGGGCCATGCGAGAGGAATCTCGATGCGCCGCAACACAAGAATGCGGCTCATCCCGATTCCGCGGGCGGCATCGGTGACCGCCGGATTCACGGAATCGAGGCCGACCACCGTGTTTCGGATGATCGGGAGCAGTGAGTACAGGACCAGGGCGGTCACCGTCGGTCGAACGCCCAGTCCCAGTATGGGAATGAGCAGACCCAACAGAGCGAACGACGGAATCGTCAGCACGGTACTCGCCAGGGCTGTCGCGACGGCAGATCCGGCGGGACTGCGGTAGACGAGGATTCCGATGGCGACGCCGATAACGGTCGCGATGATCACGCATTGCACGACGGCCGAGACATGCAGATAAGAGTCGATCGCCAACTGCCTTCGTCGTCCGACGATGAATTCCCACAGTGCGTCCATGAAGTTCGTTGTCCTCTGTTCGCCCTCAGCAGATACAGGTCTTTACCCCACGTACCGACTATCAAACGCCGACCGGGTCGAATTCTGTTGCAATTTGCCGGAATCGGCACGGAACAGAAACAATCCAAAACACGAAAACGCCCGGCCGAAAGAATCGGCCGGGCGTTTTCAGTGTGAAGTCAGGTCGATCACACGTCGTAGTACAGGGAGAACTCGTACGGGTGCGGACGCAGGTTGACGGGAGCGATTTCCTGCTCACGCTTGAGCGAAATCCAGGTCTCGATCAGGTCGGTCGTGAACACGCCACCCTCGGTGAGGTAGTCGTGGTCGGCCTCGAGCCGGTCGATGACCGCGTTCAGCGAGGTCGGTGCCTGAGGAATGTTCTTGGCCTCCTCGGGCGGCAACTCGTAGAGATCCTTGTCGACCGGAGCCATCGGCTCGATCTTGTTCTTGATTCCGTCCAGACCGGCCATCATCTGAGCAGCGAAGTTCAGGTAAGGGTTGCCCGAGGAGTCCGGCGCACGGAACTCGAGGCGCTTTGCCTTCGGGTTGTTGCCGGTGATCGGGATACGGACCGCAGCGGAGCGGTTGCGCTGGCTGTAGACCAGGTTGATGGGGGCTTCGTAGCCCGGCACCAGACGGTGGTACGAGTTGATCGTGGGGTTGGTGAATGCCAACAGCGACGGCGCATGGTGCAGGATGCCGCCGATGTAGTGACGGGCGAGATCCGACAGCCCGGCGTATCCGGCCTCGTCGTGGAAGAGTGGCTTGCCGTCCTTCCACAGCGACTGGTGCACGTGCATGCCCGAGCCGTTGTCTCCGAACAGCGGCTTCGGCATGAATGTCGCCGACTTGCCGTTCTGCCATGCGGTGTTCTTGACGATGTACTTGAACAGCTGCAGATCGTCTGCCGCGCGGAGCAGCGTGTTGAACTTGTAGTTGATCTCCTGCTGTCCACCGGTGCCGACCTCGTGGTGCGCACGCTCGAGCTCGAAGCCTGCGTTCTGCAGGTTCGTCGAGATCTGATCGCGCAGGTCCACGTAGTGGTCGTACGGAGCGACGGGGAAGTAGCCACCCTTGAAGCGAACCTTGTAACCGAGGTTCGGGCTGCCGTCGGCCTCGGTCTCGGCCCCGGTGTTCCACCAACCCGAGGACGAATCGACCTCGTAGAAAGCGCCGTTCGCCTGCGAATCGAAGCGCACGGAATCGAAGATGTAGAACTCGGCCTCGGCACCGAAGTACGCGGTGTCGGCGATGCCGGTGCTGGCCAAGTACTCCTCGGCCTTGCGTGCGACGTTGCGCGGGTCGCGGCTGTAGGCCTCACGCGTGAACGGATCGTGGACGAAGAAGTCGATGTTCAGCGTCTTCGCGTTGCGGAAGGGATCGACCTGAGCGGTGGCGTAGTCCGGAAGCAGAATCATGTCGGACTCGTGGATGGACTGGAATCCGCGGACGGACGAACCGTCGAACGCGAGGCCGTCTTCCAGTGTGTCCGCCGTGAACGCCTTCGCGGCGATAGAGAAGTGCTGCTGTGCGCCCGGCAGATCCGTGAACCGGATGTCGACGTATTCGATTCCTTCATCCGCGATGAACTTGATGACCTCTTGGGCCGTGGAAAACGCCACGCTTTTGCTCCTTTGTTGAGTCCGTCAACCTGACGTTATGGACATGGTGTTGCCCGCCCGTCAAGCTCGTGTTTCGCCCGTGTTACGCGTCCTGGTTCACGAGTGGCACGAACAACAGTACGTCCGTGTGTTTTCCCGTGTACCCGACCGCGCCTATCCTGGAAATCATGGCACGAATGACAGGGTCCTGGTTGTCCGGACCGGCGGCTGCGAACCCGCGAGAACCCCAGAACTTCCGTGGTGAGGAGTTGGGCCTACCGAAGCAGGGGGTCGGCTCTCTGGCCGGTACCGGGCGCCGAGTTCTCGCGCTGGTGCTCGACTGGACGATGGCAACCGGCGTTGCGTCGTTGATTCTCGGTGGCTACACCACGAGCGGACTGATCTCGACGATCGTGTTGGCCGTGTGGTTCGGCGTCGGTCTGGTGACCGTCTCGCTGTTCTCGTTCACCCCGGGGCAGTTCATCGTCGGTATTCAGGTGGGCCGCATCGACGCACACGCACGAGTCGGCTTCGTCCGTGCACTGGTTCGGCAGTTGATCCTGCTGTTCGTCGTTCCGGCCGTGATCACCGACATGGATGGCCGCGGCATGCACGACCGGGCAACGGGAACAGCCCTGCTGCGGACCCGCTGAGGGGTCTTCGCACCAGGGCTGTCGGAGTGGTCGTGAGTGGCTAGCGGCGCTTCATGGTTCGCTGGACGCCCTTCATCTTGGCTCCGCCGGGAACGGGGCCCTTCGGCATGGCCGGGCCACCCTTGGTGCCCAGAGCGGAGAGCCGCGATTCGATGGTGTCCATGCGCTTGCCGTCGATGTTCTTCGGCAACTTCGCAAGATATTTCTGCAGACCCGAGAGCGGGATCTGGTTCTCTTCGTTTCCGACGATGATGTCGTAGATCGGGGTGTCGCCCACCAGGCGGGCGGTCTTCTTCTTCTCCTGGGCCAGCAGTGACTTCACGCGATGAGGTGCACCCTCGGCCACGAGAATGACACCCGGCTTACCGATGACGCGATGCACGGCGTCGAGATGGGTGGTTCCGGCGATCGCATTGGTCACCCGCCACGAGCCCTGCAGATTGTCGAGCGCCCAAGCGGCCGCGCCGGCCTGGCCGTCGGCCTTCTTGTACACAGATTTCTGTACCCGGCGGCCGAAGATGATGAAAGCGACGAGCACACCGAGAAGCAAGCCGATGGGGAGCAGGAACCACTGGAATCCGAACGCGAGACCGATCAGAAATCCGACGAGTCCCAGCCCGACGACCGCCCCGATCATCAGCGGAAGGAGAACCTTGTCGTCCTTGCGCTGCATCTGAAACGCCTGCCAGAGCTGCTTGCGTCGTTCCCTCGATGCCTGCTTGCGCGCCGCCTTGGCAGCTGCTTTTACTTCCTTGCTGGGCTTCGCTGCTTTGCCAGCCTTACTGCCGTTCGCCATGCTTCACAGGATACGTCCTGTGCCGGCGCTCACGTGCACCGCGCCGGGTTGGCCGACGACGATCAGCGAGCCGCCAGACGTGCCATCAGCGAACTGGCCTCCTGAGAAGCTTCGCCACCATCGGTGAGGTGACTCATGCTCTCGGGCAGTTCTCGTCCGTGATGGGCCATCGCCTGTGCGTACAGGCGACCCGCGCGGTACGAGGAGCGGACCAACGGTCCGGCCAGCACACCGGCGAACCCGATCTCGGTGGCGTAATCGGAGTGCTCGACGAACTCCTCCGGCTTGACCCAACGCTCCACCGGGTGGTGGCGCGGTGACGGACGCAGGTACTGGGTGATGGTCAGAATGTCGCACCCGGCCTCGTGCAGGTCGCGAATGGCTTCCTGAACTTCTTCGGGGGTTTCACCCATGCCGAGGATCAGATTGGACTTGGTGACCAGGCCGTCGTCGCGGGCCGCGGTGATGACGTCCATCGA
This sequence comes from Rhodococcus sp. ARC_M5, assembly GCF_022810405.1. Classification (GTDB taxonomy): domain Bacteria; phylum Actinomycetota; class Actinomycetes; order Mycobacteriales; family Mycobacteriaceae; genus Rhodococcoides; species Rhodococcoides navarretei. Next base: position 34,068 of record NZ_JALGQE010000009.1, read on the forward strand.
CCGCTGGTACCGGAAGGCCGGGCGGATGCGCTTGAAGATCCGCGGCACCGTCTCGACGTTGTGAGCCAGCACCTCGGGGCGCGACGAGAAGACCTCGGCCAATTGATCGGGCTTGGCGTTGAAGTCGGGGATGAGCAGCTCGACGCCGGTGTTCGGATTCAGCTTCTTGATGTACCGAACCGTCTCGGCGTACAGCCACGCGCCGCCGTCCTCCAGATCGTCCCGAGCGACGCCGGTGATCGTGGAGTAGCGCAGACCCATGGCCTGCACGGACTCCGCCACCCGGCGCGGCTCGTCCCGATCGAGATCCTCCGGCTTGCCGGTGTCGATCTGGCAGAAATCGCAACGGCGGGTGCATTGCTCACCGCCGATGAGGAAGGTCGCTTCGCGATCTTCCCAGCATTCGTAGATATTGGGGCAGCCGGCTTCCTCGCACACCGTGTGCAGACCTTCGCGCTTCACAAGACCTTTGAGCTCGGTGTACTCCGGGCCCATCTTGGCTTTGGTCTTGATCCAGTTGGGTTTGCGTTCGATGGGGGTCTCCGCGTTTCGGATCTCGAGGCGGAGCAGCTTGCGTCCTTCTGGGGCCACAGTCACAGGATCGATGCTACGCGCCGAAGCGGACCGTCGTGAACTGCGGGTTGATCGACGCCTCCGTGACCGGCGGATGCTCGATCTCGTGGTCCTGCACGGGCATCGACCCGTCCAAGGCGGCCAGTACGGCGCGGGTGACCGCCGGGGTGACATCGCCGATCGAGACGTCTCGGCCCAGCTCCAGCGACAGCGACGTCACACCGGCATCGGCGATGCCACACGGCACGATGGCGTCGAACCCCGTCATGGCCGCATTGCAGTTCAGAGAGAAACCGTGCAGCGTCACTCCGCGCTGAACACGGACCCCGATCGCAGCGATCTTGCGTTCGGGCAGCCACACGCCGTCTCGCATCTGCGCCGCGAGCCACACCCCGGATCTACCGTCGACGCGCCCGCAGCCGATGCCGTAGGCGGACACGACCGAGATCAGCGCTTCTTCGATACGGCGCACGTACCTGACGACGTCGATGGGGTGCGCGAGTTCGACGATGGGGTAGCCCACCAGTTGGCCCGGACCGTGCCAGGTGATCTTGCCGCCACGATCGACCTCGACGACGGGGGTGCCGTCCCGCGGCATGTCCTCCTCGGAGGTACGCCGCCCCGCGGTGTAGACGGACGGATGCTCGAGCAGCAGCAGCGTGTCGGAGCCGACGCCGTCCGCCCGGGCACCGGCCAGCTCGCGCTGTAGTGCCCAGGCCTCGGTGTACTCGACGGTGCCCAACTCTCGCACCACGACCGGCTCGGAGCTCGCTCGTGCCGACACTGCGACCGACGGAGAGTTCGCATCACTCATGAGTCGGAACGGTACGCCGCGTCATGAGCCGACGGCCACCCGCAGTGCTTCCCCGATCGTGTTGTGCTCGAAGGCGTAGCCCGCGTCTTCGAGAGCCTTCGGAATTGCCCGGGGCCCGGTCAGGATGGCCTCCTCGGCGAACTCGCCGATCACGGCTTTCAATGCGAAGCCGGGCACCACCCACGGCGCAGGTCGATGTACCGCCCGTGACATCGCACTGTTGAACTGCGCATTGGTCACGGGAGTCGGGCCCACCATGTTCACCGGCCCTCGCAGTGAGTCGTTCTCGATGCCGTGCACGATGGCACCGATCTCGTCCTCCAGAGAGATCCACGGGAAGTACTGACGGCCGCTGCCCAACCGTCCGCCGAGTGCGAACAGGTACAGCGGACGGAGCTTGCCCAGCATGCCGCCGCGTTGCGACAGCACCACACCGCTGCGCAGAAGTATCGTTCGGACACCGGCTTCCGACGCCCTCGAGGTGGCGTTCTCCCAGTCTCGACAGACCTCGGCGAGAAATCCCTCACCGACGGGGGCGCTCTCGTCGACCACTCGGTCGCCGGTGTCGCCGTAGAAGTTGACGCCGCTGGCATTGATCAAGGTGGGTACTCCAGCGTCGGCGGCAGCCGCCGCGAGCACCTCGGTCGGCGCGATGCGACTGTCTCGTACCAACTGCTTGTAGGCCCCGGACCATCTCTTGTCGCCGATACCGACGCCGCAGAGGTTGACGATGGCGTCGGCACCGGCGAGCGTGGCGGTGTCGATGCTCCCGCGCGACGGATCCCACTGGGATTCGTCCGGCCCCGCCGGCGCGCGCCGAACGAGACGGGTGACGTCGTGGCTCCGGCCCCGCAGTGCTGCGACCAGAGCTGTGCCGATCAAACCTGATGAACCTGCAATGACTACGCGCATGTGAACGAAAGCCTCCTTGACGCAAACGGGGCATCATTCGCGAACGAATGATGCCCCGGATGCACGGTTCGTGCCCCTCTTTTCGAGACTCCGATGCGAATGTTTCGCGCTCTCACGAGAATACGTGAGAGACGCGATTCGCTGGTTGCCTACAGGCCGAGATCGGCCTCGAACGACGCTACTTCGAGACGCTGCTTGATCGTCGTGAGGAAGCGTCCCGCGTCGGCTCCGTCCACCAGGCGGTGGTCGTAGGTGAGCGGCAGGTAGCACATCGAGCGAACACCGATCGACTCGTTGCCCGAGTCGTCCTTGACGACGACCGGACGCTTGACGATCGCACCCGTGCCCAGCATGGCCGCCTGCGGCGGAACCAGGATCGGGGTGTCGAACAGCGCGCCCTGGCTGCCGATGTTGGTGATCGTGAACGTGCCACCGGACAGCTCGTCGGGCTTGAGTCCGCCCGAGCGTGCACGGGTGGCGATGTCGTTGATCGCCCGAGCGATTCCGGCGAGCGACAGATCGCCTGCATTGTGGATGACGGGGGAGAGCAGACCCTGCTCGGTGTCCACGGCGATACCGAGGTGGACATCGGCGTGGTACGTGATCTCCTTGGCGTCCTCGTTGATGCTCGCGTTGACGTTGGGGTGCGCCTTGAGAGCCTCGACGACGGCCTTCGCGAAGAACGGCAGGTACGTCAAGTTGACGCCCTCGCTCTCGGCGAACTTCGCCTTCGCCTTGGTGCGCAGGCCCGCGATCTTGGTGACGTCGACCTCGAAGGTCTGCGTGAGCTGTGCAGAGGTCTGCAGCGACTCACGCGTCTTCTTCGCGGTGATCTGTCGAATCCGGTTGATCTTCTGCGTGGTTCCGCGAAGGTGCGCGAGCTCCGGGCGAACACCAGCGGTGGCCGGGGCAGCGGGCTTCGATGCGGCGGCAGGCGCAGCATCGGCAGCCGGAGCGGCCGGAGCCTTCTTGGCCTCGGCTGCGGCGAGCACATCCTGCTTGCGGATGCGTCCACCGACGCCGGTGCCCTTCACCGTCGACAGGTCGACGTCGTTGTCCGACGCCAGCTTGCGCACCAGGGGAGTGACGTACGGGCTGGAATCACCCGACGGTGCCGATTCCTTGGCGGGAGCGGCCTTGGGAGCCTCCTGCTTGGGCTCGGGCTTCGGCTCGGCCTTGGGGGCTTCCTGCTTCGGAGCCTCCTTCTTCGGCTCTTCCTTCTTCGGCTCTTCGGCCTTCGGGGCCTCGGGCTCCGGCGTGGCCTCGGGCTCGGGAGCCTTCTCGGCCGGCGATCCCGAGCCGATGACGGCGAGCTGGCCTCCGACGGCGACCGTGTCGTCTTCCTCGGCGGAGATCTCGAGCAGAGTTCCGGCGACCGGAGACGGGATCTCGGTGTCGACCTTGTCGGTGGACACTTCGAGCAGCGGCTCGTCGACAGCGACCTCGTCGCCGACGGCCTTGAGCCACCGGGTCACTGTGCCTTCGGTGACGGACTCACCCAGCTCGGGCATCGTGACCGGCGTGCCGGATCCGGACGAGCTGGACGAGTCGGACGATGCACTCGCTGCGGGTGCCTCCTCCTCGGCCTGCGGCTCGGGCTCGGCCGCGGGAGTGGGCTCCTCGGCAGCCTCCTCGGGTGCCGACTCCTCGGCGGGCGCGGCGTCCTCGGACGGTGCGTCGGACGAGGATTCCTCGCCCGCGTCACCGATCTGGGCGAGCTCACCACCGATCTCGACGGTGTCGTCTTCCTGAGCGACGATCTTGGTGAGAACACCGGCAGCAGGCGACGGGATCTCGGTATCGACCTTGTCCGTGGAGACTTCGAGCAATGGCTCGTCGACTTCGACGGTGTCGCCTTCTTGTTTGAGCCACCTCGTGACAGTTCCCTCGGTGACGCTCTCACCAAGAGCTGGCATCTGGACGGAGAAGGCCATGTCTGTTGACTCCTCGACAGTTGTATGCGGGTGATGTAGTTCTTACGACTTGTGGTCGCAGACCATTGTGCTGGCGGAACAGGGTTCATGGACGAGAGTTGCGTGATTCGATTCGACGGAGGCACCGGTGCACACGGCACCGATCGAGCAGGTTCCGCTCGATACAGCGCCCACGTCGACACTCCCTCTCGGCAATTCACTAACTCACTTCACGAGCCTTGGTTCACTATCAAGAGAGCTGAACCCTCTAATGTCATCCTTCCATTGTTATCGCCTCGCCGTTCCCCTAGGGCGTGCAACACGCCTGGCAAACTGGCGGGTAACAACATTCCGGCACCAGAACCGGTGATCCATCGGCCGTACGAAAAGGATGTTCTCGTGGGATTGTTCGATCGACTCAAGCGAAGCGGCGGGGGCGCGAAACGAGCCCCGGAGGGGTCGGTCGCCCAGTACCTGGCCGATTGGAGCGCCGCGCGAATCGGTGTCGAGGCCTACGTCGAGCCGAAGACGACGGTCACCCCGCTGACCGTCGTGCTGATCGCGAACGACGGCGAATGGACTCGTCGGCCGTTGGATGAAAAATATGCACGAAAGATCGGACCCGACCTGAAGATCCCGGTGTACGACGTCCGCAAGACCGGCTATCCCCAGCGAATGCGCGACCACGACGCTCGCCAGAAGGTCATCAAGAGGCGCGAACAGCAGCAGCGCGACCTGTGACCGAAGTCCGTGCGTGCGGACACCGATCCGCACGCACGGACTTTCGCGATCAGCCGTTCTCTGCGATGTCCTCGAGTACCGCGAACATCGTCCGGACGGGTACTCCGGTGCCACCCTTGCCGGTGTACCCGAACGGTCCACCGGTGTTGTATGCCGGACCAGCCACGTCGATGTGAGCCCATTCGACGCCGTCCGCGACGAATTCCTTCAAGAACAGAGCGGCAGCGAGCATTCCACCGGCCCGGCCGTTGGTGACGTTCGCCAGATCGGCCACCTTGGAGTCGAGTTCGCGCCGAATCTCTTTCGGCAGCGGCATCGCCCAGGCGTTCTCGCCGATGGCCTGAGAGATCTCGGCGACGCGGTCGCGGAAGGCTTCGGTACCCATGACCCCCGGCGTTCGATTGCCGAGCGCAACCACCTGAGCTCCGGTCAGTGTCGCGGTGTCGATGAGGTAATCCGGATCGTCCTCGCAGGCACGCACGATCGCGTCGGCCAACACCAAGCGACCCTCGGCGTCGGTGTTGATGACCTCGACGGTGATGCCGCCGTACTGGGTCAGCACATCGCCCGGACGCTGCGCGGTGCCCGACGGCATGTTCTCGGCCATCGGCACCGTCGCGACGACATCGAGTGGCAGACCGACCTTCGCGGCCAGGATCACCGTCGCGATGACGGCAGCCGCACCGCCCATGTCCGAGGTCATGTTCTCCATGCCCGCAGCGGGTTTGATGGAGATGCCGCCGGTGTCGAACGTGATTCCCTTGCCGACCAGGGCGACCTTCTTCGCGCCCCGCTTACCGCCCGAGTGCGTCAGGCGAACCAGTCGCGGCAACCGCGAAGAACCCTTGCCGACGCCGTGAATGCCGCCGTAGCCGTCCTTCTCCAGGGTCTTGTCGTCGAGGATCTCGACCTTCAACCCGGCCGCGGTACCCAGGGCCTTGGCCTGCGCGGCGAACTCCTCCGGGTACAGGTGGCTCGGTGGGGTGTTGACGAAATCACGCGCCACAGCGACGGATTCGGCAATGGCGACCGATCGAGCCAGCTCGCTCTTGGCCTCCTTGGAGCGAGTGTCGGGAACGAGCAACTCGACGCGGGCGAGGGGAAGACCGTCGGCCTTCGGTGCCGACAGTGCGGACTTGAACTCGGTGAACTGATACGCGCCGAGGAAGAACCCCTCCGCGGCCGCGCCGAGGTCGAGTGCCGACAACGTCGTCGCGGCCGTATCCACGCCCTTCAGTGCGCGAGCCGCAGTTCCGGCCGACTGGCGGATGCGCTCGCTGTCGATGTCGGCTGCGCTGCCGAGGCCGACGGCCAACACGCTGTCCACGGACAGGCCCGACGGTGCGGGAATGCGTACCAGCTCGTCGGCCTTGCCGGTGGCTCCGACGGACTCGAAAGCGTCGAGTAGCGCTGCTGCGATGGCGTCGTCGGAAATGTCGTCGGTGATGGCGAGTTCGAGGCCGTCGTCACTCGTACTCAGCGCGACGACGAGAACGTCGACTTTCTTACCGAGCTTGCCCGCCAGGACCAGGTCGGGTCCGAGAGTGCGGGAAGGCGTCGAAGGGGAAGGCACGTGGCTGCTCCTGTAGGGGTTGACGTGTACGTACCTCGATCCTAGTGACGGACGATCGGCGAACGCAGTCGGTCTGCCGGGCCCGTGACCGCCACGAAGTGAGCTAGCGTGACCGCCATGACGGACACCGCGCTGATCGAGGGACCACTTCACGCCGCGCACACCGAATTGGGCGCGACATTCGCACCTTTCGGCGGCTGGACCATGCCGGTGTCCTATGCCGGGGTCGTTCTCGAGCACGCGGCGGTACGAGAGACCGTGGGACTCTTCGACGTCGGACACCTCGGTAAAGCGTCGGTCACCGGTCCCGGAGCGGCCGCGTTCGTGAACTCCGTATTGACCAACGATCTGAACCGAATCGAACCCGGCAAGGCGCAGTACACCCTGTGCTGCACGGACACCGGCGGTGTCGTCGACGACCTGATCGCGTACTACGTCTCCGACGACGATGTCTTTCTGGTGCCGAACGCAGCCAATACCGCCGCCGTCGTCGCGGCGATGGCCGAGCAGGCACCCGAGGGTGTGTCGGTGGTGAACCAGCACCGCGAGTTCGGAGTGCTGGCGGTGCAGGGGCCGCAATCGGCAGGGGTGCTGCAGGAACTGGGCCTGCCGACCGACATGGACTACATGGCGTTCGAGGACGCCACGTGGAATTCGAGAGCGGTGCGCGTGTGCCGAACCGGATACACCGGCGAACACGGGTACGAGCTCGTTCCCGCGGCAGCAGATGTGGAACCGCTCTTCCGTGCCCTCCTGGCTGCGGTGAGAGCGCGCGGAGGGCAGGTGTGCGGGCTCGGCGCGCGTGACACGCTGCGCACCGAAATGGGGTACCCGCTGCACGGACACGAACTGGCACTGGATATCTCGCCCCTCGAGGCCCGTTGCGGCTGGGCGATCGGGTGGAAGAAGGACGCGTTCTGGGGCAAGGAGGCCCTGACCGCCGAGAAGGCGAGCGGACCGGCGCGAGTGCTGCGCGGACTGAAGGCACTCGATCGTGGTGTCCTTCGTCCCGGCCTCGCCGTCAGGTCTTCGGGACAGCAGATCGGCACGACGACGTCCGGCACCTTCTCGCCGTCGCTCAAGATCGGAATCGCCCTCGCCCTGCTCGACGCGGGAGCCGCTCCGGAGGTGGGCACCGAGGTCGAGGTCGATGTCCGTGGGCGTGCGTTGCGCTGCGAGGTTGTCGCGCCGCCGTTCGTCGCAGCGAAGACCAGGTGACCGCGCGAGAGCGCAACGGCCTTGACGATAGGATCTCCGGCATGACAGGTGTTTCCGAGTTCGCGTACGTGCAGCATCCCTCTCCCGCCACTCCCGTGGAGCGCGACGCTGTACTCGCTGCACCCGGTTTCGGAAAGCACTTCACCGATCACATGGTGTACATCGACTACACCCGTGACGGCGGATGGCACGATGCGACGATCGCGCCCTACGGGCCGATCGAACTCGACCCGGCCGCGATGGTGCTGCACTACGGCCAGGCCATCTTCGAAGGCCTGAAGATCTACCGTCAGCCCAACGGCGACCTCTCGACCTTCCGGGTGCACTCCAATGCCGAGCGTTTCCGCTCCTCGGCCCGCCGTCTGGCGATGCCGGAGTTGCCGGACGAGCTGTTCATCGGATCGATCGAGAAGCTTCTCGAACTCGACCACGACTGGGTCCCCGCAGCAGGCGGCGAAGACGCTCTGTACGTCCGGCCGTACATGTTCTCCACCGAGGCCGGGCTCGGCGTGCGTCCCGCCGACTCGTACCGCTACATGCTGATCGCCTCGCCCGCGGGCGCGTACTTCCCCCGAGGCGTCAAGCCGGTGAGCGTCTGGCTGTCCACCGAATACGTCCGGGCGGCACCGGGCGGCACGGGTGCCGCGAAGTTCGCGGGCAACTACGCTGCATCGCTGCTGGCGCAGGCGCAGGCCAGCGACGAGGGATGCGACCAGGTGGTGTGGCTCGACGCCACCGAGCGCCGCTACGTCGAGGAAATGGGCGGGATGAACCTGTTCTTCGTCTTCGGTTCGGGCTCCGACGCCCGCCTGGTGACGCCGTCGCTGTCCGGATCGCTTCTCCCCGGCATCACCCGCGACTCGCTGCTGGCCCTGGCGACGGATGCAGGCATCCCCGTCGAAGAGCGGCGGATCTCCACCGAGGAATGGCGCAAGGGTGCGGACTCCGGCGAAATCACCGAGGTGTTCGCCTGTGGCACAGCAGCCGTCATCACTCCGGTGGGCAGCGTCAAGTCCACCGAGGGAACGTTCGAGATCGCGGGCGGGGAGCCGGGCGAGATCACGCTCGCACTGCGTGACACGCTCACCGGCATTCAGCGCGGCACGTTCGCCGACACCCACGGTTGGATGACCACGCTCCGCTAACTTCCGAGAAGCAGGCCGATCGCGGCCAGGGCAGTGGTGGTCTCGATTCCTGCTCCGAGCACGTCTCCGGAGAGTCCACCGAAGCGTCGGACACAGTGCCGAGTGACCACTGTTCCGAGCGCCAGGACGGCAATGACCACCAGCGGTCCCTGCCACGGGTGATCGCCGCGTGCGAACACGGAGATCGCCACTGCGACAACCACCCACAGCACCGGAGTCACGTTCGACTGCGTGCCAGCGACGAGCGCACCGAAACCGTTCGGCGACGACGCGTCGGTTCCGCGGCGGCACGCGAGCACCACCGACACTCGGCCGATCACCGGCAGGGCAGCGATGGCCCACCACAGCTGCTGCTCCGCGAGCTGGCCGACACTCGCGGCCTGAATCGCCAGGATCAGGGCGATGGCCGCCACCCCGAAGGGCCCAGCACTGCCGGACTTCATGACTTCTCGCGCTCGTTCGGGTGGGCCGTAACAGCCCAATCCGTCTGCGGTGTCGGCCAAGCCGTCGAGATGCATGCCCCGAGTCAGCAGTGCCGCGGCAGCAACGGTGAGCAGGCCGCCGAGCAATGGCGACAGCCCCGCCGTGACCGACACCCACAGGACTGCCGCCCAGATGCCGCCGAGGGCAAGACCGACGAGCGGAGCCAACGCTATCGCCCGGCCGGCGGAGTGCCTGTCGACCTCGTCCGGGCCGCGCACGGGCAACACCGTCAACCAGGAGAACGCGAGCACCAGTGCGTCGGCTCGCCTGCGCACCGTCAGTGGTCTTCGATACTGCTGTGGGCCTCGCTGTCGCCGGAACTGACACCGGAGTCGGCAAAGGTGGCCATCGAATTCAACGTACCGACGCCCGCACGAACCAGAGGCAGTGCTGCCAGTGCACCCGAACCTTCTCCGAGACGCATCTCCAACTCCACGATCGGTTCCAGACGCAAGTGCCGCAACGCAAGTGAATGCGCAGGCTCGGCCGATCGATGCCCGGCAACCCACCAGTCCCGTGCCCCGGCTGCCGCGTCCTCGGCCACCACCGCGGCCGCTGTCACCACGAGGCCGTCGAGGATCACCGGTGTTCGCCGATGCGCGGCCTGGGCGAGAAAGCCGGCAAGTGCGGCGATGTCGGCACCGCCGGCAACTCGCAGCAGGTCGGTGGAGTTCTTGGCGACCGGCCGTGCTCTACGCATGGCATCCCGGATGGCTGCGGTCTTCCTGATCCACCCGGCATCGTCGATTCCAGTGCCGCGACCGACGGCGGCAACCGGTTCGGTGTCGGTCAGGGTGGCGATCAATACCGTTGCAGGAGTAGTGTTTCCGATGCCCATGTCGCCTGCGATGAGAAGATCCGCGCCGGCGTCCACTTCTTCGTCGGCGATGGCGGCTCCGGCAGCAATCGCGGCCCGAACCTCGTCCTCGGTGAGTGCATCCTCGCGGTCGATGGACCCGCTGGACCGTCGAATCTTGAACGCGGACACCGACGTATCGGTATCGGCGTCGACCGCGACATCGACAACCCTCACCGTGGCATCGGCGATGTGCGCGAGCACGTTGACCGCTGCGCCGCCGGCCCGGATGTTCTCGACCATCTGGGCCGTCACCTCGGGAGGATAGGCCGAGACCCCGTGCGCAGCGACGCCGTGATCGCCCGCGAAGACGACCACCCGCACTCGCTCGAAGGACCGCGGCGGGCAGGCGTCCTGGCAGGACGCGATCCACTCACCGAGCGCCTCGAGGCGGCCGAGGCTTCCGGCCGGTTTGGTCAATTCCCGTTGCCGGTCCGCGGCGGCCGATCGAGCCGAGTGGGACGGAGCGGACACCGGTCGAAACGGCGACGACGCCGATTCTTCTTCCGAAGGAGTTGTCACACTGTGCCTTTCGCGGTGATGAAGTCCGCCGGTGGTTCCTTGAGGGGCAGCGCGAGCCCTGCGACGACCAGCAGAACCCTGTCACACACTGCCGCGAGCCGAGAATTGAGCAGTCCCAGCTCGTCGCGGAAGAGGCGACCGGAACGGGATTCGGGCACCACGGACAGTCCTACTTCTGGGCTGACGAGTACAAGGGCGGAGGTGGACTCGGCGACAGCATCGACCAGAGCGTCGACGGCCGGTGTGATGGTGCCACGGGGTAGCCCCCATGCTGCCGCGTCGTCGAGCATTCCCGTCAGCCACGTTCCGAGATCGTCGACGAGGGTGGTGCCGTTCCACGGCTGCGAGACGACATCCGACAGGGATGCGACGGTTTCGACGGTGGACCACTGTTGCGGTCTCGACGCGCGATGCCGCTCGATACGGCACTGCCAATCCTCGTCGGTGGCGTCGCGCCTGCCGGTGGCGACATAGCGAACCGGCTCGAGCACGGCAAGCGATTCCGCGTGCCCGGACTTGCCGGATCTGGCTCCACCGAGCACGAGGGTTCGAGTCGGTACGTCCACAGACGTCAGACGGCCTCGCCGGTGCTGACTCGCGGCTTGGGAGCGCGCATCTTGCGGATCTGGGACGCGCGAACGAAGGCGTACCACCCGATCTTGAAACCGCCGTCGGTGGTCTCGGGGAACCGCACCCGGATCTTGTTGTTGATCATCTTGCCGAGGTAGATGCCTTCACCGACCATGAAGAGCATCATTACGAACATGCCGAGCGTGACGTACTGCTGCACCTGAGGCTGCAGGAACAACGCGAAGATCAGGATCAACGCGAGCGGCATGAACAGGCCCACGAGATTGCGTCGCGCGTCGACGATGTCGCGCACGTATGCGCGAACCGGACCCTTGTCGCGGGGGAGTAGGTACTTGTCGTCGCCCGCGAGCATGCGTGAGCGTCGCTCGGCTGCGGCGGCGCGTCGCTCGTTGGAGGCGGCCTTGCGCTCTTCCTTGCTGCCCTTGTTCGCCTTGCGACGCTCGCGTGCCTCTTTGCTCGTCAGGGGAGCAGGCGCAACCGGCCCACGACGCCGCGACTCGGCGTCACGGCGCTTGGGGGTCGGCCGGCCCTTCCCGAGAGACACCGAAGGGTTCGCGTCGCTCCCGGCCGTCGTCGACTCGGATTCGTTCGAGTCGTTTCCGTCCGAATTGTCAGAGTTTCCACGGCGTAGCAGCTTCACGCACTCAGAGTATGGGATGGCTCCTCGGTATCGAACACCGGCCAGGTCAGCGGCGAAACAGCGGATGGAAGTCCCGGCGCTGCAGCCCTAGACTTCCGACGATGCGAGTGATGATTGCGCCGGATTCGTTCGGAGACACCCTGACTGCTGCAGGCGCGGCCGAGGCCATCGCCAAGGGATGGGCCTCGGTTCGTGAGACCGACGAACTCGAGCTCGCGCCCCAATCCGACGGCGGCCCGGGCTTCGTCGAGGTCTTGGCCTCGCGTATCGGGACCGTTCGGTTCGCGGACGTGGACGGGCCCCTCGGCAACCCGGTCCGAGCCCGCTGGCTGCTCGACGGTACGGCGGCATACATCGAATCGGCTCAGGCGTGTGGACTGCATTTGCTCGACGGCCCGCCCACCGCGCTCTCTGCGCTGAAGGCGAGCAGCTACGGCGTCGGTCAGCTACTCGACGCCGCCCTGGACGCCGGGGCTCGAACGGTGTTCGTCGGTCTCGGCGGAAGCAGCTGCACCGACGGCGGGCGCGCGATGATCCGTGCGCTGGGCGGTCTCGGATCGGCAGTCGCGAGGTTGTCGGACATCGACCTCGTTGCCGCCTCGGACGTGGAGAACCCGCTGCTGGGCGACGCCGGTGCGGCACGAGTGTTCGGCCCCCAGAAAGGTGCCGACGCAGACACCGTCGCTCGGCTGGAGGAGTTGAACACCGATTGGGCCGCAGTGCTCGCCGCCGCCGGCCACGAGGTGGCAGGACTGTCCGGTGCCGGAGCGGCAGGTGGTCTCGGTGCGGCTCTGTTCGCTCTCGGTGGCAGGCAACTCCCCGGTGCCGTCGTGGTGGCCGAACGAACCGGGCAGCAGGAACTGCTGAACTCCGTCGACCTTGTGCTGACCGGCGAGGGAAAATTCGACTCGCAGTCGCTGCGGGGGAAGCTGGTGACCAGAATTGCTGCCGCGGGAGGGGCAACGGGCATCGAGACGATCGTTCTGGCAGGCCAGGTCACGTTGTCCGCTGACGAGTTGGACTCGGCGGGTATCTCGGCAGCGCACTCCATCACCGAGTTCGCGGGATCGGTGGAGCTGGCGATGTCCGACGCGGCGAACCAGCTCGAACAGCTGGCCGCGCGCGTCGCGGCCGACGTTGCCGAAACTGCGGTCGACCGAGGCGGCGAGCGTGAGGAATAGAGCTACCGGGAGTACGGTTGAGTAATTCACGGGTTGTACGACTGATAGGGAGAACCCATGACCGTTTCGAATGAGACCGCAACGACCGAAACCACGGCGCACAAGGTCACCATGACGGAGACCGCATCGACCAAGGCCAAGGCGTTGCTGGATCAAGAAGGCCGCGACGACCTCGCTCTGCGTATCGCCGTCCAGCCGGGTGGTTGCGCAGGACTGCGCTACCAGCTCTTCTTCGACGACCGAAGCCTCGACGGCGACCTCGCGGTCGACTTCAACGGCGTCACCCTCGCAGTGGACCGGATGAGCGCTCCGTACGTGGAGGGTGCATCCATCGACTTCGTGGACACGATCGAGAAGCAGGGCTTCACGATCGACAACCCGAACGCCACGGGATCGTGCGCGTGCGGCGACTCGTTCAACTGAGCTGACTCGTATTCGACTGTGACCGATACACGCAAGCGTGTATCGGTCACAGTCGTGTCTGCCTGTCACTTCCCCAGCATTTACCAACCGAAAGGCCCTCCTTCGTGACTCTCGCGGTATCCGGCTCGATAGCGACCGACCATTTGATGCGATTCTCCGGACGGTTCGCCGAGCAGATCGTCGCCGATCAGCTCTCGAACATATCGCTGAGCTTTCTGGTGGACGATCTGGTCATCCGCAAGGGCGGCGTCGGCGGAAACATTGCATACGCACTGGGAGTTCTCGGCGGTGCGCCACTGCTCGTCGGAGCTGTGGGACCGGACTTCGCCGAATACCGAACCTGGCTCGAAGAGCACGGAGTGGACTGCAGTGGCGTGAGCGTCTCCGCCACCGCGCACACCGCCCGCTTCGTCTGCACCACGGACGAGGACATGGCGCAGATCGCGTCGTTCTACCCCGGGGCGATGAGCGAGGCCCGTGATATTTCCATCGAGGCATTGGCGGCGGAGAACAAGATGGACCTGGTTCTCATCGGTGCCAACGACCCCGACGCCATGACCGCGCACACGGCACAGTGTCGCGCTGCCGGCATCCCGTTCGCGGCCGACCCGTCACAGCAGCTCGCCCGGCTCGACGCCGCGCAGGCAACCGACTTGATCGACGGTGCCGCGTACCTGTTCACCAACGAGTACGAGTGGGCGCTCCTCAAGCAGAAGACGGGCATGTCCGACGCAGACATCGCCGCCAAGGTGGATCTGCGTGTCACGACGCTGGGTAAGCGCGGCGTCGACATCGTCGCCAAAGGCGGCGAACACACTCACATCGGTGTCGTACCCGAGACGAGCAAGGTCGACCCGACCGGTGTCGGCGACGGCTTCCGGGCCGGTTTTCTCACTGCGCACATGGGCGGAGCCAGCATCGAACGTGCAGCGCAACTCGGTTCGCTGGTGGCCGTGCTGGTGCTCGAGACCACCGGCACTCAGGAATGGGAACTCAACCGCGACGACGCGATCAAGCGTCTGACCGCGGCGTACGGTGCCGAGGCGGGCGAGGAGATCGGCGCACTGCTGCCGGCCTGACGCTGTTCTCGCCGCCCCGACGAAACAGGGGCGGCGAGGCCGCGATCATCGGATCTGCGGCAATCAGATGTTGACCGGGTACTCCGGTTCGGCGATCTGCGGCACGATGCGCTTCTCGACGAAGATGCCGTGCCACACCATGAAGATGAGCAGTGTCCACAGCCGACGGCTGTGATCGGACTTGCCGGCGCGGTGATCGTCGAGCATCGCGACGATGGCGGCCTTGTTCAGCAGATGATCGGTCTGCGATTCGGCGATCTGCTGATGCGCCCAGTCGAAGAGTTCCGGGCCGCGCAGCCAATGGCGCAGCGGCACCGGGAATCCCAACTTGGCGCGGTGCAGCACATGACCGGGAACGATTCCCTCGAGCGCCTGCCGCAGTGCGTACTTGGTGGTGGTCTTGGTGATCTTTTGCTCGAGCGGCAGCTTCTCGGCGACCTTGTAGACCTCGGAATCGAGGAACGGAACTCGGAGCTCGAGCGAGTTCGCCATGGTGATCTTGTCGGCCTTGACCAGAATGTCGCCGCGTAGCCACGTGAACAGATCCAGATGTTGCATGCGAGCCACCGGATCCCAGCCCTGCGATTGCGCGTAGATCGGAGCGGTCACGTCCTGGTGCGTCCACTCGGATCTGAATTCGCGCAACACCGATCGCAACTGCGCATCGTTGAAACTACGAGCGTTGCCGTAGTACCGCTCTTCGAGGGTCATGGAGCCTCGGTTGAGCAGGCTCTTTCCGCGAGTGCCTTCCGGGATCCGCTCGCTCAGCGAGCCCGCTGCGCGTCGCAGGAAGGCAGGAAGCGACTCGAACGGCTTCAACGACAGTGGTTCGCGGTAGATGGTGTAGCCGCCGAACAACTCGTCTGCACCTTCACCGGAGAGCACCACCTTCACATGCTTGCGGGCTTCCTTGGCGACGAAGTACAACGGTACGAGCGCTGGGTCGGCGACCGGGTCGTCGAGGTACCAGACGATTTCGGGAATGGACGCCGCGAACTCCTCCGGTCCGACGACCTTCACGATGTGGCGGGCACCGATGGCGGCCGCCGACTCCGCTGCGACATCGACCTCGGAGTAGCCATCGCGCTCGAATCCTGTGGTGAACGTGATCAGGTCGGGATTGTGGCGGATTGCCAGGGCCGCGATCGCCGTCGAATCGATGCCGCCCGAGAGGAACGAGCCGACGGTGACGTCGGCGCGCATGTGCTTGGCCACCGAGTCCTCCAGGGCCTCGGCGATTTCCTGGTATCGAGCCTTCTCGCTGCCGGGTGCGAAGGGCTGAACCGGAAACTTCGGCGTGAAGTAGCGAGTGACCTTCGGCGGCGTACCGGGGGAGAGGGTGGCGTAGCAGCCCGATTCGAGCCGCCGAACGCCGGCGTGCAGGGTCTCGGGCTCGGGGACGTACTGCAGCACGGTGTAGTGCTCGATGGCGCGCGGATCGAGATCGGTGCCGACGCCGACCGTGTCCAACAGTTCGAGCACGCTCTTCTTCTCGCTGCCGAAGGCCGTGCCTCCCGGCCCGGTGGCGAGAAACAGCGGTTTGATGCCGAACGGATCCCGGGCGATGAACATCTCGCGGGTCTCGGTGTCCCAGATGGCGAACGCGAACATGCCCCTCAGCCGCTGCACTGCGGCGGCACCCCAGTAGTGGAACGCTGCGACGATCGATTCGCTGTCACCCTCGGTGACGAATTCCGCACCGTGGTCGCGGGCCAGTTCGGCCCGCAGTTCCAGGTAGTTGTAGATCTCTCCGTTGAACACGAGTGCGTACCGGTTCGGTGACTCGGGCGGACCCCATCGCATCGGCTGATGGGAGTGCTCGATGTCGATGAAGGACAACCTGTTGAACCCGTAGACGACATCGTCGTCGTGCCAGGTGCCACCGGGCTCGTCCGGCCCGCGGTGTCGCATGCAATGGGTCGCCGAACTCACCAGTTCGACACCGGCGGCGGTCGTTCCGTGAGATGTCAGTACTCCGAGCAGTCCACACACAGCGTCTGCTACCTCTTCTCGCAGTTGGGGACAATGCAGGGATGGGTCTCCGCGAGGTCGTCAGCGGGACCGTGGATCAGGATCCGAGTATGCCGCAGACACGCTGGGTCGTCGGTAACGACCCGAGAGTGGTTCGCCGCCGGCTTTGGTCTACGCTGCGTAGTACTCGGGCATCTCCATGTGGAAGCCCTTATTCTTCAGTGGTGGGCAATCAGGAAGGCGTGAACGTGGCGCAGAGTCGGATCCTTCGTCGAGCGGGGCTGACAGCATTTCTCGGTGTAGCCGCGTTGATGCTGTCGGGCTGTTCCATCAGCAGCGACAACGTACTCAATTTCGGTTTCGCCTCGGGCGTCACCCCTCAGGGGCGACGCATCGGCGATCTGTGGACGTGGTCGGTCATTGCTGCCCTGGTCATGGGCATCATCGTGTGGGTTCTGATCTTCTGGGTGGTGTTGTTCCACCGTAAGAAGAAGAGCTCACCGGAGTTCCCCCGCCAGACGGCATACAACGTTCCACTGGAGCTGTTCTACACAGCGGTCCCGTTCGTGATCATCGCCGTTCTCTTCTACTTCACCGTGGTGGTTCAGAACTACGTGGACGAGAAGCAGGCCGATCCGGACGTTCAGGTCGATGTCACGGCGTACCAGTGGAACTGGAAGTTCGGATACCGGACCATCGACCTCAAGGACGGTGCCGCCAAGTACGAGGGCACCGACGAGGAAGAGCAGGCTGCCGCCGAGGCTGCCGCGACGCCGGGCGAAGGTGCCGAGGGCAGCGAGGACGGCGAGTTCGTTCCAGGGCCGATCAACGGAGCATCCACGCAGGATCTGTCGTACCTGCACTACAACAAGATCGAAACGGTCGGGTCCAGCGACGAGATCCCGGTGCTGGTTCTGCCGACCGGCAAGCGCATCGAATTCGTGCTCGCGTCCTCGGACGTCATTCACGGATTCTGGGTTCCGGAGTTCCTGTTCAAGCGTGACGTTCTCCCGAACCCCGAGGAGAACCACTCCGACAACGTCTTCCAGATCAGCGAGATCGAACGTGAGGGCTCTTTCGTCGGGCGGTGCACCGAAATGTGCGGCACCTTCCACTCGATGATGAACTTCGAGGTTCGCGCTGTCTCTCCGGAGCGGTTCGAGCAGTACATCGAACTGCGCAAGCCCACGTCCGAGGGCGGAGAAGCGCTGACCAACGCACAGGCGCTCGAGGCCATCGGCGAAAGCCCCATCGCAACGAGCACCTCGCCGTTCGAGACCGACCGCACCGTCCGTACCGCCGCCACTGTCGCCGAAGGCAACTGACCAAGGAAGCATGCTGATATGAAAATCGAAGCCAAGATCTTCGAGATCCTCACGGTCTTCTTTCTGCTGGTCGGCATCGTGTACGCGTTGTTCACGGGCCTGAGCCGTACCGGTGTGGAGTGGGCCGGAGTCACCGCGATCTTCCTGTCGGTGGGTCTCACGCTCATCGTCGGTACCTACTTCCGCTTCGTCGCGCGCCGCCTCGATACCCGTCCCGAGGACTTCGACGATGCCGAGGTGAGCGACGGTGCAGGCGATCTGGGCTTCTTCAGCCCCGGGAGCTTCTGGCCGATCGTGCTCGCAGGTGCTGCATCCATCACTGCTCTCGGTTTCGCGTTCTTCCAGCCGTGGTTGATCGCCCTCGGCGTCGTCTGCGTCATCGCGTCTGCTGCAGGCCTGGTCTTCGAGTACCACGTGGGTGCCGAGAAGCACTGACATCACCAGCTTCACCCGAAAAGGGCCCTGGTCGTTCTCACGAACGACCAGGGCCCTTTTCTGATTTTCTTGTATGGGCACGAGGATAGAGCCGAAATACGGCACCCTCAGGGGGATGTGTCAGGAGGCGTCGGCCTCGGTACGCGGGCGGACGGGAGTGCAGGTCGAGTCGGCAAGCGAGTCGAGCGAGACGTTCAACGCACTGCACAGAGCAGCAACGGTGAAGAACGCCGGAGTCGGGATGCGGCCGGTCTCGATCTTCCGCAGGGTCTCCACCGAGATGCCGGCTGCACCGGCTACGTCGGTCATGGTTCGGCCGCCACGGGCCTGACGGAGGGCGGTGCCGAGCCTGGCGCCGCGAGCGAGTTCGCCGGGGCTGAGGGGAATGCGGACCATGCACCGATAGTAATACCGGTGGAGTGAACGCCGGAGCTGCCGGGGACGTGACAGGTCGGTGACGTCCGGGTGCGGGTCCGGGTGCGGGGGAGGGGAGTGGTCCGTTCGTATCGACCGAATGTACGTCCGGTTCGAGCGCGGGTGAGCGTTCTCGGACAAAGCAAAGAGGGCGACACCGTTGCCGGTGCCGCCCTCTTTGCTTTGTCGTGTGTCAGCGCTCGCTGTCGGTGTCCTGTCGACCCGAAGTGATAGCAGTGTCCTCGGCCGAGTGGAGTCCGTGGCCGTTGCCGTTCGAGTGGCCATTGCCGTTCGAGTGACCGTTGCCGTTGGCGTGGCCGTTCGAGTTCCCGTTGCCGTTGCCGTTCGAGTGACCGTTGCCGTGAATGCCCGCCTGGTAGTTGCGGAGCATCGTGAGCTGATCGTGTTCACCCTTGTGCAGGGCGTCTTCGAGAGCCTTGCTCTGGGACACCGGATCCGGAGTGAACAGCGATCCCGATCCTGGCTTTCCTGCCGAACCCAGCTTGTTCATTTTCTTGGGTACGGCTGCGCCCTGGTAATCGAGGGGAATCGGGTGTCCGTGATCGTCGACCGGCCCCAGCGGCTGGTGGATTTCCACGTACTGACCGTGCGGGAGCCTCTTGATGATTCCCGTCTCGATACCGTGCTCGAGCACTGTCCGGTCACTGCGCTGCAGGCCGATGCAGAAGCGGTAGGCAATGAAGTAGGCCAGCGGAGGCATGGTGAGAATTCCGATGCGACCGATCCACGTCATCGCGTTGAGCGAGATATCGAACTTGTATGCGATGAGGTCGTTGATGCACGAGAGCGTGAGGATCACGTAGAACGTGAGGGCCATCGCGCCGATCGCGGTACGCACCGGAACGTCGCGGGGACGCTGCAACAGGTTGTGATGCGCAGTGTCTCCGGTGAGACGCTTCTCGATCCATGGGTAAGCAATCATCACGGAGAAGACGAGACCCATGATCACTGCCACCCAGAACACCGCTGGGATGGTGTATCGGCCCGCGATGTAGATCTCCCACGCAGGCCACAATCTGGCCATGCCGTCGGTCCACATCAAGTAGAAGTCGGGCTGAACGCCTGCGGACACTTGCGATGGGTTGTACGGCCCGAGGTTCCAGATCGGGTTGATCTGAAGCAGACCACCCATTGCTGCCAGCACACCGAACGTCACGGCGAAGAACGCACCGGACTTGACTGCGAAGACCGGAAGGATACGAACACCGACGACGTTCTGCTCGGTGCGGCCGGGTCCGGGGAACTGGGTGTGCTTCTGGTACCACACAAGAGCCAGGTGGGCTGCGATCAGCGCCAGGATGATGGCCGGAAGCAACAGAACGTGGGCGACGTACAGGCGCGGAATGATGATCGTGCCGGGGAAGTCGCCGTCGAAGACGAGCCAGTGCATCCACGTACCGATGATCGGGATGCTCATGGTGATGCCACCGAGCGCGGCGCGAAGGCCGGTGCCGGAGAGCAGATCGTCGGGGAGCGAGTAGCCGAAGAAGCCCTCGAACATCGCGAGGATCAGCAGCAGGCAGCCGATGACCCAGTTGGCCTCACGCGGGCGACGGAACGCGCCGGTGAAGAAGATGCGCATCATGTGCACGATGATCGAGGCGGCGAACATCAGTGCCGCCCAGTGGTGAATCTGCCGCATGAACAGACCACCACGGACCTCGAACGTGATGTCGAGCGCGGTCGCGTATGCCCTGGACATCGTCACACCGTTGAGCGGGGTGTACGCACCTTCGTACACGACCTCGCTGAGCGACGGATCGAAGAACAGGGTGAGGAACACGCCCGAGATCAGCAGAATGACGAAGCTGTAGAGGGCGATCTCACCGAGCAGGAAGGACCAGTGAGTGGGGAATACCTTGTTGATCTGGCGACGCAATCCCGGCGCCAGATGATAACGACTGTCGACGCCGTCGGCCTGCTTGGCGGCGAGGGTTTGCAATGTACTCATGAGTCACGCTCCGGACGACGTTCCCAGAAGGCGGGCCCGAGTGCTTCGGTGAAGTCTCCCGAAGCGACGAGGAATCCCTCTTCGTTGACAGTGATGGGAAGTTGGGGCAGCGCACGCGCAGCCGGTCCGAAGATCGGCTTGCCGTACTCGAGCGCGTTGAACTGCGACTGATGGCAAGGGCACAGAATTCGGTTGGTCTGCTGCTCGTACAACGATGTCGGGCAACCCAGGTGCGTGCAGATCTTGGAGTAGGCGAAGTAATCGCCGTAGTTGAAGCTTTCCTGACCCTTGCGCTTGACGACGGTGCTGGCATCGTCGGGGCGCAGGCGAATGAGCATGACCGAGTTGCGAATTCCGCGCAACGACACGAGCAGGTCGTGTTCGCTCTCGCGGTCCGCTTCGCGGAACGGGAAGACGGTTTCCATGGCACCAGCGTCCAAGTCCTCGGGCCGAACGAGAACGACATCTTCCGGTCGCCCGGTGTCTCGTCGGAGGTAGATGGTCTCTCCATCGTAGCGAGGAGTCCAGCCGGATACCCACAACGGAGAATCTTCGCCCTTGGCCCAGGGATTCTTGATCAGTCCACCGAGGGGCAGCAGCGCCATGACACCGAGCGCACCGCCGCCGAAGAGCAGCGACCTCTTGATCACCTTGCGCCGACCGATGGTGGACGTGTCGAGGGAGTCGCCCAGTTCGGCTACCAGCGTCTTCCGGTCGATCTCCGACGAACCGCCGTCGTGACGGTCCTGGATGGAGACCTCTTCGGGGATGAACTTCTTCGTGAACTGCACCGCGCCGACGCCGACCGCGAGGATCGCCAGGCCCATCGTGGCGCCGATCAGCGGGGTGTACAGCGAATACGCGATGTAGTTCTCGTCGCCGATCCCGGCATACTGCCACGGCCAGAACAGGTAGATGCCGATGAACGCCACTGCGGCCAGGCCGGCGATCGCGAACCAGATCGCGACACTGCGCTCCGCTCGCTTCTCCGCGCGGGTACCTTCCACAGCCCAACGGTTGCGGCGGAAGGCGACATCGACACCGTCGAGGTTGGTGCCCAGTGCGACCAGGTCGTCGCGGCTCATCGCGGCGAGTTCCTCGTCGGTGTACTTCTTGTCCGCGTTCACGCCCTCGGCACCGGGTGCATCCTTGCGTCCGGATTCGTCGTCGTTGTTCGCGTCCTTACGGCCGGAATCGCCGTCGGTCATGATCTAGCTCCGATCCACAAAGTTGCTCCGACGACGGCGATGATGCCGACCGTCCAGATAGCGATCATCTCGGTACCGGGACCGAAACTTCCGATGCTCCAACCGCCTGCGGGAAGCGTTTCCTGAGCCGACTTGACGTACGCGATGATGTCGGACTTCTCCTCGATCGTCAGCTGACGATCGGAGAACTTCGGCATGTTCTGCGGGCCGGTGACCATGGCGGTGTAGATCTCCTGCTCGTTGGCAGGGCCGAGAGACGGTGCGAACTTGCCCGAGGACAACGCGCCGCCCTCACCGGTGAAGTTGTGGCAGGACGCGCAGTTGAGCCGGAACAGCTCGCTGCCGCGTCCGATGTCGTTGCCACGCAGAGACTCCTGGGCGATCTCGCCGTTGTCGTCGAGGATGACCGTCGGTCCTCCGCCGTTCGCCTGAACATAGGCACCGAGGGCGTCGATCTGCTTGTCGTTGAACTTCGGCGGCTTGCGCAACGCCTGTGCTTCGTTGCGAACGGCGGGCATACGTCCACTCGACACCTGGAAGTAGACAGCTGCTTCGCCGACGCCGATGAGGCTCGGTCCACGATCTTGAACGCCCTGCAGATTGACACCGTGGCAGGTGACACAAGACGTGTCATAGAGCTGCTTGCCCTCACGGATGAGCGCTGCCGAATCGGTATCGGCGGTCGCGACCTGCGGGGCGGGTGTGAGGGCCGAAGCGAGGAATCCCGCGCTCAGAAGGCCCATCATCAGAACGAGAGCACCGGTGATGCGTCGACGCGTCTTACGCTGCCGTCTCGTCTTGGAGGCGGCTTTGTCGACGGATGCTGCTGGGGGAGATGTACTCATCTTCTATCCCTTGTCGTGTCGGGACGGACCGAACGTCGGGGGCTGAATCCGTTCGCTCGCTATCTGGGGCCTGCTGAATATCACTAGCGGATGAAGTAGATCGTTGCGAAGAGGGCAATCCAGACGATGTCGACGAAGTGCCAGTAGTACGAAACTACGATGGCGGCAGTGGCTTGAGCGGGCGTGAACTTACTGACCAACGTTCTGGTGATCAGGAAGACGAAGGCGATGAGCCCGCCGATCACGTGCAGTCCGTGGAAGCCGGTCGTGATGTAGAAGACCGAGCCGTACACGCTGCTCGAGAGCGTCGTGCCCTCGTGGATCATGTGGTAGTACTCGTACGCCTGGCCGGCGACGAAGAACGCACCCATCACCAGCGTGATGATGTACCAGCGGCGGAGCCCGAACACGTCACCGCGCTCGGCGGCGAACACACCGAGCTGGCAAGTGAACGACGATGCGATCAGCACCGCGGTCACCGGCACGGCGAGAGCGAGGTTCAGCTCCGTCGGCTCGGGCGGCCAGATTCCATTCGCCTGAGCGCGTGCGACGAAATACATCGCAAACAGCCCGGCGAAGAACATGAGTTCACTCGACAGCCACACGATCGTGCCGACGCTGACCATATTGGGACGGTTCAGCGAGTGCACGCGTTGGGTGATTGCCGATCCTTGAGTCCCTACAGCGCTCGTCACAAAGAGAAGTATGACCCGTCGTAGTACGGAAGGCATATCCGGGTCCACTCTTGGCGCGTCGCGCGTCAACGAATCCAATCGGGTCCTTGTTCCCGTGCAGGTCAAGAACCCTGTACGGGCCGGTAGGGTCCAGTCGTGCAAGGCTGGCCTCATGGCAAAGAGCACCGGTGGTGGATGGCTTCGGAGACTGTTCTCGCGATCGACGGCAGAACGTCTGGACCCCACTCGAGACGATCTGGTGATAGTGGCGAGTTGCTTCGACGACGCACAGGCGTGTTCGGCCGTACTCGACGAAGCGGCGCGAACTCGGCCGGAGTGGACGGACTCGGCGGACGTGGTGCTTCGACATCACTTACTGCTGCCGTCCCATCACGTCGAGGACGCCGCAGCGGTCGCAGCTCAGGACGGCTACGAAGTGGGGCCCAGCGCCGACTTACCGGATACCGCCGGTTATCGCCCACAGGTCGACGACGGTGTCGCTCTGGTTCTGCAACGTGTGCAGGTGCTCGACGCCTTGCACTGCTCGCAGGAACGCTCCCGGATGGCGGGCCTCGCTCAGCGGCGCGGGGGAGTCGTGCTCGGCTGGGACGCGCTGCAGCCCGCGCAGTCCGACGCAGCGACTGGCTAAGCTTCCACGGCACCACGTCCGCCGCCATGGATCGACGAACGGAACAGTCTTGAACGCACCGACCACTGACGACCAGCCGCGAACGTGGCGTCGAATCCTCGGCGCGTTGACGACGCACATCGACCTGTCCAGTGCCGACACCGCCTGGGCTATGGACGAGATCATGGCCGACAACGCCACGGCCGCTCAGATCGCTGCGTTCGGAGTTGCCCTCAGGATGAAGGGGCCCACTCCGGCGGAAGTGAGCGGACTCGCCGAATCGATGCTGGCGCACGCCGTGCTCGTCGATACGGATCCCGATGCCGTCGACGTCGTGGGCACCGGAGGTGACGGGGCCGATACTGTCAACATCTCGACCATGGCCGCGATCGTCGTTGCCGCCAGCGGCACGAGAGTGGTCAAGCACGGCAACCGCGCAGCGTCGTCCAAGAGCGGCACCACCGACGTGCTCGAGGCGCTGGGGGTCCGCGTGACACTGGGAGCCGACGCGGTCGCGTCCAGTGTCGAGCAGGTCGGCATCGGGTTCTGCTTCGCGCCGATACACCACCCGGCACTGCGCTTCGCTGCCGCACCGCGCAAGGAAATCGGAATCCCGACGGTCTTCAATGTTCTTGGGCCACTGACGAATCCGGGGCGTCCGCGGGCCGGCCTGATCGGCTGCGCCTTCGAGAATCTCGCTCCGGTGGTCGCCGACGTGTTCGCCGCCCGTGGCAGCTCGGTGCTCGTCGTACGCGGCGACGACGGACTGGACGAGATCACCCTGTCCACCACCACCACCGTGCACGTGGTGTCCGGTGGCTCGGTCACGGTCGAGTCGATCGATCCGCTCGCCTACGGCATAGCCCGGGCACCGATCGAAGCACTCAGGGGCGGTGACGCAGAATTCAACGCAGCCGTGGCTCGCCGAGTGCTCGCCGGTGAGCGCGGGCCGATCCGCGACGCCGTCCTGCTCAATGCGGCCGCAGCATTGGCGGCGCACCATGGAGTGTCCGGCGACCTCTCCGCCCGCATCGAGGCCGGATTGGCCGCAGCCGCAGCCACTGTCGATTCCGGCGCAGCAGCGCGTCTCCTCGCCGACTGGGCTCGGTGCACCACCGAGCTCGCGGACTGACGTCGATCGGCGACTACTCGCCGATCGAGAACCCCGCATCCACGTCGGCACTCGAATACGACTGGAACGCAATGTGAGTGGTGGTACTGCGCACACCTCGCACGCGATTGATGTGCTTGGTGATGACCTCTGCGATCGAGGCATGATCGCGAACCTTGACGATGGCGATCAAATCGACATCCCCGGCACACGAGTAGACCTCCGACACACCGTCGACATCGGCAACGGCTTGCGCCGCCTCCGGAATCAAGTCGGCCTCGGCGTCGATCAAGACGATGGCATTGATCATCTGCGCTCCTCAAGAATCTCGAGCCCAACACATCGCGAGCTTCGAGCAAACCCTAGTTGCTGACGGTCCTCACCGGTCGTTCCGCAGGCTCCACTCCCGCCTTATGGGTCGTTCCGCGGGCTCCACTCCTGCTTCACGGGTCGTTCCGCGGGCTCCACTCCTGCTTCACCGGTCGTTCCGCAGGCTCCACTCCTGCCTCACAAGTCGTTCCGCAGGCTCCACTCCTGCCTGCCTGGCTGCTTCCTTCGCCGTCCGACACCACGACTCCCACGAACCCGCCGATCTCGCGGGGCTGCAGTAGCCACTGCTCGTCCGCACGATCCGAACCCCGTCGGTGCGCAGCCAGGACGCGATCAGGGCCACTTCCTCCGGCGGTGCGCCTCTCAGGGGCGTCGTATCGGGAATCACCGTCTCGGCCGACGCGGTGATGGCATCGACCACCGGCATCGGGTGCACTCCGCGCGGCGCGACGGCAGCGCCGGCGAGGCGTCCGAATCGCACCACGATCAACTCCCACCCACCGTCGGGAGTGCGGCGCGCCGCAACGAGTTCGGCAATGGCGGCCACAGCTGCCGACCGATGCATCCTGCGTAGTGCGTCCACGGTGATCGCGATGCGGTCGCGCAGCCGAGCAGCCGTCTCGTACAGCTCCTTGTCCGCGAGTTCGTCGACGCGGCGCCGCATGGAATACAGAACGGCGTCGTCCTGACCGCACACGAGCGCGAGAAACTGCGTCGGAGCCTCCGAGTACTCGTCGGCCGTCAGCGGTCCGGACAGCGCCGCAGGGCAGCCGCCCACGTCGGTTGCCGGGCAGTTGTCACCGTGACGGACCGAGCGAGACAGACGGCGAGTGCACGTTCGTAGACGACAGAACTCCGCGACGAGGGCGGCGGCCTCCGCGGCATCACCGCGAACCGAGAACGGTCCGAGACCGTTCGGTGCCGGTGTGCGAACGATCGACAGGCGAGGGAAGGCCTCGTCGGTCAGGGTGATCCACCACCCCTTCTTGGGAAACTTCGAACGACGGTTGTACGGCGGGATGTGCGCCGAGAGCAGACGCAGTTCCCGGACTCCTGCTTCGAGGGCGTGCGCGCACTCGACGTGGTCGACGCGAGTGGCCAGCGCGACCATCTCCTTCATCCGGCCTCTCGTCTCCGAGCCGGTGAAGTAGTTGCGCACGCGCCGCTTGAGGTTGTTCGACGTACCGACGTACAGCACCTCGTCGGACGGACCGCGGAACAGATAGATACCGGGCGTGCCGGGAAGATGGGCGGCCAGCCCGCGTTTGGCTCGCTGGCCGGCCGACACCGCTGGTAGGTAGTCGACCAACTCGGCGTAGCTGTGGACCCCCTGATTGCCCACACGCTCGATGAGGCCGTGCAGAACGTCGACTGTCGCTCGGGCGTCGTCGAGCGCGCGGTGCGTCGGTCGGGTGCCGGATCTGAACAGAGTGGACAGCGCAGACAGCTTCACCGACGGTGCCTCGTCGCGCGTGAGAACTCGACGAGCAAGCTTGACGGTGCAGAGCACCTGGAACCGCGGCCATGCGATGTCGAGGCGACTGGCGGCTGCTTTGAGGAATCCGGTGTCGAACCCGGCGTTGTGAGCAACGAGCACCGAACCCCGCGCGAATTCGAGGAAACCGGGCAGTACTCGCTCGATCCGAGGCGCACCGATGAGCATCGCCGACGTGATGCCGGTCAACTCCACGATGTACGGCGGAATCGATCTGCCAGGGTCGATGAGGGTGGCGAACTCGCCCAGGATCTCGCCCCCGCGAACCTTCACAGCCCCGATTTCGGTGATGGCTTCGGTGTCCGCGCTGCCGCCGGTGGTTTCGAGGTCGACGACGACGAACGTGGTCTCGTGCAGCGGAGTGTCGAGTTCGTCGAACGTCAGCTGGATGGGCAGGCTCACCGGGACGAGATTAGGTCCGACCTCCGACAGGAATGCGCACCGTGTCGTCGAACGCGGTCGTGTCACGAAACCTGTCGGTGGCCGGCGCTATCTTTCGTTCGATCGGCTGATTCGACCGCCGGAAACCGAAAAGAGACAAGGATCACATGATCATCGACTGCAGTGACTGCCTGGTCCGTGACATCGCGTGTGCGGATTGCGTCGTGACGGTCCTTCTCGGGGCACCCGGGATGCCGGCGAGATCGGATGGGCGGTGGGTCGGACCACCCTCTCGTATCACCCTCGAGCAGGAGGAATTGGGCGCTATGGGGGTGCTTGCCGATGTCGGTCTCGTGCCCACGCTCAAGCTCGTGGTGGACGACGACGACACTTCCGAGATTCCGTTGTTATCGACTCGTGACACACCGGGCGACCAACGCGCTGGATAGCCGGTTTCGGGCCGATTTCGCTCGCTTCGGCGAGTTGGGGTCGACACGGAGGTATGCCATTTCGTAACCTTCCTGAGACCTTGCGGAGTCTCGCCAGTCCAAACCGGAGTGGCGTCGCAAGTCACCGCCTAATCGTTCACTCGCGAGAGTGTTCGTACCGGGAACCCGATATCTACTGGGGTGAATCCCGCTGAGCCACTGCACAGTGGCCGGTGGGTAGGGCTGCTCTTCCCAGCCCGAACCCGTCAGCTAACTCGGTCGGCGGACGATAGGAAGAAACGGAGCACCATCTTTCGTGGCGTCACAACTTTCCAACCGATCATTGCGGCGAGTCCTCGTAGCCGGAGCGCTCACGGCAGGCGTGGTCATCCTTCCCGCCGCGCCCGCAATGGCGGCCCCCCTCACCATTCCCGGCGTCGGAACCTTCGAGATTCCTGACATCCCGGGCCTTCCTCCTCTCAACGTTCCGGGTATGCCTGCACCGGGAGCGCCCTTGGCTCCCCAGGTCACTCCGGCAGCGAAGGCCGTTCAGGCCGCAGAGTCCAAGATCGGCGCACCGTACGTGTACGGCGCTTCGGGTCCGGACTCGTTCGACTGCTCCGGCCTCGTCCAGTGGGCGTACAAGCAGGCCGGCGTCAGCCTGCCCCGCACGAGCTACGACCAGGCAGCCGCAGGCACTCCGGTGTCGCGAGACGGCCTGGCCCCCGGCGACGTCGTCTCGTTCTACGACGGCTCGCACTCGGGCATCTACGTCGGCAACGGCAATGTGGTGCACGCATCCACGTCCGGTGTGCCGGTCAAGGTTGCTCCGCTTGCCTCGATGCCGTTCGACGGCGCTCGCCGTTACTGATTCGAGCGAGCGACGTTCGCTGTGAACGACCGACAGGGTCGAACCGACTACCGGTTCGACCCTGTTGTCGTATCCCGGGCGGGACGTCCGCGACACGCCGGTCCGGTGGACAGCGGGACGTCAAGTTCGTAATCTGATCGAGACCTGGTCGACGTTTACTTTGTGACCTGTCACCTGAAACCCCCATCGATTTCGGACCGTGATCGCGTCCGCGCCCGTAAGAGCATGGGTAGGGTTCGTTTTCGGTCTATTTTCCAACCGTTGTCTCGATCGAGACAGCATGTGTGAGGACGGAGAGTCGCTTTCCGTGGCGATATGGAGATCTACCCGAGTGGTGCGGCTGGTCCGTAACTCGGTGATTGCTGTCGCGTTGGCCGCAAGCATCACCGTGGTGCCGACGACAACGGCGATCGCGCAGCCGGGATTCGACTCGGCGTCCGACGCACAGACCGAGCTTGCCGAGCTGTCTCGCGAATCCGAGCAGACCACCGAATCCCTGCACAACGCTCAGATCGATCTCGATGCCAAGAATCAGCAGCAACTCGACGCGCAGGCCGTCGTCGAACAGAGCCGTGCTGCCGTCGACGCAGCGCAGGCACAATTGGCGCAGCTCAAGCCGGCCATGGACAAGGTTGCCAACGTCAACTACCAGGGTGCGCGGACCAATCGACTGTTCGCCGTCATGGTCAGCGACTCGCCACAGCAGTTGCTCGATCAGATGTCGGCACTCGATGTGATCTCGGCGGAGACCGCCGATCAGGTCGCTCGCTTCAAGCAGGCGAGTTCGGACGCCGTGACCGCCGAGCAGGCCGCGAATGCGGCTGCGGATCAGGCACGCGTCGCGGCCGAACAGGCCAAGGTCGTCAGCGACGACCTCCAGGCCAAGCAGAGCGAGTTGCAAGGTCAGATCGGCGAGGTGATGGCCGCCTACAGTGCACTCACGTCCTCCGAGCAGCTGGCTCTGGCCGGATCGGCACTGCCCGACGGCTTCGATCCCACGACGATTCTGCAGGGCCTGACGCCCGGATCCGGTGCGAGCGCGCTGCAGGCGGGGCTGACACAGATCGGCAAGCCCTACGTCTGGGGCGGAACCGGCCCGGATGGCTTCGACTGTTCCGGGTTGGTCGTATGGGCATACAAGCAGGTGGGTAAGACGCTGCCGCGGTCGAGTCAAGCGCAGGCAGCAGGCGGAACCCCGGTGGATCAGAAAGATCTGCAGCCGGGAGATGTGGTGCTGTTCTATCCGGACATCTCACACGTGGGTATCTACGCCGGAAACGGCAACGTGCTCCATGCCTCCACCTTCGGTGTTCCCGTGAAGGTGCAGTCGATGGCATCGTTCCCGTACTACGGGGCGCGTCGATACTGACAGTGTGCCTCGACGATCGCCGAACGCCTGCATGAGTGGCTCCAGCGGGCACTCCGGAGTGCATGCTCTCGTGCGATCGGCACGGTTGCGCTGGTTGGCGGTCGTCCTCGTTGCGGCGGTGGCGGTCTCGGCCTTCCTGATTCATCGAGCCGGCACCTCCGACGGCATATCCGACACATCCTCGACCGTCACCGATCCCCAGGCCTCACCGACCTACGATCAACAGCGCCGCGCCGACGTGACCGTTCTCCTGGATCGGTGGGCTCGCGCGGTTCGTTCCGGCGATGTCGATGCGCTGCGGGAGCTGATGGATCCGCGGGCCGATCCGGGTTTCGTGGAAGCGGAGGTGCGTCGGGCAGCAGTGGTGTCGGCCGTCCCGTTCGCCGATTTCGGCTACGACCTGGGGGATGAGCCGGAGACCCCGGTTCCGCCGTCGATCGCAGAGGCGCTCGATGCCACCGACGTCTGGGCGCCCTCGGTGTATCTGCGATACGCGGTCACCGGTCCGGACGCATCGCCGACGCGTCGGCCGGTCTCACTCGTCGTGGCCGAGCGAGACGGTCGGTGGCGGCTGGTCGACGACGCGGACCTGTCCGAGTATCGACGCCAGACCTGGCGCGGGCCATGGGATTTCGGACCACTGACCGTGCGTTCGGTGCCCACTGCAGCCGGGACCTCGGTGGTCGTGGGGCATCCGGATCGCGAGCAGTTCGTCGACAGCCTTGCCACCGAACTCCCATCGGCGACGGCGGCGGTCACCGATTTCTGGGGAGACGACTGGGCGCGCGACGGGCTGGTTTTCGTTGCCTCCTCCCCGGAGGAGTTCGCCGAGCTGACGGGGTCCGATCCGTCCACCGATGTGGCCGCGGTGACGGTGTCCGACGCGGTGGCGGGCGACGGCTCGCGTCCGACGGGTCAGCGGGTGGTGTTCGGCCCTGATGCCGCGTCGCGGTTGACGCCGTTCACCCTTCGCTCGGTTCTGCGACACGAATTGACCCATGTGGCGGCGCGGGCGCAGACGTCGGACGGTACGCCGCTGTGGGTGTCCGAGGGGTTCGCCGACTATTCCGGGTCTCGCAATTCCGGTGCCGACTTCGCTCAATTGGCTCCCACTCTGGCTGCCATCGTGGCGGCTGGGGGGCCGCCGACGGTCTTGCCGAAGAACGAGGATTTCGGTGCCGGTGGCACCCGGTCGAGCGTGGCATACGAGTCGGCGTGGTCGGTGTTCGCGTTCGTGGCCGATCGGTTCGGCGAGTCCACGTTGCGCAGACTGTACGAGGAGCTGGCGTCCGAACCCACGAATGAGGGCCGTGCCGATGCTCCTTTCGAGTCGGTACTGGGGTTGGACCGTGCCCAGTTCGTTGCTTCCTGGGGCGACTGGGTGGCTGCTCGGTCACGCTGAGTCGGGGCGCTACGGTTGTCGCCATGCGTCGAACTCTGCTCGTGACGAACGACTTTCCACCTCGCCCCGGTGGTATCCAGTCCTATCTGCACAGCTTTGCCACGCAGCTGCCTGCGGACGAGCTCGTGGTCTACGCACCTCGGTGGCGCGGCGACTCGCACGAGAAGTTCGATGCCCAGCAGCCGTTCGAGGTGGTCAGACATCCGACGACGCTGATGTTGCCGACTCCTCTCGTCGCCCGGCGCGCGGCTCGAATTCTGAAGTCGCGAAGGTGCGATTCGGTGTGGTTCGGTGCGTCGGCTCCGTTGGCGGTGATGTCGTCGCATCTGCGCAAGGCCGGTGCGGATCGCATCGTGGCGAGTACTCACGGCCACGAGGTCGGCTGGTCGATGGTGCCCGGTGGCCGAGCGACGTTGCGCACGATCGGTGAGAACACCGACGTGGTGACCTATGTCAGCAAGTACACCAGGGGCCGCGTGAGCTCGGCCTTCGGCAGGACCGCCGCGCTCGAGCATCTACCGCCCGGTGTCGATACCGATCGTTTCGTGCCCGACGACGCCGCGCGCGCGGAACTGCGCTCGCGGTACGGCCTCGGAGATCGCCCCACCGTTCTGTGCCTGTCTCGGCTCGTTCCGCGTAAGGGGCAGGATTTCCTGATTCGAGCGCTCCCGGGAATCCGTCGGGCTGTCGACGGAGCGGTTCTGGTGATCGTCGGCGGCGGGCCCTACGAGAAGACGCTGCGCGAGCTCGTGCGATCCACCGGCATGGAGGAACACGTGGTGTTCACCGGTACCGTGCCGTCCGCGGAGCTTGCCGCCCACCACACCATCGCGGACGTGTTCGCGATGCCGAGCCGGACCCGGGGTGCCGGTCTCGATGTCGAAGGACTCGGAATCGTCTATCTCGAGGCGTCCTCCTGTGGCGTCCCCGTCGTCGCCGGCATGTCCGGAGGTGCACCGGAAGCAGTGCAGCACAACAAGACCGGGCTCGTTGTCGACGGTACGTCGGTCTCGGACATCACCGACGCGATCGTGCGAATCCTGTCCGATCGCACGCTCGCCACGCAGATGGGCAACGCCGGCCGCGCATGGGTGGACGAGGAATGGCGCTGGGACGTTCTGACCGAGAAGCTCCGGTCACTGATCTGATACTCGTTGCCGCGAGTCGATGCGGCTACCGCGCGTAGATCGACTCGATGTCGTCGGCGTACGTCGACGTGATGACGTTGCGCTTGAGCTTCATCGTGGGCGTCAACTCGCCGTTCTCCTCCGAGAAGTCATGGGGGAGCAGTCGATACTTCTTGATGGATTCCGCATGCGAGACGGACCTGTTCGCGTCGGCTACGGCAGCGTCTATCTCCGCGATGAGATCGGGGTCGGTCCGTAGATCCGCGGCGGTGGCTTCGGAGTCCTTGCCGTGGGCGGACTTCCAGCGATCGAACGCCTCCGGGTCGAGGGTGATGAGTGCGCCGATGAAGGGCTTCTGATCGCCCACGACGACTGCTTGACTGATCAGTGCACCCGCCCGAAGCTGGTCTTCGAGGCCGGCCGGGGATACGTTCTTACCTCCTGCGGTGACGATCAGTTCCTTCTTGCGACCGGAGATCGTGATGTAGCCGTCGTCGTCGACGGAACCGAGATCGCCGGTGCGGAACCAACCGTCGTCGAGCGACTCTGCGGTCGCGGACTCGTTGCGCCAGTAGCCGTCGAACACCACCGGTCCGCGGAGTTGGATCTCACCGTCCTCGGCAATGCGCACGGTGTTGCCGGGCAGTGGACGTCCGACGCTGCCGACTCGTTGGAATCCGATGGTGTTGACCGCAAAAGCCGCGGTGGTTTCGGTCAGGCCGTAACCCTCGTAGATCGTCACGCCGATACCCCGATAGAAGTGGCCGAGACGGGCACCGAGCGGGGCTCCGCCGGAGATCGCCAGCTCGCACTTGCCACCGAGCGCTGCCCGAAGCTTGCCGTACACCAACTTGTCGAACACGGTGTGCTTGGCGCGCAACACGATTCCCGGTCCACCGGTGTCCTGGGCTTCACTCCATGCCACCGCACATTCGGTGGCGAGGTCGAAGATCTTTCCCTTGCCGTCGGCGTGCGCCTTCTGCTTGGCGGTGTTGAAGACCTTCTCGAACACTCGCGGCACCGAAAGGATGAAGTCCGGTTGGAACGTGCCGAACGTCGCGACGAGGTTCGGAATGTCGTTGGTGTGGCCAAGGGTGACTCCCGCATCGAACGACGCGATGGACACCGCGCGTGCCAGGACGTGTGCGAGGGGTAGGAACATCAGGGTGCTTCGCCCCTGCGTCATCAGCGATTTCAGCGACGTTTCGCGAATGCCGAGTGATTCGGCGAGCAGATTGGCATGGGTCAGTTGAACGCCCTTGGGGCGACCGGTGGTGCCGGAGGTGTAGATCAACGTGGCCGGGTCCGACGAGCGGAGTGCCGAAACCCGCTGGTGCACGACCTCTTCGGAGATCGAGGCACCGCCGTCGGTCAAAGCCTGGACAGCGTCGGCACCGGCGGAGTTCTCGATCACGAACGTCTGTCGTACCGACGGCGCAGCTGCCACAACGGATGTGGTCTCCTGCACGTGTGCGTCGTTCTCGAGTACGAGCAGCACCGGCTCGGCGTCTTCGAGGATCCACTCCACCTGCCCGGCCGAGGACGTCTCGTAGATCGGGACCGTCACGCCGCCCGCCGCCCAGATCGCGTAGTCGATCACCGACCACTCGAATCGCGTCGAGGACATCAGTGCCACTCGGTCGCCTTGCTCGATGCCTGCGGCGATCAGCCCCTGGGCCACTCCGACCACCAGTCGCTCGAACTCGTTGGCAGTGACGTCGACCCACTGCCGATCGACCGAGCGGCGGAACACGACCGCGTCCGGTGCAGTGCGGGCACGATCGAAGACGGTATCGACAGCCGAGTCGGTGTCCGCGATGGCGTACTTTGCGGCGGCGGTGAACTCGCGCACGGAAATTACCTCCGGATAGAACGGGGAGAACGAAAGTCGATAGCTCGGCTTCACAGATACTGTAGACCCGGGTTCGGGGCGCTCGAATACACCTCGACCCTCACAGCGTCGGACCCGATATGTGAAGCTCTGACGATGAGCAGTATTCAAGTTGCGGATCAGACATTCGTGGCCGCCCCAGGGGAGCAGGTGGCGCTGGCATTCGCCTCGCCCGAGCGGTGGCGTCGGTGGTGGCCGGATCTGAACCTGACCGTCACCGAGGACCGCGGTGCGAAAGGAATTCGCTGGGCGGTGCGCGGCGGCGTCGTCGGAACCATGGAGCTGTGGCTCGAGCCCGCACTCGACGGTGTGATCGTGCATTACTTCCTGCATGCCGAGTCGACGGGAGACATCGAGTCGGCGGTGCTGCAGCACCGCCGTCGGGTTGCCGGCCGTGCGATGACGTTCGAGCTCAAGGGAGAGCTGGAGGCCGGCCGGTCTGCAGGTGAGGCCCCCCAACACACAGTGTCGAGTTCAGCTGGCGATTGAACCGCGCGGTACGGTCGGCGGGTTCGCATTGTGCGTCGGCGGATCGATCGTGTGAGATGGATCTGCCGCGAGTTCCAACGGCACCGAAGCGAACGAAGCGGATCGAAATACCCGAGAGGAAGCGGACGAGTAGTCATGGCGGAGAAAACCCAGAGGTCGATCGTCGTCGAAGCCCCACCGAGCCGGGTCATGGACGTCATCGCCGACTTCGACGCGTACCCCACGTGGGTGTCGGCCGCGAAATCCGTCGAGGTCCTCGAAGTGGGCAAGGACGGCCGCGGCAAGCGTGTCAAGTTCGTGCTGGACGCGGGCATGGTGAAGGACACCTACGAACTCGAATACGACTGGGCAGCCGACGGCACTGCGGTCTCGTGGAACCTCGTGTCGGGTGAAATGCAGAAGTCCCAGAACGGCTCGTACACGTTGCGCGAGACCGGCAGCGGCACCGACGTCACGTACGAGCTCACCGTCGACCTGAACATTCCGATGATCGGTCTGTTCAAGCGCAAAGCAGAGAAGGTCATCACCGATACTGCACTCAAGGAATTGAAGAAGCGGGTCGAAGGCTGAGCGACGCTCGCACCGAGCCCCGCACCACGGTGTTGCTGTTTCTCGGCAAAGGTGGTGCGGGCAAGACGACGTTGGCGGCAGCGTCGGGGCTTCGCCTCGCGCAGGCCGGTGAACGGGTGCTGATCGCCTCCATCGATCAGGCGCACTCCCTGGTCGACGTCTTCGCGGGGGACGCGGGTACCGAAGATCCGTCCGGGATTCGTTCGATCGCACCCGGCCTCGACATTGTCGAGATCGACACACTGGCTCTGCTCGAGGCGCGATACCGCGGACTTGGTGCGTTGATGGCCGTGGCGTCCACGGGGCACGAGCACGGGGTGAGTTTCGGGGCGATCGAGCCGGAGGAGCTGCTCGGCCTGGCCGGAGTCGAAGAGTTGTTGGGGATGCACGAGATTCTCCGTCTGGCCGACGAGAATCGCTGGGACACAGTGATAGTCGATCTTCCTGCATCGGCGGATGCCCTACGCACGCTGCACTTGCCCGACACCGTTGCCGCGTACGTCGAGCGAATCTGGCCGCTGCACGCTCGGATGGTCGCGGGCACCGGTTCCGATGTGCGCCTCACTCTCGTGGTGGCGATGATCGAGCGGATCCTCGCTCAGGTCGACTCCGTCCGGTCCCTGATCACCGACTCCGATCGCACCGGGGCGACCGTGGTCGTCACCGCCGAACAGCTCTCGGTCGCCGATGCGGAAAGAACGCTGTCGGCCGCCGCTCTGCTCGGAATCGGAGTCGACCGCGTGCTGATCAACAAAGTGCTGCCGAGGCTCAACTCGACGTCGATCGGTCTGGTGGGCGCGCATCCGGCTGTGTTCTGGTTCGAGCGGTGGCGAGCCGCCCAGCTGGACGCGGTCGCCGAACTGCGCCGACGCATCGGCACGGTGCCCATAGTGGAGGTGGAGCACGCCGCCGGTGAACCGGTAGGGTTGCAGTCCTTGCAGGATGTGGCCGATCGCCTCGAACCGGACTCCCTCGAACGGCACGCGCCGGGCCGGGGTGAGCAGCCTTCGGTGGTGCTCGAGTCGGGTCGTGGACTCGAATCCGTCTATGCGATGAGAATGTTGCTGCCGGTTGCGGATTCGACGACCTTGGGCTTGGGGCGAGTGGAGGACGACTTGATAGTGAGTGCCGACGGGAGGCGACGGCGCATCAAATTGGCGTCGGTGCTGCGTCGGTGCGTCGCGGACTCCGCCGAACTCGACGGACCGTGCCTGGTGGTGCGTTTTCGTCCGAACCCCGACGTGTGGCCGCTGTGACCCGTCCTGCCCTGACAGTCGGGGGGTATCGATGACCTCGGACCATTCCGAGCTGGGGGCGGACCTGCTCGCCCTGGCCGACACCGTACTGACCCGGCTCGAACCCATCCTCAGTCGCGTCGCCGAGACACAGCAGGATCGTGACCAACAGGGATGCAGTTGGTGCCCGGTCTGCGCACTCGCGGCGATGTTGCGTGGGGAGCGCCACGATCTCGTCGAGCTCGTGGCCTCCGAAGGGGCCGTGGTGATTGCGCTCCTGCGTCAACTGCTCGCCGATCACACCACCTCCGGGGCGACGAACTCGGGAGCACACACTCCTCCCACCCCGCCGTCGACGGACCCCGAGCCCGGCGCTCCCGGTACCACCGCCACCGATCCGGCCGAGGTCGCAGACGTGTCGATCGACACGAAATTGCAGGATGACCGCCAGGCCTCGTTCGTTCCGATTACCGTTCGAGTGAACAATTCGCGCTCGGACGAACAGGACCGTCCGTGATCGGCGCGGCGACTCGGGTGCAGGCCGCGTGAGGGACGGCCGAGGAAGGCATGAACGAATGAAGCGGCACCACCAGCGGCTGACGGTCGGTATCGACGTGGGCGGGACGAGCCTGCGCGCGTCTGTCGTCGACGAGGACGGCCAAGTGCTCGACTCGACGGCCGCACCCACGCCGCACACGGCTCGCGCGCTCGAACGCGGTCTCGACCGGGCCGTGCAGGAGCTGGCCGGGCGACACGACATCACGGCCGTCGGGCTCGCCGTCGCAGGGTTCATCGACTCCGACCGCACGACGGTTCTCTTCGCCCCGCATCTGCCCTGGGTGAACACCCCGGTGGCGACCGAGATGAGTATGCGCATCGGTCTACCGGTGTTGCTCGAGCACGACGCCAATTCTGCTGCCTGGGCCGAGTATCGCTTCGGTGCCGCATCCGGTGGCCGCAACGTGGTGATGGTGGCCATCGGCACCGGAATCGGTGCGGCGCTGTTGATCGACGGCAGGATCTATCGGGGTAGCCATGGCGTGGCACCGGAACTCGGTCACATCCAGGTCGTGCCGGACGGCCGGGCATGCCCCTGCGGCAAGCGCGGTTGTTGGGAGCGTTATTGCAGCGGCACCGCGCTGGTGGACACCGCAGTCGAGCTGCTCGCAGCGGACCCGTCGTCCTCGACGACCCTGGCACGTGAGGTGTTCCTCGATCCGGGTTCTCTGACCGGCCGCCGGATTGCCAGTGCAGCGCACGACGGTGACGAGATAGCCCGCCGCACCATGGAGGACTTCGCGCAGTGGCTCGGTGTCGGGCTCTCGATGGTCAGCGACGTGTACGACCCCGATCTGATCGTGTTGGCCGGTGGAGTGGCGACGTCGTCGAGCCAGTTCCTGGCCCGAGCGACCGACAAGTACGCGGAGTTGGTGACCGGTGCGGGGCATCGACCGCTGGCTCGTATTCGCAGCACTCAACTCGGCGAGGCGGCGGGCATGATCGGGGCCGCGGAGTTGGCCCGAGCGCAGTTCGTCACCGGGGTTCGCTGACTGCTCGGACGTGCTACCTGTGACGTCTGTCCCGGAGTCGGCGATGATGTGGCTGGTGTCATAAACCGTGGGTACAGTTCACTACGCGGCACGGTTCGAGGATGCACGGCCGCAGTCGATTCGCTGAGGAGCGAGGCGGCACCAAACGATTTCCCGACCATCATCAGGGAGCATGTCAATGTGGTACTGGCTGGTTAAGTACATTTTCGTCGGCCCCCTTCTCATCGCCCTGGGTCGGCCGACGATCGAGGGCGCGGAGAACATCCCGACGGAGGGTCCGGTCATTCTGGCCAGCAACCACAAGGCCGTTCTCGATTCGTTCTACCTCCCGCTCAAGACGCCTCGCCGCATCACTTTCCTCGCCAAGAGCGAGTACTTCACCGGACCGGGACTCAAGGGTGCGTTCCAGAAATGGTTCTTCACCGCCGTCGGGCAGGTGCCGATCGATCGCACCGGAGCCGACGCTGCGCAGGATGCGCTCAACGCAGGCGTGCGGGTGATCGAAGCGGGCAAGGTTCTCGGTATCTACCCCGAGGGCACGCGATCACCCGATGCGCGGCTGTACAAGGGCAAGACCGGGATGGCGCGTCTGGCACTGCAGACCGGCGTCCAGGTGATTCCGGTAGCGATGATCGGTACCGAGAAGATGAACCCGATCGGTTCGCGAGTCTGGCGTCCGGCAAAGGTCACCATCCGGATCGGGAAGCCCATCGATTTCTCGCGCTTCGAGGGCATGGCCGGAAACCGTTTCGTCGAGCGTGCCGTCACCGACGAGGTGATGTACGACCTGATGTTGCTTTCCGGTCAGGAGTACGTGGACGTGTATGCCGCATCGCTGAAGAAGGCTGTACCCGAAGAGGAGTCCGCTCCGGCCGCGAGGCGTATCCCGGATTCCAAGGCCAGCTAGCCCTACCGGGTAAGCGCGATCAGCGGGTGGCGTTCTCGCCGACGATCGCAGTCGCTCGATCGGACCAGCTGAACGAGGCGAGTGCGACGATCGAGGCCAGGGCCCACCACACGTAGCCCGATGCGGCGAACTGGTCGAGCAGAGGCCAACCGAGCCCGCTCCATCGGCCCTCGCCGAGCTTCCAGTGCGGCGGGTAGAGCATCAACGCCAGCCCGACGGCCACGAGAGTGCCCAGCAGCGCACTGCGGCGGCGGTAGCCGAGGACGGCGAGCACCACGGTGAACGGAATGGCCCACACCCAGTGGTGTGACCAGGAGACCGGCGACACCAGCAGGCCGAACATGGCGTTGATCGTCAGCGCGAGCGCAGTCTCGCCTGCGGCGAACGCCTTGCGCATCGCCACCGCCGCGATGGCGAGCACCACCACCGACAACGCTATCCACAGGATCGAACGGGGCACTTCGTCCAACCCGAGCCGCGCGAGCACTCCGGTGATCGACTGGTTGGGCGGGTAGGCCGGGCCGCCGATCCGGTCGGAATCGACGATCGTCTCGGTCCAGTACTTCACCGAGTCCGACCACGTCAGTGCGAAACCTATCGCGGTGAACACTGCAAAACTCACCACCGACACCACCGCAGCTCGAAAGTCCTTGCGCAGCAGGAAGTACAGCACGAACACCGCGGGCGTGAGCTTGACGGCGGCCACGAGACCGATCAGCACGCCTCGGGGCCACGGCGTCTTCTTCGGCAGGCAGTCGAGTGCGACGAACGCCATCAACACGATGTTGATCTGCCCGTAGTTCAGCGTCGAGGTGACCGGTTCTAGGAGCAGCACGGCCCCGGCGAACACCGCTCCGGCGGACCACCACACGAGCGTGCGGGGACGAACCCCGAGCGAGGTGAGGGTCACCACGACGGTCATCAGCAGCAAGAGCATGGACAGCGTGGTCACCACGATCGAGGCGGCGTACAGCGACACCGACGACAGCGGGCTGAAGATCGCCGCGGAGATCGGGGGATAGGTGAAGGGCAGCGTCGTACCGGTCGCGATCGGTGGCAGTTGACCGTAGAGATCTCCACCCTCGGCGAACACCTGACCGCCGAGTCGATACACGTCCAGATCGAGTCGGTAGTGCTCACCGATCGTGCGCAGCCCCGGAAAGCCGTTGAGATGGAACGCAACGCCGACGGCAGCGGCGATCAGGACGAGGAGCCTGCTCGACGCGACCGCCCAACTCGGCCACCGGCGTCGCGTCGGCCCAGCCGGTTCCGAGGCCTCGGCGACCGGACGGTTGGTGTCGGGCGAAGTCACTGGCTTTCCCTTTCAGGGCTGTTCGGATCGGGGCTACCGGTACGTGGGGGACGTGTCGGGGACGCGCTAGGGTGAGCCGCGTGCGCTACTTCTACGACACAGAGTTCATCGAGGATGGTCGCACAATCGAGTTGGTCTCGATCGGTGTGGTGTCGGAGGACGGTCGCGAGTTCTATGCGGTGTCCTCCGAGTTCGACCCCGAGCGAGCGGGCCGATGGGTTCGACGCAACGTGCTACCCAAGCTGCCACCGTACTCGTCGCCGCTGTGGATGAGCCGGTCCAGAATCCGAGACGAGCTGCTCGAATTCCTCGTTCCGCATTACGGTGCCGAGGTCGAACTGTGGGCGTGGGTGGCGGCGTACGACCACGTGGCGCTCTGCCAGCTGTGGGGCTCGATGACCGAGTTGCCGCGCTCGTTGCCGCGGTTCACCCGTGAGCTGCGCCAGCACTGGGAGGATCGCGGTAGTCCCGAGCTGCCGTCGGTGCCCGACGACGCTCACGACGCCCTGGCCGACGCGCGGCACAATCTGGCGAAGTTCCAGGCGATCGAGGAGTACTCGTACCGCGGGTGAACACCCGTTGTCCTGCGGCTTCGGCGGTACGAATATCCTGTAGCGGTGAACTGGACTGTCGACGTACCCATCGATCGCTTGCCCGACCTGCCGCCGTTGTCACCGACGCTGCGCACTCGATTGGACGATGCGTTGGCCAAGCCGGCTGCGCAGCAACCTCAGTGGGATCCGGAGCACGCTGCCGACATGCGCAAGGTGCTCGAGAGCGTTCCTCCGATAACCGTTGCCGGTGAGGTGGAGGCGTTGTCGGACAAGCTCGCTGCTGTCGCACGCGGCGAAGCGTTCCTGCTCCAGGGCGGCGACTGCGCAGAGACGTTCGTCGACAACACCGAACCGCACATCAAGGGCAACATCCGCACGCTGCTGCAGATGGCCGTGGTGCTCACCTACGGCGCGAGCATGCCGGTGGTCAAGGTCGCCCGTATCGCCGGGCAGTACGCCAAGCCGCGTTCGTCGAACATCGACGCCCTCGGTCTGCAGTCCTACCGCGGCGACATGATCAACTCGCTCGTCGCCGACGAGAGCGTCCGCGGCCACGATCCGTCGCGACTGGTGCGCGCCTACGCCAATGCAAGCGCAGCGATGAATCTGGTCCGTGCACTGACCGGTGCCGGCATGGCGGATCTGCACAAGGTGCACGACTGGAACCGCGAGTTCGTCGCCCAGTCGCCCGCCGGTGCCCGCTACGAGGCGCTCGCGGGGGAGATCGATCGCGGACTGCGCTTCATGGATGCCTGCGGCGTCTCGGACCCCAACCTGCACACCGCGCAGATCTTCGCCAGCCACGAAGCACTCGTTCTCGACTACGAGCGGGCGATGCTGCGCCTGGACAACACCGACGATCACCCCAAGCTGTACGACCTGTCCGCGCACTTCCTGTGGATCGGCGACCGCACCCGCCAGCTCGACGGGGCGCACATCGCGCTGGCCGAGCTGATCTCCAACCCGATCGGCCTCAAGATCGGGCCCACGAC
Organism: Rhodococcus sp. ARC_M5; assembly: GCF_022810405.1. GTDB lineage: Bacteria > Actinomycetota > Actinomycetes > Mycobacteriales > Mycobacteriaceae > Rhodococcoides > Rhodococcoides navarretei. The sequence continues at coordinate 76,218 of NZ_JALGQE010000009.1, forward strand.
CACGCCCGAGATGGCCGTCGAGTACGTCGAGCGGCTCGACCCGACCAACAAGCCGGGACGTCTGACCCTGATCTCACGCATGGGCAACGGCAAGGTGCGCGACATCCTGCCCGCCATCATCGAGAAGGTGCAGGCCACCGGCCACCAGGTCATCTGGCAGTGCGATCCGATGCACGGCAACACCCACGAGGCCTCGACCGGCTACAAGACGCGGCACTTCGACCGCATCGTGGACGAGGTACAGGGCTTCTTCGAGGTGCACAACGGCCTCGGAACGCATCCGGGCGGAATTCACGTCGAACTGACCGGCGACGACGTCACCGAGTGCCTCGGCGGCGCCCAGGACATCTCGGATCTCGACCTCGCCGGTCGCTACGAGACCGCCTGCGACCCGCGTCTGAACACACAGCAGAGCATCGAACTGGCGTTCCTCGTCGCCGAGATGCTCCGCGACTGATCAGGGCAGCGAGACGACCATGACCTCGGAGCCCGGTTCCACCCGAGAACCGGCTCCGGGGCTCTGGGTGATGACAAGAGACCCGTCGGTGTCCACCACCTGACGGACGTCGATGGGCAGACCCAACGCCTCGAGCGTGGTCCGGGCCGAGCCGACCGACCGACCCAGTAGCGAGGGCACGGTGACGGCGTTGGACACCTCGAGCACCGCGGTGGACCCGGATCGCACCGTCTCACCGGCTTCCGGCGTGGTTGCGATCGCCTTGCCGCCATCGGTGTCCTCGTCGAACGTCTCCTGTACCTCGCCGACGGTGATGCCCACCGATTCCAGCGTCGTTCGGGCCTGGTCGACGCTCTGCCCGCGTACGTCGGGCACCTCGACCGGCGGCGCTCCCTTGCTGCGCAACACCGTGACCGCGGTTCCGGTGGACAGCACGGTGCCGGGCGCTGGGTCCAGTGCTGCGACCCCGCCGATCGGAGCGGACGTGCTGAAGGCCTCGCCGCCGTCGACGGGTGTGAACGTTCGGTCTCTCAGTTGCTGTTCCATGTCTGCGACGGATGCGTCCGCGTCGATGGAGGGAACGGTGGGGCGACCCAGAGACACCAGCAGATACACCGTGTCGCCCTTGGCGATTCGTGATCCGCCGGTGGGATCGGTGCCGATGAGAAGGTCGGTGTCCACCGAGTCGGAATAGGTACCGCGCACCGCGGCCTCGAGTCCGGCGGCCTCGACGGCGCTGGTGGCACCGGTGGTGTCGAGCCCGTCGACCAACGGGACGGCGGTGTAACGACCGGACCCCATCCACCATCCGCCCAAGCCGACGAGTACCGCAAGCAGTGCGACGACGAGCAACCAGACGACGATCGCCCGGCGCGAGCGTCGGCGATCCGCGTCGAAGTCGGGGAACTCGTACTGCCGTCTGCCGGTCGGGGGAGGCCCGGCGGGCGGCGCATCGGAGTTGTCCGAGCCGTGGTCGACGTCTCGGGATGTGGGCGAGGTGACGACACGAGTGTGCTGCACCCCGTGTTGTGGGGGCGGCGGGGAATCCTGGGCCACTGGGGTGTGTGCGGTCGGCGGACGGTTGCCTGCGACCGTCGTCGGCGCTCCGGCCGCTGCCGAGCTGAGGTGTTCGGCCGAGCGCTTGGGTGCGGGCACTCGGTACTCGGGTAGCGCGAGCGCCGACGCGGCGGCGCGGACTGCACGGGCCATGTCGTCGGCGTTGCGGTATCGGTGTTCGGGGGCGCGGACGGTGGCGCGCTGGACCACCTCGTCGAACTGTGGGGGAACGCCGGCGATGAGGGTGGAGGGGAGCGGTACGTCGTTGTCGATGCGCTGGTAGGCGATCGACAGCGAGGTGTCGCCGGTGAACGGTGTGCGTCCGGTCAGCAGCTCGAACAACACGACGCCGACGCCGTAGACGTCGCTGCTCGCGGACGCGGAGCCGGTGGTGACCTGCTCGGGAGACAGATACGCGGCGGTGCCCAGAATCACACTGCTCGACGTCACGGTGGAGGCCGCGATGGCTCGGACGAGTCCGAAGTCGGCGATCTTCACGTCGCCGTCGTCGCTGATCAGGATGTTCTCGGGCTTGATGTCGCGGTGCACCAGACCGGCTCGGTGGGCGACTGCGAGCGCGTCGAGAACCGGCCGGATGACGGCCGCTGCAGCGTGCGGCGGCATCGGTCCCCGCTCGCGCAGCAGCTCACGCAGAGTTCCGCCCTCGACGAGTTCCATGACCAGGAAGGCGTGTTCACCGTCGCGGCCGTGATCGTGGACGGCGACGAGGCCGGGGTGGCTGAGCCTGGCCACGGCCCGAGCCTCGAACTCGAAGCGCTGGACGAACTGCGGGTCCTCGGCGAACTTCGGGTCCATGATCTTCACTGCGACGGGGCGGTCGAGCCTGGTGTCGAGTCCGCGGTAGACCGTCGACATACCACCGCGCGCGATCGGTGCGTCTATTCGGTATCGACGATCGAGCATCGAACCCGGTATCACCGAACCTCCCCTCGTCGTCCACTCGTGTTCCGGCTTTCGGTGCCGGATGCCGAAGTCGATCGTATCGGTGCCGGGGATGCCGACCGACGATCGTGGCTCGTGTCCACGGTCCTGCCGAGCCGGACCTGACGTTTTTGAAGTCTGGACGCCGGACCCGTTAACGTTACCTGCGTGAGTGCCATTCCCTACGCCGACGACGTGCTCGATCCGTCGGTGTCTTTGCTGCAGTTCGCCGATGTCGCGAAGATCCTCGACGTTCCCAAGACCCGCGTCGAACAGCTCATCCGCGACCGCCAGTTGCTCGCTCTCAAGCGTTCGCGCGTGCCCGGTGTGCCGGAGCAGTTCCTCGACACGACCAAGGGCACCATCGTCAAGGGTCTGCCCGGTCTGCTGGCCGTGCTGCACGACGGCGGGTACGAGGACGAGGAAATCCTGCGGTGGCTGTTCACCGAGGACGAGAGCCTGCCCGGTGCGCCCGTCGCCGCTCTGCACGGTGACCTGATGCGCGAAGTGATCAGGCGCGCACAGGCGATGGCCTTCTAGCGAACCGTCGCGCGCTTGAAGCCGGTGACGGCGAACTGCGGAAGCGCGACGCGCGCTCGGGTCCACTGCGGCACCGTCGCACGCTGGGAGAGCACGCGGTAGCCCTGCGACTCGACCTCGGTGAGTATGCGGCCGTACAGGATCGACGCGGTGCGCATCGACGGTCGCACGCGCGGATCCAGCATCTCGATACCCGCGTCGGACGTCCGATAGATCGAGCGGGTGACGGCGATCAGGTGCGCGAGCGCTCTGGTGACCCTGGCGTCGACATTCCCGGTGGTGCGGCACCACCGCAGGAGTTCTTCGTCGACGCCGAACGCCGCCAGTTCATCGGTGGGTAGGTAGATGCGGTCGCGATCGAGGTCCTCGCCCATGTCGCGGATGAAGTTGGTCAGCTGGAATGCCTCGCCCAACGCTGCGGCGGGGGGCTCGGCCTCCGCCCGCTCGACGACGGTTCCCAGGATCGGCAACATCTGCAGCCCGATGACCGCAGCGGAGCCGTACATGTATTCGCGCAACTGCTCCATCGTGCGGTAACGCGAGACGAACATCGGACTACCCGGAATGTCCATGCGCATCGAGTGCATGAACGCGAAGAAGTAGTCGTGTGGAATGTCGTAGCGCTTCACGGTGTCGCATAGTGCGCTCAATACCTGATCGGACACGCTGTCGGACAACGGCTTTCCGGCCAAGGCGTCGCGCACCCGGGATTCGATCACGTCGAGTTCGACGATGCGACGGGCATTGAGTTCGTCGGAGCCGACGGCGATGTCGGTGCCCTCGAGGTCGACGATGTCGTCGACCATCCTGGCGAACCCGTAGAGCGCGTGGACACCCGCGCGCTTGTCGGTAGGGAGCAGCCGAGTGGCGAGGAAGTACGTCTTGCCGTGTTGGGCGTTGAGTTCGCGACAGACTCGATACGCCTCGTGCAGCGTCGGATCTATGCCGTCCAGTTCTCTCATCAGCGGGCCCTCATGACGTGGATTCGTCTCCGGTCGGTTCCGTAGCGGGTGTCTTGGGAGCGTTCGGCACGGCTCGGTGTTCCCTGGACCGGTCCGATCGTAAACGCAGCGGATCCACCCGCGTCAGGGCAAGTGCGGCCACGACTGCCGCGAAGACCGCCAGCGCGACGTGTCCGAATGTGTAGAGGCCGATCGAACCGTCGGGTTGAAAGACGAGCATGAGCCACGTCGACAGACCCGTCAGGATCATCAGGGTCGTGCGCGAGAGCGCAAATCCGGCAGCGATCGCGAGCGGCCACGAGTAGTACCAGGGCAGGGCCGCGGGGGAGAGGACGACGGTGGCGACCAGAGCGATGAGGATGCCCTTGACGGCATCGCGTTCGGACCTGCGGCCCAACCACCAGGCCGCGGCGAGAATGACCACCAGCGCGATGGCGCACAGCAGGCGGGTGACATCGAGAACCGGTCCGAGGCGCAGGTCGAGGAACCACGATGTGCTCACGGTCACCAGGTGCGCCAGAATCGTAGGAAGCGAGAGCCAGTTGATGATCTTGGCCGAACCGGAAAGCGCGGTCAGCCAACCGATTCCTACCCCGGCGATGACCGATGCGACAGCGAACACAGCGACGAAGACGGCGGCTCCGATTCCCGCGGTCTTGGTGAACGCCAGGATCGGCGACATCGGTGTTCGGTTCTCCGCCCGCGCCTTCTCGCGCAGATGGAGCATCCAGATCCACACCAGGAAGGGCAGAGCCAGGCCTGCGGTGGCCTTGATCGCAACCGCGATCGCCACCAGTGCGATGCCGCCTACGTGGTGACGTTCGAGGGTCAGCACGATGCCCGCAGTCATCAGACCCACCATGAGCAACTCGTTGTGCACGCCGCCGATCAGGTGAATCAACACCAGGGGGTTGAGGACGGCGAGCCAGACCGCGGTGGTTGCGCGACCGCCGAGGTGCTTCGCGAGCCGTGGGACCGCCCACATCATCAGCGCCAGACCGGGCAGCATGGTCAGGCGCAGCAACATCGTTCCGGCAATGACGTTGTCGTCGGTCAGGCTGGTGATGCCGCGAGCGAGCAACAGGAACAGCGGTCCGTACGGCGCTGTCGTGGTGGTCCACACGTTACTGACGTTGTCGAGCAGAACCCCCGGATTGGCAACGGGCCCAACGGCGTACGGATCGAATCCGTCTCGGAGCAGCGCGCCCTGCGCCAGGTAGGAGTAGGCATCGCGGCTGAACATCGGCACCGACAGCAGCAGCGGCGCGGTCCATGCCGGAACGATCCAGCGCAGTTCTCCGACGGTGGTGCGACCGTGCAGAGTCGCTCGCCCCAACCGGACCCATGCGGTGATCATGAGCAGTACGCCGACCCAGACGATGATGGTCGAGAGCACGAACCCGTGACCGAATCGCAGCCACGACAGGTGCATGTCCTCGAGGAGTGGATCGCGTCGGCGCACGCTGCCCGCACCGAAACCGCCGAACACGATGCAGACGGCCCCGACGACACCGAGGATTGCCGCTTTGCCTTCGGGGCTGCGCAGGAAGTTTCCTGTTGCGGTCAGTCTCGACTGTCTCCGCGGAGGCGAGGATGCACTGCCGCCGTCCGACGATCGATCCTCGGAGGTGGAGTGCGACGAGATCGAAGACATTGCCGCCTGCTCCTCCTCTGCAACGAGTTGTGGTTCGAGATGTACGCGCCGGCCGATGCGTTCTCGCCGGTCACCGAACGATCATGGTCGCAGCAATGAGCGCGACCGGCAAACGGTCGCGCTCAGCTTAGTTGGTCGACGCAGTGAATCGAGCGAACCTACCGCCCGCGGCGTCCCGTAACCCGCTCGGCGGCGAGTTTTCCCGACACCAGAACCGTGGGAACGCCCACACCCGGCGTCGTGCCCGAGCCGGCGAGAACCACGTTGTCGAGCCCGGCGACCATGTTCTTGCGTCGGAACGGCCCGGTCTGCCGAAACACGTGCGCCGACGAGAACGGCGAACCCGAGAGCATGCCCTTCTGCGCCCATGTCTCGGGAGTGTCGATGTGGTCGAGCGTGAAACCGTCGAGGAGGCCCTTGTACCCCCGGCCTTCCATGGTCGTCAGGATCTCGCGGAGGTACGGCTGCGCCAACTCGCCCCATTTCAGCGGCGCGCTGTCGAGGTTGGGGCACGGTGCGAGGATCGACACCGGCTCGCAGCGGACACCGTCGCGCTCCACCTCGAGATTCGGATCGCTCACCGACGGCCGGGTGACGAGCAGGGACGGATCGGCCATCAAGGATCCCTTGCCCGATCGTGCGGTGATCCGACGGAAGGTCTCGGCCCATTCGTCGCCGAAGTCGATGGTGTGGTGCGCGCGGGCGGGCCAGGTGGCCGTCTGCTCGACGGGGACGGTTCCGTGCGCGACGACCGCCGACGGCGATACCACGCCGTACCCGTTCCGTCGGCCCTTCTTCGACACCGAGGCCCGATCCAGGAGCCGATCGACCACGGGCAGGTCGGCGGTGAGGACGAGTGCGTCGCAGGCGATTCGCTTGCCTGCAGCGGTCACCACCGAGTCGGCCCGGCCCCGGTCGACGGTGATGTCGACGATCTCGGTACCGAGTTCGAGCGTTCCGCCCGCGGTGACGAACGCGTCGGCCATGGCCCGTGCGATGGCCGCCATGCCGCCTTCGGGAAAGAACACCCCGAGTGAGGTGTCCATGTGCGCGATGGCCCCGTAGACCGCCAGAGCTTTCTGCGGTGCCATGCCAGCATAGAGCGCCTGGAAAGTGAACACGCGTCGTAGACGGGTGTCCTTCAGAAACTTGTCGACTCGTGGGCCGAGGCGGCCGAAGCCGCCCAGCTTCGTCAGCGTCGCCGTGTCGGAGATCGCGGCTTTCGATCCCACGAGATCGAGCGGCGAATCGAAGTTCGAGTCGATGAACCGGTCGAACTCGGCGTCGAAGATATCGGCGAGCCAACGCCGCAGATCGCGGTACCCCTGCGCCTCGGCGGGCCCGCAGGTGCGTTCGACCTCGGCTGCCATCGCCTCGGGATCGGCGTAGACGTCGATCGACGTGCCGTCGGCGTACCGCGTGTGGTACGACGGCGACAGTGGAGACAGCCGAATCGGCGGAGTCGTCGACTCGAAGTCGGCCCCGACGGCAGCCAAAGCCTCGAGCACCAGATTCGGCATCGTCAACACGCTCGCGCCGTTGTCGATGTCGTACAGGTGCGATCCGTCGCTGTCCGATACCGGGTATACCCCGACGCGGCCGCCCACGGTCTCGTCCCGCTCGACGATGGTGACTTTCTTTCCTGCGCCCAGCAGATGCAGGCCGGCTGCCAGGCCGGCCAATCCGGAGCCCACCACGACGACGATGTCGGTGGGGCCTGAGACCGTGCGAATGGATGACATGGCGCTCTCTTTCAGTACTGCCGCTGGATCGCGGCGGTTGCCATGGCGCGCAGATGCGCGGCCGCTACCGGTTCGATCGAACTGTTGTCGAGGGCCGCGACGGCCCGGGTGCCGAGCTCGTCTATCTGCTTCTCGACCGCCTCCACGGCGCCGAGTTCGACGAGAATCGAACGAATGTCGGCGACTTCGTCCGAGTCGAGTTCGGTACCGAGGCTGGCTCTGATCGTGGCCGCACGGTCGGGCCGAGTCTCGTCGGCCTTCTGCAGCGCCAGCGCGATGAGCACGGTGCGCTTGCCCTCGGTGATGTCGTCGCCGGACGGTTTACCGGTCACCTCGGGATCGCCGAACACCCCGAGCAGGTCGTCGCGTAGCTGGAACGCGATACCGACATCTGCACCGAAGCTGCGGTAGGCAGCGATGAGGTTCTCGTCGGCGTCCGCGAGAGCTGCCCCGAGGTGCAGTGGTCGCTCCACGGTGTACGCGGCCGTCTTGTAGCGGTTGACGCGCATCGCCGCTGCCACACTCTCGTCGGTGCCTGCTTCGGCCTCGATATCGAGAAGCTGGCCGCCGAGCACCTCTGTGCGCATCGCCGACCACACCGGCTGAACTCGCCGAGCCGCGTCCGCGTCGACGCCCGACTCGCGCAGCAGATCGTCGGCCCAGCACAGGGCCAGATCGCCGACCAGTATCGCGGCCGATTCACCGAAGTGGTCCGAGGAGCCGGACCAGCCGGCATCGCGGTGTCGCCGAGCGAAATCGACATGCACGGTCGGGAACCCGCGACGAGTGCTGGACGAGTCGATGATGTCGTCGTGGATCAGGGCGCAGGCCTGGATCAGTTCGAGGGCCGAACATGCCCGCAGTACCGCGTCCGCGCGTGGACCGGTGCTGTCGCCGCCGGCACCGAGCCACGCGGTCCACGCGAATGCAGGCCGCATGCGTTTTCCGCCGCGCAGCACGAACGCCTCGAGATCGGCCACCGCAGCGGGGTAACCACCGCCGACAGCGTCGACGACGGGTCGGCGAGTGGCGAAGAACTCGGCGAGCGTCGCGTCGACGGCCGTGCGCAGTCCTTTCGGATCCGTCGCGGCGGCGGGGGTGTCGACGATGGGCGAGGACAAGTCTCCGGACAGGACGATCCTCCAAGGGTTGCTGTGGGTTACGTCGGTATCGATCCCCACAGTAATGGGCCTCGAAACCCGGCACCGATGTCCGGCGTGAGATCGACGTCGGGGAGGCCCGACGGGGCTCCGGCGGCGGCCACCTATGATCTTCGGGTGAGCGAAGAATCCGTCAGGGGGCGGTCGAGTCGAGGATTCGTGACGAGAACGCCGTCCATCGTCGATCGACTGCGAACGGAACCCGACGCCAGGATCCCGTTCTCGGTGGAGTTCTCGCCGCCGCGCGATGCCGACGCCGAGGCCAGATTGTGGCGAGCGGTTCGCGAGTTCGAACAACTCCAGCCCGCATTCGTGTCGATGACCTATGGCGCAGGTGGTTCCACTCGCGATCGGACGGTGCGAGTCACCGGTCAGATAGCCGAGGAGACCACTCTGCTTCCTGTGGCGCATCTCACCGCGGTGTCGCACAGTATCGACGAGCTGCGGTCGATGGTCGGGTCCTACGCGGACCGTGGCATCACCAACATCCTCGTCCTGCGCGGAGACCCGCCGGGAGACCCGCTCGGCGACTGGGAGAAGCATCCCGACGGAGTCGAGTACGCGGAGGAACTCGTCCGGATGGTGCGCGATCTCGGCGACTTCCACGTCGGGGTCGCGTCGTTCCCCGAAGGACACCACCGCGCCGACGACCTGGAGCAGGACACCCGGTGCCTGGTCGGCAAGCTACGGGCGGGTGCGGAGTACTCCATCACACAGATGTTCTTCGATGTGGACGACTATCTGCGACTGCGCGACCGAGTGTGCGCGTACGACGCCGAGCAGGGTGCCAAGCCGATCATTCCCGAGATCATGCCCATCACCTCGCTTCGGTCGGTTCGCCGGATGCTCGAGCTCTCGGGGACGACGCTGCCGACGTACCTGGACGAGAAGTTCACCCGCGCTGCCGGATCCGGTCCGGAGGAGGACCGTGCCGCCGTTCGTGAGGTGGGTATCGAACTGGCCACGAACATCGGTGAGCGCCTGATCGCCGAGGGTGCGCCCGGACTGCACTTCATCACGCTGAACTTCGCACGCGCGACGCGTGAGGTGTTGAGCAACCTGGGGCTCGCGGCCGCACGAGTCTGAGACGGGTCAGGGTTGCCGTGCGGGCATCGGACGCGACTTCCACGTGAGGGAGCCGCGACGCCTGCGCACGTGGGACTCCGCGACGAGTCCGACGAACGCCAGGATCGAGACCGGATGCACCGCAGCGTCGAGTGCGTCGCGGACCCCGAATCGCGATCCCACCTCGCGACGCCGCGCGGCCATCCGAGACACAGCGCCCGCGAGGTAGCCGGCCGAACCGAGTCGACGCGTCGAACCCGAGGCCGTGATCGCCGCGATCGGCGGCAGCACGTACACGACGGACAGCGCCAGAGCCGCCGCAGTCGAACCCACCGGTCCACCGAACTCGTTCCACAACCACCTGCTGTAGCCGGACCGCAACTCCGCACCCGAGCGATACATCCGACACCGCACGAATTCCGCGCCCGACGCCACGGCCGTCGAGAATCCTCGCCGCCGGAGAGCACGTGCCAGGTCCAGGTCCTCGGTTGCGCTGGCCGCGACGCAACCGTGGCCTCCGATGGAGCGATACGCGGCGGCGTCGAACGCCATGAACTGGCCGCAGGCGACCGCCATCGACGGGGCGAGCGTGGCGTTGCCCAGTAGCACGGGAAGTGTGGACATCCACGACCATGAGAGCAACGGCTGGACGAGTCGCTCGGCCGCACTCTCTGCGAGCTGCTCGGGCCATGGGCACAGCAGGGCAGCACCGCGCCGCCGTAGCAGCCTGGTGGAGGCGGCGACGGCCTCCGGCTCCAGTCGAACATCGGCGTCGACGAACACGATCATCGACGCCAGCGGGTGGTCCTCGGCAGCCAGTCGCGCGAGCTCGGCGCACGCTGCAGCCTTGCCGGTCCAGCCGTTCGGGGGAGCCGCCGTCGAGGTCACGATGCGAACCCGTGGATCACCGTTCGCGGCCGCGCGAGCAGCGGATGCCGTTCCGTCGGTCGAGTCGTCGTCGAGGACGATGATCCGCAGATCGGTGCACGATCGCTGACGCCTGAGGTCGCCTATCAGCGCAGGCAGAGTCTCGACTTCGTTGCGGGCGGGAATGCAGACGACGACGCGTTCGGTGACACGGTGATGCGGAGCGCGCAGACTCGGCATCGACCACGAGTTGAGCAGCGACAGCGCAGCCGACGCCGTGGCGAGCACGGTTGCGGTCGCCGTGGTTCGCGCGAGCAGGCGTTCTTTCACACAGACGTTCTGTCGGTCGAGTTCCCGGATTCGGTGCGCCGCGTTGCGCGGTTGCGGAGCGGCGGGTTGCGAGACACCCACGCCATGGCACCCACGATGGCTGCAACGCCGACGGTGACTCCGCCCACGATACCGGCCCAACCGGCGAAGCTCCGAGTGTTGGGGTCGGGGTAGTTGACCTCGGCACGCAGCGACGTGACCTCACCTGCCGGCAACTTCCACGAGATCGAATTGTCGCTCTCGCGGGTGCCGTTGGTGGTGCCGATTCGAGCAGGAAACGCAATGGTGAACTGCACGTCCGAACCCTGCACCGGCACTGAGGACAGATCGGCGTTGCCTGCCAGGGTGACTGTGTCACCGGAACGCTGCAGCGTCAGCTCGAACGATCCGGCCGCGTTCTGGAATATCGAGCCGAGCGTCTGCACATCGCCGAACGAGAGATCGTCGAACATGGCCTGTGATCCGACATACCCGTCCTGGTTGTACGGCTCGACGCGCACCTTGTCCTCGAGCGAGGAGGGAACCACCAGCTCCGGTCCGGTGTCGGAGTCCGACGTCGGCACGCCGGCCGCCACGATCTGACCTGCCACCCGGTCGTTCGCGGACACACCCATCGTGACCTGCACCCGCAGGCAACCGGCCAGCATCGGCGCGACGAGCAGCGCCAAGGCGACCACCGAGAGAACTCGGCGGCGGTGGGTTCGATGAGAGGTTCGCGATGTCGACTGCACAGCGACATCGTGCCAGGGCATCGAGCCGATGTCAGTCGGCAGGGGTTGTCAGCGAGGCGTGTCGGTACCGGAGCGATCGACGGCTGCGTTCGATCGGGGCGCACGCCATCTGTCACGACGGGCCATCCAGATCAGCGGAATGCCGACGACGCCCATGACGACGAACCCGTACACCGCGGAGAATCGAAGTTCCGGACCGTCCAGGAACACTGCGTGCGCGAGTGCCGACCCCAGCCAGGTCCACAGGAACAGCCCGATGGGCACCGTGTCGTCGGACGACCGAGGGCGGCCGAGGACACGATCGAACAATTCGATGACCGCAGCCATCAACGTGGCCACCACCAGCCAGCCGAGGTAGTTGGTCAGCGGAATCGACGGCACTCCTGGCAGCCCCACGGAACCGGCGGTCCAGGTCCACTGTCCATCGGTGACCATCTGTGGATCGAGGTAGAGGTCCCAGCCGACCATCCCCACGGCCACCGCCACGATCCGTAGCGTCGTGGCGCGCGCGTGCGTCGTGTCGAGACGGCGAACGACGAAGGTCACTGCGCACCAGATCGGGTAGAACCCGGCGGTCCAGGCCAGCGGAACGACGACGGGAACATCGAACAGACTCGGGCCGAGGCGATTCTGCGCGTAGTAGTACTCGCCGAACGGGATCCCGGTAGCCGTGCCGACGAGTTCGGACGCGAATCCCGTTCCTGCGGTCACGACGACGAGCAGGGCGGCCCACAGAGCACCCCGATGAAGTGCGGCGTGCGCGATGGAGGCGAGGGCAAGACACGCGACCACTGCCACGGTCACGGCGTCGCGCGTCGACCCGGACACCAGCGGGTAGACGATCTGAGCTCCGACCGCAACGACTGCGAAGACGACTGGAACTGTCCTCATTCCTGCCTCCTCCCGAAGAATGCACGACGGCGTCCTGCGCGCGCGTCGGCGATCGCGATCCTCGCCGCGGACCGACCGCTGGCCGCTGTGACACCGCCGCCCGGATGAGTCGATGCGCCGGTGAGATACAGCCCGTCGGCACCGGGGACCCGATGACCGGCCAGTTGAGGGTGTGGGCGCCACATCATCATCTGGTCCAGCGACATGTCCAGGTGCATGATGTTGCCTCCGATCAGACCGAGCTCACGCTCGATGTCCGGCGGCGACTGAACATACCGATCCAACACCGATCCGGCGAAACCAGGTGCGTAGCGGTCCATCTCGGCCACGATTCGGTCTGCTTCGTATTCGGCCAACGAACGCTCGCCCGGCACGTCCGATCGCCATCGTCGGCCGTCGGCGAGTGTGTGGGGATGCCATTGCGACCACAGGGAGATCTGGTGCTGGCCTGGCGGCGCGATGGTGGGGTCCAGGGCGCTGAACGACATGCCGAGGACAGCAGGTGTGGGCGGTAGATCACCGGCAAGGGCGTGACCGTGGGCCAGACGCAGTTGTGCGCGGTCGCGGACGAGCAGGGCGAGACCGTGGGTACCGTCCTCGATGCAGTCGGCGCTCGGATACTCCGGCAGCGCGTCCGTGGCCAACCGAACCGCTGTGCCGATCCCCGGACCCACTCGTATCGTGCTGCGCCATCGAGCGATCTGTGCCGAGTCGTGTCCACCTGCTGCGAGCAGGTCGAGGGTGGTCACGATGTGGCAGCCGGCCACGACGATGCGACTGTCGATCTCCCGTCCCGACGCAGTCCTTGTGGTCCAGCCGTGCGGGCGACGCACGAGGGTCGTGACGGCGTCTCCGAGTGTCAGTGCAGCACCGTCGCGCTGCAGGCGAGCGATCATCGCCTCGGTGAGCGCGCCGCTTCCGCCGACGGCGCGGCCGGGCGGAAGGGTGTGCATGAGAGCAGCGAAGCCGACCATCGGTGCAGTACCCGGCTCGGACATCGGCGGACCCGACTGCGCGCCGAACCACGCGAGCGCGGCCTTGAGTCGCTCGCTCGAGAACATCTCGTCCAGCAGGGAATCGCCGGTGGCGAGAAACTCACGCGAGAGCATGCTGCCGCCGTCGGGCGCGCCGAGGCCCCAGAAGGATCGGAGCAGTTTCGGGCCGGTGGGTGGCCCACCGAACGCACGCATGGTGCGTTCGCTGCGGGGACCCCAGACGGAGACGAAGGTGCGGTAGGCGCGCGCGTCTGCTGCGCCGCAGGCAGCGGCGATCGAGTCGCAGGTTCGGTCGAGGTCGCGGTGGAAGACGATGCCGCGTTCGTCGGAGCCCACGGCTCCCGGCGCGAACGCCCAGGGATCGCAGTCGAGGTAGCGCAGTCCGAACTCGGCGAGTCCGAGCTCCTCGACGATGCCGGTGTGACGAATCATGATGTGCGCCGACGAACCGCGGTCGACACGGTGGCCGGGAAAGCGTTCCACCGTCGACACCGCGCCACCCGCGACGGAGTCGCGCTCGAGAACCTCGACCGACATGCCGGCATCGGTCAGGTAACAGGCAGAGGTCAGGGCATTGTGGCCGGAACCCACCACCACAGCATCGATCACATCTTCAGGCTACTGGCCCGTCGAGCGGCAACCGGCGGCCCAGGACTGCGAAGGGGCGTCGGTCCCCGGCGAACGTGAAGTCCCGCAGCACGTCCTGGAAGCCGAGCCGCCGGTACAGCCGCCAGGCCCGGTTGTCCTCCTGCGCGACTTCCGGTGTGGACAACATCACGTTGGCGGCGGAGACGCCGTCGAGCAGTCGAGTGCACAGTCGGCCACCGAGGCCGTGTCCCTGAGCGCTCGGACGCACGTGCAACTCGGTGAGCTCGAAGTAGTCCTCGAGGGTGGCCTCGACGCTGCGGGGAGAGTGCCCCGTGCGCCTCAATCCGTCGCGTACCTGCTGATGCCACCACTGATGCGCCGCGCCGTGGTAGCCGTATGCGAGGGCGACCAGCGAGTCCGGCTGCATCGGGTCGGCGTTCGGAAGCAGTGCACCTACTGCACGCCAACCCGGCCGATGCAGATGTTCGCTCCACATGGGGGCCCTGCTCTGCTCGGTTCCACGTGGATAGCCCATGGCCTCGACGTAGATGGACAGTGCCTCGAACAGCCGCTGGCGGAATTCCGGGGGCGTCAGATCGACCAGGTACGGCGTTGTCTGCGCGTCGGTGGCGACTGTTCTCAACCTTTCTTCGGAAACTTGTCGGTGGGCACAGCTATATTGAATGTGTCGAACGGGTGTTCGACGATCGGGGCCGAGTGCGCCGGTGGCTTCGGCTCGATCGTCGAGTCGGATTCTCCGGAGTTCGACTGTAAGGCTTCGTCACGGTTCCGGCCGCGTCAGGTACGCGTCGGAGATTCGAACTGGAGGTGTTCGAGTATGACGATCACGAAGGCATTCGATGCCGAAGTGCGGTCGCCGGTGTCGCGTCAGGCGCGAGTCCTGCTCGGTCGAGCCGATGCACTGCTGTCCGAGTCCATCGGGGAGAGCGACGCCGGAGATCGGTTTCTGGGGAGCTATGCCGCGGCGCTGAAGGGTGCGGCAGCTGTGCTGGCGTCGCTGCCCAACTCGATCGGAGCGCGTCCGCGCTCGCGCAGCGCATGGGTGCTGATGGCAAAGGCGGCACCGGATCTCGCCGTCTGGGCCGATTATTTCGCGTCCTTCTCTGCCACCCGCGCTGCTGTGGAGGCCGGTGCGTCGAGCACGATCGCCGAGCTCGATGCCGACGATTTCTATCGACATGTCAGTCGTTTTCTGAACTCGGTCGAGGATCGACTCGGCGGGCAGCCGCGATTCGCGTCCGTCGACCCGATGACGGCACCCTTGTCTGCATAGCTGAAGAAGCAGGTCTTCGGTCGACAAATGCCACGTCATACGGTGTTCACGCGAAGTTTTCGGGACGTGCGTCTCGAAAACTTCGTTGTTTCTCAGGAACACATCGACCGACTAGGTGGTAAGCGGCCGATTCAGCTCGTATCATCGACAACAGGTAGCCGCCAAGGTCAGCTTCCCGTCGTTTCGCAACCGAAATGACCTTCAATATCTGTGCAGGGGGAGGTACCGTGCCACTCTCCGAGCACGAGCAGCGCATGCTCGATCAGATCGAGAGCGCTCTCTACGCCGAGGATCCCAAATTCGCCTCTCATGTGAGGGGCGGTCGCGTTCGCGCGGCGTCGAGCAGGAGGCGCTTTCAGGCTGCCGCACTGTTCGCTGTGGGACTCGTGTTGCTCGTCGCCGGTGTTGCATTGTCGACGAACAGTCTGGCTTTTCTCGTCGTCAGCCTCATCGGCTTTTTGTTCATGTTCGGTGCCGGGGCACTGTTCCTGTTCGGCGGCTCCAACAAGGGAGCCGCAGCGTCGCAGGACGATGGCAGCTCGGTCAACGATGCTGCCGAAACGTCCGGGCGTAGTTCCGGGCAGAAGTCGAAGGGTGGCCGCAAAGGCGGCAGCTTCAGCTCTCGGATGGAAGATCGGTTCCGCAAGAGGTTCGAGCAGGACTGAGTCGACCAGGTTCCAGGCAACCGGCCTGTACCGGCTCGTCTGCGCAGCTTCCCGCGCTCACCAAGAACAGCACCTCACCTTCGGGTGAGGTGCTGTTGTCGTTTCTGCCCTCCCATGGACTCCGTGGATCCGGCCCACTGCTGAACCGCCCGCGCTACTCGAAGTCGCGTGGAGCGCTGTTCGGGTAGCTCTGCCCGCCGGTGGCGCGGGCTGCCCTGCCTCCCCATCGCTCCCCACTGTCGGCCACCCTCCCCACTTCTCCCCACCGGTGTGCCCTTTTCTGGTGCTGATTCGTCTTCGCTCACCACTGTCAGTGTTGAATGCCTGGTCGGACCGCCATTGTGCTGAAATTCTGCGCCATCGCTCTCGTGCATCGCTCTCCTCTTCGGCCGGCGCATCACTGTCGCCATCATCGATCTTGTGTACATCGACCTGCGGATTTGCGTGTGTTCCCAAAGTTTTCCGGCGGTGAATGGTTCGAAGTGGGGGAGAGTGGGGTAAAGTGGTCCGCAGCGGAGAGTCGAGGCTGGAGGTGGCGAGTGTTTCTCGGTACCTAC
Source organism: Rhodococcus sp. ARC_M5 (assembly GCF_022810405.1). GTDB lineage: Bacteria > Actinomycetota > Actinomycetes > Mycobacteriales > Mycobacteriaceae > Rhodococcoides > Rhodococcoides navarretei. The sequence goes on from NZ_JALGQE010000009.1 coordinate 92,714, forward strand.
ACGCCGAAGCTCGACGACAAAGGTCGACTCACGTTGCCGGCCAAGTTTCGGGACGCGCTTGCAGGAGGTGTCATGGTGAGCAAGGGGCAGGATTTCAGCCTTGCTGTCTACACCGCGGCAGACTTCGCCGAGCGCTCACGGAAGTTGACGGCAGCTTCGCGTGCCAACCCCAAAGCCCGTGCCTACGTTCGCCAGTTCTTCTCGGGAACCGACGAACAGCGACCGGACGGACAGGGTCGGATCACCATCAGTGCCGAGCATCGCCGTTACGCGGGGCTCGAACGCAACTGTGTGGTGATCGGTTCGATGGATTTCATCGAGATCTGGAACGACGAAGCGTGGGCCCGCTACTCCGCTGAGAACGAGCAGGATTTCTCCGACGCTTTCGACGAGTCCCTCGGAGGGATCTTGTAGCCCGCCCAGGTCGCCTGCGAGTGCAGCGAGGCCTCTGCCCGATCAGAACCCTGACGTTCTTCCCCAACGCCAGGTTTCGCAGATCAGGACCCTGACGTTCTTCCCCAACGCCAGGTTCCCTATCGGACAGGGACCTCGATGCATTCGCATCGGCTTCCGTGGGCGACCCGCACGGCCCGGACCCGGGCGAGAAGTACGTACGCACGACCGGGAGGAACCATGACGGAGGGCGCCGGACCGGACGAGAGCGAATCGTCCGCAGACCGAACCCACCGTCGATCCGCAGGCCCGGTTCACGTTCCGGTTCGTCTCGAGCGAGCCGACGAACTGCTCGGACCCGCACTCGATTCCGCCGACGGTCGACGCGTCATGATCGATGCCACCCTCGGACTCGGTGGTCATGCCGAGCACTTTCTTCGGACCTATCCGCACCTGCATCTCATCGGACTCGACCGGGATCCCGACGCCCTGACGCTCGCGGGCACCCGGTTGGCTCCCTTCCGCGACCGAATCACGTTGGTGCACACCACCTACGACGGAATCGCAGAAGCGCTCGACGAGGCGGGCCTGCCGCCGGTCGACTCCGTTCACGCCATTCTCTTCGATCTCGGCGTGTCGTCCATGCAGTTGGACGAGTCCGATCGCGGATTCGCGTACTCCGTCGATGCCCCACTGGACATGCGAATGAATCCGACGGTGGGAATCACTGCCGCCGATGTCCTCAACACGTACTCGCACGGTGAGATAGCCCGGGTACTCAGCACCTACGGCGAGGAACGATTCGCAGGCAAGATCGCCTCCGCTGTGCTGCGTCGACGTGAGCACACACCCTTCACCACGAGCGGCCCGCTCGTCGAATTGCTCTATGCCGCAATACCGGCTGCGACGCGGCGTACCGGTGGACACCCTGCCAAGCGCACCTTTCAGGCCCTGCGCATCGAGGTCAACGGTGAACTGGACTCCCTGAAGGCAGCAGTACCTGCCGGGCTCGACGCCTTGGCGGTCGGCGGTCGGGTGGTCTTCATGTCGTATCAATCGCTCGAAGACCGAGTTGTCAAGCAAGAGTTGGCACCTCGGATCAAGTCGCGCAGTCCCGAGGGGCTGCCGGTCGAGCTTCCCGGAATGGGTCCGGAGTTCCGACTCCTGACCAGAGGTGCCGAGCGTGCCTCGGATGCAGAAATCGACGTCAACCCACGTTCGGCTCCGGTGAGATTGCGCGCCGCCGAACGGATTGCAAGGAGAGCGGAATGACGGTTCCAGGCACAACCGTTGGAACACAACGCAATCGGGTTCCGGTGCCGCGGCACGAACGTACCAGCAAGGGCAGTGGACGGTCCGGTGCCGCACTACGCGCGTACGAGCGCAGGCAACAGCGAGTGTCGGTCCACACCTCGGATTCTGCGCGTGGGTCCGGAACCGGTGCGCGGCCGACGCTGAACGGAAGCGCTATTGCTGCGCGAATTCCGTTCGTCGCGTTGATCATCGGTCTGCTCGCCATCGGTCTCGGTCTGACCTTGCTGCTGACCACTCGGTCGGCGGGCGACTCCTATGATCTCAGTGCCGCCAAGGCCGTCAACACCGAACTGGCTCAGCAGCGGGCGTCGCTGCAGAAGGATGTCGAATTGGCGGAATCCGCCCCCGAGTTGGCGCGCAAGGCCGCCGAGCTCGGAATGGTCCCGGCGAAGAACCCCGCGCGTCTGATCGTCGCGCCGGACGGCGGCGTCCAGGTCGTCGGTACCCCGGCTCCGGCCGACGGTACGCCGGTGGCACCGCTGGATCCGGTCTCGTCCGCAGCCTCAGGCGAGGGCACCGTCGCGAATCCGAGCACGCAGTCATCGCAGCAGCAGACGCCGAGAAGCGCATCGCAGCCCAACCGGCCGTCGGGGACGATCGACACCCGCGCCGCCACGCCGAACTCGAGCAATGGAGCTGGAAACACCGCGCTTGCTGAACAATTGGTTCCCATGAGCATCCCCTCGCTCGAAACACCTGCGGTAGAGGCACCCGAGTCCACCGGCGAAGCATCGGGTGACGGGCAGTGACCAGGCCTACGCCTGCTCCACGCCGTCGGCCACCGAGCCGAAAGCGTCTCGACTCGTCCACCTTTCGGTTCCGTCACGGCACCGGCCGCGTTCTGATGTACCTGGCGCTCGCCGTCGCGGCGGCCCAGTTGCTGTGGATTCAGGGATTCGATGCACCGAGGTTGTCGGCCGAGTCGGCGTCCCAACGCACCACCACGCTCGTGGATCCGGCGATGCGTGGATCCATCCTGGACCGGAACGGCAATCCGATCGCCTTCACGATGGAGGCCAAAGCGCTGACGTTCCAACCGGTTCGGGTTCGCAAGGAACTCGACGAGGCCCGGGCGAAGGACCCGACCGAGCCGGAGACGGAGCAGTACCTCGAGGACATCGCCGCACGCATCCACAGCGACCTCGGCGATGTGATCAGCGAGAAGGATCTGCTCGCGAAGCTGAAGAGCAACGACGAATTCACCTACCTCGCCCGCGGGGTGGACGCCACCGTGGCGTCGAAGATCAGCAAGGATTTCAAGCAGGTCGGACTCGAGCGTCAGGACATCCGTGAGTACCCGGGCGGATCGCTGGCCGGGAACATCGTCGGTGCCACCGGATGGGACGGACACGGCCTGCTCGGTCTGGAGGATTCGCTCGACGCGACCCTGGCCGGAACCGACGGTTCGCAGACCTATGACCGAGGATCCGACGGTGCCGTCATTCCCGGAAGCTGGCGAGACAAGCAGCCGGCCGTCAACGGTTCCAACGTCGAACTGACCATCGATGCAGATCTGCAGTACTACGTGCAGCAGCAGGTGCAGTTGGCGAAGGATCTGTCGGGAGCGAAGAACGCCTCGGCGTACGTGCAGGATTCGCACACCGGCGAGGTGCTCGCCATGTCGAACGACAACACCTTCAACCCCGGTATCGGAGTCGGCAACAACGAGCGCACCAAGGAAATGGGCAATCTGCCCGTCACCACGCCGTTCGAGCCCGGCTCGGTGAACAAGATCATCACCGCGGCCGCAGCCATCGAGTACGGACTCACCACACCCGACGAGGTGCTGCAGGTGCCGGGCAGCATCTTCATGTCCGGCGTGTCGGTCAAGGATGCGTGGGACCACGGCGTCGCGCCGTACACGTCGACCGGCGTGTTCGGTAAGTCGTCCAACGTCGGCACCCTCATGCTGGCGCAGCGCGTCGGTGAGGATCGCTACGCCGACATGCTCACCCGATTCGGTCTCGGTCAACGCAGCGACGTCGGTCTGCCCGGCGAGAGCGCGGGAAACGTGCCGAGCCGCGATCAGTGGTCGGGCGGTACGTTCGCCAACCTTCCCATCGGGCAGGGACTGTCCATGACGCTGCTGCAGATGACCGGGATGTACCAGGCCATCGCCAACGACGGGGTCCGCATCCCGCCGCGAATCGTCGAAGCGACGGTGGACGCCAACGGTCAGCGAACCGAGACACAGCAGCCCGACGGGGTGTACGTGGTCAGTCCCGATACCGCGAAGACCGTCCGGAACATGTTCCGATCCGTCACCCAGGACGACACCGGAAACCAGCGCGGTACCGGAGTTGCCGCGGGGGTCGAGGGTTACCAGATCAGTGGCAAGACAGGTACGGCTCAGCAGGTCGACCCCGAGTGCAAGTGCTACTCGAACTCGAACTACTGGATCACGTTCGCCGGTATCGCGCCCGCGGACGACCCCCGCTACGTGATCGGGATCATGCTCGACGCCCCGACTCGCAGCGCCGACGGTTCGGGCGGCCAGTCGGCCGCGCCGCTGTTCCACAACATCGCCAGCTGGATGCTCCAACGGGACAGCGTGCCGATGTCTGCCGACCCCGGACCCAAGCTGGTTCTGCAGGCGGACTGAGATCCCGACCCGCCGGTCGAGAGTCGGGGTGGCGACACCACCATCCCGGACGCCGGTAATCTGACACATCGGCTCGGACGTGTTCGTTCGGCTGTCGCCGCGGCGTGATCGAGCCGCGGCAGGCGCGCGGCCGGCAGTAGAGAGGAAGGGAGCAGGAGTGACTGTGTCATCGGATTCACACCCGGCTCCGGGTTCACGTCCGGCGCATCCACCACACACCGAAGTTCGGGAGGTGGCGTCCGCGGTCGGTGCAACGATCGGCGAGGGCGACCCCGCCGGTGTGAGTGTGACCGGTATCGATCTGAGAGCACAGTCCGTTGTTCCCGGCGATCTCTTCGCAGCACTGCCCGGATCTTCTCGACACGGTGCCGAGTTCGTCGCCGACGCGGTCGACCGTGGTGCGGTGGCGGTGCTCACCGATCCGGCCGGACTGGAGATCGTGCGGGGAGCGCTCGCAGGCACGGATCGACAGGTTCCGGTACTCGTCCACGATCATCCGCGCCAGGTACTGGGGGCGGTCTCCGCGCTGGTGTACGGCAACCCGTCGACGAAGATGACCGTCATCGGTATCACCGGTACGTCGGGAAAGACGACGACGTCCTATCTACTCGAAGCCGGCCTGACCGCGGCCGGTCGTCGGTGCGGTCTGATCGGCACCATCGAGACACGTGTTCTGGGCCGGCATGTACCGAGCGCGCTCACCACGCCCGAGGCTCCGCAACTCCATGCTCTCTTCGCGGTCATGGTCGAGGAGGGTGTCGACACGGTGGTCATGGAAGTGTCCTCGCACGCATTGTCGCTCGGCCGGGTCGACGGCACCCGCTTCGCGATCGGTGCATTCACCAATCTTTCGCAGGATCACCTCGACTTTCACAATTCTCTCGAGGACTACTTCTCGGCCAAGAGCCGATTGTTCGCGGCCGACTCGGCGGTTCGTGCCGACACCGCCGTGGTCTGTGTCGACGACGCGTGGGGCGTTCGGATGGCAGAGATCGCTCGATCGGCCGGGTCGACCGTGGTGACCGCGTCGACCGGTGCCGATTCGCAGTGGACGGTGTCGGACTGGGCCAAGCACGACGACGGCACGCAGTCGTTCACCGTCGCCGATCCGCAGGGTGCGTCGCTGCCGGTCTCGGTCCGGTTGCCGGGGCGCTACAACGTCGCCAACACCGTCCTCGCGTTGGCGACCTGCGCGACGGCCGGGGCCGATGTGCGCAGCGCCCTGGCCGGGGTCGCGACGGTCGACGTACCCGGTCGCGTGCAGCGGATCGATCGTGGGCAGAACTTCCTGGCGGTGGTCGACTACGCGCACAAGCCTGCTGCCGTCGAGGCCGTGCTGGCGACGCTGCGCGAATCCTCGCGCGGACGGATCGCGGTGGTGCTCGGAGCAGGTGGCGACCGCGACACCGCAAAGCGTCCGCTGATGGGTGCAGCCGGAACGCGCGGTGCCGAGCTGCTGGTGGTGACCGACGACAACCCGCGCAGCGAGGACCCGGCCGCCATTCGGCAGGCCGTCGAGGACGGTGCTCTGTCGGTGCCCGAAGAGGCCCGCGGTGAAATAAGGAACGTGGCAGGCCGCGCAGCGGCGATCGAACAGGCCGTGGCGTGGGCACGCGAAGGGGATGTTGTGTTGATCGCAGGTAAAGGGCACGAGACCGGCCAAGAGGTAGCGGGCGTGAAGCATCCGTTCGACGATCGAGTGGTCCTGGCCTCGGCCATCGATGCGCGTCGGGTCGGCACGAGCGCGGGCGTACGGTGATCCCACTCTCGATCGACCGCATCGCCGAGATCGTCGGAGGCACGGTGCACGACGTGCCGGATCCGACGGTCGTTGTGCCTGGGCCGGTGGAGTTCGACTCCCGCAAGGTGACCCCCGGCAGTGTCTTCCTCGCCCTTCCCGGCGCGAAGGTGGACGGTCACGACCACGCCGCCGACGCGGTGGCCGCAGGTGCGGCACTGGTGCTGGCCGCGCGTCCGGTGGGCGTACCGGCCGTGGTCGTCCGTCCGGTTCCGCACGACAGTCGCGCAATGGCGCTCGAGAACGACCCGGACGGCTCCGGTTCGGCGGTGTTGACTGCACTCGGCGCTCTGGCCCGGGCCTCGGTGCTCGAGTTGAGCGCCGAGCACGGCCTGACCGTCGTCGGCGTGACGGGATCCTCGGGGAAGACCTCCACCAAGGATCTGATCTCTGCAGTTCTCGAGCCCCTGGGCTCGGTGGTGGCACCGCCCGGATCGTTCAACAACGAACTGGGACATCCGTGGACGGCGCTGCGGGCCGATGCCGAGACCGATTTCCTGTGTCTGGAGTTGTCCGCCCGCGGAATCGGCCACATCGCCGAACTCGCCACGCTCGCACCGCCCCGGATCGGGGTGGTGCTCAACGTCGGAACCGCGCACCTGGGCGAGTTCGGCTCGCGCGCAGCCATCGCACTGGCGAAAGGCGAACTGGTCGAAGCTCTGCCGAGTGCTGCCGACGGGGGAGTGGCGATTCTCAACATCGATGACCGTCTCGTCGCCGAGATGGCGACGCGCACAACGGCATCCGTCGTCACGGTGGGACGCAACGCAGATGCCGACATCAGAGCGACCGACGTGCAGGTCGACACCGACGCCCGGGCGTCGTTCACGCTCGAGTGCGCAGCGGGCACGGCAGCGATCACCCTGGCCGTGCACGGTGAGCATCAGGTCGGCAACGCTCTCGCAGCAGCGGCCGTCGCACTCGAGTGCGGGGCAACGCTGGCGCAGGTCGCCGAGGCGCTCGGGGCAGCCGCGCCGACGTCGATCAGGCGGATGGATGTGCGCACCCGTGCCGACGGCGTCACTGTCGTCAACGATTCGTACAACGCCAACCCCGATTCGATGCGCGCTGCGCTCAAGGCACTGGTGTCGATGTCGCGTCGCGACGACGGACCGAAACGCCGCAGCTGGGCGGTGCTGGGGGAGATGGGCGAACTGGGTGCCGACTCTGTGGTCGAGCACGACGCGATCGGCCGCCTCGCGGTGCGCCTGGACGTCGACCGTCTGATCATCGTCGACAGCGGTCGTCCCACTCGGGCGCTGCACCAGGGTGCCGTCATGGAGGGTTCGTGGGGCGAGGAGTCGATGCTGGTCCCCGATCGTGAGTCGGCGATAGAGGTACTGCTCGACGAGGTGCGTCCCGGCGACATCGTGCTGGTGAAGGCCTCTCAGTCCGGTGCCATGTGGACCGTCGCAGACGCTTTGTTGGCCGATGCATCGAGCGCCGCTGCGGAGGGTGAGCAGTGAGGCAGATCCTGTTCGCCGGCGGCATCGCGCTCGCGGTCGCGATTCTGCTGACCCCGGTGCTGATCAAGGCGTTCTCGAACCAGGGTTTCGGCCAGGAGATTCGCGTCGAAGGCCCGGCGAGTCACCAGTCCAAGCGCGGCACTCCCACGATGGGCGGCGTCGCGATTCTGGTCGGTATCTGGGCCGGTTACTGGGGCTCGCATCTGATCGGTATCGGGTACGACGCCGACGGTCCGTCGGCCTCGGCCCTGCTGGTTCTCGGCCTGACCACGGTGCTCGGCCTGGTCGGCTTTCTCGACGACTTCATCAAGATCCGCAAGCAGCGCAACCTGGGTCTGAACGCGACCGGGAAGTACGTCGGTCAGATAACGGCTGCCGTGCTGTTCGCAATCCTGGTGTTGCAGTTTCGCAGCGACAGTGGTCTCACCCCGGGCAGCACCCAACTGTCGTACGTTCGCGACATCGCCACCTGGTCGATGTCCGCGGTCGTCTTCGTGTTCTTCGTCTGTCTGCTCGTGATCGCGTGGTCCAACTCGGTCAACCTCACCGACGGACTCGACGGCCTCGCCGCCGGGTCGATGACCCTGGTGCTCGGCGCATACACCGTCATCACCTTCTGGCAGTACCGCCAGGCGTGCGCAGGCCCCTCCGGGCCCGCCCCCGGTTGCTACGACGTTCGAGATCCCCTCGACCTGGCCCTGGTCTGTGCGTCCGCTGCCGGTGCGTGCATCGGCTTCCTGTGGTGGAACGCCGCGCCGGCGAAGATCTTCATGGGTGACACCGGCTCTCTTGCCCTCGGCGGTCTGATCGCCGGTCTGTCGGTGGTGACGAAGACGGAGCTGATCATGGTGGTCATCGGTGCGCTGTTCGTCGCGGAGGCCGCGTCGGTCGTCATCCAGGTGGCGGTGTTCCGATCCAGTCGCCGACGCGTGTTCCGGATGGCCCCGTTCCATCATCACTTCGAGCTGGCCGGTTGGGCCGAGACAACGGTGATCATCCGATTCTGGCTGCTGGCCGCCATTGCGTCGGCCGTCGGACTCGCCCTGTTCTACAGCGAATATCTCGCTGCTGTCGGCGGATAGCGCATGGACGAATCCTCGACCGAGCTGACCTGGTTGCGCGGCAGTTCGGTGCTGGTGACCGGTGCCCGTGTGTCCGGACTCGCCGTCGTCCGACCGTTGCTCGATCTCGGTGCCGTCGTCACGGTTGCCGATTCGAGTCGTGCCGCGCTGGACGATGCGTCGAAACTGGGTGCGGCGGTGGTGCTGCAGGACGACCTGCTCGGCGATCCTGCGGCGCTCGCTGCGTTTTCGCTCGTCGTCACCAGCCCCGGCTTCCGGCCCGATTCGCCGGTGCTGGCGGCCGCAACGAACCGAGGCATTCCGGTGTGGGGCGATGTCGAGTTGTCCTGGCACGTGGACCGGGCGGAGCTGTACGGCCCCAGAACTCGCTGGCTGGTGGTCACCGGAACCAACGGAAAGACGACCACCACCTCGATGCTCGCCTCGATCCTCGACGCCGCCGGTATCGAGTCGGTGGCCTGCGGCAACATCGGACTCCCCATCGCCGACGCGTTGCGCGGTACCCCGCATCCGAGTGTGCTCGCCGTCGAGTTGTCGTCGTTCCAGTTGTTCTGGGCCCCGTCGGTGCGTCCGGCGGCGGGGGTGGTGCTCAACATCGCCGAGGATCATCTGGATTGGCACGGCGGGATGGACGGATACGTCCAGGCCAAGGCTCGTGCGTTGACCGGCGAAGTGGCGGTGGTCGGTCTCGACGACTCTCGGGCGGCGAGTTTGTCGATCGGGTCTCCGGCGTCGACCGTTGTCGGTTTCCGTTTGGGTGAGCCGGCCTCGGGTGAGCTGGGGGTTCGGGCAGGGACGCTCGTGGACGACGCCTTCGGCGAGAACGTCGATCTCCTCCCCGCCGACGAAGTCGAGCCGAGTGGACCGTCCGGCATTCTCGATGCGCTCGCGGCAGGCGCGCTGGCTCGGTCGATCGGCGTGGAGCCCGGCGCTGTTCGGGTGGGATTGCAGACGTATCGGGTCGGGCCGCATCGGGCGGCGGTGGTACGCGAGGTCGGCGGGGTGACGTTCATCGACGATTCGAAGGCGACGAATCCGCATGCTGCTCGCTCGTCGATCGCTGCGCACGATCGTGTCGTGTGGATCGCGGGCGGGTTGCTGAAGGGTGCGGTGATCGACGATCTGGTGGTCGACATCGCCGATCGACTGGTTGCCGCAGTCGTCCTCGGGCGCGATGGGATGCAGATCGCAGAGGCTTTGGCGCGACACGCGCCCGATGTTCCGGTCGTCAGGCTCCCTTCGGGAGACGATGCTGGTGTGACTCATGGTGCTGAAGATGCTGATGCGGTGATGCGGGCCGTCGTGGCCCACGCGGCCGAACTTGCCGCGTCGGGGGACACCGTCCTGCTGGCCCCGGCCGCCGCGTCACTGGACATGTTCGCCGACTACGGTCACCGCGGCCGCAGCTTCGCCGAATCCGTCCAGCTTCTCGACGCCACCGACATCGGATCGCAGCGATCGTGACCGCGGCAGTACAGGCACCGCGCCCACCTCGTCGTACCACCGCTCCACGCACCCGAATCGGCCTGTGGTTCGGCCGGCCGCTCGCGTCCTTCCATCTCGTCGTCACGATCGCCGTCCTGCTCACGGTGTTGGGACTGGTGATGGTGCTGTCGGCGTCGTCCGCCGAGTCCTTCGCAGCCGATGAATCCGGTTACGCGCTCTTCACCCAGCAGCTGATCGGTGTCGCGCTGGGAGTCGTCGCGTTCTACGTCGCTCTCCGGCTGCCGGTTCGGTACCTCAGGAAGCTGTCGTTCCCGCTGTTCCTGGTCTCGATCACCATGCTGATGCTGGTGCTGATTCCGGGCATCGGTGCCGAACGCCAGGGTGCACGCCGCTGGTTCGATTTCGGCGTCGTGTCCTTCCAGCCGTCCGAGCTGGCCAAGGTCGCACTGGTTCTGTGGGGTGCGCACCTGCTGGCTTCGCGTCGCAGCGAACACGGCAACATCAAGTCGCTGCTGGTGCCGCTCTTGCCTGCGGGTCTGCTGATGTGTCTGCTCGTCGTACTGCAGCCGAACCTGAGTACCGCCATCGCCCTCGGCATCATCCTGGTGGCGCTGCTGTGGTTCGCGGGCCTCAATGCCCGGCTGTTCGGTGCGGTGCTGATGACCGGTTTGGCATTGGCAACCGTTCTCGCGTTCACAGCCGGCTATCGATCCAATCGCGTCAAGGCCTGGCTCAACCCGGGTGAGGACACCCAGGGTCTGTCATATCAGTCGACTCAGGCCAAGTATTCGCTCGCCGACGGCGGAATGTTCGGTCGTGGGCTCGGTCAGAGCCGCGCGAAGTGGAGTTACCTACCCAACGCCCACAACGACTTCATCTTCGCCATCATCGGCGAGGAACTCGGAATGATCGGCTGCCTCGCAGTCATCGGACTGTTCGGCCTCTTCGTCTACACCGGGCTGCGGATCGCCATGCGTTCGGTCGATCCGTTCCTGCGCCTACTGACCGCGGGTGCCACGTGCTGGGTGTTCGGTCAGGCCATGATCAACATCGGCTACGTCGTCGGGCTGCTGCCGGTGACCGGTCTGCAGCTGCCGCTGGTGTCCTACGGCGGTACCTCCACCGCGATCACGCTGCTGATGTTCGGAATCATCGCAAGCGCCGCCCGACACGAACCGGAGGCGATCGCAGCCCTGCACGCGGGGCAGGAGGGCCGTATTGCGCGGGCGCTGAAACTGCCGCTGCCCGCCGTGTTCTCGCCCAAGCGAGCCGCGATGGCGCGGTCGAAGTCCACTCGCCCCACGTTGGCGGCGCAGGATCGCAAGCGGCTCGAGTCCCGTAAGGGCCAGGGCAAGGACGGCCGTGCAGCGAGGGCAGCCGAGCCGGGCCGTACTCGCACACGAGCCTCCAGTTCCAGGACGAACACGATGTCTCCGAAATCGACCGGCTATCGGGGCGAGTCGTCCCGCGGGAATCCCCGGCGCAGTGAGCCAGTCCGGCGAGAGCCCGCTGCGGGGTCGCGATCGGCCCAGCGTCCTCGGCCGGAACCACAACCCGGTCGCCCACCCGTTCGCTCGGGTGAGCGAGGATATCGACGGTGAAGCAGACATCTCGACCTATTTCCGTAGTGGTGGCCGGCGGCGGAACGGCCGGGCATATCGAGCCTGCGCTCGCTGTGGCCGACGCGCTGCGTGTCCTCGACCCCACCGTCACCGTCACCGCTCTCGGCAGCAGCCGCGGGTTGGAGACGACGCTCGTCCCGGCTCGCGGGTACGCACTGGAACTCATCCCGCCTGTTCCGCTGCCCCGTAAGCCCACCGTCGACCTGCTCAAGCTGCCGCTGCGCGTCGTGCGATCGGTGCGCCGTACTCGGGAGATCTTCGCGGCCGTGGAGGCCGACGTACTCGTCGGATTCGGCGGCTATGTCGCGTTGCCTGCCTATCTCGCTGCCCGCGGTCGACTGTTCGGCCGTGGCGGCCGAATTCCTGTGGTCATCCACGAGGCCAACGCGCGAGCGGGCATCGCCAACAAGGTCGGTGCCCGGTCCGCCCAGCGGGTGCTCGCAGCCGTCGCCGGGTCGGGTATCGCCGCGCACGGAGCTGCCGATGCGGACGTGATCGGAATTCCCGTGCGTCCCACCATCACCGGACTCGACCGGGCTGCCGTCCGGGCGGAGGCCCGCGCCCACTTCGGCCTGCCGGAGAACGGCCCTGTTCTCCTGGTGTTCGGCGGCTCGCAGGGGGCCCGGTCACTCAACGACGCGGTGTCCGGAGCCTCGGCAGCCCTCGCCGGTGCCGGTATCTCGGTTCTACATGCGCACGGTCCGAAGAACTCGCTCGACGTCGAGCAGAGCAATCCGGACGCGCCGTATGTCGCGTTGCCGTACATCGACCGGATGGATCTCGCGTATGCGGCCGCGGACCTGGCGATATGCCGGTCCGGTGCCATGACCGTCGCCGAGGTCTCCGCGACCGGGCTGCCTGCGATCTACGTACCTCTCCCGCACGGGAACGGCGAACAGGAGCTCAATGCCCGTCCCGTGGTCGACGCCGGAGGTGGCATCCTGGTATCCGATGCGACACTGACCGAGCAGTACGTGCGCGAGACGGTGGTGGCGCTGTTGGCCGATACCGACCGAATTGCCACCATGTCCCGTGCCGCGGCCGGTGCCGGGCACAAGGGCGCAGCAGCTGCCGTCGCGCAGATCGTGCTCGATACCGCGCACGCGGCGCGGCGCTGAGCTGGGCGGCGTCGAGCATGCGAAGAGAACGAGGGAGACGTCCGCGTGACAACTGAGGGTGCGATGTCGGATCTGCCGGCGGAGCTCGAACGAGTACACATGGTGGGCATCGGTGGTGCCGGAATGTCCGGCATCGCGAGGATCCTGCTGGCTCGCGGGGGACAGGTGTCGGGTTCGGATGCCAAGGAATCGCGCGGCGTGCTCGCACTGCGTGCACGCGGTGCGCAGGTCCGCATCGGTCACGACGCCAGCGCCCTGGACATGATCGACGGTGGACCCACCGTGGTGGTGACGACCCACGCCGCGATTCCCAAGACCAATCCCGAACTCGTCGAAGCGCGGGAGCGTGGAATCCCGGTGGTGCTGCGTCCGGCAGTGCTGTCCTCGCTCATGCAGGGGTACCGCACGTTGTTGGTCTCCGGTACGCATGGAAAGACGTCGACCACATCGATGCTGGTCGTCGCCCTCCAGCATTGCGGGTTCGACCCGTCCTTCGCCGTCGGGGGAGAGCTCAACGAAGCAGGAACCAACGCCCATCACGGCAGCGGAGACGTGTTCGTGGCCGAGGCGGACGAGAGTGACGGCTCGCTGCTGCAGTACGCCGCCAACGTCATCATCGTGACCAACATCGAGGCCGATCACCTGGACCACTTCGGCACCACCGAGGCCTACGTGCAGGTGTTCGACGACTTCGCCGCGCTTCTCGGTCCAGGTGGTGTGCTCGTGGCGTGCATGGACGACCCCGGTTCGGCGGCGCTGGCCCGACGCGTGGTGGACAGGAACATGCCAGGAGTGACAGTGCTCGGCTACGGGTCCTCGGACGTCGACGCGGGGCCGGTCGAGATGGCCGTGCGTCTGTTGGCGTGGGAGCCCGAGGACATCGGTGGCGTCGCGCAGTTGCAGATCGCGGGTGAGGATGCGGCGCGCACGGTGCGGCTCGGCGTCCCCGGGCGGCACACTGCCCTCAATGCGTTGGCGGCGTTCGTCGCGGCGCGTCAGGTCGGTGCCGGTATCGAGGAACTGCTGGCCGGGCTCACCGGTTTCGGCGGCGTCCACCGGCGTTTCCAGTTCACCGGACGCGAGCACGGTGTCCGCGTGTTCGACGATTACGCCCATCATCCGACCGAGGTACGCGCGGTGTTGACCGCAGCACGGGCGCTCGTCGACGGTCAGGACCACGGGCGGGTGGTCGTGGTGTTCCAGCCGCACCTGTACTCGCGGACAGCGACGTTCGCCGAGGAATTCGGTGCCGCGTTGTCCTTGGCCGACGAGATCGTCGTGCTCGACGTGTACGGCGCGCGCGAGGAACCACTGCCGGGTGTGACGGGGGCGCTGGTTGCCGCCTCGGTCACCAAGCCGGTCAACTACCAGCCGGATCTGTCGTTGGTGGCCAAGCAGGTGGCCCATCTCAGCGTCCCGGGCGACGTCGTCATCACCATGGGTGCGGGAGACGTGACGATGCTCGGCGGACCGATTCTGGATGCACTTCGCTCGAAGACCGATTTCGGTGCTGCGACCGGCCGCGGTGTACCGAAGGATCGGCCGTCGACGTGACTCGTCGCTCCGACCGAGTTCGTTCGTCGAGGTCGGGAAACGCTGCAGGAGAAGACGATTCACCGCCCGTACTCACCGACAAGCAGGCGCGCGCGCTGGCCAGAGAAGAAGAGCGCGCCCGGGTGAAGCGGTCGAGGCGCAAGGCGCTGCTCATCGCGGCGGCCGTTGTGGCTCTCGTGGTGGGATCGGCTGCGCTGGTGTATTTCACGCCGCTGTTGTCGGTCCGGACCATTTCGGTCGCGGGGCAGTCGTCGGTATCCGAGCAGGAGATTCTCGAGCGGCTCGACGTTCCCGCCGGGCTTCCGCTCGTTCGGGTCGATACTGCAGCGGCGGCGCAGCGGGTGGCGACGATCCCGGCCCTGGCGACCGTGCGTGTGCAACGGAAGTACCCGTCGACCGTGCAGGTGACGGTCGAGGAACGAGTTCCGGTGGCGTTCTTCGATTCTCCCGACGGCACCCATCTGCTCGATTCCACCGGGGTCGATTTCGCGATTGCACCGCCTCCGCCGGGGGTGGTGCGCCTGGTGACCGACAATCCGGTGTTCGGTGATCCGGTGACGAAAGACGCACTGGCGGTGCTCGATACGTTGCCACCGCTGCTGCGCGATCAGGCCGCAGAGCTGCGCGCGAGCACCTTGTCCGACATCTCGATTCTGCTGCTCGACGGTCGCACTGTCGTGTGGGGCAGCAAGGAGGACTCGGAACGCAAGGCTGCGGTGGCGATCGCGCTGCTGTCGCAACCCGGTCAGATCTTCGATGTCTCGAGTCCGGATCTGCCCACCACGAAATAGTTTCGTCCGAGACGGGAATTTCGGCGCGGCGTCGGCGCGCCTAATGGCGATAGTCGTCGGCGATGAATAGCGTTTCGACCAGTTCAGTACTTGACATAACTCTAAGCCTGTGGTTTAGGTTGAGGGTTTCCATTTTTCACGCAACACTCCACGGAAGGCGAGAGCCCATGACGCCCCCGCACAACTACCTCGCCGTAATCAAGGTCGTCGGCATCGGCGGCGGCGGCGTGAACGCGGTCAACCGCATGATCGAACAGGGACTCAAGGGAGTCGAGTTCATCGCGGTCAACACCGACGCTCAGGCCTTGCTGATGAGTGACGCAGACGTCAAGCTCGACGTCGGCCGCGAACTGACCCGAGGACTCGGTGCCGGAGCCGACCCCGAGGTCGGTCGGCGTGCCGCGGACGATCACAAAGACGAGATCGAAGAGGTACTCAAGGGTGCCGACATGGTCTTCGTCACTGCGGGCGAGGGTGGCGGCACCGGTACCGGCGGTGCCCCCGTCGTCGCCAACATCGCGCGCAAGCTCGGTGCGTTGACCGTCGGTGTCGTCACCCGTCCGTTCTCGTTCGAGGGCAAGCGGCGCGGCGGCCAGGCCGACACCGGCATCCAGCAGCTCCGTGAGTCGTGCGACACGCTCATCGTCATTCCCAATGATCGACTGCTCCAGCTCGGCGACGCCGCCGTCAGCCTGATGGACGCATTCCGCAGCGCCGACGAGGTGTTGCTCAACGGCGTCCAGGGCATCACCGACCTGATCACCACCCCGGGTTTGATCAACGTCGACTTCGCCGACGTCAAGGGCGTCATGTCCGGCGCAGGCAGCGCATTGATGGGCATCGGTTCCTCCCGCGGTGAGGGACGCGCGATCAAGGCCGCCGAATCGGCGATCAATTCGCCGCTTCTCGAAGCCTCGATGGAAGGTGCACGCGGTGTGCTGCTGTCCATCGCCGGTGGATCCGACCTCGGTCTGTTCGAGATCAACGAGGCGGCGTCGCTGGTGCAGGAAGCCGCCCACATCGACGCCAACATCATCTTCGGAACCGTCATCGACGACTCGCTCGGCGACGAGGTGCGCGTCACCGTCATCGCCGCAGGCTTCGACGGCGGCACCCCGACGCGTCGCCCGGTCGAAGCGGCCGCCTCGACGCGCAGCCCGATCGGATCGGCTCGCTCGGGCGAGGTGTCGTCGCGGTCGAGCGAGGGGTCCGACGGTGCCGTGTTCCGCGACCCGGTCGGTGCACCGAGCGGCAGCAGCCTGCCGCCGTTGAATTCCTCGAGCTCGTCCAACCGTGAATCGTCCAGTCGTGAATCGGCAGCCGGCCAGGGCCGTGACTCGGGTGGACGCGAGTCGGTCGGATCGGGACGTCGCGTGCCGATCGCCGAGGACGAGGGCGAAGACGATGTCGATGTGCCGTCCTTCATGCGGCGGTGAACGAGGCCGCATCCGCCGGTCCGTTTCGTGTCCGACGCGTCTCGACGACGCGAGCGGGCGGAGTGTCGGCACCGCCGTTCGATACGTTCAACCTCGGTGATCACGTCGGTGACGACCCGGCAGCGGTAGAGGCGAACCGTCGACGCCTCGGCGATCGGTTGGGTATGGGACTCGACCGGCTCGTGTTCATGGAGCAGGTCCACGGACGCACCGTCACGGTGGTCGACGGTCCGGTCGCAGAGCCGGTGCCGATGACCGACGCGTTGGTGACGACGCAGCGCGATCTGGGTCTGGTGGTGTTGACTGCCGACTGTGTGCCGATTCTGCTGTCCGACGAAGAAGCCGGAGTGATAGCCGCTGTGCATGCGGGCCGGGTCGGGGCCCGTATCGGCATCGTTCCGCGAGTGCTGTCTGTCATGGTCGAACTCGGCGCGGTTCCGGAGCGGATCGGTGCGTTTCTCGGTCCGGCCGCGAGTGGTCGCCAGTACGAGGTGCCCGCGCAGATGAGAGCGGACGTCGACAAGCACCTTCCCGGCAGCGCGACGACAACCGTCCGCCACACGCCGGGCCTGGACATTCCCGCCGGTATCCGCGCGCAGCTGCTCACAGCGGGAGTGTCCGGGGTGGCGCAGGATCCGCGATGCACCATCGAGGACAGAACTCTGTTCAGTCATCGCCGCGAAGGGTCGACCGGCCGAATTGCCAGTGTCGTGTGGATGGACAGCACATCCCCGAACGATCGTCCCGAAGCGGCCCATCGGTGAACCGGCAGGGAAGGTTGTCATGAGCGAACCCACCGACGGTGCCTCGGGCACAGAGCGGGCGCGAGAGATCGAGACGGCGTTGACATCGGTGCGGGAGCGGTTGCACCGCGCCTGTGTCGACGCGGGCCGGTCGCCCGCCGAGGTGGCTCTGCTGCCGGTGACCAAGTTCTTTCCCGCCTCCGACGTGCGCATCCTGTATGCCCTCGGTTGCCGCGACTTCGGCGAGTCCCGGGAGCAGGACGCGTCGCCCAAGGTCGCCGAGACGGCCGAGGAGTTCGGCGGCGATCCGCCCCGGTGGCACATGATCGGTCATCTGCAACGAAACAAGGCGAAGTCGGTCGCCGCGTGGGCGCACTCCATTCATTCCGTGGACAGTGCGCGGTTGGTGGCTGCACTGTCCAAGGCGACGACGAAGGCCTTGGACGAGGGACTTCGGTCGGCCGAGCTGGATGTGATCGTTCAGGTCAGTCTCGACGGAGATGTGCACCGCGGCGGCGTCGAACGCGGCGAATTGCACGAGCTTGCGGACGTCGTGTCGAACGCAACCGGTGTGCGTCTCGCAGGGTTGATGGCGGTGCCACCTCTCGAGGCCGATCCGGACGCCGCGTTCGCGGACCTGGAGGGTCTGCACAGCGAGCTTCTGGCGACTCATCCCGGAGCGCTCGAGCTGTCCGCGGGCATGACCGGAGACCTGGAAGCTGCTGTGCGGCACGGATCGACGTGCGTGCGTGTCGGTACCGCAATACTCGGCGCGCGGCCGATAGCCTCGCAATAGCAATCCACGGATCACATCAGTCACAACAGACACTTGCGAACCTGGGGATCGACAGTAGACACACCGCCACGGAAGGCAGAACGATGAGCACCCTGCACAAGTTCAAGGCGTACTTCGGCATGGTTCCGCTCGCCGACTACGAGGACGACTACCTCGACGAGCCGGACGCGCGGCGCAGCTCCCGTGGCGGTCGTGACAGCTACGACGACATCGACGACCGTGACTTCGTCAAGCCGTCGTTCGGTGGATCCAGGCATGCACAGGTCGAGGACGACTACGACGACTACGAGGCACCGCGTCCGGCGGCCACATTGGCCCCGATCGGTGGACGTGGACGCGGAGCCGCCCCGACCACGCGCGGAGCGGCAACCAGAGGAGCGTTGGCGATGGACACTCGCATGGATGTGCGTGCGGAGACCCGGCGCAGCCCGATCGTCGACGACGGCGGTCCCCTGTCGAAGATCACCACGCTGCGCCCGCGGGACTACAGCGAGGCCCGCACGATCGGCGAGCGCTTCCGAGACGGCACTCCGGTCATCATGGATCTGGTCGAGATGAGCAACGCCGACGCCAAGCGCCTGGTCGATTTTGCTGCCGGTCTGGCGTTCGCGCTTCGCGGTTCCTTCGACAAGGTGGCGACGAAGGTCTTCCTGCTGTCGCCCGCCGACGTCGACGTCTCGCCACAGGAGCGCAGGCGTATCGCCGAGACCGGCTTCTACAGTCAGCAGTGAAAGATTCACTGTTCGGGGTGGTAGTTCAGGGCTGTGACCAGGGCGCTTTGCTCAGCCCGCCGAAGTCAGGCAGAGTATAGCCGTGATCGTGTTCACGGTGATCAACATCGTATTGTTTCTTTTTTGGCTCCTTCTCATCGGTCGAATCATCGTCGAGTTCATCAGGACTTTCGCGAGAGATTGGCAACCGACCGGGTTGGTCGTCATCCTGCTCGAGGCGATCTTCACGGTCACCGACCCGCCGGTCAAGTTCCTCCGCAAGATAATTCCGCCGCTCAACCTCGGTGGAGTTCGACTGGACCTGTCCATCATGGTCCTGCTGTTCGTCGTCTTCATCGCGTGGAACATAACCAGTGGTCTCGCGGCCTGAGATCGAAGATAGATGTTAGAACGCGGGACGCGCGCAAGCTGCGTGTCCCGTGTGACAGAATGGACGCCAGTTACAGTTTGATTGTTCTGCACTCGCGCGGAATGGCATATAACTGAATGCTTGCTCTACCGCCCCAAGACGCGTGAAGGGATCCTTCCATGCCGCTGACTCCAGCTGATGTGCACAATGTCGCGTTCAGCAAGCCGCCCATCGGTAAGCGCGGTTACAACGAAGACGAGGTCGACGCTTTTCTCGACCTCGTCGAGCAAGAGTTGTCGCGACTGATCGAAGAGAACGCCGACCTCCGCCAGCGGGTCGGTGAGCTCGATCAGGAGCTCGCGGATGCCAAGAGCGCCGGACGGCAGAGCCCGCAACCGGCTCAGACCGCCGCACCGAAAGCGGAGCCACAGCGCCCCGTGGATCCCCCCAAGCCGCAGCCGGTCGTGCAGCAGCCGGCCCCGGTCGCGCCCGTTGCAGCAGCTCCGCAGCAGTCCGGCGACTCCAACATGCAGGCCGCGAAGATTCTCGGTCTCGCGCAGGAGATGGCCGACCGCCTCACCGGTGATGCCAAGTCGGAGTCCGAGCAGCTGCTCGGCAACGCTCGGACCAACGCCGAGCGTCTGGTGTCGGACGCACGTACGCGTTCGGAATCGATGATGTCCGAGGCTCGGCAGAAGTCCGAGTCGCTGTTGTCCGACGCGCAGACACGGTCCGAGACCCAGCTGCGTCAGGCCAAGGAGAAGGCCGATGCGCTGCAGGCCGACGCCGAGCGCAAGCACACCGAGATCATGGCGACGATCAACCAGCAGCGTTCCGTGCTGGAAGGCCGCATCGAGCAGCTCAAGACGTTCGAGCGCGAGTACCGAGTGCGGCTCAAGTCGTACCTCGAGTCTCAGCTCGAAGAGCTGGAGAACCGTTCCTCGGCTCTCCCGGTGGACAACGGTCAGGACAATTTCAACCAGGACACCCAGTCGTCCGGTTACAGCCAGTCGTACGCCAAGGGCAACTGACGCACTACCGGTCTCCGACGCTGCCGTGTGCGGCAGGGTCGGATCGGTTGTGGCGTCGAGTGGTGAGCGAGGAAACCAGTGTTGGTCCTGACTCTCGGCGCAGCAGCGATCGGCTTCGGCCTTCTTGTCATCGCCTTGATGACAGGGTCCGTCGTCTGGGCGTGGGCCTGCATCGTGGTGTGCATCGTGGGTGCAGGTCTGCTGTTGGTCGGAGCGCTCACGGGCCGACGGCCACCGCCCGAGCTCGACAGGTAGCATGACCATGTTCCATTCGATCGATTTTCACGCGTAGATCCGGCCATCACCGGGGAGCTTTCGGAAGAACGACGTTCGGTGCGACACCCTCGGGTGTTTCGGATCGACGTTCAGTAGAACCGAACGGGTGAGCCCGTCACAGCTCACGTGGAGTGGCTCACCTCGACGACACTGTCGTCGAAGGCAGAGCAAGCGGGGTGGTACCGCGGTATCGGGCGTGAGATTCGCCCGATGATCGTCCCCGTGCCAACTGACGTTGCGTCTCGTACGCGACCGGCACGGAGGAGAGAACCATGACAGAGTCGAGCGCCCGTCCGAACTCGGGGTCGTACCCGCTGGTGGACCGGGCCGAGGGCCGATCGGGCAGCGTTCCGTTTCCCGACCTCGAACGCATCGTTCTGCACGAGTGGGCCGAGGACGGCACTTTCCGTGCCAGCATCGACAATCGAGCCGATGCCGAGGAGTTCGTCTTCTACGACGGCCCACCCTTCGCCAACGGTCTGCCCCATTACGGGCACCTGCTCACCGGGTACGTCAAGGACCTCGTCCCGCGATTCCAGACCATGCGCGGCAAGAAGGTCGAGCGACGCTTCGGGTGGGATTGTCACGGTCTGCCCGCCGAGTTGGAAGCGGAGAAGCAGCTCGGCATCAAGGACAAGTCCGAGATCGACGAGATGGGCCTGGCGAAGTTCAACGCCTACTGCAAGCAGTCGGTGCTGCAGTACACCGACGAGTGGCGTGACTACGTCACTCGGCAGGCGCGGTGGGTCGACTTCGACAACGACTACAAGACGCTCGACGTGGACTTCATGGAGTCGGTCATGTGGGCGTTCAAGACACTGCACGACAAGGGCCTGATCTATCAGGGCTACCGGGTGTTGCCCTACAGCTGGTACGAGCAGACGCCGTTGTCCAATCAGGAAACACGGCTCGACGACGCGTACAAGATGCGTCAGGATCCGGCGGTCACCGTCACGATGCCGTTGACGGCTCCCGGTTCGCCGCTGGACGGGGCGAACGCGCTGATCTGGACCACCACCCCGTGGACCCTGCCGTCGAACCTGGCGATCGCGGTGCACCCCGAGGTGCACTACGTGCAGGTACGCGGAACCGACGGTGAACGGTATGTGCTTGCGGCACTGCGACTCTCGCATTATGCGAAGGAACTGGGAGAGGACCCGGAGGTGCTCTCGGAGCACACCGGTGCCGAGTTGGTCGGACTCTCCTACGCACCGCCCTACGACTTCTTCCTCGGCCACGAGAATGCACACCGTGTATTGCAGGCCGACTACGTCACCACCGATTCGGGTACCGGAATCGTGCACCTCGCACCGGCTTTCGGTGAAGAGGACATGGACGTCGCCACGGCGAACGGAATCGAGGTCGTGCAGCCGCTCGATGCCGGCGGCAAATTCACGTCGCTGGTGCCGCCGTACGAGGGTCTGATGGTGTTCGACGCCAACCCGGTGATCATCAAGGACCTCAAGGCCTCCGGTCGGTTGCTGCGGCACGAGACCATCGAGCACTCGTACCCGCACAGCTGGCGCAGTGGTCAGCCGCTGATCTACATGGCAGTGCCGTCGTGGTTCGTCGCAGTCACCAAGTTCCGCGATCGAATGGTCGAGCTGAACCAGGAGATCACCTGGGTGCCCGAGCACATCAAGGACGGCCAGTTCGGCAAGTGGCTCGAAGGCGCACGCGACTGGAACATCAGCCGAAACCGATACTGGGGCAGCCCGATTCCGGCGTGGACGTCCGACGATCCGGCCTACCCGCGACTGGACGTCTACGGCAGCCTGGACGAGCTCGAGCGTGACTTCGGCGTGCGACCGACCGATCTGCATCGCCCCTACATCGACGATCTGACGCGACCCAACCCGGACGACCCGACCGGCAAGTCGACGATGCGTCGGGTGCCCGAGGTGCTGGACTGCTGGTTCGAGTCCGGCTCGATGCCGTACGCGCAGGTGCATTTCCCGTTCGAGAACGAGGAGTGGTTCCAGACACACAACCCGGGCGACTTCATCGTCGAGTACAACGGGCAGACGCGCGGCTGGTTCTACACCCTGCACGTGCTGGCCACTGCGTTGTTCGATCGACCGGCCTTCAAAACTGTTGCCGCCCATGGCATCGTGCTCGGCGAAGACGGCCTGAAGATGAGCAAGTCCAAGGGTAACTACCCGGATGTCAAGGAGGTCTTCGACCGCGACGGCTCCGATGCCATGCGGTGGTTCCTGATGTCCTCGCCGATCCTGCGCGGCGGCAACCTCATCGTCACCGAGCAGGGCATCCGTGAGGGTGTCCGCCAGGCGTTGTTGCCGATCTGGAACGCGTGGAGCTTCCTGCAGCTCTACGCGTCGACGCCGGGGCAGTGGCGTACCGACTCGCCGCACGTACTCGATCGCTATGTGCTGGCCAAGCTGTCGGCCACCCGGGACGCCATCACCGATGCGCTCGAGGGAAACGACATCGCCGGAGCGTGCGACGAGCTACGCACGTTCTGTGACGCACTCACCAATTGGTATGTCCGACGGTCTCGTTCGCGGTTCTGGAGCGAGGACGCCGACGCGATCGACACCCTGCACACCGTGCTGGAGGTGCTCACTCGCATCGCCGCTCCGCTGTTGCCGCTGATCAGTGAAGTGGTGTGGCGCGGATTGACCGGTGGCCGTTCGGTGCACCTGACCGACTGGCCCGAGGCAGGCGAACTGCCCTCGGATCCGGAACTGGTCGAGAGCATGGACGAGGTGCGCACCGTGTGCTCGACGGTTCTCGGTCTGCGGAAGGCGCAGAATCTGCGAGTGCGGCTGCCGCTGCCCGAGGTGACGGTCGCGGCCGCCGATGCGGAGCGGCTGCGTCCGTTCGTCGACATCATCTCCGACGAGGTCAACGTCAAGAAGGTCGATCTGACCGACGACGTTGCGGCGCACGGAAAGTTCGAGCTCGTCGTCAATGCCCGGGCTGCGGGTCCTCGGATCGGTAAGGACGTCCAGACGGTCATCAAGGCCGTCAAGGCAGGGGATTGGTCCGAGGATGCCGACGGAGTCGTGAGCGCCGCCGGTATCGCGTTGCTGCCGGAGGAATTCACCAGCAGACTCGTTGCAGCCGAGCCCGAGTCGACGGCACCGCTGCCCGGAAACGCCGGCCTGGTGGTGCTCGATTCGGCCGTCACCGAGGAACTGGAGGCCGAGGGTTGGGCCAAGGACCGCATCCGCGAGTTGCAGGATGCCCGTCGCAGTCACGGATTCGACGTCTCGGACCGAATCGATATCGTCATGGAGGTCCCCGAGCACAGGCAGGGCTGGCTCGACACCCATCGTGATCTGATCGCCGGCGAGGTGCTCGCACTCTCGCTGGTCGACGGCCGCGTCGGCGACGACGGCAGCGATCTCGGTGAGGGAGTGCGGGCAGCGATCACCAAGTCGTCATGATCGGCGGCGACGTATCGGTGGACGCCGTCCGTGAGCTTCTCGCCGACGCTCACGGCGGTGTCGTGCCGATCGTCGCCCCGTACGCCGGGCAGCTCGACGCCGAGACGTTCGGCGAGTTGATCGAGGTGATGCGCGCGACGATGCACGACGCGCCCGGTGTCGGTCTGGCTGCGCCGCAGATCGGCATCCCGCTCCGGATCGCGGTGATCGAGGATCGCTGCGACGTAGGAGCGGATGTCGCCCGAGTCCGCGAGCGGACGCGGCTTCCGTTCCGCGTGTTGGTCAATCCCCGGTACACCCCGGTCGGGTCGCGGACGGCCGGATTCTACGAGGGGTGCCTCAGTGTCCCCGGCTATCAGGCCGTCGTCACGCGCGCGGCCGAGGTCCGACTCCAGTGCGCCGATGAGACCGGCCGCGCTGTCGACGAGGTGGTTCTGGGTTGGCCGGCCAGGATCGTGGCGCACGAGACCGACCATCTCGATGGCACCCTGTACATCGACACCGCGCACACCAGATCGCTGACGACGAGTGGGATGTACGGCGAAATGTGGTCGGACCCGACCCCCGAACGCGCCGCGCAGGCGCTCGGATTCGCTACCGACGACCATCGTTGACGACCGTGCCCGACATCGTCGACAACACCCTGCGCAGTCGTCGGTGGGTGCTGCACCTGGACATGGACGCGTTCTTCGCCTCCGCCGAACAACTCACCAGACCCACGTTGCGGGGCCGCCCGGTTCTCGTGGGCGGGGCAGGCGGGCGGGGAGTGGTGGCCGGTTGCAGCTACCAGGCCCGCGCGTTCGGAGCGCGTTCGGCCATGCCGATGCACCAGGCCCGGCGACTCGTCGGCGCAGGTGCCGTGGTGTTGCCGCCGCGGTTCGTTCTGTACTCGGAACTCAGCCGTCGGGCCTTCGAGGCACTACGCGGCCCCATGCCGGTCCTCGAACAACTGTCGATCGACGAGGCGTTCGGCGAGCCGCTCGAACTCGCCGGAGCGACGGTACGTGAGGTCGAGCTGTTCTGCGCGGACCTGCGCGCGCTCATACTCGCCGAGACCGGTCTGGTCGCCTCGATCGGTGCCGGATCGGGAAAACAGATCGCCAAGATCGCGTCGGGACTGGCCAAGCCCGACGGCATCACCGTCGTGGCTCCGGGCGTTCAGGCCGAGTTGATGGCGACACTGCCGGTGCGAAAACTGTGGGGGATCGGACCCGTGGCGGGGGAGCGGTTGCGGCGCTTGGGAATCGACACCATCGGCAAGTTCGTGGCCACCCCCGAGTCCGAGGTGGCGTCGATCCTCGGGGCCACGATGGGGCCGAGTCTGCATCAGCTGGCACGCGGAATCGACAATCGAGTGGTGGCCGAGCGGGCCGAGGCCAAGCAGGTCAGCGCCGAGACGACGTTCGCCCAGGATCTGATTTCCCTCGCTCAGCTGCGGCCGGCCATCGAGTCCATCGTCGAGTCGACGCACCGCAGACTGCTGAAGGACGGTCGGGGTGCGAGGACGGTGGTGCTGAAACTCCGCAAGTCCGACATGAGCATCATCACCAGGTCGGCAACGCTGCAGTATGCGACGGTGGACAAGCAGACCATCGTGGCCACGGCGCAGCGCCTTGCCGTCGATCCGGTCGACGTCGGTCCGATCCGTCTGGTCGGGGTCGGATTGGCCGGCCTGTCGGCGGTCAGACAGGGATCGCTCTTCCCCGAACTGGAACACGAACCGGTCCCGGGTGCGACAGATGCGACGGAGGAGTCGGCAGACCCGGTAGAAGCGGCCTCCGACCCTGTCCCGGACGGCCCGCGGTGGCAGCCGGGCATGGACGTTCGGCATCCCGACTACGGTCACGGTTGGGTGCAGGGTGCCGGACATGCGGTGGTGACCGTAAGGTTCGAGACCCGGACCACCGGGCCGGGAATCGCGCGTACCTTCGCCGAATCGGACGAGAACCTGGTAGTCGCCGATGTTCTCGACAGCCTGAAGTGAGTTGTGGCAGAGCTGAGGAAACTCTGTGAGGTTTCACAGGGAGGGCTTGCGGGTTGTGACTCGACCGATCCGAGCTGACATAGTGGACCCCGGTCCGAGACGACCCATCCCCGCAACGACCGACGAGTCACAGAACGATCGAGACGTGACTCAGAGTGAAAAGGACAAGCACTTGAAGCTTCGCAACACCCGACGGGCAATGGTTGCCGGCATCGCCATCTCCGCAGCGCTCACCATGACCGCCTGCAGCTCCGGCGGCGAGGAAGAGCCCACCACGACGACGACGGCTGTCACCACCTCTGCGGTTGCCGATCCCTCCGCCGGTGCGTACCCGCCGGCACCCACGGTCGAGGAGCTCAACACGCAGCTCATGCGTGGACTCGACCCCAACGTTCCGGTCGAGGAGAAGGCGGCTCTGATCCAGGGCGCGTCCGAGGACCCGGATCTGATCAACCAGGTCGCTGCCGCTGCCGTGGCAAACAACGCTCAGATCGAGATCACCAGCATCGACGACCTCGGCACCGGGGTTCTCAATGCCGGCATCACGATCACGCTCAACGGCCAGGCCAACCCCGGCACGTTCCAGTTCGTCCCCGAGGACGGTGTGTGGAAGCTCTCCAAGGAGAACGCCTGCGGCATCGTCTCGCTCGCGCAGCTGACCAGCCCGGCGTGCCCCGCACCCTGAGTCCTGCCGATCGTCTCTGACCCATCCGGAACTGCCGGTGACATCTCCCCTCGGGGATATGTCACCGGCAGTTCTTCGTCGGTGGATCGGTTCTGTTCAGGCGCTCGGTGCGGCCGTTCCGATGCGGTCCGCGGCGGCCTCGGCGACGGCGGTCACGGTGTCGGGTTCGAGTCCGCTCTGATCCGAGACGACGATCTGCACGACAGTCGAATCGACCACCGCCACCACCACGTCGGAGATCAACTTGAAGCCTTCGCTGCTGGTGGTCAGACGCATCGAGGCGGAGGCGTCACCGATCTGCGATTGCTCGCGGCCCGTCAGCGCGTACTGCACGCCCACGCCGTCCGCGTCCGTGCCGCTGAATTCGGTGCACCCGGCCCAGGCCTGCTGCACCGAAGAGAACGCCTCCGCGGCCCCGCTGTCCGCGTAGCTTGCCGCGTCCTCGTCGATCGACGAGAAGTTCGGCCCCGAGAAGCGAGCCACCGCGGACGCCGCCGCGCCGCCGCGTTGATCCGAGATCGGTGCGAGAACCGCCGCACACGCCGCCGGGTCGGTACCGGACTTGTCGGGTGAGTCGTATTCGGGAGCCGGGTCGAGCCCCAGATCCTGGACCGGGTCGGGGATCGAGGAGAACCCGTCAGGCAGGTCGTCCAGCCCCAACATCGACGCACTCAGAACGCCGGAGTCGGTGATGGGGGTTCCGAGGAGGGGATCGGGAGCGGCGACGACGGTGGGTGCGGGTGCCGGGGTGCCGGCCGGTTCGTCCGCGCTGCATCCGGCCGCGGCGACGCCGACGAGTGACAGTGCGGCCAGCACCCGCGTCGTGGAGCGCGCGGTCATCGGGAACTCCAGGTGATCGAATCTCCGACGGTCTGGCGTAACACGGTCGTGCTGTCCGGGTCGGTGTACATCTGCTCGCCTCCTGCGGTGATCGATCCGCCGACGGGAAGCGGCTGTGTCAGATCGATCTCGAGGGTGCCCGCGCCGGTGAAGGTGTACGTCGCGATGTTCAGCGTGCCGGCATCGTCGGGCAGATTCCATGTCGTGGATTCGGGTGTCTGCGCGAGCGCGACGTCCAGGGTTGCCCGGTCGCCGTCGAGTGCCCGGAGTGTGACCGTGGCGCGTTGATTCAGCGTGATTCCGCTGAGCACCTGCTGATCGACGGTCCAGACGGCTCCCACTCCCACTTCGGCCTCGGGTAGGTCGATGGATCGGTACACCGCGGCGTTCAACGAGCGTTCGATCGCCGCGCGAGCGGTATCGAGCGCGGCCTCGGCGGGCGTGATGTGCAGTGCGGTGATCGCTCCCGAGTCGGTGGTCGCCAGCCGCGCCGCGGAGCCCTCGGAGGCCGAGAGCGCGTCGGTCAGTCCTTCGTCGGGTGATGTCGCTGCTCCGATGGTCAACTCGACCGAGCGAGTGGCACCGGTCGCGGCGTCGTCGTCCGTGACGGTGTCGGAGGTCGATGCGGACAGAGGCACCGTCAGTTCGGGACTGGAGAAATCCTGCGACGCATCGTTGTTGATCTGCTGCGAGACGGTGGAGGTGGTGGTGAGGTCGACGTTCTGCTCGTCCGAATCGGCGGTGTCGAAGGTCAGGATGCGGCGCGGCTCCGTGCCGGCGTCGACGACGGTCGTGGTCGTCGGCGTCACGGGGATCGTCACCTCGTTCGAGGACGTGGCCTGTTCGGGCGCGGGATCGGTGTCGGTGTCGGCGCTCGAACATCCCGCGACGAGAGCCACTGCAGAGCAGGCAGCGAGAAAACCGGAGCGGACGGTGCGGGAGCGGACGGTGCGGGAGCGATCGGTCGACTTCACGGGCACCAGGCTACTGACACCGCCCGCAGTGATCGGTCGGTGCGCGGCACGGATGCGGACCCGCCGCCGTCCATACGCCATGATGGACGGGTGAGTGAAGACCGCGCCGATGATCCGCCAGCCGAGACGAGTAGCGTTCCGGCACCGAACGAGACCGCGGACTCGCAGGTGACCGATAACGACAACGCCGAGAGTCGACTGCCGAAGCCGCTCAAGACCCGGCTGCTGATCGTGATCGCGGCCGTGATTCTGGTGTTCGATCTCGTGACCAAGATCGTGGTCGTGCATTACGTCAAGCCCGGCAACCCCATCGAGGTGTTCGGGGACGTCGTGACGTTGCGGCTGGTACGCAACCCCGGCGCGGCGTTCTCGATGGCCACCGGGATGACGTGGCTGCTCACCGTCGTCGCCGTGGCCGTGGTCATCGGAGTGATCAAGATCGGTCGGACGCTGCGCTCGCCGTGGTGGGCGCTGGGGTTGGGCCTGGTACTCGGCGGAGCCCTCGGCAACCTGATCGACCGCTTCTTCCGTGCGCCGGGGCCGTTCCAGGGACACGTTGTCGACTTCGTATCGGTGGGCTGGTGGCCGGTGTTCAACGTGGCCGACTCGTCCATCGTCTGTGGTGCGATTCTGCTCGTGGTCCTGAGCCTGTTCGGGTTCGAGCCGAACGGTGAACGAGTGACCAAGTCGAGTTCCGACGCCGCCGGCGAGGCCGACAAGTGAGGGAATCGCGCTCGATGCCGGTGCCCGACGGTCTGGACGGGATGCGGGTCGACGCCGGTCTCGCTCGGCTGCTCGGACTCTCGCGTACCGTCGCCGCGACTCTGGCCGAGGAAGGCTCGGTTCTGGTCGATCACGGTGCCGTCGGCAAGTCGGATCGGCTGGCCGCAGGGTCATGGCTCGAAGTGACGCTGCCCGAGCCCGCCCGCGAGTTGACGATCGAGGCGGAGCCGGTCGAGGGGATGGAGATCCTCTACGCCGACGACGACATCGTGGCCGTGGACAAGCCCGTCGGTGTCGCCGCGCACGCCAGTGTGGGCTGGACCGGCCCGACGGTCATCGGCGGCCTCGCGGCCGCCGGATTCCGCATCTCCACCTCCGGCGCGCACGAGCGTCAGGGCATCGTGCACCGACTCGACGTCGGCACGTCCGGGGTCATGGTGGTCGCGACGTCGGAGCGGGCGTACACCGTGCTCAAGCGAGCGTTCAAGGCGCGGACCATCGACAAGCGATACCACGCACTGGTTCAGGGCCACCCGGATCCGAGCAGTGGAACCATCGATGCTCCCATCGGTCGACACGGCAGCAACGACTGGAAGTTCGCCGTCCGTGCCGACGGTAAGCCCAGCGTGACCCACTACGACACGGTCGAGGCGTTCCAGGCCGCGAGTCTGCTGGACGTGCACTTGGAAACCGGTCGCACGCACCAGATCCGGGTGCACTTCTCGGCCCTGCGGCATCCGTGCTGCGGTGATCTGACCTACGGCGCCGATCCGCGGCTGGCCGAACGGCTCGGCCTGGAGCGACAGTGGCTCCATGCACGGTCACTCGGTTTCGCGCATCCGTCCGACGGCCGTTGGGTGGAGATCGAGAGCAAGTATCCGGCCGACCTCGAGCACGCACTCGAGGTGCTTCGGAAGGCGTGATGCGCACCAGCGGAGTCTCCGGTGTGCTCGTCGGCGTCGTTGCCGCCGCCCTCGTTGTCGGGGCGCTCGCCGTGATCGGGCACCTGAATCCGGTACGACAGCTGGGTGTGGGCACCGACCGGCTCGGCCCGGACAGCGGCGAGCAGGTGATCGACTACCTGGCCCGTGCCGAGGCGAGTCTGCGCGCCGACGATGCCGCACCTCGATGGGCCTCGGTGTCGTTCGACCGTGCACTCACCGCCGAGCAGGCCCATGCCATCGCCGGCGGGGTCCGAATCTCCCAGGTGCTGCTCCGTGTTCCGCTCGACCGCGTGCAGACTCCGATACTCACCGTCGGCGTGCCGGGCAGTGAACGTTCGGTACTGAATTCGACTGCGCGCGCAGCGAGCCTGGCGGGGGAATCGTTCGCGGCGGGGGACCGGCAGGCGCAGATCGCCGCGGTGTCGCAGCGACGTCTGCTCGACGGATGCGCGTGTGTGGTGACGCTGGTGGTGCGCGGAACCCTGCCGGAGTTGACCGCGCTGGCCGGTCGTCCCGATGTGCGCGCGGTACAGGCGCTTCCGCCGGACGCCGTGTCCGGAAAGTTCGCCGTCGAGCCGTTGCTGCCGGAGTACGTCGACGTCGTCGGGCCGCTGCCGGACGACGGGCCGGTCCCTACCGAATGAGGCAACTTCAGTCTCGTTCGTCACACCCGTCACGTCCTCCCAGGACACACCGTCGGCCTGAAAAATCTGTCGGTTTCACCGCCTAGAGTGAGTACATTCGCGGCTCGTATTTCGATAGCGCACGACCTTCAGGAGAACCTTCGTGGCCGATTCGTTCGTTCATCTGCACAACCACACCGAATATTCGATGCTCGACGGTGCCGCCAAGATCGGGGCCATGTTCGCCGAGGCGGCGCGGTTGGAGATGACGGCAGTCGGGATGACCGACCACGGCAACATGTACGGGGCCAGCGAGTTCTACAACGAGGCCAAGAAGGCCGGCATCAAGCCGATCATCGGCATCGAGGCCTACATCGCGCCCGAGTCCCGGTTCAACAAGAAGCGTGTGCTGTGGGGCGATCGGAGCCAGAAGTCCGACGACGTCTCCGGTAGCGGTGCGTACACGCACATGACGATGGTCGCCGAGAATGCCACCGGCGTCCGGAACCTGTTCAAGTTGTCGTCGCTGGCGTCGATCGAGGGCCAGCTCGGCAAGTGGGCCCGCATGGACGAGGAGATCATCGCCTCGCACGCGGAAGGCATCATCGCCACCACCGGCTGCCCGTCCGGAGAGGTACAGACTCGCCTGCGACTCGGCCAGGATCGTGAGGCACTGGAGGCGGCCGCGAAGTGGCGCGAGATCTGGGGGCCGGACAACTTCTTCCTCGAGTTGATGGACCACGGCCTGTCCATCGAACGTCGCGTCCGAGAGGGCCTGCTGGACATCGGCAAGAAGCTGTCGATCCCGCCGCTGGCGACCAACGACTGCCACTACGTCACCAAGGACGCTGCCGAGAACCACGAGGCGCTGCTGTGCATTCAGACCGGTAAGACGCTCAGCGATCCCACCCGCTTCAAGTTCGACGGCGACGGCTACTACCTCAAGTCCGCCGCCGAGATGCGCGAGCTCTGGGACGATCAGGTGCCCGGTGCCTGCGACAGCACGCTACTCATCGCCGAGCGAGTGCAGCCCTACGACGAGGTGTGGGCGCACCGTGACCGGATGCCGATCTTCCCCGTGCCCGAGGGCCACACCCAGGGCACGTGGTTGCGCCACGAGGTCATGACCGGGCTCGAGCGGCGGTTCCCCGACGGCCCGGCCGAGGACTACCTCGCTCGGGCCGAGTACGAGATCAAGGTCATCCTCGAGATGGGCTTTCCGGCCTACTTCCTCGTCGTCGGCGATCTGATCAACCACGCCAAGGCCGTCGGCATCCGTGTCGGCCCCGGCCGAGGATCCGCCGCCGGATCGTTGGTCGCCTACGCCATGGGCATCACCAACATCGACCCGTTGCCGCACGGTCTGCTGTTCGAGCGATTCCTCAACCCCGAGCGTGTGTCGATGCCCGATATCGATATCGACTTCGACGATCGCCGCCGCGGTGAGATGGTTCGCTACGCCACCGAGAAGTGGGGCAGCGACCGTGTGGCCCAGGTGATCACGTTCGGCACGATCAAGACCAAGGCCGCCATCAAGGACTCGGCCCGTGTGCAGTTCGGCCAGCCCGGCTTCGGCATCGCCGATCAGATCACCAAGGCTCTGCCGCCGCCCATCATGGCCAAGGACATCTCCGTGGCCGGCATCACCGATCCCGCCCACGAGCGATACAAGGAAGCCGTCGAGGTCAGAGCGCTGATCGACTCCAACCCCGACGTCGCGACCATCTACAAGACGGCCAAGGGACTCGAAGGCCTGATCCGCAACGCTGGCGTACACGCCTGCGCGGTCATCATGTCCTCGGAGCCGCTCACCGACGCCATCCCGGTGTGGAAGCGCGCGCAGGACGGTGCCATCATCACCGGCTGGGACTACCCGTCGTGCGAGGCCATCGGTCTGCTCAAGATGGACTTCCTCGGTCTGCGCAACCTCACCGTCATCGGTGACGCCATCGACAACATCAAGGCGAACCGCGGCATCGACATCGACCTCGACGCGTTGCCGCTCGACGACCCCGCGACGTTCGAACTGCTCTCTCGCGGTGACACTCTCGGCGTTTTCCAGCTCGACGGCAGTGCCATGCGCGATCTGCTCCGCCGCATGCAGCCCACCGGTTTCGAGGACATCGTCGCCGTCCTGGCCCTCTACCGGCCCGGTCCGATGGGAATGAACTCGCACAACGACTACGCCGACCGCAAGAACGGTAGGCAAGAGGTCAAGCCGATTCACCCCGAGCTCGAAGAGCCGCTCAAGGTGATCCTCGGTGAGACGTACGGCCTGGTGGTCTACCAGGAGCAGATCATGCAGCTCGCGCAGAAGGTCGCCGGGTACACCCTCGGCCAGGCCGACCTGCTGCGTCGCGCCATGGGTAAGAAGAAGCTCTCCGAGCTGGAGAAGGCGTATGCCGGATTCCGCCAGGGCATGTTGGACAACAGCTTCTCCGAGGCGGCCATCAAGGCGCTGTGGGACACCGTGCTGCCCTTCGCGGGTTACGCGTTCAACAAGTCCCACTCGGCGGGCTACGGCCTGGTGTCGTACTGGACGGCGTACCTCAAGGCCAACTACCCGGCCGAGTACATGGCCGGACTGCTCACCAGTGTCGGTGACGACAAGGACAAGGCCGCGATCTACCTCGCCGACTGTCGCAAGCTCGGCATCACCGTGCTGCCTCCGGACGTCAACGAATCCGAACTGAACTTCGCGTCGGTCGGCAAGGACATCCGGTTCGGCCTCGGCGCCGTTCGCAACGTCGGAACCAACGTGGTCGCCTCGATCATCAGGGCGCGATCCGAGAAGTCCAAGTACACCGACTTCTCGGACTACCTCGGCAAGATCGACGCGATCGCGTGCAGCAAGAAGGTCACCGAATCCCTCATCAAGGCAGGGGCTTTCGACTCGCTCGATCATCCGCGCAAAGGGCTGATGCTCATTCACGCCGATGCGATCGACGCGGTGATGGGTACCAAGAAGGCCGAGGCGATCGGTCAGTTCGACCTCTTCGGCGGTGAGGATGCCGATGAGTCCATCTCCGCGGTGTTCAACGTCCGGGTGCCGGACGAGGAGTGGGAATCCAAGCATCGGCTCGCTCTCGAGCGCGAGATGCTCGGCCTGTACGTCTCCGGCCACCCGCTCCTGGGCGTCGAGCACATGTTGGCCGCGAAGTCCGACTGCAATATCCCGACGATCCTCGAAGGGGATATCAAGGACGGTACCCAGGTCACGGTCGGCGGAATTCTGGCCTCGGTGAACCGGAGGATCAACAAGAACGGCCTGACGTGGGCGTCGGCTCAGCTCGAGGATCTCGCCGGCGGCATCGAAGTGCTGTTCTTCCCGCAGGCCTACTCGGTGTTCGGTGCCGACGTCACCGAGGACTCGGTGGTCCTGGTCAAGGGGCGGGTCTCGGTGCGCGACGACCGGGTGTCGTTGATAGCGAACGACCTTGCGGTGCCTGATCTCTCGGCGATCGGCATCGACAAGCCGCTCGCGGTCAGTCTGCCGACGCGCCTGTGCACCGCCGACAAGGTCGGCGCGCTCAAGCGGGTGCTGATCAGCCACCCGGGAACCTCGGATGTCCATCTGCGTTTGGTCAGTGGCGACAAGATCACCACGATGAAGCTCGACGACAGCCTCCGCGTCACGCCGACTTCGGCGTTGATGGGAGACCTGAAGGCGCTACTGGGGCCCGGCTGTCTGACGGGCTGATGCGGCCCCGGTGGCACCGAGCTCGGTCAGGCGGAGTGTCCACCAGGTCGCCACGGTGGCCGCTGCGCCGGCGAGCACTGCTGCGTGCAGGGACCCGGCGAAGGCGAGGGTGCCGACGAACACCAGAACTCCCAGTGCGAGGGCTTCGAGTTTGTAGACGGGCCACGCGATGCCGGCCACGTCCGCCGTGCGAAGGGCAGGAGCATGTCGACGGCTCACCTGGGCGTTCGTGTAGGTCATTGTGTCCTCCTCCGGTGCCGCTCAGCAGGTTCGGCTGTCCGCTGCAAGAAGTTCAGACTATACCCAGTAAAAGATTCGGTCCACCGAACTTGGGGTTCGGGCCTGGCAATGTTGCCCATCTCGTGGCGTCGCAACGCCGGGAGGTGTTGACTGAAAGTCATGCCATTGACAGGAGAATACGAACCGAGTTCATCCGACTGGGCCCGCAAGCAGGCCGAGCTGTACGAGAACTCCGGCGGAACCGAAGGCACGATGATGAACGGGATGCCGGTCGTACTGCTGACCACGAAGGGCAACAAGAGCGGAAAGCTGCGCAAGTCGCCGTTGATGAGGGTGGAACACGACGGCGAGTACGCCATCGTCGCCTCGTTGGGCGGGGCGCCCAAGCATCCCGTCTGGTATCACAACGTCAAGGCCGAGCCGCTGGTAGAGCTACAGGACGGTCCTGACAAGCACGACTACATCGCCCGCGAAGTGAGCGGTGACGAGAAGGCCGTGTGGTGGGAACGTTCGGTTGCCGCGTACCCCGATTACGCCGATTATCAGAAGAAAACCGATCGCGAGATACCAGTTCTGGTGCTCTCGCGCGCCTGAATCACCCGTTGTCCAGCCGTGGGAGCGGGGCCTGCGGACCGATCCGGTGTTCGGTCGTAACGGTCCCGGATGGGGACCCGTTCCGCGCTGGTGGCAGCATGTGCTGGTGTCTTCATCCCCGGAACTCGCTTCCCAGCACCCATCGTCGCTGAGCGTCACCGCTGCCGACATCGATGCCGCTGCGGTGCGAATTTCCGCCGTGGTGGCGGCCACGCCCCTGCAGCTGTGTGAACGACTGTCTGCGGAGACGGGTGCGAAGGTGTACCTCAAACGCGAGGACCTGCAGATCGTACGGTCGTACAAGATTCGCGGCGCGTACAACCTGATGGATCAACTGACGGACGCCGAGCGCGCCGTGGGTGTCGTGACCGCGAGCGCAGGAAACCACGCGCAGGGTGTCGCCTTCGCGTGCCGCACGATGCACGTGCGGGGGCGGATCTACGTGCCGGCGAACACGCCCAAGCAGAAGCGTGACCGCATCCGAGTGCACGGCGGTGAGTTCGTCGATCTCATCGTCATCGGCGATACGTTCGACGCGGCGGCTGCCGCAGCCGCCGAGGATGTCGCTCGTACCGGTGCCACCATGGTGCCGCCGTTCGACGATCCGCGCACCGTGGCGGGTCAGGGCACCATCGCCGCCGAGATAGTCGACCAACTCGGCGGCGCGCCCGACGTGGTCGTGATGCCCGTCGGCGGTGGCGGATGTATTGCCGGTATCTCGAGCTACCTACGCGAGCGCGCCCCGCAGACCTCGCTGGTGGGTGCGGAACCGACCGGAGCGGCATCGATGACCGCTGCGCTGATCGCCGGTGGTCCGGTGACGCTCTCCGACATCGACCCATTCGTCGATGGAGCCGCCGTCCGCCGCATCGGTGACGTTCCGTACGCCGCGCTGCAATCGCTCGGGGCGAGTGTCGTCTCTCACGCGTCGTTGCCGTTGCTCACTGCGCCGGTGTTCGACAGTTCCGGTCCCGGGGAGTTCCTCATCACGCAGATCGACGAAGGTGCGATCTGCACGGCGATGTTGGCGCTCTACCAGAACGAGGGTGTCATCGCGGAGCCCGCGGGCGCACTGGCGGTCGCCGCCCTCGAGCATCTCGACGTCGAACCCGGCAGCACCGTGGTGTGCCTGATCTCGGGTGGCAACAACGATGTTTCTCGCTACGGCGAGATCGTCGAGCGTTCGTTGGTTCACCTGGGGCTCAAGCACTACTTCCTGGTCGACTTTCCGCAGGAACCCGGAGCGTTGCGCCGATTCCTCGACGAGGTGCTCGGCCCCGAGGACGACATCACGTTGTTCGAGTACGTCAAGCGCAACAACCGCGAGACCGGTGCTGCCCTGGTCGGTGTCGAACTCGGGTCGGCGAGCGGGCTCGATCCCTTGCTCGAACGGATGCGTGATTCGCACCTGCACGTCGAGCAGCTCGAACCCGACTCTCCCGTGTACCGCTACCTGACCTGAGTCACCGGCGCGAACCTACCTGCCGAGCAAACGGTCGACGACTCGTTTGTGCAGCTCGGGGTCGACGGCGGGCAGGTCGAGGACGGCTCCGAGGTAGATCCCGTCGCCGACGAGTCGGACGATCTCGGCCTGGACCGGATCGTCGATCTCCGTCCGCAAGCCTTCGTCCCACTGCTGCATCATGTCGACTACGGCGTCCTGCACCTCACCGGAGTTGCCGTCCACGCTGCGCAGTGCCGCCAGCGTGGAGCGGTACAGCGCGAGCTCCTTCTCCGAGATGGAGTCGGGCGGCTGCAGATACCACTCGGCAACCGACGTGCCGCCCTCGGCAGCATCGGCGCGCTGCTGATCGGCCTGAACGGCGAGCCGTCGCACCATGGCGGCGACCAGGGCGTCCTTGGTCTTGAAGTGATAGAGGAGTCCGCCCTTGGAGACTCCTGCGGCGGTGGCGACGCTGTCGAGGGTCACCTTGGTCATGCCGTGATCGAGCAGCATCGTTTCGAGTGCGTCCAGTATTCGGTCGCGGGTATCCGATGACATGAAAGTCACTTTACCGGCTGGACGGTTCGCGGTACTCTCGTTTACTGTACCGGCTGGACGGTCGGTACCAGGAGGTGTTCGGATCGGCCTTCGGGCAACCGAGCACGGGAACGTAGGAGATTTCAGTGAGTGACGTGCGCACCGGTTCGGTGCACGAGGTCGACGGTGCTCACGAGCATCGGGCCACCCCACGAGACTGGCTCGGGCTGGTGGTGCTGGCGTTCGCCGTGCTGTTGATCGCTGTCGACGGCACGGTACTCGACCTGGCCCTGCCGTTCATCAGCTCGGATCTGGCACCGACCAGTAACCAGCTGCTGTGGATCATCGATGTCTACTCGTTCGTCCTGGCCGGCTTGCTCATCACCATGGGCACGCTCGGCGACCGGATCGGACGCCGCCGCCTGCTGCTGATCGGAGCTGCAGGCTTCGGGATCGCCTCGCTCGTCGCTGCCGTCTCGTCCAGCGCCGAGATGCTGATCGCGGCCAGGGTGCTCCAGGGCATCTCCGGCGCAACGCTGATGCCCGCGACCTTGGGCCTCATTCGCACCATCTTCCTGAACCCACGCCAGCGCGTCGCCGCAATCGGCGTGTGGGGCGCAATGGCCGGTGGCGGTGCCGCGGCAGGGCCGCTCGTGGGCGGCTGGCTGCTCGAACACTTCTGGTGGGGGTCGGTGTTCCTCATCAACATCCCCGTGATGATCGCTCTGATCGCACTCGGTCCGCTGGTGATCCCCGAGTCCAAGGATCCGAACCCCGGCCGCTTCGACCTGACGAGCTCAGCGCTGTCGATGCTCGCCATCGTGCCGATGGTGTTCGCGGTGAAGGAGACCGCGGCACACGGATTCGACGTGGTCTACCTGCTGTCCGCCGTGATCGGCGTCATCGCCGGGTTCGTGTTCGTCCGGCGTCAGAGGACTCTGGCGGCCCCGATGATCGACCTGAGTCTGTTCGCCAACCGGGCGTTCTCCACGGGCGTGGCCACCAACTTCCTGTCGGTCTTCGCTCTCGCCGGGGTGTTGTTCTTCGGTTCGCAGTACTTACAGCTCGTGCTCGGTTACAGTCCGCTCGAGGCGGGACTGTTGCTACTGCCCGGCACGGCCGCCAGTATCGTCACCGCACTGCTCGTTGCGGTCCTGGTCCGGTACTTCAGCGCAGGAACGGTTCTCGGTACTGCGATGTTCGTCGCCGCCGCGGGCGCAGGGCTGCTGGTCGGATTGGCCACGGACAGTGGACCGGCCTTGTTCATCGCTGGATTCGTCCTCGTGGGAGCAGGCGTCGGTGTGGCGCTCACGCTGACCTCCGAGTTGGTCGTCAGCGCTGTCGAACCCGAACGGGCGGGAGCGGCCTCGGCCGTGTCGGAAACCGCCTACGAGCTGGGTATCGCGCTGGGTGTTGCCATCCTCGGCACCGTGGTCATGGCCATCTTCCGTCGCGGTATCGACGTCACGCAGCTGACCCCCGAGCTGGGAGCCAGGGCAGGCGAGACACTCGGCGGTGCGGATGCGGTGGCTCGAGAGGTGCCCGACTCGGTGGCGACGGTTCTGTTGGATTCCGCGCATGCCGCGTTCGTGTCGGGCATGCATGTCGCGGCCGTCGCCACCGCGGTGGTGTTGGCTATCACCGCCGTGTTCGTCCTGGTCAATCTACGCAGGCGTCAGGACTCCAGCACCACTACGGAGTGACCGGGAACCGTGGTGGCAGAGCCGGTTTCGTTCGAGGTCGTCGGCTCCCACTCGAGCAGTGCGGAGCCGCCGACCGGTACCGTCACCGCGGATTCGGACAGGTTGCACACCACGCTGATGCGGCCTCGGCGAACGACGATCCACTTCGCGTCCTCGTCGTACTCCACCTTCACGTGGTCGAGCCACGGATCGGTCAGTTCGGTCCGGTCGCGGCGCAGCCGCAACAGATCGCGGTAGACCGCCAACAGTCGCGCATGATCGCCGTCGCCCAGCTCCGACCAGTTCAGCTTCGACCGCGTGAACGTCTCGGGATCCTGCGGATCCGGGATATCGCTCTTGTCCCAACCGTGCTCGGCGAACTCCGCTTTGCGTCCCTCTGCGGTGGCCTTGCCCAGCTCGGGCTCGGGGTGCGAGGTGAAGAACTGGAACGGCGTCGACGCTCCCCATTCTTCGCCCATGAACAGCATCGGAGTGTAGGGCGAGGTCAGCACCAGCGCGGCCTTGATCGCGAGCTGGCCGGGGGAGAGATAGAAGCCCGGACGGTCGCCGATCGCGCGGTTTCCCACCTGGTCGTGCGTGGTCGTGTAGGTCACCAGAGAACTGGCCGGGATGCGCCTGGTGTCCAGTGGGCGACCGTGGATGCGACCGCGGAAACTCGAGTACGTTCCAGCGTGGAAGAACCCCTGCCTCAGCGTGTTCGCCAGCCCCCGCAGCGAACCGAAATCGCCGTAGTATCCCTGCCGCTCACCGGAGACCGCAGCATGAATCGCGTGGTGGATGTCGTCGTCCCACTGGGCGTCGAGTCCGTAGCCGCCGCCCGACCGAGCGGTGATCAGCATCGGATCGTTGAGGTCGCTCTCGGCGATCAGGGTCAGCGGCCGACCCAGATGAGCCGAGAGGCTTCGGGTTTCGATCGACAGCTGTTCGAGCAGATGCACCGCGGTGTGGTCGACGATCGCGTGCACCGCGTCGAGTCGTAACGCGTCGATGTGGAACTCGGAGAACCAGCGCAACGCGTTGTCGAGGGCGTAGCGCCGCACCTCGCCCGAGTCGGCCTCGGCGTAGTTGATCGCTTGGCCCCAGCTGTTGGCGCCCTCGGTCATGTACGGGCCGAAGCGGTCGAGATAGTTGCCGGAGGGGCCGAGGTGGTTGTAGACCACGTCCAGAACGACGCCGATGCCGCGGCCGTGGCACGCATCGACCAAGCGCTGCAACCCTTCCGGGCCACCGTACGTCTCCTGCACGGTGTACCAGAGAACGCCGTCGTAGCCCCAGTTGTGCACGCCGTTGAAACCGTTGACCGGCATGATCTCGATGAACGTCACACCCAGATCGACTAGATGATCGAGCTTGGCGATTGCCGCGTCGAACGTGCCCTCGTCGGTGAACGTGCCGATGTGAAGCTCGTAGATCGACGAGCCCGGCAATTGTCGGCCGGTCCACGCTGCGTCGGTCCACAGCGTGGAATCGACGTCGTGGACCTGGGACAGCTCGTGGACGCCGTCGGGCTGCCGCGGCGACCGTGGGTCGGGAAGCGCCTTGTCTGCGTCGTCGAGCAGGAAGCCGTATCGACTGGTCGGGGTGCAGTCCACGTCGGCATGCCACCAGCCGCTGGAGGAGCGCTGCATCGGATGCACCGTGTCGTCGAGCTGGAGGCGGACCGTCTCCGGGGTCGGTGCCCAGACTTCGAACCGACGAGTCGCCGCCGGTGTTGTCGCTGCTGTCGATGTCACTGTGTCACCGCTTCTTCGTTGTCGCGCACCAGAAGTGCGACCGGTAGTGAGGCGAACATCTCGGCCACGGACACGGTGCCGGTGTGTTCGACGTCGGTGATCCGATCGCGCCATCGGCCGTCGGGCAGGGTCACGGTTGTCTCGCCCCAGCCCTGTTCGGACACCGCGAGCGAAAACCTGGTGGCCAGCGCGATGACGTCGGAGTTGCCCGGCAGCGGGCCACGTGCGAATCCGACGAGGTGCTCGGCTGCGGATCCGTCCGCGACGATGGGGGTGTAGCTTCCGCCGACGAAACTTTCGGGTCGCTCGCGTCGCACGTGCAGTGCGGAGCGAACGACGGCGAGCTTGGCAGCACCCGTATCGACCGAGAGCGCAGCGGAGTTCGACGCGGCGAGCATCGATCGACGGACCGAGTAGTCGACGGGCCTTCTGTTGTCGGGGTCGACGAGCGAGTCCTCCCACAACTCGGTGCCCTGGTAGACATCGGGGATGCCGGGTCCGGCCAAATTCAACAGTTTCTGACCCAGTGCGTCGGAATGGCCGTGCGGAGCGAGCTTCTCGACCAGCATCGACATCGACCGCGCGACGGCGCCGTCGAAGATCGCGTCGAGCCAGCCGTGCACCGCGGACTCGAATTCCTCGTCCGGGTCGGTCCACGTCGTGCGAAGCGCTGCCTCGCGGATCGCCTTCTCCGCGTAGGCGTGGACGCGTTCACGCAACGAGGAGGTGACCACTCCGTCCGTCGGCCAGACTCCGAACAGGTTCTGCCACAGGAACATTCCAGTGGTGCCGTCGGGACTCGGGGCAATCTCTTCCCAGTCCGTGATGCAGCGGGCCCACAGTTCGGGAGTTTGCGACAGCACGCCGATGCGCGCCCGCACGTCCTCGCCGCGCTTGGTGTCGTGAGTCGACAGCGTCGTCATCGCCGCCGGCCAACGCTTGGCGCGGTCCGCATTGGTGAGATGGAAGAACGCTGTGCTGCAACCGAATCGGCTCGGATCGCCGCCCACCTCTTGCAGCGAGATGAGCCGGTTGGCGCGGTAGAACAAGCAGTCCTCGACGCCCTTGGCGGTGACGGCACCGCACACCTGATCGAATCGCACCGGTGATTCGGCACCGCCGATGAGAGCTGTCGTCAGCGCACCGAGGCCGGCTGCCAGTTCGGGCTGCTCCTCGCCGATCTCCGCAACCACGCCGGGCAGGACGCGGGCGAGCGGCGCGTAGTCGGTCCTGTACACGGGAACGGCCGCGACGACGGCGACGATCGCGTCGATGACGGACTCGAGATCGACGCTCGTGCCGGACTCGCGCACGACGGCACGCGCGAGGCGTCGTACCTCGGGGGACAGATCCCCGCGGGCGACACCGGTCTTGAGGTCGAGTTCCGTCTCGTGGAGTGTCTCGCTGTCGTAGGCGATGCCCGAGCGCACCTGGGACAACGCGGTGAGCGCGTGCACGCCCTCGGGGTCGACGAACACTCCGCCCACTGCGGCCAAGGCGTCGTATCCGGTCGTTCCGTCGACGGGGAGCGACTCGTCCAGCGGTTCGCCGTCGGCCAGGATCTTCTCGATGACCAGCCATCGGTCGGGGCCGAGCAGTCCGCGCAGTTCGGTGAGATAGCCGGCGGGGTCGGCCAGGCCGTCGGGATGGTCGACGCGAAGTCCGTCGATCAAGCCGTCCTCGATCCAACCGGCCACCTGGCGGTGGGAGTCGGTGAAGACGTCCAGGTCTTCCTGCCGAATTCCTGCCAGGCCGTTCACGGAGAAGAACCGTCGGTATCCGATCAGTCCGTCGGACCAGCTCACCAATCGGTAGGACTGACGGTCGTGCACGGCCTGCGCATCGTCACCATCGGTGCCGTCTGCGATGGGGAAGCGGTGCTCGTAGAACGCGAGCAGAGGCTGCTCCTCGGAGCGGTCGACGGTCAGCTCACCGACGTCGCTCGCGCTGCCGAGTACGGGGATCGCGATCTTGCCGTCGACGCCGTTGTCGGCTCCGAAGTCGATGTCGAAGTACGTCGCGTACTCGGAGTCACGACCGCGGCGTAGTACGTCCCACCACCACGCGTTCTGCCGCGGGTCCTCCACTCCGACGTGGTTGGGGACGATGTCGACGATGATCCCCATGCCCAGCTCTGCGGCACGAGAATGTAACTGCGTCAATGCTTCTCGGCCCCCCAGTGCGGCCGAGACCGTCGAGGTGTCGGTGACGTCGTACCCGTGCGTCGAGCCGTCCGTTGCCGTCAGGATGGGCGAGAGATACAGGTGCGTGACCCCGAGGTCGTGGAGGTAATCGACCACGTCGGTGGCGTCGGCCAGGGTGAAGGCATCGCCCCGCAGTTGTAACCGGTATGTGCTGGTGGGCAGCGGCATGTGTCAGGCAGTCTTTCGTAGAACGAGTAGGGAACGAGCGGTGACTTCGACCGGTGTACCCGCTTCGATCGTTTTCTCACTTGTCCCGGTTCGCGACGCGGTGTTCAGCGCCACCGTCCACTCCTTGGCGTAGCCCCCGTCCGGGGTCACGAACTCGAGGGTCTCGTGATGTGCGTTGAAGCACAGCAGGAACGAGTCGTCCACCACGCGCTCGCCGCGCTGATTCGGTTCCGGGATGCCGTCACCGTTGAGGAACACCGTGAGCGACTTACCGAATCCGCTGTCCCAGTCCTCGGGAGTCATTTCCTCGCCCGCGGGGGTGAGCCACGCGATGTCTCGTGCTTGCTCGCCGGTGCGGATGGGGCGGCCCTCGAAGAACCGTCGACGCCGGAAGACCGGATGTTCGGCGCGCAGCGCGATGGTGTTGCGAGTGAACTCGATCAGTTCCGCGTTGGTCTCGGCCAACGACCAGTCCATCCACGCCAGTTCGGAGTCCTGGCAGTAGACGTTGTTGTTGCCCTGCTGTGTTCGTGCCATCTCGTCGCCGTGGGCGATCATCGGCGTGCCCTGGCTGAGGAGCAGCGTTGCCATGATGTTGCGGATCTGGCGGGCACGCAGATCGAGGATCTCCGGATCGTCGGTGGGTCCCTCGACGCCGCAGTTCCAGGATCGGTTGTGACTCTCGCCGTCGTTGTTGCCTTCACCGTTGGCCTCGTTGTGCTTGTCGTTGTACGACACGAGATCGTTGAGGGTGAATCCGTCGTGGGCAATGACGAAGTTGATGCTGGCTCCGGGGCGACGACCGTTCGACTCGTACAGATCCGAGGATCCGGTCAACCGCGACGCGAACTCGCCCAGCGTCGCGGGCTCACCACGCCAGTAGTCACGCACGGTGTCGCGGTACTTGCCGTTCCATTCCGTCCACAGCCCGGGGAAGTTGCCGACCTGGTAGCCGCCCTCACCGATGTCCCAGGGCTCGGCGATCAGCTTCACCTGGCTGACGACCGGATCCTGTTGAACCAGATCGAAGAATGCGCTGAGGCGATCGACATCGTGCAGTTCGC
Source organism: Rhodococcus sp. ARC_M5 (assembly GCF_022810405.1). GTDB lineage: Bacteria > Actinomycetota > Actinomycetes > Mycobacteriales > Mycobacteriaceae > Rhodococcoides > Rhodococcoides navarretei. The sequence continues at coordinate 136,832 of NZ_JALGQE010000009.1, forward strand.
GAGCCAACGTGGATGCGAGGTCGAATCGGAACCCGTCGACGTGCATCTCGGTCACCCAGTAGCGCAACGAGTCCATGATCAGCTGCAGCGTGTGCGGATGTCGCGCGTTGAGGCTGTTGCCGGTACCGGTGTAGTCCATGTAGTGCTCGAGGTCGCCGTCGACGAGCCGGTAGTACGCCGCGTTGTCGATGCCGCGGAAGCTGATGGTCGGGCCCATGTGATTGCCCTCGGCGGTGTGGTTGTAGACCACGTCGAGTATCACCTCGATTCCCGCTGCGTGGAAAGCGCGAACCATGGCCTTGAACTCCGTGACCGCCGCGCCGGGGGACTGCAGTGAGGAGTATTCCGCGTGCGGGGCCAGGAAGCCGAACGTGTTGTAGCCCCAGTAGTTTCGCAGTCCCTTGTCCAGCAGGACCTGATCCTGCATGAACTGGTGCACCGGCATCAACTCGATGGCCGTGACCCCGAGGTGGTTGAGGTGGTCGATGATCACCGGATGTGCCAGGCCCGCGTAGGTGCCGCGCTCGGCCTCGGGGATCTCTGGATGGTTGATCGTCATCCCCTTGACGTGGGCCTCGTAGATCACCGTCTCGTGATACGGGCGCTTGGGGGCGCGATCGGCCTGCCAGTCGAAGAACGGATTGATCACGACGGTGGTCATCGTGTGACCGAGCGAATCATGCTGAGGGAAATCGTTGTTCGGCACGTCGTCGTGCGCGATGGGAGCTTCCTCGATGATCTCGTCGTCGGGATCGGCGAGATCGGTGGCGTCCTCGAACGGGGCATCGGTCTCGAGCGAGTCCGCCGGTTCCTCGTCGGTGGGGACCTCTGGCTCGGCCTCTGCCTCGGGAGCCGGCGCGTCCATGTTGTAGGAGAACAGCGATCGGTCGCCGTCGAAAGATCCCTCGAACGCCTTGCCGTACGGGTCCACGAGCAGCTTGCTCGGGTCGCAGCGATGCCCGGCTGCCGGATCCCAGGGGCCGTGAACGCGGTAGCCGTAGCGCTGACCCGGTACCACCGTGGGCAGATATGCGTGCCAGACGTAGCCGTCGGACTCTTCGAAACGAATGCGTGTCTCGGTGCCGTCCTCTGCGATCAGGCAGAGATCCACGGCCTCCGCGACCTCGGAAAACAGTGCGAAGTTGGTTCCTGCTCCGTCGTAGGTCGCGCCGAGCGGATAAGCGGATCCCGGCCATACTGCGATGGCAGGCGTGTCGTCGGAGGCTTCGTGCAGCATGGATCAACCCTACTGTGGCGGGTGGGCCCGGGCTTACCGAGCGCGAGCCGCTCGGCTCACGGTCCGGCCCACCAGCCGGTGGCCGTTCCGAGCTGCCGTCCCAGCTCGGAGGTCAGAGTTCGCACGTAGGTCGCGGTGAGATGATGCTCGTCACGGTAGATGAGCACGTTGCCTTGCTCGACGCGGCACACGGTGGTGTCGCAGACCGCATCGGACAGGTCGAGAGCGGAGAATCCGGGAAGCTGGAACGAGGCCGCGAGCGCCGGATTGACAGGGTCGAGTGCCTCGTCCCTCCATATGCCGCACGAGGTGGCATCGCCACCGTCGGCCAGGCAATCGATCGCCCGGTACGCCAGCCACGGAGTGTCCCGAACGCCCAGTATTCCGACACCGTCCGCAGCGAGTTGTCGCCAAACCTCGGTGTAGAAGGCGGGGGTGTAGTCGCCCGGGAACCCCTCCCGAGGTCGGGTGGCCGTGGTGAATACGTAGGCGGGTTTCATCGCCGCAACCTCGGCCAGCACGGTCTGCGTCCAGTCGAGGCAATCCGGGTATTCGTTGGCACCGAGCATCGGCATCGTGTCCACACTCAATGGACAACCCATTTTGAAGAACGTGACGACTTTGAACCCGTGCCTGCTCCCGAGCGGGTCGAGGGCCGACAACCAGTGTTCGGCGTGTGAGCCCCCCGCCAGCACAATGGTGCGGTTCGCGTCGAGGTCGCCGTACGTACACGAGATCGCATCGCGAGTTTCGAAATCGGCGATGCACCCTTCGAGAGTGCTGGCGGGGAGATCCTCGGGAGCCGAGTACAGCGGGGGACTGAGGGCGGTCGGCTCGGCGCGAATGCCGTCGGTCAGTTCGAGTGCCCCCGGGTGGGTCATCTCGTCGACCGATCCATCGGCCTGTACCTCGGTGATCGACCGGCTGATGAAGGCGTTCCATCCGATCGAACTCGCCGTGACGGCGATCGCGGCGAACACGGCGCAGGCGGTCACCGCGATACGTCCCGGGGTGAACGTCGTCGACTGCGTGGGTCTTTCGACCAGCCGGACAGTGAGGAACGCGAGTGCGATCGAGGCAACGACGATGCCGACGCCACCCGAGAGGTCGACCTGGGACCGACCGGTGGCCGAGAGGTAGAAGATCAGCAGCGGCCAATGCCACAGGTACAGCGGAAACGCGATCGATCCGAGCCAGGCGAAGAACCGATTGGAGAGCGTGGTCGCGACGGCGGTCTGTGAGCCGGCGACGATCAACGCGAGGGTGGCCAGCACCGGAATCAGGGCCAGGGGACCGGGAAAGGCAGCCACCCCGTCCACGAGAAATCCGCACGCCACGATGACCGCCATCCCGACACCGGCAAGGGCCCCGCGTGCCGTCGACCACGCTCGGGAGTCACGGGCCGACGGCTCGCCCGCCGGGTTGTTGCTCCGTGCGGCGAAGACGGCGGCAACGGCGGCTCCGAGCATGATCTCCCACAGTCGCGCCCCGGTGTCGTAGTAGTTCCACGCCTGGTGGCGTTGCACACCGTCCGCTGCGTACACGAAGGACAGCACAGCTATGAGCGCGAAGATCACCGCGAAGGTACGCGGCCGAAGACTTCGCGGTCCCTCCGGACGCGCGATGCGTCGGACCCAGGCGAGACCGAACACGACGGCAATGGCAAGCAGATAGAACTGGAACTGCACGGCCACCGACCACAGGTGCTGAACGGGACTCACCGAGGGGTCGGCCGCCAGGTAGTCGTTCGCTGTCGTCGCCAGCTGCCAGTTCACGTAGTAGAAGACACCGGACACCAACTGATCGCCCAGATCGGCCCATCGGGTGCGTGGGAGCAGGAATACCGATGCGACGCCCACTGCCAGCAGGGTGATCAGCAGGGGCGGCCCGAGTCTGCGCAGCACCCGGGTGATGCGAGTGATCGGGTTCAGGCTCGCGCCGGACTCGGCCGATCGCAGCAGGGATGCGGTGAAGAAGAAGCCGGACAGGGTGAGGAACACATCGACGCCGCCCGACACCCGACCCATCCAGATGTGGAAGACGACAACGAGGGCGATGGCGACGCCGCGCAGGCCGTTGAGATCGTGTCGCTGGGGTGGTCGGCTACGCCCGTCCGGCGGCGCAGCGGTGTACCCCTGAACCGATCCCGGCGCCGACGTACCGGCGACCGACTCGGTGTCGGTGCTGCTCTGGGGTGCGTGCATGAAAGAGAGTTGACTTCCCGGCTGTGTATCGACCACTCGGTCGGGGGTCGTGGACGGTGGTACCCGATTCCGGTGAGAACGGGATTCAGGGGGAAACAATACGTGTACGCGGGGTGAAGTACCCCTCGGAGTCTGCTTTGCAGTGATATGCCCAGTTCGGAGACGGTTTCGAGCGCCCGGCCGCAGCTACACCCGGCCCATCCGGGCCGGATCCGGCATCACCGTGCCGGCCGTGCTTGTTCTGTCGTTCGCGGCCGGTGTGCTGCGTCGCCTCGAACCGGGTTCGGTGTCGGGGGTAGGCCGGGTGAGCGCTGCGACCAGTGCTGCGGGATCGTCCACGTGCAGGCAGAAGGTGTGGGCGTTGCCGTCCAGCCGCCATCGCTGCAGTGGTGCCGGAACGGTAACCGTTGTAGCGCAGGATAATTGGACGTCGACGGTGGTACCGTCCTGATTCGGCAGCACGAGTCGGCCGCCGTCGAGAGTCGGTGAGACGACGCCGTACCGGCGGTGAATTCGGGCGGAGGTGATGGCCGATCGGTCCACCGTTGCGACGACCTTCCCCGAGGTTCGCAGCGTGAGCGTCGTCGGCGAGAGGACGTGCGGATGGACGTGGGCCAGCGCGACCGACGATGTGAGCGCCACCAGTGACGCCACCGACAGGGCCGCAACCACTGCGCTGATCCATGGCACCGGAATCAGCAGATGCAGCACGACCATCTCGATGACGGTGACGACGCCGAACATCACGGGCATCGCGCGAGTCCCGCGGACCGCTGTGAACATCACCGAGTCTGCGCCGATCGGCGCGTGTCGTCCCCGCGCCCACAGCAGCAGAGCGTGGCATCTCCCGACCTGGACCGGGGTGTCGACCGTCATCGAGTATCACCCGATCGGCTCGATTCGGTGGTCCGTAGCCGTGCGGTGGCACGGATGATCACTGCGCGCTGAGCGGGATCGGGCACGATGTCGTCGATACCGAACGGGCCGGAGCTCTCGGCATTCTGTCCTGCTGTGCCGAGGGACTCGACATCGAGCAACGACGTCAATTCTGCTGCGAGCGAGTCGATGTCACGTTCGGCAACGCCCGGGTCTCGACCTTCGAGCGCGCTGAATCTGCGCAGGATGCCCAGGTAGTTCTGCCGGCTGCCGGGATCGGCCAGCGTCGCTGTCATCGTCTCGAAGAACGACGTGGGGACGGTGCCCGAGATCGCCATCACCTCGAGCAGGTCACGCTCGCGGAGCAGTGTTTCTCGGTCGGTGTCGTCGGCGGCGTCGATCACAGCGGCCAGCGTGTCCGCCGCACCGCGCGGTAGGGCCGTCAGTGCACGATGCTCGACGGCGTCGTCGAGCAGGGCCGACAGTCGGGCATGCTTGTGCGCCAACGCTTTCTGCTCCGACTCGATTCCGGCCAGCAGTGCTCGCAGATCGGCGACCACGTCGCTGTCGTCCGTCGGGGACCGGTCGAGGGCGGCCGCTATCGCGCCGAGCGGCATTCCGGAGTCGGCGAGCCACCGGATTCTCATCAGTCGAATCACGTCGTCGATCGTGTACTCGCGATAGCCGTTGGACAATCGGCGTGGCTCATCCAGCAGGCCGATCCGGTGGTAGTGACGCACGGTTCGACGTGTCGTTCCGGCGGCGTCGGCCAGAGATCCGATTCTCATGCGTTCAGTGTGAACCGTGACGCTGCGTCAAGGTCAAGACCGGCTGCCCGTGCTCGGCCGCACTCCGGTGCAAGGCGCCGCGTATTCTCGGTGGTGCGTGCGAGCCGACGTGGCTCGTACTGTTCGAGGAAGAGACCTGGCTGAAGATGGTCGACACCGATCGTTGGTATCGGGAGATGTTCGAGGCCAGCACAGTCGGATTGGCGCTTGCCGACGAGAATGGACTGTTGGTTCTCGCGAACGAGGCGTACGCAGCCGTTGTCGGTTGTCCACGTCATCTGTTGCCCGGCCGGTCCTCCCGTGAATTCACCCACCCCGACGATCTGGCGCAGCACGCCGCCATGGAACAGATCATGAACGACGCCAGGGCGCGTGGGGAAGCAGTCCACCTCGAGAAGCGTTACCTGCATCCGGACGGCACGGTCCGGTGGGGCTGGATCTCGGCCAGCGAGGTTCCCGGCCCCGGCGGCATTCGGTGGACGATGGCCGTCGTGCACGACGTCACCGACCGGCGGCGGGTCGAGGACGATCTCCGGCAGGCCGCGCAGACCGATGCTCTCACCGGGTTGCTCAACCGACGTGGATGGCGAGATCGGTTGCATCAGTTGACGACACCGCGAGGTGCCGATGTCGCGTTGGCTCTGGCGATGGTCGACTTCGATCGGTTCAAGTCGTACAACGACCAGTACGGACACGGACGCGGGGATCGGCTGTTGGTTCAGTTCTCTGCTGCTGCCGTGGGCCTGCTCGGCGGGCGCGCGTCCATCGCGCGGTGGGGCGGCGAGGAGTTCGCCCTCGTGATGCCCGGTGTGGGTTCGACGACCATGTCGGCCGTGCTGGCCGAGTTGTCGGCGGTCGTGCCCGACGGCCAGACCTTCTCCGCGGGCTACACGACACTGCGTGCGGGGGAGTCCGTCGACGACTGCTTCGACCGCGCGGACATGTTGCTCTACCGAGCCAAACGCGACGGTGGTGCACGTTCCTACGGCGACGTGGACGCGATCCCGAGGTCGTGACCTCAGCTCTGCAGACGACCGAATCCGACGACCCCGGAGTCGGAAGCGTAGTGCAGCGTGTGCACTCTGATCTTGCCTGCTTCGTTGCCGCCGACGGTGACGGCCTCGTCGCCGTCGACCGCCACGATCACGTTGGTGTGTTGGCCGGCCCAGCTGGTGTTGTCGTAGAGCACCACATCGCCCACCGACGGCGTGTAGTCGCCGACGGTCTCGAATCGTCCCTGCTCCTGGTAGTACTCCTGCAGGGTGTAGACGCCCGGTATGCGCCACGAACCCGAATGGGGGTTCGACAGCGGCATGTCCGCCTCCTTCATGATCCAACTGACGAAGTCGGCGCACCACGCTTCGTCGACGCCCTCGGCGTAGAACGTTCCCGGGCGTTGCTGCTCGTGTTCGGTGCGCAACAGTTCCACCACCCGTGCCTGACCGGCGGTCAGTCCACCGGTGTTCACCTCGGGAAAGGCCTCGGTGTCCCAGGGGAGGTATCGGCTGGGTGCCAGCCACAGAACACCGACGGCTACGACGATGACAACGGCCGTGCACGCCGCTACCCGCAGCGGCCACCGCCGACGCGTGCGCGAGGTGGTCTCGATGCTCATGCGACCCACGGTAGCGCGAGGTGGGACACCGCTCGGCACAATGGCCGGGTGACCACTTCCGAGAATCCGTCGCCCGTTGTCGTTCCGAAGCCCGTCGTGGACTCCGCGCGAGAGGCATCGCGGATAACCGTACTCACCGGCGCAGGCATGTCTGCCGAGTCGGGGATCGCGACGTTCAGGGACGCGCAGAGCGGGTTGTGGAAGGACTTCGACCCCAAGGATCTCGCCAGCCCCGAGGGGTGGCTGGCCGACAGCGATCTGGTCTGGGGCTGGTATCAGTGGCGAGCGGAATTGGTCCGACGCTCCGAGCCCAACGCCGGACACGTCGCACTTGCGCGGTGGCAGCAACAGGCTCACGTCGATATCGCTACCCAGAATGTCGACGACCTCCACGAGAGAGCCGGAGCCGAGGTTCTCGCGCACGTGCACGGCAGTCTGTTCGAGCCGTATTGCAGCGACTGTGGGACGCGCACCCACCTCGATACCTCCGGCTGCACCGAGACCGACTCAGAGCAGCGAATACCGCCGCCGGAGTGTTCGCTGTGCGGTGGGCTCGTTCGGCCGGGGGCGGTGTGGTTCGGCGAATCGCTTCCCGAGGACGCCTGGGCGGCGGCCGAGGCGTCCGTCCGCGAGGCCGACCTCGTTCTCGTCGTCGGCACGTCGGGAGTCGTCTATCCGTTCGCAGGACTGCCCGCGATCGCTCGCAGCGCCGGAGCCACCGTCGTCGAGATCAACCCGGTCGAGACCGAGATCTCCGACATGGCCGATCACCGGTGGCGCACCACGGCCGCAGTGGGATTGCCTGCGTTGGTTGCGCAACTGTGATCCTGGTGGCTACCCGTCGCTTCGCAGGGTGACGGACCTGCCATCACGGCCGCAGTCTCGTGACCAGGAGGAGTGACAGTCCGCCGAAGAGGCCGGCGATCGCCAACGACAGACCGGTCTCGATCGCCTGGAATCGCCAGAACAATCGATCCTCGTGGTACTTCGTCTCGAAGGCCTCGGCACCCTGTCCGCGGACGCATTCGAGGATCATTCGAGCGTCCTCCGCGAAACGGCGGTCGGAGTACTCCTCGAACTCTGCGATCGTCTCGAATTCGCTCATGTCCCGGTAGTTGTCGTACCGCGTGCACTGCTGCAGTTCGATGGCTACGGCATCACCGTGTCGATCGACGTAGTCCGACGAGACGTTCCACCGCGGATAGATCCTGATCGAATCCGCCGGTAGATAGAAGTCCGGGGTTCCGCCGAACATGGAGCCCACTTTCTGCTCCACCGTTGCCGCTCGACCTCGGGGCTCGCGTAATGCTCACGGATCTGCGTCGGCAGCAGCGCCAGGAACGCAGTGGACACGACGACGGTCGTGATCATTGCGGCGATCGTGTTCCTCATGGCCAACGCGCACGCTGCGCCGAGCATCAGTCCCACGGCCGTGTACGCGCCCGCTACGAACCCTGTTGCGCCGAAGGTGGGGAAGTCCAAGCGCGATTCGCCAGTACTCATGAAAGCGAACGACCCCGGAGAAGTCCGGTACTTCGCCCAGTACAGCGCACATCCGAGTAGGGCCACGGCGAGCATCGTCGGAACGAACACGACGAGCACGCGCACTCCGTACCACCGTCGTCGGCTCACCGACTGGGTCAGACCCAGCACATGGGAACGGCGTTCGAGGTCGCGAGAGAACACGGTGACCCCGACGAAGGCCCCGAGCACGACCGGTAGCGCGATCGTGAGAAGAACGGCCATGGTCTGCGCGGTCTCCGCCGTGCAGTAGTTGTCTCCGATCCCGAGGCACCCCTGGAGCACCGGAATCGGTGCCACACCACCGTCGAGCAGAGTGATGGCAATCGTGATGGCCGCCACCAGCAGTGGGGTCAGCACCCCGAACAGAATCGTTGTGCGGAACTGTCTCCACGTCACCCAGATCATGCCGCCACCGCCGCGTCGAGGTGGGCGAGCACGACGTCGTCCAGGGTGGCGGCTTCGGCGGTCCAGCCCGGTCGCGTTGTCTTCGGTCGGGTGCCATGGACAACGAATACCGCTGCGCTGGAGCCCGATACGTCGGAAACGATGGTTCCCTCGTCGACGGTGGGTTCGGCGTCGGTGCTACCGATGAGGAGGTAGTGCTCGGCCGTGATGGTGTCGAGTTCGCCGTCGAGTCGAATTCTGCCGTCGCGCAACAGGAGTAGTCGATCGGCGACGTCGACGAGTTCGGACAGCACATGCGAGGAGAGCACGATGGTGGTGCCGTTCTCTGCTGCGTCGCGCATCAGTGTTCGCCACGGCGCGTCGAGCGACCGGATCGAGGTCGGCGAGAGGCTCGTCGAGTAGAAGTACTTCCGGGCGTCGTCCCAATGCGAGTGCGAGGGCGACGCGGGTGCGGTGACCGGGAGAGAGCGATTTCACTTGGTCGGAGACAGAGATTCCGGCCGCATCGACGAGTTCCGCCGCATAGGAGTCGTCCCAGTGTGCGTTGGCGTTTCGACCGAATCGCAGCATGTCGGAGACGGTGAAGTGTGGGTACAGGGGCTTGTGCTGGGCGAGGTAGGACAGGCCGGAAGCAATCCCGCCTCGGCCCACGACTTCGCCGAGCACTCGGACGGTTCCGGCGTCCGGTGCAAGCAGTCCGACGGCCAACGACATCAGGGTCGACTTGCCTGCACCGTTGGACCCGACCAGCGCTGTGACGCTTCCTCTTTCGACGGCGAACGAGCATCGATCGAGTACGGTCCTGCGCCGGAACGACTTGACCACCTCGTCCATGGTGAGAACCGCGTCGGTCATGATTCGTCTCTTTCGGGTCGGTCGAATTGTGCGTCGAGAGTTGCGGTGACGATGGCCTCGAGGTCCGGTCTGTCCAGTCCTGCTGCGAGGCAATGGCGAATCCAGCGGTCGAGTTCGGCCTCGAGTGCCGATCGTTCGGCCATGCCGGGTTTCGCGAGCGAGGCGACCACGAAGGTTCCCGATCCGGTCCGTGGTTCCACCAGTCCTTCTCGTTCGAGTTCGCGGTAGGCCTCGAGCACGGTGTTCGGGTTGATGGCGAGTGCCGTGACCACGTCCTTCGCCGTCGGGAGCTTGTCGCCGACAGTGAGTGATCCGAGGCGTAATGCCTGTTTGGTCTGCAGTATCAGTTGGACATAGGTGGGAATGCCGGACTGACGATCGATGCGGTACGCGATCATCAAGACCCTTTCACTAGTTGATTAGTGGAAGACGGTGATGCGGACTCCTCGGTTTGTCCAGACTCCGCGGTCGGTCGGTGGTCTCGGAGCTGCAGGGTGGGCACGTGTCGAGCGACTGGGGCGCGTTGTCCTCGACACCGTCCGAATTCGTCTCGATGTCCGACACAGCCCTGACGGGATTGGGTCCTACCGTTGTCGATATGACACCTGACACCGAATCGATCGACAGCTTCTTCGCTCGCTACACGGGGTATTTGACCTCGAGTGATCTGGACGGCCTCGCCGAGATCTACAACTATCCGGCTCTGGCGGTCACGGCGCGGGGTTGTGCGGCGATTGCCGAGCCGCAGCAGACCCGAGAGTTCTTTCGGCAGGGGCAGACCTACTACAGGTCGCGCGGAATCCACGGTGTTCGGGCCCGCGACATCGTCACCGAGGTAGAGGTGCCGGGTATCTGGGTCGGGCATCTACTTCTGGAGAACCTCGACTCCGACGGTTCGCCGGTGGGAACCGAGCGCAATGCCTGTCAGGTGGTGACAGCCGAGGACGGCACTCGTCGGATCGCGGTGACGACGCCCCTCGACGCCTAGGCCTGGGCGGAGCCGCACTCGGTACTGTGGGACGGAACGGTTCTTCTTTCTCAGGTAGGGATAACAGATGGCTTTGGGCTCCGACCGATTCTGGCGTGTACTCGGCCGCTCTGCGCAGAAGGCGCAGAGCACCTCGCGTCAGCGCGTCGACCGAGCCCAGGAGCATGCGGAGTGGGCAGCTGCTCTGACCGAGAGCGAATTGGTGACCGAGGCGACCGCGCTGCGCGTCGAGAATGCTGCGCGCCTCGACGTTCCGCGGTATCTGGCGCTGACGCGCGAGGCGAGCGAGCGTGCCCTGAAGCTCCGGCCCTTCGATGTGCAGCTGCACGGTGCCGTGCGCTTGCTCGCGGGCGACGTGGTGGAAATGGCGACCGGCGAGGGCAAGACGTTGGCCGGTGCCATCGCTGCCGTCGGATACGTGTTGTCCGGGCGTGCGGTGCATGTCATCTCGGTCAACGACTTTCTCGCGCAACGTGACGCGACATGGATGCAGCCGCTGTTCGAGTCCCTCGGCATCACCGTCGGTTCCATCGGCGAGTCGTCGACAGCACAGGAGCGTCGCGCCGCCTATGGCTGCGACATCACCTATGCCTCGGTCAACGAGATCGGTTTCGACGTTCTGCGTGATCATCTGGTGAACGACCGAGACGATCTGGTCGCTCCCGTGCCGGACGTTGCCCTGATCGACGAGGCCGATTCCGTGCTGGTCGACGAGGCGCTCGTTCCGCTGGTGTTGGCCGGTTCGGTCTCCGGCGACGTCTCGACGTCGACGGTCATGGACGCAGTCCGGTTGTTGGACAGGGGTGCTCATTTCGACACCGATGCCGAAGGGCGCAACGTGTTCCTCACCGACGAGGGAGCGCTGCGGATCGAGAAGGAGCTCGGCGGCATCGACCTGTACGCCGAGCATCACGTCGGAACGACGTTGGTGGCGGTCAACGTGGCGCTGCACGCCCAGGTGTTGGTGCAGCGCGACGTCGATTACATCGTCCGTGACGGACGGGTGCAGCTGATCAACGCCTCGCGTGGCCGCGTGGCCGAACTACAGCGCTGGCCGGACGGGTTGCAGGCCGCGGTCGAGATCAAGGAAGGCCTCGCCCCCACCGAGACCGGGGAAATTCTCGACACGATCACCGTGCAGGCATTGATCAATCGGTACGCCACGGTGTGCGGTATGACCGGTACGGCCATGGCGGCGGGGGAGCAGCTTCGCACGTTCTACGGTCTCGGGGTCTCGGTCATCGCGCCCAATGTGCCGACGGTGCGCGTCGATGAGCCGGACCGCGTGTACGACACGACCGAGCACAAGAATGCAGCAATTGCCCTGCAGGTAAAAGAGATTCACGAGACCGGTCAGCCTGTTCTCATCGGGACCCACGATGTCGCCGAGTCCGAAGCGCTCGCCGAGACGCTCGTCGCGTCGGGCGTGGAGGTGGTGGTGCTCAACGCCAAGAACGACGCCGAGGAAGCGGCGGTCATCGCCGCGGCGGGTGTACACGGCGCGGTGACGGTATCGACGCAGATCGCCGGTCGCGGAACCGACATCAAGCTCGGCGGTCCCGACGGTGCCGATCGCGAACGAATCGCCGAGCTCGGTGGACTGTACGTTCTCGGCACCGGTCGCCACACCACCGAGCGACTCGACAACCAGCTTCGAGGACGAGCGGGTCGGCAGGGAGATCCCGGGCGCTCGCTGTTCTTCGGCAGCTGGGAGGACGACGTCGTCAAGAACAACATCGGCGACAAGGATGCCCCGAAGGGCATCGACGAGAGCGGAATGTTCACCTCGTCTGCTGCGGCCGACCGCGTCGACCATGCGCAACGCATCGCCGAGGGGCAGATGCTCGAAATACACTCGCGCACGTGGCGTTACAACCAGCTGACGGCTCAGCATCGTGAGATCCTGGATCGCCGCAGGGCCACCCTGCTCGACTCCGACGAGGCGTTGACGTTGCTCGAGCAGCACGCACCGACGCGCTCGAAGGAATTGCGCGAGACCGTATCCGAGGAGACTCTGGTCGAGGTCGCCCGCCAGATCGTCCTTTACCACCTCGATCGGTCGTGGTCGGACTACCTGGCGCACCTCGCCGATGTGCGCGAGAGCATTCACCTGCGCGCGCTGGGTCGCGAAAATCCGCTGGACGAGTATCACCGGATCGCGGTCGAGGCATTCAAGACGGTCGCCTCCAAGGCGATGGATCTCTCGCACGCTACGTTCGAGTCGGCCGAGATCACCTCGGACGGAATCGATCTGGACGAAGCCGGCTTGCGTCGACCGACGTCGACCTGGACGTACATGGTGCACGACAACCCGTTCGCGTCCCGCGGAAATGCCGGTGCGGCCGGTCTGGGGCCGATCTTCGGTGGCTGACGCGCGGCGCGCTCTGGTCGCTCTCGCATTCGGTGCGAGCGCGGTGGCGTCGGCGTGTGCCGACTCGTACGGCGAGTTCCCGGCCGACAAGACCTACTCGTCGATCGACGCACCAGACTCCTACACGCCGGTCGCCGGAACGACCGTCAAGCTCGAATTCGTCGACGACCGAATCTCGGCCGAGGCCGGGTGCAACAGATTGTTCGGCACCGTGGACACCTCGCAGGGCCGGATCACCATCGATTCTCTCGGGTCGACGCGGATGGCCTGCCCGGAGGCGCTGATGGGGCAGGACCGGTGGCTGTCGGCGTTCCTGACCTCCACACCACAGTGGTCTCGGGACGACGGCACCATGACCCTGGACAACGGGAGCGAGCGCATCGTCTTCGAGGAATTCTGATCGACTAGTGGCGGATGCGGTCCGCGGCGGTGTGGCGTACTCCGTCGAGAAAGAGTTGCAGTCCGAATTCGAATCTGCTCGTCGGGTCGGGGCTCTCGAACAGCGGAGACGCGTCGGGGGTGAGGGCTCCCACGGAGTCCATCTGGAGCCGCGCCTGCTCGTCCACGGTCTGGCCGAGTATGTAATACAGCAACGTGTCGGCGGTGAGTTCCGCATCGCGACGCGGGAGTCCCGCTCGAATGCACACGGCAGCGATTCGTTCGCGAATGTGGTTGGTGGTCAGCCTCGACGCGTAGGTTGCGGCGACCAGTTCGGCACCGTCGCGTCGGGACAGTAGGGCGTCGCGCAGTCGGTGGGCGATCTGCCCGATCTGGGTGTCCCACGAGTCCTCGGTGGGCGGTGCATCGGCCCCGGAGAGTATGTGGTCGGCGATGGCACCGAGCAGCGTCTGCTTGTTGGGAAAGTGCCAGTACAGCGCGCCCGGCTGCACGTGCAGGGATGTTGCCAGACGCCGCATCGTCAGGTCTGCCAGGCCGTACTCGTCGAGAATGGCGATCGCGCCGTCCAGGACGTCCTGCCTGTTCAGTTGCACTGCATCCCTCCTTCGTTCGACGCCTCGTCGCTTTGACAGTAGCCGAGCGTGGTGCCTAACGTGAACACCGTTCAACTTGAACGGTGTTCAATGACGATGCCGTTCGACTACGAGGGGACCGGAATGGACATTTTGCGCACGGCGCGTACACAGGTGCTCGACGACGGCATCGCGCTCGATCGATCTCAGGTTCTCGAGGTTCTCGAACTCGGCGACGACCGTCTCGAAGAGACGATGTTGTTGGCCCACGAGGTGCGGATGAAGTGGTGCGGGCCCGAGGTCGAGGTCGAGGGAATCGTCAGCCTCAAAACCGGCGGATGCCCCGAGGACTGCCACTTCTGTTCGCAGTCAGGGCTTTTCGCTTCCCCGGTTCGTGCTGCGTGGCTCGATATCCCGTCGCTGGTCGAGGCAGCGAAGCAGACCGCGAAGACCGGAGCGACGGAATTCTGCATCGTGGCGGCGGTGCGCGGACCCGACGCCCGGCTGCTCGCGCAGGTTGCCGCCGGAATCGACGCCATCCGGAACGAGGTGGAGATCGATATCGCCTGCTCGCTGGGCATGCTCGATCAGGATCAGGTCGGTCAGCTCGCGGCGATGGGCGTGCATCGCTACAACCACAACCTCGAGACCTCCCGCTCGTATTTTCCGAACGTGGTGACCACCCATACGTGGGAGGAACGGTGGAACACGCTGCGGATGGTGCGCGAGGCAGGAATGGAGGTGTGCTGCGGCGGAATCCTCGGCATGGGGGAGACACTCGAACAACGGGCCGAGTTCGCAGCCGACCTCACCGCACTCGAGCCCGACGAGGTGCCCCTCAACTTTCTCAATCCCAGACCGGGAACCCCGTTCGGAGACCTCGATGTGCTGCCCGCATCCGATGCTCTGCGAGCCGTCGCCGCGTTTCGTCTCGCTCTGCCACGCACGATTCTGAGGTTCGCCGGCGGCCGCGAGATCACTCTCGGTGATCTCGGTGCCGAGAAGGGAATTCTCGGCGGTATCAACGCGGTCATCGTCGGCAACTACCTGACGACGCTCGGTCGTCCGGCAGAACAGGATCTCGATCTTCTCGGGGAGCTTCGGATGCCGATCAAAGCGCTCGGCTCGACTATCTGATGGGCGTATTAGGGTGGGTCGAATGACGAGCGAGATCCACTACGACCCGTACACCGGTCGGCCTGTCGACGCCCGAGCCGAGGTGGGTGCGGATTCGTTGTCGGTAGCCGTCCGCCTCGGGTTGGAGCCGCCGCGGTTCTGCGCCGAGTGCGGTCGCCGCATGGTGGTGCAGATCGTTCCCGACGGGTGGACGTCGGTGTGCTCTCGTCACGGCCTAGTCGATTCGGCCGCGACGGGTAGGCGCTAGGGCGTTATGTCGGAAGTTGTGGAAGACCCACCGCGGAGCAGCACTGTCCGCGTGCTGTCGATGGTTGTCGGAATGTCGGTGGCAGCGTCGGCTCTGGGCGGGATGCTGTGGGGGTTCCTGGCACCGGCGCAGCACTTGCTCGTGGTGGCGCAGGACCGCGGGTCGGCCCTGACCGGGGAAAGTCTGCACCGCTTCGACGGCCTCGCGTTGTTCTCGTTCGTGTCCTTGGCCCTGGGAATCCTTCTCCCGATCGGGTGGTGGCTGTGGCGGTCGGAGCGAGGGCCGCGGCTGTTCGGTGCCGTCTTCGTCGGCGCTCTCGTCGGCTCGGTCGCGGCGATCCTGGTGGGGAACGGGATTGCCGCACTTCGATTTCCGAAGGCCACCGACCCTGCAGTCGGGTCCATCGTCACCGTTGCGCCCAGTATCGAGACTCCGCTGGTGTTGATCGTTCAGGCGCTGACGGCATCGCTGGTGATCCTGCTGCTGGCGGCGATGAACCCCAACGACAATCTGCAACACGCCGATCCCGACCCGGACGATCCGGAGGTCGAGTTCTTCCCACCGCCACCGTCGTTCGACTCGAATCGAGCCGACTGACAGCAGTCGTTCACGCCTGTGGCGGGCGTAATGCGGCGAACTCGTCGGTGACTCGAATGCTGTTGTCGGCGAAGCGGAACAGAGCCGGCGGCCTGCCACCGGCCTTGCCCGACGGCGCTCGTCGTCCGGTGGGTTCGATGACGCCGCGTCGGCTCAACACGCGCTGCAGGTTGGTGGCATCCACCTGATAACCCAGTGCAGCACCATAGATTTCGCGCAGCGAGGAGATCGAGAACTCGACCGGCGCGAGTGCGAAGCCGATATTGGTGTACGAGAGTTTCGCGACCAATCGGTGTCTCGCGTGAGCGACGACTGTTCCGTGATCGAACGACATGGGGGGCAGGGCCGAGACAGGGTGCCACGTGGTGTCCCCGGGTAGTGTCGGCTCTGTCGAGATCGGTACCAGGCCGAGGAAGGTCGACGCGATGCGCCGGTCCCCGGGAACCCGGTCGGGTTCGCTGAATATCGACAGTTGTTCGAGATGCGCCACCGAGCGCACGTCGACCTTCTCGGCGAGTTGGCGACGTGCGGATGTCGCGAGGTTCTCGTCGTCGCGCAGAGTGCCGCCGGGTAGCGACCACGTTCCGGCCTCGGGATCGAGTGCACGCTGCCACAGCAGCACCGCAAGTTCCGGGGAGTCGGGGTCGGAAAAGGCTCGAACTTGGAACACCGCAATGAGCACTTCGTGGACGGTGCTACGATGAATCATGTTTTCGATCATAGGTCGAAAACTCCCTCGGAGGAAATTCGGTCACCGACGACCGGATGATCGGTGAAGGAGAACCGTCATGACCAGCAGCGCTACCCGGGTGAACATCCTGGACTCGGCATTCGCCGGAGTTCGCGACATCGTCGACGGAGCCGGTGGCTACGGGGGAGTCGAGCCGACACCGGAATGGGCCGCCGAGGTTCGACGGCTCGCCGATCTGCGCGGTGCGACGCTGCTCGCGCACAACTACCAACTACCTGCGATCCAGGACGTCGCCGATCATGTCGGTGACTCTCTCGCGCTCTCTCGCATCGCCGCCGAGGTGTCCGAGGACACCATCGTGTTCTGCGGCGTCCACTTCATGGCCGAGACGGCGAAGATCCTGAGCCCGCAGAAGACGGTGTTGATCCCGGATCAGCGCGCCGGCTGCTCGCTCGCAGATTCCATCACCGCGGATCAACTCCTCGAATGGAAGGCCGACTTCCCGGAGGCCGTCGTCGTCTCCTACGTCAACACCACCGCCGAGATCAAAGCGCTGACCGACATCTGCTGCACCTCGTCGAACGCCGTCGAGGTCGTCGAGTCGATCGATCCGGGCCGCGACATCCTGTTCCTGCCCGATCAGTTCCTCGGCGCGCACGTCAAGCGCGTCACCGGGCGCGAGAACCTGCACATCTGGGCCGGAGAATGCCACGTGCACGCCGGAATCAACGGCGACGAGTTGGCCGAGAAGTCTCGCACCCACCCCGATGCAGAGCTGTACGTTCATCCCGAATGCGGTTGCGCCACATCGGCTCTGTATCTCGCAGGCGAAGGATTCGTACCCGCCGACAAGGTCAAGATTCTCTCCACCGGCGGCATGCTCGACGCCGCCCGCACCACCGCGTCCAAGCAGGTCCTGGTCGCGACCGAGATCGGCATGCTGCACCAGCTGCGGATGGCGGCACCAGACGTCGACTTCCTCGCCGTCAACGACCGCGCATCGTGCGGCTACATGAAGATGATCACCCCTGCGGCCCTGCTGCGCTGCCTCGTCGAAGGGCGGGACGAAGTACACGTCGACCCCGAGACCGCGAACATCGCGAGCAAGTCGGTGCAGCGGATGATCGAGATCGGTACCCCCGGCGGCGGCGAGTGACCCCAACGGTCGCGTGGGAGACCGCGGCTGATCTCGTCGTAATCGGTGGCGGAATCGCCGGACTCACCGCGGCCCGCACCGCGACGGCCCGCGGCCTGCGGGTGCTGACCGTGAGCAAGGGACGTTCCGCCGATACGGCGACTCAGTACGCCCAGGGCGGGATCGCGGTCGTCGGTCCCGAACTCGAGGATTCGATCGAATCTCATGTGGCCGACACCTGCGTTGCCGGTGCCGGCTTGTGCGACGAGGACGCGGTTCGCTCGATCGTCTCCGGCGGCCGCGCGGCGATCACTTCGCTCGAAGCTGCGGGCGCACAGTTCGACCTGGCGGCGGACGGCGCGGTTGCGCGGACCCGCGAGGGCGGTCACAGCGTTCGACGCATCATTCACGCCGGCGGAGACGCCACCGGGGCCGAGGTACAGCGCACGTTGGACGCCTCCGTGCCCACGGTGCAGTTCGACACGACCGCGCTGCGGGTACTGACCACCGACGGCGAGGTCGTCGGTCTCCTCGTGCGCGGACCTCGCGGCATCGGCGTCGTTCATTGCCCGACGGTGCTGCTCGCCACCGGTGGACTGGGACAACTCTTCTCGTGCAGTACCAACCCGTCGGGCGCGACGGCCGACGGCATTGCGCTCGCACTCGACGCCGGTGCCCGGATCGCGGATCTGGAATTCGTGCAGTTCCATCCGACCGTGTTGTTCGCCGCCGGGTCCACGGGCCGCCGTCCGTTGATCAGCGAGGCAGTGCGGGGCGAAGGAGCCCGCCTGGTCGATCGCACCGGTCGTGCGTTCATGGAGGGCGTGCATCCGCTCGGTGATCTTGCGCCACGTGACGTGGTGTCCCGCGCCATCGCCGAATTGCTGCATGCCAGCGGTGACGACCATGTACTGCTGGACGCCCGCCGCGTCGAGCATGTGCGCGAGCGGTTTCCGACCGTGACGGCATCGTGCCTCGAGGCCGGAATCGACCCCGCGACGGACCTGATTCCGGTGGCACCCGCAGCGCATTACTCGTGCGGGGGCGTGGCGACGGATACATCCGGGCGCACGTCGGTTCCCGGTTTGCTCGCCGCAGGCGAAGTGGCGCGCACCGGCTTGCACGGTGCCAACAGGTTGGCATCGAACAGTCTGCTCGAGGGTCTCGTCGTCGGTGAGCGTGCGGCGCACGTGGCAGCCGAACGGGTCGGCCGAACCAGCAACATTTCGGATGTCGCATTGCCCACGTATCGCCATATCGACCGCGCGGTGCTGCAGCGCACCATGACCGCCGAGGTCGGCGTCGTGCGAGATGCAACGGGTCTTGATGCAGCGCAACGTATTCTGTCGCACGGAGTGGTATCGGAACCGCCCGTGGATGCGTCTGCAGTCGAGGACGCCGCGTTGACCGCTGCGGCGGAAGTGATCGTGCTGGCCGCGTCGGAGCGCCGTGAGAGCAGAGGGTGCCATACCCGACGCGATGTCCCGGGTAGCGTACCGGCGCAACGCCGAAGCCTGTTCATCGAACGAGATCTCGACGGACGGTTGGCGATCGTGAACGACGATGTGATGACGGGAGCACGCTGACATGACCGATACCCCGAACGAGGTGAACCCGGGCGTCGATCGCGCCGAGGTACTCGCTCTGATCCGGACCGCGCTCGACGAGGACCTGCGGTACGGACCCGACATCACCACGCTGGCAACGGTTCCCGAGTCTGCTGTTGCCACGGCCTCGGTGGTCTCGCGCCAGTTCGGCACGATCGCCGGGATCGATATCGGACTCCTGGTTCTCGACGAGGTGATCGGAACCGACGGGTACTCCGTCGTGCATCGCCTCCAAGACGGATCCGATGTCGAGCCGGGACACGCTGTTCTGACGGTCGAGGCTCCGACTCGGGGTTTGCTCACCGCCGAACGCACCATGCTCAACATCGTCTGCCATCTCTCGGGGATCGCCACCGCAACCGCAGGCTGGGTCGCCGAGGTCGCCGACACCGAGTGCAAGATCCGGGACAGTCGAAAGACATTGCCGGGGATGCGTTCTCTGCAGAAGTACGCAGTGCGCGCAGGTGGCGGTGTCAATCATCGGATGGGTCTCGGCGATGCCGCGCTGATCAAGGACAATCACGTCGCTGCGGCGGGTTCGGTCGTTGCTGCCCTGAACGCGGTGCGCGCTGCTGCCCCCGACATCGCCTGCGAGGTCGAGGTCGACAGCCTCGAGCAACTCGACCAGGTGCTGGCGGAGAACGTCGAACTGGTTCTGCTGGACAACTTCGCGCTGTGGCAGACGCAGATGGCCGTGCAACGTCGCGATACGGCCGCACCGCAGACGAAGTTGGAATCCTCGGGCGGGCTGACCGTCGATGTGGCACGGGACTACGCGCGCACGGGGGTCGACTTCCTCGCGGTGGGCGGTCTGACACACTCGGTGACAGTGCTCGATCTCGGCCTGGACATGTAGTCGAGCCTCGCAATGTGAGGAAATTCGTTCGAAAATGGAAGTTCAGAGTGTCCGTCTCGACAGTTGGATCTGGGCGGTCCGGTTGTTCAAGACGCGGTCTGCCGCTGCTGCTGCCTGCCGCGGCGGGCACGTCCGCGTCAACGGCACCCCTGCCAAGCCCGGCCATCGCATCGGTCCGGACGACGAAATCCGGCTTCGGGTCGAGGGTGTGGAGAAGATCGTCGTGGTGGTGCGAGCGATCACCAAGCGCGTCGGCGCATCCGTCGTGCCCGAGTGTATGATCGATCGCAGTCCACCGCCGCCACCGAAAGAAGTTCTGGCCTCCGTACCGAGGCGTGATCGAGGGGCAGGGAGACCGACCAAGCGCGATCGTCGTGAGATCGACAGACTGCGGGGCCTGGGCCTCTAGTGCGCCCGGCTCCTTTCAGTTACCTTCGGTAACGACAAGCAGTTCGTACGCGCAAGGGAGGTGGGAATGGACTCCGTCCTGTGGACTCCACGTTTCGCAGCAGTGTATTTCCTGGCTGCAGCGTTGCTGCTCATTCTGTTCTTGGCCATCGACGCTTCCCTTGCCATCGCCGCACCGCTCCTGTTGATGTCGGTGGGACTCGGAGTAGCTGTTCTGATTCACAATCGACAGCGTCACTCGGTTCGCTGAAGCATTCCGACGCGGGTGTAGGCAGGGCTGTGCCATGACACTGGTGTGGGTCGTCAGGCGGGTTGTCGTGGTTCTTCGTCCCCGGGGTCGTCGTGGTGGTCGGGTGGGTACAGGACTTCCTCGGGGTGGTGTGCGTGGTTGATCAGCCCGCGCCTGCGCGGGTCCATTCCGGTGGGTGGGTGCCAGAGGGTGCGGCCTGGATAGCGATGTGTTGCTGTGGTTTTGGTGGTGGCCCATGTGTTCGGTCCGGTGCCGACGAGTGCGTGGTGCATGTCGCAGCCGAAGGTCAATCCGTCGATGTCGGTGAAACCGCCGTCGACCCAGTCGGTCACATGATGGGCTTGGCACCAGGTTGCGGGGCGGGTGCAGGAGGGGAAGCTGCAGCCGCGGTCGCGGGCGATGAGCACGATGCGTTGGTCGGCGGAGGCGATGCGTTTCGATCGGCCGAGGTAGAGGGCTCTGCCGTGGTCGTCGAAGATGGTCAGGTAGTGGTGGGCGTGGGAAGCCATGCGGATGGCGTCGCGGATCGATACGCGTGATCCGGTGGCGGTCTTCGCGTACCCGCAGCCGGCTTCGAGGTCTTTCAGGGTCATGGTGACGATGGCGGTGACGGGTAGGCCTCGGTGGGTGCCGAGGGTGCCGGAGGCGAGGGTGTGTCGGAGCGCCAGTTTCAGGGCGTCGTGACAGCGTTCGTTCTGGGTGCGGACATCACGTGCGGCGGCGGCATCCCGCGCTGCAGTATCCGGCACCGCAGTATCCGGCACCGCAGTATCCGGTTCGTCGCTACCGGGGGCAGTGCGGTCCGGTGCATCGTCGGTGTCGGTGTCGGTGTCGGTGTCGGTTGCGGCGGTGTCGTCGGAACGATCTGGCTCTGTGCCGCAACCACAGTCGCGACAGTTGCCTTCATCACCACAGTTGCCCTCATCGCAGCAGTTGTCGTCGCAGTCGCACTCACTGTCGCCGCAGTCGCCGTCGCTGCCACAGTTGTTGCTGTGCCACAGGCCGGCATCACTGGAACTGGCATCGCTGGGCTCGGGCTTAGGCGCTGTGCCGCTACCGTTCCCGCGACTCCTGCTTCCGCCCTTCTCGTCGCTGCCGCTGCTGGTCTCATCGCTGCTGGTCTCGTCGTGGACGACCGATGTCGGGTCGGCCGGGTTGTTCACCCCCGGCTTAGCGGCTTTGGAGAACAGGGCTTCTAGGTAGGCGCGGAGTTCGGGGTCGACGCAGAATTTGCCTTCCGACATGCCGTCTGTACCTTGTTCGCCGAGGTAGAAGAAGGCATCGCGTCGCTTGCGTGGCTTGGGCTTACCGTCCTCGTCCTCGTCCTCGTCGTGATCGCCGTCGGGGTTGAGAATCGAGTCCAGGTTCGCCACCAACGGCGCGAAGTCGTCGGGCCGCCTGGTCGACGCGAAGCCCACCAATTGCTGTTCGGCGAGATCGCGGGTCTGCGGATCCACACTGGCAGGCAAGTGCTTGAAGAATTCGCGGATCATCTGCACGTGCTGGGCGTCGAGCAACCCGGCCCGTAATGCGTCGGCGGTGTGCGGCAGCAACGGCGGCAGAACCTCGCCCGAGAGTGCGGTGCGGTCACCCAATTCGGCAGCCAGTCGCACTCGTGCTCCTGCTGTTCGTGGGGTGATGCGCAGCATCCATGCCACCGAGCACGGCACCGACCCCGGATACACATCGAGGCCGTGTTGAGCGATCAGCTCGTTGAGCCAGGTGTGCGAGTACGCGGTCACCGATCGGGTGAGCGTTTCCATCCGCTGGATCACCGCACGCCGGTCGGCGTTGGTCCACGACACCGACGCCTGTTCCGCCAGCTCCGCGACCGCGGACTCCACGGCGTCGACCAACACCGACAGCTCGGGATCGGACACCTCAGGGGCGGGCGGCACCGTCTCGATGCCGTCCACCCCTGATCCGCCGTCCCCCGAAAGCATGAACAGAATCTATCGCGACCCACCGACAAACTTTCGAACACACGTTCTCATGGATTGGGGCCGCGCGAGATGCAGACGTCAGCGACGTTTCCCGCTGCGTCGGGTATTGGTCTTCGTCTTGGCAACCGGGCGAGCAGGTTTCGAGGGGTGCGCTTTCTTCTTCTTGACCGGTGCCTCGTCCGAGGGTCCGCGTGAGCTGCGGGTCGAGCGGCCGCGGACGATGCCGATGAAGTCCTCGATACGGTCGTCCTCGCGTTCGGCTACCCAGGCCAGTGCAATCTGTGACTGCTCGACGTCGGTCACCGGGCGGTAGACGAGGTCCTTACGGGCGTTGAACCGGGCGACCGAGTGGGGCACGATCGCCACTCCCAGCCCGGCGGCCACGTACTCGAACGTCTCCGCGACGGAATTCATCGGCGGAAGTTCCGGGCGATTGCCGACCACGAGTTCCGTTGCGACCGCTGCCCATTCGGGCACCGTCGCGGGATCGGCCAGCAGATGTTCGTCGGCGAGATCGGCTGCGGTGACCGAATCGAACGCAGCGACCGCGTGGTCCTTCGGAACCACCACGACCTGCACTTCCTGATAGAGACCGATGGCGTTGAGGCCCTCGCGATCGATCGGCGGACGAACGAAACTGACGTCGACCGTGCCGTCGTGCAGCGCAGACACCTGTGTCTGGGGCGTCGTCGCGACCACGGACAGCGCGGCGTCGGGGAACCGCTCCGCCCAGATCCGCGTCCACTTCGTCGTCGTCACTCCCTCGGCGTATCCGATGGTGAACGTCGTCGGCTCCGCTGCGGCAACCTGTGCGAGCTCCGACAGTCGATCGTCCTCGGCAATCTCCACCAGCGCCCGCTCGAGCAGGTCGCGGCCGTCCGCGGTGAGCTCGGTGGGGGATGCCCCCGGTACGAACAGGTCGACGCCGAGCTGTTCTTCGAGTTCCACGACCGTCTTGCTCAGGCGGATCCGCGAGATTCCGAGCGACTGAGCGGCGCGCGCGAAATGCAGTTGCTGCGCCACCGCCGCGTACCAGCGCAGTGTCTGCACATCGATGTTCACGGTGTCGAGCCTATGGGACGACGTGGGCCGCGAGCGACCGTGGCGTCGAGAGCTCCCATGGCCGGATAAGCTGTTCCGGTGAGCCCGGAGAACAAGCAGCAGACCATGAAGCCATTGACCGCGGCGAACAAGCTCGGCATCTACCTTCCCGCAGCGCCCGAAGAGTTTCAGAACTCGATGGTCAGCAGGTCCGACTTGGACGCACTGCGCAGCGATCCGCCGCAGTGGCTCACCGAACTGCAGACCAACGGCCCCTTCCCGCGCGACGTCATCGCGAAGAAGCTCGGCGTGTCCATCGCAGGACTGGCCCGCGGAGGCGTCACCGAAGCGCTGACCACCGAAGCCATCGACGAGCTCATCGCGAGCCCGCCGCAGTGGCTCGTTCGCGAGCGTCGCACGCAGACCCAGGTGCGCAAGGACGCCGAGCGGATCAAGGAGAAGCAGGAAGCGCGTCGCACGGCGAGCAACCGGCCGACCAAGCTGCGCAACCTCTAGGCCGAGACGATCCCGTCGAGGTAGAGCCACCGGCCGTCCACTCGGACGAAGCGGCTCACCTCACTCATCGAGCCGGCCCCGTCGGGATGCTTGTATCGAGCTCGGAACTCGACGGTTCCCGCGTCGTCGAACAATCCACCGGCGTCGGTTGCGAGAATGTCGAGTCGATACCACCGCTGATCGGAGTCCAACTCCAGCTCGGCCGGCGCGGTGTCGGGATGCCACGACGCGCGGAGATAGTCCACATCTGCGACAGCGAACGCGGTGAACCGAGATCGCATCAGCTTCTCCGCCGTCGGCGCGCTCGCATCCCCGCGCAGATACGGCTCACAGCATGCGTCGAACGTGTCGCCACTCGAACACGGGCACCGTCCACTCACTCCGCCGCTTCCACTTCCACCGTGTAGGTACCGAGTTCATGTTCATCCCGCTTGCCGACATCCTGGATCCAGGTGTTGGCCTCGAGCAGAGTGTCGAACAATCCCAGCGGAATCGGGTCGCCGCCGAGGGCATTCTTCATGATCACGCGGTACTTCCTCACGGCGTCACGCGCCGAACGGTCGCGAGAAACGTTGCCGCAGCGAAAAACATCCCGGCGAACGTGCGATTCATCGTCTTCTGTTGACGCTGCGATTTCATCAGCCGCAGAACCCGCGATGCCAGCGAGGTGTATCCGGTCATCACCAGCATGTCGACCGCGACCATCGTGGCCGCGATCACGAGGTACTGAGTGAGCAGCGGTCGCGCTGGATCGAGGAACTGGGGAAGGACGGCGACCATGAACACGACGGCCTTCGGGTTGCTGGCGTTGACCAGGAATCCTCGGGCCAGCATCGTCGTTCCGCGATCGGCCACTGCCGGGGCGTCGGCGACATCGGTCGGGGCTGCACGCCACTGCCGGATGCCCAGGTAGACCAGGTACGCAACACCGAACCACTTGATGGCAGTGAATGCGAGGGCCGAGCTGGCCAGGACTGCACCCAGTCCGACGGCGACGATGCCGATCTGCAGGAGCAAACCGATCTGCAGACCGAAGATGTTCCAGTATCCGCGACGCAGGCCGTAGCGGAGCCCGGTGGACATCGACGCGATGGCACCGGCACCGGGGGAGAGGCTGATGACGATGCTCGCACCGAGAAAGGCGAGCCACACTGACCAGGACATGCGTTCATTGAACTACGGCCGTCAACTCCGATTCGGTCCGGCCGTAGGTGTCGAACGTGCCGCGGCAGGGTAGGCCACCGAGATGGCAGACATCAGAAGTATCGACACCGGCCCTCAGCAGGTCACCCGCCAGACCGAAGTGCGGGCACCGGCGTCCGAACTGTTCGACATCGTGGCCGATCCCACCAGGCACGGCGAGCTCGACGGCTCAGGGACGGTCAAGGACACCGTCCGCGGTCCCGCTCGACTCAGCACCGGTGCGAAATTCTCTGTCGGCATGAAGCAATACGGCGTGCCCTACAAAATCACCAGCACCGTCACCGAGTTCGTCGACGCCGACAAGCACAAGGTCGTCGAGTGGCAGCACCCGATGGGACACAGCTGGCGTTGGGAGTTCGAGGAGAAGCAGCCGGGGCTGACCACGGTCACCGAGAGCTTCAAGTACGGCACCGCCAAGGTCCCGAAGGTGCTCGAGCTGTTCAAGATGCCGCAGAAGAACGCGCAGGGAATCAAGAGCACTCTGCACAACTTGGCCGCCCGCTACGCCTGACGGCCGTAGCGACAGCACTCGCTGTCCACAATTCGCGTTCGGACGCCGAATCGGATGTCTCCGACGCGAATTGTGGACACTCAGGTGAGTTGCCCTGATCTATTCTGACCGGCATGCCCATCGATCCCGACACCAAGAACTGGACCTGGGTACTCGAGCGAGCGTGCCCGGACTGCGGGTTCGACTCGAGTGCCGTCGATTACGACGACATCCCGGACCTGATCCGCGCCGACATCGAGCGATGGCATGCCGTTCTGCGGCGGGACGACGTTGCAGTCCGCCCCGACGACTCGACGTGGTCTGCGCTCAAATATGCCGCGCACGTACGTGACGCGCACCTCATCTTCCGCACCCGGCTGGCACTGGTGTTGACCGAGGACGATCCCGAGTTCGCGAACTGGGATCAGGATGCCACCGCGCTGGCCGAGAACTACAACGCACAGAATCCCGCGACAGTCGCATCGGAACTCGGTGACGCCGCACGCGCCCTCGCCGACGATTTCGCTGCCGTTCCGCCGGGGAATCGGCAGCGGACCGGTCGACGAAGCGACGGGTCGAACTTCTCGGTCGAATCACTCGCCGCCTACTACATTCACGACCCTGTCCATCATCTGTGGGACGTGCGGGGCTGAGCCGAATTCGGTGGAACTATCCTGGGTGTTCGGACAACACTGATTCGACCGAACCCCGGCACCGAACCGACTCCACGAAGGGGCCCATTATGCCTGCCCGCATCGAGCTCGCCCGCGTCGATCTACGCGGACGAACTCCATCCACCGCCGAACTACGCGGCGCACTTCCCCGAGGCGGAGTGGATGTCGATTCGGTGCTGCATCAGGTTCGACCCGTCGTCGAGGCCGTCAAGGAACGTGGCACCGACGCTGCGCTCGAGTTCAGTGAGAAGTTCGACGGCGTCCGGCCGGACCGCATTCGCGTCCCGCAGGAAGCGCTGGTCAAGGCCCTCGCCGAGCTCGACTCCGACGTCAGAGCCGCCCTCGAGGCCGCGATCGAACGAACCCGCCTCGTGCACTCGGACCAGCGCCGAACCGACCACACCACCCAGGTGGTACCCGGCGGCACCGTCACCGAACGCTGGATCCCGGTCGATCGCGTCGGTCTGTACGTGCCCGGCGGCAACGCCGTGTACCCATCGTCGGTGGTGATGAACGTCGTGCCCGCACAGATTGCAGGCGTCGGCTCCCTGGTGGTGGCCTCGCCGCCGCAGAAGAACTTCGGCGGACTGCCTCACCCCACCATCCTTGCTGCGGCGCAGCTGCTCGGCGTCGACGAGGTCTGGGCGGTCGGCGGCGGCCAGGGTGTGGCTCTCCTCACCTACGGCGGCGTCGACACCGACGGCGGCGAGCTGGCTCCGGTCGACCTGATCACCGGTCCCGGCAACATCTACGTCACGGCCGCGAAGCGTCTGTGTCGCTCGCTCGTCGGAATCGACTCCGAAGCGGGCCCCACCGAGATCGCGATTCTCGCCGACGCCACCGCGGACCCGATTCACGTGGCAGCGGACCTCATCAGCCAGGCCGAACACGACGTGATGGCGGCCAGCGTGTTGGTCACCGACAGCATCGAACTCGCCGATGCCGTGGATCAGGCCGTCAACGCACAGATGGCATCGACGCGACATGCAAAGCGTGTGGCGACCGCGCTGAACGGGAGCCAGTCCGGCATCGTGCTGGTCGACGACGTCACGCAAGGCTTGGCTGTGGTCAACGCCTACGCCGCCGAGCACCTCGAGATCCAGACGAAGGACGCCTCCGACGACGCAGCTCGGGTACGCAGTGCCGGTGCCGTGTTCGTCGGTGCGTGGTCACCGGTGAGCCTCGGTGACTACTGCGCCGGTTCCAACCACGTGCTCCCGACGGCCGGATGCGCACGGCACTCGTCCGGCCTGAGCGTGCAGACGTTCCTGCGCGGCATCCACGTGGTGGACTACAGCGAGTCCGCTCTGAAAGACGTTGCAGCGCATGTCATCGCGCTGGCCAACGCAGAGGATCTGCCGGCCCACGGCGAAGCGGTGCGGCTCCGGTTCGAGGGGCTGCGTACCGGTGATCCATCATGACCGATGCTCTGGGGCAGTCGATCTCGCTCGACGACCTCCCGCTGCGCGAGGCGCTGATCGGCAAGTCGCCGTACGGAGCCCCGCAGCTCACCGTGCCGGTCCAGCTGAACACCAACGAGAATCCGCACCCGCCGACCCAGGCGTTGATCGACGATGTGGCCGACTCCGTTCGCGTCGCGGCCGGTCAGCTGCACCGCTACCCGGATCGCGATGCGGACGAGTTGCGAGCAGACCTCGCGCGCTATCTGACCGAGCAGACAGGTTTCTCGGTCGACACTGCCAACGTGTGGGCGGCCAACGGCTCCAACGAGATTCTGCAGCAGTTGCTGCAGGCGTTCGGGGGACCGGATCGCACCGCACTGGGCTTCGTGCCGTCGTACTCGATGCACCCGATCATTTCTTCGGGGACGCAGACCGAATGGATCCCGGCGAAGCGTCGGGCAGATTTCTCGCTCGACGTCGAGTACGCGGTGCAGGCGATCGAGGAGCGTAAGCCCGACGTCGTGTTCGTCACCAGCCCCAACAATCCGACGGGCCACAGCATCGACGAGGCGGATCTGCGCCGAATCCTCGACGCCGCGCCGGGAATCGTGGTGGTCGACGAGGCCTACGCGGAATTCTCCTCGGCGGCAAGCGCGATCGGTTTGATCGAGAGTTACCCCAGCAAGATCGTGGTCAGCCGAACCATGAGCAAGGCGTTCGCGTTCGCCGGCGGTCGGCTGGGATATCTGGTGGCCGCCCCGGCCGTCGTCGACGCAATGCTGTTGGTGCGCTTGCCCTATCACCTGTCGGTCGTCACGCAGGCCGCTGCGCGAGCAGCGTTGCGGCATGCCTCGGACACTCTCGGGAGCGTGGCCGAACTCTCCGCCGAACGAGATCGGGTGGCAGCGTCTCTCGGCCGCCAGGGCTACGACGTGGTGCCGTCCGACGCCAACTTCCTGCTTTTCGGCCGGTTCTCCGATGCGGCCGCCACCTGGCGGCGGTACCTGGACGACGGCGTGCTCATCCGGGACGTCGGAATTCCCGGATATCTACGCGTCACCATCGGACTGGCGCACGAGAACGACCGATTCCTCACCGTCAGCGCACAACTTGCATCGACCGAAACAGCAGAGGCACCGAAGTGACCACACCCGCTCCCCGTATTGCCAAGATCGAGCGCACCACCAAGGAATCCGACATCTCGGTCGAGTTGAACCTCGACGGCACCGGAATCGTCGACATCTCCACCGGCGTTCCGTTCTACGACCACATGCTCACCGCGCTCGGTACCCACGCTCGTTTCGACCTGACGGTGCGCGCGAAGGGCGACATCGAGATCGAGGCGCACCACACCGTCGAGGACACTGCGATCGTGCTCGGCCAGGCGCTCGGTCAGGCCCTCGGCGACAAGGCCGGCATCACCCGGTTCGGCGACTCGTTCATTCCGATGGACGAAACGCTCGTGCACGCCGCCGTCGACGTGTCCGGCCGTCCGTACTGCGTACACACCGGTGAGCCCGACTACATGGTGCACTCCGTCATCGGCGGCTACCCGGGCGTTCCGTACTCCACGGTGATCAACAAGCACGTGTTCGAGACGCTGGCGTCGAACGCTCGGATCGCACTGCACGTCCGGGTGATCTACGGCCGCGATCAGCATCACATCACCGAAGCCGAGTTCAAGGCAGTCGCTCGGGCACTGCGTCAGGCCACCGAGTACGACCCTCGCGTCAACGGTGTGCTGTCCACCAAGGGAAGTCTGTGATCGGTCGATCGGCGCTCGTGCTTTGAGTGGCCTGAGCTCCATCCGTGGTCTGCCGGCCGCGATGGCCATGGGCGCGGCCTCGTTCGGCGGCTGGGGTTTGCTGCTTCCGGTGGTTCCCCTCGCCGTGTCCCAGTCCGGGGCGTCCGACGCAGTGGCGGCTGCCAGCACCGCGATCTTCATGACCACCACGGTGATCACGCAGCTGTTCGTGCCACGAATGCTGATGCGAGTCGGCCACCGCGCAGTTCTCGGAGCGGGCTGCCTGCTTCTCGGAATGCCTGCGCTGTTGTTCATCGTCTCGGTCGAAGCCGTACCGGCGTTGGCCGTGTCCGCCTTGCGGGGTACAGGTTTCGGAATGTTGACCGTCGCCGGCGCCGCGATCGTCGCCGAGCTCGCTCCGACAGCGTTGCTCGGCCGGGCGACGGGGGCGCAGGGTATCGCCGTCGCCTTGGCTCAGATGGTCACTCTGCCACTGGGCCTGGTGATCTTCGCGGCGAGTCCGACGGCCGTATTCGTACTCGGTGCACTGGTGCCCGCAGCAGGCCTGATCGGCGTCGCGCTGTTGCCACCCACACGGCCCGCGCCGCAGCCGCCCAAGCTCGAGCGGGTTCGCCTCGACAAACGCCAATTTCTGGTGCCTTGTCTCGTCGTGGCCTCGGTGTCCGCTGCGTACGGCGGAATCACCAGTTTGCTGCCGATCGCCGAGTCGAACCGAGCCGCGATGATCGGCCTCGCACTGGCCGTCGTCAGCGCAGCGATGCTCGTCGGGCGTTACGCCGCGGGGTCGGTGGCGGATCGAGTAGGAATCGGGCGTTCTGTGGTTCCGGCACTGGTGTCGGCGGCCATCGGCATCGCTCTGTTCGCGCTCGCTGCGCTCGGCAACATGCCGGCGGCGCTGTTCTTCGTCGCAGCCGTCCTGTTCGGAGTCGGGTACGGAGCATGCCAGAACGACAGTCTCGTGATGGCGTTCGACGCAGCCGGACCCTCCCGCTACAGCAGCGCAAGCGCCGTCTGGAACATCAGTTTCGACGCCGGTACGGGGGCGGGCGCGCTTGCCCTCGGCGTCCTGGCGACCAGTGTGGGGTACACCGCGGGATTCACCGCAGCCGCAGCCACGGTTGTCGCCGTCGCGGCGGTGGCGCTCGTCGCGAGACCACGCCCCGATAGACTTCCCGCATGACTTCTGTGGTGTTGCTCGATTACGGCTCGGGCAATCTGCACTCGGCGAAGAGGGCACTCGCCCGGGTCGGTGCCGACGTGACCGTGACCTCGGACTTCGACGAGGCCCTGAATGCAGAAGCACTGGTCGTTCCCGGTGTCGGAGCGTTCGCCGCCTGCATGGAAGGTCTGCTGGCGGTGAAGGGCGACCGCATCATCGGTCGACGTCTGGCCGGCGGACGACCCGTGCTGGGCATCTGTGTCGGGATGCAGATCCTGTTCGATCGCGGGGTCGAGTTCGGTGTCGAGGCGAACGGGTGTGGGGAGTGGCCGGGAACGGTCGAGCGGCTGCAGGCCGAGGTGCTGCCGCACATGGGGTGGAACACCGTCGAGGCCCCGGAGAAGAGCGTGCTGTTCGACGGCATCGATCCCGAGACCCGGTTCTACTTCGTCCACTCCTACGCCGCACAACAGTGGGAACTCGAACCCAGCGACACCATCGCCGCCCCATTGCTCACCTGGGCCGACCACGGCGGACGGTTCCTCGCCGCGGTCGAGAACGGTGCACTCTCGGCCACTCAGTTCCACCCGGAGAAGTCCGGTGACGCAGGTGCCGCACTTCTGGAGAACTGGGTTCGATCGGTGTGAGCGACCGCGAGTTCTCGCTCGGCCGGTTGGCTTTCAAGGCGTTGGGCGCGGCCGTGGTCGTGCTGGCCCTCGCCACGGCTGCAATAGCACTTCTGCGCCCGAGCGCCGGGGTGGCCCTGATCATCGCGTTGGCCGGTGTGATCGGAGCGATCGCGGCAATGGGAGTTGTGTCCACTCGCATCACGCGCCGGGAACTCGGCCCGGAGGATTGACCCGCCGTTCCTGCAGGCTCCACTCCCAGATCGATGGGTCGTTCCCGCAGGCTCCACTCCCGGCGACCCGTTTTGAGTTCACGCCCGCTCGGCCCGTAGCATAACCGCACGTGAGCCTGGTCTTATTGCCTGCTGTCGATGTCGCAGGCGGCGAAGCTGTCCGTCTCGTTCAAGGAGAAGCAGGAAGCGAAACGAAGTACGGGTCGCCTCGCGATGCCGCCCTCGCGTGGCAGAACGACGGAGCCGAGTGGGTGCATCTCGTGGACCTCGATGCTGCGTTCGGACGCGGATCCAACCGCGAGCTTCTGGCGTCGGTCGTCGGCGAGCTCGATGTCAAGGTGGAGCTCTCGGGCGGAATTCGTGACGACGAGTCGCTGCGCGCTGCACTCGCGACCGGGTGCGCGCGAGTCAATCTCGGCACCGCAGCCCTCGAGGATCCGCAGTGGTGCTCCCGCGCGATCGGCGAGTTCGGTGATCGCGTCGCCGTCGGTCTGGACGTGTTGATCGTGGACGGAGCACCGCGTTTGCGCGGGCGCGGCTGGGTCAGTGACGGCGGCGACCTGTGGGAGGTTCTCGAGCGGCTCGAGCGCGACGGGTGTTCGCGCTACGTGGTCACCGATGTCACCAAGGACGGCACGTTGACCGGGCCCAACCTGGAACTGCTCGCCGACGTCTGTGCCAAGACGGACAAGCCGGTCATCGCGTCGGGCGGCGTGTCCACGATTGCGGATCTGGAAGCGATCGCCGGACTGGTCGACCGCGGTGTCGAAGGTTCCATTGTCGGAAAGGCCCTGTACGCGGGACGTTTCACGCTTCCAGACGCCCTCGCTGCGGTGTCTCGGTAACCCAGGAATGACCCTTCCCGAGGAACCGACTCGTCTACTGGAGATCGCCGGTGGTCTGCTCGACGGCATCCACGATCGGTTCGTCGCGGGCGTCGGCGCACCGAGCGCAGTGCAGAAGGGCCCCGATGATTTTGCCACCGCTGTGGACCTCGAACTCGAGCGTCGGCTCGGTGCGGAATTGCACGAGGCCACCGGAATCGCCGTTCACGGTGAGGAGTTCGGAGGACCGGACCTGAACTCCGGACTCGTC
The DNA here is from genome assembly GCF_022810405.1 of Rhodococcus sp. ARC_M5. Taxonomy (GTDB): domain Bacteria; phylum Actinomycetota; class Actinomycetes; order Mycobacteriales; family Mycobacteriaceae; genus Rhodococcoides; species Rhodococcoides navarretei. The sequence goes on from NZ_JALGQE010000009.1 coordinate 169,742, forward strand.
TGGGTGCTCGACCCGATCGACGGCACCTTCAACTACTCGTCGGGATTGCCCTCGGCCGGAACGTTGTTGGCGCTGCTCGACGACGGTGAGCCGGTCCTCGGACTCACCTGGCTGCCCCTGGTGGATCAGCGTTTCGCCGCTGTGGCAGGCGGTCCGCTGTTGCTCAACGGCGTCGCGCTTCCGGCGCTGCAGCCGAAGATGTTGCGTGAATCCATGATCGGGTTCGGTGCGTTCAACGTCGCCAGTCGCGGTTCGCTGCCGGGTCGGTTCCGATTCCGTATTCTCGAAGAGTTGTCGATGCACTCCTCACGACTGCGGATGCACGGTGCAACCGGAGTCGATCTGGCCTACACGGCCAGCGGAGTTCTCGGCGGCGCGGTGGTGTTCGGTCACCGTGCCTGGGACAACGCGGCAGGCGCACTGCTGGTGCGCGCGGCGGGCGGAATCGTCACCGATCTGACGGGCGAACCGTGGACCGTCGATTCGCCGTCCGTGCTGGCAGCCGGGCCGGGAGTGCACGACGAGTTGCTGAAGGTGATCACCGAACTCGGTGATCCCGTCGACTACCTGGAAGGACCTGGGCGATGAGCGTCGCGGTCAGAGTGATTCCGTGCCTCGACGTCGACGCCGGGCGCGTCGTCAAGGGAGTGAACTTCGAAAACCTCCGCGACGCAGGCGATCCGGTGGAGCTTGCGGCCGCCTACGACGCGCAGGGTGCCGACGAACTGACCTTCCTCGACGTCACCGCGTCGACGTCGGACCGAGGCACGATGCTCGACGTCGTCAGCCGCACCGCCGAGCAGGTGTTCATCCCGCTCACCGTCGGCGGGGGAGTGCGCACCGTCGCCGATGTGGATCGACTGTTGCGAGCCGGTGCGGACAAGGTCAGTGTCAACACCGCTGCGATCGCCCGGCCGGAGTTGCTGCGCGAGCTCAGCGAACGGTTCGGCTCACAGTGCATCGTGCTCTCGGTCGACGCCAGAACAGTTCCCGACGGACAGCAGGACACCCCGTCGGGATGGGAGGTCACCACTCACGGTGGCAAACGTGGCACCGGCATCGACGCGGTCGAATGGGCGGTTCGTGGTGCAGAGCTGGGTGTCGGGGAGATCCTGCTCAACTCGATGGATGCCGACGGAACGAAAGCCGGATTCGATCTACCGATGATCGCTGCCGTGCGGTCTGCGGTGCACGTGCCGGTGATTGCCAGCGGTGGAGCAGGCGTCGTGGAGCATTTTCCGCCTGCTGTTCAGGCGGGTGCCGACGCCGTCCTCGCCGCGAGTGTCTTCCATTTCGGAGATCTCACCATCGGCCAGGTCAAAGATGCGATGCGCGCCGAACGCATCGTCGTCCGATAGCGAAAAGGATCAGCGATGACACTCGACCCGACGCTGTCCGCGCGTCTCAAGCGCAACGAGGCCGGACTGTTCAGCGCCGTCGTGCAGGAACGGTCGACCGGTCAGGTGCTCATGGTCGCCTGGATGGACGATGAGGCGCTCTCCCGAACTCTCGAAACCCGCAAGGGCACATACTATTCCAGGTCCAGGCAGCAGTACTGGGTCAAGGGCGAGACGTCGGGTCACACGCAGTACGTGCACGAGGTTCGGCTCGACTGCGACGGTGACACCGTGCTCTTGGTCGTCGACCAGGTCGGCGCGGCCTGCCACACCGGCGCTCACACCTGCTTCGATACCGACGTCCTGTTGAGCCCCGACGCTCAGGCGTGACCGGTTCCGGCCGCGATTCCCTTGTCCAACTGGGCCAGTAGAGTCGAACTCAGGGTCCCGAGCTGCTCGACCTCCGCGTCGGACAGACCCTCGAACACCAGCGACTGCACCGTGCCGACGTGACCGGGTGCCGCTTCCACGACCTTGGCCATGCCTGCGTCGGTCAGCACAGCGTAGGAACCGCGGCTACCCGGGATCGACTCGCGCTCGACCCACCCGGCCTTCTCGAGCTTGGTCACCACGTGTGACAGGCGCGAGAGCGAGGCATTGGCGTACTCGGCCAGATCGCGGAGCTGGATCCGTCGCTGTGGATTCTCGCTGACCGTCGCGAGGACGAAGTAGTCGAAGTGGGTCAGCTGCGCATCGCGCTGCAGCTGAGCGTCCAACGCTGCCGGAAGTCGAGTGACCAGAGCGACGAGCGATCGCCAGGCCTCCTGCTGACTCTCGGTGAGCCAACGGGGATCCACCGTGTGTTGCGGTGTCGCCGACGTATCCATCGCGGGGAACCTCTCGATCAAGTTAGTTGTTGCCTGCACATGATGCCTCGAGGTTCCCCCCACCCGAGGCATCGCGTCGGACAGTGCTCTAGGTGCGATGTGCCCGCAGGTACTCCAGAGCCTTGTCCGCATGGGCTTCGAACCGTACTTCGCTGGAGAAGGTCTCGAGGACCTTCCGGTCGGTGCCGATGACGAACGTCGCGCGCTTGACCGGGGACAGCTTGGCCAGCAGCCCGCGCTTGACGCCGAACGCGGTGGCGACGGTGCCGTCCTCGTCGGAGAGCAGCGGGTAGTCGAAGGACTTGGAGGCGGCGAACTCGGCCTGCTTGGCGACGGCATCGGCGCTGATGCCTACTCGGGTGGCTCCGACCTCGGCGAACTCCGAGGCGAGGTCCCGAAAATGGCACGCTTCGGCGGTGCAACCGGGGGTGAAGGCGGCGGGGTAGAAGAACAGCACTATCGGACCGTTCGACAGCAAGTCGGTCAGAGTTCGGGTCTCACCGGTCTGGTCCGGCAGGGAAAAATCGGGAACGAGCTCGCCTGGTTTCATGCTCGGCAGGTTACCGCGAGCGACGACCCTGCTGCCGGAGCGGAGCCTGCGGAGTGACCCGTTGTGCCGAACCTGGGAGGATGGAGCAATGCACGGCGAGACGACCACGGATCCCAGCCCCACTCCCGACACCGAGAACTCGGACTCGACCACCTCGCGTGAGGTGTTCCGGCATCTCGCCGCAGAGCACCGCGTGGTGCCGGTGACGCGAAAGGTGCTCGCCGACTCCGAGACTCCGCTGTCGGCGTACCGCAAGCTCGGTGCCGACCGACCCGGAACCTTCCTGCTCGAGTCCGCGCAGAACGGCAGTTCGTGGTCCAGGTGGTCGTTCATCGGTGCAGGCGCCCCGGCGTCGCTCACGGTCATCGACGGTGAGGCCGCATGGCGCGGCAACGTCCCCGCGGGGGTGCCGAGCGGGGGCGATCCTCTCGAAGTGCTGGCGCGGACATTGGAGCTGCTGCACTCGGAGCGGCTGCCCGGTCTGCCCCCGTTGACCGGCGGCATGGTGGGCTATCTGGGATACGACTCGGTGCGGCGCATCGAGAAGCTGCCCGAGCACGCGCAGGACGACCTCGGTGTGCCCGAGATGGTCATGCTGCTCGCGACCGATCTCGCGGCCGTCGACCACCACGAGGGCGCGATCACCCTGATCGCGAACGCGGTGAACTGGAACGGCACCGACGAGCACGTCGACGAGGCGTACGACGACGCGGTGCGTCGTCTGGATCGGATGTGTGCGGACCTTTCGAAGCCCGCCGACTCCACCGTTTCCACCGTGTCCAAGCCTGCGCCGCAGTTCCGCAGACAGCGTACGTCCGAGGGCTTCGGTGCCGACGTCGCTCGCCTGGTGGAGGAGATCGAAGCAGGTGAGGCGTTCCAGGTGGTGCTCTCACAGCGCTTCGAGATGGACACCGATGCATCACCCCTCGACGTCTACCGAATGCTGCGAGCGTCCAATCCCAGCCCGTACATGTATCTGATGCACGTACCGGGGGAGAACGACGAGACGGCTTTCTCCATCGTCGGATCGAGCCCCGAGGCACTGGTGACGGTGGTCGACGGTCTCGCAACCACACATCCGATCGCGGGAACCCGCTGGCGCGGCACGTCCGAGGAAGAGGACGTGCTGCTCGAGAAGGACCTGCTGGCCGACGAGAAGGAGAACGCCGAGCACCTGATGCTCGTCGATCTGGGCCGAAACGATCTCGGACGCGTCTGTGCTCCCGGCACGGTGCGAGTGAGCGACTACCGCCACATCGAGCGCTACAGCCACGTCATGCATCTGGTGTCGACGGTCACCGGACGGTTGGCCGAGGGCAAGCGCGCCCTCGACGCGGTCAAGGCCTGTTTCCCGGCAGGCACCCTGTCCGGGGCACCGAAGGTGCGCGCGATGGAACTGATCGACGAGCTGGAGCCGACGCGACGCGGCATCTACGGCGGCATCGTCGGCTATCTCGATTTCGCGGGGGACGCCGACACTGCCATCTCGATTCGCACCGCTCTGATCAAGGACGGCACCGCATACGTTCAGGCCGGGGCAGGCGTCGTGGCCGACTCCGTTGCGGAATACGAGGACGACGAGGCACGGAACAAGGCAATGGCGGTGCTGGGAGCCGTCGCCGCTGCGGAGTCGCTCCGTGAGGTGGGTGGCCGATGACCGAGCGATCCGGTCGCCGCGGGTCTGCCGCGCTACCCGTCGCCCTCCTGGTCGTTGCTGCGGCGTGCCTGTGGGGCGCGTCGAGAATGACATGGGTTCGGGTGACATCCTTCGACGGTCTCGGAGAGAGCCGAACCGACGAGCTTCTCGGCAGCACCTGGGCTGCTGCCACGACGCCACTGGCACTGGTGTTGGTAGCGGCGATCGCAGCGTCCTTCGCGGTGCGGGGGTGGGCTTCTCGGGTGCTCGCCCTGCTGATCGCCGTGGTGGCCGTGGCGGCGGCAATTCCGGCCGTTCGACTGCTCACTGCCGGGGCATCCGACGCGGAGTCCGCGGCGCTCGCAGAGCTTCCTGCACGCGCGCAGGTCTCGATGACGGACGTCTCGGTCCTGCCGGCGATCGTCACCCTCGTCGGTGCGGTCTGCGCCCTCGCTGCGGCAGTGGTGTCGATTCGGAAAACATTTGCCCCGCAGGTACTCTCGTCCAAGTACGACGCCCCGGCGGTGCGTCGCGACGAGGTCGCTCGGCGTGCGCGCACCACGGCATCCGGTGCCGGCGCGCAGGACGAGGGGGAGGACCTCACCGAGCGCATGATGTGGGACGCGCTCGACGCCGGTGAAGACCCTACCGACGAGTCCGGTACCCGGCGTTCGTCGGATTGAAACGGACCTCTACGCTAGATCCGACCCCGATGAGATTCCTCACATCGGACGTCGACGCTCAGAAAGGACTGGGGGCACCATGACTGTTCTCGACTCGATTCTCGACGGTGTACGAGCCGACGTGGCCGCGCGTGAATCGGTGGTCGATTTCGCCGCCGTGAAAGCAGCAGCGAAGGCAGCCCCGGCCCCTCTCGATGCGGCGGCTGCGCTGCGCGAGGACGGCATCGGCGTCATCGCCGAAGTGAAGCGGGCCAGCCCGTCCAAGGGTGCGTTGGCCGACATCGGCGATCCGGCCGTTCTTGCCCGCGCGTACGAGCAGGGCGGCGCTCGCATCATCAGCGTTCTCACCGAGGAGCGTCGGTTCCGCGGGTCTCTCGCAGACCTCGACGCCGTCCGGGCCGCCGTCTCGATTCCCGTGCTGCGCAAGGACTTCATCGTCGGTCCGTACCAGATTCACGAGGCTCGGGCGCACGGTGCCGATGTCATCCTGCTGATCGTCGCGGCGCTCGAGCAGGACGCGTTGACGTCGTTGCTCGACCGCACCGAGTCGCTGGGTATGACGGCGCTGGTCGAGGTGCACACCGAGGCCGAGGCGGATCGCGCCCTCGAGGCCGGTGCCAGCGTCATCGGCATCAACGCCCGCAATCTCAAGACACTCGAGATCGATCGTGACAGCTTCGGCCGTATCGCGCCCGGGTTGCCCAGCGAGATCATTCGCATCGCGGAGTCCGGAGTGCGGGGCACAGCAGATCTGCTCGCTTACGCCGGTGCCGGTGCCGACGCGGTACTCGTCGGCGAGGGCTTGGTCACTGCAGGCGATCCGCGCACGGCCGTCTCGGACCTGGTGACGGCGGGAACGCATCCTTCGTGCCCCAAGCCCGCGCGCTGACCCAGCACCAGACCCGAGCGCGGCGACGGTCCGCCGTTGGGGCACACTGGACCGGTGAGCACCAGCAATTCTTCTTCCATCACGGACGCCCCAGCGGCAGTCCGTTTCAAGGGCGCTGATCTGCCGCAGAGCAGCATCGGCCTCACCGATCGCAGCGCGCACGAGCCCGATGTCGGCGGCCATTTCGGTGTCTACGGCGGCAGATTCGTGCCCGAGGCATTGATGGGTGTGATCGAGGAAGTCACCGCCGAGTACGAGAAGGTGCGCAGCGACAACGAGTTCCTCGGCGAACTCGACCGACTGCAGCGTGATTACACCGGGCGCCCCTCGCCGGTCTTCGAGGCGACGCGGTTGTCCGAGCATGCCGGTGGCGCTCGGATCCTGCTCAAGCGAGAAGACCTGAATCACACCGGTTCTCACAAGATCAACAACGTGCTCGGGCAAGTTCTGCTCGCGAAGCGAATGGGCAAGACTCGTGTCATCGCGGAGACCGGTGCCGGTCAGCACGGCGTCGCGACCGCCACGGCCTGTGCTCTGATGGGTCTCGATTGCGTCGTCTACATGGGTGAGGTCGACACCGAGCGTCAGGCCCTCAACGTCGCCCGGATGCGTTTGCTCGGGTCGGAAGTCGTCGCAGTGAAGTCCGGTTCACGCACGCTCAAGGACGCCATCAACGAGGCGCTGCGCGACTGGGTCACCAACGCGGACAACACGTACTACTGCTTCGGCACCGTCGCCGGGCCCCACCCGTTCCCGGTCATGGTGCGCGATTTCCAGCGCATCATCGGCCTCGAAGCGCGGCAGCAGGTGCTGGCGTCCGCGGGCAGGTTGCCCGACGCCATCGCTGCCTGCGTCGGTGGTGGCTCCAACGCAATCGGCATCTTCCATGCCTTCATCGACGACGCCGACGTGCGACTGATCGGTTTCGAGGCGGCAGGCGACGGCGTCGAGACCGGTCGCCATGCGGCGACCATCAGCGGTGGAACCCCGGGAGCGCTGCACGGCGCGTACTCCTACCTGCTGCAGGACGAGGACGGTCAGACCGTCGACTCCCACTCCATCTCAGCAGGATTGGACTACCCGGGCGTGGGTCCGGAGCACTCGTACCTGCACGACATCGGGCGGGCCGAGTATCGCGGAATCACCGATACCGAAGCGATGAACGCCTTCAAGCTGCTGTGCCGTACCGAGGGCATCATCCCGGCCATCGAGTCCTCGCATGCCATCGCCGGCGCTTTGACCCTCGGGAAGGAATTGGGTGAAGGCGCGATCATTCTGGTCAACCTGTCCGGCCGTGGCGACAAGGATGTCGATACCGCAGCCGAATGGTTCGGTCTGATCGACGGAGCCGGCGAAGCGAACGTGGACGACGAAGCAGGTATCAAGCCATGAGCAACAACGATTCCCGCCTCTCGGGTACCTTCGCGCAGTGCCGTGCCGACGGCCGCGCGGCACTCGTCGGATACCTCCCCGCCGGCTTTCCGACGGTGCCGCGATCGGTCGAGGTGTTCAAGACGATGGTCGACGCCGGATGCGACATCGTCGAGGTGGGCATTCCGTATTCCGATCCGGTGATGGACGGTCCCACGATTCAGGCCGCAGCCGATGTGGCGCTGCGGGCCGGGGCCCGAGTCAAAGACGTCTTCGCCGTCACCGAGCAGGTCGCTGCAGCGGGCGGAAAAGCGGTCGTCATGACGTACTGGAACCTGGTGCTCAAGTACGGCATCGAAAACTTCGCTCGCGACCTCGCCAACGCGGGTGGGCTCGGAATCATCACCCCGGATCTCATTCCCGACGAGGCGAAGGAGTGGATCGAGGTTTCCAACCGCTACGAACTCGACCGAATCTTCCTCGTCGCCCCGTCGTCCACCGAGGAGCGGCTCGTCAGCACCGTCGAGGCCAGTAGCGGTTTCGTCTACGCGGCCTCGACCATGGGCGTCACCGGTGCCCGCGACGCGGTGTCCTCGATGGCACCCGCGTTGTCGGCGCGTATCCGCGAACACTCCGACATTCCGATCGGCGTGGGGCTCGGCGTTCGGTCGGGAGCCCAAGCTGCCGAGATCGCGAAGTATGCCGATGCGGTCATCGTCGGTTCGGCCCTGGTGACGGCCGTCGACAAGGGACTCGATGCCGTGCGCGACCTGACGACGGAACTCGCCGAGGGTGTCCGTTCCGCTAACGTAGCGTCGTGACTTCGACCGCGATCCTGGCCTACATTCCCAGCCCGCCGCAGGGGGTGTGGCACGTCGGACCGCTGGCTCTGCGGGCCTATGCCCTGTTCATCATCATCGGCATCGTCGTGGCGGTGGTGTGGGGTGACCGACGCTGGGTGGCCCGAGGTGGAACCAAGGGCACAGTGCTCGACGTCGCAGTCTGGGCCGTCCCGTTCGGCCTGTTGGGCGGGCGTCTTTACCACGTGGCAACCGACTGGAAGACGTACTTCGGTCCCGGCGGAAACCCGATCGAGGCGTTGTACGTCTGGAACGGCGGATTGGGGATCTGGGGGGCGGTGTTCCTCGGCGGCGTCGGTGCCTGGATCGCCTGCCGGCGACGCGGAATCCCGTTGCCTGCCTTTGGTGACGCCGTCGGCCCACCGATTCTGTTGGCCCAGGCGATCGGTCGTATCGGAAATTACTTCAACCAGGAACTGTACGGACGCGCCACCACGCAGCCGTGGGGTCTGGAGATCTACGAGCGGGTCGACGCCGACGGACGGCTCGATCCACTCAACGGTGTCTCGACCGGGTTCGTGGAACGTGTCGTGCATCCGACCTTCCTGTACGAGCTGTTGTGGAGTGTCGCGATCGTCGTCCTGCTGGTTCTCGTGGACCGCAAGTACAGGATCGGCCACGGTCGACTGTTCGCGCTGTACGTCGCCGGATACTGCGCCGGACGGTTCTGGGTGGAACTCATGCGCGACGATTTCGCCACCGAGATCGCCGGGATACGTATCAACAGCTTCACCTCCGCCATCATCTTCGTGCTGGCGCTGGCCTACGTCGTGGTCGCAACCAAGGGCCGCGAAGAGCCTGCGACATTGAGGTCCAACGACGACGAGGATCGCACGAGCGAGGCGGCAGCCGAGGGCACGTCTGCGGATGGCTCACCCCGTACATCGGTCCACGACACCACAGACGCAGACGCCGTCGATGCGAAGCCCGTTCAGGCGTCCGACAAGAAAGCCGAGGAAGAAGGCAGTACGCGTGGTTGATTTCGACAAGACCCCTCATCCGGAGCCGGAACCGAGTTCCAGCTCTGCCGATTCGAGCGACAGCGAGACCGCGCCGACCGCATCGTTCGGCACACCGTTCGATTACGACGCCACCGCCGAAGCATCGCTGTCGGAATCGCCCGGCACCTCGGAGTCCGCACCGTCACACGGCCCCACCGGCCCCACCGGCCCTGGCTGGGACACGTACTCCGGCGTCGGAAACGGACCCGGTTGGTCCAGCACGCCGAGCTACCCGGCCCCGAGACCGGACGGCAGTACCGACAATCCGCTCGGCGGTTTTCCGGCACCCCCCGGTTACCCACAGCAGGGGTACAGCCAGCCGGGGTACGGCCAGCAGAGCTACGGCCAGCAGGGTTACGGCCAGCAGGGTTACGGCCAGCAGGGTTACGGTCAGCAGGGTTACGGTCAGCAAGGATACGGTCAGCAGGGTTATTCGCAGCCGAACTACGGGCAGCAGGGTTACGGCCAGTATGACTACGGCGTACCCCCTGGCTACCAGGGTGGATACGCGTACGGTGTAGGTCCCGATGCACCGTACGGGCGTGATCCGGTGACCGGCGAGCCGCTGTCGGACAAGTCCAAGATCGTCGGCGGCCTGTTGCAGATATTTCTCGGTTGGTTGGGTGTCGGTCGTTTCTACCTCGGCAGTATCGGCATCGGCGTCGCACAACTGCTGGTGTTCTTCTTCGGGGTGCTACTCACCGCAGCGTTCGGCCTCGGACTCATAGTGTTGTTCGGGCTGTTCGTCTGGCATCTCGTCGACGGCGTGCTGATACTGGTGGGCAATGTGACGGACCCTCAGGGGCGAAAGCTGAGAGACTGATCCCCCTGCTGGTACTGCATCGAAGGTAAGGGAGCTCGACGTGAGTGACTCCGGTACATCGTCTTCGGACGGATCGTCGAGCGACGGAACCCCTCCGTCGGAGCCGACCATCTCGTTCGACAAAGGCTCCGCCTCAGGACCGGGTCCCGTGTACGGCGCACCCGACCCGAACTACACCACCCCGAATTACGGCAACGACCAGGGTGGGCAGTTCGGATCCACTCCCGGTGCCGGTTACCCACCGCCCGCCGATTCGAGCCAGTACGGCGCGCCACCGCCACCGCCATATGCGGGCGGGCAGTACGCAGGTCCCCAGTACGGCGGTCCCCAGTACGGCGGTCCGCAGTACCCAGGTCCCCAGTACGCAGGTGGGCCCGGATACATGGACCCGATGGCTCCGTACGGTCGGCACCCGGTCACCGGGGAGCCGTTCTCGGACAAGCAGAAGCTGACGGCAGGTCTGCTCGGCATCCTCTTGGGCGCGTTCGGAGCCGGCCGCTTCTATCTCGACCAGCCGGGCATCGCGGTGGCGCAGATCGCGGTCACGTGGCTCACCTGCGGTATCGGCGGAATCTGGCCGTTGATCGACGGCATCATGATGCTCACCGGCAGCGTGCGTGATCAGCACGGTCGACCGTTGCGCGACTGACGATCGCATTCGTCACAGCCGACATTCGTGATTGCATCGATGCAGTTGCCAGCTGCTACGATTTCGCCATCCGGGAGCGTTCCCGGATTCTTTCGCGGGCCAGAGCTGTCCCGGTGAATTCCCGATAGGCCGTTCGATTCGGCTCGTCCGACCGCTCCGGTCGACTCGAGCCGACCCGCCGGCGGGGTTGCCGAGACTCTCGGTGCAGGGTCGACGACACTGCGCCGCCTTCACGCACCCCACCGGCCTATGTGGAGGTGATCGTGGTGCTGTTTTCTCGGATGCCTGCGGAGCAAGGTCTCTACGACCCGAGCTCGGAGAAGGACTCCTGTGGCGTGGCGATGATCGCCGACATCGCGGGTCGCCGCTCCCACGCGATCGTCGCCGACGGAGTTCTGGCATTGGAGAACCTGGAGCATCGTGGAGCGGCCGGTGCCGAGCCCAACAGTGGTGACGGGGCGGGAATTCTGATTCAGCTGCCCGTCGAACTCCTCGACTCCCTCGCACCGTTCGATCTGCCCGCGGCCGGTGCCGACGGTGACAACACGTTCGCAGCCGGAGTCTGTTTTCTCCCGCAGGCCATCCGTGAGCGAGCGATCGCGATCGAGCGCGTCGAATCGATTGCGGCGGAGGAGGGTCTGGACGTCCTGGGCTGGGTTCCCGTCGAGGTCGATCCAGATCGCGCGGACGTCGGCCTCACCGCCCTCGGCTGCATGCCGTACATGAGCTACCTCTACGTCACCGCCCCCGAGGTCGACGGCACGCGTCCGGCCGGTCTCGCCCTCGACCGTCTCGTGTACGGACTGCGCAAGCGTTCCGAGCGGGTCACCCCTGAGATCGAGGCCGAGGGGTCGGGGCTGTTCTTCCCGTCGTTGTCCTCGCGCACCATCGTCTACAAGGGCATGCTCACCACGATGCAGCTGCCGCTGTACTTCCCGGAACTGCGTAACCCATTGTGCAAGAGCGCCATTGCCATCGTGCACAGTCGCTTCTCGACCAACACGTTCCCGTCGTGGCCGCTGGCGCATCCGCATCGCTACGTTGCGCACAACGGCGAGATCAACACCGTCAAGGGCAACCGAAACCGGATGCGGGCTCGCGAAGCGCTGCTGTCGAGCGACCTGATCCCCGGGGACCTGGAACGTTTGTTCCCCATCTGCAACCCCGATGCCTCGGACTCGGTGTCCTTGGACGAGGTGCTCGAACTGCTGCACCTCGGTGGGCGCAGCGTGCCGCACGTGGTGATGATGATGGTGCCCGAGCCGTGGGAGAACCACCGCACGGTGGATCCACGGGTACGGGCGTTCTACCAGTTCCATTCGTCGATGATGGAGGCCTGGGACGGTCCGGCCTGCGTGACGTTCACCGACGGCAGCTATGTCGGAGCTGTGCTGGACCGCAACGGCCTTCGGCCCGGCCGCTGGTGGCAGACGGCGGACGGCCGCGTGATCCTCGCGAGTGAGGCAGGCGTGCTCGACGTGCCCCAATCCGAGGTCGTCGCCAAGGGTCGCCTCGAGCCCGGAAAGATGTTTCTGATCGACACCGTCGCCGGGCGTCTGGTGCCCGACGAGGAGATCAAACTCCAACTGGCAACCGAACACCCGTACCAGGAGTGGCTGCACGCCGGCCTGCTCGAGATCAAGAGCCTTCCCGAGCGTGCTCACATCCAGTACAACCACGACTCGGTGGTGCGCAGGCAGGTAGCCTTCGGATACACAGAAGAAGACCTACGCGTCGTACTGACGCCGATGGCCGCGTCCGGCGGCGAACCTCTGGGTTCGATGGGTACCGATACCCCTGCCGCGGTGATGTCGCAGCGGTCGCGTCAGCTCTACGACTACTTCATCGAACTGTTCGCCCAGGTCACCAACCCACCACTGGATTCGATCCGCGAGGAAATCGTGACCTCGCTCGCGCGGGTGATGGGTCCGGAGCAGAACCTGCTCGACCCCACTGCGGCGTCGTGCAGGCAGATCGTGTTGCCGTGGCCGGTGCTCGACAACGACGAGCTCAACAAGATCATTCATATCAACGACGATGGAGACCATCCCGGACTGTCGGCGACAGTGCTGCGCGGCCTGTACGAGGTCGAGCGCGGCGGCGAAGGTCTCGCCGAGGCCATCGAGGAGTTGCGCGCCCGGGCTTCGGAGGCGATCGCTGCGGGTTACACGACGCTCATCATCTCCGATCGCGATTCGGATCACACCCGGGCCCCGATCCCGTCGCTGCTGGCCACCTCGGCCGTCCATCACCACCTGGTTCGCACCAAGGAACGCACCAAGATCGCGCTCGTCGTCGAATCCGGTGACGCGCGCGAGGTACACCACCTGGCGCTGCTGATCGGTTTCGGTGCCGCAGCCGTCAACCCGTATCTGGCGATGGAATCGATCGAGGATCTGGTCGGCGAGGGCGAACTGACCGGAGTCGAACCGACGATCGCCGTACGGAATTACCTGTACGGACTCGGTAAGGGCGTACTGAAGGTGATGTCGAAGATGGGCATCTCGACCGTCGGGTCCTACACCGGCGCACAGGTTTTCGAGGCCGTCGGTCTCGATCGCGAGGTCGTGCGCGAGTACTTCAAGGGCACGGTCAGCAAGCTCGGCGGCGTCGGTCTCGACGTGCTCGCCGAGGAGGTCAAACTGCGACACCGCAGGGCGTACCCCGAGAATCCGACCGACCGCGTCCATCGTCGGTTGGAGATCGGCGGCGAGTACCAGTTCCGCCGCGAAGGCGAGCTGCACCTGTTCACCCCCGAGACGGTGTTCCTGTTGCAGCATGCAACGCGTACCGGCCGATACGACGTGTTCCAGAAGTACACCGACGAGGTGGACCGGCTCGCTCGCGAAGGCGGTGCACTGCGCGGTCTGTTCGAGTTCAAGGACGGGGTGCGGCCGCCGGTTCCACTCGACGAGGTGGAATCGGTGGAGTCGATCGTCACGCGGTTCAACACCGGCGCGATGAGCTATGGATCCATCTCCGCCGAGGCGCACGAGACGATGGCCGTCGCGATGAACACCCTCGGCGGACGGTCCAACTCCGGCGAGGGCGGCGAGGATGTCGACCGGCTCTACGATCCGAGGCGGCGCAGTGCCGTCAAGCAGGTCGCCAGTGGTCGGTTCGGCGTCACCAGTGACTACCTGGTCAACGCCACGGACATCCAGATCAAGATGGCGCAGGGTGCCAAGCCCGGCGAGGGCGGTCAGCTGCCCGGATACAAGGTGTATCCGTGGGTGGCCAAGACCCGACATTCGACGCCGGGGGTCGGCCTGATCTCGCCGCCACCACACCACGACATCTACTCGATCGAGGATCTCGCCCAGCTGATCCACGATCTCAAGAATGCCAACGAGAACGCACGCGTCCACGTCAAACTCGTCAGCTCCGTCGGCGTCGGCACGGTGGCGACGGGCGTCAGCAAGGCGCACGCCGACGTCGTCCTCATCTCGGGCTACGACGGCGGAACCGGTGCGGCACCGTTGACCTCGCTCAAGCATGCAGGAGCTCCGTGGGAGATCGGCCTGGCCGACGCGCAGCAGACGTTGGTACTCAACGGTCTTCGTGATCGCATCACCGTGCAGTGCGACGGCGGCATGCGCACCGGACGCGACGTCATCGTCGCGGCGCTGCTCGGCGCGGAGGAATTCGGATTCTCGACGGCCCCGCTGATCGTGGCGGGGTGCATCATGATGCGCGTCTGTCATCTCGACACCTGCCCGGTCGGTGTCGCGACCCAGAATCCTGAGCTGCGTAAGCGGTTCACCGGCAAGCCCGAGTTCCTCGAGGACTTCTTCAAGTTCATCGCCGAGGACGTGCGACAGTATCTCGCGCAGCTCGGCTTCCGGAGTATCGACGAGGCGGTCGGTCGCGCGGACGTGCTCGAGACCGCAGCCGGTGTGGCGCACTGGAAGAGCAAGGGCCTCGATCTCGCTCCCATCTTCGCGATGCCTGTCGACCGGCACGGTGCCCCGATGACACAGCGTCGTCGCCTCCGCGCGCAGGATCACGGTCTCGATCTCGCGCTGGATCGGACGCTGATCCAGCTGGCCGAGGGGGCGCTGGAGGATGCCCACCCGGTCACGTTGGAGCTACCGGTACGCAACGTCAACCGCACCGTTGGAACGCTTTTGGGTTCGGAGGTCACCCGCCGCTACGGCGCGGGCGGATTGCCGGACGACACCATTCGCATCGCGTTCACCGGGTCGGCAGGCCAGTCGCTCGGGGCCTTCCTGCCGCCGGGAATCACCATCGACCTGGTGGGTGACGCCAACGACTACGTGGGCAAGGGATTGTCGGGTGGCCGAATCGTCGTGCGCCCCGCCGATGATGCACCGTTCGTCGCCGAGGACAACGTGATCGCAGGCAACACGATTCTGTACGGTGCGACCTCGGGCGAGGTGTACCTGCGCGGTAAGGCGGGGGAGCGGTTCGCGGTCCGCAACTCGGGCGCGATCGCGGTCAACGAGGGCGTGGGCGATCACGCGTTCGAGTACATGACCGGCGGTCGTGTCGTGGTGCTCGGGCCCACCGGTCGCAACATGGCGGCGGGTATGTCCGGCGGCATCGCGTTCGTACTCGGTCTCGATCCGGCGGACGTGAACATGGCGATGGTCGAACTTCAGGTGCCCGACCCGGACGATCTGGTGTGGCTGCGCGAGACCGTCGAGAATCATCAGCGCTGGACCGGGTCCACCGTGGCTGCCTCGCTGCTGGCCGACTGGCCCCGCCGGTCTGCGCTGTTCACCAAAGTCATGCCCGTCGACTACCAGCGGGTGCTGGAGGCGACTCGAATGGCGCGTGCCGAAGGGCGCGACGTCGATGCTGCGATCATGGAGGCTGCACGTGGCTGATCCACAGGGATTTCTGAAAGTCGTCAAGCGTGAGGCCGCCAAGCGTCCGATCGGCGAGCGCGTCAAGGACTGGAACGAGGTGTATTCGCACCAGCCCACGAGCGAACGGGCCGCCGAGGTCTCCGATCAGGCACGACGCTGTATGGACTGCGGAATTCCGTTCTGTCACTCGGGAACTGCGGGCTGCCCGCTGGGAAATCTGATCCCCGAGTGGAACGACCTGGTGCGCCGCGACCGCTGGGATGCGGCCAGCGACCGACTGCATGCCACCAACAATTTTCCGGAGTTCACCGGGCGGGTGTGCCCGGCACCGTGCGAATCGGCCTGTGTCCTCTCGATTTCCGAGGCGGCCACCGGTGGCAGCGTCACGATCAAGCGCGTCGAGCAGACGATCGCGGATCTGGCCTGGGAGGGCGGCAGCGTCGTTCCGCAGCCACCGACGATCACCACCGGCAAGCGCGTCGCCGTCGTCGGATCGGGTCCTGCGGGATTGGCTGCAGCGCAACAGCTCACGCGCGCCGGGCACGACGTCACCGTGTACGAGCGAGACGATCGGCTCGGCGGATTGCTCCGCTACGGCATCCCCGAGTTCAAGCTGGAGAAGTCGGTGCTCGATCAGCGCCTCATGCAGATGCGGGCCGAGGGAACGCATTTCGTCACCGATTGCGAGGTCGGGATCGACTTCACCGTCGAGCAGCTACGCGAATCGTTCGACGCGGTCGTCTTGGCGGTCGGAGCTCTACGGGCCCGCGACAATGCCGAGGTCATCGGTCGCGAACTCGACGGCATCCACCTGGCCATGGAGCATCTGGTGCCGTCGAACAAAGAATGCGAGGGCGACGGCCCCACCTCCATCTCCGCTGCGGACAAGCACGTGGTCATCATCGGTGGCGGTGACACCGGAGCAGACTGCCTGGGAACGGCCCACCGACAGGGTGCTGCATCGGTCACGCAACTCGACTACAACCCCGCGCTGCCCGGGGCTCGCGACGACGGTCTCTCACCGTGGCCGTCGTGGCCGCTGGTGCTGCGCACCTCACCCGCGCACGCCGAGGGTGGCGTCGTGCGTCATCAGGTCGCGGTCCAGCGATTCCTCGGTGACGAGCGCGGGCACGTTCGGGCCATGGTGCTCGCCGAGGTCGAGGTCCAGCGCGACGCGGACGGTCGACGCATCGTCACGCCCATCGGGGAGGAGGTCGAATTGCCCTGTGATCTGGCATTGTTCGCCATCGGCTTCGAAGGCGTGGAGCTCGGTCCGTTGCTCGACGAGTACGGCCTGACACCGACCAAGCGGGGCGCGCTCTCGTGTGGTCCCGACTGGCAGACCACGGCACCCGGAGTATTCGTGTGCGGGGATGCGCACCGCGGTGCGTCGTTGGTCGTGTGGGCGATTGCGGAGGGTCGATCGGCGGCCCACGGAGTCGACGCTTTTCTGACCGGACACTCGGAATTGCCGTCGCCGGTACACCCGACCGCACTGCCCCTGGCGGTCGTGTGACCCTCGTCTCTGAACCGGTACAGACCCTCTCAGCAGCAAGGTAGCGTGGCTACCGATCGGTAGTATTTCGGTGGAGGCGTCTGCGATAGAGAACGCGGCGTCCAGCGGCTAGGCTCGCTTTCGTGAGCCGACGTACGAAGATTGTCTGCACCCTTGGACCCGCAACCGCAACCACAGAGCGCATCCGTGAACTCGTCGAGAGTGGCATGGATGTCGCACGACTGAACTTCAGCCATGGTGATCACCCCGATCATCAGGCCAACTACGAGAGGGTTCGCGCAGCATCGGACGCCACCGGCAAAGCCGTGGGCATTCTGGCCGACCTGCAGGGACCGAAAATTCGTCTCGGGCGTTTCGCCGAGGGCTCGACCACCTGGGCGGCCGGCGAGCTGATCCGCATCACTGTCGAGGAGTGCGAGGGCACTCACGACCGGGTGTCGACCACGTACAAGGAGCTGGCCCAGGACGCCAGGGAAGGCGACCGCCTGCTCGTCGACGACGGCAAGGTCGGCCTCGTGGTCACCGGTGTCGAAGGAAACGACGTGTTGTGCCGTGTCACCGAAGGTGGACCGGTCAGCAACAACAAGGGCGTGTCCCTCCCGGGCATGGACGTCTCCGTTCCTGCCATGAGCGAGAAGGACATCGCGGACCTCGAATTCGCCCTCGCTCTGGGATGCGACTTCATTGCGCTGTCGTTCGTTCGCTCGCCCGCGGACGTCGAACTCGTGCACGCCGTCATGGATCGTGTCGGCCGCCGAGTTCCCGTCATCGCCAAGCTCGAGAAGCCCGAAGCCGTCGACAATCTCGAAGCCATCGTGCTCGCGTTCGACGCGATCATGGTGGCCCGCGGTGACCTCGGCGTCGAGTTGCCCCTCGAGCAGGTTCCGCTGGTGCAGAAGCGCGCCATCCAGATCGCCCGCGCCAACGCCAAGCCCGTCATCGTCGCGACCCAGATGCTCGAGTCGATGATCGAGAACTCCCGCCCGACGCGCGCCGAGGCGTCCGACGTCGCCAATGCCGTGCTCGACGGTACCGACGCGGTCATGCTGTCCGGTGAGACTTCGGTGGGCAAGTACGTGATGGAAACAGTGCGGACCATGGCCCGCATCGTCGAGACGGTCGAGACCGAGGGTGACAGCGTTCCTCCGCTGACCCACGTGCCGCGCACCAAGCGTGGAGTCATCTCCTACGCCGCCCGTGACATCGGCGAGCGTCTGGACGCGAAGGCTCTCGTTGCCTTCACGCAGTCGGGAGACACCGTTCGACGGTTGGCTCGCCTGCACACCAAGCTTCCTCTGCTCGCCTTCACGTCCATCTCCGAGGTTCGCAGTCAGCTGTCGCTGAGCTGGGGCACCGAGACGTTCCTGGTCCCCGATGTGGGCTCGACGGACGCGATGGTCAAAGAGGTCGACAAGGCGCTGCTCGAACTCGGTCGGTACAACAAGGGCGATCAGGTCGTGATCGTGGCCGGTGCCCCTCCCGGCACAGTAGGCTCGACCAACTTGATCCATGTGCACCGAATCGGAGAAGAGGACCGGTAAGTGGTCGAAGCGGGGGGAACCGGCGTCAGCGAAAGCGCGTCGAGCAGTACAGCTGTACGAAGGACCGATCTCGAGAAGCTCCTCGATCTCCTTGTACTCGAGGAGATCGAGGAGGACGTGTTCGTCGGTGTTCATCCCGAACAGGTGGGGAGCCGAACGTTCGGGGGGCAACTGGTTGCACAGGGGCTGATCGCGGCCGGACGCACCGTCTCTGGCACCTCTCGCGACGTGCACGCGATCAACGCCCACTTCATCCGTGGCGGTGATGTCAAGAAGCCCATCGAGTACCGGGTCTCCAGGCAACGCGACGGACGAGCCTTCGCCAACCGCCAGGTCACCGCCGTGCAGGACGGTAACGAGCTGTTCGTCATGCTTGCTGCCTTCCAGGATTTCGGCAAGGGGCTCGAGCACAGCGTCGAGGTGCCCGAGGTGCCGTACCCCGACGCACTGCCTCCGCTCGGCGATCACTTCGTCGGTTACGAGGACCGGCTGCAGATGTTCGTCGACGCCCTCAAGCCGATCGACATGCGCTACGCGAACGACCCGGCGTGGATCATGCAGGGCACCGGCGAGAAGCTCAACCACAATCGGGTCTGGATGAAGGCCGACGGCGATCTGCCGGACGAGTCGATCTTTCATGCCGCGACCATGGGGTACGCGTCGGACACGACGGTGCTCGATTCGATCATCACCACCCACGGTCTCTCGTGGGGACTCGATCGCATCGTGGCGGCGACGGTCAATCACTCCATCTGGTTCCACCGCCCGTTCCGATTCGACGAGTGGGCTCTCTACGCCACCGAATCACCGGTCGCAGCCGGGTCCCGTGGACTGGCCACCGGACGGTTCTTCTCGATGGACGGTCTGTTGCTGGCCACCGTCGTGCAGGAAGGTCTCATTCGACACTTCCCGAAGCGGGTCCGGGCCTGAGTGCATCCGACCACGCGCGCGTCTTTGCATCCAGGTTCAGTGAGGCGTGCGCCGGACTGGTCGACGGTAGTCGAGTGAACGTCACGTGGGGCGTCACCGCCGTCGCGTGGCGACGGTAGCTCTCGTCGGCCTTGGCACCGTTGAAGAACACCCTGTCGATGCCGGGATTCTCGGCGAACAGTGTCTCGAAATCGTTTGCCACGATGGAGGATTCGACGATCGCCGAGTCCAGGCTTCCTTTGCGCGTGCACAGCTTCAGTACATCCCACACCGCGACGCCATGACTGCGCAGACGCTCGGTGCGTTCGTCGTAGAGAAGTTCGGGGCCCGCATCGAACAGCGCTCCCATGATCGGCCAGAACGCATTTCGCGGATGCGCGTAGTACTGCTGGGCGGCCAGCGATGCGACGCCGGGCATCGATCCCAGAATCAGGGTGGTTGCGCCTCGGCCGAGAATCGGCTCGAAGCTGTGCACGACGTTCATGAGAGCGATTACAGCAAATCCACCGCGCACGGCGGTGACGTGGGACCACAATGGAGTCATGTTGGATCCACGCGTACTCGACAACAACGAACTCGAAGCCGAACTCGCCGCACTGCGCCGGGGACGTGGCGCCGCGATGGACGAAGGCGCGCGGGACGTCTCGACCGCGGACACCGACCACCTGATAGCGCGGTTCGAGGAAGAAATCCGTAAGCGACACCAGGATTCGGTGTCCGATCAGCCCAGCGTCGATCTGCCCTGACCGACAATCAGGGCCACGCAGGCCGCGGTTGCGGCAATCGTTCTGACGTTGTTCCACACGGTCCATTTGTCGGCGAAGTTCCGCCACACCTGGTCTCCTGCGGGGCTGCCCGGGTCGACTCCGGCCAACGCGTCGTTGAGCGGAACGTTGAGGGCCATCGTGATCGCGACGCAGCCGACCACGTAGAGAACGGCACCGCTCACGACGAGCAGGGGTGAACCCCGACCGGTCGACACGGCGAGAATCGCTGCGAGAGTGCAGGATACGGCCGTTCCGAAGAACAGGCCGAGAAACATCGGGTTGAGAATCGCCGTATTGAATCTCTGCATGGCGGCGATGGCGTCGGGTACCGGCAGTGTTGCCAGGCCGGGGAGCACGCTGATGGAGAAGGCGAGCAGCACTCCTGCGACCAGCCCGCATCCGATCGCGGACACGAGGGTGGCGACCGAGGACGCCCGCTCCATCACGACGGGTCTGTTCGGTTGATGTTCACGGTCGGTGATCCTTTCGACGAGGATTTGTCCTGTCGTCCACTGTCGCTCGGAACTGCAGGATGATCAATGCTCGAAACGCCGGATTCGATGTCCGATCGTCCAAGTGATGCAACAATTTATCGATGCGTGGACTCGACCCCTGGAAGTCGCCCGATCCGCTCGGTGAGGCCCTGCACTTTCTGCGGTTGACCGGATCGTTCTACGTACGATCCGAGATGAGCGGTTCGTGGGGTCTCGACCTGCCCGCCATGGAGGACGCGCTGTGGTTTCACACGGTGGTGGACGGTCGGTGCCTGCTGTCGGTTCCCGATGAGCCGACGCGTGAGCTGGTGCCCGGCGATTTCGCATTGGTCCCGCATGGACGAGGTCACGTTCTCGCCGCCGACGAGGATGCGGCGACACGAGCGGCGAGTGTGTACGACCTCCCGCACGAGTACGTCAGCGACCGATACGCGGTGATCACTCACGGTGAGGGAGCAGGACCGGCCGCCACCCTGGTGTGCGGAGCGGTGCGGCTGGATCACCCTGCGGCGCAACAGCTCGTCCGTCTGCTGCCTGCTGTGGTGTTCGTCGATGCAGAGCCCGGACCGAAACAAGCGAGAATGCAGAACGTCCTGGCGATGGTGGCGGACGAAGCCCGAGTCCTCGAGCCCGGGGGAGAGGCGGTCATCACCCGGCTGTCCGACATTCTGGTGATCCTCGCACTGCGGTCGTGGATCGCCGGCAGTCCGCGAGCGCAGTCCGGGTGGCTCGGAGCGTTGCAGGACGACCGAATCGGAGCTGCTTTGGCTCTGATTCATCGACATCCCCACGAGCGGTGGACCGTTGCGGCTCTGGCGTCGAGCGCCAACATGTCGCGTTCGGCGTTCTCGGCGCGTTTCACCGAACTGGTCGGCGAATCGGTGATGAGCTACCTGGCGACGTGGCGAATGCAGGTCGCGTATCAGACCTTGCGTTCCGAGGACGTCGTGCTGGCCGAATTGGCCCGACGCAGTGGGTATCTCTCGGAGGCGGCATTCGGTAAGGCCTTCAAACGGGCGATGGGGGTTTCCCCGGGAAGTGTGCGTCGCCGTCGTGAGGTGTCGATGGCGGACGGTCAGTCGAGCAGGTGACGGAGATAGCTGTTCGGGTCGTCGAGGTAGCGACGCCAGTGCTGTACCAATTCGAGTTCGTCCCAGGTACTTCGGCGTAGACCGTGTTCGCCGACTTCGACGATGTCCGCACCGGGGGTCGACGCCAGAATCGGTGAGTGGGTGGCGCAGACGATCTGCGCGCCCTCGTTGCCCAACTGGGACATCAGTGCAACGAGCTGCAGGCACGCGGTGAACGACAGGGCCGATTCCGGCTCGTCCAGAACGTAGAAACCGGGTTCGGCCAACATGGCACCGAACATGGCCAGAAACCCCTCACCATGACTCATCTCGGCGGTGTTCTCGTCCCAGAACCCCGGCATACCGCCGAGGTTCTCGGCCATGTCGAACGCGGTCTCGGCGCGGAGAAAGAACCCGCGCTTGTTCAGTCGTGGGCCACGAAGCATTCGAGAACCCCGCGGCGTGGTCTCGAGTTCGAGTACCTCGCCGAGGGCGCTGGTCACCTCGTCGAGTCGACGTGATTGCTGTGCCGCTCGACCGCCACGGGCATCGATACCGAAACCCTCGGCGATCGCTTCGACGAGGGTCGATTTACCGGAACCGTTGTCGCCGACCAGAATTGTGACCGGCGCCAGGAACTCGAGTCCCTCGCGAGCGAGGTCGGCGACAGCGGGCACGGTGAAGGGCCAGTCCGATCCGACATCGTCGGCGTCGACGTAGGCGCGTTCTACGAACATGATTCAGGCAGTCACCAAGCGATCGACGTAACCGGTCTCGTGGGCGGTGTCGGCGCTGCAGGTGTAGTAGACCCACTCCGCCGACCGATCCGCCGAATCTCCGAACCGATGGTCGACCTTCGCTGCGCACAAACTGCCCGCACTGGTGTCATGGCAACGAAGACTGCTGGGTATGTACATCGCTCCACTGTAGGCGTGATCGGCGCAGACCATTACCGACGTCGCGAACGGGAATGCATTCACGTGGTGCCCTCGGTGAGACTCGAACTCACACTGGACGGGTTTTGAATCCGTTTCCTCTGCCAATTGGGATACGAGGGCTGGCGTCTTTCAAGCAACGATTGACGAGTTTAGAAGATGCGCTTTCGGCCTCGCGCACCGGTACCCTTCAGATGCTCGACGGCCCTGATGGGCGATGACTGTCAAAGGAGACCGATACAGATGAATGCTCCTGGTGCGCACGGTACTGGCAAGCCCCCGCTTCGCGTGGTGGTGGCAGAGGACGAATCCCTGATCCGACTCGACCTCGTGGAGATGCTCCGGGAGGAGGGCTACGACGTGGTCGGTGAAGCGGCCGACGGTCAGCAGGCGGTGGAGCTGGCCGTCGAACTGCGTCCCGATCTGGTCATCATGGACGTCAAGATGCCGCGTCGGGACGGAATCGATGCGGCCTCGGAGATCGCCGAGAAGCGCATCGCGCCCGTGGTCATTCTCACCGCGTTCAGTCAGCGCGAACTGGTGGAGAAGGCGCGTGATGCCGGGGCCATGGCCTACCTCGTCAAGCCGTTCACCAAAGCCGATCTGATGCCCGCGGTGGAGCTGGCGGCCAGTCGCTTCGGCGAGATTTCCGCCCTCGAATCCGAGATCGCCGATCTGCAGGATCGGCTGGAGACACGCAAGCTGATCGAGAAGGCCAAGGGGATCCTGATGACCTCGCAGTCGCTCACAGAACCACAGGCGTTCAAGTGGATTCAACGCGCCGCGATGGACCGCAGGACCACGATGAAAGCCGTCGCCGAAGTAGTGATCGAGACACTCGGTACTCCTGCGAACAAGCCTGCGGCAGAGGGATGATCGGCCCGCGAAAGCTACGGACACGTAAAACTTCGACTCCCTAGGTCACAGTCAGGTCACGAGCCTCGTTCTAGGCCTTGCGAATCAGCTCCGAGCATTAGCGTCTGACCCACACGTGAGCCACATGTAACTCAGGTGCGCTTCATCGACGAGCAATTTCAAGGAGAACCTAGATGGCAATTCGGACCTATGTCCGCACGGCTGCGGTGCTGAGCGTCACCTCGCTCGCACTGTTCGGCTGTTCGTCGAGCGACGACTCGGGCTCGACCGACTCCACCAGTGCCAGCGGCGGCACTGCAGCCGCGGAAACGACCGTCTCCACCGACTGCACGCCCGAGCAGGCCACTGCCGGGGCAACCCCCGACACGGCACCGCTGGTGGTGGGAACCCTCCTCCCCGAGACCGGAACCCTGGCTTTCCTCGGCCCGCCCGAAGTTGCCGGCGTGCAGTTGGCCATCAACGACGTCAACGAAGCCGGTGGCGTCCTCGAGCAGCCCGTCACGCTCATCCCCGGTGACTCGGGTGACACGACGACCGATACCGCCAACACCACGGTGGACCGTTTGCTCGCCGGCGGCTCCGACGTCATCGTCGGTGCAGCGTCGTCCTCGGTCTCGCTCAAGGTCATCGACAAGATCGCCAGCGCAGGCGTCGTGCAGTTCTCGCCGGCGAACACGTCCGATCAGTTCGTCTGCTACCCGGACAAGGGCCAGTACTTCCGTACCGCACCCACCGACGTGCTGCAGGCACAGGCCTTGTCCCAGCTGATCGCCCAGGACGGCGCGCAGCGCGTGTCCATCCTCGCGCTCAATGACCCGTACGGCACGGGCCTGGCCGCGAACACCGCGGACAACCTCGAAGAGGCGGGCATCGCGGCGGACCAGATCCAGACCACGATCTACGACCCGAACGCACAGTCGTTCAACGCCGAGGTCGACGGCGTGAAGAACTTCAACCCGGACGCCGTGGCCATCATCGGCTTCGAGGAGTCCGCGAAGATCATCACCCGTATGCACGAGATCGGCATCGGACCGTCCGACGGCACGCTGGTCTACGGCGTCGACGGCAACATGGGTAACGCCCTCGGTGAGTCGGTTGCACCGGGTCTGCTGGACACGATGCGCGGCACCACCCCGTTGACCGATGTCGGTACCGGATTCCAGGACCGTCTCAAGGTCGTCGATCCGGCCCTGGTGGACTTCAACTACGCGGGCGAGTCCTACGACGCAGTGATCATCTCGGCGCTCGCTGCCGAGCAGGCCAAGTCGACGGCAGGCACCGACATCGCTGCCAACATCAACAGCGTCACCAAGGACGGCACCAAGTGCACCAGCTACGCCGAGTGCCTTCCGCTCGTCAAGGCCGGAACCGATATCGACTACGACGGAATCACCGGCGCGCTGAACTTCAGTGACGCAGGAGAGCCCGCCACCGGTTCCTACGGCAACCTGGTCTTCGGACCGGACAACACCCTGACGACGGAAGATTACATCGTCGTCGGTGAGTGATCTGTAACTGTCACACAGCCTCTGGGCCCGAGTCCTCGATCAGGATTCGGGCCCAGCGGTTTTCGTACGCGTCGCACGTTCGACGGCAGCGAAAAGGCCCCGGTTCGATGTCGATCGAACCGGGGCCTTCGTCGTTGCCGAGCAGCTACTTCTTCTCTTTGCTTCCTGCCAGTGTGCCGAGATACAGCTCGATCACCTTCGGGTCGTTCATCAATGCCGGACCGGTGTCGGTGTAGGCGTTGCGGCCCTGATCGAGAACATAGCCACGGTCGCAGATCTGGAGGCAGCGACGGGCGTTTTGCTCGACCATGATGATCGACACGCCCGCAGCGTTGATCTTCTTGCAGCGGATGAACACCTCGTCCTGGAACATCGGTGACAATCCGGCCGACGGTTCGTCGAGCAGAAGTACCGACGGCTCCATCATCAGTGCGCGTCCCATGGCGACCATCTGTCGCTCGCCGCCGGACAGCGCGCCAGCCTTGACCTTCTTGCGCTCACCGAGCAGCGGGAACAGCTCGCTGACGAACTCGAAACGCTCGCCGAACTTCTTGGGACGCAGATAGATTCCCATTTCGAGGTTCTCTTCGATGGTGAGCGACGGGAACACATTCTGCGTCTGCGGGACGTAGCCGACTCCCTTGGTGACCAATACGTGCGCCTCTGCGGAGGTGATGTTGTCACCTCGCAGTTTGACGCTGCCCTCACGGACGGCGACCAACCCGAACAGGGTCTTGAGGAGGGTCGACTTTCCGGCACCGTTGGGCCCGATGATGCCGACGATCTCCCCGTCGTTGAGGAAGAAGTTGCATTCGCTGAGGATGTTGACACCGGGGATGTACCCGGCCACCAACCCGTCGGCGCGCAGCAGTGCACCTTCGGCGAGTCGCGCGTGCTCCTCGGGTGTTGCGGCGAATTCCGCAGGCGTCAATGTCTGTTCGCTCATCAGTTGTCCTCCTTGGCCCGGTGTGAGCCGCCCTCGGCGACGTCGGGCGTCACTGGGCTGACGAACTCCGGTTCCGAAAGATCGCCTCCCGCTTCGAGTTCCTCTTTCTCGGCCTGCTTCAGTGCCTCGGCCAGTTCGGCGGTGGCTCCGACCGGATTGCCGTCGGCGTCGAATTCCAGAGCCTGATCGTGATGGCTACCGAGATACGCATCGACGACGGCTCCGTTGTTGGAGAGCTCCTCCGGGGTCGACTCGGCAATGATGCTGCCCTGCGCCATCACCACCACCCAGTCACTGATGTCGCGGATGACGTCCATGTCGTGCTCGACGAACACCACCGTCATACCGTCGTCGCGAAGCGACTTGATGTGCCCCAGAAGTGACTGCGTCAGAGCCGGATTGACCCCGGCCATCGGCTCGTCGAGCATGACCACCGACGGATCGGTCATCAGCGCTCGCGCCATCTCCAGCAGCTTGCGCTGGCCGCCGGACAACGAGCCGGCCAGGTCGTCGGCCTTGGCGTCGAGCTTGAAGCGGCCCAGTAGCTCGTAGGCACGTTCGGTGATCTGACGTTCCTGGGCCTTCCACGTCCACGGCATGAACGTGTTGATCATGCGTTCACCGCGCTGACCGGTTGCGCCAAGCCGGACATTGTCCAGCACGGTCAGTTTCGACAGCGCCTTGGTCAACTGGAACGTGCGCACCACACCTTTGCGTGCCACCTGGTGCGGATGCATCCGACCCAGTTCCTGACCGTCCATAGACCACGTGCCGGTGTCGGGGCGATCGAATCCCGTGAGCAGGTTGAACAGTGTGGTCTTGCCTGCGCCGTTGGGCCCGATGAGTCCGGTGATGCAGCCACGCTGGATTTCCAGATGCGCCACGTCGACGGCTTTCAGGCCACCGAAGGTACGCGAAACGCCGTCGACCACCATGGTGGCGTCTGGTTTCGGTGCGCCGGGTTCGTTGGGAACACCGGCGAACAGGGCGGCGCGTTGATCGCTCGACAACGCCTGGGCAGCGCGTGATTCGAGGGTGCTGGCTTTCTTGCTCGGTGCGGCCGTTGCAGCAGCATCCTTGCTCGGGTCAGGCATTGAGTTGAACCTCTCGCTTGTTGCCGAGAATGCCCTGAGGTCTGAACACCATCAAGACGGCGATCAGGATTCCCAGGAGCACGAATCGCGTGGCACCGACCTGGGCACCGGTGAGGTTGAGCACCGGGTCGTCGCCGGAGATCAATTGCCGCAGAATCGCATCGGGAATGGACAGCAGGAACCAGAAGAGCATCGCGCCGAGGACGGGGCCGAACACCGTGGCGGCACCACCGAGAATCAGCGCGCCGAAGGCGAAGAACGTCTGCGCCGTCGAGTAGAAGTCGGGGTTGATGGACTGGGTCTGCAGTGCGTTGAACACACCGCCCATGCCGCCGATCACGCCACCGAGAACCAACGCCTGCATCTTGTAGACGAAGACGTTCTTGCCCAGTGACCGGGCAGCGTCCTCGTCTTCACGAACGGCCTTGAGGACGCGTCCCCACGGGCTGTGCGTCAGGAGATAGATCACTCCGCACAACAACAGGACCAGTGTCCAGCCGACGAGCATGGCCCACAGGTCGTTGCCCAGGAAGCGCACGCCGAGGAAGCTGTACGACTTGCCGCCCTCGAACGGACTCATGCTGGTGAACGGGCCGGCGAAGCCGGTGATGCCGTTGGTCGACTTTGTCACCGAATCCGTTGCGGTCGAACGGAACACCAGTCGCAGAATTTCCGAGGCGGCGATGGTGACGATGGCCAGATAGTCGGCTCGCAGTCGCAGGGTCGGAATGCCGAGTACCAGGGCGAGGAGCCCGGCCGCGGCGAGTCCCACCAGAATGCCGAGCCAGAGCGGCTGTTCGTAGGTGATCGTGGTGATGCCGACGCCGTAACCGCCGAGCAGTGCGAAGCCGATCTGGCCGAAGTTGAGCAGTCCGGCATAGCCGAAGTGCAGGTTCAGGCCGATGGCGAGCAGAGCGTAGAAGATGGCGGACGGGCCGACCAGCTGAGCGAGTGAGATCTGAAGTGCGCCGATGATATCCATGTGAAGGTCACCCGATCCTTTGTCGCGAGCCGAGAATGCCCTGTGGACGGACGACGAGGATGAGAATCAAGACGAGCAACCCTCCGATGTATTTGAGATCGGGATTGATGACCAGCGTCGACCACTGCACGAGCAGACCGACGATGACGCAACCGAGGAATGCGCCGTAGGCCGTTCCCAGGCCACCGAGTGTGATGCCGGCGAACATGAGCAACAGGAGTTTGAAGCCCATCTCCCACTGGACGCGACCGCCGAGTTCGGAGAGCCCGAACAACACGCCGCCGAGGGCAGCCAGGCCGCCGCCGAGGCACCAGACGAAGGTGACCACGCGCTCGACGTTGATGCCGGAGGACGCGGCGAGGTCCCGGTTGTCGGCCACCGCACGCATGGCCTTGCCGATCTTGGTGCGCTGCAGCATCAGTGCGACGCCGACGAGGACGACGATGCTGATGACGATGCAGGCGAGGTTGACGTTGGTGATCGACAGCGGACCCCAGTCGTTCTCGGTCTGAGCCTGGTAGTCGTCGAAGGGTTCGGAGCGGTCCGAGAAGAAAATCAGGATGAGGTAGCGCAGTGCGATCGCGAGGCCGATCGTCACCACGAGCTGTGCGATGAGGCCGGTTCGTCGCTTGCGCAACGGCCGCCATATCAGGGCATTGTTGAGCCAGCCGATCGCGACTCCGACGACAATCGCCAGCAGCGTGGCCGGGATCAGTTGTATCCCGACACTGACGTTGAAGAACCACGCCGCGACGGCACCGAGCGTGACCATTTCTCCGTGCGCGAAGTTCGTCAGACCGGTGGTGCCGAAGATCAGGCTCAGTCCGACCGCGGCTAGCGCGATGACGAGGCCGAATCGAAAGCCGTCGACCGTGGTGCGGATGAACTTCTCGTAGAACGGAATGCTGGTGGCGGTTCTGGCCTCACCGAACGAGAAGATGACGGTGTTGGAACGCCCGGCCTCCACATCGCGCTGGACCTCGCCCTGGACGCTGACGCCGTCGGGGAGCGTTTCCTGAACTACCTGGAATGTGTATGTGCCGGGAGACAATTCGAGGGTCCAGCGGCCGCCGGTTTCACTGGTGGTGCGGGCGACTTCGGCACCGGACGCGTCCAGTGCCGCGACGTCGACGCCGATGAGTCGTTCGCCACCGTTGTTCAGGGATCCGGCGACGCTGACGGCGTCCGCCGGCGGTGCCTGTTCGGCGCTGGTCCCCGGTGCTGTCGGGGGAGTGGGGGTAGGTTCCTGGGCCAATGCCGGCGCACTGAACAGCAGCGCGGCAATGGAACTCAGAACGGCGAGTAGGAGTGTTCGCTGGAAGAGCCGAACGGCAGATCTTGCGCGCAACCTCGGCGGTTGCACCTTTCTGGTCCATCGAACATTTGGAGCCACGCACGTCCTCCGGACGGTTGTCGTTGTGCCACGGGTATGTGGGTTTCCTGCAATTGTCGGACTCTATCCGCTGAAACGACGCAAAATCGGCGACTGAGATTTCCGGAAAGTATCGGTTGTGTTTCGCGGTGCGCGACGGCCGCCGTGAGTGCGATCGCGTCGTGGCTCGTGCATCCGGCTACGAGTTGTCGGACCGGCTCCCTAGACTGGTCAACCGTGAGCCCAGTAACGGAGAAAAGTGCAGCGCCCGCAGCCGAGACCGATGCGAAAGCGGGCGGGGAGCGGCCCACGTTGCTGCTCATCGACGGCCACTCGATGGCGTTCCGGGCCTTCTTCGCGTTGCCCGCGGACAACTTCAAGACCACCAGCGGTCAGTCCACCAACGCCGTGTACGGGTTCACCTCGATGTTGATCAATCTGTTGCGGGACGAAAAACCGACGCACATCGCGGCCGCGTTCGACGTCTCGCGGCAGACCTTCCGCGCCGAGCGGTTCCCCGAGTACAAGGCCAACCGCAGCAAGACGCCGGACGAGTTCGCCGGCCAGGTCGACATCACCAAGGACGTACTCGGTGCCATGGGTATCCCGGTGATGGCTGAGGCGGGCTTCGAGGCGGACGACATCATCGCCACTCTGGTGACCCAGGCAGAAGCGCTCGGGTACCGCGTCCTCGTGGTCACCGGTGACCGGGATGCGCTGCAGCTGGTCACCGACAACGTCACGGTGCTGTATCCGCGTAAGGGCGTCTCGGACCTGACTCGGTTCACCCCCGACGAGGTCGCCACCAAGTACGGATTGACGCCGTCGCAGTATCCGGATTTCGCGGCCCTGCGCGGCGACCCGAGCGACAATCTTCCCGGCATTCCTGGGGTCGGCGAGAAGACGGCGACCAAGTGGATCATCGAATACGGCTCCCTCACAGCTCTCGTGGACAATGTGGACAAGGTCAAGGGCAAGGTGGGGGAAGCGCTACGCGCCAACCTGTCGAGTGTGGTGCTCAACCGGGAGCTGACCGAGATGGTGCGCGACGTGCCGTTGCCCTTTACTCCCGATCAGCTCGAACTTGCTCCGTGGGATCGCGAGAAGATTCACGCCTTGTTCGACGATCTGGAGTTCCGCATTCTGCGGGACCGGTTGTTCGAGACTCTCGCGTCGGTCGAACCCGAGGCGGAGGAAGGTTTCGATGTCCGCGGCGGCATCGTCGCGCCGGGCGAACTCGCCGCATGGTTGGCAGAACACGCATCCGACGGCCGACGCAGCGGGCTGTCGATCCTCGGCCCGCGCCGGCCTTTCGACAGCGACGCGACCTCGGTGGCGATCGCTGCGGCCGACGGTGAGGGGGCGTTCGTCACGACGACCGCTCTGGACGAATCCGACGAGCAGGCACTCGCCGCCTGGCTCGCCGATCCTGCGCAACCCAAGGCGCTGCACGAGGCCAAGTGGGCTCTGCACGCCGTGCGCGGGCGGGGCTGGACCCTCGGTGGGTTGACCACCGACACCGCCCTGGCGGCGTACCTGGTTCGGCCCGGCCAGCGATCGTTCAATCTCGACGACCTGTCGTTGCGCTACCTCAAACGCGAACTCCGGGTGGAGGATACGGGTGAAGGTCAGATGTCGTTGCTCGATGCCGAGGACACCGCCGATGCGGCGTTCGCAGAGGGCGAGATCCTCAAGGCGCGGGCCGTCATCGACCTGGCCGATGCGCTGGACTCCGAGCTCGCCGCCATCGAGTCGACCACCCTGCTCTCCGAGATGGAGCTGCCTCTGCTGACAGTGTTGGCCGATGTCGAGGCAACGGGTATCGCCGTGAACGGTGATCACCTCCGCGCACTGCAGTCCGGATTCGCGGCACAGGTCGACGAGGCCGCGAACGCCGCCTACGGCGTGATCGACAAGCAGATCAACCTCGGGTCACCGAAGCAGCTGCAGGTGGTGCTGTTCGAGGAACTCGACATGCCCAAGACGAAGAAGACCAAGACCGGGTACACCACCGATGCCGATGCGCTGCAAGGGTTGTTCGAGAAGACCGAGCACCCGTTCCTGAAATTCCTGCTCGATCACCGCGACGCGACGCGGATGAAGGTCACTGTCGACGGCCTGCTGAAATCCGTTGCCGACGACGGACGCATTCACACCACGTTCAATCAGACGGTCGCGGCCACCGGACGGCTGTCGTCCACCGAGCCGAACCTGCAGAACATTCCGGTGCGCAACGAGGCGGGACGTCACATCCGTGACGGCTTCGTCGTCGGGGCCGGGTACGACACCCTGCTCACCGCCGACTACAGCCAGATCGAAATGCGCATCATGGCGCACGTCTCCGGCGACGAAGGGCTGATCGAGGCGTTCAACACCGGCGAGGACCTGCACAGTTTCGTCGGTGCCCGGGCGTTCGGCGTGCCGATCGAGGAGGTCACCCCCGAATTGCGTCGTCGGGTCAAGGCGATGTCGTACGGATTGGCCTACGGACTGAGCGCATTCGGTCTCGCCGCACAGCTCAAGATCTCCACCGACGAGGCGAAACAGCAGATGGAGGCGTACTTCGCGCGGTTCGGTGGCGTTCGTGACTACCTGCGCAACGCCGTCGAGGAAGCGCGCAAGGTGGGGTACACCTCGACGCTGTACGGCAGGCGTCGCTACTTGCCCGATCTCAACAGTGACAATCGTCAGCGCCGCGAGGTCGCCGAGCGGGCCGCACTCAACGCCCCGATCCAGGGCACCGCCGCAGACATCATCAAGGTCGCGATGATCGACGTGCACCGATCGCTGGCGGAGTCGACGCTGAAGTCGCGAATGCTGTTGCAGGTGCACGACGAACTGGTACTCGAGGTCGTCGAATCCGAGCGTGAGGAAGTCGAGGCGCTGGTACGCGACAAGATGTCCTCGGCCATCGAACTGTCGGTGCCGCTGGAAGTCTCGGTCGGCACCGGCCGCAGCTGGGACGCCGCTGCGCACTGACTCGAGGCGGCGCAGGAAAGAACGACGAAGGGCCGCTCACCGAATTCGGTGAGCGGCCCTTCGTACGTGTACGGCGACCAGAAACTACTCGGCCTCGGGAGCCTGCTCGGCGATCTGCTGGCGAACGACGTCCATGTCGAGTGCCTTGATCTGACCGACGAGGTCCTCGAGCGCCGGTGCAGGCAGTGCGCCTGGCTGTGCGTACACGAGAATGCCTTCGCGGAACGCCATGATCGTCGGAATCGACTGGATCTGCGCTGCGGCTGCCAGGCCCTGCTCGGCCTCGGTGTCCACCTTGGCGTGCACGACGTCGGGGTGTGCGTCGGACGACTTCTCGAAGGTGGGAGCGAACTGGCGGCACGGTCCGCACCAGGACGCCCAGAAATCGACCAACACCACGTCGTTGCTCGTCACGATCTCGTCGAAATTCTGCTGGGTCAAAGTCTGAGTGGCCACGCGGTCCCTTTCGTTTGATTGCGCTTCTGGTGTGTCTCAACGCGGGTACTCGCCGGAATCATCCCGGCTGCGTCGAAGCGCCGTGTGTCAGGCGGGCAAGGGTGCGGCGCGGAACGTCCGGCGGTACGAGTTCGGGGTGGTGCACCGCAACCGCACGAAGTGCTGCCGCAGAGCGGCGGCATTTCCGAAGCCGACCACT
The DNA here is from genome assembly GCF_022810405.1 of Rhodococcus sp. ARC_M5. Taxonomy (GTDB): domain Bacteria; phylum Actinomycetota; class Actinomycetes; order Mycobacteriales; family Mycobacteriaceae; genus Rhodococcoides; species Rhodococcoides navarretei. The sequence goes on from NZ_JALGQE010000009.1 coordinate 202,925, forward strand.
TCGGCGATCGAATCCATCGGCAGATCCGAGTTCTCCAGCAGCTGCTGCGCTGCCAGTACTCGTTGGTCGTTGAGCCAGCGTGCGGGTGTCGTTCCGGTCTCGGCGGCGAACTTGCGAGCGAATGTGCGCGCCGACATGTTCACTCGCGCGGCCAGTCGGCCGATGGTCAGTTCGGAGTCCAGATTCTGGGTCATCCAGTCCAGCAGCGGTGCCAATGTCTCGGTGTGCGTGGCGGGCAGGGGACTGGTGACGAATTGAGCCTGTCCGCCGTCACGATGAGGCGGAACCACCATCCTGCGGGCGATCCCGTTCGCCACGACGCTGCCCTGGTACTTGCGCACGATGTGCAGGCACAGGTCGATACCGGCTGCCGTGCCTGCGCTAGTCAGCACGTTTCCGTCGTCGACGTAGAGGACGTTCGGATCGACCTGCGCGAGTGGGTATTTCGCGGCCAGCACAGCGGAATGCCGCCAATGTGTCGTACAGGGGCGGCCGTCGAGCAGCCCGGCCTTGCCCAGAACGAAGGCACCGTTGCACAGGCTGGCGACCATGGCACCCCGGTCGACGGCTGCGCGAAGTTTGGCCAGTAGTGGCTCGATCGACGAGTCGTATCCGACCCCGCAGACGTAGGTGCCGTCTTCGGCGGCTTCGGTGCCACCGGCCGGAATGATGATCAGATCGGCGCTGTCGAGACTGTCGAGATCGTGTGGCACGTCGATGGCGTACCCGAAACGGGTGCGGATCGGTTGGGGGACACCTGCGATCAAGGAGAAGTCGTAGGTGGGTAGGCCCTCGTCCGAGCGATCGAATCCGAACACCTCGCAGGCGACGCCCAGCTCGAACTGTTCGGTCAACGGCATCAGCGCGACGACCACTCGTTTCAGCATGCACAGAAGTATGGCAGAAATTCGTCGAAGTGTGGCGTTACTGCCACTCGTGCACTGTCTTCGCAGGTTGGAAGCTAACGGAATGACAATTGTATTGGTGGTTGTGCTGATGTTCCTGGCCCTCGACGCCGTCGTGCTCGCTGGCTTCGCTCCCGATACTCATGCGGAGGTGACTCAATTCGGTGATTTCCGGTTCTAGGGTGCCGGCGGTCAGCCGATTCGCCACTCGCGTTTGCCCTCGCCGTCCCATCGGCGCAGCGCAACCGCAGATCCGACCAGATCGTCGACGTCGGCCGAGAGCAGGCGCACCGCTGCTCCTGCCTCCTCGGGCGTCAATCGCCGGGCCAGCGTCACGTGGGGTGTCCATCGGCCGGGTTCGAGGTGCTCCAGCGAACGATCGACCACGGCCTCGAACAGCCGGGCGTGCAGATCGAGCAACTCGCTCGACGGAACGACCAGTCGCGCCAACGTGATCGTTCGACCACCGAACACGACGAGCCCGCCGAGACGCACATCGAACGGATCGAAGCGGACAGCATCACCGTCGTCCACCGCGGCCGGCATCGACGACGCCACCGCGACGGTGACGTGCGGACGGTTCGATTCACCGCGGTGCCGGTTCTGACTCGGGAGGCCTGCTTCGGACAGTGCCGACCACTCGCGGCGAACCGCTGCGTCGAGGCCGGAGTCGAGGAGAAGTTCTGCGGACTGCACCATGGAGGCCATGATGTCGCAGACGGACGGTCGGAACGCAACGGCGCTACGGATCGGGGCCATGACCGGCGACGGGATCGGCCACGAGATCGTGCCGGCCACGATTCGGGTGGTCGACGCGGCCCTCGTGGCCGCCGATGGACCGGCAGTCGACTGGGTGCACCTGCCGCTCGGGCTCGGTGCCATCGACGAGCACGGGACGCCCATGCCCGATTCCACGCTCGCGACGCTGGGCGAGCTCGAAAGCTGGATTCTCGGACCGCACGACAGCGCGTCCTATCCGGACCCCTTCCGGTCACAGCTGACTCCGGGCGGACGGATTCGCAAGGAGTTCGACCTGTTCGCCAACATCCGGCCCGCGAGGGCGCTACCGGGTGTGCGGTCCGTGTCCCCGCGGATGGATCTGGTGGTCGTGCGGGAGAACACCGAGGGGTTCTACGCCGATCGCAACATGTTCGTCGGCAGCGGAGAGTTCATGCCCACCCCCGATGTCGCACTGGCGGTCGGAGTGTTCACGCGCGCGGCCTGCGAACGCATTGCCCGCGAGGCCTTCTCTCTGGCGGAGCGACGCAGCCGCAAGCTCACGATCGTGCACAAGACCAACGTGCTGGCCATGACCACGGGGCTGTTTCGCGATGCGTGCCGCGCAGTGGGCGAACAATTTCCGCACGTCGAGGTCGCCGAGGAACACGTCGACGCGCTCGCGGCGCACCTGGTTCGACGGGGCGAGGATTACGACGTCATCGTGGCCGAGAACATGTTCGGCGACATTCTGTCGGATCTGACGGGCGAGCTGTCCGGGTCGCTCGGCACCGCGCCGTCGCTCAATTCCTCGGAAACTCAGGCCATGGCGCAGGCCTCCCACGGTTCGGCTCCGGACATCGCGGGCAAGAACCGTGCCAACCCGACTGCCCTCTTCCTGTCCGCCGCGATGCTGCTCGAGTGGCTCGCCCCGCGGCATCGGGACGAGCGGCTCGCCGCAGCCGCACGCCGCATCCGACATGCCGTCGAGGCCACGGTCGAATCCGGGGTAGCGACCGCGGACCTCGGCGGACAGGCGTCGACCAGTGCCTTCACCGAAGCCGTCGAAGCCCGGGTGCACCGGCGCTGATCGAGGCGCTCTCGGTCAGTTCGGTTTGCGGCTGCTGAAGATCGCGGTGCCCGGGAAGAGCTGGCCGCGCAGTGGGCTCCACTGACCCCACTCGCGGTCGAGCCACTCCGGCCAGTCCGGCTCGACGATGTCGCGAACCTCCAGCCCTGCGGCGACCAGCTCGCGCACGCGGTCACCGATCGTGCGGTGATGCTCCACGTAGTTGGGGGTCCCGTCGGCGTCGTACTCGACGTACGGGGTTCGGTCGAAATACGGAATCGTCGCGGTCAAACCGCCCACCCCGGGATCGTCGGGGAAGATCCAGCGCATCGGATGATTGACCGCGAACACCCAGATCCCGCCCGGCCGCAGTACCCGCGCGACTTCCTTCATCACATTGGCGGAGTCCGCGACGAACGGCACCGCACCGAAGGCCGAGCAGACGATGTCGAATCGCTCGTCGGCGAACGGCAAGGACTCCGCACTGGCCTGTACCAGAGGAACCGTCGATCCGCCGGTGGTCATGGCGTCGACGCCGCGCTGCAGCATGGCCATCGAGATGTCGAGACCGATCGCGCGCGCTCCCTGAGACCCGAGCCAGCGTGCGCACGGTGCACTGCCGCAGCCCACCTCAAGGACGTCCTTGTCCGCGACGTCGCCCAGCAGATGCACGTCACCCTCGTGCAGCCCCTCCGGGCACCAGACGAACTCTCCGGATTCGGTCGCCACTCCCAGAAACGCGCCATGGGTCCGGTGGTAGTTCTCGGCGTCGGAATCCCACCAGAGGCGACTCGCACGGTCGCTCGCGACCGAGTCGATTCGGCCGCGGCCGGGCGTGGACGCTGTGGAAAGATCGGTCACCCGCCGACTCTAACCGGGTTTGTGCTGGTACTGCGGCATCGCGTACCCTGTTCAACGCGAGTGTGTTCATGCTGCGCTCGAGTCGGGTTCGCCCGTCGTCGACGCATGCGGACCCGGCAACGGATCGCCGAAGACGCTCGTGCTGCACACGTTTCACCTGGTCCGACCGAACATCCATCAACCGATACCCAACCCGTCCGGAGCAACTCAACACATGCCCTCAACCACAACCTCACCGCAGGTAGCCGTCAACGATATCGGCTCCGCAGAGGATTTTCTCGCCGCCATCGACGCCACGATCAAGTACTTCAACGATGGTGACATCGTCGAGGGCACCATCGTCAAGGTCGATCGTGACGAGGTTCTACTCGACATCGGTTACAAGACCGAAGGCGTCATCCCTTCCCGCGAGCTCTCCATCAAGCACGATGTCGACCCCAACGAGGTCGTCTCCGTGGGAGATGAGATCGAAGCACTCGTCCTCACCAAGGAGGACAAGGAAGGCCGTCTGATCCTGTCCAAGAAGCGAGCTCAGTACGAGCGCGCTTGGGGCACGATCGAGGAGCTCAAGGAGAAGGACGAGGCCGTCAAGGGCACCGTCATCGAGGTCGTCAAGGGTGGACTCATCCTCGACATCGGTCTTCGTGGCTTCCTTCCCGCCTCGCTCGTCGAGATGCGTCGCGTTCGCGACCTCCAGCCGTACGTCGGCAAGGAGATCGAGGCCAAGATCATCGAGCTCGACAAGAACCGCAACAACGTGGTCCTGTCGCGCCGCGCATGGCTCGAGCAGACCCAGTCCGAGGTCCGCAGCGAGTTCCTGCACCAGCTCCAGAAGGGCCAGGTCCGCAAGGGCGTCGTGTCCTCCATCGTCAACTTCGGTGCCTTCGTGGACCTGGGTGGCGTCGACGGCCTGGTGCACGTCTCCGAGCTGTCCTGGAAGCACATCGATCACCCCTCCGAGGTTGTCGAGGTCGGCACCGAGGTCACCGTCGAGGTTCTCGACGTCGACCTGGACCGTGAGCGTGTTTCCCTCTCGCTCAAGGCAACTCAGGAAGATCCGTGGCGCCAGTTCGCTCGCACCCACGCGATCGGCCAGATCGTGCCCGGCAAGGTCACCAAGCTGGTTCCCTTCGGTGCATTCGTGCGCGTCGAAGAGGGCATCGAGGGCCTCGTGCACATCTCCGAGCTGGCCGAGCGCCACGTGGAGGTTCCGGACCAGGTCGTGGGTGTCGGCGACGACGCACTCGTCAAGGTCATCGACATCGATCTCGAGCGTCGCCGGATTTCGTTGAGCCTCAAGCAGGCCAACGAGGACTACGCAGAAGAGTTCGATCCGTCCAAGTACGGCATGGCCGACTCGTACGACGAGGGTGGCAACTACATCTTCCCCGAGGGCTTCGACTCCGAGACCAACGAATGGCTCGAAGGCTACGAGAAGCAGCGTGAAGAGTGGGAAGGTCGCTACGCCGAGGCAGAGCGTCGCCACAAGATGCACACCGCTCAGATGGAGAAGACGGCCAAGGACGAAGCTGCCGAAGCCGCCAACACCAACTACTCCTCCGAGTCGGGTCAGGCCCCCGCCGATGCAGAAGGCGACGCTCCCGCAGCGTCGGCTCCGGCCTCGACCGGTGGATCGCTGGCCAGCGATGCGCAGCTCGCTGCACTTCGCGAGAAGCTGTCGGGCAACGCCTGATAGAAGTGGTCCACCCGTGAGGGTGTGACACCGAGCCCCGGTTCTCCCTGTGAGAACCGGGGCTTTCTCGTTCGAATCAGGTGAGCAGAGTGCTTGCGGACATGACAATGGACCCGGTTCGGATGAACCGGGCCCATGTATGAGGGGGAGTGCGAACTACGCGGCGGTGGCTGGACTCCACTGGCCGACGGTCGCCGTGCGCTTGCGCATGGTGGCGAAGCTGTGGCGGGCGGGGGTCAGAAGGTTGGTGAACCAGTTACGCCGATGGTCGGCCAACGCCGAGGCTACTTCAGGAATGAGAATGCAATGAACGCCTGCATCCATGCCAAGGCGGTGCCGACCCGGTTGGATCTGATTGCTTCGCATGGGTGTCCTTTTCAATAGCAGTGGGTCGGCACATCGAGGTCGCGCTCGTCGAAGATAACCGACCGACTCCCCAAACCGGTGCATTTGAGGCTGGTGTGCTTCGGCGTGTTCGAGTGTCAGACTGGGTGCATGCTGAGATTGGGACTGACCGGTGGAATAGGTGCCGGAAAATCGACCGTTGCCAAGGTGCTGACCGAACTCGGGGGAGTGCTCGTCGACTCCGATGTACTTGCCCGTGAAGTCGTGGAGCCGGGAACACCTGGGCTGCAACGACTGACGGATACCTTCGGAGCCGACATTCTCGCACCCGACGGCTCGCTCGACCGGCCGGCATTGGCGGCCAAGGCATTCGGCGACGAGGAATCCCGCAAGAAACTCAACGCCATCGTTCATCCGTTGGTCGGCGAACGCACCGCCGAGATCATCGACGGAGCAGCGCCGGATGCGGTAGTGGTGCAGGACATTCCGCTTCTCGTCGAAGGATCGATGGGGCCGTTCTTTCACCTCGTGGTCATCGTGTGGGTCGACGCCGAGGAACGGGTACGTCGTCTCACGGGACAGCGAGGCATGCCCGAGGCCGACGCTCGCGCGCGGATCGCAGCGCAGGCAACCGATGATGCGCGCCGAGCCGCGGCAGACGTGTGGATCGACAACACCGGCGCGCCGGGCAGCGTCGACGACGAAGTCCGAGCGTTGTGGAACGACCGTCTGATTCCCTTCGAGCGCAACATCAGGGAGGGGATCATCGCGCGTGTTCATCCGGAACAGGTGACAGCCGACCCCACGTGGGAATTGCAGGCGCGACGCATCATCTCGCGCCTGGCCCTTGCCTGCGCCGACAAGGCAGTCCGAATCGACCACATCGGCTCCACCGCAGTGCCCGGCCTCGACGCTAAGGATGTCATCGACATTCAGATCACGGTTCGCAGCCTCGACGACGCCGATTCGGTAGCCGAGCAGTTGCGCGCGTCAGGCTTCCCTCGGCGGGAGGCGAGCAACTTCGATCACCCGAAGCCTGCATATGGAATCGGCGGCGAAGCCGATCCGGCCTTGTGGTCCAAGCGTTTTCACGGCAGTGCGGATCCAGGCCGGCCGGCGAACGTACACATCCGGGTGGACGGCTGGCCCAATCAGACGTTCGCACTGTTGTTTCGTGACTGGTTGCGGGCGGACGACAGCATCACCACCGAGTATTCCGGCATCAAGCGACGCGCCTCCGAGGCAGCTGCCGGAATCACGGACTTTCGATCGGCGATCGAGGCCTACGAGAACGCGAAAGCCCCATGGTTCGACGTGGCATACCGTCGGGCATGGCAGTGGGCGGAGGAGACGAACTGGACTGCGTGAACCGAGGGCGGTGAATCAGGACGGTTTGCCGTTCCACTCGGTCGGCATGCCGACGGAAGCGAGCCACGCGTTCAGGTCGTAGTCGTGGCGCGTCAGTCCTTCGATGGCCGTGATCGATCTGGTCAGCGCGAGTTCGGCTGTGGCGGTGTCGAGGTGTTGCGCCACCCGTGCGTCGAACAACTCGTCGACGTCCAGCAGGTCGTAATCGCGGCCGGTACGGACGCTGAGGTCGAGATAGTGGTCGACGGAAGTCCATCGGGTGGTGCCTGCGGTGTACTCGCCGATGTCGACGTAGTAGTCCTGATCGCGGGCGTGCGCCGGCAGGTAGTGGAACACCGAGGCCCGGAGCCCGAGAGCGGGCAGCAACCACGACTCCAGATAGTCGAAATGGGCGTGATCCGACGGGCGCGCCATGTACAGCCCCCACGGCTCGACGCGGTATTCGTCGACGACACGGACGAACCCCTTGGGATCCACGTTCGTCTTGGCGACGAGGTCGAACGTCTCGTGCTTGGGGGCATGAACGACGGTGTGCGCACCGGCTGACGTGTGAGCGACCATGACTGTAGAAGCTACCGGGAACCGACCTTCGGAGTCTGCCCGACGGAACTTGTCGGTGGTCGCGTCTAGGCTTGTGAAATGGCGTTTGCATCCGAACATCCCGTTGTCGCGCACTCCGAACACCGACCGGTGGGCGCAATCGAGCGCACCGGTCCGGCATTCGAGGTCGTCAGCGAACACACGCCGGCCGGTGATCAGCCGACCGCCATCGCCGAGCTCGAACGGCGGATCAAGGCAGACGAGAAAGACGTCGTACTGCTCGGTGCCACCGGTACCGGCAAATCGGCCACCACTGCCTGGCTCATCGAGAAGCTGCAGCGCCCCACTCTGGTGATGGCACCGAACAAGACGTTGGCGGCGCAGTTGGCGAACGAGCTGCGAGACATGTTGCCCAACAACGCAGTCGAGTACTTCGTCTCGTACTACGACTACTACCAGCCCGAGGCGTACATCGCCCAGACCGATACCTACATCGAGAAGGACTCGTCCATCAACGACGATGTCGAGCGTCTGCGGCACTCGGCGACGGCATCTCTGCTCTCGCGACGTGACGTGGTCGTGGTGGCGTCGGTGTCCTGCATCTACGGTCTCGGTACCCCGCAGTCGTACGTCGATCGGTCGATCGAGCTCGAGGTCAACGTCGAAGTGCAGCGTGACGCACTGCTCAGGCTGCTGGTGGACGTGCAGTACACCCGCAACGACATGGCCTTCACCCGCGGATCGTTCCGGGTTCGCGGTGACACCGTCGAGATCATTCCGTCCTACGAGGAACTGGCGATTCGCATCGAGTTCTTCGGCGACGAGATCGAGGCGCTGTACTACCTCCATCCGCTCACCGGCGACATCGTTCGGCAGGTGGATTCGGTGCGCATCTTCCCGGCCACGCACTACGTTGCCGGTCCGGAGCGCATGGAACGAGCCGTCAAGGACATCGAAGCCGAACTCGAAGGTCGGCTCTCCGAGCTGGAGGGCAAAGGCAAGCTGCTAGAGGCGCAGCGGCTACGGATGCGGACGCAATACGACCTGGAAATGATCAAGCAGGTCGGGTTCTGCTCGGGTATCGAGAACTACTCGCGGCATATCGACGGCCGCGGTGCAGGTACTGCGCCCGCCACGTTGATCGACTACTTTCCCGAGGACTTTCTGCTCGTCATCGACGAGTCTCATGTGACGGTGCCGCAGATCGGGGCCATGTACGAGGGCGACATGTCGCGTAAGCGCAACCTCGTCGACTTCGGCTTTCGTCTGCCGTCCGCGACCGACAACCGACCGTTGACGTGGGAGGAATTCACCCAGCGAATCGGTCAGACGGTCTACCTCTCGGCAACACCGGGAAAGTACGAGCTGGGCCAGACCGGGGGTGAGTTCGTCGAGCAGGTGATCCGTCCGACCGGGCTCGTCGATCCCCAGGTCGTCATCAAACCGACCAAGGGCCAGATCGACGACCTGGTCCATCAGATCCGAGAACGCGCGGAGAAGGACGAGCGTGTGCTGGTAACCACGCTGACGAAGAAGATGTCGGAGGATCTGACCGACTATCTGCTCGAACTGGGTATTCGTGTCCGCTACCTGCACTCCGACATCGACACGCTGCGCCGCGTCGAACTGCTTCGGCAACTTCGGCTGGGGGAGTACGACGTGCTGGTGGGCATCAACCTGCTCCGTGAGGGTCTCGACCTGCCCGAGGTCTCGTTGGTGGCGATTCTCGACGCCGACAAGGAAGGCTTCCTCCGTAGCGGTACCAGCCTCATCCAGACCATCGGCCGTGCCGCGCGAAACGTGTCCGGCGAGGTGCACATGTACGCCGACAAGATGACCGACTCCATGACCTATGCGATCGAGGAAACCGAGCGTCGGCGTGAGAAGCAGATCGCGTACAACAAGGAGAGAGGCGTCGATCCTCAGCCGCTGCGCAAGAAGATCGCCGACATCCTCGACCAGGTGTACCAGGAAGCCGAGGACACCGAGTCCGTCGTCGAGATCGGTGGGTCCGGTCGAAACGCGAGCCGTGGGCGGCGAGCGCAAGGCGAGGCGGGCAGATCCGTCAGCACCGGGGTGTACGAGGGGCAGGACGTGTCGTCGATGCCGCGCGCCGAGCTGGCCGATCTGATCAAGAACATGACCGACCAGATGATGAACGCGGCACGCGAGTTGAAGTTCGAGCTCGCGGGCCGACTGCGCGACGAGATCCAGGATCTGAAGAAGGAACTGCGCGGAATGGACGCGGCCGGCCTCAAATAGGGCAGGCTGGAGGCGCGCGAGTGAAGCCTGCGGAATGAGCCGGAGACGCGAGTGGAGCCTGCGGAATGAGCCGAAATGGTTCGGATACGGTTCAACGATGGACGCAACCACCGCCGGCCGCACCTCTCGCGCTCTCGAACTGATTCACTCGATGACCTATTTCCTTCCGGAGACGCAGGACGCTCTGGTCGCGGCTGGGTTGCCGCCGCGGGCCTGCTATTTCGCGGGCCGGGCGGCACCTCTGGGGCGGGTCGGCGCAGGTGTCGTCACAGCCACGTTCTACAACTTCAACCGGGAATTGGTGGCGCCGCTCGTCCCCGCCGCCTGGGACATCGCCTCGCCCGACGAGATCATGGCCATCCGATACGCCACTCTCGATGTCGCCTTCGGTCGACTGCTCGGCCCCGACGTTCTGACGTCCGCGGATATGGCCGAGGCCGCAGACCTGGCGTCGATCGCGGCCCGTGGAATTCCCGGTGACGACGGTAGACCGCTGTACGCCGCGTATGCCGAGCTCGACTGGCCCACAGCTCCGCACCTCGTGCTGTGGCACGCCCTGACGCTGATTCGCGAGTACCGGGGCGACGGTCACATTGCGGCGCTGCAAACGGCGGGCTTGAACGGTCTCGAGGCCCTCATCACCCATACTGCCACCGGCTACGGCTTCGAGAAGGAGTTCGCGCGCAAGCGTCGTGGATGGTCGACGGAGCAATGGGACGCAGCGGTCGGATCTCTGGCCGACCGCGAGCTGCTCTCGTCCGACGAAGCGTTGACTCGAGACGGCAAGGATCTGCGCACGTTGGTGGAGGACATCACCAACGACCTTGCCGTTGCGCCGTGGGCCGCCCTCGGCGAGGACGGTGCCGCTCGGCTGGTCTCGCTCGCGACGCCGTGGCGCGAAACGATCGTCGGCCAGGGCACCATTCCCGAGGGCGTCTTCGGACCAGCGATCAAAAAGAAGTAGTCCGTCTCAGCTGGTGATGTCCTTGGTGCCGAAACGTCGCCACGCGATCAGCCCGAACAGAGCCGCGTATGCGATGGCCGAGAACGAGCCGACCACCATGTCGTTCCAGTCGATGCTCGTGCCGAATGCGTCGATCCACGAATTGGCGTAGTGCCCGGGTAGGTAGTTGCGCAGTGATCCGAGTGCGGTGATCTGATCGAGAATCTGCATCAGAATCGACGTCATCACCGCGCCGCCGACGGCCCCGAGAGGGGCGTCGGTGAGCACCGACAGCAGCATCGCCAGGCCGGCCACCCAGAGCAGGTTGATGCCGATGTACGCGACCGCGATCAGTAGCCGCACCAGCGAGGTTCCGTACGACAGTCCCTCACCCAGCGGGGTGATGAGCGACTCCGCGCCGTACATCACGGTGCCGATCAACAGCGACACCCCGACGAGCACCACGATCGCAGCACTGGACAGGGTGGCCGACACCAAGGCCTTCTGCGTCAGCAGTCGACTCCGGGGCACGGGAATGGCCAGCAGGTATCGCAGGCTCGACCACGAAGCTTCGCTTGCCACCGAGTCGCCGAAGAACAGGGCCACCACCACGATCAGCAGAAATCCCACGGACATGAACAGAGCGAAGACGGTGAAGTTCATGCCTCCGCGAGTGCCGAGCTCGATGAGCCCATCGGCATCGGAGTCCGCACTCGAGCTACCGACGGTGAAGGCGATGGCCAGGATCACCGGAAGTAGGGCCAGGAAGCCGATGGCCAGCTGAGTGCGGCGACGTCCCAGTTGCCTGCGCAACTCGGTACGGAACGGCAAGGTGCTGCCGCCGGTGTACCCGGCAGCGCGCCCGTCTGCGTGTGTGGTGCTCATGAGCGATCCTTGCTGGTGTCGGACCCTGGGTTGTCCCGGTGGACGAGGTCGAGGAACACGTCTTCGAGGCGCGTCGATTGCGAGAATCCGCGCACCGAAATCCCTGCGGTGACCAGCTCTCTGATCACGACGGCGGAGTCGGCGTCGGTCAGGTCGACGGTCACCGTGCCGTCGTCGACGATCACTGCACCGTCGTGGCCGGAGGCACCGAGCACGGACTGCGCGCGCGTGGCGTCGTCGACCCTGATCTCCGTCTGTCCGCCGGCCGCGGTCAGTTCGCGGACCGTGCCGGAACTGATCACCGATCCGCGATTCATGACGACCACATGGGTGCAGGTCTGCTCCACTTCGGCGAGCAGATGGCTCGACACCAACACGGTTCGTCCGGTCTTCGCGTAGTTGATCAGCACGTCACGCATCGTCCTGATCTGCGGTGGGTCGAGTCCGTTGGTCGGTTCGTCGAGGACCATCAGATCCGGCAGCCCCAGCATGGCCTGGGCGATCGCCAGCCGCTGCCGCATCCCCTGGCTGTACGACTTGACCTTGCGTTCGATCGCGGTGCCGAGGTCGGCGATCTCGAGGGCTTCCTCGAGGTGGGCGTCCTCGATCGGACGACCGGTCGCTTCCCAGTACAGCCGCAGGTTCTGCGTTCCGGTCAGGTGCGGCAGGAAGCCGGATCCTTCGACGAACGAGCCCAACCTGGACAGCACCGGGGCGCCGGGCGTCACCTTGTGGCCGAAGACTCGAATGTCGCCGCCGGTGGGAGTGATCAGGCCCATCAACATCCGCAGGGTGGTGGTCTTTCCTGCGCCGTTGGGACCGAGGAGACCCAGAACCTGGCCCTGCTTCACCTCGAAGCTCACGCCGTCGACGGCGCGGAAGCCGTTCGAGTACGTCTTGGCCAGATCGGTGATCACCAGCGGAGTGTCGACGAGGTCCTCGTCCACTTCGGCGACTGCGCGACGTCTGGTTCGCACCACTCCGGCCACGATCGCACCCGCGACCGCGAGCAGGACGACTCCGATGCCGATCAGCGGTGCCACCGGGACCGTGCTGTTCGCACTCGCCACGGCGGCGACGGTCGGCAATGCGATGGTGTTGTCGGTCATGGCGACGCTGAACTGTGCGGGTTCGAGCGGAACGGCGTAGGCCTGATCGGTGGTGGAGATACTCAGCTCGAGGCGATGACCCTGCTGGACGGTGTAGCTGATGCCAGGCAGCGCAACGGTGACGTCGACGGGGTCGATGCCCTCGGTGGCCGGCAGGCGGATCGCCGAGACCGCACCACCCGGAAGTGTTCTCGTGCCGTTCGGCGCGACGTCGTAGAGTTTCGCGAACAGAACGGCTTGATCGGGTGCGGCCAGAGACGCCACGCGCAGGTTCACTCGCGGGGCACCGGTGATCGTCACGGACGTATCGACGGGGTCGCTGGTGAACGTTGCCGACTGGCCCGGCAGGTCCGCAGTCAGGGCTGCTCCGGCCCCGGTCGATCCGAGAGTCGAGAGCACCGAGCCCAAACCGGGTACCGACGAGATCGCCGACGGTGACGCTCCGGGTGGACGAATGATCGACTGGTTCTCCGCTGTGGGTGCGAACGTCACCGACCTGGTTTCCGTGGTGTCGGATGCAGGGGTCAGTCCTGGGTAGGCGGGAGCTGTCATTCGGCGGTCGCGGTCTCCGCCGCGCTCGTCGGCTGCCCGCTGAGTGGAGTACACGAACGGCTCGGTACCGGTGTCGGTCTCTGCGTCCGTGTCACGCAACGTCGTGTCGAAGAAGTCTGCGATGGCTCGATCGCTCGTGTCGTCGGTTCCGCCTGCGTCGTGGCCGCCGTCGAACCACCGCACGGTGACGTTCCCACCGGCCGCCGCGATCTGACGCGCCGTCGCGTCGGCCTGATCCAGGCCGAAGAGAGTGTCCTGAGAGCCCTGGACCAGAAGAGTCGGTGCAGTGATGTTCGACGCCACCGCGACCGGCGAGTGGGCAGTCAGCAGATCGAGCAGCTGTTGGCTGGGGATTCCGGTCACGGCGGATTGGGCGTAGGCGTCGCAGAACTCGGGTGCGAACCTTCCGCACGCCGACGTGCCGACGTCGGCGCTGGACTCGCCGTCGCCGTCGCCCTCGCCGCCGGGCACTGCACTCGATGCGCCGACGCCGAAGAACACTCCGGCCCAGCCGCGCTTGAGTACGCCGGGGCCGCCGTACTCGGCGGCTGCAGGAGAAGCGATGTCGCCGAGGGCTTCTCGGCCCTCGGCGGAGGTGACCCCGAAGTTGGGGAACAGCGCCTGACCCAGGTCGTTCCAGGTGATCGCTGCGGCTATCGAATCGATCCTGGGATCGGTACCACCGGCGCTCAATGCCAGTGCGCCGCCGTACGATCCGCCGGCGACGCCGATGTGGGGGTCGCCGGGAGCGTCGAGTTCCACCTCCGGTTGTTCGGCGAGCCAGTCGATGAGTCCGCGCGCGTCGGCGACCTCGCGATCGGGGTCGTTGATCGAGATCGAACCCGTGCTGTCGCCGAACCCGCGTGCGCTGTACGCGAGGACGGTGTATCCGCGTGCCGCGAGGTCGCGTGCCTCACCGTCGACCGAGTCCTTGCTGCCGCCGAAGCCGTGGGCGAGCAGCACAGTCGGCGCTGGTGTGACAGCAGGTGTGTAGAGCCGTGCGTCGATGTCGACGGTGCCCGTCGACCCGGGGCTGTCCGGTAGCGTGATGCGCGCATCACGCGTGGAAGTGTCGGCGCTCGAATCCTGGGGGAGGACTACGAATGCGAGAGCGGCTACCGCCAGAACTGCGATCACGGCGGCACCGACGGTCATGGCCCGTCTCGACAGTGGCGGGCGGGGAATCGGCATGGAAACCAATGTATGTGAGTGGCGCGGATCGTGTTGTTCCCCAAGTTCACGTGCCGATCGGCCGGTTCCGGCTAATGTCAGCGCATCAGTCCCCGGACCACGTCTTTCGGTCCTGTGACTTGCACCAATCGAGTTCGACCAGAAGTGTCACATCTGTGTGTGACCGACAAATGGAGGAATGAATGAGCGCCTACCGCACCGTCGTCGTCGGGACCGATGGCTCCGAATCGTCACTGCGGGCAGTGGAGAAGGCCGCGGCTCTGGCGGGAGACGCCGAAGCCACCCTGGTGATCGCTTGCGCGTACTACCCGGCCGATCCGAAGGACACGTCCGCTGCCGCCGACGCATTGCGTGAGGACGCCTACCAGATCACCGGATCGGCCCCGACGCGTGAGATTCTGCGCACTGCGCGTGAACACGCCACCAAGGCCGGTGCGAAGAACATCGAGGAGAAGGCGATCGTCGGTGCCCCCGTCGAGTCGCTGCTGGCACTCGTGGACGAGGTGAAGGGCGATCTGCTCGTCGTCGGCAACCGCGGTCTGAACTCGTTGACCGGTCGCCTGTTGGGTTCGGTTCCGTCGGACGCCGCTCGCAAGTCCACCTGCGATGTTCTGATCGTGCACACCGTCCGCTGATCCAACCCCCACTCGGCAACGGCCCGCTCCATGGGATCGACGGAGCGGGCCGTTGGCATGTGCGGTTCTCTAGACCTCCGGCTCGAACGGCTGCAGCGCCGAGAGTTCCCCCGGTAGTGCGTCGACGTGCACCACACCGAGGCGTTGCGTGGCTCGGGTGAGTGCCACGTACAGATCGTTCATGCCCTTGATGGACTCGGCCACGATTGCGGCCGGTTCGACGATCAGGACCGAGTCGAATTCGAGTCCCTTGGCATCCTTGACCGTCGATACGGTGACCGATTCCGTTGCCAGATGGCGGAATCGGTCGACGTGGCCCGCGGGAACCAGCACGGCGCTCAGGCCTGGGCGCGGGTGATCGGCAACTCGCTTCTCCACCGCGGTGACCAGATCCGCTGCTGCCACTCGTTGGGCCCACGGTCGTGTTCCGGTGCTGCGAATGGATCGTGGCTCGGACTGCTCGGGATCGATGGCAGCCAACACGTCGTGTGCAACGACCATGATCTCGGACGGTGTTCGGTAGTTCACCGTCAGTTCGGTTCGCTTCCACCGCTTGGCCACGTACGGTTCGAGAACCGAACCCCACGACGATGTTCCGGCGGGATCACCCGTCTGGGCAGTATCGCCCACCAGCGTCATCCACCGATTCGGTATGCGCCGCATCACCATTCGCCACGCCATCGCAGAGAGTTCCTGCGCCTCGTCGACGATCACGTGCCCGTAGGTCCACGTTCGGTCACCGGCGGCTCGTTCGGCCGTGGTGAGTCGTTGACCCGAATTCTGTCGTCGCGCAAGCTGATCGGCATCGATGAGGTCGTATGCCATCAGGATCTCCGGATCGAGTTCGTCCTCGAGGTCCTGTGGTGCCGAACCGGTCAGGATGTCCAGTGCGCCCTGGGCATCGGCGATCTGACCTCGCCATTGGCGTTGCGCTTGTTCACGTTCGGCCGCGTCGTCGACGCCGAGCAGCTCGGCGAGTTCATCGAGCAGGGGAGCGTCGGCCGACGAGAAGCCGTGGCCCCGACGAACGAGAGCCTCCCGCTCCGCCTCGTTCAGTGCAGGCGCGGCCGCGGCGATCTTCTCGGGCGATGCGAAGAGGTCGCGGAGTACCTGCTGAGGAGACAGATCGGGCCACAGCTCGTCGACGGCGGCCATGACGTCCTGGTCCTCGCGCATCTCGTCGCGCATGTCCGCGATGTCGTCGGCGCTGAGCAGGCTGGACCCGTCGACGAGGTTCTGCCCGAGTTTCGCCGCCAATTGGTTCGCCAACTGGTCGATGACCGAGGACACGAACAGCGGCCGAGCCAGGTTGTGCGGTCGCCGGGACGAGCGGGCGCGTCCGCGAGCCCGAGTGACGATCTTGCGGTCGAGCGTGATGTCGTAGGTGTCGAACTTCAGACGACGGGGTTGGGCGGGAACTTCCTGACGGTCGCGTACCGCCTGAGTCAGTACCTCGACCATCGACAGTCTGCCCTTGACCTCGGTCGCCAGAGCCGTGTCCTCGCGTTGCGCACGGACTCCCGGGTAGAGGTCGCCGATCGTGGACAGCAGCACACCCGTCTCGCCGAGTGACGGCAGTACCTGCCCGATGTAATCGAGGAACGTGGCGTTGGGTCCGATGATCAGCACACCGCTCTTGCCGAGCTGCTGGCGGTAGGTGTACAGCAGGTACGCGGCGCGGTGCAGTGCGACGGCTGTCTTGCCGGTACCCGGTCCGCCCTGAACCACCAGCACACTGCGGTGCTGCGATCGGATGATCGCGTCCTGTTCGCTCTGGATCGTCTCGACGATGTCGTTCATCTGACCGGTACGTGCGGCATCGAGTGCCGAGAGCAGCGCACCTTCGCTCGCCACTCCGCCTGCCACGGCGGCATCGCTCGACGATCGAGCGGACTTCAGGTCGAGGAATTCGTCGGCGATCGATGTCACTCGGCGGCCACGCGTGCGAATGTGCCTGCGCCGCAACACGTTCTCCGGGGCAGCCGGAGTCGCAAGGTAGAACGGTCGGGCCATCGGGGCGCGCCAGTCCAGCAGCAGCGTTTCGTAATCGTTCTTGTCGTCGAGAATTCCGACGCGGCCGATGTAGCGCTCGGGCCGGTCGTCGACCTTGGGGTCGAGGGACTCGGGGTCGAGGTCGATGCGCCCGAAACACAGTCCGTTCTCGGCGGCGTCGTACTTGGCGATGTCCTCGGTGTACATCTGGTTGAACGATTCGCGTTCACTGCGAGCCTGCGGGGTACCGCCGGTCTCCAACAGCACCGCGCGCAATCGGTTCGCGGCGTACTCGCGGAGTGCGTCCAGCTGGGTGTACAGCCGCGTCAGGTGCGCCTGCTCGATGTCTTCTTCGATCGGCACATCGGAGTTTCTCGATGTGTGGCCGTCGTCCGGCAAAGGGTCTCCTCGGGAGTTCGGCCGAGGCGAAGATATCGCCTCGAAATCAGCCAGAGCAGTCTACGTCGCACAACGGCCCTGCCGCAGAACCGCTGGTTCCGGGGCAGGGCCGCGTCTGTTGCTGTGTTCTCGGCGAGAACTACTTCGCGTACTGCTGCAGCTTCTTGTCCAAGTTCTTCTGAGCCTTGGCAACTCGCTTCTCGAGCTTGGCGCGAGCCTGCTCGGTCACCTTCTCGAGTTCCTTGCTCTGCTTCTCCGCACGCTTGCGGGCCCGCTTGCTCAGCGTCTCCACGCGATCGGACGCCAGATCGGCCCAGGTGACTCCGCGCTTCTGCGCTTCGTCGGCCAGGACCGAACCCCTCTCGGCAGCCAGATCGGCGAGCTTGGAGGCGCGCTTCTGGGCTACATCGGTCAATTCGTGGCGACGATCAGCGGCAACGTCGACGAGCTTGGATCCGCGCTTCTGCGCGATCTCTGCCAGGTCGGTTCCGCGGTGCGCAGCCTTGTCGGCAAGCTTGGAGCCGCGCTTCTGCGCCTCGTCGGCCAAGTCGCTACCGCGGTCGGCGGCGAGTTCGGCGAGCTTGGAGCCACGCTTCTGTGCTTCGTCGGCGAGGACGGAACCCTTGTCGGCGGCCACGTGAGTCCAGCGGTTCAGTGCCGGCTGAGCGACCTCGGCCAGCTCCGAGCCCTTTTCTGTGGCGATGTCGGCGAGCTTGGCCAACTTGGGCTGGGCGGCGTCGGCGAACTTGGCCAGCTTCGGCTGTGCGGCCTCGGCGAGATCGGCGCTGCGGCTCGCGGCGACGGCTGCGATTTCCTTGACCCGCTCACCGGTCTCGTGGGTGGAGTGACCCGGCAGTGCCGAGACGACGGTCTCCTGCGCGCGGCGTGCTGCGCGCTTGCTACGCCATGCGACGGACGGCTTGCCCTCGGTGTCGACGGCTGCGATGAGCAGTCCACCGAGCAGGCTCAGGTTCTTGAAGAAGTGGATACGCTGGGCAGCCTTTGCCTCCGGGTCCGTCTCGTTCCAGAAGGCGTGCCCGGCGAGTGTCGTCGGTACGAGACTTCCGGCGAGAGCGATCGAGGCGATGCGCGGTGCCTTGCCGGTGGCCAACAGAATTCCTCCCGCGACCTGAATTCCGCCGTTGATACGAACGAGAGTCTCCGGGTCGCTCGGCACGTTCGCGGTGACGTCGTTGGGAAGGGCGTCCTTGCCCTGCTCGATCAGCGGAGTGGCGACCTGCGCCTTGCCGGTGGGATTACGGAGTGCGTCGACGCCCCCTGCGATGAAAATCGTAGACATCAGCGGACGGGCGATACGGCGGACCAGCATTGACAGCCTCCTGCGTAGTTTCTCGTGTCATCGGCGGTGGAACCAGGACAGCACTGCGGTCGGAAAACCTACCGCTGCGCGTCCTTTTGTCACACTATTCATACCCCGGGATTCACGGTCTCAAGCGCGCCGACCGTCACCAACCCCGTTCGCGCCATTCGGCCAGGTGAGGGCGCTCGGCACCGAGTGTGGTGTCCTTTCCGTGGCCCGGGTAGACGACGGTGTCGTCTCCGTACCGGTCGAACAGTTTCTCTGTCACGTCGTCGAGCAGGCGGGCGAAATCCTCGGGGCTTCCCGTTTTGCCGACGCCACCGGGAAAGAGCGAATCCCCGGTGAAGAGGTGGGTGCGCGTGCCGTCGGTATCGGTCAGAGCGAGTGCGATGGAGCCGGGAGTGTGTCCGGTCAGGTGCACCACGTCGAACGTGAGCGCGCCCACCGATACTGTGTCCCGATCGGCGAGCAGGCGGTCGGGAGTCACCGGGAGGGGCTCGGCGTCGAGTTCGTGGGCCGCGGTCGGAGAGTCCGTACCGCCGGCGATGTCGGCCAGGGCCTGCCAGTGGTCGGCGTGCTGGTGAGTCGTCACGATGAGTGACAGGGTCGGCGCGTTCTCGTCGATGAGCAACGAGATGCGGTCGGCCTCGTTGGCGGCGTCGATCAGCACCGAGTGACCTGTTGCGGAACAGACGACAAGGTAGGTGTTGTTGTCCATGGGGCCGACCGACATCTTTGTGATCGTCGCTCCGGGAATCGTCCGCCGTTGCGGTTGCGAACCCTGGGCGACGACGCCGGTGTAATTGTCGTCGATGGCCATGAGGTGCTCGTCCATTTCGAGGACGCTACCGTCGTCGGCGGCACGAGGGGCGGTGGGGTCGCGCACGTGGAAAAGTGTGTCGGTGCCTGGATCTACCATTGCTACTGCGTGAGGTTCGTCCCTCACCACAACAGGTTTTCGACGTGGGGTCCACGGTTACACGACGTGTGACCGGTGCGTCGGCATTACACGTCATCACGCGACTCGAACGTCGTGCACTGCTGCGTCGTGCAGCAACTCGACTGGACGTGCTCGTTCGGAAAGAAGGGAACACAGTGGCGGATCGCCTGATAGTGCGAGGTGCACGGGAGCACAATCTGCGGGGAGTCGACATCGACCTGCCTCGGGACGCGCTGATCGTGTTCACGGGTCTGTCCGGCTCGGGCAAGTCGTCCCTCGCCTTCGACACGATCTTCGCCGAAGGTCAGCGTCGCTATGTGGAGTCGCTGTCCGCGTACGCGCGTCAGTTCCTCGGCCAGATGGACAAGCCGGACGTCGATTTCATCGAGGGCCTCTCGCCTGCGGTCTCCATCGATCAGAAGTCGACCAACCGCAATCCGCGATCGACGGTGGGCACCATCACCGAGGTCTACGACTACCTCCGCCTGCTGTACGCGCGTGCAGGAACGGCTCATTGCCCGGTGTGCGGAGAACAGATCGCGAAGCAGACTCCGCAGCAGATCGTCGATCAGGTGCTGGACATGGAGGAGGGCCTGAAGTTCCAGGTACTCGCCCCGGTGGTGCGCACTCGCAAGGGCGAGTTCGTCGACCTGTTCGACTCTCTCAACACTCAGGGCTACTCGCGTGTTCGGGTCGACGGCGTCGTCCATCAGCTCACGAGCCCGCCGGTGCTCAAGAAGCAGGAAAAGCACGACATCGAGGTCGTCGTAGACCGTCTGACCGTCAAGTCGAGCTCGAAGCAGCGTCTGACCGACTCGGTCGAAACCGCACTTCGACTGGCCGACGGCATCGTCGTGCTCGATTTCGTCGACCGGGACGAGAATGCATCGGACCGTGAGCGCCGGTTCTCCGAGAAGCTCGCGTGCCCCAACGGCCACCCCTTGTCCATCGACGATCTCGAACCGCGGTCGTTCTCCTTCAACTCGCCGTACGGTGCGTGCCCGGATTGCGTCGGGCTCGGCGTGCGCAAGGAGGTCGACCCGGAGCTGGTCGTTCCCGACGGCGATCTCAGCCTCGCGGACGGCGCCATCGCACCGTGGTCGATGGGCCAGACGTCGGAGTATTTCGGTCGACTGTTGTCCGGGCTCGCCGACGCCATGGGGTTCGACCTGAACGCGCCGTGGAACAAGTTGCCCGCCAAGGTCAAGCGTGCGGTCCTCGAGGGCAGCGATCACCAGGTACACGTGAAGTACAAGAACCGCTACGGCCGCACGCGGTCGTACTACGCCGAGTTCGAGGGTGTGATGCCGTTCCTGCATCGTCGACTCGAGCAGACCGAGTCCGAGCAGATGAAGGAACGCTACGACGGCTACATGCGCGACGTGCCGTGTCCCACCTGCAACGGTGCCAGGCTGCGGCCCGAGATCCTGTCGGTGACGATCGCAGCGGGCGATTTCGGGCCGAAGTCGATCGCCGAGGTGTGCGAGTTGTCGATTGCCGACACCGCAAACTTCTTGAACAGTCTCACCCTCGGTCGCCGCGAGGAAGCGATCGCTGGGCAGGTCCTCAAGGAGGTTCAGGCTCGACTCGGCTTCCTCCTGGACGTCGGTCTGGAATACCTGTCACTGGCCAGGACCGCCGGCTCGCTGTCCGGCGGGGAGGCCCAGCGCATCCGGCTCGCCACCCAGATCGGGTCGGGACTCGTCGGCGTTCTCTACGTCCTCGACGAGCCGTCCATCGGACTGCACCAACGAGACAACCGCCGTCTGATCGACACGTTGACGCGGTTGCGCGATCTCGGAAACACGCTGATCGTCGTCGAGCACGACGAGGACACCATCCGCACGTCCGATTGGATCGTCGACATCGGTCCGTTGGCGGGTGAGCACGGCGGACGCGTCGTGCACAGCGGTTCGTACGAGGACCTGCTGACCAACCAGGAATCGCTGACCGGTGCGTATCTGTCCGGGCGGATGGAGATTCCGCTTCCCGACACCCGTCGTGTCGTGGACAAGAAGCGTCAGGTCACCGTGGTCGGTGCCCGCGAGCACAATCTTCGCGGCATCGACGTCAGCTTCCCGCTCGGCGTGCTGACCTCGGTCACCGGAGTGTCGGGTTCGGGTAAGTCCACGCTCGTCAACGACATCCTCGCGACGGTGATGGCCAACAAGCTCAACGGTGCCCGTCAGGTTCCCGGTCGGCACACGCGAATCAACGGACTCGATCAGCTCGACAAGCTCGTACGGGTGGATCAGTCGCCCATCGGCCGCACCCCACGCTCGAACGCTGCCACCTACACCGGGGTATTCGACAAGATCCGCACGCTGTTCGCGGCGACCACCGAGGCCAAGGTGCGCGGCTACCAGCCTGGTCGATTCTCGTTCAACGTCAAGGGCGGCCGGTGTGAGGCCTGCTCAGGAGACGGCACACTCAAGATCGAGATGAACTTCCTGCCGGACGTCTACGTTCCGTGCGAGGTCTGTGAGGGCGCCCGGTACAACCGCGAGACACTCGAAGTCCACTACAAGGGCAAGACCATCGCCGAGGTTCTGGACATGCCGATCGAGGAGGCTGCCGACTTCTTCGAGGCCATCACCTCGATCCACCGCTACCTGAAGACGCTCGTCGAGGTCGGTCTCGGGTACGTGCGGCTCGGCCAACCGGCAACGACGTTGTCCGGCGGCGAGGCGCAACGCGTCAAGCTGGCAGCGGAACTGCAGAAGCGGTCCACCGGCCGCACGGTCTACATCCTCGACGAACCGACCACCGGCCTGCACTTCGAGGACATTCGCAAGCTGCTCGGCGTCGTGAACGGCCTCGTGGACAAGGGCAACACGGTGATCGTGATCGAGCACAATCTCGACGTCATCAAGGTTTCGGACTGGGTCATCGACATGGGACCCGAAGGTGGTTCCGGCGGTGGAACGCTTGTGGCACAAGGTAATCCGGAAGCCGTAGCAGCGGTACCCGAAAGCTACACCGGAAAATTCCTGCAGGAGGCGCTCTCCCGCGAGTCCGTCGTGGCCCCGCCGGTGAAAGCGGCTCCGAAGAAGCGCAGGCCACGCAAGGTCGCTGCTGTCTGACTCATGTCCCGGTAACCACGAAGCCGCACTCGGTATCGACCGGGTGCGGCTTCATGGGTATGCAGCTGTCGTCGTCGAAGGTCCTGCTCAGTGCACCGGACCGGTGTACTTCTCGCCTGGACCCTTTCCTGGCTCGTCCGGGTGGGCAGATGCTTCCCGAAATGCGCGCTGCAGTGCCTGCAACCCGTCGCGAATGGGTCCGGCATGGGGACCGAGGTATTCCACCGACGCGGTGACCAGGCCTGCCAGCGCGGTGATGACGCGTCGTGCCTCGTCGAGGTCGAGGTAGGGGCTCTCGGCGGGATCCGGCTCGGACAGTCCCAGCTTCTCGGCTGCGGAACTCATCAGCATGACCGCAGCGCGGCTGATGACCTCGACCGCGGGGACCT
Source organism: Rhodococcus sp. ARC_M5 (assembly GCF_022810405.1). Taxonomy (GTDB): domain Bacteria; phylum Actinomycetota; class Actinomycetes; order Mycobacteriales; family Mycobacteriaceae; genus Rhodococcoides; species Rhodococcoides navarretei. The sequence continues at coordinate 226,124 of NZ_JALGQE010000009.1, forward strand.
CGGCGAGTTCACGGACTTCGGGCTCGGCACCCAGGGGGTCGGCACCTGCGGCATCGTCGTGATTGGGGGAGCTGGTCATGCCTACGAGAATCCCACGCCGCCTACTGTCGGGAGAATCGGGTGCCGACGAGTTCGGGTGCGATCGGGCTCGATTGTCGGTTTCTCGAATCTGCTGGTAGTGTGACTCGACGACCGTCTTCGGCGTGCGCTTCTCGATGGAGTGCACCGCACGGAGGCAGCAAGTGGAGCCCGACTCCCACCGGCACGTAGGCATCGACACGCTACTTCCGGTCCGGTCGCACGATGGTTCACCCTCTCGGGTAGCCAGCGTGCTTCCTCTCAGTGAGGAGACTGTACGACGATCATGTCGTGCGGGTCGACCGGTCGACATCGGGCCCTGCTATCGGTTCACACCGGGAGCAGGGTTTTTTCGTTGCAGCGATTCGCATCGCTGCGGGGAATGTCGAGGATCGACGGCGACGGGCTGTGCCAGTGGCAGGCGGTCGGGTTACACACCACACCGCACTACCTAGGAGGCCCCATCAGCACTGAGACCCGCATCAACGATCGCATCCGAGTTCCCGAGGTCCGGCTTGTCGGACCGGGCGGTGAACAGGTGGGGATCGTGCGTGTTGAAGATGCACTCCGCTTGGCTCTCGAAGCCGACCTCGATCTTGTCGAAGTAGCTCCCGACGCACGTCCGCCGGTCTGCAAGATCATGGACTACGGGAAGTTCAAGTACGAGGCTGCGCAGAAGGCGCGCGAATCGCGCAAGAACCAGACGCTCACCGTCATCAAGGAGCAGAAGCTCCGCCCCAAGATCGACGCGCACGACTACGAGACCAAGAAGCGCAACGTCGTTCGCTTCCTCGAAGCGGGCTCGAAGGTCAAGGTCACCATCATGTTCCGCGGTCGCGAGCAGTCGCGACCCGAACTCGGTTTCCGTCTGCTGCAGCGCCTGGGCGCGGACGTCGCGGAGCTCGGCTTCGTGGAGACCTCGGCCAAGCAGGACGGCCGCAACATGACGATGGTGTTGGCACCGCACAAGGGTGCCAAGACTCGCGTCAAGGCACAGGAGAGCGCAGCGGCACCGCCCGCGCAACGCGCACCGGCTCCCGCGCCGGCACAGCCCGCCGATGCAGCCCCGGCTGCCGAGGCACCGGCCGCAGCAGCTCCGGCTACTCCGGCGCAGACCAACTGAGCCTCGTGCTCTACCAGTAAGACAGCCCTACACCCGCTTCGGTACACAGTTTTTCCGTTGCGTCGTACGGCTGTGCCATGCAACACCGAAGAGCGATTACAGAAGAAGAGGATTTCATGCCCAAGCAGAAGACCCACAGTGGTGCCAAGAAGCGATTCAAGGTGTCCGGCAGCGGCAAGATCCTGCGCCAGAAGGCCGGCCGTCGCCACCTGCTCGAGCACAAGCCCACCAAGGTGACTCGTCGCCTCGATGGTGTTGCCGTCGTCAAGAAGCCCGACGTACCGCGGATCAAGCGCCTGCTCGGCATCTGATCTGGACCGGCCGCCGACTGATACCGGTCGGCTTCATCCCATTACCATTCGGGGTTTCACAAGCCCCCAGATCGACAGGATTTACCAGTGGCACGCGTAAAAAGGGCCGTCAACGCCCAGAAGAAGCGCCGTTCGATTCTCGAAGCGTCCAAGGGATACCGCGGACAGCGCTCACGTCTGTACACCAAGGCCAAGGAGCAGCAGCTCCACTCGCTGACCTACGCGTACCGGGACCGCCGCGCACGCAAGGGTGACTTCCGCAAGCTGTGGATCACGCGTATCAACGCTGCAGCTCGGGCCAACGACATCACGTACAACCGCTTCGTCCAGGGCCTCAAGGCCGCGGGCGTCGAGGTCGACCGCAAGATCCTTGCGGAGCTCGCGGTGTCGGATGCTGCGGCATTCGCAAGCCTGGTCGCCATCGCCAAGGCTGCACTGCCTGCCGATGTCAACGCTCCGGCCGGAGAAGCAGCCTGAGCGAGTCGACGTACGACGACTCAACACCGAAACGGCCCGTGGATTCGCTGACCGAGCGAACTCCGCGGGTCGTTTCGGCCGTCAAGCTCGCGCGAGCCGCGGAACGCAAGAAGTCCGGGCTCTTCCTCGCCGAAGGCTTCAACGCGGTGTCCGAGGCGGCGCAGTCCCGGTTGGTTCGTGAGCTGTTCTTCACCCCGGATGCTCTCGAGCGCCACCACGACCTCATTGCGTCCGTCGAGGCCGGTGGCGCACGAGTTTTTCCGATCACAGACCGCGCTGCGAAGGCATTGTCCGACACCGTGACGCCGCAGGGTCTCATCGCAGTCACCGAGTTGATCGACGTCCCGCTCGACCGTGCGTTGGCCGGAACACCACGGCTGGTCGCCGTACCGGTGGAAACGGCCGAGCCGGGCAATGCCGGGACGGTCATTCGCGTCGCCGACGCGGCTGGAGCGGATTCGATTGTCTTGCTGGGTGACTCGGTGGATCCCCACAACGGAAAGTGCGTCCGCGCCTCGGCGGGCAGCGTGTTCCACCTGCCCATCGCTCGGGAGCGATCGATCGAGTCCGGAATCGATGCGTTGCGCAAGGCGGGTCTGACCATCGTCGCCACGGCCGCCGACGGCGAAGTGGACTTGGACGACGCCGACGAGTTGCTCACGCAACCGACCGCGTGGTTGTTCGGCAACGAGGCGCACGGGCTCCCCGAGTCGGTGACGCGCGATGCCGATCACCGCATTCGAATCCCGATCCACGGTCGCGCCGAGAGCCTCAACCTCGCGACTGCAGCGGCGATCTGCCTGTACGCGAGTGCTCGGGCACAGCGACGCTCCGGAACTTCGTGAGCGCGGTCGCCTAGGATCGATACCTGTCTGCTCCGCGCAGGAGTGAAGCCTGCGCAACGACCCTTGTTGCGCAGGAGTGAAGCCTGCGCAACGACCCTTCGTGGCAGACACCGACTATTACTCGAGGAGTGCAGCTGTCGTGGCGAAGAAAGATGTCGCAACCGAGCCGGTGGATCCGAGCGTTCTCGAGGAGTCTGCGCTCGGAACCGCAGTGGACTCGGCCGAGCAGGCGTTCGCCGACGCGTCGGACCTCGATGCTCTGACCAAGGTCAAGATAGATCACGTGGGCGGCAAGGCTCCGTTGGCGCTGGCGCAGCGCGCCCTCGGTGCGATCCCGGGGGATCAGAAGGCGGACGCGGGCAAACGCGTCAAGGCAGCGCGCGATCGAGTGCAGAAGGCCTTCGACGAACGACGCGCCGTGCTGTCGGCCGAGCGTGACGCCGCCATCCTGGTCGCCGAGACCATCGATGTGACACTGCCGACCGACCGAGCTCCCGCCGGCGCCCGGCACCCCATCACGATCATTTCCGAACAGGTCGCCGACGTGTTCGTCGCAATGGGCTGGGAAGTCGAAGAAGGCCCCGAGGTCGAGACCGAGCACTTCAACTTCGACGCGCTCAACTTCTTACCCGACCACCCTGCGCGCACGATGCAGGACACTTTTCACATCGCGCCCGAGGGTTCGCGGCAGGTGCTGCGCACGCACACTTCGCCGGTTCAGGTCCGGTCGATGCTCTCGCGTGAGGTTCCGATCTACGTTGTCTGCCCAGGCCGGACGTTTCGCACGGACGAACTCGACACGACGCACACTCCGGTCTTCCATCAGGTCGAGGGTCTTGCCATCGACAAGGGCCTGACCATGGCGCACCTGCGCGGCACGCTGGATGCGTTCGCGAAGGCACTGTTCGGCAACGACACCCGTACTCGCATGCGCCCCAACTACTTCCCGTTCACCGAGCCGTCGGCCGAGGTCGACGTGTGGTTCCCGAAGAAGAAGGGCGGCGCCGGTTGGGTCGAGTGGGGTGGTTGCGGAATGGTCAACCCGAAGGTGTTGCAGGCCAGCGGCATCGATCCCGAGGTCTACACCGGATTCGCGTTCGGAATGGGTCTCGAGCGGACGCTCCAGTTCCGCAACGATATCCCGGACATGCGCGACATCGTCGAGGGCGACATCAGGTTCACGTTGCCCTTCGGTGTTCAGGCCTGACGGACGTTCTTCACCCGCCCCACTTCTTCTCGGATACAAGAAAGAGCTGAGCACACGTGCGAGTCCCACAATCCTGGCTGACCGAGGTCCTACACGCGGGGACGCCCGACTGGGCCGTGTCGCCCGAGGAGCTCGACGCCGGTTTCGTACGGGTCGGGTTCGAGGTCGAGGAACTCGAGTCGCTGGACAACGTGACCGGCCCTCTGGTCGTCGGTCGGGTCAGTTCCATCGAGGAGCTGACCGAGTTCAAGAAACCGATTCGCTTCTGCCTGGTGGACGTCGGAGCAGCCGAGCCGCAGGAAATCGTGTGCGGCGCCAGGAATTTCGCCGAGGGTGACCTGATCGTGGCCGCGCTGCCGGGCAGCGTCCTGCCCGGGGGATTCGCCATCGCGTCGCGCAAGACCTATGGCCGCAACTCCAACGGCATGATCTGCTCGACGCTCGAACTCGGGTTGGGTAAGGATCACTCCGGAATTCTGGTGCTGCCCGAGGGCACGGCCGCTCCGGGCGACGACGCCAGAGCCGTTCTCGGTCTGCTGGACTCGGTCATCGAGCTCAACGTGACCCCGGATCGCGGCTACGCCTTCTCGGTCCGCGGCCTCGCCCGCGAACTGGCCTGCAGTTTCGACCTTCCGTTCGTGGATCCGGCGCGCACGGTCCCCACCGAGGTCACCGGTGACGCCTGGTCGGTCACCGTCGAACCGAAGTCGGGCGCATCGCGATTCGCGTTGCGCAAGATCGTCGGAATCGATCCGACGGCGACGACGCCTTGGTGGATGCAGCGTCGACTGCTGCTGGCCGGCGTACGCCCGATCTCGGCGGCCGTCGATGTCACCAACTACGTGCTGCACGAACTCGGCCAGCCGCTGCACGCGTTCGATGCGGCCAAGCTCGACGGCGATCTCGTCGTCCGCCGCGCGAATGCGGGGGAGAAGCTGACCACTCTGGACGGCGTCGAGCGGTCGCTCGATGCCGAGGACGTCGTCATCGCCGACGGGTCGGGAGCCATCTCGTTGGCCGGTGTCATGGGCGGCGCGTCCACCGAAGTGGACGACTCGACCACCGAGGTCGTACTCGAAGCTGCATCGTTCGATCCGCTCGCGGTGTTCCGCACCGGGCGTCGCCACAAGCTCTCCAGCGAGGCCAGCAAGCGTTTCGAGCGGACAGTCGATTCTGCTCTTCCGGTCGCAGCGCTGGATCGAGCAGCACAGTTGCTTGTCGAGATCGCCGGTGGCCGGATCGAGCCCGTGTTGACCGATATCGGCGAAGCCGTCGAATATCCGACGGTCACGATGGACTTCGACCTACCGGATCGAATCGCCGGAGTGCAGTACCCCAATGGAACCGCTGCCCGACGGCTGACGCAGATCGGCTGCGGCGTCGAGGTGTCTGTCGGCGACGGCGGACACGGCCAGCTCATCGTCACCCCGCCGTCCTGGCGACCGGACCTGGTGCAGCGCGCCGACCTGGTGGAAGAGGTGCTGCGGCTCGAAGGGCTCGAACAGATTCCGTCGGTGCTGCCGTCGGCCCCGGGAGGTCGCGGCCTCACCGCCGAACAGAAGCGCAGGCGCGCCGTCGGTAAGGCACTCGCGTTCTCCGGATACGTCGAGGTGTTGCCTCCGGTGTTTCTGCCCAAGGGTGTGTTCGATACATGGGGTCTCGACGCGGACGATCCGCGGCGCGCGACCACCTCGGTGCTCAATCCACTCGAGGCCGACCGTCCCGAGCTCGCGACCACCGTCCTTCCGGGTTTGCTCGAGATGCTGAGCAGGAACATCGCCCGCGGCCAGCGAGACGTCTCGTTGTTCGGCATTGCACAGGTGGTGCTGCGGCACGACGCCACCGCAGCCGTGGACGCGTTGCCGGTCGATCGTCGTCCCACCGACGACCAGATCGCGATGCTTCGCGGTTCGTTGCCGGCGCAGCCGGTGCACGTGGGCATGGTGCTCACCGGTCAGCGTGAGTTGTCGGGTCCGTGGGGTCCCGGCCGCGCCGCCGAGGCCGCCGATGCGTTCGCTGCGGTGCGCACTGTTGCCGAGGCGTCCGGAGTGCACGTCGATCTTCGGGCGGCACAACATCTTCCGTGGCATCCAGGTCGGTGCGCGGAGGTCCTGCTCGACGGCGAGGTCGTCGGATACGCGGGCGAGCTGCATCCGGCGGTGCTCGAGCGGGCGGGCTTGCCGCCGCGTACGTGCGCCGTGGAGTTGAGCCTGAGCGCTCTGCCCGTGGTCGAATCGCTGCCTGCCCCCGAGGTGTCGCCCTATCCGGCGGTGCTGCAGGACGTGGCCGTGGTGGTCGACGCCTCCGTCCCGGCGGCGTCGGTGGAAGCCGCTCTCACGATCGGTGGTGGCGATCTGCTCGAGTCGATTCGACTGTTCGACGTCTACGAGGGTGAACAGGTCGGCGAGGGGCGCAAGTCGCTGGCGTTCGCGTTGCGCTTCCGCGGTGCCGACGGCACCTTGACCGAGGATCAGGCTACGGCTGCCCGCGATGCTGCGGTCGAAGCAGCATCGAAGGCCGTCGGAGCGCAGCTGCGCAGTTGAATCAGTGCAGCCGCGCAGTTGATCCGTCCACGGCCGGGCTCGCGTGTCCGTAGCGTGGAGTCACGAGTGGCCACGAGTGACGGGAGCAGCGCATGAGTGAGTTCGAGAACGACGGCACGCCGACGGATTTTCGGGTGGTCGAGGAGATTCTCGCCGCCGTGGCGGGTCGCCCGCGCCTGGCCCCGGTGGCAGCTGCCGCGTCGGCTCTGGCGGCCGAGCTGAGCACTGCAGAACCGGAGCCGATCGGTCCCGATCGCGGAGCGCCACCCGGAACCGTTCCCGATGTCGACGTTCCGCAGGTGACCAAGCCGCGGATCGATCAGCCGCTCGGGGACCCACCGCCGGGGGCTCCGCTCGGCGGAACCGTGCCGGGGATCGTCGACGCGGAGCTGGTGGAGGACCTGCCCGCCGGCACCGGATACGGTGCGGGGTCGGTGAGCGCGCCGATCGGTGACTTCACCGATTCGGGGGTGCCCACCTGGGACGGTGTGCGCGACAAGGTCGAACAGCGATCGGGCACAGCCGTCGGTGCGGAGGAGTTGGACCGAGAATCGGCGGCGGGCCGTGACCTCGACGAGCAGTGGAACGAGCGGCAGGAAGCCGGCCGCAGGAAGCTCGACGAGATCCGCAAGTCCATGGGTGGACGCTGACACACCGGACCCATTCATGAATGAGCTTGCATGATGCTGCATAATAAACCGCATGACTATTTCGGAGGCCACGCCGAGGCGCATCGCGGTGGCGGGCGCAAGCGGATACGCCGGTGGTGAGATTCTTCGACTGCTCCTCGGGCACCCGGGGGTGCGCGACGGTTCGTTGGTCATCGGCTCTCTGACCGCGGGCGGCAATGCCGGTGCGACGCTGGGTGAGTTCCATCCCCACCTGTTGCCACTCGCAGACCGCGTTCTCGCCCCGACCACCGTCGACGAACTCGCCGGGCACGACGTCGTGTTCCTGGGGCTCCCGCACGGCAAGTCTGCCGAGCTCGCGCTGCAGCTGCCCGAGTCCGTGGTGATCATCGACTGCGGGGCCGACTTCCGCCTCACCGATGGTGCGGCCTGGGAGAAGTACTACAAGAGTCCACATGCGGGTAGTTGGCCGTACGGATTGCCGGAGTTGCCGGGCTGCCGTGAGCGGTTGATCGGTGCCACTCGCATCGCGGTTCCCGGGTGCTACCCGACGGTGTCGTCCCTCGCGCTCGCACCTGCCGTCGCCGCAGGCATCATCGAGCCCCGCGTCAATATCGTTGCCGTCACCGGTAGTTCGGGTGCCGGTCGCGCTCCCAAGGCCGATCTTCTCGGTTCGGAGGTGATGGGTTCGGTTCGGGCGTACGCGGTTGCGGGCGCACACCGTCACACTCCCGAGATCGCGCAGAATCTCTCGGCCGTCGCCGGTAGTGCTGTATCGGTGTCCTTCACGCCGGTTCTCGCACCGATGCCTCGCGGAATCCTGGCCACCTGCACCGCGGTCACCACCGCAACGCAGGCGCAGGCCGTCGAGATCTACGAGAAGGCCTACGCCGCAGAGCCGTTCGTGCACGTGCTTCCGGCCGGTCGGCTTCCGCAGACCGGTTCGGTCATCGGGTCGAACGCCGTGCAGATGAGCGTGTCGGTCGACGCGGACGCCGGCTTGCTCGTCGTGATCGCGGCCATCGACAACCTGGCCAAGGGCACGGCGGGTGCCGCAGTCCAATCCATGAACCTTGCACTGGGAATCACCGAGACCGAGGGTCTCTCTACCGTAGGAGTAGCGCCATGAGCAGCGTCGGGAGCGAGGCGAAGGCCGTCGGCATGGTTGCGGGAAAGCTCGTGCGCACGCAGGGTGTCACCTGTCCCGCGGGGTTCCGCGCCGCCGGTATTCCGGCCGGTATCAAGGCGAGTGGCAAGTCCGATCTGGCCTTGGTGTTCAACGAGGGGCCCGATTTCGCCGCGGCGGGTGTGTTCACCCGCAACAAGGTCAAGGCTGCTCCGGTCTTGTGGTCGCAGCAGGTGCTCTCCACCGGACGGCTGCGCGCAGTGATTCTCAACTCCGGTGGTGCCAATGCCTGCACGGGTGCGCCTGGCTTCCAGGATTCACACCGTACGGCCGAGGAAGTGGCGTCCGCCCTGAGCAATTGGGGTTCCGAGACCGGAGCGATCGAGGTTGCCGTGTGCTCGACGGGTCTCATCGGTGATCGGCTCCCGATGGACAAGCTGCTGCCCGGCGTGACCGAGGTGGTACACGAACTCGCAGGCGGTATTTCGGGTGGCACGGATGCGGCGTACGCGATCATGACCACCGACACCGTGCCCAAGCAGGCGGCTGTTCACCATGCCGACAAATGGAACGTCGGCGGCATGGCCAAGGGTGCGGGCATGTTGGCACCGTCGTTGGCCACGATGCTCAGCGTCATCACCACCGATGCCGTTGCCACCGCAGAACAACTGGACAAGGCGCTGCGCGCGGCGACTCGATTGTCCTACGACCGGCTCGACGTCGACGGCGCGTCCTCGACCAACGACACCGTGCTACTGCTCTCCTCCGGGGCCAGCGGAGTGGCACCGTCACAGGAAGAACTCGACGCCGCGGTCCTGGCGGTGTGCGACGATCTGGCCGACCAGATGATGGCGGACGCCGAGGGCGTCACCAAGCGGGTGCGGATCACCGTGTCGGGCGCGATGAACGAGGACGACGCCCTGATCGGCGCGCGCACTGTCGCCAGGGACTCGCTGGTGAAGACAGCCCTGTTCGGGTCGGATCCCAACTGGGGTCGAGTGCTCGCAGCAATCGGTATCGCCCCGATCGAAATCGATCCGGATCGAATTGCAGTGGCCTTCAACGGTAATCCGGTGTGCATCGACGGCGTGGGAGCGCCGGGGGCTCGGGAGGTCGACCTGTCCGGTGTCGACATCGCGGTGACCATCGATCTCGGTCTCGGCGCAGGGTCGGCCACCATCCGCACCACCGATCTCTCGCACGCGTACGTCGAAGAGAATTCGGCGTACTCGTCATGACCTCGGCGGCACTGCAGTTGACGGCCGCGCAGAAGGCCTTCACTCTCGCCGAGGCTCTGCCCTGGCTGCAACGATTCTCGGGCAAGATCGTCGTCGTGAAGTACGGCGGAAACGCCATGGTCGACGACGATCTGAAGCGGGCTTTCGCGGCCGACATGGTATTTCTGCGCACCGTCGGAATCCACCCGGTCGTCGTTCACGGCGGCGGGCCGCAGATCTCGGCCATGCTGACCAGACTCGGCCTGACAGGTGAATTCCGCGGCGGATTCCGCGTCACCACGCCGGAGGTCATGGACGTCGCGAGGATGGTGTTGTTCGGGCAGGTCGGGCGCGAGCTGGTCGGATTGATCAACGGTCACGGTCCGTACGCCGTGGGAATCTCCGGTGAGGACGCGCACCTGTTCACCGCGACGCGTCGTACCGTGCTGGTCGACGGCACCGAGACCGATATCGGCCTCGTCGGCGACGTCACCTCGGTGAACCCTGCGGCGGTCTTCGATCTCATTGCAGCAGGACGCATTCCGGTGGTGTCCACCATCGCTCCCGACCGCGACGGCGTCGTACACAACATCAACGCCGACACTGCGGCAGCGGCTCTTGCCAGTGCCATCGGTGCCGAGAAGATGGTGGTGCTCACCGATGTCGAAGGCCTGTACACCGATTGGCCCGATCGCAGCTCGTTGACCTCCGAGATCGACGCGTCCACGCTCGAGGCGTTGCTGCCCTCGCTCGACGCCGGAATGGTGCCGAAGATGGAAGCCTGCCTGCGGGCGGTTCGAGCTGGTGTTCCCTCTGCGCATGTCATCGACGGTCGCGTCGAACATTCCGTGCTGGTGGAGCTGTTCACCGGTGAGGGAATCGGCACCATGGTCACCCCCGATCACTCGTCTACGTCAGGAGTCACGCCATGACCGGCACCGAGTCCACCCTCGATCTGCAACAGCGGTGGTCGAATTCGCTGATGGACAACTACGGTGTGCCGCGCGTGGCGCTCGTTCGCGGCGAGGGCGCGGTGGTGACGGACGCCGATGGCAAGCAGTATCTGGATCTGCTCGCGGGTATTGCCGTGAACATCCTCGGACATGCCCATCCGGCGGTGATCGAGGCGGTCACCACTCAGCTGTCCACCCTTGGGCACACCTCGAACCTGTATGCGACAGAACCAGGTATCGCGTTGGCCGAGCAATTGCTCGCGCACCTCGGTGCCGGTGCCACCGGGCGGGTGTTCCTGTGTAATTCGGGAACCGAGGCCAACGAGGCGGCGTTCAAGATCGCTCGCCTGACCGGCCGCCCCAACATCGTGGCAGCCGAGAAGTCCTTTCACGGACGGACGATGGGTGCTCTCGCGCTGACCGGTCAGCCGGACAAGCGGATCCCGTTCGAGCCGATGCCTGCAGGCGTGCACCACGTGCCGTACGGCGATGTGGCCGCGCTGGAAGCCGTCGTCGATTCCGACACCGCCGCAGTCTTTCTCGAACCGATCATGGGCGAGGGCGGTGTTGTGGTTCCGCCCGAGGGATACCTCCTCGCTGCGCGCGAGATCACCGCGAAGCACGGTGCACTGCTGGTCCTGGACGAGGTGCAGACCGGTATCGGCCGAACGGGATGGTTCTACGCCCACCAGTCGGTCGGCATCGTGCCCGATGTCATCACGCTCGCCAAGGGTCTGGGCGGCGGACTGCCCATCGGCGCATGTATCGGCATCGGAGCGGCGGGGGAGTTGCTGCATCCGGGCAAGCACGGCACCACGTTCGGTGGTAATCCGGTCTGCGCAGCTGCCGCGCTGGCGGTGTTGCGGACCATTGCCGACGAGGATCTGCTCTCGCATGCAGACAGCATCGGCAAGACCATCGCGCACTCCATCGAGGGTCTCGATCACCCTCTGGTGAGCCATGTCAGGGGTTCGGGTCTGCTACTGGGCGTGGTGCTCACCGCGGCCGTCGCACCGGCGGCCGAAGCGGCTGCGCGCGAGGCAGGCTTCCTTCTGAACGCGACACAGCCCGACGTGCTCCGACTCGCGCCACCGTTGATCATCACCGAAGAGCAAGCCGCGTCGTTCGTGACGGCGTTACCGGCAATTCTCGACGCAGCACAGGAGGCTCATCAGCCATGACCGTTCAGCACTTCCTCCGGGACGACGACATCACGCCACAGCAGCAGGGCGAAATCCTCGCTCTGGCAGCGGAGCTCAAGCGTGCACCGTTCTCTAAGCGTCCGCTCGAGGGCCCCAAGGGAATAGGTGTCATCTTCGAGAAGAACTCGACACGCACTCGCTTCTCGTTCGAGATGGGCATCGCGCAGTTGGGTGGTCATGCGGTGGTGGTGACCGGCCGCGACACCCAGCTGGGTCGCGAGGAGACGCTGCAGGACACGGGGCGGGTTCTTTCGCGCTATGTCGAGGCGGTCGTGTGGCGCACGTTCGGGCAGAAGCGGCTCGAGCAGATGGCCACCGGCGCAACGATTCCGATCGTCAACGCCCTCTCCAACGAATTCCACCCCTGCCAGGTTCTTGCGGATCTGCAGACCCTGATCGAGCACAAGGGGAATCTGCAGGGTCGCACCTTGGCCTACTTCGGTGACGGTGCCAACAACATGGCGCACTCGCTGCTCATCGGCGGAGTGACGGCCGGGCTGAACGTGCGGATCGCCGCGCCCAAGGATTTCGCGCCGCTCGGCTACGTTCTCGACGCGGCCCATGCACGCGCCGAGGAAACCGGGGCCACCATCACCATCACCGAGGACCCGGTCGAGGCCGCGACCGGTGCCGACGCGCTCGTCACCGACACCTGGACGTCGATGGGCCAGGAGAACGACGGTCTCGATCGCGTCGCTCCGTTCCGGCCGTATCGCATCGATTCCGATTTGCTCTCGAAGGCGCAGTCGGACGCCGTCGTGCTGCACTGCCTCCCCGCACATCGCGGCGAGGAGATCACCGACGAGGTGCTCGACGGTCCCCAGAGTGTGGTCTGGGACGAGGCCGAGAACCGCTTGCACGCGCAGAAGGCACTGCTGGTGTGGCTTCTCGAGCAGGCCCGCCGACCATGAGCGAGGACGTCACTGCGGTGCCGTTGACCGCGTCGACCCGCGCGGGCAGGCAGGCACGGATCATCGCGTTGCTGGCCACGCATCAGGTGCGCAGTCAACCGCAGCTGGCGTCGCTGCTCGCGGCCGAGGGAATCGACACCACTCAGGCCACGCTGTCGCGGGACCTCGAGGAATTGGGTGCCGTGAAACTCCGCGCACCCGACGGTGGAGTGGGGGTGTACGTCGTGCCCGAGGACGGCAGCCCGGTCCGCGGAGTGTCCGGCGGCACCGACCGCCTCCTGAAGTTGCTGGGGGAGTTGTTGGTGTCCACCGATCACAGCGGGAACCAGGCCGTACTCCGAACGCCACCCGGCGCGGCGCACTACCTGGCCAGCGCTCTGGATCGTGCTGCGATGCCCGAGATCGTCGGGACCATCGCCGGCGACGACACGATTCTGTTGATCGCCCGCGAGCCACATACCGGTGGCGAGGTCGCGGACAAGATCGAAAAGCTTGCTCGACGCGGTAACTGAGATCCGGTTACCCATCATGCGCAACACGAACAACGAAGGAGCTTGAACACCATGGCCGAACGCGTCATCCTCGCCTACTCCGGCGGACTCGACACCTCCGTCGCCATCAGCTGGATCGGGAGGGAGACGGGCAAGGAGGTCGTTGCCGTCGCCATCGATCTGGGCCAGGGCGGCGAGGACATGGACGTCGTGCGTCAGCGCGCACTCGATTGCGGCGCAGTCGAATCCGTCGTCGTCGACGCCAGGGACGAGTTCGCCGACGAGTACTGCTTGCCGACGGTGCAGTCCAACGCGCTGTACATGGATCGATACCCGCTCGTGTCGGCCATCAGCCGTCCATTGATCGTCAAGCACCTCGTGGAGAACGCGCGGGCGCACGGCGGAACCGTTGTCGCACACGGGTGCACGGGTAAGGGCAACGATCAGGTTCGGTTCGAGGTCGGCTTCAACACGCTGGCCCCCGAGCTCGAGGTGTTGGCACCGGTTCGCGACTACGCGTGGACGCGCGAGAAGGCGATCAAGTTCGCCGAGGAGAACGACATCCCGATCAACGTGACCACCAAGTCGCCGTTCTCGATCGACCAGAACGTATGGGGGCGCGCGGTGGAGACCGGTTTCCTCGAAGACCTGTGGAACGCGCCGACCAAGGATGTCTACGACTACACCGAGGATCCGACGGTCAACTTCCAGGCTCCGGACGAGCTCGTCGTCTCGTTCGACAAGGGTCGTCCCGTCGCGATCGACGGCCGTCCGGTCTCGGTACTCGAAGCGATCCAGGAGCTCAACACTCGTGCGGGTGCTCAGGGTGTCGGGCGTTTGGACGTGGTGGAGGATCGGCTCGTCGGCATCAAGAGTCGCGAGATCTACGAGGCACCCGGTGCGATGGTGCTCATCCGCGCCCACGAGGAGCTCGAGCACGTGACCCTCGAGCGCGAGCTCGGTCGCTACAAGCGCCATACCGACCAGAAGTGGGCCGAGCTGGTGTACGACGGCCTCTGGTACTCCCCACTCAAGGGTGCTCTCGACACGTTCGTGCAGCACACGCAGGAGCACGTCTCCGGCGATATCCGCCTGGTTCTGCACGCGGGCGGGATCATCGTCAACGGACGCCGCAGCGGCGAGTCGCTGTACGACTTCAATCTCGCCACCTACGACGAGGGCGACACGTTCGACCAGTCCGCGGCCAAGGGATTCGTTCAGCTGCACGGACTCTCGTCGAAGATCGCCGCGAAGAGGGACCTGGGCCTGTGACGAATTCGGAGACCTCGCACGGAACCAACGAAGGTTCGCTCTGGGGCGGCAGATTCGCATCCGGGCCGGCCGCCGCCATGGCGGCGTTGAGCAAGTCGACACACTTCGACTGGGTGCTCGCGCCGTACGACATCCGCGCATCCATGGCGCACGCTCGCGTGCTGAACGGTGCCGGACTGCTCACCCCGCAGGACCTCGAGACCATGCTCGACGGTTTGCAGCGCCTCGCCGACGACGTCTCCTCGGCAGCGTTCGTGGCAGCCGAGTCGGACGAGGACGTGCACGGCGCTCTCGAACGCGGGTTGATCGATCGGGTCGGACCCGAGGTCGGTGGTCGGTTGCGCGCAGGCCGGTCCCGCAACGACCAGGTGGCCACGCTGTTCCGGATGTGGCTGCGCGACGCCGTCCGCCGGGTGTCGGTCGGCGTTCTCGACGTGGTCGACGCGTTGGCCACCCAGGCAGCGGCGCATCCGACGGCCGTCATGCCGGGCAAGACGCATTCGCAGGCCGCACAGCCGGTGTTGCTGGCGCATCATCTGCTCGCGCACACCCATCCGCTGCTGCGCGATGTTCAGCGCTTCGCGGATTTCGACACGCGAGCAGCGGTGTCGCCGTACGGTTCCGGTGCTCTTGCCGGATCGTCGCTCGGGCTCAGTCCGGAGAAGATCGCAGCCGAGCTCGGGTTCGACTCGTCGGCCGAGAACTCGATCGACGCCACCTCCTCGCGTGACTTCGCCGCCGAAGCGGCCTTCGTGTTGGCGATGACGGCGGTCGATCTGTCGCGATTCGCCGAGGAGGTCATCTCGTGGAGCACTCCCGAGTACGGCTACGTGACGTTGGCCGACGCGTGGTCCACCGGTAGTTCGATCATGCCGCAGAAGAAGAACCCGGACGTCGCGGAGCTGACCCGAGGAAAGACCGGCCGTTTGATCGGAAATCTGACCGGCCTGCTGGCCACGTTGAAGGCGCAACCGTTGGCCTACAACCGTGATCTTCAGGAAGACAAGGAGCCGGTGTTCGATTCGGTGGCGCAGCTCGAGCTGTTGCTGCCAGCGCTGACCGGTTTGACGGCGACCCTGGAGTTCGACACCGAACGCATGGCCGAGCTGGCACCGGCCGGGTTCACACTCGCAACCGACATCGCCGAATGGATGGTGCGGCAGGGGATTGCGTTCCGTGTTGCTCACGAGGCTGCAGGAGCCTGCGTGCGGGCGGCCGAGGCGCGAGGCGTCGGGTTGGTGGATCTGACCGACGACGAGCTGGCCGCGATCGATCCGTCCCTCACTCCGGCCGTTCGTGAGGTGCTCACGGTGGAGGGTTCCATCTCGTCGCGGGATGCGCGCGGTGGCACGGCGGCCGTGCAGGTTGCGCATCAGCTGGGGGGCGTGCGGGCGACTGCCGGGACCCTGCGTGCATGGGCCGAGGAACCGGTGTTGCGGCACTGAGTGCGCAATCGATATCCATGCCGGTTCCCCGAGTGTGATGTGAGAAGCTTTCGTCACGCGAAGATCGATGCCGGTCGTTCCGTCGGGGCCGAACGCAGGAGTGTATTTGTGGGACTGAATGCAGACGCCGTACGCGGTCCACTGCGCCGAGCCATCGCCACGGCGCAGAACGGTCTCGAGGTCATCCGTCTGGGTGGTCTCGAAACCGAGGTGGATCCGTCGCCGTTTCGGGTGATGGACCGCGAGCCGATGTATCGGCTTCGGCGTTACTTCCCCGACGATGTGCCCGCGGACAGTCCGCCGGTGGTGCTCATTCCGCCGATGATGGTCTCGGCCGATGTCTACGACGTCACCACCGACCAAGGCGCGGCCGGAATCCTGCACGGTATGGGTCTCGATCCGTGGGTTGTCGATTTCGGATCGCCCGATACCGAAGAAGGCGGGTGGGGCCGCACGCTCGCCGACCACGTCGTGGCGATCAGCGAGGTCGTCGACAAGGTGCACGAGTACACCGGACGCGACGTCCACCTGGGCGGCTACTCCCAGGGCGGAATGTTCTGCTACCAGGCAGCCGCGTACCGAGGCGGCCGAAATCTGGCCAGCCTCATCACATTCGGGGCCCCGGTCGACACTTTGGCCGGATTGCCTCTCGGAATCCCTGCCGGGGTGGCCACGCGGGGTGCCGAGTTTCTCGCGGACCACGTCTTCACCCGGCTCGCGGTGTCGGGTTGGATGGCCCGGACGGGATTTCAGCTGCTCGATCCGGCGAAGACTGTGCGGTCACGCCTGGATTTCCTTCGCCAGTTGCACGACCGCGAGGCACTGTTGCCGCGGGAGCCGCAGCGACGATTCCTGGCGATGGACGGGTGGGTGGCCTGGTCCGGCCCGGCCGTGGCGGAATTGTTGAAGCAGTTCGTCGTTCACAATCGCATGATGACCGGTGGGTTCGTCATCAAGGACAGGTTGCTGACGCTCGCCGAACTCACGGTTCCGGTCCTGGCCTTCGTCGGCGAGGTCGACGACATCGGTCAACCGTTGGCCGTGCGCGGCATTCAGCGCGCTGCACCGCGCGCCCAGGTCTTCGAGACGACGTTGCGCGCCGGCCACTTCGGGTTGGTCGTCGGCAGTACCGCTGCTGCGCAGACATGGCCGACGACCGGAAACTGGATCCGATGGCGAGAGGATCTCGGACCGAAGCCCGAGGCGGTCCGCGTGATGGAGCGCGAGGACCACAGCGACTTCGACAGCGGGGTCTCCATCACCAATCGTCTGATCCATACCGCTGCCTCCATTGCCGAGGTGGGCGTCGGCGTCGGGCGCGGGCTGGCATCGGCGGCGACCGGTGCAGTGCGCGGTACGCGAGAGATCTCGTCCGAGGCAGTACGTACCTTGCCGCGGCTCGCGCGACTCGGTCAGATGCAGCCACACAGTCGCGTGTCTCTGGGTCGCTTGATCGCCGAGCAGGGCCGTAAGTCTCCGAACGGGGAGTGCTTCCTGTTCGACGACAGGGTGCACACCTACGATGCGGTCAACGTGCGCATCGACAATGTCGTGCGGGGCCTGATCAGCGTCGGAGTGCGACCGTCGTCGCGCGTCGGAGTGTTGATGGAGACTCGGCCCAGCGCGCTGGCCGCGATGGCCGCGCTGTCGCGGATCGGGGCAGTGCCGGTTCTGCTGCAACCGGGCAGCGACCTGACTGCAGCCCTACGGACCGTCGACGTCGACACGGTGATCGCCGATCCGGACAACGTGGCGTCCGCAGTTCCGGTGGCACCGAACGTCCTGGTGCTCGGCGGCGGAGACAGTCGACGACTCGACATCCCAGCCGGCTACGAGGTCACCGACCTCGAGGCCATCGATCCCGATGCGGTGCGTCTGCCTCAGTGGTACGAGCCCGATCCGGGTCGTGCTCGCGAGCTTGCGATGATCCTGTTCACGACAACCGACCGTGGTCTCGAGCCGCGGTACATCACCAATCATCGGTGGGCACTGTCTGCCTTCGGTACTGCCACCACGGCCGCGCTCGGTCCCGGTGACACCGTCTATTGCCTTGCTCCGCTTCATCATTCGGCCGGGATTCTCGTCACGATCGGTGGTGCACTCGCAGGCGGATCGCGAATTGCACTCTCGCGTGGTCTGGAGCCCGAGCGGTTCAGCGAAGAGGTCTACCGCTACGGCGTCACCGTCGTGAGTTACACGTGGACGATGATGCGGCAGATCCTCGACGACGGCCGGTTCCCGGTCGACTCCGGTCACCCGGTGCGTCTGTTCATCGGCTCCGGCATGCCGGTGGGGCTGTGGCGTCGCACGTTGGCGCGGTTCAGCCCGGCTCGGGTGCTCGAGTTCTACGCATCCACCGAGAACGATGTGATTCTGGCCAATGTGGCGGGCTCTAAGATCGGCTCCAAAGGCCGTCCGCTGCCCGGTAGTGCACGGGTTGCGCTAGCGGCCTACGACCCGATCACCGGCCGCCTCGAAGAGGACGACGACGGCTTCGTACGGCAGTGCCGAGACGACGAGATCGGACTGCTCCTCGGCCGGCCGAGCGGAGACGGCGAAGCCACCAGTCCCGTCATGCGCGGAGTATTCGAGCCCACAGACGCCTGGATCCCGACCGAAAACCTGTTCCGTCGCGATTCCGATGGCGATTACTGGCTCGTCGACCGCAAGGACACAGTGGTGCGTTCGGCGTGCGGTCCCGTGTACACCCAGCCGATCGTCGACGCCGTGGGAGACCTCGATCAGATCGATTCGGCCGTGGTCTACGGGGTGCGGGTGACTGCCGATCGGCCGCGGTCGGTGCGCGTCGAGGCGTCCGCCGTCGAGGTAGCGGTCTGTGCCATCTCGCTGCAGCCGGAAGCGGTCATCACCGCTCGTGCGTTGACGGACGCGCTCGGGGTTCTGCTTCCTGCCGAGCGTCCGGCGATCGTGCACGTGGTGCCCGAGATTCCGGTGGGGCGCGCGTACCGCCCGACCGCAACGGCATTGAAGAAGTCCGGAATTCCGACGCCGAGTGCGCGGTCGTGGTACTACGACTCGGAGTCGAACAGTTACCGCAGGTTGACGAAAGCTGTTGTGGCCGAACGATTCATCGGACGCGAGCCGATCGTCGAGCAGTCGTCGTAGGAGTGGAGCCTGCTGGGAAATGGCAGGTTCGGTAGCGTAAGCGAGTACACCACTTCGGTTCGACCGGAGCAGAGCGAAGGACACCCGTGGCAATCGATTCGACACTGCTTTCCATTCTCGCGTGCCCAGTGGACAAGGGTCCGCTGCTGTTGGTCGAAGGGGAATTGCTCTACAACCCGCGTCTGCGGCGTGCGTATCCGATCGAGAACGGTATTCCGGTGTTGCTCGCCGACGACGCCCGAGATGTCGACGACGCCGAGCACGAGTCGATCCTGGCTCGCGCTACCTCCTAGGTCTGTCACGGGGTTCGGCGACGTAATGTCGCGGCCGCCCCGCTCAGTGCGGCAACGGTGAACCCGGCGACCACGGCGATGTCGGTCCACATGCCCCCGGTGACTCCGGGGTACCGGGATATCTCCTGGAGCGCGTCGACCAGGTAGCTCAACGGCAGAAGATTGCTGATCGTGCTCAGCCAATTCGGCATCTGGTCACGCGGCACCAGAAGTCCGCACAGAAACAGCTGTGGAATCACGACGACCGGCATGAACTGGACGGCTTGAAATTCGGTGCGAGCGAATGCGCTGCACAGCAGACCGATGGCGACGCCGAGCATCGCTCCCAGGACTGCGATCGCCAGAACCCAACCGACCGAGCCCTCGATGTCGAGCCCGAGAAGTCCGAACGCGACGGTGCATGCGAGTAGCGCCTGCGCGACAGCGGCGAGCGAGAAGGCGGACCCGTAGCTCGCGAGCAGGTCCAGTTTGGACATGGGAGTGGTCAGCAGGCGTTCGAGCGTTCCCGAGGTGCGTTCACGCTGCATCGAGATCGACGTGATCAGGAACATGACGACGAACGGCAGGATGCCGAGCATCGTGATGGCGATCCGATCGAACAACGGCTGCTGGTTCGGTTGGGTCGGCACGTCTTCGTACAGGAAGTACAACAACACCATCAACAGGGACGGAACGAGCAGAACCATGGCCGCCGATCGGTGGTCGGCTCTGAGCTGTCGCAGGATGCGGACGGTGCCCGCGGCGTAGATTCGCGCGTTCACGGTGTCTGTTCCGTAGATCTGATGAGAGACAGGAATGCGCGATCGAGGGTCGTTTTGTTCGTGCGCGCGAGTAGCGCCTCCGGGCTCGATTGAGCCAGCACAGTGCCGTCGCGCATCAGAACGAGACGGCTGCAGTGCTCCGCCTCCTCCATCACATGGCTCGAGACCAGCACCGTTGTGCCGCGTGCCGCGATATCGGCGAAACGCGACCACAGCTCCGAGCGCAGTACGGGATCCAAGCCGACGGTCGGTTCGTCGAGGACGATCAGCTCGGGTTCGGCAACCAGCGCGCTGGCCAGGGAGACCCTCCCCAGTTGGCCACCCGAGAGTTCGCCGACCCGTGACGACGCGTGGTCGGCCAGTCCGACCGACTCGATGGCGGACACCACGTCCGCGCGTCGGCGACCGTACAGCGACCCGAAGTACTGCACGTTCTCGCGAACGGTGAGGTCTCGGTACACGCTCGGTGCCTGGGTCACGTACCCGACCGTGCGGCGCAACGGTGCCGAACCGGCCGGAGTTCCGAGAACGGTGACGGTTCCGCTGTGCAGAATCTGAGTACCGACGATCGCACGCATCAGAGTCGTCTTGCCGCAGCCCGACGGACCGATAAGTCCGGTGATGGCACCACGAGGGATCGTCAGAGACAGAGTGCGCAGCACCGTGCGCTTGCCGCGGCGAACCGTCAGCCCCGTGATCTCGACGGCATGTTGCCCGGTGAACGCCATACTGGCCTCCAGACGCATCGGATGTCGAAGTCATAGCCCCGTCGGCACTCGGTCGTCAAGGGCGAAGCATCATGGGATGAATGAATGTCGCTGACTTGGAGATCGGGGAGCCCGACGACGTAGCCCGACGCATCCTCGGTGGAACCGTCACCGTGGGCGACGTGTCCGTGCGCATCGTGGAGGTCGAGGCCTACGGTGGTCCGCTCGATGGTCCGTGGCCCGATCCGGCTGCACATTCCTTCCGGGGGCCGACTCCTCGCAACGAGGTGATGTTCGGTCCCGCAGGGCGTCTGTACGTCTACCTGAGTTACGGGATGCACCTCTGCATGAACGTCAGCTGCGGCCCGGACGGTAAGGCCGCTGCGGTGTTGCTGCGAGCGGGTGAAGTGGTGGCGGGTCACGACGTCGTCGAGAGCAGGCGCGCCGGCCGCGGTCCACGATCGCCGCGGGTCGAGGCCGGTTGGGCCTGTGGACCGGGCAATCTCGGTCGAGCACTGGGAGTCGCGCTGGCGGACAACGGTACGGAGCTGTTCGACGCGTCGTCCGCTGTCACCCTGCAACTGCTCGACCGTCCGCTGCCGGGCACGGCTCTTGTGTCCGGACCACGGGTTGGGGTGAGTCTGGCACCCGATCGTCCGTGGCGCTTCTGGATCCGCGGATCGTCGGCGGTATCGAGCTACAAACGCAGTCCTCGGGCCGACGCTGCCGGTGGCTCGGAGGCCTGACCGCCGCCTGGATGCGTCCATGCGGGAGGATCGACGTCGTGAGCGAGAACATCATCGACGAAATGACCTGGCGTGGACTGATCGCGCAGTCCACCGACGTGGACGCGCTGAGGGAGGCGACTTCCGAGGGTCCGATCACGCTGTATTCCGGTTTCGATCCGACCGGTCCGTCGCTGCATGCAGGGCACTTGGTGCCGTTGCTCGCGCTCAAGCGGTTCCAGCGGGCCGGACATCGGCCGATCATTCTCGCCGGCGGTGCGACGGGGCTCATCGGTGACCCTCGCGACGTGGGGGAGCGCACCATGAATTCCCCTGAAGTTGTCACCGAGTGGGCGTCGCGCATCCGTGGTCAGCTCGAGCGGTTCGTCGACCTGGACGAGAGCCCGACGGGTGCAGTGGTGGTGAACAATCTGTCGTGGACGGGGGAGCTGTCCGCGATCGATTTTCTACGCGACATCGGCAAGCACTTCTCCATCAACGTGATGCTTGCTCGCGAGACGGTGAAGAACAGGCTCGAAAGCGACGGAATGTCGTACACCGAGTTCAGCTACATGCTGCTGCAGGCGAACGACTACGTGCAGCTCCGCAGGCAGTACGGCTGCAGTCTCCAGATCGGTGGCTCCGATCAGTGGGGAAACATCATCGCGGGGGTGGAACTGAACCGGCGCCAGGACGCCGAGTCGGTCCACGCGATGACGGTTCCGCTGGTCACGTCCGCCGACGGCAAGAAGTTCGGCAAGTCCACCGGAGGCGGCAGCCTGTGGCTCGACCCGGAAATGACGAGCCCCTACGCCTGGTACCAGTACTTCGTGAATACCGGTGACGCGGACGTGGTGAAGTACCTGCGCTGGTTCACTTTCCTGTCCAAGGACGAGTTGGCAGAACTCGAGTTGGCGACCACCGAGCGTCCGCATGCGCGCGAAGCGCAGAAGCGCCTTGCCGCCGAGATGACCACGCTCGTCCACGGTGAAGCGGCGACGCGATCGGTCGAACTCGCCAGCCAGGCCCTGTTCGGGCGGGCGGAACTGACGGAGCTCGATGAAAAGACGCTCGCTGCCGCGCTGCAAGAAGCGTCGGTGGCGGACATCGAGGCCGGTGCACCGAACACCATCGTCGATTTGCTGGTCGCTACCGGATTGAGCGAAAGCAAGGGTGCTGCTCGGCGCGCGGTCAAGGAGGGCGGCGCATCGGTCAACAACGTCAAGATCTCCCACGAGGACTGGACGCCCGGCGCGGCCGATCTACTGCACGGCCGGTGGTTGGTGGTCCGACGCGGAAAGCGGAACTTCGCCGGCGCGCGAATCGCCGGTTAGTTCTCCTCGGTTGCCAGTGGGCGGAGTCACATCCATGTAATTTGGTTACGACGCCCGTCAGTTGGGTAAGTGACCGGTTGCGACCAGGCTGTTCACACGAATCACGTGTGAACGACCTGGGGATTTGACGCGTTGTTATCCGGGGCGTAACTTTGTCCAGGTCAGAGCGACACGGACGCCAGCCCAGACCGCAAGGCCTGAGCAACGCAGAGTTCGCTTCCGACACAATGAAGGTGGTGAGCCGCGAGGCTCGAATCCTTCACGGATGAGAAGCGCAGTTTGACTGTGTTCGATCGTCTGATCTAAGCTGGAACGGTTGCCCCGGACATCTACGAGCTTCAGCTCGCTGGTGAATGGTGTGTGCGTGTTCTTTGAGAACTCAACAGTGTGTCGATGAATGTCAGTGCCGAATTTTATTTGGTGAAAGCATTCGATGTATCAGCCATCCGCTTGTGGTGGTTGTTGTCGGGTGTTGTTTGAAATGCTAGTTGAGTTTTTTGCTAGTGATTTGACTTGATGTCTTTGACTGATTCGCAGCCCTTTTCGGGGGTTGTTGTTTCGCAGGTCTTTTACGGAGAGTTTGATCCTGGCTCAGGACGAACGCTGGCGGCGTGCTTAACACATGCAAGTCGAGCGGTAAGGCCTTTCGGGGTACACGAGCGGCGAACG